>NZ_CP108070.1:0-9000000 GCF_036178845.1 Streptomyces sp. NBC_00271 | reverse complement strand
CTGCTCGGCCTCGAATTCGACGCGGAACTGGCCCGCCAGCGTGCCGTCGTCGGTGGACTCCCGAAGGGTGAAGAGCCGTACCTCCCGCCCCGTGACACCCGGGCCTGGAGCAAGGAAGACCATCGCCGTATGGAATGACGCCGCTCGCGGCCGAGAAGGCAGCCGAGCGCGCGTGGGGACTACGCGCTCTCAGCAGACACACTCCGGACCGAAGCCGTAGCGCACCACTGACCGACGGCGGAAGGTGTTGACCGGACGCCCGCAGGACCGCCGGCGCTACCGTGGACGGGTCTCCGCCGGCCACCACCGGAAGCGAGCCACCATCATCAGGTTGTCGGACCACTACCGCCCGTGGAACGACCGGCAGGGTCAGAGTCCGTTCATCTGGATGGTGATCGGCGCCCTGTCACAGGCCGTCTCGCTGCCCGTCGAAACGGCGGTGACCTGTCCCCGCATGCGCACTCATCCCGCCGTGATCGCCCAAGTCGCCGCCACCAGCGCCGCCCAGCTGGGCGGCCAGTTCCGCCTGAGGGGTCGGCACCGGCGAGGCGCTCAACGAGCACATCCTGGGCACGCCCTGGCCCGAGGCATCAGTGCGCCTGGGATTGCTGGAGGAGGCACTCCAGATCATCCGGCACCTGTTCATCGGCGAGCAGACGCACGAGTGCTCCGACAACCGGTGAGGCGAGACGTCAGGGGGTACTCGGGTAACCAGTCAGCGAAGACAACGCTGATCGCACTGCTGGTCATACGTCATGTCAGGAGGCGGCGATGAAAGCCTCGCAGATCGTCTACAAGCCTGTGGGACTGGCTCTGGGCGCCGTGAGCGGTGTGCTGGCCGGCGGAGTGTTCAAGCAGGTCTGGAAGAAGCTCGGGCACGAAAAAGACGCCCCCGACGCCACCGACGAGCAGCGCAGCTGGCGCGAGGTCCTGCCGGCGGCTGTCCTGCAGGGTGCGATCTTCGCCGGAGTCAAGGCGGCGGTCGACCGAGGCGGCGCCGTCGCAGCCCGCCGCCTGACCGGCACCTGGCCCGGCTGACCTCTCGGCTGGCTTCACGCCAGCCCTGCGGACCCCGACGGGCAGGCCCTCTGCCGTCTGACGCCTCAGCTCGGGTCATCGTTCCGGGCCAATCGGGCTTCGTCTGTGACAGGTTCGCGGCCGCAGTGGGTACCCGGTTCGCCGGGCGGCACTGGCCGTCCGGCGGAAGCTGACATGGAGGAAGAACTGTGGACGGGATCGTGCTGCTCAAGGAAGACCACAAGACGGTGGAGAAGCTGTTCAAGCAGTTGGAGAAGGCCGGCGACGGCGCCCATGCCGAGAAGCGGAAGATCGCCGACCAGGTGATCGAGGAGCTCACCACCCATACCTGGATCGAGGAGAAGATTTTCTACCCGGCCGCCCGCGAGGCGGACCCCGACACCAAGGACGACGTCCTGGAAAGCGTCGAGGAACACCACGTCGTGCTGTGGATGCTCTCCGAGCTCAAGGACCTCGACCCGGCCGATGAGCGGTTCGACGCCAAGATGACCGTCCTCATGGAGAACGTCCGCCACCACGTCGAGGAAGAGGAGAAGGAATGGTTCCCCAACATCCGCAAGGCCATGGGCCGCAACCGACTCACCGAACTCGGCGAACAGATGGAAGCGGCCAAGAAGAAGGCCCCCGGTGATCCCCTCGCGGTTCCCAGCGCCGACCAGTAGGCCGCCCACGGCGGGTGCGCCTGCCGCGGCGGAACCACCCATCGGCCTGCCTCCGCTCTCCCCGCTGCTGCCGCCCGCCCGGCTGAGCCCTCGACGCCCGAGAGGTGCGCACCGCGCCGCCATGCACGTTCCGTCACGGTAGGAGGTGTCTTGTATGGCTGTCCGTCATCAGCTCATCCATCGTCCCCCGCACGCGGTGTGGGCAGTGCTTGCCGATCCGACTCAGTACGGAGAGTGGGTGGCGGGACCCTCCGAGTCCACGCCCCTCGACCAGGCCTGGCCCGAAGTCGGTTCCCGGATCCGCTACACCCTGCGGCTGGGTCCCTGGTCGGCGGACGGGGTCACGACCGTCCGCCACAGCGAAACGGGCAGGGAGCTGGAACTGGAGGCTTCGTTCAAGCCGATGGGCACCGCGAGGATCTTCCTCCAGCTCCGGCCGTGGGGCGAGGAAACCCTCGTCGTCTGCGACGAGCACCCCCTGCGAGGTCCGGGCGGGGCTCTCCACAACCCCGCGACCGAAGCGCTGCTGCAGTTGCGGCACCGGGGCATGCTGGCCCGCCTGGCCAGGGTCGTGGAACAGCAGCACGAGGAAACCCGCCATGCCTGACGCGGTGGTGATCGGTGCCGGCCCCAACGGGCTGGTGGCCGCGAATGTGCTGGTGGATGCCGGCTGGAGCGTGGAAGTGCTGGAAGCACGGGAAGAGCCGGGAGGCGCGGTCCGCAGCGACCGCGGCGTCCACCCGGACTACGCCTCGGACCTCTTCAGTGCCTTCTACCCTCTGCCCACCGCCTCACCGGTCCTCGCCCGCCTCGACCTCGCGGCGGAAGGACTGCGGTGGAGCCACGCCCCGCGTGTGTTGGCCCACCCGCTGAGGGACGGAGGGTGCGCCGTTCTGGAGCGCCGCGTGCAGGACACCGCGGCCGCCGGAAGTGGCGGCTTCGGCTGGCTGATGTCGATGCTCGGACAGAGCCATGGATTCCCTGTGCCCGTCGGCGGCGCCGGCGCCCTGACGGCGGCGCTCGTGAGCCGCCTCCAGCGCCACGGGGGCAGCCTGCGATGCGGCGAGCGCGTCGCATCCGTCGTCGTACGTGGCGGGGTGCTCCGCCCTGCGTCACGGAGCACCTGAGTGGGCCCGAACTCGTCGAGTTCGGGCCCACTCACACACGGGAGTCAGACGATGGGCTGGCCACCGGCGGGAGTGACCGGGAGGTAGTAGGTACCGAGTTCCTCGCGGTAACCGGCGTCGCCGAGGTGCTTGTCCCGGTGGAACTCAAGGGCGTTCTTGATGTGCTCCTTGGACCGGTCGACGAAGATCTTCTTCTCAGAGTCGATTATTCGAATACCACACGAGGTGGCTTTAATTTCCGCCCAATTCGATTGCCGCGGACCCGGCGCTTCATTCGCCCAAGTCAAGAGACGAAGAACGGGATGGCCATCGATCGGCGAAGGCAAGCACAAACAGTCGGCATGGCGCCGTGGTCCCCTCCGGAGAGGGGGCGGCCATCGCGATGTCTTTTCTGAATTCAGCCGAAGCCCGCGCCGCTACCAGCGGTACCAGCGGCCGCTACCGCCCTTGGGCCGGGCGACGAAGCCGATCAGCCACAGGACCAGTACGACGATCGCGACCCACCAAAGGATCTTCAACGCGAAACCCGCTCCGAACAGAATCAGAGCCAGCAGCAGAACGAGAAGCAGGGGAACCATTATTACCTCCGAAAATCCGTGTGCCCCAGCCGTACCCGCCCACACCTACGGATTTACAAACCGCCTGAATACCTGTCGTGAAACACCCGGTCAGTCCATGACCCGCTGAAATAGGGGATGCAGGTGAAGCGCGTGGGTAGCCGGGGTACGTGGCCATCACAGGAACCACTCCGCTCCGCGCCGTCGCCCTCGTCTGCACCCTCTCGCCCTCCCCTGCCGCGTCCAAAGCCAACGGTCGTGGACGCGTCCGCTGACGTACGGCGTAGCGTGCGGGCGGCGGGTAGCAAGCCGGGTGACCTGCGCCTCAGCGTGAAGACCATGGTCGCAGTGCGTTGCCCTCGGTCGCCGCGATGCCGATCAGCCGCCCCAACCGACGGCGTATCCGCGCGGTTCGTTCCTGGACCGTCGCCGGTGCCGACGTTGTACCCCCGCATCACAGCCCGACGTGCGGGCAGCATGCCGGGCGCTTTCGGACCCTGACGGAATGGTGGGGCCGCATGGACATGCATGCGCTCGGAGCGGGCACAAGACGCTCACCCTGCTTTCCACCTAAGGCGGCACCGTGACGTTCTCCGTGAACGCCCCCGAAGCAACTGCCTGCGGCACGGGAACGCCGGAGGTCATGGATGATCTGCCGTGGATCGAGGACGGCGGCAAGGTCGCCCCCAGGGACGCGCGCGTGCTGTCCAAGCTGTTCCTGGACCGCCTACAGGTCCTGGAGGAGGGCACCCGCGAGTACCAGTACGCCCGCAACACGCTGATCGAGATGAACCTGTCCCTGGTGACCTTCGCGGCCCGCCGCTTCCGCAACCGGGGCAGCGGCGACATGGAGGACATCATCCAGGTCGGCACGATCGGCCTCATCAAGGCCATCGACCGCTTCGACCTGTCCCGCGAGGTCGAGTTCACCTCCTTCGCGATCCCCTACATCGTCGGCGAGATCAAACGCTTCTTCCGCGACACCACCTGGGCGGTACACGTCCCGCGGCGCCTGCAGGAACTTCGCGTCGGCCTGGCCAAGAGCAGGGAAGCCCTCGTCGCTGTGCTGGGCCGCACCCCTACGGTGAAGGAACTCGCCGCCCATTTGGAGCTGACCGAGGACGAGGTCATCGAGGGCCTCGTGGCCTCCAACGGTTACGTCGCCGGCTCCATCGACACCCCGGGCAGCGACGACGAGTCCAGCGACGGCGGTCCGAGGTACGCGGACACCATGGGCGACGTCGACCCGGCCCTGGAGCTGTTCGAGGATCTGCACGCGCTAGGCCCGCTGTTGCAGCAACTCGACGACCGGGAACGGGCCATCATCGAGATGCGCTTCGGACAAGAAATGACCCAGGCGCAGATCGGCAGCGAACTGCACCTGTCGCAGATGCACATATCGCGCCTGCTCACCCGCACCCTCACCAAGCTCCGCACGGGCCTGCTTCCCGCATGACATCCCTGTCCCCTGCCCCGCTCGCCCGTACCGAAAGGGGTGCCTGGCGTGAATGCTGAGCGCGCTCCACTGCACCAGCCCTCCGCACCGGTCGTCACCGAGCCCGTGCCGGACGTCCAACTGCAGATGCTGGTAAGGCTGATCGGGCAGGATGCCCAGGCTGCCCTGCCGATCACACTCGTCATCGGGGGCGGCTTCCTCTACGGCGACCTGGTCTCCCACGAGACTTGGCGAGCCGACTGGGCGCGCAGCCTGCGCGGCATCGACGGGCCTGGCGCGCAGTTGTTGGAACGGTTCCCCGAGCAGGTGTACGAAGCAGTCGCCGACAAGCAAGGGCATCAGGTCCCGCAACGGCTGCCGCAGTGGATCCATCTGCGTGACGCCACCGGCATCGCCGGAACCAGCGTGCCCGTGGTCATGCCCCTGTGGCGCGGGCGGCTCACGGACGTATCCGGCTGGTCCCTGGGCCGACCCGAGTAGCCGCGAAGACGGGCGCCAATCCGACAACACGCTGCGTCGACTCCCTCATCGCCTGCCATCCCACGGTGGACCACGCGCTGGAGAGCTGATCGCGCAGCCCCACGCGGATCCCGGGCATCGTCAGCCGGCCCGTCTCCGCCATCGCAGAGGCGATCGACGGCGATTCCCGCGGCATGCGGCGTGGTGTGGTGTCCGTCCGGGTAGGCGCGGCGACTGCCGCGAGGCAGTGGGCCAGGCGGGGCTGCAGGCCGGCCACGCCGGGAACCGCGAGGGCTGCCTCGACGTCCATGTGACGCACATCACATGTCACGTCTGTGAGAGGTGTGCCGCCCCGGGTGTCCAACCTCTTGAGAGACACCACGCAGGTGTCACACCGAGCCACTCGAGGCGACCGCCATGACGGACAACATCACCAGCGTCGGCGGGGGCAGCCGGCCCGCCACAGGCGTGAGCGCGCTGAAGGGCCGTACCGGGGCCGGAGCACCGGCCGAGACACGGGGCAAGACCACCATCGCGGACGGTGTGGTGGCCAAGATCGCGGGCATGGCCACACGCGAGGTACCGGGCATCCACAGCATGGGAGCGGGGATGGCCCGCGCCTTCGGCGCCATGCGGGAACGCGTCCCCGGCGGAGGCGGAGGCGTCACACGCGGAGTGAAGGTCGAGGTCGGCGAGCGCCAGGCCGCGGTGGATCTGGACGTCGTCGTCGAGTACGGCGTCTCCATCGTCGACGTCGCCGGCGCCGTACGCACCAACGTGATCGGTGCCCTGGAACGGATGACGGGACTGGAGGTCGTCGAGGTGAACATCGCCGTCGACGACGTCCACCTCCCCGACGAGGAGGAAGAGGCCGAACGGGACGAGGGCCGCGTGCGGTGACCGACCGCCGTGGCCACGGCCATGCCCCGAGCATGAGCGGGTGCTCACACGGACGATCACGTGCGCGAGACGGGTGAGTGGATGATGAACGCAGCGACGACAGGCCTCGCGGCCGGCATGGCCCTGGGCTTCGCCGGATACTTCGGAGGCTTCTGGGCATTCCTGCTCGTTCTGGTTCTGGGAGCGGCGGGGCTGTTCGTCGGCCTCGTCGCGCAGGGCGACCTCGACCTCCACATGCGGAGGCAGCGGTGAGGCACGAGGTGCTCCCAGTTGCCGAGCCCCGCGGGCAGGCGCACGGTGAACAAAGATGTGTCGGTCCTGAACGGGCCGCGTTCCCAGCGTCTTCGAGAGGACGGCGATTCCGATGGCCAAGGCCAAGGGCAATGCGAAGGTGCATCAGATCAGGGGCAAGATGAAGGAGACTCTCGGCAAGGCCCTGGGGGACTCATCGATGCAGCAGGCTGGGCGTGGGGAACAGCTGCGCGCCAAGGCACATGAGATGACGGAAAAGGCGGCAGGCCACCTCCATAAGCGGAGGGGGCACTGATCGAGGACGTACGTACGGCTGGTCCGCACCTTCGGGACCTGGTGTCGTCGACGTCGATACCGCGCCGGACGCGGGTGGTCGCGAAGTAGTTCAAGCGACGCGCCCGCGCCCGCCCGATGGCTTCTCCGACCGGTCGCGGTCACTCCGGCCGGACGACGAGATCCGAGAGTCCAGGAACGCCAGCCGACCACCTCTCGGGGCAGGTCACGCCAAGGGGGATCGCACGGCTCGGGCCGATCGCACGGCTCGGGCCGCGTGTCAGCGCTCGTCCTCGTCGTCCTGCTCGTCCTCCTCCTCGTACTCGTCCTCTGGCCCCTCTTCGTCGTACTCCTCTTCCTCCTCCTCTTCGTCGGGCTCCTCCTCTTCGTCGGGCGCCTCCTCGTCGGGCGCCTCCTCGTCGTACTCCTCCTGCTCCTCGTCCTCCCCTGCCGCTTCCTCCTCTTCCAGTGCTTCCTCATGGCTGCGAACTACCTCGCCGTCGCGGATCTCTCCGCGCCAGCCCTCGACGTCCTCGTCGGCGAACGTGACATAGCGCTGGAAGTTCTTGAAGTCCAGCCGCAAACGGCGTCCTTGGGCACGCCACAGGTTGCCCGTCTTCTCGAAGAAACCCGAGGGGTAGTACTCGACGACCAGCACGATCCGCGTCAGGTCGGGCGTGAGTTCGTGGAAACTGACACAGCCGTGAGTAGTGCCCTTCGCACCCTCGGAGCTCCACACGATTCGATCGTCCGGCACCTGTTCCTGAACCGTCGCCTTCCAACCGCGAGTCGAGGGACCGACCTTCACCTTCCAGTCACTGGCGGTCTCGTCGTTCCGGGACACACTCCGTACGCCTTTGGTGAAGTCGCTGAACTCCTCGTACTGGGTCCAGTAGTTGTACGCCACGCGGATCGGCACACCCACGTCCAGCACTTCAATGATGTTCATCACCTTGGTGCTGCCGGACTTGCCCCCACGCCCCCCGCCGAAAACGCTCTTGACCTTGTCCATCACATTGTCTTTGAGGCCCTTGGCCTTCTCACCGACGAACGCCTTCAAGGGGGAATCACCCTTGAGGATGCGTCCGCCGATGCCCAGAAGGGACCCGGACCCGCCGTTCTCGGCCGTGTCAAGGAGTTGGTCGGTGACATCCCCCAACTTTTCCCCGGCCTTGTCGACGAGATGTTCGACCTGGGCACCGAGGAAATCGGTCAGTTCACCGCGCAACATGTCGAGGCCGGAGCCCTCTCCCCGGCCAGAGTCACGCTCTTTGTCGGCCATGACCTACCTCCGCCGCGCAGGAGTCTTCTTGGCAGTCGCCTTCTTCGCGGGGGCCGCCTTCTTGGACGGGGCCTTCTTCGCGGACGCGCTCTTCGTCGGTGCCCTCTTCGCCGCCGCCTTCTTGGCAGGGGGCGGCGACTTCTTCGCGGTCTTCTTCGCCGGCGCCGACTTCTTGGCAGCAGTCTTCTTGGCCGCGGGCCTCTGCGCCGCCGCCTTCTTGGCCGGGGGCCTCTGCGCCGCGGTCTTCTTCGCGGGAGCCTTCTTCTCGGGAGTCCTCCTCGCAGGAGTCCTCTTCCTCGCGGGAGCGGCTTCCTTGGCGGCCGCCCTACGGGGAGAGGGTTTGACCGCGTGCTTCCTTCCCGCTACGGGGCGGCGACGACGCCGTGGCGGCTCCTCCTCAGCCTCTTCCTCCGGCTCTTCCTCCGGCTCTTCCTCCTCCTCCGGTTCTTCTTCCTCTTCTTCTTCCTCCTCCGCTTCCGCCTCCGGTTCTTCTGCCTCCGGTTCCTCTTCCTCCTCTTCCTCCTCCTCTTCTTCTTCGAATTCCCCCTCAGGCTCTTCCTCGCCCTCTTCCTCCTCCGGTTCCTCCTCGCCCTCCGTCTCCTCCGGTTCCTCCTCGCCCTCCGTCTCCTCCTCGTCTTCGTAGCGCTCCTCGCCCTCCTCCGGTTCTTCCTCGCCCTCTTCCTCCTCGCCCTTCTCCTCACCGATGCGCAGCGTGCGCTCGTGGAGAGAGTCGGCGAGGTCGGCGAGGCGCCGGTCGGCGGTGGCGGCCAGGGCTTTGCGTCCGGCGTCCAGCAGCTCGCCGCGCACCTGCTCGTTCAGCTCGGCGACTCCAGGAACGTCACTGAGTTTCTTCAGGCCGGTCGTCACCAGCTGCTGCGGATCTAGCCCAAATCGGCGACCTGCGAGATAGGTTGCCAGCCCGAAGGCGAAACGGGCTTTCTTCGTACGTCCGAGCACATAACCGGCTGCGACCGCGGCGGCGAGGCCGATCTTGGTCGTGTCGTTCATGAGGCAGTTCCCTTCGGAAAGGGGAGATGAACACACTCGAATACGGGCCAACATCCCCTGCCCAACCAGTGATTGAGACAGAAGCGGATCGCACGCGACGCGTCTCCCGGCCCGCTGAGAGCACCCCGAACACGTCATGCGGCCCCACCGGGGCGGGTCCTCGCCCCACCGGGCAGGTTCGCTCAGAGCCATCCATGCCCGACGATATGTACCCCTATATGATGGAATTATAGTGTTCGTGCGTGGAGTATGGCGCGCGCTCCGACCATCGGAGAGACCATGGCCGCAGCAGAACCCCGGCGGCGATCCAGCAGCAGTGGCCGCAGCACGGACCGGGGGACCACAGGTGGCCCCCGGCGACGCTCCGGCAAGGGCAACGCAGCCTGGGCCATTCGTTCCGCAGTCGAACAACTTCAGGAGTTGCTCGGGCGGGCCCCCGAGTCCGTCTCGGCACTGAAATCCACCGAGGCCGGTTGGGAGGCCGACGTGGAGGTACTCGAACTGGAACGCGTCCCCGAAACCACGAGTGTGATGGCTACCTACCGAGTGACGCTGGACGACGAAGGCGACCTGGTGGAGTACCGAAGGACGCGCCGCTACAGCCGCGGCCAGATCGACCGGCTGGGCTGAGGCCGCAACGGCCATGAAGGGAGGCACCATGACGGTGGTGCCACAGAGTGGAGGCGCTGTCGCGCGCGGTGGTGGCGGTGGCACCAGCCTCTACGACGTCTTGGAACTCATTCTCGATCGCGGGCTTGTCATCGATGTCTTCGTCCGCGTGTCACTGGTGGGGATCGAAATCCTCAAGATCGACGCTCGTATTGTCGTGGCCAGTGTCGACACCTATTTGCGTTTCGCCGAAGCATGCAACCGTCTCGACCTCGAGACGGGGAGGAAGGCACCCGCCCAGTTGACCGACATCGTCGGAGACACGATGGAGAGCGGAGCCAAGGGCAAATCCAAGGGGGCCCTCTCCGGCGCGGCGGAAGCGGTCACCGATTCCCTCAAGGGGATCACCAGCCGTGACGACAGCGAAGAGGAGGAGGCCGAGGAGGAAGACGAGGGCAAGGAAAAGGAACCCGTGGAGAGGCGACGGCGGCCGGCTCGGCGCACCTCCCGACGTGAGCGCGAATAAGGCTCGCCCGGCGAGAAGGAATGAGCCATGGCCGTATACATCTACTCCATCACCGACAAGCAGCACCCGCTCCGCCTCGACGGTCTCAGCGGAGTCGGTGAGTCACCGGCGGACCTGCGGGCAGTGACGGCGGGACCGCTGTGCGCCGTGGTCAGCGACGCGCCAGAGGATCTACGCCCCAAGCGTCGCGACATCATCGCCCACCAGGAAGTGCAGAAGCGCCTCATGGCTGACGGCACCGTGCTCCCCATGCGGTTCGGCCTCATCGCCGAGAACGACGAGGCCATCCAGCTGGCTCTGGAGCAGAATGCCGCGGACTATACGGACAGGCTTCAAGTACTGGAGGGGTGCACCGAGTACCACCTCAAAGCATCGCAGGACGAAGACGCGCTGCTGCGGCAGATCCTGCAGGAGTCGGACGTGGCGCGAGAACTCAATGAAGAGATCCGCGGCGGCACCGCCGACCCCGACGCGTCACTGCAACTCGGTGAGCTGGTCGCCCAAGAGGTGCAGGCACGGCAAGAGGCACTGGCGGCGGGTGTGGTCGAAGCACTGCGCCCCTTCGCCCGGACGCTTGAAACATCCCAGCCGACGGGTTCGGACTTCATCAACGTGTCGTTCCTGGTGACCGAGGAGCAGGAAGAGGCATTCGTCACCTCGGAGTTGAGCGTCGCCCACCAGATGGGCGACGACTTCGACTTCCGGCTCAACGGCCCCCTGCCCCCCTACAGCTTCGTCTGAAGGAGTTCTCATGGGCCTGCTCACACAGCTCGTCACCCTTCCCCTGGCGCCCGTGCGCGGCGTCGTATGGGTCGTGGAGCGCGTCCGGGAGGAAGCCGAGAACCAGTACTACGACCCCGCACCGGTGCACCGCGAACTCGCCGAGCTCGAACGTCTCTTCGTCGCAGGCGACATCGACGAGGAGACGTTCGACCGGCGCGAGGACGAACTGCTCGACCGGCTGGAGGAGATCCGTGCCTATCGGCAGGGCTGACACTCCTGATCCGGCACGAGGGAATTCGAGGCCGCAACCGTGACTGAACCCCTGGCCAACAGGCTTGGTTCCTATCCGTCCCGAGCAGCGCCCCCCTACGGGCAGGGATCCTCCGCGAATCTCGCCGACATCCTTGAACGGGTTCTCGACAAGGGCATCGTCATCGCAGGCGACATACAGATCAACCTTCTCGACATCGAGCTGTTGACCATCAAGCTGCGCCTCCTGGTCGCCTCCGTCGACAAAGCGAAGGAAATGGGCATCGACTGGTGGGAGCACGACCCCTCGCTGTCCTCTCGGAGCAGGGGTGAACAGTCACTGGCCGAGGAGAACCGCCGGTTGCGGGCCGAGATCGATGCCATCCGCCAGGCCAACGCCCTCCCCGCGAAGGAGGAAGCGCCCCGGGACACGCGCAGCCATCGCCGGGGAAGTGCTCGCGATGAGTGACCTGCTGACATACGCGTATGCGGTGGTACGCAACGCCGAAGGACTGCGGGAGGCAACCGCGCCGCTCCGAGGCGTCGCCGACTCTCCGGTCAGCCTCGTCACCGACTCCGGTGACGATCAGCTGGGGCTCGTGGTGAGCCATGTGCCCGGACAGGACTTCCAGGAGGACGCTCTCAAACAGCATCTCGAGGACCTGGAGTGGCTGGAGGCGGTGGCCCGTGCTCACCACGGCGTCATCGAGGCCTTGGGCGAGCGCACCACCGTGCTTCCGCTGCGCCTGGCGACCGTCTATCTCGACGACAACCGGGCTCGGGAGATGCTGGAAGCCGGGCGGACCATGTTCGCGGAGCGCCTGGCTCTGCTCTCCGAACATGTCGAATGGGGTGTCAAGATCTACGTCGAATCGGCTACGGCCCTCACGGAGCCGACCGTTCCCGCGGCAGAGCTGACCCCCGGGCGCGCCTACCTGCGTAACCGCCGGCAACAGCAAAGTGTTCGCGACACCGTGTACCAGGCGGCGCAGAAAGCCGCCGAGCGGGTGGAGGCCGCGGGCCGCAAGCACGCCTCCGACCGCGTCCGCCATCGCGTACAGCAAGGTCTTCTCGCCGACACGGCCGGCGCCGTCGGCGAGAACGTCGTCAACGACGCGTACCTTGTGCCCCTGAAGCGATGCGACGACTTCCTGGCCGACGTGACACATGCCGCTGAAGGGCTGGACGGGGTACGGGTCGAAGCCACCGGCCCCTGGGCTCCGTACTCCTTCGCCATGCCATTCGATGAATCCGGCGGTGCTGCAGCTGCGGAGGGAGCACCTCCGTGAGCACGCCTGGCCCTCCGCCGGAGGCAGAGCGCCTGCCTCAGCGGCAGGTCGCTCTCATCGATCTGTTGGACCGACTTCTGAGCGGTGGGGTCGTCCTCACCGGTGACGTTGTGCTGTCCATCGCGGACATCGATCTCGTACGTATCTCACTGCGCGCCCTGATCGTTTCCATCAGCGAGCAGAATCCCTCGCCATGGACGAGGACGAATCCGCCACAAGGCGGCGTCCATGACAACTGAGGGAGAGAGCCGACCGCCGCGCCGCGCCGACGAGGTCGCCGAGGCCGCCGCACGCGCCTTCCGGCTGCTGCCCGCCGCCCCACGCGACCTGCACCCGCCGGTCGGCAAGGGCTCGCGTTCTCCGGCCCGGCGGATCAGCTCCGACCGCGACACCGTCGAACGGGACCTCATGAAGCTCGTCCTCACCCTCGTGGAACTGCTGCGCCAGCTCATGGAACGACAGGCCCTGCACCGCGTCGACCAAGGAGACCTCACCGACGAACAGGAAGAACGCCTGGGAGCGACCCTCATGCTCCTCCACGACCGCATGAGCGACCTGTGCGCCCAGTACGGACTGACCATGGAGGACCTCAACCTCGACCTCGGGCCGCTGGGCACACTGCTGCCGCCCTCCGACTGAATCCCCGGCAACGCGGCAGCACCGAGAGGACCCCGCCCGTGAATGGGACCCCGCCCTGCTCAAGGCCCGGGTTCGTTCTCTTGTAGGCGCCTGGACCAGCCCGCCTCGGCAGACGCCCGTCCCTTGTGGACGGCAGCGCGTTGGGGGCGCGGATGTGCCTACTCTGGAAGAGGCATCACAGCGAAATCGGAGGACACCATGATCGTCCTCGGCATCATTCTGCTCGTCATCGGCCTCGTCGCCGGAATCAGCATCCTGTGGACCATCGGCGTGATTCTCGTCGTCATCGGAGTCGTCCTGTGGATTGTGGGCGCCCTCGGCCACGGTGTCGGCGGACGCAAGCACTACTGGTAGCAGCCACCTCAGCACAGGGAGCTTCGCAATCCGTAGAGCTCACACAAGACGTACTCAGTGCAAGAACGGAAGGCAGGCCAGGCCATGGCCAAGGAGCCGAAGTCATCCCAGCCCCCGCGCGGTGAGGGTCCCAGCCGGCACAAGGGCACCCAGCAGCACGGCTGGTCTCCGGACGTCGACGAGACCCGCCAACAGGACAACCCGAGCGCCCACCGCTCCTTCCACCCCGACCAGCACGCTCCCGACAAGGGCCCCGGGCGCACGGTCTCCAAAGAAGAGGCCGGGAATCCGCACGGCAGGCCCGTGAAGAGCACGAGCGACCGCGGAGAGGAACAGAGCAAGGCCCGCAGTGACGAGAAGGGCATGCACGACACCGGCCCCAAGGGCCGCTCCCAACGTCCCAGCGGAACCAGGGACGCATCCGCCACCACCGGCGTCGACCCCCAGGACCCGCAGGACCCGCCCGGCAACCGCCGGGCCCGCTGACCCTGGGCAAGACCACCACCCGCTTCGGACACGTCGACCTTTGGGGAAATCGAGGAGCTCGGCTATCTCGAACAGCCGCCTAGGCTGCCGTCACAGCTCTGGTACGCGGCCCGTCGGCCTCGATGGCAGTCGCACGGACTAGATGGGACGTTGCACTCCGTGGGGCGCGGCGCATGAAACACCGCCTGCTCAGGGTTTTGCTCCTGTCTCAAGGGCACTCGGCCAGTGAGCGCGGAGGTACTGAGATGAGTGCTGGAGAGAAAGCCAAGGCAAAGGCTGAACAGGTTGTCGGAAGGACCGTGCGAAAGGCGGCCCACGCGGCGCACAAGGATGTCCTCGCAGCAAAGGGCGCCGCCCTCGAAGCGCGGGGCATGATGCGGGGCGCGAAAGAGAGGACCAAGGACTCCTTCAAGCGCTGACAATGTCACGACATTGAGTCACCGTGGTCGCCTGGCACTGAACCATTGATAAGGGAAACGGCACGGGGACCAGTCCGGGAGTGGGGTTTCGCGCCCCAAGGCTCAACCGAACCGAAAAAGGCCCCGGGACTGTCGACCGATCCACCTCGTTCAGCATTTCCTCAGGCCAGCCAAGGTAATCGACGTGCGCCCCCTGCCTTCATCATGATCATGCCCTGTACGACTTCGGAGAACATGGCTCCTCTTCTTCGTTCCTGAAGAAGAGGAGCCATGTTCTCCTCGCCGCGGAATGTCCCGCCCGGACTCAGACCGGGTTGGAGGGCACGGAATCCTGCGGTATGAGGGCCGGCGGGCCGATGCGCGGGTCGGTGGGGCGAGGGACGTAGACGGGGGAGTCCGACTGGTAGAAGAGGTCGATGTCGGCCTCCTCGCCGCCGACGATCAGCGTGTCCCACGCGCCGCTTTCCTGGAGCGTGCGGAGCGTGGCCGGGTCCAGCGTCAAGAGGTGGTTGCGCAGTTCCTCGTCCGTGGGCATACCGGGGAGACGGGTGGCGAGGCGCTCGCGTATCGCGGTCATGCGCTCCAGCAGGGCGTCGAGGGACGCGTGCTCGGGTTCGGAGCCGTCGCCGGGTTCCGGTTCCATGCTGCGGGCGATGATGTCCTTGATGGCGCGGGTGACGCCCTGTTCGTCGGTGGTGACCATGGCGTTCCAGGCCCGGCTCTTGTGCCGGTACTGAAGCATGGACATGGCCGCCTCGTGCCGGATGAAGTCGGCGTCGCGCAGCGGCTTTCCCTGCCATGTGCGGCTGAGGGAGCGGGCGAGTGAAGTGGCGGAGGCGAGACCGCTGTTGAGACCGCGACCCGGCCAGAAGTGGATGGCGTTGGCCGCGTCGCCCAGCAGGAGGCCGTACGTGCCGGGGCCCGTCGCGGTCGGGCGGCTCAGCTGCGCCGTGAACCGCGGGCGCTGCACCATGTCCAGGCGGAACGACGTGATCGCGGTGAGGTCGTTCTCCGGGACGCCGAACAGCTTCAGTCCCTCCCGGATCCGCTTCCACAAGGGCGAACTGCGCAGCAGGGCGGGCAGGAAGAGGGTTCCGTGCGTGGGACAGCGGAACTCGTGGTCCTCTTCGCGGCTCATGACGCAGGGGCGAGCGGCGATGCACTCCTCGAAGACCTGACGGATCACGTTGCGGGCCTCCTCGCGGGTGAGCCGCATGTTCAAGAAGCCCTCGCCGCGCAGCGAGTTGAGAAGAAACCTGTTCTGCGACACGGTCAGCAGGACGCTCATCTGGTCCGAGAGCGGGGACTTCACCCGAAGCCCCAGCACCACGTCCTGCAGGTGGTCGCCGTCAAGGGAGTAGATCGAGGCGTCGGCCGCGCCGAAGCGGTCGGCGTAGTGCTCCCGCGTACGGGATCGTCCGCCTTCGCAGATCGCCAGGACATGTTCCTGCGAGAGCCGACTCTGGTGCTCCGACGGGTCGAACCGCTCCGGCACCAGCCGGATCGCGGCGTTCTTGTTCGCCAACTCCAGCAGGCGGTCCTCGATGTAGGCGATCCGGATGTTGCGCGGAGGCAGGCCGTCCACGGAGTCCGGTCCGACGGGCCACATCTCCGAATAGTCGCCCACGTCGCCGAACAGCGCCGACTGTATGTCCTCGGGCAGAGCGAGGTACTGCCGGCTCTGGACGGTCACGACCTGTTGGCGACGGACGTTCCCCTGGGTCTCGTCCTTCCAGACGACGGTGGAGCCGTTCTTGGTCCACCGCCCTTCGTAGACCGTGATCGAGACCCGCCCGCGCAGCATGTTCTCCAGCGTCAGCGCGAAGGCGAGGCCCACCGGGCCGCCGCCGGTGACGGTGACCCTGAGCACGCCAGGGTCCGCGGAGGCGCTCACCCGGGGTGCGTCGAGGTGGGAGAGATCCATCATCGTCTCGATGGCGTCCTCCGACTCGAAGAGGAAGGTTTCCTCACCGATGCGGATGCGGTCGCCGGAGCGCAGTGCATGCCGTGTGATGCGCTGGTCGTTGACGAAGGTGCCGTTCCGGCTGTTGCGGTCATAGAGCACGAAGCCGGCATCCTCCTCGAGGATTTCGGCGTGCAGACGGGAGGCGTTGGCGCTGACGATCACGACGTCGTTGTCGCTCTTGCGACCGAACGTCAGTGGAGCAGCGCTCAGGACCACGCTTTGACCAGTGAAGGGGCCCGTTTGCCCCAGGATGACCGATGGCACTGATACTCCTTATGAACGACATCCAACTGCGAAAGAGAGGCCGCGTGACGCGGCTGACCCGACACGAGACCGGAGCCTTCACTCAAACGTGAACGTGACCTGGTTTAGTTCGATTCTTGCGACAAATTCGTTCCACGCTTCGTCGCGGGGCCGCGATCCGGACACCTCGCCGCACTGCGGGAGAACTCCGGGCACGGGACGGCCGGGACCGAGGGCCGCCCCGCTCTGCAACGCGGTCCGAGCCGTCGGTCGGTGCCCGGACGGCGTGCCTCAGTTCGTTCCGTTCTCGCAAGTCAGCGATAGAGGAACCGTGTTGGACTTGCCTTGCACGGGTGCCTTGAGCTCCACGCCGATCTCGCTCTCGAGCTTGCCGGCTTCCGCCCACGTGCTCAGGCTCACCGTGTCCTGCTTGCTGAGCCCTCCGTCGTCCGAGAACACCAGCGTCCTCCAGTGCGGATCGGTCACCGAGCCGTCCTTGGACACCCACCGGTAGGAGAATTGGGCCGGGAGCCGGTCCACCGTGAACGTCGCCGTGAAGGTGGGCGCCTGCTCGCTCGGCGGCGGGCACTGTCCCGAGTACGTCGTGTGCGAACCCGTCACCGTCACCCGCACCCCCAGGGTGGCGGAGGCGCCTTGGTCGTCGCCCTGTGTGCTCGCGGCGGTGGCATTCTCGGCGTTTTTCGAGGCCGAGCCGGCCCCTGCGGTGGTGTTGCCGGCGCTCTTCCGATCTCCGCTTCCGTTTCCGTCGTTCATGAGCGCATAGCCCACTCCGGCCAGCGCCAGCACGCACAGGGACACGCCCGTGGCGACGAGCGCGATGCTGCGTCGGCTGCGCCGCGCGTCAACCGGGGGGACGGAGGAAGCGGGTGTTCCCGCGGCACTCGGATCCGCGTCCGCTGCCGGCGCCGGCGCCAGGGAATGCGTGACCGTGGGCTGCGTCACGGGATCCGTGTCCGCCACCTGCGCCGAAGGTTCCGCGACCGTGGGCTGCGCCGAAGGTTCCGCGACCGTGGGCTGCGCCGAAGGTTCCGCGACCGTCGTCTGTGCCCGGGGATCAATGACCGTCGGCTGTGCCAAGGAATGCGTGACCGTGGGCTGTTCCCCAGGATCCGAGGGAGACGTTCGCGTCGTGGGCTGCGTCGAGACGGTCGGGGAGTCGGAGGACGGCTGCACGGCTCCCGTGTCGGGGATGCCGCCCTGGCCGATGAGCCGCAGGTCCTGCTCCGCCTGCTCGGCGGTGAGGCGTTCGTCCGGATCCTTGCGCAGCAGCCCCTCGATGACCGGAGTGAGAGCGCCGGCCCGGCGGACTTGCGGCAACTCCGCGTCCACGATGGCCCGCAGGGTGCTGAGCGGGGTGTTCTGGCGGAAGGGGGAGCGCGCCTCGACGGCCGCGTACAGCAGCACGCCGAGCGACCACAGGTCCGACGCGGGCCCGGACCGTCGGCCCAACGCCCGCTCCGGAGCCAGGAACTCGGGCGATCCGACGACCTCACCGGTCATGGTGAGCGCGGAGTCGCCCTCGATCATGGCGATGCCGAAATCGGTGAGCACCACCCGGCCGTCCTTGGCTATCAGCACATTGGCCGGTTTCACGTCGCGGTGCAGCACGCCGGTCTCGTGGGCGGCGTGGAGCGCGGCAAGCACCTCGAGGCCGATGGAAGCGGCACGTTGCGGGGAGAGCCGGCCCTCGGTCTTGAGCAGGTCGGCCAGCGACTGACCGCGGACCAACTCCATCACGATCCACGGGCGGCCCTCCTCCATGGCCACGTCGTAGACGGTCACCACGTTCGGATGCGCCACCCGGGCCGCAGCCCACGCCTCGCGCTCCAGCCGCGTGTACATCCGGTCGATGTCGGACGCCGCCAGTCCGGCAGGCGCCCGGACCTCCTTGATGGCAACCTCGCGGTGCAGCACCTTGTCGTAGGCGCGCCACACGGTGCCCATGCCGCCCGCACCGAGGGGCGACAGCAGACTGTAGCGGCCGGCGATCACACGTTCGCTGCCCGACTCTTGGGACACGGTGTCCTCATTGGCCATCGGAGCGATTCTCCCTTTCCCTACCCAAGCTGCTCGTCAGAGCGCGGACATCGCACGTGGACCATGCACCTGGCCTGCCCGGAAAGCAGGGCACGGACGGGGTGACCCCACAGCGGAGGAACCCGCGGCGACCCAACGGACTAATCCGACGGTGATCGTACCGTCGTTTACCGGACGCGGGAGCAGACGTGTGCGCGGTACCGCCCGGGTCAGATCGCTCCATCATCACGTTCATCTGTCGTCCCCTGTTGTTCACCTCGCCAGGTCGGCGGGCCGGTGGTGGAGGTCTGCCCGGATCCAGGGGGCCGGCACGGGAGTTGAGCCGGTCGGTCGCCAGACCAGGAGCGTGAAGAGGAACCCGGTACTAGGCGCGGGCCAGCGGGTTAGGCAGCGGGAGGTAGCGGGCGTCCGCGCCGTCCGCGCCCGTCCAGCGAAGCAGCAGGTTCGTCTTGCCGGGGAGCGTGGGGGCGGTGAGCAACTCCGCGATCTCGTGCGCGATCCCGGGCAGGCCGTGGTGGGCCAGTTCGGTCCGTACGGCGGGCCACGGGTCCCAGCCCGGGTGGTCCTCCGCGAGCAGGGCGGCGAGTTCTGACACGTTGTTGACGATCAGGCAGTAGACCAGCCGCTCCCATCCGGCGGCCCGGTCCACGTCCGTGAGCAGCTTCACGCCCTCCGCGTCCCTGAACAGCGCCTGCACGGGGATGCCGTCGGTGTCCACGGCCACCACCGTGTTCTGCAGATGCGCCTCCAGGACGACTCCGTGCCGCGCGAACGCTTCCAGGGCCGGGGGGACGACCTGGCGCAGATACGCCGTCCACCAGGCGGACGGGTCGGCGAGACCGTCGAGGGGGCTGCCCTCGAAGCCCTCGACAAGGGCGGCGGCGAGGAGCGGGGTCGCGCCGGGGACGACGTGCTCGCGCAGCCCGTCGCGGACGAGGACCGCGAGTTCTTCGAAGGCGAAGTCGGCGGTGCGGTAGCCGCGGTCGCTCAGCCAGGCGGCGCCCGTGCCTGTCCCCGTGGTCGTAGTCGTAGGCGCGAACGCGGCGGCTGTCGCCTCGTCAGTACGACGCAGTTTCAGCAGGTCGTGGCGCCACAGCCGACGGATGTCGTTGGTGATGCGCACGTCGAGGCTGAACTTGACGAAGACGTCGTCCTCGGGGGCGTAGAGCGTGCGGATGGCGGCCGTCGGCCACAGCGGGCGCACGGTACGGCCCAGGCGGATCAGCCGGCCGTCCGCGAAGGCGCCCCGGATCTCCGGGCGGGCGCCGACCAGGTCGAGCTGCCAGGGGTGGGCCGGAAGCAGCCGGTAGCCCTCCGGGGACGGCCCGAAGTCGTCCAGCGCCGAGGTGTCGCCCTCCTCGACGACCGCGTCCTCCCGCACGCCGAGCAACTCCAGCGGGAAGCGGGCGTAAGCCTCGGGCGCGTACGGCAGCCAGCCGGCGACGGGGCCGCCGCCCCGGGCCTTGGGCGCCGGGTGGTACGGGTGCCCGGTGATCAGGGACTGCTCGGAGCGGATGTACGGGTCCGCGGGCGGCGTCGCGTGCAGGCGGGCGGCGAGCAGTGTGGCCACCGCGCTCCGGCTGTCGATCATCTCGGCGGGCAGCTCTGGATCGGACAGACCGGTGAATCCGCGCAGTTCCTCGGCGGTGAGTTTGACCAGTTCGGCGTGGGTGAGCCGGTGCCAGGCCCCGTCGGCGTACGCCTCGGGCGCCACGGGCCTGCGCGTCCCCCGCACCCGCAGCAGCCGCCCGCTGGAGCGGAGCCGGAACACGCCGGAGCCCTCGGCGGGCTCCCCCACCTCCCGCAGCAGACAATTGAGCAGAGGCGCGGCGGCGTACTCGTCGGCGGCCTCTTCTATGTCGTCCCTGAGGTGCCTGGGGGGCATGGAGTCCACGCGATCCATTCATTCCATACGGTGCACTGGTGATCAGTATGTCTGTCGGCGCGGGCGACCGCGACGCGCAGTCCCCGTACCCAAGGAGCCCGACCGTGCACCGTCCCCCCACGCCCGACGCCGAGGCAGCGCTCGCGGACGAGCTGAGCGCCGTACGCCCCGCCCTCTCGGCGCCGTACGCGGCCGGGCTCCCCGGCGCCCGGGCGGCCGTGCTGAGCCGGCTGTGGCGTGCGCTGGCGTACGAGCCGATGCCGTGGATCGCGCGCCGCGAACCGGGGGCCGACGGGCTCACGCTCCACCTCACCGACGGCCGCCGGCTGCACGGCCCGCGCCCGGATCCGTACGCGACCACCTCGTACGTCACCGAGGTCCGGCTGGACAACACGGTGTACGAGCGTCCGGCGCGGCTCATGACGGCCCTCGGCGTACCGCACGCGACCGCCTTCGCCGTCGAGCTCGACGGCAGTGTCGCCTCGTTGGCCCTGTCCCGCGCGAACCAGCCCGCTGTCGACCATGAGCCCCTGATCAGCTGGGAGTGGGAGCAGCGGGTGGTCGACGGACATCCGTATCACCCCAACTGCCGCTCCCGGCCCGGGTTCTCGGTGGCCGAGCAGCTCGCCCACGGGCCGGAGCACCGGCCGGTCGTGGAACTCGGCCTGGTGGGCGCGGACGACTGTCTGGTCCGGGGTGAGTGGCCCAAGTGGCTGCGGGACGAGGACCGTTTCCTGATCCCCGTCCACCCCTGGCAGCTGGCGCACGTACTGCGAACCGCGCCCCAGGAGGCCGTCCCCGCGCACCCGTTGATGTCGCTGCGCACCCTCGCTCTGCCCGACGGACCGCACGTCAAGACCGCGCTGAGCGCCCGGCTGACCTCCTCCGTGCGGGACATCTCGGTCTACTCGATCGAGACGTCGGCGACGGTGTCGGCGTTCGCGGAGGACATGGCGGCCCGTACGGACGGCCTGCTGCACGTCACCCGCACCCTGGGCGCCGTCACGGCCCACTCCCCCGACCTGGCGGCGGTGCTGCGCGAGTCCCCGGACGTGTACGCGCACCCGGGCGAGCGCGTCCTGCCGGTGGCCGCCCTCGCCACCACCGAGCTGCCCCGATCGGCCGCCTGGCTGGCCGACTTCGCCCGCCTCGCGCTCACCGTCTGTCTGCGGCTGCTCGATCTGGGGGTGGCCCTGGAGGCGCACGGCCAGAACCTCCTGGTCGTACTGTCCGCCACCGGCGCCCCGGTCCGGCTCGTCTACCGCGATCTGGCCGACATCCGCGTGAGCCCGGCCCGGCTGGCCCGGCACGGCATCCCGGCTCCGGCGCTCTCCGGACGGATCGTCACGGACGATGTGACCACCCTGCGCCGCAAGATGTTCGGCTCGCTGATCGGCGGCACGCTGGGGGCGACGGCCGGTTCGTCGGCCGTACTGCGAGAGGCCCTGGAGACCGTCGTACGGGATCTGCCGCGCACCACGGACCTGGCGGTCCTGCTCGACGAGCCGCTGCCGACCAAGGCGTTGAGCCTGATGCGGCTGTCTCCGGAGACTCCGGGGGACATCTGGGCGCGGCTTCCCAACCCGTTCGCCACCCAATAGTTCGTAGATCGTTTTGAAGCCTGGCACCTTTGCTCCATAGGATCCGGCGATGATCACAAGACAACGGCTGGCGGCAGGAGTCTGCGCCCTGCTCGCCGCCCTGACGGCCGGGATCGCCTTCCCGACCGGAGCGGTCGCCGACGAAACGGCGGAGCAGGCCGCTCCCAAGGTCGAACTCGTGCTGGACGTCAGCGGTTCGATGCGGGCGCGCGACATCGACGGCGGGTCGCGCATGTCCGCGGCGAAGCAGGCGTTCAACGAGGTGCTCGACGCGACACCCGAGGAGGTCCAGCTCGGCATACGGACCCTCGGCGCCAACTACCGCGGCAACGACCGCAAGACGGGCTGCAAGGACACCGCCCAGCTGTACCCGGTGGGCACGCTGGACCGCACGGAGGCGAAGACCGCCGTCGCGACGCTCACGCCCACCGGCTGGACGCCGATCGGTCCCGCGCTGCTCAAGGCGGCCGGCGACCTCGACGGCGGCAACGGCACCCGGCGGATCGTGCTGATCAGTGACGGCGAGGACACCTGCCAGCCGCTCGACCCGTGCGAGGTGGCCCGCGAGATAGCCGCCAAGGGCATCGGGCTCACCATCGACACGCTCGGGCTCGTGCCCGACGCCAAGACCCGCGACCAGCTCAGCTGCATCGCGGACGCGACCGGCGGCACGTACACCTCGATCCAGCACAAGGAAGAACTCACCGACCGTGTCGGTCAGTTGGTGGAGCGCGCCGCCGACCCGGTGGTGACGCCGGTCGCCGTGGAGGGCGCCACCGCCTGCACGAGTGCCCCGACGCTGAAGTCCGGGCTGTACACGGACCGCGAGGAGTTCGGGCAGCACCGCTACTACCGCGTGGACGTCAAGCCGGGCCAGGAGCTGCGCGCCTCGGTGAGCGTCGCGGCCGACCGCGAGGTCAACCCGGACTACGGGGTGTTGCTGCGCGCCGTCACCGTGCACGGACGTGAGATCGTGCGCGGCGAGGCGGCGGGCAACGGCCGTACCGACGTCGTCTCGACCGGTCTGCGCTACCCCAAGGCCGAGAGCGACGACGAGGACGCCCCCGCCGAGACCGTGTGTCTTCAGGTGTCCAACTCCTTCTCGGCGGCGAGCGGCGTGAAGACCACGCCGGGCATGCCGGTGGAACTGACGGTCGACGTCGTGGACGGGCCGGACCAGGCGAGCGACGTGGCCTCCTTCGGCCTCGGCCGCGGCTGGTGGCTGCTCGGCGCCCTCGTGCTCACCGGCTTCCTGGCGGGTGTGCTGTGGGGCTGGGTCTCGCGCCTGCGGATCGCGGTCTGGAGGACCAACTGATGTATGTCAGAAGAGTGTTGAGCACCGCCCTGCTGCTGCTCGGGACCGCCGCGGCGCCCGCCGCGGCCGACTCCTCGCCCTCCGCGAGCCCCTCGGGCGACAGCGCCGCGCCGACCCAGGCCGGCACGTCGTTCCGTACGGCGACCGAGATCGAGCAGGGGCAGCAGGCCACCGCCAGCGGGTCCACGGGCGACTACCTGTACTGGTCGTTCCCCGCGGACGCCGGGCAGCGGCCCACTGTGAAGGCGACGGTGAAGCTGCCGGAGGCCTCCACGCGGCACGCCGGCCAGACCTGGCAGCTCGACGTCTACGACGGGCTGCGGCGCCGCCAGGCGTGCCAGTACGGGGCACAGACACGGACGGCGGCGCAGGACGCGGCCTCCGTGGAACTGGCCTGCACCCTGCGCACGGTCCGTTCCTGGTCGGAGACCTGGGCCAACGACCCGCTGCCGGGCACGTACTACGTCCGGCTGACCGTCACCGGGCTGCAGGCCTCCGACCTGGGTCTGCCGGTCGGGGCCGAGGTCAAGGTCGATTCCAAGGACATCGGCGGGTCGGCTGCGGTGGACGGTTCGCTGGCGAAGCCGCTGGTGCCGGGCATCGCGACGAGCGCCGGGAAGTCCGACTCCGACTCCGGTTCGTCGACGGCCGTGCTGTCGTCCATCGAGCCCGACGACGGCTGGGCCTCCGGCTGGTGGTCCGACCGCTGGGTGTGGACCGCGATCGGCGGCATCCTCGCGGCGCTCGCGGGCATCGGCGGGTACGCGTTGACCCGGGGGTCGGGACGGCCTTCCCGGGTGCCGCCGGTTGCGTAGGAACACGTAGGCGTCCGTGACGGCTCCGTGACGGCGAAGGCCCGCCGTGCCCCCTCGGCACGGCGGGCCTCGTCCCCCGCCCGGGTTCCGGTCCGGTGAGGTGCTGGGCGTTGCGAGTTGTGCGTCACCAGCAGGCCGGAAGCGTGTTGGTCTCGCTGCCGATGGCGGTGTCCTTCATCGGCTTCTTGATACGCATGCGAGTCACCCTGTGGCCGCCGCCCCGTCACCCGCAATGTTTTCGAACGCGCTGGAAGTGTCTGGCGCGAGCGGCACGCGACGGCTACGGGGACCGTACCGGCGTCACTCCCCGCGCAGCACCTTGGCGAGGGTGCTCTCCCCCGTGACCTCGATCCGTCCCTCGCGCACCGCGTCCGACAGGGTCGAGATCCCGCGGCTCACATCCGTACAGGTTCCGGTGTCGAGACTCAGCCGGACGTCCGGCTCCTCCGGGGCGGGCCCGTCCCCGTACGCGGGCCCCTCCTCGGCGCCCAGCCACACATGGAACTCCCCCTCGTCCAGGCGGACTTCGACCAGCCCTTCAGCACCCTCCCCCGCCAGGCCCCGCAGCAGCGGCAGCGCGAACCAGTGCGCCCGTACGGCGTCCGTGGCCCCGCGCTCGCCCAGCGAGGGCGCGCCCCACTCGCCGAGCGCCTGCAGCACGGGCAGCAACCCCCGCCCCCGGTCGGTGAGTTCGTAGACGTACGCGGCGCCCGGCGGCGGCAGTCGGCGCCGGGTCGTCAGTCCGTCGCGCTCCATGTCCTTGAGCCGGGAGGCGAGGACGTCCGTGCTCACGCCCGGCAGATCCGCGTGCAGATCGGTGTAGCGGCGCGGGCCGCCGAGCAGCTCGCGGACGATCAGGAGGGTCCAGCGGTCACCGACGGCGTCGAGCGCTCGGGCCGCGGAACAGTACTGGTCGTAGCTTCGGCGAGGTGACATGCGACGCAGTCTAGACATGTTGTTGGACTTTCCAAGCACTCACTTGGTAAAACCAAGCAACACCACGAACCGGAGGACACAGCGCATGGAGTTCCGGCAGTCGAGCAAGCTCAGCGAGGTCTGTTACGAGATCCGCGGCCCGGTGATCGAGCACGCCGACGCACTGGAGGCGGCGGGCCACAGCGTGCTGCGCCTCAACACCGGCAACCCCGCGCTCTTCGGTTTCGAGGCGCCGGAGGAGATCCTCCAGGACATGATCCGGATGCTGCCGCAGGCGCACGGCTACACCGACTCGCGCGGCATCCTCTCCGCCCGCCGCGCGGTCGCCCAGCGCTACCAGGAACGGGGCCTTGAGGTAGGCGTGGACGACGTCTTCCTCGGCAACGGCGTCTCCGAACTGGTCTCCATGGCGGTCCAGGCGCTGGTGGAGGACGGCGACGAAGTCCTCATCCCCGCCCCGGACTTCCCCCTCTGGACGGCCGTCACGACCCTCGCGGGCGGCAAGGCGGTCCACTACCTCTGCGACGAACAGTCGGACTGGTACCCGGACCTCGCCGACATCGAGTCGAAGATCACCGACCGCACCCGCGCGGTCGTCATCATCAACCCCAACAACCCGACCGGCGCGGTCTACCCCCAGGAGATCATCGAGGGCATCCTCGACCTCGCCCGCCGGCACGGCCTGATGGTCTTCGCGGACGAGATCTACGACCAGATCCTGTACGACGACGCGGTCCACCACTCGGCCGCGGCGCTCGCCCCCGACCTGGTGGTCCTCACCTTCTGCGGTCTGTCCAAGACGTACCGGGTGGCGGGCTTCCGCTCGGGCTGGCTGGTGGTGACGGGCCCCAAGCAGCACGCCCGCAACTACCTGGAAGGCCTGACCATGCTGGCCTCCATGCGGCTGTGCCCCAACGCGCCCGCCCAGTACGCCATCCAGGCCGCGCTCGGCGGCCGCCAGTCCATCCACGAACTGACCGCGCCCGGCGGCCGCCTCCACGAACAGCGCAACCGTGTCTGGGAGAAGCTCAACGAGATCCCGGGCGTCTCCTGCGTCAAGCCCAAGGGAGCGCTGTACGCCTTCCCCCGCATCGACCCCGAGGTCCACAAGATCCACGACGACGAGAAGTTCGTCCTGGACCTCCTCCTCCGCGAGAAGATCCAGGTCGTCCAGGGCACCGGCTTCAACTGGCCCCGCCCCGACCACTTCCGCATCCTCACCCTCCCGCACGCCGACGACCTGGACGCGGCGATCAGCCGGATCGGACGGTTCCTGGGCGGGTATCGACAGTAGGGCCGCCGTATGGCGCACTCCGACCTGCGGACCGCCGGGGGCGATGACACCGTACGGAAGGAGTGACAGGACCGGAGAAGGGTGTCGTACATGGGTGACCTGATCCTCGTGCGGCACGGCGAGACCGAGTGGTCCTTGTCCGGGCGGCACACCGGATCGACCGACATCCCGCTGACGGAGAATGGCCGCGAGCAGGCCAAGCGGCTGGCCCCGCTGGTCGCCTCGCACCACATCGCGGCGGCGTTCGTGAGCCCGATGCAGCGGGCGCGGGAGACGGCCCGGCTGGCCGGGGTCGAGGGGGCGCGGGTGGACGCGGACCTGTGCGAGTGGGACTACGGCGGGTACGAAGGCGTCACGACCGTGGAGATCCACCGGACCCGGCCCGACTGGTTCCTGTTCGACGACGGGGTCGCACCGGGGCCGCCGGAGCATCCCGGGGAGAGCCCGGAGCAGGTCGGGGCGCGGGCGGAGCGGATGCTCTCCAAGGTCGACGCGGCGCTCGCCGAGGCGGAGGGCAGTGTCGTCCTCATCTCCCACGGGCACTTTCTGCGGGTGCTGACCGCGCGGCGGCTGGGGCTGCGGGCTTCGGACGGCGCGTTGTTCCAGCTCGCCACCGGGACGGTGAGCCGGCTGAGCACCGAGCATCGGCGGCATGTCGTGGCCAGCTGGAATGTCAGACCCCCGTCGTAGTCTTCGAGTGGGTGGGGATGGGGTCGGCCCAGGGGGGCGCGCGTTTCGCAGCGCCCCGACGGGGCGTTGCGGCCGACGTACGGAAAGGGGTGCCGTCATGACACGACCGCCGACCGTCGCGCAGCGGCGTGTCATCGATGCGGCGGACCCGGTGACCGGGCGGCTGAAGGGGACGGACGCGCAGCTCGCCGCGCTGGTGAAGCGGGGGCTCGCCTTCCGGCATCCGCGGCCGCCGCACGACCACTTTCTGACGCCCGCCGGGCACCGGATACGGGAGGCGCCGGAGCCGACGGCCGCGCCTGAGCCTCCCGCAGCCCCCTCCGACTCGGGCGTGTTCACCGCGCGGATCGGCGGCGAGGAGAACGCCGTTGGCGGCCCCTCCCGCACACGCGAGGTGCGCAGTGCCTGGCAAGGGCTGTTGGAGCTGCGGCGGATGACCAACCGGGACGGGGCGGTGGACCGCCCGTGCGGATGGGAACGTACGCATCTGGTGCAGGCCGCCGCGCTCGCTCTGGAGGCCGCCGGGCACCGTCCCGCGGCAGGGGAAGGCCCCGGCTATCGGGTGCGGGCGACTCCGCAGCCGGAGGCCGTCGCCGTGCGCGAGCCGGACGCCGAGGCGTTGCGGGCCTGCGCGGCCACGCTGGAGAAGGCGGGCTGGCAGGTCGGCGAGCACACGGAGCCGCGTACGGGAGCGCGGTATGTGCTTGCCTCACCCCGGCGGGCGTGAGGTCCCTCGAATCCCTTCCACCCCTCAGTAGAGTGGCGGCCGTTCCGACCGTCGTACACACGATCGAAGAAGGGAATGTCGTGGCTGAGCCGTTTTCCGTGCCCGTGACCGTTCGCGGGTACGAGACCGACACCCAGGGGCATCTGAACCAGAGCGTGTATCTGCAGTACGCCGAACACGCCCGCTGGTGCTTACTCGATGCGGCCGGGATAGGCCAGACCGATCTGGTCTCCAAGGGTGTGGGACCGGTGACCCTGGAGACGACGATCCGCTATCTGCGGGAGTTGCGGGCGGGGGACCGGACCGAAGTGACCTGCGCGTTCACCTGGGGTGAGGGCAAGACCTTCCGGATCGGGCAGACGATACGGAAGGCGGACGGCACGGTGGCCGCCGAGTTCACCGCGGTGGGTGGGCTGCTGGACCTCAAGGAGCGCAGGCTGGTCGCGGACCCCCGCGTGTACTTCCGCGCGCTGGCCACCGACCCGGGAGTCTTCGGCCTCTGAGCCCACCCCGCGTGGCGCGGTCTACGCGTCCAGCAGCTCCGGGCTGTGCTGGGCGTCGTAGGCCGCGCGCGCCTCGGCGATCGTGACGCGGTGCCGCTCCGCCCAGTCGGTCAGGGACAGCAGGGTGGCGTGCAACTCCTCGGCCACCGGTGTGAGTTCGTACTCGACCTTGGGCGGGACCATCGGGTGGACGGTACGGGTGAGGAGTCCGTCGCGCTCCAGATTACGCAGCGTCAGGGTGAGCATGCGGCGGCTGATGCCGTCGATGCTGCGCTCCAGCTCGGTGAAGCGGATCGGGCCGTGCGCGGCGGCCACGATGATCTGCACGCTCCATTTCCCGGCGACCCTGTCAAGAACCTCGCGGACCGGGCACGCCTGCGCGTGCACGACCTGCGGGGTAACACCGGTGTTCCCTTGGGACATTGAGGTGCCTCCTTATGCCGATCTCCATGGTCACTCACGATGTACCCCGTTACAAGTCGTGCACCTATGGAAACGCGTCGCACACGTGGTCGCCTACATGGAGGTCGTCGTCATGCCGTTCCGGACCGAGTCACCGTCCGAGCCGCCGGTCCCCCGACCGTACTCCCGCTGGGCCTCGCTCGTCGTCCTGTGCGCGGGCACCCTGATGACGATCCTGGACGGGAACATCGTCACCGTCGCGATGCCCGCGATCCAGAGTGATCTGGGGTTCTCGGGGCCGGGGCTCGCCTGGGTGGTGAACGCGTATCTGATCCCGTTCGGGGGGCTGTTGCTGCTCGTGGGCCGGCTCGGGGACCTCGTGGGACGCAGGCGGATGTTCGCCACCGGGCTCGTGGTGTTCACGGCCGCGTCCGTGTTGTGCGGGGTCGCCACCAGCCGGGGCCTGCTGGTCGCGGCCCGCGCCCTGCAGGGTGTCGGCGGAGCGATGACCTCGGCCGTCGTCCTCGGCATGCTGGTCGCGCTCTTCCCCCAACCGCGTGAACAGGCCCGCGCCATCGCGGTGTTCAGCGCGGTCGGCGCGGCGGGCGGGGCGCTCGGCACCTTCCTCGGCGGGGCGCTGACCCAGACGGTCGGCTGGCACTGGATCTTTCTGATCAACCTGCCGATCGGAGTGGTCGCGTGGCTCGCCGCGATCCGGATCCTCGCCCCGGACCGGGGAGTCGGACTCGGCAAGGGCGCCGACTATCCGGGCGCGGCGCTGGTCACGGGCGCGCTGATGCTGACGGTGTACACGATCGTCGGCGCAGGCGACCGGAGTCTGGGCGTCACGCTCGCGTCGGCCGCGCTCGCGCTCGGTCTCTACGTCGGTTTCGTCCTGCGTCAGGCGCGGGCCGCCCGTCCGCTGCTGCGGCTGCGGCTCTTCCGCTCGCGCGCCCTGAGCGGCGCCAACGGGGTGCAGATCCTGATGGTCGCGGGGATGTTCGGCTTCCAGTACATCGGCGCGCTCTACCTCCAACGCGTCCTCGGGTACAGCGAGTTGACCACCGGTACCGCGTTCCTCCCCGCGCCGATCGCGATCGGGGTGCTGATGCTGACCCTGTCCGCGCGGACGATCGCCCGGTTCGGTCCGTACCGGGTGCTGCTCGCCGGGCTCGTCCTCATCACCGGAGGCATGGCCCTGCTGAGCCGGGCCCCGGCCGACGGCTCGTACGTCGCGGACGTACTGCCGGCGATGCTGCTGCTCGCCGCCGGATTCGCGGCCGCGATGCCCGCGGTGACGGGGCTCGCCATGACGGGCGCCCGGGAGGAGGACGCGGGACTGGCCTCCGGGCTCTTCAACACCACGCAGGTGGTGGGCGGTTCACTGGGACTGGCCGTGCTGACGACGCTGGCGGCGAGTCGTACGGAGCGTCTGACCGGCGGGGGCGAGGGGACCGTCGCAGCCCTGGCGGACGGTTACCGGCTGGCGTTCACGGTGGCCACGGGGATCGCGCTGACGGCCTTGGTCCTGGCGGCGGTGATCCTGCGGCCGGGGCGGGGACAGGTCCCGCACGCCTCCTCGGCCCGGCCCGAGCGAGTGATGTCGCGCCTTTCCCCTCGCGACCGGTCCTGACCAGGACTGCCCGCCCAGCCGCTGCCCCAGGGGCACCCGGCAGCCGCGGAGGGAACGTCAACTCGGTCTCGTTGGGCGGGTGTACGCCGTCCGGAATCTCTGGTAGGAAACTTTCCTAACAGTAAGTGGACGCATCACTCCCCTCATCGGAGGTACCGTGCACACCCCCCACATAGATCCCCAGCTCCACACCTCACGGCGCACACTGCTCACCCTGATCGGAGCCTCGCTCGTGGCAGGCCCCCTCCTCGCGACCCAGTCCCAGGCCGCCGCCTCCGGCGGTCTGGACGACCCGGCGAAGAAGGAGATCGCGATGAAGCTGGTCTCCAGCGCGGAGAACTCCTCGCTGGACTGGAAGGCGCAGTACAAGTACATCGAGGACATCGGTGACGGGCGCGGCTACACGGCCGGCATCATCGGCTTCTGTTCAGGCACCGGGGACATGCTGGACCTGGTCGAGCTGTACACCCGGCGCAAGCCGGGCAACGTCCTCGCCAAGTACCTGCCCGCCCTGCGCGAGGTGAACGGCGGCGACTCGCACCAGGGCCTGGACCCCGGCTTCCCCGCCGACTGGCGCAGGGCCGCCCAGGACACCGCGTTCCAGCAGGCCCAGAACGACGAACGGGACCGGGTCTACTTCAACCCCGCCGTCGCCCAGGGCAAGACCGACGGCATCGGCGTCCTCGGCCAGTTCACCTACTACGACGCCATCGTGATGCACGGCGACGGCGGCGACAGCACCAGCTTCAGCAACATCCGCAGGCGCGCCCTGGCCAAGGCCAAGCCGCCGGCCCAGGGCGGCAACGAGGTGACGTATCTGAACGCCTTCCTCGACGCGCGCGTCTGGGCCATGAAGCAGGAGGAGGCCCACTCCGACACGACCCGCGTCGACACCGAACAGCGGGTGTTCCTGCAAAAGCGGAACCTGAATCTCGATCCGCCACTGGACTGGAAGGTGTACGGGGACAGCTACCACATCGGCTGAGACCGAGACCCGGCCCCCGGGGTGCGGATCATCCGGCCCCGGGGTGCGGATCCTGACCCGGCCCGCTACGCGCCCACCACCGCGGGGCCGGGACCGGTGCGCCGGTCCGCGATCTCCTCGCCCGGCTCCATCGGGGCCGTGACCTCGTCGTCGTCCCGGTTTCGGCCCAGGTGGTTGAAGACGAGGTTGAGCAGGACGGCCGCCAAGCACCCCGTGGAGATCCCCGAGTCCAGGACGATCCGCACGGTCTGGGGGAACGCGTGGTAGAAGTCCGGCGCGGTGATCGGGATGATCCCGACGGCCAGCGACACGGCGACGATCAGGACGTTGTTGTCCTTCTCCAGGCCGGCCCTGACCAGGGTCTGGATGCCGCTCGCCGCGACCGAGCCGAACAGGACGACGCCCGCCCCGCCGAGGACCGGGCGCGGTACGACGGCGATCAGCGACGCGGCCATCGGGCACAGGCCCATCAGCACCAGGAAGCCGCCGCCGGTGGCGACGACGTACCGGCTGCGGATCCGCGTCATCGCGACCAGCCCGATGTTCTGCGCGAAGGCGCTGCACATGAAGCCGTTGAAGAGCGGGCTGAGGGCCGAGCCGAGGGTGTCCGCGCGCAGGCCCGCCGCGATGGTCCGCTCGTCGGCCGGACGCTCGACGATCTCGCCCAACGCCAGCATGTCCGCGGTCGATTCGGTCATCGAGACCACCATGACCACGCACAGCGAGAGGATCGCGGCGAGCTGGAACTGCGGGGCACCGAAGTGGAACGGCGTCGGGAAGCCGACCACGTCCGCGTCGGTCACCGGACCGAAGTCCGTGACACCGAACGGGATCGCCACCAGCGTGCCGACGACCAGGCCGAGCAGCACGGCGATCTGCTTGACGAAACCGCGGGTGAAGCGGCGCAGCAGCAGCACGAGCACGAGCGTGGCCGCCGCGAGGCCCAGGTAGGTCGGCGAACCGTAGTCGTGCGCCGCGGGATCGGGTCCCTGCGCCCAGCCGAAGGCGACCGGCAGCAGTGAGACACCTATGAGGGTGATGACGGTGCCGGTGACGACGGGCGGGAAGAAACGGACGGCCTTGCTGAAGAAGGGGGCCGCCACGAAGCCCAGGACGCCGGCGACCATCACCGCGCCGAAGATGATCGGCAGGGCGTCGGACCTGTCCTTGGTGGAGGCGACGACGGCGGTCATGGGGGCGACGCCCGCGAAGGTGACGCCGTTGACGAACGGCAGCCGCGCTCCGATCTTCCAGAAGCCGAGGGTCTGCAGGAAGGTGGCGAGGCCCGCGGTGAACAGGCAGGCACCGGTGAGGAAGGTCAGCTCGGTGGGGGACAGACCGACGGCGGCGCCGACGATCAGGGGTGGGGCGACGACTCCCGCGTACATGGCGGCCACGTGTTGCAGACCCGTGGTGGCCATCTTGAGTGCGGGCAGTTTCTCGTCGACGGGGTGGGCGGTCACGGCGGCTCCTCCGGGCGGGTAACACGTCGGCTCTGACGTGGGTTTCAGGAGGTGGTGCGCGGTCGTGCGGGACCGTGGGACGGAACACCCCGAAAAGGGGTGAAGGAGACCGTTCCGGGGCGCGCACGTCCATGCACGCCCCGGAGACGGCCGCCATGGACCCCGCTCGGGTCCACGGCTACCGGCCGAGGGCCGTCCCCCTCGGCCGGAGTTCTTTTCAGTGGGTCAGGCCCCGGCGGCGATCCGCGCGAGGCGCTGCGCCTCCTGCCGCGTGTCGCGGGCGATGACGTCCTCGTCGACGTGCAGCAGCCGGCCGTTCTCCACCACCGGTTCGCCGCCCACGAGCGAGAGCGTGACCGGGGCCGCCGCGCCGAAGACCAGCGCGGTCACCGGGTCGGCGATCGAGGCGTGCGCGAGGGTGTCCAGCTTCCACAGCACGAGGTCGGCGAGCTTGCCCGGCTCCAGGGAACCGATCTCCGCCGCCCTGCCCAGGACCTGGGCGCCGCCGTAGGTGCCCAGGCGCAGCGCCTGACGAGCGTTCAGGGCAGCTTCCCGGTGGGCGCCGAGGCGGTTGATGAGGAGGGCGTTGCGCAGTTCGGTGTGGAGTTCGCCGGACTCGTTCGAGGCGGTGCCGTCGACGCCGAGGCCGACCGGGACGCCGGCCGCGAGCATGTCCGGGACGCGGGCGATGCCGGCCGCGAGACGGGCGTTGGACGAGGGACAGTGGGCGACACCGGTCTTCGTACGGGCGAAGGCGGCGATGTCGGAGTCGTTCATGTGGACGCAGTGCGCCATCCACACGTCCTCGCCGAGCCAGCCGGTGGACTCGAAGTACTCGGTCGGGCCCATGCCGAACAGCTCCTTGCAGAACTGCTCCTCCTCCACGGTCTCCGAGCCGTGCGTGTGCAGTCGTACGCCCTTGCGGCGGGCCAACTCGGCGCCCTGACGCATGAGTTCGGTGGAGACGGAAAAGGGCGAGCAGGGTGCGACGGCCACCTGGGTCATGGCGCCGAAGGAGGGGTCGTGGTGCTCGTCGACGGTCGCCTCGGTGGCGGCGAGGGCGCCTTCGAGGGTCTCGACGGCGAAGTCCGGCGGCAGCCCGCCGTCCTTCTCGCTGCGGTCCATGGAGCCGCGGGCGAGGGTGAAGCGGACGCCCATCTCGCGGGCGGCCCGGATGATGGCGCCGGACAGGTCGCCGGAGCCCTGCGGGAAGACGTAGTGATGGTCCATGGCGGTGGTGACACCGCCACGGGCCATCATGGCGAGGGAGCCCTGCGCGGCGGCGGAGACCATCCGCTCGTCGATGCGCGCCCAGGTCGGGTAGAGCGCGACGAGCCAGTTGAAGAGGTTGTGGTCGGTGGCCAGGCCGCGGGTGATCCACTGGTAGAAGTGGTGGTGGGTGTTGACCAGGCCGGGGGTCACGAGGTGGCCCGTGGCGTCGATACGGCGTACGACGTTCGCCAGGCCCTCCGGGGCCCTGCCCGCGCCGAGCGACTCGATGCGGTTGCCCGCGACGACGACATGGCCCGATGCATGCTCGGTGTCGCCCGCGTCCACCGTCGCGATCGCACAGTTCTCGATGACGATGCGCTGGACTTCTGCCGATGCTGCCATGGTGCGTCCTTCTTCGTTTCGAGGGGTGGGCACGGCAGGACCCTAGGAGGTTTGAGTGCCGCGGCTGTCGACGCCACGGGTGCCGAAGGAGGGGCCTTCGCCAAGGCCTCGGAGGCCGGCTCAGAGGTTGGTGAGGTCCACCGGGATGTGCGGCTCACAGCCGTCGCGCAGGATGGTGGCCTCGATCAGTCCGTAGGGCCGGTCGGCCGCGTAATACACCTCGTTGTCGTTCTCGAGCCCGAACGGCCCCAGGTCAACGAGGAAATGATGCTTGTTGGGGAGGGAGAAGCGGACCTCGTCGATCTCGCTGCGGTTCTCGATGATCCGCGAACCCATCTGGTACAGGGTCTGCTGCAGCGACAGGGAGTAGGTCTCCGCGAAGGCCTGGAGCATGTGCTTCCTGACCTGGTCGTAGGACTTCTCCCAGTTGGGCATCTTCTGCTCGTCGCCGGTCCAGTTGAAGCGCCAGCGGCCGGAGACCTGGGTGGCCAGGATGCGGTCGTACGCCTCGGGGAGCGTCGTGTACTTGTCCTTGACGTAGCCCCAGAACTCGGAGTTCGTCGAGTTCATCACGACGAGGTCCTTCAGCCCCGAGATGACCTCCCACGACGAGCCGTCATAGGTGATCTGGGTGACCCGGGTCTCCTGACCCTTGCGCACGAACGAGTGCTTGACGTCGTCGGCGCCGATGAACCTGGAGTTGGCGTCGGAGGTCCCGATGCGCTCCCAGGCGTACTCCTCGATGCGGATGCGCGCGGTCCTGATCGGCTCCTGCGAGGTCACGAAGTGCCGGGCGAGGTGGATGCCGAACTGTTCGGCGGACTCGATGCCGTACTCCTTGGCGAAGGCGTACACCGTGTTCTTGGTGGTGTCCGTCGGCAGGACGTTCGCGTTGGAGCCCGAGTAGTGGACCTCTTCCATGTCGCCGCTCAGCGCCACGGACACGTTCAGGTCCTTGATGTGATGCGTCGCGCCGTCGCGGGTGATCTTCACGACGCGGTTCTCGGCCTTGCCGTACTGGTTCTGTCCCAGCATCACAGGGCGTCCGCGGTGGGAATTGTCAGTCATTTCTGCTAGCTCCCTCGGTAAACGGAGTAGCCGAACGGGTTGAGCAGCAGCGGTACGTGGTAGTGCTCGCCCGGCCTGACGGCGAAGGTGATCGTCACCTCGGGGAAGAACACTCCGCTCGCACCGCTGTCCCGATTCGCGGGGGCGTCCTGCTGCGCATCGGCTTGCTTCTTCTCGAAGTACGCCTCGACCTCGAAGTCGAGCCGTACATGGGTCGTCCCCTCCGGCAGCGCCGGGAGGTCCTTGCACCGCCCGTCCGCGTCGGTCGCGGAGCCGCCGAGCTCCCGCCAGTCCGCCGTGCGGCCGCCACGGGCCGCGAGCCGGACGGCGACGCCCTCGGCGGGGCGTCCGACGCTGGTGTCCAGGATGTGCGTGGACACGGATGCGGTGGTGTCGGTGCTCATACGTTCTCCTCCTCCACGAGACGGGCCAGCCGGATGCGGTTGATCTTGCCCAGTTCGGAGCGGACGATCTCGCGCTCCTGCTCGGGCGAGTTGCCGATCCGTTCCTTGACCGCGTCGCGCATCTGCTCGCCGGTCCGGCCGGTGGCGCAGATCAGGAAGACATGGCCGAACCTCTCCTGGTACGCCAGGTTCAGTTCGAGCATCTCCTCCTTGAGCTCCGCGGAGGCGCCGGCCATGCCGCGCTGCTCCCGGGAGGAGGTGGGGTCCCCGGGCTTCGGCCGCCCGATCGGCGGGTGCCCCGCCATCGCCTCCGCCAGGTCCTCGGCGGTCAGCTCGGCCATGGCGGCGTCGCTCGCGGCGAAGAGGTCGTCGGGGGTGGTGTACGGGCGGTCGGCGAGCAGGGCGCGCACCCAGGCTGTCGACGCGCACGCCTCGTGGAGGGCGGCGCGGGCCGCGTGCTCCTCCAGGGCGTTCAACCGGGCGAGGCCGCCGGGTGTCGTACTCGAAGTCACGGGAAGCCTCCGTGGCCTTGTGCTGGACGGGCTGCGGCTAGCTAACGCCCTCGGAAACACCACGTCAACACTTTGTTGAAAAATCGAGGTAACAACCGACGCCCGGCGCGAGGCGACCACCGACGCCCGGCGCTCAGGCCTCCTTCTCGCGGTTCAGGTAGTTGTAGACGGTGAAGCGGCTGACGCCCAGCGCGCTCGCCACCGTCTCCACGCCGTGCCGCACCGAGAAGGCTCCGCGGGCCTCGAGCACCCGTACGACCTCTTGCTTGGACTTGCGGTCGAGGTCGGCCAGCGGCTTGCCCTGCTTGCGCTCCAGGGCGGCCAGGATGTGATCGAGCGAGTCGGCCAGCTGCGGCAGCCGTACGGCGACCACGTCCGCGCCCTCCCAGGAGAGCACGACGTCGTCGGGGCCGGCCAGGTCGGGCGCCACCATCTCGCCCCCCATGGCGTCGACCAGCGGCTTGACCGCCGCGACGAAGGGGTCGTCTCCGATACCGGTCACTTATCGCCCTCCCCGACCGCGTTCACCTGCAGCGAGACCCTGGTGGCGCCGGCCGCCAGAGCCCGGCGCAGCAGCGCGTCGACCGCGGTGAGCACCGCGTCCGCGTCCCCCTCGGCGGTGTTGCCGAACGGGCCGACGTCCACGGCGTCCAGTTCGGCCGCCTCGATGACCTCGCGGGCGACCAGCGCGTGCGGGGGCGCCTCGTCGAGGTCGAAGGGCTCGGTCGTGAACTCCACTCTCAATCGCACGCGCTCAACCTACTGCGCGGTGTCGATTTTCCGGCAGCCCCCTCTTGACAAGCCTCGACACCCGACGGCAGTCTTCCATTAAGCAGAAACTAACTTCCGCAATACGGAATTCATTGACGCTCGACTCTCGCCGCCGAACGTCTCGACACGGAAGGGAGCGCCGAGCCACATGCCGGGTTCCGAATGGGGCACAGCCACCGAGCAACGCTTCAACGTCAACCTGTCGATCCTCTTCACGGAACTCCCGCTCCTGGAGCGCCCCGCGGCCGCCGCCGCGGCGGGCTTCACCGCGGTCGAGCTGTGGTGGCCCTGGGTCGACTCCCCCACCCCCGAGCGGTCCGAACTCGACGCCTTGAAGAAGGCGATCGAGGACGCGGGCGTCCAGCTGACGGGGCTGAACTTCTACGCCGGACAGCTGCCCGGCCCCGACCGGGGTGCGCTGTCGATCCCCGGCGCCGAGTCGGAGCGGTTCCGCGCCAACATCGACGTGGCGGCCGACTTCGCGCGGTCGCTGGGCTGCAAGGGCCTCAACGCGCTGTACGGCAACCGCGTCGAGGGCGTGGAGGCGGCCGAGCAGGACGCGCTCGCGCTGGAGAACCTGGTCCTCGCGGCACGGGCCGCCGACCGGATCGGCGCGATCCTCCTGATCGAGACCCTCAACCAGCCCGAGTCACCGCTCTATCCCCTGGTGAGCGCCCCGGCGGGAGTCGCCGTCGTCGACAGGGTCAACGAGGCGACCGGCCTCGGCAACGCCAGGTTCCTCATGGACCTGTACCACCTGTCCATGAACGGCGAGGACCTGCCGTCGGTGATCGAGCGGTACGCCGCGAAGACCGGCCACGTGCAGATCGCCGACAACCCCGGGCGCGGCGCCCCGGGCACCGGGACCCTGCCCCTGGAGGACCTGCTCGGCCGGCTGAGGAAGGCCGGTTACGAGGGCTGGGTCGGCCTGGAGTACAAGCCGGGCGACCGTCCGAGCGCGGCGGCCTTCGACTGGCTGCCGGCCGCGGCCCGAGCCGCCCGCTGAGCGGCAACTCATCGACGTATCACAGCAGTCAGAGAGGCACCCTCATGAGCAGCACTCGTGCAGATTCTTCCCACCCGAACCGTCCGGCCCGCCCGGCCCGCCCGGCGGTCGCCTGGATCGGTCTCGGCATCATGGGCTCCCCCATGTCGGAGAACCTGGTCAAGGCCGGGTACGACGTCACCGGGTTCACGCTGGAGCAGGACAAGCTGGAGCGCCTCGCCGCCGCGGGCGGTAGGGCCGCCGGTTCGATCGCCGAGGCCGTGCGGGACGCCGACGTGGTGATCACGATGGTGCCCGCCTCCCCGCAGGTCGAGGCCATCGCGTACGGGCCCGACGGCATCCTGGAGAACGCGAGGTCCGGCGCGCTGCTGATCGACATGTCGTCGATCACCCCGCAGACCTCCGTGGACCTCGCGAAGGCGGCCGCCGCGAAGGGGATCCGGGTTCTGGACGCCCCCGTGTCCGGCGGCGAGGCCGGGGCGATCGAGGCCGTGCTGTCGATCATGGTCGGCGGCGAGCAGGCCGACTTCGACGAGGCCGAGCCGCTCTTCGAGGCGCTCGGCAAGACGATCGTGCTCTGCGGTCCGCACGGCTCCGGCCAGACCGTGAAGGCCGCGAACCAGCTGATCGTCGCCGTGAACATCCAGGCGTGCGCCGAGGCCGTGGTCTTCCTGGAGAAGTCCGGCGTGGACCTGAAGGCGGCGCTCGACGTCCTGGGCGGCGGTCTTGCCGGCTCCACCGTACTGACGCGGAAGAAGGACAACTTCCTCAACCGCGACTTCAAGCCGGGCTTCCGCATTGACCTGCACCACAAGGACATGGGCATCGTCACCGACGCCGCCCGCACGGTCGGCGCCGCGCTGCCGGTGGGCGCCGTGGTCGCCCAGCTCGTCGCCTCCCTGCGCGCCCAGGGCGACGGCGGCCTGGACCACTCGGCCCTCCTCCGCTCCGTGGAACGGCTCTCAGGCGCACAACTCTGACACCCCCGTCACACCAGACACGCCCCTGCTCCCTCGGACGCGACCCTGCCCCTCGGACGCGGCCGTGGCGCCGCTGGCGCGGACCCTGGCGCCTCGGCGCGGCCGAATGCGTCGGCCGCAGACGTGAAGCACGCAGGGCGAAGCTCTGACACCTCGGGCGCGGCCGCATGCGTCAAGCGCCGCCCCGGTACGAGGGGCACAGCCCCGAGGGCTTCGGGGTGGTTTTGAGACTTCCGGGTGGTGTCGTCGCTGACACCTGTCCTGTCGCGCCCAAGCGACGGCGCCACCCGGAACCCAACCCATTTCAACAGACTGTTGACGTTCGGAACGCCCCAAACCTAGGCTCCACAAAGCGGAAGTCGGTTTCCGCTGCCCCTCGCATGGAAGGTCCACGATGTCGAAGCGCGTGCTTACGACCGAGTCCGGTGCTCCGGTCGCCGACAACCAGAACTCAGCCACCGCCGGCGCAGGCGGCCCGCTCCTCCTCCAGGACCAGCACCTCCTGGAGAAGCTCGCCCGGTTCAACCGCGAGCGCATCCCGGAGCGCGTGGTGCACGCCCGCGGCTCCGGCGCGTACGGCCACTTCGAGGTCACGGACGACGTCACCGGCTTCACCCACGCCGACTTCCTGAACACGGTCGGCAAGCGCACCGAGGTCTTCCTGCGCTTCTCCACCGTGGCCGACAACCTGGGCGGCGCGGACGCGGTCCGCGACCCGCGCGGCTTCGCGGTCAAGTTCTACACGGAGGAGGGGAATTACGACCTCGTCGGGAACAACACCCCGGTCTTCTTCATCAAGGACCCGCTCAAGTTTCCCGACTTCATCCACTCCCAGAAGCGCGACCCGTTCACGGGCAAGCAGGAGCCGGACAACGTCTGGGACTTCTGGGCGCACGCCCCCGAGGCCACGCACCAGGTGACCTGGCTGATGGGCGACCGCGGCATCCCCGCCTCGTACCGGCACATGAACGGCTACGGCTCGCACACCTACCAGTGGACGAACGCCGAAGGTGAGGCCTTCTTCGTCAAGTACCACTTCAAGACGAACCAGGGCGTCCGCAGCCTCTCCACCGAGCAGGCGCAGGAGATCGCGGGCAAGGACCCGAACTCCCACCAGACGGACCTGCTCCAGGCCATCGAGCGGGGCGTGCGCCCGTCCTGGACCCTCCACGTCCAGATCATGCCCGCGGCCGAAGCGGCGGACTACCGCTTCAACCCCTTCGACCTCACCAAGGTGTGGCCGCACAAGGACTTCCCGCTCCAGCGCGTGGGCCGACTGGTCCTGGACCGCAACCCCGACAACGTCTTCGCCGAGGTCGAGCAGGCCGCGTTCTCCCCGAACAACTTCGTTCCGGGCATCGGCCCCTCCCCCGACAAGATGCTTCAGGGCCGGCTGTTCGCCTACGCGGACGCGCACCGCTACCGCCTCGGCGTCAACCACACCCAGCTCGCGGTGAACGCGCCGAAGGCCACGACCGCGGACAACTACGGCCGCGACGGCTTCATGGCATCCAACGCGCAGGGCCGCGCCGCCAAGAACTACGAGCCGAACTCCTACGGCGGCCCGGCCGAGACCGGCCGCCCGCTGTCGGCCCCGCTGGCCGTCGCCGGCTGGACCGGCACCCACGAGGCTCCCCTCCACACCAAGGACGACGACTTCTTCCAGGCCGGCGAGCTCTACCGCCTGATGTCGGCCGAGGAGCGGTCCCGGCTGATCGCCAACATCGCCGGTGGCCTCGCACAGGTCTCCCGCGACGACGTCGTCGAGAAGAACCTCGCGCACTTCCACGCCGCCGACCCGGAGTACGGCCGGCGCGTGGCGGAAGCGGTCCACGCCCTGCGCGAGGACTGACCCCCTGACCGCGTCACCGGGCCAGACGGGAGGTCGGCCCGGTGACGCGCGGCCCGCGAGGACCCGAGCGACCCGGATGAGGGGTGGTCGCCGGTGGCACGCGGGCACGACGAGGACCGCGGCGGATGTGAGCCAGTGCGGTGGTGAAGGTCCCGGGACCCTCTTCTCGACCTGAGGGAAGGCCGGCCCCGGTTCCGTCGCGGCCGCCGCGGTCCCCGTCACACACCGAGCGAGGCGCCGGGTACGGACTCCGTACCCGGCGCCTCGACGTGCTTCCGGGGTGCTCCCGGCGTGCTCCCGGGGTGCGGAGTCGGCCCGAGCACAGCAGCCTGAAAGCATGGACTATCCCAGCATCGTCGTGCACGCCCCGGCACTGGACGGCTCGCGACGGGTCACCACGGGGGACGAGACGCTCGGTGTCGCCTATCACCTCGACGACGTCATCGAGATCCTGCGGCGGGCCGAGGTCGACCTGGACGAGATCGAGGTCGACAAGAGCGACATCATCGACTGGCAGGGCGGCGGGCCCGACCATTGGCCGGGGTTCGAGGAGCTCGAGCTCCCGGAGGACTGAGAACACGCCTCGGACACGTACTCCAGTGGACGTACGCCGGCTACGCAACCCTCAAATCAAGCTCTGAACACGACCCCAGGGGCTTCAACTCACCCCGGTGATGGGCACATTCTCGGCACACGAGGCCCGCCGGCACGGGGGCGGCGGGCCTCGTGACGGGGGTACGGGGGATCACGGGGGAACAACACGAGGGGCGGCTCACCCAAACGGTGAACCGCCCCTGGTACGTGCGCGACCAGTACGCGAGGAACGCGTACCTCAGACCTTCAGCGTCCTGATGGACGTGGGCGCGTGGCCCGGCTCGGTCGCGATCTCCTCGAACTCCACGACGTTGCCGATGTCGTTCGTCGTGGACATCGAGATGTTGGTGACGCGTTCCAGGATCGCCTCGACGACGACCGGCACCCGGTACTCGGCGGCCAGCTTCTTGGCCTGCTCGAAGGCGGCGCCCAGCTCGGCCGGGTCGGTGACGCGGATCGCCTTGCAGCCGAGGCCCTCGACGACCTTGACGTGGTCGACGCCGTAGACGCCGAGCTCGGGCGAGTTGATGTTCTCGAACTCCAGCTTGACCTGGAAGTCGATGTCGAAGGCCCGCTGCGCCTGGCGGATCAGGCCCAGGTAGGCGTTGTTGACCAGGACGTGGACGTACGGGATCCGGTGCTGGGCGCCGACGGCCAGTTCCTCGATCATGAACTGGAAGTCGTAGTCACCGGAGAGGGCGACGACGGAGGCCTCCGGGTCGGCCTTGGCGACGCCCAGCGCGGCCGGGATCGTCCAGCCGAGCGGTCCCGCCTGGCCGCAGTTGATCCAGTGCCGGGGCCGGTAGACATGCAGCATCTGGGCGCCGGCGATCTGCGAGAGGCCGATGGTGGAGACGTACCGGGTCTCCGGGCCGAAGGCCTTGTTCATCTCCTCGTAGACACGCTGCGGCTTGATCGGGATGTCGTCGAAGTGGGTACGGCGCTGGAGGGTCGCCCTGCGCTCCTGGGCGGAGGCGGCCCACGCGGAGCGGTCCGGCAGCCGGCCCTCCGCGCTGAGATCCTTCGCCACCTGGACGAACAGTTCGAGCGCGGCCTTCGCGTCGGAGGCGATGCCGTAGTCCGGGGCGAAGATCTTGCCGATCTGGGTGGGCTCGATGTCGACGTGGACGAAGGTGCGGCCCGCGGTGTAGACGTCCAGCCTGCCGGTGTGGCGGTTGGCCCAGCGGTTGCCGATACCGAGGACGAAGTCGGACTCCAGGAAGGTCGCGTTGCCGTAGCGGTGCGAGGTCTGCAGGCCCACCATGCCGGCGTTCAGCTCATGGTCGTCGGGCAGGACGCCCCAGCCCATGAGGGTGGGGACGACCGGGATGCCCGTCAACTCGGCGAATTCCACCAGGAGTTCGCCGGCGTCGGCGTTGATGACACCGCCGCCGGCGACGATCAGGGGCCGCTCGGACTCGTTCAGCAGCCCGATCGCCTTCTCGATCTGCGCGCGGGTGGCGGCGGGCTTGTACGCCTGGAGCGGCTCGTACGTCTCCGGGTCGAACTCGATCTCGGTGAGCTGGACGTCGACGGGCAGGTCGATGAGGACCGGGCCCGGGCGGCCGGAGCGCATGAGGTGGAAGGCCTGCTGGAAGACGCCGGGGACCTGGGCCGCCTCCAGCACGGTGACCGCCATCTTGGTCACCGGCTTCGCGATCGAGGCGATGTCGACGGCCTGGAAGTCCTCTTTGTGGATCACGGCGGTCGGCGCCTGGCCCGTGATGCACAGAATCGGGATCGAGTCGCCGATCGCGGAGTAGAGGCCGGTGATCATGTCGGTGCCCGCGGGTCCCGACGTACCGATGCAGACGCCGATGTTGCCCGGGTGGGTGCGGGTGTAGCCCTCGGCCATGTGCGAGGCGCCCTCGACATGGCGGGCGAGGGTGTGGCTGATCCCCCCGGCGGCCTTGAGGGCCGCGTAGAAGGGGTTGATCGCCGCGCCCGGGACACCGAACGCGTCGCTGACGCCCTCGCGCTTGAGGATCTCGACTGCCGCGCGGGCAGCGGTCATACGAGCCATGGAGTACTCCTGCTTCGGCTGTCGGATTCGCGCTCCCGTCGCGCCCCTCGGAGAGCTGGTGATTCCTGGTGACTCCACAGTGCGGTGATTCCGCATTATGGAAATTAACTTCTACTATCTGGAAGTAATGTAGGTGGCGTGCCGAAGAGCGTCAAGGGTGCCCACCCGGCTGGATCCGCGGGAGGGAAGGGCGGGGGTTGTCGGAGCGTTTCGCTGCCGCGGGCCTCCGGCTTGGAGGACGATGGACACGCTGTCCCGACGTGACGTCCTGGAGTGGGCCATGGCCGAGAGCGTGCCGGTGCGGTGTCCGGCCTGCCGCCGCGAGCATCTCTTTGCCGCGCCGTCGTACCCGTGCGTGTGCGGTGCCCCCGTCACGCCCCCGCTCGACCGCCTCGCCGATCCCGCGCAGGTCACCCACCGCACCTGGGACGAGGACTGGGTCACGGTCCCCTGCGACGCCTGCGGGCGCGCGGACCAGTGGCCGCATCCGGAACTGGGCTGCCCCTGCGGAGCCATGCTGCGGATTCCGGTACGAGGGGTACGGCGCCCCCTGCGCGCGGAGGTCGTGCCGGGCACCGGCGCCCCCGCGGACCTGGAGACGGAACCGGAACCTGAGGCGGCACCGCACAGCCCAGAGCCACCGCTCCCCGGTACCGCCGGGTCGCCGCCCCTCAGTACCGCAGGGCCGTCACCCGCCCCCGCCGCGCCGGGAAGCCCCCTCATCCCCGACCACCTGCCACTGCCGCGCACCACCCCGACACCGCGCCCGATGTTCCAGCCGGTGACCATCCGCACCGCCCGGGACGCCGTCACGGCGGCCGCGCTGTATCTGCGGTGGCTCGGTTACCGCGACATCCGCAGGGCGGACCAGCGCCCGCCCTCGGGCATCGGACTCGCCGCCCGCGGCATGCTGGCGCAGGTGGACCCCACCGTCCGCCCGGCCGCACTGCGCGACGTGGAGTGCCTGTGGCTGACGGCCATGTCGGAGTCCACGGGATGCGTCTACTTCTCCCTGGCCGGGTACGCGGACGACGCCCGCCGCTGCGCCGACGCCCTCGGGATCCCCCTCTTCGTGCTCGACCTCACGGGCACCCCCCAGCCGGTGAACACCCACGCCGACGAACTCCTCGCCACCGGGGCCTGAGCACCGGCACACGGGCCTGAACACCGGCGGGGGCCTGAACCCCGGCAGGGGGGAGCGCCCTATTCGGCGTAGGTCTGCCGTAGTTCGATCTTGCGGACCTTCCCCGACACCGTCATCGGGAAGGACTCCAGGACCTGCAGGCGGCTGGGGATCTTGTAGTGGGCCAACCGGCCCTCGCAGAAGGCGCGCAGTTCCTCCAGCGTCAGGGGGTCGGCCGGGTCCAGCGGGATGACGCAGGCGAGCACCTCCTCGCCGTAGCGCTCGTGGGGCACCCCGACCACCTGGACATCGGCGATCTTCGGGTGGGCGTAGAGGAACTCCTCGATCTCGCGCGGATAGATGTTCTCGCCGCCTCGGATGATCATGTCCTTGATGCGGCCGACGATCTCGACGTACCCGTCCTCGCGCATCACGGCGAGGTCGCCCGTGTGCATCCAGCGCCCCGCGTCGACGGCCTCGGCGGTCTTCTCGGGCTCGTTCCAGTAGCCGAGCATCACGCTGTAGCCGCGGGTGCACAGCTCTCCGGCGGTGCCACGCGGCTGCGTCACCCCCTCCACCGGGTCGACGACCTTCACCTCCAGGTGCGGAAGCACCCGGCCGACGGTGCCGGTGCGGTGCTCCAGGTCGTCATCTCTACGGGTCTGCAGGGACACGGGCGAGGTCTCGGTCATGCCGTAGCAGATGGCGACCTCCGCCATGTGCATCTCGGCGACCACCCGCTTCATCACCTCGACCGGGCACGGCGAGCCCGCCATGATGCCGGTGCGCAGCGAGGACAGGTCGTACGTCGCGAAGCCGGGGAGGTTCAACTCCGCGATGAACATGGTCGGTACGCCGTACAGCGAGGTGCAGCGCTCGTCCTGGACCGCGCGGAGCGTCGCGGCCGGATCGAAGGAGGGCGCGGGGATGACCATGCAGGCGCCGTGCGAGGTCGCCGCGAGGTTGCCCATCACCATGCCGAAGCAGTGGTAGAAGGGCACGGGGATGCAGATCCGGTCCTGCTCGCTGTACGCGATCGACTCGCCCACGAAATAGCCGTTGTTGAGGATGTTGTGGTGGGAGAGGGTCGCCCCCTTGGGGAAGCCCGTGGTGCCGGAGGTGTACTGGATGTTGATGGGGTCGTCGCAGGACAACTCGCTCTTGCGGACCCAGAAGTGCTCGTACAGATCGGGAGTCCCGCGCCCGATCAGGGCGTCCCAGCTCGGGTCGCCGATGTAGACGGTCTCCCGCAACTGCGGGCATCTGCCGCGCACTTCCTCGACCATCGCCCGGTAGTCGCTGGTCTTGTGGCTGAGGGATGCGAAGAGCAGCGAGATGCCGGCCTGCTGGAGGACGTACTCGACCTCATGGGTGCGGTAGGCCGGGTTGATGTTCACCATGACCGCGCCGACGCGGGCGGTGGCGTACTGGACGAGCACCCACTCCGGGCAGTTGACCGCCCAGATGCCCACCCGGTCGCCCCTGGCGATGCCGGAGGCCAGCAGCGCGTACGCCAATTCGTCGACGTCCGCGGAGAACCGGGCGTACGTCCAGCGCCGCCCGGACGGCACGTCGACGAGCGCCTCCCTGTCCGGCCAGGCCGCGACCGCCCGGTCCAGGTTGGCCCCGATGGTGTCGCCGAGCAGGGTCGTCGCACTGGTCCCGTGCGCGTAGGAGAGTGCGCTCACCGGAAGTCCTCCTCGCGGTACTCGGCGTCCGAGCCGGCGGCCGTGGCCTCGCGCAGCTCGATCCGGCGGATCTTGCCGGAGATGGTCTTGGGGAGTGTGCCGAACTCCAGGCGGCGGATGCGCTTGTACGGGGCGAGGACCGTCCGCGAGTGTTCGAAGAGCACCTTCGCCAGGTCGGGGCCCGGTGCGTGGCCCGTGGCGAGGACGATGTACGCCTTCGGGACGGCGAGCCGCAGTTCGTCGGGGGCCGGGACGACGGCCGCCTCCGCCACCGCCTCGTGCTCCAGCAGGGCGCTCTCCAGCTCGAAGGGCGAGATCTTGTAGTCGGAGGCCTTGAACACGTCGTCGGCGCGGCCGACGTAGGTGATGTATCCGTCCTCGTCCCGGGCGCCGATGTCACCGGTGCGGTAGTAGCCGCCCGCCATCGCCTCCGCCGTACGGTCGGCGTCGCCGTGGTAGCCGGTCATCACGCCCACCGGTCGGGCCGACAGGTCGAGCGCGATCTCCCCCTCCACCGCCCCGGGCGCACCCGTGACCGGGTCGAGGAGTTCGACGCGGAAGCCGGGACTCGGCCGTCCCATGGAGCCCGTCTTGAGCTGCTGCCCGGGGCTGTTGGAGACCTGGACGGCCGTTTCGGTCTGCCCGAAGCCGTCCCGGATGGTGACGCCCCAGGCGCGCCGCACCTGCTCGATGACCTCCGGGTTCAGCGGCTCACCGGCGGCGACGGCCTCGCGTGGCGGGGTGCGCAGCTGCGTCAGGTCGGCCTGGATGAGCATCCGCCAGACCGTGGGCGGGGCGCAGAAGGTGGTGACGCCCGCCCGGTCCATCTCCGCCATCAGCCGGCCCGGGTCGAAGCGCGTGTAGTTGTGGATGAAGACGGTCGCCTCCGCGTTCCAGGGCGCGAAGAGGTTGGACCAGGCGTGCTTGGCCCAGCCGGGCGAGGAGATGTTCAGATGCACGTCGCCGGGCTTGAGCCCGATCCAGTACATCGTCGACAGATGACCGATCGGGTAGGAGGCGTGGGTGTGTTCGACGAGCTTGGGGCGGGCGGTGGTGCCGGAGGTGAAGTAGAGCATCAGGGGGTCGTCCGAGTGGGTGACACCCTCGGGCTCGAAGCTCGCGTCGGCGGCGTACGCCTCCTCGTACGACTGCCAGCCGGGCCGCGCTCCCCCCACCGTGATCCGGGTGTGGCGACCGGGCACCTCGTCGAACTTCTCGGCGTCCTCGGCGCGCACGATCACATGCCGGACGCGGCCGCGCTCGACCCGGTCGCGCAGGTCGGCGGGGCCCAGCAGGGTGGTCGCGGGGATGACGACGGCGCGCAGCTTCATCGCGGCGAGGGCCGTCTCCCACAGTTCGACCTGGTTGCCGAGCATGACCAGCACGCGGTCCTCGGCGCGTACGCCCCGCGCGCGCAGCCAGTTGGCCACCCGGTTCGAGCGCTCGGAGAGGGCGGCGAAGGAGAACTCGGCGCGCTCGCCGTCCTCCTCGACGATGTGCAGGGCGGTGCGGTCGTTGCCCCGTGCGATGACGTCGAACCAGTCGAGCGCCCAGTTGAAGGACTCCGGGCGGGGCCAGTCGAAACCCTCGTACGCCGTGGCGTAGTCCGCACGGTGCTCCAGCAGGAAGTCCCGCGCGGCGCGGAACTCGTCCGTCGCACCGTTCGTCACCGTCATGTGTCCTCCTCGTTGCCGCACAGCCGCCTAGGGCCTGTGTCGAAGGTGGCGCCGTCCGCCCGGAGGGCGGGCCGCGCGGCGTCTGGTGCGTGCGATCGCAAGGCGCCGGAAGGTCCTCGTAGCGGAGCTACTTGGATCTTCCGGCAACGCGGCGAGCGTGCGTGCCAGGCGTCGCGCGGCAGGCGCCACCTTCGACACAGGCCCTAGCATCGTGTATTCCGTGATGGAGGTCTCACCACCCCCGAACGGGGGTACGCCGCGACGAAGGGGCGAACACGTGGCAGCAGACACGGCCGAGGCGGTGGAGGTGCGTGGTGCGCTGGTACGACTGCGGCGCGCCACGGGACTGCCGGTCGCGTTCGGCGGCCTCGTCGAACCCGGTCGCGCCCAGGTACGTATCAGCGAACTCAGCGGTACGGCGACGCCCGCGCTCAGCGCCCTCGCCGTGTCCTCGGGCAACGGCCTGGGCGGCAAGGCGGTCGCGCTGGCCCGGCCCTGCGCGGTGACGGACTACTCCGCCTCCCGGCAGATCAGCCACGAGTACGACGCGGCGGTCGCCACGGAGGGCCTGTGCTCCGTGATCGCCGTACCCGTCGTCGTACGCCGCCGGGTGCGCGGGGTGTTGTACGGCGCCCTGCGCACGGCCCACCCCCTGGGTGACCGCACGCTCGGTGCGGCGGTGGCGGCGGCCCGGGACGTGGAGCAGGCGCTGGTCGTACGGGACGAGGCGCAGGGGCTGCTGACCGTCGCCCGGGAGCCCGAACCGTCGGTCGGGAGCCCCGCCTGGGAAGAGGTCCGCGAGGCGCACGGGGCGCTGCGGGCACTGGCGCCGCGCATCGTCGATCCGGCGCTGCGGGCCGAACTGCTCGACGTGTGCGGGCGCCTGGCGGGTGCGGCGGCCTCCGACGCCCGGACGCCTCGCGTCGACCTCGCCCCGCGCGAGGTGGACGTTCTCGCCTGCGTCGCGGCGGGAGCCACCAACGGGGTGGCCGCCGAGCGGTTGGGGCTGCGGCCGGAGACGGTCAAGGCGTATCTGCGCTCGGCCATGCGCAAGCTCGGTGCGCACACGCGGTGGGAGGCGGTGGTCGCTGCGCGGCGGGTCGGGTTGTTGCCGTAGCTTTCCGGCTACCTACCCCGGCTTTGGCCGCTCCGCGGCCTTTTCTCCGTCGTTCCGCGACGGTTTACCACCCACCCGCCCCTTATGCCCGCTCCGCGGCCCCCGTCATCAGCCGCTCCACGGCCCCCTTCTGGCGTTCTTCATTCAGACGACGGCGCCCTGAAATACATTATGCCAACACTGCTGTTATTTCCCTCACCACCCCGAGACTCCGAAATTCAAAGAGTCGTTGCCTAATATTGGCTCGGACACGACATGCGAGGGGAGCGGTGACCGTGCGAGGGGACTTCAAGGAGCCTGCGAGACCCCGCCCCGACCTGGTCATCGGCCGGGAGGAGCTCTTCGCGAGCGCGCGCGAGCAGCTCTCCGACGGAGGCAGCGTGCTGGTGCACGGCCCCGCGGGAATAGGAAAGTCCACCGTTCTGCGTGCGCTGGCCGCGGAATGCGCCGAATCGGCACGCACCGTGTTGCGCTGCTCGGCGACCGAGTCCGAATCCCATCTGCCCTTCCTCGCCCTGGCCGACCTCCTCGGCCTGGTGGTGGACCAGGTCTCCGACCGGCTGCCCGCCCCGCAGCGCACCGCCCTCGAATCGGCCCTCACCGGCCGCGGAGAATCGACCCTGCAACGCGACGGCCTCGCCCTGCGCCTCGCGGTCCTCTCCGTGCTGCGCGCGCTGGCAGCCCAGGGCCCGGTCCTGATCGTCGCCGACGACCTCCAGTGGCTGGATCCGGCCAGCGCCGAACTGCTCGGCTTCGCCGCCCGCAGACTCGGCGAGATGCCCGTACGGATGCTGTCCGCGGTGCGCACCGACACCGAGCCACGGGACCAACAGCACGACCGCCATCTACGCGCGTCCCCGCCGGACACCCTGGCCGTGCGCCTCAACCCGCTCTCCCGCGCGCAGGTCGCCGAACTCCTCGGCCACCGCGGCTACACCGGGCTGCCCCGCACGACCGTCCGCGACATCCACCGCACCAGCGGCGGCAACCCGCTCTTCGCGCTGGAACTCGGCCGCGCGCTCGCCGAGAATCCCGCCCGGCCGAGCCCCGGCGAACCACTGCCCGTGCCGACCTCGTTGCGCGCGCTCGTCCTCAGCCGTCTGGAGATGCTCTCGGCCGAGGCCCGCCACACCCTGCTCGTCGCGAGCGCGGGCGCCCGCCCCACGCTGGCGCTGCTGCACGCCGCCGGGCGCGAGAACGCCGAGTCCGAGACCGCGCAGGCCGCCTCGCTCGGACTGCTGGCGACCGAGCGCGAGACGCCGGGCATCCGGTTCGCGCACCCGATGATCTCGGCCGCCCTGTACGCGGAGGCGAGCGCCCAGGAACGCCGCGCCGCCCATGCCGCGCTCTCCACGGCCGCCTCCGACCCCATCGAACGGGCCCGGCATCTCGCCCTGGCCACCACCGGTACCGATCCGCAGGTCGCCGCCCGGCTCGGGGAGGCGGCGGCCGTGGCCAGGGACCGGGGCGCGCCCTCGGTCGCGGCCGGGCTCGGGCTGCTCGCGGCCCGGCACACTCCCCCGGAGACCGTTCCCGGCCCGGACGAGCGGCGGTTGCAGGCCGCCGAGGACGCGCTGACCGCCGGGGAGTCGGACCTCGCGCGGGACATCGCCCGCGACGCGCTCCGCCGGGTCACGGCGCCGGCGGACCGCGTCCGCGCCTGGATGGTCGTCATCGACGCGGCGGGGCAGGCCATGGCCGAGGTCGACGCGGTCTTCCCGCAGGCCCTCGCCGACGCGGGCGATGACCCCCGGCTGCTCGCGCTCGTGCGCTACCAACTCGCCTGGCGGGCCCTGCTGGTGGAGGGCGAGATGGCCAAGGGCCGCGAGGAGGCCGCGATCGCCGCCCAGCTCGCCGCCCGCGCCGGGGACCGGCCCACCGAACTCCTCGCCCTGGGCTTCCAGGCCCAGATGGAGACCCTGATGGGCCACCCGGGCGCACCCGCCACCATTCAGCGGGCGATGCGCGAACCGCAGGACCCCCGGGTGGCGTGCGACCACAACGGCGCCGGCGCCGCCCGCTTCCGCTGGCTCATCATGGGCGACCAGCTCGCCGAGGCCCGCACCACGATCACCGCACTGCTGCGCGAGGTGCGGCGGCGCGGGATGGTCGAGAGCGAGGTGCACTTCCTGCGCGGGCTCGCCGAGACCGAGCTGCGCTCCGGGCACTGCGGGCGGGCGCTCGACCTGGCCCGGGAGAGCCTCAGGCTGGCCCGCGACACGGGAATCGGCGAGGCGGCCACCGCCATGTTCACCTCGCTCGCCGAGGCCGCGGGCGGCGACGTCGACCGGGCGCTGGCGCTGGCCCGCGAGGCCGTGGACCGCGCCGAGGAGGACGGCGACCTGGTCTACCTCTCGCGTGCCCTGGGCGCCCTCGGGCACGCCCAGCTGGTGGCCGGGGACTCGCTCGCGGTCGTGCAGTCCCTGCGGCGGGTACGGGAGCTGGAGGAACGGCTCGGGGTCACGGACCCGGCCCGGGGACGCTGGCACGGCGACCTCGCCGAGGCGCTGGTGCGGATCGGTGAGCCGGTCGAGGCGCAGGACGTCATCGACGCCACGCGGGCGCAGGCGCTGCGGCTCGGGCGGGAGAGCGTGCTCGCCGTGCTCGACCGGGCGGAGGCGCTGGTACGGGCCGCGCGCGGTGAACAGGGGCCCGCGGTACGCCAGCTGACGGCCGCTCAGGACCGACTGGCCAAGCTGGGCTACGGCCTGGAGGAGGCCCGGGCGGCGTACGCCCTCGCCGGGCTGCGCACCCACCGGCCGGGGCCGACCTCCTACGACGAGGCGACGCGGCTGTTCCGCCGCTGCCGGGCGCTGCCGTGGCTGCGGCAGGTGGAGACCGCGAGTGCGGCCGGGCCGACGGCGGCCTCGGCCACGACGCCGCTCGCTCCCGCCGCGCTCGACAGCCTCGCCGCGACGGAGCGTCAGGTCGCGGCGCTGGTCATGGAGGGCGCCACCAACCGGGAGATAGCCGCGCGGCTGTTCATCAGCGTGAAGACCGTCGAGGCGACGCTGACGCGGGTGTACCGGAAACTGGGGATTCGGTCGCGGGTGGACATCGTTCGGCTGGCTGCGGGGCGCCGGAGCGGGTGAACTTTCCCCGCCCCCACCGGCCCGCGGCCGAGCGAACCCGGGGCGGGCGGGGAATCGGGGCGAAGCCCCGCCTCAGGGGCGCGGGGAACTGCGCGACCAGCCACCACCGGCCGACAGCCGAAAGACGACGGGCAGGGGGATCCGGGGCGCGGCCCCGGTCCTGGGGGTGCGGGCAACCGCGTCGGTAACCCCCAACGGCCCGCAGCCGAAGGATCGTTGGCTAAACCCCGTGTCTCTCGAGCAAGGGTTTTCCCTCCCGCAACTCGCCTAGGGGGTTCCCCTCTTGGATGCGGAAGGTTCGGCCTTCTAGCGTGAGCGTCGTGCCGCTCGCTCGGGCACACGGCGTCCACCCACAGACGCCGTGCGACACCCCCCACACCCGCGCGTCCCCCCACCGGCAACTTCTGAGGAGATCCATGTTCGGGCTCAACCGCGCCAAGAAGACCGCCGCCCTCTGTACGGCGACCGCTGCCGCCGCCGCGACCGCTCTCCTGTGCGCACCCGGCGCCGTCGCCGCCCCCCAGCCGATCGTCGGCGGCACGACGACCACCACGACCGCGTACCCGTTCATGATGCAGATCACGGACGCCTCGCAGAACCAGTTCTGCGGTGGCACCCTGGTCGCGGCCAACAAGGTGGTCACCGCCGCCCACTGCATGGTCGGCGAGACCACGAGCAGCGTCCGCGTCATCGGCGGCAGAACCTACCTCAACGGCACGAACGGCACCGTCAGCAAGGTCAGCAAGATCTGGATCAACCCCGACTACACCGACGCCACCAACGGCGACGACGTGGCCGTACTGACCCTGTCGACGTCGATGTCGTACACCCCGGCGTCGTACGTCGCCTCGACGGACACGAGCGTGTACGCGACCGGCGCCACCGCCCGCATCATCGGCTGGGGCACCACCTCGGAGAGCGGCAGCTCCTCCAACCAGCTGCGCACCGCGACCGTCCCGATCGTGTCCAACACCAGCTGCGCCGGCTCCTACGGCTCCGACTTCGTGGCCAACGACATGGTCTGCGCCGGTTACACCAACGGCGGTACCGACACCTGCCAGGGCGACAGCGGTGGCCCGCTGCTCATCGGCGGCGTCCTGGCGGGCATCACCTCCTGGGGCAACGGCTGCGCCGAGGCCGGCTACCCGGGCGTCTACACCCGCCTGACGACCTTCTCGAACCTGGTGAAGACGCAGATCAACTCGTAGCCACCAGTCGCCGGTGACTGTTCGTCAGTCACCGGCGGCGACGGGCTCCCCAGACTCCTGAGCACTCCTCAGGTGAAAGCCAGGGGGCGTTGCGGGCCTCCACGAGCGGCCCGCAACGCCCCCTATCCACTTGCCCCCTTCCTTCCCCCCGTTCCCCCCTCTACTTGTCTCTACTTGTCGGCGGTCAGCTTCCCCGCACTGCCCCAACTGTCCGCCGGCACCTCGTGGATCCAGACGTGCACGCTCTCGGCGGGAATCCTGTACGCGTCGACGAAGGCGTCGGTGACGCGTTTGACGAGGTCCCGCTTGAGCTCGACGTCGCGCGGGCCCTGCTGGATGGTGACGATGGGCATGGCTGAACTCCCTCTTCTGGGGCGGCTCCGGCCGCTCTCCGGCTACGGGTTCAGTTCATCGCGCGGGGGCTCGTCGACCAAGAAGCGGAACGCGACCGCAGCCATCAGTTCTCGTGATCGCCGCAGGCCGCGAGCAGGGCGTCCAGGTGCGGCGTCGGCGTCGCGCCGTGCACGGCGAGTCCCGTGGTGAGCGCGAGTCCCGGTGCCCGGAAGGGTACGAAGGCGACCCGGGGGCTGTGCAGGACGCGGGCGTGCGAGGCGTAGACGACCGTCCACAGCGGCCGGGTCCCGATGCTGGCGAGGGTGTCCTGCAGGGAGCCGCTCACCGGTCCTGGCAGAGGTTCGAAGCCGGCGTCGTGACAGGCCCCGACGACCAGGTCGACCAGGGCGGGGTTGGTCCGGCGCGCGGTGATGCTCAGCGGGAGTGGAGCCAGTTCGGCGAGGTCGATGCCGTCGCGGGCGGCCAAGGGGTGCCCGGCGGGCAGCGCGGCCACCAGCGGATCGGGCCACAGCGGCAGCACGCGTACGCCCGGCAGGGACTCCGCACCCCGTACGAACGCGGCGTCGAGGCGGCCGTCCACGACCCGCGCGAGCCGCTCCTGCGCGGGAAGCGAGACCAACTCGACCTGGACCGCGGGCTTCCGCCCGGCGAAGCCCGCGAGCACCCGGTCCAGGTGAGCGCCGAGCCCGGTACTGGTGCCCAGGCGCAGCACCTCGGCCGCGGCGACCGCCGCGCGGGCCCGGTCCACGGCGGCGAGCACCGCCCGCGCCTCGGGCAGCAGCCGCTCCCCCGCCCCCGTCAGCCGTACGTGTCGCGGTGAACGGTCGAACAGTTCGGCGCCCAGCTCCCGCTCCAGCCGCCGTATCTGCTGGCTGACGGCCGACTGCACGATGTGCAGACGCTCCGCCGCCCGCCCGAAGTGCAGTTCCTCGGCGACCGTGACGAAGTGGACGAGTTGCCGCAGTTCCATGTCCGGGACTGTAGGGCCCCTGTTTGAATGGCGGCCGTTGGGGGTGATGGACATGGTGTCCACGGACCGGTTCCTGGCGTTCGCGGCGATGTCACTGTTGGTGATCGTGATTCCCGGGCCGAGCGTGCTGTTCGTGATCGGGCGGGCGCTCGCGCACGGCCGGCGCACTGCGGTGATGACCGCGCTGGGCAATGTCGTCGGCTCGTATCTGCTGGTGGCCGCGGTCGCCTTCGGGATCGGCTCGTTGGTGGAGCGCTCGCTGACCGTCTTCCTGGTGGTGAAGCTGGCGGGTGCCGCGTATCTGGTCCTGCTGGGGGTGCGGGCGTTCCGGCACCGCAAGGAGATGAAGGCCTCGGCGTTGCGGCAGGAGCCCGCGGCCGCGGCGCGCGGCGATCTGCGGACCGTCCTGGACGGCGCCCTCGTCGGCCTCACCAACCCCAAGGGGCTGGTCTTCTTCGCGGCCGTGCTGCCGCAGTTCGTGGACCACTCGGCGGGGCGGGTGCCCGTGCAGATGCTGGTGCTCGGTCTGATCCCGATCTCCATCGGGCTGGTCACCGACACCCTGTGGGGGCTGACGGCGTCCGCGGCCCGCTCCTGGTTCGCCGGCTCGGACCGTCGGCTGTCGCTGATCGGGGGCGCGGGCGGGTGCACCCTGATCGGGCTCGGGGTGACGGTGGCGGTGACGGGTCGCGCGGACTGAGTGCCCCGGACGGTCGTACGGGCGCTACGCGACTCCTGTGGCGTGCGCGGCTCGGGTGACGTATGGGGTTCGGGTTATGTAGGTGGCCTGGGTGACGTACATGGCTCGGGTGACGTACATGGCTCGGGTGACGTACATGGCTCGGGTGACGTACATGGCTTACGCGGCCACGGTCCCGAAGCGGATGTCGTACGACGCCGACGCGCCGGACAGTGTCCGGAGCAGCCCCTCGGCCTCCGCAACCACCTCCTCCCGCTGGACCTTGGTGAGCCGGCCGAAGGGTTCGATGGTGAGCACCTCCCCCTCCTGTCGCCACAGGCCCCCCAGGAAGCCGTCGACGAGCAGCGTGCAGTACGCCTGGTTGCCCGCCCAGGTACGCCCTTTGAGGCCGGCGGGCACCACCCGGGAGCGGTCGGCGTGCGCGAGGAGCAGGTTGTCGAACTCGGGCAGGAAGCGGGGCGGGGCCGGGGTGTCGGCGTCGGGGCGGGGCGCGTCGGGGAGGTCGAAGAGTTCGACGCCGTTCTCGTCACGGAAGGTGAGCAGTCGCGGGCGCAGGCGTTCGAACGCCTCGCGCAGCCGGGTCAGCCCCGCCCAGGTCTGCATGTCCTTCACGGAGGCGGGCCCGAACGCGGCGAGGTAGCGCAGGACGGCCGCGTCGGGGCCCGGGGACGGCTCGGTGGGACGGCCCAGCCAGTGTTCGGCGGTGGTCAGCGCGACCTGGCCGCTGCGGCCCCACAGTCCGCGCGGGGTGACCTGGACGAGCGGCAGCCGGCAGCGGGCGGCGACCGAGAGCGCGAAGGGGTCGGCGTCCGGCCAGTGGACGAGCAGTTCCTCACGGAGCTGTTTCATCGTGCGCGGCTCGGCCTCCACCAGCTCCCGAGCGATGACGGCGAGCCGGTCCAGGTCGACACCCGCGAGCCCCTTGCGGAAGTTGTTCAGCTCCCGGTCGCGGGCCCCCTGCACGAGCGGTCGCAGGGTGAGGGCGTCGTCGGCGGTGTGGGTGTGGATGGTGGAGCGCAGGGTCACGATGCGGACGACGGCACGGTCCTCCATGGCCGTCGACAGTTCCTCGGGCCGGAACCCTTCCAGTCGGGCGGCGAGTGCGTAGTACGGCGGCTTCACGTTCTGCGCCTGAAGACCCACGAGGTGCCGGACGGCGTCCGCCACGCCACGCCCGGCGGACCGGCGCAGCAGGAGCTGGCGGGCGAGGGTCGCGCGGTTGAGGGCGCGGGGGTCGAGTACGGGCGCGGGGTGGGCGCCGACGCCGCGCCCCTTGTTCCTACTCCCGCCACCGCTACCCTTCCTACTCCCGTCCACCCCGCTCGTCTCCGTCTTCACCTTCGCCTCCACCTTCGTCGTCATGCTGTGCACGCTAACGAGGCTTGCGGACACCTTCTGTCCGCAAGCCGTGAGGCTCTCCACGGGCACGGCCGCCCGGACGGTACGCCCACTGCCCGCCCGCGACATTTGACCCGTATATCCTTCTCCGTGATCACAGCGACGTACCAGCGACCTGGGAGGCAGCCGCAATGTCCGAGCGACGCCCCCGTCCGACCGCCAAGAACGGCAGAAAGCCCGTCTGGCGACGCGCCCTGAACCCGCCGGCCGCGACCGGCGTGACACCCCCGGCGCCGCGCGCCGACCCGCCGGAGCCGGAACCCGCCGCCGCCGACAGCGTCGTACAGGCGGCCCTGTACCGCGACGGCGTACGGGTCTCGACCCCCGCCTCCCTCGCCGACACCTTCCGAGAGCTGCGCGACCAGCCCTCCGGCATGGCCTGGATCGGCCTGGCCCGCCCCACGGAGGCCGAACTCCTCTCCCTGGCGGCCGAGTTCGACCTGCATCCACTCGCCGTCGAGGACGCGATGGAGGCACACCAGCGTCCGAAGCTGGAGCGCTACGGCGACACGCTCTTCGTCGTCCTGAGCGCGGCCCGCTATCTGGACGCGGCCGAGGAGGTCTATTTCGGCGAACTGCACGTCTTCGTGGGCCCCGACTTCGTGATCACCGTCCGGCACGGCGCGGCGCCGGACCTGTCGGCGGTGCGCCGCCGCATGGAGGACACCCCGGAGCTGCTGAAACTCGGTCCCGAGGCCGTCCTCTACGCGATCCTCGACTCCGTGGTCGACGGCTACGTCCCCGTCGTCTCCGGCGTCCAGAACGACATCGACGAGATCGAGACCGAGGTCTTCCGCGGCGACCCCGAGGTGTCCCGCCGCATCTACGAACTCTCCCGCGAAATGGTCGAGTTCCAGCGCGCCACCCGCCCGCTGGTCGGCATGCTGCACGGCCTGATGGCGGGTTTCGCCAAGTACGGCACCGAAGAGGAACTCCAGCGCTACCTCCGCGATGTCGCCGACCACGTCACCCACACCAGCGAACGCGTCGACGGCTTCCGCCAGGCCCTCACCGACATCCTCACCGTCAACGCCACCCTCGTCACCCAACAACAGAACGCCGAGATGCGCGCACTGGCGGAGGCGGGCTTCGAACAGAACGAGGAGATCAAGAAGATTTCGTCTTGGGCGGCGATTCTCTTCGCTCCGACGCTGGTCGGGACCATCTACGGGATGAACTTCGACAGCATGCCGGAGTTGCACTGGGTGCTCGGGTACCCCTTCGCGATCGTCCTGATGGCGGTTGTCTGTACCAGTTTGTATGTCATCTTCAAGCGGAAAGACTGGCTCTGAGTAATCGTTGCGAGAGGCGACGCTCTGAGGAGGTGCGGCCTCGATCGCAGGCGCCGACGGGGCATCTGAGGCCGCTGGGGAGAATCTGGGGAGAATCAGCCGCGGTCCGATGCGGGCGGTCAGCTGCGATCGCGGGTGTTGACCTGCGAGAGCCTCGGCGCTGTGGCGCAATCTGGGAGCGTCGGCCAGCACGGAGAGTAGCGGGCTTCCAGAATGAAACACCAAAACGGATGGGCACAGCTGGTTGCTGTGCCCATCCGTTTTGTGGGTTGTGGGGAGTGGACGTCTACGCGGTCGTGGCGACCGCGGCAGGTTGGCCGAGCAAGGCGTCGATGGCCCCGCGCCCCTTGCCGCCAGCCTCGGGCATGAAGTGGGCGTAGTAGTCCAGGGTGATGGTCGGGCTCGAGTGGCCGAGCCATCGGGCCAGGGTGACGACTGACTCGCCCGCTTCGAGGATGACCGAGGCGTAGGTATGCCGGAGCACGTGGAAACCGTCCTTGCGGGAAGCCTTCCACCGCTCGTCCTTCTTCCGCAGGGGGATGACGCCGGCGGCGGCCAGGGCCGGCTTCCATACCTCGACGTTGAAGATGTTCGCGCGAAGGGCGTTGCCGTACGTCGTGGTGATGACGAGCGGGAACTTCTCCGTCTCCCGATCGGGCTCCGGACCACCCCACGGCAGCTCCACCTCGACTGCGGGGAACTCCATGAAGTACTGGGCCAGCGCCGCGGCGACCGACGGAGGCATGTCGACGACGCGCGTCTTGCCACCTTTCGGGAGGGCGAAGTACAGGCGACCGCCGAGGAGTTGTACCTGTCGGCGGATGCGCAGAACTCCGCGGGCGAAGTCGACGTCCTCCGGCGACAGCCCGAAGACCTCACCCTGTCGTAGCCCGCAGCCCAGCGCGAGCACGACTGCCACGCGGTACCGCGCGTTGATCGCGTCCCGTACGCGCCGCGCGGTCTCCAGCGGCCAGGCTTCCCTTTGATCCTCCGGCACTTTGGGCCAGCGCACGGACTTGGCCCGCATCGGGTTGCGCGCCAGCCGCTTGTCGTCGATGGCGGTCTCGAAGATGTTCGAGAGCGAGGTGAGGATCTGCCGGGCGTAGCGCGGCGAGCATTCGTTCTCCAGCGCGGCGATGTAGCTACGCAGTACCGCCGGACTGATGTCCCGCAGGGCGACGGTGCCCAGCTGAGGCTGGATGTGGAGGCGGACGCGTTCGTCGATGCGTTTGACGGTGCCGGGCGCTCCACGAACTCCCGCCTGCCAGAAGCGTGTCACATAGTCGTCCAGTGTGATGGAGCCGTCGCGGGGATCGACGAACTCGCCGCGTTCGCTGTCGGTGCTGGCCCTGCGCAGCCACGCTTTGGCGTCTTCGAGCGTGTCGAACGACTTGTCCCGGACCCCGGGGATACCGGCGACCCGGTACCGGGCCCCCTTGCCGTAGCGGGCGGTGCGTTCCCGCTTGCCGGTGACGGGGTCTTTCTTCTTCTTGATCCAGCGGTCTTCTATGTAGCCGGCCAAATACTTCCCTCGATGGCAGGTTGCGTGCGGTAGGAGTCAGCAGGGTCAGGCGCTCGTGGCATAGTCCGAGCGTTTCTGCGGTGCCGCGTCCAATGGGCTCAGAGTCGTGTTGGAGCGCGAGTCGGCCTGCTCCTGCTCGCGGATCCAGGCGCCGAGCGCCACGATCCGGTACATGACGCGGCCACGCGGCCCCATCCGGAAACTGGGCGGGCCGTTTCGGCGATGCCTCCAGACATAGAGAGTGTGCGGCGACAGGCCGAGGTACTCGGCGGCGTCTTTCACACTCAGGAATGCCTGGCGTGCTGCGGGGGTGGCGTCCGTCGTTGGAATGGAGCTAGAGCAGGCAGCAGAAGACGGATGTACGGGCACAGTTGACCTCCATGGGTGTGGTTCGGGGGCAAATGCAAGTCTGCCGAGCGGCATGGCTATTGATCAGGGCGCTGTCCACCCGGCTCCGCTGCCAAGCACAGTCGGCGAACACCATCAATGGTGTGGAGGATCGCCGGCTTCGCTAACCGGGGATCCCGTGCGAGGTACCGCGACAAGCGCGCATTACAGCCTCCAGGCGAGCGCCCGAGGAGCACCGAGGCAGAGATGTGTAGTGCCTCGGCGATGATGACGAGGTCGTCGATGTCGCAGCGGCGCTGGGTGCGTTCGATGCGGGACAGCATGGAGTTGGACATCGGGTGGCCGAGCGCGGTAACGCGACCGGCGAGTTGGCGCTGGGACAGACCGCGTTCGGTGCGGAGTATTTCGATGGTGCGGGCGGCCCGTATTCCTGCGGGTCCGATTTCCAGAGGGCGTGCTGCCACAGCTCCAGTTCTAGCTTGCATTCGCCGGTTTGGTGAACCGGCGATCGTGGTCTATGTTCCGTCGCACGCCGTCCGCACGCGAGGCGGTTTCCCCGGTCGGGAAGCACCAAGGACTTCCGCGCTAATCGGCGCTTCGCGGCGGCTGCGACGTGGGGTGTTGTGTTGTAGCTTCCCCATCGACTGCACGTCAACGGCTTCCCGATGTGATCCTTCTGGCTCGGCGTCAAGGACAACTATTTGGTCATCCGCCGATCGTGACCTACGGTTTTGACACCGCCCTCTACAGCCTGCTTTCCGGCAGCCTTTCTGCCGTAAGAGATTGCGCTGGAGTGGGCTGGACTTGCGCGCCCTGGGTGTGGCTATGTTGACGACACCCCGGAAAGCGCGAGCGGCTATCGGCACGCCCCGCGCCATTGGCCGGCCAGCTCCCCACCCCTGACACCCGTACCGCCACGTTCGGCGGTGAGCCGTGGGCGCCTGCCCACCTGCAACCGAGTGAGGACCCGCCCCTCTTGGCACGAATCCGCACCATCAAGCCCGAAGCCTTCGTCTCCGAGTCCCTGGCTGCCGTCACTCTGACCGCCGAGCGCACCTTCTTCGGCCTGCTCACCCAGGCCGACGACCAGGGCCGCCACCGCGACCACGCCGCGATCATCGCCGGACAGCTGTGGGTCCTGCGTCCGGAACACGGCCCCTCCGACGTCGAGACGGACCTCGCCCAGCTCGCCGACGCCGGTCTGATCTGCCGCTACAAGGGCCCGGACGACAAGCGCTACTTGCACATCGTCACCTGGCACCAGCACCAGAAGATCAACCGGCCCAGCATGAGCCGGCTTCCCGACTGCCCGGTCCACGGCACTGGGACCGGCATCGGGCAGAGCTCCGAGGGGGTCGGCGTCGCCGAGACCGTGGCACGGTCAGCGCACGGAGCGCTCCGGGAGAGGGAACCGAGCCCTCACGGAGGACGCACTGAGGACCCGGGGCAACTGCGCGAGCCTGTAACGAATCCGGGCGCCAGCGGGCAACCCGCAGGTCAAACCAGGCTCCGGGAGTCGTCCGGGAAGGCTCACGAAAGTGTGCGTGAGCCTTCAGTGGCGCCTCACGGTCCGGATCTAGGACCTAGGATCATGGATCTAGGAAGTACCCCTTCGGGGGGCGCAAGCACCCCCGCGCCCCACACCGTCTCGGCTCAGCAACTCATCGCCGAGTACGCCGCCGCCTGCACCCACCGCCCGCCCAGCGACGTCCTGGGTCACCTGGGCCGGGAAGTGGGCAAACTCGTCAATGAGGGCATCGCACCGGACCACATCCGCGCCGGGCTCCAGCGGCAGCTCGCCAAGGGCCTGCACCCGCGCACGCTGCCCAGCCTGGTGCACGAGGCCATGAATGCCACTCCCGCCGCTGCTGTCCACCGGGCCTGGACAAACCCCGATGACGTCGCTGCCGCCTACGGAGGTGAACTCTGACCGCCACCCTGACCCGGGAAGCCCAGCGCGTCGGCCCCCTCGCCGACCGGCTCAGCGGAATCCTGGCCGACCGCGGCATCGACCCCAGCGCCGCTGCCGAGGAACCGCCGCCCGAGCCCGTCACCGCGCTGGAGCTGGCCGACGCCCGCATCCCCGCCCGCTACCGACGAGCCGTGGCGGACCACCCACAGGTCACCTCCTGGGCCGACCAGATCGCCCGCGCCGGCCGCCCGGGCCCCGGCGGACCCGGCATCGCCGAAGGCTCGTCACTGCTGATCGTCGGCCCCACCGGCACCGGCAAGACCTACCAGGCGTACGGCGCCGTCCGCGCCCTTCTCACCCGAGCCGTCCGCCTGCGCTGGGAGGCCACCACCACCGCCGACCTCTACGCACGGCTCCGCCCCCGCCCAGGCCACGATGCCGAACGCGATCTCCAGGCCCTGGCCCGGAGCCCGCTCCTCCTCCTGGACGACCTCGGCGCGGCCAAGCGGGACCACCTCAGGAACCGGGAACAAGCAGGACGGGGAGCTCGGTCCCCGGTCCCCGAAATCGGGCCGGGGTCGGGGACGAAGGGATCGTAGGCGGCGACGATGTGCGGGTCCACGTGGGCTGCGTTCGCCGAACCCCATGCATCGGAAGCCCATCACCGGTCCAAGCCGCTCGGCCTCGGAGCGGCCGTGCTCCAGCCCAGAGGCACTCGTTGGGAGGACAGCGGTGCTGCTCGCTCAGGCGCGCAGGCTCGGGACGGCTTCTTCGGCCGGCAGGCCTCGGGAGGTGACGAGGCGGGCACTGCCGTCAGCCAGGCGGTAGGACAGGCCCACCACGGCCGTCTGTCCGGTGGTGACCTGGTCGGCGAGTACTCGGGAGCGGTCCAGGAGGAGGTCGACGGTGTGCCGTACGTGCTCGGCGATGATGTCGTCGTCGTGGGTGAGTCCGGCGGCGCGGGCGGCCAGGACGCTGGGCGTGACGCGCTCGATGACGTCGCGCACGTATCCGGTGGCGCCCAGTCCGTCAGTCAGGGCGGCGTGGGTCGCCGCGACGGCGCCGCACGAGTCGTGGCCCAGCACGACGACCAGCGAGCAGTCCAGGACGCTCACTCCGTACTCGATGCTGCCCAGCACTTCGGGCCCGGCCACGTGGCCCGCGGTGCGGACCACGAAAAGGTCGCCCAGGCCCCGGTCGAAGATGATCTCGGCGGCCAGGCGGGAGTCGGAGCAGCCGAAGAGCACGGCGAAGGGGCGTTGGCCGGGTGCGGTGGCGGCGCGGCGCGCGGCGTCCTGATTCGGGTGCTGCGGGGAGCCCGCGACGAATCGCTGATTGCCGGTCACCAGCAGGTTGAGGGCTTCGGACGGTGTCAGGTGCGGGGTCTCAGCCATGGCCGCAGGTTACGTCCAGGCCCGGGCGCATCGCAGCGCAGGCGGCCACCACGCCGGGCGCGGGTGCGACCGCCGGAGACCGGGCACCGGGCGTTGTGGCGCCGGGCATGCCCAGACGCGCTGAGGCCGCGGCTTCCAGCGCCGGCATCAGCGCTCGGCGAGTCCGTTCTCCCTGGCAGGGGCAATTGCCACCCCTCAGGGCGCCGCCGACATGCTGTTCACCATGCACTGTCACGCTGTCCCCAACGAGGCGATCGCGCTCATGACGCTCGCCGATCGGGTGATTTCGGTAGGCCGGGTGCGCGGCCTTGTTCCCTCACCGGGCCGGGTCAGGAGCCGTCCTGCAGGTCGGGGACCACAGTGCTCAGGCGCTCGGCGCTGATCGCGCCCGCACGCTGGAGGATGGGGGCCGGGCCGGTGAGGTCCACGATCGAGGAGGCGACGGCGGCCGTGGTGGGTCCGCCGTCCAGGTAGACGGTGACCGAGTCGCCGAGCATGTACTGGGCGGCATCGCAGTCCTGCGGGGACGGGTGTCCGGTCAGGTTGGCGCTGGAGACTGCCATCGGCCCGGATCGGGCCAGCAGATCAAGTGCCACAGGGTCGGACGGCATCCGGACGGCGACCGTGCCGTGGGTCTCGCCGAGGTCCCAGGTCAGCGATGTCCGGTGGCGGGCGACGAGGGTCAGCCCGCCCGGCCAGAACGCCTCCACCAGAGCCCAGCCTGCCTTGGGGAAGTCGGTGACCAGTTCGTGCAGGGCATCCGGGGAGGCGACGAGCACTGGTGAGGGCATGGCGCGGCCCCGGCCCTTGGCCTGCAGCAGACTGTCCGCGGTCGCGGGGTTGAAGGCGTCGGCGCCGATGCCGTACACGGTGTCCGTGGGCAGCACCACCAGTTCGCCTCGGCGCACCGCCAAGGTGGCCGCGCGCAGCCCGTCGGCCCGCCCGGAAACCGTGGAGCAGTCATACCGACGCGCCATGGCTGTACTTCCTCCCACCGGGCCTTCAGCCCGCACCTGCTCTGCTCGCTTCGCAAGGTCGGCTGCCCCCAGGGAATCCGAAACCGTCATAACCGTCCCGGCCCTCCGAGAGAAGGTCACTCTGGGGCGCTGGAGACGTCAGACGTGGGCTGTTCATCGTGAAGCGCTGCCAGTGCGGCGGCGAGCTTGCCCCGGCCGGTGATGCCAAGGCGTGGATAGATGCGGTACAGGTGCGCTCCGACGGTGCGGTGCGAGATGAACAGGCGCTGACCGATTTCCCGGTTGCTCAGCCCCTGTGACGCCAGCACGGCTATCTGCATTTCCTGGGCAGACAGCTGCTCACCGGTGTTCGCGTGCCGTCGACCGTTCGACTCACCGGTAGCACGTAGCTGCTCGCGGGCCATCTCGGCCCAGGGCTGTGCGCCAACACGGTCAAACTCGGCACGGGCGAGTCGAAGCGGGTGCCGGGCGTCCACGTTACGGCGTTGGCGGCGCAACCAGCGGCCGTGGTGCAGATGCAATCGGGCACGTGACAGCGTCCAGTCGGCCGGCAGGGCGGCAAGGGCCGCGGCGTAACGCTCCTCCACGGTGTCGTCCGGAGCCAGCACCGCGTCGGTGTAGGCGTGAGCCACCACCATCATTTCCGAAGGCAGTTGTCTGGTCAGGTCCGGAAGATCGGCCAGCAGTTCCCGAGCTTGCTTCACGGTGCCCGCAGCGACTGCGGCATCCGCCAAGTCCGGCGCCAACAGCCAACGGCTCACCGAATGGTAGTGCGGATCAACGGGATCGAAGGCGCGCGCGAGAACGTCGTATGCCTCCATGGCGCGACCGTCAAAGAGAGCGAGCAGGCCGTCGGTCTGCTGCGCCATCACCGTGACGAACGGCATACCCAGGAACAGACTGTGCAGACGTAGTTCGCCGATCATCCGCGCTGCTTGCTCGGTTTCTCCGCGCAGCGCCGCCACCAGGCCGGCCGTGGCCTTCAGTCCTAGCCAGACGATCCATTCCCCGGCCTCCTCGGCCAGGGTCAGCCCCTCGGCGGACTCCTCGCGAGCTCGCTCAAGCTGACCGAGGTACACCTGCGGCCAGCTGGCGGCCAGCGAACGGGCGAGCAGCCCGAGTCGGCCCTGCGACCGCCACGCCGCGGCCGCCAGCGCGAGGTACTGGGTGGCCCGACTGATGTCGCCTATGACCATGGCACCGCTACCGAGGAAATGCAGCATCCGGCCGTCTTGATGGTCTGCTCTGATTCCGCCGAGCCGCGCGATCACGTCAGCCCCGTGCCGGAACGGCTCGGTGTACGCCCGCACCGCCAGCACATGGGGGGCATTCGGATCAGGGTTCCACCGATCCAGTTCTGCTGCGGCCTGGGCACGCACCTGCGCTTCGCCGTCCTGGAAGAAACACCGTGCGCTGGCTCGCCACAACAGGTTCTCAGCGACGTCTCCGGCTCCCGCGTCGAACGCTCCGGCCGCCGCAGTGACCATTGCCTGGATCCGTCGCTGCGGCTCGCCCGGTTCAAATGCATAACTGTCGGACACCACCATGAGGCGAGCCCGCTCTACCCGGCCCAGCATGCTCATGTCCGTGCGGTCCAGCAGCATCTGGACGCTGATGCGGTGGTTGATCTCGCTGGACAACTCGGCCGCCCGGACCAGGATGCCGGTCCGGCGCTGCGCATCGACGACAAGGTCGGCCGCCTGACGCAGCGCCGGGACGGCAGCCGCCGCCTTCCCTCGGGCCTGCGACATATCGGCGAATCGCTCAAGCCGGGCGGCCAGCTCCTCGTCCGGCCCTATCGTGGCCGCTGCCTCGTGGGCGAGTTGGCGCTCGGGGGTGTCGTCCATCACCGATGCGAGGGCACGGTGAGTGGCCAGCCGGTCGGCGAGCGTGGCGTGGGTGTAGATCGCCGTGCGCATCAGTGGATGGCGAAACTCGGCGGTATAGCCGACCAGGGTGACCAGATCCGCGTCGACCGCCTCCTGCACCACGTCGACCGAGACCGCCGAGCCAGAGATGCGACTCGAAAGCTCCAGCAGGAGGTTCAGGGGCGCGGACGGCTCGGCGGCGAGGACCAGGAGTAGCGTGCGACACTCCCGGCTCACCGAATCGGTACGCGCGGAGAACGCGTCCTCCAGCCGCTGGGTCAGCGGCAGGTCGTCCATCTGCGCGGTCGCGCCCTGCACCGCCTTGGGCAGCTCTACCAGGGCCAGCGGATTACCCGCGGCACGCTCCAGGACGAGCGCCCGCAACGGCGCCGGCAGGTCGGGCGCGCCGACGTCGAGCAATTCGGCGGCGGCGGGTCGGCTGAGCGGTTCCAGAGGGATGTCCAGGAGCACATATGATTCGGAGTACTGGATCCGGGCGGCAGCGATCACCTGTATGGCGAGGTCGTTGGTACGCCGGGCAACGAACTTGAGCACGTCCCGGCTTGAGGAATCGATCCATTGCAGGTCGTCCACCAGCAGCAGGAGAGGCTGCCGGTTGGCCTCGTCGGCGAGCAGCTCAAGCACTGCCAGTCCGACCCGGTATATCTCGGGCTCGGTGTCCCGGACACCGAACGCGCCGCTCAGCGCCGACCGGTGCGGAGCCGACAGGTCTTTCATGCCACGAGAGACCGGTTGCAGCAGCATCTGCAGCGCGGCGAACGGCAGCCACTGCTCGGGCTCCACCCCGGATGTGCGTAGCACCTTGAAGCCACTTTCGATGGCTTCGGCCCCGACCGTGCGCAGCAGAGACGACTTGCCGACGCCGGCAGCGCCGTGGACCAGCAGCGCACTGCCCTGCCCAGCCGCAGCGTCCGCGAGCAGCCGGCGCAGGGTGCGCAGCTCCTTGTCCCGCCCGATCATCGGACCCGCGCAGATCCCGCCTTCTGCGGGGTTCCCCACAGCCCCGTGCCGACACGTACGCCCGCTGTGACCGTGAGCATGCGGACCTGAACAGGCCGCAGGAAGACGCAGCCCTCTGCCGTCCGGCGGTGACCGCCTGCGGTGCTTCCGTTGACCGTGGCGACGGGATGCTCAGGCAGGGCCGGACGTTCACTCATCGGCACAGCAGGCATGGGGCACAGCACGTGAAGCTTCTCTCCATCAAGGGATCGTTCCGGCCACCATCGTACTCGTCAGGTGCGGTCTCCCTTATCGGTGAGGTTGAACCATCAGTCAAACGACTCTCGAACAACACAGCGAGCGGCGAATCTCGGTCGATTCCGGGCGGACCCGCGACTTGTCGAGCATGATCCCGACCGGGGCGTAGAAGCCGTGGAGGCGCACAGCTGAGGCGCCCAAGGGCGCGATCGATTGCCCATGAGCAGGATCAGGCCCATGACCAGCAGGTTTAGTGAGCTCTTGCAGCGTTGCCACTTCAGGGTGAGGGCGGCTGCGGTGATTGACGACATGCGATGCGGGCTGAAGCGGGGCCTTGCGAAAGGTGGGCCCGGACTTCAGGCGGGCCACGCCCGGCTCCACGGGGTGCCCTGAACCGCCGAGAGAGCGAGGTTGACTGGGCGTCGGGTTGGCGACGGGCGGGCGTCGGACTGATGTGGTCACGCGGGGGCTGGCGCCCAGGTAGGCGCGGCGGCGAGGACCGGATGCCCTGGCGTTCGCGGATCCGGATGACCCGGTGGGTATGGACAGCGGTCAGGCCTTGAGCTCGCCCGAGCAGGACGGGTGAGATCCACAGCAGCCGCCCTGCCTGATCGGATCGATCAGCACCTGCGCGTTCGCCCCATGCCGACGGTGTCGCGAATCCGCCCGGCGGACGGCCCGGCTGTCGCCTATGCGGTCGCGCTTCGCGACGGTGCCGTCCAGCAGCACGTAGTCCGGCTTGGCTGCGCGCCGGGCGCGCAGCGGACCGGGGCGTGGTCGACGAGCAGGTAGGTGACAGCCGTCGTGGGTGCAGACGGTGCGGACGGAGATGCCGAAGCCGGCCTCGATCCGGGCGAGGGTGTCCTGTCGGCGTGGGGTAACCCGGGCCGCCCAGGCCACGCTGGGGCGGTGGGGGCTTGCAGCAGCGATCACTCTCACCGGTGACGATGAGTATCGTGGCCCCTCGAACATCCCCTTCGGGGCCCGGGAGCTTTGTGCCTTGCTGACGTCGTTGCCGTTCCGCTCAGTGGCCGCACTGAAAGAGCTCTGCCAACCTCAGGTCGAAAAAACATCGGCGAGCAGTCCTACGCCCAGCCGGCCGTCTGCGGATTCACGGCGCCGTCGGCTGAAGGTCCGGTCGATCCGTTGGGAATGGCCACTCGTTGCCCGGCCGACACAGTCCGGCCCGGATCGCGCGTATAGCGTAATCGCGCGTAAAGCGTATAGGGGAGACTCCGCCGTCGATGATCGTCTGGAACTTACGACGAGGTTCTCTGAGGACGGGCGGAGCACCCTACTGGAGGTCGCGGCGTTGTTGAAGTGGCGTGGCGCGGCGACAATTACGACTCGTCTCAACAGCGGGGATTTCGGCAGCGCGTGCAGAGTTACCTCGTCGTCACCCTCGTCTGTCTGGGACGACATACCGGCGAGCGAAACCCCCCGCTCGCCTCAGGCTTGATCAGCTGTGGGCGCCACTCCGGTCCGAGCGCTGGTCGGCCGGTGGTTCTGCTCCTGTACGGCGCAGGAAAATTGGTTGCATTCCAAAGCGGAAGGACTCCCACTGAACTCAATCCGCAATCGCTCCCGTGTCGTCTTCGACCGCGTCGCCATACCCATTCCCTATGGGCGCCGCGCGTTACCGGATCACCGATCCCAGCCCGTAGGCGTCCCAGTAGTAGCCGGACATTACTCGATCCAGCCCGAAGACGTCATGTTTCATCCGACAACTGACTGACGAAACTTTCGACATCCAGAAAACTTCTCTCCTCTCCAAGGGGCACAACCTCGAAGGTGCGCTTTAGGAATTCGCCGATTACTACCGCCGATGCGGCCACAACAAACGATTCCCAGCCCGACCGGAACGACATGTAAATCAACCCATGACCGCGGATTTCAGCGGGCCAAATTTGAATATCACCGAAACCATCAAGCCGCCGCCGGCCGGAATCCAGGAGTTCGCGACCAAGTTCCCACTCAATGACCATATCGGTGCCCGCATTAAATGCCATGACTATTGAATATGGCTCTGCGCTGTCATATCGGAGATCTGTTATGACCGGCAGAGGCACCTCCTCTTCGAGAAGAGCCACGACCGTCCGACTTGTCACAGACTCGGGCCAGACGTCCGACTCTGCGTTGCCAACTTGCCGGCGTCTGCGACCTTTGTGATCACACCCGGGCTCATCATCGGTGTCGAAGACCTTCCCACCCATGATCCGTCCTCTCTCGTCTTGCCGCCACGACGGCTACTGATCGGCGTCTACAGAGCCGTGAATTGGGCAACGGCTGGTTCGGAAGGTCCTCACCTGTTCCGGTAGATCGGGTCACCACGAGCCTGGGGCCGGCTGAGATCTGATCCATCAGTCAAGTGACTGTGCGCGGACGGCCCGGGTCAGACCACGGCTGCGGCACGGCGCATCAGCCAAGCGACAGTTCAGCCGAGCGACAGTGCCGGGTCGCCCCACGACCGCCCGGTGGATGATCCGCTCGTCGGGGACCGAGCCCGATCGCCTCAACGCCCTGTCTGCCGTCCGCATCGGCGGCTGACCCACCTCGCGGGGGTCGGGCCTGCAGGACCCACTGCCAAGTGATCCAATCCCGGCTCATGACGGCGGCCTTCATCTCCGCGGTTGCAGGTGGTGATGACCGACACTGCGCCTGGGGAGGGTGTCGGTGTCGCTGCGGGAGCCCGGCTTGTGTGCGACCGGGCGCGCCACTCTCGACGCGGTGCTCGCCGACGAAGGCAACCCGCGAAGCCTTGCCGACCGCGCCCAAGGGAACCTGGTCAAGAAGAAGCCCGCCCTCACCAAGGCCCTGACCGGACAGTTCGAGGACACGTACGGCTGGTATGGGTACTACCGGGCGCCGTCGACCGCCCACACCGACACCTGCCTCGGCACCTGCTGCGGCAGCATCGTCAAACACCGCGAACGCGCCAAAGCCCCGCCTGGCAGACGTCCAGGCCGCCGGAAGCGTCATCTTCGGGCGACATTCCTCCATACATCGCGATCGCGGCTGATGCCCGGCCTCCTTACAGACACCGGAAGCTGACCTGCTGACCAGGGCAGACGCCTGGCAGAGACCCTTCTGCGGCACACACTCAGTTTCAAGTGAAACCGTATCGAATGTACATATGGCTGTAATGTGACCTCGTGACCACCCACATTCCTGACAGAGCCACCCCCTCGGCCGGCTCGCGTGCGACCGACCGTCCCGGGGACGCCTCGCCCTTCGCTCTCGCCCTGCTGCTGCGGCGGGCGCACTGGCGGGTGGCCGGGGTGATGACGGAGGCGCTCCGCCCGCTCGGTATCGAGCTGCGGCATTTCGCGGTGCTGCTTGTTCTGGTCGACCGGGGGCCCACGGTGCAGCGGGACCTGGGGCCGGCGACGGGGTCGGACAAGGCGGGGATCATGCGGGTCGTGGACGACCTGGAGCGCATGGGTCTGGCCGTGCGCAAGGCGGTTCCGGGGGACCGGCGGGTGCGGGCGGTGGAGATCACGCCTCGGGGTGTCGAGCTTTTCGATGCGGCGCACGTGGCGGCGGATCCGCTGGCCGAGCGCCTGGTTGCCGATCTGGGACCAGGTGAGCGCGAGCAGTTGACGGGACTGCTGACCCGGTTCGCCCATCCCGCGGAGGGCCAGGCGTAAGCCCGCCCGCGCGGGAGCCCAAGGCCTGACCGGTTCCGGACCCGTGCATCCCTTACGGCGAAGGCGGCCCTGAGGACTACGGCCACCCTTGCCACACACCGACCCTGCTGCAGGCAGCACGGTCAGGGGCGTCATCGCCGGTGGGGACCACACCACCGCACCAGTGCGCCAGCCACGCAGGACGGCTTCGGGGTGGCCGGCCGCCTGCCCCTGGAGCCGACAGCACGCAAAGTCTGTGAAGCAGTGGCCGAGTTGGGGACACCGCGGCAGCGCCAATAGAGGCTGGACAAGGCGCTCCTGATCGCCTCGGATCGGGCCCCGGCATTGCCGAATGGGCCGAATGCACCCAGGCCGACACCTCGACCCGCAGCAAACCCGCGGCACGGAGCACACCCCGTCGGCCGGCGCGAAGATCATTCCCCCCAGAAAGCCGGCAGGCGCCGTCGGCGAACCACCCCTGGACGGCAACCCTTCCCCGAGTGCGGTGCACCACTCGCGCGAGATAGTATTAGATGATACCGTTGCGAACATAACGATTCCAGATGTGCCGAACAGAAAAGGGGTTCAGGCGATCATGAATGTCTATGAAGCGGTCGCGAGTCGGCGTGCTGTGCGGGAATTCACCGACCGTCCCGTCCCGAGGGAGGTGCTGGAGCGGGTGCTGTCCGGCGCGGCCTGGGCACCGTCCGGATCGAACCTCCAGCCGTGGCACACCTACGTGCTGACCGGCCGACCACTGGCTGAGCTCAAGAAGCGCGCCGGCGAGCGCATAGCCGCAGGGGACCCCTGGGACGAGCCGGAGTACGAGCAGTACCCCCCTGTGCTCAAAAGCCCCTATCAGGAACGCCGTTCCGCCTTCGGCGAGCAGCGCTACGGCGCACTCGGCATATCGCGCACGGACCTGGAGGCGCGACAGAGGGCCGCTGCCGCGAACTGGGACTGTTTCGGGGCACCCGCCGCCCTGTTCTGCTACATCGACCGTTGCATGGGCCGACCCCAGTGGTCCGACGTGGGCATATACCTGCAGTCCGTCATGCTGCTGCTCCGCGCCGAAGGGCTGCACAGTTGCACGCAGATGGCCTGGGCCAAATATCACAAGACCGTCGCGGAGGTCCTGTCGCCCCCGGATGAGCTCCTCCTCTTCTGCGGCATGTCGATCGGGCACGAGGACGTCACGGCAAGCGAACCCCGTATAGGCCGGGCGCCGCTTGAGGAGACAGTGACGTTCGTCGACGGTTGCTGACACCGGCGGCCTCCGTGGGTGGCGCACGCTAGCCCGTCTGGACCCTCAGGCTCGCAGCGTGGCCAGCCACGCGCCGGTGCAAGCACGAAGGGCCTGAGCGGAGGCGACACCGGAACGACATCCACTATCGAGAAACGGTGCGAAGGCATCGACGACACACGGCATGGGTCGCCAGGGTGGCCTCCACCGCGGGCACCGAGACCGATCTGTTCAGCGAGCAGGCGGTACAACGATGCCGGTAAGACCCCTTCGAGACTCTGACCAGGGTGGCTACCAGCGGGAAATCGCCTGCTTCGCGGCCTGCACGAACTGAAGCTGTTCGTGGACCTCATGTACAAGGGTGGTCAGGGCCGCACGGCAACGCACAGAAGCCACCAGCGCCGGTCATCGCCTCGCTGCGACGGGGGTCCGTGCGAACCGGGGTCGCCCTAGGTGGGGGGCCGGTTCCAGGAGCGTAGCTTGTCGGGATTGAGGACGACCCAGACCTGTGCAACATGGTGTTCGGCGATGTCGAGGCTGATGACGGCAGCGACCTGGTGGTCGTAGCGGACGATGAGGCCGGTACGCCCGTTGACGGAGTGGGTGGTCAGGGTGGTACGAGGATGGCGGGCCAGGAGTACCAGCAGGCTGTGAGCGACCTGACGGCTGCCGTGCACGGGCCTGCTCAGTGCTCGGACCTTGCCGCCGCCGTCGAAGAACGCCGTGGCGTCCGGACGCAGCAACGACTCAAGTAGTTCGGCATCCTCGTTCACGCAGGCCTCGCGGACGGTGCGGGCGAGGAGATCGTGCTCGTCCGGCGGGGTGGAGTGTGAGCGCTGCATCCGAATACTGTGGCGGGCACGGTCGGCGAGCCCTACGCACTCGGACTCTGGGCGCCCCACGATGTCGGCTACCGTACCGGAGGTCATCCCGAAGACGTCATTGAGCACGAACGCCGCCCGCTCGGCCGGCGACAGAGAGTCCAGCGCGTTCAGCAGTACCCGGCTGACCTCCTTTGCCAGGCTCGCCTGAACTTCCTCGGCGTCTCCCGTCGTCGTGTGGTGCTCCTCTCTCTGGTCCCTCTGACCGGTCGCACCCCGGCGAGGGTGAGCAAGCAGGCCCAGACAGATCCCGCCAGCCGTCTTCGCGAGCCAGTGTCGGGGAGTTGAGATTTCCCCACGCTCCACCTCGGACAGCCCGTACCACCGACGGTAGGTCTCACCCACGACGCTCTCCGCCTCACTGGAGTTGCCCAACATCCAGTAGGTGACTTCCAGCAGGTGCCGACGCTCATCGAGCAACTCCGCGACCGACACCGAGTCAGCTTGGTCCATACGGCATCCTCCCCCCTCACAAGGCACGGCGCTACACGGCCGCAAACACTAATCCCGTCAACCTTCACGAGGGCTTCAGAGAATCCTGCGTGTCGACGGCAGGTTGCCAACACGCAGCCCCGCGCCCGGCAAAGGGGCTCCAGCAGTCCATGTCAGATTCCTCGCACACGACACACCTCCTCCATTCCTCGGCTCAATCCTTAGACCGGGCGTGCACGCGTCGTGTGACATCAGCTGTCCCGCATGGCTTCCACGCCGAGGGCAAGCAGCACGCAAGGCGGCGATCCAGACCTTCACCCAGCTCTGCGGCACGAAGTTCCCGAGGCCTTCAAGAAGATCACCGACGACCAAGACCAACTGCCGACGTCCTACGACTTCCCCGCCGAACACTGGACTCCGCCTGCGGAGCACGAACCCTGTCGAGTCGACCCTCTCCGCCCTTGGGCTGCGACCCAAGGGCACCGCGGCACCGACTCCCCCATCGCGGCTCTGTCCATGGTCTTCAAGCTCGTCGAATCCGCCCAGCGACGGTGGCGGGCCGTCAACGCACCCCACTTCGTCGCCCTCATCCGCTCCGGAGCCCTCTTCGAACGGGGGCGCCGATCAGGACGGCAAGTACGCCACCAGATGGACCAGCCGAGCCAGGGCGGTGCAACACGGCCACGGCGATAGAGCGTTGAAGCCAATCTCGTCACAGAAGGTGGGAGCATCCGGTCTTCACTCAGGGCAACGGCGTGGCCCACGAAAGCAACCGAACGCTGTTGTCGCCAAGCGTGATGTCGGCATGAGGTGTGGGTGTGCCTCAAACGTTGAGAGAGGACCTGACTGTGCTCGTTGTTCCGGATCCGAAGGTCGTCAGAAGGCTGCTGACCCGCTACGCGTCCCTGCAGATCGCGCTCGCCGAGGGCGAGGGGCGGGAAAGTGCGCGTGAGCTTGAGGACGTGAGTTACACGCTGTGCATCACGATGGGAACCCAAAACGTGCACGAGGCCATAGCGGCTGCGGACACGCTGCTCGTGGCCCGGGTCAGGCGAAGCAGTGTCCAGGAGTCGGACAGCGAGGACGGTTTGCCGACGGTCCCATCTGGCTGCTCCGTGCCCGTTGACGGATCCTGCGTCACTCCATAGAGGTCCGCGCTCCCCCGTCTCCTCGCCAGATCCAGGCATCCATCTCACTCGTGATAGTCTCATTCAATACCATCTCGTGTTTGACTATCGTCGAGCGTCAATCCTCTCTTGGGAGAATGCCCATGGCCACGTTGCTGCACATCGACTCGTCCGTGTTCCCCGGCGAGGCTTCCTCGTCCCGTTCCGTCACCACGACTTTCCGCAAGGTCTGGGAGGAGCAGCACCCTCAGGGCGCGGTGATCTATCGCGACCTCGCCGCCCATCCTGTCCCGCACATCACCGCCGCCGCCTGGGCCGCTGGTTACACCGCCCCCGCCGAGCGCACCCCTGAGCAGTCTGCCGCGTTCGCCGCGCGCGTGAAGCTCATCGACGAGCTGGAGCAGGCGGACGCCGTCCTGATCGGCGCCCCCATGTACAACTTCTCGATCCCGTCGACCCTCAAGGCGTGGCTGGACAGCGTGCTCCTTCTCGGCCGCACCGCGGGCGAGACCCCCTCCGCCCAAGGCACCCCGACCATCGTCGTCGCCAGCCGCGGCGGCTCCTATGCGCCGGGCACCCCGCGCGAGGGCTACGACTTCGTGCAGAACTACCTGGAGACCGTCCTCAAGGACACCCTCGGCCTGGACCTCCACTTCATCGTTCCGGAACTCACCATGGCCCCCCGCAATCCGGCCATGTCCGAGCTGGTCCCCCTCTACGAGGCCTCCCACAAGCGTGCCTTGGAGGAGGCGGCCGCCAAGGCCAAGGAACTCCTCGCCGCGTAGAACACCCCGCAATGGACACCGTGTGGCGCCTCGACATAGGACGTCACACGGAGTCTGCGTCGTCTGCACCCTGACCGATACGGCGGCGTGCTCCCCCGAAAGACGGTGAAGTGACCCGACTCCGGGTTGGCCAGGTGTTCGGACCGCCGGTGGGGGGTGCGCCTCGGAACGATGGCGACAAAGTCCTGCCTGCAGCAGGTTCGGCGTATGGCAAGGGTGGCCGTAGTCCTCAGGGCCGCCTTCGCCGTAAGGGATGCACGGGTCCGGAACCGGTCAGGCCTTGGGCTCCCGCGCGGGCGGGCTTACGCCTGGCCCTCCGCGGGATGGGCGAACCGGGTCAGCAGTCCCGTCAACTGCTCGCGCTCACCTGGTCCCAGATCGGCAACCAGGCGCTCGGCCAGCGGATCCGCCGCCACGTGCGCCGCATCGAAAAGCTCGACACCCCGAGGCGTGATCTCCACCGCCCGCACCCGCCGGTCCCCCGGAACCGCCTTGCGCACGGCCAGACCCATGCGCTCCAGGTCGTCCACGACCCGCATGATCCCCGCCTTGTCCGACCCCGTCGCCGGCCCCAGGTCCCGCTGCACCGTGGGCCCCCGGTCGACCAGAACAAGCAGCACCGCGAAATGCCGCAGCTCGATACCGAGCGGGCGGAGCGCCTCCGTCATCACCCCGGCCACCCGCCAGTGCGCCCGCCGCAGCAGCAGGCCGAGAGCGAAGGGCGAGGCGTCCCCGGGACGGTCGGTCGCACGCGAGCCGACCGAGGGGTGAGGAGCGTCGTCAATCACAGCTCCACGTTACCAGCCATCCATTCATCCAATACGGTATCGTTTGAAACAAAATGTGGCTGTGCCCGCCTCCGCTGCGTTCCCAAACGCCTGTGCGGGCGGGATCAGACCCGGGTGCTGGACCCCTCGTCTTGACGGCAGGCGGTCGTGGAACGATCGTGAATAGAGCCGATGGCGAGAGCAATCCGGCGGTCATCTGGCACAGCACACCAGGTAGGCACCATGGCACACTCCCACGCGTGGCCGGGTCCGCTGCCTCCAGGATCGGCACGGCTACACGTCGACACAGCCATCGCCGTCTCGGACCCTTCTGGCCAGATATTCCTCTGGAGCAGCGCTGCTCAGGCACTGTGGGGTTACGCACCCGAAGAAGTCATCGGCACGTCTCTCACCCGTCTCTTCACCGCCGACGGGGCAGCGCTGTTGCACCGTGACGGCCGCTCCGTCGAGGCGCGGGTGTGTTTGTCGCCATTGGTGGCCCCTGGCCTGCCGGGCGGGTTTCTACTGACCGCGGAGCCCTGGGTGGCTGCGGAGGTTCGGGCGGGTGCGCAGGAGCCCGGAGACGAGACATTGATGCGATGGGTGTTCGAGCAGCATCCAGCTCACCTCGGGGTATTCGACTGCGAAGCCCGGAGCCTGAAGCAGAACCACACGATGGCCCGGGCAACCGGTCTGCGCGAGGCGGAACTCCGCGATCGGCACCTCAGCGACCTGATCCCGGATACCTCACTGATCGAGAACGACCGATGGATCCGGCGGGTGGCCGCGACGGGCGACCCTGCACAGAGAGAGGCCTTCCTCAAGGTCCCCGGCGAACCGAAGGCACACGCCTGGACCGTGGACTACTTCCCGCTCAAGGACCCGGTCGGCCGGGTGCGCGCAGTGGCGATGTCCGCGGACGACTACTCCCGGCAGTACGAGTCACGAGAGCGGCTGGCCCTGCTCGGCGAGGCCCGCACACGCATCGGCGCCAGCCTGGAACTGGAGGGAACGGCTGACGAGCTCGCCGAGCTCCTCGTGCCCCGTTTCGCGGATGTTGTCAGCGTCGACCTGTTCGAGGCGGTCTTCGGCGGTGATCTGCCCGCGTCTGTTCCCTCCGGCCCCGTTCTGCTGCGAAGAGCCGCACAACGGCCTGCATTCTTCACGGAAGGGGCATGTCCCGCCCTGGGCGAGACGCGGTGGCACCCGGCTACCTCACCGGTCAGCAGGTGCGTGGCGACCGGAAGGGCGGAACTGCACGACGTCACCGATCCACAGGGGACCCGCTGGTTCGCCGACACCCCCGCGACAGCGGCAGAGCTGCGCGCCTGTGCAGCGCACTCGCTGATCACGGTGCCGATCCGAGCCCGAGGCACAACTCTCGGAGCTGCCACTTTCCTCCGCCATGACGCCTCGCATGAGGCTTTCACCGCGGATGATCTGACCCTCACCGAGGACTTGGTCGCCCGTGCTGCGATCTGCCTGGACAATGCCCGCCGGTTCACCCGCGAACGCGGCATCGCGCTGTTCCTGCAGAGCACCCTGCTGCCTCGTGGCCCGATCATGCATCCGGGCGCGGAGACCGCGACTCGCTACCTGCCCGCAGACCGCGCCACCGAGGCGGGTGGGGACTGGTTCGACGTGATCCCCCTGCCCGGTACGCGCGTCGGCCTGGTCGTCGGGGACGTCGTCGGCCACGGCATCGGCGCCTCCGTCACCATGGGCCGGCTCCGGACGGCGGTACGTACTCTCGCGGACATCGATCTGCAGCCCGACGAACTCCTCACCCACCTCGACGACATGGTGACCCACCCGGCAGAAGAGATGGGCGACGAGTCCGCTGGCGGTGTCGTCGACTACAACGCGATCCCCGGCGACATCGGCGCCAGCTGTCTGTACGCCGTCTACGACCCCGTGTCCGGTACCTGCACGCTGGCCCGGGCAGGTCATCCGCCCCCGGTTCTGGTGTGTCCGGACGGCACCACGCAGGTCGTCGACGTGCCCGCCGGGCCTCCGCTCGGGCTGGGCAGCCTGCCGTTCGAGGCGACGGAACTGACGATTCCCGAGGGCAGCCTGCTGGCCTTGTTCACAGACGGACTCGTCGAAACCCGCGGCCACGACATCGATGAACGAATCGACGCGTTGCGCGACGCCCTGGCCCGGCCCGTGCCCTCGCTGGAAGAGCTGTGCGACACAGTCCTGGAGTCCATGCACGCCGAGACGCAGACCGACGACATCGCCCTGCTCGTCGCCCGCACCCGCCTCCTCCGCAAGGAACAGGTCGCCGAGTGGGACGTACCCGCAGACGCTGCCGCGGTGGCGGAGACACGCAAAATGGTGGACGAGCGGCTCACCACGTGGGGGCTGGAAGAAGCCTCGTTCACCACGGAACTGGTGGTCAGCGAGCTGGTCACCAACGCGATCCGATACGGCACCGAACCGATCCGCCTGCGGATGATCAAGGAGCGGTCTCTCATCTGCGAGGTCTCCGACAGCAGCAGCACCGCACCTCACCTGCGCCGGGCCCGGGTCAGCGACGAGGGCGGCCGGGGACTGTTCCTCGTTGCCGAGCTCACTCAGCGCTGGGGCACCCGCTACACCTCAGCGGGCAAGACCATCTGGGCCGAACAAGCCCTGGGCCGATCGCCGCGGACGGCTCCCTCTTTCTGACAGGTCGATTCCTCCTGGTGTTTCCCCGTAATTTCTGGATTGCCGTCCGCGGGTCCGCTTCATGGCCCAACGCTTCGCCGACGCGTCCGGTGCCACAGACCTAAGGGTCGCCCGGTCCTACTTGGGAATCCGTTCCGATCCGACGCCATGGTCAGAAAGGCGGAGGGTCTACTCGTCGCAAAGACCAACCTCGTCGAGCCGCCCGCCCGGGGATCCCCCGTCGACGGGCTTACGCTCCCGTCCGCGCCGGGTGGCCGTGGTGGTGGGCGCCGGTGGCGTACTCGGAGCGGCGTATGTCGGTGCCCGGTAGGCACTGGACCAGCGCAGATTGGTCCCGGACGTGATCATCGGAAGGGCAGTGGGTGCTCTCGACGAAGCCCGCACGGCCGCCCACCCCGGCAGGGCCGCGCCGCGGCCGCACCAGGTGTGCCCCCAGATCGCCGCCAGCGGGATGGGCGCATTGCACGCCCAGCTGCGCTCTCTGCTCCTGCTGATGGTGCTCGGCGGATTCCGCAACGGTGCCATCGCTCTCCCCAGCACGTGTATCAGCTCACCAGCGCGAACGGCCGGATCGAGTGGGTCGGCACCTGGACATTCCCTCAGCGCCGACGGTTGTTCCGCCGTGGCCAATGGCCTCGGGGCCTTCGCGCCGGGAAGATCCCCCGTACATCGGCCCAACCCGGCCACCCACGCCGGGCCGCGCAACTGCAGCAGCCCGACGGCGCATCTGTCCCATGAGCGCAACTACCTGGACCGCAGCCCCAACACCGGCGCCCTCATCGGTGACCGCTACGGTGCAACCGTGGCGACAGATGTCGATGGCCGGTCGCCATGAAGGGCGCCCGCGGGAAACGGCCCTCACGGGGCGCCGGCCGCCGCCCGGGACAGAGCACTACCAGAGACCAGCTCTGATCCACCACTTCTTCGGCAACAAGGACGGCCTCTTCCGAGAGGCCCTCTCCTCCCGGATCGACATGTCCGCCCTTTTCGAATCCCTGCCGGAGAAGACGGAGGAGGAGAGGGAGGTCCGGGGGTTGAGCCGCGGGAAGCGGATTGCCCGGACGTTCCTCTCCCATTGGGAGGACGAGTCGACCCGCCCGGCGCTCGTCGCCGTCTACCGGGCCAGCTGTCGGACGAGGCGACGGCCAAGACGTTCGGCAACGAGTTCGAGGCGGCCTTCGTGTCGTACTTGGGCCGGATCACCTCCGAGGAGACCGAGCGGACACCGACGTTCACGTCTCTGGTATCCGCAAACCTGGTCGGCCTCGCCATACTGCGCTATGTCCTCGCGGTGGAGCCGCTGGCCTCTCTTGAATTCGAGGAACTCACGGAGCGGCTCGTCCCGACCATCGAGGTCCACTTCGGCCGGCCGACCCAGGCCTAGCTGCTCCCAGTCCTGGGCCGCTCGCTGCGCGTGAGCGGTCCGAGAGGGAAAGCGCCAGGTCGGATGTTGGGTTCCGGCTGCAGGGCGGCAGCATGGTCGGCGTCGGATCCGGAGACGCTCCGCGACCTGCGCTGTCTCGCCGACCTGGTTCAGTCGGCGGCTGACCGTGCTCTCGGTTACTGCTCATGCAATCGCAGGGCGTCCCGGGCGGCCGTAGCGATCGCGAGCCTGGACAACCGTCTCCGGGGCGATAGCGTCCGCCCGCGCCAACTGGTCCAGGGCGGCAACGACGATCGACTCGGCGTCGACGTGAAAATAGCGGCGTACGGCATCACGGGTGTCCGACAGCCCGAAGCCGTCCGTTCCCAGCGACGTGTAGTCCTGCTCTACCCACTGGCTGATCTGGTCGGGCACCTGCCGCATCCAGTCACTGACCGCCAGAACGGGCCCTGGAGTGCCCGACAGCGCAGCCGTCACGTACGGAACGCGCTCCTCACCCCGAAGCCGCGCCCTGTCGGCACCCAAGGCATCGCGGCGCAGCTCCGTCCAGGAGGTCACCGACCACACGTCAGCCTGGACTCCCCACTGGGACGCAAGCAGTTCCTGGGCCTCCAGCACCCAATGGATGGCCGTGCCGGAAGCCAGCAACTGGATCCGCGGTCCCGCGCCGAGTGGCTCCGCCTGCCGGAACCGGTACAGGCCCCGCAGGATCCCCTCTTCGACCTCCGGCCCGGTTGGCATGGCCGGCTGCTGCTTGGGCTCGTTGTAGACCGTCAGGTAGTAGAAGACATCTTCGGGCTGGTCGCCATACATCCGTCGCAGCCCTTCCCTGACGACCACCGCGATCTCGTACGCGAAGGCAGGGTCGTAGCTCACAGCGGCCGGATTCGCGGATGCCAGCAGGTGGGAGTGTCCGTCGGCGTGCTGAAGTCCCTCGCCGGTCATGGTCGTGCGACCGGCCGTCGCCCCGATGACGAACCCGCGCCCCATCTGGTCTGCCAGGGCCCAGAACTGGTCACCGGTTCGCTGGAAACCGAACATGGAGTAGAACATGTAGAAGGGGATCATGGGCTCGCCGTGCGTGGCGTACGAGGTCGCCGCGGCGGTGAACTCGGCCATGGAACCAGCCTCGGTGATGCCCTCGTCGATGAGCTGGCCGTTCTTGGCTTCGCGGTAGTAGAGCAGCTGATCCGCGTCGACCGGTTCGTAGGTCTGGCCGTGCGGCGAGTAGATGCCGGCTGTCGGGAACAGGGATTCCATGCCGAACGTGCGGGCCTCGTCGGGGATGATCGGCACCCAACGCCGCCCCGTCTCCTCGACGCGCATCAGGTCCTTGACCAGCCGGACAAAAGCCATGGTGGTGGCCACCTCCTGTTTGCCGAAGCCCTTCGTCAGGGCCTCGAAAGGCGCGGCCAGGGGCTGCTGCATCGGCTTGACGACCACCTTGCGTACCGGGGCGGGACCTCCCAGAGCCGTACGCCGATCGCGCAGGTACTGCACCTCTTCCGAATTCTCACCGGGGTGCCAGTACGGCACCAGGTCGCCGCTCAGCGCGCTGTCGGGAATGGGAAGCTCAAGCACGTCCCGCATGTCACGGAACTGCGCCATGGTCAGCTTCTTCATCTGATGATTGGCGTTGCGGGACTCGAAGCCCGCGCCCAGCGTGTGCCCCTTCACCGTCTGGGCGAGGATGACGGTCGGTGCTCCGTGGTGCTCGACTGCGGCGCGATAGGCGGCATGGACCTTGAGCGGTTCGTGCCCGCCGCGCGAGTTCTCGAACAGATCGGTGAGCTGGGCATCGCTGAGCCGGGCGGCAATGCCGGAGAGCGCGTCGCCGGTGAAGAAATGCGTGCGTATGTAGGCGGCGTCCCGCGCGGCGTACGTCTGCATCTGGGCGTCGGGTGCCTCGCCGAGGCGGTGAACGAGGGCCCCTGTGGTGTCCTGTCGCAGCACGGTGTCCCAAGCCTCGCCCCAGAGGGACTTCACGACGTTCCAGCCCGCTCCTCGGAACCGGCCCTCAAGTTCCTGAACGATCTTGGAATTCGACCGCACAGGGCCGTCCAGGCGCTGGAGGTTGCAGTTGATGACGAAGGTGAGGTTGTCGAGCCCCTCGCGGGCGGCGAGCGCCAGTGCGGCCATCGCTTCGGGCTCGTCCATTTCCCCGTCCCCGAGGAATGCCCATACGCGGGACCCGGATGTGTCCTTGATGCCGCGCGCCTGCAGGTAGCGGTTGAACCGAGCCTGGTAGATGGCGGCGAGCGGACCAAGTCCCATGGAAACGGTCGGAAACTCCCACAGCCACGGCAGGCGGCGGGGGTGGGGGTAGGACGGCAGTCCGTGGCCGCCGGCCTCGCGCCGGAAGCTGTCCAACTGCTTCTCGTCGAGGCGCCCTTCCAGGAACACGCGGGCGTAGATGCCGGGCGAGGCATGCCCCTGCACGTACAACTGATCGCCCGAGCCGTCCCTGTCCTTGCCCTTGAAGAAGTGATTGAATCCGACCTCGTACAGCCATGCCGCCGAAGCGTAGGTGGCTATGTGGCCGCCGAGCCCCAGGCGGGAGCCGCGTGTCACCATCGCTGCCGCGTTCCAGCGGTTCACGGCGGTGATCCTGGACTCCATGGCGACGTCACCGGGAAAGACGGGCTGCGCGGACGCCGGGATCGTGTTGATGTAGTCCGAGGACAAGAGCCCTGGCAGAGCGAGTCCGGACCTGGCCGCGTACTCGTGCATGCGTCGCAGCAGGTAGACCGCCCGATCCGGCCCTGCGTTCCGCACGACAGCGTCGAGTGATGCCTGCCATTCGGCGGTCTCCTCGGTGTCCCAGTCGGGTAGCTGGTCGAGCTCGCTCGTCGCAGGGAACTCAGTGGGCCGGGACGGATCACTCATGGCAGCCTTTCTGTCACACCGTGGGCAGGGGAGAGACCGGCGACCGACACAGAGGTACTCCGGTGTCGACCGGTCTGAAATGTGCGTCGGTGGGGTGAAGTCAGCCCTTCACACCACTAGGACCGCACTCGTGCCACGTTTGTGACAGGCCTCAACACTGTGCCGATGTGACCTGCCTGCGAGCCCCGCAGGCAGGAAAGACATGGGCACGACCGGGTTGGCGATCAACGTCACGAAATCAGCGCTGTGCACCGAAAGACCCGCATTGGGCTCCGGCCACCCGAACCCCTCGACACCGGGTGGGATCCGGAGGTGGGCGCACAGCACGCAGAAGCCCTCGAACTGGCGACTGTACGGCGACGACATGGCCGCTGAGACCTGCATCACGCCGCGCTCTGGTGTCACACCTTGCCGGGCTGTCCGGTCAGTAGTGCGTACCAGCAATTCTGCCAGGAGGGCCAATGGACGCACGCCTTAACTACTACGGCAATCCCCTCGCGGGCAAGGCGCTTAAGCATTTCTTCTCGGCCAGCAAGGCGCTGTCGGACTCGACGCTGCCGGCCACCATTCAGCATCTGGTGGAGGTCCGCGCCAGCCAGATCAACGGCTGCGGTTTCTGTACCGACATGCACACCAAGGAGGCCACCCACGCCGGGGAGACCTCGGTGCGGCTCAACCTGATCGCCGCTTGGCGGGAGGCGACGGTCTTCACCGAGGCCGAGCGCGCCGCGCTGGAGCTGGCCGAGCAGGGCACCCGCGTCGCGGACGCGGCCGGTGGTGTCACCGACGAGGCTTGGGCGGACGCCGCCAAGCACTTCGATGAGGACCAACTCGCCGCGCTGACGACCCTCATTGCCATCATCAACGCCTACAACCGCATCAACATCATCACCCAGCAGCCAGCCGGCAGCTACAAGGTCGGCATGTTCGGCTGAGCCGGTTCCTTCGGGGCCCGGCACGGCGTGGACACATGTCAACACGCACCACCGGGGTGCCGTCAGGGAAAACGGCGGACACCGCTTGGTCGCGATTGCCACGGTGCGCCGGGCGGCGCTCCCCATGTTGCAGCTGGCCGATTTGTGGAGACCGCCGACTGACTGTGCGTAAAGCAGACGGCTCGCGGCGTGTCACAGATGCGGGCCACGCCCTGTCTTCGTTGTAAAGCAAGTTGTTGTGAGCCCGGGATCGCCGACGCGAGATCGTCCGTTCCGGGCCTGTCTACGGAGGTGTAACACAATGCACGAAATGCACTCAGAGGACGGCTTCGGACCCAAGATGTTGGCGGACATCAAACCGCCTTTCATTCCCGAGGGTGCCTCGGGGATGACTGTCCTCGTCGAGTGGGCTCCCGGTGACCCCGGGACTCCTCCGCACCGCCACTCGGGGCCGTGTTTCGGCTACGTCCTCGAAGGAGCGGTCCGGTGGGAGCTTGAGGGCGAGCCGGAGCACGTGATCAAGGCCGGCGAGACGTTCTGGGAGCCGGGCGGTGAGGTGATCCACTACCAGAACGGCAACGCCTCGTCGGACGTGCCGGCCAAGTACATCGTGTTCATGATGTGTGCGCCGGACCAGCCGATGCTCACGCTGGTCGACGACGAGGAACTCGAGAAGCGGGCCCACCTGCGCGCCCCGCGGCCCACCGACTGACCTCCCGCCTGCGCACAGGCCGGTTCCGAACTGGGCGTGTACTGCATGCCGCAGTGTCACGGAGTCTTGGATGGCACCGCCATGGCCAGGGTTATGGCGGTGCTGCCGTGGAACCGAGGCCCCTGGCTGCCGAGACTGCGGCAGACGGCCTTCTTCTCAGCCGCTGCTTTGTGGGTCCCGCTGACCGCTGCCGGCTGCTGCCAACGGTCAAGACTGAGCGCAACCGCGCGAAGGGTGCCGTACGCGGTCGGCATGGCCGCGATTGCCTGGATGAAGCTCTCCATGGCGGGCCTGTCGCACGAGACCCTGGCGCCATTTCCACCAGTGCGAGGGGGATTGCGGCTGGTGCGGACTGACGACGACTCTGGGAACGATCATCACGCTGCTCATACGCTCCCGACCGCCGCCAGGGCCCGGTCCCCACAGGATGCGGCCGGCGCCGGGTTCGACAGAGGATTCACTTCGCCACCCTCGTCCTCACCCGAGTCCGCTTCGAACGCCGCCAACTCATCGGGCGCCCCGGCGCCATGACAGCATGACCGGCTTCAACCATGCGCCCGAGGGCATCCTCCAAGGCCGACCTCGACGGCCAAGCTCCGTGCTGGGATGCCCCATCGACCGCGCAGACGTTCACCACCTGCCTCAGTCGGCAGGGCCGGACGGGATCGGCGGGCACGCCGCCAACCTCGACTACGGATGCGCATTGGGCCCGCGACATGGAAGTGCTCGAACGGCGCGGCTTCAGCAGCCTCAGGGCGTCGACGCCTGAGCAGGAGTGCTCAATCGGGCACCCGGCCTCTACCCCAGGAAACCGTGCTCTGCGCGGTGCCGGCTCGCGTCCCCGGCGATGAAGCCGGACCATCCCGGTCACCGCTCTGAACGGCCGTGAGCCGAAGGGGATTCAGTCCCTCGTCCACAAATGAAGTCGGCATCTCCAGAGCGGCCTGTGAGCTGCGGTCTGTTCGCCTGTGCGTGCGAGTTCCTCAGGAGATCCAGTCGGTGTAGCGGGTGGGGGCGAGGTGGGCGTTCTTGTCGGTGAGGACGTCGCCCTTGACCACGGCGAACATACCGGCGGTGGGGTCGGTGACGACCGTACGGTGGTCGCCCTTGTGGGACAGGGTGACCCGGCCCAGCTCATCCAGGGGGAAGATCTCGGGGCCGGCGATGTTGCGGATCCCGTTCAGCGGGGCGCCCGCGGCGACCTCCGCGACTGCGGCGGCCACGTCCTTGGAAGCGATGGGCTGGATGGGGGTGGCCGGCAGCCGGACGCTGTCCGAGTCGGCGGTCCAGGACAGAACCGCGTCCATGAAGTCCATGAACTGGGTGGCCCGGACGATCGAGTAGGGAATCGGCCCATCCGCGAGGATCTTCTCCTGGAGCGCCTTGGCCCGGTAGTAGTCCAGCTCGGGCACCTGGTCCGTGCCGACGATCGAGAGGATGACGAAGTGACCGACGCCGCCCTTGTCGGCCGCCGCCAAGAGGTTTTCCATCGAGGTCTGAAAGAAGGCGAGGGAGGCGTCGTCGAAGGTCGGGGAGTTCGTCAGGTTGACGACGACATCGGCTCCTGCCATCGCCTCGTCCAGCCCCTGACCGCTGATGATGTCGACCCCTGTGGACTGCGAGTGCGGTACCGCCTCATGTCCAGCGGCGTTCAAGTTCTTGACGACCTGCGACCCGATCAGTCCCGTACCGCCGATGACTGCGAACTTCATGACATGCCCTTTCGCCAGTATTACGCCTGAAGTGAGACACAAATCACTATATGTGTGCACTATGGGCCTGGCTCGGACAAATGCCGCACGACCGTCGGGGCCAGGTTCGCGCACTCGGTCCAGGGCAGGGACGGGCGACGACCGCACTCACTCGGAAACCCGTCGCGATCGCCTGGGCCGAAGCGGTCGACGGCCCGACCGGGCGATCACCTGCACGGAGATCCGTCGGCGCGGAACGCCTGATGGCGCAGTGCCCTCGCCGTGGGCGGACAGGTGCGGTCGGGCTCCGGGGTGCGGCCGCCGAAGACGCCCGGCACAGGCCCGTTCGCTTGGCCGGTGCTGTGGCACTCGCCAAGCGAGCTGCACACCTCCGGCTGTCACAACAGCGCGGACATGTCGGTCAACTCACTGTCCGCATCTGGAAACCCTCCATACGCGAAGGTGCACCAAATATGGCATACGACATTGCCAGTCCGTGGGGCTTTGCCCATGGCCCGGAATCTGGTACCGCATGGCGGCTCGGCATAAAGAGGCCGCATGACGCAAAAAGGCCGAAGGCGACGACCCTTCCCGTGCCGATTTCGGCTCAGCGCCCGACCGTGTACTGCACCGCTGACGGAGTCATGCCATGACCGAGTGGACCCCGTCGCCCAATCTGTCCACCGACAAAGACTTCGAAGGAGAGACCTTCGCCCCGATCTACACCACGACCGTGACGGTGAGCGGGGGGATGGCGAGTCACGGGCGGGCCTCGGGAAGGGCACGCTCCGCCGACGGAGTCCTGGATCTCAACCTACGCATGCCCGCAGAACTGGGAGGGGACGGCCAGGAGACGAACCCCGAGCAGTTGTTCGCCGCCGGAATTGCCGCCTGTTTCCACGGGGCGCTGAGTCTGGTCACACGGCAGGCCGCGCTCGACCCCGCAGCGATCTCCGTGGAGGCGACTGTGGCTTTTGGACGGGACCCGGAAGACGGCGGCTACTTGTTGCACGTCGACCTTGAGGTCAAGTGGCCGGACATCGACCTTGCCGTCGCCGCCCCACTCGTGGAGAAGGCCGATTCGCTGTGCCCTTACACGAAGATGGCCATGCGGGGAACACCGACAAGTATCAGGCTGGTCTCATAGCCAACAGCGAAGGCCGCCCGTCCAGCTGCATGTCGATTCCGTGGTCGTTGTGTGCCTCATGCCGGCACACAACGACTACGGACAGGGGAGACCAGCCGGCCCGTCGCCGGTCGGCCGGGAGCGAGCAGGCCACGAACGCCACCTGATCACCGACGGGAACGGCACGCGGCTGCCGGTCGTCCTGACCGGCAGCAACCGCGACGGCGTCACCCAGTTGCCGGCACTGGTGGACGCCGCAAAGCCTTCCGCGACCAGGTCGGCCGACCGCACCGCAGACCAGTCACGCTCTAGGCACACCTCGGCTACGCCCGTTACCGCGAGTTGGTCCGCACCCGAAGCATCGTGCCCGTCACCGCACATTCACAGCGCATCCGGGGCCACCGGCGGAACCCCGGACCCGGGTTCCATCGCGCTCTTGCTCTGCTGGATGATCTCCTGGACGTGAAGCTCGATCTCCTGCGGATTCAGGCCGAGCGACTTGCCTATGTGCACCGCCCAGACCTCGGCGCGAAGATTGGTCTCAAAGTCCAGATCGGCCCGGACGTCTTCACGTGCGGCCTGGCGATTTTGGCTCACCATGACGAATGTGGACAGGAAGATGGCCTCCAGGCTCACGATCATGGTGAGCAGCCCGAACGGGTAGGGGTGGAAGACTGCGACGGAGCCGAACAGTCTGAGGTTGAGGGCGATCCACACCGCGAACCAGACTGCATGGACGTACACGAAGCCCATCGTGCCCGCGAAGGCGGTGATCGCGTCTGCGAACCGGTCCTGGGACGTGCGCATCCTGGCGAACGCCACCCGCTCATGACGCAAGCGGAGGTCGAGGCGTTGGGTACCGCCGGAAGCGGAGTTCGGCCGGAAGGCCCGGCCTCCGGAGTGAACGGTCCTTCCCACGCACTGCCTCATTCCCTCACCGGGGACGCCATCCCCACCAGCCACCCATGGCCCCGCAGCTTGCCTGCCAAGAGCCACTGCACGTGTGCTTCGCCATGGAGGTGACATCGAGCACGGTGCGAAGTCTCGACACGACCAGGTGGGGGCAAGCACGCCACGGCGTTCGCCTCGGGACACCTGGGAGTACTCGGCATTGGTCGTCTACTGCGCCCAACTGGGCGCTCGATGAGGCAAGCTCCGTCATCGATCGACGTCGGCGCAAGGCTGTGCAATGACGTACGGCATCTTCCGCTCCTTTGCCCGACGCACATGATCAGTGGTCAGCCAGCTCGCCGAGGCAATGTTCGACTGAAGGTATGACCACGAAGCCCACGAGGTTGTGACAGCCGACGCCCGCCCGCCGAGGTCGTCGATGGGATCGAGGTCAGTGGACGTCACCTGCCACGCGAGCGTCCACGAACGGTGTCACACATTCCGGGACGTCCTGGTCCTACTGAGTGACAATCCCTCGGCGATCGGAGTAGATCGTGGCTATCACCGAACAACGTATTTCCACCATGGTGCTGGTGATCGGAACCGGAGGTGCTGGGCTGCGAGCAGCGATCGAACTGGCTGAGGCCGGTGTCGACGTCCTCGCGGTCGGCAAGCGCCCCAAGGAGGACGCGCATACGGCGCTTGCTGCTGGCGGAATCAACGCGGCCCTCGGCACCATGGATCCCGAGGACAGCTGGCAACAGCATGCGGCCGACACGCTCAAGGAGAGTTATCTGCTCGCCGATCCCCGCACCGTGGAGATCGTCACTCAGGGCGCCGCTCAGGGCGTCGGCGACCTGGAACGCTACGGCATGGCCTTCGCCCGGGAAGAGGACGGACGGATCTCCCAGCGCTTCTTCGGCGCGCACAAGTTCCGGCGGACGGCGTTTGCCGGCGACTACACCGGTCTGGAGATCCAGCGCACGCTTATCCGGCGCGCGGAGCAACTGAACGTTCCGGTGCTCGACGGTGTCTACATCACCCGGCTTCTGGTCCACGACGGCGCCGTCTTCGGTGCCTACGGCTTCGATCTCACCCATGGAACGCGGTACCTGATCCACGCCGACGCCGTCATCCTTGCCGCTGGTGGTCACACCCGCATCTGGCGGCGAACGTCCTCTCGGCGCGACGAGAACACAGGCGATTCCTTCCGTCTGGCCGTGGAGGCCGGCGCCCGTCTGCGTGACCCCGAACTGGTGCAGTTTCATCCCTCCGGGATCATCGAGCCGGAGAACGCGGCCGGCACCCTCGTCAGCGAGGCCGCGCGCGGTGAGGGCGGCATCCTGCGCAACGCGCTCGGGGAACGGTTCATGAACCGCTACGACCCTGCCCGCATGGAGCTGTCGACCCGCGACCGGGTGGCCTTGGCCTCCTACACGGAGATCAAGGAAGGGCGTGGAACGCCGAAGGGCGGAGTGTGGCTCGACGTCTCCCATCTGCCACGGCAGACGATCATGACGCGTCTCCCCCGGGTCTACCAGACCCTGCTCGATCTGCAGATGCTGGACATCACCCGCGATCCGATCGAGATCGCGCCCACCGCGCACTATTCGATGGGTGGGGTGTGGGTACGTCCCGAGGACCACAGCACCGACGTGCGCGGTCTGTACGCCATCGGTGAGGCGTCGAGCGGCCTGCACGGTGCCAATCGCCTCGGCGGGAACAGTCTCATCGAACTGCTGGTCTTCGGCCGCATCACGGGCCGGGCGGCGGCCGCCTACTCGCAGTCGCTGACCGCGCAGCCGCGGTCGGCGTCGGCCATCGCGGAGGCCCGCGCGGAGATCGACGATCTGCTGGTGGCCGACGGACCGGAGAACGTCCGCGCGCTACAGCGTGCCATCCGCGACACCATGACAGAGCACGCCGGAGTCGTACGCGACGAAGAAGGCCTGCGCGCCGGGATCGCGGAGCTCGCGGCGATCGAGAAGAGGATGGAGGACGTCGGCGTGCACCCGGACATCGCCGGCTTCCAGGATCTCGCCCACGCCTTTGATCTCAAGTCCGCGGCACTGTCGGCCCGGGCGACCCTCGAAGCAGCACTTGAGCGTCGCGAGACCCGTGGCTGCCACAACCGCAGCGACTACCCCCACCAGGACCCCGCACAGCAGGTCAACCTCGTGTGGTCACCCACGACCGGTATCACCCGCGAGAGCATTCCTGCCATTCCCGACGAGATTTCCTCTCTGATGACAGAGGTCTCGACCGACGGAAAGCTCGCCGAATAACGCCCCTTCACGACTGGCTGAACAGTCTCGTTGAGGGTCCTATCCGGGGATTTTCCCGATTCTTACGAATCCCTGTCACAAATGGATCTGCTGTCCGGTCTCTCCTCAACGCAGACCAAAATTCTTTCGGCGCCGACGAAGAACTCGTCGCAGCTGCGCGCCGCAGCGTGAATACCTACGAAAGGACACCGCTATGAAGGTCGTAGTGATCGGCGGAACCGGGCTCATCGGCTCGAAGCTGATAGGCAAGCTCAACGAGTACGGGCACGAGGCGGTCGCAGCCTCGCCCAACACCGGCGTCAACACACTGACCGGCGAAGGGCTTGCCGAGGCTCTGCAGGACGCGTCGGTCGTGGTCGATGTGTCCAACTCCCCGTCCTGGGACGACGAAGACGTCATGAACTTCTTCCGCACCTCGACCACCAATCTCCTGCGGGCCGAGACGGACGCTGGTGTGACGCACCACGTGGCGCTGTCCGTGGTCGGTACCGACCGTCTTCAGGAGAGCGGCTACTTCCGTGCCAAGCAGGCGCAGGAAGAGCTGATCAAGGCCTCCGACATCCCGTACTCCATCGTCCACGCCACTCAGTTCTTCGAGTTCGTGAACGGGATCGCGGACATCTCGACCGAGGGCGACACCGTGCGTCTGGCCCCCGTCAAGTTCCAGCCCATCTACTCCGACGACGTGGCCGCTGCCGTCGGCCGCACTGCGGTCGGTGCCCCGGTCAACGGCGTGGTGGAGGTCGCCGGCCCGGACGTGTTCCAGCTCGACGAACTCATCCGTCAGATACTCGCCGACAAGGACGACACCCGCACGGTCGTCACGGACCCGAGCGCCCCGTACTCCGGTGCCGAGCTGAAGGAGACCACGCTCGTGCCAGGTCCTGACGCGCATATCACCGAGACCCGGTTCTCCGACTGGCTTGGGCAGAAGCGGTAGGCCCTGCGAGCGGCCCCTGGCGGCAGTCAGGGGCCGGTCCGGTCGCAGATTCACCTCAGAATGCGCCCCTATCTGAGATCCACGCCCGAAGGAACCGGCTCGCCATGTTCAACCGCACGGAAACCACTATTTTTCGCAGCGCCCCCTTTGCAGGGCTGACCGGCGTCTACGCTATCGACCCGGTCCACAGCACGATCGGTTTTTCCGCCCGGTACGGCATGGTCACGAACGTACGCGGAAAATTCACCGCCTTCGAGGGGATTCTCAAGCTAGACGGGAAATGTCCCGCTCGGTCCGAGGCCTACCTCAGTGTCCAAACCTGCAGTGTCGACACAGGCTATCCGGAACGGGACGTGCATGTCACCGGCCCGGATTTCCTCGATGCCGCGACGTTCCCTCTCATGAGCTTCCGCTCGGGCGGAATCCTCCATGCCGGTCACGATCACTTCCGCATGGCGGGATACCTCCTGATCAAGGACATCGAACTGCCCGTTCATCTCGACCTTGGGTTCGGCGGAGCGGGCCGGGACGCTCACCGTCAGAACCGTGTCGGCTTCACGGGCACGGCCACCCTGCAGCGTTCCGACTGGGGGCTTGACGGCAACAGGGCCCTGGCCACGGGCGGAGTTCTGATCAGCGACAAGGTGAAGCTGACTCTCGACATCCGTGCCGTGCGGCTGGACCAGGCACAGGGCGCATAGGCCGCGAGAGGCCTGCCGGCGTATCCAGCAGCAGGACACACGATGGCCCAAGCCGGGGAGAACGGCATCGACCCGGCGGCCACAGTCGTAGCACCGACCGCCGAAGCCGCCGAACTTCAAGCGCGTATCAACGCGCTTCGCGAAGAACTCATGGCGCTCAACGAGCGGATGAAAGCCATCTCCGCCGCTCTGCAGCGGCCTCCGTCCCGTTGAGCAGTCGAACGGACCGCAGTCGTCCGGCACCCGGCCAACCCCGGCCGGGCATCGAGTCGTAGTCCGGCTCGGCTTGTGGCGCCGACCGGTCGTGGTCGGCCGAAGACGGTTTCCGGCCGGGTGGTGCACCAGCGACCGACCAGTACATTGCCTCCGGTCATGAGTCGCCCGTCTCACAACTCCCCAGGCGGCAAGGCTCGTTGAAGTAGGTAACGCGTCGTTCTCGTCCGAGCGACAGCGCGAACGTGCAACTGGTGACCGCTCCGGACGGCCGGCTGCCCCGTGGATCTGGCCCGCACTGCCGGGCCACACACAGCCTGACCACGCCCCGCCCACAGAGACATCCAGATCTGCGAACGGCAGGACGCCCTGATCCTCGCCGCCCGCGCGTACCTGGGAGCCGACTCGTGGATGACGAAACCTTCCGCCGGGCCGCGGCCTCACACCCACCGAGCACACCGTCAACCACGCGCTGTCCGCGGCAGAGGCGCCCGGCGAACGCGGCGCCGTACGACTGAAGTCCTGCCGTTCCTCCGCGGAGCACGATGGAGCCCGCGTCGAATGTCGTCAGCCTCCACCGCCGTCCGCACCCTGAAGCGGCAACGCTCAAACAGCTCACTGATCCGAGTCGGTCCGCGGCCGCTCCCGGCAAGCCCTGGACATCTCTCTCTGCCCACGGACATCCACCAGAGACCAGCGCGTGCAGCGCTGTAAGTGGTGCGGACGCTCAGCGCTCACCGGCCGGCCCCGGCCACAACGCCCGCACTGCGTCAGGCACCTCGGCCACAACAGCCGGATTGAGCAGAGCCACTTGGAGGATATAGCCGGGGAGGATGGAGAGCATCGTTGACGCGATCCCCTCGGCCGTCGCGTTCGTGGGCAAAACACCGCTTTCCTGGTGGTCATGGACCAGGGTGATCAGATTGGCACGTATGCGGCCCAAGAGATGGTCGAGCTTGCGCGCCAGCGAGCGGTTGCGCATAGCCTCTCCCCAGACCAGAACCGCGAGGCCGGCCACGTCTTGCCCCTCGACGGACTTGGCGCGAATCACGTCGAGCAGTTCCGCCAGGACCGCCCCCATGGATTGACCTCGCCGGTTCGTGGCGACAGCGAGCGTGATGTCGAGGACATCCCGCATGTTCTCCTCGGCGATCGCGAGGATCATCTCGTCCTTGCTGGTGAAGTGCCGGTACACCGCACCCGAGGACAGCCCGGCCTCCGCGAACAGGTCCTGCATGGACGTGGAGTGGAACCCGTCGCGGAGGAAACAACGGCGCGCTGCGTCCAGGATCTGCTCGCGACGGGCGTCCATGTGCTGCTGGCTGACCTTGGGCATATGACCAGCCTACCAAAGAAAATGAACATTCCTGTTGACGCTTCCCGGTACGACAGGCCAAGCTGAGGACCTAATAAAACGACCATTCTTTTTCGTGAGGCCGGACTGTGAGAAACCCCTTGTCAGGACACCAGGCATGGCGGGAAGTAGCCATCGCCGCCGTGGCGCTGCCCATAGCGATCACCCTGGCGGTGATGGCGTTCGCTTGGCCGGCGGGGCGGATCTCGCCGCGCGACGTCTCGGTCGGGATCGTGGGCACGGGGCCGGCCAGCCAGCGCGCGGTGGAGGGGCTGACCCGTGAGAAGCCCGGCGCGTTCGACTTCCGCCTCTACCCCGACCAGCAGGCCGCGCGGTCGGCGATCAAGAACAGGGACGTCTACGGCGCCTTCGCCATCGCCGACCACAGCGTCACCGTGCTGAAGGCCACCGCCGCCAGCCCCTCCGTGGCCCAGCTTCTGACCGATGTCGGACAGCAGTTGGCCGACAAGGCCACCCAGCAGATGACCGCCCTGCAGAAGGCTGCCGAGCACAAGGCTGCCAAGCAGAAGACCGACGGTGCACATTCCCCGGCGAAGGCCCACAAGCAGACAGCCGCCCAGCAGGGTGCTGCCCGCCCGAAGGCCGCCCTGCAGGGAGCCGCCGGTGCTGATTCCTCGGTGAAGGTCCTCGTGAAGGCGATCGACGTGGTGCCCGTCGCCACAGATGACCCCCGGGGTGTGGTGTTCAGCTCGGCGGTCTTCCCTCTCACGATCTGCGGCATCCTGATCGGGGCGTTTGTCACGATGGCTCGCGGCCTGGCACGCCCGCGGCACCGAGTACTGACACTTCTCGTCGCATGCGCCGTCGCGGCCCTCGGCGTCTATCTCGTGGCCCAGGGTTTCCTCGGGGCACTGCCCCACAATCACGTGGCCACGTGGGCGATCCTGTCGCTCGACCTGCTCTCCATCAGCGGCACCACTGCCGGCGTGATCCGACTCCTCGGGCCGGCGGGCCTCGGGCTCAGCGCCGCGCTCATGGTCTTCGTCGGAAACGCCTTCTCCGGCGCCACCTCCGCTCCTGAGATGCTTCCCAAGGGCGTGGACTACGTCGGCCAGTGGCTGCCCCCGGGCGCCGGAGCCAGTCTGCTTCGCGACACCACATACTTCGACGGCAACGCCGACGCCGGCCACCTGGCCGTCCTCGCCCTGTGGAGCGTCTGCGGGCTCACGGCAGTCATGTTCGGCCACTGGGTCATCAGGGAACCCCGCGGCAAGAAGACCGGTGTGCCGGCTTCCGGGGAATTGCTCCCGACCTTGCCGGGGTCCGGCACCGCGTTGTCGGTTCGGCGTCACGCCCACGCCCGTCGCCATGACGGCGACGACTGATGCCGATCGCTTCATGTGCGCAATCAGGCCCGGGTCGCCGGCAACTTCGGCCCAGTGTCGAAGACGAATGAGGCGCTGACGCGCGGCTGCTCCCTGACCTTCGTCGCCTCTGGCGCCATGTTCCTGGCCGGGGCAGATCGCGGTCCTGGCTGTCAACGCGCGCTAGCAGCACACCGAGGGCGCGGCCCGGCAGACACACGGGCTGACTCCTGACACGAGTACGACTACGACCACCGAGTACCGCGCGAGGTGTTGAACCGCGATGGCTCGCGCCGTACCGGAACGGATACACACCATGCCTGTCCCACAACACCCTCAGCCGGCCCGCCGGACCGAGCATCCACAGTCGACCGATGCCTCTCCGGCCATCACTCGGGCCTTCGCCCTGCTCAGCAGACGTTGGAACGGCCTGATCCTCATGGCTCTGGCCAAAGGCCCGGCCGACTTCGCACAGATTCGCGAGCGCCTCCCCGGCATCAGCAACCGCATGCTCGCCCAGCGGCTCCAGGAACTGACCGTGATCGATCTGGTCGCCCAGGACGTCCGGCCCGGGCCGTCATCGCGAACCCGTTACGCACTCTCCCCGCACGGCAAGACCTTCCTCATCCCTCTGGCCGTTCTGTTCCTGTGGGCGGAAGATCACCTTCCAGCGAGCAGCTCACCACCAGATCAACCGGCCGCGCCAGGTCACTGACCTCCCTTTCCGCACCGGCCGGAAGAGCTGGAGCCGGACACATGCCTCGGGCGGGGAATCGACCGACACCGGGATGGAGGGGGCGCTGTTCTCGACTGCCGCAGGGCGAGGAACGGCGGCGACTTCGCTGTGGTCCGCGGGATCTGACCGAGCACACGGAAGTAGCGGGCCGGGTTCTCAGGCGCACCATGACCAGGGCCGTGTCGTCGGTGGCGTCGCCAGGTGGGAGCAGGTCGGTGAGCACGGCGTCGGCGCAGGTTCCGGGGTCGTCTGCCTGGTTGCGGACCAGGAAGTCGGCGAGCCGGGAGGGACCGGTGTCGATATCTTCGTGCCGGCGTTCGATGACACGAGGCGAGCGGGAGTCACAGCTCACGGCGATCGCAGCGCCGAGCAGTGCGCTTCCCCGTGGCCGACTGTGCGGGACGCGTCTCGACAGTAGTGCCGTATATAGCATTTTGCGCATATTGTTACGTTCTATAGTCCTCCGACTGGCAAGGTGGAAGGCATGTAGAGCAGATGAGGGAGGCGGGTGATCTTGGACGTCTACGAGGCAGTCACGAGCCGACGAGCCGTACGTGGATTCATCGACCGGCCCGTCCCGAGGGAGGTATTGGAGCGGGTGCTCTCCGCTGCGGCTTGGGCGCCGTCCGGGTCTAACCTCCAGCCCTGGCACGTCTACGTGCTGACCGGCCGACCACTGGGCAAACTCAAGGAGCTCGCCGACGGACGCGTGACCGCGTGCGATCCCTGGGACGAGCGGGAATACGAGATGTACCCGCCGACACTGAAGTCCCCGTACCGGGAGCGCCGATCCGCCTTCGGTGCGGAGCGCTACAGCGCACTCGGCATCGCGCACGAGGACTGGGAGGCCCGCCAGAGGGCCGCTTCCGCGAACTGGAAATGCTTCGGCGCGCCCGCCGCCCTGTTCTGCTACATCGACCGAGGTCTGGGCCGGCCCCAGTGGTCCGACGTCGGCATGTATCTGCAGACCGTGATGCTGCTGCTCCGCGCCGAAGGCCTGCACAGCTGCCCGCAGATGGCGTGGTCGGTCTATCGCAAGACCGTAGCGGAGGTCCTGTCACCCCCGGACGACCTCATCCTCTTCTGCGGTATGTCGATCGGATTCGAAGACATCGCAGTGCCCTACAACCGTACAGGCCGAGCACTGCTCGACGAGACGGTCACGTTCGTCGATGATTAGTCAGCGGTACTTGTTGCGCGTTACAGGTGGGCGGGTGATGTGGCAGCAGGGCTGCATCTCACGACGCAGCCTGTGACGTTGCCCCGGAGCTGCCTCATCACCCACCGACAACTCGGCTCATTACGTCAGCTGTTGTACCAGCCGTTCGACATCAGCATCAGGAAGCGATCCCGCGCTTGTCCATGGCGTTCTCGACAATGCGCAGCCCGTCCATGCCCGGCAGCTTCGCGATGTGCGCGTCGATGTCGCGGATGAATTTGCGGCCCTCGGAGCCGGCGAAGAGGTGAGTCATGACGTGCGTGACCTCGGTCTCGGGCATGACGCCCGAGCCGACCGGGCCCCAGGCATTCTCGAGCGCCAGCCGGGCGACCACGCGGGCCTTCTTGCTGGCCGCGAGCCGGTCACGTGCCTGCGATGCGTAGAACGCGACGTGCTTCGTCTCCTGCTGTGCGATCCGCTTCAGCAGCGGTACCAGCACTGGGTGGCTCTCCAGCGCAGCAAGTCGGTGATACGCCGCTGTCGCCGACCACTCGTTCGCCGCGCCCCACGCCATGTGCACGGCGACGAAGTCGTTTCCGACCAGCCGACCGATCACCGTCTGCTTCACCGTCCCCAGGCGGTCCTTCCAGCCGAGTTTCAGACGGGTCGCCTTGAGCTCGTCGAAGTCGACTCGGAGGCCGTGGCGCTCCAGCACGGCCGCGAGCGCTTCGCCGTGCCAGAACTCCTCGCGGTTCCACATCGTCATGAAAGCGCCCACCGCGGGCTCGTCGTGAGACGGGGTCGTCAGCAGATCACGCAGGTAGCACACTGTGTGGTATTCGATGTCACACATATAGCGCAGCGTACGCAGCGTCTCCTCGGGCAGCGGGTTGCGCTCGAACTCGTCGAAGTCGAGGTCGGCCCACTGCACGCCGGTGGAGTTCTTCGTGTACTTGTCTATGTCGAAAGCCATCAGCCGCTCTTCTCGTCGGTGCGCGTCGGAATCGTCGCCCGTGCCGCGATGACGTCGCGGCGCACACCCGAACCGCCGCTCTTCCAGCGGTAGATGTTCCAGTTCCTCTTGTGCGACTCGCGCGCCAGTTCGGCGTCGGGGTTGATCGCCGAGGGATTTCCCAGCAGAGACAGCCAGGGCAGGTCAGAGTGGCTGTCGCCGTAACCGTAGGAGGCAGCGAGGTCGTAGCCGCCCTCTTCGGAGTACTGCTGAAGCCACGCGGCCCTCGCTTCGTCCACGAGCGGCGGCTTCGCCAGGTAGCCGGTGAGCACACCGTCCCTCACGTGCATGGAGCTCCCGACGACCTCGTCGAACAGGTCGGCGAGCGGAGCGGCGAGAAGGCCGATGGAGCCGGTGACCAGGACGGTGCGGTGACCTGCCGCACGATGTTCGCGGATACGCGCCAGGGCGTCCGCGCTCGTGTGCCGCAGCATCGTATCGGCGTACCCGCGCTGCACGACCTCCTCAAGGCGGCCGATGGGCATGCCGCGGTAACGACGCAGGAACGCGCGGATGAACTCGCCGCGGTCACGTCTTTCGGCGCGGAGGTAGCCGGGCAGTGAGGCGAGCAGGTCTGCCACCTCCTTCGGCCAGGCCGCCTTACGGAAGCCCGCGGTGCGCACCCACAGGTACTGCTCGACGATGTTGGAGTCGACGACGGTCCGTTCGAGGTCGAAGACGGCGACTATGTCGGTACGCTGCGGCAGTTCGCGTTGCGCCCTGGCGTTCGCCGGCGGAGCGGCCGCGGCCTTCCGGCGACGGTAGGCCGCTGTCAGCTCACTGAGGGCGGGGAGGTGCACCTTCTGCAGGTACTCCTCCCAGTCGATCCGCTCCACATCGAAGCCACGGTCCTCGCGCACCTCGGCCGGAAGGGCGTTGTTCAGCGCGCGGGCGTTGCGGTCGTCGAAGACGATCTCGGTCTGCGCATACGCGCGGTAGAGGTCGATGAAGTTGCGGAGGGTGGCGATACCGGCGCGCAGCTTGGCGTTCTGGGTTGCGAGAGCACGCTTGCGCTCGTCGTTCGGCATCAGCCGCAGAGCGGCGTCCCACAGGTCGGCCTTCTTCTTCGCCAGCCGAAGGCCCCGGTTGAACTTGCGCTCGCCCGAGAACTTCCAGGCCGGCACTTTGACGAATCCGTCGTCCTTGGGAATCGGGTTCTGCGTGTAGTAGTCGCGTACGTTCTCGTACATACGGTGGAAAGGCAGTGGATTCGACGCGCCCGAGGCGATGTGGAAGTACCTCGGCTCGTCGACAGAGGTCGGGTTGGCCGCCACGGCCAGGATGGCGTTGACGACGAAGTCGACGGGGATGACATCGAGGATCGAGTCGGGGAGCCCCGGGAAGTCGGGCAGCTGGCCCCGGCCGTAGGCGAAGATCAGCGGATCGGCGACCTTGAAGCCGTCGATCCAACCGGGGAACGGATGCTGGAACGCGCTCTCGATGATCGCGGGCCGGACCACCGAAAGCCGGTGTCCGGCCTCGCCCCAGAGGTCTTCCGCGGCACGTTCGGCGAGTGCCTTCGTCAGGGTGTAGACGTCGGTCCACCCCAGACTCTGCGCGCGCCGCCGGCCGGCGGCGACGAGCTGGGAACGCACCCACTCGCGCCGCGCGTTCTCGCTCGCGCGGGCCGCCGCGATCGGGCCCTCCTTGCCGTGGTTGCCGCGGGCGCGGGACATGAACTGCTCAAGCATCGCCGGCTCCCGCGAGGTGAGTTCGGTCTGCTCATGGGTCCGTGTCGCCAAGGTCCACTCGGTGTGCCAGAGGACATCGTGTTCGAGCTTGGCCTCGGGTACCACACCGCGACGGAGCCCTCCGACGTAACAGGTCGACACGTGGACGACGTGTGGGTCGGATCCGGACGCGAGCAGGGCTTCGTAGAGGCTTACGGCGCCGTTGACGTTCGTGTCGAACGCCTCGTGGATGGGCGGGTCGAACGAGACCGTCGATGCCGAGTGGATGACGACATCAAGATGGGAGGGCAGCTCGGGGATGCTGGTCATGCTGCCGTCGAGCACTGTGATCCGTGTACGGACGATGCGCTCGGCCTCTTCGGCGCCCACAGCATCCCGCCAGCGCTCGAACACGGGTTTGCGCAGAAGCTGCCGGAGCCGGTCCTGCCCGGTCTGACTCCCCTTCCGGCGCACGAGAAGTGAGATGTGGGTGGCGGGGTGGTCGGTGAGCAGCCGCTCAAGCACGGCCTGCCCGACGAAGCCGGTCGCGCCGGTCAGTAGGACGTGCGCGCTGCCGAGTTCGGTCTTCGCGTTGTGCGATATCACGGAAGGAGCCTCGATTCCACGGTGGATGCGACACCGGGACGGATGCCGGGGAGCGCGGCGACCAGCCCGCGGATACGGCGCGCCTCGGCTCGTCCGCTCTGGTCGCCGAAGACATGACGTTCGAAGAAGGTGCGCTCGTGCCCGGAGCGGTCGACCGAGCCGAGCGGCCAGGCGGCGTGCCGGAGGGCTCGGCGGGTGATGCGCTGGGCGCGGGTCGAACCCTGGAGTCGGCGCTCCGCCTCCTCCACGAGGAAGCGGATATGGCGATGCTTGATCTCCACCACAGGGTTGATGATCGCCGCCATGGCGGAGGACACGCCGGCCAGACGCCGATAGGCCGCCAGCGTGATCCATTCATCCACGAGGCCCGTCGTCACGTGTTCGGCGACGATCTGTGTACCGGTGATGTTGGCGATGAGGGAACGACGGATCGGGCCACGGCGTTCGCGGCGCTCCGCCAGTACCCACCGTGCCGAACCGGCGCTCGAAGGGAGGTCGCGGGCGGCGGGAGAAGCATCCAGGACGGCGTCGAGGGCATCGGCTATCCAGAACCTCTCGAACATCCACGTGGTGAGGAACGCGGTGACACGGGCGTCCTTATGTGTCGCCGTGACGAGGAGGTCGCGCACGCGGTGCAACGTCGCACGTTCCATGTCGCGCAGCGCGCGAGCGAGCCGGACGGATTCGGCATCGAGCGGCTCTTTGGCGAGCGCCCCGAGGTCGAGCGTTCCGCGGTGGCTGCCGTGTGCCGTACGGGCGAACTCACGCACGTCGAATCCCGCTGTCTCGGGCGGCGCGGTCGTCGTCTCGTTGTTCGAGTTCATACACGGGCTTTCTGGGGCGGGAGCAGGGGAAACTCTGCAGAAGCCCCGGAGCATGCGAGAAGCCGTCGGGGGCCGTCACGTTAGACCAGGCAACCGGCGCATGTGTGACATGTGAGTTGGTTCCGTATGGGGCCTGCGCCTATGGCCTGTGCTGGGAAGAACGAGAGATCCCGCGGTATCGGTGTGGTGTCTCGGCGCAGGCGGCGTGCACCGGACCTTGCTGGGCATCGCTCACCTCCGTCATGTGCGGAAGCGCGTGTCACAAGACGGAGGCATGCCCGGTCTAACGCCATGAGCCCAGAAACGAAAGGTGTGTCATGCGCGAGGACTCAGTCATCTGTTGTTGTACGACCGTGGCAATCCGTCTGGGTCGGCTCGTCGGACGTCGAACTTGGAAATCTTGTGGATCTTCAAGTTCCCATGCAGAAGTGGGTTGTTGACCAGGTGGCTCGGAAGGCCGGTGTCGGGATCGACGGCGTGGACCCGCTCGCCACCCCACGAAGTGGAGACGAGCGGGGAGCTCGGATGTCGCGCACATGGCATATGAGACTGTGCTGAGCCGTACGCGGGTCGCACTTGTCACCGGTGCCACGTCGGGTATCGGAGCGGCGTTCGCGCGCGCTCTTGCAGACCGCGGATGGGACCTCGTCCTGGTGGCGCGCGACAGGGAGCGGCTCGGCCGGATGGCTGCCGAGCTCGAATCCCGGGGCCGTGCTGTCGAGGTGCTGCCCGCCGATCTGTCCGATAGTGCCGACGTCGAGCGTGTCGCCGCCCGGCTGGAGGACCCCGCCCGTCCGGTGGACATGCTCGTGAACAACGCCGGTTTCGGCGTGCACGCACCGATGACCTCGGCCGACACCGCTCCACACGACCGGGCGATCGAGGTCATGGGGCGCGTGGTGCTGGTGCTTGCCGGCGCCGCTGGGCGGGCCATGCGCGAACGCGGGCACGGTGCGATCGTCAACGTGTCGAGCACGGCTGGGTTCGTCACCATGGGGAGCTATTCGGCCGTCAAGGCCTTCGTGACCTCCCTCTCGGAGGGACTGGCGAACGAGCTCCATGGAACGGGCGTCACCGTGACGGCACTCTGTCCGGGCTGGGTCCGCACGGAATTTCACACGCGGGCCGGAATCCGGTCGTCGAGCATTCCGAACTTCCTGTGGCTCGACGCCCAGCGACTCGTCGAGACGAGTCTGCGCGACGTGAGCCGCGGACGGGTGATCTCCGTGCCGAGCTTCCGGTACCGGTTGCTCATCTGGTTCACACGTCATCTTCCACGCCGCACAGTGCGGTGGATCTCGCGACGGATCTCCTCCAGCCGCAACGACAGTCTCACTCACTGAAGGAATCAGTGCGGGCGAACCCGCACGGGAAGGAAACGGATGCCCGCGACGATACGCGACCGTTTCACCTCACGCTCACACGCCGCGGCGCGTTTCATCGCGCAACGGGGGCTGCTGAAGCCTCTCGTCTGGAGCGTGACCAGCGTCACGATACTCGGGCGCGAGCGCTTGGCGAACGTCGAGGACTCGTATGTCGTCGTCGCCAATCACTCCTCGCACCTCGACACGCCACTCATCATGGGCGCGCTGCCTCGCCGACTGGCGCGCTACCTCGCGGTGGGAGCCGCCGCCGACTACTTCTTCGACGTGTGGCGGCGGCGCGGCCTCACGGCCCTCTTCTTCAACGCCTTCCCGGTCGACCGCACCGGAATGAACGCGCGCGGAGTGAGCGCCAAGGCTTTGCTGAGTCGGGGAGTGCCGCTTCTGATCTTTCCCGAGGGGACCCGCTCGCGCGATGGATCGCTTGGGGCGTTCAAGCCGGGGGCGGCGGCGCTCGCCTCGTCGGCCGAGGTACCGGTGCTCCCCGTCGCGGTCATCGGCGCGCATGCGGCGCATCCTCGCGGATCGAATTGGCCGAAACCGGGCCGTCTGCCGGTCGGGGTTGTCTTCGGCGAACCGCTGACTGCTTTTCCCGGGGAGTTGAGGAGCGAGTTCACCGAACGCATCCGCTCGGCGATCCTCACCCTGGCCGAGGAGAACTCCGACCGCATCCTCGGCGTGAGTGCGACCTCACGTCGTATACCTGAAGGAGACCGTTCGTGACCGAATCCACCGGCCGCACCGACGCGATGCGCACCGATGATGTGAAACACATGAAGTGGTGGGGCTGGGGCGTGGAAGGTGTCGGCTTCCGACACGAGGACAAGCCTGGTTTCGCGCCGTTCGTACAGAAGGCCATCGGCCTCGATCTCTGGGCGGGCGAACGCACCGAACGGCCCGACTTCTCGCGGTTGAGAGTGCCGGCCTCGACGGCGTCCGAGGAGTTCGTCGCGGTTCTGGGCGGCATCGTCGGAGCCGGGAACACCGTGATCGATGACCTGTCCCGGGTCGTCCACACGTACGGCAAGAGCCTGCGTGACCTGGTCCGCATCCGAGCCGGCGCGATAGCGCGCAGTCCCGATGTGATCGTCTACCCGGCCGACGAGGCAGAGGTGCAAAGCGTCATCGACGCGTCCGTCGAGGCGGACGCCGTGATCATCCCCTTTGGGGGCGGCAGCAATATCGCGGGCAGCCTTGAGCCGCACATGGACGAGTCCCGGGTGGTCGTCTCACTCGACCTCGGCCGCCTCAACCGGGTGCTGGAGATCGACCCCGACTCCGGGCTGGCGCGCGTCCAGGCCGGGGCGCTGGGCCCTGATCTTGAGGCTCAACTCAACCGGGACGGCTGGACGATGGGGCACTTCCCCGACTCGTTCACCCACTCGACGCTCGGCGGGTGGGTCGCCACGCGCTCGTCCGGCATGCAGTCGGACAAGTACGGCGACATAGCGGACATCGTCAAGGGGCTGCGTGTCGTGCGGGCCCGCGGGGTCCTCGTGATCCGTGCCGTTCCGAGCGCGTCGACCGGGCCGAGCGTCCGGGAGATGGTGGTGGGCTCCGAGGGGCGGCTCGGCGTCATCACCGAGGTCACGGTGCAGGTGCACCGACTCCCCGAGAAGCGGGCTATCCACGCCTACTTCTTCAAGAATCTCGACCACGGCCTCGCGGCGATGCAGAAGATCGCCGAGAGCGACGTCTCGCCCTCGGTCACCCGTATCTCGGACGCGCACGAGACGGCCTTCTCCCTGGCGACGAGCAAGGAGTCGAAGGGCATTCAGAAGAAGGCACAGACGGGCCTCATGGCGTATCTCAAGAGGCGTGGCTGGAGCCTCGACGAGATGTGCCTCTCGTTCATCGGCTTCGAGGGCGACGAGGCACACGTGAAACGGCAGAAGTCGCTCGTCGACCGGATCGTGCGCAAGCATCACGGCATCGGCGTCGGCAGGGGCCCCGGTGCGCTCTACGACCAGAAGAAGTTCGACACGCCGTACATCCGCGACTTCCTCCTCGACCACGGTGCCGCCGGCGACGTGAGCGAGACCGCCGGTCCATGGTCGAAGCTTCGTGGCATCCACGCGGCGGTCTACGACGCGGCCGACCACGCCTACGAGAAGATCGGCCGCGCCGGCTGGACCATGTCGCACTTGTCGCACTCGTACCACTCTGGAGCCTGCCTCTATTTCACTTTCGCCTTCGTGTTCGGTGACGACCCGCTCGGCGAGTACGACATCGTCAAGCGGGCGATCCAGCAGGCGTTCATCGACGCCGGCGGCACGATCTCGCACCACCACGGGGTGGGCCTGGAGCACGCACCCTGGCTGGAGGAGGACATCTCGACGGAGGGTGTCGCCATCATGTCGGGCCTCTTCGGCGCTGCCGACCCGGGCGGCAACTTCAACCCGCGCAAGATCGTGGTCTGAGCACGGCGGTCGATGGTCCGCGCGCATGGCCGGCACTCGGGCATCGGCACGGCCACACCGCGCACCGGGCGGATCACACACGTCCGCGTGTGATCCGTACCGGCTGTGTGGTGGGTGTGGGACACCGGCCGCCCGCGGCCAGGCGACCTGGGGGTCCACAACCTGCGTACAAACGGAGGGCTGCCCGCTGTGCCTGCCCGCCGGACAGTTCACCGAGGCCGCTGTCCTCCTGGCCCTTCAGGCCCAGCGGCTCGAAGCACTGGCGTGCCGGAAGAGTTAAGTTCTCCAGCGCCAGGCAGCTCGGGCAGCGACTCTTTCCTCTCCCTCGACGTCGAGATACGCAGACGAGGCCGCCGCCCTCAAGTGCGTCGACATGGCGCCGAGGGGCCTGGACCCGACCGGGAAAGGCCGCAAGAGGTGGACCATGCCACTGAAAGGCATTCTTGAACACGTTCCAGGTCGCCTTCGAGAGTCGCCTGACCCCACGCAACAACCAAGATCAGCGGTTGAACTGACATACCCGGTGTCCGCTGCCGTGTCACACATGTGCCAGGTACCCGGTCCCACATGACAACCCCTGAAATCCTTCCCGGAGACGAGAAAGACCGTGACCGCAGCAGAACAAGGCGACCACGCAACGCATTGGCGCGAACGGGGAGCCTGCATGCGCATCGACCCAGAACTGTTCTTCCCCATCGGCAACGGCATCCTGACGCACGCTCAGATCGCCGATGCCAAGGCCGTCTGCTGTCGTTGCCCGGTCGTGGATCAGTGCCTCAGCTGGGCCATGCGGGTCGAGCAGGTGGAAGGCATCTGGGGTGGAAAGACGGAGGGCGAACGCCGCCTGATGAGGCGGCGTGACAGCGCTGAGCACCACCTCGGGGCCATGCGTGTCACATCCAAGCCTCATGCCCGGTCATATGGGTGGAAGCAGTCATGAGCCTGCTCGCCCAAGGAGTGCAGCCACCATGAAGACCGTCCGTGATCCCGGATTCGGCGCGGGGGGCTGAGTCGACGCGGCGTGGCAGGGCTGCCCAGCTATGCGCAGTACGCCGGAAAGTCCGACCTTCGGTCCGTACGCACACACGGAACACGGATGGAAACAGATTTGGTGCCCCGCCTGTCTCAGCTCTGCCCACGACAGGCGACTGACTTGCCGTATCCATTTCCTGTCGGCAACAAGGCAGGCTCATGACATCAAGAGCGTCCCTTTCGGTCCGGATGAGGAATGGTTGTAGGGGCATGGATGATCAGAGCCAGAAAGAAGAAGTGGGCGAAGGAGACGGTGGCGAGCGGATTGCCCGCTGGGCGGAAGGACGACTGGGCCCGTACGGCCTGATCCGCGCTAAGGCACGTAAGGTCTTCCCGGACCACTGGTCCTTCTTGCTGGGAGAGATCTGTCTCTACAGTTTCATCGTAATTATCGTGACAGGGGTCTATCTGACCCTGTACTTCCATCCGTCAATGAAAGAGGTGCAGTACAACGGCAGCTACATGCCGTTGCGGGGGCAGACGGTGTCGGAGGCGTTCAACTCGACCATGCACCTCTCCTTCGACGTCCGGGGCGGCCTGTTGATCCGACAGGCCCATCACTGGGCAGCGCTGGTGTTCGTCGGGTCCATGCTCGTCCACATGCTGCGCGTATTCTTCACCGGCGCCTTCCGCAAGCCCCGTGAATTCCAGTGGCTGTTCGGATTCCTGCTGCTGGTCCTAGGAATGTTCGGAGGCTTGACCGGATACGACCTTCCGGATGACCTTCTCTCCGGAACCGGGCTCGCCGTCGTGAACGGGACGATCCTTTCCATACCGATCGTCGGAACCTACCTTTCGATGTTTCTCTTCGGGGGCGAGTTCCCGGGCAGTGAACTGGTGGCGCGCTTCAACACAATCCATGTTCTGATCATCCCAGCCATCATGGTGGGACTGCTCGTGGTCCATCTGATCCTGCTGCTCCACCACAAGCACACGCAGTATCCAGGCCCTGGACGGAGCAACAAGAATCCGGTGGGCCTGCCGCTCAAGGTGCGGGCGGTGAAGTCCGCGGGCTTCTTCTTCCTGGTCGCCGGAGTCATCTTCGCGATGGCGGCACTCGCGCAGATCAATCCCATCTGGCTGTACGGCCCCTACCGCGTCGACCAGGTCTCGGCCGGATCGCAGCCCGACTGGTACATGGGCGTGGCGGACGGACTGCTGCGAGTCATGCCCGGCTGGGAAATCGCCTTCTGGGGCCACACCCTGGCACTGGACAACCTGATTCCGCTGGTGGCAGGCGTCGGCCTCTTCCTGGCCATGGGCGCATATCCGTTCATCGAGTCATGGGTGACCAGGGACGATCGTGAGCAGCACCTTCTTGACAGACCACGCAACCGCCCTGTGCGAACGGCACTCGGTGCCGCCTGGATCAGCTTCTACCTGGTGTCGCTCATCGGCGCCACGAACGACATCGTCGCCACCCGGTTCCATCTCTCGGTCGAATCAGTGACGTGGACGGTCCGCGTCGGCCTCTTCGTCGCGCCTGTCGCAGCCTACGCCGTGGCGAAGCGGTGTGCCCTCGGTCTGCAACGCAGAGACCGGGACAAGGTGCTGCACGGTCGTGAGACCGGTGTCATCAAGCGCTTGCCGCACGGCGAGTTCGTCGAGGTGCACGCGCCTCTCAGCCAGGCGGAGCTCCACCTTCTTACACAGCATGAGCAATACACGCCGATCGCACCCGGCTCGAACGGCAACGCGGAGAGCCCAGGTGCCGGCGCCCGCCTTTCTCGGCTCCTGCGTGTCAGGTTCAGCCGCGCCTTCTACGGCGAGGGCTCGCAGATCCCCAAGCCGACCACGCAGGAGTACCAGGAGATCGCCAATGAGCACCTGCGCTGAACAGAGCGGCCATAGGCGGACGGTGCGAAACCGCACTGCCTCAATTCCTCAATCACCTTCTCGGGGGAGGCCGACCACATCCCGAAGGTCTCATTGTGCTCTCTCAGTACGCCCCCCTCGTCCCGTACCCAGTAGTCGAGACGAATCCGGATCGCCTCCAGTCACAGTACGTGGGCGACGGCCGGCCACAGTGCACGCCAGGCTGTTGGCGGATGGCAGGCGACCGCGTTGTGGCATATCGCAACGCCGGCCACCTCGAGAAGGCCGGTCTTTTCGATGCGAGCCGCGACATCACCGGCATACCGTCGCCGTACCCGTGCCCTATCACGCTCCGCCTGCAGGATGTCATGGGACGCGGCGCTGATCTGGTAGGCGCCCTGCGACAACATGAGTCAACCAGACGGCGTGGGAGAGAGGTTCGGAACACTGTGCCGAGAACATGTCTCATAGTCGACTACGGGGGTGTACTCACGACATCGCTCGATGATGCGGTGCGTGGCTTCGAAGCCCGTGAGGGCCTTTCCGAAGGAGCGGTGGAGCGCTCCTGGTACCGGGACCCGGCGATGGTCGCGCTCACTCACGACCTCGAACGCGACAGGGCCACTCAGTTCGATTGGAACCATCACATGGGCCAGGCACTGGGCATCGACAGCACCAACCTTCTGGGACGGATCTTCGCCGATTCCCGTCTCGACGAATCCATGGTGTCGGTGCTGGCCAGGGCCCGCGACTGCGGACTGAGGATTGGTCTGCTGTCCAACAGCATGGGCTTGGCGCCATGGAACATGTATCGAGGCTTCGACATCGACGCGGCCTTCGACGTGGCGCTCATTTCCGGGCAGCACGGACTGCGGAAACCGGAGCCGGCTGTGTACGAGCTCATCCTCAAGATGCTCGAAGTCCCCGGCGAGGAATGCGTCTTCATCGACGACAACGCGGTGAACCTGCCGCCCGCCGAGGCACTGGGAATGGCCACTGTCCTGCATCGCAGCGCAGAGCACTCCACGACGCGACTCGGAGAACTACTGGGCGTCGCTCTCAGGCCGAATCCGTGAGCCTGGAGACTGCTTGAAGGGGGAAGCGGCGACATCGCGAGCCACCTCACCGCATGGGACCACGCTTTGGAGCTCAGTATGTCCGTGATGGTGATTCGACACTGTCCCCTGGCTGCCAGGGGGCCCGCGTCATTGCCGCTGCTCAGTGACGAGTTGTTCGCCTGCCGGAGCAGGAGCTGGCCAAGGGGCCGGTGGTACACGGCCGGCCGGACCAGATCTGGACCCTGTCGCGGATCAAGACCCTTGTCGGCCGTCGGTTCCACAAAAACTACACCGTGCAGGGTGTCGCCACTGCTCAAGCGGCATGGCTGGAGCTGCCAGGTGCTGGCCCGCCGGGCGGTGGAACGCGACGAGGCGGCGGTGGCCGGCCGGGTGAAGGAGGCCTGGCCGGGCGGCGATCACCGCGCGCTTTTCACCCTGCGCGGCCAGCAGCTTCTCAGTGAGCTCGTCGAGGCGGTCCTCGTCCGGGCCGGCAACCTCAAGTATTCCGAACAGCGTTACGCCGACTGCGACATGAGCGACGGCGACGGCGACATCGTCCGCCGCGACGGGCGTGTCAGGACGGGTACGACATGGACACTGTCCGTGTACGGCACCGAACGTGACACGTCCTCCACAGACTCGAAAAACCGTCTGGCACGCACAATGGAGTGGGGAATCGGCGAGCGCCGCGCCAGCTCCTCCTGCTCCGCCTTCGCGCGGAAATACCCGGCTTTCAGCCGGTCTGCCCCTACGACGGACAGGATCACATAGTGTTCGGCACCGGCTGACCCCGCGGCCTCCAGCAGATTGCCCGTGGCGGTGCCGAAGAAATCCACACTCGCGGTCTCCGCACGGGAGGGCGCATCGGTGACGTCCACCACCACATCCGCGCCGCGCAGGACCTTGGGGAGGCCCTCCCCGGTCACGACATCGACACCCTCCCTGCGTGATATGAGCGCAACCTCCACTCCGTGGTCCCGAAGCCTCGCGGCCGTCTTGGAACCGATCAGACCGGTGGCTCCTGCAACAACGACTCTCATCTGGGTTTCTTCCCGTCGGGGGCGTGACCCCACTGATGCCTCCGTACGCCTGACGATGACGTCAGCCACGCACCACGCCTAGGACAGCGTTCGCCCCGAAGCTGTGACATCGCGCTGAGACGCGTGCTTGCTCCGAACGGCATCCCTGAAGAACGGGCGCAGCCTCCTGTGTCACAGATTCGCGGTGCGCTCGGTCATCACTGCACAACGCGCATGGGGCCAGCACGTGGGAATACGCGGCCAACCAACGGCACATCTGTTCGGCTTTATACCGGTCGCGAGGTATGTCTGGCTCAAGTCGCAGTGGATCTACGGAGGTTCAACACAATGTCGGGCAAGGATGCAGCACACGGTCACGGTGGGCAGTACCCGTCGGAAGGGTGGAAGACGGCGGCGACGATGCTCCAGGACACCGCACCGATCACCATTCCCGAGGGTGCGTCTGCGATGACCATTCATGTCGAGTGGAAGCCCGGAGACACGGGAACGCCGCCGCACCGCCACTCGGGGCCTGCCTTCGGGTACGTCATCGAGGGAGCGGTCCGCTTCGAGCTTGAGGGCGAGCCCGAGCGCGTGATCGAAGCCGGCGGGACGTTCTGGGAGCCGGGTGGTGATGTGATCCATTACCAGGACGGCAACGCGCTTGCGGATACGCGGACCCGGTTCGTCGTGACCATGATGTGCGCACCGGGCAAGCCCATGCTCGAACTGGTCAGTGAGAGGGAACTGGCCGAACGGGCCCAGCTGCGCGCCCCGCGCCCCACAGACTGACCAACCACCCACTCACACAATGCAGTTCCGACACGGATCCTGACCGCTCCGTGGGAGGGTGCGATTCGGCATGAGTGCCACTGAAGTTGTCGACTACATGCTGACCGCCCTGTTCACAGCGGCCGCTGTCCGCGCGCTCCGGCAGGGTGTCCTGACACGGACTCGCGCTTGCCGCAGCCGCGTCGACCATCTGCTGCACGCCGCCATGGCCCTGGCCATGGCTGTGATGCCGTGGAGCTGGGGCCGCGCTCTGCCGGAGCTGCCGCAGTCGGTCTTCTTCGCCGCCGCCGCACTGTGGTTCCCGCTGACCGCTGTCAACAGTGGCCAGGAGCGACAGCTGTCGGCAACCGCGAAAAGGCTGCCCTACGCGGTCGGCATGGCGGCGATGACCTGGATGTCGTACCGCGCGGCGGGCCATTCGCACCAGACCATGGCCGAAGGCGTTCCGACAGCACACCAGGCCATGCATCTCAGCCACTCCATGGGTGAGTCGAAGGCCGACAGCGTCGTCACAGGAGTGTTCGCGCTGTACCTCCTCACATGTTCTCTTCGCTCGCTCACCCGTGGCATGCCTGCACTGCGCGCAACCACCGAAACGGCCGACAACTCGACCAGCCTCAAGAGTGCTTGCGACCGTTTCTGGGACGGCGCGACTGCCATGGGCACGGTGGTCATGCTTCTGATGCCCCATTGACTCCTCGCACTCTGACCCCTCCCAGTCGGACGAACCGCGTGTCGGTAGCCGTCACAAACGGGGTGGCCCGTCGGTCAACTGGTGGTCTGGAATCGAGTCTTCAAGACGCGAAGGTGCGCAGAACATGGAGTTCGACAGGACTTGTTGGATGGGCGCTGCCAGGAACCGGGCGTCTGGCAGCGTTTGTCACGGTGAGACGGCAACGGGAGCGGGCGCCGGCTTCCCGCCGTCGAGCCGTGCCCTCCGTGGTCCGTCACCATGCTGGACCTCGACCTGCGCATGCCTGCCGAACCGGCGGGCCATCGATCCGGCCGTCACTGCCCCGGTCCTGTAGAAGGCCGACGCGCCACGCCCTTACGCGAAGACGGCCTGGCAGCGAACGCCGAAAACATCACGCTGACCTTTGGGGACACCCTTGGTCAGGACAGTGAGGCCCACGGCCGCGGATACCTCGCCAGCGCATTCGCCCTTCACCGCCTCTGCCATGTCCGACACCAAAAGGAGAACTGACATGACCACCACTCCCCCTGCACCGCCGGACGACCTGCTGGGCGCCGACTTCTACCTCTACGAGGCGCTCCTCCCGGACGACGAGCGCAAGATACTGCGCAAGGCCCGCGCCTTCCTGCGTGACGAAGTAAAGCCGATGGTCAACAGGTACTGGGACCAGGGCGAGTTCCCCATGGAACTGATCGAGAAGTTCCGCGGGAGCGGGCTGACCGCCCTGTCTTACGAGGGTTACGGTGAGCACCTGCCTGCCGCCAGCCATCTGCTCGGCGGCATGCTCGCGATGGAGATGAGTCGCATCGACGCCTCGGTCGCCACCTTCTTCGGTGTTCACAATGGGCTCAGCTTCTACTCCATCTATACCGGCGGCGACCAGGAGCAGCGTGAGAGGTGGCTGCCCGCCATGGCCTCGATGGAGAAGATCGGCGCTTTCGCCATGACCGAGCCGCTGGGTGGCTCCGACGTCTCCGGTGGCATGCGCACCACCGCCAAGCTCCAGGGCGACACTTGGGTCCTCAACGGCGCGAAGCGGTGGATCGGCAACGCCACCTTCGCCGACCACGTCGTGGTGTGGGCGCGGGACGTAGACGACAACCAGGTCAAGGGCTTCGTCGTCGAGAAGGGCACCCCCGGCTTCGTGCCGGTGAAGATCGAGGGCAAGATTGCGCTGCGGATCGTACAGAACGCCGAGATCGCCCTGACCGACGTACGGGTGCCGGAGGCGAACCGCCTCCAGAACATCAACTCCTTCCGAGACGTCGCGGAGATCCTGCGCTTCACGCGCAGCGGTGTCGCCTGGCAGGCTCTGGGTGTCATGATCGGCGCCTATGAGCTCGCACTCTCCTACGCCAAGGAGCGTCAGCAGTTCGGGCGTCCGATCGCGGGGTTCCAGATGGTGCAGGACCTTCTGGTGAAGTGCCTGGGCGACATCACCGCCTCTTGGGGCATGCTGGTACAGCTCGCTCGGCTGCAGGACCAGGGCATCTTCCGCGATGACCACTCGGCGCTGGCCAAGGGGTTCACCACGTCCCGGATGCGGGAGGTCGTCGCGCTCTGCCGCGAGATCTTCGGTGGCAACGGCATCGTCCTCGACTACGACATCGCACGGTTCTTCGCCGACGCCGAGGCCCTCTACTCCTACGAGGGCACCCGCCAGATGCAAACCCTCATAGTCGGCAAGTCCATCACCGGGCAGAGCGCCTTCGTGTGAGTCGTGCTGCACTCTCCGAAGACGTAAGTGGGAAAGATCGCGACCCCTGGGGGAACCAGGCTTGCGTCAGTGTTCAACTCGCGACGGCAGTCATCACCTCGGCTGCCGCTTGCGCCACAACTAGCTGGCGTTCGCCGGGATGCACAGGTCGCAGATCCGGTTCGCAGACGCGGAGCAGGAGCGCGAAGGCCGCAGAGTCGGGAGTCGAGCCTGTTGCGGCCGCAGAGGCCGGCTGTGTGAACGTGTCCTCGCACCAAAGCGCGATGCCGGCCGGCCCGAACAGACCCTCACGGGGCTCGAAGGCCCGATTTCGGGCATGGCGCCGAACCCGTCGGTGCTCGTCATAGGCGCATGCTCATCGGCTTCACTCTCAGCCTTGCAGGCCGCACCTCCCGGGCCGGGGCACCGCTCACTCGGCCCCGTCGGCGATATCGCCCCGTTCAACGGCCAAGCGGGTCAGTTCGACGCGGGTGTTGATGCCGAGTTTGGTGAAGATGTGCCTCATGTGGGTGTTGACGGTGTGCACGGATACGTAGAGCCGGTCGGCGATCGCCCGATTGGTGAGGCCGTCCACTACGAGCGGGATCAGCTTCCGCTCGGATTGGGTCAGACTCCCCCACCCCGGGGAGCTGACCGTGTCGTGCCGCGCGGCGCCCGCGCGCACGCCGAGCTGCCGTAGGCGCCGCCGGATCCGTTCGTGATCGCCCAGGGCTCCCGAGGCCAACGCCAGCTGACCCGCTTCGTCGAGGCACCGGATCGCCTGCGCCGTATCGACTGATGTGGCCATGAGCTCGCCGAGGTCCTCGCATGCCGCGGCCAGAGCCAGTCGTCTGCCGGTGCTCCGGTAGCTGGTGATGGCGGTCGTGAGTGCACGGCGGTCGCTGTGGAGCAGGCCGTCCACATGGGCGCGGACGGCCGCGATGATCTCCTGGCTGTCGTCCCGGGCGGTCAGGGTGCGTAGTGCGCCGGACACGGCCTGCGCGACCGACGGCTCCTCGCCGCGCAGCGCGATACGCACGATTCCAGGCCAGTGGGACGGCGGAAGGGCGAGCAGCCGCGTCGGCTCATTGTCTTCGAAGCTGCCTGTGAGTGCCGCTGCCGCTGCCTCGTCCCGGCCCTCCGCGTCCGCCAGGCAGGCGCGCGCGAGAGCCACCCACAGGCCGTACCGCTGCGCGTTCGTGCCGGAGCCGGCTTCGGCGGCGCGGAGATGGTCCCTCGCCCTGGCAAGGTCACCGCGCCTGATCTCCACCAGTGCCAGCACGGAGCGAGCCAGCGGATTCGGCTGGGTGATCTCAAGTTCGTCCGCCACCGCCAGACCGGCCTCGGCCTCCGCGGCCGCGTCGTCCAGCGCGCCCTGTTCGAGCAGGGCGCAGGCACGGCGAGCGTGCCAGTGGGGAAGTGACCAGCCGAGGCCCAGCGCCTCCGCTTCGTGCTGTCCCTCGCGCAGCACCCGCTCGGTGTCCGCGAGCCGGTCAGTGGTGGTCAGAACAATGGCCAGCCACAGCGCCGGAATTCTCGGGGGCCGCAGGTAGGGCGCAGTGGGCTCGGTGTAGGCGCGTGCGGTGGCTGCCTCGGCAAGCTCCAGAGCTCGGGCCAAGCGCCCACGGTAGAAGAACGTCTGCGACTGGAACACCATGACGCTGACGACGACTGCCGGATCGTGGCTCCGGTAGGAGGCCGCGACCAGGCCGGTGTCCATCTGCTCGGCAGCGGTGATGTTCCCGAGGTACACGTGGCCCGTCGCCTGGGTCTTCAGCAGCAGGACACGCAGGTCTGACGGCAGCGTGGGGAGGTCCAGAGCCTCCTGCAGGTGTGTCATGGCGGCGGCGTCGTCCCCCGCGGCCTGGTGTATTTCGGCGGCCACCAGGCGCAGGTTTGCCTCCTGCAGCGGCTCCAGGCCGTCCGAGAGGGCGGCGTCGACCAGATCGAGCGCCTCGTGAACCCTGCGGGTCCTGCCGAGGTACTCGGCGGCGTCGATCAGCAGACTGACGCGACGCCGGTCCCGCGGGGGCAGCAGGCCGGCGATCCGCTGAGCGAAGTCGGCGGCCGCGTCGGGCGTCGTCGAGGACAGTTCCCGTACGGCGGTGTGCAGCGAGGCCACGGCGTCGTCGTCGACCGGGCCGCCCGCCATGACGACATGCCAGGCCACCTCCGCCGATCGTGCCCCGGTGGCGCGCAGACTCTCGGCGGCCTCCCGGTGCAGAGCGGTCCGTACGGCCGGCGGTAGGTTCTCGTGGACGGCCTGCCGCAGGAGATCGTGGCGGAAGGCGAGTCGCGGGCCGTCCGCCGCGAGCAGACCGCCGTTCAGGGCGGCCTCCACGCCTGACAGCAGGCTGCCGACCTGCCTGCCCAGCATGCGGGCGGCCGTGCCGAAGTCGAATTCGCGGCCGAGGACGGAGCCGATCTGGAGCAGGCGCACGGCGTCCTCCGGGAGCTGCTCCAGCCGGGCGGCGACACTCTGGCGGAAGCCGACGGGGATGTCGCGGTACAGGCGGCCGGCCGCGCTCGCCTCCGCTTTGACCGCATCCGTGCCAGGAAAAGAGCGCACCAGTTCGATCGCCAGGAACGGATTGCCCGCGACGCCTCGCAGCATCCTGGCCAGCTGCGGTGAAGGCTTCGCCCCGAGCATGTCGGCCGCGATGTTCTCCAGTTCCTGCTGTGGCAGAGGGCCGAGGGTCAGCCATCGGGCTCCGAGACGTTCGAGGTCCTCCCGCACCCTGGCCACGGTCGGCCGCTCGGTCTCCGACCGTACCGCCAGCACCCACAGGATCCGCGAGGCTGCCAGTCGTCCAGGCAGCGTACGCAGCGCGAAGAGCGTGGCCGGATCCGCCCATTGCGCGTCGTCCACGAGCACAAGCACCGGCGCGCGCTGAGCCCTTTCCTCCAGAGCGTCCGCGATGCTGTCCAGCAGCCAGAGCCGCTGGTCGTTCACGGCTGCGGCGGCTCGGGCGGAACCGACGGAGGCCTGCAGGGCGGACTGCAGGGCGGCTCCTGCCGCATACTGATCGAACTCGTCGGCCCGTACGGAGACCACGTCGAACCCGCACCGCTGCGCCCGCTCGTCCAGCTCCGCGAGCAGCCGGCTCTTGCCGACGCCGGGCGCGCCTTCCACGACGACGCAGGCGCCCCGTCCAGCATGCACCGCCACCAGAGCCTTGCGGACAGCCGCGATCTCACGGTCCCGTCCCCTGAGGCGCAGCCCCGTCCCGGCCTGGTTCCCGCGCCCGGGGTCCAGGTCGCCCGTGGGGTCTGTGCTGCGCATGGGGCAAGCATGCCGCAGGCCATGTGTGCCCTCAACGCCGGTCCTCCTGTGAGCGGCGCTCGCACCCGGGGGACTGTCGGTTGCGCGCCGTCCCCTCATCCCAGCCCGACGCAGGTGGCGCGCCGGCCAGATCTCTTGCGCCGGAGAGGAGCACGACGTGCGTACGGGCAAGGAGTACCTGGCGGCGCCGAACGACGGCCGCCAGCTGCGGGGGACGAACTCTGGTCCGGCGGGGTCTTGCGTGCCGTCGCGGACTTCGTGACACGGCGCCGTGTCGCAGTGCGTGCATGGCTGCCGCCGCGAATAGCGCTGTCAGCGTGCCGTACAGGACATCGGCGGCGCTGCTGGAGCTGGCAGGTCAGTCGGTGGGGCGCGAGGCGCGCAAATGGGCCCGCTCCGTCAGCTCCTGCTCCTCGACCAGGGTGAGCATCGGCTGACCCGGGGCGCACATCATGAACACGATGTACTTGGCCGGCACGTCCGACGAGGCGTTGCCGTTCTGGTAGTGGATCACCTCACCGCCCGGCTCCCAGAACGTCTCGCCGGCCTTGATCACGCGTTCCGGCTCACCCTCAAGCTCCCACCGGACCGCTCCTTCGAGGACGTAGCCGAAACACGGCCCCGAGTGGCGGTGCGGCGGCGATCCCGTGTGTCCGGGCTCCCACTCGACGAAGACGGTCATCCCCGAAGCTCCCTCGGGAATGAAGGGTGGCTCGACGTCCGCCAGCATCCTGGGGCCGAACGTCGACTCGCTGCCCTGTTCGGCGGTCTCGTTCGCTGGGTCCTCTGCCGACGCTGCTACACCTCCGTAGGCCTGCCCGGAACGGACGGTCCAGCACCGCTCGTGGGCTGGTGTACCGCATCTGCGGCGGGCCGTGCGCCTGCTGCCTCACGCACAGAGCTCAAAGACCACCCTGCCCCCTGTCGGCGGCCCTCACAAACCAGGAGCCCGCGGTATGGAGAACACACATCGCACGGAAGGCGATCCGCCACCTCGTCTCTCCTGGACACGAGTGGACACCGGCAAGCGCATTACCAGGGCTCGGGACCGCGTCCCGGGACGACACCAGGGTCTGCGGGTGTCGCGGGCGACGCGGAGCCGAGGACGGGTCGCTGCTTGGACATGGGTGGTATCCCAAGGGCCTGTGCGTGTGCTGATGCGGGGGCCAGATCTGCCTCGGCCCAGACCACCTTGCCACCCGATACGGTGCGGAAACCCCATCTGCGGGACAACTGGGCGACCAGGAAGAGACCGCGGCCATTCTCGTCATGGGTGCGTGCGCTGAGCAGACGTGGGGGGCAGGCGCTCGTGTCGAACACCTGGCAGGTCAGGACCTGGTGCCGGATCAGGCGCAGAGTGATCTGGCCGCTGCCGTGGCGGACGGCGTTGGTGACCAGTTCGCTGACGATCAGCTTCGTGGCGTCCTCAAGACCTCCCAGGCCCCATTCGGTCAGCTGTCGGGCTGCCATGTGCCGGGCGATGCGGGCAGCGGTCTGGTCGCTGGGCAGCACCCAGGAGGCCACCTGGGTGGGGCTGAGCGTACGGGTCCGGACAAGGAGCAGCGAGGCGTCGTCGGAGGGTGCCTGCCCCGGGAAGGTCTCCATCGCGCGACTGCAGAGTTCTTCCAGGGAGCGGCTCGGTTGCGCCAGAGCGGTGCCGAGGCGGTGCATTCCCACGTCGATGTCGTGGTCGCGGGTCTCGATGAGGCCGTCGGTGTACAGGCCGAGGAGACTTCCCTCGGGCAGTTCCAGCTCTACGGCCTCGAAGGGGACTCCCAGCCCGATACCCAGTGGGGTTCCGCTGGGCAGGTCGGGGAAGGTGACCCGCCCCTGCGGGTCGATGATCGCGGGCGGGGGGTGCCCGGCCCGTGCCATGGTGCACCGGCGGGTGACCGGGTCGTAGACCGCGTACAGACAGGTGGCCCCCACAGCCCGGGGGTACTGCTCCGGGGCGTCGGTGTCCTCCTCGGCCAGCCGCTGGACCGTGTCGTCGAGGTGGGTCAGCAGTTCGTCGGGGGGCAGCTCCATGTCGGCGAGCGTGCGCACGGCGGTGCGGAGCCGGCCCATGGTCGCGGCGGCGTTGATCCCGTGTCCGACCACATCACCGACGACGAGTGCCACCCGCGCGCCGGACAGCGGGATCACATCGAACCAGTCACCCCCGACACCGTGATCGATGTCAGCGGGGAGGTAACGAGACGCCGTCTCAACGGCCGCGCCGCCCTTCAAACGGCGCGGGAGCAGGTTCCGTTGGAGGGCGAGGGCAGCGGTGTGCTCGCGGGCGTACTGGCGCGCGTTGTCCAACGCCAGCGCGGCGCGGCTGACGAGTTCCTCGGCGAGGAGCACATCGACCTCCTGGAACGGCCCCTGGTCTGCGGTGCGGATGAACAGCACCATGCCCAGCAGGGCACGCCGCACCCGGATAGGAATGACCATCAGGGAGTGCATGCCGTTCTCGTGGATCTTCTGCGCCCGCGCGGGGTCACGGTCGATCCATGTACCCGGAGCGGTGTCCAGGACCGGCTCAAGGTGGGGCCTCCCGGAGCTCAGGACGTCGGTGAAGGGCGAGGCGGGCGGCCAGGGGACCACCTCACCGTGCACCCACGGGGACTCCGGGACCCCATGATGAATCGATGCCAGACCTGTGCGCCTGAAAACAGGGAGGCGCTCGCCTGTGAAGCCGATGTGAACCGGGGGCCCTTCGCCACCCGGGACCGACTGCTCAAGGTCGACGGCGACGTAGTCGGCGAGCAGAGGCACGGCCAGGTCGGCCAGGTCCTGGCTGGTCTGCATCACGTCCAGGCTGCTGCCGAGGCGGATACTGCTCTCGCTGAGTATGGCCAGGCGATCGCGCGCCCGCCGGCTCTCGGTGACGTCGACGCTGATGACGCACACCCCCAGCACCAGGCCGCCGGCGTCCCGGAGGCAGAAGATCGAAGCTGCGAACGTGTGCTCCCGATACGGGCTCGACGGCAGCCGCGTCCGGTAGCCGTGGACCTCGGTGGGCCCGCTGTGGACAGCCTGTCGCATCGCTGATGCGAGCGCTTCGGTCTCGACACCTGGCAGCACATCGGTGAATCGACGTCCGATCCGTCGGTCGCGGGAAATACCGTCGTGGCTCTCCATCGTGTCGTTCACCCAGGCGCAGCGCAGTTGCGGGTCCCCCACGACGATGCCCATCGGGACACGAGCGAGCAGCGACTCCCGCAGCAGTCCGTTCGTCGCTTCCCCGGAGACCTCGCCGATGTCGGTCACGGACACGAGCCACCGGACCGATTCGCCCTGCCCCCACAGCATCGAGACCCGCAGGCTCACGTCGAGCCTGTGACCATCTCTGTGCCGCAGCGTCGTCGTGCCCCACCAACCGTGCTGGGCATGGCACTGCTCGACGAACTCCGCCGTCGTCGGCGCTTTTTCGGGGTGCAGCAGTACGACTGAGGCCGACCGGCCCACGACGTCGCCGGCGGAGTGTCCGACCAGCCGCTCAGCGGCCCGCGTCCACCCGACCACCGTCCCCAGCTCGTCGAGCATCGCAATCGCCGACTCCGAGGGCTCGCGGATGTTCGGCTGCTTACCGGGTATCACTTTGTCAGTGCTGATCATCGAGTCGTTGTCCTCGGATAGGTCGCGGCGGGGCAAACGCCTGCGGCACGCAGTGCTTCGTCACCGTTCTCAATTCCGGACTCGGACATGAGCGGGATCGCGTCGCTACTTGTCCCTTTTCAGGCCATTGACCAGATGACTCTGTGATCTGTGACAAGGGATGCTGCCGCGATGGCGGGCTCAGACGGTTCTCCCGCGCGGGGTCGGCCGGTGCGGACGTACGGTGCTGGTATGTGCGCCATGCGGGAAGACGGCGCGGTACAGCCCTACGGGCCTCGTCCGTCCTCACCGCATCCGGGTCGATTCGCCGGGCGAAGCTGGACCGGCTGCTGGAGTTCGCCGTGCACGACACGGGGGTGCTCGCCGGTGCGATCTTCTTGCTGGCGTCCCACGGGCAGGCGCTGCGGTTGGAGGTGACCGCAGGACTACCGGCGGAATATCTGACGCCCTTGTCCCGGGTGGCGCTGTCCCGTCCTGTTCCGGTGCGGGAGGCGCTGCGTCAACGACGGCTGGTCTGGCTGAGCGACCCCGAGGAGTTCGCCCGGGCCTATCCGCGTACGGCGATCGCACTTCCGTACCACTGTGCGGCGACCGCGGCACCGATCATCACCGGCACCAGAGCCTGGGGTATGCCGCTGCTCTTGTGGCCCGACTCCGACACCGCCGGGGCCACGGCCGCCATATATCAACCATGGGCACCCAACGGGCCGAGGACGACTTGCGTCCGCGGGGGCTGATGCCGGCCGTCGGCCACACAGCCGTCCAGCACGACCTTGTCGCTACCGCTCGCCACGGTCCCCCAGCATGGCGGACGTTGAGCGCCACAGGCCTCTCACCCCGGCTTGTACGGGCTCGCCGACTGCCGATTACCACCCGCCAAACCGGTCGACGGAGGCGTGATCGGAACGCCTCCGTGGCGCGCCGGACCCGGCCTCCGGTGGTGAATTCGCGGCGGCCGGCGCCCGGTTGAGGAAACTGGGGAGCGTGGCTCACCCATGGGCCGATGCAAGACCGGGAACAGTTGCGCAGCGGGCACGGGAGTCCAGAAATGCGGCGATCTTGCTCGGGTTGAACACCCACATCACCTTGCGTATGCCTTCCCTCGAAGCGGCGATCGTCAGGATCGCGGTGGGAGAGCCGTCGCGGTACATCATCACGCTCGTACGGCCATTGGCCTGGACCAGTCCCAGGTCCGCCTCCCGCCAGAACCGCGGAGTGGCGGTCGCCAGGTTGGCCACACGCGCACGGCCCACCACAGGTACACGGGCGGCGCCTCGGAGACCGTTGCCGTCGGACAGGCTGACGATGTCAGGGGTGAGGACGGCTTCCAACGAGGCCACATCCCCGGTGCGAGCCGCTGAGACGAAGGCATCCAGCAGGCGTCGATGCTCCACCGCGTCCACACTCGCCCGCGGCTCGCCCGACAGACGCTTGCGGGAACGACTCACGATCTGGCGCACGTTGACGACGCTGAGCTGCAGGATCCCAGCAATCTCCGGATAGGAGTAGTCGAACGCCTCGCGCAGGACGTACGCGGCCCGTTCAGTGGGACTCAGCTTCTCCAGTACCAGCAACAGGGCCAACTCCAAAGCCTCCGCCCGCTGCGCGCCCACCTCCGGGTCCAAACTGGTGTCGACAGGCTCGGGCAACCACGGCCCGATGTAGGTCTCCCGACGCACCCTCGCCGACTGCGCCACGTTGATGGCCAAGCGGGTCGTCGCGCTCGACAGGAAGGCCACCGGGCTCACCACAACGGAGCGGTCGGTCTTCTGCCAACGCAGCCACACCTCCTGGACCACGTCCTCAGCCTCGACCACACTGCCGAGCACACGGTAGGCGATCCCGAAGAGGCGCGCCCGGTGCTGCACAAAGGCAGAAACAGCCTCGTCAAGGTCACTCGTGATAGGGGACGACTTGAGATACATGATCCTGCGGTCCTCGTTTTTCCGGATACGGCTGTCGCGTGGCAAGGTCATTTCGCTACCGCGTGCAGCCAGGCGGCTTCGACAATCCGTCCTGCGACGCGCTCCTCACGGCCGACATCGCGCCGGGCATGAGGCTCCGCTTGGCTTGTTCGGGTGGTGCGGGAAATGTGGCCACCAAAAGTCACGACTGGTCCAATCGCGTCTGAACCAGAGATCCGAATCGGCCCCGCTCCTCCGACCGAACCGGCACATAGGAATGTCGCAGGCTGTTGTCGGGACAATGGCGGTCAGGCAGAGACATCGTGGTCTCGCGGCCCGCCCCTTGGCTCACACCAGGACTCTGAGCAACAGCTGCACTTTTCTTCAGGTAATGGAATTCATTCTTCGCCAACCAGGCCATAATGAGCCATATTGGCATGTAGACGCATCGCATAATTGAGTGATTCGGCTGGCCGGCAGAGCGGCAGGACCTGCCTCAGGGGGTCGGCATGCGGCCTTCGGCACAGCCAACGGTTGACCATCGACCCCGCACTGGGACAGGCAATGAATTTCGCAGCCTAGCCCACAGGGAATGTGACAATGGCGTCCTCGAACCGAGGGCGGCCGGAGCGCCGAAACAGCCCCCATTCGCGGCAACGGCCCGCTGTCACGCCTCCATGTCCTCGCGTGGCACAGCGACTGCGCCGTAGCGCTGCTCGCCGACACTCTTCTTACTCTCGGCCAATGACCAGCCGGCCGACACGTAGACGTGCCACGGATGGCGGTTCGATCCGGCCGGCCCAGTCAGCGGCGGACAGCACGCGCTCCACCACCTCCTGCGGGACATGCCGGTCGGTGAATCCGCGTACCGCCCGGCTGCTCATGACCGCCTCATGGACGTCCAAGACCGCACGCCTCCCTCATCCACTTGACCTGTCGAACCAATGACCGGCGGGGATCGAAAAATGTGACACGGAGCCCGACACACCATGAGCGGCAGTCGCACCGGGACGCTCCTCACACGGGCGGCCATGCGGTGGGCACCGCGTCCGGACAGCCCCGAACAGCCAGAGTGGCTCCGGGCGCTCCTGAGGCGCATCGCATGATCTAGTGATTCGACTCGACCGCCGGCCGACAGGCCCTCGAGCACGCAACGCACCGTTGGGGGCAGTGATGCTTTTCGGTACGGGCACCGTGCGAACGCGGCATCGCACGACTGCAATCGTGGCGGATCTTCCGCAGAGCACGATGGAGCCTGGTCAGACGTCACGGTGCCCTTGTGGGCTGCTGGTGCATGTCATGTCGGCGGGGTACCCATTTCCGCGTCCGGGCCAAGCGGCACGCAGCTATGACGAGACGTCTCCAAGAGGATTTGGCCCGCCTGCAGATCCAGGAGCAGCCGCCGGAAAGGGAACTTGCTGCGGTCGTGGCGCATCTCGGCTCGGTGCGACGGGTTCTCAGCACCTTCGAGTCCTTGATGTGTGCCCCGGCTGCCGCGGAGCAGACCCAAGTTCCGAAGCCCGTCGTCCCGCAGACGGAGATTGCCTCCACCGAGTCCGCCAAGTCCGCGAACATCGCGACGACACCTGCGCCTCGGGCGCAGAAGCCGCCGAGCAAGAGCGAGGACGCGGACCGTCCTGCTCCGGCTGGGGACGACACGGACGGGCAGAAGAAATACGGCCAGCTCACCGAGCAGATCACGGAGTACTTCGCCGCAGCCGACGACGTCGATGTACGGGCCCTTGATATGGCCGCCGCTCTGGGCCGTGACTCCGATAGCGAAAGCATCAATGGTGTTCGCCGCACACTCGAACGCCGTGAGTCGGCGACAAACGAGGGATTCGGGTCCGCCGAGTCGGCCAAGGCCACTCATCGATGACGAGGCGAGTGTCGGGCTGCGGTCCACTGCCCTGAACTGCTGCTTCGCTCGCAGCGGGCGGAGGGGCCCGCACTCCGGGTGATAGTGAGCGGCGCCCGGCAGTTCAGCCCAACGATCCCAGGAGCACAGCGAAGCACAGGGCCATGGCCACAGTGATCAGGATCATCGCGGTGAGCGTTCCTCGTAGCCATCGCGTGAAGCGGACATGGTGCTGCTGCTGCACCTCGCTGATGCTTGCAGCGAGGTGTTCCGTCACCATGCGTGCGACGTACGTCTGTTCCTTGAGATACCAGCTCGCGATATCCACCTTCTGCTCCTGGGTGAGCCCCGGCACCCGCGTGGTGAAACCCGCCACGCGCTGCCGTGCTGCTTCCAGATGAGCGTGCCGGTACAGGAAGGTCTCGATGTCGGTCAGGCCGCGTGCGGCCTCCTTACTCGTGTTCATGGTGTGCTCCACAGGAAAGGCAGTAAGCCCGGGTGCGCGAAGGCAGAAACGCCTTCAGCGCTTGGTAGGTGGACGAAGGCAGGGACCGAAGCCGGACGCCGTGTAGAGGGCTGAAGCAAGCGGTACGGGCGACAGGCGTGGCAACCTCGTCGTACGACACCGGCCGAATGTCGGCGGGTGCGGCCCAGACGGCCCTGTCTTCGGTGGTGGCGTCGGCCATGTCGCCGGCGGACTCGCAGAGCTGGGTGGAACGGATGGCCGAAAAGAGCATTCGCGACTGCCTGACGGGCAGAGCGACATGGTGCCTTACACCGGCGACTGCCTCTGTCGAAAGGAGGTTCGCCGTGGTGCAACACAACGTCTCCGTGGCGGTCTCGTCGTCGATCACAAAGCCCAAGTCCTCGGCCAGACCTTCGCCCGTGAGTACGTCACCTCCGCTGGAGGCCGGAACCACAACCGCCTCATGTCCGTGGGATCTGACGCTCGCAGCGGTCTCGGCATCCATGCGCCCACCGTCGTCGATCGCAACGGCCCTCATGGAGAATCCTTCCCTTGCGCGACGGCTTCCCACGGAAGAGCCATAGGGAAACCGTCGATCGCACCGTTGTGGTGCGGCCTTCACAACAAATGGACCGAGCAGCTCGTCCACCTGTGACAGGCGTCCTGCGGCTGCCGGATGAAGGGAAGCCCACGATGCAGCACGCGTGGCCGCATCGTGCGCGGGCGACGTTCCCGTGAGCCGACGACGAGTCAGCGCGGCAGCTCGGCTCGCTCCCATTCTGGTTGTCCGATCGGTCGGAAACACCTGCCGCGCCGCGCCACGAGCCCAGGCCCAGTTGCCGTGCTCCGTCTCCTGCCGAGCGGCATGCCTCCGCTCACCGCCCCCTCCGGCGGGCTGCTGCCGCCTGGCGCCGGCAGCCTCTCGGCCTTTCCCGCGTGCTCAGGCGGCCCTGTGGCCACTCGTCGGGCTCTCCCCAGGGCGCTGCGGATCGCCGCTCGTGACGAACGCGTCCCGTGGATGCTGGACGGAGGCGAGGGAGACGAGATCTCGGCCGAAGACCGCAGCCGTGAGCCAGACCGTGAGGACGCGGATCTTACGTTCCCATGAAGGCACGGCCAGGACGTGATAGCCCCGGTGCATCAGCCAGGCAGGAAGCCCCTTGATGACGATCCTCTTGTACTGGAAGATGCCCCGTCCCAGCCCCAACGTGGCCACCACCCCCAAACTGCTGTGGCGGTAGTTTTTGATCCGCCGTCCGCGCAGGTCGGCCACGATGTTCTTCGCGAGGCGTCTGCCCTGCCGTACGGCGTGCTGGGCGTTCGGCACCGTGTGAGCCCCCGGCACCGTTGAAGCCAGGTCGGGAACGGCCGCGTCATCGCCGGCCGCCCATGCATCCGAAACGAGTTCGCTGTCGGTACCCACGCGCAGATCGGGCCGGACCACAAGCAGACCTCGCTCGTCGATCGGGAGATCCGAGTGATTGTGCACGACCGGATTGGAGGCATTGCCGGCGGTCCATACGACCAACGCGGAATCGAACTCCTCCCCGTTGGAAAGCACTACATGGCCGTCGGCGAGGGAGCGGATCTGTGTGTTGAGGTGAACGTGCGCGCCACGGCGTTCCAAAGAGCGCACCACCCAGGCGCCCGGCTTGTCCCCCACCTCGGGCAGAATGCGGCCCCGGGCCTCGACCAGATGGAAGGACAGCTCGTCGCTGCTCAGCTCCTGATACGACTTCAGCATCGCCGTCGCGAGCGACAGCAGTTCTCCGAAGCCCTCGACCCCGGAGAACCCGCCACCCACGAACGTCACGGTCAGCAGCCTTCGCCGCTCGGCGCCGGGAGGCAAGGACGCCGCCTGGTCGAACGCGGTCATCAGCCGGTCGCGGATGGCCACCGCCTCTTCGACGTGCTTCAGACCGATCGCGTGCTGCGCAAGCCCCGGGATGGGGAAGGTGCGGGTCACGGCGCCGGCGGTGACGACGAGAGTGTCATAACTCAGCTCGTAGTCAGCTCCCTTGGCAGGCCGTACCGTGATCGTCCGGTCTGCATGGCGGATCGCGGTCACGGTCCCTGCGACCAACCGGGCACGGCGCAGGTGCCGCCGCAGCGACACGGCGGCGTGACGAGCCTCGACCGATCCGGCCGTCACCTCCGGCAGAAACGGTTGGTATGTCATGTAAGGGCGGGGGTCGACAACCGTGATCCGCGCCTCTGCTGTACCAAGCCTCTTCTCAAGGCCCCATGCAGCGTAGAAGCCTGCATAGCCGCCACCGACAATCACAATTTCACGCATCAGACCCTCTGTTTGTTGTTCGACACCTGTTAGACAAGACAGGGCCAGACGGTGTGACACAGCTGTAGCAGTGGGATTTCGCACTCATGTGACAGCACAGGCACTGGCCGTGCCGCAATTTGCCGGTGCTCCGAGGCGGGCGTCATCAACGAGGCAGAGCCCTGCAGGGCCTGGGCATATCCGCCTCTGCCGGATCCCCTGATGAGCAGAAGGGTCCGCCGGAGGCCGGAGAGCCAGGCGGCGTGCGCGGTGAAGGCTCGCTGTCGCCCCGCGACCTCCACGAGGGCGAGCAACGACTCGTGAGCGGGTTGGACACAGTGCGCATCGAGTCGTACGTGGTCCGGGGCCTGTTGCAACCGCCGATCACACGACCTCGCGATGCAGGATCGCGTCGATGCGGCGATCCGGTCAGCAGGAACAGCCCCGCCACACAGAGGGCGATCCATACCGACAACACCACAATGCCGCTGGTCAGTCCGTCGTGGTCGAAGTAGGCGATGCCGTCCACCGCGCGGACGCCGCCGCCGGCGGGCATGACCGAGGCGAGCGGCATCACCATGACCAGCATGAAGATCGACGCCAGCGGAACTCCGACCGGACCGAAGATGCGGATCGGGAGCACGGTGGCTTCCGCGACGGCCCCGCCGTCAGCATCACGAGTCCCGCGATGCCCAGGAAGAAACCAGGTATGGCACCCCGCCAGCCCGCCGACAACCGGCGAACAGCGCCAGACTGAACACGCGCTGTCCGAAGGACAGGCGCGGTGCCACTTGATACTTGATAGGTCGTCTGGGCGTGGCGCTTGCCATAGGCGTTTGACAGTGCCCCGGACATCCACCATGCTTCCATTAATTCATTAGCACAAGCATGGTGGAACCGAGGAAGGCGACGTGATCGACTACCGGATCGACCGTGGCAGCGGCGTACCGGCCTACGTGCAGATCATCGAGCAGACCGAGCGAGCGCTCCGGATGGGCTTCCTCAAGGTCGGGGACAAGCTGCCCACGGCCAAGGAGGTGGTGGCGGCGACCGCCATCAACCCCAACACGGTACTCCGGGCCTACCGTGGCTTGGAGCAGGCCGGCCTGGTCGAACTGCGCCGCGGTCTCGGAACCTTCGTGACGCGATCACTCGCCCGGCCCGGCACAGAGGACGACTCGCCGCTGCGCCGGGAGGTCACCGACTGGGTGGCACACGCCCGGGCCGAAGGCCTGGAACGGGCCGATGTCCTCGCCATGGTCACAGCAGTTCTGGACGCCTACGACAACGAACATGACAGCCACACCCCGGGCGACCGGGAACGGAAGAAGGAGGACGCATGACCGGGCCTGACGCGCCGGCCGCGTTGCGCGCCACGGAACTCGGATTCCGGTACCGGAGGCGGGGCGGCTGGGCCCTACGGGACTGCGAGTTCACCGTACCCGGCGGTCGTATCGCCGCCCTCGTAGGGCGCAACGGCGCCGGCAAGAGCACCCTGCTGCACCTGGCCGGCGGCCTCCTGCGAGCCGGTTCGGGGGAACTGCGTGTGCTGGGTACCGCGCCCGGCACGTCCGCGGCTCGCGCCCGGGTCGCCCTGCTCACCCAGGACAAGCCGCTCTACCCCCGTTTCACTGTGGCGGACACCCTGCTGATGGGCGAGAAGCTGAACTCCTCGTGGGACCGGACGGCCGCCGAGCGGATCGTCCACGAGGGCGGCATCCCGCTCCACGCCCGCGTCGGCGACCTGTCCCCCGGGCGGCGCACCCGCGTCGCGCTTGCTCTGGCCCTGGGCAAGCGGCCCGAACTCCTGCTGCTCGACGAGCCGTTGGCCGACCTCGACCCCGTGGCACGAGGCGAGATCATGGCGGAGCTCATGGCCGAGGCCGCCGAGCGCGGCACGAGCATCGTGCTGTCCTCGCACGTCCTGCCCGAACTGGAGGAGACCTGCGACTGGGTGCTGGTGCTGCGCGACGGCCGCGCCGAGCTGAGCGAGGACGCCGAGGCACTGCGCGAGAGCCACGCCCTTCTGACCGGACCCGCCGACCGGGCCGACGCCCTGGTCGGACAGCACACTGTCGTACAGCGCCGTACCGCCGGCAGGCAACTGACCGCCCTGATACGGCAAGGCGGACCACTGCGCGGTGACTGGCACGTAGCACGGCCCAGGCTGGAGGACATCCTGATCGGCTATCTCCAGGCCGACGAGGCACCGGGGCATCCCGCCGCGGGCGAGCGGACGGAGGCGGCGGCGTGAAGGGCTCCTTCTGGCTCGCCTGGCGCCAGCAGCGCGTACCAGCAGGCATCGGTGCGGCCGCGCTGGTCCTCACCGCGGCGATCGCCGCGTACTACCGCTCGGGCATGCTGGACGCACTGCGCAGCGGGCTGTTCGACCACTGCGCCACCGGGCCGCTGTACTGCACGCGGTCCGACACCGGCCTGCCCCTCCTGCTGGATGTCGAACCGCTGAAGTACCTCGGGGCGCTGAACATCGCCCTGCCCGTCGTCATCGGCGTCTTCTGGGGCGCCCCGTTGCTGGGCCGCGACCGGGAACTGGGCACACACCGCCTGGTCCTCGCCCAGGGTCTGAGCCGCGGTCAGTGGTTCGCCTCCCGGTTCGCCCTGGCCGCGGCGACCACGACCGTCCTGTCCGGCCTGCTCGCGGGAGCGTTCGCATGGTGGTGGCGACCGGCCGCCGACCGCAGCTACGGCCTGTTCTGGTATGACAACACGGCCCTGAGCGGCTCGGGCCCTCGCGTCGTCGCGGCGGCCCTGTTCGGCCTGGCGGCCGGCACACTGCTGGGCCTGCTGGCCCGCCGGGTCCTGGCAGCGATGGGCCTAACTCTGCTGGTGACGGGGATGATGACACTCCTGCTGGAGTGGACACACTGGGCCCGGCTACTGGTCCCGCCGCGCACCTACGTCAGTGCCGGCGGCACCCCCAAAGCGCCGATGGGCGAGAAGTGGTCGACCGGTAACTACGGCCTGATCACAGCCTCCGGCCGCCACGACTCCGTGTTCAACTGCCCCTTCCCGTCAGGTGCCCAGCTCAAGGAGTGCATGACGGCGCACGGGTACGTGGCCCGCTTCTACGAGGCCAACCCGGCCGGTGACTACTGGACCTTCCAGTGGACCGATACCGCCATCCTCGGCGGTCTGGCCGTGCTGCTCACGGTCGTCACCGTGCTGCTCCTGCGCCGCCGCGTCTGACGTCGTCGCCGTACCGTCTCCCTCACCTCTCACCCGGATTCCCCCCTTTGTCTGTACGGAGGTCGCTTCGCCATGCCCGTCGACGCCAAGTCGCCGAAGAAACTGCGCCACAACCGCGCCGCCCTCACCCACAAGACCGGTTACGCCCTGCGCCACCCCGGCCGCGTCGTCCGGTACCTCCGCCGGGCTGGCCGGGACGCGTGGCTGTGTCTCAAGCACCCCGACCACGTCGGCTACCACCGGGCCGTGATGGCTTCGGACACCCGCCGCAACCCGGAGGCCGCGGTCGGCAGCCAGACCCACGACCGGTGGCTGGCGCTCGAGCAGATGCAGTTCGACTACCTCGTCGAACACGGCCTGCGCCCCGAGCACCGCATGCTCGACATCGGCCGCAGCAACCTACGCGGCGGCTGGCACTTCATCGGCCACCTCCACACCGGCAACTACTACGGCTTCGAGGACTGGGAGCAGCGCCCGCACGGTCCGTCGAAGATACGCGTCAGCCGCTCGCCCCTACCCACTGTCTGCTGACACGGCCCCGACGTGCCGTCCCCCGAACCTCACAACGAGCAGTCGCGCCTGACCACGATAGACGGGCTACGTCTGGTGGCAGCGCTGATGGTGGCCGCGTACCACTTCCTGGGAACGCCCACCCCACACTTCTGGGGCAGAACCGAGCTCCGGGATCTCGCCCCGTTCCTGCACGAGATCAGCGGCTACGGGTGGCTCGGCGTCGAGTTCTTCTTCCTCATCAGCGGCTTCGTGATCTGCATGAGCTGCTGGGGAAGAACTCCCGCACAGTTCGCCGTCTCCCGAATCTCACGGCTCTTCCCGGCCTACTGGTGCGCGGTACTCCTGGTCGTCCTGCTAGTCCTGGCCTCGCGGCTGGGCCATCGGCCCGCCACCACGCGCATCGACCCCCGTACGATTCTGGGGAACCTGACTATGGCCCCAGGGCCGCTGGGGCTCGATCCGGTCGACGGAGTCAGCTGGACCCTCTGGGTGGAGGCACGCTTCTACCTGCTGATGGCCGCACTGCTCGTCTTCGGCCTGTCCTACCGGCGGGTGGTGGCCTTCTGCGGAGCCTGGCTCCTCGCCGGTGTCATCGCCCTTGAACTCCACTCGCCCCTGCTCGACGACTTCGTACTGCCCCGGTACACCGGCCTGTTCGTCGCCGGGATCGTGCTCTACCTCATGCACAGGTTCGGACAGAGCCTCCTACTCTGGCTACTGCTCGGTTTCGCCTGGTGCTACCAGCTCACCGTGCTCGAACTGCGGGTGGCCGACCACGCCGCCGCACCCCCTGGCGAGGGCCGGCCCTCTTGGGCCGTCTGCGCGGTCGTTCTCACCCTCTGCCTCGGACTGCTGGCCCTCGCCGGAATCGGCCCGCTCGCCGGACTGCGATGGCGTTGGCCGGTCACCGCGGGGGCGCTCACCTACCCCTTCTACCTCGTCCACCAGAGCCTCGGAATCCCCTTGGCCAAGGGCTTGATCCGGGCGTTCCCGAGGCTGGGGCCGCTGCCCTCGATGGCGCTGTCCGTCATCTGCATGCTGGGGCTGTCCCTGCTGGTCCACACCCTGGTGGAGCGTCGGCTCGGACGCCGTCTGAGGCATCGCCTGACGCTCGACATGCGGCCGCGGGACCTTGCCGCGCAACCCGCTCTCACCCGCACGCGGTAACCCCGGAACCCCACCCCACCGATGAAAGGGCTCGTATGTTCTTCAACGCACGTACAAGACGGTCACGCATACTCATCGCCGTCGCGACAGCGGCGGCCGTCGTCCTGGCCGTCGCCGTGACTCTGACCATGACGGTGACGACCTACGATCACACGTCGCCGCGCGCCGCCCGGGGCAAGGCATCGGGATCGGTGACAGGGAACGTCGACTGCCGTAAGGCGAAGTGCGTGGCCCTCACCTTCGACGGCGGCCCCAGCCTGACGACCCCCAAGCTGCTGGACATCCTGAAGCAGGATGATCTGCACGCGACGTTCTTCGTGCAGGGCAAGGGCCACATCGCGAAGTACCCCGAGATCCTGCGTCGCATCTCGGACGAGGGGCACGAAATCGGCAATCACACGTGGTATCACGAGGTTTTGACGGATATCAACACGGACGACGCCCGTCAGGAGCTGACCCGGACACAGGACGCCATCGAGAAGATCACTGGCACCAGGCCCATCCTGATGCGTCCGCCGGAGGGCCGCACCAACCGCAAGGTGGCCAAGATCTGCCGGGACCTGGGGCTGGCGCAGGTGCTGTGGAGCGTCACGGCCAAGGACTACGAGACGACCGACTCGGCCCTGATCACCAAGCGGGTGCTCGACCAGACCCACCGCGACGGCATCATCCTGCTGCACGACCTGCACAAGGGGACCGTTCCCGCCGTCCCGGGAATCATCAAGGCGCTCAAGCAGCGCGGCTACACCATCGTCACGGTGTCGCAGCTGCTCGCCCCCGCCAAGCCCCAGCCCGGGATGGTGTACAGGCCCTGAGCCACATCAACGGCGAGTGGCTCCTCGGCAGAGTGAGCGTCGCGGCGCAAGGCCTGGTGGACGACGTCGGAAAGCCAGCGCTTTAGGACGCGGATCGATTCGGTGGTGGTGTCCCCGGCCTGGCGGCGGCGCTGTAGGTAGTCCCGTGCTTCGGGATGAAATTGGGCTTGCGTGATCGCGATGCGGTGCAGTGCGACGTTGAGCTGGCGGTCTCCCATACGGCTGAGTCGGTGACGTTATCGGTTGCCGGACCACACGGGCAGAGGCGCGGTTCCGCTGTGCCGCGCGTAGGCACTCTTTATCTGCTTGGGCTGGGTGAGACTGCGAGCAGGAGGGTCGAGTTCGGGGCCGAGTTCGTGCAGGTGCCAGCGCAACCGGTTGATCACGAGGGTGCGTTCGGCGACCATGTCGTCGCGGTGGTCCATGAGCAGGCGCACCTCTCTGCTCGCGTCGTCGAGGTGCGCGGTCGGCAGGTCCGGTTCCCGCAGTGCAGCTCGGGCTGCGGCCAGGGCGTCGATGGGGTCGGACTTGCCGTAGGTGCAGGCGGCGGTACGGCGGTGAGTCATGAGTTTGGGCGGGACGCGCACTATCCGCTCGCCGTCGGCGAGGTCTTCCACCGGCGAAGTGCGGATCACTCCCGCGGACGCGGGGGTGATCCGCTACTCTCCGTCCCGTTGGCCTGCCGTCAGCTCTCACGCAGTCTTGAGGGAGTCGCGGGCGCGCCCTCATGGTGAGTTGTCCCGGGAGAGACCAGACGACCCTGTGCCCTGGAATGCTGGGCGGCTTCGTGTTACTGACGTGCGTAGATGGCCTTTCGGCTGTCTCACGCTCGTGCTCGTTGACGCGGCCGGAAGTCCCAGAAAGGTCCCAGAGAGTTCCCGCTGCTCTTGGACGTCATGCCCGGATCCCCAGTGGCGGGCACAGGCCGGGAGACGTATGTACTGGCGCAGTCCCTGCGGCAGTACTGCAGCATCTTCCGTGCCGCCATCGGCCACGAAGCGTGACCGGAGCACATGGTCGGCGGGCCTTCCAGAGCACGCCCAACGATCACCACCCGGCAACTCTCCTGGGGAGAATCTGGGGAGCACGAGCCGCCGTGGGGAGCGCGTGGGGAGAATGGGCTGCGTAACGCGGCACGATCCTGAAAGAGCCTGAAAGGGGTATCCATCCAGGTCAGAGTCGGTGCTGGACGCATCACCGCAGGTCAGCACATCTTGGTAGACAACTTCAAGAAGATCTCGTCCTGGGCGGCCATCCTGTTCGCCCCGACCCTGGTCGGGACGATCTACGGCATGAACTTCGAGCGCATGCCGGAGTTGCACTGGGTGCTCGGATATCCCTTCGCGATCGTCCTGATGGCGATCGTCTGCACCAGTCTGTACGTCATCTTCAAGCGGAAGGACTGGCTCTGACCCTGCGACGGCGAGCGTTGACCTGCGAGAGCGACGCCGCTGTGGCGCGATCTGGGAGCGGACGGATTCCACATGCTCCGGCATACCTCCACCTCGGTCATCCCCGAAGCGGGCGAGTCAGTCGTCACCCTGGCCCGACGGCTCGGCCACTCAAGTCCAACCATCACCCTGGACTACTACGCCCACTTCATGCCTGAGGCCGGCGGCGAGGGGCGCGGGGCCATTGACGCCTTGCTCGGCCAACCCGCCGCTGCCACCGGCCGCGTAGCGCCTTCCACCGCCGCGCGAAGGGCGTTGCCGTACGTCGTGGTGATGACAAGCGGGAACCTCTTCGTCTCCCGATCAGGCCCCCGAACCGCCCCACGGCAGCTCCACCTCGACTGCGGGGTACTCCATGAAGTACTGGGCCAGGGCCGCGGCGACCGACGGAGGCATCTGGACGCTCCTCGGCCTTCGCCAGACGCTCGCTCAACGAGTCGATTTCACGGCGGAGTCCGGCCGGCTCCTCTCGCGCGGCGGCCTCACAGCGGGCGCAGCTCCTCGATCAACGAGCTCATCCGACACCACCCACGCTCCGCTTCCGCTCAAGCGTTCCGACGCCGCCCCAGAGTGCGGAGAAGCAGCAAGCCGCCGCGAACAGGCCGGAGTTTCCGGCTTGCCCAGGGCGGCTCGGTCGGCCGACGGCCGCACCACGGGTAGCGCCTCCCTGATGGGACAGCACCCTCAGCGGTACAGCCTCCTGCGCGCCCACAGGAACCCGATCGCCCCGGCCACGACGAGGTCCGCCGAATCAGGGCGGCGTCGTTCGTTTTCCACCCGTTCCCCATTCACGGAAAACAGCGATCTACGCGCAGTGGATCGTAGCCGTCTCCGAATGGACGTTGTGGTCTCCCCAGTAGCCGTTGGCGTTGCGCGGCGTCGCGTTGCCTATGTCGCTCCGGTATACCCCGCCACTGGTGGTGAGCCGTGAGCACGCTGATGACGCCCTTGACCAGCTCGTCGCGAATGCTGTTTGTGCGCGGCCAGGGGTCTGGTAGGCGGGGCGGCGCCGTAGCGGCCGGGCCAGCAACCTGGCCGCACGGGTCCGGCCCCGAAGTCGACAAAAAGCGTAAAGAATCTTCCCAAGGAAAATAAAAGAATCACCCACTCTGGAACGCATCTCGACTCACATGAGCCAAAAACGGACTATAGGCGGGCGCTTGGCGATCAATTAGCGATGGACCGCGCACATACCGACCTCCAGAATGCACTGCGGCGCGGACCCACCGGGGGGACCGCCTGAGCCCCGGGAAGGATCCCGACCTCCATGTCCGTCTTTCGCTTACCCATACTTACCTCCAGACGTCCCGCGTCAAGGCCGATCGCCGCCGTCATTGTCGTGGCCGCCGCCCTGGCTGCCGGGTCTCTGACGACCACGACGCCGGCCCACGCGGCGTCCGGCACCCCGGCTCAAGCACCCCGTGCGACATCGCACAGCACTCACTCCCAGTCCGCCGCCCAACTGACCTGTGCGATCAACGACACCAGCGGCTGCCTGAACAACACCGCCACCAGCACCTACACCACCACGACCAGCCCTGCCGACGCCGACGGCTCCGGCAACAGCTTCAACGCCGCCGACCTGACGAGCACAGCGGGCTGGCAGAGCGGCAAAACCGTGACCGTCGACGGCGCCACCATTACGCTGCCGAAGTTCGGCACCGGCACCTACGACAACATGCTGGCCTCCGGCCAGACAATCACCGTGCCCAGCAGCGGCGCGGTCAACACCGGCGACGCCGTGGTCTTCCTCGCCTTCGCCACCGGCGCCGCAGCCAAGAACGTCACCGGCACCATCACCTACGCCAAGAACAACTGCCTGACCAGCGGCCCCGCCGACCAGGACTATCGTCTGGACCCCGTGCCGGACTGGCTCTCCGGCCCGTCCTCCGCGGCCTCGATCACCCTGGTCCACGAGAACCACAGCGACAACACCCAGACCCGCCCGAGCTCCGGCCCGAAGGTCTATGCCATCAGCGTCCCGCTGGCCTGCCCCGGCTCGGTCATCAGCAGCATCTCCCTGCCCCTGTTCACCAACGGCGTCCAGGCAGGCCGGCCCACCCCGCACATCCTCGGGCTGGGCATACGGCCGATGACCGTCACCGGCAGCGGATCCAGCGCCCAGCACTGGGTCGGCACCTGGGCCTCGGTCCAGGACACCGACAAGGTGCAGTTGTCCGACGACAGCACAGCCACCGTCAACGGCCAGACCCTACGTATCCCGGCCCACGTCAGCATCGGCACCGACAGCGGAAACGGGGCGCGCATCCACCTGTCCAACGCGCTGGGTGGCACCCCGGTGACCTTTGACGCGGCCTCCGTTGCCCTGCAGGACACCACCGCAGGCGGCGCCACCGCAGCCGCGGCACCCACAACGCTGACCTTCGACGGTTCCGCCTCCGTCACCATTCCCGCAGGCGGCGACGCCACGAGCGACCCCGTCACCCTGACCGTCCAACAGCAAGCAACCGTACTGGTCAGCTTGCAGGTGCACGGCTCGGTGTCCGCCATGCCCGGCCACTCTGTGGCTCGGACTCCCGTCTGGGTCAGTGACCCCGCCAACCGCACCAGTGACACAGCCGCCGCCTCCTACATGCAGAGCACCTACACCGGTCTGCCGTACCTCTCAGGCATCGACGTCACCACCTCCACCTCAAACCCCACCGGCTCGCTGGTCCTCTACGGAGACCAGAGCGTCAACGGGGACACCGCAAGCGAAGACGGCGGGCATCACTTGAGCGAAGCGATCACCAACGCCCTGGTCAACGATCCCCACGGGGACACCTCCGTGGACTACGGCGTGCTCAACGCGGGCACCCACAGCAATAGCCCGCTGCCGCAGATCACCGACAGCACCGATCTGCTCAACGCGCTCAACCCCCTGGACCGCAGCGTGTTGGTCCAAGGCAACGTGCGCACCGTCCTCGTCTCCACCGGCGCCGCCGACCTGCTGAACTGCACCAGCAACGCCGACACCTGCGCCACCGAGGTGGAGATCGGACTGGCCTCCCTCAAGACCCAGCTGAACTCGTACTACACCGACGACAGCCAGATCTACATCAACCAGCAGCCGATCACCCAGAACTCCAACATCACCGTCTATCTCGCCACCATCCCGCCGTTCACCGCCGCCCACCCCGGCACCGCGACCCAGGAGGCCGCTCGCGAGCAGGTCAACAACTACCTGCTCGACAATTACCCCGGCCAGTTCATCGACTTCGCCGCAGCGGTCTCCACCGACGGCACCGCCACATCCTCGACCGTCAAGGCCGCCGACCTCTCGGACGGCAACCCGTCCGACGCGTACTACGCCGACCTCGCCGGCCGATACGTCAACGACGCCGACTCCGGCGCACTCATCTACCCGCCCAACTGACCCCGCTACCGCACCCAGGCCCCGCCGCTCCCACCAGGTACGGCGGGGCCTGGCCAGCACCTCGCAGGCCGCCTCAGAGGACGGTGCGTATTACATGCTCATGTCGAACAATGTTCCGCTCATCAACCTCGGGCGTATCTTCCTCGAACAGTCAAGCGAGAGGGGTCGCCATGGTCCTTTCCCACCCGCTCTCGGAGGACAAACTGAGGGAGAGCTGATGCAGTCCAACCACGACAGGCTGTTCGCGGCCGGTACGGCCTGATGGGTTCCTGGATCCTGGCGGTGCTCTTTGTGAGCCTCGGGCTGGCCTCCGTGCGTCTCCAGAAGGGCCGACGTCTTCTCGGCCTGATCAAGGCCTCCAGCACCACGGGAACCCTGTGCTACCTGCTCGGCTGGTTCCAGGTCTTCTTCGCTTTCCCGTCGCACGCATGTCCCGACTTCGACTACATGCTCCCCATCGTCCACTTCGACCGCTACGAGAACAACGTCTTCCCGCTGCAGGCCACCTGCTACTGGGACGACGGTCAGCAGAAGGAACTCGTGAGCGGCTGGGTCAACCCACTCCTGTTCACGTGCATGGCCGTATTGACCGGCTGCCTGGTGACGCTGGCGGTCCTCGCCTACCGCCGCTACCGGCAACAAACGAGTTGAGCGACACCACTCACATACTCACCGAAGTCAGGCCCTCTACCGCCCACGTCAACCGACCTCAACCTTGAAGGGGCTTCCGTTACGGACGCCCAGGACTGCCCTCACCACCAGGGGGTGCGCCGAACCATCCACCGTGAACTCGGCCCTCCCGATGCCCAGGCGGGCGGTTTCCTGTCCGCGGTAGCGGAAGTACACGGCTATTTCGTGCGGACCCGTGGTGACGGCGATTTCCGTCGTCCCCCACTGCGCCGCCGATTCGGTCCCGTCGACGTCCATGAACGGGCGGGTGAAAGCCAGGTGGAAAGGTCGGGCTATCCATGAGGGGCGAATCTCGATGCTCAGTCGTGCCATCACTCAATCCTTGTCGTTGTATTTCTGTTTTCCGTCTCCGTGCGGCCCGCTCGGCGTTAAGGCTGAGCAGCGGGAGCGCCTCGGGCATCGGTGGCGGGAGTGCGGGCCGGGCGCTGGTTCTGGTTCGGTTCGTTCAGAGGCTGCGGGGAACCAGCCAAAGGGGAACACATGACGAGGAACACCACTTCGTCGACCGGTTCGAAGTGGACCGGCATGACGCCGGTCGACGACACGGCCCTGGCCGTCACCGACACCGGCGAACCCGGCATCTCCGTGGTCTACCTCAATGAGCTCTTTTCAACCTGGCAGTGAGAGGGGTTGGTTGGCTGTGGCGGGCTGTACAAGGCAGTGAAGCTCCTGGTAGATGTTTGCCGCCGATACCGACGCCGTGCACCTGCTCGCCGCCGCGCTCCACGCCTGCCAGACGGTGATCGCCCAGCGTCAGGTCGCCGCGAAGAGCAACGAAATCCCCGCGTTCGCCCCGCTGCTGGACCGGATCGACCTGCGCGGCGTCGTCGTCACCGCCGATGCGATGCCACACCCAGCGAGCCCACGCCGAGCACGTCATCGTCGCTGGCGGGTAACTCCCTCACGTTCACATGAATTTGAGGCTCTCCTGAGCATTTCTGGATCTCTTGCGCCAAGGTCGTGTGGCCGGATATGAATGTCGCGCACACGACATCTGGGGAAGCGCCGCGGAGGCGCTGTGGTGTCGTGGGCTCGGCTTTGCCGACCTTTGAACCACTCGACCAGACTCATCGAAACGGGGACAAATGAAGCGCGCCATAACGCGTACCGCGCTTTCCTTCATGACCGCTGCGGGCGTGCTGCTGGCAGCAACCAACGCCGGCGCTGCCACGTCGGACGACGAACCGGTACCGGCTGACGACGCACAGGTTGTTCTGAACGACGGAACCGTCGCGCACGTCAACGACGAAATCGAGTTCACTTTCACCGGAGACAAGACCGCCACCAAGAGGCCGCAGGTCGCCGCGGCTTGCCCTGAGGTGAACGATCCTCCGACGTACAAGGTGAAAGGCGCACCGTACTTCCTGCCGGACAACAAGAAGCCTCAGTCGACGTGGCTCCTGCCTCGCCAAACGGTGTCCTGGACGGTAACGGGAAGTCACACCTTCACTTGGGACTTCGCTGTTGGATACGAGGCCGAGGCCAGCATTATCGTCGAAAAGGCCAAGGTCAAGGTCGACACCAAGATCAGCAACTCGTGGACCTGGACGGGCACGCAGACCGTCACCGACACGAATACCACCAACAAGGGGTACCGGGCCGTGCTGGGGCAGGTGGGCTGGAAGCTCACCGCTGTGAAGACGTGGATCGCGGCTCCCTGTAACGTCAAGACGAAGACCATTGTCGTGAAGGCCCCGCGCAAGGGTGATATGTCGATTGGGCGGCAGAATTCGTGACGCGAACCGGAGCTCGACGGAACGCGGCGGCGCTGTGCCTCGTGGCCGCGGCGGCGCTCACCGGGGCCTGCGACCCCAGTGAGCCGGCCGGCTCGTCATCGCCCACGCCCCGCACGAGTCAGTCTTCGTCCAGCGCGGTTTCGGACGGCAAGGCCGCACAGGCGATCCTGGATCAGGCCTTCGTCGGCAGACAAGAGCTCGGGAGCGGATCCGGCGCCCTGCAGTCGCAGCTGGGAAACACCTTGCCCGCGCCGGACAAGAATGTGTTGAGCGTGACATTCGCCTTCACCTGTACGGGAAACGGCAAGGTTTCCTTCAAGTTCGCCGTCAATGGTAAGAACGTCTCGTCAGCGGCACACGCCAGCACCTGCGACAGGTCGGTCTTCCAGCAAAGCGTAGAGGTCCCCGACTCCGGTCCCATCACCTTCGAGGCCGACGTGACCGGCTCGGAAAACGGTGGTTTCGCCTACGCCTACTACACCGAGAAGAAGCAAGTGCCGTAACCGGATTCTTACGGTGCCCAAATGCGAGGGCCCCTTGCCGCTGCGACGGCAGGGGCCCGCTGCATGGACTATCGGGTGTCGATCACGTGGTCTTGGCGCGCTCGACAGCGAGCAGTTCGAGGCGCTCGAGATATCGGCATTTCCCAGGCGCACTACGGGAAACGTCTCCGCAGATCGACGAATCATCACACCATGTCCCCCCCCAGCCAACGCCCTTTGACGACACCGCCTGGCACTGGGCGAGCGGCGTTGGCTCAGGCATGTGCATCAGCGTGATGGCAAGGCCGGTGCGTCGTCAGCATGCTTGGGAATGGCGCCGATCTCGTTCAGTTCGCGGTCTCGGCGGTCGGGGGCGAACGAGATGGCCGCCATCGCGATCAGCGTCGTCACGATCACGAAGGCGATCACCATCCACAGGCTGCCGTCGGCCCATAGGACCATCGCGCTGGCCAGTGCCGGGGTGAAGCTTGCGAGCAGGATCGAGGCCATCTGGTACCCGATCGAGATGCCGGAGTACCGCACCGAGGTGGGGAACATCTCGCAGTACAGCGCGGGCAGAGGCGCGTAGACCATGGCGTGCCCGAGGGCGAGGAACAGCCATCGCCATCCTGCCTGTGCTGGTGCTCTTCGTCTTCTCGCAGCGCACTCTGGTGTCCGGGATGCTCGCCGGAGCGAGCAAGGAATGAGCGCCTCCGCGCCGCCTCTCTCCCCCCTCTCTCACTGACACCCTGTCCGCGAAGGAGACCGTGTGTACCGGCTCGATCCGCGCTACGCCCCCGCCCCGCAGGCCGTCCTCCACACGGGATGGCAGGCAGTGGCCTCTCAACTCCCCCACGGCCCCGCGGTGGTGGCCATCGAGGGGCCCCCGTCCGTCGACTGGTCCCTCCTCGGTGATCGCCTCGAACGCGAGCTGACCGGGCGCGGTACTCCCGTCACTCTGCTCGACATGCGAAGCCATTACGCACGGCCGGCGCACGTCAGGAGCCGCACCGAACGGCCGGCAGACGCCGACGACCCCTACTTCCGCAAGCTCGCCGACAATCCCCTCGACGACCTCTTCGAGATCCTCCCGGTATCCGCACCGCCGAAGGAAGGGTTGCTCCTCGTCTACGGGCCCGGCGCCGCCCTCGTGGACCACGACCTGCTCTGGTACGCCGATGTGCCCAAGCGATACGCGGAGGCCGCCGTCGGCGCGGGTGAGCCGGGCGTCAACCTCGGTCTGCCGGGCGAGAATCCCGACTTCAGACGGCTGCTCTACATCGACTGGCCGATGCTCGACCAGCACCGCGACTCGCTCGCACACCGACTCGATGCCTGGCTCGACATGCAGAGCCCCGACCACCCGGCGTGGATCGACGGAGCAGGCCTGCGCGCCACGTACGCCGCGCTGGCCCGTAAGCCCGTCCGCACCCGCCCGTACTTCAACTCCACTCCCTGGGGCGGCCATTGGGCGCAGCGCGAGCTCGGCTTCAACCCCGACGCCCGCAACACCGCGCTCGGCTACGAACTGATCGCGCCCGAGGCCGGCATCCTCATCGGCACCGGACCGCAGGCTCAGGCCGAGGTGCCGTTTCAACTCATGTGCGTGCTGGAACCGGACAACGTGCTCGGGGCACAGGTGCACGCCCGCTTCGGCGCGTCTTTCCCGATCCGTTTCGACTACCTGGACACCGTCGGCGGCGGCAGCCTCTCCGTGCACTGCCACCCGAAGGAGTCGTACATGCGGGAACGTTTCGGCTGGGACTACACCCACACGAGACGTACTACCTCACCCGCGGCAGCACCGACACCAAGGTGTTCCTCGGCCTGCGCGAGGATGCCGACGTGGACGCCTTCCGCAAGGAGGTGGAGAGGGCCGTCACCGACGGAGTGCCCATGGACCCCGAGGACCACGTCCTGGCCTTCTCCGCCGAGCAGGGCCAGCTGTTCATGATCCCGGCGGGCACCCCGCACGCCAGCGGCGCGGGCAACCTCGTGCTGGAGATCAGCGCCACCCCCTATCTGTACAGCCTGAGGTTCTACGACTGGCTGCGGCCCGGTGCCGACGGCAACCCGCGCCCCCTGCCCTACGAGCACGGGTTCGCCAACCTGGAGGCCGGACGTCATGGTGATGCCGTCGCCCGTGACCTGGTTCAAGAGCCGCGCACCCTGCGCGAGGGCACCGGGTGGCGGGAGGAGGTCATCGGCGGGCTGGCCGAGATGTTCTACGAGGTCAGGAGGTTCGTGCTCGACGCCGAAGCCGAGGCCGCCGACGACACGCAAGGACGGTTCCACATCCTGAACGTGGTGGAAGGGGAAGGCGTCACGGTGCACACCGCGGCCGGAGACCGGCACGAACTGGCCTACGCGGAGACGCTGACCGTGCCGGCCGCGGTCGGCCGCTACACCCTACGAGCGGCCGGTGGCGGCCCGGTGCGTGTCGTGAAGGCGTTGGTCCGTTGATTCCTGTCCTGGAGATCGGCGGCACCCATGTCACCGCGGCGCTCGTCGACCTGCGCGACGGGCGTGTCACCAGCCGCACGCGCAGGCCGCTCGACGCGGACGGCGATGCCGAAGACATCCTCGGCATGGTCCGACACTGCGCCGACGGCCTATCGGTACCTCCTGGTGCGCGGTGGGGCGTGGCGGTGCCAGGGCCGTTCGACTACGCAAGGGGGGTTGCCCTCTTCAAGGGCGTGGGCAAGTTCGAGGCCCTGTACGGGATGGACGTACGAGCAGCACTCCTCGACGGACTGCTGCAGCGTCCCAGCGACGTCGTGTTCCTCAACGACGCCCACGCCTTCCTGACCGGCGAGTGGTCCGCAGGTACCGTCCGCGGACACCGCCGCGCCGTGGGCATCACGCTCGGCACCGGTGTCGGTTCGGCATTTCTCGCCGACGGCCGCATCTGCGACAACGGTCCCGGCGTACCACTCGAGGGGCGGATGGACCTCACCGAGATCGATGGCCGGCCGCTGGAGGACACCGTCTCACGCCGGGCGATCCTCGCCCGCTACGGCGACCCCGCCGCCGATGTGCACGACATCGCCGGACGAGCCAGAGCCGGGGAGGCACGGGCTCAACGGGTGCTTGACGACGCCTTCACCGGACTGGGCATCGCGCTGGGCCCGCGCCTGCTGGACTTCGGCGCGACCGCCCTGGTCGTCGGAGGCTCCATGGCCCGCTCCTGGGACATAGTCGCCCCCGCGCTGTCCACCGGTCTCGTGACCGGAGGCTGGACGGCCGGCGGACGGCGTACTCGTGCGATGAAGCCTGCCGGCCCCGCGGGGGACGCCGCACTGGTGGGCGCGGCCCGCGCGGCGGTGCTCGCAGGCGGCAAACCCAGCTGACCTTCTCGGCCCTTGTCCGAGACGCGGGTGTCCAAAGGGCGTCACCGAAGGTTTCGGTGACGCCCCTGATGTGTCGATCGGCTGAGGGCAGGCCCGTCGCTCTCGCGTGAGGGCACATACCTCCTCGTCCGGTTCAGGCTGTGGCCACCGCGCACTCACCGCGGTCGGCCTTCATCGGGCCGGCGGCGGTCGGCCGGACGTCGAAGTCGAACATGGCGGTGGGTACGTACAGCGAGCAGCAGGCGTTGGGGATGTCGACGATGCCGCTGATGCGTCCCTCTATGGGGGAGGAGCCGAGCAGCAGGTAGGCCTGCTCTCCGCTGTAGCCGAACTTCTTGAAGAACTCGACGGCGTTGAGGCAGGCCCGGCGGTAGGCCAGCGTCGCGTCCAGGTAGTAGTTCGTGTCCGTGTCGTGGTCGACGGAGATCCCGATGAAGGTGAGGAACTCCGTGTACCTCGGCTCGACGTTGCCCGGAATGAACACCGGGTTGGTGGAGATGCCATACGTCTCCATGCCGCCCTTGATCAGGTCGACGTGGAAGTCGATGAAGCCGCCCATCTCGATGGCGCCGCAGAAGGTGATCTCTCCGTCGCCCTGGCTGAAGTGCAGGTCGCCTCCGGAGAGCTTCGCGTCCTTGACGTGCACGGGATAGAAGACCCTCGATCCCCGGGTGAAGTTCTTGATGTCGTGGTTGCCTCCGTTCTCGCGGGCCGGCACCGTGCGGGCACCCTCCTCGCCGATGCGCCGTGCGAGGTCTCCGGTGGCCGTGCCGGCGAGTGCGTTGGTGGCGTCCGGCGGGACGGCGAGGGGCGGGACCCGGTTGGGGTCCGTGTCGATCAGCGCCTGCTCGCGGGCGTTCCAGCGGGCGAGCATCTCGGTGGACGGGGCGGTTCCGAACAGCCCGGGGTGGGTGATTCCGGTGAAGCTGATCCCGGGAAGGTGGCGGGAGACGGCCCGCTGTCCGTGGAAGTCCCATACCGCCTTGTAGGCGTCCGGGAAGTAGTCGGTCAGGAAGCCTCCGCCGTTGGCCTTGGCGAAGATGCCGGTGTAGCCCCAGCCCTGTCCTGCCGCGTCCCCGGTCTGCTGCGGCACGGGGCCGAGGTCGAGTATGTCGACGACGAGCAGGTCGCCGGGTTCGGCACCATCCACGCCTATCGGGCCGCTGAGCATGTGAGGGATGGTCAGGTCGATGTCGCGTACGTCGTTGGCGGTGTCGTTGTTGCCGACCTGGCAGTCGGTCCAGTCGCGGCACTCCATGCGGAACTCCGCTCCCGGCTTCACCATGGCGACGGTGGGTACGTCCGGGTGCCACCTGTTGTGGCCGGGCACGGCCTGGTCACGCATCGACTTGCTGTGGTCCACACTGAATACGACTTCGGGCATGACTGCCTCTCATTGTTGATCCGTTCAGGACGTTGTGCCTGTACTTCCGGCCGATTCCGTCGGGGCCGACTGCCGCGTTTTCCTGGTGAGCGGCCACAGCGCCGCGAACACGACGACGCCGAAGGCTCCGAGGGCGATGGCGATCTCCGTGGTGTGCTTCCAGTAACCGGAAAGCAGCAGCGCCGCGGGAATGACACCCGTGACCCAGCCCTCGATCGCCGTCACCCAGCCCACATAGTCGGACAACCTCTTCTTCTTGAGACCGAGCAGCAGGAAGAACAGGAACCACAGGAAGGCCCAGTAGAGCCAGATGACTCCGAACGGGTAATCCTTGAAGAGGTGGAAATTGACGAACGAATACCCAAGGGCCACGATCGCCACGAAGAGGGAGTAGTAGCCGACACAGATGTTGTCGATTCCGGCGAGTAGGACGACACCTACATAGAGGTAGGTGAATCCGAACAGATAGATTCCGGATGCCGCCAGAATCTTCATGTGGTCATCGCCGGCCGTGAAGATGAGGTAGGTCGGCGTCAGCACCTGCAGTGCGCCCACGAAGAGGTTGAACACTGCTGCGGACTTGGGGTCGACCCTCCCCAGCAGCAACAGCCCGTTCAAGAACAGCACAGCACCGACGAAGAGCAGTCCCACGTTGCCCACGGGGACACACCTCCTAAGTCCGCGTGGGGGGCGTAATCACGTGGCGTCCTGGCCGCCGATGAGCTGCCGGGCATACGGCTCGGCTCACGGCCCGCGTCGCGTGATTCCGCATTCCGCGTACCGCAACGGGAACGACGTCGTGTTCCGATGTCGAAACCCGCATGAGACGTTCTGCCTTGTCGACCACCGCCCTCAGAGACGCGGCAGCCGCGAGAGTGCGGGGTGCGGGTGCCGTGGCACCCTTCTGCGTGGCGGCACTTGGGAGACTACTGCCGGGGTCTCACGCGCCTGCTCCTCCCGGACATGGAGGGCGGCGACCGCGTTCGGGGTCAGCGCGAGACCGGGCGAGGAATACACACGTCTCGCAGCGCCTGCACAAACAGGGCAACCGTAAGCCTTGGGCGCCGTCCCGATTTCCAACTTCACATCGAAGGGCCCACAGCGGCTGCATAGATATTCGTAGGTTGCCATCAGCAGCCTCCGGATTTCGGTGGACGCTGTCCAACCCGAGCGAGTGCGGCGTGCCCAGATAGGCATACGCCACAGCATGTTTCCTAACTTCAAGGAGACGTCGCGTAAATCCACTTGTCAAGTCCCCGACGACTGGGCCTGCCCTTTCTCAGAACGACCCGATGGCGAGCCCCGCCGCTGCCGCCAATAGACCCACCGCGAGGCTCGAAGCGCCGTACAGGAAGGAGTTTCTGACCTGTCCCTTCTCGCACAGGTGCACCAACTCGTAACTGAATGTGGAGAACGTCGTATAGGCGCCGCAGAATCCGACGCCGACAATGGCCACGGCCTGCTCCGGCAGCCCGTGCCGTGCACCGAGGCCCTGCACCACGCCCAGCACGAACGAACCGGTGATGTTGATCAGCCACGTGCCGCGCAGGAACAGGCCCGGGCTTCGGTACTGCACGTACTGGTCGAGCACGTAGCGTGCGACTGCCCCGACCGCGGCCGCGGCACCGACGGCGAGCAGGATGATCACCGGACCCACCAGCCGTACCGGCGGGCGCGGCTGTGCCGCGCGGCGAGCCGTACTCGCCGGGCCAGGGCCATCCTGCCGATGGCCAGGCCCAGAGCAGTGGCGGCCAGTCCGGCGAACAGACTGCCGAAGACGTTGAACGCCGCAACTGCGTAATGGCCGTGACCCAGAAGGTGATCGGTGTCGACCATCCAAGTCGAGAACGTGGTGAAGGCGCCGAGAAACCCGACGGCGGCGAAGGGTCGCACGTACCGGGTCGGCGGCCAGATCTCGAGCACATACACGAGCAGCAGCGCCAGCAGGAACGCACCGGACACGTTGATGGCGAACGTCGTCAACGGAAACGTCCCCCGCGGCGTGGGAAACGCCAGTCCCAGCACGTAACGGGCCGACCCGCCCAGGACGCCGCCGAACGCGGCCGCCGCCAGGACGCCCTTGCGCAGACGTGAGCGGAACGGCTCCCGTGACGGCGTGGGGCCGCCTCCTGTCTCGGGCTCGCCTCTCGACTCGGGCTCGGCATCCGGCTCGGGCTCGGCATCGGAGATGTATGGGGGCTCTCGGGATTCTCTCTCGGGCCCGGATTCGTCCGCCCGCATCAGAAGCCTCCGTACAGAACACGGATCGGTACACACTGTCGCCCAACTCCTGGCGCAGGTCCGTGGAACAACCGCTATCCGCATCCTTATCCACTGGTCCATCTCCACCATATCCGTGGGGATTGCAGCGCCAAGGCATGCTCAACTAAAATTCAAGATCATCGGTACCCGACCGGTTCAGCCGGAGCGGAGGCCCCACCGATGGAGGACGGCCATGGCAAAGATCCTTGCGGTGCTCTATCCCGACCCCGTGGGCGGTTATCCTCCCGACTACGCCCGCGACGAGATCCCGGTCATCACCGGCTATCCGGGCGGTCAGACAACGCCGACTCCACAGACCATAGATTTCACCCCGGGGCAGCTTCTCGGCTGCGTCTCGGGAGAACTCGGACTACGCCGGTTCCTGGAGGACCGAGGCGATACCTATGTCGTCACCAGCGACAAGGAAGCACCGGACTCCACCCTGGACCGCGAGCTGCCCGACGCCGACGTGGTGATCTCGCAGCCCTTCTGGCCCGCTTATCTGACCCCCGAGCGGATCACCTCCGCTCCCCGGCTCAAACTCGCGATCACGGCGGGGATCGGGTCGGACCACGTCGACCTGCCGAGCGCCATCGCCCACGGCATGACGGTGGCGGAGGTGACCTACAGCAACAGCATCAGCGTGTCCGAGCACGCCGTCATGCAGATCCTCACCCTGGTGCACAACTACATGCCGGCCCACGACTGGGTGACCGCCAAGAAGGGCTGGAACATCGCCGACAGCGTCTCGCGCGCCTACGACCTCGAAGGCATGGACGTCGGCGTCCTAGGCTCCGGTCGTATCGGCCAGGCGGTACTGCGCCGCCTGGCGCCGTTCGACGTCACGCTGCACTACAGCGACGTGCACCGGCTGCCCAAGGAGGTCGAAGAGGAACTGCGGCTGACCTGGCATCCCGACGCTCGCTCGCTGGCCTCCTCGGTCGACGTGCTGTCGATCCACACTCCGCTGCATCCGCAGACGCAGAACCTCTTCGACGACGACATGATCGGCGCCATGAAGCGCGGTTCGTACATCGTCAACACCGCACGCGCGCTCATCGTCGACCGGGACGCCGTGGTGCGGGCCCTCAACAGCGGCCAACTGGCCGGTTACGCCGGTGACGTCTGGTATCCGCAGCCGCCGCCACCCGACCATCCCTGGCGCACCATGCCGTACGAGGCGATGACGCCGCACGTGTCCGGTTCGACCCTGTCGGCGCAGGCCCGCTACGCCGCTGGCACCCGGGAGATCCTGGAATGCTGGTTCGACGGGCGCCCCATCCGTCCGGAGTACCTGATCGTCGACGGCGGTGGGCTTGCCGGCACGGGGGCGCGCTCCTACACGGTCGCCGGATAACGCGTATTGAGCCGGAACGGCGCAGTTGCCGCCAAGCACGGCGAGGCCTCTGGTCGGCGCCCTGCTTGGCGGCAACCTGAGAATTCCGGCTCAATAACAGACGGCGGAGAAGAAATCAGCGGAAGATCCATTGGAAGATACAGCCGAAGATCCACCGCACGAGTGGGTAATGGACCTTCGGCTATGTCATGCCTGGTGGGAGCCCATACCTCCTGTGATCCGACTCACCCCGAATCTACTGGCGGGACGCGGCCGAGACCCTTAGTTTGCTAAACAGACAGATTTTTTCTATGCGAAGGCAACGGCGCCGCGCATACTGTTTCGCAAGATATTCAAGGCGAACGCCGGGAAGGTGGATCAGTGAGCAGCATGGACGCCGTGTGGGTCCGGGGCGTGAACGGCATTCAGTTGCATCACGTGACCGATCTTCAGGATGCCGGCCGGTTTTTGGGCAACGCAGCGATGGCACTGCGGGCCGCGCACGTACGGACCGGCGCCGACCGGTACTCCAGCATCGCCGCCGAGCTGAGGAGCCTGGTGGAGCGAGTGCGGGAACTGGAGGACGAGGCGCGGTCGAGCATGCACGACCTGCACTCCGCCGACCCCGAGCGGTTCGCCCGCTGCCGGGACGGTCACGAGCCGTGGCCTGGTGAGATCCCGGCGGGGTTCATCCCGCGCCACACCTGCAAGGACGAGTGCCTCTACCACGATCGTGACGTCCTCGAGGCCATTACGCAGTGCACCTGTGGCCGGCCGCCGTGCCGGGCATGCGAAATCGGCGGGAAGCTCTGAGAAGCCCGAGCCTGAGCGGGTACGGAGGGAGCGGCTCCCCAGTCCCCGTAGCCTCCGTAGGCGTTCCCACGCCGTCCCCGACATCACGGCTCTGGCGCCACACTCTTCCCTGCCAACGCCCAGAGGCTCCGCCCCGACGCTCGGGGCGGAGCCTCTGGGCGTTGCCGCAGGCCAGGACATCTACGTACAGGCTTTCGGCCAGTGATGGGCTGCACCGGGGCGAGCCGCGCCTCACCGATGCGGGGACTGTCTGCAGTCAACGACCTCGGGGAGCTCCGCGCCGCTTTTGTGCGGGCGGGGGCGGAGGCGGGGAGAAGGTGTCTTCCTCCTCGTCCAGCGGCGGCAGGTCGACGGTGTAGTGCGGCTGGAGAAAGAGATCGCTGTGCTGCAGCGCAGCTCGCGAGCCTGCCGTGTCCTGTGCGGGCTGGGCAGGATCGAGATGGGGAGAGGCAGAAGTCATGTACAACCATCCAGGGTCGAGGGCCGCGCAAATCCAAGACGGAGCTGTCGACCGGTGTTGATCAGTATTCGTCATACTCCGCGTGCGCCTGCCCATTAGATCCTATGGGCGACGGCGCGTGGTCAGCGCGCAGTGCGAGGAGCGATGCAGTGGCATCGGGTTGTCCGCGCCGATCCGGACGCGCCCAGTCGCCGGAGTGAGAGCCGGCGCATGGGCCGCTGGGCTGCGCGGGCCTCTACGACCGTGGGAAGACCAGAGGGCCAATCTCCTGCTGTGCGAGGTCGATCAGGAGGCTCAGCCCCTGGCTTTGCACAAGAGCCTCAGGATCTCCTTGGGCGTCAGGGTTGTAGTCGGGATGCCTGACGGTCTCGCCAAGGGCTTCCGCGATCGCCTCGTCATCGTCAGCAGCCAGAGCGCAGGCCAGCGCCAAGGTGGCCGCCCGAGGGGTCTCCGGCCACACAGCAGCCAGGCTTGCGATCCGCGTGATGACATCAGTCCCGGCGCAGGCGGCCGCAAGCACGGCAAGCGCGAACTGCATCACTTCAGGCTCCTCGTCCCATTGCGCAAACAGGCGGGGAGCATCCCCTCGAACGGCTTGCCGGACGGCTCGCTCGCTGTCAGTCTGCTGCCGCAGCACAGCCTCGGTACTGACGAACCCCTGCGGGTCCAGCGCCTCAACACGCAGTGCGGCCGTCGCCGCTTCGGCCAGCGTCACCGTCAGTGCGGCACGGACCGCGGCAGCGGCCTGACTGTCGATGACCACGTCCGCGAGAAGCACCGCCGCACCTGCAGTGGCAGTGTCCAGTGCGTGGGTATGAAGCAACTGATCGAAGAGCGCGCCGAGCACTTCTGAGTCATCGGCGAAAGTGTCCATCTCCTCATCCAGCCACTGCATCATCGAGGCCGGCACAGGCAGATTTGCGGCAAGCCGCCGCGACACGGCAATACGCAACCGGTCCAGAAGCGGGGCTGCTGTCTCGCCAGGCTCACCACCAGCCAAAACCGGCAGCGAGCTGGAGGGCGGGGTGCGGTCATCCATATGCGCGGAGCTTACGTGGCAGCGCATTCGCTGCCTTGACCGGCTGCTTCCACCAAGATCGACCGGACAGGCTCCAGTCCGGGCGAGGCGCAGAAACGAGCGCCGACATGGCCGCCGGGGCGGAGCCGACGGACAGGGTGTCGGTGTCGGCCTTGACGACGTACACCTCCCATGGTTCCTGGCCGGGGCCGCGGACCCACACCTCGAGCTGTACGCGGGACATGTCGAACCTCCCTGGATGGGTACGGAGTTCAGCAGCCGCCGGAGATGGTGGCCGGGGCGCCGATGCCGATCTGGAGGGTGGTGGGGGCGGCGCAGCATCCGCCACCTGATTGCTCGGCGCTCTCGCGCTCGTCGAACAGGCCGGCGCCACCGCACACGCCGGTCTCCGGAAGGGTCAACTCCACGCGTTCGGCGGCCTCCTGGTCGCCTGCGAGTGCGGCGGTGATGGAGCGGACCTGCTCGTAGCCGGTCATGGCGAGGAACGTGGGGGCACGGCCGTAGGACTTCATGCCTACCAGGTAGACGCCCTCCTCCGGGTGGGAGAGCTCGTTGACGCCGTGCGGGTAAACCGTGCCGCAGGAGTGCACGTTGGGGTCGATCAGCGGGGCCAGCGCGGTCGGGGCCTGGAGGCGCTCGTCGAGGCCGAGGCGGATCTCCGACAGGAAGGCGAGGTCGGGGCGGAAGCCGGTCAGGACGATGACCTCGTCGACCGGGTCGAGGCGTCGGCCGTCGTCGCCGACCAGGATGAGCCGTCCGTCGTCCGCCCGCTCGATGGCCTCGGTACGGAATCCGGTGACCGCGTCGGCGTAGCCGTGGTCGACCGCAACCTTCGCCGCCAGCCCCAGCGCACCGCGGGCGGGCAGTTGGTCGGCTTCACCGCCGCCGAACGTGGCACCGCTGATACCACGCCGCAGCACCCACACCGCGTGTGTGCCCGGCTCGTCCTCGGCGACGTCCGCGAGGGTGGCCAGCGCGGTGAAAGCGGAGGCGCCGGAGCCGATGACGGCGGTGCGCTTGCCCGCGTAACGAGTGCGGACGGCCGGGGCCTTGAGGTCGGGGACGCGGTAGGTCACGCGGTCGGCGGCGGCCTTTTCACCGAGGGCGGGCAGACCGTCGGCCCCGGCCGGGGCGGGCTTGGTCCAGGTGCCGGAGGCGTCAATGACGGCGCGCGCGAAGATGCGCTCCTCCTGCCCATCGGCGGTGGTGAGGTGCAGGACGAAGGGCCGGCTTTCGCGGTCGGCGTCGACGATGCGGTCGCGTCCGGTGCGCGAGACCCCGGTCACCGTGGTGCGGTAGCGCACGCGGTCGCCCAGGACGTCGGCCAGTGGCTGCAGATACCGCTCGGCCCAGTCGCCGCCTGAGGGGTACGTGGCCGCGTCGGGCTTGGTCCAGCCGGTCGGCGCGAGGAGCTTCTCGGCGGCCGGGTCAGTGACCTCGCCCCAGGTGGAGAACAGCCGGACATGGCCCCACTCACGCACCGCGGCGGCCGCGGTCGGCCCGGCTTCCAGGACCAGCGGCTCGATGCCGCGTTCGACGAGGCGGGCGGCGGCGGCCAGGCCGATGGGGCCGGCTCCGATGACCGCGACGGGCAGCTGGTCGGTGGTGGGCCCCTCGGTATCGGTAGAAGGCGCAGTCACGACGATTCCCCTTTGCTTCGACGTTTGTCGATGTCTTACACGGCAAGCGTGGCACCTGATTCGACAAGCGTCAACATAGACATTCATCGAAACTGGAGATCGATTGCGGAGTCGCCGACATCGCCGTTGACGCCGGGCCGACGGGGCAGCCGCTCGCTAGTTCGACATGTGTCAACATAGACATATGTCGAATCCCAAGGTTCTGCCGCTGCTCGAACCTGAGGCTGCTGAATCCGTGGCGCCATGCTGCCCGCCGCTGACGGAGCGTCCGCTGAGTGCCGAGGAGGCGGAGCGGACCGCGGCGATGTTCAAGGCGCTCAGCGACCCGGTGCGACTGCGACTGTTCTCGTTGGTCGCCTCGCACGAGGGCGGCGAGGCGTGCGTGTGCGACATCTCCGACGTCGGCGTCTCCCAGCCGACCGTCTCCCACCACCTGAAGAAACTGAAGGAGGCCGGGCTGCTGGCCTCCGAGCGGCGCGGCACCTGGGTGTACTACCGAGTGGAGCCGTCGGTGGTGGCAGCCATGGCACATATGCTGAAGATCGCCTGACAGCCGTCGCCGGGACGGGTCACCACAGGGCCATGGGCATCGATCAGCGGACGAGCTCGGCGACCGCGCGGGCCGCGTCCCTCGCAGTCCGACCCACGCCGATCAGTGTGGCGGAGGCCGGCCCGGTCCAGTCGCCGTAGCCGAGCAGATGCAGGCGTGGTTCGGCCACGGCCTGGGTGCAGACGGCGAGGATGCGGCCACGCGTTTCCCGCAGCTTGAGTGGGGCGAGGTGGGAGAGCGCCGGGCGGAAGCCTGTACACCGTCGCGTGCCGCGCGTACGGGCGGGACGGCGACGATGTCGCCGAGCGAGGCGACGCCACCGGTGTCCGTACCGCCTTCGTCGAGAGCGCGGCGGCGGGCAGTGGCGGCGTCGAACAGAGCACGGCCGTCGATGTCGTCGGCCAGGAAGCGGGGCGGGCGCTGGGTGACCCAGGTCAGCTCGGTGTCGTGGGCGAGGTCGGCGGCGATCTGCGCGCCGGAGTTGCCGCCCCCGGCCACGATCACGCGGCGGCCGACGATCTCCTGGGGCGTGCGGTATTCGACGGTGTGCAGCTGTGCGCCGCCGAAGTCCCCGCGCCCGGGCACCGCGGGCAGGAAAGGCCGCCGCCAGATCCCCGTCGCGCTGATGACCGCCCGTGCGCTCCAGGTCCCCAAGCCGGTCTCCACCCGCAGGAGTTCACCGTCCCGGTGCACGCCCGCGACGCGCACCGGCCGCTGGACGGGCAAGTCGTATCGCTTCTCGTAGTCGCGCAAATAGGACGAACTCGATGCCCAGTCGGCGCAGGTGGTACCCGGCGGCGAGTCCGGCCTGACCGCCGCCGATCACCACGACCTGGGTCGACTAGGTCATGCGGCGGGCTGCTCGGCGGGCACTCGGCCGGGCATGAAGATGAGCGCCACCAGCGCCAGCCCCACCACCGCGCCGACGAGTTGCATGCCGATGAAGCCCGCGACGGAGCCCGGCGCGATGCCCGCGAAGGTGTCGGTGAAGGCGCGGCCGATGGTCACCGCCGGGTTGGCGAAGGAGGTGGAGGAGGTGAACCAGTAGGCGGCGCCGATGTACGAGGCGACGGCCACGGGGGCGAAGCGCAGGCGGTCGGTGCGGGCCAGGCCGAAGATCAGCAGGATCAGTCCGGCAGTGGCGACGACCTCGCCGAGCAGCAGGTGCCCGGCCGAGCGGTCGTGCGTGGACCACTTCACCAACTGCTCGCCGAACATCGCGTCGGCCAGAACGGCGCCCGCGATCGCGCCGACGATCTGTGCGGGGACGTACACGACCGCTTCCCGAAGCGTGACCCCGGCGCCGCCGCGCCGTGCCGTCCACCACTCGGCCAGGGTGACGGCGGGGTTGAAGTGCGCGCCGGAGACCGGGCCGAGCAAAGTGATCAGGACGCCGAGCCCGAAGACGGTGGCGAGCGAGTTGGCCAGCAGTTGGAGGCCGACGTCGTGGGTCAACTCCGTGGCCTGGATGCCGGAGCCGACCACGACGGCCACCAGGGCCGCCGTGCCGACCAGTTCGGCGGCGGCCTTGGCGGCCAACGGGGTACGGGGCGGTGTGGCCCCCGGGGCGGGCTCCGGCTCGCCAGCGGGTATGGCGGACCCCGTGGCGGACTCGTGGGTGGCGGTCAACAGGACTCCTCGGTGCGGTCGCCTCGGGCGACGGGGTACTCGGGCGACAGGTACTCGGGCGACAGCGGTCAGGGGCCGGTGATCAGGGACAGGACCGCTTGACGTTGTTCTCGGCGGTGACACGCGCGGTCTCCGCGAGGTCGGCGAACTGGCCGGCGAGGGATGCGATGACGTCGGGCTTGAGCCGGTAGTAGGTGAACCGGCCGCACGGTTCGGTCTCCACGACCCCGGCTTCGCGCAGCACCTTCAGATGGTTGGAGAGGTTGGTCTGCTTGACCCCCGTCTCCTCGATCAGGTGCGTGCTGCAGAGGGTCTCGTGGGCGAGCAGGGTGACGATCCGGAGCCGGAGCGGGTCGGCCAGAACCCGGATCAGATCAGTGTCGACTGATGTCATCATGGACTGATACTCTCACATCATTCCGAGCTGATATCAGCTTGCACTGAACCCTGGGACCCGTATCCCATCGAAGGGGTTTCTCATGACTGCGTCCCCGCTTCCCGTCCTGCCCGATGAACGCCTCGCGGCCGAGCGGCTGGACGCACTCGCCCATGTCGAGGGGGCACCCGGCGTCGGGCTGCCCCGGGGGCTGTTCGTCTGCGGCCACAACGCGCGCACCACCCGGTCCACACCATGAAGGAAGAACCGATGTCCTCCAGCCCGCTCGCCTCCGTGCTGTTCGTCTGCGTCCACAACGCCGGGCGCTCGCAGATGGCCGCAGGATTCCTCAACCACCTGGCGGGCGACCGGATCGAGGTCCGCTCCGCCGGGTCCATCCCGGGTGACCAGGTCAACCCGGCCGCGGTCGAGGCCATGAAGGAAGTCGGCGTCGACATCGCCGACGCCAAGCCGAAGATCCTCACCACCGAGGCCGTCCAGGCGTCGGACTACGTCATCACCATGGGCTGCGGCGACGCCTGCCCGATCTTCCCCGGCAAGAAGTACCTCGACTGGGCACTGGAGGACCCGGCGGGCAAGGGCGTCGAGGCCGTCCGCCCGATCCGCGACGAGATCAAGACCCGCATCGAGGTCCTGATCGCCGAGATCGACGCCAAGCAGGAGGCGTGAGCGGCCTGACCGCGAGAGACGACGTGCGCGAGGTCATGGTCATCGGCTCCGGCCCCGCCGGATACACCGCTGCCCTCTACACCGCCCGCGCCGAGCTCAGGCCCCTCGTCTTCGTCGGCGGCGCGCTGACCACGACGACCGAGGTCGAGAACTTCCCCGGCTTCCCCGAGGGCATCGACGGCCCGGACCTCATGGCGCACATGCGCGCCCAGGCCGAGAAGTTCGACGCCGAGACGGTCGAGCGAGGGCTCCTCCCTGTAGATCAGTGCGCAGGGACAGGAGGGCGAGACCTTCACCCGTGACGCCGACTTGGTGCTCGTCGTGGTCGACGAGCACATGTGCACCTCGCTCGGCTGGCCCCGTCGAATGACGATCGGTCAGGTCGTGGGCAGCCAGCGGTCCAGGTAGACGCACAGCCCTTCCAGATGCGTGCCGTGCGCCACATAGCCGAGGTAGCCGTCAGGGCGCACCAGGCCCTGTGCGACGTCCGGCCATGGGCTCTCCTCGTTGAGCCGATGCACGCTGACCAAGTCGGCTCGCCCCCGCAGGACCGGGGCAAGCCGTTCATCGGGCCAGAGGTCAGGTGGTCCGGACAGGAGCAGGTGATACCCCCGCCCCGCGGTCCTTGCCTGGAGTCCGCGCGGCAAGTCGGGCAGCCGGTCCCCGGCCCGGGGACCTCTCTTGGACGAGCGTGGTCCCGTGCTCGATGCAGGGCTGTGGCGGTAGTGGATGCCGAGTTCGGAGACGGTACGGAAGAGGCGGCCACGCATTCCGATCGCGCGTAGCGCCAACGGAATCAGTCGCGGGGCGAGTTGTGCGCGGGCCAGCCGGAGGGCCGGGTTGCGGCTGGTGGCGATGGTGAAGGCGCGGTCGGTGAAGCGCAGGACGCTGCGGCCGACCGGGGCGCGCTCGGCCTCGTAGGTCTCCAGCAGTTCCTCGGGCGCGGCACCCTGGCAGACGACGGCGAGCTTCCAGCCCAGGTTCAGCGCGTCCTGGATGCCGGTGTTCATACCCTGCGCGCCGACCGGGCTGTGGATGTGCGCCGCGTCCCCGGCCAGGAAGAAGGGTCCCGAGCGATATCGGGTCGCGCCGCGGTTGTGGAGCCGGAAGTCAGTCATCCAGGCGGGGTCCCGCAGCACCAGCCGGTCCGTGGTGTACGCACCGACGATTTCCTGCAGCAGCCCGAGCTTCACCTCGGTGTCCGGGGTGCCGGGTGGCCGCATCGCGAGCATCCGCCAGGTCGCGGGCGAGCCGAGCGGGAAGAAGAGCAGGATCCCGGTCCCGGTCATGTAGGCGTGTACGGCTCCTGGCTCCAGCCCGTCGACCTCGAGATCGGCGAGCAGGAACACCTGTGGATAGGCCGAACCCTCGAAATCGATACCCGCTTGGGTGCGCACGGTGCTGTGGGCGCCGTCGCAGCCCACGACGTACCGCGCGTCCACCGTCTCCTCCTCGCCGTCCCTGCGCCGCAGCCGACAGGAGACGTACGAGCCCTTGGGCTCCAGTTGGATCAGCTCCGTGCCGCGCTCGATCACCACGCCCTGCGCGGCGAGGTGCTCCGACAGGACGTCCTCGGTCTCGGCCTGCGAGAGGAACAGCAGGAAGGGGTACGCGGTGTCGGCCAGCCCGATGTCGAACAGCGGCATCTGCACGACGCGTCGCGGCAGGTGCATCCGCAACCGCATCGTGGGATTGCCACGGTCGACGAGTTCGTCCGTCACCCCGAACCCAGCCAGCGCCTCCAGTGTGCGGGGCTGGATGGCCAGGGCCCTCGACTCGTGCGCCCGGTCCAGGGAGCGGTCGAGGATCCGGAACCGGGTCGCATGGACACGCAGTTGCGTGGCGAGCGCAAGCCCCGTTGGACCCGCACCCACCACCAGCACGTCCAGCGGTGCCGTCATGAGTCCACGGTAGTACTGGCGGTCAGTTCGGCGTGTTCGACGTAGGAGACCGTCTTGAAGACGGCGAACGTCGGCGGGCGCGTCAGTGGTCGTGGGGGCCGGGGCGGTGGACAGGGCCGTGGGCGTCGTCGCAGTGCGGGTCGCGGTCGTCGCCGGTGGCGGGAGTGGTGATCTGCAGGAGGTCCGGGGAGTCCTCGCCGACATGGTCGACCTGCAGCGTGGCATGGCCGATGCGGTAGTCCTCCAGGAGGAGTTTCTGCAGGCCGCGGCGCACGGCGTGGCAGTCGCCGCCCGGCTCGACCAGGACGTGGGCGGACAGTGCGCTCTGGCCGGAGGTGATCGTCCATACGTGCAGGTCGTGGACCTCGACCACGGTGTCCTGCGCGGCCAGGCGGTCGCCGAGTGCGTCGGGGTCGAGACCGGCGGGCGCGGCTTCGAGGAAGATCCGTCCGGAGTCGCGGACCAGGCCGTAGCCGGCCTTGAGCATCAGGACCACCACGAGCAGGGAGGCGATCGCGTCCGCGCGGGCGAAGCCGGTGGTGAGAACGACGGCTCCGGCGATGGCGGTGGCGATGAAGCCGAACAGGTCGGTGAGGATGTGCTGGTAGGCGCCCTCGACATTCAGTGAGGTGCGGTTGGCCTTGGAGATGCACCAGGTGGCGACCAAGTTGACCGCCACCCCGATCAGCGCCGTGACCAGGACCAGGCCGCCGCTGACCGCCGGTGGGGAGACGAGGCGGTGGATGGCCTCGTAAGCCAGCCAGACCGAAAGCAGCAGCAGAGTCAGGCCGTTGGCCTGCGCGGAGAGGATCTCCACGCGCTTGAGGCCGTAGGTGAAGCGCCCCTTCGCCGGGCGGGCCGACAGTCGCATCGCGATCAGCGCCAGCACGATGGAGGCTACGTCGGTGAGCATGTGCGCGGCGTCCGAGATCAGCGCCAGCGAGTTGGCCAGCACGCCGACCACGACCTCGGCGAGCATGAACACCGCAATCAGCACCAGGGCGATCGTCAGCCAGCGCCGGTCGGCGTCCGCGGACACCCCATGGGAGTGACCCGAATGACCGCCGCCGCCCTCGTGGCCATGGCCACCGTGGTCGTGGTTGTGGTCGGACACGGAAGCCTCCGGTTTCTCGCGGTCTTGCTGTGACGGAAGGCAAGTCAACCGCGCCGCGGAGGCTTTCGCCAAAGACTGCAATGAGCACCGTTACCACTGTCACCTGCGGTGATACTGAACACTGGCCGCCTGTCCGCCGCCGGCACGATCTTGAAGTCTGGGCACAGGGCACATCCGACGCCAGCCACTCGGACAGGTGGGCGCCCCACCGGCAAGCCGGAACGTGCTCAGCGGCGGCCGCCGTCCGCCGCGATCCAGCGCCGTACGGTGCCCTCCGTAAGCCGGGAGTCACCGGCCATGACCTGCGGCGGGACACCGGCGCACCCCGCCGCGAGTGCGGCCCGGTGCAGGGCGGCGGCGCGGGCGGCCAGTCCGGCCCTAAGGACATCTGCGGAGGCTGCCGTCAGGGCGGGAGCTTCTGCAGCCAGGCGGCGAGCCGTACGGCGCGGCGCGGCGCTCCGCCGTGAGATCGCTGCGCCGACACGTCGGTCCGTCCCGGCGACTGCTCGCGCTCGTCCACGCCACGGCCTCCCGTTCGGCTTCGGCCGCTGTCGGGTGACTGGTACCCATCCGCGACCTGGTTCGAGGCAGGAAAGGCCCACTCCCATGATCGAAGCGCGCGAGCTGACGAAGCCGTCGTCGCCTCCGGTTGGTCCGACGCCGAGATCGCCGAGCGGCTGTCCATAACCCCGACCACCGTCAAAAGCCACGTGAGCAACATCCTCGCCAAGATCGGAGCTCACGCCCGCGTCCGGGCGGTGGCCTTCGCCTACGAGTCCGGCCTCATGCGGCCCGCGGCCTGATGGAAGGCGTCCACGGGGCCGGCCGAAGCCGGAACCCGTGTGTGACGGTCATACCTTGAGCGCCGCTGGTTCAGTCGGCCCGGTCGGCGTCGGCTGATCGGCGAGTCTTGGGAGCAGGATCCGGAACGTGGCGCCCTGGCCAGGGGTCGACTCGATCACGACGTGTCCCGCGTGGGCGGTGACCAGGGACTGGACGATGGACAGGCCGAGGCCCGCCCCGCCGGTGGCGCGGTTGCGGGAGGTGTCGGCACGGTAGAAACGCTCGAAGATACGGCCGCTCTGCTCCGGCATGAGCCCTGGGCCCTCGTCGGCCACCTCCAGGACAGCGTGGTCGCCGACCGTCCCGACGCCGATCCGCACAGGCGTGCCGGACGGGGTGTGGGCGACGGCATTGCCGACCAGGTTGGAGACGACCTGACGCAGCCGGGCCTCGTCGGCGAGGGCGGGCGCGAGGGCGGGTGGGCCGTCGCCGCCCGGACCGGTGAGCGTGACAGAGCGGGACGGGTCCAGAGCGCGTACGTCGTGGAGGGCGTCGGCGGCCAGGGTGCGCAGGTCAGCGGGGGCGAGGTCGAGATCCGGCGGGCCCCCGGGCACGCGGGAACTGGCGGGCTTGCCCGTGGTCTTCAGCGCGTGTTCGTCGAGGCGGGCCAGCAGGAGCATGTCCTCGACGAGCCGGGTGAGACGTTCGGACTCGCGGGCGATGCGGTCCATCGTGGCGTCGACGTCCTCACGCTCGGGCAGGGCGCCCATGCGGTGCAGATCGGTCAGGCCCTTGATGCCGGCGAGCGGAGTGCGCAGCTCGTGACTGGCGTCCGCGACGAACCGGCTCATCCGCGTCTCGGACTCGGCGCGGGCGGCGAAGGCGGACTCGAGCTGCCCGAGCATGCCGTTCAGTGCCGCCGCCAGACGCCCCAACTCCGTTTTCGATCCGGCCAGTTCGGGCACACGACGAGACAGGTCGCCGCCGGCGATCTCAGCGGCCGTCTCCTCGATACGGGACAGCGGACGCAGCCCGGAGCGCACCGCGAACCAGCCGGCCACGGCCAGAACCACGAGCAGGCCCAGTCCCGTGCTCTGGTAGATCCGCCACATGCGGTTCACCGTGCTGTCCACCTGGGCCATCGTCGTCGCCACGACGACGCTGCCGGACGTGGCGGCGTTCGTCGTCGCGGCGCCCGGCAGACGGGCGCCGGTGATCCTGGGCACCGCGATCACCCGCCAGCGGGTGTCGCCCTTCGTGCCGGCGACGGTGAAGGGGCGGCCGTCGCGGGCGATGACCGCGGCGGTGTTCATCCGGGGCAGTACAGGGCCTCGTGCCTGGTCGGTGCGACTGGTCCCGGCGAGGGAGTCGACACTGGTCTCGACCGTGCCGTCCTTCGTGACGTAGATGATGACGGGGTTGCCGAGGACGTCCGTGCTGAAGTCACCGAGGCGGGATGGCGGCTTTCGGGCGGCGCCGTTCGCCACCGCTGTGGGCGGAATCAGGGCGAACACCTGGGCGGAGGCGCGCAGTTGAGCGTCGACGCGGTCCGCCAAGTAACCGCGCAGGGCGTTACCGGTGACCAGGCTGAACGCCGTGAAGCCGACCGTCAGAAGCGCGACGGCGAGCAGGAGCACCCGGGCGCGCAGCGACGCCCTCGTCCACGCCCCGGGTATGCGGGAGCCGGTCACGACTTCGGCCCCCGCAGCACGTACCCGACGCCGTGCACGGTGTGGATGAGCTTGGGACCGCCGTTGTCGATCTTGCGGCGCAGATAGCTGATGTAGGTGTCGACGATGCCGGTGTCGCCGTTGAAGTCGTAGTCCCAGACCCGCTGGAGGATCTGCGCCTTGGAGACCGTGCGTCCGGCGTTGGTCATCAGGTAGTGCAGCAGCCGGAACTCGGTGGGCGACAGCCGCAGCGGCTCTCCCGAGCGGGCCGCCTGCATTCCCTCGGGGTCGAGTTCCAGGTCGGCGGCTCGCAGCAGTGCGGTGGGGTCGCCGCTGGTGCGGCGCAGCACCGCGTGGATCCGCGCGATCAGCTCCTCCAGGTCGAAGGGTTTGGTCACGTAGTCGTCGCCGCCCAGGACCAGCCCCTCGATCTTGTCCCGGGTGCCGTCGCGGGCGGTGAGGAACACGACGGGGACGTGTCCGGTCCGGGATCCCGAGGCAGGGCGGTGCCGCCCGCGCAGCCGCCGGATCACCTCGAAGCCGTCCAGGTCGGGCAGCATGACATCGAGCAGCACCAGATCCGGTGTGACCTCCCGCGCCCGGTCCAGCGCCTCCTGCCCCGTCCCAGCCGCGGCGACGGTGAAGCCGGCGTGCCTCAAGGCCGCACACAGCAGCTCCCGGACGGTGGATTCGTCGTCCACCACCAACAGATTCACATCTCTGGCATGCGTCAGGTTGAAGTCGCTTCCAGCACCGGTGCCAGGCAGGGCAGCACGCTCAATTGCGATCAAAGGGGGCCTCCAGGCAACCGGGAACATGCTCCCGGCCCCGCCACAGACAGGGGGCACGGCGGAAAACGCGCAGCGCACGGCAGCCGGGATCCTGCACGGCAGGATACGGAACCGTCCTGTCTTCGCCGCATAAGGTCCGCTGTCACCGTGCCCCGAACGCACCGCGCGCAGCGGCCAACAGACTCCCGCCGAATCCGGCCAGCCCTCCGACGAGCAGCCCGAAGGCGAGCGTCCGCAGCACGCTGCCGCTCAGTTCGACGCTCATTCCTCCCATCTCGCTGCCGAACATGCTGACGCCGAAGGTGCCGGATGCCCTCACCAGCCAGGCCGCCGTACCCATCACGACGGCTGTGACGACACCGAACCGCTGCGCCATGCCGAGGTGCACCGCCAGCGGTCCCCGGTAGGGGTGCAGCGGAACCAGATGGGCCGGGTTCGTGGCGCGGGCCGCCCGGTAGGCACAGCAGACCAGGATGAGAGCGGTCACCGTGAGGGCCGCCAGCCACAGCGGCCAGCCGCCGACCGCCAGGGACCTCAGGTGTTCGGTACGGTCGGTCTGCCGGCCGCCGCCCATGGCCCCTGTACTCCCGCCCAGACCACCCATCAGAGCGGCGAGCGGATTGCTGCTGTCGCTCTGCACCGGATGCAACCCGGCCGTCCACGAGGAACCGACGCCCAGGGTCAGGAAGACCGCAAGGGCGTTCGGGGCGAGCAACAGGGCGGCACCCGCCGCCGAGCCCGCCTTGCCGCCGACCACCAACCCGACAACAGCCAGGGCCACCAGTGGTACGGCCGCCAGGACGAGGACCGCACGCACGATTGCCGACAGGCTCCGGCCCCAGCCGGCGCGCAGTCCGTCCAGCGCACCGCCCAGCGGCAGCCGCACCCGTCGGCTGATCAGGCATCCCACACCGAGCGCGACGGCCACCCACAACACCGCACCGACGCCCGCCGATCCGGCGCTCACGTGGTACGTCACGGCCATCCGGGTCCCCGAACCACCGCCCATGAGACCGCCCAGACCACCGCTGCCACCGCCCATGAGCTCACCCAGGCCGCCGCTCCCTCCTCCGAAGCCCTCAGCAGCCCTGTTACCGTCGGCTCCTCCCATGCTGCTCATCGCCGACGCGGGCATGGTGGCCGATCCCTTCGCAAGAGCGGCCACGATCACGAGCGTGCAAAGCGCCGCACCAGCCGCCCCGGCCGCACGCACGCCCAGTTCACCGGCGGTGAACCGCCGCTGCTGCCCCTGACCCAACCGCCGGGAGAACGCGATCCACAGCACGACGGCTCCGACGAGTGTGACGCTGAGCGGTACGACATCGGCCGCACCGCTCATCGACGGGCTCATGCCACCGCCACCACCGCCGAACAGGGACGCCAGGCCGCCCATCGACCCGCCGTCCCCGGACACATCAGAACCGGCGCTGACCGAACCGCCGACGGCCATGGCCGTCAAAGCCATGGCCAGCGACCAGACCGAGCCGGCAGATCCCGCGTCGAGCAACGTCAGCGCAAGCGCGGACGCGGCCGCCATGGCGACCACCGCGCACAGCGCGGCCGCCGCCCCTTCCACGAAGTTCTCCCACGGCCCGATCAACCGCACCGGCACGGTGCGACGTGGCGGCCGGGGGCCCGTACCGGGCCGCGGCCTGGTTCCGGGACCAGGCCGCGGACCGGAGTCCGGCTTGGTCTGGAGACGGGGCGTGGTAGCAGCCATGCAGAGCAACTCCGCTTCGTTCACAGAAAAGGGACACGCGGCGCCGAACGGGGGAAGGTGCAGCGCCGCGTGGCCATGGGGACCCGCACACAGTGGCGGTCGCGGGTACGAGGTTCCCGAGAGGTTCTGGGAGATTTCTGAGAGCCGATGGCGAACGACGCAGGTCATAGGGCGCGGACGGCCAAGATCCACGGTGGGTTCTCAGAAAATTCCCAGAACTGGGGCAGCCGTGGCGAGGCATCGAGACTCACCACGAGAAGACCGCCCTCTATCGGCGAGGCGGCCGTTGACGAGTTGGCCGGGGACGTACTCGGCGGTCGGGGTGCCGATGACCGCACGCCGCTCGATGCAGTCGAGGATGGCCTCGCGCCAGGGCAACGGCCACAAGTCCTCCGCCCTGTCCGCAAGTTCGTGGAAGATCGCCTCCGGTATGTCAGCGGAAGTGAGCGACCGGCGCACGACGTCGCCGACGATGCTGCCCGTTTCACGCAGTGGGCGCCCGGGGCGACGGAACCGTCGGGGCCGGGCAGCGGGACCCGCGTCTACGCCGGCCAGAACTGCGCCGACTTCACCCACCTCGACGAGGTCGAGTCCCTGGCGAACCAGGTCGTCGCCCAGCACCCGCACCTCGACGTGCTCCTCAACAACGCGGGCGTGGCGGCGCCCGAGCGGCACACCGTCACCACGGACGGCAACGAGATCGCCTGCCAGGTCAACTTCCTCGCCCACCACCTCCTGACCTGCCTGCTGGAACCCGCACTCACCAGCGACCCCGGCGGCCGGGTCGTCAACGGCTCGTCGTCCCTGCACCGCACCGCGAACATCCAGTGGAGCGACCCCAACCGCGCCCGCCGCTACTCCCGGCTCGCCGCCTACGCCCAGTCGCAGCTCGCGCTCACCGTCTTCGCCGCCGACCCGCGCGTCACCGCGGTCTCCGTGCACCCCGGCGTCTGCGACACAGCGCTGATGCCGGGGTACGCCCACGAAGGCGTCACACCGGCCCCGGCCGCCACCGAGGACCGCACGATCAAGCGCCTCAACAAGCTCGCCGACCTGCTCATCGGCCGCACCGCTCGAACTTCCCTTCCAAGCACCGGAGTTGATGCACATGTCCAAGCGCTCCCGCAAGAAGAGAGCCCGCCGCAGGAACAAGGCGAACCACGGCCGCAAGGCCGGTCGGCGCTGAGCCCCAGGGGCGACCCCACCACACACACCTTCGGCCAGGTCACCCCGTGGGAGCGCATGGTGTACGTACAGCGCATGCCGCCCTCCTCGACACCCCGTCTCCCGTGGGGCGTGACGATGCGACGGCATCGCCTGCCTCACGGTCCCCGAGCACCGACGCGAACACCTCGCCCTCGCCTGCGTCGCCGCCCTGTGCACGGACATCGCGGCCCGCGGCCACACCGCGAGCTGGTCCTGCTCCCGCGACAACCGCCCCGGCCGCCTGCTCGCCTGGACCGCCGGGTTCCGGCTGGAGCGCGAGTACGTGCACTACGTGACCGGAAGCCCCGCACGGCACGACCACCTCACCGCATAGCCGCCGCCTCGCCGGTTCATAGTTGGAGGGGCAGGTGGCGGGGGCCGCGGAGCATGGCGTTCTGGCGGTAGGGGGGCGGGTCCTGGACCAGGCGGGCCGTGCCGAGGTGGGGAAGCAGCGCGCCGAGCGCGGTCTCGGCTTCGATGCGGGCGAGTGGTGCGCCGTAGCAGAGATGGATCCCGCTGCCGAAGCCGAAGTGCTCGTTGTCCGGGCGGGTGGGGTCGAACAGGTCGGGCTCGTGGAACCGCTTGGGGTCGCGACTGCCCGAGGCCAGCGCCAGGATGACGGACGTGCCCTTGGGGATCGTGGTGCCGGCGACATCGATGTCGGCGAGAGGGATCCTCTCGCGCATGTGGACCGGGGGTTCGTAGCGCAGCAGTTCCTCCACCGCGCGCGGCAGCTGGTCGGGTTCGCGGCGCAGCCGGTCCAGTTCGTCGGGCCGGCGCAGCAGGGTGAGGACGCCGTTGGTGATCAGGTTGACCGTGGTCTCGTGTCCGGCGATGAACAACAGGATGGTGGTTTCCGCGAGTTCCTCGACGGTGAGCCGCAGGGCGGGGTCCGGTTCGTTGATGAGGTCGGAGAGCATGTCGCCGGTGGGACTGCCGCGGCGCTGTTCGGCGAGGTTGACCAAGTACCCGCCCATCTCCTGGCGGGCCTGCAGGCCCGCCTTGTCCCGTTCGGTGGTGTCCTCTTCGGGCCCGATGTCGGCGGACGCGACGATCACGTCGGTCCATCCCTGGAACAGTGCCTCGTCCTCACGCGGGACGCCCATCAGTCGGCAGATGACGGTGATGGGCAGGGGGTAGGCGAAGTCGTCGACGACGTCGAACTGCTCACGGTCCCGGAGCGCCTCGATCAGTTCCCCGGTGATCCGGGCGATCTCGCCGCGCATGGCGTCGACCCGGCCGGGGGTGTGCGGCGGCCCGAACGGCCGCATGGTCAGGGTGCGCAGTCTGTGGTGCTCGGGGTCGTCGATCCGCAGGAACGGCGGCCGCCTCGTCTCCTCGGACGACGCGTCGGTGCGGCGCGGTTCGGCGCTCATCCGCGGATCGTGGAGCAGAGCGGCGATTTCGTGGTAGGTGCCGATCAGACAGCTGCCGTCGGCCTGCCGCACCACGGGACCGGCCTCGCGGAGTTCCGCATACAGCGGATAGGGGTTGGGGCGGTTCGCGTAGTCGGAGATCCGTGCCAGCAAGGTCTCGGAGGCCATGGTGGCTCCTCGTGGTCGGGCGGGACGTGGGTCACCGCGTGGGCTGCACCACCGTCAGTCGTCGATCGGGCAGGTAACCGGTGAGCGCCACGGTGGGGCCGTGCGACAGCCCGCTCGGGTCCGGCACGTCGGACGGAATCGTGACGTCGGCCGCGAACGGACGGTCCGCCGCGCCGGGCGGGGGCGGGAACGGAGCGGCCGTCTCGATCAGGTGCTTGTAGTAGTCGAGCGACTTGGCCATGTCGACGGTGACCGCGGCGGTGACCCGTCCCTGGTAGCCGTAGACCACCGCAAGGCGGCGCGCCTCCAAAGAGCCCTGGGCGACGACCACGTGATCGGAGTAGGTGGGCACGCCCACCGACTTGATGTTGAGCCCGAACTGGGTCGACCAGAACGTCGGGACGGCGAGGTGCGGACGCCGCAGAGGCCCCGGGCTGACCATGTTGTGAGCCGCCACCTCGGCCTGTTCGACCGCGTTGCCCCAGTGCTCCAGGGAGAGCATCTGGTACCCGAACAGCGGGTGCGGGAACCGGGAGACGTCACCGGCCGCGAAGACGTCGTCGGTCACTATCCCGTACATGTTGAAGGCCCGGCACCCGGCGTCGCAGGCGATCCCGCGCGGACCCGCCGCCAACCCGGACTCCGCCAACCACTCGACGTTGCGGACCGCCCCCAACGCGACCACGCACACATCCGCCTCGACACGACTGCCGTCGGACAGGTCCGCACCGGTGAACCGGCCGTTCCCGTCCCCGCGCAGAGCGGTGACCGTCACCCCGGTGCGCAAGTCCACGCCGTGATTGCGGTGCATGGCTGCCGCGAGTTTCGCCAGGGTGCCGCCGAGCGCGCCCACCAGAGGTGCGGGGCCGCGTTCTGCGACCGTGACCTCGATACCCCGCTCCCGACAGGCGGAGGCGATCTCCGAACCGGTGAAGCCGGCACCGATCACCAGCACCCGCTCCGGCCCGGCGGCCAGCCGCTCGGCCAGCTTCCCGGCCTCGTCACTGGTGCGCAGGGTGAACACGCCGTCCAGGGATCCCTCGTCCCGGTTGGGCCAGGGGCGCGCCCGGGTACCGGTGGCGATCAGCAGCCGGTCGTACGGCAGCGACTCGCCGTCGGCCAGCATCACCCGTTTCTCCATGGGGTCCACGCCGGTGGCGGCCACTCCCAGTCGCCAGTCGGCGTCCGGGTCCCGGCGCATCGGCAGTGCCGTGGTGTCGGCCGGCGCCTTGCCGAGCAGCACCTGCTTGGACAGCGGTGGCCGGTCGTACGGCGCACTGGGCTCGTCCCCGACCACGGTCAGTGAGCCGGTGAAACCCTCCTCGCGCAGCGTCTCCGCGGCCCTCAACCCGGCCAGCGACGCGCCGACGATCACGATGCGGCCGTCGCTCAGATCACCGGGCACCGGCGCTCACCCCTTCACCGAGGAGGATGGCCTGGACGGGGCACGCCGCCGCGGCCTGGCGCACGCGCTCGACCTGGTCGTCCGGGACGGCCGGGGCGTACAGCAAACCCTCCTCGCCGTGCAGCTCGAACACGTCCGGTGCGAGGAACACGCACTGCGCATAGCCCTGGCAGCGCGTGAGGTCCACAACGGTCTGCATCCTCACCACCTCCTCCGTGGCCTCACCCCCTCATCCAGCATGGGGGGAGATCCGGAAGCCCGCACGGCCACCGCTCACCGCCGTCGCGCACCGCTGCGGCTTGTGCCCTGCCCGAGCAGTTCGAGCGAGATGTGCGGGGACAGGGCGCGCAGGAAGTCGGGCGCGTCGAAGATCTCACCGGCGGAGGCGACACCGACCGTGCGGGTCCGGCCGGTGAGGATGCGGTGGACCGCCTCCACCGCGAGCGGCGCGCTGACGGCGTAGATGTCCCGGCCGCGTGCCACAGCGCGCCGTTCGGTGCCACCGGAGCGTACGACGGCGTCGACGACGAAGGTCTGGTCGGACCGCCCGTCCTCGTCGGCCGCGGTCGGCGCCGGTGTGTCCGCGGCGGAGAGGTCTCTGGCCGCTTCGGTCGTCATGTGGGTGCGTACCTCGGGGATGGAGAGGTGGCTGGGGATGGTGACCACGTCGGCCATCGTGAACTCCGCGACGACCTCCCTGGTGCCCGTCGGGTCGGGGAAGGACCACTTCAGGAGCATCGGCTTGTCGTCGTGGTACTCCAATCGCCCGTCCGTGTGGCGGACGCGCCGGCCGCCTCGCCGCTCCTGGGAGACCGTGCCCGCGGTGCGTGTCCCGGGGGTGGGGTGCCAACTGTTCAGTCCGTACGCGATGTTCGCTTCGTCGGCCGCCGTCCAGTCCCCCATCGCGGCGGTGGCCAGCAGGTCGCCGAGGCCGCCGTAGAAGGCCATCGCGGGGACGATCACCGCTCCCGCCGCGCGGGCGCGGCCCGCGAAGTCCGTGAACGTGTCGAGGTTGGCCTCGATCTCGGCCGCCACATCGACGTACGGGATCCCGGCGCGCAGTGCCGCCTCGATCACGGGAGCCGCGGTCACGGCGAAGGGCCCGGCGCAGTTGATCACGGCGTCCGCGCCGTCCAGGGCGCGGTCGAGCGAGGCGGGGTCGTCGACCGACGCCGGCCGGACCTCGAGGCCGGGGGCGGATGCCGCCAGCGCCCGCAGCTTGCCGGCGTCGCGCCCGGAGAGCACCGGCACGAACCCGCGTTCCCGCAGGTGTGCCACCACGAAGCGTCCGGTGTGTCCGTACGCGCCGAACACCGTCACCGTCTGTCGCGATCCCATGGGTTCTCCCCCGTGTTCGAATGATCCGCTGAGAACATCCTGGCGAGGACGGGCGCCCCACCGTGAGTGTCCGGAACGACGTCCCCCGTACAATTCCGGACATGGTTACCGTCGCGCTGGCCGTCACCGAGGGGATGCTGCACTTCGAACTGTCCATGGCCTACGAGGTGTTCGGTGCCGCTCCGGTCGACGTGGCCGTCCCCTGGTACGACGTCGAGGTGTGCGGGTCGGACGCCGTACGGCTCGGCCGGTTCCGGTTGGAGCCCGACCAGGGGCTCGACCGGCTCCGGCATGCCGACACGGTGATCGTCCCCGGCTGGGCGGACGCCGACGAGGACCCGCCCGCCGATCTCGTCGGCGCGGTGCGTGCGGCCCACGAGGCAGGGGCGCGCGTGGCCTCCCTGTGCACGGGCGCGTTCGTGCTGGCCGCCGCCGGTCTGCTGGACGGGAGGCGCGCGACCACCCATTGGGCGCACACCGGGGCCCTGGCCGCCCGCTACCCGCGGGTGGAGGTCGATCCGGACGTGCTCTACGTGGACAACGGCAGCGTGCTCACCTCCGCCGGCAAGGCCGCCGCGATGGACCTGTGCCTGCACCTCGTCCGTCTCGACCACGGCTCGTCCGTCGCCAACGCCGTCGCCCGTCGTCTGGTCGTGCCGCCGCACCGAGCCGGCGGCCAGGCCCAGTTCGTCGCCGCTCCGGTGCCCACCCGGGACGACCACCCGCTCGCCGCGCTGCTCCCCTGGGTGATCGAACGCCTCGACCGTCCACTCACCGTGGAGGACCTGGCACGCCATGCCCGGATGAGTTCGCGGAATCTGGGCCGCCACTTCAGGGCGGTGACCGGCACCACTCCGCTGCAATGGCTGCTGACACAACGGATCCGCCGAGCCCAGGAGTTGCTGGAGTCCACCGACGAGGTCGTCGACGCCATCGCGACAGCCACCGGCATGGGCACCGCGACAACGCTGCGGCGACACTTCAACCGGACGGTCGGCGTGCCTCCGGACACCTACCGCCGGACTTTCCGCTCACGGCCCCGCGCCGACGCGAACGACGACCGGCAACCCCGACGCTGACGGTGTCCCAGCCGGACCGCGAACACGGCCGCGCGCAGACTCCGTGTCGACGGCGAGGTCGGGCACCCGGGCACGGGCGCCGCTCCGCCGCGCGCTTCACGTAGGTATGGCGAGGGTCCGGGCGACGAGTTGGGCCAGCAGGCGGGTACGGGGGATCATCCGGGCGACCTGCACATGCTCGGTGTCCGCGTGGGCACCGCTGCCGACGGCGCCCAGACCGTCCAGCGTCGGGCAGCCCGCGGCCGCCGTGAAGTTGCCGTCCGAGGCACCGCCGACGGCGACCCCCCGCAGTGGTTCCTGGCCCAGCTCCGACGCGATGCGGGAGGCCAGGGCGAACAGTTCGGCGGAGGACTCCGGTTCCATCGGCGGCCGCTTCCTGCCGCCCCGTACCGTCAGCCGGGCGCCGGGTGTCCGGGCGGTGAGCGCCCGCATGAGCTCGTCCGTCCGGTCCTGAGCCGCCAGGGTCGGCACACGCACGTCCACCGATACGCTCGCCAGCGCGGGCACGGTGTTGAGCGTGCTGCCTGCCGACATCAGGGTGGGCGTGATGGTCGTCGCCCCCAGAACCGGACAGGTCGTACCGACGGCACCGGCCGGGGCCACGAGACCGGCGATGGCCAGCACTTGGTGAGCGGCCTCGACCGCGGCGTTGATCCCCCTGTGCGGTTCCAACCCCGCGTGGGCGGCCTTGCCGTGCACCACGACCTCATACCGTGAGGTGCCCTTTCGGGCGGTCTTGAGCGCGCCCGCCTCGTTCGCGGACGCCTCCAGAACGAAGGTGGCCGCGCAACCGCGCGCAGCCTCCTCGATCAGCTCCCGGGAGGTCGGGGAGCCGATCTCCTCGTCCCCGTTGACCAGCACGCACACGCCCTCCGGGGACGGCAGGGAGGCCAGCGCGTGGAACATCTGCACCAGCCCCGCCTTCATGTCCAGGACCCCGGGGCCCCGGGCGATCCCGTCGGCCACCGACCAGGGGTGCGTCTCCAACGAGCCCACGGGCCACACCGTGTCGTGGTGTCCCAGCAGCAGCACGCGCGGTGTGCCGAAGGCCCACCGCAGGTGGGTCACACCGTCGACCACGATCGTCTCCGCCGCCGCGCCCAGCAGTCTCGCTCCGAGAGCGCCGACCACCTCGGCGCTGCGGGCCAGTGCCGCGTGGTCGGCGGAGAAGGACTCGCAGACCACCAGTTCCTCGAGATCGGCCAGCATCGCAGGCAACGCGGTCACGCTTCCTCCTCGGATCGGCGACGTCATCTGACGTTACGAAGGGGCTGGACATTCCACCAGCGACTGGATTGCATGGAAGCCATGCGCTGAAGGAATGTGTTCAGGGGACGCGCTGGAGGCGATGTGTTCGAGATCGACGCGCTGCGTCTGCTGGTGACCGTGGCCGACACCGGGTCGTTCACCGGCGCCGCGGTCCGGCTCAACTACACGCAGTCCGCGGTGTCCCGGCGGATCGCCGCCCTGGAACAGCAGGCAGGTGGGCCGCTGTTCGACCGGCTCCCCCGTGGAGTACGGCTGAATCCCGCGGGTCGGGCGCTGCGACGCCACGCCGTGGACGTACTGAACCGTCTGTCGCGGGCGGAGCAGGAGCTGACCGTGATCCACGCGGGCCACGGCGGGATGCTCCGTGTGGGAGCTTTCGCGACCGCGAACATCTCGTTGGTGCCCGCCGCCCTGCGGGAGTTCGGGCGGGCCAGGCCGGACGTCTCGGTCGTCGCGGTCGAAGGCCGCAGCGCCACGCTGATGGAGCGCCTCGCGGAGGGGGAGCTCGACCTCGCCGTGGTCAGCGACTATCCGTCCGGTCTGCCGTCGGCCGACGGCATCACGACGGCCGCGCTGCTGGAGGACGAGTTGTTCGTCGCCCTCCACCGCGAGCATCCCCTGGCCGGGGCCGGCTCGATCGACCTGCGCGATCTGCGCGACGAGGCATGGCTCCAGGACGCGTACGGCGACCGTCCCACGATGCTCGCCGACGCCTGTGCCCGGGCCGGCTTCAGCCCCAGGAAGATCATCAGAATCGCGGAGTGGACCGGCAAGTTCGGCTACGCGGCCGCAGGGCTGGGAGTGGCGCTCGTCCCTTCGCTGGCCGCCTGGGCGGTCCCGGCCGAACTCGCCCTGTGCCGCCTCGACGACCCCGCTCTGCGACGGACGATCCACCTGGCGCTGCCCGCCGCCCCGCTCCCGGCGGCACTGAAACTACGGGATTTGCTGCGCGAGCATGCTGAGGACCGTCTCGGGACGCTCCCGTAGTCCACACCGCTCCGGGCGGCCCTCGCCCCACTCCGCCAGCCGTGCCGCCGCCCGGGCCGGCCTGTGACGCGCGGTAACACACTCTGTGACGTAGGGTCAATCCCTGGGGTGGAATCCCCTGGGTGGAATCCCTGGGGGTTCTTTGAGGAGGGGGCGAATTGGAGCTGGAGCCGGTGCGGTTCTCGGTTCTGGGGCCGGTCCGTGCCTGGCGGGCGGGAACGGAACTGGACCTGGGGCGTCCTCAGGAGAGGGCGCTGCTGGCGCTGCTGCTGGCGCGGGCCGATCAACCGGTCGGCATGGGCGAGATCGTGGGCGCGCTGTGGGGGCACGGCCCGCCGCACAGCGCCGTCAACGTGGTGCACCGTCTCGTCGGTGCGCTGCGCCGGCTGCTGGAGCCCGGACTGCCCGCACGGGCGACGGGCCACTGGCTGGTACGGGACGCGGGCGGCTACCGGCTGCTCACCGACAGCGGCTCCCTGGACCTCCTGCGCTTCCGTGAACTGCGGGACCAGGCCCGGCAGGCCGCCGCGGAGGGGGTGCCCGCACGCAGCGCGGAGCTGTTCGCCGAGGCGCTGTCCCTGTGGCAGGGGCCGGTCGCGACCGGGATCGGCGCGGAGGTACGGGCGCACGCGGCGTTCGGCCTGCTCGGCCGCGAGTACGTCACCGCCGTGCAGGAGGCGGCCGACGCGGCGCTGCTCGCCGGTCTCCCCGGCACGGTCCTGCCCGCATTGCAAAGGGCCGCCGCCGAGCATCCATTGGACGAACCGCTGCTGTCACGGCTGATTCTCGCGCTGGCCGCCGACGCTCGTCGTGCCGAGGCGCTGAGCACCTACCGGGAGGCCTGTGCCCGGCTCGCCGGTGAGCTGGGCATCGACGCGGGTCCGGAGCTGCGCGAAGCCCACCGGACGGTGCTGCTGAACGACCCCGCCACGGCGGCTACGGACGTATCCCGGACGGTCGTGGCCGAGACGGGCGCGGTCGCCTCCGAGGCCGGTGAAACGGGCCGGGACTCCGCCGATCCACGGACGCCTCCGGTGCCGACTCCCGCCCAACTCCCCCACGACCTGCCGACGTTCACCGGGCGGGAACCCGAACTGGACGAGGCACTCGGGCCGCTCACCGGTGAGAGGGCGCCCGCGGAGACGGTGGTGATCGGCGCCATCGGCGGCATGGCCGGAATCGGGAAGACCACACTGGCCGTGCACTGGGCCCATCAGGTCGCCGACCAATTCCCCGACGGGCAGCTCTACGTCAATCTGCGGGGGTTCGACCCGTCAGGCGCCGTCATGAACCCGGCCGAGGCCGTGCGCGGGTTCCTGGACACACTGGGCGTGCCGCCCGAGCGCGTCCCGCACGGCGTGGACGCCCAAGCCGCGCTCTACCGCAGCCTGTTGGCCGGGCGTCGCTTCCTCGTCCTGCTGGACAACGCCCGCGACACCGACCAGGTGAAACCGCTGCTCCCCGGCACCCCCGGGTGTCTCACCCTCGTCACCAGCCGCAACCAGCTGTCCGGGCTGGTGGCCGCGCACGGAGCCCGCTCACTGACCCTGCGTCCCTTCGACGCCGGCCAGGCCCGCGCCTTCCTCGCCCGGCGGCTGGGCGCCGCGCGCATCGACGCCGAGCCCTGGGCCGTGGCCGAGATCACCGCTCTGTGCGCCGGGCTGCCGCTCGCCCTGGCCTGCGTCGCCGCCCGCGCGGCCACCCACCCCGACTTCACCCTGTCGGCGATCGCCGCCGAACTGCGCGAGGCGCACGGCAGTCTGGAGGCCTTCGCCCGCCCCGACACCTCGGCGGACGTCGGCGCGGTCTTCTCCTGGTCCCTGGCCGCCGTCTCCGCCCCGGCCGCCCGGCTCTTCCGGCTGCTCGCCCTGCATCCCGGCCCCGACCTCTCCGTACCGGCCGCGGCCGCCCTCGCCGGACGTCCGGTGCGCGCAACCCGGCGGCTGCTGGGCGAACTGACCGGCGTCCACCTCCTCAACGAACACGCTCCCGGCCGGTACGCCTTCCACGACCTGCTGCGCGCCCACGCCACCGAACTCGTCCACACCCAGGACTGCGAGGAGGAGCGTGGCGCGGCCGTCCGGCGGCTGTTCGAGCACTGTCTGCACACCGCCCGCGCGGCCGGTCTGCTGCTCGCCCCGCACGACGACCCGATGCCGCTGGAGCCGCCCGCTCCCGAGAGCGTCCCCGAGCCGCTCGCCGACGACACCGCCGCACTGGCCTGGCTCGCGGCCGAATACGCGGGGCTGCTCGCCGTCGTCGACGCGGCCGTGGGCTCCGGTCACGACCGGCTCGCCTGTCTGCTCGCCTGGTCCCTCGAGCCCTTCTTCGACCGGCGCGGAGCCTGGCACGACTGGGCGGTCGTCGAACAGACCGCGCTCGACGCCGCCGAGCGGCTCGGGGACCCGGCGATGAAGGCCCGCGGACTGCGGGCGTTGGCCCGCGCGGAGGGCAGGCTGGGCCTGCACGACCGCTCGCGCCCGCGTCTCGAACGCGCTCTGGAGCTCTTCACCGGGCTGGGAGACGCGGTCGGACGGGCCGACACCCACCGAAGTCTGGGCTGGGAGAGCGAGCAGCGGGGCGACCTGTCCGGTGCCCTGCGCCACAACCAGCTGGCCCTGGAGCTGTTCCGGAGCGCCGGCCTGCGAGCCGCACAGGCCAGCGTCCTCAACTCCGTGGGCTGGTACCACGCCCTGCTCGGCGAGCACCGGCAGGCGCTGAGTCACTGTTTCGAGGCCCTGACCATGCTTCAGGACCTGGGGGACCGCTACGGCCAGGCGGGCACCTGGGACAGCATCGCCTACGCCTACCAGCACCTGGGCCGCCATCCGCACGCCCTGCTCGGCTACCGCAACGCGCTCTCCCTCTACCGGGAGCTCGGGGTGCCGTATCCGGAGGCCGACACCCTCACCCGCCTCGGCGACACCCACCTCGCGATGGGCAACCACGCGAGCGCCCGCGCATCCTGGCGGGCGGCCCTCGTCCTGCTCACCGGACTCGGCCACCCCGACGCCGAACAGGTCCGCGCCCGACTGCGTGAACGCGCCGAGCGACTCGGCTCCGCCTGAACGCGCGCGAACGCCCGGACCGCGCGGACGCCCGCGATCCACAAGGGCGAGCATGGACGTCGAGTATTTCCTCAGTCAGGGCCCTGGGCCCGACATCTCACCTAGGGAGTCCTCATGATCGACTCGGTGATGCCGCGCGACACCGCACCGGTCCGTCGTCTCTTCCGGCTGCCGGACACGACCGACGACGCGTTCCTGCACCTGGGCCTGCACGTCCAGGGCTCGGTCTCGGTGACACGGGGCGGCACCCAGGTGTTCCTGGCCCCCGGCGACCTGGTGTTCCACGATCCGGCCCGGCGTGACCACCTGCGTTTCAGCGGCCCTTGCCGGCTGACGGTCTTCCGGGTGCCCCGCGGTCACCTGGGGGTGCCGCCCTCGGACCTGCACCGGGTCATGGGCCGGCGCCTGCGGGGCGACGAGGGCGTCGGCGCGCTGGTGTCCCACTTCCTCTCGTCGCTCGCCGCCGAGACTGACTTCCGCGGGTCGAGGACGGGCCACCGGCTCGCCCGCTCCGCCGTCGACCTCGTCGCCGTGCTCGTCATGCAACTCCTCGGCGAGGAAACCCCCGACACGTCGGACGTCGGTGCCGAGACGGTGTCCCGGATCCAGGCCTTCATCGAAGAGCGTCTGACGGATCCGGATCTGTCACCGGAGTCGATCGCGCTCGCCCACCACATCTCCGTCCGCTACCTGCACAAGCTCTTCCAGCAGGAGGGCACCACGGTGGGCCAGTGGATACGGCGGCGCAGGCTGGAAGCGTGCCGGCGCGAGCTGGGCCGGAGCGGGAACCGCAGGCCGAGCGTGGCCGCCGTGGCGCAGCGCTGGGGGTTCACCAGCCCCTCGCACTTCAGCCGCACCTTCCGGGACGCCTACGGCATGTCCCCCAGCGCATGGCAGAGTTCGACGAGGTGATGCGGATCGAGGTGATGCGGTTCGAGGTGCTGGGCCCGTTGCGGGTCCGGCGGGCCGAGCGGGAACTCGATCTGGGGTTCCCGCAGCAACGCGCCCTCCTGGGGCTGCTCATGGTGCGGGCGGGGCGGCCGGTGCAGGTGAGCGAGATCGTGGAGGTGCTCTGGGCGAGCCGTCCGCCGGCCAGCGCCCCGAACGTGGTGCGCCGCTACGTCGGTGCGCTGCGGCGGCTGCTCGAACCGGGGCTGCCGCCCCGGGCGCCCGGCCGCCGTCTGTCGCGCCGCACCGGTGCCTACCTCCTGGACGCGGAGCCGGACGAGATCGATCTGCTGAGGTTCCGCGAGCTCACCCTGCGGGGCAGGCGGGCGGTCGCCACCGGTCGGCCCGAGGTGGCGGTACGGCAGTTCGTCGGGGCCCTCGGCGAGTGGCGCGGGCCGGTGGCGATGGGGCTCCCCGCGTCGGCTCGCGCGCACGCCCTGTTCCGCGCCGTGGAGCACGAACTCGTGCTCACCACACGGATGGCGGCCGACGCGGCCCTGCTGTGCGGCACGGCGGGCCTCGTGCTGCCGAGCCTGCGCCGGGCCGTCGAACTGGAGCCCCTGGACGAGTCCCTGCACGCCCGGCTCGTGATGGTGCTGGCGGCCTGCGGACTGCAGGCCGAGGCGCTGACGGCGTACGAGGAGGTACGGCGCCGACTGGCCGCGGAGTTGCGGGTCGCCCCGGGCACCGAGCTGAGCGAGGCCCACACCCGGGTCCTCCGTCAGGAGGTGCGCGCGTCCGCGCCCCCGGCGCACCGACCGGTCAGGACAGCGCTGTCCGAACCGGTGAAACCCCTTGCCCGGCCCGCCCAGTTGCCGCCCGGCCTGACGGTCTTCGCCGGTCGGAGTGAGGAACTCGGGAAGCTGACCGCCCTCGCCGGGACGGCGGCGTCCTCCGGTTCGCCCGGGACGATCCTGGTCAGCGGAATGGCGGGCGTCGGGAAGACCGCGTCGGTCGTGCACTGGGCCCATGAGGTCGCACATCGGTTCCCGGACGGTCAGCTCTACGTCGAGCTGCGCGGCCACGACACGGCCGCCAGGCCCGCGCCTGAACCCGTGGAGGCGCTGCGCGGGTTGGTGGCGGCACTCGGAGCACCGCCCCGGCACCTCCCGGACGACGTGGCCGCGCTCACGAACCTCTACCGCGAGCTGCTGACGGACCGCCGGGTCCTCGTCGTGCTCGACGACGCCGCCCGCACCGAGCACGTACGTCCGCTGCTGCCCACCGCCCCGGGCTGTCTGGCCGTGGTCACCAGCCGTGACCGGCTGCCCGGTCTGATCGCCTCCGGGGCCCGGCCGCTGCGTCTGGAACTCCCCTCCGCCGCCGACGCCCGCGCCACACTGGCCCTGCGCGTCGGCCACCGCCGGTCGGCCGCCGAGCCCGAGGCGACCGAGGAGATCATCGACCGCTGCGGCCGGCTGCCGCTGGCCCTGGCCATCGTGGCCGCGCGCGCCGTCAGCCGCCCCGACTTCCCGCTGGCCGCCCTCGCCGCCGAACTCCGCGCCGCGCACGGGAGCCTCGACGCCTTCACGGGCGTGGGCGGGACGGCCGACGCCCGCGCCGCGTTCGCCGCGTCCCACCGGTCGCTGCCGCCCGGCGACGCCCGGCTGTTTTGCCTCGTGGCGCTGCACCCCGGCCCCGGCATCGCGGCGGACACCGTCGCCGGCCTCGCCGGTCTGTCGCCCCGGGAGGCCCGGCCGATCCTCGGCCGTCTCGCCGACGCCCATCTCGTGTGCGAAGACGCGCCGGGCCGCTACACCGTGCACACCCTGCTGCGCGCGTTCGCCGCCGAGCTCGCGGAGGCCGACGAGGCCGACGCGACGGAGCCCCTGTCACTCCCGCGTCACTCTTTTTGAACTCGCCCCGACCTACTCTCCGAGCGGAGTGGACGACCGTCCCACGAGGCGTCGCCGCTCCTCTCGACAGTTCGGCAGGGCTCGGAGGCAACGGCGGATGACGTCCAGTTTCAGCACCACTCGGACCGACCGCGGTGAGACGGACGAGACGGGTGAGACGGATGAGGCCGGTAGGTGCCGCATGCCCATGGGCCTCGACATCGTCGTCTCGGGCACGGCGCCCGCGGAGCTGCCCGGGGCGGGCCGGCCCTACCCGGCCCGGCGGGCACACCGGTTGGTCGCCCGGGACAGCGGCGAGTACCTCTTCGTAGGCATACGGGGCGCGGCAGACGTACGAGGTGCGGCAGGCGTGCGAGGCGGGAACGGCGCGCACGGTCCGGGGCAGCCCGAGGACGTCTTCCTCGGGCCGGGAGACATCTGCTTCTACGACGCGCACGGTCCGGCGACGCTCGACTTCCCCGAGCGTTTCCGCATGAAGGTGTTCCTCGTGCCGTACGAGTCGCTCGGGCTCGACGCGGCCGATGTGGCCCGGCTCGCGGGGACACCGGTACCCCGTGTGTCCCGGCTGGGCAGCCTGCTGTCACCGTTCCTGTCGGAACTCGCCGACACGGCCTCCTCGTCCCTGCCGCCGGTCGGCGAGCTGCTCGCCTGGAACGCCGTGAACGTGCTGGCCACCCTCGCCACCGAGCGGCTGAACCGGGACGCCACCGCGACGCCCGACGCCCGGACGCCACTGAGGGCCCGGATCCTGGAGTTCATCGACCTGCACCTGACCGACGAGAACCTCTCCCCCGAGACGATCGCCGGGGCCCATCACATCTCCGCGCGCTATCTGCACCGGCTCTTCCAGGACGAGGGCACCACGGTCGGCCGGTGGATCCAGCGGCGCCGGCTCGAGGAGTGCCGCCGGGACCTGATGATCCGGGCCCGGGGCGGTCGGACCATCGCGGCGGTGGCCAACCGCTGGGGGTTCATGAGCGCCACCCACTTCAGCCGGGTCTTCCGGGCCGCGTACGGCATGTCGCCCAGCGAATGGCGGGACACCGTCGGCCGCGCCACGCCCACCGGCCGCCGCTGAGACGGTCGACGCGTTGGGCGCTGTGAGTTCAACGGCCGTGCGCTGACGGACCATTCAGGCCCGCACCGCGCCTCTAGCGTGGCTGCGAGGCCGGAGCATCGCCCGGCGTACCCAGGAACGACGCTTCAGGAGATCCCCATGTCCGACGCCGTAGAGCCGGTCAAGCCTGTACTGGAACCGGCAGCCGCCGCCTTCGCGGAAGCCACCGCCAATCCGCCGTACCTGTTCGACCTCGCGCCTGCGGAGGGTCGCAAGGCCGTCGACGAGGTGCAGTCCGGCGAGATCGAGATGCCGGACATCGACGAGGAGTGGGTCACCGTCCCGGGCGGTCCGACGGGCAGCGTCCGGGCCCGGATCGTCAAGCCCGCCGGCGTCACCGGCATCCTCCCGGTGATCCTCTACATCCACGGCGCGGGCTGGGTGTTCGGCAACGCCCACACCCACGACCGCCTGGTCCGCGAACTGGCCGTCGGCGCCGAGGCCGCGGTGGTCTTCCCCGAGTACGACCTCTCGCCCGAGGCCCGCTACCCCGTCGCCATCGAGCAGAACTACACGGTCGCCCGGTGGGTCGTGCAGCAGGGCGCGTCCAAGGGCCTGGACGGCAGCCGCCTCGCGGTGGCCGGCGACTCCGTCGGCGGCAACATGACCGCCGCGCTGACCCTGATGGCCAAGGAGCGCGGCGATGTCCCGCTGCTCCAGCAGGTCCTGTTCTACCCGGTCACCGACGCGAACTTCGACACCGGCTCCTACCACCAGTTCGCCACCGGCTACTTCCTGCGCCGCGACGGCATGCAGTGGTTCTGGGACCAGTACACGACCGACGAGGCCGATCGCGCCCAGATCACCGCCTCCCCGCTGCGCGCCACCACCGAGCAGCTCACCGGCCTGCCCCCGGCCCTGGTCATCACCGGCGAGGCCGACGTCCTGCGCGACGAGGGCGAGGCCTACGCGGGCAAGCTGCGCGAGGCCGGCGTGCCCGTCACCGCCGTCCGCTTCCAGGGCATCATCCACGACTTCGTGATGCTCAACACCCTGCGCGGCACCCACGCCGCCGAGGCCGCGCTGACGATGGCCACCCGCACGCTGCACACCGCGCTGCACGCGGGCTGACCGGGTCCACAAGACCGACAAGGAGAAACAGTCATGTCCGGGAACACCACCCCCACCGCCCTGCTCGTGCACGGTGCCTTCGCCGACGCCGCCAGCTGGTCCGGCGTCATCGCGGAACTGCAGAACCACGGCATTCCCGTCGTCGCGCCGCCGAACCCGCTGCGCTCCCTCGCCTCCGACGCCGCGTACATCGCCTCGGTGGCCGCGCAGATCGACGGCCCCGTCGTGCTGGTCGGCCACTCCTACGGCGGCGCGGTCATCACCGTCGCGGGCACCGCGCAGAACGTGGTCGGCCTGGTCTTCGTGGCGGCGTACGTCCTCGAGGAGGGCGAGAGCCTGGGCGAGTTGCAGGGGCGCTTCCCCGACTCGCCGCTGGGCAGCAGCCTGAAGCAGGCCACGTATCCGGTCGAGGGCGGTGACCCGGCCGTCGAGGTCACCATCGTCCCCGAGGCGTTCCCGGCCGTCTTCGCCGCGGACGTCCCCGCCGATGTCACCAAGGTGCTGGCGGTCGCCCAGCGTCCGCTCGCCGCCGGGGCGTTCACGGAGACGGCCACCGCCGCCGCGTGGAAGACCAAGCCGTCCTGGGCCCTGGTCGCCGCCGCGGACCAGGCGATCAACCCCGAGGTCGAGCGCTTCGGCGCGAAGCGTGCGGGAGCGACGATCGTGGAGGTCGAGGGCGCCTCGCACGCCGTCGCGGTGTCCCGGCCGAAGCTGGTCGCCGACCTGATCCGCGACGCGGTCCGCGCGACCGGCTGAGCGACCGGCTGCGCGAGCCGACGGCGGCCGTGTGGAGGTACTCCCCCGTGGTCACGGGAGCGCGGGCGGGAGGGGGAGCCGGATCGTGAACGTCGTCGAGCCGGGGCGGCTGGTCACCTCGATGGTGCCGCCGTGGGCCCGCACCAGTGAGCGGGCGACCGCGAGGCCCAGCCCGCTGCCGCCGCGGTCGCGGCTACGGGCCTTGTCGACACGGTAGAACCGGTCGAAGACCCGTTCCTGGTCGGCGGCCGGGATCCCGGGCCCGGAGTCGGAGACCCGCACGACCGCCGTGCCGGACGAGCCGACGCGCACCGCCTGCCCCGCCCCCGTGGCCGACACCTCCAGGCGCACCTTCGTCCCCGCCGGGGTGTGCATGGCGGCGTTGGTGAGCAGGTTGTCGAGGACCTGCCGGATACGCAGGGGGTCCAGGCGCAGGCGCACCGGGTCGGGGCCGGCCGTCACGGACAGCACGTGCTCCCCTCGCCCGGCGCGGAAGGCGTCCGCGGCCTCCCGCGCCAGTTCCGTCAGGTCCGCGTCCTCCAGCCGCAGCGGGGTCTCCGCCTCGGCGGCGTCCAGGCGGGCGAGGAGGAGCAGGTCGTCGAGGAGTACGCCCATCCTGGCGGCCTCGGCACGCAGCCGGGCCAGGTGCTTCTCGCGTTCCTCGGGCTCGTTGGCGGCCGCGTACTGGAAGAGGTCCGCGTAGCCGCGTACCGACATCAGGGGCGTACGCAGCTCGTGCGAGGCGTCCGCGACGAACCGGCGCAGTCGCTGCTCGGCCTCGGTGCGGACGGCGAGCGCGTCGTCGATGTGCTCCAGCATGGTGTTGAACGCGGTGCGCAGTTCCTCGACCTCGGGTCCACCGCGCCCGCCCCCGGCCCGCACCTCCAGCCCCGCCGAGCCGGTGAGGTTGTGCGAGGTGATGCCGCGGGCGGTGTGGGCCATGTCGCTGAAGGGCTTCAGCCCGCGCCGCAGGACCGTCCGGCCGATCACGACGAGCCCGAGCAGGGCGAGCGCGAAGGTGACGACCTGGACCGTGATCAGCTGCCGCACGGTGGCCTGCATGTCCTGCATGGGCGCCGCGGTGACGAGGACGACGCCGGGTTCGACCTCGCAGGCACGCAGTTTGTACGTGCCCTCCCCCGCGATGTGCGCGGTGCGCAGCAGGTGCGCGTCACCTCCGTCCGGCAACGCCTGGGCGACGGCGGTGAGTTCGGCGGTGTCGGCGGGGACGTCGGCGGGCTTGCGCAGGACCGCCGTGCGGCCCTGGACGTCGTACACGGCGGTGAACCAGCCGTAGTAGGGCCGCCGCTGGACGATGCCGTGCGCCTGGGCGTCCTTGGACTGGGTGACCTGGACGAGCTTCATCTGCTCGCCGAGCTGACGTTCGAGGTACTCCTTCATGTACGTCGTCAGGGCCGTGCCGACGACGGCGAACACGACGAGGGACAGCACGCCGATGCCGAGGGCCAGCCGGGTGCCCAGGCGTGTGCGGCGGTAGGCGCCCCGCAGACGGCGCAGCGCACCGCCGGTCCCGGGGCTGCTCACTCGGCAACCTGCCGCACCACGTACCCGACGCCGCGCACGGTGTGGATGAGCGACTCGCCGCTGTCGGACTCGCCGTTGCCGTCGAGCTTGCGGCGCAGCCGGCTGACGACGAGTTCCACCACGTTGGAGCGGCCGCCGAAGCCGTACTCCCACACGTGGTCGAGGATCTGCGCTTTGGTGAGGACGGTGGGCGACTTGCGCATGAGGTAGCGCAGGACCTCGTACTCGGTCGGGGTGAGGGTGAGCAGCCGGTCGGCGCGCCGCACCTCACGGGTGTCCTCGTCCATCGTCAGGTCGGCGACCTGGAGCACGGAGCGCTGGAAGCCGGGGCCCGCGGCGCGCCGCAGGACGGTCCGCAGCCGCGCCATGAGCTCCTCCACGGCGAACGGCTTGACGAGGTAGTCGTCGCCGCCTCGGGTGAGGCCCGCGACCCGGTCCGCGACGCCGTCGCGGGCGGTGAGGAAGACGACGGGCACCATCGTCCCGGACTGCCGCAGCCGGTCGAGGACGGCGAACCCGTCGAGGCCGGGCAGCATCAGGTCGAGCACCACGATGTCGGGGTGGAACTCGGCGGCCCGGCGCAGCGCGTCCTCTCCGGAGTACGCGGTCATCGCCTCCCAGCCCTCGTAGCGGGCGACCGTCGCGACGAGGTCGGCGATGGGAGGGTCGTCGTCCACGACCAGGAGGCGCACTTTTTCCACCTGCTCATAGTGCGTGACGTGGCCGCCGACGCCATAGCCGCCGGCGTCCCTGATCCACATCGATAAACACTTGAAAGTTGAGCGACAGGAAAACGACAGCTCTTACCGGGCAGGCTCGGTGTCCCCACACCCGAACGAGGAGCTGCTCTCCGTGACCACTGTCGAACGTGTCCAGCCGCCCCCGACGGCGATACGCCCGAAGGTGGTGGCCCGCACCGGGCTGTACGCCCTGCTGGCCGCGAACGCGACCGTCGTGACCGTGTTCTTCCTCCAGGCCGGGCCCGGCTCGGACACCCTGATCATGCTCGGCCGGCTGGCGGGGCTGTACGGGGCGCTCCTGATGGCCTTCCAGCTGTTGCTGGTCGCCCGTCTGCCGTGGCTCGACCACCGGATCGGCATGGACCGGCTGACCTCCTGGCACCGCTGGGTCGGCTTCGGCCTGCTGTGGACGCTGCTGTCGCACGCGCTGTTCATCACCCTCGGCTACGCCGGTGCGGCGTCGGCGTCCTTCTGGGACGAGCTGGTGGAGCTGGCCACGACGACCGAGGGCGTGCTGCGCGCGATCGTCGCGCTGGCCCTGATCCTCGTGATCGGCGGGGTGTCGGCGCGCTTCGCGCGACGCCGACTGGCCTATGAGACCTGGCACTTCATCCACCTCTACACGTATGTCGCGGTGGTGCTGGCCTTCACGCACCAGGTCGCGGTGGGCACCACCTTCACCACCTCGTCCGCGGCCACCGCCTACTGGTGGGGCCTGTGGGGCGTGGCGCTCGGTTCGGTGTTCCTGGGCCGGGTGATCCTTCCGGTGTGGCGGAACCTGCGCCACCAGCTGCGGGTCTCGGCCGTCGTCCCCGAGTCCGACAACGTCGTCTCGATCTACGTCACCGGGCGCGACCTCGACCTGCTGCCCGCACGGGCGGGGCAGTTCTTCCTGTGGCGGTTCTTGACCAAGGACCGCTGGTGGCAGGCCAACCCGTTCTCCCTGTCGGCCGCCCCGGACGGCAATCGGCTGCGGCTGACCGCAAAGACGGCCGGCGAGGGAACCGCGGCCCTGCGGCACCTGAAGGTGGGCACGCGGGTCTTCGCCGAGGGCCCCTACGGCGCCTTCACCACCCTGCACCGCACCCGCTCGGAGACCCTGCTCGTCGCGGGCGGCGTGGGCATCACCCCGATCCGGGCCCTGCTGGAGGACCTGCACGACCATGTCGTGCTCATCTACCGGGTGGCCACGGACCGGGACGCGGTGCTCCTCGACGAGCTGCGGGAGCTCGCGTACGCCAAGGGCGCCGAGCTGCACGTGGTGACCGGACCGGCCACGCCGGACAAGCTGGCGCCGCGCGAGCTCGCGCGGCTCGTGCCCGACGTCGCGGAACGGGACGTCTTCGTGTGCGGGCCGCCCGCCATGACGAGCGCGGTGCTGCGCACCCTGCGCGACCTGGGCGTGCCCAAGCCGCAGATCCACTTCGAGCGTTTCAGCCTGGCGGGATGAGAGAGACACCGTGAAACGAGCACTGCCTGTAGTGGCCCTCTCCATCGCCGGTCTGATCCCGCTGTGGCGCTACGCACCGTCGACCGGTACGACGACGACCACCGAGGTCGCCGCGCCCGCCTCGACCCCGTCTTCATCGTCTTCATCTTCATCGTCTTCGTCTTCTTCACCCTCTTCCTCGTCGTCTTCGTCGTCGTCGCCTTCCTCGTCCGCGTCGTCCTCGGCCGCGGCCTCCCAGGTCGTCCAGGGCTCCACCGTCAACACCTCCAAGGGCGCCGTGCAGGTGGAGGTGACCTTGGAGGGCGACAAGATCAGTTCGGTGCGGATGCTCCAGCAGCCGAACCACCCGCAGACCACGGCGGCCGTGCCGAAGCTGATCCAGGAGACGCTCCAGGCCCAGAGCGCCGACATCGACTCGGTGTCCGGCGCCACCATCACCAGCGACGGATACGTGACGTCGCTGCAGGCCGCCCTCGACGCGAAGGGATAGCGGGATGCGGCGCGTCGAACAGGTCATGGGGTTCCCGGTCTCACTGCGGATCGACGACGAGAGCGCGTCCGAGAAGACCGCGGACCCCGTGTTCGCGTGGCTGCGCGAGGTCGACGCCCGCTTCAGCCCGTTCCGTGCGGACAGCGAGGTGTCCCGGCTCGACCGGGGTGAGCTCACCCCCCACGAGCTCAGCCCGGACCTGACCGAGGTCCTCGGCCTGTGCGAGGAGTACCGGATCGCGACCGGCGGCGCGTTCGACGTGCGGCTGCCCGGCCGCGGTCTGGATCCCTGCGCGATGGTGAAGGGCTGGTCGGTGCAGCGGGCCGCGAATCTCCTCAGCGGTCGGGGGACCTCCCGGTTCTGTCTGAACGCCGGTGGTGACGTGGTGGCCGCGGGCGGTCCCTGGCGGGTGGGCGTACGCCATCCCGAGCGGGCCGACCGGCTGTGCACGGTGCTGGAGATCACCGACGGCGCGGTCGCGACCTCCGCGCGCTACGAACGCGGGGACCACATCCTCGACGGGCGCACCGGCCGGCCGGCCACCGGGCTGCTCAGCGTCACCGTCGTGGCGCCGTCACTGACCGAGGCGGACGCGACGGCGACAGCGGCGTTCGCGATGGGCGCGGAGGGCGTCGAGTGGGCCGCGTCGCGCGAGGGGTGCGAGGTGTTCGCGGTCGACGCCGAGCGCAGGGTCCTGCGCACGGCGGGGCTTCCTGTGGCCGGATGACCACCGTTCCTAAGGACTGAGCGGGAGTGGGTCCTGTTGCCAGAACCCAGGCTCAGCCGCGTGCCCACTCGCTCCCGCTCACCAGAACGTACTCGAGCGCACTCCAGCGGCAGCAGCTCTCGACCCCGGCCACTACCTCCGCCAGAAGAACAACGAGGTCTGGGTGGAGAAGGACGACGGCACCGCCGCCTTCAGGGACGACGCCAGCTTCTACCGGCGGGCGGGCCTCGCCGACACGGCCTCCGGTGTCTCGTTCGAGTCGTACAGCGGCGCCGGCCGCTACCTCCGGCACTACGACTACCTGCTCTACACCCCGCCCTCCGACACGACGCTCGCCAGGGCGGACGCGACGTTCTACGCCGAGTGACCCGCTTCGGCACCTTTGGATCCAGCACAGCCCGGCCGCTCCCGCGGCCGGGCTGTGCTGTTGAAATGAGCCAACTTACCGGCGAGTACGAATCGTGGCCATTCACCCTCAAGTGCCGAAATCCCACCCTTCCACCCCACGTGAATTTTGATTATGAAGAGGGGAACTAATAAAAGTTTCAATTTACAGCGGGGGAAACAGTTCGTTTCCGCAAGATCGAAGTGGACCCCGTGTTCGACACTGCGTCAGCAGGCATTGCCGCAGGCCGAATCGGGCTCGCGAAGCCGACCGACCAGCGGTCACTGTCCCCTTCAACTCCCCGTAACAAGGCCTCTGTTGCCAGCACGCACCGGGCTCGGCGACGGCTGTGTCGACCGTGTTACGTCCGGTAATGACAGCCTCCTTGAGAGTTTGACTTTCACGGGGATGCGCAATAAGCATGAGCGTGCTTCACATCGGCTGTCGGCTTGTCGTGAAGCGCAAGCGCTCTCCGCTCTCCCCCACCAATCCTCACCCTCGTGCGATTTGGAGCGTTCGCGTGTCTGTGTCGAAGTTCGATACTTCCGGCCTGTTTGCCGTCGAGGACATCGTCATCGCCCTGAACCCGTTCGCCGTCCCCTCGGCACGGGTCACGGCGGCCGCCGTACGGGCGGGCGGTCTCGGGGTGCTCGACCTCACCGCGGGTGGGCGCCGAGCGGCGGCGGAACTCGCGCTGGCCGAGGAATGGTCGGCCGCCGGTTTCGGCGTACGGCTCCGCGACAACGATGCCTTTCCCGCGCGGGACCTCCCCGCCAGTGTCCACACCGTCCTGCTGACCGCCGACGCCTCCTGCACGCCCGCGGACTTCCCCAGCCACCGCGTACTCGTCGAGGTGACCGGCCGCGCCCAGGCGTTACGGGCCGCCGCGGCCGGGGCACAGGGGCTGATCGCCCGGGGCCACGAGGCGGGCGGTCCCGTGGGCGAACTGAGCACCTTCGTACTGCTCCAACAGCTCCTCGGCGACGACGAGTTGGACCTTCCGGTCTGGGCCTGCGGCGGCGCGGGCCCGCACACCGCGGCGGCCGTCGTCGCGGGCGGCGGCGCCGGTGTCGTCCTGGACACCCAACTCGCCCTGCTCGCCGAGGCCGAGGCCGAACTGCCCGCCGGGATCTCCGCGCTGCTCGCCGGGCTCGACGGCTCCGAGACCACCGTGGAGGACGGCCGCCGAGTCGTACGGCGCCGGGGTGCCCAGGAGGGCACACCCGCCCCCGAGATCGGTCAGGACGGCTTCCTCGCCGCCCGTTTCCAGGAGCGCTGGGGCACCGTCCACGCGGCGGTGCGGGGCGTACGGGACGCCGTCCTCGACGCGTTGAAGAGCGCGGGCCCCGCTCTCGACTCGGCGAGGAGCGCGGGTGCCTCGCTCGGCCCCGACGGCTCGGGCAGCCGCCCCTTCGGAAGCGAACTGCCCGTCGCCCAGGGGCCGATGACCCGGGTGAGCGACCAGGCCGCGTTCGCCGCCGAGGTGAGCGGCCAAGGCGGGCTTCCCTTCATCGCGCTCGCGCTGTCCGGCGCCGAGCAGACCCGCGCCGTGCTGGAACAGACCAGGGACGCGCTCGGCGACGCACCCTGGGGCGTCGGCGTCCTCGGCTTCGCCGCCGAGGAGATCAAGGCCGCCCAGCTGGAGGTCGTCCGGGAGATCCGCCCGTCCCACGCGATCATCGCGGGCGGGCGTCCCGCGCAGGCCGCCGCGCTGGAGGAGGTGGGCATCTCCACCTTCCTGCACGTGCCGTCGCCGGGGCTGCTGAAGCAGTTCCTGGAAGCGGGCGCGCGCAAGTTCGTCTTCGAGGGCGCCGAGTGCGGCGGCCATGTCGGGCCGCGGGCCAGCTTCCCGCTGTGGGAGGCGCAGCTCGGCGTGCTCGACGACTTCCTGGCGAGCGCGAAGAACGGCACCGCCACCGAACTCCGACTGTTCTTCGCGGGCGGAGTGCACGACGAACGCTCCGCCGCCATGGTCACCGCACTGGCCGCGCCGCTGAGCGCGCGGGGCGCCGCCGTGGGCGTGCTGATGGGCACGGCGTACCTGTTCACCGAGGAGGCCGTGAGCGCGGGCGCGGTACTGCCCCTGTTCCAGCGGCAGGTGATCGACGCCGAGCGCACCGACCTCCTGGAGACCGCGCCCGGACACGCCACCCGCTGTGTCCACAGCGCGTTCACCGACGAGTTCGCCGCGGTCAAGGAGGACCTGGCCGCCCGCGGGACACCCGGCCGCGAGGCCTGGGAACAGCTGGAGCGGCTCAACGTGGGGCGGCTGCGGCTGGCCAGCAAGGGCATCGAGCGGGTCGACGGCGGGCTGAGCGCGGTCGGCGAGGACAGACAGCTGGCCGAGGGCATGTTCATGGCCGGCGAGGTCGCCGTGCTGCGCTCCGCCGTCACCACCGTCGCCGAGCTGCACGCCTCGGTCACCAGCGGCGCGGCCGGCTTCCTGGCGGCGCGGCGGGAGGCCCTCGGCATCGGGGAAGGCGCCCCCGAACCCTCCCCCGAACCGCTGGACATCGCGATCGTCGGCATGGCCTGCATGTTCCCCGGCGCCCCGGACCTCGCCACCTTCTGGGCGAACGTGCTGGCGGGCGAGGACGCCGTCACCGAGGTGCCCGCGACCCGCTGGGACGCCGAGCTCTACCACGACCCGCGGGGCGCCGGGGAGAAGACCCCGTCGCGCTGGGGCGGCTTCCTGCCCGAGATCCCCTTCGAGCCGCTGCGGTACGGCATTCCGCCCGCCTCGCTGCCGGCCATCGAGCCGGTGCAGCTGCTCGCCCTGGAGGCGGCTCGGCGCGCCCTGGAGGACTCCGGCTACGGCAGCCGGTCCTTCGATCGGGCCCGCGCGTCGGTCGTGTTCGGCGCGGAGGCGGGCAGCGACCTCTCCAACGCGATGACCCTGCGCTCCGTCCTGCCCGCCTACCTGGGCAGCCTGCCGCCCGCGCTGGACGAACGGCTGCCCAAGCTCACCGAGGACTCCTTCCCCGGCATCCTCGCCAACGTCATCGCGGGCCGGATCGCCAACCGCCTCGACCTCGGCGGCGCCAACTACACCGTGGACGCCGCCTGCGCCTCCTCCCTCACCGCCGTCGACGTGGCATGCAAGGAGTTGGTGAGCGGGACGAGCGACCTGGTGCTGTGCGGCGGCGCCGACCTGCACAACGGCATCAACGACTACCTGCTCTTCGCCTCCGCGCACGCCCTCTCGCCCTCCGGCCGCTCCGCGCCCTTCGACAGCGCGGCCGACGGCATCGCGCTCGGCGAGGGCGTCGGCTGTGTCGTCCTCAAGCGGCTCGCGGACGCCGAGCGGGACGGCGACCGGGTGTACGCGGTGATCAAGGGCGTCGGCAGCGCCAGCGACGGCCGGGCGCTCGGCCTGACCGCGCCCCGGCCCGAGGGCCAGTACAACGCGCTGACCCGGGCCTACCGCAACGCGGGCATCTCGCCCGCCGAGGTCGGGCTCGTCGAGGCGCACGGCACCGGCACCGTCGTCGGCGACCGCACCGAACTCGGCTCCCTCACGCAGGTGTTCGAGGAGGCCGGGGCTCCGCCCGGCGCGTGCGCGCTCGGCTCGGTCAAGTCGCAGATCGGGCACACCAAGTGCGCGGCCGGACTCGCCGGACTGATCAAGACCTCACTCGCCCTGCACACCGGTGTGAAGCCGCCGACCCTGCACCTCACCGAGCCGAACCCGGCCTGGGACGCGCAGAGCAGCCCGTTCTTCTTCCACACCGAGGCCCGCCCCTGGTCCGCCGCCCCGGCCGAACGGGTCGCCGGGGTCAGCGCCTTCGGCTTCGGCGGCACCAACTTCCACGTCGTCCTGCGGGCCTACGAGGACGGGCCGCCGCCGGTCACCTCGACCCAGCACTGGCCCGCCGAGCTCTTCACGTTCCGCGGCGCGGACCGGGCGGCGGCGGTACGGGCCGCCTCCGAACTGCTCGCCCTCGTGGAGGCGGATCCCGGACCGTACGAGCCGTGGCGGCTGCGGGACTTCGCGCTCGCCGCGTCCCGGCGCGCGGAGGCCGCCACCACCCGGGGCACCCGGAGCACCGCAGACACGGCAGGCACCGCAAGCACCCGTGGCGCCCGGACCTGGATCGCCCTCGTCGCCGGGTCGACCGAGGAGCTGACGGCGCTGCTGCGCCGCGCGGTCGCCGGTGAACACGCCCCGAAGGAAGGCCTGTTCGCTGCCGACGAGGACGAGACGGGTGACGTGGCGCTGCTCTTCCCCGGGCAGGGCAGCCAGCGCCCCGGGATGTTCGCCGAACTCTTCGTCGCCTTCCCCGAACTCCAGCGCCTTCTGCGGCTCGACGAGACGACGACCCGAGTCCTCTTCCCGCCGGCCGCCTTCGGCGAGACGGGCCGCAAGGAGCAGCAGGAGCGCATCACCGACACCACCGTCGCGCAGCCCGCGCTCGGCCTGACCGGGCTCGCCGCGTTCCAGCTCCTGACCAGGGCGGGAGTGCGCCCGGCGATGGCCGCGGGCCACAGCTACGGAGAGCTGGCCGCGCTGGCCGCGGCGGGCGCCCTCACCCCCGACGCGCTGCTGCGCACCAGCCGCGAACGCGCCGTCGCCATCCTGCGCGCCACCGGCGAGGGCGACCCCGGCACCATGGCCGCCGTCGCCGCGGGCGAACCGGAGGTCGCGGCGGCCCTCACCGCCGCGGGCCTGGCCGGCTCGGTGGTGACGGCGAACCGCAACTCGCCCCGTCAGACGGTCATTTCGGGTCCCACCGAGGACATCCTCACCGCCGTGGAACGACTGCGCGCCCAGGGGCTCGGCGCCAAGCGCATCCCGGTCGCCTGCGCGTTCCACAGCCCGCTGGTCGCGGCGGCAGGCGAGACCTTCGCCGAGGTGATCGCCGAAGTCCCGTTCGCGCCCACCGACTTCCCGGTCTGGTCGAACCGTACGGCCACCCGCTACCCGCGGGGCCCCGAGGAGATCCGGGCCGAACTCGCCGCGCAGATCGGCTCCCCGGTCCGGTTCGCCGACCAGATCGAGGCGATGTACGAGGCCGGGGCCCGGGTCTTCGTCGAGGCCGGACCCGGCTCGGTGCTGACCCGGCTGGTGGGTGCGGTCCTCGGCGACCGGCCGCACCGCACGGCCGCCCTGGAGGACGGACGACGTGCCGGTCTCGCCGGGTTCCTCGCCGCGCTCGCCCAACTGGCCGTCGCCGGTGCGGACATCAGGACCGCGTGGCTGTTCCAGGGCCGGGACGCAGTCCCCGCCGACGCCCGCGCCCCGCGTCCCAGGCGCGCCTCGTGGACGGTCGACGGCCATCTGATCCGTACGGCGGACGGCGCGATCCCCGCCGCCGCACTCCACCCCGCCGAGCGCGTCCCGGAGGCCCTCGTGACCCACAGCAGCCCGGTCGGACCGGTGGCGGCGGCCACCGGATCCGAGGCCCTGATCAGCGAGTTCCTGCGCACGAGCCGGGAGATGATCGCGGCGCAGCGGGATGTGATGCTGGGGTACCTGGGAGCGGATCCGGGGATACGTCCCGCGGCCCCCGCCCCGATCACCTACACCGACGCTCCGGTCACGGTGACCGCGCTGCCCGCCGCCGAGCCGGTTGCGGTGGCCCTACCGGCAGGTGGCTCGGTGCTGTCGGTCGTGCTCGAGGTGATCGGCGAGCGCACCGGCTACCCCGTCGACATGATCGAACCCGACCTCGACCTCGAAGCCGACCTCAGCGTCGACTCCATCAAGAGAGCCGAGATAGCCGGCGAACTCGCCACCCGACTCGGCCTCACCGCCACCGGCGACACCGACATCGAAGAGCTGACCAAGGCCCGTACCGCCGCGAACATCGCCGCGCTGGTCGAGCGGGTGACCGGCTCGGGAGCCACCCCGGCGCCCGTTTCCGCCCCCGCCGCGGGGGCCGCCCCGACCACCGAATCCGTCCTCGCCGTCGTCCTCGACGTGATCGGCGAACGTACCGGCTACCCCGTCGACATGATCGAACCCGACCTCGACCTCGAAGCCGACCTCAGCGTCGACTCCATCAAGAGAGCCGAGATAGCCGGCGAACTCGCCACCCGACTCGGCCTCACCGCCACCGGCGACACCGACATCGAGGAACTGACCAAGGCCCGTACCGCCGCGAGCATCGCCGCGCTGGTGGCGGGCGCCCGGGGTGAGGCGGCCGAACCCGCGGGCCCGGAAGCCGGGCCGGCCACCCCCGAACCCGTCGTCGTGGCGCCCGATCGTCTCGTGATGCGGGAGTTCGACCTCGCCCCCGCCGATCCGGCGCCCTCCAGTGACCTGCTGATCGGCCGTAGTTTCCTGCTGCTCGGTTCCGGACCGGTCGCCGAGGCGCTCACCGCCCGCCTGACCGTGCACGGCGCCCATGCGGTGACCACCGAAGAACCCCCGGCCGAGGGGGAGTTCGACGGGATCGTGCACCTCGTCGCGGCGGACGCCCCGCCCGTCCTGCCGGACGTCTTCCCCGCCTACCAGCGGGTGCTGGCGGGCGACCCGCGGTGGGTGCTGGCCGCGGGCGCCTCGCCCGGGCTGCGCGGCTTCTTCCGCTCCCTCGCGCGGGAGTACCCCGACACGGTCGCCCGGGTCGTCGAGCACGCGCCCGGCACCGCCCCCGAGGACATCGCCGCGGAACTGGTCGCCGAGCTCACCGCGCCCGACCACGAGCCGGTCGTCCTGCGCTCCCCCGGCACGAGGCGCGGACTGCGCATGACCGAGGAGGGGCTCGGTCTGCTCGGCAGCACGGGCGCGGGGCCGGCCGGGGACGGTGCGGCCGAGGCCGCCGCGCTCGGCCTGGACGCCGACTCGGTCGTCCTGCTGGTGGGCGGCGCCCGGGGGATCACCGCCCGGTTCGCCGCGACCCTGGCCGCCGCGAGCCGCTGCCGAATCGAACTGTTCGGCCGCACCGTCCTGCCCGAGGGCGCGGAGGACCCCGCGCTCGCCGCCGCGGACACCGCCGGTGAACTGCGCAGCGCGCTCATCGCGGGCGGGCTGCGCGTCCCCGCCGAGATCGAGCGGGCGATCGGCCGGATCCAGGCCGAACGCGAGGTGCGCGCCACCCTGCGCACTCTCGCCGCGCTCGGCTCCGAGGTCCGCTACCGCACCGTGGACGCGCTGGACGGCGACGCCGTGCGCCGGGCGGTGAAGGAGATCCACGCCGAGCACGGGGGAATCGACGGCGTCGTGTACGCGGCGGGCGTGATCGAGGACAAGCTGATCGCCGAGAAGAGCGCGCGGTCCTACGACCGGGTGTTCCGTACGAAGGTCGACGGGGCACATGAACTGCTCGCCGCGCTGGGCGAGTTGCCGGACGGGGAAGGCCCCCGGTTCGCCGTGCTGTTCGGCAGCATCGCCGCGACCCTCGGCAACCGCGGCCAGTCCGACTACGCCGCCGCCAACGACGCCCTGGAGACCCTCGGCGCCCGCTGGGCGGACTCCGGTACCGGCCGCCGCGGACTGACCGTCCACTGGGGTCCATGGGCGCCGACCGGCGACGGCAACCACGGCATGGTGACCCCCGAGCTGATGCGGCACTACGCGGGCCGGGGCATCCAGCTCATCGACCCCGACGAGGGCACCATGAGCCTGCTGCGCGAGCTGGCCTGGGGGCCCGAGGGCGACACCGCCGTCGTCTACACGGCGTCGGGCTGGTGACCGAGGTGACCGGCACCCGCGCCGAACCCATCGCCATCGTCGGCATGTCGGTGCTCTTGCCGGGCGCCCCCGACCTCGCCACGTACTGGCACAACCTGGTCTCCGGTGTCGACGCCATCACCGAGGTGCCGCCCGGCCGCTGGGACGCCGAGGAGTACTACGCGCCCGGCGCCGAGGCCCGCGCCGACCGGGTCTACTGCCGGCGCGGCGGTTTCGTGGACGAGCTGGCCGAGGTGGACGTCACCGAGTTCGGGATCATGCCGGCCGCGGTCCAGGCCACCGAGCCCGACCAGCTGATCGCGCTGCGGGTGGCCGCGGCGGCCCTCGCCGACGCGGGCGGCCAGGGCCGGCTGCCCGCCGACCGGCACCGGGTCGGTGTGGTGCTCGGCCGGGGCGGCTATCTCACCCCCGGCCTGGTCCGGCTCGACCAGCGGGTGCGGACCGCGAGCCAGCTCGTGCGCACCCTGGACGAGCTGCTGCCGGACCTCGGCACCGACCAACTGGAGGCGGTGCGCAAGGCGTTCACCGACCGGCTCGGGCCCGCGGCACCGGAGTCCTCGATCGGTCTCGTACCCAACCTCGCCGCGTCCCGGCTGGCGGGCCGACTCGACCTGCGCGGGCCCGCCTACACCGTGGACGCCGCCTGCGCCTCCTCGCTCATCGCCGTCGACCACGCCGTGCGCGAACTCGGCAGCGGGCGCTGTGACGTGATGCTGGCGGGCGGGGTGCACCACTGTCACGACATCACCTTCTGGAGCGTGTTCAGCCAGCTCGGCGCGCTCTCCCCGAGCGAGCGCATCCGGCCGTTCGACCGGGGCGCGGACGGCGTGCTGATCGGTGAGGGCACCGGCGTCGTCGTCCTCAAGCGGCTCGCCGACGCCGAGCGGGACGGCGACCGGATCTACGCCGCGATCACCGGCACCGGCGTCGCCTCCGACGGACGTACGACCAGTCTGATGGCGCCCGACTCCGGCGGCCAGGTCCGCGCGGTCCGCCAGGCCTGGGAGGCCGCCGGGCTCGACCCCTCCGCCCCCGGCTCGATCGGCCTCCTCGAGGCACACGGCACCGCCACCCCGGCGGGCGACGGCACCGAACTCACCACACTCGCCGAGGTGTTCGGACCACCGCCGACGGACGTCTCGGGCGGCGCGGCGGACGTGCCGGACGCCGTCATCGGCTCGGTGAAGTCGATGATCGGCCACACCATGCCCGCGGCGGGCGTGGCCGGGCTGATCAAGGCCGCACTCGCCGTCCACCACCAGGTGCTCCCGCCGACCCTGCACTGCGACGACCCGCATCCGGCGCTCGCCCGCACCCGGTTCACCCCCATCGGTGCCGCCCTGCCCTGGCGGACAGACGCGCGGCAGCCGGTGCGCCGGGCCGCCGTCAACGCCTTCGGGTTCGGCGGCATCAACGCGCACGTCGTGCTCGAAGAGGTCGCGGTCACACGGCGGCCGGCCGAGGTGTACGAGCCGGAGCCGGTGCTGCGGCTGACCGCGCCGACACCCGAGGCGATGGCCGCACTCCTCGACCGCTCCGACTCCGCGATCATCACCGCCGGTCTCGACGAACGCGCCCCCACCGCCGATCCGGTGCGGCTCGCCGTCGTCGGGCCGACGGCCAAGCGGCTGGCGCTGGCCCGCAAGGCGGTCGCCAAGGGAAAGGGGTGGCGCGGTCGGGGCGACGTGTGGTTCGTGCCGCGTCCCCTGCTGGGCCCCGGCGGCGGCAGGCTCGCGTTCGTCTTCCCCGGCCTCGAGGCCGAGTTCGCGCCCAACTCCCAGGACATCGCACGGCACTTCGGGCTGCCCTGGTCGCGCGCCGTCACCGACGCCACCGTGGGAGACGTGGGCCGGCAGGGCACCGGCGTCTTCGAGCTCGGCCGGCTCCTCGACACCGCGCTGCGCCGCCTCGGCGTCGTCCCGGACGCGCTCGCCGGGCACAGCCTCGGCGAGTGGACCGCGATGGCCGCCGCCGGAATCCACCCTCCCGAGGAGGTGGACGCCTTCCTCGCCGACTTCGACCCCGACGCGCTGAGCGTCCCCGGGCTGGCCTTCGCCGCGATCGGCGCCCCCGCCGAGGTGGTACTGACCGAGCTGGACGGCCGCGGGGACGTGGTCCTCTCCCACGACAACGCGCCCAACCAGTCGATGATCTGCGGCCCCGAGCCCGCCGTCGCCGCACTGGTCGAGGTGTTCAGGTCCCGGGCGGTGATCTCGCAGATCCTGCCGTTCCGCTCCGGCTTCCACACCCCGATGCTGGAGCCCTACCTCGACCCGATCAGGAAGGCCGCCGAGGCCTACACGCTGCGCCCGGCCGCGCTCCCCCTGTGGTCCGCGACGACCGTCGCCCCCTACCCGGACGAACCGGCCGCGATCCGCGAGCTGTTCATCCGCCATCTGCTGGAGCCGGTCCGCTTCCGGCCCCTGGTGGAGACGATGTACGCGGCGGGCTTCCGGGCGTTCGTCCAGCTCGGCGCGGGACAGCTCGGCTCGCTCATCGACGACACCCTGCACGGCCGCGACCACCTCGTGGTCCCCGCGCACTCCCCGCACCGCCCGGGCCTGCCCCAACTCCACCGCGTGGCGAGCGCGTTGTGGGCGGACGGGGCCGCGCCGGACCTCGTCCCGCTGCTGGGCGGCGTCTCGACCTCGACCGTCGCACCGGCCCGTACCGTACGCCGTCCGAGCCGTCCCGTACGGCTGGACCTCGGCGGCGCGAACGTATCGCTGGACCCGGAGACCCGCGACCGGCTGAGCGCCGCGCTCGCCCGGCCGCCGCACACCGTGCCCCATGATGCGGGTGCCCTGGCGGAACAGGGTCCGCTGGGCGCGGAGTTGTCGGCACTGCTGCGGGACGCGACGGCGCTCGCCTCGGACGTGGTGACGGCGGGGCGACGCGTCAACGGCGCCCCGCCCCGCCCCCGTACGGGCGGCACGCCCCCGAAAAACGGCACCGACCTTCGTACGGCCGAACCCGCCACCCCCGAACCCCGGCCTCAGCCCCAGCCCCAGCCCCTCGAAGCAACCCTCCACGTCTCCGTCGACACCATGCCGTACCTCCTGGACCACTGCTTCTTCCGGCAGCCCGCCCAGGCCGATCCCGCCGACCGCTGGCCCGTGGTCCCGGGCACCACCGTGATCGCCCACCTCATGGAGTTCGCCGAGCGGGCCGCGCCCGGCCGGCGCGCGGTGGCCGTCCACGACGTACGGCTGCACCAGTGGATCACCGCCACTCCGGCCGTCGACATCCCCGTACGGATCGTCCCCGAGGGCCCGGACAGAGTCACCGCCTCACTCGGCCCGTACGCCCGCGCCGTGGTCGAACTCGCCCAGGATCGGCCCCGGTTCACGCCTCCGGAACCCTGGACCTTTCCCGCCGCGCGGGAGGGGAAGCCCGAGCTGACCGCGGCGGAGCTGTACTCGCGCCGCTGGATGTTCCACGGCCCGCGCTTCCAGGGCCTGAGCGAACTGACCGCGGTCGGCGACCGGCACGTACGCGGGGTACTCGTCACCCCGCCCGCGCCGGGCGCCCTGCTGGACAACGTGGGACAGCTCCTCGGCTACTGGATCATGGCCCGGCAGCCGGTGCGGACGACGGTGTTCCCGGTCGGCATGAGGGAGATCCGTTTCCACGGGCCGCACCCCGCTCCCGGCGAGCGCCTGGAGTGCCTGATCCGGATCACCTCCGTCACCGACGCCACCCTCGAAGCGGACATGCAGCTGGTCCATCGGGGCAGGGTGTGGGCGGAGTTCAGCGGCTGGCAGGACCGCCGGTTCGACAGCAATCCGCGCATCCGCGAGGTGGACCGGGAGCCCGAGCGGTACACGCTGTCCCGGATGCAGCCCGGCGGCTGGGCGCTGGTCCACGAGGAGTGGCCCGATCTGGCCACCCGCGAGCTGATCATGCGCAACATCCTGGCGGGCGAGGAACGCGAACGGTACGCGGCGCACGCCCCGCGCGGCCGGCGGCAGTGGCTGCTCGGCCGGATCGCCACCAAGGACGCCGTACGGAACGTGCTGTGGGACGCCGGGGCGGGCCCCGTCTACCCGGCCGAGGTCAGGGTCGGCAACGATCCGGCCGGCCGCCCCTTCGTGACCGGCGGCTACGGCAGGACCCTGCCCGAGCTGCACGTCTCCATCGCCCACCGCGGCGAGACGGCCGTGGCGATGGCCAGAAGGGAGGGTCCCTGCGGCATCGACATCGAGGAAGTCACCGACCGCCCCGAGGGCACCCTCGCCGTGGCCCTCACCACCGCCGAACGCGAGCTGCTCACGTCGCTCGTCCACCGGCCGGGGGGAGCCCCCGAACGGCTCTGGTTCACCCGTTTCTGGGCCGCCAAGGAGGCCGTCGCGAAGGCGCGCGGCACCGGACTGGGCGGCGAGCCGAAGCGGTTCGAGATCACCTCGGTCGACGACGACCGGCTGACCGTCCGCACCGCGGGCGAGGACTACCGCGTGCGGCACTGTGCGCTGACCACCCCCCGGCCGTCCGCGGGGCCCGACAAGGAGTACGTCGTGGCCTGGACGGCAGTCAACGATCAGGAGAACGAAGATGACCACTGAACTCGACCGTCCCGTGGGCCAGTCGGACAGCGGACAGGCCTCGGCGCCCGACGCGGCGACCGCGCTCGCCGACATCTCGGCCATCCTGCGCACCGTGCTGGAGGAGTACGGGCTCGACGACTCCGAGATCACCCTCGACACGTCCTTCCACGACGACCTGGAGCTGGAGAGCATCGACCTGGTCACCCTCTCCGCCCAGCTGCGCGAGTTCTACGGCGAGCGCGTCAACTTCGCCGCGTTCATAGCCGACCGCGGCCTTGAGGAGATCATCGCGCTCACCGTCGGCGATCTCGTCGGCTACGTCGTGGACTCACTGGCCGTCGCGGAGGTGGGCTGACATGGCGACGATGCGGGTGAACGGCATCGACGTACACGTCCAGCGGCTGGGCCACGAGAGCGGCTCCCCGCGCCCCGTCGTGGTCCTCATCCACGGTCTGCTCATCGACAGCCTCGCCAGCTACTACTTCAGCCTCGCGCCGCGGCTCGCCGAGGAGGGCCTGGACGTCGTCATGTACGACCTGCGCGGGCACGGCAAGACCTCCCGGCCGCCGACCGGCTACCGGATGGAGGACTTCGTCGACGACCTCGACGGACTGCTGGACGCGCTGGCGATCGACCGCCCGGTGCACCTCGTCGGCAACTCCTTCGGCGGCGCCGTCGCGTACGCCATGGCCGCCGCCCGCCCCGAGCGGGTCGCCAGCGTGATCGCCATCGAGGCGGAACCGCCGGCCCGGGCATGGGCGCGGAACATGTACGAGGGCCTGGTCGGCGAACAGGGCGGACTGGTGGTCCAGCAGGTTACCCAGTGGCTGCGGGAGAACCCGGGCGAGCGCAACGCCCGGCCGTTCCGGGCGGCGGGCCGGGTGCTCGACGAGACCGCGCTCGCCCAGGAGATCCCGCTCAGCGCCCTCCTCGACGAGGACCTGTCCGCGATCCGCTGCCCGGTCTTCGCCATCTTCGGCGGCGCGTCCAAGCTGTCGGCGCAGACCGGGATGCTGGAGGCCTCGCTCCCGCACTGCCGTACGGTCGTCCTGCCCGACCTCGGCCACTCGGTGCTGGTGGAGGCCACCCAACAGACGTACGCCCTCGTACGCGACTGGCTGCTGCTCGGCCAGGAGGCGCACGCGCTGCGGGAGGCCCGCTAGATGGGCCGGTACCTGTTCGTGGTGCCGCCGCTGGTCGGGCACGTCAACCCGGCCGTGGGCACCGCGGCGGCACTCGCCGGGCGCGGGCACGAGGTCGCGTGGGCGGGCCACCCGGAACTCGTCCGCGCTCTCGTCGGATCCGACGCCGTCGTCTTCCCCTGCGCCCTCCCCGAGGACGGACTCTCCCGGCCCGCCGACCTGAAGGGGCCGGCCGCGTTCCAGTTCCTCTGGGAGAGCTTCCTCGTCCCGCTGGCGGACGCGATGGCGCCCGGGGTACGCGCGGCGATCGAGGCGTACGACCCCGATGTCGTCGTCTGCGACCAGCAGGCGGTGGCGGGTGCGCTGGTCGCCGAGTCCCTCGGGCGCGTCTGGGTGACCTCGGCCACCACCTCCGCCGAACTCGTGGACCCGCTGTCCGGTATGCCCAAGGTCGCGGCGTGGCTGGACGGGCTGCTGGCCGACTTGCGGAACCGGATCTGCGGCGGGGCCGGCTCGGCGGACCCCCGCTTCTCCCCGCACGGCGTCCTGGCGTACACCACCCGCGCGCTGCTCGGCCCGGCCGAACTGCCCGACCGGGTCTGGCTGGTGGGCCCGTCCGTCACCGCCCGCCCCGCGAGCGGCGACGACTTCCCCTGGGACTGGCTGGACGCGTCGCCTCTGCCCACCGTCCTGGTCAGCCTCGGCACGGCCAACAACGACGCCGGGGCCCGTTTCCTGAACGCGGCCGCGCAGGCGCTCGGCGGACTGGCGGGCCGAGTGCGGGCGGTGCTCGTCGACCCCGGCGGACTCGTCGAGGGCCCGGTCGCCGACAACGTCCTCCTGCGCCCCCACGTTCCCCAACTCGCCCTCCTCCCACGGCTCGACGCGGTCGTCTGCCACGCCGGGCACAACACCGTGTGCGAGGCGCTGTGGCACGGTGTCCCGCTCGTCGTGGCGCCGATCCGCGACGACCAGCCGATCGTCGCCGGGCAGGTCGTGGACGCGGGTGCCGGGGTACGGCTGCGGTTCGGTCGCGCCGACGCGGCCAGGATCCGCGCGGCGGTCGAGACGGTCCTCGACCCGGCCGGGGGCCACCGGAAGGCGGCCGAGGCCGTCGGGGAGTCCTTTCGCGCCGCGGGCGGCAGCGCCTCCGCCGCGGCCCGCCTCGCAGCACTGCCGGCCGGGTCGGCCGTGACGCGCGCACGAGGCGGCGCGTGAACGACAACGGCATGAACGACAACGACACGACCGAGCACCGGCCGCCGAGCGCGGACACGCCCTCCGTCGAGCGGGCGCACACGCCCACCCCAAAACGGCGACCCGGCACCCCGACCGACGCCGCACCAGAACCCGAACCAGCCGCTCCGCCCCCGCCCACCGGCTCACTCGTCGCCCTCCTCGGCTACGCCCGGCCCCACTGGCGTGTGCTGCTGCTCTCCCTCGTGCTCACTCTGCTGGCCAGCGTGTCGGGGCTGGTGCAGCCGAAGTTCGCGCAGGCGATCCTGGACCGGCTGGACGACGGCGGCAGCGTGGTCGCTCCGGTCGCGCTGCTCGCCGTGTTCCTGGTCGCGGGCGCCCTGCTCACCGGTCTCAACGCCTGGCTCCAGCAACGGACTTCGGAGCGGGTGGTGCGGGAGGTGCGGCGCGCTCTGGTGCACCGTCTGATCCGGCTGCGGGTCGCCGAGCTGGACCGGCGGCCCCCCGGCGACCTGATCGCCCGCGTCACCTCCGACAGCACCCTGCTCAAGAGCGCCGCCACCGAGGGCCTGATCATGACGGTCAACGGCGTCCTGACCTTCGCCGGGGCGCTGTTCATGATGGCGACGCTCGACGCGCGTCTGCTCGGCGTCACGCTGCTCGTGCTGACGATGGTCGGTGTCGTGATCACCGTCATCCTGCCCCGGATCAAGGCGGCCGTGGCCCGCTCACAGGCGTCCGTCGGAGCGGTCGGCGCCGTCCTCGACCGCACCCTCGGCGCGGCCCGCACGGTCAAGGCCAACGGCGCCGAGGGCCGCGAGACGCGCACCGCCGAGGACGCGGTCGAGGAGGCGTACGCCGCCGGGCTGGTCGGCGCCCGCTACAGCGCCCTCGTCACCATGGTCGGCGGCGCCGCCATCCAGACCGCGTTCCTGGTGGTGCTCGGCGTGGGCGGCACCTTCGTCGCCCACCACTCGATGTCGGTCTCCGAACTGATCGCCTTCCTCCTGTACGTCTTCTTCCTGGCGAGCCCGGTGTCCCAGCTGGTCGGCGGCGCGGCCCAACTCCAGCAGGGACTGGGCGCGGTGGGCAGGATCCAGGAGGCGGGCGCGCTGCCGGTCGAGGACGACATCGACGCGACCGAACCCGCGCACACCCCCGCCCACGCCGCGCCACCGGCCGTCGAACTGACCGGGGTCGAGTTCACCTACCCCGGCCGCGCCCCGGCCCTGCGCGGCGTGAGCTTCACCGTCCCCGGCGGCACCCGCACCGCGCTGGTCGGTCTGTCGGGCGCGGGCAAGACCACCCTCTTCTCGCTCCTCCAGCGCTTCTACGAGCCGACCGCGGGCACGATCAGGATCGGCGACCAGGACATCGCGGCCCTGCCCCGCGCCGAGGTCCGGCGCCGGATCGCGTACGTCGAGCAGGACTCCCCCGTGATGGCGGGCACCCTCCGCGAGAACCTCCTGTACGCGGCGCCCTCGGCCACCCGGGAGCAGTTGGCCGAGGCCCTGGCCGTCACCCGCCTCGACGGTCTCCTCGCCCGCCTTCCCCAGGGCCTGGACACGCCCGTGGGCCCGCGCGGCGTCACCCTGTCCGGCGGCGAGCGCCAACGCCTCGCGATCGCCCGCGCCCTGCTGCGCCGCCCCCAGGTGCTTCTCCTCGACGAGGCGACGGCCCAGCTCGACGCCCGCAACGAACAGGCCCTCGGTGAACTCGTCGCCCGCACCGCGGGCCGCTGCACGGTCCTGCTGATCGCCCACCGGCTGTCCACGGTCACCGACGCCGACCAGATCGTGGTCCTGGAACACGGCGACGTCCGCGCCGTGGGCACCCACCACTCCCTGGTCGACGACGACGACCTCTACCGCGAACTGGCCGCCACCCAACTCCTGGCCGCCGAACCGGCGGAGCACCGGGTCAGCGCAGCGTCAACCGGTACGTCAGCGGCGAACGCCCCGTGATCAGTACCCGCACCCCGTCCGGGGTCAGGGAGCCGCTCAGCCACGCGTAGCGCTCCCCCGGGTCCACCACCGCCGGCTGCCGGCCGCCCTTGCCGTTGCCGGGGCCGAAGGTGATGTGGTCGGTGCCGACGGTGTAGGTGGCCTCGCCGGAGACGAGTTGGAAGGTGTTCGGGGAGCCGGGGACGGGTTCGAGGCCGTCCCCGGTCAGGGTGCCGCCGGGGCGGAAACAGAGCTCGAGGGCGAGCGGGCTCGCGCAGCCCTCACCGGAGAGGTCGAAGGAGATGTCCCAGGCTCCGCCGCCGACCTCACGGACCAGGACTTCGGTGCGGAGTGTGCGGTACTCCTTCGGGCGGTGCGGGAAGTCCATCGCGGACCAGAAGCGGCTGTCGTCGCTGAGGGCGTAGGCGCCGTCGGGGCGGCGGTGCTCGGGCGGCAGCGGGTGGTGGAAGGCGCCGCGCACCTCGGCGTGCAGCCGCCAGCCGTCGTCCGTGCGTTCCAGTCCCTCCGACCGGAAGTGGCCGAGCGCGAAGAACCGCGGGGCCAGCCGGAGCGAGTCGAGGATCGCGGCGCCCTTGCGCATCTTGAAGAAGGTCGGGTTGGTGGACAGGCCTGACGAGATGGCGTGCAGTTCCGGGAAGTCGGTACCGCCGAAGACGCTCGCCGTGTGCGTGCCGCGGCGGACCCGGACGAGGCGGCAGCTGTCGTCGTGGTGCTCGAAGTCGTCGGGCAGGGAGGTCACTTCGGGCAGCGGGGCGGCGAGTTCCGGCTGGTCCAGGACCTGGGCGAGACGCTCGCCGATCGGGGTCTCGCCGAAGATCTGGTCGGTGCCGCGCTCCTGGAGCAGCGCGGCCACCGCCGCGAACCGTCCGTCGCCGTCGCGCAGCGCCATCTCCCGGTACTGGAGCCAGAGCTCGGGCAGATGCTGGACCCTCGTCTGGTCCTGGCGGCGTGAATGGACCGTCTCCACCTCGCCGTTGGGCTCGATGACATACAGGTTGGCGGCCAGGTTGTCGCGTACGTTCGTGTAGAGGTCCGTACGTCCGTAGTGGCGGGCCAGCACGAGCAGCGCCGGATTGGTCACCACAGCCGAGTAGATGGGGCTGCGTTCGCTGTACTCGCCGCCGGGCAGCTGGTCGATGCCCTCGGCGAGCCAGCTCTCGATGCGTTCGGGGTAGGCGGGGTCGGGCCAGCGGGCGTGGAGGCGGGCGAGGGCCGCGCAGACCAGCCAGCGGTGGTTGGCGGTGTGGACGCCACCGGTGGCGAGGGAGGGGCCCGCCAGGCGCAGGATCCGCTCGATCGTCGCCCGCAGCCCGGTGGTCGCCTCGTGGGCGTCCTCCTCCAGCAGGTGGTGGATCAGGTTGAGGTCGACGATCGAGAAGGCGGTGTCCGCCGGGTTGCCGTCCGCCCCGTGCTCCCACAGCCCGTTGTCGTACTGCTCCTCGGCGAGCGCGTCGGCGAGTTCGGCGGCGGGGCCCAGGAGCGCGGCGGAGTGGTGGTACACCGAGCCCTCGTGCACGTACACCGAGACGAGGGTGCGCAGCGCACGGGTGGCCGCGCGGGCCTCGCCGCCGTCACGGAGTTCGACGAGATCGGCGGCGTACCCGTCGAGGACGGCCTTGGCGCTGGTCTCGGCGGTCGCGGTGAGCAACTCGACGAACGCGGTGTCGAGGGGGACACCGGTGTCGGCGAGCGCGGCGAGGAAGGTCTTGCGGGCTGTCACTGGGGCTCCTGGTCTCGTACGTCGATCGCGGTGAGCGCCATTGCCGGTGGCCCTCCCTTTCAGAAAGCGCTTGCACCAGGAGCGATGCTAGGTAATGCGCGGATGTCACTACAAGACCCGTACACCGATGAAGGTGCCGACGGGCGAGGGGGGCCACGGCGGCGGGGATGTCCGCATGTCGGGCGATCTGTTCGGGGAGGGGGCAGGCGGGGCCGATCCGCTCGAGCGGGCGGCGGACGCGGATCCGAGCGCCACAGGGACCCCTATGAATGTGGTGTATACACCAGGTGTACAGTCTCCGCATGCCTTCGCCGACCATGAAGATGAAAAGACCGGGGACTTGGTTGCGTTCGACGGCCGCCTTTCTGGCGGCCGTTTCGCTTGCCCTGCCGCTGACGGGGTGCACGACCCTCCACACCACCGCGCCGGCCGCCGCACGCACGCAGGCCGCCGCCGGCGCCCCGGCGAGGTTCGGGACCGTGGACTGCCGCCAGGCCAAGTGCATCGCGCTCACCTTCGACGCCGGGCCGAGCGAGCACTCGGCCAAGCTCCTCGACATCCTCAAGGAGAAGCAGGTCCCGGCGACCTTCTTCCTGCTCGGCAAGCGGCACATCGAGAAGTACCCCGAGCTCGTCAAGCGGATGGCCGCCGAGGGACACGAGGTCGCCAGCCACACCTGGGACCACAAGATCCTGACGGAGATCAAGCCCGCGGAGATACGCGAGGAGCTGGAGAAGCCCGACGACGCGATAGAGAAGCTCACCGGGAAGCGGCCGACGCTCATGCGCCCGCCGCAGGGGCGGACCGACGACACCGTGCACAAGATCAGCCGCGAACTCGGCCTCTCGGAGGTCCTGTGGAGCGTGACCGCCAAGGACTACGAGACGTTCGACCCCAAGGTCATACAGCAGCGCGTCCTGAAGCAGTCGAGCCGGGACGGGATCATCCTGCTGCACGACCTCTACCCGGGCACCGTGCCCGCGGTGCCCGGGATCATCGACGCGCTCAAGGAGCGGGGGTACGTGTTCGTGACCGTGCCGCAGCTGCTGGCGCCGGGGAAGGCGAAGCCCGGTACCGTCTACCGCCCCTGACGGCCGCGCGTCAGCCCAGCCGCACCGGCAGCACCCGGTAGCCGTGGCCGATGAAGGACTCGGCGAGGCGGGCCGGACCGTGGGTGTCGTCGAGGCTCAGGTCGGGGAAGCGGGCGAAGAGCGCGGGGAGCGCGAGGGACGCCTCCAGGCGGGCCAGCGGGGCGCCGATGCAGTAGTGGACGCCGTGTCCGAAGGCGAGGTGCTCCTTGTCCGCACGGCCGAGGTCGAAGCGGCCCGCGCTCTCGCCGTGCCGCAGGGGGTCGCGGCCGACCGCCGCGTACGTCGCCAGGATCGCGTCGCCCCGCGCGATCAGCGTGCCGTCGGGGAGCTTGATGTCCTCGACGGCGTACCGCAGCGGGAGGTTGGCGATGGAGGGGGCCCAGCGGAGGGTCTCCTCGATCACCTCGCTCCAGGGGATCTCGCCGCTGCGCACCCGGAGCAGTTGCTCGGGGTGGGTCAGCAGGGCGTGGACCGCGTTGCCGATCAGGTTGACCGTGGTCTCGTGGCCCGCGCCGATGACGAGGAGGAGGGTGTCGATCAGTTCGCTCTCGGCGAGCTGCGAACCCTCCTCGTCCCGGGCCGTGATCAGGGCGGTCGTCAGGTCGTCGCCCGGCCGCTCACGCTTGGCGGCGACCAGTCCGGCGAGCAGTTCGTGGATCTCCCGGTAGGTGGCCATGGCCTGTTCGGGGGTGATGGTGGTGTCCATGTTGGCCTCGATGAGGCGCGCGGTGTCGGCGCGCCGGTCCTCGGGCAGGCCGAACAGCTCGCAGATCACCTGCATCGGGAGCGGGTGCGCGTAGGCGGACCTGAGGTCGACCCGCCCGTCGGGGGCCTCGGCCATCCGGTCGAGCAGCGTGGCGGCGAGTTCCTCGATGCGGGGCCTGAGCGCGTCCGTACGGCGTTTGGTGAACGCGGGCGAGACGAGTTTGCGCAGCCTGCGGTGGTCGGCACCGTACGCGGTGAACATGTTGGTCACGCCGACCCAGAGGGTGATCCAGCTCTCGCGGTACTCGCCGTTGATCCAGGCGGGCCAGTGCTGGTTGGGGTCCTTGGAGACCCGGTCGTCGGCCAGGAGCCGCTTGAGGATCTCGTACTGGGTGGGCGCCCAGGCCCGTATCCCGCCCGGCAGTTCGATGAGGGCCGCGGCGCCGCGCTCGCGCAGCAGATCCGCCTCGCCGTGGAGGTCGGCGCCCGCGGGGTCGATGACGTGGGGCTGGTCCGGCACGTGGACTCCTGTTCTCTGGACCTTCTCCGGACCTTCTCTGGACCGGTTGGTCACGGGGGTGGAGTGCAAACGGGGAGTACTCCCCGGATAGCCTGGTGGGTGACGGGCGATGTGTCAACAGCGCGAGGGCTGGCGGGAGTTGCGTGCGGCCGGGGCGAAATCGACGGGCGGGTAGCTGGGCGGCGCGGTTAGCATCGCGTGCCGTCGGCCTCGTGCCGTGGGGCGGGGCTTTGGTGAGGGAAGCGGGGGCGTATGGGCGGGGAGTCGCTGACGGCGGCAGTGCGGAGTGGGGACGTGAAGGCGGTGACGGCGCTGCTGGATGCCGGCGGCGATCCCGACGCCGTCGACGACCGGGGCACGCCCGCGCTCTGCCTGGCGGTGGACGGCTTCGATCTGGCCACGGTCGAGGTCCTGATGCGCTCCGCCCGGCTGGACCGGGTCGTGGACGGCCAGACCCCGCTGCTGCGGGCGGTCGACCGTGGCGCCTCCGACATCGTGACCGCGCTCATCAACCACGGGGCGCAGCTGTGGCACAAGGACCGTGAAGGACGTGACGCCCTGGCGCTGGCCCGCTCCTGGCACGAGACGGGTGCCGTGGCCGAGCTGCGTCGCAGGAGCGGTTCGGCGGGAACGGTGCGGCGCGAGACGGTTCGTGACGAGAACGGGGTGAGCGTCGAGGAGCTGACGCTGGCCGGTCTGACGGTCCGTACCGGACACAGCGCGATCCTGACGGCGCTGGAGCCCCGGTACGGGATCAGGACCTCGTTCACCGAGCTGCTGTCGAGGGCGCTGGCCGAACCGGACGTCGACCACGAGATCTGGTGGGTGACGACGAATGTCCTCCAGGAGCGCCGCGATCGCGCCACGTGGGACATGGCCGCAGCCCTGCGGGACCGGCCGGACCCGCGGGAGCGGTACTTCGGTGCGGAAGTGCTCCGGCTGTTCAACCTCTTCGACTACAGCGACGAGGCACCGTTCGACGCCCCGCTGGTCGATCTCTTCCTGCCGTGGGCCGCGCGCGAACCGGATCCGCGCGTGCTGCGGCCCCTGACCGCGGGACTGTCCGGCGCCCTGGATCCCCGTGCCGAGCGACCCCTGCACGACCTCGCCCGGCATGCCGACAGCGGGGTCCGGGGGTGGGCGGTCTTCGGTCTGCAGTACGGAGTCGACGCCGGGCGTCGTGACGCCCTGGCCACGGTCCTCGCGTGCACCCGGGACGAGGCGGCCGAGGTCCGCCGGGGGGCCTGCGCCGCACTGGTCTCCGCGCCCGCGGATTCCGAGGTCACGGACGCCCTCGCGGCATGCCTCACCGACGAGACGGAGGACGTACGGGTCACCGCGGCCGTGCAGTTGGCCCTGCACGACGATCCGCGCGGGGACCAGATCCTGGCCTCTCTCGACGCCAGTGACGATGAGGGGCCGTACTTCGGACAGCTCTACGACGTGGGGCGGCACCGCCGGAAAACGGACGCGGCCGCGCCGCGCTGACCCGCGGGGTCGTGGGTGGGTCGGGGCCGTGCCGGTACGTCGAGCCCGTCGCCGCCGGATCAGACGTGGGCCGGGCAAGGGAGCCGCTGCTCGATCCGAACGTAAGCGACGGGCTTGCGACGTACCGGCACGGCCCCTTCCGTGCGTGTGCGAGTGCCGGTCGTGGGGGGTGGGCCTTCGGGCCGCCTACGATCCGTTCGTGGTCCTCTTCCAGCTGGAACGCGTGTCCCCTTCTCCCGTCGAAGAGAGTTGGCTTCGCCTCACCGACTGGCACCGGCATGCCGCCGTCGTCCCGCTGACCCGGGTCACCGTGCGCACACCGCCGCCGACCGGCGAGGGCACGGTGTTCGTCGCGCGGTCGGGGGTGGGCCCGTTGGTCTTCGACGATCCCATGGAGGTCGTCACCTGGCGGCCACCCCGGGACGGGGGTACGGGAAGGTGCCGGCTGGTCAAGCGCGGCACGTTCGTCACGGGGTGGGCCGAGATCGAGGTCCGCCCGGTGGCGGGCGGGGGCTCGCGGGTGCTCTGGCGGGAGGACCTGAACGTACGGTGGCTGCCGCGGTTCTTCGACCGGCCCCTGGGGTGGGCGGGGCGGTGGATGTTCGGGCGAGCGGTGGGAGGGCTGCTGCGGCCCGAATCCTGACGCTCCGTGCTCGCGGCGGGTCGCGCGCCCTTGCATGAAACGGGAAAATTGTAGGCTTTACAGCATGAATACACGGCTGGCTCTGCTCAGCACGGTGGACCCTGGTGTCACGGAGAGTGAGATCTTCCGGCTGGCGCTCCAGCACGCGGTGGGGGAGCTGGGTGCCCTGGGGGGGGATGATCCATCTGCGGGGCCCCATGTCCGCGCTGCGCCTGGTGTCGGCCACCGGCCTTCCCGCGGTCCTCACCCGGCCCTGGGAGATCATCGACCAGGATGGCCCGCTGGCCCCGACCCGGGCCCTGCACCAGGGTCGGGGCGTGTGGATTGCGCCGGGATCCGGCGAACAGCCCGGATCCGGTGCGGTCTCATGGCCCGGGACCGGACTGGCGGCCGTGCCGGTGTTCAGTGGCGACCGGGGGATCGGCGCGCTCACCGTGGTGATGGGCGGCCAGGGGGAGCCGACCGTCGAGCAGTGGGGTTTCCTGCAGGCCGTGATCGCCTGGACCGAGGAGCGCATGCAGCAGGCACCGCCGCCCGCTCGGCCGCCCCGGGAGGAACTGAGCGGTGACCGGCTGCGGCAGGCTCTGGAGGAGGTCCGGGTCGGCTCGTGGGACTGGAACATCGAGACCGACGAGCTGGTCTGGGACGAGGCCGCCCTTGAGCTCTACGGCACCAGGCCGGCCGAGTTCACCGGCAGGATCGAGAACTGGATGAGGATCGTCCACCCCGACGACCTGGCGCCGACCCTGGGGGCGGCGCAGAAGGCGCTCCGGGACCGTACGGTGTTCGAGGCCGAGTACCGGGTGCGCCGCCTGGACGGCACCTACGGCTGGACCCAGGCCCGCGCCCGGGCGACCTACAACGCTCAGGGCGAACCCGTACGGATGATCGGCGTGGGATGGGAGAGCAACGAGTCCCGCTCCGCCCGCGACGGAGATCGACGACGGCATGGCCGAACTCGCCCGGCTGCTGCGGGCCGCGCACGAGGGTCCCGGTGAGATGGCCGCCGACCTGGAGCGCCTCTGCGACACCGTCACCGCAGGGCTGCTCCCCGCCGAGCACTCCACCGCCGACGACGCGGCCCTCCTCATCGCCCGCCTCCACGCGCTGACCGACGACGACATGGCTTCCTGGCTGCTTCCCGAGGACCCGCGAGCGGCCGGGCAGGCCCGCTGCCACATCCGCGAGCAGCTTCACACCTGGGGCCTGGACGACCTGACGCCGACGACGGAACTCCTCGCCAGCGAGCTGGTCGGCAACGTCGTGCGCCATGCGAAGGGACCTGTGCGGCTGCGCCTCCTGCACGGCCCCGAGCTGGTCTGCGAGGTCTTCGACGGGAGTCTGACCATGCCGCGCATCCGCCGGGCGTCGGAGACCGACGAAGGCGGACGCGGACTGCAACTCGTCACCGCGCTCTCCCGGCGCTGGGGCACCCGCTACACGGCGACCGGAAAGTGCATCTGGACCGAGCAGCCACTGCTCGGCCCGGAGAGCCCGACCGGCCTGCCCACCGACGTCCTGGACCTCCCGTTCCTGGACACCGAGGAGTTCGCCCGGGACCTCGGCGCGCTCACCTCCGGGGACCAGGAACTGCCGGGCCCGGCCCCCCAGTAGCCGACCGGCGGCCGCATCACCCCCGCACTCCCCCGACACCGCCCGGCTCAGGCCACCGACCCGATCCGCCGCGCCGGAACCGACGTCGCATCGTGGTGGATCGGCGTGTGTGCCCCGGTGAGCGACACCCCGCTCCCCCCGCGCCGGTTGGCCACGATCTCCGAGGCGATGGACAGGGCCGTCTCCTCCGGCGTGCGGGCGCCCAGGTCGAGGCCGATGGGGGACCTGAGGCGCGCCAGCTCCAGCTCGGTGACGCCGACTTCGCGCAGGCGGTCGTTGCGGTCCAGGTGCGTGCGCCGGGAGCCCATCGCGCCGACGTACGCGACCGGCAGCCGCAGCGCGAGGCGCAGCAGCGGTACGTCGAACTTGGCGTCGTGGGTGAGGACGCACAGGACGGTCCGGGCGTCCACCTCCGTGCGCTCCAGGTACGTGTGGGGCCACTCGACGACGATCTCGTCGGCGTCGGGGAAGCGGGTGGCGGTCGCGAAGACCGGGCGGGCGTCGCACACCGTGACGCGGTATCCGAGGAACTTGCCGATGCGGACCAGCGCCGACGCGAAGTCGATCGCGCCGAACACGATCATGCGCGGGGGCGGCACGGACGACTCGACGAGAACCGTGAGCGGCGCTCCGCACCGAGAGCCCTGCTCTCCGATCTCCAGGATGCCGGTGCGGCCCGCGTCCAGGAAGGCGCCCGCCTCGCCGACCACCGTGCGGTCCAGCTCGGGATGGGCGCCGAAGCCGCCCTCGTACGAGCCGTCGGGGCGGACTAGCAGCGCCCGGCCCCGCAGTTCGGCGGGACCGCCGACGATCCGCGCGACCGCCGCCGCCTCCCCCCTCGCGGCGGCGGCCAGCGCGGAGCCGAGCACCGGCCGGGCGGGGTCGCCCGCCCGGACCGGCGTGACGAGGATGTCGATGACGCCACCGCAGGTCAGACCGACAGCGAAGGCGTCCTCGTCGCTGTATCCGAAGCGCTCCAGGACGCTCTCGCCGTCCTCGAGCGCCTGCCGGCACAGTTCGTAGACCGCGCCCTCCACGCACCCGCCGGAGACCGAGCCGATCGCCGTGCCGTCGGAGTCGACGGCGAGTGCGGCGCCGGGCCGGCGGGGCGCGCTGCCGCTGACGGCCACCACGGTGGCCACGGCGAAGTCACGTCCCTGCTCGACCCACCGGTGCAGCTCTTCGGCGATGTCCAGCATGTCTCGGTCTCCTTAACAGGGGGTGCGTGGAGGGTCGTCGACCGGAAGGGGCGTGTCAGTGCACGCCCATCCAGCTCTCGATCGGATTCAGGGCGAAGAAGACGAGGAAGATCGCCGCCAGGCCCCACATGAACGCCCCGATCTCCCGGGCCTTGCCCTGGGCGATCTTGATGGCGACGTACGACAGCACTCCGGCCGCGACGCCCGCGGTGATGGAGTACGTGAACGGCATGACGACGACGGTCAGGAAGACCGGGATCGCGGTGGCGCGGTCGGCCCAGTCCACATGGCGGGCGTTCATCATCATCATCGCGCCGATGACGACCAGTGCCGCCGCCGCGACCTCGCCGGGGACGATCGCCGTCAGCGGGGTGAAGAAGAGGCAGGCCGCGAAGAACAGGCCCGTGACGACGGAGGACAGGCCCGTACGGGCCCCTTCGCCGACCCCGGTCGCGGACTCGACGAAGACCGTCTGGCCCGACGCGCCCGCGACCCCGCCGACCGCTCCGCCCGCGCCGTCGATGAACAGCGCCTTGGACAGGCCCGGCATCCGGCCCTGCGCGTCGGCGAGCCCCGCCTCCGTGCCGACGCCGATGATGGTGGCCATCGCGTCGAAGAACCCGGCGAGGACCAGCGTGAAGACGATCATGCCGACCGTCATCACTCCGACGTCGCCCCAGCCGCCGAACTCGACCTTGCCGAAGAGTGAGAAGTCCGGCATCGAGACCGCGCCGCCGTGCAGTTCGGGGGCGCCGCTCGCCCACTGCTTGGGGGCGATGACGCCGAGGGCGTTGAGGACCACGGCGAGTACGGTGCCACCGACGATGCCGATCAGGATCGCGCCGGGGATGCCGCGCGCCTGGAGCATGAAGATGGCGAGCAGCGTGGCGGCGAAGAGCAGGACCGGCCAGCCGGCGAGTTCACCGGCCGGGCCGAGGGTGACCGGGGTGGACTTCCCCTGGTGCACGAAACCGGCCTTGTAGAAGCCGATCAGCGCGACGAACAGGCCGATGCCCATGGTGATGGCGTGCTTCAGCGCCAGCGGGATCGCGTTCATGATCATCTCGCGCAGGCCGGTGACGACCAGGAGCATGATGACCACTCCGTAGATCACACACATGCCCATGGCCTGCGGCCAGGTCATCTGCGGGGCGACCTGCGAGGAGAGCACTCCGGAGACGGAGAGTCCGGCGGCGAGGGCCAGGGGCACCTTGCCGAAGAAGCCCATCAGAAGCGTGCTGAAGGCCGCCGCGAACGCGGTCGCGGTGATCAGCGCGTTCTGGCCGAGTGTGTGACCCGCCGCGTCCTTGCCGGACAGGATCAGGGGGTTGAGCAGGAGGATGTACGCCATCGCCATGAAGGTGGTGACGCCGCCGCGCACCTCACGCGCGACCGTGGATCCCCGCTGGGATATGTGGAAGTAACGGTCGAGCCAGGACCGCCCGGCCGGGACGCGGGTACCCGCACCCGCGTCGTCGGCGACGGTCCTGGGCTCCACTGACTGCTGGGTCATGGTGCCATCTCCCAAGGTTCACAGGGGCACCCGCGTCAGCAACCACGGTGGTTGCTGCGGGATTTGGGATGGTGCACGACCCGGGGGACGGCCCGAGACGAACAGAGGGTTACTTGCCGGTCAGGTGCTCGGGGCGTACCGGCGTCCTGTTGAGCTCCAGACCCGTCGCGTTCCGGATCGCCGCGAGGACGGCCGGGGTGGACGACAGGGTCGGGGCCTCGCCGATGCCACGGAGCCCGTACGGGGCGTGGTCGTCGGCGAGTTCGAGCACGTCGACCGGGATGGTCGGCGTGTCGAGAATCGTGGGGATCAGATAGTCCGTGAAGGAGGGGTTCTTCACCTTCGCGGTCTTGGGGTCGACGATGATCTCCTCCATGACCGCGATGCCCAGGCCCTGGGTGGTGCCACCCTGGATCTGGCCGACGACGGACAGCGGGTTGAGTGCCTTGCCGACGTCCTGGGCGCAGGCCAGCTCGATGACCTTGACCAGCCCGAGTTCGGTGTCGACCTCGACGACCGCGCGGTGCGCGGCGAACGTGTACTGGACGTGGCCGAAGCCCTGTCCGGTGCGCAGGTCGAAGGCCTCGGTCGGGCGGTGCCGCCACTCGGCCTCGATCTCGACGGACTCGTCGCCGAGCACGTCCACCAGGTCGGCCAGGACCTCGCCGCCGTCGGTGACAACCTTGCCGCCCTCCAGGAGCAGCTCCGCGGTCGCCCAGGCGGGGTGGTACGTACCGAACTTGCGGCGGCCCAGCTCCAGGACCTTCTCGCGGACGAGCTCGCAGGAGTTCTTGACGGCGCCACCGGTGACGTACGTCTGCCGCGACGCGGACGTCGAACCGGCGCTGCCCACCTGGGTGTCGGCCGGCTGGATGGTCACCTGGGTGACACCCAGCTCGGTGCGGGCGATCTGCGCGTGGACGGTGACACCGCCCTGGCCGACCTCCGCCATCGCGGTGTGCACGGTCGCGACCGGCTCGCCGCCGACGACCTCCATGCGGACCTTGGCCGTCGAGTAGTCGTCGAAGCCTTCGGAGAAGCCGACGTTCTTGATGCCGACCGCGTAGCCGACACCGCGTACGACGCCCTCGCCGTGCGTGGTGTTGGAGAGGCCGCCCGGCAGCTGCCGTACGTCGGCCGCCTCGCCGGCGGTGAGCCACTGCTGCTCCGGCGGCATGGGCATCGCCTTGACCCGGCGCAGGAGTTCGGCGACCGGGGCCGGCGAGTCGACGACCTGCCCGGTCGGCATGACGGTGCCCTGCTCCATCGCGTTGAGCTGGCGGAAGGCCACCCGGTCCATGCCCACCTTGTCGGCGAGCTTGTCCATCTGGGCCTCGTAGGCGAAGCAGGCCTGGACCGCGCCGAAGCCGCGCATGGCGCCGCAGGGCGGGTTGTTGGTGTAGAGGGCGATGGCCTCGATGTCGACGTTGTCGATGACGTACGGGCCCGCGCCCAGCGAGGAGGCGTTGCCGACGACCGCCGGGGAGGCGGAGGCGTAGGCGCCGCCGTCCAGGACGATCCGGGCCTTCAGGTGGGTGAGCTTGCCGTCCTTGGTCGCCCCGTGCTCGTAGTAAAGCTTCGCGGGGTGGCGGTGGACGTGCCCGAAGAAGGACTCGAAACGGTTGTAGACGATCTTGACGGGCTTGCCGGTGCGCAGCGCGAGCAGGCAGGCGTGGATCTGCATCGACAGGTCCTCGCGTCCGCCGAACGCGCCGCCGACGCCCGAGAGCGTCATCCGGACCTTGTCCTCGGGCAGGCCGAGGACGGGCGCGATCTGGCGCAGGTCGGAGTGCAGCCACTGGGTGGCGATGTAGAGGTCGACGCCACCGTCCTCGGCGGGCACGGCGAGACCGGACTCGGGGCCCAGGAACGCCTGGTCCTGCATGCCGAAGGTGTACTCGCCCTTGACGACGAAGTCGGCCTTCTTCGCGGCCTCTTCGACGTTGCCGCGGACGATCGGCTGGCGGTGCACGATGTTCGGGTGCGGGACGTGGCCGATGTGGTGGTCGTCGCGGCCCTCGTGGATCAGGATCGCGTCCGGCGCGGTCGCGGACGCCTCGTCCGTGATGACCGGCAGCTCGCGGTACTCCACCTTGATCTTGGCGGCGGCGCGGCGCGCGGTCTCCGGGTGGTCGGCGGCGACGATCGCGACCGGCTCACCGTGGTGGCGGACCTTGCCGTGCGCGAGGACCGGGGTGTCCTGGATCTCCAGGCCGTAGTTCTTCACCTCGGTCGGCAGGTCGTCGTACGTCATGACGGCGTAGACGCCGGGCGTCGCGAGGGCCTCGCCGGTGTCGATGGAGACGATCTCGGCGTGGGCGACCGTGGAGCGCAGGATCTGCCCCCAGAGCATGTCCTCGTGCCACATGTCGGACGAGTACGCGAACTCGCCGGTGACCTTGAGGATGCCGTCCGGGCGGAGCGTCGACTCGCCGATGCCGCCCCTGGTCTTGGAGCCCTGCGTGAGGTTGGTGGGTGTACCCGTGGTTCCCATGGTCAGACCGCCTCGGACTGCCGGGCGGCCGCGAGGCGGACCGCGTCCATGATCTTCTCGTAGCCGGTGCACCGGCACAGGTTGCCGGAGAGCGCCTCGCGGATGTCCGCGTCGGTCGGCGTGGGGTTGCGCTCCAGCATCTCGTCGGCGGCGACCAGCAGACCCGGGGTGCAGAAGCCGCACTGGACGGCGCCTGCGTCGATGAACGCCTGCTGGATCGGCGAGAGTTGTCCGCCCTCGCCGGTGTGGGAGTCCTGGGGCTTCGACTCCCAGCGCCTGGCCTCGTCCAGCGAGGTGCCGCAGGATCCGGTCGCGCAACCGCCGTGCTCCGCGCGCTGCTTGGCGAACTCCGCGAGGCCCTCGACCGTGACGACCTCGCGGCCCTCGACCTGGCCGGCCGCGACCAGACACGAACACACCGGCACACCGTCGAGGCGGACCGTGCAGGAACCGCACTCGCCCTGCTCGCAGGCGTTCTTGGAGCCGGGCAGGCCCAGGCGCTCGCGCAGCACGTACAGCAGGGACTCGCCCTCCCACACGTCGTCGGCTTCCTGGGGACGGCCGTTGACCGTGAAATTGACACGCATTACGCGACTCCCTCCGTGTGGGCGGCGGTGCCGCGGTACGACTCCCAGGTCCAGGTCAGGGTGCGGCGGGCCATGATGCCGACCGCGTGGCGGCGGTAGCTCGCGGTGCCCCGGACGTCGTCGATCGGGTTGCAGGCGGCGGAGCAGAGGTCCGCGAACTGCTTGGCGACCGACGGGGTGATGATCTTGCCGTTGTCCCAGAAGCCGCCCTCGTCGAGCGCGGCGTTCAGGAACTCCTCGGCGGCCTTGGCGCGGACCGGCGTGGGCGCGGCGGAGCCGATGCCGGTGCGGACCGTACGGGTGGAGGGGTGCAGGGCCAGGCCGAAGGCGCAGACCGCGATCACCATGGCGTTGCGGGTGCCGACCTTGGAGTACTGCTGGGGGCCGTCGGCCTTCTTGATGTGGACGGCGCGGATCAGCTCGTCGGGCGCGAGCGCGTTGCGCTTCACGCCGGTGTAGAACGCGTCGATCGGGATCAGCCGCGTTCCCCGTACGGACTCGGCCTCGACCTCGGCGCCGGCCGCGAGGAGGGCGGGGTGGGCGTCGCCGGCCGGGGAGGCGGTGCCGAGGTTGCCACCGACGCCGCCGCGGTTGCGGATCTGCGGAGAGGCCACGGTGTGGGAGGCCAGGGCCAGGCCGGGGAGCTCGCCGCGGAGGTCCTCCATGATCCGGGTGTACGGGACGGAGGCGCCCAGGCGCACGCTCTCCTCGCCGACCTCCCACTCGCTCAGCTCGCCGACGCGGTTCAGGTCGAGGAGGTACTCGGGCCGACGGTGATCGAAGTTGATCTCGACCATCACATCGGTGCCACCCGCAATCGGCACAGCGGTGGGGTGCTCGGCCTTCGCGGCGAGCGCCTCCTCCCAGCTGGCGGGGCGAAGGAAGTCCATGAGTGGCTCTCTTCTTCGTATCGTGGGTCGTTCTGATCAAGCCAGATCGTGTGCGGCGGCCCGGGCTCGTTCATGAGTTGTTCACGTGGAGTGAGGTCAGTACACCGCGCTGTCCTCCACCGGGGTCAGTCACCGAAACCATGAAGGAGTTGGCTGGCCAGGGCGGTCATCTTGTAGATTCGTATGAACGGAGGTCATCAGTAACCTCCTCGTTTTCCTATGGAAACGACAGGAAACATCCAGCACACGCTGGGACCAGGGAGTACGGCTCGCGGACCCGCTCGCCCATTGCTCACCTTCAGATCCATCGTAGATTTCGAGACAAGAACGGCGGCGACGAGAATGCGGCTGCGCGCACTGCTGGACACCGACGCGCTGGGCCTGCGGCTGCTCGGCGGCGAGGACGAGCTGGACCGCACCGTACGCGGTGTGATGACCACGGACCTCAAGGACCCCAGCCGCTATCTCTCCGGCGGCGAGCTGGTCCTCACCGGGCTCGCCTGGCGGCACGGCGCCGCGGACTCCGAGCCCTTCGTACGGATCCTGGCGGCCGCCGGGGTCGCGGCCCTCGCCGCCGGTGAGGCGGAGCTCGGCGACATCCCGGAGGACCTCGTCCTGGCCTGCGTGCGGCACCGGCTGCCGCTGTTCGCCGTGCACGAGTCGGTGGCGTTCGCGACGATCACCGAGCATGTCGTACGCCAGGTCTCGGGCGAGCGCGCCGGGGACCTCGCGGCCGTGGTGGACCGGCACCGGCGGATGATGACGTCCGGCCCGGCGGGCGGCGGCCCCGACGTGGTCCTCGACCTGCTCGGCACCGACCTGGACCTGCGGGCCTGGGTGCTCTCCCCCACCGGACGCCCCATCGCCGGTTCGAAGCTCGCCGGGGCCGCGCTGCCCGCCGACGTGTCCGCGAAGCTGGCCGCGGAACACCTCGCGGCGGCGCGCACCGGGCGACGCGGACCGCACCGGGTGCTCCTGGGCACGACGACCTACTCCCTCTTCCCGATCCGCTCCTCCGGGCGCTCCGCGGCCGCCTCCCGCGACGTACGCGAGACGGTGCTCTCCGACTGGCTGCTCGCGGTCGAGGCGGACGCCGGGGACTGGCCCGCGGAGCGGCTCGACCTGCTCCAGGGCGTCACCCAGCTGATCGCGGTCGAGCGGGACCGGCGGGACGCGGCGCGCACGGTACGGCGCCGGCTCGCGCAGGAGGTCCTCGAACTGGTGCAGACGGGGGCGGCCCCCGCGGAGATCGCGGCCCGGCTGCGCGTCGCCGCGCCGGTGCTGCTGCCCGGGCTCGGCGCCGCACCGCACTGGCAGGTGGTGGTGGCCCGCGTCGAGTGGGACGGCGGCGAGGTCGAGGGCGGGCCGGTCGCCCAGTCGCTCCTGGAGGAGATCCTCGTCGACCCGCTGACCAGCGGCCCCGAGCACTCCGACCGGATCGCCGTCGCCCATACGGGTGAGGAGGCGATCGCGCTCGTCCCTCTTCCGGCGGTCTCCGCGGAGCACGACGGCTCCGAGTCGGGCATCCTCGCGGACACCCTCCTGGAGGCCGTACGCGACCCGCTGTCGGCCGGCCTGAACGACGACGGGCGGCTCACGCTCGGCGTCAGCGCCGCCGTGCACTCGGCCGAGGGGCTGCGCGGCGCCCTGGAGGAGGCCCGGCACGCGCGCCGGGTCGCCGCCGCCCGCCCCGGCCGGGTCTGCGCGGCCGGACACCAGGAGCTGGCCTCGCACGTCCTCCTGCTGCCCTTCGTGCCGGACGACGTACGCCGCGCCTTCACCGCACGCCTGCTCGACCCGCTCCGCGACTACGACCGCCGCCACCGCGCCGAACTCATCCCCACCCTGGAGGCGTTCCTCGACTGCGACGGCTCCTGGACGCGCTGCGCCACGCGGCTCCACCTGCACGTCAACACACTGCGCTACCGGGTGGGCCGCATCGAGCAGTTGACGGGCCGGGACCTCTCCCGCCTCGAGGACAAGCTCGACTTCTTCCTCGCGTTGCGCATGAGCTGAGGTCACGGGTCCGTGCGGCGCGTGTCAGCAAGTGCCGCACCAGTCCCACGACTTTGTGAAATCCTTCACCCACCCCCTTGGCCGGGTACCGCGATCCGTGCTGAGATGCCACCACTCAACAGCTCAATGGCGTGCTCGGGGAGGGCAACGTGGCGCATACCGCCATGTCTGGTTCCGGAACGAACGCAGGGGACGATCCACTCCAGACCGCGGTATGGCGGCTGCGCTCGCGCGCCTGCTGGGTCGACGCGGCCGCACTGCTCCAGCCCGGGACGGCGGGCCCCGCACTGCAGAGAGCCTCGCTCCTCGTCGAACGGTGCCTGTACACCGAGCAGGGCTGGGCCGAGGCGGAGGACGCGCTGCGGACGGCGGAGGCGGTGGCCCACAGCGACGACGAGCGCGGGGCGGCGGCCTGTGAGCGCGGGCAGCTCGCGTACGCGGCCACGCTGCTCGGGGTGCGCGACCGGGCGGACGAGGCTCGGGCCGCGCTCGGGCGGGCCGCCGCGCTGATCGCCCCGGGGGCGCCGGGGCGGGCGCTGCTGGACTTCCGGCGCGGGCTGCTCGCCGAGAACCTCGCGCAGTCGCCGCAGGCCGCGCGGGCCGCGTACCGGCGTGCCCACGCGGGCGCTGTCGCCCAGGGCGACCCGCTCCTGCTCTCCTTCACCTGGCGGCACCTTGCCGGACTCGCCTTGCGGGACGGGGAGTTGGCCGAGGCGCGGCACGGGTTCCGTGAATCCCTGCGGATCCGGGAGGAGTTGGGGTACTTGGTGGGCACGGCTCCGGCATTGGCCTCGCTCGCGGATGCCGAGGTCGAGCCGGAAGCGACTCGGTTGCGGGCGGAGGCGGGGCGGTTGTTCCGGTTGCTCGGGGGTGTGCCGACGTGGCTGGCGCGGCAATTGACTCCACCCGCCGCAACCGCTTGAGGTGGTGCGGAGGGTGCGGGTGAATCGTGGCTGGTCGCGCCCGCGCGGCGGAGCCGCATGTGTCACGGCCCCGCGTTCGCCGGACCGGGTCAGTTGCTCTGGACGTGCGCCAAGAGGTTGCGGGCGAAGTTCCCCACCGCGGTGCGGAGTTCGGGGTCGTGGGCGACGTAGACCACGACCCCGACGATGATGATCAGGACCAGGAGGCCGCGCAGGCCGCCGCCCCGGGCGCCGGTGTGCGGCGCGGGGCGGTGCGTGTGGGGTGCGCCGGTGTGACGGGCGTGGGCCCGGGCCATGTCGTGCGCCGCGCGATGGTGGCGTACGTGGTTCTGGTGGATCCGCTGGGCCTGCTGAGCTTGCTGCATCGCCTGCCAGGACGGGTCGGGCATCGTCTTCTCCCCCGGTGTGCTGCTGGTACCGGGGGACACGCGTGCGGGGCCGTCCGGGTTCCCGGCGGCGCGTCCTGTTGCCCGGCGCCCACGGAGCCGTGACGTCCGCCGGGGGAAGGCGACGTGCCGGACCTAGGCGTCGGCGAAGTGCTCTCGTACAAGGGACTGGACGGCCGGGAGGTCCTGGGCGGTCAGGGCGTCCAGGAGGGCGAGGTGCTCGGCGGCGTCGGCCATGAGGTCCGCGCGGCCGCGCGGGACGGGGCCGCCGACCAGGGGCCACTGGGCGCGGCGGTGCAGGTCGTCGGCGATCTGCACGAGCTGGTCGTTGCCGGCGAGGGCGAGGATCGCGTGGTGGAAGGCGCGGTCGCACTCCGCGTAGGTGGCGCGGCACCCCGCGGACGCGGCACGCGCCGCCGCCTCGGCGAGCGGGCGCAGTTCGGCCCAGCGCGCGGCGGGCACCGTGCGGGCGAGGCGCAGCACCACCGGGACTTCGAGGAGGGCGCGGATCTCGGCGAGTTCGGCCAGCTCGCGCGTCCCGCGCCGGACGACCCGGAAGCCCCGGTTCGGTACGACCTCGACGGCGCCTTCGAGGGCGAGCTGCTGCATCGCCTCGCGGACGGGTGTGGCGGACACCCCGAAGCGTTCGCCGAGCACGGGCGCCGAGTACACCTGGCCGGGGGCGAGTTCGCCCGCGACGAGGGCGGTGCGCAGGGCGTCGAGGATCTGCCCGCGGACCGAGGCCCGCTGGACCACGGGGCGCGCGGTCTCCACGGGGCGCGTGCTCTCCACGCGGGGGTGCGGGAGGGGCTGCTCGCTGTGGGTGTGCTCGCCACGGGCCCCGGGGGCGGACCGGGACTCGTCGGAGGCGACGCCCCGCTCCCGCTCGACGTCCGCCGCCCGTGTCTGTGCGGGCACCCGGACGGACGTCGTACGGATGTCCGGCGCCGCCGACCCGGTGGAAACGCGCGCGCCCAGCGAACCGGCCTGCTGCTCCACGGGGTCCTCCTCCGGGCTTGGTGGTACTTGGGGGTCATTGCGGCGGTTGTTACCCGTCCGTCAAGCACCATAGGCGCACATGGCCCCAGTTCAAACATCCGATATTGAGGGTAAGGTAAGCCTAACCTGTCAACGATCGTGAAGCGGGGTACCCGTATGTCCGCTCCCGCCCTGGCCACAGGCGCCCTGGGCCTCGCCGACGCCCACCCCGCCCGCTCGGCCGTCACAGCCGCGTACACCCGGCTGACCGAGGTCTTTCCGGGGCTGAGCGTGCGGGAACTGGGACACGGGGAAGCGGCCCCGGAGGGTGACGGCTGGGTCGGCGCCGCCGGGCTCGCGGCGGGCGGGGCGGACCTCGACACCTTCCTCGCCTGGGACGAGGCGCAGGTCATCAGGGACTACGGACAGCGGGCGCGCCCGGACGTGGTGGCGAGCTTCGGGCTGCACCGGTACGCCTGGCCGGCCTGTCTGCTGATCACCGTCCCGTGGTTCCTGCTGCGCCGGGTGCCCCGCCTCCCTGTGGAGCGCGTCACATTCCAGCGCACGCTCGGCCGGATGGCGGTCCGGGTGGAGGAATTCGCCTGCCTGCCGGGCGACCCGGCGGCCCGGCGCTCGGGTCGTCCCGGACGAGGAGGCGCTGCGGGTCGAGGTGCGGGCGGCGGCGGCCGAACACCTGGAGCCGGTCCTCGGCGGCTTCGGCCCGCGCATGCGGCGCCGCGGCCGGGCCCTGTGGGGCATGGCGACCGACGAGGTCGTCGAGGGTCTCTGGTACGTCGCCGAACTGCTCGGCGAGGAGCGGCGCGCGCGGCGCGAGCTGGAGCTGCTGCTGCCGGGGGCGACCCGGCCGTACGTCGGCTCCGCCGCGTTCCGGGAGCTGAGCGGCCCGAACGGGGAGTCCCTGCCCACCCGCGACCGGGCGAGCTGCTGCTTCTTCTACACCCTGAATCCCGAGGACACCTGCGTCAACTGCCCGCGCACCTGCGACACGGACCGCATCGCCAAGTTGACGACCACCGCGACGGATTGAGCGCCGACCCCGTCGTACGGACGGGCTTCCCGGGTGCCCTAAGATCAACTCCGATCGAGACTCCCGACGGGTGCCCGACAGATGACAGGCACTTCACAACTTCCTCACTTGTCGCAGGAACTTTCCGTAGAACCATCCGTACGGGTAATCTTATTCGCACTCAGCTCCCGTCCCTCGCGCGGCAGTTCGAGCAGAATGTCGCCCTGCGCATCCCCTTGCACTCTCTTGGCGGCCTCTTGCCCCGAAACCCCCTGAGGGCCGACGGGCGTGGGCCAATATGGCGGGCGTTACGCCCTATCCCAATGCAAGGGACCCCAGATGAGATTGACCGACATATCGCTGAACTGGCTGCTTCCGGGCGCCGTTTTGCTCCTGGGACTGCTGGCGGCGGTGGCGGTGCTCGCGCGCAGCAAGCGGTCCGGGGAGAACGCGAGCAGCAACAACGACGACTCGTGGGAGCGCAGCGAGGAGCGTCGCAGGCGTAAGGAAGCCGTCTACGGCACGGCCTCCTATGTGCTGCTCTTCTGCTGTGCCGCGGTCGCCGCGGCGCTCTCCTTCCACGGCCTCGTCGGCTTCGGCCAGCAGAACCTCGGACTCACCGACGGCTGGGAGTACCTCGTGCCGTTCGGTCTGGACGGCGCGGCCATGTTCTGCTCCGTCCTCGCCGTGCGCGAGGCCAGCCACGGTGACGCGGCGCTCGGCTCCCGGATCCTCGTGTGGACCTTCGCCGGTGCCGCCGCCTGGTTCAACTGGGTGCACGCCCCGCGGGGTGTGGACCACTCGGGCGCTCCCCAGTTCTTCGCGGGCATGTCCCTGTCGGCCGCCGTGCTGTTCGACCGGGCGCTGAAGCAGACCCGCCGTGCCGCGCTGCGTGAGCAGGGCCTGGTCCCGCGTCCGCTGCCGCAGATCCGTATCGTCCGCTGGCTGCGCGCGCCCCGTGAGACGTACAGCGCCTGGTCGCTGATGCTCCTGGAGAACGTCCGCACGCTGGACGAGGCGGTGGAAGAGGTCCGCGAGGACAAGCGCCAGAAGGAGCAGAACCGTCTGCGTCGGCGCAACGAGGAGCGGGTCGAGCGGGCGCACCTCAAGGCGCTCAGCCGCGGTCACCGGGGCCTGCCCGGCCGTGGTGGTGGCGGCGGTGGCCGGCAGCAGCTGGAGACGACCGTGGAGCGTGCTCCCGCGCAGGCCACCGCGGAGCCTGCCATAGCGGCGCCGGAGCTGCCCGTACGCTCACGGCCCTCCCTTCAGCCCGTCCGCAAGAGTGGTGACCCGATCACCGTCGATCTCACCGCGGAGGACGACACGATGGCCCTGCCGCGACTCGACTCCCTGGAGCGCAAGCTCAAGGACCTGGAGCAGCAGTTCGGCTGAGACACCGGGGTGGTCCGGCCGTTGAACGGCCGGACCCCGGACGGGAATTACGGCGGCGCGGTGACTACACCGCGCCGCCGTCCAGTTCGAACCAGACCGACTTGCCCACGCCGTGGGGGCGTACCCCCCAGGCGTCCGCGAGGGACTGGACCAGGACGAGGCCTCTGCCGTGCGTACCGTCGTCGGCGATCGGTACCCGCAGTCTGGGCCTGCGTCCCACGAAGTCCCTTACCTCCACGCGGAGTCCGCGGGGTCCGACGGTGGCCGTCAGGACCGCGTCGTGGTCGGTGTGGATGAGGGCGTTGGTGACGAGTTCGCTGGTCAGCAACTCGGCTATCTCGGACTTCTCCGGCTTCCCCCAGTGTCGTAAGAGTTCCCTCAGCGCTCTGCGGGCCTCTGGCACCGCCCGTAGATCGGCCCTGGCCAGCCGCCGCCTGAGCTGCGGGGCGGCCGGGTCCCTCGTGCCCTCGGTCGCTTCTTCCTCCACTGCCTGTGCCGAGGAGGCCCCGATGGCCACGGGACCGCCCCCTCGTACCTGCCTCTTCATGACCCCCGCCTGCATGCCGATGTCGGGTTCCCCTCCTGATCGAACATGTTCACGGGAATCCATGCCCCATCGGGGACGCGGCAGTCATGTCGAATGGTCAACCACCAGCCAATCCCGAGCGGAAGCACGGCGTCGCGCCGCAGCGGTGGCCCGTGGGGCGCCTCAGCCCGTGCGTCAGGGATCTTTGGGGCAGGCGCGCGCGACGGCGATCCGCCCCGTGGAAAGCCCTGCTTGCCCTGCTCAACGCCTGTTGAGGCGCACGGTTCGGCCCCGGCGCACGGCGGCGGCGCGCCCGGCGGACCCGCACCACCCGGCGCCTCCCCCTCCCGGGCGGCATGTTGACCGCGGGCGCTCGGCCCATCTACCGACTCTCGGCTGCGGGTATGGCCGTACTCGACGGGGAGGCGACGCGGCAGGCCCCTACCCGCAGCGACGGCCGGGCAAGGAATCGGGCAGCGGTCAAGGAAACGGTCAGCAGTCAGGGACGCGGCACGTTGCGCAGGTTGGAGCGGGCCATCTGCACCATCCGGCCGACGCCCCCGTCCAGGACCATCTTCGACGCCGACAGGGCGAATCCGGTCACCATCTCCGCGCTGATCTTCGGCGGGATGGACAGGGCGTTGGGGTCGGTGACGACGTCGACGAGGGCGGGGCCCTTGTGCTTGAAGGCGGCCTTCAAGGCGCCGGTGAGGTCCTTGGGCTTCTCGACGCGCACGCCGTACGCCCCGCACGCGCGCGCGACGGCCCCGAAGTCGGGGTTCTTGTTCGTGGTCCCGTACGAGGGCAGCCCGGCGACCAGCATCTCCAACTCGACCATGCTCAGGGCAGAGTTGTTGAAGAGGACGACCTTCACCGGCAGGTCGTACTGGACGAGGGTGAGGAAGTCGCCCATCAGCATGGCGAACCCGCCGTCTCCGGACATCGAGACGACCTGCCGGTCCCGGTCGGTGAACTGGGCCCCGATCGCCATCGGCAGCGCGTTCGCCATCGAACCGTGCGAGAACGAACCGATGACCCGGCGGCGGCCGTTGGGCGAGATGTAACGGGCCGCCCATACGTTGCACATTCCGGTGTCGACCGTGAACACCGCGTCCTCGTCGGCGAGTTCATCGAGGACGGAGGCCACGTACTCCGGGTGGATCGGCACGTGCTTCTCGACCTTGCGCGTGTACGCCTTGACGACACCCTCGAGCGCGTCCGCGTGCTTCTTCAGCATCTTGTCGAGGAAACGGCGGTTCCCCTTGGGCTTCACCCGGGGCGTCAGACAGCGCAGGGTCTCCTTCACATCGCCCCACACCGCCAGATCCAGCTTGGAGCGGCGGCCCAGGCGCTCGGGCCGGACGTCGACCTGGGCGATCTTGACGTCGTCCGGGAGGAAGGCGTTGTACGGGAAGTCGGTGCCGAGCAGGATCAGCAGGTCGCACTCGTGGGTGGCCTCGTAGGCGGCGCCATAGCCGAGCAGACCGCTCATACCGACGTCGTACGGGTTGTCGTACTGGATCCACTCCTTGCCCCGCAGCGCGTGTCCGACCGGGGACTTGATCTTCTCCGCGAACTCCATGACCTCGGCGTGCGCGCCCGCCGTGCCACTGCCGCAGAAGAGCGTGATCCGGTCGGCCTCGTCGATCATCGCGACGAGCTTGTCGATCTCGGTGTCGCCGGGGCGGACCGTGGGCCGGGAGGTGACGAGGGCGGTCTCCAGGGCCTTGTCCGGGGCGGGCTCGGAGGCGATGTCGCCGGGGAGGGAGACGACGCTGACACCCGACTGGCCCACCGCGTGCTGGATGGCGGTCTGCAGCAGCCTCGGCATCTGCTTCGGGTTGGAGATCATCTCGTTGTAGTGACTGCACTCGCGGAAGAGCTGGTCCGGATGGGTCTCCTGGAAGTAGCCGAGGCCGATCTCGCTGGAGGGGATGTGCGAGGCGAGGGCGAGGACCGGGGCCATGGAGCGGTGGGCGTCGTACAGACCGTTGATGAGGTGGAGGTTGCCGGGGCCGCAGGAGCCGGCGCAGGCGGCGAGCTTGCCGGTGATCTGGGCCTCGGCGCCCGCGGCGAAGGCAGCCGTCTCCTCGTGTCGGACGTGGATCCAGTCGATCGCCGCGTTGCGCCGGATCGCGTCCACCACCGGGTTGAGGCTGTCGCCGACGACGCCGTACAGGCGCTTGACGCCCGCACGGACGAGGATGTCGACGAACTGCTCGGCGACGTTCTGCTTGGCCATGCTGCACGCACCTCTTTGTGATCCATGGATCCCGCGGGTCCCTTGGTTCATCCGTCGGGTCCATGAATTCACACGGCGCGCCGTTACGCCTCCCAAACGGCCGCGACGGTCCGGTCGTCGGCGTACCCCTTGACCCGCACCTGGGTGTCGGCGAGAAACGCGGCGAGGCCGGGCGGCTCGCCCGCCGACCACCGCGCCGTCAGGTGCTCGCAGAACTGTGGTTCGCCGCGCAGGGGCTCCGCGAGGCCGTCGGTGCACAGCAGCAGCGTGTCACCCGGTCGGGCGACGGAGGCGCGGAAGCGGAAGGGTTCGCGGGGCGGTTCGGGGGCCGGTTCGTACGGGCTCGGGGGCGTGGTGATGCCCAGGTCCATGGTGAGCCGGTCGCCCTCGGGGGTCTCGTGCGGCAGCGATCCGAACCCGACCACCGCCTCGCCGGTCGTCTCGGCGACCCGCGGCTCGATGTCCTGCCACTCGCCGTCCCGCAGCCGGAACAGGCCGCCGGCACCGACTCCGAAGAAGACGCGTGTACGGCACTCGGGGTCCCCGGTGAGCAGCAGGCAGCGCAGCCCGGCGGTGTACTCCTCGGGTTCGATGCCCTGTTCGGCGGCGCTCGCGCGCAACTTGCCGAGACTGCGGTCGGTGAGCCGGTGCAGGCCCGACTTCAGGTCGCCGCGACGGGCCGCCCTGATGTCCTCGGCCAGCCGTGCGTGACTGCCGCCCACGGCGCGCCCGATCCACCGGCACGCCTCGGCCGCCGCCCGGTGCGCGCCGGGGGTCGCCCGGGCGCCGGTCGCCATCGCCACCAGCACCAGCGCGTGCTCGCCCGCTCCGAAGCGGGCCGTGAGCAGGGAGTCCCGGCGGGGCTCGCCCCTGAAGCGCGCGGAGTCGCCGCGCACGGAGGCCGCGCGCAGGGTGCTCGCCCCGTAGCGCGCCCCGTCCAGGACGGTGTCGGCGACCAGGTCGTCGAGGTCGTCCGGATCGGCGGACGGGAGGGCGGTGGGCTCGGCGTCGTAGGTGGGCGGGCCCGAGCCGACGTAGTCGACGGGAGGTGGCTGGTAGGGGACGGTGAGGACCGGCTCGGGGAGGGCGTCCACGGGGGCGGCCGCGCCGGGCGGGGCGGGATCCGGCGGCGTGGTGGGGCGCGGCGGCACGGCCGCGCCGGGCGATTCCTTGGACGTACGGCCACGGAGCGACTCGGCGTGGAACCCGGGCGGCGTCGGTCCCGGCGGGAAGGCCGCGGGGGCCGGCGGTTCGGCGGGCGGGGGTTCCCAGGGAGGCAAGGGCTCTTCGCCGCCCCCCGGGGAGCGCGGATCCACATCACTCCGAGCGAAGCCGGTGGCCTCGCTGCTCCACCATGGGCGGGGCTCCGCGTCGGCCGACGAGGGGCCGGGATCCGCATCGGCCGACGAGGGGCCGGGTTCCTCCCCGCTCCCCGAGGGGCCCGGGTCCCCGCTACTCCACGAAAGGCCCGGGTCCGCGCCACCCCACGCAAGGCCCGGGTTCCCGTCACCCCGGGAGAAGCCGGAGCCCTCCCCGCTCCCCGGAAGGCCAAGGTCCCCGTCGCCCCGAGAAGAACCCGAGTCCCCGCCACTCCGCGAGGAGCCGCGGCCCCCGCCGCTCCACAAGGGACCGGAATCCTCCCCACCCCTCGAGCGGCCGGAGTTCTCCCCGCTCCCCCAAGGGACGGCGTCCTCGGCCTCCGAGGGGCCTTGGGCGGCGTCCACGCTCGTCGAGGGGGTCAGGTTCTCGGCGGGCCCTGTCGGGTCGAGGTAGCGGTCCGGTGGGTCGGACGGTGGCTCGCGGTCCCAGCGGGCGAGGCGCCGTCCCAGTGCCTCGCCGCGCGCGGTGGCGCCGCCGCCCCGTTGCTCAGGGACGACGGGAGCCCCGTCCGGTTCGGGTGGCGCGGACCCCGATCCCACCGTCCCCGCGGCCGACGCGAAGCGGTCGTCGAGGGAATCCGCCGCGAGCGTGGGCCCCGTGTCCCCGGTGGCGTCGTACAGCTGCCCCCACCAGTCGTCCTCGTGACCGGTAGGCCTCTCCCCCTGCTGACTCATGCCCTTAATTGTCCACCGCGAGAGCCGGATGAAAACGGTGCATCCGGAAAAACCGGCCACGGGACTGGTAGTCGAACGGCATGTCGGGTGACGTATCGAACGGCCGTATGAGCGAGGAGGGGTGACGAAAGGTCGGACGCCGCGTCGAAGTGGACGCCGCGTCGAAGCCGCCGGACGATCCCACCCCCCACGGGAGGACCGTCCGGCGGCGCCCTGAGTGTGACCTGCTTCCCTGAGGTTCCCCTGTGACGCGCGCTGCCGCGCTCCCCAAGGCGCCACTCCCAAGATCACTCCGCCCGCGTCCGCGCAGGCCGGTCCGGCCCAAGCCGGGCATTACGGGCGACTGTTGCTGCCGCGGTGCCGTGAGCTTGGCAGAGTTACGGGTGCTGCGGCGATGATGTGCCGAGGCGGGTTTGCGCCGTGGCCGATTTCCGCCAGGTCACGGCCGGAACGGGATTTGGGGAGGGCATCGCCGCATGCTGGGAGCGATAGGTCTGGACGAGACGCACGAGTCGGCGTACCGGGCACTGGTGTCCGTGGGCGCCGCCGACGTGCCCGACCTCGCGCGGCGGCTCACGCTCGGCGAGCACGACACCGAGCGCGCCCTGCGCCGACTGGAGCGGCACGGTCTCGCGGCCCAGTCCTCGGGCCGCCCGGGACGCTGGGTCGCGGCGCCGCCCGGGGTCGCCCTGGGCGCACTGCTCACCCAGCAGCGGCACGAGCTGGAGAAGGCGGAACTGGCGGCCGCCCTGCTCGCCGAGGAGTACCGCGCCCAGGCCACCGAACCCGCCGTGCACGACCTGGTGGAGGTGGTGATCGGAGCCGCGGCGGTCACCCAGCGGTTCCTCCAGCTCCAGCTCGGCGCGGCCACGGAGGTGTGCGCGCTGGTCACCGGGAACCCGATGGTGGTCTCCGGGATGGACAACGACGCGGAGGAACAGGCCGCGGGACGGGGCGTCGGCTACCGCGTGGTGCTCGAACGCGCCGTACTCGACCAGCCCACCGGCCTCACCGAGCTGTCCGCCGCGCTCAGCCGCGACGAGCAGGTACGGGTCGTGGACAAGGTGCCGACCAAACTGGTGATCGCCGACCGGACGCTCGCGATGGTGCCGCTCACCTCGCACACCGCGGAGCCCGCCGCCCTGGTCGTGCACGCCAGCGGGCTCCTGGAGCTGCTGTCGGGCCTGTTCGAGTCGGTGTGGCGGGACGCGCTGCCGCTGCGGCTCGGCAGCCGGGGTGTCATGGAGCAGGAGCCGGACGGCCCCGACGTCACCGATCTGGAGATCCTCTCCCTGCTGCTGGCCGGGCTGACCGACGCGAGCGTCGCCAAGCAGCTCGACCTGGGTCTCAGGACCGTACAGCGCCGGGTGAAGCGGCTGATGGAGCTGGCGGGCGTCACGACCCGGCTCCAGCTGGGCTGGCACGCCTACGAGAAGGGCTGGGTGGCCCGCGACTGACCTGCGCTTTCGCGCTGGCTCAGTCACCCTGGGCAGATGGGAGCGTGGGAACTCCTGCTGGTCGGCGTGGTGATCGTGCTCGGCCTGTGCGGAGTACTGGTGCCCGGCGTGCCGGGGTCGTGGCTGGTCTGGGCCGCGGTCCTGTGGTGGGCCCTGACCGACCCACGGGCGCTCACCTGGGGCGTACTGGTGGGCGCGACCGTGGTCCTGCTGCTGGCCCAGGCGATCCGCTGGGGGCTGCCGCCCCGACAGCTCCGGGAGGCCGGGGCCACTCCCCGCATGGGCGTGTACGCCGGGGTCGGGGCACTGCTGGGTTTCATTGTGCTGCCGGTGGTCGGCGCGGTCGCGGGCTTCCTCGGCGGGATCTACCTCTACGAGCGGCCGCGGCTGGGTGGACACGGCCCGGCGAAGGCGGCGGTGGGGACGGTCATGCGGTCGGGCGGCTGGAACGTCCTGACGGAGCTGTTCGCCTGCCTGCTGGTCACGGCCGCGTGGCTGGCCACGGTGATCTGGGGCTGACCAACGCTGTCGGCGGAGCCGGCGGAGCCTCAACGGAGCCAGCGGAGCCAACACATCGGATCTCTCCCTTCATATTGACGGGCTGCAGCCACTTCTCTACGTTGCATCGCGGGATAGCTCCGATGAATCGATGAATCGCCCGAAGTGCAGTCCTAGAGCCGCCTGGAGGCACCCGCATGCCCAGCCCGTCCAGACGTACCGTCCTCGCCACCGGTTCCGCCCTCGGCGGCACCCTGCTCGCCGGAGGCCTGCCCGCCCAGGCCCGGGCGGCCGAGCACGCGGACACCTCCGACCCCTGGCGTACCGTCCTCGACGACGCCGATCTGGTCTGGCAGCGCATGCCGAAGACCTGGTACGAGGGCCCGTACCTCGGCAACGGCTTCCTCGGCTCCGGGATCTACGCCGAACCGGGCGCGGAGACCGGTTCCTTCTCGGCCGTGCGCTTCAACGTCCAGCACTCGCAGGTGCAGGACCACCGTCCCGAGTTCGGCTCCCTCTTCGGCCTCGCCCGCCTGCCCATCGGCTGGTTCACGCTGGAGCCGGTCGGCGCGATCACGGGCCTGGACTGGCGGCTCGGCCTGCGCGACGCCGAACTGACCGGCACGCTCACCACGGACAGGGGCACGCTCACGCTCCGCGCCCTGGTGCACAACTCCCGCTCGGTCCTCGCCGTCGAGGTGACCCCCAGCGAGGGCGAGCGCGACTTCCGCTGGGTCTTCCACCCGGCGGACGCGATCAGCCCGCGCGCCGACTTCAAACCCCTCCCGGACGGCTACCAGGGCAACCCGCCCGCCGAGGTCGCCACGCACGACGGCGTCTCCACCGCCGTACAGCCCCTGCTGTCGGGTGGACAGCATGTGACGGCGTGGCGGGAGCGGACGCGGGGCGGAACACGATGCCTGTACGTGCATGTCGCGCACTCGTATCCCAGGTCCACGGCGCTGGGCCGGGCGCTCGCCACCGTGCGCGGGGCCTCGGCGCTGCCGTACGACCTGCTGGCCAAAACCCATCGCGCCTGGTGGCACGCCTACTACCGCAAGAGCTTCCTCTCCCTCCCCGACGCGCGCATCCAGCGCTTCTACTGGATCCAGCTCTACAAGACGGCGTCGGCGGCCCGGCGGGACGCGCCCGTGATGGCGACCAGCGGCCCCTGGCTGGAGTCCACGCCCTGGCCCAACACCTGGTGGAACCTCAACGTCCAGCTGGAGTACTGGCTGATCCACGGCTCGAACCATCTCGAACTGGACGCCGTGACCCGGGCGTTGAGCGAGTTCCGGGGCAATCTGTCGAAGGAGGTGTCGGACCGGTACCGCGCCGACTCGCTCGGCATCCCGCGCACCACGGACCCACAGCTCGTCAACGGCGCGGCCGGCACCCTCACCGGCTACGGCGTCGGCATCCCCGGCCAGGACCCGCCCACTCCCGAGGTCGGCAACCTCACCTGGGCCCTGCACAACGTCTGGCTCAGCTACCGCCACACCATGGACGAGTCGATCCTGCGGGACGTCCTCTTCCCCCTGCTGCGCAAGGCGGTCAACTACTACCTGCACTTCCTGGAGCCGGGCACGGACGGGAAGTTGCACCTGCCCGCCACCTTCTCCCCCGAGTACGGCGGCAACTCGCGCGACTGCAACTACGACCTGATGCTGCTGACCTGGGGCTGCCGTACCCTGCTGGAGTCGGCCGAACTCCTCGGCATCGACGACGCGTTGGCGCCGCGCTGGCGCGAGGTGCTGGCCAAGCGGGTGGCATACCCGACCGACGCCAACGGCTTCATGATCGGCGCGGACATCCCCTTCGCGAAGTCGCACCGGCACTACTCACATCTGCTCGCGGTGTACCCGCTGTACGAGCTGACCGGCCGTACCCCCGACGAACTGGCCCTGATCGAGAAGTCGTTGGCGCACTGGGTGGGCTTCGAGGGCGCTCTCCAGGGCTACACCTTCACGGGCGCCGCCTCGATGTCCGCGCTACTCGGCAAGGGCGAGGACGCCCTCAAGTACCTCGGCCAGCTCATGACCCGCTTCATCCAGCCCAACACCATGTACAAGGAGTCGGGCCCGGTCATCGAGACCCCGCTGTCGGCCGCCCAGTCCCTGCACGACATGGTCTGCCAGTCCTGGGGCGGCGTCGTCCGGGTCTTCCCCGCCCTGCCCGCCGACTGGGCGGACCTGACGGTCCACGACTTCCGCACCCAGGGCGCCTTTCTGCTCAGCGCGGTACGCAAGGGCGGCGCGACCCGGTGGGTCCGGCTGGTCAGCGAGGCGGGCGCGCCCTGCGTCGTACGGCACGGCATCGCGGGCGCGATCGACGTGCGGGACGGGCGGGGACGGCCGCTGCGGTACGGGACGGTGGGCGAGGGGACGATCCAAGTCACCTTGCGCCGCGGCGAGTCGGCGCTCATCACCGCGAAGGGCGACCGCCCGGACCTGACCGTCACGCCGGTACGGCCGAACGCGGACGCTCCCCGGTGGGGGCTGCCCGCCTAGGTCCTGTCGTCACATTCCCGTCGTCCGCCCGGAGGGCGGGCCTCGCGGCGTCAGGTGCGTGCTCTCGGCGTGCCGGGCACGGGCCCTCGTACTGGATGTACTTGGGTCTGTGCCCGGTGCGGCGAGAGGGCGTGCATGGCGTCGCGGGGCAGACGGGAATGTGACGACAGGGCCTAGGGCAGGAGCGTGTCCAGGTCGATGTCGTCGGCCAGCGCCTGCATCCCCGTGTCGTTGAAGTGGAGGTGGTCGCCGGGGTCGTAGGCGGGGAGGATGCGGTGCGGGTCGGCCGGGTCGCGGACGACGGCGTCGAAGTCCACGACCGCGTCGAAGAGTTCGGCGTTGCGGATGAAGGCGTTGACCGTCAGCCGGACCGCCTCGCGGGACTCCGTATAGGCGCTGTACCCGCCGTACGGGGTGATCGTGGCGCCGACGACCCGGATCCCGCGGGCGTGGGAGCGCTCCACGATCCGGCGGTACGCATCCTCGATGGCGAGGGGATCCTTCTGCTCGGGCGTGCCCTTGATGTCGTTGATGCCCTCCAGCACGATCACCGTGCGCACCCCGGCGCGGGAGAGCGCGTCGGCGTCGAGGCGGGTCAGGGCGCTCGGGCCGCCGCTCTCCTGCAGGAGGCGGTTTCCGGAGATCCCCGCGTTGAGGACACCGAGCCGGCGGTGCGCGGGGAGCGCGCTGAGACGGGCGGCGAGCAGGTCGGGCCAGCGGCGGTTGGCGCTGGACGTCGAGCCGGTGCCGTCGGTGAGGGAGTCCCCGAGCGCGACCACGCTGCCCGCGGCGGGAGCGCCGAGTACGTCGACACCGGTCACGTAGTACCAGTTGCCGAGGGTGACGGTGTACGCGGTGCCGGGCTCGTCGGCGGTCCGGTCCCCTTCGCGGGCCAGGAAGTTGGCCTGGAATGCGGAGCGGTGGTAGGTCGCCGGGCCGGAGTCGGCGGGGGTGTGGACCGAGATCAGGAGGTTGGCGTCGGCGGGGATCGCGAGGTCGACGGGGTCGCTGACCATGTCCTGCCCCACGGGGACCGTCACGGATCGGCGGCCGGCGAACGTGGCGAGGCGCAGCGACCCCGGGGCGGCGTTCGGGCTCATGGGCCTGCCCCACTCCTGCAACGCGACCGTGACGGCGTCGAGTTGGAGGGGCGCGGTGCCGAGCCGGTTGGAGACGCGGACGCGGGCGGCGCTGCCGCCGACGCTGGTGTGCACGACGTTGCGGATCGAGGCGCCCGGCCGGGCGGGGGCGGTTCCGGAGGGGGCGGTCTCCCAGGTGCCGGTCCAGCGGGCCTGGTCGCTGTCGTGGCCGTGGCCGGTGAGGTGGGTGGACCCCGCATCGGCGCTCGCGGCCGGCGGGACGAGCGCCAGAACGGCCACCAGGGCGGTGAAGAGATGGCGAGCCTTGATCACGCGGGTCATACGGCATCGCTTCCCTGCCCCTCGGGCCGGTCAACGAAAGGTCACACCGTTGGCCGTGGCCACTCACCCGCACCACTGATTCGTAGGACCTATCGTTCGATCGTCCCGAACAGAGCGACGCCCGAACCGCTTTGGGGCGGGAGACCTAGGGCCAGGACCCGATGCGGTTCGGGCACGGGCGTGTTTGGCTGCAGCCATGACCGAATTCAGCGAGGCGGAACGCGCCTACCTCACCACACAGCGGCTGGGTCGGCTGGCCACCGTCGACGCCCACGGGCAGCCGCAGGCGAACCCCGTCGGCTTCTTCCCGCAGGACGACGGGACGATCCTGATCGGCGGTTACGCGATGGGCGCCACGAAGAAGTGGCGCAACCTGCGGAAGAACCCGAAGGTGGCGCTCGTCGTCGACGACATCGTCAGCCACCAGCCGTGGAAGGTGCGCGGCATCGACATCCGGGGCGAGGCCGAACTCCTCACCGGTCCCCACGACTTGGGGCCGCATTTCAGCGAGGAGCTGATCCGTATCCATCCCCGGCGCATCCACAGCTGGGGCCTGGAGGACTGACCGGAGCCCCGACGGCGCTTGGTAGGGTCAGCGACCATGACCGCCACGGAACCCACCGTCCTGGCCACGTCGGGTGGTCACCGCGTCGGCGGCCGCACCTGGCTGACCTTCGACGCGCTCGTCCACCACGCCGTCGAACTGTCGGGCGTGCACGGGCGCCGGCCCCGGGTCATGTACGTCGGTACCGCGATCGGCGACGCCGAGCACGTCGCCGCCCGGATGAGCGAGGCGGCTCGCGTGGCGGGCTTCGACCTGACGCCGCTGCGCCTCTTCCCCATGCCCAACTTCGATGACATCGAGGCGGCGGTGCTGGAGCAGGACGTGGTGTGGGTGATGGGCGGTTCGGTGGCGAACCTGCTCGCCGTCTGGCGCGTGCACGGGCTGGACGCGATCCTCCGTCGCGCGTGGCAGGCCGGGGTCGTCCTCAGCGGGGTGAGCGCCGGATCGATCTGCTGGTTCCAGGGCGGCACCACCGACTCCTTCGGCCCCGAACTGCGCCCGCTCACCGACGGTCTCGGCTTCCTGCCGTACGGCAACGGCGTCCACTACGACACCGACCCCGGCCGCCGCCCCCTGGTCCACCGGCTCGTCGCCGAGGGCACGCTGCCGCTCAGCCACTGCACCGACGACGGCGTGGGCCTGGTCTACCGCGGCACGGAACTCGTCGAGACCGTCAGCGAGACACCGGGCAAGGGAGCGTACGTCGTCCGGCGCGAGGGGGACCGGGCGGTCGAGGAGCGCGTGGAACCGCGCCTGCTCCCGGCACCGCGACACTGACGTTCCCGACGGCAGCCCTGCGGCTTCACTCCAACTCCCCGACCGCCCTGAGGTGTTGAACGGCGTACGAGCGCCACGGGCGCCACGTGTCCGGCACATCCACCCCCGGCGGCACCACGTCGGGGTCGCCGAGCGCGCGCGTACGGATCTCGGCGGCGGTACGGCCGTCAAGACCCGGCAACGCCAGCAACGCCTCCTGCGCCTCGTCGCGCTCTGCGCCCGCGTCCAGCCGCAGGGTGCCGTCGGCGAGGGCGGTGGTGAGCGCGCCGAGGGGGCCGTCCGGCTCGGCCTCCGCGAGGACGGCCGGCTCCGGGAACACATGGGTGAGCGTGCCGCTCGGGGCGTCCAGCGCCTTCCCGTACCGCCGCACCAGCCACTCGGCCTCCGCCCGCCCCACCAGTGCGCGCACGGCCAGCTCGTCCGGGTCGGCGGCACCCGGCGAGCGCAGGCCGGGGCGCGCGGCGACCAGCGGGGCCAGCCGGGGGTCGGCGCCCAGCCGCTCGTCGACGGCGTACGGATCGGCGTCGAGGTCGAACAGCCTGCGCAGGCGTTGGACGGCGGTGGTGAGGTCGCGCAGGTCGGTGAGGTGGAGCCGGGCGTCGAGCCAGCCACGCGAGCGTTCGTCCACCGCGACGATTCCGGTGCCGTACGGGAGGCGGAGGGTGCGGCGGTACGTACGACGGCCGGGGGTGCCGTCGAGTTCCTCCACCCCCAGGACCGCCTCGTGGGCGAGCAGGTCGAAGACGGCGGTGGACTGGTACGGGCCCCGGTGGGCGAGGCGCAGGGGGATCCCGGCAGTGGGGGTGAGTGTGCGCCGGGCTCCGGTCCCGCCCCGTGGTGCGGCGGCCGCGCGCAGTTCGCTCGGCGTCGAGGCGTACACCGCGCGGATCGTGTCGTTGAACTGCCGGACGCTGGCGAAGCCGGCCGCGAACGCGATCTCCGTGATCGGCAGGCCGGTGGTCTGGAGCAGGACGCGGGCGGTGTGAGCGCGCTGGGCGCGGGCGAGGGCGACGGGGCCCGCGCCGACCTCCGCGGTGAGCTGCCGCTGCACCTGGCGGGCGCTGTATCCGAGCCGGACGGCAAGCCCTCCGACCCCCTCCCGGTCGACCACGCCGTCCCCGATGAGTCGCATGGCGCGCCCTACGACGTCGGCCCGCACGTTCCACTCCGCGGAGCCGGGTACGGCGTCCGGGCGGCATCTGCGGCAGGCTCGGAAGCCCGAGCTCTGCGCCGCGGCGGCCGTCGTGTAGTACCGCACGTTCTGCCGCTTCGGCGTCACCGCCGGGCAGCTGGGCCGGCAGTAGATCCCGGTCGTCTCCACCGCGAAGAAGAACTCCCCGTCAAACCGGGCGTCCCTGCTCCGCACCGCCTCGTACCTGGTCTCCACGTCCATCACACCTACCAGTCTGCGCCGCCCCCGCCCCATCGACCGGCGGCTTTCAGACACAGCACTCAAACCACAAACCAACCCCTGATCCCGCCCCCGCCGCCCCTACCCGTCCCATCCCCAGGGGCTCCGCCCCTTCCACCCCACCGGGGGCTCCGCCCCCTGGAGCCCCGCATCGGCCTGAACGGCCTCGTCCTCAAACGCCGGACAGGCTGAAGATGCGCGCCAGCGCCCTTAAGGGGCGCGGGGGACGCGGGGCGAAGCCCCCGCCACAGGGGCGCGGGGAACTGCGCGACCAGCACCCACCGGCCCGCGGCCGAAGAGCCTGCCTGGGGGGCCTGGGGCGCAGCCCCGGGCCCCGTTCTGCGCAGGCTCAGTGCCAACGACCCCGTTTGGCGTCCATCGCCGCCCTCCCCTCCGCCCCCTTCCGCTTCCAGTCCCGTCGAATCTCCGCCCGCACCCGCGCATCCGTCTTCGCGACGATCCGCTGGTTCTCCCGCAGCAGCTTGCGATAGCTGGCGAGGCGGCGTTCGGGAAGGACGCCGGAGTCGACGGCGGCAAGCACCGCGCAGCCGGGCTCCGCTTCGTGCGCGCAGTCGTGGAAGCGACAGTCGGCAGCCAGCTCCTCGATCTCGGAGAAGACCTGCCCGACGCCGGTCTCGGCGTCCCAGAGGCCGACCCCGCGCAGTCCGGGCGTGTCGATGAGGACACCCCCGCCGGGGAGGGCGAGAAGGTTGCGGGTCGTCGTGGTGTGGCGGCCCTTGCCGTCCACGTCACGCGCGGCCCGTACGTCCATCACGTCCTCGCCGATCAGTGCGTTGGCGAGGGTCGACTTGCCCGCGCCGGACTGTCCGAGGAGGACGGACGTGCCGCCCGACAGCACCGCCGCGAGTACGTCCAGACCCTCCCCGGCGCTGGAGCTGACCGGCAGCACCGGGACCCCGGGCGCCGTCTTCTCGACGTCCTGGACGAGGTGTCCGAGCGTCGCCGCGTCGGGCACGAGGTCGGCCTTGGTGAGGACGACCAGGGGTTGCACGCCGGACTCCCAGGAGAGTGCCGACGTATGCAGCGGTGCCTCACCACCCGAACCGGACATGGCAAGCGCCAGAAACCGTTCGATCCGCCCGAGGTCCAGTTCGACCGCGAGCGACACACAGATGACGACGTAATCGACGTTGGTGGCCAGTACCTGGCCCTCGGAACGCTTCGACGAGGTCGACCGCACGAACGCGGTGCGCCGAGGCAACAACGTCCGCACATACCGCGGATCGTCACCTTCGGGATCGACGGCGACCCAGTCACCCGTGCACACGACCTTCATCGGATCACGGGGCACAACGAACTCGGTATCGGCACGGATGACGCCTTCCGGAGTGACGACATCGCACTGACCACGGTCGACCCGTACGACACGACCGGGCAGCAGACCCTGCTCCGCGTACGGGGTGAACTCGGCCTCCCATTCCCCATCCCAGCCGTACAGGGCGAGAGGATGCGAAGAAGGCAGCTGAAAGGAAGAGAAAGACAAGGGGTGACCCTTCACAAGGGTGGCCCCGGCACCGCGCTCACTGGCGCGGGAAGAGAGAGGTCAGCCGGAGGCCACGGAGGTGGACTTGATGAACTTCCGGATGCGGGCAGCGCCCATCTCAACGACAGCCATCGTTCACACCTCCCGAACAAGCCACATCACCCGCGGCAACCCGAGGTCGCCGCTCGAACGGCTCCGACTCTAGAGGTAGGCAGGCCACGACGCCATCGAATTACGGCGCACCTGAAAGCCGTCCGCACGGTGTCCCACAACTGCGATGGGGTGCGCGGCGGCGGCCCATCGGACACCAGCGGGCATGACGCCGTGGACTACGGTTCGACTGCCCGAGGCGGCGACGTATTCGATGGTGACTGCCTGGTCGTCGTTGATCGCGTGGGCGAGCTGCCGAACATCGGTAAGGGACACATAACCCTCGGCCCGGAGCGCGGCGAGAGTCTTGTCGAGCGGGGTGCGGCTGACCAGCGCCGTCGGTGCCAGTTGCCGCAGGCCGAGCTTGTCGCATCCAGGAGACCCCGCGGACACGCCGCTCCCCACTCGTGGGCCGGTGTTCTCCGTGGTTCCCCGCACCACCGGCGGACACGAATCCGGCACGGACCCCTTCATCGGTCCCCGGGTACGGCGTGAGACCGTAGCCCAACTGCGCGAATGGCTCGGCGAGATGCCCGCTGACCCGACGCGGCGCGGCTTCGCGGCGCAACGCCGACACGACGGTCGACACGCCCCCTCTCATCGGTGTCGACGAGCAGCCGCCAGGCTGTTGGTTTCGAGGCGACCGAACCGAACACGCCTGCCTGGTCCCGGTCCTGACCCGTGGGCGAGACCCGTGACCTTCACGAGCGACTTGTCGTCCTGCCCGGCCGAGCCGACCGGGCAGGACGAACGCGATATCACGGCGCGATATCGACCGGCTACTGCCGTGAACGATCCAGGCAGAGCAGGGGTCGAATTGCGCTTTTGCTTCGCCTTACAGCGGCGTCTACCGCTTGACGGAGAGGCTCAGCGCCGCGCCAAGTCGTCAGCCCACGTGTTTCCACCAGTCGGGGGAAACGCTCAAGCGCCAGACGTCGCCACTGCGCGACGTGTCCGAAGCACCAGCTTCAGCGACGACGAAGATCCTTGCGCCGGACTGCGCCACTCGATATCGGTGAATGTCAGTTGTCGAGGAGTCGTTGTCCGGTTCGACCGAGAAGCCCTGGGCTGTCAGTGCCGCGCACAGGTCCGCGAACTTCGTCCGGGCCGGGAACGCACCATACGCGCTGCGAAGGGGCCCCGGCACCGCGGAGGGGCCATCCAGACGCAGCCGGTGAACCTGCACGTTGAAACCGAAGCACGACCATGCGTTCCCGTCCTCTTGGAAGGAAACCTCGACAAGTCCGTAGTCCCGACGAATGAAGCCCGGTGAACTGACATCCAGGTAATCAGTGCCGACTTCGGCTTCCCACTCGGCAGGGTCCGAGCCGATGCCCACCCCCAGCAGATCGCCACGTGTGACCACATGAACGTAGAAATCCAGAACCGACACCTACATCTTCTCCATTGCCTCGATCAGAGCCTGCAGTTCCGCCGACCGGTCATAGCTGAAACGCCACTGCGGGTTGCGGCCCTCTTTCATGGCCTTGGCGCTGGACTCGAAGACCTCCTTGGCGGCCTTGGTCACTCGAATCATATCTTCGCGAACCTTTGGGTCCGACTTGATCGCATCGACGGTTGCCTGCACCTGCTTGGTCGTGGCCGTGCCCTTCCTCAGCCGGATCGCCTCGCCCGTGATGCCGCCCTTGCCGTCAGGCCGGAGCGCCACCTCCATGCCGTCCTTCAGGTTGACGTGGGCGCCCTTGGTCACCCAGTCCTGGTCGACCTGACCCACGTGGTCGATCACAAGGCTGCACTTGACCTTGGCATTGTGAACCAGAACAGGGGTGGCCCCGGCGAACACGTAGTACGTGTGGAACTTGGCGACCGTGAGGTTGTGGACGCGTTGGTCCGGCACTGTCCAGGACTTGACTGCGGTGACCCGGGCCGGCGTGCCCGCTGCGGTCCGTAGCTCCATGCCGGGCCTGAGGTCCCCGGCGTCGCGCCAGGCGTGGGCGTTTGCCACCCAGAACGGGTGTCCATCCGTGGCGGTCACCGTTGCGGTCGCTCCCGGCCCGTACGCCGAGACCGTGACCTTCACGAGTGACTTCTCGCCCTGACCGGTGATGGTCGCCTGAACCGGCTCGGCCTGGGTGCGCCCGGACACCGGGTCGGTGGCGAGAACCTTCTCTCCGACACGGATGTCCTCGATGGCCTTGGTCCGGCCATCGCCCAGCAGCACCGGTGTGCCCGGGGTGAAGCTGTTCTTCTGGCACGGCAGCTTCCTGAGCACCTTGAGCTTGAGGGCTGCCAGGGCAAGCCCCGAGAAGCACGAGGGCTTCGTGTTCTGGAGGCAGTCCTCGATCTCGTCGGCGCCCACGTACCAGGCGATCAGGCGGTCGAGATAGGTACTGGTGATGCACCCCATGCCGCCGGCGCCGTCTCCGCCACAGACCAGGAGCGTCTCGCCCGGCTTCAGTTCCCCGTTCCTCAGGAGATCCCCGCGGTACATGACCAGACGCTTCTCCAGCGCCTTGCGCAGTTCCTCATCCGTGACCGGCTTGCTGGCCTGCTGGAGCTCCTGCTTCACCTGCTCCTTGAGTTCCGCGACCAGTTTGTCCGCGGCGGACTTCATCGCCTCGGAGGACGCCTTGGCGGCCGAGGCGGCGTCCTTGCCTGCCGCCTCGGCGGATTGGCCGGCCTCGTAGGCGGCCGTGTTGGCCTCGTAGGCGTAGTCCCCCGCGACACCGGCGGAGTGCTGCGCGCTTTCCGCGGAACGGGTGGCCGACTGTGCGTCCTGCCGGGCGGAGGCGGCCGCGGCACGGGCCGTCTTGGCGGACTGGGCGGCGCTTTCGGCGGACTTCGCCGCCTGGTCCGCCGACTTGTCCGCCTGCACGGCGTACGTGTTCGCCTGCTCCGAAGAGTGTTGAGCCTTGTTCGACCATTCGACGGCCTTGGCGGCGTCCTTGCGGGCCTGTGCGGCCACCTTCTGAGCTTCGGCGGCGTCCTTCTGCGCGAGCCACGCCGACTTGTAGGCGGACTGGAGCAGGGTGCTGACCTCGGCGAGGTGGGCGGCGGCGTTGGCGTCCCACTGCCGCGCCTTGTACAGACCGACCTCCAGGAAGGGGCGCAGTCCGGACGGCGGGCCCGACAGCACGGCCTGCGCTGCGGCCTTGACCTCGGGTCCGCCACCCGCGAGAGCCTCGGTGACCGCCACGCGGTCGTCGTCCTCCTGAGCCTCGAACTGCCCGGTCTGAAGGAACCGAGCCACGTCGGCCGCGGTACCGTCCAACGCCTCGCTCGCGGCTGCCTTCACTCCCGGACCGCCCTTGGCCGCGACCTTAGCCACGGCGACACGGTCGTCGTCGTCCTTGCCCGGGTAGGCACGGGTCCGCAGGAACTCACGGACCTGGTCGACCGGGTGGTCCACCACGTCCAGCGCGGCCTGCCGCTGCGCGGGGATCTCGGTGGTCGTCGCGATGTGCGCCACGCTGGCGCGGTCGTCCTGTTCCATGGCCACCGACAGCCTGGTGCGCACGAACTCGGCCACGTCCTCGTCCGTGCCGGACAGCGCCTCCTCGGCGGCGTCCCGCACCCAGGTCCCCCCACTGCCCAGCAGGGTCACCGCGGCCTGACGTCCCTTCGCGGCGGTGACCGCCGGGTCGGAGGCAGCCTCGGCGTCCTTCAGCAGCTGCCGCGTATCGGAGTTGAGCTGCTGGAGACGACCGACCTCCCATTCGGCGGCGGTCACCTGCGCGTCGTGGGCCCTGCTCGCCTCATCTGCCGCGAGCACCGCCTCGTCCTGCTGCTCCGCCAGCCGCTCGGCATCCGCCTTGCGGGCCAGCTCCGTCACGGTGGACGCCTGCTCGGCCGCCGTCACCGCGTTGTCGGCGGCCTTGGTGGCCTCGTTCGCGGCGGCGGTGGAGTCCCCGGCGGCATCGACCGCCTTGCCGGCCTGGTCGGCGGCCTTGTCCGCCGCGATCGCCGCTGCCTCGGCATGCGTGGCCGCATCGTTGGCCGCGTCACGCGACTGCCGGGCGGCTGTCGCGGCCTGCTTGGCGTTGGCCTGCGCGACGCCCGCCGCGCGCGTGGCCTGGCCGGCGAGCCGTTTGGCCCGGGCCGCCGCCGCGGCCGCCTCGTCACTCTTGGCACCCGCCTCGCCGGCCCAGCGGCCCGCGTCGGCCGAGGCCGCGGCCGCGGCGTTGACGCCCGCGCTGGCCGCGGCCGAGGCCGCCTTCGCCGCGTTGTCGGCGGCGATACCGGCCTGGTCGGCGGCGTCAGCCGCCTTGCGGGCTCCCTTGGCCGCGTCACGAGCCTTCTGCGCGGCCTGCCGGGCCTGCTGGGCCCGGGAGGCATCGCCCGCCGCCGAGGCGGCCGCGGACGCCGCGCCCCCGGCCCGGCTGGCGGCGTAGGCCGCCTGCGCCGCGGCGGAGGCGGCTACCCGTGCGGTCGCGTTCGCCGCCGCGGCCGCGGACACCGCGGTACGGGCCGCCTGGGCCGCCCGGTCGGCGGCGGCTGCCGCACGGGATGCGGCTGCCGCCGCCTTGCCTGCCGATTCCTTGGACTTCAGAGCCTCGGCGGCCGCGGTCTGCGCCGCCGCCTTGGCCGCCTGTGTGGCTGTCTCCGCCTTGGCGGCCGCCTCCTTGGCGGTCTCGGTCAGCTCCTTGGCCCGCTTCTGCGCCGTGTCGGCGAGGTCGGCCAGCTGAGTGACGCTGAGCGTCTCCTGATCACGCGCGGCCGCGACGGCCCACCCGTCGTCCAGGAACTCCTGGACATCCTCGGCCGTGCCGTCCATGGCCTGACCGGCGAGCTTCTTCACGTTCGGTCCGCCGGAGAAGATCAGTTGGGCGAGGCGGACCCGGTTGTCGTCCTCCCGGGCCCGGTACTGGCCCTCGTCAAGGAACGCGCTCTAGTCGTCCGCCGTGCCGTCCAGCGCCGCACTGGCCGCCTTCTTCACTCCGGGACCACCGAAGGCCATGACCGACGCCACCTGGACGCGCAGATCCTCCTCATAGGCTGGGACGAACGAGTCGTCCAGGAAGGCCTGCAGTTCTTCCTCGCCACCACCCAGGGCGACACCGGCCGCCTTGCGCACGGCAGGACCGCCGATCGCCATGACCTGGGCGACCTGCACCCGCAGGTCCTCCACCTCCAAGTCGGGCAGTTCCTTGGCCATGAACGTCTGGACATCCGCGTCCGACCCCACCAGGGCCACGGCGGCCGCGCCACGCACACCCGGACCGCCGTACTCCCATGCATCCACCACGTCGTACCTGGAGTAGACCAAGGCTTCGCCTTCGGCCGCGGCAGGACGCAGATCGACGCCTAGCACCATCACCAGGGCTATCAGCGTCGCCACGAGACCGCGCCATCCGGGCACAGCTCGCCATCTGGCATTCAACGGTTTGCTCCCTTGCTTGTTGACATCTGATTTCGGTATGCGGCCGCTTGGGTCAGCGGGCGGCGTAGCCGAAGCGGGCGCCGGCGGCGGGGAGTCCGCCCTGGCCGGGCTGGTACGTCGTGACAGCGGCGTTGGTGGCGCCGGCGGTCACGTTGGGCAGGGGCAGGGCGTCGAGCGCGCCGTAAGCGGACGGCCCGTAGGGCATGCCGACGTAGAGCCTGGTTCCGGTGAAGTGGAGGCTTGCGCCCAACTGCTGATCGGCAGCCGGCCGGCCCGGGATGCCGGAGCTGCCGACCTCGATCCAGCGGTCGTTCGCGCCGGGGGACCCGATCAGCGAGAAGGTGGTGATGGCGCCGGCCTTGGCCGCGGTCGCGGTCGTTTTCGGCCTGGGCTTGCCCGCGGACACCGAAAGGCTCGCGGCCGGGTTGTCCGCGAAGCAACTGGCGGCGGTGAGCGGCCACTCGGGCTCTACCAGGACGCCGGAGCAGCCGCGGTCGTGGTCACCGACGACGATCTGCGCGGTGTGGGCGTACGTGGTGCCGGCGACAGCGGCCGCGGGCGTGGCGCACAGCGCCATCGAACCCGCTGCCAGTACGGCAAGACGCATCTGTCTGGGAGGTCGCAAGAGGATTTCCTTGAACCGGAGACTGTCGGTTGGAGGTCTGACGGAGTCGGCGGCCGGCGCCGGCGCCGGACGTGGGCGCGGATCCATACCTGACGTTGCTCGGAGAGCAACAAGCCGATTTCCGGACCTACTTGGCGGACCGAATCTCCAACTGCCCGGTATCGCCCGCACAGTCGGCACCGCGGCCCACTTCCTCATTGCCATCCCCCCATGTCGACGCCGCAAAGACGAGCAGGTGCGCAGGTCACGCACAGACATGGAGGGGGCCGGGATTGACGCGCAGTCCCCCTCTTCCGGAGATGGCGACAGACGGCTCACGCACCGGAAGACTGCTCGAATTCACGTTCATGTAACCATGCACACCCGGCTCTTACGTTTCACGAAAGGGGCAAAGAGAGCATCAGAATGTGCCCCTCCTGTGAAGCCGGGCACAGTCATCAAAGGTTGTACGGAGCTCGATAAAGAAGAGCTAACGAACCGTCACCGCCAACGATGACGTTCATAGCAGCCGGACCGCGTAACTGATCGTCAGTTGTCGGGTGGGCGGAGTACTTTCGCGGCTTGAGCATGGCGGAGTCCCGACGCGGTGGCCGGGTTCTTCAGGGTCTTGCGTGCCCCCAGGGCCAGGTCGCCGATATCCGCAAGGCGCGCGAGGGGAGGCGGCCGAGGCCGGTGGTCTTGCCGCACCGGATGTGGCCCTCGACGCATGCGTGACCGCGGCGGCGGACCTCCAAACCCGGCCCCCGTCCTCCCTGCCTGGGCAACCGCACAGCTGGTCGAGGCCCAAGTCGAACACCAGCCGGCGGACTGCAGCGGCGCCACCAACCTGAGCATCTTTGCCTTGCAGCGATCAGCCATCGGTCACCGCTCGAACAGTCACGACCATGGCGGCACGCGGACCCGCGGCGCCATCGAATTACCGCGCACCCGAGAGCGATCCCGGGCCGGGCTGCCCGGTGATCCGCGGCAGTGCCTGTTCGGCCCAGATCACCTTGCCCTGGGGGGTGTACCGGGTGCCCCAGCGCTCGGCCATCTGCGACACCAGGAACAGGCCCCGGCCTCCCTCGTCCATCGTCGCCGCGTACCGCAGATGCGGCGAGGTGCTGCTGCTGTCGGCCACCTCGCAGATGAGCGTACGGTCGTGGATCAGCCGTACGTGGATCGGCTCGGAGCCGTAGCGGATGGCGTTGGTGATGAGCTCGCTCAGGATGAGCTCCATGCTGAAGCCGAGCTCGGACAGGCCCCACTCGTCGAGCTTCTGGGACACGGTCTCGCGCATCCCGGCGACGGCCGCCGGGTCGAGCGGCACGTCCCAGTCGGCGATCCGGTCGGACGGCAGCCCCTGGGTGCGGGCGATGAGCAGGGCGACGTCGTCCTTGGGACGCCCCGGCAGCAGTTCGTCCAGCACGGCCTGGCAGCTCTCCTCGGGCGACCGGTCGGGGTGCCCCGCCAGTGCGTCGCGGAGCAGTTCCATGCCCACGTCCAGGTCGCGCCTGCGGTCCTCGATGAGGCCGTCGGTGTACAGGACGAGCTGGGCGCCCTCCGGGATGTCCAGTTCGGCGGTCTGGAACGGCAGGCCGCCCAGGCCCAGGGGAGGTCCGGTCGGCACGTCCACGAAGGTGACGGTTCCGTCGGGGTCGACGAGCGCGGGCGCCAGGTGCCCCGCACGTGCCATGACGCAGCGGCGTGTCACGGGGTCGTAGATCGCGTACAGGCAGGTGGCGCCCACGACGCCCGCGGCGGCATCCGTGTCCCGCTCGTCCTGGTCGATCCGGCCGACCAGGTCGTCCAGATGGCTCAGCAGCTCGTCGGGGGGCAGATCGAGGGTGGAGAAGTTGTGCACCGCGGTCCGCAGCCGCCCCATCGTGGCGGCGGCGTGCAGGCCATGGCCGACCACGTCGCCGACGGCCAGCGCCACCCGGCTCCCCGGCAGGGGAATCACGTCGAACCAGTCCCCGCTCACACCCGACTGGGCGGGCAGGTAGCGGTAGCCGACGTCGAGGGCGCTCTGCTCGGGCAGGGCCCGCGGCAGCAGGCTGCGCTGGAGGGTGACCGCCAGCGCGTGCTCGCGGGTGTAGCGGCGGGCGTTGTCGATGCTGACCGCGGCACGGGCCACCAGTTCCTCCGCCAGCGACAGCTCCTCCTCGTCGAAGGGCCCGTGCTGCTTGGCGCGCCAGAAGTTGGCCACGCCCAGCACGACACCGCCGGCCTGGATCGGGGCGGCGATGAGGGAGTGGATGCCGTAGTCGATGATCGCCTTGGTGCGCTCCGGGTCCTGCGCGTGCCAGCCCACGGCGGTCGACAGGTCGGTCACCAGTTCGGAGCGGCCGCTGCCGTAGCCGCGCGCCTGGGGCGTGGAGGGCACGAAGTCGATCAGTCGGCCCCTTTCGTAGAGCGGATGGTCGTTCCGGAGGCCGCACACGGCGATGCGTCGCAGGTCCGTCGCCGTGGTGGCCGGCTCCTCGCCGTGCAGCACGGCGTCTGCCAGGTCGACCGTGACGAAGTCGGCGAAGCGGGGGACGGCGACCCGCGCCAGCTCGTCGGCGGTGCGCCGCACGTCCAGGGTGGTGCCGACGCCGAGTCCGGCGTCGTACAGCAGCTTGAGCCGCTCCCGTGCGACCTCCGCCCTGCCGGTGACCGCCTGGAGCTCGGTGGAGTCGCGCAGCGTCACCACCGTTCCCTCGATGCCTCCGTCGCGCCCCGTGGGCCGCTGGTTGACGGCGAGCAGCCGCTCCCCGGCGAAGTGCACCTCGTCGGTGGCCTCGCGCCCGGAGACGAGCAGCTCCACCATCTCGGGTTCAAGGTTCGACAGCTGCGACACGGGTCGTCCCTCGGCGTCGGGGGGCAGCTCCAGCAGCCGTCTGGCCTCGTCGTTCGCCAGCAGCAGCCGCCCGTCGCCGGCGACGATGAGCACTCCTTCGCGTACGGAGTGCAGCACCGTGTCGTGGTGGTCGTACATGCGGGTCATCTCGTCCGGGGCCAGGCTGTGGGTCTGCCGTCGCAGCCGCCTGACCACCAGTGCCGTCACCCCGGTGGACACCACGAGTGCCCCGGCCCCGGCGCCCAGGATGATCGGTAGTTGCCGGTTCACCTCACTGGTCACGTTCTTGACCTTGAGACCGGCCGACACCAGGCCCACCACCTTGTCCCCGGTGTCCTTGATGGGGACGGTGGCCTGCACCTCGTGGCCGAGCGGGCCGTGCACGCTCTCCGTGTAGATCTTCCCCGCCAGCGACGGCCCGATGGTGCCCACGAACCGCTTTCCGATCAGGCTCGGTATGGGGTGGGTGTAGCGGATGCCCTTGGTGTTCATGACCACGATGAAGTCGACCCCGGCGGCCTTGCGGGCCGCCTCGGTGGCCGGCTGGAGGATCTTGCTCGGGTCGGGGGTCCGCAGTGCCGCCACGACCCCGGGAGCGTGCGCGAAGGTCTCCGCCGTGGCTACGGAGCGGCGCTTGGCCTCGGCGGTGGTGTCCCGCTCCGACTGCAGGGCAAGCGCGAACACACCGCAGGCCACGAGCAGCACGATCAGAGCCACCTGAAGAACGAACACCTGCCCGGCTACGCTTCGCGGGCTCCTGCTGATCAGTGGCCTGAGTGAAAAGCGTCGAAAACCGGCGAAACGATTCGCCATGTGACCTTTCTAGCACTGGTGATCCCGAGCGGCCATGGCCCACCCCTAACCCATGATTGCCCAGGGGCGCGCCCACCCGCCGAGAGCGGCGGCACGAGCGCGACCGGCGGCATCCCTCCGCTGTACCGTCTCCGGGGACGATCACCGGGAGGGGCGGGATGACGATTGATCTCCGGTTCGGTTGGGAGCTGAGCGGCACCGGTTGGGCGACCTGCCGCATCGCGGACAGTTCTTCGGAGTGGCAGGGCTTCGCCAGCTACTGCACCGATGCCCTGGCCGACCTGCTCCATGGTGTCGCAGGTCTCTACGGCACCTTCGCCGTCCAACGCTTCTCCTTCGACCTCGAACCGGCCGAAGCGAGGTGGGTCCTCCGCAGCAGGGGCGCGGACGTCGACATCGCGATCCATCGGTTTCCCGACATGTCCACGAGCTTCGATGCGCCCGACCGGGAAGGCACACCCTCCTGGACCTCCACGCAGACCCGCAGCCTCCTCGGGCACGTCGTCATGGAGGCCGCTCAATCCGTGCTTCGGCTCCACGGTGAGGACGGCTATCTGACGAAGTGGGTCGAGCACCCGTTTCCCGTCGCCGCCCTGCAGGACCTGCGCCGACTGCACCTCCAGCACGACGGGTGCGAACGCGAGCACGATGTGGCGTTTCCGTAGCCTGGACACACTTGTGCACACCCGGCTTCATAGAGCGATCAGGACGATGGTGATGAGCACGGCGATCACGGCGAAGCCGACTCCCATCACACAGCCCGGGTTGTTCGTCAGGTCGGAGAGCCGGGACGTGAGGGTAGGGGGTCTCGGCGGGGTGGAAGAGGGTTCCGGGGCCGTCGTGGGGGCCGGGACGGTGTAGGGCGGCTGCGGGGCGGAGGGGGCTCGCTCGCCCCGGCTGAGCACGTCGCGCAGGATCTGCTGCCACAGGACCGGCGGCAGGTCGGGGACCTGGCCGTTCGCCGGGGCGATGATGCTCTGGCGGAGCCAGTTGCCCCCGGTGGGGTGACTGTCCCGGGTCATGCGGTGGAGCAACTCACGCAGATCGCGCAGATAGCGTTCCTCCCGGGCCAGCGGGGCGACGGCCCAGGTGAAGAGGTCGGCAGCCCGCGTGACCATGGCCGTCCTGGACACGGGTTCTGGACCCTGTCCGTACGGCGTGAAGTACAGGCCGTTGTGCAGCACCTCCGCGCACAGGTCGTGCCGCATCTCCGGTCCGCGCTCCTGGACACGGTGATCGTTCCCCAGCTCGTCGAGCAGGAGTTCCACGGACTCCGGTGGCAGATCGGCGGAGCGCAGCTCGCCCAGGAGCAACTCGTCGGGCAGGGTGCGCAGACGCGCCGCCAAAAGGCTGCGTTGCATGTGGTTCCCGCGCCGATGGTCACGGAGGTCCTCGTGAAGCCCGTACGCCTCGTGGGCGGGAGTCCGGACCGGCGCCTGGACCGGCGTTCGCAGCGGCCGCGGAGGGGCCATGGGGGGAGAAACCTCGGATGCCGGGGCCGCGTAGGTGTCCGGATACGGGTCGGCGTACGAGTCCGGATGCGGGTCCGAGTACGGATCTGGGTGTGGGTCCGAGCACGCATCCGGGTGTGGGACGAGGTGCGGGGCGGGGTACGCGTACGGCTTCGGGGGCCGCGGCGGGGGCGTCGTCTCGGCCCGTTCCCGGTCCTCGTCCCCCTCGTCTCTCTCGTCCCTCTCGTCCCCCTCCCCGACCGGGCCCGGTTCCGCGGAGCGGGGCGCGGGTGCGGGTGCGGTCGCGTCGGTGCGCGGGCCGGTTCGGCGGTCGGTGCTGAGGATCTCGTTCAGCAGGACGCGCCGCCGCGCCCACTCCAGCCCCGCGCCGCCGGCGAGCTCATCGACCAGGTGGGGCACCCCGGCGGCGGCGTCGGGGTGCGCGAGGAGGTGGTCGAGGAGGTGGTCCACCAGTCGGGCGGCCGCCTTGTGCTCGAACCGGGGGGTGACCCGACGGCCCGTGACCCGGGCCAGCGGACCGGCCCCGCCCACGTCCGGCTCCCAGTGCGGGACGCACGTCAGACGCAGCTGATGGGTGTCCACCGTGTCGTGGGTGGCGAACGTCCACTCCTGCCCCAGCCAGCGCCCGAAGAGCAGGAACAGCCCCAGATACGCCACCGGCACGGTGTCCTGGTCCGGCCAGCCGGGCTGCCCCTTCTCCTCCGCGAGCAGCGACACCCGCTGCGCCGGATCGCGCAGCCACTCCGCGGCGACCAGGATCAGCGCGTGCTTGACCGCCGGCAGCAGCTCCAGCATGGCCGGGAGCCGCTTGCGCGCCATCGCGTCGAGCTGCGCGCACTCGATCACGCGCAGGCGTCCGGAGGCCTTCTCGGCGGACTCCCGGCTGCCCCAGCCGCCGTAGGAGAGGCCGAGGCACTGGCGGGTCTTCAGGGTTCCGGGGGCACCGATCAGGACATGGCTGATCGTGCTGGGCCGGCCGCCGCGGTCGGTGGTGGGCCAGCGCTGGACGAGCATGACGTCGCCGTCGCGGGACAGGGTGCGTACGACGCTCTGCCGTGCGGCGGCCGTACCGGACACCCACAGCAGCGGGCCCAGCTCCCGGCCCAGCTCCTCGGCGCGTTCGGCCGGGCAGGAGTGGGCGACGGCCTTCATGCCGGTGCCCTGGCGGCCCTGGTTGCCGTCCCACCGGAAGACGACCTGGTGCACCGAGCCCCCGGCGCCGCCACCGCCCGGCCCGTGCGCGCCGGCCTGCTCCCCGTGGGCGGCCGGACTCCCGCGATCCTGGAAGTCGCCCATTCGATCCTGGAAGTCGCTCACTTCGCCTCACCTCGCACGGATCCCACGGCTCCCACCGCTCCCCCGGTCCGTCCGGCCCTCGCCGACGGCACCGCCTCGAACGCGGGCGCCTCTCCCACGGCGAACGCCTCGGCTCCGCCCGGCACTTCGACCATCCCGTGCAACGCCAGCAGCGCCAGCAGCGGCTCCAGCACCCGCCGGGGCCCCGCCCCGGCCGGATAGCGGCCCTGGTCCTCCTGGCCGCCGGTGGCCGACGCGACATGCAGGGTGCACCGGCGGATCGCGTCGAAGGGACGCAGCCAGGCCGGACCGGCGTGCTGCCGCAGCAGCCCGTACACGTCCCGGCTCTCCTCACGCGTCCGTTCGGGGTCGAGGGAGGTGGCCGGTGCCCGGCCGAGCCACCGGTCGACGGGCGGCTGGAACCGCAGGAGGTCCGCCTTGCCGAGCACCATCGCGGCGGCCACGTCCAGATACGGTCCGTTCTTCGGCAGCCGGTCGAGGACGGTGCCGAAGGCGAGGTCGCCGTCCCGGTTCACCTCGACACCCCAGCGTTCCCTGGCGTGGTCCAGATGGGGCAGCGGAAGGGCCAGCGCCGGGTCGACGACGAAGATCAGGGCGTCGATCCCGAGCAGGAAGCGCAGCGCGGCGTCGGTCCGTACGAGGTCCTCGCCGCCGAGGTCGAAGAAGGCGACCGGACGTACCTGCCCGTGGGCGTCGGTGATGAGGAGGGACTCCACGAAACGCGCGAAGCCGTCCAGGCCGAGGGCGCCGGTGTGATCGAGGACCTTGCCGTTGCGCAGCGGCTGCACCCGTTCCCGTACGAACCGCGCGTGCTGCTCCGGGTTGACGGACTGCCACTTCAGGCCGAACGGCTCCAGGCCGCCGTCGGTGATCTCCGCGATCATCTGGGTCAGCAGATGGCTCTTGCCTGTGGACGACTGGCCGACCATCGCGACGGTCAGCGGGCGGCCGTAGGTGAGGTAGGGCACCGGGATGTAATGCTCGGGGAAGTCCCGGTCCGCGGTGCACTTCTGGACGGCACCGCGCATGACGTCCTGGCGGCGCAGGGCGTTGCCGATCGTCGAGACGTCCAGCGGCTGGTACTGCATCCTGCTGTCGGTGACGAAGAGCTGGGCGAGGTCGAGCTGGATGTGCTCCAGGCAGTACGGGCACAGCACCTGGCCGTCGCTGCTGCGCCCGGCCGGTGTCCCGGGCCCCTGGTGGGTGACGGGTGCCTGCCGTTTGAGGAGCAGCGCCTGCTCGAACGCCTCCCGGTGCGCGCGGGTCTCGTCGGCGGGCACGGTGAGCGTGACGCGCCGGGCGGCCCCCGGCGCCAGCAGGTCGAGCAGGTGGGCGGGGGTCGGCCGGTCGGCTGCCAGCGGGGCGAAGGCGCCCCGCAACGTCTCGGCGAGCACCCGGTGTTCGCCGAGGTCGGTGGGTGCCCCGTCACCGGGGCCTGGCCGGCCGGTCACCAGCTGGTAGAGCACCTGGGCGGCGCTCCACACCGCGTCCCGGGAGTCGACGAGCCCCTCGCCCCTGCGTTGTTCGGGCGAGCAGTAGGGCGCCCGGCCCCACCGGGTCCTCGGCCCTCCGGTACGGGCCGCCCCCTCCAGTCCCCAGAGCTGGACCGAGGCGCCGTCCCAGAGCACGGTGGCGGGCGAGATGCCCCGCAGCACCAGCTCCTGGCTGTCCAGCAGGCACAGGGCGAGCATCAGGTCGCGGGTGAGGACCCGTTGGTCGGTCGCGGACATCACATGGGTACGCGCGAGGGCGGCGCCGCGCGGCGCGGCGTACAGCAGGAACGGCTCGGCCGCGTCCAGGTCGTAGCCGACGATCCTCGGGAAGAGAGCCGTGTACTCCGTGTCGTCGAGCGCCCGGTGCAGGTGCAGGGCGGTGCCCGCCTCCGCGTCGAGCAGGGCGCGCGCGGCCGGGTTCGCCGCGTCGGCGGCGTTCAGGCGGACCTGGACGCACTGCTGCCCCTCGTCGTCGAGCAGTGCGTTGCGGATCAGCTGGGGCAGCAGCGGATCGCGGCGGGACTCGGGGCCGAAGCGGACGGGGGCGACCCGGCGCCGGCCCGAGGGGACGGTGAACGCGAGCGTCTTCCAGCGCGGACCGTCCGGCTCCGTCAGGTGGGGGTGCGAGGTGCTGGTCACCAGCGGTTGCCGTCCTCTCGGTCGTACGGGTGCGCCGGGCCGGGATGCGGGGTGCGGGTCACCAGTTGTCGCCGTCCTCACGGTCGTACGCGTTCTCGCGGTCGTACGGGTCGAGCCCGTCGGCCGAGGAGTTCTGGCGGGAGCGGACGGTGTCCACCACGCCCATCCGCAGCGGGGTGAGCCGGACCAGGCCGGCGTAGCGTCCCGAGGAGGTCCACAGCGTCTGCTCCGGCGGTACGCAACCGGTGGTCCGCCAGGTCTTCTCGACCTCGTCGCGCACGGCCTCCGGCGCGAACCTGATCCACACCGCGGCCGCCGGGTCCCGGCTGAGCAGCGTTCCCTGCTCGGGTGAGGAGAGTTGGACCACGGCCTGCCGGTCCGCCTCCGCGCCGACCAGGTCGGCCACCCGGCGCGGGTCGGTGCCCAGCAGGTTCGCCGAGCCGGCCCGGGTGCGGTGGTCGGCGGCGAACGGGGGCGGGGCCAGTACGCCGTTGTGCTGGAGGTGGCGGCGGGCCGTCGAGAGCAGGTCGCGGACCCGTTCCTCGGTGCGCCGGACTGCGAGGGCGCCGGCCTGGCCGCGCTCGACGGCACCCCAGTAGGGCTCCATCGCCACCATGGCGGCGTCCGTCAGATCACCGGCCAGGACGGCGACGAGCTCCGGTCCGCCCTCGCCGCTCTCGCGGTCCAGCCAGCGCGGAACTCCCGCGGTGCGCTCCGCCGACGGGTCGGCGGGCCCAGGGGAGTTGGCGAACTCACCCCGTGCGTCGGGCTCGCCGGGCTCGCTCCAGGAAGCCCCGTCCTGCCAGGCGTACGCGCTCGCCCAGTCGCTGTCCCCGTCGTCGGGCACCGCGAACGCGTCCGTCTCCAGGACCGAGGTACTGGTCAGCCAGTCGTCCGCGTCGAGCGGCTCGGGACCGGGCGCGCCGGTGACCGTGGGCCGCTCGGGCTCGGGCACCGCTTCGGCGGCCGCGGCGGCGGCCGTCGCCCGCAGCATGCCGGCGACGGACCGGGCCGCGTCGGCGCAGTGCAGGCGCTCCTCGACGGCCCAGTGTTCACGGACCGCCTCGGCCAGCAGCGTGTCGAGCCCGGCCAGGGCCTTGCGCAGCGCGGCGGTGGCGTGGAAGGCCGCCCAGGAGTCGATCGCGGCGCGCCACAGCCGGCGTGCCGTCTCCACCGCGACACCGAGGCCCGCCAGGAGGCCGACGGCGCTCAGCCAGAGCGGGGGCTCGACCGCGTACGCCACCGCCACACCGGCCGCGGCGCCACCGAGTGCCGCGGCCCGGGGACCCCAGCCCCAGCGGGCCGGGCGTCCCGCGCCCCGGAGCCTGGACGCGCCGAGCAGTGCCACCGCGACGAACACCAGCGGGACGGCGATCGCCAGCGCCGCCAGGGGCCCCCGCCACAGGGCCCCGAGCAGCCCCGCCACGGCCGCCGCGGGCAGCGCGCCGCGCCCCGTGGCCACGGGGCCGTTGCCCACGGGGCGCCGGGACACCGCTTCGGTGGAGTGGTCGGCGAGTTTGCGCACGAGTGCCGAACCCGGTACGGGCTCCACCCGCCCGGCCAGCCCGGTGAAGCGCTGGGCCACGGACCGCAGGGCGAGTCCCTGTCCCAGCAGCTTTCCGGCGAACTCCCGCAGGCCCTCGCCGATCCGCTCCCCCATGCCCTCGGCCGAGGGCACCCGCAGGCCGAGGGCCCCGAGCCTGGCCGCCGTCTCGGCGGCGGACGGCGCCGTACCGGAGCCGCCGCCGCGCAGGGCCGTGCCGACGAGGTCCCGGTACTCGCCGAGCGCCTGGTGCGCCTGGTCGAGGTCCGCCTCGAACGCCTGCCTGCGGGAGGCCCACAACAGCCCGGGCAGGGACCGCAGTCCGGCCAGCGCGTCCTCGGCGTAGTCGAGGGCCTGTGCGCAGGCGGCGTACGTGCTGTCCGCCACGCCGCCCGGCTCCCGGTGCCGTTGGTCGCGGCCGCCCCGGCCCGCCACCAGACTCCGCAGCGGCTCCGGCAGATCGGCGCCGGAGGAGGCGGTCACCAGCAGGTCGGGGGCGAGTTCGGTGTCCTCGCCCGCGAACCTGAGGAGCGCGTCGCGCCAGGCCCGGTCGCGCACCTCGAGCGGCAGGTCCTGCTCCAACAGCCGCACGCCGGGCGCGGCGACGGCGTCGGGCAGCGCCCCGAGGCCGTCGAGGACCTTCAGGTAGACGTCCGGGACCGACAGCACGTCCACCAGGACGGCGAGCGCCTCCGGGGCGTCGGGTTCGGGCTGTTCCAGCGCCGTGCGCGCGGAGCGCAGATCGCCCGCCCACAGCAGGGCGGTGCCCGAGGCCCGCAGCACCGCGGGCCGCACCAGGCGCCGGTCGGGCTGGAAGGCCTCGTCCTCGCCCGCGTACGAACCGGGTGCGCTGCCCACCAGCAGGACCAGGATCCTGACCTCGCCCACGGCCCGGTAGGCGGTGAGCAGTTCGTACTGCCGCTGGTGGTCGGTCAGCCCGGCCGGGGTGTCGACCACCAGGAACAGCGGGTCGTCGGGTTCGGGCAGCCCGGCCCTGCCCAACTGCCGGGCGACACCGGCCCGCAGGGCCTTGGCGGTGTCGAGTTCCGCCGCGCCGCTGCGCAGGTCCAGCTGGATGACGGTGCCGAGGTCTTCGGACGTCTTCACTCCGGGTCACCGTCCCAGGGGTTGCGGCGGGGGCGTTCGCGCTCGCCGTCGTCGCCGTACGGGCCGGGGTCACCGGGCTCGTCCCAGGGCACCGAGGGCCGGTCGGCGGCGCCGGAGCGCCCGTTGACGCGGTCACCCCGATCGCCGCGATCACTCCGATCACTCCTGTCAACGCGGTCACCCCGGTCGGCGCGGTCGGCGTCGTACCCGTCGTCGTAGTCGTCCACGGACGCGCGGCGCGGACGTTCCTCGGTGTCGCTCGGGTACTTGTCGAAGGAGGCGCGCGGTGCCGTGCCCCAGTCGTCGTCATCGGGCACGGCACGCCGGGGTTCGGGGAACTCCTTGCGGACGCGCGGCGCGGGGGTTCCGCCGCGTACATGCTCCAGCAGCGTGCGCAGCGTCGGCTGGACGGCGCGCTGGTCCCCGAACTCGGTGTCCAGCGCGGCCGGCAGTGTCTTCGCCCAGAACTCCCACAGCGGGCGCACCCATCCCTCGACCCGCTCGCCGCCCCGCTCCCGGCGCTCGGCCAGCAGCTCCAGCTGACGCGGGGCGGTCTTCTCGACGAGTTCGACGAAGAGCGGATGCGGTTCGCTCGCGCTCCTGGCCAGACCAAGCGGCTGAGCTCCCATCAGTTGGCTGCAGTAGTCCTCCACGGTCCGTTCGTCGTCGAGGACGGTCCAGCGTTCGTACGACCGCAGCAGCTCCGCCCAGCTCGACACCCCGCCGGGGAAGTCCCCAAGGCGCAGCCGGACACCGGGCACATGCGCGCCCTTCTCGGGGTGCAGCCTCAGCCTCAGCCGTGCCGGCGACGCCGGGTCTCCGTCCACCACGTCGACCTGACCGTTCCACATGCAGCACAGCAGACGGTGCAGGATGACGCGGCGGTCCTCCTCGCTGCTGACCATCCAGCTGTCCCGGTAGCCGAGCCGCTGCCGCCAGCGCAGTACGTCCTGGGCCTGCTCGGAGTCCTTCGCCCTGGCCCACTGACGCAGCACCTTGCGGGCCTCGGGGACCTGGGTGAGGCTCATCTCGCTGCGGAAGAGGACCACGGTGACGGAGTCGCTCTCCACTCCGCGGTACTCCACGGAGTTCTTGGCGTCGGACGGCAGCCGCAGCGCCTTGCCGAGGTACTCCTGCACCTCCTCCACGGCCTGCACGCGCGGGTGGGTGACCAGGACCCGCAGCGGTCCGGTGCCCTCCGGGGTGAAGCCCACCGGCAGCAGCCCGGTCAGCTTGCGGCCGAACAGGTCGAGCGCCTCCTTGCTGACCTGGTCGGCTGCGTCCGCGTCGCCCGCCGCGGCGGCCAGCAGGGTGCCCATGGCCGGCAGCAGCGGGCGTTCCTCGAGGTGTTCGCCGCTCTCCGCGAACAGCCGGGTGATGCGGCCCTCCAGCTGTGCCTTGACGACCGCGACCGCGTTGTCCGGGTTGCGACGGCTGAGGGTGTGGACCTCGCGCCAGGTGTCCCCGTCGATCATCCTGAGCAGGAGCGCGGCCTCGTCGTCGTTCTCGCGCATGCCCTCCCGGCGGATCAGGCGGGTGACCACGTCCTCGTAGAAGTGGTTGAGGGTGCGCTGCGGCGGCAGCAGATACGAGATCCCGGTGCGGTCCTCGTACAGTTCGAGGCCCTTCTGCTGGGAGATCTTGCGTTCCTGGTCGGAGTGTTTGCGGAAGGCGTTGACCAGGCGGCCGAGGTCGGCCCCGGCGGTGGCCGCCGGGGGCTGCCACTGCTGCTGCTGTTCCCGCCAGGCCTCGTGCCACACGGTCCGGCTGCGCCACTGGTACCAGAGGTCCTGCTCCTGGAGCGCCGCCTGCACGTCGTCGTCGCCCCAACGGGCCGGTGACATGCCGGCCAGCCGACCCTTGATCCTGGGGGTCTTGGGCGGCTGATCGGTCACGCCCGACGGGCGCTGGGGGGCGCGGGAGCGGCTGTCGAGCATGCCGAGGAAGCCGAGCCGGGCGATCGGTTCGTCGCTGCCGGGGACGCCTCTGACGATGCGTTCGGCGAGGAAGGGGTCCACGGTCTGGAGGAGTTTGTCGATGGCGGGGCGCGGGGCGAAGCGGTCGGCCATCGAGGCGGCCTGGCGGTCGGCGAGGGACTGGAGGTCGGACAGCAGCCGCTGCATGTCCGTGAGCCGTTCGCCGAGCGCCTGCTCGATGGCCTTGCCGCCGCGTGGCAGCGGATCGGGCTCCGGGAGGTCCAACTGCTTGCGCTCCCACAGCTCTTCGAGGTGGGAGTCGGCGAACAGCTGCCGGATCAGTGGGACCGCGTTGTCGCGCAGCGCGGTACGGGGCCGCTCCACGAGGTCGGTGACCGCCTCCCGCAGCAGCCGGCCCGCCACCAGGTCGGCCAGTTGGTCCATGGGGGCGGTCATGGACGCCACCAGGCTGGTGGAGACGCCCTGCCGGCCGATGCCGGTGGGGGACACGGCGCTGCGGTGCACGCCCCGGTTGATGAAGCTCGCGGCGAAGGTCTGGAAGTCGTCGTCGGTGGCCGTCGCCCGGCCTCGGGGGCGGCTGTCGCCCAGTTCGGTGCCGATCAGCGACATCACCAGGGAGACGATGGAGCGGCGCAGGTCGTCCTGGCGGATGCCGGCGGTCGGACTGAACAGGAAGGCCGTGGGCAGGATGCCGGTGCGCAGGCGGATCGGTGTCGTGCCCGGGTAGCGGATGCCGAGCCCGGAGTCGAGGTCCAGGTCGCCGATCTCCGTTCCCTCGCTCGGCGCGTTCTGCGCGTCGACCAGCCGGAACAGGTCGACCAGCGCGCGGGCCGCGTTGAGCTCCGCCTCCCGTCCGCCGCCGCCCGCCGAGGAGAACGAGGACGGCATCACGACCAGCGGGTAGATCTTCACCCCGTCGAAGCGGCGCAGCTGGAAGGCGTGGTTGATCAGGTGCAGATAGTCGAGGAAGATCCCGGCGCCGGTGCCTCCGGCCACCGAGAAGGCGACGAACACGTCGCAGCCGTTGACCTTGCCGCCGCCGAGCTCGGCCAGTTCACCGGCCGACTTGGCGATCGCGTCGATCGCCTGGAGCAGCGGCTCGAGGACCGGGGCGAGGCTGTGCCGGAGCGTGGCGAACAGGGCGGCCCGTCCGACGGTGGGCAGCTGGCCGGCGCCGTTGTGCAGCGGGGTGACCTTCGGTTCGTCGATGCGCGGCGGCAGCCAGTCGGCGACCTCGTCGCGCAGGCTCGCCCTGAGCATCTTGGTCAGTTCGGGTGACGCGTCGAAGTTCGGCAGCAGGTTGTGGGTGGCCCGGGAGGTACGGGAGTACGCGGCCCGCAGCGAGGGGTCCACGTTGAACTGGGGCAGCCGCTGGAGGTCGGACTCGCTGTAGTCCGCGTAGACGAACTGGAGGCAGTCGGGCAGCTGGTAGGGGGCGTGTCCGCTGAGGTGGCTGAGCGCGACGCCGTCCGGCCCGCACAGCTCGGCGCGCAGTTTGCGTTCGAGTTCGGCGCCGACCAGGCCACCGGTGCCGCCCAGGCCGACGAAGAGCATCGGCTGGAAGATCTTCATGGGTTTCCTCCCCGCTTGCGGCCGTCGCGGCGGCCGGTTCGTGCTCGGTACGTCCGTGCAGTGCGCGTGGCACGGCGGCCGGGCCGCGGTGCGGTGCGCGGGGGCGGCCCGGTGACGCGTCGGGCCGCCCATGGCGTCACAGGTACGACCCGTACGAGCTCCCGCTCTCGCCGGTACCGGTCGCGGAGGTCGTGGAGCCCGCGGTCGTCCGCGCGGAGGTCCGGGGTCGGCGGACCTTCGAGGCGCGGGTGTCCTCACCGAGGGCCAGGCTCAGCGTGTCGGTCAACTGGACCTGGCCGCGTGCGACCAGCGGGGTCCGGCCGCCGCCGCGCTTGCGCAGGACCGCTCCGCCCTCGGGGCTGCGCTGGACGGCGTACGGGCCGTGGGCGCGCCGTTCGATGCGCGGGCTGCGGTGGGGTTCGACGACGGCGAACTCGTACCACTGCTTGTGTCCGTGTCCGGCGAGGTGCTCGCCGAGGACATCGCCCTCCGCGGAGACCAGCCGCAGCACCAGGCCGAACGGGTCCCTGCGGGTGCGGCGCTGGCGCAGCCAGGCGAGGACCGCCACGGTGGCCAGCGCGATCAGTGCGGCGGCGGACACGAACGCCCACCAGTACTTCGCCCAGACACCCGGCTCGGGTGTCACCCGCACCGAGAGCGGGGTGCGCACCAGTGTCCGGTCGTGGTCGGTGGTGTCGACCACGGTGACGGTGCCGCCGAGTTGCAGTCCGCCGTCGCCGAGGCGGTCGCCGAAGACGTCGCGGGGGGCGACCTCGACCGTGACCTTCCGGGTGCCGGACTCGCCGGGCTTCACCTGGATCTCGGCCGGAGTGACCGTGAGCAGCCCGGACTTGAGGTCGGCGACGGACAGCCGCAGGGTGTGCGGGGTGTCGCTGGTGTTGTGGACGGCCAGCGTGCCGGTGACCGTGGAGCCGGGGTGGGTGTCCGCGGTGGGCAGTTCGAGCGCGGTGGTGACGGGCAGTGCGCCGGGGGCGATCTGGCCGCCCTCGCTGCGGGTGTCGGCGCTCAGCCCCGAGGCCGTCAGCGTGCCGCTCACCTTCAGTGCCCCGTCGGCGCTCTTGGGGATCTCCACGGAACCGGTGAAGGAGCCGTCGCTCGCCTTGGAGTCGGGCCCCCGGCCGTCGTCGGTGAGGCTCAGCGCCAGCGGTTCGAAGCCGTCGCCGGTCAGTTCACTGCGGACGCGCAACCCTGCGTAGTCGCGCGCGTCCTTGATCTCGTAGCCCTCGCGGGTCTGCAGGCGCATGGTCACCGTGACCTTCTCGCCGGCCTGCGGGGACGGTGGGTCCATGGTGATGGCGCCGCGCAACTCGCCCTGCCACAGCACGCTGACGGCGACGGGCACGGAGCGGTGGCCCTCCGGTGCCTCGGCCTTCACGCGCCAGGTGCCGGGCACCGGATCGACGATCTTCAGCGCCTCGACGGTGCCGCTGCCGCCCGCCAGCTCGAAACCCGACTTGCGGTACGTCCCCGTGGTGGGGACCTGGTGGCCGTTGGGGTCGAGGTAGGTGATCTTCACCTGGGGGTCGCCCTTGTCGACGACGATGCTGCCCACGGTCGCCAGCGGCGAGATGCCGATCTCCAAAGTGGCGGGGGGCCGCTTGCTGGGGCCCTGTTCGTGGCGCAGGCAGTGGGCGGCGGCGAAGATCTTCTCCAGCATGGGGCCGACGTCCTTGGCCCCGGAGACCTTGCCCGCGCTCGGGCGGGCGGAGGGCAGTTCGACGCAGCCCTTCTGGTATCCGCCGGCGGCGATCCGGTCGAGCTGCGCCTTGTCCGGGTCGGGTCCGAAGCCGAGCGGCCAGATCTGTACGTGCTGGGCGGCGGCGTTCTCGAGCTCCTGCGTCAGCTGCCGTTCGCCCTCGTCCTTGCGGTGCGCGGGGTCGCCGTACTTGGGGCTGTCCTGGACGTCCAGCTTTCCGTCGGTGAGGAGGAACAGCACGCGGGGCTGGGAGGGGTCGGTGCCCGTGGTGAGGTCGTGGACTCCCTGGCGTATCGCGCTCGGGAAGTCGGTGCCGGTGCCCTCGTTCTTCGTGCGGCCGCGCAGCTTGCCGACGCAGGTGCCGATCGTCTCGCGGCCCGCCGCGTCCAGCGTGGTGCGCGGGCAGACCGGGTCCACCGCGCGCTGGGCGTCGGACTCGGCGGCGGCGAAACCGAAGACGGTGGCGTGGGAGGACGAGGAGACGTCGCCGAGCGCGATGCGTGCGGCGGCGGCCTTCTCGGCCTTCATGTCCTCGGGCGCGAGGCTGGCGGACTCGTCCACGGCGATGGAGTAGTTGACCGCCGGGAAGGCGGGTTCGGAATCCGCCGCCGGCACCGGATCATGACCGGCGGGTGCCAGCAGGGACACGAGCACCGCCATGCCGCCGAGCGCGCCGACCGCGGCGCGGCGCACCCGGCCCCTTCCTGTCTGCCGTCTTCCCGTGATGCTTTCCACGGCCGTCCCCCTGGTTCCTTGGTTCGTCTCTGTGTCGTGTACGTGCTGTGCCGCGTGTCAGCGGGCGGTCAGGCTCCAGGCCAGCGCCAGCGCCGTGGAAGGAGCGAGCGAGCCCACTCCCCAACGGATGGCCCGGTACTTGGCGGACAGGATCGAGCTGACGTCCACCGCCTGGACGAGCAGCCATCCGGCGGTGTCGCGTCCGGCCTCGGTGACGTCGGCGGACAGCCCCGCGAGGTCGCGGGGGGCCAGCAGGTCGCCGAAGTACGTCACCCCGTCCCGGCCGCGGACCGTGCGGGTGCGCGGCATGAGCGCCCCGACCAGCGCGGTCACCGCGACCACCCAGAGCACGCCCGCGAGGATCAGCGTCACGTCGGCGAGCCCGCCCCAGTCGGGCGGGCCGTGCCGCCCGATCAGGAACGCGGGCAGCGCCAGCGTTCCCGAGAGCAGTACGGCCGCCTTCGCGTCGGCCCGGCCGAGGTCCTCCCTGACCGTGCTCAGCAGCCGTTCGGCGATGCGCTCGCCCCGGTCGGACCCGTGCGGACCCCCGTCCGGCACGGGCCCGACCGGGTCGCAGGAGGTGCGCACCGGGCCGTCGCCGGTCACCGGTCCTCCTCCGCCCAGGACCATCCGTCGTCCCGGGAGCGTGTGCGGCGGCGCGGCGGTTCGGGTTCGGCGTCCTGGGGGTCACCCGGGTAGGGCTCTCTCGCGTGTGGTTCCCGGTCCGCCCGGGAGGGCGGTTCGTCCGCCACCCAGTCCGGGGTGAACGGCTCGTCGGCGGCCGGCGCCAACTGCGGGGTCTCGCGGCGGGCGGGCAGCGAGCCGATGGGGCCCTGGAGGGGGTGGCGGCCCTGGTTGAGGAGGTTGAGGGCCTGTGTCTCCATGTCGTTGGACTGGATCTGGCCGCTGGCGACCATGGCGAAGAGCCGGTCGACCCGTTCCTTCTCGTCCTGCCGCCCCTCCTGGCGGATCTTCTCCAGGAAGTCCTTGGCCGCCTCGGGCTCGGCCGCCAGCATGTAGCTGAGCTGTTCCAGCTCGCCGCCCTGCAGCATCTTGCGGAAGCCGGCCTGATGCACCCGGGTCACCTCGGCCGAGGCGTGCGCGTCCCGGATGCCGTCCATGTGCTCGATCGTCCGGTCGTCCACCCGCAGGCGGACGTACAGCCGTACCCGCATGCCGAGTTCGGTGCCCAGCTCGGCCCAGCGACTGCCGGCGCACTCCAGGGTGATGGCGCGGTCGGCCTGTTCGGCCTGGGTCACCCGGTAGGCCGAGGACACCTCGCGCAGCCGCTCCAGCACCGGGGCGGTGAGCCGCTGGGCGACGTCGGTGACGACCTCGGTGGCGGCCAGATGGGGATCGGTCACCGTCCAGTGGATGTCCACCTCGGCCTTGAAGAAGGTCGTCCCGCCCGCGGCGGGCAACTCCATCTGAAGCGTCGTCACATAGGTGCCGAGCGCGATCTCGCAGACGGTGTACGGCCGGGCCAGCGCCCGCTTGTCGACATGGCGGACACCGGAGACGGTGACCACGCTGTAGCCGCCGTTGCGGTAGAACAGCACCGAGGCCTTCTGGGCGCTCACCTGCGGGAACCCGCCCGTCGGCGCGTACTCCCGCAGGAAGGGACCCGCGGGCCCCGCGGCCGCCTTCCGCGCCCTCAGCCGCTCCCTCGCCTTCGCCCGCGCGTCCTGGTCCTCAGCCATGGCTGTCCTCCTCGCCCGTCCTCTCCCGCGTCGGGACGGCGAGCCACCACAGGGCTCGCGCCTGCGCGTCGGGGAGCGGATCCTCCGGATCGTTCATCATTCGGCGCAGCAGCCAGTCCAGCCGCCGCCGGTCGTTCTCCTCGGTCGCCAGCGCGGGCAGCAGCGCCGCCAGCCCCGGCCGGGTCCCCTCGGTGCCGTCCCCGCGCACCGCCGAACGCAGCAGGGACTCCAGCGCGTCCAGGGCCACGTCCTTCGAGCGCGCCGTGTTCAGCGTGCTCCACATCAAGTCGGCCATGGGCAGCACGAGTTCGGGGCGGGGGACGGCGAGGGCGAGTGGCAGAGGCCAGTCGGCGCGGTCGGCCAGCGGGGAGTCGGGCTCGTCGGACAGCACCTCGTCCACCGAGGTCACGGCGAGCCGGACGGTGGTCACCAGACCGAGGTCCTGGTACTCCGCGCGCTTGTGGTGGGTCCAGTCGGCCATCCGCCGCAGCACCTTGGCACCGTCCGGGAGCGCCAGCAGCCGTACGGCGTTGAACGAGGCGACCGCCAGCTGCTCCCCGTCGTCGCGGACCCCGATCCGGGCCAGGGCGTCCAGGGCGTCCTCCGTCGTGTCCGCGGCGTTCCCGTAACCCAGTGCCATCGCCGCGGTCCAGCGCAGCGACTTCGTCCCGTACCTGCTCCAGTCGTCGACCAGCTTGCGCACCGCCTTGCGGTGCGAGGCGTGACCGGCCGCCTGGTCGAGCGTGGTGGCCGCGAAGATCCTCCGGCGGGGCGTGGCAGCCTCGGCGAGCGGCCGGATCAGCTCCGCGTATCCGTGGTCGAAGTCCCGTGCGCACAGCTCCCCGGCGGCCACGGCGGCGCGCATCCACACCTGGGGGCGGGGATCGTCCGCGAGCAGCCGCAGCCAGCGCACGATCGGTGCCCGGACGGGGAAGTGCCGGTCCCAGATCTCGGTCAGCACCGCGGAGGGCAGGGCGGATCCCCGGTACCAGATCAGCCGGGCCGGAACCTCGGTCCCGGCCACCTCGAGCCGGCCGTCGGTCAGTTCGGCGCGCGAGAGAGCGAGATCGGCTTCCGGGTCGTCGCAGAACAGCGGGCGGGCCGGGGTGTGGTCCGGATCGCACTGTACGGACAGTTCCCAGGTCAGCAGGTGGGCGGCGGCGGCCACGGCGCTGTGCGAGGCGCCGCCCAGTACGGCGAGCGCGATACGGAACGCCACCGGGTGGAACAGGGCCGCCGTACCCGGCCGGCCCGCGCCGCCCTCCGGCTCGGCGGGAGGCGCCGTCAGCGCCCGGTCCACTCCGGCGAACCACTCCTGGGCCTGATCGGCGGCGAGGCTCCGGCAACCGGCCAGCAGTTCGTCCCGGGAGACCTCCCCCAGTTGGTGTGCGGCCAGCAGCGAGGCGAGCAACTCGGCCTCGGCGGGGCGCAGGTCCTTCAGTCCGACCGCGTCCGTGACGTCCTGGCGGACCGCCAGTTCCTCCGCCCCGGCGAGCAGGTCCTCCAGCCGGACGTCACCGTCCGGGGCGGCGGCGACATGCTCCTCCAGCCGTTCCCGTAACCGGGTGGTGAGCAGTTCCTGGGTGGGTGCGGGAGGGCAGAGTCTGCCGTACCGCCCGGCCAGCAGCGGGTTGGCCGCCGACCCGACCGTGACGACGACCACCGCGTACGACTCGCACCGGGCCAGGGCCGCGGCGAGCCCGTCGAGGTCCATCTCGTCCGGGGGCAGGGCACCGGCCCCGGTGAGGGAGAGCTCCAGCAGGTACCCGGTGCCGCGCCGCGCCTCCTCGCCCTCGCCGGCCAGGGAGCCCGCCAACTTCCGCACCCCACCGTCCGGATCGACCCGGCGCACCCGGGATCCGACCCCGGGCTCCGTGCCCGTGGCGTCCGCCGCGGGGCCGGTGACCTCGTCGAGGAGCGAGAGCGCGGTGCTGGTGCGTCCGGTGCCGGGGGCGGCGCCGAGCACCAGCAGCCGACGAGCGCCGAGGGCGTTGCGCAGCTGTACGTATCCCTGCGGTTCCACATGGACGCGGCGGAGCCTGCGCAGTTCCTCGTCGGGCACGGGTCCGCTGCGCATCCCCGCGCCGGAGTGGCGGGCGTCCATCCGCAGGTGGATGTCGCCGATGTGGGCGCTCCGGAAGTACGAGCGGTCGAAGCTGTTGAGGTCCCGGCCGGTGTCGAACAGCATCCGGGTGGCGCGGCGGGCCCGCGAGGCGGCGGCGAGGTCGGTGGTCCCGTCCTCGCCCTGCTCCTCGGCGAGCGGGTCGCGGGTGTGTTCCTTGAACCGCCCTGCGGCGCGCTCGCGTTCCTCGTCCTGCTTCTTCCCCTGGTCCTTCTTGGCGTCGCCGTCTTCCGGAGCGTCGTTCCCTGCGGCTGCCTCGTCGCCTTCGGCCTTGCCCTCGTCGGCACGGGGCGGGTCGTTCCTGGCCTTCCCGTCGGCCTCGGGCGCACGGGCGTCGGCCCCCTTGCGGGGTGCGGGCTCGGCGCCGCCGGCCGCCTGCTGATCGTCGGTCACTGCGATCAGCCCTTCCGTCGGCCGGCGTCGCCGGTGATCCGCCCGATGTGCACGGGCTGCTGATAGACGTTGTCGCTGTGCTGCGACATGTCGCCGTGGACGGTGTAGTGGGCGCCAGGACCGTCGGCGCGGTCCTCGCCGTCGACGCCAAGGGCGTCCTCGACGTCATCGGCACCACGGACGTCCTCGACGTCATCGGCACCACGGGCGTCCTCGACGTCGTCGGCACGGTCGGCGTCAGGTGCAGCCGGTGCGGCGGTGGGGATCTCGGGGGCGGGCCGGCCTGGAAGGTGGAACCAGGCGGTGACCTCGCCCTCCTTGAGCTCCAGGCGGGCGGAGGAGTAGTGCGCGGGCTCGATGAACTTGCCGCCGCTGCTGACCACGTCCTCGTAGAGCGACTGGGAGGTCACCAGCACGAGGTCGGCCCGCTCGGCGTCCAGCAGTCGCCGGGCAAGCGGCGAGTCGGCCAGCCGGCAGGCGAGGTCGACGGCGCGCCCGCTGATGCCCCGGCCGTCGTGCCGGACAGGCCCGACGTGCATGCCCACCCGAAGCCCGAGGGGGACACGCAGGCCGCGGTTCTCGTCCCGCAGATTCTCGTGCACCTCGACCATCCACAGGCCGAGCAGCCGGGTCACCGCGATCCGGCCGACCACCGACAGCAGCACACCGTCGCCGCGGTCCTCCATGTGTACGGCGTCCCGCGCCACCTTGGCGTGGGTGAAGGCCGCCTCCAGCACCCGGTAGATCCGCTCGCGCATGCGCTGCTTGTCGACGTCGTCGTATTCCCCGGAACGCCGGGCGTCGACGCTGATCACCAACTCGTAGCGTGCTTCGGTGAGATCCATCGCGTCGTGGTCCACCCCGTGCCCCCTTGTTCTTTCCACTTGCTGTCCCCCTCAGCGTCGGGCCCGGGGACGAAGGCCGTCTGTAGCCGTTTACACACGACGAGGCGTGGGTTACGACAAGGCGTGGGTCTACTCCTGATGACCGTCCGCGAGGAGTGCGAGCAGTTCGGGGTCGAGAATCTCCACCATCCGGTTGCCGGTACGCACGACGTGCTGGGTACGCAGCAGCTTCAGTGCCTTGGCGACGGCTTCCCGGGTGGCTCCGATGGTGGCGGCCAGTTCGTCCTGGGCCAGTTGGACGACGGTGCCCGTGTGCGTGGCACCGCCCGGTACGGCCGGATGGTAGGGGCCGGAGGGCTCGGCTCTCGACAGTTCGGTGAGCCGGCTGGCCAGCCGTTGCAGCACGGTGAGCGAGGCGAGCGCGGACCGCTCCTGGTCGGCGCTGCGCAGTCGGAAGGTGAGCTGGCGTATCACCAGACCGCTGACGCGGGGGTGCAGGGCGAGGAACCGGCGGAACGCGTCCCCGGATATGACCTGGGTCTCGGTCGGACCCAGCGCGCGCACGGTGGCGCTGCGGGGATGCGGGTCCAGGGCGGCCATCTCGCCGAGCAGTTCACCGGGACCCCGCAGACCGAGTATCAGCCGCGTGGCACCCCGGTCCGTCGCCACGGATACGGTCACCCAGCCCCGAATGATGATCAGGACGTGACTGGACCGGTCACCCTCCGTCAGAAGATGCGCATCGGCCGAGTAATGCTTCCGGCTGCCGAGAGCCATCACGCTCTCGCGCTCCTGAGGGGTCAGAGCGCGTGCGAAAGCCAGCTCATTGCCGAGCAGCCCCATGGCCACGCCCCCCGCCGCAATCGTGCCGCCTGACTTTTCAGAGGCGTTGATGGTGGCAGAGCGAAGCATTGAGACGAGTGAATTACGCCAGATCGACCGTACTGGTCGGTAAGTGGCGAAGTGCCAGGTGGGTCGCCCGGGGGTGCCGTCCCCTCATGACGCTCCCACCACCGGTGACCGCGGTCGAACCGTCCGCCTCCACTCCCGTCCCCACCGACGACCTTGAGGTCAGGACCGGCGCCGAGCGGCCGGCCCCGTCGATACGGGGAACCGGCCAGGGCGGCGGACTTGGCGGAAAATCAGGTTTCCGCCGCCGGAGGGGTGGTGGGGAGGTGGTGGCGGGGTGAGGGGACGGTGTCCGGTTCTTCGCGCGTCACACCGTCTTTTCGCGCGTCATGCCGGCTCTTCGCGCGTCATACCGGTCGGCCGGATGCTCAGCCGGCGGCCTGGCAACTGGCCGTGTTGAGGGTGAAGTTGCGCGCGGCCGAGTTGGAGCCGGTCCAGGAACCGAGGAAACCGAAGGTGAAGGTGCCGTTCGCGGCGACGGTCTTGTTGTAGTCGGCGGCGGTGGCCGTGACGTGGGAGTCGTCCTGGGTGAAGGTGCCGTCCCACATCTGGCCCACGCGCTGGCCGTCCTTGAAGGTCCAGCCGAGGTTCCAAGTGGCGAGGGCCTTGGTGGAGGTGACGGTGACGGTGGCCTGGAAGCCGTCCGGCCACTCGCTCACGATCTCGTACTTCACCCGGCAGTCCGGCGCGGCGCTCTTCGGGGAACTCGTCACCCCGCCCTGCTTCCCGGCGGGCGACGAGGACTCGCCCTGGGCCTCCTGATCTGAGTTGCCCGCCGGACGCGAGGTCGAGTCCGCCACCGCGGGCGAGCCCGCCGTCCCCGACCCCGACCCCGACCCCGATCCCGACCCCGACTTCGTCGTCGAGCCCGAGGAAATGGAGGGGCCCGGGTCCGCCAGGGACTGCCCGTCCGTCGACTCACCCTGCGCGGCGTTCGCGTCATCACCCTTCGAGCCGCCGAAGGGCATCAGCGAGACCGTGAGCGCCAGTGCGGACACGAGGACGGCCGTGACCAGGATCCCGGTCCGGCCGATCCGGGGCCGGACCGGCTTGCCCTCGTTCAGCCCCGTGTCCACCGCCACGTCCGTGCGTCCGCCGATCATGCCGGCCTCGGCGGCCCGGCGTCGCCGCTCGAGATACGCGAGGCCGCCCCAGCCGATCACACCGCTGGAGAGCGCCGCGGGCAGCCCGCCGCCATGCAGCCGCAGACAGGCGGCGGCCTCCGCGCACTCGACGCAGCGCGCCAGGTGCCGGGAGAGGTCCTCGGGCGTCTCGGCGCTGGGTGAGCGGGTGACCGCGTCGAGGAGCCGCGCATAGCTGCGGCAGTAGGCGTTCATCGGCGTGTCGAGGTGGTTGCGGTGGCAGCGGTCCCGGAACAGCGCCCGCACCTGGGCGAGTTCGGAGGACGCGGCCGCCGGATCGAGACCGAGCCGCCGGGCCACCGCGGACATCGGCAGCGACTCGACCTCGGCCAGCCACAGCAGAACGGCGTCCGGCTCCTGCATGTCCCTGAGGCCGCGCAGCGCGAGCGGGCGGTGCAGCGGCGGTCCGACGTAGCGGGCGGCCTTGTCGGAGTGGAGCCACAGGCGCAGATCGGGGTCGAGCCGATGGCCGAGCCCGTTCGTCTCCCAGGCGGCGGCCACGGTACGGACGGAGGCCAGCAGCAGCGGAATGCGGGGCAGCCTGAGCGCCCGGCGTCCGGTACCGGTACTCTTCGATGCCGCGGTGGCGGCGCGCAGTTCGTCGATGCCGTGCGTGAACGCCTCGGTCGCCAGCAGCGTGGCCGAGGCCGAACCGGACGTGCACAGATCGGCGTACGACAGGACCGCGTCCCAGCACTCCGAGAGCAGCGCGGCCTCGGCGGCGTTCTGGGGGGTCGGCAGGTCGGGCATGGGGGGCTCCTGCATCAACTGCTTCCAGGTGCAACGTCTAGAAACGTCTGAACAACGTGATCGTCAACTCACCCTCTGTACAGGGGAGTTGAGGCCGTCTCAACGACGGGGCCCGAGCCTTTCACGCTTTCCACACAACTGACAAGCGACGTATTCAATTAGCGTGGCAAGCGGTTGCGGCGCCGTTCGTCCGAGCGCGCGCAGCCTCCCTCCCGCCGTATGGAAGGTGATACGGAAGGGAGGCCGATACGTCTCGATCGTCGTCGACTTTTAAGAGGTCCTAGGGAAGCTTCGGCTCGGCCGCTTCCGCCACCGCGGGTTCCCGCGCCGGGAGGCTGTCCATGAAGGAGCTCACCGAGAAGACCGCGTGGCCGGGTCCGGGCGGACCGTATCCGGGCGGGGAGGACAGCCCGAAGTCCTCCATGGTCGAACGGTAGGCCTCCAGCAGCCGGATGTGGTATTCCAGCGGCGCGCCCTGGGGGTTGGCCTTGCCGAGCGGGGTCGTGGGCTCCGGGCACCAGGTGGTGAAGCGGGGCGTGATGCCGTGCGACATGAAGAAGCGCAGCCCCTCGGTGGTGGAGGCGATGGCCTCGTCGACGGTCGTGAAGCCGAACGGCTCCGCCATCTCCACGCCGGCAACGAAGTTGGGGATCACGTTGCGCGCGCCGAAGACCTCCGCGGAGTCAAGGATGCGCTTGTGCCACTCGTCGCGGCCGACATAACGCTCCTTGCCCGGGCAGTACAGCTCGAACAACCGCCGGTCCCACACCTCGTAGTTGGGGTGGTAGATCTGCACGCCGTAGTCCTTGAACCGCTGCACGTCGTCGCGCGGCAGCGCCTGCGCGACGACCTTGCCGATCCAACGCCCCGGGAAGCGCTCCTCGATGGCCTTGGCGTAGTGGCCGTAGAAGTCGGCCTCGTCGCGCCCCTGCAGCTTCGAGGTGATCGCGCCGCCGGTGAGGGTGTACGCGGTGGAGGCCTTCGCCGTGTCGTACCGGTCGATGATCTCCAGGGCTTCGAGGACCTCCTCGACGTCCTTGACCCCGGTGTACGGGCGCCCCGCCGCCTTGTGCTGGCGCCAGTTGTGGTTGATGTCGCAGTACTGGCACTCCTCCTTGGCGCCGAAGTACTGGCAGACCCGGAAGACGGTGAGGTAGATGAGATAGCCCCACTGGATGGTGGGGGCGACCTCCATCACGGACTTCCCGTTGGAGAGCGTGTGCCGGTAGTACTCGGGCATCGGCGGCACGCCGACGTCGGCGATCCGCTTCCCGTCGAGGTAGAGCCCGAGCATCCCCTCCTCGTCGGCGGCGACGCGGTAGGGCGAGGCGGGATTGACCCGCACGGACACCACGGTCCGCCGCAGGTCGTACGGGCCGCCCGTGAGGATGATCTCCTCGGGCGGGCGGCGCAGCGCGGCCTCGCCGAGCTCGGGCAGGGTGCCGTGGTCGAAGGAGAAGATGAAGTACGACTTCGGCTTGACGTCACCGTCCTCGTTGTCGGAGAGCGCCGACTCGTCGAAGGCCACACCTCCGCGGAGCAGGTCCTCCTTGAAGACGGCCTCCCGCGGTACGTGCGGGAACCGCTCCATCAGATCCTCGACCAACGCGGTGCGGCTGCCGACCATCCCGTTCTCCTCGCTCCCGACCCGTTCAAGTCCCCGTACTCGACTCCTCACGGTATGCCCCTGCCTGTGCGCCAGCCGTGCCGGGTCCCCTCGCGGCGCGCGATACGCACGGGAGAAGCCACGCCCGGCGGCACCACCGACTCGGACTCGGACCCCCAAGCTGGGGTCCCGGGGGCGCGGCCCCGGAAAGGGGACCAGGGGCACAGCCCCCAGCGGGGGCCCGGGGCGCAGCCCCGAGTGGGAGCCCTAGGCACAACCCCAAGCGGGGATGCCAGGAACGCAACCCCGGGCAGGGGCCCAGGGGCGCAGCCCCGAGCGGGGATCCCGGGGGCGCAGCCCCGGGCAGGGGACCAGGGGCGCAGCCCCGAGCAGGGGACCAGGGGCGCAGCCCCGAGCGGGGGGGTCGGGGGCGCAGCCCCGAGCGGGGGGGGGTCGGGGGCGGAGCCCCCGGGGATGGGATGGGTAGGGGCGGCGGGGGCGAGGAAAGTCTGGGGCCGCGTCACGCCTCCCGTTCCAACACCCCCACATCCACCCCGAACTCCACCCCCTCCCCCGCAACAACCCGCTCCGCCTCCGAAAGAACCGAAAGGCCCAGGCGGGTGAGTTCGTTGCCCTGGGAGCCGGCGAGGTGGGGGGTGATGAAGGCGTTGGGGAGGTCGTAGAGAGGGGAGTCGGCCGGCAGCGGCTCGGGGTCGGTGACGTCGAGGATCGCACTCACCCGCTCGGCCCGCAGCGCATCGACCAGCGCGTCGTGGTCGACGAGCGACCCCCGCGCGGTGTTGATGAGGACCGACCCGGCCGGCATCAGACCGAGTTCGCGGCGACCGATCAGATGCCGGGTCTCGGGGGTCTGGGGGGCATGCACGGTGACGATGTCGCTGGTGGCGAGCAGGTCGTCGAGCGGGAGGAGAGGAACCCCCAGCTCGGCCGCCCCGCCCTCGTCGACGTACGGGTCGGTGAGACTCACCCTCAGATCGAAGGGGCGCAGCAGCTCGATCACACGGCGACCGATGCGGGACGCTCCGACGACGCCCACGCGGCGCCCGTAGTTGCCGATCCCGGGAACCAGGGCCCACCCGTGCGGGGAGCGCCGCGCACGCAACCGATCGCGGTGGGCGAAGAGGTCCTTGCCGGCGAGAAGGATCATGGCGAGGGTGTATTCGGCGACGGGCAGCGCGTTGGCGACGGCGGCCGAGGACACGAGCAGGCCGCGGTCCCAGACCGCCGGTGTGGTGAAGCCCTTCACCGAGCCCGCGGCGTGCAGCACGGCACGCAGTTTCGGCGCCGCGTCCAGCGTGGCCGCATCCAGCCGCGGGCAGCCCCAGCCGGTGATCAGGACCTCGGTCCCAGCGAGCGCCTCGCGGACATGAGGCCTCGAGAAGTCCTCGGCCACCAGCGCGGGATCGATGTCCACGACCTCGCGCAGTCGGGCCATGACCTCGGACGGAAAGATCTGCGGCACATTCTCGGCGGACATGGCGAACATCGCCACAGGACGCTCGGGCAAGGCGTCAACCCTCCGGCTCGGCGACTACGGGACAGCGCGACACAGCAACACGGCAAGCGCTCTCTACCGCGTTTACCGTAACCGCAGCCCGCCACACGCGACAGGGGACGGGGCCGGGACACCGGTCCGACCCACCCCGAGGTAGTTTCCAGCAGTGGCCACCGCACGGCCGCGCACGGCGACTCCCCGGGGAGGCACGACAGGGATGACAGAAACCCTGACCAACTGGGCCGGCAACATCACGTACACCGCCAAGGAACTGCACCGCCCGCACACGCACGACGCCCTCGCGGCGCTCGTCGCGGAGAGCGCACGCGTCCGCGTCCTCGGCAGCGGGCACTCGTTCAACGAGATCGCCGAGCCCGGCGACGACGGCGTACTGGTCTCGCTCACCGCGCTGCCCCCGACCGTGGACGTCGACTCGACCGCCCGTACGGTACGGGTCGCGGGCGGCGTCCGGTACGCCGAGCTGGCCCGCCGGGTGCACGAGTACGGGTTCGCCCTGCACAACATGGCCTCCCTCCCGCACATCTCCGTGGCGGGCTCGGTCGCGACCGGCACCCACGGCTCGGGCGTCACCAACGGCTCCCTCGCCTCCGCCGTGCGCGAGGTCGAGATCGTCACGGCGGACGGCTCGACCGTCACGATCGGCCGCGACGACACACGCTTCGACGGTGCCGTGACCTCCCTCGGCGCACTCGGTGTCGTCACCGCCCTCACCCTCGACGTGGAACCGGACTTCGAGGTGAGCCAGCACGTCTTCACCGAACTTCCCCTCGCCGGGCTCGACTTCGAGACGGTGGCGTCGACGGCGTACAGCGTGAGTCTCTTCACCGACTGGGGGCGTCCGGGCTTCCGGCAGGTGTGGCTCAAGCGCCGCACCGACCAGCCGCTGCCCGACTTCCCCTGGGCCGCGCCCGCCACCGAGGCGATGCACCCCGTGCCGGGCATGCCCGCGGAGAACTGCACCCAGCAGTTCGGGGTGCCCGGACCATGGCACCAGCGGCTGCCGCACTTCCGGGCGGAGTTCACCCCGAGCAGCGGGGCCGAGCTGCAGTCCGAGTACCTGCTGCCACGCCCGCACGCGCTCGCGGCGCTGCACGCCCTCGACGCGATCCGCGAGCACATCGCGCCGCTGCTCCAGATCTGCGAGGTGCGCACCGTGGCGGCCGACCGGCAGTGGCTGAGCCCCGCGTACGGCAGGGACACCGTGGCCCTGCACTTCACCTGGGTCGAGGACACGGCGGCCGTCCTGCCGGTGGTGCGTCGGGTCGAGGAGGCGTTGGAGCCGTTCGACCCCCGGCCGCACTGGGGCAAGGTGTTCACCACGCCCGGGGAGGTGCTGCGCGGGCGCTACCCGCGACTGGACGACTTCCGGGCCCTCGCCGAAACCACGGACCCGGCGGGCAAGTTCACCAACACCTTCGTGCGGGACTTTGTTCAGCCCCTTTCCTAACCCCTTGTCGAACCTCCTCGCCAGGCCATAGCCTTGCGCCGCCGGGACCACCGAGCCCCGCTGTGCGGTACGGAGGACCGAGGTGGCAAAGCAGGTGAAGCGGACATCGCGCGACATCCGCACCGCGAACCGCTACGAGGTGCTGCGTCAGATCATCGCCGCGTCCCCCACCTCACGGCAGGAGTTGGCGGCGGCCACCGGGCTGAGCCTGGCCACGGTCGCCACGCTCGTCGGTGAACTGCTCGACCTCGGAATGCTGACCGAGGTCGGGTTCGAGGACTCCGCGGGGGGCCGCCCCCGGGGACTCGTGGCCGTCAACGCGTCGGGGGGCGCGTTGATCGGCGTCGACATCGCGGAGACGTACGTCCGCGTGGAGCTGTTCGACCTCGCGCTGAACGTGCTCGCCCGCGCCACCGAGGACATGCGCCCCGGCGAGAGCCGCCCGGAGCAGGTCGTCGGGCATGTCGCCGCGGCCGTCGGCTCGGTGGTCGCGCAGGCCGGGGTCGAGGGCGCGCGCGTCCTGGGCGTCGGGGTCAGCGTGCCGGGCCAGGTGGACCGCGACACCGGTATATCCGAGTACGCGCCGAACTGGGACTGGCACGACGTGCCGCTGCTCGACCTGCTGGCCGAGCACATCGCCTACCCCCTCCACCTCGACAACCCGCTGCGCGCCTGCGCGGTCGCCGAGCTGTGGTTCGGCGCGGCCCGTGGTCGCGGGGACGCCGTCGTCGTCAACCTGGGCACGGGGGTCGGTGCCGGGCTCGCGCTCGGCGGCGGGCTGCACCGGGGGGTGAGCAACAGCGCGGGCGAGTGGGGCCATACGACGCTGGTGCTCGACGGGCGGCCGTGTCACTGCGGCAACCACGGCTGCGTGGAGACGTACGTCGGGGCGCCCGGGATCATGCGGAACCTGCGGGAGTCGAGCCCGCAGAGCCCGCTGCTGCATCCCGACGACCAGACCGCCACCATCGACGCCCTGTCCCGTGGGGTCGCCGCCGGCGACCCGGTGGCGCTCCAGGTCGTCCGGGACACCGCCCGCTATCTCGGCGCGAGCATCGCGGACCTGATCAACCTCCTCAACCCCGAAGTCGTCGTGCTCAGCAGCTGGGTGGCCGCCACGCTCGGCGAGCCGCTGCTGCGCGAGGTGCGCGAGGCCGTCGCCCGGCACGCGCTGCGGCGGCCGCTGGCCGCCACCGAGATCGTCCTCTCCCCCATCCCCACCGACCCGGTCTGCCTGGGCGCCGCGACCTTCGCCCTGGAGGGCGCCCTGAACCCGGTGGGCCAGAAGCCCGCCGGCGGCAGAACCGTCCCGCGCCGCACCGCCCTCTAGAGGACCGCCCCCCGCCACACCGCTCTCTGGAGGACCGTGGGCCGCCGGGCCTGCGGTGCGCCAACTCGCCCCGCCCACACCCCTGTTCGGCCGACCGAACCGCAGACAACGCTTCGAACAGACTTCGTCCAACCCCTTGCCGAAGCCTTAACCGAAGGTTAGCGTCCCGCACCGCACAGCGATTTCGAGCCGCAGCCGTACAAGAGACAAGGACGTCACCATGTCGGCAATGAGCAGCAACTGGGACCGTCGATCCGTCCTGCGAGCCGCCGCGGGGCTGGCCGCGCTGGGGCCGCTGGCCGCGTGCGGAAGCAACAACGGGCGTTCCGGGGGCGGGAGTTCGGGCAAGTCCGTCAAGCAGTACTTCCACGCGTACGGGGAGGCCGGCGTCGAGGACGCCCTCAAGCGGTACGCGAAGGGCTATGACAAGGCCGCGGTGAACACGCAGTGGATCACCAGCGCGGACTACGAGAGCAAGCTCTTCTCCGCACTGCTCACCGACAACGCTCCCGACGTGTTCGAGTTCCACCCGCAGATCCAGCTCATCAAGAGCGGTCAGGTGGCGGATCTGAGCGACATCATCGATCCGGTCAAGTCCGACTTCAACCCGGCCGACATCGCCTCGCACACGGTGGACGGGAAGATATACGGCGTCCGGATGATCGACGACCCGCAGTTCTTCTTCTACCGCAAGTCCGTGCTGGAGAAGGCGAAGATCCAGCCGCCGACCACCCTCGACGAGCTGATCGAGGCCGCGGCGAAGCTCACCACCGGCAAGGTCAAGGGCCTGTTCATCGGCAACGACCTGCACGCGGTCATCAGCCCGATGATCTGGTCGGCCGGCGCCGACACCCTCGACGCGAAGAACCAGATCGCGTACCACACGGAGGGTGTCAAGGAGGGCATCAAGAAGATGCGCCAGCTGTTCACCAGCGGCCATCTGCTCCTGGACGCCCCGACCGACTACTGGGACCCCTCCGCGATCGTGCAGGGTCTGACCCCCATCCAGTTCTGCGGTATGTGGGCCATGCCGGTCATGCAGAAGGCGCTCGGCGACGACCTCGGGATCTTCCCCTTCCCGAAGGTCACGGACTCCGGCAAGCAGTCGGTCTACAACGGCGGCTGGTCGATGTTCGTCAACGCCAAGGGCAAGAACGCCGACCTGGCCAAGGAGTACGTGAAGTGGCTGTGGATCGAGCAGAAGAAGTACCAGGAGGACTTCGCGCTCTCGTACGGCTTCCACATCCCGCCGCGCACCTCGATCGCCGCGTCCGCCACCAAGCTCAAGACGGGCCTGCCCGCCGAGGGCGTCAAGCTCTTCAACGACTTCGGGCACTTCGACAACGTCGGCTGGACCCAGGCCATGATCACCGCGCTGGAGGACGTGTTCGCCAACTGCGTCCGCAAGAACGGTGACCCGGAGGCCGCGCTCGACCAGGCCGACACCACCGTCAACCGCGAGCTCAAGAAGCTCTTCGGATAGCCGGCGGAGACCGACGGACGGGTTTCGACATGTCGACCACCACCACGCGCGGTGTCGCGCGCCCCGCCCCGGCCAAGGCCTCACCGGCCAGGCCGCGGCGGGGGCTGCGGGGCAGCAGCACCTTCAACTTCTGGCTCTTCACGAGCCCCTTCCTCATCGGCCTGACGATCTTCGTCTACGTGCCGATCGGCTGGAGCCTCTGGCTGAGCTTCTTCGAGGCGCGCTTCACGGTGACGCCGAGCAAGTTCGTCGGTTTCGACAACTACTGGCAGATGCTGCAGGACAGCAAGTTCACCGGTTCGCTCGTCACCTTCACCGTGTTCGCCGCCTTCATCGTGCCCGCCACCTGGGCGCTGTCACTGGGTCTCGCCCTGCTGGTGAACCGGCTGCGCTTCATGAAGGCGTTCTTCCGGTCCGTCTTCTTCCTGCCGACCGCGTGCAGTTATGTCGCCGCCGCGCTGATCTGGAAGATGTCGATGTTCAGCGGGGTCCGCTTCGGCCTGATGAACACGATCCTCGGCTGGTTCGGCGTCGAGAACATCGCCTGGCTCGCCAACCCCGATCCGCCCTGGTACTGGCTGGTCATCGTGACGCTGCGGCTGTGGCTGCAGGCCGGTTTCTACATGATCCTGTTCCTCGCGGCGCTGCAGAACATCCCGCCCGAGCTGTACGAGGCCGCCGCCATCGACGGCGCCAAGCCCGGCTGGCAGACCTTCCGTCACATCACCCTGCCACAGCTGCGGGCCACCTCGACCGCGGTGATCCTGCTGTTGGTCATCGCCGCCTACCAGGCCTTCGACGAGTTCTACAACCTGCTGGCGAAGACGACCTGGGGCCGGCCGCCGCTCGTCGAGCTGTACTACACCGCGCTCGGCGAGAGCCAGGACTACGGCGAAGGCAGCGCGGGCGCGGTGATCCTCACCTTGCTGATCCTCATCGTGACACTGGTGCAGGGCAAGTTCCTCGGCTTCGGAAGGGGTGACGACAAGTGACCGCCACCGTGCCTCCGGTCGCTCCGGTCGACAAGCCGCGCCGCGTCAAGCGCGGCAGCGTCATCGGCAACACCGGCCTGTACGTCTCCATCGGCGTCGCCGCCCTGCTCTTCCTGGTCCCCTTCTATCTGATCGTCCGCAACGCGCTGTCGACGGACCCCGAAATCACCGGAGAGAACTGGAAGTTCTTCCCCACGAACCCCCAGTGGAGCAACTTCACCGAGCTGTTCCACGACACGACGGTCGACTTCGGCCGTTCCCTGTTCAACTCCGCGGTCGTGGCCGTCCTGATCACGGTGGGGACCCTGCTGGTCTGCTCGCTCGCCGGCTACGGCCTGGCCCGTATCCCGTACAAGCACGCCAACAGGATCTTCTACATGGTCCTGGGGACCCTGATGGTGCCGCCCGCCGTCACCTTCGTGCCGAGCTTCGTACTGGTCTCCTCGCTGGGCTGGGTGGACAGTTACCGGGGTCTCGTCATTCCGGTGCTCTTCAGTGGTTTCGCCTGCTTCCTCTTCCGGCAGTACTTCCTGGGGTTCCCCAAGGAGTTGGAGGAGGCGGCGCGCGTGGACGGGCTCGGCTACTGGGGCGCGTACTGGCGCATCGTCGTACCGAACTCCCTGAACTTCTTCGCCGCGATCGCGACCATCACCTTCATCAGCGGCTGGAACGCCTTCCTGTGGCCGCTGGTCATCGGCCAGGACCCGAGCGCCTGGACGGTGCAGATCGCGCTCTCCTCGTACATGACCAACCAGGTCGTCAACTTCCATCTGATCTTCATGGCGACCGCCATTTCCATCCTGCCCCTGGTGTTCGTGTTCCTCTTCCTCCAGCGCTGGCTGGTGCAGGGGGTCGCGCAGACGGGCATCAAGGGCTGATCGACAGGCTCAACGGGCCCCAAGGGACGATCTAGGAGACCGATGTCTTTCCGCACGACTTCCGCCATTGACTACGTCGAGGACGTCTCGCCGGGCAGCGGGGCGCTCCCACCACGCGCCCGGTACGCGTCCTCGGACGCGCGGTCCTTGTCACTGAACGGCAGTTGGCGCTTCCGTCTGTCCCCCACCGCCGACGCCGAGGACGACTCGTTCGCGGCGGAGGGGTTCGATGCCGGGGACTGGGCCGAGGTGTCCGTCCCCGGCCACTGGGTCCTCCAGGGGCACGGCTCACCGATCTACACCAACCACCTCTACCCGTTCCCGGTCGACCCCCCGCGCGTGCCGACCGGGAACCCGACCGGCGATCATCTGCACACCTTCGACCTGCCGTCCGACTGGCCCTCGGACGGCGGGGCGGTGCTGCGCTTCGACGGGGTCGAGTCCTGTGCCCGGGTCTGGCTGAACGGCACCGACATCGGGGAGTTCAAGGGGTCGCGGCTGCCGCACGAGTTCGCGGTCGGCCAACTGCTCAAGCCGGGCGGCAATGTGCTGGCGGTCCGTGTCCACCAGTGGTCGGCGGGCTCGTATCTGGAGGACCAGGACCAGTGGTGGCTGCCGGGCATCTTCCGGGACGTCACGCTTCTGCACCGCCCGGCGGGCGGCGTCCTCGACTTCTTCGTGCACGCCTCCTACGACCACGTCGAAGGCCTCGGGACCCTGCGCGTCGACTCCGACGTCGACGGCCGGGTCACCGTGCCCGCCCTCGACATCGATGTCGCGACCGGCGAGTCGGTCACCGTCCCCGTGCGGCCGTGGACGGCCGAGACACCCCAGCTGTACGACGGTGTGCTCGCGACCGAGGGCGAGCGCGTCGCGCTGCGCGTCGGCTTCCGCACGGTCGCCCTGGAGGACGGCCTGATCAAGGTCAACGGCACGCCCCTTCTCTTCAAGGGCGTCAACCGGCACGAATGGCACCCGGAGCGGGGCCGCGCCCTGGACCTGGAGACCATGCGCGAGGACGTGCTGCTCATGAAGCGGCACAACATCAACGCGGTGCGCACCTCGCACTATCCGCCGCACCCGGCCTTCCTCGACCTGTGCGACGAGTACGGCCTGTGGGTCGTCGACGAGTGCGACCTCGAGACGCACGGCTTCACCGAGCAGGCCTGGCGCGACAACCCCGTCGACGACGACCGCTGGACCCCGGCCCTGCTCGACCGGGCGGCCCGCATGGTCGAGCGCGACAAGAACCACCCCTCCGTCGTCGTCTGGTCCCTCGGCAACGAGGCCGGCACCGGGCGCGGGCTGACCGCCATGGCCGAGTGGATCCGCGGCCGGGACGGCTCGCGGCTCATCCACTACGAGGGTGACATCGACTGCCGTGACACGGACGTCTATTCACGGATGTACGCCGACCACGCCGAGGTCGAGAGGATAGGCCGCGGTCTGGACGGCGGCACCCACAGGCGCCGCGGACTCCCCTTCATCCTCTGCGAGTACGGGCACGCCATGGGCAACGGTCCCGGCGGGATCGCGGACTACCAGCACCTGTTCGAGTCGTACGACCGCATCCAGGGCGGCTTCATCTGGGAGTGGATCGACCACGGCATCAAGGACGAGCGGTACGGGTTCGCGTACGGCGGCGACTTCGGCGAGGAGCTGCACGACGGGAACTTCGTCTGCGACGGGCTGCTCTTCCCCGACCGGACCCCGTCCCCGGGGCTGATCGAGTACAAGAAGGTGATCGAGCCGGTCCGGATCGTCGGCGACGGGGCCGACGGGACCGTGCGCGTCACCAACGGCTACGACTTCGCGGATCTCTCCGCGCTGGCGTTCGAGTGGTCATACCAGGTCGACGGCGAGACCGTCGAGGCGGGCGTCCTGCCGGTGCCGGAGCTCGCCCCGGGCGAATCCGCGGACGTGAAGCTGCCGGATCCGCCGGCCGACCCACAGGGCGGGGAGACCCAGTGGACGGTACGGGCGACGCTCGCGGCCGACACCGCGTGGGGACCGAAGGACCACCTGGTGGCCTGGGCGCAGTTCCCGCTCTCGTCACGGCCCTTGACCGCCGTGGCGCAGAGCGACGGTCCGGTCCTCGGCGAGGGGCAGATCACCCTGGGTCCGGCGGCCTTCGACGCCCGTACGGGTGCGCTGCGGTCGATCGGCGGGGTCGATGTCAGGGGGCTGCGTCTGGACGTGTGGCGCGCGCCGACCGACAACGACAACGGGGCGGCCTGGCAGCCGGATCAGCGCTACGGCCCGCTCTGGCGGGAGCTCGGCCTGCACCGGATGCAACACCGGCTGGAGTCGGTGGAGTTGGGCGACGACGCGCTGACCGTACGGACCCGGGTGGCGCCCGCCGCCCGCGAGGTGGCCCTGCGCACGGTCTACCGGTGGACGTCCGACGGAACGCGGCTGCGGCTGACCGTGTCCGTGGCGCCCGAGGGCGACTGGAGGCTGCCACTGCCCCGGCTCGGGATCCGCCTGGGGCTCGCAGGCTCGGTGGACGGCGCGAGGTGGTTCGGCGGCGGCCCCGGCGAGGCCTACCCGGACACCAAGTCGGCCTCCATGGTGGGGCGTTGGGAGTCGACCATCGACGGGCTCCAGACGCCGTACGTCCGTCCGCAGGAGAACGGCGCTCGGGCCGACGTCCGCTGGGTGGAGATCGGCGGGCTGCGGGTCGAGGGCGAGCCGGAGTTCTGGTTCACCGCGCGCCGCTGGACCTCGGAGCAGCTCGACGCGGCCGAGCATCCGACCGACCTGAAGGCCGGTGACACGGTCTGGGTCAATCTCGACCACGGGCAACAGGGCATCGGCTCGCAGTCGTGCGGTCCCGGCGCACTTCCGCAATACCAACTGCGGCCCGCACCCGCCGAATTCACGTTCCACTTCTCGGAGATCCATGGCTGACACCCTCACGAGGACCGCGGCCGGTCGGCAGCTTTTCAGCCGACCGGCCGCGGTCGCGTCATGTATCGGATTCGTCCTCATCGGCATGCTGCAAGCGCTCTACGGCCCGGCGGTCCCGGGCCTGCGCGCGCAGTACGGCCTCTCCCCCTCGGCGGCGGGCCTCGGTCTGAGCCTGCACTTCACCGGTGGCGTCGCGGGCGTCCTCGCCTTCAACGCGATCCACTCCCGGATCTCCAACAGGGCGCTGCTGGCGGCGAGTTACGCGCTGATGGCGACGGGCGGCGCGGGCTTCGCGCTCGCCGCCGGCTGGACCGGAACGCGGCCCGGATCTCGTACCTCGTCGTCTGTGTGCTGGGCGGGATGCTCCTGGAGGCGGCCCTGTTCACGGCGGTGGCCTGCGCCTATCCGGCCCCGTCCGTACGGGGCCTGCGCACCGGGGTGAGCAGGGCCAGGACGGCGACGAGCACGCAGCAGGCGCCCGCGATCGCGCCCGCCACGGACGTGCCGTGGCGCCCCGCGGCCCAGGTGAGGACGGCCGCGCCGGCCGGGGCCGCCGAGTAGTGCAACGTCCAGAACGCGGAGGTGACCCGACCGAGCAGATGCTCCGGAGTCACCTCCTGCCGCAGCGACATGGAGCACGTGCCCGCCACGCTCCCGAAGCCCAGGAAGACCGCGGTCAGGGCGGCGACGGCCGGCACGCTGCGGGCCCAGCCCAGACCCGCCAGCGCGCATCCGCACACCGCCACCGAACCGATCCAGGTCGGGCCGAAGCCCAGGCGTCGGCGCACCCGGGCCACCAGGAGCGCCCCGGCGATCGTGCCGAGCGCACCGACCGCGAACACGGTGCCGACGGCGGCGTCGTCGCGGCCGAGATCGTGCTTGAGGTGGTAGATCAACAAGTCGTTCAGTCCGAGTGTCAGGAAACTGAAGAAGGACAGCAGAACGGTCAGCACGCGCAGTACCGGATGCCGGACCAGGAAGGACACCCCGGCGAGCAGATCCGTCCACAGCCGCCGGACCGCTCCCGCTCCGGCCACGGGTCCCGGGGCGGGGCGTGTGCTGCCCTTGAACCGTACGAAGCCGACGCAGGCGGCCGACACACCGAAGCTCGCCGCGTCCACGCCGACGGCGGCGGCCGGCCCGAGCCACGCCGCCACCAGCCCCGCGCACACCGGACCGGCCACCCCGGCCGCCGCCGCGGTCGCGTTCAGCCTGCCGTTGGCCTCCGTGATCCGCTCGACGCCGACGAGGTTGCGGACGACGGTGACGTAGGCGACGGAGAACAGCATGCCGACGGCCTCGCACAGCGGCAGGACCACATAGAGCAGCCAGATCCGCGGTCCGAAGACCCAGACCAGCGGAATCACCGAGTACAGCGCCATACGGACCAGGTCGCAGGTCACGAGCAGTTTCCTGCGGTCCACCCGGTCGACGACGACCCCGGCGAAGACCCCGGCCACGACCGAGGCCGCCCCGCCGACGGCCGTCAACAGGCCCATCTGCGCGACGGATCCGGTCGCGTGCAGCACGAGCAGCGGCAGGGCGATCAGGGCGAAGGAGTCCCCGAGGACCGAAAGGGTCTGCGCGACCCAGAAGACGCCGAAGTCACTGTCCCGCCGCAGCGGTTGTGGGAGTTCTTCGTCAACAGCGGCTTCCGTGGCCCGCTCCGAAGGCTTGGGCTCTTTCCCGCGCCGTGCCCTGTACGCCACCGTGTCGGCCCCCGTCACCCGATCCAGTCGTCGACCAGCCTAGGGCCTGTCCGGCTGATCATGTGACTACTAGGCTGCGACGAAGGAACACTTAACCGACGTGCCCGGGAGCCTCGCCCAGCCCGCAGATCCGGCCCGGGCGAATGACTACGACAGCTTCGCCGAGGCGTACGCGGCGGAAACCGAGAACAACCTCGTGAACGCGTACTACGCGCGGCCCGCGATGTTGGCCCTCGCCGGAGACGTGGCCGGCCGCCGGATCCTGGACGCCGGTTGCGGCTCGGGCCCCCTGTCCGCCGCACTGCGCGACCGCGGTGCCGTCGTCACCGGTATCGACGCCAGCGCCGGGATGCTGGCGTTGGCAAGGCGGCGGCTCGGTGACGACGTAGCCCTGCACGTGGTCGACCTCAGCGACCGCCTGCCGTTCGACGACGATGCGTTCGACGACGTGGTCGCGTCGCTGGTGCTGCACTACCTGGAGGACTGGGGGCCGACGCTGGCCGAGTTGCGGCGGGTGCTCAGGCCCGGCGGCCGGCTGACCGCGTCGGTGGACCACCCTTTCGTGGCCTACACGTTCCAGGAGCCTCGGCCCGACTACTCTGCGACCACCAGCTATACCTTCGACTGGACGCTCAACGGGCAGTCCGTCCCGATGAGGTTCTGGCGCAAGCCGCTGCACGCGATGACCGATGCCTTCACCACCGCCGGTTTCCGCCTGGCCGTCATCAGCGAGCCGCAGCCCGACCCGGCCGCCCGTGAGCTGTTCCCCGACGACTTCCATGACCTTTCCACCGAACCCTGCTTCCTGTTCTTCGTCGTCGAGGCACCGCCGTCGGCCACCGGCTCCCGATGAAACTCCGGGCCAAGGTCACCAGGGGCGGGTGCAAGGTCCGTCCGGCGGTGATCTCCTCGTAGCGGGCGGTGCGGCGTTCGAGGGCGCCCTAGGCCTGTCCGGTTCGCGGCGAGTTGTCTTGCTCCCGCCGTGGGCCGTTGCTAAGCCTTGGGCACTCGACTCCATGGAGGACGCTGTGCATCAAGAGCCCCCTCTTCCCGTTCCTCCGCGTTCACGTGTCCGGGGATTCATCTGCGCCCTCGCGGCCACCTCCCTCGTGACGCTCACCGCCGCGACAAGTCCCCCCGACGCGCACACCCGGACCGCGGCGGCCCCGGCAGCCGTGGTCCGCGAGTGGAACGCCATCGCCACCGACACGATCAAGACCAGCCTCGGCCCACGCCCCTCCGGGCAGGTGGCGATCTGGGAGGGGTTCGTCTCCGTCGCCGTGTACAACGCCGTGGTGGGGATCGAAGGCGGCTACGCCCTGTACAAATGGCACGAACGCGGCCCTGCCAAGGCATCCTCCGCGGCGGCCGCCGCCACTGCGGCCCACGACGTGCTGCTCGCCTACTTCCCTGCCTTCAAGGAGCAGCTCGACACCGCCTACGCGGGCTCGCTCGCCGCTCTTCCGGCCGGTCAGGCCAGAGACCGGGGCGTCGACTACGGAAAGCGCGCCGCCGCCCGCATCATCGAACTCCGGGAAGGGGACGGAAGGTTCGCAAACGTTCCCTTCACCGCTTCCCCGGCACCAGGGGTCTGGCGGCCCACCCCGCCCGCGTTCCAGCCCTTCATCGACACCTGGCTCGCCAGGCTCCGCCCCCTCCTGCTCGCCTCCCCGCAGCAGTTCCGCCCCGGCGGACCACCTGCCATCTCCTCGGCCCGCTACGCCGAGGATGTCCAGGAGGTGAAGGCCATGGGCGCGAAGACCGGCTCGGGCAGGACCGCGCAGCAGACCGAGACCGCCCTCTTCTTCAGCGGCAACCTGGTCGAACAGGTCCAGACGGCCGTACGAGACCACGCCGCCCGGCACCGGCTCGGCATCGCCGAGACGGCCCGGCTGTTCGCCGCGGTGAACGCGTCGGCGACCGATGCCGTGGTCACGGCATGGGACGCCAAGTTCCATTACGGCTCCTGGCGGCCGATCACCGCCATCCGTCTCGCCGACACCGACGGCAACCCCGCCACGACGGCAGACCCGGCCTGGGAGCCGCTGCTCCTCACCCCACCACACCCGGACTACATCGCCGGCCATACGACCGTCGCCGCTGCCGTGGCACGCGCCCTGACCGGCGTCCTCGGCACCTCGCGCATCGACCTCCACGTCCCCTCCGAGGCCACCGGCACCACGCGGTTCTACGAGTCCGCCGACGGCCTCAACCGGGACGTCGTCGACGCCCGTGTGTGGGGCGGCGTCCACTCCCGCACGGCGGACGTAGCCGGCTGCCGGGTCGGCACCCACGTGGCCGCCTGGGCGCTGGACCACTACTTCCAGCCGGTCGCCAAGGACGGCACCCAGCCGTCCCCGCCGACACGAACGGCTCGGCAGGACAAGCCCGCCGAGCCCAAGTGCGGCGACGGCACCAACTGAACCACAGAACCGGGACTCGTCAGCCTGGTACGGCGAAGGCCTCGACCTAGTCGTCGTATGCCTCGCCGTACCGTTGGGCGGCGATGAGGAACAGGCAACGGTCGGTCAACGCCTGACGCAGCGGTACCTGGTCCTGCCCCGTACCGGCGAGACGGCGCGTGAGTGCCACCTGTTCGTCGAAGAGGGGACGGAGCGGTCCGTGGAAGCCGCAGGCGTGCCGATTCCGATCCAGGGTGGCGCGGATGGTCAGTCTGCGGTGCAGGAGGACCAGGTCGGGCAGGCGTCCGCCCTGGTCGGCCGCTGCCGCTCTGCCCAGGTCGGCCACCTGCTTCTCCAGGCGGGGCAGGTCGTCGAAGTAGGTCCGCTGGACGTCGGGTGACCAGTGGCCGACGTCCGTGCCGAACGCCGGCGCCGGCGCGCCCGAGCATGCAGCGGGCTCCGCCGACCGGCCCGACCAGGCGAACAAGGTGCACCACCACGACACGATGTTGCTCCAGGTCTTGCGTTCCCCGGTCTCCGCCAGCTCGGCCAGCAGGGCGAGGGCTTCCTCCCGCGCCCGGACGGCCTCGGCGTGCCGCCCGGCGGCTTCCAGCATCCCGGCCTGATGGGCCAGTCGCCATGTCAGTTCCGCCAACGGGATGCGGTCCATCTCCAACCTGGCGCGGCCGTCGTGCACGCCGTCCGTGAACACGCCCAGGGCTTCGTCGTGGCGCCCGGCGGCCTGCAGTTCCGCGGCCCACTGCATCAGGAACCAGAAGGAGACGCCGTCCGCATCTCCGGCGCTCTGCGCTCGCACCACCCGCCCGCAGATCTCCGCGGCCTCCCCGTGCCGGCCCTCCTCGGCGAGGGCCACGATCAAGGGCAGCTGTCCGGACGCCGGGCTCGCCACCTGACCGTGCTCGAAACCCCACCGCCCCGCTTCGGCCATCTCCTCGCACACGGCGAAACCTTCGGCCCGTCGGCCGACGTCGTACAGCTCGCGCCGGTAGCCGTCCAGTGTGTCGAGCAGCAGCTCGGTCCTCTTCGGGTGGCCGGCGTCGATCCTCCGTGCCGTGGCCACCGCCTCGGCGCGCAGGGCAAGCCGCGCCTCCGGCAGGTCCCGGAGCCGGGCGGCGTAGCCCTGTTGGTGGAGTGCCCGGGACAGTTTCGGGAGGTAGGGCGCCGGACTTACGTCGGACAGCACTCGGTACGCCTCGATCTGCTGGTGGAGAGGCAGCCGCCCCGATCCGAGCAGCATCGTCCGTGCCCTCAGCACCGCGTCCTGATCGACTTCAGCGGGTTCGTCCATACGGCGATTCTGAGAGCGCCGGAAACCCCGGACAAGGCGGTTGGGCTGTGCCGTCCGTCCTAGGAGGACCGGCCTCCCAGCTGTCATGATGGGGATGGTCGAGCCCGGGAGGTAGCGGCAGCCGCCTTCAACTTCCGCCGCCGGAAGGGCAGATCGGGGTACGAATGCCGAAGCACACTTCGAGGGCGTTCAGTTGACCCATTCGCTTCCTCTTCGCTTCCTCGATGACGTCGTAGCGGATCTCCACGCCCCGGGGTACAACACGAGCACGCCCTAGGATTCTTGACAGCTCGTCATGGAACCAGCGCCGGTGGCGCTACGCTGCTGTGTCGTGCAGGAGACGCGTCTCGACACTGCTCGGATCCGGGCGGCTCGCCGGGTGATCGACCCGGTGTTTCTCGACACTCCGCTGTACCGCTGCGAGGCGCTGGAGCCCGGCCTCGGGTGCACGGTGAGCATCAAGCTCGAAACGGCGAACCCGGTCCGCAGCTTCAAGGCCCGCGGCACCGAGGTGGTCGCGAGCCTGCTCGCCGACAAGGGCCCGCGAGCCGTGGTGTGCGCGAGCGCCGGCAACCTTGGCCAAGCCCTCGCGTGGTCCGGTCGCGGCCGGGGGCTCGACGTCACCGTCGTGGCGTCCCGCTTTGCGACCCGGGCCAAGCTGGATCGCATCCGCGCGCTGGACGCCGGGTTGGAGCTGGTGGACGGCGACCACGAGATGGCTCGCGAGCGGGCGGCGGCCATCGCACGCCACGACGGCATCCGGCTGGTCGAAGACAGCCTGGACATCGAGACCTGCGAGGGCGCGGCGACCATCGGCCTGGAACTGGTGGACACCGCGCCGTCGTTCGACACCGTCCTGATTGCTCTCGGCGGTGGGGCGCTGGCCACCGGCGTGGGTCATGTGGTGAAGACATTGGCACCCGAAGTCGAGGTGATCTGCGTCCAGCCGCTGGGCGCACCGGCGATGACACACTCGTGGCGCGGGCGGCGTGTCGTCACCACCGACTCGACCGACACCATCGCTGACGGCGTCGCCGGCCGACGTCCCATCCCGGCCGTCCTGGACGACCTCCTCCTGGTCGCCGACGACGCCGTCCTGGTCCAGGAGGCGTCGATCATCGCCGGTATGCGGATGCTCCTCGACCACGCCGGCCTCGTCGTCGAACCTTCGGCCGCGCTCGGCATCGCGGCGATCCTCGATGACCGCAACCGCTTCGCCGGCCGCCACGTCGTCACCATCGTGTGCGGCAGCAACGTCGACGTGGACGCCTACCATGGCTGGGTCGGCGCGGCCCCCATTCTCGGTTCCTGACAATTGCTCAGGTCAGCGCGTGAACCAGCCGCGAGCGATCGCAGTTTCCCAAGCTGAGGGCTCAGAGGCGGAGCAGCTAAGCAGTTCTCGGTCTGATGGTCCGTGAGTGCTCAGTCGGCAGGTTCCGGGTGAGAAGGTCGCCGCGTTACTCCGTTCCGATGTCAGTGCCGCCTGCTCTACTTCGGCACAGGACAGGACCGGTGAACGACGGAGACCGACATGGGCGTGCTGTACGACTACTTCCACGCGACCGACCGCACCACAGCGGTGAACCAGGCCATCGGCCCTGACGGCGACTGGCTCCGCGGGACGTCACTGGAGGAGATGGGCACAGACTGGATCGACGCCAAGGGCCTGGACCCGAACGTCGTACTGGCCCAACTGGTCGCCTACGCCGAGGGCGTCTCCTTCACGGATCAGCAGGATGCGCCGGAACTGATCTGGCCCGAACCGCCGTACCCCCAGAGTGAGCCCACCGATCCCGACTCCCCCTGGAACACAGGCCTGATCCTCGAACAACTTCCCGATCGCTGGCGGGACATCCTCGCCACCCTCCCTGATGACGCAGTCCCGATGGTGGCGGCTCAGTGGTACGAGATCAAGGAGGTCAATTTCGCCGACTACCTCCATGCCAAGGATGCGGTTGCCACGTTCATGGCCCTCGCCTGCCGCGCGCGGATGGCGTGCGCCCACCTTTACTGCCGATGCAGCCTATGAAGCCCCGTTGCGGACGGTGCTGACGTAATCGATGCCCTCCGATACGGTCCTTGGGGGCTTCGTAGCGGCCGGTATGGCCGTCGCTGACTGATCCGGCCAGAGCCTACGGATCAGAAGGTTGCAGATTCGAATCCTGCTGAGTGCACACCAGACCAGAGGCCCCGTTGGACGGCAACCGCCTCTGTTCTGTCCATGAGCTCAAAGGGAACACTGTTCGGCATGCCTGTCTCGCTGCATCACATCGTCATCGACGCCCACGACCTGCCCGGCCTGGCCCGGTTCTGGGCTGAGGTGCTGGGCTGGCAGATCCTGTCCGAGCGAGAGCGAGAGGTCGTGATCGGGCCGGACGAGACGGCCCCGGTGGGAATCTGCTTCATGCCGGTGACAGACCGCAAGGTCGTCAAGAACCGCCTGCACCTCGATCTGACCTCCACGGCGGAGGACCGGGAAGCCGAGATCGAGCGAATCCTTGCCCTCGGCGCTCGCAGAGCGGACGTCGGGCAGAGCGGCGACGAGTCGTGGACCGTGCTGGCCGATCCGGAGGGGAACGAGTTCTGCGTAGTCCGTCCGAAGGAGACCCTCATCGGATAGTCCCGGGAGTCGATCAGACGGCTACCGGGACACCAGCTGCACCATCGTCATCGTCCGGGTCGTTGCCGTCACCCCTCAGGGAATCTCCGACGTGATCGAATGCGGAGCGCTGTGAATCGAGTCGCACGAAGGTGTAGATGTCCATGGTCACGCGGATCCGGTATGTGCTCGGTCATCGCTCCCTGCTTGCCGCCGTGCCGTCGTTCCGTGCCGCACTTGCTCGAACCGCCGGGACTTGCCCACGGCATCCGCGCCTCTCCCAGGTCGATCGGCTACCGCACTGCGTGTCGAGTCTCAGGTGATGCTTGACAGTCCTGATGGAAGCTCACCCGTACCCACGCATGTCACTGTGCAACGTCTGCGGTTCACCCCCGCTGCACGTGGGCCAGGCCAGGCTGCTGCAGCGCCACAGTTGGGAGTTGACGGCAGCTCTGACGGCAACGACGGCACACAGTCGCGCATGATTGCTAACCCGAGCGATCGGAGTAGGAGGCCGTCGGCGGGCCTCACGGCGTGCTGCCCGATCCTACGGATCAGAAGGTGCACGACGTAGATAGTCGCGTGCCACAGCCGTGCCAGATACAGGGGTCAGCCACGGTCGACCAGGGTGGCTCCAGGTCGCATCCGGGCCCGCTAGCTCGCCCAAAGAAGCCGCAGGTCACCCCCAAGACGCCCCCGCCTCTCTCCTAAAGCGGTGGCGCGAGGGGCCCTCTCTGCACCTGTCGACGAAACGCCAGGTCAGAGCGTTTCCCTTGACGGTGTGATCGGCTCACCGAACTTGCGTACTCCAGGCAAAACACTCCACGGCCGGTGACCGCTGACCGTCCCCCGAATGGCATGTCCCGGATGCTGTGCACAGGATGGAGAGGTAGGCGCGGCCTCTAGCTCTGACCTCCGGAGCGCCTGAGGGGATGGTTTGCGTGTCGTACCCGAAGCAGGTGTATTTCGGCGATGGAGGCGAGATCAACGCGCACTTCCTGCCGGCCGACACCGCGCCGAATGTCGGCGAACCTGGAGACGGCATGGCCATCCGCTACCTCGCGACGGCCGACGTCACGCGCGGTGAGTTCGGCCTCTACCGGGTCATGCTGGGGGCGAAGGCGGATGGCCCCAAGACGCACTTCCACCGGACCATCTCGGAGTCCTTCTTCATCCTCAATGGAACCGTCCGCCTCTTCAATGGCGAGAAGTGGGTCGACGCGCGGGAGGGCGACTTCTTGCACGTTCCGCAGGGCGGGCTGCACGCCTTCCGCAACGACTCCGACACCCTGGCCGAGATGCTGCTGCTCTTCACTCCGGGCGCACCGCGTGAGGAGTTCTTCGAGAAGATGTCGGAGATGGGCAACGCCACCGACGCGGAGCGCGCCGAGTTCTTCGACAGGCACGACCAGTATTTCGTCGACTGACCGCTCCCAGCCGCTCCCGCGGCGTCGGGCCCCATGCACGCAGCGGCACAGGACCGGCGCCCGCACGCTCAGGCGGTCATACCGGCGAGTTTCGACGGCAGTTCAACAGACCCCGGCACCCGACGCGTCACCCGCACCATCGCCCGGCAGACCTCAGTGAACGTCGCGCCCATAGTTCGCATCGAGGGGCAGGGAGTTCGTAGGACCTCGAGAGCCGGCCAGAGCGTGGGTGACTGGCCGCTAGGGTGCGGAGTGGGGTGATCCAGTGCGCGGAAATCTGCCGGTTCGCAGTGACCGTTGCGGCCGAGCTGGTGAGTGTGTGGTTTTCGAGAACGGTGACCCCAACAGGGTTGTCTCGGAATCCCAGGTGCTCGATACGTCTGGCACCCCGTTGGAGTGTGGACACCAGCGTTACGACCGGCGAATCCCCGGACCATTCTTGCGGCGGGGAGTGAAGCCCGATGATTCTCCTGACATCAGTGCCTGACACCAACAAGGGCGAACGGCCGTGGTCGACGCTGAACGTCAGCGGACAGCCAGTCGAGGCGCCGGGTGGGCGGACCGACACCGACAGCACCCCGTCATCGACCTGACAAGGATGAGGCCAGGTTGTAAAACCCCTGCCCGGAGGGACGTCGTCCTGTCGATGGACGGCGTCCCTCCGGCTTGACTCGGCCATGGAGACTCCGCCGACCGCGCTGTAATCTCAGCGCCCCAGATCACCCGCTTCGAAATGCGAGTCTGCCGTGTCTGTGCGTAAGACCTTCACCGACCTGTTCAAGCGCACGACGAAGACTGCTGAGGGCGCGTCATTCGCAGTAGAGCAGCTCTGCAAGTGCTCTCCCGCGTGGCCTGGTCTGGAGACGACAGCGAACGGCTACGTGCTCCCCGCCGAGGCGTCCAGCCACTACAGCGTTCTGACCAACCCCGACATAGGTCCGTTTGTCGCACGCTGCACCGACTGTCAGGCCCGGTACCCCCACCCGTGGGTGATCCCGCAAGGCGCCCCCATGCCCTTCGATTGGGCCCAGGAGTGAGAAGCGACGCGTGCCCCTCGCGTGCTCGATCGCCCGGGAACTCGCGGGGAATCGCAGTGCTCTGCGGTACTCGGACATGAACAAGCCCCCGACCTAAATCCCAGGTCAGGGGCTGTTCACCTGCGCGGTGGGTGTGGAATTTGAACCCTCGGCGACTCGCGCCACGAAGATTTTCAAGACCACGCGGCATCCGACATCCGGACTGGCCTGACCCCGGTTGGTTGATCCACGTCGAGTGAGAGTCTTGCCGCCCACGACGTGGGCAGGAAGGCTCGATGACGATGACCACCAAGAAGAGGATTCGCCGGAGCAGGTCGTGCGCAAGCTGGCGCAGGCCGATCGGATGCTTGGCGAGGGTAAGGATGTCGCCGACGTGTGCCGCGAGCCCTGGGTGTCCGAGCAGACGTATTACCGCTGGCGGAACCAGTTCGGCGGGCTGAAGGCCGACGACGCCAAGCGGCTGAAGGACCTGGAGAAGGAGAACTCGACCCTCAAGCGGCTGCTTGCCGACGCCGAGCTGGAGAAGGCCGCGTTGAAGGAGATCGCCCGGGGAAACTTCTGAGCCCGGAACGCCGGCGGGCGGCCGTTGCGCACCTCATCCGCGTGATGGGCGTGAGCGAACGGTTCGCTTGCCGGGTGACCGGGCAGAACAGAACGACGCAGCGACAAGAGCCCAAAGCAAGCACCACGGCCGATCCGGACGCCGGGCTGCGGACCTGGCTGCGGGCATGGGCGAAAGACCATCCGCGCCGCGGGTTCCGCCCCGCATTCCACGACGCCCGCGCCGAGGGCTGGGCGGTGAACCACAAGAAGCTGCAGCGGCTGTGGCGCGAGGAAGGCCTACGCGTGCCGCAACGCCGACGCCGCAAACGCACCGGCACCAGCACCGCACCCGACCGGCCGACAGCCGACGCCCCCAACAAGGTCTGGGCGGTTGACTTCCAGTTCGACGCCACCACCGACGGCCGCCCGATCAAGATCGCATCCATGGTCGACGAGCACACCCGCGAATGCCTCGGCGGCCTGGTCGAACGCAACATCACCGGCGACACCCTGATCGACGAACTCGACCGCCTCGCAGCGATGCGTGGCTACCCGGCCGTGCTGCGTTGTGACAACGGCCCCGAGCTCGCCTGCGAGCCGATGGCCGACTGGGCCGGCGAACGGGTCGGGCTCGCCTTCATCCCGCCCGGCGAGCCTTGGCGCAACGGATACGTCGAGTCGTTCAACAGCCGGGTCCGTGACGAATGCCTGAACATCAACATCTTCTGGTCGCTGGCCCAAGCCCGAGTCGTGATCAGCGACTGGAAGGAGGACTACAACCGGCGCCGACGACACAGCTCGCTCGGCTACCAAGCCCCAGCGGTCTACGCTGCCGCTTGCACCCACCGATGAACGACTCACACCAACCGTGGGTCAGCTCTCGGGGTCCGGCCAGTCGGCGGCTATCAGCTCATCGCCGAGAGCGCTGGTGCGAGCGACCGCGTCCTGTTGGTGTGGGGTTCGGTCTTCTTCGGCGGCGTAAGGTGCGAATGTCGCGATTGCTCACGGATGGCAGCGGCTCAGTGTGGTCGTCGCAGCGATCCATCCCAGCATCGCGCGGTCCTGTCGCCCGAAGTCCAGACAGCGGACGACAGCCGCTGATCGGTCGCGTGTCGCCGGGAGAGGGGCAGCGGTCAGGGCGAATCGGATTCCTTCAGCTAGGACCTTCTGCGTTTTCGAGCTTGGCCCAGATCCGGGTGAGGGCAGCGATGTCATCGTCGTTGAGGGGATCGACGAAATATTTCTTGACCGAATCTTCGAAGGTTCGTCTGACCGTCTCGGCGAAGTGCCGTCCGCTCTCGGTGAAGCTGATGAGCGACACCCGACCGTCGCCTTGGTCGGCTCCACGTTGTAGGTGCCCGGCATCGATCAGTTGCTGAACCAACCGTGATGCTCTGGTCGGGCTGACGCTGACGAGTTTGCCAGACAGACCTCGAACCGACTGAGGCTCGGCCTCCAGGAGCCAGCACAGGATCTCGACGGTGCTGAACGAGATCTTGTGCTGGTCCATCAGCACGGCGTCGATCCGCCCGGTGACCGTGGCGTGCGTGAACAGCAGCGCAAACCAGCCGTTGACCTGGTCCGGGGAAATGATTCGCGGTTGCGACACGGGTGCCCTCACGCTCGGCAGTGTACCCGAAAATTGGATGCTCGCCCGTTTAGGTGCGCGCGCACGCATCTGTTATGGTAGGCATGTATCAGTGAACGGGAGACCAGCCCCGTTTGCGGAGCGCTTCGCACGAGCGGCGTCAACTCGCCGGCCCGACGAACCTCGCAGGTTTACACATCGATCGGCCGTTCGGCCGACAGAAAGGTAAAGGTCAACATGCTCAAACTTGATGGCAAGGTCGCCGTGATCACTGGAGCAACCTCTGGGATGGCGTTGGCGACGGCCAAGTTGTTCGTGACCGAAGGCGCCTACGTGTTCATCACCGGGCGAGACAGGGACAGACTGGACGAGGCGGTCGCGGCCATCGGCCACAACGTGACGGGCGTACAGGCGGACTCGGGAAATCTGGACGACCTGGCTCGTTTGGCTGAGACCGTGCGGGAGCACCACGGACGAGTCGACGTCCTCTTTGCGAGCGCTGGCGTCGCGTCGGTGTCCGACCCGTTGGGAAGTATCACCCCCGATACGTTCGATGCGCTGGTGGGCGTGAACTTCCGCGGCACTGTGTTCACCGTTCAGTACCTGCTGCCATTGATGAGCGACGGTGCGTCGATCATCCTGAACGGCACGAGCAGCGCGACCAAGGGCATCCCCGGTGCCGGTGTCTACTCGGCGAGCAAGGCCGCCGTTCGTTCACTTGCCCGCACCTGGGCCGAGGAGTTGAAGGTCCGCGGTATCCGGGTGAATGTCGTCAGTCCCGGTTCGATCGACACCGCGCTCTTCAGCACCGTGCCCCCCGAGTTCCGGGAACAGATCACCGCCGCCATTCCGCTGGGACGGCTGGGAACCAGCGAGGAAATCGGGGCTGCCGCGCTGTTCCTGGCCTCCTCGGACGCCAGCTTCATCACCGGCGCGAACCTAGTCGTCGACGGCGGGTTCAGCCAGATCTAACGGCGAGTGCCGACCAGAGGAGTGCCTTATGTCGGCGCTCCGACCTGACCGCACGAGGAGCAGACCCACCATGGCAGCACGGCCGTTGTTGGTGCCACCGTGCACGGGTTCACTGTCGGCTTCTGGTGGGCCGCCGGCCTGTTCTGGGCCGCCGCTGTCGTCCGCGGTGCTTTGATCCGCGGTGGCACCAGCCTTCACCACGAGGCCGGCCAGCCCGAGCCTCTCGACGAAATCGTCAGCGCCCTGATCTGACGACACGCTCTGCGCGACGACGTCGCGTCGCGGCTGACCACGAACGAACGACTGAAGGAGACATCGATGCCTGACTACGGTCATCCCCTGCGTTTCGCAACGTTCCTCGGTCCCACCAACTCCCCGCCGAGCCGTCCGGTCGAGTTGGCGCAGCTGAGTGAGCGGCTCGGCTTCGACTTCGTCACCTTCCAGGACCATCCCTACCAGTCGAGCTTTCTCGATACCTGGACTCTGCTGAGCTGGGTGGCCGCGCGGACCGAGCGCATCGGAGTGTCCGGCAACGTGCTGAACCTGCCGCTGCGTCAGCCCCCCGCCGTACTCGCCCGCGCGGCGGCCAGCCTCGACCTGCTCTCCGGTGGACGGACCAGCCTCGGACTCGGAGCCGGCTTCTACTGGGATGCCGTGCAGGCGATCGGCGGACGGCGGCTGACCCCGCTACAGGGCGTTGCGGCACTTGACGAGGCAATCGACATCATCCGCGGGGTCTGGGATGCCGACGAGCCCGGCGGCGTGGATGTTGACGGCGAGTTCTATTCGGTCCACGGCGCCGAGCGTGGACCCGCGCCCGCCCACGAGATCCCGATCTGGCTCGGCGCCCACAAGCCGAAGATGCAGGGCTTGGTGGGACGCAAGGCCGATGGTTGGCTGCCGTCGCTGCCGATGATGGAGCCGGGCGGTGTATCAAAGGGAAACGCGATCATCGACGATGCCGCCCGGGCCGCCGGCCGCGATCCCCGCGAGATCACCCGTCTACTCAACATCTTCCCGGGCCAGCAGACTCCGGAGGCACTGACCCAGCTGGCCGTCGAGGACGGCGTCAGCATCTTCATTCTGGCCAGCGACGACCAGGACGTAATCGAGCGCTTCGCCGCTGAAACCATCCCCGCGGTACGCGAACACGTCGCCCGCGAACGCAACTAGTCCGCGAGCCAATGCTGCGTGGCCAAAGCGCTTGATGCAGCCCATCAGACCGGCAACTCACGCCTTACCGGCAGCTCCATAGACAGCAAAGGAACACGTCATGACCACCATCAGCATCATCGGTTCGGGCAACATGGCCGCCGCCATCGGCACCCGGGCAGCCAAGCACGGCCACGCGACCGAGCTCATGAGCCGCAACACCGCCAAGGCTTTGGCGCTGGCCGACCAGATCGGCCACGGAGCCACCGTCGGCGCGCTCGGCGCAACGCCGGCAGGTGACATCGTCATCGTGGCCGTCCCGTACACCGGCGCAGTCGACGTGGTCACTCACTACGGCGACGCCCTTGCCGGCAAGGTCCTCGTCGACATCTCCAATCCCTTCAACGCCGACGCCAGCGGACTCACGACCACCCCAGACAGCTCGGCGGCCCAGGAGATCGCTGCTGCCGCCCCCGAGGGCACACCCGTCGTGAAGGCGCTGAACTCGGTCTTCGGCCACGTCCTCGCTCGCGACACGCCCCTGGACGTTTTTGTTGCCGGCGACGACGCCGCAGCGAAGGCCCAAGTTGCGGCGTTTCTGGAGAGCATCGACTTGCGGCCCCTGGACACGGGAGGGCTCGCGATGGCTTCGGTCCTCGAATGGACCGGCATCCTGCTGATGGGGCTGGCCCGCAACGGCGCCGGCTTCGACATCGCCCTCGGCGCCGAAGTCCGCTGAACACCCTTTCGGTTTGGGCTAGCCGTCTCGGCTTTCCCGTGCTGACCGAGAGAGGTAAGTACGCGGCTGTATGACTGATACGACCTGAGTGACTGAGGGCAACCGTGTCCAGGGACGCCGTTGCTAGGCCACCTGAACTTTCACATCTTTCTGGTCGCTGGCCCAAGCCCGAGTCGTGATCAGCGACTGGAAGGAGGACTACAACCGGCGCCGACGACACAGCTCGCTCGGCTACCAAGCCCCAGCGGTCTACACTGCCGCATGCACCCACCGATGAACGACTCTCACCAACCGTGGATCAGTTCTCGGGGTCCGGCGAGGACCGGTGCCGATCCGCGACAAACGCGGTTTGACGTCCGTGACTACGGTGGGCACGGTGCAGGCACAGAGCGGACAAGGCTTGTCATTCCCGGGGCGGCCTTATGCGAACTGGAGGTGCAGCTTGACGACACCGGAGTTGTTGCCCTTCGTGATAGTCCCGTCGCCTCCGGCCCCGCGGAAGACTCCGCTGCCACCCGTGACGGCAACAGGTAGGACCTGCTCATCGTCACGGAGCTGAATAAACTGAATGCTCAATTGCCCATCGGGCAGCCGCAGGGTGAAAATCCCTTGCGATTCGACCACCGAGTTGGGCCCTGAACCAGTGACCCGCGTGGTGGTGAAGGTGCCATCCCCTACACCGATCTTCCGACCATTTTGAAACACATCTAGGCTCAAAATCATCGCGTCGCCGAGATTTGGTCCAGGCGGCCCCCCGAGGTTGAGTTTTTTCACCTACGCGAACTGCACGTCGAACTGCACGAAGCAGTCACCCCTATTAGGGTTGGCGGCGCTTGAGACGTGGCAAGCGTGGTGGTCATGCCCGCGTTGGGCTGCTACTGCTGGGGTGACAAGGGAGGCGGAGGCTGTCGCTAGAGCGACCGCCCAGATGACTCTACTTCTCATTGTCGGAGTCCTTTCTCGATCCGCGCAGTTCGTGTTGGCGTCAGAGCATGGTGGGTCGAGGCCAAATGGAGGCTCTCTGTAATTACCCGTAACTGATCTATCGCAAGTCGATTCGAGGGGCGTTTCACCCGGTTGCGGCTGTGACTAAGCCGCCTGGGGAATACACGGCACAGTGACGGTGAGTCGAGGCAGCATTGTTGTGACACGAGATAGGTGGCGTCACGCTTCACCCGTCTCCGGCTGGCGGCCAGCCCTGACAATATGGGCGCAGAGGATCACGTACTCGTTCGGTGCCCACCTCGCTGACATCAACGTCGGCGAACATCCGCGGAGTCCAGCGGCCGCGCGGGGATTGGGCGTCATGGGCAGAGGTGTGCCAGATCACCCACAGATCGAACTTACAAGGCGGTTGCCGGCGGTTCGAAACCGTCCGCGCCCACCCGTCCTAGGACACGAGAGAGGCCCAGATCAGCGGGTGGTACCCGGAGACCCAGAACCGACCGCCGAGAAGATCATCGATCGCGCTCTGGCCTACGAGCCGTTCGCACTCTGATCCGTAGCTGGGCACACGGTCGCCGAGGGGCCTCCGGCTCCCGGCACCGCTCCGGGGTATCAGTCCTCGCCGCTGCCGTACGGCCTGGTCAGAATCTCGAGGTTGTGTCCGTTGGGGTCGTCGAAGTACGCCCCACGGCCGCCATCGTTGTGGTTGATCTCGCCGGGGTGGTGGTGATGCGGGTCCGCCCAGTAGGTCAGGCCCGCCTCGCAGACACGGGCGAAGATCGCGTCGAAGTCGTCCTCGGAGACAAGGAACGCATAGTGCTGTGGGCTGATCGACTCGGCCGTGTCCATGTAGTCAAGCGTCACGCCGTTCGGCATCTGCACCGGGACGAACGGACCGTACTCCGGTGCCACCTCCAGACCCAGCAGATCCGCGAGGAACCGTGCGGACGCCATCTTGTCGTGCGCGGCGACGATCGTGTGGTTGAGTTCGACTGCCATCGGTCGGCCTCCTTCCCCCTGGCTGCCAGAACCACTTTCCACGCTAGCAACCGTTCGGGACGGCGCCATCCGTCTCTGGGCCCGTCCAGCTCCGACCTGCGACCGAGAACCAGGGGAACGAGGGCCCTTCCTGGAGGCTGCGTGGCAGAGCGTGATCAACACGTTTCAGGAACTCGGAGTCGACCGGCTGACGCCGTTCAGGTGGGCCACTGATGGGCCGTCCCTGGGACGTCCGAGACCGATCGGCGGCGGCCATCGACGACCAATGACGACCCCTGTGAAGGGGCTGACTAGGGCCCTGACCAGCGAAGTTTCAGCTCACCAAGATCCCCGACAAGCCCCAGGGAAATAACAGGCAACCCCTAACGATCAAGCCCCCTACCAGCGAAAACCCGCGGGTAGGGGGCTTGTCGCTGTGGACGCCGATCGGCAGTCAGGCTGCCGGTATCAGCGATCCCGCGATGAGGAAGTCCCGAGATCTGACGATCAGAAGGAGAAAGTGACGCCGACCTGGTGGTACTGGCCGACGGTGTCCGAGACCTCGTCCTTGACCGCGCCGAACTGAGCCACGAGGTCCGAGTTGCTGATCGCCGTGGGGCCGGCGGCGATGCCGACCTGCGGGCTCAGGCCGCCGGAGACGGTGTCGAGCTCGATGTCAGAGATTTCAAGGGTCTGAACCTGGGGAGCGGAGTTCATGATGAAACTGCCCTTCGTATGGATGTTCGGCAAGGGGGAACGGCCAAGCTGGGGAAAGCCGGTGGGCCGCTACCGCAGGCGCGCGCCATCCGTTTCCGGACGCCTTGGCGCGATCCCGGCGGCGCGAAGGATCAAATCACGGAGCGTGCCAGGCATCCAGTCGGCCGCTGCTCCCAGCGCGACAGTTGAAACAGTCGGCTACTCATCCATGCACGCATGCACACGAATTGAGGGCAGCTTCTCTACATGTAGCCCCGTACAGGAAACCGACAGCTATTGCCACGGCAGCTCCAACCAGGACAACTCCGCACCAACAGAACGCACCCGTAACGCAGTTGCGCATTCGCTGTGCAGATTCCGTCACGTTTGCATCCGCGCACCCTTCAGCACCTTGTCCACTGCGATCCGTGACCCGTACACCGCCAGCCTCATCAGGTCCAGCTCCTCCGTTGGTACGGCCCGGACGGCGGCGCGGTTGTCGCGGTCGTTGCCGGTCGCGAAGAGGACAGAGGTGAAGACGGCACGGGCAGGTCACATGACTTCTAGCTCGGCCGTTGAAGCCGCAGGTCACCGGCCAGGCACCCCAAGCGCTCTCCTAAAGCGGGTGTCGCAGGTTCGAATCCTGCCGGGGGCACAGAGAGAAGGGCCAGCTCAGGAGGGGTTTCCTCCCAGGCTGGCCCTTTGCCGTTTCCGGCACCGTGCCACACGCGTGCCACTACGTCCCTACGGAGCCCTTGTCGCCGCCGTCCGAGGGGTCTCCCCCACCGTCGCGGATCATCGCGCCAAGGCGGTCGGCAATGGCCCGATCACGGTCACTGGTCATGTGCTGGTAGATCAGCGCGGCACGGGAGCTGCTGTGGCCCATCCGCGTCATCAGCTCCCGGGTGCCCCGGCGTGGAGGCCAGCGTGTTGCCCGTATGCCTCAGGTCGTGGAAGTGCAGCTCGGCCGTCACGCCTGCATCCTTCCGCGCCTTGACCCAGTCGTCCCGGAAGTTGCTCCGCCGAAGCTGCCCACCCTGCGGCCCGACGAACACGTGACCGTCCTGTCCAGCAGCGGCGTAGTGCTCCAGGTGGAGCGTAATCGCGTCGACCAGCTCACCGGGGAAGGAGACCGTGCGCACCCCGGCAGCCGACTTGGGAGCCTTGTCGAAGAGCCGCCCGTTCTCCAACTCGGCTTGCGCCCGGCGGACAACGACCAGGCGGCCGGTCAGGTCGATGTCCTTGTGACGCAGCGCAGCCAACTCAACTGGTTCAAGGCGGTTCGCTCCGCTCCCCGCGCGCAGCCCGGCCCCCGGCCGGGCTTGCGCTCCTGTCGCCGCCCGGCCCCAGCCCAGCAGACGCCCGTGCCACGCGCACAGCAATCAACCGCTTGCCGTAGAAGGAGGTACGTCGTGGCTGGGGCGGTCGCCTCCACGGCTTTAGCCCTTCAGTTGTAGTTCGCTGATCAGGTTCGCAGGGTAACTCCCTGTTATGGAAGACTGGTCCGGCGACGTGGCACAAGTAGCCGAGTGGGATGCCGAGTTGGAGGAGTTGCTGCGGCAGATCGGCGACGTCTTCCCCCGGGCGGATCTGCGGCGGCGGGCGAAAGCGTGTGTGCGCGGGCTGTTGGGTCCGGTCTCCCGCAAGAATGGCTGGCAGCTGGCCGAGTACGCCGGCTGGCGGCGCCCCGACGGGCAGCAGCACTTACTGGACCGGGCGAAGTGGGACGTCGATGAGCTGCGCGACCGCGTCCGCCGGTATGCGCTGGACGGGCTGGCTGACAGCGCGGGCGGGGTGCTGGTCATCGATGAGACCGGGTTCGCCAAGAAGGGCAAGACTTCTGTTGGCGTGGCCCGGCAGTTCACCGGCTCACTCGGCGGCGTCTTTCCTTGCCAGATCGGGGTGTTCGCCGCCTGGGCCGCCGCCCGCGGGGCAACCCTGGTCGACCGGGAGATCTACCTGCCGCAAGTCTGGACAGGCGATCGCGAGCGGTGCGCAGGTGCCCGAGACCGTCGGCTTCGCCACCAAACCCCGCCTCGCCGAGAAGATGATCGACCGGATTCTCCCCGAGCTTCCGGAGAACACCTGGCTGGCCGCCGACGAGGTCTACGGTCGTGACGGCGGCTTCCGCTCCTTCGCCGAGAGCCGCCAACTGCCGTACGTGGTCAATGTCTCCAGCGCCCAGACAGTGCTGCCCCGACCGGGCTGGCGGCGTATCGACAAGCTGGCCGCCGCCGCGGACGACAGCGAGTGGCAGCTGATCGAAGCCGGCCCGAGCCAGACCGGCTCCCGCTGGTGGCAGTGGTGGGTCCGCCGGATCGCCGACCCGGAGGAGCTCGTGGGCACCGCGGTGCGGGGGCAGCCCTGGCCGAGCCGATGGATGATCGCCCGACGCCGCCCCGAAACGCCCGACGACCTCGACTACTACCTGGCCTGGGGCCCGGCCGGCACCCCGCCGGAACACCTGGCCCACGTCGCCGGCGCGCGCTGGCGGGTGGAAGACGCGATCAAACTCGGCAAGCATCAGTGCGGGCTGGCCGACTACGAGGTGCGCCACTGGCACGGCTGGTACCGGCACATCACCCTGTCGATGCTGGCCGCTGCATTCCTGGCGGTACAGGCCGCCACGGACGACGCCGATGCCCCCGCGCCACTCCGGGAAGCCCTCCGAAGCTGTTGTTTTTCCGAACTTGAAGTTTGCGGGTCGAATTGGAGTCTCGTTCGGGGATCCCGCGTGACCGGCACATGAGGGCAGGGTCTCCTGAGCAGCTTCGGCGTCGCGCCGCACCGCCTAAGCTGCCGCCAGATGTGCCGCCTCGTCATCGCCGAGGCAGTCGCGGTCGCTCTGCAGGCCAGCCTGGCCAGTGGCGGCCCGCCACGACCTCGATGCGCATGGGCCGCCGCGACCGCCGGCTCGACTCGGTGGGGATATCCCTGGCGTGCCGCCGGTGAACTTTCTCGGCGTCGACGAGGCCGAGCGGCCACTACCGGCACGATTCGAGCCCAATCAGCGTGACCGTTGGCTGTCCTACTCGGTCGGCATGACAATCACCGGCTGTCCTCACTGAGCCGCTCAGACGGCCGGCCGAGCAGAGGCACCTCCCGTCTTGGCTGGACGGGTGGTGCCTGCGCTACTTCGGGGGTCAGGCCCGCGTGCGGCGGCGGCGCAGGGCCACGGCGCCCAGTACCCCGGCTCCGGCCAGGAGGAAGGCGCCGGCCGCCACGGCGATCGTGGACGTCCCACTGCTTCCTGTCTTGGCCAGCTGCGAGCTCGTCCCGGACGTGCCGGAGGTCGTGCCCGAGGTCGCGGACGGGGCCTCGGTCGAGGTGGACGGCGAGGCGGAGGGGGTCGGGGTCGCGGAGGCGGTCGGGGTCGGGATCGGGGTGGACGTGCCCCCGGTGGATCCGGTGGAGCCCGCCGCGAGCATCGTCAAGGTGGCGCGGTCTCCGCAAGAGGTGGTGCCGCGGAAAGGTGTCGACCCCTGGTTGACGAATGCGCAGGGCTGCACGGTGGCCTTTCCGGCGGGCGTGTCCTTGCGGTAGGTCACCCGGACCTTGGCGACCGTGCTGCTGTACGCGGCGAGGGAGGCGTCCTTGCCAATCACGTCGAACCCGTACACATCGGCCTCGGCGTTCGAGGTGACCGGCGTGAGGGTCTTCCAGGTCCCGGAGCGCAGCACCTGCACGGAGGCGTACCTGTTCGTGATCAGCGTGTCCGTGACGTTCTCGTACCTCGACGCGGTGGGGTTGGTCACCGTGGCCTCGAAGCTGATGGCGGGGCCGCCGGCGGTCACGGTGGCGGGGACGCCGGACAGCCCGGTGCTGAGGCCGTCGACCTTGATGGTGTCGTCGTCGGTGTCGGTGGCCGCTCCGGAGGCGCCGTTGGAGACGAGAGTGGTCAGCTTCAGCTGCTGGGTGCCGCCGTTGCTGTCGCCGTTGTGCGGGGTGCCCATGGGCACCCCGATGCGCAGCTGCACGGTGCGGGACTGGCCTGCGGCGAGCGGGAAGGTCTCGGGTATCTCGCCGGAGAACTTCTCATCGGCGTACGTCAGCGGCACCGTCTTCCACGCCGTGCCGCTGAGCCGGTACTGCAGGCTGACGGCGTTCGACGGCAGGCCGGCTCCCCCGTCGATCCGGTAGATCAGCCGCGCCGATGAGGTGTCATGGGCGCCGGTGTTGGAGACCTTTGTGGTGAAGCCAACCGGCAGGCCGGCCAGTCCGACCTCCGCGGGCGCGGCGGTGGCGACCGCCAGCATCGGCGGCTGCGATTCGTCCGCGGAAGCGGCCGGCGCGAGGCCGAAGCCCGTGGCGGCCAGCAGCAGGGCCGTCCCCGAGACCGCGACCGACGAACGGACCTTGCGTGCAAGCGTGTTCAACGTATCCCCCGGATGCGTGTATCGCGCGGTGTCGCCGCGCTCGGTGACGGCGGGAGTGTGCCGTCGTCACGCACAGTAGGACCCACCGACCCGGCAGCCAGTTGTGTTCTGTTGTGTGACGGTTCTGTAACCGAAGGATTTGGGCTAATAAGGGCGAGCCACCCGCGGCGCTCATCATCGAAGATGACGACGCCCTGGAGCGCGTCATCGACCAGATGCTCGGCGCCGGTAGTCGATCCCGAAACCCCTGACATCACCGACTGACGAAGGCCTCGGGCGGAACCCGCCGAAGTCGACCGACCGTGACCGACTCGATCTCGCCCGCGAGCACGAGCTTGAAGCACGTCGTACGGCCTGTCCGAAGCCGCCGTGCCACCTCTTCGACGGTCAGCAGGACGAGAGAGGGATCGGCAACGGCCTTCGAAACAGCCTGAGTCTCAGTCGGCTCAGCCACGGGTCGGTTCTCCTTCTGTGCCGGGGGCGGGGTCGAGGGATGCGGCGAGCCAGGCTTCGGCGGAGGACAGGCCGGTCCCGGCGAAGACCCAGTGGGTGGACGTACGTCGTGTCGGGCTCGGTGGCTGTGGTGGCTCGGCATCAAAGATGACGGCAAGCCCGACCGACGCCACATCGAACGCGAGACCAAGGCCGAGGTGACCAAGGCTGTCCGCGAGATGGAACGGGCCCGGGACGACAAGAAGCTTCGGAAGCCCGGCAAGGGTTGGACCGTCCAGAGCTGGCTTGAGCACTGGGCCGAGAACACCGCCAAGCCGTACGTCTCCGAGAACACGCATGACGAGTACGAGGTAGACGTCCGCGTGCACCTGGTCCCCGGCCTGGGTGCCCATCGGCTTGAGCGGCTGGAGCCCGAGCACCTGGAGCGCTTCTACCAAAAGATGCAGAGCGCCGGCAACGCGGCCGGCACCGCTCACCATGTGCACCGCACGGTCCGTACGGCTCTCAGTGAGGCGGTGCGACGCGGGCACGTGCCCACCAACGCGGCGGAGATCGCCAAGGCTCCGCGACTCGAAGAGGAGGACATCGAGCCGTGCACGATCGAGGAGGTGCAGAGCCTGCTTGTCGAGGCGGCCAAGCTCCGCAACAGCGCGCGCTGGGTGGTCGCCCTGACGCTCGGGCTTCGGCAAGGGGAAGCGCTCGAGCTCCACTGGGAGGACGTCGACCTCGACGCGGGATACGTCCGCATCCGGAAGAACAGGCTTCGGCCCAACAATCGTCATCCGACAGGACTCGCCCGATTCCCAACCGCCTTGACGTATTCCGATATGGGAATATCATGGCTGCCATGGCACGAGCAGCGACGACGTCGGACGTCTTCAACGCGATAGCGGAGCCGCAGCGCCGGGAGATCCTGGCGCTGCTGCGGGCGGGTGAGTGGCCGGTGAACGACCTGGCCCAGAAGCTGGGGATGAGCCAGCCGGGGGCGTCCAAGCACCTGCGGGTGCTCCGGGAGGTGGGGCTGGTGCGGGTCCGCGGGGCGGGCAAGCAGCGCCTCTACGGCCTGGACGCCCGCGGGCTGCGGCCGGTCCACGAGTGGACCGGCGGATTCGAGCGGTTCTGGAACGAGAGCTTCGACCGGCTGGACACCTACGTGCAGGACCTCAAGCAGACACGGCAGGAGGATTGACCGATGGCAGGGGCAAGACAAGAAGCGCGGGGGGAGCCGGCGACGGCCGACCGGGAGATCGTGGTCTCCCGGGTCATCGACGCCCCGCGGGAGCTGGTGTTCGAGGCGTTCACCGAGGTCCGGCACCTGTCGCGGTGGTGGGGTCCGGAGGGGTTCACCACCACCACGCGGTCCTTCGAGTTCCGCGAGGGCGGGGAGTGGGACTTCGTACTGCACGGGCCGGACGGGACCGACTACTCCGAGTGGATCCGCTGGCTGCGGATCGTCCCGCCGGAGCGGATCGAGCTGCTGCACGGTGAGTCCCGCGACGACCCGAACGCCTTCGAGTCGGTCCTGACCTTCGCGCCTGACGGTGAGGCGACCCGGATCGTGATGCGCACGGTGTTCCCCACCAAGGAACTGCGCGACGAGGCGGTCGAGAAGTACCACGCGATCGAGGGGGGCCGGCAGACCCTGAGCAGCCTGGCGGACTACGTCACCGACCTCGCGCGGAGGGGGGCGGAGGGCTGATGGCCGGGAAGGTGTTCTTCAGCGTGACGATGTCGCTGGACGGCTTCATGGCGCCCGAGTCCGTGCCCGTTGAAGACGAGCTCTTCGCGCCCGACAAGCAGAACGACCCGGACGTTCAGCGCTGGATGGCGCAGTGGACGGAGTTGCAGCAGTGGGTGTTCCCGCTGCGGTTCTTCCGGGAGAACCTGAAGTTGGGCGAGGGCGGCGAGGAGGGCCGCGACAACGACGTCGCGCGGGAGACGTTCGAGCGCACCGGCGCGAGCGTCATGGGAAGGCGCATGTTCGACCTCGGCGAGCAGTCATGGCCGGAGGAGGCGCCCTTCCACGCCCCGGTCTTCGTCGTGACGCACACCAAGCGTGACCCGTGGCAGCGGCCCGGCGGCACCACGTTCCACTTCGTCGACGACGGCATCGAGCACGCCCTCGACCAGGCCCGCGAGGCCGCCGGCGATCGCGACGTCCGCATCGCCGGCGGCGGCGCGACGATCCTGGAGTACCTGAACGCCGGCCTGGTCGACGAGTTCTCGATCACGCTGTCACCGGTGCTTTTCGGCGCCGGCACCCGCCTGTTCGACGGCGTGGACGCGTCCAGGGTCGCGCTGGAGCCGGTACGTTCGGAGCCGTCGCCGCGGGTGACGCACCTGACCTACGCCGTGCACCCACGGTAGCCGCGTCAAACGCCCAGTCAGACCGACGGTGGCCCCAACGGGGGGGCGTCTGCTGGTCGGGCACCGATGGCCGTTCCGGCCTCGTGTTGGGCGACTCGGGCACCTCTCTGACGGGGTAGAACTTCCACACCGACTGGCCGTCTTCGAACTGGGCGAGGACGACCTGGTCTTGGCCTTCCTCCTCGGCAGCGCGCCGTGCCGTGTTCAGGGCCTGGGCGGGCGCGAAGGCGTGCGGCATCGTCGTCCAAACGGCCAGCCCTCAGACGGCGTTCTCGCCGTTGACCAGCACGTGTGGGTCTATCAGGAATGAGGTGTGATTCGTCTGATTGGCCTACAGGTTCTTCGGTGGGCTGATTGGGCTACACCCGTCCGGCTGTAACAGCGGTGACGAGCCTGATGAGGAGCCCAAAGGGGGGAGCACGAGGACATCATCAGCCCCGAACAGCTCATCCCCTACACCGCGGCCGAGATCCGCAAGCTCCTTACGCTCATCCACCCGCCGCCCCCACCCGAGCACGGTCGGGCCGCCCACGGACTGTGGTGGTCACGCTGGCGACGACATCACCAGGCCGACGCCAACGAGCATCATCGCAGACACCGGACTCGCGAACTCGCCCTGAACTACAACTGAAGGGTTAGGCAGCCACTTTGGCGCGAGCCTCGAAGATCACGGCCCCAACGTCGTGCTTTACCGGGCAGGTCCACAGACTGCCCGACGCGCCGGAAGCTTACGGGGCCGTGATCACTCGCGCCAAAGCAGCTCCACCGACCTGGTTTTGAGGCTCCCCACTTCCCGACCACACCACATCGAATTCTCAAGTTCTCCTCAGAACATTGATCATTGATTGTCCAGTACATGCCCTGCCCGTAGTGTCCAAGTGCTCGATCGCCACGGGGGCGGTCCACCGGAAAGGTGTCACATGGGCATCGGTTCACGGCGCGCTGCGACCGGCGCTGCTACTGCTCTGCTTCTCTGCTTCGTGACTGTGGGTACTGCTTCCGCTGATGAATTGCCGACAGGCGACAACAGCGCGATATCCGCTGACCAAACGGCGGACATCAACGACAGACAGGTCTGGGAGGACGCCACCGGTCAGCCACTCTCTGAGAAGGCGCCGTCCATGTGTGACCAGCCTTCCACGTGGTACACCATCACGTCGAAGAAGGCATACCACGTTCCTTCTTGGTGGAACGGCACCAAGTACAAGGACGGTCCGGGCGGCACCATGTCCGTGTCCGTCACCAAAACCGGCACCATTTCTGCCGAATTTTCAGCCAGCGGGGAGTGGTCGGCCGGGGCAATCCTCGCGAAGGCCAAGACCACCATCAGCATCAAAATCGGTGCCAGTGTCTCTGTCGCCATCGGCCACAACTACTCCCATGACATCAGCCGGAACAAGTACGGACACCTGCAGTACGGCTCGTGGGGGTACAAGCTGAACTGGAAGCGGTACCGTTCCGCCGGTGGCAGTAGCTGTGGTGGCGTCGAGATCGCTCACGGGTCGGCGACGCTGCCCACATCCGAGACTGGCTGGAAGTACTGGGAAACCTCGTCATGACCTTTTCGAGCCCGCGGGCATGGCTCACCGGATGCGCTGTGGCAGCGTCAGTAGTCCTGCTCTCCTCGTGCACATCCGGCAGCGATGACGGCAAAGCCTCCAAAGATCACTCGCCGCCTGCTGCGAGTGGGTCGCAGACGGCAACAGAGCCGTCCCAGAAGAAACTCACTGAGCAGGCTCAAGCGGCCCTGACCGCCGTCCACAGCGGGAAGATGGTCGAGGCCGGCGCGGAGCGGGTGATCGACGGCATCCACACCGAGCCGAGCCTGAACGAGGGCAGGACATACAGGCTCAACCTGGTGTGCGTCGGCAACGGCAGCGCGCAGTTGACATTCACACCGGCGAGCACCGGCACAGAGACCAAGGTGCCGTGCGATCAGTCGGTGGTCCAGCAGCGGATCACCGTGCACAAGCCGGTACGCATTGATGTCGACGGCGCCAAGGGGTCGACCGGCGTGATCGCCTGGCGGATCGACGCCATCTGATCCGGGCATACGGGTGCCCCCAGCACGGCTGCTGAGGGCACCCAATCAGTGCAGCAGCGAAATACAGCAACCCCAACGACCGAATCCGACCAGCCGCGTCTTCGTATGGCTGAAGTGCGACCTGCGTGACCCTCAACGGCTGATCTCTGTAGAGCTACGGATCAGAAGGTGCACGACGCGGATAGTCGCGTGCCACATCCGTGCCAGATGCAGGGGTCAGCCGCGGTCAACAAAGGCGACTGCCGGGCGTCGACATGCCCACTAGCTCGGCCACGGAAGCCGCAGGTCACCGGTAGGACGCGTCACCCTCTCTCCTAAAGCGGGCGTTGTTGCAGGGGCGGCGACCGCCAGCCCAAGGGCGATCCGCCGGCCGGAAGTAGGGTGAACCTTCACAGGGGGTGCAATGAGGTCTCTCGCGATCACGTGGACTCTGGGGAGTCACGGCTGGGCTTTCGTCAAGGTGGCTGACGATCAAGGCGAGGCGGAGATCATCGCTTCGTACGTCACCGACGGGCCTGAGCAGTTCCTGTACGCGGTTGCCAGGCTCGTGCTGGGTGACGGAGAGACGCTCGCTGAGCTGGAGGGGGAGCCTCAGGTCTACCGATGGTTCTTCCATCGGGACGGATCTGAGGTCGACATCGGTCTCGTCGTGGCTGAGGACGACCGGGCACCGGACAGCTCGGGAACTGTTCTCTGGTCAGGTCGCCACACGATCGCGGCACTGGCCCGCTCGGCCGTCCGCGCCTTCGACCAGATCACTCACGAGCTCGGTGAGGAGACTTACGAGGCTCAGTGGGGCCGTCCGTTCCCTCGAACCGAACTCGAAGCCCTACGCATCGCGATGCGGGCGCACGTCAGGAGCGCCCCGGCTCCTGACATCACCAAAGGGCGCTCAATGGCGACCACCGTCGACAGCAGGGCAGGGCGTTGATCGATTAGGTGGCCGCCGGTGATCGGTTGTCGGCGTACTGGTCGCGCCCGCCGCCTACGGCCCGCCGTCGAAGAAGCCGGACTTCAGGTCCCCGATGATGGCGTCGAGTGGATGCCCACTGACGATGAACGGTCCGCTCCAGGGCGCGCTGAGTGCGAAGAGCAGCGCCAGGCTCAGCCCGACCACACTTGCAACACCTACGATCAGCAGCGACGTTCGCGGGCTGCTGCGGAAGACCAGTGCGCCGGAGTTCACGATCAAGGCCAGTCCGCTGACCACGAGCGTGACGACATAGAGCGCGGGAACGTCGCGCGAGGCGGCGGCAACGCGGGCGCGACGACTACTGGTGACACCGTCCATGGAAACCACCAGCTCCGTGCCTGTCGGGGTTCCCACCTCGGGCCGGGCCGCCTCGGCGCGCACACTCCGCTCCAGTCGTGCGATCGCGTGAGCGGTGGCAGGGTCGTCACCGGACGCCGCTGCTGCAGCCTCCCACTCCCTGGCACGCGTGGTCTGCAAGTAGTCCAGCAGTGCCGCATGGATCGGCTCCGACTGGACTCGCGGACTTGTCGCCGCCCATGCCAGGCGGGAGGCCGCGGCCGCCTCGTCGCTCACCAACCCCTCGGCCGCGCGCAGGTAGCCGGCCTCGCTGGCCAGTGTGAGTGCCGCAAAGATCGCGAAGGCAGCGCCGAGTGTCGGCATCAGGGGCGTGGCGATCTGCGGCACCCGATCCCGTTCCTCGACCGGTACGAGCGCCCGGACGCCGACCCGCGCCACGGCCGCGACCAGTAAGGCAAGGAGGAGCCCGCCCACAACCAGCACCACCGCCGGCAGCGAGGTCAACCAGTTCACCACATCACCTACAGCGCGTTCCCGCGAGCGCCCCGCGGCGGCAGCACATCGGCCGCCGCGACCTGGAACTACTCGTCGATCACTCTTAATGAACGCTCCATGATCACAGGTTGAAGTCCTTTGACGCTCGCGACGCCCGGCACAGCATCTCTTTTCGTTGGCGAAACCGAACGCAGGGCAGTGCTGATGTCAGACCCCGATGAGCGTCGGGTCAGTGGTCCGCGCAGCACGGGGTCGGGTCCGGGACCTCGAACGGGACCAGGGTTCCGCCCGCGGCCGGCATCGCGGCCAGGGTCAGTCGTCCTTCGCGCCACTCCGGTCGTACGTGATCGCGGGTGACGATCCGCTGGTTCGGGTCGGGGCCGTCGGGCGTCCCGAGGACGACGATGCGCTCGATCGCGGAGACGGCCAGCAGCCGGGCGACGGTCACCGTGCCGGTGAGGGCGTCGGCCCCGGCGTACCGGACGGCACGGCCCCCGGTGCGCGCGAGGTGCTCCGCGGCGGCGTGCGCGGCACCGGCGGCCAGCTCGTCCGGACCGTGTCGCTCTGCGCCCAGAGCGGCGCCGAACTCCCGTTCCGTGAGCGCCCGCCAGGCCGCGCGGGCCGCCCGCTCCGAGGGTGCGGAGAAGGACAGCGCGGTGTGCCGCCGCCCCTCCCGCACATGGTGCGTGCAGCCCACCACCCCGTCGTCCAGGCCGAGTTCGGCGGCGAGGTCGAGGAGGAGGTGGTCCGCCGCCCGCAGGTTTCCGGACAGACCGGTGTCGACCCCGACCACGTACCGTTCGGTCACGACGGCAGGATCCACACCGGGTTGGAGTAGAACCACAGGTCCTTCCACGGGTCCGCGTCGCCGACGACGTCCACGGCCGGGCCCGCCGGGTCGACCGCCGCGCCCATCAGGCCGGTGGAGGAACGGTTGCCGTCGGTGCCGCGCAGCCGGACGTACACCGGGCGGTCGACCGCCCCGAGGGAGTACGACAGACGCACCACGCCCGTGGACTTGTTCACCTCGTACGACCGGACGACCTTCGCGGTCGGCGCGGTGAAGGTGTCCTTGTCCGCGACGGCGCCCGTGACATCGCCCTGGATGACGTCCACGCGGGCCAACTTCGGTACGAAACCTGCCCAGTTGGGTCCGTCGGCGAGCGCGATGTCGACCGTCAGCGTGACCTTCTGCCCCTTCTTGACGTGCAGCGCGCCGCCGAGGGTCGCCCAGCGGCTGCCACCCGCCACCCGCGCGTCGAGTCCGCTGATGAGCTGCCCGTGGTCGACCCACACGCGCCCGGCGCGGATCCCGTCCATGACGGCGGCGTACGAGAAGCCGTCGGCACCGACGTGGGTACGGCTGTACTGGCCGGGCCAGTAGTCGCCCTGGGTGACGTCGATCTTGCCGCCGTAGACCGGGTCGGTGTGCCTGCCGTTGGCGGTGAAGTCACTGTCCGGGCCGCCGCGGACGGCGGTGTCCGTGTACACCTGATGGGAGTCGGAGTTGGCGGTGATCCACCAAGGCTTGCCCTCGGCGAGGAGGCTGTCCCACAGGCCGCCGACCGTGGCGGTCATCCAGTCGAAGCCGCCCCAGGTGCGGTAGCTCTCCAGCGGGTAGCCGGCGAAGGAGTCGGCACTCGGGTTGTTGTCGTAGATGCCCCGGGCGCGCCCCATGCCCAGCGGCGTGGCGATGCCCGCCGCCTGGTGGCCCGGCGCGCCCTCGAAGCCGACGGCGATCTGACGGCCCGAGCCGGTCGCGTCGCGCCAGTCGCGGATCTCGTGCGGCGAGTCGACACCGCGCCGCGCCGGGTGGTTGGCGAGCATCAGCGCGTCCTTGACCTTGCGCCGCTGCACCTGCTCCGCGAGGAAGTTGAGGCCCGCGACGGCGAGCGCCTCGTTGGCGGGCGAGGACCCGCTGGTCCCCGTCACGCTGCCGTCGTAGGACGTCTCGAACGCCTTGAGGACGCTGACCTCGTTGTTGCCGGGGTGAACGAACACGGTGCCGTGCTCGGCGCCGGGTATGTTCCACTCCAGCCCCTGGAAGACGAGCGTGTCCTCGTACTCCTCCCGGGCCTCCTTGATGTCCGGGTTGACCTTGTCCACACCGATCTTGGCGTGCGTCTCGCTGCCGTGGTCGGTGATGACCATCCAGTCCAGACCGTGCCGGGCGCCCTGCCGGACCTGGTCGCCGACGCGGTACTTGCCGTCGCTGCTGTACTGGGTGTGGATGTGGTGGTCACCGGACAGCCAGAGGAACCCGTTCCGTCTGCGACCGCTCGTGGCGCTGGAGGCGTACGCCGGTGCCGCCGCCCCCTGCGCGAGGACGCCACCGGCAGCGAGTCCCGCGCCGAGCAGCCCCGCGCGGCGCAGCAGCGAGCGGCGCGACTGCTGCTCGGGGGTCAGGGCCTCGTCGGGCACGGAGGCGTCGAACGCGGCGGGAAGCGACTCACTCTCCTGGCCGTGACCGTGGTCGTGACCGTGACTGTGGTCGTGCTGGTGACCGTGGTGGTGATGCCCGTGCCCCATGCCTGCCTCCTGAGTCGTGCGCCGCGAGTGCGACAGCGCGCCACGAGGAGATTCGGTGCGGAACGTGAACGCCGGACGGCGGGCGCGTGATCGGCGGGCGATGGGGACGAGTCGACTCACCACTCCCACCTCAACTACCCACCCAGGCCCGCCAGTAGCTCCGCCCACACCACCTTGTACGCCATCCCGATCCGGGGCTCCACACCCCACCGCTCGGCCAGCGCCGCGACGATCACCAGCCCGCGCCCGCCTTCGCCGTCCGGCTCCCGCAGCACCGGCAGCCGCTCGGTGCGCCCGTCGGCGACCTCCACGCGTACGACGCCTTCGCGCAGCACCAGCCGTACGCGGAAGCTGCGCCCGCGCACGCTCCCGTGCCGTACGGCGTTCGCGGCCAGCTCGGCCACGACCAGGCTCACGTCTTCGTTCGCCGCACTGTCGTACGCGAATCCCCACACGTCCATCCGGTTCGCGACCAGCCGCCGCGCGAGCCGGGCGCCTCGCGGCGTGCAGCTGAAGAGCTGCGTGAACGTACGTACGGTGACCGGTTCTTGGGCCCGGATGTCTCCTTGCATGGCCCAACGGTCCCGGGGATCACGGGCGTCGACCAGCGACGCCACTCGTACGCCGGGTTCTGTAGGAGTTCACGCTATGGACAGTACGAGTCACTTTCCGTGACCATACCCGTCATGACCAACAGCACCACGAACGAGCCCGAACCGTCGGACAGTCTGAAGACGTTCGGCCTGGTCCACAAGGCCTGCCGCAAGCGGGCGGGGCTGACGCAGGAGGAGTTCGCTCCCCTCGTGGGGTACCAGCCGTCCACGGTGGCGTCGATCGAACAGGGGAGACGACTGCCGCCGCGGGCGTATGTGGAGCGGGCGGAGGAGGTGTTGGATGCGTTCGGTGTGCTGCGGGCGGCAGCGAAGTACGCTACGCGGCAGCCGGGTTTGGCTTCCTGGTTCCGCGAGTGGGCGGAGCTGGAGGAGCAGGCGGTCACTCTGCACACGTACGAATGCCGCGTCGTTCCGGGCCTGTTGCAGACCGATACGTACGCCCGGGCGGTGATCTGGAGCGTGCCGCCGCTGCCCACCGAGGAACAGGTCGAGCAACGTGTGGCCGCGCGGCTGGCCCGTCAGGAGTTACTCAGCGCGCGCAGCGAGCCCCCGACTGCGTTCAGCTTCATCATCGAGCAGGCTGTGCTGGATCGCCGCACTGGCGGGGACGACGTCACGCGGGAGCTGATTGACCACCTACTGGAGGTCAACAACAGCCACTGGAATGTCGAGTTGCAGCTGATGCCCCGCCAGCAGAATACGCACGCAGGTCTCGACGGTCCTGTACAGCTGTTGGAGACCCCTGAGAACGAGTGGTTCGCCTACTCGGAGGGCCAGCAGACCGGGGTTCTCATCTCCGACCGGAAACACATCAGCTTGATCCAGCAGCGGTATGCCAAGATGCGCTCACAGGCTCTCACGCCCGAAGATTCCGCGAGCCTGCTCCGGGAGATGCGAGGAGCGCTATGAGCACCACCACAACCGAACTCGCCTGGTTCAAGAGCACCTACAGCGGCTCCCAAGGCGACGACTGCGTCGAAGTAGCCCTCTCCTGGCGCAAGTCGACCTACAGCAGCGGCAGTCAGGGCGATTGCGTCGAGGTCGCCACCTGCCCCACCACCATCCACATCCGCGACTCCAAGCACACCCCCGGCCCTCAACTCGCCCTCTCCCCCACCACCTGGACCGCGTTCGTGGAGTTCGCCTCGCGCGAGGGCGTGGACCGGTCCCGCTGAATCCACAGCACGGCGCCCGCCAGCAGCACGGCACCCCCAAGTAGCCACGGCAGCGGCCCTGCCGGAAGCACCCCGACGACCAGACCACTGAGCGCCCCCACGAGTTGGAGGGCCAGGGACTGGACGGACAACGCCGTGGCGCGCCCGGCGCTGGGGACACGGCGGTGCAGGAGCTCGTTCTCGCTGGGCGCCGCCGCGCCGATGCCGAGGTAGACGAGGGCGTAACCGCCGGCGGCGAGGACCATGGCGAACGGCGCCGTGGACACCGCCGTGGCGCCGAGCAGAAGCAGCCCGCTCGCCCCGGCGCCGAGGCTCACCAGGACCGCGCGCTCGCCGCTGCCCGCGAGCCGGGCCGTGAGCGGAGCGAGGTGGCTGCCGACGCCGGAACTGACGAAGCCGAGGCAGGCGATGACGGCGTAGAGGACGGCGCCGGACTCCGTGGCGCCGGTGAGGGCGGCGGCGCGGCCGGGGGTGAGGAGTTCGAGCGCGGCCAGGGCGCAGCCGGTGGCCCCGGCGCTGAGGAACACGCGCCGGACGAGCGCGTCCCGTGCGCCCAGCCGCAGTCCGCCCACGACGGTGGCCGGGATGCCGTGGAGGACGTCGCGGAGGGTGGTCTTCGCGCGAGGCGGCTCGCGCAGGGCGGTCAGGACGTACAGCACGAAGACGACCTCCACCACCGCGCCGAGGAGCAGCGGGACGGAGAGGGGCAGTACGAGCCCGGAGGTCGCCGCGTCCAGTCGGGCCCCGAGGTCGGGGCCGAGTCCGAGGAGCCAGGGCAGGGCGCCGCCGAGGAGCGTGCCGATGGCGAGCGCGGCGGAGGTCGCGGAGCCGCCGCGGGCGAGTCCCGTACGGAGGTCGGCGTCGGGGCCGGCGTGGGCGTGGACGGTGTCGACGTACCAGGCTTCGGCGGGGCCGCTGGACAGGGCGCGGGCCGTGCCCATGAGGACCATGCCGAGGGTGAGGACCCAGGCGGTGGTGCCCAGGGCCTGGAGGGTCAGGGCGGTCAGGTTCAGCAGCCCGGCGGCGGCCAGGACGGCGCGGCGGCCGAGTACGTCGGAGAGTCCTCCGGTGGGGAGTTCGAGCGCGGCGGCGGTGAGGGAGTGGGCGGCGAAGAAGCCCGCGATGGCGGCCATGGTCATGCCCCGCTCGGTGAAGAGCAGGATGAGGGGAGCGATGGTCAGCCCCGCGGGCAGCCAGAAGAGAGCGCAGGCCGTGACGTAACGGCGGCGGGCGGTGTGTAAGTCCGGCGACGTGGTCATGACCCGGAACCACCCTCGGTCCCCGACCCCGCCGTACCCGGCTCCTCTCCTCCCGGCTCGTCTCTTCCCGGCTCGTCTCTTCCCGGCTCCGCGTCCGGCCCGCGCGTCGCCAGCGGCAGCCCCGCGGCGACGAACACGACCCGCTCGGCCCGCGGATCCTGCGCGTCGCGCGCGGCCAGTTCCTCCAGCTTCCGGTCGATCATCTCCCAGAGTTCGGAGAGCGATTCGGGAGTCAGACGGGGCATCAGGTCGGTGATCCCGGACGGCTCGACCCACTCCTGGCCCAACCGCCCTTCGGCGACATCCGCCTCGTACCGTACGAGCGACGCCTCCAGGTGCTCGATCTGGCGCCTGCGCGACAGGCTCACGAAGTCGCGACTGGCCGGAGAGTCCTCCATGGCCTTGTTGCTCCAGGAGGTCACGGAGTGCACCGCCTGCCAGCGGCGCTCCCGCCCGTCCCGGTGCGCGGCCTCGGCGACGAACGCGTACTTCGCCAGAACCCGCAGGTGATAGCTGGTGGACGCGGACGACTCCCCCGTCCTGACCGCGAGTTCACTCGCGGTGGCCGGACCGTCCTGTCGCAACATCCCGAGCAGCCGGATACGCAGAGGGTGCGTGAGGGCCTTCAGGGCCCCGGCGTCCCGCTCGGGATCGAGTACGCGTTTGTGCTCGTCGCTGACCATGCCGGGAGCCTAGAGCGCACCGGACACTTTCCAAAAGTATTTTTGCAGAATTTATTTGGCAATCATGGCGATCACGGCGATCAGGTGTTGGCGCCGCGTGCCGCCACCCGCCAGCGGTCCAGTTCCACGCCCTGTCGGGCGATCACCAGCTCGTCCGCGAGGTTCACCGGCTGGCAGACGTGGTTGGGAACGACGGCGAGTACCGCGCCGAGGCGGGGGGCGGGTACGCCTTCCGGGAGGTGGACCACCGCGTGGTGCTCCCAGAGGGCGGTGATCGTGGCCGCGGGGTACCGCGGGAGATAGCCGTGGCCGGTCACCCACGCGGAGCGGTCCGCACCGAGGACCTTGCTGCCCGCGTCGAGGACGAAACGGTCCGGGGCGGGGACACTGATGACCGTCGAGGCGGCCGCGAGGGCCAGGTCGTCGACGCCGCAGCAGCCCATGGCCAGTTGCTGGGCGTCGTTGAAGACGTAGACACCGGGACGGAGTTCGTCGACCGGGCCGGGGCGCCAGCGACCCGCCGTCGGAGTCGAGCCACCGCTCAACACCCGAGGTTCCAGGCCCAGTTCGCGCAGAGCCTCCGCCGCCTCGGACAGGGCCCGCTCCTCGTCGCGGGCTGCCCGCTCCCGGGCCTCGGGGTCATGGCCGTACCCGTGTCCGGGGAAGGTGAACGCGCCGAGCACGCTCAGCCCGGCGTCCGACGCGGCGCGGGCCACCCGGCCCGCGTCCGCGGCCGGCACCCCGGTCCGTGCCGTCCCGCAGTCCACCTCGACCAGGACCTCCACCGCGCGGTCACTCCCCCGCACCGCGTCCCCCAGCCGCCGCGCCGCCGCCACCGAGTCGACGCCGACCCGCAGCGCGACCACGTCGGCCAGTCGGCGCAGGCGCCGCGCCCTGCTCTCGTCCGGCCAGAGCGGATAGGCGATGAACAGGTCGTCCACGCCCGCCGCCGCGAACGCCTCCGCCTCGCTCAGGGTCGCCACCGACAGTCCGCGCGCACCCGCCCGGAGCTGCCGCCCCGCGATCTCCGCGCACTTGTGGCTCTTGGCGTGCGGCCGGAGAGCGAAGCCGCCGGTCCTGGCGGCCTCGGCCATGCGGGCGATGTTCCGGTCCAGTACGTCGGCGTCCACGACCAGCGCGGGCGTGACGAGCCCTTCGGGCAGTTGCTCAAGCATCACTACGTCCTCCCCGCATCACCACGTCCCCCAGTCCGCTACAGCCTCTCACTCCCCACGTGCCTGTGTATATTAGGTCCCTGCCTAGGACTCCTAGGTAATCAGCAAGGCAACCCAGCCAAGCCAGTGCTCCAGAGGTGGTCCCCATGGCCCGTGCCGGGCTCACGGCCGACCGTGTCGTCGAGGCCGCGGCCGATCTCGCCGACGAGGTCGGGTTCGAGAACGTCACCCTGTCCGCGCTGGCGCGCCGATTCGGGGTGAAGGACGCGAGCCTGTACTCGCACGTCAAGAACCTGCAGGATCTGCGGACGCGGGTCGCGCTGCTGGCCGCGGGCGAGATGATCGACGGGATCGCCACGGCGGTCGCGGGGCGGGCCGGCAAGGACGCCCTCGTCGCCTTCGCGGGCGCCTACCGGACGTACGCGCTCGCTCACCCCGGCCGCTACGCCGCCACGCACACCCCGGTCGACCCCGCCGTCGGGGCCGCGTCCGACGCGTTCCGGCGTACCGCCGAGATCACCTACGGCATGCTCCACGCGTACGGCCTGTCCGAGCCGGACCTCACCGACGCCGTACGGCTGTTGCGCAGCACCTTCCATGGTTTCTGCGCTCTGGAGGCGATCGGCGGCTTTCACGCCGCCAGGGACGTGCAGACCTCGTGGGAGCGGGCCCTCGACGGCCTGCACACGGCCCTGGAGCACTGGCCACGGAGCGAGCGGAAGGAAGAGGATCATGCGTGACAGGCACTACGACCAGCGCTACGACGGGCACTACGACGTGCGGGGCAGCGGGCCCCTGCTGCTGGTCATTCCCGGCGGGGCCGGTCACCCCATGGGGCTGGACGGCGCCGTCGCACGCCTTTCCGAGCGGTTCACCGTGGTGACGTACGACCCGCTCGGGCTGTCCCGCGGCCCGCTCGACGGGCCGGTCGGGGACCAGCGGGTGGAGGCGTGGAGCGACCGCGCCCACCAGCTGCTCGACTCCCTCCTCCCGGACGGCGAGTCCGCCTGCGTCTTCGGGAGCAGCTCCGGTGGGATCGTCGCCCTCGACCTGCTGGCCCGGTACCCGGAGCGGCTGCGGCGCGTGGTCGCGCACGAGCCGCCGAGCATCGGAGTGCTGCCGGACGCGGCCCGGCAGCACACGATGATCACAGAGGTGTACGAGATCCACCGTACGGAGGGGGTGGCGGCAGCGACGGCCAGGCTCAACGCCGGTCTGGAGGGCCGGAGTTGGGAGCCCGGTCCACGCCCCGCGTCTACTGCCGCCGACGGCGGCGAGAGCGCGCGGAGCGAGCAGAACATGCCGGACTCCCGAGAGACGCAGAACACGCCCATGGACATCTTCCTCGGCCGCGTCCTACGCCCTTTCACCTCCCATGCCCTGGATCTGGACGCCCTGAAGGGTCTGTCCTCCCGGCTCACGCTCGGTGCCGGAAGCGATTCACGGGGTCAACTCCCCTATCGCACGGCCTCGTTGCTCGCCGATCTCAGCGGCAGCGACTTCGTCGAGTTCCCCGGGGGTCACCTCGGCGTCCTCCAGCACCCGGTCGCCTTCGCGGACCGGCTGGCCGAGGCGCTCTGAGTCGCCCGGCAGAGGGAGGGATCAACCTGGCGCCGCGAAGAGCTGCACTGTGTACTTTCCGCTGACGGCAACGCCGGTGTCCTTGAACGAGCAGTTGACGATGTTGCCCTTGTGGCCCCCGCTGCCCATCCAGCCGTCGACGACCTGCTTGGCGCTGGTGTCACCCCAGGACATGTTCTCCGCTGAAGGCCCCGCGTTGTAGCCGGCGTCCTTGATGCGCTGTTGCGGCGAGGAGCCGTCGGAGCCTGTGTGCGTGGTGATGTTGTTCTTGGCGGCGTCGTCCGCGAAGACCTTGGCGGCGTGGGTCAGCTGCGCGTTCTCGTGGAGTGCGGGGCAGTTGGCCTTTTCGCGTTCGGCGTTGACCAGTTGCAGGACCTCGCCGGGCGAGGTCTGCAGGGCGCGCGGCACGGCGGCGGGGACGGTGACCGTCGCCGCGGCGCCTGCGGCGGCCGCCCCGGTGAGCACCAGCAGAGGGGCCGCACACGCGGCAACGCAGACACGACGTATTCGATTGCTCTTGGTTCGCACGGGATTCCCTTTCGTCAGGGGCGGTCGGCAGTTCCCCGACATCGCATGCGACGCGACGCGAGGAACGTGACGGCACCCTCCCCGCCCTTGGCCGTCACCAGCCCGCGGCCTCTTTCGCCGCTCGGGTGAGGGGCATGACAACGCCTCCTCGTACAACATCCACACTAAGCCCCACCACGCGGGCCCACGACTCGGGCGGTCCCCCGGCGACACCGGGGGACCAACTCACCTTCTCCGCCCATGTGTTGAGAAGCCGCGCGACCGCGTATGCGTGACGAATGCCGGGACGGCGGCAGCGGTGGCGACTCCGATGCGAAGGCCTCCCTGTCGACCGCCCTGTGCGTGCCGGTTCACCGTGGTACTTCGATCGGGGAACCGTGATCAGGGGCCCATGTCGGTATCTGTGGGTTGGACGTCGTGATCGCCATGGCAAGGCGGAGACCACCGGTGCCAACCTGGAGATGGCAGCGCCGACCGGACGGCGACATACACCCAGGAAAGGTGGACAAGATGGGAATCGATCGTGCTGGGGCGGCGAACGTGGACGTGCCTGCGACGAAGCCGGCCCGAGAGGCGACGGAGCTGATCCGTGACACCACGAGTGAGCTCATCTACCACCACTCGCGCCGGGTGTACTTCTTCGGCAGCCTGCAGGGGCGCAACCGCGGCCTGAGTTTCGACCCGGAGCTCCTCTACATCGCCGCCATGTTCCACGACGTGGGCCTGGGTGAGACCTTCCGTGACAGCGGCCGCCGCTTCGAAGTGGACGGCGCCGACGAAGCGAGGCGGTTCCTGCAGGCGCACGGGATTCCGGAGGACAGTGTCCGCCGCGTGTGGACGGCGATCGCCCTGCACACCACTCCCGGGATACCGGAGTTCATGGAGCCGGAGGTGGCCCTGGTCACCGCCGGGGTGGAGTACGACGTACTGGGCATCGGATACGACGCAATCCCGGAGGCGGACCGGGCCGAGATCGTGGCCCTGCACCCCCGCCCCGACTTCAAGCACGGGATCCTGCAGGCGTTCCACGACGGTATCCGCCGCAAGCCGGAGACGACGTTCGGCAACGTGAAGGCCGACGTTCTGGAGCACTTCGACCCGGACTTCCAGCGCGGTGACTTCGTCCGTACGATCCTCGACTCACCCTGGAAGGAGTAGTCCCGCCGGTGTCCCGCCACAGTCACACGGTCGCCGTCATCGCCTTCGACGCCGTCCAGCTCCTGGATGTCTCCGGCCCGGTCGAGGTCTTCACGACCGCCAATCGCTACGGTGCGCACTACGACGTCCGCGTCGTCTCACCCACCGGTGCCGGCGTCGTCACCTCATCGGGACTGGTGCTCGGCGTCAACGGCTCGGTTTCCTCGCTGCCCCGCCGGATCGGCACCCTGCTGGTCCCGGGGAGGAGGGACTGGCGGGCGGCCGTCGGCGACACGGACCTGGTGGAGTCGGTCAGGCACCTGACCGATCGGGCCGAGCGCGTGACCTCCGTGTGCGCGGGGGCGTTCGTTCTCGCCGCGACCGGTGTCCTGGACGGTCGGCGCGCCGCCACGCACTGGGAGCTCGCCCCGGACCTGGCGGCCGCCTTCCCAGGGATACGGGTGGAGAGCGATCCTCTCTTCGTCCGGGACGGCCACGTCGTCACATCGGCCGGCGTCACGGCGGGCATCGACCTCGCGCTGTCCCTGGTCGAAGAGGACTGGGGGGCCGAGGTGGCGCGCAGCGTGGCCAGGCAACTGGTCGTCTTCATGGCCAGGCCCGGCGGACAGGCCCAGTTCAGCACCCGACTGCTCTCATGTCAGCCTCGGCACTCGGCGGTGAGACGCGTACTGGATCACGTCAGTGCGGACCCTTCGGCCGAGCACACCCTCGACTCCTTGGCCGCTGTGAGCGGGGTGAGCGCCCGACACCTGGGGCGGCTCTTCCGTACCGAGATCGGCATGTCTCCCGGCCAATATGTCGAATCCAGCAGGGTCGAAGCCGCTCAAGCTCTCCTCGAAGGGGGCAGCGGCACGGTGGAGGAAGTGGCGCAGCAGGCCGGATTCGGCTCCTCGGAGTCCCTGCGCCGAGTCTTTCAGCACACCTTCGGTGTCTCTCCCACCGTGTACCGCGCCCGCTTCCGAAGCACCGCGGGCAGTCGCCGCATCGTGGCGGCCTGAGGACCCGGACCCGCCTCACCCGGTCGCGGCCGGAGCGTGCCCCGGCGCGGCCCGCACAGCCGCGCCTACCGGGCCTGCGCGCTGAGTGCCTGCACCTCGTCGTACGTCGGCGCGGTGCCCCGCGGTGGCCGGCCTGAGCGGATGTCCGCCATCGCGTCCAGCGCCGCGCCCAGAGCCCGCCGGTAGAGGTACGAGCCCAGGCTGATCCTGCGTACGCCGAGGTCGGCGAGGTGGGAGACGGGCGGGCCCGCGGGTGAGTAGAGGATGTTCAGCGGTACGTCGAGGGTCTTGAGCAGGGCGGTGACGCGGGCCGGGTCGGTCAGTCCGGGGACGAACACGCCGTCGGCGCCCGCCTGTTGGTAGGCGTCGAGACGGCGGACGGTCTCCCGCTCGTCCACACCGTCGCCGAGCCAGTGGGTGTCGGTGCGGGCGTTGACGAAGAGGTCCGGTACGGCCGCCTTGACCGCCGCGATCTTCGCCGCGTGCAGGTCGGCGGGACCGAGGCCGTCCTCCAGGTTGATGCCGACGGCTCCGGCGGCGGCCAGTTCGCGCGCCAACTCGGCGACTTCGGCCGGGCCTTGGCTGTATCCGTCCTCGGCATCGACGGACAGCAGGTAGGGGGCGCCCCCGAGCTGCCGGGCGAGCCGCACGGTCAGGTCCCGGGTCGCCGCGACCCCGTCCGGCAGTCCGGCCGCCGCGGCGACACCGAGACTCGTCGTACCGATCGCCGCGAAGCCCTGAGCGGCAAGGAGCGCGGCCGAGGCGTGGTCCCAGGCGTTGGGCAGCAGGAGGGGCGCGTCGGCGTGGTGGAGCGCGGCGAAGGGAGTCATGTCGACCTTCCGGTGCGGGAGCGGCGGGCGATCACGTCAGCTTGCCGACAGCGTCGGCGTAGTACGTCGATCCCTCGAGGTGTTCGGCCAGTTGACGGAAGCTCCACCCCTCTCCCGGGGAGTCGTCGAGTTGTTCCTCGGTCAGCGTGTCGAGCCGGTTCGCCCAGATACGGGCGAGGCGGGTGAGCCGGCTGCGCGCCTCGTCCAGGTCCTCGTGGGTGAAGGGCGCGAGGTCCGCCTGCGTCGTGCTCGCCGACGCGTGCCAGTGGTCGGGCAGTGGCTTCTCGCCCACGAGCCGGGCCTCCAGCTCGGCCAAGTGGTCGAGGAGATGGTCGGCGACACGGCGGATCGCCTTGTGCGGGGTGTAGACACGGTCGTCGACGTGTGTGGGCCTGCCGTCCCAGGCTGTCCAGGTCGCCGCCAGATCGAGGACGTGGTCGACCATGGCGACGACGCCTTCGGCCGGTTTCCGGGGTGAGGAGTTGTCCATACCGCGAACGCTAGACGCGCGATCCTTCGGCGCCCGCCGAACCGTGTCCGGTGTCGCGTCCCGAGAAGCGCGGCAGCCTTTCGCCCCGCGGTGGCGACCACCCGGCATGACCAACGCAAGACCCACCCCATCGCACCGCCGCCGCCACGTGGCCCGTAAGCCCCTGGCGGCCGGACTCGGGGCCGTCGGTGTCCTGGCCGGTGCCTGGTACGCGACCGCCACGCCGACGACGACCACGACGGCCGCCGCCCCGCAGCTCGCGGCCGTCTCGAACACCACGGTGAACCTGGCCGCCAAGTTCCCGTACCTGTCCGCGGGGTACAACAACGCCCGCGAGTGGACGCGCACCGCGACCGCCGTCGCCCCGAACGGCACTCTCCGCGTGGCCTGGCCCGCGTCCGACGGCGTCCACGTCACCCCGCTGACGGCGGCCGGGAAGCGCTCCGGCGCGGACACGGTCGTCAAGGGCACCAAGGAGGTCGGCGGCCTGGTCGCGCACAACGACGGCTTCGCGCTGCTGACCCGCGTCTCCGACACCAACAAGTGGAAGGAGACGGCGGCGGCCCTCATCCGCTACAGGAACGGCACGCAGGCCTTCCGTACGAAGCTCACGGGGACCGCCTCGCACGACACGGCTCCGCTGCTGGACGGCCAGCTCACCTGGAACGGCACCAAGTACGGCACGTACTTCGTCGTGCACGGCGCGGGCGGCTTCGCGGACGGCCACTTCGGCGACAAGCTGAGCTACGTCAGCGCCAAGGGCGCGAAACTGACGGGCGGCTGGAGCTGGGGGTGCAGCCACAACGAGGGCATCGCGCTGCACGCGGAGACGACGGGCGCGTTCACCTCCCTGTGCTTCGACGACTGGCGCTCGGGCCTGTTCGTCTCGACGGGCATCGGCGCCCCCGACAACGCACCCGCCGTGCAGCGCGAGCAGTGCTGGGCGGGCTACTGCGGCGGCACGTTCGCGGGCCGTACCGGCGACCTGGTGAAGTCCTCGACGGGCCGGTACGCCACCGCCTTCGCCTCCCGGGGCGCCGCCTCCGCGGCCAAGAACCCGGACGACGCGAGCGGGCGCGGCTGGACGGTGAAGCCGAAGACGTCGACCCACCAGGTGGCCGTCGCCTTCCTCAAGAACCGCAACACCCCGGCGGGCAAGCCGGTCCGCCTCACCAGCGCCGCAGGCACCGAGAACGTCAACGTCCACATAGCCCCCTACGGCAAGGACCGGCTCCTCGTCTCCTGGGAGTCCCTGAAGAACGCCAAGTGCTCGGCGGGCACCTGCACGGGCACCTTCACCGGCACCCACCTGCGCCTGATCGACTGGAACGGCGCCCTCAAGACGCCGGACAAGGTCGTCCAGGCGCGTATCTCCGGTGATATCGCGACCCTCAAGGACGGCACCCTGACCTGGGCGTACGCCCCCGTCACCCCGTCCTACGCGAGCGCCCTCACCGGGGCTTCACCGACCACGACGACGCTGAAGGTCGCCCGTCTGAAGCCCTGAACCGGAAGCACGTCGAGGGGCCCGAGGGCCAGCTCACGCGGACGTCGTACTCCCCCTGCCCCTCCTCCCCCTCCACCTTCACGGACACCGACTCCGTGAGGGGCAGGGGGTCCGGCTCGCCGGTGAGCCGGGCGAGGGCGACGAAGAGGGTGGCGCCGGGTCCCGTGACACCGACGGAGTCCAACAGGTTGTGCGCGGAGAGGAGTTCGGCGTGCACGCCGTCGTCCTCCGGCCATCCCGTGACGCGTACCGGCGTCCCCGGGTCCGCTCCCGCCACCAGGTGGGCCCGCACCTCCACCGCTCCCCGCGCGACGACCAGGTTCACGACCCGCGCTCCCCCACCCGCCGTGTGCCGGGAGGCCACCCAGCAGTCCCCGGCGCCCAGCGGCTCGATGTCCGTCCGGCTCGGATCGTCACCGACGATCACGCTGTTGTCGTACGACGTCGAGGGCGCGGTCGCGGTCGAGTACGCGAGCCGCGTGTAGTAGGGGTCGTAGCGGACGTCCTCGCTGCCGTGGTTGTGGAGGCGGACCAGGCCGTCCGAAGTCGTGGCCTGGAGCAGCCAGTTGGGCGGTCCGACGGGGGTGACGGCGTCGGCGCGGTCGGTCGGTCCGGGCTCCTCCCTCGCCGTCCACACCTCGTGGTCCGCCGGGAGGAGCAGGCCGACGAAGGCCTTGCTCGCCCAGTACGGGGAGGCCGGGCCCGAGTAGCCCTGCAGGACCGTCTCGTCGGGGCCGTGCCAGCCGAGGGTGAGCAGGCCCCGGTCGTCGACCGCGCCCCGGTCGAGGAAGTGACGCAGGGCGCCGGACGCCAGGCGTCGGGTCTCGCCCGGCGACAGCGGCGTACGGCCGGTGAGGGCGCCGAGCCACAGCGGGGCGGTCGTCGCGAAGCGGTAGGTGAGGGAGCGGCCCTGGCGCATCGGGGCGCCGTCGCCTCCGAACAGCCGGGCGTAGTCGGCGAGATGGCGGGAGAGCCGGCCGCCGTACAGGTCGAGGAGCCGGGTGTCGTCCGCGAGATGGGCGTGCAGCACCGGGTACAGGTGCATCGCCCAGCCGTTGTAGTAGTCGAAGGCACGGCCGGGGCCGTCGGTGTACCAGCCGTCGCCGACGTACCACTCCTCGATCCGCTCCAGGCCCCGGTCGATCGCGGCCCGCGACGCCTCGGGCTCGTGGCCGACCTCCGCCAGGAAGCCGCCGACCGTCACCGGGAACAACTCCCAGTTGCAGGCCCAGGGTTCGGCCGTCAGCGCGTCGCCGAGCCAGGCCGCGGCCCGCTGCCGCACACCGTCGTCCAGGCGGTCCCACAGCAGTGGCCGGGTGAGCCGCAGCGCGAGGGCGATCGACGCGGCCTCGACGAGGGGCTGGCTGCGGTCCTCGACGCGCGGCCAGATGCCGGCCGTGCCGGCGGCGAGTCCGTCGGCGTATCGCTCCAGGGCCTTCTCGTCGCGGCGGAAGGCGGCCAGGAGCAGGGTGCGGGCGTAGCCCTCCAGGCCGTCGGAGAGTCGGCCCGACCAGCTCGTGTGCGCACCGGGGAGGTGGTAGAGGGCGCCGTTCTCGGTGGCGTACGGGGCGACCGCGGCGAGCAGGGAGTCGGCCGCCGCCTCCCAGTGGGCGCGGGTGTAGCCGGTGTACGGGCTGAGGGTGCGGTCCTCGTCGGGCATCAGTGGCGCTCCGTGGTTCGGCGGCTCGGTCGGGTGGTACCTGGGGCGCCCCGGTTCCGGACGGGACGCCCCAGGAGTTCATCCCACCCTCACCTGGCGCTCGGGCACCAGATGCTGGGCGAGGAGTTCGTCGCGGACGAGGCCCGCGTAGACCGTGGCGCCGTGCACGGAGGTGTGGGTGTTGTCCCGCTTCTCGTTGTAGAGGTAGATCGCCTTGGAGCCCTCGACGCCCAGCGACTCGACGAGGGCCTTGGTCTTGGCCGTCAGGTCGATGAGGGGCACGTGCTCGGCGGCGGCGACCGAGCGGATGACGGCCGGGTGGTTCACACCGAGGCCGTTGACCAGCAGCGCGGTGTCGTTGTTCAGGGTGCCGTCCGCGTTGAACCAGCGGCGGACGATGGGGGTGACCAGGACCGGGTCGCCGCCCCGCGCGCGGACCCCGGCGACCAGGGTCTCCAGGTTCGCGCGGTACGTCGGCTCGTCGGTCGTCTTGTCGTTGTGCGCGAGCTGGATGAGGACCAGGTCGTGGCGCCGGATGAGCGGCTGGACGGTGGGGAAGAGCGCGGGGTTCTCGAGGTAGGTGACCGTGCTCTCCCCGGAGTCCGCGTAGTTGGCGACCGAGACGCCCTTGCGGAGGTACTGGGGCAGCTGCTGGCCCCAGCCGGTGTAGGGGTCGCCGGGCTGGTCGCAGACGGTGGAGTCGCCGACCAGGAAGATCTGGCGGGTGTGGGGGCGGGCCGGGGTGACTTCGATGTCGGCGAGGGCGGGCGCGGAGCCGCCGAAGGCCAGGTCCAGGCCGAGGGTGCCGTCGGGGCCGGTCGGCTCGCCCTCGGGGGTGCGGACGTTGACCGTGAAGCTGCGGGTCACGGGCTTCCCGGCCGCCGTGGCGGTCTCGGGCAGCAGCGCGCGGCGCGTCTCACCGCTGACGCTCGTGCTCGCCGCGCTCTCCCCGCCGAGCCGTACGCGCACGTCGTACGTGCCGGGCGCGACGTCGAAGTGGCAGGCGGTCGCGGTGCAGTTCTCCAGGCCGAGGGCGCGGGGTCCTCCATGCGCTTGGGCGGGCGTGGCCGTCAGCACGGTAGCTGCGGCCACCGCGGCCACCCCGGCAGCGTTGAAACGTCTCATTGCGGCTCCTCCAACAGGACGACAAGACCTGGCGGCAGGACCGTACCGCTCTCCGCAAGCGCTTTCTAGTACTCGGCGCGTTTTCACATGATTGCCAACCCCCAGGGAGCGAAAGCCCTTTCGCGAAATCGATTCAACTGTCAGTCTTCCGGACACCCGCACACCCCCACCTCCGAAGGAGGCACCCCCATGTCCGGATCCACCGACAGATCCCTCGGACGCCGCACCTTCGTCCTCGGTACGACCGCGGCGGCCGTGAGCGCGACGGCCCTCACCCCGACGGCCGCCGCCGCGAGCTTCGGCTACACGGACGACGGCTCGAACTACGTCGTCGACACCGGCGCCAACCTGGTCTTCAAGGTCAGCAAGACCAACGGCGACCTGACCTCGCTCGTCTACCGCGGCACCGAGTACCAGGGCTACGGCGGCAAGAACTCGCACGTCGAGTCCGGCCTCGGCACCTCCACCGTGACCATCGCGCAGTCCGGTTCGACGATCCTCGTCTCCGTCGCGTACGGCACGCTCAAGCACTACTACGCGGCCCGCAGCGGCGAGAACAACGTCTATCTGTGGACCAACAAGGCCGACACCTCGGTCAGCGCCACCCGTTACATCGTGCGCGTCAAGGCGGGCCTGTTCCTCAACGACGAGCCGGACTCCTACACCTACGCGCCCACCACCATCGAGTCCGCGGACGTCTTCGCGAAGTCCGACGGCCAGACCCGCTCCAAGCACTACTCGAAGCTCCGGGTCATCGACTACAACTACATCGGCTGGACCACCGGAAGCGTCGGCCTGTGGATCGTGCGCAGCAACCACGAGAAGGCCTCCGGCGGCCCGTTCTACCGCTCCCTGCTGCGGCACCAGAGCGCGGACGGCGGCGGACTGTACGAGATCCTGTACTACGGCGAGAACCAGACGGAGTCGGAGCGCTTCGGCCTCCAGGGTCCGTACGTCATCGCCTTCACGGACGGCGGCGCGCCCTCCTCCTCGCTGCACGCCGGGAACCTCACCACCTCCTGGGCGGACTCGCTCGGCATCTCGGGGTACACGGCCGCGAGCGGCCGGGGCCGGGTCGCGGGCGTGGGCATCTCGGGTCGCGACACGGCGTACGCGTACACGGTCGGGCTCGCCAACTCGGCCGCGCAGTACTGGGGTTCGGCACGGGCCTCGGACGGCTACTTCTCGATCGCGGGCGTGCTGCCGGGGTCGTACACCCTCACGGTCTTCAAGGGCGAACTCGCCGTGTACACGTCGTCGGTGACGGTCACGGCGGGCGGGACCACGACGCTGAACAGCATCGCGATCCCCTCCTCCAACGACCCGTCCAACGCGAGCGCGATCTGGCGGATCGGCACCTGGGACGGCACGCCGAGCGGGTTCAAGAACGCGGACCTGATGACGTACGCGCATCCGTCTGACGTCCGGGCCGCGTCCTGGACCGGCAACGTGGTCGTCGGCAGCGGCACCGAGACCTCGGCGTTCCCCTGCTATCTGTGGAAGGACGTCAACAGCGGCATCATCGTGTACTTCAGGCTGACCGCCGCCCAGGCCGCCGCCGCGCACACCCTGCGCATCGGCGTGACCACGGCCTACGCCAACGGCCGCCCGCAGATCGTGGTCAACGACACCTGGACCTCGGCCGTCCCCTCACCGCCCACCCAGCCGAGCACCCGGTCGCTGACCGTGGGCTCCTACCGGGGCAACAACTACACGTTCACCTACAGCGTTCCCGCGTCCGCCTGGCTGACGGACACCAGTGCGTACAACACGCTGAAGATCTACGTGGCGAGCGGCTCGGGGTCGACGTCCTTCCTCAGCGCGGGTACCTCCGTCGACGCCGTCGATCTACTGACCTGACGTCATGTTCCGCGCGTCCACTGCTGGTTGGTCCCTCCGTTGCAGGTGTACGTGATGATGGCGGCGGAGTTGGCGGTGGACGCGCCGGACACGTCCAGGCACTCGCCGCTCGCCCGGGCCTTGACGAGCACATAGTTGCCGGACGTGGTCAGGCTCCACTGCTGGGCGGTGGCGCCGGTGCAGTTCTCCTGGGTGACGCTGGCGGAGTTCTCCTGGAGGCACAGGGAGCTGCCCCGGCCCATGAGTTCGTAGTAGCCGGTGCCCAGGTCCTTGAACCACCACTTCTGGTTGGTGCCGCTGTTGCAGGTGTACTGGCTGATCGCGACGCCCTGCCACAGCGACTGGCTGGGAACGTCCGCGCACTTGGCGCTGGACCGGCCGACGAGGGTGTTGTAGGTGGCGCTCGTCCCGGTGATCGTGCCGGCGGTGGTGTCGACCGAGACCTCCGGGTACCAGGACATGGACATCGAGGTGGAGGTCGGGAAGGTCAACGGCAGCCAGACGTAACGCGAGTCGTTGACGGTGCCGCCGAAGGAGTTGCCCCACCGGTCACCCATGTACAGGTACAAGGTGCCCGAAGTCCCCTGGACCGGAAGGACGTACGCGGTCTGCGAGTTGTACGTCGTCGAGTCGCCGACGTTGGTCATCGCGGTCCAGGGGCCGGCGAGACTGGTCGCGGTGGCGTACTGCTGCTGGTTGGCGTTCCAGCCCGTGGCCGCCGAGGTCAGCATGAAGTAGACGCCGCCCCGCTTGAACAGCGCCGGTGCCTCGCGGTGGCCGCCCACCCACGGGTTGGCGACCAGGCTGTCGATGCCCGTGTAGTCGGCGGTGAGCTTGTAGATCTGCAGGTCGTAGTTCTCGCGGGCCGCCGACACCATGTAGCCGGTGCCGTCCGAGTCGACGAAGGTCGTGATGTCACGGGACATGTACTGGCCGAGCGGCTGGAAGCTGCCCTGGTAGGTGTAGTTCCCGTCGACCGTGTCCGAGACGGCGACGGCGGCGCGCGCCTGGCTGTAGTCGACGCCGTTCTCCTTGTGCATCCACATCACGAACTTGCCGGTGGACGCGTTGTAGATGACCTTCGGCCGCTCGATGTAGGCGGTGCCCAGCTCGGAGGCACTGGACTGGGTCAGTACGTGATTGCGGAACTCCCAGTTCTTCAGGTCGGTGGAGCGGTAGGCGTCCACGTACTTGAAGGTGTTGTCGGCGTTGCGGTCCTCGCCGAACCAGTAGTAGTAGCTGCCGACCTTGATCACCCCGCCGCCGTGCGCGTGCACGACGTTGCCCGAAGTGTCGGTGAACTGCGTGCCGTTGGTGATGGTCTGGGCCGCCGCCTGGGCCGGTCCGGCGGTCGCCAGTGCCGCGGCGACCGCGCAGCACAGGGCGACAAGGATTGCGTACACACGTCTCATCTGACGCCTCTCGGAGGGGATTCGAGATTTCGTACGGCATCTGTCATTACGAACGCCGAAAAGGTAAGGGTGTGTTACGGGAAGGTCAACGGGTCGCGCGTGACAAAGATGCACGCGAGATTTCTGTTATCGCCGCCGTCCGCGTACGTCTCCGATGACGTGCGCAGCCATACCCACAAGACAGCAGCCGCCGTAGGCGCCCTCACGACCGTCGCCCTTCTGGTCACCGCGCCTCCCTCTTTCGGCTCCGGTCGCCTCCGGGACGCTCCAGCCGCCGGCCGTGACGCCACCGCCGACGTCCTCGCGGACCGGGACGTCACGCTCACCGGCGACACGGTGGTCACCGTGCCGTCCGGCACGACGACGTACGCCGGGGTGTTCCGCGGCCGGGGCACCCTCACCGTGCGCGGCGGCGGCACGCTGATCCTCACCAAGGACAGCGACTTCACGCTCCCGGCGGCCCGGCAGCGGCAGAAGGTGACCACCCAGGGCGGCAACCACCCGTATACCACCGTGAGCAACCCGGACCCGCCCGCCGTCACCGTCGAGCGGGGCGCCACCCTCCAGTACGGCACCGGCGGCGGCACCGGTCTGATCGGCCACTTCCCCTACAACACGCCCGGCTACCAGCTGAACCAGCTCAACGTCCGCGTCGACGGCACCCTGCGCCTCTCCCTCACCCGCACCTTCAACATCGGCACCATCAGCGGCTCCGGCCTGGTCACCCAGCCGCGCAACATGTGGGGCACCCTCGACCTCGCGGGCACCCACCCCTTCTCCGGAGTGATCGACAACGGCACCGGCATGGCGGTGGGCCGCCCCGAGTACCCGGTGGCGCTCCCGAACGCCCGCGCCATCCTCAACCAGGGCTCCTGGATCATCGACACCCCGCTGTACCAGACGATCACCCTGCGGCAGAACTTCTACCAGCGCGCGTACGGCAGCGACGTCAACGTCCACTCGCGGCCCGGCAGCAAGGTCGTGCTCACCGGCCAGTACGGCTACAGCGACCAGGGCGGCGACTCCGACCCGTCGTTGAGCGACCCGGGCCTCAACTGGCGCCCTGTCGCTCATCAGTTGAACAAGCGTGGCACCAACGTCGAGGGTGCGGACGTCCAGTGGGGCGACGGGACCACCCACAAGATCTTCATGCCGGGGACGAAGGACACCGTCTACATCAACCTGCACATGGCGAGCGGCGTCCGGTCCCGGCTGACCTTCGCCTACGACGGTCCCGTCACCCTGGGCGCGCCCATCGGCGGCGGCCGGTACCACGACACACTGGCCGCGCCCGGCGCCGGGGACGTGGTGATCAAGGGGACGTCCGGCAACGACGTCACCTTCGCGGCGGAGCAGCACTACGACGGTTCGACGACCATCGAGAAGGGCGCGGTGCTGCGGCTGGGCTCGGGCGCGCGGGGCGGTGACGGCTCGCTGATGACCGGCACCGAGCGCAGACGGATCGTCGACGACGGCACGCTGATCGTCCGAAACGCCACAACTCCCTTGTCGCTGTCCCGAATTGACGGTGCCGGCGGGCTCACCCAGTCGGGCGCCGCGACGACGACCCTGACGGGCGGCGAGGTGTCGTACACGGGCCCGACGACGGTCACCAAGGGCACGCTCGCCCTCGCCTCCGGCGCCACGCTCGCGCACAGCAAGGCGATTCGGCTCACCTCGGCCGGTGCGCGGCTGGACGTGCGGACGACGGGACTTCGGGTGTCCACGTCCCTCAGCGGCAAGGGCACGGTACGGGGCGCGGTCGTCAACGACGGCGAGGTCGCGGGCGCCCTCACGGTGACCGGCGACTACACGCAGGGCGCGAAGGGCACGCTGGTCCTGCGCGACAAGCCCCTGAAGGTGACGGGCGCGGTCCGGCTGGCCGGGGACCTCGATCTGTCGGCCGCCGGGACCGGCCCCGCCCGCGAGATCAGGGTGCTCGACCACACCGGCCGCGCGAGGACGACCGGCGCCTTCTCCGGCCTGCGCGAGGGCGCCTCGGTCGAGCTCGCCGACACCACGTACCGGATCAGCTATCGCGGGGGCGACGGCAACGACGTCACCCTGAAGGCCGTACCGCAGCACCGGACCGCGGCTCCGTCCCCCTCCGCGTCCGGCGCTGCGTCCGTGAAGAACTCCACCGCCGTCGGCGAGAGCGAGAACGCGAACTCGTGGTGGCCGCTGCTGCTCGCACCGCTGCTGGCCGCGCTCGCCGTGCCGGTGGTCCGGCGGGGGCGGTCACGGCGACGCGGTGGACGGCGGCACGCTGCCTCACGGTGAGTACGCTGCCTCCCGGTGAGTCAGGGGTGGACTACGGTCACCCCGCGTTCCGCGAGTTCCGTCATGACGGGATCGGGATCTCCTTGGTACTCGCGGTACCACATGCGGTAGGGCATGGTGACGTGTTTCAGGGACGGCAGGTCGAGCAGGGGGCGGCAGTCCTCCAGGTCGCGGCAGTGGCCCAGGTTGATCTCCGTGAGTTCGGACAGTTCCGTCAGCGCGCCGAGGTCCCTCAGCTCGGACAGGCCCCGGACGTCGAGTTCGCGCAGGCTCGTGTGGCCGGCCAGGCGGGACACGTCCTTCCATTCCAGGCCGGACAGGCGGAGCGTCTCGATTCCCCCGGCGGGTATGTCCTGCGCCAGGGGGCAGCTGATCAGACTCAGGCTCCGCAGGTCGGGGCACTCCTCCAAGGCGCGAAGCGAGCCCAGGACGGGGTCGCGGGAGAAGACCGCCTCGCGCAGCGGGGAGCCGGCCAGGCCGTCGGCGTCCGTGAGCAGGGGGCAGTTCAGGACGGTCAGCTTGCTCAGCGCGGGCAGGCCGCCGAGACCGTCGAGGTCGGTCAGGGACGGAAGGTCGTGGATCCAGAGGCTGCTCAGCGCCGTCAGGCCGGAGAGGTCTCCGAAGGTGCGCAGGTTGCGGCAACCGGTGACCGACAGATCAGCGAGTCGGTCGTGGCCCACGAGGCCGAGTGGGGACAGATCGCGGAGCTGGTCCAGCCCGACCATGGAGAGCCCTTCGAGCAACGGAAGGGCGCCGAGCGCGGAGAAGTCCCGCACGGACGGGCAGTCGAGGACGCCGACCGATTTCAGGAGGCGCAGTGACGCGATGTCCCGCAGGGAAGTGAGCCGTTCGCTCCCCCGGACGTACAGGCGGGTGAGGTTCGTCAGTGTCGACAGTCCGCTCAGGTCGGCCAGTTCGGGGCACCCATGGATGCCGACCTTGGTCAAACGAGGATGCACCCCGAATCCGTCGACGCTCTTCAGGCGGGGACATTCGTCGAGGGTCAGCTCGGTCAGGTCGGACAGCGCGTCGATGCCCCGCAGGTCGCGGAGTTGGCCGCAGCTGCGCAGGTCGAGGTGGGTGACGGCGGGCACGTCGCGCAGGCCGGTCAGGTCGCGGATGCCGGTCCAGCCGAGGTCGAGATGGGTGAGCCGGCGCAGCCCGGACAGCTGACCGGCGTCCTTGAAGGCCCGGCAGCCGCGCAGCGTCAGGGTCTCCAGGGCGGGGAAGGCCGCTCCGAAGCTGGGTGTGGCACGCACCTTGGTCATGCTCAGATCCAGCTCGCGCAGCCTGCCCAGGGTCAGCAGCGGGGTCGTGTCCGCGACGGCCCGGCAGCGGTGCAGATTGAGCCGGGTCAGCTCGGCGAGGCCGCCGAGGGGAGTGAGGTCCTCGATGCCCGCGCACCCGTTGAGATCGAGATCCCTCAGCTCGCCGAGCGCGCCGACCTCGGTGAGGTCCGTGATCTCCTTGAGGCGGTCGAGGTGGAGACCGCGGAGCATGGTGAGGTGCCGTAGTCCTCGGAGCGAGGCCGTGCGCCGCAGCCGTAGCTCGGTGCGGCCCTCGCGGCGGAAGGCCGGGGCGAGCAGGGCCTCGCAGAAGCCGTCGGGGTCGGCGGCCGTCGGCCACAGCCGTAACAGCAGCTCCGAGGAGTAGTCAGCGATCCGGGCGAAGCGGACGGCCAGGTCGAGCGCCTCCTCGTCGTCGGCGAGCGTGACGAGTTCCCGGACGGCCTTGCGGGCCTGGGCCGGTTTGGCCCTCTCCAAGAGGGCGCGCAGGGAGTCGAGTTGGGGTGCGGTGCCGTTGCCGTGGTCCGAAGTCATGAACGGGACTGTAGGGGCAGGGTCCGACACCGACCCCGCGCCCTTCGTCAACGGCCGGCCGGTGCCGGTGGGAAGGGGCGCGAGCCAGTCGTACTTCACCGCCGAGGCGCACATGCCCAGACGTACGAGGCGTTCGTCGCCGCGCCAGCCGCCCTCGCGCAGCCCGTGCACATGTGTGAGCACCTTCAGGACGGCGGAGCGATCACCGACCGTGACACGCCACACGCCGCCGGTGACGACGTTCTTGAGGTTGTGGACGAGGGGTTCGAAGACGGCCCGGTCCGCCGGGGCCCCGAGGATCCCCCTCATCAGATGGACATAACGGGTCGTGGCCGTCCCCATCGACTAGCGTCGTGACATGACCAGCGACACCCCCCGCAGCACTTCCTCCCCCTCCCCCTCCCTCGCCGACGCCCTCGCCTCCGGAACGGTCGTCCTGGACGGCGGCATGTCCAACCAGCTGGAGTCGGCCGGGCACGACCTCAGCGACGAGCTGTGGTCGGCGCGGCTGCTCGCCGAGCGGCCCGAGGCGATCGCCGAGGCGCACCTCGCGTACTTCGAGGCGGGCGCGGACGTGGCGATCACCTCCAGCTACCAGGCCACCTTCGAGGGCTTCGCGAAGCGCGGCATCCCGCACGGGCGGGCGGCCGAACTCCTCGGCCTCAGCGTGGAGCTGGCGCGGGAGGCGGCCCGTCGCGCGCACGCGAAGGGTGCGACCCGGCCGCTGTGGGTGGCCGCATCGGTCGGCCCGTACGGGGCGATGCTGGCGGACGGTTCGGAGTACCGGGGGCGGTACGGGCTGAGCGTCGCCGAACTGGAGCGGTTCCACCGCCCGCGCCTGGAGGTGCTGGCCGCCGCCGCGCCCGACGTACTGGCCCTGGAGACCGTGCCCGACGCCGACGAGGCCGAGGCGCTGCTGCGGGCGGTACGCGGGCTCGGCGTACCGGCGTGGCTGTCGTACACCGTCGCCGGGGACCGTACGCGGGCCGGGCAGCCCCTGGAGGAGGCCTTCGCCCCGGCCGCCGACGCGGACGAGATCATCGCGGTCGGCGTGAACTGCTGCGCCCCCGAGGACGTGGACGGCGCGGTGGAGACGGCGGCGCGGGTGACCGGGAAGCCGGTGGTGGTGTACCCGAACAGCGGCGAGGTGTGGGACGCCGAGGCGCGGGCCTGGAAGGGGCTGTCGACCTTCACGGCCGAGCAGGTGACCGGCTGGCGTCGGGGCGGGGCACGGCTGATCGGGGGGTGCTGCCGGGTGGGACCGGGAGCGATCGCGGGGATCACCCGGGCGCTGACGCCGGCGCGGTGAGCGGGTGCTGGCGCCCGTGCGGTGAGCGGGTGCTGAAGCCCGTGCAGTAACTCCCGTGAAGCACGCGCTCAACGAGGGCTTCACGGACGGGTGATGGAGTCCCCGTACTCGTCAGCCGATCATGGAGGCCCTCTTGAGCGAGCCCACCACCGAGCAACTGGACGCCTACGTACGGACCCGCCTCGCGCTCGCGGGGTTCGACCTCTCCCTGCTGCCCGAGGTGTTCGACGCGGCGACGGGGGTGCCCACACGGGACCAGGTACTGGCCAACCTGCGGTCGTTCGTGGCCTCCACCCCCGGCGCGATATCCGGCTGGGCACCGCCCGCCGAGGGCCCCGCGTACGCGCAGCAGGCCTCGCCGCCCCTCATCTACCCCTCCATCACGGAGGCCTGGACGGGGAAGGCGGACGCCCGATGAGCAGATCCCTCAACCGCCGGGTGTTCCTGGCGAGTTCGACGGCCGTGGCGAGCGGGGTCGCCCTGCGGACGGCCACCTCGGCGCAGGCCTCCACGACGCCCCGTGTCCCCGACATCCACGTACGCGAGGCGGCCCTCGACGACCCCACCGAGGCCACGCTCACCGAGTCCGTCGTGCTCATGCGGCGCGGGAAGCTGAGCTCGACGACCCTCACCGAGGCGTACCTCGACCGGATCGAGCGGTACGACGGGACGTATCAGGCGTACGCGGAGGTGACCGCGGACGCGGCGCTCGCGGCGGCGCGCAAGGCGGACCGGGGGCAGGGCGCCCGAGGCGTACTGCGCGGGATCCCGCTCTGCATCAAGGACAACTACTTCACCCGGGGCGTGCCAACGCGGTGCAACTCCTCCCTCTTCGAGGACTTCGTGCCGGACGAGGACGCGACGGCCGTGGCCCGGCTGAAGGCGGCCGGCGGGATCGTGCTCGGCAAGGGGCAGATGGGGCCGCTCGCCACCACCCGGGCGACGAAGCCGAACGGGACGGTGACCACGGTCAACGCCTGGACGCCCGGGGACCCGGGCGTCGACCCGGGCGGCTCCTCGACCGGACCGGCCTGTTCGGTCGCCGGGCGCATGGCGGCGTCCTCGATCGGCACCCAGACCGGCGGCTCCATCGTGCTGCCCTCCAACCAGCAGAACCTGACCGGTCTGAAGCCGACCATGGGCCGGGTGTCGATCCACGGCGTCATCCCGCTGTCCTTCACCCGCGACCACTCGGGCCCGCTCGCCCGCGACGCCATGGACGCGGCGCTCATGCTCCAGGTCATGGCCGGTCCCGACCCGAAGGACCCGCGCACGCTGGGACTTCCGGCCGTGCCCGATCTCGTACGGGCCGCCACGCCCGTTCTCTCGCGCGGCGGGGCGGTTCGGATGCGCCGGGCCACCCGGATCGGGGTGCCCTCGGACTTCCTGGCCGCGCAGAAGGAGCTGCGCACCGCCCTCCTGAACCAGCTGGACGCGATTCCCGGCGTCACCCTCGTCGACATCGCCTATCCCGCCGACTGGAACCTGCTGACCGGCACCTTCAACGCGGCCCGGCTCGCCGAGCGCACCGAGCCGTTCCGGCACTGGCTGCGCGAGGACCCAGCCAAGTTCGGTGTCTCGCTGCTGAGTTGGCTCCAGGGGCTGATGCTCTCGGGCGACGAGTGGATCACGGCCCAGCGTGCCAAGAACCATCTGCTGCGGGAGGTCCTGGACGGGCTCATGAACCGCTGCGACGTGCTCCTGCAGACCGGGCCCGTCCCCTTCGACATCCTCGGGCTGCCCGAGATCGCCTTCCCCATCGGCTTCGACGCGGGCGGGGTGCCGGTGGGGGCGATCCTCGGCGGGCAGCCCTACGAGGAGGACCGGCTGCTGGAGGTCGCCGCCGCGTATCAGGCGGTCACCGACTGGCACACGCGCCGACCCGCCGACCCGGTCCCGGCCGCCGCACGCCTCAGGGCCGCGCTCGCCCGCCCCCGGCTCTCGGCGGAAGAGGTGGCCACGAGCTCGGCCTGACGGCCATGACCCGGCGGGGTCGGCGCGGGCGCGGCGAGGGGGTGGACTCCGGGGAGCTGAGCGGGGCACCGGGCCGCCCCGACTCGGCGTCCCACAGCGCCAGTTCACGGTCGCGCGGTCCGAGTACGGTGTGCGGTGCGCCCGCGCCGAAGATCCGGACCGGGTGCGAGGCGTCCCAGGCCTGCCAGCCCGGGTCGCCCTCGACCGCGAACCGCACCCACGCAGTGTGCATCGCGTCGGCGAGTTCCTGCGGGGCGCCCGGGCCCGCGAGCTGCGCCGCCTGGGGCACCTGCACGGTGTCGAAGACGAAGCCGAGCTCCAGGGCGTGGCAGGCGCCGAGGCCCGGCACGTTGGAGGGCCAGGCGAACTCGTAGACGTACGCGGGTGTCCGCGGCGGACGGGCGTCGGCGAGCCGGTGCAGCGGCACCCGCAGCAGATGGTCGGTGACCATCTGCCCGACGAGGTCCGCGGTGCCCGTCCGCGGATGGATCGCGCGATAGCCGCGGGGCACCTCATGGCCGCAGCGGCAGCGGGCCATGGCACCGGCCAGGGCGACGGGACCGAGCCGGTCGACACGCTCCAGCAGACCTCCCGGGGCCAGCCACAGCCGGTACTCCTCGCTGGTCCAGCCCAGCAGCAGTTCGACGTCGGGCGCGCCGCCTGCGCCGCCTTCGAGGAGTGCCTCCATCGGGTCGCGCGGGACGAGGTCGCCGTCGACGACGATCCCGAAGGCGGGCCCGCCGAGGACCGGGCTGCTGAGCCTGGCCACGTCGGCCTGGGTGCGCAGCAGCAGGGCGCGGTCCACTGCGGCGAACGCCCGCGCCGTCGCCGGGACCTTCAGCCGGGTGGCCATCCTGCGCACCATGCGCCGTACCTTGTCGCGCTCGCTCGCCTCCGGCGGTCCGCTCTGCAGGACGGCCCGCCGGAACAGGCCCTGGGCGCGCGGGCCGGCCAGCAGCGCCCCGATACTGATGGCCCCGGCCGACTCACCGAACACGGTCACCCGGTCCGGGTCGCCGCCGAACCGCGCGATCGACTCCCGCACCCACTCCAGCGCGGCGAGCTGGTCACGCAGACCGGCGTTGGGCGGCGCGTCCGGGAAGAGTCCGTAACCCTCCACGCCCAGCCGGTAGTTGATCGAGACGAGGACGACGCCGTCGCGTGCGAAGGCGTGGCCGTCGTAGACGGGCACGGCCGACGAGCCGCGGGTCAGGGCGCCGCCGTGGATCCACACCATGACGGGCAGCCGGGCCCCGGGGCCGGGCTCCGGTGTCCAGACGTTCAGGTTGAGACAGTCGTCGCCGGGCACCACGGGGTCGGCGAGCAGCCGTGCGTACGCCTCGGAGTACGGGGGCTTGGGCGGCGTCGGCCCGAACTCCCCCGCGTCACGCACACCCTCCCAGGGCTCGGGCGGGACGGGTGGCCGGAACCGGCGGGCGCCGAACGGCGGGGCCGCGTAGGGAATGCCGCGGAAGACGGCGACCCCGTCCTCGTACCGGCCGCGCACCGCTCCGTAGGGAGTGGAGACCACCGGGTCGTGCGTCCGTGAAACCGAGTCCACCGCGTCCACCGCCATCCGCCCACCAGCTCCTCACCCGGCGCGTCGTGTCCTTCCACAGCAGAGCATTCCGAACGCACCCTAGTGTCCGCCGCGTCCGGACCCGGGCACGGTCACCGGCTTCGCCCGGAAACATCCGATGGAGTACGGATACTCTCCGTTGAGGTGGTAGTGGTACATGACGACCCTCTTGCCGTCCCACATGATCGCGTGTGTGTGACCGTGGCAGACGTCCAGATCCCTGTTCTTGACGATCTTTCCGTCCTCGCCGCGCGGCCCGAAAATCCCGAAGCCGTCGATGGCGTATCCCACGAGCGGTGAGTGCCGGGAAGGGGAACGGGTGTCCGCGGACCCCCTCGAGGACTTGTTGCCGAAGCAGGTCTGCGAGGGGCCGTGGTAGTGGTACTGCGTTTCGTACGGATGGCCCCAGCAGCGGTCCAGCGGCAGGGCCGCGTTGGGGTCGACCGGTCGGTCCTCCGCGTCGGTGGCCACCTCCAGGTGGAAGGTGCCGCCCGCCAGAGCCATCCCGGTCGTCAGCTGGTCGATGCACGTGGGCCGCGCCCGGACAGACGGATCGCGCGGAACGGTGACGTCGAGGTTCCACGGCTTGATGGGGATCGCGGCGGCGTTGGGGTACCCGTGCGCGGGAATCTCCGCGTAGTACTTGTAGGCGGGGGTGCCCTTCTGGACGGTGAAGCGCCCGGTGGGCTGGTCCGGGAGCCCGTTGCCCTTGAAGCGCCTCCCGGTCGCGGTCGTCGTCACCTTCAGGTACTTCTTCCAGTGCATGGTCCCCGACACGAACGGGCGCTTGAGTACGTCGATCACACCGTGCGCGTCGATCCACGGGCGGTCGGGCCGAGTGAGGGTCCCCCCTTTGCAGGCGAAGAGGGTGTCGCGTGCGGGTGAGGCGATCGACGTGCCGGTGGGGGGTGTGCGCAGGCGGGTGATGAGGGTGCCGCCTCCCCCGCCACGTACGTCCTCGGCCGCCCGCGCGGGATGCGGCGGGACCACCGCCACGGCCCCGGAGTCGGCCGGGGCCATCGATGGACCCATCAGCGCACAGGCGGTACCGGCCGCCACGGCAACGGATCTGAGTACGCCGTGCATCAACGCTTCCCATCTCGACAAGGAACAGACGGGCGGCGAGCCGACGCGCCCGGCCCGGTTCCCCACGCCCGCATCACCTCACCACGCTCGGCTGCCGATGCCCTGCTGACACGTACGCGCGTTCGGGTGAGGCCGCGTCCGGAGCGGGTCGCGCCACCGCCCGCCAGTCGTTGGGGGCAGGAGCCGACCACGGCCCGGACCTGTCGGGCTCCTGCCTGCGGGGGATGTCGTACCGGGCACGAATTGGTTGCGGCCCGGGCTCCCCGCGGTGGCCGGTGGCGGCACTGCGGCAACATGACAGCCCATGAGCAGAGACCGCTACGTCGACTTCCTGCGCGCGTGGGCGATCGGCCTGGTGGTACTCGGCCACTGGCTGATCACCGCCCTCGTCCGGGAGCCCGGCGGGGAGATCCGCACGCCGGAGCTGCTGGCGACCGTGCCCTGGACCCAGTGGCTGACGCTGGGGTTCCAGATCATGCCGCTGTTCTTCCTCGCCGGGGGCCATGCGGCGGGCGGCAGTTGGGCGCGGGCCCGGGCGGCGGGCGGTACGGCCGCCGGATGGGTCGGAGGGCGGGCGCTGCGGCTGCTGCTTCCGGCCGCCGTGTACAGCGGACTTGTGCTGTCCGCCGTAGGGATCTGCTCGGCGGTCGGCGTGGACCCGAACACCGTTGAACTGGTGGGCTGGGCGATGGCGATGCAGTTCTGGTTCCTTCCGGTGTATCTGCTCCTCAGCGCCCTGACCCCGCCGCTGCACGCGGCGCACCGGCGCTGGGGGCTCCTCGTCCCGGTGGCGATGGGCGCGGTCGCCCTCGTGGCCGACACCCTGGTGGTGGCGGTGCACATGCCGTACGTCGGACTGCTCGATTACGTGCTCGTCTGGGGCGTGGCCTACCAACTGGGTTTCTGCTGGCGGGACGGCCTGCTGACGGAGCGCCGGCCGCTCCCGGCCGCGCTGGCGGCGGGCGGCGCACTGGCCTTCGCCGCGCTGATCACCCTCGGGCCGTTCCCGGTCAGTCTGATCCTGGTGACCGGGCAGACCCCCAGCAACACCGATCCGCCGTCGGCGGCGATGCTGGCATGGGCGGTGGCCCAGGTCGGCCTGTGCCTACTGGCCGCGCCCGCGGTACGACGGCTGCTGAACCGCGAGCGGGTGTGGCGGGCGGTGCGCCCCGTGGGCGGCGCCAGCATGACGCTGTATCTGTGGCACATGCTGCCGGTGCTGATCGTCGCCGCCGCGTTCTATCTGACCGGCCTCGCGCCCGAACCCACCCTCGGGTCCGCGGCCTGGTGGGGACTCCGGTTGCCGTGGCTCCTCGTGCTCGGCGTCGTCCTGGCCGGTGTCGTGCGGGCGCTGCGTCCCCTGGAGCGCGGGCTGAGCCTCCTCTACGAACGGACGCGCCCGGACCCCGACTTCTCCCGCTCCTCCGGCTCCTCCCGCTACTGGCTGCCCGGGCTCGGTCTGGCGGCGAGCGTCACCGCCCTGACCCGCTTCGCCACCCGGGGCTTCGCCCCCGACGGCCGATTCCCCGTCCTGCCCGCGCTGGGCCTGCTGTTGGGCACGACACTGCTGACGGCACGCCGCCGGACGACGGCCGACCGGAACCCCGGGGAGCCCAAGGAGGCTCTGCGCGAGGCCGCCTGACGCCACGTCGGGTGCCGGCGGCGGGGCGGGCGGTCGGGAGATTTCAGGACTTTCCCCGTGTCGTCCATGGCTTCGTGGAAGGCTGAGCGTCCGCAGTCCATGGTGGTGTGCGCGGGGTGCACCAGGCGCACGTCCCGCGCGTGCTTGCGGCCCATCTCGGTCAGGGCCCGCTCTATGGCGCCGATCGCGGCGTCGGCAGCCTTGCGGCCCATCGACGTCCCGGCGAGGAACTTCGGGCGGAAGTCCTCCACAGCGACCGCGTAGCCCTTCGTCGGAGGGCATGTCCTACTTCACCGCGGCACTGGGAGACGCCGTCCCGATCGCCTGACCGTGCCCGGTCGCACGGTCGGCACGACCCGGCGCACGTTCGGTATTTCGAGAGTTTCAGCCCGCGAGGAGTCCCGTGGACTTCCGTCAATCCTTTCCCCTTCACGCCGTATTGAGGCGGGCTTAGTGTAGAAAGCGGTTGCTACGCGATCGCGGTGCCGGTCGTGCGAGCAGTGCTGTTCGAAACTTTCGACGGGCCCTCGGGCGGGCCGGGGAGGCGGGCTCTCATGGTGCGTACGGGAAGCGTGGCCGGGCCGACGCTGGCGGTCGTCGCCCGTGCGGCGGGGGTGTCGGTGCCGACGGCGTCGAAGGTGGTCAACGGCCGGGAGGACGTGGCACCGGAGACCCGCCGCCGGGTGACCGAAGCGCTCGACCGGCTCGGCTACGTCCGCAGACCCCGCTTCGAGGCGGCAAAGCCGCCGGGGCTGGTCGACCTCGTGGTGCACTCGCTGGAGAGCTCCTGGTCGGGCGCGGTGCTGCACGGGGTGGAGGGTGCGGCGCACGACGCGGGCCTGGAGGTGGTCGTCTCGGCCGGCCTGCCCCGGACCGGGGGCGGGCGCCCGGAGCGCGACTGGCTGGACAAGCTCACCACGCGGGGCTCGGCGGGCGTGCTGTTCCACCTGGCCGAGCTCACCTCGTCCCAGTACGCCTGGCTGGAGCAGCACCGCGTCCCGTTCGTGATGATCGACCCGGTGCTCGAACCGCCGCCCGGTGTGGTGTCGGTGGGCGCGGCCAACTGGCAGGGCGGGGTGCTGGCGACGGAACACCTCCTCTCCCTCGGCCACGAACGCATCGGCGTCATCGGCGGCTTCCGCCGCAGGATGTGGGGCGGCGCCCGGGTCGCCGGCTACCGCTCGGCCCTCGCCTCGGCCGGAATCGGACACCGCCCCGAGTACGTCCGTTACGGCGGCTTCAGCGAGACCGGCGCCCACCGCCGCATGCGGGAACTCCTCGACCTCCCCGAGCCGCCCACCGCCGTCTTCGTCTGCTCCGACCGGATGGCCCTCGGCGCCTACCAGGCCTTGTCCGAACGGGAGTTGAGCGTCCCGGACGACTTCAGTGTGGTCGGCTTCGACGACCTTCCCGAGTCACGCTGGGCCACCCCGGCCCTCACCACCGTGCGCCAGCCGCTCTCCGAGATGGCCGCGACGGCACTGCGCCTGCTCGTGCGGATGATGGCGGGCGAGCAACCCGAAGGCACACGTACGGAGTTGTCGACGCGTCTGGTGGAACGGGCGAGTACGGGGCCGGTACCGAGCGGTCGGAGAGCGGCCGAATCGCTCAGAGGGTGGTCGCCCAGGTGATGCCGCCGAGCAGATGCGCACGGAAGTCGGGGTCCTCGTACGCCTCCGAGGCGTGCCCGAGCGCGGTGTAGAAGACCCGGCCCGCGCCCTGTTCCCGGCACCACACGAGGGGATGGTCCCGGCCCATGCCGCCGCCCTCGTACGAGGATTCGTCGGCGGAGGCGAGGACGCGGACCGCACCGCGCGGGTTGGCGCGGAAGTCGTACCACTCGTCGGTGAACTCCCAGACGGCCGGGAGGTGTTCGGTCGCGGGATGTCCGCGGTCCTCGACGACGGCCTTGCCCGGCTGGTACTCCGGGTGCCGGTCGAAGCGCGCGCCGAGGAGTTCGCCGTAGTACGGCCAGTCGTACTCGGTGCAGGCGGCGGCGTGCACTCCGACGAACCCGCCGCCGCCCTCGACGTACGCCGCGAGCCGGGTCCGTCCGGGCGGGGTCAGCACGTCCCCGCTGGTGGAGAGGAAGACGACCGCCGCGTACGGGTCGAGGGGCGTCTCGAACGCGGCCGGGTCCTCGGTGGCGTCGACGTCGAAGCCGTGAGTCGCGCCCAGGGAGCGTACGGCGGCGACGGCGGCCGGGATGGAGTCGTGCCGGTAGTCGGTGGTGCGGGTGTAGACGAGAACGCGGGTGGTCATGGGCGCGAGCCTATGTCTGGGGATCGTCTTCGGCTGCGGGGTGGGGGCTGTTCCTCGGGCGCCGGACGGGCGCAAGGCCTTCGGGAGCGCGGGGAACCGCGCACCCCGTCCCCCCGTCGACGGCACGTCACCCCGCTCCACGGGGCCGTGTCTGTTCAAGCCGGTGGCAGGACGGCGGCGAGTTCGGCGTCGCTCGGGCGGTGGGCGGAGTGGAGGGCGGAGCGCAGGACGGCCCGCGTCACCTTCGTCGCGTCACCGCTCACTTTCAGCACATGGCCCTTCTCGACGAGCGCGTACTCGTGGCGGCCCCCACCGGCGCGGTACCACGCGTCGCCGTCCCGCTCACACACCGTCCGCTCTCCCGCCATGCCGCCGACCGGCTGCTTCGGGCAGGACCGCGCCGTCATCGTGCCCCGCTCCACGGACAGTTGGATCTGGGCGTTGGTCTCCTTCGCCCAGTACACGCCGGAGAAGCCGTCGTCGCCGTACACGCCGACCGACTGCTGGGCGAGGGTGAAACCGGGCGCCTTCGTGACGTACACGAGTTCCGGTGCGACCCCCAACGCGCCCACACGTGCGTCGAGTTCGACCCGGCTCGGCACGGCGACCGACGCCGACGCGTCCACCCCGGTCCCGGCCCCCGTCTTCTCCGTCCCGCACCCCGTGAGCAGTACGGGAAACAGCATCACCACCGGGAGCAACAGCACGCGCACAGATCGGATCATGACGCCCATCCTGCCGCACAGGCGTTCCACAGGTGTGCCTCAGTACACATACGCGTCAGTGCACGACGATGAAGACGCCCACCGCGAGGAAGACCGCTGCCGCGCACGCCATGACGACCACCGGTCCCGTCATGTGCCGCCACATCCGCACCCTGGCCCGCTGCGGGTTGTGCGGCGGATAGATCACGGGCACGGTCAGCCCGGTGGCGAGCCCCATTCCGGATCCGCGCATCCGGGGCTTGAACTCCACACGGTGGCCACGGTGGTCCAGGAACTCGATGACCGGCACCCATTCCGGCCCGTCCTCACTGCTCACACGGACGTTGTCGACCACGACGCCGTGGGTGTGGCGCCCGTGCCGGCGCAACCGGCGCATCTGGACGCCTTCCGAGAGCGCGCAGCCGAGGAGGAAGACGCCGGCTCCCCCGCACATGACGGCCCCGAGTGTGCCTGCCATGCCTTCGCCTTCCCTCCACACCGGTAACCCGTACTTGATCTGTCCCGGCCACAGGAGACGCGCTCCTTCGTGAGTTCGGTTCCCGTCCCTCCGCCTGCGGAGGGACTCTGTCCGATTCGTTCAAGACCCGCTTCCCGCGCCCTGCCTACGGTGTCCCCATGACTCCACGATTCGCCGTGATCGGCCTGGTCGCCTCCGACATGGCCGCCACGCTCGCCTTCTACCGCCGCCTCGGGCTCGTCTTCCCCGAGGGCTCCGAGGACCAGCCGCACGTCGAGGCCGAACTGCCCGGCGGGTCCCGGCTGGCGATCGACACCGAGGAGACGGTCCGTTCGTTCCACGCGGGGTGGCGGCCGCCGGCCGACGGGGGCGGCCGGATGTCGCTCGCCTTCGGCTGCGACGGCCCGGCGGAGGTCGACTCGGTCTACGAGGACCTGGCCGGCGCCGGATACCACGGCGAGCTCAAGCCGTGGGACGCCTTCTGGGGGATGCGGTACGCGGTCGTGCACGACCCGGACGGCAATGGCGTCGACCTGTTCGCGCCGCTACCCGCGCCCGAGTAGTTCCCCCAGCGGCATGCCCGCCAACTCCCTCACGTCCCGGGCCAGATGGGCCTGGTCGGCGAAGCCGGAGCGGGCCGCCGTCTCCGCGAAGGGGACCCCGGCGCGGGCGAGCGCGAGCGCCCGTTGCAGGCGCAGGACGCGGGCGAGGGTCTTGGGTCCGTAGCCGAAGGCGGTCAGTGAGCGGCGGTGCAACTGCCGTGCGCTCAGGCCGAGTCGGTCGGCCGTCGCCGCGATCGACCGGCCCGCGTCCAGGTCCGCCACGACCTCCCGCAGCAGCGGGTCGGGGGGTTCGGTGACAGCCGCCCGGTCCAGTGCCACCTGCTCCAGCGCGGCCACCGGGTCGGCGGCCGCGGCGACCCGCGCGGTGCGGCGCCGGACCTCCGAGGCCGGCCACAGGTCCGCCAAGTCGACGCGCAGGGCGCGCAGTTCATGGGCGGGTACGCCGAGGAACGTCGGCCCCGTGCCGGGGTAGAAACGGACGCCCGCCCAGTGCCCGGCCGCGCCCTCGGGAACGTACGCCCGGGTGTCGGGCCCGGCGACGAGCAGTCGCCCCTCGTGCCAGAGCAGGTCCATACAGCCGTCGGGAAGCACGGCCCCCACCGTGGAACCGGACGTTCCACGGGACCACACGACGGCGCCCGGCAACCGGGCAGGCCGCTCCATGTACATGCACGTCAGGCTACGCCGCCCGCGTCCGGTGCTCCTGCGGGCTCACCCCGTACACCCGCTTGAAGGCGCTGGACAGGGCGAACGCGCTGCCGTAGCCGACGTGGCGGGCGATCGCCTCAAGGGTGTCGTCCGTTTCGCGCAGCCGGTCGGCGGCCAGGGCGAGGCGCCAGCCGGTGAGGTACGTCATCGGGGGCTCGCCCACGAGTTCGCTGAAGCGGCGGGCCAACGCGGCCCGGGACACCCCGGCCTTCGCGGCGAGCGTCGCCACCGTCCAGGGGTGTGCCGGGTCGTCCTGGACGAGCCGCAGCACCCGGCCGACGACGGGGTCCGCGAGCGCCCGGTACCAGGCGGGGGCGGCGGCCTCCGGACGGGAGAACCAGGCGCGCAGCGCGGCGATCATGAGGAGGTCGAGGAGCCGGTCCAGGACCACCTCCTGGCCGGGCTCGTCACGGACGATCTCCTCGGTGAGGATCGCGGTGAGCGGGCAGTCCCACACGTCCTGGGTCAGGGAGAGCAGCGGCGGCAGGGCGTCGAGCAGCCTGCCGTTGATCTCGCCCCGCATCATGTACGTCCCGATCAGCAGCACCGTGGAGCCGTCGAGCCGGTCGCCCCAGGTGCGGACGTCCAGGTCCCACTGGCCCTTCAGGGACCGCCCGTCGGGGTAGGTGCACTCGCCGCCCGGCAGGATCACCGCCTGCGGCGGGGTCCCCGGGTCGTCCGCGCAGGTGTACGGGTCGGGGCCGCGGGCGATCGCGAGGTCACCGGCCCGCAGGAACACGCGCTCCCCCGCGTCCGGCACGACCCAGGCCTCGCCGCGCACCACGAGCATGATCGTGAGGGGGGCGCGGTCCTCGACGCGCACGCACCAGGGCGGGTCGAAGCACGCACGGATCATGAAGGCGCCGCGTGCCCGGGGGCCCTCCAGCAGACCGGCGAGTGCGTCCATGGCGTCAGCGTAGACGTCCGAGGGGAAGGGACGTAGACGTCCGCTTATGAGAATGAGTTCCTCGGCGATGGGAGCCCTGCGTGAGCGGCGATTCACTGTCGGTATGACGCAGAACAGAGCAGGCGAAGAGCACGTACGGGACATGACGGTGCTGGTGACGGGCGCCACAGGGCGTACCGGGCGGCGGGTGGCCGAGGCCGCGCGGGCGGCGGGGCTGAAGGTGCGGGCGGCGTCCCGTGCGGCGGGGTTCGACTGGACGGACCGGTCGACGTGGGCGGACACCCTGCGGGGTGCCGACGCGGCGTATCTCGTCCACCCCACGGACGTCGGCTCGCCCGACGCGGCCGAGCTGGTCGGGGGTCTGGCACGGGAGGCGGTCGGGCTGGGGGTGCGGCGGCTGGTGCTGCTGTCCTCGCGGGGTGAGGAGCGGGCGCGGCCGGCCGAGGAGGCGCTGCGGGCGTCGGGCGCGGACTGGACGGTCGTACGGGCCGCGTGGTTCGCGCAGAACTTCAGCGAGGGGCCGTTGGTGGAGGGGCTGCTCCGCGGGGAACTGGTGTTTCCCGCCGGTGAGGTGCGGGAGCCGTTCATCGATGTGCGGGACATCGCGGACGTCGTGGTGGCCGTGCTCACGGGGGGCGACCGGTATGTCGGGCAGGAGCTCGCCGTCTCCGGGCCCCGGCTGCTGAGTTTTCGGGAGGCGGTGGGGGAGATCGCGGCGGCGACGGGGGGTGAGCTGACGTATCTCCCGGTGACGGCGCGCCAGTACGGCGATCAGCTGGCCGGGTTCGGGGTGCCGGCACAGGAGGTCGAGTTCCTCGTCGAGCTCTTCGAGAGCCTGCTCGACGGGCGCAACTCCTACCTGTCGGAGGGTGTGCGGGAGGTTCTGGGGCGGGAGCCGCGCGATTTCACTGCGTTCGCTCGGGAGGCGGCGGTGGGGGGTGCGTGGAAGGGGTAGGTCCGTCCCCTCCCCAACCTGGGGGCTCCGCCCCCAGACCCCCGGGGTGCGTTCTTCGGGTGCGGGTGGTGGGGGTTGAGCACCCAGTTCCCCGCGCCCCCGAGGGGCGCGTCCTACTCCCCCGCGCAGTCGTCGTCGTTGCTCTTGCGGGGGTGGTGGGAGCTCTTGACGTGGGTGCGGAGGCGGGAGGTCACGTCCTCCGGGGGGAGGAAGCGGGACCAGCGTTCCGGGAACTCGGAGGGCATGTCCGGGTCGTCGGGATCGGGGTCGGCGGCGCGGTGGGCGGCGGCGCGGGCGACGTACTCGGCGGCCTGCTCCTGACGCAGGCGCTCGTTCGCGGCGCGGGCCGCGGCCGTGGCGGCGGCCGGCCAGACCCGGTCGATGGCCGCGTTGACGGCGGCGCCGACGAGAACGGCGAACGCGGACACACCGATCCACAGCAGGACGGCCACGGGGGCGGCGAGTGAGCCGTAGATCGTCGGGCCCTCGACCGTGCTCGTCAGGTAGATACGGAGCAGGAAGCTCCCGAAGACCCACATGGCGAGGGCGACCAGCGCGCCGGGCACGTCCTCCACCCAGGGTGAGCGGACGGGCACCGACACGTGGTACAGCGTGGTCAGGAAGACGACCGAGAGCACGATGACGACAGGCCAGTACAGGACCTGTACGAGCGTCGCCGACCACGGCACGATCTGCACCACCGCGTCCGGGCCCGCGACCATCAGCGGCAGCGCGATCGAGCCGATCAGCAGCGCCACGATGAACAGCAGGAACGACATCACGCGCGTCGCCACGATCCCCCGGGTGCCGTCGAGGCCATACATCACGGTGATGGTGTCGACGAAGACGTTCACCGCGCGCGAGCCCGACCACAGGGCGAAGAGGAAGCCGAGGGAGATGATGTCGGGCCGGCCGCCCTTCATCACGTCGTGGAGGATCGGTTCGGCGATCTGGTGGACGCCCTTGTCGGTGAGGACGGTGCGGGAAGCCTCCAGAATGTTGGACTCCAGGCTGGCGATCGAGTGCGCGCCGGTCCAGTCGTCCACGTAGCCGAGCAGTCCGATCATGCTCAGCAGCAGGGGCGGCACGGACAGGAGTGTGAAGAAGGCGGCCTCGGCCGCCAGCCCCAGGATCCGGTACTCCATGCAGGAGTTGACGGTGTCCTTGAGCAGCAGCCAGGCGGTCCTGCGCTTCGACACGTTCCTGTACAGCGCGCGAGCGCGGTGAAAGCGGCCCACGGGAGACCGTTCAGGTGTTTCTTTTGCCTGGTGCACGTCCTTACCGTATCCGTATGGCAGCCAGCACCCACACCGTGACCAACCAGGCTCCGCCCCTGGTCGGATATGACGTCTTTGCCGCCGACCGGGCCCTCGTGGAGGCGGTCGAGCGGCACCTGGATCCAGGACTTCTCGACGAGGCACGCGAGGAGCTGTCGCTGCTCGGGCGCACGACGGGCTCCGCGCAGGTGCAGGAGTGGGGGGTGCTGGCCAACGAGAACCCGCCGAAGCTGCGCACCCACGACCGCTACGGCAACCGCGTCGACGAGGTCGATTTCCATCCCGCCTGGCACCGACTGCTCGGCAAGGGGGTCTCGGCGGGGCTGACGGCGGCCTGGAGCCGTCCGGGCGGTCACCTCAGGCGCGCGGCCGGCTTCGTCGTGTGGTCGCAGGCCGAGGCAGGCCACGGCTGCCCGCTGTCGATGACCCACGCGGCGGTGCCCGCCCTGCGCACCGACCCGGCGCTCGCCGCCCTCTGGGAACCACTGCTCACGTCCACCGTCTACGACCAGGGGCTGCGGCCCGCCTCCCAGAAGGCCGGTGTGCTCTTCGGGATGGGCATGACGGAGAAGCAGGGCGGCAGTGACGTACGGGCGAACAGGACCGAGGCGCGGCCGCTCGCCGAGGACGGGACCTACGAGCTGACCGGGCACAAGTGGTTCTGTTCGGCACCGATGTCGGACGGGTTCCTGGTGCTGGCGCAGGCGCCGGGGGGCCTCACCTGTTTTCTGGTGCCGAGGGTGCTGGAGGACGGGACCCGCAACGTGTTCCGCATCCAGCGGCTCAAGGACAAGCTCGGCAACAAGTCGAACGCGTCGAGCGAGGTCGAGTTCGACGGGACCTGGGCGCGCCGGGTCGGGGACGAGGGGCGCGGGGTGCGCACCATCATCGAGATGGTCGCGGTGACCCGGCTGGACTGTGTGCTCGGCGCCGCCGCCGTCATGCGGCAGGCCGTGGCGCAGGCCGTGCACCACTGCACCTACCGGGAGGCCTTCGGCGGCAAGCTGATCGACAAGCCGCTGATGCGCAACGTGCTGGCGGACCTGGCGCTGGAGTCGGAGGCGGCGACGACGCTGGCGATGCGTCTGGCGGCGGCGTACGACGACGGGGGCGAGGACGAGCGGGCCTTCCTGCGGCTCGCGGTGCCGGCCGCCAAGTACTGGGTGACCAAGCGCTGCACCCCGGTGGCGGTGGAGGCACTGGAGTGCCTGGGCGGCAACGGGTACGTCGAGGAGTCCGGCATGCCGAGGCTGCTGCGCGAGTCGCCGCTCAACTCCATCTGGGAGGGAGCGGGCAATGTGCAGGCCCTCGACCTGCTGCGCGCGATCCAGCGGGAGCCGCAGGCGCTGAACGCGTTCCTGCAGGAGGTGGGCCGGGCCCGCGGCGCCGACCACCGGCTCGACGGCGCGATCAAGAACCTGCTGGGCGAACTCGCCGACCTGGACGGTATCGAGGGTCGCGGGCGCAGGCTCGCGGAGCGGGTCGCGCTGGTGCTGCAGGGGTCGCTGCTCGTCCAGTACGCGCCCCCGGAGGTCGCCGACGCGTTCTGCGCCTCACGGCTGGGCGGCGACTGGGGCTCGGCCTTCGGCACCCTGCCGCACACTCTCGATCTGGCCACGGTGGTGGAACGGGCCCGACCGGTTTCCTGACCAGTTTGCCGAGCAGCTTCCTGAGCTGCTCCTGAGCCGGTCTCCGCACCGGGCGCGGGGGTGGTGCTGCGCCGACACGGCACCACCCCCGCTCTCTGGCCCCGTTGTGAGGAGCGCGAACGCCGCACGGGCGGCGTTGCTCAAGTTTCCGACCCCGTACGGCTGTTCGCCAGGGTTGCAGGGGGTTGCAACTTTTCCGGCCTCTATGGCCGGACTGTGTCCCTCCGTCGGCGCCGAGCGGCACTATGAGAACAGCAGTCAGTACGGGCCCGGGTGACCGTGGCCGAAAAGGGCCGGGCAGTGGTGGGCCACAGGTGCCCCGAACCCGTCGGTTCGTCGGTCCGTCGGCCCGTCCGTCCGGGGAGGATGGGGAGGATTCCGTGGCGCACTCGCCGATCGACGTGACGCGGCTCGCCGCCCTGGACGCCGCCCAGGCGGCCCGTGTCCTGCGCGAGGTGCGCGACGCCACGCTCTCCGGACAGCCCGCCCGCCTCGCGCCACGCCCGGTGATCGAGCAGTCCTGGGAGCGCATGCTGCGCAGCGGCGTCGACCCCGACCACGACTTCCGGGCCGGGCTGCTGGTCCGTGACGAGGTCGAGCGGCGGCGCCAGACCTCGCAGATGCGGCATGTCCTGCCGGTGCTGCGCGAGGGCCTGCTCACGGTCGCGGACGTCGCGCACCACATCATGGTGGTCGCGGACGCGGAGGGCCGGGTGCTGTGGCGGGAGGGCAGCGCGTCCGTGCTGCGCAAGGCCGACGGGTTCGGCTTCGAACTCGGGGCGGACTGGCGCGAGGGCGTGGTCGGTACGAACGGTGTGGGCACCCCGCTGGTCGCCCGGCGCCCCGTCCAGGTTTTCTCCGCCGAGCACTTCGTGCGCACCCACCACTCGTGGACCTGCACCGGCGCCCCGATCACCGACCCGCGCGACGGCAGTCTGATCGGCGTCGTGGACGTGAGCGGGCCGCTGGACACCCTGCACCCGGCGACGCTCGCCCTGGTCGGCTCGGTGGCCAAACTCGCCGAGGCGCGCCTGCGCGAGCTGCACCTGACCTCACTGGAGGGGCTGCGCGCGGTGGCGGCGCCGGTGCTCGCCCGGCTCGGCGGGCGCGCCCTCGCCGTGGACCAGGACGGCTGGACGGCCGCGGTCACCGGGATGCCGTACACCGGACGGCTCGCGCTGCCCAAGGCGCTCGCTCCCGGGCGGAGTTGGCTGCCGACGCTCGGGCTGTGCGTGGTGGAGCCGCTGCCCGGCGGTTGGCTGCTGCGGGCCGCCGACGAGCCGGGGCCCCGGCGGGCCGCGCGGATCGTCCTGGACCTGGCGCACCCGCGGCGCTCCTCGGTGACCGTCTCGTCCGAGGCGGGCTCCTGGTGCCACGAACTGAGCCCCCGCCATGCCGAGTTGCTGTACCTGCTGGCCGTCCGACCCGCCGGGCGCAGCGCCTCCGGGCTCGCCGACGACCTGTTCGACGACCCCGGTCGTACGGTGACGGTGCGGGCCGAGATGTCGCGCGTACGGCGGTATCTCGGGGCTTTTCTGGAACACCGGCCGTATCGTTTCTGCGAGGCCGCGGAGGTCGAGTTGGTACTCCCGGAGGACCCCCAGGACCTGCTCCCCCACTCGACGGCGCCGGCGGTGCGCAGGGCGCGGAAACCCGGGCCCCCTTGTACCGCACCGGGGCCCGACGCGTCACCCGACCGGCCGAATATGCCCCCTGCGAGAGGCAAGGAGCGTATTTCGGGACCGTCTTCCGGGGTCCTAGACCAGGCACATGGCTCTCTGACGTAGCATCCCTCCACAGGCCACCCCACCCGTCTCTCCGTCAATGTTCTGATCATGAGGGGCAGTTGGCCTTCCTCGGGAGGACGCATGAAGCACCGCGGCAGACACCGTCGTAGGCGAAGGGGACAGGCGCTGCGCGCCACCCTGGCCGGAACCGCCCTCGCGCTCACCGCGGCCGCCACGCTGATCAGCACCTCCCAGGCCACGGGCAGCAACAGCCCGGGCGCGCTGACGCCGCTCACGTCGGCCGCCGAGACCAGCAGGCTCCAACTGCACGAGAACCTGGTCGCCGGGGACACTCTCAGCACGCTCAGCCGGAACATGGGTGGGAACGTCGGGGTCTCCGGCGTGCTGGCGAGCGCCGACCACACGATGCGCGACGAGGCCGACTGCTCCGGGACCGAGCGGGCCGCGCTGCCGCTCGAACCGGTCGCCACCCGCGCGTACTGCTGGGCCTCGGACGACGCGCGGACGCAAGCGTGGGCTCCCGCCTCCGTCACCACCTCCGGTGACGCCGCCCAGGACGGCCGGTGGGGCGACCAGCGGGTCATCCTGGCGGGCTGGAACCACGACGACCGGGCCGCGGGTGCCTCCGCCACCGACCGGGGTCTGGCCCGGGTCGCCTTCATCGACGCGAGCGACCCGGCGGCGCTCAGGTACCGCTGGGTGCTGCTGGTCGCGCCGCGCGACGGCGGCAGGGACTTCGGCGCGGTCCGTTCCCGGCTGGGCGGCATGGTCTGGTACCAGGGCAAGCTGATCGTCACCGCGCAGAACGGCGCGGGGCAGGACGACTCCCTGCTCGTCTTCGACCTGCACCACCTCCTGAAGGCGGGCGTGGACAGCGGGGCGATCGGCAAGGTGCGGGGCGGCTACTCCGCGCACGGCTACCGGTACGTGCTGCCGGCCGTCGGCTCGTACAGCCCGGCGGGCGGCACGTGCGGCTCGGGCGAGGCCCGGGCGAACCCCTGTTTCGGTTCCCTGTCGCTGGACCGCACCTCGACGCCGGACAGCCTGGTCGCCACCGAGGCGGCGCCGGCCGACGGCACGGAGCGGACCCGGATCTGGCGGTACTCGTACAGCACCGTCGCCGGCCGGGCGGGGTTGCTCGGCAGCGACTCCCTGGGGCGGGTCGATGCGCGCGAGGCCTACACGACCAAGGCCGCCGGGCTCTCGGGTGTCCTCTCCTATACGCCGGCCGGGGCGCGCAAGGCCGACTGGTACGTCGGCCACACGCCCGCCAGTGGTGGCCGGCACGGCACGCTGTGGCGGCAGAGCGGTCATGCCGCCGAGGCGGTCCAGTGCACCGGTGACCAGTCCTACGCCTGTTGGGGCCAGCACACCGCCTCCCTGTCCTACTGGCAGGAGACCGGCGAACTGTGGACCCTCACCGGCGCCGACCCCGACACGACACCGGAGCGCGTCCTGTACGCGGTCCCGTTGACCGCGGTGAACAAGTCCCTGGGCTAGAGCCCGGGTGGGTTCTTCGCCCCCGCCGCCCCTACCCGTCCCATCCCCACTTGGGGGCTCCGCCCCCAAACCCCCGATCGGCCTGAACGGCCTCGTCCTCAAACGCCGGACAGGCTGGAGATGCGGGCCGGGGTGGGTGGGGCGCGGCCCCCGTCCTCGCCCTGGAACGCCGAACGCCCCAGGGCTTTCAGGCGCACGGGGAACCACGCGCCCAGCCCCCCCCCAGCCCGCAGCCAAACGAACCGGACGGGCGGGGGGATCGGGGCGAAGCCCCGTCTTAGGGGCGCGGGGAACTGCGCGAGCGGCCCCCACCGGCCCGCAGCCAAACGAACCGGACGGGCGGGGGGATCGGGGCGAAGCCCCGTCTTAGGGGCGCGGGGAACTGCGCGAGCGGCCCCCACCGGCCCGCAGCCAAACCAACCGGACGGGCGGGGGAATCGGGGCGCAGCCCCGTCTTAGGGGCGCGGGGAACTGCGCGATCGGCCCCCGCCGGGCCGCGGACGAAGAACACACCAAGGCGTCCCGGTACGCAGCCCCCGCTTTGGAGCCGGGCGCAGCCCCGTGGTTCCCTGGCCTTCATGAGCAACGTCACTGTGACCACCTGGTCCCTGGAGCAGACCGCGTCGAGCGACCTGCTCCCCGCGATCACACCCGACGGCGACGTCAGGATCGTGCGCTCCGAAGTCCCCTCGCCCGAGTTCAACCGCTTCCTGTACGCCTCCGTGGGCGGAGACATCCGCTGGACCGACCGCCTGAGCTGGACGTACGCGCAGTGGCAGGAGGTCCTGGACCGCCCCGGCGTGGAGACCTGGGTCGCTTACGACCGGGGAACGCCCGCGGGCTATGTCGAGCTGGACCCGCAGGACGACGGCGTTGTCGAGGTCATGTACTTCGGACTGATACCCGCCTTCCGGGGCCGGCGGATCGGCGGGCACCTGCTCTCGTACGGGGTGGCGCGAGCCTGGGACCTGGCGGAGCGCTGGCCGGGGCGGCCCGAGACGAAGCGTGTCTGGCTGCATACATGCAGCAAGGACGGGGAGCACGCGATGGACAACTACCTGCGCCGCGGCTTCAAGCTCTTCGACACCAAGGTGGAGGAGGAGCCGGAGGTCGCCACGCCCGGACCCTGGCCGGGCGCGCGAGCCGTCTGACCTGCCGCGGGCCGACCCTCGGCCCGCCCTCGGGCGGTCACCGGGCCGCAGGATCGTCCATTCCTGCCCAGCTGTGTGACCGACAACACCTTCGTCTCACCCTTCGGGACAAGGGTGTCCACATGATGGATGACGGTGGACTGGCCCGAGATCCCCGTGACACGCTTCCGTCATGTCTGGAACTGGAATTGCCTTGGTGAGTCGGCGGCACGTCGACCTCGGCCGCATGTCCAGCGCCATCTGTCCGGCGAGCTGACAGCCCCGGCCCAGCCGACATTCTCCCTTTTGCGTCCCTCTGCGCAATGACGCGCGCGTACTTTCCGTATGCGCCCATATGCGCAGTTGAGAGCCGCTCTCCTTCCTGTCCCGCAGTCCCGAAGGACGTATCAACCATGGCCGCCACCCCGCAGAATCCCGCCGCCGCGCCCCGCCGCAAGGTGAGTCGTCACCGCGGCGAGGGTCAGTGGGCCGTGGGTCACTTCACCCCGCTCAACGGAAACGAACAGTTCAAGAAGGACGACGACGGTCTCAATGTGCGGACACGCATTGAGACGATCTACTCGAAGCGCGGCTTCGACTCGATCGACCCCAACGACCTTCGTGGACGTATGCGCTGGTGGGGGCTGTACACCCAGCGCAAGCCCGGGATCGACGGCGGCAAGACCGCGATCCTGGAGCCGGAGGAGCTGGACGACAAGTACTTCATGCTGCGCGTCCGCATCGACGGCGGCCGGCTGACCACCGAACAGCTGCGCGTCATCGGCGAGATCTCGCAGGAGTTCGCGCGCGGCACCGCCGACCTCACCGACCGCCAGAACGTGCAGTACCACTGGATCCGTATCGAGGACGTCCCCGAGATCTGGAACCGGCTCGAAGCCGTCGGGCTGTCCACCACCGAGGCCTGCGGTGACACGCCCCGCGTCATCCTCGGCTCGCCCGTCGCCGGCATCGCCGAGGACGAGATCATCGACGGCACCCCGGCCATCGACGAGATCCACCGCCGGATCATCGGCAACAAGGACTTCTCGAACCTGCCCCGCAAGTTCAAGTCCGCGATCTCCGGCTCGCCGCTGCTCGACGTGGCGCACGAGATCAACGACGTCGCCTTCGTCGGCGTGAACCACCCGGAGCACGGCCCCGGCTTCGACCTCTGGGTCGGCGGTGGCCTCTCCACCAACCCGAAGATCGGCCAGCGCCTCGGCGCCTGGGTCCCGCTGGACGAGGTCCCGGACGTCTACGAGGGCGTCATCTCGATCTTCCGCGACTACGGCTACCGGCGCCTGCGCACCCGCGCCCGTCTGAAGTTCCTGGTCGCCGACTGGGGCGTGGAGAAGTTCCGCCAGATCCTGGAGGACGAGTACCTCGAGCGGAAGCTCGTCGACGGTCCGGCCCCCGACCAGCCGGTCGCCCGCTGGCGCGACCACGTCGGTGTGCACCGCCAGCAGGACGGCCGCTTCTACGTCGGCTTCGCGCCGCGCGTCGGCCGCGTGGACGGCACCACCCTCACGAAGATCGCCGAGCTGGCCGCGGCGCACGGCTCGGGCCGGCTGCGCACCACCGTCGAGCAGAAGATGGTCGTGCTCGACGTGACGGAGGACCAGGTCGACTCGCTGGTGGAGGGCCTCGAAGCCCTCGACCTGACCGTCAAGCCCTCCACCTTCCGGCGCGGCACCATGGCCTGCACCGGCATCGAGTACTGCAAGCTCGCGATCGTCGAGACCAAGGCGCGCGGTGCTTCCCTGATCGACGAACTCGAGCGCCGCATCCCCGAGTTCGAAGAGCCCATCACCATCAACATCAACGGCTGCCCGAACGCCTGCGCCCGCATCCAGGTCGCGGACATCGGTCTCAAGGGCCAGCTGGTCCTGAACGACGAGGGCGAGCAGGTCGAGGGCTTCCAGGTGCACCTGGGCGGCGCGCTCGGCCTGGAGGCCGGCTTCGGCCGCAAGGTCCGTGGCCTGAAGGTCACCTCGGACGAACTGCCCGACTACATCGAGCGGGTCCTCAAGCGCTTCCAGGCGGAGCGCGAGGACGACGAGCGCTTCGCCACCTGGGCCGCCCGTGCGAGCGAGGAGTCGCTGTCGTGAGCGAGCGAGCGGCTCCCTTCTACTGCCCCTACTGCGGCGACGAAGACCTCCGTCCGAGCGAGCAGGGTCACGGCGCGTGGGAATGCGCGGCGTGCAACCGGGCCTTCCAGTTGAAGTTCCTCGGGCTGCTCGCCCGTGGGGTTCAGCGCAACGAAGGTGGAGGGGACGAGAAATGACGACGATTCAGAAGGATCGGGAAGATCAGGACGGCCGGGAAGGCCGTACTGCGGAGGACCTGAAGCGCCTCGCCGAGCAGGCGGGGCGCGACCTCGAGGACGCCTCGGCCCTGGAGATCCTCCAGTGGGCCGTCGAGACCTTCGGCAAGACGTTCTGCGTGACCTCCTCCATGGAGGACGCGGTCGTCGCCCACCTCGCCTCCCGCGCCCAGCCGGGCGACAGCCAAGTCGACGTGGTCTTCCTCGACACCGGCTACCACTTCCCCGAGACCATCGGCACCCGGGACGCGGTCGAGGCCGTGATGGACGTCAACGTCATCACCCTCACCCCGCGTCAGACCGTCGCCGAGCAGGACGCCGAGTACGGCCCCAAGCTGCACGACCGCGACCCCGACCTGTGCTGCGCCCTGCGCAAGGTCAAGCCCCTGGAAGAGGGCCTGACCAGGTACGACGCCTGGGCGACCGGACTGCGCCGCGACGAGTCCCCGACCCGGGCGAACACCCCGGTCGTCGGCTGGGACGAGAAGCGGCAGAAGGTCAAGATCTCGCCGATCGCCCGCTGGACGCAGGACGACGTGGACGCGTACGTCGCCGAGCACGGCGTCCTCACCAACCCGCTGCTGATGGACGGCTACGCCTCCGTCGGCTGCGCGCCCTGCACCCGCCGTGTGCTGGAGGGCGAGGACGCCCGCGCCGGCCGCTGGGCGGGACGTTCCAAGACCGAGTGCGGGCTGCACGGATGACCACGACCACCCAGATCTCCCAGGAGCAGCAAGTGACGACCGGAGCCACCATCTGGCTCACGGGTCTGCCGAGCGCCGGCAAGACCACCATCGCGTACGAGTTGGCCGGCCGGCTGCGCGACGAGGGCCACCGTGTCGAGGTGCTCGACGGCGACGAGATCCGCGAGTTCCTCTCGTCGGGCCTCGGTTTCTCGCGCGAGGACCGCGACACGAACGTGCAGCGGATCGGATTCCTCGCCGAGCTGCTCTCCCGCAACGGCGTCAAGGCGCTCGTCCCGGTGATCGCGCCGTACGCCGACAGCCGCGAGGCGGTCCGGGGGCGTCACCAGACCGGCGGCACCCCGTACCTGGAGGTGCACGTGGCGACGCCGGTCGAGGTCTGCTCCGTACGCGATGTGAAGGGGCTGTACGCCAAGCAGGCCGCGGGGGAGATCTCGGGGCTGACCGGCGTCGACGACCCGTACGAGGAGCCCGTGTCGCCCGATCTGCGCATCGAGTCGCACACCCAGTCCGTGCAGGAGTCCGCGGCCGCGCTCCATGCGCTGCTCACCGAAAGGGGTCTCGCATGACGACCGTCGCCAGTGTCTCCGAGGAGACGGACAGCAGCCCGTACGCGCTCTCGCACCTGGACGCCCTGGAGTCGGAGGCCGTCCACATCTTCCGTGAGGTCGCGGGCGAGTTCGAACGGCCGGTGATCCTCTTCTCCGGCGGCAAGGACTCCATCGTCATGCTGCACCTCGCCCTGAAGGCCTTCGCCCCCGCCGCGATCCCCTTCACCCTGCTGCACGTCGACACCGGACACAACTTCCCCGAAGTCCTCGAATACCGCGACCGCACCGTCGAGAAGCACGGACTGCGGCTGCACATCGCCTCCGTACAGGACTACATCGACCGCGGAATCCTGCGCGAACGCCCCGACGGCACCCGCAACCCCCTGCAGACCGTGCCCCTCACCGAGAAGATCCAGTCCGAGCGCTTCGACGCCGTCTTCGGCGGCGGACGCCGCGACGAAGAGAAGGCCCGCGCCAAGGAACGCGTGTTCTCACTGCGCGACGAGTTCTCCCAGTGGGACCCCCGACGCCAGCGCCCCGAACTGTGGCAGCTCTACAACGGCCGCCACGCCCCCGGTGAACACGTCCGCGTCTTCCCCCTCTCCAACTGGACCGAACTGGACGTCTGGCAGTACATCGCCCGCGAAGGCATCGAACTGCCCGAGATCTACTTCGCGCACGAGCGCGAGGTCTTCCAGCGGTCGAACATGTGGCTGACCGCCGGTGAGTGGGGCGGCCCGAAGGACGGCGAGACGGTCGAGAAGCGGCTCGTCCGCTACCGGACCGTCGGCGACATGTCGTGCACCGGCGCCGTCGACTCCGACGCGACCACGCTGGACGCCGTGATCACCGAGATCGCCGCCTCCCGGCTCACCGAGCGGGGCGCCACCCGCGCCGACGACAAGATGTCCGAGGCCGCGATGGAAGACCGCAAGCGCGAGGGGTACTTCTAGACATGACCAGCACCACCGAACCCACCGAGCCGCTGTCGGTCGAGCAGTTGTCGGCGACCACGCTCCTGCGCTTCGCGACCGCCGGTTCCGTCGACGACGGCAAGTCCACGCTGGTCGGACGACTGCTGCACGACTCCAAGTCGGTCCTGACGGACCAGCTGGAGGCCGTCGAGCGCGTCTCGGCGAGCCGCGGCCAGGACACCCCCGACCTCGCCCTCCTCACCGACGGCCTGCGCGCCGAGCGCGAGCAGGGCATCACCATCGACGTCGCCTACCGCTACTTCGCGACGGCGCGCCGCCGGTTCATCCTCGCCGACACCCCCGGGCATGTGCAGTACACCCGGAACATGGTCACCGGCGCCTCGACCGCCGACCTGGCCGTCGTCCTCGTCGACGCCCGCAACGGCGTCATCGAGCAGACCCGCCGGCACGCCGCCGTCGCCGCACTGCTGCGTGTCCCGCACGTGGTCCTCGCCGTCAACAAGATGGACCTCGTCGAGTACAAGGAGTCCGTCTTCGCGGCGATCGCCGAGGAGTTCACGGCGTACGCCTCCGAGCTGGGCGTTCCCGAGATCACCGCGATCCCGATCTCGGCGCTCGCCGGTGACAACGTGGTGGACGCCTCCGCGAACATGGACTGGTACGGCGGCCCGACGGTCCTGGAGCACCTGGAGACGGTCCCGGTCAGCCACGACCTGGGGCACTGCCACGCCCGTCTGCCCGTGCAGTACGTGATCCGCCCGCAGACCGCCGAGCACCCCGACTACCGGGGGTACGCCGGTCAGATCGCCGCCGGCAGCTTCCGGGTCGGCGAGAGCGTGACCGTGCTGCCCTCCGGGCGCACCACGAAGGTCGCCGGGATCGATCTGCTGGGCAAGCCCGTCGACGTGGCGTGGACCCCGCAGTCGGTGACCCTCCTGCTGGAGGACGACATCGACGTCTCGCGCGGCGACCTGATCGTGCCGAGCAAGGACGCGCCCCCGACCACGCAGGACGTCGAGGCGACCGTCTGCCACGTGGCCGACCAGCCGCTCACCGTCGGCCACCGGGTGCTGCTCAAGCACGGCACCCGCACGGTGAAGGCGATCGTCAAGGACATCCCGTCCCGGCTGACCCTCGACGACCTGTCGCTGCACCCGCACCCGGGTCAGCTGGTCGCCAACGACATAGGCCGCGTCAAGATCCGTGCCGCCGAACCGCTTCCGCTCGACTCGTACGCCGACTCCCGGCGCACCGGCGCGTTCATCCTGATCGACCCGGCGGACGGCACCACGCTGACCGCGGGCATGGTCGGCGAGTCGTTCGCCGCGCCGCAGCCGGTCAAGGACGAGGGCGACGACGACGGGTGGGACTTCTGACATGACACCCACCGACTTCTACTCCACGTTCGCCAAGGAGGGCGGCCGCGTCGGCAGCGGCGCCCTCGGCAGCGGGCAGGGCGGAGTGGCGCGATGTGCGGAATGACGTACGCGCACTGCCTGCGCGCCCCGTCCCCCCACCCGACGTCCCGGTTGCGACGACGAAGACCTGCCGACCTCCCGGCCACGACCTGAAAACGTGACCGCCGGGCCAACGAGAGGAACCCCTCCCGTGCCTGCCATCCGCTCCAACCTCGTACGCCGTGGCATAGCCGCCGCCGTCGCACTCCCCCTGCTCGCGCTCGCCGCGTGCAGCTATGGCTCCGACTCCAAGGACTCCTCGTCCTCGAAGGAGAAGGTCGCCGCCGGATCCTCGAAGATCGACGGTGTCGACACCGTGAAGATCGGCTACTTCGGCAACCTCACGCACGCGACCGCTCTGGTCGGCCGCCAGGAAGGCCTCTTCCAGAAGGCGCTGGGCGGCACGAAGGCGGAGTACTCCATCTTCAACGCGGGCCCCTCCGAGATCGAGGCGCTCAACTCGGGCTCGATCGACATCGGTTGGATCGGCCCCTCGCCCGCGATCAACGGCTTCACCAAGTCCCAGGGCAAGAGCCTGCGCATCATCGGCGGTTCGGCGTCCGGCGGCGTGAAGCTCGTGGTGAACCCGAAGAAGATCAAGTCCCTGAAGGACGTCAAGGGCAAGAAGATCGCGACCCCGCAGCTCGGCAACACGCAGGACGTGGCGTTCCTCAACTGGATCGCGGACCAGGGCTGGAAGGTCGACGCGCAGAGCGGCAAGGGCGACGTCTCGGTCGTCCGTACGGACAACAAGATCACCCCGGACGCCTACAAGTCCGGCTCCATCGACGGCGCCTGGGTGCCGGAGCCGACCGCGTCCAAGCTGGTCGCCGAGGGCGGCAAGGTCCTGCTCGACGAGGCCTCGCTGTGGCCCGACAAGAAGTTCGTGATCACGAACATCATCGTGTCGCAGAAGTTCCTCAAGGAGCACCCGAAGGTCGTCGAGGCCGTGCTGAAGGGCTCGGTCGACACCAACAAGTGGATCAACGCCAACCCCGACCAGGCGAAGGCGGCGGCCAACGCCCAGCTGAAGGTCGACTCCGGCAAGGAGCTCCCGGCGAAGGTGCTCGACCCGGCCTGGAAGTCCATCCAGATCACCAATGACCCGCTGGCCGCCACCCTCAACACCGAGGCGGAGCACGCGGTGAAGGCGGGCCTGCTGGAGAAGCCGGACCTGGGCGGGATCTACGACCTCACGCTCCTGAACAAGGTCCTGGGGGCCGCGGGCGAGAGCACGGTCGCCGACGCCGGCCTCGGCGTCAAGTAAGGACCCACACCGATGAGTTCCCAGGAGGTGACGACCATGGCCACGACCCTCGCCAAGGCCGCCGACGGCGCCGAAGTGGTGGAGCACGCCGCCCGGATCGAGCATGTCTCGAAGTCCTTCGCCGGACCCGCGGGGCCCCAGCTCGTCCTCGACGACATCACCCTCGATGTCGCGCCGGGCGAGTTCGTCACCCTCCTGGGGGCCTCGGGGTGTGGAAAGTCGACGCTGCTCAACCTGGTCGCGGGCCTCGACGCCCCGACCGCGGGCAGCATCACGACCAACGGGCGTCCGGCCCTGATGTTCCAGGAGCACGCCCTCTTCCCGTGGCTGACCGCGGGCAAGAACATCGAGCTCGCGCTGCGGCTGCGCGGCGTCGCGAAGTCCGAACGCCGCGACCGTGCGGAGGAGTTGCTCGAACTCGTCCGGCTGAAGGGCGCGTACGGGAAGCGGGTGCACGAGCTGTCCGGCGGTATGCGCCAGCGCGTCGCGCTGGCCCGCGCGCTCGCCCAGGACAGCCAGATCCTGCTGATGGACGAGCCGTTCGCTGCGCTGGACGCCATCACACGGGACGTCCTGCACGACGAACTGACCAGGATCTGGCGCGAGACGCGGCTGTCCGTCCTCTTCGTCACCCACAACGTGCGTGAGGCGGTGCGGCTGGCCGAGCGGGTCGTCCTGCTGTCCTCGCGCCCGGGCCGGGTGGCCCACGAGTGGCGGGTCGACATCCCGCAGCCGCGTCGCATCGAGGACGCGGCCGTGGCGGAGCTGTCCGTCGAGATCACCGAACAACTGCGTGGGGAGATCCGCCGCCATGGCCAGCACTGAGACGAAGGCCGACGCGGCCGACCAGCACGTCAAGGACAGCACCGGCAGCGACATGGCGGGCCTGGAAGCGGGCCTCGACGCCCTGGAGACGGCCGCGCATTCGGGTCGGCCGGGCTTCCGCCAGACCTTCGTCGAGAAGATACTGCCGCCGCTCGTAGCCATCGCCCTGGTGCTGGTGGTGTGGCAGGCGCTGATCTCGTTCAAGGTCGTCACCGACCCGAGCAAGCTGCCCTCCCCGTCCGACGTCTGGGGCGAGGTCAAGAACGCCTGGCTGCAGGGCACGCTGCTCGGTTACATCTGGACGAGTGTCTCGCGCGGTCTGGTCGGGTTCCTGTTCGCCCTGGTGATCGGTACGCCGCTGGGTCTGCTGGTGGCCCGGGTGAAGTTCGTCCGCGCCGCGATCGGCCCGATCCTCTCCGGGCTCCAATCGCTGCCGTCCGTGGCCTGGGTGCCGCCGGCCGTCATCTGGCTGGGCCTGAACAACTCGATGATGTTCGCGGTGATCCTGCTCGGTGCCGTCCCGTCCATCGCCAACGGCCTGGTGTCGGGCGTGGACCAGGTGCCGCCGCTGTTCCTGCGGGCGGGCCGCACGATGGGCGCGACGGGCCTGCGCGGGACCTGGCACATCGTGATGCCGGCCGCGCTGCCCGGCTATCTCGCCGGTCTGAAGCAGGGCTGGGCGTTCTCCTGGCGCTCCCTGATGGCGGCGGAGATCATCGCCTCCTCCCCCGACCTGGGCATCGGCCTCGGTCAGCTGCTGGAGAACGGCCGCACCGCCAGTTCCATGTCGATGGTCTTCCTCGCCATCTTCCTCATCCTGTTCGTCGGTATCGCCATCGACCTGCTGATCTTCAGCCCGCTGGAGCGGTGGGTGCTGCGCAGCCGCGGTCTCCTGGTGAAGAGCTGAGCCCGTCATGACGAGTCGCCCGGTCCTCCTGGTCATCGCCCACGGCAGCCGCGATCCGCGCCATGCCGCGACGGTGCACGCCCTCGTACGGCGTGTGCGGGCCCGGCGTCCGGGCCTGCGCGTGGAGACCGGCTTCCTCGACTTCAACATCCCCTCGGTGCCGGCGGTGCTGGAGTCCCTGGCGGCGGAGAGCGTACGCGATGTAGTGGCCCTCCCCCTTCTCCTCACCCGCGCCTTCCACGCGAAGGCGGACATCCCGGCGGTCCTGCGGGAGGCCCCGGCACGGCTGCGCATCCGCCAGGCGGAGGTGCTCGGCCCCTCCCCCCTGCTGACGGCGGCGCTCGAACGCCGACTGTACGAGGCGGGGCTGACCCCCGCCGACAAGTCCTCGACGGGGGTCGTGCTGGCCTCCGCGGGGTCCACCGACCCGGAGGCGATCGCGGTGATCGCAGAAATCGCGCGGGAGTGGCGGCACACCGGTTGGTGCGCCGTGCGGCCCGCGTTCGCCTCCGCATCCCTTCCGCGCACCGAGGACGCGGTGCGCGAACTGCGCGCCCTCGGTTGCGCACGTGTCGCCGTCGCCCCCTACGTCCTCGCCCCCGGCTTCCTCCCGGACCGCATCGCCCGCGGGGCCGCCGAGGCGGACGTACTGGCCGACGTACTGGGCCCGGCGCCGGAGGTGGCACGGGTCCTGCTGGAGCGGTACGACGAGGCACGCGTCCCGCTGCTGGCGGCGCTCGGCGCCTGAACTCTCACGCCTTGGTGGTGGCCGTCACAGTGGCCGCCGGTCCCGTGCCCGCCGCCGTCACCGTCGCGATCGTGACGGTGTACGAGGTGGCAGGCCTGAGGCCTCCGATCACCCGGAACATGCCCTTCGCGGAGGGCTGGCCGACCAGCACGTCCCGGCCCGTGACGTCGATCGGGGCGCGGCCGTCGGAGACGGTGACGCGGTAGCCGACGACCTTGGCGTCGCCGGTCGCCGTCGGCGGGGTCCAGGCCACGGTGGCCGCGGTGGACGCCGTACGCAGCTTGGGGCCGGTCGGTACGCCCGGCAGCGCGGTCACGGCGGTCGGGGTCAGCGGGAGCGAGGCGAGCGACGGGGCACTGGTGCCGTGGGCGTTGTTCGCGGTGACGGTGACCGTGAGCGGGCCGGCCGACGCGGGCAGTCCACCGATCCGTACGACCGCCGTGCGCTTGAACTCGGCCGCGCCGACGGCCTGTTCGCCCACCTGGCGCCCGGACGCGTCGTACGCCCGCGCCGTGTAGCCGGTCACCGGTGAACCGCCGTCCACGAAGCTCGGGTTGAAGGTCACGTACAGGGCGTCGACGCCCGCCGTGCTCGTACCGACACGGGAGGGGGCCTCCGGGGTGGAGTCGGCGCCGACGCGGCGGTTCAGCAGTCCACGGTGGGCGGGTTCGAGTCCCGCGTTGCCGATGATCTGCGACGGTACGTCGGACGGGGCCGCCATGATCTTGTTGCCGGTCGTCACCAGGCCCTTGTTGTCGCCGTCGGCGGTTCCCTCCTCCCACCAGTTGTCCTTGACGAGGGTCGGGTCGTTGTTGCCGAGGGTGTCGCGGTAGTCGGTGTGACGGGAGGCGACGTTGGCGTAGGAGGCGTTGTAGAGGACGTTGCCCTCGACCGTCTCGTAGGTGCAGCCGTTGTCGGTGTAGACGTTCTTGCCCAGGCCCCACTGGTCGTGGATGACGTTGCCGGTGACCTTCTCGCCGTCGGCCAGGGAGGTGCCGGTCAGTCCCTGGGTGTAGATGCCGCCGCCGTCGTCGAGCATCTGCATGTAGTCGAAGATCAGGTTGTCGCGGACCGTGTTGTCGTGGCTGGGGTTGGGGGTCGCCGGGTCGCCGATCTTGTCGGGCCAGCCGCCCCAGCCGAGCGAGACGGAGCTGTAGCCGACGTGGTCGATCTGGTTGTGGGCGATCGTGGTGCTCTGGGTCCAGCCGTTGAGGATCGCCACGCCACCGTGGAACTCGCGGGGCAGGCCGTAGAGGTGATTGTCCGTCACCCGCACTCCGGAGGCCGGGGTTTGTCCGTCCACTCCGCCGATCTCCAGTCCGTTGCCGGAGATGTCGGTGAAGACGCTGCCGCTGACCGTGGAGTCCTTCGAGCCGGTGCCCAGGTCGAGGCCGGAGGCGCCGAGATGGGCGAAGACGTCGTCGCTGAACGCGATGCGCTGCCCGTGGGTGAAGGAGACGTTGCCCGGCATCTTGGTCCAGGACGCGAAGGGGCAGGTGCCGCCCTCGACGTACTGACACAGGCCCTGGGTCGCCCAGCCCTTCTCGCCGGTGATGGTGTAGCCCGCCTGGATCTCGGAGAAGCCCTCGGGCCCCGAGGGGGTGAGCCAGGTGGCGTAGCTGAACTGCAGGCCTCGGAAGGCGAGATCGTGGACGGGCGCGGTGGCCGTGCCCCGTCCGTCGATCAGTTTCTCGGCCTGTGCCGCCTCGACGTCGGCGCGCGCGAGGTTCTCGCCCTTGCGGGGCAGGTAGTAGACCCGGTGCGCGGTGCGGTCGAGGTACCACTCGCCGGGCTGGTCCAGGAGTTCGTAGGCGTTCTCGATGTACGTCGCCCTGCCGCCGTTGGTGAGGTGGCCGGGCCCGACCATGCTGACCGTGCGGCCGGGGATGTCCGGGAACTCGACCCGCTTGTTGGAGTTGTCCCAGCACGGCTGGACCATCGTGATCGTGGTGCCCTCGGTGGCGGCGACGCGGCAGCGCGGCTCGGTCCACTGGCCCAGGCCGTTGCGCTCGACGTTCCACAGGGACTCGCCGCTGGTGTAGACGAACTCGGCGTCGGAGGGGTGCTTCCAGTGCGCGAGTGTGTCGGAGGACGCCGTGTATCCGGTGGCGGTCTGGGTGAGGGTCACCGGCACGGCCCCGCGGGCGCGCTGGGCGCGCACCCCGTCGACGTACAACTGCCGGGTGTCGGTGAGGCCTTGGGGAGCGGGCGCGGACCACAGGCCCGGCCTCCCGGCGACCGGGCGCCAGCCCTGGACCTGTCGACCACCGCTGACGACGGTGTTCCCGGTGCCCTGCCAGATCACCTGGTGGCCGCCGGTGCCCGAGTCCCGGGCGTCGAGGGTGAGGGGTGTGGTCCGCCGGTAGGTACCCGAGGCGAGGTGGACCGTCAGGTCGCCCTTCATCCCCGTGACGCGCTCGCGGACGAGGTCGCGGGCGCGTTCCAGGGTGCGTACGGGGTGGCGGGCGGTGCCGTTCGCGTGGTCGTTCCCGCTCGGGGAGACGTAGAGGTCGGAGGTCGCGGGCTGGGCGGAGGACACGGCGCCCGGAATTCCGAGGGCCAGGACCGTGGAGATCAGGGTGACTAGGGCGGCTCTTCGGCGCATGGGCATGTTCCCCTCCCGTGGGATCAGCCTGTACCCAACGCCGAGAAAGGTAGGATCTATGATGTGCCACCGTCAATGAATGCGACAGGAACGGCGTAACTCCCTTCTGTCGGACACCTATTCATCCGAGCAGCGTTCATGTCCCGGACCACTGTTCAGCCGAAGGACATCAGGCCATCCGCGGATCCCGGCCACTGTGCGCCAGGGCCCGATCGAACAGGGGCGCGTCGTCGGGAACCGGCACCGGGTCGGCGAAGCCGTCGTACTGGCGGTACAGGTCGGCGTGCGTGTCGACGACGTCCAGAACGAACCGGGCCGCGCCGTCCGAGATCCGCAGCTCCTGGCCGGTGGCCGTCGCGACGTCCCAGCCGTGTACCGCCATCTCCTTGACGATCATCGAGGCGATGTCGGCGGCGGGCATCTTCGCCATCCCGAGGTCGACCTCGCCCTCCCACACCGCGGGGTCGTCCCAGGCGGCCACGGCACGGTCGAGCTGCTCGGCGTACGCCCGCGCCCAGCCGGGATCCGCCGTGAAGTCGCGGCCGGTCAGCTCCTCGGCGAGCTGCTTGCGCAGCGCACGGTGCTCCAGGCCGTGCGAGGTGTAGAGGACCCAGTGGTTCACCAGGGTGCGCAGGTCCCAGTCCGGGCAGTGCGTGGGACCCGGCTCCGCCAGCTGCGCCGCCGTGACACCGCCGGCCACCCGGGCGGCCTCGGCGGCGCACTCCACCATGTACGGGTGCACGTTCTTGTACGGATTGCTCATGCGCTCCACGCTAGGGACGCGGCGCGCGCTCCTCTTGAACAAACGCGACAGCCTCGTCGGCGAGGCGTACGAGCTCCGCGACGGGCAGCGACCCCGCCGCCCTGCGCTCGCGCGCGAAGGTGTTCGCGAGCCGCTGGAGCAGCTCGTTGAGCGGGGTCGGCACCCCGTGCAGCCGCCCGAGGAGGACGATCTCGCCGTTGAGGTAGTCGGCCTCGATGGTGCCGGTGCCGCGGTCGAGGGACTGCCAGGAGGAGCCGCCGCCGCGTTCGGAGCCGTCGAAGGGCTCGAACCTGATCTTGTTGTCGCGGGCCTTCTTCTGCTCCTCCTCGCCGGTGTACGCGATGTCGGCGGCGGCCAGCACCGCCTCGCCCTCTGCGCGCACCCGTGCGAAGAGCGCCAAGCCCTCCTCGCTGGTCAGGACGCCGCTGACCGCCTCGATCGCGTTGGCGAGATTGCCGAGCAGCTTGGCGTACTGCCAGCGCGCCACGTCCGGCACGACCGGTGCCTCGAAGTGGGCCTTCTCCAGGTCGGCGGCGATGCGGCGGGCCGTCTCGTCCGTGCCGTGCGGATGGCGGCCCAGGTGCAGGATTCCGGTGAGCGGGGCGCCCGCCGCCGACACCGCGCCCGACTCGACGAGGGTCGCGGGCAGCCAGACGCAGACGCCGTACACCCGGCGGAAGCGGCGCAGCGCGATCCGGGGGCTCTCCACCCCGTTCTGCGCGCAGACCAGCGGCAGCCGTTCGGCGGCCGTGCCGCCGCCCGCCACGGGGGACGGGCCCCACGCCTCCAGGGCCGCCTCGCTGTCCTGCGTCTTCACCGCCAGGACCAGTACGTCGTCGGGGCGCAGCTCTCCGAGCGCCGCGGGCCCGTCGACCGTGGGCAGCCGGTGCGTACGTGTCCCCTCCGAGGTCATGAGCCGCAGCCCGTGCGTGCGCAGCGCCTCGTAGTGCGCTCCCCGCGCGACCAGTGCCACCTCGTGGCCCGCCTCGGCCAGCCGGCCGCCGATGGCCCCGCCGACCGCTCCCGCTCCGATGATGATGTAGCGCATGGGGACGAGCCTCGCACAGTCGTGTGTACCCTCCATTAAATGGTTTCGGAAAGCTTCGCCCTCGGCGGTCGGCCGCCGGTGCGGCGGCTCGGCTACGGCACCGCCCAGTTGACCGGTCCCGGCTACTGGGGGCCGCGCGGGGACGCCCGGGAGGCGGTGGCCGTGCTGCGGCGGGCTGTGGGGCGCGGGGTCACCCTCGTCGACACCGCCGACAACTACGGTCCCTCGATCGCCGAGGAGCTGGTCGCCGAGGCCCTGTACCCGTACGCCGAGGGCCTGTTGATCGCGACCAAGGGCGGCGTCGTGCGTACCAGCGACCGTGCCTGGCACGTCGACGGGCGGCCCGAGCGGTTGCGGGCGATGTGCGAGGCGAGTCTGCGGCGGCTGCGGCTCGAGTCGATCGGCCTGTACCAGTTGCACCGGCTCGACCCGGCCGTGCCGATGGCCGAACAGCTGGGCGTGCTCAACGAGTTGCGCGCGGAGGGCAAGATCCGGCACATCGGGCTCGACTCCGTCACCGCCGAACAGCTGGAGGAGGCACTGGAGTTGACGGACATCGCCTCGGTCCAGAACCGCTTCAACCTGCTCGACCGCGACGCGGAGCCGCTGCTGGAGCGGTGCGAGGCGCGCGGCATCGCCTTCCTGCCCTGGTTCCCGCTGGGCAACGGCTCCCTCACCGTCGCCTCGGAGTGCGCCCGGATCGCCGCCGCGCACGGGGCGACACCGGGGCAGATCGCCCTGGCCTGGCTGCTGCACCGCTCCCCGGTGCTGTGCCCGACCCCGGGCACGGGATCCCTCGCGCATCTGGAGGAGAATCTCGACGCGGGCGCGGTGCGGCTCACCGCCGAGGACATGGCGGCGCTGGGTTGACCCTTCCCCTGGGGCAAGGACGAGCATCCCGCGCATGGACCAATACCTGAAGCAGACGCCTTACAGCGATCCGGGCGACGCCCCAGACCTCGGCGGACTGCCCCGCGATCCGGGGGAACTCGCCCGCGTTGTCCGAGATCTGATCATCCATCGGGGCGAGGGCCCGCGCTTCGGCTACGCCATCCCCGAGGAACGGGTGCACGAGGACGCGGAGTCGCGTTACGCGACGGAGGTGCTGCGGATCCTCGCGGAGCGTGGGGACGCGCCGCTCACCGAACGGCGGGCGCCCGCGGAGCGGTTCGTGGGCACGTGCCGGGACTTCGCGCTGCTGCACTGCTCCCTGCTGCGGGCCACGGGGACGGCGGCCCGGCTCCGTTGTGGCTTCGCCCGGTACTTCGACGCGTACTACGCCGACCACTGGGTCACCGAGTACCGGCTGCCGGACGGCAGTTGGCGGCTGGCCGACCCGCAGGTCCACCACGGGTACGACATCGACTTCGACCCGATGGACGTGCCCCGCGACCAGTTCCTGGTGGCCACGGACGCCTGGCGGGTGTGCCGCGCGGGAGAAGCCGACCCCGGGAGGTTCGGCGTGTTCGACCTCAACGGGATCGAGGGTCTGTCGTATCACGGCCTGTGGTTCGTCCGCGCCGACGTCCTGCGCGACCTGGCCGCTCTTCACGGCGTCGAGCTGCTGCCCTGGGACGCCTGGGGCCCGGAGATCCTCGACGACGCCGCGCTCGACGCGGGCGAGCTCGCCCTGATCGACTCCGTCGCCGCGGCCGGCAGCGAGGACGAGCTGCGACGCCTGTACCGGGACCCGAGGCTGACGGTCCCGGACGAGATCGTCTCGTACACCACCTATGGCGGCGTACGAAAGGTCACGCTGGGTCGGACCTGAACGGTGTGCCCTGGTGGAAGTACAGGCGCCAGCCGTCCTCCGTCCGCCGCCACAGCGAACTCCGGTGCACCCGGCGGCCGTTGTCCTCCTCCGTGTCGAAGGTGAGGTGGACCAGGTCCGGTGCGAGCTGGACGCCCTTCATGTGTGAGGCGGTGAGGGGCCGTGACCCGGGCACGGCGTTGCCGGTCAGTTCGGCGAGGACGGAGGCGCGGTCCCACAGCCGCCCGGAGCTGCCGAACTCGTAGAAGTCGGGGTGGAGGAGTGCTCCGAGCCGCTCCGGCGAGCGGCGGACCTCCGCGTCGAGCAGCCTTAGTTCGCCCATGATGGCGGCCTCCACGGCGGGGTTGTGCTCAGGCACCGGTCAGCTCCTCGAGTTTGACGACCGTGTTCCAGTTGCGGGTGGTGGCGGTGACGCCCTTGAGGAGCCGCGGCTTCGACAGCGCCTCGGCGAGCTTGGAGCGTCCCAGGCCGTCGGGTGCGTACAGATAGAGCGCCCGGTCGCCGAGGCGGAACTCCTCCGGCAGGAACACCGCCGGGTCGACCGAGGCGAAGCGCTCGGGGTCGACGGGGCCCGAGAAGTAGGTGACGTGCAGCTGCTTGGCCTCCAGTTCGGCGGCCGGGAACGGGCAGGCCTCCCGTACGGCCCTCAGATAGGCGTGGTCGCGGACCAGTACGCCGACGCCGAAGCCGAAGTGCTTTTCTATGGCCTCGGCCAACTCGGCCGCCAGGGAGTCCTCGTCCCCGCGGTCGGTGGAGAAGACGGCGTTGCCGCTCTGGAGATACGTCTGTACGTCGCCGTGGCCGAGTTCCCCGAGCAGTGTGCGCAGCTCGGCCATCGGCACCTTCTTGTTGCCGCCCACGTTGATCCCGCGCAGCAGTGCCGCGTACGTCGTCGTCATCCGCACACCATAGGACGGCCGTCGGGCCCAGGTGGATCAACACCCGCACCCCGGTCCCGATCGGCGGCCGCACCCTGATCCGGATCCCCGAGAGGCCCGGATAGGTGTAAGGGGCCCCTGTCCTCCCCAGTGCGGAGACGACGGGGTCCGCGGGGAGGAGCCGGAGGTCCCGGGGTTCACCGGACAGCACGAGGAGACGCTCTTATCCGGCCCCTACCTTCATAAGCAGAGGTGACGGCAGGGGGCTGTCACCGTGCACAAGGGGGCTGGCCCGTCATGGGGAACGGAGACATACGGGTGCGGGGCATCGCCGCGCGGGCAGGCGGCTGGAGCGCCCGGCACCGATGGGCCGCCGTGGGAATCTGGGTGCTGTTCGTCGTCCTGGCGATGGGGCTCGGCTCGGCGGCGGGCCGCGTCGACGTCAAGGAGAGCGATCAGCTCAAGGGCGAGACACACACCGCCGCGAAGATCATCGAGGACTCGGGGATCAAGGCTCCGGCCGGTGAGAGCGTCCTGATCCAGGGGAAGGACGCGAGCGTCAAGGCGACGGACGCCGACTTCCGCGCCGCCGTCATCGCCGTCGTCAAGGCCGTCGAGGGCACCGGCAAGGTCACGGACGTGACCTCCCCGTACGACACGAAGACGATCTCCAGGGACGGGCGCAGCGCGCTCGTGCAGTTCGACATACGGGGCGACGCGGAGACTGCGGGCGACCGCGTCGAGCCGGTGCTGAACGCCGTCAAGGGCGTCCAGAAGGACCATGCGGGGCTGCGGATCGAGGAGATCGGCGGCGCCAGCATGCAGAAGACCTTCTCCGACGCGTTCGGCGACGACTTCAAGAAGGCCGAGTACTCCGCGGTGCCGGTGGCCCTCGGTATTCTGCTGATCGCCTTCGGCGCCCTGGTGGCGGCGCTGCTCCCGGTGGCGCTCGCGGTCACCGCGATCATGGCGACGATGGGCCTGATGGGCATCGTCAGCCACCTCCAGCCGATGAGCGACACCGCCAACTCCGTGATGCTCCTGGTGGGTCTGGCCGTCGGCGTCGACTACTGCCTGTTCTATCTGCGCCGTGAGCGCGAGGAGCGCGAGGCCGGCCGGGACGCCGGTGCCGCGCTGCGGATCGCCGCCGCCACCAGTGGCCGCGCCATCGTCGTCTCCGGTGTCACGGTGTGCGTGGCGATGGCCGGCATGCTCTTCACCGGGCTCGCCGAGTTCGAGGCGATGGGGCTGGCCTCGCTGATGGTCGTGGCGGTCGCCATGGTCGGCTCGGTCACCGTGCTGCCCGCGCTGCTCTCGCTGCTCGGCGAGCGGGTCGAGAAGGGCCGTCTGCCGTTCCTGCACCCGGACAAGCGGCGGGCCAGGGGCAAGCGCGTCCGGTCCGCCGAGGAGGGCAGCCGGTTCTGGAGCGCGGTGCTGCGGGTCGTCCTCGCCAAGCCCGCCGTCTCGCTGGTCGTCGCGGCCGGTACGCTGCTGGCCATCGCCGCTCCCGCCCTCGGCATGAAGACGCAACAGCTGACGCTGGACAAGGAGTTCGGCAACTCGCTGCCGATCGTGGGGACGTACAACCGGGTCAACGACGCCTTCCCCGGCGGCTCCGAGCCGGCCGAGGTGGTCGTCAAGGCGCACGACATCAACGCCGCCGACGTGAAGTCCGCGCTCGCCGACTTCCGTACCCAGGCCATCAGTTCGGGTGCCTCGCGCGGCCCGGTCGACATCAAGGTGCACGCGGCACAGAACGTCGCCTTCGTGTACGTGCCCCTCGTGGGCGGATCCGACCAGGACAAGGCGGAGAAGAGCCTTCAGCTGCTGCGCGACAAGGTGCGGCCCGACACGCTCGGCAAGGTCGACGGCGTCCAGGCGCCGATCACCGGTCAGGTCGCCGGATCGCACGACTTCAGCGACCAGTTGCTGGGCTCGGTGGCCCCGGTCTTCGCGTTCGTGGTCGTCTTCGCCTTCCTGCTGATGCTGCTCTCGTTCCGCTCGCTGACGATCGCGATCACCTCGATCGTGCTCAACCTCCTGTCGGTCGCGGCGGCCTACGGCATCCTGGTCGCCGTCTTCCAGCACGGCTGGGGCGCCTCGCTGGTCGGCGCGGAGGGCGTGGGCGCCATCATCACCTGGCTGCCGCTGTTCCTCTTCGTGATCCTCTTCGGGCTCTCGATGGACTACCACGTGTTCGTGGTCTCGCGGATCCGTGAGGCGCGGCTGCGGGGTCGGGACACCAAGGACGCGATCCGGCACGGGGTGGTCACGACGGCCGGTGTCGTCACCAGCGCCGCCGTCATCATGGTCGCCGTCTTCGCGATCTTCGGGACGCTGTCCATGCAGTCCATGAAGCAGATGGGTGTGGGCCTGGCGGCCGCGGTGCTCATCGACGCGACGATCATCCGCGGGGTGCTGCTGCCGGCCGTGATGGCGCTGCTCGGCGAGCGCAACTGGTATCTGCCGAAGTGGCTGAACCGGCTGCCGGACTTCACCCACGACGAGTCGCCGGAGGCCGTGCTCCCGCCGGCCCGGGAGGGCGAGCGGGCCGGGGTGTGACACCGTAACCGCTCAGGCATCAGGGCCTGTTGGTTCCCCAGGGAACCAACAGGCCCTTTGTCCATGCGCCCCTCGCGCCTACGCGCCCGCCGACAGCTCGGCCTCGATGAGGTCGGCCGCCCGCCCGGTGCCGCCCTCTCCCGCCATCTCCTCCCGGATCACCGCCAGGCGGCGCGCCACCTCGGGATCCTCGACCAGGGCGAGGACCGCCTCCCGCAGGGTCTCGGCCGTGACCTCCGTCATCGGCAGGTGACGGGCCACGCCCAGCGCCTGGAGCAGGTCGGCGTTGCCGAACTGGTCGGCGGCCTGCGGTACGGCGACCATCGGGGTGCCGGTGGCCAGCCCCTCCTGGCTGCCGCCCGCACCGGCGTGCGTGATGAACGCGTCGGCCTGGCGGAGGATCGCGAGCTGGGGCACCCACGGGTGGACCTCCACGTTGCCGGGCACCTCCCCCAGCTCCGCGGGGTCGACGAAGCGGCCGATCTGCAGCACGACGTGCCAGCCCGGCAGCCCGCCGAAGGCCTCGACGCACGTGCGGTAGAAGTCGGGCTGCTTGGTGAAGGTGGATCCCAGCGACACGAGCAGCACCTTCTCGGCGTCCGCGGGCCGCCGCCAGTCCCCCTGCGCGGCGCGGTCGCCCTGGCAGGCGCCGACGAAGGTGTACCGCTTCTCGTCGACGCGGTCGGCGTTCGGCTGGAGGGCCTTGGGGATGAGGACGAGGCACCGGTCGGGGCGGCCCATGAAGTCCTCGACGCTCAGGTCCATGCCGTTCTCCGCGATCCAGCGCGCGAAGGTGTCGTAGAACGCCTTACCGCGCGGGGTCCGCTTGAGCGGCTCGAACAGCGGCTTGCCGACCTCCTCGTCGTATCCCTCCCAGGCGACGAGGTTCGGGGAGAGCTGGACGATCGGGACGCCCCAGCGGTGGGCGAGCACCCGGGCCGGGTACGCGGTGATGTCGTACAGCACGAGGTCCGGTTCATCACCCTCGTAGGCCGCCGCGAGTTGCGGCTCGGCCTGCAGGGCGTCCGTCAGGAAGGGCTCGATGTTGTCGATCAGCTCGGTCCCCCATGCCTGCGGGTCGTCGTCCGTGGGCAGGGTCGAGTGCCACAGCCTCGGCTCGGCCCCCGTCTCGGCGACCTTCTCGACGAAGGCGGGCGGAATCGCGTACGTCACGCGGTGACCGCGCGCCACGAGCTCGCGGATCACCTCGATGCACGGGTTCACGTGCCCGTGGGCGGCGATGGAGAACATGGCGATGTGGGCGGAGCGAGTGGTCATGCGACGACCCTAGACAAGACGAGACGTCTCGTCCAACCTGTTTTTGTCACCTCTGATAGCGGGCCAGCACCAGGTTTCCGTCCCTCACCAGCCGCTTCCTCAGTTCGGCGAGCCCGATCGCCCCGCTGTAGTACTCCTGGAACGCGGGGGTCGCCACCTTGTCCTTCCACTCGGGATAGCCGCGCACGGACTGGGCGGGGGCCGGGCGGAGGTGGGAGGCGAGGGCGGCGCCGGTCGCCCAGCCGTTCTTGGCGGTGTGCAGGGCAGGGTCCTTGAGAGCCTCGGTCCCCGTGGGCAGCATCCAGTCGCCGAGGGCGAGGCGGACCATGTTCTCCGGCCGGAGCAGGAAGTCGACGAACGCGGCGGCCTCCTTCTTGTGCGGGCTGTCGGCGGCGATGGACAGGGTCTGCGGGCTGACGCCCTGGGTGAGCCCGTCCGCGCCGGCCGGGGCGGGCAGCACCTGCCAGTCGAAGCCCTTCGGCGCCTGCTGCACGATCTGCTGGCGGTAGGAGAACCCGAGCGGCACCATCGCGTACTTCCCGCCGAAGAAGCCGGGCAATGTGTCGGAGCCGCCCATGCCGAGCGTGGCGCTGGAGGCGCTCCGGTCCGTGTTCACCTCGTCGTGCACGGTCCGCGGCACCACCGCGTCGGCCGTGTCGAAGCGGACGGTCACCTTGCCGTCGGCGCCCCGGTGGAACAGCTGTCCGCCGGTGGACAGGGAGAGGTTGAGCGTCGCCGAGACGGGTTCCCTGAGCGGCCAGGCGACGCCGTACCTGCCCTTGCCGCTCAGCCGCTTCGCGATAGCCCGGAACTCGTCCCAGGTCCACGGCCGTTCGGGCGTCGGAATGCGGACGCCGGACGCCTTCAGCCAGCCGGCGTTGGCGATCAGGACGCGTGGCTCCTGGAGGAAGGGCACGCCGTAGACCCCGCCCCCGAAGGTCACGGCGTCCCAACTGTGCTGCGGGATGTCGGACTTGAGCCGCGCGGGGAGCAGCGTGCGCAGATCGGCGAGATAGCCGCCGTAGGCGAAGTCCGCGAGGTCGTCCGAGGCGTCGTGGATGATGTCCGGCGCCTCGCCGCCCTCGAAGGAGGTGAGCAGCTGGTCGTGGACGCTGTCCCAACTTCCCTGGACGTACTCGACCTTGACGTCCGGATGGGTGGCGTTCCACTCCTTCACCAGCGCCTTGTTCGCGGCGACGGACTCCTGCTGCCAGGCCAGGGACTGGAAGCGCAGGGTGATCCGGCCGTCCTGCGATCCGCCGCCGCCACCGGAGCAGCCCGTGCCCAGCAGGAGCAGCAGCCCCATGACCAACGCGACGCACCCGCTCGCGCGCACCGGCTTCAGACACATCGGCCTTTCACGCATCGGCTTCCCACGCACCGGCTCCCCGCGCATCAGCTCTTCACCGCCCCGGCGAGCATGCCGCCCGTGATCCGCTTCTGGATGATCGCGAAGACGACCAGGGACGGCAGGGTCGCGAGGGTCGCCGCCGCGGCGAGCGGGCCGAGGTCCGCGACCCCCTCCGCCCCGATGAAGTGCGTGAGGACGACCGGGAGGGTCTGTCTCTCGGGGGTCTTGAGCAGCACGAGCGCGAAGAAGAACTCGTTCCACGCGCTGATGAACGCGAACAGCGCCGTCGCCACGATGCCGGGCGCGAGCAGCGGAGCGGTGACGGAAAGGAGCGTCCGCGCCCTTCCCGCGCCGTCGACCGCCGCGGCCTCCTCCAGCTCGGCGGGCACGGCCCGTACGTACCCCACCAGCATCCACAGCGCGAACGGCAGCGCCCACACCACGTACACCATGACCAGCCCGAGGAGGGAGTCGATCAGCCGAAGGTTCTTCAGGACCAGGAACAGCGGGATGATCACGAGCACGAACGGGAACGCCTGGCTGACCACGACCCACCCCGTGGCGGCCTTCGCCATCGGGGTGCGGTGGCGCGCCATGACGTAGGCCATGGGGGTCGCGATCAGTACGGCGACGACCGCCGCGCCGAGGGCCGCGAGCAGCGAGTTGAGCGCGGCGTGCAGCAGCGGCTGCTCGTCGAAGGCCTGGCGGAAGTTGGCGAGGGTGGGGCTCCGGGGGATCCAGGTGGGGTGGAGACTGGCCAGCTCGCGGGCCGGTTTGAACGCGGTGGAGATCAGCCAGAGGAAGGGGAAGGCCAGGAAGACGAGATAGGCGAGCAGGGCGAGGTACTGGCCGGCGCGGGCCCCTTTGCGGGTCTTCACGCGTCCTCGTCTCCCTTCAGCCGGCCTGCCAGCCGGATCGCGAGCAGCACCGAGATCACCGCGACCATCACGCAGCCCATGGCCGCCGCGTAGCCGAACTGCCCGTAGCGGAAGGCCTCTTCGTAGGCGAAGAGCATGGGGAGCCGGGTCCGGCCGCCGGGTCCGCCGTTGGTCAGCACATAAACCAGGGCGAAGGAATTGAAGTTCCAGATGAAGTTCAGCGCCGTGATGGCGAGGGCGATCGGTCTCAGGGCGGGCCAGGTGACGGTCAGGAAGCGGCGCCAGGCGCCCGCGCCGTCCATCGCGGCCGCCTCGTGGAGTTCGCGCGGGGTGTTCTGCAGCCCTGCCAGCAGCGCGACCGTGGTCTGCGGCATGCCCGCCCAGACGCCGACGACGATCACCGCGGGCAGGGCGGTGCCGAGACCGCTCAGCCAGTCGTGGCCGTCGCCGAGGCCGAGGTCGCGCAGGGTCTCGTTGAGGATGCCCGCGTCGGGGTTGTAGACGAGCCGCCACATGATGCCGACGACGACCTCGGGCATGGCCCAGGGAATGATCGCGAGGGCGCGGGCGAGCGGACGCAGGCGGAGGTCCTGGTCGAGAAGAAGCGCGAGCCCCAGTGCGAGGAGGAACTGCGGCACGGTCACCCCGACCGCCCACAGCAGTCCGATCCGGAACGAGTCCCAGAACAGGGTGTCGTGCAGCAGGTCCTGGAAGTTGAGCGCCCCGATCCACTGGGTGGGCGCGGTCCGGCCCGACTGCGCGTCGGTGAACGCCAGCGCGATCCCGTAGAGCAGCGGTCCGACGCTGAGCACCAGGATCGGGATCAGCGCGGGCAGCACCAGGAACCAGGCTCCGTGGTCGACGGGGCGCCGCCTCCCGCCCGTATCGGGGGTGCGCGTCGCCGGCCGCCTGATCGCGCTCGCCAATGTCATGGAATCGGCTCCTTTGCGCGACTCGTGGCGGTCTGGCCGTCCCGGCGGCCCCCGTCATGGTCCTGACGAAGACGGAGGTCGTCAAGACACCTCGCACGCGGTCCGACCTGTGCGAATGCGACACTGGCCGACGGATGGCGGGAACGCGACGCCTTACCCGAAGGTCGTACACGAAGGTCGTGCACGGGCTGTGCGCGAGGACACGGAGGCGAAGGATGGACGAGGCACGGGCGCGGGACGTACTGGCCGCGGCCGAGGTGGCGCCCAGGCCGGCGCGGGACGCGAAGCTCCTCGCCCTGGGCGAGAACGCGGTGTTCGCCGCCGGTGACCTGGTGGTCAAGGTGGGACGCGATGCCGAACTCCTCGACCGCGCCCGGCGGGAACTGGACATCGCCGCATGGCTCGCCGAGGCGGGCGTCCCCGCGGTGCGGGCGGCCGCGACCGAGGCTCTGCTGGTGGACGGCCACCCGGTGACGGTGTGGCACCGGCTGCCCGATCCCGTACGCCCCGCCGAGCCGCGGGATTTGGCCGAACTGCTACGGGTGGTGCACGCACTGCCCTCCCCCTCCTTCCCCCTGCCGCCCCGCGAGCTGCTGGGCGGGGTGGAGCGCTGGCTGCGGCTCGCGGGCGAGGCGATCGATCCCGCGGACGCGGCATATCTGCGGGCGCGGCGCGACGGCTTCGCGGCCGCCGCGGCCGCGCTCACCCCGCATCTCGTGCCGGGCCCGATCCATGGCGACGCGCTGCCCCGCAATGTGCACGTGGGTCCCGACGGCCCGGTCCTGGTCGACCTGGAGACCTTCTCCGCCGATCTGCGCGAGCACGACCTGGTGGTCATGGCGCTGTCCCGCGACCGCTACGGGCTGCCCGCCGAGGCGTACGACTCCTTCACCGAGGTCTACGGCTGGGATGTGCGCGCGTGGGAGGGCTGCTCCGTGCTCCGGGGCGCCCGCGAGACCGCCAGCTGCGCCTGGGTGGCCCAGCACGCGCCGAGCAATCCCAAGGCCCTCGCCGAGTTCGAGCGGCGGGTGGCGTCGCTGCGGGACGGGGACGAGACCGTGCGCTGGTACCCCTTCTGACCTAGACCTTCTGGTCCTGACCTAGACCTTCTGGTCCGCCAGGTCCCGCATCGGCCATGTCCCGTCGACCACCGCGTCCGCCTCTCCCTTGCGGCGCAGGAAGCTCTGGAAGTCGGCCGCCCACTCGGCGTACCACTCGATCTGACGGCGGTGCAGCTCCGCGGGGCCGAGGGCCGCGACCTTCGGGTGGCGGTCGGCTATCGCACGGGCGAGCCGGGCCGCGGCGAGGGCGTCGGCCGAGGCGTCGTGGGCGGAGTCCAGCGACACGCCGTACTCCGTGCAGACCGCTTCGAGGTTGCGCTTGCCTCGGCGGTAGCGGTCGACGGAGCGGTCGATCGTGTACGGGTCGACGACCGGCGCGGGGTCGGTCCCGCCGAGCCGCTCACGCAACGACGGCAGCCCGTACCTGCGCAGTTCGGCGGAGAGCAGGGTCAGGTCGAAGGCCGCGTTGTACGCCACGACCGGGACGCCGCTCTTCCAGTATCCGGTGAGGACGCCGGCGATCGCGTCGGCGACCTGGTCGGCGGGCCTGCCCTCCGCCGCCGCCCGCTCGTTCGAAATCCCGTGCACCGCCACCGCGTCCGCCGGAATCTCCACGCCCGGATCGGCCAGCCACTCACGGCGCCCTATCGGCTCTCCGTCCTTGACCTCGATCACGGCACCCGTGACGATGCGCGCCTCGCGCGGATCGGTCCCGGTCGTCTCCAGGTCGAAGCCGATCAGCAGCTCCCGGTGCCAGCCCATGGGCGGCCCCCCTTCTTCGTGGTGCTTTCCCCCAGTGGTCTCCACGATCGCACGAGCCACTGACAGTCCGAGGACCGCGTTCCGCTTCCCGCGCCGGACACGACGTCACGACCCCGGTCGAGGGAACACTTCAGGACACCGGACGCGAATCCGCCCAAGCCACCTCGAACTCCTCGCGGTATGTCGGGAAAAGGCCCTCTTCCCCGATCTCGTCCGGTTTGACCACCCGACCACCGCCGCGCAGCACCAGCACCGGTGCCTCCATGCCGCGGGCGCGGCGCAGATACGACTGCACGATCGCGATGCCGTCGGAGCCGTCCCCGTCGACGAGGTACGCCGTGAAGCGCGGCGTCTCGTCGTACACCTGGATCTCGAACGCGCCGGGGTCGCGCAGCCGGGCCCGCACCCGCCGCATGTGCAGGATGTTCATCTCCACGGCCCGGCTCAACTCGCCCCGCTTGAGGCCAAGTTCGCGCTCGCGCCGCTTGACCGCGCTGGATGCCGGGTTCAGGAAGAGTAGCCGCACCCGGCAGCCCGTCTCGGCGAGGCGCACGAGCCGCCGCCCGGAGAAGTTCTGCACCAGCAGGTTCAGGCCGATGCCGATGGCGTCGAGGCGGCGGGCGCCGCCGAAGAGATCCTCGGCGGGGAACTGGCGCAGCAGCCGCACCCGGTCGGAGTGCACGCCGACCACGTCCGCGTACCGGTCGCCGACCAGGTTCTCGACGGCGTCGACGGGCAGCCGGCGCGCGGAGGGCACGTCGCTGCCGGCGCCGAGGATCTCCAGGAGCTTGGCCGCGGCGCGCTCGGCCTGCCCCAGGACCGCCTCGGACAGGGCCCGGTTGCGCGAGACCACGTTCCGGGTGACTTCCAGTTCGTCCAGCGCGAGTTCGACGTCCCGACGCTCGTCGAAGTAGGGCTCGAAGCACGGCCAGTGCTGCACCATCAGCTCGCGCAGCTGGGGCAGGGTGAGGAAGCTGAGCACGTTGTCGTCGGCCGGGTCGAGCAAGTAGCCCTTGCGGCGGCTGACTTCGCGTACGGCGACCGCGCGCTGCACCCACTCCTGCCCGGCGGGTCCGGCGGCGGCGACCACCCAGTCGTCGCCGTGGACGGGCTCGTAGATGGGACGCAGAACAGCGGCCACGACCGCGCGCAGCCGCTGTTCGACCAGGTTCAGCCAGATGTAGGCACGGCCGGCTCGCTGGGCGCGCGTACGCACCTCACGCCAGGCGTCGGCGCCCCAGTCCAGTTCCGGTCCAATGGATCCCATCTCCATCGGCCGTGCCAGGGACACCGCGCCGGGTGGGACATCTGTGGAGTTCCCCTCGTGACCCTCGTCACCAGGAGGCAACTCCAGCCCTCCCGAGCCCACCCGCGCACCGCCTTCCGCTCCCCCGAGCTCTTCCGTGGGTCAGCCCCACTCAACGATCAAGGAAGGGTACTCCGGGAGCGGCGGGCGGTGCAGCCCGATGGACAGGTCGTTTCTCAACTACCGTTTTCCACATGTCCGTTCTGGTTGGCGAGCTCCGGCGGAGTGAGCGGATTCATAGCGGTGACGTCGCGCGGAGCAAGGGAGAAGCCCTGCCAGTGGACCGGCATGGGCTGCTGGTCCTCGTCGCGCGCGATGTGGTGGAAGCCCACGTTGACCCACACGATGGGGTGGGTGAGCGTCTGTCCGTTGACGTACTTGTCGACGGACGTGCCCGCTCCGGCGCCGCAGTTGAGCAGATTGTTGGTGGCGAACTGCTCGCACTTCTTGTACTCGGTGAAGTACACGTCGTGCTTGGTGAAGGGGCGGCCGAGGTACTTGGTGGTGGCGCCCGGGACGATCTCGTAGCTGCGGGCGTGGTTGTCCTTGTTCTTGCCGGTGTCGCTGACGACGCGCCACCAGCGCATGTTCTGGGCGTCGCCCGCGAGTTCCTTGGTGACCTTGGTGCGGGTGGTCTTGTTGGTCGGGCCCTCGTTGCCGTTGCGGGGCGGGCTGACGACGGAGTCGTACTGCTCGACCTTGTTCTTGGAGGAGCCGTCGAGCCCGAAGTCCAGCCGCCAGAAGACGTTGTGGCTGTGGCTGGTGGCGTAGGCCTTGGCACCCGTACCGATGGGCCAGCCGCGGCCGTCGCCCGCGTCGTAGTCGCCGGGCGAGAGGCTGCCGGTGGCACCGATGTTCATGTTGATGGTGCCGTCGTCCTGGAAGCGCCACTCGCTGATGTACTCGTACCAGCCGACCTTGTTGACGGTGTAGATCAGCAGGTCCTTGCCCTGGGTCTGGAAGACCTCGTTGCCCGTGTCGGCCTCCATGCGGTAGGCGTGGCCGCGCGAACGGGTGGTGGTGCACAGGCCGTTGACGTTCGGGTGCTGCGGGTCCCAGGCGTTGGGGATCTTCACGGTCTTGATGGTGCCGCCGGGACATTCACCGGGCGCCATCTTCATCAGGCCCTGGCCGAAGCCGGCGCCCGTGAGGTCGTCGTACTCGGCCTTGCCGTCGTCGTAGGGGACGTGGATCTGGCCGAGCTTGGCACTGGTGAGGACCTTGATCGGCTGGGCCTCGCCCTTGGGCTGGTACGAGATGTTCTCCAGGACGAGCCCGGCCTCGCTCTCGTAGTGCCAGCACATGCGCCAGGTGGTACCGGTGGAGAGCTTCTGCTCGATCTTGTACGCCGTGCTGCAGCCGGGGGCCGCCGCGGGCGCGGCCTTGGGCTGGGCGACGGCCGGACCCGCGGCCGTCGTCGCTCCGACGGCGAGTGCGGCCACCGAGAGACCGACCGCCGTCCGGCTGCGGGCACGACTGATTCTGTTCACGCGCATGACGAAGAGACTCCTTGCGAAAGCATGCGAAAGAAGGAGGTGAGTGGGAAAAGTGAACGCAGGCGGCTCAGCCGCCGGGAGCGCGTCGGTCGCGGCTCAGCCGAGCTTGCCGACCTTGCGGGCGCTCAGATCGATCACCAGTTGACGAGCATCGATCCAGGACCCGTTCCTGACCTTCGGGAACAGCCTCACGCAGCGGTGCTCACCGCACTTCGCGAGGAGCGCGGGCTGGGCGCCCGAAGTCGCCCGGTAGACCATGCTGTTGAGCGTCAGCTGGTCGGGCGAGGTGAGTTCCTTGCCCGCGGCGTCCTTGTAGTCGGCCCGCAGGCCCGCGCCGAGCGGGTCGGCGATCAGCAGTTTCGCGGCCTCGACCATCTCGTCGCGGCTGATGGGCGGCTGGACACCGTGCTGGGTGTCCGTCCGCTCGACCTTCCCGCTGCCGAGGTTGACCGTCTTGGTGACGAGCGTGTCGTCCTTGTAGTCGTAGAACGTGACGTCCGCGCGGCGCGGCGCGTTCGGGTCGTCGAGTTCACTCTCCTCCGGGTCGGCGAGGTCGACACCGATGCGCTGCGGGCCGCGCTGCCCCTCGACGTTCTCGCCGGAGGTCAACAACTGCCGGTTCAGCGCGATCTGTTCGACCCGCTTGGTCTCGTCGTCGGTCAGCGGGTCACGGCCGGTGCCCTTGTCGCCCTCGGCCGGGGCCCGCTCGACGACACCGGGCTCGACGGCCGTCTGCCCCTGTCCCTGTCCCGCCTGCTGTGCGGCCTGGTTGCCGCCACGCAGGCCGCCCGAGCTCTCATCGGCCCCCGCCGAGCCCGGAAGGGTGATCCCGACCATCACGGCCGTCCCGGCCACCGCGACGGCCGCACCCGCCACCACCTTTCCCAGATGGCGGTGCACTATCTTGCGCACATTTCCCCCTCTACTCCCTCTGTTGCTCCGGGAGTGATCTGAGCCCCACTGGTTCGGCATACGACGTATGCCTGGTCAGCGGGTAAGAGGGACATAAGTCATAGGAGGTTCCCTCAGTTTCGGGGAGACTCGACTCCGAGTTGCCCCCAGGGGCGCGGCACTACTGGAAGAGTCATATCCATGCAGGTCTGGCCTGGAGAGGCATATCCACTCGGTGCCACGTACGACGGCGCCGGTACCAATTTCGCGGTCTTCTCGGAGGCCGCCGACCGGATCGAGCTGTGTCTGCTGCAGGACGACGGCTCGGAGACGGCGGTGGAACTGCGCGAGAGCGACGCGTTCGTACGGCACGCGTATCTGCCGGGGATCATGCCCGGGCAGCGGTACGGGTTCCGGGTGCACGGACGGTACGCGCCCGAGCGCGGACAGCGCGTCAACTCCGCCAAGCTGCTGCTGGATCCGTACGCGCGTGCGATCAGCGGCTCGATCAAGTGGGGCGAGGAGGTGTACGGCTATCCGTTCGGGGCGCCCGACAAGCGCAACGACCTGGACTCGGCGCCGCACACCATGACCTCGGTCGTGGTCAACCCGTACTTCGACTGGGGCGACGACCGGCGCCCGCGCACCGAGTACCACCACACGGTGATCTACGAGGCCCATGTGAAGGGCCTGACGATGCAGCACCCGGCGCTGCCCGAGGAACTGCGCGGCACCTACGCGGCGCTCGCCCACCCGGCGATCATCGAACACCTGACGGAGCTGGGTGTCACGGCGCTGGAGCTGATGCCCGTACACCAGTTCGTGAACGACCACCGGCTGGTGGAGATGGGCCTCAACAACTACTGGGGCTACAACACGATCGGCTTCTTCGCCCCGCACAACACCTACGCGTCCTGGGGCGACCGCGGCCAGCAGGTCCTGGAGTTCAAGTCGGCGGTCCGGGCGCTGCACGAGGCCGGGATCGAGGTCATCCTGGACGTGGTCTACAACCACACCGCCGAGGGCAACCATCTGGGCCCGACGCTGTCCTTCAGGGGCCTCGACAACGCCTCGTACTACCGCCTCGCGGACGACCCCCGCTACTACATGGACACCACGGGGACCGGCAACTCGCTCCTCATGCGCTCCCCGCACGTGCTCCAGCTGATCATGGACTCGCTGCGCTACTGGGTCACCGAGATGCACGTCGACGGCTTCCGCTTCGACCTCGCGGCCACGCTGGCCCGCCAGTTCCACGAGGTGGACCGGCTGTCGTCGTTCTTCGACCTGGTCCAGCAGGATCCGGTGGTCTCCCAGGTGAAGCTGATCGCCGAGCCCTGGGACGTCGGCGAGGGCGGCTACCAGGTGGGCAACTTCCCGCCACTGTGGACCGAGTGGAACGGCAAGTACCGCGACACCGTGCGGGACCTGTGGCGCGGCGAGCCGCGCACGCTGGCGGAGTTCGCCTCCCGGCTGACCGGCTCCTCCGACCTCTACCAGGACGACGGCCGCCGTCCACTGGCCTCCATCAACTTCGTCACCTGCCACGACGGGTTCACGCTCAACGACCTCGTCTCCTACAACAACAAGCACAACCAGGACAACGGCGAGGACAACCGCGACGGCGAGAGCCACAACCGGTCCTGGAACTGCGGCGCCGAGGGCGACACCGACGACGCGGCCGTACTCGCGCTGCGGGCCCGTCAGAAGCGCAACTTCATCGCGACGCTGATGCTCTCCCAGGGCGTGCCGATGCTCAGCCACGGCGACGAGTTCGCGCGCACCCAGAACGGCAACAACAACGCCTACTGCCAGGACAGCGAGCTGGCCTGGGTGCCGTGGCCCGAGGGCGACGGCGAGCTGCTGGACTTCACGCGCGCGATGGTGTGGCTGCGCCGCGACCACCCGGTCTTCCGGCGGCGCCGGTTCTTCCACGGCCGCCCCGTCCAGGGCACCCACGACGAGCTGTCCGACATCGCGTGGTTCACCCCGGCGGGCACCGAGATGACCCAGCGCGACTGGGGCTCCACACAGGCGCAGGCACTGTCGGTCTTCCTCAACGGCAACGCGATCTCCGAGCCGGGCCCGCGCGGTGAGCACATCGCCGACGACTCCTTCCTGCTGATGTTCAACGCCTCGCCCAAGCCCCTGGAGTTCGTGGTTCCGGTCAACCACGGGCGGCAATGGCAGGTGGTCGTCGACACGGCCCTCCCGGACGGGGTGGCGGCGGGCACGGGCGCGAAGGTCCAGGCCGGCGACCGGCTGACCCTGCTCGACCGGAGCCTGACCGTGCTGCAACGGCCCGCGTAGCCGGTCATTCGGACGTACGTCGATGACACGAAAGAGGGCGAGGCGGGTACGTAGGTCTCCATGACACCTGAGCGTCCCGAACGGGAGATCCCGGCCCCGGTGGTACCCCCTGCGCCCACCGCCACCTACCGGCTGCAGCTGCAGCCGGAGTTCCCCTTCGGGGCCGCCGAGGCCGCCGTGCCGTACCTGGCCTCGCTCGGCGTCTCCCATCTGCACCTGTCCCCCGTCCTGGAGTCGGTCCCGGGCTCGACGCACGGCTACGACGTGGTGGACCACGCGCGTGTACGGGATGAACTGGGCGGCGAGGAGGGGCTGCGCTCCCTCGCCCGCACGGCACGGGAACACGGGCTCGGCCTGGTCGTGGACATCGTGCCGAACCACATGGCGATGGCCCCGCGCCACAACCACGCCCTGTGGGAGGTGTTGCGCGAGGGCCCCGGGTCGCCGTACGCGCGCTGGTTCGACATCGACTGGGACGCCGGGGACGGCCGACTGCTGCTGCCGGTGCTCGGGGGCCGGCTCGGCGCGGAAATCGGCCACCTGAAGGTGGACGGCGACGTACTGCGCTACTACGACCACGTGTTTCCGCTGCGCGAGGGCACCGCGGGAATGCCGCTGCCGGAGCTCCTCGACGCGCAGTGGTACCGCCCGGCCTGGTGGCGGCTGGCCCGCACCGACCTCAACTACCGCCGCTTCTTCAGCATTTCCGAGCTCATCGGCGTACGCGTCGAGGACCCGGAGGTGTTCACGGCGACCCACGCGAAGATCCTGGAGCTGCTGGACGAGGGTGTGGTCGAGGGACTGCGCATCGACCACCCGGACGGCCTGGCGGACCCCGACGCCTATCTGCGCCGCCTCCACGAGGCGACCGGCGGGCGCTGGACGGTGGTCGAGAAGATCCTCGCGGACGGCGAGCCGCTGTCCGCCGCCTGGCCCGTCGCGGGCACCACGGGCTACGACGCCCTGCGGCACGTCGACGGTCTCTTCACGGACCCGGCGGGCGCGGGGGAACTCCTCGGCCAGTACCGGCGGTTCGCGGCCCCCCAGGCCGATCGGGGCGGCAGCTGGGAGGCGACGGTGCGCCGGGCGGCGTACAAGGTGATCACGCACGAGCTGGCCACGGAGTTCGACCGCCTCACGCGCGTGGCGAGCCGGCTGTGCGCCGCCTCCCCCGACCCGGAACGGCGCGACCACGCCCCGTGGGCCCTGGGCATCGCGCTGCGGGAGCTCCTGGTGCGCGTCGAGGTGTACCGGCCGTATCCGTCCACGGACGCCTCCCTGGTCGTGACGGAGGAGGCCGCCGCAGAGGCCCGGGCGGTCTTCACGGTGCCGGAGGAGGCGCACGCCGTGGACGTCGTACGGGACCTGCTGCTCGGGCGGGCCGGTGACGGGCCCGAGCACGCGGAGTTCCGGGCGCGGTTCGCGCAGACCTCGTCCGCGCTGCGGGCGAAGTCCGTGGAGGACACCGCGTTCTACCGCTATGTGCCCCTGCTGTCGGCCAACGAGGTGGGCGGCAACCCGGGCGCTCCGGCCGTGTCCCCGGAGGACTTCCACGCCTACTGCGCGCGCGTGCAGCGCGACTGGCCCGCCACCGGCACCGCCCTGTCCACCCACGACACCAAACGCAGCGCCGACGTCCGCGCCGCACTCTCGGTGCTCACCCAGTGCCCCGAGCGGTGGTCGGACGTGCTGGCCGAGGTGACCCGCGTGGGGACGGGCGTACCCGACCCCCAGCCGGCGTGGGCCGCGTGGCAGACGGTGTTCGGGCTGGGGCCGGCCGACGCGGAACGCGTCCAGGGGGCACTGCTCAAGCACGTCCGGGAAGCAGGGCTGCACACCTCCTGGACCGAGCAGAACCCCGCGTACGAGGAGTCGGTGGCGTCCTTCGTCGCGGCGGGCCCCTGCGGGCCGCCCGGGCGGCGCGTGGCGGACTTCCGGGCCTCGCTCGCCCCGCACGTCCGGGCGAACGTCCTGGGGGCCTCTCTGGTCCACCTGACGATGCCCGGGGTGCCCGACGTCTACCAGGGCACCGAGGGCGAGTACCTGGCGCTGGTGGACCCGGACAACCGGGAGCCGTTCGCGCCCCTGGAGCAGGCTTCGGCGAAGGCCGCGCTCACCACGGCGGCACTGCGGCTGCGCGGGCGGCGCCCCGAGGTCTTCGGCGACGCGGCGACGTACGTACCACTGGTGGCGGAGGGGCCGGGCGCCGCGCACTGCACGGCGTTCGTCCGCTCCGGGGAGGTGATTTCCGCCGTCACCCGGCTTTCGCTGCGCCTGGCGGAGGCGGGCGGCTGGCGCGACACCCGGCTCGCGCTCCCGGAGGGGCGGTGGGCGGACGTGCTCGCCCCGGAGCGGGAGTTCACGGGGCACACGCGTGTGGCGGAGCTTTTCGAGCGGTTGCCGGTGGTCCTTCTGGAGCGGGTCAGCGCAGACGGACCAGCAGGCTCCGGGGAGAGCGGCTGATCAGGCCGTCCGCGACGGGGTGGAAGCCCGGGGACCTGCGCAGCTCCGGGAGGGCGGCGAACAGGGCGCGCAGGCCGTGTTCCGCGGTGAGCCGGGCGAGCAGCGCGCCGGGGCAGAAGTGCCGTCCGGAGCCGTACGCGAGCTGCCCGGGGTCGGGCCGGAAGACGTCGTAGCGGTCCGGGTCGGCGAACCGGGCCGGGTCGCGGCCCGCGGCGCCCAGCAGACACGCCACGGTGGCGCCCGCGGGTACCGCGCCGACCGGCTCGACGGCCCGGCGCAGCACGATGTGCAGCGGGGGATCGCGGCGCAGCGACTCGGCCCAGGCCCCGCCCGTCAGCTCGGGGCGGGCGCGGACCAGCGCCAGCTGGCCGGGGTGGTCGAGGAGGTTGGCGAGGAACGACGCCAGCGCGTGCGCGGTCGCCTCGCCGCCCGCGCCGAGGAGCGTCCCGGCGATCCCCGCCACGGCCTCGTCGGACAGCGGGCGCCCGTCCGCCCGCGCCGTGCACAGCGCCGAGAGCAGATCGTCGCCCGGATGGGCGCGCCGACGGGCGATGTACGGGAGCAGGAAGGCGTCGAGCTCGGGGTGGTGGCCGCCGAGGTGGTCGAGGCCGGTGCGGCACCAGGCGTGCACGCGCGCGGTGTCCTCGTACGGCAGCCCGAGCGCGGCGACGGCCGCCGCGGTGGGCAGCCAGTGGCAGAACTCGGCGACGAGGTCGGCCTCCTGGCGGTCGGCGAGGCGGCGGGCGAGGACGTACGCCGTCCGTTCGACGCCAGCGGTCAGCGCGGTCAGGGCGTGTCCGCGGAACGCCGGTGAGACGAGCGCCCGGTGTGCGCTGTGCGTGCCGCCCTCCAGGTGGGCCAGGGTGCGTCCGGGCGGCGCGGCGACGAGCCGGGGGTCGGCGAGGGCGGCGCGTACATCGGCGTACCGGCTGACCAGCCACGCGCCGAACGGCCGGTCGTACACGAGCGGGAACCTCTGGCGCAGGGTGCGGTACAGGGGGTACGGGTCGCGTTCGATGCCGGGGGTGAGCAGGCTCGGGGGGTCGGGCAGCCGTCGTACGACGGGCGGTCGTGTCGCGGTCGCGAGCGGTGTGACGGGGGCGACGGGGGCGACGGGGGCGACGGGGGCGACGGGGGCGACGGGGGCGACCGTAGCGATGGGCGCTCTCGACGCGCCTTCTGCGGGAAGGCCATGAGGACACAACACCGCGGGCCTCCCACCTCGGGTCTGCGCGCCGGGGAGCGGCACGTGGTTGTTCCCAGCGGACCACCACGGCCCCCCGACCGCAGTCCTCGTACGCCCGTACGGGTGACGCCGAGGCTCGACCCTGGGACCGGCTCGCGACCGCGCACGCTCCCAGGGCTCGCACCGGACGGACGGACGGCGTGTGGGGTGGGCGACTACGAGCGGGCCGCGCCGGGACTCCCGAGGCCGGCCCCGGCCCTCGGACCTGCACGAGCGGCGCCGCGTACGCCCCTTCCGGCGCCGCCCGCCCGTCCCGGCGGAGATCAATGCCACCTGGCGTTCCGGGGAGCTGCCCCGCCTTCTCCTTGACAGTTCCCCCAGACCGTGGAGTACTGCGGAAAGCGACGCAGGGCGGACAAGTCGGGGGTGAGTCTCCTGCCGGAGTTGCGCTACCCCAGTGTGACCGAAATCGTCTCGTCCGCTCGGACGTTGGCGGCTCACCGTCCCGGGCTGTGCGCCCTCAGACAGATCGGCGTCTCGCGCGCGGGCAGGCCCCTCCATCTGCTGTCCGTCGGTCACGCCGAGCGCGCGGTCCTCGTCGTGGCGGGCGCCCACGCGAACGAGCCGACCGGCGGTTCGACGCTCCAGGCCCTGGCCGAACGTGTACTGCACGAGCGGGAGTTGCGGGCCGACACCTCCTGGCACTTCCTCCTCTGCGCGGACCCGGACGGCGCGAGCCTCCATGTGACACCGGCCCCGCGCTCGCTGTTCGACTACCACCTCGGGTTCTTCCGTCCGGCGGGCCCCGAGCAGCCCGAGTGGTCGCCCTCCGTCCTGCCGCCCGACCGGCTGCCCCCGGAGACCCGCGCCCTCACCCGGGTCATCGACGAGCTGCGGCCCTACCTCCAAGTGACCCTGCACGGCACCGATCTCGGCGGCAGCTGGGTGCAGCTGACCAAGGACATCCCGGGCCTCGCCGAACCTTTCGCCAAGTCCGCGGCGGAACTGCACATCCCCGTGGAGACGGGCGCCTCCGACGCCGCCGGCTGGCCCGCTTCCGGACCCGGGGTGCACGTGATGCCGGCGCCGGGCTCGGACGCGGCGTACCCGAGCATGCCCGACGACGCCCGGCACAGTACCTGGTACCACACCCACCGGTACGGCGGTCTGACCGCGGTCGTCGAGGTGCCGATGTGGGCCAGCGACCTCGTGGACGACCCGGCGCCGCATCCCGCACCGGATGCGGCGATGCGACGCCTGGCACACCGGCTGCTGCGCGACGCGCTCCAGGTGCAGACGGTGCTCACGGAGGTCCTGCCGAGGCTCCCCGGCCCCGACGGGCCTCTCCTGCGCGCCGCGAAGTGGGCGCTGGAGCTGGTGCCGGGCCTGGCCCACGACTGGGTGCGGACGCCGCCTCCCGACCCGACGATGGCGTACGTCGGCAGTGTCGACGCGTTCGGGCGCCGGCTCCCTTTGCGGGCCGCCGCGATGCTGCTGCGGGTCCTCCAGGAGGCCGACGACCGGGCGGCGCCGCGCCTCGAGCGCCTGGTCGCCGCGTGGAGCGACGCCTTCGCCGAACGCTTCCGGGCCCGTTGGGTTCCCCTGGAGCACCAGGTCGAGCACCAATCCCGCACGGTGGTCGCGGCGGCGCTGCATGCGCGGGACGGCGCGGCTTGACGTCTGACAGATGACAGATGACAGATAACGGATGACGGATGACGGATGACGGATCGCATCTGACAGATCACGCCTGACGGATCGCGTCTGACGGATGACGGATTTCAGATGACGGATACCGGATGACAGATATCGTCATCTGTCATCTGACGTCACCTCAGCCCGACAACGCAAACACCGCCCCCGTCTCAGCCCCCATCACACACGAGTTCGAGAATGTGTGCGAGTACGTCACCTGCCGCCCCTCCCACTCCCCGCGCGCGGAGGCGGTGACCGGGCCGTAGACCATCGAGCAGATGGTGTCGGGCCTGGTCGGGATCCGGGAGATGTCTCCCCCGGCGGTGGCGAGTTCGGCGCAGGCCTCGGCCGCGCGGGCGAGGCCCTGCGGCGGGTCGCAGAGCAGGAGAGTGCCGTGGATGCTGCTGGCGTGGGCGTCGCCGGTGGTGAGGGTGAGGTAGAGCCAGTTGCCGGGGAACGCCTGGTGGGCCGTCGCCTGGGCCGAGGTCGCGCCCAGGGTGAGCAGGGCGACGGTCGCGAGGAGAGCGTTGCGTACCGCGTGGATGTTTCTGGTCATTCCCGGTGCATCGGCAGCGCGGCCTGTGAACCCCACCCCGGCTCACCCGAATGGGAGCGCACGGGCGCGTACCGCGCGGCGAGTTCGAACGCGGCGATCACCACGCGCGCCTGGTACTCGACCTGGCGGGCGACCGGGATCCAGCGCGCCCCGCAGCCCTCGCGGTAGTCGGCGCACCATGCGTCGATCAACCGGTCGAGCTCCGGCAGCGCCCCGCTCGGGTCGCGCCCGGAGCCGGTCACGAGCTGGTGCAGCAGCCCGGCCGTGCGCAGGGCGACGCGGCGTCCGGCGAGGCGCAGGGCGGTCAGGCGGGCCGTGTCGAGCGGCGGCAGGGGGCGCGCGCCGGCGTCGTGCAGATCGGGGTCCCAGGAGTCCGCGAGACCGGGGCCGACGAGTAAATAGTCGTCGATGGGTGCGAGGAGGCAGGCCGCGTCCGGGGAGGTGTCGAGGCCGGGGCGGATCCGCCCGAGGATGCCTTGCAGGAGCCGTGTGTCGTGGCGCAGCGTGTGGCTGACGGAGCGCAGCACGGCGTCGGCGTCGGCGGGCCGGGTGGCGTCCTCCACGGCCGCCACGCCCCACATGGGGGCCTCGACGACGGCGGTGACGGTGCCGTAGCGGTGCGGATGGAACCAGGTGGACTCGACGGCGGCCTCGGTGATGGCGGCGGCCAGGTCGCCGGGGTGCGGCGGCGGGATGCGGTAGACGGCGGGGCCGAGCCTCGGCCAGTACAGGGTGTCGTAGGGCCCGAGTTCGCGCGGGATGCCGAGGCGGGCCGCGGTGTGGGCGACGCGCTGGGCGAGTCCGGGCAGTTCGCGGGTCAGCTCGACGAAGGCGCCGCCGACGTCGACGCCGTGCAGGGAGCACTGGAAGACCGGCCGCAGTTCGTCCTGGAGGTCGAGGAGGGCGCGGGTCTCGGGGAGGGTGGCGCCCGCCGCGCCCTCGGGCAGCCACTCGGGCTGTTCGAGGAAGCCGGGGCGAAAGAAGTTCCGGAAGTAGTGGCCGAGGGTGTAGGGGCCGGACAGCCAGGCCTCGTTGCGGCGGGCGCCGTCGGGGTCGAGACAGAGCAGCAGGTTCCAGGTGGCGTCGGCGCCCTCGCGGAGCCGGGGGTCGGCGAGCGCCCGTTCGGCCAGGCGCAGGGCCGTGGCACCGCCCACGGGTTCGTTGGCATGGGGTCCGGCGACGACGAGGGCCTGGCGGCCGCCGTGTCCGACGGACAGCAGCCACAGCGGGGTGCCCGCCCGTGACGTACCCACGCGGCGCAGTCGGGCGTCGCGCGGCCGACGGGCGACGAGCGCGGCCGCACGGGCGCCCAGCTCGTCCACGGTCGGGTAGCGGAGGAGGGGCGGCAGGGCACACCTCCACAAATGTGGTGCCGTCGATTCACCTGATGTACATGGTGTACGCACAGTCAGTCACGGCTGTGGAGGTACGTCAACACCGTCGAACGTAAGGGAATTTAAGGAAATCGCTGAGTGAAACCGAGGCCAAGGCTCATGTGGGTGCGGGTCGGTCGGTCAGGAGGACGCGAGGCGGAAGGACATGCGTCCGAAGCTGATCTGGTCGCCTTCTTTGACGACGGCGGCGCTGATCACCCGCCGTCCGTTGACGGTCGTCCCGTTGGTCGAGCCGAGGTCGCGCAGCACCCACAGACCGCCCTGGCGGCTCAGTTCGGCGTGGACGCGGGAGACCGTCTCGTGGTTGAGCCGCAGTCCGCTCGCGGGGTCGCGGCCGATCCGCAGGGGGTAGTTGTTGCCCGGGTGGGGCAGCAGCAGTTTGGGGAGCCGCTCGGCCTGCCAGGCCCTGCGCAGCCGTACCGTGAAGCCGGAGACCGCCTCGACGGTGCCGAACACCAGTTTCGACCAGCGACCCTCGGTGGGCAGGTCGGCGATGAGCACGGCGAGTTCGTCGGAGCGGCGGGCGGCGAGCGCCAGTTCCATCCGGCGGACGAACGTGTCGTGCGAGAGGCGCCCGAGGGCGACGCCGTCACTGAGCGCCTTCAGCGCCCGGTCGCGCTCCGCGTCGGACAGCCGCGCGGGGTACGTGTGGAACTCGAAAGACGACGTCACGAAGGTGATTGTCGGCCAGTAGGAGCGGGGTGTCCAGAAGACCCGGAAAAGGCCGCTGCCGCCTACAGGTGGGTTCCACGCGTCCATCACGTGGCAAACACGCGGCAAAAGGGTGGATTCGAAAGCGAATTGATCTCGTGTGAAGCACCATGGACGTGCTACGTCACGACATGTTGCGTCACCCACGTCGCGCTCTGTCACGAAGAGCGGACTAAGGACAACAGGCAACGGGCAACGGGCAACGGGCAACGGGCAACGGAGAGCGGACAAGGGGGAACCGTCTGTGCGGTTCGAGGTGTGGGCACCGGAGGCCGACCGGATGACGCTCCACTGCGCGGGCGCCACGCGCGCGCTGGAGCGCGATCCGGAGCGCGCCGGATGGTGGACGGGCGACGCGGACGGGCAGGACGGCACGCGGTACGGGTTCGCGGTGGACGACGGCCCCGCGCTGCCCGATCCTCGTTCGCGCCGGCAGCCGGACGGCCCGGACGGACTGAGCGCGGTGGTCGACCAGGCCCGGTACGCGTGGCGCACCGAGTGGGCGGGGCGCCCGCTGCCGGGCGCGGTCCTCTACGAGTTGCACGTGGGGACGTACACCCCCGAAGGAACGCTCGACGCGGCCGCCGGGCGGCTGGAGCACCTCGCGGAACTGGGCGTCACCCACGTCGAGTTGATGCCGCTGTGTCCGTTCCCCGGGCGGCACGGCTGGGGGTACGAGGGGGTCTCCCTGTGGGCCGTGCACGAGCCCTACGGGGGCCCGGAGGCGCTGAAGCGTTTTGTCGACCGGGCGCACGAACTCGGCCTGGGGGTGGTCCTCGACGTCGTGCACAATCACCTCGGCCCGTCCGGGAACCACCTCCCCGCGTTCGGGCCGTACTTCACGGACACCCATCAGACGCCCTGGGGATCCGCGGTGAACCTGGACGCACCGGGTTCGGACGAGGTGCGCGCGTATCTCGTCGACAGCGCCCTGGCCTGGCTGCGGGACTTCCGGCTGGACGGGCTGCGCCTGGACGCGGTACACGCGTTGCGGGACACGCGCGCGATGCACTTCCTGGAGGAGTTGTCGACGGCCGTGGACGCCCTCGCCGACGACCTGGGCCAGCCGCTGTTCCTGATCGCTGAGTCGGATCTGAACGACCCGCGGCTCGTCACCGCGCGCGCGGAGGGCGGTCTCGGACTGCACGCGCAGTGGAACGACGACTTCCACCACGCGCTGCACACGGCACTGACCGGTGAGGGGCAGGCCTACTACGCGGACTTCGCGCGGTCCCCGTTCGCGGCCCTCGCGAAGACGCTGACGTCCGGCTTCTTCCACGACGGTACGTACTCGAGCTTCCGCGGCCGCCACCACGGCCGCCCCCTGGAGCGCACGCGCGTCTCGGCGCACCGGCTGCTCGGTTACTCCCAGACCCACGACCAGATCGGCAACCGCGCCCAGGGGGACCGGCTTTCGGCGTCCCTCTCCCCCGGCCTGCTGGCCTGCGCGGCCGCGCTCACGCTCACAAGCCCCTTCACCCCGATGCTGTTCATGGGCGAGGAGTGGGCGGCGGGCACCCCTTGGCAGTTCTTCACCGACCACACCGATCCCGAGCTCGCTCAGGCCGTACGGCAGGGCAGGCGGCGGGAGTTCGCGGCCCACGGCTGGGCCGAGGAGGACGTCCCCGACCCGCAGGACCCGGCGACCCGCGACCGCTCCTGCCTGGACTGGTCGGAACCCGAAAAGGCACTCCACGCGCGCGTGCTGGCCTGGTACCGCGACCTGATCGCCCTGCGCGGATGTCAGCCCGACCTCGCGGACCCCGATCTCGCCGCCGTCAAGGTCGCCTACGACGACCAGGCCCGCTGGCTGGCCCTGCGGCGCGGGGACGTGCGGGTGGCGGTGAACCTCGGCAAGGAGGCCGCCGCGATCCCGCTGGGGCTGCGCCACGCGCGCGTGCTGGCCGCGTGGGAACCGGTCGAGGCGCCGGACGCGAACGGGTTGTGGAGCGTGCCCGGCGAGTCGTGTGTGGTGCTGACCCAGGCGTGAGCGTCTCCCGGCTTCGCGCGGCCGGGCTCAGCCGTCGCCCGGCAGTTCCGTGACCCGTTCGAGGAGGATCGGCTCCCAGGCCCGCCCCAGTTGGGTCCGCAGCAGCGGGAGCGGGCCTTCGCCGCGGCCCCGCAGGCGCTCGGCGAGGCGGATCACCGTGTCGCAGCGGGACAGCCACAGGCCGCGCAGACAGGGGCGGGCCCCGTAGTCGGCGAGGGTGGCGGCGCGAACGGCGGCGGGGGCGCCGACGGCGATCGCGAGCCCGGCGATGTCCTCGGCGGGGTCCCCGAGGACCGCGTCGGCCCAGCCGAGGACGCCGCGCACCCGCCCGTCGGCGCTCACCACCAGGTGATCGCCGTTGAGGTCGTGGTGGACGAGGACGGCGGCCGCGGTCTGCGCGACCAGCTGGCCGGCGGCGGGCCGGGTGAGCTGGGCGAGGCGTCCGGGGTCGAACTCGTCGGCGGCGGCGAGCCCCTCGGCGGCCCGCTCCGCGGCCGTCCGCAGCTCCTCCAGGGAGCGGGGCGCGGCCCGTGGCACCCCGAGTGCCTCGGCCTGCCGTACGGGCACCTCGCGCAGCCCCGTGAGCAGTCCCGCGAGGTCCGCCTCCCCGACCGCGGAGACGTCCTGTGCCTCGCCCGAGCGGCCGGGAAGCCGGGTGTCCAGGGTGTAGGTCAGGCCGCCCGCCCAGTCGCCGTGCGCGACGCTGGTCGGCACCGCGACCCCGACGAGCGGGCGGACCAGGTCGCGCAGCCGCAGCTCGCGGCGCCGGCGCACGGCGGTCTCGCGGTCCGGGGCGAGCCGCAGCACATGACGGGTGCCGACCCACCAGGTGGAGTGCTCACCGCTCTCGGTGACGGGCCGGACGTCGGGGCCCGCGGCCGCCGCCTCGCTGTCGGCGAGCAGCGAACGGACCAGTCGGCGGACGGTGTCCGCGGTCGGTGTCGGTGCCTGGGTCATGGTCGCGCCGTTGCCGTCGGGGGCCTTGGACTGCCGGGAGGCCCAGGGGAGTACGCCTGGTGGCCGGTCAGTCGACGATCGCCATCTCGCGGGACGTGGTGTTGAGGCGCCATCCGCCCTCCTCGGTCACCGTCACGATGTCCTCGATGCGTACCCCGAAGCGGCCGGGCAGATAGATACCGGGCTCCACGGAGAAGCACATCCCGGGCACGAGGGGCAGTTCCTCGCCCTCGATCATGTACGGCGGTTCGTGGGTGGTGACGCCGATGCCGTGCCCGGTGCGGTGGATGAAGTACTCGCCGTATCCCGCCTCGGTGATGACGGCGCGGGCCGCCCGGTCGACGTCCTGGCAGGCGGCCCCCGGCCGGACCGCCGCGACGCCCGCCTCCTGGGCGGCGCGCACGACGTCGTGCACCCGGCGCTCCTCGAGGTCCGGCTCGCCGACGTGGACCGTGCGGGAGGTGTCGGAGCCGTAGCCGTGCTTGAGACCGCCGAAGTCGAGGACGACCATGTCGCCGTGCTCGATGACGCGCTCGCCCGCCTCGTGGTGCGGATTGGCGCCGTTCGGGCCCGAGGCGACGATGGTGAAGTCGACCTGGGAGTGCCCGAAATGCCGCAGCAGCCCGGCGAGGTCGGCGGCGACGTCGGCCTCCCTGCGCCCCGCGAAGGGCACCTTCCGGATCTCCTCGTACGCGGCGTCCGCGGCCGCCCCGGCCTCCGCCAACCGCGCCACCTCCGCCGCGTCCTTGACCGCCCGCAGCATCGGCAGGGCCTCGGTGAGTGCCACGTACCGCGTGTCCGGCAGCCGCCGCTGGAGGCCGAGCAGATGCAGGGCCCAGGAGTTGTCGCTGACGCCGAAGCGGCCGTCGCTCCCGACCAGGGACGCGGCCGCGGCGTACGGGTCCTTGCCGTCGGTCCAGTCGCGCAGGGTCAGCATGGGGGCCGCCGCTGCCGCGTCCGGGGCCTCCAGGGTCGGCACGACCAGCACGGGGTCCTGCCCGGCCCTGAGCACCAGCAGGGTGAGGCGTTCGGTCTCCACGGGCCGGTAGCCGGTCAGCCACACCAGATCGGGCCCGGGGGCGATCAGGACGCCGTCGAGTCCCGCGTCCGCGGCGGCCTCGGTCGCGCGCCGCATACGGGCCTCGTAGTCACCGGTGGTGAAGGGCGCGGGGTCACCGGCGGTGAAGGGCGCGGGCGTGCCGGTCATCCATGCCTCCGTCTGTCCGGAGTTTCCCCAGGGGCTACGGGCAGCATCCTGCCCGTTCGCCGATGCGGACGCGAGCCGGTTGCGGCCATGGCGTCGGTCCGGGAGCTCAACTAACGGTTGAGCGTTGCCAGTCCATTAGCACTAATGGTTGTATGCGGATGTTCCATTAACTTCCAGAGGGGGCCCAGGCCATGCTCGTACTGGCACACATCAGCGATCTGCATCTCGACGGAACCCGGCGCGCGACGGAGCGGGCCGAGCGGGTGCGGGACCGGCTGTGGGAGCTGCCGGGGCGGGTGGACGCCCTGCTGGTGACCGGCGACATCGCGGACCACGGCACGGAGGCGGAGTACGAGGAGGCGGCGCGTCTGTTCGGGCTGCGGGACGGGGAGCCCCCTTTCCCCGTACTCACCTGCCCGGGCAACCACGACACCCGCGCGCCCTACCGCAAGGCCCTGCTCGGGCGGCCCGCGTCCGAGGGGCCGGTCAACAGCGTCCACGTCTTCGACTCCGCCGCCGTCCTGATGTGCGACTCCAGCATTCCGGGCCAGGACGAAGGAGAGCTGGACGAGGAGACGTACGCCTGGATCGAGACGACGCTCGACGAACTGGACGGTTCCGTTCCGGCGTTGCTCGCCTTCCACCATCCGCCGGTGGCACTGCACCATCCGCTCCCGGACGCCTACCAGCTGCGCCGGCCGGCTTCCCTGGCCGCGCTGTTGGAGCGCAGGCCCGAGGTCGTCGGGCTGATCACCGGGCACGCGCACACGCCCGCCGCGACCGCCTTCGCCGGGCGGCCGCTCGTCGTCGGTCCCGGGGTGACCTGGACGCTGCGGCTGCCCTGGGAGGGCGAGGGGGCCGCCGACCGGGACGCGCCTCCTGGGTTCGCGTTTCATGTACTGGCCGATGACGGGCGGCTGACCAGCCACTTCAGGACCGCCTGACCGACTCGTCGGCGTCAGGTCACGATGCCCGGGACCGTGGACAGTTGCTGGTGGTTGCCGTTCGCGTGGCGCACGTCGAGCGTGACCGTCGTCCCGGGGTTCGCGGCCGAGACCGCCCGCGCGAGGTCGGCGGCCGAGCCGAGCCGTGTCCCGGCGAAGGCGGTCAGGGTGTCACCGCGGACCAGGCCCGCGGCGTAGGCGGGGCCGGGGATGTGCACACCGACGACGAGCGCGCCCCCGCCCTGGGGGGCGTCGACCGCCTCGATGCCGAGCGTGGCCTTCCCGGGCGCGGGCTCCGGTGCCGTCGAAGCGACCGGACTCCCGCCGCCGGGCGCCGACTTGATGCCACCGGCCTGCGTCGCGCCGGAGGCCTGACCGGGCCGGGATGCCCGGCCGGACGGTCCCTGCGCCGCCCCCGCCTGCTTCTGGAAGTCCGCCAGCCTGCTCATACCGATCACCGTGGCGCCGACAGTCCCGAGTCCGACGCCCGACAGGACCAGCACGGTCGCGACGAGGAGACCGAAGAACAGGGACATCAGCCCCCTGCCACGCCGTCGAGCGGCGTGCGGGCGCTTGCCGGTGCCGGTCGGACTCCCGTCACCGCCCGGATCCTGACCGGGCATCGGCTTGGGACGCAGTGCGGCCTGTTCCATGGTTCGCCTCCGGCAGATGCTCTACGGACCGCCCCTGGTTGTTGCTCTACCCTGCGCTCCGGCGCACGACGATTCACGAACGAGTGAGACTGTCAAACACGTTCGAGAAGTCTGTCCACCACCGGGTCACGCCCGTGTGACGGGGCCGTTGTCAGTGCCGGCTGTTACGTTCGATGGCATGAGCGATCACGCCCTGCGGCTGCTCCGGGAGCAGCCTCACCTGGCCGAACTGGCCGCGTTCCCCTTCAACTTCGACCTGACCCGGGCCGACCACGTCGAGGCTGTCCGACTCGCCTCGGGCGGTCCGCTGGAGGCGGTGGCGGGAGACGACACGGGCGGCACGTTTTTCGTGTGCGGGGACGGCTCCGTGCTGTACGCGGACTCGGAGGGCTCCGCCGGAATCATCGGCAACAGCGTCGACGAGGCGTTGGAGGTGCTGGTCGGGCTGCCCGGCTGGCACGACCACCTGGGGCTCGCGCCTGCCGACGGCGAGGAGAAGATCCGCGCAGCGGTCGCCGAGACGGAGGAAGAGATCCGGGAGTACCACGGGATCGACGACGAGCGGACCGAGCTGCGGGCCGGTCTCGGCCTGCCCGAGCGCTCGCCCGTCGAGCTCGTCGGCCTGCTGCACGCGGCCCTGCTGCGCACCGAGCCCGACTTCCTGCTCCTGAACGCGGAGGAGGGCGGCGCGCACGACCTCCTCGACCGCCACCCCCGTCCCCCGCTGTGGGAGGCGGTCCTCGCGCGGGGCCGCACCGACCTCACGCTGCTGCGCGAGGGCTCGGCGTGGGACGAGGTGGCCGGGGACCGGGCGCGCCGGGCACTCGCGCTGCGCGCCGCCCAGTTCGACCGGCGCGAGGGCGATCTGCCGCTGCTGCGGCATCTGCTGAGGCACGAGGCCGAGGCGTCGATGACCGACGAACTGCGGCTCGCCGCCGTCCTGGTGGGCCTGCACGGACATGCGGAGGATCTGCCGCTGCTGTACGAGGTCCGTGAGACGGACTTCGACACCTGGTGCGGACTCGGCGGGATGCCCGAGCCGGGTGCCGACCCGGACGAGCTGCGGAGGTGGGCGCGCGACCTGGACGACTCGCTCTTCGGCACCGACCCCGCCGACGAGCCGCTGTTCACCTGGACCGGCCTCGCCCACGAACAGGGTCTGGTCGAGCTCGCCCGCGCCGCGCTGATCCGGCGGTTGGACGACATCGACTTCCGGGCCTACTGCGACGCGCGGGAAAGCAAGGCCATGGAGCGCCGCCACGCATGCCAACTGAGCCCGCTCGCCCGCGAGTTCGAGCAGTTGGGCGACACCTTTCAGGCGCTGCGCGCCCAGCGGCTGCACGTGCCCCTGCAGACCAGGGCCTGGGACCGCGTCTCGGCCCTCCTCAGGCTCGCCCGGCTGGAGCGGGAGGAAGGCCGACTCGGCGCGGCGATACGCACGTTGTCCTCGCTGCGGGACACCCTCGTCGAGCCGGACGGCGGCGCCGGCGACAGCGACAGCTCGCTGGGGCACTGGCAGCGCACCAACCTGGGCGCCTACATCGTCGAGGAGCACTACGCGCTCGCCCGGACCGCGGCCACCGACACGGTGCTCGCCGACGAGGCCCGAGCCGTCACCGTGGCCGCCGGGGAGCTCCTGGCGAGACTCTCCGGGACGGCCAGGGCGAACGTGGAACGGCAGCTCGCCGGGACGACCGACATCCGTACGGATACCTGTAGGGACGTCCGCACGGACACCGGTGCGAACGCCGGTGCCGGCGTCAGTGCGGAGCCGACGCCGCCTCGGCCTTCGGCAGGCTGAACTCCGCGGCGGCTCCCACCCCCTTCGGCAGGGTGAACGACGGGGTGGCGCCCGTCGCGGTCCGGGGAGTGAGGTCCGGCGGGGTTTCCGTCTCCGCCATGTCCTGGGGACCGAGCACCGGCACCGGCACGGTCCCGGCCCCCGTCCCGGCGAACGGCACCGTCGGGGCCCGGTCCGGCAGGAAGCCGTGGGCGCGGCGGGCCAGGTCCTCGGCGCCGTAACGGTGACAGTCGTGGTGCCAGTTCAGGATTCCGGACAGCCAGTTCTCGAGTTGCGCCACATAGCCGTCCATGATGCCGCGCACCTCCGGCGAGAGCTTGAAGTCCTCGTAGAGAACAGGCAGTTCATGGGCGGCGACGTGCTGGAACTGCTGCATGCGCTGGGTCATCAGGTCGTGGATGATGCCGAGGCCGGTCGGGTAGTCGCAGCCGAAGAAGTTCTGCACGACGAGGATGGCGTTGTGGACCTCGCCCTCGTACTCGATCTCCTTCTGGTACGAGAAGACGTCGTTGATCAGCATCGCGTAGTCGATGGCGGCGTTCTCCAACGACCGGACGGGACCGCTCCGGTACACCTCGGGCGGGACCTTGGGGCCGTGGCCCAGGCGGCAGAGGTTCAGGGTGAGGTCGGAGCCGAAGGTGGCGCGGCGCATCTCCAGGTAGTCGACGGGGTCGGGGATGCGGTGCTGGAGCTGGTTCGACAACTCCCACACCCAGCTCTCCGTCATCTTGTCCACGTCACCGCGCAGCCTGCGCCGCTCGTCCGGCGTCATCTTCGCCGCCGTGCGCTCCCACAGGTCGAGAAGGCCGTGCTCCATGGCGTTGGCCGGGACCGGGGTCGGCTCGCCGTCGATGGGCATGCAGGCCGAGAGACGTTCGGTGGTCGTCTTGGCCGCCGCCAGGTCGCGGCGGTGTCCGAAGACCAGCGGGTAGTAGTCGTCGCCGTACGTCCCCCAGGCCAGCCACTGCGAGCCGAGGTCGAGGGCCGCCTCGCTCGCGTCCGGGTGGATGCCCGCGGCGCACAACGGAAGGTCGTACGCGTTCAGCTTGTCCTCGTCCCAGACGCCCTCCTGGAGCATGCCCTTCTCGTGCATCCAGCCGGTGAGGCGGTCGCGGGCGCCGTCCAGATGGGGGCTGAGGACGAGCTCGAAGGGCATGTGGAAGTCGGGGAGCAGGGACGGACCGACCTTCTGGTACGGGACGTGGGTGTACCTGCGCAGCCGCTGCGCCCCGGCCGCGGAGAGCAGGGCGCCGATGTCGACGGCCGAGGTGCCGAACCCGGCGCTGCCGAGCGGCCGACCGCCCTCCACCGCCCCCTCGTTCATGTAGCGGCTGGAGCGCAGGTGCCACTCGTGGCCGCCCGACTGCCAGTCCTGGAGCCCCTGGGTGTACGCGGCGACGGCGGCGACCTGGTCCGGGGTGAGCCCCTTCTCCGCGGCGAGTGCGGGCACTTCGGTGAGGGCCGTGTGCTCGAACTGGTGCAGGCGTGAGGTGAGGATGTCGTTGACGGTCTCGGCGGCCTCCTGGGTGGTGCAGCCGAAGAAGGTCTCCAGGACGAGGATGCCGTTGCTGAGCTCGCCCTCCTCCTCGACCTCGCGCTGGTAGGAGAACAGGTCGTTGCGCAGATGGACCCCGTCGGAGAACGTCTCCATCAGCACCCGCAGCGGGCGCGTCCCCGCGACGGAGGCGGGCACCTCGGCCGTCGCGTACTCCACGAGCCCCGCCGACCAGGGGGCGCCGCCCACCTTGCGGCGCATCTCGATGTACTCGACGGGGTTGGCGATCCGTCCTTCGTTGATGTTGGAGAGCTCCCACATCGACTCGTTGAGCAGGTGCTCCGTGGACACCGCGAACCGCTCCCGCCAGTCCACCGACATCGCGGGCACCGTGCGCGCCCAGAGGTCGGCGAGCCCGGCCTCGACCGGATTCTCCGGCTCCGGGACGGGGGCCGAGAGGTCCAGCGGCATGAAGAGGGGCAGCCGGTCCAGGTAGGCCTTGCCGCCGTCGCGGTCCTGGGTGCGTTTGAAGGTCTCCAGGAAGTGGTCGTCGAAGAAGAAGACCCACACGTACCAGTCGGTGATGAGCGAGAGTGCCGGGCCGTCGCAGTCGGGGTGGGTGTACGCACAGAGCAGCCCGTAGTCGTGCGCGTCGAGGTCGGACTGTTCCCAGATGCCGGAGCCCTCCAACATGCCCATCCCACGGGCCCATTCGACCGTGTGGGCACGCGCCTCGTCGAGGTGCGGGTTCAGCCGCGCGGGATACGGCATGTAGAAGTGCGGGAGTTCGAACGGCTGCGTCATGGCCGGGCCCTACCCAGGGCCCTCCGAGGGCATCCGTCGGGCGGGACATGATCACACCATCGCGTGAATTTACCCCTTTTCGAGGCAAGTGAAGTGCACGGCGGCGCCCACAAGGTGATCGCGCTGCACGGCTGGTGGCCGCGTGGCTCTCAGGCCCGCACCTGGATCAGGGCGTGTGTGCCGCTCGTACGCCAGCGCCCGCCCTCGGCCGCGTCGAGGGCGGCCTCCGTGCGGGCGTCCAGGCCCACGATCACATCGGACTTGAGGGTGCGCAGGGCGGCGACCGGGCCCGGGAAGTACGCGGTGGGCTCCGCGAAGGGGGTGGTGGCGGGGTAGCGCCGGTCGCCGACCAGGCGGCGGTAGTTCAGGTCGCCCTTCACGAGGGTCACGTCGGCCTCGGCGAACTCACGGCGCAGGTCGTCGGGCATGTCGGCGTACGGCAGCGGGGCACAGGAGAAGGGGTGGGCCCGGACGGTGAGGCGACCGTCGGCCATGGCCGCCCACAGCCGGTGGCCGGACTCGGCCGCCGCCCCCTTCGCGCCGGTGAGGTGGCGCAGGGCGTCGACCACGTCGGCGGTCGTGGCGTCCGAGACGTAGTACGGGTACGGCTTCACGTGCAGGAGCGCCCGCCCGACGCGGCGGTGGTGGAGCAGATGGTCGATCAGGAGCAGATCGGGGATGAGTTCCCGGCCGGAGTTGTCCGCGACCAGGCAGAGGGTGCCGCCCGCGAAGAGGGACCACAGCAACTCACTGTCGTTGGCGACCAGTTGGGCGTCGACGTCCGATTCCCCTTCCGCGGCGGCGAGACGGAAGCCGAGGTCCGCGCGGTTGCCCCACAGTGAGCCGTGCAGCAGGGCCTCCTCCCGCTCCTCGACCGGCCGCTCGGCCAGCGGGTCGAGCGCGGCGAGCTCCTCGTCCGCCTCCGGGGTGCTGAGCTCCGCGAGCTTGAAGGGGCGGAAGGGGTCGATGCCCATCCAGGGGCCGGGGGTGAAGTAGCCGACCGCTTCGAGGAGTTGACGGTAGAAGTAGCTCTCGGACCAGAGGAAGGGCACGTCGAACCAGGAGCGGCCGGCGTACTCCTCGCCGCCCCACCGCTCCCACTGCTCGCGGTCCGCCGCCCGCTCGCCGAGCGGTTCGATGACGCCCTCGGTGGCGTTCCTCAGCAGGGCGTCGAGCGCGCCGTGCTGCTCGGGGCCGTAGGGGAAGGCGTCCCGGACCTTCCGGACGAGGGCCGGATGCCGCTCGGCCAGCACGCTCCAGGGGAACGAGCCCGGCTCGTCGCTGAGGATCACGGGCGCGTCGGCGGGTTCAGACATGTGGCTCACGGTACCGGCCGGGCCGAAAGGGGCGGCCCACGCCGCGCGTGGGCCGCCCCTCCCCCCGTGGGCCGCGCTCAGAGGGTCAGTTTCCAGCTGTTGAGCTTGCCGGTGTCCGAGGCGGCCACGTCCTGGACGCGGAGTTTCCACGTGCCGTTCGCGGTCTCACTGGACGCGTCGACCGTGTAGGTGGTGTTGACGTTGTCCGCGGAGTCCGAGGTGCTGGAGGACTTCAGGCGGTACGTCGAGCCGTCCGGCGCGACCAGGTCGATCACCAGGTCACCGCGGTAGGTGTGGGTGATGTCGACGCCGACCTGGAGGGCGGAGGGCGCGTTGCCCGTGCGTCCGCTGACGGCGATCGAGGACTCGACGGCCGACCCGTTGTCCGGGATCGAGAGGGCGGTGGTGTTGGAGAAGGTCGTGCCCCCGGTCGAGCCACCGCCGCTCGCCACGGCCTGCACGGTCTTCGTCGCGTCCGCGAGGCCCGCGCCGCAGCCGCCGGAGCAGGTGCCGGGCAGAGCACGGGCGTTGTTCTTGAGGGCCGTCTCGATCTGGGCCGGGGTGAGCGAGGAGTTCGCCGACTTCATCAACGCGACCAGACCCACGATGTGCGGGGTGGCCATGCTCGTGCCCTGGTAGTACGCGTACGACTCCGAGGAGGGGGTCTTCGAACCGGAGTTCAGCGTGGAGTAGATGCCGTTGGCGGTGGCGGTGCTCATGTCGCCGCCGGGAGCCGAGATGTCGACGATCGAGCCGTAGTTGGAGTAGGAGGCCCGGGAGCCGCTGCGGCCGGTCGCGGCGACGGTGATGACGTTGTTGCAGCTCGCCGGGGAGTAGCCGGAGGCGTTGTCGTTGTCGTTGCCCGCCGCGACGACGACCGTGGTGCCGCGGTTCACGGCGGCGGTGATGGCGCTCTGGGTGGCCGAGGTGCAGGCGCCGCTGCCGCCGAGGCTCATGTTGATGACCTTGGCGACGTTGGCGTTGGCCGGGACGCCGGAGACGGTGCCGCCCGAGGCCCAGGTGATGGCGTCGATGATGTCGGAGTCGTAGCCGCCGCACTTGCCGAGGACGCGCAGCGGGGAGATCTTCGCGCCGTAGGCGATGCCCGCGATGCCCTTGTTGTTGCCCGTGACCGCGGCGATGGTGCCCGCCACGTGCGTGCCGTGCCAGGAGGAGTCGCTCGCCGGGATGCCGGAACCGCACTCGTTCGCCGCGTAGTAATCGCCCGGGTCGGCCGGGTTGCTGTCGCGTCCGTCGCCGTCCACGGAGACCGCCGTGTCGGAGATGAAGTCGTAGCCGGCGACGATGTTCGCGGCGACGTCGGAGTGCGCCACGTAACCGGTGTCGATGACGGCGACCGTCACCCCGCTGCCGGTGGAGGTGGACCAGGCACCCGGGACGTTCATGCCCGCCTTGGCCTCGTACAGGTCCCACTGCTTGGTGTACTCGGTGTCGTTCGGGTCGGCCTGGGGCGTGTTCAGACGGTCCGGTACGGCGTACGCGACCTGCGGGTCGGCGCGGTACTGCGCGATGACGTCGGCGACGTCCTTCGTACCGAGTCTGTCGCCGAGGCCGACGAGGGCCGCGCCGGTGCCGAGGCGGCGGGTGAAGTCGAGATTCTCGCCCGCCTCCTTGCCCTTGGTCTCGGCGTCGGCGGAGGCGGCGGAGTTGGAGGTCGCCTCGGCGGCGCCGGACTTGTAGCCGACGATGAGGCGCTCGGCGGGAGCGGCGACGGCCTGTGCGGCGGCCTGCGCCGCCGGGGTGACCGCCGCCTTGCCGGTGGCGGTCGCGGTGGACGGCTGGGCGGCGGCGACCGTGGTGGTCATTCCGGCCAACAGGGCCGCGGAGACCGCGGCGACGGATATCAGCTTCCGTCGGACTTCTCGTGCGGGGGCGGGACGCAAAGGTTTGCCTTTCGTGGCCGGCTCCGGGCGGAGAAGGGCGCGGCGGAGCAGCGGTCGAATCGCTTCGTCGTCGAAGCGGCGGGGGGTGCAATCCAGAAGCGGCGCGGGGGCCGGCCGTACGTCGCGAGCGACCTGTCAGGGGTTGCCTGTGGGTCGGCTGTGCCCGAACGATAGGCAAAGCCCAGGTAATACGGATACAGGGGAAACCCTCGATCTGGCCGGTAACCGCCCCTCAAGGGCCCCCCGTTGGCCGGGAGTGCCCGGTTTCACCTGGCTCGCGCATCTGAACGCACGGCCCTGTGTCCCCGTACTTCACGGTGCGGCCACGCCTGCGCGCGATGCCGTACGGCCGCACCCGCCGCCCCCACCCCCGCGAGGAGACCCACCGGATGACCGCACACCGCACCGCCACCGCGGCCGCTGTCGCCGTGGCGGCCCCGCTGCTTCTCCTGACGTGGGCCGTCGGTCCGGCCCAGGCGCACGGCGCACCGACGGATCCGGTCAGCCGGGTGGTGGCCTGTTCGCCGGAAGGCGGCAGCAACACCGGTACGGCGGCCTGCAAGGCGGCGATCGCGGCGAACGGCGCGCCCTTCACCGCCTGGGACAACCTCCGGGTCGCCGGTGTGGGCGGCAGGGACCGTCAGGTGATCCCGGACGGGCAGCTGTGCAGCGGGGGTCTGCCCTCCTACAAGGGACTGAACCTGGCCCGCGCCGACTGGCCCTCCACGCGGATGACGCCGGGCGCGACCTTCACGCTCTCCTACAGTTCGACGATTCCGCACACGGGAACCTTCAAGCTGTACCTGTCCAAGCCCGGGTACGACCCGACCAAGCCCCTCAAGTGGTCGGATCTGCCGACGAAACCGTTCGCCACCGCCACCGATCCGGCGCTGGTGAACGGCGCCTACCGGATCAAGGCCACGCTGCCCTCCGACCGGACCGGCCGGCAGATGCTGTACACGATCTGGCAGAACACGAGCACGAGCGACACGTACTACTCGTGCTCGGACGTGGTCTTCCCGGCCGCGAGCCGCGGCGGGGCCGCCGCGCCGACGACCTCGTCCCCCGCGCGTACGACACCGACGGCGAACCGGACGGCTCAGCCGAGCCAGGAGCCAACAGCGACCACGGCCACCCCCACCGACCGGTCACCGTCGCCCGCCCCGGAGACCACCGCGGCGACGACGGAGGTGACCGCGCCCGACCATCTCGCGCCGGCCGCGGACAGCTCGACCGGCGGCAGCAACACGCTCCCCCTCGTCGCCGGGGCGGGGGGAGCGGTCGCGTTCCTACTCACCGCGGGCGTCGCCATCACACTGCGACGCCGTCGGTGACCGGTCGTCCGGGTCGGGTCAGTTGACGGTGACCGCCGTGCCCGACTGGGTGGTGTCGGAGACGGGCGCGTACTTCGCGGTGAAGTAGCCGTTGCTGAAGCACAGCGACGAGCCCGAGGACTTCGCGAACGCCTGGTTGGTGAAGGTGATGCTGTTGTCGGTGTTGCTCGCCGTGCCGGTCAGGCTGGGCGCCTGGTAGACGCAGTTGATGCTGCCCAGCAGGGTGCGCAGCACGACGGTGGTCTGGATGGTGGAGCCGGCGGCCGGGGTCACGGTGACCGTGCCGTCGGAGGCGACCGTGGTGGTGTACGGGAGGTTGTTGACCGTGACGCTGGTGACGCTGAGCACACCGATGACATTGCTGGTGCAACTGCCGAAGGTGTGAGCGCTGAGCGACTCGGTGGCCGTGCCGGGGGCCGTCGGGTTGTCGGTGACGGAGGCGGTGAAGGTCGAGGCGGCACAGGAGACACCGCTCGTGCCGGTCGCGCTGGAGTAGAGCGTGGCGGCGGTGCCGCTCGCCAGTGAGGCGGTGAGGACGTCGCCGGTGGCGACGGCGGCTCCGCCGGCGGTGAGCACGGGGGTGTCGTCCGCGGAGGCGGGGGCGATCGCGGAGACCGAGAGCGCGGCGGCGGTACCGAGGAGGGCGAGCAGGGATCGAGTGCGCATGGGGGTGCCTCTTTCTCAAACGGGGGTGCGGGTGGGTACGAGGCCGTCGCGGACATGCCGTCACGGCGGACCGCTGCCGGTCCGAGACGCCTTCTCCTTACGTCACGGACCGGCAGCGGAAGCCGGGCGACCGGACACGGCTCAGGGGGAAAGTGCCGTGCCGGTGCCGCGGGGGGAGGTGGTTTCGGCGTTGGAGCGCACCGCACGTTCAGACATGCCACGGCCGCCCCGCGAGGAGCCGGGGGGTCCAGGAGGTGGCGTACGTGCCGCGCATCGGATCCGGCGCCACGGATCCAAGGGAAACCATGCAGAGTTCTAGACCTGATGAATGGTCAACGTCAAGGCATAGTAAGGAAGTTGAGGGTCCACACGTTCCAAGCGGGAGGCGTTCGGGGACCCGGCCACGAGGTCGTCACGGGACCGCGTACGAGGTCAGCGCGGCCGGGTCTCCACAGGTGGCACACAATCAACATCCCTTTGCCACAAGTCTCTTGACCCACGAATGTAACCCCCGGTAACTTCCACGTCGGCTACTGCTGCGTAACGAGAAAGCCCTTGCGACCACCGGGAGTTGTGAGGAGGCGTGCGCGGCAGCCGCTGTCCGCGCCAGGACAACGTGCCCGTTGAAGCCCCACCTGCATGTCTATGTCCAGGGAGCAGAACATGGCCTCGTCCTCGGACGCCACGGCGTCCACCGATTCGACCCCCGAGAACGAAAGCGGTTCCGGCAGACGTGGGCGGGTCCGCCTGCGCCGCGCCGCGGTGATGGCGGTGCCTGCCACCGCGGTCGCCGCGGGACTGATGATCCTCACCGCCCAGGGCGCTCTGGGGGTGCAGTTCGCCATCTCCGGCATGCCGTTCACCGTCACGGCGACCGAACTCAACGGCACCGGCTTCGAGCAGTTCGGCAACCTCGACAACATGGCCGACGGCAGCCCGAACGCCGGCGACACCGGCGGCCAGGTCCTCGTCATCACCTCCGCGATCAAGAACGCGACGCTCACCAAGCTGTGCCAGAGCGTCGACCTGGGCGGTACGAACCTGGTCATCACCGCGGGCGGCGGCACGGACAAGGTCCAGGCGACCAATCTGACGACCGACTCGACCGAGCTGTCGGGCGACGCGGCCTTCAACAACATCGAGATCGGCAACGACGCGAGCACGCTCGACAAGGCCGGGGTCCAGGGGAACAAGGGCGTCTTCAGCCAGCAGGCCGACACCGTCCACATCGGGAACCTGCGGCAGACCAACTACGCCACCACCGCGGCGGTGTTCAAGCTCCCCGGTCTCAAGCTCCGCTTCAGCGACTCGGGCTGCTGATGTCGGCCGTCCGGGATCTGCGGTCCGGCTTCCGGCAGTGGCGTGCGGACCGCCCCTTCTGGGGCGGGCTGCTGCTCACCCTGGGCGGGGCGGAGATCCTCCTCACCGAGAAGGCGTCCCTGAAGGTCGTCATGCACATCGGGATGCAGGGCATGGCGGGCTATCTGCTGCCGACGGTCATGATCCTGTGCGGTCTGCTGATCCTCTTCAACCCGACGCAGCGCCTCTTCTACTCCCTGCTCGGCATCCTCCTCTCCCTCGGCACCTGGCTCACCTCCAACCTCGGCGGCTTCTTCATCGGCCTCCTCCTCGGAGCGACCGGCAGTTGCCTGGCCTTCGGCTGGCTTCCCCACCAGGAGCCGCGCAAGCGACGTCTGCTGCGCAGGCGCCGCCGGCAGCAGATGGCGACCGAGGCGTAGGGAAAACGAAACGGAAGGGGTCCGCCCCGGCCGGGCTCAGAGCAATGGGCGGCCGGGGCGGGAGCTGTGACGGTACGGCTCCAGGAGGCGGGCTGTCCCCCAACTTGCTCGTACGCGCAGGGATTTTGCCCTCGCACGCAGTGGATACCGGACGGTCGCGTCGGGGAACGCCACCCTCGCGTAGCGTGACGCGCCGTACTGACGTCCGAGCGCCAGGGAGGCTTCCGATGGGAACCCCTAGTCCCTTGACGGGCAACCGAAGCCCCTTGGTGGTGGACGCGACGGGCCGTGACATCCACGCGGAAGCCGCCCGCATCCGCGCGCGCGGACCGGCGACCCGGGTCGCCCTGCCCGGTGGCGTCGAGGCCTGGGCGATCAGCAGCCCCGAGCTGCTCAAACGGCTGCTCCTGGACCCACGGGTGTCCAAGGACCCGCGCCGGCACTGGCCCGCCTGGATCAACGGGGAGATCTCCCCCGAGTGGCCACTGTTCACCTGGGTCGCGGTGCAGAACATGTTCACCGCGTACGGCGGCGACCACAGGCGGCTGCGGACCCTCGTCTCCACGGCGTTCACGGCCCGCCGCACGGCCGCGCTGCAGCCCAGGATCGAGGAGATCACCTCCGGCCTCCTCGACCGCATCGCCGAGGCTGGCGAGCGCGGCGAAGTCGTCGATCTGCGCGAGGAGTTCTGCTATCCGATCCCCATCCGGGTGATCAGCGAGCTCTTCGGACTGCCCGAGGACAAGCGGGCGGACCTCAGGGACCTGGTGGACAGCATCTTCCACACCTCCGCGCAACCCGAGGAGGTGACGGGCAACTACGCCAGGCTGTACGCCGTACTGGGTGAACTGGTCGCCGAGAAGCGGGAGTCGCCCGGCGACGACTTGACCTCCGGCCTCATCGCGTCCCGCGACGAGGGCGACGGGCGGCTGAGCGAGCAGGAGCTGCTCGACACGCTGGTCCTGATGGTCAGCGCCGGTCACGAGACCACGGTCAACCTCATCGACAACGCCGTGCACGCCCTGCTCACCCACCCCGAGCAGCTCGGGCACCTCCGCGCCGGACGCGCCACCTGGGACGACCTGATCGAGGAGACCCTGCGGGTCGAGGCGCCCGTCGCGAGCCTGCCGCTGCGCTACGCCGTGGAGGACCTCGACCTCGCCGAACTGGGCGGTCCGGACGGCACGGTGATCGGCCGGGGCGAGGCGATCCTCGCCGCGTACGCCGCCGCAGGACGCGATCCCGAGCGCTACGGCAAGGACGCCGACCTCTTCGACGTCACCCGGGCGGACAAGGAGCACCTGGCCTTCGGACACGGTGTACACCGCTGCCTCGGCGCCCCACTGGGCCGCCTGGAGGCCCGCATCGCCCTCCCCGCCCTGTTCGACCGCTTCCCCGACCTCCGACTCGCCGCACCGGCATCGGATCTGGAGCCGGTGGACTCCTTCATCTCCAACGGCCACCGCACCCTGCCCGCCCGGATCCGTTAGAGTCCGGCGCTCACTCGCCGCGCCACCAGGACAGGAGTCGGGTCCAGCCGCTTCGCGGGTGGTCGGGTTCGGGGGTGGGGGGCTCGGTCACGAGAGCCGGGAGGGGGCTCGCGTACGACTGGCGCTCGCCTTCGGGCCGTTGGACCGTCGCGGTGGGCGGGAAACGTACGGGCAGCGCCGCCAGCGCGCGGTGGAACGGGCCGGGCCGCCAGGCCAACTCCCCTACCGGCAAACCCAGTTCGACATCGGGGAGACGGTCGAGGAGCTTCTCCACCGCGGCCGTCGCGATCAGCCGGGCCGGGCTCTGTGCCGGGCAGTTGTGGGGTCCCGCACTCCACGCCAAGTGGGCCCGGTTGCCCGCCCGCTGATCGGCCGTCAGGGCGGGATCGGTGTTGGCCGCGGCGAGACTGACGACCAGCGGATCACCCGCGCGCAGCACCGCTCCCTCGTACACGACGTCGTGCAGCGGATAGTGCACGGCGTAGTTGGCGATCGGCGGATCGGTCCACAGCACCTCGTCGAGGGCGTCCTCCACCGGGAGGCTACCGCCGGACAGATCGCCCGCGAACCGTTCGTCGGACAGCAGCAGCCGCAGGCTGTTCGCGATCAGGTTCTGCTGGGGTTCGGTGCCGGCGCCCATCAGCACCACGAGGGTGTGGATCATCTCCTCGTCGGTGAGGCCCGCGGGGTGCGCCATCAGCCAGGACGTCATGTCCTGGCCGGGGTTGCCCCGCTTCAGCGCGACCAGGTCGAGCAGGGTGCTGGTCAGCAGTTCGTCGGCCTTCTCCGCGTCCACCCCGTCGAAGATCCCGGACATGCCCTCGACCAGCCGGACCCCGTACTCGGCCGGGCAGCCGAAGAGGTGGTTGAAGACCAGCAGCGGCAGGACCTGCGCGTACTCGCCGAGCAGATCCGCGGTGCCGAGCGGCGCGAAGCGGTCGATGAGGGTGTCGGCGCTGCGCTCCACATAGCCGCGCAGGGTGTTCGGATCGACGAGCGCGAGGCTGTCGGTGATCGCGCCGCGCAGCCTCTCGTGCTGCTCGCCGTCGGTGAACAGCGCGTTGGGCCGGTACATCATCATCGGCACGACCGGACTGTCCGGCGGGACGGTCCCGTCGGCGAGGTCGCGCCAGCGGCGGGGGTCCTTGGAGAAGGTCTCCGGACTGCGCAGGACGTGCAGGGCCGCGTCGTAGGAGGTGACGAGGGTGGCTCTGACGCCGGGTGCGAGCTCGACGGGCGCGGTCGGTCCCACCGTACGCAGCCGCCGGTAGACGGCGGCGGGGTCGGCCGCGAACCCGGGCCCGTACAGCGGCTCGTGCGCCGGGCAGCCGGGCGGTGGTGGTTCGGAGGTCACACGGGCTCCAGTTCGCCGCTGCGGGTCATCAGGTACTCGACGAGGGCGATCAGCGCCTCGGTGGACGAGACCCGGTCGCGGGCGTCGCAGCGCACGAGCGGGGTCGAGGGCAGCAGGTCGAGGGCCTCGCGCACCTCGTCCAGGTCGTGCGCCGCGGAGGCGGCGTCGAAGTCGTTGAGAGCGACGGCGTACGGCAAGCCCAGCTCCTCCAGTACGCCCATGACGTCGAAGGACTCGGACAGCCGCCGGGTGTCGGCCAGCACCAGCGCGCCGAGCGCTCCGCTGGTCATGTCCTTCCAGAGTTCGGTGAAGCGGTGCTGTCCGGGCGTGCCGAAGAGGTAGAGCACCAAAGCGTCGCTGAGGGTGAGGCGGCCGAAGTCGAGGGCGACGGTGGTGGTCGTCTTCTCCCTCGAACCGGCGAGGTCGTCGACGCGTGCGCCCGCCTCGGTCATCACCTCCTCGGTGCGCAGCGGCCGGATCTCGGAGAGCGCGCCGACGAACGTGGTCTTGCCGACCGCGAAGTGGCCCACGATCAGGAGTTTGACCGCGGTGCGCACGCCCGGGCCGAGGTGGACGTCGTCAGAGGCGGGCGCGGAGCCCATCCAGTACCTCCTGGAGGATGCGGGCGTCGGTGAGACGGGCGGCCGGTACCGGCGCCCGGGTGACGAGGTGACCGCTGTCCATGAGGTCGGCGATCAGTACTTTGGTGACGCTGACCGGGAGTTCCAGATGACCGGCCACCTCGGCGACCGACAGCGCTCCGGGCCGGCACAGCTCCATCAGCCGGCGCTTCTCCGGGTTCAGCCCCGTCAGCGGCAGGTCGTCGGCGGCGATCAGCAGGGTGACGAGGTCGAGGGTGTTGCGGGAGGGGTGGGCGCGGCCGTCCGTGACGACGTACGACCGCACCAGCCTCCCGCCCGGTCGGCGCCCGGGCGTCATGCCGGGCTGCCGGTGTCCTGCCGGGCCGGGCTGGTCAGCTCCTTGCCGAGCCGGTCCACCAACTTGTGCATGCGGTAGGTGACCGCCTCCATGTCCACGTTCTCGCCGGTGGACACCGCGAGGTGGGCGCCCTGCCCGGCGGCGACGAGGAAGACGTACCCGTGCGCGAACTCGATCAGGGTCTGGCGCCACGGCGCGGTCGCGCTGCCGCAGAACTCGGCGGTGCTGCGGCTGATCGACTGCACCCCGGACAGGCCCGCGGCCAGCCGCTCGGCGTCGTCGCGGCCGATGTCCGCGGAGTGGGCCCGGAGCATGCCGTCGGCGGACAGCAGGATGGCGTGTCGCGCCTCCGGCATCTTCAGGACCTCGTCGAGCATCCACCCCAGCTCGTTGGTCATGGGCGCGATCATCCCTGTGTGTTCCCTTCGGATTCGTGGGGGGCTTCGGTGTCGTGGGGGGTTTCGGCCGCGGTGGGTGAGGAGGGTGCGGTGTCCTGCTCGGCCCGCGCGGAGCGGGTGCCGCGCGCGAACGCGCCCATGCGCCGGGCGTTCTCCTCCGCGGAGCGGCCCACGCTCTCCTCGGCCGATGCGGCCGATGCGGCCGATGCGACTGGTGCGGCTGGTTCGCCCGGGGCCGCCGGAGGCTGTTCGGCGGCGGGCGGGGACACGGGTGCGCGGCGGCGCCGCTTGGGCAGTCCGCCGGCGGTCGTCGCCTCCGCGGGCCCGCTCGTCCGGGCCGTACGACGGGGCGTGCGCGCCGGTTCCCTCGGCGGCGGGGGTTCCTGGACCGGGTCGGCGTGGGTGAGCAGCGCGGCCGGTACGAAGACCACGGCGCGCACGCCGCCGTACGGGGAGCGGGTGTCCACGGAGACGCTGAACCCGTAGCGGGTGGCGAGGACGCCGATGACGGCGAAGCCGAACTGGGGCGGGTCGTCGAGGCGGGTGACGTCCACCGCGCGGCGGCCGGTCAGCAGCGCGGCGGCGTGCTCGGACCCGCGGCTGTCCATGCCGACGCCCGCGTCGTCGATGACCACGACGGCGCCGTTGTGCACCGCCTGGACGCTGACCTCGACCGTGGTGTTGGGCTGCGAGTGGCGCGCGGCGTTGTCCAGGAGCTCGGCGACGGCGAGGACGACCGGTTCGACGGCCCGGCTCTCGACGGCGATGTCGGCCTGTCCGTTGATGCGGATGCGCCGGTAGTCGCGGATGCGGGAGGTCGCGCCGCGGACCACCTCGATGAGCGGTGAGGTGGCCCGTTGGCGACCGGGCCAGGAGCCGCACAGTACGGCGATGGCCTGCGCGCGACGGCCGAACTGGGCGTTGGTGTGGTCGATCTCGAGCAGGTCGCGCAGCACGTCGGGGTGGTCGTGGCGGTCCTGCATCTCCGAGATGGACACCTGCTGCTCGTTGGCGAGGGCCTGGATGGAGCGCATCGACGCCTTGAGGGCGGCCTTCGCGGACTGGTCGGCGCGGGTCTGTGCGTGCCGCACGGCGTCGGAGAACCGCTCCAGGAGACCGTCGAGACACTTCGCGAAGTCGGTGTCGGCCAGCCGCGCGTCGAGGAGGCCCACGGCGGGGAGGGACGGTGCGGGCGGGGACGAACCGGCCGCGGGCAGAGGCTGACGTGGCGCGGGCAGGGGCTGACCTGGCGCGGAGAGGGGGTGACCCGTCGCGGAGGCGGGCTGGTGCGGGGCGCTTTCGAGCGAGGGCAGGCGGACCGCGACCAGATGGCGCAGCTCCTCGTCCCGGGCCCGCAGCGCGTCCGCGAGCTCGGCGCTCCGGCCGCGCTGCCGTCCCGTGATCCCCCGCTGGCGCACCAGCAGCACGATGACGGCGAGCAGTCCGACGGCCAGGCACCAGAACGCCGCCTCCGGTATCCGTTCGGTCATGAAGTCCTCAATGGCATATGCAAGTTGACGGGTCGCACGACCCTAGCCGCCTGCCGCTACAAGCGCTTGCCGTCGCGCGCAAGGAAGTTGCCGTGGGGCGCACGGACTGTATGCATTAGGCTGACATGGAGTAACTACCGCTCGCTGCACGGGAGTTGAGGGTGTCATTGCCCGCGGAAAGCTACATCGTGGAAACACGGACGACCGCGGAGGTGGAGCCGCGCGAGCGGGCCGACTTCTGGAGCGAGCACGTCGGGCCCTACCAGGCCAGAATGAACTACCGGTACGCGCGCACCGACGACTTCCATGGCGCGACGGTCCGCCAGCGCACCGAGCGCTATCAGCTCGTCAAGTTCTGGTCGGACGAGGTCGCGTACAGCAGGACCGCCCGCCAGGTCCGCCAGGACCCCGACGAGGACTACCGATTACTGCTGCCGCTCAGCGGGGAGATCGTGTTGCGGCAGGACGGCCAGGAGGCCCGGCTGACACCGGGCACCGGCACCCTCGTCAGTTTCGGGGCACCCTTCGAATGCCTCCAGGACGCCTCGACGCACGCGTTCGTCCTCACCATTCCCGCGCGCGAGATGGACGGCCCGCTGAACCGCAAGTCGCCGCTGGCCACCGGGCTCGATCTGAGCAGGGGGCTCGGCCGGGTGGTGAGCTCCATGATCGGCGACCTGCACGCGGAGCGGGACCACCTCACCGACCCGCACTTCAACGCCGTCTCCGACCGCGTCGTCGAGCTGCTGTGCATGCTCACCCTGGGCGACGACCGGCCCGACGGGGCGGGCCAACTCACCGACGTGGAGGCAATGGTCCGCCGCCACGTCCGTGAACACGCCGCCGACCCGGGTCTCACCGGTACGTCCATGGCGCACGCGCTCGGCTGGTCCCTGCGTCAGATCCAGCTGGCCCTGCAGCGCGCCGGCACCACTCCGCGCGACCTCATCCGCGAGGAGCGGCTGCGGCTGGTGCGTGAGCGCCTCCAGTGCGGCGACTGCGAGCACCTGACCATCACCGATCTGGCCTTCGCCTCGGGGTTCTCCTCGGCGAGTGCGCTGAGTACGGCGTTTCGGCAGCGGTACGGGGTGAGTCCTCGGGAGATGCGGTCGGCCGGGCGGCGGCCGTGATGCAGTGGTGCGGCCGGCACCCCGGCCCGCACCCCTGAAACCCCCTGCGGCTGCCGAGCGACCCTTCCTGGACCGGATTCCGGCCCACTCCCGGGTTGATGTGGCTGCCGTATCACATCATCCTTGTGCATATGGTGAAAATCCCGGGCGATGCTGGGCGGGCAACCACGGCCGGTGACGCCATGGTGGTGGTCGACGCGCACGGAGTCGTGACCGGCTGGAGCGAGGGCGCGCAGCTGCTGACCGGGTACGCCGCGGCGGAGGTCACCGGCCGACCGGTGTCGGACCTGCTGGACGGGGACCCGGACGAGGCCTGGCGGGCGCTGCGGGCGAACGGCGGCCACGGTGTGGTGGCCGTACGGCGCCAGGACGGGCGGCGGACCGAGCTGGCCCTGCGGGCGTACCCGCTCCAGGGCCGGGAGGGGGCGCCGGCCGGATACGTGATCACCGCGGCGCCGGACGGGCGGGGCCGCGACCTGGGAGAGCTGGCGTTCAAGCAGGCGTCGGTGTCGATGTCGGTCTTCGACACCGAACAGCGCTATCTGCGGATGAACGACACCGCCTGCCGGATCATGGGCGTCCAGGAGGCCGAGGTCCTGTACCGCTACTTTCCGGACACCGTCGAGAACGCGGAGCACAGCCGCGGCTTCTTCAACCATCTGCGCCAGGTGGTCGAGACCGGCCGCCCCGTCCACTACGAGAGCTGGACCAGGGCTCCCTCCGGACTGCGTATGCACGCCTGGAACATCGAGATGTGGCCGCTGCGGGCCCCCTCCGGACAGTTGCTCGGCGTCTCGCTGGCCGGTTACGACAGCACCGAGCAGTACCGGGCCCGGCAGCGGCTCGCCCTGCTGAGCAAGTCCGCCGCCGCCATCGGTACGACGCTGGACGTGATCCACACCGCCCGTGAGCTGGCCCAGCTGGCGGTGCCCGAGCTGGCCGACTTCGTGAGCGTGGACCTGCTGGACTCGGTGGTCGAGGGCGAGGAGCCCACCGGCGGCCCGGTGGAAGCCGATGTGGAGCTGCGCCGGGTCGCGCACCACTCCCGTACCGCCGGGGTGCATGAAGCGGCGATCGACCTGGGCGCGGCAGAGGTCTACCCGTCCTCCTCCCCACCGGTCCGCGCCCTGGTCACCGGGCACGCGGTGCTCACCAGGACCGGCGACCCGGACGTCGACGGATGGCTCAGCCGGCGCGGCGCCCAGGCCGGCAGACCGCACCAGGCGGACCGCCGGGACTTCTCACTGATGGCGGTACCGCTGGTGGCACGCGGTACGACGCTGGGGGTGGCGGTCTTCGTGCGGCTGCTCACCGCCGAGAGCCCGGACCCCTTCGACCAGGACGACGTGTCGCTGGCCCAGGAGCTGGCCAGCCGCACGGCCGTCTGCGTGGACAACGCCCGCCGGTACGCCAAGGAGCGCACGACCGCCGTGGCCCTCCAGCGCAGTCTGCTGCCCCAGGCGATGGCGGGACAGGCGGCGGTCGAGTTCGCCTCGCGCTACCTTCCGGCGCTGTCGCGGGCGGGCGTCGGCGGCGACTGGTTCGATGTGATCCCGCTGTCCGGGACCCGGGTGGCGCTCGTCGTCGGCGATGTCGTCGGGCACGGCATCCACGCCTCCGTCACGATGGGCCGGCTCCGTACGGCGGTATGGACGCTGGCCGACGTCGACCTGCCCCCGGAGGAGCTGCTCACCCACCTCGACGACCTGGTCGGACATCTGGCGGCCGACGAGAGCCCGACGGGCGCGGAGATCGGCGCCACCTGTCTGTACGCGGTGTACGACCCGGTCTCCGGGCACTGCTCCGTCGCCACGGCCGGGCACCCGCCGCCCGCCGTGCTGTTCCCGGACGGCACCGTGAAGGTCGTCGAGGTGAGCGCGGGACCGATGCTCGGCGTGGGCGGGCTCCCCTTCGAGGCCACCGAGCTGCACCTGCCGGAAGGCACCGTCCTCGCCCTCTACACCGACGGTCTCTTCGAGGCCCGTCACCTCGACGCCGACGCGGGCACGGCTGTGCTGTGCAGCGCGCTGACGGTCCCCGCCGGAAATCTGGACGAGGCCTGCGACAACGTGCTCCAGGTGCTGCTGCCGAAGCACCCCAAGGACGACGTGGCCCTGCTGCTCGCCCGCACCCGCACCCTGGACAGCGACGAGGTGGCGGTGTGGGACCTGCCCGCCGATCCGGCGGAGGTCGCCACCGCCCGGCAGTACGCGACCGAGCAGCTGGCCCGCTGGGGGCTCGAGGAGGTCGCGTTCGTCACCGAACTCGTCGTCAGCGAACTGGTCACCAACGCCATCCGCTACGGCGGCGCGCCCATCCAGCTCCGGCTCATCCGCGACCGCACCCTCATCTGCGAGGTCTCCGACGCCAGCAGCACCTCACCCCATCTGCGCCGGGCCCGCACCTTCGACGAGGGCGGGCGCGGGCTGCTCCTCGTCGCCCAGCTCACCGACCGCTGGGGCACCCGCACCACCGGCACCGGAAAGACGATCTGGGCCGAACAGGCACTGCCGTTCGAGTGATCGCGCCCTGGGGCCTGTCGGGCGCTACTGGAAGTCGCAGCCCGGGTTGGGCGCGTCCTCCGAGAACGGCGAGCCGTGGGGCAGGACGTACAGCACGTCCAGGACGACGGGGACCGAGCCCTCGTTGCGGCCGATGTGCACATGGGCGGGACCCGGGGGTTCGGTGATCGTACGGCCGGCCGGGTAGGAGCCGTCCTGCGCGCAGGTGGCGTCGAAGTGGCTCAGGGTGCCCTTCTTCACGAGGCCGTAGAGGGGACCGTCGTGGTAGTGCCAACCGGTGCTCTGGCCGGGCGGGATGGTGATCTCCCGAAGCGTGTAGTCCGTGTTCCCCACGGTGGTCCGGTAAAGCACCGTCGCGGTGACACCGGGGCCGGACGGAGTCGCGTACGCGGTCCCGGCGACCAGCGACATGGCCGACAGGCCGACGACCGCGGCGCCCGTCACTCCCGTACGCAGCACGGCACGGACAGCGGAAACCTCACGCGTCATCTCGTCCTCCCCCGTTCGTCATCCCCCGTGTGAACGCAACAGTCCGCCAACGGCAGGCCCGCGCACCATCATTGAACATCCGTGCCCCATGCGGAAGGTGCGATACCACCCAACTCGCTCATCACGCGTCCAACTAGTGACGATGCGGCGACGACGCCCCGGCGTCGGCCACCTCCGGCATATGCCCGCTCACTTGACGGCCGAGTGTGACACACGATTGGCTCCGGCCCAACGAAAGTACGACAGTCGGTGCACAACATCCCGACATCGCACCGATCTCACTCTCATCGACCCGCCGCTGGGCCGCACAGCGAGGTGCCGCACCCATGAACATGTCCCCCACACCTCACCACTTCCCCGGATCCCCGCACCGCGCCGCCCTTGTCGCCGCCGTCACCGCGGCCTGTCTGCTCGCCGCCGGCTGCTCCGGCTCCGGCGGCTCGAACGACACGAGCGACGCCTCGGCGGGCAAGGCGGGCACCGGCCGGATCAAGGTCGCCCTGATCACCCACGGCGCCCGCGGAGACGCGTTCTGGGAACTGGTGCGCAAGGGCGCACAGGCGGCGGCCACCAAGGACAACATCGACCTCACGTACGCGAGCGACTCCGAGGCCGCCGCCCAAGCGAGCCTGGTGCGGGACGCGATCCGCGACCGGGTGGACGGCATCGCGCTGACGCTGGCCAAGCCGGAGGCGATGCAGAGCGCGGTCAGCGCGGCCAAGGCGGCGGGGATACCGGTGGTCGGTCTCAACTCCGGGATCGACGCCTGGAAGTCCGAGGGCCTGCTGGAGTACTTCGGCCAGGACGAGAGCGTCGCGGGCCGGGCCACCGGCGACAAACTGGACGAGCTCAAGGCCAAGCACGCCCTGTGTGTCATCCACGAACAGGGCAACATCGCCCTGGAGGCCCGCTGCGCCGGGGTGAAGAAGACGTTCGGCGGCGAGACCGACCTGCTCTATGTGAACGGCACCGACATGGACGCGGTGGGCGCCGCCGTCACGGCCAAACTGCGCCAGGACCCGAGCGTCGACGAAGTCGTCATGCTGGGCGCGCAGTTCGCGCTCGCCGCGGTGAAGTCGGTGAAGGCCGCGGGCAGCAAGGCCCAGGTCGCCACCTTCGACCTCAACAGCGGTCTGGTGAAGTCCGTGCAGAACGGGGATGTGCAGTTCGCGGTGGATCAGCAGCCCTATCTCCAGGGCTATCTGGCCGTGGACTCGCTCTGGCTCTACCACTCCAACGGCAACTTCAGCGGCGGCGGGACCGCTCCCGTGCTCACCGGCCCCGCGTTCGTCACCAAGGAGAACGTCGCCTCGGTCGCGAAGTTCGCGGCGAACGGGACCCGCTGAAGCGCTGCCACCCGCAGGCGTCAGCAAGGTTTTCCGTCCCTCACGGTGCGTACGGTCACTTGTACGGATAGCATCCTGCGCACCCTCTCATCGCTGATCGCTCTAGGACGACGATGTCTCCACGGACCGGTGCCCGGCGCCGTCTCGGCTCCATACGTCTCTCCCTGATCCTGCTGGCGCTGGTCCCCAGCGTCACTCTCGCCGCCATGTGGGGTGTGACGACGACGCAGATCTTCTCGGAGGGGCTGCGACTGCGCGAACAGACGGGACTGAGCCGGTCGACGGGTGCCATGGGCACCGAGGCGACGCTCGCGCTGCAACAGGAGCGCAGCCTGTCGGCCGCCTGGATGGCCTCGCCGCACGGTTCCCGGGCCGCCCTGGACCGGCAGCGCAGGCGCACGGACGTCGCGGTCGCGAAACTGGTGCGCCGGTCCGAGGACTTCAAGAACGCGCCCGCCCGGATCGGCGACCGGATGTACTCGGTCATCGCCTCGGTGGGAAGCCTGGAGTACTACCGGGGACAGGTGGACCACCCCACCGACATCACCGCCCAGCAGGCCCTGGACCAGTACACCTCGATCATCGGCGACCAGATCCAGGCCTTCCAGGAACTCTCCCAGGTCGACGACGGCGACCTCACCTCGCAGGCGGGGCCGCTGATCACGGTGGGGAACGCGGCGGAGCTGGTCGCCCAGGAGGACGCCGAGATCGCGCTGGCCTGGCCCTCGGGAAAGCTCGACGAGCAGTCGTGGCAGGAGTTCGCCCAGCGGGTCGACGTGCGCCGCTGGGTTTTCCAGAGCCAGGTCCTCAACTCGCTGCACGGCACCGTGAAGGACCAGGTCGAACGGGTCCTCCAGAGCCAGGACTGGAAGACCCTGGAGACCGTCGAGGACCAGATCATCGCGGCCCGGACGGCTCACGGCCGGGTGGCCAGGACGGTCGACCTGCCCGACGCGCACGCCCGTTGGAACACCGCGCTCGGCAGGATCTCCGACCAGTACACGAACCTGATCCAGCAGCAGACCACGCAACTGCTCGACCGCAGCGCCGACAAGGCGCACAGCCTGCTGATCAAGGCGGCCGCGCTGAGCGCCGGCGGACTCGTCGCCCTGCTGGTGTGCGTCGTGATGTCCTGGCGCATCACCCGCTCCCTCTCCCGGCGGCTGCGCGGTCTCAGGATGGCCACGCTCAGCCTCGCCGAGGAACGGCTGCCCGACGTGGTCACCCGGCTGAACCGGGGCGAAAAGGTCGACGTGGAGTCCGCCACCCCGCCCCTGGACTACGGCGAGGACGAACTCGGCCAGGTGGCCAAGGCGTTCAACACCGCCCAGCGCACGGCGGTGTACACCGCGGTGGAACTCGCCGACACCCGACGCGGCTTCCAGAAGGTGATCCTCGGCATCGCCCGGCAGAGCCAGAACCTGGTCAACCTTCAGCTCAGCAAGCTCGACGCGCTGGAACGCGAGCACCAGGACCCCGGGATCCTCAAGGGCCTGTACGAACTCGATTCCACCGCCAGCCAGCTCCGCCGCTACGAGGAGAACCTCGTCATCATCAGCGGCGAGCAGCCCCGGCGCAGCTGGACCGAACCGGTCGCGCTGATCGACATCCTGCGCAGCGCCGTCGGTGAGGTCGCCCAGTACCAGCGGGTGGACGTGCACACCGACGACGAGGTGTACGTGAGCCCGCCCGCGGTGGCCGACGTCATCCATCTGCTGGCCGAACTCATCGACAACGCGACCACCTACTCCCCCGCGCCCAGCCCGGTGGGGGTGCGGGCCGCGATGGTGGCCAAGGGACTGGCCGTCGAGATCGAGGACCGGGGCCTGGGCCTGTCCGAGGAGGACTACACCGCGTTCAACGCCCAGTTGGCGGTGGCCCCGCAGTTCGACGTGGTGGCACTCGCCGACGACCTGCGGCTCGGCATGTTCGTGATCGCGCGGCTCGCCACCCGGCACGGCATCGCCGTCACCCTGCGCTCCTCGCCGTACGGCGGGACCACCGCGATCGTGCTGATCCCGCACGACATCGTGGTCCGCGAGACCCCCGACTCCCCCGCCGCCGACGCGGAGGTCGCGGTACCGGCGGGGGTCGTGGCGGCGAAGGGCTCCGCCGACGACGCGGTCCCGGAGCGCCGGCCCCATGAACGTGCGGAGGAGGCAGCCCCCTCCGCCCGGGCCCGCACGACCGACTCCGCCGCGCCCCGCTCCGGCCCCGCTCAGGGCGCCGCCGGCCGCGACGGACTTGCTCCGCTGCCGCGCCGGGTGCCGCAGACCAGCCTGGCCACGGAGCTGCGGGAGGAGGCGGCGCCCGCCGAGGCCGACGACAAGGACGCCACCGACCTCGCCGACTTCACCGCGGAACGCGCCGCCTCCTCACTCGCGGGCTTCCAGCGCGGGACGCTCCGGGCCCGCGACGACGAGGAGCTGTCGTACGACCACGGTGGCGAGGAACCGTCGTACGACCACGGGGAGGACCCGGCCCCGACCCAGCCCGCAGACCGCTCGTGGACTCCGCCCGCCGACCGCTCGTGAAGGACAGAGAAATGACACGCCCCAGCACCGCCACACACAGCCAGCTCGACCAGCTGCTCACCGGACTGGTGGAACGGGTCGCCGATGTGAACCACGCCGTCGTGCTCTCCGAGGACGGACTGGTCGTCAGCAAGTCCACGGCGTTCGTCCGCGACGACGCCGAACGGCTGGCGGCGACCGCGTCCGGCCTGATGAGCCTCAGCAAGGGCGTCAGCATGGACTTCCGCGGCGGTCCGGTGCGCCAGGCGCTGATCGAGATGCGCGACAGCTATCTGATCCTCACCGCCGCGGGCCCCGGCGCCCATCTCGCCGTGCTCACCAACCAGGGCGCGGACGTCGGCGTGGTGGCGTACCAGATGAACATGCTGGTGAAGAAGATCGGCGAGCACCTCAGGGCAGCACCTCGTGCGGGCGTCGCCGCCGCGGCCGACAACGGCGAGTGAGGTGAGCGAAGGCGACGCGGCCGGCCGACTGGTACGGCCGTTCACGCTGACTGGAGGCCGCACCCGGCCCAGCCGCGCCGACTTCACCCTCATCACGTCGGTGACCGCGGTGGATCCGCCGCCCGAGGGCGCCACCCGGCCGCAGCCCGAGCACGCCCGGATCCTGCGGCTGTGCGCGAAGCCCATCGTGGTGGCGGAACTCGCCGCCGAACTCGACCTGCCGGTGAGCGTGGTCGTGATCCTGCTCTGCGATCTGCTGGAGGCGGGCCGGATCACCGTCCAGGCTCCGCGTCTCGTCTCCCGTACCCCGGACCTGGACCTGCTGCAGAAAGTGAGGGACGGCCTTGGCCGGCTCTGACCCCGCCGCGCGCGGGACTTCGGCACCCGACGCACCCCCCGCTCCCGACGCGGTCAAGATACTGATCGCCGGAGGGTTCGGCGTCGGCAAGACGACCATGGTCGGGGCGGTCAGCGAGATCGTCCCGCTGCGCACCGAGGAACCCCTCACCTCCGCCGGTCTGAACGTCGACGACCTCGACGGCATCGAGGCGAAGCGGGCCACCACCGTGGCCCTGGACTTCGGGCGGATCACCCTCAGCCCCGAACTGGTCCTGTACCTCTTCGGCACCCCGGGCCAGCAGCGGTTCTGGTTCATGTGGAACGACCTCGCGATCGGCGCCCTGGGCGCCGTGGTCCTCATCGACGTCCGCAGGCCGGAGTCCAGTTTCGCCGCCATCGACTTCTTCGAGCGGCGCGGCATTCCCTTCGTCGTCGGCGTCAACGGCTTCCACGGGCAGCACCCGTACACCCCCGAGGAGATCCGCGACGCCCTGGCCCTGCCGAAACGGACCCCCGTGCTGCTCTGCGACGCCCGTGAGCGCGGGTCGTGCCGGGACGTACTGATCACTCTGATCGACGAGTTGATCGCTTCGTCCATCCACAACTGACTTGCGCTTACGGGCTGTTCACCGGTCTTCCTGTGACCCGCCAGGGCCCGGCTGTGCGGAAGCTGTGAGTTCCCTGATTCTCATCCTTCCCTCAGCGCGGGCTCAGCGACGGCCCAGATCCGGCCCGGATCGTCGGGGCCATGGACGAAACGAACGCGGGAGGCGTCCGGCAGCGGTCGGTCGAGGTCGTGGTGCCGGTCCACAACGAGGCACACGTCCTGGCGGCGACCGGGCTGACGGCCCGTCTTCCGCACGTCCACGCCGTCCACCTGGCGGCCAAGGGCCGGGGCCGCGCGCTGAAGTACGTGTGGAGCCGGTCCGAGGCGGACGTGGTCGCGTACATCCTGGAGTCCGGGCAGCCCGTCATCTCCATGGGCGGCTGGTCCGGCAGCGACAACGCCATGACCCTCACCAAGCTCAAGAGCCTGGTGAAGTCCGGCAAGCTGCACTACATCATCGTCAGCAGCGACGGCGGACAGGGCACGAACTCCGAGATCGCCACCTGGGTCAAGGCACACGGCACGGCCGTCAAGTCCTCGGCCTACAGCTCCGGTTCGTCCTCGACCACCTCTTCTTCCACGTCCTCTGCATCCTCTACGTCTTCCACGTCGAGCACCGGCGGCCTGTACCGCCTGGACGCCTCCGACGTCGGCTGATCCAGCCATCCACCCCCGGCAGGGGCGGGCCACCGGACATCCCCCACCGGTGGCCCGCCCCTCTTTTCCGCTCTGTTTCCGTTCTTCTCCGTCGCTCAGTCGCGGGCGAGGGTGGCCCGGGCTTCGCCCGCCGGGCGCCGTACGGCCGCGTCGGTCAGCTCCTTGACCCGGTCGGCGGGCACCGGAACGCCCGGGGTCTCGAAGAACCAGCGCTGTGCCTCCTCCTGGCTCAGCCCCTCGGGCCGCGCCGCGAGGTAGGGCTGCACGTAGACCGGGGTGCCCGGCTCGCTGCGCCAACTGTCGGCGAGCGTGCCGATGTCCACCGCGTCGTACCCGAGGGCGTCCAGCAACTCGGCCACCCGCGCCTTGGCGGCCGCGTCGTCACCGGCGAGGGGCAGGGCGCTACGGTCGGGGGCGCCGGAGGGCCGGGCGGAGAGGAACAGGCGCCGGAAGTCGATGCTGTTGAACGCCTTGACCACTCGGGAGTCGGCCAGGTGGCGCTGGACCAGGGCGCTGGAGGTCGGCCCGCCCGCGTCCAGATCGGCGATGCGGCCGTCGCGGTCCGGGTAGTGGTTCATGGTGTCGATCACGACCTTGCCCGCGAGAGCCGCCGCGGGCAACCGGTCGTAGGCCTTCAGCGGCACGGTCGCCACCACCAGGTCACCGGCGCGGGCGGCCTCCTCGGGGGTGGCCGCGCGCGCGTGCCCGCCGAGTTCGGCGACGAGGCCGGTGAGTGTCTGCGGTCCGCGCGAGTTGCTGAGTACGACGTCCAGTCCGGCCGCCACGGCGAGGCGGGCCAGCCCGCCGCCGATCATGCCGCTGCCGATGAGTCCAAGGGTCTTCGTCACGGTGGGTTCTCCCTCTGAGGTGAGGTGAAGTAGATCGATCAAGAGTGAATCCATATGTCAATCATGAGACTCAGTGTCACATTAGCGTCCGTTACTCACTATGGCGAGCGGGGAGCGGGTGAGCGGTACGATCCCGAGGTGAACGGAGCAGCGCGTACGAGCACGAGGGACATCGCACGGGCCGCCGTCCGGGCCGAGTTGGCCCAGGTGGCCTTCGAGCTGTTCCGTCGCGAGGGCTTCGAGAACGTCACCGCCAACGACCTGGCCGCGGCGGCCGGGGTGTCCCGCAGCACCTTCCTGCGCTACTTCGGCACCAAGGAGGACGCGGTCCTCGACGCGGTGGACGCCCAGGGCGGACGGATCGCCGACGCGCTGCGCGCCCGCCCGGCCGGCGAGGACGACTGGACGGCGCTGCGACACGCCCTGGGCACGGTCGTCGAGCACCACCGGCAGGACCCGGCCGGCGCGCTCGCGCTGTCCCGTCTGATCATGAAGACCCCCGCGCTGTGCACGCGCAGCATGGAGAAGCAGAACGGCTGGCGCCCGGTCATCGCCGAGGCCCTCGCCGAGCGCGCGGGCCCCTCGCGGCCCTCGGCCCTGGGCCCGCTGGTGCGGGCCGCCGCCGCGGTCGACTGTCTGAACATCGCCGTCAACCACTGGACCGACTCCGACGGCACCCTCGACCTCGACGATCTGATCGACGAGGCCTTCGCCGCACTCGCATCGCGCTAGATGAGGGCTGCCGGATGAGGACCGCCGGATAAGGACCCTGTCGGCCCTGACGGCGGGCGTGGCCCGGGGCGAGCTGAGCGCGGCCGAGGTGATCGCCGGCGCGCTGGAGCGCCTCGACCGTACGGAGTCCGACGTACGGGCGTGAGTGCGGGTGGACCGGGACGGAGCGCTGGGCGCCGCCCGGGAGCTGGATGCCGTGCCGTCGGGCGGCGGGAGCGCTCCGCGGTGCTGGCACTGCTCGGCGACGTGGACGCCGTGCTCGGCCCGGCCGCCCCGGGTGCCGCCCCGAAGGGCCTGACGGTCACCGGGTCGCCCGTCCTGAGCCTCCCTTGGCAGCTCCTCGGCCTCCCGGCCGTGACCGTACCGGGCCACCGGGACGCCCAGGGCATGCCCCTGGGCCTCCAACTCGTGGGCCACCCGGACCGTTTGGAAGGCCTGTTCTCCCTCGGCCACGCCGTCGAACAAGCCGCGCGGACGAACGGCTGACGCGCGGCGACCGCCGATGGCCGCCGATCAGATCAGAACGGCTCAGTCCTCGACGACCGCCTCGAAGGACACGTCCGCCGTGCCGACGGTGCCCCCGCGCCGCCCGGGTGCGCTCTGCCACGTCCAGTAGAGGTTGGTGTGCGCGATCACCTGCTCCGGCGGCGGCGCGCCGTACGCGCTGAGGTCCTCCGTCGTGTGTGCGTCACCGACCAACGTCACGTCGTACCCGCGTACGAAGGCCCCGTGCAGGGTGGAACGGATGCACATGTCGGTCTGCGCGCCCGTGACGACCAGCCGGCCCACCCCGCGCTCGGCGAGCAGCGCCTCGAGGTCGGTGTCCTCGAACGAGTCGCCGTAGTTCTTGTGGACGAGGGGCTCGGCATCGCGGCGGACCAGTTCCGGCACGTACTGCCAGCTCTCGCTGTCGCGCTTGAGCTGGTCGTCCGAGTGCTGCACCCACACCACCGGCACGTCCTCCGCGCGAGCCTTGCCGACCAGGGTGTCGATGTTCGCGACCACCTCGTCGCGCCGGTGCGCGCCCGCCACCACCCCGTTCTGGACGTCGATGACGAGCAGGGCGGTGTTCGGCCGATCGGGAAGAGTCGTCATAAGGGGCCTCCGTTGTCTCGTCCGTCGTCCGTCCCGTCCATCTCACTCGGCAGGTGCGTTCCGAGTGCGCCCCCTCTTTCTACCTTTCGACGACGGAAGCGCCAACTGCCCTGCCCCACAGGACGACGAGCCCGGCCGTGTCGCCCAGCCGCTGGTGCCCCTTCCCCTCCCGGACACCGCGCCGTCACACCGAGCGGGAACGTTCCCACTGTCCCCCTCCGCTCAAGCCTCTTCTTGTGTCCGTCCGCCGGTACCGCGGGCGTGACGTGGAAGGACGATGTGCGCCGTGTCCCCGCTCCCGCTCGACGATCTCCCCGTAGCGCGCCCCGCCCCCGTCCGGTCCCCCGCCGCCGCACGCCTGACCCGTCTCACCCGTCTGACGCTGACCCTGCTGCCGCTCCTGGCGATCGGGACGTGGGCGGCGGTCGACTGGCGGGCGGTGAGCGAGGGCGCCGCCCGGCTGGCCGCCGCCGATCCCCGGTGGCTGCTGGCCGGGGTCTTCTTCACCTGCCTGGGCTGGGTGGCCGCCGCGTGCGTCCGGCAAGGCGCCCTGCCCGAACGGCTGCCGCCCGGGCCGCTGCTCGCCTCGCAGTTCGCCGCGGGCGCCGCCAACCACATCCTTCCGGCGAGCATCGGCGCCCACGCCGTCACCCTGCGCTTCCTCCAGCGCCGCGGCATACCCCTGGCCAGGGCCACCGCCTCGCTCGCCCTGTACTCGCTGGTCAAGCCGCTGGCGAAGACGGTGGTGCTCGTCGTCTTCCTCGTGGCATTGCCGGACGCGCTACGGCTCGGCGACCTCACCCCGGACACCTGGACGTTGCTCATGGCCGCCGGGGCCGCGGTGCTCGGTCTCGCCACCGCCGCCCTGCTCCTGACGGTCGTACGCCCACTGCGCCGCCCGGCGCTCGGCTTCGTACGCACCGCCCTGACCGAGGCGCGGACGCTGCACACCCGGCCCAGCCGCGTCCTCGCCCTGTGGGGCGGGTCGGCCGTCGCCCCGGTGCTCCAGGGGAGCGTGATCGCCTCGGTCGGGTTCTCGCTCGGGCTGCCGCTGTCCTGGGCCCAGGTGGTCCTCGCGCTGCTGCTCGCCAGTACCGCCGTCGGCGCGGTGCCCGCCCCGGGCGGCATCGGCCCGGTCGACGCGGCCATGGTCCTCACCATGGCCGCGTACGGCGCCCCCGTGTCCCTGGCCACGGCAACCGTCATCGGCTACCGCGTCCTGACCGTCTGGATCCCCCTGCTCCCGGGCGCCCTCGTCCTCTCAGCCCTCGTCCATCGCGAGGTGCTGTGAACCTCAGCCCTCGTCCGGAGCCAACCGCAGCGAGATGCTGTTGATGCAGTACCGCTGGTCGGTCGGCGTCGGGTAACCCTCACCCTCGAATACATGGCCGAGGTGCGATCCGCAGCGGGCGCACCTCACCTCCGTGCGGACCATCCCGTGGGAGCGGTCCGCGATCAGCTCGACCGCGTCGGATTCCTTCGGGTCGTAGAAGGACGGCCAGCCGCAGTGGGACTCGAACTTCTCGTTCGAGGTGAAGAGTTCGGCGCCGCAGGCCCGACAGGAGTAGACACCCTTGGTCTTGGTGTCGGTGTACTCGCCCGTGAAGGCGGGCTCGGTGCCCGCCTTCCGCAGGACGGTGTACTCGGACGGGGTCAGCTCCGCGCGCCACTGCTCGTCCGGCTTTTCGATGTCGTACGACATGAAGCTCAACCCCTCACAAACGTCACGGCTACTTCGACAGGCGGGTCAGGATCTCGGGACCGAGGTCCGTCACGTCTCCCGCGCCCATGGTGAGAACGAGATCACCGGGCTTCGCCATTCCCGCGACGACCGAGGGCACCTGCGCCTTGTCGTGGACCGGTGTCACGTCCGCGCCCGCCGCCCGCGCCGCCGCGATGATCAGCTCGCTGGTGACGCCCGGGATCGGGTCCTCGCGGGCCGGGTAGATGTCCAGCACGATCGAGGCGTCGGCCAGGGCCAGGGACTCGCCCATCTCCTTGGCCAGCTCCTGGGTGCGGGAGAACAGGTGGGGCTGGAAGACCACCAGGATGCGGCCCTCGGCACCCGCGCGCATGGCCTCCAGGTCGGCCGTCATCTCGGTCGGGTGGTGCGCGTAGGAGTCGATGACCTGGACGCCCGCCTCCTCGCCCTTCAGCTGCAGACGCCGCTTCACGCCCGTGTAGGAGGCGATCGCGGGGGCCAGCTCCGCGGCCGGAATGCCCAGCGCCGCGCCCGCCGCCAGCGCGGCCACCGCGTTGTGCGCGTAGTGGCGGCCGGGGACGGAGACGGCGAAGGTCAGCTCCGTACCGTCGAGGAGCACCGTCACCTCGCTCTTCAGGCCCTGGGGGATCACGGACAGGACCCGTACGTCCGCGTCCGGCGCGTCGCCGTACGTCACCACCCGTACGTCCGCCGGCAGGCGCCGGGTCAGTTCGCGCGCGCCCTCGTGGTCCGCGGAGATCACCAGCGTGCCGCCCGGCACGATCTTGGCCGCGAAGGTCTCGAAGGACTCGTAGATCTCGTCGATGGAGGCGTAGTTGGCGTGGTGGTCGAGCTCGACGTTGAGGACGATCGCGACTTCGGGGGCGTACTTGTGGAAGCTGCGGTCCGATTCGTCGGCCTCGGCGACGAAGATCTCGCCGTCGCCGTGCAGGGCGTTCGAGCCGGGGGCGTCCAGGTCACCGCCGATCGCGTACGAGGGGTTCAGTCCCAGCGCGGAGAGGGACACGGCGAGCATCGACGTGGTCGTGGTCTTGCCGTGCGTGCCCGCGACCGCGATCGGGCGCAGGCCGTCCATCAGCCGGGCGAGGGCGTCCGAGCGGTGGACCACGGGGATGCCGAGCTCGGCCGCGCGGGCCAGCTCCGGGTTGTCCGCGCGGATCGCCGAGGACACCACCACACAGGTGGCGTCGGAGGCCAGGTGGTCCGCCGCGTGGCCGATGTGCACGGTCGCGCCCAGCGCCCGCAGAGCCTCGGCGGTGGCGGACTCCTTCGCGTCGCTGCCCGCCACCTTCGCCCCGCGCTGCGCCAGGATCTTGGCGATGCCCGACATCCCGGCGCCGCCGATGCCGATGAAGTGCGGTCGGTCCATGGCGGTAGGAAGGCCGGGTGCCATGCGTGTATCTCCCAAGATCCGGTACGACGGTAAGCGCGCTCCCACAGACAGGAACCCGCCCCAGCCTATTCGGTGCGGCCCCTCGCAACCTCCCAGGGGCGCGGGGCCGTGACAAGTGCGGCTCCGCCGCGTGGGCGCGACCAGCCAGGTGCCGGCCGCACCGGACCCGTCCCGGCAGCTCTCACGGCACCCACGCCCGGCGGGAGCCCTACACCTTGCTGTGCGAGAACAGCTTCAGCACCGGCACGCCGACCTTGTGGCGGGCCCGCGAGGCCCAGTCGCGGTGGAAGAACTCCTCCACGTAGTGCGGGTCGGTGAGCACGATGACCTCGTCCGCGCCGATCTCGTCGACCAGCTTCTTGAGCGCGTCGAGCGGGTGGTTCTCGATGAGCCGCCCCTCGGCCTCGCTGCCGGCCGAGCGCAGCGCCACCAGCGACACCTCGAGGGCCTGCTGCCCCTGACCGGCCGCGTCCGCGCCCTCCGGCGTCTCACGCTCGTGGGCCGCCTCGTCCAGCTCCCCGAGCGCGACGTCGTCGATGGCCCGCAGCAGCCGGTCCGCCTGATCGCCCCGCGGCTGGAGCAGCACGTGGAAGGCGACCACCTCGTCACCGTGCAAGGTGGTGACGAACTCCACGTCGGCGGACGTCAGGGCCTTCTCGATCATCAATACGCTTGTGAACACGACAGGCGCCCTTCTCCTCCGTGGGCCTCCCTGGCCCCCTGCGGAAACCATCCTGCCCCGTGATCGCACGGGGACTGCGATTTTCAGTGTGCCCGGAAGATAATCGGAATGATCCACTCCGCTACCTCGCCCTGGCCGACGGCCGAGACCGGTGGCCCCGACCGACGCCAGGGCCACCGGTCAGGGGCGACGGTATCGGGCGAAGAGGAATCCGGCCTCCTCCAGGAGGGACGCCAGTTCGAGCCGCTCGGGAACCGCCATCGCGGGCCCCCCGGCGATCCGCTGCGCGTCTCCCGCGGTGAGCGTCGGGGAGAGGGTCAGGCACAGTTCGTCGAGGACACCCGCCGCGACCATCTGGCCCAACAGCCGCGGGCCGCCCTCCGTCAGCAGCCGGGTCATGTCGCGCTCAGCGAGGGCACGCACGGCCCGTACCGGGTCCACGCCCATCCCGTCCCCTGCGATCACCACCTCGGCGCCCGCCTTCTCGGCCGCCGCCACCCGGTCGGGGGCTGCCGCGGCGCCCGTCAGGACGAGCGTGGGCACCAGGGGCGAGGTGAACAGGGGCAGCGAGAAGTCCAGGTCGAGGCTCGCGGTGACGACGGCGATCACGGGCGCCGGGCCCTGTCCGGCCGCCTCCCGGGACCCCGCGAACTCCGCACGCGCGCGTGCCGGACGGTAACCCTCCTGGCGTACCGTTTCCGCGCCGACGACCACGACGTCCGCGAGAGCCCGCAACACCCCGAAGATCCGCATGTCGGCGGCGCTGGAGATGCCCTGGGACTTCCCGTCGTGCTGAGCGGCGCCGTCGAGCGTGGAGACCATGTTGGCCCGCAGCCAGGGCTCCCGGACCCCGGCGGAGCGGGGCTCGGGGTAGGCGTACGCCTCCGCCAGCTCCAGCAGTCCCCACTCACGGTCCGTCGCATCCGTCACATCCGCCACAGCCGCACGAGGGGCATCGGGGGCCCCGGCGGTGGCCTGGGCTGCTGTTTCGTAGGTCACAGGGAACAGGCGTCGCATGTCGTGCAGTGTGGCACGGCGCTTAGAGTGGGGAACCGTGTCGTCCTCCACCGCCGCTTCCGGGATCGAACCGATACCCGAAGCAGCCCCCACGTCCCTGTGCGCCCGCGAGCCGCACGTCCCCGCGGACCGGCTGGTCGCCGAGATGGTGCCGCCGCCGCGCTTCGACTCCGTGCGCTTCGAAACGTACATTCCGGACCCGAACCAGCCGAGCCAGACCGAGGCCGTACAGGTCCTCGCCGGCTTCGCGGCCGGTCTCGGCGGGGCGCACGCGGTCGGCGGCGGTAAACGGGGCTTCTTCGGCTTCGGCAAGGCCAAGGCGCCGAAGACCCCGGCCGGCCCCCGGGGCGTCTACCTGGACGGCGGCTACGGCGTCGGCAAGACCCACCTGCTCGCCTCCCTGTGGCACGCCACCCCGGCCGAGCCCGCGCTCAAGGCCTTCGGCACCTTCGTGGAGCTGACGAACCTGGTCGGCGCGCTCGGCTTCCAGAAGACCGTGCAGACGCTCTCCGGGCACCGCCTCCTGTGCATCGACGAGTTCGAACTCGACGACCCGGGCGACACCGTCCTCGTCTCCACCCTGCTCGGCAAGCTGGTCGACGCGGGGGTCGCGCTCGCGGCCACCTCGAACACCCTGCCGGGCAAGCTCGGCGAGGGCCGGTTCGCGGCCGCCGACTTCCTGCGCGAGATCCAGGGGCTGTCCGCGCACTTCCGGCCGCTGCGCATCGACGGCGAGGACTACCGCCACCGCGGGCTGCCCGAGGCCCCGGCGCCGTTCACCGACGAGCAGGTCACGAAGGCCGCGTACGCCACGGCCGGGGCCTCCCTCGACGACTTCCCGCATCTGCTCGACCACCTCGCGCGCGTGCACCCCAGCCGCTACGGCGCCCTGACCGACGACCTGAAGGCCGTCTGCCTCACCGACGTCCAGCCGGTGCCCGACCAGTCGACGGCGCTGCGGCTCGTGGTGCTCGCCGACCGGCTGTACGACCGCGAGGTGCCCGTCCTCGCCTCCGGGATGCCCTTCGACCAGCTCTTCAGCGAGGAGATGCTGAACGGCGGCTACCGCAAGAAGTACTTCCGCGCGATCTCCCGGCTCACCGCGCTGGCCCGCGACGCCAAGGGGCTCGTCGAGGCGTAGTTTTTCGGCCCCTCCACAGCGTTTTCGGCCCACTTCACTGTGAAACGTCGAGTTAACCCTGCAAACAACTTGCCGCGTTAACCTATGTATTGACATGGAGGACGAGACGCCGGGAGGGGGCGCATGTTACGAGGTACGACGGCCCGACCCCTGTACGTGGTACTCGCCGCCGTCCTGATCAGCCTCCAGCTCTTCGCTCCCACCGAGGTGTTCGCGTCCGCGCACAAGGGCGAAGTCGTCTCCTGCGCCGAAGCCGAGCATCCGCACAAGGTGGCACCCCCTCTGGGCGCCCGTCAGCGGACCCGCGACGAGGATCTCGTCCCCGACACACCCCCGCGCGCCCTGCTCGCGAGCGACCCCGCGGCCTCGTACGCGCCGCTCGCGCCCGCCGCGGCGCACCCGCGCACGTCGAGATCCTCGACCGCCCACTCCCCCGCCGCACTTCAGGTCTTCCGCTGCTGAGCGGAGCGCGTCCCCCCACGCTCCGTCTTGTAAGCCGACGCGCCCTCAGGGCGCGCCAGGAGGAACTGACATGCAGCCCCTCATCGACCATGCCCGCTCCTTCGGCCGGCGGCCCGAGGAGTTCGCCTCGCTCGCCGACGGCCAGTCCCCGCAGGTCCTGTTCATCACCTGCTCCGACTCCCGGGTCGTTCCGGCCCTGATCACCGGCGCCCGCCCGGGCGAGCTCTTCGAGCTGCGCACCGCGGGCAACATCGTCCCGCCCTACGTCCCCGGCCGGCCGACCTCCGAGGCGGCCACCGTCGAGTACGCGGTGGACGTGCTCGGCGTGTCCGAGATCGTGGTCTGCGGCCATTCGCACTGCGGTGCCGTCGGCGCGCTGGTGCGCGGCGAGGACCTGACGGCCGTACCCGCCGTGCGCGACTGGCTCGCGCAGGTGCAGCGCCCGTCCGACGCACCGGGCGACGACCCCACCGTCGCCGACGCGGTACAGAACCACGTCCTCGCGCAACTGCTCAGGCTCCGCGGATACCCCTGTGTGGAAAGGGCCCTGACGACGGGCCGGCTGCGTCTGCACGGCTGGTACTACGAGGTCCACACCGGAGCCGTGCGCGAACACCGAGCGCACACCGACACCTTCGAGGCCCTGTGAGCCGCGCGATGAACACGTCGAGCCTCATGAGCAAACTCCCCCACCTGCGGCAGGACTTCGCCGCCTCGATCGTCGTGTTCCTGGTCGCCCTGCCGCTGTGCGTGGGCGTCGCCGTCGCCTCCGGTGTCCCGGCCGAACTCGGCCTGGTCACCGGCATCGTGGGCGGTCTCGTCACCGGCCTGATGCGCGGCAGCAGCCTTCAGGTGTCGGGCCCGGCGGCCGGACTGACCGTGCTGGTCCTCGAGGCCGTACGGGAGTACGGGCTCGCCGTCCTCGGAGTCGTCGTGCTCGCCACGGGTGTGCTCCAACTCCTCATGGGCGCCCTGAAGCTGGGGCGCTACTTCCGGGCCATCTCGGTGGCCGTCGTCGAGGGCATGCTCGCCGGGATCGGCCTCGTGCTGATCGCGGGCCAGCTCTACTCGATGGCCGGGCTCAAGGCCCCCGCCTCCGGACTCGACAAGCTCGCCGGACTGCCGGAGGCCGTCGTCGACGCGGCCCGCAGCACCGAGGCGCTGGCCTCGGTCGGACTCGGGGCGGGCACGATCGCCGTGCTCGTCCTGTGGCGGCGGCTGCCGCGCCGGGTGCGTACGGTGCCGGGGGCGCTCGGCGCGGTCGTGCTGGCCACAGTGGTGGCCTCGGGGTTCGGGCTGCCGGTGGCCAAGGTCGAGGTGCGGGGGCTGGTCGGCTCGATCCAGCTGCCGAGCCCGGCGGCCTTCGGGGAGCTCGCGAGCGTGGGCGTGCTCGGCACGGTGCTCGCCTTCACGCTGATCGCCTCCGCCGAGTCGCTGTTCAGCGCGGCGGCCGTGGACCGGCTGCACAACGGCCCCCGTACCGAGTACGACAGGGAACTGATGGCGCAGGGCGCGGGCAACACGGTCTGCGGACTGCTCGGAGCGCTGCCGATGACCGCGGTGATCGTGCGCAGCGCGGCGAACGTCCAGGCGGGCGCGCGGACGAAGGCGTCCCGCGTGCTGCACGGCGTCTGGCTGCTGCTGTTCGCGGCGCTGCTGCCCGCCGCGCTCGGCGTCATCCCGCTGCCCGCCCTCGCCGGCGTCCTGGTGCACGCGGGCTGGAAGCTGGTCCCGCTGCGCGAGGTCGTCTCGCTGTGGCGCGAGCACCGGGGCGAGGCGCTGATCCTCGTCGTCACGGCGGTGTCGATCGTCGCCGTCAGCATGTTCGAGGGGGTGCTCATAGGGCTGGCCCTGGCGGTCGTCAAGACGGCGTGGGAGGCCTCGCACGTCCGCCTGGAGGTCGTAGACAAGGGTGCGGGCCCCGTCCAGGCGTATCTGTCGGGCAACGCGACCTTCCTGAGGCTGCCGAAGATCCTCGACAGCCTCGAGGCACTGCCCCAGGACCGCCCGGTCGAACTGGACCTCTCCGGCCTGCACCACCTCGATCACGCCTGCCGCACCGCGCTGGAGAACTGGTCGGCGCGGCACAGTGACGCGGGGACGGAACCGGTGAAGATGACCACCGGCTGACCCCCGGGGCTCGCGGTCGGGGGGATCCTCGACCGCGAGCCCGCGTGAGGCATATCGTGGGATTAGTGGTGGTGTACGGCGGCTCGAAAGGGGGTCGTCATGCTCGAAGAGCTCTTGGCCACGGTCGCGGTGGTCGGTACCGCGGGGGTGGTGTACGTCGCCGCGGCAGCCCGGGTTGTCAAGCAGTACGAGCGGGGCGTGGTGCTCCGGCTCGGGCGGCTCCGGGGTGGCATCAGGCCGCCCGGGTTCACCATGATCATCCCCGGTGTGGACCGGCTGCGTAAGGTCAACATGCAGATCGTGACGATGCCCGTCCCCGCGCAGGACGGCATCACGCGGGACAACGTCACGGTCCGGGTCGACGCGGTCATCTACTTCAAGGTGGTCGACGCGGCCGACGCGGTCATCCAGGTCGAGGACTACCGCTTCGCCGTCTCGCAGATGGCGCAGACCTCGCTGCGCTCGATCATCGGCAAGAGCGACCTGGACGACCTGCTCTCCAACCGGGAGAAGCTCAACCAGGGCCTGGAGCTGATGATCGACAGTCCGGCCATGGGCTGGGGCGTGCAGATCGACCGGGTCGAGATCAAGGACGTGTCGCTGCCGGAGACGATGAAACGGTCGATGGCCCGGCAGGCCGAGGCCGACCGGGAACGGCGGGCCCGCATCATCAACGCGGACGCCGAACTGCAGGCGTCGAAGAAGCTGGCGGAAGCCGCCGGGGTGATGTCCGAACAGCCCGCCGCGCTCCAACTGAGGCTGCTGCAGACCGTGGTGGCGGTCGCCGCCGAGAAGAACTCCACCCTGGTGCTCCCCTTCCCGGTGGAACTGCTGCGGTTCCTGGAACGGGCGCAGGTCCAGCCGGGGGCGCCGACGGTGGAACAGATACCGAGGCGTCCGCGGCCCGACGAGCACAAGGACGACGAGTTCGTGCTCGACGAACCCAAGGGTGACAAGTTCAGGCGCGAGGAGGCGGAGGACGACGAGTTCCCGCTCGACAACCCCGGCGCAAGCCCTCTCCCCGGCCCCGACTGATCGCCCACAACAATTGCCGCGACCGCCCACCCACTCCCTGCTAGCGTCCCTCCCATGAAGCGTGCCGCTGTGAAGACGACGACGCCGGAGAGTGTCCCGGCGCGCTGACTGCTGACGAGTCCGAAGCCCCGGGGCGAGTGCCCCGGGGCTTCGCCGTGTGGTCACTCGCCCCTCGAGAAGCGAGGAGACCACCATGACCGCCCTCCCCGACCACCGCCGACTCGGCCGTGAACTGGACCTGTTCGACACCGATCCCCTGATGGGCGCGGGCCTGCCCTACTGGCTGCCCGACGGCGCGGCCGTGCGCCACGCCCTGGAGGAGTACGTCCGCGACGCCGAGCGACGCGCGGGCTACCAGCACGTGTACTCACCGGTGCTGGGCAAGCGGGAGCTGTACGAGATCTCCGGGCACTGGTCGCACTACAGCGAGGACATGTTCCCGCCGATGGAACTCGGCGGCGAGCAGGTGGTGCTGCGCCCGAGCCTGTGTCCCCACCACGCGCTCATCTACCGCTCCCGCTCCCACAGTTACCGCGAACTCCCGCTCCGCGTGGCCGAGTTGGGCGGGATGTACCGCTCCGAGCCGTCCGGCGTCCTCGGCGGCCTCACCCGCGTACGCGCCATCCAGCTCAACGACGCGCACCTCTTCTGCACCCTGGAGCAGGTCGCCGAAGAGGCGTCGGCGGCACTGGAGTTGATCCACCGGGCGTACGAGGCGATGGGCATCCGGGCGGCCCACCACCGGCTCTCCCTGCCGGGCCCCGGCGGCAAGTACGTCGCCGACCCCGAGCTGTGGCGGCGCTCGGCGGCGCTGCTGCGCGAGGTGCTCGACCGCTCCGGGGTGGCGTACGAGGCCGTCGAGGGCGAGGCCGCGTTCTACGGCCCCAAGATCGACGTCCAGATCGCCGATCCGGCGGGCCGGGAGTCCACCCTCTCCACCGTTCAGATCGACTTCCACCAACCCGAACGCTTCGACCTGCACTACATCGGCGCCGACGGGGCGAAACACCGGCCGGTCATGGTCCACCGCAGTGTCATCGGCAGCCTGGAGCGCGCCGTCGCCCACCTCATCGAGGCGCACGGCGGCGCCTTCCCGCCCTGGCTCGCCCCGACCCAACTGGTGGCCCTGCCCGTCTCCGACGCGCGGGCCGAGGTCGAACAGGCGGCCGATCTCGTACGCCGCTGCCTGGACCGGGGCCTCCGAGCCCGGCTCATCACCCCTGACCAGGGCACCCTGGGCGCCCGGATCCGCGCCGCCCGCCTGGTCCCGTACCAGGCGGTGATCGGCCCCCGGGAGACCGCGGCCGACGAGATCGCCCTGCGCCTGCGCGACGGCCGCCGCCTCGACCCGGGGCCCGCCGCCGAGGCGCTGGACCGCATCACCCGTCTCGTCCGCGCCCACAGCACCGAACTGATCGGCTAGATTTCCGCGCCGTGGATGAACTGCCGGTGCACCAGGGGTGGTTGAGACAGCGGTGGCGGTCGGTGGCCGTGCCGGGAGCGGTCTTCGCGCTGGCCGGGGGCGGGGCGCTGTACGCGGAACTCCGCCCGGTGTTCCCGCGAACGGACGCGCGGGCCTGCTCCGACAGCACCGTGCCACTGGCGGAGCAGGCCGAAGCGGCCGCGCTGACGCTGCCCGAGCACGCGACGGACCTGCGCTACGACACCGCTCGTCTCCACCCGCGGGCCAGGACCCCGACGGGCACGACCGGCAGGACGGTCCTGAGGATGGAGTTCCGCGCCACGTCCGCCGACATCCAAAGGTGGCTGACCGCCAACCGTCTGCCGAAACCGACCGACTTCGACACCTGGGGCGGACCGGAGGCGCTCGGTGCGACGTGCGGGGTCCTGGAGGACGGCTTCTCGGACTGGCAGACCACGAGCGGGCGGCTCGCCGCGACCGTGACGACCCCGTACGGGCTGCGTCTCATCGTGAACATCGACCCCGACAGCCGTCCACGACCGGCCGTCCTGGTCACCCTCGAAGAGGCCTGAGCACGACTCGCGGGTACCCGGCTCCCGTCGCACCATCGAGGGACACGGCCGGAAGGGGTACGCGGTGGCCAAGAAGGACGGCAAGGGTACGAAGGACGGCGAGGGCACGAAGGACGGCGGACAGGGCAAGGGCAAGGCCCCGACCCCGCTGCGCCGACTGCTGCGTGTTCCCGGCGGCAAGGACGTCGACCTCTCCTCGTACGACGCCAGGGCCACGCCCGCCGGTCCGCGCGACAAGGCCGCCGGGCTTGCCGCCCTCGCCCAGATGGTCGAACGCCTCGGCGACCTGCAAGAACGCCTGTGGGCCGCGAGCACGGCGGGTGACCGGCGCCGGGTCCTGCTGATCCTCCAGGGCATGGACACCAGCGGCAAGGGCGGCACGGTCAAGCACGTCATCGGGCATTTCAACCCCGCGGGCTGCCGCATCCGGGACTTCAAGGCGCCGACCGCCGAGGAGCGCCGGCACTCCTTCCTCTGGCGGATCAGACGGGCCCTGCCCGAACCCGGCGAGATCGGCATCTTCGACCGCTCGCACTACGAGGACGTCCTGATCGCCCGCGTCCGCGAACTGGCTCCCCGCAAGGAGATCGCCCACCGCTACGGCAAGATCAACCGCTTCGAGCAGTCCCTCGCCGACGACGGCGTCACCGTGGTGAAGTGCTTCCTGCACATCTCCTACGAGCAGCAGCGCCGCCGGCTCCTCCAACGGCTGGACAACCCCGACAAGCACTGGAAGTTCAGCCCCGACGACATCGACGACCGTGAGCTGTGGCCCGCGTACCAGAAGGCGTACGAGATCGCCCTGGAGCGCTGCTCCACGCCGGAGGCTCCCTGGTTCCTCGTCCCCGCCGACCGCAAGTGGTACCGGAACTGGGCGATCAGCACCCTGCTCCTGGAACACCTCGAGGCACTGAACCCGCAGTACCCGAAGGCCGACTTCGACGTGGCGGAGGCCAGGCAGCGGCTACTGGAGGACAGCTGACCTGCACGGGCCCGCTCAGGTGACCGTGTGGCAGTCGAGTCGGGCGTCGATCTGGGCGGCGGTCCTCGGGCCGTCGTCGGTCCAGTACTGACCGGGCTTCAGTTTCGCGGCGGCGACCGCAGGCAGGCTCACCACGTAGTCGCGCCCCTCACCCCGGGGGTCCAGGTACGCCACATCGAGGGTGCGCGGCACGGGGGCGGGCGTGGCCGCATGACGGTCGAACCCCTCGGCGGACCAGAGCCTGACGACGCCCCTCTTCGCCGACGCCGTCCTCGGACCGGAGGCCCACCAGACGATCGGCGGGTTCGTGTCCTCGGCCTTGTCCCAGTCCATGACCTCCACCCGCCGCAGTTCGTCGGAGGGACAGAGCGGGATCTTGACGACGATCGTCTCCCCTTCGACCCTGGCCCCGACCAGCGTCGTGTCCGCCGGATCCGACGGCCCCAGGAAGCATCCGCTCGCCAGCAGGGCGACCGCGGTGAAGAGGAGGACCGGTGGAGCAACGCGTCGCCGGTTCGGCACCGGAACCCACCCCGTCTCGCGTCGGTCCTGCCGTTCGGATCGGTCGCGACAGGGGTTCGATCCTGCACGCGGACACGGGAAAAGGGAACCGACGTACGAGACGGCATGCGTTGTGCCGGGTCCAGCCGGGTGACTTCCGTGCCCCCGCCGCCGGGCACGTGCGGACAATGGGCGAATTGTAAGTATTGCCCACATATCTTTATCGGGTGATCATTCCAGTACGACGATTCGTCGCGACCTGCGCCCTCGGCGCACTCGGGGTCGCGCTCGCCGCCTGCGGGACCCCAGGAACCCCGCACGCCGCCCGCCCAGGGCACCCCGCGACCGCCCAGCCCTCGCGACCCCCCACACTGGCCCCCGGCTCCAGCGGTATCACTCCCGTCTTCACCAACGGTCCGCGCACGCAGGACAAGATCGTCTCGCTGACCTTCGACGCGGACATGACCGCCGCCGAGGGGCCTCGCGCCGCGGCCGGGGAGCACTTCGACAACCCCGAACTGATCGCCACGCTGCGCGCGTTCAAGGTCCCCGCGACCCTGTTCATGACCGGACGCTGGGCCGACGAGTACCCCAAGGAGGCCAGGGACATCGGGCAGGACCCGCTGTTCGAGGTCGCCAACCACTCGTACAGCCATTACGCCTTCACCGACAACTGCTACGGCCTGCCCACCGTGCCCCAGGAACGGATGCGGGCCGAGGTGGAGGAGGCCTACGCCGCCTTCGAGAGGGTGGGCGTGCTCCACGCGATGCCCTACTTCCGGTTCCCCGGCGGGTGCTACGACCAGCGGGCCCTGCGCACGCTGAGCGCCGTGGGCGTGACCGCGGTGCAGTGGGACGTCGTCAGCGGGGACGCCTTCGCGACCGACGCCGACGCCGTGGCCCGGCAGGTGCTGGAGGGTGTGAAGCCCGGATCCGTCGTCGTCATGCACTGCACGCGCAGCGCGGCTCCGGTGACCGAGCAGGCCCTGCAGACGATCGTCCCCGAGCTGCGGAAGAAGGGTTTCCGCTTCGTGAAGGTCTCCGAGATGATCGGCTCGGCGACGCAGAGCGAGCGGCACGGCACCACGTAGGCGCGCTCCGGTCCCGGCCTACGCTGGGACCATGAGCGACGACTACTGCGCCACCCCGGCGGCCCCCGCCCCGGCACCGGACCCGGCCGACGCCGGGCCGCCGTTCGCCGAGTGCGTGCTCTGCCGGAAGCCGACCGAGTACCCGGAGTCGTACAAGGGGATCACGCTGTGCCCCGTCTGCGAGTGGCAGGAGGCACAGCGGACCGCCTGTTCCGGGTGACGGCGACGGTGGCACGACCGCTCGCCGAAGAACCGATCTTCCGCCTGGCACACTGGAGGGCGTGAGCAGCGACCCGACCGTAGCCGACGCACCCGGCCGACCCGACGTACCCGGCTCGGCCGAGGACAGCCCCTTCCGATCCGAGCGCACCGCGCGCGACGAGGCCCCGCAGTTCGTGCTGCCGCTGGTCGTGCGCATCGAGAAGGCCGCTCCCCCGGCACGCACGGACGCGCTGGAGACCGCGGCCCGCGCCGTGCTGACGATCCTCAGCGATGAGCGGGCCCTCGGGGACGGCGAATGGGCGCAGGCGGTGCGGGACTGGCAGGACGCCCGGATCCGCAAGGTCGTACGACGGGCGCGTGGCGCCGAGTGGCGGCGGGCCGAGACGCTGCCCGGCATCACGGTGACCGGGAAGTCCGCCGAGGTGCGCGTCTTCCCGCCGGTCCCCCTGGACGGCTGGCCGAAGGACCTGGTCAAGCTCCAGGTCTCCGGCACCGACCTCGACGACCCGGAGCCGCCGGTGGACGCGGACCCGACGGCGCCCATGCTGTGGCTCAACCCCGATCTCGACATGTCGGCCGGCAAGACGATGGCGCAGGCCGGGCACGGCGCGCAGCTGGCCTGGTGGGAACTGTCGGACGAGGAGCGGGCGGCCTGGCGCGACGCCGGTTTCCCCCTCGCCGTCCGCACCGCCGACCCGGCCCGCTGGAGTGGACTCACCACCTCCGGGCTGCCGTTGGTGCGTGACGCGGGGTTCACGGAGATCGCGCCGGGGTCGTGCACGGTGGTGGCCGACCATCCTGCGCTGCGCTCCTGACCGATCCCGACCGACCCCGAGTGACCTACGGACCCGAGGAGGCGCGATGGCCGGGACCCGGCTGGACGGCAGGGTCGAACGCGGCAACCGCACGCGGCAGTTGGTGCTCCGCCGTACGGTCGACATCGCCTCGGTCGAAGGACTGGAAGCACTGTCCGTGGGTCGTCTCGCCACCGAGCTCCAGCTCAGCAAGAGCGGGGTCTTCGCGCTCTTCGGCTCCAAGCAGGAACTGCAGCTGGCCACCGTGCGGGAAGCGGCGCGCATCTACGTCGAGCAGGTGACCCGGCCCGCGTCCGAGACCCCCGCCGGTGTCGCCCGGGCCTGGCGGCTGTGCGCACTCTGGCTGGACTACTCCCAGGGCCGGGTCTTCCCCGGCGGCTGTTTCTTCTACGAGGTCATCGCCGAGTTCGACGCCCGGTCGGGGCCCGTGCACGACGCCGTCGCACAGGCCCAGCGGGACTGGGCGGCCCATGTGGAGCACACCATCGCCGAGGCACGCGACCTGGGTGAGCTGCGCTCCGACACGGATGCCGCGCAACTCGCCTTCGAGCTCATCGCGTTGATGGAGACGGCGAACGCGGTGTCGGTGTTGCGTGACGAGACGGACGTCTATCACAGGGCCCGCGTCGCCATCCTTTCCCGGCTGCGCGCGGCGGCCACCGATCCGTCCCTCGTGCCCGAGCCCTCCTGACCTGCCGAGCTCTCCCGACCTGCCGAGCCTTTGACGCGGGATGCCTCATGGCCGAAAAGAAGTAGCACGATCGTTCGCTCAGTTTTATGCTCGGCCGTATGACATCGACCGGAGTGGACATCGTCGAGCTCGACCGGATCGCCGTCTATGAGTCGCTGCGGCTCGTCGGGCTGGCGCGGGGCGCGGACTGGGAGCGGGACACACCATGTGCGGGGTGGACGCTGCGGCGGCTGGTGGCGCACATGGCCGCGCAGCACCACGGGTTCGCGGCAGCCGCCCGGGGAGCGGGGCACGAGACGGCGTACTGGCGGGAGCCGCAGGACATGAGCGACCCGGAGCGGACCTACCGGGGAGCGGCGACGGCGGTGCTGGCCGCGTTCGCCGAACCGGGCGTGACGGAGGGGGAGTTCGTACTGCCGGAGATCAGGGACGGGGGCGGGTTCCCCGGCGGGATGGCCCTCGGCTTCCACTTCGTCGACTACGTGGTGCACGCGTGGGACGTCGCCGCCACGCTCGGCGTCGGACTCGAACTGCCGGACCACGTCCGCGGGGCGGCCCTGGCCGTCGGCCGCCTCGTACCGACGGATCCGGCCGGTCGCGGGCCTGGGTTCGCGTTCGCGCCGCCGGTCGACGTGCCCATGGGCGCGGATCCGCTGGACGAGGCGCTGCGGCTGCTCGGACGTACACCAGAGAAGTGGCCGCTGTCGGCCGACGGCGCCGATTCACAGCTGATTTGACCTGTACAGAGGGTTCGCTTTAGTCGCGCTTGAACATTCCCGGCGCCCCGCACGTATTTCACGTCGCTGGCCAAGTACAGCTTTCCAACGACCAGTCGGTTTCCCCCGGGAGGCTCATTTTGCGGCGTATCAATGGTTCCGCCTTCGTCATCGCGACGCTCGCCGCCACTGTCGGCGCGCTCGCGTTCCCCGTGTGGTCGTACGCCGACCGCGCCGGCACGGGGCAGGCGAATCTGGCGGCGGGGACGGTGAACACGCAGTGGGGGCCCCTGTCCGCCGCCGACCGCGATCTGATCGTGCGCGTGCGGCTGGCCGGACTGTGGGAACTGCCGGCGGGACAGCAGGCGCTCGAGCGGGCCCCCAACAAGGCGATCAAGGAGGTGGGCGATCACCTGATCGTCGGCCACACCGACCTCGACAAGCGGGTACGGGTCATCGCGGCCCAGCTCAATGTCGAGCTGCCGAATCAGCCCAACGCCCAGCAGCAGGGCTGGCTGCAGGAGATGACCGCGGCGACGGGAGCAGAATACGAACGGAAGTTCGTGAACCTGCTGCGAGCCGCGCACGGCAAGATCTTCCCGGCGATCGGCGCGGTCCGTAACTCCACCCGCAACACGCTGGTCCGGCAGCTGGCCTCGGACGCCAACCAGACGGTGCTGGACCACATCACCATCCTGGAGAAGACCGGGAGCGTCGACTTCGACGCCATCGCCAACGACACGGCGGCCCTGTCGACCGCGAGCCCGACCGGTCCCCCGGCGCCGGCCGCCGGCGTCACGGCGCCCTCCGCGCCGCCGGTGCAGCCGGCCGACGGCGTCGTCGCCACGTCGAGTCCGTCGCCCGCGCCGCCGGGACAGGTCAACACCGCCCGGCCGGAGCCCTCGGATCCGGACAACGTGCTGCGGTAGCCGGTGCGTCCGCCGGCGCCTCGGGGCGTCGGCGGAACCTCAAATGTTGCTCTGAACGTCCGGCGACATGGGTTCGGCCCCGCTTCCCGGGGCCATGACTCCGTCACGCCGGAACACGGGTCCGTCGTGAGGAGACAGCGGCCAGGGCTGCAGCTGCCGGGGTTCGAGCGGTGACGGAGGAGGCGACATGACACAGCCGAGGCGGCTGGGGACGGGAATCGGGTGGCGGCCGGAGATCGCCGAGGCCGTGGAGCGCATGCCCGGCATCGACTGGGTCGAGGCCGTGGCGGAGAACCTGTGCCCCGGGCATCTTCCCGAGTCGCTGCTGCGGCTGCGCGAGCGGGGCATCACGGTGGTGCCGCACGGGGTCTCGCTCGGCCTCGGCGGCGCGGACCGGCCCGAGGAGTCCCGTCTCACCGCCCTCGCGGAGCGGGCCGAGGCGCTGGGCTCGCCGCTCGTCACGGAGCACATCGCGTTCGTACGGGCCGGGGGCGCGCTCACCGCCTCGCCCTCACTGGAGGCCGGGCACCTGCTGCCGGTCCCCCGCACCCGGGACGCCCTCGACGTGCTGTGCGAGAACGTCCGTATCGCGCAGGAGGCCCTTCCCGTCCCGCTCGCGGTCGAGAACATCGCCGCGCTGATCTCCTGGCCCGGGGAGGAGATGACCGAGGGGCAGTTCCTGTACGACCTGGTGGACCGCACCGGCGTACGCCTCCTCATCGACGTGGCCAACCTCCACACGAACCACGTCAACCGGGCCGAGGACCCTTCGAAGGCCCTCGACGAACTCCCCGTCGAGGCCATCGCCTACGTCCACGTCGCCGGCGGCTTCGAACGGGACGGTGTCTGGCACGACAGCCACGCCCACCCCGTCCCCCGGCAGGTCCTCGACATCCTGGCCGACCTCGCCTCCCGCGTGACCCCACCGGGGGTCCTCCTGGAACGCGACGAGAACTTCCCGGACCCGGGCGAACTGGAGAGGGAGCTCGGGGCGATCAGAGTCACCCTGACGAAGGCGCGGGCACGGGTCGTGACGCCGTCCGGAACCCCGGCGGGCCCGCGCTCCGGTGAGGCCGCCGCCCCCGCGAACGACACCCCCGGAGCAGCCGGGAGCCACGCGGCCGACGTGGCCGTGGGTACGCGGCAGCGGCTCGCGCTCGGGCAGGCCGCGCTGTTGTCCGCGCTCGTCGCGGGCACCCCCGTGCCCGAGGGGTTCGACCGGGGACGGCTGGGTGTGCAGGCGCGGGCGCTCGCGGCCAAGCGGGCGGACGTCGTCGCGAAGGTGGCGGCGGAGCTGCCGGAGATCCTCGGGGACGCGTACCGGCCGGCGTTCCTCACGTACGCGCAAGGGCATCCGATGAGCGGTGGGTACCGGCGCGACGCGTTGGACTTCGCCGAGTACATGCTGCTCGCGGGGCACCCCGAGGACGCGGAGACGCGGCGGCGGCTGCGTGCGTGGTGGCTGGAGCGGTCCGGCCCGACCCCGCCGTCGCAGCGGCCCACGGCCCGGCTGGCCCGTGCGACCCGACGGGTACTGCTGCGCCGCTGACCCCGCCCGCACCGCAGGAGCCGACGCGGACTCCTACGCGCGCCGTAGTGCCTCGCCCCGGCAGAGTGTGCCGGGGTTAACACCGGGCCCCGTCCGACCGGATCCCACGTCCGTTTTCCAGGGTTTCCTGATGGTCTGGACTCCGGTCGAACCACCTCATTCGGCGCCTTCCTCCCACCCGGCAACCCTTACTCCTCGTACGGCAGTTGGCGTAGTGCCCGAAGTAATATGCCAACCCGCACCCGTAGCGCACTAGCGTGCGGTGCCGCAACAGGAGGCACCATGCGATCCATCAACCGCACCGGATTGGTCAGTGGGACAGGACTCATCGTCGCGGCCCTCACCGCGACCCTCGCTGCCCTGATCTTTCCGATCTGGTCGTACGCGGACCGCGCCGGCACCGGCCTGGACACCCTGAACGCCCAGTCCGTGTCGACGCGGTTCGGTCCGCTGTCCGCACTGGACCGGGAGTTCGTCACCAAGGTCCGGCTCGCCGGGCTGTGGGAGCTGCCCGCCGGCCAGCAGGCCGAGGAGCGTGGCACCACCCAGGCCGTGAAGACGGCGGGCGCACACCTCGTCGAGGGCCACACGTTCCTCGACGCGCGCGTCCGGAACGTCGCCGCACGGCTCGGACTCGAACTCCCGAACCAGCCCAACGCCCAGCAGCGCGGCTGGCTGGCCACGCTCGACGCCGCGCACGGCACGGACTACGACCAGAAGTTCGCGAACATCCTGCGCAGGGCGCACGGCAAGGTCTTCTCCGTCGTCGCCCAGGTCCGCGCGAACACCCGTAACTCCCTCGTACGGGACCTCGCCGACGACGCGAACACCACCGTGCTCGACCACATCAAGGTCCTCGAAGCCACCGGGTACGTGGACTTCGACGCCCTCGCCCAGGACGCCGCGACCGCGAGCCCGCCCCCGCTGACGGCTTCCCCGGCCCCGCCGGGTCCCACCGAGTCCCCGGACAGCCCCGTCCCCGTCACCCCGTCCGGGACCTATCCACTGCCCCCGGCCGCGTCCCGCCCCAAGGGCTAGCCGCGCGGCGCCCCTTGGGGAGCGTCTCGGTGACCACCGGAACGTCACAGAGCCACAACGCTCCGTCCATATCGTGGGCATACCGTGGCGCCGACCTGGACTCCTCGCGTAGAAACACGCCATGTTCTGGGTCCTTCTCCTGCTCCTGGCCTGGGCCGCGGCCGGTATCTCCTGCACTCGGCTGTGCCTGGCCGCCGTGCGCGCGGCGGCGGTCGACGCCGACGCGGCGCGCGGACACCACCTCACGCTGTACGAGGCGGCGTTCCTGTCCGGCGGCCCCGCCCGGGTCGCCGATCTGACCCTGGTGTCGATGGCCCGTCAGCGGCGGCTGCTGCTCGCGCACACGGGCTGGGCGACCGTCGTGGACCCGCGCGGTCGCGACGAGATGGAGCGCTCGGTGATAGGGGCGATAGGTCCGCAGGGTCAGTCCCGGATAGCGCCCGTACGGGCGAGCACGGCCGCCGCGGACTCCGTACGCCGCCTCGCCGACCGTCTCGTCGCCGCGGGCCTCGCCGTGCCCGACGGCGCCCGCACCACCGTCGCGAGCGCCATCCGCCAGGTCCAGGCCGCCGCCGCGGCCGTCCTCGCGCTCGGCGCCGTCGCCGTGCTGATGCCCTCCCCGTCCCGGGCGAGCGAGAACGACGTGCCGATCGCCGTGTGGTTCTCGCTGCCGCTCATCCTTACCGTGAGCTGCCTCGCCATCGCCCGCATCGAGGTCCACCCGTACACGCGCTGGGCCTCCCCGGCCGGACAGCGGCTGCTCGGCACCCTCGCCCGGCACCCCGACGCCACCGGCGACGACCGTACGTACCTCACCTCGGTCGCCGTACGCGGCGTCCGCGCGGTCGGCGAGCCGGAGCTGCGCGCGGCCTTCGCGCACCGCGACCGAAGCCCCGAGCGGCAGCGCTGACGGCGCCCGAGGGGGCGCATAGGGGTCATTGGGGCCGACACCGGCACCAGGTGCTTTACTTCATCAACTGACGAACCAAACATCCCTTTTGTCGCTGCCGTGCGCCGAAGGGGATACGCGATGAGAGCTGCCGTCCTGTACGGAACCACCGGGTCCTTGCTTCTGAGCGGCCTCGTCGCCGCCCCCGCGGGCGGTGCGGCGGCCTGGCCGGACCCCGCGGCCGCCCTCGAGGCGCGCGGCACCGTCGTCGCCGCCGCCCGCGCCGCGAAGGCCGGCGTCCATTGGGGCGCGTGCCCCAAGGGGGACCACTTCCCGGTCGAGATGCGCTGCGGCACGGTCACCGTGCCGCTGGACTACGCGCAACCCGACGGCAAGAAGATCAAACTGACCGTCAGCCGCGCCGGCGCCACCGGCAAGGACCTGCGCAACTCCAAGCACAAGGTGCCGCGTCAGGGCTCCCTCGTCTACAACCCGGGCGGCCCGGGCGCGTCCGGCATGTACTTCCCGCTGATCGGCTTCCTCCCCGAGTGGAAGCGCGTCGCGGCCGCGTACGACCTCGTGGGCTACGCCCCGCGCGGCGTGGACCGCTCGGCCCCGCTGTCCTGCGAGGACCCGAAGCGCTTTCTGAAGGGGCCCGCGCAGTCGCCGACGTACCCCTCGGAGACGTACAAGAAGGAGCGCATCGCGGAGGCACAGGCGTACGCGCGCGGCTGCCTCAAGCGCTCCGGGCAGGGCATCCGCCACTACACCTCGCTCAACAACGCCCGCGACCTCGATGTGCTGCGCGCCGCGCTGGGCGAGCGGAAACTGACGTTCATGGGGGCGTCGTACGGCACGTACTTCGGCGCCCTGTACGCGACGCTCTTCCCCTCGCACGTACGCCGGATGGTGTTCGACTCGGCGGTCAACCCCGACCCCCGGCAGATCTGGTACCGGAACAACCTCGACCAGTCGGTCGCGTTCGAGGCCCGTTGGGCGGACTTCCGCGCGTGGGTCGCCAAGCACGACAAGGAGTACGCGCTCGGCACCACGCCCCAAGCGGTGCTGCGCAACTACGAGAAGGCGCGGGCACGGCTCGCCGCGGCGCCCGCGGGCGGCAAGGTGGGGCCGCGTCAGTTGCAGGGCGCGTTCCTGGAGGCGGGGTACTTCGACGACTACTGGCCGCAGCGCGCCCTGGCGCTGTCCGCCTATCTGAAGGGCGACCCGAAGCCGCTGATCCAGCAGGCCGGGCCGCATCCGGAGGCGTCGGCCGAGGCGGAGAACGGCAACGCGGTGTACACGGCCGTGGAGTGCAACGACGCGGCCTGGCCGACGGACTGGCGTACCTGGGACCGGGACAACACGCGGCTCGCGCGCGTGGCACCGTTCGAGACCTGGGACAACGCGTGGATGAACCTGCCGTGCGCGTACTGGCCGGTGCCGCGGCAGAAGCCCCTCGATGTGCGGACGCTGCCCGGGGCGCTGGCGCCGGTCCTGATCCTGGCGGCCCAGCGGGACGCGGCGACGCCCTATGAGGGGGCGGTGGAGCTCCAGCGGCGGCTGTCCGGCTCGGTCCTGGTGACCGAGAACGGCGCCGGGACGCACGGGATCGCGGGCGGGCCCAACAAGTGCGTCAACGGCTACCTGGACGCGTACCTCCTGGAGGGCCGCCTCCCGAAGCGGCGCACGGCGTGCGCCCCGCACGCGGAGCCCAAGCCGGCCGCGCCGGGCGGTGACAAGACCACCCGGCACGACGCGCAGGCCCGTGAGGACGCGAAGACGACCCGCCAGGCTCCCTGATCAGGCGAGCCCGGCGACCAGCTCGGCCACGGACTTACGGCGGCCCGTGTAGAACGGGACCTCCTCGCGGACGTGCATGCGGGCCTCGGAGGCGCGCAGGTGGCGCATGAGGTCGACGATGCGGTACAGCTCGTCGGCCTCGAACGCGAGCATCCACTCGTAGTCGCCGAGGGAGAACGAGGCGACCGTGTTGGCGCGCACGTCCGGGTAGCCGCGGGCCATCTTGCCGTGGTCGGCGAGCATACGGCGGCGGTCCTCGTCGGGCAGCAGGTACCAGTCGTAGGAGCGCACGAAGGGGTAGACGCTCACATAGTTGCGCGGCGTCTCGTCGGCGAGGAACGCCGGGATGTGCGAGCGGTTGAACTCGGCGGGGCGGTGCAGCGCCATGTTCGACCAGACCGGCTCCAGGGCGCGGCCCAGCCTGGTGCGGCGGAAGAGGTTGTACGCCTCCTGGAGCTGGTCGCTGGTCTCGGCGTGCCACCAGATCATCAGGTCGGCGTCGGCGCGCAGCCCCGACACGTCGTAGGTGCCGCGGACGGTGACGTCCTTCGCGGCGAGCTGGTCGAAGAGCTCCTGGACCTCGTCGGCGAAGCCGGCGCGGTCCTCGGGCAGCACGTCCTTCAGCTTGAACACGGACCACAGGGTGTAGCGGATGACCTCGTTGAGGTCCTTAGCCAGCTTGCCCTTGTTCGGGACCCTGCCGGACTCGGTGGTGGGGGCGTCGTCACTCATGAGGCTATTCTCCCGCTCCGCCGTGCAGGCTCTGCACCGGGTTCGCCCTCAGCTCGTCCAGTCCGGCGCGGTCGCCGCCGAGCTGGTCCACGGCGGCGTACGCGCTCGCGACGCACGCGGGGATGCCGACCCCGTCGTACGCCGCGCCGCAGACGGCGAGCCCCGGGAGCTTGGCCACGTGCTCGCGGACGCGGGCCACACGCGTGTGGTGCCCGACCGGGTACTGCGGCAGGCCGTCGTCCCACCGGGTCACCCGGGTCGCCACGGGCTCGGCGGCCAGGCCGGTGGCCTCGCGCAGGTCGTGCCGGGAGACGTCCACGAGGTCGGCGTCGTCGCGGCCCAGCACCTCCGTCTCGCCGTACCGCCCGACGGAGGTGCGCAGGACGAGCAGGTCGGGGTTCTCCTCGGCGATCCAGCCCCACTTCCGGGAGGCGAAGGTGGATGCCTTGATGGTGTGGCCGTCCACCGGCGGCACCAGGAAACCGCTCCCTTCGGGGAGCCTGATGTCCGCACGCCGGTAGGCGAGCGTCACCAGCGCCATGGAGGCGTACTCGACACCGGCCAGCTCGGTGGCCGCCGCGGGCGCCTCGGCCCTCAGCAGGGCGGCGGCCGCGCCTGCGGGCACCGCGACGACGACCCCGTCCGCGTGCAGGACGCGTCCCCCGGCCACCACCCGCCAGCCGCCGTCCTCGGCGCGGCGCAGCTCCGTCACCGTGGTGCCGGTGAGGATCTCGCCGCCCCGCGCGCGCACCGACCGCGCGACCGCGAGCGGGAGTTGGCCCACTCCGCCCTCGATGCCCATGAACACCGGTCCGGTCTGCTGGGCCGCGGCCGCCTTCGCCTGGATCTCGCGGACCGCCTCGGTCAGGGAGACATGGGTGCGGACGGCGGCGAACAGCTGGGGGACGGCCAGCCGCATCGAGATGCGGTACGCGTCGCCCGCGTAGACGCCGCCCAGGAGGGGCTCGACCAGGCGGTCGACGACCTCGCGGCCGAGGCGTGCCGCCACGTACTCCCCCACGGCCACGTCGTCGCCGACTTCCGTGCGGGGCAGCTCGGCGTCGCGCTCGATGCGGGCCAGGCCCTCGTCGGAGAGGACTCCGGAGAGGGCGGTGGCCGTGCCGGGCACGCCCATGACGTGGCCCTTGGGCATCGGGCGCAGCGCGCCGCGCGTCCACAGGGAGGCGGTCGCGGTGGCGGGCGGCTGGAGGCGGTCGGCGAGGCCCACCTCGCGGGCGAGCGCGACCGCTTCCGGGCGGCGGGCGAGCATCGACTCGGCGCCGAGGTCGACCCGAGCGCCCGCGATCTCGCCGGGCAGCAGCTTGCCGCCGACGCGGTCCGACGCCTCCAGGACGGTCACCCGCGCGCCGCGGCCCAGCAGGCGGTGGGCGGCGGCCAGACCGGCGATGCCGCCCCCGATGACGACGACCTGTCCCGTACCCGTACGACTGTCCTGTGCGCGCATGCCTCCACCTTCTCAGACCCCGCTGACAGGCCCGCCGGGACCCGGAGCCGTCGTCCGGTACGGCGGTGTCCTGCGCGAGTCCCGACCGTGACCGCATCGCGATCGGATCCGGCCAACGTCGTGCCCTGCTCCGGCGTCGAAGGAGGGTCAGCAGTCACCAGCCACGGGGGTACGCCCACATGCACACACGACGTTCCGCACGAACCGGCCCGGTTGTCGCCGGGATGGTCCTCGCCGCCGCCCTCGCGGTGACGGGCTGCGGCGCAGCCGACGGTGGCTCCGCCTCCAGCGCCGACAAGGCGGCCGCGCCGGGCGCCGAGAACGCCCGCTCGGACGCGGCGGGCAGCGTCGCCTCGGGCGCGGGCGGCGCGAAGTCCACCAGCCCGTCCAAGGCCACCGGCACATCCGTGCCGACCGGCAGCCACATCATCCGCACCGCCTCGCTGACCCTGCAGGTCAAGGATGTGCCCAAGGCGCTGGACGCCGCCCGCACCGCGGCCGTCGACGCGGGCGGCTACGTCGGCAACGAGACGACCACCCGGGACGGCGGGGGCCGCGAGCGCACCCGAGCCGTACTGCGTGTGCCCACCGACCGCTACGACGCGGTGCTCTCCTCCCTGGAAGGCACCGGGAAGGTCGTCGAGCGGACGGCGAAGGCGGAGGACGTCACCGACCAGGTCGTCGACGTGGAGAGCCGCGTCAAGTCGCAGCGCGTCAGCGTGGCCCGGGTCCGCGAGCTGATGGACCAGGCCACCAAGCTGAGCGATGTGGTCGCCCTGGAAGGGGAGTTGAGCACCCGTGAAGCGGACCTCGACGCCCTGCTCGCCCAGCAGGCGTCCCTGAAGGACCGCACCAGCCTGGCCACCATCACGCTCTCCCTCTCCGAGACCCCGCTGAAGGCGGCCGCGAAGAAGTCCGACACGCCGGGCTTCGTGGACGCGCTGACGGGCGGCTGGGACGCGTTCGTCACGATGCTGCGCTGGATCGCCGTGGTGTTCGGCGTGGTGCTCCCGTTCCTGCTGAGCGCCGGGCTCCTCCTGGCGCTGTGGCTGCGGCTCGCCCGCGCGGGGCGGCCGCGCCGGCCCGGGGCCGAAGCGGCTCCCGCGAGCGCGGGTTCGCTGCCGGTGGCACCGCCGGTGCGCGAAGAGGGTGGCGACGAGGACTGAAATGCCCGGTCCCCGTAGCGTGTTCGCATGAGCATGAGCCGTACGGAGCGACTGGTCGTGATCGGGGGTGACGCGGCGGGCATGTCCGCCGCGTCACAGGCACGCCGGATGCGCGGGCCCGACGAGCTGGAGATCGTGGCGTTCGAACGCGGTCACTTCAGCTCCTACTCGGCCTGCGGCATCCCGTACTGGGTGGGCGGCGACGTCCCCGAGCGGGACCGGCTGATCGCCCGGAGCCCGGCGGAACACCGGGAGCGCGCGATCGACCTGCGGATGCGCACCGAGGTCACGGAGATCGATGTCGCCGGGGGCCGCGTCCGATCGCTCGACCTCGAGACCGGGGCCGAGGAGTGGACCTCGTACGACAAACTCGTGATCGCGACCGGCGCCCGTCCGATCCGCCCCGACCTGCCGGGCGTCGACGCTCCGGGCGTGCACGGCGTGCAGACCCTGGACGACGGCCAGGCCCTCCTGGACACACTGGCGACGACCGAGGGCCGTCGCGCGGTGGTCGTCGGCGCGGGCTACATCGGCGTGGAGATGGCCGAGGCGCTCATCAACCGCGGGTACGAGGTGACGGTCGTCAACCGCGGCAAGGAGCCGATGTCCACCCTCGACCCGGACATGGGCCGCCTGGTGCACACGGCCATGGAGAACCTCGGCGTCACCATGGTCAACGACGCCGAGATCACCAAGTTCCTCACCGGGGACGCGGGCCGGGTCCGCGCGGTGGCCACCGAGGACGCGGAGTACCCGGCGGACGTGGTCGTACTCGGCATCGGCGTACGCCCCGAGACCACGCTCGCACGGGCCGCGGGACTCCCCCTCGGCGACCACGGCGGGCTGCTCACCGACCTGGCGATGCGGGTGCGCGGACACGAGAACATCTGGGCCGGCGGCGACTGCGTCGAGGTGCTGGACCTGATCTCGGGACGCGAACGGCACATCGCGCTGGGCACGCACGCCAACAAGCACGGCCAGGTCATCGGCTCCAACGTGGCCGGCGGGTACGCGACCTTCCCCGGTGTCGTCGGTACGGCCGTGAGCAAGGTCTGCGATCTGGAGATCGCCCGCACCGGACTGCGCGAGAAGGACGCGCACCGGGCGGGCCTGCGGTTCGAGGCCGTCACCATCGAGTCGACCAGTCGCGCGGGTTACTACCCGGACGCGGACCTCATGACGGTGAAGATGCTCGCCGAGCGCCGCACGGGGCGGCTGCTCGGCGTGCAGATCGTCGGCGGGGAAGGCGCGGCGAAGCGGGTCGACATCGCCGCGGTCGCGCTGACCGCGGGCATGACGGTGGAACAGATGACATCCCTGGACCTGGGCTACGCGCCCCCGTTCTCACCGGTGTGGGACCCCATCCTGGTGGCGGCACGCAAGGCGGTGACGGCGGTACGTAAAAACGCCGCGTAAGTGGAGCGCCCCGAAGGGGCGCGGGGCTGTGACATATGCGGCTCCGCCGCGTGGGCGCGACCAGCCACAACGCACCCGCAGTCAACACTCCACCGCTGCGCGCCTACGCCGATTCGTGCCCCGCATTCCCATTGATCCGGTCTATCGCCTGCCGCGCCTGCTCGGCCGGCGGCCGCGCCGGCAGCGAGGACACCGACGCCGAGGCGGTGACGGCCGCGGGCTGCGTCGTCGGCGGCTTGGCGTGGGCGGCCGACCGCGCGGAGCGCAGTCGGTGGCTCACGGCCTCGTCGAGGGTCACCGGCCGCTGCATCCGCGCCGCGAGCCGTCCGGCCTCCTGGCCGAGCGCGGCGACGTCCTCCCAGGGGAGGTGCAGCACCAGGGCGATTTCCGCCTCGCCGTCGGGCAGGGCATGCATCGGAGGAGTAACTCGGTCGTTCATCGCCTGTGTCCTCACGTCTCTCGCGTCGCGTCTTCGTCGCGGTGCGGGCGGTTGAGGAGACATACGGATGCGAGGGCGGGGACGTTCACGGATTCACCCGGCGTATCCCGGGCACTAGTTCCTCGTGGTCATCCCCGTCCATGACGTGAACCCGGTGCGCCGCACGCCCTATGTGACGTATGCGCTGATCGCCGCCAATGTTCTGGTGTTCCTCTACACGCCCGGCCTCGCGGGATCGGTGGCGGGTGACAGCGGGCTCTCCCAGCTGTGCCATCTGCACGCGTTCCTGGAGCACTACGCCGCGGTGCCGCAGGAGTTGGTCCACCACCAACTGCCCCGCCTGGTCCCGACCGGCGACGTCGGCGTCGGCGTCGGGTCAGGAGGCCCCGGGTGCCTGGTGGGCCCGCCGACGTACGACAAGTCGCCGCCGCTCTCGGTCCTCACCGCGATGTTCCTGCACGGCAGCTGGCTGCATCTGCTCGGCAACATGCTCTTCCTGCTGATCTTCGGCAACAACATCGAGGACCGCCTCGGACATGTGCGGTTCTCGGTGTTCTACGTGGCGTGCGGTTACGCGGCCGCGTACGGCTTCGCGTACCTCAACGCCGACTCGGCCGACCCGCTGATCGGCGCTTCCGGAGCGATCGCCGGAGTCCTCGGCGCCTATCTGGTGCTCTATCCGAGGGTCAGGGTCTGGGTGCTCGTCCCGTTCCTGGTCTTCCTGCCGCTGCGCCTGCCCGCGTGGCTGGTGCTGGGCTTCTGGTTCGCGTTGCAGGCGGTGTACTCGTCCGGCGGCGGCGTCTCCACCGCCGGAACCGTGGCGTACGAGGCCCACGTGGTCGGCTTCCTCGTGGGGATGCTGCTGGCCTGGCCGCTGCGCCCGGGCACCCCGCCACCACCGGAACCGCGCAGCCTGCTGTTCGGCAGACAGGCGCGGCACGGCTGGTGAGGAGGGCGGCGTCGAGGCGTGCGCCGTCCCCCGTAGGAGGTCAGCGCTCGGTCTGCTGGTGGACGTACTCCACGAGACGGGTCAGCGCGTCCGGGTCGATGCTCGGCATGACGCCGTGGCCGAGGTTGAAGACATGGCCCTCCAGACCGGCGGCGGCGTCCAGCACCTCGCGGGTCTTGGCTTCCACGGCCTCGGTGGTAGAGAAAAGGACGGCGGGGTCGAGGTTGCCCTGGAGCGCCTTGCCGGGACCGACACGGCGCGCGGCCTCGTCGAGCGGGACGCGCCAGTCGACGCCGACGACGTCCGCGCCCGCCTCGCCCATGAGGCCGAGCAGCTCGCCGGTGCCGACGCCGAAGTGGATGCGCGGAACGCCGTACGCGGCCACGGAGTCGAAGACCTTCGCGGACGCGGGCAGCACCGAACGGCGGTAGTCGGCGGGTGCCAGGGCGCCGACCCAGGAGTCGAAGAGCTGGACGGCACTGGCGCCCGCCTCGATCTGCACCTTCAGGAAAGCGGAGGTGATCTCGGCGAGACGGTCGATCAGGTCGGCCCACAGCTGCGGGTCGCCGTACATGAGCGCCTTGGTGTGCTCGTGGTTCTTGGACGGGCCGCCCTCCACGAGGTAACTCGCGAGGGTGAAGGGCGCGCCCGCGAAACCGATGAGCGGGGTCTCGCCGAGCTCGGCCGTCAGGAGCTTGATCGCCTCGGTGACGTACCAGACGTCCTCGGGGGTCAGATCGCGCAGCTGGGCCAGGTCGGCGCGGGTGCGGATCGGGTTCGCGACGACCGGGCCGACGCCCGGCTTGATGTCGAGGTCGATGCCGATGGCCTTCAGCGGGACGACGATGTCGCTGTAGTAGATCGCCGCGTCCACGTTGTGCCGGCGCACCGGCTGGAGGGTGATCTCGGCGACCAGCTCGGGCCGCATGCAGGAGTCCAGCATGGGAATGCCCTCGCGCACCTTGAGGTACTCGGGCAGCGAGCGACCGGCCTGCCGCATGAACCACACGGGCGTGTGCGGCACGGGCTCGCGCCTGCACGCCTTGAGGAAGGCGGACTCGTACGTGGCTGTCGGCGGCTGGCCCGCGGCGGGGCGGTCATTGGCACTCACGACGGAAAGTCTCGCATGCCCCGCCGACCCGCAAGTGCCGGGCTCCGGCGCCCGGAGCGATCCGCTCCCGCCTGCGCTTTCGCGCGGCACGATCCGGACAGTGGTCCGGCGCACGGGTGTCTCTCCCTGCGCGCGGGCTCCGTTCCCCTTAATCTTCCCCGCATGGCTGCGGCTCAGGGACGACTGTCGGACGGCGCTGGCGAAATGGACGATGCCAAGGAGGGGGACCGGGATGCGAGGGAGACGGCTCCGCCACCCTTCCGGGCTGCCGTCGACGCACTGAGGGCCGCGCGGCTGCGGCCCGAGATCGAGATCGACCCGACGCGCCCACCACAGCGCCTGGCCCCCTACGCGTACGCGTTGGAGGCCGCGGTCGTCGCCGACGACGAGGACCTGGCGGACGGCCGGCTCATCCTGTTGCACGACCCGGCGGGGCACGACGCCTGGCAGGGCTCCTTCCGGCTGGTGACGCTGGTGCGCGCGGAGCTGGAGCCGGAGATGGCGGCCGACCCGCTGCTCCCCGACGTCTCCTGGTCGTGGCTGACCGGCGCGTTGCAGGCCCGCGGTCTGTCGTACGGCGAACCGAGCGGCACCGTCACCCGGGCGAGCTCGCACTACTTCGGGGGGCTGTCCGAGCGCCCCGCCGCGTCCCAGATCGAGATCCGGGCCTCCTGGACGCCTCGCGAGGGCCTGGGCGGCGTACCGGACACGGCCGCGCACCTCGCCGCCTGGTGCGATCTGCTCTGCCAGATCGCGGGCCTGCCCCCGGCGGGGCCGGGCGACGGCTCGGTGGTGACCCTCCCGCAGCGCCGGGGGCCGCAGTCCCGCTGAACGCCCTTCTTTCGCTTCTCCGTCTTCCGGGGCGCCCGTGTCATGTCGAACGGGCGCCCTTTTCGACCTCACGGAACGCCGCGCCCTTTGCCGAGTTCCTTGCCGAGGTTTTGTCGATACGGCCACTTTCAGCCGTGTCGCGACATGGAACGACTCGGTTTGATCTTCGGATGATCGATCGCGTGTCCGAATTGCACGGATTGTTACTCACCAAATCGTGATCATTCTCTAAAGGCGGACGGGTTTGATGCCGAAGACGTCTGTGACCTTGAAAGCACGGTTCGCCCCGGCTTCATCCCCACAGCCGGTCCCCGTCCCGCACCCCCAGGAGGCCTGGTGTCCGTTCTCCTCGAGCAGCCCGCAAGCCTGGTCGCCTACCGCCCGAACAAGCCGACCGCCATGGTGGTCGTGGCCGACCCACGGGTCCGATCCACCGTCACCCGCCACCTCTGGGCGCTCGGAGTGCGCGACGTCATCGAGGCGTCGTCCGTCGCGGAGGCCCGTCCCCGAATCGGCAACCCGCGCGACATCTGTGTCGCCGACGTCCACCTGCCCGACGGCAGCGGGCTCACCCTGCTGTCCGAGACCCGAGCCGCCGGCTGGCCCAACGGCCTCGCCCTCTCCGCCGCCGACGACATCGGCGCCGTGCGCAACGCCCTCGCGGGCGGCGTCAAGGGCTATGTCGTCACCGGCACCCGTACGAACGTCGGGCTCCCCACCCGACCCGGTGTCGCGCCGATCGGCTCGGCCGCCGCCCGTATGCACCGCCGCCCCCCGGGTGCCCCGAGCCACCCGGGCGGCTACCGCGAGCTCTCCGGCCGAGAGGTCGAGGTGCTCCGACTCGTCGCCGAGGGCCAGTCGAACAAGGCCATCGGCGTCTCCATGGGCCTGTCCGCGCTGACCGTCAAGAGCCACCTCGCCCGCATCGCCCGCAAGCTCGGCACGGGCGACCGCGCCGGGATGGTGGCGGTCGCCCTGCGGACGGGGATCATCCACTGAAAACGGGGGCACACCCCCCACCGGACCGGAACTTTCACCGACCTGACTGGTTTACGACCCTCCTGCGCCCGTCGACGGAACGTTCCGTCGGCGGGCGTAGTCCATACACAGATACCCTTGACAGGTGACCGACGCCCAAGAGACCGCAGAAGACAGCTCACTGCGAACCACCGGAGGCGGCCCTCCGGACGACGTCGAATCGGCGCCGATCCCTTTGCTTGAGCCCCGAGAGGGCATTCCGCCCGTCGTCGCCGACGAGGCCTCGCTCGCCGAGGTGATCGCGGCCTTCGCCGCCGGCTCCGGCCCCGTGGCCGTGGACGCCGAACGCGCGTCCGGGTACCGATACGGCCAGCGCGCCTATCTGGTGCAGCTGCGCCGCGAGGGCGCCGGCACCGCGCTGATCGACCCCGTCGCCTGTCCCGACCTCTCCGGGCTCGGCGAGGCCATCTCCGGCGTCGAGTGGGTGCTGCACGCCGCCACCCAGGACCTGCCGTGTCTGCGGGAGATAGGCATGGTGCCGACGCGGCTCTTCGACACCGAGCTGGCCGGACGCCTGGCCGGGTTCCCCCGAGTGGGCCTGGGCGCGATGGTCGAGAGCGTGCTCGGCTTCGTACTGGAGAAGGGGCACTCCGCGGTCGACTGGTCCACGCGCCCGCTCCCGGAGCCGTGGCTGCGCTACGCCGCGCTCGACGTGGAACTGCTCGTCGACCTGCGCGACGCCCTGGAGAAGGATCTCGACCGGCAGGGCAAGCTGGACTGGGCCCGACAGGAGTTCGACGCGATCGCGCAGGCCGAGCCCGCGCCGCCGCGCAAGGACCCCTGGCGCCGCACGTCCGGGATGCACAAGGTGCGCCGCCGTCGGCAGATGGCGGTCGTGCGGGAGCTGTGGGAGGCCCGGGACCGGATCGCCCAGCGCCGGGACATCTCGCCGGGCAAGGTACTGGGGGACGGGGCCATCGTGGAGGCCGCGCTCTCCCTTCCGGCCAACGTGCACGCGCTTGCCGCGCTGAACGGGTTCGGGCACCGGATGGGGCGGCGCCAGCTGGAGCAGTGGCAGGCCGCCGTGGACCGCGCGAAGGCAGTGCCGGACGCCGAGCTGCCGCAGCCGGGGCAGCCCGTCACCGGGCCGCCGCCGCCGCGTGCCTGGGCCGACAAGGACCCGGCCGCCGCCGCCCGGCTCTCCGCGGCGCGGGCCGCCGTGTCGGCGCTGGCCGAGCAGCTCAACATGCCGCAGGAGAACCTGATCACTCCGGACACGGTGCGGCGGGTGTGCTGGGAGCCGCCGGCCGGTGCCGACGCCGAGTCGGTGTCGGCCGCGCTCGCCGGGTACGGGGCTCGGGCGTGGCAGGTGGAGTTGGTCACACCGGTACTGGTGGAGGCGCTGGCCGTTAAGGGTGCCTAATCGCCGTACGTGGTTCTGACGTACGGCGAATGGGGGTTGTTTCGCGTCGCTCGCGCAGTTCCCCGCGCCCCTTTCGGGGCGCGGTTTCGTCTCCCGTGCGCTCCGAAAGGGGCCTTTGAAGCGAAAGAGCGACGTCGAGATCACGCCAAGATCCCCGGATGGCCCACACAGGAACGGGAGGGAGAGCGAGACGATGTCCGTGCCCGAGCGGAGACGATCGGCGGATGTGACGTTCGCCGCTCCCGTCGTCGGGGCTGGGCAGGGTGGTTACTCGCAAGTAGCATGACGGGGTGAGCGCGCGCTCAGTCGCGTGCGACGCGCAGCAGTGCCATCCCGCATCTGGAGGAGAGCCATCGTGCCTCGTACCGTCAGGGACGTCGTCTTCGTCGACGGCGTCCGCACCCCGTTCGGCAAGGCGGGCCCGAAGGGCATCTACCACGAGACCCGCGCCGACGACCTCGTCGTGAAGGCCATCCGGGAGCTGCTGCGCCGCAACCCCGGCCTCGACCCGAAGAAGATCGACGAGGTCGCCATCGCCGCGACCACGCAGATCGGTGACCAGGGTCTGACCCTGGGGCGGACCGCGGGCATCCTCGCCGGACTGCCGCAGTCGGTTCCCGGCTACTCCATCGACCGCATGTGCGCGGGCGCGCTGACCGCCGTCACCACCACCGCGGGCTCCATCGCCTTCGGCGCGTACGACGCCGTCATCGCCGGTGGTGTCGAGCACATGGGCCGCCACCCGATGGGCGAGGGCGTGGACCCGAACCCGCGGTTCGTCAGCGAGAAGCTGGTCGACGAGTCCGCCCTGTTCATGGGCATGACCGCCGAGAACCTGCACGACCGCTACCCCACGATCACCAAGCAGCGCGCCGACGAGTACGCCGTGCGCTCGCAGGAGAAGGCCGCCAAGGCGTACGCCAACGGCAAGATCCAGCAGGACCTGGTGCCGATCTCGGTGCGCAACACCAACGCGGACGCCGGTGAGACGGGCTGGGGCCTGGTCACCGCCGACGAGCCGATGCGCCCGGGCACCACGCTGGAGAACCTGGCCGGCCTGAAGACCCCGTTCCGCGTCCACGGCCGGGTCACCGCCGGCAACGCCGCCGGTCTGAACGACGGTGCGACCGCGTCGATCCTCGCCTCCGAGGACTTCGCCCGCGAGAACGGCCTGCCGGTCAAGATGCGCCTGGTCTCGTACGCCTTCGCGGGCGTCGAGCCGGAGGTCATGGGCTACGGCCCGATCCCGGCCACCGAGAAGGCCCTCGCCCAGGCCGGCCTGTCGATCGAGGACATCAACCTCTTCGAGATCAACGAGGCCTTCGCCGTCCAGGTGCTCGCCTTCCTGGAGCACTACGGCATCGCCGACGACGACGCGCGCGTCAACCAGTACGGCGGCGCGATCGCCTACGGCCACCCCCTCGCCTCCTCCGGCGTCCGTCTGATGACGCAGCTGGCCCGCCAGTTCGAGGAGCAGCCGGAGGTCCGTTACGGCCTCACCACCATGTGCGTCGGCTTCGGCATGGGCGCCACGGTGATCTGGGAGAACCCGCACCACAAGGACGCCGGAGGCAACAAGTGAGCACCACTGAACTCCTGAAGGGTGCGGCCGAGCTGTTCCCCGACGAGGTCGTGACGTCCGCGCACGTACGCCACCTCGACCTGCCGTTCGGTGCCGGGCGGTTCGCGCTCATCACCCTTGACAACGGCTTCGACCACACCAAGCCGACCACCTTCGGCCCGGCGTCGCTGGCGAACCTCAACACCGCCATCGACCAGGTGGAGGCGGAGGCCGCGGCCGGCGAGATCGTCGGTGTCGGTGTCACCGGCAAGCCGTTCATCTTCGCGGTCGGCGCGGACCTGAAGGGCGTCGAGCTCCTCAAGAACCACGACGACGCGCTCGCCATCGGCAAGGGCGGCCACGAGGTCTTCAAGCGCCTCGCGGGCATCGCGGTCCCGACCTTCGCGTACTACAACGGCGCGGCGATGGGCGGCGGTGTCGAGGTCGGTCTGCACTGCCAGTACCGCACGGTGTCGAAGGCCATCGCGGCCTTCTCCCTCCCCGAGGTCTTCCTCGGTCTGGTCCCGGGCTGGGGCGGCTGCACGCTGCTCCCGAACCTGATCGGCGCCGACAAGGCCGTCTCGGTCATCATCGAGAACTCGCTCAACCAGAACAAGCAGCTCAAGGGCAAGCAGGTCTTCGACCTCGGCATCGCCGACGCCCTCTTCGAAGGCGCCGACTTCCTGGAGCAGTCGCTGATCTGGACCGCGTCCGTCCTCAAGGGCGACATCGCGGTCGAGCGTCCCGAGATCGACCGCGGCGAGGCCTGGGACCAGGCCGTCGCCAAGGGCCGGTTCATCGCCGACGGCAAGGTGCACGGGGCGGCTCCGGCCGCGTACCGCGCCCTCGACATCATCGAGGCGGCCAAGGACGGCGACCTGCAGAAGGGTTACGACGCCGAGGACATCGCCCTCGCCGACCTGATCATGGGCGGCGAACTGCGTTCCGGCATCTACGCCTTCAACCTGGTCCAGAAGCGCGGCAAGCGCCCCGCGGGCGCGCCGGACAAGAACCTGGCCCGTCCGGTCACCAAGGTGGGCGTCGTGGGCGCGGGCCTGATGGCCTCGCAGCTCGCCCTGCTCTTCCTGCGCCGCCTCGAAGTACCGGTCGTCCTCACGGACATCGACCAGGAGCGCGTCGACAAGGGTGTGGGCTACGTCCACGCCGAGATCGACAAGCTGCTGGCGAAGTCCCGCATCAACCAGGACAAGGCCAACCGCCTCAAGGCGCTGGTGACCGGTGTCCTGGACAAGGCCGAGGGCTTCTCCGACGCCGACTTCATCATCGAGGCCGTCTTCGAGGAGATCGGCGTCAAGCAGCAGGTGTTCGCGGAGGTCGAGGCGGTCGCCCCGGCGCACGCGATCCTCGCCACCAACACCTCCTCCCTCTCGGTGACGGAGATGGCGTCGAAGCTGAAGAACCCCGAGCGGGTCGTGGGCTTCCACTTCTTCAACCCGGTCGCGATCCTGCCGCTCCTCGAGATCGTGCGCGGCGAGCAGACGGACGACGCCTCGCTGGCCACGGCGTTCGCCGTCGCCAAGAAGCTGAAGAAGACCGCGGTGCTGGTGAAGGACGCTCCGGCGTTCGTCGTCAACCGCATCCTCACCCGCTTCATGGGCGAGATCCAGAACGTCATCGACGAGGGCACGCCGGTCGAGGTCGCGGAGAAGGCGGTCGAGCCCCTGGGCCTGCCGATGTCTCCCCTCGTCCTGCTGGAGCTGGTCGGCCCCGCGATCGGTCTGCACGTCTCGGAGACCCTCAACCGGGCCTTCCCTGACCGCTTCACGGTCTCCCCGAACCTCGCGGCCGTCGTCAAGGCGGGCAAGCGCGGCTTCTACGTGTACGACTCCGGGAAGCCTGAGCTGGACCCCGAGGTCGCGGCGCTCCTGAAGCAGGGTGACGTGGTCCTCACGGAGGAGCAGGTGCGTGCCCGTGTCCTGGACGCGGTCGCCCAGGAGATCGGTCTGATGCTCGACGAGGGTGTCGTCGCCGAGGCCCAGGACATCGACCTCTGCCTGATCACCGGTGCCGGCTGGCCCTTCCACCTGGGCGGGATCACTCCGTACCTGGACCGTGAGGGCGTCTCCGAGCGAGTGACCGGCAAGCGGTTCCTCGAGGTCGGGGTGGCTTCCGTCCCCGCGTAGCCGCTCCGCTGTGTCTCCCGGGTGCCCTGTATGCCGACGTGGCGTACGGGGCACCCGCCGTTTCCCTCGCCCCCGCCGCCCCTACCCTCCCCCAAGCTCTCGGCTTCGCTCGAGCAGGGGGACCCCCATCATCCCCAGGGGCTCCGCCCCTTCGACCCCGAACCCCGAATCGCCTGAAGGGCTCGTCCTCAAACGCCGGACGGGCTGAAAGATGCGGCGCGACCAGCCCCCACCGGCCCCGCAGCCAAACGAACTCAGGCGGGCGGGGGACGCGGGGCGAAGCCCCCGCCTCAGGGGCGCGGGGAACTGCGCGACCAGCCCCCACCGGGCCCGCAGCCGAAGAACACACCCCACGTTTCTGTCACACCGGGCGCCACGCCTCCAGCGCCAGGCCCGGTTCGTCCTTGCGCCGGGTGAGGAGGAGTTCCTCGCCGCCGGGGGCCAGGGTCGCCGCCACCACACGCCCGTCCTCGTCCTCGGCAAGAGACACCTCGGCCCCGACGGGAAGCCCGGGACCCGACTCGGTCCACCACGCCCCCGCCGCCTCCTGCTCGGTGGGATACGCGGCGAAGACGATCCGACCACTCGCCGACCGCTGCGCGAGCAACGTGCAGTCGTAGCCGTCGAGTTCACAGCGGATCGCCGAGACGGGGCCGGGACCGGCCGACGCGAGCACGGCGACAGGCTTGGTGCCCGGGCGCCACGCGCACACGTCACCCGCCTCGTCGGTGAAGAAGAGGGTGGTGGACGAGGGGGAGGTGGCGAGGGCGCGGAGGGTGCCGGGACGTACCGGTGTCTCCATGGACTCCTGGAGCACCGGCTGCTTGCCCGGCTCCTCCTGGCGCCAGTGGGCGACCCCGTCCGACACGGCCGCGTACAGCTCGACCAGCCCGGACTCCCCCGTCACGGCCGCCAGATCCTCCCGTACGTCACTGCCCTTGAGGTCGCGCCAGAGATCCCAGCCGCCCTTCTCCTTCTGGGCGACCATGCTGACCCCGCCATCCTTGTTGCGCACGAAGACGTGGGCACGCCCCTGCACGTCGACCGCGACGGCCGGCGTACCGGTGCGGTCACCCGTCCTGTTGGGGTGCCCGATCGAGTGCCAGTCGAGCGCGGCGAGCCGTGGCCGGAAGTGCGTGGTGTGCACGAGTCCGGACTCGCCGGGCACGGTGGGGCGCCAGGAGACGAGATGGGCGTAGCCGTCGGCGCCCTGCCCGACGGCGAGGACGGAGTGCAGACGCTGCTCGCCGCCGATGGTGCGCGGTGGGTCCCAGGGGCCGCCGGGGCCGCGCTCCACCCGGCATTGGACGGCGGTGCCCGACAGCAGGTACACACTGAGCCTGCCGTCGCGACCGCGTCTGAGCCATTCGCCGTTCACCGGTTCACTTTAATCCGGAGCCCTCTCGTCATCGCCAGGGGCCCAGGGGGCTGCCCGTGGCCGGTGACAGCCGGCGACGGACGTGCAGGCGCCCGTCGGTGCCGACGACCGCCAGGACGACGGCGCCATGTCCTTGTCGCGGTCGGGCAGCGACACGACGGGGCGCCGCGTTCGGGTGCCCACAGCGCGGCCACGGCGCCCGTACCTCCGTGGCCGCCGAGCCCGGCGCCGGACCCGGACCAGCGGCCGTCGGCGTGTCGGCGGTAGGCCATGACCTGCTGGGCGCCGACCTCCCGGTAGTACAGGCAGGTGCGGCCCGGTTCGGGCCGGTACCAGCGCCATACGGTGTTCAAACGGCCGTTCATGCGACGCTGGTCGGATGACCGACCAGCCTCTGCTCGTGATCATCGACGCCGCCAACGTCGTCGGCTCCGTCCCCGACGGCTGGTGGCGCGACCGCCGGGGTGCCGCGGAGCGGCTGCGGGACCGGCTCGCCCAAGACGGACTGCCCGGGCACGAGGGTCCGGTCGAGCTGGTCCTCGTGGTGGAGGGCGCGGCCAAGGGTGTGGAGTCCGTCCCCGGTGTACGGGTCGTGGAGGCACCCGGCAGCGGCGACGACCGCATCGTGGAGGTGGTGACCGAGGCCGGTGACCGCCCCGTCCTGGTCATCACGGCGGACCGTGAACTGCGGCGCAGGGTGACCGAGTCGGGCGCGGAGGTGGCGGGACCCCGGACGGTACGGGGGCCGTCCTGAGCCGGCGCGCGACCGGTGGGCCGGAGCAGGTCGGCGGGCGAGCGGGTGGGCAAGCCCGGGGCGAGCGGGTAGGGCGAGCCCCGGTGCGCGGCGCGGCCCCGGGGTCAGTCCGGCCGCCCCGCGCGGGCGTACAGCACCGCCCCGTCCACCGTGCCCGCCTCCTCGTACCCCGCGGCCAGCAGCCGGCGCAGTGAGCTGACCCGGTCGGGGGCGTACGGCTTGCCCCGGGAGTCGTCGACGACGAGGGCCGGCGGGTGGGCCGTCAGTTCCGCGCGGAACACCGGCCAGGCGCCCTCGACGGCGTACTTCTCGCCGACCTGGGGACCGTCGCGGCCCCCGCTGTAGTTGGTCAGGAGCCCGGCGGTCAGATAGCGGCTGGCGGGGGTCCGGTTCGCCAGCCAGTACGTCTCCGGGTGTATGCCCCACACGAGGACGCGGTCCCCGGGATCCGTACGGTGGTCCAGGGCGGCGGCGAGGCGCTGGGCATGCCCGAGTTCGGGGCGTGGCGCGAGCAGGCCCCAGGCCAGGAACAGCGCGCAGCAGCCGACCGAGGCGCAGACGGCGGTCACCAGGCGGTCGCGGGGCAGGATCTGGAGCGCGGCTGTCGCCAACAGGGCCACGGCCGGAATGAGTTGCAGGTAGTAGTGGCCGAAGAAGTGGAAGCCGACCAGGACCGCCACCGCCGACGAGCCGAGCCACAGCCAGAGTTCGGCCGCGCCGGTACGGGCCACGCGCAGCGCTCGCAGGATCGGCGGGATCAGGCCCGCGCAGGCCGCCGCGAGGATCCCCGTGTTGGTCAACCCTCGTGACAGGACGTGGAGTTCGGAGCCCCTGAAGGAGATGTAGGCACCCGAACCGGTGGCCGTCCAGAACAGGAATCCCGCCGGGGTGGTGAGCAGCGCCGCGCCGAGGACCGGGGCGACCGCACCAACTCCGAGCCACAGCAGGCCTCTTCGGGGTGCCGTCTCCTGCCGCCACAGCATCCACAGCACCGGCACGAGCACCACCCCGCCGGTCTGCTTGGTCAGGAAGGAGCAGGCCACGGCGACCCCCGCGGCGCCCCAGCGGCACCGGTCGGCGCACCACATCGCGGCCGTCGTGCAGGGCAGTATGAACACCTCGAAGGTCGCCGCCTGCGCGTCCTCGGGGTTGAGCCCGATCGAGACCAGCACGTACAGCACCCCGGCCGTACGCCCGGCCGGATCGCCCCAGCGACGCCGGGCCAGCGAGGCCAGCAGCACGGCGGTCGACAGCTGGGCCACGATCGCGAGGACGCGCACGGACGTGAGCGAACCGGAGCCGAACACCGCGAACGCCGCCTCGTACAGCCACGGCACGAGCGGCGGTTTGCGGTCCACGACGGTCTCGTACAGCTCTCCCCCACCCGCCAGTATCCGCGCCTGTACGGCGAGATAGCCCTCGTCGGGATTCCACAGCGGCCGTACGAAGGAGGGGGCCCGGGTGAGACAGACCAGCACCCCGAGGACGGGCAGCAGCCGTCTCCAGTAGCCGGGGCCCGACATCCGTGACGCGGCTGCGGAGCGTGGTGTTTCCAGGAGCCCGGCGAGCATACGGTGCACGCTATCCGGCCCCGCGGTCTCCACCGAAGCGGGACATACGGGGCCGGAGCATCAATAGGGGCCGATCACTGGGTGTTGGGGCGCGGCGGGTGCACCGCGGCCTCGGTCGTCTCCCCGTGCCGCCCGAGACGGCTGTGCGAGCGGCCGTACAGGAAGTAGACGCCGAAGCCGATCACCATCCAGACCGCGAACCGCAGCCAGGTCTCGGCCGGCAGGTTGAGCATCAGCCAGAGCGAGGCGAGGACGGAGACGATCGGGACGAGCGGGACGAGCGGGGTGCGGAAGGAGCGGGGCAGGTCGGGGCGGGTGTGGCGGAGGATGACGACGCCGATCGCGACGACGACGAAGGCGAAGAGCGTACCGATGTTGACCAGTTCGGCCAGTTCGCTGAGGCTGGTGAAGCCCGCCAGGATCGCGATGATCACGCCGAGCAGGATGGTCGGCCGGTGCGGGGTGCGGAACCTGGGGTGGACCCGGGAGAAGAACCGCGGCAGCAGTCCGTCGCGGCTCATCGCGAAGAAGACCCGGGTCTGGCCGAGCAGCAGGATCATGCAGACCGTGGTCAGACCGACGGCGGCGCCGAAGCTGATGACGCCCGCGTACCAGGGGTGCCCGGTCGCCTTGAAGGCGTCGGCGAGCGGGGCGTCGATGGACAGCCGGTCGTACCTCTGCATGCCGGTGACGACGATCGACACGGCCACGTAGAGAGCGGTGCAGATGAAGAGCGAGCCCATGATGCCGCGCGGCATGTCCCGCTGCGGGTTCTTGGTCTCCTCGGCGGCCGTCGCCACCACGTCGAAGCCGATGAAGGCGAAGAAGACGACGGAGGCGGCGGTGAAGATGCCCATCACGCCGAAGTTGGTGGGTGTGTAGCCGAACATGAGCTGGACGAGCGGGGCATTGAGACTGCTGCCCGCCTCCTGGGCCTGCACCTTGGGGATGAAGGGCGTGTAGTTGTCGCCCACGATGAAGAAGGCGCCCGCGATGATCACGATCAGCACGACGGTGACCTTGATGGCGACGACGACCGTGGTGACGCGGGCGGAGAGCTTCACGCCGATGACCAGGATCGCCGTGAGCACCAGCACCAGCGCGGCGGCGAGGATGTCGAAGCCGAACCCGGAGGACCCCTCGCGCCCGCTGAGATAGTCCGGCAGATGCCAGCCCGCGTTGTCCAGGAGCGAGCGCACGTACCCCGACCAACCGACGGCCACCACCGCCGTGCCGAGCGCGAACTCCAGCACCAGGTCCCAGCCGATGATCCAGGCGGGCAGCTCACCGAGCGAGGCGTACGCGAACGTGTATGCGGACCCCGCCACCGGGACCGTGGAGGCGAACTCCGCGTAGCACAGCGCCGCCAGGGCGCAGACGACACCCGCGACGACGAACGCCAGCGAGACCGCGGGGCCCGCGTTCTCCTTGGCGACCTTGCCGGTGAGGACGAAGATGCCGGTTCCGATGATGACACCGACGCCGAAGACGGTGAGATCCAGAGCCGACAGCGACTTCTTGAGTGCGTGCTCCGGCTCCTCAGTGTCCAAGATCGATTGTTCGACCTTCTTAGTCCTGAAGAGGGTGCTGCTCACGGGCCTACCTCCACGCTTGGTGTCCTCGACATGATCGAGGGGGCGTGTACCGCGCATGCCCCGGTGCGGTCTGATTCACGCAAATGGGCCGGTTTCGCCACCCGTGCGGGGTGGCCAAACCGGCCCAATGGACCTGCGTTCGAAGGTGGTACGTCAGTCGCGGGCGGGCTCCACCGAGTCCACCGCCTGCGCGGCGGCCCCCGGGAAGCGGCCGTCGAGCTTGGAGACGAGACCGGTGACCTGACGGGCGATGTCGGGTGCGGTCAGGCCGATCTCCGCCATGACCTCGGCGCGCGAGGCGTGGTCGAGGAAGCGCGGCGGGATGCCGAAGTCGCGCAGCGGGACGTCGACGCCCGCGTCGCGCAGGGCCTGCGCGATCGTCGAGCCCACGCCGCCCACCCGGGAGTTGTCCTCGACGGTGACGACCACGCGGTGCTGCTCGGCGAGCGGGGCCATGGCCTCGTCGACCGGCTTGACCCAGCGCGGGTCGACGACGGTCGTGGAGATGCCCTGCTGGTCGAGGAGGCCGGCGATCTCCAGGCACATCGGCGCGAGGGCGCCGACGGAGACGAGGAGCACGTCGGGCGCGTCGGTGCCCGGCTCACGCAGCACGTCCATGCCGCCGATCCGACCCACCGCGGGCACCGCCGGACCGACCGCGCCCTTGGAGAAGCGGACCACGGTCGGCGCGTCGGTCACGTCGACGGCCTCGCGCAGCTGGGCGCGGACCTGGTCGGCGTCACGCGGCGCGGCGAGCCTGAGACCCGGCACGACCTGAAGGATCGACATGTCCCACATGCCGTTGTGCGAGGCGCCGTCCGTACCGGTGACACCCGCGCGGTCCAGCACGAACGTCACGCCGCACTTGTGCAGGGCCACGTCCATCAGGACCTGGTCGAAGGCGCGGTTGAGGAAGGTCGCGTAGACCGCGAAGACGGGGTGCAGTCCGCCGGTCGCCAGGCCCGCCGCGGACACGGCGCCATGCTGCTCCGCGATGCCGACGTCGTACACCCGTTTGGGGAAGACCTTGGCGAACTTGTCGAGGCCGACCGGCTGGAGCATCGCGGCCGTGATGGCGACCACGTCCTTGCGCTCCTGGCCGAGCTTGACCATCTCCTCGCCGAAGACGGAGGTCCAGTCGGCGCCGGAGGAGGCGATCGGCAGGCCCGTGTCGGGGTGGATCTTGCCGACGGCGTGGAAGCGGTCCGCCTCGTCCTGCAGGGCGGGCTGGTAGCCGCGGCCCTTCTCGGTGAGGCAGTGCACGATGACCGGGCCGCCGAAGCGCTTGGCGCGGGCCAGCGCCGACTCCAGGGCCTCGATGTCGTGGCCGTCGATCGGGCCGACGTACTTCAGGCCCAGGTCCTCGAACATGCCCTGCGGGGCGATGAAGTCCTTGAGCCCCTTCTTCGCGCCGTGCAGGGTCTCGTAGAGCGGCCTGCCGACGACCGGCGTGCGCTCCAGGAGGTCCTTCCCCCGGGCGAGGAAGCGCTCGTAGCCGTCCGTGGTGCGCAGGGTCGCCAGGTGGTTCGCGAGGCCGCCGATCGTGGGGGCGTACGAACGCTCGTTGTCGTTGACGACGATGACCAGGTGGCGGTCCTTGGCGTCCGCGATGTTGTTGAGCGCCTCCCACGCCATGCCGCCGGTGAGAGCGCCGTCACCGATGACGGCGACCACGTGGTCGTCCTTGTCGAGCACCTCGTTGGCCTTCGCCAGACCGTCGGCCCAGCCGAGGACCGTGGAGGCGTGCGAGTTCTCGATCACGTCGTGCTCGGACTCGGCCTGCGAGGGATAGCCGGACAGGCCGCCCTTCATCTTCAGCTTCGAGAAGTCCTGACGGCCGGTGAGCAGCTTGTGGACGTAGGACTGGTGACCGGTGTCCCACAGCACCCTGTCCTTCGGCGACTCGAAGACGCGGTGCAGGGCGATGGTGAGCTCCACGACACCGAGATTGGGGCCGAGGTGGCCGCCTGTCTTGGAGACCGCGTCGACGAGAAAGGTCCTGATCTCGCCGGCCAGCTGGTCCAGCTGCTCCAGGCTGAGCCGGTCCAGATCGCGCGGTCCCCTGATGCGGGTCAGCAGCGGCACCCGTGCCTCCTTGCAGTAGAGCTGTTCGAGCTTTGCCGGGCCTGTCGAGTCTAATGTTCCGCCAGGACATGACTGTGCCCGGCACCGCCATTGGCACCGGGCACAGGTTCAAAGGGGGCTGCGAGCAGCGCGCCCCTCAGGGGCGCGGGGAACTGCGCGACCAGCCAAAGCCGGCCCGCAGCTTCCCCGTAAACCGCTACGCGCGACCGGCCGTCTTCTGCGTCTTGCGGGTGACGGCGTCGATGACGACCGTGGCGAGAAGCACACCACCGGTGATCATGTACTGGATCGGCGACGCAATGCCCTGCAGCGCCAGACCGTACTGGATGGACACGATCACCAGCACGCCCAGCAGCGCGTTCCACGTACGACCGCGACCACCGAAGAGGCTGGTGCCACCGATGACCGCCGCGGCGATCGCGTTCATCAGGAGGTCACCCGCGCCCGCGCCCTGGTTGGCGGAGGCGATCTTCGAGGCGATGAACAGACCACCGATGGCGGCGAACGTACCGGAGATCGCGAAGACCGAGATCCGGACCATCTCCACGTTGATACCGGCACGCCGGGAGGCCTCGACGCTGCCACCGAGCGCGAAGATCTTCCGGCCGTACGCGGTCCGGCGCAGCACGAAGTCCGTGATCAGCAGCACCGCGATGAAGATCACCACGGCCAGCGGAAGGCCCTTGTACTGGTTGTAGGTGATCGCCACGGCGAAGGCGACGATCGCCAGCAGCGCGGTGCGCAGGATGGTCTCGCTCAGCGGCCGGGACGGCACACCCGCGGCCTCGCGGCGCTTGTTGCCGTAGAAGGAGCTGAGGAAGAACACGGCGGTGACGCCGATGGCGAGCACGTAGGCGGCGGCGACATCGGTGAAGTAGTAGCTGGTCAGCTTGGCGACGAGGCCGTTGCTGTCCAGGTTGATGGTGCCGTTGCTGCCCAGGATCTGGAGCATGAAGCCGTTCCAGAACAGCAGACCCGCCAGGGTGACGGCGAAGGCCGGCACACCGATGCGCGCGAACACGAAGCCGTGGATCGCGCCCGCGACCGTGCCCGTGAGAATGGCCAGCACGAAGGCCAGATACTCGTTCATGCCGTGCGTGACGTTCAGCACCGCGAACGCGGCGCCCGCGACACCGGAGACCGAACCGACCGACAGGTCGATCTCACCGAGCAGCAGCACGAAGACGATACCGACGGCGATCATGCCCGTGCCGACCATGGCGACGGAGATGTCGGACAGGTTGCCCGCGGTGAGGAAGTTGGAGTTCAGGCTCTGGAAGATGATCCAGATGATGACCAGGCCGAGGACGACCGGGATGGAGCCCAGGTCACCGGCCTTCATCTTGCGCTTGAACTCGGAGGCGTAGCCCGCGAAGCCCTGCTCGCGCACGAGGAGCCGGGGGTCGACCGCGGTGACCGCCGCGGCGGCCGCCTCGGGGTTCTCCACGACGTGGTCCTCGGGGGTCTCAGAGGTCTTGTCGATGCTCACTTCTGAGCCTCCCCATTGCTGCGCGCCGCACGACGGGTCACGGCGTTTTCCGTGGCGCCCGTGATGGCGGAGATGATCTCTTCCTGCGAGGTCGACTTGACCTCGAAGATGCCGTTGTTGCGCCCGAGGCGCAGGACGGCGACCTTGTCGGCCACGGCCTTCACATCCGCCATGTTGTGGCTGATGAGGATGACGGCGTGACCGCGCTCACGCAGCCGCTCGACCAGGTCGAGCACCTGGGCGGTCTGTTCGACACCGAGGGCCGCGGTGGGCTCGTCGAGGATGACGAGCTTGGGCTCGCCGAGCATCGAACGGGCGATCGCCACGGTCTGGCGCTGACCGCCGGAGAGCGAGGCGATCGGGATGCGGACGCTGGGGATACGGATGGACAGCGTGTCCAGCAGCTCGCGGGAGCGGCGCTCCATCTCGACCTCGTCCAGGATGCCGCGCTTCTTCAGCTCCCGGCCCAGGTAGAGGTTGCCGACGACGTCGATGTTGTCGCACAGCGCCAGGTCCTGGTACACGGTCGCGATACCGAGGCCCTGGGCGTCTTGCGGCTTGTTGATGTGGACGGTCTTGCCGTCCCACTCGATGGCGCCCTCATCGATGGGGTGCACGCCGGCGATCGTCTTCACCAGCGTGGACTTTCCGGCGCCGTTGTCGCCCACCAGGGCGACCACTTCACCGGCGTGGACCTCAAGCTCTACATCGGTGAGCGCCTGGACGGCACCGAATCGCTTGGAGACCCCGCGCAACGCCAGGACAGGCGTAGCGGACACGTTAACCATCTCCTTCGCCGCCTGACCCGGCGGGAGGTTGTGCAGAAGTTTGTGGAGGGGGGGTGTTCCGTCCGGCGCCCCGCCCTAGCTTTGCGGGGCTGATGGATGCGGGGCGCCGGAGGGGCTTCTATGACGCAAGTCCCGTACGGAAATTCAAGAACGAATTCCCGTACGTGGATAGAGACTTGCGGCGGCTACTTCAGTTGCTCGGACTACTTGATGCCGAGCGCGTCGCACTTGGCCTTGTAGGCGCTCGTGCAGATGTCGCTGACCGTGTAGACGCCGTCCTTGAGGACGGTGTCCTTGATGTTGTCCTTGGTCAGCGAGACGACCGCGACGATGACCGAGGGGATCGCCTTGTCGGTCGGGCTGTCGACCTTGTCCTTGGCGACGGTGTCGAGCGACTTGCCCTGGGCGAGCGCGACAGCCATCTCGGCGGCGGCGTCGGCCTCGGGGGCGTACGGCTTGTAGACGCTCATGAACTGCTCACCGGCGATGATGCGCTGCACACCCGCGAGCTCGGCGTCCTGGCCGGTGACCGGGACGGAGATGCCCGCGGCCTTCAGGGCCGTGATGATACCGCCGGCCATGCCGTCGTTGGCGGAGTAGACGCCGACGACGTTCTTCTTGCCGAGGGCGGAGATGGCGCCCTCCATGTTGGCGTTGGCGTTCTCCGGCTTCCAGTCCTTGGTGTCGTACTCCTTGCCGATGTTCACCTTGCCGTCGAGGACGGAGTGGGCACCGGCCTTGAACTGGGCGGCGTTCGGGTCGGTGGACGACCCGTTCATCATCACGATCTTGCCGGACTTGGCCTTGGAGCCGAGCGCGGTGAGGAGGGCCTCACCCTGCGTCTTGCCGACGGTCGTGTTGTCGAACGACGTGTAACCGCTGATCGGACCCTGGGCGAGACGGTCGTAGGCGACGACGGGGATGCCGGCGTCCTTGGCCTTCTGGACCGAGTTCTTGATGGCCGCGGAGTCCACAGCGTCGACGATCAGGACGTCCACCTTGTCGGTGATCATCGTCTCGACCTGCTGGGCCTGCGTGGTGGCGTCCTGCTTGGCGTTGGCGTACTGGACCGTGCCCTTGCCGTTCGTAAGCTCCTTGACCTTCTTCTCGATCAGCGGCTTGTCGAACTTCTCGTAACGCGCGGTCTGGTTCTCGGGAAGGAGCAGACCGACCTTGATCGCGTCGCCCTTCTTGGCGGAGCTGGAGCTGTCGCTCTTGCCACCGGACTCCTTGGCACTGCCACAAGCAGCCAGCGAAACGGCCATCGCACCAGCGGCAACGGCAAACGCGGCACGACGCATACGCGTGTTCACTCTTGAAACCTCCCTGACGAGGCCGCGTCGTTGCGGCCGAGGTGGCTGGAAGTCAACTCGGCCACGCGTGCGACGTCAAGAAGTAAATACTTAACGAGATGGCAACGGTGCCATGCGTTCTCTAAGTGAAGGCAGGGGCCGCTGCGGACAGCGATCCGTCCAAAAGGGTCGAATCGCCCATCTCGCTGAGTGCGAGAGCGAGCGCCCCGAGGACCTCCGCACGACCGCCAAGTGCCCCTGGCAGCACCGAGAGTTGACGTGCGGCACTGGGGATCGCGTAGCGGCCGACCGACTCTCTGATGGGCCCGAGAACCAGTTCCCCGGCCTCGGCGAGATCGCCGCCGAGGACCACCCGGCTCGGGTTGAGCAGATTGCAGAGATTCGCGACTCCACTGCCGATGTGACGGCCGACATCGGCGATCACCCGACGGCAGCCCGGGTCTCCGTCCCTGGCCAGTCTGACGACGCCCTCCATGGTCAGATCGGTGCCGTGACTGGACTGCAGGAGCGGCAGCACATAGCGCGCCGCCGTGAAGGTCTCCAGGCAGCCCCGGTTGCCACAGCGACAGACAGGACCGGATTCATCAAGGGTGATGTGTCCGATTTCACCTGCCGTGCCGCCGGGCCCGCGGTAGATCTTGCCGTCGATCACCAGCCCGGCGCCGACACCGCTCGCGACCTTGATGTACGCCAGGTCCTTGACCCCGCGCCCACTGCCCCAGACCAGCTCGCCGAGCGCGCCCAGGTTGGCGTCGTTGTCCACGTACACGGGCACGCCGAGCCGCCCCCGCAGCTCCTCGGCGGGCTTCGCGCCGGTCCAGCCCGGCAGGATCGCGGTGGACCCCAGGGTCCCCGACTCCACGTCGATGGGTCCGGGCACGCCGAGCCCCACGCCCGCGATCTTGGACCGGTCCACCCCGGTCGCCGCGATCAGGCGGCTGACCAGCTCTTCCGCCCGGTCGAAGCCCTGTGCGGCGCTCGCGTCCACGTCCAGCGGCTCGGACTCCTCGGCCAGCACCTGGTGGGCGAGGTTCCCGACCGCGACGCGCAGATGCGTATGACCGAAGTCGACGCCGATCACGATGCCGGCGTCACCGCTCAGGGACACGCTGCGGGCCCTGCGGCCACCCGCCGAAGTGGGGGTGACCTCGACCGTTCCGCCGTCCTTGAGCTCCCGGACGATATTGGAAACGGTCGCGGCGGAGAGGCCCGTCGTCCTCGCGATCTCCGCTTGCGTGAGCGAACCGGCAAGGCGCACCGCACGTACGACGCGCTCCAGATTGGCTCGGTGCAGCGACGACTGCGACCCCGGAGTCTCCACGACGACCTCCCGCGTACGAGGCCGCCACGATGAGGCCCCGCCTATGTCCAACTAGTGAACTCTAAGCTGAGCTGTTTGGGTTACCTCCCGTCAAGAGGTTGAGCTGCATCCGGCGCGGATGAGCACACATGTGCGGGACAGACCGGGCCGTAGATCCTTCTATGGCCCAGGTCACACCCCGACTGATTACAAGTTGTCGCCGCCTCCGCCGTACAAGATCAAGACCACGGCGCCGCCCCGCCGGGCGTGGGCTTCCGCGGAACCCCTCCGGGCGGGTGGAGCCTTTTTCGGGGGACCGGGGAATGCGAGACCCGGTGGACGGGATCCAGTGGAGGGGACCTGTCCAGTAAGGGGACCCGGAGCACGCGACCGAGTAGGTGGGATCGAGCAGGCGGGATCGAATACGTGGAACCGAATGTGCGGGACTGAAGAGGCGAAGCCGAATGGGCGGGACCGAGTACGCGTAATCCCCTCCGTGTATCCGGAAGGGATTACGCACTCCAGGAATTTCTCGGTGTTCGACGGATTTGGCGGCCGTTGCCTCGCTCGGCCTACTTGAGAGCCCCAGCCGTCAGCCCCTGGACCACCTGTCGCTGGAAGATGATGTACGCGGCCAGCACCGGGAGCATGGCCATCACCAGGCCCGCGAAGAGGCCCGACCAGTCGCCCTTGTAGCCCTGGCTGGTCGCCAGTTCGACGAGGCCCTGGGAGAGGACCTTCTTGTCGGGGTCGGTGTTCAGCACGGTGGGGAGCATGTACTGGTTCCACTGGCCCAGGAAGTTGAAGATCCCGACGCTGACCAGACCCGGCTTGGCCATCGGCAGCATGATCTGGAAGAAGGTCCTGGTGTGCGAGGCACCGTCGACGAACGCCGCCTCGGCGATCGAGGTCGGCAGCGTCCTGAAGAACGAGGTCAGGAAGAAGACCGTGAACGGCAGCGAGTAGGCGATGTAGACGAGGATCAGACCCGGCAGCGTGTTCAGCAGACTCATGTTGTTCAGGACGTAGAACAACGGCACCAGGGCCAGCATGATCGGGAAACTCATTCCTCCGACGAAGAGGAAGTAAATGAAACGGTTGCCCGGGAACTCGAATCGGGCGAGGACGTAAGCCGCCATCGAGCCGAGCACGAGCGTACCGACCAGCGAGAATCCCACCACGATGAGCGTATTGCCGAAGTAGTCGCTCATATGGGCCTGCGACCACGCGCGCGACCAGTTGTCGAAGTGCAGTTTGTCCGGCAGCGACCAGGGCGAGCTGAAAATGGAGTCGTCGTCCTTGAAAGACGTCATCACCGCCCACAGCAGGGGCAGTACGACCATGATCGCCCAGATGATGAGAATGCCGTGCGAGAAGGCGTTGAGGATGCCGCCCTCACTGCTCTTCGCCTTTTCCGGCGGCGCCTTCTCCTTCACCACCTGAGGACGGTCCTCGACCGGTTCCACGGGCGGCGGGGTGTCAGTGGTCTTCATGCTAGAACTCCAACCGCTCGCGCCGGCCCAGTCGCATCACGATCGCCGCGAACAGCAGCGTGACGATGAGCAGCGCGACACCGATCGTGGTGGCGTAGGCGGCGTTCGCGTCACGGAACGCCGATTGGTACACGTACAGCGGAAGGACCGTGGTCGAGTAGTCGGGGCCGCCGGGACCCACGGTCATGATCTGTACGGCGGCGAACGCCTCGGCGCCGAGCGCCAGGATCCCCATGTACACCCATCCCGACTGCACGGTGTCCCAGAGCAGCGGAAGGGTGATCTTGAAGAAGGTGGTGGCGCGGCTCGCGCCGTCGAGCAGCGCGGCCTCGTAGAAGTCCTTCGGAATCGAGGCCATGCCCGCCGAGAACAGCACGACGAAGAACCCGACCGTGCTCCACAGCAGCACCGCCATCACACACCACAGGGCGAGGTTCGGGTCGCCCAGCCAGTCCGGCTGGACACTGCCGAGGCCGATGGCCTTCAACGTCCCGTTGATCACCCCGTCGTTGGGGTTGTAGGCGAATTGGAAAAGCAGGGAGACGATCGCGATCGACAGCACCTGCGGGAAGAAGTAGGCGATTTTGTAGAAACCCGAACCGCGCACTCCGGTGATGGCGGCGCCCTTTCGGCGCCGCCCACCGACATTGAGCATGAAGGCGAAGAAGAGCGCGAGGCCCAGCGTCACCAGCGGCAGCAGCAACGCGAACAGCAGACTGTGCTGCAACGACTTCCAGAAGATGTCGTCGTGCAGCATTCTGGTGTAGTTGGCGAAACCGACCATCTTGAAGTCGGGGCTCAGACCGGTCCAGTCCGTGAACGAGTAGTAGATGGCCTGGACGAAGGGCCAGATCACGAAGATCGCGTACAACGCCAAGGGGGCCACCAAGAACCCCACAATGAACCGGTACTTGCCGTGTTGCATGGTTACCGACCCCGATCGAATCGCGGATGCCACCGCCGGCGACGCGTGGACACGCGCCGCTACTGGTGCTTGTAGTGCTTGATGGACTGGTCCTTGGCCGCCGCGTCCGCGTAGCCCTGGATCTTCTTGATGGCCTCGGCCGGGGTCAGCCGTCCTGCCATCATCTCGCCGAGACCGGCGACACCGATCTGCTCCTTCTGAAGCTTCACGTACCAGTCCTGGAGCCGGGGGTTGACCACGTTGGTCCCGGCCTTGTCCAGGGCCGCGACACCGGACTTGAGGCCCGGGGTCAGCGTGATGCCGTCGGTACCGCCGTTGTAGGCGGTCAGCGACTTCACCTGGCTGGTGAAGTTCTTCGACGAGGCCTCACTGAGCATGATGCGCAGCTGCTCCATGCCTCCCTCGGGGTTGTTCGCCTTGGCCGGCACGATGAAGGGCTCGCCGCCGGAGGCCCAGATGGTGCCGAACGGCATCTTGTCGGAGCTGTCCAGACCGGTCGGGCCGCTGACGGCCAGGTTGAAGTCCTTCGGGATGACGTTCGCGGACTCGTTCTCCACCCAGGAGCCGTTCGGGATGAAGAGCGCCTTGCCCTTGGCCCAGGCGGTCTGCGACTGGATGTGGTCGATGCCCGGGGTGCCCTGGAGGATGTAACCCTTCTTGTAGAGCTCGTAGTACGCCTCGAACGCCGACTTGACGGCCGGGTCCTTCCAGGCGTTGGGCTCCAGGTTGTCGATCTTGTCGAGCACCTCCCGGCCGCCGATCTTGGCGATGAAGGGGTAGAGCGAGAACGGCAGGTAGTAGGGGTACTTGCCCGCGTACGTCCAGCCGGCCACGCCCTTCTTCTTCGCCTTCTCGCACAGCGCGAGCATCGCGTCCCAGGTCTCGGGGTACGTCGCGTCGAGCTTGTCGAGGGCGGTCTGCGAGTACCAGACGCCGTAGACGGTGTACGCGTAGTACATGATCCAGACCGGCGCGCCGTCGAACTGGCCCATCTCCACGATGCCGGGACGCAGCGTGTCGCGGACCTTCTTCGACGGGTCGTCGATGGACGGCGCGTCGAGGAGCGGAGTCAGGTCGGTGAGCTGCTTCTTGCCGACGAGCACGCCCATGTCCATCTGCTGGGCGCCGGAGTTGTCGATCAGGTCCGGCGGGGTGCCGCCGTTGAACTTGGGCTGCAGTTCGGACTGGATCTTCTGGGTCGCATGGAAGTTGACCTTGGCCTTCGGGTAGGCCGTCTTGTACTGGGCGTTGGCGTCGGTCGCGTACTTCGTACCGAATCCGCCGTCGAAGATGACGACGGCGAGCGGGGCCGTCTCGTTGACGCCCAGCGGGTTCTTCGTGGTCTTCTTGCCGGCCTTGGCCTTGTCACCGGAACCGCTGTCGCTGCTCGCGCAAGCGGACAAAAAGCTCATCGTCGGTACGGAAATCAGGCCGAGTGCCGCGGACCGCTTGATCAGGTCACGGCGGCCGACACCCTCGGTGTTGCTGTTCTCGGCGGAAGTGGATCCCATGCTCAAGTCCTCGCCTTCTCCAGGACTCAGGCGGTGAACCGGATCCTCCCCGGCACCGCGGTTAGGTCAAGCTGGGGTCGTGCGTGAGGGATTCAGTCGGTCAACGCGGCGATCCCTGCCCGTCACACTGGCCGCCGACGCCCGATTCCCCCCGGGACGTGCCTGCCCGCGGCCGTCGAACGGCTGGGCGGGTGCCGACAGGTATAGTCCACTTCCCGTCAGCGGAGCAAGATCGAAAGCGGGTTTACCCGCGGGTCTTTTCCGAGTTGAGACCTCGCGGAAATATGGCGCGTCCGCGACTTCCCCAGAGGAAGATCGACAGGGCACCAATCTCCCACCATGGGAGTAATGCGCAGCTCGTCGCACGATATTCATCCCGGGCGCCACATCCAACACCCTTGACACCGCTGACAACTTGACTCCCTACTGGTCCTTGCGCAGCAAATTTGACAACGTTGTCCAATGCCAGGGAGGGTGCTCGCGCATGCAGCACAGAGCTCGGTACAGACGGAGTTCTTCGGTTCGGCTCAGATGGGGTTCCTCAACGATAATGGGGGTGGTAGCGCTTTCCCTGGTAGTGGCCTCGCAGGGCACCGCGATTGCCCTTCCGGCCCAAACGGCGTCCACCGACCGCGAGTTCGCCTCCTCGTTCGAATCAGGCGATCCGGCACCGACCTGGCTCAACACGGTGGACACCGGAGCAGACGGCGCAAAGCGCGCGTCGGGTGTCGACGGCGGCTACAGCAGCGGCATCCCCGGCAATGTCACCGACCACGTCACGGACGTCAGGGCGAGCGGCGAGAACACCGGCGGCGGCGAGGTGAAGGAGAACCTCGTCGACGACGAGTCGAGCACCAAGTGGCTGACCTTCGAGCCGACCGGCTGGGCGGAGTTCGACTTCGACGCCCCGGTCAAGGTGGTCACGTACGCGCTGACGTCGGCCAACGACCACGACGAGCGCGACCCCCAGGACTGGACGCTCCAGGGCTCCACGGACGGCAAGGACTGGAAGACCCTCGACACCCGTTCCGGCGAGTCCTTCGGCGAGCGGTTCCAGACGAAGTCGTACGACATCGCGAGCCCCGTCGAGTACCAGCACTTCCGGCTCGGCGTCACCAAGAACAACGGCGGTGACATACTCCAGCTCGCCGACGTCCAGTTCTCCACGGGACAGAGCGACGACCCGACGCCCAAGGACATGCTCTCGCTGGTGGACCGGGGCCCGAGCGGCTCCCCCACCGCGAAGGCCGGCGCGGGCTTCACGGGCAAGCGGGCCCTGCGCTACGCCGGTACGCACAAGGCGGACGGCCGGGCGTACTCGTACAACAAGGTCTTCGACGTGAACGTGGGTGTCGGGCGCGACACCGAGCTGTCGTACCGGATCTTCCCCTCGATGGCGGACGGCGACCGGGACTACGACGCCACGAACGTGTCGGTGGACCTGGCGTTCACGGACGGCACCTATCTGAGTGACCTGAACGCGGTCGACCAGCACGGGTTCGCGCTGACGCCGCAGGGCCAGGGCGCGGCCAAGGTGCTGTACGTCAACCAGTGGAACAACGTCGCCTCGCGGATCGGTTCGGTCGCGACCGGAAAGACCGTCGACCGGATACTCCTCGCGTACGACTCCCCCCAGGGCCCGGCGAAGTTCCGCGGCTGGCTGGACGACGTGGCGCTGAAGACCGTGGCTCCCGAGAAGCCCAAGGCGCATCTGGCCGACTACGCGCTGACGACCCGCGGCACCAACTCCAGCGGGGGCTTCTCGCGCGGCAACAACTTCCCGGCGACGGCCGTCCCCCACGGCTTCAACTTCTGGACGCCGGTGACCAACGCGGGCTCGCTGAGCTGGCTGTACGACTACGCGCGCGCCAACAACGCGGACAACCTGCCGACCATCGAGGCGTTCAGCGCGAGCCACGAGCCGAGCCCCTGGATGGGTGACCGGCAGACCTTCCAGGTGATGCCCTCGGCCGCCTCGGGCACCCCCGACACCGGCCGCACCGCCCGCGCGCTCGCCTTCCGGCACGAGAACGAGACCGCGCGCCCGTACTACTACGGCGTGACCTTCGAGAACGGTCTCAAGGCGGAGATGGCGCCCACCGACCATGCCGCGGCCCTGCGCTTCACCTATCCGGGTGAGGACGCGAGCGTGCTCTTCGACAACGTGACCGAGCAGGCGGGCCTCACGCTGGACAAGGACAACGGGATCGTCACCGGCTACTCGGACGTCAAGTCCGGGCTGTCGACGGGTGCGACCCGGCTCTTCGTCTACGGGGTGTTCGACGCGCCGGTGACGGACGGCGGCTCGTCCGGCGTCAAGGGGTACCTGAAGTTCAAGCCCGGCGCCGATCACACGGTCACCCTGCGCCTGGCGACCTCCCTCATCAGCATCGACCAGGCCAAGGACAACCTGCGCCAGGAGATCCCCGACGGCACGTCGTTCGGGACCGTCAAGGAGCGGGCGCGCAAGGCGTGGGACAAGCTGTTCGGCAAGGTCGAGGTCGAGGGCGCGACGCCGGACCAGCTGACCACGCTGTACTCCAGCATGTACCGGCTGTACCTGTACCCCAACTCCGGCTTCGAGAAGGTCGGTTCGAAGTACCAGTACGCCTCGCCGTTCTCCGCGATGCCCGGCCCCGACACTCCCACCCACACCGGCGCGAAGATCGTCGACGGCAAGGTGTACGTCAACAACGGCTTCTGGGACACCTATCGGACGACCTGGCCGGCGTACTCCTTCCTGACGCCCTCTCAGGCGGGTGAGATGGTCGACGGGTTCGTGCAGCAGTACAAGGACGGCGGCTGGACCTCGCGCTGGTCCTCCCCCGGGTACGCGGACCTGATGACCGGCACCTCCTCGGACGTGGCGTTCGCGGACGCGTACGTCAAGGGCGTGGACTTCGACGCGGAGGCGGCCTACGACGCCGCGCTGAAGAACGCGACCGTCGTCCCGCCGGCCTCCGGCGTGGGCCGCAAGGGCATGTCGACGTCCCCCTTCCTCGGCTACACCAGCACCGCCACCGGTGAGGGCCTCTCGTGGGCGATGGAGGGATACGTCAACGACTACGGCATCGCCGAGATGGGCCAGGCCCTCTACAAGAAGACCGGCAAGAAGCGCTACAAGGAGGAGTCCGCGTACTTCCTCAACCGGGCCCAGGACTATGTGAACCTCTTCGACTCGAAGGCCGGGTTCTTCCAGGGCCGCGACGCGCAGGGCAACTGGCGTCTCGACTCCTCGAAGTACGACCCGCGGGTGTGGGGCTACGACTACACCGAGACGAACGGCTGGGGGTACGCCTTCACCGCGCCGCAGGACTCACGGGGCCTCGCCAACCTGTACGGCGGCCGGAGCGGGCTGGCCCAGAAGCTCGACACGTACTTCGCCACCCCGGAGACGGCCTCGCCGGACTTCGTGGGCTCCTACGGTGGGGTCATCCATGAGATGACCGAGGCGCGTGACGTACGGCTGGGCATGTACGGGCACTCCAACCAGGTGGCCCACCACGTGAACTACATGTACGACGCGGCGGGTCAGCCCTGGAAGACGCAGAAGAACGTCCGCGAGGTCCTCTCCCGCCTCTACACCGGCAGCGAGATCGGGCAGGGCTACCACGGCGACGAGGACAACGGCGAGCAGTCCGCGTGGTACCTCTTCTCCTCGCTCGGCTTCTACCCGCTGGTGATGGGCAGCGGCGAATACGCCATCGGCTCCCCGCTGTTCACCAAGGCGACCGTGCACCTGGAGAACGGCAAGGACCTGGTCGTCAAGGCGCCGAAGAACAGCGCGAAGAACGTGTACGTGCAGGGTGTGAAGTTCAACGGCAAGCGCTGGACGTCGACTTCGCTCCCCCACTCGCTCATCTCCCGTGGTGGTGTACTGGAGTTCGACATGGGCTCCAAGCCGTCGTCGTGGGGCACGGGCAAGGACGCGGCGCCCGTGTCGATCACCGAGGACGACAAGGTGCCCACGCCCCGCGCGGACGTCCTCAAGGGTGACGGCGCGCTCTTCGACAACACCTCGGCGACGGACGCCACGGTCACCTCGGTCGACCTGCCGACGTCCGCCGCGGCCAAGGGGGTCCAGTACACCCTGACCTCGTCCGCGGATCACTCCAAGGCCCCGGGGGGCTGGGTCCTGCAGGGCTCCTCCGACGGCACCACGTGGACCGACCTCGACAAGCGCACCGGCGAGTCCTTCACCTGGGACAAGCAGACCCGGGTGTTCTCGGTCGCGCATCCGGGCTCGTACGCGCACTACCGCCTGGTCCTCGACAGCGAGGCGACGCTCGCGGAGGTGGAACTGCTGGGCTGACACCCTCACACGGACGGGGCGGGCGCGGAGATCACTCTCCGCGCCCGCCCTGTTGTGCGGCCGGGGTCTCAGTTCACCGCGAGGGTGAACACGTGCAGATCCGCGTTGTCCGGCAGCTTCACGCTCTTGACGGTCTTGCCGGACGGGGCCTGGAAGGGCTTGGTGGCGAAGACGTACGTGGCCACCGGGTCCTTGTCGGCGCCCGCGACATTGCGGTACGCGGTCCTGGCGACGGTCTCGTTGCCGTACTGGACGGTGCCGCCTCCGCCGCCGACGGTCCAGTCGGTGAAGGAGAGGTCGACGGAGTCCGTGCTGCCGTCGGTGTAGGTGAGGGTCGCGTGGGTCTGCTGGTTGCCGTTGACCGCGCTGCCGATGAAGGACAACCGGTCGGCCGGATGGGCGAGTTCGATGGTCTGGGCGGTCGCCGAGGCGTTGTCGGGACGGCCGGTGGGCGAGTCGGGCCAGGTGTAGGTGAGGCCGTCCACGGTGCCCTGGGTGCCGGGGGTCAGGCCGGCGGCGGCGAGGGCCTGACGGGAGTAGCTCCAGCCGCCGCCGTCGTAGTCGGCCTCGTCGTGGTCGCCGGTGTCGTCGGAGACACCGGTGTTGTTGTAGGCGGCCAGGAGGGAGCCGGGTGCCGCGACGGTCAGCGCCACCGGCTGCTCGTACGAGGTGGCGGCCGACGTCACGGTGACCTTGACGTCGTAGAAGCCCTGCTGGGCGGTGTCACCGGCGGACAGGGTGATCTCCTGGGCGCCGTCGGTCACGGTGCCCTCGGCGGGGGTCGCGGTCACGCCGGCCGGGGTGACCACCTTGAAGCGGACCTCGGGGCCGGTGCCGCCGCTCAGCGCGAGGGCACGGATGTCGAGCTTGGTGCTGCCGCCGGGTGCGAGCGTCGCCGTGGTCGGGCCGACACCGATCTGGTACGGCTGCTCGCCCTCACGGAAGGACGGCGGGGCGGCCGCCGGGTCACTGCCCCAGGTGCCGTTCGGGGTACCGGAGAGGGTGTAGTCGAGCGTGCCGCCGTCGCGGACGAATGAGGCGGGAAGCCACGGGCGGTCGCTGGTACGGCCGTCGACCTTCAGCGACTGCACGTACGGGACGTCGGCGGCGGCGCCGTTCGCGCGGATCTCGATGTCGTTGCCCCCGGGCCGGTTGATCTCCACCCGTGTGAACAGCGGTGAGGCGAGGACGAGTTCGGCGCGCGAGGGGACCTGCGGATACATGCCGAGCGCGGAGAAGACGTACCAGGACGACATCTCCCCCAGGTCGTCGTTCCCGGGGATGCCGCCCGGCTGGGTCGACCACAACCCCTTCATCGCGGCGCGGACGGTCTCCTGTGTCTTGTACGGCGCGCCCGCGTAGGCGTACAGGTAGGGCACGTTGATCGAGGGCTCATTGTCCAGCTCCGACTTGTCGCCACCGCTGCCCGAGAAGGCCCAGCTGCCGTCGGCGTTGTGGAAGAAGGCGTCGAGGCGGTCGAGTGCCTTGTCCCGGCCGCCCATCGCGGCGAAGAGCCCGGCCGGGTTGTGCTGCACCATCCAGGTGTACTGGGCGGCCGTACCCTCCACGAATCCGTTGCCGGTCGCCGGGGTGAAGCCGGTGACCCAGCTGCCGTCCGCCTTGCGGTTCGCGATGTAGCCGCCGCTCGGGTCGGCCGCGATGTTGAAGTTGTTCTGCCACCACTGAGAGCGCCGGGCGAAGTCGGCGGCCGTCTGCTTCTTCCCCGCCGCCGTGGCGAGCTGGGAGAGCGCGAAGTCCGCGCCGGACATCTCGAGGGTCTCGGCGGCGCCGCCCCAGGCGTTGGACACGGACGGCATGTAGTGCTGCTCGAGGTACTTGTCCAGCGACGGCCGCTGCCCGACGGACAGGACCGGCTTGCCCGAGGAGGAGAGGTCGCCCTCGGTCGGCACGGTCGCCGCCTTGACCAGCGAGTCCAGCGCGCCGCGCAGGTCGAAGTCGGTGCCGCCGAAGGCCCGGATGCCGGCGAGCGCGGTCGGGGACGGGTCGCCGTTCATGACGTGGGTGCCGCTCGCGCCGTGCAGCCAGCGGTCCCAGACGCCGCCGTTCTGCCGGGCGAGTTCGAGCAGCGACTGCGCGATGTCGGAGCCGGTGTCCGGGCTGAGCAGGGTCAGCAGCTGGACCTGGGAGCGGTAGACGTCCCAGCCGGAGAAGGTGCCGTACTGGGCCCGGTGGCCGCGGCCGACGACATGGACCTTGTCGTCGGGGCCCCGGTATCTGCGGTCGGCGTCACTGATGACGTTCGGGTGCAGAAGGGCGTGGTAGAGCGCGGTGTAGAAGGTGGTGCGGTCGCTGTCGCTGCCGCCGCCGACCCTGATCGCGCCGAGCTGGTCGCGCCAGGCCCGGTGGGCGGCGTCCTGGACCGAGGCGAAGGAGCGGGACGGCGGGTTCTCGGCCGCGAGGTTGGTGGCCGCGCCGGCCTGGCTGACGTACGAGATGCCGACCTTGACGTTCACGGGGTCGGCGCCGGGCTCGAACTCCACATAGCCGCCCGCGCCCTTGCCCGCGACGGGACGGCCGCCGCTCGCGAAGCCGCCGGTACCGCCGCTCGCCTCCGTGGACCCCGGGCTCAGCTTGTCGTCCTGCCAGGTGCCGGTCGACTTGAAGTCGCGGTCGAAGCGGGCGGTGAAGTAGAGCGTGTAGTAGGCGCGTTGGCCCTCGGGGTCGAGGTAGCCGCAGAAGTTCCCGGAGGTGACGGACCCGGAGACCGTACGGGTCGCCGGGTCGATCTTCAGGGTCGAATCGGTCGACCCGACCTCGGAGTTGGCGCTGCGGACCAGGAGCGAGGCGGGCTTGTCGGCGGGGAAGGTGAAGCGGCCCGAGCCGGTGCGCGCGGTCGCGGCGAGGTCGGCGGTGACACCGGAGGCGAGGCCGACCTTGTAGTGGCCGGGCTCGGCGGTCTCGTCGGTGTGCGCGAAGTCGGCCGCGTACACCGCGTCCTTCGTGTCGCTCGCCGGGGAGGACGTGACCTCGCCGGCGTACGGGAAGAAGGGGATGTCGCCGCTGCCTCCCGCGCAGCCCGTGCCGGACATGTGGGTGAGGCTGAAGCCCCTGATGCGGGTGGCGTCGTACTGGTAACCGCCGGGCGCGGCCGTACGGGTGGCGTCGCCACGGGTGTTCTCGGGACTCCAGGAGAGCATGCCGAAGGGGACGACGGCGCCGGGGAAGACGTTGCCGCCGTTCTTGGTGCCGATGAGCGGGTCGACGTAGGTGGTGGGGTCTCGGACGAGGTCGGGTGATGCGGCGGTGGCGGCCGCCGCGGGGGTGACGGCGGGGGTGATCCCGGCGGCCGCCAGGGCGACGGCGAGCAGGACGGATGACGGACGGAAACGCATGACGCGGCCCCTCCTCCTTCGGACGGGTCGCGCACCACAGGTCGCACAAGCCGCAGGGACAGTAACGTGCGCCACGGGTACCACGGAAGACCGCGTGCGACCCCACAGGCACGCTCGGCGCACACCCCTATGGCGCAACACGCCCCCGGCATCCCCTCAACTCGCTTGACATCGTTGTCGGTTGGGGCGGTAGAGTCATGTACAGACCATCAGACAACGTTGTCGCACACCTCGGTCGTCACAAGCCACGCTCCCCCAAACTCTCGGCTTCGCTCGAGCAGGGGGACCCCCAACCCGGGCGGCAACCCCCCTCGCCCGCCCGGGCTCGCGGACCGGGTGAGTTCCACACCACCCACCCGGTCCGCCCAGAGCCCGTCAACCGACCTGGCAGGGAAGCACGGTCGCGGGATCACCGCCGGAGCCCGAGACGACGTACCCGAAGGTCGCGCTCTTCCCGGGATCCAACCCGCCGTTCCAGTCGGCGTTGTGCACCATCACGTCCTGGCCGCTGTAGGTCGCGTTGCCGTTCCAGAGGCTGACGACCGACGTTCATGACAGCTTCGGGCATGACGAGCAGACCCTTCGCTCGATGTCGCGAGAATGTGAGGTGAGGCGGGAGCGGCTCCCGGCGGGTTCCGGTCCGCCACATGGGAGCGCTCCCACCTCATTCGGACGTTAGCGCGCACAACCACCTCTGTAAACGCTTCACGTGTAAGCGCTTCACACACGAGGGCCGCACCCCCTGACAATGGGTGCGGCCCTCGCCATGGCCGCGCACTCCCCGGTGTCGAGCTCGGTCACCGTCGCTGGATCCCTTCGTCGTGGGCACGTCCATGGCGGACGGCCGGGCGCGCACGTGGGGCAGCAACCTGAGGCGAACGCCAACTACCCGTCGCTAAAGCGACGGGCTTGCACAACGGGCGTCACTGGGTGTGAAGCTGCGTTTGCGTCCAGCCCCACTCCGAGGGTGTTCGGGGTGCGGCAGGGGCCGTTGACGGGACCCCGCGTCGCCACAACTCCCAGGCGCGTGTCCGGATGTTGCGGGAGCTGTTCCGGTCCGCGTGATCAACGAATCCGCAGTTCCGGCACGCGAACCAGGCCTGGGAGACCCGGTTCGCCTTGTCCACGTGCCCACACTCGGCGCAGGTGCGCGAGGTGTACGCCGGATCGACGTGCACCACCGGAACCCCCGCCTTGCGGGCCTTGTATGCAATGAACACTCCTAGCTGACGGAAGGACCAGGAGGAGTGGGTGGCTCGTTGGGGCCTGCGAAGCCGTACCCGTTCGCGGATGCCTGTGAGGTCTTCCAGGGCGATTCCGCGACCGGTGCGTTCTGCCTCGGCCACCACGTGTTTGGCGATCTTGTGGTTGATGTCCTTGGCCCGCCGCGCCTCCTTGCGCCTGCGCTTCTTCAGGCGGCGTTTCGCGGACGGGGTGTTCTTCTTCTGCAGTTTGGTGCGCAGGCCGCGCTCGCGCAGGCGGGTGCGGTTGAGCTCGCGTCCGGCCATGATCTCGCCGTCGGACGTGGTCGCGATGTTCACGATGCCCAGGTCGATCCCGAGGAAGTCCACCGGATCGGTGTGGAGCGGCGCTTCAGGGACCTCACAGGTGGCGTTGAGGAACCACATGCCGTCCCGCTCCAGCAGGTCCGACTCGCCCTTGCGGTACAGGGCCAACGTGGCCAGCTGCTCCACCGACGCGGTGAACGCCACGTTCTTCACCCGGCCGCTGGTGGTCCAGATGGACACCGTCCGATCCGGGATCTGCCAGGACAGCATGCGGTCGTCGTAGGGCTGCGCGCCCCGGGGGCGGAAGGCGATCGGCTTCTCGGCGGCCTTGCGGTAACGGCGCGAGCCGGGCCTGCCGAGGTTCCCGGCCCTCAGGTTCGCCTTCAGCGTGGTGTAGGCGTCACACACTTTCTTGATCGAATGCTGCGCGGCCTGCGCACCGAGATTCCAGCGGGATTTGACCGCATCGTAGGTGTGCTTGCGCAAGGCGAAGTTCTTGAACTCCCCGCACTCGAAAGCGATCTCACTCACCCACGTTGCGGCCTCGTTGCAGGCGTGAAGGGTCGCCTCGAGTGCCGCCGCCTGTTTCGGTGTCGGCTCCAGCTTGACCTGCACGACCAGCTTCACGATCACCGATCGTATGCACCCGTACGAGACACCACCACACGTTCGGGGCCGTTCATCACATGGAGTGACTCATCCAGCCACGCGTTCGCACTACCTGGCTCCGCCGGAGAAGGCGCCCAGCCGCTCCGCACCGCAGTCACGGGGATGTGTTTCCTCCCGGGCCTCAACGCCCGGGGTTCCTCGCAAGAATTCGCTGAAGTGCGGGGAGGGAAAGCCCGGCGCGAGGACAACGAACCGCTCCCTTCCGGCCGCCGGGGCGCGCCGCTGTCGCGTCACCCGTGCATGGCGCGCACCTCGATCTGACGCCTGCGAACGTATGCCGCCGCCGAAGAGAGTGTCAACAATTCCGTTGACCTTCATGGTGGGTACACAGGGGCGGTCAAGAAGGTGCTGAAGAAGGTGCTGGGGATCAGGCCGACGCGGGTGCCCGAGTGGCTGCCGGGTCCGGGGTCCTGGCGCCTTCGGCCGGGGGCAGTTCGAGCGTGAACTCCGTACGGCCCGGGGCGCTCTCCACGCGGATGCGACCGCCGTGGGCGACGGTGACCGCCTCGACGATGGCGAGTCCGAGGCCGGAGCCGCCCTCCGTGGGGCCGCCGCGGGCGCGCGAGACATCGCCGCGTGTGAAGCGTTCGAAGACCGACGGGAGCAGGTGCTGCGGGATGCCCGGACCGTCGTCGCGGACACGGATCACGCAGGCCGCTTCCGTGGCCTCCACCGAGGCGATCACGGTCGTGCCGGCGGGTGTGTGCACACGGGCGTTGGCCAACAGGTTGGCCACCACCTGGTGCAGCCGTGCCTCGTCGCCGACGACCAGGGCCGGGGTGTCCAGCAACAGCGCCAGCTGCCAGTTGTGGGTGTCCCCGGCGGCCCGCGCGTCCCACACCGCCTCGGCGACCAGTGCCGCGAGGTCCACCTCGGCCGCGTGCAGCGGCCGGCCCTCGTCCAGCCGGGCGAGCAGCAGCAGGTCCTCTACGAGGCCGGTCATCCGGGCCGACTCGGCGGAGACCCGGCGCCAGGCCAGGGTCGGTTCGATCCACTCGGTGCCGCGGTTCATCAGTTCCGCGTATCCGGCGATGGAGGCGAGAGGTGTACGGAGTTCATGACTGGCGTCGGCGAGGAAGCGGCGCATGCGTTCCTCGCTGCGGCGCATCTCCTCCTCGCCGCGCTGGCGTTCGGCGAGCGAGGACTCCACGTGGTCGATCATGCGGTTGAGGGCGGCACCGACCTGGCCGGCCTCGCTGCCGGGGTCGGTGTCGCGTTCGGGGACGCGGGTCAGGGCGGTGACCTCGCCGTGGCCCAGCGGGGAGCGGGAGACCTCGACGGCGGTGGCGGCGACCCGTCCGAGGGGGCGCAGTTGGCGCCGTATGACGACCGCGCAGACGCAGCCCGCGGCGGTGAGGCCGACGGCGGCCACCACACCCTCGACCGCGACCAGCCGGCCGATCATGTCCTGTACGTCGCCCATGGGGAGCCCGGTGAGCACGGGGACGCCGTCGCCGCCGAGGGCGGTCACACGGTAGCTGCCGAGGCCCGGGACGGTACGGGTGTGCAGGGAGCCGTCGGTGGTGATGCCGTCGAGGGCGGCGCGCTGGACGGCGGTGAGGATTTGCCGGCCGCCGTCGTGGGTGACGACCTCGGCGGCGAGGATGTCACCGCCCTCGTCGAACCGGGCGGCGAGCGTGCCGACGGCCTGTCCCCGTTCGTTGAGGAACCCCAGGTCCGTGTCGTCGCCGCTGCGGCGCTGGAGGCCGCCCTGGCTGCGCTCGGCGGCGTCGGTGACGCGCTGGTCCAGGTTGCCGAGCAGGTAAGAGCGTTGGGCGAAGACGGTGGTGAGGGCCATCGCGGCGCAGACGGCGACGAGGGTGGCGCTGATGAAGAGCAGCAGCCGCGTGCGCAGCGAACGTCCGGCCCGCGCCGTGGGTCGGGAGCGTCCGGGGAGCCGGGTCCGTCGGAGGTTCATCTCCCGTCCTCCACCGGGCGGATCGCGTACCCCACTCCGCGCACGGTGTGGATCATCGGGGTCCGCCCCTTGTCGATCTTCCGGCGCAGGCTGGAGATGTAGACCTCGACGAGGTTGCCGCCGCCGTCGAAGGAGTTGCTCCACACGTGGTCGAGGATCTGGGCCTTGCTCAGCACCTGACGCGGGTGGCCGAGCAGCAGGCCGAGCAGGTCGAACTCCTTGGCGGTGAGCTGGATCGGCGTACCGTCGCGGCGCACTTCGCGGGTCTCCTCGCTCAGGACGAGATCACCGAGCACCAGGACGGAGTCGTCGGCCCGGAGCGGTTCGGCGCCGGCCCTGCGCAGCAGTCCGCGCAGCCGCAGGACGACCTCCTCCAGGGAGAAGGGCTTGGTCACGTAGTCATCGGCGCCCGAGGACAGGCCGTCGATGCGGTGCTCCAGCGCGTCGCGCGCGGTCAGCATGAGGACGGGCAGTCTCGGGTTCTCGTACCGCAGCCTGCGCAGCACCTGGATCCCGTCGAGGTCGGGCAGCATCCCGTCGAGCACGACCGCGTGCGGGGCGCAGCCGCGGGCGGCGCGCAGGGCGCTGTGCCCGTCGGCGACCGGGTAGGGCCGCCAGCCCGCCTCGGTGACGGCCACGGACAGCAGTTCGGTGAGTGCGGGTTCGTCGTCGACGATCAGCACGCGGACACGGGGCCGCTCGCCGCCGTCACGTCCGCCGCGGAGGCGCTCGCCCCCGTCGCGCTCGCCGCGCACGCGGACGTCGTCGCTGCGGACACGCTCACCGGGGACGCGGTGGCCACCGATGGGGTCGCCGGGGGCGCGTGTGGCGTGGAGACGTTCGCTTCGGGTGCCAGACATATGACGATCCTGTCCCGGTTCGCTGGGAGAACCCTGTGTTCCGACTTTGCCGCAGCCGTGCGAAGGGCCTCGTGGGAGGACCCGGCGGTCCTCAACCCCGGTGGCCGAAGGGGGCGTTGGCACGGCCCGGCCACAGGAATCCCTTGAGCCCCTTCGCGCTCGGCCCGCACGCTGGTCCAGACCTCACCAGGTCTCTCAAGGGGAGGAAAGCCCACAGATGCGAAGACTCCACGCCCTCTGGGCCATGGCAGGCGCCGCCGCTCTGCTCGCGGGTGCCGTCGCGCCCTCGGCAGCGGCCCCGACCCCCTCGTCGAACCCCTCATCGGGCGCGGCGCAGGGCAGTACCCGGACCGTCACCCTCATCACCGGAGACACGGTCTCCCTCACCGGCGGCGCGGATGGGAAGTACGCCGTCGACGTCCGGCACGGCAAGGGCCGCGAAGGCGTCAACTTCGTGACCACCGAGCAGAAGGGCGAGGTCAGCGTCACACCCGACGATGCGATCCCGCTCGTCCAGGCGGGCCGCCTCGACCCGGCCCTCTTCAACATCAGCCAACTCGTCGAGCAGGGATACGCCGACGAGAAGACCGGCGCCATCCCGCTGATCGCCACCTACGAGAAGGGCGCCGAGACCCCCGAGGGCGCGCGCCGGACGCGCGCCCTGCCGGGTATCGGCGGCGCCGCGCTGAGCGCGAAGAAGTCGACCGCGTCGACCACGTTCTGGGCGGACATCGCCCCGGCCCCCGGCACCTCCCCCACCGCGCGGGCCGCCCGGCGGCTCGGCGACGGCCTCGACAAGCTGTGGCTGGACGCCAAGGTCTCGGCGTCCCTCGACGTCAGCGTCCCGCAGATCGGCGCTCCCGACGTGTGGAAGGCCGGTTTCGACGGCAAGGGCGTCAAGATCGCCGTCCTGGACACCGGCGTGGACACCGGACACCCGGACCTCGCGGGCAGGATCGCGGAGTCCGAGAGCTTCGTACCCGACGAAGGGATACAGGACGGATTCGGCCATGGAACGCACGTGGCATCCACCCTCGTCGGCTCGGGCGCGGCCTCCGGCGGCCGGTACAAGGGCGTGGCGCCGGGCGCGGAACTGGCGGTCGGCAAGGTACTCGACGACACCGGACACGGCCAGGAGTCGTGGATCATCGCGGGCATGGAGTGGGCCGCCCACTCCGGCGCGAAGGTCGTGTCGATGTCCCTGGGCGGTACGGCGTCCGGCCCGTCGGATCCGCTGAGCGAGACGGTGGACCGGCTCTCGGCGTCCACCGGAGCCCTGTTCGTCATCGCGGCGGGCAACGCGGGTCCCTCCGACCAGACCGTTGGCACGCCGGGCATCGCCGACTCGGCGCTGACCGTGGGCGCGGTGGACAAGTCGGACCACCTGGCGTCCTTCTCCAGCCGTGGCCCGCGCCTGGGCGACTCGGCGATCAAGCCGGAGATCACCGCCCCGGGCGTGAACATCACCGCGGCCCGCGCCTCCGGCACCTCCATGGGCACGCCGGTCGACGACCACTACACGACCGCGAGCGGTACGTCGATGGCGACCCCGCACGTGGCGGGCACGGCGGCGCTGGTGGCACAGGCGCATCCGGACTGGACGGGCGAGCAGATCAAGGCGGATCTGGCCAGTACCGCCAAGACGCAGTCGGACGCGGACGTCTACCAGCAGGGCGACGGCCGGGTGGACGCGGTCCGGGCGGTCGAGCAGGGCGTCTTCGGGACCTCGACGCTGAGCTTCGGCACGTACGACGACGATGCCACCGGCATCGACAGCAAGGACATCACGTACACCAACACCACCGACAAGGCGGTGGAGTTGAAGCTCGCCTCGACCCTGGCCGAGGCCGCGCCCGGCGCCGGTTCGGTGACCGTGCCCGCGCACAGCACCGCCACCGTCCCGGTCTCCGTCGATCCCACGAAGGAGGACCAGGGCCGGTACTCGGGTCACGTCACGGCGAGCGGCGACGGCGCCCTGGTCACCACGGGCGTCGGCTTCGAGAAGGCTCCGAAGGCGTTCGAGCTGAAGGTGAACCTGATCGGCCGCGACGGACAGCCGATCACCGGGTCCGCGCTGTACACCATGCAGGAGTTGAACGGCGCGATCTCCAACCAGTACGGATTCATGACCGCCGTCAACACCTGGCAGGTCCCGGCCGGCACGTACTCCATCGGGACCTGGATCTACGACCGCGACGGGGGCGGCGTGGCCATCGGTACCTCGGTCGTCGGCGATCCCGAGATCAAGGTCGACGGGGACACCACGATCACCCTCGACGCCCGCAAGGCGGTGGAGATCAAGCCGAAGACGAGGGAGGACTCCGAGTCCAAGGGCTTCACCACCTCCTGGCACCGCGAAGGGCCGGGCAGCTCCTTCGGGATGTCCTACGGCCAGGGCTGGTGGACCAAGCACATCTACGTGGCGCCGACCAAGCCGGTCACTCGGGGCAGCTTCGAGTTCTACTCCAAGTTCCGCCTGTACGCGAAGGAGTTGACGGCGAGCGTCGTCGGCCCGGAGAAGCTTCCGCTGTCGATGTACTACTCGCAGACGTACAACGACTTCCCGACGAAGATCAGCGGTAGCCACACCGTGCGGGCGGTCGACGCGGGCGGCGGCACCGCGGCCGACTTCGCGGGGCTCGACGTCAAGGGCAAGGTGGCGGTGGTCGGGCTCGGCGCGACCGAGCGGTCGGATGCCGCCCTGGCCAACGCGACCGCGGCCGGGGCCGGTTATCTCATCACCTACCGCAAGACACCCGGCTTCTGGCTCGAAGCCGTGGACCACGCGACCACCGTGCCCCTCGTGATCGCCACCGGCGAGGAGGGCGCCAAGCTCACCAGCCTGCTGCGGACCGGCAAGAAGGTCACACTGAAGCTGGGCGGCACGCCGGTCAGTCCGTACGTCTACAACGTGCTGTTCGCGCAGAAGGGCGCCGTCTCCGCGAACCAGACGTACCGCGTCGACAGCTCCAACACCGTGAAGCGGACGGCCCGTTACTACGCGGGCGCGGCCGGCGAGATGGGCTACGACACCGCTTACACGTTCCGCCCCTATCAGCTCTTCTCCGCCGACAGCGGCGAGTACATGCAACTCGGTACCTCGCGCACCGAGTACTACAACGTCGACCCCGACACCCGCACCTGGCATGTCGTCTACCCCGACTGGCGGGCGAGCAAGGGCCAGTGGAGTCCGCTGCGGACCTTCGACAAGGCGGGCACGGAAGCCGCCGAGGACTGGCTGCGCCAGGTCGTCCGCCCAGTGAGCAGCGAGGAGTACGGACCCTCGCAGCGCACCGGTGACCAACTCACCATGTCCGTGCCAGAGTTCGGTGATTCCACGATTGGCCACTACGGATACGTGGACGGCACGCAGGACACCGCGAAGGGCAAGCTGTACGCGGACGGACAGCTGGTCGGCGACTCGCTCATCGGCGGGTACGGCGTCTTCACCGTCCCGGCGGCGCAGACCTCGTACCGCTTCGTGCTCGACGCCCAGCGCAGGGCCGACTGGGCGCGGTACTCGACCAGCACGCACACCGAGTGGTCCTTCGCCTCGGCGCACACGACCACGCAGACGGCGCTGCCGGTGCTCTCCGTCGACTACGACCTGCACGGGCTCGATCTACTCAACCGCGCCGAGGCCAGGAAGAAGACGAAGCTCGGACTCTCCCTCCGGGACCAGGCGGGGAGCGTCAAGGCCGGTTCGCTGAAGGCCTGGGTGTCGTACGACGACGGCGCGTCCTGGAAGGGGGTGCTGGTCCGCCACGGCCGGGCGGAGATCAGGCACCCGAAGGGAGCGGAGTTCGTGTCGCTGCGGGTGCTGGCCTCCGACAGTGCCGGAAACCAGATCGACCAGACCGTGCTGCGGGCCTATGGCCTGAAGTAGACCAACGCACACACCCGTGCAACAGGCCTGACGAGAAGGACCCCTGCCGCGAGCCGCTGGTTCGCGGTGGGGGTCTTCGCCTTCGACGGACGCCTCTGCCGGACCCGCGACTGCCGGTGCCGCGGCTGCCGGTGCCGCAGCCGTCCGAGCGGCGCCCTGTTCGCCAACTCCCGTGACCGAAGAGGGCATTGGCACTGCCCGGCCACAGGAATCCCTTGAGCCTCTTCTCCCCCGGCCCGCACAGTGGTCCAGACCTCACCAGGTCTTTCAAGGGAAGGAAAAGCCCACAGATGCGAAGACTCCACGCCCTCTGGGCCATGGCAGGCGCCGCCGCTCTGCTCGCGGGTGCGATCGCCCCCTCGGCAGCGGCCCCGACCCCCTCGCCCGACGCCCCACCGGGCACGGCGCAGGGCAGCACCCGGACCGTCACCCTCATCACCGGCGACACCGTGTCGCTCACCGCCGGACCGGACGGGAAGTACGCCGTCGACGTCCAGCGCGGCAAGGGCCGAGAGGCCGCCACATTCCTGTCGAGCGAGCGCGACGGCGAGATCAGTGTCCTGCCGGCGGACGCGATCCCGCTGGTGAAGGCGGGCCGTCTCGACCCGGCCCTGTTCAACGTCACCCAGCTGGTGAAGCAGGGATACGCGGACGCGAAGACCGGCACCACCCCGGTGATCGCGACGTACAAGAGCGGCAGCGCGATCCCCGACGGCGCACGCCGGACGCTCAAGCTGCCCGCGATCGACGGGGCCGCGCTGAGCGCGAAGAAGTCGACCTCCTTCTGGGCCGACATCGCCCCCGCTCTCGGCACCCAACCGAGCACCAAGGCCGCCAGGCAACTCGGCGAGGGCATCGACAAGATCTGGCTCGACGGCAAGGTACAGGCGTCCCTCGACGTCAGCGTGCCGCAGATCGGCGCACCCGAGGTGTGGAAGTCGGGCTACGACGGCAAGGGCGTCGACGTCGCGGTCCTGGACACCGGCGTGGACACCGGGCACCCGGATCTGGCGGGCAAGATCGCCGAGACGCAGAGCTTCGTACCGGGCGAGACGGTGCAGGACGGTCACGGTCACGGCACCCATGTGGCGTCCACGATCGTCGGCTCGGGCGCGGCCTCGGACGGCAAGCGCAAGGGCGTGGCACCGGGCGCGCAACTGCGCGTCGGCAAGGTGCTCGACAACACCGGCCACGGCCAGGACTCCTGGATCATCGCGGGCATGGAGTGGGCGGCCACATCCGGCGCGAAGATCGTGTCGATGTCGCTGGGCGGTGACGCCACCGGCCCCTCCGACATCCTGAGCGAGACCGTCGACAAGCTGTCCGAGTCCACCGGCATCCTCTTCGTGATCGCGGCGGGCAACTCCGGCCCGTCCGAGCAGACCGTCGGCACCCCGGGCATCGCCGACTCCGCGCTGACAGTGGGCGCCGTGGACAAGTCCGACAAGCTGGCCTCGTTCTCCAGCCGCGGTCCGCGTGCCGGTGATTACGCGGTCAAGCCGGAGATCACCGCGCCCGGCGTGGCCATCACCGCGGCCCGCGCCGCGGGCACCAGCATGCCTGGTGGTACGCCGGTCGACGACTACTACACGACCGCGAGCGGTACGTCGATGGCCACCCCGCATGTCGCGGGCGCCGCGGCGCTGGTCGCCCAGGCCCACCCCGACTGGACGGGCCAACAGATCAAGCAGGCGCTGGCGACCACGGCGAAGACCATGCCGGACGCCGACGTCTTCGAGCAGGGCGACGGCCGGGTCGACGCCGTACGGGCCGTCAACCAGGGCGTCTTCGCGACGCCGACGCTGAGCTTCGGCAAGTACGAGGAAACCGACACCGAGGCCGCCGACAAGGACATCACGTACACCAACACCACCGACAAAGCGGTGGAGTTGAAGGTGTCCTCGTCACTTCGCGACGCCACACCGAACGCGGACACGGTGACCGTCCCGGCGAAGGGCACCGCCACCGTCGCGGTCACGGTCGACCCGGCGAAGGAGGCGACGGGCCGGTACACGGGCCACATCACCGCGAGCGCCGACGGCGTCCTCGTCACCACGGCCATCGGCTTCGAGAAGCTGCCGAAGACCTACGACCTGAAGGTGTCGCTGCTGGGCCGTGACGGCAAGCCGACCAAGTCTTCGTCGATCTTCATGCTGCAGGAGCTGAACGGCGCGTATCCCGACACCTACGGGTTCATCGGCAGCGGCTACATCTTCAAGGTGCCGGCCGGTACGTACTCCACGGCGTCCTGGATCTCGCAGCGGGACGCGGCCGGACTGGAGGTCAACACCTCGGTCGTCGGCGATCCGGAGATCAAGGTCGACCGTGACACCGAGGTCGTCCTCGACGCCCGCAAGGCGGTCGAGATCAAGCCGAAGACCAAGGAGGACTCCGAGTTCCAGGGCTTCAGCACCAACTGGCACCGGGAAGGCCCGGGCACTGCCTTCGGGGTGACCTACAGCCAGGGCTGGTGGACCGACCACATCTATGTGGCGCCCACCGAGAAGGTCACCCAGGGCATGTTCGAGTTCTCCTCGAAGTTCCGGCTGTACGCCAAGGAGCTGACGGCGAGCGTCACCGGCCCGGAGAAGTACGCGCTGCCCCTCGACTACGCGCAGACGTACAGCGGCCTCCCCGTGAAGGTCAGCGGTGATCACACGGTGCGGGCGGTGGACGCGGGCGCCGGAACCGCTGCCGACTTCAAGGGACTCGACGTCAAGGGCAAGGTGGCGGTCGTCCGGGTGGGCGCCGGTGCGACGGCGGACGAGGCGCTGGCCAACGCGACCGCGGCCGGGGCCGGTTACGTCCTCGCCTACCGCGAGACGCCCGGATACTGGCTCGGCTCCGTGCAGAGCATGACTGTCCCGCTGATGCTCGCCACCGGCGAGGACGGCGCGAAGCTCGGCGCCCTGCTGAAGAGCGGGAAGAAGGTCAAGCTGAAGCTGGCCGGCACTCCGGTCAGTCCGTATGTGTACAACGTGATGTTCCCGCAGGTGGGAGCCGTCTCGGCGAACCAGACGTACAACCTGGACAGCTCCAACACGGTGAAGCAGACGGTTCGTTACCGCGGGACCGGGGCCGGGGATGTCGGCAAGGACGCCGTGTACCGGTACCGCCCCTGGCAGAGTGCCGACATCGCGACCACCACCAACGTGCGGCTCGGCACGGAGCGCACCGAGTACTACAACGTCTCCGACAACCGGATCTGGCACGCCGTCTATCCCAACTGGAAGGCGAACCAGCCTCAGTGGGGTCCCGTGCGGACCTTCGACAAGGCGGGCAAGCAGCCCACCGAGGACTGGCTGGGCCAGGTCGTCCGCCCGGCAACCGCTCAGCAGTCCGGCCTCTCCCAACGCACCGGTGACAAACTCACCTTCCGTATCCCGGAGTTGAGCGATGCCACACCGGGCCACTACGGATACGCGGACAACGTTCTGGACACCGCGAAGGGCAAGCTGTACGCGGACGGGCAACTGATCGGCGACACCGCACTCGGCGGCTACGGCACGTTCACCGCGCCGGCGGCGAAGTCCTCGTACCGCCTCGTGGTCGACACGCAGCGCACGGCCGACTGGGCGACGTACTCCACCGCCACCCACACCGAATGGACCTTCGCCTCGGCGCACACGGACCAGCAGACGGCGCTCGGGCTGCTCTCGGTCGACTACGACGTGGCCGGGCTCGACCTTCTCAACAGCGCTGAGGCCGGACACACGTCGAAGCTCGGCCTCTCCGTCCGGAACCAGTCGGGCGGCGTCACCGCCAGCTCCCTGAAGGCCTGGGTCTCGTACGACGACGGCACCTCGTGGAAGGAAGTGAAGGTCAAGCACGGCAAGGCGGAGCTGAAGCACCCGAAGAAGGGCGCCCGGTTCGTGTCGCTGCGGGTGCTGGCCTCCGACACCGCCGGAAACCAGGTCGACCAGACCGTGCTGCGGGCGTATGGCCTGAAGTAGGCCTGAAACAGGATCACTGCTCACAGCGGTGCAACAGGCTTAACAAAGATCCTCTACCGTGCCGGGCCATGGCGAACACGGCTTATGAACCGGCACTCGGACGGACCCCTGTCGCGAGCCCCTGGGCCGCGGTGGGGGTTTCCGCCTTCGACGAACGCCTCTACCGGGCGGTCCTGCACCAGCCCGACGCGGGTACGGCGGGCTGGGCTCTGCTGACCGGCGGCTCCCGGTCCCAGGTCCGGGACGCCTGCGAACGGCTGCTGGCTCTGGGTCTGCTGCAGCCGCCGGACTCGGTCGGCGGACTGCGGGCCGTCGACCCACGGGTGGCGATCCGTGCCTTGATCCGGCGCCGCGAGACCGAGTCCGAGCTGCTGGCCGCCACCGCGCAGGAGATGTCCACGGCGTACGACGCGGGGCTGCTGCGCGAGCGGCCCGCCCGGCTGGTCGAGGTGGTGGACGGCGAGGGCGCCAACGCCGCGCGGCTGGAGGAACTGTACGCCCGCGCCGAACACGAGGTGTGTGTCTTCGACTCCCCGCCCTATCTCGCCCCGCGCACCCCGCAGTTGGACCTGCAGGCCGATCTGCTGAGCCGCGGCGTGTCCTACCGCGCGGTCTACGCGGCCACCGCGCTGGAGGATCCGGACGTCCTGTGGCACGCGTTACGGATGGTCGAACTCGGCGAACAGGCACGGGTGTTGCCCACCGTGCCGGTGAAGCTGCTGGTGGTCGACGGACACACCGCGATGCTGCCGCTCACCGCCGCGGACGCGGGCGGCTACTGCGCGGTACTCATCCGGCACTCGGCGGTGACCGACGCCTTGCAGCGGCTCTTCGAGCTGGCCTGGCAGCAGGCGACGCCGCTCGGCCAACCGGTCTCCGACGGTGAACTCACCGAGGGGGAGCGGACATTGACCCGGCTACTGGCCGCCGGGATGAAGGACGAGGCGGTCGCCCGTCACCTGGGGGTGAGCCTGCGGACACTGCGCCGCCGGGTGAGCGATCTGCAGGAGCGGCTGGGCGCGGCGAGCCGTTTCCAGCTGGGGATGCGGGCGGCTCAGCGCGGCTGGGTGTAGGCACGCGGACGTGCCGTCGCATGCGAAGGGCCGCACACCTCCAAGGAGGAGTGCGGCCCGGCCGCCGTACCGGATCGCCTACTTGCGGATCAGGCTGCGCAGCACGTACTGCATGATGCCGCCGTTGCGGTAGTAGTCCGCCTCGCCGGGGGTGTCGATGCGGACGACCGCGTCGAACTCGACGCCGGTGTCGGTGGTGACCTTCACCGTGCGCGGGGTGGTGCCGTTGTTGAGCTCCTCGACGCCGGTGAAGGAGAAGGTCTCCTCGCCGGTGAGGCCGAGGGTCTCGGCGGTGGCGCCCTCCGGGAACTGGAGCGGCAGGACGCCCATGCCGATGAGGTTCGAGCGGTGGATGCGCTCGTACGACTCGGCGATGACGGCCTTGACGCCGAGGAGCGCGGTGCCCTTGGCGGCCCAGTCGCGGGACGAGCCGGAGCCGTACTCCTTGCCGGCCAGGATGACCAGCGGGGTGCCCTGCGCGATGTAGTTGCGCGAGGCGTCGTAGATGAACGCGACGGGCGCGCCCTCGACGGTGAAGTCGCGGGTGTAGCCGCCCTCCGTGCCCGGCGCGATCTGGTTGCGCAGGCGGATGTTGGCGAACGTGCCGCGGATCATGACCTCGTGGTTGCCTCGGCGCGAGCCGTAGGAGTTGAAGTCACGACGCTCCACACCGTGCTCGGTGAGGTACTTGCCGGCCGGGGTGTCGGCCTTGATGGCGCCGGCCGGGGAGATGTGGTCGGTGGTGACCGAGTCGCCCAGCTTGGCCAGTACACGGGCACCGGCGATGTCGGTGACCGGGGACGGCTCGTGCGCCATGCCCTCGAAGTACGGGGGCTTGCGGACGTAGGTGGACTGCGGGTCCCACTCGAAGGTGTTGCCGGTCGGGATCGGCAGCGCCTGCCACTGGGCGTCGCCCGCGAAGACGTCCTGGTAGGACTTGTTGAACATGTCCTCGCCGATGGCGTTCGCCACGACGTCGTTGACCTCGGCCTCGGAGGGCCAGATGTCGGCCAGGTAGACGGGCTTGCCGTCCTGGTCGATGCCCAGCGCGTCCTTGGTGATGTCCACCTTCATGGAGCCCGCGAGCGCGTACGCGACGACCAGCGGCGGGGAGGCCAGGTAGTTCATCTTGACGTCGGGGTTGATGCGGCCCTCGAAGTTCCGGTTGCCGGAGAGGACCGAGGTGACCGCGAGGTCGTGGTCGTTGACGGCCTTGGAGACCTCCTCCGGCAGCGGGCCGGAGTTGCCGATGCAGGTGGTGCAGCCGTAGCCGACGAGGTTGAAGCCGACCTTGTCGAGGTAGGGGGTGAGCCCCGCCTTGTCGAAGTAGTCGGTGACGACCTTGGAGCCCGGGGCGAGGGTGGTCTTGACCCACGGCTTGCGGGTCAGGCCCTTCTCCACGGCCTTCTTCGCGACGAGCGCGGCGGCGACCATGACGTACGGGTTCGAGGTGTTGGTGCAGGAGGTGATGGCCGCGACCGTCACCGCGCCGTGGTCGATCTCGTAGGTCGAGCCGTCGGGGGCGGTGACCGTGGTCGGACGGGTCGGTACGCCGTTGGTGGTGGCCGGGGAGTCGGAGGCCGGGAAGGACTCCTTGCCCGCCTCGTCGTCCTCGTCCACGTAGTTGCGGACGTCCTGGGCGAACTGCTGCGCGGCGTTCGCGAGGACGATGCGGTCCTGCGGGCGCTTCGGGCCGGCGATCGACGGGACGACCGTCGAGAGGTCCAGCTCCAGCTTCTCGGAGAAGTCGGGCTCGGCGGCCGGGTCGAGCCAGAGGCCCTGCTCCTTGGCATACGCCTCGACGAGCGCGAGCTGCTGCTCGCTGCGGCCGGTCAGCTTGAGGTACTTGATCGTTTCTGCGTCGATCGGGAAGATCGCGGCCGTCGAGCCGAACTCCGGCGACATGTTGCCGATGGTGGCGCGGTTGGCCAGCGAGGTGGCGGCGACGCCCTCGCCGTAGAACTCGACGAACTTGCCGACGACGCCGTGCTTGCGCAGCATCTCGGTGATCGTGAGCACCAGGTCGGTGGCGGTGGTGCCGGGGGTGAGCTCACCGGTCAGCTTGAAGCCGACGACGCGCGGGATGAGCATGGAGACCGGCTGGCCGAGCATCGCGGCCTCGGCCTCGATGCCGCCGACGCCCCAGCCGAGCACACCGAGGCCATTGACCATCGTGGTGTGCGAGTCGGTGCCGACGAGCGTGTCGGGGTACGCCTGGCCGTTACGGACCATGACCGTGCGCGCCAGGTGCTCGATGTTCACCTGGTGGACGATGCCGGTGCCCGGCGGGACGACCTTGAACTCGTCGAAGGCGGTCTGACCCCAGCGCAGGAACTGGTAGCGCTCCTTGTTGCGGCCGTACTCCAGCTCGACGTTCTGCGCGAACGCGTCGTTGGTGCCGAACTTGTCGGCGATGACGGAGTGGTCGATGACCAGCTCGGCCGGGGCCAGCGGGTTGATCTTCGCCGGGTCGCCGCCGAGCTCCTTGACGGCCTCACGCATGGTGGCGAGGTCGACGACACAGGGCACGCCGGTGAAGTCCTGCATGATCACGCGGGCGGGCGTGAACTGGATCTCCTGGCTGGGCTGCGCCTGGGAGTCCCAGTTTCCGATGGACCGGATGTGGTCGGCGGTGATGTTCGCGCCGTCCTCGGTGCGGAGCAGGTTCTCCAGCAGCACCTTCAGGCTGTACGGAAGGCGAGCCGAGCCTTCCACCTTGTCCAGCCGGAAGATCTCGTACGACTCGTCGCCCACCTGCAGCGTGCTGCGGGCGTCGAAGCTGTTCGCCGACACGACAGTCTCCTTCATTGATGTGCGCGTTCCCACCGCATCCTGCCGCCACGACGTCTTGGCCGATCCGCTAAGGTAAGGCTAACTTAGGTAAGCCTTACTGCCAGACCTGATGACAACGTGCGGCTGCGGTGCACCTCGGCAGATATCTCGATGTCGAGATAACTCTAGTACATGGGCGCCCCCGGGTCATGCCCGGCATGCTGTCGACCTGCCGTCAGTGACTCCGGCGTGCCCGGGGCAGCGCGCGCGTGAGCCACACCAGCTCGCCGCGGTCGTCGGCCGAGACGTGGTCGCGCTCGAACCCGAGCTTTTCGAGGACACGGAACGACGGAGCGTTCCAGGTGCGCACGGTCGCCCAGACCCGCCCGCGCCCGGTCGTGCTCGCGGCGGCGAGCACCGCGGAGGCCGCCTCGGTCGCATAGCCGTGCCCGTGCGCGCCGCGGAACAACTCGTACGCGATCTCGGGTTCGTCGAGGGAGGCCCGGCCGACGAGGAGCCCGCAGTAGCCGATGAAGGTGCCCGTGTCGCGGCGGTCGACGGGCAGCAGAGCGATGCCGGTCGACGCCGCCGCGGCGAGCTGGGTCGCGATGATCTCGCGGCTCCGTTCGACCGGGAGCGGCCCGTCGCCCCGTTCCGCGAAGAGCGCGCTGTGACTCTCGGCATCGGAGTCGGACCACGGCCGCAGCGTCAGCCGGGCGGTCTCTAGGCGTGACGGCATCGGCGGATACGCGGGCACGGCGACACCCTATCGACGGCGCCCGGAGCGGGGAACACAGCACTCGGGGCGGGGTGGGCGGTCACGGGTCCGCCCCGCCTGTTCCTGGCACTGCCAGTACCAGGCACGGACGCGCGGACCGGTGCACAGTGGGGGGATGGCGAGTACGGAGTTCGGACGGACGGTCCGGCGCTGGCGGGACCGGGTCTCCCCCGAGGCGGCCGGGCTCCCCGTCGGTGGGCACCGGCGGGCGGCCGGACTGCGCCGCGAGGAGCTGGCTCTACTGGCCGGGATCTCGGTCGACTATGTGACCCGTCTCGAACAGGGGCGGGCGAGCAACCCCTCGGAGCAGATCGTCGAGGCGCTCGGCCGGGCGCTGCGCCTGTCCGGCACCGAGCGCGAACACCTCTTCCATCTCGCCGGACTGGCCCCGCCGGGACGCGGCACCGTGCCCGCCCACATCACTCCCGGCGTGCACCGGATGCTGGACCGGCTGACCGGAACGCCCGTCGCGGTCTTCAACGCGGCGTGGAACCTGCTGCTGGCCAACCCGCTGTACGCGGCCCTGATGGGTGACCCGTCCGGATGGCGCGGCAACGAGCGCAACGCGGTGTGGCGCAACCTCGTGGGCCCGGGCACCCACGTCCGCCACACCCCCGAGGCCCGACGCGAGTTCGAGATCACCGTCGTCGCCGACCTGCGCGCGACCGCGCGCCGGTATCCGGCGGACCAGCGGCTGCGGCGCCTGGTCGAGGAGTTGCGCGCGCGCAGCGACCGGTTCGCCGAGCTGTGGGAGTCCGAGGCCGTGGGCCACCACGAGACCTCGCGGAAGACCATCGACCATCCGCAGCTGGGTCCCCTGACACTCGACTGCGACGTACTCAACGTCGCGGGCAGCGACCTGCGCATCATGGTCTACACGGCCGAGCCGGGAACGCGGGACGCCGAACAGGTCGCCCTCCTCGGGGTCATCGGCACCCAGACACTCGTGGAGCACGGGGCGGCCGAACGAGGCTGAACGCGCCCGGAGTTCACAGGCAACCATCGCCCGCTTCGGGGTACTCGGAACGGGACGCGCCACAGTCGGCGCCGCGAAACGACAGGAATGCCGTGAACTGCCCCAAGGGGGACCAACCATGCCTCTCACGTTCCGCAAGAGCTTCCGCATCCTTCCCGGGGTGCGGCTGAACATCAACCGGCGCTCGTGGTCGATCACCACGGGCGGCCGGCACGGACCGCACCACACCCGCAGCAGCAACGGGCGCCGCACCACGTCGATGGATCTACCGGGTCCCTTCGGCTGGCGGCGCACGACGCGTCGGCGGGAGCGCTGACCGAAGTCGCCGTGCCGCCACGGCGCCGCACCCGAACTCCCCTGCGGGTGCGGTGTGCTGTAGCCCACTACCCGGACGGATGCGCTCCGTTTCTCTTTATCTCACATCAGATATACGGTCGCGCCATGGCAGACGACTACCTCGTACGCATCGGCAAGCTCATCCGTGACGCCCGGCAACACCGGGGCTGGACACAGTCGCAGCTCGCCGAGGCACTCGGCACAAGTCAGAGCGCCGTCAATCGCATCGAGCGCGGCAACCAAAACATCAGCCTTGAGATGATCGCTCGAATCGGTGAAGCCCTGGACAGCGAAATCGTCTCTCTGGGCTACGCGGGTCCGATGCATCTGCGCGTGGTCGGCGGACGTCGTCTGTCCGGCTCGATCGATGTCAAGACCAGTAAGAACGCGTGTGTCGCGCTGCTGTGCGCGACGCTCCTGAACAAGGGGCGCACGGTGCTGCGCCGGGTGGCCAGGATCGAGGAGGTCTACCGCCTTCTGGAGGTGCTCGGCTCGATCGGCGTCCGCACCCGCTGGATCAACGACGGGGTCGACCTCGAGATCGTCCCCCCGAGCGAGCTGGACATGGAGGCGATCGACGCCGAGGCCGCCCGCCGGACGCGGTCGATCATCATGTTCCTCGGCCCGCTGCTGCACCGTATGGACACCTTCAAGCTGCCGTACGCGGGCGGTTGTGACCTCGGCACCAGGACCATCGAGCCGCACATGATCGCGCTGCGGCGGTTCGGGCTCGACATCGCCGCCACCGAGGGGCTCTACCACGCCCAGGTCGACCGGGCCGTCTCCCCCGGCCGGCCCATCGTGCTGACCGAGCGCGGGGACACCGTCACCGAGAACGCGCTGCTCGCCGCCGCCCGCCACGACGGCGTGACCGTCATCCGCAACGCCTCCTCCAACTACATGGTCCAAGACCTGTGCTTCTTCCTGGAGGCGCTCGGCGTACGGGTGGAGGGCGTCGGCACGACCACGCTCACCGTCCACGGCGTGCCGAACATCGACGTGGACGTGGACTACTCGCCGTCCGAGGACCCGGTCGAGGCGATGAGCCTGCTCGCCGCCGCGGTGGTCACCGAGTCGGAGCTGACGGTGCGCCGGGTGCCGATCGAGTTCCTGGAGATCGAGCTCGCGGTACTGGAGGAGATGGGCCTCGACCACGACCGCACGCCGGAGTACTTCGCCGACAACGGCCGTACGCGGCTGGTGGACCTGACCGTACGGCCCTCCAAGCTCGAGGCGCCGATCGACAAGATCCACCCGATGCCGTTCCCGGGCCTGAACATCGACAACGTGCCGTTCTTCGCGGCCATCGCGGCCTCCGCCCAGGGCAAGACCCTCATCCACGACTGGGTCTACGACAACCGGGCCATCTACCTGACCGACCTCAACCGGCTCGGCGGCCGGCTGCAGCTCCTCGACCCGCACCGCGTGCTGGTCGAGGGCCCGACCCGCTGGCGCGCCGCCGAGATGATGTGCCCGCCCGCGCTGCGCCCGGCCGTGGTCGTGCTGCTGGCGATGATGGCGGCCGACGGCACGTCCGTGCTGCGCAATGTGTACGTCATCAACCGCGGCTACGAGGACCTGGCCGAGCGGCTCAACTCGATCGGAGCACAGATCGATACGTTCCGGGACATCTAGGGCGCCTGAAAGGTAGTGGGGCTCGCTGGGGACGACTTCGCGTCGTCCTCCGGCGAGCCCGCCGTGTGCCGTCCCGTCCCGCCCGTGCGCCGGCTCAGCCCTCCATGAGGGTGATGTCCTGCTGCTGCAGCGCGTGGAACAGCGGCAGCGGCAGACCGCCCAGGGCCGGGCTCAGTTCCATCAGGGTGGCCTCGACATGGGCGGCGCCCGGGGCGAGGGTGCCGGGTGTGCGCTTCTCCGAGTTGGTCCAGCGGTGCTCCGCCCCGTCGCAGACCGCCGCGCTGCCGCCGATGCCGTAGCGGATCCGGGAGTCGCCCTGCGACACCGACGAGGAGACGAGCACCGGCCCCGTACCGCTCAGACAGCGGTAGGTGCCGGAGAGGGTGACGGTTCCGTCGGCGGCGAGGTGACCGGTCGGGTCGACGGTGACCGTCTCGGACGGGGTCGACAGGGCGCCGACGGACACGGCGACGGCGGACGGGGCGAACAGCAGCAGGAGCACGGCGCCGGTGGCCGCGCCGAAGACCTGGCGCAAGGGCATGAGGTACCTCCTGGAACGTGGGGGGCTCCACAGGTACCGGGCGCACGGGCCCGAGGCGGTGACCCTCACCCCTTTGGTGGCGAGTCCGCCACATGGCGGGTCCGGTCCGTCGGGGGTCGAGTCCGTGCGTCATGGGAACGTTCGAGAGTTGTCCGCGTGTTGTCACGCTTCTCGACCGGCGGTTCCGATGAGTTCGCCGCGGGAGCATGGTCTTACGTATGCGAGGCGGCGACAGCGCCGTCGACACTCATCGCATCCGACGTGGAGGTGCGTCATGTGTTCCCACCAAACTCTGTGCCCGTCCGCGGACTCCAACGCTCCGCACATCGTGTCGGCCCACCCCGAGCAGGGCTGGAGCCTGCTGTGCAACGGCGCGATCGTCTTCGACGACAGCGGTGAACTGCTTCCCGACGGCAGCGTGGTCGCTCCGCACCGGGTGTTCGCCGAGCGGCTGGCAGTCGCCGCCTAGTCCCTCCGGGAGTTCAGGGAGTTCCGGAAGTTCCGGGGGCGGGGTGCTACGGCAGCACCGCGAAGCCGTCGAGTTCGACCAGGGCCTGTTCGTCCCAGAGGCGGGCGGCGCCGACGACGGCCATCGCGGGATAGTCCCGTCCCGCCAACCGCCGCCAGACGCGGCCGAGTTCGGGGGCCCGCGCACGGTAGTCCGCGACATCGGTGGCGTAGACCGTGACCCGCGCGAGGTCGGCCGGGGTGCCGCCCGCGGCCCGCAACGCCGTCAGCAGATTGGTCAGCGCCTTCTCGAACTGCTCCGGGAGGGTCGCGCCGACCACCTTCCCGTCCGTGTCCAGCGCGGTCTGGCCCGCCAGGAAGACCACGCGGGTGCCGGTGGCGACGACGGCGTGCGAGAAGCCGGTGGGCGGGGAGAGCTCGGGCGGGTTGACGCGCTCGGTGCTCACAAAACCTCCAGGCTCTCGACGCTCACGGGGCCTCCACCGACGCGTACAGCTCCTTGGCGATGACCGCCCGCTGGACCTCGCTGGCGCCTTCGTAGATACGGGGCGCGCGGACCTCCCGGTAGAGGTGTTCGAGGAGATGGCCGCGGCGCAGGGCACGGGCGCCGTGCAGTTGGACGGCCGCGTCGACCACGTACTGGGCCGTCTCGGTCGCCAGCAGCTTCGCCATCGCCGCGCGCCGGGGCACGTCCGGGGCCCCTTCGTCGTACGCCGCTGCCGCCGCGTAGACCATCAGGCGGGCCGCCTCCGTACGCAGCGCCATCTCGGCGACCTGGTGAGCCACCGTCTGCAGGTCCTTCAGCCTGCCGCCGAACGCCTCACGCCCGGCCGTGTGCGTGAGCGTCGCCGCGAGGGCCGCCTCCGCCATGCCGACCGCGAAGGCGCCCACGCTCGGGCGGAAGAGGTTGAGGGTGTGCATCGCGACCCGGAAACCGCGGTCGGGCTCGCCGAGCACGTCGTCCGCGGTCACCGGTACGGCGTCGAAGGCGAGGGCGCCGATGGGGTGCGGGGAGAGCATGTCGAGCGGGGTGCCGGTGAGGCCCGGACGGTCGGCGGGCACCAGGAAGGCGGTGACGCCCCGGGCTCCGGCGCCCTGGGTGGTCCGCGCGAAGACGGTGTAGAAGTCGGCCTCGGGCGCGTTGGAGATCCAGCACTTCTCCCCACTGAGCCGCCAGCTCCCCCAGCCGTCACGCTCGGCAACGGGCGTCCCCTGCCCCTCGGCGACGGACGGCACGGGGTCCGCGGGCACGGCTCCGGCGGCCCCGGGAGCGACCCCAGAGGCCGCAGGCGAGGAACCAAGGTCGGCGGGCAAGCCTCCGGGGGCCGCAGGCGCGACTCCGGGCGCCGCTCCAGAGGCCGCGGATGAGGCCCCGCTGGCCGCGGGCGCCGCTTCGCCGGGCGCCGGTGCGGAAGTGGGCGCCCGGGAGGCGTCTCGGTCCGCGCGGAGCGCCAGCGCCGCCGCGTCCGAGCCCGCGCCCGGCTCGCTCAGCGCGAACGCGGCCACCGCACTGCCGTCCGCGACCCGGGGCAGCCAGCGCTCGCGTTGCGCCCGGGTGCCGTACGCGTGCACCGGATGCGCACCGAGGCCCTGCAGGGCGAGTGCCGTCTCGGCCTCGGTGCAACCGTGCGCCAAGGACTCCCGCATCAGGCACAGATCGAGCGCGCCCGAGGTGAACAGGCGGGCGAGCAGCCCGAGCCGGCCCAACTCGGCGACAAGGGCACGGTTGACGTGACCCGGCTCGCCCTTCTCCGCCAGCGGGCGCAACCGCTCCTCGGCCAGCGCGCGCAGCTCGGCACACCAGGCGGTCTGTGCCGGATCGAGCGAGAATGCGGGCATTGCCGGTTCCCTCTCCGCCGTCGGACTGCGGGACCCCAGGCTATCGCGGGACGTTGACTGTCGTCACCAACACGATACGCTCCTTGTGCGAGACGCGAGCCCAGAGCACCGAGAGCTGAGCACCGAGAGTCACGAGCTGAGCGCTGCGAGCCCACCACGACAAGGGGGCGAACCTCCATGGACGGCGACACCCTGGAGCCGACGACCTCGGCCCACGTCGACACCTTCGCCCGCGACCACCTCCCGCCCCCCGAGCAGTGGCCCGAACTCCCCTTCGACCTGCCCGAGCTGCACTACCCCGAACGGCTGAACTGCGCCGCCGAACTCCTCGGCGGCAAGCCACCGCAGCGCCCCGCCTTCCGCACGCCGTCCGGCGACCTGTGGACGTACGGGCACCTCCTCACCCGGGTGGACCGGATCGCCCACGTCCTGACCACCGAACTGGGCGTCGTGCCCGGCAACCGGGTGCTGCTGCGCGGGCCCACCACACCCTGGCTCGCCGCGTGCTGGTTGGCGGTCCTGAAGGCGGGCGGGGTCGCCGTCACGGTGCTCGCCCAGCAGCGCCCGCACGAGCTGACCACCATGTGCGCCATCGCCCACGTCACCCACGCGCTGTGCGACGTACGGTCGGTCGACGACCTGGCGAAGGCGGAGATCCCGGGGCTGCGGATCACGACGTACGGCGGGGACGCGCCCGACGACCTGCTGCTGCGCATCACGGGCGCCCCGGACGAGCCGTTCACGGCGGTCGACACGGCCGCAGACGACGTCGCGCTGATCGCGTTCACCTCCGGCACCACCGGCCGCCCCAAGGGCTGTGTGCACTTCCACCGCGATGTGCTGGCCATAGCGGACACCTTCTCGAAGCACGTGCTGCGGCCGCACGAGGACGACGTCTTCACCGGCAGTCCCCCGCTGGGCTTCACGTTCGGGCTCGGCGGCCTCGTCGTCTTCCCGATGCGCGCCGGCGCCTGCTCCCTGCTGCTCGAACAGGCGGGCCCCAAGCAACTGTTGCCCGCGATCACCGAGCACCGCGTCTCGGTGCTGTTCACCGCACCCACCGCCTACCGGGCGATGCTGGCGGACCTGGACGAGTACGACACGACCTCGCTGCGGCGCTGTGTGTCCGCGGGCGAGAACCTGCCCGCCGCGACCTGGCGGGCCTGGCACCACCGCACCGGACTGCGCATCATCAACGGCATCGGCGCCACCGAGCTGCTGCACATCTTCATCTCCGCGGCCGACGAGCACATCCGCCCCGGGACGACGGGCGTCCCCGTACCGGGCTGGCAGGCGCGGGTGGTCGACGCCGAGGGGACGCCGGTGCCGGACGGCGAGCCCGGACTGCTCGCGGTGCGTGGCCCGGTCGGCTGCCGCTATCTCGCCGACCCACGGCAGCGGGAGTACGTGCGCGGCGGCTGGAACATCACCGGCGACACCTATGTGCGCGACCCCGACGGCTACTTCCGCTATGTCGCCCGCGCCGACGACATGATCGTCTCGGCGGGGTACAACATCGCCGGGCCCGAGGTCGAGGACGCCCTGCTGCGCCACCCGGACGTGGTCGAGACGGCGGTCGTGGGGCGGCCCGACGAGGCACGCGGGCAGGTGGTGGTGGCGTACATGGTCCTCAGAGAGGGGGCACGCAAGGACACCGAGGCGCTGCGCGCCTTCCTCAAGTCCGAGCTGGCGCCGTACAAGTGCCCTCGCGAGTTCGTCTTCCTGGACTCGCTGCCGCGCACGGCGACCGGAAAGCTGCAACGCTTCCGGCTGCGCGCGGACGCCCCGCCGGCGAGCGGGCAGACCCCGTCGCCGCCCGCGCCGGAGGGTGAGTTGTCCACCGGCAGCGGTCCCAAGTGATCTTCGCGCACTAGAGTGATCAACGTGTCAGAGCAGCACGCCCCCCGGTCCCTCATCGTCACGTTCTACGGCGCGTACGGCCGTTTCATGCCCGGCCCCGTGCCGGTGGCCGAGTTGATCCGGCTCCTCGCCGCGGTCGGCGTCGACGCGCCCTCCGTACGCTCGTCGGTGTCCCGGCTCAAGCGCCGCGGACTGCTCGAACCGGCCCGTACGGCGGCGGGCGGCGCGGGGTACGCGCTGTCGCCGGACGCCCGCCAACTGCTGGAGGACGGCGACCGGCGGGTGTACGCGACGGCGCCTCCCGAGGAAGAGGGCTGGGTGCTCGCCGTCTTCTCCGTGCCGGAGTCCGAGCGGCAGAAGCGGCACGTACTGCGCTCGCGCCTCGCCGGTCTCGGCTTCGGGACGGCGGCCCCCGGCGTCTGGCTCGCCCCCGCGCGGCTCTACGAGGAGACCCGGCACACCCTGGCGCGGCTGCGGCTCGACCCTTACGTGGAGCTGTTCCGCGGGGAGCACCTGGGCTTCGCGGCGACGGCGGAAGCGGTCGCGCGCTGGTGGGACCTGGCGGCGATCGCCAAGCAGCACGAGGCCTTCCTCGACCAGCACGCGACCGTGCTGCGCGACTGGCGGCGGCGCGCGGACACCCCGCCCGAGGAGGCGTACCGCGACTATCTGCTCGCCCTGGACACCTGGCGCCACCTCCCGTACGCCGACCCGGGGCTGCCCGCCGCGTTGCTGCCCGAGGACTGGCCGGGCGCCCGCTCGGCCGCCGTGTTCCGGGCGCTGCACGAGCGGCTGCGGGACGCGGGGGCGAGATTCACCGAACCCACTGACGTGTGACCTCGGTTACATCATGAGGCGCTAAGGGAACCCTCAGCCCCTTCCGTCCCTCTTCTCATGCTTCTTACCTAGCGTCGTGAGCCGCACGCCAGGACAGGAAGAGGACCGCACGTATGACCACCACGGCAAGGGCTCAGGGAGCCACCGTCTGGCTCACGGGTCTGCCGAGCGCGGGCAAGACGACCATCGCCCGGATACTCGGGACCCGTCTGAAGGCGGAGGGGCACCGGGTGGAGGTCCTCGACGGCGACGAGGTCCGCCGGTTCCTCTCCGCGGGTCTCGGCTTCTCGCGCGAGGACCGCAACACCAACGTGCAGCGCATCGGCCTGGTCGCCGAGGTGCTCGCGCGCAACGGCGTCCTCGCCGTGGTGCCCGTCATCGCGCCGTACGCCGACAGCCGCGACGCCGTCCGGGAGCGGCACGAGGCGAGCGGGACGCCGTACATCGAGGTGCATGTCGCCACCCCCGTCGAGGTGTGCAGCGAGCGCGACGTGAAGGGGCTGTACGCCCGGCAGGCCGCGGGCCGGCTGACCGGGCTCACCGGCGTCGACGACCCCTACGAGCCGCCGTTGGACCCGGCGCTCACGCTGGAGACGCATCTGCAGACCCCGCAGGAGTCCGCGGACTCGGTGCACGCGGTGCTCGCGGCGCGGGGGCTCGTATGACCTCCACGGCGGTCGAACAGGACTTCACGCTGTCGCACTTGGACGCCCTGGAGTCGGAGGCCGTCCACATCTTCCGTGAGGTCGCTGGCGAGTTCGAACACACGGACTGGTACGAGGGTCCGGCGCTCCTGGAGTTCCTGGAGACCGTGCCGCGAGATCGCCGGCATCGACGTGCTCGGCAGGGACGCCGGACTCGCGTACGCGCCGCAGTGACGAACGACCTCGGGCGCATCACCCTGCGCACCGCCGAGCCGCTCGCGCTCGACGACTACGCGGACGTACGCCGCACCGGCGCTTTCCTCCTCGTCGACCCGGCGGACGGCTCGACACTGACGGCGGGCATGGCCGGCCTCTCCCGTCAGGACCGCTGTCCCGCGCCCTCAAGTCCCCAGTGAGAGACGGGGCTTGGGGGCGTCGATGCGTCCGGTCTGCGGGCGGCGGCTGCCCGCGCGGTACGGCTTGGGCCAGGCGACGCCCGGACCCTCGTACCCCTGCTCGGCCGCCGCGTGCAGCGTCCAGTGCGGGTCGTAGAGATGCGGCCGGGCGAGTGCGCACAGGTCCGTACGCCCGGCCAGGATCAGGGAGTTGACGTCGTCCCAGGAGGAGATCGCGCCGACGGCGATCACGGGGAGGCCGGTCTCGTGGCGGATCCGGTCGGCGAACGGGGTCTGATACGAGCGGCCGTACTCCGGCTGTTCGTCGGCGACCACCTGCCCGGTCGACACATCGACCGCGTCGGCGCCGTGCGCCGCGAAGGCCCGAGCGATCGCCACGCCCTCGTCCCCGGTGTTGCCGCCCTCGGCCCAGTCGGTGGCGGAGATGCGGACGGTCATGGGCCGCTCCTCCGGCCACACGGCCCGTACGGCGTCGAAGACCTCCAGCGGGAAGCGCAGTCTGCGTTCCAGCGAGCCGCCGTAGACGTCGGTGCGCCGGTTGGTGAGCGGTGAGAGGAAGCCGGACAGCAGGTAGCCGTGGGCGCAGTGCAGTTCGAGGAGATCGAAGCCGCAGCGGGCGGCACGCCAGGCGGCGGCCGCGAACTGCTCGCGGATGTCGGTGAGTTGGGCGCGGCACAGCTGCCGGGGGGTCTGGCTGCGCGGTCCGTACGGGATCGGGGAGGGGGCCACGAGCGGCCAGTTGCCCTCCTCCAGCGGCTCGTCCATGCCCTCCCACATCAGCTTCGTGGAGCCCTTGCGGCCGGAGTGTCCGAGCTGGACGCCGATCGCGGTGCCGGGTGACTGGGCGTGCACGAAACGGATGATCCGCCGCCAGGAGTCGGCCTGCCGGTGTGAGTAGAGGCCCGCGCAGCCGGGTGTGATGCGGCCCTCGGCGCTCACGCACACCATCTCGGTCATCACCAGGCCCGCGCCGCCGAGCGCCCGTGCGCCCAGGTGGACGAGGTGGAAGTCGCCGGGGACGCCGTCCACGGCCGAGTACATGTCCATCGGTGAGACCACGACCCGGTTGCGCAGGGTCATACCGCGCAGCCGGAACGGGGTGAACATCGGCGGTGTGCCGGGCGGGCAGCCGAACTCGCGCTCGACCGCCGCCGTGAAGTGCGCGTCCCGCAGCCGCAGGTTGTCGTGTGTGACGCGGCGGCTGCGCGTGAGGAGGTTGAAGGCGAACTGCCGGGCGGGCTGGTGGAGATACAGCCCCAGGTTCTCGAACCACTCCAGGCTGGCCCGCGCCGCCCGCTGGGTGGACGCGACGACGGGGCGCCGCTCCTCCTCGTACGCGGCGAGTGCCTCGTCGAGGGTGGGCCGCTCCTCCAGGCAGGCGGCCAGCGCGAGCGCGTCCTCGACGGCGAGCTTGGTGCCGGAGCCGATGGAGAAGTGGGCGGTGTGCGCGGCGTCGCCGAGGAGGACCAGATTGCCGTGGGACCAGCGGTCGTTGACCACCGTACGGAAGGTGGTCCACGTCGACTTGTTGGACCGCAGCTGCCGTCCGCCGAGCGCGTCCGTGAAGATCTTGCCGCAGAGCTCGACGGACCCCTGTTCGTCGAGGTCCGCGAAACCGGCCGCCCGCCACACCTCTTCGCGCATCTCGACGATGACGGTGGAGGCGTCGGCCGCGTACGGGTAGCCGTGCAGCTGCATCACGCCGTGCTCGGTCTCGGCGATCTCGAAGCGGAAGGAGTCGAAGGCGAAGTCGGCGGCGAGCCAGATGTAACGGCACCGGTGCTCCTCGACCGACGGTCCGAAGACCTCCGCGTACGCCGCCCGGGTCGGGCTGTGCACCCCGTCGGCGGCGACGACCAGGTCGTACGCCGTCATCAGTTCGGCGACCGGCGGGGCCTCGGCCCGGAAGCGCAGCTCGACGCCGAGCGAGCGGCAGCGCTCGTGCAGGATCTCCAGGAGTCGGCGCCGGCCGAGCGCCGCGAAGCCGTGGCCTCCGGAGGTGTTGCGTACGCCCCGGTGCACGATGTCGATGTCGTCCCAGCGCACGAACTCGTCCTGGAGCGCCGCGTACACGACCGGGTCGGCGTGCTCGATCCCACCGAGCGTCTCGTCGGAGAGCACGACACCGAAGCCGAAGGTGTCGTCGGGGGCGTTGCGCTCCCAGACGGTGACCTCGCGGCCCGGGTCGAGGCGCTTGAGGAGCGCGGCGGCGTACAGTCCGCCGGGACCGCCGCCGATGACGGCGACACGCACAGACGCGCCCGTCCGCGTCGCCACGGCTATCGCCCCCGCCACTTCGGCGCGCGCTTCTCCGTGAACGCCGCATGGAACTCGGCGTAGTCCTCGCCGGTCATCAGGAGGGCCTGGGTCGAGGCGTCGAGCTCGACGGAGGCGGCGAGGGGCATGTCCAGTTCGGCGGTGAGCAGGGCCTTGGTCTGGGCGTACGCGAGAGCCGGGCCCTCGGCCAGGCGGCGGGCCAGCCGCTGGGCGGCCTCGTCCGCGCTGCCCTCGTCGGCCAGCTCGCTGATCAGGCCGATCCGCTCGGCCTCGGGCGCGCGCACCGGTTCGCCGAGCATCAGCAGCCGGGTCGCGTGACCGAGCCCGACGACCCGGGGCAGCAGATAGGCGGCGCCCATGTCGCCGCCGGACAGTCCGACGCGGGTGAAGAGGAAGGCGAACCGGGCGCTCGGGTCGGCCACCCGGAAGTCGGCGGCCAGGGCGAGGACGGCTCCGGCGCCCGCCGCGACCCCGTGCACCGCCGCGATCACCGGGAACGGGCACTCCCGTACGGCCCGCACGACCTGCCCGGTCATCCGGTTGAAGTCGAGGAGCTGGGCGGTGTCCATGGACAGGGTCGCGCCGATGATCTCGTCGACGTCGCCGCCGGAGCAGAAGCCGCGCCCCTCCCCCGCCAGCACCAGCGCCCGCACCGACCGCTCACGGGAGAGCTCGGCGAGCAGATCGCGCAGGTCGGCGTAGGCGCCGAAGGTGAGGGCGTTGAGTTTCTCGGGGCGGGCCAGGGTGACCGTGGCGACCCCGTCGGCGACCGCGCACCTCAGGTGCTGCCAGTCGGAGGTGCGGGCGGCGGAGCCGGTGAAGGGACTCATGACGGGCGGCCTCCTCGGACGGGGGCGGCGGTCCGCGCGGGGCGCCGGACAGCGGGCGTCGTTACTCCACGAAGTTATCACCATTCTGTGACTGTCGTCACGACCACGCAATAGACCGGTCGTGAAGTGACCGTTTCCCGTCATCTAGTCACGGGTTCTCGATAGCCCCGTAACGGCGGGAGCACCTCGCGGGAGACCAGGTGTTGAGCTGGGTACGGGGCCTCATGCCGAGCCGAACGTCCTGGGAGGGCGCCCACCGAATGTCCTGGAACGCGCCCGCCCGACGTCTGCGCCCGGCCGCGCCGTACCATTCCTCACGTTGAAAGCAGGACAGCCTGCTCCATGAACGGACCCGCCTTGCACGACACCCCCGCCCCCGCCTCCTGGCGCATCGCGCTGCCGCACACCGCCGCGGCCGTGCCGGTCGCCCGCGCCCTGGTCCGCACCGCGCTGGCCGAGCTGAAGCACGCGGCCGACAGCGACACCGCGGAACTGCTCACCGCGGAACTGGTCGCCAACGCCGTGGAGCACACCGCGGGGGACGGTCCCATAGAGCTGGTCGTGGAGCTCATGCCGACCGGCTGTCAGGTCGAGGTGCACGACCCGGACCCGGAGCCGCCCGGCAACCTCACGGTCCCGGAACCGCCCGGCGAGCCCGACCCCTGGCAGGAGCACGGGCGCGGCCTCCTCCTGATCCGCACCCTCAGCTCCTCCTGCGGCCACCGCCCCACCGGTTCCGGCAAGGCGGTCTGGTTCAGACTGCCTGTGGTGCCCGCTCAGCGGCGTCCGGTGTGACCTCGGCGCCGGAAACGGCTCCGGGAACGGCCGCGGCCGCGGCCAGCCGGGAGTTGCGGCGCCCGTAGAACACGTACACGAGGAAGCCGGCCGCCAGGAAGCACACGAACTGGATCCAGGTCGTCCAGCCCGTCTCGTACATCAGGTACAGACAGAAGCCGATGCCGAGCAGCGGCACCACGGGGTAGAGCGGCACCCGGAACGTCCTGGCGAGACCCGGTTGGCGGCGCCGCAGCGCGATCACCGCGACGTTGACGGCGGCCATGGTGGCGAGCGTGCCGATCGTCGTCAGGTTGACGACGGCGTCGAGCGGGGCGAAGGCCGCCGGGACGGCGAAGACGATGGCGACGATCAGGGTCCCCGCGACCGGGGTCGAGGTCTTCGGCGAGATCTTCTCGAAGACCCGCGGCACGAGCCCGTCGCGGGACATGGACATGAGGATGCGGGTCTGTCCGTACATCACCGCGAGCACGACCGAGGCGATGGCGACGACCGCTCCGAACGCGACGACCCCGGCGCCGACCGTGGAGCCGGTGACCACGTTGACGACGTACGACAGCGCGGCGGGCCGCCCGGCGACCGCGTCGCCGCCGACGGCGCCGATCGCCGCGAGGGCCACCGCGCAGTACAGCAGGGTGACCAGACCGATGCAGACCAGGATGGCGATCGGGATGTTGCGGCGGGGGTCCTTGGCCTCCTCGCCGGCCGTGGTGATCGCGTCGAAGCCGATGTACGAGAAGAAGGCCGCCGTGGTGCCCGCGCCGATACCGCCCAGGCCGGCCGGGGAGAACGGCGTGAGGTTGCCGTGCTGGAAGGCGCTGAACCCGATCGCGCAGAAGGCGACGAGCACGACGAGCTTCAGCACGGCCATGGCCGCGGTCGCCCGGGCGCTCTCGCGCACCCCGCGGATCAGCAGGACCGAGGCCAGCGCGATCACGATGACCGCGGGAAGGTTGACGATCCCGCCGTCGGACGGGCCGGCCGAGAGCGCGGCGGGCAGCTGCACGCCCGTGAGGCTGTGCAGCAGCTCGTTGACGTACTGGCTCCAGCCGACCGCCACGGCCGACACGGAGACGCCGTACTCCAGGAGCAGACACCAGCCGACGAGGAAGGCCGTGCCCTCGCCCAGTCCCGCGTAGGCGAAGGAGTACGAGGATCCGGAGACCGGGATCGCGCCGCCGAGCTCGGCGAAGGAGAACGCGGTGAAGACGCAGGTGATCGCCGCGAGGATGAACGACACGACCACGGCGGGTCCGGCCTGGGCGACCGAGTCGGAGAGTCCGACGAAGATTCCGGTGCCGACGATCGCGCCGACGCCGAAGCAGATGAGCTGGAAGAGACCCATGGTCCGCTTGAGGCCATGGCCTTCGCGGTCGGCGCCTGATTCGGCCATCAGCAGCTGGGGGGACTTGATGCGTGGAGCGGACATGCGGGTGGTGCTCATTTCCGGTGGTGCGGGGTGCGACGGTGTCGGTCGCACGGCGGTCGCGGAAGGGGTGGCTCCGGACCGCCGGTCAGGATAAGGCCCGCGGGGACCTCCGTCAGGCCAGGACCTCGGGGATTCCCGCTCGGCCCAGGGTGGCGACCATGATCGCCTTGATGGTGTGCAGCCGGTTCTCGGCCTCGTCGAAGACGACCGAGTGCGCCGACTCGAACACCTCGTCGGTGACCTCCAGCGAGTCGAGGCCGTGGGTCTCGTGGATCTCGCGACCGACCTTGGTGCCCAGGTCGTGGAAGGCCGGCAGGCAGTGCAGGAACTTCACGTCCGGGTTGCCGGTGGCGCGCAGCACGTCCATGGTCACGGCGTACGGGGACAGCGCGGCGATGCGCTCGTCCCACACCTCCTTGGGCTCGCCCATCGAGACCCATACGTCGGTGGCGACGAAGTCGGCACCGTGGACGCCCTCGCCGAGGTGCTCGGTGAGGGTGACGCGCCCGCCGTTGCTCTCGGCGAGCTTGCGGGCCTCGGCGACGATCTCCGCGGCGGGCCAGTAGGCCTCCGGAGCGACGATCCGGACGTCCATGCCGAGGAGCGCGCCGGTGATCAGGTAGGAGTTGCCCATGTTGAAACGGGCGTCACCCAGGTAGGCGAAGGCGATCTCGCCGAGCGGCTTGTCGCAGTGCTCGGTCATGGTGAGCACGTCGGCGAGCATCTGGGTGGGGTGCCAGTCGTCGGTCAGACCGTTGTAGACGGGCACTCCGGCGTACGCGGCCAGCTCCTCGACGGAGGCCTGGCTGTCACCCCGGTACTCGATCGCGTCGAACATCCGGCCGAGCACACGCGCGGTGTCCTTCACGGACTCCTTGTGGCCTATCTGCGAACCGGACGGGTCCAGATACGTCGTCGACGCGCCCTGGTCCGCGGCGGCGACCTCGAACGCGCAGCGCGTACGGGTCGAGGTCTTCTCGAAGATCAGCGCGATGTTCCTGCCCCGCAGGTACTGCGTCTCTGCCCCGGCCTTCTTGGCCGCCTTGAGCTCGGCGGCCAGCTCGATCAGACCGCGAAACTCCTCCTCGGTGAAGTCCAGCTCCTTGAGGAAGTGGCGTCCGGCGAGGGCGGTCGGGACTGTCGCCATGGGGGCGCTCCAGGGATGCGAGAACGGGGACGAACAAAGGGGCGAGTGGAAGTCTATACGATGCTCCACATTTCTATACGGGACCTCTTTGCGGACCTCGGGGACAGCGCGCCTTCGCCGGCGCGGGGAACTGCGCGCCCAGCCACACACAACCCGCACCCGACACCCCGATCAAACCCCCACCCCGTCCCTCTCCACCGGACAGCTCATACACCGAGGCCCTCCCCGCCCCCGTCCCAGCTCACTCCCCGGAATCTCGATCACCTCGATACCCTGCTTGCGCAGATGCGTATTGGTGGTCACATTCCGCTCATAGGCGACGACGACCCCAGGCTCCACCGCGAGGACGTTGCACCCGTCGTCCCACTGCTCCCGCTCCGCCGCGTGCACATCCTGCGTCGCGGTCAGCACCCGGATCTCGCTCAACCCCAGCGCCGCCGCGATCGCCCGGTGCATGTGCTCCGGCGGATGGTCGGTGACCTTCAGCTCCTTGTCCCCCGAGCCCGGTTCGATGGTGTACGAGCGGAGCATGCCGAGCCCCGCGTACTGGGTGAAGGTGTCGCCGTCGACCATCGTCATCACGGTGTCGAGGTGCATGAGGGCCCGCCGCTTGGGCATGTCGAGCGCCACGATCGTACGGGCCGACCCGGCGGCGAACAGCTTGTGCGCGAGCATCTCGACGGCCTGCGGCGTCGTCCGCTCGCTCATGCCGATGAGCACCGCGCCATTGCCGATGACGAGCACGTCACCGCCCTCGATGGTGGACGGGTAGTCCGCCTGCCCCTCCGACCAGAGATTGAAGCCCTCGTCGCGGAAGAGCGGATGGTGCCGGTAGATCGCCTCGAAGTGCACGGTCTCCCGCTGCCGCGCGGGCCAGCGCATGGCGTTGATGGAGACCCCGTCGTAGATCCAGGCGGAGGTGTCCCGGGTGAAGAGGTGATTGGGGAGCGGGCCGAGAAGGAAGTCGTCGAGGTCCATGACATGGAAGCGCACGGAGGTCGGCTCCATGTGCGCGTCCAGGAACTCCCGCTTGGTCATCCCGCCGACCAGCGCGGCCGCCAGTTCCGGGGCGGGCAGGGTCTCGAAGGCCGCCCGGAGGTGGTCGGTGGCGAGCGGCCCGTACTCCTTCTCGTCGAAGACCCGGTCCAGGACGAGCGATCTGGCCACCGGGATCTCCAGGGCCTCGGTGAGCAGGTCGCCGAAGAGATGGACGGTGACCCCGCGGTCGCGCAACACGTCCGCGAACCCGTCGTGCTCCGCCCGGGCCCGGCGCACCCACAGCACGTCGTCGAAGAGCAGCGCGTCCTTGTTGCTGGGGGTGAGCCTCTTGAGCTCGAGGTCGGGTCTGTGCAGGATGACGCGGCGCAGCCGCCCGGCCTCGGAGTCGACGTGGAATCCCATGCCTCCATCCTGACCATCCGGACGCCTGTTCACCCGTGGATCGACGGGAGACGGGCGAGTTGATTTCGTCCTCTTGACGATAAGGGCGCCTCTTCGTTATCGTCACTGCGACGACAAAAGCGCATCACAGCGGGCCGCCGGGATCGCCCGGCGGCGAGGGGGTACCCATGGCCGACATCACCCGGCGTCTCGGCTGGCGCCATCTGCGCGGGGCGCCGACCGCCCATGTCCGGCACCACCGGTCGGGCCGACTGGCGCACGACGGCCCCGGACTCAGTTTCTGGTACCGCTCCCTGACCGCCACGCTCTCCGAAGTCCCGGTCGACGACCGCGAGTTGGCGATGACCTTCCACGCCCGCACGTCCGACTTCCAGGACGTCGCGGTGCAGGCGACCGTCACTTACCGGATCGTCGATCCCGGGGTTGCGGCCACGCGGCTCGACTTCTCCATCGACCCCGACACCGGCTCCTGGCGCGGCACGCCCCTCGAACAACTGGGCTCGCTGCTGACCGAGACGGCCCAGCAGCACGCGCTGGACGTACTGGCCCGTACGACGCTGGCGGCGGCCCTGGTGGACGGCGTCGCGTCGGTACGGGAGCGGATCGCCGGCGGGCTCGCCGCCGAACCCCGGCTGCCCGCGACGGGGATCGAGGTGGTGGCCGTACGGGTCGTCGCACTGCGCCCGGAACCCGAGGTGGAGCGGGCGCTGCGCACTCCCGCCCGCGAGCAGATCCAGCAGGAGGCGGACAAGGCGACGTACGAACGCCGGGCCGTCGCCGTCGAGCGGGAGCGCGCGATCGCCGAGAACGAGCTCGCCAGCCAGATCGAACTCGCCCGGCGGGAGGAGCAGTTGGTCGACCAGCGCGGTACCAACGCGCGGCGCGAGGCGGAGGAGCACGCGGCGGCGGACGCGGTGCGGGCCGGGGCGGAGGCGGCGCGGACCGTGCGGCTCGCGGAGGCGGAGGGCAGCCGGGTCGTACAGCTCGCCAAGGCCGAGGCCATGGCCGCGCGCGAGGTCGGCGAGGCGCGGGCTGCGGCGCAGGCCGCCTGGCTGCGGGTCCACGAAGAGGTGGACGTCGCCACGCTGCACGCCCTGACGGGCACACGGCTCGCGGAGAACCTGCCGCGCATCGACAGTGTCACGGTGTCGCCGGACGTCCTGACGGGCCTGCTCGCACGGCTGGGCAACGGGGCCGCCGGGGGGCCGGAGCAGTGAGTCTCGCGCCCCGGGTCGTCCTCGTCCATCGCACCACGGAGTACGAGGAGTTGGTGGCCCGGCACGGGACGCACGGGCAGGCGGCGTTCTTCCTCTCCTCCCGGGGGCGGGACATCGCGGAGGTGGCCGAGCGGCACCGGCGGGCGCGGGAGGCGCTGGCGGAGGTGGTCTCGGCGGTGCCGCTGACCTGGCGTCAGGCGCGCGTCGAGCGGGGCGACCTGGACCGCTTCCTCTTCGCTCCGGAGGATGTGGTGGTCGTGGTCGGGCAGGACGGGCTGGTGGCGAACGTGGCCAAGTACCTGACCGGACAGCCGGTGGTGGGGATCGACACCGACCCCGGACGGAACCCGGGGGTGCTCGTCCGGCACCGGCCGCGCGACGCGGGCGCGCTGCTCGCCTCGGCGCGCGGGGGCCGGGCCGACGCGCTGACCATGGTCGAGGCGGTCGCGGACGACACGCAGCGGCTCCTCGCACTCAACGAGATCTATCTCGGAACCGCGAGCCATCAGACGGCCCGCTATCGGCTGGGGCTCGACGAGTACGGGGGTGCCGTCGAGCCCCAGGCCTCCTCCGGGGTCCTGGTGGGTACCGGAACGGGCGCCAGCGGGTGGCTCCGCTCGGTGTGGCAGGAGCGGGGCGGTGAGCTGCCGCTGCCCGGACCCGCGGAGGAACGCCTTCTCTGGTTCGTCCGCGAGGCCTGGCCGTCGCCGGCCACCGGCACGTCCCTCGTCGCCGGCTCCCTCACCGCCTCCGACCACCTCTCCCTCACCGTCGAGTCCGACCGCCTCATCGCGTTCGGCGACGGCATGGAGAGCGACGCGGTGGAGCTGGTGTGGGGGCAGACGGTACGGGTGGGGGTGGCGGGGGTGAGGCTGCGCCTGGTGGGCTGAGGGTTGTCTCGCCCCCGCCGCCCCTACCCGTCCCCTCCCCACTTGGGAGCTCCGCCCCCAAACCCCCGACCGACCTGAACGGCCTCGCCCTCAAACGCCGGACGGGCTGAAGATGCGCGCAGCGCCCCTCCAGGGGCGCGGGGAACTGCGCGACCAGCCCCCACCCACCCGCAGCCGAAGAACGCACCCCGGGGATCTGGGGGCGAAGAACGCTACAGACGTGGGTCCACCGGCTCCGACTCCAGCGCCAGCACCCCGAACACCGCCTCATGCACCCGCCACAACGGCTCCCCCTCCGCCAGCCGGTCCAACGCCTCCAGCCCGAGCGCGTACTCCCGAAGCGCGAGCGACCGCTTGTGGTTCAGGAAACGCCCCCGCAGCCGGGCGAGGTTCTCAGGACGCGTGTACTCCGGGCCGTAGATGATCCGCAGATACTCACGGCCCCGGCACTTGATGCCGGGTTGGACAAGACGCCCCTGCCCGCTCCGCACCACCGCCCCGACCGGCTTGACGACCATGCCCTCACCCCCGCGCCCGGTCATCTCCAGCCACCAGTCCACCCCGCCCCGCACGGACTCCGCGTCCCCGGTGTCCACGAACAACCGCCGAGTCGTCTGCAGCAGCCCGCTCCCGTCGTGCTCGACCAGCCGGTCGATGAGCGCGAGCTGTTCGTCGTGCGGCACCGCGGCGAGACTGCGGCCCTGGACCGCGAGGATCTGGAAGGGAGCGAGCCGCACCCCCTCCAACCCCTCCGTCGGCCAGCAGTACCGCCGGTACGCCTCGGTGAACGCCGCCGCGTCGGCGGCCCGCTCCCGCTGCTTGCCGAGCAGCTCCCGGATGTCGACCCCACGCTCCGCGACCCCTTCGAGCGCGGCCAGCACCCCCGGGAACGCCGCCCCGGCCGCGGCGCCGACCGCCGCGTACTGGCTGCGCAGCAACCCGGACGCCTTGAGCGACCACGGCATCAGCTCGGCGTCGAGCAGCAGCCAGTCCGTACCCAGTTCCTCCCACAGACCGGCCGCCGTCACCGCTTCCCGCACTCGCCCGAGGATCTCCTCGGTGACGGCGGAGTCGTCGAAGAAGGGCCGGCCGGTACGGGTGTACAGCGCCCCCGTGGGCCCCTCCGCGACACCGAACCGCTCCCGCGCCACCCCCGCGTCCCGGCAGACCAGCGCCACCGCCCGCGACCCCATGTGCTTCTCCTCGCACACGACGCGGGCGACGCCGTCCTCCTTGTACTGGGCGAAAGCCTCGGCAGGGTGTTCGAGGTAGCCCTCGACCTGGGAGGTCGCCGTGGGCGCCATCGTCGGCGGGAGGTAGGGCAGCAGGCGCGGGTCGACCGCGAACCGGCTCATGACCTCGAGGGCCGCCGCCGCGTTCTCCTCGCGCACCGCCACCCGCCCGGCGTACCGCGTCTCGACGACCCGCCGCCCGTGCACGTCGGCGAGGTCGAGCGGCCGCCCCTCGTGTCCGCCGGGAGCCTCGGAGGCCAGCGGCTTCGTCGGCTCGTACCAGACCCGTTCGGCCGGTACGTCGACGAGCTCGCGCTCCGGCCAGCGCAGCGCGGTGAGCTTGCCGCCGAACACGGCACCGGTGTCGAGGCAGATGGTGTTGTTCAGCCAGGTGGCCGTGGGGACCGGGGTGTGACCGTAGACGACGGCCGCCCGGCCCCGGTAGTCCTCCGCCCACGGATAGCGCACCGGCAGGCCGAACTCGTCCGTCTCTCCGGTCGTGTCGCCGTACAGCGCGTGCGAGCGCACCCGGCCCGACGTACGGCCGTGGTACTTCTCGGGCAGTCCGGCGTGGCAGACGACGAGCCGCCCGCCGTCCAGGACGTAGTGGCTGACCAGCCCGTCGACGAACTCCCGCACCCGCGCGTGGAATTCTTCGCTCTCGCCGTCCAGCTGCTCGATGGTCTCGGCCAGTCCGTGGGAGTGCTGGACCTTGCGGCCCTTGAGGTAGCGGCCGAGCTTGTTCTCGTGGTTGCCCGGCACGCACAGCGCGTCACCGGCCGCGACCATGGACATCACGCGGCGCAGAACTCCGGGCGTGTCCGGGCCGCGGTCGACGAGGTCGCCGACGAAGACGGCCGTACGGCCCTGAGGGTGCGCGCCATCGACGTAACCGAGCTTGCCGAGCAGGGTCTCCAGCTCCGAGGCGCAGCCGTGGATGTCACCGATGATGTCGAAGGGGCCGGTGAGGTGGGTCAGGTCGTTGAACCGCTTCTCCGTCCGCACCTCGGCGCTCTCGATCTCCGCCACGCCCCGCAGGACGTGCACCTTGCGGAAGCCCTCGCGCTCCAAGTGCCGCAGCGAACGGCGCAGTTCACGGATGTGGCGCTGGATGACGCGGCGCGGCATGTCGGCGCGGTCGGTGCGCGAGGCGTTGCGTTCGGCGCACACCTCCTCCGGCACGTCGAGCACGATCGCGATGGGCAGCACGTCGTGCTTCTTGGCGAGTTCGATCAGCTGGCGGCGGCTCTCCTGCTGCACGTTCGTGGCGTCCACGACGGTGCGGCGGCCGGCCGCGAGCCGCTTGCCCGCGATGTAGTGGAGGACGTCGAAGGCGTCGCCGCTGGCGCTCTGGTCGTTCTCGTCGTCGGCGACCAGGCCGCGGCAGAAGTCGCTGGAGATGACCTCGGTCGGCTTGAAGTGCCGGCGGGCGAAGGTGGACTTGCCCGAGCCGGACGCGCCGATCAGGACGACGAGGGAGAGGTCGGTGACGGGCAGGGTGCGCCCCTGGGTGGTGTCGCCGGTCATGCGGCCTTCTCCTCCTTCGTGGTGGTCGGGGTGGCGGTGGTGGCGAGGGTGAAGGCGGCCATCTGGGTCGGCGGACCGACCTCCGGGTCGTCGGGGCCGACAGGCGTGAACTCCACGTCGTATCCGTGCCGCCCGGCCACCTGACGAGCCCAGGTCCGGAACTCCTCCCGGGTCCACTCGAACCGGTGGTCGCCATGGCGGGAGTGTCCGGCCGGGAGGGTCTCCCAGCGGACGTTGTACTCGACGTTCGGCGTCGTCACCAGGACCGTACGGGGGCGGGCCGAGCCGAAGACGGCGTACTCCAGGGCGGGCAGCCGGGGCAGGTCGAGGTGCTCGACGACCTCGCTGAGCACGGCGGCGTCATACCCCTTGAGGCGGTTGTCGGTGTACGCGAGCGAGCCCTGGAAGAGCCGCACGCGCGCGGCCTGCCGCTCGCCCATCCGGTCCAGCTTGAGCCGCCGCGAGGCGATGGTGAGCGCGCGTATCGACACATCGACACCGACGATCTCGGTGAACCGCACGTCCTTGAGCAGCGCCTGCACCAGCTGCCCCTGACCGCAGCCGAGGTCGAGCACGCGGGCCGCGCCCGACGCGTGCAGCGCGGCGAGGATCGCGTCCCGGCGCTGGACAGCGAGCGGGATCGGCTTCTCCTCCGTGTCCGCCTCCTCGTCGACCGCGTTGTCGATCTCCTCGACCTCGGTGTCGTCGGCCTCCGCGAGCCGTACGAGCTCCAGCCGCTCCATCGCCTCCCGCGTCAGCGACCACCGGCGCGAGAGGTACCGGTCGGCGATCAGCCTCTGCTCGGGGTGGTCCGGCAGCCAGCCCTCGCCCGCCCGCAGCAGCTTGTCGACCTCGTCGGACGACACCCAGTAGTGCTTGGCGTCGTCGAGCACCGGAAGCAGGACGTAGAGGTGGCGCAGGGCTTCGGCGACGGTCAGGCCCGACGCCTCCAGTTCCAGGCGTACGTAGCGGGAGTCGCCCCACTCGGGGAACTCCGCGTCCAGCGCCACGGCCTCGACCGTCACCGTCCACCCGAGCGGCTCGAACAGCTTGCGTACGAGGTCGGCGCCGCCCCTGGCGGGAAGCGCGGGCACCTCGATCCGGAGCGGCAGCGGCCGCGCCGGCAGGTCCGGCTTCGCGGCGCACTGGCCCTTCATCGCGCTGGAGAACACCGCGCTCAGCGCCACGGCGAGCAGGGACGAGGCGGCGTACGGGCGGTCGTTGACGTACTGCGCGAGCGCGGCGTCGGGTGCGCCGCCGCGGCCCTTGCCCTTGCCGCGCCGGACCAGCGCCACCGCATCGACCTCCAGCAACAGTGCGGCCGTGCACCGCTCGACGGACGCCTCGGGGTAGAGGACGTGCGCCGTGCCGTAGGAGGTCGAGAACGCCTGCGCCTTGTCGGGATGCTTGTGCAGCAGGAAGCCGAGATCGGTGGCGGGGCGCTCTGGGGTACCGGTGGTACTGATCGTCAGGAACACTGGAATCTGCCTCGAAACGTCTTCTGAGCTGTGCATACCTCACCTGCGCCGAGCGCCGGTGAACCACAGCGGGGGGAGAGCGCGCCGGGGGATCACTGCTCCCGGCCTGTCGTCGGCGCGCCCGCCCCAACGTATAGCGAACGCCCCTGGCAGACCCGAGAATTTTCCCGCCGAGCTCCGCGGCAGCGGTTCCCGGTGGGGCGGCTGATGTGACCGGTGCATGATGGATGCATGGATCTTCGAGTCTTCACAGAACCGCAGCAGGGAGCGACCTACGAGACGCTGCTCCGCGTCGCCAAGGCCGCCGAAGACCTCAACTACGGAGCCTTCTTCCGTTCTGACCACTACCTGCACATGGGATCCGTCGACGGGCTTCCCGGGCCCACCGACGCCTGGATCACGCTGGCCGGTCTCGCCCGTGAGACGAGCCGGATCCGCCTCGGCACGCTCATGACGGCCGGCACCTTCCGTCTCCCCGGCGTCCTCGCCATCCAGGTCGCGCAGGTCGACCAGATGTCGGGCGGGCGGGTGGAACTCGGTCTGGGCTCCGGCTGGTACGAGGCCGAGCACGAGGCGTACGGGATTCCGTTCCCCAAGGAGAAGTTCGGGCGGCTGGAGGAACAACTCGCCATCGTCACGGGCCTGTGGGAGACGCCCGTCGGTGAACGGTTCAACTTCGAGGGGAAGTACTACCAGCTCAAGGACTCCCCCGCGCTTCCCAAGCCCGCGCAGCCGAAGGTGCCGGTCCTGATCGGTGGCCACGGTGCCAAGCGGACGCCCGAGCTCACGGCGCGGTACGCCGACGAGTTCAACATCCCCTTCGCCTCCCTCGCGGACACGGAGCAGCAGTTCCAGCGGGTGCGGGCGGCGGCCGAACGGGCCGGGCGCAAGGGTGACGACCTCGTGTACTCGAACGCGCTCGTCGCCTGTGTCGGCAGGAACGACGGCGAGGTGAAGCGGCGCGCGGACGCCATCGGGCGGGACGTCGACGAGCTCAAGGCGAACGGACTCGCGGGCTCTCCGGCGGAGGTCGTCGAGAGGATCGCCCAGTACCAGGCTGTCGGGTCGCAGCGGATGTACCTGCAGATGCTGGACCTCGATGACCTGGACCACCTGGAGTTGATCGCCGCGGAGGTCATGCCGCAGCTCGGCTGAGATCGCGTTCCTCGGGCCCGCCGCCCCTACCCAAGACGCGCAGCGCCCCTTGAGGGGCGCGGGGAACTGCGCGACCAGCCCCCACCGGCCCGCAGCCGCAAGACCACCCCGCGAGGTCCGGGGCGGAACCCCAGGAGGATGGGACGGGTAGGGGCGGCGGGGGCGAGGGAAGGCCCCGTCTACCCGGCCGCCCGCCCCCGCTCCACCACCCCCTGATCCCGCGCCGCCAACCGTCTCAGCATCTCCAGGACCCGGTCCCGGGACTCGTCCGCCGCGTCGATCGCCTCCATGCACTGCCAGTACGTCCCCTGATCGTCCGCCGCGCAGGCGATACCGACGAGGGCGATACCGACCTCGCCGAGGAGACCCCCGAGGCACAGCAGGGACTCTCGCGCATCTCCCAACTCGGTGAGCTGAGCGGCGCGCAGGTCGGCCATGTCGGGGGGCGGCGCGTCCAGCACACCGCAGCCCCGACCCGCCAGCTCCGTCAGTCCAAGCGCCTCGCCCCGCAGTTCCGGCGGCCCCGAGACGGCGAAGCGACTCCCTATGGCCTGAGCCAAGGCCTGCGCCTGCCACGCCTCCGCCACCACCTCGATCGTGTCCCCGCTCCCCGCGAGAGCGCGCCTGCTCGCCCCGATGAGCCGCACCGCGTCCATGCGCTGCCCCCGTCTGTCCCGACGCGCTCGTCGCACGTCCGCCCGAACTCCCCTGTTCACTACCCAGAGTGATAGCCCGTGAGCCGAAAAGCCAGAGGAAGACCGAAATCTGTGGACACAGAGTTGAATGTGGACAACTCAACGACCCCGGAGAGTGACAATCGGACTCGCCGCTTCCCCGTCACCCTCACCACGCCCCCTCCGCGAGGCACCGCGCACCCCACCACGGGGCCCGCCCGTCCCCGTCCCCCGCGCCACAGCGCACCCCGCACCGCGGCACCCCACACCGCCGGGCCCCGCCCCCCTTACGCCCCCTCCCCCACCGGAAACCTCCGCTCGTTCCGGTCGATCTTCGCGTCGAGCGCCGCCAGCGCGTCGATGCCGAGCACCTCGCACAGCTGGAGCAGATACGCCAGCACGTCCGCCACCTCGTCCGTGACGCGGTGCGCGGTGTCCGCGTCGTCCATGACCCGCGCCGACTCCTCGGGCGTCAGCCACTGGAAGATCTCGACCAGTTCGGACGCCTCCACGCTGAGCGCGGCGACCAGGTTCTTCGGCGTGTGGTACTGCCGCCAGTTCCGCGCGGCCGCGAACTCGGCCAGCCTGCGCTGCAACTTCGCCACATCCAGTTCACTTTCACTCACGGCGTCAGGTCTACCACCGTGACCCCCGGCACCTCGCACACCCGGACGGCGTCGCCCACCGCACCCACCAGCCGGATGTGCCCCCGCTCGCACATCCGCGCCGCCAGCCGCACCAACTCCCCGGCCTGCCGCGCGTCCAGCCCCCGGTCGAGGCCGTCGGCCAGCACCGTCAGCGTCTGCAGCGCGGCCGGGACCTCCCCCGCCGGGTCGACCTCCAGCACGCCGGGCCCGGTGAGCAGCACCAGGGCCAGCGCCAGATACCTCAACTCGCCGTCCCCGAGCAGCCCCAGGTGCGTACGGACGCCGTCCCCGCGGTCGAGGAGCGCGCGGACGGTGCCGTCGCCGAGCGGCTCGGCCAGGACGTCCGTGACGGGGCCCGCGCAGCCGGCCCGTACCGCCGTGACCAGGTGCGCGTAGCGGTGGCCGCACTCCGACCGGGTACGCCACAGCACCTCGGCGAGGTTGTCGCAGCCCCGGAGCAGCCGCCCCGCGCCGAGCGGGGCGGCGGCGCGCATCCGTCGGGGGCTCGGGTCGCAGGCGTACACGGACCGCAGGGCGACCACCATCTGCTCGGCCGCGGCGAGGACCCGGCGCTCGCCGTCCGTCCGGCCGGAGACGCGCAGCGGCAGCAGCGCGGTGCCGAGGCGGTCGTCGGGGAGCGGGCCCCGGGTCACCGGCGACGAGCCCGCCGTGTGCCAGGCCGCCTGGACCACACGGCGGCCGGGGTCCCGTAGCGCGGTCTCCAGGAGGGTCAGCCCGCCCGCGGTCAACCGCTCGCCGACGATGCGCAGTTCGGGCTCGGCCTGGACGGCGACGTCGAGCCGTACGGGTCCCTCGGGGCCGTCGGCCGTGCAGCCGATGCGGAACCCGCGCCGTCGCTGGGCGTCGGGCAGGGCCCGCTCGGGCACACAGGCGTCCGGGTCCGGGAACACCTCGTCCAGCGCGGCGCCGCCGCCGAGCCGCGCCAGCGCCTCGTACGCCCGCAGGGCAGTGGTCTTGCCGCTGCCGCTGGGGCCGGTGAAGAGGGTGAGCGGTCCGAGCGGGAACCGGGCGCGCCGGTGTGCGGCGAAGGCGGCGAGCCTGAGCTCGGTGGCGCCGGGCCGGTCGGGGCGCGCCTCGGCCTGCGCGGGGGCCGCCAGAGATGACACGGTCATATGTGGACGGTAAGGGCCCCCCGCCGGGCGAACCGCAGGCGAACCGTTACACCCTGTTGACCTTCCTACGATCGGGGGACCGGCGCGCGCCCGCGCACGGGGCCCGGTCCTGGCCGCCCCGGTCGGATCCCAAGAACCCCCGCCCTCCCCCGGTCAGATCCCCGGCACCCCCGCTCCCTCCATCAGCCCTTGCACCTGGGTGCCGCGCGGTGTCAGCAGGAACACGTTCCGGTCGACCCGGTGCATGCCGCTCGCCAGACCGAAGACCACCCCCGTGCTGAAGTCCAGCACCCGCTTGGCGACCTCGGTCTCCGCGCTGGTCAGGTCGAGCAGGACGGGGATGCCCGACATCAGCGTCTCGGCGACGTCGCGGGCGTCCGCGAACACATTGACCCGCAGGACCACGAAGCGGCGCCGCGCCTCGGTCACGGCCTCGGGTATCGACCGGTGATTCACCGCCGAGGGCCAGGCGTCCCGGCCCCGGAGCGGAACGACCTGGGCGAGCCCTTCCCACTGCTCGTCGGTGACGTCGTGGCTGTTCACTGGCCCACCCCGTCCTGGCTCGCACTCATTGTCTGCACCGGCCAATTCTTACGCATGGTCACCCGTTCGGCCCAACAGCGACACGGTCCGCGACACCCTCACATCGCCCGCCGGCCGGTTGTGCAGCGGGCGTAACCCTCCAAGATCAGACCATGTGACATCCGCGTAACGGGCAATTCGTACTGTCGTCAGCATGACCACGACCCCCCGCCCGGAGCAGGTCCGGACCGTCTGCTCGTACTGCGGTGTGGGCTGCGGCATGGTCCTCGACATCGGCCGGGGACCGGACGGACGGCGTACGGTCCTGAAGGCGTCCGGGGACAAGCGGCACCCCGCCAACTCCGGCCGGCTGTGCACGAAGGGCGCGACCACGGCCGACATGCTCGCCGCGCCCGGCCGGCTGACCACGGCGCTCGTGCGCGAGGACCGCGGCGAGGAGCCACGTCCCGTGCCCGTCGACGCGGCCCTCGCCGAGACCGCCCGGCGTCTGCGCGCGATCATCGACGAGCACGGACCGGACGCCGTCGCCTTCTACGTCTCCGGGCAGATGACCCTCGAAGCGCAGTACCTCGCCAACAAGCTGGCCAAGGGCTTCGTCAGGACGAACCAGATCGAGTCGAACTCACGGCTGTGCATGGCGAGCGCGGGCACCGGATACAAGCTGTCGCTCGGCGCCGACGGACCGCCGGGGTCGTACGACGATCTCGACCGCGCGGACGTGTTCCTCGTCATCGGGTCCAATATGGCCGACTGCCATCCGATCCTCTTCCTGCGGCTCATGGAGCGGGTGAAGGCCGGGGCCAAGCTGATCGTCGTCGATCCGCGGCGCACCGCGACGGCGGCGAAGGCCGATCTGTTCCTGCAGATCAGGCCCGGCACCGACCTCGCGCTGCTCAACGGACTGCTGCACCTGCTGCACGAAGGCGGCTACACGGACCCGGACTTCATCGCCCGGCACACCGAGGGCTGGGAGGCGATGCCCGCGTTCCTCGCGGACTATCCGCCCGCGGCCGTCGCCGAGATCACCGGCATCCCGGAGGACGACCTCCGGGCGGCGGCGCGGCTGATCGGTGAGGCCGGGGAGTGGACGAGCTGCTGGACCATGGGGCTCAACCAGTCCACGCACGGCACCTGGAACACCAACGCGCTCGTCAATCTCCATCTCGCCACGGGCGCCATCTGCCGGCCCGGCAGCGGACCGTTCTCCCTCACCGGTCAGCCCAACGCCATGGGCGGGCGCGAGATGGGGTACATGGGTCCCGGGCTGCCCGGGCAGCGGTCGGTGCTGGTGGACGAGGAGCGTGCCTTCGTAGAGGAGTTGTGGGGGCTGCCGGTCGGGAGCATCCGCAAGGACGGGGTGGGGCACGGCACCGTCGAGATGTTCCGGAAGATGGCCGAGGGGGACATCAAGGCCTGCTGGATCATCTGCACCAACCCCGTCGCCTCGGTCGCCAACCGCCGGACCGTCATCGAAGGGCTCGAAGCCGCCGAGTTCGTCATCACCCAGGACGTCTTCGCCGAGACCGAGACCAACGCGTACGCCGATGTCGTGCTCCCCGGCGCGCTGTGGACGGAGGCCGAGGGCGTCCTGGTCAACAGCGAGCGGACGCTGACCCTGGCACGGGCCGTCGTCGACCCGCCCGGGGAGGCGCGGGCGGACTGGCGGATCATCGCGGCCGTCGCCCGCGCCATGGGATACGAGAAGGAGTTCTCGTACGACAGTGCCGAGCAGATCTTCGAGGAGATCAAGGAGGCGTGGAACCCGAAGACCGGGTGGGATCTACGGGGTGCCTCCTACGAGCGGCTGCGGGGCGGACCCGTGCAGTGGCCCGTCGCGCGGGAGGACGGGCCCGCGCGGAATCCGATCCGGTACGTGAAGTCGGCGGGCGACGGTGAGCTGTCGTTTCCCACCGCGAGCGGGCGGGCCGTCTTCTACGCACGGCCCCATCTGCCGCCCGCCGAGATGCCCGACGACGACTTTCCGTTCGTGCTCAACACCGGGCGTCTGCAGCACCAGTGGCACACGCTGACCAAGACGGGGAAGGTGGCCAAGCTCAACAAGCTCAACCCCGGGCCGTTCGTGGAGCTGTATCCGCAGGACGCGGCCGCGCTCGGGATCGCGGAGGGGGACTCGGTGGAGGTCGCCTCCCGGCGGGGGCGGGCCGTGTTGCCGGCGGTGGTGACGGACCGGGTGCGGGTGGGGTGCGTGTTCGCGCCCTTTCACTGGAACGACCTGTTCGGGGAGTATCTGAGCATCAACGCGGTGACCAGTGACGCGGTGGATCCGGTGTCGTTCCAGCCGGAGTTCAAGGTGTGCGCGGTGTCGCTGGCGCGCGTTGCCGCCCGAAGGGCTCTTCCGGAGACGCCCGACGGGTCGAAGGCGCCCGGCGGGTCGCAGATGCCAGACGGGTCGCAGATCCCAGACGGGTCGAAGATGCCCACCCGAGTCGCGACGGCGCCCGAAGGCTTCGGTCTGGAGCCCGCTCCCCCGCCCGTGCTCTCCTCCGTCGAGCGGCAGTACCTCAGCGGCTTTCTCGCCGGGCTCCCCTCCGGGCTCCCGGGCGTGCCCGTCCTCCCTCCGGACGCCCCCTTCGACCCCGAGCACGCCCTCTGGGTGAACGGCGTGCTCGCCGGGATGTACTCGCGCTCCGCGCCCCCGGCGGCTCCCGCGCCGGAGTCCGCGGGCCGTGAGGTGGTGGTGCTGTGGGCCTCGCAGACCGGGAACGCGGAGGAGTTCGCGACGGCCACCGCCGAGCGGCTCGCCGCCACCGGGCACCGGGCGCGACTGGTCGGCATGGACGAGGCGGACGTCGGCGCGCTCGCCCGCAGCGCCGATCTGCTCTTCATCACCAGCACCTTCGGGGACGGTGACGCGCCCGACAACGGGTCCGGCCTGTGGGACACCCTGTCCGGGCAGGAGGCCCCGCGGCTGGACGGCGTGCGCTATGCCGTGCTGGCCTTCGGCGACTCCTCGTACGACGACTTCTGCGGACACGGGCGTCGGCTGGACGCGCGCCTGGACGAGTTGGGCGCCGTACGCCTGGCTCCTCGTACGGACTGCGAACCGGACTACGAGCCGAACGCGGACGCCTGGCTGGAGCTGATCCTCACCGCGCTCGGCGGACGGACCGAGACACCCAGGGCACCCGATACACCCGATGCACCCGAGACATCCAGGGCGTCCGAGTCGCACCGGACCGCCAAGCCCGCCAGGCCCGCGCCGGCCGCCGCCACCGCCCGTCTCACCGGCAACCGGCTGCTCAGCCTGCCCGGCGCCGGCAAGGAGGTGCGCCGGTTCACCTTCGACACCCGGGACAGCGAGAGCCCGCTGCCGTACGAGGTGGGAGACGCGCTCGGCGTACGGCCCGTCAACTCGCCCGCTCTGGTGGCCGAATGGCTGGATACGGTCGGTGTCGACGACTCAGCGGCCGTCGATGTGACGGGTGTTGGTGAGGTCGCCTTCGGCGAGGCCCTGCTTCGGCACTTCGACATCACGCGGATCACCCCGGATCTGCTGCGCTTCGTCGGCGAACGGACCCGTGACGGACGCGAGTTGAGGAAGCTGCTGCGTCCGGACAACAAGGGAGAGCTGGCGCGCTGGTCGTGGGGGCGGCAGGCCGTGGACGTCGTGGCCGAGCATCCGGTCCGCGCGTCGGCGGTGGAGTGGGCCGAGGTGTTCAAGCGGTTGCAGCCCCGGCTGTACTCGATCTCGTCGAGTCCGCTCGTCGACCCGTACCTCGTCTCGCTGACCGTCTCCGTGGTGCGGTACGAGAATCCGGGCGGCCGGACGAGGGGCGGGGTCTGTTCGCCCTTCCTCGCCGATGCCGAGCCGGAGGCGGAGGTTCCGGTCTTCGTGCAGCGGTCGCCGCACTTCAGGCCCCCGGCGGACGCGACGACACCCATGGTGATGGTGGGGCCGGGTACCGGAGTCGCGCCGTTCGTCGGATTCCTCGAGGAGCGCCGGGCGCTCGGCCATCGGGCGCCGAACTGGCTGTTCTTCGGCGAGCAGCACCGCGCCACCGACTTCTACTACGAGGACGAGCTGACCGGCCTGCTCGACGACGGCACGCTCACCCGGCTCGACACGGCGTTCTCACGCGACCAGCGCGCCAAGGTCTACGTCCAGGACCGGATGCGTGAGCACGGGCCCGAGCTGTGGCACTGGCTCCAGGACGGCGCCCGCTTCTATGTGTGCGGAGACGCCTCGCGGATGGCCAAGGACGTCGACCGGGCGCTGCGGGACATCGCCGTCACGCACGGCGGTCTGGGCGAGACGGAGGCCACCGCCTACGTCAAACAGCTGGCGGCGGAGAAGCGGTATGTACGGGACGTGTACTGAGACACGGGAGACACGGGGTGTGGTGAGCCCTCCGAGAGCCGCGAGTTGCACATAATTGGCGAAACTCGGCTATTCGTAGCGCACCGGCATCCGTCGTTCGCTGTCCCACCGCACCGCACATTGAGGCGTACCCATGAGCCTGAGCATCCGCAACCAGCTCCCCGGAACCGTCACTTCCGTCACCCCGGGCGAGGCGATGGCGACGGTCAAGGTCCGCCTCGACGGCGGTCAGGACCTCACCGCGGCCATCACCACGGAGGCGGTCGAGGATCTGGGTCTCGCCACGGGCTCCTCGGTCCGCGCCCTGGTCAAGTCGACGGAGGTGTCCCTGGCCACCGGGCCGGTCGACGGGGTGAGCATCCGCAACCAGTTCCCCGGCACGGTGACGGAGGTCTCCACGGGCGGGGCCATGGCCCGCGTCAAGGTCGAGGTCCCGGGCGGTGAGCTGACCTCCGCGATCACCAAGGACGCGGTGACGGAGCTCGGCCTTGCGGCGGGATCGACGGTCGTCGCGCTCATCAAGTCCACCGAGGTGTCCCTCTCCAACGCCTGAGACACCCCCGTATATCCCGTCAAAGCATGAGACACACTTATATGAGATGCTCCCGCACGACACGCCCCCACATCGGCCGTAAACACTCTTCTTACCACCCTCATACCGGACTCTTCACGTCCGGCATCACGGCCTTCATCTGCGGGAATTACCGTCCAATCCCGTGTACTTGGCAGAAATGAGGCCGTCGACCACCGGCCAGAAGGCCCTCACGAAGGCGTCGCCCGACGAGACGCCCGCACAGTGGCACCGCGTCCTGACCCTGCTCGCCGACATCAGCCTCTTCGTCGGTACGCGTCCTATGTGGACGGCGGCCGCGAGCCACCGGCTCGCCGTCGCGGCGGTGATCTCGGTCTGCTACGCCTCGATCCTGGTGACGGGCGTCCTGACGCTGACCGTGCGCCGGACCCGCTCGCTGGCCCGCCTCGATCTCGTGATCCTGGTGACGGCCGTGACGCTCGCGGTGTGCGGGTTCGCCATGTACCACGACGGCGGTGACGAGTCGGTCCTCACCGCACAGGCCGCCCGTGAGTTCGTCGCCGGGCACCAGGTCTACGACCAGCCGTGGCCCTGGCTCTTCGGGCAGCACGGGGTCGCCCTCACCCCGACGATGACCGGCGGCTACGACTACACGTACGGCTATCCGCCGCTGCCCCTACTGCTCACCGCGCCGCTGCTGTGGGTCGGACACGGGGCCGCCCCCGCGGTCCTCGCCGCCACCGGCGCCCTGATCGTGGGCACGATCGTGATGTGGCGGATGCTGCCGACGCAGTGGCGGTCCGCGGCCACGCTGGTCTGCCTCGGCTTCGGCCTGCTGACCGCGTACGCCCGGCTCGGCTATCCGGCCATCGTCGCCTGCGCCTTCCTCATCCCGGTGGTGGTGGGCTGGCCTCGGATGGGCTACGGCGGGTGGAGCGACTGGGCGCGGGCGGCGTGCCTGGGCGCGGCCTGCGCCTCGCAGCAGCTGCCGTGGTTCCTCACGCCGTTCCTGCTGGCCGGGGTCTACGCCCTGCGCCGCGGCGACCTCGGAGCGCGCGCGGCGGCGGCCGCCGTGGGCCGGATCGTGGGGGTGGCCACCCTGACCTGGCTGCTGATCAACGCGTACTTCATCGTGAGTGAGCCACGCAGCTGGCTCTCCGGGATCGCGCTCCCGCTCACCCAGAAGGCGAACCTGCACGGCCAGGGCCTGGTCGGTATCTCGCTGTACTTCACCGACGGCAGCGACCGGCTGTCCTGGTACTCGCACGCGAGCATGCTGCTGGCCGCGGGGCTGCTCGTGCTCTTCGTGTTGTTCGTGCGGCTGCTGGGACCGGCCGCGGTGGTCCTGCCGTGGTGCGCGTTCTTCCTGGCGACGCGTTCGCAGGACGGCTACTACCTGATGATGACGCCGCTCTGGCTGGCCTCTGCCGTGACCGCGCCGCCATCGGCCTTCACCACGGCATGGCAGCCCCGGCCCGCCTTCCTGCGCGGCCCGCACCGGCAGCGGGCGCGCATCGCCACGGGCGTGCTGCTGATCGTCCCCGCCCTGGTCGCGTCGACCCTGGCGGTGACGGGCTCGCCGCCCCTGAGGATGCAGCTGGTCGGCGAGACCCGGACCACCACCGCCAAGGCCGTGACCGCGCTCACCGTCCGCGTCACCAACCTCGGCGACACGGCCCTCACCCCGCACTTCACCCTGACCACGGGCCAGGGCATGGGCCGCTACTGGTCCATCAGGTCCGGCCCCGCCACACTCGGCCGGCGCGCCTCGGCCAGCTACGAACTCCTGCCGCCCTCCGGCAAGTTCACCCTTCCCCGTGCCGGAGTACGCATCCGGCTGCGGGCCGTCTCGGCCACGCCGATGACGCTGTCCAGCACGGATCTGCACCTGAAGGCCCCGGCAAGCACCCGCTAGGCCCCCGTGACGTACGCCGCCGGTCGCGGTTCTCCGCGGCCGGCGGTAGACGTCAGGAGGATGATCCGGCAGCGGCGTACTGCGTTCTCAGTAGTCGGAAATGTCGGCACGTGCACGACGACGGGAGGGGTCTGCCACGGGGAACCTGATGGGGTTCCCGAGATCGGACGAGTGGAGACCTCAGCCCGTGGCTACTTTCCTTTATCGACTGGGCCGTACGGCCTTCCGGCGACGTTGGTACGTCGCCTTGATCTGGGTGGCGGTGCTCGGCGCTGTCGGCTTCGGTGCGGCCACGGCTCCCGCCGCTCCTGATCCGAACAACTCCATGCCGGGGATCGAGTCCCAGAAGGCGTTCGACCTCATGGAGCAGCGCTTCCCCGGGGCGAAGGCCGACGGGGCGAACGCCCGGATCGTCTTCGTCGCCCCCGACGGCCAGAAGATCACTGCCGCCGAGAACAAGAAGACCATCGACAAGCTGGTGGACCAGGCGGCCGACGGCGCGCAGGTCGCGAGCGCGGTCAGCCCCTTCCAGGCGAACGCGATCAGCAAGGACGCGACGACGGCGTACGCGACCGTCACCTACAAGGTGAAGGCCGACGACCTCACCGACACCAGCAAGAACTCCCTGAAGGACGCGATAGCGCAGGCCAAGAAGTCCGGCCTGACGGTCGAGGTCGGCGGCACGGCGCTGGCGACCCAGCCCGCCGCGGGCAGAGCGGCAGAGGGGATCGGCATCGCCATCGCCGCGCTCGTCCTGATCATCACCTTCGGTTCACTGACCGCCGCCGGGCTGCCGCTGCTCACCGCGCTCATCGGCGTGGGCGTCTCGATGGCCGCGATCATGGCCCTGTCCAGCGCGTTCGGTCTCTCCTCGACCACCGGCACGCTCGCCACCATGCTCGGCCTCGCCTGCGGCATCGACTACGCCGTCTTCATCGTCTCCCGCTACCGCGAGGAACGCGCCAAGGGCCACACCCCGCAGGAAGCCGCGGGCCTCGCCACCGGAACCGCCGGATCCGCCGTCGTCTTCGCCGGCCTCACCGTCGTCATCGCCCTCGCCGGCCTGTCCGTCGTCGGCATCCCCATGCTCACCAAGATGGGCCTCGCCGCCGCCGGAGCTGTCATGGTCGGCGTCTTCATCGCACTGACGCTCGTCCCGGCCCTCCTCGGCTTCTGGCCCAACGCCGTACTCTCCCGCCGCTCCCGCAAGCGCGGAGAGATCAAGGAAGGCGGCAAGAACAACGGCGGCAGCCGCTGGGCACGCTTCGTCCTGCGCCGCCCCCTCCCGGTGCTCCTGCTGTCGGTCGTGGGCCTGGGAACGCTCGCCGTACCGGCGATGGACCTCCAGCTGGGCATGCCCGGAGACGAGGCCAAGCCCACCTCCACCACCGAGCGCCGCGCCTACGACGACCTCGCCAACGGCTTCGGCCCCGGCTTCAACGGCCCCTTGTCGATCGTGGTGGACGCCAAGGGCGCCGCGAACCCCAAGGCCGCGGTCACGACCATCGAGAAGAAGATCAAGGCCACCGACGGAGTCGTCTCCGTCTCCCCCGCCCGGTTCAACCCCGCGGGTGACACCGCGGTCTTCTCCGCCGTCCCCTCCACGGCGCCCACCGACAAGAAGACCCAGGACCTCGTCAAGACCATCCGGAACGAGCGCCCCGCCACCGAGGCCTCGACCGACGGCGCGAGCTTCGAGGTCACCGGCACCACCGCCCTGAACATCGACATGGCGGAGAAGACCCAGAAGGCCCTGATCCCCTACCTGATCGTGGTGGTCGGCCTGGCCATCCTGCTCCTGATGGTGGTCTTCCGCTCGATCCTGGTCCCGATCAAGGCGGCCGTCGGCTTCCTCCTGTCGGTGCTCGCCGCGCTCGGCTCCGTCGTCGCCGTCTTCCAGTGGGGCTGGCTGGCCTCACTCCTCGGCGTGGAGACCACCGGTCCGATCATGAGCATGATGCCGATCTTCCTGGTGGGCATCGTCTTCGGCCTCGCGATGGACTACGAGGTGTTCCTCGTCGCCCGGACGCGGGAGGCGTACGTCCATGGCGACGACCCGCGCCAAGCGGTCGAGAGCGGCTTCCGCCACAGCGCCCGCGTCGTGGTCGCCGCCGCGCTGATCATGATGGCCGTGTTCTCCGGGTTCATCGGAGCGAGCGAGTCCATGATCAAGATGATCGGCTTCGGCCTCGCGATCGCCGTCCTGTTCGACGCGTTCGTCGTCCGCATGGCCTTCGTACCGGCGGTCCTGGCCCTGCTCGACAAGGCCGCCTGGTGGATGCCGCGCTGGCTGGACCGGATCCTGCCCAAGGTCGACGTGGAGGGCGAGGGTCTCGTCCACCACTCCGCCGTAGCCCCGGCGCAGAACGACCCGGCCGCACGGGAACCGTCCCGCGTCTGACCGTCCCGCGTGCCGGAGTGCCGCCCGTGCCGAGCACGGGCGGCCCTCCGGGCCGTTCGTCGCCCTGGTCGCGGGCGGACCGGCAGCCGCGCCGCTCTGGTCGGTGAGCGTCACACCAGACGTCTGATCTCTCCGCGCACCCGGTAGAAGCCACCCACCGAGGAGTGCAGCGCGTCCACCACATAGCGGGCGCCGGGCTGGCGTATCGCACGCGGGAACTGGACGTTCCAACTCGGCTCATAGCCCTCGGAGACCACGTGCACGCGCACTCGGCCTCCTTCCTGAGTGCACTCCACGACGACCCCGCTCCCCGGCGCGGGGACGGCGCTGACCGTGGCGACGGAGGCGGCGGTGGTCAGCGGTGCGTACGTCGGCAGGGCGGCCGCCAGTTTGACGTCCGCGGCGACCGGGACGGTGCCCGACTGGGCGGCGTTGATCGCGGCCTCGCTCGCGTCGATGCAGGCGAGCGAGCCGTCCGTGGAGACGATGTACAGCCTTTCGTCGTGGTACTGCATGGACAACGCCGAACCGCCGCCCGTGCCGAGCTTCCACAGCCGGGAGCCGTCGGCGGTGAAGCAGTAGACGGAGGAAGCGGAGTCGCCCGCGAAGACGTACCGCCCGCCGGGGGACGTGGCGCACGAGTACACCGCGGCGTCGCACGAGTAGGAGGCCTCGATCCGCCCGTCGGACTTGGCGAGCCGCTGGACGACCCGCCGCCCCGTCCCGGCGTAGACGGCGTTCTCCTCCTGCCATCCGAAGAGCACATTGCCGTTGGTCGCGGTGTGCCAGAGCTGGCGGGTGCCGTCCGCCGCGTACGCCGTCACACCGCGGCTGTGCCCGTGGTACACGGCGTGGTCGTCGGCCCGCACCATCCACGCGTTGTCCCCGGACGAGTTGCGCGACCACTGGAGCTCGTCCTCGTGGTCGATGACCGTCAGACCGCCGTTGCGGTCGGAGACGTTCAGCACGCCCGCATGAATGTCCAGCCAGAAGATGTCCACCTCGGCCGCTATCTCGTAGGCCGCGAACGGTACCTTCGAGGAGAGGTCGTACACCCGGCCGTCGTCACAGCCCGCATAGATCCAGAAGTCGTCCGCCACCAGGCACTTCACACCGTCCGGCAGGGAGTAGTGCGCCAACACCTCACCGTCGTGGCTCAGGTTGTAGACGCTGCCGTGCTGGTTGCCCACCCAGCAGCGGTCCTCGTCGACATGGATGCCGAACGCCGAGGCGCCCGTACGGAACCGCCACAGCACCGGCGCCGTCGCCCGCGCCGTGGACGGGGCGGACGTCACCTGACGGCGCGTCACAGGCCGGGCCGCGCGCTGCCCCTGGACGGCGGGCGCATACCCCTTGCGCACCTTCTCCGCTATCTTCTTCGCCGCCGCCGCGTTCGCCTTCTCGACGGTCGGAAACGCGGAGGTCTGACGCTGCCCGTCCACACCGATCCGTCCGTACCGCACGGAGACGGTGGTCCCCTCGACGGTCACCTCGTAGAACTTGTGGGCACCGCCGCTCTCCTGGGACAGCTCCAGATACGTCGTGTTCCCCGACTGTCGTGCCTGCGCAGCGGACACAGCACACCCCTCCCCAATGGCCCGGTCGGCCGCTTCGGCCGTCTTCCAGTGACTCCAAACTAATGGCCACCACTGACAACGACCGGCCGGGCCAGGACCGATGAGACTGACCTTCGACAACGCGTGGCGCGCGACGGTGACGGACGATCCGCTGCGCATCACCCCCCGCTTCACAAGCGACTCTGTGGACGTGGGGCAGTACGCGGACGCGAAGGAATGTGAGCCGGCCGGAAGCTGGTCGGGGTCGAATTCCAACTACCGGGAGAATCCGCTTCGGTGGAGGACTCCGCCCGTGTTCCCGACACCCCCGCGGTACGCCCGGCTGGGCTTCGCGCCGACGAGGTCCAGGACTTCCGGCTGGAGATGTGCGCGGTGCTGTGCCGCACCCCGGGGATGCCGTGCTGACCGGCCTGCGCGATCTCGACGTCCTCGATGAGCCGTTGGAGGACCGCGTCGGCATCGCGCCCGATGTGGCGCTCCTCGTCAAGCACGGCGCAGTCGTCGGGTGGAGCCTCACGGATCCCGCGCGCTATCTCACCATCGGATTCGCCGCCCCCGATGCCGACCCGCCGTCCGACGCCACCCGACGGCTGCTCACCGAGGGCCTGGATCTGGTCACCCAGCCGGTGATCCTCGACGTGGAGGACTGCGAGCCGACCGCCCTCGCCCGACTAGTGGCCGCAGCCTGCGCTGGCGTGTCCGGGGTCAACGGGCCCGGTATTGACGTAGCGCTTGGGGGTTGCTGGAGGCCCTGGGGGCGCCGCCGGGGTGGTCTTCGTGAGCGTCCTGGGTCAGTCAGCCAGGCTGTCCGTGCGGGGCAGGGTGGCCAGGACCGAGGCGTACATGCGTGCCTTGATGGTGCCGAGGGTGTCGCCGGCCTTGCTCAGCTGTGCCTCGGCGATCGCCATGGCCGTGGAGCGCACGGCGTCCTCGGCGACCGCCTGGTCGACGATGCCCACGGCGGCGGCATCCGACCCGCCGTAGCGGCGAGCAGTGACCATGGCCTCGTGCGCGGTCTGCGGCGCCAGGCGGGACTGGATCAGGGCGCACATGCCGGGAGTGAAGGGGATCTTGATGTCGGCCTCGGGCAGACACCAGAAGCCGCGGTCCGCGCGCATGACACGGAAGTCGTGCGCGAGGGAGAGCATCGCACCGGCGGCGAAGGTGTGCCCCTGCAGGGCGGCCACGGTGATCACCGGCAGAGACAGCACGCGGGCGAAGAGCTTGTGGACAGAGGTGGTGTAGCTCTCGTGCTGGTCGGGGTGGGCGCTCAGCCACTCCAGGTCCAGGCCGTTGGAGTAGAACTTGCCAGTCGCGGCGGTCACCAGGGCCCGTGGCCCTTCTGCCTTGTCAACCTCGTCCAGAGCGGCGTCGACGGCGGTGAGCCAGTCGGGGTGGAAGCGATTCTCGCCGTCTCCGAGATCGAGTACGAAGACGTTTTCCTGACGGTGGAGGGTAGGCATGCGCTGCTCCTGGGGGTAGTGCCGACCCCACGGCGAAGTCGGACTCGATGACTCCACCCTGCGCGCTTCCCGCGCGGGACGGAATTACCGAATCGCTTCCACCGGTATGACCGCAGCAGTCAAACCCATGCCCTCGGTCACCTGCCTGGTTGTGCCGGGGTGCACGGGAGCTCTGGTTCGGCGGTATGGGGAGAGGTCGGCTTCGCCGACGGGCTGCAACACCCTCAGCCCGGACGCCGGCCTGATCCGGGGGTTTGCTCCGGCGTCAGGGTGCGGTGTGCCCCTGCACGCCCTCGTCGAGGACAACCTCGCCGTGGCGAGTCCCGGTCCGCTCCGCGCGATGGTCAAGACGTTCACCGATGCGCTGATGTCCGCCGAGGCCGACGCCGTCTGCGGTGCCGAATACGGGCAGGCAGGTGCCGCCGCGGCCGTCGCGGCTTTCGGTGCGCGGTCATGGGGGTGCGAGGCGTCGGTGCCCACGACGGACCTCCGGTGCGCTGTTGGCGGCCTGCAGCCGAACGTACGGACCCCGGAACCCATCCGCCCAATGCACAAAAGCACAGCGATCGTTCCACTGGTGCATCAGTGGAGCTGAGCAACAGGGCACCGCCCGTCCACGTGCTCGCACTTGGTGCCGCGAGCCCTTACGCTCGGCGTGAGCACGGCAACGGCACCTCGCCGCCTCATCGTGCGGGGAGGTGCCGTTGGCTCTTCCTGCCGGCCTTGTTGGTCAGCTGAGTCTCGTGCGCCGCCCGGCCGAGGAGCCATGGGCGGCTACCGGGCGGTGCCGGTGTTCGTCGGCAGGCCATCGCGGCGCTGGTGGCGCGTGACACCGGCCGCTTCGGGCGCCGTGCTCGTCACGCGGCTTCCGCTTCCGGCCTCCCGGGGACCGCTCCCTTGGCGCGCAGCAGAGCGATGTCGGCGGGAGCGAATCCCAGCTCGGCGAGGATCTCGTCGTTGTGCTCGCCCAGCTCCGGGGCCCGCTTGGCCGGGACCTTCGGCACCCCTCGGAGGCTGACCGGGTTGCTGACGGTGTACTCCAGCCCGCTGACCCCTTCCAGCGGTACGACGATGTCGTTGGCGCGCAGCTGCGGGTCCCGCGCGGCCTCTTCCGGTGTCTGGATGAGGCTGTAGGTGATGCGTTCCCGGGCCAGGGCGTCCTCCCAGTCGGCAAAGGGGCGGGAGCGGAACTCCGCGTCGAGCAGCTCGCTGAGCGCGGCGGCGTTCTTTACGGCACCCTCGACATCCTTGAAGCGGGGATCCTCGATCAGCTCGGGGCGTTCGATGGCCCGCGCCAGTGCCGGCCAGTGCACGGCTGAGGTCGCCAGCATGATCCACCGGCCGTCCGCGGTCCGGTAGGGGTTGGTCAGCGCGTTCACTGGGGCCTTGCGGTCGTGCAGCTCGAACGGCGTGCCGCCGGCGAGGGCGCCGGCCACCAGTGTCCCCGTGGCCCAGACGCCCGTGGCGAGCAGCGACGTGCCGACATTGGCCCCTTGTCCGGTCCGCTCGCGGTGGTAGAGGGCGGTGACGATCGCTGCGTAGATGGCGACCGCCGTCGTGTAGTCGCCGCTGCCCCAGACCGGCACCGTCGGCGGGGCTCCCGCGTCCCGGGTGGAGGCCAGCAGCCCGCTGCGTGACCAGAAGGCGGTCAGGTCGAAGCCCGGCTGCCGGGCGTCGGGGCCGGCATCACCGAAGCCGGTGATGTCCGCGTAGACGACCCGCGGGTTCCAGCCCGCGACCTCCTCGTAGCCGAGGTGCAGCTTCTCGCGTGTGCCGTGCGGGAAGTTGGTGATCACCACGTCGGCCCACTGGACGAGCCGCTTGAGGACCTCGGTGGTGGCCGGGGACTTCAGGTCGAGCACCATGCCCCGCTTGTTGCGGTTGGCGAGGTGCCAGCCGTAGTTGGCCTCGGCCCGGGGGCTGGGCGGCACGAAGCTCAGCCGCCGCTGGGGGTCGCCCGTCCCCGGCGGCTCGATCTTGATGACGTCCGCGCCGAAGTCGGAGAGCATGGTGGCCGCGGCGGGCGCCGCGATGAAGGTCGACGCGTCGAGGACCTTCAGGCCGGTGAAGACGGATTCGGTGGTCATATGCGTCACCCCACGAAGGCGCTGTGGCCGGTGATGGACTTGCCGACAATGAGCGTCTGCATCTGGTGGGTGCCCTCGTAGGAGTAGAGGGCCTCGGCGTCGGAGAAGAACCGGGCGATGTCGTACTCGACGACGATGCCGTTGCCGCCGAAGAGTTCGCGGCTCCAGGCGACGACCTCCCGCATGCGGGCCGCGACGAACTCCTTGGCGAGCGCGGAGTGTTCATCGCGGAAGATGCCCTGGTCCTGCAGCCGGGCGAGCTGCACCAGCATGCCCCAGCAGGAGGTGATGTTGCCGAGGCTCTTCACCAGCAGGTCCTGGACCAGCTGGAACTTGGCGATCGGACGGCCGAAGGCGACGCGCTCCTTGGCGTAGTCGAGGGCGAGTTCGTAGGCGCCGATCATGACACCCAGGGCCTGCCAGGCCACCCCGCTGCGCGTCTGGCGCAGGACCTCACCGACGTCCCGGAAGCCCTTCATGTTCTGGAGCCGGTTCGCCTCCGGCACGCGGACGTCGGTCAGGGTGATCTCGGCGTTCTGGACGATCCGCAGCGCGATCTTGCCCTCGATCTTCACCGGCTCGAAGCCGGGGGTGCCCTTCTCGACGACGAAGGCCTTGACCTTGTTGTCCGCCACGTCGCGCGCGAAGACCACCACGTAGTCGGCGAAGGTGGCGTTGCCGATCCACTTCTTGGCGCCGTTGAGGACCCAGGTGTCGCCCTCGCGCCTGGCGGTGGTGCGCATGCCGCCGGAGACGTCGGATCCGCCGTCGGGTTCGGTCAGGGCGAACGCGCCGATCTTCTCCATCGTGGCCATGGCGGGCAGGAACCGGTCGCGCTGTTCCTGGTCGCCGCCGTAGTAGATGGAGTAGAAGCCCAGCCCGTTGTGGACACCGAAGAAGGTGGCGCACGAGGCATCGACGCGGCCCAGCTCCATGGCGAGCATCCCGCTGAGCAGGTGGCTGACGGCCGGCTGGTGCTCGCCGTAGCCCTCGTAGGCCAGGGCGACCAGTCCGCTGCCGCGGAACTTCTCGATCAGTTGCTGGGGCAACTCGGCCTTGCTCCAGGCGTCGTTGACCAGCGGCTTGACCTCCTCACGCATGAACGTGCGGGCCTTGAGCAGTATCTTGCGCTCCTCATCCGGCAGCAGCGACTCGTACAGGTAGAAGTCGGCGGTGAGCTGGTCGTCCAGCTGAGCAACGGGTGCGGCGGTGGTGGTCATCTCAGTTCTCCTTGTCCTTACGGTTCTTGTGCTGGTTCTGGTTCTGGTTCTCGTTCTGGCGGATGTCTTCCAGAGCGGACAGGACGGCGAGTTGCCGGCGGTCGCGGGCTTCGGCGAGGTCGGTGTACGGCGTGGAGGCGTATGCCTTCTCCACGGCTTGGATGACTCGCTCCTGGTCCTCGGGGTCCTGCGAGGGCTCACCGAGGGTCATCTGCTGCATGGACTTGCCGATGTGCTCGGTGATGTGGCGGTAGCCGCCGGGCCCGCCGCCCAGGTGCCCGCCGAGGAACGGACCGACCGTCGCCCAGCGGATGCCGAGCGAGTGGGTCACGACGGTGTCCAAGTCCTCGGGGGTCACCACGCCCTGCTGGACGAGGTGGACGGCCTCGCGGTTGAGCGCGCTCTGGAGGCGGTTGCCCACGAAGCCGGGCATCTCCCGGCGTTCGACGACGGGGGTGCGGCCGACGGCGGTGTAGAAGTCGACGGCCGCCTGCACGGCCTCCTCGGCGGTGCGTTCGCCGGGTACGACCTCGACGAGCGGCAGCAGGTGGGGCGGGTTGAAGGGGTGTCCGATCAGGACACGGTCGGCGCCCTCGAGATCCGTCGTGAAAGCGGTCGCCGGGATCGCCGACGACGAGCTCAGCAGCAGTGCGTGTCCGGGGGTCTCCCGGACCAGCTGGGCGAACAGCTCCTTCTTGAACTCGACGCGCTCGGGCCCGTTCTCCTGGACGATGTCCGCGTCCCGGACGGCTTCGGTGACGTCGGCCTCGAGGTGGACGCGGTCGGCGAGGCCTTCGGTGTCCAGGCCCTGGGTGGCCAGGTGCGGACCGAACGCGGCGAGCGCCTCGGCGACCGCCTCCGGCAGGTCGGGGCGGGGATCGCTGACACGGACGGTCAGACCATGTGCGGCGAACAGCGCCGTCCAGGAAAGTCCGATGGTGCCCGCGCCGATCACCGCGGCGGTACGGAACGGGTGCGTCATCGCGCGTCTCCCTCGAGGTAGTCGAAGACCGGCTTGACCGGAGCGAGGGTCAGGTCGGTGAGGATGTGGCTGGCGGAGACGATCTCCAGGACGGGCAGGTCGGCCAGCGGAGCGAGCACGTGCTGGAACAGCTGCAGCCTGGCCGGGCCGGTGTAGGCGGCCTTGACGACCACGTCGGTGATCTCGGTGCGGACCAGCTCCAGGACGCGCGGGGCGCCGTCGTAGCCGGGGATGGCCTTGACCATGAAGGTCGGCACGGTGATCTGCTGTTCGGCGTCGTACGTGTCGCATGCGTGGTGCTTGTAGCCCATGGTCGCGGTGGCGACCCGCAGCGTGCCGTAGTCGAGGGTGCCGACCAGCACGTCGTTGTCGACGTACAGCTTCGGTGTGCCGAGAACCTTCGGGTAGGCGCTGACCTCGCGTCCGGCCGCGGTCGCCGGGAAGTTGTCGAGGTACATCGCGTGCAGGTACTCGCCCTGCTCGCCGTCGAAGCCGACCTGGATCGCCTGGCCGCCCTCGGTGTAGGGGCCGAACCCGGTGACGTCGTTCATCTTCATGATCTCGAACCGGACCAGGGGCTCCTCGATCCGCAGCGGCTCGGGAACGACGGCCCGCAGCGCCTCGGGGTCGGTGCGGTAGACGATATTGAGGTACTCGCGGTCGGTGAACCTGGCGGTGGAGCGAGGAAACGCCGGGCGGGTCAGCGGGGTGGTGGCCTGACGGCGCACGTCTTCGATCCTCAAGTCACTTCCCCGTCCACTGCGGGGCACGGCGCTCGGCGAAGGCGGTCATGCCCTCGCGTGCGTCGGCCGAGGCCATCAGCGTCCCCATCGCCTTGCGCTGTACGTCGAACGCGTCCGACTCCGGCACGCCTTCGGCGGCCTTCACCACGCTCTTCACCGTGGCCAGCGCGAGCGGCGCGTTGGCGGCGAGCTTCTCGGCGAGTTCGAGGGCGACGGCCACTGCCTCGCCCGGCGGGGTGACCCGGTTCGCCAGGCCCAGCTCTCCGGCACGGCCACCGCTCACCGGCTCACCGGTCAGCAGGAACTCCATCGCCAGGTGGTACGGGATGCGCTTGGGCAGCCGGATGACGCCACCACCGCCGGCGATCAGACCGCGCTTGACCTCCGGCACGCCGAACCGCGCGTCCTCGGCGGCGACGATCAGGTCGCAGGCCAGGGCCAGTTCGAAACCGCCGCCCATGGCCCAGCCCTCGACGGCGGCGATCAGCGGCTTCGTCAGTTCGGCTTCGGTCAGGCCGCCGAACCCGCGGCCCGGGATCGCGGGCGACTCGCCGATCAGGGCGGCCTTGAGGTCCATACCGGCACTGAAGGTGCCCTTCGCTCCGGTCAGGACACCGGCCCGCAGCGCGGGATCGGCCTCCAGTTGGTCCAGTGCCGCGGCGAGTCCCGCCGCGACCGCGGCGTTCACCGCGTTACGCGCCTGGGGGCGGTCGATCGTGATCAGCAAAGTAGAGCCCACCTGCTGGACACGCACTTCCTTGGTGCTCATGACTGTGTTTCTCCTGATGCTTGGTGAGGGCTCAGCGGGTTGCTGCCAGCTCGGCGAGGACCTCCGCGGTGTCCTGGCCCGGCACGGGAGCCAGGCGGCGGATCGAGGCGGGGGTGGCGGAGAACCTCACCGGGATCCCGGTGGTGCGGACCGGACCCTCGGTCCGGTGCACGACGGTCTCGATCAGGTGGCCCTCGCGGACGTAGGGATCCTCGTGCGCATGGTTCAGCTCCAGCACCGGTCCCATCGCGATGCTGTGCTTCGCGCATGTCTCGGCCCACTCGGCCGTCGTCAGCGCCGGGGCGCACTCGTCGACCAGGACGGACAGGTCGTCGGCGTCGAGCGGGTCGACGACGGTGCCGTTGACCCGTGGGTCCGCGACCAGGTCGGGACGGCCGGCGGCGGCGAAGAGGTCGCGGTAGTTCTGCGGGCTGGACGGGATCAGGGCGGCCACGCCGTCCTTGGTGCGTCGCGGTGTGTGGTGCTCCGCCAGCGACCGCAAATAGCCAGTGGGTCCCGACGCCGGCTCGAACGTGTGCCCTGCGAGATGCTCGACCAGGTTGAAGGCGATCATCGTGTCGGTCATCGGGATCTCGATCTGCTGGCCATGGCCGGTGTTGTTCCGGTGCACCAGGGCGGCGAGCACGCTGTAGGCGATGGTCAGGCCGCAGACCTTGTCGGCGAGGATGGTCGGCAGGTAGAGCGGCGTGCCCAGCGTGCGGTTGACGATGTCCACCAGCCCGGAGGCGGCCTGCACGGTCTCGTCGTAGGCGGCGATGTCGGCCCGGTCCGAGTCGCTGCGGAACCCCGCTGCGTGCGCGTAGACGAGGCCGGGGTTGGCGGCGGCGAGGTCTTCATAGGTCAGACCCAGTCGGGCGAGCGCGCGGGGGCGCATGTTGGTGATCAGCACATCGGCGGTGTGGATGAGCCGCACGGCCTGGGCGTGCTCGCTGTCGTCCTTCAGGTCGAGGTTCACGCTGCGCTTGTTGCGGTTGACGTTGAGGTGCAGCGGGGTCATGCCCGGGGTGTTGCGGTACTCACCCACCCGAAGGGAGTCCGCAGGGGATTCGATCTTGATGACATCGGCGCCCAGATCTCCGAGGATCCGGGCGGCGTACGGACCCATCACCACGGTCGAGAGGTCGATGACCCGCACGCCGGCGAGCGGCCCGGAGGTCTCTGTGTCCGCCATTTTCGCGTCCTTTCGTGCCTTGGTTGGCCATGGCAAAGAACGCTAGCCGCGAATAACGGATCACGGAATTATCGAGTTGCTAATATCGGTGTGACCGCAGCGGTCACACCGATTTTGGTGGCCACTGGGGTGCGATTCGAGGCGACCTGGCGGAGATCGTCTCAACCGTGAAAGGCGGCGCAGATCCCCGGCGTTCGAGGGTTATTCCTGGGCGACGAGCGCGGAAACGGTGCCTCACGTGCGCAGGCCACTCGGTTCAGAGGTGAAGCGGGGCGCCGAAGACCTCGCGGGCCGTTTCGACGAGTTCATCGAGGTCGCCGCCGCGGGCCCGGTCGCGGCGCCAGATCAGGGCGGTCTCCAGTCGCGGCTCGAAATCTGTCAACGGCAGAACCTTCGTGTTCGCCTTCGCGTAGCCGTGCATAGGACTTTCCGCGTCGATTATCGTGAAGTAGAAGGCAATCCCGCTGGAAACAATTTCAGCGACTCCACCGTACCCGGTATCGGTCAAGGTGATGCGTTTTTTGATACCCAGCTCGGCCATTTCCCGGTCGAGCTGATCGAAATAGGCGAGGCCGATCTCCTTGGGCGGGACGACGAAACGAAGGTCGGCCAGTTCGGTCAACGCCACGGAGTCCCGCCCGGCGAACCGATCGGCCGGTACCAACGCTCCCAGCCGCTCCGACAGGACGGAGAGCTGTTCCAGTGCCGGATCACTGATCGGCAGATGGACCAGCGCGAACGGGAGTCTGCCCTCGCGCACACCGACGACCAGGGCCTTGGAGCTGCCGGGCCAGCGCAGGAGCTCGCACGTCTGGCTGACGCGCTCGGCGAGCGTGTCGACGAGCGACCTGAGTGCGGGGTGCACCCCGGGCGGGATGCCCACGAACATGGTGCTGCGCTCGGTCCGGGTCACCTCGCGCAGCCGCCACGGAATGGAGTTGATCTCATCCAGTACGTTCCGGGCGATCGGCAGCAGCGCCTCACCCACGGGCGTGAGCGAGACGCGATGCGTGTCGCGCTCGAACAGCCGCTGGTCGAGCTCCCGCTCGAGGTCCCTGATCCGCTGGCTCAGTGGCGAGGTGGCCATGTGCAGTCGGCGGGCCGCCGCGGAGAAATTCAACTCCTCGGCAACCGCCACGAAATATCGCAAATGGAACAGCTCCACCCAGTCACGTTACCCCCTATCGCCGGTCCGTTTCCGGGGGTAGCACTTCGAGGCGGCGGTCCGTGCGGTGCGCACTGTTTCCGGGCGCCGGCTGCCGAACGGCTCAAGCCGTGAGGACCGGAAGAGGCAGGCCCCGTCGGCAACGACGGCAAAATCGACCTCTACACCCACATCAACAGCACCAGCGGAACCGCCGCCCTGGTTGTGGACCTCACCGGCCACTTCACCAACGACGCACCCTTCACCGGAGGCCAGACCTACACACCGCTGACCAGCGCGGTCCGTGCCCTGGACACCCGATTGAACGTCGCCCACACCCCCTCGCCGCGGAACGCGTCCGAGGCCGTGGCTGCCCCACCGAAAGCACGCGAACGGTCCTGCGCTGGAGAGCGAGGGCTGATCAAGAGACGTGACGCGGCAGCAGACACGTCGCGATCGTCAGGCGGACGGCCCTACCTCAAGCAGGCGAACACCTCAGGAGGTCCCCAGTGCGACCACGAGTGAAGCTGGTGTCAGCGTGGGCACAAGCGACGTTCCACATGTGGATGACTCCCCCACCTCACCGAGGCCCGCAAACCCAGCGTCGACCGACCAGTCATGTCACAGAATGCCACCCTTTGGCCTTTCATTGGCGATTTCTCGTAATGGTCGTATATTCCCCTGGCAGGTAAGAGTCGACCGTGGGTAGCCCATGTGACTGCGCCGCGGCCGACCTGGGGGGCCAAGGGGGGCCGGTCGGTGGTCAGCCATGACGAGCGCGAGCGGGAGATCTTGGCGCTCTTTCCGGAAGTCGTTGGGGCAGCGCTGAGCGTGGGGTCCCAAGCGAGCGTTGAGCGCCTGCACGAGGCGGAGCGCGGGCTGCACGAGAAACAGACGACTCTCGTGGTGATGGGTGAGTTCTGCCGGGGAAAGTCCTCATTGATCAATGCATTGCTGGAGGAACCAGGGCTGCTTCCGGTCGACTCCTACATGTCCACGCGGGCCGTCACGACCCTTCGCCGTGGTGCCGAGGAAGTCATCACCGTCAACCTCGCCACGCGCGGGGAACGCCGTGCCGAGGAGCGCCGCATCAGCCGGGAGGAGCTCCGCTCCCATCTCTGCGAATCCGTGGTGGCGGACGGATACGGGGCACCGGACGCGGACCGCGTGTCCGCGGTGTCCATCGAGCTGCCGAACCCCAAACTCGAGAACGGAATGCTGCTCGTCGACACGCCAGGCGTCGGCGGGGTGTACCGGAGTCACAGCACCGCGGCCCTGGGCGTGCTGCCCATGGCCGATGTCGTGCTGTACGTCACGGACGCACTCCAACCCCTTCTCGCGTCAGAGCTGGCGTTCATCGATGTGATCGCACGTGCAGTGGACACATCGACCCACGCGGACCGACTGCTTTTCGTCGTCACGAAGTGCGATCAGTCGTCCGACGCGGAAGCGGCCGTACTCGACCTTCGGACACGGCTGCGGGTGGTACCGCGACTTGACCCCGAGCGGCTGACCGTCGTGCCGGTCTCCAGCCATCTACGCCTGGCCCACCTGGCGGAGGGCGACCCGGAGGACTTCAAGCTGAGCAACTTCGGCTCCCTGGAGGAAAAGCTCTGGCCGACGCTGACGCGGTCCGGCGCCCGGCTGCTCCAGGAGGCGGCTCTCGCCGAACTGGATCGAGTGACAACGTCGCTGCTGGCACCGGTGGAAGCGGCCCTGAGGGTGATGAACACCGAGGACCGCTCCGCGAACGAGAGGCTCGCCGCGGCCGCCGAAGCCCAGGGAAAGGAAGCTGCCGCCCTGACCGACGGCTCCGCCGTGTGGCCGGATCGACTCGCCGAGGAAATGAACGCTGTAACCGTCGAGCTGAAGCAGCGGGTGGACACCGATCTAGCCGAGATGTGGCGAACGCTCCGTCACGCGTACCGCGGCCGACAGGAGCTGCTCGACGACCCTCAACTGCTTCTCGACCGTGTGGCGCAGGGGCTGGCCCTGCTGACCGCTGAGTGGAGCCAGCTCGTACGGAAACGGGCGGCCGAAGTTCACAAGGCGCTCGAAGCGCAGACCAGGGTTCAGCTGAGGGACACTGCGCCGGGCGGTCTGACCACGCCACCGCTGCCCACGGCGCCGGCTGACGTACGGACCCGGCGGCCGGAACCCTCCTCCCCCTTGCTCACCGAGTTGCTTGTCGCCCTGGACGCAGCGGCGGAGGGAGCCCGGCGGGGCGCGGAAGCGGGTGGGCGGCTCGGACAGGTGGCCTGGGATGTGGCTCTACGGAAAGCCCTACCGGCCGAGCAAGCCGAACGGGGCGTCACCCGAGTCCTGAAGGCGGGCGAGGGGCCGTACGAATCACCTGCGGCACTGGTAGGACGGGTGGTCGGCGGCGTCGTGGGCGCCACGCTGTCCTTCACCGGGCAGCTGCGATGGCTCCGTGAACTCGCCCACAGCGAACGGGTCCACGCCTTTGACCAGGCGTTCGAGTCCTGGGAACCGGAGCAGAAGGAGTTCCTCCAAACGGCTCTCGCGGAGGTCGTCGAGGCCCACACGCGCCAAGTGACGGAGGACTTGCGTCGTCGCATCGAGGAGCGCCGTACGGAATGCGCCGCCACGGCGAGGGCAATCGCGGCCGCACGCGCAGCCGTCGGTCAGGACAGGGCAGTTGAACGCGCCGCAGCCGAGCAGCGCCGCACCGCACTGCTGACGCTGCAGGAGCGCATCCACCGACTGGCCGAAGACTTGCGGACGCAGGGAGCCTCTTGAGCTCGGACTCCGTGCGGACCGAGTTTTCAGTACCCATCGGTCCGCAGACGACCGGGTCCCCCCTTCGGCTGCGAGCCGAGCGGGCGCTCGACCTCGCCCTGCACCGCATACCGCCGGACCCCGACACCGATCACGTCCGCCACGTGCTGGAACAGGCCAGGCGCGCACTGCATACGCCGATGCGCATAGCAGTGGCGGGAGTCGTCAGTTCCGGAAAGTCGACGCTGGTCAACGCTTTGGTCGGCGGCGAACTGATGGTGACCGGCCTCAATCCCGTCACCTTCACCGTCAGCGTCCTTCGCTACGCGGACGAACAAGCCGTCACGGTCCACTTCCGGGACGGCCGGCCCTCCGAGCACCACCCGATGACGTCACTGGCACGGTTCACCGCCCGCACGCCCGACGGCCGTGGCTGCGTGGATGCCGCGTGGGTGGATGTCCACGGCCCCTTCCCGTACCTGCGGTGGTTCGACCTGGTGGACACCCCGGGGTTCGGCTCGCAGTTCGAGGCGGACGCACTGGCGGCCCTCACGGCTCTCGGGCTCACCGCCGAAGGCGTCAGTGCCGCGACCGCCGCCCAACTCAGCCGTGCCGACGCGGTACTCGCCGTCCTGAACGCAGGCGTGTCCCGCAGTGACGCGGATCTGCTGGCCCGCTTCCGGGGCAACGACCTCACTCTGTCCCCGGTCACCTGCGTCGGGGTGATCACCAAGGTCGAACTGGCCTGGCTGGGGGAAGCCGGCCGTCCCGTGGGCGATCCGCTGGTGGCGGCACGGAAAACCGCCGAGCGGATCATCGCTAACCCGGACATGTCCCGTCTGTTCCACGATGTGCACCCGGTGTGCAGCAAGGTCGCTGCAGCGGCCGCCGGCATGGGCGACGAGGAGTACGCCGATCTGGTCTCACTCGCCCGAACCGATCGCAGACTGCTGGAGAAGCGCCTCCGCGTGCACCGTGCCTTCGCCACCAGCCCCTACGGCGACCTGCCGCTACCCCCGGAGCGGCGGGCACCGCTCGTGCGGCGGTTCAGCCCGTACGGGATCTTCCTGGCCACCGCTCTGATCCGGGAAGGCGTCGACAAGCCGGACGACCTGAGGGCCGAGCTCGACCGACGCAGCGGGATGGCAGCGCTGCGCCAGGCGCTCGTTCGGCATTTCGGCCGCCGCCGCGACCTGATCAAACTGGGCCGCATCCTCGACTCGGTCCACGCCGTGGACGTCGACGGGCCGGACGTCTGCGGCAATGATCCCCGAACCCGCGCCGCCGTCCGGGACGCCCTGCGACAGATCACCGATCTCGAACGAGACGAACTCGCCTTCGTGGAGCTGCGCACGCTGAGGCGTTGGTACGAGGGTGAGATCGCCCTGTCCGAGGCGGAGGCGGCGGAGCTGCGCACGGCGATGGGCGAACGGGGCGCATCCGTCGCCGAACGTCTCGGGCTGCCCCCGGTCACCGTGCTGGCGGAGATGGAGCGGACGGCGCTGGAGCGGCTGGGTCACTGGCGTACATCTCCGGTTGCGAACCAGCCGGGCGGGCGTGCCCTGGCCCAGGTGATGGAGCGCCGGTACGAGCAGCTGTGTCATCGAGTCCGCACCGCCCGGGCGTTGCTGGAGGAGCAGGAGTGACCCCGCCTCCGGAGCCCGCCGGGCGACCGCCTGCGCAAGCCGTACTCGTCGTGGACCTGGGAACGACCACCTCGTCGTCGATCCTGCTGGCCGGAGGAGAACGGCGTCTGGTGAAGGACCCTTCGACGGGCCGGGACTGGTGGCCCACCAGCGTCTTCGACGACGGGGGACGGTTAGTCGTCGGCTCGGCGGCCGAGGACCGCAAGAGTGACAACCCCCGTGCGTACCTCACAGAGTTCAAGCCCCGTCTGGGCAGCGACGCGCCCGTCCTCCTGGACGGACGGTCCTATCCGGTGGTGGAACTGGCCGCGGCGGTACTCCGAGAACTGCGCTCCGCCGCACGCCAGCTCGGCTTCGACCCGGACCGACTGCTGATCACGGTCCCGGTCTCCGCCGACGAGAAGCAGCGGGCCGCGACACTCGACGCGGGCCGACTGGCCGGATTCATCGATGTGGAGGTCCTGGAAGAGCCCATTGCGGCCGCCCACTCCCAGACAGTGGGCAGCCACTGGGCCGACGGCGACGTCGTGCTCGTCTACGACCTCGGCGGCGGCACTTTCGACGCGGCACTGGTCCGCATGGCGGACGCCGAGCAGCCCAAGGTACTGGCCCAAGGGGGACTGGCCGAGAACCACGGCGCCCGGGAGGTGGACGCGGCGCTGGTCCAGGACTTCCGCCCCCGAGCGAGGGCGTGGCTTGCCGGGCATCAGGGCCGAGCTGACGAACGCGACCTGATGGACCAGGCCATGGCCCAGGCCGCTGTCACCCTCAAACACCGCCTGACCGCGGCCGAGAGCGCTCGCGCGTACGTCTCACTGGGGCTGCCGCCCATGGCAGCCGACCGCGACCGGCTGCGGCAGATCACCGAACCTCTGTTGCGCGGAACGGTTGACTGCTGCCTGACCCTGCTCGACGAGGCGCATCTCACCCTGGACGACATCACCGGCATACTCCTGGTCGGCGGCGGCAGCAGAATGCCCGTGGTCGCCCCGTACCTCGCCAACCGCATGGGGAGGCCGCTGCATCCGGCGGCCGATGCGGTCCTCGCCGTGGTCGAGGGCGCAGCGCGGTGGGCGGCCGGGATGGCGGCGCGGCGCACACCGTCGGACGTACCGCCCGATCTGGTAAGGCCCCTGCGCTGGACGCTGCCGCGCGGTGACCGGGCAGTCCTCGGCCGCTGGCTCGTGGAGCCCGGTGACGCCTACTCGGCAGGCTCCACGCTGGCCAGGGTCCGGCTGGTCGACGGCGCGCTGCACGACCTGTCCGCCCGGGAGCCGGGACGGGTGGTCCAGCGGCACCTGAGCGAGGACCAGGAATTCTTCACCGGCGACTGGATCCTCACGTCCCTGCGCCCGCCGACACCTGCCGAGGTGCACGGCAGTCCCCGTATGGTGCGTTCCTGGGCCGCTCGGGTCACCGCACTCGCCTGCAGCCCCAACGGCCGCAGACTGGCAGTTGCGGAACAGGAGTCGCCAGACCGCTGCACCGTACGCGTCGTGGACGCGCACTCCACGAGGGAGATCTGCCGCCGTCCGGAGAGGGGACGGGTCCGCGCCCTTGCCTGGACTCGGGACAGCGCGCACCTGGCTTTCGGGCTCTCGTCGCGGGAACAGTCCGTGCAGCTCCTGGATCCGGAGAATCCGGCGATCGCCGCATGGACGTCTCGGCTCCCGGGAGCCGCGCAGGCACTGGAATTCCTGCCCGGAGGCCAGTACCTGGCCATCGCGTGCGGCCAGGGATCACTGCGGCTGATCGACGCCGGCACGGGCCGGACACATACGGCCACCGAGATTCCGGCGTGGGCAGCGGCGTTGTCCGTGCATCCGGACGGCCGAACACTCGCGGTCGGTGGTGACGACGGCGAGTCCGGCTCGGGTGTCACACACGTCATCGACCTCGACGACGAGCAGAGGTCCCGCACCCTCACCCACACCGCGCCTGTCCGCGCCGTGCGGTTCAGCCCGGACGGCCGGTCACTGGCCGTGGCCGGTGGCGAAGCCGGAGGCCGGGGTTACCTGCACGTGTACGACACCTCCGTATGGTCCGTGATCCTCGCCTCCACTCATCGGCCCAGCATGCGTGCCGTGGCCCTCTCACCCGACGGCGCCCTGGTGGCCGCGGCGGGCAGCGATGCGAGTGTGCGGGTGTGGAGCGTCCATGACCGGGGGCTGCGGGCCCAGGCGACAACGGCCGGAGATCCCACGGCCGTCGCCCTCACATCAGACGGGCACCGGCTCGTCGTAGGGGCGCAAGCAGGGGTCCACGTATGGGCTCTGACACATGAGGGGGAAGCATGACGGAACATGACTCCGGGCGGAGCGGTCGCACCGGCCCTCCCAGGGACCGCGCAGAACCACGGGTCGCGCCGCAGCCACCGATGATCGGCAAGGGGCAACTGGTCAGGCTCCTCGACGACTGCGAGCCGGCCGGCAGGGACTTGCGGGGCTGCGGGCCGAACGAGGTCGCAACGGCGGTCGATTCCGTGTTGTGGGCCCTGCGGACCAAGGCAGTCCAGGAGATGCGAGCCGGCCGGCAGGCTCGGGAGCAGCTCCTGGACGTACTCGACGTCCTCATCGTCGCTGTCAAGAAGATGCTCGAAGGGGTGTCGCCCTCCGTCTTCCCGCAGGCGGTGACGCACGCCCCCGGAAAACAGCTGGACGACCGCCGAAGCCAGCACCCCGGCCTCATCGGCAAGGCACTGGGAGACGTAAGGGATCGGCTGAGGCCTCACGGCAGCCACCCGGCCGCCGATTCCGAGCCCCCGCCGGTCAAGGACACGCGTGCCGCCCAACTGTACGAAGCCGCGATGATGGCGGCACGCGCGGCACTCGGGCCCGTAGAGGATGCCTTCAGCCGATCGCCGCAGCCCCCGGAGGCGCCGGCCCGGCCCTTGCACAAGGACACATCGCTGATGAGGCTCGCCCAGGACCTGGCCGGGGCTGCCCGGCAACGCGATGAGGCACTGGCCTGGGAAGCGATCGACCGGTTGTGCTCGGAACTGGAGACGCGAGGTATCCGGGTCATCCACTTCGACCCGGAACTCGAACCCGAGCGACAGACCCACCTCTTCAAATTTCACGGCGCAGGCGACGACCCGTCCCCGCAGCTCGAGGAACTCAGGCCCGCGATCGCGGTGGAGGTGACGACCGGGGCACACCGCAGCGTCCTGGCCGGCGAGGTGCGCTGTTTCTCCTCGGCCGGCGCGCGGGGTGACGAGGCCGACGAAGAGGAAGAAGGTGACACGCCTTCATGACCAGCCACGCATCGGGTGACGGGCGGGTACTGCTGATCGGCTTCGATCTGGGGCACGGCGAGACAGCCATCTGCGCCGCCTGGTCCGAGTCCAGGGACGAGCCGCGAGTAGCAGAACTGCCACACAGCGGTAAGTCCTACCCCACGGCGGTCGCGCTGCTCACCGACTCGTCGCGGCAACATCCCACCCGCACAGTGATCGGTGGTCGCTGCTTCGCCCCCCGGCCCAGGAAAAGGGTGCTGGAGTTCCACTCCACGTTCAAGAGCGCCGACCTCGAAGACGGTGGCCGTACCCGACGAGCGATTGAGCTCTTCGTGAGCCAGGTCGTGCGGGAACTCATCGGCATGCCCGAGACGGACGACGCACCACACGACGTGATCGTCATCTCGGCTGATACGCCCACCCGTTGGCTCTTCGGTACACCGTCGGGCTGGAGCACGCTGCAGCGGGAGGCGTACCGCGATCTGCTGGCCGGTCTGTGTCCGGGCGAGGTGGAGGTCCTTCCGGAGTCGCGGGCGGCCCTGCTGTACGGGCGTGAGTCGCGTGACCTGCCCAACCCGCTGGGTCTGCTGGAGGGCGACACGGTCGCATGCCTCACCTCCGTGGTCATCGACCTCGGGTCGTCGACGGCGGACTACACCATCGTGACCGGACTCTCCGCGCGCCCGCTGGACACGGGCAACAACACGCTCGGCGCTTCCCTGATCGACAAGGAGCTGATGCGGCGAACGGTCGAGGGCCACAACGACCGGGATCGCCTGCTGGAGGCCCTGGAGGAGCCCGGTTCCCGAGCGCATCTGGAGTTCCGCTGCAGGCTCTTGAAGGAGCAGTTCTTCACCGAGGTGGACCCGCTCGAACCCGACCTCACCATCGCGCGGAGGACGGAAGAGGTCCGGACATCCGCGGGCGAGCGCATCGATGTGGATATCCGGCTCACGTCCGATGTGCTGGACGACATCACGAACGCTCCGCTGTCCGCGCTGAACGGGGCGTCGTGGCGCGAAGCGTTCCGCGACGACCTCGAGAGGGTGAAGGCCGCGCTCGGCGACGACGGTCCGGACCTCGTCATGATGACCGGCGGGGCTTCCCGGATGCACTTCGCACAGGACATCGCCCGCGAGGTCTTCGGCGAGAGCCGGGTGGTCCTCGGCGCCGAGCCCCAGTACGCCATCGCCAAGGGACTGGTGATCGCGGGCAGGACCCGGACACGTGTAGAGGGTTTCCGGAAGGACCTCAAGGACTTCGCGGCTTCCGGGCGGATCGAAAGCATCGTCGACGAGAAGCTTCCGGAACTCGCCAAGACGCTCGGCACGATCATGACCGAGAACCTCGTCGAGGAACACGTCATCCCCGCCGTCCTGCGCTGGCGCAACGGAGAGCTTGATCTGGTGTCGGACATCGAGACGGAGGTGGCGCGTACCCGGGAGAAGTACCTGTCCTCGCGCGCCTTCCGCAGCCGCGTCGAGTCCGAAGCGGAAGACTGGAGCAAGCGTGTCAGTGCCCTGGTGGACACCCGGACCGCCGAGATCTGCCGCACATGGGACATCCCGCCTGGGGCCCTGAGCCTGTCCCGGCCGTTCGTCCCGCGCAGCGCCTCGCCCGTGGGCTCGTACTCCGACCTGGCCGTGGAGAATCTCAACACCATCGGGAAGGCAGCCGTCGGTGCGGTCGCCTACGTGGCGGGAGTCATCGGCATGGTGGCCGTCGGGGTCTCGCTCAACCCGGTGGGAGCCGCCGTGGCCGCCGTCGTCGGCGTCGTCGTCCTCGTCATCGCCGCGGTACGCGGCAAGGAAGAGGCGATGAGGTACGCCAGGACCCGCAGGATGCCGGGCCCCTTGCGCAAGCTTGTCAGCGAACGGCATCTGCTCGGCAAGATCCGTGCCAAGACGGCGGAGGACTCCACGGAGGAGACCGCCGCGGCGGAGTTCGCCAGGACGTTCCTCTCCGAGCAGCGTGACGAGATCATCCGACTCGTCGGCGCGACGGTCCGCGAGCATCTGGAAGCGGCGGCACGGTACACGGAACTGCTGATCCAGCCGGAGGAGGGTCCGGTCGCTCATGAGTGACGAGCTCTCCGCGCTGGTTCGGGCCGTCCTGGCCGTCCGCGGCCCCGATGAGTGGAACGGCACGCTGGAGCGGTTCGGAGCACGGCTGATGGCCGATCCGCACCTGAGGCAGCGGCTTGCCGCGCTGATCCCCAAGATCCACGGTTTGGGCCGTGAGGACGAAGCGCGCACCCTGCAGCGGTGGTACGACGAGATGACGTCCCACCGCGTCGAGACGGAACGGTTCGGGCAGGCTCTTCGGGACGCGGAGAGCGACGCGGACATCGACCGGGTCCTGGGGAACCACCCTTCTTACGTGACCCCGCAGCTCGTGGACGAAAGCCTCACCGAGATCCGCCGCCTGCTCTCCGATGAGACCCCCATCCCCCCTGACATCGCCGTTCCGGCAGTCCGGCGCCTCCTGGGCGTGAGTCTTCGTATCGCCGTGTTCCTTCGGGACGAGGAGCTCGAAGCCCGGTGCCGGCTGGAGAGTTGTCGTCTCGCCTTCGCTCTGCGGCAGCCGGAAACGGCTGCGACGGAACTGCGCGCCGCGGCCCGCCTGTGGCGGTCGGTCGGCAACATGGTCGAGCTGGGCCGCTGTCTCAGTCTTGTCGGAGACGCCATGGTGCGTCTGGACCGCAGGGACGAGGCGCTCACCGCCCTCAAGGAAGCCGTCGAGGTGCTCCGTGAAGCAGGTGAGGGCGGCGACGCGCTGCTCGGTCCCACCTGCCAGGACATCGCGACCCTCCTCAGCGCCCGGGGAGACATGGATCAGGCGCTGGAGTTCTTCGACAAGGCGATCCGGCACCGCCTCAGCGCAGGCCAAATCGAGCGTGCGCTTCCCCTGCTCCCGCTCGTGATAAGCACCTATGCCGCCCGTGGAGACACCGGCAGCGCCCTGCCGCACGCGGAGATCCTGATCGATCTCCTGCCGTCGAGGACATCGGGCGACGAAGTCGTCGTTTCCGACCTCGTCACCCTGTCCCGCGCCTGCCTGGCGACGAAAGTCAGCCACGCACTGGCCGAGGGGGCATTCCTGAGCACGGACCGAAGCGTCGGTCCGCGGGGCGACAAGGCAGAGCCGGGAGCGCTCACGCTGCCGTCTGCGGGCGGGGCCCGGTACGAGGAGTACATCGACCGGGATGCGCTGGCCGAGGCGGAACGCTGGTACGCCGTCGCGGACCGCGCACACGCCCTCGCGCCGACGGCGGAGGGCTCCGCCGCCCTCGACCTGCTGGGAGCCCATCTCGGCGTACTGACGGGCAACGTCGACAGAGCGGCCGGACAAGCCCGTGCTGCTCTGCGCCACTTCGAACAGCGGAACCTGCGGGCGGAGACCGCCTCCGCGCTGTCCGCGCTCGCCCAGGCCGAACGCGGGCGGGGACGCCTCGAGTCGGCTGTCGCAGCGTGCGACCGCGCCTTACGCCATACAAGCCCTGACTCCGAGTGGGGCCGACGGCCCACCTGGCTCATCACGCGCGCCGAGTACCAACTGCTGCTCGGCAGGCCCGAGCAGGCCCTGGAGTCGCTGCGCGAGGCGATTCGGCTCTGCGAGGGCGGGACGAGCCGGGAGCAACAGGCCGACTGCGGCTCGGCCCATCACATGCTCGGCATGACATACGCGTATCTCGGCGACGTACAAGCGGCACTCACCAACCACCATCAGGCCTGGGCGTACTGCCGGTTGCTGGGGCACCGGCGCGGTGAGGCCGCGACACTGCACGCCCTGGGCGTTCTCCTCGGCCGCCTCGGACAAGGCCGGTTCGGCAAGCCCCGTGCGGAAGACCTGGTCGCGCTCCAGCACACGTTCGTCTCCATGGACCCCACGTTCGCCTCCACGCCGATCGACGGTTGGATCTCCAGCACGGCAACCCGCCTTCTCCACCGCGCGGAGACGACGTACCAGGAGATCAACGGCCAGCTGGGCCGGACGAAGGTCATGACGGACCTCGCCAACTTCCTGCCCCCCGAGGAGAACCCCCGCCGGATCGACATCCTCACCGAGGTACTGGCCCGCAAAAAAGCGGTGGGCGACGAACTCGGTACGGCCGTGGTGCTCGCCAATCTGGGGTCGTTGTACCACGCTCTTGACCTGCAGGACGAAGCCGCGCAGGCCTTCGAGGACAGCCTGCGCGTCTCCCGCGGAGCCGAGTTCTTCGAGTCCGCAGCCGACGCGTCGTACAAGCTCGGGCTGTTGCGGCAGGAACAGAACCACCCGGCCGTCGCGGAAGCCTGCTACTCCGAATCGGTCCGCATGATCGAGGCAGCGCGGTGCGACGTGCCGCTCACCGATCGGTACCGGGTCAACTTCGTCCGCGACAAAGCCCGGCCCTATGGCAGGCTCGTCGACATTCTCGTCGCCAGGGAATGCTACGACGAGGCGTTCGAGCTCGTTCAGCGAGCCAAATCCCGTGCCCTGCTGGAGATGGCGGGAACGACGACCCTGCAACCGGTGGCTCCGCGCACCGGCAGGTTCGCCGAACTCCTCGGCGAGGAAGAGGAGTGCTTGTCGCGCCTACGAGCCGACCGGTTCCGCAGCACGTCCCGCGCCCCCGGCTCCTTCCCGGCCACGACCGCCTCGGTACGCAACCGGCTCGACGCCCTGTACACGGAAATGACGGCATTCGACCCGGACTATGTGTCGCTGCGTCGCGGAACACCGTCGACGGTGGCGGAAGTGCGTACGTGGCTGGCGGCCCAGCGCCGGCCCATCCTGCTCGTCGACTATTTCCTCAGCGACGAACGGCTGACCCTCTTCTTCCTGCGAGCCGAGTGGGACAGCGTCCGCGTCGCGACCCCGCCCATGACGCCCGGGCAACTGAGCGAGGGCTGCTGTGACTTCCAGCGCCAAGTCGTGGACTACCGCAACACGGGAAGTGCGAGCTGGACCAGGTTGTCCACCTCCCTCACCGAGCCGCTCGCCCCACATGTCCGCTCCGGCGACCTCGTCTATCTGGTACCCCATGGGCCCCTGCACGGCCTGCCGCTGCATGCCCTGCCCTTCGGCTCCGCCCCAGCTCTAGCCGCTGCCCACCCTGTCGCCTACACCCCGACCGCCGGTCTGCTCCCGCTCGCCCAGAACCCGGCCAAAGGGACGGGCAAACTGGAGTCCTGTGCCGCCTTCGGCGTCGTCTTCGAACAGGAGGCACGGGAAGTAGCGCGCCTGTTCGGCGCGGAGGCGATCGTGTCCGACGCTCTCCGGGTGGATGACGTTCCCCGGCTGTGCCGAGGAAAGGACATCTGCCACTTCTCCTGCCATGGCTATTTCAACAGCCTCGACCCGCTCTCCTCCGGTCTGTTGCTCGCCGACGAGGACCCCGGATCCGCATCCGGGCCCATGGCAGACGTCATGACGGCCCGCCACATCATGAACATGGAGCTGCGGGCGGAGCTGGTGTGCCTGAGCGCCTGCCAGAGCGCGGTGAGCGACATCAGTACGGGCGACGAGCTGGTGGGGCTGATCCGTGCCGTCCTCTACGCCGGGGCCGCGTCGATCGTCGCCAGTCTCTGGTCCGTCGACGCGCACACCACCCGGGAAATGATGACGGTCTTCTACCGGCATCTGCGGGACCACTACCGCCACACCGGCACGATCGACAAAGCGAGCGCGCTCCAACAGGCGCAGCGGGAGATGATCCGTCAGGTGGGGCCGCGGTCGTCCTTCCAATGGGCACCGTTCGTACTCATCGGAGACTGGCGATAGGGAGCCAATGACCAGCGCCGACGACCTGGACAGCACCACCGTCGAACTCGCACCGATCGCACTGGGCGGCCGCCCCGTCAAGGCGCCTGGAGAGGATCAGGCCGACCTCGTGACCGTGCTGGGAAAGCGCAACCGCGTCCGCCTCGGCGCGCCACGGTACGGCGACTACGTGGCCGAGCTTCTCTCCCGTTCCTCCACACTGCCCCGCGAGATCGAGGAGCTGGTACAGCAGGGCTTTGACCTCCATCGGGTACGGCCGAGCTTGACGCTTCTCCCTGATCTCGACTGCGTTTTCGTCACTGCCGAGCTCAGCCTCGAACTCCTCACCACCCCCCGGGTGGACGACGGCGCCCACGTGGCGCCGCCGATCGCCTACGAGGTGAAGCCCACCGTTGTCCTGCAGGAGGCGTACAACGAGACCTCCACCACCAGCAGCGAGTTCGGCACCGACATCGGCAAGCTGCTCGCCAAAGTCACACAGGCGAACGTAGAGGAACGAAACGGCGTACGTCACATCCAGCGAATCACCGGACACGGAGTGAACTACTCGGAAGTGGGGTGGCGCCTACGGGCGACTCCGGACCACGAACTACTCGGAGACGTATTGGGCCTGGAGGCCATCATCCGAACCCCTGCGGGTGCACAACTTTCTGGGCAGTTCCGCATCACTGCCGACATCGCCGTGAAGACGGGCCTCGACAAGTGGCTGACCCAGCACTTCGGCCCCCGCGGCAACACACCAGCACTCAGCGTGACCTACCCCCTTTCGGGTTGACGCTTGGCGCTGCCGGATGCCGACCACAATCGGGTCCCACCGGCCCATGTGGGCGCATCGTCTGGCGAACTCGCAGGTCAAGCCACTTCGCAGCCATGCCGTCCGCCTGACCCGTTGCTTGCCCGGAAACAGGTCGAGCAGGCCGACAACATACCCAGAAGTGCAGGTCAGACGCCCTTCTCCGCAGGCTCCAGAATCGCCACGCACTCCACATGATGCGTCATCGGGAAGATGTCGGCCTGAGCGAGTCACGGAAAAGCCCAGGTCGCAGCCGTTTTCTCGTCTCACGGCCTTGCGTGCGGGCGCCCAGAGCGTCAATCGAGCGTCACGGCCGCAGTCCGTCCCTCTCGCTCAGGGCAGAACAGGCTGCGACAACCAGCTCACCCGGCAGGATCTGCCTCCGCACACTCCGGACGTCAGCTCGCAACATCGTGCCCCGCAGCACTTCTCCGGCCGCCCTAATAAAGCCAGCCCTCCAACCCCAAGCGCCGCGCACCCACGCCGAGGGACCTCTCGGGAGCGGTCGCCGAGGACCTCGCGCTGTACCGGGAGAAGTCCCGGCGACGCCTACCGAAGTCGCTGGACGAGTTGCAGGGCCCCACTCAGGCGGTCGTGGAGCTGCCGCTGCACATGGACTGGTCCGGGATGGCCTCGTACGACATGGCCAAGCCTCGCCAGCGCATGGGCCTGTACCGCACCGTCCGGCACGAGGGCCTGCACGACGATCTGCCTTGCTACCTCAACCGGGGCCTGCTCCTCCAGATGTGGCCGGTGCTGTGCACTCTCGTCGGTCGCACCGTGCGCGCCGTGTGGGAAGACGCCTTCCCCCAGCTCGCCTCCCGCACCCGGGCAGCCGCGTGACGGACATGCCGGAGCTGCACACGCGGCTCCTGGCGGATGTGATCGCGCTCGGCTCCCCGTATCCCCTGGTCCTCACCGGCGGGTACGCACTGCGGGCGCACCGCCTCGTGAACGCCCCAGCCAGGATCTCGACGTCGCCACCGAGAACCCGGCACCCGAAGCCGCCGCCCTCAAGTGCGTCTACATGGCGCTGATGAGCATGGACCCGACAGGGAAGGGCCACAAGAGGTGGACCATGCGCTGGAGGGCCCCCTTGAACGCCTTCCAGATCGCCTTTGAAGGCCGCCTCACTCCCACCAACCACTGACCGCTTCAACAACCAAGATCAGCCTTTGAATTGACACACCCTTCACCGGGAGTCAGCGCATTGTCAGCGGGTGGGTTCGAGCCGGGCCGCGGTGGTGTCGAGCAGGAGTTCGGTGAAGGTGCTGGCGGCGGGGGTGAGTGCGTGGTCGGCCATGCGGACCAGGAGGATACGGCGCACCGGAGCGGGCGGCAGCAAGGGCAGGACGCTGACGCCGGGGCGGATGCCTTCCAGGGCGAGAGTGGGGGCGAGGGCGACGCCGATGCCGGCGGCGACCATGGCCTGAGCCTCCTGGTAGTCGTGGGCCTCGTAGGCGATCTGGGGTTCGAAGCCGGCGGCGCGGCAACTGCGGTCGAGGGCCTCGGCCACGGGGTGGTGCTCGGCTCGCGTGATCCACGGGTCGTCCGCCAGGTCGGCGAGCGTGGCCGAGTCGCGCCCGGCGAACGGGTGCTGGTCGCTGACGAGGAGGGCCGGCGGGTCGTCGAGGAGTGGCGTGACGACGACGTCCTCGCGGTCGATGCGGCTCCAGTCGTAGTCCCACATCAGGGAGAGTTCGATCTCCCGGTTCTCCAGCATCGACCACAGGCCGGCGATGCGGGCGCTGCGCACCGTGAGCCGTACGTCGGGATGCGCCGCCCGGAAGGCGATGACGGCCCGGGGAAGCAGTGAGGCGCCGACGGTGGGAAAGGTGCCGATACGCAGGGTGCCCGCGCGCAGGCCGGCGAAGTCGGCGAGCTCGTTCTCCGCGGCCGTCAGTTCGCGTTCGATCCGGACCGCCCGGTCGGCCAGGGCGCGCCCCGCGCCGGTCAGCGTGACCCCTCGCGCGTGACGCTCCAGAAGGGGCTGGCCCGCCTCCGCCTCCAGGCGGCTGACCTGCTGCGACACCGCCGACGGGCTGTAGTTGAGGGCACGTGCGGTCGCGGTCACCGAACCGCGGCGGGCAACCTCCGCGAAGAGCAGAATACGCCGGACGTCGAGCACTGCCTCACCTCAAGACTTAACCCCAGCTTAATGCCTGTATAGATTTTTGAGATTGTACTTCACGCCGACGTAACTCACCGTGGATCCCACCACCGGGAAGAGAAGCCTCCGGCGGATCCGGAGTTCCCGGCCATTTTCACGTCTATGTCCGCATTCATGGGGAGTTTGTTGTGTTGCGTCTGCAGGGCGAGATGATCCGCGGAGGAACCAGCAAGTGCTGGATCTTCGCCCACCACGACGTGGCGGCGACCGGCGTGGACGTCGACTCCGTCCTGCTGGCCGCCTTCAATGCCGCCGACCCTCGCCAGATCGACGGCGTCGGCGGCGCCACCTCCACCACGTCGAAGGCCGCGATCGTCCAGATCTCGGCCGAGGCCGACGTCGACATCGAGTACGCCTTCGCCCAGGTCGGCGTCGGTGACGAACGCGTGGAGTGGGCGAGCAACTGCGGTAACTGCGCCACCGCGGTCGCCCTCTACGCCGTTCACCACGGCCTGGTGCCGATCGCCTCGGACACCACCACCGTGCGCATGCGCAACGTCAACACCGGGGCCCGGCTCACCGGCACCATCTCCACCCCGTGCGGTATCGCCCCGGACGAGGGCATGGCGCTGGTGCCTGGCACGGCCGCGCCTGGTGTGCCGGTCCTGCTCGGCTTCGAGGACCCGGCGGGCTCCACCACCGGGCGGGCGCTGCCCACCGGCCACGCCGTGGACACCCTGACCGGCCCCGAAGGTCCCGTCGAGGCGACCCTCGTCGACGCCGGCGCCCCCGCCGCGCTCTTCGAGGCCAAGGCTTTCGGCCTCGACGGCACCGAGTCCCTCACTCAGTTCGCCGCCGCCGTCCCCGCGCTCACCGTGCTGCGCCGCCAGGCGGCCCTCGCGATGGGCCTGGCCAAGGAGAACGACCCGGTCAGCCACGCGGTCCCGAAGGTCGGCATCGTCGCCCGTCCCGCCTCGTACCGCACCACCCATGGCATTCTGGTCGATCAGGACGAGTACGACCTGGCCGTCCGGATGGTCTCCATGCACGCACCCCACCCGGCGATCGGCCTCACCTCCGCCGTCGCCCTGGCCACCGCCGCCGCCACCCCCGGCACCCTTGCCCACCGTGTCGCCCGGCAGACCGCCGACGGAACGCTGCGCCTGGGCACCCCCGCGGGCGTGATCACCGCCCAAGCCGTCCCCGCACCGGACGGCGCGTCCCCCACGGTGCTGCTGCACCGCGCCGCCCGGCGTATCGCCCGAGCCGAACTCCTCGTTCCCGTCCTGGAAGGACGCCCCGCATGAGCCGCAACGACGCTGCCCCGGGTACCGTCACCGCTCCACCGAGCCGCCTGCGCCGGCTGCTCTCCCACCTCTACATCCAGTGCCTGATCGGCATCATGGCCGGCGCCGTGGTGGGCTGGCTGTGGCCCACCTTCGGCGCCGAGCTCAAACCCCTGGGCGACGGGTTCATCGCACTGGTCAGAATGATGATCGCGCCGATCATCTTCTGCACGGTCGTACACGGCATCGCCTCCATGGACAACCTGCGCGCGGTCGGCCGGGTCAGCCTCAAGGCGCTGATCTACTTCGAGGTTCTCACCACCGTCGCCATGGTGATCGGCCTCGTCGTCGTCAACATCGTCAAGCCCGGCAGCGGACTGCACATCGACGTCGCGTCGCTCTCCACCAAGGGCCTGCCACCGGCCGCGACGGAGCATGAGGGCTTCGTCGAGTTCGTCCTGGCGATGATCCCGGCCACGCTGGTCAGCGCCTTCACCGGCAACGACATCTTGCCGGTGCTCCTCGTCTCGGCGCTGTTCGGCTTCGGCCTGCACGCCAGCGGCGAGGCCGGCCTGAGCATCGCCCGCGGTATCGAGAAGTTCTCCACGGTGCTCTTCACGCTGATCCGCTGGATCATGCGGCTCGCCCCGATCGGCGCATTCGGCTCGATGGCCTACACCATCGGCAACTACGGCCTGGACACACTGAGCCATCTCGCCCTGCTCGTCGGCTCGTTCTGGCTCACGGCGCTCTTCTTCGTCCTGGTCGTCCTCGGCGCGGTCATGCGCCTCAACGGCCTGCGCATCCTCCCCTTCCTGCGCTACATCAAGGAGGAGCTGCTGATCGTCCTGGGCACCTCGTCCACCGAGCCCGTTCTGCCGCGCATGATGGCCAAGCTACAACACGTGGGCGCCTCGAAGCCGGTCGTCGGCATCACAGTGCCCGCCGGCTACTCCTTCAACCTCGACGGCACCGCGATCTACCTGACCATGGGCTCGGTGTTCCTCGCCCAGGCCCTCGGCATCGACCTCAGCCTCACCCAGCAGCTGTCCATGCTCGCGATCATGCTGCTCACCTCCAAGGGCGCGGCCGGCGTCACCGGCTCCGGATTCATCGCCCTCGCCGCCACCCTCAGCGCCGTCCCGCACGTTCCGGTCGCCGCCCTCGCCCTGATCTTCGGCATCGACCGCTTCATGTCCGAGGCCCGCGCCCTCACGAGCCTCGTCGGCAACGGCGTCGCCACCCTGGCCGTCGCCCGATGGGAGGGTCAGCTCGACGAGGACCGCGCCAAGGCCGTCCTGCGCGGCGAGATCCCCTACGTCCCCGTCCCGGTGACGCCCGCGCCCAAGCCGAAGGCCGTGACGCCCGAACCGGCCCTGGAGCCGGTGCCCTCCATCGGCTGACACAGCCGCGGATCCAGGAGGCCGGTCCGGAGCACCCGCTCCGGACCGGCCCTTTCCCACGACAGGAGTGTGTACGTATACGACCGGGCCCGGGGACGTCATCGCGGTCGGCGGCAAAAGCGCCGGCTTCAGCGCCGCACAGTCCGCCCGCGGGCAGGGCGTACGCTTCCTGACCTGGGAATTCGGCGGCTGGGTGACGCCGAGGGACTCCGCGAGTTCCTCGCCCCTGCGGGTGGACACACTCAGCGGACAAGCAGTGGCCACCACACCGATCAGGGCTTGCGCGGCCCGGCGGCGCCGTTCCAGGAGCCAGTGGGGGAAGTACCGCCCTGCCGCAGCTCACGCACACCGGGTGGCGGGTCGTGGTCATCCCACGCCGCTGCCATAGCTCGTCAGCTGGGCCGGGTAGGCCGTGGGAGAGGCTCAGTGGGTGCTTCCCGCAGCGCAGCTGAGGCAGACCTGTCTTACCAGCGACCTCGGCAGCCCGCTGGACGACGAGGCGGCGCTGAACCTGTGGCACACGGCGTGTACGGAGGAGGGGGGCTACGACTTCGACGCGGAGCTCCTGGACTCCGAGTTCAAGCACGTGATCCTGGCCCAGGGGTGCGGCTCGAGAGAACAGTACCCCGCACGAGAGTGGGCGCCTCAGCGCCCACGTGCACTTCTTTCCTGCGAGGTCGCGAGGAGCTGCTAGACCTTCTCAGCCACCACCCGGGCGTGCTCGACCGTAAGCATCTCGACGTCCTCTACGTCAGAGGTCAGGATCGTCACCCGACCTGGTTGCGCCAGCGCCGTCGCACACAGCATGGCGTCAATGGCGTACTTGTGCCCGTGCAGCCCGGCACCCCGCAGTAGGACTGCCGCCGACTGCGCGACAGCCTGGGTGACCGGCTCGACGCGGAGGCGGGAAAGGGTCCACTTCAGCGCGGCGTCATTGATCCTCGGGTGGATGACCTCGACCAGTACCGCGGCCGAGGTGATCACAGGGAGATCCGCGTCACGAGCTGCCGTCAGCCACTCGTGAACCTCTTGATCCCGCTGGACGGCCTTGGCCAGACCCTCACTGTCCAGAACCAGGGCTCCACTCACGCAGCAGCCCCGGACTCGGGCGCAGAGCCGGTGAGCTTGGCCCGCTTGGCAGCCACGGCCTCCGCATCTGCCGGACCGTGGGCCTCTTCGAAGTCTGCGATGAGCTCGTCCAGGTTGTCGCGCTCGATCTGGCGCTGCGCAGCCCGCTCTAGATACGCGGAGACACCACGCCTACCCACCCGCTCGCGGATCGCCTGCAGAGTGCCGGCGGTCAGCGACACGGAGATACCGCTACTCGGACCGTCTCCCGGGAGGAAGTCATCATCAGCCATGGAACTATTTTGGCATTCGAAATGCCAAAATGCCACCCGCCTACGGCGCGGCACGACTCCCGGAATCAACGGACCCAGTCACGCACGCATACGCGTCCCGGGAGTGTGATACGGCGTCAGAACGTGCGTCGTTTGAGCGTCAGCAATCCAAGGACTGCGCCGCTGCCGCTGACGCAGCAGTCGACGCCCCTGCCTGATGCCGCAGGTAAGACGGTATGCGGGCAGCAAATCCAACGATTCACCCGTTGGATAGACGGAAACAGGTCGAGCTGACGCACCGACCCAAGAAGATGCAGGTCAGTGCGCCTTCGCCACCGGCTCCAGGACCGCCACGCACTCCACATGATGCGTCATCGGGAAGAGATCGAACGCCCGCAGCGTCCGCACCTTGTACCCGCCGTCGCGGAAGTACCCGAGGTCGCGGGCGAGCGCCGCCGGGTCGCAGGCGACGTACGCGATGCGGCGGGCGCCCAGGGAGGAGAGGTGCTCGACCGTCTTCTTGCCCGCGCCGGCGCGAGGCGGGTCGAGGACGATGAGGTCGACCTCGGTGATGCCGGTGCGCGGGAGGACCGACTCGACCTTGCCCTGTTCGATGCGGACCCGCTCGAAGGCGGTGAGGTTGTGCCGGGCGTCCTCGACCGCGCGCTTGCCCGACTCGATGCCGAGGACCGCGCCCTTGTCGCCGAGGCGGTCCGCGAGGGCGCCCGCGAAGAGGCCGACGCCGCAGTACAGGTCGAGCGCCATCTCGCCCTTGCGCGGCATCAGGCCCTGCATGACGGCCTTGACCAGGGTGTCGGCCGCCATCGGGTGGACCTGCCAGAAGCCGCCGCTGCCGACGCGGTACGTACGGCCGTCGGCCCGCTCGCGCACGAACGCGCGGCCGTGGACGCGGTGGATGCCGCCGTCGTGCTCCTCGACGCGCATCACGGAGACGGGCTTGTCGAGTTCCACGAGGGGCAGGCGGGCGCCGGGGCGGGGCTCCAGGATGACCATGCGGTCCTGGGAGCCGGTCGCGGCGATCGCGTCGACCGAGGCCATGCCGGACCAGTCGCGCTCCTCGATGCCGAGTTCGCTCACGCCCGGCGCCGCGATCATGCAGTGCTCGATCGGCTCGACCTCGTGCGAGCGGTGGCGGCGCAGTCCGGCGTTGCCGTCCGCGTCCACGGCGTACTGGACGCGCGTGCGCCAGGCCGGGACCTCGCCGGCGGGCAGCTTGTCGCCCTCGGCGGGCATCACCGTGCCGTCCCAGCCCGCCTCCTCGGGCGTGAGGCCCGCGAGCCGCTGCAGCTGCTCGGCGATGACCTCCCCCTTGAGGCGGCGCTGCGCGCCCGGCTTGGCGTGCTGCCAGTCGCAGCCGCCGCAGCGGCCGGGGCCGGCGTAGGGGCAGGGCGCTTCGACGCGGTCCTTGGACGCCGAGAGGATCGTCACCGCGTCCGCGCGCAGGAAGCGCGCGCCCTCCTCGCCCTCCGTGACACGCGCGACGACGCGCTCGCCGGGCAGGGCGTGCCGGACGAAGAGGACCTGGCCCTCGGCCGTACGGGCGATGCAGTGCCCGCCATGGGCCACGGGGCCGATCTCGACCTCGTACTCCTCCCCCACCAGCGATTTCTTCGGTTCTGCCTGCATGGCGGGGTGACTCCAGATGCGAAAGGGGATGAGAAAGGGGTCGCGGAACCGCGAACGGCCGGACAACAGCCCACCAGTCTACGTGGACGTTGCCCGGCCGCTCACCACGAAGCCGTCAGCCCCTGCGGTCGCAGGGCGGTCAGCCCTTGGTGTTCGAGGACTCCTTCGGGCGCTCCTCCGCCGGACCCCGGCGCACCGCACCCGGCGCGTTCCACTCCTGCCGCTTGCGGGCCCGGTTCCTCGCGGCCTCCGAGGACTCCAGCTGGTAGGGCACGGAGGTGACCATCACACCGGGCGTGAACAACAGCCGGCCCTTGAGCCGCAGCGCGCTCTGGTTGTGCAGCAGATGCTCGTACCAGTGGCCGACCACGTACTCGGGGATGATGACCGACACCGCGTCGCGCGGGGAATCCCGGCGCAGGCCCTTCACGTACTCGATGACGGGCCGGGTGATCTCGCGGTACGGCGAGTCGAGGACCTTCAGCGGTACGTCGATGCCGCGCCGCTCCCACTCCTCCCGCAGGGCCTTGGTCTCGGCCGGGTCGACGTTGACGCTGAGCGCTTCGAGGGTGTCGGAGCGCATCAGCTTGGCGTAGGCGAGGGCGCGCAGGGTCGGGCGGTGGATCTTGGAGATCAGGACCACCGAGTGGACCCGGGAGGGGCGGACGCTGTCGTCGGAGGGGCCCTCGGGTGCGGCGATCTCCTCCGCGACGCGGTCGTAGTGCTTACGGATCGCGCTCATCGTCGCGTAGAAGATCACCATGCCGAGCAGGGCCACCCAGGCGCCGTGCGTGAACTTGGTGACGAGGACGACGACCAGCACCAGGCCGGTGAAGAAGGCACCGAAAGCGTTGATCGCGCGGGAGCGGATCATGTGGCTGCGCTTGGCCGGGTCCTTCTCGAGGCTCAGGTGGCGGTTCCAGTGCCGGACCATGCCGGTCTGGCTGAGCGTGAAGGAGACGAAGACACCGACGATGTAGAGCTGGATCAGCCGGGTCGAGTCGGCGCCGTAGATGACGACCAGGAGTGTGGCGGCGCCCGCGAGCAGGACGATGCCGTTCGAGAAGGCGAGGCGGTCGCCGCGGGTGTGCAGCTGGCGCGGCAGATAGCGGTCCTGGGCGAGGATCGAGCCGAGCAACGGGAAGCCGTTGTAGGCGGTGTTGGCCGCGAGGAACAGGACCAGCGCGGTGGCGGCGGCGAGCACGATGAACAGGAAGCTGCCCTTGCCGAAGACCGCCTCGGCGACCTGCGAGATCACCGGGTTCTGGACGTAACCGGAGCCGATCGGAACGCCGTTGTGGATCAGGTCGGTGGCCGGGTTCTCGGCCATCCGGACCTTGGTCGACATGGCCAGGGCGATGATGCCGCAGAACATGGTGACGGCGAGCAGGCCCATCGCCGCGAGAGTGCTCGCGGCGTTCTTCGACTTGGGCTTGCGGAAGGCGGGGACGCCGTTGGAGATCGCCTCGACGCCGGTCAGCGCCGCACAGCCGGAGGAGAAGGCACGCAGCAGCAGGAAGACGAGCGCGAAGCCCGCGAGCCCCTGGTGCTCGGCCTTGATGTGGTAGTCGGCGGTCGGCGCGCGCATGGTGTCGTTCAGGACGAGCCCGCGGAAGGCGCCCCACGCGATCATGATGAAGACGCCCGCGACGAAGACGTACGTCGGAATCGCGAAGAGCTTTCCGGACTCCTTGACTCCGCGCAGGTTCATCAGCGTGAGCAGCACGATGACGACGACGGCGCACAGCACCTTGTGCTCGACCACGAAGGGGATGGCGGAGCCGAGGTTCTCGATGCCGGACGAGATCGACACGGCGACGGTGAGGACGTAGTCGACGAGCAGCGCGCTGGCGACGGTGAGGCCGGCCCTGGGGCCGAGGTTGGTGTTGGCCACCTCGTAGTCGCCGCCACCACTGGGGTAGGCGTGCACGTTCTGCCGGTAGGAAGCGACCACCGTGAACATCAGCACGACGACCGCTAGCGCGATCCAGGGGCTGAAGTGGTAGGCCGACACGCCCGCGATGGAGAGAACCAGGAGCACTTCCCCGGGTGCGTAGGCCACGGAGGAGAGCGGGTCGGATGCGAAGACGGGGAGTGCGATGCGCTTCGGCAGGAGGGTTTCCCCGAGCCGGTCACTGCGCAGTGCGCGCCCGATCAAGATCCGTTTGGGCACGTCGGTCAGTTTGGACACGCAGAGGATCGTAAGCGTTCGAACGGGGGGTCGCCCACCCGCCGCTCGACATCTGCTCTCCGAGTGAAAACGGGGAGGGGCTCCGTTGCGGATTCCGCGGCCTCGGACGTCCGCATGCCTATATGACAAAGCCCTCGTTCATCCCACTATGCCCTGTTGATCCCACCATGGAGGTTCCATGCACGTGACCGCTGAACTCATCGGCGCCACCGCAGGACTCGTCAGCCTCGGAATCCTGACTCTTCTCAGCGTGCGCAGCTTCAATCGCCACTGATCCGCGAGAACGCACAGGCGAACGTGCACAAGGGTGCCCCTGATCGACCGCGCGTGTGTAGCTTGGGCGGCGGTCTGAGACCCTGTTTAGCCTGAGCCGTAACCATTTACATTCGGAAGGACGGTCGTGCACATCGTCATCATGGGCTGCGGAAGAGTGGGTTCCGCTCTGGCCCAGACCCTGGAGCAACAGGGGCACACGGTCGCTGTGATCGATCAGGACCCCACCGCCTTCCGACGACTGGGCTCCGGCTTCGGCGGCCGTCGTGTCACCGGAGTCGGCTTCGACCAGGACACCCTGCGCGAAGCGGGCATCGAGGAGGCAGGCGCCTTCGCCGCCGTCTCCAGCGGTGACAACTCGAACATCATCGCCGCCCGGGTGGCCCGCGAGATGTTCGGCATCGAGAACGTCGCGGCGCGCATCTACGACCCGCGCCGCGCCGAGGTCTACCAGCGCCTGGGCATCCCGACCGTCGCCACCGTCCGTTGGACGGCCGATCAGATGCTGCGGCGGCTGCTCCCCTCGGGTGCCGAGCCCCTGTGGCGCGACCCCACCGGCGGGGTGCAGCTCGCCGAGGTGCACGCCTCCTCCGCCTGGGTCGGCCACAAGATCAGCCGTCTCCAGGACGAGACCGGAGTGCGTGTGGCCTTCCTCACGCGGCTGGGCGAGGCGATCCTGCCCACCTCGCAGACGGTGCTGCAGGAGGGCGACCTGGTGCACGTGATGATGCGCACGGACGACGTCGAGAAGGTCGAGGCGTCGTTCGCCGAGGGCCCCGAAGAGGAGAGCGGTCACTGATGAGGGTCGCCATTGCCGGTGCCGGTGCCGTCGGTCGCTCCATCGCGGGCGAGCTCTTGGAGAACGGGCACGAGATTCTGCTGATCGACAAGGCGCCGACCGCCATCTCGGTCGAGCGCGTCCCGCAGGCGGAGTGGCTGCTCGCCGACGCCTGCGAGATCACCTCGCTGGACGAGGCGGCGCTGCAGCGCTGCAACGTGGTCATCGCGGCCACCGGTGACGACAAGGTCAACCTGGTCGTCTCACTGCTCGCGAAGACGGAGTACGGCGTCCCGCGCGTCGTCGCCCGTGTGAACAACCCGAAGAACGAGTGGCTGTTCAACGAGGCCTGGGGCGTGGACGTGGCGGTCTCCACCCCGCGTCTGATGTCGGCCCTGGTCGAGGAGGCCGTGAGCGTCGGTGACCTGGTCCGGCTGCTGCGCTTCAGCCACGGCGACGCGAACCTGGTCGAGCTGACCCTCCCGCCGGAGTCGGCGCTGGCCGGCACGCAGGTCGGCGACGTGGAGTGGCCCGAGGACACCTCCCTGGTCACGATCATCCGCGGCACCCGCGTCCTCACGCCCTCCCAGGAGGACTCGCTGGAGGCGGGCGACGAACTTCTCTTCGTCGCCGCCCAGGCCCGCGAGGAACAGCTCGAGGACCTGCTCTCGGTCCGCCGCGACGACGCGACGAGCTAGTCGGCTCCGACAGCTCCGATACGACGTCGGGGGCGCCCGGAGATCTCCGGGCGCCCCCGACGTCGTACGGGGAACTGCGTGGTGCGGGAAAGTACGTCGTACGGGAAACCGCTACGCGTCGCGGCGGTGACGGCCGGCCGTGGCCTCGTCGCCGGACTCGTTCCCGAGGGCGGCCTTGCGCTCCTTCTCGGCCTGCTCCTCCGCCTCCATCTCGGCGAACACGTCGATGGGGGCGGGAGCCTTGGCCAGGAACACCCAGGTCAACCAGACGGCGAGGAGGAAGGGCGGGATCTTCAGCGCGATCAGGACCCAGCCCAGTTGCGCGGTGTTGGCCCACCAGTAGAGCGGGAAGAGGATCGCGCACTTGGCGAGCAGGATCAGGCCCCAGGCCCAACTGGCCTTCGCGTACGCCTTCTTGCGGCCGGGGTTGCGGGTGCGCCAGGAGAGGTTCTCCTTGAAGACCGGGCCGAGGATCAGACCGATCAGAGGCACGCCCGCGAGGGTCGTGACGATGTAGGCGATGGCCAGGCCGAGCGTGTAGAGCATGCCCGGCAGATAGAAGTCCTTGGCGTTGCCCGTCATCATCGCGAAGACCACGCCGAAGGCGACACCGAAGACGCCACTGAAGGCGTGCTTGACGGTGTCCCGCATCGCGAGGCGGACCACGACCAGCAGCAGGGACACCCCGAGGGCGGCGATCGCCGACCAGTGCAGGTTCTTGTTGATCGTGAAGATGGTGACGAAGAGCAGGCCGGGCACCACCGTCTCGACCATGCCCCGCACGCCGCCGAACGCCTCGAAGAGTGCGGCCTCGGTCACCGCCCGCGCATCCTGCTGGGCGGCCTGGGCGTCTTCGGTCGGCTTGTCGAGCGACGTCACCGGCTACTCCCGTCCAAGGGGTCTGAGTTCGTACTTCGGATTGAACAGCACCCTACGGCCCCGGCTCATCGAGATCCGGCCCGAGGCGATCAACTTGCGTCCCGGTTCTATGCCCACGATGGAGCGTCTGCCGAGCCAGACCACGTCCAGGGCGGCCGAACCGTCGAACAGTTCGGCCTCCAGGGCCGGGACTCCGGCCCGTGGGCGCAGAGTGACCGTGCGCAAGGTACCAGTAACCGTGACGATCTGTCGGTCGTGGCAGTCACCGATCCGCGTACAGCCCGCGGTCTCGGAGTCCTCGCGCAGCTCCTCGGACTCCAGGTCCTCCTGGGACGAGGAAAGCCGGCCGATCATGCGCCGGAACCGGCCCGCCGGCTTTTCGGAACGAGGAACAGCACTCATACCGAAAGCGTACCGGGGAGCACTGACGTCGGATGAACGTGTGCGCCCACCAGTGCTCTTTCGCGCAGCTGTGCCCTTCCTGCATCCCTACCCGCTCTGTACCCCTTCCCGCTGGGACTACTTCTCGAACCGGTATCCCATCCCCGGCTCCGTGATGAAGTGCCGAGGATGCGAGGGGTCCACCTCCAGCTTGCGGCGCAGCTGCGCCATGTAGACCCGCAGGTAGTTCGTCTCGGTGCCGTACGACGGTCCCCACACCTCCTGGAGCAGCTGCTTCTGGCTGACCAGGCGGCCGGTGTTGCGCACCAGCACCTCCAGCAGATGCCACTCCGTGGGGGTGAGCCGTACGTCCCGTCCCTCCCGGTTGACCTTCTTGGCGGCCAGGTCGACCGTGAAGTCCTCGGTGTCGACGACGACGTCGTCCTCGCCGCCCCCGGTCGGCTCCGCGCGGCGCACGGCGGCGCGCAGCCGGGCCAGCAGTTCGTCCATGCCGAAGGGCTTGGTGACGTAGTCGTCGGCGCCCGCGTCGAGCGCCTCGACCTTCTCGTCCGAGGAGTGCCGGGCCGAGAGCACCAGGATCGGCACCCGGGTCCAGCCACGCAGCCCCTTGATCACCTCTACGCCGTCCATGTCGGGCAGCCCGAGGTCGAGAACGACGACATCGGGATGGCGGGCGGCGGCGAGCTGGAGCGCGCCGGCGCCGTCGGCGGCCGCGTCGACCTCGTAGTGCCGTGCCTTCAGGTTGATCACGAGGGCACGTACGATCTGCGGCTCGTCGTCGACCACGAGCACCCTGGTCATGAAGCCTGCCTTTCCGCTGTTGCTGTGGCCAGGTCGGGCAGCCTGTCCACCGCCCGGACCGTGAGCACCATGGTGAGTCCGCCGCCAGGCGTGTCCTCGGCGTTCAGTGTGCCGCCCATCGCCTCGGCGAACCCGCGGGCGACCGCGAGGCCGAGGCCGACGCCCGCGCCGCGGGGAGCGTCGCCGTAGCGCTGGAAGGGCGCGAATATGCGGTCCTTGGCCTCGTCCGGGACGCCGGGGCCGCGGTCCACCACCCGTACCTCCACCCGGTTCGCCATGGCGCTCGCGGACACCAGGACCGGTTCGTCGGTGGGGCTGTACTTGACGGCGTTCTCGACGAGGTTGGCGACCGCGCGCTCCAGCAGACCGGGGTCGACGGCGACCATGGGCAGCGTCTCGGGGATGTCCAGCTCGGCACTGCCCTCGGGTACGCCGCCCAGCGCCATCGGGACCACCTCGTCGAGGTCGATCTCGCGGATCAGCGGGGTGACCGTGCCGGTCTGCAGGCGGGACATGTCGAGCAGGTTGCCCACGAGGTGGTCGAGCCGGTCGGCGCCCTCCTCGATCGCCTCCAGGAGTTCCGCCTGGTCCTCTTCCGACCAGGCCACGTCGTCGGAGCGCAGCGAGGACACGGCGGCCTTGATCGCGGCCAGCGGGGTCCGCAGGTCGTGGCTCACGGCGGCCAGCAGCGCGGTGCGGATGCGGTTGCCCTCGGCCAGCTCCTTGGCCTGGTCGGCCTCGTGCTGGAGGCGCTGGCGGTCCAGGACGACCGCGGCCTGGGCGGCGAAGGCGGCGAGCACCCGGCGGTCGGAGGCGGGCAGGACGCGTCCGGAGAGCGCGAGCGCCATGTGGTCGCCGACCGGCATGTCCACGTCCGCGTCCTCGGGCCGCTTCGGCGACTGGGGGCCCACGCTGCCCGCGCACGTCCACGGGTCGACGTCGCCGGCCCGCTCCAGCAGGGCGACCGACTCCATGCCGAAGGTCTCCCGGACCCGTTCCAGCAGAGCTTCCAGGCTGGTCTCGCCGCGCAGCACGCTGCCCGCGAGGAAGGAGAGGATCTCCGACTCGGCGCGCAGCCGGGCCGCCTGGTGCGTACGCCGGGCGGCGAGGTCCACGACGGAGGCCACGGAGACGGCGACCCCGACGAAGATCGCGATGGCGACGATGTTCTTCGGGTCGGCGATCGTCAGCCGGTGCAGCGGCGGCGTGTAGTAGTAGTTCAGCAGCAGCGAGCCGAAGGCCGCCGAGGCGAGGGCCGGCAAGAGCCCGCCGAGCAGCGCCGCCGCGACCGTCACGGTCAGGAACAGCAGCATGTCGTTGGCGAGGCCGAGGTCGACGGTGTTCAGCAGGACGGCCAGCACCACCGGGCCGCCGACTCCGACCAGCCAGCCCCAGATGATCCGGGACCGGCCGAGCCGCGCGCCCCGGGCGACCGGCAGTCCGCGCCCCTTGGCGACCTCGCCGTGGGTGACGATGTGGACGTCGAGGTCGGGGCCCGACTCCCGGGCGACGGTGGCGCCGACGCCGGGCCCGAAGACGTACTGCCAGGTCTTGCGGCGCGAGGAGCCGAGCACGATCTGGGTGGCGTTCACCCCGCGCGCGAAGTCGAGCAGCGCGACCGGTATGTCTTCCCCGATGACGTGGTGGAAGGTGCCGCCCAGGTCCTCCACCAGCGTGCGCTGGACCGCCAGTTCCTTGGGCGAGGCGGAGGTCAGGCCGTCGCTGCGGGCTATGTAGACGGCCATGACCTCGCCGCCCGCGCCCTTCTCCGCGAGCCGGGCGGCCCGACGGATCAGTGTGCGCCCCTCCGGACCACCGGTCAGCCCCACCACGATCCGCTCCCGCGAACCCCAGATCTTCGAGACCCGGTGCTCGCTGCGGTACTCGGTCAGGTACTCGTCGACCCGGTCGGCCACCCACAGCAGGGCGAGCTCGCGCAGCGCGGTCAGATTGCCGGGCCGGAAGTAGTTGGACAGGGCCGCGTCGACCTTGTCGGACTTGTAGATGTTGCCGTGCGCCATACGGCGCCGCAGCGCCTGCGGCGACATGTCGACCAGCTCGATCTGGTCCGCCCGCCGTACGACCTCGTCCGGGACGGTCTCGCGCTGCCGTACGCCCGTGATGGACTCCACGACGTCGCCCAGTGACTCCAGGTGCTGGATGTTGACGGTCGAGACGACGTCGATCCCGGCGGCGAGGAGTTCCTCGACGTCCTGCCAGCGCTTGGCGTTGCGGGAGCCGGGGACATTGGTGTGCGCGAGTTCGTCCACCAGGGCGACGGCCGGGGCGCGCAGCAGTACGGCGTCCACGTCCATCTCGGTGAAGACGGAGCCGCGGTAGTCGAGCTGCTTGCGCGGAATCTGCTCCAGGCCGTGCAGCATCACCTCGGTGCGCGCCCGGTTGTGGTGCTCCACGAAGGCGACGACGCAGTCGGTGCCCCGCTCCACCCGGCGGTGCGCCTCGGAGAGCATCGCGTACGTCTTGCCGACGCCCGGTGCCGCACCGAGGTAGATCCGAAGCTTGCCGCGTCCCATGGCCCCATTGTCTTCCTGTCACCGCTGTATACGCAGCGTCGACCTTACGGCCAACAATCTCGACAAATGGGGCGGTGAGTCGGTCGACGGCCGTCTTTGACGCAACTCTGATGCATCAGTTGACACAACCCGGATGCGCTGGTCGACACAACCCTGATGTGCTGGTCCGGGCCCTGCTCGGCCCGACAACGGCTCAGTGCTCGACGATCCCTCCCTCGCACAGCTCCAGGACCCGATCGGCCGGGTCGAGCGGGATCGCCCTGGAGGGGGCGACCAGGGCCGTCACCTGTTCGCCGCGGACGAGCGTGTGCAGCAGCTCCATCAGGGCACGGCCGGTCCCCGCGTCGAGTCCGGCCGCGAAGTCGTCGGCGACGAGGAGCACGGGGTCGCCCGCGAGGGCGCGCGCGATCGCCACGCGCTGTTGCTGCCCGCCCGTCAGCTCCCCGGGCCGGCGCGCCGCGTCGTCGGTGAGCCCGACGAGGGAGAGCAGCCGCGCGATCCGCTCCTCGCGCACGTGCTCCGCGATCCCGCGCAGCCGCAGCGGCACACCGACGTTCTCGGCGACGGTGAGCAGCGGGATGAGCCCGAGGGGCTGGAAGACGAAGCCGATCCGGTCCCGGCGGAGCTCCAGCAGGCCGTCCTCGCCGAGCCCCTCCAGTGCGAGCCCGTCGACGGTGATCCGCCCCGCGTCCGGTTCGTCGAGCCCGCCGACCAGGTTGAGGAGTGTGGTCCTGCCGGACCCGGGGCGGCCGGTGAGGGCGACGAGTTCGCCGCGTGGCACGTCGAAGGAGACTCCGCGCAGGACTGGTACGACGGCGGCTCCACCGCCGTACCAGCGATGCACGTTCTCGACGCGCACCATGGTCTTCGTGGCGACCTCGACCTGGCTCATGTCCCTCCCCGGTCCGCCGGGCGATTGCCTCCCCCGCCGTTCGGGCGCCCCGGTGACGGCACCGGGGCGCCCGGCCGGAGAGGGTGTCAGTTGGGGTTGTCCCCGTCGGTGAGAGTCTCCCAGGCGACGAAGAGGTTGTTGCTGCCGGACGGCCGGTTCTGCTCGGTCAGCTTCTGGGTGTTGGTCATGGCGATGCCCAGGCGGTTGTGCAGGGCGTTGTAGCCGGTCTCGGTCACCGGACCCAGCCCGAGGGTGAGGGAACCACCGCACAGCCAGCTCGGCACCGCCTCGCCCAGCTGGTACTTCGACTGGAATCCGAGCGCCTGCCGCAGCCGCTCGCCGACGTCGGTGCCGTACAGGTCCTCGCCCTGGATCCGGCTGGTCTCGGCGATGTGCGAGATGGCCGAGATGCCGTACCCGGTGTGCGTGAAGTCGCGGCAGGTCTCCTGAGTGAGCCCGGTGACGAAGGTGGACTGCCCCTGCCAGTAGTTGACGATCTTCGCGGTGGTGTCGAGGTTCTGGCTCGGCACTGTCTTGGGCAGCGCGCCGTCGGAGGAGAGGTAGATGTACGCGGCCGTACGGGTCCGGAACTTCGCGATGGCCTTGTCGTACGACGTCCGGTCCTCGAGGAAGACGGAGATGCCGACGGCGGCCTCCATCATCGACAGTTCCCAGTTCCCGTTGGAGTTGGAGCCGTTGATGACCTCGGGGAGGTAGACGGTGCGCAGCATGGTCGCGAAGCGGCCGGAGTTGGCCCAGGTGCCGGTGTAGGTGTACTTGATGAGCTCGGCGGCCTTGGGCCAGGAGGAGCCGGCCCAGCCGGTCTGCAGGGGCGCGTTGCTGTTGGTGTGCTCCTTGATCACGGCCGACCAGGCGTCCATCAGGGCGATCGACTTCTTCGCGTACCGGTCGTCGCGGGTGATGTACCAGGCGAGGGCGTCGGTGTACGCGGCTATCGCGTCCTCGCGCTCGTCCGTGCAGCCGTAGTTGGGGTTGGAGTAGGAGCCGCACTCCACGGTCGCGCGGGGCTTCGGGACGCGGTTCAGGTCGGCGTACTTGCTCGCCATCATCTGGTCGTACGCGGCCTTCCAGGGCTGGGCCCCGGCGTTGACCTTGGTGCGGATGAAGTCCAGCTGGCTCTTGGAGACCGTGACTCCGGGGTGCGCGAAGGTGACGGGAGCGGCGTCGGCCTGTCGGGCTGCGGGCCAGACGAGGGCGCCCGCGACGAGGGCGGTGACGGTGGCGAGGAGTGCGGTACGGCGCATGGTGGGGGGCCATCCGTTCTCGTATGTGAACGATGAACGCCTGCATGAACATAGGCGCTGGGCCGAGACCATAGGTACAGACCAACTGCTCGTCAAGGGATCGCGCACGAGGAAGGGCCGCACCCCGTCGAGGGGTGCGACCCTTTGAATCCGTACGGTTGTTCTGCCCGCGGAGCGTCCGGCGAGCGGCGGCTAACGGACCTCGGTGATCTCCGGTCCGCGCTGCAGTTGTCCCATGCCTCCGGAGAAGCGGGAACCGCTCTGCTCCTCCTGCTGGACACCCTCGGGCACCATCTGCGCGTCGTTCGGCAGCTTCAGGACGATCGGGTCGCGCGGGGCCATCGGGCCCTCACCACGTACGACGACCGTGTCCCGGAAGATCTGCTCCAGCAGGCCCGCGGCCTGCGGCTGCACGGCGCCCTGCCCGGAGATCACTCCACGCAGGAACCAGCGGGGCCCGTCCACGCCGACGAACCGCACGACCTGGAAACCACCCGTGCCGTCCGGCAGCTGCACCGGCACCTGCGCCCGCAGCTCCCAGCCCAGCGGGCCCTCGACCTCGTCGATGACACCGCCCTGCTGGGTGATGCCGGTGGCGATCTCCTCGCGCACCTCGCCCCAGATGCCCTCACGCTTGGGGGCGGCGAAGGCCTGCAGCTGGATGGCGCTGTCCTTGAGGACGACGGTGGCCGCGACGATCGCGTCGCCCGCGACCTCGACCCGCAGCTCCATGCCGTCGACTCCGGGCACGAAGAGACCACCCAGGTCCACGCGGCCCTCGGCGGGGTCCCGCACCTCCGAGTCGTCCCAGGGTCCGTCGGGCCGCGGCTCCGGCTCGAGCCTCACGCGCTCCCGCTCCGCCTCGTCCGCCTCAGTGTCGACACTGTCGACGACCTGCTCGGCCTCGCCCGCCGCGTCCTCGGCGGCACTGCCCTTCTTGCGACGTCCGAACACGTCACTGTCCTTCCCGGTCGGATACGACCGAAGCGTATCGATTCCCACCCGTTGTGCCGCCCACGGCGGCATGACCGCCAGTGGACCCGAAGCCCCCTGCGGCCCGCGCCGAGTCGGGAAGTTCCGCGACCTCCTGGAAGCGGACCTTCTCGACCTGCTGGACGACCAGTTGAGCAATCCGGTCGAAGCGCTCGAACCGCACCGACTCGTGCGGGTCGAGATTCACCACGATCACCTTGATCTCCCCACGGTACCCGGCATCAACCGTCCCCGGGGCATTCACGAGGGCGACACCGCAGCGGGCGGCAAGCCCGGAACGCGGGTGCACGAAGGCCGCGTACCCCTCGGGCAGCGCGATGGACACACCCGTGGGCAGTACGGCGCGCTCGCCCGGCTTCAGTTCACGGCTCTCGGTGGTGCGCAGATCGGCTCCCGCGTCACCGGGCTGCGCGTACTCGGGAAGCGGTACGTCCGGGTCGACGCGGCGGATCAGCACGGCGAGTTCTTGACGGGGCTCGCGGGTCACGGGTTCACCTCGAAGGCACGGACACGGCGGATCTGGTCCGGTTCGTTCATGGCGGCCCGGATCTCCTCCGGGCGGCCGTTGTCGATGAAGTGGTCGACCTTGACCTCGACGAAGAGGGCGTCCGCGCGAACGGCGACGGGCCCGTCGGGGCCACCGATCCGCCCGGTGGCGGTCGAGTAGATCTTGCGGCCGGCCACCGCCGTGACCTCGGCCTCCAGGTACAACACCGTGTCCACGGGGACGGGCAGGACGAAGTCGGTCTCCAGGCGGCCGGTGACCGCGATGGTGCGCAGCAGCCAGTTCAGCGAGCCGAGCGTCTCGTCGAGGGCGGTCGCGAGCACTCCGCCGTGAGCGAGGCCCGGGGCACCCTGATGGGCGGGCCGTACCGTGAACTCCGCCGCGACGGTGACGCCCTCTCCCGCGCGGGCCTCCAGGTGCAGTCCGTGCGACTGCTCCCCGCCACACCCGAAACACTGTTCGTAGTGGGCGCCGAGAAGCTCGCCGGGGGCGGGCGCGTCGGGGTGCCGCACCGGCGCCACGGCGTCGGCGGGAGGCTTCAGAGCTGCGGAAGTACCACTCACAGCCGCAGACCTTACCCGCGCGTCCACCAAGTCTTCGCACCGTGCCAAGCTTGGCTTCATGCAGCTCTCCGCCTCCCTGTACGAAGAACGCCTCACCGCCCCCCGCAGCTGGTGGGCGATCTGCTTCCTGATCGGGATAGCGATGGCCCTCGTTTTCCTCCCCTTCGGCACGCTTCCGCTGCTGGGCGCGCTGGTCGGCGGTACCGCGGTCTCGGCGGTCGTGGCGAGCGCGTACGGGTCGATCCGCATCCGGGTCGTCGGTGACTCCCTGATCGCGGGCGAGGCGAAGATCCCGGTCGCGGCCCTGGGCGACGCGGAGATCATGGACCAGGAGGAGGCGCGCGCCTGGCGCACGTACAAGGCGGACCCGCGCGCCTTCATGCTCCTGCGCGCCTACATCCCCACGGCCCTCCGCGTCCAGGTCACCGACCCGGCCGACCCCACGCCGTACCTGTACCTGTCCACGAGGGAGCCGGAGCGCCTGATCGCGGCGCTCGAGGCGGCTCGGGCCACGGCCTAGCCCCCTGCGAAGAAGGAGGCGCGCGCCGCACCAGCACGGCGCGCGACGGTGCGCCTTCGTGTAGCGGTTACGCACCGGCGCACACCGCTCCACGGGCAGTGCGCCTCCGCATCCGGTGCTCCCGGCCCACCACGAGCCGGTGACTCCCACGAGCCAGTGAACCCCTGCCCCGCCGCTCGTCTCGACTCGGCGGGCGGCCGGTGCCGGGCGGGGCTCAGTGCCCCAGTTCCTTGGGGATCTCCCCGATCCGCAGGGGATCCGCCGGCTTCTCCAGGGGCGGCAGCTCCGCAAGCGCGTCCCACGGCACCTGGGACTTGCGCAGGTCCTTGCGGATACGCGCCGCCAGGCGCTTGGTGTCCCGGCGGTTCATGACCGCCCCCACCGCCGCGCCCACCATGAACGGCATCAGGTTCGGCAGATCCCGGACCATGCGTTTCATGATCTGCTGGCGCAGCTCACGCTTCATCTGGCCGCCCAACGCGGCGTTGATCGTCGACGGTTTGGTCACGTCGATCCCGCGCTCGGAGGACCAGGAGTTCAGATACCCGGTACTGCGCTGTTTGAGGTTGCCCGGCGGCCGCAGGCCGTAGACCTCGTGGAGCTCGGCGATCAGCTTCAGCTCGATCGCAGCGACGCCGGTGATCTCCGCGGCCAGCTCGGTCGGCATCGCGGGCGGCACCGGCAGCATCGCGGCGGCACCGATCCCGGCGCCCACCGTGGACGTCGCGTTGGCGGCACCCACGACGAGCTTGTCCGCGAGTTGTTCGGGGGTGAGTCCCGGGAACTGCCTGCGGAGGGTCGCGAGGTCCCGCACGGGGACGCGCGGCGCGATGTCGATGATCCGGTCGGCGAGGTGGGTCAGGCCCGCCTTGGCCCTGCTGCCGCCCTTCTGGACGCCCTTTCTGACCCCGTCCCGAAGGCCGGCCGCACGGCGGCCGGTGGCGGGAACGGCGACGTCCGCCGGAACCGAACCGTCGGACGGTTCCGGATCGTCGGCCGGCTTCACCTCGCCGGCCCGCTCGAAGGCGCCTGTCGGCGCTGTGGCGGGCGCCCGCTCGAGCGAGGCTGATCCTGGTCGGGAAGAGCCCCGCTCGTCGTCACGCACGCCTTCAGGGCCGTCTGAGGGCCCTTCGTCCGCTGCCCGTGAAGGGAAGCGGCGCTTCCAAGGTGGGGTCGAGCCAGTCACGGCCGACCCTGCCTCAGTCGCAGTCGCGGCAGATCGGCTGACCGTTCTTCTCGCGGGCCAGCTGGCTGCGGTGGTGCACCAGGAAGCAGCTCATGCAAGTGAACTCGTCCTGCTGCTTGGGCAGCACCCGGACGGCCAGCTCCTCGTTCGAGAGGTCGGCTCCGGGCAGCTCCAGGCCTTCTGCGGCCTCGAACTCGTCTACGTCGACCGACGACGTCGACTTGTCGTTCCGGCGAGCCTTCAGTTCTTCAAGGCTGTCCGAGTCGACGTCGTCGTCGGTCTTGCGTGGGGTGTCGTAATCCGTTGCCATGTCGCTCTCCCCCTCTGGGTGTCTGCGGTGTCTCAGCGCACGTAACGCGTGAGAGGCCGGACTTGTGCCCGACCTGAGGCGGAGATTTTGCCTCACATCAAGGTCTGTTACTCAATCGACACCCAACCGGACTCCTCATGAGTGATCGGCTTGGATGGCGATGCGGACCGTACACGGTCCGAAGGGCCCACTTCAAAGGCGTCCCACCGTGTACTTCCCGTGATCTAGACCCCCGAAAACCCGGATTTTCCCGGCTTTACGACAGCCTGCGTGACCACGGAGAGTAGATGGCCGGAAATTCGCCCTTGTGATCGATCACACACGAGTCTCCCGGATGGGCGACCAGAAAATTCCGCGCAAAGCGAACATCGCCGCGTGTCCGCGACATGGTCTCAGATCGGCAGGGTGACGCGCATCACGAGCCCACCCCCCTCGCGCGGCTCTGCCGCGATATGGCCCCCGTGTGCGCGGGCCACCGACCGGGCGATGGAAAGGCCGAGGCCCACGCCCTTGTCACTGCCGGTGCGCTCCGTGCGCAGCCGCCGAAAAGGCTCAAAAAGATTGTCGATCTCGTACGCGGGAACCACCGGACCCGTGTTCGTGACCACCAGTACCGCCTGGCCGTGCTGGACCTGTGTCGTGACCTCGACCCAGCCGTCCTCCGGCACGTTGTACCGCACCGCGTTCTGGACGAGGTTCAGGGCGATCCGCTCCAGCAGGACGCCGTTGCCCTGGACGACCGCCGCGGCGCGCTCCCCGCGGATCGCCACGCCCTTGGCCGCGGCCTCGGCGTGCACCTGGTCGACGGCCTGTGTGGCGACCTCGGCGAGATCCACGGGCTTGCGCTCGACGATCTGGTTGTCGCTGCGCGCGAGCAGCAGCAGGCCCTCGACGAGCTGCTCGCTGCGCTCGTTGGTGGCGAGCAGCGTCTTGCCGAGCTGCTGGAGCTCCACCGGGGCTCCGGGGTCGGACAGGTGTACCTCGAGGAGCGTGCGGTTGATCGCGAGCGGGGTGCGCAGTTCGTGCGAGGCGTTGCCGACGAAACGCTGCTGGGCGGTGAAGGCCCGCTGCAGCCGCTCCAGCATGTCGTCGAAGGTGTCCGCCAGCTCCTTCAGCTCGTCGTCGGGGCCGTCCAGCTCGATCCGCCGGGACAGGTCCGAGCCCGCCACCGCGCGCGCGGTGCGGGTGATCCGGCCGAGCGGCGACAGGACGCGGCCCGCCATCGCGTAGCCGAAGGCGAAGGCGATGATCGCGAGGCCGAGCAGGGCGAGCAGGGAGCGGCTGAGCAGGTTGTCCAGGGCGGACTGGCGCTGGAGGTCGATGCAGTGGCTGATCGCGGCGTTGAAGGCGTCGAGCGACAGGCCCGAGTTGACCGCGGGGCAGTTGTCGCTGGTGACCTTGATGTCGGTGCCGCCGGCGATCCTGAAGAGCGGCTCTGCGCCCGTGTTCAGGGCCTGCGCCGCGAGCAGATAGATGATCGACAGCAGCATGATGCCGGCGATCAGGAACATGCCGCCGTACAGCAGCGTGAGCCGTATGCGGATGGTCGGGCGCAGCCAGGGGAACGGAGGCTCCGCCCTTCTGGGGTCCCAGGTCGGCTTCGGAGGCGCTGTGGGGGGCGCGGGAGTCGTGGCCACCGCGGGTCAGATCCGGTAGCCGGAGCCGGGCACGGTGACGATGACCGGGGGCTCCCCGAGCTTGCGGCGCAGGGTCATGACGGTGACGCGGACGACATTGGTGAAGGGGTCCGTGTTCTCGTCCCAGGCCTTCTCCAGGAGCTGTTCGGCGGAGACGACGGCGCCCTCGCTGCGCAGCAGCACCTCCAGGACGGCGAACTCCTTGGGCGCGAGCTGGACCTCCTTGCCGTCGCGGAAGACCTCGCGCCGGTTGGGGTCGAGCTTGATCCCGGCGCGCTCCAGGACGGGCGGCAACGGCACGCTCGTACGACGCCCGAGAGCACGCACGCGTGCCGTCAGCTCGCTGAACGCGAACGGCTTGGGGAGGTAGTCGTCGGCGCCGATCTCCAGGCCCTCGACACGGTCGCTGACGTCGCCGGAGGCGGTGAGCATCAGCACGCGCGTGGGCATGCCGAGCTCGACGATCTTGCGGCAGACGTCGTCGCCATGCACGAGCGGGAGGTCGCGGTCGAGGACGACCACGTCGTAGTCGTTGACGCCGATGCGCTCCAGGGCGGCCGCACCGTCGTACACGACGTCGACGGCCATGGCCTCCCGGCGCAGTCCGGTGGCCACCGCATCGGCGAGCAGCTGCTCGTCCTCGACGACGAGTACGCGCACGTCGCTTGTCCTTCCTCTGTCCACCCGCGTAGCGCCTCTTCGGCACACGTGGGCAGGGGGGTCTGTCATGGGTATGGCCTCCATCCTGCCCTTTTCGGCCATAAACCGGCTGTAAGACGGGTGAGAGGCGACCGGTACGACGGTCTCCGGGCCCGGGAATACGAGATTTTCTCGTCGGGTTGAGGTTTCCACGGAAGGGAGCGGGGGGAGGACGGCTTTACACCCCGCGATCACGCTCTGCATGTGGCAAGCCACCTTGTGGTACGTCCAACCGCTTCCGCAGAGCGGGCGTGGGTGTCCGGCACCGTCGCCGCCCAGCCCGGGCAGCGCTGGGCACCCTCTGGAGACGTGATCGCCCCTTCCCAACGGCACACCCCCGTGCCACCGACCCACGACCCAGGACGAGGGGGCGCAGCATGGACGCATTCACCGCAGGACTTCTGCAGCGCATAAGGGCGACCGAGTCCGACCTGACGCGGGCTCGCGAAACAGGCGACGACTTCCTCGCGGAGGTCGAGCAGGCCGAGCTCGAGGACCTGCGCCGCCTTGCCGCCGAGCACGGTGTGGAGGTCGGCGCGTCGCGCGTCTGAGCAGTTCGTACGAGAGCGGGGCCCCGGCATCGATCCAGTGCCGGGGCCCCGCTCCGTTGTTGTGCGTACCGAATTCCGTAGCCGCTGTACGCACCGGGAACAGCCGGTGCCGTACGTACCAAGAACGGTGGGTGTCCTCAGTCGTGCCAGGCGCCGAACTCCTCCAGAAGCCGCTGGAGGGGCTCGAAGACGCCCGGGGAGGCCGCGACAGCCAGATCGCCCCCGGGGCGCTCTCCGGGGCGTCCACCGGTCAGGGCACCCGCCTCACGGGCGATCAGGTCGCCCGCCGCGAGGTCCCAGGGGTGCAGACCGCGCTCGTAGTAGCCGTCGAGGCGGCCCGCGGCGACGTCGCACAGGTCGACGGCCGCCGAACCGCTGCGCCGGATGTCGCGCAGCAGGGGGATCAGCCGGTGGGCGACCTCGGCCTGGTGGACTTTGACCTCGGTCACGTAGTTGAAGCCGGTCGAGACCAGGGCCTGGTCCAGGGGCGGCGACGGGCGGCAGGCCAGCCGGCGCTCGCCGACCCAGGCCCCGGTGGCCCGGGCTCCCCTGCCGCGCACGGCGCTGTAGGTCTCGCCGCGCATCGGTGCCGCGACGACTCCGACGACGGTCTCGCCGTTCTGTTCGGCCGCGATGGACACCGCCCAGGTCGGGAGCCCGTAGAGGTAGTTCACCGTGCCGTCGAGCGGGTCGACGACCCAGCGGATACCACTGGTGCCTTCGCTGGAGGCGCCCTCCTCGCCGAGGAAGCCGTCGTGGGGGCGGTGCTGGGAGATCAGGTCGGTGATCAGCTTCTCGGCGGCGATGTCCATCTCGGTGACGATGTCGATCGGGCTGGACTTGGTGGCGGCGACCGTGAGGTCCGCCGGGCGGCCGTCCCGCAGCAGCTCGCCTGCGCGGCGGGCGGCGTCGTGGGCGAGCTGGAGCAGTTCGGTGTGCAGGGGCTCGATCAAGGGGCTCCTCAGGCGTACGGGCTGTCGGCGCCCGCGGCGGCGGGCTTGGGGGCGCGGGCCGGGCAGCAGCCCACAGGGCACAGGCCGTGGCTCGCGCCGAGCGCGCCCAGGGCGCAGGGTGTCACCTGCAGCCCGTTCTCTGTCGCGGCGCGCTCCAGGACGAGGTCGCGGATCGCCGCGGCGAAGCGGGGGTCGGCGCCCACGGTGGCCGAGCGGCGCACGGGCAGCCCCAGCTCCTCCGCCTTGGCCGTCGCCTCCGTGTCGAGGTCGTACAGCACCTCCATGTGGTCCGAGACGAACCCGATGGGGGCCATCACGACGGCCGGGACCCCGGCCCCGTGCAGCTCCTCCAGGTGGTCGCAGATGTCGGGCTCGAGCCACGGGATGTGCGGGGCTCCGGAGCGCGACTGGTACACGAGCTGCCAGGGGTGCTCGATCCCGGTCTCCTCGCGCACGGCGTCGGCGATCAGCTTCGCCACGTCCAGGTGCTGCTTGACGTAGGCGCCGCCGTCGCCGTGGTCCTCGGCCGGGCCGGAGGTGTCGGCGGCGGCGGTGGGGATGGAGTGCGTGGTGAAGGCGAGGTGCGCACCCGCCCGTACGTCCTCGGGGAGCTGGGCGAGGGACTTCAGGACGCCCTCGATCATGGGCTCGACGAAGCCGGGGTGGTTGAAGTAGTGCCGCAGCTTGTCGATCTTCGGCAGCTCCAGGCCCTCGGCCTCCAGGGCCGCCAGGGCACCGGCGAGGTCCTCGCGGTACTGCCGGCAGCCCGAGTACGAGGCGTACGCGCTGGTGGCGAGGACGAGGACGCGGCGGCGGCCGTCGGTGACCATCTCGCGCAGGGTGTCGGTGAGGTACGGCGCCCAGTTGCGGTTGCCCCAGTACACGGGCAGGTCCAGGCCGTGGTCCGCGAAGTCCTTGCGGAGGGCGTCGAGCAGGGCACGGTTCTGGTCGTTGATCGGGCTGACCCCGCCGAACAGGAAGTAGTGCTGCCCCACTTCCTTCAGCCGTTCCTTGGGGATGCCTCTCCCCCGCGTCACGTTCTCCAGGAACGGAACCACGTCGTCCGGGCCTTCGGGGCCGCCGAACGAGAGCAGGAGCAGGGCGTCGTAGGGGGTGGCATCGAGCACATCTGGCATGTGTCCGATCCTGCCACCCGTCGCTGACAGCCGGACAACGGACACATGACACACCTGACAAGCGGGATCGGGGAGCACGCGAGGGAGTGCGTTAGGGTCCCCTAACCTGTAAGCTGTATCGGCCATCTACACGCCTTACCGGAGTCCGGCCGCACGCGGTGACCGTGCGGCCGGGCCGAGCCCACCGGAGACCCTTCGTGCCCAGCCCGTACCGCGCCCTGTTCGCCGCCCCCGGCTCCAAGGGCTTCTCCGCCGCGGGCTTCCTCGGCCGGATGCCCCTGTCGATGATGGGCATCGGCGTGGTGACGATGATCTCCCAGCTCACCGGGCGGTACGGGCTCGCGGGCGCGCTGTCGGCGACCATGGCACTCGCGGCCGCGGTGATGGGCCCCCAGGTCTCCCGGATGGTGGACCGGCACGGCCAGCGGCGGGTGCTGCGCCCCGTCACCCTGTTCGCGCTCGCGGCGGCCGCCGGGCTGCTGCTGGCCGCGCGCTTCGAGTGGCCGGACTGGGTGCTGTTCGTCTGCGCGGCCGGGATCGGCTGTGTCCCGAGCATCGGCGCGATGATCCGGGCCCGCTGGGCGGCCCTCTACGGAGGCACCCCGCAGTTGCACACCGCGTACTCGTTCGAGTCCGTGGTGGACGAGATCTGCTTCATCTTCGGGCCGATCTTCTCCATCGGCCTGTCCACGGTGTGGTTCCCGGAAGCCGGGCCCCTGCTCGCCGCCTGCTTCCTGGCGGTGGGCGTCTTCTGGCTGACCTCCCAGCGCGCGACCGAGCCCGTGCCGCACCCGCGTGAGGACCACACCAGCGGTTCGGCGCTGCGCGCGGCCGGACTCCAGGTCCTGGTGGCCACGTTCGTGGCGACCGGAGCGATCTTCGGGGCCGTGGACGTGGTCACCGTGGCCTTCGCGGAGGAGCAGGGTCACAAGGGCGCCGCGAGCGTGGTTCTGGCCCTCTATGCGGCGGGTTCATGCGCGGCGGGAGCCGTGTTCGGACTGCTGCATTTCAAGGGGACGCCCGAACGTCGGTGGCTGCTGGGCATATGCGCCATGGCCGTGAGTATGATCCCCCTGCTACTGGTCGGAAACTTGCCGTTTCTGGCCGTGGCGCTGTTCGTTGCGGGCCTGTCCATCGCTCCCACGATGATCACGACGATGTCCCTCATCGAACAGCACGTACCACGCGCGAAACTGACCGAGGGCATGACCTGGGTGAGCACCGGACTCGCGGTCGGGGTCGCGCTCGGCTCCTCCGTGGCCGGCTGGGTGATCGACGCCGCCGGTGCGAAGGCCGGGTACGGGGTTCCGGCGGTGTCCGGAGCCGTCGCGGTCGCGGTCGGATTCCTCGGGTATCGCCGGCTGAGCAGGCCGGTTCCGCAGCGGGAGGGGACCCATGAGCACCACAGTGAGCGGGAAGAGCGGCACGTGGCGTAACTGGGCGGGGAACGTCACCGCCCGTCCCGTACGGGAAGTCGTCCCCGCTTCGGTCGAGGAGCTCTCCGCGGCCGTACGCAAGGCGGCCGACGATGGTCTGAGGGTCAAGGCCGTCGGCACCGGGCACTCCTTCACCGCCGCCGCCGCGACCGACGGCGTATTGATCCGCCCTCAACTGTTGACCGGCATCCGCAAGATCGACCGCGAGGCCGGGACCGTCACCGTTGAGGCGGGCACCCCGCTCAAGCGTCTCAATGTGGCTCTCGCGCGCGAGGGGCTGTCGCTCACGAACATGGGCGACATCATGGAACAGACGGTGTCGGGCGCGACCAGCACCGGAACGCACGGCACGGGCCGCGACTCTGCCTCGATCGCCGCGCAGATCAAGGGACTTGAGCTGGTCACCGCGGACGGTTCGCTCCTCACCTGCTCCGAGGAGGAGAATCCCGATGTCTTCGCGGCGGCCCGGGTGGGCATCGGCGCCCTGGGGATCGTCACCGCGATCACCTTCTCCGTAGAACCCATTTTTCTGCTCACGGCCCGCGAGGAGCCGATGACCTTCGACAAGGTCACCGCCGACTTCGACGAACTCTTCACCGAGAACGAGCACTTCGAGTTCTACTGGTTCCCGCACACCGGCAACTGCAACACCAAGCGCAACAACCGCAGCGCCGGCCCCGAGAAGCCGATCGGGCAGATCGGCGGCTGGATCGAGGACGAGTTCCTCTCCAACGGGGTCTTCCAGGTGGCGAATCTGGTCGGCCGCGCCGCGCCCGTCACCATTCCGACGATCGCCAAGATCTCCAGCCGGGCGCTGTCCGCGCGGACCTACACCGACATTCCCTACAAGGTCTTCACTTCTCCGCGCCGGGTGCGCTTCGTGGAGATGGAGTACGCCGTTCCGCGCGAGGCGCTCGTCGAGACGCTGCGCGAGCTGAAGACGATGGTCGACCGCTCGTCCCTGCGGGTCAGCTTCCCCGTCGAGGTGCGCACGGCCCCCGCCGACGACATCACGCTCTCCACGGCGTCCGGGCGGGAGAGCGCCTACATCGCCGTCCACATGTTCAGGGGTACGCCCTATCAGGCGTACTTCACCGCGGCCGAGCGGATCTTCACGGCGCACGAGGGCCGCCCGCACTGGGGCAAGGTGCACACCCGCGACGCGGAGTACTTCTCGAAGGTGTATCCGCGCTTCGGCGAGTTCACGGCGCTGCGGGACCGTCTTGACCCGGATCGCCGCTTTGGGAACGACTACTTGCGTCGGGTGCTGGGCTCGTAGGCGAACCGTCCGTGGGCGCCGGGGTGTCGGCCGGCGCCTGCGAAGCGGCACTGGAACTCGGCGTCGGCGTAGGGGATGTGGCACGGCCGTCACCCCGAGTGGCGCCGGCGCCGAAGCCGTCTTCGGTGCCGGGAGTGCTGTCGGTGGCCGACGGCTCCCTCGACGAGGACCCGCTCGAAGGCGTCGTATCGGGCCTCAAGTGGGAGCCGGAGCCGCTGCCCTTGAGGGCGTCACCGACGGTGGTGCTCGTGCCGTCGCCGCTGAAGCTCTGCCCCGACACCAGCTCGTACGTCGTGATCCCCGCCATCGTGACGCCGAAGACGAGCGCCGCCGCAACCACCGGCCGCTTCCAGCTCTTGACCCGGGCGCGATAGACGGTGCCCTCGGTGAACGCCCCTGGTACCAGGGCCTGCTCGGGCCTCGGCTTCGCCTGGACCGTGACGTCGCGGAGCTGTTCGCCGGTGCGCTTGAAGAAGTGCTGGAAGACGGTGCCTCCACAGGTGGCGATCGCGCTGACCACTCCGGCGCCCAGGATCGTCCCGTACACCCCGAAGTAGGAGGCGAGTTTGGCCGCCACCACCGCGGCCACGGCGCTGCCCGCCACTTGCGGAAGGCTCAGGTCAACCCGCTTCCTCCTCGGTGCCCCCTCCTTCGCCCCCGATTCCTCGCCCGTATCCGACTTCTCACGCATCCCCGGACCTTGCCTGCCTTTCCCGTACTTCTCGACCGCTTGCACGAGAAAGGGACGGACGGGCGAAACGTTTAGTTCCGTTTCTGGCGATTACGTGAAGTACAACACGTTTCAAGGTCACGAATACGGCACAGTGGACGGCCAACTACCACCCCTCACTAGAAGTTGGGCGGCGCGCCGATCCACGCACATGGCCCGAATGGAGTACTGTTGCGAGCCCTGGGTCCGGACTCCCGCCAGGGTGTCCGGGGCCTGACAGGACCGCCGGGAGGGGGCTCGTTGCACAGGGTGATGGAGTTCGTCACTTAGCGTTGCGAATAGGTAACCGTGCCATAACGGCAACCCCGGGCCCGTGCCCGACACGCCGGGCAACTCGGCAAGGTTGTGGCAGGCTGCACCCGGGCAGGCCACACTCGACTAGCGGAAGCAGCGACGCACGTGACGTCGGCAGGCACCACCCGGGAGGTCCCCATGCCCGAACTGCGTGTCGTGGCCGTCTCTAACGACGGCACACGGCTGGTGCTGAAGGCTGCGGACAGCACGGAGTACACGCTTCCGATTGACGAGCGTCTGCGCGCCGCTGTTCGCGGCGACCGTCCCCGCCTCGGCCAGATCGAGATCGAGGTGGAGAGCCATCTCCGCCCCCGAGACATCCAGGCGCGGATACGTGCCGGCGCCTCCGCGGAGGAAGTCGCCCAGCTCGCGGGAATTCCCGTCGACCGGGTGCGTCGCTTCGAAGGCCCCGTGCTCGCCGAGCGTGCCTTCATGGCCGAGCGAGCCCGGAAGACTCCTGTCCGCCGCCCCGGTGAGAACGCCGGACCCCAACTCGGTGAGGCCGTCCAGGAACGGCTGCTGATCCGGGGCGCCGAGAAGGACACCGTCCAGTGGGACTCGTGGCGTCGTGACGACGGCACGTGGGAAGTGCTGTTGGTCTACCGGGTCGCGGGCGAGCCGCACTCGGCGAGCTGGACGTACGACCCACCCCGGCGGCTCGTCCAGGCCGTGGACGACGAGGCGCGCTCGCTGATCGGCGAGTCCGACGACCTCGCGGCGCCCGAGCCGAGCTTCCCGTTCGTCCCACGGATCGCACGGCTGCCGCGCGACCGCCCGCTGGACCGTGCCCTGGACCGGCAGATGGAGCGCCCGAGCCTGCCCGGGCCATCCCCGGATCCGATCGAGGAGAGTGTGAGCGACCGCGACTCGCTCACCAGCCTCCTGGAAGCGGTGCCCAGCTTCCGGGGCGACATGGTGGTGCCCGAGCGACCCGCCACCGCGGAACTCCCGGCGACGGAGGAGCCACCGACCGAGCCCGAGGCGGAGGAGCCACCGGCCCCCGCGGCCTCGGCCGGCGCCGGATCCGCCTACGCGGACGTGCTCATGCCCCGCTCGGTCGGCAGCCACCGCGACCGTCTCGTCGGTGCGACCGACCGCCAGGCCGAGGCCGACGGCGTCCGCCCGGGCCGCAGAGCGGCGGTCCCGAGCTGGGACGAGATCGTCTTCGGGACGCGACGAAAGAAGCAGGACTAGTCAGTTGTACGACATCGGGGCCCGCGCCACGCTGGAGCGGGCCCCTTTGCCGTTGCTCGGGGGCGGGGCCTACCGCGACTTGCCGTTACTCGGGATCGGGGCCCACCACGACTTGCCGTTACTCGGGATCGGGGCCCACCACGACTTGCCGTTACTGGGGGTCGGGGCCCACCGCGACCGGACGGCCGCGGTCCCTCGACCACTCCGACCAGGAACCCACGTACAGCGCGGCCGGGATGCCCGCGACGGCGAGTGCCAGTACCTCGTGAGCGGCGGACACGCCCGAACCGCAGTAGACGCCGACCTCCGAAGTGCCGGTCACACCGAGGGACTTGAAGCGCTCCGCGAGCTCGCCCGATGGCCGGAACTCGCCGGTTTCCGTGACGTTCTCCGTGGTCGGCGCCGAGACCGCGCCCGGGATGTGCCCGCCCACGGGGTCGATCGGCTCGACCTCGCCCCGATAGCGCTCCCCGGCCCGGGCGTCGAGCAGCAGCCCCGTACGAGCGAGCGCGGCGGCCCCGTCCGCGTCCAGCAGCGGCCGGGCGCCCGCGACCGGCTCGAAGGTTCCGGGGGCGGGCTCGGCGACCTCCGAGGACACCGGCCCGCTCCAGGCGGCCAGCCCGCCGTCCAGCACGCGCACCGACGGATGCCCCGTCCAGCCCAGCAGCCACCAGGCCCGCGCGGCGGCCCACCCCACGCCACCGTCGTACACGACGACATCCCGGTCCGCCGACACCCCGGCGGCCCGCATCGCCTCGCCGAAGACCTCCAGGTCGGGCAGCGGATGGCGGCCGCCCTCGCCCGGCTCCCCGGCGAGTTCGGCATCCAGGTCGACGAAGACCGCGCCGGGGATGTGCCCTGCCGCGTAGGCGGCCCGGCCGTCGAAGGGGGCGGCCCCGGCGGCCGTCGCCATGGAGAGCTGCCAGCGGATGTCGAGCACGACCGGCGGGTTCGGTCCCACCAGGTCACTCGCGAGTTCGGATGCGGAGATGATGGCGTTCATGGCCACCATCCTCGCGTACGGGGTGGCCCCGGCGTCCAGGTCCGGCTACTCTGCTCGGCCGGACAGGTCCGATCACCGGGCGTACGGGTTCGGGCACATGCTGTACAGCCGATGGACACTCCCCGGCAATCACGCGGAAACGGATGGGAAACGGCTCATCGGGCATTCTCCGGCAGTGGACCACTACACGATGACGCCGCCGGGGCGCGCAGGGTGACGGGTGGTGCGAGCATCGGCACGGGGCGTGCACGCGCGCGATTGCGGTACGCGTGTTCGTAGGCGGAAGGTGAACGGCCACCGCGAGGGGCCGAGAAGAGAGTGACGATGACCGAGGCACGGGAGTCGGCCGGCCCGAACGGCACCACGAACGCTCGGCACGCACCCGGCGTGCCCTGCTGGGTGAGCCTGATGGTGCACGGGATGGCCACGACCCAGGAGTTCTACGGAGAGCTGTTCGGCTGGGAGTTCCAGCCGGGCCCGCGGCAGCTCGGCCCGTATGCGCGGGCGCTGCTCGACGGCCACGAGGTGGCGGGAATCGGACAGATGCCACCCGACCGGCATCTGCCGATCGCCTGGACGCCGTACTTCGCCTCGGAGGACGTGAACCACACCGCCGAGTCGGTACGGCACTGCGGCGGCACCGTGGGCGTGGGTCCCCTGGACGCCGGAGAGGCCGGGCGGCTGCTGATCGCCTCGGACCCCACGGGCGCCGTCTTCGGGGTCTGGCAGGCGGCGGCCCATCTGGGAACGGCGCTCCACGGGGTGCACGGCACCCCCGCCTGGATCGAGTTGGTGACCCGCGACACCGAAAGCGTCGTCAAGTTCTACCAGGGGGTCTTCGGACACGAGCCGGAGCCGGTCGTCTCGGCCGACTTCGACTACATGACCCTGCACATCGACGGCCGCCCGGTGGCAGGCATGCACGGCGTCGGCCACGGCCTGCCCCGCGACCGCGGCGCGCACTGGCTGACGTATTTCGAGGTCGCGGACGTGGACGAGGCCGTCGCCCAGGCCACCGATCTCGGCGGACACCTCCTCAAGGCGGCCCACGACTCGCCCTACGGACGGGTGGCCACGGTGGCGGACCCGGAGGGCGCGGTGTTCTCGGTGATCCGCACCGAGCGATGACGCACGCAGCGCGCTGAGAGTCAGGCGGAGGCGATCGGCAGTACGTCGGGCGAGAGGGCGCCCGCGCGGGCCGTCGCCGCCGTCATCCGGCGCCGGTGGTGTCGACGGCACAGAACCTCGTAGCCGATGTCCTCCGCCTGATTGACGTCGCCTACGACCACCTGGGCGCCCTCGACGACCATTTCGCCGCCTATCGTGCGGGCGTTGTGGGTGGCACGGGCGCCGCACCAGCACAGAGCCTCGACCTGGAGGACCTCGACCCGGTCGGCGAGCTCGACGAGGCGCTGGGAGCCGGGGAAGAGCTTGGAGCGGAAGTCGGTGGTGATGCCGAACGCGAAGACGTCGATCCCCAGGTCGTCGACCGTCCGGGCCAGTTGGTCGATCTGGCCGGGGGCCAGGAACTGCGCCTCGTCCGCGATCACGTAGTCCGCCCGGCCGCCCTGGGAGAGGTGGTCGACGAGGTACGCGTAGAGGTCCTGGTCGTCCGCGACCTCCACGGCATCCGTGACCAGGCCGAGGCGCGAGGAGAGCTTGCCCTCCCCCGCGCGGTCGTCGCGCGTGAAGATCATGCCCTGCAGGCCCCGGGCCGAGCGGTTGTGCTCGATCTGGAGAGCCAGCGTCGACTTCCCGCAGTCCATCGTTCCGGAGAAGAACACCAGCTCGGGCATAGGGAGTTGAGCACCTTTCGGCAAGAAGGGAGGCGGGCGGAGCAGAGACGGGCGGGGAGGGGTCAGGTACGTACTTCCAGAAGCGGAACGTGCTGCTCCACCGGTGCCATCGAACCGTGGTTGCCGACCATCGCCGACTCCTTCGGCTCCCGCTCGGTCGCGACGATCAGGACGTCGTCGCAGGCCGCCGCCACGACGTCGCCGATCCGGGCGTACACCCGTTCGTCGACCTGCGGTCCGAACCAGCCCGCCGCGATCGCCTCGTCGCGTGAAGCCACCCAGAACTGCTCGCCGAGGACCTCGCGCCAGCAGGTCAGGACGTCCGCCTCGGCACCCGGGACGGCGTACACATGCCGGGCCCGGGCCTCGCCGCCCAGCAGGGCGACTCCCGCGCGCAGCTCCCAGTCCTCATCGAAGTCGATGCGGTGCTGCTCGTCGAAGGGGATGTCGATCATGCCGTGGTCGGCGGTGATGTACAGCGCCGCGCGCGGGGGCAGTTGCTCCGCGAGGCGCTGGACCAGGCGGTCGACGTACATCAACTGACCGCGCCAGGGGTCCGAGTCGATGCCGAAGCGGTGGCCCTTGCCGTCCACCTCGGCGTAGTAGGTGTACACCAACGAGCGGTCGCCGGCGGCCAGTTGTTCGGCCGCGAGGTCCATGCGCTCCTCGCCGGACAGCCGCCCGTGGAACGTTCCGCCGCTCAGGGCGATCTTCGTGAGCGGGGTGTTCTGGAAAGTGGGGGACGAGACCTGGGCCGTGTGCACACCCGCCGCGTCCGCGAGCTGGAAGACGGTGGGATACGGCTGCCAGGCGCGGGGTTCCGTCCAGGGACTCCAGCGCAGCTGGTTCATCAGCTCGCCGGTCCTCGGGTTGCGCACGGTGTAGCCGGGCAGGCCGTGCGCGCCGGGCGGCAGGCCCGTGCCGACGGAGGCCAGGGAACTCGCGGTGGTCGCCGGGTAGCCGGCGGTGATCGGGCGGCCGGTGCCGCCGCGCGAGCTGCCCAGGAGGGAGCTCATGAAGGGGGCCTCGTCCGGGTGCGCCTTCAGTTGCTCCCAGCCGAGGCCGTCGATCAGGAAGACGCAGTTCCGGTCGGCCTCGGTCAGTTCCGGTATGGCGGTGGTCATGCCGGGGACGCCCATGCCGGCGGCGAGCGTGGGCAGCAGATCGGCGAGCGAGCCCGCGCCGTATTCGGGGACGGGCGCGGAATCGATGGCCAGCGGTTCCGGGTGGTCCCAGGTGGGCAGCGCCATCAGCGGGTGATGTCCGCGGTCGCCTCGGAGAGGGACTGCGCGAAGGCGAGGGCCTGGCGCACCGTCTCCGGGCCGTCCCCGGCCTCGCTGACGCGCAGGCTCAGGTCGTCCGCCGTCGAGTTGCCCGTGTAGCCGTGGTCCGCCTCGCAGTTGGGGTCGCCGCAGGCCGCGGGCTCCAGGTCGATGCGGGAGACCGCGCCCCAGCCGATGGTCAGGACGACCTCGCGGGGCAGCGCGCCCGGCGTGTACGACTCGGGGTTGGCGACGACCCGGCTGACGACGACCGACGAGATCCGGCCGAGTTTCACGGACTCGGTCGAGGTCGTGGCGTACGGCGTCGGTGAGGTCGTGTCCGCGTTCTGCTCGTCGGTGTGGCTCACGATGAAGCGGTTGCCGGTGAGGACGAGCACGGTCACGTGCCGGCGCACCTCGTTGGCGTCGAACGTGGTCTCCTGGTGGACCAGGTACGACCGGATGGTGTCGCCGCCGATCGCGGCCTCCACCGCCTCGGCCACGAGGGCCGGGTAGTAGCCGCTGCGCTCGATCGCCGCTCGCAGCCCCTGGGTCGTCGTACTGGTCTTGGCCATGACGTCCATCCTACGGTGGCCCACTGACTGCGAGGCACCGCTCGCGGGTGTCTGTCGTGGACGGATCAGAACGAATCGTCGACGGCGGCGGGTGCCGGTACGGCTCGGACGACGGGCCGGCACGGTACGGGCCACCGGACCGGCAGGGCTCAGACGACGGGAAGCGTGCGGGGGCCGAGGTCGTCGCGAACGGGGGCGCGGGCCAGCCGCACGGTGGCGCCGAGCACGCTCAGGCCGCGCGGGGCGACCACCACCGGCTCCAGGGAGACGGCGACGACCTCCGGGTGGTCGTCGACCAGCCGCGAGACGCGCAGCATCAGCTCTTCGAGGGCCAAGGTGTCGACCGGCGCCGAGCCACGCCAGCCGAACAGGAGCGGCGCCGTCCGGATCGACCGGACCAGCGAGCTCGCGTCCCGGTCGGTGACCGGAACCAGCCGGTGTGCCGTGTCCCCGAGCAGCTCCGACGCAGCTCCGGCCAGGCCGAACGAGAGCACCGCTCCGGCCGCCGGGTCGATGACGGCGCGTACGACCGTGTCGACCCCGCGCGGCGCCATGCCCTGCACGACCGGGCGCAGCACTTCCGGCGTTCCGAAGAGGTCGGTCAACTCCGTGTACGCCCTCCTCAGTTGCGTCTCGTCCGTCAGGTCCAGGCGTACGCCGCCCAGGTCGGCGCGGTGTCTCAGGTGCGGTGCGGTGGTCTTGAGGGCCACGGGGTAACCGAGGGTGCGCGCGGCCGCCGCGGCCTCGTCGGGTGTCGGCGCGGGCAGTGCCCGGTGTACGTCGATGCCGTACCGCCCGAGCAGCACGCAGGCGTCCTCGGGGGCGAGCGTCAGTCCCGAGCCCCGGGAGAGCAGCTCGTCGATCTGCTCGGCGGCGCCCTTCTCGTCGATGTCCTCGTACTCGGGGACCTTGCCGGGGTCGGCCGCCTCGCGCCGCCACTGGGCGTACTTCACGGCCTCGCCGAGGGCGCGGACGGCGCGCTCGGCGGCGGGGTAGGCGGGGATGAGCCGGGGGCTCGCCTCCGAGGGGCCGCCGACCGTGGTGGCCGGGCGTTCGGCGGGACGGGGTGCCTGGCCCGCGCCGGGTGCCGTGGACGCCGCCTGTGGTGCGGTGCTGGCCGCCGCCGACAGGGCCTCCGCGAGCCCGCCGAGCTCGACGTGCACCACGAGCACCGGCTTCGCCGGGGCCGAGGCCGAGGCCGATCGCAGGGCCTCCGCCAGGGCCGCGTCCTGGGCCGACGTCTCCCCCACCGCCGGTATGGCGGTCACCACCACGGCGTCGCACCTGTCATCGGCGAGGGCTTTCGTCAGCGCCCGGTGGAAGTCCTCCGCCGAGGCCGCCGTGGTCAGATCCAGCGGAGGAAGCGGTCGCAGTCCTTCGGCGAGGCACGCGTCGAAGGTCAGCAGCCCCAGGGACTCCGAGTTGCCGAGGATGGCCACCCGGGGTCCGGCGGGGAGCGGCTGGCGGGCCAGCAGAAGCCCCGCGTCGACCAGCTCGGTGATCGTGTCGACCCGGATCACCCCGGCCTGCCGCAGCAGCGCGGACACGGTGGCGTGCGGCAGCCGGGTGGCCCGTACGGCATGCCCCTGGGGAGCGGCGGCGTGCCGCGCGCCCTGGACCACGACCAGCGGCTTGGCGGCCGCCGTCCGCCGGGCGAGCCGGGTGAACTTGCGCGGGTTGCCGATGGATTCGAGGTACATCAGGGCGACGTCGGTGTCCGGGTCGTCGTACCAGTACTGGAGTACGTCGTTACCGGACACGTCCGCCCGGTTCCCGGAGGAGACGAAGGTGGACACTCCGGTCACGCCGGTGACGCCGCCGCCGCGCCGGTGCAGCCGGGAGAGCAGCGCGATCCCGATCGCGCCGGACTGGGCGAACAGGCCTATCCGCCCGGGGCGCGGCATCTCGGGCGCGAGCGAGGCGTTGAGGCGCACTTTGGGGGAGGTATTGATCACCCCGAAGGCGTTCGGTCCGATGATGCGCATCCCGTACGTGCGCGCCTGGCGGACGAGTGCGCGCTGGCGCTCGCGTCCGGCGGGGCCGCTCTCGGCGTACCCGGCAGAGACGACCACGAGGCCCTGCACCCCGTGCTCGCCGCACTCCGCGACGACTTCGGGGACGTACGGCGCGGGCACGGCGACGACCGCGAGGTCGACGGGCTCGGCGATGTCGCGGACGGAGCGGTGGGCCGGGACGCCGCCGAGCTCCTTCTCCTGGAGTGCCTTGTTCACGGCGTACAGCCGCCCGGTGAACCCGGCCTCGCGCAGGTTGTCGAGGACGCTGCGTCCCACCCCGCCAGGGGTGCGGCCCGCTCCGATGACGGCGACCGAGCCGGGCGCGAGCAGTCGCTGCACGGACCGCGCCTCGGCGCGCTGCTCCCGCGCGCGCTGCACGGCGAGCGAGCGGTCGGTGGGTTCGAGGTCGAACTCCAGGCGTACGACGCCGTCCTCGAAGTGCCGCTTCTGCTGGTAACCGGCGTCCGTGAACACCTTGATCATCTTGCTGTTGGCGGGCAGTACCTCGGCGGCGAAACGGCGGATCTCGCGCTCTCTGGCGACGGCCGCGATGTGCTCCAGGAGGGCCGAGGCGACGCCGCGGCCCTGGTGGGCGTCCTGCACGAGGAAAGCGACCTCGGCCTCGTCCGCGGGCAGCGAGGCGGGCCGACCATCAGCATTAATACGGTCATAGCGTACGGTGGCGATGAACTCGCCGCCGACCGTGGCCGCGAGTCCCACCCTGTCCACAAAGTCGTGGTGCGTGAAGCGGTGGACATCCTTGGCGGACAGGCGCGGGTAGGGCGCGAAGAAGCGGTAGTACTTCGACTCGTCCGAGACCTGCTCGTAGAAGCTCACCAGCCGCTCGGCGTCGTCGACGGTGATGGGCCTGATGCGGGCGGTGCCGCCGTCGCGCAGCACCACGTCGGCCTCCCAGTGGGAGGGGTACTCGTGCCGGTCCGACGAGGTCTGCATGGGCCCCAGAGTACGGCTCGCGTCCGACAACGGCGCGAGGCAGGCTAGGGGCACCGAAGTCGGATCCAGGCCGGGATCCGACGCGGAGTTCGGGACGGGAACAACACCCTGCCCGGACTCGCTTCACGTTGTGGAACACTGGTCTAGACAACCCTGAACACCTGAAGGGCAGCATCACATGGCTGAGCGCCGCGTCAACGTCGGCTGGGCCGAGGGCCTCCACGCCCGTCCCGCCTCCATCTTCGTCCGGGCGGCCACGGCCTCCGGTATCCCCGTGACGATCGCCAAGGCGGAGGGCAACCCCGTCAACGCGGCCTCCATGCTGGCGGTCCTCGGCCTGGGCGCCCAGGGCGGCGAGGAGATCGTCCTCGCCTCGGACGCCGAGGGCGCGGACGCCGCGCTCGACCGGCTGGCGAAGCTGGTGGCGGAGGGTCTCGAGGAGCTCCCCGAGACCGTCTGAGTAAGAGCCCTCGATCGGGGTTCCTCAATTGATGGCGGGAGTGGTCTTCGCACCAAAAGACCCCGCCCCGCACGCATTCGAAGGGCTCGCCCGAAAACATCGGGCGGGCCCTTCGCTTTTTCTAATTGCGGGCAGCAGAAATAATCCCCCGCGAATTACCCCTCTTTGTATACGGTGCCGGTGTTAATGACGCACGCCCGTCATGTTTACGGGATGTTGCGAAGTCCTCACACGCTCCGGACGATCTCCCACGCCGGGAAAACGCAGCCGGTGCGCGACCGTCGCACGCTCGGCGTGCAGCGCCGTGACGGCCCGCGCCCGCTCGCTGTCGCCGCGCGCCACCGCGTCCACGATCCCGCCGTGCTCCGCCCAGGACTCCGCCGGATTGGCCGGCGCCTCGACCGCGTACATCCAGGCGATCTTGTGCCGCAGCTGGGCCAGCGTGGAGGTCAGCGCGGGGCTCCCGGAGGCCTGCGCGAGGGTCTCGTGGAACCAGCCGCCGAGCGAGCGCAGATCCTCGCTGTTCCCCTTCCTGGCCCGCTCCTGCCCCAGTCTGACCAGGCCTCGAAGCACCTTGAGGTGGGCCTCGGTACGCCGCTGCGCGGCCCTCGCGGCGCCCAGCGGCTCCAGGAGCATGCGCATCTCGAGCAGGTCCGCGGCCTCCTGCTCGGTGGGCTCCGCGACGCACGCGCCCGCGTGCCGACGGGTGACGACGAAGCCCTCGGCCTCCAGCGTGCGCAAGGCCTCGCGCACGGGGACCCGCGAGACGCCGTAGCGTCGCGCGAGCAGTTCCTCGGTGAGCCGGCTGCCGCGCTCGTAGACACCCGCGACGATGTCGTCACGGATCGCCGTGCATACCGAGTGCGCGGGAATGCGCATGACCGGACCTCCGCCTTAATCCCCGCGAAACGCGGTCGATTGACGCTTGTTCAGCGACTCTATTGCAGAGAACTGGAATTTCCGATGGCGGGCCGGAATCCATGGATATTTTTTGGACAGACAGCCGTTCGAAACGACGAAGCCCCGGCTGAGGGGAGCCGGGGCTTCGGAAGTGTTGACGCCGGTCGTCAGGCGTTCGGGGTGTGCGAGCGTCAGACGTTCACGCCGTGCGAGCGGAGGTAGGCGACCGGGTCCATGTCGGAGCCGTACTCCGCCGTCGTACGGGCCTCGAAGTGGAGGTGCGGCCCGGTGGTGTTCCCGGTGGCGCCGGAGAGGCCGATCTGCTGGCCCGGGGTGACCGTCTGCCCCACGGAGACGCCGATGGACGACAGGTGGCCGTACATCGTGTAGGTGCCGTCGTGCATCTTCAGGACGATCTGGTTGCCGTACGCGCCACCCCAGCCGGCCGTGACGACCGTGCCGGAGCCGACCGCGTGGACCGAGGTGCCGGAGGCGGCGTGGAAGTCGACGCCCGTGTGACTGCCGGAGGACCAGAGGCTGCCGCCGGTCTTGTAGCCGGTGGAGATGTACGAGCCGGTGATCGGCAGGACGAAGGTGTTGAGGCGCTTGCGCTCGGCGGCGCGGGCGGCACGCTCCTTGGCCTCGCGCTCCTTCTTCGCCTCCTCGGCGGCCTTCTTGCGCGCGGCTTCTTCGGCCTTCTTGCGCGCGGCGGCCTCGTCGGCGGCGCGCTGCTGGGCGGCGGCCTGCGCGTCGATCTGGGCGGCGACGCTGTCACCGAGGGTGACGGCCTGGGTCAGCCCGGTCTGCTCGACGGAGGCGTCCGCGGCGAGTGCCGGAGCGGCCAGGGTTCCGATGACACCGGTGGTGGTGAGCGCGGCGACGCCGACGGCGTTCGTGGTGGAGCGCTTCACGCGGCTCGGACGGCGGTGTTTCCCGGGGCCACAGGTGAACGCCATGTAGGGGCTGATCCTTTCCTTCCCTCTCGCCTACCGGGTTAGCTGACGGGTTCGGAGCAGGAAGGTCTCCTACGGACTCCCTCCAGGGAGGGCGTCCGATTCACCCCAGGGACTACGTGTGGGTCCCCGGCTCCCCTGGCTCGCGCCGTACGGGGACTCGGCGATGACTGTCCGGTGCCGCGGGCGCGGCGCACTGCCTGACGAACAGCCGCACCGACGCTAGACGGGGCGTCTTTCAATCAACAAACGGATCACGGCTTTTGTAGTGCATGCCACAGGGCAGACGGGCAACCTCCCTACCAATACGGACATCTTGGGGATGAAGTCCGCGCGAAGACCCGAGCGGAAATCCGATCAAAAAGGGGCCCGGGCGACTCTTCAGTCACCCGGGCCCTACGGAGTCACGCTCCGTTGAACCTCTACTCCGCCGGAACGACGGTCACTTCACCGATTCCGAGGGCCTTGACGGGCTCCTGGATCTGCGCGGCGTCGCCGACGAGGACGGTCACCAGACGGTCCACCGGGAAGGCGCTCACGGCGGCCGCGGTGGCCTCCACGGTGCCGGTCGCGGCGAGCTGCTGGTACAGCGTCGCCTGGTAGTCGTCCGGCAGGTACTGCTCGACCTGGTCCGCGAGCGTGCCCGCGACGGCCGCCGCGGTCTCGAACTTGAGGGGCGCCACCCCCACCAGGTTCTGTACGGCGATGTCGCGCTCGGCGTCCGTCAGGCCCTCGGCGGCGAGGGTGCGCAGCACCTTCCAGAGGTCGTCGAGCGCCGGGCCGGTGTTCGGGGTGTCCACGGAGCCGCTGATGGCGAGCATCGCGATACCGGTTCCGTCCGGCGCGGCGCGCAGGACCTGGCCGAACGCCCGCACACCGTAGGTGTAGCCCTTTTCCTCGCGCAGGACGCGGTCCAGGCGCGAGGTGAGGGTGCCACCGAGGCAGTACGTGCCGAGCACCTGGGCGGGCCACACACGGTCGTGCCGGTCGGCGCCGACGCGGCCGATGAGCAGCTGCGTCTGGACCGCGCCGGGGCGGTCCACGATGATCACACGGCCGGTGTCGTCGGCGGCCACCGACGGCACGGGGCGCGGCTCGGCGGACGAACCGGTCCAGTCGCCGAGCGTCTCGGCGAGCAGCGCGTCGAGGTCGACGCCGGTCAGGTCGCCGACGATCACAGCGGTGGACGTGGCGGGACGTACGTGCTTGTCGAAGAAGGCGCGTACGGCCGCCGAGTCGATCTTCTGGACGGTCTCCTCGGTGCCCTGGCGCGGGCGCGACATGCGCGAGGTCGCCGGGAACAGCTCCTTGGAGAGCTCCTTGGCGGCCCGCCGGGCCGGGTTGGCCGTCTCGTGCGGGATCTCGTCGAGCCGGTTGCGCACCAGCCGCTCGACCTCGCTGTCCGCGAACGCCGGTGCCCTCAGGGCGTCGGCGAGCAGCCCGAGCGCCTTGGGCAGGCGCGAGACGGGCACTTCGAGCGACAGCCGCACGCCGGGGTGGTCGGCGTGCGCGTCGAGGGTGGCGCCGCAGCGCTCCAGCTCGGCGGCGAACTCCTCGGCGGAGAGCTTGTCGGTGCCCTCGGAGAAGGCGCGCGCCATGATCGTGGCGACGCCGTCGAGGCCCGCGGGCTCGGCCTCGAGCGGCGCGGCGAGCAACACCTCGACGGCGACGACCTGCTGGCCGGGGCGGTGGCAGCGCAGCACGGTCAGGCCGTTGTCCAGCGTGCCGCGCTCGGGCGCCGGGAAGGCCCAGGGCTTGGGCTGACCCGCCTGGGGCTGCGGGTGGAAGTCCATGGTGGCGAGCTCGGTCACTTCGCCGCCTCCTCGTCCTCTTCGGTGGTGCCGGCAGCGACCGGCTCGTACACGAGCACCGCGCGGTTGTCGGGGCGCAGGCGGGCCTTCGCGACCTCCTGGACCTCCTCGGCCGTGATGTCCAGGACGCGCTGTACGGCCGTCAGGGCGAGCTGCGGGTCGCCGAACAGGACGGCGTACCGGCACAGTTCGTCGGCGCGGCCCGCGACCGTGCCGAGCCGGTCCAGCCACTCGCGCTCCAACTGGGCCTGGGCGCGCTCCATCTCCTCGTCCGTGGGGCCCTCCTCGGCGAACCGGGCGAGCTCCGCGTCGACGGCGGACTCGATCACCGGGACCTCGACGTCACCGGACGTCTTCACGTCCAGCCAGCCCAGGGAGGGCGCTCCGGCGAGCCGCAGCACGCCGAACCCTGCCGCGACGGCGGTGCGGTCGCGGCGTACGAGCCGGTTGTAGAGCCGGGACGACTCGCCACCGCCGAGGATGGTGAGCGCCACGTCAGCCGCGTCGGCCGCGCGCGTGCCGTCCTCCGGGAGCCGGTAGGCGGCCATCAGAGCGCGCGCCGGGACCTCCTCCTCGACGACCTCGCGCAGCTGCCCGCCGATGACCTCGGGCAGCGAGCCGTCGCGCGGGGCGGGCTTTCCGTCGTGCCCGGGGATGGAGCCGAAGTACTTCTCGATCCACGCGAGCGTCTGCCGCGGGTCGATGTCCCCGACCACGGAGATCACCGCGTTGTTCGGCGCGTAGTAGGTGCGGAAGAAGGCGCGGGCGTCCTCCAGGGTCGCCGCGTCCAGGTCCGCCATCGACCCGATCGGGGTGTGGTGGTACGGGTGGCCCTCGGGGTAGGCGAGCGCGGTCAGCTTCTCGAAGGCGGTGCCGTAGGGCACGTTGTCGTAACGCTGGCGGCGCTCGTTCTTGACGACGTCCCGCTGGTTCTCCATGGACTCGTCGTCGAGTGCGGCCAGCAGCGAGCCCATGCGGTCGGCCTCCAGCCAGAGGGCGAGCTCCAGCTGGTGGGCGGGCATCGTCTCGAAGTAGTTGGTGCGCTCGAAACTGGTCGTTCCGTTGAGGGAGCCGCCCGCGCCCTGCACCAGTTCGAAGTGGCCGTTGCCCTTCACCTGGCCGGAGCCCTGGAACATCAGGTGCTCGAAAAGGTGAGCAAGGCCGGTACGGCCCTTGACCTCGTGCCGTGAGCCGACGTCGTACCAGAGGCACACCGCCGCGACCGGGGTCAGATGGTCCTCGGAGAGCACCACGCGCAGGCCGTTGGCCAGGCGGTGCTCGGTCGCTGTCAGGCCGCCGGAGCCTGCCTCAGCTGTGGCCGTGTGACCCATGGGCATGTACGTCCCTTCGATCGCGGAAACTGCAGAATTCCTGCCGGTCCTGCCACTGTATGCAAGCGCGCCGACAGGTGGCGAAGTTCCCGCACCTCGTACGCCGAGAGCGAGAATTCCTGAGGTGGGAGGCCGGACTTCCGGTCACCGTGAGCGAGCGGAACCGGGCTCCGCGGAGCCTCTATGGACGGGTCGCGGTCGGCGTTGTCAGTGCGGCGGTCCACAATGGTGCGCGTCAGAACCCGTTCATGCCCCGGCAGAGACTGTGAAGGAGCCGCAGCAGCGATGGCCCGCCGCAGCACGAAGACCCCGCCGCCCGACGACTCGTACGAGGAGAAGATCCTCGACATCGACGTCGTGGACGAGATGCAGGGCTCCTTCCTCGAATACGCGTACTCGGTCATCTATTCGCGAGCCCTGCCGGACGCCCGTGACGGCCTCAAGCCCGTGCACCGCCGCATCGTGTACCAGATGAACGAGATGGGGCTGCGCCCCGACCGCGGCTATGTGAAGTGCGCCCGCGTCGTCGGCGAGGTCATGGGTAAGCTCCACCCGCACGGCGACGCGTCGATCTACGACGCGTTGGTGCGCCTGGCCCAGCCGTTCTCCATGCGCCTGCCGCTGGTCGACGGCCACGGCAACTTCGGCTCGCTCGGCAATGACGACCCGCCGGCCGCCATGCGTTACACCGAGTGCCGGATGGCCGACGCCACGTCACTGATGACCGAGTCCATCGACGAGGACACGGTCGATTTCGCGCCGAACTACGACGGCCAGGAGCAGGAGCCGGACGTCCTCCCGGCGGCGTACCCGAACCTGCTGGTCAACGGCTCGTCCGGGATCGCCGTCGGTATGGCGACGAACATGCCGCCGCACAACCTCGGCGAGGTCATCGCGGCCGCCCGCCACCTGATCCGCTATCCGGGCGCCGACCTGGACACGCTGATGAAGTACGTGCCGGGCCCCGACCTGCCCACGGGCGGCCGGATCGTCGGCCTGACCGGGATCAGGGACGCCTACGAGTCGGGCCGCGGCACCTTCAAGATCCGCGCCACGGTGTCGGTGGAGGACGTCACGGCGCGCCGCAAGGGCCTCGTCGTCACCGAACTGCCCTTCACCGTCGGCCCGGAGAAGGTGATCAGCAAGATCAAGGACCTGGTCAACGCCAAGAAGCTCCAGGGCATCGCCGACGTCAAGGACCTCACCGACCGCTCGCACGGACTGCGCCTGGTCATCGAGATCAAGAACGGCTTCGTGCCGGAAGCGGTCCTGGAGCAGCTCTACAAGCTGACGCCGATGGAAGAGTCCTTCGGCATCAACAACGTGGCGTTGGTGGACGGTCAGCCGCTCACCCTGGGCCTCAAGGAGCTCCTCGAGGTCTATCTCGACCACCGCTTCAACGTCGTGCGCCGCCGCAGTGAGTTCCGCCGCGGCAAGAAGCGCGACCGTCTCCACCTGGTCGAGGGCCTCCTCGTCGCCCTCCTGGACATCGACGAGGTCATCCGCCTCATCCGCTCCAGCGACAACTCGGCGCAGGCGAAGGAGCGCCTGATCGAGCACTTCTCCCTCTCCGAGATCCAGACGCAGTACATCCTGGACACGCCGCTGCGCCGCCTGACCAGGTTCGACCGCATCGAGCTGGAGTCGGAGCGCGACCGGCTCAACGGCGAGATCGACGAGCTGACCGGCATCCTCGACTCGGACGCCGAGCTGCGCAAGCTGGTCTCCGGAGAACTGGCCGCGGTCGCCAAGAAGTTCGGCACCGACCGGCGCACGGTGCTTCTGGAGTCCGCGGGCACCCCCGCCGCGACGGTCTCGCTCCAGGTGGCCGACGACCCGTGCCGGGTGCTGCTGTCCTCGACGGGCCTGCTGGCTCGTACGGCCAACGGCGACCCCTTCGGGGAGGCCGAGGACGCCAAGCGCACCAAGCACGACCTGATCGTCTCCGCGGTGCCGGCGACGGCCCGCGGCGAGATCGGGGCGGTCACGTCCTCGGGCCGACTGCTCCGGCTGAACGTGATCGACCTGCCGCAGCTGCCGGAGACGGCGTCGGCGCCCAACCTCTCCGGAGGCGCGCCGATCACGGAGTTCCTGTCCTCCCTGGAGCCGGACGAGACGGTGGTCTGTCTGACGACGCTCGACGAGTCCTCGCCCGGTCTGGCGATCGGCACCGAGCAGGGCGTCGTGAAGCGTGTGGTCCCCGACTACCCCTCGAACAAGGAGGAGTTGGAGGTCATCACCCTCAAGGACGGCGACCGGATCGTCGGCGCGGTCGAACTGCGCACCGGCGAGGAGGACCTGGTCTTCATCACCGACGACGCCCAGCTGCTGCGCTACCAGGCCTCGCAGGTCCGCCCGCAGGGCCGGGCGGCGGGCGGCATGACGGGCATCAAGCTCACCGAGGGCGCGAAGGTGATCTCCTTCACCGCGGTCGACCCGGCGGTGGACGCGGTGGTCTTCACGGTGGCGGGCTCACGCGGCACGCTGGACGACTCCGTCCAGACCACGGCCAAGCTGACGCCCTTCGACCAGTACCCGCGCAAGGGCCGCGCCACGGGTGGCGTGCGCTGCCAGCGGTTCCTGAAGGGCGAGGACTGCCTGTCGCTGGCCTGGGCGGGCGCGGTTCCGGCCCGGGCCGCGCAGAAGAACGGCACACCGGCCGAGCTGCCGGAGATCGACCCGCGCCGTGACGGCTCGGGGGTGTCGCTGGCGAAGACGGTGTCGGTGGTGGCGGGCCCGGTGTAGATCAACCGGTCTCTTCGAGACCGTCGGGCTCCTCGTCCTGTACGTGGCTGTCCTGCACGTAGCGGTCTTGTACGTGGCTGTCCTGCACGTAGCGGAGGACGCCCCACATGCTGTGTTCGTCGGCGTGTGGGACGTCCTCTTGGCACGCCTCCAACTCCTTGGCCAGAGCCGCGGTGTCGATGCCGGAGCCGATCAGCACGAGCTGGGTGAGGCGCGGCTCGGCCAAGGCCCAGGGCTCCGGGTAGAAGCGCAGAAACCGCCCGACGGCATGCACGGCGTACCGGTTGTCCCGGTCCTGGACGCCGAAATCGACGTAGCCCTTGATGCGGTAGAGCCCCTCGGGCCTACTGTCGAGGAAGTTCATCAACTCCCGCGGACCGAGCGGCACTTCGGAGCTGAAGGAGAGGGATTCGTAGGCGGAGTGCAGGTGGTCGTGGTGCCCCTGGGGACCGCTCTCGTCGTGCCGGTGGAGGTCGTCGAAGGACAGCTGCCCGATGCGCTCCTCGCTCGGCCTGCAGTCGAAGAGGAACTCGGGATCGACGCGGCCGTAGGTGGCGGGCACGACGGCGGCCCGGTCGACAAGCCCGCGTACGGTGCGCAGCACGCGCTCGCCGTCCTCGGCTCGGTCGATCTTGTTGACGACGACGAGGTCGGCGAGGGCGAGGTGCCGGTCGATCTCGGGATGCTTCTCGCGCGCAGCGTCGAACTCGGCCGCGTCGACCACCTCGACGAGCCCTCCGTAGACGATCCGCGGATGCTCGCTGGCCAGCACCATCCGCACGAGCTCCTGCGGCTCGGCGAGGCCGCTCGCCTCGATGACGATGACGTCGATACGAGCCGAGGGCCTGGTCAGCCGACCGAGATACTCGTCGAGCTCGCTGGCGTCAACGGCGCAGCACAGGCATCCGTTCCCCAGCGAGACGGTGGAGTCCCCCAGCGCCCCGGCCACGGCCATCGCATCGATCTCGATCGCCCCGAAGTCGTTGACGACGGCGCCGATGCGGCTGCCTCCGCTGCGGTGCAGGAGGTGGTTGAGCAGGGTGGTCTTGCCTGAGCCGAGGAAGCCGGCGAGGACGACGACCGGGATCTGCCGGGCGGAAGCTCCGTCGCCGTGGACCTGGTCACCTGAGGTCTGGTCGATCAGGACCTGACCTGAGGTCTGATCGATCGGGACCTGCTGCGGGCTGGGCTGGCTCAACGGGCGACCTCTTTCACACCGACGCGTGCTCCGGCTCATGAACCGGCTCGTGGACGAGGACGGCTCGTGGACCGGCGCTCGTACGGGTAATGGCTGCCGACCAAGGATACGAGCGGGAGGAATCCCCGCGAAGTGAACGATTGTTAGCGGCGCTCGCGGGGCACACGTTGGGCATGGCGCCGGGAAACGCGACCCGCACTTCCCTCCGTGCGCCTCCTCTCCGCCTCCCCGCCGATCAGAGCCGCTCGGCAAAACTGGGAGACGGCAAGCGCGCCGCCCACCGCTCGCCGGTCCGCTCCCTGTCGCCCCACAACCGACGACCGGCGGAACGGTCGCCTGATTCGGGGGTTGACATGGCCACACAGAATTCCGCGATACGGAGGCTTGGCTCAGGTGCCTGGGCCAAGCTCGCCCTCGCAGCCAACGCCGTCGCGGAACGCAGCTCACGGCAGCGCAGGCGCGCCGTGCTCACCGAGCAGCACCGGCTCCATTTCGATCTGTTGTGCAAGGCCATGGACGATCCCGCCCTCGCCGCCGTCCTGAACACGTACGAGACGGAGATCAGCTCCGAGGAGCAGCGGCAGTACCTCTTCGCCAACGCGCTCTACATCAACGCCCTGTATTTCCACCGGATCGGGGCTCTGACGCGTGCGGAGCTGCACGGCCACTTCCGCATCATGTGTCAGAACCAGATCTTCCGGGCGTACTGGGTGGCGACGGAACACCACCGCAAGAGCCTGCCCGACTCCTCCGAAGAGGCCGAACTGGGCCGGATGATGGACAGCCTGATCCAGGATCAGACTGATTCCGACACCGACGAATGGTGGGTCGTGGGGGAGCCGGACGAAGAGACGCCCTGACCCCTGGTGCGCCCTGCACACGGCCCTCGCGTGCCGTCAACGGAAGATGCCGAGGTGCACTCCGCTGCCCATTGTCTCCTTGCGCACCACGGGCACCAGGAGCCGATAAATTGTCGCCCGTCCGGACCTCCGGGCACTCCGACGAACACCCTTGCGCTCGGAGACAGACCTCTTGCATCCGACGAACATCTCGGCTCGGAGTCAGCCACGCTCCGAGGACCCCGCGACTCGGAGCCACCCATCACTCCGAGCCATAAGGTCGGTATCACCCCGTGGAGATCACGACATATGCCGTGGCAGTCGTGGCTGCCATCCTGCTTCCCGTCCTGATAGCCGTACTGGTCGCCTGTCTCAGCCCCAACGCCGACCAACGCGGCGACGCGTACCGCGTCCTGGCGCGCATATGCAGCACCGTGGAAAAGGTGTTCCGGCGTGGGACATGACGCCGCAGGTCACCACGCATCCACTGGCGGCGTGAGCCGGACGCCCCGCACGCGCGGGAGTGCGCCGCCAGTGACCTCGACGCGTACGTATCACCCCAATGCTACTTTTCGTCAAGGGAAGATGCCAAAGTTCACTCGACTGCTTGGTTGCTTTGCGCACCATGGGCAACAAGAAGCGCTAAATTGTCGCCTGCCCGGTCTACGGGCACTCCGACGAACACCCCTGCGCTCGGAGACAGATCTCTTGCCTCCGACGAACATCTCCGCTCGGAGTCAGTCACGCTCCGAGGACCCGCGGCTCGGAGGCACCCATCAGTCCGAGCCATAAGGTTGGTACCACTCCGTGAAAATCGTGCGACGTGTCGGGGCTACACCACGCGAGCGCGGCAGCGCCACTGGCCAGTCGTGCCCCGACATCTTCGAGCTCAGCGACGGCAGCTTCGCTGTCATTGGGCGCGAGGCCACCAAGGAACTCGACCCCGAGCTTCCGCCCGACGCCGCACGAGCCGACTACGAGCGGATCGTCATCATCACGCGCGAGACCCTGCTCCGCGCGAAGAAGGACATCCCTGATGCTTGACGTCACCGCCGCCAGGAACTGAACCAGGATCCGATCCGGGAACCGATCCAGGCACGGCTCCAGGAACCGATCACGGGCAACTGAAGGTCGGAGTTCCGTCCGGTACCCCTCGGCCCACGACGTCCAGGCCCGGCATCGACGTGATGCCGGGCCCTTCACGTGTCACGCCACTGGGTCGCGTCAGCCGGCCATCGGCACCGCCACCGGCGGAACCGGCCCCACATACCGCGCCGCCGGACGGATGATCTTCGGGTCCTCCGCCTGTTCCAGGATGTTGGCGCTCCAGCCGACGACGCGGGCCGCGGCGAAGGTGGGAGTGAACATCTCCCGTGGGAGACCGCACAGTTCCATGACCACGCCCGCGTAGAACTCCACGTTGGTGTGGAGTTCGCGGCCGGGCTTCAGCTCGGCCAGGATCGCCTCCACCCGGTGTTCGACCTCGACGGCGAAATCGACCAGAGAACCGCCGAACTGCCGGGCGATACCGCGGAGCATGCGGGAGCGGGGGTCCTCGGTGCGGTACACCGCATGTCCGAAGCCCATGATGCGATCGCCCGCGAGGACTCGTTCACGGATCCAGGAGTCGATGCGGTCGGAAGTACCGATCGCGTCGAGGGTGTCCAGGGCCCGGCTCGGCGCACCACCGTGCAGCGGGCCCGACAGCGCCCCGACCGCGCCCACCAGGCACGCGGCCACGTCCGCCCCCGTGGACGCGATCACCCGCGCGGTGAAGGTTGACGCATTGAATCCGTGATCAATGGTTGATATCAAGTACTGCTCGACCGCCCGGGCCCGCGCCGGGTCCGGCTCCGAGCCCGTCAGCATGTAGAGGTAGTTCGCTGCGTACGGCAGGTCGTCACGCGGTTCCACCGGCTCCAGCCCCCGCCCGAGCCGATACAGCGCGGTGAGCAGCGTCGGCACGGCCGCACACGCCGCGAGCGTGTCCGCGCGACGCCGGTCGACGTCGACGTCGTACACAGGGCGGAACCCCAACGACGCGCCGAGCAGTGACAACGCGGTCCGCAGTCCCGCGAGCGGTCCGGACGGTCCGGTCGCCGCGGCGATCGCCGGCAGCGCCACGCGCACCTCCTCCGGCAGCCCACGCAGTGCCGCGGTCCGGGCGGCGAAGGCGGCACCGCGCGCCGCGTCCGGCAGTTCACCGTGGACCAGTAGATGCCAGACGTCCTCGAACCCGCGGGTCTGCGCGAGTTCGACGGCCGAGTACTGGCGGTAGTGGTAAAAGCCCTCCCGCCCCCTGACGTCACCCAGTGCGGTGTCGGTGACGACGACGCCCGAGAGTCCTCTCGGTACGTCGACAGGAGTGAAGGACGGTGCGGTCGCGGCCCGGTTGTTCGGCATGCTTTCCTCCCTGAACTTGATTCAACTGTCCATGCTTGACTGGATCGATGTCAATATTGATTGAATCAATATGCCGATACACAGATACGGTGGCGTCCATGAGGGATCACGGACCGGCAGGGTCGACGCACGAGGGACACGAAGGACCTGGAGGGCCTGAAGGGCCTGGAGGGCGCGGAGGCCACGAAGGCCGGCGGCTCAGCACCAGGGAGACCGCCGAGCTGCTCGGCGTGAAGCCCGAGACCGTGTACGCGTATGTGAGTCGCGGTCAGCTCGGCAGCCGACGCGACCCCGGAGGCCGCGGCAGCACCTTCGACGCCAAGGAGGTGGAGGCACTCGCCCGGCGCAACAGGCGTGATTCCAGCGGGAGTTCGAGCACCGGCGGCGAACTGTCCGTCCGTACCCGCATCACGCTCATCGACAAGGACCGGTACTACTACCGCGGCGTCGACGCGACCGAACTGGCCGCGCGTCACTCCTACGAAGAGATCGCCGAATGGCTGTGGACCGGAGAGCTGCGCCCCGGCGTCACGTTCACCGCCCCGGAGGCGTCCGTCACCGCCGCCCGCCGCGCCGTGGACGCGCTGCCCGAGCACAGCGGCCCCACGGACCGGCTCCGGGTCGCCGCGATCGCCGCCTCGGCCGCCGATCCACTGCGCTTCGACCTCTCGGAGAGCGCCGTCCTCGGCACCGCGCGCACCCTCATCCCCACCCTCGTCGCCGCCCTCCCGACCCTGCGTCACGACCACCGCGACGAAGGCCCGCTGGCCCACAGACTGTGGGGACGCCTCACCGGCCGGACTCCCGACGAGGCGTCACTGCGCGTGCTGGACACGGCACTCGGCCTGCTCGTCGACCACGACCTGGCCGCCTCGACACTCGCGGTGCGGGTCGCCGCCTCGGCACGGGCGCACCCGTACGCCGCCGTCTCGGCGGGCCTCGGCGTGCTCGAAGGCCCCCTGCACGGCGCGGCCAGCGGCCTCGCCCACCGGCTGCTCCTCGACGTCCTCGACCAGGGCACCGCGGCCCCCGTGGTCGCCGACGAACTGCGCGCCGGGCGCCGTGTCCCCGGGCTCGGCCACCGGCTCTACCCCGGCGAGGACCCACGCGCGCGTGCCCTGTTCGCCCTCCTGGAGGAGGTCCCGGGCGCGGCGCCCGCCCTGACGGCGGCCCAGGACATCGTGACCACCACCGCCCGGCACACTCCCCTGCACGCCAATGTCGACCTGGCGCTGGCCGTCCTCACGGTCTCCTCCGGCATGTCCGCCTCCGCCGGAGAGACGGTTTTCGCCGTCGCCCGAACAGCAGGATGGATCGCCCACACCCTGGAGGAGTACGAGGCACGCCCACTGCGCATGCGCCCGAGCGGCCACTACGTAGGAGCGCGACCGCCGCAGCCGCTCCCCGAGTGAGCCCCGGAGCGCCCCACAGCGCTCCGAATGCGCCCAAAGTGCGCCCCATACTCACGGTCGGAAGTCGCCCTGGACGAAGTCAGGTTAGGCTCACCTCTGTGAGTACGTGCACGACCGCGTCCCGGGACCTCGACGAGCCCCTCGCAGGAACCGCGGCGACCGCGAGGACATGGCTGCTCCTCGAACAGCCGGGCCCCTGGGGTGCCAAGGCGCTCACGTCGAGCCACCTGGACCCGGCGCTCGGCCGCGCGCTCGAAGCCGCGGCCCAGGGCACCGGGGTGCGGATCGCACTCATCCGCCGCCCCGGGCGGCACGCCGACTGCGGTACGCCCGCCGAGCGCCAGGTGTACGCGGCTCACACCACCCCGGGCAACGTGTGGCTGCACAGCGCCACGACGTGCGCTCCTGAGCGGTTGCTCGACCTGGACTTCACCGCGCTCGGCACGGGAGACCCGCGCACCTTCGACGCGGCTCTCCAGGGTCGGCTCCACACGGGCGACCCGCTCGCGCTCGTCTGCACCAACGGCAAGCGCGACCGCTGCTGCGCGCTCCTGGGCCGCCCCCTCGCGGCGGAACTCGCCGCCTCGGGCGTGGCGGGCGCGTGGGAGGTCACCCATCTCGGCGGCCACCGCTTCTCGCCCACCCTGCTCGTCCTGCCGTACGGATACGCCTATGGGCGGGCCGAGGCCCACGCGGTCAAGGAGATCCTCGAAGGCGTGCGGGACGGCCGCGTCGTCACGGAGGGCTGCCGTGGCAACTCGGCGTGGGAGCGGCCCGGGCAGGCGGCGGAGCTGGCCGTGCGCAGGGCCTGCGGGGAGCACGCCGCGGAAGCCCTCGGCGTGGTCCGCACGCAGGGCGCGGCGCCGCGCTGGGAGGTGACCGTCGCCCACACCGACGGGCGCCTGTGGCGCGTCATCGTCGCGCAGGGCGCCTCACTGCCGCCCCGCCCGGAGAGCTGCGGTTCGGCGCTGGGTTCCCCGGCCCGGATGGACGTGGTGGCCGTACGGGAGATGCCCCGGGCCACGATCCCCGTAGCCTGCTGACCAGGACTCCTGAGCAGGCCGGCCCCTACCCGCCGACCACAGCTTCCGCACACGCCACTCAAGAGATCCACGCCACACTCCCTTCGGCCCGGTGCGCGCTCCCCCGTACCGTCATGGGTATGAGCCCCACTCCCCCCGCACGACGACTGCGCCTCGGTCTGCCGCGGCGGGCGTTCTCACAGGTGCTGCTGATGCAGGTGGCGATAGCCGCCGGGGTCGCCGTACTCGCGACCGGGCTGTTCCTCGCCCCGCTCAGTGCCCAGCTCGACGACGAGGCCATGCACCGAGCACTCGCGATCGCGCAGACCACGGCGGCCCAGCCGCAGATCGCCAGGGACCTGCAGACGACCCTGCCGTCCGTGAACGGCCCCGTACAGGTCGCCGCGGAACGGATCCGCAAGGCCAGCAAGGCCGAGTACGTCGTGGTGATGAACACGCACTGGGTGCGCTGGTCGCACAAGGACACCTCGCAGATCGGCAGGGTCGTCTCGACCTCTCCCAAGAAGGCCCTGGCCGGCGAGGACGTCATGGAGATCGACAGCGGCACGCTGGGGCGCTCGGCCCGCGGCAAGGTACCGCTGCGCGACGCCGACGGGCACATCATCGGCGCGGTCTCCGTGGGCATCGAGTATGACAGTGTGCGCGCCCGGCTGATCCACTCGATCCCGGGACTCCTCGCGTACGCGGGCGGGGCCCTGGCCGTCGGCGCGTTCGCCGCGTACCTGCTCTCCCGTCGGGTCCAGCGACAGACCCGTGACCTGGCGTTCTCCGACATCTCGGCGTTGCTCGCGGAGCGCGAGGCGATGCTGCACGGCATTCGGGAGGGCGTCATCGCCCTGGACCGTGTCGGCCGCGTACGGCTCCTCAACGACGAGGCGCAGCGCCTGCTCGGGCTCGACGCGGAGGCCATCGGGCAGCCGCTCGACGACGTGCTCGGGCCGGGCCGCACGACCGATGTGCTGGCCGGACGGGTCACCGGCACGGATCTGCTGACGGTGCGCGGTCAGCGCGTCCTGGTCGCCAACCGCATGCCGACCGACGACGGCGGCGCCGTGGCCACCCTGCGCGACCGCACGGAACTGGAGCAACTGGGCCGTGAACTCGACTCGACCCACGGTCTGATCGACGCCCTGCGCGCGCAGGACCATGAGCACGCCAACCGGATGCACACGGTCCTTGGGCTGCTGGAGCTGGAGATGTACGACGACGCCGTGGAGTTCGTCGGCGAGGTGGTCGGCGACCACAGGGTCACCGCGGAACAGGTCACCGAGAAGATCCACGATCCGCTGCTGGCCGCCCTGCTGGTCGGCAAGGCCACGGTGGCGGCCGAGCGCGGGGTGGCTCTCTGGGTCGCGGACGGGACCCGGCTGCCCGACCGGCTGGTCGACCCGCGGGGGCTGGTCACCGTCGTGGGCAACCTGGTCGACAACGCACTCGACGCCGTCGCGGGCACCCCGCACGCGCGCGTAGAGGTCGAATTGCGCGCCGAGGGACGCACGGCCGTGCTGCGCGTACGGGACACCGGGCCCGGAATTCCGGCGGAGCGGCGGGAGCTGATCTTCACGGACGGGTGGTCCACCAAGAAGCCACCGGCGCACGGCAAACGCGGACTCGGGCTCTCCCTGGTGCGCCGGCTCGCCGAGCGGCAAGGAGGCAGCGCGGAGGCGGCGGAGGCCGACGGAGGGGGCGCGGAGTTCACGGTCGTACTGCCGGAAGCGCTCACGGAGGCCGGTCTCGGGCCGACGGAAAGCCTGGTGCCGACGGAAGGCCTGGTGCCGACGGAAGGCCTGGTGCAGGCGGAAGGTCTGATGCCGGCGGAAGGTCTGATGCCGGCGAAAGGTCTGGTGCCGGCGGAAGGCCTCATGCCGGGCCCGGAGGGCGAACCCAGCCGCGGGCCCGCACCGGAACTCGTACGACAGCCGGACACGTTCTCCCAGAACACCACCGGCGCCACCGCCGCCACGACCGCCGAGGAGGAGTCGCGATGATCGAGGTCCTGGTCGTGGACGACGACACGCGGGTCGCGCGGGTCAATGCCGCGTACGTCGACAAGGTGCCCGGCTTCCGTGTCGCCGGCGAGGCGCACAACGCCGCCGAGGCGCTGCACGGGATAGAGACGCTGCCCCACCTGGACCTGGTCCTGATGGACCACTACCTGCCCGACGAGACGGGCCTCGCGGTCGTCCAGGAGATGCGGCGGCGCGGCCACCAGACCGACGTCATCATGGTGACCGCGGCCCGCGACATCTCGACCGTCCAGGCAGCCATGCGGCAGGGCGCCCTGCAGTACCTGGTCAAACCGTTCGCCTTCGCGGGCCTGCGGGCCAAGCTGGAGGCGTACGCGGGTCTGCGCCGCACGCTCGACGTCGGCGGCGAGGCCGAACAGGCCCAGGTGGACCGGATTTTCGGCGCCCTGTCGGCGAGTGCGGAGCCGGACCTGCCCAAAGGGCACTCCCCCACGACCGCGGAGCTCGTCCGGCGGGCCCTGGTGACCGCCGAGGGGCCGCTGTCGGCCCAGGAGATCGCCGAGGAGACCGGACTGAGCCGACAGACCGCCCAGCGCTATCTGAAGCTCCTGGAGCGCACGGGACGGGCCAGGCTGACCCTCAAATACGGCGACGCGGGCCGCCCGGAGCATCGCTACGTCTGGGCGACCCGCGCCTGAGGGCACGGCCGAAGAGGGGGAGATCCCGAAGGCGGGGCCACGGGGCGGGGGAAGAGGCCGCGCCCCGCTCTGGACCAGGACCTGGACCTGGACCTGGAGCAGGACCAGTGGCGGCCTTCATTTCTCCGCCAGCGGTGTCCTTGGTGGCCTTCTTCCTCAGCCAGTGACGGCCTTCTTCACGAACTCCGTGGTGTACGTCTTGCTCAGGTCCACCTTGGCGTTCTTGATGTTGGGGTTGAACGCCTTAAGTACCTTCTCGACGGTCTCGGGGCCGTCCACGGGCATCACGCCATCCTTGGTGAACATCGGCAGCGTGCTCTGGATGGCGGTCGCGTAGAGCGTCTTGTTGCCCTGGGAGTAGTCGGCAGGCATCTTGGCGGCGATCTCGGAGGCGCTGTGCGTGGACATCCACTTGAGGGTCTTCACGAAGGCGTTGGCCAGCTTCTGGACCGTCTCCTTGTGGCCGTTCACCCAGTCCGTCTGCATGTAGAGGCTGGACGAGGGATACGGACCGCCGAGCGCCTCCTGTGATCCACTCGGCGTACGCATGTCGACGAGCACCTTGCCGAGGCCCTTCTGCAGGACGGTGGCGACGGTCGGGTCCGTCGTCATGCCGCCGTCGATGGCCCCCTTCTGGAGCGCCGAGACGAAGGTCGGACCCGCGCCGACGGCGACCGGCGCGAACTCGCTGACCTTCACACCATTCTTGACCGCGAGGTACTTGGTGAGGAAGTCGGTGGAGGAACCGAGCCCGGTGACGCCGAGCTTCTTGCCCTTGAAGTCCTTGGGCGAGGTGATGTCCTCCGCTCGCTTGTTGGAGACGATCTCCACCTCGCCGGGCGCGTGCGAGAACTGCACGACGGACTCCACGGCCTTGCCCTTGGTCTGCAGGTCGAGAGTGTGGTCGTAGAAGCCGACGGCTCCCTGGACCTGTCCGGACACGAGTGCGGTCTCCGCCTGCACACCGGCCGGCTCACTCAGGAGTTCGACATCCAAACCCTCGTCGTTGAAGTAGCCGAGCCGCTGCGTGAGCATCGCCGGCATGTAGATGACCTTGTCCAGGCCACCGACCATGATCTTGACGTGCTCCCCCTTGCCGCCGCCCCCGTTGCTGCCGGAGTCGGCGGTGGTGGAGGCCGCGTCGTTGGCGCAGGCGGTGAGCGAGGAGAGGGCGAGCAGACCGGCGGCTGCCAGCGCGGAGTATCTGGCGGTCTTGCGCATGATGGGTCACGTCCTTGTGAGAGGGCAGTGCGGGAAAAGGGGTGCCCTGGGGAGCGTTGAGCGGAAAGGGAGCACCCTGGAGAGCGTGGAGAGGAAGTCGGGCGCCTTGGAGAGCCCTGAGAGGAAAACGGGCACCCTGGGCGGGTGTTGCCTGCCGATCAGCTCTCGGAGTCCGACGGCTTCCAGCGGAAGATGCGGCGCTCGGCGAAGGTGAGCAGCCCTTCGGCCAGCAGGGCGACGACGGCGAGGATGACCATCGCGGCGTACACACCGGCCGCGTTGAAGGTGCCCTGGGACTGGGCGACGAGCAGGCCGATGCCCTTGGTGGCGCCGATGTACTCGCCGACGATCGCACCGATGAGGGCGAAGCCGAAGCTGACGTGGAGGCTGGTGAAGATCCACGAGGTGGCGGAGGGGATGACGACCTGAAGCGTCACCCTGCGGTCGCTCGCCCCCAGGATCCGGGCGTTGGCGACGAGGTTCCGGTCGACCTCGCGGGCACCCTGGAACGCGTTGAAGAAGACCGGGAAGAAGACCAGGACCACGGCCGAGGCGACCTTGGAGGCCGGCCCGAGCCCGAACCAGATCACGAAGATCGGCGCGAGGACGATCCTGGGTATGGAGTTGAGCACCTTGATGTATGGACCAAGGACATCGGCGAGGAAGGCGATGCGGCCCAGCGCGATACCGAAGACCACGCCGGCCACGACTCCGATGACCCAGCCGAGCAGTGCCTCTTGGAGCGTGTACCAGACCTGCTCGCCGAGTGAGCCGAGCGCCGTCCCATGGGTCACCCAGGTGTAGACCTGGTCCCAGATCTTCGACGGCATGGAGAAGTTGAACGGGTCGATGATCTTGGCGCGCGCGAACACCTCCCACAGGCCGAGCACGGCGACCAGGAGCACCGCACGGGCGGCGGCGACGATCATCCTGCGTCTGCGGGCGGCACGAGCACGGTTGTGGGCGCGTCCCGGCTTGGCGAGCTCGGTGGCGGTCGCCGCGACGACGGTCTCGGGCATGACGTCAGGCGACATTCGCGGCGCCCCTCTCTCGGGTGATGCGGACCTCTTCACCGAGGGACTCCCAGATCTCACGGTAGATCTCGATGAACCGCGGCTCCAGGCGCACCGATTCGACCTTGCGCGGCCTCGGCAGATCGATGTCGAAGACCTGCTTCACGGTGGCGGGGCCCGCGGTCATCACGACGACCTTGTCGGCGAGCGCGATGGACTCCTCCAGGTCGTGGGTGACGAAGACGACCGAGGCGCCCGTGCCCTCCCACAGCTCCAGCAGCTCGTCCGACATCAGGGCCCTGGTCTGCACGTCGAGCGCCGAGAACGGCTCGTCCATCAGCAGGATCTCGGGGTCGTTGACGAAGGTCGCGGCGAGGGCGACGCGCTTGCGCTGACCACCGGAGAGCTGGTGGGGATAGCGGTCCTCGAAGGCCGACAGACCGACCCTGGCCAGCCATTCGCGGGCCCGCTGCTTGGCCTCCGTCTTCGGAACACCGCGAAAACGCGGGCCCGCCATGACATTGGACAGGACCGTCCGCCAGGGGAAGGTGGCGTCCTGCTGGAAGACGAAACCGACCTTGTCGCCGACGCCCGCGACCGGCTCACCGGCCACCAGGACCTCGCCCTCGGTGGGCTCCTCCAGACCGCTCACCAGGGTCAGGGTCGTGGACTTCCCGCAGCCGGTGGGGCCGACGACGGCCACGAACTCGCCACGGCCGATGGTCAGATCGAGCTCCCTGACCGCCGTGTGCAGACCCCCTGACGGGGTCTTGAAGATCTTGCTCGCGCCCCGCAGCTCAATGGCGGGGCTGGTGTCTGCGCTCATGGCCCGGGACCGTAGATGTGGCGCGGGCCACAGCATCAGTCTTCTGGGCGCAAGGCTTTCTTATGCTTGCAAGAGTCTGTTGTGCTCGTTTTGCTCGCGCTACAACAGCGGAGCCGAAACACGGGCTTAACGCTCGCCAGGCCTTGAGAGAAAGAGGCCCGATGATTGACGTCCTGGTCGTGGACGACGACTTCCGCGTCGCTGAGATCAACGCGAAGTACGTGGGGAAGGTTCCCGGGTTCCGGGTGGCCGCCCGCGCGCACAGCGCTGCCCAGGCCCTGGCCGCCGTGGAGCGCGCGCCCGTCGACCTGGTCCTGCTCGACCACTATCTGCCCGACCAGACGGGCCTCGAACTGGTGCACCGCATGCGCGAACGCGGCCACGGCACCGACGTCATCATGATCACCGCGGCCAGCGATGTGACGACCGTGCAGGCCGCGATGCGCCTGGGCGCCCTGCACTATCTGGTCAAGCCGTTCACCTTCGCCGCGCTGCGCACCCGCCTCGACTCGTACGCGGCCCTGCGGCGCACCGTCGACCGGGTCGGCGGGCGCGGCGTGGCGGGTCAGGAGCAGGTCGACCGGATCTTCAGCGCCCTGCGCACCACGCCCGTCCCGTCGTCGCCGGGGCTGCCCAGCGGCCACTCGGAACCCACCACGGACCTGATCTGCGGTGTCCTCCACCGCGCGAACCAGCCGCTGTCGGCCCACGAGGTCGCGGCCGAGACCGGGCTCAGCCGTTCCACCGCGCAGCGCTATCTGCGCCACCTCGAACAGGCGGGACGGCTGCGCCTCTCGCTCAAGTACGGCGACACGGGCCGCCCGGAACACCGGTACGCCTGGGTGGCGCCCTAGCCCCACGCCGTACGTCGTACACCGAGCCCATGACACCCACCCGGCGCACGACGTACGTCGTTGGGCCGTACGTCGCTGACCCCCGCTGCTGGAGGCGCCCCCGGACACACCCTTGAGGCCGCCTCAGACCGCGCCGGCACCCGTCAGCGACCGCACCTCGGTCTCGGCATGCTTGGCCTCGTCCGGCGGCTCCGCGGACGTCACCGTGCCCAGCCAGCCCGACAGGAAGCCGAGCGGAATCGACACCAGGCCGGGGTTCTGCAACGGGAAGTACTGGAAGTCCACGCTCGGGAACAGCGAATCGGGACTCCCCGACACCACCGGCGACAGCAGGACGAGCAGCAGCGCGGGCACCAGGCCGCCGTATACGGCCCACACGGCGCCGCGGGTCGTGAAACTCCGCCAGAACAGCGAGTACAACAGCACCGGCAGGTTCGCGGACGCGGCGACCGCGAAGGCAAGGCCCACCAGGAAGGCCACGTTCAGATCGCGGGCCAGCAGCCCGAGCGCGATCGCGACCACCCCGATGCCCACCGCCGCCGTACGCGCCACGGCGACCTCGCTGCGGGGCTTCGCATGCCGGCGGCGCATCGAGGCGTAGAGGTCGTGGGCCACGGACGCCGAGGACGCCAAAGTGATCCCGGCGACGACCGCGAGGATCGTAGCGAAGGCGATGGCCGCGACGACCGCAAAAAGTACCGTTCCTCCGGCGGAGTCCGCGCCGCCGCCCAGATCGAGCGCGAGCAGCGGAACCGCCGTGTTGCCCGCCGCGTTCGCTCCCCGCACCGCCTCCGGGCCGACGATCGCCGCCGCGCCGAAGCCCAGCACGATCGTCATCAGGTAGAAGCCCCCAATGAGCCCGATCGACCAGACCACCGAGCGCCGCGCTGCCCGTGCCGTGGGCACGGTGTAGAAACGCGACAGGATGTGCGGCAGCCCGGCCGTTCCGAGCACCAGCGCGAGACCGAGGCTGATGAAGTCGAAGCGCGCCGTCCAGTCCCCGCCGTACTTCAACCCGGGTGCGAGAAACGCGTCACCATGGCCGCTGCGCTCCGCCGCCGAACGCAGCAACTCGTTCACGTCCCCGTGGAACCGCACCAGGACGAGCACGGTCAAGGCGATGGAACCGCTCAGCAACAGGACCGCCTTGACGATCTGAATCCACGTGGTGGCCCGCATCCCTCCCAGCGACACATAGATCACCATGAGCGCGCCGACGCCGATCACCGTCCAGTTACGCGCCGCCTCACTCGAACCTCCCAGCAATAGCGCGACCAGACTGCCCGCGCCCACCATCTGCGCCACCAGATACAGAACGGACACGGTCACCGAAGAGGTTCCCGCCGCGATCCGCACCGGCCGTTCGTTCATCCGGGCCGCGACGACGTCGGCGAGCGTGAACCGCCCGCAGTTGCGCACCAGTTCGGCGATCAGGAACAGGACGACCAACCAAGCGACGAGAAACCCGACGACGTACAGCAGCCCGTCGTAGCCGTAGAGCGAGATGAGCCCCGTGACCCCCAGGAACGACGCCGCCGACATGTAGTCGCCCGAAATGGCAAAACCATTCTCCATCGGCGAGAACAACCGCCCGCCGGCATAGAACTCCTCGGCCGACCCGTGCCGGTTTCGACTCACCCACGTCGTGATCCCCAGCGTCACCGCCACGAACGCGCTGAACAGCAGCAACGCCAGTGTCTGATGGTTGCCGGTCACCGCTCACCACCTCTGACGCTCCGGGTCAGCTCCTGGGTGTCCCAGCGCAGATCCAGCGCGGCCCGGTCCCTGCGCAGCCGCGCATGCCGCGCGTACGCCCACGTGAACAGAAACGTGCTGAGGAACTGCCCGAGCCCCGCCACCATCGCCACGTTCACCGCGCCGGCGACGGGCCGGGCCATGAACCCGGGCGCCGTCGTCGCGGTCACCACATAGCTCACGTACCAGGTGAAGAACACGGCGACGCCCGGCACCACGAACCTCCGGTACCGACCGCGCACCTCCTGGAAGGCCGCGCTGCGCTGCACCTCCAGATAGACGTCGGCCGTCCCGCCCGTGCGACCTTCGTGCTCCGGGCGCGCGGACGGTACGGCGGGAGCGGGCGCGCCCGTGCCGTCCAACTCACCCCAGCCGGAGCCGAGCGCGTCGTACCAGGGGTCATCGAACCGGGCCTCCCCGGTATCGCGACCGTCGTGCTTCTCCACCGAACTCTCCTTGTCCGCGGCCCTTTTTCGCCGCGTGCCCAAGGATGGACAGATCGGGAAGATCCCGGACTCTTCTCTCCGCGCTCTTCACCCCATCAGGTGACTCATCCCGTCGGTGGCCGTACGAGACCTTTCCCAAAGGCGTAGCGCACTGCCTGAGCACGATCCTTGAGGCCCGTCTTGGCGAAGAGGTTGTTGATGTGGGTCTTCACGGTGGCGGGGGAGACATGCAGCCTGCGGGCGATCTCCTGATTGGTGAGTCCCTCGGCGATGAGCAGCAGCACCTCGGTCTCCCGCGTGGTGAGCCCATCGGGCGGCTCCACGGGCGCAACGGCCGCGGGCGCCGGCTCCGACAGCCGCTCCAGCAGTCGTCGTTGGATGCTCGGCGAGAGTCCCGCGTCACCGGACAGCACGCTTTCCACCGCGCGCACGATCTCGTCGCCACCCGCGTCCTTCGTGAGATAGCCACGGGCTCCCGCTCTGAGCGCGGGGAACAGCGACTCGTCGTCCGCGTACGTGGTGAGCACGACGACCTGTGTCCCCGGATGCTCAGCGCGAATGCGCCGGGTCGCCTCGACGCCGTCGCAGCGCGGCATGCGCAGGTCCATCAGCACGACGTCCGGGGCGAGCTCGGCCACCAGCGCCACGGCCTCGTGGCCGTCCCCGGCCGCACCCACGACCTCGATCCCCGGCAGCAGGCCCAGCAGCATCACAATGCCTTCGCGCACCACGGTCTGGTCGTCCGCCACCACGACCCGAGCCGGCTTCCTGGTCTCCTCCTCCGTCATACGGGCACCCTCAGCGTCACCACGAACCCCTCCTCGTCCGGCCCGGCCTCCAACGAGCCGCCCAGCAGCTCAGCACGCTCCCGCATGCCCAGCAGACCGTACCCGGCCCCCGCACCGCTGAGTTCGCCCGGCGGCCCTCCCGAGTCCCGTACGCCGAGGGTCACTTCGTGCTCGCCGTACTCGAGCCGCATGTGGACCTTGGCGCCCGGCGCATGCTTGCGGACGTTCGTCAGGGCTTCCTGCGCCACTCTGCGCACCGCCTGCGAGGCCTCGGCGGGCAGCGGCTGCCGTTCACCCGCGACGGTGATGTCGGCGCCGTCCGCCGTGGCGACCAGCTCGCTCAGGAAGTCCTCCACCGGGGACATCTCCCCGCGAAGGGCGGAGAGCGCCTGCCGGGTCTCGGCGAGCCCCTCACGGGCCATCCTCCGTGCCGCCACGACCCGCTCGAGGATCTGCTCCTGGTCGCCGCCCCGCTCGATCAGCAGCCGAGCCGCCTCCAGATGCACCATCTGCGCCGAGAGACTGTGCGCCAGGACGTCATGGATCTCCCGAGCGATCCTGGCCCGCTCCGCGAGCGCCGCGGATTCCGCCTCGGCCACACGAGCCGCCCGCTCCTGAGCGAGCAACCGCTGGGCACTGCCGCGGGCCTCCGCGTCGAGGCGCAGCACGTATCCGGCCAGGGCGAGCCCTCCGGCGGTGGCCGCCGTGGTCAGCCAGACGTCGTTGTTGACCGCCGCGAACGCGCTCAGTGCCACGGAGGTCGCAGGTAGTGCCGCCACTAGAGGCAGCCTCTCCATGGCGCTGATGGCGCACCCGCACCACAGGACGATGGCCGGCACCCGGAAGCCCGTGCTCACTCCCACCGTCGCTATCGCGAGCAGCAGGGCGAGCAGCGCCAGAGACGGCAGCAGACGGTGTTCGAGCGTGGTCCGCCAGAAGGCCCACGCCGCCAGCCCGCAGACGAGGACCCCCAGAGCGCCCGCCGCGATCTTCCAGGCGCCCAGATGGCTGCTCGCGAAGGTCGTCCACAGGAGCAGGCCGAGGGCGAAGAGGCGCACGGTCCAGGCGAGCGCGCGCCTGGACTTGACCATTCCCGCTCGGGACAGCGCCTCGCGGGAGGGCCAGCGCTTCAAGGCGTTCTCCGTCACACGCGCTCCTTCCACGAGCCCTGGGGCACGTCGTCACCGTACGCCGTCGCCTGCGCGACGGCCGGGTGCAGAGACTGAGAGCGCCAGGCCAGGATCCCGGAGCGGACCAGCAGAGTGGCCGCGAGGGCGAGCAACAGGGCGGAGCTGTCCTGATGGACGTCCAACAGGGTGCCGATGCCGAACAGTCCCAGCCGCAGGGCTATGCCCACGCCCCAGACGGCCGCGCTGGCCTTGGTGCTCTTGCTCCACACCGAGCCGTCCGGCTCCGCCCATATCCGTGTCGTCCACCCCCACGCGACTCCGGTGGCCAGCCCGATGAACAGCTCCGCCCCCAGCAGCAGAATCGCCTCGGTCCGATGGTGGATGTCGATCAGGCCCGGCTCCCGCAGAGCGATCACGGCCAGGACGACGGGCACGATCCACCAGCGCCTGTCCGTGCTGATCCGGCGCGTACGGAACTGGCGCGCGATGACCAGCACAACAACGGCGAGGATCACCAAGGCATTGACGAGCCCGGACATCACGACCTCCGTGGGCGAGGAAGAGCGGGTTCCGACAGCGAGCGCTGTCGACGCCTTCGACGCTACGGAAATCGGCAGCTCAGCAGATCGGAGCCGGGGTGGATCGCGGGTGGATCCGCACCCACCCCATCTCTCCACCCACGGGTGGAGCCCCCACGGCCCGCGACCCACCAACCGCGCTTCTCGCCCCCGCCGCCCCTACCCGACCCATCCCAGGGGCTGCGCCCCCAGACCCCCCTTTCGGCCTGAAGGGCCTCGTCCTCCAACGCCGGACGGGCTGAAAGACGGGCGCCAAGCGCTTCTCGCAGGCGCGGGGAACAGCACGCCCAGCCCCGCCCACCCGCTGCCGGCCCTCCCACGGCCCCGACCCACCGCCGGCGCCCGGTGCCGCCGGCGCAGCGCCTACGCGTCGATACGTGACCGATCCAGCGTCGCCGCAGAGCTGGAGATGAACTCCTTACGGGGAGCGACATCGTTCCCCATCAGCAGGTCAAACACCTGTTCGGACGCCTCCAGGTCGGAGATGTTGATCCGCCGCAGCGTCCGGTGGCGCGGGTCCATCGTCGTCTCCGCCAGCTGATCGGCGTCCATCTCGCCAAGACCCTTGTAACGCTGGATCGAGTCCTTGTAGCGCACGTTCTTGCGCTGCAGCTCCAGCAGCGTCTCGCGCAGCTCACGGTCCGAGTACGTGTAGATGTACTTGTCCTGGCCCTTCTTGGGCTGGCTCAGCTCGATGCGGTGCAGCGGCGGCACCGCCGCGAACACCCGCCCCGCCTCGACCATCGGCCGCATGTACCGCTGGAACAGCGTCAGCAGCAGAATCCGGATGTGCGCACCGTCGACGTCGGCATCCACGAGCAGGATGATCTTCCCGTACCGCGCCGCGTCGATGTCGAACGTCCGCCCGGACCCGGCCCCTATGACCTGGATGATCGCGCCGCACTCGGCGTTCTTGAGCATGTCCGTGACGGACGCCTTCTGGACGTTGAGGATCTTGCCGCGAATCGGCAGCAGCGCCTGGAACTCGGAGTTCCTGGCCAGCTTGGCGGTGCCGAGCGCGGAGTCCCCCTCGACGATGAACAGCTCGCTGCGCTCGACGTCGTCGCTGCGGCAGTCCGCGAGCTTGGCGGGCAGCGAGGAGGACTCGAGGGCCGTCTTGCGACGCTGCGCGTCCTTGTGCTGGCGGGCCGCGATCCGCGTACGCGCGGCAGCCACGGCCTTCTCCATCACGACCCGGGCCTGCGCGGCCGCGTCCCGCTTCGTGGTGGTCAGGAAGGCCTTGAGTTCGTTGGAGACCACGTTCGTCACGATCCGGCGGGCCGCCGAGGTGCCGAGGACCTCCTTGGTCTGCCCCTCGAACTGCGGCTCCGCTAGGCGCACGGTGACGACGGCGGTCAGTCCCTCCAGTGCGTCGTCCTTGACGATGTCGTCCTCGGCGACCCGCAGCAGCTTCTTGGCCCGCAGCACCTCGTTCATCGTCTTGGCGACGGCCTGCTCGAAGCCGGCGACGTGGGTGCCGCCCTTGGGGGTGGCGATGATGTTCACGAACGACTTGAGGTTCGTGTCGTAGCCGGTGCCCCAGCGCAGCGCCACATCGACGCCGAGCTCACGAGTGACCTCGGTGGGCGTCATCTGTCCGTGGTCGTCAAGGACCGGGACGGTCTCCTTGAAGGTGCCCTGCCCGGAGAAGCGGAGGACGTCGCAGACGGGCTTGTCGGTGGCCAGGTACTCGCAGAATTCGCTGATGCCGCCGTCGAAGCGGAAGGACTCCTCGCCCTTGCTACCGCCCTCGCCGAGCCCGTACTCGTCACGGACGACGATGGTCAGGCCGGGCACCAGGAACGCGGTCTGGCGGGCGCGCTGGTGCAGGTTCTCCAGGGAGAGCTTGGCGTCCTTGAGGAAGATCTGGCGGTCGGCCCAGTAGCGCACGCGCGTGCCGGTGCGGGTCTTGGGGATCCGCTTCAGCTTGCGCAGCCCGCTGGTCGCGTCGAAGGCGGCTTCGGAACCGTCCGCCTTGAACACTCCCGGGGTGCCGCGCCGGAAGCTCACCGCATGGGTGTGGCCACCACGGTCCACCTCGACGTCCAGACGGGCGGAGAGCGCGTTCACCACGGAGGCACCCACGCCGTGCAGACCGCCGGAGGCGGCGTACGAACCGCCCCCGAACTTGCCGCCCGCGTGCAGCTTGGTCATCACGACCTCGACGCCCGACATGCCGGTCTTGGGCTCCACGTCGACCGGGATGCCGCGGCCGTTGTCCCGCACCTCCACCGAGGCGTCGTCGTGCAGGATCACCTCGATGTGGTCACAGTAGCCCCCAAGGGCCTCGTCCACGGAGTTGTCGATGATCTCCCACAGGCAGTGCATCAGACCGCGGCTGTCGGTCGAGCCGATGTACATGCCGGGGCGCTTGCGTACGGCCTCGAGCCCCTCGAGGACGAGCAGGTGCCGCGCGGTGTAGTTGGAACCGTCCCGGTCTGCTCCGGTCAGCAACGCTGTGGACGGCACGGACGTGTCGGCGGTCACGCGGTTCGCTCCTCGCTGAATTTCAGATGGGACCCTTTTGGGTAAGGGGTCGGCTTCGGTCTCCGCTCAGAGGGTACCGAGGCCTGGTAGAGCCGTTGTAACGCCACCCTCGCATGAACTCAGACTAGTCCAGGCTCGCATGAGTGTTCGATCCCTCGATGGAGTGAAGTACATATCACGTTCCCTTCCAGGCATGAACCATTTAGGCTCCGGGCACGTCCTCATGAACAACCGGCAAGCCAGCCGGGGAGGACTTGACCCTGACAGACAGCGCGAACCCGTAAGACACAAAGACACGTAATACGGCTCATTCGCCGCCACCCGGCAGCAGACAGCCGCCCCGGAAGAATTTTTCGAGGAAAAGCCACGAGCGGGAACGTTTTCGGCCTGGTTGGATGTTGACCCTGGTACGACAGCTCGTCGAGCTAGAGAAGAGGCGACGTGACTACTGTTCTGACCCCCGCGAGCCCGCTGACGGCCGCTGACCGCTGCGACCGTTGCGGCGCCCAGGCATATCTGCGCGTCGTCCTCCTCAGCGGCGGTGAACTGCTCTTCTGCGCCCACCACGGGCGCAAGTTTGAGCCGGAACTCAAGAAGATCGCCGCTGAGATACAGGACGAGACGGAGCGACTCACGTCGGTCCCGGCAACGTCCAACGACGAAGAGCGCTGACACTTCGCGTCAACGACGACGAGCCAGCTCTGGCAATAGGCCGGTGTACGGGCGGTCACCCCTGCTACTCGGGGTGGCCGCCCGTATGCGTACCGCTTCCCGGCGGTACGGTGCGCCACCGCCCGGAGCGTCACGGCCCCGTGCGTACGTGACGCGCACCGGGCTCACGCACTTCACCGCGTCACCGGTCCACACCCTTGCCGCGCACCTTGACGCGCCAGCGGCCCGTACCGCTCCGGCACGCCTTCACGCACCACCGGCCCATACGGCTCCGGCACACCTCCACACGTCACCGGCCCGAATCGCTCCCGCGCACTCCCACGCGCCGCCTGGTTCACTTCCCCCGGCGCCCCGTGAGCCGCGATCCGCCGCGTTCCGCACCGCTTCCGCCCGTACGCCCTCAGTGGCTCGTGCCGAGCGCCTTGACGACGTCCGAGACCCGTGTGTAGACCCCGGGGCTTCCTGCCTGCCCACAGCCGTTACCCCACGACACAAGGCCGATCAGCCGCCCCTGGGCCACCAGCGGGCCACCGCTGTCCCCCTGACAGGCATCCCGCCCACCCGCGACCTCCCCGGCGCACACCATGGAAGTGGCTTGATAGGTTCCGTCTTCGCTCCCCGGGTACGCCTGCGCGCAGACGGAGTCGGACAGTACGTTCACGCTCGCGGACCGCAGACCGAGCGCGTAATTACCGGTGCCTGTCGTATCGCCCCAGCCGTAGACCGCGGCGGCCGTGCCGGGCGCGTACGCGGGATCCCCTGAGGGGGCCATACGGATGACCGAGCTCTGGGGCAGCGGGGAGGCGAGGGTGATTACGGCGAAATCCCCGGCGTTCGTGGCGGCGTTGTACTGCGGATTGACCCAGGTGTCGCGAACCGAGATCTCCTTCCCCTTGCTGGACAGCAGGTCGGTACGGTCCGCGATGACCTTCAAGTCGTGCATCTGCTGCGGTGGCGCCCCCAGCACGAGCGGGCTCAGGCAGTGAGCCGCGGTCAGCACGAGCGTCGGGCCGATCACGGCGCCCCCGCAGAATTGCCCGGCCCGCGTTCCCCCGAACCGGTCACGGCTGGACAGTGCCACCGTCCACGGACTCTGAGCGATGTCGACCGGATGGCCCCCGATGACGACGTCGTCGGTCGCGGCCGGGGCGGGGGATGCCAGCGGTATGAGGGCCGCGGCAGCCGCAAGGGCCAGTACTGGGGCGAAAGGACGGCGCATGCGCGTTCCTCACTCTGGGATGGTCATGGAAAACCCAGAGTGATCCAGCGGACGGCGGCGCGCACTCCATGGATGCGCCGAGGGCCCGGCTCCCCATCGGGAGTCGGGCCCTCGGCGACAGTACGGTCGAGACCTAGTCGAGGTAGTCGCGCAGCACCTGCGAACGCGACGGGTGGCGCAGCTTCGACATCGTCTTGGACTCGATCTGACGGATCCGCTCACGCGTGACGCCGTACACCTTGCCGATCTCGTCGAGGGTCTTCGGCTGACCGTCGGTGAGACCGAAACGCATGGAGACGACGCCCGCCTCGCGCTCGGACAGGGTGTCGAGGACGGAGTGCAGCTGCTCCTGGAGGAGCGTGAAACTGACCGCGTCGGCCGGGACGACGGCCTCGGAGTCCTCGATGAGGTCACCGAACTCGCTGTCGCCGTCCTCGCCCAGCGGGGTGTGCAGCGAGATGGGCTCGCGGCCGTACTTCTGGACCTCGATGACCTTCTCAGGGGTCATGTCGAGTTCCTTCGCCAGCTCCTCCGGGGTGGGCTCGCGGCCCAGGTCCTGGAGCATCTGGCGCTGCACGCGCGCGAGCTTGTTGATGACCTCGACCATGTGCACCGGGATACGGATGGTGCGGGCTTGGTCGGCCATCGCGCGGGTGATCGCCTGACGGATCCACCAGGTGGCGTACGTGGAGAACTTGTAGCCCTTGGTGTAGTCGAACTTCTCCACCGCGCGGATCAGACCGAGGTTGCCCTCCTGGATGAGGTCCAGGAAGAGCATGCCGCGGCCGGTGTAGCGCTTGGCCAGGGAGACCACCAGACGGAGGTTGGCCTCCAGGAGGTGGTTCTTGGCCCGACGGCCGTCCTCGGCGATGATCTCCAGCTCGCGCTTGAGCTTCGGGGCGAGCTTGTCGGCGTTGGCCAGCTTGTCCTCGGCGAAGAGGCCCGCCTCAATGCGCTTGGCGAGCTCGACCTCCTGCTCGGCGTTGAGCAGGGGGACCTTGCCGATCTGCTTGAGGTAGTCCTTGACCGGGTCGGCGGTGGCGCCGGCCGCGGCGACCTGCTGGGCGGGCGCGTCGTCCTCGTCCTCGTCGGACAGGACGAAGCCCTGGGCGCCGTCCTCGGCGGGCTCCTCGGCACCGGGCTTGCCCGGAGTCTCCTCGACCGCCTCGTCGTCGATCAGCTCGACGTCGTCCTTCTTGGCGGTGGTCTTCTTCGCGACGGCCTTCTTGGCGACCGTCTTCTTCGCGACGGCCTTCTTGGCGACCGTCTTCTTGGCAGCGACCTTCTTGGCGGACGCGTCCTCAGCCGGATCGTCGGCCATGGGCACCGCCGGGGCGGTGGTGGCGGTGGCCTTCTTGGTGGTCACCGTCTTCGCCGCGACCGTCTTGGTGGCGGTGCGCTTGGCCGGACTCTTCGCTGCGACGCTCTTTCGGGTGCGCTTGGGCTCCGCGGCACTGACCATCAGCGTCACACCCTCTTCCTCGAGGATCTGGTTGAGGCTGCGCAGTACGTTCTTCCACTGAGTGGCCGGAATCTGGTCAGCTTCGAAGGCCCGACGCACGTCATCGCCGGCGATCTGCCCCTCAGCCTTTCCCCGCTCAATGAGCGCCATGACAGAGACGGACTCGGCGATCTCCGGCGGGAGCGTACGGGATGTGCTGGCCGACACGAACAACCTCTCGGAACGTTGGAAAACGGCTTCCGGCCCCGTCCACTGCGGACAGGAGCCGACGACCGCCGACTTGGGGATGGGTCGACGGCGCGGGCGGGAGCCGGGAGGATGCACAGCGCCGTAAACGGCGTCCGTATTCCCTCCTCGGCTGTCACCTCTTAGGTCATCGCGCAGTTCCGAAGAGCGTTACGCCCAATCTGCGTGGCCCGAGTCACACCCCGTAAGTGCACAAAAGCGGCCAGATACGGTCAGAGGAGGTCAGCCGATGGACTCATCACCCCAAACCGATGGGTTCATCACCTCAACCGATGGCTTGATCACCTTCATCACATCGCCGGATCCCGCCGGATCCCGGAAGGATCCGACGGGGTCCGGCGGGGGATGTTCCGCCGACCAAGCGATGCCACGAGAGGGCACACGCCCCCCGACCGCGCCGCCCTCGGGGCGCGATCAGTGCTCGCGCGGCGCGGGCACCACGCGCTCCACCTCGGGGTGAACGGCGAGCAACTGCCGCATGGCCGCCTCGGCCGCCGCGCCGTCCGCCTCGGCCAAGGCGTCGACGATCCGGCCGTGGTGCGTCAAGGAGGTCTCGTTCGGCCGGTCACAGCCGGTGACAGGGCCGCCGGAGACCTGGAGCGCGGCCGAGACGATCCCGGAAAGGTGCTCCAGCATGCGATTGCCCGATACCTGGATGAGCAGCGAATGGAACTCCGCGTCGGCCCGCGAGAAGGTGAGCGAGTCACCCTGCGCCATGGCGTGGCCCATGATCTCGACCATGTCCCCGAGACGCTGCTGGACCTCCTCGCGCCCGTGCCCGGCGGCCAGACGCGCGGCGAGCGGCTCGATCGTCCAGCGCAGCTCGCTCAGCTCGCGCCGCTGATCGTCGCGCTGCGGTCCGAAGGCCCGCCATTCGATGATGTCCGGGTCGAGAAGATTCCAGTCACTGACGGGACGCACGCGCGTGCCGACGTTGGGGCGGGCGCTGACCAGCCCCTTCGCCTCCAGGACGCGGAGCGACTCACGGACGACGGTACGGGAGACCTCGAACCGCTGTCCGATCTCCTCGGGGACGAGCGGGCGGTCCGCGCCCAGGTCACCGGAGACGATCATCTGACCCAGCTGCTGAACGAGTTGGCCGTGCAGTCCGCGTCCGCGGCTGCCCGCGGCGCGCCGGCCGACGCGGCCCAGTTCCGGGTCCGCGCCCTCCCACGCGGAGGCGCCGACGCGTTCGGCACCAGGGCCCTCGGCGTAGGGGTAGCGGTCGAGTCCGCCCGGGCCGGCCAGGCCGGAGTCTGAGGAGCGGGCGGCGGTCATCATGGTGTGCGCAAGGGTACTCACGGATCATTTGTCGGCGCTGTCTCCAACTCCCTTGAGGTCTTTGGTGAAAAGCACACGAAAGGGTGATCGCTCACCGCGTCGCAATTGACGCCTTATCGGAAAGAAATGGGCGTTCTCCGGGGAGTTGTGCGCACGGCGGGAACGGAAGGGTAAGGACGGTCGTCATCGCACTCTGCTTCGCAGGGTCGTGAGCAGATACGCGCAGAGCAGAGCGGTCAGCGACAACATCAGGGCACCGCCCACGGGTTGGGCGACAAGGCGCGCCCCGGCCGCGATATAGCGCGCTCCCCCGAACGGCCATTGCATCAGCAGGAGCTCGCGCAGCCGCTCGGAAAACCCGGCCGCCTTCCGCACGGACGGTCCCGCCAAGGTCTTTTGTACGAGTGGTACGACCACGACCGGGACGGCGAGCACCGCCGCGAGCCCGGCGGTGGTGGACCGGAAGATGCCCGCCGCCAGCACTCCCGCCCAGGCGCAGCCCACCGTGAGGCCGATCCAACTCGCGCTCAGCGGAAGCCAGTCCGCGGGAACTCCGACGAGCTCTCGTCCGTAGACGAGATAGAGGATTTCGAGGTCGCAGCCCACCGTGAGGACGGCCAGCGCCAGCGCGGTGACCGAGGCGACGAGCAGTTTGGCGGCGAGCAGTCCCAGGCGGCGTGGGACAGTGCCGCGGTCCGTGGCCAGGGCGGGGTGGCGGAATTCCTCGCCGAAGGCGAGCGCCCCGAGCAGTCCCGCACCGAGCGCCGCGGGTGGCAGGGGGCATTCCCGCGGCCAGGCGGCCAGGAGTCGCGGCTGAGGTGTGTGACCGATTCTGGCCAGGAGTACGGACAGCAGGGCGGACGTGACCAGCACGGTGATCGCGGTGAGGTAGCCGGTGCCCACTCCGGTGGCGCGCCGCAGTTCGTAGCGCAGCGGACGCAGTGGGCTCGGGGCCTGGCGTACGGCGATGGGGGGCGGGAGCTGGGGCAGGTTCCGCGCGCCCGGCAAAGCGGCCGAACGGGTCCGCGCCTCGGTCGCCGGCCCCGGCTCGTCGGGCGTGTGCGCCCCGGTCGCGGCTACGGCGGTCGCGGGTTCGTCGGTCGCGGGTTCGTCGGTCGCGGGGGCGTCGTCCGTGGGGGTGGAGGTCGCGGAGGCAGAGGCCAGGAGGGCAGAGGTGACTACGGTCGCGGAGGCGAGGCCCTCGGCAGGGAGCGTGGCACGTGGCCCCATGTCGCCGGTCTCGTCGGCGAGTCGGTGTACGAGGATGCCGTGCCGGAAGGCGGTCTCACCGATGTCGGCGCAGGTGCTGCCGTACACCGAGAGCCGGTTGCCGTCCTCGCGCACGATCTCGACGGAACGCTGCGCGGCGCGCGCCTCCTTGGCGAGCAGGGCTCCGAGGCGGGCGGCGTGCGGACTGCGGACGGCGACCCGGGGGCGGAGCCGGGTGCGGGCGAAGTCCGCCGCCTCCTGGTCGGCGACGAGCCGGCCTCCCTCCAGCGTGATGACCCGGTCGGCTGTCCGAGCTGCCTCCTTGGGGTCGTCCGTGCTGAACAGAACGGTGCCTCCGTGGGCCGCGTGCGCCCGCAGAATCCCGTGCAGCCAACGACCTTCGGTGACGGAGAGACCGCCGGCGGGATCGTCGAGGACGAGGGTGTGCGGATCGGACAGCAGCGCACAGGCCAGGCCCAGACGGCGATCCATACCGCGCGACAGGGTGCCCAGGCGTTCGTCGCGCAGGCTCACGAGCCCGACGACCTCGATCACTTCGTCGACGCGCCGAATCGGGACACCGACGGCCGCGCACACCATGCCGAGCTGTCCGCGGATCGTACGCGCGGGATGGCCCGGCACCTCGCTCAGGAGCACACCGACTTCACGCGAGGGATGGGCGATCCGGTGCAGTGGACGGCCTCTGAAGTAGGTGATTCCACGGCCCCGCTGGAGTTCGAGCATGAGCCTCAGCGTCGTCGTCTTGCCCGCGCCCGGAACTCCGAGGAGCGCTGTGACACGACCCGGGCGCGCCTCGAAGGACACGTCGTCGACGGCGGGAGGAAGCTCCTTGCGGGGGTTGCTGGTCAATCCGATGGCCTGGATCACTCACAGCAAGATAGCGCGACATTTACGGTTTTTCGGGCACCTTGCGGCTCATCCGAGGCAGCTCTCTCCACTCTTTCGGCGCGAAGCGTCCCGTGAGTCGATCCGCTCTCGTCAGACTTCAGGGCGCAGCATCGGCGGATTGAGCAACGTGGCGCCGCCGGCACGGAACAGCTGCGCGGGCCGGCCGCCCTGGCGCGTGGTCGTGCCGCCCGTTGGCACGAGGAACCCCGGAGTGCCCGTCACCTTGCGGTGGAAGTTGCGCGGGTCGAGTGCCACCCCCCACACAGCCTCGTACACGCGGCGCAGCTCTCCGACGGTGAACTCGGACGGGCAGAAGGCGGTGGCCAGCGACGAGTACTCAATCTTGGACCGGGCGCGTTCCACCCCGTCCGAGAGGATCTGGGCGTGGTCGAAGGCGAGGGGTGCCGCCTGCTCTCCGTCGCGGCCGTAACCGCCCTGTTGCAGCAACTCCTCCACGGGCGCCCAGCGCGCGCTGTTGGCGTCGCCTCCGGCTCTGGGCGCGGGCAGATCGGGGGCCAGCGCGAGATGGGCGACGCTGACCACCCTCATCCGCGGGTCGCGCTTGGGGTCGCCGTAGGTCGCCAGCTGTTCCAGGTGCGCGCCGTTGTCCTGTGCCGGGGCCGAGGGGTCGTGAGCGCGCAGCCCGGTCTCCTCGACCAGCTCGCGCGCGGCCGCCTGTCCCAGGTCCTCGTCGGGCCGTACGAAGCCGCCCGGGAGCGCCCACCGTCCCTGGAAAGGCTGTTCCCCCCTCCGTACCGCCAGCGCACACAGGGCATGGCGACGCACGGTCAGCACGACCAGGTCCACGGTCACGGCAAAGGGCGGAAAGGCCGACGGGTCGTAGGGCATGCCGCGATCATAGTCGTCTGCCTGACGATAAACACGCCCTTCGTCAGTCGCTTCCACTGATGATCCACTCCCGTCCTGTACGGGCCCCACCGGCCGCTGCCGGCCGCCGTCCGAGGACGCGTCGCGCGAGGTCACACTCCCAACTGCAGTCCGTCGGCCGCCTCCTCCACCATCGCGAGACCGAGTCTGCTGACGCGCACGGAGAACGCGGCGCCCGCGATCCGCAGTCCCGTCAGTCCGACCTCGCCCAGCGGCGCGCTACTGACCGGGCGCAGTGTCACCGTCCGGGCCGGGGCGTCGGGGCGGATGCCCGCGAGGGAGGTGAGGAGCAGTACCCCGGCGGCCGCCGCCGTGGCCGCAGGCCGACAGGCAGCGGGGTGCGGGAGCGGGGCGCCGCCTTCCGTGCGCTGCTCTCCCGCGTACATCTCGGGCAGCCTGTTTCCGAAGGTCTCGGCGGCCGCCAGCAGCCCCCGGAGCAGGGCGCTCGCCTCCTTCTCGTAGCCGGCGGTGACCAGGCCGATGACGGCGGTCACGGTCTCCTGGACGCGCACGGCGCCACCGCGGTGTCCGAAGGGGTTGTACGCCGCCTCCTTGGCACCCAGGCTGCGCAGACCCCAACCGGAGTCCATGGCCGGGCCGCCGAACAGCCGTGCGAGCTGCTCGGTCTGCACCTTGTCGAGGAGGCAGGGGGCGAATACGCCGGAGCCGAGCAGTCCCGTGTCGAGGAGGTGGGCGGTGCTCGCGCCGAGGTGGGGTACGAGGCGCCCGTCCGGGGCCCGGGCGGCCGCCGGTCTGCCGCCTCCCCGGTCCTCGGCCCAGAAGTCGCCGCGGAACGCGGTCCGCAGTTCCTGGGCCCACTGCACCAGTCCCTCACCACCCGGCCGGCCGTACGTGTCGAGCAGATCGGCGCCCAGCAGTGCCGCGCGGTGGGCGTGCGCCTGCGTTTCGCATCGGAACGGACCGCCGGGGTGCCGGTCGGGCAGATAGGTGCCGTCACCGACGGTGGTCCGCAGCCATGCGAGGCACCGCTCGGCCGCGGGCAGCAGTTCCTCGGTCTCCTGCTCCGGAAGTCCCCAGCGCCTGGCCTCCGCGAGCAGTACGGGGAACAGCAGGGTCGCCTCGGTGGCCGTGCAGCCCGGAGGCAGGTGCGGGCCGGCGTCCCGGCGCGGGCCGGGGATCAGGCCGGACTGCGCACCGGGGCCCGCGATTTGGGTGCGGGCGAGGATCCGCAGCGTGCCCGCGGCGAGCCGGGTGCCGAGTGGCAGTGTCATCCGGGCCGCGACCAGTGCCTCGGCCGGCGCCAGGCCGCATCGCCACGGCGCCCCCGCCGCGAGGTGCGTGTCCGACGGGTGGGCGGCATCGCGCAGCAGTAGCGCTTGGAGGTCCTCGAGGCAGGTGTCCATGAGTGCCTGGACCCTGGGGTCGTCGCCGGTGGCCCGGGCGGCGGAGAACGGGCTCGTGGCGCCGCGGCCGACGACTCTGGCCGGCCCCGCACCGCCCGGTCGCACCCTCAACTCCACGCTGCGGGCGCCACCGGGTGGCAGTTCGAGCTCCCAGCGGAGCAGTCCCGCGGAGGCCAGGGCATCGGCAGGTGGTGGGTCGGCGGTGACGATCGAGCTGCCGGTGGCACAGGACCATCGCAGGCCCGAGTCGTGGACGCTGGCGGGCAGTTCGGGCCCGGCTCGGCCCGAGGCGACGGAGCCGAGCTCCGCGAGATCCGTAGCGAGCGCGACCTCGACGGGCACGCGCAGGACGCGGGGGGAGGCGCTGCGCAGCGTGATCCGCTCCGTGCCGTCCGCGTCGCGCGTCCGCTCCACGACCACGTCGGGATCCGGGCCGCCGTCGGCGGAGGCGCGCACCGTCCCGACAAAGCGGGCTCGGTCGGCGGCGACCATCCGGGCCTGCACGGCGAGCGGTTCGCGACCCGCCACTCGCACCTGGCAGCGGGACAGCGTCCGGCGGCCCGCGCGGTAGAACCCCTCCAGCCCGCGGCCGGTCAGCTGCCCATGGTCCGCGGAGATCACCAGTCCCGGCAGGGCGACGCAGATCAGGGCGTTGTGCACGGGTGGCAGGTCCGTGGTCCGGCGCGGCCCGGGAAGCGGGGTGTGACGAGCCGCCGGACCGCCCAGCCGTGCGAAGGGGCTCAAAGCGCTCTCGACCCCTGCGAACGGGGCCTGCGAACCGGCGCGACGCGGGAAGGGCTGAGCGGGCCCGCGCACCGGCGGGCGGACGCCGTCGGAATCGGAGGGGGGAATGGGCAGGTGCATGTGGCTTCCTCGGTCAGTGCGCCTGGGGCCCGCTCGGCGCCGGGTTGGGGGCTCCGGAGGGGCGAGGGCGTTCGGCGGCGCGGCCCGGCCACGGGTACCGCCGCACAGGTGAACGGAACGGCCCCGTCCGGGGTCACGCCTGGGCCGGGCAAGCAGACCGGATGGCGGTGGGATGGTCGGTGGGGCATACCGCGGACGGCTGGTACGGGTGCGGTGGGGGGCCAAGGGTTCGGGCTTGGAAATCGTGGGCGCGCGCCGTCCGCCCGTGCCGCGCGGGCTGGGGCGTGCCGCCGCCTCGGGTGGAGTGACATCCGGTGCCCGGGGCACCTCATGTGTCGCCCGACCCGATAACCGGCGGTCCGCCACGCTCCCCACACTCACGTCTCCTCCCCCACAACCCGCCGACCGCCCTTGCGGCGGGCGCGAGCCCTTTCGCTCGCCGCCTCAGGCTCGCGCCCAGGTCCCTTCCCGCCGGGCGCGGCCTCATCGGTGGGCCGACGCCGGCGGAGGCTACTCGCCCCGGGGGGACGCCCGCCTCCGCGCGGTGCCCCGATCCCCGCCGTGCGTGCCCTGCGCCGGCGTCGGTTCGAGGTGCCCGGCGGCTCGGCGACATCGCGCGGCGTCGAGCGATCGGGACCCGCTGGCTGTTCCGCTTCCACCCCGGTCCGGTCGGTGCGCTCCGCGCGCAGGCAGCGGCGGATCGACTCCGGGTCGAGGCCCTCGTTGCACGCCTGGTGCAGGAGACGGGCGAAGAGGTAGTCGGGATCGGCTCCGAGTGCCATCGCCAGGGCCTCGCGAGCCTCCAGTTCGTCACCGGTCGACCAGGCGACCCACCCGGCGAGGGTGAGGGGTGCCGCCGCGTGCTCGCCGTAGGAGCCGACGCAGCGGCGGGCCAGCGCCCGCCAGAGGCGCAGGGCAGCGCCGGCCTCGTCGCCCTCCATCCACTCGGCGGCGCGGTCGCGGGTTGCGCGGTCCTGGAGTCCGAGAATCAGGGTGGCGGCCTCGTCGTGCTCCAGGAGGCCGTCATCGCGCAGGTCCGCCGGGCGTGTGCCGGACACGGGCGGGGCGTCGGCGAACCGCTTCATGATCCGCCGGGCCAGTCCGAGGGTCTCCTCGGCCACCTCCGCACGGCCCTCGCCGTCGAGGATCCTGGGAACCAGGGCCATGCTCGCCGTGTCGAGCGCGATCTGCTGCTCCGGTGCGGCCGCGCCTTCCCACGGAATGAACCGAGCGGTGAATTCCCTCAGCGATCCGCGCACTTGGAGGCCGGCGTAGGTCGCGGCGGCGGCAAGGACGGAGGTGCCGGGCAGTCCCATCGGATGCCCCTCGGACGAACAGCACCCCTGGCCGGGGCAGCAGTACGACCAGAAGCGGCCGTCGGAGATGCACAGGGCCTCAATGACGGGGACGTCGAGGCGACCGCAGGCCGTGCGCAGAAACTGCGCGAGGGGCCGCAGACGTTCCATGACGTCCCGTCCCGACTCTCCGGTCCCCGGCTCCTGGCAGAGGTAGGCGACCATGCTCTCGGGCCGTGCCCCTCTGCGCTCGCTTCCCTTCACCAGTCCTTGCGCCAGCTGATCGGCGACGGACGGCCAGTCGTCCGCGTGGGCAGGGATGCCGAGCCGTGCCCGCCCGCCGAAGCGGCCGCGCCTCTCCCCGTCGTGCAGGGCTACCAGCACGATGCTGTCCTCGGGCCGGTAGCCGAGCAGGTAGGGCAGGGCATCGGCCAGTTCGGCCGGTGTGCGCAGGGTCACCTGATGCTGCCCGGGCAGGTCGTGCCCATCGTGCGCGCCCCGTCCGCTGCGCGCGCTCGGCGCGTGGGCCGCGCTGTCTCCCCCGTGCCGACCGCGCCCGCTGATGTCACTGTCACCGGACATGCCGGCCGCTTCGCTGTGATTCGTCATGCCGTGACCATCCCGCGGATCCTGAAGTTCCGCTTTGCCCTGTGGATAACCCTGGCCATGACCACGACATGACTTGTCCACAACCCGGCGGCCTCGTTCGCGCGATGTCCGACCCATCGGGTTGCATGGGGCCATGAGCAACGACGACCCACGCCCCCCGACCCACAGAGACCTGCCCAACGCCGACCTGCGCGCCGCGGCCGACGCCGTACTCGCCCGCCTTGTCGGCGCCCCGGCGGGCGAGGCCCGGCTGCGCGAGGACCAGTGGCGCGCCATCGAGGCCCTGGTGGCCGACAAGCGCAGAGCCCTCGTCGTGCAGCGCACGGGCTGGGGCAAGTCCGCCGTGTACTTCGTCGCCACCGCGCTGCTGCGCGAGCGGGGCGCCGGGCCCACGGTCATCGTCTCGCCGCTCCTCGCTCTCATGCGCAACCAGGTGGAGGCGGCCGCCCGCGCCGGTATCCACGCGCGGAGCATCAATTCGTCGAACACGGAGGAGTGGGAGACGATCCAGGCCGAGGTGGCCGCGAGCGAGGTCGACGTGCTCCTGGTGAGCCCGGAGCGGCTCAACAATCCCGACTTCCGCGACCAGGTGCTGCCCAAGCTGGCCGCGGCGACCGGCCTGCTCGTGGTCGACGAGGCACACTGCATCTCCGACTGGGGACACGACTTCCGGCCGGACTACCGCAGGCTGCGCACGATGCTCGCCGATCTCCCGCCGGGCGTCCCCGTCCTGGCCACCACCGCGACCGCCAACGCGCGCGTGACGGCCGATGTGGCCGAGCAGTTGGGCACCGGCGCCAGCACCGACGCACTCGTCCTGCGCGGGCCGCTGGACCGGGAGAGCCTGAGCCTCGGTGTGCTTCGGATGCCGGACGCCGCCCACCGGATGGCCTGGCTCGCCGAGCACCTGAGCGACCTACCGGGCTCGGGCATCATCTACACACTCACCGTGGCCGCCGCCGAGGAGGTCACCGCGTTCCTGCGCCAGAGCGGGCACACCGTCACCTCGTACACCGGAAAGACGGAGAACGCGGACCGCCAGCAGGCCGAGGAGGATCTCCTCGCCAACCGTGTCAAGGCCCTGGTCGCCACCTCCGCGCTGGGCATGGGCTTCGACAAGCCCGACCTCGGATTCGTGGTGCACCTGGGCTCCCCCTCCTCCCCCATCGCGTACTACCAGCAGGTGGGGCGCGCGGGCCGCGGGGTGAAGCATGCCGAGGTGCTTCTCCTGCCGGGCAAGGAGGACCAGGCGATCTGGGAGTACTTCGCGTCGATCGCCTTCCCTCCGGAGGAGCAGGTGCGCCGGACCCTGGACGTCCTGGCCCGCGCCGGGAGGCCGCTCTCGCTGCCCGCCCTCGAACCCCTGGTGGAGCTGCGCAGGTCCCGTCTGGAGACGATGCTCAAAGTGCTCGACGTGGACGGCGCCGTGCGGCGTGTCCAGGGCGGCTGGATCTCCACGGGCGCGCCCTGGACGTACGACACCGAGCGCTACGCCTGGGTCGCCAAGCAGCGGGCCGCCGAACAGCAGGCGATGCGCGACTACGTGTCGACCACCGGCTGCCGGATGGAGTTTCTGCGGCGCCAGCTCGACGACGAGCTGGCAAAGGCGTGCGGGCGCTGCGACACCTGTGCGGGAGCCCGGTTCGAGGCGTCCGTGTCCCCCGCCGCGCTCGACGCGGCCAACGGCGAGCTGGGCCGCGCCGGTGTCGACGTCGACCCCCGCAAGATGTGGCCTACGGGCCTGCCGGCGGTCGGCGTCGACCTGAAGGGGCGAATCCCGGCGGGCGAACAGGCCGCACCGGGGCGCGCCTTGGGGCGGCTCTCGGACATCGGCTGGGGCAACCGGCTGCGGCCGATGCTCACACCCCAGGCACCGGACGGGCCCGTGCCGGACGATGTGGCGAAGGCCGTGGTCGGCGTCCTGACCGACTGGGCGAAGGGGCCCGGCGGCTGGGCCTCCGGGCAGCCCGACGCGCAGCCGCGCCCGGTCGGCGTCGTCACCATGGCCTCGCGCAGGCGTCCACAGTTGATCCAGTCGCTGGGCGCGCGGATCGCGGAGGTCGGCCGACTGCCGCTGCTGGGGTCCGTGGAGTACGTTGGCGAGGCCGTCTCACAGGTCTCCCGGAGCAACAGCGCCCAGCGGCTCAAGGCACTTGACGGGGCGCTGGCCGTGCCACCCGCGCTGGCAGCCGCCCTCAAGGAAGCAGGCGGTCCCGTGCTGCTGGTGGACGACGCCACCGAGACGGGCTGGACGCTCGCGGTCGCCGCGCGCATGCTGCGACGATCCGGGGCACAGGCGGTGTTGCCGCTGGTCCTGGCCGTACAGGCGTGACCCGTGTGTCGCAAACAAGACCAGCGGGCAGGGATATACACGACGTATAGCCGGAAAACGGTCGGTGGCCCCAATTGCTCGTTGCCGCAACCAAGTTCGACAGGAAGAATTGAAGTCCGCTCCCCGCACGGCTCGCCCGTGATCCGGTAGGGCTCTGCTGCGGCGTGCGCTCCCCCAAGTCCGACCCCGCCCGCTGTGTGGGCGCGTAGCCGAAGGGAGGACCGTGACCTTCGGATTCGCTCCGTCCTCGGCGGCATCCGTGTCGACGTCTGCCGATCTGTCCGCCGCTTCCGCCAACCCACTGACCCGTATGCTCGAACCCGCCGAATGGGCCGCTGCGGGGATTCCGCTGTTGCGCAGTCCGCGGGAGGTCGTCAGCGGATTGCACGCACGGCACCGGCCGAGACCCACGACCGCCATCGTGGCCGTCCTCGACGCGGACGAACGGCTACAGGCGAGCGCCTCGTTCACCCGGCGGTCGGCGCCGGCCGACGGCTGGATGTTCCGCAACTCCCTGCTGGCACAGCTGCGCCGGGTGATCCCGCACGACCTGCGGCGCCGCACCCCGGTACGCACGGCGGTGCTGCTCTACTGCCGCGAGGGCGACGCACGGTGGACCGAGGAGGACGGGGCGTGGATGTGGGGGCTGCGGGACGCTTGCACCCTCCACGGGCTGCGCTGCGGGGCCTACATCACGCTGACGCACGACGGCTGGCAGGTACTCGGCGAGGGCCGTGGCGGACGCCGTCCGAGCGCGGACTCCCCACCGGAGTCCTTCGCCCTGACCGAGGCGCCGCCGCCGCTCCCACGCACCGGGGGCGCCGCGTCGGAGGTGCTTCGCCGGGCGGCCGCCCGCTGAGTCGCCTGCGGCCGTGAGGCGTCGGCGTCCGCCCAGGTGCCGACCCGCCTTGCAGGGTCCTGAGGGGCACTCGTCCCCGTGGCCCGGGCGCGTCCGCCCGCACCGTGGTGGTCCCGCGGCGCGTGGGACCGGGCAGGGGCAGTGCCGTAGTGCTTGCGCCCGCTCCGGCGGCGTACGCGCCCCTCCGGAACATGCGGACGGCCACCAGGCCGTCCGACGTCGGCGCGCACCGAGGGGACACCCCGTCGTCAGAGACGCGCACCGCCGCCATCATGGCCTCGGCGAGCAAGCACTCACTACGGGCCACGAACCACAGGCACATGAACCACAGGCACATGAACCACAGGCACACTTACTACAGGCACGCCGAAAAGACCGCCGTACAGGTGGTGCCGCAGTGGCACCACCATCACGCCCTGGACATCGCCCCAAGCATCGTCCGAGCGAATCCCGGACGGTGTCCGGGATTCGTTCAGACCCCGGCGCCCAGTACCGAGTTGATCTGCTGCGGGTCGCCGCAGACGATCAGCAGGGCGCCGGCCCGGCCGAGAGCCAGGGGCAGGGCGGTGGCGGCGGCAGCGTCGGGACCGCCGTTGACGGCGACCACGACCACGGGACGGGACGCGGCCCGGCCCGCGACGGAGGCGTCGGCGTAGAAGACGTCGTCGCCCGCGTCGTGCTGCGCCCAGTAGGCGGCTTCGCCGAAGGAGAGTTCGTGCGCGGCCCACGGATGCGGTTCGCCGGTGGTGATCACCAGCACCTCACCGGGGGCTCGGCCCGACTCCAACAGCAGGTCGACCGCTTCTTCGGCGGCGTCCAGCGCACCCTCGGCCGAGGCCGGGATCAGCTGGATCTGTGGGGTGGCGGCAGCGGGCGCGGCCGCCGGGGCGGATGACCCCGGCGTGGCCACGACCGGCTCACGCGGGGTGCGTTGGGCCGGCATCGGCCGGACAGGTCCCGGACGTCCGGGACGCGGCGGAGCCGCGGGACGGGGACCGGGTACGGGACGGGGGGTCGGCGCGGTGCGGCCACTGGCCGGAGTCGCGCGGGGACCCTGGGCACTCTCGTGAATCTGAGGCTCCTCGGGAATGAGAGGCATGAGCTGATATTTATCAAACGCCGGTGCGACTCGCGTCGGCGGGTGGCACATGAGTGCGAGCGGAACCGTCAGAAATCGAAGCCGAGCTGACCTTCGATCTCCGGACCGCTTCCGTCCGCCCAGCTGCGGACCTTCTTGAGGTGCCGCCACTGGGGCAGCGCATCAAGATACGCCCATGACAGCCGGTGGTACGGAGTGGGGCCCCGTTCCTCCAGTGCGGCCTTGTGCACCGGAGACGGATACCCGGCGTTGGCCGCAAAACCGAAGTCTGCATGGTCGACACCCAGTTCGGCCATCATTTTGTCGCGCTGAACCTTGGCGATCACCGAGGCCGCCGCGACGGCCACGCAGGACTGGTCACCCTTGATCACCGTGCGAACCCGCCACGGCGACCCGAGGTAGTCGTGCTTCCCATCGAGGATGACCGCGTCGGGGCGGACGGGCAAGGCCTCCAGGGCCCGCACCGCGGCAAGGCGCAGCGCGGCCGTCATCCCCAGGTCGTCGATCTCCTCAGGAGAGGCATGCCCCAGGGCGTACGACGTCACCCATTTCTCCAACTCCGCGGCCATCACGGTACGGCGCTTGACGGTGAGGAGTTTGGAGTCGGTGAGGCCCTCGGGTGGACGGCGTAGTCCCGTGACGGCGGCGCAGACGGTGACCGGGCCGGCCCACGCACCACGGCCCACCTCGTCGACACCGGCAATGATCTTCGCTCCGGTCGTGGCGCGGAGGGAGCGCTCGACGGTGTGAGTCGGTGGTTCGTACGGCATGGCGCCCTCAGCCTACGCCGCCCCGAGCCCCTCGCGACACCCAGGTTTCCCTGAGCGACCACAGCCCCGCCACCAGCACGAACCAGTCACCCGACGATCCACCCATCAGACACCGGACCACCCCGAACCAGACACCCGACCACGCACGGACCAACGACCCGACGGCCCACGGACCAACGAGCCGACGGCCCACGAACCTGCGACGCGACGGTCCACGGAGTCAGGCTCCGGCCGCCCGCGGATCAGCCCCCGCCCGTCGCAGCAGCGGGACCATCAGCTGGTCGATCATCTCCTCCAGATCCCGTTCACTCCATTCGCTCGCGCACACCTTCGAGCGATACATCATCATCGCCGGAATGACGTCGAAGACGTAGGAATTCGCGGCGTCCGGTCGCACCTCTTCCCGCTCGATTCCGCGGTGCACGATCTCTCGCAGCAGATGCTTGGTCGGCTCGATGACCCCTCCGACGATCAGACTCTGAAAGCGTTCCGCCTGTGCCACATCGCATTCGTGAAGCACTGAGCGCAGCGCGAATCCGGGCTGCGAGTACATCGCCTCACGCACCTGCCGGCACAGTTCCAGCAGGTCGTCCCGGACGCTTCCGAGGTCGGGGGCCTCCGTCAGGCTCGGCAGTCCGGCCTTCAGCGCGTCCGCGACGAGGTCCTCCTTGGACGGCCAGCGGCGGTAGACCGCGGCCTTGCCGGTCTGGGCCCGGGCGGCGACACCCTCCATCGTGAGGCCGTTCCAGCCGACCGTACTGAGCTGCTCGAGCGCGGCGTCGAGGATCGCGCGTTCGAGCACGGCACCGCGTCGGCGCAGGGAGGCCGCCTGAGCGGGAGCGGCCGTCCAACGCGAAGTAACCATCTGAGTGTCTCCGTTGTGCATGGGGGAGCGGGGAGTTCGGGGAGGGTGAGCGGTCAAGTGACGACACGCGGGAGCGACTTCAGTGAACGCTTGCGTTCACTGTCGGGGACTCACTACCGTTGCCGCAACAGTGAACGCGAGCGTTCACTAACGCACTTGTGGGGGAACCATAGTGACAACCTCTCAAACCTCTCAGTTGATCCAGGATCCAAAGCCAGGAGCGGCCCGCCGGGAGGGACACCCCGGCATCGCACTCGCCGTCATCGCGGCCTGCCAACTCATGGTGGTACTCGACTCGACGATTGTGAACATCGCCCTCCCGCACATTCAAGACGCGCTCAAATTCAGCACGACCGACCTGACCTGGGTGATCAGCGCGTACACCCTCACCTTCGGTGGCCTGCTCCTTCTCGGCGGCCGCGCGGGTGACATCCTCGGTCGGCGCCGGGTCTTCATGACCGGCATCATGCTGTTCACGCTCGCCTCGCTGCTCGGTGGACTCGCCCAGGAGCCCTGGCAGTTGCTGGCCGCGCGGGCCCTCCAGGGCGTGGGTGGCGCGATAGCGTCGCCCACCGCGCTGGCGCTCATCACCACCACCTTCCCCGAGGGCCCGGAACGGAACCGGGCCTTCGCCGTCTTCGCCGCGGTCTCCGCGGGCGGCGGCGCCATCGGGCTGCTTGCGGGCGGCATGCTCACCGAGTGGCTCGACTGGCGCTGGGTGCTCTTCGTCAACGTGCCCATCGGTGTGCTGATCACCGTGCTCGCCCCGATGTACATCAACGAGTCCGAGCGCCATCCGGGGCGCTTCGACGTCGCGGGCGCACTCACCTCGACGGCCGGTATGGCCTCCCTGGTGTACGGGTTCATCCGCGCCTCGGAGGAGGGCTGGCGCGACAGCCTCACGATCGGGTCGTTCGCCACGGCACTGGTCCTTTTGCTGGGCTTCGCGTTCATCGAGACCCGGGCGAAGGAACCGATCACCCCGCTGAAGATGTTCGGCGACCGCAACCGCTCCGGCACGTACGTGATCATGCTCAGTCTGGCCGCGGCGATGTTCGGGATGTTCTTCTTCATCGTCCTGTTCGTACAGAACGTGCTGGGGTACAGCCCGATCCAGGCCGGTCTGGCGTTCCTGCCCGTGACGGCGGCGATCGGCATCGGAGCGGGGCTGTCGCAGCGGTTCCTGCCGGTCCTCGGGCCCAAGCCGTTCATGGTCGTCGGCTCCGCCCTCGTCGCGCTCGGGCTCGGCTGGCTGACCTTCATGAGCCCCGACAGCACGTACGTCGGCGGGGTGCTCGGCCCGATGCTGCTCTTCGCCTTCGGCATGGGCCTGAACTTCGTGACACTGACCCTGACCGCGGTCTCCGGCGTCGCCCAGCACGAGGCGGGCGCCGCGTCCGGACTCCTCAACGTCACCCAGCAGGTGGGCGGTTCGCTCGGCCTGTCCATCCTGACCACGGTCTTCGGCTCGGCCAGCCGGGACGAGGCGGAGAAGCAGCTGCCGAAGTTCCTGGCGAACGGCTCGCCCGAGCAGAAGGCGGAGTTCGCCAAGACCCACCAGCTGCCCGCTCCGTGGGGCCACGACGTGCTCGCCCAGGGCATCTCGACCGCCTTCGTCCCGGCCGTCGCGATGGCGGTACTGGCCCTGGCCACCGCCGCGCTGGTGATCCGGGTCCGCAAGAGCGACCTGGAGGCCCTCTCGGGCACGGCGGGGCCCGCCGCCGGCTGAGGCCGGGCCCGCCGAAGCTTGGCGGGACTGCGGAGGCCGGTCCCCGGTCCGGGAAACGGACGGCGAGGACCACGGTCCGGCCATCCGCAGCGGAACGGCACCCCGGGGCCTGGCCAGGCAAGCAGCTGTACGGCACCGGGGGCGGCCTTCGAGGACTTACGGCACCGAGGGCGGCCCCTGCCGGAGGTACGGCACTGGGTCGGGCCTCGCAGCCAGCGGTACGGCAGCATGTGCGGCCCCGCGAGCGGCACCACAGCGCCGGGGTGAGGCCTATGGGTCGCGACGCGGCACCAAGGACGAGCCGTGCTGCGCGCGGGCCGACACCAAGGAGGGACCGTCAGGCCGATGTACGGCATCGCAGGCGGCCCAGCAGCCCAACGCTGTACGGCGCCGACGGCCAACCCCGTGCGACGCGCCACCCCACGAGCCTCCGGGCGCCCGAAGCCGCACCCGTGCCGCGCGACACCCACCCGGCCCCCGCCCGGGCATCGCGTTCCGCAGCGGACTCCCCGGCGTCACCGAACCGTCCCCGCGGCCTACGCCCCCGCCCGCACCCAACCCGGCAGGCTCTCCGTCCGCTCCACCCACTCCCCCGGCGGCGCCCCCGCCTTGCCCGCGGCGATCACACCGCCGACGATGGCGCAGGTCGTGTCCATGTCGCCGCCCACTTGGGCGGTCGACCAGAAGCCCTCTTCGTAGTCGCCGAGGGCCCGGGCCGCGGACCAGAGCGCGAACGGCACCGTGTCGTGCGCCGTCGTACGCCGCCCGCAGCCCAGTACGGCGGCGACCGTCGCGGTGTCCCCGTAGTCGAGCATGTCGCGAGCGCGCCGCAGGCCGGCTCCCACGGCGCTGCGCGGGACGAGCGCGACGACGCCGTCGAGCAGTGCCTCGGCACTCGGCGGGCTCGCCGGGTCGGCCGCCAGGGCGGCGGCCGCGGCGACGGCCATGGCACCCACGACGGCCTCGCGGTGCTGGTGGGTGGTGTACGCCGAGATCTCCGCCTGGTGGACAGCCTGCTCCGGGTCGTCCGCGTACCAGGCCCCCAGGGGGGCGATCCGCATCGCGGCGCCGTTGCCCCACGAGCCCTGTCCCTTGAAGAGGGCGGACGCCAGCGCCCGCCAGTCGCCCCCCTCCCGGATCTGCCCCAGCAGCCGGTTGACCGCGGGACCGTAGCCCCGGTCGACATCGTGGTGCTCGGCGAAGGAGCCGGCCAGCGCGTCCTGGTCGATGCGGCGGTGCCGGGCCAAAACGGCCACTACGGAGGAGGCCATTTCGGTGTCGTCCGTCCACCGCCAGGGACCGGACGGCAGCTCGCGTCGCTTGAGCAGCTGGTAGTTCACGGGCACGAAGAACCGCGAGCCCAGCGCGTCCCCCACCGCGAGTCCACGCAGGCTGGCCAGGGCGCGGTCCAGGCGTCCGCCGGGAGAGGAATCAGAGGTCATCGCCCTGCCACTCTATCCCGGGGTCCCCGTACGACTCGGGTACACACCAGCGTTCGAACGGACGGTCAAGCGTGTACCTCCCGTCGTCGCCGAGGACGAGCATCCGCATCTCGGCGTTCCCCGGATTCGACAGTGATTCGAACTCCGCGACCGTCCAGTGGAACCAGCGCATGCAGAACAGCCGCATGGCAAGACCATGGGTCACGAGGAGCACGTTCGACGGGTGGTCGGGGGCCTCGAAGCTCCGGTAGAGGCTCTCCAGGAAGCCACCGACCCGGTCGTAGACGTCGGCGCCGGACTCGCCCTGGGCGAAGCGGTAGAAGAAATGCCCGTACGCGTCCCGATAGGCCTTCTGGAGGCGCACGTCGTCGCGGTCCTGCCAGTTGCCCCAGTCCTGCTCGCGCAGCCGCGGCTCCTCGCGCACCCGTATGAGCTCGGGGTCGAGGTGGAAGGCGCGGAGCGTCTCGTGCGTACGGCGGTACGGCGACACGTAAACGCTTACGCGCTCTCGCCCGAAGATCTCCCGCAGCCGTTTGCCCGTCTCCTCCGCCTGCTGCCACCCCTTCTCGGTGAGCGCCAGAGCGTGGTCGGGCTCGCGTTCATAAACGGTGTCATCGGCGTTGCCCGCTGACTCGCCGTGCCGGACAAGGACGATACGCCGTGGTCGAACCATGCCAAGACCCTAAAACGGCTGACGGCCGATCGAGCACTCGTACGGGCTCCATACGGCGTAGGTCACATGTTCTCCGCGCAGATCACACCCGCGGACGGCACCCCGATCAGACCGTCCACAAGGGCTCCAGCGCCACTATGTCGCCGGTCAGGGCCGCGACATCGGCCTCCGTCTGGGCGCGCAGCGCGAGCCGTTCCACCCGCTCGGCCCGGTATTTACCGTGTTCGGCGGCCGACTGCCACATGGACAGGATCAGGAACTCATGGTGCGGCGCCTCGCCGAACAGGCCGCGCACCATGCCGGGCGAGCCCGCCATCGCGGGATTCCAGACCTTCTCCTGCATCAGCGCGAAGTGTTCGGCCCGTTCCTCGTGGATGCGGCAGTGGGCCACCCGCAGCAGGTCGGCGTCCGTGAAGCGCGGCTCGAAGCCGGTCTTCACATCGAACCGGTGATCGAAGAGTTTGACCTGCGAGTCCTTGAAGGTCCCCGACTGGGCAGCCGCGAGCCGGTCGTGCGAACGGGCCATGAAGGAGTCGTAGAAGGCACGGCTCTCCCAGAAGGCGAAGATGTGCGCCACCCCGGGCCGCCCTCGGCTCCAGCCCCCGCCCTGCCCCCGGAATCCCGGCTCACCCAGCAGCCCCGCCCACTTTCGCTGCCCCCGCTCGAAACCGCGGCGGTCCACCACGGTGCAGCGAATCCACTTGACCAGCACCGCGCCATCGTAAGGCCACGGAGCGTGGCGTTGGTCACGCTCCGGCGGAGTGCACCCGCGCGAGCGCCCCCGCGCGCGTGGCACGATGGACAACCGGCCTTGACAACAGAGCAGTTGGGGGCTGAAGAAGATAGGAAACGGGGAGGGGGAGATCCAATGACCGGTCTCAACAAGGGCATCCGCAAGGTCGAGCTCGCGGTGAAGTGGGACCCGAGTCCCGTCGGCGAGCCCGCGACCGATCTCGACATCATCGCGGCGACGTACGTGGCCGCCGATCCGTACGGAAGTCCCGCCTATGTGGTGCACTTCGACAGCCGCTCCCCGGACGGCACCATCTACCTCAACCGGGACAGCAAGGACGGCAAGGGCTTCGGCTGGGACGAGGTCATGACGCTGGAACTCGACCGCCTCAACAGCGGCTACACGCGTGTGGTGGTGGGCGTACTCATCCAGCAGGGTTCCGGCCACAAGTCGTTCGTGGGCGTCCTCAACCCGGGTCTGCGCATGCGGGAGGGCTACACCGTGCTGGCGGAGGACAACTTCGGCGGCGTCCTGGGGGCCACGGCCGCGACCGTCGGCGAGTTCGTACGCGACGTCTCCGGAGAGTGGACCTTCCATCCGGGGATCCACGGCTACGACACCGACCCGGCCGAGTTCCCGCGCGTCATGGGCACGCGCCACGACGCTTGAAACGGCCCTCTCCGTAAGTCCGTAAGAGACGCCTGAAACGGTTTTCTCCGTAGCTTTCTCCGTACCAGCGAGAAAACGCCGAAGGGCGGCACGACCGGTGGTCGTGCCGCCCTTCGGCGTTTCAGGTCAGCTGCAACCGCTGGTCGAGCCGCAGCCCTCGCAGATGTAGCAGGAACCGGCCCGCTGCATCTTCGTACCGCAGGAGAAGCACAGGGGGGCGTCCGCCTGGATGCCCAGCTGCATCTCCACCAGTTCGGCACTGGTGTGGGCCTGCCTCGGGGCGGGCTTCGCCACCTCGACCTCGGCCTTCGGGGTGACCACGGCCTTCAGCTCCTGCGCACGGGGCGCGGACTGGGCCAGACCCTCGACGTCCATCTCGTCGTCGGACGGCTCGTACGAACCGGTCTCCAGGTGACGCTGACGCTCCTCGGCGGAGTGGATGCCGAGCGCGGAGCGCGTCTCGAAGGGAAGGAAGTCCAGCGCCAGGCGACGGAAGATGTAGTCGACGATCGACTGCGCCATCCGCACGTCCGGGTCGTCCGTCATGCCGGCCGGCTCGAAGCGCATGTTCGTGAACTTCGAGACGTACGTCTCGAGGGGCACGCCGTACTGCAGACCCACGGAGACCGCGATCGAGAAGGCGTCCATCATGCCCGCGAGGGTGGAGCCCTGCTTCGACATCTTCAGGAAGACCTCGCCGAGACCGTCGTCCGGGTAGGAGTTGGCGGTCATGTAGCCCTCGGCGCCGCCCACCGTGAAGGAGGTGGTGATGCCGGGACGACCCTTGGGGAGGCGCTTGCGGACCGGGCGGTACTCGACGACCTTCTCGACCGCGGCGCGGATGGTCTCCTCGGCCTTCGCCGTGACCTCGGTCTTCTCCTTCTCCTTGGTCTTGGCGGAGAGGGGCTGGCCGACCTTGCAGTTGTCGCGGTAGATCGCGAGCGCCTTGACGCCCATCTTCCACGCCTCGAAGTAGACCTCTTCGACGTCCTCGACGGTCGCCGTCTCCGGCAGGTTGACCGTCTTGGAGAGCGCGCCGGAGATCCAGGGCTGGATCGCGGCCATCATGCGGACGTGGCCCATCGCGGAGATGGAGCGCTCGCCCATGGCGCAGTCGAAGACCTCGTAGTGCTCGTGCTTGAGGCTCGGGGCGTCGACGACATTGCCGTTCTCGGCGATGTGGGCGACGATCGCCTCGATCTGCTCCTCCTGGTAGCCCAGGCGGCGCAGGGCCTGCGGAACGGTGCCGTTGACGATCTGCATCGAGCCGCCGCCGACCAGCTTCTTGAACTTGACCAGCGCGAGGTCGGGCTCGAGGCCGGTGGTGTCGCAGGACATCGCGAGACCGATGGTGCCGGTCGGGGCGATGACCGAGGCCTGCGCGTTGCGGAATCCGTTCTTCTCACCGAGGTGCAGCACGTCCTGCCAGGCCTCTGTGGCGGCGGCCCAGATCGGCGTGTCCAGGTCGTCCACACGGACGGCCACGCCGTTGGCGTCGGAGTGCTGCTTCATGACGCGCTGGTGCGGCTGCGCGTTGCGGGCGTAGCCGTCGTACGGGCCGACGACCGCGGCGAGCTCGGCGGAACGCCGGTACGAGGTGCCGGTCATCAGCGAGGTGATGGCACCGGCGAGGGCGCGACCGCCGTCGGAGTCGTACGCGTGACCGGTCGCCATCAGGAGGGCGCCCAGGTTGGCGTAGCCGATGCCCAGCTGACGGAAGGCGCGGGTGTTCTCGCCGATCTTCTGGGTCGGGAAGTCCGCGAAGCAGATCGAGATGTCCATCGCGGTGATGACCAGCTCGACGACCTTGGCGAAGCGCTCGACCTCGAAGGACTGGTGGCCCTTGCCGTCGTCCTTGAGGAACTTCATCAGGTTCAGCGAGGCGAGGTTGCAGGACGTGTTGTCCAGGTGCATGTACTCGCTGCACGGGTTCGAGCCGTTGATACGACCGGACTCCGGGCACGTGTGCCAGTGGTTGATCGTGTCGTCGTACTGGATGCCCGGGTCGGCGCAGGCCCAGGCGGCCTCGGCCATCTTGCGGAAGAGCGTCTTGGCGTCGACCTCCTCGATGACCTCGCCGGTCATACGGGAGGTGAGACCGAACTTGCCGCCCGCCTCGACCGCCTTCATGAACGTGTCGTTCACACGGACCGAGTTGTTGGCGTTCTGGTACTGGACGGACGTGATGTCGTCGCCGCCCAGGTCCATGTCGAAGCCCGCGTCACGGAGGGCGCGGATCTTCTCCTCCTCCTTGACCTTGGTCTCGATGAAGTCCTCGATGTCGGGGTGGTCGACGTCGAGGATGACCATCTTGGCCGCGCGGCGGGTGGCGCCACCCGACTTGATCGTTCCTGCGGAGGCGTCGGCACCGCGCATGAAGGAGACGGGACCCGAGGCGTTGCCGCCCGAGGAGAGGAGCTCCTTGGAGGAGCGGATACGGGAGAGGTTCAGGCCGGCGCCGGAGCCGCCCTTGAAGATCATGCCCTCTTCCTTGTACCAGTCGAGGATCGACTCCATGGAGTCGTCCACGGACAGGATGAAGCAGGCCGAGACCTGCTGGGGCTGAGGCGTCCCGACGTTGAACCAGACCGGGCTGTTGAAGCTGAAGATCTGGTGCAGGAGGGCGTACGCCAGCTCGTGCTCGAAGATCTCGGCGTCGGCGGGCGAGGCGAAGTACTTGTAGTCCTCGCCGGCCTTCCGGTACGTCTTCACGATGCGGTCGATGAGCTGCCTGAGGCTCACCTCGCGCTGCGGGGTGCCCACGGCACCCCGGAAGTACTTGCTGGTGACGATGTTGACCGCGTTCACCGACCAGAAGCCGGGGAACTCGACGCCACGCTGCTCGAAGTTGATCGAGCCGTCGCGCCAGTTGGTCATGACGACGTCACGGCGCTCCCATTCCACCTCGTCGTACGGGTGCACGCCGGGGGTGGTGTGGATGCGCTCGATGCGCAGTCCCTTGCTGGCCTTGGTTCCGCCCTTGGCGCGGGAACCTCGTGCCGGACCGCTCGCCGTCTCTGTCATGCCGCCTCCCTGTATCGGGCTAAAACGCCCTGAAGTGCCACGTTCTTCCCATGGCAAGGTGTGTGTCTGGTGCTGCGGGCGCCGCTACGCGGCCGCCCGCAACAGGTCTTTGGTCGCCACCGATGGGGGGCCGATCCGAGTCGGCCCTTCCGTCAGTCGGCGGCGTTGGCGGGTACGGGGACCTGGACGGTCCCTCCGGACCCGCGGTCGCTTTCCGGGCGCCCCGCGTTCGCGGCTGCCACGCCCGCATCCGCCACGCCCGCGTCATCCTCGTCCGCGGCGGGGCGCTGCTTCGTCTCTTCCCTGAGTTCCACGATGGCGGCCTCGAAGTCCTCGAGCGAGTCGAACGCCCGGTACACGGACGCGAAGCGCAGATAGGCGACGAGGTCGAGTTCCTGCAACGGGCCGAGTATGGCCAGACCCACGTCGTGGGTGGTCAGCTCGGCGCTCCCGGTGGCCCGCACCGCCTCCTCGACCCGCTGGCCGAGCTGGGCGAGCGCGTCCTCGGTGACCGGCCGCCCCTGGCACGCCTTGCGCACGCCGTTGATGACCTTGGTACGACTGAAGGGTTCGGTGACGCCGGACCGCTTGACCACCATCAGCGAGCACGTCTCCACCGTCGTGAAACGACGGGAGCAGTCGGGGCACTGGCGGCGCCTGCGGATCGACGTGCCGTCATCGGTCGTACGGCTGTCGACGACACGGCTGTCGGGGTGCCTGCAGAAGGGGCAGTGCATGGCTCCAACCCTCCTTCACAGCACGACTCATAGACCTCGCGGGACCTCTCGGGCCCCTCGAAGCAGCCCCAAGCATAGGCGATGACCGGAGGCTCGAAGACCCGGGGGACCACAACTTCTGGGCTGCTGCAGCAATCCAACCACTAGATGTGGGGATCGACCCGAAAATTCACCCAGGACACGCGTGTCGCGCACGTAATGGCATGTGCCGCACGGCCATACCGATCCCGGACACACGGAGATACCGTGGTCAGCGCGCGGAAGGGGGCCGGTACCCGACTTACGGGGTGCCGGATGGCAGACTGGGCTGCGGCCCACATCTGTCGGCACGGTCATCGCCCCGGCGGTGAAGAGTACAGCAATGAGCCCTTTTGTCCGCCGGATGCAGCGTTGGCTATACACCCAGACACATGATCACGACAGACAATCCGCGATTTTTCACTCGAACGTGTGTTTGGCGCAACCTTTCGAAAGCAACTACCGTTGTCCAGCAGGGAGACCATCGAGAGGGGCCGACGTGACCACCACCGCAGACAGTGCCACCATCACTGCCCAGGACCGCTCCCAGGGCCGACTCGAGCCGGTGCATGCGATGAACGAAGCCACGAATCATGAGGGGCCCAAGCGCTCCCTGCCAGGGCGACCTCCAGGCATCCGCGCCGACAGCTCGGGACTCACCGACAGGCAGCGCCGGGTGATCGAGGTCATCCGGGACTCCGTGCAGCGGCGCGGCTACCCGCCGTCGATGCGGGAGATCGGACAGGCGGTCGGCCTTTCCAGCACCTCGTCGGTCGCCCACCAGCTGATGGCACTGGAGCGCAAGGGCTTCCTGCGCCGCGATCCGCACCGGCCGCGAGCGTACGAGGTCCGGGGCTCCGACCAGTCCTCGGCACAGCCCACCGACACGGCGGGCAAGCCGGCCGCGTCGTACGTGCCGCTCGTCGGCCGTATCGCCGCCGGTGGCCCGATCCTGGCCGAGGAGTCGGTGGAGGATGTCTTCCCCCTCCCCCGGCAGTTGGTCGGTGACGGCGAGCTGTTCGTCCTGAAGGTCGTGGGTGACTCGATGATCGAGGCCGCCATCTGCGACGGGGACTGGGTGACGGTCCGACGCCAGCCGGTCGCGGAGAACGGCGACATCGTGGCCGCGATGCTGGACGGCGAGGCCACGGTGAAGCGGTTCAAGCGCGAGGACGGCCATGTGTGGCTCCTCCCGCACAACGCCGCGTACCAGCCGATTCCCGGCGACGAGGCGACCATCCTGGGCAAGGTGGTGGCGGTGCTGCGGCGCGTGTGACGGCACACGCCGGGCGGGACACCCCGCCCCGCCCTTGACCGGGCCCCGGGACCACCTGCGCCGGTTCCGGGGCCCCGTGCGTTGCCCTCCGGGGGTCGGGCGCGGGAGTTGGCGGCGGGCGCGGCATCCAGAGATGCCCCGCCCGCCCCGACGAGACGCACCCCTGAGGGGCTCCTGCTCGCGGGGGGCAGAAGGATCGTCCACAGGCACCGAGCGATATGCGCAGGCCCAGGGCGACACGCGCGCGCGTCGGGCGACATGCCGGGTGCCGGACAACGTGCGCGGGCGCCGAGCGATATGCGTAGACGCCGGACGCCATGCACGGGGCCGGACGACCATGCCGGGCGCCCAGCGCCATGCGCAGGCCCCGGGCGACATGCGAGGCTCTGGACGACGTGCGCGGCGTCGGACGACGTGCGTGGACGCCGAGCGATATGCCTAGACGCCGGACGACGTGCGCGGCGCCGGGCGGCATACGCGGACGCCGGACGACATACGCCAGGCCCAAGCGGCATACGCGTGCATGGCGCGACATCCGCAGGCATGAGCGACATACGCGGGCACCGGGCGGCATACGCGGGTGCCGCGCGGGATGCTCGGGTGGCGGGAGGATCCGTGGTGGGCCCGGGACGGAGATCCCGGGCCTGAGAGCGCGCACGGCACCTGGGGGTGTCCACAGGGCGGGTGGTACGCGGGGGCCGTGTGGGTGGTGTTGTTTGGCCGGAAGGGCATCCGAGGCGGAGCAACTCCGCCCGTAGGGGCACCCGGGCAGGCCCGCCTCGGGCCAGGTGCGCGGGTTCCCTCAGCCTGCCGCGGGGAAGACCTACGCCTCCTGCGTCTCGCCCGCCTCCACCGTCTCCTCCGCCTTCCGGGCCGTCGCGTCGATCGCGGTGAGCGACCTGCGTACCTGGTTACGGTCCGTGGTGTACCAGAAGTCGGGGAGGGACGCCTTGAGGTAACTGCCGTAGCGCGCCGTCGCAAGGCGCTGGTCCAGTACGGCCACCACACCCCGGTCGCCCGTGGCCCGTACGAGGCGGCCGGCGCCCTGGGCCATCAGCAGCGCCGCGTGGGTCGCGGCGACGGCCATGAAGCCGTTGCCGCCGTTCTCCTCGACGGCCTTCTGGCGGGCGCTCATCAGCGGGTCGTCGGGACGCGGGAAGGGGATCTTGTCCATGACGACGAGCTGGCAGCTGGCCCCGGGGACGTCGACGCCCTGCCAGAGCGAGAGCGTGCCGAAGAGGCAGGTCTTGGGGTCGGCCGCGAAGTTCTTGATCAGCTCGCCGAGCGTCTCCTCGCCCTGCAGCAGGATGGGGTACTCGGGGATGCGCGAGCGCAGCTCCTCCGCCGCGAGCTGGGCGGCCCGCATCGAGGAGAACAACCCCAACGTGCGACCCCCCGCGGCCTGGATCAGCTCGGTGAGCTCGTCCAGCATGTCCGCACGGTCGCCGTCGCGCGCGGGGCGCGACAGGTGCTTGGCCACGTACAGAATGCCCTGCTTGGGGTAGTCGAAGGGCGAGCCGACATCCACGCCCTTCCACTGCGGGAGGTCGTCGCCCTCGGTGCCCTCCGGGGCGAGTCCCAGCGACGCCCCCACTCCGTTGAAGTCACCGCCTAGCTTCAGGGTGGCGGACGTCAGGACGACGGAACGGTCCGCGAAGAGCTTCTCCCTGAGGAGGCCGGAGACGGACATGGGGGCGACGCGGAGCGAGGCGCCGAAGCGGTCATGTCGCTCGTACCAGACGACGTCCCACTCGGAGCCGTTGGTGATCCGCTCCGCCACGTCGTGCACCGACTCCACCGAGGCGAGAGCCTGCTTGCGGACGGAATCCTCGTCCTGGACGGACTTGTCGCGGGTGGAGCCGATCGCCGAGATCACCGTACGAGCGGCGTCGCGCAGTGCCATCAGCGCGTATCCGAGATCCTCCGGGATCTCCTCCAGGCGGCCCGGAAGCGCCAGCTCCATCAGCCGCTCGAAGCCCTCGGCGGCGGTCTGGAGCTGATCGGCCGCCTTCTCGTTGACGAGCTTCGCGGCGCGGCGCACCGCGCGGTTGACCTGGCCTGGCGTGAGCTCGCCGGTCGCGACACCGGTGACCCGGGAGACCAGCTCATGGGCCTCGTCGACGATCAGCACCTCGTGCTGCGGGAGGACCGGCGCGCCCTCGATGGCGTCGATCGCGAGCAGCGCGTGATTGGTGACGACGACCTCGGCGAGCTTGGCGCGCTCGCGGGCCATCTCGGCGAAGCACTCCGCTCCGTAGGCGCATTTGGTGGCGCCCAGGCACTCGCGGGACGAAACGGACACCTGAGCCCACGCGCGGTCGGAGACGCCGGGCGTGAGGTCGTCGCGGTCGCCGGTCTCGGTCTCGTCCGACCAGTCCCGCAGTCGCAGCAGGTCCTGGCCCAGCTTGCTGGTGGGCGCGGCCGCCTCGAACTGGTCGAAAAGGCCGTCCTCCTCGTCCTGCGGCACGCCCTCGTGCAGCCGATGCAGACACAGGTAGTTCGACCGGCCCTTGAGCATCGCGAACTCCGGGCGGCGGCGCAGCAGCGGGTGCAGCGCGTCGACGGTCCGCGGAAGATCGCGCTCCACGAGCTGCCGCTGGAGCGCCAGGGTGGCGGTCGCCACGACGACCCGCTCCCCGTGGGCGAGCGCGGGCACGAGGTAGCCGAGCGACTTTCCGGTGCCGGTGCCCGCCTGGACCAGCAGGTGGGAGCTGTCGTCGATGGCACCCGCGACGGCTTCGGCCATGGTCACCTGGCCAGGGCGCTCCGTGCCGCCGACGGCAGTGACGGCAGCATGCAGGAGTTCGGGGAGTGAGGGCTCTGTCATAGCGTTGCCAGCCTACGGGGCGCCACTGACAATCGGGCGATCAAGGCCCGGCCTGCGGACGCGATCAGGACGAGAACGAGTACGGGGCGGATGATCAAGGCCGATGGAGGGGGTTCGGGACCGTGCCGTGCACCGCGGCGTGCGGGCGCTCGGGACGGTCGCGGTAGCCGTCGAGGTGCAGTCGGTTGCGGTTGAGGCACAGGCGCTCGATACGCGGAGTGAGCAGGTCGAACATCTCGTAGCGCTCCTTGAGCTCGGGAAAGCGCGCCTGGTGGCGGACGATCTCCGCCCGGACGAGCGCCCAGAACTCGGCCTCCGGAACGCCCAGTTGTTCCTCGCAAAGCGGTGCGAGATAGCGGAAGACCCCCACGAAGAGCCCGGAGTGGATGAACTGGGTCAGGAACGCCGGCGGCTCGGTCAGCAGTACGTTCCGTACGTCGTCCGGCATGGTCGTGTGCTCGGGCAGGGGATCCGCGCTCACGTTGACGTCGTCCACGAAGTCCTTCACCGCGAGGCGGACGGGGACGTCATGGTCGTCGTAGACGACGATCGCGTTCTCTCCGTGGGGGCTGAACACCGTGCCGTACCGATAGAGGAAGTGCAGCAGCGGCGGCAGGAGCGCGGCGAAGAGGCGGCGCAGCCAGACATTGGGGGCGAGGCCCGAGCGGGCGACGAGCTCCGCCGTGAAGGCGCGGCCGTCCGGGTCGGTGTGCAGGAGCGCCGCCAGGGTGCGCGCGCGTTCACCGGGCGCCAGATGGCGCGAGACCGGCTCGCGCCAGATCGCGCCGAGCAACTCCTTGTACTGATAGGGCACTTCGGGGAGGGCGTCGTACACGGGGTGGTTCACCGTCACCGAGGCGACCTCGCCGAGCAGAATCACCCCGCAGGTGTCCCGCAGAAACGGGTCGGCGTCTCTCAGGGCGTGCATCCAGGCGGTGACGGCGGGTGCCGCGAGCGTGCGTTCCGTCGGCAGGCCGCGCCAGACCAGGGTGTTGAGCACGGACAGCGGCAGTTTCACCGTGTGCCGGTCCGGGCGCGAGACATTGAGGAACGTACGGATCGACTGCTGCGGGAGCCGCAGGTCGCCGTCGGAGGGCAGCGGCACGATCGCTCCCGCTGCTACGGAGGGCGCGAACAGCGGCAGCACGACGTCGTCCCACTGCCAGGGGTGCACGGGCAGATAGAGGTACGACTCCGGAGTGAGCCCCCGCGCGCGTAGTACCCCCTCGAAGGACTCCCTCGTGGCGGGGGCGAGTTCGCGCGCGTAGAGCTGTTCGGCGGAGTGGAGGCTCGGGACGCCTCGGTAGGTCGCGAGCGCGGTGTGCACCGCGATCCAGGGAATCGGCGTCGCTCTGCGGGCCTCCGGCGCCCAGTCGGCGGCGTCCGTCGCGGAGAAGCCGAGGCGGCCCTTGTTCAGCACGATCCAGGGGTGGCCGGTCTGGTGGCCCTCCAGTTCGGCGTAGCCGAGGTCGGCCAGTTCGGCCGCCGTACGGGCGTCGCGGTGGAGGCGGGCGTCCGCGGCGAGCGTCGTGCTCAGTTCACGGACCACGTGGCCGAGCGTCGCGCCGTCGATCTCCAGCGTGCCGCGGGCCCGGGTGAGGAAGCCGAGCGGGTCGGTGAAAGGGCACGGCTCCGCCCCCTCCTCGGTGAGGGTGAGTGAGGCGGGGTCGACGCGCCAGCTGTCGTACGAGGCGCGGCGGGCGCGGAAGGAGAGGCTGCCGCCGGCGTCGAGGCGCAGGGCGTAGGGGCGGAGGGTGTCGGTGTGCCCGGTGTCCTCGTGCCCGGTGATCGCGTGCGGGGTGTTCTGGTGCGCGGTGTCGTGGTGCGGGGTGTCGTGGTGGGGGGAGGTGGGGCGTGGTGAGGTCGCTCCGGCGGAGGAATCGAGGCCGGTCGCCGGATGGTGCTCACGGCGGAGGGGGGCGACTTTTCCCTCCGCGCCCCGCCGAGCCTCCGAACCCGGCTCCGGCCCCGGACCCGGCTCCGACCCCAAACCCAGATCGGACTCCGGTTCCGGTCTGACGATCTCCTCGTGGGCGAACTCGCCGATCATTTTCGCGAGCAGTCGGCGGCCGACCTGGTCCCATCGGTCTTTGCGCAGCTCGGGCGGATCGTACAAGGCGGGCAGCTCTCCGGATGCCGGGGTGGCGGATGGATGCGGCACGGGGACTCCTTGACAGGGAACCGGATCGGAACGAGCGGTGCGGTGAGGGCAGGGCGCTACAACAGGTCGCGCAGGCTCCGGTCCCGGACCATGAGGGCTGCCCGTTTGCCGGGCAGGTCGACCTCGGCGGAGAACCGGAAGCCCGCGCTCAGGAAGGCGGAGACGGAGGGGGTGTTACGGAGGTCGGGTTCCGCGACGACGCGGGCACAGGCCGGGCGCTTGTCCAGTACGAGGTCGGCGACGGCGCGGAGCAGGGCGGAGCCGAGGCCTCGTCCGCGGTTGGCGACACCGCCGATGAGCAGGTGCAGGCCGGTGTCGTGCGGGCGGGCGGGATAGTGACGGGCCAGGAGGTCGAGGTCCGCGCGGTAGATCTCCCAGTAGCTCATCGGGGTGCCGTCCAGCACGCCGAGGCAGGGCACACTGCGGCCGTCGCCGTCGAGCTGGCGGCACAGATGTTCTTCTGCGACCGACTCGGGTCCTGCCAGCTCCCAGAACTCCGCGACGGCGGGGTCGTTCATCCAGCGGGAGACGAGCGGGAGATCACGCTCCACACGGACGGGGACCAGGTGGAAGGCGCCCACCGGAGTGGCGATCGGGCCCCAGCCACCGATGCGGTCGAGCAGGTCGTCTCCCCCGGCCGACTCGACCTCGGATCCGAGGAGCGCGAGGAGCTCGTCGGGTAGGCGCAGGTCGAGGGTGTCCTCGTTGTCCGTGCCCGGCCCGGGGCCCGGGTCGGCTCCGAGGTCGGTGACGGGGGTGATACCGGCGTCGGTGCTCGCATCGGTGGGAGGCACGGCGACGCTCCTCTCAGGAGACGGGGTGGGACATGTTCCTCAGGGCCGGCAGGGGGTTGGCGAGGATGACTTCGTCAGGAATGGCAGGGGGTTGGCGAGGGCGGCTTCGTCAGGAATGGAGCGGGTTGGCGAGGGTGACGTAGACGGACTGGGTGTCGACCGGGCCGACGAGTTCGTCGAGGCCGTGCAGCCGGGTCAGCAGGTTGGCCTTGCAGCGCAGGACGGGCGAGTCGAGGAGGTGCGCGGGCAGGGGCGTACGCAGTCGGGCCGGGCCGTGGGCCACGTCGGTGAGGAAGCGGCGGAAGGCGGCGAGCAGCAGTTGTTCGTCGGCGAGGTGCTGGGAGCCGAACGCGCCGATGACGCCGAGCACGTTGTTGATCGCCAGGTAGTAGGCGAAGCGTTCGTCGGTGACCTCGTCGGAGACGAAGGTGTCGCTGTGTTCGCCGATGCCGGGCAGCCGGGCGTCCAGCTCGGCGCGCCGGGACGCGCGGAAGTAGTAGCCCTGGTTGTCGCGGTAGCGGCCGCCCGTGGGCCAGCCCTCGGGGTCCAGCAGGAGCAGGGTGTTCTGCTGGTGTGCTTCCAGCGCGATTCCCGCCTCGCTGTCGAGCCAGAGCACGGGGCGTACGACGTGCTCGAGGTAGCGCAGGAACCACTCGGCGGCGACGGCGCCACGGGGCCTGCTGGTGCGACCGGCGAGGCGGGTGACGATCTCGGCGAGCCGGGATCGCATGACGGGCCGGTCCTCGGATCCGCCGCGTGCGCCGGGTCGGGCGTGGGGCCGGGGAGAGACGAGCCCCGCGACACAGATGGCGTCGTCGGTCGGCCCGAACGGGTTGTGGCGGATCATCACGTCGAGCCCGGCCAGGGGGGTGCCGTCCGGGGCGTTGACGGCGAGCCAGGCCGGGTCGCGGACGATGTCGAAGCCCGGGTGGGCGGACTGCCACTGCTTGGACAGGCCGCTGCGCAGCAGACGGTGGACCTCCACGCCGCGGTGGAGCTCCTTGCGGAGGTTCTCACGGCGGGAGTTGGTGATGCGCAGGCCCAGCGACAGTTTGAGCATCGCGGGGGCGCTGGAGCGGTAGAGGGTGCGGACGGAGGAGGTCGGGTGCCAGGCGGAGCCGTGCGGGCCGAGGTCCCGGAGCAGTCCGGCGTCGAGCAGGGCCGCGGTCTCGGGCCGGTGCCGGACGTCGGCCAGCTGCCAGGGGTGCAGCGGCAGGGCGGCGTACCCGTCGGGCAGGGACAGCCCGGCTCCGGCCAGCCGCGCGGTGAGCTGCTGCGCGAGGACGGGCCGGCCGCGCTCCGTCCACGCCGAGTCGGCCGCCAGGACCGCGGGGGCGACCGCCATCCAGTGCAGCGGGAAGGAGCCGCGCAACTCGGGTGAGTACAGTCGCGCTTCGGCCTCGGAGAGCCCTTCCCGGCTCTTCGGGGTGGGGTGCCACGGGTGCCCCAGCACCAGTGCTTGTTCGGCGGCGAGGAAGAAGTCGGGGGTGTCGGCGGGCCGTTCCCTGCGGTCGCTGATGAACACGACGGTCCGCCGGACCGAGTCGGCGACACGGCCGACCAGGTCGGCACCGTCCCCGGCGGGGCCGGTTTCGGAAACGGGCGTCGACGTCGCCTCGGCCGTGCTCGTCGTCCCGTCGCCCGTCGCCGCCTGGCGCGCCAGCAGCGCCGCCACGGTGACGGCGTCGGCGGGCGGTGCTCCCTCGGGAGCGTCGGCGAGGTGCGGGAGGCCGAAGCGGTGCCAGCCGGTCGGGGACCAGTAGTGGACCGGCGTCAGGAGGGAGGTGCCGCTGGCGGGGAGGGGGATGCGGAGGGTGCCGTCGGTGGGGGCGGGCAGGTTGTTCTCCCGTACCCAGCAGCGCAACAGGTTCTCGACCGCTGCCGCCTGGGCCGCGGTGTGGGCGGCGGGGTGCTCCAGCAGATCGGCGGTGGCGCCGCGCAGCCGCTCGGTCTCCAGGGCCCCTCTCTTCTGCCGGGGGACCGCGTCGGCTCCCAGAGCCGGCGGGGTCTGCGTGCCACAGGCCGCTCGCTCGTGGGTGTCGGGACGGCCGTCGGGTGTGGGGGTGGCGTTCAAGAGAGTTCCTCGGGGTCGTTCAGGCTCGTGCGGCGACGAACCGGGGCGGTACTGGCGTGCGTGGGGCGTGGGGCGTTCCTGGTCGGTCCGGGTGGGCGGACGGTGGTCCGGGTCGGGGGGCGAGTGCGGTGTTCCGAGTGGGGTGGTCCGAGTGAGGTCTGCGTCCCGACCGGGCGCTGGAGCCCGTCGGGGGGACCGCCGTACGGGCCGCCGCGGCGGTTGCAGGTCCTATCCGGCGTGCTCACCGGACGCGGAACCCCGACCGTGCCCGGCCGGCCCGCCCAGTCCCGCTCGCGCCGCCGCAGCCACCGCCGCCACCGCGTCCGCCAGGCGATCGAGCACCGCGGTCGCCTGTTCGTCGCTGATCGTCAGGGGCGGCAGAAGTCGCACCACGCTGGCGCGGCGCCCGCCCAGCTCCACGATCAGACCGCGGCGCAGGCACTCGCGCTGCACGGCGGCGGCGAGTTCGGGGGCGGCGGGCCGGGGGCCGTCGGTGGTGGTGTCCGGGGCCGTCTCGGGATCCACCAGCTCGACGCCGATCATCAGCCCACGGCCCCGTACGTCACCGATGCACGGGAACTCCTCGGCGAGTGCGCGGAGTTGAGTGAGTATGCGGGAGCCCAGGGTCGCCGCGCGCTCGGCCAGTCCGTTCTCGCGGACGTAGGCGAGGGTCGCCGTGCCCGCGGCCATGGCCAGCTGGTTGCCGCGGAACGTGCCCGCGTGGGCGCCCGGTTGCCAGACGTCGAGGTCGTCGCGGTAGACGACGACGGCCAGCGGCAGGCTGCCTCCGATGGCCTTGGACAGGACCATCACGTCCGGGGTGATCCCGCTGTGTTCCACGGCCCAGAAGGTTCCGGTGCGCCCGACGCCGGTCTGGACCTCGTCCACGATCAGGGGAATGGAGCGCGCCGCGGTGATCTCGCGCATCCGCCGCATCCAGTCGTCGGGCGCGGGAATCACCCCGCCCTCGCCCTGGACGGGTTCGAGGATCATCCCGGCGGGGCGTGGCACGCCGGACTTGGTGTCGTCGAGCAGGGACTCGGTCCAGCGCGCGGCGAGTTCGGCACCCCGCTCACCGCCGATGCCGAACGGGCAGCGGTAGTCCTGGGGGTAGGGCAGGCGCGCGACCCGTACCTCGGTCGCGCCCCCGGATGCTTCGAGCGCCCCCGCGGTCATCCCGTGATAGGCACCGGTGAACGCGAGCATTCCGGTGCGCCCGGTCGCCGCGCGCACCAGTTTGAACGCGGCCTCGACGGCGTCCGTCCCGGCGGGTCCGCAGAACTGCACCCGCGCGCGGGCGGCGAACTCCGGGGGCAGCGTGCCGAACAGCTCGGTGGTGAAGGCGTCCTTGACGGGTGTGGCCAGGTCGAGGACGTGCAGTGGCGCCCCGGAGTCGAGGACTTTTCTGATCGCTTCCAGGACCACCGGGTGGTTGTGTCCCAGGGCCAGGGTGCCCGCGCCGGAGAGACAGTCGAGGTAACGGCGCCCGTCCGCGCCCTCGATGGTCAGGCCCCGCGCCCGCACGGGGACGATCGGCAGGGCGCGCGCGTAGGTGCGGGCCGCCGACTCGCGCGCCGACTGACGCCGCAGAATCCCCTCGTGCGCCGCGCGCGCCCCCTCGGACACTCCGGGCACCCTCTCCCGCGACTCCTCGGGCTCGCGCCCCACCGGTACCACCGCAGACTCGGTCACGGCCACGACTTCAGGTCCTCCCGCTGTCCAGGGGCGAGTTGGCAGGGAGCTCCGAGCACAGGCGGCAGGCCCCCCGTACGTACCAACGACGTGACCGGCTCGGGGAAGCGGGTGAGTCGAAGATCCTTGCCGTGACGGAACCGTTGCGGTTCCGTGGGATGTCCCCCACAGCGAGCGCATAGTGTGTGGTGCCGTTCAGAGACACCGAACGATGCACCTGTGTCCCGTACCGAGGGACTCCGGATCGGCGGATCCTGACAGGTTCTCTTACGTCCAGGGGGAGTTACACCATGCGATCCATACGCCCGCTCTTCGCCGCTCGTCGAGGGAGGAGCGCGCGCCGCACAACCTCCCCCGTACTGGCCGCCGTCGGCCTGACGGCGGTGCTGGCGCTGACCGCCACCGGCTGCGACTCGGGCGACAGCAACGCGAGCGGCCAGGCCGGCGCGTCGGCGTCCCAGAGCGGCGACGACAAGATCAAGATCCCGGACGACATCAAGAACAAGCTCAAAGAGCACGGGATCGACATCGACAAGTGGAAGAACGGCGCCTGGAAGAACTGGAACAAGGACGACTGGCTGCGCGAGGCCAACGACTTCGTCAACCCCATCATCAAGGGGCTGTGGGACCCGGACCGGATGCGCGGCGCCGACGACCCGGACAAGAACAAGGGCGTCGACGAGAACGACCTCTCCGGTGACCAGGGTGTCACCGACGCCACTCCGGCGCCCGTGGCGGCGAAGGCCGTGAGCGCCGCCTACCACGACAGCGTGCCCGAGGCGGGCAAGGTCTTCTTCGACTCCCCCGAGGGCACGATGGTCTGCTCGGCGACCGTGGTCGAGGACCCCGCGCACCCGGGCAAGTCGAACCTCGTGTGGACCGCGGGCCACTGCGTGCACGCCGGCAAGAAGGGCGGCTGGTACCGCAACATCGCCTTCGTGCCCTCGTACAACAACGCCGGCAGGACGTCCGCCCAGCTGCAGAACGCCGCGCGGACGGAGGTCGCTCCGTACGGTGTCTGGTGGAGCGACTGGGCGCAGACCTCGGACCAGTGGATCGCGCAGGGCGGCTCCACCGGCGGTCAGGGCGCGTCGTACGACTACGCGGTCCTGCATGTGACGCCGGAGAAGGGCAGCACCGGCAAGTCCCTTGAGGAGACGGTCGGTTCGGCGCTCCCGGTGAACTTCGACGCTCCGGCCGTACCCAAGGTCGCGAGCATCACGGCGACCGGATACCCGGCGGCGGCGCCGTTCGACGGGCAGAAGCTGTATCAGTGCACCGACAGGCCCGGCCGTCTGTCGATCGCCGAGGCGGACCCGACGATGTACCGCATCGGGTGCACCATGACCGGCGGTTCGTCCGGCGGCGGCTGGGTGGCGACCGGGTCGGACGGCAAGCCCGCCCTGGTGTCCAACACCTCGATCGGCCCGGTCAGCGCGGGCTGGCTGGCGGGTCCGCACCTGGGTGCGGTCGCCAAGGGTGTGTACGACTCGGTGAGCAAGAAGTTCGCGAGCCAGTGAGACAAGGGGCAGGGGTCAGTGGGACAACGGGCCCGTGAGACGACGATGCGCAGGCCAGTGACCCGACGGGCCTGACAGGAATCGCACACGGGCCGCACGGGCGGTGGTGGGGTGGCGCACGGAAACCTTCACCACTCCACCGCCGTTCGCCCCCAATGGCCCGGCAACATCGCCTTCGTGCCCGCGTACAACGACCAGGGGTGGACTTCTCGGCGCCCTCCGCCCGGGACGTCGGCACGATGGGCGCCTGGGGTTACCCGGCCGCGCCGCCGTACAACGGTCTGAAGATGTTCGAGTGCGTCGACCGGCCGGGGCGGCTGTCGCTGAACCCGAGCCTGCCGACGATGTACCGCATCGGCTGCACGATGACCGGCGGTTCCTCCGGCGGCGGCTGGTTCCGGGTCGTCGGCGGCAAGACCGAGCTGGTCTCGAACACCTCGATCGGTCCGGCCGGCAACACCTGGCTCGCGGGGCCGCAGCTCGGCAGGGGCGCGCAGGCGCTCTGCGAGAACATGAGCAAGCGGTACGGCGGACGGTCGGCGCCGTGCTCACCCGGCCACGGCGAAGGCCCGCCCCTGCGAGAGGGTGCGGGCCTTCGTACGTCGTCCCTGCGGAAGCGGGCGGCTAGAGCGCGACGGGCGCCGGAACGTACGGCGCGAGGTCGGCCGCCAGTTCCTCGTGCACCCGCACCTTGAGCAGGGTGCCCTCCGGGGTGTGCTCCTCGGAGATCACCTCGCCCTCGGAGTGGGCGCGCGCGACCAGCCTGCCGTGCGTGTACGGCACGAGCGCCTCGATCTCGACCGAGGGGCGGGGCAGCTCGTTGTCGATGAGCGCGAGCAGCTGGTCGATGTTCATCCCGGTGCGGGCCGAGACCGCGATGGAGCGCTTCTCGATCCGCATCAGCCGCTGGAGGACCAGCGGGTCGGCCGCGTCCGCCTTGTTGATCACCACGATCTCGGGCACGTCGGTCGCGCCGACTTCGCGGATGACCTCGCGCACGGCGGCCAGCTGCTCCTCCGGCGCCGGGTGCGAGCCGTCCACCACGTGCAGGATCAGGTCGGAGTCGCCGACCTCTTCCATCGTGGAGCGGAACGCCTCGACGAGGTGGTGCGGGAGGTGGCGTACGAACCCGACCGTGTCGGCCAGGGTGTACAGCCGCCCGCTCGGGGTCTCGGCCCGGCGCACGGTCGGGTCGAGGGTCGCGAACAGCGCGTTCTCGACCAGCACGCCGGCGCCCGTGAGGCGGTTGAGCAGGGAGGACTTGCCCGCGTTGGTGTAACCGGCGATGGCGACCGAGGGCACCTTGTTCCTGCGGCGCTCCTGGCGCTTGATCTCGCGGCCGGTCTTCATGTCCGCGATCTCCCGGCGCATCTTCGCCATCTTCTCGCGGATACGACGCCGGTCCGTCTCGATCTTGGTCTCACCGGGACCACGGGTGGCGAGGCCGCCGCCCTTGCCGCCGCCCATCTGACGGGACAGCGACTGGCCCCAGCCGCGCAGCCTCGGCAGCATGTACTGCATCTGCGCGAGCGCGACCTGCGCCTTGCCCTCTCGGGACTTGGCGTGCTGGGCGAAGATGTCGAGGATCAGGGCCGTACGGTCGATGACCTTGACCTTGACGACGTCCTCGAGGTGGATCAGCTGGCCGGGGCTCAGCTCACCATCGCAGATCACGGTGTCGGCGCCGGTCTCCAGGACGATGTCCCGCAGCTCGTTGGCCTTGCCGGATCCGATGTATGTGGCCGCGTCGGGCTTGTCCCGGCGCTGGACGACGCCGTCGAGCACGAGCGCGCCCGCGGTCTCCGCGAGGGCTGCCAGCTCGGCGAGCGAGTTGTCCGCGTCCTGAATCGTTCCCGTGGTCCACACACCGACGAGGACGACGCGCTCCAGACGGAGCTGTCGGTACTCGACCTCGGTGACGTCCTCGAGCTCGGTGGAGAGGCCCACCACACGGCGCAGGGCCGCGCGCTCGGAGCGATCGAACTGCTCGCCGTCCCGCTCTCCGTCGACCTCGTGGCTCCAGGCGACGTCCTCTTCCATCAGGGCATCGGCCCGAAGACCTTCGGGGTAGTTCTGCGCGAGGCTCTGCGCGTCCTGGGAAGGGGAAGAAGAGGAGGTCATTGGATCCTTACGTCGATGGGGACACCGATACGTCACTGGTGGTATCGATGGCGTCACTGGTGAAGCCTGTTCGGCGACGGACACCGCCCGTCACAAGGAAGAACGTCCGGGACCACCGGGAGATTCCCGAATTCCGCCGGGCCAACCCTCCGCGGGGCCGCGCCGCCGACCTGATGATGGTCGCACGGCACGTCCCGTCTCGTCATCCGAGTTCTCAGGCGCCCTTGCGTGCCTTCGGGGCATCGCTCTTCCAGTCCGGGTGCCCTGGCATCGGCGGCGTCTTCGTGCCGTAGAGCCAGGCCTGGAAGAACGCGCTCAGGTCACGGTTCGCGAGGGCGGACGCGAGCCGCTCGAAGTCCGCGGTCGTGGCCGTGCCGTCCCGGTGAAGGGCGACCCAGCTGCGCTCCAGGCGCTCGAAGGCGGAGTGTCCGATCTCCTGGCGCAGCGCGTACAGGACGAGCGCGGCCCCGTCGTAGACGCTCGGCCGGAAGATGCTGATCTTCTGTCCCGGGGCGGGCTCCTTGGGGGCCGCGGGCGGCCCTCCGGCGGCCCGCCAGGAGTCGGAGGCGCGGTAGGCCGTCTTCATCCGGGTCTCCATGGGCTTGTCCGCCTTCTCCTCGGCGTACAGGGCCTCGTACCAGGTCGCGTGGCCCTCGTTGAGCCACAGGTCGGACCAGACGCGGGGGCTGACGCTGTCGCCGAACCACTGGTGCGACAGCTCGTGCACCATGATCGACTCGACGTACCACTTGGGCAGCGCGGGCTCGGTGAAGAGTTCTCTCTCGAAGAGAGAGAGTGTCTGTGTCTCCAGTTCGAAGCCGGTCTGCGCCTGGACCATCAGCAGCCCATAGGTCTCGAAGGGGTACGGGCCGACCTTGCTCTCCATCCAGGCGATCTGGTCGGGCGTCTTCTTGAGCCACGGTTCGAGCAGCTCGCTGTCCTTGGTGGGCACGACGTCACGGACCGGCAGGCCGTGCGGGCCCTCGCGGTGCACCACGCTGGAGCGGCCGATGGACACCTGGGTGAGTTCCGTGGCCATGGGGTGCGTGGTGCGGTACGTCCACGTGGTGGACTTGCCGGCCCGGTCGACCCCGGTGGGCAGGCCGTTGGCCACGGCGGTGTACCCGTCGGGCGCGGTGACGTGGATGGTGAACATCGCCTTGTCCGAGGGGTGGTCGTTGCACGGGAAGACCATGTGCCCGGCGTCGGCCTGGTTGGCCATGGCGAGGCCGTCCTTCGTCCGCACCCAGCCGCCGTCCCCGTTCCCGGTGGTGACCGGATCGCTCGAGTGCCGCACGGTGATCCGCATCCAGCCGCCCGCGGGCACCGGCTCCCCGGGCGTCACCACCAGGTCCTCCCCGGCGCTCGTGAACGTCGCCGGCGCGCCGTTGACCTCGACCGATTCCACCGTGCCGTGCGTGTAGTCCAGATTGACGCGCTCGAGCCGCTCGGACGTCACGGCGTCGATCGTGGTGACGGCCGCCAGCGGTTTGTCGTTGACGCCCGGGTAGGTGAAGGAGAGGTCGTAGGACTTGACGTCGTACCCGGGATTGCCCAGGTGCGGGAAGAGGCGGTCACCGATGCCGAGGGGCGTGCCCGGGGACGGGGCGCTCGCGGCGACGAGACAGACCGAGACGGCGGAGGCGAGGAGCGCCCCCTGGATACGACGGTTCCTGGTGTGGGGGGTGAGCAGCATGGACCACGGCTACCAGCGCGCACCCGCCCCGCGGCGACGACTCGCGCCGGGCCCACCCGATCGGGTGCTACTGCGTGGCAGCCGCCGCGTGCTGCGCCCGGCTCACGTCGTACACGCCCGGCACGTTGCGCATCGCGCGCATCAGTCCGGGAAGGTGCGCCGCGTCCGGGAGTTGCAGCGTGTACGTGTGGCGTACCCGCTGCTGGCTGGGGGGTTCGACGGTCGCCGAGACGATCGCGACGCCCTCCAGGGCGATGGCTTCGGTGAGGTCGGCGAGCAGATGCGGGCGTCCGAAGGACTCGGCGACCAGCGTGACCCGGCACTCGGTGGTGTCGCCCCAGCGCACTTCCACCTCCGCGCGCCCCGAGCTCTTCATGCGCGCCACTCCTGCGCACTCCACGCGGTGGACGGTCACCACTCCCCCGCGTACGGCGAAGCCGGTCACCTCGTCGGGCGGTACGGGCGTACAGCAGCCCGCGAGGCGTACGGAGGCGCCGGGCTGGTCGACGACGGCGTTCGCGGCGGCGGGGCGGGCGGAAGGCCCGTCGGTGGGGCGGGCGGCGGACGCGTCCGTGGGGCGGGCCGCGGTTGTCTCGGCGGACGGCCTGCGGGCCGCGGCCGGGGTCTCGGCGGTTTCCGGGGCTTCCCGGGCCGCCGGGTCCTGCGTGGCGACGGGTGAGGGGTGTGCGGCCAGCCAGCGCTGGATGGCGATCCGCGCGGCGGGCGTGTGCGCGTGCTCCAGCCACTCCCTGGAGGGCTCCGAGGCGGGGTCCTGGCCCATGAGGAGCTGCACGGTGTCGCCGTCCTTCAGGACCGTACTGAGGGTCGCCAGGCGGCCGTTGACGCGGGCGCCGATGCAGGCGTGCGCGTCCTCGCCGTACTGCGCGTACGCGGCGTCCACACAACTGGCGCCCTCCGGAAGGCCCAACGCGCCGCCGTCGGCGCGGAAGACGGTGATCTCGCGGTCCTGGGCGAGGTCTTCGCGCAGCGTGGACCAGAACGTGTCCGGGTCCGGGGCGCCCTCCTGCCAGTCGAGGAGCCGGGAGAGCCAGCCGGGGCGGGTGGGGTCCACCCGCTCGCCGTCCACCGGGCGTCCACCGACGCCAGGCCGGCCCTCGGACTGCTCGTCCGACTGCTCCTCCGAAGGAGGAGCGTAGGGATTGCCGAGTGCGATGACCCCGGCCTCGGCGACCTTGTGCATCTGGTGGGTGCGGATGAGGACTTCGGCGATCTCGCCGTCGCCGCTCGCGACGGCTGTGTGCAGCGACTGGTACAGGTTGAACTTGGGGACCGCGATGAAGTCCTTGAACTCCGAGACGACCGGGGTGAGACAGGTGTGCAGTTCGCCGAGGACCCCGTAGCAGTCCGCGTCCTCGTTCACGAGCACCAGGAGACGTCCGAAGTCGGCGCCGCGCATGGGCCCGCGTTTGCGTGACACGCGATGCACGGAGACGAAGTGCCTTGGCCTGATGAGGACTTCGGCCGGGATCCCGGCCTCGCGCAGGACCGTGCGCACCTCCTCGGCGATCTCGGCGAGCGGGTCGCTCGCGCGCGAGGCGTTGTCGACGATCAGTTCCCTGGTGTGCTCGTACTCCTCGGGGTGCAGGATCGCGAAGACGAGGTCCTCCAGCTCGGTCTTGAGCGCCTGGACGCCGAGCCGTTCGGCGAGCGGGATCAGCACGTCCCTGGTGACCTTGGCGATGCGCGCCTGTTTCTCGGGGCGCATGACGCCGAGCGTGCGCATGTTGTGCAGCCGGTCGGCGAGTTTGATCGACATCACGCGGACGTCGTTGCCGGTGGCGACGAGCATCTTGCGGAACGTCTCGGGTTCGGCGGCCGCTCCGTAGTCCACCTTTTCCAGCTTGGTGACGCCGTCGACGAGATAGCAGACCTCGTCGCCGAACTCCTCGCGTACCTGATCGAGCGTCACTTCCGTGTCCTCGACGGTGTCGTGGAGAAGGGAGGCGGTCAACGTCGTGGTCTCCGCGCCGAGTTCGGCGAGGATCAGGGTCACGGCGAGCGGGTGGGTGATGTACGGCTCACCGCTCTTGCGCATCTGGCCGCGGTGCGAGGACTCCGCCAGCACATAGGCCCGGCGCAGCGGTTCCATGTTCGCGTCGGGGTGGTGCGCGCGATGTGCCTCGGCCACGTGACCGATCGCGTCGGGCAGCCGGTCGCGGGACGTCGTGCCGAGCAGCGCGGCGCGGCCGAGGCGGCGCAGATCGATCCGAGGACGGCTCTTCCTGCGGTGCGATGGGGGTACCCCCTGCTCATGGGGGTCCCCCCGCTCGAGCGAAGTCGAGAGTGGGGGAGAGGCCGAGAGCTCGGGGGAGGGCGTTGCAGGGGCTGGCGTCGCGGGGTTCGTCGCCTCCGCACTCATGGGCACCTCCGGCTGCGTAGACCGGCGGACGGGGTGCCCCATGGCGTACACGGCTCAGGGGTTGGTCTCGATTCCCCCGTCCGGGCCGGTGCTTGATGCTACCGAGCCCACCACGCCCCGCTGACCGCCTCTCGCCGAGCGTGAAACGGATCACCCATTCGAGCGAAGGTTCAGGGGGTTTACGGACGCGAGGTTTTGGAAGGAACCAGGGTTACGACATCGCCCGGGACGTCCGTTCAGAAGACGTCCGTTCAGAACTGCACGGTGTCCAGCCACTCCGCGTCGAGCTCGCCCTCGGCGACGATCACCGCGGGGCCGGTCATCTCGATCTCGCCGTCCGGGTGCTCGGTGATCACCAGGCGGCCGCCGGGCACGTCGACGGTGTACGTCGACGGAGTCCCCGTCACGGCCGGGTCGGCTCCGTCACGGCGGGCCGCCGCGACGGCCACGGCGCACGCGCCCGTACCGCACGAACGGGTCTCCCCGGAGCCGCGCTCGTGGACGCGCAGGGCGACGTGCCGCGGTCCCCGGTCGACCACGAATTCGACGTTCACCCCGTCCGGGTAGGCCGCGGCCGGAGCGAACGGCGGCGGCGTGAACAGGTTGCCGGCGTGTGCGAGGTCGTCCACGAAGGCGACGGCGTGCGGGTTGCCCATATTGACGTTGCGCGCGGGCCAGCTGCGCTCGCCGACGCTCACGGTGACATCCCCTTCGGGGAGGACCGCCTTGCCCATGCCGACGGTGACGGCGCCGTCCTTGGCGAGGTGCACGCTCTTCACGCCCCCGCGTGTGGCGACCGCGATGTCTCCCTCGGCCACGTGTCCGGCACGCTGGAGGTAGCGCGCGAACACCCGCACTCCGTTGCCGCACATCTCCGCGACCGAGCCGTCGCCGTTGCGGTAGTCCATGAACCACTCCGCTTCGGCCGCCATCTCCATGGCCTCGGGGTGCGCGGCGGACCGAACGACATGCAGCAGACCGTCGCCGCCGATGCCCGCGCGGCGGTCGCACAGGGCGGCCACGGCGGTCGGGGGCAGGTCGATGGCGTTCTCCGGGTCCGGGACGATCACGAAGTCGTTCTCGGTCCCGTGACCCTTGAGGAAGGCGATCCGCGTGCTCATTCCTCGATCCTACGGGGTCGGTCCGACACCCCGTTCCGGGCGGGGACCCAGGTGAAGGGGGACCTCAGCGGAGGCGGGCGACGCGCCAGACGGCGAGTACCGCCACCGCCGCGACCACCACGACGTACGCGAGCACGACGCGCCAGTCCAGACGGCGGCCGGTGCCCCGCGGCGGCAGGCCCGGCCACACGTAGCCGACCCGGCGGGCGGCCATCATGCCCCAGCCCGCGGCGCACGAGCAGATCAGCAGGCCGAGCATGGCGACCACCGCACCGCCGTCACCGAACTCGAAGGCGAGCGGGAAGGCGAACATCAGGGAGCCCGTCGCGGCCAGGATCACGATCGGCGCGAGCTGCCAGATCCGCAGTCGACGCTGTGGGCGCAGCTCGACCTCGACCTCGGCCGGCACCATCTCGTCCGGGGTCGGCCCGTCGGCGCTCACACCGCCGGAAGCCTCGTCGGGCCCGTCGGAGCTCAGCGGAGCACCGTCGACACCGAGCCGCTCACCGTCGCCGCCCAGCAGGTCCCCGTCAGGGCCCGGTCGATCTGCGACGAAATCCTGAGGTTCCAGCGGTTCCAGCCGTTGCTGCGGTTTCTGCTGCTCCTGCGCGGTGTCGTGCTCCGCGTCCTGTGCGGTGTCGCGAGGGCCGGCCTCCATCGCCACGCGCCCTCCCAACTCGGACTCCACTTGGTCGATCGAAGCTCGATGATGGCACGGCGCCGAAGGCCCGGACGGCGGCCGGAGCGTCCCGATGCCATGACGTGATCAGGCTGTGACCGGTCGTTCGACCAACGCCAGGGCGAGCTGCGGGAGTTCTGTGAGATCCGCCGCAGCGCCGCTCAGCCAGTGCACCCGGGGATCGCGCCGGAACCAGGAGTCCTGACGCCGCGCGAAGCGTTTGGTGGCGCGTACGGTCTCGGCGCGCGCCTCCGCGTCGGTGCACTCCCCGGCGAGCGCCGCGAGCACCTGCTGGTATCCGAGCGCACGGGATGCCGTACGCCCCTCCCGCAATCCGTGCGCCTCCAGCGCACGCACCTCGTCGACGAGCCCCGCGTCCCACATCCGGTCGACGCGGCGCGCGATGCGGTCGTCGAGCTCGGGGCGCGTGACGTCGACGCCGATCTGCAGGGTGTCGTAGACGGAGTCGTGGCCGGGGAGGTTGGCGGTGAAGGGCTTCCCGGTGATCTCGATGACCTCGAGGGCGCGGACGATACGGCGGCCGTTGCTGGGCAGGATCGCGTGCGCGGCCTCCGGATCGGCCGTGGCCAGACGCGCGTGCAGCGCTCCGGAGCCACGCAGCGTGAGCTCCTCCTCCAGCCGGGCCCGCACCTCGGGGTCGGTGCCGGGGAACTCCAGATTGTCGACGGCCCCACGGACGTACAGCCCGGAGCCGCCCACCAGGATCGGCCAGCGGCCGTCGGCGAGCAGCGCGTCGATGCGGGCGCGGGCGAGCCGCTGGTACTCGGCGACGCTGGCCGTGACGGTCACGTCCCAGATGTCCAGGAGGTGGTGCGGGATCCCACCGCGCTCCTGCGGCGTCAGTTTGGCGGTACCGATGTCCATCCCTCGGTACAACTGCATGGAGTCGGAGTTGACGACCTCGCCGCCGAGCCGTTGGGCGAGGTACACGCCCAGATCGGACTTTCCTGCGGCGGTCGGTCCTACGACGGCGATGACCCGGGGGGCGGGGGGTGCGCTACTCACCGCCCCAGTCTCGCAAACCTCGGGGCCTCTTCTCGAACGAGCTACGTGACGCCACGGGCCCGGGGTCGTTGCCTGTTGCGAGGTTCCAGCCGCCGGTTTTCGAGAGCCGGTGACCCGTGCGACGCAATGGGACGCACCGGGTGACGCGGAATTTCGCTCTCACGAGTAACGTATGGAGTGGATATGGGCGTTTTTGCACGACTTCTTGGAAGGTCGAAGGCTACGGAGGAGGCGTCAACCGCCGCGGTGCAGGCCGACACACCAACGGCCGATACCGAGGCGGAGGTGACGGAGGAGGCGAAGGATTCGTCCGAGAAGTCCGAAGGCTCCGAGAGCCCGGGAGGCTCCGAGAGCGAAGGCGGGGCCGCGGCGAGCGAGCCCGCGGAGGCCACCGCCAAGGATGACGTCGAGATCCCCCAGCAGCAGACCGCCGAAAAGGCCGCGGACAACGAGGCCGGCGAAAGCGCCCGCACGTAACTGTCCCGCGAGGGAAGGTGGACCATGAGTCTCCTGGACAATTTGAAAGCCAAGCTGGCACCCGCCAAGGACAAGGTCTCGGACCTCGCGCAACAGCACGGGGACAAGGTCACTCACGGTCTCGACAAGGCCGCGAAGGTGGTCGACGAAAAGACCAAGCACAAGTACAGCGACAAGATCCAGACGGGCACGGGCAAGGCCAAGGGCGCCATGGACCGACTCGCGCACAAGGAAACCGACGGCGCCACGCCGCCGCCGGACATGCCCCCACCGCCCCCGACGCCCTGACGGGCGCGCATCAGTAGATATCAGTACACATCGGCGGACGGCCGCGGAGCACACCGGGCTCCCGGCCGTCCGCCGTGTCCGGGCCGCCGGGTCCGGGCCACCCTGTCCGCGCCGCGGGGTCCGGGCCACCGTGTCCAGCCGGCCGTATCGAGGCTCGGCTCTGTCGGCCGACGGCCTTCTCGGGCGGAGTCCCAGGACCGCTAGGACGCCCTGGATCCCCAGGACCTCGAGGGCCCCTAGGACCAGGCCGCCACCATGTACCCCACCCCGTACGGTGCGTCCTCGTACAGCAGGGCGCCGCCGAGGTCCGCGCCCTCGGCCGCGCCCGCGAGGACCTGCCAGGGGGCCCGCCCGGAGACCTTCAGTTCGTACGCCAGCTCGGCGTCCAGCGCCTTCAGGGCCGCCACGTCCGCCGCACCCAGCGCCCGCGCGACCTCAGCGTCGAAGCCCGCCGCGCGTTCGTCGAGATAGCCGGGCGCCTTGAGCGTCCGGCACGCGCTGGCGTCGCCCATCACCAGCAGGGCCACCCGGTCGGCCCGCGCGACGATCCCCGCCCCGGTCCGGACGCAGCGCTCCGCCTCGAGGGGTTCTCCCACCCCAAGGCCTTCGACGGGGGCGTCGGACCAGCCCGTGCGTTCCAGCAGCCAGGCGGCGACGGCGAGCGAGGGCGGAAGCGGACGCTCCGGCGCTCCGGAGAGCGACGCCCCGCCCCCGAGGCGTACGTCGAGGTCCACACCGAACCCGCGGAACGAGCCCGGCGCCCCCTCCGGGAACGACCCGCGCCCGCTCTCGTCGGCGGGGCCGACGACGACCAGCAGGTCGGGGCGCGAGGCGGCCAGCACCCCCAGTGCGTCCGTGCAGGCCGCGCGCGCGGCGGCCAGTTCCGGTGCCGCACCGGCGGCGACCTCGGGGACGAGCAGCGGCGGACAGGGGCAGACTGCGGCGGCTACAAGCATGATCGGCAGCGTAACCCCGCGCGACCCGTCCAGGAGCCCCCCGTCGCGAGGTCAGTCGCAGCCGCACCCGCTGCCGGTGGCGACCGGCAGCGGCTCCGGGGCACCGATCTTCGGCAGCCCCAGCATCACGCCGGCGGGCTTCGGCGCCTCGGCCGCGTTGCGCTTCTCCCAGGCGTCCCCCGCGCGCGTGCGGCGCACGTCCAGGACGGCGCCCTCGGCGAGCAGGTGGTGCGGGGCGGCGTAGGTGACCTCGACGGTGACCACGTCACCGGGCCGTACTTCCTGGTCGGGCTTGGTGAAGTGGACCAGGCGGTTGTCGGGGGCACGGCCGGAGAGGCGGTGGGTGGCGCCGTCCTTGCGGCCCTCGCCCTCGGCGACCATCAGCTCCAGGGTGCGGCCGACCTGCTTCTTGTTCTCGTCCCAGGAAATCTGCTCCTGGAGGGCGACGAGACGCTCGTAGCGCGCCTGGACGACCTCCTTGGGGACCTGGTTCTCCATGGTGGCGGCCGGGGTGCCGGGACGCTTGGAGTACTGGAACGTGAACGCCGCCGAGAAGCGGGCCTCCCGCGCCACGTGCATGGTCTGCTCGAAGTCCTCCTCGGTCTCGCCGGGGAAGCCCACGATGATGTCGGTGGTGATGGCGGCGTGCGGAATGGCGGCGCGCACCTTCTCGATGATCCCGAGGTAGCGGTCCTGCCGGTAGGACCGGCGCATCGCCTTCAGGACCGGGTCCGAACCGGACTGCAGCGGCATGTGCAGCTGCGGCATCACGTTCGGAGTCTCGGCCATGGCGGCGATGACGTCGTCGGTGAAGTCCCGGGGGTGCGGGGAGGTGAACCGGACCCGCTCCAGGCCCTCGATCTGCCCGCAGGCCCGCAGCAGCTTGCTGAACGCCTCGCGGTCGCCGATGTCGCTGCCGTACGCGTTGACGTTCTGCCCGAGCAGTGTGATCTCGGAGACGCCCTCGCCGACCAGTGCCTCGATCTCGGCGAGGATGTCGCCGGTCCTGCGGTCCTTCTCCTTGCCGCGCAGCGCCGGGACGATGCAGAAGGTGCAGGTGTTGTTGCAGCCCACGGAGATGGACACCCAGGCCGCGTACGCGCTCTCGCGGCGGGTCGGCAGCGTGGACGGGAACGCCTCCAGCGACTCGGCGATCTCGACCTGCGCCTCTTCCTGCACGCGGGCGCGCTCCAGGAGGACCGGCAGCTTGCCGATGTTGTGCGTACCGAAGACGACGTCCACCCAGGGCGCCTTCTTCACGATGGTGTCGCGGTCCTTCTGGGCCAGGCAGCCGCCGACGGCGATCTGCATCCCGGGGCGCTTCGTCTTCATCGGCGCGAGGCGGCCGAGGTTGCCGTACAGCCTGTTGTCGGCGTTCTCCCGGACGGCGCAGGTGTTGAAGACGACGACGTCCGCGTCGCCGTCGGACCCTTCGGGCGCGCGCACGTAACCGGCGCCTTCGAGGAGCCCGGAGAGCCGTTCGGAGTCGTGGACGTTCATCTGGCACCCGTAGGTGCGCACCTCGTAGGTCTTGGGTTCCTGAACGTCCACTGCCTGACTCCGGTCGCTGCTGCTGGTCATGCCTCCAAGGGTAGGCGGTTCCGGGAGAGCCCCCGTCCGAGGGTTTCGAGGAGCGGGCGGGGCCCGGCCACGAGGTAGGTGGCCGTCCCCACCGGGCCGAGTGGGCCCGTGATGCAATGGGGCACCACAGAACGGATCTCGGGGTGGAGTGGGGCGTGTTGAGCGACGGTGGGGCCGATATGGAGAGCTTCCAGCCTCTGGAGGACGGCGATCCTCGGGTCGTCGGCGGCTACCGGCTGGTGGCACGGCTCGGGTCCGGGGGCATGGGACGGGTCTATCTCTCACACACGCCGGGCGGGCGGGCCGTCGCGGTCAAGGTGATCCGGCCGGAGCTGGCCGAGAACGCCGAGTTCCGCAAGCGGTTCCAGGCCGAGGTGGCCGCCGCGAGCCGGGTGCACGGGCTCTACACGGCTCCGGTCGTCGACAGCGACACCGGGGGGTCGATGCCGTGGTGCGCGACCGCCTATGTGCCGGGGCCTTCCCTCGCCGACGCGGTACGCGATCACGGGCCGCTGCCCCTCGACACCGTGCTGCGGCTGATCGCCGGTGTCGCGGAGGCCCTGCAGGCGGTGCACCGCGAAGGCATCGTGCACCGGGACCTCAAGCCGTCGAACGTACTGCTCGCCGCCGACGGCCCGCGGGTCATCGACTTCGGTGTCGCGCGGGCCGCGGACGCCACGTCGGTGACGATGAGCGGCACGGCCCTCGGAACCGTCGCCTACATGGCGCCGGAGCAGGTGCTCGGCGGGGATGCCATGCCGTCGGCCGACGTGTTCGCGCTCGGGCAGACCGCGGTGTTCGCGGCGACGGGCCACGCCGCCTTCGGGGACGGGGATCCGCACGCGGTGCTCTACCGGGTGGTGCACGAGGAACCCGATCTCAGCCGCGTGCCGGGGGAGATACGGGAGCTGGTGGCACGGTGTCTGCGCAAGCCCGCCGCCGAGCGGCCTTCCGTCGAGGAGGTCATACGCTCCGTCCAGACGATCCAGGCGGATCTCGGTGCCGAAGCGCGGTCCGCGTCGGGGGCGTGGCTGTCGGGTGAGCTGGCGGCGGGTATCGCGGCTCGGGCCGAAGGCGCCGATCGGGCCCGGGCGGAGGCGGTTCCGGACGCCCACGCTTCGGGGCCTTCGGGGACCTCCCGGGCTTCGGGGACTTCGGGGACTTTCGGACCTGCTGGATCCGGCACCTTTGGTCACGCCGGTCACGCCGGTCCCGCCGGTCCCGCCGGTCACGCCGGTCACGCCGGTCCCGGCGCTTTCGGGCCTCCGATGGCCTACTCCCCCACCGCGCCGTCCCATGCCTCGCTGCCCGGGCCCTTCGTGATGGGGCCAGGGGCCGCGCCCGGTCCGTACGCTCCGCATCCCTGGCCGCAGTCGCAGGAGCCGGACGCCACGCAGACCTCCTCGGTGGGCACGGGCGGCAAGGGACGCAGGGCCCGGAGCTGGGTATGGGCGGCAGCCGCGGTCGTACTCGTCGCCGGTGGGGCGGCCGCCGCGCTGCTGCTCGTCCCTGGGGACGGCGACAAGAAGGACAGCCGTGCACAGGACGTGGCCGCGTCGCAGTCGGCCACGTCCGTCGAGGCTTCGCCGTCGGCGTCCGGCTCCCCGTCGCCCCGGGCCTCGAAGAAGCCCAAGACCGCCAAGTCCGCTCTGCCGCCCAGCCCTTCGGGGCCCCCGACGCCCACGCGGACCGCTACCTCTGCTCCCCCGACCGCCGCGTCCAGCAAGCCCGCGGCCCCGACGGCCCCCGTCCCGGTGACGTACTCCGGGATCCGGATGACCGCGAGCCACGACCTGTATCTCGCGGACACCCCGGTGCGGTCCAAGGCGGACACCGGGACCTCCGACGAGGATCTGACGTACGCCGTCTACTCCTCGGGGGCGGTCCTCGCCCCCGGCACCGACTCCGGCAGCTCCCTCGCCCTGCTGCCCGTGGGGCGGCAGGGAAGCCTGGACGCGTGCAAGGCGGCGACCGGCTACAAGAGCTACATCTGGGTCAAGGACCTCGCCGTCGGCCAGCAGATGTGCGTGGTCAGCGGGACGGGGCACGTGGGGCTCGTGACGTATCGGGGTTCGTCCGGGACGACGTACGCCACCTTGGACGTGAAGGTCTGGCGCAACGCGGCCTAGGAACAGACCTCTTCATCTCTCATGGGCCTCTCCCCTCCTAGGGCGAGGATGCCCGCACCCGGTCGTCGCACCATGAAGACGTCGACCGGGTCCTGAACCTCCACGGCGAACCCGTGGCGCTCGTACAGTCGCCGGGCGGCGCTGCCCTGCAGGACATTCAGACGGACGGGCAGACCGTCGGCGTCGGTGCGCTCCAGCAGGGTGCGCAGAACCGCCGAACCGAGCCCCCGGCCCTGCAGGTCCGGGACGAGATAGAAGTGCTCCAGCCACAGCCCGTCCTCGGCCGGCCTCAGCGTGACGCAGCCCGCGAAGTCGCCCTCGGCGATGACGACCGACGTGTGCCCCGGGGAGAAGGACTCCCGCAGCCGTCGGCGGACCCGGCGCTCGTCGAACCGGCCCAACCGCTCCAGGTCCGGGCGCATCACCGTCGCCCGCAGCTCGGCGATCACCTCGACATCCGCCTGTTCGGCGGAGCGCAGCGCCCATTCCATGGAACGGCCCGCCCCTCGGCCCGACCCGTTCCCGGGCAGCGCCCGCCCCGGCGTTGTCCGGTCCGCCCCCGCACTCGTCTCCATGGTGGGAGTCTCTCAGTGGCCTGCCGAGACGTTGAATCCCCATCCAGAAGGGGCTGAAGTGACCGAAATGCCTGAAGCACCCGACGTACGCGAAGTTCCCGAAGAGACCGGCGACGGTGACGCGTCCCGGTGGTCGCGTGCCGAAGCCTTCCTGCGTGCGCGGGGAACCGCCGAGATGCCGCATCCGGGCGGCACGCTGCTGGAGCACCTCGGCCGTGTCCGGCGGCTCCTGGCCGACTGGGGCGGTGACCCCACGGTCCAGGCGGCGGGGCTGTGCCATGCCGCGTACGGGACCGACGGCTTCGACACGTACCTGCTGCCGGTCGCCGAGCGGGCGACCCTGGCGGAGCTGATCGGCGACCGGGCCGAGGCGCTGGTGTACCTGTACGCGAGTTGCGACCGCGGCGCCGTCCTTCCCCGGATCGGGGGCGATCGGCCCGTGGTCTTCCGTGATCGCTTCACCGGCCGCGAGCACATCCCCGCGGACGACGACCTGCGCGCGTTCTTGGAGATCACCGCCGCCAACGAGCTCGACGTACTGGCCCACAACGCGGAACTGGCCGAGCGGTACGGCCCGTCCCTGTACCGGCTGTTCACCGGAGCGGGCGACCTGCTGTCCGCCCCGGCCCGGGACGCCTGCACCCGGCAACTCGGCCCGCACGCCACGCTCCCGGATCACTGAGCACTCAACGCTCAGTACTCAGCTCTGAACACTCAGCTCTCAACACGCAGCACTGATCACCGAGTTCGACCCATTCGTACCGACCACGACCGCGGGCGGAGCCCGAACCCTTCAGGTCAGCGAACACTTTTACCCGTCACTGATGGCATGCCCCGGTCAAATCTGCCAGGCTTCCCGCAGCCGTTGCCCTGACCACAGGGAGACGCAACGGAAATCTCACCCCAGCGATCGCGCAAGCGATGCGCGCAGCCCCCGGCTGCCCCCGGCGCACCCCGGCCGTCAGGGCGGCCACCGAGCAGGCCGGAATCCCGGCCGCCTCAAAGGAGTTTCGTGTGAGACCGACCCCCCACAAGGCCCTCGCCGCGAGCGCACTGGGCATCGCCGCGTTGGCCGCCGCCCTGCTCCCCGTCACCCCGGCGGCAGCCGCGCCGCCCACGGCACCACTGGCCGCCGACTGCACTCCGGCCCAGGTGGTCACCAACGGTGGTTTCGAGAGCGGGACTTCGTCCTGGACCCAGTCGTCGTCGACCGTGATCACCAGCCGTTCCGGTCAGAGCGCCCACGGCGGCACCAGCTTCGCCTGGCTGAACGGTGTCGGCAGTACGCACACCGACAGCCTCTCGCAGAGCGTCACGATCCCGTCCGGGTGCAGTAGCGCCACGCTCACCTTCTGGCTGCACATCGACACCGCCGAGACGACCTCGTCGACCGCGTACGACAAGCTGACGGCGAAGATCGGCAGTACGACCCTGGCGACGTACTCGAACCTCAACAAGGCCACCGGCTACGTACAGAAGTCGTTCGACGTGTCGGCGTTCGCGGGCCAGACCGTGAGCCTCGCCTTCACCGGGACCGAGGACTCCAGCCTCCAGACGAGCTTCGTCCTCGACGACATCGCCCTCGCCACCTCCGGCGGCACGACCCCGCCGGCGGACTCCACGCGCACGCCGGCCGCCCCCTCGTACACCGTCAGCCTGAGCAGCAACACGAGCGGCACGGTCTGGACGGGCCACGAGAGCGCGACGTTCACCAACGCCTCCTCCACCGCGCTCAGCGAGGTGTACCTGAGGCTGTGGGACAACTACCACGGCACCTGCTCCGCGATGCCGATCGCGGTCAGCAACGTCACCGGGGGCACCGCGGGCGCCCTGTCGGTCGGCTGCACGGCCCTCCAGATCGCGCTCCCGACCCCGCTGGCGCAGGGTCAGTCGGCCACGATCGGCTTCGACCTGGGGATCACCGTCCCCAGCGGCGCCGACCGCTTCGGCTACGACGGCGCGTTCAGCATGATCGGCAACGCGCTGCCGGTTCTCGCCATCAAGGACGGCTCGGGCTGGCACCTGGACCCGTACACCAACAACGGCGAGTCGTTCTACTCACTGGCCGCCGACTTCAAGGTGACCCTCGACCACCCGACCACCCTGCTGGTTCCGGCCACGGGCGCCTCGGTGGACACCCCCGGCTCCAGCGGACGCACGGTCACCACGGCCACCGCCTCCAAGGTCCGTGACTTCGCGTGGGCGGCGGGCCCGTTCACCAAGATCTCGGGGACGTCGACGGCGGGCACCCCGATCAACATCTACTCGGTCTCGGGGATCAGTTCGTCCAGCGCACAGTCCATGCTCACCACCGCGAAGACCGCGGTGGACGCCCACGCGGGCCGCTTCGGCGCCTACCCGTACGGCGAGTTGGACGCCGTGATCGACAACAACTTCTGGTTCGGCGGCATGGAGTACCCGGGGTTCGTCCTCGACCTGGTCTCCACCACGGCGCTCACCCATGAGATCGGCCACCAGTGGTTCTACGGGATCGTCGGCGACGACGAGTACAACAGCCCGTGGCTGGACGAGGCGTTCACCGACTACGCCACCGACCTGGCGCTGGGCAGTACCGGCACGAACTGCTGGAACAGCGTCTCCTGGGCCTCGACGGCGGAGAAGATCACCAACTCGATGGCCTACTGGGACGCCCACTCGTCCCGGTACTCCACCGTCGTCTACGGCTACGGCAAGTGCGCCCTGCACGATCTGCGGCGCGTCCTCGGTGACACCGCCATGGCGAAGTTGCTGAAGGACTACGCCACTTCGCACTGGTACGGCGTCTCGACCACGGCCGAGTTCAAGGCGGCCGCCCAGGCCGCCACGACCACGGACCTGACCTCGTTCTGGACCCAGCACCGCATCGACGGCTGATTCGGCGCCGGTTCGCCGCGGTCGACCCCTCGGGATGTCATCCGCGGCGAACCGACGACCGGACGTGCGTGCGTGATCAGGGTCGTGACATCGACCCACGCCCACCGGTCGACCCACGCCCACCGATTGACCCACGCCTACGGGCCGAAGCCCTCGCCGTACACGACCGACCACGGGCGGGTCGGTCCGTCCGCCGGGCGGTCCCCGTCCGCACTCCCCGGTGCCGCGGGGCGCGCCCGGTCGTCTCGGCTCGAGGTCGCGGTGCGGTCGCGGGTCAGTACGTCGGCCGCGAGTTCCGCGAAGGGGCGCGCGGCCGGGTGGACGGCGCGGCCGGCGGGCCACGCGCCACTCAGCCGCTGGGTGAGGGGACGGCCCGCCAGGGGGCGCCAGGCGACGCGGGGCTCCTTGCGGGCCATCGACCCCTGGTCGAAGGCGATTCCGTGCCCCGCCGTCACCAGGGCCAGCAGGAACTCGGAGTTCGACGCGTGCCGCAGCCGACCGGGCACGAAGCCCGCGCCGCGGCAGACGTCGAGAATCCGGTCGTACCAACCGGGGGCGTGGGCCCGCGGAAAGAGCACGAGATCGTGGCCAGCCAGCTCGCCGAGCGCCACCTCGGGCAGCCCGGCCAGCGGTGAGGTGCGGGGCAGGACGACTCCGAGATCCATCGGGACCTCGGGACCGAGCCGCAGTTCGGTGGCGTCCACGGGCTGATGGACGAGCCCGACGTCGAGTCCGCCGGAGGCCAGCAGCCGCACCTGCTCCTCCGTGGTGACCTCCTGCAGGTCGACGGACAGCCCCGGAGAGCGCTCCGCACAGGCGGCGAGCAGCGCGGACAGCACCGCGGCCGTGGTGTCGGGCGGCACGCCCGCGCGCAGGGTCCCCAGGGCGCCGTCCCCGGCACGCCGGGCCAGCACCCGCAACCGCTCCTCACGGGCGAGGAGTTCACGGGCCTCGTCCAGGATGACCGCTCCGGCGGCGGTCAGCCGGATCCGGCGGTGCGCCCGGTCGAACAGCTCGGCACCGAGCTCCTTCTCCAGCCTCCGTACGGCCTGGCTGAGCGGCGGCTGGGCCATGCCCAGCCGGTCGGCGGCCCGGCTGAAGTGCAGTTCCTCGGCTACGGTGACGAAAAGACGCAGGTGGCGCAAGAGATCCACGGTGAGGGACCTTACGCGAGGGGGCGGGCGAACGAGTGGTCGAGGAGCGGATCCGCGAGGTTTTCGCGAGAGCGGGCGCCGAGGGTCTCCTGCACGCGGTCCCCGTCGGCACCCGGCCACCGGGGGAGGCGCGGGAGGTGGCCGTCGGCGCGGACGAGCCCGTCGTGATCGCGTCGATCTTCAAGGTGCTGCTGGTCCTGGAGTTCGCCCGGCAGGCGGCGGCCGGACAGCTCGACCCCCGGGAACGGGTACGGGTGACGGCGGCCGACCGGCTCGGCGGCTGGGGCACGGCGGGCTGCGCGGACGACGTCGAGCTGTCGCTGCGCGATCTGGCCTTCTTCGCGATGTCGGTCAGTGACAACGCGGCGGCGGATCTGCTGCTGGACCGGGTCGGGCTGGACACCGTACGGCTGCTCGCCAAGGAGCTCGGGCTCGACCGGACCAGGATCGTGGGCGGCCCGCGTGACGTGCTCGAGTCGATGCTCGCCGAGGTCGGGGCGGGCGACGAGCGGGAGTTCGCCGTCCGGTACCCCGCCCTGCCGGACGACCGCAAGAGACGGCTGGCCGTGCTGGATCCCCTGCGCACCAACGCGAGCACGCCCCGCGAGACCAGCGAACTGCTGCGTCTGATCTGGCGCGACGAAGCGGGCGCTCCGGAAGCCTGTTCCCACTTACGAGACTTGATGAGCCGTCAGGTCTTTCGGCACCGGCTGGTGTCGGGGTTCCCGGACGACGTGACGATCGCGGCCAAGACCGGGACCCTGCCGGGGCTGCACATGGAGACGGGAGTCGTCCGGTATCCCGACGGCGGGTGCTACGCGGTGTCCGTCTTCGCCCGTACCCGTGAGCTGACCGCCACCCGGCCGAGGGTGGACGCCGCGATCGGCGCCGCGGCCGCAATGGCCGTCGACTTCCTGCGGAGCGCGGGCGTCTGACCAGGTCTCATATGCCCTCGCGTATCGCGAGGACACCGTTTCGATCTTGGACGCGGGAGGTCGATCCCTGATCTGCTGACGCCATGAGCGACACCGCAGACACGCAGAGAGACCCGATGCTTGGCCGACGCAGCCTGCTGCGAGGTGCCGCGCTCGGCGCGGCCGCCCCACTCCTTCCCGCCGCCACCGCCACCGCCACCGCCACTGCCACCGCATCGGCGTCGGCGTCGGCATCGGCGTCTTTACGCTGGCTCGGCACCTCCGGCTGGCGCATCGACGTCGACGGCCGGACCGTACTCTTCGACCCGTACCTCACCCGGTTCAAGACCGGCCTCTTCGACGGCGCCTTCCGCGCGGACACGGAGCTGAGCACCGACTCCGAGGTGGTTCGGGAACACATCGGAGCCCCCGAACTCGTCCTGGTCAGCCACTCCCACTGGGACCACCTCGCCGACGTGCCGTACATCGCGAAGTCGACCGGCGCCCGCGTCGTCGGCACGGAGACCACCTACCACCTGCTGGTCGCGTTCGGCGTCGACCCTGGCCAGATCTCCGTGGTGAAGGGGGGCGAGGTGCTGGACTTCGACGGCATCATCGTCGAGGTCGCGGCCGGGCTGCACAGCCGCAACAAGAAGTACGCCTACTTCGCCCCCGGCACGCTCGACACCCCGCCCGCGGCGCCTCCGAGGACCATCGCGGAGCTGCCGGAGGGCGACACGCTCGCCTTCCAGGTGACGGCCGGCAGCGGTGGACCCTCGGCGTTCCTCATGGGGGCCAGCGACTTCTCCGAGCGGGCGGTCCAGGGACTCCGCCCCGATCTCGCCATGGTCGCCGTGCCCTCCAGCACCGCCACCTACCACTACGTACCCCGGCTGCTGCGCGCCCTGGGCAACCCCGGCGTCGTCGTACCCGTCCACTGGGACAACTTCGAGGAGCCCCTGAGCGAGCCACCGCGCCGCGACCCGTCGATGGACCTGGACGGCTTCCTCGCCCAGGTGCACCGGGAGTCCCCGGCGAGCCGGATCGTCGTACCGGACTACCGCACGGTGTACGGCGCGGACATGCGTCCCCGCCTCCAGACCTCCTGACCTCCGCGGACCGCGACGACACAATGGACGCTGGGTAAGAAGTTGATAACCCTCCGCGAACGCCGCCGACCAGGCGTTTTTGTCCGATACTGAGGGTTTTTTGATGCTTTTCGCACAGGGATGGAACACTCGTCCGGTCGCAGGCTCGGCCCTCACGTGGATAACCTCAAAAGCGAACATTTCGCCCATATGGGCGTGATCCGTTTGTGGGGGGACCCGTCACGTCAGGAGTCACACGTGAATTCCACACTCCGCAGCCGCTGTGCCAAGGCGATCGGCGCCGGCGCGCTCTCCGTCGCTCTGCTGTCGGCCGGGACGGCGGGCGCCTTCGCCGCGTCCCCGAGCGCGGCCTCACCGCGTCCGAAGCCGATCATGACCAGCAGCGCGAAGCCGACCGGGACCAGCACCGCGAAGCCGAGCAAGTCCGGCTCGCCCATGGCCAACGGTTCGATCACTGCCAGGGTGAGCAAGGTCCAGGTGAAGCCCGGCCAGTCGGTGACGTTCACCGGACGCGCCAAGGGAGTGAAGGTCGGCACCAAGGTGGTGCTGCTGCACATGCACAACGGTAAGTGGACTCCTCTGAAGTCCAGCACCGTGCTCAAGAACGGCAGCAGCTACTCCCTGGTCACCAAGTTCAACAACAAGGGCAAGGAGCAGCTTCGGGTCATGGCGGGCAAGATCGTCTCGCCCACCGTCGTCGTGACGGTGAAGTGATCCGGCGGCACCGCCAAGAGAGGGCCGACCCGTGCACGGGTCGGCCCTTTCCCTGTCCGGCCCGGGTCATGGCTCGATGAGCCCGGCCCGGATCGCGTACCGGGTGAGTTCGAGGCGGTCGCGCAGGCCGAGCTTCTGCAGCAGGTTCGCCCGGTGGCTCTCCACGGTCTTGGCGCTGATGTAGAGCAGTTCGGCGATCTCCTTCGTCGTATGGCCCTCGGCGACCAGCTTGAGTACCTCCTCCTCGCGGTCGGTGACGGTCCGCACGGGCAGTGCCTCGCCGCGCCGCATCCGCTCCAGATAGGTGCGTACGAGCGCGGTCTCGGCGCCGGGATAGATGAACGGCTCGTCGCGCATCGCCGCACGGCACGCCTCGACCAGGTCGCGGTCGGCGACCGACTTCAGTACGTATCCGCAGGCCCCCGCCTTGAGCGCCTCGAAGAAGTACTGCTCGTTGTCGTACATCGTCAGGATGAGGATGCGCAGGTCGGGAAGGCGGCGGGAGAGTTCGCGGGCCGCCTGGAGCCCGGTCATCCGGGGCATCGAGATGTCGAGGACGGCGAGGTCCACGTCCGTGTCGCGGGCCCGCGCGACCGCTTCGGCTCCGTCCCCGGCCTCGGCCACGACGTTCAGATCCGGTTCGCCGTCCAGGATGAGCCGTACGCCACGGCGCACGAGTGTGTGGTCGTCGGCGAGCAGAACCCGAGTGGGCCGGCCCCCGCCGGGCTGCCGGTCGGGCACGGACGACATGGACGACATGGACGGAACGGACGACCTGGGCGGCACGGACGACGTCATCGGTCTCCCTCGAAAGCGGTCGCGGCGCGGAACTGCGGCGGTACGCCGGTCTCCGATGCGCCTGTCGTCGATACGCCGGTCTCCGACGCGCCTGACTTCGTCGAGATGCACAGCCGTACGTCGGTCCCCGCCCCCGGCCCGGCCCCGACCAAGAGCGCGGCGCCGATCAGCAGGGCGCGCTCCCGCATACCGCTGATCCCCGCCCCCTCCCGCAGCCGGCCGGGGCCCTTGCCGTTGTCCCGTACGAGGAGCTCGACGCCGTCGCCGCCGTCATCACCGTCCGCGCCGACGACCCGCCGCAACCGCAGTTCGGCGCGATCGGCGCCCGCGTGCCGGGCCGTGTTGGTGAGCCCTTCCTGAGCCACCCGGTAGACCACGAGTTCCGTCTCCTCGGTCAGCGGCGGCAAATCTCCGTCGAGGTGGTGGCGTATGGACAGGCCGTGCGTGGTGAACTCGGCCGCCAGCGACCGCAGCGCGCTGTGCAGACCGAGTTCCTCCAGGACCCCGGGGCGCAGCCGGCGGGCGATACGGCGGATCTCGTCCAGGCTGCCGCGGGTCGCCTCCTGTGCCTGCCGCACCTCCTCCCGCAGTTCCCCGGGCACCTGGTCGGCGACCCGTTTGAGCTGCAGCAGCACGGCGGTCAGGGTCTGGCCCACCTCGTCGTGGAGCTCCTGGGAGATACGCCGGCGCTCGCCCTCCTGCGCGGAGAGCGCGCGGGCCGAGCTGGTGGCGCGCTCGGTCTCCAGCCGGTCGAGCATGGTGTTGTACGTGGTGATCAGCCCGGCGACCTCCGCGGGCCCGGTGACGGGTGCCCGGGCCCCGGGATGCAGCAGGTCGGCGGTGGCCATGGCCCGGCCGAGCCGTTGCAGCGGGGCCAGTCCTATCCGCAGCACGAGCGCGTTGACGACGAGCAGCACCGCGAGTCCCGCGACGACGACCAGCACCTCGCCCGGCAGTATCGGCGTCGACACGGTGACCGGGCCCAGCAGCAGCGCGGTGGCCACGGTCAGGCCCGCGGCATTGAGCAGGAAGATCCGCCGGAACAGCGACACGTTCTTCTGTCCGTCCCTTCCTGTCCCTCCGGCCCTTCCGAGCTGCGGCGACGCCGCTGTCCCGGTCAGCTTCGCGCCTGTCGAGCGGTCGTGTCCATCCGTGCCAACACCCATGTCGCCACCGTACGGGGGATGGCAGCATGACCGTTTTGCACGGGAACGCAGGACCGCCACTCGACGAGCGACACGACGCGACGCGACGACCAACCGACTCGATGAACAACTCGATGAACAAGGGGAGACCATGTCCACGCCACGCCTTCGGGCGACGCCACTGCCGGGCATCGGGGTCCAGTACGACCTCATGACGCGCGAACAGCGCCACCTGTCGGTGGTGGCGCACCGCGACGGCGCCCGCACCGTGAGCGTGTACCGCGCCGACGACCCCGACTCCTGCGCCCAGTCGCTGCGGCTGACGAGCGGCGAGGCGGCCTCGCTGATCGACGCGCTGAAGCCCTCCCACCACAGCCCGAGCCTGCTCTACACCACCGACCTCGGGCTGATCGCCGAGCGCATCGAGATCGCCGCGACCTCCCGTTGGAACGGCCGGGTGCTGGGCGAGACCCGGATGCGGACCGAGACCGGCGCTTCGGTGGTGGCGGTGCTGCGCCGCGCCGAGGCCATCCCCTCGCCGGCCCCGGACTTCCGGCTGGCGGGCGGGGACACCCTGATCGTCGTCGGCACCCGAGAAGGCGTCGACGGCGCCGCGACGATACTCGGACGGGAGTGAGCGCGTGCACTCTGCTGTTCTGCTGATCGAGTTCGGCGCCATCATCCTCTGTCTCGGGCTGCTGGGGCGGGCCGCCGCCCGGCTGCGGTTCTCCCCCATCCCGCTGTATCTGCTGGCCGGTCTGGCCTTCGGCGAGGGCGGGCTGCTCCCGCTCGGCGCGAGCGAGGAGTTCGTCGCCACCGGCGCCGAGATCGGCGTCATCCTGCTCCTGCTGATGCTCGGCCTGGAGTACACGGCCAGCGATCTGGTCTCCAACCTCAAGGCCCACTACCCCTCGGGCCTGGTCGACTGCGCCCTCAACGCCCTGCCCGGCGCGGCCGCCGCGCTGCTGCTCGGCTGGGGTCCGGTGGCCGCCGTGGTCCTGGCGGGCGTCACCTGGATCTCCTCGTCCGGTGTCATCGCCAAGGTGCTGGGCGACCTGGGGCGGGTGGGCAACCGGGAGACACCGGTGATCCTCAGCATCCTCGTCCTGGAGGACCTGGCGATGGCGGTCTACCTGCCCATCGTCACCGCGCTGGTGGCCGGGGTCGGGCTGGCCGCGGGCAGTGTGACGCTCGCGATCGCCCTGGGAGCCGCCGGACTCGTCCTGTTCGTGGCCGTCCGCTACGGCCGTGTCATCTCCCGCTTCGTCTCCAGCGACGACCCCGAGAAGCTGCTGCTCGTCGTGCTGGGCCTGACGATCCTCGTCGCGGGCCTCGCACAGCAGCTCCAGGTCTCCGCCGCCGTCGGGGCGTTCCTGGTCGGCATCGCCCTGTCCGGGGAGGTCGCGGAGGGCGCGCACACGCTGCTCAGCCCGTTGCGGGATCTCTTCGCGGCGATCTTCTTCGTCTTCTTCGGGCTGCACACCGACCCGGCGAGCATTCCGCCGGTGCTGCTGCCCGCGCTCGCGCTGGCCGTCGTCACGGCTCTGACGAAGATCGCCACCGGGTACTGGGCGGCGCGCCGGGCCGGTATCTCCGTGGGTGGCCGGTGGCGAGCGGGCGGCGCGCTGGTCGCGCGCGGCGAGTTCTCCATCGTCATCGCCGGGCTCGCGGTCACGGCCGGCATCGAACCCTCACTCGGCCCGCTGGCCACGGCGTACGTGCTGATCCTGGTCGTACTCGGCCCGCTCACCGCCCGCTACACCCAGCCGCTGGCCGATCGGCTCACGGCCCGGTTCGGTCTCCCCGAGCGCCGGGGCCCCGCGGCACGGCCCGAGGAGGCCGAACCGGAACAGCCCGAGGCGGAGGGCGAGGCACGACAGCAGACCGCCGTCGGGGACTGAGCCAGGCCGATCGGGCAGAGGAGCCTACGCGTCCGCGCCCCTCCACCCCTGCCCCCGCAGTACCTCCGACACGTCCGGCGCCCGGTAGTGCTCCCCCTTGAGGACCTTGCCGTCGGCCCGGCGGGCGACGCGGCCGTCGGGGCCCAGCTTCGTCATGTTGGAGCGGTGGACCTCGGCGATCACCGCGTCGAGGTCGATGCCATGGACGAGCGCGGTGCCGTACGCCACGTACACGACGTCGGCCAGCTCGTGCGCCAGCCGGTCCAGCGGGCCCGAGACCGAGACCTCGGCGACTTCGGCGGCCTCCTCGGCGAGCAGTTCACCACGGTGGGCGGCGAGCGCCGGGGAGACCTCCGTCGGTGTGCTGCGCGCGTCGAGCCCGAAGGCGAGGTGGAACTCACGGACCAGGGAAGCGGGGGAAGGAGACGCGGGGGAGAGATCGGGAGACGCGGAAGAAGTGACCGGGGACTCGGGCGAGGTCTGCATCCGCCGACCATACCGAGCCCGATTCCCCGCCCTCGTCGAGCATTCCGAGCCCGATTCCCCGCCCTCGTCGAGCATTCCGAGCCCGGCTCCCCTCCCTCGTCGAGCATTCCGAGTCCGATTCCCTGCCCTCACCGACCATTTCGAGCCCGGTCCCCCTCCCCCGTCGACCGTGCCGAGCCCGGTGCCCCGCCCCCGCCGGCCCGCTGCCGCACCTCTCCCGCCCCCCTCTCGCCCTCTCTCGGCCCCGCCCTGGTCAGGACGGCCCCCCGGCTGGCAGGATCGCGCGCATGTTCCTGCCACTCCCCCGTATCGACCGGCGCCGCGCGCTGTTCGGCTCGGCCGCCGCGCTCGTGGTGTTCGGGCTGCTGTTGTGGTGGCTGCTGCCGCTGGGCGAGGAGTCGCCGGGCGGCAGGATCACGTTCAGCACGGGCACCCCGACCGGGGTGTATCAGAAGTACGGCACGCTCCTGCAGACCGCGCTCGCCAAGGACATGCCGCGCCTGGACGTCCGGCTGAAGAACAGCGACGGCTCGCAGGAGAACGTCCGCCGGGTGGCCACGGGCCAGGCCGACTTCACCATCGCGGCGGCCGACGCGGTGGAGACGTACATCCTGGAGAACAAGCCGGGATCGGGCCAACTGCGCGGCTGCGCCCGGCTGTACGACGACTATGTGCACCTGGTCGTCCCGCGCTCCTCGTCCGTGCAGTCGGTGGCGGACCTGCGGGGCAAAAGGGTCGCCGTGGGGCCGGACGGTTCCGGGGTACGGCTGATAGCGGAGCATGTCCTGCAGGCGGCCGGGCTCGACTCCGCGAAGGACATCAAGCCGTTTCCGGACGGCATCGGCACCATGCCGGACCTGCTCGTACACCACAAGATCGACGCCTTCTTCTGGTCGGGCGGTCTGCCGACGAGCGCGGTGCAGCAGCTCTCGAAGCGCTTCGCCGTCAGGCTGGTGCCGATCGCCGGCGACCTCGTCGCGAAGCTGCACGAGCAGGGCGGCGCGTCCCGCTACTACCGGTCCGCGGTGATGCCCGCCGACGCCTACCCCGAGGCCCAGCAGGGCTCGTCCGTGCAGACGCTGGCGGTGGCGAACTTCCTGATCACCCGGGAGGACTCGGACGCCCGGCTCACCGAGGAACTCACCCGTACGGTGATCAACAGCCGCGACGGCATCGGCCGTCAGGTGCACGCGGCCCAGCTGGTGGACCTGCGCACGGCCATCTACACGGACCCGCTGCCCCTGCACGAGGGCGCTCGGCGCTACTACCGATCGGTCAAGCCGTAGCGAGGGCCGCCTCCCGGCCGCACCACCCTGCCGCGCCCCGGCCGCAACCCCCGGTCGTGGCCGCCCCGCTCACGACTCGGGCCGCGACCTGGGCACCGTCACCGTCACCTTGAGGCCGTGCGGCTCGTGACGGGCGTACGCGATGGAGCCGCCGCCCGCCGACAGCAGCACCCGCGAGATGGACAGGCCGAGGCCCGAGCCCTTGATGTTCTGGTGCCCCGCGCTGCGCCAGAAGCGGTCGCCGATGCGGGCCAGTTCCTCGTCGCTGAGGCCCGGACCGCGGTCGGTGACGACCACCGTCGAGACCTCGCCGTTCGACGCGACCGCCACCTCGACGTCCTCGCCCTCGGGCGTGAACTTCAGCGCGTTGTCGATCACCGCGTCCAGAGCGCTGGACAGGGTGACCGGGTCGGCCCAGGCGGTGGTGGCCGGGCAGGTGCCGGTGAGGCGTACACCCCTGCTGTCGGCCAGTGGTGACCAGGACGCGACGCGCTCGGCCGCCAGCTCACCGATGTCGGTCAGCCGCAGGTCCGCCTCGGCGTGCTCGGCGAGCGCCAGGTCGAGCAGGTCGTCAAGGACCTCGGCGAGGCGCTTGCCCTCGGTGCGGACCGACGCGATCTCCTCATTGTCCTCCGGCAGTTCGAGCGCGAGCAGTTCAATGCGCAGCAGCAGCGCCGAGAGCGGGTTGCGCAACTGGTGGGAGGCGTCGGCGACGAAGGCGCGCTGCTGCTCCAGGACGTCTTCGACGTTGTCCGCCATCTCGTTGAACGACCGGGCCAGGCGCCTGAGTTCCGGCGGACCGCCCGCGACCGCGACCCGCGACTTCAGCCGCCCGGTCGCGATGTCGTGGGTGGTGGCGTCGAGGACGCGTACGGGCTTGAGCACCCAGCCGGTCAGCCGCAGCGCCGCGCCGAGGGCGAGGAGCATCGCGGCGACCTCGCCCGCGCCGATGATCACCCAGCCGTGCAGGATCTTCGAACGCATCTGTCCGGTGGGCGAGTCGGTGACCACGACCGCGATGACGTCACCGTCCCGGATGACCGGCGAGGCGACGACGAGCCGGTCGCGCTGCCACGGCCAGACCTGCTCCGGGTCGTGGCTGCGGCGGCCCAGGAGCGCCTCGTTGAAGGCCTCGCGCCCCTCGCCCTTCGCGACCATGTACCAGTTCTCGGGCGCGTTGGCCATGGGGGCCAGGTCGCGGTAGAAGACGCCGACACGGATGCCGTACACCTCGTAGTACGCGACGAGTTCCTTGCGCAGGGTCTCCCCGCGCTCGTCCGTCGTGCCCACTCGGGAGCCGCCGGCCGGCTGCTCGGTGACGAACTGCGCGAGGGCGGCGAAGCGTGCCGTGTCGTCGATGCGGTCGACGACCACACGCTGTTGCTCGGCGGCCGCGACGCTCACGGCGAGCGGAATGCCGAGCGCGAGCAGCACGGCTGCCATCAGGACGATGAGCAGCGGAAGGAGGCGGGTGCGCACCGGTGCACGCTACGCCGTGGGAGCGACGAGCCGGTACCCCACGCCGCGCACGGTCTCGATCAGCGCCGGCATGCGCAGCTTGGAACGCAGGGACGCGACATGCACCTCCAGGGTGCGCCCGGTCCCCTCCCAACTGGTCCGCCACACCTCACTGATGATCTGTTCCCGGCGGAAGACCACCCCGGGCCGCTGGGCGAGCAGCGCGAGCAGGTCGAACTCCTTGCGGGTCAGTTGGACCACCGAACCGTCGACGCTGACCTGGCGGGTGGGCAGTTCGATGCGGACCGGCCCGAGCCGCAGCGCGGTGTCCCCGGAGCCGCCGGTGTCGTCGGGGACGCTGCGCCGACTGACGGCGTGGATACGGGCGAGCAGTTCCCCGGTGTCGTAGGGCTTCACCACGTAGTCGTCGGCGCCGAGGTTGAGGCCGTGGATCCGGGACCGTACGTCGGAGCGGGCGGTGACCATGATCACCGGAGTGCTGGTGCGTTTGCGGATCTTGCCGCAGACCTCGTAGCCGTCCTGGTCCGGCAGGCCCAGGTCGAGCAGGACCACACCGAAGCCGTCGCTCTCCGGAACCAGCGCCTGCAGGGCCTCCTCGCCGCTGCGGGCGTGCGTGACGTCGAAGCCGTGTCGCGCCAGCACCGCGGACAGGGCCGCCGCGACGTGGTTGTCGTCCTCGACGAGCAGCAGTCTCATTCCGGCCCCCTCCGGTTCATCGGTCGTACGGTCCGATCCTGTTGGATCGCGGCGCACACGCGTGTGCACCAAGGAAGTCACGCCGATGGATCACGACCGCGTCAAGAGGCTTCGGGTCGCGGAGGGCTTCCGTTACCCACCCGGTACGCGGCCGGCACGGGGCCGCGCGACAACTGCTACGACACGTGTCCGATTGCTACCGGATCGTGATGCTCAAGTTCCCCTCAGATGTAATGACGCTGGTCGCACGGGGTCACTACTGTCCACCGAAACCGAGGAGGACGGAGCCCCAGAGCGATGACCGAAGTATCGGTGGCCAAGGATGCCGTGGCCGCGACCGAGGACCTGGTCGTCCTGAAGAGCGTCAACAAGCACTTCGGCGCGTTGCACGTGCTCCAGGACATCGACCTGACGATCGCGCGCGGCGAGGTCGTCGTGGTCATCGGGCCCTCAGGGTCCGGGAAGTCCACCCTGTGCCGCACCATCAACCGCCTGGAGACGATCGATTCGGGCGACATCACCATCGACGGCAAGCCGCTGCCCGACGAGGGCAAGGCACTGGCCCGGCTGCGGGCCGACGTGGGCATGGTCTTCCAGTCCTTCAACCTCTTCGCGCACAAGACGGTGCTCGAGAACGTGATGCTGGGTCAGATCAAGGTCCGCAAGGCCGACAAGAAGGCGGCCGAGGAGAAGGCCCGCGGACTGCTCGACCGGGTGGGTGTGGGCACCCAGGCGGACAAGTACCCCGCGCAGTTGTCGGGCGGCCAGCAGCAACGGGTCGCGATCGCCCGGGCGTTGGCGATGGACCCCAAGGTCATGCTCTTCGACGAGCCGACCTCGGCGCTCGACCCCGAGATGATCAACGAGGTCCTGGAGGTCATGCAGCAGCTCGCGCGCGACGGCATGACGATGATCGTCGTCACTCATGAGATGGGCTTCGCTCGTTCGGCTGCCAACCGCGTGGTCTTCATGGCCGACGGTCGCATCGTCGAAGAGGCCGTGCCGGAGCAGTTCTTCAGCAATCCCCGCAGCGACCGCGCCAAGGACTTCCTGTCGAAGATCCTTCACCACTGACGGCCTGCGCTTCTTCCTCACTGAAGTGCGTTCCTGAACTGACGTCCATCGCTTGCGTTCCTGAACTGACGCCATCGCTTGCGTTCCTGAACTGACGCCATCGCTTGCGTTCCTGAACTGACGCCATCGCTTGCGTTCCTGAACTGACGTCCATCGCTTGCGTTCATCACTGAAGCCCATGCCTGAAGACCTGCATCTCCTCCCCACCCAAAGGATGTTCACCATGAAGCTCCGTAAGGTCACCGCCGCCTCGGCCGTCGTGCTCGCGCTCGCCGTGACCGCCACGGCGTGCGGTTCGGACGACAAGAAGGACAGCGACTCCTCCGGCGGCGACAAGAAGATCACCGTCGGCATCAAGTTCGACCAGCCGGGCATCGGCCAGAAGACCCCGCAGGGCTACGCGGGCTTCGACGTCGACGTCGCCACCTACGTCGCCGGAAAGCTCGGCTACAAGCCCGACCAGATCCAGTGGAGGGAAACGAAGAGCGCCGACCGCGAGAACGCGCTCTCGCGCGGTGACGTCGACTTCATCGCCGCCTCCTACTCGATCACCCCCAAGCGCCAGCAGAAGGTCGACTTCGCCGGCCCCTACCTGCTCGCCCACCAGGACGTGCTGATCCGCGCCGACGACGCCACCATCAAGTCGCCGTCGGACCTCAACAGCAAGAAGCTGTGTTCCGTGACCGGTTCGACCTCGGCGCAGAACGTGCACGACACGCTGGCGCCCAAGGCCCAGCTCCAGAATCTCCCGACGTACTCGGCCTGCCTGACGGGTCTGCAGAACAAGGCGATCGACGCCCTGACGACGGACGACTCGATCCTCGCCGGTTACGCCTCACAGGCCGCCTTCAAGGGCAAGTTCAAGCTCGGCGGCTTCAAGATGACCAACGAGAACTACGGCATCGGCGTCAAGAAGGGCAGCGACCTCAAGGCCAAGATCAACACGGCGCTCGAGGCGATGGTCTCCGACGGTTCCTGGCAGAAGGCCGTGGACAAGAACTTCGGTCCGGCGCAGTACAAGAACGAGCCCGCTCCGAAGATCGGCAACATCGTCAGCTGATGTAGGGCCCGCCGGTGCGCCGCCCTCGGGGGCGGCGCACCCGGGCATCACCACACGCGGAAGCGCGGGAAATCGTGTTCGACTTTCTTCAAGGTTACGACCTGCTGGGAGCGTTCTGGATGACGGTGAAGCTCACCGTCCTCTCAGCCGTCGGCTCCCTCATATGGGGAACCCTGCTGGCCGGTATGCGGGTCGGTCCGGTGCCTCTCATGCGCGGTTTCGGCACCGCCTACGTGAACATCGTGCGGAACATCCCGCTGACCGTGATCATCCTGTTCACCTCGCTGGGCCTCAACCAGACCCTCGGGGTCAGTCTCGGCGCGGACAAGTTCGATACGATCAACTTCCGGCTGGCCGTGCTCGGTCTGATCGCGTACACCTCGGCCTTCGTCTGTGAGGCGCTGCGCTCTGGCATCAACACCGTGCCCGTCGGGCAGGCGGAGGCGGCCCGCGCCATCGGTCTGAACTTCACCCAGGTCCTCACCCTGATCGTGCTTCCCCAGGCGTTCCGTTCGGTCGTCGGTCCGCTGACGAACGTGCTGATCGCCCTGACGAAGAACACCACGGTGGCGGCCGCGATCGGTGTCGCCGAAGCGGCCACCCTGATGAAGTCCATGATCGAGAACGAGGCCCAACTCATCGCGATCTCCGCCGTCTTCGCCTTCGGGTTCATGTGTCTGACGCTGCCGACCGGCCTCCTCCTCGGCTGGGTGGGCAAGAAGGTGGCGGTGAAGCGATGACGTCCGTCCTGTACGACGCCCAGGGCCCTCGCGCCAAGCGGCGCAACATCCTCTACTCGGCGCTGTTCCTGGTCGCCTTCGCGGCCCTGTTGTGGTGGGTGATCACCAGCCTCAATGACAAGGACCAGCTCGCCTGGGAGAAGTGGAAGCCCTTCGTCCATGGCGAGGCCTGGAGCACGTACCTCTGGCCGGGCCTGCAGAACACCCTGAAGGCCGCGGCCCTCGCCATGGTCATCGCCCTGCCGCTCGGCGCCTTCTTCGGCATAGCCCGGCTCTCCGACCACGCCTGGATCCGGATACCCGCGGCCGCGATCGTGGAGTTCTTCCGCGCCATCCCGGTGCTGGTCCTGATGATCTTCGCCCTCGCCGCGTACTCCGAGTACACGAACATCGGCCCGGACGACCGTCCGCTCTACGCGGTCTTCACGGGACTGGTGCTCTACAACTCCTCGGTCCTCGCGGAGATCGTCCGCGCGGGCATCCTGTCGCTGCCCAAGGGGCAGTCCGAGGCGGCCATGGCCGTCGGTCTGCGCAAGAACCAGGTCATGCGGTTCATCCTGCTGCCGCAGGCGGTCACCGCGATGCTGCCGGCGATCGTCAGCCAGCTCGTCGTGATCGTGAAGGACACCGCGATCGGCGGCGCGGTCCTCACCTTCCCCGAGCTGCTTGCTTCCGTCGGCCCGATGAGCGCGTACTACGGCGCGAACACCATCGCCAGCTTCACCGTCGTGGCCCTGATCTACATCGCGCTCAACTTCAGCCTCACGAGCTTCGCGAGCTGGCTGGAGGGTCGACTGCGGCGCGGCAAGAAGTCGACGGGCGTGGTGCTCGCGCCGGCCGCGGTCGGGGGCACGGAGTCGACCGGCGCGGGCGGTACGGGCGGCGGCATCTCCATCTGACGGATCCTCACTCTTCGTCGGCGTCAACGGGGGCAGTGGCATGATCGCCACTGCCCCCGTCACTTGACGCAAGCACCGGCAATGGGTTGCATACGTTCTGTGATCGTGCACCCCGTTCCAACTGCCTGTTCCCGACCGTTCCTCAGGACACCGCTCCGGGCAGGGGGCCGCGCGCCGTGGACCCGGTGATCATCGTCGGCGCGGGGCCCGTGGGCCTCACGCTGGCCCTTGCGCTGGCCCGCCAGGAGGTCCCCTGCGTGGTCCTCGACGAGGGGCCGGGCAAGGACGAACAACGGCTCGCGCGGACGGCGGTGCTGCGCGAGGACACGGCCGCGCTCGTCGAGCGCCTGACGGGCCTGCCTCTCGCCGATGCCGGTTTCCGTTGGGCCGGATGGCGGTCGATGCGGCGCAAGCAGGTGATGCGCGAGATCGACTTCGCTGCCCGGGCGTCCGACACGGACTCGCCGGACTTCGAAGCCGATGCGCACGGCCCCGGGGGCGCGGCGCACGGCGCGGTGAGCGGCGCCCGGGCCTTTGGGGGCGGCGCGGTAGGCAGCGCGCAGGCCTCTGGAGGCGGCGCGCACGGCTCGGGGATCGGCGCTCAGCGCATCGAGGGGAGCGCACGCATCCCGAAGGGGAGCGCGCAGAGCCTGAAAAGCGCCGGGCTCGGCCCGACCGCGGTCGCGCAGGACTCCGAGGGCGCCGACGCGGCCGCCCCGTTGCATCTCGCCCAGCACGCGCTGACCGGCGCCCTGCGCGAGGCCATCATCCACGAGCGGCTGATCAAGGTCGCCGTGGGCAGCCGCCTCGACTCGATCGAGCAGGAGTCCTCGGGCGTCACGGCGCACACCCGCGGCCCCAACGGCACGTGGTGGCGCGGCAGTTACCTGGTCGGCTGCGACGGACCGCGCTCGACCGTGCGCAAGCTCCAGGACATCCGCTTCCCCGGACGTACAGCCGTCGAACGATACGCCGTGGCGGCGCTGCGTACGGAACTTCCCTGGCCCGGCCAGGCGTTGCTGCACCGGATGCCTCCGTGGCGGACGTCCGGCCCCGCGAGCGGGGAGGTGACCGCGCGCCCCCTCGCCGACGACGTGTGGCGGCTGGACTGGCTGCTGCCGCCCGGCAAGGACCTGGTCACGCCCGACCTGCTGGTGGCGCGCATCCGGGAGACCCTCGCGGGCTGGAACGCGGGCTCCACACCCCCGTACGAGCTGCTCGACACCGGAGTCCACACCGTCCACCACCGCCTCGCCCGCCGCTGGCGGGCCGGCCGGGTCTTCCTCGCCGGGGACGCCGCGCACCTGCTCGGCGCGCTCGGCACCCAGGGCCTGGACGAGGGCCTGCGGGACGCCGACAACCTCGCCTGGAAGCTGGCGCTCGCCTGGCACCACGGCCCGCACGAGGCGCTGCTCGACAGCTACCAGGCGGAGCGGCGGGCCGTCGTCGCCGCCCGGCTGCGCGCCGCCGACCAGGCGCTGCCATTGCTGCGCAGCGGCGGAGGCCTGCGCTCGTACGTCCCCGGGTCGGGCCGTGGCCACGACGCGCTGCTCACGGACGGCCACCTGGGACGCGGCCCGCTGGGTGCGCCGGGGACGTACGCCGACTCGCCGCTCGCGCCCGCGCACACCGAGTCGCAGACCCCGGTGGACACGGCACCCGGTGCGCCGGTCGTCGACGTACGCGTGACCGCGGAGGACGGCTCGTTCGTACAGCTGCGGGAGCGGCTCGGTCGCGGGGTGCTGCTCGTCGTACTGATCGCTCCGGGTACGGGCGTGTGGGCGCGCAAGCACTGGGTGACGGCCGGGATCATGCCCCGGCTCGCGGCCGCCGTGACCGCGCTGCCGCACCGCGCCGAGCTGCTGGTCGCCGAGAGCTACCCCGGCGCGGCGGCACACACCGTGCTCCTGGTGCGCCCCGACGGTCACCTGGTCACCGCGCTGAGCGGGGTGCGCCCGGCCGACCTGTACGCGGCGGCCGAGACGACACTGGGCGGCCCCGCCACGGCGGAAGCGCAAGCGGAGACCGCGGCGAGTACGACCTGAGGACCCTGGTGGTCCGGCCCGCCCCGGACCACCGGGCTCAGGTCGCCGAACCCGTCCGGCCGAACCCGTCCGGAGGGGCGGAGCCACGGCCATCGCGGCACCCTCGGTCACCGAATGGTCCACATAGTGACAGTGAGTTGACCGGCCCGGACCGCCATGGTGTACTCCGGATCGTGACCGACACCTGTGTGCGCCTGTGGCGGAGGGTCCATATGGACCTCGTCCGCTATGCGGGCTGCGTGTGTCGCCCGTCCTGCTGAATTCGCAGCTCTTCTCTCCCCGCGCGCCGCCTCTGCCTGTCGGCTGCCGCGCGCGCCCACGCGAACGCCCAGGACGGTACCCGTGTCTGTGTCCACCCCCTCCACCACGCCTTCCTCCTCCGCACCGGTCCAGGCCCCCACCCAGGCCGACCTGTTCGACTTCGTGCGCCGCACCGCCGCCGACGCCGAGCTGATCGCTTCCCTCCCCCTCGACCCCGAGGGCCGCACCTGGGTGCGCCTTGAGGGCCCCGGTGGCAGCGAGGCCTGGCTCATCGGCTGGCCCCCCGGCACCGGGACCGGCTGGCACGACCACGCCGACTCGGTCGGTGCCTTCGTCGCCGCCGCGGGCGAGCTCAAGGAATACTCGCTCGCCGCCCGCCTGCCCACCGACGGCTGGAAGACCCTCGAACTCTCCGAGGACGTCGACCGCGAACGTCGGCTGCCGGCCGGCGAGGGCCGCTCCTTCGGCCGCCACCACGTGCACGAGGTGCTCAACGAGTCCACCGAGGAGCACGCGATCTCCGTCCACGCGTACTACCCGCCCCTGCCCCGGATCCGCCGCTACAGCCGCACGGGACAGGTGCTGCGCCTGGAGCACGTCGAGCGTCCGGAGGACTGGCAGTGAGCGCACCCCGCCCGGTGGGCATCGACACGTTGCTGGAACGGGTCCGCGAGGGACTCGACCGGGTGGAGGCCGAGGAGGCGTACTCCGCCGCGCAGGCCGGCGAAGCCCTCCTAGTCGACATCCGGTACGCCGCCCTGCGCGAGCGCGACGGACTGATCCCCGGCGCCCTCGTCGTCGAGCGCAACGAACTGGAGTGGCGGCTCGACCCGCAGGGCAGCCACCACGCCCCGGAGGCCACGAGCCACGATCTGCGGGTCGTGGTGATCTGCAACGAGGGGTACGCGTCCAGCCTCGCCGCCGTCTCCCTCCACCAGCTCGGACTGCACCGGACGACCGACCTGGTCGGCGGCTTCCAGGCGTGGAAGGCGGCCGGTCTCCCGGTGACGGCCTAGCTCTGGGCTCACGATCACCGTGTGGCGGTACGTACTTGGTCGCGGTACGTACTTGATGGGCGCCTCCTGATGTAAGGGGCGCCCACCATTGCGTACCGCCGCTTACTCCTTGGCCGTGGCCACCGTGACCGGGCTCACCCGCAACGCCACCCGGCCCGGCAACGCGGTGGCGACGAGCGCGAGCAGCCCGGCGAGCGCGACCACGGCGACGTACACCAGGGGTGTGACCGCCGGAGCCGCCTCGCCCGTCATGCCGACGCTGAACGCGGTCAGGACGGCGAGCGCGATTCCGCTGCCGAGCGCGGTGGCGAGCAGCAGGACCGAGAGCGCCTCCGTGCGCAGCATCCCCAGCACCTGGCGCCGGGTCGCCCCGGCGAGGCGCAGCAGCGCGAACTCGCGGACACGCTCCGAGACCGACATGGCCAGCGTGTTGACGACGGCGATGGCGGTAAAGGCCAGGACGAGTCCCATGGCGAGGTAGTTGACCTCGGCGTTCGCCTGCTGCCGTGCGGCCTGGATCGAGTCGGCGGCGGCCGGAGCGAGGACGTGGATCCCCGGGAACTCACGGAGAGTAGTCGCGAGTTGTGTCTGTGTACGGGCGGTGCTGACGAGGACGGAGGCCGCGAGCGGGTTGTCCACATGGCGGGCGATCAGGTCATGGGCGAAGGTGAGGTCGCCGAAGCCGAGGCCCTTGGCGTAGACGGCCACCACGGTCGGCGTGGCGGGTGTTCCGTCGCCGAGCGTGAGTTTCAGGGGACTGCCGGGCTTCAGGTGGAGCTGGTCGGCGGCGAGTTGGCTGACGGCGACGGTGTCCTCGGTGAGCTTCTTCAGGGAGCCGGCTGTGACGTCCGGGTCCCAGGTGCGGGTGAGGCCCCCGGGGGTGACGCCCTGCGCCGCGTACTTGTCGAGTCCCACCCGGACGGTCGTGCGGACCACTTCGGTGACGGTGTCGTGCTGCGTACGCAGCCGCCGTGCGGCCTCGGCCGGTACGCCCGGGCCCTGGGCGGCCACCACCCAGTCGGCGCGGATGCCCTCGCGGGCCTGGGCGCGGGCCGCGTTGCCCAGGGTCGGCTGGACGAAGAGAACGGTGCAGGTCATGCCGATGAGGAGGGTCAGAGGGGTGACGACGGAGGCCATCCGGGCGGCATGGCCACGGAGGTTGGCACGCGCCAGCCGACTGCTGGGCCCGGTCAGCGCGAGCGGACCTCCGAGTACGGCCACGGCCGCCCTGACCAGCAGCGGACCGAGCAGCGCGACCGAGGAGGCGAGGACCACGACGGCCAGGAAGGTCACGGGAGTCGAGGCGGGTTCCGTGCGCAGAACACTGAGCACGGCGACGAGGACGGCACCACCGGCGAGCAGGGCGACACCCGCGAGGATCCGTCCCCACGCCGGGCGGGTGCGCTCGGCCCTGGCTTCGGCGAGCGCCTCGGCCGGGCGGATCCGGGCGATCCGGCGCGAGGAGATACGGGCGGCGGCCCAGGCGCCGAGCAGTGTCGCGGCGAGCGCGGCGAACGGCGGGAAGACGCTCACGGTGTGCTGAAGCGTGGCCGGCACGGCGCCCATGGCCACGAACCGGCGGTGCAGCCAACTCCCCAGCGGCAGCCCCGCCAGCGCGCCGGTGGTACCCGCGGCGGCCCCGACGATCAGTGCCTCACGGCCGAGGAGCGCCCGGATCTGGCCCGGCGTGGCGGCGATGGCGCGCAGCAGGGCGAGTTCGCGATGGCGCTGCTGCACGGAGAGCGCGAAGGTCCCGACCACCACGAGGACGGCCACGAGCAGTGAGGTGCCGCCCATCGCACCGCCCATGCTGACCAGCTTCGTACGCGCGGCGGCCGCGTCCAGGAACTCCACGGGCCCTCGGCCGTCACCGGCGCTGACCTGCGCGCTCGTACCGTGCGGCGCCTTGGTTCCGTGCAGCGCCGTGCTGACCGATCGCTTCAGCACGGCCGCGTCCGTGCCCTTGGCGGGAAGCACCCCGAAGGCGGTGACCTGTCCGGGGTGGGCGGCGAGGCGGCGGGCCTCGGCGGTGGAGAAGAAGAGGGCGGTCTGGTGCCGCACCTCGTGAGCGGGGGCGGCTATTCCGGTCACCCGGTAGGTCCGCGGGCTCTGCGTCGACTGGACGGTGAGCCGGTCGCCGGGCTCTAGATGGGCGCGCTCGGCGAGACGGCGGTCGATGACGAGATCACCGTCGGCCTTGGGGACGGTGCCGGTGGTGAGGGTGTACGGGGTCAGCGCGGCGGAGTCCCAGGCGTGCCCGTAGGCGGGCCGGTCCTTGTCGACGGCTCCGCCGGGTGCCAAGGGCTCGGCCAGGAAGGTCAGTTCGGGGACGACCTCACGTACGCCGGGCACCTTCCGGAGCTCGGTGGCGAGGTCGTCCGGGAGCCAGGCCCGTTCGGCGATCGGCTTGGCCTTGTGCTTGACCTTGGTCTTGCCCTTCTTGTGTTTGACGGTGGTCTGGTGGACGTTCTGGTCGGCGGAGACCACGACGGGCGTCGCGGCATACCGTTCGGTGGCGATCGTGCCGCGCAGGCCCGTCTCCAGGAGGGTGCCGCAGGCGGTGATGAGAGCGGCCGCGCACATCAAGGCGAAGAAGGCACCGAGGAAGCCACCTTTGCGGGCTCGGACGGTCCGCAGGGCGTAACGCAGCATCATGAGGGGTCGCTCCCTGGTCTGTCGTGGGGTGCCGGGCGGTTCTCAGGCGCGGTGTCGGGCGCGGCGTCGGGGGCCGGGAAGGCGAGGAACCGGGTGAGCACGGTGCGGGCGCCGGGCGGAGTGTCGGCCTCGGGGCGCTTGTAGCGGTTGAGGAGCGCGATGTACTCCTCGAAGAACGCGCGGAGTTCGGGGAGCGTCAGCCGGATGCTGCCGCGCGAGTAGGGGAAGGCGTCGACCCAGGGATCGGCTTCGCCCACCTCCCCGTCCGCGCCCCGCGTCCGTAGCTGCCTCTGCGCCTGCGTCTGCAGTTGCATCTGCTCGAAGAGTTCGAGGTCGGCGGCGTACGCGTGGTGGTTCAGCTCGTCCATGACGAGCCGCATCTCGGGGCTCTGCCGACTGCGCGGCGGGAAGCGGCGGTCGCCGGGGACGGCCCGCCACCAGCGCTCCCTGCCGTGGCCGCCCGCCTCAGCCGGTCGGTCCACTTCCTCCACGAAGCCGTACCGAGCGAGCTCACGCAGGTGGTAGCTGGTGGCTCCGGTGTTGAGCCCGAGCGCCCGGGCGAGCGTCGCCGAGGTGGCGGGGCCGTGCACGGTGAGGTGCTGAAGCATGCGCTGCCGACGGGGCTGCGCGAGGGCCTTGAGCGTGGCGAGGTCGGAGAGCTCTGTGGGGCCACGCGAAGTCTCCTCGCCCCGCCCCGCCAAGGGTTCCGCGCCGGGTTCCTGTGCCATGCGTACACAGTCCTCTGTGCACAGACACCTGTGCATTGCGGCAACCCGGCGTCTCCCTCCGGGGGTTAACCCCACCCTCACGAAGGGGAGCTGGACAATCCAGGGGCGGGCGGGGGTGGGGAGACGGGAGAAGGGGAGGGTCAGAGGCCGGGTTCAGGGGCCGGGGCGAAACCGGGGGCGGATCGAGGCCGAGCCTGGTTCGAGGCCGGAGTCGGGATCAGGGCCGAAGTTGGAATCGGAATCGCGTTCGAGAGCGCAGGCGAAGACAGGAGACACCTAGCCCGGGGGCCGGGATCAATATCGAGACCTGGGGCCGGACGCTCGCGCAGGTCATCGCCCCGAACAGATGCCGCTCTGCTACCGAGCCGCCCCTCGAGCCCTCCTGAGCCGACCTTCTCCCATCCACGGCCTTACGGACTCAGCCCCTCGGACCGCGCCCCCTCGACCCCGGAAACCCGTCGCCCCCAAGGCTCAAAACCCCTCGTCCCCCAAGCCCTCCGTGTCCTCCCCCTCTTCCTCCAGCGCCTGGCGAACCACGCGCAGCGCCATGCCCTCGGAGTAGCCCTTGCGGGCGAGCATGCCCGCGAGGCGTCGCAGCCGCTTGTCGCGGTCGAGACCGCGCGTGGAGCGGAGCTTGCGCGCGACGAGCTCACGCGCCGTCGTCTCTTCCTGCTCGGAGTCGAGCTGCCCGACGGCCTCGTCGATCAGCGTCGAGTCCACGCCCTTGGTCCGCAGCTCCCGCGCGAGCGCCCGCCGGGCCAGACCTCGGCCGTGGTGCCGGGACTCCACCCAGGCGTCCGCGAAGGCACCGTCGTTGATCAGCCCGACCTCCTCGAACCGTGACAGCACCTCGTCCGCCACATCGTCGGGGATCTCACGCTTGCGCAACGCGTCCGCGAGCTGTTTCCGCGTGCGCGGGGTCCCGGTGAGCAGGCGCAGACAGATCGCCCGCGCCCGCTCAGCCGGGTCCCCTGGGGGCTCCCCCTTCTCGGCCCTCGACGAGGAAGGAGTGCCTCCGTCCTGTGGGTCGTCGGACGGCTCACCGAAACCGCCACGCCTCCGACGCCCTCGTCCACCTCGCGGCCCCCCGTCGCCGCGCCGCCCACCGCCACGGCGCGATCCACCGCCCGGAGAACCGTGACCGTCCGTCAGACCGTCGCCTTCGCCGTGGCCCGCCGGACCGTCACTGCCGTACGGATCCCCGCCGTGGAACCCCTCGGGGCCATACGTATCACCGGAGTACGCGGAGGAGCCGCCATACGTCTCGTCCCCGTACGGCCCGTCCCCGCCGTGCGCTCTTTCACCGTCTCCGGCCGAGTCGCCGTTCCCCCCGTGCCCCTGCCCCCGCGGGGGGACGGGGTAGGCGTACTCGGCCCAGTCGGTTCGTCGCGTCATGGACTAGCTCTTGGCCGCCGCGGCCTTGGACTTGGTGGCCTTGGCCGCCGGAGCGGGCACCGTCTTCGCGGCCTCGTCCGAGGCGGTCGAGACCGCCGCGTCCGCGCCCGGCTCGGCGGTGGGCTCCGTCGGCCTCACACCGACGCCCAGCTTCTCCAGGATCTTCTTCTCGATCTCGTTGGCGAGGTCGGGGTTGTCCTTCAGGAAGTTGCGCGCGTTCTCCTTGCCCTGGCCGAGCTGGTCGCCCTCGTACGTGTACCAGGCGCCGGCCTTGCGGACGAAGCCGTGCTCCACGCCCATGTCGATCAGGCCGCCCTCGCGGCTGATGCCGTGCCCGTAGAGGATGTCGAACTCGGCCTGCTTGAAGGGCGGCGCGACCTTGTTCTTGACGACCTTGACGCGGGTGCGGTTGCCGACCGCGTCGGTGCCGTCCTTCAGCGTCTCGATGCGGCGGATGTCGAGTCGCACCGAGGCGTAGAACTTCAGCGCCCGGCCACCCGTCGTGGTCTCCGGGGACCCGAACATCACGCCGATCTTCTCGCGCAGCTGGTTGATGAAGATCGCGGTGGTCTTCGACTGGTTGAGCGCGCTGGTGATCTTCCGCAGGGCCTGGCTCATCAGACGGGCCTGCAGACCCACGTGCGAGTCGCCCATCTCGCCCTCGATCTCCGCGCGCGGCACCAGGGCGGCGACGGAGTCGATGACGATCAGGTCGAGCGCGCCGGAGCGGACGAGCATGTCCACGATTTCCAGCGCCTGCTCGCCGTTGTCCGGCTGGGACAGGATCAGGTTGTCGATGTCGACACCGAGCTTCTTCGCGTACTCGGGGTCGAGGGCGTGCTCGGCGTCCACGAAGGCCACCTGGCCGCCGGCCTTCTGCGCGTTCGCCACCGCGTGCAGCGTCAGCGTCGTCTTACCGGAGGACTCCGGGCCGTACACCTCCACCACTCGGCCGCGCGGCAGGCCGCCGACACCGAGGGCCACGTCGAGCGCGGTCGATCCGGTGGGGATGACCTCGATGGGCTCGTTCGGCCGCTCGCCCAGGCGCATCACCGCGCCCTTGCCGAATTGCCGTTCAATCTGTGCGAGCGCGGCGTCGAGCGCCTTCTCGCGGTCCGTACCTGCCATGGGTTCCACCCGGTTTGCTTGAGTCGATCGCTTCACGTCAAAGACGCTAACGCCTGCCACTGACAATGCGCCCCGACGCCCGTCCAGCCTGTGGATAACTCGGGTACATCTCCGTGAAAACCCTGCCGAATCCCCGCCGAGAGCCCAGCCGGAGATTCCATAAGAATGGATGTTCGATTTTGGTGTCAAGCGCACCACGCGGCACCTCCGAGCCTACGTTCGCGGACCGACAACGGCCGGGGTCCCCGCCTACTCCACGGGGCGTACCACCGGATTCTTCGGCCGTACGACGACCTCAGGGCCCTGGCCGCCGAAGCTTGGACCTCATGGAGAGCCGCAGCGGAACCCCCGCTCCCGCCGTGACCACCGCCGTCGCCCCACCGGCACGACCGTCTCCGGTGCGCCCCGTGTGGCCTGGGGCGTGGCGCGGAGTGCGTCCCACCGAGCGGTTCTGCCACGTGACCGGCGCCGTGCTGGTGCTCTCCGGGCTGGCGCATCTGGTCGTCTTCGCCGTGGACGGCGGCCCCTGGGACGGCCCCGTCTCCTGGCGCAAGCCCATCACGTTCGGGCTCTCCTTCGGGCTGACACTGATCGCGATCACGTGGGTCACGTCGTATCTGCGGGTCGGAACGCGTCTGCGCTCGGCGCTGCTCGTCGTGTTCGCCGCCGACTGTGTCGTGGAGGTGGGCGGGATCACTCTTCAGGCGTGGCGCCGGGTGCCCTCGCACCTCAACATGGAGACCGGCTTCGACACGGCGGTGTCGATGACACTCGCGGTGGGCGGCGGGGTTCTCGTGATGCTGCTCACCGTGTTCGCGGTGGCCTCCTTCCGGAACCGGCCCACGGGCCCCCCTGGGGATGCCGCTCGCGCTGCGCTCCGGGTTCGCGATCCTGCTCGTCGCGCTGGCGTCGGGCGCCGCGATGATCGCGCGCGGGGTCGTCCTCACCCGCACCGGTCACCAGGAGGCGGCGTACCACTCGACGGCCCCGCTCAAGCCGCTGCATGGAGTGAGCCTGCACGCCGTGCTGGTCCTGCCCGCGCTGGCCTGGCTGCTGTCGCACACGCCATGGAGCGACCGGACACGGCAGCGGGTCATCCATGCGGCGGTCGGCTGCTACGCGGCGGCGGTCCTGGGCGCCGGAGTGTGGGCGGCCCTCACCTGGTGAACCCTGGTGAACCTCATCGGCCTCAGCGGCCGAGCAGCCCCCGCAGACGGGCGCGGAAGGAGGGCGACGTCCTGGTCCGGTGACCGTGCACCCGGGGGTCGTCCGTGACGTCGTACCGCTTCACATAGGCCCCCAGGAAGGCCTGGAGGGTGGCGACCGCGGGGATGGCGATCAGGGCGCCGACGGCCCCGAGGAGGGCGGTGCCCGCGATGACCGAGCCGAAGGCGACCGCGGGGTGGATGTCCACGGTCTTGGCGGTCAGCTTGGGCTGCAGTACGTAGTTCTCGAACTGCTGGTAGACCACGACGAAGATCAGCACCCACAGCGCGTACCAGGGGTCGATGGTGAAGGCGATCAGCATCGGCAGGGCGCCGGCGAGATACGTACCGATGGTGGGGATGAACTGCGAGACCAGACCCACCCAGACGGCGAGCACGGGCGCGTAGGGCACGCCCAGGGCCTGCAGCAGGATGTAGTGCGCGATGCCGGAGATCAGCGCCATCAGACCGCGCGAGTACAGATAGCCACCGGTCTTGTCGACGGCTATCTCCCACGCGCGCAGCACCTCGGCCTGTCGCGCGGGCGGCAGCACGGAGCACAACGCGCGCCGCAGCCGGGGCCCGTCGGCCGCGAAGTAGAACGAGAACAGCGTGATCGTCAGCAGCTTGAAGAGGCCGCCGAGCACCTGCGCGGACACGTCCAGGACGCCGGTCGCGCTGTTCTGCACGTACTTCCGCAGCCAGTCGGAGTGCACCAGGCTGTCCTGGACGTCCACCCGTCTCACGTGGGTGTGGAAACTCGAGTTGATCCAGTTGATCACCGAGTCCAGGTACTCGGGGAAGCCCTCGATCATTTTGATGATCTGGCCCGCGAGCATCGAGCCGAGCAGCGTGATGAATCCGGCCGTCGCGATCAGCAGACCGAAGAAGACGAGGAAGGTGGCCAGCCCTCGGCGCATACCGTACGAGGCCATCCAGCTCACCGCGGGCTCGATGGCGAGCGCCAGGAAGAACGCGATCAGAATGTTGATCAACAGCCCGATGAGCTGGTGGAACGCCCAACTGCCCAGTTGGAACAGGGCGACGAGGGTGAGCGCGAGCACCATCGCGCGCGGCAGCCAGCGCGGCATGCGCGCGCCCTGCCCGGGGGCATCCCCGCCCGGGGGCGGAGTGGGCGGCGTCGTGCCGAAGGGGGATGTCTGCTGGTCGACCTGCGCGGTCTCGTCTGTCGGGGCCACGGAGCAAGTCTCGCCCACTCCACCGACAATCTGTGCCCGGCCCCGGATCTTCGGGGTCCGTCAGCGGTTTTCGTACGGAACGTTCATGGTCGCGCACACCACGCGCCACACGTCCTTGGCCTCCCAGCCGGCGTTCAGCGCCTCGTGCACGGTCCGTCCACCGAGGTCCGTCATCACATGATCGCGCGCGAAGGTGTCGGCGTACGCCTCACCGAAGTGATCCGCCATCCGCTGCCAGAAGACCGTCAACCGCATGACTCCAGTATCCCGCCCCTGAGAGTGGGCCCGAGCCGGGACCCCTTGCCGAGACCGCTTTCCGTCCTACGGTCTGAGACATGGCCGAATCAGGAGCATCCCCACTCCCCCCGACGCCCCCGGCGCACACCCCGCTCTCGCGCGCCGAGCACTTCATCTGGCTCACCGCACGCGTGCTGGAGCAGCGCCGTTTCGCGTACCACTTCCTGAACAGCGACGTCGGTGCCGCCGACGCGGTGGAGACCGCGCTGGCCGCCTACCACAACGACGACGAGGGATACGGTCACGCGCTCGAACCCGATCTCCGCGGCCCGGTCAGCCAGCCGCTGCACACCGGGCACGCGCTGCGCGTCCTCGACTCGATCGGGCGGTGCGGCGGACAGCGCGTGGAGCGTGTGTGCCGCTACTTGACCTCGGTGTCGACGGCGGACGGCGCACTGCCGGCGGTCCATCCCAGTCAGCGTGGCTATCCGCACGCTCCTTTCGTGCCCATCGTCGACGACCCGCCGAGTGAACTCCTCGCCACCGGGCCCGTGGTGGGCCTGCTGCACCGCAATGAGGTGTGGCACGCCTGGCTGTTCCGGGCCACCGACTTCTGCTGGCGGGCGGTCGAGTCCCTGGACAAGTCCCACCCGTACGAGATCGAGGCGGCCGTGGCCTTCCTGGACTCCGCCCCCGACCGCCCGCGCGCGGAGGCAGCCGCCGACCGGCTGGGCCGCCTGGTGCGCGAGCACCGGCTCGCGGCACTGGACCCGGCGCACCTGGAGGCGTTTCCGGTGGCGCCCGGATACGCGCCGGACGAGCACCACTTCCCGCACGACTACGCGAAGACCCCGGGGTCGCTCGCGCGCGCGTGGTTCACCGACGAGGAGATGGCGCGCTCGCTCGACTTCCTGGCGGGCGAGCAGCGTGAGGACGGCGGCTGGCCGATCCGCTGGCGCCAGTGGGCACCGGGTACCGCCCTGGAGTGCCGCCCCATGGTGACGATCGAGGCCCTGCGCACCTTACGGGCGTACGGGCGGCCCATCGGCTGAGCGAGCCCGCCGGTTCGACGGCCCGCACACACGTGTGCGGGCCGTCCGCGTACCGAGCGTCAGCCTGTCAGCGCCCGCGCTCCCGCCGTCACGACCACGGCCGCGCCGATCACGAGCAGGAAGGGGGCGCGCAGGAGCAGGGCGACGGCGGCCGCGGCGAGTCCTGCGACCTTCGCGTCCACGACCAGGACGCGCCCGTCGGCGAAGGTCTGCTGAGCCGTGAGCGCGGCCAGGAGGGCGACGGGCAGCAGGGCGGCGAGGCGCTTGACGAGCGGCCGCTCCAGGACGCCGACGGGGACCAGCAGGCCGATGAGCTTGACGGCGTAGCAGCCGACGGCGGTCGCCCCGATCGCGATCCAGATGTTCAACGGTCGTCCCTTGGTGCGTCGTTGTCGGCCTTCATACGACCGGCGGGCTTCGGAGCGCGTCGGCCCTCTATGTAGAGGGCGGCGGGAGCGGCCAGCGCCGCCACGAGGACGGGGACTCCGGCGGGCAGCACAGGCAGCAGACCGAGCCCCAGAAGAACCGCGGCACCGGCGACCGCGCGCTCCGTGGTGGTCTTCAGCATCGGTGCGAGCAGCGCGAGGAAGACGGCGGGCCCGGCGGCGTCCAGCCCCCACGCGTCGGTGTCCCCGATGGCCTCGGCCCCGACGGCGCCCAGCAGCGTGGTGAGGTTCCACAGCACGTACAGGGTGAGCCCGGTGACGGTGAAGCCGATCCGGACGCTGCGGCGGGTGGGCTGGGCGAGCGCGACGGCCGTGGTCTCGTCGATGACCCACTGCGCGGCGAACGGGCGTACCGCGCGCGGGAGGGCCAGCAGTTGTGACAGCCGCAGTCCGTAGAACGCGTTGCGCACCCCGAGGAAGAACGCGCCCGCGGCCGCCGTGAGCGGATTGCCGCCGCCCGCGAGCGCGCCCACGAGCGCGAACTGCGAGGCACCGGTGAACACCAGGAGGCTGAGCGCGCAGGTCTGCAGCACGGTGAGCCCGCTGCCGGCCGAGGTCACTCCGAAGGCGAAACCGGACAGTCCGACGGCGACCCCGACTCCCAGGGCGTCCCGGACGACGGCCGCGTCGGGTTTTCCGCCGCCTTCTTCACTGCGTATGTCTGCGAGAGCTGTCTGTTCTGCCACACCCCGGACGGTAGGTACGGCTGCCCGTCGGCGTCTTGTACGTTCTTGCGCTCGCGCTGGTAGGCGCCCGGAGGCACGCCCACGATCCGGGTGAAGTGACGGTTGAGATGGGGCTGGTCGGTGAAGCCGACGGCGACGGCCGCCTCGGCGGGCGCTGAACCGGCGTCCAGGAGGTGGCGTGCCCGGCGTACCCGGGCGTCGGTCAGCCAGGTGTGGGGCGGCATGCCGTAGGTCTCGCGGAACGCGCGCAGCAGGGCGAACGGGCTGGTGCCGAGGTCGGCTGCGAGCCGTTCCAGGGTCGGAGGCTCGGCCATCCGCTCCTCCAGCACGGCACGCGCGCGTGCGGCGACACGGGCGCCCGCGGTGTGCACACCCCGCTGCGGCAGCGGACCCCCGTTCAGGCGCAGCAGCCGGGTCACCGCGACCCGTAGCAGCGTGTCGGCCGCGAGCGCGTTGCCCTCCTCGGCGGCCCGAAGCACTTCGTGAACCAGACCCGCCGCGTACGGATCGTCGAGCACGGGGCTGACGAATCCGGGGGTTCCACGAATCGTGGTGGTCTCCGCGGCGATCTCCGCCACCAGCTCGGGCGAGGGGTACACCGCCCCGTACCGCCAGCCTTCGGGAACACCCGCCCGGCCCGTGTGCGGGGTGTCGGGGTTGACCAGCGCGAGCGCGCCCGGACCCGCGTACTGGTCGGCGCCGCCGTGGTGGAAGACCTCGACACCGTCGGAGATGGCGGCGATCACGAAGTTCTCGTGGGTGTGCCGCACAAAGATCTTCTCGACGAACCGCGCCCGCAACAGATCGACACCCGGCAACTCCGCGTACCGCCAGTGCCGCGCCCGTTCCTGCCCTGAACCTGCCACGCCCCCCATTCTCCGCCACGCCCTCGCCGAGGGGCCGCGGGAGGCACCCCCACCAGCCCGCGGCCGCGCACTCGCGGAAGGGGACGGGGCGGGGGTGTCCGTCCGCAGCGGCTGGCGCGTCAACGCCGCCAAGTCGTTTGATCGACCGATTCCGCGCCTGACCGAGGACGGATACCCCCGGCCCGGCCCCGACCCACCACCGCCAGCAGGCGCATCGCCCCTAGCGGACGCGTTCTCGCAGGTCAGAGCAATTGTCAGTGGCCGGGTGCAGGATGGACGCATGGTCAGCTCCGCACACCGAGCCCTGGACGGCTTCTCACCCGCGACCCGCGGCTGGTTCACGGGGGCCTTCTCCGCGCCCACCGCGGCACAGGCCGGCGCGTGGAAGGCCATCGGTGAGGGCTCGGACGTGCTGGTGGTCGCCCCGACCGGCTCCGGCAAGACCCTGGCCGCGTTCCTCGCCGCGCTCGACCAGCTGGCCTCGACCCCGCCCCCGGCCGACCCCAGGAAACGCTGCCGGGTGCTGTACGTATCTCCGCTCAAGGCCCTCGCGGTGGACGTGGAGCGGAATCTGCGCAGCCCGCTGACCGGCATCCGGCAGGAGTCGGTGCGCCTCGGGCTGCCCGAGCCCGAGGTGAAGGTCGGCATCCGCTCCGGCGACACCCCCGCCGCCGAGCGCCGCGCGCTGGCCACCCGCCCCCCGGACATCCTGATCACGACCCCCGAGTCGCTGTTCCTGATGCTGACGTCGGCGACGCGCGACGCGCTGACCGGTATCGAGACGGTGATCCTGGACGAGGTGCACGCGGTCGCGGGCACCAAGCGCGGCGCCCATCTCGCGCTCACCCTGGAGCGCCTGGACGAGCTGCTGCCCAGGCCGGCGCGCCGCATCGGCCTCTCCGCGACGGTGCGTCCGGTGGACGAGGTGGCGCGCTATCTCTCGCCCCGCCGCAAGGTGGAGATCGTCCAACCGCCGTCGGGCAAGGAATTCGACCTCTCCGTGGTCGTCCCGGTCGAGGACCTGGGCGAGCTGGGCGGCTCCCCGGTCGCCGACGGCAGCGAGGGCGCGGAGAAGCCCTCCATCTGGCCTCATGTCGAGGAGCGCATCGCCGACCTCGTCCAGTCCCACCGCTCCACGATCGTGTTCGCCAACTCCCGCCGCCTGGCGGAGCGCCTGTGCAACCGACTGAACGAGATCGCCTACGAGCGGGCGACGGGTGAGCCCCTGGCGGAGGCGCACGCCCCGGCCCAGCTGATGGGGGGCTCCGGCGCGGCCCAGGGGGCGCCGCCCGTCATCGCGCGGGCCCACCACGGCTCGGTGTCCAAGGAGCAGCGGGCGCTGGTCGAGGAGGACCTGAAGGCGGGGCGCCTGCCCGCCGTGGTCGCCACCTCCAGCCTCGAACTCGGCATCGACATGGGCGCGGTCGACCTCGTCGTCCAGGTCGAGTCACCGCCCTCCGTGGCCTCCGGCCTCCAGCGCGTGGGCCGCGCGGGCCACCAGGTCGGCGCGGTGTCCACCGGCGTCGTCTTCCCCAAGTACCGCGGCGACCTCGTCCAGGCGGCGGTGGTCACCGAGCGGATGCGCACCGGCTCCATCGAGTCCCTGCGGGTCCCCGCCAACCCCTTGGACGTGCTGGCGCAGCAGCTCGTGGCCATGACCGCACTCGACACCTGGCAGGTCGACGACCTGCTCGCCACGGTCCGCCGGGCGGCGCCCTTCGCCTCGCTGCCCGAGTCGGCGTTCACGGCCGTGCTCGACATGCTCGCGGGCCGCTATCCGTCCGACGCCTTCGCGGAGCTCAGGCCCCGCGTGGTGTGGGACCGCGTCGCGGGTACGATCACGGGCCGCCCCGGCGCTCAGCGCCTCGCCGTCACCTCTGGCGGGACCATCCCCGACCGCGGGCTGTTCGGGGTCTTCCTCGCGGGATCCGATCCCAAGAAGGGCGGCGGCCGGGTCGGTGAGCTCGACGAGGAGATGGTCTACGAGTCCCGCGTCGGGGACGTCTTCACGCTCGGCACGAGTTCCTGGCGCATCGAGGACATCACCCGCGACCGCGTCCTGGTCTCCCCCGCCCCCGGTGTCCCGGGCCGGCTCCCCTTCTGGAAGGGCGACCAGCTCGGCCGCCCTCTCGAGCTCGGCCGGGCGGTCGGCGCGTTCCTCCGCGAGGTGGGCTCGCTCCCCAAGGACGACGCCCGTCTGCGGCTGCTGGCCGCGGGACTGGACGCCTGGGCCGCCGACAACGTGCTGTCGTACCTCACCGAGCAGCGCGAGGCGTGCGGGCACGTCCCGGACGACCGCACGATCGTCGTCGAGCGGTTCCGTGACGAGCTGGGCGACTGGCGGGTGGTCGTGCACTCCCCCTTCGGCGCCCAGGTGCACGCCCCCTGGGCGCTCGCGCTGGGCGCCCGGCTCTCCGAGCGCTACGGCATGGACGCCCAGGTCATGCATGCCGACGACGGCATCGTGCTGCGCCTGCCCGACGCCGACGTGATGAGCCTGGACCTGCTCGACCAGGAGCCCATGAAGCTGGGCACGGAGTACGACACGGAGCAGGCGCCCGTCGGCGCGGCGGACGTCGCCTTCGACAAGGGCGAGGTCGACCAGATCGTCACCGACCAGGTGGGCGGCTCGGCGCTGTTCGCGGCCCGGTTCCGCGAGTGCGCGGCCCGCGCGCTGCTGCTGCCGCGCCGCAGCCCGGGAAAGCGCACCCCGCTGTGGCAACAGCGGCAGCGCGCCGCCCAACTGCTCCAGGTGGCCAGCGAGTTCGGATCGTTCCCGATCGTCCTGGAGGCGGTCCGCGAATGCCTCCAGGACGTCTTCGACGTCCCCGGGCTCACCGAGCTGATGGGCGACATCGAGTCCCGCAAGGTGCGGCTCGTCGAGGTCACCACGCCCGAGCCCTCCCCCTTCGCCCGCTCTCTCCTGTTCGGATACGTCGCCCAGTTCCTGTACGAGGGCGACTCCCCGCTCGCCGAGCGGCGCGCCGCCGCCCTGTCCCTGGACTCCCACCTGCTGGCCGAGCTCCTGGGCCAGGCCGAGCTGCGCGAGCTGCTCGACGCCGAGGTCCTGGCCGAGCTGGAGCGGGAGCTCCAGTGGCTCACCGAGGACCGCCGGGTCAAGGATGCCGAAGGCGTCGCCGACCTGCTGCGCCTGCTGGGCCCGCTCACGGATGCCGACCTGGCCGAGCGCGGCGCCGAGCCGCGGTGGGCCAAGGAGCTGGCGGCCGCCCGCCGCGCCATCAAGGTCCGTATCGCCGGCGCCGATCACTGGGCGGCCATCGAGGACGCCGGCCGCCTGCGGGACGCTTTGGGCACGGCGCTGCCCGTCGGCGTCCCCGAGGCCTTCACGGAACCGGTCAAGGACCCGCTCGGCGACCTCCTCGCACGCTACGCACGCACCCACGGCCCGTTCACCTCCACCACCGCCGCCGCCCGCTTCGGTCTCGGCACGGCCGTCACGGACGGAGCACTGCAACGCCTCGCGGCGAACGGCCGCGTCGTCCAGGGGGAGTTCCATCCGGCGGGCATCGGCCAGGAGTGGTGCGACGCGGCCGTGCTGCGCAGACTGCGGCGGCGTTCGCTCGCGGCCCTGCGCCACGAGTTGGAGCCGGTGCCGCCCGCCGCGCTCGCGCAGTTCCTGCCGCAGTGGCAGCACGTCGACAGCGGGCACGGGCTGCGCGGCATCGACGGACTGGTGCGCGCCATCGAGCAGTTGCAGGGCGCCTCGGTGCCCGCCTCCGCCCTGGAGAAGCTGGTCCTGCCCTCCCGCGTCTCCGGTTACGCCCCCGCGCTGCTCGACGAACTCACGGCCGCCGGAGAGGTGGTCTGGGCCGGGGCCGGGGCACTGCCAGGCAAGGACGGCTGGGTCTCGCTCTATCTCGCGGACGCGGCTCCGCTGCTCCTCCCGGACCCGCACCCCCTGGAGCTGACCGCCCTGCACCAGTCGGTGCTGGACGCCCTCTCCGGGGGCTATGGCCTGTTCTTCCGCCAGATCGCCGACCAGGTCCGCGCCACCACCCACCCCGACGCCACCGATCCCCAACTCGCCGACACGATCTGGGACCTGGCCTGGTCCGGTCGGCTCACGAACGACACGCTCGCACCGATGCGCGCGCTCCTGGGTTCGGGTCGCACCGCCGGGTCCACGGCGCACCGCGCCAAACGCACGGTCCCGCGCGGCCGCTACGGCTCCCTGACCGGCGCCGCACGCCCCCAGTCCCGTACGGGCCCGCCGACGGTGGCCGGCCGCTGGTCGCTGCTGCCCGCCCGTGAGCCCGACGCCACCGTGCGCGCCCACGCCCTGGCCCGCACACTGCTCGACCGGCACGGCGTGGTGACCCGGGGCGCCGTCGCCGCGGAGGGGGTCGAGGGTGGCTTCTCCGCCGTCTACCGCATCCTGTCCGCGTTCGAGGACAGCGGCCAGGCCCGCCGGGGTTACGTGGTGGAAGGACTGGGCGCCGCCCAGTTCGCGATGGACGGAGCGGTGGACCGCCTGCGCGCCGCGGCGAACGCACGGGACCGGGGCGAATCCCTGACCGCCCAGGACCCCCGGGACTTCCCGGGGGACACCTTCCCGGGGCCGCCCGGTTTCCAAGCCACCCCCGGTTTTCCGAACACCCCCGGCCGCCCCCGCACCAACGGTTTCCCCGACGGCCACGACGACCCCGCGCACACCCACGCCTTCCCCGACGACCTCGACCTCGACGCGACGAGCCCCCTGGGATTCCCCGAGACCGAGGACTCCGCCTTCGCCGACGGCCACGGCTTCGCCAGCGACCCCGCGCTCTCCCCCAACCGGTTCCGCGCCCGTTCCTCGTCCCGGGCCACCTCCCAAGCCGTGATCCTGGCCGCCGCCGACCCCGCGAACGCGTACGGCGCGGCCCTTTCCTGGCCCGAGCCCCCCACCGGCGCCGGGCACAAGCCGGGCCGTAAGGCGGGCTCCCTGGTGGTGCTCGTCGACGGCGAGCTGACGCTGTACATGGAGCGCGGCGGCAAGACCCTGCTGGCCTGGCCCTCGGACCCGGACGGCTCGGTCATGGAGGACGCCCGTCTGCGTGCTGCCGCCGAAGCCCTCGCCGCGGCCGCCCGCGCGGGCTCCCTCGGCACGGTCACCGTGGAGCGCGTCAACGGCGCCTCCGCCCTGACATCCCCGTTCGGCACCCTCCTGGAAAGCGCCGGCTTCATCGCGACCCCCCGCGGCCTGCGCCTGCGCGCCTGAGCACCCCACCCACACGCACCCCCGCGTACCCGCACCCCACCCCGCCGCACCTCCACCCCCACTCGTGCCACCCTGGGACCCATGCCCGAAGGAGACACCGTCTGGCAAGCCGCGAGGCGGCTGCACACCGCCCTCGCGGGCAAAGTGCTGACCCGCTCCGATCTACGGGTGCCCAAGTACGCCACCGCCGACCTCACCAGCCGCACCGTCCTGGACGTCACCCCGCGCGGCAAGCACCTCCTCACCCGGATCGAGGGCGGCCTGACCCTGCACTCGCATCTGCGGATGGACGGCTCCTGGAAGGTGTACGCGAACGGCCGGCGCTGGAGCGGCGGCCCCGCCCACCAGATCCGGGCCATCCTCGGCACCGCGGACCGCACGGCCGTCGGCTACCGGCTCCCCGTCCTGGAGTTGCTCCGCACCGCGGACGAGGACCGCGCCGTCGGCCACCTCGGCCCCGACCTCCTCGGCCCGGACTGGAACCCCGACAGCGCCTTGGAGAACCTCCTCCAAGACCCCGCCCGCCCCCTCGGCGAGGCCCTCCTCGACCAGCGCAACCTCGCCGGGATCGGCAATGTCTACAAGAGCGAGCTGTGCTTCCTCCTCCGGGTCACCCCCTGGCTGCCCATCGGTGAGCTTCCCGCCGACCGCACCACCCTGCTCCCGGCCCTGGCCAAGAAGCTCCTGGAGACCAACCGCGACCGCCCGACCCGCATCACCACCGGCCGCCGCGACCAGAACCTCTTCGTGTACGGCCGTGCGCCCCGCCCCTGTCTGCGCTGCGGCACCTCGATCCGCCGGGGCGACCAGGGCGACGGCTCCCGAGAGCGCCCCACGTACTGGTGCCCGACATGCCAGACGGGCCCGACTCCGCCCCCGGGCCGTATCCCGCCCTCCGAGCGCCGGCCCCTCCCGTAAATCTCCTCGTCGTACAACTCCTCGTCGTGCAACTCCTTGCCGTACGACTAATTGACGACCCGTCAGAAACCCTCGTACCGTCCCTACATGCCCGTCAAGGCGTACGACCTCACCGGACGCACCGCATTCGTCACCGGCGCCGCCAGCGGGATCGGCCGCGCGTCAGCCGTCCTGCTGGCGGAGGCGGGGGCCGCCGTCCACTGCGCGGACCGGGACCCGCAGGGCCTGCACGAGACGGCGACCCTCATCAAGGCTCAGGGCGGTACGGCCCACACACATCCGCTCGACGTCAGCGACCGTGCGCAGCTCCGACAGGCCGTCGCGTCCTGCGAACGGCTCGACGTCATGGCGGCGGTCGCCGGGATCATGCACAGCAGCCCGGTCCTGGAGACCCGCGACGAGGACCTCGACCGCGTGCTGGGGGTCAACTTCAAGGGCGTGCTGTACGCCTGCCAGGAGGCCGCCCGCCTCATGATCGCGAAGAGCGTCCGCGGGAGCATCATCACGATGGCGTCCGGCGCCATCGACACCGGCGGCCCCGGTCTGCTCTGCTACGGCGCGTCGAAGGCGGCCGTCGTGCAGCTGACGAAGACCCTGGCGACCGAGATCGGCCCGCACGGCATCCGTGTCAACGCGGTCGCGCCCGGCTGGACACGTACGCCGATGACCGACCGTCACGGGGACGCCCAGGCGCGCACTGAAGCGGTCATGGCCCGGCTGTCGCCGCTCGGGCGGGTCGGCGAACCCGAGGACATCGCCCACGCCGTGCTGCATCTGGCCTCCGACGCCTCGGCGTTCACGACGGGGCAGATCCTGCGCCCGAACGGCGGCGTAGCGATGCCTTGGTAGCCCCCCAGCAGCACCCCCACGCGGCCCCCAGCAACCCAGCAACACCCCCACACCGCCGCCGGGCATCCGCCCTACGGCATCTCTCCCCTGCACCCGCCCCCTCCGAGCACCCGCCCCTCTGAATCTCAGCCCCTCCCGCGCCGAGCCCCAGGCACCACGCGTCCCCAAACGCGCCGTACCCGTCCCCCACCCCCTCCACCGAGCGCCCCGCCCCTACGAAGCCCCCGGCTCGCGCCCCCCACGCGCCCCACGCCGTAGCCACCCCTCCCGCCGCCCGTGCGCCCCAGCGCCGGCGCGCACGACCCCCGCCTTCGGCACACAGTGCACCGGCAGCAGGCTCAACCCCCACCCACCGGCCGCGACCGCCCCTTCCAGCGCCCCGGCATCGGGCGCCAGCGCGAGCCGGAGGACGCCCCACCACCACAGCGCACCGAGCCCCAGCGCTGCCCCCCAGCGCGCTATCCGCCCTGCCATGGTGTCCACCTCCAGCCCGAAGCTAGACCCGCGCTCTCACCCACCGGCAGGGCGCACCAACGGCACAGAGGCGCACCCAAAGCACATCCGAAGCCGACCATGGCGCCCCGCGGCCACCACAGGGCGCCCGTCGGCCACCACCGTGAGCCGCCCGCCTCCGGGCGTCACCCGTTCTCCGCCTGGAACATCCAGTGATGCTTCTCGAGGTCGGCGGTGATCTGGATGAAGATGTCCTGACTCACCGGATCGGCTTCGCCCGTCGCGTCCACTCGCACCCGCATCCGGCTGATCACCGCGCTCAGCGCGTCCACGAGCTCCCCCACGGCGTCGGTGTCCTTGATCCAGCCCTCGGGCGTCACGCCGATACCGCTGGTGGTGGCCACGGTCGCGGCCCGTCCGTCGGGCGAAACTCCGAGCGTCGCGGCGCGCTCCGCCACCGTGTCGGAGTGCAGCCGCGCGGTGTCCACGACCTCGTCGAGCTGGAGGTGGATGGAGCGGAAACGCGGTCCGACCACGTTCCAGTGGACCTGCTTCGCCACCAAGGAGAGATCCACCAGGTCGACCAGCGCTCCCTGGAGGGCGCCGGACACGGTCCTAAGATCCGCGTCGGACAACGGGCTCTTCACGACGTACATCGGGATTCTCCGATCCACTCGACCTCATCAACAACGGCCTCATCCATCACGACCTCATCAACCATGGCATATACGCACAATTCGGGTCACCTGGAGCGAGTGGACCCGGAGACAGCGAAAGCCCCTGCCGAATCCGCTCCAGGTTTCCCCTGGAGCAGCCCCGGCAGGGGCTTTCACAAGCGTGCTCAGCTCATGAGCGTGAACTCGTGAGCGTCAGGCGGCGACGACGTCGACCGCCTCGGCTGGCGCCTTGATGGTGACCCGTTCCGGTGGTACGCCGGTGACCGATACGGAATTCAGCATCGGACGGCGCACCGGTGTGGGCACCGGCTCGGTGGCCGCTGCAGACTGGGCCAGCTCGGCGAGAGCGAGCTCGTCGCTCACTTCCCGCATGAGCTCGGACATCCGTACGTCCAGCGCGTCGCAGATGGCGGAGAGCAGCTCGGAGGATGCCTCCTTCTGCCCCCGCTCCACCTCGGAGAGATAGCCGAGTGAAACTCGGGCGGACGAGGAGACTTCGCGCAGAGTACGGCCCTGGCGCTGGCGCTGCCGACGCAGCACGTCACCAAGCAGGCGACGGAGCAGAATCATCGGTGGCTCCCTCCTCGGACCGCGTAGCCGCATCCTTCACGCCCCACCGTACCGCCTTGCGCCGCGGCCGTGCGGGGAGCGATGTCGTGTTCACTCAGGGCTGCAAACATCAAAACCCCCCGTTCTGTTCCGTATCCTGTGCCCGCTCATTCCCGGTCTGTTCGCCCGCCAGCTCCTGCAGGAGCAGTGCGAGTACGCTCCGTACACTCTCCATACGGATTTCCGCCCGGTCGCCGTTCAACCGCAGCGGTACCACTTTCCCGCCGCCGGCAGCATGAAAAGATGCTCGGGACGGCCCGTCGACGGCCACGAAAACCGTCCCGACCGGCTGCCCGTCCTGGGGTTCGGGTCCCGCGACACCGGTGGTCGCGATCCCCCAGTCCGCGCCGAGCGCCTTGCGCACCCCGGCCGCCATCTGGGCCGCTACCTGCGGATCCACCGCACCACGCTCGGCCAACAGAGTGGCGTCGACACCCAGCAGTTCGTGCTTGAGTTCGGTGGCATACGCCGTCACGGAGCCCCGGAAGGCCTGGGAGGCCCCGGGCGTCGCGGTGATCTCCGCCGCCACCAGACCACCGGTCAGCGACTCGGCGACGGCGAGCGTCTCGCCCCTCACCGTGAGTAGTCGCAGCACTTCGGCGGCCGTAGAACTCACCGTTCTGCCTCCTCGGCCGCCGCCTGCCGCTCGGCGATCCCGCTCCTGCGCAGCACAATGGCCTGTCTCACGTAGTCGAGCCCGGTGACGACGGTCAGGACGACCGCCACGGCCATCACCCAGAACCTCAGGGTGGCCAGTGGCCCTGTCAGCGCCAGGACGTACATCCCGACCGCGGTGCCCTGCGCGAGGGTCTTCAGCTTGCCGCCGCGGCTGGCCGGAATGACTCCGTAGCGGATCACCAGGAAGCGCATCAGGGTGATCCCGAGCTCGCGCCCGAGGATCACTCCCGTCACCCACCACGGCAGATCACCGAGGTAGGACAGGCAGACCAGCGCGGCACCCATGATCGCCTTGTCGGCGATGGGGTCGGCGATCTTCCCGAAGTCGGTGACCAGGTCGTACGTACGCGCCAGGTGCCCGTCGAAGATGTCGGTGATCATGGCGACGGCGAAGGCCGCCCACGCCCAGGCACGCCACGCGGGGTCGTACCCGCCGTCGGCCAGCATCAGCGCCACGAAACCCGGCACCAGGACGAGCCGGATCATGGTCAGGATGTTCGCGATGTTCCAGAGGCTGGCCTGATTGACGGCCACAGCGCCCAGCTTCCCGCCCCGCGCCGGCTTGGAGCCTCCGGGAACGCCGGGAGCGCCCGCCGCGCCGTTCGCGCTGGGGGAGCCGCCCGCCGCGGACGCCGGGGCTCCGGTCATCTGGCCGCCTCCTCAGTACACGGGAGCGAGCCCAGGAGCGGCTCGGCCACCAGGTCGACACCTTCCGTACCGACCACCTTGGCCTCGACGATACGGCCCACCGTCAGACCTTCGCCGCTCGTGAACTGCACCTGACCGTCGGTCTCGGGGGCCTGGTGCGCGGCACGGCCGACCGCACCCCACTCCTCCCCGTCGGCGGAGCCGAGCGACTCGACGAGCACGTGGACGGTCTCACCGACGCGCTCCTCGGCGCGCTGCGCGACCAGCTCCTCGGCGAGCCGGGACACGCGCGCGAGGCGCTCGTCGACCACGTCCTGGTCGAGCTTGTTCTCGTACGTCGCCGCTTCCGTGCCGTCCTCGTCGGAGTACCCGAAGACGCCGATGGCGTCGAGGCGTGCACCCGTGAGGAAGCGCTCCAGCTCCGCGAGGTCGGCCTCGGTCTCGCCGGGGAAGCCCACGATGAAGTTGGACCGCACGCCGGCCTGCGGGGCCTTGGAGCGGATGGTGTCGAGCAGCTCCAGGAAGCGGTCCGTGTCGCCGAAGCGCCGCATCGCGCGCAGCACGTCGGGCGCGGAGTGCTGGAAGGACAGGTCGAAGTAGGGCGCGATGTTCGGCGTGGAGGTCAGCACGTCGATGAGCCCGGGGCGCATCTCGGCGGGCTGGAGGTAGCTCACGCGCACGCGCTCGATGCCGTCGATCTCGGCGAGCTCGGGCAGCATGGTCTCCAGGAGGCGGATGTCGCCCAGGTCCTTGCCGTACGAGGTGTTGTTCTCGGAGACCAGCATGATCTCCTTGACGCCCTGCTCGGCCAGCCAGCGGGTCTCGTTCAGCACGTCGCTGGGGCGGCGCGAGATGAAGGAGCCGCGGAAGGACGGGATGGCGCAGAAGGAGCAGCGCCGGTCGCAGCCGGAGGCGAGCTTCACCGAGGCCACCGGGGAGCCGTCCAGGCGGCGACGCAGAGGCGCACGCGGGCCAGAGACCGGGGCGACGCCCTCCGGGAGGTCCGCGGGCGCGCCGTGGCCGGGAAGGGCCACCTCCTCGCCCGCGCTCTGCCGCTCGGCGGGGCTGATCGGCAGCAGCTTGCGCCGGTCACGGGGGGTGTGGGAGGCGTGGATGCCGCCGTTCAGGATGGTCTGGAGGCGGTCGGAGATGTCCGCGTAGTCATCGAAGCCGAGCACGCCGTCGGCCTCGGGGAGGGCCTCGGCGAGCTCCTTGCCGTACCGCTCGGCCATGCAGCCCACCGCCACGACGGCCTGGGTTCTGCCATGCCCCTTGAGGTCATTGGCTTCCAGGAGGGCGTCGACGGAGTCCTTCTTGGCGGCTTCGACGAAGCCACAGGTGTTGACGACGGCGACGTCCGCTTCTTCGGCGTCCTCCACGAGTTGCCAGCCGTCCGCCTCCAAGCGGCCTGCGAGCTCCTCCGAGTCCACCTCGTTACGGGCGCAGCCAAGGGTGACGAGTGCGACGGTACGGCGTTCAGGCATGGGCTCAAGACTACTTTGTCTCACTGACAGCCCACGTCGACGGGGTTGGCCGATCTTGGCCAACCCCGTACCCGCCTGTGCGGTGCGCCCTTTGTGCGCCCGCTTCGTAAGCCTTTCGTGCGACCCTCACGGCCGTCCGAAGTCATCCGACGACGGGGTCGCCCTTCGTGTACGTCAGTCGCTCGACCTGGCCGGGCTGGAACTGGTCGTCGATCTTCTTGCCGTTCACGTACAGCTTGATGGCACCCGCGTCACCGAGGACCAGGTCGATCTTCGTCTTGTCCTGGAAGGTCTTGGACTCGCCCTGCTTGAGCAGACCGTCGAAGAGGAGCCGGCCGTTGTGGTCCTTGGCGGAGATCCAGCTGCGCCCGTCGGGGGCGCTCACCTGGACGGTCACCTTGTCCTGCGGGGCTGCCGCGATGGCGCTGTCGGTGGGCTCGGGCTTCGGGTCGGCGGGCTTGCTGATCTTGGGGGTGGCCGAGGTGGTGGACGTACTGGCGGTCGGTGTGGAGCCCTCGGCGACCGACGACTTCGAGTCGCTTCCACCGCTGCCCTTGACCACGGTGAATCCGACGAAGCCGATCACGGCGACGATCGCCGCGACCATGGCGGCGGTCCAGTTCGGCCCGCGGCGCTCGGGACGGATCCGTTCCGCCTCGAACATCGGGGCGGCGGGGGTGGGCGCGGGCCGCCCGCCGTGTTCGGCGTCGTAGCGGGCGAGCAGCGGGGCCGGATCGATGTGCACGGCCCGGGCCAGCGTCCGGATGTGGCCGCGCGCGTACACGTCACCGCCGCAGGGGGCGAAGTCGTCCTGCTCGATCGCTTGCACGATGGCGATACGGACCCGGGTGGCGTTGCTGACGTCGTCAACGGTCAGTCCTGCCTCGATGCGGGCCTGCCGCAGGGAACGACCGACCGAGAGGCCTTCTTCGCGATGCTCGTCGAACGGGCGCTCGTCTTCGGGGGAGTTGCCGTCAGGGAAGTTGCCGATGGACACGGGGGCGCCTTTCGAGCGTGTAGCCACCTGTGCTGGAGGTTCAGTTTAGGGGGGGTACGAAAGGGTGGGGCAACCGGGCGGTGGGACTTTGTACGCCATCAGAATGGCCGGTCACCCTGATGTTGGGACAAGGACCTGTCCCCTCGCTCAACTTGACGTACGACGAAGGGAAACGGTTGCCCGTCTTTCCCTTACGGGTAAGTCACGTTCGAATATCCACATGTCACGGAGCGAACCGTCCGCGCCATGACCGAGCCGCCGAGATCTCACCCGTACGGTGACCGACCTGTCCTGTTTTCCTCCGCCAAAAGCTCTACGCTTCAGCTTCCCCACGAATCACGGCGAGCACTCCATCCAGCTCGTCGGCCTTCACAAGAACATCACGCGCCTTGGAGCCCTCGCTGGGCCCGACGATGCCGCGGGACTCCATGAGGTCCATCAGCCGCCCGGCCTTGGCGAAGCCGACCCGCAGCTTGCGCTGGAGCATCGAGGTGGACCCGAACTGCGAGGTGACGACCAGTTCGGCGGCAGCGCACAGCAGGTCGAGGTCGTCGCCGATGTCCTCGTCGATCTCCTTCTTCTGCTTGGTGCCCACGGTGACGTCGTCCCGGAAGACCGGAGCCATCTGGTCCTTGCAGTGCTGCACGATGGCCGCGACCTCGTCCTCGGTGACGAAGGCACCCTGCATACGGGTGGGCTTGTTGGCCCCCATCGGCAGGAAGAGCCCGTCGCCCTTGCCGATCAGCTTCTCGGCACCCGGCTGGTCGAGGATGACGCGCGAGTCCGCCAGCGACGACGTGGCGAAGGCGAGCCGGGACGGCACGTTCGCCTTGATCAGACCGGTGACGACGTCCACGGACGGCCGCTGGGTGGCGAGCACCAGGTGGATGCCGGCCGCACGCGCGAGCTGCGTGATGCGCACGATCGCGTCCTCGACGTCGCGCGGGGCGACCATCATCAGGTCGGCGAGCTCGTCGACGATCACCAGCAGATACGGGTACGGCGTCAGCTCGCGCTCGCTGCCCTCGGGCAGCTTCACCTTGCCGTTCCTGATGGCCTCGTTGAAGTCGTCGATGTGCCGGTAGCCGAACGCCGCGAGGTCGTCGTAGCGCAGATCCATCTCCCGTACGACCCACTGCAGCGCCTCGGCGGCCCGCTTCGGGTTGGTGATGATCGGCGTGATCAGGTGCGGGATGCCCTCGTACGCCGTCAACTCGACCCGCTTGGGGTCGACGAGGACCATCCGGACGTCCTCGGGGGTCGCCCGGACCATGACGGACGTAATCAGGCAGTTAATGCACGAGGACTTACCGGAACCGGTGGCTCCGGCGACGAGCACGTGCGGCATCTTCGCCAGGTTGGCCATCACATAGCCGCCCTCGACATCCTTGCCGAGCGCGACCAGCATCGGGTGGTCGTCCTCGGCCGCGTCCGCGAGGCGCAGCACGTCACCGAGGTTGACCATCTCGCGGTCGGTGTTGGGGATCTCGATGCCGACCGCCGACTTGCCGGGGATCGGACTGATGATCCGCACGTCGGGGCTTGCGACGGCGTACGCGATGTTCTTGGTCAGCGCCGTGATCCGCTCGACCTTCACGGCGGGGCCGAGCTCGACCTCGTAGCGCGTGACCGTCGGACCACGCGTGAAGCCGGTGACGGCGGCGTCGACCTTGAACTCCATGAAGACGTTCTGGAGCGAGGCGACCACCGCGTCATTGGCGGCGCTGCGCGTCTTGCCGGGCCCACCACGCTCCAGGAGGTCGAGCGACGGCAAGGAGTAGGTGATGTCGCCGGACAACTGGAGCTGCTCCGCGCGCGGGGGCAGGTCGCGGGGTGCGTCGGGCGCGGACTTGGTGAGGTCGGGCACGACGGACTCGACGGCCAGGGCCTCCTGCTTGGGCCGCTTGGCGCCCGGGACGGCCTTGGCGCGCGCGGCCGGCACCGGGGTCGTCTCCTCGTAGCCGTCACGCTCCGCCGTGACGCCCTGCGTCAGATCGGCGACCAGCGGGGAGGGCGGCATCCCGTGCAGCACGGCGCCGTCGAGCGCGGCGGCCGCGGCCGCGGCGACGTCCACCGCATCCATGGGCCGGCTCATGTCGGGCTGCTGCACACCGGGCCGCCGGGGACGGCCGCGGCGCCTGGTGAGCGCCTCCTCCTCGGCGCTCTCCGCGTCGTATCCCTCAGGGGCGCGTGAACGCCGCCGGGAGCGGGCGGGAAGCGCCTCACGCCACTGTTCGTCGTAGCGCTCGTCGTCCTCGCCGAAGTCGTCCCCGTCGGGATCGGCCTGGACGACGCCCAGCTTCTGCCCGAGCAGCCGCAGCCGCTGCGGGATCGCGTTGACGGGGGTCGCCGTGACGACCAGCAGGCCGAAGATCGTGAGCAGCACGAGCAGCGGCACCGCGAGGACGTCGCCCATCATGTACGTCAGCGGCGTCGACGCCGCCCAGCCGATGAGCCCGCCCGCGTCCCTTATCGCCTGCATGCCGTCGCTGCGCGCGGGCGCCCCGCAGGCGATGTGGACCTGGCCGAGCACGCCGATGACGAGCGCGGACAGGCCGATCACGATGCGCCCGTTGGCCTCCGGCCTCTCGGGATGCAGGATGAAGCGGGCGGCGATGACCGCGAGCAGTATCGGCACCAACAGGTCGAGGCGGCCGAAGGCACCCGTCACCAGCATCTCGACGAGGTCACCGACGGGACCGTGCAGGTTGGACCACGTGCCCGCCGCGACGATCAGCGCGATCCCGATCAGCAGCAGCGCGAGCCCGTCCTTGCGATGCGCCGGGTCGAGCCCCTTTGCGCCCCGACCTATGCCGCGGAACATCGCGCCGACGGCGTGCGCGAGGCCCAGCCACACGGCGCGTACAAGCTTGTACACGCCCGCGGTGGGGTTGGGCGCCGACGCGGGTGGGGCCTTCTTCGCCGCGACCTTCTTGGCGGGCGCCTTCTTGGCGGCTGCCTTTTTCGCGGGGGCCTTCTTCGCCGGAGCCTTCGTCGGAGCGGCCGCCTTCTTCGCGGGCGGCTTCTTGGCTGCGGACTGACGTGAGGCCATGAGTGTGAGGTTACCGGTGGAGACGACAGCGGACACGTGTGCCTACTGCTTCACCCGTTCGTGTCGCCCGCACCAGGGACCAGAACTGACGCGCGCTCACCGCGAACGACGGCCTCCTCGGAGGTCAGTTCTGCGACGGCACCGACGGTGCGCCGCTTCCCGTGCCCGGCTCCAGCGCGTCCAGCGCCCGGCGCAGTCCCGTGAGTTTGCGTTCGAGATGGGCCGCGGTCGCCACCGCAGCCGCGTCCGCCGAGTCGTCGTCGAGCTGTTTGGACAGCGCCTCGGCCTGCTCCTCAACGGCCGCGAGCCGCGCGGAGAGTTCGGCGAGGAGACCGGCCGGCTCCTTGGCCGAGCCGAGCGCCGTCTTGCCGCCGCCCTCCAGCTGCAGCCGCAGCAGCGCTGCCTGCTCGCGCAGTTGGCAGTTCTTCATGTAGAGCTCGACGAAGACCGAGACCTTCGCGCGCAGCACCCATGGGTCGAACGGCTTGGAGATGTAGTCCACCGCACCCGCCGCGTACCCCCGGAAGGTGTGGTGCGGGCCGTGGTTGATCGCCGTGAGAAAGATGATCGGGATGTCCCGAGTCCGCTCACGCCGCTTGATGTGCGCCGCGGTTTCGAAACCGTCCATTCCAGGCATCTGGACGTCCAGCAGAATGACCGCGAAGTCGTCGGTCAGTAGCGCTTTGAGCGCTTCCTCTCCGGACGATGCCCGTACCAGTGTCTGATCGAGCGCGGAGAGGATCGCCTCCAGCGCCAGCAGATTCTCCGGCCGGTCATCGACCAGAAGGATCTTGGCCTTCTGCACCATGGCCCGCCCTCCTCGCCCCGGCAGTGCACCGGGCGCCGCCCCAGAGGACGACTCCCTTGCGTCGCCCGTCCTTGTGCCGGTCATGGTAGCCGCACCCCGCCTGTCGCCACACCCTGTCACCGCGATGTCACTGTGCACGTAGCAGAAACGTAGCGGGAGACCAGAAGGTTCCCCGAATCCCGCACTTCTACACGGCTTCGGCCACCGTCAGTTATACGACGTCGGGCGCCCCGCGCCGCCGACTCGGCGCGCACAGCCGGGCTTCCCGGCCGCCGACACCACCCGGCGACACCCATCCCGCTCACTCCTCGCGCATCCACTGCTCCATCACGGAGAGCAGATGGTCGGGATCGACCGGCTTGGTGACGTAGTCGGACGCGCCGGACTCGATGGCCTTCTCCCGGTCGCCCTTCATCGCCTTCGCCGTGAGCGCGATGATCGGCAGCCCGGCGAACTGCGGCATCCGGCGAATCGCCGTCGTCGTGGCGTAGCCGTCCATCTCGGGCATCATGATGTCCATCAGGACGACCGTCACGTCGTCGTGCTGCTCCAGCACCTCGATACCCTCACGGCCGTTCTCGGCGTACAGCACCGACAGGCCGTGCTGCTCCAGGACGCTGGTGAGCGCGAACACGTTGCGGATGTCGTCGTCGACGATCAGCACCTTCTCGCCCTCGAACCGGATGCCTCGGCGCGGCTGCGGCGCCGCCTCCTGCTGCCCCCCACTCGCCCACTGCTCCTGAGAGGCACCCGCGGCCCCGTTCGACCCCGGCAACCCCGGGCGCTGCTCGGTCGCGGGCAGCGCCCTGCGGCGCCGCCTGAAGAGCGCGGCGGGCCCGTTCTGCGTGTCCTGGTACGACTTCACCTCGGCCGGCGTCTCGATGTCGACCCCGGACAGCTCCGCCTCCGAGGCGAGCAGCTCCCCGGCCTCCAGAGCGGGCACGAGCTGCCCGTAGCCCTGCGGGGGCAGTTCGCTCGGGTGCATCGGCAAATACAGCGTGAACGTCGAACCGCGTCCCGGCTCGCTCTGGGCGTGGATCTCACCGCCCAGCAGACGCGCGATCTCCCGCGAGATGGACAGCCCCAGACCCGTACCGCCGTACTTCCTGCTCGTCGTACCGTCCGCCTGCTTGAAAGCCTCGAAAATCACCCGCATCTTGCTGGCGGCGATCCCGATGCCGGTGTCGGTCACCGAGAACGCGATCAGGCCGGCGTCCGCGTCCCGCAGCGAACCCGCCTCCAGGAGCTGCTCCCGGATCGCCACCGGGACATCCGCGCCGGCGGGCCGGATCACCAATTCGACCGCTCCTGAGTCGGTGAACTTCACCGCGTTGGAGAGCAGGTTGCGCAGCACCTGAAGGAGGCGCTGCTCGTCGGTGTGCAGCGTGGCGGGCAGTTCCGGCGACACCCGGACGGAGAAGTCGAGGCCCTTCTCCGCGGTCAGCGGACGGAAAGTGGCCTCTACGTAGTCGACGAGTTGGACCAGCGCGATGCGGGTCGGCGAGACGTCCATCTTGCCCGCCTCGACCTTCGACAGATCGAGGATGTCGTTGATCAGCTGGAGCAGGTCGGAACCCGCACCGTGGATCGTTTCCGCGAACTCGACCTGCTTGGGAGTCAGGTTCGACTCGGCGTTGTCGGCGAGCAACTTCGCTAGGATCAGCAGGGAGTTGAGCGGCGTCCGCAGCTCGTGCGACATGTTCGCCAGGAACTCGCTCTTGTAGCGCATAGAGACCGCGAGCTGCTCGGCACGCTCCTCCAGGACCTGCCGCGCCTCCTCGATCTCGGTGTTCTTGACCTCGATGTCGCGGTTCTGCTGGGCGAGCTGTTCGGCCTTCTCCTCCAGCTGGGCGTTGGAGTCCTGGAGTGCCTTCTGCCGGTTCTCCAACTCGGCCGACCGCTCCTGGAGTTGCTCGGTCAGCTCCTGCGACTGCTTGAGCAGCACCTCCGTCTTGGTGTTGACGGAGATGGTGTTGACGCTCGTCGCGATCATCTCGGCGATCTGGTTCAGGAAGTCCTTCTGGATCTGCGTGAACGGCGTGAAGGACGCCAGCTCGATCACACCCAGCACGGTCCCCTCGAAGAGCACCGGAAGAACGATCACCTGCGCCGGGGGCGCCTCGCCGAGCCCGGACGAGATCTTCAGATAACCGCTCGGCGCGTTCTCCACCAGGATCGTGCGCTTCTCCTGCGCCGCCGTCCCGATCAGCGCCTCACCGGGCCGGAACGACGTCGGCATGGAGCCCATCGAGTAGCCGTACGAGCCGAGCATGCGCAGCTCGTACGCGTCCTCGTCGTTGCCCGCCTCCTTGCCGTCGACCAGCGGCATGGAGAGGAAGAACGCGCCGTGCTGGGCGGAGACCACCGGCGTCAGCTCACTCATGATCAGCGAGGCCACGTCGTCGAGATCGCGGCGCCCCTGCATCAGCGCGGAGATACGGGCGAGGTTGCCCTTGAGCCAGTCCTGCTCCTTGTTGGCGATGGTGGTGTCGCGCAGGTTGGCGATCATCTTGTTGATGTAGTCCTGAAGTTCCTGGATCTCGCCCGAGGCGTCCACGTCGATCTTCAGGTTCAGGTCGCCGCGGGTCACCGCGGTCGCCACGCGCGCGATGGCACGCACCTGCCGGGTCAGGTTCCCGGCCATCTCGTTCACCGACTCGGTGAGGTCGCGCCAAGTGCCGTCGACGTCACGCACGCGTGCCTGGCCGCCCAGTTGCCCCTCGGTACCCACCTCGCGGGCGACTCGGGTGACCTCCTCGGCGAAGGACGACAGCTGGTCGACCATCGTGTTGATGGTGGTCTTCAGCTCCAGGATCTCGCCGCGCGCGTCGATGTCGATCTTCTTGGTGAGGTCGCCCTTGGCGATGGCCGTGGTGACCATCGCGATGTTGCGCACCTGACCGGTCAGGTTGGACGCCATCCCGTTCACGGACTCGGTGAGGTCCTTCCACGTACCGGCCACACCCGGGACGTGTGCCTGCCCGCCGAGGATGCCGTCCGTGCCCACCTCGCGGGCCACCTTGGTGACCTGGTCGGCGAACGAACTCAGCGTCTTCACCATGGTGTTGAAGGTGTCGGCGAGCTGCGCGACCTCGCCGCGCGCCTCGATCGTGACCGTACGGGTCAGATCGCCGTTGGCGACGGCCGCGGCGACCTGGGAGATGTTGCGCACCTGCATGGTCAGGTTGTTGGCCATCAGGTTGACGTTGTCGGTGAGGTCCTTCCAGATGCCCGTGACGCCCGACGCGTGCGCCTGGCCGCCCAGGATGCCCTCGGTGCCCACCTCGCGGGCCACTCGAGTCACCTGCTCGGCGAAGGACGACAGCTGGTCCACCATCGTGTTCACGGTGGTGACGAGTTCGAGGATCTCGCCCTTGGCGTCGACGGTGATCTTCTTCGACAGGTCGCCCATGGCGACCGCCGTCGTGACCTCGGCGATGTTACGGACCTGGATGGTCAGGTTGTTCGCCATGAAGTTCACGGACTGCGTGAGGTCCTTCCAGGTGCCGGAGACACCCTGCACCTCGGCCTGACCGCCGAGCATGCCCTCCGTGCCCACCTCACGGGCCACCCGCGTCACCTGCTCGGCGAAGTTCGAGAGCTGGTCCACCATCGTGTTGAGGGTGTTCTTCAGCTCCAGGATCTCGCCGCGCGCGTCCACGTCGATCTTCTGCGACAGGTCACCCCGCGCCACCGCGGTCGCGACCTGCGCGATGTTGCGCACCTGGGCGGTGAGGTTGCCCGCCATGCCGTTCACGGAGTCCGTCAGGTCGCGCCACACACCCGCGACACCCGGCACCTGCGCCTGACCGCCGAGCCGGCCCTCCGTGCCCACCTCACGGGCCACCCGCGTCACCTGGTCCGCGAAGGCGGAGAGCTGGTCGACCATCGTGTTGATGGTGTTCTTCAGCTCCAGGATCTCGCCGCGCGCGTCCACGTCGATCTTCTGCGACAGGTCACCCCGCGCCACCGCCGTGGTGACCTGGGCGATCTGCCGTACCTGCGAGGTCAGGTTCCCCGCCATGAAGTTGACGGAGTCGGTGAGTTCCTTCCACGTACCGGACACGCCGTCCACGCGGGCCTGACCGCCGAGGCGGCCCTCCGTGCCCACGTCCCGGGCCATCCGCGTCACCTGGTCGGCGAACGACGACAGCTGGTCCACCATCGTGTTCACGGTGTTCTTCAGCTGGAGCATCTCTCCGGAGACGTCGACCGTCACCTTCTGAGACAGGTCACCGTTCGCGACCGCCGTCGTCACCTGCGCGATGTTGCGGACCTGACCCGTCAGGTTCCGGAACGCCGTGTTGACGGAGTCGGTGAGGTCCTTCCACGTACCGGCCACACCCGGCACCTGCGCCTGGCCGCCCAGTTCACCCTCGACACCGACCTCGCGCGCCACGCGCGTGACCTCGACACCGAACGACGACAGCTGGTCGACCATCGTGTTGACGGTGTTCTTCAGCTCCAGCATCTCGCCGGCCACGTCGACGGTGACCTTCTGCGACAGATCACCGTTGGCCACCGCCGTCGTCACCGCGGCGATGTCCCGCACCTGCGTCGTGAGGTTGCGGAACACCGTGTTGACGGAGTCCGTCAGGTCCTTCCACGTCCCCGCCGCGCCCGGCACGTTCGCCTGCCCGCCGAGCCGCCCCTCGCCACCGACCTCGTTGGCCACACGCGTGACCTCGTCCGCGAACGTCCGCAGCGTCTCGGTCATCTGGTTGATCGTCTCGGCGAGCTGCGCGACCTCGCCGCGTGCGGAAACGGTCACCTTCTGCGACAGGTCGCCGCTCGCGACCGCCGTCGTCACCTGCGCGATCCCACGCACCTGGGCCGTGAGGTTGCCGGCCATCAGGTTCACCGAATCGGTGAGGTCCTTCCACACACCGGCCACACCGGGCACCTGCGCCTGGCCGCCGAGCTCGCCCTCGGTGCCCACCTCGCGGGCGACGCGCGTCACCTCGGAGGAGAACGAGGACAACTGATCCACCATCGTGTTGACGGTGTTCTTCAGCTCCAGCATCTCGCCGGCCACATGAACCGTGACCTTCCGGGACAAGTCACCCTTCGCGACCGCCGTCGTCACGAGAGCGATGTCACGTACCTGAGCCGTCAGCCGGTACGCCATGGTGTTGACCGAATCCGTGAGGTCCTTCCACGAACCGGACATTCCACGCACTCGCGCCTGCCCGCCCAGCTTGCCCTCGGTGCCCACCTCACTGGCCACCCGCGTGACCTCGTCGGTGAACGTCGACAGCTGGTCGACCAGGTTGTTGACCGTCCGTCCGACCTTCAGGAACTCCCCGCGCAGCGGATGCCCGTTGCCGTCCGCCGCCTGCGCCCGCAGCTCCATACGCGGCGACAGATCGCCCTCCGCCACCGCGGACAGCACCCGGCCGACCTCGGAGACCGGTCGTACGAGGTCGTCGACGAGCGCGTTCGACGCGTCGATCGCGGCACCCCAGGAACCCTCGCAGGCGCCCGACTCCAGCCGCTCCGTGAGCTTTCCCTCACGCCCGACCACCCGCCGCACCCGCGACAGCTCACCCGTCAGATGCAGATTCCGGTCCGCCACCTCGTTGAAGACAGCCGCGATCTCCGACATCACACCATCACCGGAGACCGTGAGGCGCTTGCGGAAATTGCCGTCCCGCATCGACACCAGGGCCGTCAGCAGCCTGTTCAGGGCAGCCGTATCCACCTCGGTGGTGCCATTGCGTGGTGTGCGCCGGTTGTTCAGGGACTGTCCGTCTTCCGCGCGCGTCTTACCGCCCCGCGTCGCTGCGCCAGACTCCACTGTGTCCCTCCCGCAAGGGTCGACCATTACTGCTCGGCGTACTCGGGTACTGCTTGCTCGGGTACTACTGCTCGTGCTCAGGTACTACTTGCTCGGCGAACTGGCAGGCTCTCGGCCTGTCCGACCTTCTCACTGGAGCTTGCCCAGTGTTTCACCCCGGCTGAACCAGGCCATAACAGTTCGGCAGCTTCGCACATCGTCCGCACACCGCCCGGAGGCGGGCACAGCCTCGTCAGGACGGAAACACAGGCACCTGTCCGAACGGAAACTCTGCCCCTCTCCCGACGGAAACACTGGTGACCGGCATCCGCATGGACGGCGAAGGTAAGTAACCTTGCATGCGGCTGTCCAGCCACACCGGTTTGTCCGGCCTGGGCGGTGGCACAAGAACGAGCGGGCAGGCATCGGAGGGGCACCGCACCATGACCACCGGACTGCATCCTGGGGGACAGCCCCAGGATCCTCGGCCGACGGGGAACCAGGCACTGCCCCGGCAGGAGCGGGTCGACCATGGGGCCCTCCACGCCGACAACCGGACAAGGAGTGCTGTGATCACCGCGCGCGCGGCCGCCAGTTTCGATCCCGTCGGGCGATCGGTCGCGACCGCCAGATCCTTCGTCCGCGACACCCTCCAGGGCTGGGGCTTCGCCGACATCGTCGACGACGCGGTGGTCCTGACCAGCGAACTCGTCACCAATGCTGTCGTGCATGCGGGCACCTCCGCGGATGTCCTGTGTCTGCGCAGCGACGAAGGCGTACGCATCGAGGTGGCGGACCGCTACCCGGAGCGTGAGATTCCACTCCAGGCGACGGCTGTGAACATGGGCAGCCCCGACCGCGAGGGCGGACGCGGACTCCAGTTGTGCGCCGCCCTGGCCGGCCGCTGGGGCGTCGACTACTCCCCCACGCACAAGCAGGTCTGGTTCCACCTCGACCTCCCCGATCGCCCGGTCGGCACCCGCACCGCGGGCCCCTCCCTCCCCGCCGACCTCCTTCCGCTCGCCGACGGCCGCGTCCGCGTCGCGGTGATCCAGATCGACCGTGTCGGCGCCATCTCCGCCTGGAACGAGGACGCGGAGGACCTCTTCGGGTACGCCGCCGAACAGGTCATCGGCAAGCCCCTCACCGACCTCGCGGCCTGGCCGCACACCCCGGGCACCAGCACCGGCATCGTCGAGGCCCTCCAACTCTCGCGCTGGGAGGGCACCTACGGGCTCCGGGGCGCGAGCGGCCGCGTGACCCCGGTCTACGCCTCCCACCTCCGCGTACGCGACACGGGCGGCGAACCCTCCACGGTCTGCCTCCTCGTACGCGACCACGAACGCGCCGTCCTGCAGACCCCGTTGCGGGCGTCGGCCACCGACACGACGACCAGCTCCGAGGGCCAGGCCACGGACCCCTTCGAGGTCTTCATCGGCTCCCCCGCCCCGGACGACCTGGACGGCCTCCTCCAGCGCACGGTGGAGCGCGCCCGCGACATGCTCGACGGCGACTCCGCCTTCCTGCTCCTCGCGACCGACGACGAGACGGAGTTGGAGGTACGAGCCTCGACGGGCCTGCCCTCCGCCCGCCAACGCTTCGCCCGCGTCCCCGTCGAGGCGGGCCCCGGCCGCTACGGCTCGGCCCGCATGCCCGCCGTCCACGAGGACCTGACGGTCGTCCCCGGCGCCGTACCTCTGCTGGCCGGCACCGGCATGCGCTCGGTCGTCACGGTCCCGCTGAAGGTCGAGGGCCGCCTCACCGGCTCCCTCGGTGTCGCGGCCGAGGGACCCTCCCGCTACTCCAACGAGGAGGCCCTGCGCCTCCAGTTCGCCGCCGACCGCATCGCGCTCGCGGTGGAATCGGCCCGCCTGGGCGAGCTGGAACGCCTGCGCCGCGGCTCGCTGAGCTTCCTCGTCGAGGCCTCCGACCTCCTCGCCGGCACCCTGGACCGCGACCAGACCCTCGCCCTCATGGCCCAGATGACGGTCCCGACCCTCGCCACCTGGTGCGCGGTCTACACGATCGCCGACCAGGCCTCGGACCCGTACCTCTCGTACGTCCTGCACGAGGACGAGGAACGCATCGACGGTCTGAAGGCCCTGCTCTCGAAGATCGCCCCACCGGACCCCGTCCCCACCCCCGGCGCCCGCGTCTGGGCGGCCCCGGGCGAGGCCGCCCACCAGGCGGCCCTGCGCACCTCCATGCGCAGCCTGGGCCGCGGCGAGCCCGCCTCGGTCACCTCCGGCATCGGTACGACCCTGGCGACCGCCGCGGCGGTCGGCGGCGAGACCGTCGTCCTGCCCCTGGTGGCCCGCAACCGCGTCATCGGCATGCTGACGCTCGGCAAGCCCTCCGACGAACACTTCCGCCAGGAAATCCTGGAACTGGCCGAGGACCTGTCCCGCAGGGCCGCCCTGGCCCTCGACAACGCCCGCCTGTACTCGGAGCGCACGGCCATCAGCCAGTCCCTCCAGCGCAGCCTCCTGCCGCCCGACCTCCCGCACATCGACGGCGTCGAGGTCGAGGTCATCTACCGCGCGGCCGGCGAGGGCAACGAGGTCGGCGGCGACTTCTACGACCTCTTCCCGATCCGTGACGGCGTCTACGGCTTCGCCATCGGCGACGTCTGCGGTACGGGCCCGGAGGCGGCGGCGGTCACGGGCCTCGCCCGGCACGCCCTGCGCCTCCTGGCCCGCGAGGGCTTCGGCGGCCCCGCGGTCCTGGAGCGCCTGAACTCAGCGATCCTGGACGAGGGCGCCCGCAGCCGCTTCCTGACCCTGCTGTACGGCGAGTTGTGGCCCCAGGAGGACGGCAGCGCCATGCTGAAGGTGGTCTGCGCGGGCCACCCGCTCCCGCTCCGCCTGCGCCAGGACGGCACCGTGGAGGCGGCCGCCGAACCGCAGCCGCTCCTCGGTGTCATGGAGGACTTGGAGCTGTACGAGCAGACCATCACCCTCGACCCGGGCGACGTGCTGTTGTGTGTGACGGACGGCGTCACCGAACGCCGTGAGGGCACCCGCATGTTGGGCGACGACGGCCTCACGGACGTCCTCACCACGTGTACGGGCCTCACGGCGGGAGCGGTGGCCGCCCGCATCATGCGCGCGGTCGAGCGCTTCGCCTCCGACGCCCCGTCCGACGACATGGCGATTCTGGCGATGCGGGTGCCGGGTCTTCCTCGGGACTGAGGTCGGAGCTCGACTCCGGGACATGAGAAAGGCCCCCGCCCGTGAGGGCGGAGGCCTTTTCTGCTGGAGCCCCCCAACGGAATCGAACCGTTGACCTTCTCCTTACCATGGAGACGCTCTGCCGACTGAGCTAGGGGGGCCAGTCGCCTTTTCGAGGTTTCCCTCGCGGCAACGAAATAGATCATACCCCGAACAGCAGCGTGCTCCCAACCAGTCCCGTCGGATCAGAAGGCGGGCTGCAGCAATCCGCCGAGCGCATTGCACGCGGAGACGATCCGCTGCATCTCCCGCTTCGTCAACGACGCGTCCACGGGCAGCGCGAGGGTCTCGTCGGCGGCCCGCTCCGTCTCCGGGAGGTGCACGTCCCGACGGAACCCGGGCAGCCGGTGCACGGGCGTCTTCACCGGCACCCGGCACTCAACTCCCTTGGCCCGTACGGCCCGTGCGAAGGCGTCCCGGTCCGGCCGACCATTGCCGGGCACGCGCACGATGTACTGCTGGTACGTGTGTCCGTCGCCGCCGTCCGGCGTGCGCACTCCGCTCAGCCGCCCGTCGAGATAGGCGGCCCGCTCCCTGCGCTGCGCGATCTCGTCGTACGGCGCCTGGGACTCGCCCAGTTCCAGCAGCAGAAGCCCGTGTCGCTGCCCGACGTCCCGCAGCCGCACCATGTCGGCCGACCGACCGAAGCGGTGTACGACGACGACAGCGGTCGACCGCGGGGTCACTGCCGCCTCGACAGCGCCGGCGTCAAGGCAGTACGTCACCGGGTCTATGTCGGCGAAGACGGCCGACGCACCGACCTGGGTCACGGCCTCCGCGACCTCGACGTTCCCGAACGCCGGCACGATGACCTCGTCGCCGACTCCGACGCCCGCGGCCCTGAGCATTGCAGCTGTACCCATGCCGCGGATGCTTGTCGCGCAAAGTGAACGCAAAGTGTCGGACAACAAAAAAGAGCTGGTCCCCGAACCGAAGTTCGGGGACCAGCTCTTTTAATATGAGTTCGGCGGCGTCCTACTCTCCCACAGGGTCCCCCCTGCAGTACCATCGGCGCTGTGAGGCTTAGCTTCCGGGTTCGGAATGTAACCGGGCGTTTCCCTCACGCTATGACCACCGAAACACTATGAAACTTGTCAAACTACCGCACCAAACCCAGTGGCCCTGGGAATGGGGTTGTTCGTGGTTTCAGAACCAACACAGTGGACGCGAGCAACTGAGGACAAGCCCTCGGCCTATTAGTACCGGTCACCTCCAGCGGTTACCCGCCTTCCAGATCCGGCCTATCAACCCAGTCGTCTACTGGGAGCCTTAACCCCTCAAAGGGGGTGGGAATACTCATCTCGAAGCAGGCTTCCCGCTTAGATGCTTTCAGCGGTTATCCCTCCCGAACGTAGCCAACCAGCCATGCCCTTGGCAGGACAACTGGCACACCAGAGGTTCGTCCGTCCCGGTCCTCTCGTACTAGGGACAGCCCTTCTCAATATTCCTACGCGCGCAGCGGATAGGGACCGAACTGTCTCACGACGTTCTAAACCCAGCTCGCGTACCGCTTTAATGGGCGAACAGCCCAACCCTTGGGACCGACTCCAGCCCCAGGATGCGACGAGCCGACATCGAGGTGCCAAACCATCCCGTCGATATGGACTCTTGGGGAAGATCAGCCTGTTATCCCCGGGGTACCTTTTATCCGTTGAGCGACGGCGCTTCCACAAGCCACCGCCGGATCACTAGTCCCGACTTTCGTCCCTGCTCGACCCGTCGGTCTCACAGTCAAGCTCCCTTGTGCACTTACACTCAACACCTGATTACCAACCAGGCTGAGGGAACCTTTGGGCGCCTCCGTTACTCTTTAGGAGGCAACCGCCCCAGTTAAACTACCCATCAGACACTGTCCCTGATCCGGATCACGGACCCAGGTTAGACATCCAGCACGACCAGAGTGGTATTTCAACGACGACTCCCCCTGAGCTGGCGCTCAGAGTTCAAAGTCTCCCACCTATCCTACACAAGCCGAACCGAACACCAATATCAAACTGTAGTAAAGGTCCCGGGGTCTTTCCGTCCTGCTGCGCGAAACGAGCATCTTTACTCGTAGTGCAATTTCACCGGGCCTATGGTTGAGACAGTCGAGAAGTCGTTACGCCATTCGTGCAGGTCGGAACTTACCCGACAAGGAATTTCGCTACCTTAGGATGGTTATAGTTACCACCGCCGTTTACTGGCGCTTAAGTTCTCAGCTTCGCCACCCCGAAGAGTGACTAACCGGTCCCCTTAACGTTCCAGCACCGGGCAGGCGTCAGTCCGTATACATCGCCTTACGGCTTCGCACGGACCTGTGTTTTTAGTAAACAGTCGCTTCTCGCTGGTCTCTGCGGCCACCCCCAGCTCACGGAGTAAATCCGATCACCGGTGATGGCCCCCTTCTCCCGAAGTTACGGGGGCATTTTGCCGAGTTCCTTAACCATAGTTCACCCGAACGCCTCGGTATTCTCTACCTGACCACCTGAGTCGGTTTAGGGTACGGGCCGCCATGAAACTCGCTAGAGGCTTTTCTCGACAGCATAGGATCATCCACTTCACCACAATCGGCTCGGCATCAGGTCTCAGACTATGTGTCAGGCGGATTTGCCTACCTGACGTCCTACACCCTTACCCCGGGACAACCACCGCCCGGGATGGACTACCTTCCTGCGTCACCCCATCACTCACCTACTGCAGGTCTGGTCCGTCGGCTCCACCACTCCCCTTTGCCCGAAGGCTCCGGGGCGGCTTCACGGACTTAGCATCGCCTGGTTCAATGTTTGACGCTTCACAGCGGGTACCGGAATATCAACCGGTTATCCATCGACTACGCCTGTCGGCCTCGCCTTAGGTCCCGACTTACCCTGGGCAGATCAGCTTGACCCAGGAACCCTTAGTCAATCGGCGCACACGTTTCTCACGTGTGTATCGCTACTCATGCCTGCATTCTCACTCGTGAACCGTCCACCACTGCCTTCCGGCGCGGCTTCACCCGGCACACGACGCTCCCCTACCCATCACAGCGGGCGTTGGCCCTATTGCTGCAATGACACGACTTCGGCGGTACGCTTGAGCCCCGCTACATTGTCGGCGCGGAATCACTAGACCAGTGAGCTATTACGCACTCTTTCAAGGGTGGCTGCTTCTAAGCCAACCTCCTGGTTGTCTCTGCGACTCCACATCCTTTCCCACTTAGCGTACGCTTAGGGGCCTTAGTCGATGCTCTGGGCTGTTTCCCTCTCGACCATGGAGCTTATCCCCCACAGTCTCACTGCCGCGCTCTCACTTACCGGCATTCGGAGTTTGGCTAAGGTCAGTAACCCGGTAGGGCCCATCGCCTATCCAGTGCTCTACCTCCGGCAAGAAACACACGACGCTGCACCTAAATGCATTTCGGGGAGAACCAGCTATCACGGAGTTTGATTGGCCTTTCACCCCTAACCACAGGTCATCCCCCAGGTTTTCAACCCTGGTGGGTTCGGTCCTCCACGACCTCTTACAGCCGCTTCAACCTGCCCATGGCTAGATCACTCCGCTTCGGGTCTTGAGCGCGCTACTAAATCGCCCTATTCGGACTCGCTTTCGCTACGGCTTCCCCACACGGGTTAACCTCGCAACACACCGCAAACTCGCAGGCTCATTCTTCAAAAGGCACGCAGTCACGAGGCAAGCACAAGTGCTTGCCCGACGCTCCCACGGCTTGTAGGCACACGGTTTCAGGTACTATTTCACTCCGCTCCCGCGGTACTTTTCACCATTCCCTCACGGTACTATCCGCTATCGGTCACCAGGGAATATTTAGGCTTAGCGGGTGGTCCCGCCAGATTCACACGGGATTTCTCGGGCCCCGTGCTACTTGGGTGTTTCTCAAACGAGCCGTTGACGTTTCGACTACGGGGGTCTTACCCTCTACGCCGGACCTTTCGCATGTCCTTCGCCTACATCAACGGTTTCTGACTCGTCTCACGGCCGGCAGACCGTGAAAGAGAAATCCCACAACCCCACATACGCAACCCCTGCCGGGTCTCACACGCATATGGTTTGGCCTCATCCAGTTTCGCTCGCCACTACTCCCGGAATCACGGTTGTTTTCTCTTCCTGCGGGTACTGAGATGTTTCACTTCCCCGCGTTCCCTCCACATACCCTATGTGTTCAGGTATGGGTGACAGCCCATGACGACTGCCGGGTTTCCCCATTCGGAAACCCCCGGATCAAAGCCTGGTTGACGACTCCCCGGGGACTATCGTGGCCTCCCACGTCCTTCATCGGTTCCTGGTGCCAAGGCATCCACCGTGCGCCCTTAAAAACTTGGCCACAGATGCTCGCGTCCACTGTGCAGTTCTCAAACAACGACCAACCACCCATCACCCCAAACCTTCCGGTTCGAGTGCACTGGGGCCGGCACTGAAGGCAGCCAATTCGGCCGTACCTTCAGACACCCAACAGCGTGCCCGGCACCCCCGCCACTCATGATCAGCTTTCCACGCCCCGAAGAGCAGTACTCACAGCCTGAGATGACTGAAGATGCCGAATAATCAACGTTCCACCCATGAGCAACCAGCATCAGACATTCGCCGATGTACTGGCCTCTGACCTCACCCCGGAGGGATCGGTAAGAAGTGCTCCTTAGAAAGGAGGTGATCCAGCCGCACCTTCCGGTACGGCTACCTTGTTACGACTTCGTCCCAATCGCCAGTCCCACCTTCGACAGCTCCCTCCCACAAGGGGTTGGGCCACCGGCTTCGGGTGTTACCGACTTTCGTGACGTGACGGGCGGTGTGTACAAGGCCCGGGAACGTATTCACCGCAGCAATGCTGATCTGCGATTACTAGCAACTCCGACTTCATGGGGTCGAGTTGCAGACCCCAATCCGAACTGAGACAGGCTTTTTGAGATTCGCTCCGCCTCACGGCTTCGCAGCTCATTGTACCTGCCATTGTAGCACGTGTGCAGCCCAAGACATAAGGGGCATGATGACTTGACGTCGTCCCCACCTTCCTCCGAGTTGACCCCGGCAGTCTCCTGTGAGTCCCCATCACCCCGAAGGGCATGCTGGCAACACAGAACAAGGGTTGCGCTCGTTGCGGGACTTAACCCAACATCTCACGACACGAGCTGACGACAGCCATGCACCACCTGTACACCGACCACAAGGGGGCGACCATCTCTGGCCGTTTCCGGTGTATGTCAAGCCTTGGTAAGGTTCTTCGCGTTGCGTCGAATTAAGCCACATGCTCCGCTGCTTGTGCGGGCCCCCGTCAATTCCTTTGAGTTTTAGCCTTGCGGCCGTACTCCCCAGGCGGGGAACTTAATGCGTTAGCTGCGGCACCGACGACGTGGAATGTCGCCAACACCTAGTTCCCACCGTTTACGGCGTGGACTACCAGGGTATCTAATCCTGTTCGCTCCCCACGCTTTCGCTCCTCAGCGTCAGTAATGGCCCAGAGATCCGCCTTCGCCACCGGTGTTCCTCCTGATATCTGCGCATTTCACCGCTACACCAGGAATTCCGATCTCCCCTACCACACTCTAGCTAGCCCGTATCGAATGCAGACCCGGGGTTAAGCCCCGGGCTTTCACACCCGACGTGACAAGCCGCCTACGAGCTCTTTACGCCCAATAATTCCGGACAACGCTTGCGCCCTACGTATTACCGCGGCTGCTGGCACGTAGTTAGCCGGCGCTTCTTCTGCAGGTACCGTCACTTTCGCTTCTTCCCTGCTGAAAGAGGTTTACAACCCGAAGGCCGTCATCCCTCACGCGGCGTCGCTGCATCAGGCTTTCGCCCATTGTGCAATATTCCCCACTGCTGCCTCCCGTAGGAGTCTGGGCCGTGTCTCAGTCCCAGTGTGGCCGGTCGCCCTCTCAGGCCGGCTACCCGTCGTCGCCTTGGTGAGCCACTACCTCACCAACAAGCTGATAGGCCGCGGGCTCATCCTTCACCGCCGGAGCTTTTAACCCACCCAGATGCCCGGGCAGGTGTTATCCGGTATTAGACCCCGTTTCCAGGGCTTGTCCCAGAGTGAAGGGCAGATTGCCCACGTGTTACTCACCCGTTCGCCACTAATCCACCCCGAAGGGCTTCATCGTTCGACTTGCATGTGTTAAGCACGCCGCCAGCGTTCGTCCTGAGCCAGGATCAAACTCTCCGTGAATGTTTTCCCGTAATCGGGACGACACCACGAGAGCGGAACCAAGGAGAGGAATAATCCCCCCGGTTCACAGCGTCCTCGCTGTGCGCCTGCCAGGCAGTGCCCGGCAGGACTTTTTCAAAGGAACCTCGCCCCAGCCGATCGGCCGGAGACGGGGTATCAACATATCTGGCGTTGATTTTTGGCACGCTGTTGAGTTCTCAAGGAACGGACGCTTCCTTTGTACTCACCCTCTCGGGCTTTCCTCCGGGCGCTTCCCTTCGGTCTTGCTGTCTTGCTTTGTTCTTGCGTTTCCGACTCTATCAGACCGTTTCCCGATCCGATTTCCTCGGTGCTTTCCAGGTTTCCGCTTTCGCGTTTCCCTTTCCGGCGGTTCCGACTTTATCAGAGATTCTGAGTCGGAATTTCCGTCCCGCTCGGGTGACTCCTGGCACACGGTCGTACCGGGTTCCCGTTCAGGCGGAGCCGTAAACGTACTGGAGCGGGGCGCCCCGATGCAAATCGAGGGGCCCCGCTCCGGAGTTGGCGCGTGCGAGGGGTCAGACCTCGACGACGACCGGCAGGATCATCGGGCGGCGGCGGTAGTTGTCCGAGACCCACTTGCCCAGCGTGCGGCGGATGAGTTGCTGCATCTGATGGGGCTCGACCACGCCGTCCTGGGCCGAGCGCTCCAGGACCTCCGTGACCTTCGGGATGACGTCCGCGAAGGCGGAGTCGTCGATGCCCGAACCACGCGCGTGGACGTGCGGACCGGCGTTGATCTTGCCCGTACTCGAGTCGATCACCACGAAGACCGAGATGATGCCCTCGTCACCGAGGATCTTGCGGTCCTTGAGCGCCGGCTCGCCCACGTCACCGACCGAGAGGCCGTCGACGTACACGTAACCCGCCTGGACCTTGCCGGAGATCTTCGCCTTGCCCTCGATGAGGTCGACGACGATTCCGTCCTCGGCGATCACGATGCGGTCGTGCGGGACGCCGGTGAGGGCGCCCAGCTCGGCGTTGGCGCGCAGGTGGCGCCATTCGCCGTGGACCGGCATCAGGTTCCGCGGCTTGCAGATGTTGTAGAAGTACAGCAGCTCGCCCGCGGAGGCGTGGCCGGAGACGTGCACCTTGGCGTTGCCCTTGTGGACGACGTTGGCGCCCCAGCGGGTAAGGCCGTTGATGACGCGGTAGACCGCGTTCTCGTTGCCCGGGATGAGTGACGAAGCCAGGATCACCGTGTCGCCCTGGACGATCCGGATCTGGTGGTCCCGGTTGGCCATCCTCGACAGGGCCGCCATCGGCTCGCCCTGCGAGCCCGTGCAGACGAGGACGATCTCGTGGTCCGGGAGGTCGTCGAGCGTCTTGACGTCCACCACGAGGCCCGGCGGGACCTTCAGATAGCCCAGGTCGCGTGCGATGCCCATGTTGCGGACCATCGAGCGGCCGACGAAGGCGACCCGGCGGCCGTACTCGTGGGCCGCGTCCAGGATCTGCTGGATGCGGTGAACGTGGCTGGCGAAGCTCGCCACGATGATCCGCTTGCGGGCGCTGGCGAAGACCGTGCGCAGTGCGTTCGAGATGTCGCGCTCGGGCGGGACGAAGCCCGGAACCTCGGCGTTCGTGGAGTCGGAGAGAAGAAGGTCGATGCCTTCCTCGCTCAGACGTGCGAACGCGTGCAGGTCGGTGAGGCGGTTGTCCAGCGGGAGCTGGTCCATCTTGAAGTCGCCGGTGTGGACGACCATGCCCGCGGGGGTGCGGATGGCGACCGCGAGGGCGTCCGGGATGGAGTGGTTGACCGCCACGAACTCGCAGTCGAAGGGGCCGATGCGCTCGCGGTGGCCCTCCGCGACTTCGAGGGTGTACGGGCGGATGCGGTGCTCCTGGAGCTTCGCCTCGATGAGGGCGAGTGTCAGCTTGGAGCCGATCAGCGGGATGTCCGGCTTCTCGCGCAGGAGGAACGGGACAGCGCCGATGTGGTCCTCGTGGCCATGGGTGAGGACGATGCCCTCGATGTCGTCGAGGCGGTCCCTGATGGACGTGAAGTCCGGCAGGATCAGGTCGATTCCGGGCTGCTCCTCCTCGGGGAAGAGCACTCCGCAGTCGACGATCAGCAGTCGGCCGTCGTACTCGAAGACCGTCATGTTCCGGCCGATTTCGCCAAGGCCACCGAGCGGGGTGACCCGCAGGCCTCCCTTGGGGAGCTTCGGCGGCGGGCCAAGTTCAGGATGCGGATGACTCAAAAGACTCTCCTCACCACACGCGCCACGTACCTGGCAAGGCACGTGGCGCGCATGACGTTCGTGCAGTAGCAGTTGTCTGTGTGGGGTGCAGGCCCCTGGCCTGCGTTGTCGTGCATATTCAGTTGTGAAGTCTGTATTTAGAGTTCTACCCCGCCGGCAGCAAGATCGATCTTGAGCTGGGCGGTCTCCTCGGGCGACAGCTCGACCATCGGGGCGCGCAGCGGTCCGGCGGGCAGGCCCTGGAGGGCGAGCGCGGCCTTGGTCGTCATGACGCCCTGGGTGCGGAACATGCCGGTGAAGACGGGGAGCAGCTTCTGGTGGATCTCGGTGGCCTTCTGTACGTCGCCCGAGACGTACGCGTCCAGCATGGCGCGCAGCTCCGGGGTGACGACGTGGCCGACGACGGAGACGAAGCCGACCGCGCCCACGGAGAGCAGCGGCAGGTTCAGCATGTCGTCGCCGGAGTACCAGGCGAGTCCGGAGCGGGCGATGGCCCAGCTGGCTCGGCCGAGGTCTCCCTTGGCGTCCTTGTTCGCGACGATACGCGGGTGCTCGGCCAGCCGCACGAGGGTTTCGGTGCTGATCGGTACGCCGCTGCGGCCGGGGATGTCGTACAGCATCACCGGCAGCTCGGTCGCGTCGGCGATGGCCGAGAAGTGACGGTACAGGCCCTCTTGCGGGGGCTTGTTGTAGTACGGCGTCACGGTCAGCAGGCCATGCGCGCCGGCCTTCTCGGCGGCGCGGGCGAGCTCGATGCTGTGGTGGGTGTCGTTCGTGCCGACGCCCGCGACGATGTGGGCGCGGTCGCCGACCGCCTCGAGTACGGCTCGTACGAGATCCGATTTCTCCACGTCACTGGTGGTCGGTGACTCACCGGTGGTGCCGTTGATGATCAGGCCGTCGTTGCCTGCGTCCACCAGGTGGGTGGCGAGCCGCTGTGCGCCGTCGAGGTCGAGTGCGCCGTCCGCCGTGAAGGGCGTGACCATGGCGGTGAGGACCCGCCCGAAGGGGGTCTGCGGAGTGGAGGTCGGAGCCATGGGTAACACGCTACTCGCTGCTCAAGGCATGGTCTGCCCTCGCGGGACACGACAAAGCGCGACAAATGCGGAGCCCGGCACTGCCTGCTCGGGGGTTCAAGCAGTGCCGGGTCCGTTTGATCAGGCTAGATGAACTTCTCGAAATGCCGCAATACGGACACCTCGCTCGGTTGATCCGTACATCTGTGCCGAACGGCGCGTGGGAGCGCGTTACGGCGCCACGCGCCCGTTGGCGTTGAAGGCCGCGTAGGTGAGCGGCATGAGCTTGGCCCACTCCGCCTCCATCTGCTCGCCGACCATCTCGATCTCCCGCTGAGGGAAGGACGGGACCTTGGCGAGCTCGTGCTGGGTGCGCAGACCGAGGAAGTGCATCAGGGAGCGTGCGTTGCAGGTGGCGTACATCGAGGAGAAGAGGCCGACGGGGAGGACGGCGCGGGCCACCTCGCGGGCCACACCGGCGGCCAGCATCTCCTGGTACGCCTCGTACGCCTGTCGGTAGGAGTCCTCCATCACGCGGCCCGTGAGCTCCTGCTGCGCCTGGGTGCCCTCGACGAAGACGTACTTGCCGGGGCGGCCCTCCTGGACCAGCTTGCGGGACTCGTCCGGGACGTAGAAGACCGGCTCGAGCTCCCTGTACCTGCCCGACTCCTCGTTGTACGACCAGCCCACACGGTGCCGCATGAACTCGCGGAAGACGAAGATCGGGGCGCTGATGAAGAAGGTCATCGAGTTGTGCTCGAAGGGGCTGCCGTGCCGGTCCCGCATCAGGTAGTTCAACAGGCCCTTGGAGCGCTCGGGGTCCTTCTGGAGCTCGTCGAGGGACTGCTCACCGAGGGTCGAGACGCGGGCGGCGAACAGCACGTCCGAGTCGGACGCGGTGTGCTTGACCAGCTCGACGGTGACATCGCTGCGGAAACTGGGCTTGAGGTCGTCGGCGGGGGTGTCGGTCACGGTGCGGAGGGTCCTTCCCATCACATCTCTCGGGCGGCGCCCACTCTACGGCCCGCCACTGACAACGGGGCGTTCGGTGCCGTGCCGCGACATTCGTCGGCGAACTTCAGCGAATTCGGTGATTCCGGGCACCTCTTGGGCCGTTCGCTCGTCTGTATTGGTGACAGTGATCCGTTCGAGTCTCCAGAGGAGAAGCAACCCCCATGTTCCGTCGGCGCGAGCCCGTACCGTTCGCCTTCATCGCAGAAGCCGACCAGTTCCGCAGCAATGTCGCTCCCCCACCCCGCCGACGCTCGTCGGCCGGCGAGATATTCGGCCGCTGGCTCCTGGGCCTCACCGTGGTCGCCGGGCTGGTGGGCGCGCTGATCGTCGGGATGCCGGCCCTGTCGCTCGACCAGTCGTCCGCGACGACCCAGCATTCCGAAGCCTCCAACGGCCGCTGACCCTCCCCCGCAGCCCAAAGGGCGTGGCGGCACCCCCATGGCCCCCCAAGGGTGGTGAGCGGGGACCCCGCTCGATAGCCTCACCGGGCACAGCCCATGCGTGGATTGAGTGAGGATCAGTCGTGCCCCTGCCCTTCCTGACGGCGGACCGTGACTTTGACGAGGTGGCGGACGAACTCGCCCTGCCCTTCGACGACCGCGGCCGCTGGCGGCGCCCCTACCGGCCCGGGCCGTGGCGGGTGGCCCTCGCCGCGCTCGTGCTGCTGCTCGCCTCCTACGTGCTTGTCGCGGCCGTGCTCGTCGCGCTCACCGGCAGCCGCTCCTCCGCCCTGCTCTGCTTCGGTGGCTCCGTGCTCGTGATCCTGTGCGCGTTGCGGCTGCTGCGGATGGGCGTCTGGGTGAGTGCGCGGGGGCTGCGCCGCGTGGGCTTCCTGAACACGAGTACGGCGTCCTGGGACCAGGTCGTCGCCGTACGCACCGTCCAGCAGCCGGTGCGCTGGCTCGGGCTGCCGCGCACCGTGCAGGGACAGGCGCTGATCCTCGTACGCAAGGGTCGTGCGGCGGACAGCGTGCCGCCGCTGCTCACCTCGCACAACTCCGACTTCCTGGCGCGTACGGAGGCCTTCGACCGGGCGGCGGACGCCGTCGAGGTGTGGGCCGACGAGTACCGGCGGGACTGAGCCCCAGCGGTCGTAGCAGGGCGTCGTAGCAAGGCGAGGTAGCCAGGCGACGTACTAGGGCGCCGTAGCAGGGCGAAGGGGCCGGTCTGCACTCCGCGGGCCGGCCCCTTCGACGTTCTTCTCCGCCGTGCCGCTCGTCGCACTTCTCGTGTGCGCCGGGGTTCTCAGGCCTCGGCGGGGCGCCTGCCCTCGCGCAGGGCGATCGCCCGCTGCATCGCCTTGCGGGCGCGCGGGGTGTCGCGGGCGTCGTGGTAGGCGATCGCGAGGCGGAACCAGCTGCGCCAGTCGTCCGGGGCGTCCTCGGTCTCGGCCTTGCGCCTGGCGAAGACCTCGTCGGCCGAGTCACGGTCGATACGGCCGCCCGGGGTGCGCTTCAACTCGTCGACGGGCAGGCCCCCCTCGGCGTCGAGCTCGGCGGCGAGCCGGTTGGCCTTGCGGACGAACTGGGTGTTCTTCCACAGGAACCAGATGCCGATGACCGGCAGGATCAGCACCGCGACACCGAAGGTGACGGTGATCAGGGTGCCGTTCTCGATGAGCAGCACGCCTCGGCTGCCGACCAGGACGAAATAGACGACCAGGACGGCTGCCGTGACGGCGTAGGTGATCTTCGCACGCATGTCTGCCGGCTATCTGTTGTACGTCCCTCGGCTCAGCCGAGGTCCAGGAAGTGTTCCAGGCCGAAGGTGAGGCCCGGGGCGGTCACCACGCGGCGGACGCCGAGCAGGATGCCCGGCATGAAGCTGCTGTGGTGGAGGGAGTCGTGGCGGATGGTGAGGGTCTCGCCCTCGCCGCCGAGCAGGACCTCCTGGTGGGCGAGGAGCCCACGCAGGCGGACCGCGTGCACCGGGACACCGTCGACGTTCGCGCCGCGGGCGCCGTCCAGGGCGGTCGCCGTGGCGTCGGGCTGCGGGGCGCTGCCCGCGCGCTCCCGGGCCGCGGCGATGAGCTGCGCGGTGCGCGTGGCGGTGCCGCTGGGGGCGTCCACCTTGTTCGGGTGGTGCAGCTCGACGACCTCGACGGACTCGAAGTACGGGGCGGCGACCTCGGCGAACTTCATGGTCAGTACGGCCCCGATGGAGAAGTTGGGCGCGATGAGCACGCCCGTCTCCGGGGACGCGGCCAGCGAGGTGTTGAGCTGAGCGAGGCGCTCGTCGGTCCAGCCGGTCGTGCCGACCACGGCGTGGATGCCGTGCCGGACGCAGAAGTCGAGGTTGCCCATCACCGAGGCCGGGGTCGTCAGTTCGACCACGACCTGGGTGCCGGTGGCGACCAGCGCTTCCAGCTCGTCGCCGCGGCTCAGCGCGGCCACCAGCTCCAGGTCCTCGGCGGCCTCGACGGCTCGTACCGCCTCGGCCCCGATCCGGCCCTTGGCACCGAGGACCGCCACGCGCAGCTTGCTCATTGCTTCGTTCCTTACCGAGACGGGAATTACGCGACCGCGTCGTGCAGGCGGGAGGCCTGCTTGTCCTTGAGCGGGCCGATGACCGACAGCGAGGGCCGCTGTCCCAGGATGTCGCGGGCGACCGAACGGACCTCGTCCGGGGTGACCGACGCTATCCGGACCAGCATGTCGTCGACGGACATCTGCTCGCCCCAGCACAGCTCGCTCTTGCCGATACGGTTCATCAGCGCGCCGGTGTCCTCCAGGCCGAGGACGGTGGAGCCCTGGAGCTGACCGATGGCGCGGCCGATCTCGTCGTCCGAGAGGCCGTGCTCGGCGACCTGGTCGAGCTCGTCGCGGCAGATCTTGAGCACGTCGTGGACCTGGCTCGGCCTGCAGCCCGCGTACACGCCGAAGAGGCCGCAGTCGGCGAAGCCCGAGGTGTACGAGTACACGCTGTAGGCCAGGCCGCGCTTCTCGCGGACCTCCTGGAAGAGGCGGGAGGACATGCCACCGCCCAGGGCGGTGTTCAGGACGCCCAGGGCCCAGCGGCGCTCGTCGGTGCGGGCGAGGCCCGGCATGCCGAGAACGACATGGGCCTGCTCGGTCTTGCGGCCGAGGAGTTCCACGCGGCCCGCGGTGCGGATGGCGCGGCGGCCGTCGCGCGGGGCGATCGGCTCGACGGCGCTCTCCTTGAGGGCTCCGGCCTTCTCGAAGGCGGCGCGGACCTGGCGTACGACCTTGTTGTGGTCGACGTTGCCCGCGCAGGCGACCACGAGGTGCGTCGGGTCGTAGTGCTTCTTGTAGAAGCGGCGGATGCGGTCGGCGCTGAGGGCGTTGACCGTGTCGACCGTGCCGAGGACCGGGCGACCGAGGGGGGTGTCGCCGAGCATGGTGTGCGCGAACAGGTCGTGCACGCAGTCGCCCGGGTCGTCCTCGGTCATCGCGATCTCTTCGAGGATCACGCCGCGCTCGGCGTCCACGTCGCCCTGCTCGATCAGCGAGCCGGTGAGCATGTCGCACACGACGTCGATGGCGAGCGGAAGGTCGGTGTCGAGCACACGCGCGTAGTAGCACGTGTACTCCTTCGCCGTGAACGCGTTCATCTCGCCGCCGACCGCGTCGATGGCGGAGGAGATGTCCAGGGCGCTGCGCCGGGAGGTGCCCTTGAAGAGCAGGTGCTCCAGGTAGTGCGTGGCGCCGTTCAGCGTCGGCGTCTCGTCGCGGGAGCCGACGTGCGCCCAGATCCCGAAGGTGGCCGAGCGTACGGAGGGGAGGGTCTCGGTGACGATGCGCAGGCCGCCGGGGAGGGTGGTCTTACGGACCGTACCGATGCCGTTCTCGCCCTTGATGAGGGTTTGGGTACGGGCGACGGCCCGCGCCTCCGAGGAGGTGCGGGCCGTCGTCGTGGAGCTACGAGACGTCACTGGTCGGTGTCGTCCTTCTTGTCGTCGTCGCCTTCGCCCTCGATCACGGGGATCAGGGAGAGCTTGCCGCGGGAGTCGATCTCGGCGATCTCGACCTGGACCTTCTGGCCCACTCCGAGGACGTCCTCGACGTTCTCCACGCGCTTGCCGCCGGCGAGCTTGCGGATCTGCGAGATGTGCAGCAGACCGTCCTTGCCCGGGAGCAGCGACACGAACGCACCGAAGGTCGTCGTCTTCACGACGGTGCCCAGGTAGCGCTCCCCGACCTCCGGCATGGTCGGGTTGGCGATGCCGTTGATCGTGGCGCGGGCGGCCTCGGCGGCCGGGCCGTCGGCGGCACCGATGTAGATGGTGCCGTCGTCCTCGATCGTGATCTCGGCGCCGGTGTCCTCCTGGATCTGGTTGATCATCTTGCCCTTGGGGCCGATGACCTCACCGATCTTGTCCACGGGGATCTTGACGGTGATGATCCGCGGGGCATTCGGGGACATCTCGTCCGGCGTGTCGATCGCTTCCATCATCACGTCGAGGATGTGGAGGCGGGCGTCGCGGGCCTGCTTGAGGGCCGCGGCCAGGACGGAGGCCGGGATGCCGTCCAGCTTGGTGTCGAGCTGGAGGGCGGTCACGAACTCCTTGGTGCCGGCGACCTTGAAGTCCATGTCGCCGAAGGCGTCCTCCGCACCGAGGATGTCGGTGAGGGCGACGTAGTGCGTCTGGCCGTCGATCTCCTGGGAGATCAGACCCATGGCGATGCCGGCGACGGGGGCCTTCAGCGGCACACCGGCGTTCAGCAGCGACATGGTGGAGGCGCAGACCGAGCCCATGGACGTCGAGCCGTTGGAGCCGAGGGCCTCGGACACCTGACGGATCGCGTAGGGGAACTCCTCGCGGGTCGGCAGGACCGGCACGAGCGCGCGCTCGGCGAGGGCGCCGTGGCCGATCTCGCGGCGCTTCGGGGAGCCCACACGGCCCGTCTCACCGACGGAGTACGGCGGGAAGTTGTAGTTGTGCATGTAGCGCTTGCGGGTCACCGGGGAGAGGGTGTCCAGCTGCTGCTCCATGCGGAGCATGTTGAGGGTGGTGACGCCCAGGATCTGGGTCTCGCCACGCTCGAACAGCGCCGAGCCGTGCACGCGCGGGATGGCCTCGACCTCGGCGGCGAGCGTACGGATGTCCGTGACGCCGCGGCCGTCGATGCGGACCTTGTCCTTGATGACGCGCTCGCGGACCAGCTTCTTGGTCAGCGCGCGGTACGCGGCGGAGATCTCCTTCTCGCGACCCTCGAACTGCGGGAGCAGCTTCTCGGCGGCGATCTCCTTGACGCGGTCCAGCTCGGCCTCGCGGTCCTGCTTGCCGGCGATGGTGAGCGCCTGGGCGAGCTCGCTCTTGACCGCGGCGGTCAGGGCCTCGAGGACGTCGTCCTCGTAGTCGAGGAAGATCGGGAACTCGGCGGTCGGCTTGGCGGCCTTCGCGGCGAGGTCCGACTGCGCCTTGCACAGCACCTTGATGAAGGGCTTCGCGGCGTCGAGGCCGGAGGCGACGACCTCCTCGGTCGGCGCCTCGGCGCCGCCCTTGACCAGCTGGATGGTCTTCTCGGTGGCCTCGGCCTCGACCATCATGATCGCGACGTCGCCATCCTCAAGGACGCGACCGGCGACGACCATGTCGAAGACGGCGTCCTCGAGCTCGGTGTGCGTCGGGAACGCGACCCACTGGCCGTTGATCAGCGCGACGCGGACGCCGCCGACCGGGCCGGAGAAGGGCAGACCGGCCAGCTGCGTGGACGCGGAGGCGGCGTTGATCGCCACGACGTCGTACAGGTGGTCGGGGTTGAGGGCCATGATCGTGGCGACGACCTGGATCTCGTTGCGCAGGCCCTTCTTGAAGGACGGGCGCAGCGGGCGGTCGATCAGACGACAGGTGAGGACGGCGTCCTCGGAGGGACGACCCTCGCGGCGGAAGAAGCTGCCGGGGATCTTGCCTGCGGCGTACATCCGCTCCTCGACGTCCACCGTGAGGGGGAAGAAGTCGAGGTTGTCCTTGGGCTTCTTGGAAGCACTGGTGGCCGACAGCACCATGGTGTCGTCGTCCAGGTACGCCACGGCGGAGCCGGCGGCCTGCTTGGCCAGGCGGCCCGTCTCGAAGCGGATGGTGCGGGTGCCGAAGGAACCGTTGTCGATAACGGCCTCGGCGTAGTGGGTCTCGTTCTCCACTAGCGTTTTCTCCTCGTCTTCGTCCCGTCCTGCCCGTGTGGCAGGGGGACGGTGGCGGAGAGGCGCTCCGTCTGGTGCGGGCCGGTCTTCGATCGAAGCACCCGGGATCTCATTCCCCCGGGGGCCACTACCGAGGACCGGCGGCGGTGCGGTGCGCGTCTCCTCGTTCGTTGACGTGACGGTCCCTACCCGGCGGGTACGGAGTCATCACGCTGTGTCGTACGTGCTGTGTCCTGCGTATTGCGTTGTGCTACCACACTACAAAGCGTCGGTGACACTCCGCACGTACAGAGACGTACGGCATTGCTCACGGCAGTGGCACGTACAGCAAAAGGAGCGGCTCCCAAGAGGTGGGAACCGCTCCCTTCACGGCGTCTTACTTGGCGCCCGCCGCACCGCGGCGGATGCCCAGGCGGTCGACCAGCGCACGGAAGCGCTGGATGTCCTTCTTGGCCAGGTACTGCAGCAGCCGGCGGCGCTGACCGACCAGGATCAGCAGACCACGACGGGAGTGGTGGTCGTGCTTGTGGGTCTTGAGGTGCTCGGTCAGGTCCGAGATGCGGCGCGAGAGCATGGCGACCTGGACCTCGGGGGAGCCGGTGTCGCCCTCCTTCTGACCGAACTCACTGATGAGCTGCTTCTTCGTAGCGGCGTCGAGCGACACGCGTACTCCTCGTAGTCTTTGATGTGCCACCGAGTGCCCCTGGTCCACATCTCAGGGGAGCTTCCGTTACTCGGGAGGCGGGGATCCGCTGGGCGCGGCCTCCAGAGCGATGGGCTCCGGGGGTGCGTACACGAACGGCCGTCACACAGCGTACCAGCCTGGCCGGATGCGTCTGTCCAGGTCGCCGAACCTCCCTGGTGACGCGGGCCCGGCCACTAGGGTGACCGCACAGGTCATTCGTACGTGGGGAAGGGGCCGCTTGAACATGGCCGAGGCAGCGGACGCAGCGGGCGTAGCGGACAAGGACATCGCGGCGGAGACGGACGCCGACGTCAAGGCGCGCAAGGAGCGGGAGAGGGACGAGCTCTACGCCCTGGACATCTCCGACGTCGAATGGCACAGCGCACCGGGCACGGAGGAACACGAGGAGCGGGTCGAGATCGCGTACCTGCCCGAGGGCGCGGTGGCCATGCGTTCCTCCCTCGACCCGGGCACGGTCCTGCGGTACACGGAGGCGGAGTGGCGGGCCTTTGTGCTGGGGGCGCGGGACGGGGAGTTCGATCTGGAGCCGGGGCCGCGCAATGGGGGGCTTGCGGCGGGGTGACCGAAGAACGGCGAAGGGGGAGGGCGGCACGCCGTGCGTGCCGCCCTCCCCCTTCGTGGTCCGGTCGTCAGCTGGTCATCGCCCGCGCCTGCCCGTACACGTCGAAGACGGCGAGGGCCAGCGGGATCAGGGTGAGCAGGACGAAGCTCTCGGCGATCTCCAGGAAGCGCCCCCAAAACGGGGTGAGGCCGCGCCGCGGGGTGATCAGGCCGATGGCGGTGACCAGGGCGATGGCCGCGCCGACCGCCGCCACGAGCCAGACGCTGCGGATGTCGAGGGCGGTGGTGTCACCCAGAAGGGCGTCGCGCCAGTAGCCCCGGGGCGGGTTCAGGGCGAGCCCGAGACCGAGGAAGACGAGGGCCGCGAGGCCGGCGGCCAAAGTGGCGACGACTTGCGCGGTGTAGCGGAACAGGTGGGCTCGCATCAGCATGGCGATGCCGGTCGCCAGAGCGAGGAGCTGCGCCCATACGTTGCTGGAGAAGCCGAGGACGATCGACGCGCCCACGGAGACGAGCGCGCAACCGCCGACCAGGCCCACCAGCAGTTCGTGGCCACGACGGGCCTGGGCCGCGACGCGCTCGGCGTCGACGGGGTCCTGGGGGGCCGGCTCGCCCGCGGCGTAACCGCCACGGGAAGGGTTGGGCGGTTCGAAACCGATGGGCAGCCGCGCGAAGCGCATCGACAGGCCCGGCAGGAAGGCGAGCGCGCACACGGAGAGCGGGGCGCAGACGGCGGCCGTCTCGATGGGCCTGAGGTGGGCGAGGATCGCGACGAACGTGGTCACCAGGCCGATCCCGGAGGCGAAGACGAACGCCACGAAGGGGCCGTCGCCGCTGGGCGACACCAGAGTGAGCACCACGGAGACGACCAGGACCGCCGCGCAGGCGAGCAGGAACTGGAGCTTTCCGATGCCCTGCCCTTCGGAGAGCGGCAGCAGTCCGGAGCCCGCCACGGCGACGTTCGGCAGTGCGCCCAGGCCCAGAGCGGCCGCGGAGCCCCGGTCGTCGTACACACGCGTACGCACGCACGCGATGGTGGCCAGCAGGATTCCGGAGACGCCGGCAAGGATGCCCTGGAGGCTGTGCATGTCGTGCCGGATCTGGGAACTCCAGGCCACGAACGCGAGCAGCGCGGGCAGGATGCCGCCCGCGACGAGACCGGCGGCGCGCGTGAGCTCGCCGTTCCACAGGGAGCGGTCACTGGTGACGGCGGAGGCCACCGCCTCGGACACGTCGTCGAAGACGGCGGGCGGCAGCGACTCGGAGAACGGGCGCAGGGTGAGCAGTTCGCCGTCGAGGATGCGTTGCGCCGCGAAGGACCGGGCGCTGTCGAGGACGGTCCCGTCACGTCGTACGAGGTGATAGCCGACGGGGGCGCCCTCGTCGGGGCTCTGCTGGGAAAGGCGCAGGATCTCCGGGTGCAGATCGGCGACCGGCACGTCGTCGGGCAGCGCCACGTCGATGCGGCTGTCGGGGGCCACGATGGTGACCCGGCAGAAGCCGAATCCCATGTTCGCCCCGGAAGGGGCTCCGGTGCCCGGTCCGCCGGTCGCGCCGGCCGGCGCGGAGGCCATCATGCTCACCTGCTGTTCCCCCTCGTCGGTGATGGGGGCACGGCGCCGCCGCGCACGCATTCACCCGTAAAGATCCTGTGTACGTTGTGCCGTGCCGCCCGCGCCGCCGGTCAACTGGGCCTTGGTGCCCGGAGCTTGCGGGAGGCGCTTGTTTCGAAGCGTTGTGGATTGCCCGTTTTTTCCGGGCCGATTCGCAACTGCTCACACGTCTCACGGGCACCCTACCGCCCGCCGTTGTCCGTGGTTGTCAGTAGGATCGCGCTTCGCGATCGACGTCCGCCTGGCACGGGGCGGCGGACGGAAACAACTCGGTCCGGCAAGGGAATTGGTGCGTAGTGAGCCACATCGTCGTCAAGCGCCCACCACGGGCGCTGCCGAAGGAAGTGCCCACGGACGAGGTCGTGCTGCAGGCGCCGCCGGAGCTTCCGCGCGGTCAGCAGGAGGGCGCCCTGATGCAACTCCTGCCCATGCTCGGCATGGGCGGGTCCGTCGTGTTCTTCTTCAACCCCTCGGCCCAGCCCTTCATGAAGATCATGGGCATGGTGATGGTGGCCTCCACGGTCGCGATGGGCATCTCCATGCTGGTCCGCTACCGGCGCGGCAACCAGGGGCAGATGGCCGACATGCGCCGCGACTACCTTCGCTATCTGTCACAGACCCGGCGCACGGCGCTGGAGACCGCGCGGGCCCAGCGCGATGCCCAGTACTACCTGCACCCTTCACCGGAGCAACTGTGGGCGCTGGTCGCCGAGGGCAGCCGGGTGTGGGAGCGGCGCACCGGTGACGAGGACTTCGGGCAGGTGCGGGTGGGCCTGGGCCCGCAGGCCCTGGCCACTCCGCTGTTCCCGCCGCAGACCGGGCCGGTGGACGAGTTGGAGCCGCTCACCGCGGGCGCCATGCAGCGATTTCTGGCCACGCACGGCACCCTCGAGGACCTGCCGATGGCGGTCTCGCTCCGGGCCTTCTACCACGTGACGATCAGCGGCGAGCCGGGCACCGTGCGGGGCACCGCGCGCGCTGTCGCCGGCTCCCTCGCCTCGTTGCACTCCCCCGAGGACCTGGTCATCGCCGTCGCCACCGGACGCGAGTCGGCACCGTGGTGGGAGTGGGCCAAGTGGCTGCCGCACGCACAGGCTCCGGGCCTCACGGACGGCGCGGGCAGCATCCGGCTGATCACGACCGACCCGGCACAGTTGGAGGAGCTGCTCGCTCCCCGCCTCCAGGGCCGCCCGCGCTTCCACCCCGACGGGGCCCCGGTTCCCGAGCAGCCGCATCTGGTGATCGTGCTCGACGGCGTCTCCCTGCCTCCCACGTCGTTCCTGGCCAGCCCCGAGGGCCTGCAGGGCGTGACGGTCATCGAGGTCGTTCCCGGGGACCTCACCACCGGACGCGGCGACCTCTCCGTCATCGTGCAGCCGAAGGAACTGCGCCTGGAGTCGGCGCACGGCATGGTCTACGACGGCACGCCGGATGTCCTCTCGTACGAGGCCGCGGAAGCGCTGGCCCGCCAACTGGCGCCGCTGCGCATGGCATCGGGCGGCGACAACGACGAACCACTGCTCGCCAACCTGGAGTTCACGGATCTGCTGAACCTGGGGGACGCGGCCTCCGTCGACCCGAAGCGGACATGGCGACCGCGCTCGCAGTCGGAGCGGCTGCGCGTGCCGATCGGTCTCGGCGAGGACGGCCGGCCCGTGATGCTGGACCTCAAGGAGGCGGCGCAGGAGGGTATGGGCCCGCACGGCCTGTGCGTCGGCGCGACCGGCTCCGGCAAGTCGGAGCTGCTGCGCACGCTGGTCCTCGGCCTCGCCGTCACCCACTCCTCCGAGACGCTGAACTTCGTCCTGGCGGACTTCAAGGGTGGCGCGACGTTCGCGGGCATGGCCCAGATGCCGCACGTAGCGGCCGTGATCACCAACCTCGCGGACGACCTGACCCTGGTCGACCGCATGGGCGACTCGATCCGCGGCGAGCTGAACCGCCGCCAGGAGATGCTCCGCGACGCCGGCAACTACGCGAACATCCACGACTACGAGAAGGCCCGCGCCGCCGGTGCCCCGCTGCAGCCGATTCCCTCGCTCGTCCTGGTGATCGACGAGTTCAGCGAACTGCTCACGGCGAAGCCGGACTTCATCGAGATGTTCGTGCAGATCGGCCGCATCGGCCGTTCGCTGGGCGTGCACCTGCTGCTCGCCTCGCAGCGCTTGGAGGAGGGCCGCCTGCGGGGGCTCGAGACCTACCTGTCGTACCGGATCGGCCTGCGGACGTTCTCGGCCGCGGAGTCGCGTGCCGCGCTCGGCGTGCCGGACGCCTACGAACTGCCGAACGTCCCGGGCTCCGGTTTCCTGAAGTACGGCACGGACGAAATGGTGCGCTTCAAGGCGGCGTACGTCTCTGGGGTGTACCGCACGAGTTCGGTGCAGGCGTCGCTCGGCGGGCCGCTCCCGATGGACCGCCGGCCCGTGCTGTTCACGGCGGCCGAGGTCCCGGTGCAGTATGTGGCGGTGCCCCAGCAGCGGCAGGCCGCTCCTGACGAGACCGACGACGCGCTGGCCGACACGGTGCTGGATGTGATCGTGCGGCGCTTGGAGGCGCAGGGCCCGGCCGCGCACCAGGTGTGGCTGCCTCCGCTGGACAGTCCGCCGTCGCTCGACACCCTGCTGCCCGGGCTGGCGCCGGTGCCCGGCCGGGGTATGACCCAGCCCGGCTACGAGGGCGCGGGCCGGCTCGTCGTTCCGGTCGGCATCGTCGACAAGCCGTACGAGCAGCGCCGCGACCCTCTCTGGGTGGACTTCGGCGGCGCGGCCGGCCACATGCAGATCCTCGGCGGCCCGCAGTCCGGCAAGTCGACACTGTTGCGCTCGCTCGTCGCGTCCTTCGCGCTCACGCACACCCCGCACGAAGTGCAGTTCTACGGGCTGGACTTCGGCGGTGGCGGCCTGTCGGCCGTGGCCGGTCTGCCGCACGTGGGCGGGGTGGCCTCGCGTCTGGACCCCGAGAAGGTGCGGCGTACGACGGCCGAGGTGTACGGCGTCATGACCCGCCGCGAGGAGTACTTCCGTTCCGCGGGCATCTCCTCGATCGCGGAGTTCCGCACGCGCCGCGCGCGGGGCGACATCTCGATGACCGACCAGCCCTGGGGCGACGTCTTCCTGGTCATCGACGGCTGGGGCAACTTCCGTACGGACTACGAAGCGCTGGAGCCGCTGGTTCTGGACATGGCGGCGCGCGGTCTGGGCTACGGCATCCATGTGATCCTCACCGCGTCGCGTTCCATGGAGGTCCGCGCGAACCTCAAGGACCACCTGATGAACCGCCTGGAGCTGCGGCTCGGCGACCCCATGGACTCCGAGTTCGACCGCAAGGTCGCGGCCAACGTGCCCACGGGCGTGCCGGGACGCGGCCAGACCCCGCAGAAGCAGCACTTCATGGCGGCGGTCCCGCGGATCGACGGCCTGTCCTCCGACACGGATCTGGCGGAAGCGAACACAGCCCTCGCGACCGAGGTCGCCCGCCACTGGCAGCAGCCCGGAGCCCCCGAAGTGCGGCTCCTGCCGAGGGAGTTCGCGGCGCACCAGCTCCCTTCCGGGGACCGGTTCCCGAACCGCGGTGTGTCCTTCGCCCTCGACGAGGACAACCTCGAGCCGGTGTTCGTGGACTTCGAGCAGGACCCGTTCTTCCTGGTCTTCGGCGAGAGCGAGTCCGGCAAGTCGAACCTGCTGAAGCTGCTCATCCAGCGCCTCACCGAGCGCTACGACGGCAACTCCTGCAAGCTGTTCGTGGTGGACAACCGCCGCTCGCTGCTCGGCGTGACCCCGCCCTCGCATCTGGCCGAATACATCCCCATGTCGAACCAGATGCAGCATCACATGGACGCCCTCGCCGACCTGATGCAGCGCCGCACGCCGACCGCGGACGTGACCGCGCAGCAACTGCGCGACCGCAGCTGGTGGAGTGGTCCCACGGTGTACGTGATCGTCGACGACTACGACCTGGTGTCCACGTCGAGCGGCAACCCCCTGGCCGGTCTCACGGAGCTCCTGCCGTTCGCCCGCGACGTCGGCGTCCGGTTCATCATCGCCCGCTCCACGGCGGGCGCGGGCCGCGCCGGCTACGAGTCCTTCATGCAGCGCATCAAGGAACTCGGGGCGCAGGGCGTGGTCCTCGCGGGCGATCCGGCCGAGGGCGATCTGCTGGGCGGCGTACGGCCGCGGCCGATGCCCGCCGGACGGGGTGTGTTCGTGTCGCGGAAGCGGGGGAAGCCGTTGGTTCAGGTCGGTCTGGTGGCGGACGGAGACGTGTGACGGGCGGCTGACGTACGGGGATCTTGGGGCCGTGATCGCTTCGGCGGTCATGGCCCCGGCTCGTTGGGCAACGGGCAGTCACCATGAAGGTCGCACGACGGGTGGGTCTATTCGCAGTCCCGCCGCTGACGCTTGTCCTCACGGTGGGCTGTCCACGCAGACTGAGCACACGTTGCCGGAGTATTCCGTGGCTCAGAAGACCGGCAGCGCGCAGAGCAAGTCGTCGTTTCTGATGAAGGCCCTGTTGCCGTCGACCGCGATCCCGTGGTGCTCGGCTTCGGGCAGTTCGTAGCTCCAGCCCGGATATCCGTTCTCCGCGTACACGGCGTTCACCTCAGTCTTGTACGAGTCGTCGATCATCCACACACCGGTGCCTTGGACAAGGACGGGACTGCCGCTGCTGCCGTCCTTTCGGGAAGTCCAGATACTGCTGCCGTCGGTGATGCCGACGCGTTCGGGAAACATCCCCCCGACCGCGTACACGGAGTCTCCGTGGACATTCACGGGGCCCCATTCCGCGGGAACCTTGTACATGTCTCTGGTCGGGCGGGACCAGATCTCCTTGCCGTCGGCAATCCTTCGCGCGATCAGTTTCTTGCCATTGAGGTACACGACTCCGTCCTGTGCGACGGGGCTGATCCCGATCTTCTTCGCCTGGTTGCGCCGCTCCCACACCAAGCGGCCGTCACTCGTCGCCAGGGCCAGAACATGACCATCGGTCGTCGGGAGCACCAGACGTCCGCTGCTGACCGCTCCGTTCGAGGAGATCTTTCCGCGATACTCCGGCGGAATCCGCGCTGTCCAGCGGACTTTCGCGTCCGAACGTCCCACGCTGCGCAACCGGTTGTCCTTCGTCACGGCGTAGACAGCTTTCTCGTCCGCAGCCACGAGAGACTTGGCGTCGGCGTTCGCCGTCCACTTGGGCTCGCCAGTCGATGCCACGAACGTACGCAGCGTTCCCTCAGTACCAATGGCCACGATCAGGCGGTCGGACAGCGACAGGTAGTGACCCGGAAGTACATTTTGCGCCACCCAACGTTGCTTTCCGTCAACGACGTTGTAGGCCGCGATACCGCGCATCCCGCCACTGCCGTAGTAGCCGATCACGACGACATCCCGCACGGGCAGTGGAGCAGCGGAATCCTGAGCCACCACCTCACGCAGGGTCCACAGCGCCTTCGGAGACCCGTCGACCAGGTAGTCACCGTCGTCCGCGGAGAGCAGACGAGCCTCGGGCGTCTGCAGAGCAGGCGGAAAGGCGAACGGGTCCGGCGTCTCCTGACGTTCCTTCTGCCGGAGCAGCCACCAGCCCGTGGTGCCGCCCCCTGCGGCGAGCACCGTGCCTCCTGCTGCAAATCCCGTGAGTAGTCGCCGCCTGGTCACGGTCGTCACCGCGCCCGTCGTAGGTGGCGCAGTGAGCTGTCGTACCTGGCGTTTCCGGTCCTTGATCTCATCCGCCACCGGGCCGCGCCGCCACACCCGCTCGCTGTTCCTGGGCGCGGCGAATGCGGTGGCGATCTGCCCGGGGGCGGGCCGTGACGCACCGTCCTTGACGAGGCAGGGGGCGGTGAGTGCGTGCAGTTGGGGGGACAGGCCGTTCCAGCGTGGCTCGCCATGAACGACCTCGTACTGGACAGCAGCCACATGCGCACCCTCGAAAGCGCGCCGGCCGGTGGCCGCGTAAATCAGGACGGCGCCCAGGGAGAACACGTCCGCGGCGGGCGTCACGCGACGGCCCAGCACCTGCTCAGGGGCGCCGTACCCGGGCGTGACCGGGATCTGACCGGTCGTGGTGAGCGTCAGACCGTGCTCGGGGCGTGCGATGCCGAAGTCGATGATCCGTGGTCCGGTCGACGTCAGCACGATGTTCTGCGGCTTGAGGTCGCGGTGGATGAAGCCCGCTGCGTGAATATCGGCCAGCGTGCGCGCGATCGACGCGGCCAGGGCGCGCACACCGGTTTCGTCGAAAGGCCCGTATTTCTCAACCACTTGGTCCAGGGTCGGTCCGGTCAGGAACTCCGTTGCGATCCAGGGACGTCCGCCCTCGGTCTGCGCTCCAAGGACCGCCGCCACGCCCGGGCTCCGCACCGCCTGCGCCGAGAACGCCTCACGCACGAAGCGCTGGGCGAGACCCGGGTCATGAGCGAGCTCCGGACGGAGCACCTTGATCGCGGCAACGGTACCCGCGCCGTCCTGACCGACGTACACCTTGCCCATGCCGCCCTCGCCGAGCACGCCGAGCAGGCGGTACGGTCCGAGGCGGATCGGGTCCCCGACACCCAGGGGTTTCATCGCTTACTGCCTTCTCTTCGGTTCATCGCAGGACAGCCGCTCACTTGAGGGGGAAAGCCGCAAGGAACTTGCCGCCCAGCGCGATGGTCACCTTGGCCTTCTCATGGGCGATGAAGCGATCTCCGGTGGTCTTGTACGAGGCTGTCGGCGTGCGCGATGCGAGATCGATCGCCCAGAGTGCCGAAGAACGCTTGCTGTACGCGCAGTCGGTGCCGATCACGGGCGCGGCGGACGTGTCCGCTTTCGTTCCCCCACCGCCCTTCTCCTCCCACTGCGCGCGCCCACTTCCGGATGCGAAGGCGACGAGGCCGAGGCCCTTCTCGACGGCGTACACCACACCGCCTTTGACCGTCGGAGGGCCATACGTGCGCCCGGGGCGCTCCGTCCCGGAGTCCCACACCTGAGCTCCGTCACTCAGCCGCAGAGCCCGCAACCGGCCGCTGCCCAGGTAGAGGTTGTCGGAGTCGGTCGCCAGCGGCAGTTGTACGCGGTCCGGTGCGGCACCGGCAAAAAGCTTCTCCCAGCGAACGGCGCCCGTACGGGTGTCGCGCACGACGACACGGACCTTGCCGTCGTTCGTCTCCTGAAGAGCCACCAGGTTGTTGCCGACGACTCGGGCCGTGGGGAAGTACAAGCGGTCGGATTTGTCCGGCCGCGTGGGCAGCGGCTTGGTCCACAGCCTCTTCCCCGTGCTGATGTCGACGGCGAAAAGCGACCAGGACTGGGATGTCAGAAAGTATGTGTCGTACTCTCCCTGGCCTGCCGCCGCATACACGACACCGTCGGCCGTACACAGCACCTGGTTGTAATCCATGACACCGTTGAAGTCTGCGAACTGGGCAAAGGGTTCAGCCGCTTTGCCCGAGACAAGGTCGACGGACGCGAGGATCAGGGGAAATCCTCCGGGCTTTCCCGCGTTGTTCTCGGACCCTTCCGCTGCCACCATCCGCACGAGCCGCTCACCGTCCGTCGCGATCTGCCAGTGGATCTCCATCTGGTCGGACGCCCACAAGACGTTTCCGGTCCTGGCGTCGATTCCGCCCAGACCTGTACCGGCCACGAGTGTGACCAGGTTTCCCACGGCGAGCGGCTCCACCGCCGGGACGGTGCCGTACGGAGAATCGGCGACCTGAATCTGCCAGAGCGAGTCGAGCTTCTTCCTTGGCAGCACGCTGTTGCTGGGAGTCGCCACGGGCAGCCGCGATTCAGACCCGGACCGCCGGCTCCACGCCCACGCTCCCGCTCCGACGGCCGCCGCGCCAAGTGCCATTCCGCTTCCCGCCAGCAGCAGTCGGCGACGGGGCATCGTCGCGGTCGGTGCGGTCGGCGTTTCCGCGGGTTGTGTGATCGGTGCGTCGAGGCGCTGAGGTGTGATCAGCCAGACCTCGGTGGCACGGCGGGCGATCTCCGCGAGCAGCGGATCCGAAAGATGGTCCGCGAACTCTCCCGTTCCATCGTGGAGTTGGGCCGCGAGTTCCGATGTGGTCGGCCGCCGGAACGGGTTCTTGTCCAGGCACCGGCCGAGCAGGGGGACCAAGGCGGCGGGTACGTCGCTCAAGTCCGGCTCGCCGTAACGGACCCGGTAGAGAAGATCCGCGGTCTGCCCGTGACCGAACGGGGCGTGGCCGGTGGCGGCATAGACAAGCACTCCGGCGAGCGCGAACACGTCTCCCGCCGACGTGTGTTCTTCGCCGCTCGCCTGCTCCGGTGACATGAAGCCCGGGGTGCCGACCGCGGCGCCGACCCTGGTGAGCCGGTCGTCGCCGATCGCGCGGGCGATGCCGAAGTCGATGACCTTCGGTCCGTAGGCCGTCACCAGGATGTTGGACGGCTTGAGGTCGCGGTGGACCACATCGGTGCTGTGCAGTTGACCGAGTGCCCCGCACAGCGCGGCTCCGAGGGCGCGTACGGTCGCCTCGGGGAGCGATCCGGCCACTTCGACCGCCTCGTCGAGAGGCGGACCGAGCACATATTCGGTGGCGATCCAGGGAGTCTCGGCCTGCGTGTCGGCGTCCACGACCAGGGCACCGTGCTGCCCGCCGATGACGCGGGCGGCGTCGGCCTCCAGCCGGAACCTGGTCCGGGCGCTGGGGTCCGAGGCGATACCGGCAAGCATCGTCTTGACCGCGACGGTCCGTCCGCCCGCGGAGCGTGCCAGGTAGACCGTGCCCATGCCGCCACTGCCGAGGCGGACGATAGGGCGATACGAACCGAACGTGTGCGGGTCGTCGTGAGTGAGCGGAGTAGGCATGCGGCGTCGTCAGTCCTGGCGGGAAGTGGACACGGTGGGGGGCGGGATCTCCGCGGCGAGTACGGTGGCCGATTGGTGAGCGATGGCGGCGATCACGCGGCTCGGCAGCCAGCCCGGGCCGAGCAGGGCGGTGGTCGTGGTCGTGAACCCGGCCCTGGCAGACTCCTGGTTCACGCCGGAGGCGAACACGCCCTGCAGTTCCGCCAGTTGGGGGCGGATTGCCGGGTCCCGTGACAGACAGCGGCTGATGACGGTACGCAAGGCCGGCGGAAGTTCGTCGCCTTCTGGGGCCGTCTGGCCTGTCGCGGCGTACGCGAGCGTCGCGCCGAGCGCGTACACATCGCCGTGCGGACGCGGGTGCCCGCCGGCCGCCTGCTCCGGTGGCAGACTGCCCGGCTCAAGTCCCGGCAAGCCAGAACGGGGTGTGCCGTCCGGTGCCGCCGCCCGTACGGCGCCGAAGCAGGTGAGGCGTGGACCGTCGGCGGCGAGCAGTACGGCGGCGGGTGACAGGCCTGCGTACGTGAGTCCCTGCCCGTGCATGACGCCCAGGGACTCGGCTAGGGCAGCCCCGAGAGCGCGGACGGTCCGCTCGGGAAGCGGGCCGCCGTGCACGGCGAGAGCGGTGGGCAGGGGAAGCCCGGGCAGATAGGGGCGGGCAGCCCAGGCCGCCTCTCCCGGTCCGGCACAGGTGACCGTGGACGCCACAAAAGGGCCGAGGAGGTAGCGGGAGGTGTCGGCCTCCGCCATGAAGCGCTGAGGGTCGGTACCGCGATGGGGAACGCTGAGCAGGACCGTGTGCTCACCGTCGTCGCTGCGGGCGATGTAGCACCGCTCCGGGACCGGGATGCGGCTGTAGGGATCGTCCAGCGCGGTGATCAGGACGTATGGACCGATCCGACGCGAGGCCGTGGTGCCTGGCTGCGCTGCACCGGGTCCAGCACCTGTCGCGCGCACCTGATTTCCCGTCCTTGCCGACCGACCTGTTGACCAACGACAGGGTGGGCGCCTCCCGCGCGCGCCCACCCTGCAGTTCCTCTACGAGGTAGTTCCTCTACGAGCCCCGTGCTACTGGAAGTAGCTGGCGCCCTTCTTGTCGCCTTCCATGTACGTACCGCCCGACGTGAACACGACGTGGCCGATGCCGGTCAGCGCCGTGTGAATGTCGGTGGCTTCCTTGTCCCACTTGTGCAGCTTCTCGTTGAAGGTGCCCTGGGCTTCGCCCTCCCAGTACTGCAGGCTGCTCACCACCAGCTGCTTGAGTTCCTGCAGATCCTGCTCAAGCTGCTTCGCCTCGTTACCAATCTTGGTCGCCGCGAAGTCGAGCCCGTCGTAAGTGACTGACAGTCCATCAGAGTTACGGCTCATACCCGTTTACCTCGTCTCGCTCGTGTGTGCCTCATGGGTGCCGGCGTGCTGCCGACGTCGTCAGTACCGCGCGGCTCAGTAAGAACTCAGCGACGACGACGTGACCGTGGGAGCACCGTCCTGTACATCGATCTTGTTGACGGCGGCGCGCACCTCGTCTTCCTTGCTGTCCTTGATGTTGCGCGTCGCGGTCATCGCCTCGATGACATCGCCGAGGATGTTGCCGATGTTCTGCAGGGACTCGTTGATCTCGTACTGCTTCTTGTCGAACGCAGCGCGCCCAATGCCCTGCCACTGACCCTCAAGGCCGTCGATCACTCCCTGAAGCGCGTGCACACGCTTCCGGATGCCGTCGTACTTCTCGTACATCTGCTTCTGAAGTTGGACTACTGCGGCATCTTCGAGCTTCTGCTTGCCGGTGGCCATGATCAGCCTGCCCTTCCTCTGTCTGTGTCTCGGTCCAACTGTCTCGGCTCATCGCTGAGTAGCGGTGAGCACGTTGTCCATGCCCTGCGCGAACCGTGCAGGGCATGGACGGCTGACGACGTCATCTGGCACGTCGCGCCCGCATGACGGCGAAACCGCCGCCTCCGATGACGATCACAGCGGCCGCGGCACCCATTGCGATCCACAGTGTGTTGCTGTCGCTCGACGAGTCCGCGCTCGATCCTGCCGCCGACGTGGCGCCGCCAGAACCCTTTTCCGGGGCTTGTGACGCGGCTGATGCAGAGGCGGAGGGTGAGGACGAAGCGGAAGACGTGGACGAGTCCGCGGACTTGGCCAGCAGATCGCCACCGTTCTCCCTGGCGAGCGGATCGACGTTCGCAGGGCCGGGGTTGTACTCGGGGTTCGCCAGAACCACGCGGGGGCGAACGGCGCCGTAGCCGAGGTAGGTACCCGGTTTGTTCTTCGGCCAACTACGGCCGGCCGTATCGATCAGGGAACGGGTGACCTGGTTCACCGTCCAGTCGGGGTGGGCGGACCAGATCAGGGCGGCGGAGGCGGAGGCGATGGCGGCTGCGGGACTCGTACCGTCCCTGTCGTCGCAGTACGAGCGGAAGTTCGCGTCACACCACCCGGGGAAGTCCTGTCCCGGCGCCGCGAAGTCCACGTAGCCTCCGGACGAGGAGAACTTCGACACTGTGCCAGATTCATCCGACGACGACACACCAACTACATACGGGAACGCGGCCGGATAACCAATCCTGCCCCCGGTTTCACCATCGTTACCGACTGAAGCGATCAGTAGCTTGCCCTTTGAAGCGGCGTAATTAATAGCCGCCTCTTCCTTGGTGCTTGGCCCCTCCGAGCCGAACGACATGTTGATGATCTTGACGTCGGTGTCGGCTGCCGCCCTGATCGCGTCTATAGGGTCGGGCGTCTTCTGCTTCTCTGCCGCACTACCTTTCAGGTTCTCAAGCTCGACGCGAAACGGGACGATCTTCGCTCCCGGCGCCAGGCCCTGCAACCCACCCCCGGCTCCCGTACCCGCGATCAATTCGGCCATGGTCGTTCCATGGCCGCTGTAATCGTCCGTGACGTGGTACGCGACCGACTTGGGGACTTCGTCGGTGAGGACCTGCCCCTTCAACGACGGAGTACTTGCGTTCACCCCGCTGTCGATGACAGCGACTTTGACGCCCTTCCCCGTGCTGACTTTCCACATCTGCTCGGCCTGCATCGGTTCCAAATACCACTGCTTCGACCGGGCGTCGTACGCAGCGGCGTTCGGAGCCATTCCCATACCCACAGCGGCCAGGACGCCGACGGCCGCGCCCACAGCACGCACTCGTCTACCGCAGCGCGTTCTGTGGAACGTAGCCCGCTCGGCTCGTCGGCTGGTCCCTGACTTCATCGTGTTCCGTGTCCTCGTTCGCGCTCAGTTGACGACCGGCGGCACATCGCGCCGCGGCTTGTTGGGCAGGTGGGTCTCTTCGTCTTCGACCAGGTAGTCGGGGCGCGGCGCTGCCTCCGCGTTTCCCTCGTCGCCAGGCTTTCCCTTACTGCCGGGTCCACGCACCAGGCCGGCGCCACCGCGTGTCATACCGTTGCGCTCGGCTCGGGCGGCGGAGTTACGCTCAGTCGGCCTGCCACTGACAGCCTCGGATGCTCCCGCAACGCCGCGAGAGGTGGTCGCGCTCGAACTGGGCCTCGCAGTGGGCTCAGATGCTCCGAAGACGCCACGCTGCCCGGGCCGGCCTGTCGTGGAACGGGAGTTGGCCGCTCCCTCGGCACCGACGACCGTGCCGCGAGGAATCCTCGAGCCGCCCTTCGCCGGAGAACCGGCAGCGGTCGTGGGCCGCCCCCCGACCACGCCGTTCTTACGGCCTGCGCCGGTGGTCGGGGCGCCGTTGGCGCGTGGCGTCGTCGTGCCACCGGCCCGCGGGGTACCACCGGTGACACCTCGGCCCAGCGGGGACGACTTCGCCCCGGAAGCAGCGCCCCTGGCAGCCGACTGACCAGTGGATGTGGCACGGCCAATCGGTCCCGTCGAACGTCCCGAGCCCGAATTGCCCAGACCAGATGTTCCAGCTCTGCCCTGAGTGGATGCAGGGGTCCGGACACCGCCTGATCCGCCTACGTTCCGGCCTGAAATGCCGCTGGGGATGGGTGTCCCGTACCCGCCCCCGAACAGATTGGTCTGCCCCCCACCCGTGGCAGGAGTACCGGTCACGGGTGGGGTGTGGCCGGTCACGGGCGTGGTCGTGGCTGGTGGCAGCGTGCCGACGCTGTCGATATTGGTACCGACGGGCTCGTCGGGCTCGTCGGGCCGCGTGATCTTGCCGACGATGTCCTTCGCGGGCGTCGGTTGGTCGCTTGTGACGTGCCTGGCCACATCGCTTGTCACCGTCGCGTGATGACCCGCGGGAGATGCCGTTCCGGTGCTTTCATGCGAGCCCGAGCCAGACCCTGAGGGCTCCTTCCAATCGGACTTCGCAGGCTTAGGAACTCCCACATCCGGCATGCTTTCGAACGTCGGAGCTTTCAGGCCCCCGAGTTCCTGGCTCGAGACCGCGTAGTACGACGCCAACCGATTCATCTGATTGATCGCCTCTTGGCGGTCCTTCTCCACCCGTACGGCAGCGGCGTAATCTTCTTTGTTCGCAGTCTTCTCGGCCGCCGTGAAATGCTCGGGGCGCTTCCGGTTCGAGTCCGTGTCACGAGACGGCATGGCACCGCGCACAGACGCCAGGCCTACGGCCGCAGCGGAGATCTGGTCGCCCGCACCTCCAGCGAAGGTGCTCAGTGCCGTCGTGCTCTCCACGAGATTCGTGCCCCACGTGCGGAAGGCTTGGCCCGACTCTCCGACCCAGTGAACCTTGTCGATGTGCCCTTTGAGCTCGTCAGCCGCCGTTTTGATGGCGTCGCGAGCGTTCCACAGGGCCCTGCCCGAGGTTTCCAGGTCCTCCGGATCGGTTCCCTCGACGAGGTCGAGCATCTGGTTCAGGGCGAGATTCTTCCCGTCGAAGTCCGTGCTGCCCCAAACGGTGTTCTTGTGCGGGTTCGTCTCGGCGACCGTACGTACGACGCCGTTGACCATGCTGGTGAACAGCCCGCCGCCCTGCGGCAGATGCTCACCCGCCCTGGTGATGTCCGTGTAGTCGTTCTCGGCGGTGACCCGCTGAAGATCCGCCTCGTGCTTGTCGGCCATCGTCAGTACCTCGCACCGGTCTTCGAGCCCGGGGCGTGCAGCTTGTCGCCCTCGGCGCTCTGGATGTCTCGAATCTCCGTCTGGATCGCCCAGAAGCGCCGACGCTGTTCCTCTTCCAGTTTGTCGAAGCCGTGAGCCGCGCCTTGCACGGCGATCCCGGTCGCCTCGATCTGGAGATGCAGGGTCTTGGACAGGGAGGTGAGCTCTTGGTGCACCCTGTCGTACTGCTTGTACAGGTCGTGCGCCTCGGGGAAGACACCCTCGGACCCAGCGCTGAGAGATGTCAGCCTGATCCCCTGGGCGCTCACCTTCGTCGGATTGCCCGCCGACCCCTCAAGGTCGCGGAGCACAGCATCCACCCGATTCACGAACGCGGTCAGCAGTTCGCCACTGGTCTCCAGGTCCGCCGCCCTGGTCGCCGACACGCCCCCCACCATGTCTGCCGGAAGCACGACGCTCCTCCCCCGTTCCCCGTTATGTCTGTCGAATGAGGCGCCTGTCCGCTCTCCGTACGATCGCAAAGCGAACCGCACCTCACAACGCGTTTACCACTGTAGTCAACCTGTACATCCGGGCCAACCGCCTTACGTGTTAACTCAGTTACGAGACCGAACCAGGCGCCACATTTTGTCCGCTTTTGCCATCCCACTGTGAACGAATGCACACCCCCTCCACGCCGCGCCTCGCGGGAGGTTGACCAACCTTGAACGGGGTCGGCGCGGGCATCGCGGCACCGTTTGCGATCTTCATCAAACTTCTACACGCGACGACGGCGTCGGCTCAGCAGCAACGCCACTCAGACGTCAGGCGAGTTGCCGGGGAAGCCTCGCGCACCCCTCCGGACCGCCGTTGCCGTCACCCGTCCATCGATCCGGCCTCCTTCGAACCTTCACGCCGAACAAACGACACACAACGGAGATTGCTCGAATTTTCCCTGCGCCTGGTTGCTAGCTTGACCGGACACCGCCGCGTCGAAATGGCAACATCCAACCGACGCGAACACCGAAAGTCAGGCACCGGGGGAAGGGGTCCGACCATGGCATGGGACGAGTGGGAGCAGCTCAAGGCTCAGGCGAACGAACGGCAGTCGACCCACATGCGCCTCAACCAACTGGCGCCGGACGGCGGAGGCGGCGGAGGCGGCGGGGATCTCGTCGTTCGCCAGGACGACCTCGGTGCCGTCGGGCATGAGGCGCACATCCTCTACGAGGACCTCCACGCGGGGGCCGACATCGCCGGAGCGGGGGCCGGCAAGGACGGGGTCGGTTCGACCATGCAGGCGGCAGCCACGTTGAAGTCGCACGCTTTCGCGACGGGCAGCGCCTTGGAGACGACCGTCGCGATCTGGACGTCTCAGGTCAAGTCCGTACTACAGGCCTGCGCGCACATCTCCAACCACCTGGACTACAGCAAGAAACTCCATACGGAGGACGACGCGAAGATCGGGGCCGTCCTCAGTGGCCGTGACGGCTCGGCCGTGTCGGTGTCGAAGCTCAACGAGTACTTCAAGTAGGGGAACCACCAGTGGCTCTCACGTTCACGGACCTCATCGAGGTCGACCTCGACAAGCTCGGTACTGCCGTGTCGGACTGGAAGAAGACCGTCGACGCCCTCAAGACATCGGCGGAGAACGCCAGCAAGGGAATGCAGGCCAAGTCGGACTCCGCCCATTGGGCCGGCGTCAACGCGACGGTGACGCGGGAGTTCATCACCAAGACGACGAAGGAGATCTCGGACCTCCACACCGAGGCGAACAGCATCTATCAGGTGCTCAACGACGGGCACACGGAGCTCGCCTCGCTCCAGAAACAGATCAAGAACGCCGTGGAAGTGGACGCGGGCAACCTCGGCATCCGCGTCGAGGACATCGGCGAGGGAAAGGTCCGCTGCTTCTTCCCCCATGTTCGCGGTGACACCGACGAACGTACGCAAGAACAGCTAGACGCCAAGCAGGAGCTGGAGGGCCGGATCAATGGGATCCTCGCCCATGCAGCCGAGATCGACGCCTCGGTCGCCCGGGCACTCAGCAAGAGCCACGGCAACGACGCCAACAACGCGGGCCACAGCAACTACGAGTCCCTGAACGACGCCCAGGCCGAACGCGCCCTCGAACTGGCCCGCAAGGGCGACAAGATGAGCGACGCGGAACTGCAGGAATTCAATCGCCTGATGCGTTTCAACGGCCGTGAGAAGGACGGCGAGTTCGCGACCGAGTTCTACCAGGGGCTCGGTGGGCCGGAGAAGACGCTCGAGTTCTACGCCGCGATGTCGATCAACGGCACCGACGCGGACGCGAGCAAGGTCCGCCTCGACGCCGTCCGGGACCTCCAGAAGAACATGGGGTTCGCGCTGGCCAACGCCACGGATCCGGACACGAAGCACCACCTGCCGAGCAGTTGGGGCGACGACTTCCGCCGCCTGGGGACTCAGCAGATCGGCTGGCAGAAAGGCCAGTGGAACAAGCCGTACGGCTACCAGGTCCTCGGTGGCCTGCTGCGCTACGGCAACTACGACCCCAAGTTCCTCGACCCGATCGCCGAACACGTCACCCAGCTGCACAAGAAGGACCCGTACTTCTTCCTCAACAACAAGCCCATGGGCCAAGAGGACATTTACGGCTTCAACCCCTCGGGCAGTCTGGGGACAGGGAACGACCCGCTCAACAGCGTTCTGGAGGCACTGGGGCACAGCCCCGAGGCCTCGGAGAAGTTCTTCACCCAGCCGCCGACCGCGTACAACGAAGACGGCACGGTGAAGAAGGGCGGCGATCCGGGCTTCAATTCGTATCTCGACGTGTTCACCGACAAGGACTTCGAGTGGACCGTCGACACAAACGACACGAACGTCCTGGCCGACGAGGACAAGACGAAGAACGCGCTGACCTTCGGCCCCGAGGCCCTCGGCCACGCACTGGAGTCGGCGACGACGGGTCGGCCGTACGACGACGACACCGGTGACGCCATCAAGCACACCGAAGCCCGAGCGCACCTGGTCAGTGAGATCGTCGACAAGTTCGGTGAGAATCCCGAACTCATTCGACACAACGAGAACGGTGACCTGGAGGACCAGGAGTCGGGACCGCTGTACGGCATGCGCGACAGCCTCGGAGACATCACCGCGGAGTACATGGGGGACTTCCAACGGGCCATGTACAAGGAAGACCCCAACAGTGATCTGTTCCCGACATTCGGCGCGGCCGCAGGCCTGGACACGGGTCACGCCGCTCGTTTCCTGGGCGCGGTGGGGCAGGATCCTGACGCCTATTCAGCGATCACGAGTGCCCAGCAGGCCTACACGTCCGAGGTCGTGGACCACGTCATCAACGGCGGCAGCCATTCGACGGCCTCGTTGGACGGACGCGTGGGTGATGTGGTCGCGCCGGGTTCGGCGATCGCCGGCATCATGAGCGACGCCAGAGCCGATGCGATCTACGAGTACCACGCCGCGTCGGACACCGAGTTCAACGAGGCCGCAGCCGAAAAGCAGAAATGGGTGGACCGCATCCTGGGCATGGGCATCGAGAAGGTCGGCGAGCGCATCCCCATTGCCGGTGCTCCTCTCGAATGGGCCTCGGAGGACATCCAGGAATCCATCATGAAGAGCATCGAGAAGGACACGACGACCGAGGCGGAGCAAGAAGCCGGGAAGCAGTACACCCTGGGTCGTGACGCAGCCATCGACTCAGCCCAAGCCGCGGTCAATAACGCCTTGGTGAACAATCCGCACATCAACTCCGACACGGCCGACGATCTGAGGCGCGCCGCTCGCACGGCCGCAGGTGTCAGCCACACGGACGGCGCCCAGTGGAACTCGGAGAGTGACGCGAATTGAGACACAAGACATTCATCCTGCGGGGTGTCTCCTTCTTCGTCGCCGCAATCGCTGCGGCCGGCTGCTCGGCAGACAAACCGGGGCGAGACTTCACGGTCCCGAAGGCCTTGTGCGGAGTGTCCGTTCCCACCGACGCTCTCTCTCACCTTCTGCCCGCCTCCGGCAAGAAACTCACCGCCGACGAGGCGGAGGGTTCGAGTGACGACGTGCAGCTGTGCAAGGTCACCGTCGACGACGTCATGGTGTTGACGTTGAGCAGGGAGCGAATCGACGCCGGTGACTCGGCGCAGCACATCCTGCTCAGCCAACTCTCCATCGCGCGGCCGAAGTCCGCTCAGGACGGCACCATCGCGTACGCCGACCAGGCCGCTGTCTCGCTGGTCAAGTGCCGCGGAGCCGGTGTGGAGAAGGAGGACATCAGCACCCTCGTCAAGGTCTTGAAGCCCGCGCGGCCGAACGAGTCGGCCATGAAGAGCCTGATTTCCGGCTACACCGCTGCGCTCAACAAACAGGGACCTTGCAAGCGGGGCTCCTGAGCCGGTGAGGCGGGGGGAGGCGCATGCGCCCGCGGTGCGGGACGACAGCGGGCGCCTCGCGCGAAACCCGAGGCGCCTGTGTGCCTCCGGCGGCTGGTTCAACGGCCCTTGGCCCTCGATCGGCAACACGGGTTCGCCGCCGATGCCGATGCCGATGCCGGAGATCGCGACGGGCCGCGTCACGCCTCCCCGCCCACCCCCCGCCGCCTCCTCCGCGCATCCCGCACCGCCACAGCCGTCCCGCCCAGGCCCGCGACCACCACGAGGCCGCCGACGACCACGTAGGTCGCCAGGCGGGTGTTGCGTTCGTCTGAGGTTTCGCCGAAGTGGAGGGGAGCGACCGAGGGTGCCTCCGCGCGGGTCACTCCCTCCTCGGCCTTGGGGGTCTCCACCGGGTGGGCCGGGTCGATGTCCGTCAGGGCCTTGACGGGGTCGACCACACCCCAGCCGACCAGGCGGTCGCGGCCGGACACCGAGCGTTCAGCGGTCTGTTCGATCTGGGCGACGATCTCGCGGGCGGTCCACTTGGGGTACTTGGACTTCAGGAGGGCCGCCACGCCGGCCACGTAGGGGGCGGAGAAGCTGGTGCCGTTGTCGGAGCAGTGGCCGCCGCCGGGGACCGTGGAGATCATGTCGACGCCGGGGGCCGCCACCCCCACGAACTCATTGGACTGGGAGAAGGAGGCGCGTTCGTTGTTGCGGTCGGAGGCCGCGACCGAGAGGACACCCTTGTACGACGCCGGGTAGGTGATCTTGACGTTGCCGCCCAGTCCGTCGTTGCCGGCCGAGGCGACGACCACGACCTGCCGACCGAGGGCGTAGTCGACGGCCTCCTGCAGGCTCGCGGCGGGTTCGACGGCGTTCGCCGTGTCCTGGGAGATGTTGATGACGTCGGCGCCCTCGGCGACAGCGTGGCGGATCGCCAGGGCCAGGGTCTTCGCCGTTCCGTCGCCCTCCGCGTCGTTCTGCTTGATCGGGATGATCGTGGCGTCCGGGGCCAGGCCGACGAAGCCGGTGCCTTTGACCGCGCGGGCCGCGATGATGCCGGCCACGCGCGTGCCATGGCCGACGGTGTCGGTGGTGCCCTGCGCGTTGCCGCGGTCGATCTTCTCGCCCTTGGCGTTCTTGGGCGGAAGGTAGTTCTTGCCCTTGGAAGCGTCGACAGCATGGGTGAGCTGGGAGTTCTTGATGTCGACTCCCGTGTCGATCACGGCTACCTGGACGTTCTTGCCGGTGGACTGCGCCCACAGCTCGTCGAGGTTGACGCGTTGCAGCGCCCAGGGGCGGCCCGAGTACTTCTTCGACGGGAACGTGCACTGGCCGCTGTCGTCCGCCCGGGCCGCGGCCGACGGCAGGGCCAGTACCGAGGTCGTCGCGGTGAGGGCGGTCACGGCGGCCAGGGCCGATGTCCTGGTCACGGCCCGCCTGCCGCGTCCGGCTCGGAACCACGCCGTCCTCAGCGTATCCGCGTTCAGCATGAGTTCGTTCTCCTCCCTGCCGCGGCTACGAGCCCTGCGGCTGCCGCGCCGCCGCCTCGGACAGGCGCGGGCCGGTCGGCAGGAACGTCGACCACTCCGCTGGGATGGGCACGGGAGCCACCTTCTCGTAGCCGAGGTGGGTCTGGGCGATCTTGGCCTCGTTCAGCTCCTCCTTGCGCTGCTCGGCGGAGGAGCCGATGCCACTGTCGTTGGTGGCGCTGTCGCTGTTGGACTGGAGGGCGTAGCGCAGACCGGTGTCGGTGACCAGGAACACGCCACCCGCCTTCGTCTCCGTGCCTTGGAACTGACGGAAGAGCTGTCCGGAGCCGGCGGTGACGTACGCGCTGGAGGACCCCGTGGGCAGCTGCGCCGGGAAGTCGGTACCCACCCAGGCCGAAAGGGTGGTCGCGCCCTTGTTCCCGTCGACCGAGCGCAGGACGTTGCAGACCGTGTTGCGGCCGCTGGTGGCGCTGGAGCCGTCGTTCACCGTCTTCGGCTGGTGCGTCGGCCAGTTCTTCTCCGCTTGGAACGTCGTGCTGTCGACGACGGCTCCGGGGCTGACCTGCTGTGCCTCGCCCGCCTGCCCGACGTCGACGAGGGCCCCGCTGTTGAGCAGCAGCGTGGCGGTGAACTCGGAGATACGGGCCACGCGGCCGGGCAGCACCACGTAGTACTGCATCAACTGGCCGTCGTACGCCTTGATGACCATGCCGACCTTGTCGTACTGCCCGAGGCTGCTGGAGGCGCCCGCCTTGACGCCCGGTGTGCCGTCGATCTTCGGAATCGAGATCGCGGCGCCCCGGTGCAGGGTGTCGAGCCATTGCTGGGAGACGCGCTGCGGGGCGCGCCCCTGGGTGTCGAGGGCCTTGAGCAACTCCGTGTCGGCCGGGTCGGCCAGCTGGTACCTCGTACCCTGCGCGTCCACGACGTACTGGGTCTTGCCGTCGGGGGCGACGACGTACATCAGGTCCCCTCCGGAGAGCTTGTTGCTGCCCTCGGTCTTGGACCAGTCCTTCTTGGCGAAGACGAACGCCGCCTTCTGGATGGCCCGCCCGCCGGCGCTGGGGCGCTCGCAGACCGCCCAGTGCTTGGCGGTCTCGGCCTCGCCGGGAGAGGGCAGGCGGTCAGGGGCGTAGGGGATGCCGATCGTGGCTCCGTGCGGGGGCTTGCCGCTGTCGAGGATCTTCTCGTCGACGGTGATGACGCTGTCCTTGCTGGGATCCAGCAGCAGCTTGGCGGAGGCCATGTTGAGAACCGGGTGCAGCTGCGCCTGCTTGCCCGTCTTCAACACCACATATCTCGTCGTCGACTTGCTCGCGACAATGACGTGCGCTCCCGGCTCGGCCCAGCCCTTGGGCGCCGTCGGACTGAACATGCCGATCCCGCCGAACACCGCGAGGATCACCACGCCCACGACGACGCCGGGCACCAGCGCGCTCAGCGGCTTGGGCGCACCTTCCTCCGAGCCCGCCGGAGAAGGCTGGAGAAAGGACGCGAGCGTACGTCGCTTCGCGAAGGTGTAGGCGTTGAGCTGGTCCCGCCGAGATGCCATGTGTGCCTGTTTCTCCCCGTGTATCGCCTGGCGGCGCTGGGGGGTACACCGTCCCCCGCCCTCCGTTGTCAGACCGGCCCCCTACTATGCCTGGTAAGGGATCGGTCTTGTGGAGCGGGTAGGGTATCGGGGCCTTCAAGGGCCCTGTGTGGTGGCGTTGTTCCAATGAGTTGTGAGGAAAACGGGGGGATGCAGTGATGGCTTCCGGAACGCGGTTCCGGTCGCGTGACCGGTCGCGGGAGCAGGGCTCCTCGGCACCCCGGTCGCAGCGGTCCGCGTCGCCCGCGCGGGCGCAGGGACAGACGGGGGCGCTGCATCTCAAGGTGCGTCCCGGGCAGTCGGGGTCGTTCCGGTTGCAACGGATCGTTCTGTTGGAAATCGCCGCCGCCGCGCTGCTCGTCGGGTGGATCGTCGGTCCGTTCGCGCTGATGCCGGCCGCGGTCGTCGCGGTCGCACTCGTCCTGCTCGCCTTCGTACGGCGCCGGGGCCGCTCGTTGCCCGAATGGCTGGCCACGGCACGGGCGTTGCGGGCGCGGCAGCGGCGCGCGGCGAGTACGCCGATACCGCCCGGGACGGAGCCCGGTCTCGCCCCGGCCGTGGAGTGCGATCCGGGCCTGCGGACCTCCGCGTACAGCGCGCGGGACCGACGGCCCGTCGGCGTGATCGGGGACGGTACGTTCGTGACCGCCGTCCTTCAGGTGGAGGCCGACGCGACCGCGCTGCGCGCCGAGCGGAGTCGGCAGCCGCTCCCCCTGGGGCTGGTGCGGGACACGCTGGACGTGGACGACATCCATCTGGAGTCGGCGCAGATCGTGCTGCACACGCAGCCCGCGCCCGCGCTGCACCTGCCACAGCAGTCCGTGGCCGTCAGCAACTACGCGCCGCTCCAGGAGCAGACCGGGGCACCCGCCGTGCGTATCACCTGGATCGCGTTGAAGCTCGATCCGGAGCTGTGCCCGGAGGCGGTGGCCGCGCGCGGGGGTGGACTCGTCGGTGCGCAGAAGTGCGTCGTGCGCGCCGCTGACCACCTCGCGAGTCGCCTCATGGGGGCGGGTTTTCGTACCACGGTGCTCAACGAGGAGGAGTTGACCGCCGCGGTGGCGACCTCGGCGTGTGCCAACCCTCTGGTGACGGCCGAGGCCGGACGCACCGACCTGCCGGCGCGGCGGACCGAGGAGTCCGGCCGCAGCTGGCGCTGCGACAACCGCAGACACACGACGTACTGGGTGCGGCGCTGGCCCCAACTGGGCGGTGGCGGCGGGCCTTCCCTGCCGCAACTCGTCGCGCTGCTCACGGCCGTGCCCGCGCTGGCCACCACCTTCAGCCTGACGCTGCGGCGCGGAGAGCGCCAAGAAGTGTCGCTGTGCGGGCACATGCGGGTGACCGGCCGCAGCGACGACGAACTGGTCGCGGCGCGCCGCTCGTTGGAGCACGCCGCCCGCCAGGCCGGCACGGGGCTGGCCCGGCTCGATCGCGAGCAGCTGCCCGGCGTGCTCGCCACGCTGCCTCTCGGGGGTGTTCGCTGATGGCCATGACCACAGGTGGAGCCACCGCCTCGGGGGCGTACGGGAACGGGAATTCGGGTGGGTTCGGGGCTCCGGGACCGTACGGGGTCTCGGGGGATCCGGGAGCTCGTGGAGCTTCGGGGGCCGGATCGGCCGGCTCCCCCGGCTCGGTGCCGGAGCCGGGGCGTGGGCGTCTGCGCAGCGGGTTCGGGCTGCTCGGGCCTCGGCACGGGCGGCACTCGCTGTCCGTGGAGCAGGTCGACTCGCTCGCGCTGCCCATCGGGGACGACGGGGTCGTCATCGGGGTGGACGCCGAGGGGCAGCCCGCCGTACTGGGACTCAACAGGCCGACGCCGTACGACGTCGTCCTGATCGGCGGTCTCTGGACCGCGCAGGTGCTCGCGCTGAGAGCGGCGGCCACGGGGGCGCGTGTGGCCGTGGAGACGGGGCGCGCGCCGGCCTGGATGCAGATGGTGCACGCCATGGGCGGCGGGCAGAACGGCATGAGCGTGCACGACGTGGGGCGGGTTCCGCCGCAGGGCTCCTCGGCCGGCAACCCGGTGCTGGTGGTGCGTGATTGTGGGATGCGACCGCCGCGCGGGCGTGTGGTCTCCGGCCCCTGGCAGTCGGTGCTGACGCTGTTGCCGTATCTCAGCCCGGTGGCCCCCCGGTTGCTGCGGCAGGCGCGGCTCGTCGGCGTGCAGCGGGTCTCACCGGACGAAGCCGCCGAAATAGGGCGGGCGTTGGCGCTGCCCCGAGGCGATGTGGACTCACTGCCCACGCTCGCCGACGGGGTCACGCTCTGGTGCGCCGACCGCGACCGGCAGTACGTGATGACTCAGCCCACGGACGCCGAGACCGGATTGTTCGGTACGCCGCGCAGGATGGACTGACCGAGCGTCCCCGAGCATCGCCGACTCAACATCGGTCCGTAATTGGACCTTTGGGAACGATTTCCCCCTTGTCGTGCCCGGCTTGTTCACCACGATTGCCCGATTTGTTAACTCCCTTGATGCGTGCGTACGCCGCTTCTGGGCAAGGTGTGACGGAGCGGACCCGTGCGGAGGGGCGGACGGGCCTGCCGTCATGGCGCTCGTGGTGATTAGGCTGGGACCGGGCGCGACCCGTATCCCTCGACCCACCCGTCGACGGACCCGCCCGCGCTTCGCACGAAGAGACGCGAAGACAGACGCGAAGCGAACGGTCGCGTCAGCACGGCATTGAGGGTGCTTGACCACACCAGGAGGAATTGTGAACAGCGATCGGGACGGGATCCGCGGGGGCTGGGCCACACCCGGCGATGACCAGTCCGACGCGGAGTCCGCCGTCGAGGCGACGGGCGAGTTCACCATCGACTACGCGCCGCCCGCCTGGTACACGCAGAACGCGTCGGGCCATTCGGCCCAGGCTTCGCCGACCCCACCTCCGCCGGCTCCTCCCGCGCCGTCCGCTCCGCCGGTGTCGTTCGACCCGGCCGCACCGGTTCCTCCGGCCGCGCCCGTTCCGTCGGCAGCACCGGTGCCTCCGGCCGTGCCCGCGTCCGGACCTCAGCCCGCCTGGACGCCGCTGGTCGTACCGGCCGACGAGGCGGGTCTCGGGAACGGTGACATCGAGAGCGGCTCGACCATGCGGTTCTCCGCCGCCGCGCTCAAGCGTGAGTTCGCGGAGCGGGAGGCCGCGGCCCGAGCCGCCGAGGAAGCGTCCGCAGGCCCCGCCGGGGACGCCGCTGTCGCCGAGGGCGCGCCGGTCGGTGAGGGATCGGACGGCGAGGACACGACCGGCGGTGACTTCGAGTTGAGCGCGCCCGCCGTGCCGGCCGGGGAGCAGCAGTCCGCCGAGGCCTCCGGTGAGGTCGCGGCCGGCGGGGAAGCGCCCTCGTCGGCGGAAGGCGCGAACGCGGGCACGAGCGAGCACGACGGAACCGGCGCCGCCGCTGCGGGCGACGGCTCCGACAACAGCCCCGCGGGCGACGGCTCCGATGTCACCTACTCCGCCGCGGGACACGGGCAGGAGCCCGCGCACGTCGGGGCCGACGTGACGGACCCGACCGGTGGTGAAGACGGCCCGCACGGTGAGGTCGAGGCAGCGCAGGTTCCGGCCGACGCGGGCGACGAGGACTCCGAGGACGCCACAGCCGCAGCCGATGGTGGCTTCAAGGAGCCCGCGGGTGCCTCCGACGGCGACGTCGAGGGCGCCGAGGGCGCCGACGACGCGGGGGGCGAGGGCCCCGTTGCCGCCGTGACGGCGGAGACCGCGGCTCAGGACTCCGCTCCCGAGGCCCCCGTGTCCCAGGACGCGTCGGCGCACGAAGCCGATGACTTCGACGACTGGCCCCAGGACCTCGCGGCGAACACCTCACCGGACGCCGGGACCGACGTGCCGCAGGACTCGCAGACAGCCGCTCCCGCCTGGGCTCCCCCACCGATGCCGCAGAGCGGACTGCCGCCGCTGCCGCCCGCCTACCAGCCCGCCGCCCCGGCCCCGGCGGCCCACTGGCCCTCCCCCCAGCCGGTCGTGCCACCGCAGTCCGGGCCCCCTCAGCAGCCGCAACCGACGGCCGCGGAGGGCCAGGAACCCGTCCCGCCGCAGCCGACCGCCGCACAGGGACAGCCGCCGCTGCCGCCCCAGCAGGGTGGCTACGGCTTCCCCCATCAGCAGCCCCAGCAGCAGCCCTACCCGGGGCCGCCGCCCGCCCAGCCGACGGCCCAGCCGGCGGTCCCGCCGCAACAGCCGCTCGCCCAGCCGCAGCCGCCGTTCCAGCCGCAGGCTCCGCAGCCCGCGCCCGCCGCCTGGCATCCGCAGGGCACGCCGCCCACGCCGGGCCCCGTGGCCCCTCCGGTCGCCGACGCTTCCGTACCCGCGCCGCCCGCGCCACCCGCGCCGCAGGACGGTTACGGCTTCCCGCACCCCGGGATTCCGGCTCCCGCCGCGCCCAACCCCCCGGCCCCGCCGACCGGTTACGGGTTCCCGCAGCCGAGTGCCCCCGTCCCGCCCCACCCGGGACCGCAGCAGAGCGGCTACGGATTCCCGCAGACGGGCGCGCCCGCTCCCCAGCCGACCCCACCGCAGGCCAACGCGCCACACAGCGGCGCACCGCAGGCCAACCAGCCCCAGCCCCCCGCACCGCAGGCCCCCGGCCCGCAGTCGGGCTACGGCTTCCCCCAGCCCCCGGCTCCGAACGCGCCCCAGGAGGGCGGCTACGGCTTCCCGCAGCAGCCCCACCCGGGACCGCAGCCGGCAGCGCAGCAGGCGCAGCCCCAGCCGCCGGTGGACCCCCGTACCGGAGCCGCCTGGCCGCAGCCCGTCCAGCACGACCAGCGTCAGCCCACCAACCCGGCCGCCGCCCCGCTCGGGTACACGGCCGCGGTGGAGTTGTCCTCCGACCGGCTGCTCAACAACAAGAAGCAGAAGGCCAAGAGTGGTCGCCCCACCGGCGGCTCCTCGCGGTTCAAGCTCGGCGGGAAGAAGGAAGAAGCCGAGCGGCAGCGGAAGTTGGAGCTGATCCGGACCCCGGTGCTGTCGTGCTACCGGATCGCCGTCATCAGCCTCAAGGGCGGTGTCGGCAAGACGACGACCACCACCGCGCTCGGCTCCACGCTGGCCACCGAGCGACAGGACAAGATCCTGGCGATCGACGCCAACCCGGACGCGGGCACGCTCGGGCGCCGGGTGCGCCGCGAGACCGGGGCCACCATCCGCGACCTCGTGCAGGCGATCCCGTACCTGAACTCGTACATGGACATCCGGCGGTTCACCTCGCAGGCCGCCTCCGGCCTGGAGATCATCGCCAACGACGTCGACCCGGCCGTCTCCACGACCTTCAACGACGAGGACTACCGGCGCGCGATAGACGTGCTGGGCAGGCAGTACCCGATCATCCTGACCGACTCGGGCACCGGTCTGCTGTACAGCGCCATGCGCGGGGTACTCGACCTCGCCGACCAGCTCATCATCATCTCCACGCCGTCCGTCGACGGTGCCAGCAGTGCCAGTACGACGCTGGACTGGCTGTCGGCGCACGGGTACGCGGATCTGGTCTCGCGGTCCCTCACCGTCATCTCCGGGGTGCGTGAGACCGGCAAGATGATCAAGGTGGAGGACATTGTCGGCCACTTCGAGACGCGCTGCCGCGGTGTCGTGGTCGTGCCGTTCGACGAGCACCTGGCCGCGGGCGCCGAGGTCGACCTCGACATGATGCGGCCCAAGGTGCGGGAGGCGTACTTCAACCTGTCCGCGATGGTCGCCGAGGACATCGTGCGGCACCAGCAGTCGCACGGGCTGTGGACGAACGACGGCAACCCGCCGCCGGTGGCCGCCCCGCCGATGCCCGGTCAGTACCCCTACCCGCAGGGCCAGGGCGTGCCAGGAGCACCGATGCCGGGGCAGCAGCCCCATCCCCAGCAGCCGGGCCAGCCGTACGCGGGACCCCCGCAGCCCAGCCAGCCCTATCCGGGGCCTCCCCAGCCTCCGCAGCCGGGCCAGCAGTTCCACCCCGGTCAACCGGGTCAGCCCTATCCCCCGTACCAGGGCCAGCCCCCTCAGACCCCTCCCCCGCCCGCACCCCCACAGCAGTGACCGGACATCGAAGCCGGACGTCGACAACCGGACATCAGTAACCCGATCGGGCCCTTCAGGGGCACCGTTTCTCGCCGAGGCCCGCGCCCTTCCCCCAGGGTGCGGGCTTTCGCGTGTCCAGGCACGAAACAGGGCGTCACCCCCTGGCCAGGAGGGCTTCACCGGTCTGAACCAATGAGCGAAAAATCCGCGCCAACTCGTTATTTCCGCAGGCCACACGGGGTTCACGCGCCGTTGACGCGCCGAGACCGCCGCTGATAGACACACACATCAATCCCGCCGGCGTCCCCCGATCACCCTGATCCAGTAGGTCAACCAGCCATCCCTGTGCGAGCGATGACGCGAGGTCACCGACCCATGAACACACACGATCAGCCCAACAGAGGACGTCTGCGCCCCCGGCTCCTCGCCGCCGCAGCCGCCGCCGCGCTCACCCTCACCGCCGGTCTCGCGACCCCGCTCAACCCGGCCCCGCAACAGGCTCAGGCCAAGGGGAGCCAGCAGGCCAAGGAGAGCAAGCAGGAGAGCAAGAAGGTCCTCACCGTCGCGGTCGCGCAGAGCGTCGACTCGCTGAGCCCCTTCCTGGCCTCGCGCCTGCTCAGTACGAGCATCCACCGGCTCATGTACGAGTACCTGACCAACTACGACCCCGCGGACAACCACACCGTCCCGGGCCTTGCCACCAAGTGGGAGCCGTCCGCCGACAAGCTCACCTGGACCTACACGATCCGCTCGAACTCCAAGTGGTCGGACGGACAGCAGGCGACCGCCCAGGACGCGGCGTGGACGTTCAACAAGATGATGACGGACCAGGGCGCGGCCACCGCCAACGGCAGCTTCGTCACCAACTTCAGGAAGGTCACCGCCCCGAGCCCCACCCAGCTCGTCATCGAGCTGAAGAAGCCGCAGGCCACGATGGGCGCGCTCGATGTGCCGATCGTCCCCCAGCACATCTGGGAGAAGGTCACGGACTTCTCGAAGTTCAACAACGACCAGAGCTTCCCGATCGTCGGCAACGGGCCGTTCGTCCTGACCGACTACAAGGCCGACAGCTATGTGCGGCTGAAGCCGAACAAGACCTTCTGGCGCGGCGCCCCCAAGTTCGACGAGCTGGTCTTCAAGTACTTCAAGGACCAGGACGCCGCGGTGGCCGCCCTGCGCAAGGGCGAGGTCTCCTTCGTCGCGGGCTCCCCCGCGCTGACCCCCGCCCAAGCCGCGTCTCTCAAGGGCGAGCCGAACATCAAGGTCAACGACGCTCCGGGCCGTCGCTTCTACGCCCTCGCCACCAACCCCGGCGCCCAGGCGAAGGACGGCAAGCGCTTCGGTGACGGCGCCGAGTCGCTGCTGAACCAGAAGGTGCGCCAGGCGCTCTTCATGGCCATCGACCGGAAGACCCTCATCGACAAGGTCTTCCAGGGCCACGCCGTCGAGGGCGAGGGATACATCCCGCCGCGCTTCTCCACGTATCACTGGAAGCCGTCGGCGAACCAGGAGCTCGCGTACGACCCGGCCAAGGCGGCCCAGCTCCTCGACGCGGCGGGCTACAAGAAGAACGCCGACGGCAAGCGCCTCGAGAAGAACGGCAAGCCGATCGACTACCGGATCCTCTGCCACGCCACCGACCCGAACGACAAGGCGGTCGGGCAGTACGTGAAGGAGTGGTTCGGCAAGCTCGGCATCGGTGTCACTCTCAACTGCCTCGACAACGTGACCGACCCCTGGCTGGCCGGCAAGTACGACCTGGCCTTCGACGGCTGGTCCGTCAACCCGGACCCGGACTTCGTGCTGTCCATCCACACCTGCGGGGCGCTGCCAGCCACTCCCAAGGACACGGGCGCGACGGACAACTTCATCTGCGACAAGAAGTACGACGAGCTGTACGACCAGCAGCTCGCCGAGTACGACACCGCCAAGCGGGCGGACCTCGTCAAGCAGATGGAGTCGCGGCTCTACGACACCGGGTACATGAACGTCATGGCGTACCCGAACGCGGTCGAGGCCTACCGCACCGACCAGATCAAGTCGATCGAGACGATGCCCAAGGCCGCGGGCAACATCTACGGCCAGGACGGTTACTGGAGCTGGTGGTCGGCGGTTCCGGCCGACGCCTCCGGTGCGTCCTCCGACGGTTCGAGCTCGACGGGCGTCATCATCGGCATCGTCGCGGGCGTCGTCGTTCTCATGGGCGTCGGGGCGTTCTTCGCGATGCGGCGCCGCGCCACGGCCGAGGACCGCGAATAGACCTCCCGTTGCCCGTCCCCCGTCCGCCGTCCCCGTCACCCGACACCCACGGGCACCCCATGAACGTACGAGCGAATGAGTAGTTCATGACCGCTGAGGCAACACCCTCGCTGGTCGAGGCGACCGACGGTCCGGCCCAGGCCGGGCCGTCGGTCCGCGGGCCACGGGCGCGCACCACCACCGCGTATCTGCGCTATGTGGTGGGCAAGTTGGGCGGCGCGGCCGTCTCGCTGCTGGCCGTCCTCGTCACCAGCTTCTTCCTCTTCCGGCTCATCCCCGGCGATCCGGTGAAGTACATGACGGGCGGCCGTCAGGTCTCTGCCGGGCAACTCGCCCACTACCGTGAGGAGTTCGGTCTCGACCTGCCGCTGTGGCAGCAGTTCACCGACTACTGCGGCAAGGCCCTCACCGGCGACCTGGGCACCTCGTACCAGTTCCGGGCCCCTGTCATCGACAAGATCTCCGAAGCGCTGCCGAACACCCTCCTGCTCACCGGCACGGCGTTCGTCCTGTACACCGCGCTCGGCATCTTCCTCGGCACCCGCTCCGCCTGGCGCAGCGGCGGCACGAGCGACCGCCTCAACACCGGTCTGGCCCTGACGCTGTACTCGATCCCGTCCTTCTGGCTCGGTCTGCTGCTCATCATCGTCTTCTCGGTGGGCATGGGGCCGATCCCGGGCCTGTTCCCGACCGGCGGCATGGAGTCGGGTGGCAAGGAGGGCTTCGCGTACGTCCTCGATGTCGCCCACCATCTGATCCTGCCGGTGGTGACGCTGGTCGCCGTCGAGTACGGGCAGACCCTGCTGGTCACGCGCTCGGCGCTGCTCGACGAGATGGGCAGCGACTATCTGACGACGGCGCGCGCGAAGGGCCTTCGGGACGATCTCGTCCGCCGTCGGCATGCGGTGCCGAACGCGCTGCTGCCGACCGTCACCCTCATCTTCATCAACCTCGGCCGGACGGTCGCGGGAGTGATCCTCGTCGAGACCGTCTTCTCCTGGCCGGGCCTGGGCGGGCTCTTCTACCAGGCGCTGAGCGTGCCCGATCTGCCACTGGTCCAGGGGCTGTTCTTCGTCTTCGCCTCGGCGGTGATCGTGATGAACACCCTGGCCGATCTGATCTATCCGCTGCTTGACCCACGGGTGGGCCGATGACCACGACCGAGTCGGACGGGCCGATGACAACCGAAGCGACCCCGCAGGTGGCCACAGTCGGCTCGCGCGCCCTCGCCTGGCAGCGCCGCCGCCACTCCGTCGTCCGCTTCTGGCGGCAGTACCGCACCCACCGGGCGGGCGTCTTCGGACTGGCCGCCCTCTCCCTCTTCGCGCTGATCGCCCTCACCGCGCCGCTGACCGTCGGCTCCGACGTGCAGAGCGTGACCGACGCGCCGGGCGGCCCGATGGAGAGCCCCAGCGCCCGATTCCCCCTCGGCACCGACCAGTTCGGGCGCAATCTGCTCGGGCTCGTGGTGTGGGGCGCCCGGGTCTCGCTGCTCGTCGGGCTGCTCGCGGCCGTCCTCTCCGTCGCGATCGGCGCGCTCATCGGAATCACCGCGGGCCACTTCCGCGGCTGGTACGCGACCGTGATCATGCGGATCACGGACTGGTTCCTGGTGATGCCGACCCTGGTGCTCGCGATCGCGCTGATGACCGTGATGTCGCGTTCGATCGGCACGATCATCCTGGCGATCGGCGTCACCACCTGGCCGACGACGGCCCGGCTGGTGCGGGCACAGACCCTCGCCGTGGAGTCGCGGCCCTACATCGAGCGGGCGAAGGCGCTCGGGGGCGGGCACTGGCACATCATGTCCCGGCACGTGCTGCCCAATGTGATGCCGCTGGTGCTGGCGCAGACCACGCTGATCATCTCCTCCGCGATCCTCGCCGAGGCGACCCTCGCCTTCCTCGGCCTCGGCGATCCGACGGTCGTGTCCTGGGGCGGGCTGCTCCAGGACGCGCGGGAGGCGGGCGCGGTCAGCGCGGGCAAGTGGTGGTACCTGGTGCCGCCGGGGGTCGCGATCGCGGTGGTGGCGCTGGCGTTCACGCTGTGCGGACGCGCGGTCGAGTCCGTCCTCAACCCCAAGCTGGGGGTGACCCGATGAGCACTCCGGCGAAGCGGCGTCTGCTGGAGGTCAGGAACCTCGAGGTGACGTACGCGGGCGGGGCGGCCGCCGTGCGCGGCGTGGACCTCTCCCTCGACGCGGGCCAGAAGCTCGGTATCGCGGGCGAGTCCGGCTGTGGCAAGTCCACGCTGGCGCTCGCGCTGCTGCGGCTGCTGCCCACGGGCACCCGTACGAGCGGGGAGATCCTGCTCGACGGCGAGGACGTGCTGACGATGAAGTGGGGGAGGGTGCGGGCGGTCCGCTGGGCGGGCGCCTCGATCGTCTTCCAGGGCGCGATGCACTCCCTCAACGCCGTGCACCGCATCGGCGACCAGATCGCCGAGCCGATCCTGCTCCACAAGAAGGCGACCCCGGCGGGCGCGAAGAAGAAGACCGGCGAGCTGCTGGAGCACGTGGGTCTGCCCGCCGCCCGAGCGAACGCCTACCCGCACGAGCTGTCCGGCGGGCAGCGCCAACGCGTCATGATCGCCATGGCCCTGGCCTGCGACCCCCGGCTCGTCATCGCCGACGAACCGACCACGGCCCTCGACGTGATGATCCAGGCCCAGATCCTGCGCCTGATCGAACAGCTCGTCGCCGAGCAGGAGTTGGGCCTGATCATGATCAGCCACGACCTCGCCGTGCTCGCCGACACCTGCGACCGGCTCGCGGTGATGTACGCGGGCCGTGTCGTCGAGGAGGGCCCGGCCAAACAGGTGTACGAGGCGGCCCGGCACCCGTACGGCAAGGCGCTGTCGGCGGCGTTCCCACGCATCGGCGACCCCGCCTCGCGGTTCGCGCCGCGCGGACTGCCGGGCGATCCACCGGACCCGTCGGCGCTGCCGTCCGGCTGTACGTTCCATCCTCGCTGTGCGGTGGCGCTGGACAGCTGTGCCACCGAGGATCAGGCACTGCGGGAGGCGGGTGCGGGGCGGTGGGCCGCCTGTGTGCACACCGGCGCGACCGTCCACGAGCCGGGCACCCCGGCGGAAGAAGCCAGGAGCAGCGCCCCATGACCACCACCCCTGTGACCTCGCCCCCCATGACCGCGGCTCCCCTGCTCCGGGCCGAGGGCCTGCACATCGCCTTCCCCGGACGTCACGGCGCCGCCCGCGCGCGTGCCGTCGACGGCGTCGACCTCGACATCCGCCCCGGCGAGATCGTCGCCCTGGTCGGCGAGTCGGGCTGCGGCAAGACGACGCTGGCCCGCTCCCTGCTCGGTCTGGTCCCGCCGACCGACGGCCGCGTCACCTTCGACGGGGCGCCGCTCGACTACTCCGCACGCGCCCTCAAGGCCTACCGCAAGCGCGTCCAGCTGGTCCTGCAGGATCCCAGCGGCTCGCTCAACCCCCGGCACACGGTGTACGACGCGGTGGCCGAGGGGCTGCGCATCCACAGGTACGGCGGCGACGAACGGGCGGCGGTCGCCGAAGCCCTCTCCCGGGCCGGTCTGCGCCCGCCGGAGCGCTTCTTCCTGCGCTACCCGCACGAGCTGTCCGGCGGCCAGCGCCAGCGTGTCGTCATCGCGGGCGCGCTGGTCCTGGAGCCCGAACTCATCGTCGCCGACGAGCCGGTGGCCTCCCTCGACGCGTCGGTACGCGGCGAGATCCTCGCCCTGCTCCTGCGGCTGCGCACCGAACTCGGCCTGTCCGCCCTGGTGGTGACCCACGACCTGGGGCTGGCGTGGAACATCGCCGACCGGGTCGCGGTGATGTACCTGGGCCGGATCGTGGAGACCGGCGAGGTGGAGAAGGTCCTGACCGCGCCCCGGCATCCGTACACTCAGGCCCTGTTGTCCGTCCTCCCGGAGGCCCCGGGCGACCCGGTGGTCCTCACCGGCGAACCCCCGGACCCCTCCCGCATCCCTGCCGGTTGCCGCTTCCACGCGCGCTGCCAGATCCTGGCGAGCGGAGAGGCCGAACGGGCGGGCGTCGCGGGCGCGTGCCGGGGCGAGGACCTGGAGGTACTGAACGGCAGCGGCGAGGCACAGGTGGCGTGCCACTGGGCACGGCTCGGTACGTGAAGCGGGCGGCGTGCCGCTGGACGCTCAGTACGTGAAAAAGAGGGGCGCCCGGTGCCTTTGAGAGCGCCGGCGCCCCTGCCCCGTACGACGGCGGGTCACTCCCCGTCGTACGCCTCGATCAGCTCGCGCGAACGCTTCACATCGTCGGCGATGGCTTCGAGCAGCGCCTCGATGGAGTCGAACTTGGCCATGCCGCGGACGTAGGCGAGGAAGTCGACGGCGACGTGCAGGCCGTACAGGTCGAGGCCGACGCGGTCGATGGCGTACGCCTCCACCGTGCGCTCGGTGCCGTCGAACTGCGGGTTCGTGCCGACGGAGATCGCGGCGGGCATCGCCTCGCCCGCGACGTGCAGCCAGCCGGCGTAGACGCCGTCGGCGGGGATCGCGGTGTGCGGGAGGGTCTCGACGTTGGCGGTGGGGAAGCCGAGCTCACGGCCACGCTGGGCGCCGCGGACGACGATCCCCTCGACGCGGTGCGGGCGGCCCAGGATCTCACGCGCGCCCTCGACATCGCCCTCGGCGACCAGCCGCCGGGTCAGGGTCGAGGAGAACGGCTGGCCGCCCCCGGCGGAACCGCTCACGTACAGCTCCACCACCTCGACGTCGAAGTCGTACGTCTCGCCCTGCTCGCGCAGGAAGTCGACATTGCCGGCGGCCTTGTGGCCGAAACGGAAGTTCGGGCCCTCGACGACGGCCTTGGCGTGCAGCTTGTCGACGAGGACCTTGGCCACGAAGTCGGCGGGCGACAGCTTCGAGAACTCGGTGGTGAAGGGGAGGATGAGCAGCGCGTCCACACCCAGATCGGCGCACAGCTCGGCGCGGCGGTGGTGCGGGGCGAGCAGCGGGGGGTGGCTGCCGGGGCGCACGACCTCGCTCGGGTGCGGGTCGAAGGTCACCACGACGGAGGGAACGCCCAGCTCACGGGCGCGGTCCACGGCATGCTTGATGATCAGCTGGTGTCCGCGGTGCACCCCGTCGTAGGAACCGATGGTGACGACGCTGCGCCCCCAGTCCTCGGGGATGTCCTCCAAGCCACGCCAGCGCTGCACTGTGACCGCTCCTTGTCGAACCCGTGTCCGTGATTGCCTCATTCGCAGCTCTAAGGGTGCCATGCCGAGTGCGCTCGGTTCGCATCGGCATCGGGGTGTGACGCATCGCGCACGGTTCAGGCCGGAACCCGTGGCCCGGCGAGGCTCTCGATCATGCGGCGGGTGCTCGGGCCGACCACCCCGGCCCACTCGTCGGGGGAGTCGTTCAGCCAGCGCGCCACCAGGGTCGCGAAGCCGGGAACCCGACGGGCCAGCTCGACCAGACCGCGGTCGAATCCGGTGGCTCCGGCCGGGGTGCGGACGAGGAGCAGGCCCGTGCGGTACACCAGCTCCCGGGTGGGTTCCTCGCCCCGGCGGGCCGCACCGTCCGCGGCGGCCCGCAGCAGGGTGTCGAGAACGGCCGGGTCCTGCTCGTGCGCGAGCAGCAGGTCCAGCAGCTCGCGCCGCAACGGGCCGCAGTCCCGGCTGTCCGGCGCCGCCAGGACGGCCGCGAGGGCCGCCCGCACCGGAGCCGGGCAGCCGACCAGCAGACCGGTGACCAGTGGGAAGAGGACGGATCGTGCCGCGGAACCGTGTTCGAGGCGCCGGTCGACATACGCGGCCACGTGCGCGGCGGCCCCGGGGCACAGCTCGACCACTTCCCTGACCAGCACGCCGACGCGCCGCGCGAGCGCGGGCGTCGTGACGTCCGCGAGCGTGCGCAGCGCCTCCGAGGTGTCGACGCCTTCTGGACCTGGCTGTCGCAGCCGGACCCGAAAGGCTTCGAGCACCGGGTCGGGATGCGTGTTCAGGGCCGTGACCAGCGCACTGGCGGGCAGCTGCGGATCGCCGGCGGCGAAGCGCTCCAGCGCCTGCGGCAGGTGCCGGGCCCGCGTCCACGGGTCCCGTACGAGCAGGCCGAGCGCGGCGCCGTGCAGCGTGCGGTCGGCGGGGCGGGCGAGCAGGGTCAGCGCCGCGAAGCGCAACAGCTCGCGGTCGGCCTCGGCGCGCACATGCGGCGCGGCGCGCAGCCCGTAGGCCATCGCCGCCGCCCGCCGGGCCGGGCGCTCGTCGTGCGCCCACCGGTCCACCGCCCGGCACACGGCCGACGGCTCCTCCTCGGCGAGCGCGGCCAGCAGCTCGTCCCCGCGCGGGTGGGCGCGGTCGACCAGTGCCTCCGCGAGGTCGTCTAGAGCGCGCCGCCGGTGTGCGTACAGCAGGGCCTGCGCGGCGGTCGCCACGGTCGCGTGGGGCGTCGCGGGCAGCGGCCGGTCGTCGTCGAACCAGGGGATGAGGTGGGGTTGTACGGCCGTGGGGTCGGCGGCGAGGAGGCGGGCGACGGCGTCCAGGTAGCGCGGGGCCTCCGGGGAACGGCGCCGGTGGGCGCCGGAGGCGGTGCGGGACCCCTCGGCCGGGCTCGCCTGTCGCGGCGCCCCGTCCACCACGACCAGGCGCCTGAGCAGATCGAACCGCTCGGCCTCCGGCAACGGCAGCGCCTCCCAGAAGGAGGGCCCGAACTCCGCCGGCACACCCCGGCCTTCGGTCCGCCACGCCACGATCCGCTCGGCGAGCAGCCTCAGCACCCGGGTGTACGGGGTCGCGTCGGGGACACGCACCAAGACGTCGGCGAGGAGGTGGGCGGCCCACCAGGTGCCGTCCCCAGTCGGGGCACCGTCTCCGGCCGGGCCACCGTCTCCAGCCGGGCCACCGTCTCCAGCCGGGCCACCGTCCCCGGCCGAGCCACCGTCTCCGGCCGGGGCGGACTCCTCCACCGGCAGCTCGTCGACGGCCTCGACGAGGTCTTCGAGGCGGCGGGCCAGCGCACCGGCGCCCTGGTGCCGGGCCAGCAGGAGGAGGGCCTGTACGACAGGGCCGATGCGGTGGCGCGGGACGGGCGCGGATCGGCTCTGCGCGGAGGGGCGTACGGGCGTCCGCTGGGCCGGTACCCGCTCGGTGGGCCAGGCTTCGCGGCGCCGGTGGACCAGGGCGTGCAGGGCCGGGTCCAGGTCCAGGTGGGCGCCCTGGATCCAGTCGGCGAGCTCCTCGTGGGCGAATCGGTAGCCGCTCCCGGCGGGGACCAGGAGGCCCTCGGCGAGGACGGCGGAGGCCCAGCCTGAAGTACGCCCCGGGCGGCCTCCCGGGGCGGGGCCCCAGGGGAAGACGGCCTCGAAGGACACGCGGTCCAGCCGACCCCCGCCGGCCCCCAGACAGCGCCGCGCGGCCTCGTGCACCTGGCCGGAGACCTGGGCTGCGAGCCTTCGTACGGCCGTGCCGCGCAGCCCGTTCGCCGCCGCGAGCCGGATGGCGACGCGCAGGCACATCAGGTCCAGATGGGCGGCGAAGACCTCGTCCCGGTCGAGTGGCCGGGACGGCGGGTCCGGCAGCGCGGCGCGCACCTCCGCCAGCAGCCGCAGCGTCAGCGGATGCCGCGCGTCGGCGGCCACGAGCGCGTCCTCGGGGATCCCGGCCCGCGACCGGACCCGCCGCGCCTCCTCCTCGGTCAGCTCGCCCAGCCGGACGCAGGGCGGAAGCGACGGCTGCGGGGCGGCGTCGGCCCGGTGCAGCGACTCCGCCGGGAACCGGGTCCCCGCCTGCTCCCAGTACTCGGCGCGGCAGGCGACGACGAGCCGCGCCCCGCTCGCCCGCAGCCACTCGGCCGTGCCCGCGGTCCACTCGGACAGCCGGTGGGCGAGGTCGGGCGGCATCTCCTCCGGTCCGTCGAGCAGAAGCAGCAGTGGCCGTCCGACGGCCCGTGCCAGCCGGGCCAGCCGGTCGGGACCGATGTCGCCGAGCTCTCCGTCGTACCCGCCGGGCGGCAGCACCCCCGGCTCTTGGTGCGCCCCCTCCTCCGGGGCCGCCACGATCCGCCCCGCCCGCTCCAGCGCCCGGGTGGCCGCGTCGGCGACGGAGGTGTCCGTGGCGAGGAGGTCGGCGCCGCGCAGCCAGAGCGTGGGGGCCGGCTCGGCGCTGCGGGTGCGGCGGGCGGCGAGCGCCGCGAGCTCCGTCGTACGGCCGCTGCCGGGTGGGCCGACGAGTCCGAGGACGGCGGCCGCGCCGCCCTCGAAGGCCGCGAACTCCGGTAAGACGGCGGCCCGTTCGACGGCGGCGGGCGCCGCGCCGTCGGTGCCCGGGGAGGTAGCGGCTCCGGGGCCTTCCGAGCGCACCGAGGTCGCCGTGAGTTCGAGTACGCCTGCCGGATTGAGATCGGCCCCGTACGCGGGGACGGTGGTGGCGTTGCGGTCGAGGAGTTCGGCGAGCGGACCCGTGACGCCGGGAGTGCGCAGGAGGACCGCGAAACCCGCGGCCCGGTGCTCGGTGTGCAGCGCGGTGCCGAGCACCCCGATCACCGCTCCGGTCGAGGCGTCGAGGACCGGTCCCCCGGCCGCTCCGCCGCCCAGCCGGAGCGCGTCCGCGCCGGCCGTGCCGATCGCCAACTCCAGTGCCTCGTCGAGGAGATGGAAGCGATCGGTCGACGTGTACGTCACGCTGGTGCTGCCCAGCACCCGGGCCTCGCGCCAGCCGCCCGCGGGGATCCAGACGTAGGTGCCGGTCTCGACCCGCTCGCGCACGGTGACGGGGAGCGGGTCGAGTCCGAGGCCCTCGGTGCGTACGAGCGCCAGATCGGTTTCGGGGAGCGGGGTCACGGCGTCGGCGGTCACCACACAGCTGCGGTCGCCGGGCGCGTGCAGCACGAGGCGGGCCAGACCGTCGACGGCCTCGTGGCTGGTGATCACCGTGCCGTGGTGGTCGGCGACGAAGCCCGTGCCGCGCGGACGTCCGGCCAGGTCGCAGACGCGCACCAGGGTCGCGTCCCGCGCGCGGCGGGCGTCGTCCGGTGTCTGCTCGTTCCCGGTCCGCGGGCCCCGTTCCGCCATGATCGAACCTCCCCGCGCCGTGCTCCTTTTCCCGACGGTAGGCGCCAAATGATCAGCGGAACAGATCACGTACGAAACGCGCCCCCTTCCGCTCCCTCGGTTCACTCCGAGCGCCTGCCCGAAGGGGTGAATAGGGCAGGGCGGATGGATACACAGTTGGGTGGGGGAACCGAGGGGGGACCGTGGAGCGGCGGGCACGAAACCCCGTGACCGCCGCTCCACGGACAGGTGCCCGAGCATGAACGGGCTTCGGCCTCAACCTCGGCCTCAGCCTCAACCTCGGCCTCAGCCGAACACGGCGAGGCTCTTCGCCTTGCCCTTCTCTTCCTCCACCAGCGCGAGGAACCGGCCCTCGGCGTCGAACACGGCCACCGCGCCGACCCCCGCGTACTCCTCGGGGATCTCCAGGCGTACGCCGTTGAGCAGCAGCCGGGCCCGCTTGGCGTCCACGTCCCAGCGGGGGAACGCGGCCGCGGCGGCCTCGGCGATCGGCATCACGGTCAGCTCTTCCTGGAGCTGGTCGAGGGTGCGCGCTGAGTCGAGCTTGTACGGGCCGACGCGGGTGCGGCGCAGGGCGGTGAGGTGACCGCCGACGCCCAGGTCCGCGCCCAGGTCCCGGGCGAGCGCCCGGATGTACGTCCCGGACGAGCAGACCACGGAGACGACCAGGTCGAGCACCGGCGTGCCGTCCTCGGCCACGGCGTCCCGGATGTCGTGCACCGCGAACGAGGAGACCGTCACCGGGCGGGCCGGGATCTCGAAGTCCTCACCCTCGCGTGCCCGCTTGTACGAGCGCACGCCGTCGATCTTGATGGCGCTGACCTTGGACGGCACCTGCATGATCCGGCCGGTCAGCTTGGCGACCCCGGCGTCGATGGCCTCCCGGGTCACCCGAGAGGCGTCGGTGGACGAGGTGATGTCGCCCTCGGCGTCGTCCGTCAGCGTGTCCTGGCCGAGCCGGATGGTCCCCAGGTACTCCTTCTCGGTGAGCGCGAGGTGCCCGAGGAGCTTGGTCGCCTTCTCGACGCCGAGGACGAGCACGCCCGTCGCCATGGGGTCGAGGGTGCCGGCGTGTCCGACGCGGCGGGTCCTGGCGATCCCGCGCATCTTGGCGACCACGTCGTGCGAAGTGAAGCCCGACGGCTTGTCGACGATGACAAGCCCGTCGGGCGTCTTGGTCTTCTGCGTCATTCCGCGGCGTCGCCGTCCGTCTCGTCGTCCTCGCCCGGCTTCTTGTACGGGTCCGCGTCACCGGCGAAGGTGGCGCCGGCCGAGACCTCGCGCACCTTCGCGTCCGAGGCCCGCGCCTTGTCGAGCAGGTCCTCGATCGTCTTGGCGGTGTCCGGCAGGGCGTCCGCGACGAAGGTCAGCGTCGGCGTGAACTTCACGCCCGCCGCCGCGCCGACCGCCGAGCGGAGCACGCCCTTGGCGCTCTCCAGGCCCGCGGCCGCGGCCGCGCGCTCCTCGTCGTCCCCGTAGACCGTGTAGAAGACGGTCGCCTCCCGGAGGTCCCCGGTGACCCGGGTGTCCGTGATGGTGACATGGGTGCCGAGCCGCGGGTCCTTGATCCCACGCTGCAGCTTCTGGGCCACCACCTCTCGGATGAGGTCCGCCAGCCTCTTGGCACGCGCGTTGTCGGCCACTGGTCCGTCTCCTTCTTCGCCTTGCTTGTTCCGTCAGTCTTCGTCTGTGTGAAGTCTGCGCCGTACCGACAGCAGCTCCACCTCCGGTCGCGCCGCGACGAGCCGCTCGCACCGGTCCAGTACGTCGGTGAGGTGCTCGGTGTCTCCGGAGACCATCGCCAGGCCGATCTCGGCCCTGCGATGAAGGTCCTGGTTGCCCGTCTCCGCCACGCTCACCGCGTACTTCCGCTGGAGTTCAGCGACGATCGGCCGGACGAGAGAGCGTTTCTCCTTGAGCGAGTGCACATCGCCGAGGAGCAGATCGAAGGACAGCGTCCCCACATACATGTGTAACCGGATGTCCCGCCGGTACGGGATAGATGGCCTGCCAATGCGCTTGGCAGGGACATCAGAACGGTACAACGAACGGGTGGGGTGCTCGACGGGGTTTTTCGCCCCCGCCCCTACCCGTCCCGTCCCTCTGGGGCTCCGCCCCAGACCCCGCGGGTTGTCCTTTTGGCCGCGGACCGGTGGGGGCTTGTCGCGCAGTTCCCCGCGCCCCAAAAAAAAGGGGCGCGGGGAACTGCGCGATCTCCTAAACGGCAAGCTGGCCGACGATGAGTAATCACCGTCGGCCAGCTCAAGCCACTGCGTTACGCCCGCGGCTTCTCGCGCATCTCGTACGTCGCGATGACGTCGTCGACCTTGATGTCGTTGAAGTTTCCGAGGTTGATACCACCCTCGAAGCCTTCGCGGATCTCGGTGACGTCGTCCTTGAAGCGACGCAGCCCGGAGATGTTGAGGTTCTCCGCGATGACCTTGCCGTCGCGGACGAGGCGCGCCTTGGTGTTGCGCTTGACCTCGCCCGAGCGGACCAGGACACCGGCGATGTTGCCCAGCTTGGACGACTTGAAGACCTCGCGGATCTCCGCCGTGCCGAGCTCGACCTCCTCGTACTCCGGCTTGAGCATGCCCTTGAGGGCCGCCTCGATCTCCTCGATGGCCTGGTAGATCACCGAGTAGTACCGGACGTCGACGCCCTCGCGCTCCGCCATCTGCGCCGCGCGGCCCGCAGCGCGGACGTTGAAGCCGATGACGATGGCGTCGGAGCCGGTCGCCAGGTTGATGTCCGACTCGGTGACCGCACCCACACCGCGGTGCAGGACACGGATGTCGACCTCGTCGCCGACGTCGAGCTGGAGCAGCGAGGACTCGAGAGCCTCCACCGAACCGGACGCGTCGCCCTTGATGATGAGGTTGAGTTCCTGCACCAGACCGGCCTTGAGGGCCTCGTCCAGGTTCTCCAGGGAGAACCGGACACCCCGGCGGGCGAAGTTGGCGTTGCGCTCACGCGCCGCGCGCTTCTCGGCGATCTGACGCGCCGTGCGGTCCTCGTCGACAACCAGGAAGTTGTCGCCGGCGCCCGGGACGTTGGTGAGACCCAGGACCAGGACGGGGGTCGACGGACCCGCTTCCTCGACGTTGTTGCCGTTGTCGTCGAGCATCGCCCGGACACGGCCGTACGCGTCGCCGACCACCATCGTGTCGCCGATGCGCAGCGTGCCGCGCTGGACCAGGACCGTCGAGACGGCACCACGGCCGCGGTCGAGGTGGGACTCGATCGCGATGCCCTGCGCGTCCTGCTCCGGGTTGGCCCGCAGGTCGAGCGAGGCGTCCGCGGTCAGGACCACGGCCTCCAGCAGCTGGTCGATGTTCAGACCCTGCTTGGCGGAGATGTCGACGAACATCGTGTCGCCGCCGTACTCCTCGGCCACCAGACCGAACTCGGTGAGCTGACCGCGCACCTTGACCGGGTCCGCGCCCTCGACGTCGATCTTGTTGACCGCGACCACGATCGGCACGTCGGCCGCCTTGGCGTGGTTCAGCGCCTCGATCGTCTGGGGCATCACACCGTCGTTGGCCGCCACCACGAGGATCGCGATGTCGGTCGACTTCGCACCACGGGCACGCATGGCGGTGAACGCCTCGTGACCCGGGGTGTCGATGAAGGTGATGCGACGCTCTTCTTCGTTGACCTCGGTCGTGACCTGGTACGCACCGATGTGCTGGGTGATACCGCCGGCCTCGCCCGCGACGACGTTCGTCTTGCGGATGGTGTCGAGAAGGCGGGTCTTACCGTGGTCGACGTGACCCATGACGGTCACGACCGGCGGACGCGCGACGAGGAACTCCTCGCCACCCTCGTCCTCGCCGAACTCGATGTCGAAGGACTCGAGCAGCTCGCGGTCCTCCTCCTCGGGGCTGACGATCTCGAGGACGAAGTTCATCTCGTCCGCGAGGAGCTTCAGCGTCTCGTCGGAGACGGACTGCGTGGCAGTGACCATCTCGCCGAGGTTCATCATCACGCCGACGAGCGACGCCGGGTTGGCGCCGATCTTCTCCGCGAAGTCGGTGAGGGACGCACCGCGCGACAGGCGGACGGACTGTCCGTTGCCGCGAGGCAGCATCACGCCGCCGACCGACGGGGCCTGCATGGCCTCGTACTCCTGGCGCCTCTGCCGCTTCGACTTGCGACCACGACGCGCCGGACCGCCGGGACGGCCGAACGCACCCTGCGTGCCACCACGGCCACCGGGACCACCCGGACGACCGCCGAAGCCGGGACGGCCACCGCCGCCACCACCGGGACCACCGGGACGACCGGCGAAACCGCCGCCGCCACCGCCGGGACCGGCCGGACGACCGGCGAAACCGCCACCGCCGCCACCGGGACGACCGGCGAAGCCGCCGCCACCCGGACGACCGCCGCCGCCACCGGGACCACCGGGACGACCGCCGCCGCCACCGGGACCGCGGCCACCGGGGCCACCGCCGGGACGAGGACTGCCCGCAGCGGGACGCTGCGGCATCATGCCGGGGTTGGGACGGTTACCGGCGGGGCCACCGCCGGGACGCGGAGCGCCGCCCTGCGGACGAGGCATGCCGCCCGGAGTCGGACGGGCACCGCCCGGACCACCCTGCGGACGCGGAGCGCCGCCGGGACCGCCCTGGGGACGGGGACCACGGTCCTGACCCGCGCCCTGCGGACGCGGAGCGCCGCCGGGACGGTCGCCGCCGGGACGCGGGGCACCGCCCGGACGGGGCGCCTGCGGGCGCGCCATGCCGGTGGAGCCACCAGAGGTGAACGGGTTGTTACCCGGACGCGGGCCGGCCGGACGAGCGCCGGGACGCGGGGCCTGGCCGCCGGGACGCGGGGCGCCCTGACGGTCGCCGCGCTCGGGACGGTCGCCGCGACCCTGACCACCCTGGCCGGGACCACCGGCCGGACGGGCACCGCCGGGACGCGGAGCCTGGCCACTGGGACGCGGAGCGCCCGGACGGGGACCTGCGGCGGGAGCCGCGGGAGCCGACGGGGGCGCGGTGAACTCGGCCGCGACCGGAGCCGGAGCCGCCGGAGCGGGCTTCGGGGCGGGCTTGGGACCCGGAGTCGGGCGCGGACCCGAAGCAGCCGGGGTGACCGGCGCGGCCGGAGTGACCGGCGCAGCGGCGGGGCGCTCGGCCACGGCCGGCTTCGGGGCCGGCGGGCGCGGGGCGGCCGGACGGGCAGCCTGCGCCGGAGAGGGGGCACCCGGCTTCGCCGGGGCAGCCTTACGTGCGGAGGCGGGCTTGCCGCCACCGCTGCCCTGCTGCAGGGCGTCAGTCAGTTTGCGTACAACGGGCGCCTCGATCGTCGAGGACGCCGAACGGACGAATTCACCGAGCTCCTGGAGCTTGGCCATGACGACCTTGCTCTCAACCCCGAACTCCTTGGCGAGTTCGTATACCCGGACCTTAGCCACTTCGCTCCTTTTAGGTCCGGGTTGCGTCCGGACCGTCGCTACTTCATGGGCGTACTCATCGCGTGCTCATCGAGTGCTCATCGCAATCTCGACCTACTTCCAACTCGCGGGGTACCAGGGCCGCACGGGGGTTCCGTACGACGCTCCTTACGGTGTTGCCTGCTCGACGTAGAGGCGCAACGCCGCTGTGTCGAGCGATCCCGGGGCACGCAGCGCCCTTGGGAACGCCCGGCGGCGTACCGCCAGGTCGAAACAGACCAGGGCGGGGTGCACATAAGCGCCCCGGCCGGGCAGCGTACCGCGATGATCGGGGACGCATTCACCCTCGACCGCCACGATCCGCAGCAGATCAGTCTTGGCCGCTCGCTCCCGGCACCCCACACAGGTGCGTTCAGGGCATGCGCGGGCTCGCGTCCGGCCAGACACTCTTAAGTCTACCTCCCCGCACCGACCTCACCCCTTTGGGGCAAGAATCGAACGGTTGTTGTCGTGATCTAAGCCACCTGCGGCTCAGAACTATTCCCGGTGCTGGTCCGCGCCGCGCCGAGCGGTCTCGTCGGACGGCTGCTCGGTGTCCGGACGGATGTCGATGCGCCAGCCGGTGAGGCGGGCCGCGAGGCGGGCGTTCTGGCCCTCCTTGCCGATCGCCAGCGACAGCTGGTAGTCCGGGACGGTCACGCGCGCGGAGCGGGCCGCGAGGTCCACGACCTCGACCTTGGAGACGCGGGCCGGGGAGAGCGCGTTCGCCACCATCTCGGCCGGGTCGTCCGACCAGTCGACGATGTCGATCTTCTCGCCGTTCAGCTCGGCCATCACGTTGCGCACCCGGCCGCCCATGGGGCCGATGCAGGCGCCCTTGGCGTTCAGACCCGAACGGGTGGACCGGACGGCGATCTTCGTACGGTGACCGGCCTCGCGTGCGATCGCGGAGATCTCGACGGATCCGTCGGCGATCTCCGGAACCTCCAGCGCGAAGAGCTTCTTCACCAGATTGGGGTGCGTGCGCGACAGGGTGACGGACGGACCGCGTACGCCCTTCGCCACCCGAACGACGTACGAGCGCAGCCGCAGCCCGTGCTGATACGTCTCTCCTGGGACCTGCTCCTGCACCGGCAGGATGGCCTCCAGCTTGCCGATGTCGACGAGCACGTTCTTGGGGTCGCGCCCCTGCTGCACGACACCCGTGACGATGTCGCCCTCACGCCCGGCGTACTCACCGAGCGTCGCGTCGTCCTCGGCGTCCCGCAGGCGCTGCAGGATGACCTGCTTGGCGGTGGTCGCGGCGATCCGGCCGAACCCCGACGGGGTGTCGTCGAACTCGCGTGCCTCCTGCCCCTCCTCCAGGTCCTCGGGGTCCTCCTTCGCCCACACGGTCACATGGCCGGTCTCCCGGTCGAGCTTGACGCGCGCGTGGCGGCGGCTTCCCTCGGTGCGGTGGTAGGCGATGAGGAGGGCCGACTCGATCGCCTCGACCAGCAGGTCGAAGGAGATCTCCTTCTCCCGTACCAAGCCCCGCAGGGCACTCATGTCGATGTCCACGGCTACGCCTCCTCTGCGTTCTCTTCGTTCTTGTTCTTACGGTTGAACTCGACCTGGACGCGGGCCTTGGCGATGTCCTGGAAGACGAGCCGCTTGGCGGTGGGCTTGCGCCCCTTCACGCCCGGCACCTCGACATCGACTCCCTCTTCGTCCACGTCGAGGATTCTCGCGACCAACTCGCCGCCGTCTCCCAGTTGGAACTTCACCAGGCGGTCCGTGGCGCGTACGTAGTGACGGTGCTCCTTGAGCTCGCGCTCGGCACCGGGGGTTCCGACCTCGAGGGTGTACTCGCCCTCGCCCATCGCGTCCGTCTCGTCGAGCTTCGCCGAGAGCGCGCGGCTCACATCGGCGATCGCGTCCAGGTCGGCGCCTTCGTCCGAATCGACGACTACACGCAGCACACGCTTGCGTCCGACCGAGTCCACTTCGACCTCTTCGAGGTCGAGTCCCTGAGAGCTGACGAGCGGTTCCAGCAGTACTCGCAGCCTCTCGCTCTGGGTGGTGCTCATCCGGGTGACTCCTCGGCCGCGTGTGCTGTTGTGGGTTGGTCGTGTGTCTGGTCAAAGGGTATCCGGTCGCGGAGGGTGTTGCCGTCCACCGTCCCCCGCCGCCGACGGGGCTCCCCCAAGGGGCGTGGGCAACCGCGCACCCGACGAGTCCGGGGCCGAGCGGCGGTGGCGAGCCCATGGGGGTCGATCGCGTGGGGCACGGGTACCGTGATCACGGGCGTGCCGCCCTCCCTTTCGTACGAGCCTTCCGAGGACGTCTGCCGTGCCGTTCACCCTGCCGCCGCGCACCCCCTCGGGGCCGCGCCGAAGGAGCCTGCTCGCCTCCGCCGCGGGCGCCTTCGTGCTCGTGGGCTGTTCCGCCCCCGAGCCGTCCACCGAAACCGCGGTCCACAGCCCCTCGGCCGCGGACCGCGCACGCGCACGTGCGGCCCGCGACAGCGAGTCGCTCGCGGCACGCTACGCCGCCGTGATCACCGCCCATCCCCCGCTGGCGGCCCGGCTGAAGCCACTGCGGGCGGAGGTCGTACGGCACGCGCAGGCGTTCGGGGGCAGTGGAACCGCCGGCAGCCGGCCCTCCGGCTCGCCCTCCGCCTCCGGCTCGCCCTCGGCTTCCGCCTCGGCGCAGCCCAGCTCCTCCCCCACCGTGCCCGCCCAGGAGAAGGACGCCCTCGCCGACCTCGCGGCCGCCGAGCGCACCTTGGCCGACCAGCGGACGAAGGCCCTGCTGACGGTTCCGGGCGAGTTGGCCAGGCTGCTCGCCTCGGTGGCCGCGGCCGGAGCCGCGCACGCGTTCCTGCTGACGGAGGGTGCCAAGTGAGCACGACCAAGGACACGAGAACCAAGGACGCCGAGTCGGCCGAGCTCGGCGCGTTGCAGGCCGCGCTCGCCGCCGAGCACGCCGCCGTCTACGGGTACGGAGTCGTCGGCGGCAGGATCGACGAGGCACGCCGGGGCGAGGCCCGGGCGGCGTACGACGCCCATCGGGCGCGGCGCGACGAACTCGCCCGCGCCGTACGGGATCTGGGCGGCAGGCCGGAGGTCTCCGCGGCGGCGTACGCGCTGCCGTTCGCCGTGAAGGACTCCGCCGCGGCCGTCCAGCTCGCTGCCGACCTGGAGGAACGCGTGGCCGGGGTGTACTCCGACCTCGTACGCGCCTCCTCGGGGGATCGGCGGCGCTCGGCCGCCGAGGCGCTGCGGGAGGCGGCGGTGCGGGCGGTGCGCTGGCGCGGCGAGAGCGTAGCCTTCCCTGGTCTCGCCGAGCGGGAGGCCCCCTCGGCCACCCCTGCCGCGGCGACGCCGTCGCCCTCGTGACGCGCCCCTGACGACCCGGACGAGACGACCCGGACGACTTGGACGACCTGGACCAGCTGGAAAGGAACACTTCGCGCAATGGACTCGCGCATGGCCTTCGAACCGCCGCGGCGCCTGGTACGAGCACTCGGCGAGACGCAGCGGAGCGGGTCCAATGGCTCCGGCGGGTCCAACGGGACGGGCGAGTGGCTGGACGAGCTGCCCGTGCTGGCGCAACAGGCGGTCGATCTACGCGAGTTGACCGTAGAACGGGTGCAGGCACCCGGCGGTCGCAGCAGCCTCGTCCTGCTCGTCCGGCAGGCCGACGGGACGCCCGCCGTGCTGAAGCTGGCGCCGCCGCGGGCCCGTCCGGAGAGCGAGCGGGCCGCGCTCACCCACTGGGACGGACGGGGCGCCGTACAGCTCCTCAACCCCGCCGACGCGCAGGGCGACACCCACGGCGTACTGCTGTTGGAGCGCTTGCGTCCCGATCTGTCCGTGCGTTCGCTGCCGGAGGCGAAGGCCCTGCTGGAGGCCGCCGGGACGCTGCGGCGGCTGTGGGTCGAACCGCCCGCCACCCATGTCTTCGAGACCGTCGCCGAGCGGACCGGGCGGCAGGCCGAGGCGATGCGGGCGGCGGCGAGCGCCGACTCCGAGGTCGCGCCACTGGTCGACGCGGCGCTGGCGGCCCGCGAGGAACTCCTCGCCGGACCGCCCGAGCAGCGGCTGCTGCACGGTACCTTCCGGCAGAGCAAGGTGCTCGCCGGTGAGCGCATGCCCTGGCTGGCCGTGGGCCCGGACCCGGTGGTCGGCGAGTGCGCCTTCGACCTGGCCCGGCTGGTCCGGGACCGGGTGGAGGACCTGATCGCGTCCCCTTCGGGGTCGTCGATCACACGGCGCCGGGTGAAGCGGCTCGCCGAGTCCCTGGAGGTGGACCAGGAGCGGCTGCGGGGCTGGACGTTGTTCCGGGCGGTCGAGTCCGGCGTACGGGCGGGGCGGGTCGGGCGTCCGCAGGACGCGGAGCTGCTGCTGGAGTTCGCGGGCTGGCTCTGACCGCCCCGACCCCTGACTCCCCTGTGCGGTGGCGAGTTTGAAGGCCAGCACCGGGCAGTCGGCGGCGGCTCTGCGGGCGCGTTTCAGGGTTCCAGTGTGTGCCCAGCAGGTCGGCGGCCATGCCGGACACCAGGTCCACGGCCCAGACCACCCGCTCCGACAGCACAGCGGCGGACAGGACTTCGCCCGTCTCCTCCTCCACGCCCGCACGCAGCACACCATGGGCAGAGGCAGTGCGAGCAGTCTCGCCCTCGCCGAGCGGCAGTTTCCGGCTCACCGGTACCCCCTTCCGCCCACGATGCCGTCATCTGATGAACGGCACGCCTCACGGAAAGGTCACGCATTCGATGCTCGCACTCACATACGGTGTCGGCATCAGCCACAGGGCGTGACGCCGAGAAACAGCGAATCTCCGCGCGTACCCAATGAACTCCGCGCGTACCCAATGAACTCCGTGGGCCTGAGAGAAGTCCGTGAGGCGCCCATGCTCCGGAGGTGAACCTCTTGAGCGCCTCCCGGCTGTCGTGCGGCTACTCCGCCAGGCGGGCGATCGCCTCGTCGACGGTCAGTTCCTCGCGCTCGCCGGTACGGCGGTCCTTCAGCTCGAGGACACCCTCGGCCGAGCGACGCCCGGCCACCAGGATCTTCGGTACGCCGATGAGCTCGGCGTCCGTGAACTTCACGCCCGGGGAGACCCCGGCGCGGTCGTCCACGAGGACGCGCACGCCCGCCGCGCCGAGCTTCTCCGACACGTCGAGGGCCAGCTCGGTCTGCAGGGCCTTGCCGGCGGCGACGACGTGGACGTCGGCGGGAGCGATCTCCTTGGGCCAGCACAGCCCCTGCTCGTCGGCCGACTGCTCGGCGAGCGCCGCGACCGCGCGGGAGACACCGATGCCGTACGAGCCCATGGTCACGCGGACCGGCTTGCCCTGCTGGCCGAGGACGTCGAGCTGGAAGGTGTCGGCGTACTTGCGGCCGAGCTGGAAGATGTGGCCGATCTCGATGGCGCGGTCCAGCTTGAGGCCGGTGCCGCACTTGGGGCACGGGTCGCCCTCTTCCACCACGACGACGTCCAGGTAGTCGTCGACCTCGAAGTCGCGGCCGGCGACGACGTTCTTCGCGTGCGTGTTGACCTTGTTGGCGCCGGTGATCCAGGCGGTGCCGGGGGCCACCCGCGGGTCGGCGATGTAGCGGACCTTCTCCAGGCCCTGCGGGCCGACGTAGCCGCGGACGAGGTCGCCGCGGCCCTCGAAGTCCTCGGCGGTGACGAGTTCGACGACGGCGGGGGCGAGGTGCTCGCCCAGCTTGCCGAGGTCGACCTCGCGGTTGCCGGGGACGCCTACGGCGACGATCTCGCCGTCGACCTTGACCAGGAGGTTCTTGAGGGTGGCGGAGGCGGGGACGCCGAGGTGCTCGGCGAGCGTCTCGATGGTGGGGGTGTCGGGGGTGTCCAGCTCCTCGACCGGGCCGACGCCGGAACCGTCCACCGGCTTCAGGGCGAAGGTGACGGCCTCCGTGTTGGCCGCGTAGTCGCAGGACGGGCAGTCCACGAAGGTGTCCTCACCGGCCGCGGCGGGGGCGAGGAACTCCTCCGACGCCGAGCCGCCCATGGCACCCGAGACGGCCGACACGATGCGGTAGTCCAGGCCCAGGCGGGCGAAGATCTTCTGGTAGGCGGCGCGGTGCAGCGCGTACGACTCCGCGAGGCCCTCGTCCGTCGTGTCGAAGGAGTACGAGTCCTTCATCTGGAACTCGCGGCCGCGCAGCACTCCGGAGCGCGGGCGGGCCTCGTCGCGGTACTTCGTCTGGATCTGGTACAGCATGACCGGCAGGTCCTTGTAGGACGCGACCTGGTCCTTCACGACGAGCGTGAAGATCTCCTCGTGGGTCGGGCCGAGCAGGTACTCGCCGCCCTTGCGGTCCTTCAGGCGGAAGAGGAGGTCGCCGTACTCCTCCCAGCGGGCCGAGGCCTCGTAGGGCTCCTTGGGCAGCAGGGCCGGCAGGAGGACCTCCTGCGCCCCGATGGCGTCCATCTCCTCGCGTACGACGCGGGAGATGTTGTCGAGGACCTTCTTGCCGAGCGGCAGCCAGGTCCAGATGCCGGCGGAGTTGCGGCGCACGTAGCCGGCACGGACGAGCAGCTTGTGGCTGAGCGTCTCGGCGTCCGCCGGGTCGTCACGCAGTGTCTTGACCATCAAACGGGACATGCGCTGGACCTGGGCCATGGTTCTCGACTCCTGCTGCGTAAGGGTGATGGCTAGGAGGTTAGCCGGGCGGCCCATCCCGGTGGAAATCGGTTAGTGCCTGCGGAGGGGCAGCGGGGCGCCCATGACGGCGTACGGCTTGGGTGCGCTGGGGAAGAGAACCTGCCGAGCGAGGTCCTCGTACCCGAGCGAGTGGTAGAGGCCGCGGGCCGGGCTGTCGGTGTCGATGGCGGAGAGGATCGAGCGGGGTTCGGTGGCGCTGTCCGTGATGCCGGTGATCAGGGACCTGCCCACGCCGTGGTTCTGGTAGTGCGGGTGGACGTGCAGTTCGGTGATCACGAAGGAGTGGTCGAGCCAGGCGTCGCGTCCCTGGGTGCGCAGATACGGTTCCACGACGGTGGACCACCAGTGGGTGCGGTCGTTGGGCATGCCGTAGACGAAGCCGACGAGCCGTCCGTCGGCCGTCGTCGCGCCGAGTGCGCGGGCTCCCGGGTAGGTGAGGTGACGCAGCACGATCTGCCGGCGTACGGCGATCTCGTCGGCGCCGAGCCCGAAGGCCAGGGCCTGCACGGCGAGCGCCTCGTCGACGCGCGCCGCGAGATCCAGCGGGCCGACGACCACGTCGTCGGGGTTGCGGGGGCCCTGACCGGGAAAGCGCAGCATGCCGGGGAGACTACCGGGGCGCTTCGCCGGATTGCGCCGGGACTACGGGAGGTTGTGTCGGGTGCGGCCGGGTCGGGGGCCGATCGGGAGTCGACCTGAGGCCGGTCCGGCGCCGGTCGGGAGTCGGTCCGAAGCCGGTCGAGGAGTTCCCCGGGCCCCTGCGAGCGCTAGAACAGCACGCTCATGAACGCGCCGATCTCCTGGAAGCCGACACGGTGGTACGTCGCCCGGGCCGGGGTGTTGAAGTCGTTGACGTAGAGACTGACGAGCGGGGCGATGTCGGCGAGGGCGTAGCGCATGACGGCCGCCATGCCCGGGGCGGCCAGCCCCTGTCCCCGGTACTCGGGGGCGACCCACACCCCCTGGACCTGGCAGGCCTGCCGGGTGGCGGCGCCGATCTCGGCCTTGAAGACGACCTTGCCGTTCTGGTCGAGACGGGCGAACGAACGGCCGGTGCCGACGAGTTCGGCCACCCGCGCCTGGTAGAGCAGGCCGCCGTCACCGGCGAGCGGTGAGACGCCCACCTCCTCGGTGAACATCGCCACGCACGCCGGCATGATCGTTTCCATCTCGTCCTTGCGGATGCGGCGGACGTACGGATCCGGGGCGATGTCGGCGGGGAGGCGGTCGGTGACCATCAGGGGCTGGTGGGCGCGGACCTCGCGGGCCGGGCCCCAGCTGGGTTCGAGCAGCCGCCACAGCTGGGCGGTGGCCTCGACGGGGCCGACGATCGAGGAGCAGCGGCGGCCGGCCCTTCGCGCCCGGTCCGCGAAGCCGCGGACGGCACGGGGGGTGGCGCAGATCGGAACCAGGTTGGCGCCCGCGTAGCAGAGGGACCGCAGCATGCCGTCCTCGTACCAGCCCCACATCTCGCCGCCGAGCCGCCAGGGGTCGAGGCCCGCGACCTGTACCCGGGACGCGACGAATGCGTTCGCGACCGGGTCGCGGTCGAGGACGGCGAGCGCGGCGTCCAGGTCACTCGGTTCGAGGACCCTGGTGGTGGTCTGGGTCAACACGTGCGGGGGCCTCACCATACGGTCTGCTGATCTCCGCACTGTACCTGGCGAGGTTGTGGCTCGCCGCCCCTTGTGCCGGCCTGGGCATCGGCCGCGGGCCGGTGGGAACGGTGCGCGCAGTCCCCCGCGCCCCTCGTGCGGGGCTGCGCCCCTGGAACCCCGCCCGCCCCAAGTTGCTTGTCTGCGGGTGCGTGGGGGCTGGTCGCGCGGTTCCCCGCGCCCCTAAGGCGGGGCTGCGCCCCGGATACGACGACGGCCCGGGATCGCTTGTCTGCGGGTGCGTGAGGGCTGGTCGCGCAGTTCCCCGCGCCCCTAAGGCGGGGCTGCGCCCCGGATACGACGACGGCCCGGGATCGCTTGTCTGCGGGTGCGTGAGGGCTGGGCGCGCAGTTCCCCGCGCCCCTAAAAGCCCCGGGTCGCCCGGCGTTCGAGAGCGGGGCCCGCCCGCCATTCGTCCCGGCCCGCACCATTCAGCCCGTCCGGCGTTTGAGGACGAGGCCGTTCAGGCCGATGCGGGGGTCCAGGGGGCGCAGCGCCCCTGGCGGGGGTGAGGGGGCGGAGCCCCTGGGGATGATGGGGGTCCCCCCTGCTCGAGCGAAGCCGAGAGCTTGGGGGAGGGTAGGGGCGGCGGGGGCGGGACACGGTGGTCTCGCCCGTGGGTCAGCCCGCCACCGATACCGAAGGCTCGCCGGAGGCGATGCCGTCGGCCTCCATCTGCTCGGCGAGCTTCATCGCTTCCTCGATGAGCGTCTCGACGATCTTCGACTCGGGGACCGTCTTGATGACCTCGCCCTTGACGAAGATCTGCCCCTTGCCGTTGCCGGAGGCGACGCCGAGGTCGGCCTCGCGGGCCTCGCCCGGACCGTTCACGACGCAGCCCATGACGGCGACGCGGAGGGGGACCTCCATGCCGGTGAGCCCGGCGGTGACCTCTTCCGCCAGCTTGTACACGTCGACCTGGGCACGCCCGCAGGACGGGCAGGAGACGATCTCCAGGCCCCGCTGCTTGAGGTTCAGCGACTCCAGGATCTGGAGACCGACCTTGACCTCCTCGGCGGGCGGCGCCGACAGGGACACCCGGATCGTGTCGCCGATGCCCTCGGAGAGCAGCGCTCCGAACGCCACCGCCGACTTGATCGTGCCCTGGAAGGCGGGGCCCGCCTCCGTCACCCCGAGGTGCAGGGGGTAGTCGCACGCCGCCGCCAGCTGGCGGTATGCGTTGACCATGACCACCGGGTCGTTGTGCTTGACCGAGATCTTGATGTCCCGGAAGTCGTGCTCCTCGAAGAGGGACGCCTCCCAGAGGGCGGACTCGACGAGCGCCTCGGGGGTCGCCTTGCCGTACTTCTGGAGGAGCCGCTTGTCGAGCGAGCCCGCGTTGACGCCGATCCGGATCGGGGTGCCGGTGTCCTTCGCGGCCCGCGCGATCTCCTTGACCTGGTCGTCGAACTGCTTGATGTTGCCGGGGTTCACACGGACGGCCGCGCAGCCCGCGTTGATCGCCGCGAAGACGTACTTCGGCTGGAAGTGGATGTCCGCGATGACCGGGATCTGGGACTTGCGGGCGATCGTGGCGAGCGCGTCGGCGTCGTCCTGGGTCGGGCAGGCCACCCGCACGATCTGGCAACCGGAGGCCGTCAGCTCGGCGATCTGCTGCAGCGTGGCGCCGATGTCCGACGTACGCGTGGTCGTCATCGACTGCACCGAGACGGGTGCGTCTCCACCCACGGCCACGGTTCCGACCTGGATCTGCCGGCTCTTCCGACGCTCGGCGAGCTTGGTCGGAACGGACGGCATGCCGAGAGAAATCGCAGTCATCTGCTGTGCAACCCCAAGTTGTGGATCAAGGTCCCGGAATCGTGGGCTCCAGGCTCCGAGATTACGGCACCGGCGCACGCCCGAGCACATCACGCCCCTAAACCCACCCAACGGATGGCGGCCGGGCACCCACGGTGCCCGGCCGCCACGAACGGTGTCCTGCCAAGAGACCGTCTAGGAGATTTTCACCGGGTTAACAACGTCCGCGATGAGGACGAGGATCGTGAAGCAGACGAAGATTCCGGCCACCACATAGGCCACCGGCATCAGCTTCGCCACGTCGAACGGGCCCGGGTCCGGCCGCCTGAGCACCTTCGCCGCGTTCCGCCGCAGTGACTCCCACAACGCGCCCGCGATGTGACCGCCGTCGAGCGGGAGCAGCGGGAGCATGTTGAACAGGAACAGGGAGAGGTTGAAGCCCGCGACCAGCAGCAGCATCATCGCGACCTGCTGCGATGCCGGGATGTCGAGGGTGAAGACATCACCGCCGATACGGGCCGCGCCGACCACGCCCATCGGGGAGTCCGCCTTGCGCGGACCGTCGCCGAAGGCCGCGTTCCACAGGTCGGGGATCTTGGCGGGCAGCGAGACGAGCGACTCGACGCCGTTCTGCATCATGTCGCCCATGCGGTTCACGGACTGGCCGAACGACTGCTGGACGATGCCGGAGGCGGGCGTGAAGCCGAGGAAGCCGGCGTACACGTACTTGCCCTCGACATAGCCGCCGTTGCCGTCGGTCTTGCTGACCTGGTTCTTGATCAGGTGAGCGGTCAGGTCGACCTTCTGACCCTTGCGCTCGACGGTGAGCGTGACGTCCTTGCCGGGGTTGGAGCGGATGTCGGACTGCAGCGCCGCCCAGTCGTCGATCGCCTTGCCGTTGAACGCGACGATCTTGTCGCCGCCCTTGAGCCCGGCGGCCTTGGCGGGCGCGGCCTGGTCGCCGGCCGCGCACTTCGACCGGTTGTCGCTCTGCTGGATGACGCAGTCCGAGACCTTGCCGACCGTGGTGGTCTGGGTCTGCACCCCGAAGGTCATCATCACGCCGAGGAAGATCGCGACGGCCAGGACGAGGTTCATGAACGGGCCCGCGAACATCACGATCACGCGCTTCCACGGCTTGCGCGTGTAGAAGAGGCGGGTCTCGTCGCCGGGCTGGAGCTCCTCGAAGGCGGCCGATCTGGCGTCCTCGATCATGCCCCGGAAGGGGGAGGTGGAGCGCGCCTCGATACGGCCGTCCGGGCCGGGCGGGAACATCCCGATCATGCGGATGTAGCCGCCGAGCGGAACCGCCTTCACCCCGTACTCGGTGTCGCCCTTCTTCCGTGACCAGATGGTCGGCCCGAAGCCGACCATGTACTGCGGCACCCGGATGCCGAAGAGCTTGGCCGTCGACAGATGTCCCAGCTCGTGCCAGGCGATCGAGATGAGCAGGCCGACCGCGAAGACGACTATGCCGAGGATCATCATCAGGGTCGTCATGCACGAGCCTCCGCGGTTGTCGTCTGTGCCATTGGTGCTGTCCGTGCCGTCTGTGCGGTCAGTTCACGGGCCCGGGCGCGCGCCCAGGTCTCCGCTTCGAGGACGTCCGCAACGGTCAGGGAAGTTCCCGTTCCGGGTGTGCCGTGTTCCTCGACCACCTGGGTGACAGTCTCCATGATCCCGTTGAACGGCAGGGCGCCGTTCAGGAACGCGTCCACGCACTCCTCGTTGGCGGCATTGAACACCGCCGGGGCCGTACCCGCGAGCTGCCCCACGTGCCGGGCGAGCCCGACGGAGGGGAACGCGTGGTTGTCGAGCGGGAAGAACTCCCAGCTCGACGCCTTGGTCCAGTCGAAGGCGGGCGCCGCGTCCGGGACGCGTTCGGGCCAGCCGAGACCGATGGCGATCGGTCCCCGCATGTCGGGGGGCGTCGCCTGGGCCAGTGTCGATCCGTCTGTGTACTCAACCATCGAGTGGACATACGACTGCGGGTGCACGACCACCTCAATGCGATCGAAGGGAATGTCGTAGAGGAGGTGCGCCTCGATGACTTCCAGCCCCTTGTTGACCAAGGTCGCGGAGTTGATGGTGATCACCGGGCCCATGGCCCAGGTGGGGTGCGCGAGCGCCTCGGCGGGAGTGACGTGCGCCAGCTCCGCCTTCGTACGCCCCCGGAAGGGTCCGCCCGAGGCGGTCACGACCAGCTTGCGCACATCGGCGCGCGTGCCGGCCGCCAGTGCCTGGAAGAGCGCCGCGTGCTCGGAGTCGACCGGGATGATCTGGCCGGGCTTGGCCAGCGCCTTCACCAGCGGGCCGCCGACGATGAGCGATTCCTTGTTGGCGAGCGCGAGGGTGCGGCCCGCTTCCAGGGCGGCGAGGGTGGGGGCGAGGCCGATGGAACCGGTGATGCCGTTGAGAACGGTGTGGCAGTCGGAGGCGGCGAGCTGGGTGGCGGCGTCCGCGCCGGCCAGGATCTCGGGAAGGGTCTCACCGGATGCGTACTCGGCCGTGAGCGCCTCCCGCAGCGCCGGTACGACGTCCTCGCGCGCGACCGCGACCGTGCGTACGCGCAGCCGGTGGGCCTGCTCCGCGAGCAGTCCGACCCGGCCGCCGGCGGCGGACAGCGCGGTGACCCGGAACCGGTCGGGGTTGCGCAGCACGAGGTCGATGGCCTGGGTGCCGATCGAGCCGGTGGAGCCGAGGATCACGACGTCCCGGACTCCGCCCACGGGGTCGAAGACGAGATGCGGATCAGCGAGGGGGGCTGGACTGTCGCTCATCCCCCCATTGTGGCCGCTGCGCGACCCGCGCAGGACAGGGCTCCCCACTTCTCCTCCCTTCTCCTCTCTTCTGGCCCCGTTGGCACGCCGATCTGGCCCCGTTAGCACCCCGACGTGCCGGAGGAGGCGAAATCACCCTTTGTGAAACCAGCGTGAAGATCATGTGATAGCACTTCATGCACGTCGTCACTCTCACTGGCCGGTGGACGACCGGCCGGGGGGCGACACCCTGGGGGGTTCTCATGCGGATACGCGCTGCCCTGCCCGCGCTCGCGGGCGCCGTGGCACTGACGGGCACGTTCCTTCTCAGCACTCCGGCGCAGGCGGCCGGCGGTGTGAGCATCTACCACGTCTGGTTCGACAGCCCCGGTTCGGACAACCGCTCCAACGCGAGCCTCAACGCCGAGTGGGTGCAGATCAAGAACACCAGTTCGACGGCGATCTCGCTCAAGGGCTGGATCCTGAAGGACGTCTCGAACCACAGGTACACCTTCCCGAACGTGAAGATCGGGGCGCACAAGACCATGAAGGTGCACACGGGCAGCGGGAGGGACACCGCGGGGGACAAGTACCAGAACCGCCGCGCGTACGTCTGGAACAACACCAGCGACACCGCCACGCTCACCAAGGCGAACGGCGGCAAGGTCGACGCGTGCTCGTGGACGACGCGGGACCCCAGCGACAAGTACTGCTAGCCCCTGCCACCGCTGTCGGCCGCCGCGTCCTCACCGCTTGCGGCGGCGCCGCGCCTTGGACCCGCCGGGGCGCGCGCCGCCGCGTGAGGGCGCGGCGGCCGGCGCGGGGGCGTCCGCGGGCGCGTCGGCGTCCGCCGGGGCGAAGCCGCCCTCGACCACGCCCTCCGCCGTGTCCATGGTGGGGGCCGTGAAGTGCAGGTCCTCGACCCGGTCGCGGCGTTCGAGGGTCCCGGGCGCACCACTGGAGGCGTCCAGGTTGAAGACGTAGCCGACGGACTCCTCCTTGATGGCGTCGGTCATCGCGCCGTACATGTCGAAGCCCTCACGCTCGTACTCGACGATGGGTTCCCGGCCGAGCGTCCAGCGCAGACCGATGCCGTCGCGGAGGTAGTCCATCTCGTAGAGGTGCTCGCGCCATTTGCGGTCGAGGACGTTGAGGACGACCAGGCGTTCGAGGTCGCGCAGGGCCTCGGCGCCGAGGTCGGCCTCACGGTCCTCGTAGCGGTCGTGGATGTCCCGGGTCACGGCCTCGACCAGGTCCTCGGCGGTGAGGTTCGCACGGTCGCCGGCCGCCTCCTCCAGGCCCTCGATCGTGACCCGTACCGGATAGAGCTGTTTGAAGGCGCCCCAAAGCCGTTCCAGGTCCCATTCCTCGGGGAAGCCCTCGCCGGTCTCCTGTTCGATGTACGCCCGCACGGTGTCGTCCATGAAGTGCAGGAGCTGTTCGCGCAGGTCCTCCCCCGCCAGGACGCGGCGGCGCTCGGCGTAGATGAGGGTGCGCTGCCGGTTGAGCACCTCGTCGAACTTCAGGACGTCCTTGCGGGACTCGAAGTGCTGCTGCTCGACCTGGGCCTGGGCGGAGGCGATGGCGCGGGTGACCATCTTGTTCTCGATGGGGATGTCGTCGGGGACGTTCGCCATGGCCATCACGCGGTCCACGACCTGGGCGCGGAACAGGCGCATCAGGTCGTCCTCCAGGGAGAGGTAGAAGCGGGAGGCGCCGTTGTCGCCCTGGCGCCCCGAGCGGCCGCGCAGCTGGTTGTCGATACGGCGGGACTCGTGGCGCTCGGTGCCCAGCACATAGAGCCCGCCGAGCTCCTTGACCTCCTCGTACGCCGCCCCGACCGCGGCGGTGACGCGCTCGCGCACCTCGCGGCAGGCGTCGGGGTGCTCCTCCTCGGTGAGTTCGCTCTTCTCCAGCTCGGCGGCTATGAGGGACTCGGGATTGCCGCCGAGCATGATGTCGGTGCCGCGGCCCGCCATGTTGGTGGCGACGGTGACGGCGCCCTTGCGGCCCGCCTGGGCCACGATCTGGGCCTCGCGCTGGTGGTTCTTGGCGTTGAGCACCTCGTGCCGGATACCGCGCTTCCTGAGCAGCGCGGAGAGCAGCTCGGACTTCTCCACCGACGTGGTGCCGACGAGGATCGGCTGCCCCTGGGCGTGCCGCTCGGCGATGTCCTCCACGATCGCGGCGTACTTGGCGTCCACGGTGCGATAGATCTGGTCGGGGTCGTCAGCGCGCTTCGGGGGCCGGTTGGTCGGGATCGGCACGACCTGGAGCTGATAGATCTGGTGGAACTCGGCCGCCTCCGTCATCGCCGTGCCGGTCATGCCGGCGAGCTTCTCGTAGAGGCGGAAGAAGTTCTGCAGGGTGATCGTGGCGAGGGTCTGGTTCTCGTCCTTGATCGTCACCCCTTCCTTCGCCTCGATCGCCTGGTGCAGCCCCTCGTTGTAGCGGCGCCCCGCGAGGATGCGGCCGGTGTGCTCGTCGACGATCAGCACCTCGCCGTCCACGACCACGTAGTCCTTGTCCCTCTTGAAGTGCTCCTTGGCCTTCAGGGCGTTGTTGAGGTGCCCGATGAGGGAGGTGTGGTCGGACTCGTACAGGCTCTCGATGCCGAGCTGGTCCTGGAGGTACTCGACGCCCCGGTCCAGGATCGCGACGGTGCGTTTCTTGGGGTCGTACTCGTAGTCGTGCGTGGCCCGCAGCGCCGCCAGTTCCTCCTTCTCGGCCGGCCGGGTGAAGAGTTCCTCCTGGACGCGGACGCCCTTCATCCGTCGTACGAGCCCCGCGAACGCCTCGTACCACTGGGTGGGCTGGTCGGCGGGACCGGAGATGATCAGCGGGGTGCGGGCCTCGTCGATGAGGATGGAGTCGGCCTCGTCGACGATCGCGAAGTGGTGGCCGCGCTGGACGAGTTCGTCCCTCGACCAGGCCATGTTGTCGCGCAGATAGTCGAAGCCGAACTCGGTGTTGGTGCCGTAGGTGATGTCGCAGGCGTACTGGGCGCGGCGTACGGCGGGCGTCGACTCGGACTTGATGACACCGACGGTCAGGCCCAGGAAGCGGTAGGCGCGGCCCATCCACTCGGCGTCGCGCTCGGCGAGGTAGTCGTTGACCGTGACGAGGTGGACTCCCTTGCCTGCCAGGGCGTTCAGATAGACGGGCAGGGTGGCGACGAGGGTCTTGCCCTCCCCCGTCTGCATCTCCGCGATGTTGCCGAGGTGCAGCGCCGCGCCGCCCATCACCTGGACGTCGAAGTGACGCATGCCCAGGGTCCGCCGGGTCGCCTCGCGCATCGTGGCGAAGGCCTCCGGCAGCAGGTCGTCCAGGCTCTCGCCGTCGGCGTGGCGCTGTCGGAACTCCGGGGTGAGGGACTGGAGTTCCTCGTCGGACAAGGCCCTGAACTCCTCGTCCAGGGAGTTGACCTGATCGACGACGCGCTGGAGCCTGCGCAGCACCCGGCCCTCACCGGCCCGCATGATCCTGCCGGTGATGACGTCCAGACCTTTGCCCGGCATAGGAATTCCCCCAGAACTAAACGGCGTCCGCGAGCAGCCGAATCCAGTGATTGGCTCGTTGCAGAATGTGGACGCCCTGCTGATTCGCTTTGATCACTTCACGCAGGACGGGATCGTCGACCACGTCGAGCGCGCTCTTGAAAAGTTGCTGGATGACGGGCCGTTCGCCCGGCCGTCCGGCGTCCAGCAGACCGTCGACGTCACGGAGGTCGATGCGCCGGATCCGTACGGTGTCGAAGGAGGGCACCGGCGGGCGCGGCTCCGTGTCGACCAGGGCGAGCGCGCAGTCGTTGAGGAGAACCGCGAGGGCGTCGCGGTGCGCCTCGAAGGTCTCGGGCGCGACGTCGCGCAGCTTCTGCGCCAGCGGCCGCACTTCCTTGCGGACGGTCCGCAGGGCCCGTACGAGATCCGGTTCGTCGAGCTGAAGCCGGGCCTCGGCGCGGGCGCGCGTCAGCTGCGCGGAAAGGCCGTGACCGTGTTCTTCCCCGATTCCTTGGCGCATCTGTCGTCCCCGTTCGCCATTCTCCTCATTGTCGACGCACATATTCGGTGCGGCAAGCGGCGGAATGGCGAACCGGGACGGCAGTGAATTCCTGGGGAAAAGGTCAGCGAATGGGGCGGTGGACGTTTTCCTTCCGGCTCGGGCCGGGCGTCGCGTCGGCGATCCAGGGGCCCTCACCGGACGGGTCGATCACGCCCTGCTCCAGCCATTCGTACGTGCCCGCCAGTACGCCCTTGACGACCTTGCGGTCGAGGTCGTCGGTGTTGCTCCACAGACGGCCGAAGAGTTCGTCGACGCGGATGCGGGACTGGCGGCAGAAGGCGTCGGCGAGCTGGTAGGCCTGGCGGCCGTGCTGCCCGGTGAGACGCAGGTGTTCGGCGCGCACACAGGCCGCGCTCATCGCGAAGAGCTCGGCGCCGATGTCGACGATCCGGCCCAGGAAGCCCTGCTTGGTCTCCATCCGGCCCTGCCAGCGGGACATGGCGTAGAAGGTGGAGCGGGCGAGCTTGCGGGCGCTGCGCTCGACGTAGCGCAGATGCGGGGAGAGATCCACGTGCCGGTTGAACTCACCGTACGAGCGCGGGAGCTGCCCCGGGCCCGCGACCAGTTTGGGCAGCCACTTGGCGTAGAAGACACCCGCGTTCGCGCCTGCCTTCGCCTTGTCCGAGAGGGACTTGTCGGGGTCGATGAGGTCACCGGCCACGGAGAGGTGGGCATCCACGGCCTCACGGGCGATCAGCAGGTGCATGATCTCCGTCGAGCCCTCGAAGATGCGGTTGATGCGCAGGTCGCGCAGGATCTGCTCGGCGGGCACCGCCCGCTCGCCGCGCGCCGCCAGCGACTCGGCGGTCTCGAAGCCGCGGCCACCGCGGATCTGGACCAGTTCGTCGGCCATCAGGCAGCCCATCTCGGAGCCGTACAGCTTGGCGAGGGCCGCCTCGATGCGGATGTCGTTGCGGTTCTCGTCGGCCATCTGGGAGGACAGGTCGACGACGGCTTCGAGGGCGAAGGTGGTGGCCGCGATGAAGGAGATCTTGGAGCCGACGGCCTCGTGGAGGGCGACCGGCTTGCCCCACTGCTCGCGGGCCGCCGACCACTCGCGGGCGATCTTCAGACACCACTTGCCCGCGCCGACGCACATGGCGGGCAGCGAGAGACGGCCGGTGTTGAGCGTGGTGAGGGCGATCTTCAGGCCCGCGCCCTCCGGGCCGATCCGGTTCGCCGCGGGGACCCGGACCTGGTGGAAACGGGTGACGCCGTTCTCCAGGCCGCGCAGCCCCATGAAGGCGTTGCGGTTCTCGACGGTGATGCCCTCGGAGCCGGCCTCCACCACGAACGCCGTGATGCCGCCCTTGTGACCCTCGGACTTCGGGACGCGCGCCATGACGACGAGCAGATCGGCGACGACTCCGTTGGTCGTCCAGAGCTTCACCCCGTCGAGGACGTAGTCGTCGCCGTCCGGGACGGCGCTCGTGGCGAGCCGCGCCGGGTCGGAGCCGACGTCCGGCTCGGTGAGGAGGAAGGCCGAGATGTCGGTGCGGGCACAGCGCGGCAGGAAGACGTCCTTCTGCTCCTGGGTGCCGAAGAGCTTCAGCGGCTGCGGTACGCCGATCGACTGGTGCGCCGACAGCAGGGCGCCGATCGCCGGGCTCGCGGAGCCGACGAGGGCGAGCGCCTTGTTGTAGTACACCTGGGTGAGGCCGAGGCCTCCGTACTTGGTGTCGATCTTCATGCCGAGGGCGCCGATGTCCTTGAGGCCGTCGATGACCTCGTCGGGGATCTGTGCCTCGCGCTCGATACGGGCCGAGTCGATCTTCGTCTCGCAGAAGTCGCGCAGCTTGGCGAGGAACTCCTCGCCGCGCTGTACGTCGTCCTCGGCGGGCATGGGATGCGGGTGGATCAGGTCGAGGCGGAAGCGACCGAGGAACAGTTCCTTGGCGAAGCTGGGCTTGCGCCAGTCCTGTTCGCGGGCCGCCTCCGCGACCTGTCGTGCCTCACGTTCAGTGACGGTGGGCTGGTGGGGTGTTGCGGACATGAGGCTCACCTCGCCGCGCATAGGGATCTTGGGGACCTTCGTTACTGATCGGTGCTACTCGATCGTATTTACCCGAATACGGGTGACCCCACCAGTCCTCGCGCGCGTTCGCGTGAACGCGTACCCCATAGGTTTGAGCCGACGCCGGCCGATGCCGACGGATCTCAGCCGATGTCGACGGAGTACGCCTTGGTGTCCAGCCGTCCCGAACCCCGGAAGACCTCGCTGCCCGACTCGATGCCGGAGAGGTACTTGTCGTTGCCGAGCAGCTTGCGGCGGACCAGGGCCTGGGTGAAGTCGTCGAGGTCGAGTGAGACCTTGGTGGTGTTGGTGCGGCGGACGAAGGAGTACACCTTCCAGCCGATGTCGCCCTGGTAGATGTCCCACATGGCGCCGTCGAGGCTCACACTGCCGTACTTGGTACCGAGGGGGCCCGCACCGCCCTGCCGGTTGAGCCAGACCATGATTTCGTCGGTGGGCTGGTCCTGCCAGTCCGCGTTGTTCTTGGCGTGCAGCCACAGGTCGTACGCGACGTTCATGGTGCCGGGGTCGGAGCTGACCGAGAACTCCCAGCCGGTTCTGACCGGCTTGCGGTCTCCGACCCGGACGGGCAGTTCCGTGGCCGCCTTGTCGGTCTTCCAGCCCCAGTGCCAGCCGAGCACGGTGCTGGCGTACGACTTGACGCTGTTCTCCTTGCCGGCCTTGCTGGTCCAGGAGTAGTTCGTGCCCCAGCCGATGGTGTCGCCGGAGCGCGAGGTGTCCCAGACGCACTGGGTGCCTGTCCCGTCGTCCTGCCCCCAGAGGTTGTTGTTGACGTAGTACTTGCCCATCGTGACGGTGTCGAAGGCGCCGCACTTCTTGCCGGCCTCGCCCGCCTGGGCGACGGTGACGCCCGCGGCGGCCGCGAGCGCCACCGTTCCAGCGAGCATCGTCTTCGCCTTCTTGGACAGGCGCGGTCGGCGGTGTTGCATCGGGGGGTCCTTCCGGAAAACGGTCTGCGTACGCCTTCTCAGTGACCACCGGCCCTCAAAAGGTTGCCGCCGCGTGCAAAAGGTTGCCGCCGCGTGGCGAAGTCCGGCGCGGGAAACGTACCGGCGCACGACACTGGAAACACGCCCGAGAAACCTGCCCGAGCACGGCACCGCGAGTATGGCGTCGCGCGGCACGACAACGACTCCCGACCCGCACCGCAAGAATCCTGTCGAAGCGCTTCGACAACCTATGGACACCCACCACCCGTCGAGCTACTGTCGAGCCACCCTCACACGCCCTTATCCGCAATGCGCACTGTCGAAGCGCTTCACACAATGCTTGGAGAGCTGGATGGTCACCCTCGCCGAGGTCGCCCAGCACGCCGGAGTCTCGGCGAGCACGGTGAGCTATGTCCTCAGCGGCAAGCGGTCCATCTCCGCGGGCACCCGGCAGCGGGTCGAGCGGAGCATCCAGGAGCTCGGATACCACCCGAACGCGGGCGCCCGGGCCCTGGCGAGCAGCCGGTCCAACATCATCGCGCTGATGGTTCCGCTCCGTACCGACATGTACGTACCCGTGATGATGGAGATCGCCATCGCGGTGGCGACCCACGCCCGCACGCACGGCTACGACGTGCTCCTGCTCACCGGCGAGGAGGGTCCCGACGCCGTGCGCCGCGTCACCGGCAGCGGGCTCGCCGACGCGATGATCCTGATGGACGTGGAGCTCGACGACGAACGACTCCCGCTGCTGCGCCAGACGGACCAGCCCTGCGTACTGATCGGCCTGCCCGCCGACACCTCCGGCCTGACCTGCGTCGATCTCGACTTCGGCGCGACGGGCGCACTGTGCGCCGAGCACCTCGCGCTGCTGGGCCACCGTGACATCGCTGTCATCGGCGAGGCTCCCGCGGTCTACGAGCGGCACACCGGCTTCGCCGAGCGCACCCTCGACGGACTCCGTTCCCGTTCGCGGGAGTTGGGTCTGCGCGTGCTGCACCGCCCCTGCGAGGGCGGGTACGACGCGATGGCCCTGACCCTCGCCCGGATCCTCGACGAGCGCCCGGGCACCACGGGCTTCGTCGTGCAGAACGAGTCCGCGGTCGAACCGCTGCTCGCGCTGCTGCGCCAGCAGGGCCGGGCCGTCCCCGAGGACGTGTCGGTGATCGCGATCTGCCCGGACCAGGTCGCGACACAGGCCTCGGTGCGACTGACCTCGGTCGCCATCCCGGCGCAGGAGATGGGCCGACTCGCCGTGGAGCATCTGATCGCCAAGTTGGAAGGGCACGGCAAGGACGAAGTCGTGCTCATCGCACCCGAGTTGACGGTACGGGCGAGCACGGGACCGGCGCCGACCGCCGCCTGACCGGGGCCCGGCCACGCCACTCCCCGTCCCACCCTGCACCGCACCGCACCGCATCACACCGCACCGCATCACACCGCACTGCCCCAGCCCCAGCGTCGTGCCGTCCTCGCCGGGCACCCCCATGTCTGCATGTCTGCATTCCTCATGTCTGCATTCCTTCAGGAGCGCCCCCGTGAATCAGCCTGCCGAAAACCAGACCCAGTCAGGCGCAGTCAGCCTCGCGCAGTCCTCCCCGACCGTCGGCACGTTCCGCGAGCGGGACGGCGCGCTGGAGTGGAGCGGCCGTCAGGAGACCGTCCGCATCGAGCCCTGGGGCCCGGACGCGGTCCGGGTCCGCGCGCGCCTGGGCGGCCCGGTCCTCGAAGGCCTCCCCGGCGCGCTCCTCGACGAGCCGCAGGTGACCGAGAGCACCGTCAAGATCCAGGACGGCGAGGGCCGGTTGACGGTCGGCGCGCTGACCGTCGAGGTCGACGCCGAGGGGCAGGTCCGCTTCCTCCGCACGGAAGACGGCACGGAACTCCTCGCCGAGGAGCGCGCCCACTTCTGGTGGCCCGGCCCGCGCCTGTACACCCCGATCGGCAACGGCCACCACCGCCTGGAGCAGCGCTTCGCCGCGTACGAGGGCGAGAAGCTGTACGGCCTCGGCCAGCACCAGCACGGGCTGTTCGACCAGAAGGGCGCGGTCCTGGACCTGATCCAGCGCAACGCCGAGGTCACCGTCCCGGTGCTCACCTCCAGCCGCGGCTACACCTTCCTGTGGAACTCCCCCGCGATCGGCCGGGTCGAGCTCGCGGGCAACGGCACTCGCTGGGTCGCCGACTCGGCCCGCCAGCTCGACTACTGGATCACCGCGGGCACCCCGGCCGACGCCCAGCGCCGCTACAGCGCCGCCACCGGCCGTACGCCGATGCTGCCCGAGTGGGCGGCCGGCTTCTGGCAGTGCAAGCTGCGCTACCGCACGCAGGACGAACTCCTCGACGTGGCACGGGAGTACAAGCGCCGGGGCCTGTCCCTGTCCGCCATCGTCTGCGACTTCTTCCACTGGACCCACCTGGGCGACTGGAAGTTCGACCCGGCGGAGTGGCCGGACCCGGCGGCGATGCAGCGCGAGCTCGCCGAACTCGGGGTCAAGCTGGTCGTGTCCGTGTGGCCATCGGTCTCCCCGCTGTCCGAGAACCATCCGCTCATGGAGCAGCGCGGCTACTTCATCGGAACCCAGTACGGCCCGATGGCCCACGCCGACTGGCCCGACAAGGAGGTCGCCTCCACCGTCCAGGTGGCGTTCTACGACGCGACGAACCCCGAGGCCCGTGACTTCCTGTGGTCGCGCGTGAAGGACAACTACCTCGATCCGTACGGCATTTCGGCCTTCTGGCTGGACGCCTGCGAGCCGGAGCTGAAGCCGGGCTTCCAGGAGAACCTGCGCTATCACGCGGGTCCGGGTCTTGAGGTCGGCAACCTCTACCCCCGCGAGAACGCCCGCACCTTCTACGAGGGCATGCTCGCGGCGGGCGAGACCGAGGTCGTCACCCTCAACCGCTCGGCGTGGGCGGGCAGTCAGCGCTACGGCGCCGCCCTGTGGTCCGGCGACATCGGCACCGACTTCGCGACCCTGCGCCGCCAGATCGTCGCGGGCCTCAACACCGCGCTCTCCGGCATCCCCTGGTGGAACACCGACATCGGCGGCTTCCACGGCGGCGACCCCGACGACCCGGCGTACCGCGAGGTGATGGTCCGCTGGTTCCAGTTCGGCGCGCTCTCCCCGCTGATGCGCCTGCACGGCTTCCGCGACCCCGGTATGCCGCTGGGCCCCGACATGACCGGCGGCCCGAACGAGGTCTGGTCGTACGGCGAGGAGGCCGGCGCGATCCTGGAGAAGTACCTGCGGCTGCGCGAGCGTCTGAAGCCCTATGTGCTGGACGTCATGCGGGAGGCCCACGAGGAGGGGCTGCCGGTGATGCGCCCGCTGTTCCTCGAGTTCCCCGAGGACCACGCGGCCTGGTCGGTCGACGACTCCTACCTCTTCGGCTCCGACCTCCTGGTCGCGCCGGTGCTCACGGCGGGCGCGACGGTGCGTACGGCGTACCTTCCGGCGGGCGCCCGGTGGACCGACGCGTGGACCGGTGAGACGTACGAGGGCGGCACCGCCGTCACCGTCGACGCCCCGCTGGACCGCATCCCGCTGTTCCTGCGGGACGGGGCGCGGCTGCCGGTGGCGGAGTAGCCACGGGCGGTGGGGGAGGCCGGGCCGGCCTCCCCCACCGCCTGTGACGACACTGTTGCCGGAACTGTGGGCTCCATCACAGCCGAGGCGTCCTTGGGCTGCTGGAGTCACCGGATGGTGTACCTGCTCCTGCTACTCGTCCCGGGGGGACTGGTCGCGGCCTTCGCCTTCGTCGGGTACGGCTTCGGCACCCTCGGCCGGATCGGCCTGCGACAGGCCGACCGCATGGTGTGGCTGCGCGCCGTCGCCGCCCTCATGGGCGCCGCCACGGCCGTCCTGTACGTGTGGGGCCTGGTCCATCTGGTCGGCGCGGTCATGGACGTGAGGGAGAACGGCGCCGACTCGGCACTGCTGCGGCCCTGTCGTACACCGGGCTGGGAGGAGCGGGCGCAGGACCCTGGCAGCGCCGACTACACGGTGCGCTACCTGCCCATCCGGTTCGTCTGTGAGACGGAGGACGGTGACAGCCGTGTCACCGACGCCGTTCCCGACTACCTGAACCCCAGCGTGCTGGGGTTCGCGCTGGTCGGCGCCGGGTGCGCCGGTGCCGCACGGCTCGTGTCGCGACGGCCCGGCCCCCGCCCGATGCGGGAACCGAGCCGCTGATACCCCTGGGGCATCGGTCAACTACTGCTGACCGAGAGGCTGTTGGTCGCGAAGTCCAGGCCGCCGGACGAGGACGTGATCTCGAAGCCGAACTGGAGGTCGCCGATGGTCACGTTGCCGAACCAGCCCTTGGTGTCCTTGATCCACTTGAGGATCGGCAGGACGTCGACGGTGCCGGAGCTGGAGTTCGAGGTGCGCACGAAGGAGAAGACGTCGTTGGATCCGTTGTTGCCCTTGTAGACGGTCCAGGTGTGGCCGCCGAGGGTGAGGGTGCCCTGCGAGGTGCCGAGCGGACCGACGGCTCCGGTCTTGTTCACCCAGAGCATGACCTCGTACTTGTAGCCGGTGTCCCAGATGTCGTACGACGTGTTGTACGCGCCGGACGACGGGACCGTGACGTTGTAGCCGCTGGTGAGCGAGCCGAGCGAGGTGATCGACTTGTTGATCACCTTCTTGGCGTTCGGGTACGACTTGATACCGCCGGTGTTGGGGTGGTTGGCCCACACTCCCCAGTTGGTGCCGGAGTTGGCCCAGATGCACTGGCTGCCCGCGCCGGAGCCCCAGATGTTGTTGTAGAGCGTGTACCCGTTGAGGCTGGTGTTCCCGTACTGCTCGCAGGAGCTCCAGACGGCCGCCTGGGCGGGAGCGGAGGCGAGGCCGACGGTGGCGCCGAGCGCGAGCGCGGGGGCCAGCAGGGCCTTGGCCGCCCTGCCGAGTGTCCGTGTTGCCATGGTGTCCCTTCCATGGGTGGGGGGAACTGCGGGTGCTACTGCGGCCCCAGGGTGAGGACGCAGTCTTCGCCGGCGCTCAGGGAGAGCGGTCGCGCGCCGGCCGAAGTCCTGAGATCGATCCGCGTGCTGCGGGTGGGGCGGATGACGGCCGTGCGCTCCTCCGGGCTCCAGGTCAGGTCGACCTCGGCGCCGAACCGGGTGCGGATGCCGTGGAGCCGGCCGCTCGGGTACGCCGTGGGGAGCGCGGGAAAGAGGACCAGCCGGTCGGGCGTGGAGTGGACGAGCATCTCGATGAGCACGGCGGGGAGCGTGTGGGCGGCGTCCGCGTTGTAGACGTGCCGGTTCGGGTAGTGGCCGCTCATCAGGGAGACATGGAAGAAGTCCCCGGCCAAGACCTTGTCGAGGGCCCCCGCCACCCGCTGGGCGTCCCGTAGCCGGGCCGCCACCAGGGCGTGGTGGAGGTGGCCGTGCGCGGAGTCGTTCTCGGCGCCGCGCAGGGCGAGGGCGCGGTGGGCCGCCGCGGCGAGCTCGGGGGTGTCATACGGGTTGATCTCGTCGAGCGGCCAGACGCCGTAGAGGTGGCTGAGGTGCCGGTGGTCGTAGGTGTCGTCGAGGCCGGGCCGGGCCCACTCGGCGAGTGCCCCGTCGGCGTTGACGCGGTGCGGCGGCAGCCGGTCGGCGAGCGCGCGCCAGCGCTCGGCGTCGGGTCCGGGGTGGTGGTCGGCGGCCGTGCGGAGGGCGTGGCGCGCCGCGGAGAGGTCCATGGCGGCGTTGAGGGTGATCCAGCGCGCATGGGCGGGCCGGTTCTCCGGCGAGTACGACGGCACGATCACGACGTGGCCGTTCTCGTCGGTCCGGGTGAGGAAGTCCTCGTAGAACTGCGCCACTTCGGCGAGCGCGGCGGCCAGGCGCGGGTCGCGTGCGCCGCGCGTCTCGTCGTGGTCCACGAGGGGTTTCAGCAGCCAGTCGGCGCCCGCGGTCCACACGTGCAGCGGGTACTCGCGGCTGAGGTGGTAGATGTGCCCTGACTCGCCGTCGGTGTGCGCGGGGGCGACGACGCCCCGGGTGCCGAAGATCGCCCGGGCGTTGTCACGCCAGTGCGGCAACTGGCCGTGGATCAGGGCGGCATGAGCCTCGGACACCTCCGGGAGCGCCGCCGCGGCGGCCGACGCCGTCTGGAGATTGACGTTGGCGTCGGTGGTGAAGGCCCCCGACCAGGCGGTGTCCCAGTCACCGGTCCACAGCCCGGTCAGCCGTGGCGGCAGCATCCCGGCGGCGGACAGCAGGTGGTATCGACCGGCCGCGAAGAGCCGTTCGAGCAGAGCGGGGCTCTTCGGTCGGCGGACCAACTCCGATCCCGGGAGCGCCCGTTCGGCCGGCTCGGCGCCCAGCTCCAGGCCCGCCCGCAGGTAGGCGGGGCGGTGCAGGGCGGTGTGCCGGGCGAGGAGACGGCCGTACGCGTCGTACGCGTCGCCCCCGGGCAGCAGAGCGCGCAGCTCACGGGCCTCGGCGCGCGTGTCCCACTCCCCCTCGTGCCGCCGTACCCGCGTGAGCAGCAGCACCGAACGCGCGCCCTCGACCCGTATCCCGGGCGACGCGGTGAGCGTCCGGCCCCCGGTGACCACGGCGAGCGTCACGCCGGTGTACGCCCGCTCGCTGCCCGGATAGCGGGCCCGCACGGTGAGGAGAGCGCCCTCGGCGGTGAGGGCGGACCAGTGACCCACCGTCACATCGGAGGGCACGCCCGGCAGTCGGTGGTCGAGCGTCACGTCGACGGTGAGGTCGGCCTCCGTCACGTGCTGGACGATGACGTCGTCCGCGCGCGACACGAAGACCTCGCTGCGCCGGCCCCCGCACTCGGCGCGGACGACACCGGTGGTGAAGTCGACCTCGCGCCGGTAGGCGCGCGGCTCCCGTGGCGCCCGGCGCAGCCGCACCTGGAAGGCCGGGTGGAAGGGCTGCACCCACAGCAGCGGCCGCCCGTCGGTGAAGTCCTCCCCGGCGTCGACGTCACCGGCCAGCAATCGGTCCTGGACGCTCTTCAGCCGTTCGGCCAGCTCGGGCGGCCGGGCGTGTTCACTGCCGTTCGGGCGGACCAGGGAGTGGTGGTTGACGATGACCCGGTCGTCGTTCGGATCACCGAATACCATGACGCCGTGTCGGCCGTTCCCGCTCAGGAAGGCGTCCTCCCAGCGGGCGGCGGGGGCGGGCTCCCAGGTGCCGTGGACGGGAGCGTGGGTGAAGCCGTGGACAGGATCGTCCGTGGGGCGGTTGCCGGGCCTGTCCGCGGAGCCGCCCGCGGGCTCGCTCATGGCGCTGCCTCCAGTACGACGACCCCGTACCGCCCCAGCTCCACGGCATCGACGACGTCCTCGCCGGTCAGCAGGTCGCGGTGGCGTCCCGGCACCGGCACGGTCACCGTGTCCCGCCCGTGGTGGAGCAGGAACAGCAGTTCGCCCCGGCGTACCGCCTCCACGTCCGCCGGGAGGTGGTCGAGTGGCGGCCGTACGCCCGCGTCCTCGGCGATCCCGGCGAGCAGCGGCCACAGCGCCTCGGGCTCGGGGAGGGTGGACAGATACCAGGCCCGGCCCTTGCGCAGTACGGCCGGAAAACCGTCCAGCTCGCCACCCTTGTACGGGACGACCACGTAGGTGTCGTTCGCGGCCTCGATCTCCTCGGACCACAGCGTGCCGCGGAAGCCCTCGGCCTCGACCTTCTCGTCGGCGTCCAGCGGCCACCACTCGTGCAGGGTGCGGATGCCGAAGAGCGCGCGCAGCCGCTCGTCCATGCCGCCGGGCCGCACCCGGTCGTCCTGGTCGGCGACGCCGGTCAGGAAGCCGGAGACGAGGGTGCCACCGCCGCGTACATACCCGACGAGGTTGTCGATCGCCCGGTCCGTCAGCAGGTACAGCTGCGGGACGACGACCAGCTTGTACGCGGACAGGTCGTGCTCGGGGTGGGCGAAGGAGGCGGTGATGTCGGCCTCCCACAGGGCGCGGTGCCAGGCGCGCACGACGCTCTGGTGGTCGACCTCGCAGGACAGCCGTCCGTCCTGCTGACTCGCCCACCAGGCGTTCCAGTCCAGCAGTACGGCGACGTCGGCGCCGACGACCCGGGTGTTCGCCACTTTCCCGCTCAGCAGGGCGAGTTCGGCCCCGATCCGCTTGACCTCCTGGAAGGTGCGGCCACGCTCCCCCGCGTGGCTGACCATCCCGGAGTGGAACTTCTCGGCGCCCTGCCGGGACTGCCGCCACTGGAAGTAGCAGATGGCGTCCGCGCCGCGGGCGACGGCCTGGAGGGACCAGAGCCGGTTGAGTCCGCGGGGCTTCGGATGGTTCACGCCGCGCCAGTTCACGGGCCCCGCCGCCTGCTCCATGACCGTCCAGGGCCCGCCGCGGGCCTGCGAGCGGGTCAGGTCGTGGATGAGCGCGCCGTACTGGGCGCCGAGCGGGTCGCGCGGGTCCGGATAGATGTCGACGGAGACGATGTCTTCCCGCTCGGCCCACGCCCAGCCGTCCTGGCCCTGCCAGAACGGCATGAAGTTGGTGGTCACGGGGATGCGCGGGGTGTGCCGGGCGACGATGTCGCGTTCGGCGAGATAGCACTCCAGGAGGGCGTCGGAGGTGAAGCGCTTGAAGTCGAGGACCTGGGTGGGGTTGTTCATGTAGTGGGCGTGGCGCGGCGGGAGAATGCCTTCCCAGTCGTCGTAGCCCTGGCTCCAGAAGGCCGTGCCCCAGGCGGTGTTGAGGGCGTCGAGCGTGCCGTACCTGTCCTGGAGCCAGCGCCGGAAGGCGGCCGCCGCCTCGTCGCCCCAGTCGTAGGTGCAGTACTCGTTGTTGATGTGCCACATCGTGAGGGCGGGATGGCCGCCGTAGCGGGCGGCGAGGTCCTCGGTGATGGCGGCGGCGTGGCTCCGGTAGACGGCGCTGGAGTGGGCGAAGTGCTGGCGGCCGCCCCACCACTCGACACGGCCGTCCGCGTCGCGGGGCAGGGTCTCCGGGTGGAGCCGGCCCATCCAGGGCGGGGGCGAGGAGGTGGGGGTGGCGAGGACGACTCCGATGCCGTTCACGTGCAGCAGGTCCATGAGCCGGTCGAGCCAGCCGAACTCCCGGGCGCCGGGCGTCGGTTCGAGCTTGGCCCAGGAGAAGACACCGACGGTGACGGAGTTGACGCCGGCCTCCTTCATGAGCCGTACGTCCTCCTGCCAGAGCTCCTCCGGCCACTGCTCGGGGTTGTAGTCGCCGCCGAAGAGGATGCGGCCGCGGGTGGCGTCACTGAGCTGAGGCATCAGACCTGCTCCCCGTACTGGATGCCGCGCCCGTTGGTGGCGAGGTACACGCGGCCGTACACGCGCGGATCACCGGCGATGGACTGCCCGGTCCAACCCCACTGATGCCGATCGTCGTTGATCCGCACCCAGGTCCTCGCCTCGTCGTCGGAGCGGTAGACGGCGGTGATGGTCTCGGTCGAACCGACCTGATAGATCGCGGGGTAGCCGGCACCGTCGGACCCCTCGGACCCCTCGGCCCCCTCGGCCGCCTCGGCCGCCTTGCCGAAACCGAGGGTGAGCGCGGCGGCGGCCGCAGTCCCGGCGAGAACGGCCCGGCGGCTCAGTCGGGACGCATGCATGACATACCTCGTTCTACGGAGAGACGGTCAGGGGAGTTACCTGAGGGGCGCGGGGCTGTATCGAGGCGCGGGGCTGTATCGATATACGGCTCCGCCGCGTGGGCGCGACCGGCCACGAACAACCCGCAGCCACCGAACGACCGAAGCGCCCTCTTCGGCAGGCGCCGGTCAGCCCTTCACCGCGCCCGTCAGCATGCCCTTCTTGAAATGCCGCTGCACGAACGGCGACAACACCGCCACCGGCAGCAACGCCATCACCATGACGGCCATCTGCACCGCCAGGCCGGACAGTTGACCGGTCTTGATGGCCTGGCCGAGGCCCACCGGGGCCTCCTGCTTCTGCACGAGCTGGATCATGACGTTCTGCAGCGGCATCATGTCCTGGTCGTTGAGGTAGAGCGAGGCGTTGAACCAGGCGCTCCAGTACCCGACGGCGTAGAACAGCGTGATCACCGCGAGGACCGCGCGGGAGAGCGGCATGACGATCTGCCACAGAATGCGGACGTCACCGGCGCCGTCGATGCGGGCGCTGTCGATGAGTTCCTGCGAGATGCCCATGAAGAAGCCGCGCAGCACCAGGATGTTGAAGACGCTGATCGCGCTCGGGAGAATCAGTGCGAGATAGCTGTCGGTCAGGCCCAGCGACTGCACCAGCAGATAGGTCGGGATGAGACCGGCGCTGAAGAACATGGTCGCCAGCAGCGCCAGCAGGATCCAGCGGTGGCCGAGCGAGCCGATGCGCGAGAGGCCGTAGGCGCACAGGACGGACACCGCCATGGAGAACAGCGTGCCGACGAGGGTGATCAGGATGCTGATGACCGAGGCGCGGGTCACCTGGCCGCCGCTGAGGAGTTCCTTGTAGGCGACGAAGGTGATGCCCTTGGGCACCATCACCAGGCCGCCGGCCTCGTCGATGGTCTTACGTGAGGAGAGGCTGGTGACGATGACGATCCACAGCGGGAAGAAGATCCCCAGACAGGCGAGGGTCAGCACGAGTCCCTTGCCCGCGAGGCCGGCCTTGCTGGGCTCCTCCTCCCACGTCGGCCGGGGCGGCGCGGCCCATCGGCCGGGGCCGCGCACGGGTTTGTCGATGACGGCGGTCACTTCTTGTACACCCCCTGCTCGCCCATGAGATGGGCCACCTTGTTCGCGGCGAGGACCAGGCCGAGGCTGACCACGCCCTTGATCAGTCCGGCGGCCGCCGCGTAGCCGAAGTCCTGGTTGCGAACGCCGTTCCACCAGACGAAGGTGTCGAGGACCTCCGCCGCTCCTGGTCCGACGGCGTCGCGCTGGAGCAGGATCTGTTCGAAGCCGACGGTGAGGGCGTCACCGACGCGGAGCACCAACAGCAGGGCGATCACCGGGCGCAGCGCGGGCAGCGTGATGTGCCACATGCGGCGCCAGCGACCCGCGCCGTCCATCGCGGCGGCCTCGTACAGGTCCGGGCTGACCGAGGACAGCGCGGCGAGGAAGACGATGATCCCCCAGCCGGCGTCCTTCCACACGCTCTGCGCGGTGATCAGGAACTTGAAGGTGTTGGGGTCGGTCATGATGTCGAGACCCTCGTACCCATGCTGCCGCAGCAGCTGCGAGAGGATTCCGGCGCCGCCGAAGAGCTGCTGGAAGACGGCGATGACCAGCACCCAGGAGAAGAAGTGCGGCAGGTAGAGGATCGCTTGCGAGAGCGCCCGGACCCTGGGCCTGACCACGCTGTTGATGAGCAGCGCGAGCCCGATCGGGATCGGGAAGTACAGGACGAGCTGGAGGAAGAACAGCACGAGGGTGTTCTGCACGGCATCCCAGAACGCCGAGTCCTCGAACACCCGTTGGAAGTTCTCGATGCCCACCCAGGGGCTGTGCAGCATGGAGACGATGCCGTTGTCGCTGATGTACGGGTCGTAGTCCTGGAAGGCGACGATGTTGCCGAGGATCGGCACATAGTTGAAGAGCAGGACCAGTAGGACCGCCGGCAGCGTCATCAGGAGCAGGACGCGGTCGCGTCTGAACCTGAGCCGCAGGCTCACTCTCCCGGAGGGACGTTTCTCCCGGGAGCCGGTGGCGCCGCCGGACGCCACCGGGGTCTTCTCTGTCATGTCGGCCTCGGTCCCGCTCCGAGGCACCGTGCTGTGGGACACGGCCATTCTCCTTGCCTCGGTACCCGGTCAGCTCGCCGCCGGGCCGTTCTCGTCGAGCAGCTTCTTGTACCAGTCGCGCAGTTGGTCGCCGCCCTTGCTCTTCCAGTCGGAGACGGCCTGCTGCATGTCACTGATCTTCTTGCGGCCGCGGACGATGTCGTCCTCCAACTGCTCGAAGTCGTTGGAGAGGTTGGTGTAGCGGCTCGGTTCGGTGATCTGCATGCCGTAGAAGGAGGACTTCTTGGTGAAGGCGCCCATCCGTTGCTGCCACTCGACCTGCGCCTTGGCGACCTCGGGGAAGTCGGGGTGGGCGATGGTCGCGGTGGGGCTCGCGACCATGACGTAGGCGTTGATGACCTCGTTGTTGCCCTGGTCGGTCTTGGTGGGAACGCCGTTCTTGACGGTGTAGTGGGTGCCCTCGACGCCGTAGTTGGTGAGCATGTACTCCTTGGTGCCGTACGGCGCGGCGGTGACGTTGGCGACGGCCAGCACGTCACGGATGACGGACTCGGAGGCCTTCTTGCTGACGAAGGCGAAGATGCCGGCCGGCTGCTCGGCCCAGAGGGTCGGTGAGCCGCCGTCGTGGCCGAAGATGTCCATGCCCCAGACCTTGTAGTCCGGGTTCTGGGTGGCCTGTTCGGCAGTGCGGCTCCACCACTGCGAGATGTTCTGGGCGTAGATGAGGAACTCGCCTGCCGCGAACTTGGGGCCCGGGTCGGTGGCCGCGCTCTTGCCCAGCTTGGCGTCCGGGTGGACGTATCCGGCGGCGAAGAGCTTGCGGGTCCACTCCAGCGCTTCGAGGTACTCCTGGGTCTCGATGCGGTAGACCAGCTTGCCATCGACGAGGTTCCAGCCGAGCGGCTTCTCACTGCCCGAGAGCACACCGAAGGACTGGAAGGCGGTCCACTTCATGTCGAGGCAGGCCCACCGCTTGGCCTTGGCGTTGGTGATCTCCTTGCACAGCGCCATGAACTCGTCGGCCGAGGTGGGGACTTCGTACCCCTCCTTGTCGAAGATGTCCTTGCGGTACAGGGGCACGATGCCGGTGACGTACGGGGACGGCTGCGGCAGGCCGCGCAGCTTGCCGCCGAAGAGGGAGCGCTGCCAGGCGTCCGTCGGGATCGCCGCGAGGTTCGGGTACTGCTTGATCGCGTCCCCGGAGAGGTACGGGCCGAGGTCCGCGAACTTGCCGATGATGGCGCTGGGTATCTTGCCGCCCATGTTCCAGCCGGGGATGACCACGACGTCCGGGATGTCGCTGGAGGCCAGGACCGCGCCGAGCTTCTGGTCGTAGGTGTTGCCGTCCTGGTTCTGCCACTCGACGTCGACACCGATCAGGTCGTTCATCGCCTTGTAGTAGGCGTTGTCCGACTTCGGCGGGGACCCCCAGAACGGCGACATGATGCTGACCTTGCCGCCCTTGCCGAGCTTCTTCGGCACCGAGGTCTTCAGGCCGGCGATGTCGAGCTTGCTGGTGAAGCCGACCGCGGAGCCGTTCTTGGCGGCGATGTCAGGGGTCACCACGTTGGTCGCGATGTAGGCCGGCAGCAGCTTCTTGGCGCTCTTGCCCGCCGAGGTGCCCCCGCCCGAGCCGCTGTCCGAGCCTCCGCAGGCGGCGAGCAGCGGCATCCCTCCCGCGACCGCCGCGGCGGCGACCGCCGTGGAGGCGAGGAAGCTTCTCCGGCTGGGAGCGGAGGGGGCGGAGGTGGCGGTGTTCGGCGTCATTGCGTCAACCCTTCGTGGCGCACAGCAGGACACCCGGCGGTGGAGCCGTCGGCTGCGGTGTCTTGAGTGGAACTGGCTGAGCTGAAGCGGTTCTCGGAGGACTGCGTGGAAGTCTGCGTGCCCCGAAGGAGCCGCTCCACTAGTCGAAGCGCTTCGATGTTGCTGCGAGGTTAAGTGAACACCTAGGGGTGCACAAGAGCCGATTCCAAGATTCCTCGGAGGTGTGGAGGACGGGACCGGCCTCGCCGGGCGCTTGAAATGCCAATGAGGAAACGGAGTTGTTGCGTCGAGGTGTCTTGACACCCGCCCCTCGGGCGAACCAGCATCGAAGCGCTTCGAAAGCACCCCGTCGCTCCACCGCAAAGGGATCACCACGTGACCGCACAAACGCCGCCTACGCCGCCTTTTCGCGATCCGCAGCTGCCGTTCGCGAAGCGCATCGACGATCTGCTGGCGCGGCTCACGCTCGACGAGCGCATCGCGTTCCTGCACCAGTTCGCGCCCGCCGTGGAGCGGCTCGGGGTGGCCGCGTTCCGCACCGGTCAGGAGGCACTGCACGGTGTGGCCTGGATGGGCCCGGCGACGGTCTTCCCCCAGGCCGTCGGCCTCGGCGCGACCTGGAACGACGAACTCGTGCGCCGCGTCGGCGAGGCGGTCGCGGGCGAGGTCCGCGCGATGCGCGCCCGCGACGACCGGGTGGGCCTCAACGTCTGGTCCCCCACGGTCAATCTGCTGCGCCACCCGCTGTGGGGCCGCAACGAGGAGGGCTACTCGGAGGACCCGAAGCTCACCTCCGCGATCGCCACGGCGTACACCCGGGGCCTGCGCGGCGACCACCCCGACTACTGGCGCACGGCCCCCGTCCTCAAGCACTGGCTCGCCCACAACAACGAGACGAACCGGGACACCACCTCCTCCTCGGTCCGCCCGCGCGTGCTGCACGAGTACGACCTGCGGGCCTTCCGCGCGACCGTCGAGGCGGGCGCGGTGGCGGGGGTGATGCCGGCGTACAACCTGGTCAACGGCCGCCCCAACCACGTCTCCCCCTACCTCGGGGAACACCTGCGCACCTGGACGGACCAGGACCTCCTGGTCTGCTCCGACGCGGGCGCCCCCTCCAACCTGGTCGACTCCGAGCACTACTTCGACACCCACGAGGAGGCGACCGCCGCCGCGATCCTCGCCGGGGTCGACAGCTTCACGGACCACGGCACGGACGGTTCGAAGATCGTGGACCGGGTCCGAGGGGCCCTGGAGAAGGGCCTGTTGAGCGAGGCGGACATCGACACGGCGGTCCGCCGCCAGCTCGCGATCCGCTTCCGGCTCGGCGAGTTCGACCCGCACACGGACCCCCATGGCGACACCTCGGACTTCGACACCCCGGCCCACCGCGCGCTCGCCCGGGAGGCGGCCGAGCAGGCGATCGTCCTCCTCAAGAACGACGGCCTGCTGCCCCTCGGCCCGGGCGTGCGCGTCGCCGTCGTGGGCCTCCTCGCCGACGAGTGCAAGCTCGACTGGTACAGCGGCACACTCATCCACCGCTCCACACCGCTGGAGGGCCTGTACGAGCGCTTCGGCGCCGAGCACGTCGACTTCGCCGAGGGCGTGGACCGCGTACGCCTGAGGACCTCCTCCGGTACGTATCTGTCGGTGCCCCTCGCCGTGGACGCGGACGAGGCGGTGCGCGGCGCCGAGGGGGCGCTGGACCCGGCCCTGCTCGCGGGCCGCACGGACCTGCCGCCCCTCACCACCGACGCCACCGGCACCGACCTCGCGCTGATCGACTGGGGCGAGGGGCTGCTGACCCTGCGGGCCCCCGACGGCCGCTACCTCTCGGTCGCCGAGGACGGTTACCTCCGCGCGTCCGCCGACCAGCCGGGCGGCTGGGTCGTCCAGGAGACGTTCCGCCTGGAACCGGCGGGTTCCCGCTCCGGATCCCATGGGAGCGGCCACCTCCTACGGCACGTCGGGACGGGTGGGCACATCTCTGTCGCCGCCGACGGCGTGAAGGTTGCCGACACATCGCCGGAGATTTTCGAGCTGGAGTTCACCGAGCGCGGCGAGGACGCCGTGGCCCGCGTGGCGCGGGCGGCCGACGTCGTCGTGGTCGTGGCGGGCAACGACCCGCACATCAACGGCCGCGAGACGCAGGACCGCACCACCCTCCGGCTCCCCGCCCATCAGGAGCGCCTGTTGCGCGCCGCCCGCGCCGCGAACCCGAACACCGTCCTCGCCCTGGTCTCGGCGTACCCCTACGCGGTGGACCCCACCGACCTGCCCGCCGCTTTGTGGACCGCGCACGGCGGCCAGGCTGCGGGCACCGCCCTGGCCCGCGTCCTGGCCGGCGACGTGTCCCCCGCGGGCCGCCTCCCGCAGACCTGGTACGCCTCCGACGCGGACCTGCCCGACCTGCTCGACTACGACGTGATCGGTGGCCGCCAGACGTATCTGTACTTCGAGGGCACCCCGCTGTTCCCGTTCGGCCACGGCCTCGCGTACACGACGTTCGCCTACGAGGATCTGTCGGTCACCGAGGCGCAGGCCGCGCTGAAGGTCTCCTTCACGGTCACCAACACGGGCGAGGCGCCGGCGGACGAGGTCGCCCAGCTCTACGCGCGCGCCGTGGACCCGTCGGTGCCGCGCCCCCGCCGCGAACTGCTGGCCCACCGGCGCCTCCACCTCACTCCCGGCGCCTCGGATCGCCTGACCTTCGAACTCCCCCTCTCCGCGCTGGAGTTCTGGGACGTGGCGGTCGGCAGGACCCGTCTGGAGCCGGGCGCGTACGAACTCCTCGCGGGCGCGTCGAGCGAGGACATCCGGCTGCGCACCACGATCACCCTCACCGGCGAGCCCGCCACCCCCCGCCCGGTACGCGAACAGGGCCTGAACGCGGCCGACTTCGACGACCAGCGGGACACCGAGATCGTCGACCGTACGAAGGTGTCGGGCGACGCGGTGACGCCGAGGGCCGACGCGACGGGCGAACTCGTCCACCGCGGCTGCGACTTCGCAACCGGGGTCACACGAGTCGAGGTCGAGGCGTCGGGCGAGGGAGTCGTCGAGGTGTCGCTGGACGGGGGCCCCTCACTCGCGACGGTCACCTTCGGCGGAACGAAGGGCCCGTACGACTACACCACCATCGGCGCCGAGTTCGCGGCCCACGGTGTGCACGACCTGTATCTCAGGCTGCGCGGCCCACTGCGGCTCGCGCGGGTGGGCTTCTCCGGTTGAGGGTCCGGACAGGCCGACCACCAGGGGCCCGGCACCGGAAGGCATCGGTGCCGGGCCCCTTCGGGAGACTATCTGAAAACGATTGTCGTTAGCTAGAGAGTGGCGCGGAGCGCGCTGTGCCCTTAGAGCGCGAGGCCCGTCAGGACGAGGACCCGCTCGTAGGTGTAGTCGTCCATCGCGAACTTGACGCCCTCGCGGCCGACACCGGACTGCTTCACACCGCCGTACGGCATCTGGTCGGCACGGTAGGACGGCACGTCGCCGACGACCACGCCACCGACCTCCAGCGCGCGGTGGGCGCGGAAGGCGACCTGCAGGTCGTGCGTGAACACGCCCGCCTGGAGGCCGTACTTGGAGTCGTTGACGGCGGCGAAGGCCTCCGCCTCCCCGTCCACCTTGCGCACGGTGAGGACCGGTCCGAAGACCTCCTCGCAGGAGATCGTCGCCTCGGCCGGTACGTCGGCGAGCACGGTCGGCGCGTAGGAGGCACCGTCGCGCTTGCCACCGGTGAGGAGGGTGGCGCCGGACCGGACGGCCTCGTCGACCCAGGACTCCACGCGCTGGGCGGCGTCCTCGCTGACCAGCGGGCCGACATCCGTCTTGTCGTCGGACGGGTCGCCGGTGACCTGGGCCTCGACGGCGGCGACGATGCGCGGCAGCAGCCGGTCGTACACCGACGCGTCGGCGATCACGCGCTGCACGGAGATGCAGGACTGGCCGCCCTGGTAGTTCGAGAAGGTCGCGATGCGGGTCGCGGCCCAGTCCAGGTCCTCGTCGCTCGCCCAGTCGGCGAGGACGACGGCCGCGCCGTTGCCGCCGAGCTCCAGGGTGCAGTGCTTGCGCGGCACCGAGTCCATGATCGCGTAGCCGACCTTCTCGGATCCCGTGAAGGAGATGACCGGGAGCCGCTCGTCCTGGACGAGGGCGGGCATACGGTCGTTGGAGACCGGGAGGATCGACCAGGAGCCGGCCGGCAGCTCGGTCTCGGCGAGCAGGTCACCGATGATCAGGCCGGAGAGCGGGGTCGCGGGCGCCGGCTTCAGGATGATCGGCGCGCCGGCGGCGATGGCCGGGGCGATCTTGTGGGCGCACAGGTTGAGGGGGAAGTTGAAGGGCGCGATGCCGAGGACGACGCCCTTCGGGAAGCGGCGGGTGAGGGCCAGGCGGCCCTGGCCGCCGAGGTCGGTGTCGAGGCGCTGGGCCTCGCCGCCGTTGAAGCGACGGGCCTCCTCGGCGGCGAACCGGAAGACGGACACCGCGCGGCCGACCTCGCCGCGGGCCCACTTGATCGGCTTGCCGTTCTCGGCGGAGATGAGCTGCGCGATCTCCTCGGTGCGCTCGACGAGGCGCTTGCTGACGTGGTCGAGGGCGGCGGCGCGGACGTGGGCGGGGGTGGCGGCGAACTCGTCGCGCACGGCGTGTGCGGCGGCGACGGCCTCCTCGACCTGTGCCTCGGTCGGGATGCTGACCTGTCCGACGACCCGGCCGTCCCACGGAGAGGTGACATCGAAGGTGGTCTCACCGGTGGCCTGGCGGCCGGCGAGCCAGAAGGCGTGGGTGGAAGTCATGTCGAGTCCCGGCCCTTCCGAGGTTGAGGTGTCCTTGGCGTTCGTGGTCCACGGTAGGGCCGGGGTGGCGGGAGGTCGTTTGTCCGGGGCGTAGCAGTGGCGGGGCGTGGCACTCCGCTTTGGCACCATCGAGGTGACCGCCGGTTTCCCTCGCCCCCGCCGCCCCTACCCGTCCCATCCCCGGGGGCTCCGCCCCCAGACCCCCGCCAAAAGAACGCGCAGTTCCCCGCGCCCCTGAAACCGGGGCGGGCGAGGATGCGGGGCGCAGCCCCGCCTCAGGGGCGCGGGGAACTGCGCGACCAGCCACAGACGGCCCGCGGACGAAGAACGAACCCACCCGGGGGGTCTGGGGGCGGAGCCCCCAGGTCGGCGGCAGTCCCCGCCGGACGGCGAACGCGGAACCCACCCGGGGTTCCTACTCCCCCGCCGCCGCCGTCGCCTTCAGTGCCAGCCACAGTTCCATGCGGACGTCGGGGTCGTCGAGGGAGCGTCCGAGGATCTCCTCGACGCGTCGCATCCGATAACGCAGGGTGTGCCGGTGCACACCCAGGTCGGCGGCGGCGGCGTCCCACTGACCGTGCCGGGACAGCCACGCCCGCAGCGAGGCGACCAGATCCCCCCGCCCGGTGGCGTCGTGCTCGTTCAGCGGGCGGAGCAACCCGTCCGCGAACGCCCGCACCGCGTCATCGGCGAGCAACGGCAGCACCGACCCCGCGGCCAGCTCCTCGTGCTCGACCAGCGACCGCCCCCGCCGCCGGGCCACGGACAGCGCCTGCTCGGCCTGCTTGTAGGCGGCGGCCGCGGCGATCGGCCCGGCGGGGGCCGACAGTCCGACGACCAGTTCGTCCTCGTCACCCACGGGCTGCTCCCGGGTGGCGATCCGCGCGGCGTCCAGCGCGGCCGCGTACTCCCCGCACGCCGTCACCGCCGCGCCTCCGTCCACGGCGAGCACGACCAGCCGCTCTCCGTCGGGCACGACGAGCACGGACTCACCGGAGCGGGCGGCGGCGGACTCGACGATCTCGGCGAGCCCGCCGAGCGGGTCGCCGTTCGTCGGGTCCGGCACCACGACGGGGGCCTTAAACGGTTTCGCGGCGGCCACGCGCGCGTGCCCGTCCGCGTGCGCCCGCGCCGCCGAGGCGGACGCCGACTCGGCGAGGATCAGCCGGAAGGGCGCGTCGAGCAGTTCCCCGTAGAGGTCTCCGGCCACGGTGCGCGCGTGCTCGGGCTGCCCGGCGAGCAGCATGCGCAGCACCGCCGCCCCGATGCGCTGCTCGGCGGCGTGCAGCGACCGTGAGCGTTCGGTGGTGAGGGTCAGCAGCGCGATCGCGGAGTGCACGGCGTAGCGCTCGGCGGTGCCGAGGGCGGCGGCCGTTCCGACGGCGAGCGCGGCGCGGGGGCGGCGGCCGGTGCCGAGGGAGTGGAGTTCCACGCGGTCCTCGCCGCCGACGACGGAGCTGGCGGGCGCGGGGCGCTCGCGCAGCCGCTCCACGTCGGGAGTGATGCGCGCGGCCCGCCGCCCGGCCCACTCGGGCGCGGTGGCGACGACGGCGCCGGACGCGTCGTACAGGGCCGCCCAGCCGTCCACCTGTCCCGCGAGGGCGGACAGCAGCCCCTCGGGGCCGTCGTTGAGAGCCTGCTTCGTCAGTTCGCGCTGCGCGGCGAAGCCCGCCGTCACGGCCCGGTACTGGTCCGCGGCGATCGCGGCCGACACCGCCTTGCTGATGGCCAGGAAGGGGGTGCGGCGGGGGACCTCCAGGAGCGGCAGGCCCTCTTCCTCTGCCGCGTCGACCAGGGCCTTCGGGATCTCGTCGTAGTTGACCCCGACGGCGAAGCCGAGCCCGACGACGCCGGCTCCCACCAGCCGCTTCACATAGCGCCGCATGACGTCCGGATCCTCCGCGTCCAGCTGGAGCGCGGTGATCAGCAGCAGTTCCCCGCCCTCCATGTACGGCACGGGGTCGGCGAGCTCGCTGACGTGGGCCCAGCGGACGGGAACGTCCAGACGGTCCTCGCCCGCCCGCACGGTCAGTTTGAGCGCGGAGTGGTGGACGATCGAGGCGAGCGTGGGGCGCATGGGACCTTCAGGTCTTCACAGGATCTTCGACGGTCACGGGCAGTGTGATCTTTTGGCCGCAACGTATGAACGACCTATGTCGATTCTGCCTCACCGTAAGGTCAGCCGGTGACCTTGTGTCCAGACGCCCTAAGCCCTGTCGACCTAGGGCCTGTCGTTTGGATCAGGCCTGGGCCGCGGGGTCTGGCACGCACATCTGCGGCGTTGTCGTCGGTCGCCATGGCTCCGCCATGACTCCCTCCTCCGCCTTGCAGCTGCACGCACCAGACCCCGCTCACCGGCACTGATCAGGCGACGTCTCTTGAAACGACCTGATCCAAACGACAGGCCCTAGCTCCGTAGATCCACCAGCAACGGCGGCGCGTGCTCTCCCCCCACCGTGGTGAGCGACAGCACCGCGTGCCCGGGCGGCACCTCGTGCGCCAGCTCGGACGCCGACCACCGCTCCCGCTCGACCTTCCTTATGGTCACCGCGTCCGTGGTGACGGCCTTTCCGGTGACCAGCTTGCGCAGGGCGTGAATGGCCCGGGTCATCGGCTGGTCCGCGAAGACGGTGTGCTTGGCCACGTCACGGGTCTCGACCCACTCGGTGCCCCAGGCGTGGGCGAAGCGGCTGCCGTCCCAGGTCGTGACGCCGGAGAACGCCATGCGGCAGCCCACGGCCCCGTACAGCGGCCCGTGCAGCGCCTCGGGGATGTCGCCGATCGTGCGCAGGGCGAGCACCACGCCCGCGTTCTGGGAGCGCAGGCGCTGGATGCGGCGTACGGAATCGGGGGTCAGCGTTCCGGTGGCGTCGTCGAGGACCAGGCAGACGAAGTGCGGGCGCTCGCCGCCGCGTACGACGGCGGTGAACTGGGCCAGTACGAGCCGGGCGAGCAGCCGGGCGGCCTCCTCGTGACCGTGCTCGGGCAGGTCGATCCGCACCCGCAGCGGGTGGTGGGCCACGGCACGCAGCGAGAAGGCGCGGGTGGTGCCGCCCGCGCCGAAGAAGTCGGCGAAGGCAGGACGGTCCAGGAGCGCCAGCCGGTCGGCGAGCGCCGGGCCCGCGTCGGCCGGGCTGCCGACCTGCCGCATACGGGCTTCCAGTTCGCGGCGCATCCCCGCGTGCTGCGGCCCGAAGAGGGCTTCGTGCAGGGCGGTCAGGGCCTCCGGCACGCCTTCCAGGAGTTCCCGCAGGACGCGCATGGGCGGGAACGTGCCGTGCACCGCCCGGTAGGGGCCGAGGAGTTGGGCGAGCGCGGTGGTGGCCCGCTGGCCGGCCACCGCGTCGAGGTCCCCGGCCAGCCCTTCGGCGAGGAAGGAGGCCGCTTCGTCGGGGTCGTCGGAGTCCGCGTACAGATCGAGGTCGTGGACGGAGGCGGGGTCGCCGATCTTCACCACGACGTCGAAGGCCGAGTCCGGGCCGAGCGGCGTCCCGGCGGCGGCGACCGCGACGACGGCGCACCGCCCGGTGAGCGCCTGCAGGGCGAGCGACTCGACGACGGGTGCGACCAGGTGCCGGGTCTTCCCGGAGCCGGAGGGCCCGACGGCGAGCAGGGAGGTGCCCAGGGCCTCCGGGTCGAGGGCCGCGCCTCCGCCGTCGTAGGCCTCCGGGGTACGGTCCCCGGTCGTCCACCGTCCGATGCGCACCTGTCCCACGAGCACGTCGTGCGCCGCGGTGCGCGCGGGCAGGTCCCGGGCCCCGGAGGGGTGCGTCCAGGCCGCCCCGCCCCGTCGCAGCACGGTGTCGACGAAGGCGGCCAGGCGCGTGGCGTCCCACTTCGCCGTGGTCCACGCGCGCCGCACCCGGGCGCAGTCCACGTCGTTCATCCGGCCGCCGAGCACTTCGGCGGTGAGCAGGTCCGCCGCCTCGTGCTGTCCGGCGTCACGGAGTTCGGGCCACTGGGCGGCGGGCAGGTCCGGCGCGAACTTGGCGGTGCCCGCCTCCTGTGCCTCGTTGTGCGCGGCTCGGGCGGCGAGCCACTCCCTGGCGTATCCGCGCCATGCGCCGATCCGGGCGAACGGCCACAGGACGAGCAGGGTGATCAGCGTGTAGAGCCCGTCGGTGATCAGCTGCGACTGGAACAGGTCGTAGCCGCCGGAGACCAGGGCGACGAGGGAGAACAACGGGGCGACGACCGGCAGGGCGTCCCAGCCGACCCCGGGGAAGGCGTTCGGGAAGACGAACGTCAGGGCGATCAGTGCGCCCAGCGCGGCGAGGGCGGCGCGCAGGGGCTGGGGCCGGGCGGTGACGTAGTGGCGGACGACCTCGGGCCAGCTCCCCAGCCGGCCCATGGTGTACACCAGCACGCCGAAGAAGACCCCGTTGTAGACCTCGATGGCCTCCACTCCCTGCCACGCCTTGGGCGAGGTGGTGCCGCTCCACCACCAGTCGTCCGGTGTGAACACCTTCAGCACGACCCACATGTAGGGGACGCTGCCGTGGCGCCACAGCGACCAGACGACGAGTGCCACCACGAGCGGGACGGCGAGCCCGACGATCGTGACCGGCGAGAGCCGCTCCCGCCCCTTCGACGGGCGCCGCACCCGGTATCCGTACCGCCAGATCCCGGGTCCGGCGGCAGGACGCGGCTTGTCGAGCCAGTCGGCGACGGTGGGCCGGGGGGCCGGGGACTGCTCCGGCACGGACGGCAGACCCGCGGGTCGCGGCGGTGTCCCCCTCGGCACCGGGGGTACCCCGGGTGGCGGAGACGCGGCTGCCCTACCGGGTGGCGGCGGCACGGCGGGTCCCGGCACGGCACCGGTATGCCCAGCCCGCGCGTCCTGCGTCCCGTCGCTGTCCATCGCCCTGCCCCCTGACCAGCCGCTCCGTGCTTCGTCCGCGAGTCAATCTAGTGCCCCTGCGGGGGGAGTTCACCGTTTACGCGGCCGGGTCCACGCCTTGCCCGGGCGGAGCGGCGGCGGACCGGCGACGAACCGGAGCGGGACCGGGACCATCGGTCCCTCGCCCCTCTATGTCCACCGCGGACAACGGATTCCTCCGACAACGCCCACATGGAGCATGCCGACCCTCCGTTCCCGGCCCTAGCCTGCGAAGAAAGAAGTCAAGAGTCCGAAAACACCCCGCCCGGCACACCCCGTCCGCCGCGGGGACCGTCCGGTTCGCAAGATCATCAGGGAGCCCCTCATGACCGCACTTCCGCAGGAGCGCCGCGTCGTCACCGCCATCCCCGGCCCGAAGTCGCAGGAACTGCAGGCCCGACGCATCGCCGCGGTCGCGGCCGGTGTGGGTTCGGTGCTCCCTGTCTTCACCACGCGCGCCGGCGGCGGCATCATCGAGGACGTCGACGGCAACCGTCTGATCGACTTCGGCTCCGGCATCGCCGTGACCTCCGTCGGCGCGAGCGCCGAGGCCGTCGTACGCCGCGCCTCCGCGCAGCTCCAGGACTTCACCCACACCTGTTTCATGGTCACGCCGTACGAGGGCTACGTCGCCGTCGCCGAGGCGCTGGCCGAGCTGACCCCGGGTGACCACGCCAAGAAGTCGGCCCTGTTCAACTCGGGCGCCGAGGCCGTCGAGAACGCCGTCAAGATCGCCCGTGCGTACACCAAGCGCCAGGCCGTCGTCGTCTTCGACCACGGCTACCACGGCCGTACGAACCTCACGATGGCGCTGACCGCCAAGAACATGCCGTACAAGCACGGCTTCGGCCCGTTCGCGCCCGAGGTCTACCGAGTGCCGGTGGCGTACGGCTACCGCTGGCTGACCGGCCCGGAGAACGCCGGCGTCGAGGCTTCCGCCCAGGCGATCGACATGATCAACAAGCAGATCGGCGCCGACAACGTCGCCGCGATCATCATCGAGCCGGTGCTCGGCGAGGGCGGCTTCATCGAGCCCGCGAAGGGCTTCCTGCCCGCCATCAGCAAGTTCGCCAAGGACAACGGCATCGTCTTCGTCGCGGACGAGATCCAGTCGGGCTTCTGCCGCACCGGCCAGTGGTTCGCGTGCGAGGACGAGGGCATCGTCCCGGACCTGATCACCACCGCCAAGGGCATCGCGGGCGGTCTGCCGCTCGCCGCCGTGACCGGCCGCGCCGAGATCATGGACGCCGCGCACGCGGGCGGCCTGGGCGGCACCTACGGCGGCAACCCGGTGGCCTGCGCGGGCGCGCTCGGCGCGATCGAGACGATGAAGGAGCTCGACCTCAACGCCAAGGCCAAGAACATCGAGGCGATCATGAAGACGCGCCTCGGCGCGATGGCCGAGAAGTTCGACGTCATCGGCGACGTCCGTGGCCGTGGCGCCATGATCGCCATCGAGCTGGTCAAGGACCGCGCCACCAAGGAGCCGAACCCCGAGGCGACCGCCGCGCTGGCCAAGGCCTGCCACCAGGAGGGCCTGCTGGTCCTGACCTGTGGCACTTACGGCAACGTCCTCCGCTTCCTGCCGCCGCTGGTCATCGGCGAGGACCTGCTGAACGAGGGCCTCGACATCATCGAGCAGGCCTTCGCCCGTATCTGACGCCCCACCCGCCCCAGCCCCGGACCCAGGACGGCCGCCCCGAGCGGATTCCGCTTGGTTCCGGGGCTGCGGCGACCGGGGTCAGAGCGTGTGAAGAACGTGTGCGAGGTGCATGACGGGACGCGATTCCGTCTGTCGGAGCCGGATCCCCTGCCGTAGGTTCTACCCAGATGAGAGATACACCCCGCCCACAGGGGACTGTGGGTGACACCGGGTCGAGGCCTCCCCAGCTTCGCCCTGGTCGTGCCCTCGCGCACACACCCGGAGCTTCCGGCTCCGGATCTCCTCACCGATCGGACAGTCGCTCGCCCCAAACCCCCCGGGGCGCGCGACGACCCGATCTGGACGGCCGCCTCGGAACTACCCCCCCTGTTCCGGGGCGGCCGACCTTCCTCCTGGGACGTCGCGGCCTCTTCGGACCTCTCGGCTTCCTCGGCCTTCCGGCCCTCCTCCTCGCGCTGATCACCTGGCAGGTCGCGGCCCACGGCCCCCTCGCCCGCGCGGACGAACGCCTCAGTGCCCGTCTCGTCCACCCCGACCGCGTCTCCGAACTGCTGGCCGACCTGGGCGATGTCGCCGTCGCGGTGCCGGTCCTGGCCGTCGTGCTCGGGTACGTGGCGTGGCGGGCCCGCGCGGCCGGGCGGGCGCGCTGGTGGCTTCCGCCCCTCGCGACGGCGACCTTGATGGCGGTCGTACCGGCATTGATCGTGCCTTTGAAAGACCTGGTAGCCCGGCCGGCCCCACCGGTGATGGGCCCGGGTACGGGCTTCTATCCCTCGGGCCACACCGCCACCGCCGTCATCGCGTACGGCGGTGCGGCCCTGGTGCTGATTCCGTGGCTGCGGGCCACCGGGGCCCGCCGCGCCCTGCTCGTCGGCTGTCTCACCCTCAACCTGGGTGTCGCCTTCGGCCTGATCCGGCGGGGCTACCACTGGCCGCTGGACGTGGCGGCCAGTTGGTGCCTCGGCGCGGTGCTGCTGCTCTCGCTCCGGCTCCTCCTCGGCCGGAACAGCCGTCAGCCGAAATAGCCGTCGAAGGTCCGCTGGAACTCCCAACTCCCGTAGCGGTCCCAGTTGATCGACCACGTCATCAGGCCGCGCAGCCCCGGCCAGGTGCCGTGGGTCGTGTACGAGCCGCAGTTGGTCTTCCTGGTCAGGCAGTCCAGGGTCTTGGTGACCTCGGACGGCGCCACGTAGCCGTTGCCCGCGTTCGTCGACGCCGGCATGCCGATCGCCACCTGGTCGGGGCGCAGCGGCGGGAAGACGTTGTTCGCGTCGCCCGCGACCGGGAAGCCGGTCAGCAGCATGTCGGTCATCGCGATGTGGAAGTCCGCGCCGCCCATGGAGTGGTACTGGTTGTCGAGGCCCATGATCGAGCCGGAGTTGTAGTCCTGGACGTGCAGCAGGGTCAGGTCGTCGCGCAGGGCGTAGATGACGGGGAGATAGGCGCCGGCCCGCGGGTCCTGGCCGCCCCACTTGCCCGTGCCGTAGTACTGGTAGCCGAGTTGGACGAAGAAGGTCTCCGGGGCCATCGTCAGGACGAACGTGGAGCCGTACTTGGCCTTCAGGGTCTTCAGGGCCGAGATCAGGTTCACGATCACCGGCGTGGTCGGGCTCTTGAAGTTCGTGTCGGCGGCGTCGAGCGAGAGCGAGTGGCCCTCGAAGTCGATGTCCAGGCCGTCCAGGCCGTAGGTGTCGATGATCTTCGAGACGGAGGACACGAAGGTGTCGCGGGCGCCCGTCGTCGTCAGCTGCACCTGGCCGTTCTGGCCACCGATCGAGATCAGCACCTTCTTGCCCGCAGCCTGCTTGGCCTTGATCGCGGCCTTGAAGTCGGCGTCGCTCTCGACCGTCGGGCACTCGGTGACGGGGCAGCGGGTGAAACGGATGTCGCCGGAGGTGGTGGAGGTCGGCTCACCGAAGGCCAGGTCGATGATGTCCCAGCTGTCGGGGACGTCGGACATGCGGGTGTAGCCGGAGCCGTTGGCGAAGCTCGCGTGGAGGTATCCGACGAGGGCGTGCCCGGTGGAGCCTCCCGAGCCCGTGGACGTCGTCGCCGTGACCGTCGCCGACTTCGCCGACTCCCCCGCGTCGTTCACCGCCGCGACCTGGAAGGCGTACGCCGTCGAGGGCGCGAGGCCGCTCACGGTGGTCGAGATGCCGGTGGCCGTCTGGACCTTCACCCCGTCGCGGTAGACGGCGTAGCCCGTCGCGCCGGTGACCGGTGACCAGGACAGGGCGACGGTCGAGGACGTGACCGTGCCGGCGGCCAGGCCGGTGGGCGCGGCCGGGGGCTGTCCCTGGTCGGCGCCGGGGCCGACCAGGGAGACGTCGTCGGCGTAGTACGCGCCGGTGCCGTACCAGCCGTGGGTGTAGAGGGTGACCTTGGTGGTGGACGGGCCGGTGCGGAAAGTGGTGGTGAGCTGCTGCCAGTCGGAGGCGGACTGGGTCCAGGTGGAGACGTCGGTGGTGCCGGTGCCGCTCGCGCCGAGGTAGACATAGCTGCCCCGGACGTATCCGGCGAGGGTGTATTGGGAGTCGGGTTTGACGGTCACCGTCTGGGAGCACTGCGCGTAGTCACTGCCGGCCGGGGTCGCCCGCAACGCCGAACTACCACTGCGTACCGGTGAGTTGACGACGGCGCCGGCCGTACAGGTCCAGCCGTCGAGGCCCGCCTCGAATCCGCCGTTCCTGACCAGGTCCGCGTCGGCCGCACGGGCGGCCGACGAGAGTGCGGCGAGGCCGGGTACGGCCAGAACGGTGGCCGTGCACACGGCGAGCAGCCTTCGACCCGTGGACGGTCTGGTGCGTTCGGTGCGATCCACAACTGCCTCCGGGCATGGGGGGATTCAGGAGGGTGGAGCGCGCCCAACTTGGTCCAGACCAATCCTGTTGTCAAGACCTTTGGCCGTGACCGGGGTCCGATACCGGGGTCCGATACCGGGGTCCGTCCCCGTGGCGACTATCGACCCTCGTATCCGGCGATGCCCGCCACCGCCTCGTGCATGGCCAGTTCCAGCAGCGCTGGATCGGTGAGCGTGCCGGTGCCGTCCGGCGGGATCAGCCAGCGGACCCCGCCCGCGGTCCGTCTCGGGTACGGCACCACGATCCACGTACCGCGCCCCGCCGTGCGCACCCCCGTGCCGAGCCAGCGCGCCGCGGTGCCGGGCGGCACGAAGAAACCCATCCGGGCGTCGCCGAAGTCGACGAGCACCGGGCCGAGTCGGTCGATCACGCGGGTCAGCACGTCGAGCGTGGGATAGCCGAGCTCGCCCGGCAGGATCAGTACGTCCCAGAGCCTGCCGGCAGGCAGCAGTGCGACCCCCAGCGGATTGCGCTCCCATTCCCCGCGGCAGGCCTCGGGATCCGGCGCCACGGATGCCAGCCACTCGACCGCCGTCTTGTCCCCTGTCATGGCGGACCCCCCTTTTCCCCTCGCGTCGACGCTGGTCGCGTCACAGAGGGGAGGGGGGTTCGGGCCGGGCATTACGCGGGTTCCGCCCCTTGTCGGTGGTGAGCCGGATCACAGTGGATGAGCGGGGCGTACGCCGATGGATCAGCCACGGCGGCGCACGCCCCGCCGGTGCGGCTCAGCTGTCGAAGCCCAGCCCCAGCTTGTCCATCGTCTTCAGCCAGAGATTGCGCCGCCCGCCGTGCGCGTCCGCCCGCGCCAGCGACCATTTGGTGAGCGCGATGCCGGTCCAGGCGAAGGGCTCGGGCGGGAACGGCAGGGGCTTCTTGCGGACCATCTCCAGCTCCGTGCGCTCGGTGCGCTCCCCCGCCAGCAGGTCGAGCATCACGTCCGCGCCGAACCGGGTCGCGCCCACACCCAGGCCCGTGTACCCGGCCGCGTACGCGACCTTTCCGTGGTGCGCCGTGCCGAAGAAGGCCGAGAAGCGCGAGCAGGTGTCGATCGCGCCGCCCCAGGCGTGGGTGAAGCGGACGCCCTCCAGCTGCGGGAAGCAGGTGAAGAAGTGCCCGGCGAGCTTCGCGTACGTCTCCGGGCGGTCGTCGTACTCGGCGCGCACCCGGCCGCCGTACGGGTAGATCGCGTCGTAACCGCCCCACAGGACGCGGTTGTCGGCGGAGAGCCGGAAGTAGTGGAACTGGTTCGCCGAGTCCCCGAGGCCCTGCCGGTTCTTCCAGCCGACGGACGCCAGCTGATCGGCGGTCAGGGGTTCGGTCATCAGCGCGTAGTCGTAGACCGGGACGGTGTACGCGCGCACCCGCTTGACCAGGTTCGGGAAGATGTTGGTGGCGAGCGCCACCTTGCGGGCGCGGACGGAACCGTACGGAGTGCGTACGGCCATGCCGGCGCCGTACGCCTTCAGGGCGAGCGCGGGCGTGTGTTCGTACACCCGCACCCCGAGCCGCAGGCAGGCCCGCTTGAGTCCCCAGGCGAGCTTGGCGGGGTGGAGCATGGCGACGCCGCGCCGGTCGTGCAGGCCCGCGAGGAAGGTCGGCGAGTCGACCTCTTCGCGGACCGCGTCGGCGTCCAGGAACTCGATGCCGTCCGCCAGGCCCCGCTCCCGCAGTTCCTCGTGCCACTCGCGGAGTTCGGCCGCCTGGTGCGGCTCGGTGGCGACGTCGATCTCGCCGGAGCGCTCGAAGTCGCAGTCGAGGGAGTAGCGGGCGACGGCCGCCTCGATCTCGTCGAGGTTGCGGGCGCCCAGCTCCTCCAGCTTCCCGATCTCGTCCGGCCAGCGGGTGAGTCCGTTGGCCAGGCCGTGGGTCAGGGACGCGGCGCAGAAGCCGCCGTTGCGGCCCGAGGCGGCCCAGCCCACCTCGCGGCCCTCCAGGAGCACCACCTCACGCTGCGGATCGCGCTCCTTGGCGATCAGCGCGGTCCACAGTCCGCTGTAGCCACCGCCGACGACGAGCAGGTCGCAGGTCTCGGCGCCGGTGAGGGCGGGCTCGGGGTGGGGCTTGCCGGGGTCGTCCAGCCAGTACGGAACCGGCTGGGCTTCGGAAAGAGACGTGGTCCAACGGGTCATGGCGCTTGGGGCCATGATTTCAACTCCCTACAGCTGAATTACCCACCGAAATTTCTCTGTGGGATATGCCTTCCGCGAGGCCTTTTACTATGCCTTTTGCTTGTTGCGGCGGTTGCTGACGACCATTCCGGCCAGGACGAACAGTACGGCGACGATGAACATGGCCGTACCGATGACATTGATCTGAACGGGCGTTCCGCGCTGCGCCGAACCCCACACGAACATGGGGAAGGTGACGGTCGAACCCGCGTTGAAGTTGGTGATGATGAAGTCGTCGAAGGAGAGCGCGAAGGCGAGCAGCGCGCCCGCCGCGATACCGGGGGCCGCGATGGGCAGCGTGACGCGCAGGAACGTCTGCACCGGACCGGCGTAGAGGTCCTGAGCCGCCTGCTCCAGGCGCGGGTCCATCGACATCACCCGCGCCTTGACGGCCGTCACGACGAAGCTGAGGCAGAACATGATGTGGGCGATCAGGATCGTCCAGAAACCCAACTGAGCACCCAGGTTGAGGAACAGGGTGAGCAGCGAGGCGGCCATGACGACCTCGGGCATCGCCATCGGCAGGAAGATCAGCGAGTTCACCGCGCCGCGCGCCCGGAAGCGGTAGCGGACGAGGGCGAAGGCGATCATCGTGCCGAGGATCGTGGCCCCGATCGTCGCCCAGACGGCGATCTGGAGGCTGATCGAGAGCGAGCCGCACATGTCGGCGACCCCGCACGGATCGCGCCAGGCGTCGAGGGAGAACTGCTGCCACTCGTAGTTGAAGCGCCCCTTCGGTTTGTTGAAGGAGAACACCGTGACGATGACATTGGGCAGCAGCAGATATCCCAGCGTCAGCAGTCCCCCGATGACGACGAGATTCCGCTTGAACCAGCGTACGAAGGCCATTTAGACCAGATCCTCCGTCCCGGACTTGCGGATGTAGAGGGTGACCATGATGAGGATCGCGGCCATGAGGATGAACGAGAGCGCGGCGGCCGTCGGATAGTCGAGGATCCGCAGGAACTGCGTCTGGATGACGTTGCCGACCATCCGGGTGTCCGTGGAGCCGAGCAGGTCGGCGTTCACGTAGTCACCGCTGGCCGGGATGAAGGTCAGCAGCGTGCCGGAGACCACGCCGGGCATCGACAGCGGGAAGGTGACCTTGCGGAAGGTCGTGAACGGCTTCGCGTACAGGTCGCCCGCCGCCTCGTGGAGGCGTCCGTCGATGCGCTCCAGCGAGGTGTAGAGCGGCAGGATCATGAAGGGCAGGAAGTTGTACGTGAGGCCGCAGACCACCGCCAGTGGTGTGGCCAGGACGCGGTCGCCGGAGGTGAAGCCGAGCCAGTTGGTGACGTCCAGGACGTGCAGGGTGTTGAGGGCGCCGACGACCGGGCCGCCGTCCGCGAGGATCGTCTTCCAGGCGAGCGTGCGGATCAGGAAGCTCGTGAAGAACGGCGCGATGACCAGGATCAGCACGACATTGCGCCAGCGGCCCGCGCGGAAGGCGATCAGATACGCCAGCGGGTAGCCGAGCACCAGGCACAGGATCGTCGCGGCGCCCGCGTACAGCACCGAGCGCAGGAACTGGGGCCAGTAGTCGGCCAGCGCGTTCCAGTACGTCTGGAAGTGCCAGGTGACCTTGAAGCCCTCCTCCAGGGAGCCCGTCTGCACGGACGTGGAGACCTGGTAGACCATCGGCAGCGCGAAGAAGATCAGCAGCCAGAGGATGCCGGGCAGGAGCAGCCAGTACGGGACGAGGCGGCCGCGCTTGCGGGGCGGCTTCTTGTCGGGCTGCGGCGCGAGGAGTGGCGCCTCGGTGACGCTGGCCATCAGGCGGCTTCCTCCTCGACCGTTTCCACGCCGGCGTCGATGTCCTGCGCCGCGTCGAGGCCGAAGGTGTGCGCCGGGCTCCAGTGCAGGACCACCTCGGCGCCAGGGGTGAGCCGGGCGTCGCGGTCGATGTTCTGGGAGTAGACCTCGAACTCGGGGCAGACGGCGCTGTCGATGACGTACTGCGTGGAGACGCCGATGAAGCTGGAGTCGGCGATCCTGCCGGTGATCCGGTTGCGCCCGTCGGGTATCTCGTCCGCGTCGTCGACGTGCGTGAGCGATATCTTCTCGGGGCGGACTCCGACCAGGACCTTGCCGCCGGTCGTCGTGGGCGCCGAACATCGCGCCTGCGGCAGCACCAGCCTGCCGCCGCCCGCCGCCAGGACGATGTCGTCGCCGTCCTTGCCGTCGACGGCGGCCTCGATGAGGTTCGAGGTGCCGAGGAAGTTGGCGACGAACGTGGTCTGCGGGTTCTCGTAGAGGTCGGCGGGGGCGCCGAGTTGCTCGACGCGGCCCGCGTTCATCACGGCGACCGTGTCGGCCATCGTCATGGCCTCCTCCTGGTCGTGCGTGACGTGCACGAAGGTGATGCCGACCTCGGTCTGGATGCGCTTGAGCTCCAGCTGCATCTGGCGGCGCAGCTTGAGGTCGAGGGCGCCGAGCGGCTCGTCGAGGAGCAGCACCTTGGGGTGGTTGATCAGGGCGCGGGCCACGGCGACGCGCTGCTGCTGACCGCCGGAGAGCTGGTGCGGCTTCTTGCGGGCCTGCTCACCGAGCTGGACGAGCTCCAGCATGTCCTCGACCTGCTTCTTCACCGACTTGATGCCGCGCCGGCGCAGACCGAAGGCGACGTTCTCGAAGATGTCGAGGTGCGGGAAGAGGGCGTAGGACTGGAAGACGGTGTTCACCGGCCGCTTGTACGGGGGCAGGTGGGTCACTTCCTGGTCGCCGAGGAAGACGGTGCCGGAGGAAGGTTCCTCCAGACCCGCGATCATCCGCAGGGTGGTGGTCTTGCCGCAGCCCGACGCCCCGAGAAGGGCGAAGAAGGAGCCTTCGGGGACGGTCAGGTCGAGCGGGTGGACGGCCGTGAAGGAGCCGTACGTCTTGCTGATCCCGGAGAGGCGGACGTCGCCGCCGTTGTCTGTCGTCATGGTGTGGTCCCTGGATGTCGGGGTCGTAGGGGTGTCCGGGGCGGACTGCGGTCGCTGCGCCGGTCGGGGCCGCGCGGCGGAGCCGGCGCGGGTCTCCTCGGGCCCCGGGCAACCGCCCGGGCGGCCCGGCCGGACCACCGCCACCGCTCAGCCGCCGGAGGCGTCACGCCCCGGTGAGCTTGGCGAACTTCTCTTCGTAGGCCGTCTCTTCCTTCTGCGTCAGGGAGCGGAAGGCGTGGGACTTCGCGGCCATGGCCTTGTCGGGGATGATCAGCGGGTTGTCCGCCGCCGCCTTGTCGATCTTCGCAAGCTCGTCCTTGACCCCGTCGACGGGACAGACGTAGTTGATGTACGCGGCGAGCTGTGCGGCCGGACCGGGCTCGTAGTAGTAGTCCATGAGCCGTTCGGCGTTCGTCTTGTGACGGGCCTTGTTGGGGATCAGCATGTTGTCCGTGGACGTCAGATAGCCGCTGTCCGGGATGATGAAGTCCACGTCCGGGCTGTCCGCCTTGAGCTGGACGACGTCGCCCGCCCAGGCGACACAGGCCGCGAGGTCGCCCTTGGTGAGGTCGGACGTGTAGTCGTTGCCGGTGAAGCGGCGTATCTGGCCCTTGTCGACGGCCTTCTGGAGTCGGGCGATCGCCGCGTCGAAGTCGTCGTCGGTGAACTTCGCGGGGTCCTTGCCCATGTCGAGCAGCGTCATGCCCATGCTGTCGCGCATCTCCGAGAGGAAGCCGACGCGCCCCTTGAGCTTGGGGTTGTCGAGCAGGTCGGAGACCGACTTCACCTCGATGCCGTTCAACGCCTTCTTGTTGTATGCGATGACGGTCGAAATGCCCTGCCAGGGGTAGGAGTAGGCGCGTCCCGGGTCCCAGTCGGGGCTGCGGAACTGGGCGGACAGGTTGGCGTACGCGTGCGGCAGGTTGGAGGCGTTCAGCTTCTGCACCCAGCCGAAGCGGATCAGCCGGGCGGCCAGCCAGTCGGTGACCACGATCAGGTCGCGCCCGGTGTCCTGGCCCGCGGCGAGCTGCGGCTTGATCTTGCCGAAGAACTCGACGTTGTCGTTGATGTCCTCGGTGTACTTGACCGAGATGCCGGTGCGCTTGGTGAACGCGTCGAGCGTCGGGTGGTGCTTCCCGCTGTCGTCGACGTCCATGTACTCGGTCCAGTTGGAGAAGTTGATCGTCTTCTCCTTGGCCGAGTGGTCCTCGGCGGACACGCCGCCCTGGGTCTTGCCCGCGGCCGGGATCCCGCAGCCGCTCAGCGCGCCGAGCCCGCCGACGGCGAGCGCGCCGCCCGCGGAGGCGCGCAGCAGCGAGCGGCGGCTGAGCGCGGCCCTGCCATTCCTGAAACTGCGCCGCATGGCGGCCACTTGGGCCGGGGAGAGGCGGTCGGGCTCGTACTGCTCCATGCTCGTGGTGCCCTTTCGGAAGGGTCGCGGCCGTGGTCTGGCGGCCTGGTCTGCCACTCGGCGATAGTCGGAAAGCCGGCGCGCGGCCGACTCCGGATCGACTAGGGCCGGTCCCCGAAGATCGTGCGGTGCCAGTCCTTCCTGGCGACCGCGGTGTTGTCGAACATGACGTGCTTGATCTGGGTGTACTCCTCGAACGAGTACGCCGACATGTCCTTGCCGAAGCCGGACGCCTTGTAGCCGCCGTGCGGCATCTCGCTGATGATCGGAATGTGGTCGTTGACCCACACGCAGCCCGCCTTGATCTCGCGGGTCGCGCGGTTGGCCCGGTACACGTCCCGGCTCCACGCGGAGGCTGCGAGACCGTACGGAGTGTCGTTGGCGAGCCGGATTCCCTCGTCGTCGCTGTCGAAGGGGAGCACCACCAGGACGGGACCGAAGATCTCGGACTGCACGATCTCGCTGTCCTGAGGAGCGTCGGCGACGAGCGTGGGCCGGTAGAAGGCGCCCTCCTTGAGCCCTTCGGGGATCTCTCCGCCGGTCACCACGCGCGCGTAGCCGCGGGCCCGGTCGACGAATCCGGCCACGCGGTCGCGCTGGGCGTGCGAGATCAGCGGGCCGAGGTCGGTGCCGGACGCGAACGGGTCGCCGAGGCGGACGCTCGCCATCAGGGCGGCCGTCCTGGACACGAACTCTTCGTAGAGGGGCCTTTGTACGTACGCGCGCGTGGCGGCCGTGCAGTCCTGCCCGCTGTTGATGAGCGAGCCCGCGACCGCGCCGTTCACGGCCGCGTCCAGGTCCGCGTCGTCGAAGACCACGAAGGGGGCCTTGCCGCCCAGCTCCAGATGGAGCCGCTTGACGGTCGAGGTGGCGATCTCGGCGACGCGCTTGCCGACCGCGGTGGACCCGGTGAAGGAGGTCATCGCCACGTCGGGGTGGCCGACGAGGTGCTCGCCGGCGTCCCGGCCGGCCCCGGTCACGATGTTGATCACGCCGTCCGGGATGCCCGCCGCGGTGGCGGCCTCGGCGAACAGGAGCGAGGTCAGCGGGGTCAGCTCGGCGGGCTTCAGCACGATCGTGTTGCCCGCGGCGATCGCCGGGAGGATCTTCCAGGCGGCCATCTGGAGGGGGTAGTTCCAGGGCGCGATGGAGCCGACGACACCGATGGGCTCGCGGCGTACGTACGAGGTGTGGTCGCCGGAGTACTCGCCCGCGGACTGCCCTTGCAGATGCCGGGCCGCGCCCGCGAAGAAGGCGATGTTGTCGATGGTGCCGGGCACGTCGAACTCGCGGGTCAGCTTGAGGGGCTTTCCGCACTGGAGCGACTCCGCCCGGGCGAACTCCTCGGCGCGGTCGGCGAGTACGGCGGCGAAGCGGTGCAGGGCGTCGGAGCGCTCGCCGGGGGTGGCGCCCGCCCAGCCGGGGAACGCCTCCCGGGCGGCGGCGACGGCCGCGTCCACGTCGACGGTGCTCGCCAGCTCGTACGTGTAGACCTCCTCGCCGGTGGCGGGGTCGACGACCGCGTGCATACGGCCCGAGGTGCCCTTGGCCAGCCGGCCCGCGATGTACTGCGCGCCGTCCGCGAAGCGGTCCTGCGCCTGGAAGCGATGGCCCGGATTGTGCATGTCGCTCTCCTCCGCCGTTCTCCCCGCTGCCGCAGGGGTGGGCGTAGCTCCAGCCCGATTTGAGTGCCGATCCTGACAGAGCTAAGGGACTCCAACAAGTGATTCCGTTGTTGCCTTTTGGTTACGCGACGGAATCTGTCGACCAGGTGTCGAGTCCCCATGGAAAAGGCGGGACGGAATGTCAGTGGTGCGTGCCACAGTGGCGTGCATGGCGAAGATCGATTCTTGGGAAGCGCTGGTCAGCGCGGTCCGCTCGGGGGCGAGGGTCAAGTACCTGCACTTCTGGGGGCACCGCCCGCGACCGGACGGTCAGGTGAGTGCGAGCTGCCTGAGCCAGTGGTGGCCGTCACCGTTCGTGGTGGACGGTGTCACTTACGCGACGGCTGAGCACTGGATGATGGCGGGCAAGGCACGGCTCTTCGGTGACGCGGAAGCGCAGCGGCGCGCGATCGAGGCGTCCAGCCCCGCGCTCGCCAAGAAGGTGGGACGGCTCGTGAGCGGCTTCGACGAGGCGACCTGGGAGCGCGAGCGCTTCGGGATCGTCGTCGAGGGCAGCGTGCACAAGTTCGCGGCCCATCCCGAGCTGCGCGCGTTCCTGCTGGGCACGGGCACGCGGGTGCTGGTCGAGGCCAGCCCCATGGACCGGGTCTGGGGCATAGGACTCGCGGCGGACGACGAGCGGGCGGCGGATCCCGAGCGGTGGCGGGGGCCGAACCTGCTGGGATTCGCCTTGATGGAGGCGCGGGAGCGGCTCCTGGGGGACGACCAGTTCAGGTAGTTCAGGCGCGGGAGCGGTTGGGACCTAGCCGAGGTGCGGCACGACGAGTGAAGTGGAGTAGCCGTCGTCTCCGCTGAACGGGTCGCTGTCGCCGCTGTCGTCCGGGAGGACGAAGAAGACCACGATCATCGCGATGCCGAGCGCGATGCCGACCGCTCCGCAGATGATCCCGGCCAGCGCCTGACCGGGGTTGTTCGCCTCGCCGCGGCGCGCCCTGCGTCGCCCCAGCACGCCGAAGGTCACCGCGAGGATCCCCAGGATGATCGCGACCGGCCACAGACAGAACACGACGGCCGAGATGATGCCGAGCACCAGCCCGGCGGTGCCCATGCCGTTGCTCGGCGCCGGGGGCATCATCGGCCAGCCGTAGCCGGGGGCGCCCGGGTAGCCGGGTCCCGGCGTGGGGTAGGTCGGGTAGCCGTATCCGTAGCCGTACGGGGCCTGGCCGGGGCCCTCGGGAGCGATGGGCGGCGGGGGAACCGGCTCTCCGGGGGCGGGCCGGGGGTGGGGCGAGGGTGCGGCGGCGGGAGACGCGAAGGGGTTGTCCCAGGACTGGGGCGGGGACTGGGGGTGGGGCTGGGGGTGGCCGGGCGTGCCCGTTCCGGGGAGGGCGACGACCGTCGGCTGGTTGTGCACCGAGGGGGGTGTGGGGGCACCGGGCGCGGGGGAGGGTGCCTGGTCCGCGGGCGGGGCCCAGGGGTTCGGCTCGGGTCGCGGTCCGGCGGCACCGTTGTCCAGGGGGCCGCCGGGCGGGGAACCCGGCTGGGGGTTCCCGCCGGGTATCGCGTCCTCGGAACCGGCGGCCAACGGCACGTCGATCTGGGTCGGCGGCGGAGCCGGCTGGTCCGGGGATGCCCACGGGGTCGCGGCGGCGTCCTGCGGCACCTGTGGCGCCTGCGCGTCGTCGGACATGCGTGAGGTCCCCTCCTCTGTCGTACCTGCCGTCATGCTACGGCCCGGGGCTTCACCCCGTGAGGGGCGGCCTACGATGATCCCCGAATCACCGATCAGCCGATCACCCGCGTCCCCCGACCACGGTCCGGGGGCGCCGTTCCGGGGAGGAATCCTTGACCGACCAGCTCAGCACCCGCGAGGGCGTCCGCGACCTGCACGCCTTCATCGCCGGACTGCCCAAGGCCGAACTGCACGTGCACCACGTCGGATCCGCCTCCCCCCGCATCGTCTCCACCCTCGCCGCCCGCCACCCCGACTCCCAGGTGCCGACGGACCCCGAGGCCCTCGCGGACTACTTCACGTTCACCGACTTCGCCCACTTCATCCAGGTCTACCTGTCCGTCGTCGACCTGATCCGCACCCCCGAGGACGTACGGCTGCTGACGTACGAGGTCGCCCGGGACATGGCCCGGCAGCAGGTCCGTTACGCCGAGCTGACCATCACCCCGTGGTCCTCCACCCGCCGCGGCATCGACGAGCGCGCCTTCATGGACGCCATCGAGGACGCCCGCAAGGCGGCGGAGGCCGAGTTCGGGGTCGTCCTGCGCTGGTGCTTCGACATTCCCGGCGAGGCGGGGCTCGAGGCGGCCGAGGAGACCCTGCGGCTCGCCACCGACGACCGGCTGCGTCCTGAGGGTCTGGTCTCCTTCGGACTCGGCGGGCCCGAAATCGGCGTACCGCGACCGCAGTTCAAGCCGTACTTCGACCAGGCGATCGCGGCCGGGCTGCGCTCGGTGCCGCACGCGGGTGAGACGACCGGGCCGGAGACCGTCTGGGACGCGCTGAACGAGCTGCGCGCCGAGCGCATCGGGCACGGCACCAGCTCCGCGCAGGACCCGAAGCTGCTCGCCCACCTCGCCGAGCACCGCATCGCGCTGGAAGTCTGCCCGACCTCCAACATCGCCACCCGCGCGGTCCGCACCCTCGACGAGCACCCCATAAGGGAGTTCACCCGGGCCGGGGTCCTCGTCACGATCAACTCCGACGACCCGCCGATGTTCGGCACCGACCTCAACAACGAGTACGCGGTCGCCGCCCGTCTCCTCGACCTCGACGAACTCGGCCTCGCCGGGCTCGCCAAGAACGCGGTGGAGGCGTCCTTCCTCGACCCGGCCGGCAAGACACGCCTCGCCGAGGAGATCGACACCTACGCCTCGGCGTGGCTCACGCTCTGAGCGACCAGCACAATGGGCCCATGCGCACCGTGACTGCCGTGGCCCACCGCGGCGACCCCTATCGCGTCCGCGAGAACACCATCGACTCGCTGCGTTCCGCGCTCCAACTGGGCGCGGACGCGGTCGAGATCGACGTACGGCTGACCCGCGACGAGGTGCCCGTGCTGCTGCACGACGAGACACTGAAACGGCTGTGGGAGCTGGAGCGGCCGCTCAGTTCGCTCTCCTCGGACGAGGTGCGCGGGCTCACGGGCGGCGGGGTACCGACGCTCGTGGAGGCCCTCGAGGTGACCAAGGACAGCCGGATCATGGTCGATCTGCCGGGAGAGCCCGACGGCACGGCCGTACGCCGGATCATCGAGGTCATCCGTGAGTGCGGGGCCCAGGACCGGGTGTACTACTGCGCGGGCGCCCCGGCCATGCTGGCGGTGCGCGCCGCCGACCCCGCCGCCGAGATCGCGCTGACCTGGACGAGCCTCGCACCGCCGCGCCCGGCCGTCCTCGAAGCCGTACGGCCGCGCTGGCTCAACTACCGCTTCAGCCTGGTCGACCGCGCCCTCACCGCCCGCGTCCACCGGGGCGGCCACCTGCTCTCCGTCTGGACTCCCGACACCCGCCGTTCCATGCGCCGGCTGCTGGACATGGGAGTGGATTCGATCACCACGAACCGCATCGACGCGCTGTGCGCGCTGCGCAAGGCCTGAGGGGGAAACGCGGGCGGCCCGGTCAGGAGGTGACCTGCGAGCGCCTGCTCACGGTCGCCGGGTCGGCGGGGGTCGAGCGGGTCAGGTACTGCGGCACCGGGGCGGTGTCCTCGCCGTTGTCGCGGACGAGGCCGTAGCGGATCACGCCCTGGGCGGGACCGGTGCGGACGTCCTCGGTCACCTTGTCCCAGGTCGAGGTCTGGACGAAGAGGTTGTAGTCGGCGGGGCCCTCGTTCTGGTGGAGGGTGACGGTGCCGTCGATCCAGAAGTACTCGTTCTGCCACATCTGTTGGGTGCCGGAGGGCAGGACGGCGTAGCCCACGGACGGGCCGCCCATCCAGGTCGTGCCGTCCGTCGAGCCCGACTGCACGTCGTCCATGCGGTGGCCGCCGCCCGAGGCGACGTGGAAGAGCCTGCCGCTCAGCCCGGTCCAGGTCGGCATGAGCAGGGCGCCGGTGCGTTGCTGAGGCAGCACCTGCCAGCGGACCCGGAAGTAGCCCTGCCCGCTGAAGGTGACCGTCTCCCCGCGGTGGGTGAGGCCGGTGGCGGGCGCCCCGGTGGCGGTGACGCCCTTCTCGGCGCGCCGGGGCAGCGCCGCCGGCAGCGCGCTCGCGGCGGGTGCGCTGTCGACGGCGTCGACGACGGTGCCGTACAGCTGGACACGGGTCTTCGAGGGCGAGGGCGACGGTGATGGGGAGGCCGAGGGGGACGGTGAGGGGGTCGCGGAGGCGGACGGCTCGCCCGTACGTCCCGACGGTGGGCGTGCGGTGCTCGCCGCCGTGGGCGCGGCGAGGGCCGGGGGCGGGTCGTCGGGCGCCCGGGTGACGACGTACAGGCCACCCGCCGCGAGGGTGGCGCCGGCCGTGACGGCGACGGCGGGCTTGGTGAGCAGGCCGAGGACCTTGGCGGACCAGCCGACGGAGGTGGCGGCGACCGCCGTCTTGCCGCCGAGCGCGAGCGACAGCGTGAAGCCGACCGGCAACGGGACTAGAGCGATCCCGACGAGGAGGCGTTCGGCCGGTACGACGGCCTCGCGGGCGCCCGAACAGTACGCACAGCCCCGGATGTGCCGGGCCAGCCGCTTGCGCCACACCGAGTCGGGCCGCCCGTCCCAGCGGGCGGTCACCAACCGCAGGTCCGGGCAGGGGGAGTTGCCCGCGCCGGGGTGGTGGCCGTCGAGCGCCCGCACGATGTCCCGCGCGATCTCCAGCCGTTGCTTCATCCGCTGCACCCGCACCGCCGCGTGCTGCCTGCTGATCCCGACCGCGGCCGCCAGCTCGCGCCGGGTGAGTTCGCCCGCGACCTCCAGCCACCACAACGAGAGCAACTGGCGGTCCTCGTCGTCGAGCCAGCGCACCGCCTCCGCGACCTCTCGCCGCTGTCCCTTCAACTGGAGCCGCAGCACGGTCAGTTCGGCGAAGTCGGCGGCCTGTTCACCGGCGCCGTCGGCCAGCGGCTCGGCCGTCCGGCGGCGCGAGCGGTCCCGTATCTGCCGCATCGTGATGGCGACCAGCCAGGACCGGAAGCTGTCCGGGTCGCGCAGCGAGCCGAGGTTGTCGACGGCGCGCAGCATGGTCTCCTGCACGACGTCGTCGACGTCCGCGTGGCCGTTCAGGGCGCGGCCGACGATGTTGTAGACGAGCGGGAGCCAGCCCGCGACGAGTTCGTCGAGGGCGCGCCGGTCGCCGGCCTGCGCGGCCCCGATGATGGAGCGCCACTGCCGCCCGTCCACGTACGTCCCTCCGATGCCACGGTGACCACCCGTGCCACTGGGCACACACGGGCGAAAGTGCAGGATCCCCCACTCCGGCGAGCCTGTCCGCGCGCCATGTCGCGGATCACAGCCGTTCGTCGGGCCCTGACGCACAGGAGACGGAGGGCCGCCCTCCGCGATAACAGTTTTTTGCGCACAACGGCGGTTGATCCGGGGCAGTGCCAGGGAACGGGCTCCCGGTCGCCCTGCGCATGGCGATGGCGGCGCTCAGGCAGTAGCGGTTCCGGCCGCCGGATTTGCCGCCGGAGGCGCCGTCGGATCGGTCGGATTCGTCGTCAGATTCGTCGTCACGAGATGCACGTTCATCCCGCACGGGACGACCCCGTTCGGCGCCGTGAGCTTCTTCGCCCCGGTGAGGAAGGCCGCGCGCAGGGACTCCACGGTGGCCGCGTCGAGCGGGCCGACGTCATAGACACCCGCCAGGGCGTCCCACACCTGCTCGACCGGTCCGCTCAGGTCGATGGGGACGGTCTCCCAGTCGACCGGCGCGAATCCCGCCGGCGTGAGGACGCTGTCGAGCCCCGCACGGCTGCGGGTCCTCCGGTCCCCGAGAGCGGGGATGCGCTGCCCGACGGGAGCCGTCTCGACCGCGGACCGCAACAGCCCGACGAACAGCTCGTACGCCTCACCGCCCACGGCTCCGCCGCCGATCACGCAGGCCAGCATGCCTCCGGGGCGCAGCACCCGGGCCACTTCCGCGGCCACCTGTTCCACCTCGCCCATCAGCATCAGCGCCATGTGGGAGACACAGGCGTCGAAGGTGTCGTCGGCGAAGGGAAGGTGCTGGGCCCGGCTCTCCGACAGCGTCGTCCCGGCGGGCAGCGGTCGCAGACGCGCCAGCTCCAGGGCCTCCGGTGAGAGGTCCACCCCGGCCAGCCGGCGTCCCTCGGTCCGGCCGAGCAGTTCGAGCAACAGGCCGTCGCCGCAGCCGAGATCCAGTACCCGCCCGTGTCCGGCGACCCGGTCGCGCACGATCTCGTAGCTGGACCGGCCGTCCGCGGCGCGGCCACCGGCGAACGCGTCCGCCGTCACCGCCGGCCGCTCGGCGTGGAAGGCCCGCAGGAAGGCTTCTTGCGATGTCGTCGTCATACCCGCGAACCTATCCGCCGCGCCGGTCACCAGGTCGGCGGCCTCACACCTCCTGACAGCGATCACGGAAATCCCGGGAAACCGGGTCCGGAATGTCGAATATCCAGATTTTCCCCCGCCGTGGCTGGCCCCGGCCCGCAGGCGGCCCCGAAGGTGAGCGCCGTATCGAGCGATCGCGGTGCGGTGCGCCGCAGGGGGAGAGGGAGTTTCGTGAACGTCACGACAACGGCGCACGAGCCGCGGGAACGGCGGGCGGCCACGCTCGTCATGGCCTGCGTGGGCGTGTTCGTCGCGTATCTGCCGGTGACCACCGTCTCGGTGAGCCTGCCGGCCATCCAGCGGGCGCTGAACGCGTCGACCGCCCAACTGTCGTGGGTCTCGGACGCGTTCGTGCTGCCCATGGCCGCGCTGATCCTGACCGCCGGAGTCTTCGGCGAGGTCCACGGCCGCAAGAAGGTCTTCCAGGCGGGCCTCGCGTTCAGCGCGGTGGGGGCGGCGATCGCGCTGTGCGCGCGGTCGATCGAGGTCCTGTGGGTGGGCCAGGCCTTCGCCGGTCTGGGCGCCGCCGCGCTGCTGCCCACGACGCTGGCGCTGATCAGCCACGCCGTGCCCGACCACCGCGAGCGCGGCAAGTTCGTCGGGCTGTGGGCCACGGCCCTGATGGCGGCGCTGGCGCTCGGCCCGGTGATCGCGGGACTGATCCTGGAGCACTTCTCCTGGCGCTGGATCTACCTGCTGCCCGTTCCCGCCTCGCTCCTCGCGATGGCCTTCGCGGCCCGGCTGGTGACCGACTCGCGCGCCCCCGGCTCCCGACGTCTGGACTGGCCCGGCCAGATCACCGCCGCGGTGGCGATCACCGCGCTGGTCTACGGCGTCATCGAGGGCGGCGCCGGCTCCTTCACCGAGGGGAAGGTGATCGTGGCCCTGGTGGCGGCGGCGGTCGCGGCCGTCGCGTTCGTCCTGGTGGAGCGCCGCAGTGACAGCCCGATGCTGGACCTGACGCTCTTCCGCAGCCCCGCCTTCACCGCCACGACGCTCGTCGCCATGATCAGCTTCCTGGGCCTGATCGGCTTCTTCTTCGCCCTCAGCCTCTACTTCGGCATGGTGCAGCAGCTCAGCACCCTGGAGGCGGCGGCCCGGATGCTGATGGTCACTCTGATGTGCATCCTCGTCGGGGCACCGGCCGGGCGGCTGATGCACAAGGTGTCGCCCCGCGTCCTGATCACCGGCGGGCTGCTGGTGACCGCGGCCTCGCTGCTGTCGCTGACGTCCCTCGACGCCGGTACGTCGTTCGGTTCGCTGGCCTGGCGACTGGCCCTGCTGGGCCTCGGCCTCGGCTTCGTCATCACGCCGATGACGGCCGCGGCCGTCGCCTCCGTACCGCTGCGCCAGGCCGGTATGGCGGCCGCCGGGAACAGCGCGTTCCGGCAGGTCGGCGGCGCGCTCGGCCCGGCCGTCCTCGGCGCCGTGCTGTCCACCAAGGCCGTGCACACCCTGCCGGGCCACCTCACCGACGTGGGTCTGCCGGCGGCGACGGTACGGAGCGTCACCTCCGTGGTGGACGCGAACGGCCTGGGCGCGGTCGCGGGCATGAACCTGGGCGCCGACCGGGGCCGTGCCCTGGGCGCCCTGTCCGAGGCCTTCCTCGACGGCCTTCACCTGTGCCTGATCATCGCCGCGGCACTGACCTTGGTCGCCGCGGCGGTCGGTGCCGTCCTGCTGCGCAGCCCGCGGCAGTCGGTCACCAGGCCGGTGGCCGGATCCGGCGCCGCCCCGGCGGCACCGCGGGAGACCGGGGCGGCGGAGCCCCGGCTGGGGCAGCGCGGCTGACCCCGGCACCAGGGCGTGTCTGCGGCGTGATCCGCCGGACAGGCCCTGGAGGCGCCCTTTCGTGGGGACGGAACGGGCGCCCGTACGAGGCCCGGGACCACACTGGTCCCGGGCCTCACCGTCATGCTCGATCATTGACTTCGGGAGTCCGCATGGAGCGAATGGAGCGAGAGGAGGCCGAGCCGATGCCGTCCCGCGCGCTCGACGCACTCGACCTGAGACTGCTCCAGTGCCTCCAGATCGACGGACGGGCGCCGCTCACCCGGATCGCGGAGGTGCTCGGGGTCTCCGACCAGACCGTCGCCCGGCGCCTGCGGCGGTTGCGCACCACGGCACGGCTGCGGGTGCTCGGCGTGATCGACGAGAGCCGGCTCGGCCGCACCAACTGGATCGTCCGGCTGCGCTGCACCCCGGACGTGGCCGAACTGTTGGCGGGCGCGCTCGCCCGGCGCCCCGACACCTCGTACGTCTCGCTGATCTCCGGCGGCACCGAGGTGATGTGCGCGATGAAGCCGCGCAGCCGGCAGGCCCGGGACGAACTGCTCTTCGACCGGTTGCAGCGCACCCCCCGTGTCGTCTCCGTCAGCGCCCACTGCGTACTGCACTCGTTCTACGGCGGACAGCTGGACTGGCTCAACAAGGCCAACGGGCTCGCCCCCGACCAGCAGGCGGCCCTGCGCCCACCGCCGGTCGAGCCGGTCACCGACCCCCTCACGCTGGAGGCGGCCGACGAGGCGCTGCTGGCCGTGCTCGTCCGGGACGGGCGTGCCACGCTCACCGAACTCCAGGCGGCCACCGGCCAGTCGGAGTCCGTGGTCAAGCGGCGTCTGGAGCGCATGCGGGCCACCGGGGTGCTGTACTTCGACGTCCAGTTCGACCAGGAACCGCTCGGCCACGAGGTGGAGGCCATGCTGTGGCTCACCGTGGCCCCGGCCGCCCTCGCCGACGTCGGACGGGCACTCGCCGCGCATCCCGAGGTGCGTTTCGCCGCGGCGATCACCGGTCAGGCCGGCATCGTCGCCTCGACCGTCTACCGCAACAGCGGGGAGCTGTACACGTATCTGAGCGAGAAGATCGGCGCCCTCGACGGCGTCCAGGCCGTCGAAACCGCCCTGACCCTGCGCCTGGTCAAGCAACTCGCCTACGACCCGGGCCGCTGATCCCGCCCAGGACGGGCGCGGGGTACGTGGAGCATCAGCCGCGAGCCGTCGCGCCGAGGGCCTCGGCCCGCTGGTCGAGCCTCCTCAGGGCCGTCTCGCCCCACTGAAGGTTCGCCTGCTCAAGGGCCATGCCGCCGAGCAGGGTGAGGTAGGGGCCCACGCGTTCGACGGTGACGAGGTACTCCTCCTCGCTGCGGCCGGCCAGCATGCGTTCCTGCGCGCGCCGGTAGCGGGCCAGTTTGGCGCCGGCCCGCTCCACACGCTCGACGACCCCGGCCCGTACGGCTTCGGCGTCTCCGATGTCGACGCAGCTCACCTTGACCATCAGCTCGTCCCGGATCGCCGTCGGCTTGCTGGGGACTTCGGCCGTGTAGGCGCGTATCGCGTCGAGTCCGGCCTCGGTGAGCGAGAAGAGCCGCTTGTTGGGCCGACGTTCCTGCTGCACGACGCGGGCGGAGACGAGCCCTTCGCCCTCCATGCGCTCCAGCTCGCGGTAGATCTGCTGAGGGGTGGCCATCCAGAAGTTGGCGACCGAGGCCTCGAACCCCTTCGCGAGGTCGTAGCCGGACGCCTCGCCCTCCAAAAGCGCGGCCATCACCGCGTTGCGCAGAGCCATTTCCCCAAATTAACACCCTGTATCGACACTCCATTGATTAGTCAACGGAGTGAAGGCCGTCCGCTCAACGGCGGGCAGAGCCGCTCGGCGCGATCGACGGCTGGGCGACGGGCGTGGTCGGTGTCGGCGACGGCGTCGACGACGGTGCCGGGGTGGGGACGGCCGGCCGGGTCGTGGCGCGGCCGGTCGTCCGGGCCGCCTGGGTGGGAATTGCCGTCCGCTTCCCCGGGGTGGGACTGGCCGTCCGACTCTCCGGGGTGCGGCTGGGGTCGGCGGGCACGGGGGACGCCGACGGGCTGGGGGGCACGGACGAAGGGCGGCCCTCGGAGGGCGGGGCGAGCGGGACCGTCGGGGACGTGGGTGCCTGGGACGTCGACAGGCGGATCGGCAGCGCGACGAGGGCGGCGACGGCGCACACCGACCCGACCCCGACCGCGGTGCGCAGCAGCCGACGGCGGGCGGCGCCGCGGCGGATCGCCTCGTAGTGGCCGGGGGGTGGGCCGAGGTAGTCGGAGGCGGGCCGCAGGATGACGGCGAGCGGATCGTCGGGGTCGAAGTCCGGACCCTCGTCAGAGTGTGTGATCAAGGCTTCTCCTCAGGTGGGCGCGGAGCAGTTCGCGGGCCGCGTGGAGGTCGGCCTTGATGGTTCCTTCCTTGCGTCCGGTCAGCACGGACACCTCCCGGATCGGCATGTCAGCGTAGTAGTGCAGGAGGATCGGGACGCGCAGTCGTTCCGGCAGCGACTGCACGAGCAGGCGTACGGACGGGTCGGACTGTTCGGTGTGCGGGCGGACGGCGGCCTCGGCGGTGGCACGGTGCACGGCTCTGCGTTCGCGCTCCAGCTTGCGCCAGTGGTCCCGGACGAGGTTGGCCGCGGTGACATAGAGGAAGCCCCGGGGCTCAGCCACCGAGGTCCAGCGGGCCCAGAGCCGGGTGAACGCCTCCGAGGCGATCTCGTGGGCCGTCTCGTCGTCGTCGACGAGACGGCGGCACCAGCCGGCGAGGCGCGGATAAAGGGCGGCGAACAGCTCGGACGCGGCCTTCTCGCGGGACCGTTTCAAAGCTCTCCATGGTCGTGACGTCGTGCGGGCACTCGTGGGAAAGAGCCCGGGCCGACGGCGTACGTTCCCTCGGCCCGGGATCGGTCTCGGCGGGTCAGGGCGTCGCCGAGCTCAGCGCGGCGAAGACGATCACGTTGTCGGCGTAGCCCGTACCGGTACGGGCCCCTCCGCACGTGATGAGCCGTAGCTCGGGACGGTCCACGTCCCCATACACCTCGTCCGACGGGAAGTCGGCCTTGGCGACCGTCCGTACGGCGTCGACCGTGAACTCCGCCGTCCTGCCGTTCTCCAGGCGCGCCACGATCCGGTCGCCCTTCCGCACCTGCGCGAGACGGCGGAAGACGCCGTCCCCGTAGGAACCGACCGTGACATGGCCGAGGATCACCGACGGACCGGTCTGACCCGGCGTCGGCGAGTTCCGGTACCAGCCCGCCCGGTCGTGCGCCGTGATCGGGGGCACCTGGACGCTGCCGTCCGCGGCCAGCCCCAGCTGCATGACCGGGGTGTCGACCCCGATGGCCGGGATGCGCAACCCGACCGGGACCGAACGCCCGAGGCCGTGCGCGGCCTTCGCGGAGGTCCGCGAGGGCACCGGCGTGCTCCCGGGGTGTTCGGGTGCGGTCGAGTCGGTCCCGTGGCCGCCGCAGCTCACGAGCAGCGAGGCCGTCGCCGCGGTGACGAACGCGCGCCTGGAAAGCGAGGTCATTCCCCGGTCGCCCGCCGGCGACGTACGACGAAGACCGCCGCGCCACCGATGGCGAACGCCGCGGCGGCGCCCCCGCCGATGAGGCCGCCCTGGCCGCCGGACTTCGACGCCGTCGGCGTCACACCGGTGTCGGGCGCTCCCTTCGGCACGACGGCGACCTGCGCCGGGGACGGCGCCCGGGTCGGCGTGCCGACGCTCGGAACCGGCGACGGGGTGCCGGAGGCCGGACGGGTGGTCGGCACCGCGCTCGGGGCGGCACTCGGGGTGGCGCTGCCGGTCGGCGCCTTGGACGGGGCGGCGGTGGCGGTCGGACGGACCGTCGGGACCGGGCTCGCCCCACTGGCGAAGGCGGGCACCGTGCTCGCCAGCACGGCGGTACACGCGAGTGCCAGGGTGCTGAGGACAGTTCGGCGCATGAATCGCTCTCTTTCGTCGGTCCGCCCGCCCGGTGACCCGGCGGGCTGAGTTACGGATCGTGCGAAGAGACGAGGCAGCCGGAGACCGGGTTGTAAAGAGAGGGCAAAGCCGTCAGAGTCCCGCGATCGCGTTCCAGCGCTTGGCGAACTCCGTGCGTTCCGTGGACGTGATGTCGCGCGCGATCGCCAGCCGCTTGCGCATGGTGGCGTCGGGGAAGATCAGCGGGTTCTCGGCGAGGGCGGCGGTGTCCTCGTCCTTGGAGGAGGCGAGGACGTGCTGGGCGGCCGGGACCGGGCAGACGTAGTTGACCCAGGACGCCAGTTCGGCGGCGACCTCGGGCTCGTAGTAGTAGTCGACGAGCCTCTCGGCGTTGGCCTTGTGGCGGGCCAGGTTGGGGATCATCAGCGAGTCGGACCACAGCTCGGCGCCCTCCTCGGGGACGACGAAGCGGATGTCCGGGTTGTCCGCCTGGAGCTGGATCACATCGCCCGAGTACGCCTGACAGGCCAGTACGTCACCGCTGACCAGGTCCTTGGTGTAGTCGTTGCCCGTGAAGCGGCGGATCTGGCCGCTGTGCACGTACTTCTCGACCTGGTCGCAGACCTTGTGGAAGTCGTCGGCCTTCCACCGGGTGATGTCGACGCCGTTGCCCTGCATGAGCAGCGCGAACGCCTCGTCGAGGCCGGAGAGCAGAGTGACCCTGCCCTTGAGGTCGGAGGCCCACAGGTCCGAGACGTGGTTGATCTCGCGGCCGAGCTTGCGGCGGTTGTACGCGATGCCGGTGATACCGGACTGCCACGGCACGGTGGACTTGCGACCCGGGTCGAACGCGGGCCGACTCAGCAGCGGGTCGAGGTACTTGGCGACGTTCGGCTGCCTGGCGCGGTCCATCTCCTGCACCCAGCCGAGCCGGACGAAGCGCGCGCACATCCAGTCGCTGATGACGATCAGGTCGCGGCCGGTCTGCTGGTGGTTCATCAGGGACGGGCTGATCTTGCCGAAGAACTCGTCGTTGTCGTTGATCTCCTCGATGTAGTCGACGGAGATCCCGGTGCGTTTGCGGAACGCGTCCAGCGTGGGCCGCTTCGTGTGGTCCTTGTCGTCGGTGTCTATGTAGAGCGGCCAGTTCGCCCAGGTCAGTTTCTTGTCGCGGGCCGAGAGGTCGGCTCCGGCGCGGTCACCGGGTGACACGTACGCGGCGGGCACCCCACAGCCCGCGAGGGCCCCGAGCGCCGCACCCCCGCCCAGGGCGCGCAGCAGGGACCGGCGGGACAGGGGCGAGGTCTTCCGAATCTCTGGCACCCCGGCAGCATGCCTGCTGCGACTCGACGCGAACAATGGACGCTGCGTCAAGCGGTCGCGCGCCGACCCGACACCCTGTCGATCGCGTCATTTCCGGTCGGTTACCTCGGGCGATCGCCTCAGGCGGACACCTCGTGCTGCTCCTCGTACGGTTCCTCGTACGGTTCCTCGTACGGAGTCGGCGCGGACCGCCGTGCGCCATCGCCACGGCGGCGACGACGGACAGGCCGAGACCGGGACCGTCGCTGCCGGCGATCCGCGGGACCGGCCGCACGCCGTCCAGTCCGGTCCAAAACCGGATCCAACTCCCCGCGCCGTCCTGACGGTTGGCGTACGGCGTCGTCGACGAGGTCGGCCACCAGGCGCTCCATGAGCCGCTCCTGCTCCCGGCCCGTCGTCGGGACCAGCTGGTGCGGCTGACCACCACGGGGGGGGCCGCACGGTTCACACCGTACGCACTACGCGTCCAGCGACGTCATCACGTGCTTGATCCGCGTGTAGTCGTCGAAGCCGTACGCCGACAGGTCCTTGCCGTAGCCGGACTTCTTGAAACCGCCGTGCGGCATCTCGGCGACCAGCGGGATGTGGGTGTTGATCCACACGCAGCCGAAGTCGAGGGACTTCGACAGACGCATCGCGCGGCCGTGGTCCTTCGTCCAGACCGAGGAGGCCAGGGCGTAGTCGACGCCGTTGGCCCACTCGATGGCCTGGGCCTCGTCCGTGAAGGACTGGACGGTGATGACCGGCCCGAAGACCTCGTTCTGGATGATCTCGTCGTCCTGCTTGAGGCCGGAGACGACGGTCGCGGCGTAGAAGTAGCCCTTGTCGCCGACCTGCTGGCCGCCCGCCTCGACCTTGGCGTGCGCGGGCAGCCGCTCGATGAACCCGGCGACCTGCTTCAGCTGGTTCGGGTTGTTCAGCGGGCCGTAGAGCACGTCCTCGTCGTCCGGCTGACCGGTCTTCGTCTCGGCGGCGGCCTTGGCGAGCGCGGCGACGAACTCGTCGTGGATGGACTCCTGGACGAGGACCCGGGTGGCGGCCGTACAGTCCTGGCCCGCGTTGAAGAAGCCCGCGACCGAGATGTCCTCGACGGCCTTGGCGATGTCGGTGTCCTCGAAGACGACGACCGGGGCCTTGCCGCCCAGCTCCAGGTGAACCCGCTTGAGGTCCTTGGACGCCGACTCGGCGACGGACATGCCCGCGCGTACGGAGCCGGTGATGGAGGCCATCGCCGGGGTCGGGTGCTCGACCATCGCGCGGCCGGTCTCCCGGTCGCCGCAGATGACGTTGAAGACGCCCTTGGGCAGGATGCCGCCGATGATGTCGGCGATCAGGACGGTGGAGGCGGGGGTGGTGTCCGAGGGCTTCAGGACGACCGTGTTGCCGGCCGCGAGCGCCGGGGCGAACTTCCACACCGCCATCATCATCGGGTAGTTCCACGGCGCGACCTGCGCGCAGACGCCGATCGGCTCGCGGCGGATGATGGAGGTCATCCCCTCCATGTACTCGCCGGCCGAGCGGCCCTCGAGCATCCGCGCCGCGCCCGCGAAGAAGCGGATCTGGTCGACCATGGGCGGGATTTCCTCGGACCGGGTCAGTCCGATCGGCTTGCCGGTGTTCTCGACCTCGGCGGCGATCAGCTCCTCGGCCCGCTCCTCGAACGCGTCCGCGATCTTCAGGAGGGCCTTCTGGCGCTCGGCGGGGGTCTGGTCGCGCCAGGCAGGGAAGGCCGCGGCGGCGGCCGCCATGGCGGCGTCCACGTCGGCCTCACCGGACAGCGGCGCGGTCGCGTACGCCTCGCCGCTCGCGGGATTGACGACCTCGGTGGTCCGCCCGTCGGCGGCGTCCCGGAACTCACCGTCGATGTAATTGCGCAGACGACGCAGCTCGGTGCTCACTGCCGGCCCTCCAAGTTCAGGTGTCCAATCGCTGAGACACCCACCCTAATCCGTGGCGCCACGTTTTCAACACCCCCAGTCACCCCTTGACTGCGAAATCCGCAAGCTACGTCCTCGTAAACAACGAATTTCATCGCTACAGCCTTGCGGAACCGTCGAGACCTCGTGCACAGTGAGCTCGTGGCCAGTCGAAGCGCAGACCCCAGGGACTCCACCCGCGAGTCCAGGAACGGCAGTCCCCAGCTGGACTCCGTATCCCTCGCCATCATCGAGCAGCTCCAGCAGGACGGACGCCGTCCGTACGCCGCGATCGGCAAGGCCGTCGGCCTGTCCGAGGCGGCCGTGCGCCAGCGCGTCCAGAAGCTGCTCGACCAGGGCGTGATGCAGATCGTCGCCGTCACGGACCCGCTCACCGTGGGCTTCCGCAGGCAGGCGATGGTCGGCGTCAATGTCGAGGGCGACCTCGACCCGGTGGCCGACGCGCTGACCGCCATGTCGGAAGTCGAGTACGTGGTGATGACCGCGGGCTCGTTCGACATCCTCGCCGAGATCGTCTGCGAGGACGACGACCACCTGCTGGACGTCATCAACAAACGCATCCGGGCCCTGCCCGGGGTGCGCTCCACCGAGAGCTTCGTCTATCTGAAGCTCAAGAAGCAGACCTACATGTGGGGAACCCGATAGCCGTGAGCACACAGGACCTGAGCAAGACCGCGTACGACCACTTGTGGATGCACTTCACCCGCATGTCCTCGTACGAGAACGCGCCCGTTCCCACCATCGTCAAGGGTGAGGGCACCTACATCTACGACGACAAGGGCAAGCGCTACCTCGACGGTCTCGCGGGCCTGTTCGTGGTCCAGGCGGGCCACGGCCGCGTGGAGCTGGCCGAGACGGCCTTCAAGCAGGCGCAGGAGCTGGCCTTCTTCCCGATCTGGTCCTACGCCCACCCGAAGGCCGTCGAGCTCGCCGAGCGCCTCGCGCACTACGCTCCGGGCGACCTGAACAAGGTGTTCTTCTCCACGGGCGGCGGCGAGGCCGTCGAGACCGCGTGGAAGCTGGCGAAGCAGTACCACAAGCTCACCGGCAACCACACGAAGTACAAGGTCATCTCGCGCGCGGTCGCCTACCACGGCACCCCGCAGGGCGCCCTGTCCATCACCGGTCTGCCGGCCCTGAAGGCCCCCTTCGAGCCGCTCGTCCCGGGCGCGCACAAGGTGCCGAACACCAACATCTACCGCGCCCCGATCCACGGCGACGACCCGGAGGCCTTCGGCCGCTGGGCCGCCGACCAGATCGAGCAGGAGATCCTCTTCGAGGGCCCCGAGACGGTCGCGGCCGTGTTCCTGGAGCCGGTGCAGAACGCCGGTGGCTGCTTCCCGCCGCCGCCCGGCTACTTCCAGCGCGTGCGCGAGATCTGCGACCAGTACAACGTGCTGCTCGTGTCGGACGAGGTCATCTGCGCCTTCGGCCGCCTCGGCACGATGTTCGCCTGTGACAAGTTCGACTACATCCCGGACATCATCACCTGCGCCAAGGGCATGACCTCGGGCTACTCCCCGATCGGTGCCACCATCGTCTCGGACCGCATCGCCGAGCCGTTCTACAAGGGTGACAACACCTTCCTGCACGGCTACACCTTCGGCGGCCACCCGGTCTCCGCGGCCGTGGCGCTCACCAACCTCGACATCTTCGAGCGCGAGGGCCTCAACCAGCACGTGCTCGACAACGAGGCCAACTTCCTGCAGACCCTCCAGAAGCTGCACGACCTGCCGATCGTCGGCGACGTCCGCGGCAACGGCTTCTTCTACGGCATCGAGCTGGTGAAGGACAAGGCCACCAAGGAGACCTTCACGGACGAGGAGTCGGAGCGCGTGCTCTACGGCTTCGTCTCCAAGAAGCTCTTCGAGTACGGCCTCTACTGCCGCGCCGACGACCGCGGTGACCCGGTCATCCAGCTGTCGCCGCCGCTGATCTCCGACCAGTCGACCTTCGACGAGATCGAGGGGATCGTCCGTCAGGTGCTGACGGAGGCGTGGACGAAGCTCTGATCTTCCTCCGGGATGATCAACAACGGCCCCGGTGGCGCCCGTTCGAGTGAGAATGGGCGCCCCGGGGCCGCGTGCTGTCCGGCCTCCCGGCCCCGACTCCCTAGCGTGCCCAGTGACCGATCGGCCCCGCCTTCGTTCCCCCGTCCGGGGGATTGGCAGCGCAAATCAGATCTGAACCGAGGTGTACGCGATGGTGGCCCCGCCGGACAACGACGTGCTCTGGGCACGTGCCCTGCACGTCAAGCACAACGGCTCGCCCGCGCTCAACGGTGTCTCGCTCGGCATCCGCGACGGCGAGATCGTCGCCGTCGGCGGCCCGCGCGGCAGCGGCAAGACGACCCTGCTCCAGTGTCTGTCGGGGCAGCTGCTGCCCCAGCAGGGCGAGGTCTGGTTCAACAGCACGCCGGTGCACACCATGGACCCCGTCACCCGCGAACGGCTGCGCCGCGACCGCTTCGGCTGGATCGACCCCACGCCCGTCCTCGTACCGGAACTGAACGCCTGGGAGAACGCGGCGCTGCCCCTGATGCTGCGCGGCTGTGGCCGCCGGGCCGCCAAGACCGCCGCCCTCGAATGGCTGGAACGCCTCGACATCGGCGACTGCGCCCGCAAACGCCCGCACGCCCTGCTCCAGACCGAGCGGCAGCGCGTCGCCATCGCCCGGGCGCTCGCCCTCTCCCCCAAGGTGCTCTTCGCCGACGAGCCGTCCGCCCCGCTGCACAGCGCCGACGGCGCGCACGTCCTGCGCACCCTCACCTCGGCGGCCCGCTCTCACGGCATCACGGTCGTCCTCGCCACGCACTACGCGGACACCGCGGCCCTCGCCGACCGCACAGTGTCACTGCTCGACGGACGGCGCGTGAACACACTCCACCTGCCCCCGGTCCTCGAGGCGGAAGGCCGGGCCGCGTGCTCGCTCTCCGTCTAGCCCGCGGGGCCCATTCCCTCGTCCAGCTGCGCAGACTCCTGGTCGCCGCCGCCTCGGCGGGCACCGGCTTCCTGCTGCTGTGCACGCTGGGGTACGCGCTGGCGCACCCGGACCCCTCGGCCGGCGCGCTGCTCCGGCTCCTCTGGTGCTTCGCGCCCGTCGCCGCCACCGTGCACTTCGCGGTCGCGGTCGCCCGTACGGACCCGGGGACCCGGCCGCGCCCGGGGCTCTCGGCGGTCGGACTCGGCCCCGGCCAGCTGATGGCCATCTCGGCGGTCACCACCGCCCTGTCGACCACGCTCGGCTCGGTGCTCGCGCTGCTCGTCTTCCTGCACCTGCGCGGCGACCTCCCCGGCATGCGCTTCGACGGCGACGCGGCCTTCCTCGCCTCCGACCACCCACTGCCCCTGCCCGCGGCCCTGACACTGCTGCTCCTGGTCCCGCTGGCCGCCTCCTCCGCGAGCGCGGTGGTACTGCGACCGCGGGGGGCCCGGCCGACCCGTCCCCGACGGCCGGGCGCCGCCGGGGACTCCCCCCGTGAGCGGTCCCGTAGGCGCGCCGAGTCCGGCCCGTACGCCGACCAGCCGGGGCGCCTGTTGGATCCGCAGCAGCCCGCCCCTCCGCTGCCCACGCCCGGGGGACTGCCCTGGGGCATCGCCGTCCTCGCGGCGGGCCTTGCCGTGGAGGCGTACGCGAGCCGTTCGGGACCCGGCCTGGCGCTGCCCGGCCGTTTCACGGGCGGCCCCGCCCGGGTGTTCGGCGGCTGGTCCCTGACCGCGCTCGGGCTGATGCTGGCCGCCCCCGCGATCACGCATCTGTGCGGGCGGCTGCTCCAGGCCGTACGCCCCGGCGTGCTGCGGCTGCTCGCCGGGCGCGCCCTGCAGGAGGAGGCCCGGCGCATCGGGCGCCCGCTCGGCGTGGTGTGCGCGGTCGCGTCCGGCGCGTACGCCATGGCGACGGTGTACTCGGGGGCGCGGCCCTCGTTCGGTCCGCTCAGCACGCTCGGGGCGCTGCTCGTGGCCGGGTGCACCGTCGCGACCCTGCTGACGGCGGCGGTCGAGGCCAAGCACGCGCGCGCCGACACCACGGCGGCGCTGCTGCGCATGGGAGCACCGACCACCGTGCTGCGGGGCGCCGCGCTACTCCGCGCGGGCGCGCTGCTCGCCGCGTTCGGCCCGCTGACCTGGGTGGTCGCGGAACTGGCGGCGGCGCCGCTGGTGCGCTGAGCACCCGTACGCGCTTCCTTCCCGTTTGCTTCCCCGCTTCCTCCCCCGCTTCTTTCCCGTTTCTTTCCCGCCGGGCGATGAGTTCCGTGCGGAGTGGCGGTCTACCTCTGCGCACGGCACCACCTCACTTCACCGTCACCGTCACCGTCACCGGGAGAGACCCCTCATGTACCAGCAGATGATCTTCGTGAACCTCGCCGTGAACGACATCGACACCTCGAAGAAGTTCTTCACCGAGCTCGGCTACACGATCAACCCGCAGTTCACGACGGACGACTGCGCCTGCGTCGTCATCAGCGACACGATCATCGCGATGCTGCTGAGCAAGCAGCGCTACGCGGACTTCACGAAGAAGGAGATCGCGGACCCGACGAAGACCAGCGAGGTGTTGCTGTGTCTGAGCGCCGAGAGTCGCGAGAAGGTCGACGAGCTCTGCGACAAGGCCCTCGCGGCGGGCGGCTCGGGGACCCGGGAGGCGCAGGACCACGGCTTCATGTACGGCCGTACCTTCGACGACCTGGACGGCCACACGTGGGAGGTCGTGTGGATGGACCCGGCCGCGGTCCAGAGCTGAGCGCCCCGGGGGGACCCACGTGCATGTCCCCCCAAAGAAGGGGAGACCGCCGCCCGCCGCCGAAGAACCCACCCCTAGCATGGCCGCGTGCAGTCAACTCCCCTTCACGCCGCCCATGACCGCGAGATCGAGTCCCTCGCCGAGTTCGACAAGGTCGTCTCGGAGCACGGCTCGCTCGCCCGGTTTCGCGTCCAGGCCGTGGATCTGACGGACCGTACGGACGCCCTGCTCGCCGTGGACACCACGGGCTCCGTCTTCCTCGGCTGCCCGATGGACCCCGAGGCGGCGGCACGGGTACGGGCCGCCGGCGCGCTCGTCTTCCCACCCATACCCGGACTGCCCTTCGACCCCTACCGCGGGCTGCTCTACTCCCCGGACGAGCTCTTCACGTCGCTCGACGACGGCTACGATGCGACCCCGGACGCCCGCGCGTACGCCTGGTTCCAGCAGACCAAGGCCGACGGCGACGTCTTCGCATCGATGCTGCGCGCGATCCACGACGACTCGGTGTCGGACGCGCTCGACGAACTCTTCGTCGGCACCCGAGTGGTGGGCGTGATGGGCGGTCACGCGATGGCACGCGGCACGGAGGCCTACGAGGGCGCCGCTCGCCTGGGGCGCGAACTGGCGCGTGCCGGGCTCACGGTCGCCACCGGCGGCGGCCCCGGCGCGATGGAGGCGGCGAACCTCGGCGCGTACGCCGCCCCGTTCGACGACGAGATGCTCACCGAGGCGCTCCGGCTCCTCGCCGAGGCACCGTCGTTCACCCCCTCCATCGGCGACTGGGCGCGCGCCGCCTTCACCGTGCGCGAACGCTGGCCGGACGGCGGCCCCTCCGTCGGCATCCCGACCTGGTTCTACGGCCACGAGCCGCCGAACGCCTTCGCCGCCCGCATCGCCAAGTACTTCGCCAACGCGACCCGGGAGGACGGGCTGTTGGCCCGCTCGAACGCGGGTGTCGTCTTCCTGCCGGGCGCCGCCGGGACCGTACAGGAGATCTTCGACAACGCGACTCCGAACTACTACGAGTCGCGGGGTGAGCCCACCCCCATGGTTCTCGTGAACCGCGCGCATTGGACCGAAAAACACCCTACTTGGCCCCTTCTCCAATCCCTTGCCCATGAACGGTCGATGGCGTCCCGGATCGCACTGGTGGACCGGATCGAGGACGTGCCGGAGGCGCTCAAACGCCTCGGCGGTTAATGACAAGGCAAAGCCGGTGGCACGGCAGGGCATATGCATTGACAGCCCTTAGGTGGCACTTATAAACCTGTGAGGCCCGAGGGGGCCCTGTTGACACAGCAGAAACCCCCTTAATCCCCCCGCAGTTGCGCATTCTGTGAAGGGCAATCGTGTCCATATCTCGCCGTACCGCACGTTCCGTGCGAATCCTCGGTGTCGCCTCCGCCACCGCCGCGCTCGCGCTCGGTGCCGCCGGCAACGCCCTTGCCTGCAACATCAGTGAGTTCTCCGCCGAAGCCAAGTGCGACGGCACCAAGGGCATCATCTCCGTCAAGGACGTGGACGCCTCCGGCACTTCGGCGATCGTCTCCGTGTTCCTCGAGAACAACGGTGCCGACGTGCAGAAGGTCGGCCAGCAGGAGGTCAAGGGCTCCCGCGAAGGCGTCACCATCACCTTCGTCGAGGACTGGAAGCCGAACGCCACGTACCGCGTCCACGTCAAGGCCGGAAACCTGGTCGACGCGGACATCAAGGGCAACGTGACCGCTCCGCCCACGGCCTGCGCGACCGAGTCGCCGTCGCCGTCGGCCTCGGAGACCCCGGAGCCGTCCGAGACCCCGTCCTCGCCCGCCTCCTCGGGGACGCCTTCCGCGAACCCGTCGGAGTCGGAGAGCAGCGCCGCGCCCGCGACGCCGGGCGACAACGCCCCGTCCCCCGCGGCCGGTAGCTCCAACCTCGCCGAGACCGGTGCGAACTCCAACACGCCGATGATCGCCGGTATCGCCGGTGCCCTCGTGGTGGTCGGCGGCGGAGCGGTGTTCTTCGGCATGCGTCGCCGCGGCGCCTCGAAGTCGAGCTGAACCGCACACCGTACGTCCGCGTGAAACGTGTGGCCCGTCCCTCTCGAAGGGGGCGGGCCACACGCCTGTCCGGGTACGCCGGCTAGCCGAAGGTCGCCCGCTCCAGCCAGAAGTCCAGCAGCTCCCTCTCCCCCAGCACCTCCAACCGCCCGTCGTCCAGAGGCAGTCGGCGGTAGAAGGCGAGCAGGACGTCGGTGAGCGGGCCGCGCAGCGCGACAGTCGCCTTCTCGTGGTCCCGGCGCCAGGAGACGCCCTCCTCGGTGAGCTCGACGACCCACTCGGCGTTGAGTTCGGGCGGGGTGTCGGTGGCGTGCAGGTGGATGCTGCGGCCCGGGCCGCGCAGTTCGGCCGCGGCGCCGTCGTGCGGCCGCGTCCGCTGCACGAACTCGATGATCCCGAGCCATTCGTCGATGGCGTCCGCGGCCACATCGGGCGCCACCTCGTACGGCAGCCCGGCCGCCAGCGTCGCGTCGGCTCGGTGGATCACCAGCTCGTGCGTCATCCGGCGGGCCCAGAAGCCGGAGCTGAGGTCCCCGGCCCAGGCCCACACCTTGGTGTCGGGCCCCGCCTCGCGCAGCGCGGCGACGAGCATCTCGCCGGTCTCGGCGAGCCAGGCGTCCAGCGCGGCGGGGTCGCCCTCGGCGGCGGGGGGTCCCTCAAGGAGCGGCACCTGCTCGTCCTCGATGTTCTCCTGTGCCTTCGTGCGGACGATGAGCTCGACCCAGCGCAGCGCCCCGCCCGCGTGCCGCACGAGCCGCTCCAGCGACCAGTCCGGGCAGGTCGGCACGGTCGCGGACAGATCGGCCCCGGACGTCACCACGTCCCTCAGCCGCCGCACCTCCAGTTCGATGGCGTCGCAGTAGCGGTCATGTGCGAGTAGCGTCATGATCCGCACCCTATGGCGCCGACGGCTCCCCGAGCACGACGATTTCGGCTGCCTCGAACGCCACGCCAACCTCGCCACCGGGCGCGGGCGCCTCCCGCAGCGCGCACGCCGCCTCGATGGGCGGCGCGCCTTCCGGCTTCAGCTGTACGGCGACGTGGGTGCCCCGGAAGGTGCGTGCCGCCACGGTGCAGCGCAGCCCGTCCGCCGGGGCGACCAGCCGCACCCCCGCGGGCCGTACGAGGAGCGTGCCGGGGCCCTGCGCGGTACCCTCCGGCACCGGGACCTTCCCCCACGGGGTGTCCGCGAGCCGATCGCGCACCGTCGCCGCGACCACGTTGTCGAAGCCGAGGAAACGGGCCACGAACTCGTCCGCCGGGTACTGCCAGACCTCAAGTGGCGTGCCGGACTGGGCGATCCGCCCCTCGCGCATCACCACGACCCGGTCGGCGAGCGCGAAGGCCTCGCCCTGGTCGTGGGTGACGGCGAGCACCGTCGTTCCCAACTCGCCGAAGAGCTGCCGGAGTTCGAGGACCAGCCGTTCCCGCAGCGAACGGTCCAGCTGGCCGAGCGGCTCGTCGAGCATCAGCAGCCGGGGGCGCGGGGCGAGCGCGCGGGCCAGCGCGACCCGCTGCTGCTCACCGCCGGAGAGGGCGGCGACGGCGCGTGCCCGGGCTCCGGGCAGCCCCACCAGCTCCAGCAACTCCTCGACTCGCGCGCCCTGTTGCTCCTTCGACGCGCCATGCATCCGCAGCCCGAAGGCGACATTGCCGCCCACGTCCCGCTGCGGGAAGAGCTGGTGGTCCTGGAACATCAGCCCGACACCCCGCTTGTGCGCGGGCACCCCGGCCTGGTCGTGTCCCGCCAGGAGCACGCGGCCCGTGTCGAGCGACTGCAGTCCGGCCACCGCCCGCAGCAGCGTGGACTTTCCGCTGCCGCTCGGTCCGAGCACACACACGATCTCGTGCTCGGCGACGTCGAGGTCGACGGCGTCGAGCACCGGCCGACCGCCGAAGCGTACGGTCGCGGCCTCGACCCTCAGCAGGGCGTCGCGCGTCCGGGTCTGGGTTCGTATCTGGGTCCGGGTCCGGGTCCGGGGATGCTCCGCCGTCCCCTCCTGCGTCCCCTCCGTCGCTTGCTTCGTGAGTCGCGCCATCAGAACTCCCCCGTCCGGTCGGTGCGGATGCGTTCCAACAGCAGCAGGGCCACCGCGCACACCACCATCAAGATCGTCGAAAGGGCCATCGCCTGGCCGTAGTTGAGGTCACCCGCGCGCCCGAGCAGCCGGGCCACGGCGACCGGCAGGGTCGGGTTGTCGGGCCGCGCGATGAAGACCGTCGCCCCGAACTCGCCAAGCGACACGGCGAAGGCGAACCCCGCCGCGATCAGCAGCGCGCGCCGCACCAACGGCAGATCGACCTCCCGCCACACCCGCCAGGGCGAGGCTCCGAGGACGGCGGCGGCCTCCCGGAGCCGTCCGTCCACCGCCCGCAGCACCGGCAGCACGGTGCGTACGACGAAGGGGACGCCCACCAGAGCCTGCGCGAGCGGCACCAGGATCCAGGAGGAGCGCAGATCCAGCGGCGGTTCGTCGAGCGCGATCAGGAAGCCGAACCCGACGGTCACGGCGGACACGCCGAGCGGCAGCATCAGCAGCGCGTCGAAGCCCCGTACGAGACGCCCGGTCCGCCTGGTGAGGGCGGCGGCCGCCAGACCGCCGATCACGACGGCGATCGCGGTGGCGGCGAGCGCGTACTCCAGCGAGTTGCCGATCGCCGCGATCGGCGCCACCAGGAAGATGCCGCTGTCGGCCGAGGTCAACGCCTTGTAGTACGCGAATCCGTAGCCGCCGGGTGCGTCCAGGGACCGCTGGACCAGTACCCCGAGCGGCAGGACGAGAAGAACGAGGATGCTCGCCAGGACCCCACCCAGCAGCGCCCACTGGCCGGCCCCGCGCGGCCTGCGCACGGTCAGCTCCGGAGCGCCCAGGCGCAGGGCGGTCTCCCGGCGGCGTACGGTCCAGGCGTGCACGGCGAGGATCGCGCCGACGGCCACGAACTGGACGATCGTCAGCACCGCCGCGGTCGCGAGGTCGAAGATCTCCGAGGTCTGCCGGTAGATCTCGACCTCGAGGGTGGAGAAGGTCGGCCCGCCGAGGATCTGCACCACACCGAACGAGGTGAAGGTGAACAGGAAGACCATCAGCGCGGCGGCGGCCACGGCCGGGCTCAGCGCCGGCAGCGTCACCCTGCGCCAGGCCGCGAACCGGGAGGCACCCAGCATCCGCGCGGCCTCCTCCTGACGCGGGTCGAGCTGCGACCAGAGCCCGCCGACGGTCCGTACGACCACCGCGTAGTTGAAGAAGACGTGCGCGAGCAGAATCGCCCAGACGGTGGTGTCCAGCCGTACACCCCACAGCTGGTCGAGGAATCCGCCCCGGCCCAGCAGGGCCAGGAACGCCGTACCGACCACGACCGTCGGCAGTACGAACGGGACGGTCACCACCGCCCGCAGCACCTGCTTGCCCCTGAAATCGAAGCGCGCGAAGACATACGCGCCGGGGAGCGCGATCAGCAGCGTGAGCGCCGTGGAGGCGAGCGCCTGCCAGGTGGTGAACCACAGGACGTGCCGGATGTCGGACTGCGCGAGCACCTCACCGATCCGTCCGAACCGCCAGGCCCCGTCGATCTTGAGACCACGGGCGACGATCGCGGCGACGGGATAGGCGAAGAAGACGGCGAAGAACGCGACGGGCAGGGCCATCAGCCCCATCCGCGTCGCGCTCTCCTTGCGGCTCTTTCGAGACGCTACTTCAGTACGAGCGAGGTCCACGACTTGACCCACTGGTCACGGTTGTCGGCGATCTTGGCGGGCGCCAGGGTCTCGGGGTTCTTGGCCTGCGGGCCGAACTTCACGAACTCCTCGGGCACCTGAGCGGTCTCGCGGACCGGGTACACGAACATGTTCAGCGGCATGTCGTCCTGGAACTTGACGCTGATGAGGAAGTCGAGGAGCGCCTTGCCGCCCTTCGTGTTCTTCGCGTTGCTCAGCAGCCCCGCGTACTCGACCTGGCGGAAGCAGGTGCCGCTCGCGACCCCGGTCGGCGCGGCCTTCGGCTTCGGGTCGGCGTAGATCACCTCGGCGGGCGGGGAGGAGGCGTACGAGACGACCAGCGGCCGGTCGGCCTTGGCCTTCTTGCCGCCCGCGGACCCGGAGAACTCGTCGTTGTAGGCCTGCTCCCAGCCGTCGACCACCTTCACACCGTTGGCCTTGAGCTTCTTCCAGTAGTCCTGCCACCCGTCGTCCCCATACTTCGCGGCGGTCCCGAGCAGGAAACCGAGGCCGGGCGAGGACGTGCCCGCGTTCTCGGTGACGAGGAGGTTCTTGTACGCGGGCTTGATCAGGTCGTCGAAGGAGGCCGGCGGTGCCAGCTTGTGCTTGCTGAAGTAGGCCTTGTCGTAGTTGACGCAGATGTCACCGGAGTCGATGGGCGTGACCCGGTGCCTGTCCTGGTCGATCCGGTACTGCTGGACGATCTGGTCGGAGCCCTTGGCCTCGTACGACTGGAACAGCCCGTTGTCGAGCGCGCGGGACAACAGGGTGTTGTCGACGCCGAAGAAGACGTCGCCCTGCGGGTTGTCCTTGGTGAGGATGGCCTTGTTGACGGCCTGCCCGGCGTCGCCGTCCTTGAGGACCCTGACCTTGTACCCGGACTGCTTCTCGAAGTCCGCCAGCACGCTCTTCGAGACGGCCCACGAGTCGTGGCTGACGAGCGTGACGGTCTTGGAGTCCCCGGCACCGCCGCTGTCGGAGGACCCGCACGCGGACAGCGTGACGAGGCCCAGCCCGATGACGACGGCCGTGGTCTTCCTCTTGGTGATCACTGAATTCCTCCTGGGATGACCAGGAAGAGACGCGGCCCTGCCCGGGATCCTCGGAAGGTTCCCGGGCAGGGCGCAACAGCTTGAGTGATGCCCGAACTTCCTACCCAGAATGACCTGGGCAAGGTTCTGAGGGTCTGCGGCCCACCGGTGCTCCGGCTACCGCACTCTCAGCGCTGTGGCGCTCCCCTGTCGGAATATGAAGATGTGGTTGGACCTCGCCAGATTACCGCTCGGTGGCGGCGAGCTGACCACAGGCTCCGTCGATCTCCTGGCCCCGGGTGTCCCGGACGGTCACCGGCACCCCATGAGCCGCGATCGCCTCGACGAACGCCTTCTCGTCCTCGGGCCGCGAGGCGGTCCACTTCGAACCCGGTGTCGGGTTCAGCGGGATGAGGTTGACGTGTACAGGCTTACCCCTGAGCAGCCGCCCGAGCCGGTCACCACGCCATGCCTGGTCGTTGATGTCCCGGATGAGGGCGTACTCGATGGACAGCCGGCGTCCGGACTTGGCCGCGTACTCCCAGCCGGCGTCCAGCACCTCGCGCACCTTCCACCGCGTGTTGACGGGGACAAGGGTGTCGCGCAGTTCGTCGTCCGGGGCGTGCAGCGAGATGGCGAGGCGGCACTTGAAGCCCTCGTCGGAGAACCGGTGGATGGCGGGCACCAGCCCGACCGTCGACACGGTGATCCCGCGCTGCGAGAGCCCGAGCCCGTCCGGCTCCGGGTCGGTGAGCGCGCGGATGGCGCCCACGACCCGCTTGTAGTTGGCGAGCGGTTCGCCCATACCCATGAAGACGATGTTGCTCAGCCGCGCCGGGCCGCCCGGGATCTCGCCGTCCCTGAGGGCCCGCATCCCGTCCACGATCTGGTGCACGATCTCGCCCGTGGACAGGTTCCGGTCCAGGCCTGCCTGTCCGGTGGCGCAGAACGGGCAGTTCATCCCGCAGCCCGCCTGCGAGCTGATGCACATGGTCACCCGGTCCGGGTAGCGCATCAGCACGGACTCGACGAGTGTGCCGTCGAACAGGCGCCACAGCGTCTTGCGGGTGGTGTCCTGGTCGGTCGACAGATGCCGCACGACCGTCATCAGCTCGGGAAGCAGCGCCTCCTGGAGCTTGCCGCGCGCGGCGGCCGGGATGTCCGTCCACTGCGCGGGGTCGTGCGCGTACCGCGCGAAGTAGTGCTGCGAGAGCTGCTTGGCGCGAAACGGCTTCTCACCGATCGCGGCAACCGCCTCTTTGCGCTCGGCGGGCGTGAGGTCGGCGAGGTGCCGCGGCGGCTTCTTGGCTCCGCGGGGGGCGACGAATGTGAGTTCTCCGGGCTTAGGCATGGCCATACCAGTGTCGCAGATCGAATTACGTGACCCGGGCCGCGAGCCGTGCGGGGCGCCACCCGGCTGCCGGATCCACATCCCGCCGAGGACAGCAGCCCGGTTCGAAGCCGCCGGCCCGTCGAAGTACGGCACAGGCCGGTCGGGGTGGCAGGTTCGTTGGGTAATTTGAGGGTATTTGCCTTATATGAGTACTGCATCGACGATGTATTTGGCGGAGCCCAGCGGCCTGATCAGCCTGGCGCTGTTCTTGATCGCCGTGGCACTCATCACACTCCTGGGCGGCAGCTTCTGGCTGAGCTGCCGCATGCGGACCCGCGCACCGCGTCTGCCACGCGCCGAGGAACAGCCGCACATGCCTCAGGGGGGGCCGGTCCGCGAGATGCGGGAGGTCCGGGAGGCCGCCGAGGTACCCAAGGTGGCCAAGGGACAGCACGCTCTCACCCCGTACGAGCTGACCCACATGTCGACCCGCACGAGCGCGTCGCAGAAGCGAGAGCGCTGGCACGACGGCGGCAGCGGCTCGTTCGGCAGCGGTGGACTGGGTCACCACTGACCCCGGGCCGTCGGCCACCCGGCGAGAAGCCGTCGGCCCCCGACGAAAAGGGGCCCGCCGTCACCGTGGACGACGAGCCCCTCACCGACATGCGCGCAGGTCAGCCGGATCCCACGAAGAGCACCAACAGCAGCCAGACCACCGGCGCCGTCGGCAGGAGCGAGTCCAGCCGGTCCATGATGCCGCCATGACCCGGCAGCAGGGTGCCCATGTCCTTGATGCCCAGGTCCCGCTTGATCATGGACTCACCGAGGTCACCGAGCGTGGCGGTGGCCGCGACCGCGAAGCCCAGGATCAGCCCCTGCCACCACGTGCCGCCCTCGATCAGGTACTGCATGCACAGCGCGCCCCCGACCATCGCGAAGGTGACCGCTCCGAAGAGGCCCTCACGGGTCTTGCCGGGGCTGATGCGCGGTGCCAGCTTGTGCTTGCCGAAGCGCCAGCCGATCGCGTACGCACCCGTGTCGCTGACGACCGTCAGCAGCAGGAACGTCAGGACGCGGCGCGGACCGTCGTCGGCGGTCAGCATCATGGCCACGAACGTCGCCAGGAACGGCACGTAGAAAGCCGCGAAGACGCCCGCCGTGACGTCCTTGAGATAGCCCTCGGGCGGTTCCGTCATCCGCCAGACCAGGACCGCCAGCGCGGTGAGCGCCATCGCCACCCACGCGCCCTCGGCGCCCCGGACGTAGCCGGAGACGACCATCGCCGCACCGCCCACCGCGAGCGGGACGAGCGGCGCCTTGATGCCCTTGCGCTCCTCGAGCCGTGATGTGAGCTCCCACAGGCCCACCACCACGGCGACCGCTATGACCCCGACGAACACGGCCTTGACGACGAACAACGACGCGACGATCACCGCACCGAGCCCGACGCCGACCCCTATCGCGGCACCCAGATCGCGTCCCGCACTCTTCTTCTGCGGTGCGGGGGCGGGCTGTGGGACGGGGCTGGGCATGGGCTCCTGCGGCTTCTGCGAAGGGGTCCCGAGGGATCCCGCCGACGGGGTGTCGTCGCGGAACAGGGGGCCGCTCAGCCGAGCGGCCCCCCGGTCGTCATCCTGGTCTCCGCCATGTGCGGGTACGTCGGGCGCGATGGGCATGGGGCGAGTCTGCTGCGCGTTATGCGCATCGTATGCGGGACCCGCCGGGGCTGCCCCCTGGACAGGCCCCTGCTCGGACGGCCCCCAGTACCCGGCTTGTGGCGGCGCCCCCCAGGAAGAGTCGTTCATCAGACCTCGAGCAGCTCCGCTTCCTTGTGCTTCAGGAGCTCGTCCACCTGAGCGACGTACTTCGCGGTGGTGTCGTCGAGCTCCTTCTCCGCGCGGCGGCCCTCGTCCTCGCCGACCTCGCCATCCTTGATCAGCTTGTCGATGGCGTCCTTGGCCTTGCGGCGGACCGAGCGGATGGACACCTTGGCGTCCTCGCCCTTGGTCTTGGCGACCTTGATGTAGTCCTTGCGGCGCTCCTCGGTCAGCTCGGGGAACACCACTCGGATGATGTTGCCGTCGTTGCTCGGGTTGACGCCCAGGTCGGAGTCGCGGATCGCCTGCTCGATGTTGCGCATCGCGCTCTTGTCGAACGGGGTCACCACGGCCATGCGCGGCTCCGGCACCGAGAACGAGGCCAGCTGGTTGATCGGCGTCAGCGCGCCGTAGTAGTCGGCCACGATCTTGTTGAACATCGCCGGGTGCGCACGGCCGGTGCGGATCGCGGCGAAGTCCTCCTTGGCGACCACGACGGCCTTCTCCATCTTCTCCTCGGCCTCGAGGAGGGTCTCTTCGATCACCACTTGCTCCTGCGTGTCTTGAGTAGGCCCGGCAGCTGCTCCTCGTCGGGGTGGCGGCCGGCTGCGTCGCGTCTTATTCCTGCACGGTTCCGGACCGGCAGGACATTGTCCATCCCCCGGTCAGGGTCCGTCCTCGGCCCGGGCTTGTCCCCGGCCGAGGTCGGTCCCGGTCAGGCCCGGCCGCTTTGGTCACCCACGAGTGTGCCGATCTTCTCACCCTTGACGGCCCGCGCGATATTGCCCTCCGCCAGGAGCTCGAAGACCAGGATCGGCAGCTTGTTGTCGCGGCACAGCGTGATGGCGGTCATGTCGGCGACCTTGAGGTCGCGCGTGATGACCTCGCCGTAGCCGAGCGAGTCGAACTTGACGGCCTCGGGGTTGGTCTTGGGGTCGGAGTCGTAGACCCCGTCCACGCCGTTCTTGCCCATCAGCAGGGCCTCGGCGTCGATCTCCAGGGCGCGCTGGGCGGCGGTGGTGTCGGTGGAGAAGTACGGCATGCCCATACCGGCGCCGAAGATGACCACACGGCCCTTCTCCAGGTGCCGTACGGCGCGCAGCGGGATGTACGGCTCGGCGACCTGGCCCATGGTGATGGCGGTCTGCACGCGGCTGTCGATGCCCTCCTTCTCCAGGAAGTCCTGGAGGGCGAGGCAGTTCATGACCGTGCCGAGCATGCCCATGTAGTCGGACCGGGCCCGGTCCATGCCGCGCTGCTGGAGCTCGGCGCCGCGGAAGAAGTTGCCGCCGCCGATGACGACGGCGATCTGGGCGCCGCCGCGCACGACGGCCGCGATCTCGCGGGCGATCTTGTGCACCACGTCGGGGTCGACGCCCAGTCCGCCGCCTCCGGCGAACGCCTCGCCGGAAAGCTTCAGCAGAAAGCGGCCCGCGCCTTTGCCGTCGTCGGTCTTCTCGCCCTTGTCGGCCTGGGTGGTGGTCATGGAGATCTCCTCATGGTGCACATACGAAGAAGGCCATTGCCGGTGGGGTGTTGTCTCCCATACGCGGCAATGGCCTCCTCGTCAGATCTGCTGTCGTCCGTCACGCACGCGCGCGTGTCGGCGTACGCGGACGACTGCTGCCGACCCTATAGGGGTCGCGCGTCGATCGCGGTACGGACTCAGATGCCGACCTTGATGCGCACGAAGCGCTTCAGGGTGACACCGGCCTCGTCCAGGACCTTCTGGACGGACTTCTTGTTGTCGAGCGCATACGGCTGACCGAGGAGGGTGGCCTCCTTGAAGAAGCCGTTGACGCGACCCTCGACGATCTTCGGGAGGGCGGCCTCGGGCTTGCCCTCGGCGCGGGTGGTCTCCTCGGCGACGCGGCGCTCGGACTCGACGACCTCGGCCGGGACGTCCTCCTTGGAGAGGTACTTCGGCGCGAAGGCGGCGATGTGCTGCGCGACACCCTTGGCGAGGTCGGCGTCGGCCTTGTCCAGCTCGACCAGGACACCGATCTGCGGGGGCAGGTCGGGCATGGTGCGGTGCATGTACGCGGTCACGTAGGCACCGGAGAACTGGGCGAAGCGGTCCAGGACGATCTTCTCGCCCAGGTTGGCGTTGGCCTCGTCGACGAACGCCTGAACCGTCTTGCCGGGCACGATCTCGGAGCCGAGCAGCGCCTCGAGGTCGGCCGGCGACGTCTTGACGACGTGCTGGGCGATCTCGTTGGCGACGGCCTGGAACTTCTCACCCTTGGCGACGAAGTCCGTCTCGCACTTCAGCTCGACCAGGACACCGGAGGTGTTGTCGTCAGCGATGATGGAGACCACGGCGCCGTTCTCGGCGGAGCGGCCTTCGCGCTTGGCGACGCCCTTCTGGCCCTTGATGCGCAGCGCCTCGACGGCCTTGTCGACGTTGCCGTCGGCCTCGTCCAGCGCCTTCTTGCAGTCCATCATGCCGGCGCCGGTGAGCTCACGGAGCTTCTTGACGTCGGCGGCGGTGTAGTTCGCCATGATTCCTGGAATCTCTCTCGAAGTCTGAAGATCTACGGGCCGAACGGCGGGGGCTCGGTGTGCCCCCGCCGTTCGTGACCCGAAGGGGTGAGGGGTCAGGCCTGCTCGGCGTCCGCGGCCGGGGCCTCGGCGACGGGGGCCTCGGCGGCCGGGGCCTCGACAGCGGCCTCGGCCTCGGCGACAACCTCGGCCTGCTCGGCGTCGGCGACCTTCTCCGTCTCGGCGGAGGTCTGGACCTCGGCGTCGTCGGACTTCTTCTCGCCCTCGAGCAGGTCGCGCTCCCACGCGGCGAGCGGCTCGCCCGCGGCCTTGTCACCCTCGGCCTTGCCGGCACCGGAACGGGAGATGAGGCCCTCGGCGACGGCGTCGGCGATCACGCGGGTGAGCAGGGTGACGGAGCGGATCGCGTCGTCGTTGCCCGGGATCTTGTAGTCGACCTCGTCGGGGTCGCAGTTGGTGTCGAGGATGGCGACGACCGGGATGTTGAGCTTCCGGGCCTCACCGACCGCGATGTGCTCCTTCTTGGTGTCCACGATCCAGACGGCGCTGGGCACCTTCTGCATCTCGCGGATACCACCAAGGGTCTTCTCCAGCTTGGCCTTCTCGCGCGAGAGCACGAGAAGCTCCTTCTTGGTCAGACCGGAAGCGGCGACGTCCTCGAAGTCGATCTGCTCGAGCTCCTTGAGGCGCTGCAGACGCTTGTAGACGGTGGAGAAGTTGGTGAGCATGCCGCCCAGCCAGCGCTGGTTGACGTAGGGCATGCCGACGCGGGTGGCCTGCTCGGCGATGGCCTCCTGCGCCTGCTTCTTCGTGCCGACGAACATGACCGTGCCGCCGTGGGCGACGGTCTCCTTGACGAACTCGTAGGCGCGGTCGATGTACGACAGCGACTGGAGCAGGTCGATGATGTAGATGCCGTTGCGCTCCGTGAAGATGAAGCGCTTCATCTTCGGGTTCCAGCGACGGGTCTGGTGACCGAAGTGGACGCCGCTTTCCAGCAGCTCCCGCATCGTGACGACGGCCATGGCCGTTCTCCTTGGTGTTCTCGGTTGTGCCGCGCGTGCCGGACGGCACTCGCGCCTGACGCCCGCGATGCGCCTTGCCACGAGGGACCGAGGGGCGCTGACACCGGCTTTTGATGGCCGGTTGTCGGGGCGTGCGAAGTCGACCCGGTGACCCGGATCGCCACGAGAAGTGTACGGGACCCGGAAGGTGCAGGGTGACGCCGCTGTCCACAACCGGCCGGTGGTCCACAGATCCCGGCCATGATCCGTCAGATGCGGGACCGTTCTCGCATGCGAGAGAAACGATGTGTGCGCACGTGGCTGGGGTTGCTGTTGGGAATGACGGTGACCGTGCTGGGCGCGACCGTGGTGGGTGCGCTGCCCCCCTCAGCCCTGGCCCGGGCGAACGGTCCGGCGCCGCCGTCCCCCGCCGGTCCACCGGCCCCCGACACGACGGTTGTGCCGCTCGCCCGCCTCTGGCCGGTGGGTCTGCGCCCCTCGGTCCTGCGGGGTTGGGACCCGCCGGCGACGCCGTACGCCCGCGGCCATCGCGGGGTGGACCTCACGGCGTCCCCGGGCGCCCCGGTCCGCTCCGTCGCGGCCGGCCGCGTCTCCTTCGCGGGGCGGGTCGCGGGGCGTGGCGCGGTCGCCGTCGAACTGACGGGCACGGGCGCTCCGCCCCTGCGGACGACCTTCACCCCGGTACGGGCGACGGTGCACCAGGGCGACGAGGTGACCGCGGGTGAGGTACTGGGCACGCTCGAACCGGGCGACGCCCACTGCGCAACGCCTTGCCTGCACTGGGGCCTGCGAAGAGACAGAACCTACTTGAACCCCCTGTCCCTGCTCCCACCCTGGCTCCTGCACAGGGATCCGTCCCGCCTGCTCCCGGTGACGAGCGCGCAGCCGTGAGAAACGGGAGAACCACTGGCCGCGACCACGCCTCAGGCCTGGCTGCCCGGCTTGCGCGGACTCAGCCCCGCGTGGACATGTGCGACGAACACCCGAAACGCCGCTCGCCGACCGGCCTGTGCGGAGCCAGGACACGGGTGAGGCGTGGAGCCAGGACATGGCTGAGGCCAGGAGAGGCGTATTCATCCGCGGCAGGAGAGGCAACTCCATCCGCAGGGGGAGCGGCGCCTTCACACAAAGCCGGGCCGGGCCGGCCGCGCCGTCCGCGCCGTCGCCCGGCGCCGGGCACCCGGCGCGCAGGGGCTCAGCCGCGTACGCCCCGCAGCGCCATCCCCACCGCGGCGTCCGTGATCGCGCCGGGCTCCTCCGCGGCCCCCAGCTCGATCCTCCGGACCGCCGCGTCGACCACACCCTGCAGGAGCATCGCGGCCAGCCGGGGCTCGGCGTGGCCCATCTGCCGCAGCGCGTCGACGATCATCGCCACCAGCCCGCCGTGCGCCGCGCGGATCTTCTCCCGGGCCCCGGCATCGAGCTCACTCGCGGAGATGGCCACGACAGCCCGGTGCCGCCGGTCCCCGACCAGCGCCAACTGCTGCCGAACGTACGCCTCGACCTTGCCCTCGGGCCCGTCCGCCGCGGCCATCGCCGCCGAGACCTCCGCGGCCCAGACCGGAAAGTCCACCTCGCACAGCTCTTCGACCACGGCCGCCCGGGACCGGAAGTACTCGTACACGGAGGACCGCGCGAGCCCCGTGCGCTCGGCGAGGGCCGGGAAGGTCAGCGCCTCCGTCCCGCCCTCGGACAGCAGGGATCGGGCCGCATCCAGCAGGGCGGCTCGCTGCATCGACCGGTGCTCGGCCACGGAGGCCGCTCGAATCCTTGGCACGCCCTCCACTTTACGGACGGACCGCCCCGGACGGCAGTCACTCCCACCACCCGATGGGAACGCGCCAGCGAGGGGGAGTGACCGGGCAGGGACGATTCAGCAGCTTGCCCCGCTCGAGGTCAGCGCCCGAAACTCGCCAGCTTGGCGCGCAACTGCAGCACCGACTTGGTGTGGATCTGGCTCACCCGGCTCTCCGTCACTCCCAGCACGTTCCCGATCTCCGCGAGCGTCAGGCCCTCGTAGTAGTAGAGCGTGACCACGGTCTTCTCCCGCTCCGGCAGCGTGTTGATCGCCCGTGCCAGAAACCTCCGCAGCTCCCGGTCCTCGGCGACCTCCACCGGATTGTCCGCCGCGGTGTCCTCCAGCGTGTCCATCAGACTCAGCCGGCCACCGCCCTCGCCGCCGACGTGCAGCAACTCCTCCAGCGCCACCACGTTGGCCAGCGACAACTGGCTGAAGACCGCGTGGAGTTCCTCCACCCCGATCCCCATCTCGGAGGCCACCTCACCCTCCGACGGCGTGCGCCGCAGCCGAGCCTCGAGCGTCGCGTACGCACGCTCCACATTGCGCGCCTTCTGCCGCACCGACCGGGGGATCCAGTCCAGCGCCCGCAACTCGTCGATCATCGCGCCCCGGATCCGCGTGATCGCGTATGTTTCGAACTTGATCTCCCGCTCGATGTCGAACTTCTCGATCGCGTCGATCAGCCCGAACACCCCCGACGAGACGAAGTCGGCCTGCTCCACATTGGCCGGCAGACCCACGCTCACCCGCCCGGCGACGTACTTCACCAGCGGCGAGTAGTGCAGGATCAACTGCTCGCGCAGCCGCTCGTCCCCCGTCGCCTTGTACGACCGCCACAACTCGTCGAGCGTCGAGGGAGCGGGCGGGCGCACGCTACCGCCGTCGCGGGCAGCTGGGGGGATCGCCGCCCGATCGGACCCGGAGGTGTGCTGGGGCATTCGTCGCCTTGTGCCGTTCTGCCGTGAACTGGGGGTACCTGGGTGAGCTGTCGCGCTGATGTCGAGTTGCCTGTCCTGCGTCGGAATCCACGTGAGCGTAGCGTGACTGGAGCGTCGCAGTGCGCGAAGGGGAGCGGATCAATCGTGCGCAGATACGTTCCGCTGTGCGTCCCCCGGGGGCATGTTCGTCGCCCTCCGTGATCGCCGAGAGACATCAACTGCGGGAATTGCCAAGGCTGTCGGCGTTCGCCCGGACGGCCGAACACGCTCGGTCAGCACCCGCGACGATCACCGCGGACCGAGATCATTGCCTGGCGTGTCAACTTCCAGCCGTCGCCGTGTCGTTCGACGAAACCAAGTGATCGGAGTTCGTACAGCCTCGCGACCGCGTCGTCCGTGGTGGTCCCTGCCCCGCGGGCGATGTCCTCCGCTCCCGCCAGACCGCGCGCCGGCAGCGCGGCCAGCACACGTCCGGCGCCCGGATCCAGCAGGTCACGCGGCAGCACGGGCCCGCGCCGGTCCTGGGCCAGCTCGCCGATGTCGCCCACCAGTTCGGCGACGTCCGCGGCGTCCGTGACCAGGACCGCTTCGCCGCGCAGCAGCTCGTGCACCCCGGCCGACAGCCCGCTGGTGACCGGGCCCGGCACCCCCATCGCGAACCGCCCCAGCCGCTGCGCCGCCCGCGCCGTGACCAGTGCGCCACTGCGGTACGCGGCCTCGACGACCACGGTCCCCCGGGTGAGCGCGGCGATGACCCGGTTCCTGAGGATGAATCTGCTCGGCGTGGGGTGGTCGCCCGGCGGCAACTCCCCCACGACCAGCCCCTGTTCGGCGATCCTGGTGATCAACTCGGTGTGCCCGCGCGGATAGGGCCGGTCGACTCCGCAGGCCAGCACGGCGACGGTGGCGCCGCCCGCCCCGAGGGCGCCCCGGTGCGCGGCGCCGTCCACCCCGTAGGCACCGCCCGACACCACCACCCAGCCCCGCTCGGCGAGCCCGGCACCGAGCGTGCCCGCCATATGGGCGCCGTACTCGGTACAGGCCCGGGCTCCGACCACGGCGACCGAGCGCAGCGCCCATATCCGCAGGCTGGGCCGCCCCCGCACCCACAGACCGGTGGGACGCGTGTCGCCGAGGTCGTCGAGTTGCGCCGGCCACTCGGGGTCCCCGGGGCACACGAACCGGGTCCCCTCCTCACGCGCCACCGCGAGGTCCCGCTCCGGATCCGCCCGCTCCGCCCGGGCCCGCAGTCCCGCCCAGCGCTTGTCCGTCACTCCCCGTGGCTGCTCGCCGCCCGCGACGAGCCGCCGGACCGCCTCCGCGGCACCGACCGCCCGCAGCCAGCGCCCGCAGACCTCGTCGCCCGGTTCGATCACCCGCGCGAGGAAGGCCCGCCGGAGCCTCTCGTCCTCCTGGCTCACGACAGCGCGCCGATCGCCATCGGCACCCCACGGGGGACCCCGGTGCGCAGTTGCAGGGCGAGGGCGACGTCCGTCGCGCCGGGTCGGTCGTGTCCCACCAGGTCCGCGACGGTCCAGGCGACACGCAGCACCCGGTCGAGGCCGCGGGCGGTCAGCGCACCTCGCTCAAGGCTCCGCTCCGCCTCGTCCATCGCGCCCAGGGACGCGTACCAGCGGCTGCGCAGCTCCCGGCCCGGCACTTCGCTGTTCGTCCGCCAGGGCGTGTCCGCCAGCCGCGCGGCGGCCCGCTCCCTGGCCGCCCGCACCCGGTCGGCGACCGTCTCGGTGGATTCGCCCCGCGCACCGCGCTCGGTCAGCTCGGACCGGGTGACGCGGTCCACCTCGACTCGCAGGTCGACGCGGTCGAGCAGTGGCCCGGAGAGCCTGGCCTGGTAGCGGCGGATCATGGAGGGCGGGCACTCGCACAGGTCGTCCCGCTGCGAGAAACGGCCGCAAGGGCAGGGGTTCGCCGCCAGCACCATGAGGAACCGCGCCGGAAACCGCACCACCCCCGCACTGCGCGCGATCACCACATGCCCAGCCTCCAGAGGCTGACGCAGCGCATCGAGAGCCTGGCTGCCGAATTCTGGCGTTTCATCCAGAAAGAGCACCCCGCGGTGAGCCAGGGACACCGCGCCCGGCCGCGCGATCCCCTGGCCGCCGCCGACGAGGGCCTGCATGGTCGCCGAGTGGTGCGGGGCGCAGTAGGGAGCGATGTCGACCAGGGGTTTGCCCGGTGGCAGCAGGCCGGCGACCGAGTGGACGGCGGTGACCTCCAGGGATTCGCCCTTGGTGAGCCGCGGCAGGATGGCCGGCAGCCGCTCGGCGAGCATCGTCTTGCCCGCTCCCGGGGGACCTTCCAGGAAGAGGTGGTGGCCGCCCGCCGCCGCGACCTCCACGGCGGTCCGTGCCGAGTGCTGACCCACGACGTCGGCGAGGTCGTGGTCGTGCTGGGCCGCGCCCATGCTGTGCATGCCGGTGGCGGCGCCTGTGCCCGGCATCCGCAGTCCCGCCATCAGCGGATCCGGTCGCCCCTGCTCGTCCGGATCCTCCTCGGGCACCGGCTCGTCCGTGAGCACCGCGATCAGCTGGCGCAGACTGCGCACCCCGAGCACCGAGATCCCCGGTACGAGCGAGGCCTCGGCCGCCGCGCACTCGGGCACCACCACCTGCTCGTACCCGGCGTCCGCCGCGGCCAGGACCGCCGGCAGCACGCCCCGCACCGGCCGTACACGTCCGTCGAGGCCCAGCTCGCCGATCATCACGATGTCGGAGAGCACCCGGGGATCGATGCGTTCGGCGGCTCCCAGCACCGCGCAGGCGACGGCCAGGTCGAAACCGCTGCCGCCCTTGGGTACTGATGCCGGGCTCAGGCCGACCGTGAGCTTCTTCTGGGGCCACGCCGAGCCGGAGTTCACCACCGCCGCCCGGACCCGGTCCTTGCTCTCGGTCAGGCTCTTGTCGGGCAGGCCGACCAGGGTGAAGGCCGCGACGCCCGGCTCCAGGTCCGCCTGGACCTCGACGACCACGCCCTCGACGCCCACGAGGGCCACCGCACAGGTACGCGCGAATCCCATCAGGCCACCCCCCGCGCGTGCTCGACCACGGGGGCGCCGCGATCGGGAAGGACGACGCCGATCAGATCGATGCGGACGCCGCCGGGTGGTGCCCCGCCGTGTTCCTGGAGCCAGCGTTCGGCCAAGCCGCGCAGGCGCTGTGCCTTGGCCGGCGTGACGGCCGCCATCGGGTGCTCGAAGGCCCCCGCCTTGCGCGTCTTGACCTCGCAGACGACGAGCGCGTCCCCGTCCCGGGCCACGATGTCGATCTCGCCGGTCCTGCCGCCGCGCCAGTTGCGCGCCAGGACCGTCATCCCGGTCTCGGTCAGCCGCCGTGCGGCCAGATCCTCGCCGTACTTACCCAGTGCGTTGCGTGCCTCAGGTGTGTTCATGTCGGCACCACCTCCGGCGCCAACACTGAGGCCACTTCGACCGGCTATTGGATCTTGGTGGACAAACGGCCGACTGTGGACAACTCCCTCACCCTCACGAGGGTTCTTGGCCCGTCATCAACCGCCCGGCAGTTCCAGATCGCTCTTGTTCAGCTCCTCGATATTCACGTCCTTGAACGTGAGGACCCGTACCTGCTTCACGAAACGAGCAGGTCGGTACATGTCCCACACCCAGGCGTCCGCCATGGACACCTCGAAGAACACCTCGCCCTGGACCGAGTGCACCTGCATCTCGTAGTCGTTGGTGAGGTAGAAGCGCCGTTCGGTCTCGATCACATATTTGAACAGACCGACGACGTCGCGGTACTCCCGATAGAGCTTCAGCTCCATCTCGGTCTCGTACTTCTCGAGGTCCTCGGCGCTCATGGCATGTTCCCCTTCAGCCGTGCGTCCCCCTATTGTGCGCCAGCCCCGCGAGCCTCTAGACGATTTCGGTGTCGAGGATCTCGGGCCTGGCCGGAGGACCCTCGTCGAGCAGCCTGCGCAGCAGCCCGGCGAGTCTGGTCGGATACACCGTCTCATGTGCCTCGGTCAGTTCCCGGCACGTCCACCAGCGTGCTCCGGCGACACTGCGCCGTTCCAGCTCCGTCAGCCCGGCGGCGACGGTTCCCTTCTGGCTCGTACGGGCCAGGAAGTACCACTCGTCCTGGTCCCAGCGTCGCCCCGCGAACGGGAACGAACAGCTCCGCTGCCACAGCACCGGGCCCAGCTCGACCTCGGTGATGCCGGTCTCCTCCACGAGTTCCCGCAGCGCGGCCTCCTGGCGCGTCTCGTCGCCCTCGAGGCCCCCGCCGGGTGTGAACCACCAGTCGTCCGCCGGATCGTCCGGCTCGTGACCGTGCAGCAGCAGAATGCGGTCCTGCTCGTCGAGCAGCACGACCCGGGCCACCTTCCGGGGCCCGCCGCCGTCGGTGTCCTCGGCCGAACCTCCGTACGACGCCTCAGGCGGCACCGGCGAGCTCCGTACGCGTCCGGCCGCGCCGGCTCAGCCGCGTGGCGATCGGGCCGTACGCCGCCCCGCCCAGCACCAGCACCGCGCCGACCACGATGGCGGTCAGGACCAGCCGCAGCGGCCCGGGCGAGGAGATCCCGCCCAGTGTCTCGAAGCCCGTGGGGCGCGCCAGCATGCCGTCCATCGGCCAGGCGATGGCGTCCACCCGGCCCTTCACCGCGCTGCGCGCGACGGTGCCGTTGAAGGCCTCGGTGAGGTGGGCCGTGGAGTCCAGTGAGCCGCTGCGCTCGTCGCCGAGCAGGAAGAGCCGGTCCTTGGGTACCTCGACGGTCGGGATCTGGGTCGACTCCGCGGCCTGGCCCTTGGCGAGATACGGCTCGTCGATCTGCTTGCCGTTGACGGTCAGCTTGCCGTTCGTGCAGCAGGCGACCGTGTCACCACCGACCGCGACGACCCGCTTGACGAGGAGCATGTCGCCCCAGCTCTTCTGCTTGAAGACGATGACATCGCCGCGCTTGACGTCACCGCCGTCGATCCGCTGGGCCAGAATGCGATCGCCCGCCTTGATGGTCGGCACCATCGACTCGGTCGGCACGGTGTACGGCTGGTATTCGATCGCGCCCCAGGCGAAGCCGCCGAGAAAGAGCACACAGCCGAGGGCCACGGCCAACCCCGACAGCACGCTGCCGAGCCGCCCGCGGCCCTCGTCCGTACGACCTGACGTCCTGCTCATCCCAGTGCTCCCCCAACTCGGAGAATCGATCCCGCGGCCCCACCTGCGGGCCGCGGAAGATCGGCGATCTGGGACGGCACCCTACCCGGCGGTACCCCGACCAGAAACCCTCGGGTTTCCCGCGGTAAGGCGACGCCTGCGCCACAGCACCAGCGGCACCGCGCCGGCCAGCCCGAGCGCGCCCGGTGCGGCCGCGCTGAGGTTCTGGTCGAAGGTGTCGGGGATCGGCAGTGTGTCCCAGCGGGTGGGCGGCCAGGCGATCACGATGGCGCGGCCGACGACATTGCCCACCGGCACGAAGCCCTTGTGATCGTCCTGCTGGTGATAGCGCGAGTCCAGCGAGTTCTGCCGGTGGTCACCCATGACCCAGATTTTGCCTTTGGGTACCGTCACCTTGAACTGGCCGCCCTGGTCGTCGACGCTGCACGGGGTGTTCCCGGCGTAGACGTACGAGTCCTCGTTCAGTGCCTTGCCGTTGACCGTCAGCGGGCCGGTGCCCTTGCACTCGATCGTGTCACCGGCGACGCCGATGACCCGCTTGATGAGGTCCTTCTCGTTGGCGGACGGCATCAGGCCGATCTTGCTGAGGAACGTCTGCGCGGCGTTCGGGTTGGGCGTGGGCTCGCCCGCCAGCCAGTTGTCGGGGTCGTGGAAGACGACGACCTCGCCGCGCGAGGGCTCCGAACCGAACCACGGGGTGAGCTTGTCGACCAGGACCCGGTCGCCCTGCTGAAGGGTGTTCTGCATCGAGTCCGAGGGAATCGAGAACGCCTGGACCAGGAAGGTCTTGATCAGCAGCGCGAGAACGAGCGCGATACCGATGAGGAGCGGGAGCTCCTTCCAGAAGGAACGCGGCTTCTTGGGCTTCGGCTCCTGCTCGCCCTGCTCCTTCGTACCGCCGCCGTCCCCGGAGTCACTCCCGGAGCCCATGACGTCGTTCGTGGCCGGGGTGGCCGATCCGTCGGGTCGCTCCGGCTGCTCCTCGGGGCCATCGTGTCCGGATCGTGCGCCGACCGCCAAATCCCCCACATCCACTCCTCACTCCGTGCCGCCGCCTGCGCCGGATCCGGCGCAGGCCCACCACTCCCATAACGAGCGGGAGTTCCGCAGGGCTCGGGAGCGGGATCAATCGATTGAGATCCGCGGACGCCACCCTATGCGACGCGCCGAGAGCGGTTGCCGACCCGCTCGGTACGGACGCGAACGTGTCCGGTTCCTTCAGACGGGTCCAGTGTCCGAAGGGCCAGGCGATGACCATGGCTCTGCCGACGACCGAACTCTCGGAGACGGTACCGCCGTATTTCTCGGTGCGGTGGTAGCGGGAGTCGGCGGAGTTGGCTCGATGGTCGCCCATCACCCAGAGACGGCCCTTGGGCACGGTCTCTTCGAAGGGGAAGTCCGACGGCTTGTTCCCTGCTTGGATGTACGGCTCGTTGAGCGGCATGCCGTTGACGGTCACGCGCCCTTGGGTGTCGCAGCACTTGACGGTGTCGCCGCCGACCGCGACGACCCGCTTGATGAGGTCCTTGTCGTTGTCGGAGGGCAGCAGACCGATGGCCGTCAGGCCCTCTTTGACCTGCTTGACGACGACGGGGTCGTTCTTCTTGGTGGTCTTCTCCCCGGCCAGCCAGTTGCCGGGGTCCTTGAAGACGACGACGTCGCCGCGCTGGGGCTTGGAGCCGAACCATGGCGTGAACTTGTCGACGAGCACACGGTCGCCGATCTGGATCGTGTTCTCCATGGAGCCCGACGGGATCACGAAGGCCTGGACGAGGAAGGTCTTGAGGACCAGGGCTATGAGTACCGCGACGCCCACGAGGAGGGGTATCTCCTTGATGGCGGAGCGCCGTCGGCGCCGCTTGACCTTGCGCTGGAGCTTGCGGCGCTCGGCACGGCCGGGCCGGACGGCGCCGCCGGCGGCGCGCCGGGTACCGGTGGGCAGCAGGTTGTCGGCGGCGTGGTCGGAGACCCCACGTGGCCTGCCACGGTTACCCATGGGCACCGTCCGCGGTGGGCACACGCGCGTAGGCGGCGGCACGTTGCAGCCGGGTCCAGTGGCCCGTGGGCCAGGCGATCCAGTCGGCCCTGCCGATCACATCACCGACGGGGATCATGCCGCCGCCGGGAGACCCCAGGTGGTCGCGGGAGTCGCTCGAGTCGCTGCGGTGGTCACCGAGGAGAAACAGGCTGCCGGTGGGCACCACGACGTCGAAGGAGACGTCGGACGGGCTGTCCCCCGGGTACAGAAACGTCGACTCGTCGACCGACCGGCCGTTCACCTCGAGCCTCCCCTCCTTGTCGCAGCAGACCACGTGGTCTCCCCCCACACCCACGACGCGTTTGACGTAGTCGGCGTTCCCGAAATACTCAGTGCCGTCGAACACGACGACATCGCCCCGCCGCGGCTCAGCACCGAAACGGTACGCCAACTTATTTACGAGAACGCGGTCTCCGATCCTCAATCCGCGCTCCATCGAGCTGCTCGGAATCTCGAACGGCTGCATCACGAAGTTGCTGAACAGCACCAGGAACAGCAGACAGACCAGCACGGTCAGAGTGATCCGCCCCCCTGGGAGCCAGTCAGCGGCCCGGGCCACCAACGCGAAACGCGACCGTCCCTCCGGCCCCTCGGCGCCCGAGATGACCTCGGACTCAGTGGGGCGGGAGGAGCGGTCGCGCTCCGTGTGCTGTGCTTCGGTGTCCATCGGAGCCAGATGTTATCCGGCGTCCATGTGAACCCCTTCGCGAGCTCAGTTGTCGCGCTTCTCCTTGATCTTCGCGGCCTTGCCGCGCAGGTCACGCAGGTAGTACAGCTTCGCGCGACGCACGTCACCACGGGTGACGAGCTCGATCTTCTCGACGATCGGGGTGTGCACCGGGAAGGTACGCTCGACACCGACCGAGAAGGAGACCTTGCGGACCGTGAAGGTCTCGCGGACACCGGCGCCCTGGCGACGGATGACTACGCCCTTGAACTGCTGCACACGGGAGCGGTTGCCCTCGATGACGCGGACGTGGACGTTGACGGTGTCACCCGGGCGGAAGGCCGGGATGTCGCTGCGCAGCGACGCGCTGTCGACGGAGTCGAGCAGGTGAGACATTTCGTCTGCTTTCTTCGCTGATGCCACAGGTCATCAACGGGAGCTAGTTTTCCAAGAGGGTGCTGCCGCGTCGGGACGGGCGTCGTGTCCCCCTGTGGCAGGGGCGCCCGGTCTACGCAGACAACAGCGGCCTATTCTTCCACGGCCTCTGGTCTGCGCCAAAATCGACCGTCGGGTTCCGGCTGCCAGCCGAGGATCGAGAGCATCTCGCGGTCCTTCTTGTCGAAGACGGAAGGGTCGCAGCGCTCGATGAGGTCGGGCCTGTTCGCCGCCGTACGGCGCAGGGCCTCGTCGCGGCGCCAGCGGGCGATCTTCCCGTGGTGACCGCTGACCAGCACGTCGGGGATCTCGCGGCCGCGCCACGCCGGGGGCTTGGTGTAGACGGGCCCCTCCAGGAGGTTGGCCATGGCGCCGGGGGCGAACGAGTCGTCCCGGTGGGACTCGGCGTTGCCGAGAACACCCGGCAGCAGCCGTGCCACGGCCTCCGTGACGACGAGTACGGCCGCCTCTCCGCCGGCGAGTACGTAGTCGCCGATGGACACCTCGTAGACGGGCATCCGGGTCGCGTATTCGTCGATGACCCTGCGGTCGATGCCCTCGTAGCGGGCGGGCGTGAAGACCAGCCACGGTCGCTCGGAGAGTTCGACGGCGAGTTCCTGGGTGAAGGGGCGTCCGCTCGGAGTGGGGACGACCATGACGGGCCCGTGGGAGCCGGTCTCGTAGCCGTCGGCCAGGACGGAGTCCAGGGCGTCGCCCCAGGGCTCGGTCTTCATGACCATGCCGGGGCCGCCGCCGTACGGGGTGTCGTCGACCGTGTTGTGGCGGTCGTACGTCCATTCCCGAAGGTCGTGCACGTGCACGTTCAGTTGCCCGCGCGCGCGTGCCTTACCGACGAGCGAGACGTTGAGGGGTTCCAGGTACTCGGGGAAGATCGTGACGACGTCGAGCCGCATCAGGCGTCGGCCCCCGAGGAGTCTTCGTCGTCCTTGGCGGAGGCGTTTTCCGTGTCCCTGGAGGAGTCGATTTCCGCCTGGTCGTCGATCAGGCCCGGCGGCGGGTCGATGACGGCCCGCTGCTCCTCCAGGTCGATCTCGGTGACGATCTCCTCGACGAAGGGGATCAAGACCTCGGTCCCGTCGGGCCGCTCGACCACGAACAGGTCCTGCGAGGGCAGATGGGAGATCTCCGTGATCCGTCCGACCTCCATCCCGTCCTTGGTGACCACGTCCAGGTCCATCAGCTGGTGGTCGTAGTACTCGTCCGGGTCCTCGGGCTGCTGGTCCGGGTCCACCTCGGCGATCAGGAGGGTGTTGCGCAGCGCCTCGGCGGCGTTCCGGTCGCGTACGCCCGCGAAGCGCAGCAGCAGACGGCCGCTGTGCACCCGACCGGTCTCAATGGTCAGCGGTCCGGCGGAGGCCGGATCGGTGAGCAGGACGGCGCCGGGCCCGAGCCTGAGTTCCGGCTCGTCCGTACGGACCTCTACGGTGACCTCGCCCTTGATGCCGTGGGCGCGGCCGACGCGAGCGACTACCAGCTGCACTGTGCTTGATCTCCTGTCGATGTGCCTACGGCATGGGTTCGGGGACGACTACGGGCCGGGGACGGCTCGAAAGCCCTCCCCGGCCCGAGCCGGTGCTGCCTGTTACGTCAGCGGACGTGGTCCACGTCGACGAGGTCGACGCGGACGCCTCGGCCGCCGATGGCACCCACGACGGTCCGCAGAGCGCGGGCGGTACGGCCGTTGCGGCCGATCACCTTGCCGAGGTCGTCGGGGTGTACCCGGACCTCGAGAACGCGCCCACGGCGCAGGTCGCGCGAGGCGACCTGCACATCGTCGGGGTTGTCGACAATGCCCTTCACGAGGTGCTCGAGAGCCTCCTCGAGCATGCTCAGGCCTCGGTCGACTCAGACGAAGAGGACGCGGCCGGGGCCTCGTCCTTCTTCTCAGCCTTCTTCTTCTGGGTGATGGCCTCACCCTTGCCCTCGTCGTCGCCGCCCAGGGCGTCGAACGACGGGCGCGTCGCCTTCGGCTCGGCCACGAGCAGCGGAGCAGGGGCGGGCTCGCCCTTGAACTTCTGCCAGTCGCCGGTCAGCTTCAGGATGGCGAGAACGGGCTCGGTCGGCTGCGCGCCGACACCCAGCCAGTACTGCGCACGGTCCGAGTCGACCTCGATGCGCGACGGGTTCTGCACCGGGTGGTACAGACCGATCTCCTCGATGGCCCGACCATCACGGCGGGTACGGGAGTCGGCGACGACGATGCGGTAGTGAGGCGAACGGATCTTGCCCAGACGCTTCAGCTTGATCTTGACTGCCACGGAAGTGGTGTCTCCTGGTCTTGACGTGGTTGGGCACGGCGAGATGGCCGCGTGGGGTTGCGGTACCCGAGTGCCCGATGGACGCGTCAGCCGGAGGAGAGAGGGGTCCTGTGCGGCTGTCGAGTACAGCTAGCCATTGTGCCACACCCTGGCGGGTCGCCTTCACGGGGCAGCGCGCGGTGACCCCCGGCGCCGGATGCCCGGCACCGGGGGCCACCGCCGAGGTCGGCAGCGCACCCGGCTCGGACCGGGTGCCGCCGCGCGGGGCTGACTCCGACTGAGTACGGCTGCCACGAGCAGCCGTCCGCTCAGCTCGCCGCGGCGCCCACGACCTCGGGGATGCGGAACGGCTTCCCGCATCCTCCGCACACGATCGGTGCCTGCGCCAGTACGGACGGAACCACCCGTACGTTGCGGCCGCAGTCGCACACCGCCTTGACGCGGACACCTCCCCCGGAGGAGCCGTGCCGGGCGGCCGGGCCCCGGAACGAGCGGGCCGTGTCCGCGGCGGTCGCGGCGGTGTGTGCCTTGAGGGCGCGTTGCAGCCGCTCGATCGTCGGGCGGTAGCGCCGCTTCGCCTCGGGGTTGAGCGTGACCAGGGAGAAGCCACTGCTGGGGTGCGGCTCCTCCGGGTGGTCGAGGCCCAGCTCTTCGGCGATGGCGAGGAATCTGCGGTTGTGGTACCGGCCGGCGCGCGAAGTGTCGCGGACTCCGCGGGCGGCGGCGATGCCATGGACTGCCTCATGCAGCAGTCGTTCGAAGGAGAGTTCGTGTCCGCAGGCGGACGACGATTCTCCGATCAGGGACTCTGGCGCGGCAAGATCGGGCAGTTCGGGGTGGTGCCGCTGAATGTCGGCCCACGCCCCTGCCAGCTCTGCGGCGAGAACAGGTGGTGTCGTGCTCACGTAATGACAACGAGCCGGGGGGCCTCTGTGTTCCTATTCCGGGCCATCCCAAATAATTTGCACGTACCCGTCAGTTGGTGCTGATGCGTCCGGACGAGGGCGGGTGCGCTGATCTGCGGAGAAGCCTCACAGCTCACAACAAGCCGGTACGTAGTAACGCGTACGCCCCGGCGCGTAGACGGTGTCCGCACGCCGGGGCCCCTGTGGTCATCAGATGCGCAAGAGGCGTTTCGGCCTCCCTGCGGGCCTAGTCAGTAAGCGCGCGCGACGACCGCGACGTTACCCGGTGCGTCGTCGGCGTCGGGCACCGACCCGTCCTCGGCGACCAGACACCGTACGGTCACGGAGTGCTCGGCGAGCTCGGCCTCGCCCTCTTCTCCGAGGTCGGCCCACGGAATGCGCGCCCAGCCGCCGGCGGCGGCCGTCTCGACGGCCTCCTGGATCGTCGACACTTCCGCGGTGCGGGACTCCCTGCGCTCACGCGACTGCTTCAGAAGCAGCGCCTGGTCCTCTTCGAGGAGGGTGGGGAGCAGTTCCACCAGAGCGTCGATGGCGACCGGTTCCTTGCCGCCGGGGATACGGCGGGCCAGCATCGCGGTGCCGTTCTCCAGGTCACGGGGACCGACCTCGACGCGGACGGGGACTCCCTTGAGCTCCCAGTCGACGGCGCGCCGCCCGAATGGGACGTCGGTGCGGTCGTCCACGTGGACGCGTACACCCGCCGCCTTCAACCGGTCGCCGATTTCGCGGACCTTGGCCAGAACCGCCTCGTCGCCCTTGATCGCGAGGACGACGGCCTGGATCTGGGCGAGCCGCGGCGGGACGCGCAGTCCGTTGTCGTCGCCGTGCATCATCACCAGGGCGCCGATCATGCGGGTCGTCGAGCCCCAGGAGGTCTGCCAGACCAGCTCCTGCTTGCCTTCCTTCGACAGGTACTGGGTGTTGAAGGCCTTGGCGAAGTTCTGGCCCAGCTCGTGGCTGGTGGCCATCTGGAGGGCCTTGCCGTCGCCCATCATGCCTTCGAGCGTGAGGGTGTTGATGGCACCCGCGAAGCGCTCCTTGGCGGTCTTGCGGCCGGGGACGACATCCATGCCGAGGACGTTCAGCATGAAGTCCTCGTACACCTGACGGTGGATGTGCGCGGCGAAGTCGCGGGCGTCCTCGTACGTGGCGTGCGCGGTGTGGCCCTCCTGCCAGAGGAACTCGGACGTACGCAGGAAGAGGCGGGGCCTCAGCTCCCAACGGACCACGTTCGCCCACTGATTGATCAGCAGCGGCAGGTCGCGGTAGCTCTGCACCCACTTCGAGAAGTACTCGTTGATGATCATCTCGGAGGTGGGCCGGACGACCGCGGGCTCCTCGAGCTCCTTGCCGCCGCCGTGCGTGACCACCGCGAGCTCCGGTGCGAAGCCCTCGACGTGGTCGGCCTCCTTGGTGAGGTACGACTGCGGGATCAGCAACGGGAAGTACGCGTTCTGGGTACCCGTCTCCTTGATGCGGGCGTCCATCTCCGCCTGCATCCGCTCCCACAGCCCGTACCCGTACGGTCGGATGACCATGGAGCCACGCACCGGTCCGTTGTCGGCGAGCTCGGCCTTGGCGATCAGATCCTGGTACCAGCGCGGGAAGTCGTCCGCCTGGGGCGTGAGAACGGGTGCCTTTGCCATGGCGCGATGGTACGGGCACACGTTGCCGACATGTGAATTCTTGTGCCGCGCGCGGACAGCGCGCAAGCAGCGCGCCACAACCCCTGGACGGCGCGACGAGTGCGGAGTTACCTGACATACGGGGGAAGAGCGAGCGCACTGCACGGGGGCAAGGGAAACGGGGCGCAGCGGCAACTCTCGGTGGATTGGGGCGCTTTCGATGACACCTACGCTCGTGCGGCATCACCTACCTCACGCGGCTGCGCCGCCCCGGGTGGATCCATGTGCACGCGCGCGTGACTGGGCCGAGATCCAGGAGCGGATGCTGGTGCCGCTCTACGAAGCCGTCTACGAGCGGCTCGAAGTGGGCGCCGGGACGCGGGTGCTCGGCCTGCGCTGCGGTACGGGGCTGGCCCTTCTGATGGCGGCCTCCCGGGGAGCGGCGGTGACCGGCGTCGACTCCTCTTCGCCCGAACGGGTGCGGCTCGCGCGGGAACGGTTGCTGCCGGACGGGTGGGGCACACGCGCGCGTGCCGACGCCCGGATCGTGGAGGGGTCCCCCTCGGACCTCGTCGACCCGGCGGCGGCCGCGTACACGCTGGTGACCGCGTTCGAGCCGATCGGGTGCGCGGCGGGGGACGCCGAGGAACTCGGGGAGCTGCTGTCTGCGGCGACTCCGCTCGCCGAGCGGGGGGCGGCCGTGGTGCTGGTCGGATGGGGGCCACCGGAGCGGTGTGCCACGTCCGCGGTGCTGCCGGGCGAGGGGTGCGGGCAGGTTCCTCGCCGGGACGACCTGGAGGAGGTGGCCCAGCGGGCCGGGCTCCGGCCGGACGGGTCAGGTCGGGTGGCGTGTCCCTTCGGGTACGCGGACGTGGAGAGCGCGGTGCGGGGGTTGTTGTCGACCGGGCTGTTCGACGCGGCGGTCGGTGCGACGGATGTGGTGCAGGTGGGCAAGGAGCTGACGGAGGCGCTGCATCCGTATCAGCGCGGGGACGGCACGGTGTGGATGCCGAACGTCTTCAGGTACCTGATCGCCCGCACGGGCTGAGGTCGCCGGGTCTTCGCCCCCGCCGCCCCTACCCGTCCCGTCCCTGGGGGCTCCGCCCCCAGACCCCCGCCAAAAGCTTGCACAGTTCCCCGTGCCCCTGGAAACGGGGCGCGGGGAACTGCCTCACAGCTCCTCCTTCTTCACGCGTGTCACGCCCGCGATCCGGTATGCCTGTGCCTCCTCCAGCGTCTCGTTCGCGAGGAGGGCCTCCGCGAGGGCGTTCAGTTGGTCCCGGTGGTCGCGGAGCTTCTGGCACGCCTCCTCGTAGCACTCGTCGACGATGCGCCGCATCTCGTGGTCGATGGAGTCGAGGGTGGCCGGCGCGGCGGCGAGGCCGTAGGCCTGCTGGGCGTCGTTCGGGAGGGCGGAGAGGCGGCCGACCCGTTCGCTCATGCCCCAGCGGGCGACCATGCCGCGAACGACGTTGGTGACCTGTTCGAGGTCGTTCTCGGAGCCGGTCGTGACGACTCCGTAGACGACGTGTTCGGCGGCCATGCCCCCCAGGGCACCGATGATCCGACCGCGCAGGTACTCCTCGGTGTACGAGTACCGGTCGGTGTCCGGTGTCGAGAGCGTGACGCCCAGCGCGCGCCCGCGCGGGACGATGGTGATCTTGCGAACCGGGTCGGCACCTGGCTGCAGCATGCCGAGAAGGGCGTGGCCGCTCTCGTGGTACGCGGTCCTGCGGCGCTCCTCGTAGGGCATCACCAGGGAACGCTCCGCACCGAGCTGCACCTTCTCCAGCGCCTCGGAGAGGTCCGGCGGCGCCACCTCGTCCTGCTTGCGCTTGACGGCGAGCAGCGCCGCCTCGTTGGCGAGGTTGGCCAGATCCGCACCGGTCATGCCCGGCGTCGTGCGGGCCACCTGGGCCAGGTCCACTTCCGGGGACAGCGGGATCTTGCGGGTGTGGATCCGCAGGATCGCCTCACGGCCACGGCGGTCGGGGGGCGCGACGTTGACGATCCGGTCGAAGCGGCCGGGCCGGGTCAGCGCCGGGTCCAGGATGTCCGCACGGTTCGTCGCCGCGATGACGATGACGCCCTCGAAGCCCGAGAAGCCGTCCATCTCGGTGAGGATCTGGTTCAGGGTCTGCTCGCGCTCGTCGTGGCCGCCCATCGCCGAGCCACCGGCCCGGGAGCGCCCGATGGTGTCGATCTCGTCGATGAAGATGATCGAAGGGGCCACTTTTCGGGCCTCGGCGAAGAGTTCCCGGACCCGGGACGCGCCCACGCCCACGATCATCTCGATGAACTCCGATGCCGAGGCCGAGAAGAACGGAACGCCCGCCTCCCCCGCCACGGCACGCGCGAGCAGGGTCTTTCCCGTGCCGGGCGCACCCGCGAGGAGCACACCGCGCGGCATCTTCGCGCCCATCCTGCGGTACGCGTCCGGATTCTTGAGGAAGTCGACGATGTCGTTCAGTTCGCCCTCGACCTCGTCGATTCCGGCCACGTCGGCGAAGGTCGTGCGCTGGGCGCCGGGCTGCAGTTCGACCGGTTTCGGGGGTGCCTTGCGGCCGAGCATGCCGCCCGGGCCTCCGATGCCCGCCCGCAGCCGCCGGGCGAAGAACATCCACAGCAGTACCAGGAGCACGATGGGGGCCAGGGAGATCAGCAGGTTGGAGAGGAAGCTGCGCTGCTGGACCACCGGTGAGGCGGTCACCGTGACGTGGCGTGACTCCAGGTTCTGCCAGAGCTTGTCGTCCGCGAAGGACGGGCGCTGGGTCTTGAACTTGGTGTACTTCCCGCCGCCGTCCGGATTGGCCTGGGCCGTCTTGAGCTGGCCCTGGATCGCATCACCCTTGGAGTAGATCTTGGTGATGTTGTCGTTGTCGACCTGCTTGCTGAACTCCGTGTACGAGATCGTCGGCTCGGTGCCCTCGTTGAAGAAGGACAGCACCAGGAGGGCGATCACGAACACGACCAGGACGGCGACGACGAGGCCGATCCAGCCGCCGGGCATCTTCCGTCGCCCGGAGGGCGGACCGGTCGAGTCCGGTGGTGTTCCCTCGGTACGCCACGGCTGGTCAGGGTCCTTGCGCGGCGGCACAGGGTTGCTCATATTAGGACGTTACGACACGAAATACTCGCCAGCATGCGCAGAAAATGCCACTGGGGGCACCCCTCCGACGAGGGGTGCCCCCAGTGCCGTACGAGAACGACCTCGTACGGAAGAACCCGTACGGAAAACCCCGTACGGAAACGAACCGTCAGCCCATGAACTTCTTGAACTCGTCCGGCAGCTCGAAGTCCTGAGCCTGCTGCCCGGCCGGCAGACCGAAGGCGCCGCCCGGCTGGGCACCGGCCTCACGGCGGGCCGCGGCCTCTTCCTCCTGCTGCTTGCGCTTCATCGGGTTGCCGGAGCGCTGCTTGCCCTTGGCCACCTTCTGCTTCTTCTTGGCCCGGCCGGGGCCGCCACCCATGCCCGGGATCCCGGGCATTCCGGGCATGCCGCCGCCCTGGGCCATGCGGGACATCATCTTGCGGGCCTCGAAGAAGCGCTCGACCAGGTTCTTGACCGCGCTGACCTCGACACCCGAGCCCTTGGCGATACGGGCGCGGCGCGAGCCGTTGATGATCGTCGGCTCCTGGCGCTCGCCCGGCGTCATCGACTTGATGATGGCGGCCGTGCGGTCGACGTCGCGCTCGTCGAGGTTGTTGATCTGGTCCTTGATCTGGCCCATGCCCGGGAGCATGCCGAGCAGCTTGCTGATGCTGCCCATCTTCCTGACCTGCTCCATCTGGGCCAGGAAGTCGTCCAGGGTGAAGTCCTGGCCCTTCTTGGACGCCAGCTTGGAGGCCATCTTCTCGGCCTCTTCTTGGCTGAACGTCTTCTCCGCCTGCTCGATCAGGGTGAGCAGGTCACCCATGTCGAGGATGCGGGAGGCCATCCGGTCCGGGTGGAAGGCGTCGAAGTCGTCGAGCTTCTCGCCGTTCGACGCGAACATGATCGGCTTGCCGGTGACCGAGGCGATGGAGAGCGCGGCACCACCACGGGCGTCACCGTCGAGCTTCGACAGGACGACGCCGTCGAAGCCGACGCCGTCACGGAAGGCCTCGGCGGTGTTGACCGCGTCCTGACCGATCATCGCGTCGACGACGAAAAGGATCTCGTCGGGGCTGACGGCGTCGCGGATGTCCGCGGCCTGCTGCATCAGCTCCTGGTCGATGCCGAGACGGCCGGCGGTGTCCACGATCACAATGTCGTGGACCTTGGTCTTCGCGAACTCCATGGAGTCCTTGGAGACCTTCACCGGGTCACCGACGCCGTTGCCCGGCTCGGGGGCGTAGACGGCCACACCGGCGCGCTCGGCGACGACGCTCAGCTGGTTCACGGCGTTCGGGCGCTGGAGGTCGGCGGCGACCAGCAGCGGGGAGTGGCCCTGGTCCTTGAGCCACTTGCCGAGCTTTCCGGCGAGCGTGGTCTTACCGGCACCCTGAAGACCCGCGAGCATGATCACGGTGGGCGGGTTCTTGGCGAACCGCAGGCGGCGGGTCTCGCCGCCGAGGATCGTGACGAGCTCGTCGTTCACGATCTTCAGGACCTGCTGGGCCGGGTTCAGCGCCTTGGAGACCTCGGAGCCGAGGGCGCGCTCCTTGACGTTCTTGATGAAGGTCCGCACGACCGGCAGGGCCACATCGGCTTCGAGGAGCGCGATACGGATCTCGCGGGCCGTGGCGTCGATGTCAGCCTCGGAGAGCCGGCCTTTCCCGCGGAGGTTTTTGAAAGTCGCGCTCAGGCGGTCTGAGAGGGTATCGAACACGGTGGCGTCGGTCCTCGGAGTCGGGGGCGGTTTGGGTTGCCCTCCAGGGTATCTGCCCGAAAAGGGTTGGTGTCCCCTGCCCGGTGTGAATACCCGACAGGGACCACGTTCGATGGACGGAGACAGGACCGCGAGGTCACTCCCGCAGCATCTGCCACGAGGTCATCCCCGCAGCATCTCCTCCAGCCCCCGCGCCACCGACACCGCCTCCTCCGCCGGCAGGGGCGCGCCCTTGGGGCCGGTCACGTAGAAGGCGTCCACGGCGTTGGCGCCGAGGGTGGAGACATGCATGCTGCGCACCCATACGCTCGCGTCCTCCAGGGCCCGCCCGATGCGGTGCAGCAGGCCGGGAGCGTCGTGGGCGCGGACCTCGATGACCGTCGCGTGGCGGGAGGCGGCGGAGGCGACCGTCACCCGGGGCGGCGGCGCGATCGTGCCCCGGCGGCGCGGGTAGGCGGCGTCGCGCTCGGCGAGTCGGGCCGCGATGTCCAGGGAGCCGTCCAGGGCGCGCACGAGGTCGGCGCGCAGCCGGGCGGCCTGCGGCAGGGAGCCGTACTCGGCGGCGACCCGCCAGTTGAGCAGCAGCACCGAGCCCTCGACGCCGTCGGGCAGATCCAGGGCGCGCAGCTCGGCCGTGCGCACGGTCAGGCGGTGCATCGCGAGGACACCGGCGACCGCGGGAAGCACTCCGGGCTGGTCGGGCACGGCGATGAGCAGTTCCACGCCCAGGGGCTCGGGATCGCCGCTGGGCTCCTCCTCCGTGGGCGGTTCGGTCTGCGCGCGCAGTGCCAGTACGGGGCCGCCGGTGCGGAACGCCTCGATGGCGAGCCGCTCCTGCTCGGCCGTGGGCGCGGCGGCCTCGGGCTCCTCGGGGGAGTCTCCGGCGAGCACGGCTGCGACCCGTTTGACCAGGTCGGTGACGAGGGATCCGCGCCAGGAGGACCAGGCCGCGGGCCCGGTGGCCAGCGCGTCCGCCTCGGTGAGGGCGTGCAGCAGTTCGAGGGTGCTCTGCGATCCGACGGCCTCGGCGACCGAACGGACGGTCGCCGGGTCCTCCAGGTCGCGTCGGGTCGCGGTGTCGATGAGCAGCAGGTGGTGGCGTACGAGGGTGGCGAGCACCGCCACGTCGGCGCGGTCGAAGCCGATGCGGGCGGCCACGTCCCGGGCGATGATCTCGCCGGCCACGGAGTGGTCGCCGGGCCAGCCCTTGCCGATGTCGTGCAGCAGGGCGGAGACGAGGAGGAGGTCGGGGCGGCCCACGCGGCGGGCCAGTTCGGAGGCGCGGACGGCCGTCTCGATGAGGTGGCGGTCGACGGTCCAGATGTGCACGGCGTTGCGCTGCGGGCGGCAGCGCACCCGCTCCCAGTCGGGCAGGAGCCGGGTGATCAGGCCCTCGGCCTCCAGTGCCTCCCAGACCTCGATGGTCGGGCGGCCCGAGCCGAGCAGCGTGACGAGCTGTTCCCGGGCCTCGGCGGGCCAGGGCGTGGGCAGTGGGCGGGCGACGGCGGCCATGCGCCGTACGGCGTGCAGGGAGAGCGGGAGCCCGGCCTGTGCGGCGGCGGCCGCGGCACGCAGCGGGAGTACGGGGTCGCGCTCGGGGCGTGCGGCGCGGGCGAGTACCACCTCGCCGTCCATCTCGACCACACCCTCGGCGAGCGGTGAGCGCTCCACGGCGGGCTTGGCACCGCCGCCGAGCATGGCGCGCAGCCGTGGCCGCACAGCGCGCGACTTGAGCACGCGTCCCACTTCGCGCCAGGTGACGTCGCTGGCGTACGACACGACGCGCGCGGCCTCGTACACCTGGCGCAGGAGGGTGTCGGCGTCCAGGAGTCCGAGTTCGGCGGCGACCTGGTCCTGCTCCTGGAGCGCGAGGCGGTCGGTGGCGCGGCCGGTGGTGAGGTGGAGGGCGTCGCGGACGTCCAGGAGCCTGCGCCGGGCGTCGGCGAGGCCCTCACGGGGCGCGTCCGCGAGCCAGGAGGCGGCGACGGCACGCAGGGCGGTGGCGTCGCGCAGGCCGCCGCGAGCCTCCTTCAGGTCCGGTTCCAGGAGGTACTGCAGCTCGCCCTGGCGCTCGGCGCGCTCGGCGCACAGTTCCTGGAGTTCGGGGAGGCGTTTCGGCGCCTGGTTGCGCCAGTCGGCGAGGACGGCGGTACGCAATCCGGCGGTGAGGCCGAGGTCGCCCGCGATGTGGCGGGCGTCCAGCAGGCCGAGCTGCACCTTGAGGTCCCCGCTCGCGGTCTTGCGTGCCTCCCCGGGCGTACGCACCGAGTGGTCGAGGGCCAGGCCCAGGTCCCAGATGGGGTACCAGATGCGGTCGGCGAGCGCGGCGACCGTGCCGGAGTCGGCGCCGTCGTGCAGGAGCAGCAGGTCGAGATCGCTGCGTGGCGAGAGTTCTCCGCGGCCGTAGCCGCCGACGGCGACGAGCGAGACGCCGCGCAGTCCCTCGGCACCCGCGCCGAACAGGCCGGTCAGCCATTCGTCCGTGAGTTCGGCGAGGGCGGCACGGCGCGGCGGCCCGGACTGCGCCCCCTCCTGGAGGAGGCGCAGCCGGGCCGCCGCATAGCCGCTGGGTCCCGAGTCCTCTGCTTCCGTACGCATCTCCGTACTCGTCACCCAGTGGCTCCTGTTCTGATCTTCTGTTTAGAGCGCGTCCGGGCCGCGCTCGCCGGTCCGGACCCGGACGGCCGTCTCGACCGGGATGGACCACACCTTGCCGTCACCGATCTTGCCGGTGCGGGCCGCCTTCACGACGACATCGATCAGCTGTTCGGCGTCGTCGTCCTCGGCCAGCACCTCGATGCGGATCTTGGGGACCAGGTCGACGGTGTACTCGGCTCCACGGTAGACCTCGGTGTGTCCCCGCTGCCGACCGTAGCCGCTGGCCTCGGTGACCGTGAGGCCGTGCACCCCGAAGGCCTGCAGGGCCTCCTTGATCTCGTCGAGCCGGTGGGGCTTCACGACGGCGGTGATGAGCTTCATGCGTCCACCTTCTTGCTCTCCGTACCCGCGAGGGCGGAAACCGAGCCGCCGACGATGCCGCCGCCCGCTCCACTGAAGTCGTATGCGGTCTCGGCGTGCTCGGCCTGGTCGATGCCGGCGATCTCCTCGTCCTCGCTGACCCGCATGCCCATCGTCTTGTCGATGATGAAGGCGAGGATCGCGGAGACGACCAGGGAGTAGCCGAGGACGGCGAAGACACCGGCGCACTGCTTCCAGAACTGGGTGAGACCGCCGCCGTAGAAGAGGCCCTCGACGGTGGACTGGCCCTTGCCGCTGGCGAAGAAGCCGATCAGCAGGGAGCCGATGACACCGCCGACGAGGTGCACGCCGACCACGTCGAGGGAGTCGTCGTAGCCGAACTTGTACTTGAGGCCGACGGCCATGGCGCACACGACACCGGCGATGGCGCCGACGGCGATCGCGCCGAGCGGGGAGACCGCGCCACCCGACGGGGTGATGGCGACCAGACCGGCGACCGCGCCGGAGGCGGCGCCCAGCGTGGTGAACGCGCCGTGGCGGATCTTCTCGTAGATGAGCCAGGCCAGCATGGCGGCCGCGGTGGCGATCTGCGTGTTGACGAACATCAGCGCGCCGACGCCGTCGTCGTTGCCGAGCCACGAGCCGGCGTTGAATCCGAACCAGCCGAACCACAGCAGACCGGAGCCGAGCATCACCAGCGGGAGGCTGTGCGGACGCATCGGGTCCTTCTTGAAGCCGACGCGCTTGCCGATGACCAGGATCACGCCGAGCGCCGCGGCACCCGCGTTGATGTGGACCGCCGTACCACCGGCGAAGTCGATCACGCCGAGGTCGAACGCCCAGCCGCCGGTGCCCCAGACCCAGTGCGCGACCGGGAAGTAGACGACCGTGGCCCACAGCGCGATGAACAGCGACCACGCCGTGAACTTCACCCGGTCCGCCAGCGCACCGCTTATCAGCGCGGGCGTGATGATGGCGAACATCAGCTGGAAGACCATGAAGACGAAGATCGGGATGGTGTATCCCGGCCACAGCTCCGTCAGGCCGATGTTGCTGAGGCCGACCCAGTCCGAGGTCCAGCCGATGAACGAACCCTTGTCCGTGCCGAAGGCGAGGGAGAAGCCGTAAAGCACCCACAGGATCGTGATGATCCCCATGCTGATGAAGCTCATCATCAGCATGTTCAGGGTGCTCTTGACACGGACCATGCCTCCGTAGAAGAAGGCGAGGCCGGGGGTCATGATCAGCACCAGGGCGGAACAGATGAGCATGAACCCGGTGTTGGCGGCCGAGAGCTTGGGAGCTTCTGCGGCTAGCGTGATGGCTGGTGCCATCGGCGTCTCCTCGTCGTTGGTACGGCCCCGTGCGGGCGAAGCCTGAGCGGTCATGAGGGGTGGGCCGGTTATGCGCCATGAGATTGACGCAGCGCGGTTTCCGTCGACGCCCCTCGATGTTTCGCCGCAGTGACGAAGGCACCTCGTGTGTTACGCCTCCATGAACTGGCTGATACCGGGCGGAGCGATCGTTATCGTGGCGCAACCTTCCCAGAAGGCAAACGAACCGGCCACGGCTGGTCGTCCGATGACCTGGCATGGGGGAGCCGAGTCGGGCGGTTCGGGACGACCGGCCGTGGCCGGGGTACTGGGATCGGACCGCTTCCGCGGCCCGGGCTCAGACCGCTTCCGCGGTCTCGGGAAGGTCGGCGGCGAGCTGCTCGGTGAGGTCCACGACCTCGGCGAGGTCACCGAAGTCGCGGACGGCCGTGTCGACCGTCTTTCGGATACGAGTGTTGACGCGCTCGGAGCGCACCTTCTTGGCGATCGCCATCGCGTCCTTGGCCAATACCGCACTCTGCTCGGGCTCGCGCCGCAGCAGGTGCACGGTGGCCATGCCGATGAGATTGAGTGCGTACGAACGCTGGTGCTCGCCGTCCTTGGCGAAGAGGTCGACGGCCTGCTGCATCAGGGGCTCGGCGAGCGAGGCGTACGTGGGGCTGCGGCCCGCGACATAGGCCAGGTCGCGGTAGGAGTGCGAGTTCTCGCCGTGCAGCTCGGCCAGCGAGAAGAAGCGGATCCAGTCGGGGTCTGGGTCGTCCCACTCGTGAACGTCCTCGAAGCTGTCCTCGGCCATCCGGACGGCCCGCTTGCACTTTCCGGGCTGGCCCATGTTCGCGTAGGCGCGGGCCTCCATCGCATACAGCATGGCCTGGGTGCGCGGGCTCGCGCAGTCACGGCTTCCGTACTGCGCCAGATGGATGAGTTCGAGCGCGTCGTCGGGCCGGCCGAGGTGGATCATCTGGCGGCTCATGCTGGAGAGGATGTACGAGCCCAGCGGCTTGTCGCCCGCCTCCTTGGCGGCGTGCAGGGCGAGCACGAAGTACTTCTGCGCGGTGGGTTGCAGTCCCACGTCGTAGCTCATCCAGCCCGCCAGCTCGGCCAGCTCGGCGGCGACCTTGAACAGGCGTTTGCTGGTCGCCCCGGGCTGCGGCTCCTGGAGCAGGTCGGTCACCTCGTGCAGCTGGCCGACGACCGCCTTGCGGCGCAGACCTCCGCCGCACTGGGCGTCCCACTGGCGGAACATCACCGTGGTCGACTCCAGGAGGTCCAGCTCGGGCTGGGAGAGCCGGCCGGGGCGGCGCGCGGCGGCCGGGGACTCGGGCTCCTCCTGGGGCGCGGCGGGCGAGGGCACCAGCCAGCGCTGCATGGGCTCGATGAGGGCGGGGCCCGCGGCGAGGGCCAGCGAGCTGCCGAGGAAGCCACGTCGCGCCAGCATCAGGTCACTGCGCGAGTACTCGCTGATCAGCGCCACGGTCTGTGGGCCGGTCCAGGGCAGGTCGACACCCGACACGGACGGTGACTGGTGGGCGGCGCGCAGACCGAGGTCCTCAACGGCGACCACACAGCCGAACCGCTCGGAGAACAGCTCGGACAGGATCCGCGGAATCGGCTCACGCGGATTCTCGCCGTCCAGCCAGCGGCGCACCCGGGAGGTGTCCGTGGAGATGTGGTTGGCCCCCAACTGGCGGGCCCTTCGGTTCACTTGCCGCGCCAGCTCGCCCTTCGACCAGCCACTGCGCACGAACCACGAGCCCAACAGCTCATTCGGGCGCTTGTCAGCGTTCGTACCGCTTCCGCCGTTGCCGCCCACTGGAACGCCCCCATCCCTGAGACCACTTGTACGCTGCGTGCGCCAAGCCCTATCAGAATGCCGGTAAATACGGCCGCGCGTCCGGCAGTTCTCACCCTTCGAACGGGAAGCCGACTTGCCTCCGGCATACCCACGAGTGCATACGTCCCCAGGACTCGTGCACTCAAAGTAATCCTACGATCACGCGTCCAGCCATGGCGATCCCGGAAACGCCACCATTCGCCACCCCTTCGAATGAACTCCTGATCGCCTGTACGCGATTCACTTGACATAGGACAGCCAGAAGTGGCGAAACGATGCATTCGGGGGCGCACGTCGCCAGGTGCACCACCCGGGACGCTTCCGGGCGCCGCCGGGATCGCGTCGCCAACCACGTGACATCCGGGGACTTGAACACACTGAGTGATGTTTCGCGTTCATGGCGTAACCGTCGACGCGTCGGACCCGTTGGAGGGGGCATGGGCTTCACGATCGGCAGCAGTCGGGGAATGCGCGAAAGCCGGCCCGGCACCCGTCGCCGCGGCCGCTCGTCGGAGTGCACCGCGGTGGCCGAGTTCACCGGGCTGTGGGGCTGGGACGTGGTCCCCGGCGCCCGGGCCGCCGCGGGCGCGTGCTCCTGCGGCAAGGCCGGCTGCCCCACGCCGGGGGCGCATCCGCTGGACTTCGCGCCGGTGCTCGAAGCGGGCGCAACGCTCGACGAGGTCTCCGAGACCTGGGGCGATTTCCCGGGTGCCGCGGTGATGCTGCCGGTCGGCCGCGCGTTCGACGTCATCGAGGTCGCCGAGGCCGCCGGGCGCAGGGCGCTCGTCCGCCTGGAGCGGATGGGCCTGCCCACCGGACCGGTCACCGCGACGCCGGACGGCCGCGCCCACTTCCTCGTCGCCCCCGGCGCCGCGGCCGAGCTCCCCGAGCTGCTCTACCGGATGGGCTGGGACGACGCCTCCCTCGACCTGCACGGCCTCGGCCCCGGTACGTACGTCACCGCCCCGCCCTCCGACCGCGCCGGCCTCGGTCCGGTCCGCTGGCTGCGCTCCCCCGCCCTGGACTCGGCGACGAAGCCGCCGCAGGCGCGGTTGCTGCTGGGGACGCTGGCGTACGTGGCGCACCGGTCGCGCGCGTAACGACGCCGATACCGGTACCGACGTACACAGCAAAGCGTCCGCCCCCGAACTGCACCTCGGGGGCGGACGCTTCCGGAACCACCTACCAACCTCGGGAGGTGGGGTTCACTCTCCGATAAGGGCGTCAACGAACGCCTCCGGCTCGAACGGCGCCAGATCGTCCGCGCCCTCGCCCAGACCCACCAGCTTGACCGGCACCCCCAGCTCGCGCTGGACCGCGATCACGATGCCGCCCTTCGCGGTGCCGTCGAGCTTGGTCAGCACGATGCCGGTGATGTCGACGACCTCGGCGAAGACGCGGGCCTGCACCAGACCGTTCTGGCCGGTCGTGGCGTCGAGGACCAGCAGCACCTCGTCGAGCGGGGCGTGCTTCTCGACGACACGCTTGACCTTGCCGAGCTCGTCCATGAGCCCGGTCTTGGTGTGCAGCCGTCCGGCCGTGTCGATGAGGACTGCGTCGGCACCCTCCTCGATGCCCTCCTTGACCGCGTCGAAGGCGATCGAGGCGGGATCGCCGCCCTCGGGGCCGCGCACGGTACGGGCACCCACGCGCTCGCCCCAGGTCTGCAGCTGGTCGGCGGCGGCGGCACGGAAGGTGTCGGCGGCGCCGAGCACCACGTGCTTGCCGTCGGCGACGAGGACGCGGGCGAGCTTGCCGGTGGTGGTGGTCTTCCCGGTGCCGTTGACACCGACGACCATCACGATGCCCGGGGTGTCGAGGTTCGAGTCGGTCTTGACCGTACGGTCGAACTCGGGGACGAGAAGCTGCAGCAGCTCCTCGCGCAGCAGGGTGCGCAGCTCGTCGGGCGTCCGCGTACCGAGCACCTTCACGCGCTCACGCAGCCGCTCGACCAGCTCCTGGGTGGGCTGCACGCCGACGTCGGCGGTCAGCAGCGTGTCCTCGATCTCCTCCCAGGTGTCCTCGTCGAGGTGCTCGCGCGAGAGGAGCGTGAGCAGCCCCTTGCCGAGCGCGTTCTGCGAGCGCGAGAGGCGGGCGCGCAGCCGCACCAGGCGCCCGGCGGTCGGCTCCGGGATCTCGATCGCGGGAACTTCGACAACGGGTTGGGGTTCCTCGACGACGACCGGCGCGGCCGAGCCGTCCGGGAGATCCACCTCCTCTATCGTCCGGCGCTCTTCGTCGTGCGGGATCTCGGCCTCGTCGCCGATGTGCGGCTCGGCCGGAGGGGCGGTGATGTCGGGCGTGGTGGGGGGCGCCGGGGGCAGCGACTTCTTGCGGCGACTGCCGATGAGGAGCCCGCCGAGTGCGCCGATCACGACCACGGCGATGACTACAGCAAGGATGACGGTTTCCATAACAAGCCCAGTATGGCGTGACCACCCGCTCGACCGTTCGCTGTCCGCGTGGGGGCATGTCCTACGGGTCGCGCGCAGCGTACTCAGGGCGTGTCACGGCCCATGCCGTGGACCGTGACACGCCCTCGCCGCCACCATCGACGTGTCGCTGACCATGGGCGCGGCCCTGGCCGTCTCCTACGGACTCAATTTTCGGCGGCTTCTCCGTGCTCGTCCCCGGCCACCTGGTCGCGGACACGGACTGGGGCAGGGTCTTCGGGCAGCCCGCCGTCCCGACACCCCTGATGATCACGGGGGTCGGCTGATCGCGGCGGGCGGCATCAGCCGGGCGCCGGCGTCGTCGCACTCCCCCTGATCCTGATGGACGCCGTGATGGCCGTCTCGACACCGCACCTGGCCTCGGCCGCCGACCCGGTCTCCTGCGTCGGCACGATCCTGCCGCTGTGGATCGCGGTGGCCTACCTGCTCATCGCCCTGGTCGGCCTGCGCACCGGGCGGTCGCGGTCAACGCCGTGATCTCACTGGTCCTCGGCGGCGTCCTGATGCTGGTGGCGACCTCCTTCATGGGCTCGTTCATCGCGTTCCTGTCGCTGCTGGCGCTCGCGTTCTCGGCCTGGGTCGGCGTCTTCGGCGCGGACATGCCGCGCCGCGAGGAGTACGACGCCGGGGCCCTGCTCGACACCACGCGCACCAGCGCCTACTGGTACCGGGGCGGCTTCAGCCCGGACGCGGTCGCCGCGTGGGCGCTCGGGCCTGCTGTTCAGCACGTCCGACTGGTTCACCGGTCCGCTGGCGTCGAACAACCCCGTCGGCGGGTACGGCCTCGGCTGGGTGGCGACCGTCGCGGTCTCCTTCCTGCTGTACGCGGTGCTGCCGAAGCCCGCGGTGGCGCCCGTGGCGCAGCCCGCGAAAGGGTCCGCGACTATGGCTGTCTGACGAACCGTCAGCTACCGTCCCCCTCCACACCGAAGGGGGGCTTCCATGCCCGTAACCGTCGTGCGCTTCAACCTCGTCGACCCCGCCGCCACCCCCGCCTCGCTGAGCGCCCGCTACAAGGCGGCCATCGAGATGTCCGCCTACGCCGACGACCGCGGCATCACCACCGTGCAGACCGAGGAACACCACGGCGTCGCCAACAACTGGCTGCCCTCGCCGTTCGCGTTCGCGGGCGCGGTCTTCGGAGCGACCCGGCACCTCGCGGTCACCGTCTCCGCGGTCATCGGCCCGCTGCACGATCCACTGCGCCTCGCCGAGGACATCGCCGTACTCGACCTGCTCAGCGGCGGCCGCCTCGTCACCGTCGCCGGCATCGGCTACCGGCCCGAGGAGTACGCCCTCTTCGACGTCGACTGGAAGCGGCGCGGGGCACTCCAGGACGAGCTCCTGGAGACCGTGCTGAAGGCGTGGACCGGCGAGGAGTTCACCTACCGTGACCGTACGGTACGGGTCACACCGCGCCCGTTCTCCGACCCGCACCCGCTGCTGCTGGTCGGCGGCTCGTCCAGGGCCGCGGCCCGGCGCGCCGCTCGGCTCGGGCTCCCCTTCTTCCCCAGCGCGCACCTCCCCGAGCTGGAGGCGTACTACAAGGAGCGGCTCGTCGAGTACGGCACCGAGGGCTGGACCATGATGCCCGCCGCCGAGACCCCGCTGCTGCACATCGCCGAGGACCCGGACCGGGCGTGGGCCGAGTACGGCGGGCACTTCCTGCACGAGGCACGGACGTACGCCTCCTGGCAGTCCGGTGACATCCGCTCGGCGGTGAAGTCGGCTGCCACGACGGTCGAGGAACTGCGCGCGGAGGGCGTGTACCGGATCCTGACCCCCGACCAGTGCGTGGCGCAGGGTCTCGACAACCATGTGCTGCACCCGCTGTCCGGCGGGATGCCGATCGACGAGGGCTGGCGCAGCCTGCACCTGTTCTGCGAAGACGTACTGCCCCGGCTCGGGGATTGAGCCGGGGCAGTACGTCTTACGGGTACGAGGAGAGGGGCAGCGGGGACTTGGCCCTTCTCCTCGAGTCTCGGGGCCTCTTCAGGAGGCTCAGCCCATTTCCTCCAGCGTCTTGCCCTTGGTCTCCTTCACGTACTTGAGCACGAAGGGGATGGAGAGCGCGGCGAAGATCGTGTAGATCACGTAGGTCGCGGAGAGGTTCCAGTCGGCCAGCGACGGGAAGCTCGCGGTGATGGCCCAGTTGGCGATCCACTGCGCGGAGGCGGCGACGCCAAGGGCGGCGGCGCGGATCCGGTTCGGGAACATCTCGCCGAGGAAGACCCAGACCACGACACCCCAGGACAGGGCGAAGAAGAGGACGAAGACATGCGCGGCGATGAGGGCGACCCAGCCCTGTGTCGCCGGCAGCTTGCCGTCCACGAGGTCGTACGAGAAGGCCCAGGCCTCGAGCCCGAGACCGATGACCATACCGACGGAACCGATGAGGGCCAGCGGCTTGCGGCCGATCCGGTCCACGAAGATCATCGCGATCACGGTGCCGATGATGTTGATGATCGACGTCGTGAACGAGTAGAAGAACGACTCCGAGGGGTCGACGCCGACCGACTGCCACAGCGTCGATGAGTAGTAGAACGCGACGTTGATGCCGACGAACTGCTGGAAGACCGAGAGGCCGATGCCGACCCAGACGATCGGCTTGAAGAAGAAGCTGCCGCCGAGCAGGTCCTTGAAGGTCGACTTGTGCTCGCTCTTCATGGCGTGCTCGATCTCGGCGACGCGGGCCTGCAGATCGATCTTGTCGCCCTCGACCTCCTTGAGCACCTCACGGGCGCGGTCTTCCTTGCCCACGGAGATCAGGAAGCGCGGCGACTCGGGGATCGCGAAGGAGAGCAGACCGTAGAGGACGGCCGGGATGACCATGACACCGAGCATGACCTGCCAGGCCTCGACGCCCATCAGCTTGCCGCGCTGGTCGCCGCCGGCGGCGTTCAGGATGCCCCAGTTGACCAGCTGCGAGATGGCGATGCCGACGACGATCGCGGCCTGCTGGAAGGAGCCCAGGCGTCCGCGGTACGCGGCCGGGGAGACCTCGGCGATGTAGGCGGGGCCGATGACGGAGGCCATACCGATGGCGAATCCGCCGATGATGCGCCAGAAGGCGAGGTCCCACAGCGCGAACGGCAGCGCGGAACCGACGGCGCTGACCGTGAAGAGGACGGCGGAGATCTGCATGCATCGGATGCGGCCGATGCGGTCGGCTATGCGGCCCGCGGTCGCGGCGCCGATGGCGCAGCCGATCAGCGCGATGGCGATGACCTGGGCCAGGGTCGCCGAGCCGATGTCGTAGCGGCTTCGGATCGCCTCGACGGCGCCGTTGATCACGGCGCTGTCGTAACCGAACAGGAAGCCGCCCATTGCGGCCGCCGCCGCGATGAAGATGACATGCCCGAGATGTTCGGGGTGAGCCGTCCTGGCTCCTGGTTGGGGCGCCTGCGCGGTGCTGGTCACGTGTAACTCCTCGGGCCACCCGGCCTCGCTGCCGGGGGTGTGGGGGCAAGCCCTTCGGTGGTGGTACCAGTGGCGCATAACTTCGCAGCCCCCACCACCTGAAGGTAAAAGCAACGTTGCAGAGACTATGCCTTCAAGTTTCGAAGTCAACAGTTCAGCAGCTGTGAATTTTTCGCACCCAAGCGGTCATCGCGTGTTCACTACTTGAACTCAACTAGAAGCCCAGGTCACGACCGGTGTGCACTACACGCATCTAGCGGAGCCGCTGGCTGATGACCTTCGACACACCGTCGCCCTGCATGGAGACGCCGTACAGCGCGTCGGCGACCTCCATCGTCCGCTTCTGGTGCGTGATCACGATCAGCTGCGAGGCCTCCTGCAGCTCCTGCATGATCCGGATCAGCCGCTGCAGGTTGGTGTCGTCGAGCGCCGCCTCCACCTCGTCCATGACATAGAACGGACTGGGCCGCGCCTTGAAGATCGACACAAGGAGCGCGACGGCGGTCAGAGACCTCTCCCCACCGGACAGCAGGGACAGCCGCTTCACCTTCTTGCCGGGGGGCCGTGCCTCGACGTCCACGCCCGTGGTGAGCATGTTGTCGGGGTCGGTCAGGATCAGTCGCCCGTCCCCTCCCGGGAACAGCCTGCTGAAGACACCCTCGAACTCGCGCGCGGTGTCCCGGTACGCCTCGGTGAAGACCTGTTCGACGCGTTCGTCGACCTCCTTCACCACCTGCAGCAGATCGGCCCGCGTCTTCTTGAGGTCCTCCAGCTGCTCGCTGAGGAACTTGTGACGCTCCTCCAACGCGGCGAACTCCTCCAACGCCAGCGGATTGACCTTCCCCAGCTGCGCGTAGGCCCGCTCGGCCGACTTGAGACGTCGCTCCTGCTCGGCACGGTGGAAGGGCCGGGGCTGGTTGCGCGGGTGCTCCGGGTCCTCGGGCAGTTCCTCGCCCTCGGCGGGGAGCGAGGGCGGCACGAGCTGGCCCGGACCGTAGTCCGCGACAAGCCCCGCCGGTTCGACACCGAGCTCCTCCAGCGCCTTCGTCTCCAGCTGCTCTATCCGCAGCCGCTTCTCGGCGCCGAGTACCTCGCCGCGGTGAACCGAATCCGTGAGTTTGTCGAGCTCCGCCTTGAGATCGCGGCCTTCGTTGCGCGCGGCGACAAGATCCCGCTCACGGCGGGCCTTGGCCGCGTCGGCGGCGGTGCGCTCCTCCTCGGCCCGGCGCAGCGACACCTCGACGTGCGCCAGAAGTTGCCGCGCTCCGGAGGCGACGGCCTCGGCGACCGCAGCCTCGTGCCGCAGCCGGGCCCGCCGCTGCTCCGCACGCGCGCGTGCCTCACGCTCCGCCCGCGCGGCCCGGTCGAGCCCGTCGGCCCGTCCCGCGAGCCCCTTCACCCGCTCCTCGTGCGTACGCACCTGGAGCCGGGCCTCCATCTCGGTCTGCCGCGCGTTGGCGCCGTCCGCGGCGAGCCGATCCCGCACGGCCGTGTCGGGCTCCTCCTCGACGGGCATCTCCTCGGCCACGGCGAGCCGCTCCGCCAGCTCCTCGGCCTCCTCCACGGCCCGGTCGAGCGCCTCCTGCGCCCGCGCCGCGGCGGCGGTGCTCCGCTCGGCCTCCCCGGCCGCGCCGCGCGCCTGCCCGGCCAGCCGCCCCAACTGCTGCGCCACGGACGACTTCTCGCGCTCGGCGGCCCGCCGCCGCTCCCCCAGCTCCTCGACGAGCGCGGCCCGCTCCCCCCGCTCCTCGGCGGCCCGGTGCTGCGCCGCGCCGAGTTCCTCACACCGCACGGCGAGCTCCTCGAGCTCGGCAGCCGCCTCGTCCACGGACGCCTGCACTTCGAGGAGGCTGGGCGCCCCGGCGGACCCACCGTGCGCGAAGTGCGCTCCGAGCAGGTCCCCCTCCGCGGTGACCGCGGTCAACTCCGGCCGCGCGTAGACCAGATCCTCGGCGTCCTCAAGGGTGCCGACCACGACGATCTCGCGCAGCAGCCGCCGTACGGCGGGCATGAGCTCGGCGGGACCACGGACGAGATCGGCGGCGTACGGCGGCCCGGTGGGGGCCGTCCGCGGCGCTGCGTCACCGGAGGCGGCGTTCGCAGGCAGAGCCCCTGAGGCGGCCCTTGGGGTCACGCCGTCCAGAGAGGCCACGGAGGGGCCCGCGCCGCCGGATGCCTCACGCCCGTCGGGGTGACCGCCGACGGGCACCGCACCGGAAGCGATGCCGCCCGCCGCCCGGTACTGCCCGCCGCCGTCGATGCCCTTGGTCTCGTGTGTCCCCGCCTCCTCCGGAGCCCCGGCCAGCAGCAGGGCCGCACGGCCGGCGTCCTGCTTGCGCAGCAGGCGGATGGCTTCGGCGGCCGAGGCGGGGGTGGTGACCGCGATGGCGTCCGCCGCGGCGCCGAAGGCGGCGGCGAGCGCGACCTCGTGGCCGGGGGTGACGGACAGCAGCTCGGCCGCGGGCCCGAGGAGCCCCGTGAGGCGGTCCCTGGCCCCCAGGAGCGCCCCCGTGCCGTCCTTGCGGCGCAGACCGAGGGCGAGGGCCTCGTGGCGGGCCTGGGTGGCGGCGCGCCTGCGTTCGGCCGACGTGGCCGCCTCACGGGCGGCGCTCAGCGCGGCCTCCGCCTCGGACAGCGCCCGCTTGGCCGCCTCGTGCCGCTCCGTCAGTTCCGCGTCGCCCGCGTCCAGGCCGTCGACCTCGGCCTTCAGCTGCTCGTACTCCTCCTGCGCGGCGAACGCCCGCTCCTGCGCCTCGTCCCGGGCGACGGCGAGCCGGTCGATCTCGGCCTGGGCGGAGGCAGCCCGCGAACGGGCTGCGTTGACCTGGCCGTTGAGGCGGGCCAGGCCCTCACGGCGGTCGGCGATGGCGCGGGCCACGTCCTTGAGGCGGCGCTCCTCGACGGCGAGCTCGCGCTCCAGTTCGGCCCGGTGCGCGACCGTGTCCTCCAAGGCGTGCTCGGCCGCCTCGAGGGCCGCTTCGAGCTCGGCCTCCTGCTCACGGATCCGCGCCGCCTCGCGCTCCATGTCCTCGGGGTCGCGCCCGCGCCGCTCCTCGGCGGGCGCCGAAGTGGCGCTCTTCACCCGCGCGTCGGCCAGCGAGATCGTGCCGCGCACCCGCTCGGCGAGCTGCGAGAGCTCGTACCAGGTCTGCTGGGCGCGCTGGAGCCGGGGCGTGAGCTGCCGGACCTCGTCCTCCAGGAGCGCCTCCCGCTGGAGCGCCTTCTTCAGTTCGGCCTCGGCGGTTTCCTTGCGTTGCTTGAGCGCGGCCTCGTCGGCGATCTCGGACTGGAGCGCCTGTCGCAGTCGTACGAGATCGTCGGCGAGGAGGCGCAGACGGGCGTCGCGCAGGTCGGCCTGGATGACGGCGGCGCGACGGGCGACGGCGGCCTGCCGGCCCAGTGGCTTGAGCTGGCGGCGCAGTTCGTCGGTGAGGTCCTGGACGCGGGCCAGGTTCGCCTGCATCGCGTCCAGTTTCCGCAGCGCCTTCTCCTTGCGCTTGCGGTGCTTGAGGACGCCCGCCGCCTCCTCGATGAACGCGCGGCGGCCCATCGGGTCGGCGTGCAGGACGGAGTCGAGCTGGCCCTGACCGACGATGACGTGCATCTCGCGGCCGATGCCGGAGTCGGACAGCAGTTCCTGGATGTCGAGGAGACGGCAGGTGTCACCGTTGATCTGGTACTCGCTGCCGCCGTTGCGGAACATGATCCGCGTGATGGTGACCTCGGCGTACTCGATGGGCAGCGCCCCGTCGGAGTTGTCGATGGTCAGGGACACCTCGGCCCGGCCGAGCGGCGGCCGCCCGGTGGTGCCGGCGAAGATGACGTCCTCCATCTTGCCGCCACGCAGCGACTTGGCCCCCTGCTCACCCATGACCCAGCTCAGGGCGTCCACGACATTGGACTTGCCCGAACCATTGGGGCCCACGACACAGGTGATGCCCGGCTCGAACCGCAGCGTGGTCGCCGAGGCGAACGACTTGAACCCGCGCAGGGTCAGGGCCTTGAGGTGCACGCCGCCGGACTCTACCTTTCGGGCTGGTCTCACTCCATGAACCCACGGTTTCACCCATGAACGTGCAGGGCACACCAGACGTTAAAGAGAGTGGGAGGGCACGCGGGGGAAAGAAGAAGGGACGCCGAAGAGGCGTCCCTTGCAATTCTGACAACTGACAACTTAGCGGTTGACACGGGCAGCCCAACCACTGCTGTCGTAGTGCGGTGCAGTGATCAGGTGAGCGCAGGCTCCGCCTGGGGTACGTCGATGCTCTCGAGAAGCGAGTCGTGAGAAGCGGCAGCCGCGAGCGCGTCGTTCTCGGCCTGAATCCGTACGAGCTCGGATTCGAGGTCCTGTACACGCTGCTGGAGCCGTCGCATCTCGGCGATGAGTCGCGGGTCGGAACCGCCGACGTAACCGAGAAGCGCCTTTGCCATGATGGATGGTCCTCCACACTGAGTGACCGACCGAAGCGGTGTGGGTCGTGAGGGAATCGCACCCGCGATGCTTGACACTTACTAAATTTTTGCTGCGGTTCCACATGCCAAACAGCTAAGGTGCGCGGGGCTTTCAGCGTCTCACCAAAAAGTTTGACGGTCAACACGATCACGCCCCGTATTGGCGGGCAACCCGCTGTCGCGCGGCCCTTCGGACGGCTGCGCTGCGACTCCTGCAAGACCCGGGGGGCGTGGAGATCATCCTTCTCTGCGGAGCCTGCCACGCCGAGCCGTTCTTGGCAACCACCAGGTCATTTCTGCTTCTGGCAGGTGCCGGTGGCATGCCATACCGCTTCCGCCAGGGCCGTTGCGCACGTCGCCGTCACCGGATCGCGAAGCCGTCGTAGATCCCCCGGGGCGTGTCCCAGATCTCAGTGACTCCGTCCACACGCCCGGGTGTGTCGTCCCCCTGGAGCCAGTCGAGCAGACCCTGGCATCCGGACCGGGTTCCTTCCGCGACAACCTGGACCCGTCCGTCGTCCAAATTGAGAGCAAAGCCACTCAGGCCGCCGATCTCCAGCGCCTTGGCCCGGGTGAACCAGCGGAAACCCACACCTTGGACCCGCCCGCGCACCCAGACGACCAGCCGCACAACCTCGTTCATGGGTGCACGCTAACCGGACAAAGTCTCTCGCAGCACTTCCTCCCCTCCCGCCATGCGGTACCGTCCCGACCCAATGAGTCTCATATGAAACTCACTCTTTTGAGTGAGGGACGCTGACCAGGAACGAGGAAGGCCAGGAGATGGGACGCCACGGACGCTCCGCCGTCGGCCGCGCCGCCACGGGCCGCGCCACAGGGGTTACGGAGAACCACGGACCCCTTACGGAAAGTTACGGCCCGGAGAACCTGTACGGCTACGCCGCCGTCGCCGACCTCCCGCCGACCGCCGCTGCCCGCTCGCACCGCAAGCGGAAGACCGCGACGCCGGTACGCACGGGTCTGCTCGGCGTCTCCGCGGCCGTGGCACTGGGCACCGTGGCCGTCGCCTCCGGCGTGCTGCCCGGCACCGAGAACTACTCGCTCGGTGGTGGCAGCAACAACTCCGACAACGTGCAGGCCGTGGGGTCCCCGTCCAGTCAGGAGACCCAGCAGGGCGGTACGTCGGGCAGCGCGAGCGCGGACGGCCGCGAGGGCACGTCGACGAGCCGTGACGCCGACCGCGCCGCGTCGCCCTCGGCTTCGGCGTCGACCGCTCCCGTGACCTCGCCGGCCGCGCCGACGACGGCACCCTCCCAGGAGCCCACCACCACCAAGCCGGGCAAGTCCGCCAACGCGAACAAGCCCGCGACTCCGCCAGGTCAGGCCTCGAAGACCAAGGCGCCCAAGACCACCGCTCCGGTCGACGTCTCCGCCCAAACGGCGGCCGAGACCGAGGTGCTCAAGCTGGTCAACGACGAGCGGGCCAAGGTCGGCTGCAGTCCGGTGGCGGCGAGCAGCGCCCTGTCCGACCTCGCCCAGGCCTTCAGCGAGGACATGGCCGCGCGCGACTTCTTCGACCACACCGACCCGAGCGGGCTCAGCCCCTGGGACCGGGCGGCCAAGTCCGGGATCACCAGCCTCGGCGGCGAGAACATAGCCCGCGGCCAGGCCGACGCCGCCGCCGTCATGGAGGCCTGGATGAACAGCCCCGGCCACCGCGCCAACATTCTGAACTGCGACTTCAAGACCCTGGGCGTGGGTGTGCACCTCGGCACCGGCGGCCCCTGGTGGACGCAGGACTTCGGCTACTGAGATAGCCGCAGGTCAGCGCCCTATCCACTGCCCTGGCCGTCTCGGGGCCGTCATCCGCAGGTTCACCGTCTCTGAAGACGCGATCGACGGCGGCCCGGGTACGGGTCCCGCTCGACGGCATCAGGTGCGTGTACGTACGCGGCGTGAAGCCGGGATCATGGTGTCCCAGGAACTCGCTGAGCGCGTTGATGTTCTCCCCCCCATCAAGGGCCCGCGCAGAACGAGCCTCCGGCGGGGGCGCTCAGGCTCCGAGATGGAGGGGATGCCGTCCGCGAGTGCCGGCCGTGAGTGGTGGGTTGGGGCGGGTCGCGGGGAAGTCGGCTGAAGCGACCAAAGCCGACCTCAGCTACTTGTCCGCTCGGTAGAGCTTGATGTCCTTGTTGACGAAGAGGTGCACGTAACCGCAGCGCCAGCAGATCAGGCCCGTGGCGTTCTCATCAGCCCAGGCCAACTTCATGAACTCCATACCGGAGCTGTTGAGCAGGACACCCCGCTCTCGGAACAGATCTCCTTGGCAGACCTGGCAGTTGAGCCAGACGTCGCCCAGTGCCGCACGTACCGGCTTCTTCGCCATCGCGTAAACGCCCCCCGCCCTTGCCATGTGGTCGGACCCGAGACTACGGGGCAGTGCGAGCCGCTCACAGCCTGCCTGAGCAGCTCGGCAGACCTCAGCAAGCGCCCCGCCCGTAGTTCGCATCGAGGGGCGCCGACTGGTCGGAGTGACTCAGCCATTTTCCGCGACCAGCGGAACTACACCCCCGCCCCACCGGCCGTGCCCCAGGTTAGACCGGACAACGGTCTTGGACCGTTGCCCATCAGGTCTATGACCTGCGATGACCCGAGACCGATCCATGATCACGGGGGAGTCCGGGCATGCGACCTTTGAAGCCAGGCAGTCCCAACATCGCGTCCTGCCTGAGCATGAAACGACCGCGTATTTCGCTGCTGGTCGCGCTGGGCCTCGCGGCCTTCTCCGTGACGGGGTGCAGCAGTTCCGACGATGAAGGACTGCCGGTGCGGGTGGTCAATGAGTCGGCCTGGGATGCCCGCGTGGTCGGTTGTCCGCCGTGCGGAGAGCGCGGTGCTGTGGTCGAGGGAGATCCCGACCGAACACCGGGCGAGGGCGGCGGTGAATACTTTGGGTGGACCGAAGAACGCGCATGGCCTGTGACGTACAAGATTGTCGTCCGAGGCGTCGAGTCGGTTTGCCCGGTCATCGACCCCGAGCCCGGCAAGGCGGACGCAGTGGGCACCCGTGACGTCATCTACCTAGTGGACGGGGCCGGGAATTGCGTCGCAGGCCCAGGGAGCATGGACGACGTCTGACATCAGGGGCTGACATCAACAAGGGCGAACAGCGAGGGTCAACGCCGGATCGCAACGGACGATCAGTCGGAGCGTAGAGCCGATGAGCTGACGTCGGCAGTCCCCCACGATCGGACTTGATAAGGGTGGGGGCGGAGGGCAAACCCGCACCTTGACTCGGGCATTGAGACCTCAGCATGGGCTTGCCCAGACGCTGTCTTCAACTGTTCCATGACCCCCATGACGCAGCGATCTTTCGTAGAAGAACTTAAGCGCCGATTTAGCTCATATCCCACTGAAATACCACGAACAACTTGGCAGAAACTCAATAGAGCCAAGACGGACTCTGGCTGGCCACTACTGGCGCTCAATTTTTTCATTTCCGTCCTCTTTGTCGCGATTTTCATATACTCTGCGATCTCTACCCACGTACTCTCGCCCTTCTATTGGTGGTTGAGCGTCGGCTGCCTCCTTAGTCTTCTGCGGACTGGACACGTAATGGTGTGTGTCGTCAGAGGCCAGGCGGGACAGCTCGCACCAGAAGCGCCCGGGACTTCGCCAGACACTGGCAGGTATCGGGGCAGGCATACCTAAGGCCCGCACGTGGCCAGGAGGCGCCGTACCGCAGCGTCACTTCTTCGGCTACTAGCCGACGGCCCACCCCTCACGACACCGACGAAGCCGCGCCCCTCGCTGAACGATGGGGCGCGGCTTCGTCGTGCGGGCGCAGGAATGTGGTGCGGGCCGCGTAAACGATTGCGTAAACGCTTACGCACGCCTTTACGCGACCGTGGACGCGGGCTCACGCAAGCCCTTGCGCGACCGTTTGCACAGAGCCGCGCATGCGTTTACGCAAACGATTGCGTAAGCGTTTACGCGGCCGCCCCTGCCACCGCCGCGCGCCCCAGCGCGACCACCCGCGCCGACTCCGCGACCCGGCGCCCGAGGTGCTCCGCCGTGGCGATGTCCGCCTTGTGAACCGTCTCCGGACCCTCGTCGACGTTGGTCTGGGCGGCCGCGCCGGCGAAGACGCCGAGGCGGTTGAGGTCGTGCTCGGAAGCCGAGGAGCTGTTCCAGCCCGGGTGCAGACCGAGGTTGACCCAATTCATGCCGTGCTGGGCGGCCAGGATCTGGAAGAACTGCAGGGTGTGCAGCTTGTCGCCGCTCTTGGAGCCGGAGTTGGTGAAGCCGGCGGCGAGCTTGTCGCGCCAGTCCTGTCCGAACCAGCGCTTCGAGGACGCCTCGGCGAAGACGTGGAAGGCGCCGGAAGCGGTGCCCATGTAGGTGGGCGAGCCGAACACGATCGCGTCGGAGGCGTCGAGCAGTTCCCACTGGGCGTCGGTGATCTCGTCGACGTTGATCAGGTGCGCCTGGGCACCGGCCTCGACGGCACCAGAGCGAACGGCCTCGGCGAGGACGGCGGTGTGGCCGTAGCCGGAGTGGTAGGCGATGGAAACGACAGGGGTACTCGGGGTGCTCACGATGGGGACTCCTCCAGGTGGTGACAACGAACCAAAGGAAAGCACTAACTTCTAGTTAGTGCAACCCTGTGGTTAGCGCTGCGTCGGAGTATGGTGAGCCCATGGAACCCAGCGTGCAGACCGCCGAGCGCGGTGAGTGTCAGGACCTGCCGTACAACGTGTTCGCACGCAGTTGCCCGTCCCGGGGCACGCTGGAGCACGTCACCGGACGCTGGGGATCACTCACGCTCGGAGCGCTGTACGAGGGCACGTTCCGCTTCAACGAGCTGCGGCGCAGGGTCGACGGCGTCAGCGAGAAGATGCTCTCCCAGACACTGCACGCGCTGGAGCGCGACGGCCTGGTGCACCGCGAGGCACAGCCCACGAACCCCCCGCGCGTCGACTACACCCTCACCCCGCTCGGTCGCGAGGTCTCCGAGCGCCTGCTGACCCTCATCCACTTCGTCGAGGGCCGCATGGACGATGTCCTGGAGGCCCGCGAGCGCTACGACGAGAGCCGCGCGGCTACGGAGTGACGCGCGGCGGGCGCTGGCAGCGCGGGCAGAAGTAGCTGGACCGGTTCATCCAGGCGCGCCGCCGCATCGGCGTCCCGCACCGGCGGCAGGGCTCGCCCTCCCGGCCGTACGCGTCGAGCGAGCGGTCGAAGTAGCCGGACTCGCCATTGACGTTGACGTACAGGCTGTCGAAGCTGGTGCCGCCGACGGCGAGGGCCTCGTTCATGACGTCGCGGATGTGTCCGAGGAGTTCGGCGGTGCGCGGCCGGGTGAAGCCGGCCACGGGGCGTTCGTAGTGCAGTTTGGCGCGCCAGAGCGCCTCGTCCGCGTAGATGTTGCCGACCCCGCTGATCAGCGACTGGTCGAGCAGGGCGCGCTTGATCGTCGTACGCCGGGCGCGCAGGGCCGTGTGGAAGGCCGCGTCGTCGAAGAGGGGATCCAGCGGGTCGCGGGCGATGTGCGCGATGACGTCCGGCAGGCCGTCCGGGGTGTTCTCGTGGAGGGAGAGCCCGCCGAAGGTGCGCTGGTCGACGAAGCGCAGCTCGGTGCCCTCCGCCCCGGCGGGGGCGGGCGTCCGGGTGTCGTCGAAGCGGATGCGGATGCGCAGATGCTTCTCGTCCGGGGCGTCCTCCGGCTGCACCAGGAGCTGGCCGCTCATGCCGAGGTGCGCGAGGACGGAGAACGGGGAGTCGTCGAGGGGCAGCCAGAGGTACTTGCCGCGGCGCATGGCCGGTCCTACGCGGTGGCCCGCGAGCGCCTTCGCGAACCCCTCGGGTCCGGCGAGATGCCGCCGTACGGCGCGCGGGTGCCGTACCTCGACCGAGGTCACGGTCCGCCCGCTGACCCACCGCGCCAGGCCGCGCCGCACGACTTCGACCTCGGGCAACTCGGGCACGGGACTCCTCCGGAGGGGCGGGCACGGGAACGACGCCCGAAGGTTACCTCGTGCTCGCGTCACCCGGACGGGGGCCCAGGACGCACGGACACACGACGCATCAGGCCCCTGTGGCGGCGCGGACGCCGCCACAGGGGCCTGATGCTTACGAAGGTGCTGTCGAAGGAATCAGGCCGTGGCCGAGTCGCTCGTCGGAGCCGAGGGGGCGTCGGTGATCCCCTCGGCGGCCTCGGCTGCCTGCTCGGCGGCCTGAGCCGCTTCCTCGGCGGCCTGGGCCGACTTCGCGCGTTCGTCCGCGGCGGCGCGGATGGCACGCCACGCGGACTCCGCGGCCTGCTGCTCCGCTTCCTTCTTGCTGCGGCCGGTGCCGGTGCCGTACGAGACGCCTCCGACGCGGGCGGCAGCAGTAAAGGTCTTCTCGTGGTCCGGGCCGGTCTCCGAGACCAGGTACTCGGGAACGCCGAGCCCCTCGGTCGCGGTGAGTTCCTGGAGACTGGTCTTCCAGTCCAGGCCCGCTCCCAGATTCGAGGACTTCTCGATCAGTGGGTCGAAGAGCCGGTGGACGAGTTCGCCCGCCGCGTCCAGACCCTGGTCGAGATAGACCGCGCCGATCACCGCTTCAAGGGTGTCGGCGAGGATGGATGCCTTGTCCCGGCCTCCCGTGCCTTCCTCGCCCCGGCCGAGCCGGATGAAGAGGCCGAGTTCGAGGCCGCGGCCCACTTCCGCCAGCGCACGCGAGTTGACCACCGCGGCCCGCAACTTGGCCAGCTGGCCTTCGGGCAGGTCGGGGTGGGTGCGGTACAGCGTGTCCGTGACCACGAGGCCGAGCACGGAGTCCCCGAGGAACTCCAGACGCTCGTTGGTCGGCAGACCGCCGTTCTCGTACGCGTAGGAACGGTGGGTCAGCGCACGTACCAGAAGGGCGGACTCGAGCTTGTACCCGAGCCGCCCTTCCAGAAGCGTGTGGGACGAGGCTGTGTTGTCCGCCTTTTTCTTGGCGTTTGGGTCCGCCTTGGCGTCAGACATCAGACCTCTCACCAGCCGCTCAGACCTCGAGGACCTGGCGCTTGTTGTAGGTGCCGCAAGCAGGGCAGGCGATGTGCTGCTGCTTGGGCTCGTGGCAGCGCTCGCACGCAACCAGGGTGGGGACCGCAGCCTTCCACTGCGACCGGCGGTGGCGCGTGTTGCTGCGCGACATCTTCCGCTTCGGAACAGCCACGGCTACTTCTCCTGCTTCTCGTCGGCGTGCGCTGATGGAAGCGCGCCGCCGCTCAACTCGTCCTTCTCGCCGTCTCCGGATGAACCAGCGAGTCCCTGCAGTGCCGCCCAACGGATGTCGACGGCGTCGTGGTGGTGGTCCGGGTCGTCCGCGAGCCGGGCTCCACATTGGGAGCACAGGCCCAGGCAGTCGTCCTGGCACACCGGCTGCATCGGCAGTGCGAGCACCACCGCATCACGCAGCACGGGTTCGAGGTCGAACAGTCCGTCCTCGATGAAGAGCCTGTCCTCGTCTTCCTCGGCGTCGTCGGCCGGCTCCGCTTTGACACGGCCCCGGTCGTCGGCGTCAGGGTACGAGAACATCTCCTGGAAGTCCGCGGCGAGCTCCAGCTCGAGCGGCTCCAGACACCTTACGCACTCCCCCTCGGCCCGTGCACGGGCGGTGCCTGTGACAAGCACACCTTCCATGACCGACTCGAGCCGGAGTTCGAGCTCCATCGGGGCGCCTTCCGGCACTCCGATGACTCCCTGGATCCCGAGATCCTTGGGAGCGTCGATCGTGCGGGTCAAGCGCTGCAGCGCACCAGGACGCCGCCCCAGCTCGTGTGTGTCGAACACGAGAGGGTTGCGGTGGTCGAGGTGGGTGTTCAGAGCCGTTCCTGCTTTCGATCTTCGAAACTCGGGGGGTCGCCGCCCCTGGTGTTCCCGGGCAGCAGTAATCGCGGACGTACACGCGACCGAAGAACCAGGATACTGGACCTTTCGCTCTCGGCCCAATCCGGTGCCCAGCCGGTGCCCGGACCGTGTCCGTCCGGCGTCCGTCCGGGGTCAGCGACCCTGTTCGTACGCCCGCAGCTGCTCGGCGCTGATCATGGTGGTGTCGAAGAGGCTGGTCTCGTCCAGGGCGTTCGCCATCGGGTCCAGGGCCCCCTGCTGCTGCGGATAGGCCTGCTGCCCGCTCTGGTCGTACGCCGTCTGCTGGTCGTAGCCCTGCTGCTGCGGGTAGGCGGCGTACGGGTCGGCCTGCTGGTAGCCGTACGCGTCCTGCTGGGCGTACTGCTGCTGATAGCCGTAGGGGTCGGGCTGCTGCTGGTACGCGTAGGCGTCCTGCTGCTGTCCGTAGTTCGGCTGGGCCGGCACCTCGGGGGTCGACGCGGGCCGCTCGGGGGCCTCCGAGAGCTCGGCGAGGCCGGCCAGGTAGTCGGAGTCGCTGGTGTGATGGCCGGGCGTCCCGTCCTCCGCGAAGGTGCCCAGCTCGCCCAGGTCGTCGCTGGCGATACGGCCGTGCAGCTTCTGGCGCCCCTTGCCCACGGCCTCCAGGGTCTTGGCGAGGACCGCTTCGAAGGCGCCGAGCTTGACGTCCACGTAGGTGTCGGCGTCCCGGCGCAGGGTCTCCGGGTCATGGCTGCGCTCGGGGGCGTCCTCGTCCTCGTAGCCCTGCTCGTCGGTGCCGGGGCCGGTACCGAGGAGCTTCTCGCGGCCGCGGCCGACGGAGCCGAGGGTCTTGGTGAGGACGACCTCGAAGTTGGCGAGCTTGGAGTCGACGTAGTCGTCGGCCTCCGCGCGGATCTCCTCGGCCTCCTGGCGGGCCTCGGCGAGGATGCGGTCCGCCTCGTTCTGGGAGCGGCGGGCGACCTCGGTGTCGGAGATCAGGGAGCCGCGCTGGGCGTGCGCCGACTCGATGATCCGCTCGGCCTCCTGGCGGGCCTGCTCGACCATCTGCTCGCGGCCGCCGATCAGCTCCTCGGCCTGCGCGAGGGAGCCGGGCAGCGCCTGGCGCACCTCTTCGAGCATCGAGAGGAGGTCGGCGCGGTTGACCACGCACGAGGCCGACATGGGCATCGAACGGGCGCTGCCGACCGCCGCGACGATCTCATCGAGCTTCTTCTGCACGTCCACCGTGTGCTCGCCACTCTCTACAGCTGTGATGGAGACGGACGGGTCGACTGTACGACCACTCCCACCCCGCCCGACACCTGGTGACGCACTGTCAGGCGCTCAGCTCTTTCCGAGCCGTCCCTTGAGTGCCTCCAGCACGACCTCCGGCACCAGGTGGGAGATGTCGCCGCCCCACTGGGCGACCTCCTTCACGAGCGAGGAGGACAGGAAGCTGTAGGTGGGGCTGGTCGGGATGAACAGCGTCTCGACGCCCGAGAGGCCGTTGTTCATCTGGGCCATCTGGAGCTCGTAGTCGAAGTCGCTGACCGCCCGCAGACCCTTCACGATGGCGGGGATGTCGCGCTGCTTGCAGAAGTCGACGAGGAGGCCGTGGTAGGCCTCGACCTGGATGTTGCCGTACTCGGCGGTGACCTCGCGGATCAGCTCGATCCGCTCGTCGACGGTGAACAGGCCCTGCTTCGACTGATTGATCATCACCACGACGTGCACGACGTCGTAGAGCCTGGAAGCGCGGGCGATGATGTCGAGGTGTCCATTGGTGATGGGGTCGAATGACCCCGGACAGACGGCGCGGCGCAACTGTGGTTCCTCGCTCTCCGGTCCGGTCATCGTGCGTCTTCGCACGTAGAGGCGGCGCGACCGTACCAAAACGTCCCCTCGCCGTAACGACGGGCCCGGATCGCGTCGAAACCGTCCGGCCAGCTGAATTCGCCGCCTCTGGTGCTGCGCTCCACGGTGACGAGCGCTTCGGCCGCGAGCCAGCCCTGCGTCCGTAGTGTGAGCAGAATCTCGCGAAGATCGTCGTCGGTCACGGCGTACGGCGGGTCGAGGAAGACCAGGTCGTACGGATCCGTCGGCGCCGATCCCTGGACGATCTGCTCCGCTTTGCCCGATCTGACCTCGGCGCCGGGCAGGCCCAGCGTTTTCACGTTCTCGCGGATGATGCGGGCCGCGCGGGCGTCGGCCTCGACGAGGAGGGCGTGGCCGGCGCCGCGGCTGAGCGCCTCCAGGCCGACGGCGCCCGAGCCCGCGTACAGGTCGAGGACCCGCTCGCCCTCCAGCGGGCCGCCGAGCAGGGACTGCCAGGTGGAGAAGAGGCCCTCGCGCGCCCGGTCGGAGGTGGGGCGGGTGCCGGTGCCCGGCGGGACGGCCAGACGGCGTCCGCCGGCCCGGCCGGCGATCACGCGGGTCATGAGGGTCCTTTGCGCTGGAAGTGTGTCGGGGCCAGTCTCTCAGCCCTTGTCCAGATACTGCTCGCGCTCCTCGTCGAGGAGGGCCTCCAGGGCCGTGCGCAGGCCGGGGAGGGCGGTGAGCTCGGGGTCGGCGGCGACGACTGCGGCGGCCTCCTCGCGGGCCTCGGCGATGATCTCCTCGTCCTCGATGACGGCGAGCATGCGCAGCGAGGAGCGGACGCCGGACTGGGCCTGGCCGAGCACGTCGCCCTCACGGCGCTGTTCGAGGTCGATGCGGGAGAGCTCGAAGCCGTCGAGCGTGGACGCCACCGCGGTCAGGCGCTGACGCGCCGGGCTCGCCTCCGGCATCTCGGTGACCAGGAGGCACAGTCCGGCGGCGGAGCCACGACCTACGCGGCCGCGCAGCTGGTGGAGCTGGGACACGCCGAACCGGTCGGCATCCATGATCACCATGGCCGTGGCGTTCGGTACGTTTACCCCGACCTCGATCACCGTCGTGGCGACCAGGACGTCCGTCTCGCCCGCGGCGAAGCGGCGCATCACGGCGTCCTTGTCGTCGGGCTGCATACGGCCGTGCAGGACCTCGACCTTGAGTCCTCGGAGGGGCCCCGTGGCGAGCTGGTCGGCGATGTCGAGGACGGCGAGGGGCGGGCGCTTCTCGGCCTCGTCCTCGGGGGACTTCTTCTTGGCCTTCTTCGGGTCGGCAGGTTCGTCGACGTCGTCGCCGATGCGCGGGCAGACCACGTACGCCTGATGGCCGTTCTCCACTTCTTCGCGCACGCGCTCCCACGCGCGCGTGAGGAAGTGCGGTTTGTCGGCGGCGGGGACGACATGGCTGGCGATCGGCGAACGCCCGGCGGGAAGCTGGTCGAGGACCGAGGTCTCCAGGTCGCCGAAGACGGTCATCGCGACCGTGCGCGGAATGGGCGTGGCGGTCATCACCAGGAGGTGCGGCGGCTGCTTGCCCTTGCCGCGCAGGGCGTCGCGCTGCTCGACACCGAAGCGGTGCTGCTCGTCCACCACGACCAGGCCCAGGTCGTGGAACTGCACCTTGTCCTCGATCAGCGCGTGGGTGCCGATCACGATCCCGGCCTCACCGGTGACCAGGTCGAGCAGCGCCTGCCGCCGCCCCGCCGCCCCCATGGAACCGGTGAGCAGCACGACCTTGGTGGAGTGCTCGGACCCGCCGAGCATGCCGCCCTCGGCCAGCTCGCCCATCATCTCGGTGATCGACCGGTGGTGCTGCTGGGCGAGCACCTCGGTCGGCGCGAGCATCGCGGCCTGCCCGCCCGCGTCGACGACGGCGAGCATGGCGCGCAGGGCGACCATCGTCTTCCCGGAACCGACTTCTCCCTGGAGCAGCCGGTGCATCGGGTGCTCGGTGGCGAGGTCGTCGAAGATCTCCTTGGAGACCTTCTGCTGGCCCTCGGTGAGGGTGAAGGGCAGCTTCGCGTCGAAGGCGGTCAGCAGCCCGTCCGGCTTGGGGAGACGGGCCACGGCGGGGAGTTGGGCGTCGGCGTGGCGGCGGCGGGCCAGGGCGACCTGGAGGACGAAGGCCTCGTCCCACTTGAGACGGGCGCGGGCGTCGTGGATGTCCGCCTTGGTGTGCGGGCGGTGGATCTTCAGAAGGGCCTCGGGGAGGGGGACCAGGCCGCGGCCGTCCCGGAGGGAGTCCGGCAGCGGGTCGACGGCCTCCTGGGCGCTCAGCAGCACCGTCTGCACCGACTTGGCGATCTTCCAGGACTCCAGCTTGGCGGTGGCCGGGTAGATCGGGATGAGCGCGCCCGCCCAGGAGTCGACGGTCTCGGCGGCGTCGTCGCTGTCGGCGCGCAGCGGCTCGTACGCCGGATGGGCCAGCTGGAGGCGGTGGTTGAAGACGGAGACCTTGCCCGAGAACATCGCGCGCGTGCCGGGCAGCAGGTCCTTGTGGGGTTTGTGCACCCCGTTGCCGAAGAAGACCAGCTGGAGGCGACCGCTGCCGTCGGTGATGGTCACTTCGAGGCGCTGGCCCTTGCCGCGGGGCGCCTTGGCGGAGGCGAAGGTCAGCAGGCGCGCGTCGGCGACCTGGGCGACCACCGTGACGTGCTCGTCCATGGGCAGGTCGGCGAGGTGGGTGAGCTGCCCGCGCTCCTCGTATCTGCGCGGGTAGTGGTGCAGCAGGTCGCCGACGGTGTGCAGGCCGAGGTGCTCGGCCATCACCTTCGCGGTGGGGGGACCGAGCACCTTCTTCAGTGGTTCATCGAGCGCGGGCACGAGATCCATTGCACACCACACCACTGACATTGCCGTATACGTCCCGGAAATCTGCTGGTCAGACGGCTCGTTCCGGGCCTAGGATGACGCGCTCCGGCCCTCTTCGCGGTCACCGTCCCCCGGGACCGCCCGACCCCGCGCCGTCGCACGTCCCCCCACCCTCGGCGCAGCGACGATGGACTCCCAGACCTCACAGTCATCACAGGCATCCCAGTCACCTCACACCTTCCAGGTCGACCTGCGTGGTCTGGTGGACCTGCTCTCCCATCACCTCTACTCCAGCCCCAAGGTCTACCTGCGCGAACTGCTGCAGAACGCTGTGGACGCGATCACCGCCCGGCGGGCGGAGCAGCCCGACGCCCCGGCCGCCGTGCGCCTGTACGCCGAGGGCGGCACCCTGCGTGTGGAGGACTCCGGCATCGGGCTCACCGAGTCCGACGTGCACAGCCTCCTCGCCACGATCGGCCGCAGTTCCAAGCGGGAGGACGGCCTGCAGGCGGCGCGCTCCGACTTTCTGGGGCAGTTCGGCATCGGGTTGCTGGCGTGCTTCGTGGTCGCCGAACGCATCCGCGTCGTCAGCCGCAGCGCGCGTACGCCCGACGCGGCGCCCGTGGAGTGGACGGCGACCGACGACGGCTCGTACACCGTGCGCACACTGCCGCACGAGGCCCGTCCCGAACCGGGTACCACCGTGCACCTGGTGGCGCGCGCCGGAGCCGGCGAATGGCTCACCGAGGAGCGGGTCCGCTCCCTGGCCCGGGACTTCGGCTCGCTGCTGCCGTACGACGTACGGGTCGGCGACGAGGCGATCGCGGAGCTTCCCGCGCCCTGGGACCGCACCCATCCGAGCCCCGCCACCCGCAGGGTGGCCCTGGCCCGTCACTGCCACGACCTGTTCGGCTTCACACCGCTGGACACGATCGACCTGAACGTGCCGCTCGCCGGAGTCCGCGGCGTGGCGTACGTCCTGCCGTCGGCGGTCAGCCCTGCCCAGCGCGCGAGCCATCGGGTGCATCTGAAGGGCATGCTGCTCACCGAGCGGGCCGAACAGCTGTTGCCCGACTGGGCGTTCTTCGTGCGCTGCGTCCTGGACACGGACAGCCTGCGGCCCACCGCCTCGCGCGAGTCGCTGTACGAGGACGAGACCCTGGCGGCCGTACGCGAGGCCCTGGGCGAGCGCATCCGGTCGTGGCTGACGGGGCTCGCGGCGGGCGACCCGGAGCGGCTGGCGGCCTTCCTGTCGGTCCACCACCTGGGTGTGAAGTCCCTGGCGCGGCACGACAACGAGATGCTGCGCACGATGCTGCCGTGGCTGCCCTTCGAGACGACCGACGGACGGCTGTCCCTGGAGGAGTTCGCGCTGCGCCACCCGGTGGTGCACTTCACGCGGACCGTGGAGGAGTACCGGCAGGTCGCGCCCATCGCCTCCGCCCAGGGCATCGGGGTGATCAACGGCGGCTACACGTACGACAGCGAGCTGGTCGAGGCGCTGCCGTCGGTGCGTCCGGGGACGGTCGTCTCGGAGCTGGACGCGGACACCGTGACGGCGCACCTGGACGCCGTCGACCCGGCCGAGGAACTGGCCCTCTCGGGCTTCCTGATGGCCGCCCGGGCCAAGCTCGACCCCCTGGGCTGCGACGTGGTGCTGCGCGCCTTCCACCCGCTCTCCGTGCCCGCCCTGCACCTGGACGACCGGGCGGCCCGCCACGAGCAGGCCCGCGCGGAGGCCGAGGAGCAGGCCGACGACCTGTGGGCGGGCATTCTCGGCTCGCTGCGCGGCAGCGCGCCCCGTGCCCGCCTGGTCCTCAACCACCTCAACCCACTGATCAGAAGGATCAGTTCACTGCGCGACCCGGAGCTGATAGGCACCGCCACGGAGTCCCTCTACGGACAGGCCCTCCTCATGGCGCAGCGCCCCCTGCGGCCCGCCGACTCCGCGCTCCTCAACCGCGCGTTCATCGGCCTCCTGGAGTGGGCCACCCACACCGAGCCCGGGAAGGACGACCTCCGATGAGCCAGGCCATGGGCATGGACTTCGACACCCTGCGCCAGGCGATGGCGGACAACCAGGAGCAGCCGGAGGGTCCCGCACGCAACGCGCGCGCGGAGCAACTGCTCGTCGAGGCCGAGAAGCTGAACATCCCGCTCGCCGTGATCGAGGCGCTCGGACACCAGCTGAAGGTCTACAACTACAGCTCCGAGAAGGACAAGATGTTCGTCCCCTTCGCGCGTCTGCTGCGCATGTGGGACGAGCGCCCCGAGGACTTCGACGAGTACGAGACCCACTCCCTGCACTGGGTCTTCAAGTGGATGTCGGCCGGCATGCTCGACCAGCCGCACATCCCGCTCGCCTCCATAGAGAAGTGGCTCGGCGAGATGGAGCACCGTTACCGGCTGGCCGGACACTCCGAACGGGCGGTGCGCGGAGCCGAGTTCAGCGTCGCCGCGCACCTGGGCGACCTGGGGCGCGCCGAGCGGGCGTACACCGCCTGGCTGGCCGCCGACCGGGACACCATGGCCGACTGCCACGCGTGCGAACTCCACAGCCAGGGGTGGTGGCGGGCGGAGCGCGACGCCGACGAGGAGGCGCTGGAACTGTGGCGCCCGGTTCTGGAGGGCGAGTACACGTGCGCCCACGAGCCGCACACCGTCCTGGCGTCCTCGCTGGTCCCCCTGCTGCGTCTGGGCCGCCTGGACGAGGCCCGGGCCCATCACCTGCGGGGCTTCCGGCTGGTGCGCCCCATGGAGAGCATGCGCGGCGCGTACGCGGACCACGTGGAGTTCTGCGCGCTCTCCGGCAACGAGGCGCGCGCCCTGGAGCTGCTCGCGGAGCGGCCCGCCTACTTCACCGACTCCGGGGACCCGCGCAGCAGGCTCGACTTCATGGCCGTGACGGCCCTCCTCATGGACCGCCTGACCGGGCTCGGTCTCGGCGATCAGCCGGTGCCGGGACCGGCCGGCCGGGAGTGGACCGCGAGAGGGCTCGCTGTCCACGCGCGCGGGGAGGCCCTTTCCCTGGCGGCGCTCTTCGACGCGCGCAACGGCACGTCGTACGTCAGTGAGCGGGCTCGTGGGCGGATGGATCAGCGGCCGTTGGTCGAGCGCCTGCCGCTGGGGGTGCGGTCCCGGTCCACGCGACACTTGTCGCCTTCGGCCTCCGCTGCGGGTTCGGGTTCGGGTTCGGGTTCCGCGGCGGCTTCGGCTTCGGCCCGATCGTCGGCCGCCGTCGTGGAGTCGGACGCCGGCTCGGACCCGTCCTCGCTCTCGGCGCTGCTCGCCGAGGCCCGGCGACTGTCCGCGACCCGGAGCCCGGACGCCGTCGAGGCCTGGGCGGCGGCCTCACGGGCCGCCGAGGGCCAGGAGCTGGACGTCCGGGACCGCGCGGAGATCGCCGACCACGCGGCGATGGAACGAGGTCCCGAAGGCATCGAGCTCTTCCATGAGGCGGCCGAGCTCTACGCCGAGGCGAGCGACCCCGGTGAGGCGCTCGCGGCCCGTGCCCGCGCCGCGTACGTCCTCGCCCTCACCGGCGGGCCCGAGGAGGCGCTCGCGACCGTCTCGGAGCTGTACGAGGGGGTGCTCGCCCTCCTCGCGGACGGCGGGACGGGGGTGTCCCAGGCGGCGTCCGTGCTGGTGGGACGGGCGCGGATATTGATGCTGTTGGTGCAGGAGGACGCGAACGAGGACGCGGGCGAGTCGGGGGCGACGGCCTCCGGGACGGCCGGTTCCGGGACCGGCGATTCCGGGACCGGCGGGGACGAGGTCGTGGGCGCCGCCGAGGCGGCCGTACGGGAACTGCTGGCGCTGGCCGAGCCGCACCTCTCGGACGTGCGGATGGCCTCGCGGGCCGCGGAGGCGCGGGCGATGCTCGGGGAGCTCGCGGCGCACGCCGGGGACGCCGAGGCCGCCGCGGAACTGCTCGCGCAGGCCGCGGCGGCGTTCGTGGCCGCGGGGTTGCCGTGGTTCGCCGTCGAGTACGAGTCCCGGCTCGCCGGGATCGCCCGGCACCTGGGCGACGCGGAGGAGGCCGAGCGGGCCGCACGCGCGGCGCTGGAGCACGGAGGGCCTCGCCTGGAGCCGATGGGGCACGCGCAGCTGCACCTGCAGCTCGCCGAGGTCCTGGGCGCCACCGGGCAGTTCGGGCCCGCCTCGGAACACGCCCTGGAGGCCGCGCACTGGGCCGACGAGGCGGGCGAGGGACCCACACTCGGCGCCTGGGCCCGGCACCAGCTCGGCGGGTTCCTGCTCCGTCAGGGGCGGTGGGCCGAGGCCGCGGAGATCCTGGAGTCGGCGCTGCCCGACCTGACCACCGACATGCACGGCGACGGTGCGATCGTGCAGACGCGGTGGTGGCTCGGCGACTGTCTCACCGAGCTCGGCGAACACCGTGCGGCGGCCGAGCACTGGCTGCGGGCCGCGGACGTCGCCCGGCACTGGCCCGAGCAGCGTGACCACGCGATGCTCGCCCATCTCGCCGCCGAGGCGCTCGGCCACGCCGAACTGCCCGCGCAGGCCGAGCAGGCGTACGCGCGCGCCGGTGACCTGTGGCGTGGCCTCGGCAACGTCCACGGTCTGATCCGGTCGCTGCGGGCCCGGGCGTGGGTCGCGCTGCGTACGGACTCAGGGCTGGACGGGGCGCGGGAGTCGATGGCGGCGGCGGTGCGGGAGTGCGAGGAGGGACTTCGGGCGGTGTCGTCCTCCGTTGGGGCCGAGGCTGTGGAGGCCTCGGACGCCATGGCGGGCTCCGATGCCGCGGAGGCCCGTCATCGCCTTGTCGCCGAACTCGGTCACACCCATCGGCAGTTCGGTGACCTGATCGCCCGTTCCGTTCCGGACGACACGGAGGAGGCTCTGGCCCACTACACGCGGGCCATCTCCGTCTTCGCGTCCCTCGGGGACGACGCCCTCGACGCGCGCACCGGGGCCGAGCTCGCGGCGGGGTGGCTGGAGGCCGATCTGCTCCGACCCGCGGCGGCGGCCGCACGCGCGCGTGCGGTGCTTTCCGCGTACGCGGGTGTGGACGGGGAGGCCGCCCAGGCGCGTCGGGCCGAGGCGGAGAACATGCTGGGCGTGACGGAGAAGGCGTGATGGAGGAACAGCGGGACCAGTGACGGGCCGGGGCGGGGCGCGGGGAACCGCGCGCCCAGCCCCCACCCACCGGCGGCCGAAGAACACACCCGGCGCCCCGAGGCGGAGCCCCCGGCGGCTACTCCACCCCGATCAGCAGCAACGCGCCCTGTCGACCGCCCCGGTACGCCACCGTGTCCACCGCCAAGTACGACTCCCGGACCCGTGCTTCGAGGTGGGCGGCGATGGAGCCGGGAGCCTCGTCGCCCAGGACGAGGGTGACCATCTCCCCGCCGGCGGCGAGCATGCGGTCGAGGACGGTTTCGGCGGTGGCGGTGATGTCGGAGCCGATCACGGCGACATCGCCGTCGATGAGCCCGAGGACGTCGCCTGCCTGGCAGATGCCGGCCATGGTCCAGGACTGACGCTCGGCGACGGCGACCTCGGCGTAACGCGTGGCGCCCGCCGCGGAGGTCATGGCGACGACGTCCTCGTCGAAGCGGCGTTCGGGCTCGTGGACGGCGAGCGCGGCGATGCCCTGGACCGCGGAGCGGGTCGGGATCAGCGCGACCCGGACGCCCTCCGTACGGGCCTGCTCGGCGGCGGCCGCCGCGGTGTGGCGCAGGTCGGCGTCATTGGGCAGTAGCACCACCTCGCGCGCGTGGGCCCGGCGTACGGCCTCGACGAGTTCCCCGCTCGCGGGCGGTTCCCCGGGCCGCGCGAGCACGGTGGTCGCCCCGGCCTCGGCGTACAGCCCGGCCAGCCCTTCGCCGGGCACGACCGCCACCACGGCCCGCTGCGCCCGCTCCCGGGGCGGCCGCCCGGCCGCGCCCGCCGTGTGGGCGTCGCCGAGCCCGAAGTGCGTGATCCGGATCCGGTACGGCCGCCCGGCCTCGACCCCCGCCTCCACGGCGGCACCGGCGTCGTCCGCGTGCACATGGACGTTCCACAGCCCGTCCCCGCCGACCACGACGAGCGAGTTGCCGAGGCGGTCGAGCCGGGCCCGCAGCCGCGCCACGTCCGCGTCCTCCGCCTCCAGCAGGTAGGTCACCTCGAAGGCCGGACTGTCCTCCCCCGGCGGGCCGTCCACGCACACGCCGTTCACATCCACACGGTCCACGCCATCCACACGGTCCACGCCACTCACGCCGTTCATGCCCTTCACGCCGTCCATGCCATTCACGCGCGTGTGGACCTCGACCGCCACCCGTCCGGCGCCCGGGGACTCCCCCGTGAACGTCTCCGCCAGTGCCGCCAGCACCGCCAGCAGCCCCCGCCCACCCGCGTCGACCACGCCGGCACGCTCCAGCACGGCCAGCTGGCCGGGGGTCGCCATGAGGGCCGCCCGTGCTCCCTCGTACGCCGCGCACGCGACCGTGCCGCAGTCGCCCTCCGTGCCGGTGGCCGCCTCGGCGGCGGCCGTGGCGACCGTGAGGACCGTGCCCTCCACGGGGTGCGCGACGGCTTCGCGTGCGGAGTCGGCGGCCTGCCGGAGGGCCAGCCGGAGGGCCTGTCCGTCGGTGTGAGCGGTCTCACCCTCGGTCGCACCGCCGGTCCCACCACCGGCCGCACCGTCGACCTCACCAGCAGCCGCGCCATCGACCTCACCGTCGGCGGCGAGCACCTGTGCCATGCCGCGCAGCAACTGCGCGAGGATCGTCCCGGAGTTCCCGCGGGCCCCGATCAGCGCCCCGTGCGCCATCGCCCGCACGGCGTCGGCGAGCGTGGGCAGACCGGCCCCCGTGACTCCCGTGGAAACGGCCCCGGAGACAGCGGACCCCGTGGGACCGGCGACGCCCGTCACCGTCTCGTAGCCCGCGAAAACCGCCTCCACCGCCGCTGCCGCCGACTCCACCGTCAGATACAGATTCGTCCCGGTGTCCCCGTCCGCGACCGGGTAGACATTGATGGCATCGATCTCCTCGCGCGCCCGCCCCAGCGCCTCCAGCGCGAGGCCGCACCAGGTGCGCACCGCGAGAGCATCCAATGTCTGCGGCACCTGCGGCACCTGCGCCTCCTTGAGCCTCTGGACGTGGCACGCAGCGTAGACCCAGAATGGGTTACTGGCGGTAGGGGGCCCCAAGGAGGGCCGGGGTGAGCCCCGGGGCAGCCATGGTAGTTTCGTTCTCCGGACGCAGTCGTTGTATGCTGCTCCAGTTGCCCGATTCGATCGGGTCTTCCCCCTGGCACCGCCACTCAGATCCTAGATCTCGATTCCGGCATGCCGGGATCAACCGTAAGAGCATCTGAAGTCTTTGGAGTGACCCGTGGCTGCCAACTGCGACGTCTGCGGCAAGGGGCCGGGCTTCGGCAACAACATCTCGCACTCGCACCGCCGTACGTCCCGTCGCTGGAACCCCAACATCCAGCGCGTCCGTACCGTGGTGGGCGGGACGCCGAAGCGCGTGAACGCTTGCACCTCGTGCATCAAGGCCGGCAAGGTCTCGCGCTGACGCAACTCCCCCAAGCTCTCGACTCCGCTCGAGCAGGGGGGACCCGCATGCGCGCGGCCACTGCTGGTTCGCTAAAAACCGGTCCACCTCACGGTGGGCCGGTTTTTTGTTGTCCGGACCTGCCAGAATCTGCCGAATGCGCTTCGGCATCCTGGGCCCCCTCGAGATCCGCACCACGGACGGCAGCCCCTTGGACCCCGGTGGCCCCCGCCCCCGCGCGCTGCTCACCCTGCTCCTCCTGGACGCGGGCCGGACCGTCTCCACGGAGCGGCTGACCGACGGTCTGTACGGCGCCGATCCGCCGGCCGGGGCCGCCAACGCCCTCCAGTCCCAGGTCTCCCGGCTGCGCAGGCGACTCGGCCCCGACACCCGGATCGAGGCCGACCCCACCGGTTACCGCATCGTCGTCTCCCCCGACGCCGTCGACTCCCACCGTTTCGAACGGCTCTCCCGCGACGGAACCGCGGCCCTCACCCAGGGCGACCACTCCCGAGCAGCGGCCTTGCTCCGGGAGGCGCTCACCCTGTGGCGCGGCCCGGCCCTGGCCGACCTCCCCGGCGCGCACGCCCAGGTGACCCGCCTCGAAGAGCTGAGGCTCGGTGCCTCACAGGACCTGATCGACGCGGACCTCGCGCTCGGCGGCGCCCCCGCACTCGTCCCGGAGCTGCGGGAACTACTCGCCGCGCATCCATTGAGCGAGCGGCTGTACGGACAGCTGATGCGGGCCCTGCACGCGAGCGGCCGGGCCGCCGAGGCACTGACGGTGTACGAGGAGGCGCGACGCACGCTCGCCGAGGAACTGGGCGCCGACCCCTCGCCCGATCTTTCCGCCCTCCACCTGGAACTGCTCCGGGACGCGGGCCCCGCCCACCGTCGGCTGCCCGCCCAGCTGACCCGCTTCGTCGGGCGCGACGACGAACTCGCACGCATCGGCGCTCTGCTCACCCAGGAGCGCCTGGTCACCCTCACCGGGCCGGGCGGAGCGGGCAAGACCCGCCTGGCGATCGAGCTCGCCCATGCGAACGCGGACGCGCGCGTCGACGCAAACGCTCGCGCAACCGATTGCGTAAACGCTTACGCACCCGTTTGCCTTGTCGAGCTCGCCCCTCTCACCGACCCCTCCCAGCTCCCCTACGCCCTGCTCACCGCCCTCGGTCTGCGTGAAGGTTTCCGCACCCCCTCGGGGGACACCACCGACCGCCTCCTCGCCGCCCTGGAGAACCGCGAGCTGCTGCTCGTCCTGGACAACTGCGAGCATCTGGTCGAGGACGTGGCATGGATCACGGGGCTGCTCCTCGGCGCCTGCCCGGGTGTGCGGATCCTCGCCACGAGCCGTGAGTCGCTGGGGATCACCGGTGAGGTGCTGTGCCCGGTGCCACCGCTGTCGGCGGAGCCGGCCGCGCGCCTGTTCCTGGACCGGGCGGGCGCCGTGCGCCCCGGCTTCGCGGGGCACGCGCGCGTGTCGGACATCTGCGCCGCCCTGGACGGGCTGCCGCTGGCGATCGAGCTGGCGGCGGCGCGGCTGCGGACGCTGACCCCGGACGAACTGGCCGACCGCCTCACCGAGCACGTCGGGGACGACCGCTTCCGGCTGCTGTCCCGGGGTGACCGCACCAAGGCACCCCGGCACCGCACCCTCCGTGCCGTCGTGGAGTGGAGCTGGGAGCTGCTGGACGAGGAGGAGCGGGAGCTGGCGCGACGGCTGACCGTGTTCTCCGGGGGCGCGACGGTCGAGGCGGTCGAGGCGGTGTGCGGGACGCCCTTTCCGGAAGGCCTGCTGGCCTCCCTGACGGAGAAGTCGTTCCTGGAGGTCACCGAGGGGCGCTACCGGATGCTGCAGACCATCCGCGCGTTCGGCGCCGAGCACCTCGTCCGCGCGGGCGAGCAGCAGCGGTTGCGGGACGCCCACGCCGCGTACTACCTGCGGCTGGCCGAACGGGCGGAGCCGCTCCTGCGCGGCGATGGCCAGTTGCCCTGGCTGGACCGGCTGACCGCCGAGCACGGCAACCTGGACGCGGCCTTGCGTCATCTCGTGCGCGCCGACCGGGAGAAGGCCCTGCGGCTGATGGCCGAGCTCTCCTGGTTCTGGCGGTTGCGCGGTCTCTACGGAGAGCAGGCGGCCACGGCCCGGGAACTGCTCGCGGCCGTGGGCGCCGAGCCGCCCGCGGGTCTCGCGGAGGAGTACGTCCTGTGCGTGATCAACGCGCTCTCGGGTGAGAGCGGCAATCCGGCCGACCAGCGGCGCCTGGCCCGTGTCGAGGAAATACTGGCCGGGATGAGCCGACCCCTGCGGCTGCCCTTCACCGTGGTGCTGTGGTCGGTGGCGGGCGGGCCGCGCCCCGCCGCGAACGACCGGGTGCGCGTGCAGGTCGGGAGCGACGCGTGGGGGCGGGCTCTTCTTGATGTCGGCCTCGGCTTCCAGGAGCAGTTCGCCGGGCGTCCGACGGCGTCCGAGGAGTCGTTCGCACGGTCTCTGGCGGGCTTTCGCGCGACCGGGGACCGCTGGGGCATGGCGAACTGCCTCGAACCGCTGGGCATGTTCGCCGACTGGCGCGGGGAACACCGGCGCGCTCTCGCACTGCTCGACGAAGGGCTCTCGTACGTCAGGGAGTTGGCCGCTCCCGAGGAGACCTCGGACCTCCTGCGCACCCGTGCGACCGTGCTGCTGCACCAGGGGGAACTGGTCGAGGCGAGGGAGCACTTCGGCCAGGCCCTGACGCTGGCCCGCACCGTGGGCCTCACCGACAAGGTGGCGGGTGCCCTGCGGGGCCTGGGCGACGCGGCTCGGCTCGCGGGAGACACCGGCCACGCGCGCGTGCGCTACGAAAGCGCCCTGGAGGCCTGCGCCGCCAACTGGTTCAGCATCGGGGAGACCGTGCGCATCCTCATCGGTCTTGGCCGCTCCGCGGCCACGGAGGGGCGCCTCGACGAGGCGCGTGACTGGGCCCGCCAGGCGGCCGGCCTCGCCGTCGAGAGTCCCGGAGTACTGGAACTCGCCGAGTCCGCGGAGGCGTTGGCCGCCCTCGCCGACTCCCCCGAGCGCGCCGCCGTCCTGCTGGGCGCCGCGGTCGGCCTGCGCGGGGCGGCACTGCGGGGCGACCCCGAAGCCGTACGCAATGAGCGGGGCATCCGCGAAAAGCTGTCCCCCGAAGCGTACGAAAAGGCCTTTGAGCAGGGGCGAGTGCTCGGGGCGGCGGCGCTCACCACCGACTAGGACGGCGGTGCCGACCGGCGGTCAGGCGCACGGTCAGCGAACGGTAGGAACACGGTCAGCGCCTCCCGCGAAGCTCCTGCCCATGACGACGAACCCGACACAGAACACGCCACGGAACACGGCGGAGAACCCGGCGCAGAACCCGGCGGGAAAACTCGCCCACCTCCACGTCCTCGTCTCCGGCGCCAGCGTCGCGGGTCCCGCCCTCGCCCTGAACCTGATTCGGTACGGCGCCCGCGTCACCGTCGTCGAGAAGGCACCCGACCTGCGGCCCGGCGGATTCGCGGTCGACTTCCGGGGGCACGTCCACCGGACCGTCCTGACCGCCATGGGCATCTGGGACGAGATCCACGCCCATCAGACACACATGGGCCGGCAGAGCGTCGTCGACGCCGACGGCACCCCGCGCGTGGACCTGCCGGCCGAGATGATGAGCGGCGACGTGGAGATCTTCCGCGGTGAGCTGGCGCGGATCATGTACGAACGCACCAAGGACAGGGTGGAGTACGTCTTCGGGGACTCGATCGCCACCCTCACCGAGACCCCGGAAGGCGTCGACGTGACCTTCGAGCGCGGCGTCCCGCGCCGCTTCGACCTCGTCGTGGGCGCCGACGGACTGCATTCCCTCACCCGTCGGCTCGTCTTCGGTGAGGAGTCCCGCCACCTGCGCTTCCTCGACCACTACGTGGCGGCCTTCGGCGTCCCCAACGACCTGGGGCTCGACCGCACCGGGCGGCTGTACAGCGAGCCGGGGCGGGCGGTGGCCGTCGGCAACTACGACGGCGACCCGGACCGGGCGGGCGCGCTGCTCGTCTTCCGGTCCGAGAAGCTGGAGTTCGACCGCCGTGACGTGGCCGCGCAGAAGCGGATCCTGGCGGAACGGTTCGCGGGGATGGGCTGGGAGACCCCGGGGGTCCTCAAGGCCCTGGAGCGGGCCGACGACCTGTACTTCGACGCGATCGCCCAGATCCATGTCGAACGGCTCACCCAGGGGCGCGTGGTGCTGCTCGGGGACGCCGGGTACGGGGCCACGATGGGCGGCATGGGCACCGGAGTGGCGATCGTGGGCGCGTACGTCCTGGCCGGCGAGCTGGCCCTCGCGGGCGGCGACCACCGCACCGCCTTCGCCGAGTACGAGACCCGCGTCCGGGACTTCGCCAAGGGCTGCCAGAAGATCTCGGGCAACGCGGGGCCGTTCTTCGCGCCGCCGACCGAGCGGCGGATCCGCAGCCGGGACCGCGCGTACCGGCTGCTCAGCTCCCGCCTCCTGGCGGGCTTCTTCAAGAAGCTCACCGAGAAGGCGGCCACCGGCATCAAACTCCGCGAATACCCCGCCTGACGGGATGGGCGGCTACGTCTCGATGTCCCCGAAGTGGTCCCAACCGCCCTTGCTGGTCCAGGGCGCGCCGTCCACCGTGACCTGGGGCAGCGCCGAGGGGTTGAGGACCTCGCCGATCACCTTCCAGCGCGCGGGCAGCTTCACGTCCGGCGGGAAGGCCGCCACGATCGCGTGGTCCTCCCCGCCGGTCAGCACCCACTGGATGGGGTCGACGCCGACGGCCTGGCCGATGTCGTTCATCTGGGAGGGGATGTCGATCGCGCCCGAACGGATGTCGATGCGCACCTTGCTCGCCTCGGCGATGTGACCCAGGTCGGCGATCAGCCCGTCGCTCACGTCGCACATCGCCGTCGCGCCGAGCCCGGCGGCGGCGGGGCCCGCGTGGTACGGCGGTTCGGGGCGGCGGTGGGCCTCGACGAAGGCGCGCGGTGAGCGGAAGCCGCGGGAGAGCACCGCGTGCCCGGCCGCGGACCAGCCCAGCCAGCCCGTCACGGCGATCACGTCGCCGGGCTGGGCGCCGCCCCGGGTGACCGGCTCGTGGTTGCGCAGATCGCCGAGCGCGGTGATCGAGATCATGATGGTGTCGCCGCGCACGACATCGCCGCCGACCACGGACGCGCCCGCGACCTGGCACTCGTCGCGCAGCCCGTCCATCATCTCGGAGGGCCAGGTGGCGGGGAGTTCGGCCGGGACGACGAGACCGAGCAGCAGCGCGGTCGGTACGGCGCCCATCGCGGCGATGTCCGCGAGGTTCTGCGCGGCCGCCTTGCGCCCGACGTCGTACGCCGTGGACCAGTCACGGCGGAAGTGCCGCCCCTCCAGGAGGATGTCGGTGCTCGCCACTACTCTGCGGTCGGGCGCGGCCACCACCGCGGCGTCGTCGCCGGGACCGACCCGGACCGCCGGGGTGGTGGTGAGACGCGAAGTGAGCTCCTTGATGAGCCCGAACTCCCCCAACTCGCCCACGGTGCCCTTCATGATCGTACTGCTCCCTCTGCCGCTACCGGTGCCCGGTCGCGAGCCGTCTCTGTACTCGGTACGGTCGAGTTGACCGTCAACTTGTGCAGTCCGTGCACCCCGGCGCGCAAGCCCCAGCCACCGCGGGTCTCCCCGTGGCGAGCGGCGACGCGATACCGTGGCGTTCCTTTTCCCCACATGATCCTCGTGGCCGCCCTGGAGGTTCCGTGGTACAGGCGTACATCCTGATCCAGACGGAGGTCGGCAAAGCGTCGACCGTCGCCGAGACGATCAGCAAGATCCCGGGGGTGATCCAGGCCGAGGACGTGACAGGACCGTACGACGTGATCGTGCGCGCCCAGGCCGACACGGTCGACGAACTCGGCCGCATGGTGGTCGCGAAAGTCCAGCAAGTGGACGGCATCACCCGTACCCTGACCTGCCCGGTGGTGCACCTCTAGCCCCCGTCTACCCTTGGCCGGTGAACTTCTCCCGTCACCGGCACACCGCTCTCTTCGGGCTGTCCGTTCTCGCCCTGTTGATCGCCGCCACAGGCTGCTCCTCAGCAGACGACGGCGGATCGGCCGCGGTTCCCAGCCCGGGGGCGAAGGTCACCGGGCTGTGTCAGAACCTGGACAAGGTGCTGCCGAAGAAGATCGACGGCCTCGACCGGAACGATCCCGAGCCCCGGTCCGCGCTGACCGCGGGCTGGGGAAGCCCGGCGATCATACTGCGCTGCGGTGTCGAACGACCCGCGAAGATGAGCGACCAGAACGCGCTCAGCGGCGAGGTGAACGGCGTCGGCTGGCTCATGGAGAAGCAGGACGACGGGTCGTACCGCTTCACCACGAGCCTGCGGCGCGCGTACGTCGAGGTCAGCGTGCCCAAGAAGTGGGTCCAGCGGGACGGGTCCAACGCGCTCGTCGACCTGGCCGCGCCCATCAAGAAGGCGATCCCCGAAGGGATCGCCGACTGACGTACACACGTGCGCGCGGGGGCGTGTGCCCTGGAGCGGAGCCCCGGTGCCCCGGGTCTACCGAAGCCCCGTCGGGCGGCGCAGCGCCGCCCCGATCAGGCGGTCCACCAACTCCGGGTAGGCCACGCCACTCGCCTCCCACATCTGCGGGTACATGGAGATGGGCGTGAAGCCCGGCATGGTGTTGATCTCGTTGATCACGAACTCGCCGTCCTCGGTGAGGAAGAAGTCCGCGCGCACCAGGCCCTCGCAGGAGGCGGCCTCGAACGCGTCGACCGCGAGCCGCTGGACCTCGGCGGTCTGCTCGGGGGTCAGCGGGGCGGGCACGAGACCGGGCGCCGAGTCGATGTACTTCGCCTCGAAGTCGTAGTACGCGTGCGACTGCACGGGCGGGATCTCGGCGGGCACGCTGGCGCGCGGACCGTCCTCGAACTCCAGCACCCCGCACTCGATCTCGCGGCCGCGCAGCAGCGCCTCCACGATGATCTTCGGATCGTGGCGCTGGGCCTCCTCGATCGCCTCGTCGAGGCCTTCGAGGGAGTCGACCTTGGTGATGCCGATCGAAGAGCCCGCGCGCGCGGGCTTGATGAACAGCGGCCAGCCGTGCTCACCCGCGAAGTCGATGATCTTCTTGCGGGCGGCGGACTCGTCACGCTCCCACTCACGGCGCCGGATCACCACGTACGGGCCGACGGACAGCCCGAAGGAGGTGAACACCCGCTTCATGTACTCCTTGTCCTGGCCGACGGCCGAGGCGAGCACACCCGCACCGACGTACGGGACTCCGGAGAGCTCCAGGAGGCCCTGGAGGGTGCCGTCCTCGCCGTAGGGGCCGTGCAGCACGGGGAAGACGACGTCGACCTCGCCCAGGGCCTTGGGGACCGATCCGGGCTCGCTGTAGACGACTTCGCGGTTGGCCGGGTCGACGGGGAGGATCACGCCGCCCTCGCTCGACTCGGCGAGCTGCTCCACGTCCGGCTGGCGCCGGTCGACGATGGCCATCCGGTCCGGTTCGTCGGCGGTGAGCGCCCAACGGCCGTCCCGGGTGATACCGATCGGCAGGACGTCGTACTTCGTCCGGTCGATGGCGCGCAGGACGGCGCCGGCCGTGACCACGGAGATCCCGTGTTCGGAGCTGCGGCCGCCGAAGACGACGGCCACGCGCGGCTTGCGAGGCGGCTGCTCAGGGCTCTGGGGGAGGTTCTCGGTGCTCATATCGCGTTGAGAGTACCCGTTGGTACGGCGCTGAGTCAGCGCCCCACCGCGGCCGTTGTCCAACGTCGCACGGGTGGTCGCTCAGCGTCGTACGAGCCGTTGCGGAGCGTAGATTCCCGGCGCCGCGGCGTCGCTCCTCAGCGGCGCTCGGCCTTGGCGCTGCGCCCCATCAGCTCCTTGACCGCGACGACCGGCGACTTGCCCTCGTGGACGATGCCGACGACCGTCTCGGTGATGGGCATGTCGACGCCGTGCCTGCGGGCCAGATCCAGCACCGACTCACAGGACTTGACGCCCTCGGCGGTCTGCTTGGTGACCGCGATGGTCTCCTGGAGAGTCATGCCCCTGCCGAGGTTGGTGCCGAAGGTGTGGTTGCGCGACAGCGGCGAGGAGCAGGTGGCCACCAGGTCGCCGAGGCCCGCGAGTCCGGAGAAGGTCAGCGGGTCGGCGCCCATGACGACGCCGAGTCGGGTGGTCTCGGCGAGTCCGCGCGTGATGAGCGAGCCCTTGGCGTTGTCGCCCAGGCCCATGCCGTCCGCGATGCCGACGGCGAGACCGATCACGTTCTTCACCGCGCCGCCCAGCTCGCAGCCCACCACGTCGGTGTTGGTGTACGGGCGGAAGTAAGGGTTGTGGCTGGCGGCCTGGAGGCGCTGGGCGACCGCTTCGGAGGTGCAGGCAACCACGGCGGCGGCCGGCATCCGGGCGGCGATCTCACGGGCCAGGTTCGGTCCGGTGACCACGGCGATACGGTCGGCGCCGACCTTGGCGACGTCCTCGATCACCTCGCTCATCCGCATCGCGGAGCCGAGTTCGACGCCCTTCATGAGGGAGACCAGGACCGTGTCGGGCTCCAGCAGCGGCGTCCACTCGGCGAGGTTCCCGCGCAGGGTCTGCGAAGGCACGGCGAGCACGGTGAAGTCGGCGTCACGCGCGGCCTCGGCGGCGTCGGTCGTCGCCCGCAGGTTCTCGGGGAGTTCGACGCCCGGCAGGTAGTCCGGGTTCGTACGTGTGGAGTTGACCGCCTCGACGAGCTCGGCGCGCCGCGCCCACAGGGTGACCTCGCACCCCGCGTCGGCGAGCACCATGCCGAAGGCCGTACCCCACGATCCGGTCCCGAAGACGGCCGCCTTGACCGGCTTGCTCACGTGCTCTGCCCCTCTTCCTGCTGTGCCTGTGCCTGCTGCTGGGCCTGTGCCCGCTCCTGAGCCTTCTCCTGGGCCCTGGTACGCCTGCGCTGTTCGATCCGTACCTGGCGCGGGTCGTAGGGCGTCTCAGGGGCCTTCTCGCCGCGGAGCTCCTCCAGCTGCGCGGTGATGGCGGCCATGATGACCTCGGTGGCCTCCTTCAGGAGGTCCGGGCTCATTTCCTTGTCGTAGAAACGCGACAGGTCCACCGGAGGGCCCGCGAGAACGTGGTGGGTCTTGCGCGGAAGAAGGTTGGGCTTCTTGGCGTACGGCGGCAGCAGTTCGTTGGCACCCCACTGGGCGACCGGAATCACCGGACACTTGGTCTGCAGGGCGACCCGGGCGGCACCGGTCTTGCCGGTCATCGGCCAGCCGTCGGGGTCGCGGGTGAGGGTGCCCTCGGGGTAGAACGCGACGCACTCGCCGCGCTCCACGGCGTCGATCGCGGCCCGGAACGCGCTCAGCGCGTCGGTGCTCTCGCGGTACACGGGGATCTGTCCGGTGCCGCGCATCGCGGCCCCCACGAATCCCTTCCTGAAAAGCCCGGCCTTGGCCAGGAAACGCGGAACACGCCCGGTGTTGTACTGATAGTGGGCATACGCGAACGGGTCCACATGCGAATTGTGGTTCACCGCGGTGATAAATCCGCCCTCAGCCGGAATGTTCTCCATTCCGCGCCAGTCCCGCTTGATCAGAACCACTAGTGGTGGTTTGCAGAGGACCGCTGCGAAGCGGTACCAGAAGCCGATTCTGCGGCGGGGCACGCGGACACCTTCCTCTTAGGGCCTGGGGGGCCGCACAAGTGTCGCCCCAGGCCGCCTGTCTGTCGAGAACACCGTACGCCCCGACGTCCGGACCGCCAGGGGTGCCGGGTCACAATGGGCGCGACAAGGGAGGAACGGAGCGCTCGTGCAGTGGACCTTGGTCATCCCCCTCAAAGCCTTGGCGCGGGCCAAGAGCAGGCTCTCGGACACCGCCGCCGACGCGGTGCGCCCCGGACTCGCCCTCGCCTTCGCGCAGGACACCGTGGCGGCCGCGCTGGCCTGCGCGGCGGTCGGCGATGTGGCGGTCGTCACGGACGACGCGCTGGCCGGGCGGGAGCTGGCCGCGCTGGGGGCGTGGATCGTGCCGGACGAGCCGGGCGGCGGTCTGAACGCCGCGCTGGCACACGGGACGGCGGCCGTACGCTCCCGAAGTCCCGAATGCGCCGTGGCCGCCCTGAACGCCGATCTGCCCGCGTTGCGTCCCCTGGAATTGGCCCGGGTACTCGACGCCGCCGCCGAATTCCCGCGTGCTTTTCTCTCCGATGCGGCCGCAATCGGCACCACTCTGCTGGCCGCATCTCCCGGCCGGGAATTGCGTCCCGCCTTCGGCACCGATTCCCGAGCCCGTCATCGCGCCTCGGGAGCCACGGAACTCCTCCTCACCGCGGTGGATTCCGTACGCCAGGACGTGGACACCGGCGACGATCTGCGCACGGCCCTCGCCCTGGGAGTGGGCCCGCGCACGGCCACACTGGCGGCGAAACTCCTGATCCCGGGCCAACCGGGCCCCTGAACGCGCCCCCTCGCCGCGTGAACCGGCGTTCGCCGAAGCCCGGTCCGCCGGACCCACCGGCGGCGCACACCGGCGCTGGATAGGCTTTCGGCATGCAGGCGACCGCGTACACGTACGACCCCGACACCCGTAGCGGACAGGTGCTGCTCGACGACGGCACGCCGGTGCCCTTCGACGGCGCGGCGTTCGACGCCGGCGGCCTCAGGCTGCTGCGCCCGGGACAGCGCGTGCGCATCGAGACCGAGGGCGACGGCGAGGCCCGCCGGATCACCCTGGTGACGCTCCAGACCTTCTGACCAGGCCCTCGCACCAGGTCCCGGACACGCCGCGGGCCGGGCTCCCCGTGGGAGTCCGGCCCGGCGCGTGGGTTGCCCTGCGCCCCTGCTTCTAGCGGGCGGTGGCCTTCTTGGCGGTGGTCTTGCGAGCCGCCGACTTCTTGGCGGGGGCCTTCTTGGCGGTCGCCTTCTTCGCCGGGGCCTTCTTGGCCGTCGCCTTCTTGGCGGTGGTCTTCTTCGCCGCGGTCTTCTTGGCGGTCGCCGTGGTCTTCTTGGCGGTCGTCTTCTTGGCGGTCGCCGTGGTCTTCTTCGCCGCGGTGGTGGTCTTCTTCGCGGCCGTCTTCTTCACGGCGGCGGTGGTCTTCTTCGCGGCCGTCGCCCTCTTGGCGGTGGTGGCCTTCTTGGCCGCGGCCTTCTTCACGGTCGCCGCGGCGCCGCCGGTCAGGCTGCCCTTGGGCGCCTTCTTGACCGCGACCTCGCCACCACGCGGGAGCTTCTTCGAGCCGCTCACCAGGTCCTTGAAGCCCTGACCGGCGCGGAAGCGCGGCACAGAGGTCTTCTTGACCCGAACACGCTCACCGGTCTGCGGGTTGCGGGCGTAACGAGCCGGACGGTCGACCTTCTCGAAGGAACCGAAGCCGGTGACCGAGACCCGGTCCCCGCCGACAACTGCACGGACGATCGCGTCCAGTACGGCGTCGACCGCGTCGGCGGCCTGCTGACGCCCGCCGACCTTGTCGGCAATCGCTTCTACGAGCTGCGCCTTGTTCACGTCTTCCCCTTCGGAGACATTGCCCGAACGAATGCGTTCAAGCTTTTTCGCACGTTAGGCAGATATATACCGCAAATCAAACACGAAACGGGCTAATCACCCTTGTGCCGCAACGAACTCGGGCTGTCGCGGAGTTCCTCAGCGATCCCCTTCGAGGAATCGACCCTCGTCGAGGTCGGTGGTGAACCGCTCCAGCCGCCTTGTCGCGTCGGCGAGATCGTGCTTGGCCACGGCCGTAATGACCAGCAGCTTCCGGGTCAGCGCCATCCGTACGCCCTCCGGGACTTGCAGTGCGCGCACTCTTGTGTGCGCTTCCTTCAGTTGGGCCGCGACTGCCGCATAGAGCTCGAGTTGGCCGTCGTGTTCCATGCACAGATTGTGCCATCTGGGGCGAGTTGTCGCCTGCCCAGGGGGTAACTGCCGCCCTTGGAGAGGGTCCTGAGCGTCGCGGAGCACCACGCCCCCAAGAGGCGCCTACCCAGGCAATCTCCCTTGTAACTAGGGGAGTTGAAGCCTCCCGGAGGGGCGCTTCGGGGGCGTCCGGGGGCAGACACAGCTGTACCCCCAACCGTCCACGATTGGGGGTACAGAGGGGTGTTGCGGTGGCTGAAATCAGCCCTGCCTCAGCCGCGAAGCGACCCGGGCGTCAGACCTGGAGCGTCTTCGGCTTGTACGACGGCCGCTTGGCCTCGTACTCCGCGATGTCGCCCTCGTTCTGGAGGGTGATGGAGATGTCGTCCAGCCCGTTCAGCAGCCGCCAGCGGGCGTTCTCGTCGAGCTCGAAGGCGGCGGTGATGCCCTCGGCGCGCACTTCGCGGGCCTCCAGGTCGACCGTGATCTCGGCCTCGGGGTCCTTCTCCGTCAGCTCCTGCAGCGCGTCCACGATCTTCTGCTCCAGAACCACCGTGAGCAGGCCGTTCTTGAGCGAGTTACCCCGGAAGATGTCCGCGAACCGGGACGAGATGACGGCCTTGAAACCGTAGTTCTGCAGCGCCCAGACGGCGTGCTCGCGCGAGGAGCCGGTGCCGAAGTCGGGGCCCGCGACCAGGACCGTGGCACCCTTGCGCTCGGGCTGGTTGAGGATGAAGGACGAGTCCTTGCGCCAGGCCTCGAACAGCCCGTCCTCGAAACCGTCCCTGGTCACCTTCTTGAGCCAGTGGGCAGGGATGATCTGGTCGGTGTCGACGTTGCTGCGGCGCAGCGGAACGGCCCGGCCGGTGTGCGTGATGAATGCTTCCATGACTTCTCAGACTCCAGCGGGCGTGCGGGCGGCAGACGAGTCGGCGAGATCGGCCGGGGAGGCCAGGTGGCCGAGTACGGCGGTGGCGGCGGCGACCTGCGGCGACACCAGGTGCGTACGGCCGCCCTTGCCCTGCCTGCCCTCGAAGTTGCGGTTCGAGGTGGACGCGGAGCGCTCACCGGGGGCCAGCTGGTCGGGGTTCATGCCCAGACACATCGAGCAGCCCGCGTGCCGCCATTCGGCGCCGGCCTCCTTGAAGACCACGTCCAGGCCCTCGGAGACGGCCTGCAGACCGACCCGCGCGGAACCGGGGACCACCAGCATCCGTACGCCGTCGGCGACTTTGCGGCCCCCGACGATCGCGGCGGCTGCGCGCAGGTCCTCGATGCGGCCGTTGGTGCAGGAACCTACGAAGACGGTGTCGACCTTGATGTCACGCAGCGGCTGTCCGGCGGTCAACCCCATGTACTCCAGGGCCTTTTCGGCGGCCATGCGCTCCGAAGCGTCTTCGTACGAAGCCGGGTCGGGGACGGACGCCGAAAGCGGCGCTCCCTGGCCGGGGTTGGTGCCCCAGGTGACGAACGGCGCCAGCGACGGGCCGTCGATGACCACCTCGGCGTCGAAGACCGCGTCCTCGTCCGTCTTCAGGGTCTTCCAGTACGCGACCGCCGCGTCCCACTCCTCGCCCTCGGGGGCGTGCGCACGGCCCTTGAGGTACGCGAAGGTGGTCTCGTCGGGGGCGATCATGCCCGCGCGGGCGCCGGCCTCGATCGACATGTTGCAGATGGTCATCCGGGCTTCCATCGAGAGCTTCTCGATGGCGGAGCCGCGGTATTCCAGGATGTAGCCCTGGCCGCCGCCCGTGCCGATCTTGGCGATGATCGCCAGGATCAGGTCCTTGGCGGTGACGCCGTCGGGCAGCTCGCCGTCGACCGTGATGGCCATGGTCTTGGGGCGGGCCAGCGGCAGCGTCTGGGTGGCCAGCACGTGCTCGACCTGCGAGGTGCCGATGCCGAACGCCAGCGCGCCGAAGGCGCCGTGCGTGGAGGTGTGGGAGTCGCCACAGACCACGGTGGTGCCGGGCTGGGTCAGACCCAGCTGCGGTCCCACCACGTGAACGACGCCCTGCTCGACGTCACCCAGCGAGTGCAGTCGTACACCGAACTCGGCGCAGTTCTTGCGCAGGGTCTCCAGCTGGGCCCGGGAGACCGGGTCCGCGATGGGCTTGTCGATGTCGAGGGTCGGGGTGTTGTGATCCTCGGTGGCGATGGTGAGGTCGAGACGGCGCACGGGACGCCCCGCCTGGCGGAGGCCGTCGAAGGCCTGCGGGCTGGTCACCTCGTGCAGCAGGTGCAGATCGATGAAGAGGAGGTCGGGCTCGCCCTCGGCGCGCCGGACGACATGGTCGTCCCAGACCTTCTCCGCGAGTGTCCTACCCATCGCTTTCCCTCCGGCCGGCCTGTGTGGCGCCGGCCCAACTAGAGATTTCCGGGGCGGCGGCGTCCGTACCCCTCGTCCGGACGCCCTCCACCGGGCCCGTTGGTCCGCGGGCCGCTGTGTCTACAAGGGTGGCGCGTTCCACCGAAAATTGAACTTGCGTTTCACAGAGTGAGACGCGAGTATCGTTGCATGGACAACAGTAGCGGCGTCGGCGTTCTGGACAAGGCAGCCCTTGTCCTGAGCGCTCTGGAGTCCGGTCCGGCCACCCTCGCGGGACTGGTCGCGGCGACCGGACTGGCACGACCCACGGCACATCGCCTCGCCGTGGCACTTGAACACCACCGCATGGTGGCGCGTGACATGCAGGGCCGGTTCATTCTCGGCCCCCGCCTCGCCGAGCTGGCCGCGGCCGCGGGCGAGGACCGACTCCTCGCGACGGCCGGCCCGGTGCTCACGCACCTGCGCGACGTCACGGGCGAGAGCGCCCAGCTCTACCGCCGCCAGGGCGACATGCGCATCTGCGTCGCCGCGGCCGAGCGCCTGTCCGGCCTTCGGGACACGGTCCCGGTCGGCTCGACGCTCACGATGAAGGCCGGTTCCTCGGCGCAGATCCTGATGGCCTGGGAGGAGCCGGAGCGTCTGCACCGCGGTCTCCAGGGAGCCCGCTTCACCGCCACGGCGCTCTCGGGCGTACGGCGCCGGGGCTGGGCCCAGTCGATCGGCGAGCGCGAGCCGGGCGTCGCGTCGGTCTCCGCGCCGGTGCGCGGACCTTCGAACCGCGTGGTCGCCGCCGTCTCGGTCTCCGGTCCGATCGAGCGCCTGACCCGACACCCTGGCCGTATGCACGCCCAGGCGGTCATCGACGCCGCCGCCCGCCTCTCCGAGGCCCTCCGCCGCACGGGCTGAGCGACACCTCCAGTACGACACCGGTCCAGCACGACACCGGGGGACGAGCCGGCCTCAACGCCGCGGCAGGCTCATCCCCCGAACACCTCCCCTCCCCTCCCCTCCTCTCCCCGCCAGAGGCGCGAGGAACTGCGCGACCATCCGCACACAACCCGCAGAGCGCACCGGTCCGCCGCCCGCCGCCCCCTCCTTGGACCCCCATACCGTCCGTCACGTCCGCTCCGTTGGCGAGCGGTGCTATCCGATGGCGCCATGCTTGGATAGTTGCGCCACCCAACGAAGGGCGCAAGAGATGCGACTGTCGGAGTTGAGCGAGCGGAGCGGGGTGTCCACCGCAACGATCAAGTACTACCTGCGGGAAGGGCTGTTGACTCCCGGGCGCCAGGTCAACACGACGACGGCGGACTACGACGAGAGCCATCTGCGCCGACTGCGGCTCGTCCGGGCGCTGATCCAGGTGGGCCGGGTGCCGGTGGCCACGGCCCGGGAGATTCTCGGGCACGTCGACGACGAGTCCCTGGGCCGGACGATCCGGCTGGGCGCGGCTCTGTGGGCGCTGCCGCAGGAGCCCGAACCGGACGATCAGGACCCGGCCGTCCGGTCCGCGCGCCGCGAGGTGGACCAACTGCTGGCGAACCTGGGCTGGGAGACCGCACGGGAGCTCGCGCCCCTCTCCCCCGTGCACCGTTCGCTGGTGGCGGCGGTGGCCACGCTGATCCGGCTCGGCTATTCCTGGGACGCCGAACTCCTCGCGCCGTACGCGGAGTTGATGCACCAGGTGGCGATGCGGGACCTGGACTACCTGGAGACGCACACGTCCGACGCGGAGCGGGTGGAGACCGCGGTCGCCTCGGCCGTGCTCTTCGAGCCGGTACTGCGGGCGCTGCACCGGCTGGCGCAGGAGCAGGAGTCGGCGCGGCGGTACGGCATCGAGTGAGCGGTCGTACGGGCCGGGCGCGTCGGCCGCGGGGCCGACCGGGAAACGCCTACGGGCCCCCACCGAAGTGGAGGCCCGTAGGACTCTGTACCCCCGACCGGATTCGAACCGGCGCTACCGCCTTGAGAGGGCGGCGTGCTAGGCCGCTACACAACGGGGGCCTTGGATCTTGCGTTTCCGCAGATCCGAGCTGGGCTACCAGGACTCGAACCTAGAATGACGGTACCAGAAACCGGAGTGTTGCCAATTACACCATAGCCCATGGTGGTTTAGACCATTAAATGGTTTAGACCAGTACCCCCGACCGGATTCGAACCGGCGCTACTGCCGTGAGAGGGCAGCGTGCTAGGCCGCTACACAACGGGGGCCCTAGCGATCCTGCATGAGAGGCAGCGGGTGCGACCCGGACTGCCTCCCTGGGAAGGATCTGTACCCCCGACCGGATTCGAACCGGCGCTACTGCCGTGAGAGGGCAGCGTGCTAGGCCGCTACACAACGGGGGCGTTGCGGAATTGATCTCCGCATGTGCAGATGAGCTCTGCGAGCTGGCCTACCAGGACTCGAACCTAGACTAACGGAACCAGAAACCGTCGTGCTGCCAATTACACCATAGGCCACTGAAACTCAATCCCTCGCGGGATCTTGTTTTAGCTAGCGCCTCCGAGTTCCGGCCTTTCGGCCCGCTCTCGGCGGCGCAGGAAGAACATTACCTGAAGGTGGACGACGCTCCAAAACGGGTATCGGCGCCGAGGATCGCGGGGAGTTCGGCCAGCGAGGCGATCCGGTGCGGACCCGTCGGCGGACCGCCTACGGCGGTGTGAGTGCCGTCCCGGTCGATCCAGACGGAGAGCAGGCCGGCCTCGGCGGCGCCCCGTCCGTCGATCTCCGGGTGGTCACCGACGTAGGCGACCCGATGCGGCGGCAGTTCCAGGGCTTCGCAGGCCGCGTGGAAGGCGGCCGCGGCGGGCTTGGAGACGCCGAGTTCGGCGGCGCACAGGATCGCCTCGAAGCGGTCGTGCACACCGAGGACCCGCAGCTTGCGGTCCTGCACGAGGAGGCTGGAGTTGGACAGGACCGCGTGCCGGTGGCTGGCGACGAGGCTGTCCAGGACGGGCAGGACGTCCGGGAAAAGGCTCCAGGCGGATTCGTAGTGTGTGATGTAACGGTCGAACCAGGCGTCGGCCTCGGTGTCGCTCAGCGGCTCCCCCAGGAACACCCGGACGCGTTCCCTGCGCTGGCCCTGCCAGTCCGTCTCACCCGCCGAGAACCGCGCCCACTGCACGTCGGTGACCTCGCGCCAGCGCGCGAGGTCCTGCTCGACGGACGCGCCGCCGAGCAGGCCCTCGGCCGCCAGATGGTTCCGCATGCCCGCCCGGTCCGCGGCCGTGTAGTCGAAGATCGTGTCGTCGATGTCCCAGACCACCGCGTCGATGCTCATGCACCGACCGTATCCCCGGGCGCGGGCGGCTGTCCCTCAGCCGGCCGTGGTCGTACCGGTGAGGGCCAGGGCCGGCCCCTGGCCGTCGCGCGGCTCGGCGGTCAGCTTCCAGGTGTAGGTGCCGGAAGGAACGAAGGTGCCGGAGTCCGTACGGGCGTCCCAGGCGGGGCGGACCGCGGCGGCGGTGGAGGCGCCGGTGAGGGTGCGCACGACGGTGCCGGAGGCGTTGCTCAGGGTCAGCCGCCAGGTCGAGGGCTTGTTCAGCTGCCACACGGGCCGCCAGGGGTTCGCGGTGGTGGGGCCGCCCGGCTGCGGGTCGGTCTGTGCCTCCATCTGGGCGAGCGCCGAGGTCGGCACGCCCGCCGTGACGATCGCCACCTGACGCCTGTCGGTGAGGTAGGCGACGTTGCCGCCGAACCGGTCGACCGCCCAGCGGCCGGTGCTGCCGCCGGTGTTCTGGTCCGCGGTGGGCAGCACGGCCACGGTCCGGGTGGTCGCCGTGCCGGTGTGGAAGTCGGTGAGCAGCAGCTCGTGCGTGGTGCGGTTCTCGCGGACGAGATAGCCGTCGGCGAGGCGGGCCTGCCCGGACGGAACGGTGATGGCGCGGTTCGTGGCACGGTCGTAGACGCCCGCGGGGCCGGCCGAGCCGCAGCTCCAGTACAGCCAGGCGTTGACGGCCTGGATCTCGCTGGGCGTGCAGGGGGCGCCGGTGTCGACGGTGGCGACGTTCCTCTTGGCCTTGAGGTCGTACGCCACGACGGTGCCCTGGGTGCTGCCGGGGGTCCACAGGCGCTGGCCCCAGACCGCGGCGGCGGTGCGGGTGCGGTCGAGCGCGGTCGCGCCGGCGGTGGCGCCGCGCGGGAAGTCGGCGACCCGCTGGCTGCCGGGGGTGCCGCCGTTGTAGAGGACGTAGCGCCCGGTGCCGGTGCCGATGCGGCCGCCCGCGTCGCCGGTGGGCTCGTTGGCGATGGTCGTCGCGTCGAGCCCGACGGCCAGGACGTGCTCCTCGCCCTGGGCGTCGGTCCACAGGTAGGCCACCCGGCCGTCGCCCAGTGCTTCGAGCTGCGGGCACGCGGCGTCGCCGCCGGGGCAGGTCGAGCCCTGGAGCAGCGGGCCGCGACGGGACTGCAGGCCGGTGGGCTTGCCGTCGGTGTCCAGCGGGATGCCGTAGAAGCCGTAGATGCCGCCGGTGTGCGTCGTGTTGCCGTACATCAGCAACTCGCCCCCGGCGAGCGTCATGCCGTCCAGCGAGGCCTGCCAGGCGGGCAGGTCGAGCGCCTTCTCGGTGGTGGCGGAGCCGTCCGCGGCGGGGGTGACCCGGTACACGTGCCAGTCGACGCTCGACGGTCCGGCGGTGGCGAGGGCGCCGCCGTCCGGGGTGGCCAGGAAGGAGCCCTTGGAGTTGGCGAGCAGTGTGCGGGCCGTGTTGTCGGTGAGTGAGACGGCCGTGAGTTCGGGGGTGGCGCCGCCGGGCAGGAACATCGCGTTGCCGGTGAGGAGTTGGTCGCCGACCACGGCCTGCGCCTCGCCCAGGAAGGACGCCGTGATGGTGCTGGGGGCGGTGCCGGGGGCGGAGTCCACGCGGATCGCCTTGGTGCCGTTGACCACCCAGCGGTCGTTGAAGACGATCCGGGGCGAGTTGCCGACGCCGGTGAGGTACGTACGGAAGGTCCCGTCCGCGAGGTCCACGAGCCCCACGTCGGTGGCGCCGTCGTGGGTGTAGACGACGGCGAGGCGGCGCACCGAGCCGCCGGTGACGAAGGTGCCGGTGAGCTGGGCGCCGTCGGGGAGCCCGGTCACCGGAAGATCGGTGGTGGTGCCGTCGGCGGCGGCGCGCAGCACGTGCGGGGCGCCCGCGGCGTCCTGGGTGAGCACGCTCCAGCCGGAGGCGGCCCGGTACGTCTGGCCGGACGGGACGGTGACCGTGGCGGTCACGCCGGTGGAGCGGTGCTGCTGGGTCACGGTGGCGCCGGAGACGCTGGTGATGACGTCGGTGCCGGTGGTCAGGTCGTCCGGGCCCGCGTGTGCGGGCGGTGTGACACCCGGGTAGTCGGCCCACTGGAGCGTTCCCGAGTTTTCGGGCAGCCGGTAGCGGAACCCGGAGGATCCCGCCCAGGTGTAGTCGATCTCGGTCGGCAGCGAGCTGCTCAGCGGGACGGTGGCCACGGGTGTGTCGACGCTCGGCGCGGCGTGCGCGGGCGCGGTGAGCACGGCGCACGACAGAGCCACGGCCCCGCTGAGGGCCACTGCGGCAAGTCTTCGTGAACGGGTCACGTTCCCCTCCCCTGAAACATGGTGCGCAGACGCATCATGAGCACGGGGGTCATACAACTGCCCTGCCAGAGCGGCAGTTGACAGGAATGGTGAACTCCGGGTGACGGGTCGGCGCACAGCAGGGGGGCGGCGTCCGAACCGGATACCGCCCCCCTTTGTGTACACCGTGTGCTTACGCGGCGAGCCGCTCCAGTGCGGCGTCGACGCGGGCCAGGGTCTTCTCCTTGCCCAGGATCTGCAGGGACTCGAAGAGCGGCAGGCCCACCGTGCGGCCGGTGACGGCGACGCGGACCGGTGCCTGGGCCTTGCCGAGCTTGAGGCCGTGCTCCTCACCGGCGGCCAGGACGGCCTCCTTGAGGGACTCCGGGGAGGACCAGTCGGCGGCGTCCAGCTTCTCGCGGGCCGTGCGGAGCAGGGCGTCGCTGCCCTCCTTCATGGCCTTCGTCCAGGAGGCCTCGTCGACGGCCGGCTCCGGCAGGAACAGGAAGTCGACGTTGTCCGTGATCTCGGAGAGGACCTTCATCCGCGACTGGGCGTGCGGGGCGATCGCCTGCCACTTCGCCTCGTCGAAGTCCTCCGGCGCCCAGGGGGCGAACGGGGCCCGCAGCCAGGGGGCGCAGCGCTCGGTGAAGTCCTTCACGTCGAGCAGGCGGATGTGGTCGGCGTTGATCGCCTCGCACTTCTTCAGGTCGAAGCGGGCCGGGTTCGGGTTCACGTCCGTGACGTCGAACGCGGCGACCATCTCGTCGATGGAGAAGATGTCGCGGTCCGCCGCGAGCGACCAGCCGAGCAGGGAGAGGTAGTTCAGCAGGCCCTCGGGGAGGAAACCGCGCTCCCTGTAGAGGTTGAGCGAGGACTCCGGGTCGCGCTTGGAGAGCTTCTTGTTGCCCTCGCCCATGACGTACGGCAGGTGGCCGAAGGCGGGGGTCTCCTTGGCCACGCCCAGCTCGATCAGCGCCTTGTAGAGGGCGATCTGCCGCGGGGTGGAGGAGAGCAGGTCCTCACCGCGCAGGACGTGGGTGATCTCCATCAGGGCGTCGTCGACCGGGTTGACCAGCGTGTAGAGCGGTGCGCCGTTCGCCCGGACGATGCCGTAGTCCGGAACGTTCTCCGGGAGGTAGGTGATCTCGCCGCGGACCAGGTCCGTGAAGGTGATCGCCTCGTCGGGCATCCGGAAGCGGACGATGGGCGTGCGGCCCTCGGCCACGTAGGCGGCCTTCTGCTCGTCGGTGAGGTCGCGGCAGTGGCCGTCGTAGCCGGAGGGCTTGCCGGCGGCGCGGGCGGCCTCGCGGCGGGCGTCCAGCTCCTCGGTGGAGCAGTAGCAGTGGTACGCGTGGCCGGCGTCCAGCAGCTTCTGGGCGACATCCTTGTAGATGTCCATGCGCTGCGACTGGCGGTACGGCGCGTGCGGGCCGCCGATCTCGGGGCCCTCGTCCCAGTCGAAGCCCAGCCAGCGCATCGAGTCGAGCAGCTGGTCGTACGACTCCTCGGAGTCGCGGGCCGCGTCGGTGTCCTCGATGCGGAAGACCAGGGTGCCTTCGTTGTGCCGGGCGAACGCCCAGTTGAACAGGGCGGTGCGGACCAGGCCCACGTGGGGGTTGCCGGTCGGGGACGGACAGAAACGTACGCGGACGTTCGCGTTAGCCACGCTTGATCACCTTGTTGGTGAGAGTGCCGATGCCTTCGATGGTGACGGCGACCTCGTCGCCGACGTTCAGGGGGCCGACCCCAGCCGGGGTGCCGGTGAGGATCACGTCGCCGGGGAGCAGCGTCATGGCCTCGGTGATGTTGACGATCAGGTCCTCGACGGAGTGGATCATCTCGCTGGTGCGGCCGAGCTGGCGCTGGGCGCCGTTCACCGTGCACTGGATCGTGATGCCCTCGGCGATCGCGGCGAGGTCGAGGTCCGTCTCCACCCAGGGGCCGAGCGGGCAGGAGTTGTCGAAGCCCTTGGCCCGGGCCCACTGCTTCTCGCGCTTCTGGACGTCACGCGCGGTGACGTCGTTGGCGCAGGTGTAACCGAGGATGACGTCCTTGACGCGCTCGCGCGGGACCTCGCGGCACATGCGGCCGATGACCACGGCGAGCTCGGCCTCGTGGTGCAGCTCGCTGGAGAAGGAGGGGTACTGGATCTCGTCGCCGGGGCCGATCACCGAGGTCGACGGTTTGAAGAAGGCGAAGGGGGCGTCGGGCACCTCGTTGCCGAGTTCCTTCGCGTGCTCCGCGTAGTTGCGGCCGAAGGCCACGACCTTGTTGGGGAGCACCGGCGGCAGCAGCCGCACCTTGCTCAGCGGGACCTTCGTACCGGAGAGCTCGAAGTCCGCGAACGGAATGCCCTTGATGATGTCGAGGACGAGCTCGTCCGGCTTGTCGCCCTCGACCGCGCCGAAAGCGACGTTGCCGTCGATGGAGAACCTGGCGATGCGCACGGGATCCTTGCGCCCCTCACTGAGCTGGCTGGAGTCTGACGCTCCAGGCTAACGCGGGGAGGAGGGCGAGCCTCGCGTATATCCGCCGGTGGGCCGCAAGCCGTGTGCGCCGGGCGGCTGTCCGTCGTGTGTGGCGGTTGGCTGTCCGCCGTGTGGGGCCGCCGTCGGCCACCAGCGCCGGGGGGCCGTCATCCACATGCCCCGCCGGCCATCGGTCGTAGGTGGCGGTCGGCCGCCGACCAGGTGTGCGGGGCGACCGTCGACCATGCGTGCCGTCCGCCGGCCGTCGACGCCGGGCGGCCCCTCAGCCGCCTGCGTCGCGCGGCCCTCGGCCATGCGCGGCGGCCGACCCCCGCCGCGGTGAGTCGGCGGCGCTCCGCGTGCGTACTACTCGGCGACGGCGGCCGTGACCGGGGCTTCCATCAGGATGGTGCGGCGGGGGTTGGCGGTCTGGGTGGGGAGGTCGACCGAGTGCTCCGGCTGCTCCGGCGTCTGCAGCGCGTCGGCGTCCTCGAGGTGCGCCAGCGTGGTGCGTCGCGGGTTGGCTATGTTGCGGAACATCATCGTCGTCTTCACTGTTGATCCAGACCTCGTCGTGGTGGGCGCCGCGGGAGGTCAAGGACCGCCTGGTCGGCACGGGTTGTCGGATTTGCCATCCCTGTAAAGCGTCAGGCTAAACATGCAATTCCCGGTCGGAGCCGTGAAGACCTCATGATCGCCATGTGAGTTTGCTCACTTACCAGCAGGCAAACCGGTCAATTCAGGCCGCCAACTCGCCGCGACGAAACGGACATTGCTCTACTGAACCGAACATTCCGCTCCTGATCATCGCGACTGGGACACCCCTCGCGCACCCATGGCTCGTAGGCATACGCCCCTTATGTACGAGATCACTTTCTACGTCTCGTAACGCATCCCTCACAAGGTGTCACGGTGGTCACAGCCTGGTACACGGGCCTTGTTGGAGATCCTGCACTGTGCTGGAATTCCACGGACCGCCGCGGGATCCAACCGGCGCACAGGGGGCGCGACTCAGCGCCGGGTGGCGGCGGGAAGGGGGAGCAGCGCCGGTCACTCACGACCACACCTGGGGGCGTATCTGCGCCCCTGAACGACGCCGACACCGTCCCGCCGTTTCCGCGGAGGGGCGCCTGGTCCAGAGGTTGCGACGCTAGTGCAGGGACGTTTCAAGAGGGATGGCAGCGCTTCGGCGGAGCCGGAGCCGCACGGCGGGACCGACCGCGGTTCCTCGCCCCAGCACGCCCAGAGCCCGGGACAATCAGAACTCGGCGGCGGTGAGCGCTCCGCGCGCCCCGGCGCGACGGCTCCCGATCAACCACCCGCGAAGCCGAAGGGTCCCCCCGGCCCCGGCTCCCGAATAGCTCTGCGCAACTGGCGCATCTCCACGCGTCTGGTGTCGCTGCTCGCGCTCCCGGTGGTCGCCGCGACCACCCTGGGTGCCCTGCGCATCAACCAGTCGATGGACGACATCCAGCAGCTCGACAACATGAAGCTGCTGACCGACATGACCCAGCAGGCGACCGAGCTCGCCGCCGCGCTCCAGAAGGAGCGCGACCAGTCGGCCGGCCCGCTCGCGCACGGCGCGAAGCCCAACGACATCACGGTCAAGGGCGTCCGCGACGCGACGGACGTCGCCAAGCAGCAGTTCATCCAGGGCACGCAGGAGATCGACACCGCCAGCGCGAACGGGCAGCTCACCGGTGTCCGTGACAGCCTCGTGGCCATCGCGGGCGAGCTGAACAAGCTGAGCACCATCCGCAACGGCGCTTACAGCGACGCCAAGAACTCCTCGCAGACGGTCGACGGGTACCACCGCCTCATCACTCAGCTGATCGGCCTCTCCCAGGACATGGCCGAGGCGACCAGCAACCCGGAGATGATCTCGCGCACCCGCGCCCTGTCGGCCTTCTCCTCCGCCAAGGAGTACGCCTCCGTCCAGCGCGCCGTCATCGCCGCCGCGCTGCCCGCGAGCAACACCACCTTCGGCCAGCTCTCCGAGAACGACCGGCTGTACGCGAACTCCGCGCAGGACAGTGAGGCCTCCGAGCGCACCAGCTTCGCGAGCATCTACGGCTCCGGAGCGGAAGACCTCACCAAGCCGATCGACCAGGGCAACCCGACGATCCAGGCCGCCGACGCGTACTCCAACCGCGTACTCGGCTCGACGGGCGGTCTGAACACCCAGGACAAGCGCTCGTACAAGGACTGGGTCGACGACGACACGGCCAAGATCGAGCAGATGTCGAAGATCGAGCTGACGCTGCTCAACCAGATGGAGCAGAAGGCCCGTGAGCTGAAGAACGCCTCCCAGCAGGAAGCGATCATCTCCGGTGCGCTGATCCTGCTGGTCCTCGGCGTCTCGCTGGTCGGCGCCTTCGTCGTGGCCCGCTCCATGATCCGCTCGCTGCGCCGGCTCCAGGACACCGCGACCAAGGTCGCCCAGGACCGTCTGCCCGAGCTGGTCAAGCAGCTCTCCGAGTCCGACCCGCAGGACGTCGACACCTCCGTCGAGTCCGTCGGTGTGCACTCCCGGGACGAGATCGGCCAGGTGGCCGCGGCCTTCGACGACGTGCACCGCGAGGCCGTACGACTGGCCGCCGAGCAGGCCCTCCTGCGAGGCAACGTCAACGCGATGTTCACCAACCTCTCGCGCCGCTCCCAGGGCCTCATCCAGCGTCAGCTCTCGCTCATCTCCGAGCTGGAGTCCCGCGAGGCCGACCCGGACCAGCTGTCCTCCCTCTTCAAGCTCGACCACCTCGCGACCCGCATGCGCCGTAACGGTGAGAACCTCCTCGTTCTCGCCGGTGAAGAGCCCGGCCGCCGCTGGACCCGCCCGGTCCCGCTGGTCGACGTGCTCCGCGCCGCCGCCTCCGAGGTGGAGCAGTACGAGCGCATCGAGCTGGCCTCGGTCCCGACGACGCAGGTCGCCGGCCGAGTCGTCAACGACCTCGTGCACCTGCTCGCCGAGCTCCTCGAGAACGCCACCTCGTTCTCCTCCCCGCAGACCAAGGTCAAGGTCACCGGTCACGCGCTGCCCGACGGCCGCGTGCTGATCGAGATCCACGACACCGGTATCGGCCTCTCCCCCGAGGACCTGGCCGCGATCAACGAGCGGCTCGCCTCGCCGCCCACCGTGGACGTCTCCGTCTCCCGCCGCATGGGTCTGTTCGTGGTCGGTCGTCTGTCGCAGCGGCACGGCATCCGCATCCAGCTGCGTCCGTCCGACTCCGGTGGCACCACCGCGCTCGTCATGCTCCCCGTCGACGTCGCCCAGGGCGGCAAGAAGGCGCCGGGCAAGCCGGGTCCCGGTGGTTCCGGTGGTCCGGTCGCCGCACAGGCCTCGGCCGGTGTCGCGGCGGCCCGCCGCGGCGGCCAGGGCGGCGGTCCGTCCCTCGGGGCGGGTGCCCCCGCCGCCGGTGGCGGTCTCCTCGGTGCCCAGCCGCAGCGCGGACAGGTCGGCGCCGGTCAGGGTCCGCGGGCCGCGCTCCCCGGCAGCAACCAGGGCGGTCGCCCGGGTGCCCCGGGTGGGGCGCGTGGACCGCAGGGTCCCGGCAACCAGGGCAGGCCGGCCCCGGCCGGTGCGGGCGCCTTCGGGCAGAGCCCGCAGGGCCTGCAGGCTGCCGGAACCGGTGCCTCCCAGGGCTTCGACTTCGGTGACAACAGCGGCCCCGCGGCCGCTCCTCCGCAGCAGCCCGCGGGCAACAAGGGCGGCGGCCGCCGCAGGCCGCAGCTGCCCGGACGTGGTGGTCCGCGTGCCGAGCTGCCCGGTGGCAGCCCGCAGCAGTCCCGGCCGAGCTGGAGCGACGACAACGCGCAGCCGCCGGTGCCGCGCGCGTCCCTCGACACCCCGCGCGGTCACGAGGAACCCGACTCCACTTCGCGCATGCCCCGGATCGACGACCGGCAGGACCCGGCCGCGACCTCGGAGATGCCGCGGATCGACGACCGCCAGGGTCCCGCGGCCACCTCGGGGTTCCCCCGTCCCGACTTCGACGCCCCGCGCCCCGGCATGAACGCGCCGCAGAACAACGGGCAGAACAACGGTCAGTTCGTCCGCCCCGACGTGTACGGCTCCTCGGGCACGGCTCCGGCCGCCCCGAACCCGTCCACCACGGGCCAGTTCGCCACCCCGGGCTACGGCGCCTCCTCGGACCCCTCGTCCACGGGCCAGTTCGCCACGCCCGGCTACGGCGCCTCCCAGGACCCGTCGTCCACCGGCCAGTTCGCTCGGCCGGGTTACGGCAACGGCCAGGACCCCTCGTCGACCGGCCAGTTCGCGACGCCCGGCTACGGCAACCGCCAGGACCCCTCGTCCACCGGCCAGTTCGAGCGCCCGGCGCCCCCGCAGCAGCGGCCCACGCGTCCGCAGGAGCCCGAGGCGCTGCCGCCGGCGACGGGACCCGGTGACGGACGTACGCCGCTGTACGACACGCTGGAGACCAACTGGTTCCACGGTCAGGCGAACGGCTCCCAGAACGGCTCCCCCAACGGAGCTCACAACGGCGCCCAGAACAACGGCGTCCACACCAACGGCTCGCAGCCCTCGCAGCAGCAGCCGCCACAGACCCCCACAGCACCACCGCAACGGCCGGCCGCCGCACCGGCTTCCGCCAACTGGCGCACCTCGCCGAACGACGACCTCGTCCGGCAGGCAGAACGCGTCCGTCAACCGTCGGCGGGCGGGGTCACCACCTCAGGCCTGCCGCGCCGCGTCCCGCGAGCCAACCTCGTCGCGGGTACGGCACAGCAGCAACAGCACCAAACTGGTCCGCAGGTCTCCCGTGCGCCTGATGACGTACGCGGCCGGCTGACCAATCTCCGTAGGGGCATTCAGCAGGGTCGACAGGCCGGTACCGGCCAGACCGGCAGCTTCCCCAGCCCCACTCACCAGCAGGAGCGTTAGTTGAGCCCGATGAGCCAGGCGGCACAGAACCTGAACTGGTTGATCACCAACTTTGTGGACAACACCCCCGGGGTGTCCCACACCGTCGTCGTGTCAGCCGACGGGCTCCTTCTGGCCATGTCCGAAGGATTCCCACGCGACCGCGCCGACCAGCTTGCGGCCGTCGCCTCCGGTCTGACCTCGTTGACCGCCGGGGCCTCCCGGATTTTCGAGGGCGGCACGGTGGCCCAGACGGTCGTCGAAATGGAGCGCGGCTTCCTCTTCCTCATGTCCGTCTCGGACGGCTCGTCCTTGGCGGTCCTCTCCCACCCGGAGTGCGACATCGGCCTTGTCGGCTACGAGATGGCGCTGCTCGTCGATCGGGCGGGTGCCGTACTCACGCCGGACCTGCGCGCTGAACTCCAGGGAAGTCTGCTCCACTAAAGGGCCCTGGTTCTAGAGACTGCACGAAATCACCGTCCGGCCGCCACAATCCCCCCACCGGCCCCAACAGACGGCACGAATGACCGACTTGCTGTCCCGCCCGGAGGATTCATGACCCCGCCCACCGCCTCTCATGATCCGTACGCACAGCCGTACGGGGACGAGGGCGACCAGCCGCTGGTACGTCCGTACGCGATGACCGGCGGCCGGACCCGGCCGCGGTACCAACTCGCCATCGAGGCACTGATCAGCACTACGGCCGACCCCGCGCAGTTGATGGGGCTGCTCCCCGAGCACCAGCGGATCTGCCACCTTTGCCGTGAGGTCAAGTCGGTGGCCGAGGTGTCGGCCCTCCTGTCCATGCCGCTCGGTGTGGCCAGGATCCTCGTCGCGGACCTCGCGGAGGCCGGACTCGTCGCCATTCACCAGCCTGGCGGCGATGAGAACAACGGCGGCGCGCCGGACGTGACTTTGCTCGAAAGGGTGCTCAGTGGACTTCGCAAGCTCTGACGGAGGTCGTACGACCACCTCCGCGAAGATCGTGGTGGCGGGCGGATTCGGCGTGGGCAAGACCACGTTCGTCGGCGCCGTCTCGGAGATCAACCCGCTGCGCACCGAGGCCGTCATGACGTCCGCGTCGGCCGGCATCGACGACCTCACCCACACCGGAGACAAGACGACGACCACCGTCGCCATGGACTTCGGCCGCATCACCCTGGACCAGGACCTGATCCTGTACCTCTTCGGTACGCCGGGTCAGGACCGCTTCTGGTTCATGTGGGACGACCTGGTCCGCGGCGCCATCGGTGCCGTCGTCCTGGTCGACACCCGCCGTCTCGCCGACTGCTTCCCCGCGGTCGACTACTTCGAGAACAGCGGCCTGCCGTTCGTCATCGCCCTCAACGGCTTCGACGGACATCAGCCCTACAACCCCGAAGAGGTGCGCGAGGCGCTCCAGATCGGACCGGACGCCCCGATCATCACGACGGACGCCCGGCACCGTGCGGACGCGAAGAGCGCGCTCATCACGCTGGTCGAGCACGCACTCATGGCACGTCTGCGCTAGCACTCAAGTCGACAGCTTCATACGACAGTTGTCGTAGGGACATTGGAGCCGGCTGTGTCGTTTGACACGGTCGGCCACAGTGTTCATAACGTTTCGACATGGAATTCGGTGGACACCGACACGCATCGCGGTCATTCGGTGTCGCTGCGCTCACAAAAGCCCCGTCTTTTGACGGGGCTCGCTCTTTATGACCGTTTTATCTAGGGGATACGTCACCCGGAACAAGCGGTTCCGAGTGTTTGGAAGGGCGCCGCCTGACGTGCTGGAATGCGCTGAACTGCCCAGTAGTCAAGGGCGCTGGAGACACCGCGGCACAACGTAGGTGCCGACGCCGAGAGGTTGTTGGTCGAGTGAGGCGAAGCAAGAACGGTCCCGAGCCGTTGGCACGGGGCAACTTCACCCCGCCGCCGCGCGGCGCGGCGCCCGCGCAGGTGCCCGTCCCGGAGCCCACGCCGGCGCCCCCGCCGAGCGGCGGTCGTATGTCCCCCCGTAACTGGCGCGTACCCACCAGGCTGAACGCGATCCTGCTCATACCTGTGATCGTCGGCCTCATCATGGGCGGCTTCCAGGTGAAGAACTCGATCGACACCTGGCAGGAGGCTCGCGACGCCGAAAAGGTCGCCAAGATCGTGGCGGCCGCCAGCGACTACGCCGAGGCTCTGCTCAACGAGCGCGACGTGTCCGCCAAGCCACTGCTCAAGAACGACCGGAACAACGCCGCGGTCAAGCAGGTCCGCGCGACCACCGACCAGATGGCCGACGCCTTCCACAAGGAAGTCGTCGGCATGCCGGCCAAGCAGGGTCTTGAGCGCCGGCTGAGCCTGGTGGTGAAGGCCGAGCCCCAGCTGGACCAGATCCGCAAACTCGCCTTCACCAAGTCCATGGACCCGGTGCAGACCGAAGAGGGCTACGTCACCGTCGAGCACCTGCTGATGGAGTTCTCGAACGAACTCGGCCTCGGCACGGGCAACATCACGAGCTACGGCCGTTCGGTGTACGCCATCGCGCTCGCCAAGGGCGCCGAGTCGCTGCAGCGCTCGATCGGCACCCACCTGATCGTCAAGCCCAGCACCGACACGAAGAACCACGCGCTGCAGGTCACCTCCTTCACCTCGTACGCGTACCTGGAGAACATCGCTCTCCAGGAGTACGTCTCCGGCGGCACCGAGCAGGACGAAGCCCGGCTCAAGCAGGTCATGGCGGAGAAGACCGCCGAGGGCAAGAGCCAGCTGGCTGCGGCCAAGAGCAAGACCGAGGCCGAGGGCGGGACCTTCGTGGCGCCGCCCGACATGAATGGGATGATCCAGGCGATCGCAAGCGGCGCCACGCCCACCCAGCTCGCCGCTCAGGGCATCACTTCTGAGACGTGGATGGCCGCCGCCACCCTCAAGTTCCAGGGCTACAGCCAGGTCGAGAAGGAACTCATCGACCGGGCCGTCAACGACGCCGGAAGCATCGCCTCCGACGCCCAGCGCCGGGCCTACATCAACGGCGCCATCGTCGTGATCGCCCTGCTCGCCGCCTTCATCCTGGCCGGACTCATGGCCCGCCAGATGAGCCGCGCGATGCGCCAGCTGCGCAACGCGGCCTTCGGGGTCGCCGAGCAGCGTCTGCCGATGCTGGTCGACCAGCTCTCGCGCACCGACCCGGGCCGCGTCGACACCCGTGTCACGCCCATCCCGATCACCACCACGGACGAGATCGGCGAAGTCGCCCGCGCCTTCGACCAGGTCCACCGCGAGGCCGTCCGGCTCGCCGCCGAGCAGGCCCTCCTGCGGGGCAACATCAACGCGATCTTCACCAACCTGTCGCGCCGCAACCAGTCCCTGATCGAGGGCCAGCTGACCCTCATCACCGACCTGGAGAACAACGAGGCCGACCCGGACCAGCTGGAGAACCTCTTCCGCCTGGACCACCTCGCGACCCGTATGCGCCGCAACGGCGAGAACCTCCTCGTCCTCGCCGGTGAGGAGCCGGGCCGCCGCTGGGACCAGCCGGTGCCCCTCGTGGACGTCCTGCGCGCCGCCTCCTCCGAGGTGGAGCAGTACGAGCGCATCGAGCTCTCCGGCGTCCCGGAGGCCGAGATCCACGGCCGCGCCGTGACCGACCTCGTGCACCTGCTCGCCGAGCTCCTGGAGAACGCCACCACGTTCTCCTCCCCGCAGACCAAGGTCCGCGTCACCGCGACCCGGCTGCCCGACGGCCGCATCATGGTCGAGATCCACGACAAGGGCATCGGCCTCACCGCCGAGGACTTCGCGGACATCAACCACAAGCTGGCCAACCCGCCGACCGTGGACGCCGCGATCTCGCAGCGCATGGGCCTGTTCGTGGTCGGCCGGCTGTCCGACCGGCACGGCATCCGCGTCCAGCTGCGCCCCTCCGGCGAGCAGGCCGGTACGACCTCGCTCGTCATGCTCCCCGACGCGATCACCCACGGTGGTGGCGGCGGCGAACAGCAGCTCCAGCGCGACGAGTTCACCGTCTCGCAGATCATCCCGGAGCCGCAGAGCTTCCAGCCGGAGCAGGCCTTCCAGTCCCAGGCCCAGCCGATGCGCACCGCCGCCGAACTCGGCTTCGACGACAGCCGCTACACGGAGGTCCCCGACGACATCCGGGAGCTGGACCCCGTCGGGCGCTCGCTGATGCGTGAGGAGCGCCGTGCGGCCCTGGAGGCCCAGGCACAGGGCCAGCCGGAGGCCATCGAGCCGCCGAGGTACCAGGAGGACTTCGAGGCCCCCCAGCCCGCGTACGACGACGCTCAGGCCTCCTTCGGCAACGGGCAGCCCGGGTACGACAACGGCCAGGGTGCCTACGAGGAGCAGCAGGCCTCGTACGACCAGCAGACGGGGTACGAGGAACCGCAGCAGGGGACGTACGACGAGACGTACTTCCCGTCGAACGGCGGCTACCCGGAACCCGCGTATGCGGAGCCGGTCCAGGAGGAGCACACGGGAGCCCGGAGTTCCGCTTCGGACACCTTCTCGGCCTTCGACGAGCCGTCCTACCAGGACGACTGGCCGCAGCAGGAGTCGTACCGGAACGGTTACCCGTCCGGGTACGCTCCCGAAGCGGAATCTTCGCAGGCCGCTGACGTGAGTGAGCAGGACCGCGTAGGCTTCAGCCGTCCGGGACCGACCTCCTCCGCCCCCCATGAGCTGACCGACGCCGGGCTGCCGCGCCGCGGATCCACCGCGAGCGGCACCAACGGCCAGCGGCCCGTGGACCAGGGCACCCAGGGGGTTCAGGCACCGCCCGCGGCCACCGCGAGCAATGGCGACGGCGACTGGCGTACGTCCAACGACAACCGCTGGCAGCGCGCCGAGCAGCTCAAGAAGCCCAAGGCGGGCGGGGTCACCTCGTCCGGTCTTCCCCGGCGGGTGCCCAAGGCCAATCTGGTCGAGGGAACCGCGGAAACGACCCCACAGGGCGGCCCTCAGGTCTCCCGCGCTCCCGAGGACATCCGGGGCAGGCTGAGCAACCTGCGCCGCGGCGTCCAGCAGGGACGCAATGCAGGTAGTGACACGAACGGCCAGGGCTTCGGTCCTGACAGCACCTACAACCAGGAGCGTTAGTGTGAGCCCGATGAGCCAGGCGGCGCAGAACCTCAACTGGTTGATCACCAACTTCGTGGACAACACCCCCGGGGTGTCCCACACGGTGGTGGTCTCCGCCGACGGACTCCTTCTGGCGATGTCCGAAGGCTTTCCCCGTGACCGCGCCGACCAGCTCGCGGCCGTCGCGTCCGGGCTGACCTCGTTGACCGCGGGCGCGTCCCGCATCTTCGAGGGCGGCAGCGTGAACCAGACAGTTGTGGAGATGGAGCGAGGATTCCTCTTCCTCATGTCCATTTCTGATGGTTCCTCGCTCGCGGTCCTTGCACATCCCGAAGCGGACATCGGTCTCATCGGGTACGAGATGGCCCTTCTGGTGGACCGTGCCGGTACGGTTCTGACCCCGGATCTTCGAGCGGAGCTCCAAGGGAGCCTTCTCAACTAACAGACAGACCGTGCGTTTTGGCGTCCCGGGGCCGTAAGGTTTCGGGACGCGGTCCCACAGTGATGGGTGCCCGGCACAGTCGGAGGAGGAGAAAGTGGCAACACCCCCAGGCGGTTCGTCTTCGGGCAACTGGTCGTACGGCCCCGGCCAGGGGCAGGGCCAGGGTGACGGTTCACAGAACCCGAACCGATTCAACTTCCCCTCCGCGCCCAGCCACCGGCGCCAGCAGCCGTACGCACCGCAGGGCCCCGGCCCCTCGCCGTACGACCAGCCGCCGGCGCCGCGCATCCAGCCTGTGCAGCCTCAGCGACGCACCCCCGAGGCGGCGCCCGCGGGATCGTCGAACAACCCTCTGGTGCGCCCGTACGCGATGACGGGCGGCCGCACCAGGCCCCGCTACCAGCTCGCCATCGAGGCACTGGTGCACACCACCGCACAACCGCACCAGATGCAGGGCCAGTTGCCCGAACATCAGCGGATCTGCAACCTCTGCCGGGAGATCAAGTCGGTGGCCGAAATCTCGGCGCTGCTGACGATCCCTCTCGGTGTGGCCAGGATTCTCGTCGCCGACTTGGCGGAGGCGGGCCTGGTCGCCATCCATCAGCCCGGCGGCGACGAGAACGCCGGCGGCCAGCCAGACGTGACTTTGCTCGAAAGGGTGCTCAGTGGACTTCGCAAGCTCTAGCGGAGGGCCTTCCCGCTCCACCACGTCCGCGAAGATCGTGGTGGCGGGCGGCTTCGGCGTGGGCAAGACCACGTTCGTCGGGGCCGTCTCGGAGATCAACCCGCTGCGTACCGAGGCCGTCATGACGTCCGCGTCCGCGGGCATCGACGACCTCACGCACACCGGAGACAAGACGACGACCACCGTCGCCATGGACTTCGGCCGCATCACCCTGGACCAGGACCTGATCCTGTACCTGTTCGGCACCCCCGGTCAGGACCGCTTCTGGTTCATGTGGGACGACCTGGTCCGCGGCGCCATCGGCGCGATCGTCCTGGTCGACACCCGCCGTCTCGCCGACTGCTTCCCCGCGGTCGACTACTTCGAGAACAGCGGCCTGCCGTTCGTCATCGCCCTCAACGGCTTCGACGGCAACCAGCCCTACAACCCGGACGAGGTCCGTGAAGCCCTTCAGATCGGCCCCGACACGCCGATCATCACGACGGACGCCCGGCACCGCGCCGACGCGAAGTCGGCGCTGATCACGCTGGTCGAGCACGCCCTGATGGCACGTCTGCGGTAGCGCTTCCGCGCGGCGAAGCAACAAGTAGGGGCCCTCTCCACTCGGTGGAGAGGGCCCCTACTTCTGCCCCCTACTTCTGCCCTGGGACAAAGACAGCCCCGGGACACGGACAAAGGGGAAGGGCCCGCTCTTCACAGAGCGGGCCCTTCCCCTTTGCTGAGGCGCCGGAGGCTAGCCGTGCCAGCTGTGCGGGGCGCGGAAGCCGGGCTCGCGCTCCAGGCGGCGCCAGCCGGCCTTCGCACGGCCACGGTGGGTGGGGGTGGTGTCCGGCTGGGCGGCGGCGCGGGCCAGGAGGATGGCCGTGATGGCGGCGACTTCCTCGGGCTCGGCGTGGCCCTTCTCGACGCGGATGTCAGGGGTGTCCATAGGTTTCAGTCTCCGTGAGAGAGGTTTCCGCGGCGGTACCGCGAAGGATCCGCAGGGTTACTGCGGGGGGTTGCCGTGCTTGCGGGAGGGCAGGTCCGCGTGCTTGGACTGCAGCATGGCCAGGGAGCGGATCAGCACCTCGCGGGTCTCCGCCGGGTCGATGACGTCGTCGACCAGGCCCCGCTCGGCCGCGTAGTAGGGGTGCATGAGTTCGGCCTTGTACTCCTTGACCATGCGTACGCGCATGGCCTCGGGGTCGGCGGCCTCGGCGATCTGCCGACGGAAGATGACGTTGGCCGCACCTTCCGCACCCATCACGGCAATCTCGTTGGTGGGCCAGGCGTAGGTGAGGTCGGCCCCGATGGACTGGCTGTCCATGACGATGTAGGCACCTCCGTACGCCTTGCGCAGGATGAGCGAGATCCGCGGCACCGTCGCGTTGCAGTACGCGTACAGCAGTTTGGCGCCGTGCCGGATGATCCCGCCGTGCTCCTGGTCGACCCCGGGCAGGAATCCGGGAACATCCAGGAGGGTGACGATCGGAATATTAAAAGCGTCACACATCTGGACAAAGCGCGCAGCTTTTTCGGAGGCCTCGATGTCCAGCACGCCCGCGAGGGACTGCGGCTGGTTGGCGACGATGCCCACCACCTGGCCGTCAAGGCGGGCCAGCGCGCAGATGATGTTGCGGGCCCAGCGCTCGTGGACCTCCAGGCAGTCGCCGTCGTCGACGATCTCCTCGATGACCTTCGTCATGTCGTACGGCCGGTTGCCGTCCGCCGGGACCAGGTCCAGGAGGACGTCCGAGCGGCGGTCCGCGGGGTCCTGCGAGGTCGCGTGCGGCGGGTTCTCGCGGTTGTTCTGCGGGAGCATCGACAGGAGGTAGCGCACCTCCGCGATGCAGGTCTCCTCGTCGTCGTACGCGAAGTGACAGACACCGGAGGTCTCCGCGTGGACGTCGGCGCCGCCGAGCCCGTTCTGGGTGATCTCCTCGCCGGTGACCGCCTTGACGACGTCGGGGCCGGTGATGAACATCTGCGAGGTCTCGCGGACCATGAACACGAAGTCCGTCAGCGCGGGACTGTAGGCGGCGCCGCCCGCGCACGGGCCGAGCATCACCGAGATCTGCGGGATGACGCCCGACGCCTTCGTGTTGCGCTGGAAGATGCCGCCGTAGCCGGCGAGCGCACTCACGCCCTCCTGGATGCGGGCGCCCGCACCGTCGTTGAGGGAGACCAGCGGCGCGCCGGCCGCGATGGCCATGTCCATGATCTTGTGGATCTTCGTGGCGTGCGCCTCGCCCAGCGCACCGCCGAAGATACGGAAGTCGTGCGCGTAGACGAAGACCGTACGGCCCTCCACCGTGCCCCAGCCGGTGACGACACCGTCGGTGTACGGCTTCCTGGCCTCCAGACCGAACCCGGTCGCCCGGTGCCGGCGCAACTGCTCGACCTCCTGGAAGCTGCCTTCGTCCAGCAGCAGGGCGATGCGCTCCCGGGCGGTCAGCTTGCCCTTGGCGTGCTGCGCCTCGGTCGCCTTCTCGCTGGGTCCTCGCAGCGCCGCCGCACGAATCGCGTGCAGTTCGGCCACGCGCCCGCGTGCGTCCGTGGGTTCGCCTGAGGGTGCGGCCTCATCCAAAACGGTCATGTAGCGACCATACGAAGTCGAACAAGAAAACCGGGCCGTCGACTCCGTACAGTCTCCGGCCCGTTTTCCTGGTACCCCTGAACAGAACCGCGACGGGATGCAGGCGATCTGACTGCTCAGAGGGCATCTGGCTTGTAGAGGTCACACAAAGCCGCGGGCTGAGAGTCCGCTCACATTCGTGAGGGGCCCATGCCATCCCTAGAGTGACACGGCGCCTTGCACGGCACCCGTTCGGCGTACACCGCACCGTCCGCCCGACCCCCGTCCAGGTGGAGCGAGGATACGCGGGCTGCCGCGGGAGAGCGGAGAGTGACCGCCGGGAAGCGGGTCGACGAAGCGCGACGTAACGTCGTAAACACATGGCGGATGATGTTGAAACTTGAACGGAATAGGTCTACTGTCTCCCTTGTTGGCCTCGTTGAATCTTCAACAAACTCTCTGCCGCGGCTTTCGGCTTCCCGACGAAACCGCGACCCGTCCCCCTAGGAGCACGTCATGGGCATCTTCGGCCGCAAGACCACCGACACCCCCGCCGCCGCGACCACCGCCCCCGCCGCTGTGAGCCCCGAACTCGCCGCGCTCACCGGCGAATACACGATCGACCCGTCCCACTCGGAGATCGGTTTCGTCGCCCGTCACGCCATGGTGACGAACGTCAAGGGCTACTTCCAGGACTTCGACGGCACCCTGCACCTGGACGGCACGGACCCGTCCAAGTCCACCGCCACGATCGACGTCAAGATGGAAAGCATCGAGACGGGCTCCGCGGACCGTGACGGCCACCTGAAGAGCTCCGACTTCTTCAAGATCGACGAGTTCCCGACCATGACCTTCCGCTCCACCAAGGCGGAGGCCCTCGGCGGCGACGACTACCGGATCACCGGCGACCTGTCGATCCTCGGCGTCACCAAGCCGCTCTCCATCGACCTGGAGTTCAACGGCTCCGCGAAGGACCCCTTCGGCAACGAGCGCGTCGGTTTCGAGGGCAAGGCGGAGATCCTGCGGTCCGAGTGGGGCCTCACCTGGAACGCGGCCCTGGAGACCGGTGGCGTCCTCGTCTCCGACAAGATCAAGCTGACCTTCGACATCTCGGCGATCAAGAAGGCCTGAGCCCTCGACTCACGCCGGTGTCCTGAGCGCGCCCGCCCTCTGACTCCCCCAGCGGGAGGGCGGGCGCTCGGCATGCCCGCGTACGCCACCCCGCCGCCCCGCCGCCTGGCTAGTCGGGTGGGTTCGGGTGGGCGAGGCCGAGGTCGTAGGCGAGGATGACCGCCTGGACGCGGTCGCGGGCTCCCACCTTCGCCAGGACCCGGCCGACATGGGTCTTCACGGTGGATTCCGCGACGACCAGGCGTTCGGCGATCTCGCTGTTGCTCCAGCCCTGGCCTATGGCGACGAAGATCTCGTACTCCCGTTCGGTGAGAGCGCGCACCCGGGGGTCGTCCGCCGTCCTTGGACCCGACGCACCCGGCCGACCGGACGCATTCCGGGGCAGGTGCTTGGCGTAGGCGTCCAGGAGGCGGCGGGTCAGTGCGGGGGCGATCACCGCGTCGCCCGCCGCGACCGCGCGGATACCGGCCAGCAGTTCCTCGGGGTGGGCGTCCTTGAGGAGGAATCCGCTGGCTCCCGCGCGCAGCGCCGCGTGGGCGTATTCGTCCAGATCGAACGTGGTCAGGATGAGGACGCGGGAGCGGTCACCGGAGGCGACCACGCGACGGGTGGCCTCGATGCCGTCCATGCCGGGCATCCGTACGTCCATGAGGATCACGTCCGGGCGCAGTTCGGCGGCCCTGCGGACGGCGTCGGCGCCGTGGGCCGCCTCGCCGACGACTTCGGTGTCGGGGGTGCTCTCCAGGAGCATCCGGAAGCCGAGGCGTTGCAGTGGCTGGTCGTCCACGATGAGCACGGTGGTCACACCGCACCTCCTGTGGCGGCCGGCGGGGTGACATCGGTCTCGGCCGGGGTCTCGGCCGGGGTCTCGGCCAGGGTCTCGGCCAGGGGGGTGAGGTCGAGGGTGGCCCGCACCGTCCATCCTCCGCCGGGGGCGGGTCCCGCGCTGACGGTCCCGCCGTAGAGGGCTGCGCGTTCTCTCATACCGGCGAGTCCGTGTCCTTCCACCTGTGGCGGCCCCGGACGGACCGTACCGCCACCCCGGCCGGTGTCGTGGACGTCGATGTGCAGCCGCGTGTCCTTGACACCGACCGCGAGCTCGACGCGGGTGTCGTGGCCCGCGTGCTTGAGGGCGTTGGTGAGTGCTTCCTGCACTATGCGGTACACCGTCAGCTGGACCCCGCGGTCCAGGGTGTCCAGCTCGCCGCCCGTGCGATAGACGACCTGGGGACCGGCGGCGCGGATCCGGGCGCACAGGGCGTCGATGTCCGCGATGCCCGGCTGGGGGCTGAGCTGGGGCGCGGCGGGGGTCTGGGTCTGCTCGCGCAGCACGCCGAGCATGCGGCGCAGTTCGCCCAGCGCCTGACGCCCGGTGTCACCGATGAGCAGCAGGGCCTGCTTGCCGCGTTCCGGTGCGATGTCGGTCGCGTACGCGCCACCGTCGGCGAGCGTGATGATGACGGAGAGGTTGTGGCCGACGATGTCGTGCATCTCGCGGGCCACCCGGGTGCGTTCGGCGGCGGCGGCGAGCTTGCTGCGCTGGTCGCGTTCGATCTCCAGGCGGGTCGCACGGTCGCGCAGGACGGCGAGCTGGGCGCGCCGGATCCGTACGGCCAGACCGAGCGCGACCGCCGCGGTGATCGTGCTGAACAGGAAGAACAGCGCGTCCAGGACGGACACGGCGGACGGCAGCCGCAGGGCGACCAGGCCGAGGGCGGCCGCGGTGACCGCGCAGGCGACGGGCAGCCGCCGGAGCTGTCCGTGCAGCACCAGGCTGTAGAGGGCGATCAGCAGGGCGACGTCGGCGCGCAGCCAGACTCCCAGCGCCACCTGCAGGAAGAGCACCGCGGCGATCACGGCGAAGGCGAGTGACGGCCTTCGCCGCCGCCACAGCAGCGGCAGGACCAGTCCGGCCTGCAGCGCGACGGTCACCGGCCAGGGGAGGTGGGTGACCTGGGTGTCGAAGGCGTGTCGTCGGCCGTCGTCGTCGTGCACCAGGTCCGGCACGCAGAACATCAGCGCCACGACCACGATCACACCCGTGTCCAGGACCCACGGATGGTTCCGGTCGCCCTGCTTGAGACGTCGGCCGAGCCGGGACAGTCCGCGGGCCAGGGGGTGGTTCCAGGGGAGCTCCGCCTCCGCCAGGGGCAGGTCGGAGGGTGCCCCCGGGTGGGCGGTGTCGTCGATGCTCATGGGGTCACTGGTCCGCGTTCATGGGTGTCACCTGTCCATTGTGTGTCCGTCCGCCTCCCCGTCCGCGTGTCTCTTGGGGTGTCTCTCCCTCAGACGTCAGACGTCAGACGTCAGATGTCAGGCGTCAGGCGTCAGGCGTCAGGCGTCAGGCGTCGGTGCGCAGGAGGCGGTAGGCGGCGCCCGCCAGGGCGAGCACGGTCCAGCCGAGGAAGACCAGGAGCCCGGCCGTGGGCGCGAGGGTCGTCGAGTCGTGGGTGAGCGCGAACATCGACTCACCCGCGTTGCTGGGCAGGTACGGGCTGATGTTGTCCTGCCACGAGGTGGGCAGCAGCGAGATCAGGCCGGGGATCAGCATCAGCGAGGCGACCAGGACCGATATGCCGCCGGCGACCGAGCGCAGCAGGGCGCCCAGGGCGGTGCCGATCACGCCGACCAGGCCCAGGTAGAGACCCGCGCCCAGCAGGCTGCGCACGACACCGGAGTGGGAGATCGTGAGGGCCGCCGGGGTGCCGGAGACGATCCCGCTGGTGATCATGAACGCGACGAAGACGCCGATGGTGGAGACGGCGAGGGCGACCAGGCCGAACACCGCCGACTTGGACCACAGCACCGGCAGGCGGCGCGGGACGGCGGCCAGCGTGGAGCGGATCATGCCGGTGGAGTACTCGCCGGCGGTGACCAGCACGCCCAGGACGCCGAGCGCCAGCTGGGCGAAGTTCGTGCCGAACACGGAGAGGCTGAGCGCGGTGGCCGTGGCGTCGTCCGGGCGCAGCCGCCCACCGGAGTTGATCTGGGACTTGTAGTGCGCGGCGGCGATCACGCCGAACGCGACCAGGAACAACAGGCCCAGACCGAGGGTGATCCAGGTGGAGCGCAGGGACCACAGCTTGGCCCACTCCGAGCGCAGCACGCGCCGACCGGTGACCTTGTACTCGGGACGTGCGGTCCGCGCCGGTGCGGGCGCGGAGCTGTCGGTGACGGTGATGGTGCTCATGCCGCCCTCCCGGGGGCCTCGACGGTGGCGGTGGCGTGGTACTCGACGGCGTCACGGGTCAGGTCCATGAAGGCCTGTTCCAGCGAGACGGTCCGGGAGCTGAGCTCGAACAGGGGGATGCCGTGCTCGGCGGCCTTGAGACCGATGGCCCGTGCGGACAGGCCCGTCACGTGCAGCTCCTCGGAGCCGACCGCGCCGGTGATCTCGACGCCGGGGCCGGCCAGCACCTCGCGCAGGCGGGCCGATTGGTCGGAGGCCACGGTCACGGTGTCGCCGCCGGCCTGCTGAACCAGCTCCTGCACCGTGGTGTCGGCGAGCAGGCGACCGCGGCCGACGACGATCAGGTGGTCGGCCACCAGCGCCATCTCGCTCATCAGGTGCGAGGAGACGAAGACCGTACGGCCGTCCGCCGCGAGTCCGGTCAGCAGGTTGCGGATCCACAGCACGCCCTCGGGGTCCAGTCCGTTGACCGGCTCGTCGAGCATGATGGTGGCCGGGTCGCCGAGGAGCGCGGCGGCGATACCCAGCCGCTGGCCCATGCCGAGGGAGAAGGCGCCCGCGCGCTTCTTGGCCACGGACTGCAGACCGGTCAGCTCGATGACCTCCGCCACCCGGCGGCGCGGAATGCCGTGGGTGTAGGCCTGCGCCATCAGGTGGTCGAACGCGGAGCGGCCGGGGTGGATCGACTTGGCCTCCAGCAGCGCGCCGACCTCCTGGAGCGGCGCGGTGTGCGCGGCGTAGTGCTTGCCGTTGACCGTCACGCTGCCGTCGGACGGCGCGTCCAGTCCGACGATCATGCGCATGGTGGTGGACTTGCCCGCGCCGTTCGGGCCCAGGAAGCCGGTGACCGTGCCGGGCCTGACGACGAAGTCGAGCCGGTCGACCGCCGTCTTCTCCCCGTACCGCTTCGTCAGCTGATGTGCCTCGATCATCGCTCTTTCCTCACGCTCGGGGGGCCTGACCCCGCCAGACTGCTCACTCGCCACGCTAGGGGCCCGCGGACCGGGATCCGTGGTACCCGGGAGCTCAATGAGGTGCGGCCCGTAGTACCGAGGTACGACGGGGCCCTGCGTGGGGGATGACGTCACCTCCCGCATACGCGCTGGTGGTTACGGAGGTCGAGGGCCCTCCCCTACAGTCGCCCGCGTGACTGATCTCGCCTACCTAGCCGCCGTCCGGGAGTCGTACGACAGGGTCGCCGCCGACTACGCCGAACAGGTCAAGACCCCGGCGCAGCTGGATCCGCTGTCGCGCGCGATGCTCGTCGCGTTCGCCGAGATGGTGCGGACGGCCGACGTCGGCGCCCTCGCGGACCTGGGGTGCGGGCCCGGCCTGGTGACGGCTCATCTCGCCGACCTGGGGGTGTCCGCCTTCGGCATCGACCTCTCGCCCGCGATGGTCGAGCTGGCCCGTCGGGCCCACCCGGGTCTGCGTTTCACCGTCGGGTCGATGACCGAGCTGCCCCTCGATGACGACGAGCTCGGCGGCATCCTCGCCTACTACTCCGTCCACCACACGCCACCGGAGTTGTTGCCCGTCGTGTTCGCCGAATTCCGTCGCACGCTCGCGCCCGGCGGCCGTCTGATGATCGCCGGTTATGTGGGAGCCGGAGAACGTCTGTGTCCGACGCAGGCGTACGGCGGCCATCCGGTGTCCTTCGAGTCCTACCTGTTGCCGCCGGACCGGGTCGCCGAGCTGTTGGAGCAGGCCGGGCTCGTCGTCACCGCGCGACTGGTGCAGGAGCCCGGCGAGGGGGCCAAGAGGACGGTCGCCACGTTCCTCGCCCGAAAGCCGGAGCGGTCATGAGCTCGCATGCCGACAACGCCACGGCCCAAAACACGCCCAGCCCTTCAGCCAGTGCCCCCAGCCACTGACCCTTCAGCCGTCAGCCCTTCAGGCGTTCCCGCAGTTCCTCGACATCGGTGAGGAACCAGGTCTGCCGCCCCCGGTTGCACTCACGGACGAAGTCCCGCAGCGCCGAACTGGCCTCCGTGTGACGGGAGATGTCGCCGAGGACGACGAGTGCCATCCGGTAGTTGGCGAACTTCTGGACGATGCCGCCGGCCACGCGGGTACGCAGCTGAAAGAACGCCTCGTCGAACCGCTCGACGGGAATGACCACCCACTGGGCGCCCTGGTAGGAGGCGTTGCCGATGAGATCCAGGACGTCGCCCTCGCCTCCGATGACCTCGCCCTCGGCGGCGCACATCATCACGGGTACGTCATGGATCGTCTGCAGGGTGCTCATGAGCATCGAGGTTAGGCATGAAGGCGTCCTGTGGGCCACGGATTTCCCGGCTACGCGTCCCGGCGTGTGAATATCGCGCCGCCCACCAGCAGCATCCCCAGCGCGTATGCCGCCAGCACCCCCAGCCCCGGCCAGGGGCCGATCGGCAGGCGGGCGAGGTCCTTCGTCGCGCGGATGGCGAGACCCGCCGGTATGGGCGCCCAGCGTTCGAGGCGGTCCTTCCAGGTGGGTGAGCCCAGGAGGTCCGACAGGAGCGGGACCACGTAGAGGACTCCCAGGCCCGTGGTGATCGCCGCCGCGCTGTCCCGGAGCAGGACCGCCAGCCCCAGGCCCAGGAAGGCTATGAGGATCAGGCAGAGGGTGGAGCCGACGGCGGCCCGGAGGGTGGGGGTGTCGGTGAGGGAGAGGAGGGGATAGCCCGCCTCGGGGGTGAAGCCGTTGGCCGGGAGGATCCAACGGGCCGTGGCGAGGGAGGCGAGGATCGCCGTACCGGCCGCGATGCCCGTCGCCGCGGCCAGCACCGCCGCCTTCGACGCCAGGACCGTCGCCCGGCGCGGGATCGCCGTCAGCGTCGTCCGTACCGTGCCCGTGCCGTACTCCGCTCCCATCGACAGGGCGCCCAGGACGAGGACGGTCGCCTGACCGAGCCACACACCCGTCAGGGCGAGCTTCACCGTGTCCTCGTGGCAGGCCGCGGCGCTCGCGCACTCCCGGGTGCTGACCGAGGACACCGCGGCCGTGCCCACCGCGAAGGTCAGGACCACCGTCGCGGCCAGCAGCAGCCAGCTGCTGGGCAGCGTGCGGAGTTTGGTCCACTCGGCGTGGAGTGCGCGAAGCGCGCGCTGTGTGCGGAGTGGAGGGCGGGCTCGGGGTGCGGGTCCTGTGGGGTGGGGTGAGGGCCCCGTGGGGTGGGGTGGGGGTCCTGCGGTGTGGGGTGCGGGTTCTGCGGGGTGGGCGCGGAGCGCCGGCCTCGCGCGCCTCATACGTCCCTCCTGCGCAGGCGCCAGGCCGCGAGGGCGAGCGCCACGGCCGCGTACGCACACAGCACGGCGAAGCCGCTCCACGGGGCCATGGGGTAACAGCCGCTCTCCGGGAGGCAGTTGTGCTGCACCTGGGGGTAGTACGTCTTGCCCTGCTGGACCGCGAAGGCGGCCGCCGGGGTCGCGCGCAGCAGCCAGTGCCCCACCGGGAGCGGGAGGGCGAAGGCGAGGATCTGCGGCAGGATCACGAGGACCACGACGGCCGTGATCACGCCAGCGCTGTTGCGGAGTATCGCTCCCAGGGCGAGGGCGAGGACCGCCACCAGGGACAGCAGTGCCGCACTGCCCACCACCGCGCGCAGGGCGGGTGAATCGAGGAGTGACAGGTCGGGGTAGGCGGGTGGCGCGAAGCCGTGGGAACGCATCGTGCTTTGGGCCAGGAGGAAGGCGATCGCCGTGGCCGGCAAGCTGATGGCGAAGGTGACGCCTCCGATCACCAGGGCCTTCGCGGTGAGGACCCGAACCCGGCGCGGGGTCGCCATGAACGTCGTACGGATCATGCCGCGCTTGTACTCCGTCGTGATGAACAGGGCCCCCAGGGCGACCATGAAGAGGACGGCCACGAAGACGCCCTGGAAGCTCATCTGGACCATGTCGCCGCCGGTCTCGTCGGGGGCGATGTCGCCCTGACCGGTGAGCGTGTAGACACCGGTCGCGGAGACGGTGGTGGTGCCCGGCTCGGGGCGGGCGGGGCCGGATTGCGGTGTGTTCGGGTCGTTCGGATCGGGGGCGCCCACGTCCGTGCTCGTCCAGGCGGCCGAGCCGGTCGCGGTGGCGCCGCTCAGGGCCAGGTGGTCGAAGGTCGCCCCGGCGGTCGCGCTACCGGCCGTCACCGACGTGCCGCCGAACGAGCGGCGCAGATTGTTGTGCAGCGGTGTGGCGACGAACAGGCCCGCCTGTGCCGTGTTCGGCAGCTCCGGCAGGGTGACCGAACCGACCTTCGTCCAGTGGGCGCCGTCGGAGGACTCGTATCCGGTAAGGCGGGTGCCCGAGCGGGTCATGCGCAGCCAGTGCGGGGCCGTGCCGGAGGCGGCACTGCCCGCCTTGTCGTGCGTGAAGTTCCACTGGAGGCGGACGCCGTGGTCGGGGGTGAGCATCAGGGCCGCGTACGGGCTGCCGGCCTTCGTGCTCGCCTTGACCAGCACGCCGGCCTTCGCCCACGGCTCCGGGTCCCGGCCGCCGCCGCCCTTCAGGTCGGACACGCGGACCGTCACGCCGCCGTCCGCCGGGAGGGACTGGTGGACGTAGTGGAAGCTGTCGTTGACGCGGGTGCCGTCGGGCCCGACGGTGAGCGGGTGCTCGTTGGAATCGTCGACGGAGCCGCTCGCGGCGAGCTGGGAGATGGCGACCGTGACCGCGGCCGCCACGACGAGCGCCAGCACCCACACGCGTACCGTCCAGAACTTGCTCCATTCCGCGCGCAACAGGCGCGCGAATCCCTCGCGGGCGGGCTTGAGCGGGGAACGGTAGGGAGTGAAGGTCGAGGTCATCGGGTCACCTCGCCGTCCGTCAGGTTCGGAGTCGACGTGAACTCCGCCGCGTCCCTGGTGAGCTCCATGTACGCCTCCTCCAACGAGGCCCGGTGCGCGCCGACCTCGGCGAAGGGGACGCCGGCCGCGGCGAGCAGCGCGACGATCCGCTCCGCGGGCAGACCGGTGACCGTGAGGGTGTCGGCGCTGGTGACCGCGACCGTGCCGCCCTCCCGGGTGAGCAGCTCCATCGCCTCCGTGCGGGCGCCCGTGCGCAGGGCCACGCGGTCGCCGGACGCGGCGGCGAGCAGGGTGGCGACGGAGGTGTCCGCGATGAGGCGGCCGCGGCCGACGACCAGCAGGTGGTGAGCGGTGTCCTCCAGCTCGCTCATGAGGTGGCTGGAGACCAGGACGGCGCGGCCCTCCCCGGCCAGTCGGCGCAGCAGGCCGCGGATCCACTGGATGCCCTCGGGATCAAGGCCGTTGACCGGTTCGTCGAGCAGGAGCACCGGAGGGTCTCCGAGCAACGCGGCCGCTATGCCCAGGCGTTGGCGCATACCGAGTGAGTAGCCGCCCGCGCGGCGGCGGGCGGCCTGGTCCATGCCCACCTGTTCGAGCACCTCGTCGACCCGGCGCAGGGACAGCCCGTGCGAGTGCGCCAGCCAGCGCAGATGGTCGCGTCCGCGCCGGCTGGGGTGCAGGGCGGCCGCGTCGAGGAGCGCGCCGACCTCCAACAGCGGTGACCGCAGGGCGTGGTAGGGACGGCCGCCGATGAGCGCGCGCCCCTCGTCGGGAGTGTCCAGTCCGAGCACGGCCCGCATGGTGGTGGACTTGCCCGCCCCGTTCGGACCCACGAAACCGGTGACCTGTCCCGGCCGGACGGTGAAGGTGAGTCCGTCGACCGCGACGGTCCGCCCGAACCGCTTGCGCAGGTCCTGGACTTCGATCGTTGCATCGCTCATGCCAGCGAGATTAGGGACGGGCGGGCCTCGACGTCGTCCCGCCACGGAGCCGTCTTCGGCACCCCTGTCACGAGGGACGGATCGTCGGCCGGGTCCCCCGCGTGAGGGACAAACCCCAGGGTGACGCGCCGCGGCGCGTCCGACGGCACAATGGCGGCATGGGCGAGGACACGGCGCGACACGGCGAAGGAATCGCGGGGGTGCGGAAGTTGCTGCGGCACTTCCCCGCCTCCGTGACCTACCCGGTTGCCCTCGCGCTCCTCGCCTGCGCCGAGGTCCTGATCCGACTCGGGGGCCTGCGCGAGAACCTGTCGCTCGCCCTGCTGCTCGGGGTCTGCACCACCCTTCCGCTCACCTTCGTGCTCGGCACCGACCGGGTCCTGCCGGCGCGGGCCGGGGCCGCCGTGGCCGTGACCTCGGCGGGCGTGCTGGCGCTGGCGCCGTTCCGCACCCTCACGCTGGCGGGGGTGGCGGCCCAGCTGGCCTCGGTGTACTGGCTGGGACGGGCGGGGGCGCCCCGGCTCAGCGGAATACTCGTCGTGCCGTACGTCGTGCTGGCACTCGTCAGTCAGGACGACCTCACCACCCGGGTGATGGCCGTGCTGGTGGCCACGCTCGCCTCGGCGGCGGCCGCGACGGGCATCACGCATCACGTCCGCAGCGCCGCGCTGGCCCACAGCGCGACGGAGCGGGCCTTCGCGGACACGCTCCTCGCCCACGCCGCGCGGGGTGAACGGGCGCGCATCGCAAGAGAGTTGCACGACGTGGTCGCGCACCACATCTCGATGATCGCCGTGCAGGCCGAGACGGCCCGGCTGACCACGGCAGGGCTCCCGGCCGACGGCGCCACCCGGCTGCTCGCCATCGGGGACACCGCGCGGACCGCGCTGACGGAGATGCGGCGCCTGCTGGGGGTGCTGCGGGAGGACGCCGACACGGGGGTCAACCGGCGTCCGCAGCCGGGGCTGCGCCAGCTCCTGGAGCTCGTCGACGAGTCCCGGGACGCCTCCGGCTCCCGTACGCGGCTGATCGTCAGCGGGCCGGTCGCCCCGCTCGACCCGGGCATCGAGGTCACCGCGTACCGGATCGTGCAGGAGGCCCTCACCAATGCCCGCCGGCATGCTCCGGGTGCCGCCGTCGATGTCGAACTTCGTTACGCGGAGGACGACTTGGCGATCCGTGTGCGCGACAACGGGCCGGGGCCCGCGTCCCCGACCGCCGGGCACGGTCTGCTCGGCATGCGCGAGCGGGCCGCCACGGTCGGCGGCACCCTGCGCACCGGGCCGGCACGCGGTGGTGGCTTCCTGGTCGAGGCGCGGCTGCCGGTGCGGGCGGAGGCTCTCGTATGACGACCGCCGTAGAGGCCTCGGAAGCCGAAGGACGGGTCCCTGCCGTGCGGATCGTGGTGGCCGACGACCACGAGGTGGTGCGCGCCGGGTACGCCGGACTTCTCGCCACCCAGGCGGACTTCACCGTCGTCGGCACGGCGCGCGACGGCGCCGAGGCGGTGCGGGTCTGCCGGGAGGAGCGTCCCGACGTGATCTTCATGGACGTACGGATGCCGGTCATGGACGGGATCCAGGCCACCGCCGAGCTGATGGGGCCGGAGGCCGGGGACGCACCGCGCGTACTCATCCTCACCACCTTCGATCTGGATGAGCATGTGTATGACGCGCTCGCGGCCGGGGCGAGCGGGTTCCTGCTGAAGGACGTGACGGCGGAGCGGCTGTTCGAGGCGGTACGGGTCGTGGCCGCCGGGGAGGCGCTGCTCGCGCCCGTCATCACCCGGCGGCTGATCGCCGAGTTCGCCCGACTCAAGCCCAGGGCGCCGACGGGGACGGCGCTCGGCATGCTCACCCCGCGCGAGACGGAGGTGTTGCGTCTGCTGGCGGAAGGGCTGTCCAACCCGGAGATCGCCGCGCGGCTTCAGGTGGGCGAGGAGACGGTGAAGACCCATGTCAGCCGGGTGCTGTCCAAGCTGGGGCTGCGCGACCGTACGCAGGCGGTCGTGACGGCGTACGAGACGGGGCTGGTCGTGCCGCGTGCGGCGGCTCCGGAGGCGTTCGGGCGGCAGGATCCGCGGGGGGAGGACGGGCGCGGGATGAGACCGAGCGGGGAGGGACTGCGTGGGCATGGGCCGCGGGGGTAGTCAGGCGGGGCTGGGGGCCGGTGTGCGGCGGCGTGGGATCGGCAGAACGCAGCAGGCCGACGCGATCGCCAGGACCGCGCCGACCGCGATCGCCTCGAGACGGGTGGGCAGCAGGTCCTGCGCGTCCTGGCCGAAGTAGCCGAGGAGGAGGGAGAGGGCGGTGGTCATGCCGGCGGCCCAGTAGGCGTGGTTCAGCGGACGTAGCCACAGGGCGACGGCCAGGACAGCGAAGATCAGGACGACGGAGGTCCGGCCGGTGATGCCGGCGGCGGCCACCGCGGTGGCGAGCAGTGTGCCGGCGCAGGCGCCGACCAGGCGCTCGGCTCCCTTGCGTATGACGTCGGCGCGACCGCGGTTGCCACTCGCGACCACATACACGGTCAGGACCATCCACGGCCAGTGGTGGTCGAAGAGGATCCGTCCGAGGGTGAAGGCAGCGGCGATGGCGACGGCCATCTGCCACGCCATGCGGGTGCTGGGGACGGGGCGCAGTCGGGAGGCTCGTCGGGGGCGGTCGGGTTCCGGGTCGGGGTGCCAGGGGCCGAGGCGGTCGGCGGACATCTGGACCAGCCAGACGCAGCCGCAGGCCAGCAGCCCGATCACCGCCGACCAGCCCCAGTTCACCAGCGCGTTCTGGGCCCCGGGCGGCAGCGCGGGGCCGGGGACGACGAGCAGGGCGACCAGTGGCAACGTCATCAGCGTGCCTGCCTTCGTCGCGGCCGGGCCGAAGCGGCGGATCCAGATCGGCAGGGAGATGGCGAGGGTGAACACCGCGGCGCCGACTGCGTAATGGTCGGCGATCAGGTGGCCGAGCAAGGTCGCCGCGCCGGCCAGGGCGGGCAGCAGGACGCAGGCCATGAGGCGACCGCGGGCGTCGGCGGTCCGTTGGGTGCGGGCCAGGGTGAGGGTCAGCGCGACCGCGAGGACGAGGACGTCCGTGTGCAGTGCGGCGGTGTCCTCCAGCCACAGGGCGAGGGAGTAGGAGAGCAGCACGGCCGTCATGGTCAGCGCCGCTTCGTAAGCATTGCGTATGTGTTTGACGGGCATGATGCTGATGGTATGGGGATTCGGGTGGCCATTAGTAAGTTTTCGCTTACGATATGTGGATGGATCATCTCTCCTACGCGGCCCAGGTCCGGCGTGGTGTCGTCAGGCTCAATCGGCGGCTGCGGCAGGAGCGGGGCGAGGGCAGCCTCAGTCCGAATCAGCTGGGGGTGCTGGGGCACTTGCGTCGGCACGGGGCGGCGACGCCCGGCGAGGTCGCGGCGGCCGAGCGGCAGCGGCCGCAGTCGTTGACGCGGGTCTTCGCCGAGCTGGAGTCGGACGGGCTGATCGCGCGGACGGCCGACAGCGCGGACCGGCGTCAGTCGGTGCTGACGCTCACCGCGGAGGGGCTGCGGGCGCTGGAGCGGGACATGGCTGAGCGGGATGCCTGGCTGGCGGCGGCGCTCGGCACGTTGAACGAGACCGAACGTGAGGTGTTGCGACTGGCGGGGGCGCTGATGGACCGCCTTGCGGATACCGAGCCTCGGGGGACTTCGTCCGGGACGGCCGCGCTGTAGAAGGCCTTGGCCGGGACTGCTGTGCGCTTCAGATCTGTCGGGGACGGCTGCGCATCAGATCTGTCGACTGCTGCGTTTCAGAGACCTTCGCTTCAGAAGCCACTGCCGAAGTCTCCTCCTCCGCCGCCGAAGTCGCCGCCACCGCCGTCCCCGAAACCGCCGCCGAAGTCGCCGGGGTCGAAGTCGGAGCCGGAGACATCACCGCCGCTGTAACCGCCGAAGTCTCCGTAACCGGAGCCGTAGTCGGACGCGTAGGAGGGGGTGGCCATCACGCTGCCGAGCAGGGTGCCGACGAGGAGGCCGGGGAGCAGGCCGCCACCGAAGTAGCCGCCCGCCCAGGGGCCGTAGGCCGGGCCGGCGTCCCAGTACGGGCGGCGGCCGTAGTCGGTGTCGACCTCGCGGACCGCCGGGGCGCGGCCGTCCGCCAGACGGGCCTGGTCCGCCGCGCAGACCGGGACCTCGCGGGGAGCGCCGCCTGCCGGGGTCCAGGTCGCGTCGGCGACCGACGGGCCGTGTCGGGGGTCGAAGAAGCAGGGGGCGCGGCGTTCGGGCAGGGGCCTGCCCTCGCGACGGGCGGACAGGAGCGCGAGGGAGAAGCGGCCGTCCTCCAGGGACTGGGTGACGGCGCGTACGTCCTCCGGGCGGCGGGCCGCTGCCATGGACGACTTCGCCTGTTCGTAGGCGTCGAGCGCGCGTTCGTAGTCGGCGCGCATCGCGTCGTCGGCGCCGGCCTCGGCGGGGTGGAAGTCGAGCCGGTCGAGTTCCTCGCCGAACGCGGTGATGTCCTCGTCGACGACCACGCGGAGCTTGTCCAGTGCTTCCTGTTGTTCCTGCTCTTTGCGGCGGCGGTTGCGGCGTACGAGGGTGTAGGCGCCCGCGCCGCCGGCCACGGCTACCGCGGCCACCGCGATGAGGGCGCTGGTGGAGACGCCGTTTCCGTCGGTCGTGCCCCAGCTCTTGGGGGCCGAGCCGTTGATGTTGGCCAGGGCGCGGTCCGTGAAGTTGTTCAGCTGGGTCTTCGTGGGTTCGCCCTGGACGCTGGTGACGAGGTTCTGGACGGCGGTGCGGGGCATGACGGCGGTGTCGGCGCGGGCGTCGAAGCGGGTGCCCAGTCTGATGGCGTACAGGCCTGTGACGCCGGTGTCGGTGCGGAGGTTCTGGAAGAGGTTCTGGGTGGGGAAGTCCGCGGGGAGGACGGCCACGAAGACGGGCTTGTTCGCGTTCTTGATCTTCTTGGCCAGGGTGTCGGCGTCCGCCTTGGAGAGCTGCGCGGAGGCCGCTGGGTCCACGTAGACGGGGCTCTCGCGGAGGGCTGCCGCCACTGTTCCCACGTCTGTGGTCGCGCGGGCGGGGGGTGCGGTGAGAGTGAGCACCGTGAGGGCGGCGAGTGTCAGCGCGATCAGCAGTCCGGGGAGTCCTCGGATCAGTGCGGCCTTCATATCTCCGAAGCTACCTGAACGTGCGCAAAATTGGGCATCGAGGCTGGTGGGGGTGGTGGGGGTGGGGTGGTCCTAGGGGGGTCTCGCCCCCGCCGTCCCTACCCTCCCCGCATCCTCAGCCGGAGGGGCGGCGGGGGAGGGAGAGGCTTGCCCCCCGGCCCCGCCGCATCAGCCTCTGGCCGTTTCCGTCACCTGGCTCGGTAGGCCTCCAGGAGTTTTGTCAGTGCCTGGGTGTAGTGGGCGGTCAGGAGTAGGTGGTCGGCTTCCGCGAAGGGCTTGGCGAGGGCTGGGGTGATGGTTGAGCCCGTGCTCTGCTGGACCAGGAGGCGGGCCTTGGTGACCGCGGCGCGGCCCAGTCGCGCCGAGCCGGTTCGGTCCGCTGTCCGGGCGAGGAGGGTGAGGGCCTTGAGTGTGGCCTCGCCGCCCCCGGGGGCCTTCGTGAGTGTGGTCAGGCCCCAGCCGTAGGGGAACTGGGGATCGTAGGACGCGTCGCCGACGTTGATGGGGAGTTGGGTCTGCGACTTGGGCCAGGTGACGGGGAGCTGGCCGGTGAAGGCGCGCTTGCCGTACAGCACGTCCGCCACGCCGTCGCCCTCCGTGCCGGGCAGCCACGAGGCCACCAGGGCGTCGATCTCACCCAGCCGGTCACCGATGAGCTGTGGGCGGCCCGAGACGATCAGGACCGCGCACTTCATGGCCGCGCACACCTTGTCCACGGCGGCCTGGTCGGCGGGGGTGAGAGCGAGGTCGTTGCCGTTGCCCACATCGCCGACGCCCTCCGCGTAGGGGGTCTCGCCCACGACGACCACACCCACGTCGTAGCCGGACGTCGGTGCCGAGGCGTCCTTCGAGTAGGTGACGTCACCGCCGGCGTTCCGCATGCCCTGCAGGATCGTCGTACCGTCCGTGTGCTTCCCGGACGCGCCCTGCCAGGTGATCGTCCAGCCGCCGGTCTGGTTGCCGAGGTCGTCGGCGTTCGAACCGGCCACATACACCTTCTGGGACTTCTTCAGGGGCAGGACGCCGGCCGCGTTCTTCAGGAGGACCTGGGACTTGGCCGCCGCCTCGCGGGCGACCGCCCGGTGGCCGGCGGAGCCGATCTGTGCCGCGCCGCTCGTGTCCGCGTACGGCTTCTCGAAGAGGCCGAGTTTGAACTTCTGGGTGAGGATGCGGGACACGGCGTCGTTCACCCGCGCCTCGCTGACGCGGCCCGCCCGTACCTCGTCGACCAGCGTCGTACGGAAGTCCTTGTAGGCGTACGGAACCATGATCATGTCCAGGCCCGCGTTGATCGACGTACGGACGTCGGACGCGTAGTCGCCGGGGATCTGGTCGATGGCGGCCCAGTCGCTGATGACGAATCCGTCGAAGCCCATGCGGTCCTTGAGCACGCCGTTGATCATGTCCGCGCGGGCGTGCATCTTCACCGGGCCCTGGCCGTCGCCGAGGATGTCGAGGGAGGAGTAGGACGGCATGACCGAGCCGATGCCACGGTCGACCGCCGTCTGGTACGGCGCCAGGTGGACGGCCTCCAACTGCTGCCGGGTGACCTTCGTGACGCCTTGGTCGATGGTGTACGAGCCCGTCGTGGACGAGCCGTACTCCGTGCCGCCGTCGCCGACGAAGTGCTTGGCGGTGGCCAGGACCTTGTTGTTGTCCTTCAGGTCCTTGCCGTTCGCGGCGCCCTGGAGGCCCTGGATCATCGTCTCCATGGACTCGACGAGCGCGGGGTCCTCGCCGAAGGACTCGTAGGAGCGGCCCCAGCGTTCGTCGCGGGTGACGCAGAGGCAGGGGGCGAAGTCCCAGGGGATGCCGGTGGCGCGCACCTCGGCCGCCGTCACGGAACCGGTCCGCTCGGCCAGCTGGGGATCACGGGTCGCGCCGATGCCGATGTTGTGCGGCATGATCGTCGCGCCGGTGAGGTTGTTGTGGCCGTGCACCGCGTCCACGCCGTAGATCAGCGGGATCTGGAACCGTGTCGCCTGCGCCCGGAGCTGGAAGGCGTCGATCATCTTCGCCCAGGCCTCGGGGGTGTTGGGCGTCGGGGTCGAGCCGCCACCGGACAGGAGCGAGCCGAGGTCGTACGTCGCGATGTCGCCCTGCGCGGTGAGCGCGCCGCGCTCGGCCTGGGTCATCTGCCCGGCCTTCTCCTCCAGGGACATGCGGGACACGAGGTCGGCGACCCGCTTCTTCACGGGCAGTTTCGGGTCCAGGTACGGCAGGCCGTGAGCGTCGATGACGATCTGCGGGGTCTCGGCGGGAGCCTTCGCGCCGGTGACCGTGAGCTTCAGGGGGATCGTCTCGGCGGGTTCGGCGGACTTGTCGCGCAGTGTCGGGACCTGAATGGTGCGGGTGGTGCCGGAGGTGGTGCCCGCCGGGAAGGTGATCTCGCCCTTGACCGGTGTGTAGTCCTTGCCGGGCTCGGCGGTGCCGCCCGCGCTCTCGTAGGCGACGGTCACGGGCTCGTCGATCGGGGCGGCTCCGGTGGTGGCGACGGAGAGCTTCACCGTCGCCGTCGCTCCCTCCTTCACCGGGTGGACGGCGGAGTCGGCGGTGACGGAGGCCCGCAGGGACTGGTCGGCCTTGCCGTACAACTCGACGTCGTCCATGGCGAACCGGCCATGGACGCCGACCGGGAGCGTGAGGGCGTACCCCCACATCTGGGTGAGGCCGAGGACCTGGTCGATGCCGCCGACGGGCTGGTAGTCCGTGCGATAGGTGAAGTCGGTGAAGGGGATCTCGATCTGCTTCCAGCCGGTGAAGTCGTCGGTGAAGGACGTCGTCCACAGCTCGGAGGCCTCGCCGTTGGCACCGCCGTCCTTGATCTCGAAGGCGACCTTCTTGGCGTTGTTCTGGCCGTCCCACCAGAAGCGGATGCCCTTGTGGGCCGACCAGTCGTGGGCCGGCTGGTCGAAGGCGAAGTCGTGGGTGAAGCCGCCGTAGCCGCTGATGTCGTAGGTGCCGGTGAGGGCCTTGGTGCCCTCGGGGGCGTCGGTGCGGGTGGTCAGGGCGAGCGCGGGCGGGTCGTCCGCGTCACCGCCCCAGGTGAACAGGCCCCCGGCGGGGGGATTGGCGAAGGGGACCTCGCCCTCGAAGCGGTCGACGGGGACGGGGGCCGGTTCGTCGGCCGTGGCCGCTCCGGCCGACAGGAGCGGCAGCAGCCCCGTGAGCAAAGCGGCGGAGGCGAGCAGGGCGGTTCTTCGCATGGACCTTCCCTCGACTCTACGTAGTCCCTGTAATACCTGGTGATCCCTGGTGATCCCTGACTGAATGCCGGGCTGGACGCCTGACTGGATGCCGGGCGGCGTCTCTTCCGGTTGGTCTCTTACGACTTAGATCACGGCGTGAGTTAACTGGCGTCCCGGGAGGCCGTCAAGACTTCACGTCAGAACCGGTACACGGGCAATGTGCGGCCGGATCAGGGCAGTTGTTCTTTCACGCTCTGAACGCGAGACCCCTTGACGTGGGCCCGAAGCCGTCATTTACTCACGGCTCGCACGCCCCCTCCCCCACACCCAGAAGGGCGACGCGTCATGAGGAGATCCACTCGGGCGGTCCGTTTTCTTCTCGCCGGACTGCTCACCACCGCCGGACTGACCGCCGTCACGGCGGCGCCCGCGCACGCCGCGGGCGAACCCGTCACGGCCTGGCTGACCACGACGGACGACGACGGCGGACGCCATGTCGTACGCGGGCTGCAGGCCCAGACGCCGTTCGCCTTCCAGTCCGGTACCGGTGGCAGCGGCGAGAACATCACCGTCGACGAGAACACCCGCTACCAGACCTTCACGGGCGGCGGCGCGTCCTTCACCGACACCGCGGCCTGGCTGATGAACAGCAGCGGGGCGCTGTCGGCGGCCACCCGGGACGCGACGATGCGCAAGCTGTTCTCGCCGACCGAGGGCATCGGGCTCTCGTTCCTGCGCAATCCGATGGGCGCGTCCGACCTCGCCCGGTACGGGTACACGTACGACGACGTGCCGGCCGGGCAGAGCGATCCGTCCCTCTCGTCGTTCTCGATCGCGCACGATCTGGCCGACGTGGTGCCGCTGACCAGGCAGGCGCTCCAGCTGAACCCCTCGCTGACCGTGATGGCCTCGCCGTGGACGGCGCCCGCCTGGATGAAGGACAGCGGGCAGCTCAACGGGGGCTGGCTGAAGTCGGAGGACTACGGGGCGTACGCCTCGTACTTCGTCAAGTACCTCCAGGCGTACCGGGACCAGGGGGTGCCGGTCTCCTACGTCACCGCGCAGAACGAGCCGACGTGCTGCTCGGGGTATCCGTCGATGAGCTGGAACGCGTCGGGGCTCGCGTACTTCACGAAGAGTGAGCTGCTGCCGAAGCTGCAGGCCGCGGGGCTGTCCACGAAGGTGCTGGCGCACGACTGGAACTGGGACGTGTACGACTCGTACGCCGCCCAGACCGTCGACGACGCGGCCGTGCGCGCGCATCCGAACTTCGGGGGGATCGCCTGGCACGGGTACGGCGGGGACGTGGGCAAACAGACGAGCGTGCACAACCAGTACCCGGGGGTGGACGCCTTCGGGACCGAGCACTCCGGTGGCACCTGGATCGCCAACCAGCAGCGCGAGGACATGCTCAACATCGTCGACTACACGCGGAACTGGGCGAAGTCGGTGACGAAGTGGTCGCTGGCCGTCGATCAGAACCGGGGGCCACACAACGGGGGGTGCGGGACGTGCTCCGGGCTGATCACCGTCCACAACGGGGACGGGGCAAGTGGGCAGGTCGACTACACGATCGAGTACTACACGATGGGGCAGTTGACGAAGTTCGTGCGGCCGGGGGCGCAGCGGGTGGCCTCTACGGCGAGTGCGTCCGTGCCGAACGTGGCGTGGCGCAATCCTGACGGTTCCAAGGCGCTGATCGCCTACAACGACTCCTCGTCCGCGAAGACCGTGACCATCAACTGGGGCTCGCAGCACGCGACGTACTCGCTGCCGGGGAAGACGTCCGCGACGTTCACCTGGGCCGGGACGCAGGCCGGTGGGGGTGGACAGACCGGGGCGTTCGTGGGGCTCGCGGGCAAGTGCCTTGATGTGGCCGGGGGGTCGTCGGCGAACGGTACGGCGGTTCAGTTGTACGACTGCAATGGCTCGGACGCGCAGCGGTGGACTGTGGCGGGGGACGGGTCGGTCCAGGCGCTGGGCAAGTGCCTCGACGTCACGTCGGCGTCCACGGCTGATGGGGCGAAGGTGCAGCTCTACGACTGCAATGGAACGGGGGCGCAGCGGTGGTCGTACAACGGGGCGACGGGTGACGTGGTCAATTCGGCGGCGGGTAAGTGTCTGGATGTGACGGGCAATTCGGGGGTGAATGGGGCTCGGGCGCAGATCTGGTCCTGCACGGGGGCGGCCAACCAGAAGTGGGCGCTGCGCTGACGGGGCTCGCCCTCTTTTCTCGCCCCCGCCGCCCCTACCCGTCCCATCCCCCGGGGGCTCCGCCCCTTCAACCCCGTCAGGGGCGCTGCGCCCCCTGGACCCCCGCATCGCCCGAAGGGCTCGTCCTCAAACGCCGGACGGGCTGAAAGATGCGCGCAGCGCCGCCTCAGGGGCGCGGGGAACTGCGCGACCAGCCCCCGCCCACCCGCAGACAAACGAATCGGGTGGGCGGGGAGCTGAGCGGGCGCGGGCGGCTACTCCGCCGGTTCTACGCCTGCGCGCAGCAGGCCGTACGTGTACGCGTCCTCCAGTGCCTGCCAGGACGCCGCGATCACGTTCTCCGCCACGCCCACCGTGGACCACTCCCCCGCGCCGTCGGACGTGGAGATGAGGACGCGGGTGGTGGACTGGGTGCCGTGCTTGCCTTCGAGGATGCGGACCTTGTAGTCCACGAGCTCCAGCTTGGCGAGCTGGGGGTAGATCTTTTCGAGGGCGACCCGCAGGGCGCGGTCGAGGGCGTTCACCGGACCGTTGCCCTCCGCCGTGGCGACGATGCGCTCGCCCTTGGCGAAGAGTTTGACGGTGGCTTCGTTGGCGTGGGTGCCGTCGGGACGGTCCTCGACGATCGCGCGCCAGGACTCGACCTGGAAGTACGTGCGGGCCCGTCCCTCCGCCTCCTCGCGAAGCAGGAGTTCGAAGGAGGCGTCCGCCGCCTCGTACGTGTAGCCCTTGAGTTCGCGTTCCTTGACGCGCTCCACGACGCGGCCCACCAGCTCGCGGTCGTCGCCGAGGTCGATGCCGAGTTCCTTGCCCTTGAGCTCGATCGACGCGCGGCCCGCCATGTCGGAGACCAGCATCCGCATGGTGTTGCCGACCTGCTCGGGGTCGATGTGCTGGTAGAGATCCGGGTCGACCTTGATCGCGGAAGCGTGCAGGCCCGCCTTGTGGGCGAAGGCCGAGACGCCGACGTACGGCTGGTGCGTGGAGGGGGTGAGGTTGACGACCTCGGCGATCGCGTGCGAGATGCGGGTCATCTCGCGCAGGGCGCCGTCGGGGAGGACCTTCTTGCCGTACTTCAGTTCCAGGGCGGCCACGACCGGGAACAGGTTCGAGTTGCCGACCCGTTCGCCGTAGCCGTTCGCGGTGCACTGGACGTGGGTCGCGCCCGCGTCGACGGCGGCCAGGGTGTTGGCGACCGCGCAACCCGTGTCGTCCTGCGCGTGCATGCCGAGCCGGGCGCCGGTGTCGGCGAGGACCGTGGCGACGACCGCCTGGACCTGGGCGGGGAGCATGCCGCCGTTGGTGTCGCAGAGGATGACGACGTCGGCGCCCGCCTCCCAGGCCGCGCGGACGACCGCCTTCGCGTACTCGGGGTTCGCGCGGTAGCCGTCGAAGAAGTGCTCGCAGTCGACGAAGACCCGGCGGCCTTGCGCGCACAGGTGGGAGACCGTGTCGCGGACCATCTCCAGGTTTTCGTCGAGGGTGGTGCGCAGTGCGAGTTCGACGTGGCGGTCGTGGGACTTGGCGACCAGGGTGATCACCTGGGCGCCGGAGTCGAGAAGGGCCTTGACCTGCGGGTCCTCGCTCGCCTTGCCGCCCGCGCGGCGGGTGGCGCCGAACGCGACCAGCTCGGCGTGCTTGAAGTCGATCTCCTGCTGGGCGCGGGCGAAGAACTCGGTGTCGCGCGGGTTGGCGCCGGGCCAGCCGCCCTCGATGAAGCCCACGCCGAAGTCGTCCAGGTGCCGTGCGATGGCCAGCTTGTCCGCCACGGTGAGGTTGATGCCCTCACGCTGCGCGCCGTCGCGCAGGGTCGTGTCGAAGACGTGGAAAGAATCGTCGAGCTCGCTGGTTTCGGTCATGGTGTTCGGCTCCTGATGTTGGATCTCGGTCTGTACCGGAATGACCGGCTCCACCGTCCTCCAATGATCCCTCGCGCTCCCTTCCCGGCTTGAGGTGGGCCAGGAAAACGAAAAACCTCTCGCGGGTGCGAGAGGTCTGCGCGCGGGTCGAGGACGACGATGTCCGCCCGTACGTGGTGGTACGTGGCGGTCACTGCGGACCGGCGCGCCTGCTGCCAATAATCATGGCGAACGAGAGCACGGGGGCAGTCTGGCACATACCGCCCCCGTGCTCACGGGTTGTCTCAGGATGCGAGCCGCGCCTTGGGCTCCGAGGAGGGTTCCCGGCCGGTGCCGACCCGGTTGAGATCCAGGTCGCGGGTCTCCCGCATGGTGACGTAGACCACCAGCGACACCGCCGCGCACCCCGCCACGTACCAGGAGAAGCCGGACTCGATGCCCGCGTCCTTGAACCACAGGGCGACGTATTCGGCCGTACCGCCGAAGAGGGCGTTGGCGATGGCGTACGGGAGGGCGACACCCAGCGCGCGGACGCCGGTCGGGAACAGCTCCGCCTTCACACAGGCGTTGATGGAGGTGTAGCCGGTGACCACCACCAGGGCCAGCAGGGCCAGGCCGAGGGCGGGCCAGAAGCTGCCCACGTGCCCCAGCATCGTCATGATCGGGACCGTCAGCAGCGTCGAGCCCACCGCGAAGGTGATGAGCAGCGGCCGGCGACCGACACGGTCGGAGAGGCGTCCCGCGAGCGGCTGGAGACAGGCGAAGACGATCAGCGCGGTGAAGGAGACGAGGGTCGCGGTCTCCTTGGGCAGGCCCGCCGAGTTGGAGAGGTACTTCGTCAGGTAGGTGGTGTACGTGTAGTAGGCGACCGTGCCGCCCATCGTGAGCGCGATGACCAGGAAGGCCTCCCTCCGGTGCTGCCACAGCGCGCGCATCGTGCCCCGCTCCTCGCCGGACGCGGCCTCCTCGTACACCTCGGTCTCCAGCATCGTGCGCCGCAGATAGAAGACGACGGCGGCGCCGAGCGCGCCCACGATGAAGGGGATGCGCCAGCCCCAGCTGTGCAGCGCGTCGTCGGACAGGGTGCGCTGGAGGATGATCTGCAGGCCGAGGCCGAGGATCTGCCCTGCGGTCATCGACACGTACTGGAAGCTGGAGGCGAATCCGCGCCGCTCGGGGGCGGAGGCCTCGGTGAGGTAGGTGGCGCTGGCCGCGTACTCGCCGCCCACCGAGAGCCCTTGCAGCAGGCGGGCGACGAGCAGGACGACGGCGCCGCCGTAGCCCGCCACCGCGTAGGTCGGTGCGAAGGCGATGAGGAGCGCCGACAGCGACATCAGGGTGACGGTCAGCGTCAGGGCGGTCTTGCGGCCTCTGCGGTCGGCGATCCGGCCGAGCAGCCAGCCGCCGACCGGGCGCATGAAGAAGCCGACCGCGAAGATGCCCGCGGTGTTCATGAGCTGGGCGGTGGGGTTGTCGTCGGGGAAGAAGGCTCCGGCGAAGTAGGTGGCGAAGCTCGCGTACACGAACCAGTCGAACCACTCCACCATGTTGCCCGCCGAGCCGACCCAGATCTTCTTCCAGTGCTCTCGTCCCGTGAGTGCCATGAGCCGTAACGTGCCCGCTGATCACTGCCGAGACAAGGGCGCCTCACGTTTTGTTCATTGCGTTCATCACGTTCGGCCGAGTGACGGTCAGCTCAGGGATTCGTCCAGAAACTCCCTTACGTGGCGCAGGATCCGCTCTCTGTCCGTGCCGCGCAGTCCGATCGCCACATGGATGGAGAAGCCGTCGAGCAGGGCCCGCAGCCGGGCGGCGCAGCGGTCCGGGTCGACGGGCCGGAACTCGCCGCGCGAGACACCCTCGGCGATCAGCGCGACCAGGTCGCGGTGCCAGGCGCCCTCGATGGCGACCTGCCGCTCGCGGGCGGCGTCGTCGGCGTTCTGCGAGCGGTTCCAGACCTCCAGCCAGAGCGTCCAGTGCGGGTCGCGGTGGCCGTCGGGGACGTACAGGTCGACGTACGCGTCGAGCCGCTCACGGGCGGTGCCCCGGGCGGCGAGCAACCGGCCGCGCTCGGCGCCGAGCCGCCCCTCGCTCCACTCCAGGGTCTGCAACAGCAGCTCGTCCTTGGAGTGGAAGTAGTAGAGGAGATGACCGCTGCTCATGCCGACCTCGCGGCCGAGCGCCGCCATGGTGAGCTTCTCCAGACCACGCTCGGCGATCATGTCCATGGCGGCGGCCAGCACGTCCTCGCGCGGAGGCGCGTTCTTCCTCCGCGGCGTGCTGTCCCCTGCCACGTGCGACTCCTGGTTCAGATCCTCGGCTGCTGCTGGGTGATGCAGTGGATGCCACCGCCTCCGGCAAAGATCGTACGTGCGTCCACCAGTGTCACCGTCCGCTCGGGGAAGAGCCGTCGGAAGATGCCGGCCGCGAGCTCGTCGCGCGGGTCGTCGAAGCCGCACAGGACCACGCCGCCGTTGCAGAGGTAGTGGTTGATGTAGGAGTAGTCGGCCCAGTGACCGTCGGCCTCCAGGATCGTCGGGGCCTGGACCTCGACGACCTCCAGGCGGCGCCCGCGCGCGTCGGTCGCGGCCTTGAGCAGGCCGATGACCTCCTTGGTCACCTCGTGGTCGGGGTGCGCCGGGTCCGGCTGGGAGTGCGCGACCACGACTCCGGGGCGGGCGAAGGCGGCCACGATGTCGACATGGCCGAGCGTGCCGAAGCCGTACGGGGGGTAGTCGCCGGTCAGCCCGCGCGGCAGCCAGATCGCCTTGCGGGTGCCCAGGTGGGCGTGGATCTCCGCCTCCACCTGCTCGCGCGTCCAGTCGGGGTTGCGCTCGGCGCCGAGCTGCACGGTCTCGGTCAGGAGCACGGTTCCCTCGCCGTCGACGTGGATCGCACCGCCCTCGTTGACCAGCTTCGAGGCGTACGTCTTCGCCCCCGCGAGGTCCGCGACATACGCGCCGATCTTGGCGTCGTGCTCCCAGCGGGCCCAGTCCTGCTCGCCCCAGCCGTTGAACGTCCAGTCCACGGCGGCCAGTTCGCCCTTCCCGTTGGTGAGGAAGGTGGGGCCGATGTCACGCATCCAGGCGTCGTCGAGTTCGCGTTCGACGGTGTCGACGTCCGGGCCGAACAGCGCCCGGGCCGCCTGCGACTGGCCCGGCCCGCACACGACCGTCACCGGTTCGAACCGGCGGATCGCGCGCGCCACCGCCGCCCAGGCCTCGCGCGCCTCGGCGAGGTCGCCGGGGTTGTCGAAGGTGGGGTTGGGGCCCGGCCACGCCATCCAGGTGCGCTCGTGCGGGGTCCACTCGGCGGGCATCCGGAAACCGTCGGCGGCAGGGGTCATGACGTGCACCTTCATCACAGGAAGTAGAGGCGGTTGAGGGAGACCGAATCGGCGGGCTCGGAGCGCAGCGGGTCGCCGTCGAGGGTGACCAGGCCGGTGCGCTGGTCGACGTCGACGGATCCGGTACGGGAGTTGAGGCGCAGGTCGGCGGGGCCGATCCCGCGGGTGCCGCGCACGGCGACCCGGCGCCGGCGCGTCGGCATGAGGTCGTTGCCCTGGTCGAGCGCGGCCTGGGCGACGAAGGCGACCGAGATCTCGGCGGGCGTCGCGCCGTGCGCCCCGAACTGCGGTCCCAGGACGAGGGGTTCGCAGGTGTCGGTGGCGGCGTTCGGGTCGCCGACGACGCCGTACGCCGGGAAGCCGGACTTGAGGACGAGTTGCGGCTTGGCGCCGAAGAACTCCGGGCGCCACAGGACGATGTCGGCGAGCTTGCCGACCTCGATCGAGCCGACCTCGTGGGCGAGCCCGTGCGCGATGGCCGGGTTGATGGTGAGCTTGGCCATGTAGCGCAGGACGCGCTCGTTGTCGTGGTCCACGTCCGCCGGGGCGCCGCGCTCGGCCTTCATCTTTCCGGCCATCGCGAAGGTGCGGCGTACGGTCTCGCCCGCGCGTCCCATGCCTTGCGCGTCCGAGGAGGTGATCCCGATCGCGCCCAGGTCGTGCAGCACGTCCTCGGCGCCCATGGTCCCGGCGCGGATCCGGTCGCGGGCCATGGCCGCGTCGCCGGGCAGGTCGGTCTTCAGGTCGTGGACGGAGACGATCATGCCGTAGTGCTCGGCGACCGCGTCCCGGCCGAAAGGCAGGGTGGGGTTGGTGGACGAGCCGATGACGTTCGGGACCCCCGCCATCTTCAGGACGTTCGGCACGTGACCGCCGCCGCAGCCCTCGATGTGGAAGGCGTGGATGGTCCGGCCTTCGAGGACGCGCAGGGTGTCCTCGACCGACAGGCATTCGTTCAGCCCGTCGCTGTGCAGGGCGACCTGGACGTCGTGCTCCTCAGCGACGCGCAGCGCGGTGTCGAGGGCGCGGGTGTGGGCGCCCATGTCCTCGTGCACCTTGAAGCCGCTCGCGCCGCCCTCGGCCAGGGCCTCGACGAGGGGGGCGGCGTCAGAGGACGAACCCCGGCCCAGGAAGCCGATGTTGACCGGCCAGGCGTCGAAGGCGTTGAAGGCGTGGCGCAGCGCCCAGGGCGAGTTGACTCCGACGCCCCACACCGGCCCGAACTCCTGGCCGATGATCGTGGTGACGCCGGAGGCGAGCGAGGCCTCCATGATGCGCGGCGACAGCAGGTGCACATGGGTGTCGACGGCTCCGGCGGTGGCGATCAGTCCCTCGCCCGAGACGATCGACGTCCCCGTACCCACCACCACGTCGACCCCGTCGAGGGTGTCGGGGTTCCCGGCCCGCCCGATCGAGCAGATCCGCCCCTCGCGGATGCCGATGGAGACCTTGCGGATCCCCTGGGCCGCGTCGATCACCACGACGTTGCTGATGACGACGTCGCAGGTCTCGCGGACGGCGGCGGCCTTGAGGTGCAGTCCGTCGCGGGCGGTCTTGCCGAAGCCGGCGAGGAACTCGTCGCCGTAGCGCTGGGCGTCGGACTCGACGCGGATGGTCAGCCCTGAGTCACCGAGGCGGACGCGGTCGCCGGCGCGGGGGCCGTGGGTGGCTGCGTACTCGTAAGGATTCATCGCGGCTCAGCTCCCTGAATTTCCCCGGTCTCCCCGGAGTCCCCACCGTCTCCGGCGTCCCCGCCGTCTTCGGCACCCTCGGCGTCCCCGGCATCCCCGGCTCCGAGGTATCCGCAGGCGGCGGCCCTGCGCAGGGCCTCTTCCCTGGCCCCGGGCGCGTCCAGGGGCCCGTCGACCAGTCCCGCGAAGCCGATGGCGATCCGCTCACCGCCGATGGGCAGCAGCCCGACCTCGATGCTCTCCCCCGGCCCGAAGCGCACGGAGGACCCGGCGGGGACCGCGAGCCGCATCCCGTAGGCCGCCGCCCGCGGGAAGTCGAGCCGCGGGTTGGTCTCGAAGAAGTGGAAGTGCGAGGTGACGGAGACGGGCACGGTCGCGGTGTTGGTGACCGTCAGCCGGACGACCGCGGCGGGCTCGGCGTGCGCCGGCCCCGGCAGCAGCGCGCCCGGCGCCCGCTCCCCCAGCCCGCCCCCGAGGGGGTCGCTGACGACCGCGAGCCGGGACCCGTCGTCGAAGACGGCCTCGACGTGCACCTCGGTGACGACGTCGGCGACGCCCGGCAGGACGTCGTCCGGGCCGAGCACCGCCCGGGCCGCCGCGATCGCCTCGGCGAGCCGACGCCCGTCCCGGGCCGCCTCGCACACGGTGTCCGCGATGAGGGCGGTCGCCTCGGGAACGTTCAGCCTGAGGCCCCGGGCCCGGCGGGCACGGGCCAGCTCGGCGGCCCCGAAGAGCAGCAGCCGGTCACGTTCCGTGGGGGTCAGTCTCATGTCCGGGCACCTCCTTGCCTTCCTCGATTTAGAGCACCACTCTAAACGCGAGATTCATGGAAAGGAAACATTGACATCCGGTATTCGGTCACAGACATTGAACGTCGCTCTAACTCTCAGGCGGCCGTCGAAGGAGACCAGCCATGCCGATCGAACAGCGCGGAGTCGACACCATCCCCGACGAGGAACGGACCAGCGGGCCGGGGGACCTCGTCTCGATCCTGCTGGGGTCGAACCTCTGTCTGGGCGTGATCATCTTCGGCTGGCTGCCACCCTCCTTCGGGCTCGACTGGTGGTCGTCGGTGAGCGCGATCGTGGCGGGCACGGTGATCGGCACGGCGCTCACCGCGCCGCTCGCGCTGGTCTCCCTGCGCACGGCGACGAACCTCTCCACCTCCTCCGGCGCCCAGTTCGGCGTGCGCGGGCGCCTGGTCGGCTCGGTCGTCGGGCTGCTGCTCGCCCTCGGCTACACCGCGCTGACCGTCTGGATCGGCGGCGATGTGATGGTGAGCGTGCTCGGCCGCCTGTTCGGGCTGCCGGCGAACGGGCTGTCGTACGCCGCCGTGTACGCCGTCCTCGCCGCCGCCACCGTCGCGGGCGCGGTGTACGGCTACCGCGTGCTGCTCGCGATGTCCCGGGTCCTCGCGGTCGGCATGACCGCGCTCCTCGCGCTCGGTGTGCTCGCCTACGCGCCGCACTTCACCACCGCCGCGCTCCCGGAGACCGGCGGCTATCTGCTGGGCTCGTTCTGGCCGACCTGGCTGCTGGCGGCGATCGCGGCGGGCCTGTCAGGACCGATCGCGTTCATCACCCTGCTCGGCGACTACACGCGCTACATCTCCCCGTCCCGGCACTCCTCCCGTACGGTTCTGCACGCCACCTGGCTGGGCCTGATCGCCGGGCTGCTGGTCCCGCAGCTCTTCGGCACCTTCACGGCGTACGCCGCCCGCGCGGCCCTCGACTACGCGGGGCCGCTGGTCTCCGCCTCCCCCACCTGGTACCTGGTCCCGCTGCTGCTCGCCGCCTCCGCGGGGTCGGTCGGCAACGCGGGCCTGATGCTGTACTCCATGGGCCTGGACCTGGACGCGATCCTGCCGAAGGCCTCGCGCGCCCGGGCCACCCTCACGGTCGCCGTCGTCGCCACCGTCTGTGTCTTCGTCGGCCACTACGCCTGGAACGCGCAGTCCGCGATGACGTCCTTCGTCCTTCTCCTGACCGCCATCGGCACCCCGTGGGCGGTCATCACCCTCATCGGCTTCGCCCGCTGCCGCGGAATCTACGACCCGGACGCCCTCCAGGTCTTCAACCGCCGCTCCCGGGGCGGGATCTACTGGTACCGCGCCGGCTGGAACGTCCAGGCGACGGTCTCCTGGGCGCTGGGCGCGTTCGCCGGCCTCCTGGCCGTCTCCCTCCCGTCGTACCAGGGACCGCTGCTGTCCCTCACCGGTGGAGTGGACTGCAGCTTCGTCCTGTCGGGCCTGGTCGGCGGCCTCGCCTATGTGGCCCTCCCACCGAAGCGGGCGTCACACCGGGTCGAGGCCGGGCAGGAACTGGCTCGCGCCGAAAGCGGGCTTTAGGTCGCTGAACCAGGTGGCGTTCTCGTCGTACGCGGCGAAGAACGGGCGGCCCACCAGCTCCGGGTCGCGAGCCTGGATGAGGTGGAGCACGAAGACCTTCTCACCAGCCACCTCCGTGATCCCGTCCACGCACACCTTGCCCGGCATCGCCGACATGACCGGGCCGCGCACGGTCCGCGCGAGTCCGGACACCTGGGCGTAGGCGTCACGGAAGATCTGGTGACTCCGGGCGAGCGGCACCCCGAAGTAGCCCTGCGGGCCGGTGTCCCGCTCCACGAACTGGTAGTACGGCACCGCCCCCAGCGCGGTCGTCTCGTTCCACAGCGCGGCCCACGCCTCGGCACGGTCGTTGATGCCCCTGACCAGCGGCCCCTGGCAGCGGATCACGGCACCCGTGTCACGCACCCGGCGCATCGCCTCCCGCACCACCGGGGGCCCAAGCTCCTGGGGATGGGTGAAGTGGGCCATCAGCGCGAGGTGGCGGCCGCTCGCGACGACCTTCTCGAACAGGCGCAGCACGTCGTCGGCGTCGCGGTCGGTGAGGAAACGGTACGGCCAGAAGGCGAGCGACTTGGTGCCGATGCGGATCGACTGGACCGACTCGATCTCCAGGAGCGGTTCGACGTAGCGGCGCAGCACCTCGGTGCTCATCACCATCGGGTCGCCGCCCGTGATGAGCGCGCTGGTGACCTCCGGGTGGGCGCGCAGATAGGCGGATGTGGTGGCGATGTCGTCGGTGGCGATGCGCAGGTCGGACTCGCCGACGAACTGGGGCCAGCGGAAGCAGTACGTGCAGTAGGCGTGGCAGGTCTGGCCCTGGCGCGGGAAGATCAGCACCGTCTCCGGGTACTTGTGCTGGAGGCCGGTGAGGCGCCGCCCCTCGTGCACGGGGACGTTGGCGTCGAGCTGGCCGGAGGGATGCGGGTTGAGCTTCATCCGGATCTCGTGGGCCGCGCGCAGCACGTCGGCCTTCGGGGCGTCCCGCGCCAGCAGTTCCGCCATCTGCTTGAGGTCGGGCTCGGGCAGCATCTCGGCCTGCGGGAACGTCAGCCGGAAGATCGGGTCGTCGGGCACGGCCGACCAGTCGATCAACTCGTCGACCACGTAGGAGTTCGTACGGAACGGCAGGACGGCCGCCACGGCCCGCAGGGCGAGTCGCTCGGCGGGCGGCAGGGACACGCGCCTCAGCAGGCCGTCCAGGTCACGGGGCGTGAAGGCGCGAAAGCGGGGGCTCGGGTGCGAAGACCGGGAGCTGGTGTCCGGAGACCGGAGGCTCAGGTGCGCGGAGCCGGGTCTCGCGGGCTGAGCGGGGTGGAGCGCTGAACTCATGTGTGCCGCGGCCTCTATTCCCTGACCAGGACCAACGGCCGCAACTCGACAAAGGCGCCCGCCGACGCATCGTACTTCTCCGCGAAGCGCTGCATGAGCAGCCCGTGCAGCTCGCTCTCGTCGTCCACGACGATCAGCTCGTGCGCGCCGGCGGCGGTCAAGGCCTCGCTGTAGGCGGAGAGTTGGTCGAGGCGGTGGCGGGCCATGTACGACACGAGGTCGTGTCCGGCAACGTACAGGCAGTCGTCCACGTAGACGAAGCGACAGCTGAACGCCCGGCGGCCGTCGGTCGCGTCGACCAGGGTCAGCGGCAGATGGGTGAATCGCTCCATCGGCTTGCTCTGCTGCCACAGTTCGTCGAAGCGTTGTTCGACGAAGGTGCCGAGCGGGGAGTGGACGGCGACCTCCAGCTGGACTCCCTCGCCGGAGAGACGCCCGACGGTCAGGAAGGAGACCAGGGAGCGCTCGTCCCAGCGGTAGAGGGTCACACCGGGCGAGGTGGAGCAGAGGCGCACTTCGAGGAGCTGACGGGAGTTCTCGTCGAGCCGGAGCGCGAACCGGTCCAGCGTGCGCAGGTTGCGCATGATGTCGCGGCGGATGTCGGCGCTCTGCTCGCCCAGTTCACGGCCGCGCAGGATGACCGCGAGGGAGTCGGGGTCGAGGAGGAGGATCTGCACGCGGGCGCCGTGCTCGGTGGCCGCCTTGATGCCGCGGAAGAGGCGCTCGGAGAACTGCGGGCCGAACACGTTGGAGAAGGTGTCGAGGACCTTCACGTTCGAGGTCGAGCCGTAGACCTGGGCGCTGAACCACTCGTAGTCCAGCCGAGTGTGTTCGCGGACCCGGCCCTCCTGGGCGCGGCTGATCAGCGGGCCGATCACGAAGACGGTGACGACGACGCCGACGATGTCGGTGCCGAGGTTGAGGGTGAGGTTCTCCTCGTAGTTGTCCATCCGCGAGCTGCTCCACAGGAGGAGGGCTGCGACGGCGGCGAGCAGGACGAGGACGGTGAGGCTCTGGGGGCGACGTGGGGTGCGTAAGGTGCGCAGCAGCCAGCGCAGTCGTGGTATCGGCGACCCTGCGCTCACCTGCGCTCCCTCCGTGGCCGTGCGGGCACACAGGAGGGCGGCACGCTCCCCCCGTGGAATCTGTGGATACCCGTGTCGCGGAGCCGCTACGCGTCGAACGAACCGCCGGTCCCCGCACTCCTGTTGGGGAGAGAGGGACCGGCGGGAGTCGTGGGTTGCCGTGGACCGACGGGCGCGCGGGGCGTGCCGGGCGCGAGGGTCGCGAGGGTCGTCCTAACCCAGCGGGTGCATCCAGCCGTGCTTGTCCTCGCTGGTGCCGCGCTGGATGTCGAGGAGCGCCTCGCGCAGCTTCATGGTGACCTCGCCGGGCTCGCCGCCGGACTGCTGCCACTCGGTGCCGGTGCGCTTGACCGTGCCGACGGGGGTGATGACCGCGGCCGTGCCGCAGGCGAAGACCTCCGTCAGGCTGCCGTTCTCCGCGTCGCGCTGCCACTGGTCGATGGAGACGCGGCCCTCCTCGGAGGTGTAGCCGAGGTCGCGGGCGACGGTGAGGAGGGAGTCGCGGGTGACGCCCTCCAGGATGGAGCCGGTGAGGGAGGGGGTGATGATCCTGTCCCCGTACACGAAGTACAGGTTCATGCCGCCGAGCTCCTCGATCCACTTGTGCTCGACCGCGTCGAGGTAGCAGACCTGGGCGCAGCCCTGCTCGGCGGCCTCGGCCTGGGCGAGGAGGGAGGCCGCGTAGTTGCCGCCGGTCTTGGCGTCGCCCATGCCGCCGGGGACGGCGCGGACGTGGTCCTCGGAGACCCAGATGGAGACGGGCTTGACGCCGCCGGGGAAGTAGGCGCCGGCCGGGGAGGCGATGACCAGGAAGAGGTACTCGTTGGCGGGCTTCACACCCAGGCCGACCTCGGTCGCGATCATGAACGGGCGCAGGTAGAGGGATTCTTCGCCGCCGTGCGCCGGGACCCAGGCGCAGTCCTGCTGGACCAGCACGTCACAGGCCTCGATGAACGTCTCCACGGGCAGCTCCGGCATGCCGAGCCGACGGGCGGAGGCCTGGAAGCGCCGGGCGTTCTTGTCCGGGCGGAAGGTGGCGACGGAGCCGTCGGGCTGGCGGTAGGCCTTGAGGCCCTCGAAGATCTCCTGCGCGTAGTGCAGGGTCATGTTCGCGGGGTCGAGGGAGAGCGGGCCGTACGGGACGAGCTGGCCGTCGTGCCAGCCGCGGCCCTCGGTCCACTTGATCGTCACCATGTGGTCGGTGAAGTGGCGGCCGAACCCGGGGTTGGCGAGGATCGCCTCGCGCTCCGCCGCGGAGCGGGGCTGCGAAGAGGGCTTGAGCTCGATCGTGGGCGTCGTCATGTGGTTGTCCTTCACCGGTTGTGTGTGACGGGCCGCGCTCACGCCTGTACTGCCAGTGGCCAGTACTAGGACGTCCGAGCATTCCCTCATTCCCGCGGCTCCGCGTTCGATTATCGCGCGCGCGAAGCCTTGGACGAAACGGGGTGAACACGGCCCAGGGGTTGCCCAGGGGTTGTTGATGGTGGCACCCGGCGAGGGCATAGGAAAAGCCGCCGGGTGCGGATGCGACCCGGCGGCTCCTACGAAAGGTAAGTGGCGCGGCGGGTCAGCCGGCTACTCGTACGGCGAGCGCGTCGCCGATTTCCTCGGTGCTGCGGGCGGGCTTGCCCACGCGCTCGGCGAGGTCGGCCGAGACGGCGTCCTCGATGCGGGCGGCCTCGGCCTCGTAGCCGAGGTGGCGCAGCAGGAGGGCGACGGACAGGACGGTGGCACTGGGGTCGGCCTTGCCCTGGCCCGCGATGTCGGGCGCCGAGCCGTGCACGGGCTCGAACATCGAGGGGAACTCGCCGGAGGGGTTGATGTTCCCGCTCGCGGCGACGCCGATGCCGCCGGAGACGGCCGCGGCGAGGTCGGTGATGATGTCGCCGAAGAGGTTGTCGGTGACGATCACGTCGAAGCGCGCGGGGTCCGTGACGAGGTAGATCGTCGCCGCGTCCACGTGGATGTAGTCCGTAGTGACCTCGGGGAACTCCTCGGCCACCTTGTTGAAGACGTTCGTCCAGAGGTGACCCGCGAAGGTCAGCACGTTGTTCTTGTGGACCAGCGTGAGCTTCTTGCGCGGGCGGGCCTGGGCGCGGGCGAAGGCGTCACGGACGACACGCTCGACACCGAAGGCCGTGTTGACGGAGACCTCGGTGGCGACCTCGTGCTCGGTGCCCTTGCGGATCGTGCCGCCGTTGCCCGTGTACGGGCCCTCGGTACCCTCGCGGACCACGACGAAGTCGATCTCCGGCTGGCCGGCCAGCGGGGTGGCGACACCCGGAAGGAGCTTCGACGGACGCAGGTTGACGTGGTGGTCGAAGGCGAAGCGGAGCTTGAGCAGGAAGCCGCGCTCCAGGACGCCCGACGGGACCGAGGGGTCACCGATCGCGCCGAGCAGGATCGCGTCGTGCTGCTTGAGGGCGTCGAGGTCGGCCTCGGTGAGGGTCTCACCGGTGGCGTGGTAGCGCTTGGCCCCGAAGTCGAACTCCTTGGTCTCCAGCTTCACATCCTGCGGAAGGACGGCGGAGAGCACCTTCAGCCCCTGGGCCACGACCTCCTGGCCGATGCCGTCACCGGGGATCACTGCGAGATTGATGCTGCGAGACATGAAGGCACCGTACTCCGTGTCCCATGGAATGACACGAGGTGTCCGCCATCCGGACATCCTCGGGGTGTCGCAAACCGTTTCGTCGACGCGCGTTCACCCGTACGTATGGCGGGCGTTGGGACGTGCTGGGAAGTTCACCAGCATGGACATTCCCGACTTGGGCATTCCGCGGCAGCTCGCGAGCCGGATGAGCATGGCGGAGCAGTACGAGTACCTGCGTACGAAGCTCACGCGGCGCCGCGCCCTGGTGTCGGCGGGTGCGTTCGCGGGCGGCGGGCTGCTGGCCGGCTGCTCGTCCCCGTCGGGGACGGTGACGCGCGGCTCCGCCCCGAGCACGAGCGTCACCGGGCAGGTGCACGGTTCCGTCGTCACCCCCTTCGGCCGCCACCTCGCCTTCGGCGCCGACCCGAAGACCCAGATGCGGGTCTCCTGGCAGGTGCCGCTCGCGGTCCGCAGGCCGTATCTGCGGGTGGGCACGCATCCCGGACAGCTGAGCCTGAAGGTCGGGGCCGAGGTCCGCGCCCTGCACACGCCGGGGGTCACGGGCGTGCGGCTGGCACTGGACCAGTACTACGTGCACGCGGCCCTGGACGGTCTGCGGCCCGGCACGACGTACTACTACGGCGTCGGCCACGACGGCTTCGACCCGGCCTCACCGGCGCACAGGTCGACCGTCGGCTCCTTCCGCACGGCACCCGCGAACCCGGAGAAGTTCGCGTTCACCGCCTTCGGTGACCAGGGCGTCAGCTCGGCCGCGCTCGCCAACGACAAGGTGCTGCTGCGCCAGAAGCCCGCCTTCCACCTCCACGCGGGTGACATCTGCTACGCGGACGGGACCGGGCGCGGCAAGACGTCGGACGGGTTCGACCCCGGGTACTGGGACCTGTTCCTCAAGCAGACCGAGCCGGTGGCGAAGTCGGTGCCGTGGATGGTGACGACCGGCAACCACGACATGGAGGCCTGGTACTCGCCGGACGGCTACGGCGGCCAGGCGGCCCGCTTCTCCCTCCCGGACAGCGGCTTCGACCCGCGGACGGCACCGAGCGTCTACTCCTTCACGTACGGCAACGTCGGCGTCGTGGCACTGGACGCGAACGACGTGTCGTACGAGATTCCCGCCAACCAGGGCTACACGGGCGGGAAGCAGACGAAGTGGCTGGACAGGAAGCTGGGCGAGCTGCGCTCCTCGGCGGCGGTGGACTTCATCGTGGTCTTCTTCCACCACTGCGCCTATTCGACATCCGCGCACGCCTCCGACGGCGGGGTGCGCGCGGCGTGGCTGCCGCTGTTCGCCAAGCACCAGGTGGATCTGGTGATCAACGGGCACAACCACGTGTACGAGCGGACGGACGCCGTCAAGATGGGTGCGGTGGGCCGTGCGGTGCCGGTGGGCGGCTCGACGGACCCGACGCGGGACGGGATCGTCTACGTCACCGCGGGCGGCGGCGGCAAGGATCTGTACGGCTTCCCGTCGGGCGTGAAGGACAGCTACGAGGGGCACGTCGGCCGCCACGAGTCCGTGAGCAGCTTCCACTGGACCAAGTCGCAGGACCAGCAGCGGGAGACGGTGGAGTGGTCCCGGGTGCGGTACGCCGGCTTCTCCTTCCTCTCGGTGGAGGCGGAGGCGGGCACGACGCCCCGGCTCAAGGTGTCGGCGCTCGCGGAGAGCGGCAGGCGCATCGACCACTTCGAGGTGCGGCGCGGTCACTGAGCACACGGCGGCGGCTGAGCACTCCGAGGTGCGGCGCGGGGCGTGAACCCCCGCGCCGCACCCCGTGCGGGTGCGGCTCCCGGTATGAGGGTGGTGTGGTGCGGGCGGGTCAGTGACCCGTCTCGCCGCCGTTGTCCCTGCGGTCGAGGGCGCGCTGGAGGGCGGCGGCCGCGTTCTTGCGGTCGGACTCGCTGCTGCGGGACACGTGGCGGACTCGGCGGACGGTCGTCTCGGCCATGATGAATCGACTCCTTGCCTCCGGAAAGCGGCCCTGAACGGACCACCGGAAGTGCGATGAGGGAGGGATACGAGACGCCGGGGGCGGGGGAGCGGTGCCGCAGGGGTTGCCTGCCAGGGGCTCCGGCTCACGACCGCCATTCGCTTGGTCTAGCGAGACGTTCGGCTCCTACAAAACTAAGCGAGGAAGGGGCATCTGTCTCCACAGTTACTCGGACTTCCTACTATCTGAGACGGTGGATTGGGTCACACGGCCCTGAGCTGGGACAACAGTGCGCGCGGCATCGCCCGCCGCCGGGTGCAGCCGCAGGGCGCCCGCCGTCGCGACGAGGCACAGCACGCCGAGCACCACGAACGCGACGGCATACGCCGAGCGCGTCCCGTCCGTGAGCGCCGCGCCCCCGCGCAGCGCGAGGGCGGTGACGGCCACGCCCAGCCCCGCGGCCAGTTGGTGGGAGGTCGCGAAGAGGGCGTTGGCGTCGCGCAGCCGCTCCGGCGGGGTCTCGCTGAAGGCGATGGTCGCGTAGCCGCTGAGACCGACCGAACGGGCGACACCGGAGAGCACCGCGACGACCGCGATCACCGCGACCGGCGTCCCCCGCGTGAACAGCGCGCAGGCCGCGGTGGTGACCGCGAGCCCGAGCGTGGAGACGATCAGCAGCGGACGGAAGCCGAAGCGGTTGATCAGATACGTGGTCGCGGGCTTGACCCCGATGTTCCCGACGAAGACGAACAGCACCACCGCGCCCGACTTCACCGCGCTCCAGCCGAACACCTCCTGGAAGAGCAGCGGAAGGAGGAAGGGCAGGGCGGCGACGACCGCCATGTAGAGCGAGCCGTCGAGCGCCGACGCGCGGAAGGACTGGACGTCCAGGGTGCGCAGGTTGACCAGCGGGTGCGGGGTGCGCAGCAGATGCCGTACGGCCGCGGTGAGCGCCACGGCGGCGATCGCGCCGGCCGCCACCGTCCGCGCCGGAGCACCTCCGGTCGGGGCGGAGAGCAGGTGCGCGGTCCAGGTCAGGGCGGCCAGACCGGTACAGGTGAGCAGGGTGCCGACGAGATCCAGCGGGGGTGTCTCGTCCCGCGGGGCCGGCGCGATCAGGCGGCGCGCGACGAGCAGGGCGACCGCGCCGAGGGGCACGTTCAGCAGGAAGATCCAGTGCCAGGAGGCGTACGTGGTGATCAGGCCCCCGAGCAGGGGCGCGAGCACCGGGGCGACGAGGCCGGGCCACACGATGTACGCGACCATGCGCGGCAGTTCCCGCTTGGCGGTGCCGGTCAGGACGACCAGCCGGCCGACCGGCACCATCATGGCGCCGCCGACGCCCTGCAGCACACGGGTGCCGACGAGCACGCCGAGGTTCGGGGCGAACGCGCAGGCCAGGGAGGCGAGGGTGAAGACCGTGATCGCGGTGAGGAAGACCCGGCGTGGGCCGAAGCGGGCGGTGAGCCAGCCGGAGAGGGGGATGAGGACGGCGAGGGTGACCAGGTAGGCGGTGATGACCAGGCCCACGGACGTGGGGGCGGTGTGCAGGTCCCGGGCTATCTGTGGAGCAGCGGTCGACACGATCGTGCCGTCGAGCATCTCCATGAAGAAGCAGCCCGCGACGAGGAGCGCGGTCGCGGTGCCGCGCGGGTGAGAATCCGTCATGGGTCCAGGTTCGGGGCGCCCATTGCTGCACACAAGGTCCGATTGCTTCACGTAGCCTTGCGTCCCATGCAGCATTCAGCGCATGCGTCGTCCGGGTCCGGGCTGACCGCTCCCCTCCCCGACATGAACCTCCTGCCCGCCCTCGACGCCCTGCTGCGCGCGGGCAGCGTGGCGGGGGCGGCGGCCGAACTGAACGTCTCCCCCTCGGCGATGAGCCGCACCCTGGGCCGGCTGCGCCGGGTGGTCGGCGACCCGCTCCTCGTCCCGTCGGGGCGGGGGCTGACCCTGACGCCCCGCGCGCGGGAGATGCAGCCTCAGGTGCAGGCCGCGCTGGCGGGCGCGGTGGCGGCGCTGCGACCACCGGCCGATGTCGAACTCTCCTCCGTGCGAAGGGAGTTCAGAATCCGCGCCAACGACGGGGCCGCCCTGTCCCTCGGCGCCCCGCTGCTGGAACTGGTGGCCCGGGAGGCACCCGGCGTACGGCTGCGGCTGCTGCCCGAGGGCGAGGAGGACCCGGCGGATCTGCGCACCCATGTCGACCTGGACGTGGGCGAGTTGCCGGACCCGCTGCCGCACGACGTGCGCGCCTCGACGCTGCAGGAACACCGGATGGTGGCGGTGGCGCGGGCCGGCGCGGAGTTCGCGGGCGAGCCGCTGACGCCGGAGCGGTTCGCCGCGCTGGCGCACATCACGGTGACACGGCGCGGCCGGACGCACAGCGTGGTGGACGAACACCTCGCCGGGCTCGGCCTGCGCCGCGACGTCCTGGCGACGGCCCCCACCTACGGCGCGGCCTGCTTCTTCGTCCTGCGCACCGACGCCCTGGCGCTCGTCCCGGCGGAGGTCGCGAGGGAGGCGGCGCGCTGGATGCCGCTGGCGGTGCTGGAGGTTCCGCTGGACCTGCCGGGGTTCTCGTCGGGCCAGGCATGGCACGTACGACTGGACACGGATCCGGCGCACCGGTGGCTGCGGGGGGCACTGGCGCGGGTGGCGGAGGAGGTCGGGCGCGCCGCCGAAAATTGATCCTATCTCTAATGCCGTCGGACGCCTTGACAGGCTCATTGCGCACCTTCACTCTCACAATCATCGGATGACTACAGGAGATGACTGCGAGAAGGAGGGTTCCTGATGTCGGTCCAGTTACGGGCCCGCACCATCGTGTTGACGCTCTGTTCCACCCTGCTCGCCACGGCGGTGGCGGCGCTCCCCGCCCGCGCCGAGGCCACGGCGCGGGCCGCCTGGGAGGTGAAGGGGCCGCACGGCTCACCCACGGCGGTCGTCGCGCTCGATCGGACCGACGGACATCCCACGCTCGCCGTGAGACGCGAGGGCAGAACGGTCCTGGAGCCCTCCCCCCTCGGCCTGGTCACCGAACAGACCGACTTCTCCCGGGGGTTGACCCTCACCGGACGCTCCGAACACACGATCACCGAGCGCTACACGAGCCCGACCGGCAAATCCCGCGACCGTGTCGCCCGCATGACCGAGGCCCGCTTCCGCTTCCGCACCGCCGACGGCGCCCGGCTCGACCTGGTGACACGGGTCGCCCGTGACGGCGTCGCCTACCGCTACGTCCTGCCGCGGAACCACGGCAACGTACTGCGCGAGGCCTCCGCCTTCACCCTGCCCACCGGCGCGAACGCCCTCCTCGGCGGCTACCGCGCCGACAACGAGCTCCGCTTCACCCGCTACGACTCCGCGGCGGCGGCGCCGGCGGGCGCGTACATGATGCAGGGCCTGTTCAGGACGGACGGGGGCAACGGTGCCGCCGCCGACGGCGACTACGCCCTGCTCGCCGAGTCGGACGTCAACGGCACCTACGCGGGGGCCCACCTGACGCACAGCGCGGACTCGTCGACGTACGGGCTGAGTCTGTGGAACGACGAGCCGATCCTGACGACCGGCCCGCTCACCACCCCCTGGCGCGCGCTCGTCACCGGTGATCTCGCGACCGTCACCGAGTCGACCTTCGTGGACGACCTCGCCCCGGCGTCCCGGGTCCGCGACACGTCCTGGATCAAGCCGGGCCCGGCGCTGTGGACCTGGCTGGCGGGCGGCAAAGAGGCGGGGCAGAGCCTGGCCGCGCAGGAGAAGTACGTGGACTACGCGGCCGAGCGCGGTTGGCCGTACGAAGTGGTGGACGCGGGCTGGTACTTCAAGACCGGCGAGTGGGAGGTGATCGATCCGCAGTGGCAGACGGACAGCTGGATGCCGGAGCTGGTGCGCTATGCGGCGGCCAAGGGCGTGGGCATCCACGTCTGGCTGCACTACAGCCTGCTGACCGATCCCGTCGAGCGCGAGAAGTGGCTCTCCACGCTGGCGCGTTGGGGCATCAAGGGCGTGAAGATCGATTTCATGGACTCCGAGTCCCAGGAGCGGATGCGCTGGTACGACGACGTGCTGGAGTCCACGGCCCGCCACCACCTCATGGTGAACTTCCACGGCTCCACGATCCCCAAGGGCATCCAGCGCACCTGGCCGCAGGTCATGTCGATGGAGGGCGTCGGCGGCGAGGAGAAGCGCAACAACACGGCGGAGCAGCTGGCCTCGCTCCCCTTCACCCGCAATGTCATCGGCTCCATGGACTTCACCCCGGGCGCCTTCCACCGCCCGTACCGCCCGAACGTCGCCTCGGACGCGGGTGAGCTGGGCCTGAGCGTCCTGTACGAGTCCGGGATCCAGAACCTCTCCGGCACCCCGGAGTCGTACGACGCGCGGCCCGAGGCCCGCCGCTATCTGGAGCAGCTTCCCGCCCGCTGGGAGGAGACCCGGCTGCTGACCGGCGATCCGGGCCGCTCGGCGGTCCTCGCCCGGCGCGCCGCCGACGGCCGGTGGTTCATCGGCGGCACGTTCACGGGCGCGGCCCGCACGGTCGACCTACCGCTGCGGCTGGGCGCGGGCCGCTGGCTGGTGGAGACCCTGACGGACGGTCCGTCGGGCCTGGTGCGCGAGACGCACCTCGTCCGGGGCGGCGGCACGCTGGCCGTACCCGTCGTGGCGGACGGCGGCTTCGCGGCGCTCGCCTGTCGCGCGCACGAAGGCCGTACGACCTGCGAGAACTGACCCCCCGAAGCGACCCACCGCTCCCCTGGCCCCGAACGGGGTCGGGGGAGCCGTCCGTGCCCGGCGACCGCCGAAGGCCAAGAAGTGGATCGCCCACACGACTGATCCTCCGCGCGGCATGCGACATCGGGCTCCGGCATGGGGAACGGTGACGTCATGAGCGACACGACCAAAGCACTGCTCGAGGGCGGCCCGGACGATCTGCCCGAGCGGATCGTCCCGGTCCCGCCTCCTGGAACGGACGTGAAGATCGAGTTGCGCGGTGGATACGAACACTTCAGGGCGACCCCACGACAGGCGGACACGCCGGAGGGCAGGCTGCCCGTGTACGAGTGGTGGGAGCGGACGGAGTTCGCCGGCTGACGCCACCTCCGCCACGGCGAGGGACGGCGGATCACCGCAACGCTGCCGTCACCGCCTCCCGAAAGCCCCTCGGGTCCTCGACCCACGGCAGGTGCCCGGCCTCCGGCAGGATCACCCGGCGCACCCGGGGCAGCGCCCTCTCCAGTGAGTCGACCGCCGAGCGCGGCCGGATGTCGAGCGCCCCGTCGACGACGACCACGGGCAGGTCGAGCTGTCGGCAGGCGGCGTACAGCTCCGGGGTGCCCCAGGACCTTCTCCGCTCGGCGTTGAACGCCTTGTTGCACTCGGTGTTGATGTCGAACCAGCGCTCGGCCATCCGCCCGGCCTGCTCCAGGTCCCGCTCGCGGTCCACGAACTCGGCGGACCACTGCAGCACCGCACGCTCCCGTTCCGCCGCCTCGGAGCGCTCCGGACGGTCCGTCAACTCGCGCCAGCGGGCCAGGCGTTCGGGGCGCTCGCCGAGCCGGGCGACGAGGTTCGCCTTGAAGCCGTCGAACCAGTCGGAGTCGGGTCCGATCCCCGTACCGCTCACATAGACCAGCGCGCTCACCCGCTCGGGATGGGCCAGCGCATAGCTCAGCGCCAGCTGCGCGCCCCACGAATGGCCGAGCAGCGTCATCCGCTCCAGCCCGAAGTGCCGCCGTACGGCCTCCAGGTCGGCGACGAACCGCTCGCTCGTCCAGGGCCCGGCGCACGGCCCCGACCGTCCGCAACCGCGCTGGTCCCAGCGGTGCACGGCGGCCCGGTCCGTCAGTGATCCGGCCACGTCCTCGAACATGTCCCACAGACCGGGGCCGCCGTGGCACAGCACGAGCGGGGGGCCTTCACCCGACTGCTGCGCCCACAGACGTACGCCGTCGTCGGTCTCGACCGTCTCACTTCGCGTCCGGGCCATGGGGAAATTCTGCCCGCAGGCGCCCGGACATGGAGACGGGCCGGGAAGCCTGCTCGGAGGTCGGGCTTCCCGGCCCGGGTTCAGAAGGGCTGATCAGCCCATGTGCGGGTACGTGTAGTCGGTCGGCGGGACCAGGGTCTCCTTGATGGCGCGGGTCAGCGTCCAGCGCATCAGGTTCTGCGGGGCGCCCGCCTTGTCGTTGGTGCCGGAGGAACGGCCGCCGCCGAAGGGCTGCTGGCCGACGACGGCGCCGGTCGACTTGTCGTTGATGTAGAAGTTGCCCGCCGCGTAACGGAGCTTCTCCATCGTGTACGCGGCCGCCGCGCGGTCGCCGGAGATGACCGCGCCGGTGAGCGCGTAGTCGGACGCCGACTCCATCTGGGTCAGCATCTCGTCGTACTTGTCGTCCTCGTAGACGTGGACGGCGAGGAAGGGGCCGAAGTACTCGGTCGTGAAGACCTCGTTCTCCGGGTCCGAGCACTCGACGACGGTCGGGCGCACGAAGTAGCCGACGGAGTCGTCGTACGAGCCGCCCGCGACGATCGTGCAGGTCGGGTCGGCCTTCGCGCGGTCGATGGCCGCCTTGTTCTTGGCGAACGAGCGCTCGTCGATGACCGCGCCGATGAAGTTCGACAGGTCGGTGACGTCACCCATGGTCAGGTAGTCGACCTCGGCCGCGAACTCCTCCTTGAAACCGGAGTTCCAGATGGAGGCCGGGACGTAGGCGCGGGAGCTCGCCGAGCACTTCTGGCCCTGGTACTCGAAGGAACCGCGGGTCAGAGCGGTCTTGAGGACCGCGCGGTCCGCCGACGGGTGGGCGACCACGAAGTCCTTGCCGCCGGTCTCGCCGACCAGACGCGGGTAGGAGCGGTACTTCTCGATGTTGTTGCCGACCGTCTTCCACAAGTACTGGAAGGTCTTGGTCGAGCCGGTGAAGTGGATGCCGGCGAGGTCGCGGTGCTCCAGGGCGACCTTGGAGACCTCGATGCCGTCACCGGTGACGAGGTTGATGACACCCTTGGGCAGGCCCGCCTCCTCCAGGAGCTGCATCAGCAGCACGGCGGCGTGGGTCTGCGTCGGGGACGGCTTCCACACGACGACGTTGCCCATGAGCGCCGGAGCGGTGGGCAGGTTGCCCGCGATCGCCGTGAAGTTGAAGGGCGTGATCGCGTAGACGAAGCCCTCCAGCGGACGGTGGTCCATGCGGTTCCACACGCCCGGGGAGTTCGCCGGCGGCTGCTCGGCGAGGATCTGGCGGGCGTAGTGGACGTTGAAGCGCCAGAAGTCGACGAGCTCGCAGGGGCAGTCGATCTCGGCCTGCTGGGCGGTCTTCGACTGGCCGAGCATGGTGGAGGCGGCCAGCGTCTCGCGCCAGGGGCCGGCCAGCAGCTCGGCGGCGCGCAGGATGATCGCGGCGCGGTCGTCGAAGGACATCGCGCGCCAGGCGGGCGCGGCGGCGAGGGCCGCGTCGATGGCGTCCTGCGCGTCCTGCTGGGTGGCGTGCGCGCCGGTGCCGATGACGGCCTTGTGGTTGTGCGGCTGCACGACCTCGAAGCGCTCACCGCCGCCGAGCCGCTTCTCGCCGCCGATGGTCATCGGCAGCTCGATCGGGTTCTCCGCCAGCTCCTTGAGCTTGGCCTCCAGGCGGGCGCGCTCGGGCGAACCGGGGGCGTAGCCGTGCACCGGCTCGTTGACGGGGGTGGGGACCTGGGTCACAGCGTCCATGGTGTCCGTAACTCCTTTATGAGCGGGTGGTTCGGGCTCGGCCCGTGGATCAGCCCTTGGTCAGAATCGAGCGGGCGAAAAACAGCAGGTTGGCCGGCTTCTCGGCGAGGCGGCGCATGAAGTAGCCGTACCAGTCGGTGCCGTACGCGGTGTAGACCCGCATCCGGTGGCCCTCGGCGGCGAGCCGCAGGTGCTCCTCGCTCCGGATGCCGTACAGCATCTGGAACTCGTACTCGTCCAGCTTGCGCCCGGCCTTGCGCGCCAGCTCCTGCGCGATGGAGATGAGGCGCGGGTCGTGGGACCCGATCATCGGGTACCCCTCGCCCTCCATCAGGACGCGCAGGACGCGGACGTACGCCTTGTCGGTCTCGGCCTTGTCCTGGTACGCGACCTCGGCGGGCTCCTTGTAGGCGCCCTTCACCAGGCGGACGCGGCTGCCGCTCGCGGCGAGGCGGCGGGCGTCGGCCTCGGTGCGGTACAGGTAGGCCTGGATGACGCAGCCGGTCTGCGGGAAGTCCTTCCGCAGCTCCTCGTGGATGGCGAACATCGAGTCGAGGGTGGTGTGGTCCTCGGCGTCCAGGGTGACGGTGGTACCGATGGCGGCGGCTGCCTCGACGACGGGGCGCACGTTGGCGAGGGCCAGCTCGTGGCCGCCCTCCAGCGCTTGCCCGAACATCGACAGCTTGATCGACATCTCGGCCTTGGTGCCGAGGTCCAGCACCTTCAGATGCTCGATGAGCTCCAGGTACGCGTCCCGGGCGGCGAAGGCCTGCTCGCGGGTGGTGATGTCCTCGCCGACGACGTCGAGGGTGACCTCCAGGCCCTTGGCGACGGCGTCCTGAACGACCGGAACGACCTGGTCGACGCTCTCACCGGCGATGAAGCGGGCGACCACCTGCTTGGTGCCGGGGGCCGCCGACACGAAGCGACGCATCCGGTCGCTGCGCGACGCGGCGAGAATCACGGGACCCAGCACGGGGCACCTCCACAACAAGGCGAGCAGAAGGCCGTATCCCGACCATTCGGGTACGGCACGGAGAACCACCGTGAAACCTAAGGATCCCTCCGATCCTGAGCCATCGACAGCTGTCACGCATCCGTGCCCTGGATCTCAGACAGATGTATGAAGGGCTGCGGAATTGCGGGAGAATGCCCGGGTGAGCGACGAACACAGGGATCACAAAGAGCCCCGGGAACACCGGGAGCACCGAGATCACCGTGGCGACCACGGCGGCTACCAGGAGCTGGTCGACGAGATCTCGGCGCTCCTCGGCGTGCCCGCGACGCTGGAGAACCGGGACTTCGAGCTGATCGCCTTCGGCGCCTACGACAGCGAGGGCGAGCTCGACGCGTCGGCCCTGGACCCCGTACGGACCCGCTCGATCCTCACCCGTCGCTCCACGGCGGCGGTCCGCACCTGGTTCGAGGGCTTCGGCATCACGCGCGCGACGGCCCCCGTGCACATCCCGCCCACCCCGGAGGCGGGCGTGTACCGGGGCCGGATCTGTCTGCCGGTACGCCATCGGGGTGTCGTCCTCGGCTACGTCTGGCTGCTGGAGGACGACCCCGGCCCGTCCGAGGCACAGCTCTCCGCGGCGATGGAGGTCGCCGCCCGCATCGGCGACCTGCTCGCGGACGAGGCACAGGCGGGCGCGGACCTCACCCGCGAGCTGCGGGCGGTCCTCACCGCCGAGCGCGGCTGGCAGCGGGACATGGCGGTGGCCGAGCTGCGCACCGCCCTCGGCCCGCGCGGCGACGGCCTGCACGCGGTGGTGTGCGTCGCCCCCTGGCCCTCCGCCGACCCGGACGACGCCCCTTCGGTCCGTACGGTGCCGGGCGCGACCGCGCTGTGCACGGTGCCGTGGGGGGCCACCGGCCAGAGCCTCGCCCTTCTCGTACGGCTGCGCTCGGCGGACGTACTGACTCCGGCACGCACGGCGGCGACACGCTTCGTACGGGAGGCGGACGGGGAGCGCGGGGGCGGGCAGGGAACGGCGAAGGGTGCCGGGACGACCGTGGCCGCCGGAGTCGCCGGCGCCCGGGTGGGCCTCGCCGAGCTGGGGGCGGCCTGGCAGGAGGCGTCCGCCGCCGCCCGCGCGGTCCTCGCGGAGCCCCGCCTCGGCCCGGTCGCCGAGTGGGCCTCCATCGGCCCGTTCCGTCTCCTCACGGCCCTCCCTCCGGAGGCGGCCCACGACCCCGCCGTCCGCACCCTCCTCTCCCCCGCGCACCGCGAACTCGCCCGCACCGCCGAGGTGTTCCTGGACTGCGCGGGCCAGGCGGGGCGCACGGCGGCGGAGTTGGGCATCCACCGGCAGACCCTCTACTACCGGCTGTCCCGCGTCGAGCAGCTGACCGGCCTCGACCTGGACGACGGCGAGGACCGCCTGCTGCTGCACATGGCGTTGAAGGGGGCGCGACTGTGACGCCCACGCACGGCGATCAGCCGTACGGTGTGCCGTCGAAACGCCCGCCGCGGGCTCGGGCGACGGTGCGCTGCGCAGGGGGCCCTGCGCCGGTCCTAGGAAAGGTCCTCGATCCTGGGGCAGGTCCTGGCCGGCCATGAGCCGTCCGGGTCGACGAGCCCCGGCGAGCAGGTCGCCGATCGTCGCGATGCCCTCCGTGATCGCGCGTTCCCCCACGTCACCGAAGCCCAGGACGAGTTGGGGCGGCGCCGTCGCCCGGTTCGAGCGACAGGCGCTCATCCCGTACAGGCCGACGGACCGTGCGCGCGCGTACTGATGCTGGTGGCGCTGATCCCGGCATACCGCGATGCGCGAGCCGATCGCGGGTCCGGCGCCACGCCGACCGGAGTCGTGGGCGGGTGACGCCTCAGTCCCGCGAGCCGGTCGCCCCCTCGATCACCCGTCGCAGCCCCTCCGTGAGGTCGTCGGCCGTGGAGGCGCTCGCCGGGTCGAAGAGCCACTGCACCATCAGACCGTTGAGCAGCGCCTGGTAGAAGCCGCCGAGGGACTGGACGGTGCGTTCGTCGAGCGTCTCCTCGTCCAGGCCCGTGAGCATCGCGACGAGCCCGGACCGTCCCTCGATCTGCGCCTTCGCCATGAGGTCCCGCAGCTGCGGCACCCGCTCCCCCTGCGTCACGATCTCCATGCTGGCCGCCCACACGGGCTTGAAGTCCTCGAAGGACTCCAGCATCCGCGCCCACACGTCATGGAACCGCTCCACGGAACCCCCGGGCGCGCCCTCGTGCTCCTGGTGCGGGGCGAACTTCTCGCCCCACTCCTGCACCAGTTCCACGAAGGCCTGCGTCAGCAGCGCGTCCTTCGACCCGTAGTGGTAGCCGATGGACGCCAGGTTCGTCCCGGACTCCTTCACGATGTCGCGCGCCGTGGTGCGCACGAACCCCTTCTCCAGCAGGCAGCGCTTGGCGCCTTCGAGCAGATCCTCACGGTGTCCCATGCCGATCAGCGTACCCCCGATACAGACAACCGTCCCAGACGACCGTTTTAAACAATCGTACTAGACAAGCGTTTAAGACGTCCGTACAGTCCCTGTCATGACGAACTCGAAGCACTCGACGAGCACCACCCCCGCACCCGGCGGAGGCCTCGCCGGCCGCCGCGAATGGACCGCCCTCAGCGTCCTGATGCTTCCGCTGCTCCTGGTCTCGATGGATGTCTCGGTCCTCTACTTCGCGATCCCCGCGATCAGCGCGGACCTGGAGCCGAGCGGTACCCAGCAGCTGTGGATCTTCGACATCTACGCGTTCGTGCTCGCCGGACTGCTGATGACGATGGGCTCGCTCGGCGACCGCATAGGCCGCCGCAAGCTCCTTCTCTTCGGCGCCGCCGCCTTCGGCACGGCCTCGGTCATGGCCGCCTACGCCGACAGCGCCGAGATGCTGATCGCGGCCCGCGCGGTCCTCGGCATCGGTGGCGCCACCCTCATGCCGTCGACGATGGCGATCATCCGCACGATGTTCACCGACCCCGGGCAGCGCGCGAAGGCGATCGGTCTGTGGTCCGGCGTCATGACCGGCGGTATCGCGCTCGGTTCGGTGATGAGCGGGGTCCTCGTCGAGTACTTCTGGTGGGGCTCGGTCTTCCTCGTCAACCTGCCCGCGATGGTGCTGCTGCTGGTCCTCGGCCCGATCCTGCTCCCCGAGTCCAGGAACCCGGAACCGGGCCGTTTCGACCTGCTCAGCGTGCCGCTGTCGATGGCCGCCGTGCTGCCCGTCATCTACGGCGTGAAGGAAATCCCGTCCGAGGGATGGAAGTTGGAGTACGGCGCCTCGATCGTCGTCGGTCTCGTCTTCGCCGCGCTCTTCGTCCAGCGGCAGCGCACCGCCAAGTCCCCGCTGATCTCACCCGAGTTGTTCCGGGGCCGGGGCTTCGCGCCCGCCGTCGTGCTCAACCTGGTCTCCGCGTTCGGGATGATGGGGTCGGCGTACTTCACCACTCAGTACATGCAGTCGGTCCTCGGCAAGAGCTCCATGGAGGCCGCCCTGTGGTCACTGCTGCCGACGGTCCTGGTCGGGGTCGCCGCGCCGGTCGCCGCGCAGCTGGTGCAGAAGGGCGTCCACCGCGCCCACGTCGTCTCCGGCGGCTTCGTCCTCGGCGCGTGCGGCTACGGGCTGCTGGCCCTCACCGGGACCGACTCGATGTGGCTGGTCCTCGCCGGGGCCGGAGTCCTCGCCTCGGGGATCGTCACCGTGATGTCCCAGATGATGGATCTGGCGCTGGGCACCGTCCCCGTCGGCAACGCGGGCGCCGCGGCCTCGCTGCTGGAGACGGGTGCCGAGTTCGGCGGGGCGCTCGGTATGGCGGTCCTCGGGTCCATCGGTACGGCCGTCTACCGCCACGAGATTCCGTCCGGCGCCCCGGCGCCGGCCCAGGAGACCCTGGGCGGCGCGCTGGCGGTCGCCCATCAGTTGCCGGGCGGCGCGGGCGATGCGCTGGTGCGGGCCGCGCGGGAGGCGTTCACCAGTGGGATGCAGGCGGCGGCGATCGCGGGGGCGGTGTTGTTGCTGGGGGCGGCGGGGGTGGCGGCTGCGACGTTGCGGCGCGTGCGGGTGCGCGAAGTCGGGGCCGAGGCCCCGCACCCTGAACAGGCGCCCGCCTGACGGCCGTTCACCAGGGCTACGCCCTTGGAACCCCGGCAGTGCGCTCCGACTACGGGGGGCGGGGTCCGATCACGCAGCTCCCCGCCCCTCGGGCGGGCTGCAACCCCGGACCCCCGCCCTCCCAGAGTGCTTTACCTGCGGGCCGGTGGGGGCCGACCGCGCAGTTCCCCGCGCCCCTCGAGCCGGGCTGTGCCCCGGATCCCCGACCTTCCGGAGTGCTGTGCCTGCGGGCGGTGGGGGCTGAGCGCGCAGTTCCCCGCGCCCCTCAAGCGGGGCTATGCCCCGAAACCCCGCCCACCCGAAGTACCTTGCCTGCAGGCCGGTGGGGGGCCGGTCGCGCAGTTCCCCGCGCCCCTCGGACGGGGCTGCGCCCCGAAACCCCGCCCACCCGAGGTACCTTGCCTGCAGGCCGGTGGGGGCCGGTCGCGCAGTTCCCCGCGCCCCTCGGACGGGGCTACGCCCCGAAACCCCACCCGCCCGAAGTGCCTTGCCTGCGGGCCCGTGGGGCTGAGCGCGCAGTTCCCCGCGCCCCTAAAAGCCCGGCCCCGGCCCACGCCATCCAGCCGGTCCGGCGTTTGAGGACCAGGCCGAAGGCCGATACCCCACCCACCCCGCTCAACCCACCCACCCCGGACCCACACCACCCAGCCCGTCCGGCGTTTGAGGACGAGGCCGTTCAGGCCGATAGCGGGGGTCTGGGGGCGCAGCCTCCGGGGATGGGACGGGTAGGGGCGGCGGGGGCGAGGACAAAAGGGCGGGGCCGTGTCGGTGGGGCGTGTCAGGATGGGCGGCGTGGCACAGACATCCGGTACGCCGTTCATCGGCCGGGACGACGAACTCGCGCGGCTCACCGGCGTGCTGGACCGCGCCCGCGCAGGCACCCCCCGCGCCGTCGTCCTCTCCGGAGACGCCGGCGTCGGCAAGACCCGCGTCCTGACGGAGGCCGCCGCACACGCCACGCGCACCGGCATGACGGTGCTCACCGGCCACTGCGTGGACCTCGGCGACGTGGGCCTGCCCTATCTGCCGTTCACGGAGATCCTCGGCGTGCTCGGCGGAGACGAGCGGTTCGCCGCCGCCCTCGCGGCCCACCCGGCGGTCGACCGCCTGCTGGGCTCCGGCAGCGGGACGGACACGGACTCCGGCAGCCGACTGCGACTCTTCGAGGGCGTGGCCGGCCTGCTGGCGGACGCCGCCGACATCACCCCCCTCCTCCTGGTCCTCGAAGACCTCCACTGGGCGGACCAGTCGTCGAGGGACCTCCTGCGCTTCCTCCTCAGCCGAGGCGTCCTGCAGAATCCGACCCCCGGCTCCCCCACCCACCACCTCGCCCTCTTCGCCTCGTACCGCTCGGACGACCTGCACCGCCGCCACCCCCTGCGCCCCCTGCTCGCCGAACTGGCCCGGCTGCCCTCCGTGGACCGGCTCGAACTGCGCCCCATGGCCGACGCCGAAGTGGCCCGCCTCGTGCGCGCCCTGCGCACGGACGCCCTCTCCGACACCACCGTCCGCCGCATCGTCGACCGCGCCGAGGGCAACGCCTTCTACGCGGAGGAGCTGCTCGCCGCGCTCCCGGGCGACCTCGACCCGGCGGCGCCCGCCATGCCGAGCGGCCTCGCCGACCTCCTCCTCATCCGGATCGAGCAACTCTCCGACACCGCCCAGCAGGTACTGCGCACGGCCGCGGTCGCCGGGCGGCGCGTCGAGCACGACCTGCTTCGTGACGCCGTACAACTGCCGGAGGACGAGCTGGAGTCGGCGCTGCGGGAGGCCGTAGGACGGCAGCTGCTGGTCCCCGGCGACGACGCCACGTACTCCTTCCGGCACGCCCTCGCCCGTGAGGCCGTCTACACCGATCTGCTGCCCGGCGAGCGGGTCCGGCTGCACGGCGCGTTCGCCAAACTCCTCGCCGGTCGCGGTCACACGGCGAAGAGCGCGGCCGAGCGCGCCCACCACTCGCGGGAGAGCCACGATCTCGCGGACGCGCTGACCGCCTCACTGGAAGCCGCCGACCACGCCCAGCGGGTCGGCGCGCCCGCCGAGGAGCTGCACCACGTGGAGGCCGCGCTCGAACTGTGGCCCGCCGTGGACCCCGGCGCCCGCCCCCGCACCGGCGACCCGGTCACGCTCACCCTGCGCGCCTCCGCCGCCGCCGCGCACGCCGGGGAGACCCACCGGGCGGTCTCCCTCACCCGCGCCGCACTCGCCAGGGCGGGGTCGGACGCGGACTCGGAGCTCGCCGCCCGCGTCCGCTACACCCTCGCGGGCAATCTGATGCGCGTCGACAGTCTGAAGGCCGCCTTCACCTACAGCAGCGAGGCACTGGCCATGATCCCGGCCGAGCCCCCGTCGCACACCTGGGTGTGGGCGGCGGCCACCCATGTCATGGCCGCGCGGTACATGGGCCACGACGAGGACGCGGAGCGCGTCGCCCGGCAGGCGCTGCGCACCGCCGAGGAGCTCCGACTCGCCGACGCCCAGGCCGACTTGATCATCTCCCTGGTCGGTCTGGAGGACCACAACCGGCGTACGGCCGAGGGCCGGGAGCGGCTTCGGCAGGCCCGTGACCTGGCCCGGCACGCCGGCAATGTCTCCATCGAGATGCGCGCCCTGTTCAACCTCGCCATCGGGGCCTACGAATCCGGGGCCCTGGACGAGTGCCTGACCTGGCTCGCCGAGGGACTCGAGTGGGCGAACCGCTCCGGCCTCGTCTCCTCCCCGTACGCGCTGGAGCTGCGCTACCTGCAGTCCCTGATCCTCTACACCCTGGGCCGCTGGGACGAGTGCGCGCGGGCGGCCGCCGTCGATGCCGAACGGCTGCCACCGGCCGGCGGCTTCGCCGTCGGGCCCGCGTTGTACGTCGCCCTGGCGCGCGGCGAGGAAGGAGCCGCCGAGCGGGCCCACGCGCTGCTCGACGGACCCTTCGACTGGATGGCCACGCTCGTGGCGGGCATCGTGCTGACCGACGCCGCCGCCCTGCGCGGCGACCCCGAGGGCGCCGTGACCTCCGTGCGGACGACACTCGCGGCACTCAGCGAAGGCTCCGGCAGCGGGCGGCCCGACATCGGTGTGCGGCTCGCGGCGCTGGCTCTGTCGGCGGTCGCGGACGCCGCCGTCGAGCTGCGTCTGACCGGCGGCGGGGCGGGCGCCCGGCACTGGGCGGACCTCGCGACCGAGCTGGTGGAGGTGGCCCGGCGCACGGCCGCGAAGGGGGAGGACGGCACGCGGCAGGGACCGGAGGGGCTGGCCTGGCTCGCCCGCGCCGAGGCGGAGTGGCTGCGCGCGCACTCGGGTCCCGAGGTGGCCGCCTGGGAGAAGGCGGTCGCCGCGTTCGACTACGGCGATCCCTATGAACTGGCCCGCTGCGAAAGACGGTTGGCCGAGGCGCTGCTCGTGGCGGACCGTCGGGAAGAGGCCGCCGAGCGGGCCCGCGCGGCGCGCGACACCGCCGACCGGCTCGGCGCCGTACCGCTGCGCGAGGAGCTGGACACCCTGATCCGGCGCGGTCGGCTCGCCGACTCACCGTCCGCCGCGGACCGTGTCCCGGCGCTGACCGCCCGCGAGAGCGATGTCCTGAGGCTGCTGGCGCGCGGCCGCACCAACCGTCAGATCGGTGAGGAGCTGTTCATCACGGGCAAGACGGCGAGCGTGCACGTCTCCAACATCCTCGCCAAGCTGGGCGCCTCGGGCCGTACCGAGGCCGTGGCCATCGCCTACCGGGAGGGGCTGGTCGAGCCGCCCCGGGACTCCCGCGCCTGACTGACCCCGCACATGGCCGGGGCCCGGTCACCTCAGGTGACCGGGCCCCGGCCCGCGTACTGCGCCCGCGTACCGCGAGAGGGTCAGACGAGGTTCACCGAGCGCGCCGAGGTGGCGCCGATCTCCTCGGCCACATCGCTCAGCACGTTCTGCGAGACCGTGTCGTCGACGGTGAGGACCGCTAGGGCCTCGCCGCCCGCGGCGGCACGCGCGACCTGCATGCCGGCGATGTTGATGCCCGCCTCGCCGAGGATGCGGCCGACGGTGCCGACGACACCGGGACGGTCCTCGTAGCTCAGCACGACCATGTGGGCGGCGAGCGCGAGGTCCACGTCGTACTCGCCGACGGCGACGATCTTCTGCAGGTGCTTGGGGCCGGCCAGCGTGCCGGAGACCGAGATCTCCTGGCCGTCGCCGAGCGTGCCGCGCACGGTGACCACGTTGCGGTGGTCGGGGGACTCCGAGCTCGTGGTCAGACGGACCTCGACGCCGCGCTCCTGCGCGAACAGCGGGGCGTTGACGTAGGACACCGTCTCGTCGACGACGTCCTCGAACACACCCTTGAGCGCGGAGAGTTCGAGCACCTTGACGTCGTGCTGGGTGATCTCGCCGTACACCTCGACGTCGAGGCGGACCGCGACCTCGCCCGCGAGGGCGGTGAAGATGCGGCCGAGCTTCTCGGCGAGCGGCAGACCGGGCTTGACGTCCTCGGCGATGACACCGCCCTGCACGTTCACCGCGTCCGGGACGAGCTCACCGGCGAGCGCAAGGCGCACCGAGCGGGCGACGGAGACGCCGGCCTTCTCCTGCGCCTCGTCCGTGGAGGCGCCGAGGTGCGGGGTGCAGACGACCTGGTCGAGCTCGAAGAGCGGGGAGTCCGTGCAGGGCTCCTTCGCGTACACGTCGAGGCCGGCGCCGGCGACGCGGCCCTCCTTGAGCGCCGAGAACAGCGCCTCCTCGTCGACGATCCCGCCGCGCGCGGCGTTGACGATCCGCACCGACGGCTTGACCTTGTGCAGCGCCTCGTCGCCGATGAGACCGACCGTCTCGGGGGTCTTGGGCAGGTGCACGGTGATGAAGTCCGAGACCTCGAGCAGCTCGTCGAGGGAGAGGACCTTGACGCCCATCTGCGCGGCCCGGGCAGGCTGGACGTAGGGGTCGTAGGCGACGACCTTCATGCCGAACGCGGACATGCGCTGGGCGACCAGCGCGCCGATGCGGCCGAGGCCGACGACACCGAGGGTCTTCTCGGCGAGCTCGACTCCGGTGTACTTCGAGCGCTTCCACTCGCCGTTCTTCAGCGCAGAGTTGGCCTGCGGGATGTGGCGCGCGGTGGCGAGGAGGAGGCCGCAGGCCAGCTCGGCCGCGGTCACGATGTTCGAGGTGGGGGCGTTGACGACCATCACGCCGGCCTTGGTGGCGGCGGAGACGTCGACGTTGTCCAGGCCGACGCCGGCTCGTGCGACGACCTTGAGCTTCTTCGCGGCGGCGACGGCCTCCGCGTCGACCTTGGTGGCCGAACGGATCAGGATCGCGTCGACGTCGGCGATCGCGGGCAGCAGCTCGGCGCGGTCCGCGCCGTTCGCGTGCCGGATCTCGAAGTCCGGGCCCAGGGCGTCGACGGTCGCGGGCGACAGCTCTTCAGCGATGAGTACGACAGGTTTCGAGCTCACGTGAGTCCTCACAGGTCCAATGCGGACGGCCGTCCCGACGGCCGCATGCGGTGGAGGGTTGTAACGGCCCCGGGGAAGTGTAGGTGCGTTCCCGCGTCGTTCGGTGCGGCGACAGTGCGTGCCGGGCGGCGTGGGGGCGTGCCTACATTTCTTCGGGGTCGCTCGAGCCGCGTGGAAGACGCACGACGCTGTGGGCCTGACGCGTATGTTGTGCAGCAGTGTAGTGCCGCTACGGGGGCCTTCTTGCGCCTCCGTGGAAGGATCACCCGTCCGTGGCTGGACGGGGTGGACAACGTCGCGCTCGCGGGCGTTACCCAGGGTTGGCCGAAGGGGCCGGAGCGGATGCTCCGGCCCCTTCGGCCGTACGGCTTACGCCTCGTCGTTGACCCACGACATGAGCTTCCGGAGCTCCTTGCCGGTGGTCTCCAGGAGGCTGTTCTCGTCCTGCGTCTTGTACTCGTTGTACTTCTTCAGGCCGGAGTGGTACTCCTCCATCCAGTTCTTGGCGAAGGTGCCGTCCTGGATCTCCGCGAGGACCTTCTTCATCTCGGCCTTGGTGGCGTCCGTGATGATCCGCGGGCCGGTGACGTAGTCGCCCCACTCGGCGGTCTCGGAGACCGACCAGCGCATCTTCTCCAGGCCGCCCTCGTACATGAGGTCGACGATGAGCTTCAGCTCGTGGAGGCACTCGAAGTACGCGATCTCCGGCTGGTAGCCGGCCTCGGTCAGCGTCTCGAAGCCCGCCTTGACCAGCGCCGCGGTGCCACCGCAGAGAACGGCCTGCTCACCGAACAGGTCGGTCTCGGTCTCCTCCGTGAAGGTCGTCTTGATGACGCCCGCGCGGGTGCCTCCGATGCCCTTGGCGTAGGACAGGGCGAGCGGGAAGGCGCTGCCCGTGGAGTCCTGCTCGACGGCCGCGATGCAGGGAACGCCGCGACCCTCCTCGTACTGGCGGCGCACCAGGTGGCCCGGGCCCTTGGGGGCGACCATGGCGACGTCGACACCGGCCGGGGGCTTGATGAAGCCGAAGCGGATGTTCAGACCGTGGCCGAAGAACAGCGCGTCGCCGTCCTTCAGGTTGTCCTTGATGGACTCCTCGTAGACCTGGGCCTGGATCGGGTCCGGCACCAGGATCATGATGACGTCGGCCTCGGCCGCGGCCTCCGACGGCGTCACCACGCGCAGGCCCTGCTCCTCGGCCTTGGCCTTGGACTTGGAGCCCTCGTGCAGACCGACGCGGACGTCGACACCCGAGTCGCGCAGCGACAGCGCGTGGGCGTGGCCCTGGCTGCCGTAGCCGATGACCGCGACCTTGCGGCCCTGGATGATGGACAGGTCGGCGTCGTCGTCATAGAACAGCTCGGCCACTGGGGTTCTCCTTGGTGTGCGGTGTTGCGTCCCACCGTACGGCGGGCGGGGGAAGGGAAGTTTTCGGGTCTCGGTATACGGGCGGTCGGTGATCGCCGACCGCCCCTACCAAGGATCAGGCTGATCGGTCGAGCGCGCGCAGCGAGCGGTCCGTGATCGAACGCGCCCCGCGTCCGATCGCGATCGTGCCGGACTGGACGAGCTCCTTGATGCCGAACGGCTCCAGCATCTTGAGCATGGCCTCCAGCTTGTCGCTGCCGCCGGTGGCCTCGATGGTGACGGCCTCCGGAGAGACGTCCACGGTCTTGGCGCGGAACAGCTGGACGATCTCGACGATCTGGGAGCGCGTCTCGTTGTCGGCGCGCACCTTCACCAGAACGAGTTCGCGCTGCACCGCCGAGCCGGGTTCCAGTTCGACGATCTTCAGCACGTTGACGAGCTTGTTGAGCTGCTTGGTGACCTGTTCGAGCGGCAGCGCCTCGATCACGTTCACCACGATGGTGATGCGCGAGATGTCGGGGTGCTCGGTGACACCGACGGCGAGCGAGTCGATGTTGAAGCCGCGGCGGGAGAACAGGGCGGTGATCCGGGCGAGGACACCCGGCTTGTTCTCGACGAGGACGGAGAGGGTGTGCTTGGTGCTCATGGTGGTGGACTCGGCTCTCTCTCGGTCTCAGTCGTCTTCGTTGTCGCCGAAGTCGGGGCGGACGTCCCGGGCGGCCATGATCTCGTCGTTCGAGGTGCCGGCGGCGACCATCGGCCACACCATGGCGTCCTCGTGCACGATGAAGTCGACCACGACGGGGCGGTCGTTGATCGAGTTCGCCTCCGCGATGACCTTGTCGAGGTCCTCGGGGGACTCGCAGCGGATCGCGTAGCAGCCCATGGCCTCCGACAGCTTCACGAAGTCGGGGACGCGGGTGCCGGCGCTCGGCTGCTTGCCGTCCGCGTCCGGGCCGGAGTGCAGCACGGTGTTGGAGTAGCGCTGGTTGTAGAAGAGGGTCTGCCACTGGCGGACCATCCCGAGGGCGCCGTTGTTGATGATGGCGACCTTGATCGGGATGTTGTTCAGGGCGCAGGTGGTGAGCTCCTGATTGGTCATCTGGAAGCAGCCGTCACCGTCGATCGCCCAGACCGTCCTGCCCGGCTGACCGGCCTTGGCGCCCATCGCGGCCGGGACCGCGTAGCCCATCGTTCCGGCGCCGCCGGAGTTCAGCCAGGTCGCGGGCTGCTCGTACTGGACGTAGTGCGCGGCCCACATCTGGTGCTGGCCGACGCCCGCCGCGAAGATGGTGCCCTCGGGGGCGAGCTGTCCGATGCGCTCGATGACCTGCTGCGGGGACAGGGAGCCGTTGTCCGGCTGCTCGTAGCCCAGCGGGTAGGTCTCGCGCCAGCGGCTGAGGTCCTTCCACCAGGCGGCGTAGTCGCCGGCGTGGCCCTCGCTGTGCTCCTTCTGCACGGCCTGGACCAGGTCGGCGATGACCTCGCGGGCGTCACCGACGATCGGCACGTCCGCGGCGCGGTTCTTGCCGATCTCGGCCGGGTCGATGTCGGCGTGGACGATCTTGGCGTACGGGGCGAAGCTGTCCAGCTTGCCGGTGACGCGGTCGTCGAAGCGGGCTCCGAGGGCGACGATCAGGTCGGCCTTCTGCAGCGCGGTGACGGCGGTGACCGCACCGTGCATGCCCGGCATTCCCACGTGCAGCGGGTGGCTGTCGGGGAATGCGCCGAGCGCCATCAGGGTGGTGGTGACGGGCGCTCCGGTGAGTTCTGCGAGGACCTTCAGCTCGGCGGTGGCCTTGGCCTTGAGGACGCCGCCGCCGACGTAGAGGACGGGCCGCTTGGCCTGGGTGATCAGCTTGGCGGCCTCGCGGATCTGCTTGGCGTGCGGCTTGGTCACCGGGCGGTAGCCGGGCAGGTCCTGGGTGGGCGGCCACTGGAAGACGGTCTGCGCCTGGAGGGCGTCCTTGGCGATGTCGACGAGGACGGGACCCGGGCGGCCGGTGGAGGCGATGTGGAAGGCCTCCGCGATCGTCCTCGGGATGTCCTCGGCCTTGGTCACCAGGAAGTTGTGCTTGGTGATCGGCATGGTGATGCCGACGATGTCCGCCTCCTGGAAGGCGTCCGTGCCGATCGCCTTGGACGCGACCTGCCCGGTGATCGCCACGAGCGGCACCGAGTCCATGTGCGCGTCCGCGATCGGCGTCACCAGGTTGGTGGCACCCGGGCCGCTGGTCGCCATGCAGACGCCGACCTTGCCGGTGGCCTGCGCGTAACCGGTGGCCGCGTGACCCGCGCCCTGCTCGTGCCGCACGAGCACGTGCCGCACACGCGTGGAGTCCATCAGCGGGTCGTACGCCGGAAGGATCGCGCCGCCGGGAATGCCGAATACCGTCTCGGCCCCGACCTCCTCAAGCGAGCGGATGAGGGACTGCGCTCCCGTGACGTGCTCGGGGGCGGACTGCTGTCCTCCGGAACGGGGCCGCGGCTGCGGGTGATGGGCCCCGGTGGCCTGCTCGGTCATCGGCATTCTCTTCTCGATGCTGAGGGTTTTTGCGAGTTTTGTGCGGTGTACGACTGGTGCCTGTGCAACAAAAAACCCCTCGTGCCGTGAGGCAAGCGAGGGGAGCGCGCCGGGTGCGGTCGCTGGGTGTTCCGGGTCCGTCCGGTGGCCACCAGCTTCAGCCGACGCGCTTTCCAAGTACGAGAATTCGGGTGCGCATGGCATTGACCCTCCCCCCGGCACGCACTGACTGTCAAGTGGGTGGGACGGGAGTCTCATTATGTGAGCGGAGGGCCGTACCGCCTCCGAAGACTGCGGGCACACCACTCGTATACACCCCCGCGCCGCCGCCCGCGAACGCGGGCTCGGCCGGGCCGTGCGGCACCGGATAGTGGCCGCAGGACAGCGCTCTGCGCAGCCGGTACTCGTCGAGCGGGCCGGAGAAGGCCATGCCCTGTCCGTGCGTGCAGCCCATCGCGCGCAGGGCGACGACCTGCTCGGGCAGGTCCACACCGTCGGCCACGGACTGCAGCCCGAGGTCGGTGGCGATCCGCAGCAGCCCGCTGGTGATCTTGTGCAGCCGGGCGGACTCGACGACACCCTCGACGAGGCCCCGGTCGAGCTTCAGTACGTCGACGGGCAGCCTTCTGAGCGTCGTGATGGCCGCGTAACCACTGCCGAATCCGTCCAGGGCGATCCGGATGCCGAGCCGCCGCAGCGTGTTCAGCCGCCGCTCCAGCTCGTCCAGGGAGACCCGGGGGTCGGTGTCGGCCAGCTCGACGATCAGGGAGCCGGAGGCGAGCCCGTGCCGGGTCAGCAGGGCCTCCACGGAGCCGAGAGGCATCGAGCGGTCCAGCAGGCGCCGGGCGCTCATCCGCACGGCGACGGGCACCGTGACACCCGCGGCGGCCCGCTCGGCGGCCTGCTCGACGGCTTCCTCGAGCATCCATCGGCCCAGCTCGGCGGTCTTGTCGCTGTCCTCGGCGACGCGCAGGAACTCCGCCGGCGTGAAGAGCACCCCTTGGGAGGAACGCCAGCGGGCCTGGGCGGTGACCGTCACGATCCGGCCATTGCCGAGGCAGACGACGGGCTGGTGGAGCAGTGCGAACTCGCCGTCCTGGAGTGCGGAGCGCAGCCGGGTGGCCAGCTCCGCCTTCCGTACGACGTCCTGCTGCATCTGGGGCGCGTACAGCTCGACGCGGCCCTTTCCGGCCGCCTTGGCCCGGTACATCGCGAGGTCGGCGTTGCGCAGCAACTCGCCCGCCCCCAGGCCCGGTTCGGCGAAGCCGACGCCGATGGACGCGGCGACGCGGACATCGTTGCCGCCGATGGCGTACGGCTGGGAGAGCTTGATCCGCAGCCGGTCGGCGAGCTCCAGGATCTGCTGTTCGCGCGCGTTCCGGTCGCGGCTGCCGTCGCCCACGATGAGCGCCGCGAACTCGTCGCCGCCGAGGCGGGCGGCGGTGTCGCCCTGCCGCACCGAGTCCTGGAGTCTGCGGGCGGCCTGGACGAGGAGCTCATCGCCGGCCTGGTGCCCGATCGTGTCGTTGACGGCCTTGAAGCCGTCGAGGTCGATGAAGAGGACGGCCGTGCCGCGCAGCGCGGCGCCGCGGTCGGTGGAGCGACGGCCGGACAGGGCCTGCTGGACGCGCCGGGTGAACAGCGCGCGGTTGGGCAGGTCGGTGAGCGGATCGTGTTCGGCGTTGTGCTGGAGCTGCGCCTGGAGCCGGACCCGCTCGGTCACGTCACGGCTGTTGAAGATGAGGCCGCCGTGGTGTCGGTTGACGGTGGACTCCACATTGAGCCAACCGTCGTCGCCGGACTTGAAGCGGCACTCGATGCGGGTGGTGGGCTCCTCCAGGTGGCTGGCGGCCAGGAAGCGGCGCACCTCGTGCATCACGCAGCCGAGGTCCTCGGGGTGGATGAGGGAGGCGAGCTCGGAGCCGACGAGGTCCTCGGCGTTGCGGCCGTAGACCCCGGCGGCGGCCGGGCTGACGTACCGCAGGATGCCGTTCGGTGCGGCGATCATGATGACGTCGCTGGAGCCCTGCACCAGGGAGCGGAAGTGGTTCTCCTGCTGGGCCAGCTCCTGGGTGAGGGTGATGTTGTCGAGCAGCATGATGCCCTGGCGCACCACGAGGGCGAGTACGACGAGGCCGGCCGTGATGAGCACGACGCGGTCGACGCTGCGGCCGTTCAGGACGTTGTAGAGAATGCCCAGCGTGCACACGGCGGCGGCCAGGTAGGGCGTGAGTGCGGCCAGCGATCCGGCGATCGGACGGGTGATCGGGTACCGGTTGTGGCCACCGTCCTGAGGCCCCTGAGGCCCCTGAGGCCCCTGAGGCCCTTGAGGCCCTTGAGATCCCTGGGTGATCCCCGGTCCGCCCTGGCGGGGCCCCGGGATGTGCTCGTGCGCCACGCGCGCGTGCCCGTCCCTACGGGGCTCCTCCGTGCTGTGACCGTCGGCGGTCGACTGCCCGAGCCGGGGACCGACCCACGGGGCGTACGCGAGGAGCAGTGACCCGGCGAACCAGCCCGCGTCGAGGAGCTGCCCGGAGTGGTAGTTGTTGTGCAGGAGGGGCGAGGTGAACAGGGCGTCGCACATCACGGTCAGGGCGAGCGCGCCGATCGCGGTGTTCACCGCCGAGCGGTTCACCGACGAGCGCCTGAAGTGCAGCGCGAGCACCATGCTGACCAGGGCGATGTCCAGCAGCGGGTACGCCAGCGAGAGCGCGGTGTGCGCGACGCTCGGCCCGTCGAACTTCGCCGCCTGGGCGAGCGCGAGGCTCCAGGACAGCGTGAGCAGGGAACCGCCGATCAGCCAGGAGTCGAGCGCCAGGCAGACCCAACCTGCCTTGGTCACGGGCCTCTTGGCTAGCACGAGCAGTCCTACGATGGCGGGCGGAGCGAAACAGAGGAAGAAGAGATCGGCGTAGCTGGGACTCGGGACCTGGCGGTCGAGGACGACCTCGTACCACCCCCACACTCCGTTGCCCAGCGAGGCCATGGTGGAGGAGAGCGCGAACAGCAGCCATGCGGGTCGAAAGCGGCTGCGGCGGCTGCGGGCGTAGAGGAAGCAGGAGACCGCGGCGGTGCCCGCGGCGGCGCTCAGCCCGAAGTCGCCCATGAACAGCGCGAGGCTCGCGGAGCCCCAGCCGAGCGCGGACCCGAAGGCGTAGCCCGCGCACACCAGGGCCAGCACGAGTTGCGGAATCAGGCCCGTTCCACCGCCGTACGACGGCCGACGGGACAGCAGCGCCCCGGGGGAACTCACCGGGCCCACCCGGTCCGGGCGGGGTCCCGCTGGCCCGTGTGCGCTGGGTGCGCATGCCTTCTGCGGCCGCTGTGCCCGCGGTGGTGATGGCCACCGTGACCACCATGGACGCCGTGGCCGCGTCTGCGCGCGGCCGCGCGCCAGGGTCGTCGGCGGCCCCGCCGCGTCGGATCGTTGGTCCATAGGCCGTGCATCGCCCGTCGCCCCCCTCGCAGTCCGAATGTCCATCCCCGGCGCCGAACGGTGCGCGGCGCAGCCCCTGTCGGGACGATACACCAGTCTCGTCACTCAGGGACATAGTGCCTCTACGCTCCGTGACGATCAGAGGCGGCGCGGACACCGCCCGCATTCGCCGGACTGCGGAGGGTGCCCGAAGTCGGCTACGCGCCCGTCGTAAGGAGCACGTTGCCCAGGGGTTCCCGGTTCACGAAACGATTCAACTGCGCGGTCAGAAGCCGCTTGGCGCGCGGCAGGAACGCGGAGGTGGGGCCGCCGACATGGGGGCTGATGAGCACGCCGGGCGCCTGCCACAAGGGATGCCCCTGGGGCAGCGGTTCCGGATCGGTGACGTCGAGGGCCGCGGTGAGGCGCCCGCTGTCCAGCTCGGCGAGGAGCGCCTTGGTGTCGACGACGGGCCCGCGGGCGACGTTCACCAGCAGTGCGCCGTCCTTCATCCGGGCCAGGAACTCGGCGTTCACCAGGCCCCGTGTGCTGTCGGTGAGGGGCGTGGAGAGCACCACGATGTCGGCCTCGGGGAGCAGTGCGGGCAGTTCCGTGAGTGGGTGCACCGGACCGCGCGCCGTGGTGCGCTCGGAGCGCGCGACGCGCGCCACCCGCGCTACCTCGAAGGGCGTGAGCCGGTCCTCGATCGCGGATCCGATCGAGCCGTAACCCACGATCAGTACGGACTTGTCGGCCAGCGCCGGATGGAATCCGGAGTGCCACTCCCCCTTGTCCTGCGCCCGTACGAAGCCGGGGACGCCCCGCAGCGAGGCGAGGATCAGCGTGAGCGCCAGCTCGGCGGTGCTCGCCTCGTGCACTCCGCGTGCGTTGCACAACTGCACGCCCGGGGGCAGGGACCGCACGCTCTGCAGGACGTGGTCGACCCCGGCGGAGAGCGTCTGCACGACGCGCAGGGAGGTCATTTCGGCCAGCGGCCGCTGCCCGACGCCGGGCGCCTTCATATAGGGGACGACGTAGAACTCGCAGTCGGCGGGATCCGCGGGAAACTCCTGGTCGCCGTCCCAGAAGCGGTAGCTCAGGCCCTCGGGGAGGCCCTCGATCTCGTCGGCGTGAAAGGGAAGCCACACATCGGAAGTCATGCTCAGGAGGCTATGCCAGGGGCCCGGTCGCGCAGAGGTTAGGTTGGGGTGCCGGAAGAAGGAGGGGCAGGGCCAGGTGGAGCGCAGGACGATCGGCGCGGCAACGCTCGATGTGGGGGCGATCGGGCTCGGGTGCATGCCGATGAGCTGGGCGTACACCGGTTCGCGACAGCGCGGTGAGGAGTCGCTGCGCGCGGTGCACGCGGCGCTCGACCAGGGGTCGACGCTCCTCGACACGGCCGACATGTACGGGCCCTTCACCAACGAGCTGCTGCTGGGGCGGGTGCTGAAGGAGCGGCGCTCCGAGGCCTTCGTGTCGACGAAGGTGGGGCTGCTGGTGGGCGAGCAGCACATCGTGGCCAATGGGCGCCCCGGCTATGTGAGGCGGGCGTGCGACGCTTCGCTGCGCCGCCTCCAGACCGATGTGATCGACCTGTACCAACTGCACCGCGCGGACCCGGAGGTTCCGGTCGAGGAGACGTGGGGCGCGATGGCCGACCTGGTGTCGGCCGGAAAGGTGCGCTCGCTCGGGCTGTGCGCGGTGGGCGCCCGATCCGCCCGTCGTGCGGGGGCGCGGCTGCACGACGGAACGATCCGGCAACTGGAGCGGGTGCAGCAGGTCTTCCCGGTGAGCGCGGTGGAGGCGGAGCTGTCGGTGTGGTCGACGGAGGCGCTGGACACGCTGCTGCCGTGGTGCGCGGCGCGCGGGGTGGGCTTCCTGGCGGCGATGCCCCTCGGTAACGGCTTCCTGACCGGCACGCTCACCCCCGGCGAGGGGTTCGAACCCGATGACCTGCGCGCCCGCCACCCCCGCTTCACGGCCGAGATGATGGCCGCGAACCAGCCCATCGTCGTCGGGCTGCGGCGCATCGCCCGGCGCCACGGCCTGCTCGGGAACACGGTCACCCCGGCCCAGGTGGCGCTGGCCTGGGTGCTGGCCCAGGGACGGCACGTGGTCCCGGTGCCGGGGACCAAGCGGGAGCGGTGGGTCACGGAGAACGCCGGGGCGGCGGGGCTGCGGCTGACGGCGGAGGACCTGGCGGAGGTGGCGGCGCTGCCGGGGGCGCGGGGGTCCTGGGACTGAGGCCGCCCCGCTCCGGAGGGACCGGGTGTTCCGGTTCGGGAACCCCTGGGACTCGCGCGGTGTATGAACAGTAGGACCGCCGCGTCGAAGGGACCTCTGATCGTGCAACGTCGAGTGATGAAGGCCGTGTTGGCCGCGGCAGCGCTGGTGGTGACGGCCGGCTGTTCCTCCGGTGGCGGAGGAGGGGCGCCGATCGGCGGCCCGATCCCGTCGTCGAGCGGTTCGGGGACAGCGTCGTCGTCCGCCCCGCGGGCCACCGAGACGGCCGCGCCCGCCAAGGGTTCGGTGAAGGTGGTGCGCACCGTCACCGAGGGCCTCAAGTCGCCCTGGGGCCTGGCGCCGCTGCCGGAGGGTGGCCTGCTGGTGTCCTCGCGGGACGAGGGGACGATCACACGGGTCGACGAGAAGACCGGCAAGAAGACCGAACTGGGCCAGGTGCCCGGCGTGGCACCCGCCGGCGAGGGCGGCCTCCTCGGCATCGCGCTCTCCCCCGCGTACGCCTCCGACCACATGATCTACGCGTACTTCACGACGGCCTCGGACAACCGCATCGTCCGCATGCTGTACGACGAGAAGAAGCCGTCCGGGGAGCAGCTCGGGGCGCCGGACACGATCTTCAAGGGCATTCCCAAGGGGATGATCCACAACGGTGGGCGGATCGCCTTCGGTCCCGACCGGATGCTGTACGCGGGGGCGGGCGAGACGGGTGACCGGGGGCAGGCCCAGGACACGAAGGCGCTCGGCGGCAAGATCCTGCGGATGACGCCGGACGGCGACCCGGCGCCCGGCAACCCCTTCGACAACTCGGTGATCTACTCGTACGGGCATCGCAATGTGCAGGGCCTCGCCTGGGACGACAAGCAGCGGCTGTGGGCGTCCGAGTTCGGCCAGGACACCTGGGACGAGCTGAACCAGATCAAGCCGGGCGACAACTACGGCTGGCCGGTGGTCGAGGGCAAGAACGACGACCCGAAGTACCACAACCCGGTCGCCCAGTGGCACACGGACCAGGCCTCCCCGAGCGGTATCGCCTACGCCGAGGGCTCCATCTGGATGGCGGGGCTGCGCGGCCAACGGCTGTGGCGCATCCCGTTGAAGGGCACGGAGGCCGCCGCCGCCCCGCAGGCCTTCCTGAAGGGCGAGTACGGCCGGCTGCGCACGGTGGTCCCGGCGGGCGGCGACAAGCTCTGGCTCGTGACGAACGAGACGGACGGCCGCGGCAGCCCCGGCAAGGGCGACGACAGGATTCTGGAGCTGGAGGTGAAGTAGGCGTCCGGCCTCAGGACTCGTCCGGCTGCGACACGGGTTCCTCCCCCGTGTCGCCCTGCCCGCCCTCCTGCTCCTGGTCCCGCTCCTGCTTGGGCAGCCGTACGACCACCTTGCCGGAGGTCAGGTCTATGGGACCGCGGCCCGGGTCACCGTCGTTCAGGTCCACGCGGCTCAGTTCGAGTCGCTTGCGTTCGTCGTCGGTGTGCTTACGGCCTGGTGCGAAGAGCTCCTCGAACATGTTGAACACGGCGCCTCCCTCGGCCCGGGTCCCCGCCAGCGTATGCCTCAGCCCGCCGTCCGGGCAGTGGGGGCCTCCTGGGGGAACAGACGCAGCCGGTGCGCCAGCGCCGCCGCCTCCCCCCGGCCCGAGACGTCCAGCTTGGCCAGGATGTTCGAGACGTGGACGCTGGCGGTCTTCGGGGAGATGAAGAGTTCCTCGGCGATCTGGCGGTTGCTGTAGCCGGCGGCGACCAGGCGCAGGACGTCGCGCTCACGGCTGGTGAGGCCGAGGGCCTCGGCCGGGTCGGCGGGAGCCGGGGCCGACGGCTCGGGGGCGCGGCCCAGGGCGAGGCGGGCCCGCTGGGCGAGGAGCGCGACGGTGTCGGCGAGCGGGCGGGCGCCGAGGTGGCCGGCCGCCGCCCCGGCCAGCCGCAGAAGCTCCGTGGCACGGGCCCGGTCGTCCTCGTCGGCGCCCGCGATCAGCAGGGACTCGGCGAGACGGTGCCGGACACGGGCGAGGTCGTAGGGGCGCTCCAGCGGTTCGAAGGCGGTGACCGCTTCGGACCACTCGTGCGGGTCGGCCGTGCCCTCGGCGCGGCGGAGCTCGGCGCGTACCCACTGTTCGTGGGCGAGCCAGACGGGTGCTCCGGTGGCCAGGGACTTGGCGGCCTCGCGCAGCCGCTCCAGGGTCCCGGCGCGGCCCGCCTCGGCGACGGGCAGTCCGCGGGCGTCGGCCTCCGCGGTGGCGGCGGCGAGCAGCAGCGGCCAGCCGTAGCGCTGGGTGCCGGGCGGGAAGCCCGCGTCCAGGACGTCCTCCACGGCGGCGCGGGCGTCGAGGAGGCGTCCCTCTCCGGCGGCGATGCCGATCGCGGTGCGGACCAGGGGCAGCGAGTGCTGCGGCATGGGGTCGTGGGTCCCGAAGTGGGCGCGAGCGGAGGCGAGTTGACGTGCCGCTTCGGCGAGGTCGCCGCGGGCGAGCGCGAGGTCCGCGAGGCGCATGGCACCGCTGCCGGACGGTTTGCCGCTGAGCCCGACACCCAGCGCGTTGCGCGCGGCCTCTACGGCCTCGTCCCACTGGCCGAGCGCGTAGAGCGACTCCGAGAGGTTGCCCCACACCCAGGCCTCGGTGTCCAACAGCCCGGATTTGCGGGCGAGTTCGACGCCCTCGCGCAGGACAGTGACCGCTTCCCGGGAGCGGCCGACGGACTCCAGGTGTGAGGGCAGGTTGATGTGGACGCGTCCCGTGACCATGGAGGGGGCGTGCCGGAGCACCCGCTCCTTGACCTCGTACATCTCCGCGATGCCCGTCTCCACGTCGCCCGCGTCGACCATGAGGCCGCCGAGCGTGAGCCGGGCGTTCAGCTCGATGTCCCGGGCGCCCACCATGCGCGCGTACTCCACGGCGCGCTCGGCGGCCGAGAGGGCACCGGGACCCGGTTCGTGCAGCATGCACCAGGCGGCGACCATGGAGAGCACCTCGGCGTGCACCTCCGACGGCGGCAGGCCGCGCACCAGGTCCCGGGCGGTGGCGAGCTCCGTCCAGCCGTCCCCGCGGGCCTGTGCCTGCACCAGGCGGGAGCGCTGGATCCAGAACCAGGCGGCACGGAGGGGGTCGTCCTCGTCCTCCAGGACGCGCAACGCCCGCTTGGTGATCTTCAGGGCGCGCTCGCGCTCCCCGCACAGCCGGCCCGCGACGGCGGCCTCGGCCATCAGGTCGAGGTAGCGCAGAGGGGTGGTGGCCGGGTCGCAGCCACAGGGTGGGAAGACCTCCACGTAGTCGATGGGGCGCAGCTCGTCCCGTACGGCTTCGGGGGTGGCCTCCCACAGCTCCATCGCGCGCTCCAGGAGCCTGAGTTGCTCGGAGTGGGCGTGCCGGCGGCGGGCCTCGACGGAGGCGTCGAGGACGGCGGGGAGGGCCTTGGCGGCGTCGTGCGCGTGGTACCAGTAACTGGCCAGGCGGGTGGCGCGCTCGTCGGCCGGGACGAGCGTGGGGTCGGCCTCCAGGGCTTCGGCGTAGCGGCGGTTGAAACGGGAGCGCTCACCGGGGAGCAGGTCGTCGCTGACGGCCTCGCGGACCAGGGAGTGGCGGAAGCGGTAGCCGTCGCCGCCGGGTGAGGCGTGCAGGATGTTGGCGCCGACGGCGACGCGCAGCGCCTCGATGAGGTCGTCCTCGGCGAGCCGGGCGACGGCGGCGAGCAGCGGGTACTCGACGGCGGAGCCGCCCTCGGCGACGATCCGGGCGACGCGCTGGGCGCTCTCGGGGAGGCCTTCGACGCGGACGAGGAGCAGGTCGCGCAGGGAGTCGGTGAGCCCGGTGCGGCAGCCCTGGTGGGCGGCGACGGCGAGTTCCTCGACGAAGAACGCGTTGCCGTCGGAGCGTTCGAAGATGTCGTCGACCTGGGCGGGGTCGGGTTCGTGGGCGAGGATGCCGGCGATCTGACGGCCGACCTCGGCGCGGCTGAAGCGGCCGAGTTCGATGCGGCGGACCGTGCGGAGGCGGTCGAGTTCGGCCAGCAGGGGGCGCAGGGGGTGGCGGCGGTGGATGTCGTCGGCGCGGTAGGTGGCGATGACGACGAGGCGGCCGCTGCGCAGGGTGCGGAAGAGGTAGGCCAGCAGGTGGCGGGTGGAGGCGTCGGCCCAGTGCAGGTCCTCGAGGGCGACGACGACGGTGCGGTCGGCGGCGACGCGCTCCAGGAGGCGGGCGGTGAGCTCGAAGAGGCGGGCCATGCCCTCCTCGTCCGGCCGGCCGCCGCGGCCGGTCTCGCCCAGCTCGGGCAGCAGCCGGGCCAGCTCGTCCTCCTGTCCGGCGGCCGCGGCGGCGAGCTCGTCGGGGAGCAGTCGGCGCAGGGCGCGCAGGGCGGTGGAGAACGGGGCGAAGGGCAGTCCGTCGGCGCCGATCTCCACACAGCCGCCGCTCACGAAGACGGCGCCCTCGCGGACGGCCGCGGTGGCGAACTCCTCGAGCAGGCGGGTCTTCCCGACCCCGGCCTCACCGCCGAGCAGCAACGCCTGCGGCTCTCCCCCGGTGCTGAACGCCTGGGAGGTACCCCCGGCGACAGTACGGGCGAGCGCGTCGTGCAGGACGCCGAGTTCGTCGGTGCGACCGACGAACACCGGGCTGACGGACCTGGATTCCACAGGCCCGAGCATCGCACAGGGGTCTGACAGTGCGGCACTGGTTATCGAGCGGGCGACCGCCGCCCCGCTCGCTGGGAGGCGGCCGACCCCCGTACGGCCGCCCCCCGCCCCCGCGCTCATGCGGCGCGGGCGAACCGGTGCCGGCGGGGACGCGGGCTATGCGCCTGCCCCTCCGGGTCGTTCTGCCCGGACTCGCGCGCGGCGGCGCGGCGGGCGGCGCGACGGCCACGGAGGGCTTCCTGCGCCTGACGGTGGTTCTGTGCCTCGCGGATCAGCTCGTTGGAGCGCATCTGCTGGAGCTCGTACTCGAACATGTCGTGTCCCTCGTGAGGAGTCGGTTTCGTCATCGCTTTCCGCGATGCCTCAACCTTCGTCTCCCAGGGGGGTGCGTCACATCGGGAGAGTTCCGCATCTTGCGCACGCGAAGGGCCTTAGAGCGGCCGTAAGTGACTTACGGCGGCTCTAAGGCCCCTCAGAGGTACGGAGATCCAGCCGTGGTTTCAGGCGTGGTTTCAGCTGGTGGACGGCAGTCCGAGAATGATGTCGGAGTACTTGGCGACGGCGAGGACCAGGCCGATGACGCCGAGCGAGACGCCCGCCCAGGCGACCGACTTGATCCAGGCGGCCTGCGGCTTGCCGGGGGCCCCGAAGGCGGGCCGGACCAGGACCACGACGCCGACGATCAACGCGGCCAGCGCAAAGAGGCCGCCGACCAGCGCGGTGGTCGCCCACGCATCGCCGTAAACCTCCTTGACCTGCTTGGCGACGCTCGCGGTCGAGGAGGTCCCCAGCTGGCCGACGAGGGTCTCGCGGGCGGCGGCCACGGTGGCGACCCAGCTGCCGGTGAGGGACACGACGCCAAGGCCGGCGGAGACGACGGCGGCGGCGCCCTGGCCGACGCCGGGGGTGCCCTTCTCGGCCTCGGGGGTGTCCTCGCCCTCCAGGGCCTCGGCGTCGAGGTCGTCCTGGTCCTCGGCGTCCTCGGCGTCCTCGGCTTCGGCGTTGCCGGTCTCCTCGACCTCGGCGTCCGGCGCCTCGTCGGTCTTGGTGGCGTTCACGGTCTCCTCGTCGCTCTTTGCCTCGGTGCCGTTCGCGTCCACGGCTTCGTCAACTGTCTTGGTTCCCATGACCCGCACCGTACGGACGGAGTCTGAGAAGTCTCTTAATGATCGTTGCGAGCGACGACCGAGATCATCGTCGCTCACGCGCGCGTGCCGCCCGCCACTCGGGCGCGAGCACCGACCAGACCTCCATGTCGAGGCGTACTCCCCGGTGGGGGTAGCTCTCCCGCAGCACCGCGTCCCGGGTCATCCCGAGCCGCCGGGCGCCGTTCACGCTCGGCACGTTCGCGGAGGCGGCGATCCACTCCACACGGTGGATCCCGCGCTCCTCGACCGCCCAGTCGATGAGGATCCGCATCGCCCGGGTGACCAGACCGCGTCCGGTGCCGGCCGGTTCCAGCCAGCAGCCGACCTCGCAGTTGCCGTGCTCGGCGTCGAAGTTCAGGAAGAGCACCCCGCCGACGAGCTTCCCCTCCAGCCACAGGCCGTGCAGGGATCCGGTGTCGGCGGCGCGCATGTCGGCGTACCGCTGGAGTGTCTCCCGCGCGGAGGGCACGTCCGTGGCCTTGGACCCGAAGGGGATGTACTGCCCGATGAACTCCCTCCCCCGGTCCAGGTGCGCGAGGAACTCCTCCGCCTGCCAGGGCTCCAGGGGTCGCAGTTCCGCACCGTCGTCACCCAGGGATATCGCGTACATCCTGCTGCCGCTCCTTTTCCTGTACGACCTCCAGTACGTCCACCTGGGCGTCCGTCGCAGCGGTCGGCGTCTCTGATTGGCTGAGCGATCCTATGCCAGACATGGTGTCCGGCATGGGTTCCGCCCATCGTGGAGGGGGGTCCGGTCCGCCGCGTCTTCGGGACGGCGTGGGTGTTGCGCGCGGCACGGACCAGGAGGCGACGAATCACTACGGATGCCTGACCACCAGGGGGCCCGCGGGCATGCCTGAGGGGATGCATCGGTTCCGATGCATCCCCTCAGGTGGGTACTTACGGGTACTCAGCCCTCGCTGACGCCCAGCTTCTCCAGGATGAGTTCCTTGACGCGGGCCGCGTCGGCCTGGCCACGGGTGGCCTTCATGACCGCGCCGACCAGGGCGCCGACCGCGGCCACCTTGCCGCCGCGGATCTTGTCTGCGACGCCCGGGTTGCCGGCGATGGCCTCGTCGACGGCGGCGGTCAGCGCGCCCTCGTCCGAGACGACCTTCAGACCGCGCTTGTCGACGACCTCGTCCGGGGTGCCCTCGCCCGCGAGCACGCCCTCGATGACCTGGCGGGCGAGCTTGTCGTTCAGGTCTCCGGCGGCGACGAGCTGTGCCACCCGGGCGACCTGCGCCGGAGTGATGGGCAGGTCCTCCAGGGCCTTGCCCGACTCGTTGGCGCTGCGCGCCAGTTCACCCATCCACCACTTACGTGCGGACGCCGCGTCCGCCCCGGCCTCGATCGTGGCGACGATCGGGTCGATGGCACCGGCGTTCAGGATCGACTGCATGTCGTGCGCCGAGACACCCCACTCCTCACGGAGGCGGTTGCGACGCGCGAGCGGCTGCTCGGGCAGGCCCGCGCGCAGCTCCTCGACCCACTCGCGGGACGGGGCGACGGGGACGAGGTCGGGCTCCGGGAAGTACCGGTAGTCCTCGGCCTCCTCCTTCACGCGGCCCGAGGTCGTGGACCCGGTGTCCTCGTGGAAGTGGCGGGTCTCCTGGATGATCGTGCCGCCGCTGTTGAGGACCGCGGCGTGCCGCTGGATCTCGAAGCGGGCCGCACGCTCCACGGAGCGCAGCGAGTTGACGTTCTTCGTCTCGGAGCGCGTGCCGAACTTCTCGCGGCCGTGCGGGCGCAGCGACAGGTTCACGTCGCAGCGCATCTGGCCCTGCTCCATGCGGGCCTCGGAGACGCCGAGCGCCTTGATGAGCTCGCGCAGCTCGGCGACGTACGCCTTGGCGACCTCGGGAGCGCGCTCGCCCGCACCCTCGATCGGCTTGGTGACGATCTCGATGAGGGGGATGCCCGCGCGGTTGTAGTCGAGCAGGGAGTGCGAGGCGCCGTGGATTCGGCCGGTGGCGCCGCCGACGTGCAGCGACTTGCCGGTGTCCTCCTCCATGTGGGCGCGCTCGATCTCCACGCGGAAGACCTCGCCGTCCTCCAGCTGTACGTCGAGGTAGCCGTTGAAGGCGATCGGCTCGTCGTACTGGGAGGTCTGGAAGTTCTTCGGCATGTCCGGATAGAAGTAGTTCTTCCGGGCGAAGCGGCACCACTCGGCGATCTCGCAGTGCAGCGCGAGGCCGATCTTGATGGCGGACTCGACGCCGGTCGCGTTGACGACGGGCAGCGAGCCGGGCATGCCGAGGCAGGTCGGGCAGGTCTGCGAGTTGGGCGCGGCGCCCAGCTCGGTGGAACACCCGCAGAACATCTTGGTCTTGGTACCGAGCTCGACATGGACTTCGAGGCCCATGACGGGGTCGTACGTCGCGAGAGCGTCCTCGTACGACACCAGCTCGTCGGTCGTGGTGGTCACGGTGAAAACTTCCCTCTCAGCCCAGCAGGACGTCGTCGTCGCCCAGGCGCCTGAGCTCCCGGTAGAGGATGGCGAGGCCGGTGACGATGGCGGCGGCGGACACGGCCGCGTCGATGAGGCGCAGCGTGTCGTGCTCCGTACGGGCCTTCTTGGCCTGCTTGGCGACGCCGATCGCTCCGAACGCGGTGCTCGCGATGGACAGGTACGTGCCGGACTTGGACTTCTTGAAGCCCTTGGCCTTGGTCAGAGCCTTACTCACAACGACGGAGCCTCCTCGAGCAGCGGGTGGCCCCACTTTTCCACGAAGGCTGCCTCGACGGCGGCGCCGACCTTGTACAGCCGGTCGTCCTTCATCGCGGGGGCGATGATCTGCAGACCGACCGGGAGGTTGTCCTCGGGGGCGAGACCGCAGGGCAGCGACATGGCGGCGTTGCCCGCCAGGTTGGTCGGGATGGTGCACAGGTCCGCGAGGTACATCGCCATCGGGTCGTCGGCGCGCTCGCCGATCGGGAAGGCGGTGGTGGGCGTCGTCGGGGAGACGATGACGTCGACCTTCTCGAACGACTTCTCGAAGTCGCGCGTGATGAGCGTACGGACCTTCTGGGCGCTGCCGTAGTACGCGTCGTAGTAGCCGGAGCTGAGCGCGTACGTGCCGAGCATGATGCGGCGCTTGACCTCGGGGCCGAAGCCCGCCTCACGGGTGAGGGAGGTGACCTCCTCGGCCGACTTCGTGCCGTCGTCGCCGACCCTGAGGCCGTAGCGCATGGCGTCGAAGCGGGCGAGGTTCGACGAGCACTCGGACGGGGCGATGAGGTAGTACGCCGCCAGCGCCAGGTCGAAGGACGGGCAGTCCAGCTCGACGATCTCGGCGCCGAGCTCCTTGAGCAGGGCGACGGCCTCGTCGAAGCGCTGCACGACACCGGCCTGGTAGCCCTCGCCGCGGAACTGCTTGACGACGCCCACGCGCATCCCGGCGACCGAGCCGTTGCGGGCGGCCTCGACGACCGGCGGGACCGGGGCGTCGATGGAGGTGGAGTCGAGCGGGTCGTGGCCCGCGATGACCTCGTGCAGCAGTGCGGCGTCCAGGACCGTACGGGCGCAGGGACCGCCCTGGTCGAGGGAGGACGAGAACGCGACCATGCCGTACCGCGACACCCCGCCGTACGTCGGCTTGACGCCGACCGTGCCGGTGACGGCGGCGGGCTGGCGGATGGAGCCGCCCGTGTCCGTGCCGATGGCGAGGGGCGCCTCGAACGAGGCGAGCGCGGCGCTCGACCCGCCGCCGGAGCCGCCGGGGATACGGGTGAGGTCCCAGGGGTTGCCGGTGGGGCCGTACGCGCTGTTCTCGGTGGAGGACCCCATGGCGAACTCGTCCATGTTGGTCTTGCCGAGGATGACGACGTCGGCGGCCTTCAGCTTCTTGGTGAGGGTCGCGTCGTACGGCGGGATCCAGCCCTCGAGGATCTTGGAACCGACGGTGGTCGGGATCCCCTCGGTGGTGAAGATGTCCTTGAGCGCGAGCGGCACACCGGCGAGGGGGCCGAGCTTCTCGCCCCGCTCCCGCTTGGCGTCGACGGCGCGGGCCTGCGCGAGGGCACCCTCGCGGTCGACGTGCAGGAAGGCGTGCACCTTCTCGTCGACGGCCTCGATCCGGGCGAGGTGGGCCTCGGTGACCGCGACGGCCGTGAGCTCGCCCGCGGCGATCTTCGCGGCGATCTCGGCCGCCGTCAGCTTGATGATGTTGACGTTGGTGTCCGTCATGGTGATTAGTCCTCCCCCAGGATCTGCGGCACCTTGAAACGCTGCTGCTCCTGGGCCGGGGCGCCGGAGAGCGCCTGCTCGGGGGTGAGCGACGGACGGACCTCGTCCGCGCGCATGACGTTCGTCAGCGGCAGCGGGTGAGAGGTCGGCGGTACGTCTTGGTCGGCGACCTCGCTGACGCGGGCGACCGCGCCGATGATGTCGTCGAGCTGGCCGGCGAAGTGGTCGAGTTCTTCGGCCTTCAGCTCCAGACGCGCCAGCCGTGCGAGGTGGGCGACCTCCTCGCGCGTGATGCCAGGCATGCAGCGATCCTCTGGGTGAGAGTGTGTGGTTTGGCCCAATCCTATGGGTCCGGGGCCGATGCCCGCGCCCGGGTTTGCCTCAGCCCCCTTTCCCACCCGCACCACCCGTGACGGTTCGCGTACGAGATGGAAGTCGCCGGTGGGGGTTCCTCGCCGTCGGCGCCGCCCCACCCGGGGACTGGCATCACCGACCGGAACCCGCGGGCCGTCCGTGGCTGAGCGCCCAGTTCCCCGCGCCCCTGACGGGGCGCGAACGCCGACGGTGGGCAAGCCGCACGGAGGTCCGCTTGTCCAGTGACCGTAAAGGGTGGTGCGCGGGTGGGAGAGAACTACTCCGCGGCCGGCAGCGCGGCACGCGGCCGCTGCCAGCCGCGCGACCCCCGCGCCAGCAGCCACGCCGTCGCCTCCTCCGGAGGCATCGCCGCCGCGACCAGCCACCCCTGCACCGCGTCACACCCGAGATCCCGCAGGCGCTCCCACGTCTCGTCGTCCTCGACACCCTCCGCCACGACGAGCAGCCCCAGCGAATGCGCGAGATCGACGGTGCAGCGCACGATCTCCGCGTCCTCGTTGTCCACGGCGAGCCGCGCGACGAAGGACCGGTCGATCTTCAGCTCGCTCACCGGCAGCCGCCGCAGATGCACCAGCGAGGAGTACCCCGTACCGAAGTCGTCCAGCGACATCTTCACGCCGTGCCCGGTCAGTCCGGCCAGCGTGTCCGCGGCCCGCTGCGGGTCCTCGAGGAGCACATGCTCCGTTATCTCCAGCTGCAACGCCCCCGCGGGGACCCCGTGCCGGGCGAGCCGCGCGGCGACCGAGCCCGCGAAACCGGGGGTGTGGACGTCCCGCGGGGACACGTTCACCGCGACCGGTACGCGCAGTCCCTGCGCCCGCCACCGCGCGACCTGCGCGAGCGCCGTCTCCAGCACGTACTCGGTGAGGTGCGGCATCAGTCCGGACGACTCGGCGATCGCGATGAACTCGTCCGGCGGCACCTTCCCCCGCTCGGGATGCACCCATCGGACCAGCGCCTCGAGCCCGGCCACCTGTCCGTCGAAGCGGACCTTGGGCTGGTAGTGCAGTTCGACGTCACCGGCGTCCAGCGCCCGACGCAGATCCCCCAGCAGACCGAGCCGGTCCGGTGTGTTCGAGTCCCGCTTGGACTCGTAGACCTCCACCCCCGTACGGTCCCGCTTGGCCTGGTACATCGCCACGTCCGCCCGCCGCAGCAGCCCCTCCGCGTCCAGCGCGTGGTCGGGAAAGACGGCGAGCCCGGCGCTGGCCTCCAGGACGAGGGTGAGTCCGTCGAGGTCGAGCGGCGAGCCGAGGGCGGCCACGAGATTGCGGGCGACCCGCGTGGCCGACGTGGTGGAGTCGGCGACGGGGAGTAACACGGCGAACTCGTCCCCGCCGAGCCGCGCGGCCTCCGCCCCGCGCGGCAGCGCCAGCCGCAGCCGGTCGGCTATCTGAAGGAGCAGCCGGTCCCCGGCGAGGTGCCCCAACGTGTCATTCACGGAGCGGAAACGGTCGAGGTCGATCAGCATCAGGGCGGAACGCGCGCCTATGCGCTCGGCATCGTCCAGAGCCGTCCAGGTCCGTTCGAGCAGCCACTGGCGGTTGGGCAGCCCGGTCAGCGGGTCGCGCAGTTGCTCCTCGGCCCGGACGCGGGCGATCCACAGGGTGGAGTCGAGGGCGATGAGGGGGATCGAGAACAGCGGCAGCAGCATCGGCTGGGCGATCGCGACCACGCAGATCAGCGGCGCGATACCGAGCAGCGCGACGGCGACCAGGCCCTGCCTGACCAGCGCCGTGCGGGTGGCGGTCGGCAGTCCGCCGGTGCCCGGCGCATGCAGGTACCAGAGCAGGACGCGGGTGACCGCGAGATAGGCGGTCGCGACCAGCACCACCTCGGGTGCGGCGTAGAAGTTCCAGCTCTCCGGGTTCCAGGGCGCCTCCACGGACGGCACCCGCCCGAACATGGCGAGGACCAGCGCTCCGGCGCCGATGCCGAGGATGTCGACCGCGCCGTGCAACACCCCCTGGCGCCAGCGGCCTCGGCGCGCGGCGCCGACCAGCACGACGACGGTCAGGCTGACCATCCCGGCGGCCACCCAGCCGTACAGCAGCAGGACCGCGAGGGTGAGCGCGGCGCCGGAGCCCGTGCCGCCCCACCAGCGGGCGCGGCCGAGGGCGACCAGATGGCCGACGATGATGCCGGTCAGTACCGCCAGCGACCAGCCGACCGCGCCGGACGGGAAGAGGGCGTGGTGGCCGCCGAACGCCCGGTAGAAGCCGCCGCCGAGGACGAACGCGGCCGCCCCGACGACCGCGGCGGGCAGTGTGGGCCAGGAGAGGTGCCGTTCGGGTTCGTGACCGGACAGGCCTCCGCCGCGCCCCGCGGCGAGCCTGCCGGCCCCCGGGGCGGGGGCGGCTACGGTGAGGGGTGGTGCGGAGCCCTGCCCGCCCGTGCCGGGGCGCTCCGACGGACGCCCCGTCCGGAGGCCGGCCATCCACGCGCCGGTCATCCGGCGCAGGCGCAGCCGTGAGTCCGGGGCGGCGCTCTCGGTCGGTTCCATTCCCGTCCCTCTCACAGCCGGCGGTGCCCACGCCACGCGGCCCGTTGCCGGCGACAACTGCCAACGGCACCGCGTCTGAAAACCCTTCCCCAGGCTCTTGCGGAGCAGGGGATGCCCCAACCGCAGCTGGGCACGGCAGGCGCACACCTCAACAGTAGGCCGCAGAAGCCTTCTACGGGCAGCGGTCGACGACGGTTGCCCGAATGCGACCCGGCCACCCGTATGCATCTGATATGCGCCGAACGGGTGGCCTTCAACCGCTACTCCTCGGTCGGAAGGGCGACTTCCGCGGCGGCCTCCGGTCCCTGTTCGAGCAGGACGGCGAAGCCCTCCTCGTTCAGAACCGGCACTTTGAGCTGCATCGCCTTGTCGTACTTGGATCCTGGGTTGTCGCCCACCACCACGAAAGACGTCTTCTTCGAGACCGAACCGGTCACCTTCGCTCCCCGGCTCTGCAGGGCCTCCTTCGCGCCGTCCCGCGTGTGGTGTTCGAGCGTGCCGGTGACGACGACGGTGAGTCCTTCGAGCGGCCGGGGGCCCTCGTCCTCACCGGAACGCTCGTCCTCCATACGGACGCCCGCCGCCCGCCACTTGCGGAGGATCTCGCGGTGCCAGTCCTCCGCGAACCACTCCTTGAGCGAGGCGGCGATGATCGGGCCGACTCCCTCGGTGGTGGCGAGCTCCTCCTCGGTGGCCTGCTCGATGCGGTCGATGGAGCGGAACTCGCGCGCCAGCGCCTCCGCCGCGACCGGCCCGACATGACGGATCGACAGGCCGGTCAGGATCCGGGCGAGCGGGCGCTCCTTGGCCGCCGCGATGTTGTCCAGCATCGCGATCGCGTTCTTCTTGGGTTCGCCCTGCTGGTTGGCGAAGACCGTGGCGATCTTCTCCTCGCCGGTCTTCGGGTCGCGCTTGGGCAGGCCGCTGTCCTGGTCGAGGACGTACGCCTTGATGGGCAGCAGCTGCTCGATGGTGAGGTCGAAGAGGTCTCCCTCGTCGGCCAACGGCGGTTCGGCCGGCTCCAGCGGCTTGGTGAGGGCCGCCGCCGCCACGTACCCGAAGTGCTCGATGTCGAGTGCCTTGCGGCCCGCGAGGTAGAAGAGCCGCTCACGCAACTGGGCCGGGCACGAGCGCGCGTTCGGGCAGCGCAGGTCGACGTCGCCCTCCTTCATGGGCCGCAGCGGCGTCCCGCACTCGGGGCACTCGGCCGGCATCACGAACTCCCGCTCGCTGCCGTCCCGTAGATCCACCACCGGCCCGAGGATCTCCGGGATGACGTCACCGGCCTTGCGCAGCACGACCGTGTCCCCGATGAGGACGCCCTTGGCCTTCACCACGTCCTGGTTGTGCAAAGTGGCGAACTCGACCTCGGAGCCGGCCACCGTGACCGGCTCGACCTGCGCGTACGGCGTGACGCGGCCCGTGCGGCCGACGCCGACCCGGATGTTGACGAGCTTGGTGTTGACCTCTTCGGGCGCGTACTTCCAGGCGATGGCCCAGCGCGGCGCGCGCGAGGTGGAGCCCAGGCGGCCCTGCAGCGGGATCTCGTCGAGCTTGACGACGACTCCGTCGATCTCGTGCTCCACGGAGTGCCGGTTCTCGCCGTAGTACGCGATGAACTCCCGTACGCCGTCGAGGTCGTCGACCACCTTCGCGTACCGCGTGGTCGGCAGGCCCCAGGAGTGCAGCAGCGTGTACGCCTCCGAGAGGCGGGAGAGGCCCTCGAAGCCCTCCAGGGCGCCGATTCCGTGGACCACCATGTGCAGGGGGCGACTCGCGGTGACCCTGGGGTCCTTCTGGCGCAGTGAACCCGCCGCCGCGTTGCGCGGGTTGGCGAAGGGCTTGTCGCCGGCCTCCACCAGGCGGGCGTTGAGCTCCTCGAACTTCTCCATCGGGAAGTAGACCTCGCCGCGGATCTCCACCAGATCCGGGACGTGGTCGCCCTTGAGTCGGTCCGGGATCTCCGCGATCGTGCGCACATTGGGCGTGATGTCCTCGCCCGTGCGGCCGTCGCCACGGGTCGCGGCGCGGGTGAGGCGGCCGTGCTCGTAGGTCAGGTTGACCGCGAGGCCGTCCACCTTCAGCTCGCACAGGAAGTGGTGGTCCGAGGTGCCCACGTCCTTGGCGACGCGCTCGGCCCAGGCCGCCAGCTCCAGGTCGCTGAAGGCGTTGTCCAGCGAGAGCATGCGCGAGCGGTGCTGGACGGAGGTGAACTCGGTCGCGTACGCGCCCGCGACCTTCTGGGTCGGGGAGTCGGGGGTGCGCAGCTCGGGATACCGCTCCTCCAGGGCCTCCAGCGAGCGCAGCAACTGGTCGAACTCCGCGTCGCTGACGACCGGCTGGTCCTTCACGTAGTACCGGAAGCGGTGCTCCTCGATCTGCTCAGCGAGCTGCGCGTGCTGCTCCCGTGCCTCGGCGGGCAGGGAATGGGGCTGTGCGTCCTTGTCGCCGGCCACCGTGTTGTCCTCCCGTTACTCTGGGTTGTCCGCGAGGGATCTCGCCGCCCGGGCGCAGTGGGCGAGTGCCCGGCGTGCGTACTCCGGGGAAGCGCCCGCGAGTCCGCACGACGGAGTGACCGTGACCGCCTCCGCGAGAAGACCCGGATGCAGCCCCAGCCTGCGCCACAGCGTCCTGACACCCATGACGCTACCGGCAGGGTCTGACAATGGTCCGTCCGTGCCCGGCACGACACCGGCGAAGAGCCGGGTGCCGCCCTCCACCGCCTCGCCGATGGCATCGTCGTCACGCTCGGTGAGCAACGAGAAGTCGAACGAGATGGCCGCGGCCCCTGTCCTGCGCAGCAGCGCGAACGGTACGTCGGGTGCGCACGAGTGCACCACGACCGGGCCGTCGGTGTGCACCCCGACGACGTCCCGCAGTGTCGCCTCCACGCGTTGCCGGTCGACGGCGCGGTGGGTGCGGTAGCCACTGGCGGACTTCACCTGGCCGCGCAGCACCGCGATGAGCGAGGGCTCGTCGAGCTGCAGCACGATCTGGGCGCCGGGCACCCGGCGGCGTACCTCGTCGAGGTGCGTGCGCAGCCCCTCGGCGAGCGATCCGGCGAGGTCCCGGCAGGCGCCGAGGTCGGAGAGCGCCGCCTCGCCGCCCCGCAGCTCCAGCGCGGCGGCCAGCGTCCAGGGGCCGACGGCCTGTACCTTGAGCGGCCCCTCGTAGCCCTGGGTGAACTCCTCCAGCGCGTCGAGGTCTTCGCCGAGCCAGGATCTGGCCCGCTTGGTGTCGCGCCCCGGCCGGTCTCCGATCCGCCAGCCGCTGGGCTCCACGCGCGCGTAAAGCTCGACCAGCATCCCGGCGGTCCGTCCGATCATGTCCGCGCCGGGCCCCCGGGCGGGCAGTTCGGGCAGGAACGGGAAGTCGTCGAAGGACCCGGTCACGGTCTTGGCGGCCTCGCGGGCGTCGTCGCCCGGCATGGAGCCGACCCCGGTGGCGGGGCCCCAGGTGAAGTTCATCGTCCCGGCCGCACGGTCAGGTCGTTGACCTCCGCGTCGCGCGGCAGGTCGACGGCCACCAGGATCGTCGTCGCGACGGACTCCGGGTCGATCCACTTCGAGGCGTCGTACTCCTTGCCCTCCTGCTGGTGGACCTTCGCCTGCATGGGGCTCGCCGTCCTGCCGGGGTAGACGGATGTGACCCGGACGCCGTTCGCGTGCTCCTCGTGGCGCAGGGAGTCCGCGAGGGCCTTCAGGCCGTGCTTGGAGGCGGCGTACGCGGACCAGTCGGCGTGCGCGGCGAGGCCGGCGCCGGAGTTCACGAACACGACGTGGCCCTGGGCGACGCGGAGTTGCGGCAGGAAGTGGCGGGTCAGCTCGGCGGGGGCGATCAGGTTGACGTTGAGCTGGTGACGCCAGGACTTGGGGGTCAGCTCCCCGACGGGGCCGAGGTCGACCACGCCCGCGATGTGCAGGAGCGAGTCGACGCGCTCGGGCAGGGACTGGTGCGAGAACGCCCAGGAGAGCTTGTCCGGGTCCGCCAGGTCGCCGACCAGGGTCCGGGCCCCGGGGAACTCGGCCGCCAGTTCCTTCGCGCGGCCCGCGTCGCGTGCGTGGAGCACGAGGTCGTCCCCGCGCGCGTGCAGACGGCGGGCGACGGCCGCGCCGATGCCGGAGCCCGCCCCGGTGATCACATGTGTAGCCATGGACGCCATGCTCGCATCACCGGGTGCCCACGCTCTCCTCCAGGTAGGCCAGCGCGCCCACCGGCTCCTCGGCGAAGAACACCAGGTCGGTGAGCGGGCACGGCAGGAAGCCCTCGGCCTCCATGCGGCGGAACTGCTCCTTCAGGCCGTCGTAGAAGCCCGCCGTGTTGAGTAGGACGACCGGCTTCTCGGTCTTCCCGTGCTTCTTCAGCTCCAGGATCTCGGTCGCCTCGTCGAGGGTCCCGGTGCCGCCCACCATGATCACGACGGCGTCGGCCTTGGCCAGGAGCAGCGCCTTGCGCTCGGCGAGGTCCCGGGCGATCACCATCTCGTCGGCCCCCGCCCGCGCCGTGGCCGCCAGGAAGTCCACGGAGACCCCCAGCAGCCGTCCGCCCGCCTCCTGCACCCCGTCGGCGACCACCTTCATCAGCCCGACGTCGGAGCCGCCCCACACCAGCGAGTGGCCGCCCTTGCCGAGGAGCTCGGCGAACTCCCGGGCGGGACGGGTGTAGCGGTCGTCGAGGTCGGCGGCGGAGAGGAAGACGCAGATATTCATGTGCCTACGGTACGAGGGAAGAACCCGCGTCCCACGCGCGCTGTACGGGTATGGCCAATGGACACACGATCACCATCGAACAGGGCACGGAGCGGGTACGCGTCGTGCACGGCGACCAGGTGCTGGCTCAGAGCGACCGGCCCCTGGTGCTGCGCGAGACCGGCTGTCCCGTGCGCTACTACCTACCGGCCGAGGACGTCCGCCTCGACCTGCTGACGACCTCCGACACCCACACGCACTGCCCCTTCAAGGGCGACGCGTCCTACTGGTCCCTGCCCGACGCCCCCGACCTCGTCTGGTCCTACCCCGACCCCAAGCCGGACGTCGCCCGCATCAAGGACCACTTCTGCTTCTACGAAGTCGAAGTGGCGTAACCGCACCGGCGCCACGCCGACGGCCCGGGTGTTCCCGGGCCGCTTCGGTGGTCAGCGGGGTCGCCGTCCTCGAAGGGCCCGGAAAGCCCTAGACGCCCGCCGTCGCGCGCGTGGTCGTCGCGATCGTCGCCGAGCCCACCACGCGCGTGCCGTCGTACAGGACGATCGCCTGGCCGGGGGCGACGCCGCGGACCGGCTCGGTGAACGTGACCTCGAGTTCGCCGTCGACCAGCTCTGCCGCGACCTGCGTCTCGCCTCCGTGGGCGCGGAGTTGGGCGGTGTAGGTGCCCGGGCCGGTGGGGGCGGCGCCGCACCAGCGGGGCTTGATGGCGGTCAGCCCGCTGACATCGAGGGATGCCGCCGGACCCACGGTCACCGTGTTGTTCACCGGCGAGATGTCCAGGACGTAGCGCGGCTTGCCGTCCGCGGCCGGGGTGCCGATGCGCAGCCCCTTGCGCTGCCCGATCGTGAAGCCGAACGCGCCCTCGTGGGAGCCGATGACCGACCCGGACTCGTCGACGATGTCGCCCTCCGCCTTGCCCAGGCGGTTCGCCAGGAAGCCCTGGGTGTCGCCGTCGGCGATGAAGCAGATGTCGTGCGAGTCGGGCTTCTTGGCGACGGCCAGGCCCCGGAGCTCCGCCTCCGCGCGGATCTCGTCCTTCGTCGTGACCGTGTCACCCAGCGGGAACAGCGCGTGGGCGAGCTGGCGGTCGTCGAGGACCCCGAGGACGTACGACTGGTCCTTGGCCATGTCCGAGGCCCGGTGCAGCTCGCGCGTGCCGTCCTCGTTCACGATCACCTTGGCGTAGTGGCCCGTGCAGACCGCGTCGAAGCCGAGCGCGAGCGCCTTGTCGAGCAGGGCGGCGAACTTGATCTTCTCGTTGCAGCGCAGACACGGGTTGGGGGTGCGTCCGGCCTCGTACTCGGCGATGAAGTCCTCGACCACGTCCTCGCGGAAGCGCTCGGCGAGGTCCCACACGTAGAACGGGATGCCGATGACGTCCGCGGCGCGGCGGGCGTCGCGCGAGTCCTCGATGGTGCAACAGCCTCGCGCGCCCGTGCGGAACGATTGCGGGTTGGCGGAGAGCGCGAGGTGCACGCCCGTCACGTCGTGACCGGCTTCGGCCGCGCGGGCGGCGGCGACGGCGGAGTCCACGCCGCCGGACATGGCGGCGAGGACGCGGAGGGGGCGGGGGCGCTGCGAGGTCTCAGTCATAGCCCCTCCAGAGTACGGGGCCGCGGGAACCGAAGCCCGCGGGTATCCGTTGACGATCGCAACGGAGCCCGCTGCGGGACGGGCGGGCACGAAGGACGGGGGCGGACGCCATGAGCGGGGCCGCGGAGAACACCGAGAACACAGGCGACACAGGGAACACAGGCGACTCGGGAACCACCGAAGCCACAGGAAGCGTGGGAACCAGGGAGATCGCAGCCGGCACAGGGACCACGGAAGCCACGGGGGCCGCGGGGATCACTGGAGCCGGGGAATCCATCGGGAGCAGCGGGGGCGGCGTGGGCGCGAACGGGACCAAGGGGCGTGCCCGCCGGGACCGTGACCGGCGGATCGGACGGCGGACGCTGCTGATCGGTGGCGCCGCGGCCGCCGTGGGCACGGCGGTGCTCGCGCGCGGTGAGCTCGGCCACCTGTGGTGGCGGCTGCCCGGCGTCGAAAAGCCCCGGGTGGCGGGAGCCGTCGACTTCCGGGGTGCGCAGTGGGTGGCCGCCTCGTCGGCGAACTGGCGGCGGGCGGACCGGCCCGACGACTATGGGATAGACCGGGTCGTCATCCACGTCACCCAGGGCAGCTACCGAAGCGCCGTGAAGGTCTTCCAGGACCCGGCACACGGCGCGGCCGCGCACTACATCGTGCGCAAGGACGGACACATCACGCAGATGATCCGCGAGCTGGACGTGGCCTTCCACGCGGGCAACCGGGGGTACAACGAGCGGAGCGTCGGCATCGAGCACGAGGGCTTCGTGGAGCGCGCCTCGTCGTTCACGGACGCCATGTACGCGGCCTCGGCGCGGCTGACGGCCGGGATCTGCGGGCGGTACGGCATTCCCGTGGACCGTGCGCACATCATCGGACACGTCGAGGTACCGGGCACCGACCACACGGACCCCGGGCGGTACTGGGACTGGGACCGGTACATACGGCTGGTACGGCAGGCCCGTACCGCGGCGGAGCCGGCGCGCACAGCTGGGGCGTAGCCACCAGAGAGCGCTTTCGGTGCGCGCTCACAGACAGCGGCGCACAGGGCTCAAGTCACCTAATCGTGATGCTGTGAGGCGTCGACGGGACGCGCGTGTCCCTTGCGTCCCGTGCTGCCGATGTGACCAGCGACACGTCAACTCTCGCTGTTTCCGCGGGAGTTGATCCTGACTTTAAGTCATCGGATTTCACAGCGACGACGGCGTTCTCCTAACTCCGGCCCAGTCTTCACATAGTCCTTAGGCCGAGAGTCCACCGCTATGACTCACACCACGGGCAAGACCCCGGGCAAGTCCACGGGCAAGGGCATGCACCGCCGCAAGTTCCTCGGCGGGATGGCCGGAGCGGGCATCGCGGCGGTAACCGCCGGCGGCACGGCCATCGCCTTACTGACGAACGCGACACAGAACAAGGCGCACGCCGCGGGCACCACGCTGACCATCCCCGACCTCCTGGAGGGGACCACCACGGACGGCACCACGACGTTCACCCTGGAGGCGAAGACCGGCACCAGCGAGGTGCTCAGCGGAGTGACCAGCACGACCGCGGGCTACAACCAGTCGTTCCTCGGCCCCACTATGAAGTGGACGTCGGGCGACACCGTCCTGCTGAACATCACCAACAGCCTCACCGAGGACACCACCGTCCACTTCCACGGCGCGCACGTCCCGCCCAGCATGGACGGCGGTCCGCAGAACTCCTTCGCCGCGGGGAAGACCTGGTCGCCCACCTTCACGGTCAAGGACGAGGCGAAGACGCTCTGGTACCACCCGCACGCCCTGGGCACCACGGCGGAGCAGGCCACCCACGGCCTCGCGGGCATGATCATCGTCGAGGACGACTCGGACGCGTCCGCGGCCCTGCCCAGCACCTACGGCACCGACGACATCCCGATCATCCTGCAGTGTCTGGCCACGGACAGCGCGGGAGACATCAAGTACAACCTGACCGGCTACCTCAGCAACGGCCTGAGCTTCCCCCTGCTGTGCAACGGCACGAACGTCGACGACACCACGCTCTCCTTCACCGCCACCAAGAAGCGCACCCGCTTCCGGCTGCTCAACGCCTCGCCGTCCGACATCATCACCATCCAGCGCAGCGACGGCGCGACGCTCACCCAGATCGCCACCGACCAGGGCTATCTGACCGAGGCCACCGAGGTGGCATCGATCCGGCTGGTGGCGGGCGCGCGGGCCGAGTTCGTCATGGAGCTCAGCGACGCGGTGACGTTGGAGGCCGTGGTGACGACGGGCTGGGTGCGCGGCGGCAGCGGGACGTACGAGTTCCTGACCGTCACCCCCGACGCCTCGGACACTCCGGCGACCCTGCCCACCCTCAACACCATCACCCGCTACGACACCAGCGACTTCACCGCCCGCACGATCACGCTCGGCCAGAGCGGCGCAACGATGACGATCAACGGCTCCGCCGGGACGAGCATGTCCTCGATGGCGATGATCAGCACCACCCTGGGTGCCGAGGAGGTGTGGACGGTCAAGAACAGCACGCAGCTTGAACACTCGTTCCATCTGCATGATGTGCCGTTCCAGCTGATCTCCATCAACGGGGAGGATCCGACGGGCGTCCAGCTGGGCTGGTACGACACGTTCGAGGTGGTCGGCGGCGGCTCCATCGAGATCGCGATGAAGTTCACCGACTTCTCGGACGACACCTATATGTACATGCTCCACTGCCATCTGCTGCAACACGAGGACGAGGGCATGATGGCCTCCCTCATGGTGACGGACAGCTAGGGCGACAGCGCCGGTACGAGGTGAGCGAGCGCGGTGGTGTCAGGTCAGGCCTGCCGACCGTGCCCGCTCCACCGCCGGGCCGATCGCCTTGGCCACCGCCTCGACGTCCGCTTCCGTGGAGGTGTGGCCGAGGGAGAAGCGCAGGGTGCCGCGGGCCAGGTCGGGGTCGGCGCCGGTGGCCAGCAGGACATGGCTGGGCTGGGCGACGCCCGCCGTGCACGCGGAGCCCGTGGAGCACTCGATGCCCTGGGCGTCCAGCAGAAGCAGCAGGGAGTCGCCCTCGCAGCCCGGGAACGTGAAGTGCGCGTTGGCGGGCAGCCGGCCCCCGGTCGCGGGGTCACCGCCGAGGATCGCGTCGGGCACGGCGGCGCGTACGGCGTCGACCAGGTCGTCGCGCAGGGCGCCGATCTCGCGGGCGAACCACTCGCGCTGCTCGGCGGCGAGCCGCCCGGCGACCGCGAACGAGGCGATGGCGGGTACGTCGAGGGTGCCGGAGCGCACATGCCGCTCCTGGCCACCGCCGTGCAGCACGGGTACGGGCGTGTACTCGCGGCCCAGCAACAGGGCGCCGATGCCGTACGGGCCGCCGATCTTGTGGCCGGAGACGGTCATCGCGGCGAGGCCGGAGGCGCTGAAGTCGACGGGCACCTGGCCGAAGGCCTGGACCGCGTCGGCGTGCAGTGGGATCCCGAACTCGGCCGTGACGTCGGCCAGTTCGCGGACCGCCATCACCGTGCCGATCTCGTTGTTGGCCCACATGACGGTGACGAGGGCGACGTCGTCGGGGTTTCGGGCGATGGCCTCGCGCAGGACGTCCGGGTGGACGCGGCCGTAGGAGTCGACGGGCAGGTACTCGACCGTGGCGCCCTCGTGTTCGCCGAGCCAGTGGACGGCGTCGAGGACGGCGTGGTGTTCGACCGGGCTCGCGAGGACCCGGGTGCGGGCCGGGTCGGCGTCGCGGCGGGCCCAGTACAGGCCCTTCACGGCGAGGTTGTCGGCCTCGGTGCCGCCGGAGGTGAAGACGACCTCGCTGGGGCGGGCGCCGAGGGCCTCCGCCAGGGTTTCCCGGGCTTCCTCGACCGTCCGTCGGGCGCGGCGGCCGGCGGCGTGGAGGGAGGAGGCGTTGCCCGTGACGCTCAGTTGGGCGGTCAGCGCCTCTACCGCCTCGGGGAGCATCGGTGTGGTCGCGGCGTGGTCGAGGTAAGCCATGATGGGCCCGATTCTACGGGCCGTCCGTCCGCGGCCTCGGCCCCCGTCCGGGCAGCCGTCCGTCCGCCCCTCGTTCCGCCGTGGATCGAGCGCCTCGTTCGGCGACGGCTCAGAAGTTCCAGGACACCGTGCTGTCGAACTGCATGAACGCCACCAGCACCAGCAGATCGGCGATGCCGAGGCCCAGGCCGAGGAAGGCGCGGCCACGGCGGGCGGTGCCGCGCCAGAGGGCGACGGAGGCCAGGGCGATGGCGATCGGGCCCAGGAAGACGTTCAGGACCAGCAGGCCGAGGAGGCCGAGGATGAAGGAGGCGACGGCCATGCCGTCGGCGTCCTTGGTGCCGGTCGCGCGGGTGGGCGCGTCAGGCGCGGTCGCGGTCGGCTTGGTCGCGGCGGGCTTGGTCGCGGTGGCGAGGTGGGTTCGCTCGGTGAGTTCCATGACGTGAGTCAGCTCCCAACGATCAGTTGGTGGAGGTGTGGCGCCGACGGGCGTTGCGCTCGCGGACCGCGAAGACGGCCAGCCAGACGCCGATGACGACCGCGGCGACGAGGGTGACGGGCAGCGGGGCGTGGGCTACGGAGCCCATCACGACACCCAGCAGCAGGAGGGCGGCGACGAGGAACAGCATGAGGTGCCTCTCGACGGTGAACCCCGATTGTTTCGGGGACTTGACGACTCAGTGAACGGTTGTAGTAACACTTGTTCACTGAATCAGAGTCTAGCGCGTCGCCCGGCTTTTCAATTACAGAGAACAGTTGTTAACTGCATGGTATGAGTCACACTCTCGGCATCCGGCAGGCCCAGAAGCAGAAGACCCGTCAGGCACTCCTGGACGCGGCGTTGGAACTGCTGGAGGAGCAGAGCCTGAGCAGCCTGGGTCTGCGCGAGGTCACCCGCGCCGTCGGAGTCGCACCGACCGCCTTCTACCGGCACTTCCGCTCGACGGAGGACCTCGGCGTGGCGCTGGTCGAGGAGGCGCTCGGCAGTCTGCACCCGATGATCGGGGACACGGTCTCCGCGGCCGGCGACAGCGCCGGACGCATCGAGCGCGCGGTCGACCTGATCGCCCACCATGTCGAATCCCATCCCGCGCACGTCCGTTTCATCGCGCGCGAGCGGCACGGCGGCGTCCAGCGGGTGCGTCGGGCGATCAGGGAACAACTGGAGCGGTTCGCCGAGGAGGTGAAGGTCGAGCTGGCCAAGCACCCCGAGTCGGAGGGGTGGAGCGACGACGACCTGCTGATGCTCGCGGCGCTGTACGTCGACCAGATGCTGATGACGGCCTCGCTCTATCTGGAGGCACTGGAGGCGTCCGAGGAGGAGCGGGAGCGGGTGACCCGTGTCGCGACCCGCCAGATGCGGCTGATCGCCATCGGCCGCCGCAACTGGCTGGGGTGACGCACCCACACTTCGAGTACGCCACCCCTGAGAGAACCGGGACGGGCTCAGCCCTGTGCGGCCTGCCCACTGGGCTGCCCGCTCGGCTGCCCCCCGCCGCCCGGGCCGCCGCCGCAGCCGCCCTGACCGCCACCCGGACCGCCGCCCTGGCCACCACCCGGACCGCCGGACGGCATGCCCGAGGGACCGCCGGAGGGCATCTTGCCGGTGGGCATGTTCGACGGTGTCCCGGAGGGCGAGCCCGTGGGCATCCCGGAGCGCCCGCCGCTCGGCCTGCCCGACGGACCTCCGCTCGGCATTCCGGAGGGCTGCTGACAGTTCTGGCTCGTGTTGCCGCTGTTCGAGGACGACGAGTCGCCCGAGCCGCAGGCCGCCAGCAACGGCGAGAGCGCCAGCAGGGCGACGGCGGGGACGAGTCGGGCACGACGGTTCATGAGGTAACTCCCAGTCAAGTCACGTGGACCGGTTTATGAAGGCCGGATGAGTGCGGGATGAGCGGTGGACAGAGGACCAGATCCACGTAGGGCCGCGCTGTGCCGAACCTGTGGTTACCTGTGGGTCAACTTCCCTCGTGCGGGGCGCGATCCCCGCCGTACACCGCACCGATCGCGGCCGCCGCCCGGGCCAGTTCCGCCCGCGCCTCCGGCGGCGACAGCACCTCCACCGTGTCCACGAAGGCCAGCAGCGTGCGGACCTCGCGGACGACGCCGTACGACAGGTGCGCGAGGACCCACTCGCTCTCGCCGTCGTCCTCCGGAAGCGCCGTGAGGGAGGCCGCGTTGAGCCTGAGGAACATGTCGAGGCGGGAACGCCGTACCCGAACTGTGACATCGAGACCGTCCGGCCGCTCCTCGACCTGGCGCCGCAACACCTCCCAGACGTCGCCGAGTTCGACGCCCGGGCGCCGCTTCACGGGATCGCCCAGGAGCGTCGCCGAGCGCACCCGGTCGGCCCGGAACAGCCGCGGCTGCCCGCGCCGGTCGGCCACGAGGTACCAGACGCCCGCCTTGGACACGAGCCCGTACGGGTCGACGGTGTAGGTGCTGGGCTCGGCGTGCCCGCCGTGTCGGTAGCTGAGCCGCAGCCTGCGGTCGGCGAAGACCGCGTCCTGGAGCACCTCCAGGTCCACGGCCCGCTGGGGACCGCCCTTCCAGCGCGTCGCGTCGACGAGGATCCGGCGGCTGGTCACCTCGGCGGCCGGACGGTGCGGCGCCGGCAGCGCCGCCATCACCTTGCGCAGCGCGGAACCGAGCGCCGCGTCCAGGCCGAGCGCGGCGTGCGCGCCCTGCGCGGCCAGGATGAACAGCGCGCGGGACTCGTCGGCGGTCAGTCCCGTGACGTCCGTACGGAATCCGGCGAGCAGTTCGATGCCGCCGTGCCGCCCGCGCTCGGCGTACACCGGGACGCCCGAGGCCGAAAGGGCCTCGATGTCGCGGTAGATGGTGCGCACCGACACCTCGAGCCGGTCGGCGAGTTCGTGCGCGGGGACGCGGCCGCGGGTCTGCAGCAGCAGAAGGATCGAGAGCAGGCGGTCGGACTTCACGCGCACCAGGATCGCGCACCGCGGATCACGTCCGCCGATGCCCGCGGACGCTCGTCCGAAGCCCGTCATAAAAGCTGACGGAAACTGTCAAGTTATCCGGCGAACCTGAGGCGCAACGGCACGACAACGCAACGCCGATACCAACACGCGCCACCGCCACCGCCACATCTACGCCGTCTCACCTACGCCGACAGAGGTCCGCCATGAACATCGACCCCCGCCCCCTCTACACCCGCGCCACCGAGCAGATCGCCGCTCTGGTCGCGACGGTTCGCCCGGAGCAGCTCGCCGGTCCCACCCCGTGCGCCGAGTTCGACGTACGGACCCTGCTGTCGCACATCGCGGGCGGCACCCGCCGGATCGCCGTGGTCGGCGCGGGCGGCGACGGAATGGCCGTACGACCGTTCCTCGACGGCGTCGAGGACGACCGCTGGAGCGCGGCGTACGACGAGGTCAGGACGGAGGTCCAGAAGTCTTGGGCGGACGACGCGCGCCTGGACGCGCTCGTCACCGTGCCGTGGGGTGAGGCCCCCGGACGTATCGCGCTGTCGGGCTATGTGATGGAGGCCGTCACCCACACGTGGGACCTCTCCGAGTCCCTCGGACGGCCGCTCGCACTCGATCCGGAGCTGGCCGAGTTCGCGCTCGGGATCGCCCGGCGCGTACTGCCGGACGAGCGGCGCGACGACGAGGAGCTGCCGTTCGACTCGGCGGTGCCGGCCCCCAAAGGGGCCGACGCCTATGGACGGCTCGCGGCCTACCTGGGCCGGCGACCGCTCAGCTGAGCCGGACCCGGGCGAGCTGTCGGGACTGCGCGACCAGCCGGTCCGCGCTGTCCCACACCTCGGCGTCCTCCTCCAGGAAGCCGCCGGCGAGGTTGCGGGTGGTGATCGACACCCGCAGCGGGCCCGGCGCCGGACGGCAGCGCACATGGACCGTCAGTTCGACCGTCGGCACCCAGCCGGAGATGCCGAGCTCGAAGGCGGTGGGCGGCAGCGCGTCCACCGCGAGGAGCAGCGAGAGGGGGTCGGGGTCACGGCCGTCGGCGAGCCCGAACCAGGAGCGCATCTCGCCCTTCCCGGACGGCGCCCCCAGGGCCCAGCCGAGGGTCGCGGGGTCGAGCTTGAGCATCAGCCGCTCGGTGATGGCGGAGCTGCCGTCGACGGGCGCCGGTCCGTCCTCCGGCCCGAAGCAGTGCTCCATGGGCGGGATCGCGGGAGGTGTCGCCGTGGTGCGGACGTCGTCGGGCAGGGCGTCGAGATCGCCGTACGAGGCGAGTACGCGGATCCGTTCGACCTCGCGGCCCTCGTCGTCGTACTGGAAGAGCGAGGCCTGACCGGTCGACAGGGTCCGCCCCGTCCGTACGACGTCCGTTCGGACCACCGCCGGGCCGGGTTGCGACGCGGTCAGGTAGTGGGCGGAAACGGTGAACGGGTCGCTGTGCGGCAGGGCGTGGGAGAGGGCGCGGCCCAGGACGGCGAGCAGATAGCCGCCGTTGACGGCGCTGATGATGGTCCACCCGGCGGACAGGTCGATGTCGTAGACGCCGGGTTCGCGCAGGGTGACCGCGGTGTCGCGGTCGAACTCGCTGTCACCGATCGCGGCGCGCGCGGCCTGTGCGGTAGCTGCTTCTGACATGCCTGAACGGTACAACAGCTCATTACTAAGCGGTAGCTTTTACCGTTTCGGGCATGTGAACCCCGTCACCCGAGCGTGAGGTTTCGGCAATTTCTTGGCAAGTGTCCGAACTCTTCCGTGAACCAACGGCATCGGATCCCCCTCTCCAAGGACATAGAACCCGATGCAGCTGCAGACCGTTGATCCAGCCCATCACAGGAAGAGCCGCACACACCGTGAGCCTCACCGGAACGCCGTTCCTTCTCACCGCCATCGTCCTGGTCGCGGTCGCCCTGATCCTTCCCCTCGTGCTGTGGTCGCGCATTCCCGGCCCCAAGGTGCTGCGCAGCGCGGCTCGGATGGTGATGCTGCTGTTCGCCCAGGGCACCGCGGTCACCCTCGTCTTCGTGCTCGTGAACAACGCCAACAGCTTGTACGACAACTGGTCCGACCTCCTCGGCACGGGCAACCACGTGCAGGCGGCCGCCAACCTCGGGCGCGACGGCACCGGCGGTATCTCGCTGCGGCAGCTCCCGAAGGTCCACCAGACCTTCACGCAGGCCGACGGCCCCGGCATGACCAAGGCGGGCGGGGTGAAGGTCACCCAGCTGCACGGCCAGGTGTCGGGCGTGGACGCGGAGGTCTACGTATGGCTGCCGCCGCAGTACAACGAGCCCGCCTACCGCAACCGGAAGTTCCCCGTCGTGGAGGTGCTGCCCGGCTATCCGGGCTCCGCGAAGGCGTGGTTCGGTGCGCTGAAGGTGCATGAGCAGCTGCTGCCGCTGATGCAAGACGGTCAGATCGCGCCGTTCATCCTGGTGGCGCCGCGCATGAATCTCCTGGCCAAGGTGGACACCGGTTGCGCGAACATCCCCGGCAAGGTGAACGCCGACAGCTGGCTCAGCATCGACGTGCCGAAGATGGTGATGGACAACTTCCGGGCGAAGTCCGCGCCGGACGGCTGGGGCGTGGCCGGCTACTCGGCGGGGGCGCACTGCGCGGCCAAGCTCGCGGTCGCTCACCCCGACCGCTACCGGGCCGCGGTGAGCCTGTCCGGATACAACGACCCGATCGGCGAACGCAACTCGCTCACGGCGCGGAGCCTGACGCTGCGCCGGGAGAACAATCCCTACCTGCTGCTCAAGTCCTACCGCACCCCGCCCCGCGTCTCCCTCTACATCTCCGGCGAGGCCCAAGACGGCTACGAGGCGGGCGCCGCGCTCCAGTCGATCGCGAAGCCGCCGACGATCGTGCAGGTGGTGCTGCTGCCGCGGAGCGCCGGCGGCCACAACGCGGCCCTGTGGCGGCCGCAGGTCCCGGAGATCTTCCGCTGGCTGACCCAGCAGATCGGGCCAGGTGCCCAGGCTAAGGTGTCCCCGACTCCGTCGCCGTCGACCGGCGGTGCCAAGCACGCGGCGCTCGCCAGTGGTACCGCATCGCAAGCAACCGCAGGACGAAAGCGGTGACGGCCGCGAGGCCGCTGGTGAACGGGGACAGCGCGTCGTAGCGGATGCACAGGACGACCATCGTGGCGCCGACGATCGCTGGGACCGCGTACAGATCGCGGTCCCAGCGCAGCAGTGAGGGCACCTCGTTGGCGAGGACGTCGCGCAGCACACCGCCGCCCACCGCGGTGGCCAGGCCCAGGGCGGCGGACGGGGTCAGGCCGAGGCCGTACTCGTACGCCTTTGTGGTGCCCGCGACGCAGAACAGGCCGAGTCCGGCCGCGTCGAAGACGTTGACCGCGACCTGGATGCGCTCCACCTCCGGGTGGAGGAAGAACACCAGCAGGGCGGCGAGCAGCGGGGTGCTGAAGTAGCCGAGGTCGGTGAACGCGGCCGGGGGTACGGCCCCGATGACCATGTCGCGGAACAGCCCTCCGCCCAGTGCGGTGACCTCGGCGAGGACGGCGATGCCGAAGACGTCGAAGTTCTTGCGGACGGCCAGCAGGGCGCCGGAGATCGCGAAGACGAAGATCCCCACGAGGTCGAGCACATGCTGGACGGAGGGGGTGAACAGTTCCTGAAGCACCCGGACATTCTCACCCGTCGCGGGGCTCCCACCTTACAAAGAAAGGCTCACAGGGTTGGTTTCCCTGTGGTGAACAGCCAGGTCTGGAAAAGGTCGTCGAGCTGTCGTCCCGAGATCCTCTCGGCGAGGTGGATGAAGTCGGCGGTGTCGGCGTTGCCGTACTTGTGGAGCTTCGTCCAGGCGGGCAGCAGTTTGAAGAACGCGGTGTCGCCGATGCGCTCGCGCAGCATCTGGAGGGTCATCGCGCCGCGCTGGTAGACCGCCGAGGCGAACATGGTGTCGCGCTGCGGGTCGGCGACGACGGTTCCCCAGAAGGCGGACTCCGCGGGCCGCGCGTTGTACCCGGCGAGGAACGAGTCGTGCGCCGAGCGGACCCCCTTGTGCTCCGACCACAACCACTGGGCGTAGGTCGCGAAGCCCTCGTTCAGCCAGATGTCCTTCCAGCGCTCCACCGACACGGAGTCGCCGAACCACTGGTGGGCCAGCTCGTGCACGATGGTCGACTCCGAGCGCACGGCGGAGTACGCGGGCTTCGACTGCACCTCCAGCGAGAACCCCGCCTGCGGCATGTCGTCGACGATCGCGCCGGTCTCCTCGAAGGGGTAGGGCCCGAAGACCTGCGACCAGTAGTCGGTGGCCTCGGCCGTCACGGCGTACACGTCGACGCTGTTGCTGGCCGCGAGCACCGGGTCGATGGCCACGTAGATCGGCGTCCCGGCCGGAGTCGTCCCCGTCTTCACGTCGAACTTCCCGATGGTCGCGGTCGCGAGGTAGGTCGCCATCGGCCTGCTCTCGCGCCAGTGCGCCACCGTGCTGTCGCCCTTGTCGTACGTCGATATCAGCCGCCCGTTGGAGACGCCCGTCAGGCCCTTGGGTGCCTTGATCCGGATGTCGTAGGTGGCCTTGTCGGAGGGGTGGTCGCTGGAGGGGAACCAGGTGGAGGCGGCGTTGGGCTCGCAGGCGACGAAGACTCCGTCGGCGGTCTTCATCCACCCGTAGTCGGAGCCGAAGACGATGGGACCGTTGAGGGCTTCGGGGACGCCGCCGTAGGTGACGGTGACGGTGAAGGTCCTGCCCTTGCGGATCGCCCCGTGCGGGGTGATGTGGATCTCGTCGCCGTCACGGGTGAAGTCGGCGCGTCTGCCGTTCACTTCGACGCGCGTGACCTCCAATCTCTGGAGATCGAGGTCGAAGGACGAGAGGGACTGGGTGGCGCGGGCCGTGAGCGTCGTACGGCCGTCCAGACGGTCGGTGTCCGGGTCGTACGCCACGTTCAGGTCGTAGTGGCGGGCGTCGAAGCCGCCGTTGCCGAGCTGGGGGAAGTAGGAGTCGCCGATGCCGTCGGCGCCCGGGGTCGGGGCGGAGGAGGCGGCGATGACGAGGAAGGAGGCCGCCGCGGTCGCGAGGGCCCCTAAACGTGCCGAACGGGAGAGTGCCATGAGCGTCCCTTTCGTACGTGTTCCGATCGTTCCCGATCAGTTGGACACGCGAGACTCTGCACTCTTCCATTCGGGCATGTTCATGACTTTACCCAATCGTCATGGCCTACCCGTCGGTTGACTCCTGACGATCGGCTTCCGGTCCCCCCGAACGGGCGGAAACAGTCCCCCATTTGACCGCACGAAGACCCTGCCGTTCCCGATTCTTTACCGCGCAAAGCGGCAGGCTCAATTGTTGCTCAACTCCACGGGATGTGATTGACCGGCCTCGGTCAACTTCATACGCTCATTCCAGCTTGACGGGCTCCGCCGAAACGGAGGCCGGACCACTTGCATGGGGGAAATTCATGCGTAAGAGAACCAAGCTGGCCACATTCGTCGTCGCCGGAGTAATGCCGCTCGTCGCGGGCGCGGCGCCGGCCTCGGCGGTCGTCACTCCGAAAAGGTCGTGCCCGGTCGATTACGGGGTCCTGATCACCTCGCACTCGGCCTATCGGATTCCCGCCTCGGGGGCGTACTTCAAGGACGGTCCGGGTGGCACCATCACCGCCTCCGTCACCAGGGCGTCCACCATCACGTACAGCGTCTCCGCCTCCCTGGAGGTGAGCGCGAGCTACCTGTTCGCCTCGGCCAAGGCGTCGGTGAGCGGCAGCATCACCAAGTCCGTGGCGATCACGACCGGCCACACGTACTCGCACAACATCCGCTCCAACAAGTACGGGAACCTGCAGTACGGCTCCAACGGCTTCAAGGTCGGATGGGAGTCGAACCGCACGAACCCGAACTGCTCGGTGACGACGCTCGCGAGGGGCACGGCCAAGCTTCCGGCAACTTCGGTCGGCTGGCACTACTGGGAAACCAGTTCCTGATAATTCTTCAAAACAAATGCCCCGGTAACCATTTCTCTGGTTACCGGGGCATGCGTTTCGGTGAATTCACACCGACCTGTTCACTTCGACCTGTTCACTTCTGGCTGCCGGTTCCCGACTCCTCCGACGAGTCCGACTCGTCGACGGCGACCGTTTCGGAGACCTCCTCGGCGGCGGCCTCTTCGGGGGCGGCCTCTTCGGGGGCGGCCTCCTCGGCGGGCTCGGTGGTCGTCTCCGCGGCAGGCTCCGCAGCGGACTCCGCAGTCTCCTCCGTGGTGTCCAGTTCCGCGGCCACCGCCGCCGACGTCTCCGCCGACTCGGCCAGCACCTCGTCGGCCACGAGCGCCGCGGCCTCCTTCGCCGCGGACAGCAGCACCGTGTCCTGCGGCGCCTGGTCCTCGAAGTTCTCCGGGTGGTGGCAGGCGACCTGCTGGCCGGGCTTCAGCTCCAGGAGCGGCGGCTCGGTCGTCTTGCAGATCTCCGTGGCCTTCCAGCACCGCGTGTGGAAGCGGCAGCCGCTCGGCGGCGCGATCGGCGAAGGCACGTCACCCTTGAGCAGGATGCGCTCGCTCTTCACGTTCCGGCGCTTGGGGTCCGGAATCGGCACCGCGGACATCAGCGCCTTGGTGTACGGGTGCATCGGCGCCTTGTAGAGCGAGTCGCGGTCGGCGAGCTCCACGATCTTGCCGAGGTACATCACCGCGATCCGGTCCGAGACGTGCCGGACCACCGACAGGTCGTGCGCGATGATCACGTACGTCAGGCCGAGCTCCTGCTGAAGGTCGTCGAGGAGGTTGACGACCTGCGCCTGGATCGACACGTCGAGCGCCGAGACCGGCTCGTCCGCCACGACCAGCTTCGGGTTGAGCGCGAGCGCGCGAGCGATGCCGATGCGCTGGCGCTGGCCGCCGGAGAACTCGTGCGGATAGCGGTTGTAGTGCTCGGGGTTGAGGCCGACGACCGACAGCAGCCGCTGGACCTCCTTCTTGACACCGCCCTCGGGGGTCACGCCCTGCAGCTTGAACGGGGCACTGATGATCGTGCCGACCGTGTGGCGGGGGTTGAGTGACGAGTACGGGTCCTGGAAGATCATCTGGACGTCACGGCGCATCGGACGCATACCGTTCACACCGAGGTGCGTGATGTCCTTGCCCTGGAACTCGACCTTGCCCGCGGTCGGTTCGAGCAGCCGCGTGATGAGCCGGCCCATCGTGGACTTGCCGCAGCCGGACTCGCCCACGACGCCCAGGGTCTCCCCGGAGCGCACCTCGAAGTCGAGGCCGTCGACGGCGCGCACGGCACCGACCTGACGCTGCAGCAGGCCCTTGCGGATGGGGAAGTGCTTCTGCAGTCCGGTCACCTTCAGCAGGACGTCACCGGGAGCGGCGTCCTTGGTGAGGGTGGCGCCGCCTTCGTCCTGTGCCTGTGCGGGAATGGTCACTTCCGCGTCCTTGGCTTTCTCGCTCACAGCTTCGGCGCAATCTCTTCGGTCCAGATGCGTTCCCGCTGCTCCTGGGTCATGTGGCAGGCGGCCCAGTGCCGTCCGCCGACCTCGGTCAGCTCGGGGCGGACCGTGCGGGTCACGTTGTCCTTGGGAACGTCCGCGTACGGGCAGCGCGGGTTGAAGGCGCAGCCGGACGGGAGGTTGATCAGCGAGGGCGGGGAGCCCTTGACGGGGATGAGGCGTTCGGTCTGCTCACGGTCCAGGCGCGGCATCGAGCCGAGCAGCCCCCAGGTGTAGGGGTGCCGGGGCTCGTAGAACACCTTCTCGGCCGGACCGCGCTCGATGCAACGGCCGCCGTACATCACCAGGATGTCGTCGGAGAGCTCCGCGACGACGCCCAGGTCGTGGGTGATGATGATGACCGCGGAGCCGAACTCCTTCTGCAGGTCTCGCATCAGGTCGAGGATCTGCGCCTGGACGGTCACGTCCAGGGCGGTCGTCGGCTCGTCCGCGATGAGCAGCTCGGGGTTGTTGACCAGCGACATCGCGATCATCGCGCGCTGGCGCATACCGCCGGAGAACTCGTGCGGGTAGCTGTCGACGCGCTTGTCCGGCTGCGGGATGCCCACCCGGTCGAGCATCTCGACCGCGCGGCGCTTCGCCGTCTTCTTGTCCACGTTGTGGTGGATGCGGTACGCCTCCACGATCTGCTGACCGATCGTGTAGTACGGGTGCAGCGCCGACAGCGGATCCTGGAAGATCATCGCCATCTCGCGGCCACGCAGCTTGCGTACGTAGTCCGGGTCGGCGGACAGCAGTTCGGTGCCGTTCAGCCAGATCTCGCCCGAGATCTGCGCCTTGCGCTTGCCGTACTGGCCGGCCGTGTGCAGGCCCATGATGCCGAGCGAGGTCACCGACTTGCCGGAGCCGGACTCGCCCACGATCCCGAGGGTCTTGCCCTTCTCCAGCTGGAAGCTGAGCCCGTCGACGGACTTGACCAGGCCGTCGTCGGTCGGGAAGTGCACCTTGAGGTCGCGTACTTCGAGGAAGGCGGAGGGCGCGGGCGAGTCCTTGACGGGCTCGGCCACCGCTCCGCTCTTGCTGAGTTCGGTCATGAGAGCCTCACTCGGGGGTCGATCACGGCGTACAGGACGTCCACCACGAGGTTGGCGAGAAGCACCGCGAGAGAAGTGATCAGGGTGACGCCCAGGATGATGGGCAGGTCCTGGTTCCGGATGGCGTCGAGCACCGCGCGGCCGAGGCCGGGCAGGTTGAACGTCGACTCCGTCAGGATCGCGCCGCCGATGAGGGCGCCGAGGTCCATGCCCAGCATGGTGAGGATGGGGGTCATCGTGGAGCGCATGGCGTGCTTGCCGATGACGACCTGCTCCTTGAGGCCCTTGGCACGTGCCGTGCGGATGTAGTCCTCGCCCAGGATCTCCAGCATGGTGGCGCGGGTGATCCGGGCGTACATCGCCGCGTAGAGGAACGCGAGGGTGATCCAGGGCAGGATCATGCCGCCGAACCAGCCGCTGATGCTCTGGTCGAAGGGCACGTACTGCGCGTTGATCCATTTCAGGCCGAAGGCGAAGATCGCCAGGCTGAGCAGACCGGTGAAGTAGATGGGGAGGGAGACACCCGCCAGGGCGACGACCATCGCACCGCGGTCCCAGATGGTGCCCCGCTTGAGCGCGGAGAGCACACCGGCCGCGACACCGAAGACCAGCCACAGCACGGCGGCACCGAGCGCGAGTCCCAGGGTCACCGGGAAGCGGTCGGTGAGCACCGGCCAGACGGCCTGCTCGCTGCGGAAGGAATAACCGAAGCAGGGTGCGGCGCAGTGCGTGACGTCGCCACCGCCCGAGTAGGTGCGTCCGGCGAAGATGCCCTTGAAGAACTCCCAGACCTGGGAGTAGATCGGGTCGCTCAGGCCCAGCTTCTGCCGTACGGCCTCGACAGCGGCCGGGTCGGCCTGCTTGCCCACGAAGCTCGAGGCGATGTCCACGCCCGCCCACTTGGGGACGAGGAAGAAGATGCCGAAGACCACCATGACGATGACCACGAGCATCACTGCGGCGGCGAACAGCCGCCTGATGAGGTAAGCGAGCACAGCTTACGGCCCGCCGCGGGGCCGCGGGCCACCGGAGGTCATCCGATGGCCCGCGACCACGCCGCGCCGGCCTTCACCTGCCTTTCGTGCCTGTACGGCGGGTGTGCCGGTTTACTTCTTCGGGTTCTTCAGGCCGAGGTTGACGAAGTCGTACGTACCGCTGTAGTTGTCCGTCGTGTAGACGTTCGCGAGGTTGTCGCCACGCCAGTTGATGAACTTCTCGAAGGTGAAGGGCAGGTAGTACGCGCCCTCCATGACCTTGTGGTTGATCTCGGTCGAGAGCTTGGTCTTGCCCGCTTCGTCCAGCGTGGTGACGTACTGGTCGAACAGACCGTCGATGGTCTTGTCGTTGATCAGGGCGAAGTTGTTGTTACCGCTCGGCGCGATGTACTTGCTGTCCCACAGCGGCAGACCGAAGCCCTGGACGGTCGGGAAGTCCGGACCCCAGCCCATGATGATGATGCCGTAGCCCTTCTTCTTCACGTTCTCGGGGCTACCGATGATGCCGGTGGTCTGCGAACCGTCGAACTGGTCGATCTGCGCGGTGATGCCGACCTTCTTCAGCGACGCCTGCAGCGACTGGGCCGTGGCCACCTCGACCGGCTTGTTGTTGCGCACCGCGATGGTGGTGGAGAAGCCGTTCGGCTTGCCGCACGCCTTCAGCGCCGCCTTGGCCTTCTCGACGTTGCCGTTCTTGTCGGCGCCGGAGATGTTGTACGGGTCGTACTTCTGGCCCTCGGCACCCGGGACGGACGGCGGGAGCATGTTGGTGCCGATGTCACCACCGGCGACCGGGCCACCGCGCGCGGTCTGCAGCGAGACGTGGTCCGCGCCGAGGATCACGGCCTTGCGGCACTCGACGTTGTCGAACGGCTTCACGCTCTGCGGGAAGGCCGCGTAACGGATGTAACCCGAGATCGGGTTGTCCAGGTTGGCCTTGTGCTCCTTCAGGGCGGTGGTGCGGCCCTGCGGGGACATGCCGGTCTGGTTGATGTCCAGGTCCAGGTCACCGTTGAGCAGACGCTGGTCCAGCTGGTTGGCGTCAGAGAAGAACTGGACGGTGATCTTGTCCGGGTACGCCTTGCGGACCGGGTCCGAGGACTGCTTCCAGTTCGTGTTGCGCACCAGCGTCAGGTTCTTGCCCGGGCTGTACGACTCGAACTTGTACGGGCCGGAGGAGAACGGCTTCAGGCTGTACTTGGACTTGGTGTCCATGTCCTGGCGGACCGGGGAGGCCGAGACCAGACCCAGCACCTCCTGGAAGTCCGAGTTGGCCTTGGGGAGGTGGAAGACGATCGTCTTGTCGTCCGGCGTGGTGATCGCCTTCAGGCCGAGCTTGTCCGCGGACGTGTCCTTGTAGGGACCCTTGTACTCGCCCTTGGGGTCGAGGAAGTCCTTGAGGTACGTCGGGCCGCCGGACAGCACGTCCTGCGCCCACACGCGCTCGATGCCGTACTTCACGTCCTTGGACGTGATCGGCTTGCCGTCCTCCCACGTGACGCCGTCACGCAGGGTGTACGTGTAGGTCTTGCCGTCGTCGGTGACCTTGGCGAGACCGGTGGCGAGGTCCGGGGTCAGCTCGGCGCCGGCCTTGCCCGGCTCCGCCTTGCCCGTGACCAGCTGGCGGCTGTAGTAGCGGGCGAAGTCCCACATGAAGCCGTAGTAGCCACGCGTGGTGTCCCACGAGTCCGCGTCCTGGGCACCGCCGAACCGCAGCGTGCCGCCCTTCTTGACCAGGGAGGCCTGGGCGACCTTGTTGTTGGCGGCGTCGAAGCCGGCGGCGCCGGTCTTCGAACCGTTGTTGTCGTCGCTGCCTCCACCGCCGCACGCCGCCGTGGTCAGCAGTGCGGCGACCGCAGCAGCGGCGGCAAACGCCTGCTTACGCCGCCCTGAGGTGCGTTGGGTAGTCACGATCTCGGATCCTCCGGATTTGATGAGAGACCCCGTGTCGATGCCACGGGACGCTTGGGGTGTGGCAGGTTCAGCGGGAGGCCTTCGGGTCCAGCGCGTCCCGCACGCCGTCGCCGAAAAGGTTGAAGGCAAGGACGGTGATGAAGATCGCCACACCAGGGACCACCATGTACATGGGGTCGGACTCGTAGTAGTCGATCGCGCTCGACAGCATCTGTCCCCAGGACGAGGTGGGCGGCTTGACGCCCACACCCAGGAAGCTGAGTGCCGCCTCGGTGAGGATGTTCGTGGGGATCATCATCGTCGTGTAGACGATGATCGGTGCGACCAGGTTGGGCAGCAGTTCCTTGAACAGGATGTAGAAGCGCCCGGCGCCCAGCGATCGCGCGGCCTCGACGTACTCGCGCTCACGCATCGAGAGCGTCTGGCCGCGCACCACGCGTCCGATGTAGGGCCAGCCGAAGAAGCCGATGACCAGGATCATCACGAACACACGCACGTTGGAGCCGGACAGGCCCAGCATGTCGTTCGGCATCACCGAGACCAGGGCGATCGTGAACAGGAGTTGCGGGAAGGCCAGCAGGCCGTCCATCACGCGGCTGATGAGCGAGTCCACCCAGCCTCCGAAGAAGCCTGCCAGGATGCCGAGCACGGTGCCGAGGACGACCGCGACGACGGCGGAGAGGAAGCCCACCAGGAGCGAGACGCGGGCACCGTAGAGGATGCGGGCGAGGATGTCGCGGCCGTTGACGGGCTCGACGCCCAGCAGGTGGTCACCGCTGATGCCGCCCAATGACCCCGTGGGGGTGCCGAACAGAGGGTCGATCAGCTTCTCGTTGAAGGTGTCCGGGTCCTGACCGAGCAGGTGGGTGATCACTGGCGCCAGCAGGGCGATCACGATGAGGACGAGCACGACGATGCCGCCGGTCAGGGCGAGCTTGTCCCTCTTCAGGCGCTCCCAGGCGATCCGGCCCAGGGAACGTCCCTGCACGACCTTCTCGCCGGCGGTGGCAGCCGCCGCTTCTTCGGCCGCACTCGGGGCCGCTTCCGCGGTCGGCTCGTGCAATGGTGCCGTCATCTGGCAGGGACCCCTCTCAACCGGCGGTAGCCGGCCCACACGTGCCGCTTGTAGCGGCGTGATCAGTCCGTCGTACACAGGGGGTTAAACCCCCTGGAGCGGGAGTCTTCAACGCCTCGGCGATCTGTAGCCAGACTTGACGGTGAATGGATGCGTAAACGTGATGCTGTCAGGGGGGTTCCGTTATCCGGACGGCGGGTAACGGGGGTCGGACACGGGGCAGTTGGGACACCGGAGGTTAATACGGGCATTACCCGGACGTTCCCTTGTCATCTACGCGCGAAGAAATGCAGAGCCGCAGTGAAGGACCCGCGCCGATCCTTCACGATTCGCCGGACCGCGGATCAGTATCCGCCGGGTGCCGGTGGATAGCCGTACCCACCCGCCATCGGAGCCTGCGCGGGGGCCGCGGGGGCCGCGTGGGCCTCGCGGTCGTAGAACGGCCGCGCGTTGGCGCGCAGCCACAGCGCCACCGGGTCGTACTCGTCCGACATCGCGACGGTCGACACGGGCAGCCCGTCCGGAACCGCGCCGATGGACTGCTGCATCATCGCCCGCACCGAGTCGACGGCGGGCGGCGAAGTGTCGTAGACGTCCAGCCCGATGGCCAGATACGGCGCCCCGAGCGCCGGCTGCACCCAGGCGCGGCGCAGCGAGCGCACGGCGGTGGTGCGATGCGCGTTCTGTGTGAGCAGGGCGTAGAACTGCGGAATCTCGATGCCGGGTTCGGACAGTCGCAGCGGACCGGCGGGCTGGCGCTCCAGACCCGCCGCGATTCTGCGCAGATCGAGCCACGGGATGCCGACCCCGCCGCCCGGGGCGTGCGGATTGAGCCAGAGCCCGAAGTGGTCGGGGTAGAGGGTGCGGGCCACGTCGAGACCGTCGACGACCTCGTACGACCGGTTCCAGCCGCTGGCCGAGAGTTCCTGGGCGGAGGTGACGCACGGCGCGTAACCGAAGCCCTCCACCTCCATGTTCCCGTACTGGGCGTCCGGGGAGCCGGCCTGGCCGTGCCAGAGCAGCATCCACACCTGGCCGGACGACGGGGTCGCGAGCGCGCGAAGGAGCGCCTCGTAGGCGTCGTAACGCCCGGGCGTCACCTGGCGCAGCATGTGCTCGACCTGACCGGCCGCGGCCGTGCCCGACGCGCTCACCTTCAACCGCCCCTTCGCGAAGAAATCATGACGTCGACCAACACCTCGGCCGAACCCCGGCCGAGCCATGAAACCAGCTTAAGCGGCGAATGCGCTCCGCTGGGGGAGCCGTTGAGAGCTCGGGGCCCGTTGTAGTCCGGAGGCTGCGGGTCGCTCGTGGCTGGGCGCGCCCACGCGGCGGAGCCGCACCATGGTCACAGCCTCGCGCCCCTGACGGGGCGCTTCTACTGGCCTTGCTGATAAAAGGGCCTCACTTGGGCTCGCATCCAGTCGGCCACCGGGTCCTGGGCGACGTCGAGGAGGACCAGGTTCACCGGCCACTTGACCGCGACGCGGGCGAGGGCGCGGGAGAGGGCGTCCATGGGGAGCGTCCGGAGGTCTCCCTCCCACACGGAGAGTTCGACCCCGACGAACATGACCGGGTCGTCGCCCTCGATGCTGGCCAGACACCGGCGGGCGGTCAGGACGACTCCCGTCGCCGCGAACTCGGCCGAGGCGGCGGCGAGGAAGTCCACCGGGTCGTCCTGCCAGTCGGGCTCGTAGAGTTTCACCCGGCCACCGCTCGTGGGCCCGTCCAGCGGGGTGCGCCCGGTCCGGCACAGCTCGGCGACCGCGAGGGGCGGCAGCGGCACGCCGACCCTCCCGTCCGGGTTGATCGCGATGCCGACCTGCGGGGGCAGCCCGCGGGCGAACTCGACCGCGGGCGCGATCGTGTACGACAGATGGCTGCCGGCGACCTGGCGGAACTGCTCCTCGGAGCTGAAGACCGGCACGTACGCCTGGCCCTCGATCTCCAGGGTGGGCAGGTCGAGGGATCCCGCGTGCGGTCCGCCGCCGTTGGGCAGCGGCACCCAGACGAAGCTGCGGCCGAGGACCTCGACGATGCGGCCGCCGGCCGAGGGCACTCCGAGGGACGCGGAGAGCACCTCCTCCAGTTCGTTGCCCGGCCAGCCGCCGTGCGAGTGGGGGTGCGGGCCGGGTTGCGGGTACGCCGGTACCGAGAAGTCCGGGAAGTCGGGGATGTCCATCTGTCTACCTGTCTACCGCCTGCGGTGAACCACTGTTCTGGTGTTCTGGCTGGAAAGGTTAGTGGGCCGGTACGACTTCCCGACCGCTCCCGGCCGCTCTCGACCGCTCTCGGCCACCCCCTGCCGTTTCTCAGTCACCGAAGTCCCTGCCGTTCCTCAGTCACCGAAGCCGATCCGCCGCAGTACGTCCGCCGCGTCCCGGTCGAGGAGCACCGCCGAGCCGCAGCCCTCCGGCAGGTCGCCCCGCTCGACGGAGCGCAGCAGCCGGGCGACCGCGCCCCGGTGACGGGCGAACGCGTACCGCGACACGCCCCGGCCGCGCTCGCGCTGGCCCTCCAGCGCCGTGCCGGGCGTGACGTCGAGCAGCAGCAGGTGGAGGGTGCCGCCGCGGCGCCGGGCCTCGCGGGCGAGCCAGCCGCGCACCCAGGCCTGCGAACCGCAGTCGTGCACGACGAGCCCTGCGCCGGAGCGCAGGGCGCGACGCAGGCCCGCGTAGTGCGCGAGGCGGACGAGGGGCCGGTAGACGGCGTACGGCAGCCGGCCGCCCGTCCGCTCGTCCCAGCGGTCCCGGGTGTCCTGGGAGTCGATGCGCGGGCCCTCGACGGCGCGGCGCATCAGGGTCGACTTGCCGCTGCCCGGCAACCCGGTGACCACGACGACGTCGGCCGCCGCGAAGTGCAGACCGTGCGGAGAGTGTCCCGCGCGCGCTCTGAGGTCGCGGACGACGGCCGTCGGCAGCGCTCCGCACGTCTCCCGGGTCCCTGCCGGGACACCGGGCTGCTCGGGCAGCGCGAGGCCCGAGGTCGTGGCGTACGCCGTGGTCCTGTTCACCGTGATCGTCCTCCCCTTGGGTGTGGAGTCCCATCCCCGTCGAGTGTAAAGAGAAGGTAATGCGCGGTGTCTCTCGTTTCCGTACGCGGACTGCCACAGGCCGGTTACAGATGCGGACTGCCGTGATCGGACGGCGCGTGCGATGATGTGCCCGCCAACTGCATACCGGCCGCTTGAATCCGCGCGGGAGAGTTCCGGGAACCTTCGGGTACCCGGGCGCCGAAGGAGCAAGTCCCTCCCTTGAATCTCTCAGGCCCCGTTACCGCGCGGGCGAGGCACATCTGAAAAGCGGGCCGCTGTCCAGTGGCTCCACCCAAGGTGCAAGTCAGGACCTCCGTTCGCGGGGTCGTGATGAACCTCTCAGGTTCCGATGACAGATGGGGAGGAACGACCTCGCCGTCATGCCTTGGGAGCCCCACCGATGAGCAGTAACGCACCCCGTCTCACCGCGCTCGATGCCGTGCATCGCTCGCTCGGCGCGACGATGACCGACTTCGCGGGCTGGGACATGCCCCTGCGCTACGGCTCCGAGCGCGACGAGCACCTCGCCGTGCGCACCCGGGCCGGTCTCTTCGACCTGTCGCACATGGGCGAGATCACGGTCACCGGACCGCAGGCCGCCGCCCTGCTCAACCACGCGCTGGTCGGCAACATCGCCTCCGTCGGCGTCGGCCGCGCCCGCTACACGATGATCTGCCGGGAGGACGGCGGCATCCTGGACGACCTGATCGTCTACCGGCTGGCCGAGAACGAGTACATGGTCGTCGCGAACGCCTCCAACGCCCAGGTGGTGCTGGACGCGCTGACCGAGCGCGCCGCCGGCTTCGACGCCCTCGTGCGCGACGACCGCGACGCGTACGCGCTGATCGCCGTGCAGGGCCCCGAGTCCCCCGGCATCCTCAAGTCGCTCACCGACGCCGACCTGGACGGGCTGAAGTACTACGCGGGCCTGCCGGGCACCGTCGCGGGCGTCCCGGCGCTGATCGCCCGCACGGGCTACACGGGCGAGGACGGCTTCGAGCTGTTCGTGGCCCCGTCCGACGCCGAGAAGCTGTGGCAGGCGCTGACGGACGCGGGCGCGCCCGTCGGGCTCGTCCCCTGCGGCCTCTCCTGCCGCGACACGCTGCGCCTGGAGGCGGGCATGCCGCTGTACGGGCATGAGCTGACCACCTCGCTCACCCCCTTCGACGCGGGGCTCGGTCGCGTCGTGAAGTTCGAGAAGGAGGGGGACTTCGTGGGGCGTGCCGCGCTCCAGGAGGCCGCCACCCGCGCCGAGGAGAACCCCCCGCGGGTACTCGTCGGGCTTGTCGCCGAGGGCCGCCGCGTGCCGCGCGCCGGATACCCGGTCGTCGCCGACGGCAAGGTGATCGGCGAGGTCACCTCCGGCGCGCCCTCCCCGACGCTGGGCAAGCCGATCGCGATGGCGTACGTCGACGCCGCGCACGCCGCTCCGGGCACGGCCGGGGTCGGCGTGGACATCCGGGGCAGCCATGAGCCGTACGAGGTCGTGGCGCTGCCGTTCTACAAGCGCCAGAAGTAGCTTCGGGGCCGAAAGGGCCCCGTCCAGCGCGCCCACGTGACGCACGCCTCTGTGTCACGTCTCGTATCCCAAGACCACTCGGTCATCCCGTTCATCCGCACTCCCCCGCGTACAGGAGAATTCAGGCCATGAGCAACCCCCAGCAGCTGCGCTACAGCAAGGAGCACGAGTGGCTGTCGGTCGCCGAGGACGGCGTCTCGACAGTCGGCATCACCGAGTTCGCGGCCAACGCGCTCGGCGATGTCGTCTACGCCCAGCTTCCCGCGGTCGGTGACACGGTGACCGCGGGCGAGACCTGCGGCGAGCTGGAGTCGACCAAGTCGGTCAGCGATCTGTACGCGCCGGTCACCGGCGAGGTCGTGGAGGCCAACCAGGACGTGGTCGACGACCCGTCGCTGGTGAACTCCGCCCCCTTCGAGGGCGGCTGGCTGTTCAAGGTACGCGTCACGGACGAGCCGGCCGACCTGCTCTCCGCCGACGAGTACACCGAGTTCTCCGGCTCCTAAGGACTTCTGACTGATGTCGCTTCTGAACACGCCCCTGCACGAGCTGGACCCGGACGTCGCCGCCGCCGTCGACGCCGAGCTGCACCGCCAGCAGTCCACCCTGGAGATGATCGCCTCGGAGAACTTCGCTCCGGTCGCGGTCATGGAGGCCCAGGGCTCGGTCCTGACCAACAAGTACGCCGAGGGCTACCCGGGCCGCCGCTACTACGGCGGCTGCGAGCACGTCGACGTCGTCGAGCAGATCGCCATCGACCGCGTCAAGGCGCTCTTCGGCGCCGAGCACGCGAACGTGCAGCCCCACTCGGGCGCCCAGGCCAACGCGGCGGCCATGTTCGCGCTGCTGAAGCCGGGCGACACGATCATGGGTCTGAACCTCGCGCACGGCGGGCACCTCACCCACGGCATGAAGATCAACTTCTCCGGCAAGCTGTACAACGTGGTCGCGTACCACGTGAACGACGAGACCGGTCAGGTCGACATGGACGAGGTCGAGCGCCTCGCCAAGGAGTCCAGGCCGCAGCTGATCGTGGCGGGCTGGTCGGCCTACCCGCGTCAGCTGGACTTCGCCGCGTTCCGCCGGATCGCGGACGAGGTCGGCGCGTACCTGATGGTCGACATGGCGCACTTCGCGGGTCTCGTGGCCGCGGGCCTGCACCCGAACCCGGTGCCGCACGCCCACGTGGTCACGACCACGACCCACAAGACGCTGGGCGGCCCGCGCGGTGGCGTGATCCTGTCCACCGCCGAGCTGGCGAAGAAGATCAACTCCGCGGTCTTCCCCGGCCAGCAGGGCGGTCCGCTGGAGCACGTGATCGCCGCGAAGGCCGTCTCCTTCAAGGTCGCCGCCTCCGACGACTTCAAGGAGCGCCAGCAGCGCACGCTGGACGGCGCGCGGATCCTGGCCGAGCGCCTGGTCCAGGACGACGTCAAGGCCGTGGGCGTGGACGTCCTGTCCGGCGGCACGGACGTGCACCTGGTCCTGGTCGACCTGCGCAACTCCGAGCTGGACGGTCAGCAGGCCGAGGACCGTCTCCACGAGGTCGGCATCACGGTCAACCGGAACGCCATCCCGAACGACCCGCGGCCCCCGATGGTCACGTCCGGCCTGCGCATCGGCACGCCCGCCCTCGCCACCCGCGGCTTCCAGGCCGAGGACTTCACCGAGGTCGCGGACATCATCGCCGAGACGCTGAAGGCGCCCTCTCCCTTCGGGGCGGCCGACGCGGAGTCCCTCAAGTCCCGGGTCTCCGCCCTGGCCGACAAGCACCCGCTGTACCCCGGCCTGAAGTAGTACCGCCCGAAGCAGTACAGAAACAGTTCCTGCGAAACTTCACTTTCGTACAGAAATTCGCACGGAACGTACGATTCACCGGGACGCCGCGCACACTGGAAGCGGAGCTGTGCGCGGCGCCCGCCCCCATGCACCACCCCTGTTGTGAGGAGTCCCCGTGGCCATCTCGGTCTTCGACCTGTTCTCGATCGGCATAGGCCCATCGAGCTCCCACACGGTGGGCCCGATGCGTGCGGCGCGCATGTTCGCCCGCCGGCTGCGCAACGAGGAGCTGTTGGATTCCGTGGCCTCCGTCCGGGCGGAGCTGTACGGCTCCCTGGGCGCCACCGGCCACGGCCACGGCACCCCCAAGGCGGTGCTGCTGGGCCTGGAGGGCGCCTCGCCGCGCACCGTGGACGTGGAGGGCGCCGACGAGCGCGTGGAGCAAATCAAGTCGTCGGGCCGCCTCTCGCTCCTCGGCACGCACGAGATCGCCTTCTCCTTCGCCGACGACCTGGTCCTGCACCGCCGCAAGGCCCTGCCGTACCACGCGAACGGCATGACGGTCTTCGCGTACGACGCCTCCGGCACACTCGTCCTGGAGAAGACGTACTACTCGGTCGGCGGCGGCTTCGTGGTCGACGAGGACGCGGTGGGCGAGGACCGCATCAAGCTCGACGACACGGTGCTCAAGTACCCGTTCCGCACGGGCGACGAGCTCCTGCGGCTGACGAAGGAGACCGGCCTGTCGATCTCCGCCCTGATGCTGGAGAACGAGCGGGCCTGGCGCACCGAGGAGGAGATCCGCGAGGGTCTGCTCGCCATCTGGCGTGTGATGCAGGCGTGCGTCTCCCGGGGCATGTCCCGTGAGGGCATCCTGCCGGGCGGGCTCAAGGTCCGCCGCCGTGCCGCCGTCTCGGCCCGCCAGCTGCGGGCGGAGGGCGACCCGTTGGCGCACGCGATGGAGTGGATCACTCTCTACGCCATGGCGGTGAACGAGGAGAACGCGGCGGGCGGCCGGGTGGTCACGGCCCCCACGAACGGCGCCGCGGGCATCATCCCGGCGGTCCTCCACTACTACATCAACTTCATCCCGGGCGCGGACGAGGACGGCGTCGTGCGCTTCCTGCTGGCCGCCGGCGCCATCGGGATGCTCTTCAAGGAGAACGCCTCCATCTCCGGCGCCGAGGTCGGCTGCCAGGGCGAGGTCGGCTCGGCCTGCTCGATGGCCGCGGGCGCCCTCGCCGAGGTCCTCGGCGGCAGCCCCGAGCAGGTCGAGAACGCCGCCGAGATCGGCATGGAACACAACCTCGGCCTCACCTGCGACCCGGTCGGCGGCCTCGTCCAGATCCCCTGCATCGAGCGCAACGGCATGGCGGCGGTCAAGGCGGTCACCGCCGCCCGCATGGCCATGCGCGGCGACGGCTCCCACAAGGTCTCCCTCGACAAGGTCATCAAGACCATGAAGGAGACGGGCGCGGACATGAGCGTCAAGTACAAGGAGACGGCGCGGGGCGGGCTGGCGGTGAACATCATCGAGTGCTGAGGGGCGGAAGGGCCCTGACCTGCAGATTCGTAGCACGTACGTAACGTCGGATGCCCCTCGGGCGCGGCCGCCCGGCGGCTCGTCACAACAAACCCCTCCGTTCTCCGGTGCCATGATCGACCGGGGCAGGATCGTGCTGCCGGGCGCCCCCGGACCGGGCGCGTGCCCGCGCCCCGACAGCGAGAACACCTGGGAGAAATGACGTGCAATTCCGCTGCGCCGTACTCGACGACTTCCAGAACGTGGCGAGCACATGTGCCGACTGGTCGACGCTGAGCGATCGGGTCGAGGTCGTCTCCTTCGCCGAGCACTTCGCCACCGAGGACGAACTCGCCTCCGCCCTCGCCGACTTCGACTTCGTGGTCACCCTGCGCGAGCGGGTGCCTTTCCCGGACTCGCTGCTGAACCGGCTGCCCCGCCTGAAACTGCTGATCGCCTCCGGCATGCGCAACTCGGTGATCGACTACGCGGCCGCGAAGGCGGGCGGCGTCACCGTGTGCGGCACCCAGAGCTCCTCGACGCCGCCGGTCGAACTCACCTGGGCCCTGCTGCTCGGACTCGCCCGCGGCATCGTCCAGGAGAACAACGCTCTGCGCGACGGCGGCCCCTGGCAGTCCACCCTCGGCGCCGACCTGCACGGCCGCACGCTCGGCCTGCTCGGACTCGGCAAGATCGGCAGCCGGGTGGCCCGGATCGGACTCGCCTTCGGCATGGAGGTCACCGCCTGGAGCCAGCACCTCACCAAGGAACGCGCGGACGAGGCCGGTGTCGAGCTCGCCTCCTCCAAGGAGGAGTTGGTGACAAGCAGCGACTTCATCTCCGTCCACCTCGCGCTGAGCGACCGCACCCGGGGCCTGCTCGGCGCCGCCGAGCTCGCCCTGCTCAAGCCCACCGCCTACCTGATCAACACCTCGCGGGCCGCGATCGTCGACCAGGACGCCCTGCTCGCGGCGCTGCACGAGGGCCGTATCGCCGGCGCCGGCGTCGACGTCTTCGACGTCGAACCGCTGCCGGGCAACCACCCGATGCGCACCGCACCGCGGCTGCTCGCCACCCCGCATCTCGGCTATGTGTCCCGCGCCAACTACGCGCGCTACTACGGCCAGGCCGTGGAGGACATCCAGGCCTACCTCGACGGCGACCCGGTCCGGGTCCTCGGCTGACGTGCCGTCGTGAGACCCGGCGGCCGTGCGGCCGCCGGGGCCTTCCTTCCCCTGCGCGGTCTCGCCGCCCGACGGCATCCCCACGCACGCCCCGACGGTGGCCTGGACTTCGACTTCAACATCGCCCGCACGTTCGCCTCCCTGGACTTCGTGAGCTCCGGCCACTCAGCCCCCGCTGCTGCCCAAGTACGCCCGCCCACCGGGTCGTCGGAAGGCCGGCTCGTCATCACCCCGTCGCGATGGAGCCGCCGCAGGTCCGGGTGAGGCCGCACCTGCCGAACGGCCTACCTGAGTCGCCTTCAGCGGGCGCGGGCCCCTCGTGCTGCATACCGTCTCCAGAGGAACAGCTCCCGGTCTTGATCGTCATGGGTCGAGGGGTGAACCGAACAAGACGTTCGAGGACGAGCGGCACCGCCATCGGAGAAGGGTTCCGGGTGCCAAGGAGGTCGGCCATGGTGACGCGAGAGCCGCGGATCCGCCGGACACGGAGAAGAACCCATCGCACCGTCGGAGCCTGCGCGCTCGCTGCGGGGTGGTCTTCGCGCACTGCGTGCCGTCGGCCACGGCCAGTCCCCAAGAGGGCCCGCCCCGCCGGTGCGCGACGAAACCCTTCCCTCCATCGGAAAGTACTCCACCCCCGATCCTGCCGGGCAGCGACGTGTGGAGTTTCGTGTCCGAACCGGGCCTTCACCCCATGCGGGTGACCGTGACCGCGAACAAACCGGGAACGGCTCACGGAGACATCTTTGTCGCCCCGTTCAGCGCGGACCAGATGGTCGGCCAGACGGGGGCACTGGCCAACGACGGCTCGGGGGATCCGGTCTGGTTCCGCCCCCTGCCTTCCACGAACCTCCAGAACGCCGACTTCAGGGTCTTCGCGCACCACGGCTACTACCCGGACGAGCACGAATTCACCCTGACTCGCAGAGGCACCGCCCTGTTCATCGCCTCAAAGCCGGTGCCCATGGATCTCACGCCCTATGGGGGTCCGAAGAACGGAGCCATCGAGAACATCGAGATCCAGGAGGTCGACCTCGCCACGGGAAGACTCCTCTACTCATGGAACGCGCTGGACCACATCGACCCCGCCGATTCCGAGGAGGCAGCCTCCAGCGCATCGTCGTCCGACGGAGTGTGGGACGCCTTTCACATCAACTCCGTCGACGAGGGCCCCGACGGCCGACTGCTGATCTCGTCCCGGAACATGTGGGCGATCTACAACGTCACCAAGAAATCCGGGAAGATCCGCTATCAGATCGGGGGAAAGAAAAGCGACTTCACCTTCGGCCCGAACGCGGGCTTCTACTGGCAGCACGATGCCCGATTCCAGCCAGGAAACCGGATCAGCATGTTCGACGACGGCTGCTGCGACCTGCCCGACGGCGCCCCCGAACAGCGTTCGCACGGCCTGATCCTCAACCTTGATTTCCCCAGCCACAAGGCGACGGCGGTCAAGACCCACTACCACCAGCCGCCATTGGAGTCACCAACTCAGGGAAACACCCAGGCCCTCTCCAACGGCAACGAATTCATCGGGTGGGGCCTTCCGGAACAAATGGATCGGCACGCCCTACTACCCACCGAGTGCGGCGGCACGGTCCGACGGCGGGCACAGCGTCGTCCACGCCTCCTGGAACGGCTCGACGCAGACTGAAGCATGGCAGGTACTCGCCGGATCCGACCCCCATTCCCTGTCGGTCGTCGTCAGACACGCCCCACGGTCCGGATTCAGTCGCAACATGACTGAAGTGAGAGAACCGCGCCCGGACCCCACCCGCCGACCCCACCTGGGAATGCGCCCCGGCGAACTCGCCGGCAAATGGTACGCAAAGTACTGGAACCCGGTGATGGCACCCATGCCGGAGCACATCAAAGAGGCGATCGGTCTCGGCCCACAGCCGCCCCCTTTGTGCCTGAGCCCGGATGACGCGGCAACGCTGAGCGACACCGGCTATGGGGAGTTCGAGAACGGATACAGCCTCTTCGGCGACGGATCCATGCACATCGCCACACTGACCCGCATGCCGAGAGTGTCTCCGGCCATGGTGGACTGGTGGTTCTGGTGGCATGCCACGGAGACCCAACGGTACAAGCTGTGGTATCCGCGTGCCCACCTGTACACGGAATGGTCTCGAGGCACGGTGGACCAGAGTGCTCCCTACCGCGACAGGTATATCGGGGGTACGTCGTTCGTCGACGAGTACGTCGGCAGTTCGCTCGGCGAGCTCGCTATCCGGTTTGTCCCTCCCGACACGCTGGGATTCAGCGATGACAGCGTCGATCCGGACGAAGCCACCGCGATCTGCGCCAGGATCGGGTTGTCCCGCGTTCCGCTCGACTGGGGCCACCTGGTCCACTACGTACGCCGGGTGAAGGGCGGCGCCGAGATGCGTTCGCGCTTTTGGATGGGCGGGAAATACGTCGCCCCTCGCGCAGGAGCCTCCCTGACCGACGAACTCGAAACAGTCGCGGAAGGTCTGCGGCGTCTCGGGGACGGGCACGCCCGCGCCATGGTCGTACATTGCTCGCAGGAGATGAACCATCTCGCGGCGTTTCTCCCGGATATTTTCGACGAGTTCCAACGATCCGAATAGGCTCGCCGGCCGGCAGGGCCTGTTCTGCCGTTCGTTCCGGTGCACGAAGATTCCTGAAAGGAGAGGGCATGTCGACCCGGATCGAGGGCAGGGTGTTGCGTCGCGGTGACTACCGTTACGAGAGTCGGCGCCGTGAGGCGTGCTGGCACGCGGGGGTGCCGGACCGCTACCCAGAGGTGATCGTGCTGGCGAACAACGAGGACGATGTCGTCGCAGCGGTGCAGCTCGCCAGGGCGGAGGGCCTGCAGATCGCGGTGCGGTCAGGTGGCCACAGCTGGTCCGGGTCGCACCTGCGTGACGGCACGGTGCTCATCGACCTGTCGAACCTGCGGCACGTGGCGGTCGACAGGGAGGCGATGACCGGCACCGCCCAGCCCGGAATCAAGGGGTTCGAGCTCAATGCGATGGTGGCCGAGCAGAACCTGTACTTTCCCACCGGCCACTGCACGGGTGTCTCCATCGGCGGGTACCTGCTGCAAGGCGGGTTCGGCTGGGCCGGCCGGGACTACGGACCGGCGTGCATGTCGGTGACCGGTATCGACGTGGTCACGGCGAGCGGCGAACGGATCCACGCCGACGAGACCCAGAACGCCGACCTGTTCTGGGCAGCCCGCGGCGCCGGTCCCGGCTTCTTCGCCGTTGTGACCAGGTTCTACGTCAAGCTGTACCCGCGCATGCGGGTCACGATGAACAGCGGCTACTTCTGGCCGGCCTCGGCCGCACCAGACGTCTACCGGTTCGTCCACGAGATCGGCCGTCAGACCCCGACCGAGATCAATCTCCTGTGCTGCCGCGACCCGATGACGGACGGCGAGCCTCTCATCTCGCTCAACGCGACGGCCTTCACCGATACGGAGGACGAGGCCAGGGACCAACTGTCGCTCTACGAGTCCTGTCCCGCACGCCCTCACGTGCTCACGACTCGGCTCAACGAGGTGACGGACACCGCAACCCTCAGCCGATACGGCACTGATCCACATTACGACGAGACCAAGCGCTATCTGGCCGACAGCATGTGGACCCATGCCTCCTTCGACGACCTGTGGCCCAACTTCGAGGCCATGCTGAAGACCTGGCCGCCGGCGCCGTCGCACCTGCTGGTGTTCAACTGGGGAGGATACGAGCGACAGCCCGAACGTCCGTCGATGGCGTACTCGGTGGAAGACGAGCTGTACTACGGGCTGTATGCGGCCTGGACCGATCCGGTCGACAGCCAGACTTACACGAACTGGGTGACCAACCACATGCGAGCGTGGGAGCCGTATGCCAGCGGGATCCAACTGGCTGACGAGAACCTGGTCAACCGCCCGTATCGCTTCGTGACCGACGAGAACCTCCTGCGGCTCGACGCCCTCCGCGCCAGATGGGACCCCGACGGGCTGTTCGTGTCCTGGCTGGGTCGGCCTGAACTGCCTACCGGTGCCGCGCATACCGAGAAGAGCCCGGTAGCCGGCCGGAGCGAATGATCGGAGCGGAGGCCACAACCCGCCGGCCAAGCTCGGCACCCCGGATTCAGCCCTCCGGGTCACCGAATCCATCGCCCCGGGACAATGGTCAGTACGGCAATCGGAGAAGATGCGACGTCACTGCTTGTTCATGAGGAGGGGGGACGCCACGGGACTTGTTCGTGAGGCATGGCTCATCCAGGTCACCGGGGTGGTGCAGGGTGTCGGGTACCGGCCGTTCGTGTACCGTCTCGCCACCAGCGTGCGCCTCTCCGGCTGGGTGCTCAATGACACCCTCGGCGTGTTGATCGAAGCCTGCGGTCCTGAGTCCGCGCTCCGCGATTTCGTCGTCGCACTCACGGAGCGAGCTCCTCCGCTGGCCAGCGTGGACACCGTTCGGGTGCGGCGCCGACGGCGCGCCGAGGACGCCGAGGCCGATCGCGGCTTCGAGGTGCGCTCCAGCCGTCATGTGCCCGGGGCGTCCGCCGTGACGACCGCTCCTCCCGACGCCCATGTCTGCGCGCAGTGCCTGCGAGAGACCCTCGATCCGGCGGATCGCCGCTACCGCTACCCGTTCACCAACTGCACCGACTGTGGACCCCGCTACTCGTTGATCCGTTCGCTTCCCTACGACCGGTCCCGCACCACCATGACGGCGTTCACGATGTGCGAGCCGTGCGCCACGGAGTACGCGGACCCGGGAGACCGCCGCTACCACGCCCAACCCAACGCCTGCCCCGACTGCGGTCCCGCCCTCTCCCTGCACGGACCGGGCGGACAACTCGCCGAGCGCGAAGCGGCGCTCGCGGGCGCCGTCGAAGCGCTGGCCGCCGGACGCGTCGTTGCGGTGAAGGGCCTCGGCGGCTTCCATCTCGCCGTGAACGCCCGGGACGGCGAGGCGGTGGCTCGGCTACGACGGCGCAAGGGCCGCGCCGCGAAGCCGTTCGCCATCCTGGTCCGCGACCTCACGGCCGCGTCGGAAGTGGCCTCCTACGGACCGGACGAGGCAACGTTGCTGACCTCTCCGGCCCGCCCCGTCGTCCTGCTGCGCAAACGGCCCGGAGCCCGTTGGGTCAAAGCGGTGGCGCTCACCGTGCTGTCGGGCGTCCCCGTCGCGGCCACGGGCGGCAGTGACGGCACCGTACGGCTCTGGGACCTCACCACCGCGAGCCCGCTCGGCGCACCCCTGGCACCGCACAAGGGTGCCGTCACCTCCCTTGCCCTGGAGTCCGACGAGCAGGGCCTCGGTCGCCTTGCCTCGGGCGGAGAGGACCACGCCGTCGCACTCTGGGCCGTGGCGCTCGACGGCAGCTGTACGTCAGTTCCGCATGCCCTCGAACACCGCGGACCGGTGTCGGATGTACTCCTGCTGCGGACGGGGACGGGACTCCTGGGCGCGTCCGCCGACGCCCGCGGGATCGTGAAGCTCTGGGACGCGGCCACGGGACTCCCCTGGGAGGGAGCCGGGCCCGAGCCGTACCCCGCGGCGATCAACTCACTCGCCGCGGGTCGGCTGTACGGCCGCCGAGTCCTGATCAGCGCTGCTCGCCACAGCCTGCTCCGCATCTGGGATCTCGACGCCTGCCATCCGGCCGCGGTGCTTCACCTGCCCGGCCCGGCATCCCGCATCTGCCCCCTGGAGGGCGAGGGCCTCGCCGTCGCCCTCGGCCGCGATGTCGTCGCCCTCAGGCAGCCGCCCGGCGCTTGAGAATGAGGGGCGGGGGGCTTGAGCGGTCGACAAGCGCGGTCGAGCACTTCCCTGCTCTCCAGAAGAAATTCCAAGACGGTGAGCACCGGCCGCGGGTGCCCTCGGCGGCGGTGGCGGAGGTTCCGCGTCCGGGCCGGTGTTCGAGGGTGTGGTGGGGGAAGCGGGGGCATTTGACAAGTAGTCGGTCCCCGCACGTATCAGGCAGGACGGTACGTGTACATCCCCCCACGCACGGAGGAGTCGCCCATGCTGCGCGGCATCGACGTAAGCGCCTACCAGTCGTCCGCTTTCTCCACCGACGGCCTCTCGTTCGTCTTCGTCAAGGCGACGGAGGGCCGTACGTACGTCAATCCGAAACTCACCGCACAGGTGAAGACGGCCCGGGACGCCGGGTGCGTGGTCGGGTTCTACCACTTCCTGTGGCCCGGCGACATCACCGCCCAGGCCGAGTACTTCGTCGGCAAGGCCCCCGAGAAGGCCGGGGACCTGCTCGCCGTCGACTGGGAGGCCACCGGTGACGGCACGCACGCGAGCAACGCCGAGAAGGACCGTTTCATCCGGAAGGTGAAGCAGCTTCGGCCGAACCACCGGGTCCTCCTCTACACCAACCGCAACTACTGGCTCACCGTCGACACCACCTCGTACGCCGGAGACGGGCTGTGGATCGCCGACTACGTGACCGCGGGCAAGCCCCGCATCAAGGCCTCGTGGCGATTCCACCAGTACACCGACGAGCCCCTGGACAGGGACGTCGCGAACTTCGGCAGCAAGGCCGCGCTCAAGGAGTGGGCGACGGGAGACTGACAGAGGGATGACGGGCCGGCAGCCGCCCCTTGTGGAACGGACGGAAACCTCGTGGCCGCCGGGCTCATGGCCCCGGTATCGTCCGGGCTCCCCCGTACCCCCCTTCGAAAGCGGTGCGCATGTCCAGCCAGCCGGCGACCACGACCCTGTGGCGCCCCACCGGTCCCAAGGAACTGGACCTGGTCCGGCGGTCGGGGTGGCGCGCCTGGCCGCCCAGGCTGCCCGAGCAGCCGATCTTCTATCCGGTGCTCAACGAGGACTACGCGATCAGGATCGCGCGGGACTGGAACGTGAAGCACGACGGTGCCGGCTACGTCACGCGCTTCGAGGTCGAGTCGGACTTCCTGAGCCGGTACCCCGTCCAGCAGGTCGGCGGGCGGACCATCCTCGAGTTGTGGGTGCCGGCCGAGGAACTCGACGAGTTCAACGCCCACATCGTCGGAGAGATCCGGCTGACCCATGAGTTCTCCTGACGATCACGCTCCGACGCGTACGCTCTGACCCGCGGCTCGGTGGGAGCTGCCGGAGAGAGGGGAGCTCTCGCTGATGGGCGGGGCGGTCACAGCGGTCAGCAGTAACGGGACGTATTCCTTCACCAAGCCGAACCGGGAGAGCATCACGCTGCTCGCCGGGCTCGGGGTGGAGGGTGATGTGCACGCGGGAACCACCGTGAAGCACCGGTTCCGGATGGCGAAGGACCCGTCGCAGGTGAACCTGCGGCAGGTGCACCTCATGCACGAGGAGCTGTTCGACGAGCTGCGCGAGAGCGGCTTCACCGTCGCTCCCGGGGAGCTCGGGGAGAACGTCACCACCCGGGGTGTCGATCTGCTGGGGCTGCCGGTGGGCACGCTGCTGCGTCTCGGGGACGAGGCCGTCGTGGAGATCACCGGTCTGCGCAATCCCTGCGCGCAGATCGACGACTTCCAGAAGGGGCTGCTCAAGCAGGTCGTCGGGAGGGACGAGGACGGCGGCGGCGTCGTCTACAAGTCCGGGGTCATGAGCGTCGTACGGGAAGGCGGTGTGGTGCGGCCCGGGGACCCCGTCGAGGTCGAGTTGCCGGTCGGGCCGCACCGTCCGCTGCGGACTGTCTGACGTTACGCGCGGAAGTCCGCGGAGCGCTCCCGGGGCGCCTCCGCCAGCGCCTTGGTCACCTCGTCGACGCCCTTCTGGAGGCCGTAGACCGGGGTGCCGGGCTGCTGGCGCCAGGACTCGTCGAGGCCGCCCGTGTCGACCGTGTCGAAGCCGAGTTCGTCGATGAGCTCACGTACGACCCGCTTGGCGGCCTCGTCGTCACCGGCCACCGGCAGCGCCAGTCGGTCGGGGGCGCCGGCCGGGCGGTGCCGGTCCAGGATGTCCTGGGCGTACGTGCCGTTGAACGCCTTGACGACGGTGTGGCCGATCTGCCGGGCCGTCCAGCCGCTCTCGGTCAGGCCCTCGTCCTCGATCGCGGCGATCCTGCCGTCGCGCTGCTGGGGGTAGTAGTTGCCGGTGTCGATGACGGCGACGCCCTCGGCGGCCTGGTCCACAAGTCCGTGCGGCAGGTTCGGGACCGCCTTCAGGGGAACCGTGACGACGACGACCTCGGCGTCGCGCGCCGCGTCCTCGACCTTGACGGGGGTCGCCCCGGTTTCCTCGGCGAGTGCGGTGAGGGTCCCCGGACCGCGGGAGTTCGCGACCGAGACGTCGTGTCCGAGGGCGGTGAGCCGTCGGGTGAGATTGCCGCCGATGTTGCCCGCTCCGATGATGCCGATCTTCATGATGGACAGGCCCTTCCGGGGTTGACGCCACTGGACTGACGGTGACCGTCAACCGTGGTGCACGCGGGCCTATTCCGGGACGTACGGCGTTCGGGTGACGGGCCGCCGCAACAGGGCGAGGGTCTCCTCCAGCTCCTCTCGGAGGACCGTCCCCGCCGTGTCCGCGTCCCCGTCCGCGACGGCCCGTACCAGCGCCGCGTGGGCGTCGTCGCCCGTGTGGGGGTCGTGCTCCCACATCCCCACCAGGTCCAGCATCTCGATCAGGCCCTCCCGCAGGGCGGGCACGAACTCCCCGAAGAGGTCGGTGAGTACGGGGTTGCGCGCGGCGGCGACCACGGCCGCGTGCAGCGCGATGTCGGCGTCGACGAAGGCCGCGGCCTCCAGGACGGTGACGTCCTCCGGTGTGTGACGGGCGGCCGCGAGGCGGGCCGCCCGCACCTCCGCCAGGATCCGCACCTCGTGGACGTCCGTCACCGCGGCGCGGCACAGCTTCTGCACCCTTCAGGTCGGCGACCGGTTCGGCGACTACGAGGGCACCGGCAACGGCCCCCTCGTCATCGCGTACGCCTTCATGGTGCACGCCGGCGCACCACGCGCACGGCATGACGAAGGGGCGCCCGCCGGATGGTCGGCGGGCGCCCCTGTGTCCGGGTCACCTGGTCAGGGCCCGGGTCACTTGTTCAGGTGGGTCCAGAACTCGTCGAACGAGAGGACCTTGTCCCCGTTGAGGTCGCGGGTGGCGATGATGGCCTCCGCCACCGAGTCGGTGACGTTCCAGTCGCCGCCCTGGGCGAGGGCGCTCTTGAACTCGGCCGCGGTGATGAAACCGTCACCGTCCGTATCGATCCGCTCGAACTGCTTGCGTGCTTCCTCGATGTCCGCCACCGATCCGCCCCTTCGTAGTGCATTACCGCTGTATTGACGGAGGTCAGATTAACGGTCCGCGCCGGCCCTCAGTGCGGCGACCACCCAGCCGAACTCCGCACGGTGCGCGGACGGGGTCCCCGCGCCCTTCACCGTGGACAGCAACTCCCGGTACCGGGCGAGCCGGTCGTTGGACGCCGACTCCATGCGTGCGAGTACGGCGGCCGGGTCGCCGTCCCCCAGCACCTCCCGCAGGAGCGCCGCCGCCTCCGGCGACTCGGGGGCGATTCCCCGGGCGCGGGCCTCGGTCGCCAACTGGAGCATGCGCATGGGGAACCACAAGGATCGCCCGGCTGCCGCGGCGTGGTCCTGGTCGGCCGCGTTGAACTCGACCACCGTGCGCATCTGCGCCCGGAACTCCGGATCCTGGACCATCTCCGCCAGCTCCACCCAGGCGTCCACCTGCTCGCGGGTCGGCTCCTGAGGCAGGTCCACCGCGGTGGAGCGCATCCGCTCCTGGATGGCCGGATCCACGGAGTCGAGCCCGTGGAACAGCTCCTCCACGAACTCCTCCATGATCCGTTTCCGTTCGGCGGCCGACAGCCGCGCCAGCTTGTTCATGAGCGTCATCTCCTCCGCGGTCGAACCGCGTCGCGCCACGGACGACAGCACCGCCCTCGTCACCTTCAGCGAGCTGATCTGCGCGTCCAGCGCCGTCACATGGGCGGCGGCCACCTCCGCGACCGTCGTCTCGCCGGCCAGCACCTTGCGTACGTCGTCAAGACCGAGGCCCAGTTCGCGCAGGGTGCGGATCAGTTCGAGGCGGGCCACGGACGCGGCGTCGTACAGCCGGTAGCCGCCCGAGGAGCGGGCCACCGGGGGCAGGGCGCCCTCGTCCGACCAGTAGCGGATGGTGCGCACGGTCAGTCCGGTGGCCCGGGCCAGCTCGCCGATGGTGAGAAGTCCGGTGCCGTCGTCGATCATGTCTGCGAGTCTGGGCCTTCCAGTGGGTGGAGACTCAAGGAGCACGGTGGTGGAGACTCTTCGGGACATTCTCGACGCGGCCGCACAGGGCGTCTTCCCACCGCCGGACGGTCGTACGACCGTCGTGGCGCAGGCGTCCCACCGGGACGCGGGGGTGCTCGCCTTCACCGCGCACGCGGTGGTCTTCACGGACGAGGATCCGCGGTGGGTGTACGACACGCTGGCCGCCGTGCCGTGCGACGCCCTCGCCGCGCCGATGAACGCGCGGTTCCTGGCGGCCTTCCTCGAGCGGACGGGGCGTACGTCCGAGACCATCGACGCGATGCTGGTGGGCTCTCCCCTGCCGGGCGAGCCGGCGGTCCCGCTGAAGGAGATCACGGACGGCGACCATCCGCGGATCGTGTACGCCCGTAGGCGCCGTGCCGACGTGCGCGCGTGGACGACGGAGGGCGGTGTGCTGGTGCTGGGGCGAGGAATCGCGGGGCGGCTCGAGGTCTCCGTCGAGGTGGACGAAGGAGTACGGCACCGGGGGCTGGGCCGGGCCCTGGTGACGGCGGCCCGGCAGCTCGCCCCGGAGCCGCTGTGGGCGCAGGTCGCGCCGGGGAACGCCCGCAGCATGCGGACGTTCCAGGCGGCCGGTTATCGTCCCGTGGGCTCGGAGGCGCTGTTCATCGCCGGATAGGCGTCAGTGCCAGGGCTCGTAGTACGGGTTGCTCTCGCAGTCGCTCATGATCTCGGTCTTGGTCTTCTTGTCGACCGGGCAGACGCCGATGATGTACTGGCGCGCGATACCGCCGGGGAAGGCGACCTCGACCTGGTCGGCCCACTTGTGGGTGTCACCGATGGTCTTGTTGACGTCGACGCCGCCGGGCGCGTCGATGTAGTAGTTGAAGCCGGACTTGTACCAGGTCTTGTACAGGTCGTGGTCGTACGTCGTCGACACGTACGGCGAGGGCTGGTTGACCAGGACGTACTGCTCGATGTCGTACTGCCCGTTGATGACGTCCTTGGGGTGGAAGCCCTGCTCGAAGACGGTGGCGGGGCCCCTGCTGTCGCTGCGGTACAGCGTGCCGCAGGTCTTGCGCCAGACCGGCTCGGGGGTGATGCGGTCGATCTGCACGCGGTGGTCGGCGGCGGCCTTGACCGGGTCGTAGAACTGGGGACAGGTGGGCGCGACGGCCTTGGCGAGCGGGGCGGTGGGGGTCGCGGGGAGCGTCGCGGCGGAGGTCGCGAAGACGGCCGAGAGGGAGACGACGACGGCGGCGGCCCGCCGCCGCAGGCGAGTTGCGATCATGGGGAGCACGATCTCGGTTCTGCGGCGGCGGGCCGGGGATCTTCACCCGTACGGCGGCGTGTCACCGCCTTAGGGTCGACCGGGCGCGGATCAGCGGAAGATGCCGGTGTGGCCGAGCGAGTAGCGGCCCGGCTGCGGGTAGACGGCCAGGCCGTGCGGGCCGCTGCCGACCGGGATGCGGGCCAGCTGGACGCCGGTGCGGGTGTCGATGGCGTACACCTCGGAGTTGTAGCGACCCGACAGCCACAGGACCTTGCCGTCGGCGGAGACGCCGCCCATGTCGGGGCTGCCGCCGTGGGGCAGGCGCCACTTCTTGGTCAGACTGTTCTGGGTGAAGTCGAAGACGGAGATGGTGCCCTCGCCCCGGTTGGAGATGTACATCTCGCGCGAGTCACGGCTGACGTACAGCCCGTGGCAGCCCTTGCCGGTCGGGAGGAAGGACGGCCTCGTGAACTTGTCCCCGTCGAGGATCCACACGCCGTTGGCCACCATGTCGGCGATGTAGTACCGCTTGCCGTCGGGCGAGATCTTGACGTCCTGCGGCATGGCACCGCGGAAGGGCAGCTTCTCCTGGGCGACCACCTTCATCCGCGCGGTGTCGACCTTCAGCAGCTCGCCGCTGAACTCGCAGGAGACGATGAAGTAGCGGCCGTCGGGGGAGAAGTCGGCGTGGTTGACGCCGTAGCAGCTGACCGGCTCGGTCTTCACACGCTTCATGGTGTGCGCGTCGCGGAAGACCAGCTCGCGGTCGAGGGAGGCCATGACGATCGCGTACTTGCCGTCGGGCGTGAAGTACAGGTTGTACGGGTCGTGCACGTCGACGGTCTTGCCCGCCTTGCCGGTCCTCGGGTCGATGGGGGTGAGGGTGTTGCCCCGGTCGTTGTTGACCCAGAGCGTCTTCATGTCCCAGGAGGGGACGACGTGCTGGGGCTGGGCGCCGACCCGGATCGTCTCGATGACCTCGTACGTCTTCGGGTCGATCACGGAGACCGTGTTGGAGTTGGTGTTGGGGACGTACACGCGGGACGGGAAGTCCTTGACGACCGGCGAGAGCTTGTTCGGCCGGTCGGCGGCGTAGACGTCCCTCGGGTCTAGCACGGGCGGCATGCCGGGCAGGCCGTCGGGCTGCTTCGGCTGGGCCGGTTTGACGGCGGCCTGGGTGCCGACGGCCTCGTGCGCGGTGTTCTTGGACTCGGCGTCGCAGCCCGGAAGTACGGCGAGTGCGGCGAGTACCGCGCCCGCGAGCAGGGCGCGCTTCGTGAGGTTCCGGTTACGGTGCATCAGCTCAGCAGCTCCGTGGTGGTGACCGCGCGCAGACCGCGGCGGCCGAGTTCTTCCAGGACGGCGGGGAGCGCGGCGACCGTGTCCGCGTACCCGAAGTGCAGGCTCACCACGGATCCGTCGCGGACCCCGCCGATGACCTGGCGGGTGACGGCGGGGGCGCCCGGCGAGGTGTAGTCGAGCGAGTCGACGTCGTAGGAGAGGACGTGCGGGTAGCCCACGCGGCGGGCCACGCCCGCCACGAGGGCGGAGGCGGTCGGGGTGCGGGAGGGCCTGAACCAGGTGCCGATGGACCCGGTCAGCCGCCGCAGCCGGTCCGCGCAGCCCCGGATCTCGGCCTCCGCGTCCGCCTCGGACATCGCGTTGATGGCGAGGTGGCGCAGGGTGTGGTTGCCGAGGTCGTGGCCGCCGTCGAGGATGCGGCGGGCGAGGTCGGGGTGCTCGTCGAGCCAACTGCCCACCGCGAGCACGGTGACCCGGGCGCCGGCCTTCTCCGCCTCGCCGAGCAGTGTCTTGGCGACGGCCGGGTCGCCCTGGCCGTGGAAGGTGAGGGCGACCCGCGGGCGGTCGCGGGGGCCGTGGGTGATCTCGGCGGGCTGCTGCGGGAAGCGGCGGGGCGCGGGCGCGGCGGCGGGCTTGGCGGAGAGGTTCGCGGAGGGAGAGACGGCCGCGCGGGACACGGCGACCGGGCGGGCGACGACGCCGGTCGTGGAACACCCCGCGGCGAGAGTCCCGGCGGCGAGCGCGATACCCGACCGCAGCGCCGCACGCCGATCCGGAACCGTGCGGGGGTCCGGCGCCGCACGCGCGACGCTTCCGTCGGGGCTGCCTTCGGAGCTTCCGTCGGGGGACGGCTGAGGGGGACGAGCGGGCGTGATCACCCGACCATTTAAGGGTGTGATGGTAAGAAAACGTGCGATTGGTCCGATTAGCGACAGTGCGGGTCGCGGCGCGGGCCCCGGGGGCGAGCGGTCAACGGTCGGCGACGCGCATCTCGAACCAGGTGGTCTTGCCGCGGGGCAGGAGGTCGACTCCCCAGCGGTCGGAGAGCTTGTCGACGAGAAAGAGACCGCGACCGCTCAGGTCCATCTCCTGGACCGGCATCAGACAGGGAAGGCCGCGGGAGGGGTCACGGACCTCGACGCGGATCCAGCCCCGGCGGCGGCGCATGCGAAGTCCGAAGACGCGGGCGCCCGTGTGCCGTACGGCATTGCCGACGAGTTCGGACACCAGTAACACGGCGTCCTCGGTCATCTTCGGGGAGAGTCCCCAGTGCCGCAGGACGATGACCTGGGTGAGCCGCCGGGCGGTGGCGGCGGACTCGGGGCGGGACGGCAGCGGGACCTCGCCCTCCGTCGGATTGCCGAACAACTCGAGCGCCTTGAGCGCCCGCTCGTCCTCGACCGCAGGCGACCAGCGCGCCGCGGTCGCACTCCCGTGCCGCCGCGGCTGTTCGATACCCTCCAGCCCCGCCATGCCCCCCATCATGGCCGCCCAGAGCCCGCTTCGGGGCCGTTCCGGAGGAATACGCCCCCCGGAACCGCCCATTCCACACCATCCTATCGGCATATGCCCCCGGCAGTTCGGTGCTCGTCACGGCCCATCTGACCTGCCGGAATGCCCCAGTTGGCGGCAATCGCCAGTCGCCCCCGACAAGGCAGGCTTAAGGTTCCTTTAAGGCTGACATAAACCAGCCCTTCGGGGGACACCGGATAAGACATCGCGTCAACTGCAAGGGGATCAGAGGAACTTCGCCTTCCCCGGCCCCTCCTCCACGAAGCTGCGCATGCCGCGCTCGCGGTCCTCGGTCGCGAACAGCCCCGCGAACCAGTTCCGTTCAATCGCGAGCCCCGTCTCGAGATCGGTCTCCAGACCCGCGTCGACGGACTCCTTGGCGGCGCGCAGCGCGAGCGCGGGACCCTGCGCCAGCTTCGCGGCCCACGCGTGTGCCTGGGCGTACACCTCGTCGGCCGGGACGACCCGGTCCACCAGACCGAGCGACAGCGCCTCGTCGGCCTTCACCATCCGCCCCGTGAAGATGAGGTCCTTCGCCTTGGAGGGGCCGATCAGGCGGGACAGGCGCTGGGTGCCGCCGGCGCCCGGGATCAGGCCCAGCAGGATCTCCGGCTGGCCGAGCTTGGCGTTGTCCGCGGCGATACGGAAGTCCGCGCAGAGTGCCAACTCGCAGCCACCGCCCAGCGCGTACCCGGTGACGGCGGCGACGACCGGCTTGGGGATGCGGGCCACGGCGCTGAAGGAGTCCTGCAGACCACGGGACCGCACGACCATCGCCGCGTGGTCCATGGCCTGCATCTCCTTGATGTCCGCGCCCGCCGCGAACACCTTCTCGCCGCCGTAGATGACCACGGCGCGCACGTCCTCGCGGCGAGTGGCCTCCTCGGCGAGCTCCTTGAGCCGGTTCTGCGTGGCGACGTCCAGCGCGTTCATGGGCGGGCGGTCCAGGCGGAGGGTGCCGACGCCTTCGGCCACTTCGAGATGCACAGTCATGAGGGCACCGTATCGGGGGGTCTGGGGGGTTGTCCCCCGGGGCAGATGCGGCACGGGGACTAACGACAACGGGCCCGGTGTACTCGGTCACAAAGGTGACCGGGCACAGCGGGCCCGTCGAGGCGAAACGGTCAGGCGGTCCAGGCCGACCAGGACATGTTCCAGCCGTTGAGGCCGTTGTCCGGGGCGACCGTCTTGTCGTGGGAGTTCTTCACGATCACCACGTCACCGGTGATGGAGTGGTCGAAGAACCAGGCGGCGGGGGCACTGCGGTCGCCGCCGCCGCGCACGTCGCGCAGGCCCACGCAGCCATGGCTGGCGTTGTAGTTGCCGAAGGCGTCGCCGCCCCAGTAGTTGCCGTGGATGAAGGTGCCGGAGTCGGTCAGGCGCTGGGCGTCGGGCACGTCCTTGATGTCGTACTCGCCGCCGTAGCCGACCGTCTCACCGTTCATACGGGTCACCCGAAGCTGCTCGCTGATGACCATCTGGCCGTTCCAGGTCTCGTAGCCCGGCTTGCCCGTGGTGATCGAGATGGTCTTGATGACCTTGCCGTCGCGCTTGACGACCATCTTGTGGGTCTTGGCGTCGACCGTGGAGACCTGGCTGCGGCCGATCGTGAAGGACACGGTCTTGGCCTGCTTGCCGTAGACCCCGGGCCGGCCCTCGACACCGTCGAGGTTGAGGGTGACGGTGACCTTCGTACCGGCCTTCCAGTACTGCTCGGGGCGGAAGTCGAGGCGGTCGTTGCCGAACCAGTGGCCCTGGACGTCGACGGCCGGCTCGGTCTTGATCTTGATGGCCTTCTCGACGGCGTCCGGGTGCGTGATGCCCCGGGTGAAGCGGACCGAGAAGGGCATGCCGACGCCGACCTTGGAACCGTCCTCGGGCGTGAACATACCGACGAAGGTGTTCTTCGGGGTCAGCGTGGTGAAGGCGGACTCCTCGGCGGCCTCACGGCCGTCGGCGTCCTTGGCCACCGCGTGGACCTTGTACTTGGTGGCGGAGGCGAGGTGGGTCGAGGGCGTCCAGGTGGCGCCCCCGCCGGTTATCGCGCCGTCGACCGCGTTGCCCTTGCCGTCCTTGACCGTGACCTCGGTCAGCTTGCCCTTGGCCGCGGAGACCTTGAGGGCCCCGCTGGTGGCCACGCCGTTCGTGCCGTTCTTCGGGGCGATGGTCACCACGGCCTGCGAGACCTTGGTGTCGGCCTTGGTGGAGCTGCCCGTGCTCTTGTCCTTGCCGTTCCCGGACCCGGAGTCCGAGTCCCCTCCCCCGCCGCACGCGGTCACGGCGAGCAGCAGCGCGCCCAGCAGCAGCGCCAGGATCCCCTTGCTCCCCCGTGCCCGCGTTCCAACCGACGCCCCCGATATCGGTCGCCCGTTCAAGTCTGTTCTCCCCTCGCACGGCCTGATCAGGCCCGCACCCCAGCGCGTCGCCGCGCGTATCGCGCTAATTAATCACACGGCTCTGAGAGATGGCTCCCCGGGATTGTCACCGTTCAGTCCCAAGTTCGACCGTGTGGGGGCGCGCTGGAGTCCCCTGCCCTACGACACGTACGTACCCCTTTGACCGGGCTGCTTCGCCGGGCTACTTCACCGCGCTGCCCGCCTTCCACTCCTTCCAGGCCATGTTCCAGCCTCCGAGGCCGTTGTCGGGAGCGACTTTCTTGTCGTCGCTGTTGACGACCTCGATGACGTCGCCGATGAGACTGCGGTCGTAGAACCAGCCCGCGGGGGTGTCGGAGCCGCCGCCCTTGACGTCCTGGATACCGACGCAGCCGTGGCTGACGTTGCTGTTGCCGAAGACGCCCGGGGCCCAGTAGTTGCCGTGCACGAAGGTCCCGGAGTCGGTGAGGCGCATCGCGTGCGGGACGTCCGGGATGTCGTACTCGCCGCCGAAGCCGACCGTGCGGCTATTCATCCGGGTCACGTCCAGCATCTCCATGACGACCATCTTCCCGTTGTACGTCGTCTTCTTGGGGGCGCCCGCCGTGATCGGCACCGTGGCGAGGAGGTCGCCGTCGCGGCGTACCTCCATGGTGTGCGCGGCGGCGTCGACCAGCGAGACCTGGCTGCGTCCGATGGTGAACGAGAAGGTCCTGTACTGGAGTCCGTAGACGCCCTTCGCCCCCTCGACGTCGCGCAGTCGCAGCCCGACGGTGACCTTCGTGCCCGGTTTCCAGTACTTCTCGGGCCGGAAGTCGAGACGGCTCTTGCCGAACCAGTGCGGGCGGACCTCCACCGCGGGGCTGGCCTCGATGTGGATCGCGCGCTCGACGGCGGACCGGTTCTCGATCTCCCGGTTGAACGCGAGGGAGACGATCATGCCGGTGCCTACGGTGGAGCGGTTCTCCGGCGTCACGTATCCGATGAACCGCTCCTCGGGGACGTACGTCGTGAACGTCGTGTGCCGCGCCGAGCGCCGCCCCTGCCCGTCGAGGGCCACCACGTCCACGGTGTACTTGGCGGCGAGCGCGAGCCGCGGGTCGTCGGGGGCCCAGGTCAGGCCGTCGGCGGCGATGCGCCCGGGCACCGCGGACTCCTGCGCGTCCTGGTCCTTGACGACCTGCACGGACTCCAGGCGCCCGTCGGGCACCCGCACCCGCAGCGCCTGTCGCGGGCGTACGCCCTTGCTGTTGTCGTCGGGAGAGATCCGGATGACGTCCTCGGCGGCGGGGGGTTTGCCGAGCACCTCCTCCATCCCGTGCGAGGTGCAGCCGGCGGCTCCGGCGAGCAGGCCGGCCCAGGTCAGTACGGCGGCCAGTGCGGCCCCTGCGTGCCGCGCGCGTGTCTGTTCGTGCTTCACAGCGGGCCCAACGAGTGTGCACCTCTGGGGAAACGTGAGTGCGAGCCAAGCGCTGGGCAGAACAGTGGGGAGGACGACGCGAAGGGGAGCCGCGGCCGGGACGCCGCACGCTCCTCTTCGGGCCGTCCACCGAGCCGCAGGAGGCTGAACGGTGTCGAGCGCAGCCGAGCAGGAGGCAGTGCCGGAGGGGCGGGCCACGGGCGAGAAGCTGCCCGCGCAGTCGTCCCCCGTGCTGAACGGCGCCCAGCGGGCGCCGTCGCCCGCCGTGTCCGTGTGGCCGGGCGCCCCGACGCCGCTCGGGGCGCGCTTCCGCGTCGGCCCCGACGGCGCGGCGGGCACCAACTTCGCCCTGTGGGCGGGCGGGGCGGAGGCCGTCGACCTCTGTCTCTTCGACGAGCGGGACGGCGAGGTCCACGAGACGCGCGTGCCGCTCACCGAGCTGACCCACGAGATCTGGCACGGCTTCGTCCCCGGCGTGCTGCCCGGCCGCCGCTACGGCTACCGCGTGCACGGCCGCTGGGACCCGTGGACCGGCGCCCGCTGGAACCCGGCGAAGCTGCTCCTCGACCCGTACGCCCGCGCGGTGGACGGCGACTTCAGTCTGCCGCCCGAGGTGTACGGGCATGTCCGGGACTGGCCCCAGCAGCAGGTCGCGGACACCGTGCGCGACGACCGGGACTCGGCGCCGTACGTCCCCAAGGGCGTCGTCGTCCACGATGACGACGACTGGTCGGACGACCACCGCCCGAAGACCCCGTGGGCGGACTCGGTGATCTACGAGCTGCACGTCCGCGGCTTCACACGGCTGCACCCCGGGATCCCGGAGGAACTGCGCGGGACCTACGCCGGGCTCGCCCACCCGGCGGCGATCGAGCACCTGGTGGGGCTGGGCGTCACGGCCGTGGAACTCCTGCCCGTCCATCAGTTCGCCCACGAGGACCACCTCCTGCGGCGCGGAATGAAGAACTACTGGGGCTACAACTCGATCGGCTACTTCGCCCCGCACGCGGGCTACGCGTCCTCCGGGACGACGGGACAGCAGGTCGGCGAGTTCAAGCGGATGGTGCGGGCGCTGCACGCGGCCGGTATCGAGGTGATCCTCGACGTGGTCTACAACCACACGGCGGAGGCCGGCGAGCTGGGCCCGATGCTGTCCCTGCGCGGCATCGACAACCGGGGTTATTACCGGCTCCAGTCGGACGCCCGCCGGTACGCCGACTACACGGGCTGCGGCAACACGCTGCACGTGGTGCAGCCGCACGTCCTGCGCCTGATCACGGACTCGCTGCGGTACTGGGTGACGGAGATGGGGGTGGACGGTTTCCGCTTCGACCTGGCGGCGGCGCTGGCCCGCTCGATGCACGACGTCGACATGCTCTCCCCCTTCCTCGCGGTCATCGCCCAGGACCCGGTCCTGCGTCGGGTGAAGCTGATCGCCGAACCGTGGGACGTCGGTTCCGGCGGCTACCAGGTGGGCGCCTTCCCACCCCTGTGGACGGAGTGGAACGACCGCTATCGCAACGCGGTCCGGGACTTCTGGCGGGGCGCGCTGCCGGACGTACGGGACCTGGGGTACCGCCTCTCGGGGTCGAGCGACCTGTACGCGTGGGGCGGGCGGCGCCCCTACGCCTCGGTGAACTTCGTGACCGCCCACGACGGCTTCACACTGCGCGACCTCGTCTCCTACGAGCGCAAGCACAACGAGGCCAACGGGGAGGGGAACCGGGACGGCACGAACGACAACCGGGCCTGGAACTGCGGGGCGGAGGGGGAGACGGACGAGGAGCGGGTACGGGGGTTGCGGCGGCGCCAGCTGCGGAACCTGCTGACGACGTTGTTGCTGTCCACCGGGGTGCCGATGCTCGTCGCGGGGGACGAGTTCGGGCGCACCCAGCGCGGCAACAACAACGCGTACTGCCAGGACAACGAGATCAGCTGGGTCGACTGGAGCCTGCTCGACGAACCGGGCTGGCGTGCCCTGTACGACCTCACCTCCCGTCTGATCGCGCTGCGGCACCGGCATCCCGTGCTGCGGCGCCGCGCGTTCTTCTCCGGGCGGGCCCATTCCGTGGACGGGTTGCGGGACCTGGCGTGGTTCACCCCGCGCGGGACGGAGATGACGGAACGGGACTGGTACGCGCCCGCCGCGACGCTGGGGATGTACCTCTCCGGCCGGGACATCCCCGGACGCGACGCCAGGGGAGCGCCGGTCGTGGACGACAGCTTCCTCGCGGTGCTGCACGCCGGGGACCGTCCGGTGAGCTTCGTCCTGCCGGGGCCTCCGTGGGCCTCGCGCTACGAACTCGTGGTCGACACCTCGACGGAGGAGCAGGCGCGCGCGCCGGGCGTGATCCACCGGGCGGGCGGCACGGTCACCGTGCCGGCGCGGGCGGTGCTGCTGCTACGGGTGGTGGGCTGAGGCTTCCAGGGGCGCGGGCATTCGGGAGCAAGCCCCGCCTCAGGTGGCGTCAGCCCAGGATGCCCCGGTCGTAGGCGACCGCCACCGCCGCCGCGCGGTCGTTGACGCCCAGCTTGGCGTACAGGTGGGTGAGGTGGGTCTTGACCGTGGCCTCGCTGATGAACAGGACGCGGGCGATCTCACGGTTCGAGGTGCCCTTGGCCACCAGGGCCAACACCTCGCGCTCGCGGGCCGAGAGGGGGTCCTGGGTCGAGGCGGGCGCGCGGACCGCCGAGACCAGCCGGGATGCGACCGCCGGGGAGAGCACCGTACGGCCCTGCGCTGCCGCGCGGACGGCGGTGAAGAGCTCCTCCCGCGGGGCGTCCTTCAGCAGATAGCCCGTCGCGCCCGCCTCGATCGCGGGGAGGGTGTCGGAGTCGGTGTCGTAGGTGGTGAGGACGAGCACCTTGGCGCGGGCGCCGCGGCGGGTGAGTTCCGCGATGGCCTCGACGCCGTTGCCGCCGGGCATGCGGAGGTCCATCAGGACGACGTCCGGGTCGAGCGAGGCGGTGAGGGCGACGGCCTCGACGCCGTTCGCGGCCTCGCCGAGGACCGTGAATCCCGGCGCTGACTCGAACATGCCGCGCAGACCGTCCCGTACGACGGGATGGTCGTCGACGATCAGCAGGGTGATCACAGCGTCATCGGTCACGTCATCGGTCATCGCGGACCAACGGTACGCGAGCCGAGACCGCCGTGCCGTGCCCCGGCTCGGCCTCGACGGTGAGGGTGCCTGCGACGCGTTCGGCGCGGGCGCGCATGCCGTCGAGGCCGAAACCGCCGGCGCGCGTGCGCTCGGGAAGCGCGAGCGGGTCGAAGCCCTGTCCGTCGTCGCGGATGTCGAGGATGACCTCGTCAACCAGGAAGGAGAGGGTGACGCCGAGGCGGGTGGCGTGCGCGTGCCGGGCGGCGTTGGACAGGGCCTCCTGGACGATCCGCAGGAGGGTCGCCGCGATCTCCTCGTGGAGTTGCTCCGCCGTGCCCGTCACGGTGAACTCGGCACGTATGCCGGTTCGTTCGGCCCATTCGGCCACCGTCTTCTTCAGCGCCTCCGGCAGACCGTCGTCCGCCAGCGCCACCGGAGCCAGGTTGTGCACGGAGCGGCGGGCCTCGCCGAGGCTGTGTCTGGCGAGCCCGGAGGCGCGTTCGAGGTGGGTGCGGGCGGTGGTCAAGTCGGTCGCGCCGGCCACGACCTGGAGCTGGGCGATGATGCCCGTCAGGCCCTGGGCGATCGTGTCGTGGATCTCGGCGGCCAGCCGGCGGCGTTCGTCGGCGACGCCCGCTTCCCTCGCCTGGACGAGGAGTTGTGCGTGCAGGGCGGCGTTCTCGTCGAGGGCCTGTTGCAGGGCGGCGTTGGTGCGTTCGAGTGCGGTGATGGTCTCGGTGCGCTCGTGGGAGCGCCGCGTCTCCTGCTCCTGCAGATGGGCGACCACCATCTGCAGGCCGGAGTTGGCGACCAGGAGCGCGGCGAAGAGGATCCACTGGACACCGCTCCCGAACGGCAGCCCACCGGCCTGCGCACCGGCCACGGTGACCGCGCTCGCGAACAGTCCGAGCCGCTGCCGCCGGATGCCCCGGATCAGCTCGTCGGCGTCCATGTATCCGGCTGCGGCGTAGAACGCGAAGAACGGGTTGAGCCAGCTGAGGGCGAAGGCGAGGGCCCAGCGGACGCCGTAGTACGCCGTTCCCGCCCGGGACGGGATCCGGCCACGGCCGGGACGGCGGGAACGGGTGCCGTGCCACCACAGCTGGAGGGCGACCGCGGCGGCGACCAGGGTCCAGCCGGCGTACCACTTGGCGGAACGGTCCGTCAGGCCGGTGGAGGCGACCGCGAGGACGACACTCATGCCGAGCAGCCCGTACGGCCCCCACATGTGCAGCTGCTCCCAGCGCCGATCGATCTGCCGGTCCCTGGCGGTCATCTCCCCAGTCTGCACGGCCGCCTCCCCTACTCCCAGCGGAACCAGCGCGAGGCACCGGCCGTCAGCAGCACCGTCCAGGCCGCCAGCACTCCCAGGTGCGCCCAGCCCGGCCAGTCGCCCGCCGCCGCCCGGTTCAGGGCCTGCGCGGCGGCGCCGAACGGGGTGTAGCCGACGACTCGAGCGAGTCCGTCCGGCATGGCCTGCACCGGCAGCCACACGCCCGCGCAGAACATCATCGGGAAGAACACCGCCGACCCGATCGCGCCCGCGATCTTCGTCGTCCGGGACAGCGCGGAGACCACGGCGCCGAGCGCGAGCGCGGCCAGGATCGCGAGGAGCAGGGCGAGGAGATAGCCGTACGGCTGCTCGGGCAGTCGTACGTCGAAGGCGAGTCGGCCCACCGCGAGCGCGCACAGGGCCGAGACGAGCGCCGCCGCGCCGTAGACCAGCATCTGCGCGGACAGCAGGGCGGACGGGCGTACCGGAGTGGTGGACATGCGGCGCAGGATGCCGCGCTCGCGGTAGCCGGTGATGTTCTGCGGCATCGCCTGCAGCGCGCCGACGATCATGCCGAGGAGTACGGCGACCGGGACGTACACGTCGACCGTGCGCAGGCCGCCCAGGTCGGCGTGGTGTTGGCGGAAGGACGGGATGGAACCCAGGATCACCAGCAGCAGGGTGGGGAACGCCAGGATCCAGAAGAGGGCGCCCGGTTCGCGGCGGAAGAGACGCAACTCGGTGCGCAGGACCGCGGTGTTCATGAGGTGACCTCCGTCAGGTCCAGGAACGCGTCGTCCAACGTGGCGTCGGTGACGCGGAGTTGGCGGGCGGTGATGTGGCCCCGGGCGAGCAGGGTGATGACCGCGTTGACGGTCTCGTCGGTGCCGGACAGCGTGATCCTGCCGTCCTTGTGCTCGACCGACGCGAGCGCGGGCAGCGCGTTCAGGTCACCCTCGTCCAGCGGCGCGGACGGCGTGAAGCTGATGACGGTGGAGCCCGCCGAGCGCCGGATCAGGCCTGACGGGGTGTCCAGGGCGGCCACCCGGCCCTTGTCGATCACGGCGACCCGGTCGCACAGGCGCTGCGCCTCCTCCATGAAGTGCGTGACGAGCAGGACGGTGACCCCGCTCGCCCGGACGTCCTCGATGAGCTGCCAGGTGTCGCGGCGGGCGCGCGGGTCGAGCCCGGTGGTCAGTTCGTCGAGGACGACGACCCGGGGGTTGCCGATGAGCGCGAGCGCGATGAACAGGCGCTGTTTCTGGCCTCCGGAGAGCTTCGCGAAGCGGGTGGTGAGCTTGGCGGTCAGGCCGAGGCGTTCGGCGAGGGGCCGCCAGTCGGCGGGGTGCCGATAGAAGGCCGCGTACAGCTCCAGGGCCTCGCGGACGGTGAGCTTGGCCTGGAGCTCGCTCTCCTGGAGCTGGGCGCCGAGGACGCGGGCGACCTGTTCGTGGTCGGCGACGGGGTCGAGCCCGGTGACCCGGACGCGGCCCGCGTCGGGGATCCGCAGGCCCTCGACGCACTCGACGGTGGTGGTCTTGCCGGCGCCGTTCGGGCCGAGGATCCCGAAGATCTCGCCCTCCTCGACGGCGAAGGAGACACCGTCGACGACGGGCCGACCGCCGTAGGACTTGCGCAGTCCGGTGACTTCGATGACTGACATGTCCCGAGGATCCCGGCGGGACGGGAGCGGGCACATCGTCCATCACGCTCGAAGCGGCATCAGCCGATCGGTTGATGCGGCGATACGACCGAGCCCCAGGCCCGGGGCACCGGACCCGGATCCGTGGAACGATTCAGGTCGGGCCAAAACTCGGTGGGCTCTGTCAGTGCCGAACCGTAGGCTCGATCCTGATGTCCACTCCAGATGCGGTGACCCCGGGCCGAGCCGACCATTCGACCGTACGCAGCCTGCTGCGCCTGTGGCCGTACGTGCGGCCGGTGCGCACGCGGCTGTTCAGTGCCGCCTTCGTCGCGGTCCTCGCCTCCTGTACGGGGCTGGTGTTCCCGCTCGTCCTGAAGTGGATGGTGGACGGTCCGGTGGCCGAGCACGACGTGGCGGGCATCTGGCTCGGCGCGCTGTATCTGCTGCTGCTCGGTATCGCGGAGGCGGTGCTGTTCGGGCTGCGGCGGTGGCTGGTGGCGCGGCCCCTGTCGGGGGTCGAGGCCGACATGCGGGCGGATCTGTACCGGCATCTGCAGCGGCTCCCGGTCGCCTTCCACGACCGCTGGGCCTCCGGTCAGCTGCTGTCCCGGGGCACCACGGACCTGATGCTGGTGCGCCAGTTCCTCGCCTTCCCCCTGACGTTCCTGCTGGTCAACTCTGTGACGATCCTCGTCGGCGTCATGATCATGCTGGCCCAGGAGTGGACCCTCGGTCTGGTGCTGCTCGCTCCCGCGGTGCCTCTGATGGCGGTCTGCTGGCTCTTCGAGCGGCACTACTCGCTGGTGGCGCGGCGGGCCCAGGACCAGGTGGGCGATCTGACGACGGTCGTCGAGGAGAGCGTGCTCGGCATCCGCATCATCAAGGGCTTCGGGCGCCACCGCAGCCAGGCCCTCGCCTTTCGCGAGCTGTCCCGCACCCTGCGCGGCACGGAGCTGGCCAAGGCCCGCCTCCTCGCCGCCATCCTGGCGGTCATCGTCACCCTCCCCGAACTCGCCATCGGCGCCGCCCTCGTGCTCGGCACGGTCCAGGTCGCCGACGGCCGACTGTCCGCCGGCACGCTGGTGGCGTTCCTGTCCACGGCGCTGGCGCTGCGCTGGCCCGTCGAGTCCATCGGCTTCCTCCTCGCGATGAGCCAGGAGGCGGCGACGGCGACGGAGCGGTACTTCGAGGTGATGGACGAGCAGCCGGAGTCCACCGGGACATCCGCGGTCGCCGCCAGTACGTCCGCGGTCGCCAACGGGAAGGGCGAGGGCGGACTCCGCTTCCACGGCGTCCAGTTCCGCTATCCCGACGCCCCGGCGGACGCGCCCCCCGTCCTCGACCGCATCGATCTGCACATCCGTCCGGGTGAGTCGATGGCCCTGGTCGGCGCGACCGGCACCGGGAAGACCACCCTCACCGCCCTCGTCCCACGGCTGCACGAGGTGACGGCCGGGCGGATCACACTGGACGGCGAGGACATCACGGCGATGCCCCGCGAGGAGCTTCGCGCGCGCGTGGCCGTGGCCTTCGAGGAGCCCACCCTCTTCTCGGCCGGCGTCGGGGAGAACGTGCTCATGGGCGCCCCGGACACCGCGGGCGAAGCGGACCTGGACCGTGCCCTCGCCGTCGCCCAGGCCGACTTCGCGCACGCGCTCCCGCAGGGCACGCGGACCCAGGTCGGCGAGCAGGGCCTGAGCCTGTCCGGCGGCCAGCGCCAGCGTCTCGCGCTCGCGCGGGCCGTCGTGGGCCGCCCCGGCTTCCTCGTCCTCGACGACCCCCTGTCGGCGCTGGACGTCCACACGGAGGCCGCGGTCGAGGCCGCGCTGCGCCGCGTACTGGCGGAGACGACCGCGCTGATCGTGGCGCACCGCCCGTCCACGGTCCTGCTCGCCGACCGCGTGGCCCTGCTCTCCGGCGGCCGTATCACCGCGGTCGGCACCCACCACGAACTGCTGCGCAGCAACGCCGAGTACGCCCATCTGATGTCAGGTGACGAGGAGGCCGACCGATGACGGCGCCCACGACGACCGCGCCGAACAAGGAACCGGACCGGGAACCGGGCAAGGAAGCGGGCACGGAACCCGACGGTGGGGAGCCCGGCAAGGACCGTCCGGACGCGCGGGAGTCCCACAAGCACCAGGACCCCTTCGACCGCGACGCCCTGCCCACTCCCCCGGGCGCCACCGCCGCGCTGCTGCGCTCCCTCCTCACCCCGCTCAAGGCCCGCGTGGTGGTGACGATGGTGCTGCTCCTGCTCCAGCAGGCCGCCATCCAGGCGGGCCCGCTGATCGTCGCGTACGCCATCGACCGCGCCGTACCGGCGTTCCGCGCGCACGACCACGGCCCGCTGATCGCGGTGGGTGTCGGCTATCTGCTGTGCGCGCTGGCCGCCGGCGGACTCCAGTACGCCTTCACCCAGGCGTCCGCCCGCGTCAACCAGGACGTGCTGCTCGACCTGCGCGGCCGGATCTTCCGCCACGCGCAGGCGCTCAGCATCGACTTCCACGAGCGCTACACCTCGGGCCGGCTGATCTCCCGCTCCACGACGGACGTCGAGTCGCTGCGCGAACTGCTCAGCGAGGGTCTGCAGGAGCTCATCACGGTGATCCTGTCCTTCGTCTACATCTCGGCGATGCTGCTCTGGCTGGATCTGGGCCTGGGCGCGGTGGCGGTGGCGTCCTTCGTGCCGCTCTACCTTCTCGTACGGCAGTACCGGCGCCGCGCGGGCCGTATCTACCGTCTCCGCTCGACCGCGATCGCCGCGGTCATCGTGAAGTTCGCGGAGACGATGAACGGGATCCGGCCGGTGCGCGCGTTCCGCCGCGAGGAGGCCAACGACGCCGAGTTCCGGGTGCTCAACAAGCGCCACGAGCGCACCAACGGCGACGCCCTGCTGGAGATGGCCCGCTATGTCGTCGGCTCCCGACTGGTCGCCAACACGGCGGTCGCGGGGATCGTGCTGTGGGGCGCGTACCGGGTGGCCGGGGGTTCGCTGGCGCTGGGCGTGCTGGCCGCCTCGGTGCTGTATCTACGCCGCCTGTACGACCCGATCGACCGGCTGGGCATGTTCCTCAACGCCTACCAGTCCGCGGCGGCCTCGCTGGAGAAGATCGCGGGCCTGCTGGCCCAGACGCCGTCCGTGCCGGAGCCGGCCGAACCGAGGCGGCTGCCCGCGCTCGCCTCCGCGCAGCCGGGCCGCGAGGTCGTCTTCGAGGACGTACGCTTCGCCTACCGCACCGGCGGCGAGGTGCTGCCCACCTTCTCGCTCACGCTCCCCGCGGGGCAGACGGTGGCCGTGGTCGGCTCGACGGGCGCGGGCAAGTCGACGCTCGCCAAGCTGCTGGCCCGCTTCTACGACCCGACGGACGGCCGGGTCCTGCTCGACGGCGTCGACCTGCGCGAGCTGTCCGTGCCCGAACTGCGGCGCGGGGTGGTGATGGTGACCCAGGAGGCCTTCCTGTTCTCCGGCACGGTCGCCGAGAACATCGCCATCGGCCGCTCCGACGCGAGCCGCGAGGAGATCGAGCGGGCCGCCAAGGCGATCGGCGCCCACGACTTCATCAGCGCGCTGCCCGAGGGCTACGACACGGACGTACGCAAACGGGGCGGCCGTATCTCCGCCGGACAGCGCCAACTCGTCGCCTTCGCACGGGCGTTGCTCGCCGACCCGGCCGTTCTCATCCTCGACGAGGCCACCAGTTCCCTCGACATCCCGGGGGAACGGGCGGTGCAGCGCGCCATGTCGACGGTCCTGCGCGGCCGGACGGCGGTGGTCATCGCCCACCGCCTGTCCACGGTGGAGATCGCCGACCGGGTGCTGGTGATGGAGCACGGGCGGGTGGTCGAGGACGGCAGTCCGGCCGAACTCGTCGCGTCCACCGGCAGGTTCGCGGACCTGCACCAGGCGTGGCGCGACAGTCTCGTATAGCGGACGGCGAGCGACTCGTACGGCGGACGGCGGACGGTAAGTGAAAGGCATGGGGGCTGGATGATCGACGCGCACGAGGACCCGGGGACGCCCGACTGTCGGGGCGGGTGGCGGTATCTGTGGTGGCTGGTCACCCGGCAGTCGGGGCGCAGCGCGGCCGGCGCGCTGCTCGCCACGGTCTGGATGACGCTCCTGGCGCTGCCGCCGTATCTGCTGTCCCGTGCGATCGACGACGGCCTGGAGCCGGGCGACCGGGGCGCGCTGTTCGGCTGGACGGCCGCCGTGCTGGGCATCGGCGTGTTCAACGCCTGGCTGGGCATCATGCGGCACCGCACCATGACCAAGGTCCGGATGGACGCCAACTTCCGCACGGTCAAGGTCGTGGTCGGGCAGTCGGCGCGGCTGGGTGCCGCGCTGGGCCGCCAGGTCGGCGCCGGGGAGGTCGTCACGATCGGCGTCGGTGACGTCCAGACGATCAGCCAGTCGCTGACCGTCGTCGGTCCCGGCGTCGCCGCGATCGTCACCTACGGCGTGGTGGCCGCGCTGCTGATGTCGGTCTCGCTCCAGCTCTCGGTGGTGATACTCCTCGGGGTGCCGCTGACCGCCGGGTTCGTCGGCCCGCTGATGGGTCGGCTGCAGGGCGCGGAGACCGAGTACCGCGAGCGGCAGGGCGTGCTGACCGCGCGGATCGGCGATCTCGCGGGCGGCCTGCGCGTCCTCAACGGCCTGGGCGGCAAGGGGCTGTTCGCGGACACCTTCCGCCGCGACTCGCAGCAGCTGCGGACGCAGGGGTACCGGGTCGGGGCGGCGACCAGCTGGATCCAGGCACTGGGCACGGGGCTGCCGACCCTCTTCCTCGCCGTCGTGACCTGGCTCGCGGCCCGGCTGGCGGCCCAGGGGGAGATCACCATCGGCCAGTTGGTGTCCGTGTACGGCTATGCCGCGGTCCTCGTGGCGCCGGTGTACTTCTTCATCGAGAGCGGCTACCAGCTCAGCCGGGCCGTCGTCGCCGCCCGACGTGTCGTACGGTTCCTGTCCCTGGAGCCCGTCGCCGACCACCCCGACGCCCGGGACGCGCCCGCCTCCCCGGCGGTGCTGCACGATCTGGACTCCGGGGTACGGGTGCTGCCGGGGCGGCTCACCGCGCTGGTCGGAGCGGATCCCGTGGAGTCCGAGGCCGTCGTCGACCGCCTCGGCCGGTACGCGGAGTCGGCGGTCACGTGGGGTGGCGTACGGCTCGACGAGATCGCCCTGGCGCAGGTGCGCGAGCGGATCCTGGTCGCGGACAACGAGGCCGACCTGTTCGCGGGCACCCTGCGCGAGCTGGTCTCCGGCCGCCGGGAGCACGACGAGGAGACGATCGCCCGGGCGGTGCGCGCGGCGGCGGCGGACGACATCGTGCTCGGTCTCCCCGACGGTCTCGACTCGGACGTCGCCGCCCAGGGCCGCAACCTCTCCGGCGGCCAGCGACAGCGCGTACGCCTGGTGCGGGCGCTGCTCGCCGACCCCGAGGTACTGCTCGCCGTCGAACCCACCTCGGCGCTCGACGCGCACACCGAGGCGGCCGTGGCGGCCCGGCTGCGGGCCGCACGCTCGGGCCGTACGACCGTCGTCACCAGCACCTCGCCGCTGATGCTCGACCAGGTGGACACGGTGCACTTCCTGGTCGACGGAAAGGTCGCGGCGAGCGGCAGCCATCACGAACTCCTCGACGGGGAGCCGGGATACCGGGCACTGGTGGCCCGCGACACGGAAGAGGTCCTGCGATGAGCGCGCATCTGCCGGTCGCCGAACCCGCCGAGGTGCGCCGGGCGGCACTGCGGCTGATCCGGGCGGACGGGCGGGCCTTCGCTGCCGTGCTCGGCCTCAACGTGCTGGCCGCCGCGGCCGGTCTGGTCGGGCCCTGGCTGCTCGGGCGGATCATCGACGACGTACGGGCCGGGGACGGTGTGGACGTCGTGGACCGGCTGGCGTCGGTCATCCTGGTGTGCTCACTGGCGCAGCTGCTGCTGGCGCGGTGGGCCCGGTACGTGGGGCACCGCTTCGGGGAGCGGACGCTGGCCCGGGTGCGGGAGCAGTTCGTGGAGCGGGCGCTGAGTCTGCCCGCCTCGGTCGTGGAGCGGGCCGGCACCGGTGACCTGACCGCGCGCGGCACCGCCGATGTCACCGTGGTGGGCAACACCCTGCGCGACGCCGGGCCCGAACTGCTCATCTCCTGCGCCCAGGCGTTGTTCATCCTCGGCGCGGTCTTTGCCATCGCCCCGCTGCTCGGCGCCTGCGGGGTGCTCGGGCTCGTCGGCATCTGGTTCGCCCTGCGCTGGTATCTGCGCCGTGCGCGCACCGCGTATCTCGCCGAGGGCACCGCCACCTCGGACGTCGCCGAGATCCTCGCGGCCACCGCCTCCGGTGCCCGTACGGTGGAGGCGTTCGGGCTGCAGCGCGGCCGGATCACCGCGAGCCGTCGGACGCTGGAGACGTCCCGCCTCCGGCGGATGCGGACCCTGTTCCTGCGCAGCGTGTTCTTCCCGGCCGTGGAGGTGTCGTACGTCGTTCCCGTGGTCGCCGTCCTGCTGGTGGGCGGTGCCCTGCACGCGAGGGGGGCGATGAGCCTGGGTGCGGTGGTGGCCGCGACCTTGTATCTGCGCCAGCTCGGGGAGCCGCTCGACCAGATCCTGATGCAGGTCGAGCAGCTCCAGAGCAGCGGCGCCTCGTTCGCCCGCGTCGAGGGGCTGGCCCGCGCGCCACGGGCCGTACCGTCGGGCTCGCCCACCCCGGTCGACGACCGGATCGACGTGACGGAGGTCCGCTACTCCTACGACCGCGGGGGCGAGGTGCTGCGCGGAGTCGACCTGACCGTGCGGCCCGGGGAACGGCTGGCCGTCGTCGGGCCCTCCGGTGCCGGGAAGACCACTCTGAGCCGACTGCTCGCGGGCATCGACGCGCCGCGGTCCGGGTCGGTGACGGTGGGGGGCGTACCGATCGCCGACCTCGATCCCGAGCAGCTGCGCCGGCAGGTCGTCCTCGTCACCCAGGAGCACCACGTGTTCCTGGGCACCGTTCGCGACAACCTGCTGATCGCCGAACCCGCCGCCGATGACACGGCGTTGTGGGCGGCGCTGGCCGCCGTCGGCGCCGACGGCTGGGTCCGGGAGCTGCCGGACGGCCTGGACACCGAGCTCGGCACCGGCGGCCGCCGGACGGACGGGTCGCGGGCCCAGCAGCTCGCCCTGGCCCGGGTGGTGCTGGCCGACCCGCACACCCTCATCCTCGACGAGGCGACGGCCCTGCTCGATCCGACGACCGCGCGCCACACCGAGCGTGCGCTCGCCGCCGTACTGGAGGGGCGCACCGTGATCGCCATCGCGCACCGGCTGCACACCGCGCACGACGCGGACCGGGTCGCCGTGATGGAGGACGGCCTGCTCACCGAACTCGGCACGCATGACGAGCTGGTGGCGGCCGAGGGGGCGTACGCGGCACTTTGGCGGACGTGGCACGGGGACTAGGGCGGGGTTGAGCAGGGACTACAGCGGGGGCCTGAGCGGGGCCAAGGCCGGGCCCTGAGCGGAGGCTGAGCAGGGCCAGGGCGGAGGCCTGAGCGGGGGCTGAGCAGGGCCAGGGCGGAGGCCTGAGCGGGGGTCAGGGCCGGGCGCGTCGGGGCTTGTCCGGCTGCTCTGGGCGCGGTGCGGCACGGTGGTCGCGCCTTGCCGGGCCACCGACCGGACACACTCCGGCGAACAGTCCGCATGCCGAACATGAACACCCGGACAACGGACGAATTCCGGCCAAGTTCCTGACGCGGTCCTGACAGAAAGCGAAATCTCCTGCCACTCTTCCCACGGCAACTTCACAGCAACCTCACAGCGCCGTCGCTGTGTCGCGGCCGTGGGCCTTCGGCAACTGGTCCCGCGTTCCACCCTGTTCTGCCCTGTTCCACCTGTTCTGCCCTGTTCTGCCCGGACGGGTACCCACCCCGACCGGATCCCCACTGGCCGCGCGAACCGTGGCCACGCAGAAGGAGTCAGTGTGTTGAGCAGCAGTTCCTCCCACAGACGCACCTCCCACACCACCCAGCGCCGTGTCGCGGCCGTCGCCCTCGTCGGCGTCTCCGCCCTGCTGGCCGCGGCCGTCCAGTCGGGCGCCGCGAGCGCGGCCCCCGAGAAATCCTCCCTCGGCAAGATCAACCGTGGTTCTCTCGCCATCCAGCTCACGCCTTCGCAGCGCGCGGAGCTGATACGCGACGCGGACTCCGCCAAGGCGGCCACCGCCAAGGACCTGGGCCTCGGGGCCAAGGAGAAGCTCGTCGCCCGCGACGTCATCAAGGACGCGGACGGCACGGTCCACACCCGCTACGAACGCACGTACGCGGGACTCCCGGTCCTCGGCGGCGACCTCGTGGTCGACACCACCAAGGCAGGGAAGACCGAGCGGGTCGTCAAGGCGACGCGGGCCACCCTCGAGGTCGCCTCGCTCACGCCCGCCATCGCCGCCTCCAAGGCGGAGAAGCAGGCCCTCTCCGTCGCCAAGGCCGACGGTTCGAAGAAGACCGACGCCGACCGGGCGCCCCGCAAGGTGATCTGGGCGGCGGACGGCAAACCGACCCTCGCGTACGAGACGGTCGTCGGCGGCTTCCAGGACGACGGCACCCCGAACCAGTTGCACGTCATCACCGACGCGGCCACCGGCAAGAAGCTCTACGAGTACCAGGGCATCGAGACCGGTATCGGCAACACCCAGTACAGCGGCCAGGTGACGCTGACGACCACGCAGTCGGGCTCCAACTACACGCTCACCGACGGCGCGCGCGGCGGCCACAAGACGTACAACCTCAACCGCGGTACGTCCGGCACCGGCACCCTGTTCTCGCAGACCAGCGACACCTGGGGCAACGGCACCACGTCGAACGCCGCGACCGCGGGCGCCGACGCGCACTACGGCGCCGCCGAGACCTGGGACTTCTACAAGAACACCTTCGGCCGCAGCGGCATCAAGAACAACGGCGTGGGTGCGTACTCCCGGGTCCACTACGGCAACGCGTACATCAACGCGTTCTGGGACGACGGCTGCTTCTGCATGACGTACGGCGACGGGGCCGGCAACGCGGACCCGCTGACCGCCATCGACGTGGCGGGCCACGAGATGAGCCACGGCGTCACCTCCAACACCGCGGGTCTCAACTACTCCGGTGAGTCCGGCGGCCTGAACGAGGCGACCTCGGACATCTTCGGCACCGGCGTCGAGTTCTACGCCAACAACGCCTCCGACCCCGGTGACTACCTCATCGGCGAGAAGATCGACATCAACGGCGACGGCACCCCGCTGCGCTACATGGACAAGCCCAGCAAGGACGGCGGCTCGGCGGACAACTGGTCCTCCAGCGTGGGCGGTCTCGACGTCCACTACTCGTCCGGTGTCGCCAACCACTTCTTCTACCTGCTGAGCGAGGGCAGCGGCGCCAAGGTCATCAACGGCGTCAGCTACAACTCGCCGACCGCCGACGGCCTTCCGGTCACCGGCATCGGCCGGGACAAGGCCCTGCAGATCTGGTACCGGGCGCTCACCACCAAGTTCACCTCGACCACCAACTACGCGGCGGCCCGCACCGGCACGCTCGCGGCGACGGGCGAGCTGTACGGCACGACGAGCGCCGAGTACACGGCGGTGCAGAACGCCTGGGCGGCCGTGAAGGTCGGCTCGCGTCCGGGCGGTGGCGGCGGTACGTCGTTCGAGAACACCGGCGACGTATCGATTCCGGACAACGGAGCGGCCGTGACGTCGTCGATCGCGGTCACCGGCCGTACCGGCAACGCCCCGTCGAACCTTCTGGTCGACGTGAACATCGTGCACACCTGGCGCGGCGACCTGGTCGTGGATCTGCTGGCCCCGGACGGCACGGTGTACCCCCTGAAGGCCTTCAGCTCCTCCGACTCGGCGGACAACGTCCAGGAGACCTACACGGTCAACGCGTCCTCCGAAGTCGCCAACGGCACTTGGAAGTTGAGGGTGCAGGACAAGGCCGCGCAGGACACCGGCTACATCAACAGCTGGAAGCTGACGTTCCCGTAGACCGCGTCTGAACACACGGCACCGAGAGGGCGCCGCCCCGGGGGTCGAACCCCGGGGCGGCGCCCTCTTTGCCGTGCCATGACTCTGCTTTTGTTGCCGATTGACCAAGATCGAGATCCGCGTAACGAACAGCGATCTTCACTCAACGGACGCTTTTCGGCCAAGATTCCATTGTCCTCCTGACATGTACGCGTCCTTGATGTCACTCTTCCACCGCACGGCTCACTCGCACCGCAACTTCGCACCTTCCGTACGGCCACCCCACGCCGTCCGGTCGCCCCCACAAGAGGAGATTGCGTGACCCCCCTCTACGCGCGTCACAAGCGCACCACTCTGGCCATCGCGACCGCTGTCGCTGCCGGAGCCCTGCTCGCCACCGGTCTGACCACCGGTGCCTCCGCCCAGACCGACTCGGCCGCCGCCAAGGCGAAGCTCCCCGGCTCCACGGTCCTGCTCTCCGCCGCCGCGCGCACGAGCCTGATCCAGCAGGCCGACGCGGCCGCGCCCGAGACCGCCCAGCAGATAGGCCTCGGCGCCAAGGAGAAGCTCGTCGTCAGAGACGTCCTCAAGGACGCGGACGGCACCGTGCACACCCGCTACGAGCGCACGTACAACGGCCTTCCGGTCCTCGGCGGCGACCTGGTCGTCCACGAGTCCAAGGCCGGCAAGACCGAGGGCGTCACCAAGGCCGTGAAGACGGCCATCAAGGTCGCCTCCCTCAAGCCGCAGGTCACCACCGCGAAGGCCGAGAAGCAGGCTCTCACCGCCGCGAAGGCCGCCGGCTCGGAGAAGACCACGGCCGACCGCGCCCCCCGCAAGGTGATCTGGGCCGCCACCGGCAAGCCCACCCTCGCCTACGAGACGGTCGTCGGCGGTCTCCAGGACGACGGCACCCCGAACGAGCTGCACGTCATCACCGACGCGGCCACCGGCAAGAAGCTCTACGAGTACCAGGGCATCGAGACCGGCACCGGCAAGACCCTCTACTCGGGCACGGTCACCCTCAACACCACCCTGTCGGGCTCGACGTACCAGCTGACCGACGGCACCCGCGGCGGCCACAAGACGTACAACAAGTCGCACACCACCACCTCCTCCGCGGGCACCCTGTTCACCGACGCGGACGACACCTGGGGCACCGGCGCGGCCTCCAGCTCCACCACCGACCAGACCGCGGCCGCCGACGCCGCCTACGGCGCTCAGGTGACGTGGGACTTCTACAAGAACACGTTCGGCCGCAGCGGCATCAAGAACAACGGCGTCGCCGCCTACTCGCGCGTCCACTACGGCAGCGCGTACGTCAACGCGTTCTGGGACGACAGCTGCTTCTGCATGACCTACGGCGACGGGTCGGGCAACACCCACCCGCTCACCTCGATCGACGTGGCCGGCCACGAGATGAGCCACGGCGTCACCGCCAACACGGCCGGTCTGAACTACTCGGGCGAGTCCGGCGGTCTGAACGAGGCGACCTCGGACATCTTCGGCACCGGCGTCGAGTTCTACGCCAACAACGCCTCCGACCCCGGTGACTACCTCATCGGCGAGAAGATCAACATCAACGGCGACGGCACCCCGCTGCGCTACATGGACAAGCCCAGCAAGGACGGCGGCTCGGCGGACAACTGGTCCTCCAGCGTGGGCGGTCTCGACGTCCACTACTCGTCCGGTGTCGCCAACCACTTCTTCTACCTGCTGAGCGAGGGCAGCGGCGCCAAGACCATCAACGGCGTCAGCTACAACTCGCCCACGTACAACGGCGCGGCCGTCACCGGCATCGGCCGGGACAAGGCCCTGCAGATCTGGTACAAGGCGCTGACGACGTACTTCACGTCAACGACGAACTACAAGTCGGCCCGCACGGGGACGCTCTCCGCGGCGTCCGCCCTGTACGGCTCGACCAGCACCGAGTACAAGGCGGTGGCCGCGGCCTGGACCGCGGTCAACGTGAGCTAGTGCCCACGGGGTCCTCGAGACCCACTTAGGCGCCTTGGGCGGTACCCGGAGAGAAGGCACCTCCGGGTACCGCCCTACGCTGTCCCCCATGGTCTCCCCGGACAACCCCTTCACATACGAGGACGTGGGCGCGACGCGCGACGGCCGCTGCCCGCCGGGGTTCCACCCCCTGCATCTGCGCACCCGCGTCGGCGAGGGCGAGGCCGTCTTCCGCGCCGCGTCCGAAGCGGTGATGACCTGGGGGATGCACCGCGCGATGGGCGTGGGCATGACCACCACCGCCGACAAGGCGGCCCCCGGAGTCGACGTCACCGTCGGACTCGGCCCGCTCAAAGCCCCCTGCCGTGTGGTCTGGACGGTCGAGGAGTACCGCCGGGTCGGCTGGGCCTACGGCACCCTGCCCGGCCACCCCGAGCACGGCGAGGAGGCCTTCGTGGTCGACCGCACGGGCGACGGCACGGTCTGGCTGACCGTGACCGCCTTCAGCCGTGCGGCCAAGTGGTACACCCGTGCGGGCGGACCGGCGACCCGGGGGCTCCAGCACGCCTATGCGCGGCGCTGCGGGGCGGTACTGCGCCGGCTGTGCGCGGGGTTCGAACCGTAGGCCCGCCGCCGGCCTTGCGCTTTCGCCTCGCTCAGCGCATCAGGACCCCGGCCTCCTCCCCCACCTCCTCCGAAGGCATCGTCACCAGGCCCAGCTCGGCGCCGGACGCGAGCAGTCGGTGCGTGGGGAGAATACGGACCGTGTAGCCGAACGGGCCGGTGCGGTCGAGGGAGAGCGGACCCTCGTACACCCAGCGCCCTTCCAGGTCAGGACCGCCCGCCGGTTTCAGCGGGACGCAGCTCGCGTCCGCGATGCGGTCCTGCGAGTCGACACGGCCCGAGACCGCCTGGACCTCGACGTCGTCCGGGACGAGGTCGGCCAGCGCCACCCGCACGCGCAGGGAGAGGGTGGTGCCCAGTTCGGCGGTCGTGGTGGCGGCGGAGGCCTCCAGATGGTCCACCGTGACCCGGGGCCAGGCCGCCCGGACGCGGGACTTCCAGGCGGCCAGTTCGCGGGCCGTCTCCGGGGCCAGGGCGCGGTGGGCGCGGGCCGCGGGGGCGTACAGGCGCTCCACGTACTCGCGCACCATCCGGCCCGCCAGGACCTTCGGGCCGAGATGGGTCAGCGTCTGGCGGACCATCTCGATCCACCGGTCGGGCAGACCGTGCTGGCCCCGCTCGTAGAAGCGGGGCGCCACACGCTGTTCCAGCAGCTCGTAGAGGGCCGCCGCCTCCAGGTCGTCGCGGCGGTCGTCGTCCGTCGCCGTGCCGTCCGCCGTCGGGATCGCCCAGCCGAAGTCCGGCTGGAACCACTCGTCCCACCAGCCGTCCAGGACGGAGAGGTTCAGACAGCCGTTGAGCGCCGCCTTCATCCCGGACGTGCCGCAGGCCTCCAGCGGGCGGAGCGGGTTGTTCAGCCAGATGTCGCAGCCCGGGTACAGCTTCTGCGCCATCGCCATCCCGTAGTCCGGGAGGAAGACGATCCGGTGGCGCACACGCGGGTCGTCCGCGAACCGGACCAGTTCCTGCACGAGTCGCTTGCCGCCGTCGTCGGCGGGGTGCGCCTTGCCCGCGACCACGATCTGGATCGGGCGTTCGGCGTGCAGGAGGAGGTCCATCAGACGGTCGCGGTCGCGCAGCATCAGGGTCAGACGTTTGTAGGAAGGGACGCGGCGCGCGAAGCCGATCGTGAGGACGTCCGGGTCCAGCACCCCGTCGATCCAGCCGAGTTCGGCCGTTCCGGCGCCGCGCTGGCGCCAGGAGGCTTGCAGACGTTCCCTCACCTCGAGGACCAGTTGTTCGCGCAGCACCCGGCGCAGGTCCCAGATCTCCTGGTCGGCGATGTCCGCCACCGCGTCCCAGCGGTCCGAGCCGCCGACCGTCATCGCGTCCTCGGTGCGCTGGGCGCCGATCTGGCGGGCGCCGAGACGGAAGACCTCCGGTGCCACCCAGGTCGGTGCGTGCACGCCGTTGGTGACCGAGGTGATCGGGACCTCGTCCGGGTCGAAACCCGGCCACAGCCCGGAGAACATCTCGCGGCTGACGTGACCGTGGAGCAGCGACACCCCGTTGGCCCGCTGGCCGAGCCTGAGCCCCATCACGGCCATGTTGAAGAGGTTCGGCTCACCGCCCGGGTAGGTCTCCATGCCGAGGCCGAGGATGCGCTCGACGTCGATACGGGGGAGTTCGGCGTCCGGGCCGAAGTGGTGGGCGACCAGTTCGCGGTCGAAGCGGTCGATGCCGGCGGGGACGGGGGTGTGGGTGGTGAAGACGGTACCGGCGCGGACGGATTCGAGAGCGGCCTCGAAGTCCAACCCGCCGTTGCCGCCGTCCCCGTCGTGCCCGTCGTGCCCCTCGGCGAGTTCGGCGATGCGTTCCAGGCCGAGGAAGCCCGCGTGGCCCTCGTTGGTGTGGAACACCTCGGGCTGGGCGTGGCCGGTCAGCCGGCAGTACGTCCGTACGGCGCGCACCCCGCCGATGCCGAGCAGCATCTCCTGAAGCAGCCGGTGCTCGCTGCCGCCGCCGTACAGCCGGTCGGTCACCCCGCGTTCGCCGAGGTCGTTCTCCTCGACGTCGGAGTCGAGCATGAGGAGGGGGACGCGACCGACCTGGGCCAGCCAGATGCGGGCGCGCAGGGCGCGGGCGCCGGGGAGGGCGAGGGTGACCTGGGCCGGGGTGCCGTCGGATTCACGCAGGGGTACGAGAGGGAGTTCGTTGGGGTCGAGGACGGGATAGTGCTCCTGCTGCCAGCCGTCTCGGGAGAGGGACTGGCGGAAGTAGCCGTGCCGGTAGAGGAGTCCTACGCCGATGAGGGGTACGCCGAGGTCGCTGGCGGCCTTGAGGTGGTCGCCGGCGAGGATGCCGAGGCCGCCGGAGTACTGGGGCAGGGCCGCGGCGATGCCGAACTCGGGTGAGAAGTAGGCGATGGCCGCGGGGAGGTCGGGAATCTGGGTCTGGGTCTGATACCAGCGTTCGCCGGTCACGTAGTCGCGCAGGTCGTCGGCGACGGCGGCGAGGCGGCGCAGGAAGCGGCGGTCCTCGGCGAGTTCCGCGAGGCGGTGGGGAGGGACGCTGCCGAGCAGGCGTACGGGGTCGCCGTCGGAGGCGGTCCAGCGTTCGGGGTCGACGGACTGGAAGAGGTCGCGGGTCTCGGCGTGCCAGGACCAGCGCAGGTTGCGGGCGAGGTCACTGAGCGGGTGAAGGGCGTCGGGCAGTACGGGGCGAACGGTGAATCTGCGGATTGCCTTCACAAGTTCCACCTTCACAAAAGACGTATGCGGCGGGATGTACGTCACCGACGACGGTAGCGGCGAGGGTGTTTCCACGACACGGCGCATCGATGAACTCCGGCGTCGTGGGTGGCGGGCGCGTGGGTGGGTCGGGGGCGTGGGTGGGTCGGGGGCGTGGGGGTGTGTCGAGCCCGTCGCCGCCGGATCAGACGTGGGCCGGGCAAGCGAGCCGCTGCTCGATCCGAACGTAAGCGACGGGCTTACGACCCACCCCCACGCCCCCTTCGGCAGTCCGCCGACCGCGGGTGAGTGGAACACGAGGTCAGGGCGTGGGGATGCCGGGCGGGGCGCATCCCCCGCTTCAGGGGCGCGGGGAACTGCGCGACCAGCCCCCACCGGCCGTCAGCCGAACGAATCACCCGGGCGGGGGATGCGGGGCGCAGCCCCGCTCCAGGGGCGCGGGGAACTGCGCGACCAGCCCCCACCGGCCGTCAGCCGAACGGATCACCCGAGCGGGGGATGCGGGGCGCAGCCCCGCTCCAGGGGCGCGGGGAACTGCGCGAACGGCCCCCACCGGCCCGCAGCCGACGGACTCGGCCGAGGGCGTCGACAAGAGGAACCGTCGACCGGGAATCGACGCGACCATTCCGCCCCACCCCCGGAGGGTATGGCCGATTCCGCCCGCATCGGCGACCTTGTGGTGCTTCACACCACACGAGAGGCTGCCAAGTGGCGTACGCGCGACCCCGGTCGCACACCGGTCGGTCCCGGTCGGCGTACGCCGACTTGAGGAGGGGAACTCACGTCATGGCACAGACGAGACAGCGGCGTCTGCGCTGGGCAGGATGCCTCACCGCGGTCACGACGACCGCGGTGCTTTCGGCCATCACCCTGCCCGCGCACGCCGCCCCGGAGGGGCGGATACTCGGCGCCGGCGAACCCGGTTCCGTCAGCGGTAGTTACATCGTGACGCTCAAGGGGGGTACGAAGGCTCCGTCGTCGGCGGGTAAGGGCATCGCCGAGAAGTACGGAGCGCGAATCAGCCATACGTACGGCACGGCGCTCAACGGGTACGCGGTTCAGGTGGGCGAGAAGCAGGCGCGGCGGCTCGCGGCGGACTCCCGTGTGGCCTCCGTCGTCCAGGACACCCGGGTGGCACTCGACCACGTCGAGAAGAACCCGCCGTCCTGGGGGCTGGACCGGATCGACCAGCCCGCTCTGCCGCTCGACAAGGGCTACACGTGGCCGGAGTCGGCGGGCGCGGGCGTGACGGCGTACGTCATCGACACGGGGATCCGGATCACGCACAAGGACTTCGGGGGGCGGGCCGGTTACGGCTGGGACTTCGTGGACAACGACAAGGCGGCGGGGGACGGGAACGGACACGGGACGCATGTCGCCGGGACCATCGCGGGGACGACCTACGGTGTGGCGAAGAAGGCCAAGGTCGTGTCCGTGCGGGTGCTCGACAACGCCGGGGCCGGCACGACCGCGCAGGTCATCGCCGGTATCGACTGGGTGACCCGGCACGCGCACAAGCCCGCGGTCGCCAATCTGAGCCTGGGCGGCCACGCGAACGCCCAGTTGGACGCCGCCGTACGCAACTCCATCGCCTCCGGAGTGACGTACTCGGTCGCGGCGGGCAACGACGGACTGGCCGCCGGGCTGTACTCCCCCGCCCGGGTCAAGGAGGCGCTGACGGTCGGGGCGAGTGACCGGGCCGATGCCCGGGCGAGCTTCTCCAACTTCGGCGCGGCGCTGGACCTGTTCGCGCCCGGCGTGGCGATCACGTCGGCGTCGTACGCGAGCGACACCGGGAAGGCGACCTTCTCCGGTACGTCGATGGCGAGCCCGCATGTCGCGGGCGCGGCGGCGCTCTATCTCGCCGGTCACCCGAAGGCGACCCCGGCCCAGGTGGGCAAAGCGTTGGTCGGGCGGGCGGTGTACGGGAAGGTCGGCGGCGCGGGACTCGGTTCGCCGAACAGGCTTCTGCAAGTCACCCGTTCCTAGGGAACCGCCGCAGCAGGCACCGGCCTCGCCCGTCGGACGAGGCCGGTCTTGTGTGGAGACTTACGCGTAAGTAGTTAGCAACCTGCCGGATTGCTCACCCGAATAGGGTGGGAAGGCTCCCCCGGTACGCCCCGCAGGCCCCACCTCCCCACACCGTCATCCGCCCACCCACGTTGACGCGGACAGGAGCGGTCATGCCCGCCACGCACCACACGTCGCCACCCCCGACGACCACCTCCGACACACCCCCCATACGCAAGGTCGACGCCGTCCCCCGCGCCCCGGAGCAACCCTCCGAACAGGCAGTCGAAGGCGGCGAGAGCGTCGGACGCATTCCCGTCGTCGACGTTCGGCCCCTCGTCCTGCAAGGCCGCCGCCCCGCCAAGGCGGTTGTCGGCGAGGTCTTCGAAGTCACGGCCACCGTCTTCCGTGAAGGCCACGACGCCGTCGCCGCGAACGTCGTCCTGCGCGATCCGGAGGGCCGCACCGGCCCCTGGACCCCGATGCGCGAACTCGCCCCCGGCACCGACCGCTGGGGCGCCACCGTCCGTGCCGGGACGACCGGCCACTGGACGTACACCGTGGAGGCCTGGAGCGATCCGGTCTCCACCTGGCGCCATCACGCGGGGATCAAGATCCCTGCGGGCATCGACACGGAACTGGTCCTGGAGGAGGGCGCCCGGCTGTACGAGCGTGCTGCCGCCGGAGTGCCGAAGAGCAAGGGCAGAAGGGATGTCGTCCTCGCCGCGGCGGACGCGCTGCGGGACACCGGCCGTTCCTCGGCGGCCCGGCTCGCCGCCGCCCGTACCCCTGAAGTGGACAGGGTCCTTGACCGTCATCCGCTGCGTGAGCTGGTCAGCAGCTCGGAGCCGTTGCCCCTGCTGGTGGAGCGCGAGCGGGCGCTGTACGGCTCCTGGTACGAGTTCTTCCCGCGTTCGGAGAGCGGACATCTCGATCCGCCGGTGCACGGCACGTTCCGCAGCGCCGCCGAGCGACTGCCCGCCATCGCGCGGATGGGCTTCGACGTCGTGTATCTGCCGCCGATTCATCCGATCGGGACCACTTATCGCAAGGGGCCCAACAACACGCTCTCGGCGGGGGCCTACGACGTCGGTGTGCCGTGGGCGATCGGCTCCCCGGAGGGCGGGCACGACGCCATTCATCCGGACCTCGGCACGATCGACGACTTCGACGCCTTCGTGAGGCGGGCGGAGCGGGAGGGGCTGGAGATCGCGCTCGACTTCGCGCTCCAGTGCTCGCCGGATCATCCGTGGGTGCAGAAGCATCCCGAGTGGTTCCACCACCGGGCGGACGGGTCGATCGCGTACGCGGAGAATCCGCCGAAGAAGTACCAGGACATCTATCCGATCGCCTTCGACCAGGACATGCCGGGGCTGGTCCAGGAGACGCTGCGGGTGCTGCGGTACTGGATGAGCCACGGCGTGCGGATCTTCCGCGTCGACAACCCGCACACCAAGCCGGTCGTCTTCTGGGAGCGGGTCATCGCGGACGTCAACCGCACAGACCCGGATGTGATCTTCCTGGCCGAGGCGTTCACCCGGCCCGCGATGATGCGCACGCTGGGGGCGGTCGGCTTCCAGCAGTCGTACACCTACTTCACCTGGCGCAACACGAAGGAGGAGCTCACCGACTACCTCAGTGAGCTGTCGGGGGAGGCGGCCGCCTACATGCGGCCCAATTTCTTCGTGAACACCCCGGACATCCTGCACGAGTTCCTTCAGCACGGCGGGCGGCCGGCCTTCGAACTGCGTGCGGTGCTCGCCGCGACGCTGTCTCCGACCTGGGGCGTCTACAGCGGATTCGAGCTCTGTGAGAGCACCCCCCTGCGTGCGGGCAGCGAAGAGTACCTGAACTCCGAGAAGTACCAACTGCGTCCGCGGGATTGGGAGTCGGCGGAGCGGGAGGGTCGTAGCATCGCGCCATTGCTGAGGGCGCTCAACGCCGTCCGCCGGCGCAGTCCGGCATTGCGCCAGTTGCGCGACCTCCACTTCCACCACACGGACAAGGACGCGGTGATCGCCTACTCGAAGTCGGTCACGGACGGGAGCGGATCGAACACGGTTGTGGTGGTGGTCAACCTCGACCCCCACCACACCCAGGAGGCGACGGTCTCGTTGGACATGCCGCAACTCGGCCTGGACTGGCACGAGTCCGTGCCGGTGCGCGACGAGCTCACCGGCGAGACCTACAACTGGGGCAGGGCCAACTATGTGCGTCTTGAGCCAGGGCATAGCCCCGCGCACATTCTCACCGTCCTGCGACCGTCCTCACCGCAGATCGGAGGGTCACCCACCACATGATCGTCAACGAGCCCGTCCCGGACACTTTCGAGGACACCCCGGCCAGGGACCGCGACCCCGACTGGTTCAAACGCGCCGTCTTCTACGAAGTCCTGGTCCGCTCCTTCCAGGACAGCAACGGCGACGGCATCGGCGACCTCAAGGGCCTCACCGCGAAACTCGACTACCTGCAATGGCTGGGCATCGACTGCCTGTGGCTGCCCCCGTTCTTCAAATCACCCCTCAGGGACGGCGGCTACGACGTCTCCGACTACACCGCCGTCCTGCCCGAATTCGGTGACCTCGCCGACTTCGTCGAATTCGTCGACGCCGCCCACCAGCGCGGCATGCGCGTCATCATCGACTTCGTCATGAACCACACCAGCGACCAGCACCCGTGGTTCCAGGAGTCCCGCACCAACCCCGACGGACCCTACGGCGACTACTACGTCTGGGCCGACGACGACAAACAGTACGAGGACGCCCGGATCATCTTCGTCGACACCGAGGCCTCCAACTGGACCTTCGACCCGGTCCGCAAGCAGTACTTCTGGCACCGCTTCTTCTCCCACCAGCCCGACCTCAACTACGAGAACCCCGCCGTCCAGGAAGAGATCATCTCCGCGCTGCGGTTCTGGCTGGACCTGGGCATCGACGGGTTCCGGCTGGACGCGGTGCCGTACCTGTACCAGGTCGAGGGAACGAACTGCGAAAACCTTCCGGCAACCCATGAGTTCCTGAAGCGGGTCCGCAAGGAGATCGACACGCACTATCCGGACACGGTGTTGCTGGCGGAGGCGAACCAGTGGCCCGAGGACGTCGTCGACTACTTCGGCGACTTCCCCTCCGGCGGCGACGAGTGCCACATGGCCTTCCACTTCCCCGTCATGCCGCGGATCTTCATGGCGGTCCGCAGGGAATCCCGGTACCCGGTCTCGGAAATCCTGTCGAAGACCCCCGCGATCCCCTCCGGCTGCCAGTGGGGCATCTTCCTGCGCAACCACGACGAGCTCACCCTCGAAATGGTCACCGACGAAGAACGCGACTACATGTACGCGGAGTACGCCAAGGACCCGCGGATGCGCGCCAACATCGGCATCAGGCGGCGGCTCGCCCCCCTGCTCGACAACGACCGCAACCAGATCGAACTGTTCACCGCCCTGCTGCTGTCCCTGCCCGGCTCACCGATCCTCTACTACGGCGACGAGATCGGGATGGGCGACAACATCTGGCTCGGCGACCGCGACGCGGTGCGCACCCCGATGCAGTGGACACCCGACCGCAACGCGGGCTTCTCCTCGTCGGATCCCGGCCGGCTGTTCCTGCCCACGATCATGGACCCGGTCTACGGCTACCAGGTGACGAACGTCGAGGCCTCCATGTCCTCACCCTCGTCCCTGCTGCACTGGACCCGCCGCATGATCGAGATCCGCAAGCAGAACCAGGCCTTCGGCCTCGGCTCCTACACGGAACTCCAGTCCTCCAACCCCGCGGTCATCGCGTTCCTGCGCGAAGCCCCCTCGACCGAGGGCAAAGAGGACGACCTCGTCCTGTGCGTGCACAACTTCTCCCGCTTCGCCCAGCCCACCGAACTGGACCTGCGGGCCTTCAACGGCCGCCACCCGGTCGAACTCATCGGCGGGGTGCGATTCCCGGCCATCGGAGAGCTGCCGTACTTGCTCACCCTCGCGGGTCACGGCTTCTACTGGTTCCGGCTCCGCAAGGACGCCGTCTGATCCAAGGCCAGACTCCAGAACCCGGTCGGCGGGGCGGTTTCCTCCGTCCCGCCCTGGGCACGCATCAGTAACACCCCGACTCCCCCGGTCTCCCGGGCCCCTGGGGAAAGGACGCGACGTCATGTCGGAAGCCGCAATCCACTCTGTCACGGCCCCCGTCGCACGCCCCGAGTTGCTCGCGTCGCTCGATCCGCTCCTACGGGAATGGCTGCCGCGGCAGCGCTGGTTCGCGGGCAAGGGGCGTCCGGTGACCGGGTTCTCCCTGGTGACGGCCAACGAACTGCTGCCCTCGACGGCTCAGCTGGGCCTGCTCCACCTGCTGGTCCGGGCGCACCAGCCGCTCACCCCCGCCCAGGGAGCCGACACCCGGCCCGGCGACTGCTACCAACTGCTCATCGGCGTACGCGAGGCACTCCCGCCGCACCTCGCGCCCGCGCTGATCGGACACGTGGAGGAGGGACCGCTGGCGGGACACACGGTCTACGAGGCACTGCACGACCCGCGCCCCGCCGACGTACTCCTGGAGGCCCTGCGCACCCGGGCCCGCGTCGGCGAGCTGCGCTTCGAACGCGACCGACGCCAGGAGATACGGGGCGATCTGATACCGCGCCTGATCACCGCGGAACAGTCCAACTCGTCCCTGGTCTTCGGAGATACGTTCATCCTGAAGCTGCTGCGCCGCATAGTCCCGGGGGTGAACCCCGATCTGGAGCTGCCCCTGTCGCTCGCCCGGGAGGGCTGCCCCCGGGTGCCGGCGCCGACGGCGTGGATGGCCGCCGACCTGGACGATGAGACGTACGTCCTGGGAGTGCTGCAACCCTATGTCCAGGGCGCGGTGGACGGCTGGGAGCTGGCGCTGAGCGAACTGGCCAAGGAGAGCGAACCGGCCGAGGAGAGCGAACCGGCCAAGGACGGCTGTCGCGGCGGCGAAGGCTTCTCCGGGGAGGCGCGGGCGCTGGGCCGGGCCACCGCCGAGGTGCACACGGCCCTCGCCCGGGCCCTGCCCACGGTCACCCTGGGGCACGTGCAGATGGAACGGCTCGTCGACGGCATGACCGAGCGACTGGCCGCGGCGGCGCAGGCGGTGCCCGCGCTGCGACCGTACGCCGCCGGTCTGCGCACCGCCTTCGAGGCGCTGGCCGACCTGGCCTCCGAGGGGCAGACCTGGACGGCCCAGCGCATACACGGGGATCTGCACCTCGGCCAATGCCTGCGCGCACCCTCCGGGGAGTGGTCGCTCATAGACTTCGAGGGCGAGCCCTCGAAACCGCTCGCCGAGCGCCGTATGCCCCAGCCGCCCCTGCGGGACATTGCGGGGATGCTCCGCTCCTTCGACTACGCGGCCCACGCCGTCCCCGGGTCCCTCGGCTCCGCTCGCGCAGGGGCCGTCCCGCCGGTGCCCGACTGGGCCGACATCTGCCGGGCCGCGTACTGCGCCGGCTACGCGGAGGTCGCCGGCCACGACCCGCGCGCCGATCCCGTACTCCTGCGCGCCTACGAAACGGACAAGGCGATCTACGAAGTCCTGTACGAGGCCCGGCACCGGCCCGACTGGCTGCCGGTCCCGATGGCGGCGATACGCCGACTCGCCGCATCCCCCTGACCTTCCCCACCTCACCCCGCCGAGGAGGCCCTGCCCGTGACGCCCCGCCCCCCGTCCGACGACAGTCCGAAGAAGAACGGTGCCAAAAAGCCGGCGGCCGCCAAGAAGGCGGCGGTGAAGAAAGCGACGGTCAAGAAGGCCGCCGTCCAGAAGGCCACTGCTCAGAAGGCCGCTGCTCAGAAGCCTGCCGGGAGCAAGGCCGCGAAGGATGCGAAGGTCTCGGCGGTCTCCGAGGTCTCGAAGAAGGGGGTCGGGGCGAGGGTTCCCGAACCGCGCGCTGCCGAGCCGAAGGGCGCCGAGCCCGTGGTCGGGGTTTTTGAGCCCGCCGTCGCCGACAGCGCTCCCGTCTTCGCCGGGCTCGAACCCGGTGACCGCGAACGGCTGCTCTCCGGCACGCACCACGATCCGCACGGGGTGCTCGGCGCCCATCCGGTGCCCGGCGGTGTGGCCTTCCTGGCCTTCCGTCCGTACGCGCTCGGGGTGACCGTGGTGACGGACGACCTGCGGGCCGAGCTGCACGACGACGGGGACGGGTTCTTCTCGGCGCTGGTGCCGCTGCGCGCGGTCCCGGAGGCGTACCGGCTGCTCGTCGCGTACGAGGGGACGGTTCAGGACACCGAGGACGCGTACCGCTTCCTGCCCGCGCTCGGGGAGTTCGATCTCCATCTGCTCGGCGAGGGACGCCACGAGGAGCTGTGGCGGGCCCTGGGTGCGGAGCCGATGGTGCACCAGGGGGTGACCGGCACCCGTTTCACGGTCTGGGCGCCGAACGCGCGCGGTGTCCGTCTCGCCGGCACCTTCAACTTCTGGGACGGCACCGGGTATCCGATGCGGTCGCTCGGCTCCTCGGGGGTGTGGGAGCTGTTCGTGCCGGCGATCGGCGAGGGCGAGCTCTACAAGTTCGAGATCACCCGCCCGGACGGCTCCCGCACTCTGCGGGCCGACCCGATGGCCCGGCGGACCGAGGTCCCGCCGCGCACGTCGTCGATCGTGCACGCCTCGCACCACGTGTGGACGGACGAGGAGTGGATGGCGGGGCGGGGGGCCCGTCCGGTGCACGAGGCACCGCTGTCCGTCTACGAGGTCCACCTCCCCTCGTGGCGTCCGGGCCTGACCTACCGCCAACTGGCCGAGCAACTGCCCGCCTACGTCCGCGACCTGGGCTTCACCCATGTCGAACTCATGCCGGTCGCCGAGCACCCCTTCGGCGGCTCCTGGGGCTACCAGGTCACCGGCTTCTACGCCCCCACCGCACGACTGGGCACCCCCGACGACTTCAAACACCTCGTCGACGCCCTGCACCGGGCCGGCATCGGCGTCCTCATGGACTGGGTACCGGCCCACTTCCCCCGCGACGCCTGGGCCCTCGCCGAATTCGACGGACGCCCCCTCTACGAACACGCGGACCCGAAGCGGGCCGCCCACCCCGACTGGGGCACCCTCGAGTTCGACTACGGACGCCGCGAGGTACGCAACTTCCTCGTCGCCAACGCCGTGTACTGGTGCGAGGAGTTCCACATCGACGGACTGCGCGTCGACGCCGTCGCCTCGATGCTCTACCTCGACTACTCACGCGAACCCGGACAGTGGACCCCCAACGAACACGGCGGCCGGGAGAACCTCGACGCCGTCGCCTTCCTCCAGGAGATGAACGCCACCGTCTACCGCCGCGCACCCGGCGTCGTGACGATCGCCGAGGAGTCCACGGCCTGGGACGGCGTCACCCGGGCCACCCATCACACCGGGCCCGGCGGGTTCGGGGGGCTGGGGTTCGGGCTGAAGTGGAACATGGGGTGGATGCACGACTCGCTGAGCTACGTGCAGCACGAGCCGGTCCATCGCAAGTACCACCACAACGAGATGACGTTCTCGATGGTGTACGCCTACAGCGAGAACTACGTCCTGCCCATCTCCCACGACGAGGTCGTCCACGGCAAACGCTCACTCGTGTCGAAGATGCCCGGCGACTGGTGGCAGCAACGCGCCACCACCCGCGCCTACCTCGGCTTCATGTGGGCCCACCCCGGCAAACAACTCCTCTTCATGGGCCAGGAATTCGCCCAGGGCGCCGAATGGTCCGAAGCCCACGGCCCCGACTGGTGGCTCCTGGACCCCGCCTACCCCGCCGAACCCGACCACCGCGGCGTACGCGACCTCGTCCGCGACCTCAACACCGTCTACCGCCACGAACCCGCCCTCTGGCAACGCGACACCGACCCCGCCGGCTTCACCTGGATCGCCGGCGACGCCGCCGACGACAACGTCCTCGCCTTCCTCCGCCACGACGCCGACGGCACCCCCCTGCTCGCCGTCTCCCACTTCTCCCCCGTCGTCCGCCACGACTACCGCCTCGGCATCCCCGAAGACATCCCCGCCTGGCACGAAGTCCTCAACACCGACGCCGCCCGCTACGGCGGCAGCGACGTCCACAACCCCCACCCCGTCAAACCCGAGCCCCACCCCGCCCACGCCCACCCCACCAGCCTCCGCCTGACCCTGCCTCCCCTGGCCACGATCTGGCTCCGCCCCGCCTGACGGCTTCAGCGGCCACGACGAGGGGCGGGGCAAAGGAGCGTGAACTCCTCGCCCCGCCCGGTGGTCAGACCGTCGCCGCCCGCAGCGCCTGAGGCAGCTCGCCCTCGTACACGATCCCGAGCGCCTGCGTCGCCCGCGTCAGCGCCACGTACAGGTCGCTCGTGCCGTACCGCGCCGGTTCGACCACGAGGACGGAGTCGAATTCCAGCCCCTTGGCCTGACGGGGGTCGAGGAGGACGACCGTCCGGGTCAGGTCGGGCTCCTCCCCCGCCGTCACGTCCTCCAGCCGGGCCGCGAGCGAGGTGTGCAGTTCGCGGGGTGCGATCACCGCGAGCCGTCCCTCGGCGGGGGTCAGCTCGGCGACGGCCTTCGCGACGGTGCCGGGCAGATCGTCCCCGGCGGCACGTGCCCACGGCCGTACGCCCGTCGAGCGCACCGAACGCGGCGGTTCGAAGTCCGGGTGCCGCGCGCGCAGGACGCCCGCCGCCACGTCCATGATCTCGGACGGGGTGCGGTAGTTGACGGCGAGGCGCTTGTGCTCCCAGCGGTCCTCGACGTAGGGGCTGAGGATCTCCGACCAGGAGCCCACTCCGGCCGCCTCCGCGGTCTGCGCGGGGTCGCCGACCAGGGTCATCGAGCGGGTCGGGCTGCGCCGCATCAGCAGGCGCCAGGCCATCGGCGAGAGCTCCTGCGCCTCGTCGACGATGATGTGGCCGAACGCCCAGGTCCGGTCGGCCGCCGCGCGTTCGGCGGCGCTGCGGTGGTCGTCCTCCTCGTGCCGCTCGGCCATCCGCTCGGCGTCGATGATGTTGTGCGCGGACAGGACCTCGGAGTCCTCCTCGTCCTTGTCCTCGAACTCGTAGGTGCGGGAGGCGTAGGACACGTCCAGCACGCCCTGCGCGTACGCCACCTGGGCGCGGCGTTCCTGGTCGGCGAGGGCGCGGGCCACGCGGTCGTCCTCACCGAGCAGTTCGGCCGCCTCGTCGAGGAGGGGGACGTCGGCGGTGGTCCAGGCCCCGGTGACCGGGCGGCGGATCGCGGCCGCGTCCTCGTCCGGGACGTATCCCTCGGGGTCCGCGAGGAAGTCGGCGACCAGGCGCTGCGGGGTCAGCCGCGGCCACAGCTGGTCGATGGCCGACCAGACCTCGGGGTTCTCGGCGAGGTCGTCGCGGATCTGGGTGATGTCGCTCGGGTCGAGCAGGTTCGAACCGTCGAAGGGATCGGTGCCGATGCGCTCGGCCAGCATGTCGGTGAGCGTGTTGAGGATGTGGCCCTCGAAGTACTCGCGGGCCACGTTGTGCGGCAGCTGCGCCTCACGGGTGCGCTCGCGGGCGACCTGGACGAGCCCGGCGTCGAGCATCAGGATGTCCCGGTCGTGCTCGATCGCGATGACCGGGTCGGGCAGCGACTGGCGGCTTCGGACCACGGCGGCGAGCACCTCGGCCATGTCGGCGCGGCCCTTCACCGCGGCGGCCCGCGGGGCGTCGGTGGCGGTCGCGCGGACGCCGGGGAACAGTTCGCCGACGGTCGCGAGCAACACGCCCGTCTCGCCGAGCGAGGGCAGTACCTCGCCGATGTAGCCGAGGAAGGCGGGGTTCGGTCCGACGATCAGGACGGCGCGCTTCGCCAGCAGTTCCCGGTACTCGTACAGCAGGTACGCGGCCCTGTGCAGCGCCACGGCCGTCTTTCCGGTGCCGGGGCCGCCCTCGACGACCAGCACGCCCTTGTGCGGGGCGCGGATGATCCGGTCCTGTTCGGCCTGGATGGTCTGCACGATGTCGCTCATGCGGCCGGTGCGCGCCGAGTTCAGCGCGGCCAGCAGTACGGCGTCGCCGGTCGGGTCCTCGTGGCCGGTGCGCTCGTGGTCGCCGAGGTCGAGGATCTCGTCGTGCAGGTCGGTCACCCGGCGGCCGTCGGTGGTGATGTGCCGGCGGCGGCGCAGGTCCATCGGCGTGTGACCGGTGGCGAGGTAGAAGGGGCGGGCGACCGGGGCCCGCCAGTCGATGAGGATGGGGGTGTGCTCGGTGTCGTCGGCGCGGACGCCGATACGGCCGATGTGATGGGTGACGCCGGAGGTGAGGTCGATCCGGCCGAAGCAGAGCGATCCGTCCACGGCGTTCAGTGCGGCGAGCAAGCCCGAACGCTCGGCGACGAGCACGTCCCGTTCGAGCCTGGCCTGCATGGGTGTGTTGCCCTGCGCGAGCGCGTCGCCGACGGAGGCCTCGGTGTCGCCCCGCAGCACGTCCACGCGTGCGTACAACCCGTCGATGAATTCCTGCTCGTGCCGCAATTCATCGTCGGGAAATCCTGTGGTGCCCTCTGCGTTTGCGCCCCTGTTTGACAATTCCGCTCCCGGCCGGATATACTGTGCCCAGTGAACTTCTCCGCGACTCAATTCTCCTGAAGTCGCGAATCATTCAATATACGCAGCGAAATCCCCCGAGCGCAATTGCTCAGGGGATTTTTTAGTTCTGCTGTATATCGGCGAGGTCGGAGCACGCCGGACGGTCAGAGCACGTCGGACAGCTCCTCCAGCAGCCGGCGCTTCGGCCGGGCGCCCACCATCGACTTCACCGGCTCGCCCCCGCGGAACACCATGAACGTGGGCATCGACAGCACCCGGTAGGCGTTCGTCGTCAGCGGGTTGGTGTCCACGTCCAGCTGGACCACCTTGAGCCGCTCGCCCTCCTCGGCCGCCAGGGCACTGAGCACCGGCCCCATCTGCCGGCACGGCGGGCACCAGTCGGCCGTGAACTCCACCAGCACCGGGAGCTCGGCGCCGATCACCTCCGTCTCGAAGTCCGCGTCCGTCACCGAAGCCACGCCTGCCACCTTGATCACCGTGTCCGCCCTTCCAGTTCGCATACGGGTTCCGGGCCGCCCGGAACCTCCGCCTCGGCCGCCAGCTCGTCACGCGCCCGCTCGGCCCGCGCCAGCTGCGCGCCGACCTCGGCCCGTACGGCCTGCAACTCGTCGATCAGCGAGTCGAGCTCGCCCAGCTTGCGCCGGTAGACCGCGAGCGAGGCCGGACAGGAGTCGCCCTCCGGGTGCCCCGCCCGCAGACACTCCACGAAGGGCCGGGTCTCCTCCAGGTCGAACCCGAAGTCCTGCAGCGTCCTGATCTGCCGCAGCAGCCGCAGGTCGTGCTCGTCGTACGTCCGGTACCCGTTCTCGCCCCGCCGCGCGGGCAGCAGCCCCCGCGACTCGTAGTACCGAAGAGTCCGCGTGGTGGTCCCGGCCCGCGCCGCCAGCTCGCCGATTCGCATGCCCCGACGGTATTCCTTGACGCCGACGTCAACGCAAGGGCAGCAGTGGCTTTCGCGGCACCGGTGAAGACAGGACGATCGAGGTCGTCGTGCGCCCCAGTGCGGAGGTCTGTTCCAGGACGTCCTCCAGGTGGAGTGTGTCCGCGACGGCGACCTTGAGGATCCAGCAGTCCTCGCCGACGACGTGGTGGACCTCGATGATCTCCGGGCGGGAGATCAGCTCCAGGGTCCTGGGGTGGCGCAGGGTGTAGCCGCCGTGCGGGTCGACGCGGACGAAGGCCTGGATGCCGTAGCCGAGGAGGGGCGGTGAGACATGGGCGCCGTAGCCGGTGACGGCTCCCGAGGACTCCAGCCGGCGCACGCGCTCGGCGACGGCCGCCGGGCTCAGCCGGACGCGCCGGCCCAGCTCGCTGAGCCTGATCCGGCCGTCGCTCTGCAGCAGTTCCAGGATCTGCCGGTCCACCGCGTCGAAGGCCACCGACGTTTCGTCGGCGCCGGCGCGCGGTTGCCGTGGTTCCTTCGGTGCAGCGGTCGGATCTCCCATGTCTCCCCCTTCAGACGTGACGCGTACGCCGGGAGAATTATGACCACGGAAGCCCGGTGGGTGCGGGAAGTGCGAGGGGGAGGAACGCCGTGCGCGAGATAGGTGTCATTGGCGGAAACCGCTATTTCGGAAAGCGGCTGATCGCCCGGCTGCTGGCCGCCGGAGACCACGTCACCGTCATCAATCGCGGTTCCTCCGCACCACCCGCCGGGTCGGTCCATCTCGTCGCGGACCGCAATGACGGGAATTCCCTGGAGAAGGCGCTGGGTTCACGAACCTTCGATGTGGTGGTCGACCAGGTCTGCTACACACCGCGTCAGGCAGAGATCGCCCGACGGGTCTTCGCGGGACGCACCCGGCGGTACGTCATGACCTCCACCGTCGAGGTGTACGAGTACGAGGACTCGGCGGATCCCGTACGGGAGGACGCCGTGGACCCTCATGCCGTGCCCGTCGACCTCGCACTCCCCTGGGACGAGCCGGAGTTCCTCGAGGGTCACTACGGGGAGGGCAAGCGCCAGGCCGAGGCGGTGTTCGCGGCCGACCCCTCGTTCCCGTACGCGGCCGTCCGGGTGGCCCACGTCCTGGGCGGGGACGACGACTTCACCGGCCGCCTCCAGCACTACGCGGAGCGCATCCGCACGGGCGAGGCGATCGCCGTACCGCCCGTGAACCGCCCGGCGACGTACATCCACGTCGAGGAGATCGCCGACTTCCTGTTCTGGGCGGCGGGCGAGGACTTCACGGGCCCGGTCAACGCGGCCTCCCACGGGCCGCTGACCACGCGGGAGCTGTGCGAGGCGATCGCCGCGCACCTCCCGGACGGCAAGACCCTCCTGCGGCCCGTCGAGGTCGGCGCGGTCTCCCCCTTCTCCTTCAGCCGTTCCTACGGCATGGACAACTCCCGGGCCACCCTGCTCGGGTTCACCTTCGGCGACGCACGGACGTGGCTGCCGCGCGCCGTGGCCGAGACCCTGGGCTCCGACCGCCCGTAGACGATCCTCGCCGGCGCCGTGCGGTGCGGGGGCGTCAGGCGTGCGCGGCCACGCCCGCCGACTCCTCGACCTCCAGCAGAGACGCGCTGTGCCGCTCCTCCTCGAACGCCTTGCGTCCGCCGCGCAGTCCGAAGAGGCGTTTGGCGAGGGCGATGTAGAGGACGGCGAGGATGTTGAGGACCAGGGTGGCGATCTTCAAGTAGCTGACGTGCTCGGTGAGTTCGTAGATCTCCAGGGGCAGGAAGGCGGCGGTGGCGACCACCGTCAGGTACTCCGCCCAGCGCTTGGCGTACCAGAGGCCGCCCGCCTCGACGAGTTCGATCAGCGCGTACGCCAGCAGCAGCGCGGCCACCAGGGCCAGCGTGGAGTGTTTGTAGCCGAAGGACTTCTGGATGGTGCCGACGACCGGCGAGTGGTCGAGGTCGTAGTGGAAGTGCTTGAAGACCGGCCGGAAGACGTCGAGGTTCTCGTCGAAGAGCCGGCGCACCGAGTCCTGGCTGTTGCTGAACTTCCACACCGCGGCCGCGACCAGCACGATGAACACCCCGCGCACGGCCCGCTCGATCGCCAGGAAGCGCAGGATGAACAGATCACGCAGCACCTTGCCGCGCGGCACCAGGGGTGCGTCCTGCGCGGGGCCCGAGCCATGGGGTTCGCCCAGCACGAAGTCGCCGCAGCGCAGACAGCGCCAGGCCTCGCCGAGGCTCGTCTCGGCGCGCAGCCGCCGGCGCAGTTCCGGCTCGCCGGGCGCGTACGTCACATGACCTTTGCGCGCGCACGTCCGCCGGTCCCAGTCGATCTTCATACTCCGTGTCCTCCGCAGAACATGCCGTGCCGTGCCGGTCAGTCCGGCACGGCACGGTAGTGCATGTTCTACGAGACGGAGGCCCGAGGGTCACGGTTCCGAGGCGGGCGAGGATGCGCTCAACGCGTCGCCGCGCCGGTGAGTTCCGGCTGTTCCTCCGCCGCCTGCTCCGGGGTCTCCCCCGGGTGCGCGCCGCCCTTCCGGGGCAGCAGGAAGGCGACCAGCACGGTCCCCACGCCCAGGATCACCGCGCCGATCAGGCTGGTGTGCGCCACCGCGTCCGAGAAGGACGAACCGACGGCGTCCGCCATCCGCTGTGCCCCGTGGGCGAGTTGGTCGGCCTGCGCCTTCAGCTGCGCGGCCTTCTCGGTGTTCCCGGCGTGCCCCGCTCGCGCGGCCTGCTCACCGAGCTGCCGGGCCTTGTCACCGATGCCCTGGGCGACCGCGTAGCCCGCGCCGACCGAGTCCTGCGCCGTGGACAGGGCGCCCGCCGGAAGCTTGCTGCCCGCGGTGGCGTCCGAGAGGTGCGCGGAGTACGAACTCGCCAGCACGGAACCGAGGATCGCGATGCCGAGCGAGCCGCCGAGCTCCAGCGAGGTGTCGTTGACGGCTCCGCCGACGCCGAGTTCGGCCTCGGGGAACGCGCCCATGATGGCGTCCGTGCAGGGCGAGAGCGCGAGCCCGATCGCCAGGCCCAGGATGGTGAGGGGCAGCACGAGATCGCCGTACGAGGATGCCGCGTCGACCCGCGTGAGCAGCGCGAGCGCCGCCGTGCCGCCGACCATGCCCGCGGTCACCGTGATCTTCATGCCGATGCGCGGGGTGAGGTATCCGGTGAGCGCCGAGCCGACGAACACGGCCCCGGCGAGCGGCAGCATCCGCACCCCGGTGTCCAGCGCGTCGTAGCCGAGGACGAACTGGAGGTGCTGGGTGAGGTAGTAGAAGGCGCCGAAGACGGCCAGGAAGAAGAGGGCGACGGCGAGGTTGGAGCCCGCGAACCGGCGGTGGGCGAAGCGGCGTACGTCGACGACCGGGCGCGGGTGGCGCAGCTCCCACACCACGAAGGCCACCAGGCCGGCGCCCGCGACGACCGCGGCGGTCACGGCTTTGACGCCCCATCCGAAGTGCGGCCCCTCGATGATCATGTAGACCAGCGAGCCGATCCAGACCACGGACAGCAGGCCGCCGACGTGGTCGATGCGGTGGTGGTGCGCGGCCCTGGACGGCGGTACGAGGACGAGGGCGCCGACGATCGCGAGCGCGGCGATGGGGACGTTGATCAGGAACGTGGACGACCAGCCGTGGTGCTCCAGCAGCGCACCGGCGACCAGTGGCCCGGCCGCGATGGCGAGTCCGGCGGTGGCGGTCCACAAGGTGATCGCCTTCGCCCGCTCCTCGCGCGGGAAGGTCGCGGCGAGCAGGGAGAGCGTCGCGGGCATGATCAGGGCGGCGCCGACGCCCATCACGGCACGGGCCGCGATGACCCCGGTGGAGCTGTCGACGAGCGAGCCCGCGACCGCGCCCCCGCCGAACACGACGAGCCCCAGGAGGAGCGCGCCGCGCCGGCTGTACTTGTCGCCGATCGCGCCGAGCAGCAGCATCAGCGCGGCGTACGGGACGGTGTAGCCGTCGATGACCCACTGCAGGTCCGCGCTGGACAGGCCCAGGTCCTGGGTCATGTCCGGGGCCGCGACGGTGAGGGCGGTGTTCGCCATCACGATGATCAGCAGGCTCAGGCAGAGCACCAGCAGCGCCCACCAGCGCCGGGCGTAGGGCCGGTCCATCCCCTCGACCGGTTCGTTCATGACGAGACGCATGACTACGGTCGCCCCTTCTCTTCGCTCCATTTGCACAGTGGCGTGCAGTTGCACAACCATGTGCAATGTATCGAGGTGCACAACGCTGTGCAAATCAAGGAGGTGGAGCCCTTGTGGAGGGCACGAGTGATCACCTCGCGCGGATCCGGGGGGCGTGCAGAATGGCAGCCATGACCACGGGTAGTGCCAGCCGCGCGGATGCGAACCGCCGCCGCATCCTCGACGTCGCGCTCGCCGAGCTGCTGCGCGACCCCGACGCGTCCATGGACCAGATCGCACGGGCCGCGGGCGTCGTACGGCGCACGGTGTACGGGCACTTCCCCAGCCGCGAGGTGCTGATCAGCACGTTGACCGACGGCGCGGTGGAGGCGGTGGCCGCGGCGCACGCGGCGGGCCGGGAGAGCGGACGGGACCCGGCGGAATCCCTGGTCCGCTCGACGCTCGCCGTCTGGGAGATCGCCGACCGATACCGGCTGCTGGTCGCCCTCGCCCAGCGCAGCGTCACGGTCCAGGGCATCCGCGAGCGACTCACGCCGGTGCGCGAGGCCTGCGCGGAGCTGCTGCGGCGTGGCCTCGACCAGGGCGTGTTCGAGTCTCCGCTGCCGGCGCCCGCACTGGCGTACGTCCACGAGCAGATGCTGTTCGCCCTCATGGAGGCGGTGAACGACGGCCTGCTGGCACCGGAAGAGGCGGGCCGCTCCGCCGCGATCACCATGCTGACCGCGGCGGGCGTACCCGCCTCCAGAGCCACCGAACTGGTGACCAAGCTGAGCGATTGAGCTCGTCCGACACATACACCGAGCGGCCAGGTCTACGGGGGGAGAACCTGGCCGCCCGGCGGCTTGGGGGGACTTATGAGCCCCGCAGGTGGGGCGCCCCGTCAGGGGCGCGGGGCTGTGTCATCATGCGGCTCCGCCGCGTGGGCGCGACAAGCCACGATCCACACGCGGCCTCAGAACGACCCGCAACCCCTCTTCCAGCGGAGCGCTTACGCCTTGGCCAGCTCCTTCTCGCCGCCCTGCTCCGGCACCTCCGGGGCGACGTCGATCGCGTCGTCCTCGTCGCTGTCCAGCAGAGTCTTCTCGTCGAACGGCAGCTCCCCGGCGAGCACCCGGTTCACCCGCTCCTTGTCGACCTCACCGGTCCACGTACCGATGAGCAGCGTGGCGACCGCGTTGCCCGCGAAGTTGGTGACCGCACGCGCCTCGCTCATGAACCGGTCGATACCGATGATCAGACCGACACCGTCCACCAGCGCGGGCTTGTGCGACTGCAGACCACTGGCCAGGACGGCGATACCGGAGCCGGAGACACCCGCCGCGCCCTTGGAGGCGACCATCATGAAGAGCAGCAGACCGATCTGCTGGCCGATGCTCATCGGCTGGTCCATCGCGTCGGCGATGAACAGCGAGGCCATGGTCAGGTAGATCATCGTGCCGTCGAGGTTGAAGGAGTAGCCGGTCGGCACGGTGATGCCGACGACCGGGCGGCTGACGCCCAGGTGCTCCATCTTGGCGATGAGCCGCGGCAGCGCGGACTCGGACGACGAGGTCGAGACGATCAGCAGGAACTCCCGGCCGAGGTACTTCAGCAGCTGGAAGAGGCTGACCTTGGCGACGAGCTTCGTCAGGGTGCCGAGCACGATGACGATGAAGAGCGCACAGGTGATGTAGAAGCCGAGCATGATCGTGCCCAGCGCCTTCAGCGCGTCCATACCGGTCTCGCCGATGACGGCCGCCATGGCACCGAAGGCACCGACGGGCGCGGCCCACATGATCATGCCGAGGATCCGGAAGACCAGCTTCTGGATGTGCTCGACACCCTTCAGCACCGGCTGCCCCGCACGGCCCATGGCCTGCAGCGCGAAGCCCACGAGGAGGGCGATCAGCAGGGTCTGGAGCACCTGGCCCTCGGTGAAGGCCGACACGAAGGTGGTCGGGATGATCCCGAGGATGAAGTCGACGGGGCCCTCGGCGGCGGCCTGGGCCTGTGTGTGCCCGACGCCCTTCACGGCCTCGGTCAGGTGCATCCCGCTGCCCGGGTGGATGATGTTGCCGACGACCAGGCCGATGGCCAGCGCCACGAAGGACATACAGATGAAGTAGCCGAGCGCGAGACCGCCGACCTTGCCGACCTTGGCGGCCTTGCGTACCGAGCCGACGCCGAGCACGATCGTGCAGAAGATGATCGGGGAGATCATCATCTTGATCAGGCTCACGAAGCCCGTGCCGATCGGCTTGAGCTCCTTGGCGAAGTCCGGCGCGGCGAACCCGACGGCGATGCCGAGCACAACCGCGATGATCACCGCGATGTACAGATAGTGGGTGCGGTCCCGCTTGGCGGCGGGTGCGGCAGGTGCCGTTTGGGTGCTGGCCACGGCTGCCCTCCTTGACGACGTCATCGGCATCATCCGGCGTGCGGCTCACGTCCGGCGGAACCCGGAGTGCGGCCTGCTCCGGCGGGATCCCGCGGTGCGGCTCACTCAGGGGGATCCCGGGGTGCGGCTCACTCCGGGGGATGCGGTGACTATCTCCCGCCCTGTGAGGGCGGTCACCCTTCCGTTCATTTAGTTCACGCTTATATGGAGAGGCAGACTGAACGACATGCGCTTCCTCCCCGTCCCGCGACCCCGCAGCCTGGCCGGCCAGCTCTTCGCCATGCAGGCCGTGCTCATCGCGGTGCTCGTCGCGGGGTACGCGCTGTTCAGTTACGTCAGCGACCGCAGCCAGGCCGAGGACGCGGCGGGCCGCCAGGCCATGGCCGTGGCCCGTTCGATCGCCGACGCACCCTCCGTCCGGGACGCCATCCGCACCACGAACCCCACCAAGGACCTCCAGCCGTACGCGCTCCAGGTACAACGGGACACCGGCGTGGACTTCGTGACGATCATGAACCCGCAGGGCATCCGCTGGACCCACCCCGACGAGACGCTGATCGGCAAGCACTTCCTCGGGCACATCGGGCCCGCCCTGCACGGCAAGTCCTTCACGGAGACGTACACGGGCAGCCTCGGGGCGTCCGTCCGTGCCGTCACCCCGATCCTCGACAACGGCCACATCGTCGGCCTGGTCAGCGCGGGCATCAAGGTCGAGGCGATCACCCAGCGCGTACAGGAACAGGTGACCGCCCTCATCGGCGTCGCGGGCAGCGCACTCGTGCTCGGCGGCATCGGCACCTACGTCATCAACGCCCGGCTGCGCCGCTCCACGCACGGCATGAACGCGGCCGAGCTGAGCCGGATGCACGACTACCACCAGGCCGCGCTGCACGCCGTGCGCGAGGGGCTGCTGATGCTGGACGGGCAGTACAGGGTGGCGCTGATGAACGACGGCGGGCGGGAGCTGCTGGGGGTGACGGACGAGGTCGTCGGACACTCCGTGGCCGAACTCGGGCTGCCCGCACCGCTCACGGGCGCCCTGCTGTCGGCGGAGCCGCGGGTGGACGAGGTGCATCTGACGGCGTCGCGCGTGCTGGTCGTGAACACCTCCCCGGTGTCCGGCGGCGAGCGGCGCGGCACGGTGGTCACCCTGCGCGATGTGACCGAACTCCAGTCTCTGATGGGCGAGTTGGACTCCGAGCGCGGCTTCACCCAGGCGCTGCGTTCGCAGGCGCACGAGGCCGCGAACCGGCTGCACACGGTGGTCTCGCTGATCGAGCTCGGGCGCGCCGAGGAGGCCGTCGAGTTCGCCACCGCCGAGCTCGAACTCGCCCAGACGCTCACCGACGAGGTGATCTCGGCGGTCAGCGAACCGGTCCTCGCCGCCCTGCTGCTGGGCAAGGCGGCCCAGGCGAACGAGCGGGGAGTGGAGCTGGTGGTGTCGGAGGAGAGCGGTATCGACGACGGGCTGCTCCAGACCGACCTGCCGGCCCGTGACCTGGTCACCGTGCTGGGCAATCTGATCGACAACGCGATGGACGCGGCGCAGGGGACGGTGGGGGCACGGGTGACCGTCACGGCTTTCACGGACGACTCCGGCCTGGTCCTGCGGGTCGCCGACACGGGCGCGGGAGTCGACCCCGCCCACACGGAGGCGGTCTTCCAACGCGGCTGGTCCACCAAGCCGGCGGGGCCCGGCGGCCGGGGCCTCGGACTGGCCCTCGTACGCCAGGCGGTGAGCCGGCACCACGGCACGCTGACGGTGGCGGAGGCGCCCGGGGGCGGGGCGGAGTTCGAGGCGCGGCTGCCGTTGCCTACGGTGGCCCCGGGCGCCCCTGCCGCACCCGTGCCGGAGGCCGCCGAAGAACCGGCCCCGGCCACCGCCGAAAGGGCCGCCGCCGAGCCCGAGTCCGCCCAGCACGCCCTGCCTGGAGGCGACGTATGACCGCCGACCCCATCCGCGTACTCGTCGTCGAGGACGACCCGGTCGCCGCCGACGCGCACGTCATGTACGTGGGCCGGGTGCCCGGCTTCACCGCTGTCGGCAAGGCGCACACGGGCGCGGAGGCGCGGCGCGCGCTGGACCGTACGCCGGTGGACCTGCTGCTGCTCGACCTGCACCTGCCGGACGTGCACGGCCTGCAGCTCGCCCGCTCCCTGCGTGCCGCCGGCTATCACGCGGACGTGATCGCGGTGACGTCCGCGCGGGATCTCGCGGTCGTACGGGAAGGGGTCTCGCTCGGGGTCGTCCAGTACGTCCTGAAGCCCTTCACCTTCGCCACCCTGCGCGACCGCCTCGTGCGGTACGCCGAGTTCCACGCGGCGGTGGGCGAGGCGAGCGGCCAGGACGAGGTGGACCGCGCCCTGGCCACCCTGCGCGCCCCCGGCCCTGCCGCCCTCCCCAAGGGCCTCAGCGCGCCGACGCTGGAGCGGGTCACCCGGACGCTGCGGGACAGCGCCGAGGGCCTGACGGCGGCCGGGGTCGCGGAGTCGGTCGGCATCTCCCGGATCACGGCCCGGCGCTATCTGGAGCACCTGGTGGAGGCGGGACGGGCGGCGCGTGCTCCGCAGTACGGGCAGGTGGGGCGGCCGGAGTTGCAGTACCGGTGGGTCAAGGGCTGATCGCGCGGGGCGCCGGCCGTCCGGCAGGACATGCGACCCGGTGGGACTTATGTCCCCCTGGGACATCACACGCGGCCCCGTCTCCGCGAGCCCCGCAAGGTCACGAGCCGCTGCAAGGTCATTGACGTGGACTAGTCCACGCTCTTACGTTCACCGGGCAGACAACTCGGCCACCAATGACGTCGGCCAGTAGGAGGTCGTGCCCGTGCGCCCCACCGCCGCCCCGCTACTCCTCGCCACTCTGCTCACCGCGACCGCGCTCAGCGCCTGCGGATCGGGCTCCGGAAGCGATCCGGACACCGTGAAGGTCTCCTTCAAGCAATCCACGGACAACTCGATCCGCGTCATGGACACCTACTTGGGGGAGATGAAGAAGGAGTTCGAGAAGGCCAACCCCGGCAAGAAGGTCGAACTCGTCCCGATCAAGGCCCCGGACTCCGAGTACTACACCAAGCTCCAGCAGATGCTGAGATCCCCCAAGACGGCCCCGGACCTGGTCTACGAGGACACCTTCCTCATCAACTCGGACATCACTAGCGGGTACTTGAAGCCCCTGGACCCCTACCTCGACAAGTGGCCCGACTGGAACCAGTTCGTCGACACGGCGCAGTCGGCCGCGAAGGCGCAGGACGGGAAGACGTACGGCGTCCCGGACGGCACGGACACCCGGGGCCTCTGGTTCGACAAGGACATCTTCAAGAAGGCGGGCCTGCCCGCCGACTGGCAGCCGAAGACGTGGGACGAGGTGCTGGCCGCCGCACGCACCATCAAGGCGAAGGTCCCCGGCGTCACCCCGCTCAACGTCTACACGGGCAAGCCGGCGGGCGAGGCGGCCACCATGCAGGGCTTCGAGATGCTGCTGTACGGGACGGGTGACGGCACGTCGGACCCGCTGTACGACACGGCGTCGAAGAAGTGGATCGCGGGCAGTCGGGCCTTCAAGGACGCGCTCACCTTCGTGCACACGGTCTACAAGGAGAAGCTGGGCCCCGATGTCTCGGACGCCCTGGACCCGAACTTCCCCACGACCGTCCGCGGCGAACTGATGCCCAAGGGCAAGCTCGGCATCAACCTGGACGGCAGCTGGCTGCCGCAGGACTGGCTGAAGGGCGCGGGGCACGAGTGGCCCGAGTGGTCGCAGAAACTCGGCCTCGCGTACATGCCGACGCAGACCGGCCAGGCTCCCGGCAAGGTGAGCATGTCCGGCGGCTGGACCTGGTCGATCCCCGCCAAGGCGTCCAACCCGGACCTCGCCTTCAAGTTCATCGAGACGATGCAGACCAAGGCGAACGCGCAGAAGTGGTACATCGCCAACTCCGGCATCGCGGTGCGCAAGGACGTGGCCTCCGACCCCGGGTACGTGAAGGCGCAGCCCGGCATCAAGTTCTTCACGGACCTGGTCGCGAGCACGCACTACCGCCCCGCGTACCCGGCCTATCCCAAGGTCTCGACGGCCATCCAGGAGGCCATGGAGGGCGTGACGACGGGTGACAGCTCGGTCGACAAGGCGGCGAGCGGGTACGACGAGGAGCTGAAGACGGCCACCGACAACCAGGTGATCAGGAAGTGAGGCTGCGCCGCACCCTGACCCGCGCCCTGCCCCTGACCCCCGCCGTCGCCCTCCTGCTCCTCTTCCTGGCGGGCCCGATCGCGTACTGCGCGTACATCGCCTTCACCGACCTCCAGCTCACCGGCCAGGCGCACTCGTCCTTCGTCGGCCTCGAGAACTTCCGGACGGCGTTCAAGGACGACGCGTTCCTGAACGCGGTCTGGCTGACGCTGGTGTTCACGGTCCTGTCGTCACTGGTCGGCCAGAACACGCTGGGCCTGGCGCTGGCTTCGCTGATGCAGCGGGCGTCGAAGCCGGTGCGGACGGTCGTGGGCGGGATCGTGATCACGGCGTGGGTGCTGCCGGAGGTGGTGGCCGGGTTCCTGTTGTACGCGTTCTTCCGACGGGAAGGCACGCTGAACGCGATCCTGGACTGGCTCCACCTGCCCACCCAGAACTGGCTGTTCACGCTGCCGATCCTGGCGGTGTCGTTCGCGAACGTCTGGCGGGGGACGGCCTTTTCCATGCTGGTGTACTCGGCGGCCCTGAACGAGATACCGAAGGAGATCACCGAGGCGGCGGAGGTGGACGGGGCGGGTGGCTGGCGCCGTATGTGGCACATCACGCTGCCGATGATCCGCCGCTCCATCGGCACGAACCTGATGCTCAACACCCTTCAGACGCTGTCGGTGTTCGGGCTGATCTGGGTGATGACGAGGGGCGGCCCGGGGAACAGGAGCCAGACGCTGCCGCTCTTCATGTACGAGCAGGCCTTCCAGAAGAGCATGATCGGATACGGCACCGCGGTGGCGCTGCTTCTGCTGGTGGTCGGCTCGCTGTTCTCGCTGGTGTACATGCGGCTGCTGCGGACGGAGGTGTGACATGCCGGTCCGTACGAGACTGAGGTCCCGCCGCACCGGCCGCCGGCTGGCCGCCGACGCGGGCCTGCTGGTGGTGGCCGCCGCCTTCGTCCTCCCCCTGGCCTGGGTGATCCTGTCCGCCCTCGACCCGCACGCGGGCCTCAGGGTGCAGGTCCCGGACGGTCTCACGCTGGACAACTTCGACGCGGTCCTGAAACCGGACATCACCTACACACCGCTGCTCAACAGCCTGATCCTGTGCGGGGGCGGGACGCTGCTCACGGTGGTGTGCGCGGCGCTGGCCGCGTATCCGCTGTCGCGGTTCCGCTCGCGACTGAACCGTCCCTTCCTCCTGACGATCCTCTTCGCGACGTGCCTGCCGATCACGGCGATCATGGTCCCGGTGTACGCCTTGTTCGTACGGGTGAACCTCATCGACACCGTGCAGGGCACGATCTTCTTCTTCGCCGCCTCCCAACTCCCCTTCGCCATCTGGCTGATGAAGAACTTCATGGACGGCGTGCCGAAGGAACTGGAGGAGGCGGCGTGGACGGACGGGGCGTCGTCGCTGCAGTCCCTGGTACGGATCGTGCTGCCGCTGATGGGCCCGGGGGTGGCGGTGGTGACGGTCTTCTCGTTCGTGATGATGTGGGGGAACTTCTTCGTCCCGTTCATGCTCCTGCTGACCCCGGACCAGATGCCGGCGTCCGTGAGCATCAACGACTTCTTCGGAAACCGGGGAACGGTGGTCTACGGACAGCTGGCCGCGTTCTCGGTCATCTACTCGACGCCGGTGATCCTGCTGTACGTACTCGTGGCCCGGCGATTGGGCGGGGGCTTCGCTTTGGGCGGCGCGGTCAAGGGGTGACGGCTGCGCCTGCCCCACCCGCCGAGGCCAAGGCCTACTCCTCCTCCAACTCCAGCACCCCCACCGTCTGCCCGCCGCTCGTCTCTCCGGTCAGTTTGAATCCCAGCCCGAGATAGAAGCCCTCCGGGCCGGTCTCGCCGGGGTGCCAGGTGACCGTGAGACGGGTGCCGCCCCGGCGCCTGATCTCGGCGGCCACGGCCTCGACCGCGAAGCGGCCGTATCCCCTGCCCTGTTCCCCGGCCGCGATGTTCAGACGCCACAGCCCGGAGCGGAGGTCGGTGCCCGCCTCGTCTCCGTCCCAGTTGATGTCGAAGAAGGCCATCAGAAACCCGACGGTCCGCTCCCCGTCCATGATGAGGCGGGGCCAGGCGAGACCGGGATGCACATACGCCTCGGCCAGCGACTTCACGACGGGCGCGACCAGGTGCTCCTGATCGGGGCGGACCTTCAGTCCGATCGCGGTGTCGAAATTGCCAGGGGTGATCTTCTCGAGGCGTGGTGCGGTCGTCATGTCCTCACCCTAGGTGACCGGATCAACCGATTTTTCGACGCACCCTTCGAGGCGCGGCCCCGGCCCCGAAACCCCGGGAGGATCCCACGGGAAGGGGCGGTGAGGGCAGAGCCGTATGTTCGTACGATCCGTGATTGTGTCCGAACAGACCGTAGTCACCACCGCCCCGGCCCCATATTTTGTGCGCGTGCAGCGACCGCAGGCCCATCAGCCCACCCCGCCCTTCAACGCTCCGGCCGCCCGCAGACTGCGGACCGCCCTCGGCATGGGCCCCGAGCACGTCGCGTACGGGATGAGAGCCTCGTACGGGCTGCCGTACGTCACCCCCGACCTCGTCCTGGCCTGGGAGAGAGGGACGACCACCCCCAGTGGGCCCGAACTCACCGCGCTCGCAGGCGTGTTGTGGTGTTCTCCGGGTGAACTCATCGGCGCGCCACGGACGTTGCGCGAGCACCGCGTGTCACGGGGGCTGGCCCAGGAGGACGTCGCCCGTACCGTCGGCCTCGAACTCCTCGCCTACCAGCGGATGGAGGAGGCCGACGAGTGGCGCGGCAACGACCGGCAGTCGGTCGCCCTCGCCGACACCCTCGAACTGTCGCTGCGGGACTTCATCACCGTCACGGGACGCGACGGCAAGCTGGCCGAGCTGTTGCGCAGCGCGGTGACCACGCGCTGGCAGGCGTACGTCCGTCCGGTCGGAAAGATGATCCCGCTGGACCGGCGCCTCCTGGAGGACGTCCTCCAGGAGATGTACACGGAGTACCAGGGGCAGATGGTGGTCACACTCAGCTGGAGCGGCGGATCGGCCGCCGCCGACGCCGACGACTCCGGCCGTGACTTCCTCGACCGGATCGTCGATCACTTCTGGGCGATGGTCCAGAGAGCCACGTACTGAGTCCGCTCGAACCGAGCTCGTACGACCCGAGCCCGTAGGACCCGAGCCCGTAGGACCTAGAAGACCGACTCCGCCTCGTCCATCCGGTCCTTCGGCACCGTCTTCAGCTCCGTGACCGCCTCCGCCAGCGGCACCATCAGCACGTCCGTCCCCCGCAGCGCCGTCATCCGCCCGAAGTCACCCCGGTGCGCCGCCTCCACCGCGTGCCAGCCGAACCGCGTGGCGAGCACCCGGTCGTACGCGGTCGGGGTGCCGCCCCGCTGCACATGGCCGAGGATGACCGGCTTGGCCTCCTTGCCGAGGCGCCGCTCCAGCTCGTACGCCAGCGCCGTACCGATGCCCTGGAAGCGCTCGTGGCCGAACTGGTCTATGGCGCCGTGGCCGTAGTCCATGGTGCCCTCGACGGGGTGGGCGCCCTCGGCGACGCAGATGACCGCGAACTTCTTGCCGCGGGCGAAGCGCTCCTCGACCATCGCCATCACGTCGGACGGGTCGAAGGGGCGCTCGGGCAGGCAGATGCCGTGGGCGCCGGCCGCCATGCCGGACTCCAGGGCGATCCAGCCCGCGTGCCGGCCCATGACCTCGACGACCATCACGCGCTGGTGGGACTCGGCCGTGGTCTTCAGGCGGTCCATGGCCTCCGTGGCCACACCCACCGCCGTGTCGAAGCCGAAGGTCCGGTCGGTCGACGAGATGTCGTTGTCGATCGTCTTGGGGACACCGACCACCGGCAGCCCCGCGTCCGACAGCATCCGGGCGGCCGTCAGCGTGCCCTCGCCGCCGATCGGGATCAGCACGTCGATGCCGAACTCGCGGGCCATGTCCTGCGCGTTCTCGCAGGCCTCGCGGAGCCGGTCGCGCTGCAGTCGCGAGGAGCCGAGAATCGTGCCGCCGCGGGCGAGGATGCCGCTGACCGCGTTGAGGTCGAGGGTGCGGTAGCGGCCGTCGAGCAAGCCCGCGTAGCCGTCCTCGAAGCCGATGACCTCGTCCCCGAAATTGGTGACCGCTCGGTGCACGACCGACCGGATCACGGCGTTCAGGCCCGGGCAGTCGCCGCCTGCGGTGAGAACTCCGATACGCATCGTGCTGTGTCTCCTGCTCGCTGCTGGTACGTGTGAGCCGCTCCGATTGTTTCATGAGACGCAGGGCACCGACGATTCCCTCCTTCCCACCAGGACGTTTGTCCTGGCGGGCGCCTTAGCTACCCTCAGAGGTATTGTCAAGAGGGTTCCGCTCACCCCAGTGGGCCATTTTCCCGAGCCCCGAAACCACCCAGCGCCACGACGGATGGAGAGCACGCGTGACCCGCAGCGTCTACGTGACCGGGATCGACCGCGGCGACGGCCGCCAGGTCGTCGAGCTGGGGGTCATGGAGCTCCTGACTCGCCAGGTCGACCGGGTGGGCGTCTTCCGTCCACTCGTCCACGACGGCCCGGACCGGCTCTTCGAGCTGCTGCGCGCCCGCTACCGGCTGACCCAGGACCCGGCGAGCGTGTACGGCATGGACTATCACGAGGCGTCCACGCTCCAGGCCGAGCAGGGCGCGGACGAACTGGTCTCCTCCCTCGTCGACCGGTTCCACCTCGTCGCCCGCGACTACGAAGTCGTCCTCGTCCTGGGCACCGACTTCGCCGACACCCAGTTCCCGGACGAGCTGGCGCTGAACGCGCGGCTCGCGAACGAGTTCGGCGCCTCCGTGATCCCCGTGGTCGGCGGACGCGGGCAGACCGCCGAGTCCGTGCGCGCCGAGACGCGCAACGCCTACCGCGCGTACGACGGTCTGGGCTGTGACGTCCTCGCCATGGTCGTGAACCGGGTGGCCCCGGCCGACCGCGCCGAGATCAGCGAGCGGATCGACCACCGTCTGCCCGTCCCCTGTTACGTGCTGCCCGACGAACCCGCCCTCTCCGCGCCCACCGTCGCGCAGATCACCCACGCCCTCGGCGGCAAGGTGCTCCTCGGCGACGACGCGGGCCTCGCCCGGGACGCGCTCGACTTCGTCTTCGGCGGCGCCATGCTGCCGAACTTCCTGAACGCCCTGACCCCGGGATGCCTCGTGGTCACCCCGGGCGACCGCGCCGACCTGGTCGTCGGCTCGCTCGCCGCGCACAGCGCAGGCACCCCGCCCATAGCCGGCGTGCTCCTCACCCTGAACGAGCGGCCCAGCGACGAGGTCCTCACCCTCGCCGCCCGCCTCGCCCCCGGCACCCCGGTGATCTCGGTGGCCGGCAACTCCTTCCCCACCGCGGCCGAACTCTTCTCCCTGGAGGGGAAGTTGAACGCCGCGACCCCGCGCAAGGCGGAGACCGCCCTCGGTCTCTTCGAGCGGTACGTCGACACCAGTGATCTCCTCAGGCGCGTCTCCGCTCCGAGCAGCGACCGCCTCACCCCGATGATGTTCGAGCACAAGCTCCTCGAACAGGCCCGCTCCGACAAGCGCCGCGTCGTGCTCCCCGAGGGCACCGAGGCCCGCGTCCTGCACGCCGCGGAGGTGCTGCTGCGCCGGGGGGTGTGCGACCTGACGCTGCTCGGTCCGGTCGACCAGATCCGCAAGAAGGCCGCCGACCTCGGCATCGACCTGGGCGGCAGCCAGTTGATCGACCCGGTCACCTCCGAGCTGCGCGAGCGCTTCGCCGAGAAGTACGCCGCCCTGCGCGCCCACAGGGGCGTCACCGTCGAGCTGGCCTACGACGTCGTCGCCGACGTGAACTACTTCGGGACGCTGATGGTGCAGGAGGGGCTCGCCGACGGCATGGTCTCCGGCTCCGTGCACTCCACCGCCGCGACCATCCGGCCCGCCTTCGAGATCATCAAGACCAAGCCGGACACCAAGATCGTCTCGTCCGTCTTCTTCATGTGCCTCGCCGACAAGGTCCTGGTCTACGGCGACTGCGCGGTGAACCCCGACCCGAACGCCGAGCAGCTCTGCGACATCGCCATCCAGTCGGCCGTCACGGCCGAACAGTTCGGCGTCGAGCCCCGGATCGCGATGCTGTCGTACTCGACGGGGACGTCCGGGTCGGGCGCCGACGTCGACAAGGTGCGCGAGGCCACCGACCTGGTGCGGCTGCGCCGCGACGACCTGAAGATCGAGGGGCCGATCCAGTACGACGCCGCGGTCGAGCCGACCGTCGCGGCGACCAAGCTGCCGGACTCGGAGGTCGCCGGGCAGGCGTCCGTGCTGATCTTCCCCGACCTGAACACCGGCAACAACACCTACAAGGCCGTACAGCGCTCGGCCGGCGCGATCGCCGTCGGCCCGGTCCTGCAGGGCCTGCGCAAGCCCGTCAACGACCTGTCCCGCGGGGCGCTGGTACAGGACATTGTCAACACGGTCGTGATCACGGCGATCCAGGCCCAGACTTCGAGCAGGGCATGACCACCACCATCCTCGACCCAGAAGGCACCCCCGCAGTGACCGCCACCCGCGTCCTCGTCCTCAACTCCGGCTCCTCGTCGGTGAAGTACCAGCTGCTCGACATGAGCGACAGCAGCCGTCTCGCCATGGGCCTCGTCGAGCGCATCGGCGAGGGCACCTCCCGGCTCAAGCACACGGCGCTCACCACGGGCGAGACCCGCGAGACGGTCGGTCCCATCGCCGACCACGCCGCCGCGCTCAAGGCCGTCGCGGAGGAGCTGGCCAAGGACGGCCTCGGCCTGGACTCCCCCGAGCTGGCCGCGATCGGCCACCGGGTGGTGCACGGCGGGCAGCGGTTCACCGCGCCCACCGTCATAGACGAGGCCGTGCTCGACGAGATCGAGCGGCTGATCCCGGTCGCCCCGCTGCACAACCCGGCGAACCTGATCGGTATCCGTACGGCCCAGGCGCTGCGCCCCGACCTGCCCCAGGTCGCCGTCTTCGACACCGCGTTCCACACGACGATGCCGGAGTCGGCGGCGCGCTACGCGATCGACGTGAAGACCGCCGACGAGTACCGCATCCGGCGCTACGGCTTCCACGGCACCTCGCACGCGTATGTGTCCCGGGCGACGGCCGAGCTCCTGGGCAAGGCCCCCGAGGACGTGAACGTCATCGTGCTGCACCTGGGCAACGGCGCGTCCGCCTCCGCCGTACGGGGCGGCCGCTGCGTGGACACCTCCATGGGGCTCACGCCGCTGGAGGGACTGGTCATGGGCACGCGGTCGGGCGACGTGGATCCCGCGGTCATCTTCCATTTGATGCGTGTTGGCGGGATGTCCACGGACGAGATCGACACTTTGCTGAACAAGAAGAGCGGCCTGATCGGTCTGTGCGGCGACAACGACATGCGGGAGATCCGTCGCCGTGTCGACGAGGGTGACGAGCAGGCGCGGCTCGCCTTCGACATCTACATCCACCGCCTGAAGAAGTACATCGGCGCCTACTACGCGGTACTGGGCCGGGTGGACGCGATCGCCTTCACCGCCGGCGTGGGCGAGAACGCCGCTCCGGTGCGCGAGGCGGCGGTGGCCGGCCTGGAGGAACTCGGCCTGGCGGTCGACGCCGACCTGAACGCGGCTCGAGGGGACGGGCCCAGACTCGTCTCCCCCGAGGGCGCACGGGTCGCGGTCGCCGTGGTGCCGACCGACGAGGAACTGGAGATCGCCACGCAGACCTACGCACTCGTGGGCGCGTCCCACGACCTCATCTGAGCGGCACCACGCCACCTCGAACGGGGGGCAGGTGCCACCTCAGCTGAGCGGCAGCGCGCCCCTTTGTATCTTCCGCCAGACGGAATATTCCGTAGCGAAACAAACCGATAGGATCGCCCTATGCGCCGTTCGAAAATCGTCTGTACTCTCGGCCCCGCGGTCGACTCCCACGAGCAGCTCGTCGCGCTGATCGAAGCCGGCATGAACGTGGCCCGCTTCAACTTCAGCCACGGCACACAGGCCGAGCACCAGAGCCGCTACGACCGGGTCCGGGCCGCCGCGGCCGAGACCGGCAAGGCCATCGGTGTCCTCGCCGACCTGCAGGGCCCGAAGATCCGTCTGGAGACCTTCGCCGAGGGACCCGTCGAGCTGGTGCGCGGTGACGAGTTCACCATCACCACCGAGGACGTGCCCGGCGACAAGCACATCTGCGGCACGACCTACAAGGGCCTGCCCGGTGACGTCTCCAAGGGCGACCCGATCCTCATCAACGACGGCAACGTCGAGCTGAAGGTCGTCGAGGTCGACGGTTCCCGCGTCAAGACGGTCGTCATCGAGGGCGGTGTGATCTCGGACCACAAGGGCATCAACCTGCCCGGTACGGCCGTGAACGTGCCGGCGCTGTCCGAGAAGGACGTCGAGGACCTGCGCTTCGCGCTGCGGATGGGCTGCGACATGGTCGCCCTGTCCTTCGTGCGTGACGCCAACGACGTGAACGACGTGCACAAGGTGATGGACGAGGAGGGCCGCCGGGTCCCCGTCATCGCCAAGGTCGAGAAGCCGCAGGCGGTCGAGAACATGGAGGCCGTCGTCGCGGCGTTCGACGCCGTCATGGTGGCCCGTGGCGACCTGGCCGTCGAGTACCCGCTCGAGAAGGTCCCGATGGTGCAGAAGCGCCTCGTGGAGCTGTGCCGCCGCAACGCCAAGCCGGTGATCGTCGCGACCCAGATGATGGAGTCGATGATCACCAACTCCCGCCCGACCCGCGCCGAGGCCTCCGACGTCGCCAACGCGATCCTCGACGGCGCCGACGCGGTCATGCTCTCGGCCGAGTCCAGCGTGGGCGCGTACCCGATCGAGACGGTCAAGACGATGTCGAAGATCGTCGTGGCGGCGGAGGAGGAGCTCCTCTCCAAGGGTCTGCAGCCCCTGGTCCCCGGCAAGAAGCCGCGCACGCAGGGTGGTTCGGTCGCCCGTGCCGCCTGCGAGATCGCCGACTTCCTCGGCGGCAAGGGTCTGGTCGCCTTCACCAAGTCCGGTGACACCGCCCGCCGGCTCTCCCGCTATCGCGCGGCCCAGCCGATCCTGGCCTTCACCACCGACGAGGGCACCCGCAACCAGCTCGCGCTGAGCTGGGGCGTCGAGTCGCACGTCGTGCCGTTCGTGAAGAGCACCGACGAGATGGTCGACCTCGTCGACCACGAGCTCCAGAAGCTCAAGCGGTTCAACGACGGCGACATCGTCGTGATGACCGCCGGCTCGCCCCCCGGCGTCCCCGGCACCACCAACATGGTCCGGGTGCACCACCTGGGCGAGAGCGGCCGCACCGCCTGACCCGCGGCCCCCGTGCCCGTACGCCACTGAGGGCGCCTCCTGGGACAGGGGGCGCCCTCAGTGTTCGATGATCACGGGCGGTTCACGGCAGCGCGCCGGCCAACCGCTGATACGCCTCGAACTCGCTCCACCGCGGATGATCCGCAAGGAGCGGGGCCAGGGCGCGCGGGGGCGCGAGCAGCTGTCGGATCATCCGGAGCGCACGCATCTGCGCATGCTCCAGCTCACGCCACCGCGGGGCGAGCTCGGCTGCCTCCTCCGGGCTCATCGGCATGGCGTCCAGCGCTCGTTCGAGCACGGGTCCGGGATCGAACAGGGGGACATCCGCACGCGGCCCCACCTTCTCCAGCAGCCAGGACCTGAGCCACAGGTCGCGCAACAGCCATTCGTTGCGCTGCGTGCCGGTCGCACGCTCGGCGGCCGCCAGCAGGGCCGGCCACGCCTCGGCGATCGCCCGCCACTGCTCGTCGCTCACCCCGGCCGGGTCCGCCTGGATGCGGGCGGTGAACTGCTGGGCCGCGGCCATCCATTGGCTCACGTCCCCAGAGGCGTCGTCCGTACCCGCCGGCGACCAACGACGCGCGTGCGCGTCCAGGTCGAGCCGGTCCAGCCCGTCGAAGAGGCCACTCATCAGAACATCACCCCCGCCGCCGCGCGCGCTTCCCCGCCGAGCTGTTCCGCTCCGCTCCGTTCAGGGCTGTGGCCCGGTTCCTCCGCTCGTGCGGAGGAACCGGGCCACAGCCCTGTGCGGCTCCCGAACGGGTCTTGGTCGCAACCGGCCGTCAGCCGGTCACGTACTGGTGGAGCCCGGGGATGGTCAGCGTGCCACCGAACTGGCCGGCCTGGACGACCTTCACCTTCGTGAAGTAGATCAGCGGGATGTTCAGCGGCGGCGGGTTGTCCGGGCTGAACGTGATCGGGATCAGGCCGAGCAGGTTGCCGGAGATGCTCTCGGTGTACATCACCGTCTTGCCGTTACGGATGGTGGACGTCGTACCGCTGCCGGCCTGCACGTGGTACGTCTTGCCGGACTGCTTGTCGTTCACCGTCTGGTGCAGGTCGCCGATGTCGGTGCCGTCGGAGATGACGTACTTCAGGACCTTCTTGACGGTGCCGTTGGCGGTCTTCACCTTCACGATGCCCTGGTAGTCCGCGCCCTTGAGGAGCAGCGAACTGGCGTTCAGGTACCAGGGGTCGTCGGGCAGGGTCACCGGGTTGTCGACGCCGCCTTCGGCGTCGGTGGCGACCGGGCAGTTCGCCGCGTCGGTGGTGGAGCTCGCGGACGGGCTGGGGGACGAGGTGACCGCGTCGGTCGCGTCCTTGACCGCCTTGGTGGTGTCCTCGGCCGCCTTGGTCGCCGTGTCGGTCGTGTCCTTCACGGTGTTCTTGACCGTGTCGGCGACCTTGCCGGTGGTGTCCTTGATCGTGTCGGACGTGGTCTTGTCGCCGGTGTCCTTGGTCGCGCTCGCCGAGGCGGACGCGGAAGCGGACGGCGTGGGGCTCGCGGTGGCGCTCGACGTGGAGTCGCTGCCGCCGGTGAGGATGCCCGTGATCGCGTCGCCGATGGTGCCCAGCAGGTCGCCCCCGCTGCTCGCGGACGCCGACGGGGTCGCCGCCGAAGTGCTGCCACCGCCACTGCTCTGCGCCGACTTGCTCGCGGACGGCGTCGGCGTGGACCCGGCCTTGTCGTCGGAACCTGAATCCGACGAAGAGGTCTTGTCCGGCGACGAGGACGTGCTGGCCGAGGGGGTCGGCTCCGGCTTGTCGGCGGACGCGGAGGCGCTCGCCGAGGAAGAGGAGGAGGCCGAAGCGGACGGAGTCGGGCTGGCCGACGTGTCCTTGCCGTCCACGGCCTCGACGCACTTCTGGTACTCGTCGGCGGTCAGGCTCTTGGCGGGCGAGTGGTCGTCGGCCCGGGCGAGTGTCGGCGTGAACCCCATCCCCATGAGGACCGCGGTCGGCATCGCCGCGATGGCGACGGCCTTGCCCGCGGGCACATGGAACCTGGTGAACAGCGGCTTCCTCGGGGCCGCGTGGCGCGGCCCGGATCTCACCCGGGACTCCTCCACCTCGGTCCCGCGGGTCACCTCGTCAGCCGGCACTGTGCCTCCCGTTCGCCCCGTGAGCGGAGCTCATTCCTGACAGGTCCTTCGGCTCGCCCGACTCGTCGGCGACCGCGGGGCCCGCGCTGTCGGCACCGTGCTGGATGCCCTTGGACTCCGGGCTCTGCGGCAGGTGCGGGGTATTCGGGGTGTTCGGGGTGGTGTCGGGGGCGCCCGGGGCGCCGCCCTCGCTCTTGTGCACCGGCGCGCGCTGCTCCTCGCCGGGCTCTCCAGGAACCCAGGAGACCGCCATCGCGCCGCCGGTCATGGCGAAGAGGAAGCCGATGAGGAAGCCACCGAGGTTGGACACCGGGATGGAGACCAGCGCGAGCAGGATCGCCGCGACCCCGGCGAAGGTCCGTACGTGCTTCTGGAACCAGAGACTGATGCCCAGGACCCAGAGCAGCACGCCGATGATCAGGGAGCCGGCGCCGGCGGTGGTGGACATCGCCAGCGTCAGATGGCCGATCTGGAGGTTCGCATACGGGAAGTAGGCGATGGGGAAGCCGCCGAGCAGGATGAACAAGCCGGCCCAGAACGGGCGATCGCCCCTCCAGGTACGGAAGTTCCGCCGGAAGACTTGGAGATAGTGCTCGCTCTGCCCGGGTGACTCGGCGCTCATGGAAACGGCTCCCTGGAACGGCTTTACTGTGTGGCGTACGCGCTTGAGTAGTTCACGTACTGCGGAAAAAGGTGGGGCGGGCGGGGCAGCTGCCGGCTCCCCCGCCCGCCCCTGGAGTGCCTAGTAGCACTCCTTGACGCCCTTGGACAGCGACATCTTCAGGCCGCTGAGCTTGAACGTACCGGCGGTGGTCGCCCACGCCGTCTGCTTCACATCGGTCAGGTCGGCCGATTCGGCCTGCTGGGCGAATCCGTAAGGGTTCGCCTGGTCACCCTTGGAGATGCCGGGACCCTTGCTGGCGTCCTTGGCCGCAACACCGATGTCGATGTTGTGGAACACCGCGTCAGCCTGCAGGTCCTCGACGTCGATGTACAGGTTCTCGGCCTGGACCGGAGTGCCACCGCCGCCCGCCTTCAGGACCAGACTGACCGATCCGAGCAGCGGGATGTTCGGGGTGACCACGGACTGGCACATGTTGGTGATCGACGCGGACTTGAACGCCGAGACCGCGACGGGGTGAGCCGTCTTCTGACCGTCGAGGGTGTACCCCGAGTCGATGGCTCCGTACTGCGAGAAGCCTTCTCCGTGGAGCGAGTCCGCCGTCACCTTGAACGACTGACCCGACACACTGAACGATGCGGCGAGAGCGCCCTGCGCGAGGGCGACACCTATCGCTGCCGTGGCGGCCACGCTGGGCACCATCACGACCGCGAACCGCTTCCATCTGGTCCCGCCACGCACCTGGGACTCCATATTTCCTCCTTCTCGGACGTACATCTCCTGGCCCTGACTGCCCCATGTCGGCGGCTCAGCCGGGCAGGGATGGGAGAAGTGCTACGTCCTCGGGAAGGAGAGCGCCCGTACTCGTCGAGCGCCAACTGCGCCCGACATCACCGGCGATCACCCCCGAGCGACAACCACTGGTCGCGCCTGACACACATCACGCACAACCTGCTGGACAGGCTCCGCCGAACGGCAGAGACCCCCCTGTCCAAGGGCCGGCGCCACTGCCGCCGCCCCTACTCGGTGGGGACCCAGAAAACCCCTTGACCCGATTGGCTGTCGGGGTAGGGGGAATGGACCGAGCGTCGCCGATCGTGGTGCATTCTGGCCGCCCGCACAAGGGGGTTCGTTACTGGCTAGTAACGGCCGGATAACCGAACAACGACCCGGCGGTATCGGTCGGCAACTCTGGGTTGCCCCGAGGGGGACACCAAAACAGTTGATCCGCGGACAGAATCCGACAGATCAACGCCCCCGACTTACTCCCAGTAACAGCGGCCGCGTTTACCAAGTTTTGGTAAAGCGCGGCCACCTGCCGCTCTCTCGGCCAATCTTTCACCTGGGCATCACACGCCCCGGCGTTTAGGAACAGGTCAGCACACCGGGCGGAGCCGGGTCCGGGAGCCGATCAGAACAGCGCCCGCGCCAGCGCCCGGCGCGCCGCGATCACCCGCGGATCGTCGCCACCCACGACCTCGAAGAGCTCCAACAGCCTCAGCCGTACGGCATCCCGGTCGTCGCCCGCCGTGCGCTGCACCGTGTCGATGAGCCGCCCGAACGCGTCTTCGACGTGCCCGCCCACCAGGTCGAGGTCCGCGGCCGCGATCTGCGCCGCTACGTCCTTGGGCTTCTCGGCGGCGTCCTTGCGCACCTGGAGCGGGTCGGCACCCTGCACACGCTGCAGCAACTCGGCCTGCGCGAGGCCGAGCCTGGCCTCCGTGTTGCCCGGGTCGTCGCTCAGCACGTTCTTGTAGGCCTGTACCGCGCCGCCGAAGTCACCCGCGTCCAGGGCCTGCACAGCGGCCTCCAGGAGTGCGTCGTAGGGCCCTGCCGGCGCCTCGTGCACCTCCGGGGCGCTGCCGGGATCGGCGTCGGGGTCGACCGTCAGGCCGGTCAGGCCGAAGCGCTGCTCGGCGACCTCGACGAGCTGGTCGAGGGTCCCGCGGATCTGCGCCTCCGCGGCCGCACCCTGGAAGAGCGGCAGAGCCTGCCCCGCCACGACGGCGAACACGGCCGGGATCCCCTGGATCCCGAACTGCTGCATCAACATCTGGTTGGCGTCGACATCGATCTTGGCAAGGACGAACCGTCCGTTGTACTCGACGGCAAGCCGTTCGAGCACCGGGCTCAACTGCTTGCAGGGCTCGCACCACTCGGCCCAGAAGTCGATGACGACCGGAACCTCGGTGGACCGCTGAAGGACTTCGCGCTCGAATCCCGCCTCGTCGACATCGATGACGAGGCCGGCGGGAGAGACGGCCCCGCCTCCGTCGCCCTGCCTGGCGGCTTCGGCGCGCGCCTGCTCCGCCTTCGCCTTGGCCTCCTGGGCCGCCTTCACCGCGGCGAGGTCGACGACTCCGCTCATGGACATGTTCCGTGGCTGCATGAGTACATCCTCCCCCTTCCTCGCGCACGTGTGAAAAGCGCTGTGAAAGCCGGGCCGCTTTACGACGCGACCCGACTCGATCCGTGCTGTCGGGCGCCGGGTCCCCACCTGACGCCCATGGTTGTCGCCCGTCCACGAGTCACCATGTACGAGCTTTCGCTACGGCTCGTAGCGTAACTGTCCCGTGGGTCCCCTGTCCGCCATACCCCGGTGATCTCCCTCACGACTTCACACAACCGCCTGATTTGGCCGGCCGGGGCGGCGGATAAGGTCCTGACATGCAGAGTCGCGCCACCACCCCCCGCACGGGACGCCCGCGCAGCGCTGCCGCGGACGCCGCGATCCTGCAGGCGACGCGGGCGGCGCTGGTCGAACTGGGCTGGTCCAAGCTGACGTTGGGGGACGTGGCGACCCGGGCCGGGGTCGCCAAGACGACCCTCTACCGTCGCTGGGCGGGCAAGAACGAGCTCGTGGTCGACGCGGTGGCCGTCCTCTTCGACGAACTGGAACTCCCCGACCGCGGGAGCCTCGCCGCCGACATCGAGGGCGTGGTGCTTCAGTTCGCGGCGCTCCTGAACCGGCCCGAGACCGCGACGGCCCTGATGGCGGTGGTGGCCGAGTCGACCCGTGACGAGCCGCTGCGCGAACGCATCCGCACGTCCATCGTCGACCGCCAGAAGCGGCTCGTCGTGGAGGGGCGCGCCCGGGCCACCGCGCGCGGCGAACTCCCTCCGGAGTCCGACCCCGAGGCCGCCGCGCGTACGGCGGACCTCATCTTCGACGTGGTCGCGGGGGCGGTGGTGCATCGCACTCTCGTCAGCGGGGAGCCCGCGGACGAGGAGTGGGTCCGAGCATTCACCCAGGTCCTCCTCCTGGGCCTGACAGCCACACCCCCCACCCCCTGAACAGCCGAGCGGACAAGACACCTGGCCAACCGGGGTACCCGGGGCGCAGCCCCGTCTTAGGGGCGCGGGGAACTGCGCGCCCAGCCCCCACCGGCCCGCAGCCAAACGAACCGGGCGGGCGCGGGATCCGGGGCGCAGCCCCGGCCCCAGGGGCGCGGGGAACTGCGCGACCAGCCCCCACGCACCCGCGGACAAAGAAGGACGCCCGGGGTCCGGGGCGCAGCCCCGGCGGGTCAGAAGCCCGCCGGTTCCGTGTACACCCCCCACTCGTCCCGGAGCACGTCACAGATCTCGCCGAGCGTAGCCTCGGCCCGCACCGCCTCCAGCATGGGCACGATCATGTTCGACCCGTCCCGCGCAGCGGCAAGCATCGCGTCCAGCGAGGCCCGTACGCGCGCGTCGTCGCGCCCACCCCGCCGCACTCCCAACTCCCGTACCTGCTCCCGCTCCACTTCGTGACTGACCCGCAGGATCTCCAGATCCCCGGTCACGGACCCGTGATGGACGTTCACGCCCACGACCCGCTTGTCACCCTTCTCCAACGCCCGCTGGTACTGGAACGCCGACTCGGCGATCTCCCCGGTGAACCAGCCGTCCTCGATGCCCCGAAGGATGCCGGAGGTGATGGGACCGATCGGGTGCTGCCCGTCGGGATGCGCCCGCAGCCCCCGCTCCTTGATCTGCTCGAAGATCTTCTCCGCGTCGGCCTCGATCCGGTCGGTGAGCTGCTCGACGTACCAGGAACCGCCCAGCGGGTCGGCGACGTTGGCGACGCCCGTCTCCTCCATCAGTACCTGCTGCGTCCGCAGGGCGATCTCGGCGGCCTGCTCGGACGGCAGCGCGAGCGTCTCGTCCAGCGCGTTGGTGTGGAGGGAGTTCGTGCCGCCCAGAACGGCCGCGAGCGCCTCCACCGCCGTACGCACGACGTTGTTGTACGGCTGCTGCGCCGTCAGCGAGACACCCGCGGTCTGCGTGTGGAAGCGCAGCCACTGCGCCTTGTCCGACTTCGCCCCGTACACGTCCCGCATCCACCGCGCCCAGATCCGCCGCGCCGCCCGGAACTTGGCGATCTCTTCGAAGAAGTCGAGGTGCGCGTCGAAGAAGAAGGAGAGGCCGGGGGCGAAGACGTCCACGTCGAGGCCGCGCGAGAGCCCCAGCTCGACGTAGCCGAACCCGTCCGCCAGCGTGTACGCCAGCTCCTGCGCGGCCGTGGAGCCGGCCTCCCGGATGTGGTAGCCGGAGACGGACAGCGGCTTGTACGCGGGGATCTTCGCGGCGCAGTGCTCCATCAGGTCGCCGATGAGGCGCAGGTGCGGCTCGGGCTGGAAGAGCCACTCCTTCTGGGCGATGTACTCCTTGAAGATGTCGGTCTGGAGGGTGCCGTTCAGGACGGACGGGTCGATCCCCTGCCGTTCCGCCGCGACCAGGTACATGCAGAAGACGGGTACGGCCGGTCCGCTGATGGTCATCGACGTCGTGACGTCACCCAGCGGGATGTCCTTGAACAGGACCTCCATGTCGGCCGCCGAGTCGATCGCGACCCCGCAGTGCCCGACCTCGCCGAGGGAGCGCGGATCGTCGGAGTCGCGCCCCATGAGCGTCGGCATGTCGAAGGCGACCGACAGTCCGCCGCCGCCCGCGGCAAGGATCATCTTGTAGCGCTCGTTCGTCTGCTCCGCGTTCCCGAACCCGGCGAACTGGCGGATCGTCCACGTACGCCCTCGGTAGCCGGTCGGGTACAGGCCGCGGGTGAACGGGTACTCGCCGGGCCAGCCGATCCGCTCGAAGCCGTCGTACCTGTCCCCCGGCCGTGGCCCGTACACCGGCTCCACCGGATCACCGGAGAGCGTGGTGAAGTCGGCCTCACGCTTGCGCGAGGTGTCGTACCGGGCCTGCCAGCGTCGGCGGCCCTCTTCGATGGCGTCAGCGTCCATGCTTCGAATTTACTAGGACGTCCTACTAAATGTCGATGGCAAACCGCCACGGACCACTCCCGTGGCGGCAGGGGTTACGCCTTGACGACCGCCGGAGAGTCCTCCGCGATCTTCGACTCCAGCTCCTGGGTGACCTTCCGCTCCACGAAGAACGCGGCCGTCGGAATGGTCCCCGCGAGCAGCACCCACAGCTGCTTGCCCACCGGCCACTTCGCCTTGGCGCCCAGGTCGAAGGCGAAGACCAGGTAGACGACGTACAGCCAGCCGTGCGCGATGGCGACGACGCGGGTGAAGTCCACGGCACCGTTCATGTCGAGCACGTACTTGGCGATCACACCGAGGGTCAGCAGGACCAGCAGCACACCGGTGACGTAGGCCATCACGCGGTAGCGGGTCAGCACGCTCTTCTTCATGGGGATGAGCGTAACGACCCCATTTGCGCGATCTACGAGCACCCCTGCCCCGGCGCGCCCCTGTACCTCCGCTCGTCCCTTTCTCTGTCCCTCGTCTATTCCTCGTCGAAGTCGCTCGCGGCGATGCGCAGGGGCCGCAGCATCGCGAAGATCTCCGCGCACTCCTCGGAGTCGTAGGCCCCGAGCCCGAAGTCCATCGCCATCAGGTCGCGGGTCGCCGCGTCGCAGACCTCACGGCCCTTCTCGGTGATGGAGGCGAGCGTGCCGCGCCCGTCGTTGGGGTTGGGCCGCTTGTCGACGAGCCCGGACTTCACCAGCCGGTCCACGGTGTTCGTGACGGAGGTCGGGTGCACCATGAGGCGCTCGCCGATCTTGGACATCGGGAGCTCGCCGGCCTTGGAGAAGGTGAGCAGGACCAGTGCCTCGTAGCGCGCGAAGGTGAGTCCGTACGGCTTGACGACCGCGTCGACCTCGGCGAGCAGGATCTGGTGCGCGCGCATGATCGAGGTGATCGCGGCCATGGACGGCACGGATCCCCAGCGCTGCTTCCAGAGTTCGTCGGCACGGGCGATGGGATCGAAGGCAAGGCTGAGCGGCTTCGGCACGGCATAAGACCTTACCCGCCGGTCATATGCTGGTCAGCCCCGTCTCGCCTTTCGGTCCCGGACCCCTCTACGACGGGGGTCGCGGCCCCTTCCGTACGCCGCGCCTCCACCGCCAGCAGTACGCAGCAGACGGTGCCCAGCACCCCCGCGCCCGCGACGGTCGCCCGCACTCCGGCGAACTCCGCCGCCACCCCCGACAGCGCCATCCCCACCCCCTGGACGGTCATCAGACCGGCGGTGTTCAGCGTCATCGCCCGCCCTCGCAGCTCCTCGGGCACGGCCCGCACGAACCACTGGTCCAGGCCGAGCGAGTACGCGGATCCGGTGCCCGCGAGCAGCAGCAGGGCCAGCGACCAGCCGAGGTCCGGCCGCAGGACGTAACCGACGTACGGCAGCAGGGTGACGCAGACGAGCGGGAGGGCGAGCCGGGTGCGGGTGGCGGGCCTCAGCCTCGAACCCGCGTACAGCTCCCCCGCGATCGTGCCGACCGGCAGGGCGCACATCAGCAGGCCGAGCCCGGCCGATCCGGCGCCGAGCCCGTCGGCGTAGGGCGCGGCCAGCGCCTCCGGCGCGACGGCGAACATCGGCGGCACCCAGAACAGCAGGAGCAGGGCCCGTACACGCCGGTCGGCGAGGATCCTGCGGGTTCCGTGGAGCGAGTCCCGCACCAGCGCGCCTTCGTGACGGGCCCGCGCGGGCCGTCGCCGGGTGCCGAAGCGCAGCACCGCGGCGGAGGTCAGGAAGGTGCACACCGTGATGAGCAGCGCGCCGCGCGGTGACACGACGGTGAGCAGCACGCCGCCGAGCCCGAACCCGGCGAGCAGCGCGCCCTGCGAGACGATGCGCAGCAAGGAGCGGCCCAGTACGAACAGGTCGCCGTCGCCGAGGACGTCGGTCAGCGTCGCCGTCCGCGCCCCCTGGAAGAGCGGTGAGACGACGGCGAGCGCGCAGCGCATGGCCAGCAGTACGGCGATGGGCGCGCCCGGCACCACCATGACGGCCACGCAGCCCGCGCACACCAGGTCGCACACCACGAGGACCCGGCGGGCCGGGAAGCGGTCCGCGGCGCCGGCGAGGAGGGTGCCGCCGACGAGGTACGGGAGGAAGCCGAGGGCGAACGTCAGGGCGCTCATCAGGGGCGAGCCCGTCAGGTCGTAGACCAGGACGGACAGGGCGAGCTCGCTGACCACCAGCCCGAGCAGCGAGAACGCGTGGGCGGCGAAGACGGCGCGGAACTCCCGTACGGCGAAGACCCGGCCGTAGCCCGTGGCTTCGGGCGCGTTCGGTGGGGTGGTCGGTGGGTCGGGGAGCGTCGTTGTGGCCTTCGTCTCCGCCATGTCTGCTTCCGGCATGGGCAACAGCGTGCTCACCCGTCGGGGCCGACCCGTAGAGTTTCGGCTCCAGCCGAATCTTCAGGCTTCAGGGGGTGCCTTTCCTTGCCTTCCCTTCTGCACTTCGGGGAGGACGACCTCCTCAACTGCCGTTTCGCGGTGTCGCCCCTGTGGGAGACGCAGGAGGCGGTCCGCACGCTCAACCGTCCCGCGCGGCACGGCTACCACGCGCACTGGCTGCGCCGTATCCGCGCGGCCGCCGCCGGACTCGACCTCGCGCCGCTGTGGCTGCTGATGCCGCAGCGCGGCTACTGCCCCGACTGGCTCTGCCCGCCCCCGATCGGTCCTGCGGCCACCTTCGAGGAGGAGATCGCGGCGGTCCGCACGGCCGACCCCGAGGCGGCCCGCGAGGAGGCCGCGAGGTCGCTCGCGGACACTCCCGGCGCCCTCGAGTCGTTCCGGGGCCGGTCGCTGTTGAAGGACCCGATGCGTATGGTCCAGGAGCTGGCCGACCTGATGGAGACGGCCTGGCACGCGCTCGTCGAGCCGGACTGGCCGCGGCTGCGCGCCCTGCTGGAGGCGGACATCGCGTTCCACTCGCGGCGGCTCGCGGAGGTCGGTCTGGGCGGGCTGCTGCCGGAGATCGACCGTCGGTTCGGCTGGCGCTCCCACACGCTGACCATCGAGTGGAAGGGCCGGCACGAGCGGGACCTCGCGGGCCAGGGCCTGATTCTGGTACCGAGCGTCTTCATCTGGCCGGAGGTGGTCAGTTCCTTCGAGCCCCCCTGGCAGCCCACGCTCGCCTACCCCGCCCGCGGCATCGGCGGTCTGTGGGCCGAACCGACGGACCACACCCCCGACGCCCTCGTGCGACTCCTGGGACGGGGCAGGGCCACCGTCCTCACGGCCCTGGACGAACCCACCACCACGACAGCCCTCGCCCACCGCCTCCAACTCGCCCCGTCGTCCGTCTCCGCCCACCTCACGGTCCTGCGCGCCGGAGGCCTGCTCACCTCACGCCGCTACGGCCACCAGGTCCTGTACGAACGCACCCCCCTGGGGATGGCGCTGGCGTCGGGTGCGGAGCAGTAGCCCGCCCCGCGTCACCTCGGTCAGCCGCGCGTGGTGCGGCGCAGGTGGTGGCGGATGGCTCGTTGGGCGACCGGGCCGAGGGTGTCGAGGGCGGCGACCAGGGCGGCCAGTTGTTCCAGGGCGTCGAGGGCGGCCCGGGAACCCTCGGGGTCGACCCCCTCGTACAGCTCGATGCCGACGAAGGACGCGGCGACGGCACGCGCCAGCCCGGCCGGATCGGCGAACTCGCCGAGCGGGGTCGGCGCCAGGACCCGGACCAGGACCCGCTCGATCTCGGTGATCCACAGATCCAGCCCCGCCGAGGTCGCGGGCGCCAGACGCGCGTCCGTCTGCGCCCCGGCGAGGAGCTGCCCCAGGACGGCGACATGCCCCTCGGCCCGCTCCACCTCGTGCATCTCCCGCCCGAACGCCAGGAGTTCCGCCAGCGACCCGACCTCGGCGAGCCTCTCCCGGTAGTGCGCGACCCGCTGCTCCGCCCCGTGGCGGACCGCGGCCGACAGCAACTCGTCCACAGACCCGAAGTGGTAGAAGACGAGGGCCTGGTTGACCCCGGCGGTCGCCGCGATCGTACGGGCCGAGGTCTTCGCGATCCCCTGCTCGGTGAGCGTCCGCAGGGCGCCCTCCAGCAGTTTCGCCCGGGTCGCCTCGCTCACGCGCGCGCCTCCTCGCGGACGGGCCGCAGCCCGGGCCGCACCCCGCGGGTACGGACGTCGGTGTACGTCGCCCGGAAGCTGCCCTCGTAGCCGAAGAGCGGGCCGAAGTGGCGGTTCACGACCCGCACCTGGATGTGGAAGCGACCCGTGGAGTCGTCGAAGGACTCGCGCACCTCCGCGTCGGCGCCGATGAGTTCGGGGACGCGGACGTCCACCGGGCCCTCCCGGAAGCGGTGTTCGCCGGAGCGGATCAGCAGGGAACCGTCGGGCTCGGCGCGCAGGTGCAGGTCGCTGGCGAGGTGCTGATGTGTGCCGAGGTAGTCGAGGACGCGGTCGCCCTTGGGGCTCAGCACCATCTGGGCATCGAAGCGGCGGGAGCGGCCGGGCAGGTCGAAGGTGCGCACGAAGCTCACCGTCTCACGGCCGAAGGTGTCGGCGTAGGGCACATTCTCGATCATGAAGGGGACGTTCCGGCCCGCACGCGGGACGAGGATGTTGCGGGTGCCGCCGAGGGCCAGGAACGGCTTCACGAAGCCCCTTCCGTGCCAGACGCGGTCCATGACGCCGTGGCCGGTGCACGCCTCGCCGCCGGCCAGGCCCACGGAGAAGCGTCGGCGCAGCTCGGGGTGGAGGCGGTCGAAGTCGGCGCCCATCGCGGTGCGGAAGATGGAGGGGGTCACCGCTGCTCCAGGGTGGCCAGGACGCGCGGCGCACGGGCCTGCGTGATCGGGGTGCGCTGGCAGCGGCGGGCGGCCGGGGTGCCGGGCAGCGGGGGCGCGAAGAGCGCCAGGAGGGCGGCGACGACGGCCAGTACGGGGGTCGAGTAGAGGGCGAGCGGCGCCAGTGGGCCCGCCCCGTCCACGAGCGCCCCGTACACCGTGCCCGAGCAGGCGGCCAGCAGGACGAAGCCGCGCACGGCGCACTCGGCGAGCCAGTGGCGCAGCGCCCGCTCCGGTGTGATGTCCCGCTCCAGCCACAGCCGCAGCCGGTCGAAGGACCAGGCCGTGGCCCAGCCGATGAGGGGGCGGAAGAGGAGCCGGTCGGCCACGGCTCCGAAGCGGCCCCAGCGCGGGCGGTAGTCGTATCCGGTGAGGAAGCGGACGCCGTCGGCGTCGGGGACGTAGCGCCAGTAGCCGCTGCCCTCGGCGAGGAGGGAGAGCGGGTGCGGGGAGGCGAAGCGCAGGGCGGAGGTGCGGGTGCCGTCGGGGCGCTCCTTCTCCCCGGCGCAGGTGCCCGTCCCGGCGACGGTCAGGAAGGGCAGCACCCGGGTGGCGTACCGGAAGCGCTGCGGTTCGCCCTCGATGCGCGGGAGGTGGTCGATGGAGGTGAACCTCAGGTCCCAGCGCTGGTGCTGCGCGGGGTCCTGCGTCCGTGCCCACAGGTCGTCGAGATCGCCTCGTACATGTGTCTCTACGTAGAGCCCCATTTACCGAACCCCCAGATCAGTGACCACTTTTGAGCGATCGCTCAATCGATCAGGCCTGAGATTACCGGGATTTGAGCGATCGCTCAAACAATCGGGCGCGAAAAACCCCGGCCCACTGGACCGGGGTTTCGGGTCTTCCCGCCGGAGGCCTACGCGGACAGGTGCCGCTCCACCGTCTCCACCTTGGAGGTCAGGCCGTCCGTCACGCCGGGGCGGATGTCCGCCTTCAGGACGACGGAGACGCGCGGCGCCCGTGCCTCGACGGCGGCGACGGCGCGCTTGACCACGTCCATCACTTCGTCCCACCCACCTTCTACGGAGGTGAACATGGCGTCGGTGCGGTTCGGCAGCCCCGATTCGCGCACGACCCGGACGGCGTCGGCTACGTACTCCCCGACGTCCTCGCCGACGCCCAGGGGCGTCACGGAGAAGGCGACGATCATGAGGACTCCACGACTCCCTCGCGGCGGGCACGGGAGGCGATGACCGCGTCCTCGCTCTCGCGCCGCAGCTTGCGCTCGGCGAAGAAGCCGCCGGTGGGCAGCACGGAGAGGACGAAGTAGAGGGCCGCCGTCTTCTTGCCCCACTTGGTGCGGCTCCAGGCGTCCGCCCAGAAGATCACGTAGAGGATGAAGAGGATCCCGTGGATGGAGCCCATGACGGGCACCCCGTTGAAGTCCGTGGTCCGCTTCAGCACCGAGCAGAGGAGCAGCAGCAGGAAGGAGACGGCCTCGGGGGCCGAGACCAGGCGCAGGCGGCGGAGGGCGGTGGCGGTCTTAATGTCCACGGGTCACCTTCGGTGGGAGATTCGCTTTCGGCGGGGAGCCGCTTTGTGAACGTAAGCACAAGCGTCCACCATTGTGGCACCCGAGCCGGGGCACCACGGCCCCGGGGTGCGGGGCGGGGATGTCCGCTTGGCCCCTAAGGGTCCGCTCAGGGGTGAGATCCACCTCTGGACCCTGTCCGCGTCCCCGCCCTGCCGCTACCTTCACCACGTGGCGATGTTCCGACTTCAAGGCAGCAAGGTGCTGGCCGTCGACATGACCGGGGACGCCGTGAAGGCGAAGAACGGCTCGATGGTCGCGTACGACGGTCAGATGGCGTTCAAGAAGCTGAGCGGTGGTGGGGAGGGGATCCGCGGGATGGTGACCCGGCGCATCACCGGTGAGCAGATGACGGTGATGGAGGTGAAGGGGCAAGGGACCTGCTGGTTCGCGGACCGGGCCTCCGAGATCAACCTGGTGAACCTCCAGGGGGACAAGCTGTACGTCGAGTCGAGCAACCTGCTCGCGACCGACGCGGGCCTGCGGACGGGCACGTCCTTCACGGGCCTCAGAGGCGCCTCCCAGGGCAACGGGCTGTTCACGACCACCGTCGAGGGCCACGGCCAGGCGGCGATCACGTCCGACGGCCCGGCGGTGGTGCTGCGCGTCAGCTCCCAGTACCCGCTGACGGTCGACCCGGGGGCGTACATCGCGCACCAGGGCAATGTCCGGCAGTCCTTCCAGGCCGGCGTGACCTTCCGCACATTCATGGGCGAGGGCGGCGGCGAGGCCTTCCAGATCCGCTTCGAGGGCGACGGACTGGTGTACGTACAGCCCAGTGAGCGCAACACGATCGCGGGGGACGTGTGACATGCCGTTCCGCGAAGTGAACTCCAAGATGATCGAGGCGACGGTCCTGCCCGGCCAGCGCCTGTTCAGTCAGCGCGGCGCGATGCTCGCCTACAAGGGCGACGTCTCCTTCACACCGAACGTCCAGGGCGGCCAGGGCGGGGTCATGTCGATGATCGGCCGCCGGGTCGCCAATGAGGCGACCCCGCTGATGACCGTCGAGGGCAGCGGCACGGTCTTCTTCGGGCACGGCGGCCATCACATCCAGGTGATCAACCTCGCGGGCGACACCCTGTACGTCGAGGCGGACCGGCTGCTGGCCTTCGACGGCACCCTCCAGCAGGGCACGATGTTCCTCGGCTCGCAGGGCGGGGTCATGGGCATGGTCCGCGGCCAGGTGACGGGCCAGGGGCTCTTCACGACCACGCTCAAGGGGCACGGCGCGGTGGCCGTGATGGCCCACGGGGGCGTGATCGAGGTCCCCATCTCCCCCCAGCGCCCCATCCATGTCGACCCCCAGGCGTACGTGGCGCACCACGGTGACGTACGCAACAAGCTGTCCACGGCGCTCGGCTGGCGCGACATGGTGGGCCGCGGCTCGGGCGAGGCGTTCCAGCTGGAGCTGAGCGGCAGTGGTGCGGTGTACGTCCAGGCCTCGGAGGAAAAACTGTGAGCGCGTACGGGACTGCGGGCGGCCCGGTGATCTACGACCCGATGACCCTGCCGGTCGACGACAACGTCAACAAGTACACCTTCTGCGTGGAGCTCAAGGGGAGCCAGTGGTTCCTGCAGAAGGGCAAGATGATCGCCTACTACGGGTCGATGGATTTCAACGGCATCGGGCACGGCCGACTGGACCGTCTCGTGCGCACATCTTTCCATTCGCCTCTGCACGCGAGCGACTGGGTGGTGGCGGAGGGCTCGGGCAAGATGCTCCTCGCCGACCGGGCCTTCGACGTGAATTCGTACGACTTGGACGAGGGCAACCTGACCATTCGCTCTGGCAACCTGCTCGCTTTTCAGCCAAGTCTCGCGCTCAAGCAATCGATCGTGCCGGGCTTTTTGACGCTGATCGGAACCGGCAAGTTCGTGGCGGCCTCTAACGGTCCGGTGGTGTTCATGGAGCCTCCCATCCGGGTGGATCCGCAAGCGCTTGTCGGCTGGGCCGACTGCCCGTCCCCGTGCCATCACTACGACCACGGGTACATGACAGGCCTCATGGGCGGTCTACGTGCACTGACAGGCCTCGGCGGGGCCTCTGGAGAGGAGCACCAGTTCGAGTTCGTAGGGGCCGGCACGGTCCTGCTGCAGTCCACGGAGGTCCTCATGGCCGAGCAGGCCACGGGGGCCGTTCCGCATGAGCCGGGCGTGCCCGGCGGTGGCGGGGTACCCGGTCACCAGGGGCAGCACGGTCAGCAACCCGGCGCACCGCGTCTTCCCGGACAGCTCGGGGACCTCCAGCGTCGCTTCGGTCTGTGAGCGGTAGTCTGCGGAGTGTGACGTCGAACGCGTGCGCGTAGTCACACCACCCTCACTAGTTCGCCTTTCAACATTTTAGGTAGACTTCATTCATGGAGACCGAGACGGCCACGCGCTGGCTGACCGATGCGGAGCAGTGCGCCTGGCGCACCCACCTGGAGGTCAACAGGCTGTTGACGTACCAGCTCGAAAGGGATCTGCAGCCGTTCGGGCTGACGATGAACGACTACGAGATCCTGGTGAACCTCTCCGAGTCGGAGGGCTTCCGGCTGCGGATGAGCGACCTCGCGGCCGCCACCCTTCAGTCCAAGAGCCGGCTCTCGCACCAGATCACCCGCATGGAGAACGCGGACCTGGTCCGGCGCGAGAACTGCGAGTCCGACCGCCGGGGACTGTTCGCCGTCCTCACCGAGCACGGCATGGAGACGATGAAGAAGGTCGCCCCGCATCACGTGGCGTCCGTACGCAGGCACTTCATGGATCTGCTGTCCCCGGAGGCCCTGGAGGAGCTGCACAAGTCGCTGCGGCCGATCGCGGAGCATTTGCGGGGGCAGCGGGGCAAGCCGTAACGCTCCGCTGAGTGCGTGAGAGGCGGCAGGGCGTCCTACCCGTGATGGCTGCTGCTCTCCGCGTGCGGGCCGCTGTGCGACTGCGGGCCGTCCGGGGCTGGTCGCGCAGTTCCCCGCGCCCCTCTGGGGCGCGGGGAAGCCTGGCGCACGGAGAGGAGTCCCGTCGCCACCGTCACCGTCCCCGACAGGGCGAAGCACAGGCCCAGGGGCAGGTGGCCCACCAGAAGGCCTGCTCCCGCGGTGCCGCCCGCGCTTCCGGCGTTCACCGCGGTGTTGACCCAGGCTCCGGCCTGGGTACGGCGGCCCGACGGGGCCGCCTCGTCGGCGATCAGGTACGACGTCGTGAGGGCCGGGGCGACGAAGAATCCGGCGCAGGCCACGGCGACGGTCAGGGTGCCGAGGCCGGGAGCGAGGCCCGCGGCCGCCAGGGCGAGGCCCAGGCCGCCCGCCAGCAGCGGCAGCCGCGCCCGTGCGGGCGTACGCCAGTCGACGGCGCCGTTCAGGAGGCCGCCCAGGGCGCTGCCCAGCGACAGGGCGGCGAGCACCCAGGCCACCACGTCGTTCCCGTGATGGTGCCGGGTGGCGTAGGCCATCACCAGAAGGTCGACTGCTCCCAGGGACAGGCCGACGCCCGCCGCGACGACGACGGGCTGCAGGAGCGCGCGCCCGTCGCGGAAACGGCGCCCGCGCCCCGGGCGTGCGACGGGCTTCGTGACGGCCGGACGTACGCCCGCCACAGCCGGCGACAGGACGAACGCGAGGGTTCCGGCCCACACCAGCAGGGCGCAGAGCGCGAGCGCGGCGGCCGGGGGTGCGAACTGGACGACCGCGCCCACCAGCAGCGGACCCGAGACGAAGAGGATCTCCTCGGCGATCCCGTCCAGGCTGTACGCCCGCTGCAGGACCCGGTTGTCCTCGATGACCTCGCCCCACAGGGCGCGCACCGTGGGGCCGAGGGGCGGCGTGCAGGCGCCCGCGGTGACGGCGAGGGCGCCGAGAGCGGGTGCGGGTGTTCCGGGCCGCCAGGCCGCTGTCGCCAGGGTCGCGAGCAGGGTGGCGTAGAGCGAGGCCATCGGGATGAGGGCGCGGCGGGGGCCGTGGCGGTCGATCAGGGCCGCCCTCACCGGTGACAGGAGCACGCTTGTCGCGCCGAACAGTGCCATGACCGTGCCGGCGGCGGCGTACGAGCCGGTGGCCTCGGTCACGCTGAGCATCACGGCCAGCGAGACCATGCCGTAGGAGAGTCTGCCGATGAGGGCGGCGGTGAAGGTGTGGCGAGCGTGGGGGATGCGGAAGAACGCGGCGTACGTGGGCCGCGGCGCGGGCGCAGACATGGTGGGGTTCCTCGACCGGGAGGCGGAAAGGGGTCGCCTGAGTGCCGCGACGACCCACCCTCCGGTGTCCGTCGCGGGCCTGGGCGGGCCCTATGCCAAGAGGAGGAACATGCGCCCTAACGTAACAGCGGGCGCCAAGAGTCGACAGGTACGCACACCCCCACCCTCAAGGGGCGCGAGAATCCGGGGCGAAGCCCCGTCCTAGGGGCGCGGGGAACTGCGCGGCCAGCCCCCACCGGCCCGCAGCCAAACGAATCGGGTGGTCGGGGGATGCGGGGCGAAGCCCCCGCCTCAGGGGCGCGGGGAACTGCGCGGCCAGCCCCCACCGGCCCGCAGGCGAAGAACCCGCCCGGGGGTCTGGGGGCGGAGCCCCCGGGACGGGATGGGACGGGTAGGGGCGGCGGGGGCGAGGAAAGCCGGCCTCAGCTCTCCGTCAGGCCCGCCACCAACGAGTCCGCCGCCCGGTAGGGATCCAGCTCCCCCGCCACGATCCGCTCCGCGAGCGCACTGAGACGACGGTCACCATGAAGGTCACCGATACGTTGACGCAGCGCCGTGACGGCGATCGTCTCGACCTCCTGGGACGCCCGGGCGAGACGACGCTCGGCGAGGACACCGTGCTCCTCCATCCAGGCGTGGTGCTTCTCCAGGGCCTCGACGACCTCGTCGATGCCCTCGCCCCGCGCCGCGACCGTCTTGACGATCGGCGGCCGCCAGTCCCCGGGCCCTCGGGACTCGCCGAGCCCGAGCATGTGGTTCAGCTCACGCGCGGTCGCGTCGGCACCGTCCCGGTCGGCCTTGTTCACCACGTACACGTCGCCGATCTCCAGGATTCCGGCCTTCGCCGCCTGGATGCCGTCGCCCATGCCGGGGGCGAGCAGGACCACCGAGGTGTCCGCCTGGGAGGCGATCTCCACCTCCGACTGGCCCACGCCGACCGTCTCCACCAGGATCACGTCACAGCCCGCCGCGTCCAGGACGCGGATGGCCTGGGGGGCCGCCCAGGCCAGACCGCCCAGATGGCCTCGCGTGGCCATCGAGCGGATGTAGACGCCGGGGTCGGAGGCGTGCTCGGACATGCGGACACGGTCGCCGAGCAGGGCGCCTCCGGAGAACGGCGAGGACGGGTCGACGGCCAGGACCCCGACCCGCTTGCCCTGCCGCCGGTACGCCGTCACCAGCGCCGAGGTCGAGGTCGACTTGCCCACGCCCGGAGAGCCGGTGAGCCCGACGACGTACGCGTTGCCGGTCAGCGGGGCCAGCGCCGCCATGACCTCGCGCAACTGCGGGGACGCCCCCTCCACCAGGGAGATCAGCCGGGCCACGGCCCGCGGCCTGCCTTCCCTGGCCTGGGCCACCAGCGAGGAGACGTCCTGCATCACAGCTCCGTTCAGCTCCGTTCAGATCCGTACGCACCGGGGTCGTACGGAAGGGGACAACGGCTTCAGGCCTTGGGTACCCGCACGATCAGCGCGTCACCCTGCCCGCCGCCACCGCACAGCGCCGCCGCGCCGACCCCGCCGCCGCGCCGCTTGAGCTCCAGGGCGAGGTGCAGCACGAGGCGGGCGCCGGACATCCCGATCGGGTGACCGAGGGCGATGGCACCACCGTTGACGTTCACCTTTTCCGTGGATACGCCGAGGTCCTTCATTGACTGCACGGCGACCGCGGCGAACGCCTCGTTGATCTCGATCAGGTCGAGGTCGGAGACGTCGAGGCCCTCCTTCTTCAGGGCGTGCAGGATCGCGTTCGAGGGCTGGGACTGGAGCGAGTTGTCCGGACCTGCGACGTTCCCGTGCGCGCCGATCTCGGCGATCCACTGGAGGCCGAGCTCCTGCGCCTTGGTCTTGCTCATCACGACCACGGCCGCGGCGCCGTCGGAGATCTGCGAGGAGGTGCCCGCCGTGATCGTGCCGTCCCGGGTGAAGGCGGGGCGCAGCTTGGCCAGCGACTCCGCCGTCGTCTCGGCGCGGATGCCCTCGTCCTTGCTGAAGACGACGGGCTCGCCCTTGCGCTGCGGAATCTCCACGGGCGTGATCTCCGCCTCGAAGATGCCGTTCTTCTGGGCGGCGGCCGCACGCTGGTGGGAGAGGGCCGCGATCTCGTCCTGCTCCGGGCGGGCGATGCCCAGGCGTGTGTTGTGCTTCTCCGTCGACTCGCCCATGGCGATGTTCTCGAAGGCGTCGGTGAGACCGTCGTACGCCATCGCGTCGAGCATCTCGATCGCGCCGTACTTGAAGCCTTCGCGGGACTTGGGGAGCAGGTGGGGCGCGTTCGTCATGGACTCCTGGCCGCCCGCGACCACGATGTCGAATTCACCCGCGCGGATCAGCTGGTCCGCGAGCGCGATGGCGTCGAGACCGGACAGACACACCTTGTTGATCGTGAGCGCCGGGACGCTCATCGGGATGCCCGCCTTGACCGCGGCCTGGCGTGCCGGGATCTGGCCCGCCCCGGCCTGCAGCACCTGGCCCATGATCACGTACTGCACCTGGTCGCCACCGATCCCCGCACGGTCGAGGGCGGCCTTGATCGCGAAGCCTCCGAGGTCGGCCCCGGAGAAGGACTTCAGCGAGCCCAGCAACCGTCCCATGGGCGTTCGGGCGCCCGCGACGATCACCGAGGTACTGCTGTTCGTTCCAGACATGAGGTGCGATCCCCTTACCGGCTGCACAGCCGAGGAGTGAACGAGGGTTTACTTGAATGTACTGAGCGGTAGGCCACCCGTCATCCGGCAGTCAGTGTGATCGCGCGCACGTTGCGTAACCGCCGTATGAGCGCTGCACTGACTCCATGCTGACGCGAATCGACCACATCGGTATCGCCTGCTTCGACCTCGACGCGACTGTCGAGTTCTACCGGGCGACGTACGGCTTCGAGGTCTTCCACTCCGAGGTCAACGAGGAGCAGGGCGTCCGCGAGGCCATGCTCAAGATCAATGAGACGTCCGACGGCGGCGCCTCCTACCTCCAGCTCCTGGAGCCGACCCGCGAGGACTCGGCCGTCGGGAAGTGGCTGGCGAAGAACGGCGAAGGGGTCCATCACATCGCGTTCGGTACGGCGGACGTCGACGCCGATGCCGCCGATATCAGGGAGAAAGGCGTACGAGTCCTCTACGACGAGCCCCGACGCGGCTCCATGGGGTCACGAATCACGTTCCTTCACCCGAAGGATTGCCATGGTGTCCTGACAGAACTGGTCACTTCGGCGGCTGTTGAGTCACCTGAGCACTGACCTCCGTATATCTGGGCCGGTAGGGTTGGGGGTGGCCGCTGCCGTTTCGGGGCGGCCCAGGGCCTGTCCGGCGACAGGCCCTGAGGTCATGCCGTCCTGAGGACGGCGTGGTCAAAGGGCCGGGGTCCAGGTTTCGGGGGACGAGCGTCGGGGCGACAGCCCGTGCTCCGCTGTTGATCTGACACCATTCCCCGGGGGCCCCGTTCGGCGGATGGACGGGGTTCGTTTGGAGAGACTTGCGACCAGGGGACGGATGGGACCGCGCAGTGCGGGGCTACGAACGCCAGGAGCGAGAGCCGGCGGCTGACGTCGACCACCTCTCTCGGTTCGAGGCCGAGATGGAACGGCTGAAGACCGAGCGGGAGAAGGCCGTCCAGCACGCCGAGGACCTCGGCTATCAGGTCGAGGTGCTGCGCGCCAAGCTGCACGAGGCGCGCCGCAGTCTGGCGACCCGGCCTGCCTACGACAGCGGTGGCGACCTCGGCTATCAGGCCGAGCAGTTGCTCCGTAATGCCCAGATCCAGGCCGATCAGCTGCGCGCCGACGCCGAGCGCGAGATGAGCCAGGCCCGGGCGCAGACGCAGCGCATCCTCCAGGAGCACGCCGAGCAGGCCGCCCGGTTGCAGGCGGAGCTGCACCAGGAGGCGGTCGCGCGCCGCCAGCAGCTCGATCAGGAGCTGGCCGAGCGCCGTCAGACCGTCGAGTCGCACGTCAACGAGAACGTGGCGTGGGCCGAGCAGCTGCGCGCCCGCAGCGAGCAGCAGGCCCGCCGGCTCCTGGAGGAGTCGCGCGCGGAGGCGGACCAGGCGCTGAGTGCCGCCCGTGCGGAGGCCGAGCGGACCGCCGCCGAGGCCCGCCAGCGGCTGGCGAACGACGCCGAGTCGGCCCGCGCGGAGGCCGAGGCGCTGCTGCGCCGGGCCCGCACGGACGCCGAGCGGCTGCTGAACGCCGCGTCGACGCAGGCCCAGGAGGCCACCGACCACGCCGAGCAGCTGCGCAGCTCCACGGCGAACGAGTCGGACAGCGCCCGTCGCCAGGCCACCGAGCTGAGCCGGGCCGCCGAGCAGCGCATGTCGGAGGCCGAGTCGGCACTGCGCGAGGCGCGGGCCGAGGCGGACAAGGTCGTCGCCGAGGCGAAGGAGGCCGCGGCCAAGGCTCTGGCGAGCGCCGAGTCGGCGAACGAGCAGCGCACGCGTACGGCGAAGGAACAGGTCGCCCGGCTGGTCAGCGAGGCCACCAAGGAGGCGGAGACCACCAAGTCCGACGCCGAGCAGGCCGTCGCGGACGCCAAGGCCAAGGCCGAGAAGATCGTCGCGGAGGCCGAGGAGACCGCGCGCAGCCTCACCGCCGAGGAGACCGCCTCCCAGCTCTCCAAGGCGGCCCGTACCGCCGAGGACGTCCTGAACAAGGCGTCCGATGACGCCAAGGCGACCAGGAAGGCGGCGGCCGAGGAGGCCGAGCGGATCCGCACCGAGGCGGAGTCCGAGGCGGACCGGCTGCGTGCCGAGGCGCACGACATCGCCGAGCAGCTCAAGGGCACGGCGAAGGACGACACCAAGGAGTACCGCGCCAAGACGGTCGAGCTGCAGGAGGAGGCGCGCCGGCTGCGCGGCGAGGCCGAGCAGCTGCGCTCCGAGGCCAATGCCGAGGGCGAGCGGATCCGCTCCGAGGCCCGGCGCGAGGCCGTCCAGCAGATCGAGGAGGCGGCCAAGACCGCCGAAGAGCTGCTCGCGAAGGCCAAGGCGGACGCGGACGAGCTGCGGAACACGGCCACCGGCGACAGCGAGCGGGTGCGCACCGAGGCCATCGAGCGTGCCACGACGCTGCGCCGCCAGGCCGAGGAGACCCTGGAGCGCACGCGCAAGGAGGCCGAGCGCAACCGCGAGGAGGCCGTCGAGCTCTCCGACACGATCAAGGCGGAGGCCGAGCGGGCCGCCGAGACGCTGCGCGAGGAGACCGAGCGCGCCATAGCGGCCCGTCGGACGGAGGCCGCCGAGGAGCTGACCCGGCTGCACACCGAGGCCGAGCAGCGGCTCGCCTCGGCCGAGCAGGCGCTGAGCGACGCACGGGCGGACGCCGAGCGGATCCGCCGCGAGGCTGCCGAGGAGAGCGACCGGCTGCGTTCGGAGGCCGCCGAGCGGATCCGTACGCTTCAGGCGCAGGCCGAGGCGGAGGCGGACCGGCTGCGCAACGAGGCCGCCGCGGACGCCTCCACGTCGCGCGCCGAGGGCGAGAACATCGCCGTACGACTGCGTTCGGAGGCCGCGGCGGAGGCCGAGCGGCTGAAGTCGGAGGCCCAGGACAGCGCCGACCGGGTACGGGCGGAGGCCCAGGCCGCGGCCGAGCGGCTGGCCACCGAGGGCGCGGAGACACTGGCCGCCGCCCAGGAGGAGGCCGCCCGGCGGCGCCGCGAGGCCGAGGAACTCCTCGGTTCCGCTCGCCAGGAGGCCGACCAGGAGCGCGAGCGGGCCCGCGAGCAGAGCGAGGAGCTCCTCGCCTCCGCGCGCAACCGTGTCGACGAGGCCCAGGCCGAGGCCGTACGGCTGGTCGAGGAGGCCGACCGGCGCGCGACCGAGATGGTCTCCAGCGCCGAGCAGACCGCGCAGCAGGTGCGCGACGCCGTGGCGGGGCTGCACGAGCAGGCCCAGGAGGAGATCACCGGCCTGCGCAGCGCCGCCGAGCACGCGGCGGACCGGACCAGGACCGAGGCGCAGGAGGAGGCGGACCGGGTCCGCGCCGACGCGTACGCGGAGCGGGAGCGGGCCTCCGAGGACGCGAGCCGTATCCGGCGCGAGGCGGCCGAGGAGACGGACGCCGCCAAGTCGCTCGCGGAGCGTACGGTTTCGGAGGCGATCGCCGAGTCCGAGCGGCTGCGTTCGGAAGCCGCCGAGCACGCCCAGCGGGTGCGCACCGAGGCCTCCGACACCATCGCGAACGCCGAGCAGGAGGCTTCGCGCAGCCGTGCCGAGGCCCGGGAGGACGCGAACCGGATCCGTTCGGACGCGGCCACGCAGGTCGACACGCTCATCACCGAGGCGCGCTCCGAGGCGGAGCGGCTGACGAACGAGACGAACGCCGAGGCCGAGCGCGTGCGCGCGGAGTCCGTGGCCAAGGCCGAGCGGCTGATCTCGGACGCGACCGGGGACGCGGAGCGGCTGCGGGCCGAGGCCGCCGAGACGGTCGGTTCCGCGCAGCAGCACGCCGAGCGGATCCGCAGCGAGTCCGAGCGGGTCAAGGCCGAGGCGGCGGCGGAGGCCGAGCGGCTCACGTCCGGTGCCCGCGAGGAGGCCGACCGGACGCTGGACGCGGCACGCCGGGAGGCCAACAAGCGGCGCTCCGAGGCGGCCGAGCAGGTCGACACCCTCATCTCGGAGACGGCGTCCGAGGCGGACAAGCTGCTCGCCGAGGCGCAGCAGAGCGCGCAGAAGACCACGGCGGACGCCGAGTCGCAGGCCGACACGATGGTGGGCGCGGCACGCAACGAGGCCGAGCGGCTGGTCTCCGAGGCGACCGTCGAGGGCAACACCATGGTGGAGCGGTCCCGTACGGACGCGGACGAGCTGCTGGTCGGCGCGCGCCGGGACGCGACCGCCATAAGGGAGCGGGCGGAGGAGCTGCGCGACCGCGTCACCACCGAGATCGAGGAACTGCACGAGCGGGCCAGGCGTGAGTCGGCCGAGGCGATGAAGACGGCCGGTGATCGCTGCGACGCGCTGGTGCGGGCCGCCGAGGACCAGCTCGCCGAGGCCGAGGCGAAGGCGAAGGACCTGGTCTCGGAGGCCAACTCCGAGGCGAGCAAGGTCCGTATCGCCGCGGTCAAGAAGGCCGAGGGGCTCCTCAAGGAGGCCGAGCAGAAGAAGAGCTCGCTCATCGCGGAGGCGACGGAGATCAAGGCCGAGGCCATCCGCGAGGCGCGGGCCGCGGTCGAGGAGGGCAAGCGCGAGCTGGAGGTGCTGATCCGCCGGCGCGAGGACATCAACGCCGAGATCTCCCGTGTCCAGGATGTCCTGGAGGCGTTGGAGTCCTTTGAGGCCCCGTCCGCAGGCAAGGACGGCGCGGTCAAAGCGGGCGCTGCCGCCGGCGCAACTCGTTCGAGTGGCAAGTCGTCAGAAGGCTAGCCATAACCACCCATTCCGTGCTTTGCGCGGACCTTTGCCACAGGTTCTGGCAAGCCGTCTGACAGTTAGCCACCCAAAAGGAGTCTCATTCTCCAGATCAAACACGCATCCGCTCGATGACACACCGCTTTGGCCCCTAGGATTCCCCCTATCACCTCACCGGTCTCATTCGACAGGAACCCCATGAGCGACACTTCCCCCTACGGCTTCGAGCTTGTGCGGCGTGGGTACGACCGCGCTCAGGTGGACGAACGCATTTCGAAGCTCGTCTCCGACCGTGACAGCGCTCTGGCCCGTATCACTGCTCTCGAAAAGCGCATCGAGGAACTCCACCTCGAAACGCAGAACGCCCAGGCCCAGGTCACCGACGCCGAACCGTCGTACGCGGGTCTCGGCGCGCGTGTCGAGAAGATCCTCCGCCTCGCCGAGGAGGAGGCGAAGGATCTGCGCGAGGAGGCCCGTCGCGCGTCCGAGCAGCACCGTGAGCTCGCCGAGTCGGCCGCCCAGCAGGTCCGCAACGACGCAGAATCGTTCGCTGCGGACCGCAAGTCCAAGGCCGAGGACGAGGGCGTCCGGATCGTCGAGAAGGCCAAGAGCGACGCCTCCCAGCTGCGCCAGGAGGCGCAGAAGGACGCGCAGTCCAAGCGCGAGGAGGCGGACGCCCTCTTCGAGGAGACCCGTGCCAAGGCCGCGCAGGCCGCCGCCGACTTCGAGACGAACCTCGCCAAGCGCCGCGAGCAGTCCGAGCGCGACCTGGCGTCGCGTCAGGCCAAGGCCGAGAAGCGCCTCGCGGAAATCGAGCACCGCGCGGAGCAGCTCCGCCTGGAGGCCGAGAAGCTGCGCACGGACGCCGAGCGCCGCGCCCGCCAGACGGTGGAGACGGCCCAGCGCCAGGCCGAGGACATCGTGGCCGACGCGAACGCCAAGGCCGACCGCATCCGCTCGGAATCCGAGCGCGAGCTGGCGGCGCTGACGAACCGTCGCGACTCGATCAACGCTCAGCTCACGAACGTCCGCGAGATGCTCGCGACGCTCACGGGCGCCGCGGTGGCCGCCGCGACCACGCCGGCCGAGGACGAGCCGATCTCCCGCGGGGTTCCGGCCCAGCAGTCCCGGTAGGTTCGGGTAGTTTCCGGCAATACTCCGACCCGCGCTCTCTTCTCGGGAGCGCGGGTCGTTGGCGTGCCCCGTGAGAGGCGCGGGGCCGTGACATGGTGCGGCTCCGCCACGTGGGCGCGACACGCCACGACGGCGCGGCATTCGGAGACGGTGAACATGCGGCAAACACACCGCCGCCCAAGTGGCACGGCCCCATACCGCGTCCTACCGTGTGCGCATGATCGAGCTAGAGGGGCTGACCAAGCGGTACGGCGAGAAGGTGGCGGTCAACCATCTGACCTTCACCGTCAGACCCGGTATCGTCACGGGGTTCCTCGGTCCGAACGGCGCGGGCAAGTCCACGACGATGCGGATGATGCTCGGCCTCGACCGCCCCACCGCGGGCGACGTACGCATCGACGGGCAGCACTACGACCACCTCAAGGAACCGCTGAAGTACATCGGCGCCCTGCTGGACGCCAAGGCCATGCACGGCGGCCGCAGCGCCTTCAACCACCTCCTCTGTCTCGCCCAGAGCAACGGCATCCCCAAGGCGCGGGTCGACGAGGTCCTGGACACCGTGGGCCTCACCTCGGTGGCCAGGAAGAAGGCCAAGGGCTTCTCGCTCGGCATGGGCCAACGACTGGGCATCGCGGGCGCGCTGCTCGGCGACCCGCGGATCCTCATGTTCGACGAGCCGGTCAACGGCCTCGACCCCGAGGGCATCCACTGGATCCGCAACCTGATGAAGTCGCTGGCCGGCCAGGGCCGTACGGTCTTCGTGTCGAGTCACCTCATGAGCGAGATGGCGCTGACCGCGGATCACCTCGTCGTCATCGGCCAGGGCCGCCTCCTCGCGGACACCTCCATGGCCGACTTCATCGCGCAGAACTCGCGGTCGTACGTCCGTATCCGCTCCCCCCAGCGCGAGCGGCTGCTCGACGTCCTGCACGGGGCGGGGATCACCGTCGTCGAGAGCGGCAGCGGGGCGCTGGAGGTGGACGGCGCGAAGTCGGAGCAGATCGGTGAGCTGGCCGCGCAGCACCAGATCGTGCTGCACGAGCTGAGCCCCCAGCAGGCCTCCCTGGAGGAGGCGTTCATGCAGCTGACCGCGGAGTCGGTGGAGTACCACGCGCACACCGATGCGCCGCCCCAGCAGTGGGGCGGCGGCTGGAACAAGGAGACCTGAGCATGGCGGCGACCCAGGTCCTCAAGTCCGAGTGGACCAAGATCCGGTCCGTCGCGTCCACGGTCTGGACGCTCAGTCTCGCCGCGGTGGTCACGATCGCGCTGGGCATCCTGATCTCGCTGCTGTCGAAGAACGAGTTCGACAAGATGGGCGACAACGAACGGCTCTCCTTCGACCCGACGTACATCAGCTTCGCGGGGATGAGCCTCGGCCAGCTCGCGATGATCGTGTTCGGGGTGCTCGTGGTCGGCAACGAGTACAGCACCGGCATGATCCGCACCTCGCTGGCCGCGGTCCCGCAGCGCGCCACGTTCCTCTTCAGCAAGATCGCGGTGGCGGCGGGGCTCGCCCTCGTCGTCGGCATGATCACCAGCTTCATCGCCTTCTTCCTGGGACAGGCGGCGCTCGGCACGCACAGCGCGTCGGTCAGCGACTCCGGGGTGCTGCGCGCGGTGATCGGCGGCGGCCTCTACATGACGCTGATCGCGGTCTTCTCGATGGGCGTCGCGACGATGCTGCGCAGCCCGATGCTCTCGCTCGGCATCCTCATGCCGTTCTTCTTCCTGATCTCCAACATCCTCGGCGCGGTGTCGGCGACCAAGAAGATCGGCCGCTATCTGCCCGACCAGGCCGGTAGCAAGATCATGCGGGTGGTGACCCCGATCGGCGACGACACCCCGTACGGACCCTGGGGCGGCCTGGCGATCATGGTCCTGTGGGTGGTCGCGGCGCTCCTCGGGGGCTATCTGCTGCTGAAGCGGCGGGACGCCTAGACATTCAGGGCCTGGAGTCCTCCGGACACTCAGGGCCTCGGGTCCTCGCCGTTCGGGTGGGGTTCCAGGGCGTCGAAGTCCGTCCAGCCCTCCCAGCGCCACACGTCCTTGCCCAGGTCCGGCTGGAGCGGCACGAAGCGGCCGAGTTCGAAGTCGCCCGCCTCCAGGTCGAACCAGCGCTCGTCGGCGACCTCGGTGCCCAGGCCCACGGTGCGCGCCGTCAGCCGGACGAGGAGCTTGACGCCGTACGAGCCGGACAGGTCCTTGCCCTGGATACGCCGGAACGGCAGTTCGGCCACCGGTGCCTCGACCGGTATCCACACGGTGAACGGCGCCCCGCGCTCGACCGCGAGCCAGTACCGCTCGTCGGCCGGTTCGCCCTGCGCGTCCAGGACCTTCAGCCACTGCTTGTAGATGACCAGGCTGCCGTCGTGCGGGGAGCGCTCCAGGTAACGCAGATGGGCACGGGCGCGCAGATCCACGACGGACAGGTTGTCGAAGCGGTTGTAGAAACGGACGGCGATGATCGCGTCCTCGCTGTCGGCGTGGCGCCTCGAGTAGCCGGGGAAGTCCGCGGTCCAGGCGTGCGAGATGCTGGCGCGCTGCCGCCAGACGAACGGCCGCAGCGCGAACATCTTGATCAGGACGATGCCCAGCAGCACCGCGGGCACCAGGGAGCCCGTGACGGAGGCGACCGTGGCGAGCAGTTGGTGCGCGGTGCTGTCCGGCTCGGGGGCGAGATTGTCCGTACCGACACTCGCCCGCAGCACCGCGAGGCTGAGGTCGAAGAGCCGCTCCCCGCTCGAGAACCGCTGCGCCATCGACCGCGACGAGTGCTCGGTGAGCGTCCACGCGGTCGCGATGACGACGGAGAGCCCCGCCAGTGCGCCCAGCGTCATCAAGAGGAGGGCGTGGACGGTACGTCCGGCGATCCACCAGCGAACGGACGTACGGAAGCGCGGATGGGCCCGTCCCCGCCTTGAGGACCCCACCCGACTCCACCCACGTCTCATCAACCTCAACTCATCTCCCCCGTAACCCACTTCGCCCCCACTCGTACAATGGGACGGCATGATTCCCGGTGTCCGTTCCGGCCAACCCCGCCCCGACGGGGAGACCAAGCCCCACCCCGGGTACACCTCGCGTGAAAGGCTGTTGCCCGTATCGCGCGACCACCCCCGAAGGGCGTCACCGTGACGACGAAGGACCGAAGCCTGCAGGCGCTGGGCCTGGACGACGTGCCCGCGAAGCAGCCGCTCACCTATCCCGGCCGTCCCACCACCGAGCCCTCGCTGCTCACCGGCGGCGAACTGCTCCAGCTCGACGTGCGGCCGTTGCGGCTCGGCGAGTGGTACGTGGAGGAGCGCCAGGAGCAGCAGCGGCTCGACGAGGCGCTCGCCGACCTCGGCCAGGTCGGCACCGGGCACCGCCACCCGGTGATCGCCGTCGGCTCCAACGCCTCCCCCGGCCAGGTCGCCCACAAGCTGACCCGGCTCGGCATCCCGGCGACGGTGCCGATGGTGCCGGTGCGGGTGCACGGCATCGGGGTGGGCTGCTCGGGACACATCAGTCCGGCGGGGTACGTGGCGGGGACGCCGTACGTCGACCCGCGCGCCGAGACCACGCTCGTCGTCACCTGGCTGGACTCGACGCAGCTGAAGGCGGTCGACGACACCGAGTTCCCTGACTACCGGCGGGCGATACTCCCGGGCGACACGTTCGCGATGACGATGCCCTCCGGGGAGCGGCTCGGCGGCGCGTACATCTACTTCAGCGCGCACGGGGTGCTCGCCGATCCGGCCACCGGGCAGCCGCGTCCGGGCGGCGGCGACCAGGCGGAGCTGCTCGCCGCGCTGCTGGCCGGCTCCGCCCGGCTGCGCGAACTGCTCGGCCCCGACCCGTCCACCTGGGTGCGGCGCGCGGGAGCCGACCGCGCGCTGCGCGAGCGGGGCACGCTGGTCTTCGGTGAGGAGGGCTGGGTACTGCCGCAGACGGACTTCCTGCCGTACATCGACGACGCGTCCGAGCTGCGGCTGTACGACGACCTGCCGCCGCTGGACGACTCACTTCCGCGGCGGGCGTGAGGGGTGCCCGGTATCGGGTGCGGAGGTTCCGTTTCCAGCCTGACCAGGCAGGACGGGTACCTGACAAAGGAAGGCTGCGGGTAAGGCCCCAGGTAAGACTGTTGCCCCAGCCGTCCCCCACGTGACCTGCACATTTTTACTTTCTCTTGAGTGGAACCGTCAACGCCCCGATATCCTCCTAACCCTTACGGGGGCGTGCGCCCCGACGTCCTGAACCTTTCGATGGGTGCGGAGCATGATCGAGGCAGTCGGCCTGACGAAGCGCTACGGCGCCAAGACGGCCGTGTACAACCTTTCCTTCCAGGTGCGGCCGGGTGCCGTCACCGGCTTCCTCGGGCCCAACGGCTCGGGCAAGTCGACGACGATGCGGATGATCCTCGGCCTCGACAACCCCACCTCGGGGCAGGTCACCATCGGGGGCTTCCCCTACCGCAAGCTGCCCAACGCGCCCCGCCAGGTCGGCGCGCTCCTCGACGCCAAGGCCGTGCACGGCGGTCGGCACGCCCGCAACCACCTGCTCTGCCTCGCCCAGTTGTCGGGCATCCCGGCCCGCCGGGTCGACGAGGTGCTCGGTGTGGTCGGGCTGCAGGACGTGGCCAAGAAGCGCTCCAAGGGCTTCTCGCTCGGCATGGGGCAGCGGCTCGGCATCGCGGCCGCGCTCCTCGGCGACCCTCAGGTGCTGCTCTTCGACGAGCCGGTCAACGGCCTCGACCCCGAGGGCATCCTCTGGGTCCGCAACCTGATGAAGGCGCTCGCGGCGGAGGGCCGCACGGTCTTCGTCTCCTCGCACCTGATGAGCGAGATGGCGCTGACCGCCGACCACCTGATCGTGATCGGCCGCGGTCAACTGCTCGCCGACCAGAACATCAGGGACTTCATCTCGCACAACTCGGCCGACTTCGCCCGGGTCCGCACCCCGGAGACCGAGCCGCAGCAGCGCGAGAAGCTGACCGCCGCGCTCACCGAGGCGGGCGGCCAGGTGCTGCCCGAGCAGGACGGCGCGCTGCGCGTGATGGGCCTGCCGCTGCCCCGCATCAGCGACCTCGCGCACTCCGCCGACGTACGCCTGTGGGAGCTCTCTCCGCACCAGGCCTCGCTGGAGGAGGCGTACATGCGGATGACACAGGGCGCCGTCGACTACCGCTCCACCATCGACCAGAAGGCCGGGCTCCAGCAGGAGCTGCCGCCGGGCGCCATGCCGCCGCCGCAGTTGCCGGTCGCGGGCCAGGGCCAGCCGGGCTGGTACGCACCGCCGCCGCCCCAGCAGGGCGGGCAGCCGTTCGCGATGCCGCAGGGCGCCCCACAGGCGGGTCCCTACGGCGCTCCGGGCGCCCCGGGTGCCGCGGACGTCAATCCGTATGCCCAGCCCGCTCCCCAGACCCCCGCGCAGCCGCCTGCCGCGCCCCCGGCGCCCGCCGCTCCCGCCACCCCCGACCTGACCAAGCCCGAGGACGCCCGATGAGCACGCCCCCGCCCCCGATGCCGCAGCAGGCCGCCGCTGCCCCCACCTGGCAGGCGGCGCCCGGCACTTCGTACAGCTCGCCGATCCCGGTCACCCGCACCCACCTCGGCCACGCGCTCACCTCCGAGTGGACGAAGATCAAGTCGGTGCGCTCGACGCTCTGGACGCTCGGCATCTTCCTGCTCCTGGTGGTCGGCATCGGCTTCCTGGTCGCCGCGCAGACCCAGGACTCCGACTTCAGCGACGTGCCGTACACGATCCCGGCCTTCTTCGGGCTGATCCTCGGCCAGATCTGCCTGATCACGCTGGGCGTCCTGGTCGTCTCCTCGGAGTACGGCACGGGCATGATCCGCACGACCTTCACGGCCTCGCCGCAGCGCCACCGGGTGCTCACCGCCAAGTTGATCATCTTCTTCGCGGTGGCGTTCGCCGTCTCGGTGTTCTCCATCGGCCTGGTCGGCCTCATGACCTCGGCCATGCACAGCGGCTCCTCGCACGTCTCCTGGGGCGGCACGGTCGTCAAGGGCGCGCTGTACGTCTCGCTCCTCGGCGTCCTGTCCCTCGCGGTGGGCTCGATGCTGCGGCACTCGGCGGGCGCGATCACCACGATGCTCGGTGTCGTGCTGGTGCCCGCGATCCTGCCCGCGTTCCTGATGATCTCGCAGAGCATGCGCACGATCGGCGAGAAGATGCAGGAGTACGCCGCTCCCAACGCCCTCGCCAGGGTCTTCGCGCTGGACAACGAGAACGGCGGCGGCGGCGCGCAGCTCGGCCTGCTCGCCGGGGTGACGGCGGCGGCGATCGCCGGCGCGTACGTGCTGCTGGAGCGCCGGGACGTGTGAGTCCGCTCCGGCCCGAAGTGGCCTAGAACCTGGGCGCGTTACGGGACCGCTGCACCCTTGAGGTGCGGCGGTCCTTCGCGTTCCAGCAGGCCTTGTGCCAGTGCCGGCGCTCGTCGACGCCCGAGTGCTCCGGCCAGGCCACCACGTGCGGGACGCCGGAGGGGATCATCTGGTCGCAGCCCGGGCAGCGGTAGGTCTTTCCCTCGGCGCTGGCGCCCGCCACATGACGCACGCTCCACTCCTCGCCCTGCCAGCTCTCCGTGGACTGCCAGCCGCCGTACCGCCCGGAGCGGTCGTCCTCCGCGCTCCGGTCGGAGGGGTCGGAACCCTTGGGACGGTTGCGACGCGGGGACACAGGACACCTCACGGAGCTATACAGGGAGCAGGGTCTGCTCCAGCCTACGCGGAGCAGACAGGGGTAGCCGTACCCCACCAACCCCCTCAGATCGCCCTCCCGTCGGCTCATTCTGCAGACAATCCGCAAATCTCTCCGACAGGCCGTGTCCTCGGCACGTGTCGGGCGGTTATGCCGGTGGGGGAGCTCCGCGTCGGAGCCGAGGAAGCAGGAAAGCACCATGCACGTTGGAAGTTTTGTACTGGCGGCCCAGTTCCCGGGCCAGGGCCAAGGGGAGGCCCTGCACCGCGCGGTGCGCACGGCCGAGGTCGCCGACGAGGCCGGGCTCGACGCGGTGTGGCTGGCCGAGCACCACTTCGTGCCGTACGGGACGTGCCCGTCGGCGGTCACCCTGGCCGCCCTGCTGCTGGGCCGCACCAGCCGCATCCGCGTGGGTACGGCGGTGAGCGTACTGCCCACCGTCCACCCCGTCGCCCTCGGCGAGCAGGCCGCGCTGCTGCACGTGACGTCCGGCGGCCGTTTCACACTGGGCGTGGGCCGGGGCGGGCCCTGGGTGGACCTGGAGGTCTTCGGCGCGGGCCTGGAGGCATACGAGAAGGGGTTCCCGGAATCACTCGATCTGCTGGTGCGCTGGCTCCGCGAGCCGTCCGTGGCAGGGCGGGGCGAGCGGTTCAGGTTCCGCGAAGTGCCCGTCGTGCCCCGGCCGTCGGAGTCACTGAGCGGCTCCCCGGGCCCCGAGGTCGTCGTCGCGTGCACCTCGCCGGCGAGCGTGCGGCTCGCCGCCGAGCGGGGGCTGCCGATGCTCCTCGGTATGCATGTCGGTGACGAGGAGAAGGCCGAAATGGTATCCCTGTGGCGGCAGTTGGCGCGTGTGGCGGGACGTTCGACGGACGAGATCCTCGGCGCGGCCCATGTGTCGGCCGGCGTCTGCCAGATCGCGGACCGTCGCACCGACGCCGTCGAGGCACTCCTCAAGGCGATGCCGGGCTGGCTGAGGCAGGGGCTGGACGCGCATGTGACGGTCGACGGCCGCGCCCGCGCGATGCGGGACCCGCTGGCGTACACGGAACTCCTGTGCGGGCTGCACCCAGTGGGCACGCCGCGCCTGTGCGCCGACCGTCTCGCGGCCACCTCGGAGCGCACCGGCATCTCCCGCTTCGCCCTCCTCGTCGAGGGCTCCGGCGACCTGGCGGCGACCGAGGAGAACGTCCAACGGCTCGGCGCCGAGGTACTCCCCCACCTCCGCTGAGACAGGTCACCGCGGACGGCGTGGGCCCGGGAGAGGGTGCGGGCGCCCTGGGCCCACCAAGGGTCTCCAGGGCCCCACAACCGACTTGTCCCGCCCCGCGGCCCGGACAAACTCGGTCTCCTCCCTGACCCGACGCACACACCCACCCACGATCCACGTCCCGCCGTCGGCCCGGGGACCCGGGGGAGCCTGCCGCCCCGTACAGATGCACCTCCCGCGTACGGAGCGGCAAGCAATGCGGCATCAAGGCGTCACGTCAGCAGTCTCGGAACTCCGGCGACTGATTCAGCAGCTGACTGCGCACCGAGGTGAAGCGTGCCAGCGTGTCGTCCACTGAGGTGTCCAGTGGGAACACCGCCACCCGATGGCAGTTCTGGAAGGCCAGCCGCACACCGAAGTGCCGCTGCAGCGCGCCGCGTATCGCGTCACTCGCGAGCGCACGCAGCAGCTGGCCACGCGCCTGCTCGTCCGGCGGAGGCGTCTGGTTGTCGGCGAAGTTGCCGCCGTCCACCTTCAGCTGAGCCACCAGGGAGCTGATCATCTCCCATGCGTAGGGCAGGGAGGTCCGGACGCAGTCGACGAATTCTGCTTCGTCGACCTCGCCTCGCTCGGCCTTCTCGAGTAGGGCCGGTGAGACGTCGAGCGACATGGGTTCTCCTCTCGCACCCCCAGACCTCGGGGGTTGCCGGACAGGTAAGGGACATTCGCGATATCGAACACTCTGAGTACACGCATCGCGACCTCCCGTTTATACGGTAAGCAACGTACGGTGACGGCACCAGGAGAATGCGCACATAGCGAACTCCCAGTAGGCCCACAATCAGCCACGACCGAACAGGCGTCTTCCAGGGCGAATCGCGTGGACCTCTGCCCGTCGAGTAGCGTTGCGGACCATGCGTCTCGTCATTGCCCGCTGCTCCGTTGACTACGCGGGCCGGCTCACCGCCCATCTCCCGTCGGCCCCTCGTCTCATCCTGGTGAAGGCGGACGGCAGCGTCTCGATCCACGCTGACGACCGGGCCTACAAGCCCCTCAACTGGATGTCGCCGCCCTGCACCCTGAAGGAGGGCTCCGGCGACGAGGAGGGCGTCTGGACCGTCATCAACAAGGCGGGCGAGAAGCTCATCATCACGATGGAGGAAGTCCTCCACGACTCCTCGCACGAACTCGGCGTGGACCCCGGCCTGATCAAGGACGGCGTGGAAGCGCACCTCCAGGAGCTCCTCGCCGACCGCATCGAAACGCTCGGCGAGGGCTACACGCTCATCCGCCGCGAGTACATGACGGCCATCGGCCCCGTCGACATCCTGTGCCGCGACGGCGAGGGCCAGACCGTCGCGATCGAGATCAAGCGCCGCGGCGAGATCGACGGCGTGGAGCAGCTCACCCGCTACCTGGAGCTGCTCAACCGCGACCCGCACCTCGCGCCGGTCCGTGGCGTCTTCGCCGCCCAGGAGATCAAGCCGCAGGCGCGCGTCCTCGCCACGGACCGCGGCATCGGCTGCACGGTCCTGGACTACGACGCGCTGCGGGGCATCGAGGACGACAAGCTGCGGTTGTTCTGATTCGAACGACTTTGACTCAATCGGTCATGTAGTCCAGCGGTCAGAAGTGAGGGCCGGGTCCGATGTCGGACCCGGCCCTCACCTTTGTCGTGGCGCTCAGAGTCGTAGTGCTCAGATCACCGAGCCGTTCGGCGACCCGGCGGCGCCGCTGCTCGCCGGAACACTCGCGGAACTGCTGTGCGGGGCACTGGCAGTGGTGCTCGCGGGGATGCTGGAGGCGGGGCCGCTGGCGGAGTTCGAGTTGGAGGGCGCCGTCGTCGTCGGGGTGGGTGTCTCAGTGGGCGTCGGCGTGTCCGTCGGTGTGTCCGACGGCGTCTGGGTCGGCGTCTTGGTCGGCGTCTGCGAGGGCGTCTTGGTCGGCGTCTTCGACGGGGTCTTGGACGGCGACTTGGACGGCGACGTCGACGTACCGCCGCCCCCGTGCGTCCCACTCGGGCTGGCCGAAGGCCGCCCGCTCGTGCTCGTCGGCGGGGTCGGGTCGTCCGAGGTCCCGTACGTGCCGTCGGGGCCCGGATCCGTCGGCGTGGTCACCACGCCCGCGTCGCTGTCGCCCCCGCCGCCCTTCTTCGCCTTGTCGGCACCGAGGCTGTCGTCCTGGCCGCCCTGGCTGGCCGAGGGATTGACCCCGACCTTCTCGGACGGGTTGTCGGTGTTGTTGTTCGAGGTCGCGCCGAGCGTCACCACGGTGCCGAGCACCGCGACGAGCAGCGCGCCCGCGCCCGCGGCCACCAGGTTGCGCCGGGTGCCGGCCACCAGACGACTGCCCACGCCCACGCCCACGCGCTTCGACGCCGGACCCGGTTCGACCCGGTTGGTGACCAGCGTCGAGGGCTCCCCGACCGGGGCGGAGAGCACGAACGCGGCCGGTACGCCGCCGGGCGGCGATGCCGACTCCTCGTGCCGCGCGTCGGGCACCTCCTCGCCCGCCGCCGTGCGCCCGCCGGGCAGTACGGCCCCGGAGCGGTCGGCGACCAGCGCGAGGGCCCGGCGGCCCGCGACGGTGCCACGCTTGTCGGCGAGGGCACCGCGCAGCCCGATGGAGGACTCCAGCTCGGCGCGGGCCCGGTCCAGCTGACCGCCGCAGAGCGCGAGGATGCCCAACTCGTGGTGGAAGTAGGCCTGTTCGCCGACCTCGCCGGCGAGCCGGGAGGCCTCCGCGCCGGAGCGCAGCGCGCGCTCCCAGGCGTTCCAGTTCAGTCCCGCGGCGAAGGCGGGCGCGGCCGTGCGGGCCAGCTGCACGGCGACGCTCTCGTCCTGCTCGTCGGCCGGGGCCGTGGTGAGCGGGACCAGGACGGTGAGGGCGGCGAGCACGGCGTCGGCCTCGGCGCAGACCCGTTCCGGGGTGACCGAGGGGTGTCCGGCCCACCAGGTGTAGTGCTGGGCCGCGGTGCGGGCCTGCTCCTCCAGCCCGTCGGCGTATCCGGCGGCCTCCAGCTGGGCCTGCACACCGGCGGCGAGCCGGTAGCGGGAGCCGACCGGGGAGACCAGCGCGCAGCCCGCCAGTTCGGCGAGCGCGGCGTCGGCGTGGGTGTCGTCCACGAGGGCGGGCAGATGCGTCTGGTGCGGCACCTCGCCGCCGAGCGCGATGGCGAAGCGCAGGGTGGCGCGGGCCGACCCGCTCAGGCGGGAGGCGAGCAGCGCGGCGGGCGCGGCCCCCTCGGCGAGCGAGGGCAGCGGTACGACGTGGCCGTCGGCGGCCTCGAAGGGCGCGTCGACCGGCAGGTCGACCGGGGCGTCCTGGAAGACACCGAAGTCGTCGAAGGCGTTCTCCTTGGCCTGCAACTGGTCGCGCTGTCGCAGCAGGGCGCCGGCCTGCATGAAGCGCAGCGGCAGGCCCTCGGACTCGAACCAGAGGTCGCCCGCCCAGTTCGCCTCCTCCTCGGTCAGCACGCGTCCGACGGTCCGCTCCAGGAGCTCGAGGCCGCCGCTGCGGTCGAGTCCGCCGAGGAAGACCTCTTCGAGGAGGGAGTCGGCGGAGGGCGCGGGGACGTCGGGGGTCGCGGCGATGGCGAAGGCGCACTCGGGGGTGGCGTCGAGGAGTTCGTCGAGCGCGGTGCCGCCGATCTCCACGTCGTCGAGGACGACGACCGCGCCGATCCCGTGGACGAGTTCGAGCAGTTCGTCCCGTTCGGGACGGTACAGGGGCGCGTTGTAGACGGCGGCGAACAGGTCGTACAGCAGGTCGGTCGCCGTGCGCCGGTATCCGGAGAGGCGGACGACGCCGTCGGGGGCGAGGTCCGCGCAGTCGTCGGCGACGGCGTCGAGCAGGCTGGTGCGGCCGGAGCCGGCGGGGCCGGTGAGGCGTACGGAACGCCCGCGCGCCAGCAGGCGGACGAGCCGCTCGCGCTCCTCCTGACGCTCCAGGAGCGGCAGTCGGGGCTGGGCGGGGCCCGGCGGTACGGGCGGCAGGGCGGCGCGGGCCAGATCGGCACGCTCGGCGGCGCTGAACTTCGTGGGCCGCTGCGGTCGCTCTCCCGGCGGGCAGACCTCTATCTCGCTGCCGTCGACGGGGTTGACCGTGAGCAGGAAGTCGCCCGAAACGAGTTGGACGGTACGGGCGAGTGCGGGTGTGTGCTGGCCAAGGTCGGCGGTGAGCGCATCACGCGGCGGGCGCGAGCGAGGCGCCTGGCCGTCGTCGTCATGGCCGTACTCTTCGGGTCCCCGGTTGTTCGGGTCCATGTTCCAAGCCCCCCAAAAGCGTCGGGTGCGGATCTTGTCGCCGGGAGTCCGGTGACAAGGACCCAGGCCCCTCCCGGCCTTGCTGCACACCGCGCTGTCGCTTCTGGTCCGGTGCCCGCTCGTAGGGTTTCGGGTGGCGGGCAGCCGAACCCTAAACCTTCGCACAGTATCTCCGACAGGCCGGGGTACCGCGCCGTCCGAGACGTCACAGTCTCGTGAGGATTGTGCGCGAGGTGCCTTTCGTGCGCCGCTCAGGAGGCGTACGCCGGGTCACACCCGGGGCAGTGACTCGACTCCGATGCCGCCCTCGATCGCGAGGATCCGGTGCAGCCGGGTGGCCACGAGCAGGCGCTGCATCTGTGGTGGTACGCGGCGCAGCACGAGGCGTCGGCCGCACCGCCCGGCCCTTCGGTGGGCCCCCATGATGACACCGAGCCCGGTGGCGTCCCAGGAGTCCAGCTCGGACAGGTCCAGCACCAGGTCGCCGACTCCGTCGTCGACGGCCGAGTGCAGGACCGTACGGGCGTCCGCCGCGCTGCGTACGTCGAGGCGGCCCCCGACGACCAGCTCGGCGTGGTCGCCCCTGATGTACATATGCGCTCCCCGAGAGTGCGTCTCGTACTCTGCGTCAGTCTCTCTGCGTCAGCGTCGGTCCGCGTTTTGCGTGTGCACCGTCTGACTGGCTTGAGGCCGCAGAGGTTGCCGTCTGTAAGCGAACCGATACCGAATTCACCTCATGGGGTGACACCCCAGAGGCACGTGCGGTTTCCGTGACGGGTGATGCTGGATGACTCACTTGATTCAGTGCTTGTAGAAGCCCTGCCCGCTCTTGCGCCCGATGTCACCGGCGTCAACCATCCGGCGCATCAGCTCCGGCGGGGCGAACTTCTCGTCCTGGGTCTCGGTGTAGATGTTGCCCGTGGCGTGCAGGAGGATGTCGACGCCCGTGAGGTCCGCCGTGGCGAGCGGGCCCATGGCGTGGCCGAAGCCCAGTTTGCAGGCGAGGTCGATGTCCTCGGCGGTGGCCACGCCGGACTCGTACAGCTTGGTGGCCTCGACGACGAGCGCGGAGATGAGCCGGGTCGTCACGAAGCCGGCCACGTCGCGGTTGACGACGATGCAGGTCTTGCCGACGGACTCGGCGAACTCCCGTGCAGTGGCGAGGGTTTCGTCGCTCGTCTTGTATCCGCGCACCAGTTCGCACAGCTGCATCATCGGCACGGGCGAGAAGAAGTGGACGCCGACGACCCGCTCCGGGCGCTCGGTGGCCGCGGCGATCTTGGTGATCGGGATGGCGGAGGTGTTCGAGGCGAGCACGGTGTCGTCCCGCACGATCTTGTCGAGCGCGCGGAAGATGTCGTGCTTGACCTCGAGCTTCTCGAAGACGGCCTCGACGACGATGTCCGCGTCCGCGGCGGCGTCGAGATCGGTGGTCGCGGTGATCCGGCCGAGCGCGGCCTCGGCGTCGTGCGCCTCCAGCCTGCCCTTGCTCACGAACTTGTCGTACGAGGCCTTGATGCCGTCGATGCCGCGCGTGAGCGCCTCGTCGGTGACATCGCGCAGAACGACGTCCCAGCCCGCCTGCGCGGACACCTGAGCGATACCGGACCCCATGAGTCCGGCTCCGATGACGGCGAGCTTCCCTGCCACTGTGCGACTCCCTTGACGCGCTGTGTTGACGTCTGCCTGTACGACCGGACAGTAACAGCGCTCATAGGGGCCTGTGTGACGAGTAATTGGCGATCCTCCTCACAGTCAAAGCCTGGAGAATTCCGACCTCAGGGGTTCGGAGCGCTACTTCCTTGCGGGTTCACGCTGGTTGGCGCTTCACGGACCGGCTGACGCCGAGGTCTCCACGCCCTGTGACCCGCATGCCCGCGGGCCAGTGTGTTCTTCGCGCCGACTGTGTCTGCGTGCTCCTTGCGACCGCAGGCGGTGCACACGAACCTCGCTTGACTCTTGCGATTGTCCGGATGCACATACCCACAAGCAGGGCACGTCGTTGACGTATGAGCAGGATTCACCGTGCGCACCGTGGCACCGGTACGTCGGGCACGGTTGCGAACCGCCAACGCGAAGGAATGCCACCCTTTGTCCAGAATGGCGTGGTTGAGTCCGGACTTCTGCCGAATCCTGATACCGGGCTCCTCCACGGATCCCCTGGCAGTGGCGGTCATGCCCGTGATGTTGAGCCTCTCGAAGACCACGAGAGCGTTGCCGTCCACGACCTCACACGCTGCCTGGGCATGGAGGTCCTGACGACGGTCCCGGACCCTCCTCATAATGACCCTCAACTTTGCCTGGCATGCTTTCCGCCGCTTGGACCCTTTCTGCGTACGAGCAAGCTGCTGCTGAAGCCGCCGATACCTCTCGGCCTCACCAGGGGTGATGAAGCGACGGTCGAAGAACCGGCCATCGCTGGTGGCAGCCAGGGTGACGACGCCCCTGTCGACGCCGACCCGGCCGCGCTCCAGCGACACCGCGGGCCCGCTCGTACCGGTCTCCACCAGGAAGCTGATGTACCAGTACTTGCCGTCACGGGACACTGTGGCCGATTTCACCGCGCCACCCAGCGGACGCGACCAGCGGAAGGTCACCCATCCGAACTTCGGCAGACGTACGCGAGCTCGTTTGCGCCCTAGCCGCTCGACCGCGAAACGTTCCGGGGTGGGGAATCGGAACGAGGGTTGCCATCGCTGCTTCGACTTCCACCGCACACGGAACGCACCATGCGTGCGGCATGCCTTGTCCAGGTCCCGAAGGGTTTGCTGGAGAACTTGGGAAGGCGCAGCCTTCAGCCACGACTGCTCGACTTTGGCCTCAGCCATCTCACGGGTCTGCTGCACATAGCCGACCCACGCACCTCGGCGTCGGTACTCGCGGCGCTGCTCGAGCCCGGTATTCCATACCGCCCGGCAGATATTGCCGAACTCCTCCGCCATCTCGACCTGCCCCGGCGTGAACGTGAGGCGGTACTTTCTGCCCACCAGCATGGTTCACCACCTTCCATTCCGAGCGCAGCCAGGACTCCACTTCGATTAACGCCGTTCCCGATGCAAGGACAACGGGTACGAAGGGAGAACATGCGCACGGAATCGAACGCCTGAGACGAACCGTGCAGAGGGGCCGAAGCAGTGCTCAGTCACACGTCGGCTCCCCTCGCGAGACCGTCTAAATTGGCCCCATGGTCAATCTGACGCGCATCTACACCAGGACCGGCGACCAGGGCACCACCGCTCTCGGGGACATGAGCCGGGTCGCCAAGACCGATCCCCGGATCTCGGCCTACGCGGACGCCAACGAGGCGAACGCGGTCCTCGGGACGGCGATCGCACTGGGCGGCCTCGACGAGGAGGTCGTCGCGGTCCTTACCCGGGTGCAGAACGACCTCTTCGACGTCGGCGCGGACCTGTCGACCCCGGTGGTCGAGGACCCGAAGTTCCCACCGCTGCGTGTCGAGCAGTTCTACATCGACAAGCTGGAGGCGGACTGCGACCGCTTCAACGACGAGCTGGAGAAGCTGCGCTCCTTCATCCTGCCCGGCGGCACCCCGGGCGCGGCACTGCTGCACCAGGCGTGCACGGTCGTACGCCGCGCCGAGCGGTCGACCTGGGCGGCGCTGGAGGTCCACGGCGACGTCATGAACCCGCTGACCGCCACCTATCTGAACCGGCTCTCCGACCTGCTGTTCATCCTGGCCCGCACCGCGAACAAGGAGACCGGGGACGTGCTGTGGGTCCCGGGCGGCGAACGCTAGCCGTCGGACCGGCCCTGGGTGACCGGGGCCCGTTTGGGTCGGAGCAGATAGGTCAGGGCGATCAGGCCGTGGATCCCCACCGCCCGTAGCGCCACCCACTGGAAGGCGCGCAGCGACGAGGTGTCGCCGACGCCCACGAACCAGATCGCGCCCTGGAGGAGCGCGCACGCGACGGTCGCCGCGAGGAGGGTGCGGAGCCACTGGCGGCCCTCGTGGGCGGCCCGGGGCAGGCCGAAGCGCGGCGGCTTCGGCGGGGGCGGGCCGCCGGCCAGGCGGTGGGCGGCGTGGCCGTCCAACCAGCGGATCGTGTAGTGGCCGTACGCGACGGTGAAGCCGATGTAGAGCGCGGCCAGGCCATGTTCCCAGCTCGGTTCGGCGCCGTTCCTGAGGTCGATCGCCGTCACCACGAAGAGCACCACCTCCAGCAGCGGCTCGCACAGCAGCAGGGCCACGCTGGTGCGGCGCAGCCCCAGCAGATAGCGGACGGCGAGGCCCGCGGCCAGCAGCACCCAGAAACCGGCCTCGCACGCGACGATCAACCCGACGATCACGGTTCGCTCCTCTCGGTCACCCCTCCAGGCTCGCGTCCGGGGCGGCTCGGATCGTCATCGGCGGTGACGAAGTCCCGGTACATCGAAAGATGCAGTTCCGGACCCTTCCCGGGCATCACGCGGTGAGCCGGTGCGCCGTGTTGGATGGAGTCATGGATGGAGTCATGGCCGGGCGGCTGCCCCGCCCCCACCGTGACGACGTGGGCATCGCGGTCGGCGGACTGCTCGGCGGGCTCTTCCTGTGGAGCGTCGGTCTCTACAGCCGCAGGCCGGACGATCCGATGTCCCGTGCGGACCAGGGCTGGGCGGTTCTGGTGCCGCTGGCCGTGATGGCCTGCTGCGAACTGCTGCGCCGGACACGGCCGCGCACCGCCCTGCTCGTGGGCACCCTCGCGCTCGTCGCCGACCTGCTGACCCGCGGCAGCCTGGCCACCGTCGTGATGTTCACGGACCTGGTCTACGCGGCCGTCCTGTACGGCTCCCCCGGCGCGGCCCGCCGCATCCCCTGGATCACCGGGCTGATCACGGTGATCGCGACCGTGTGGCCGGTCGCGGCCTGGCACAAGCCGGAGGGGCTGCTGATCGGCGCGTTCACCGGTCTGGTGACGTTCACCCCCGCCGCCACCGGCTGGATCGTCCGCAACCACCGCGACACCGCCGTCGCCGAACGGCTGCGCGCCGAACAGACGACCCTGCTCGCCGAGATGGACCGCGCCCACGCCGTCACCGCCGAACGAGCCCGGATGGCACGGGAGTTGCACGACATGGTGGCCAACCATCTCTCCGCGATCGCGATCCACTCCACGGCCGCGCTCTCCATCGACGACCCGAGCACGTCCAAGGACGCGCTCACCGTCATCCGGGAGAACAGCGTCGAGGGGCTCGCCGAGATGCGCCGGCTGATCGGGATCCTGCGCGACGGGTCCGGCGAGCGCGAGCCGTCCGCCGCCCCCACCCTCGACGGCCTCGGCGCCCTGGTGGCCGGCGCCCGCACCAACGGACTCGACGTCACCCTCACCACCGAGCACGGCAAGGTGCCCGCCCCGGTCGAACTCGCCGCCTACCGCATCGTCCAGGAGTCGCTGACCAACGCCCTCAAGCACGCGCCCGAGGGCCGTGTCACGGTGACGCTCACCCAGCGGGACGGCTCGCTCGCCATCGCGGTGACCAGTGCGTACGGCGGTCCGAGCGGCCCCCGCGCCCCCGGTTCCGGCGCCGGTCTGGTGGGGATGCGGGAGCGGGCCGACCTGCTGGGCGGCAGCTTCGAGGCGGGGCCCGAGCCCTCCCCCGACAGCGGGAACGTCAAGAACGGCAAGGGTGGAAAGGACGGCAAGGACGGCGCGATCTGGGCCGTACGCGCCACTCTGCCCCTCGTCCAAGGAGAACCCGAATGATCCGCGTGCTCGTCGCCGAGGACCAGTCCGCCGTACGGGCCGGGCTCGTCCTCATCCTGCGCAGCGCGCCCGACATCGAGGTGGTCGGCGAGGCCGCGGACGGCGAGCAGGCGGTCGCGCTCGCCCGCGAACTCCGCCCGGACCTGGTCCTGATGGATGTGCAGATGCCCCGGCTCGACGGGGTGTCCGCCACCCGTCAGGTCGTCGCCGAGCAGCTCGCCGACGTGCTCGTACTCACCACCTTCGACCTCGACGAGTACGTCTTCGGGGCGCTGCGCGCGGGCGCCTCCGGATTTCTGCTGAAGAACACGGAGGCGAGGGACCTGCTGGTGGCGGTGCGGACGGTGGCGAGCGGCGAGGGGCTGATCGCTCCGGCCGTGACGCGTCGGCTGATCGCCGAGTTCGCCGCGAAGCCGGTACGGGAGCCGAGCGCCGACCCGGCCGTGCTCGACGCGCTGACGCGCCGGGAGCGGGAAGTGCTGTCCTGCCTGGGTGAGGGGCTCTCCAACGCGGAGATCGCGGGCCGGCTGGACATGGCGGAGGCGACGGTGAAGACCCACGTCAGCCGTCTGCTGGGGAAGCTGGAGCTGCGGAGCAGAGTCCAAGCGGCGGTGCTGGCGCAGGAGTTGGGAGTCTGACCCGCCTCGCGGGTGCACTGGTCCAGACCTATTGACCTATGGTCCAGACCTTTCTATTCTCGCCGCACTGCGCTTAGCCATGCCCACGACACCCCCGAGGAGAGGCATCATGCGCTTCAGAACCAGAGTCCGACAGCGAACCGTGGCAGGACTCACCACCCTGCTGCTTCCGCTCGCCGCCCTCGTCGGGCTCGCGAGCCCCGCCTCGGCAGCCACCTCCGCCACCGCCACGTACACCAAGACCCAGGACTGGGGTACGGGCTTCGAAGGCAAGTGGACGGTCACCAACACCGGCACCACCAGCATCAGTTCCTGGACGATTGCCTGGGACTTCCCCTCCGGTACGTCCGTCACCTCGGCCTGGGACGCGGACGTCACCTCCTCCGGCACCCACTGGACCGCCAAGAACAAGTCCTACAACGGCACCCTCGCCGCGGGCGCCTCCGTCTCCTTCGGCTTCAACGGCGCCGGCACGGGATCTCCGTCCAACTGCACGCTCAACGGAGGTAGTTGTGACGGTGGCGGTACTGTCCCCGGTGACAACCCGCCGAGCGCGCCCGGCGCCCCCACCGCCTCCGCGATCACCGACACCTCGGTGAAGCTCTCCTGGAGCGCGGCCACCGACGACAAGGGCATCAAGAACTACGACGTCCTGCGCGGCGGCACCAAGGTCGCCACCGTGACCACGACCTCGTACACGGACACCGGTCTGACCGCCGGCACCGACTACTCGTACACCGTCCAGGCCCGTGACACCGCTGACCAGACCGGTCCGGTCAGCGGCGCGGTCGCGGTCCACACCACCGGTGGCGGCACCACCCCGCCGCCCACCGGCAACGCCGTCAAGCTCGGCTACTTCACCGAGTGGGGCATCTACGGCCGCAACTACAACGTCAAGAACCTGGTGACGTCCGGCTCGGCCGCCAAGATCACGCACATCAACTACGCCTTCGGCAACGTCACCAATGGCCAGTGCGCGATCGGCGACTCCTACGCCGACTACGACAAGGCCTTCACCGCCGACCAGTCGGTCAGCGGTGTCGCCGACACCTGGGACCAGCCGCTGCGCGGCAACTTCAACCAGCTGCGCGAGCTGAAGGCCAAGTACCCGAACATCAAGATCCTCTGGTCCTTCGGCGGCTGGACCTGGTCCGGCGGCTTCGCCCAGGCCGCGGCCAACCCGACCGCGTTCGCCCAGTCCTGCTACAACCTGGTCGAGGACCCGCGCTGGGCCGACGTCTTCGACGGCATCGACATCGACTGGGAGTACCCGAACGCCTGCGGTCTGTCCTGCGACACCAGCGGCGCCGCGGCCTACAAGAACCTGATGCAGGCCCTGCGCGCCAAGTTCGGCACGGGCAACCTGGTCACCGCGGCCACCACGGCCGACGGCACCTCCGGCGGCAAGATCGACGCCGCCGACTACGCGGGCGCCTCGCAGTACGTCGACTGGTACAACGTGATGACGTACGACTTCTTCGGCGCCTTCGACGCGGACGGCCCGACCGCGCCGCACTCCCCGCTCACCTCCTACAGCGGCATCCCGACGCCCGGCTTCACCACGGCCGACGCGATCGCCAAGTTCAAGGCGAAGGGCGTGCCCGCCAGCAAGCTGCTGATCGGTATCGGCTTCTACGGCCGCGGCTGGACGGGTGTCACCCAGGACGCGCCGGGCGGCACGGCCACGGGGCCGGCGCCGGGAACGTACGAGCAGGGCATCGAGGACTACAAGGTGCTGAAGACGTCCTGCCCGGCCACCGGCACGATCGCCGGGACGGCGTACGCGCACTGCGGCAGCAACTGGTGGTCCTACGACACCCCGGCGACCATCGGCACGAAGATGGCCTGGGCCAAGAGCCAGGGCCTGGGCGGTGCGTTCTTCTGGGAGTTCAGCGGAGACACCAGCAACGGGGAACTGGTGAGCGCCCTCACCAGCGGGATCGGATAGCCCCTACGCCACATTGACGCGCTGACCGGGCGGGGCTGCCTCCAGCCACGCGAGGAAACCGGTCAGCGCGTCCTCGCTCATCGCCAGTTCCAGGCGGGTGCCCCGGTGCACACAGGCCAGGATGATCGCGTCGGAGAGCAGAGCGAGCTCCTCCTCGCCGTCCGGGGTGCGGCGGCCGGCCACCTCGATCGCCGAACGTTCCAGGACGCGGCGCGGGCGGGGGGAGTACGAGAAGACGCGGTACCACTCGATGCGGTCGCCGTTGTAGCGGGCGACGCCGTAGCCCCAGCCTTTTCCGTTGGGGTCGCTCTTCTCCGGGACGTCCCAGCGCAGGCTGCAGTCGAAGGTGCCTCCGGAGCGCTGGATCAGCCGGCGGCGGAGGCCGAAGACGAACAGCCCCACCACCACGAGCGCCACTACCAATCCGCACACAGTCAGAGCGAGGACCATCGACACCGACCTCCTCGTCTCCTAGGTAACGGAAAAGAAAAAACCTCCGCATTTGCCTCAGCCGCGGCGGGGTCCGGAGTGATCCGGTCCCCGCCGCGGCTGAGGCAAAGCATCACACAGCGCGGCGACTCAGCGCGCCGACACCGCCCGCAGACGGACGTCCGCGCGGCGCTCGGCGGAGGCATCACCCTCCGCCTTCGCGCGCTCGAGCTCCCGCTCCACGCGCTGGACGTCGATCTCGTCCGACAGCTCGGCGATCTCGGCCAGCAGTGACAGCTTGTTGTCGGCGAACGAGACGAAACCGCCGTGCACCGCGGCGACGACCGTTCCACCATCACTCGTACGGATGGTCACCGGGCCCGACTCCAGCACACCGAGCAGCGGCTGGTGACCGGGCATGACGCCGATGTCGCCGGACGCGGTACGCGCGACGACCAGGGTGGCCTCGCCGGACCAGACACTGCGGTCCGCGGCGACGAGCTCGACGTGCAGCTCAGCAGCCAAGGTGGGCTCCTCGGGTCACCACCCGGCATGGCCGCCGGGTGTTGGGTCAAAGTCTAATGGGCGTGCGGAGGGGGACGGGACGCGCCCCGCGAGGTGCGGTCCCGTCCCCCTCCCTTACGAACACGAGTTCCTCAGGAACCGGAGTCCCTCAGGTACGCGAGATTCAGGAGACGCCGAGCTCCTTGGCGTTGGCCTTGAGGTCCTCAATGCCACCGCACAGGAAGAACGCCTGCTCCGGGAAGTGGTCGTACTCACCGTCGATGATCGCGTTGAAGGCCGCGATCGACTCGTCCAGCGGGACGTCCGACCCGTCGACGCCGGTGAACTGCTTGGCGACGTGGGTGTTCTGGGACAGGAAGCGCTCCACGCGACGGGCGCGGTGGACAGTGAGCTTGTCCTCCTCGCCGAGCTCGTCGATACCGAGGATCGCGATGATGTCCTGGAGGTCCTTGTACTTCTGCAGGACCGACTTGACCCGCATCGCGGCGGCGTAGTGATCCGCCGCGATGTAGCGCGGGTCCAGGATGCGGGACGTGGAGTCCAGCGGGTCCACGGCCGGGTAGATGCCCTTCTCGGAGATCGGACGGGACAGAACCGTCGTCGCATCGAGGTGGGCGAACGTGGTGGCCGGGGCCGGGTCGGTCAGGTCGTCCGCGGGGACGTAGATCGCCTGCATCGAGGTGATCGAGTGACCACGGGTCGAGGTGATGCGCTCCTGGAGGAGACCCATCTCGTCGGCCAGGTTCGGCTGGTAGCCCACCGCGGAGGGCATACGGCCGAGCAGGGTCGAGACCTCGGAACCGGCCTGCGTGAAGCGGAAGATGTTGTCGATGAAGAACAGCACGTCCTGGTTCTGGACGTCACGGAAGTACTCCGCCATCGTCAGACCCGCCAGGGCCACGCGCAGACGGGTGCCCGGGGGCTCGTCCATCTGGCCGAAGACAAGCGCCGTCTTGTCGATGACGCCCGACTCCGACATCTCCTCGATGAGGTCGTTGCCCTCACGGGTGCGCTCACCGACACCGGCGAACACGGAGACACCGTCGTGGTTGTTGGCGACGCGGTAGATCATCTCCTGGATGAGCACCGTCTTGCCGACACCGGCACCACCGAACAGACCGATCTTTCCACCCTTGACGTACGGGGTGAGAAGGTCGATGACCTTGACGCCGGTCTCGAACATCTCGGTCTTCGACTCGAGCTCGTCGAAGCGCGGGGCCTTGCGGTGGATGGACCAGCGCTCGCCCTCGTACTTCTCGTCGGAGTTCAGCACCTCACCGAGGGTGTTGAACACCTTGCCCTTGGTGAAGTCGCCGACCGGGACGGTGATGCCCGTGCCCGTGTCGGTGACCGCGGCCTGGCGGACCAGACCGTCGGTGGGCTGCATGGAGATCGTGCGGACCAGGCCGTCACCCAGGTGCTGGGCGACTTCCAGGGTCAGCGTCTTCTTCTCGCCGGCGTTGGCCGGGTCGGCCACCTCGACGTGAAGGGCGTTGTAGATGTCCGGCATCGCGTCGACGGGGAACTCCACGTCGACGACCGGGCCGATGACCCGGGCGACGCGGCCCGTGGCAACGGCCGTCTCAGAAGTCGTCGTCATTACTTGTCACTCCCCGCGGTCGCGTCGGCAAGGGCTGCGGACCCACCGACGATCTCGCTGATTTCCTGGGTGATTTCGGCCTGGCGGGCCGCATTGGCAAGACGGGAGAGCGTGGTGATCAGGTCTCCCGCGTTGTCGGTCGCCGACTTCATCGCGCGGCGGGTGGCGGCGTGCTTGGAAGCAGCCGACTGGAGCAGCGCGTTGTAGATACGGCTCTCGACGTACCGGGGCAGCAGGGCGTCGAGGACGTCCTCCGCCGACGGCTCGAACTCGTACAGCGGAAGGATCTCGCCCTTGGGCGCCTCTTCCGCGACCTCTTCGAGGCGCAGTGGCAGCAGACGGCCGTCGACCGCGTTCTGCGTCATCATCGAGACGAACTCGGTGTAGACGATGTGGAGTTCATCCACGCCGCCGTCCGCCGTCGCCGTTTCGATGGCCTCGATCAGCGGCGCCGCGACCTTCTTGGCGTCCGCGTAGGTGGGCTCGTCGGTGAATCCCGACCACGACTCCACGACCTTGCGCTCGCGGAAGTTGTAGTGGGCCAGACCGCGGCGGCCGACGATGTACGTGTCGACCTCCTTGCCCTCCGCCTCAAGACGGGCGGTCAACAGCTCCGCCGCCTTGATGGCGTTGGAGTTGAAGGCGCCGGCCAGTCCGCGGTCGCTCGTGAGGAGCAGCACCGCGGTACGGGTCGCCGACTCCGCCTCCGTGGTCAGCGGGTGCTTGGTGTTCGAGCCGGTGCCGACCGCCGTGACCGCGCGGGTGAGCTCGGTCGCGTACGGCGCGGAGGCCGCCACCTTGCGCTGCGCCTTGACGACGCGCGAGGCGGCGATCATCTCCATCGCCTTGGTGATCTTCTTGGTCGCGGTGACGGATCGGATGCGACGCTTGTAGACCCGGAGCTGGGCTCCCATGAGTCAGGTCCCTTCCTTACGTCACTTGGCCGCGGCCGGAACGTCTTCGCCGAGAAGCTTGCCGTCCGAGGTCTCGAACTGCTTCTTGAAGTCCGCGATGGCGTCGGCGATGGCCGTGAGGGTGTCGTCCGACATCTTGCCGCCCTCCTTGATGGAGGTCATGAGGCCCTGCTCCTTGCGGTGCAGGTACTCCAGGAGCTCCTTCTCGAAGCGGCGGATGTCCGCGACCGGTACCTCGTCCATCTTGCCGGTGGTACCGGCCCAGACGGAGACGACCTGGTCCTCGGTGGCCATCGGCTGGTACTGAGCCTGCTTGAGCAGCTCGACCAGGCGCTGACCGCGCTCCAGCTGGGACTTCGACGCGGCGTCCAGGTCGGAACCGAAGGCGGCGAACGCCTCCAGCTCGCGGTACTGGGCGAGGTCCAGGCGGAGTCGGCCGGAAACCTGCTTCATCGCCTTGTGCTGGGCGGAGCCACCGACGCGGGAGACCGAGATACCGACGTTCAGGGCCGGACGCTGGCCGGCGTTGAACAGGTCGGACTCCAGGAAGCACTGGCCGTCGGTGATGGAGATGACGTTGGTCGGGATGAACGCCGACACGTCGTTCGCCTTGGTCTCGACGATCGGCAGACCCGTCATCGAACCGGCGCCCAGGTCGTCGGAGAGCTTCGCGCAGCGCTCCAGCAGACGGGAGTGCAGGTAGAAGACGTCACCGGGGTAGGCCTCGCGCCCCGGCGGACGGCGGAGCAGCAGGGACACGGCGCGGTAGGCGTCGGCCTGCTTCGAGAGGTCGTCGAAGATGATGAGGACGTGCTTGCCCTCGTACATCCACTGCTGACCGATGGCCGAACCGGTGTACGGCGCAAGGTACTTGAAGCCGGCCGGGTCGGACGCCGGGGCGGCGACGATGGTCGTGTACTCCAGCGCGCCGGCCTCTTCGAGGGCGCCACGCACGGAGGCGATGGTCGAACCCTTCTGACCGATGGCGACGTAGATGCAGCGGACCTGCTTCTTGGTGTCGCCCGAGCGCCAGTTGTCGCGCTGGTTGATGATCGTGTCGACGGCCAGCGCGGTCTTGCCGGTCTGACGGTCGCCGATGACCAGCTGACGCTGGCCACGGCCGATCGGGGTCATCGCGTCGACGGCCTTGTAGCCGGTCTCCATCGGCTCGTGCACCGACTTGCGGACCATGACGCCCGGGGCCTGCAGCTCGAGGGCGCGGCGGCCGGTGGTCTCGATCTCGCCGAGGCCGTCGATCGGGTTGCCGAGCGGGTCGACGACGCGGCCGAGGTAGCCCTCGCCCACGGCGACGGACAGCACCTCACCGGTGCGCTGCACCGGCTGGCCCTCCTCGATACCGCTGAACTCGCCGAGGACGACCGCACCGATCTCGCGCTCTTCCAGGTTCAGCGCGAGACCGAGGGTTCCGTCCTCGAACTTCAGCAGCTCGTTCGCCATCGCCGAGGGAAGGCCCTCGATCTTGGCGATACCGTCGCCGGCGACGGTGACCGTACCGACCTCCTCGCGCGAGGCCGCGTCCGGCTTGTACGACTGGACAAAGTTCTCCAGCGCGTCCCGGATCTCCTCCGGCCGGATCGTGAGCTCCGCCATCTGGGTTCCCTGCTCTCCTTGTTGGGCCCGAAGTTTTCTTGGGGGGTCTGGGGTCAGCCCCCAGGAATCCTCTGCACGGCCCAACCAGGGCCGTAAGTACTACGTGGTTACGCGTATTGAGTTGCTACTGGCCGACGATGCGGCGGCGCGCGTCCTCGAGTCGGTCCGCGACGGCACCGTCGATGATCTCGTCGCCGACCTGCACCCGGATCCCGCCGATGACCTCGGGGTCCACGTCGAGGTTGAGGTGCATCGGGCGGCCGTAGAGCTTCGCCAGAGCGGCGCCGAGGCGCTGCTTCTGTCCGTCACTCAGCGGGACCGCCGAGGTGACGACGGCGACCATGCGGTTGCGGCGCTCGGCGGCGAGCTTGGACAGGGACTCGAGTCCCGCCTCCAGGCTACGTCCCCGGGGCGCGGCCACAAGGCGCGTCACCAGGCGTTCGGTGGTCGGGTTGGCCCGGCCGCCGAGCAGGCTGTGCAGCAGCTCGCTCTTGGCCGCCTTCGAGGCGGTGCGGTCGGTCAGCGCGGCGCGCAGCTCGGTGTTCGAAGCGACGATCCGACCGAAGCGGAACAGTTCGTCCTCGACGTCGTCGAGCGCGTTCGCCCGCTGGGCGGCCGTGAGGTCGGCGATGCTCGCCAGCTCCTCCAGCGCGTCCACCAGGTCACGCGACTGCGACCAGCGCGAGCGCACCAGGCCGGCCACCAGGTCCGCGGTCGGCCCGCCGACCTGGCCGCCGAGCAGGCGCTGGGCCAGCTCGGCCTTGGCCTCGCCGGGCTGCGCCGGGTCGGTCAGGACCCGACGCAGCGACACCTCACGGTTGAGCAGCGCGGTGACGGCGGCCAGCTCGTCGGCGAGCTGGACCGCGTCCACGGACGTCGAGTCCGTCAGCGCATCGAGACGCTCACGAGCTGCAGCGAGGGCCTCGCGGCTTGCTCCGTGTGCGGTCATCGAGTCGCCTCGGCCTTCTCCTCGAGGTCGTCGAGGAAGCGGTCGATGACACGGCTCTGCCGGGCGTGGTCCTCGAGGGACTCACCGACGAGCTTGCCGGCCAGGTCGGTGGCGAGCTTGCCCACGTCCTGGCGCAGCGCCTGCGAGGCGGCCTTGCGGTCGGCCTCGAGCTGCGAGTGACCGGCAGCGATGATCTCCTCGCGCTGCCGCTGGCCTTCCGCACGCATGTCGGCGATGAGCGTGGCGCCCTGCTCCTGCGCCTCCTGGCGCAGACGCGCGGCCTCGTGCCGTGCCTCGGCGAGCTGGGCCTTGTACTGCTCCAGCACGCTCTGGGCTTCGACCTTCATGGCGTCGGCCTCTTCGATACCGCCTTCGATCGCCGCGCGGCGCTCTTCCAGAACCTTGTTGATGTTCGGGAGGAGCTTCTTCCAGAAGAAGAAGAACACGATGGCGAAGGCGATGGTGCCGACGAGCAGCTCGGGACCCGCCGGGATGAGCGGGTTCTGCTCTTCCTCGGCTGCGAGTGCAACCAGGTTGGCGATCACATCAGTGCCTTTCGTCGTTTCGTGTCAGTAAGGGGTGATTACTTACCGAACACGAACGGCATAACGATGCCGATGAGGGCGAGCGCCTCACAGAAGGCGAAGCCGAGGATCTGGTTGGCGCGGATCAGACCGGCGGCTTCGGGCTGGCGGGCCAGGGCCTGGGTGCCGTTACCGAAGATGATGCCGACGCCGACGCCGGGGCCGATGGCGGCGAGGCCGTAGCCGATGGAACCGAGCGAACCGGAGACAGCGGCGAGGGTCTCAGTGGCAGCCATGCTGAATCTTCCTTCTCTTTCTTGGACCGGCGGGGGTTGGCCACCGGACGTTCTGGGGTTTGCGGGGGCGGTGACTCAGTGGTGCTCGGCGAGCGCGCCCTGGAGGTACGAGCAGGCCAGCAGCACGAAGACGTACGCCTGGACGGCCTGCACGAAAAGCTCGAAGAGGATCATGACGATGGTCATCACGAACGACACACCGGCCGCCGGGACCATCCAACTGTTCAGCAGGTACCAGGAGGCGACCGTGAACATGACCAGCATCAGGTGGCCGGCGAACATGTTGGCGAAGAGTCGGACCGCGTGCGTGAAGGGTCGGACGATCAGGTTCGAGAGGAACTCGATGACCATCACGAGCGGCAGCACCCCGCCGAGCGACTTGTCGTAGCCCGTCACGTTCTTGAAGAAGCCGACGAAGCCGTGGCGCTTGAACGTGACCGAGACCCAGAGGATCCAGACCAGCGCGGCGAGTACCACCGGGAAGGCGAAGACCGACGAGACCGGGAACTGGGCCAGCGGGATCACGGACCAGATGTTCATGATCCAGATGAAGAAGAACAGCGAGACCATCAGCGGGACGTACTTCTCGCCCTCGCGCTTGCCGAGCGTCTCGTAGACGATGCCGCGGCGCACGAAGTCGTAACCGGCCTCACCGACCATCTGCAGCTTGCCCGGGATCACCTTGGCCTTGCCGAAGGCCGCCCAGAAGAAGGCGACGACAAGGATGGAGGTGACGAGGGCGAGCAGCATGACCTTGTTGAACTCGAACCCCCCGACCGTGGCGAGCGGCTTGAAGAGGAACGAGTGCAGGCCCGGAGCCGGAAAGCCACACCCGTTGTCGGACATGATCCGACAGCTCCAGTCAAAGGCGAGCTGGGTCTGGTCAGCACTCACCACGGGCTCCTTCGGCGTGACGCATAGGTACGGCAACCTCGTTGTGTCGGCGCGGCGCGCAGCCGCGGTTCGGCACTGGACTGGTGTAACGGATGTGAGGGCGGCTGTGGGGCATCAAGCCTCGCGATTGAGCAGGCGTCAGCTCAGATGCCCGCGCCCGCGATGCCGCAGTTGGCACCGGACGATAGCAGGATCTCCCACATGGCTTTATCCCACCCCTACCCCTCACGACGAGGACCCTGATTTCTCGGGCTTCTCGCTCTTCTTCTCGGGTTCGGGGTCGACATAGAAGATCTTGGCCTTCATGTGCGCCCGCGCCTGCGCCGCCATCCACACGACGGTCGCGAGGACGAGGCCGACCGCGAACGCCCTGGGGTTGAACAGAGACGTGTTCTTGAAGAGTGCCACGAAGATCAGGAGCAGCAGGAGCTGGGCCACGTAGAGCATCAGGCCCATGGCCTGGAACAGCTGCGGGAGCGTTTTTGCCGTCCACTGCAGGACGTAGAGGCCGATCCCCATGAAGAGGATGGCCAGCAGTGTGCCGATGCCCGCACCGAGCGCACCTTTGCCACCCGCGACCACGCCACTGACGGCGACGGCGATCACGCCGACAGCCGCTGTGGGGACAGCGGTGTGCAATAGGTTCCGGGCGTCATTGGACGGCATGGCGGCAACTCCGCTTGCTTCGGGGGCAGGGTGTCGTCATGGACGAGCGTAGTCCCGGGCTGAGAGAGAACCTCACGCCAAGGGGCCGTCTCACTACGGTCCTTCGGCTCTATCCCGGGTTCTCGTGAACCGTATCACAAACTATTTGATGCGGTCTTTACCTAGAAGGTGTGCTCGCCGTCACACATGAGAGTGAACCCGCGCGTCTGTGCAATATCGAGGGCGACTTGTCTGGTATTGACGCGGTTTGCCGCTGATCCCTCTTGCGGAATTCTTACTTTGCGTCAGCGTGAAGATTCGGCTTTGCGCCCCTCCAGGAAGCGCGCACGGGGCCCAATTGCCGTCGCTCCGTTGACTCCTGAGACACCCGTGGTGACCGGGGAACGGTGTTCACGCACACCCTCTTCCCGCTCCTGGGCCGCCTTCTCGTGGGACGTCGGCTCCTCGTACGCGACGGAGGCCACGGCCGCCTCCGCCTCGGCCGCCAGGGCGACCCTGCGACGACGGCGGTAGCGCGGCGGCACCAGGTGCTCGGCCCAGCGCGGGGCACGCGGCGTGAAGCGCGGCAGCAGGAGCAGTACGAGACCCACCGCGCTGAGCGCCGCGATGCCGAGCACGATCCACATGGACGCCGAGTTCACCGAGAAGGCGAGCGCTCCGAAGGCGATCAGCGCCGACCAGAAGTACATGATCAGGACGGCCCTGCTGTGCGAGTGGCCGACCTCCAGGAGGCGGTGGTGCAGGTGGCCGCGGTCGGCGGCGAAGGGCGACTGACCGCGCCAGGTGCGCCGCACGATGGCGAGCACCAGGTCGGCGGCCGGGACCGCGATGATCGTCAGCGGCAGCAGCAGCGGGATGTAGACCGGCACCGTCTGGTGCACGGTGTTGCGCTCCGAACCGGAGAACAGGTTCATCGCGTCCGGGTCGATCTGCCCGGTGATGGAGATCGCGCCGGCGGCCAGCACCAGGCCGATCAGCATCGAGCCGGAGTCACCCATGAAGATCCGGGCGGGGTGCATGTTGTGCGGCAGGAAGCCCAGACACATGCCCATGAGGATCGACGCGAAGAGGGTCGCCGGGGCGGCGGCCTCGATGCCGTAGCTGTACCAGATGCGGTACGCGTACAGGAAGAACGCGGCGGAGGCGATGCACACCATGCCGGCGGCGAGACCGTCGAGGCCGTCGACGAAGTTCACCGCGTTGATCGTGATGACGACCAGCGCCACGGTGAGCAGGGTGCCCTGCCACTGGGTCAGCGCGACCAGGCCGACGCCGGGGATGGGCAGCCACAGGATCGTCAGACCCTGCATGACCATCACACCCGCGGCGATCATCTGGCCGCCCAGTTTGATCAGGGCGTCGATCTCGAACTTGTCGTCCAGGACACCGATCAGCCAGATCAGCGCGGCGCCGGAGAGCAGTGCGCGGGGCTCGTTGGAGTCCGAGAAGACCGCGTTGAGGTTCCGCAGATGGTCGGCGACCAGCAGACCGGCGCACAGACCGAAGAACATCGCGATGCCACCGAGCCGCGGCGTGGGTTCCCGGTGCACGTCACGTGCCCGGATCTGCGGCATGGCTCCGGCCACGATCGCGAACTTCCGTACCGGCCCTGTCAGCAGATACGTCACCGCGGCCGTGATGCAGAGCGTCAGCAGATATTCACGCACGGGCTTCCCCACAGGTCTCGCTGGCCATCTCAGCCCCACACCCTAGCGATGCGCGCATATGGTTGGGGACTTCCGGGTAGCGACGATGGTTGCACGAGTGGCTGTGCACACGTGTGCGTGTACCCCTCACTCGTCCGGATAGGGCGGAAATCTCCCGGCCAGATCCCTTACTTCTTCACGTGCCCGCTTGCTGTCGGCCTCGTCCCGCAGCACCGCCGCGAACAACTTCGCGACCTGCGACATCTCCGCCTCGCCCATCCCCTGCGTGGTCAGCGCGGCCGTGCCGAGGCGCAGGCCGCGGATGTCGCCGTGCGGCAGCGCGCAGGTGTCGAGGACCATTCCGGCGGCGGCAAGACGGCCGCGCGCGCTGCGTCCGTCGAGACCGAGCGGAGCGGTGTCCGCGGTGAGCATGTGGGTGTCGGTCCCCCCGGTGGTGAGGGCGAGCCCCTCCGCGGCCAGACCCTCGGCCAGCACCTTCGCGTTGGCGACCACCTGGTGCGCGTACACCGCGAACGCAGGGGTCGCGGCCTCGCCGAACGCGACGGCCTTGGCGGCGATGGTGTGCATCTGGGCGCCGCCCTGGGTGAAGGGGAACACGGCCCGGTCGACCCGCTCGGCCAGCTCACTGCCACAGAGGATCATGCCGCCGCGGGGGCCGCGCAGGACCTTGTGCGTGGTGGCGCAGACGACATCGGCGTACGGCACCGGACTGGGCGCCGCTCCCCCGGCGACCAGGCCGATGGGGTGGGCGGCGTCGGCGATGAGATAGGCGCCGACCTCGTCGGCGATCGCCCGGAAGAGCGCGTAGTCGATGTGCCGGGGGTAGGAGATCGCCCCGCAGACGATGGCCTTCGGCCGGTGCGTACGGGCCAGCGCGCGCACCTGCTCGTAGTCGATGAGCCCGCTCTCCGCCTCCACCCCGTACCCGACGAAGTCGAACCAGCGGCCGGAGAAGTTCGCGGGCGACCCGTGCGTGAGGTGGCCACCGAACGGCAGGCCCATGGCCAGGACCGTGTCCCCCGGCCGCAGCAGGGCGGCGTACGTGGCGAGGACGGCCGAGGATCCGGAGTGGGACTGCACGTTGGCGTGCTCGGCGCCGAAGAGGGCCTTGGCGCGCTCGACGGCGAGGCGCTCGGCGACGTCGACGATCTCGCAGCCGCCGTGGTGGCGGGCGCCGGGATACCCCTCGGCGTACTTGTTCGCCAGCGGCGACCCGAGGGCGGTCAGCACCGCCTTCGACGTGAAGTTCTCGGCCGCGATCAGTTGGAGCGTCGTCGACTGCCGCGCCAGCTCCCCCATCAGGATCTCGGCGAGCTCCGGGTCCTGCAGACGCAGAACATCCGCTTCCAGCGTTTGTGTGACCGGCATGGTGGACTCCGGGCCTCGGCAGGGTGCGCTACGTCCAATGTAGAACCGGGACCGGTGGGACGCCCGGTATTACGGCCTATCGGGCGCACCACGAAAAAACGCCCACACCGACCTACGCGCGCGCCCGCACCCCCGTCAGCGCCGTCACCACCGGATCCAGTGCCTCATTGATCTCGTCGCCGATCGAGCGGAAGAACGGCAGGGGCGCGCCGTACGGGTCGAAGACCTCGTCCGCCTCCGCCGTGGGCGCCAGGAGCCACCCGCGTAGAGCGGCGGCGGCCCGCACCAGAGCGCGGGCACGCTCGACCACACCGTCCTCCAGGGGAGGGAGCGTGGCCGGATCTATGGCGCGGACCAGCCTGGTGAACTCCTTCAGGGTGAAGGTGCGCAGGCCCGCGGAGTGACCCATGGAGATGACCTGGGCGCGGTGGTCGCGGGTCGCGGTGAGGACCAAGTCGGCCCTGATGACGTGGTCGTCGAGGAGCTCGCGGCCGACGAAGCCGGAGGGGTCCGCGCCGAAGTCCGCGAGGACCGTCTCGGCGTTGGCCTCCATGGGGGCGCCCTCGTGCCCCCAGGTGCCGGCGCTCTCGACGATGAGTCCGCCCCACAGGGGATCGCCCAGCCGGTCCGCGAGGGCATGGCGGGTCAGCCGCTCGGTGATCGGCGAGCGGCACACGTTGCCGGTGCTGACGTGGAGGATGCGGAAGGACCCCCTGGGGGACCCATTGGTCCCCGTGATCCCCGTGCCTATGCCACGCCCCGCGTCAGGGGCTGTCAATTCGCCACCTCGAGGTCGGGTACGACCTTCCGGAGCTCCTCCGCCGACAGGGCACCCGCACGCAGCAGGACCGGCACCTTGCCGGTGACGTCGACGATCGAGGAGGGAACGTTGCCGGGAGTCGGACCGCCGTCCAGGTACACGGAGACGGAGTCGCCCAGCATCTCCTGCGCGGCGTCACAGTCCTCCGGCGCCGGGTGGCCCGTCAGGTTCGCGGAGGAGACGGCCATCGGGCCGACCTCCGTCAGCAGTTCGATGGCGACCGGGTGCAGCGGCATACGGATGGCCACCGTGCCCCGGGTGTCGCCCAAGTCCCACTGCAGCGACGGCTGGTGCTTGGCGACAAGGGTGAGCGCACCCGGCCAGAACGCGTCGACGAGCTCCCAGGCCATCTCGGAGAAGTCCGTGACGAGGCCGTGCAGGGTGTTCGGGGAGCCGATGAGGACAGGGGTGGGCATGTTGCGGCCCCGGCCCTTGGCCTCAAGAAGGTCGGCGACGGCTTCCGAGGTGAACGCGTCGGCGCCGATGCCGTACACCGTGTCCGTCGGGAGGACCACCAGCTCGCCACGGCGGACGGCGGACGCGGCCTCACGCAGACCGGTGATGCGGTCGGTCGCGTCGTTGGTGTCGTATCGCCGTGCCATCTAGCGGGCCTCCTCGTACGCGTACTGCTGGCTGGGGGTCACGATGCGCGCGCTCACGGCATCGCCTTGCGGGCGGTCGCGAACCGCGGCCGGTTGTTGAGGTCCGGGTGATCGGCCGCGTCGGCCCAGCCCCGCTCCTCGGTGAAGATCCACGGCACCTGCCCGCCCTGGGTGTCGGCGTGCTCGATGACGACGACACCGCCGGGGCGCAGCAGCCGGTGCGCGGTGCGCTCGATGCCACGGATGAGGTCCAGTCCGTCCTCGCCCGAGAACAGGGCGAGTTCGGGATCGTAGTCCCGGGCCTCCGGCGCCACGTACTCCCATTCCGTGAGCGGGATGTACGGCGGGTTGGAGATCACCAGGTCCACCTGGCCGTCGAGGTCCCTGAAGGCCTCCAGGGCGTCTCCCTGGCGCAGGTCGACCCTGGACCCCTCGACGTTCTTGCGCGTCCACTGGAGGGCGTCCTCGGACAGCTCCACGGCGTGTACGCGGGAGCGCGGGACCTCCTGCGCGAGCGCGAGCGCGATGGCGCCCGACCCGGTGCACAGGTCGACGATCAGCGGCTCGACGACATCCATCGCGCGGACGGCGTCTATGGCCCAGCCGACGACGGACTCCGTCTCCGGACGCGGGACGAACACCCCGGGGCCCACCTGGAGTTCCAGATAGCGGAAGTAGGCGTGTCCGGTGATGTGCTGGAGCGGCTCGCGGGCCTCGCGGCGCGCGGTCACCTCCCAGTAGCGGGCGTCGAAGTCCACGTCCTTGACGGTGTGCAGCTCGCCCCGCTTCACGCCGTGCACGAAGGCGGCGAGCTCCTCCGCGTCGTTGCGCGGCGAGGGCACGCCGGCGTCGGCCAGCCGCTGGGTGGCCTGGGCCACTTCCGCGAGCAGCAGGTTCACGCTGGTCCTCCGGGGCTGAGCTGTTGTCGTACGGCTTGACGAGCAGGGCTTACAGGTACGGCCTCACAAAGCTGCGTCCGGCCGCCCGGCCGTTGCGCCGTTCGGCCGTCCGCCGTTCCGCCTTACGCGGCCGCGAGCTTCGCGGCCGAGTCGGCGTCGACGCACGCCTGGATCATCGCGTCGAGGTCCCCGTCGAGCACCTGGTCCAAGTTGTACGCCTTGAATCCGACGCGGTGGTCCGAGATGCGGTTCTCCGGGAAGTTGTACGTACGGATCTTCTCGGAGCGGTCGACGGTGCGGACCTGGCTGCGGCGGGCGTCCGCGGCCTCACGCTCCGCTTCCTCCTGCGCCGCGGCGAGGAGCCTGGAGCGCAGGATACGCATCGCCTGCTCCTTGTTCTGCAGCTGGCTCTTCTCGTTCTGGCAGGAGGCGACGACTCCGGTCGGAATGTGCGTGATGCGCACCGCGGAGTCGGTCGTGTTGACGGACTGGCCGCCGGGGCCCGACGAGCGGTAGACGTCGATGCGCAGGTCGTTCGCGTGGATCTCGACGTCGACCTCCTCGGCCTCGGGCGTGACCAGCACACCGGCCGCGGAGGTGTGGATACGGCCCTGCGACTCGGTCGAGGGCACCCGCTGCACGCGGTGCACCCCGCCCTCGTACTTCAGGCGCGCCCAGACACCCTGACCGGGCTCGGTGGCACCCTGGCCGCCCTTGGTCTTCACCGCGACCTGGACGTCCTTGTAGCCGCCGAGCTCGGACTCGGTGGAGTCGATGATCTCGGTCTTCCAGCCGACGCGCTCCGCGTAGCGCAGGTACATGCGCAGCAGGTCGCCGGCGAACAGGGCCGACTCGTCGCCGCCCGCGCCCGCCTTGATCTCGAGGATGACGTCCTTGTCGTCGCTGGGGTCGCGCGGGACCAGCAGCAGGCGGAGCTTCTCGGTGAGCTCCTCGCGCTGCTTCTCCAGCTCCTTGACCTCGGCCACGAAGTCGGGGTCGTCGGCGGCGAACTCCTTCGCCGTGCCGATGTCGTCCCCGGTCTGCTTCCAGGAGCGGTACGTCGCGACGATCGGGGTCAGCTCGGCGTAGCGCTTGTTCAGCTTGCGCGCGTTGGCCTGGTCGGCGTGGACCGACGGGTCAGCGAGCTTCTTCTCCAGATCGGCGTGCTCGCCGATGAGTTCCTCGACCGCCTCGAACATCTCCGGCTCCAATGGACTGTCCCCAGCTCCATCATGGGCTCAGGGACGTAGGTAAGACGAATGTGGGGGCTGCACCGCAAAGCGCCGGTCCCGGCGCCCCCGTGCCGGGGACGCCGAAGACCGGCGCTGTGGGCTCGCTACTTCTTGGCAGCGGCAGCCTTGCCGAAGCGGGCCTCGAAGCGGGCCACGCGGCCACCGGTGTCGAGGATCTTCTGCTTGCCCGTGTAGAACGGGTGGCACTCGGAGCAGACCTCGGCGCGGATGGAGCCGCTGGAGATCGTGCTACGGGTGGTGAACGACGCGCCACAGGTGCAGCTGACCTGCGTCTCGACGTACTCGGGGTGGATGTCGCGCTTCAAGGTGTCTCCTAGTTTCGGGAGGGCGCCGGGTCGCCACCGCGGGATGCGGGTGCGTGAACCGGAGCCGACGTACCAGTCTGCCAGGACTGGCGCCATCCCCCAAAACCGGGGGCTTGGACGATCTATTCCCGAGCCTGTGTACGGGGCTCGTACGGGCCCCGGCGCGGCCTCCGAACCGGCTCGGCTACGAGCTGACGACGCCCTTCGCGGTGCCCGTGGCCGTGCCCTTCGTGGCCGCCTTCGGGATCGTCCGGTCGTTCTTCAGGGCGGTCCACACCAGCCGCGCCTTGGCCTTGTCGACGAGGACGCGGTTGACGTCCGCGCTGTCGTACTGGACCGGCATCGTCACCATGTTCATGTTCGACGAGCTGATGCCCTTGAGGCCGTTGGCGAAGGACGCGAGGCTCTTGACCGTGCCGAGGTCGGAGTCGGTGGTGACGGTCTTGGTCGCGGTGTCGGCGAGGTCGTACAGCTTCGTGGGGCTGGACAGCACGCCGATGTGCTTGACCTGGTTGACCAGGGCCTTGATGAACGCCTGCTGGAGCTGGATGCGGCCGAGGTCGGAGCCGTCGCCGACGCCGTGCCGGGTGCGGACGAGGCCGAGCGCCTGCTGTCCGTCGAGGGTGTGCGTGCCGGCGGTCAGGTTCAGATGGCTGTCGGGGTCCTTGATGTTCTTGGTGGTGGTCACCCGAACACCGTCGAGGTCGTCGATGAGCTTCTGGAAGCCGCTGAAGTCGACCTCGATGTAGTGATCCATGCGGATACCGGACATGGATTCGACGGTCTTCACCGCGCAGGCCGCCCCGCCGGTGGAGTACGCGGAGTTGAACATCACGCCGGTCGCGGCGTCGTGGGTCACGCCCTTGGCGTCGGTGCAGGAGGGGCGCGGGACGAGGGTGTCGCGGGGTATGGAGACCACGCTGGCCTTCTTGTGGCCCTCGTATATGTGCACGATCATCGCCGTGTCCGAGCGGGCGCTGCCGTCGTCGGTGCCGCCGCCCAGCTTCTTGTTGCTGCCGGAGCGGGTGTCGGAGCCCAGGACCAGGATGTTCTCGGAGCCGTTGTCGACCTTCAGCGGCCGGTCGTTACCGAGGGCCTGGTTGATGTCGACGGTCTTGATGTTGCCGTTGAGCTTGAAGTACAGGTACCCGGCGCCGGTGCCCCCCAGCACCACGATGCCCGCCGCGGTCCAGGCCGTGATGAGCAGGGCCTTGCTCCGCGTGCCGCGCGGCTTGCGGCGGCTGCCCTTCGCACGGCGACGCGGGGCGCTCGTTCCGGGATCACCCGGTGTGCCGGGTTCCGGCATGCTCTCGGCAGGCATGTGCTCCTCTTGTCCTCGTCGCGGTCGGTTACCCCCTGCTTTCAGGGCCAAGCCCGGTTCGGTGCGCCATGTAGTGCCTCATGGTCGCCCGTACGGTCAGACGGGGAAACTCGGGCAAGGGTTGCACAACGCGCTGTGCCCACCGCGTGGCGCGATGGGCACAGTGCGTGACGGACAGACTGGGGGAAAACCCCGCTCACCTGCGATTTCAGCCGAAGATGTCGTACTGCTTGAAATCAGTGCCGATCTTGACGGCTGTGGCGAAGATCTCGCTGGTCGCCTTGCCGGTACCGGGGTAGAGGTAGAGCGTGCCGGCGGGCGTACGGGCCAGGAAGTCGGCCTTGCCGTCACCGGTCACGTCGCCCACCGCGTCGAAGGCGTTGTAGCCGGCCCAGGTGCGCACCTTGATCCGGCTGGAGAACGCGCCGGAGCCCGCCGTGCCGGTGCCCTTGTAGAGATAGACGTACGAGCCGGTCTTGCTGCGCGCGATCAGGTCGGCCTTGCCGTCGCCGGTGAAGTCGCCGTGGGCGCGCAGGGAGTTGTACTGGTTCCAGCCGGAGCTCACCTTGACGCGGGCCGAGAAGGTGCCGTTGCCCTTGCCCGGGTAGATCCACAGAACGCCGCCGGAGTCGACCGAGAGCAGGTCGGGCAGGGCGTCACCGGTGACGTCGCCCGGGGCGACGACGCTGGTGCGGGTCTTCCAGTCGCTGAAGAGCTTGGTGTCGGCCCACTTGCCCGTGGACGTCAGGTAGTGCCACCAGTGGATGTCGCCGTTGGAGGTGCGGCGCTCGACGACGTCCTGGTAGCCGTCCCGGTCGAGGTCGGTCTGCAGGACGATGTTCGACGTGCTCCAGCCGCCCCACGACTGCCCGGCGCCGAACGAGGTGCCCTTGGAGTCCTTCTCGTACAGCGTCTTGGTGGAGGAGTTGCGGACGAACAGGTCGGCCTTGTGGTCACCGCTCAGGTTCGTGTCGTCGACGCGCGGATAGGCGGCACCGACGTACGTGCTCACCTTGGTGAAGACGCTGTACGCGCCCTTCGCGACGCAGTCCGTCACGCCCCAGGAGACGACGCCCACGATGCGGCCACCCACGATCAGCGGGCCGCCGGAGTCGCCGTTGCAGGCGGAGGTGGTGCCGGTGTCGCTGCCCGTCGCGGGGTTGCCCGCGCAGACCATGTGGCCCTTGATGAACTCGCCGCCGTAGTAGCCGCCGCACGTGGCGTCGGACTTGATGGGCAGCGTGGCCGTCTTCAGGGTCTCGGAGATGTCCTGGGTCGCGGAGGAGGTGCGGCCCCAGCCGTAGAGCGTCGCCTTGGTGCCGGAGGCGTACGAGGCGGTGTCGCCCGACGTCGTCATCCGGATCGGCTTGGCCTTGACGGGCCCGTCCAGCGTGAGGACCGCGATGTCGTTGTTGATGGTCGTCGCGTTGTAGGAGGGGTGGTTCCACTGCCGCCAGACGGCGCTGGCGGTGCCGCCGTGCAGATTGGTTCCGTCTGCCGAGGGAAGCTGAGAAGTGCCGGTGACGACGGTGCCGTGGGCCTTCCAGTCGAAACCCTTGACGCAGTGCGCGGCGGTGAGGATCTTCGTCGGCGAGACGACGGAGCCGGCGCAGAAGAAGCCGACGTCGTCGCTGGTGCTGCTGGTGCCCTTGTCGTCGGAGTACAAGAGCTGGGCCATCCACGGGGCGGTGGTGATGGTGGTCGTGGTGCCGCCGATGATCTTCGGGTCGACGGAGGCGCCGCTCGTGTTCGCGCCTGTGCTCGTACCGGTGGTCGCGGTCTTGCCCGTACCTGTACCCGCGCTCGCGCCGGCACTCGTGCCCGTGCTCGGGGAGGACTTCGTCGTCGGCTGTTCGGCCGTGCCGTCACTCGCGAGGGCCCCGGCGATCCGCTTCTCCAGCGCGGCCAGGCTCGGGGAGGTGCCGGTCGTCCTGGCGAGCGGCGCCGACTGCGCGGTGGCGGCGTTCGCCGACGACATCAGGAGCGCACCCCCGACAGCCGCCGCCAGAGCCGCCGCCGCGACGGGCACGGCGATGCGTATCCGGCGTCTGTGACGACCGCGCCCGGACATGCATGTATCCACTCAAGTCCCCCCTGAGACTCATACGTTGAAAGAGAGCGCGATCGTACAGGTGTCCCAGGCAGCACAAAGGGCCGCCCCCGTCACGGGGAGCGGCCCTCAGCTGTGCGGATGTCGTCAGTCGTTGCCCGGCATCGGCGTCGTCTTCTGGATCTGCAGCAGGAACTCGGCGTTCGACTTCGTCTGCTTCATCTTGTCGAGCAGCAGCTCGATCGCCTGCTGCTGGTCGAGCGCGTGCAGCACGCGACGCAGCTTCCAGGTGATGGCGAGCTCGTCGCTGCCGAGCAGGATCTCTTCCTTACGGGTACCGGACGCGTCGACGTCCACCGCCGGGAAGATGCGCTTGTCGGCGAGCTTCCGGTCGAGCTTGAGCTCGGCGTTGCCGGTGCCCTTGAACTCCTCGAAGATGACCTCGTCCATGCGCGAGCCGGTGTCGACGAGCGCGGTCGCGAGGATGGTCAGCGAACCGCCGTCCTCGATGTTGCGCGCGGCACCGAAGAAGCGCTTCGGCGGGTAGAGGGCCGTCGAGTCGACACCACCGGACAGGATGCGGCCGGAGGCCGGGGCGGCGAGGTTGTACGCACGGCCCAGACGCGTGATCGAGTCGAGCAGGACGACGACGTCGTGGCCCAGCTCCACGAGGCGCTTGGCACGCTCGATGGCGAGCTCGGCGACCGTGGTGTGGTCCTCGGCCGGGCGGTCGAAGGTCGAGGAGATGACCTCGCCCTTGACCGACCGCTGCATGTCGGTGACCTCTTCCGGACGCTCGTCGACCAGGACGACCATCAGGTGGCACTCGGGGTTGTTGTGCGTGATCGCGTTGGCGATCGCCTGCATGATCATGGTCTTGCCGGTCTTCGGCGGGGCCACGATCAGACCACGCTGGCCCTTGCCGATCGGCGCGACGAGGTCGATGATGCGGGTCGTCAGCACGCCCGGGTCCGTCTCCAGGCGGAGGCGGTCCTGCGGGTAAAGGGGCGTCAGCTTGTTGAACTCCGGTCGCCCGCGCCCGGAGTCGGGGGCCATGCCGTTGGTCGAGTCCAGGCGAACGAGCGCGTTGAACTTCTCGCGGCGCTCGCCGTCCTTGGGCTGACGGACCGCACCCGTGACGTGGTCGCCCTTGCGCAGGCCGTTCTTGCGGACCTGGGCGAGGGAGACGTACACGTCGTTCGGGCCCGGCAGGTAGCCGGACGTACGGATGAACGCGTAGTTGTCGAGGATGTCCAGGATGCCCGCGACGGGGATCAGGACGTCGTCGTCGGCGAGCTGCGGCTCGTTGGTGGCGAACTCGTCGCGGCCACGACGGCCCCGACGGTCGCGGTAGCGCCCGCGACGGCCGCGGCGGCCGCCCTCGAAGTCGTCGTCGTCCTGCGGGCCGTTGTCACGCTGCTGGCGGTCCTGACGGTCCTGACGGCCGCCGCCCTGCTGCTGACGGTCCTGACGGTCCTGGCGCTGCTGACCGGCGCCACCCTGGCCCTGGCCCTGCTGCTGCTCGTCGCCCTTGCCACCACGGCGGTCGCGGTCACGGCCGCCACGCTCGCGGTCGCCACGCTCGCCGCGGTCACGACGGTCCCGGCGGCCCTGCCGACCATCGACGCCGTCACCGGCGTCGGTCCTGGTCTCGACGGGGGCCTCGACGGCGACGGCCTTCGGCTCGCTCTTCGCCTCGGCGGTGACCGTCTCGGGGCTGCCGGCCTCGGCCACGGCACGGCGACGGCGACGCTCGCCCGCGGGGGCGTCGTCGCTGGCCGGCTGGCCGGGGATCTCGATCTGCTGCTGGGCCACGGCCTTCTCGGCCGCGGGCTTCTCGGCGGCCTTCTTCTCGGCGGCCGGAGCGGCGTCGTCGCCGGTACGGGCCTTGGAGGTGGCCCGGCGCTTCGGCTTGGTCTCGGTGGCGGCCTCGGCCTTGGCCGGGGCACCCCCGCCCGCCTGCGCCTCCTTGATGACCTCGATCAGCTGGCTCTTGCGCATCCGCGCGGTGCCCCTGATACCGAGGCCGGACGCGACCTGCTGCAGCTCGGCCAGCACCATGCCCTCGAGGCCGGTACCGCGGCGCCGCCGGGAGCCGGCACCGGAGGCAGGCGCGGCAGAGGCGTCCGTGGCGGGCGCGGCAGCGGTCTCCTCGACACGTGCGCCCATCAGATCGGTGGTGTCGCTCACGAAGGGTCCTTCCCTGGAGCGGACGTCGGCCTGTCTGGCTCGGCGACCGGTTGTGCTGTCCGGCATTGGTCCTTGCTGTGTGGACCGTGCCGGGGCGGTGGTCCGCCAAAGAGGCGGAAGACATATCTGGTGATGGCGATTCCGGAGCCGTGGCACTGAATTGCGGTGTCATCGGCACGGTCACGCCGGTTCCGGAGCGTGCTCAGCACTGCTCAGCGCATAGCACCCAATGCATGGCACAAAGCAGTTTGGGAGGCTCCCGGAAGAATGGTTGTCCCGGACGGGGACACGAAGCACCTCGCCATGGTGGGGTCGGGTGCAGACTTGAGGTTAACACTACCGGATCCAACAAACATTCCCCCTCTCCAAATCCGGCAACCGCGCGCTTTTAATGGACGCCCGCCGGGGCGAGCGGCAGGACGCACGCCCCCGCCTCGTCGAGGTCCAGCCGATTGGCGGCCCAGCCCTGACCTGCGAGATGAGCGACCTTGTCGGCGGATTCCTCGTCGGCCAGCGCGAGGACGGTGGGGCCCGCGCCGGAGATCACCGCGGGGATGCCGTCGGCCCGCAGCCGCTCCACCAGCGCCGCGCTCTCCGGCATGGCCGGGGCGCGGTACTCCTGGTGCAGCCGGTCCTCGGTGGCGGGCAGCAGCAGCTCGGGGCGCCGGCTGAGGGCCTCGACGAGCAGTGCGGCCCGGCCCGCGTTGGCGGCGGCGTCGACGTGCGGAACGGTGCGCGGCAGCAGACCGCGCGCGGTCTCGGTGAGAACCGGCTTTTCGGGAACGAAAACCACCGGAACGATGGAATCGGCAGGGTCCATCCTGATCGCCCGCGCGGCTCCGGCCTCCATCCAGGAGAGCGTGAATCCGCCGAGCAGACAGGCCGCGACATTGTCGGGATGGCCCTCGATCTCGGTGGCGAGCTCAAGAAGCGCGGTGTCGTCGAGTTTGCTGTCGCCGCCTATGGTCACGGCGCGCGCGGCGACGATTCCGGCGCAGATGGCGGCCGAGGAGGAGCCGAGACCCCGCCCGTGCGGAATGCGATTGGCGCAGACGATCTCGAGGCCGCGCGGTTGTCCGCCCAGCAGATCGAAGGCGGTGCGCAGGGAGCGTACGAGGAGGTGATTCTCGTCGCGAGGCAGCGTCTCACTGCCCTCACCTGCGATGTCGATGTGCAGCCCGGAGTCGGCCACCCGGACGACCACGTCGTCGTACAGCCCCAGTGACAGGCCGAAGGCGTCGAAGCCCGGCCCGAGGTTGGCGCTGGTGGCGGGGACGCGCACCCGGACGGCGGCGGCGCGGAACGCTGGACCGGCCATCGCTCGATGACTCTCCTTGAGCTGCGTGATGTACGAGATTTTCGATGTGCTGCGAGAGGGACTGCGTGTTTCGGATGAACTCGGATGAACTGCGAGAGGGACTGCGATACGTACGGAAGACCCGGAGACCGCAGTGACTGCCCTGACTGCACTGACGACGCGGCACCGCGGCATATGCGGCGGGCGGGTTCGGTACAGCCTATCGAAGGAAGGTTCCGTGGCGACATAGGGCGCACAGGAGGCGCACGATGCGTGTCGTAAGCCCCCCGTGCACCCCCTGTCGGGTTGCGGTAGGGGTGACCTTGGCGGCGGCAGGATTTCGCCAACTTCTGGCGAATTCCGCCCGCCGCCGATGGCCTCTGACAGGCCCCGACGGCTTTTGGCGGATGTGCGCCAGGCGGCTTTACGCCACTCTGCCCACCCCGCCGTCCGCCGGTCCGAGCCCCTTTGCCCTACGACCCATTCGCCTTACGCCAGTCCGAGCCGCTCCGCCGCCGCGGCCGCGTCCACAGGAACGGTAACCGGCTGCGGGGCGCCCGCAACGGCCCAGTCCGGATCCTTGAGCCCGTTTCCAGTGACCGTGCAGACGATCCGCTGGCCGGGGTCGACCTTGCCCTGCTCGGCGGCCTTCAGCAGACCGGCGACCGACGCGGCGGACGCGGGCTCGACGAAAACGCCCTCCTGCGCGGCCAACAGCCGGTAGGCGCGCAGGATCTCACGGTCCGTCACCTCGTCGATGAAGCCGCCGGACTCGTCCCGCGCGGCCAGCGCGAACTTCCACGAGGCCGGGTTGCCGATGCGGATCGCCGTGGCGATCGTCGAGGGGTCCTTGACGACCTCGCCGCGCACGATGGGCGCGGAACCGGAGGCCTGGAAGCCCCACATGCGCGGGGTGCGCCCGGCGATGCCGTCGGCGGCGTACTCCGTGTAGCCCTTCCAGTACGCGGTGATGTTGCCCGCGTTGCCCACCGGCAGGACGTGGATGTCGGGCGCGTCGCCGAGCATGTCCACGATCTCGAAGGCGGCGGTCTTCTGGCCCTCGATGCGCACCGGGTTGACCGAATTGACCAGCGCCACCGGGTAGTTGTCGGACAGCGAGCGCGCGAGCGTCAGGCAGTCGTCGAAGTTGCCGTCGACCTGGAGGATCTTCGCCCCGTGCACGAGGGCCTGGCCCATCTTGCCGATGGCGATCTTGCCCTGCGGGACGAGCACGGCACACACCATGCCCGCACGCACGGCGTACGCGGCGGCGGAGGCGGACGTATTGCCGGTGGAGGCGCAGATGACAGCCTTCGCGCCCTCCTCCTTGGCCCGCGTGATGGCCATGGTCATACCGCGGTCCTTGAAGGACCCGGTCGGGTTGGCGCCCTCCACCTTCAGGTGGACCTCGCAGCCCGTGCGCTCGGAGAGCACCTGCGCGGGCACGAGCGGCGTACCGCCCTCACGGAGCGTCACGACCGGCGTGCTGTCGGACACCGGAAGCCGGTCCCGGTACTCCTCGATGATTCCGCGCCACTGGTGGGTCATTGCTGGTTACTCTCCTTCAACCCGCATGATGCTGGCGACACCCCGCACGGTGTCGAGGCTGCGCAGCGCCTCCACGGTCCCGTTCAGGGACGCGTCGGACGCTCGGTGGGTGACGACGACGAGAGAGGCCTCGCCGTCCTTGCCCTGCTGACGCACCGTATCGATCGATACGCCGTGCTCGGCGAAAACGGTGGCCACCTGGGCGAGAACACCAGGTTTGTCCGCCACGTCGAGGCTGATGTGGTAGCGCGTCACGACCTCGCCCATGGGCGAGACGGGCAGCTGGGTGTACGCGGAGTCGCCGGGCCCGGTCGCACCGCTGAGCTTGTTGCGGCAGACGGCGACGAGGTCACCGAGCACGGCGGACGCGGTCGGGGCGCCGCCGGCGCCCGGCCCGTAGAACATGAGCTGCCCGGCGGCATCCGACTCGACGAAGACCGCGTTGTACGCGCCGCGCACGGAGGCGAGGGGATGGCTCAGCGGAATCATCGCCGGATGCACGCGCGCCGTCACCGATCCCCCGTCCGCCGCCCGCTCACAGATGGCGAGCAGCTTGATGGTGCAGCCCATCTCCTTCGCCGAGGCGAAGTCGGCGGCGGTGACCTCGGTCATGCCCTCGCGGTACACGTCGTCGAGGCGCACACGCGTGTGGAAGGCGATTCCGGCGAGGATGGCGGCCTTGGCGGCCGCGTCGAAGGCCTCGACATCGGCGGTCGGGTCGGCTTCGGCGTACCCGAGCGCGGTGGCCTCGTCGAGGGCTTCCTGATAGCCGGCCCCGGTGGAGTCCATCTTGTCGAGGATGAAGTTCGTCGTCCCGTTGACGATCCCCATCACGCGGTTGATCTTGTCGCCGGCCAGGGACTCGCGCAGCGGCCGGATCAGCGGGATGGCACCGGCGACGGCGGCCTCGTAGTAGAGGTCCCTGCCGTTCTCCTCCGCCGCCGCGTGCAGGGCGGCACCGTCCTGGGCGAGGAGCGCCTTGTTGGCGGAGACGACGGAGGCGCCGTGCTCGAAGGCGGTGGTGATGAGGGAGCGGGCGGGCTCGATACCGCCGATGACCTCGACGACGACGTCGATGTCCCCGCGTTTGACCAGGGCGGTGGCGTCGGTGGTGACGAGCTCGGGGTCGATGCCCTCGCGCACCTTGGAGGGCCGGCGGACGGCCACGCCCGCCAGCTCGACGGGGGCCCCGATCCTGGCTGCGAGGTCGTCGGCGTGCGTCGTCATGATGCGCGCCACCTCTGAGCCGACAACCCCACAGCCCAGCAGCGCCACCTTCAGCGGACGCGTACGCATCATCCGACCTCGTTTCCTCATACCGTCTACGGTTGGACCAGTCTCACTCACCGGACGGGAGTTTCTATCCATGGTCCGGATCGTGAGACATCTATTTCATTTTTCCGACAGGCGGCGGCAGGAGATCTTCCACCTGCGCCGACCGCCCATTCCGACCTCGATCAGCCGGTCATTCCGACGTGTACCAGCCGGTCGCTCCGACCTGGACCAGCCACGGTCATTCCTCCCTCGACCAGCCACGGTCATTCCTCCCTCGACCGGCCGGTCATCCGACGTCGAGACGCAGGAGGTCCTCCTCCGTCTCCCGGCGGACGATCACCCGGGCCTCGCCGTCGCGCACGGCGACGACCGGCGGGCGCAGGGCGTGGTTGTAGTTGCTGGCCATGGACCGACAGTAGGCACCCGTGGCGGGTACGGCGATGAGATCGCCGGGGGCCAGATCGGAGGGCAGGAAGGCGTCCTTGACCACGATGTCGCCACTCTCGCAGTGCTTGCCGACGACGCGGGCGAGCATGGGCTCGGCGTCGGAGGTACGCGAGACGAGGGCGACGCTGTACTCGGCGTCGTACAGCGCGGTCCGGATGTTGTCGGACATGCCCCCGTCGACGGAGACGTACGTCCGCAGCCCTTCGAGCGGCTTGATGGTGCCGACCTCGTAGAGCGTGAAGGCCGTGGGCCCGACGATGGCGCGCCCAGGCTCGACCGAGATCCGAGGCGTCCGCAGCTTCGCGGCCTCGCACTCCCGCGTGACGATCTCGCCCAGCGCCTTCGCGATCTCGTACGGCTCGCGGGGATCGTCGTCACTCGTGTACGCGATGCCGAGACCACCACCGAGGTCGATCTCGGGCAGCTCGACCCCGTGCTCGTCACGAACGGCGGCCAGCAGCGACACCACCCGCCGGGCGGCGACCTCGAACCCGGCCATGTCGAAGATCTGCGAACCGATGTGCGAGTGGATGCCCACGAGCTCGAGCCCGTCGAGCGCGAGCGCCCGCCGCACCGCCTCCGCGGCCTGACCGTCGGCCAGCGCGATCCCGAACTTCTGGTCCTCGTGGGCGGTGGCGATGAACTCGTGGGTGTGCGCCTCGACCCCCACGGTCACGCGGATCTGCACCCGCTGCCGCTTACCGAGGGACTGCGCGATGTGGGCGACGCGGACGATCTCCTGGAAGGAGTCGAGAACGATCCGCCCGACCCCGCTCACGATGGCGGTGGTGATCTCTTCCTCGGACTTGTTGTTGCCGTGGAAGGCGATGCGGTCGGCGGGCATCCCGGCGGAGAGGGCGGTGGCGAGCTCACCGCCGGAGCACACGTCGAGGTTGAGCCCCTCCTCGTGCAGCCACCGCACGACGGCGCGCGAGAGGAAGGCCTTCCCGGCGTAGAAGACGTCGGCGTCGTGCCCGAAGGCGGTACGCCAGGCACGGGCGCGCTCACGGAAGTCGGTCTCGTCGATGAAGTAGGCGGGGGTGCCGAACTCCTCGGCGAGCCTGGTGACTTCCATCCCACCGACGCTGACGACGCCGTCGTCCGTACGGCTGACGGTGTGCGCCCAGACCTTGGGGTCGAGGGCGTTGAGGTCGGCGGGCGGGGCGCTGTAGTGGCCCTCGGGGAGGACATCGGCGTGACGGGGCCCGGCGGGGTGTGCGGAACGGCTCATTTTTCTCTCACAGACGGTCACAGATAGTCAGGGGCGCTGATGCCGAGCAGGGACAGGCCGCCGGCCAGCACCGTCCCGGCGGCTTCGGCGAGCGCGAGCCGGGCGCGGTGGGCGGCCGAGGGTTTCTCGTCGCCGAGCGGCAGCACGGTGTGCTGGAAGGCGAGGAGGGCGTCGGCGGTGGTGACGAGGTGCCGGGCGAGCCGGTCGGGCGCGCGGTGCAGCGCCGCCTGCGTCAGCACGGCCGGATACCCGGCGAGCGCCCCGACGAGCTCGTCGCCGCCGGGTACGTCTTCGGGTACGTCACCGGGGTCGCCGGTGCAGCCGAGCGCGGCGGCGTTACGGGTGAGGGCCCGGGTGCGGGCGTGGGCGTACCGGACCCGGAAGAGGGGGTTGCTCTCCCGCTGAACCAGGTGATCGGCACTGATCCGCGGCCGATCGTGGGACGCGGGGTGCAGCAGGGCCCACCGGGCGGCGTCGGGGCCGAGGGGGGTGGGGTCTTCGGGGGCGGGGGTGGGGCGGAGGGTTGTGGTCCGGGGGTGCGGGCGCGGGCGGTGGGGGCGCGGGGGATCGGCCTGCGGCGCCTTGGTGCGCGGGGGCTCGGCGTGCGGCGCCTCGGTGCGTGGGGGCTCGGCGTGCGAGGGCTCAGCGCCCGCTGTCTTGGCCTGCGAGAGGTCGGTGCCGGCGGGCTCGGCGCGCGAGAACTCGGTGGCTGCGGGCTCGGCGCGCGAGGGATGGATGTGGTGCACCTCCGCACGGCCGCCCTGGGTGGCCACGATCCGTACGAGCGTGTCGGCGACGACTTCGGCCCGGATGTCGTACGGGATCCGGAGCGGGACGATCTGCCCGGCGAGGACGTCGCCGTGCCCATAGACGTCACGCTGGCGCCGGATCTCCCGTACGAGTGAGGCGCCCGCGCCACCTCCCAGCCGAATGTTGAGGAACCCCGGCCCGGTGATCTCGACGTCGGCGACACCTTCGCTGCGGGTGAGGTGGGGTCGCAGGATCTCCGCGACCTGCTGTGCCGGCCGCCCGGCGGGCCGCGCCAACTGCAACGCGATGTTCGTGGCGTAGTCCCCGCACCCACCCGGCCCCGGCGGCGTCACCACCGCCCGCACCGGTACGACCACGCTCAGCTCTCCCTCGTCCACGGCACGACGCACCGCGCGCAGCACGGTACGGGAGAGCTCGACGGGTGTCACGGGACAAGCGTAGGGGAGGAGGGGGGTGGGTAGGCGACTCGATTTGGCAAGGGTCCGGGATGTGGACGGGGTACGGAGGGCGAGGGTGTTCGGGGTAGGGGTACGGCAACTCGGACGGCGTGCAGGGCCGCCGCGGAAGCAGGGCCGGAGCCGCACGCCGGCCGCATCCGGCCGACGAAACCCCCACCACTCTCACGCAACACCGATCACCGATCACTGATCACCGACACGCGGACGGGCACGCGCCCGCAGGGCCGAGCAACCGCCGGCTCCTCACCCCTCAGCGGCGCGGCGCCCGCTCAATGACCGGCACGCTGGGCCTCCTCGGCCCCGAGCTCATCGGGACCGAACGCCTCCCCGCCAAAGGCCCCGCCACCACCGGCCCCCTCCCGCCCCCACTCCCCCTCCGCTCCATCAACTCCCGTACGAGTCGCACAAGTTCGGCAGGTTCAAAAGGCTTGGCAAGAAAGGCGTCAACGCCGACGTCGAGTCCGCTCTCGACCTCGTACTGCGTACAGGCACTGACGATGGCGAGGGGAAGATTCCGGGTCCGGGGGTCGGCACGCAGCCGGGCGGCAGTACGCAACCCGTCGAGCCGAGGCATGACCACATCCAGGGTCACCACATCGGGCCGCACGTGATGCACGACGTCCAGGCATTCGGCACCGTCGGCCGCGGTCACGACCTCGATGCCCTCCAGCTCGAGATTGACCCTGATCAGCTGCCGGATGACCTTGTTGTCGTCCACAACAAGCACCCGGCCGGACGCGCCTGGCACAACTCGAGAGTAGGTCCGCGCCCACCGCGCCGTCCGGGTTTTCCCCACTTCCACCCCCGTGCGGGGGTGGCGACCACCCCAAGGACGACCCCCGCGGACGCCTCCCCTCCCCCTCCCCCGAACACCGCCCCGCCCCCACATAAACCCATGCCAGTCCCCCACGAAAGAGCTGGTAGGGTTCTACCCGTCGCCGCGAACACCGCGCCCGACACGCCCCCGTAGCTCAGGGGATAGAGCAACGGCCTCCGGAGCCGTGTGCGCAGGTTCGAATCCTGCCGGGGGCACTCGCCTACAACCAGCACAGATCATGCGCTGACCAGGGCGGATGCCGAAATCAAAGAGCCGGACTCAGTCCCACTGAGTCCGGCTCTTTGTCGTTGTTACGCACTGATCGCGATAGACCTGCGATAGAGCCCCGCTACGCCTCAGGGGCGCCCTCCCCGCCCCACCCCATCGTCTGTTCGATCTTCTTGTTGTTCTCCTCCTCGCTATCGTCGATGCAGCCCGCGTAACGGCGGTGGATGACCTCCGGGGAGTTGCCGGCGCGGCGAGCCACCTCAGCCACTGGAAGCCCGGCACGGAGCCAGTTCGTGATGCACGTGGCCCGCAGGTGATACGGCTTGCGGGCCAAGGGAGAGTCCACCTTGTCCGGTGGGAGCGCGAGCGGCCTGGTCTCCTGCCACACCCGCCAGTAGCTGGACGTACCGAGCAACTCCCCCCGCTCGTTGGAGAAGAGCCTCCCATCCTTGGCGGTCCCGAATTCCCTCAGATGCGCGCGGAGCATGGCCACCAGTACGGGAGGGACGGGGACGGGCCTGTCCGTGCCGGCTTCCCGCGATTTCAGCCCCCGCTTGTCGTGACGTTTTCCCGTGTCGGTCCACTTCGTGCCCGAGATCGGCCGCGTCTCGCGTAGGGTGAGCGTGCCCCATCCCTTCTCTGGTAGGTGGCAGTCCGCCAGCTTCAGCCCGACCACTTCCGCCGGGCGCATTGCGGCGTACAGGATGCATCCGAAGAAAGCGACCAGCCGCCGGCCGCGGTTTCGGTGAACAGAGCCTACGTACGAGACGGCGGTAAGAAGCTGTCTTCCCTGCACCTCGTTGACCAGAACTCGGGGGTCTACTACATCGCCCCCTTGAGAGGTGGGCCGCTTCACCCCATTGAGCGGGTTTTCATTGAGGTACCCCTCTTGGATCGCGTACTCCATTGCCGTGTTGAAACCGCGGCGTCTCCGCTTGTACGTGTCCGTTGCCGCGGGGGTGTTGTCCAGCTTGAAGGACAGTCGGTAGTGGACGTCTCGAACGACTTTGGAGTCCGTGAGAGCCGACAGGGGAAGTGCATGAGCAGCGAGCCATGTACAGACTTCCGCCAACTCCTCAGGGGGCTCTTCCTCCTTGTGAGCGGGTACGACGGCCCACCGTACGGCGAGCCGCACGTCTTCCAGCTTCGGCGCCTTGGGATCGTCCCTCATCATGGCAAGGGCCACCGTGGCGAGACTGTCCGCCAGTCCCTCGCGCGTCTTCGCCGCGGCGGTGCGCCAACGGACCGCCATGTACTCGCGAGAGAATGCGAACCATGACAGGTCTTTACGAACCTCGGCTGCGGCTTCGGCCGCTCGCACCTCGGATTCGGGAAGCCCGTCCTCGATGCGGAATGCCTCTCCTTTACGCATGGCCCGCCATAGATCGGATCGGCGACTCTGCGCAAGCGCGGTGGTGGCAAACGTGGCACTACTAACCTTGCCGCCAACCTTCCAACGCAGTTGGTACGGCCGGGTCTTGCTCTGCGCCTTTGTCACGTTCCAGAGGCGCACGTCGAAGGAATACCCCTCCGGGGCCGGGCTGTTGTCCTGCCCGGCCCCTTGGTTGTTGCGTGTCACGCGGCTTCCTCCAACGAGGTCAACCAACGGTCAAGTTCCGAACGGCGAATCCGTACGGAACCGTTCGGGAGTTTGATGGACTTCGGACCTTTCTTGCACGCGCGCCACTGGTAGAAGGTCGCCCGTGGAATCCGTATCTCCTCGATCACCTGCGAAATGGTGAGCATTTCGTCACGCGGCTTGGCCACGGCGTCTCTCCTGTTCGTCGTCAGCAATCGGGGTGCGTGAGATGACCTGCGGCGGTTAGTTCGGGGTCCATGGGCTGCTCGCAGACCGGGCAGCGGAGTCCCGGATTAGAAATGCGGTGCATCTCAGCGTCCGCAGCGTCCGCAGCGTCCGGGATCTTGTGGGAGCGCAGGTCAGGGGCGGTGCCGCGTGCGGACGCTAGTGCGGACGCTGAGGGGTCCCTAGCGTCCGCACGGGCGGGGACAGCGTCCGCATGATCGTCGTGCGGACGCTGTGCGGACGCTGCGACCGGGTCAGCGTCCGGCCTAGTGTCCGCAGGTTCGTGCAGGTCAGCGGGGGTTGCGGACGCTGTGGACGCTGCGGACGCTGTCCCGCACCGCATTTCTGATGGGGTGAGCCGGATGAGCCGCTGACGGGCCCGGTCGGAGGTGCGCTGGGTGTCGTCGTAGGCGATGCCGATCGACCGCAGCAGGGGTGCGATCCGCTTCAGCCGGCCGCTGGCCCGGGTGGCGTCCTTGGGCCACTGCGGGTGATAGCCGTCGGGCGGCGGGATCACGTCCATGAGCTGTGCAGCAGTACCGCACCAGGGGCCCTGGGTGTCCAGGAAGGCGACCAGGGCGGAGCCGAACGGATCGCCCTCCAGGGCGTCGGCGTTGACGCTCTCGGCGGATTCGTCGTAGTCGGCGAAGGTCGACCAGCCGGTGACCCGGTCGATCGCCGCCAGGACCCGGGCGAAGTCGGCCAGGCGGGGCTTGCTCTCCAGCGTCACGCCTGGGAGCTCCCGCAGGACGGAGGCGAGCAGGTCCAGCAGGCTGCCGATCACCGTGGGGCGGGCGACGGCGTAGGCGGCGTCCATTTCTTCCTCGCCGCGGCGGGCGCTTTTGGGGATGGGCTGGAGGTCCAGCAGCATCATCCGTTCGGCCAGGTCTCCGGCCAGGGCGCCGGCGTCGATGGTGGTCATGGCCAGGACCCGGCGGAACGTGAGGACGACGACGTCGTCGTCGCTGTAGAGGGCGCGGTCCACGATGCCGTCACCGGTGACGGCCCGGCACAGGGTGTCGGACAGCCACGGCGGGATCGCGGACACGTTGTCCAGGCACAGCGCCCAGGAATTGAACGCCTGCACCGACCATGCCTTGATGTCTCTGGGCTGGGAGCGCTTGGCGGCCGGCGAAGGGTCGGCCAGGTTCACGATCATCTGCGCGGTGTAGGACTTCCCGGTGCCCTGCTCGCCCTTGAAGGTGAGCACGGGGTGGGGGATGTCCGGCAGCCAGGCGGCGACCAGCCAGGCCACCAGCCGGTGGAACGCGGAGTCGTCCATGTTGACCAGGTCGCGCAGCAGCGCGATCCCGTCCCCGCCCTGCTCCGGGACGGGCAAGGGCATCATCGCGCCGGAGCGGCGGAAGAGGATCGGCGAGCGGTCGGCCAGTGTCCAGCCGTCGGCGGTGACGATGACTGCCTTCCCGTCGGCGGTGCCGAGGTCCAGCACGATGCGCTCGCCGTCACGGGCCACCCGCAGATGCACGCGCACCGGATCGGTGGCATCCGCGATGCCCTCCAGAACGTTCATCGCGTCGGCCAGGGCGCTGGCGGAGGGTACTTGGCCGCCGTTGTCCTCGGTGAACTGTTTGGCGAGCGCGGCCCGCACGCCGCCGCGGCCCTTGAAGGGGCGGGCCACGTTGGGGCCGTTGCGGCGCACGCCGTAGGGGCGGCCGTCGGTGGACATCACGAACTCGTAGCCCGCTTTGGCCATGCTGACGAGCTGGGATGCCTGCGAGGGGCCCTTGTCGCCGCCGCTCATGTGCGGGTCTCCTTGCTGCGTGCGGCGCCCTTGGCGGCGCTGGCGATGGTGCGGCGTGCGGGGGTCTCGGGGTGGCCGCGCTGCACAGCGGCGGCCAGCAGCCGTCCGGTGGCCGTGTCGGGGTCGATGTCGCTGGCTTCGAATGCGGTGCGGCTGGCCCAGTACAGGCGGTTGTTGAGGTCGTTGGGCCCGCAGTCCAGGACCACCCGCACGAGGCCGTCCAGGCGCCGCTCAGGGCTTCCCCCCGCGCTCGGGTGGGGGGAAGCGGGATGGCGGTCGGCGGGTGCGGGCTCGGGTGCGGCTGCGGTGAGCAGGTCCAACAGGGGCGCGGGCGCGGGGGCGATGGGGCGGGGCCCGGAGCCGGGGACGAAGCGGTAGCGGCCCCGGGGGCCGAGCGAGCCGGGGCCGACCAGGTAGCCGCCGGAGCCGCGGACATCGATGCCGCGGGCGATGAGGCTGGCGGAATTCGTGATGCGCACGTGGGTGGAGACGGTCAGCCACAGATGGAGGCCGCCGGACTGGGTGGCCACCGTGGCAGTGGCAGGCATCGAGAAGCCGTGGCGACGGGCCAGGGCGTGCAGGGCGGCCACGCCGTCCACGCCGTTCTTGCGGTCCAGGTCCAGGCCGATCAGGTAGTGCGGGGGCCGCCCGCACGCGATGCCGTAGCCGGCGGCCCACGGGGCCATCGCGAACAGGGCCCGGACCCGGGCGGGGTCGGAGCTGGCGTCGTGGACACCGTGTCCGGCCTGGCCGCACTGCCCGGTGCACGTTGCGGAGGGCTCGCGGTGGGCGGTGGCGATGGCCGGCAACTTGCTGCGGGTGAGGGGGAAGGCCGGGAGGCCGTGGAGGGTGGCGGCGGACAGGGCGTGGGCGCGTGCCGCGGCCCAGAACGGACCGGGCCGCTGGTCGCCGGGGCGCTGTTGGGTCATGCTGAAGTCCCTCCGGGTCGCTGTTTGCGTGGGCTGGAGCAGGGCGCCCGCGGCTCGCCAAAGTCACGCGGGCGCCCAACTCATGAGCGGGATGAAGCGGGCCTAGAACGGGGGCTTGTCGTCGTAGCCGCCGGCACCATCGGTGGCCCACGGGTCGTCCTTCGCCCCGGTCGCCGGCCGGTCGCCCTGGCCGCCGGTGTCCTTCGTGCGGTGGATGGTGGCGGTGGCGTAGCGGAGGCTGACGGCGATGTCCTCCACGTCCAGGCCGAAGCCGGTGCGGGTGACACCGTCGGGGCTGGTGTATTCGAACTGGCGCAGGGCGCCGGTGACGATCACGCGGGTGCCTTTGGCGAGGGTGGTTTCGGCGTTCTGGGCGAGCCAGCGCCAGGCGGTGCAGCGCAGGAACAGGGTGTTGCCCTCGCCCCATTCGGCGCGGGTCTTGTCCCAGTTGCGGCTGTTGGAGGCGACGTTGAACGAGATCCAGGGGGTGCCGTCGCTGGTGTGGCGCAGTTCGGGGTCGGCGGTGAGGTTGCCGACCAGGGTGATGGTGGTTTCTCCGATGGGCATGGTGCGGGCCTCCTAGGCTCCGGCGTGCTCCGGTACGGACGGACCGTCCTGCTCCTGTGGCAGGCGGCCCCAGTGGGTGCCGAGGATCTCGGCGTCCGCGGCGATCGGGACGCCGCGGAACGCGCTGGTCATCACCTTCGTGAGCAGGTCGCGGACGTGTTCGGCGTCCTGCTCGGGGACCTGGACGATGACCTCGTCGTGGACGAACAGCCACAAAGCGCCGGCCAGGTCGTGAGTGGTGGCGAGTTCGTAGACGGCGGCCACCAGCAGGTCACGGGCGGTGGACTGGATCGCGTAGTTGCTGTTGGCGTAGGGCCGGTCCGGATCAGCAGGGATCCTGCGGCCGGAGCCGGTGATGACGGTGGTCGCGTTGGCGATGTCCTTGCCGAAGCGGATCACTTCCGGATAGGTGCGCTGCCAGCGCTGGATCACCCCACGCGCCACCTGCACCGGCACCCCGGTCTGCGCGGCGAGGGCCTTGGCGCCGCCGCCGTAGATCGTGCCGAACGTGGCCCGCTTGGAGACGGTGCGCTGTTCCTTGGTGAAGCCGGGCCCGTACATCAGGGTCGCGGTCGCGTCGTGCAGATCCACCCCGGAGGCGATCACGTCCATCAGCGTCCGGTCCCTAGACAGGGCGGCCGCCACTCGCACTTCCACCTGGGAGAAGTCGCAGGCGACCAGCACCTGCCCGGGGTCCGCGCGGAAGCAGTGCCGCAGCCGCGGGTCGTGCTTCTTCAACGTCTGGAGCGCGGGCCCGGTGATCGACATGCGGCCGGTGCGGGCCCGCAGCGTGTTGATCTGCGGATGCACCCGCCCCGTGGCGTTCGCGGCGGCCAGGAACGATTCCAGGTTGCTGATCGTGTTGGAGGTGGCCGCCAGCCGCTGCCGCGCGGCCACCATCGCGGCGCCCTCCTCCGTGATCCGGGCGGTCCCCGCGGTCACGGCGTCCTGGAGCGCGGTGAGACTGTCGGCGCTGGTGGAGACCTGCCCTCCCTCGGTGCGGGGCAGGGTGAAGCCGTCCACCTGCTGCTCCAGCCACACGGCGAACTTCGGGGAGCGCCCGGAGAATCCGAGTGCCTGGCGGATGGCCTGGTCGCCCTGGTCGAACTCGCCGCGGAACTCCGCCAGCAGGCCGCGGGTGTAGGGGGTGTCCAGGAGCAGGCCGCGTACGGTGATGCCGGTGGACTGCGCGGCCAGCCACGCTTCCATCCGCACCAGGTGCGAGAACGGCGCGCAGCGGCTCAGCAGCAGCGGCAGCAGTCGGCGCACGTAGACGGCGTCCAGACCGGCGTACACGGTGTAGGCCTCGTCGGTGGCCGGCAGGTGGTTCCATCCCCAGTCGATCGGGTTGTTCCCGGCACGGGAGCCGACCGGGGCCAGCTCCCGCATCCGCGCGTGCAGCACCGATTCGGCCTGCTTCAGACCGTCGTCCAGGTAGCGGCCGGTGAGTTCCTTCAGGCCGTGGCCGGCCCGCTCGTCCGGGGCCAGCAGCTTGGACAGCAGATGGGTGTCGACCACCCGGTGTCCGAGCCCGATGCCGAACGCCGACCACACCGCCAGCACGTCATAGGAGGTGTGGGTCACGAAGCGGCGCCGCTCGTCTGCGAGCACTTCCGTGATGGCCCGGTGCTGCTCGGGGATGAGGGGGTTGAGGACCCATGCCGTGGTGGGTGTGCCGAACTGCACCAGGCGGACCCCGGCGTCGGGGCCGAAGTGCCCGGGGCCGCCTTTGACGATGGCGCGGGTCTCCACGTCCAGCCCCACCACCAGATCCGATGCCGCGAAGCCTGCGAACGCTGCCGGATCGAACTCCGCGGCGTCCGCAGGGGCGTTGACGATCATCGTGTGGCCGCCGTGGGTACGGGTGTGGACGGTCACGGTGCACCGCCATCCCGGGGTGCGGGATGCTGGGCGATGACGGCGCAGATCGCCTTCACCGACGGCCCGTCGTGCAGCCACGGCTGTTCCGGCGTCGTGGCCAGGTGCCGCCCGAACAGCCGCACCCTTCCCGGCGCGCAGTCACGGGAATGCCAGGTCACGTTGTAGGTCCACCGGTCTCCGCGGGCGCCGGACTGCTCTCCCGCATGCAGGAGGCGGCCCACCTGGACGCTCACGAACGGCTCGCCTCCGTAGCCGGGTGGCGTCCACTGCACGAGCGTCAGCCAGCCGTGCGCCTGGGCATGTGCGACCAGATCAGCGGCGGCCTTCGGCAGGATGTAACCGGGCGGCGGAGCAGCCACCAGATCACGCAGCCGGCGGTCCACCGAAGCGAGCCGGGCCCTGCTCTCAGGGCTCGCGTCACCTGCCTTGCGGAGGGCTGCGGCGAGCTCGCCGCGCTCGTCGGTGAGGCGCGTGTACTCCTGGGCCAGGGTCTCGAGTGTGGTCACCACAGCGGTTCCTCGGTGATGTCCTTGCCGCAGTGCGGGCATTCGTCGTCGGCGTCGATGTGCAACCGCGACCAGCAGCGCAGGCATACCTGCGCCGCGACCGGTTTGTCCGATCGCTCGATGCGGTGGGTCTCCGGGGTGGTCTGGAACAGCGGGTTGCGCGGCTGCCGGCAGATCTCGCAGCGGGCGTGCCAGCTGCCATCCGGATAGGTGAGCCGGGCCCCGGACGGGGGCGTGGACGCTTCCTCCTTCTTCTTGCTGGTCACGTGCGGTTCCTCCCTTCGTCACGGGTGTCGCAGGGGGCGCACTCCCACAGCAGCGGCACGGTGCCCAGCCGCATCGGGCGGCGGCAGCGCGGGCAGGGCAGCGGTGCGGGCGGCGGCAGGATGCGGGTCAGCCAGGCGTAGCCGTCCCCGGCCAGGGCTCGGCCGTAGGCGGCGGTGTCGGCGGCCTGGTAGCGGACCGCCCCGGGCGTCTGCTCCGGGGCGCTCTCGGTGTCGAACAGGGCCAGTTCGGTGGGCGGGGCGGTCACGCTGCCTCCCGCAGCGCGAGTGCGGCGAGGTAGCCGCGGCCGATCCACTCGGTGTAGGCGGGCGGGATGGCCTCGTTCAGCTCCTCGCGGACGTCGGTCCACGTGATGCCCATCGCCGCTTGCAGTTCGGGGATGGATGGCTTGCCCCCGCCGTTGCCGTACGCGGCCACGTACGGGCCGTCGAAGTACTCGCCGTGTCGCCACCCGCGCACGCGCCCCCGGTGCGGGAGGTGCGCCGGCCGGGCAAGCGTCCAGCCGCCCAACTCGAAGTTGCGGTGGCGGATGACTCCGAGCCCGAACATCTCGCCGCACAGGGTCAGGTCTTTGCGAATCGTCGCGCGGCCGTTGGGCTGCTCGATGACGTACGGCAGCCCGGTCTTGTCGAGCAGGTCACGGGTGGGGGCCACCAGGTCCTCATGGGTGCCGCCCCACCCTTGCGAGCGGTTGGTTCCCACGGTCAGGGCGCACTGGTCCTGGCACGGCGGGGAGGCGTGGACGAGCGTGTACCGCTCGATGTCCCCCATGGTGATCAGGTGGGTGAGGTATTCGAGGGCGTCCCCCCGGTGGTACGGGAAGGGGTAGTTGGGGCGGTCGGCAATGTCGACGCCGTCCACGTCGAACCCTGCCCGCTGGTAGCCGGTACCGGCGCCGCCGGCGCAGGAGAACACATCCAGCACTCGCGGCCGTAAGCCGTGCGCTCGCCGGATGTCGGTGGGTTGGGTCATGCTGGAGGTCTCCAGATCTCTGGGAAGGGACTGGACTGCCGGAGCGGGCCGCGATCTTTTGCCGAGATGTGGGCGGCCCGCTCCGGGCTTCATTCGCCCTTGCCGCGGGCGAGTTTGAGGGTGATGCCGCCGGCCCCGACGGGTCCGGCGGCGCCGGCGATGACGGTGGCGGTGTGGGCGGCGGCGTCCATCAGCGCGCACAGCGCGGCGACCAGTCCCCAGCCTCCGAGGACGACGGCGCCGGCGATGGCGAACGGGACCAGGACCCGGCGCCAGGCGATGGCGTTGGGGTCGGTGGTCTGGACGACGATGACGACGGGCTGTCCGATCGCCTGTGCGCGGTTCCAGGTGTCGGCAGGGATGTGAGGGGCGAGGATGCCCGGCGGGTCCGTCCGGTTCATGACGTGCTCCCTTCGAATCGGGTGGGTGGATCGGGAGAAGCAGGAACCCCTGGGGGTGTGGCCCCTGGGGTTCCGTCCGTTCGTTGGCGTTGCTGGTCAGTCCATGACCGATTTCATGAGCGCCTCGGCCTCGGCCAGCGCGGCGGATCCCGCTGTGCCGGTGCGGCGTGGCCTCTTGCCGCGCCCGCCCGTCTTGGTTCCGGCTGCGGGCTCGATGAGGTCGGGGTCGGGTGCGTTCCAGTCGCCCCACAGGCCGCGCTTGTCCAGCTCGCGGATCTCGTGGTCGGTGAGGTGGGCCACCAGGCCGGGGAAGAGGTGGTCGATGCTCTGGCCGGGGGCGAACACCTGGAGCGTGCGCAGCCGGGGCGCCTCGTTGCCTTCGATGATCCAGCCGACGCCGCCCGTGTTCGGGTCCGCCGGGGGCTCGGCTTCGCCGTTCATGATGCGGTCGAAGCGGCCGGTGGCCTTCAGGCTGGTGAAAGTGCGCGGCAGCGGCTCGGGGATCTTGGCCTTCGGGAAGCCGAGGGCCTTGAATTCCTCGGTGATCCGGCCGGGCGGGGTGCGGAGCAGGACCGGGATGGAGTTCTCCCGGATGTTCTCCGCCATGAGGCGGGTGAAGCCGTCCTGCACTTCGGCGGACTGGGCTCCGACGCCCAGGCCGATGCCGTACTTGCGGCCCTTGACCGTGACCTGCTCGCCGAGGTCGGTGATCTCCGCCCCGTATATCGCGTGGCGGGCCGCGGACAGGAACTCGTCCAGCAGCGCCTTGAGCGGCAGGTAGGGGCAGCCGACGGCGTCCGGGCTCCAGTCGTGGTAGCCGCCATCGGCCCACGGCATCTCGCCGCGGATCTCCATCAGCGCGATGAGCATGCGCAGCAGGCGCACCATGTACAGCGGCCCGTACCCGAGCCGGGCGACGTGCTCGGCGAGCATCCGCGTCTTGCCGTCCGGCGCTTCGGCGGCCACCATCACGATCGCGCCCCAGTTGGCGTAGGCCGCTGCCGCCGCTCCGATCAGCTCCGTCTTGCCGCCGCCGGACGGCGCGATGTACATGTCGTGAGCCGCGCCGCGCGGTGTGTAGACGCGCCCGCGGGCGGGCTGGCCGTTCTCCAGGAAGCCGACCACGTACCGGCCATCGCCTCCTGGCGTCAGCAGGTCCCTGCTCGCCGGGTAGACCTTGGACAGCGGGGAGACGTCCCAGACTTGCGCCATGACCTGGTCGCCGTCGTCGTAGAACTGCACGACGTTGTCCTCGGGCTTGACCCCGAGGACGGCGCACATGGCCGCGGTGTCCCACAGCGGCTCGCCGCCGTCCGTGGTGCGCGCGATCCAGTAGGTGAAGCCGCGCTGCGTATCGCGGCCCTTCCTTACGAACTTTGTGTTCGGGACCGGGCCCTTGGCGTGACCGACCTTGAGGTCCCACCATTCGGCGTCGGTCAGTGCCTGCCGCGGCCGGGCGGCAGCGTCGGGTGTAACGCGGACTTCCGCCCAGCCCGGGCCCGAGGGGCGGCCCGCAGTGCGCTGGGTGCGCAGGATCTGCACCTCTTCCGGCTCGACACCGAAGGCGGCGGCCACGTCGACCTCACTCAGGTGGGTGACGGGGCGGCCCTCCTCGGAGGCGCGCAGCATCATCGTGAAGTCGTGCGGCATGCCCGGGTGGCGTTCGACGTGGGCGACGACCGTGCGGCCCGGCCTGCCCGCGCGCTCCCACAGGTACCGGACGCCCTGGGTGAAGTCATCGGCACCCCAGTCCGCCGGGAGCTCGGGCTCCGCTGCCGGGGCCAGTTGCGGGACGGCGACGTGCGTCAGGACAGGGGTGCGGCCCTTGCGGGAGGTCCGCGACAGCGGGGAGAGCAGCACGCCGAGGGCGGCCCAGCCCGCGGCCAGCAGCGCATCCGGGCCCCAGCCGGACGTCTGCAACGCGAAGACGTCGACCCCCAGGGCCGTCACCAGAGGCGACAGCCGGATCAGCGTGCGGCCGGCGCCGTGCGCGCCGTCGTGCAGCTTCTTGGCGGCCAGCGCCGTCGCGGCGGCTCCGGCCGCGAGGATGGCGCCGTTGACCGTGCCGTCCGGGGAGGCGTTGGGGGCGATGGCCAGCACGGGCGCGCCCGCCGCGTACATCCAGCGCTCCAGGACGACACTGCGGGGCGTGCGCCATGCGATGTCAGTGGCGGACACGAAAAACCTCCTGGTTCCGGGCAAGAGCAGAGGGCGGCCCGGTCCGGGGCCGCCCTCTGGCGTGTTCTGTCAGCTGTGCCGGTTGAATGCACCGGGTTTCGGGGTGCGCTCCTTTCGCCTGGAGCGCACGTTGTGCAGCGATGCGTAAAGCCGCTGATGCGTCGCCTGGGCATCCGCCGCCTTCGCGGAAACCTTGCTGGCCTGCTCCGTCAGCCGCTTGACGTCCACCCCCATGCCTCCCAGCGCGACGGATACGGCGGACGCCAAGGCGACGGGCTGTTTGTCGAATTCGGTGTCGGCGGCGTTGGAAGCGACGTCCTGCGCCCGGGAGGCATTCATCCGGATGCGCGTACTGAGCTGATCCATCAACGTCTTGGCCATGTCCATGCCCTCGGCGAAGCCCTTCAGCCGCTGCTGGAGCCGGTTGTAATTGCTGTCACCGCTGGCAGGCTCGGGTGCGCTGCTCTTGGCGGGCTCGATCTCGCCCACGGGAATCCTCCTAGTGGTGACTCGCGGCCGAAGCCATGGACAGGCCGGACGCGCTCATGGCCTGGACGTCTTCGCCGTAGACCTGGTTGACCCACCGGTAGGCGGTGAAGGCGTATTCGGCGGACGTCTTGCAGCTCTGCGCGAAGTGGACCGCCTGGGCCGCCATATCGGCGGCGGAGTCAGCGAGGTCCGCGACCGCGTCGACCACCTCTTTGACGATGTTGTCGTCAGCGGCGAGTTCAGCGGACATCTGGCGCAGCTCCCGGGCAATCCTGATGAGCGCTTCCGCCAGCTTCTCCGCGATGTCGCGGTCCTCACCTGCCTGGACGGAGATCTCCTCCATCTCGTCCATGAACTCGTAGATGGTGATGGCCGCCCGGTGCTGGGCGGCCATCTGCGACTGACCAGTGGTTGCGCTCATGGCGTTCTCCTGCGGGACTGGGCTGCCGGTGCCGGGTCGCTGTGTGTGCGGCTCCGGCGCGGCCGGCAACCCCTGGGGGCCGGGTGCAATCGGTTCGGCCGACTGCCGGGACTGGCCGCGCTGCCCGGTCGTCGGCGGGGTGTCGGCGCGCTCGACGGTGATACCGGCCTCTTCCGCCGGGATGGGGCCGCGGGGCTTCTCCGGGTCAGGGTTCTTCTTGCCGAACTTCTCCCAGAAACGGCCCCTCTTGGGCCCGTCCTCGCCCGGCCTCGCGGCCTCCTCGGCATCCGGCCCGGCCTTGCCGCCAGCGCCCTTGCCGGGGGCGCCGTCCGGCTTCGTCCCCTCGGGGCCGCCAGCCGCTTCCTCCGGACCGCTCTTGGCGCCCTTCGGCTTCCTCGCCTCGTCACCCTCGGGGCCGCCAGAAGGCGCATCAGGGGCGCCCTTTGGCGCGTCCTTCGGCTTACCGTCCCCCGGCTTCCCGGAGTCCTTCTCCGTGCCGTCCTTCTTGTCGCCCTTACGGAGGTCGGCCTTGCCTGGCTTCTCGCGGTCCGCTTCGCCGTCTTTCCCGCCCTGCTTGCGCTTGCGGTCGGCGGTCTTGTCGGACTGGCGCTCGCCTGCGGCCTTGTCCTTCTTGCGGTCATCACGGGACTTCTCGTCCCGCTTGCGCTGATCGTCCCTGGCCTTCTGGTCGGCAGTCTTGGACGCCTGCTTGTCAGCCTTGCGCTGGTCGGCAGCTTTGCGCAGGTCCTCGCGGGCCTTGTCGTCCGCCCGACGTTTCCGCTCGTTGGCCTTGGCTGCCGCGGCCCGCTCCTGGGCCCTGGCCTTGGTCTTGTCGGCAGCGGCCTTGTTCTGCGCCTTCCTGCGGTCGGCGACCGCCCTCGCCTTCGCCTTGTCGTCTGGCTTCGGCGCCGGCTTGGGCCGAGGCTTCGGTGCAGGCTTGGGCTGAGGTTTCGGCGGGGTCCCCTGCGGACCTCGCTTGGATCGTCCCTTGTCCGCACCCATGCCGGCGGCGGATGCCTTCCCCGCCGCCTTCGCCCGGTCGGCGTCCGCCTTGCCCTTGGCTCCCGCCCGGTCCGCCTGGGCCTTCAACTGCGCCGCGCGGAGCTTGTTCTGCGCTTCCAGCAGCGCCAGGTCCCGCTTGGTCTGCGCCTCCAGCCGGGCTGCCTTGTGGGCAATCTCGGCCTCCCGCAGCGGCGCCTCCGCTTCCATACGGGCCTGTCCGAGGCGGATGCGGTAGTCGAGCCAGGCCCCCAACCGCTCGGCAAGCGGGGCGCGGGGGCTGAACTCGCCCTGCGCTTCGCCACCCGCTTCGCCGTTCCCGCCGGAGACCACGACATTCGGCAGCGTGGAGGCCATCGCCAGCTGGGGGTCCATCGGTTGCGGGATCGCCGGGAGCTCCAGCGTGGTCTCTTCTGGAGTCTCCGGCTGTATCTCGTCGGGGCCGTAGAGACGCCCTAGATCCGGGATCACCGGCGGTCGACTTGTCACATCGTCGCCGGCGGGGAAGTGGATCAACCTTCCCTCGGTGTCGTCGGACACGGATTCCCTCCTCTCAAGTCTTGACGGAGAGTGGTTGGTTCGCGTACGCGCGTGCGCGCCTGGGCGTCTAGGTGCCTGGGCGCCTGCGCCTTGGAGGTTCCAAAGAGGGGCCCCGCGGCAACTGGACCCCTCTTTCGCACGGTCGTGGCGGTTACGCCGTGTGCTTGGTGTAGATCGCGTTCAAGTCGTGGGCGAGCAGCCGCAGCGACTGCACATCGCCCCGCTTGTACGCCTTGCTGCCGTGCGTCTGGAGCAGCATCAGCACGAAGTAGAGGACGCCCAAGTCCTCGCCGTGCCGGTCGATGAACCGCTGCTGCTGCCGCATCAGGTACTCGCGGCTGCGCTGCTTGCGCAGTTCCTCCTTGGTGAGCGGCCGGGCGGGCATCGACGTGCTCACGCGCTCTCCTTTCCGAGATCGAAGACGGAGGCAGGGCTCGAGTAGCGCGGCGACTGCGGCACGGTGGTGCTGTTGACCGCCTGGGCCGGGACGGCGCCCTTCTTGCGGGCCTTCTCCAGGGCCTTCTGCCGGCGCTTGCCGGGCAGGGTCCGCACGTCCTCCTCGAACGCGTGCCGCGCGGCGGTGGCCTTCTCCATCTCGGCGGCAGCCGCTTCGAGGTGTTTCAGGACGCGCCGCATCGACTTCTCGACCTGCGCGGACCGCATCCGGGGGTGGTACCAGCGATCACCGTCCACGCGAGTGTTGCGGCAGTGGACCCTCGCTTCGCGAGCGAGGACGGCCAGGCTGTCCTCCGAGTCCAGAAGGCTGCTCTGGTGGCTCTTCAGGTAGGTGGTGAAGGCGTTCGGGTTGGCCGCCACGTCACGCAGCGGCGCGGGGTTCTGCTCGGTCACGGGTGGAACACTCCTTCGAGAAAAAGGGCTGGTCACGCCTCTGTGTGGACGTGTTGACCGTCGGACCTGCGGATGACCAGCCACGCCACCTGGGCGGCGATGGTGGTGATCAGCCACAGCGTGAGGAGCGGCCCGGCGAGCGGGCCGAACGCGGCGGCCATCGCCAGCCAGGTCAGCACCGACGTGGCCCCCAAGGTCAGACCCAGGCGCCACAGCAGGACGGAGCGGCCGGCAGGTCGGCGCAGCAGGACGAACGCCAGCCACGCTGCCGGGGCGGCGGCCAGCGGGGCGAGGATCAGCCCGGACCACCACGCCCACCAGTGCAGAAGCGCAGTCAGCGGCAGCGCCGCGACGGCGAGGGCGAGCGGAGCAAGCCGGCGACGGTGATCCCACACCATCAGCGCCAGGCCGGCGGCCATCTCGCCGGCCAGGGAGGGCCGTTCGGGTACGACGACGACGAACGACTGAGCGGAGCGGCGCCCGCGCTGGCGCGGGATACGGACAGTGGTGATCCCGGCGGGCACCTTCTGGGTGCGCCTCCGGGCACGGGTACGGCTGGACACAGCGGATCTCCTGGAGAGAATGGGGATGGGGTGGGTGCTGTGCGGGTCAGAACTGGTCGGGTTCGAGCGAGAAGAACAGGACGCTGAAGCGGTTGTGGCCCAGCTCGTCCGCGGCGATGGCGCGGATCTCCTGGTATGCCTGGGACCGGGAGAACAGAGCGGGGTCGAAGGTGGCGACCGACGACACGGTCAGCACGTCGCCCGCGGCGGTCTGGGCGGTCAGGATGTAGTGGAAACCGACGGCCTTACCAGCAGCGACGCTGGTCGGGGTACTCACAGGGCGACTCCTCACGAGGGTGCGGATGCTCAGCCGGCGATCGCCGTGGGGAAGCCGGTCAGGTACGGCTCACGCGCCTTGACCCGGCCTCGTGCGGTGCGGGCCGTCGACTCCGACGCGCCCAATCCCGCCGCGGCCATCGCCTGCGTCATGCGGGCGGTGCTCGGCTGGGTGAAGTCGGTGCCGTACAGAGCCCGGACCAACTGGTCGACGCGGTTCGGGTAGACCACGGGCATGCACAGGTCGACGGCCGTCGACGGCGCGGTGACGGGGGCCGGATCCGTGGCGACGGGCGTCGACGCTTCCTCGGCTCCCGGCACCAGCGCCGGGAGCTCCGGCAGCGGCGCCATCCCGCCCGCGGTCTCCACGGGCGGAGGGGGCGTCGGGCGGTCGACGCTCACCATGACGGGCGTCAACGGTGCTTCGACGCCCGGCGGCGGGGCGTCGACGCCCGTCACCGCGCGGCGGGCGAGGTAGGCGTGCACCTGCCGCATCAGCGCCCCGAACGCCAACAGCGCGGCCACCGGAGGAACCGCGGCCACCACGTAGTTCAGGGCGCTCGCGTCCTGGCCGACGCCGGCCACGTTCAGCCCGATGGAGGCGCCGTCACCTGCGGTGACCAGCCCGATTGCCCACCAGTCGACCCGGTGGGCGAGCGAAGCACGCAGGATCAACAGCTCACCGATCACGATGAACAGATCCACCGTGGCCGGCCACGCCCACGAACGGGCCACTGCTTCCGCCATCCCGTGCGCGGCGGCGACTTCCTGCAAGTGCTCGTACGACAGCCAGAACGCCACCGCGGTGAGCACCACCGTCAGCACACTCGCCAGGGCAGTGATCGCGCGCTCCACACCGACGGGCGTCAACGGCGCTTCGACGCCCGTCGACCGCACTTCGACGCGAGCCGCGGCACTCACGCCGCGCCCGCTTCCACCGACACCGGGACGGCGACGTCGGCGTAGCCGGTCAGGTGTACCGCCGTGCCCGCATAGTCGACCGTCACCTGAAGGACGCGCGTACGGCTGGCGTTCTGCTCGCCGTAGGTCACGGCGTCCGGGGCGATCCCCAGTGCCTCGCGCCACAACTCGAAGCCGGACAGGTCGTCGTAGAAAGTCAGCTCCAGCCGCTCCGGGTAGATGGTGGAGACGTGCACCGACGGCGCCGGCAGGTGCCCGAAGTCCGTGGTCAGCAGGCGCAGTGCGCGCAGCGGCACGGCCAGTTCGTCCAGCGTCAGCCCGTCACTCACGCCGCCACCGCCGTACGCACCGCGGAGCGCCGCACCGGACGGCGTGCCGACGTCCGACGGGGTCGGCGACCGGCGGCCCGCGCGTCCTTCAACGGGCTCGTACGCAGCAGCGATTCGGCGTACGCCGCGGCCTCCGGGTCCGACTCACGGAGCTCCACGAGGACTTCGCGGGCCACGTCCAACCGCGCCGTCCGCTCATTCGCGGACTCCACAACCGGACCGGTGAACAGCTCCAGGTCGATACCGAACGCCAACTCCGCGAACTCCGCCGCGGTAACAGCCTCATGACCAGCAACGATGTACCTCATGGGACGTACTCCTCTCAGATGGGAACGGCCCAAAACAGCGGCCCCGGTGTTCGAGCACCGGGGCCGCGCGCCGTTGTAGAACCAGGGGAATCCGGCTCCCTGCAACCCCGCCCGTACGGCGCCGCGCAGTACGCGGAACCGGACGGGCGAGGGAGGCAACCGGCCGCAGCGCGATCCGCTGCGAGGCCAGCAAGATGCAGACCGGGAAGTAGTTCAGGCGCCGCCGGCCGGTCCATCACGGCGGCGCCTGGGTATGCCGTCGGTTCACACCGACCTCCCGCAGAGAGCAGGGATACGGCTTCACCGGTGCGCGGTTGCCACGGAGCACCGGTCCCGAGCCGGGAACATCGGGTGCGTCATCGTCACTGCTCTGACGCCAGCAGGGCGGCCTGCACGAATCGGTGCAGAGCGGCGTGCCGCCGACGACATCACCCGGTCGCCGCGGGGGCGGTCTCACTCTTGCCGCCACGTGCGTTGGGGCCCCGCTGTACTTCTCCACACCCGAACACCGGGTGGCGCCTGCCAGGCGCGTAGGGGAGAGACGACGTTCATCACGGCGGTTTGCCCCCGGACCCTCGCCCTAGGCACCTCCCGCGACCGCCGACTCGCGTCAGCCCCGCACGATCACTGTTCAGTTCTTCGCAGCGCAAAATCCGGGCCTTGCCATCCGGACACTGCATCAGGAACATGTATTACGTGTTCCTCATCTTGCGGAGGGGAGTGCGCCTCGTCAAGCCCTTCGGCTGTTTGGAGTTCTGCGAGCCCCTCGCGCTCGATGTACCTACAGACTGGCGCGGACGCCTACGACGATCGACTTCGCGGATGTACGGCTCGGGTCGTTCTTGGCTACCGTGAAGTCGAACCAAGTCGTCCCAGAAAGCCGGAGGTTGGAGTGGCGAACGAGCGACTGCGCGGCGCGATAGTGGACTTGGGCCTGACGCTCGACGAGGTCGCCGAACGACTCGGGGTCGCAGCCAAGACGGTCGAACGATGGATCAACGAACCTGAGCGCAAGCCATATCGCCGCTTTCAGTTCGCAACGGCCTCGCTGTTGAAGTGCGAAGTGTCGTACCTGTGGCCGGACGAACGCACATCAGCTGAGGTCGCAGCCGCCGGCAATGCCGAGTTGGTCAGGCTCTATCCGCACCGGTCCGTCGTGATGCAAACCCTCTGGACGAACCTCTACTCCAAAGCGACCCGTCAGTTTGACCTGTTGGTGTACTCCGGGTTCTGGCTCACGGAGGACGCGTCGTTCCACCGCATCGTGAAAGAGAAGTCAGCCGACGGAGTGCCCATCCGCTTCATCCTGGGAGAGCCCACGTCGTCGGCCGTGGCGGTGCGCGGCGAGGACGAAGGGATCGGCGCGGCGATGGCAGGCAAGATCCGGAACGCCCTCATCAATTACGGCCCGCTCTTCGGCCTCCCCGGGGTGGAGTTTCGGTTGCACGGTACGACCCTCTACAACTCGATCTACCGAGCCGACGACGAGATGCTGGCGAACGGGCACCTCTACGGCGTCGGCGCCTACATGGCCCCCGTTCTGCACCTGCGACGCGTGCCCGGCGGCGAGCTCTTCGACGCCTACGTTGAGAGCGTTGAGAAGGTCTGGCAATCCGCCCGCCCGATCTCTTCACCTGCCGATTGGGAAGGCACTGCCTGATGAGCCGTATCGACTACTTCCGCAACCCGAACGCCCCTCGGGCCAACTCGGTGGTGCCCTCGGTCACTGCGGTCGTCCGAGACGACGAGGGGCGGTTGCTGCTCATCCACAAGACGGACAACGATCTGTGGGCGCTGCCGGGCGGCGGCCATGACATCGGCGAGCGCATCAGTGACACCGTCGTCCGTGAGGTCGCGGAAGAGACCGGCATTGACGTTGAGGTAGACAACATCGTGGGGCTCTACACCGACCCTGAACACGTGCTGGCGTATGACGACGGAGAGGTCCGGCAACAGTTCTCCATCTGCTTTCGAGCCCACCCCATCGGGGGTTCCTTGCGTACGAGCAGCGAGTCAAAAGAGGTCCGCTGGGTTAACCCAGCGGACCTTGACGGACTGGACATCCACCCGTCGATGATGCTGCGCATCCGCCACGGTCTCGACGACTCGCGGCGAGAGCCCTACATCGGCTGATCGCCAGCTGAGACCTCCGCCAAGCGGCCCTCAACACGCTTCGCCGCTGCATGGATCTCGGGGGCCGCGCGCTGAATGAACCGCCCGACGATCGTGTCCGGACCGTACCGGTGCACGATCTCGTCCAGCCGCTCAGCCGATGTAGTCTGCGTCCCGTCGGGCGTCGTCGTCATGTCGCAGTACAGCAGAGCGTCGACCAGGTCCGGCTGCTCAAGCTCGAACTCCCCCTCAAGCTCCTGCCTCAGCCCGCGCTCCTCAGCTTCCACCAGGGCGCAAGAGTGGTGAGCCACGAGACGAACGACCCGTTCGTCTACCTTTTCCTGGTCTCGGAGGAACCGCGCGCCGTCCAGCGGGTGAAACCCGGTGGTCGCGATCGCTGGCGAGTACCCGATGTCATGCAGCACCGCGGCAGCTTCCAGCAACTCGGCGTCATCGCCCATGATGGGACTCAAGGAGCGAGCGCGCTTGGCGACCCCCAACGAGTGCGCCCACCGACGCGGGAGCGGATCGGACAGCAGCGATTCGGAGAGCGAGTACGCCCACTCAGTCAGTCCCATAGGGGCCAAGGCTACGGCCGGACGGTAGGAGTCGGGAGAGCGCGTACGGTTCGCCCCTTGCCGTGAACCGTGGCAAGTAGGCCGTTTCCCTCCATCTGGGCAAGGACACGGCGCACGGCAGTCCGGGAAGCTCCGAATCGCTCACACAGCTTCGCTTCGGATGGGTAAGCGTCGCCCACTGAGAGTGAATCCTCAGTGACCAGATCCGTCATCCTCTCTGCAAGCGAGCGTCGGTCACCGTCCCGGACAATGCGCCAGCCGATACCTGGAGCCGATGCAACAACGCCGTCGGCTTCCAGCACCTTGAGGGCACGGCGCACCGTGTTGCGGGAGACCCCGTGAGCACTCATCAGAGTGGCCTCTGACGGCAAGGCATCGACGATGTCCCCCGACTCGATCTTCTGGCGCAGAGACTCAGAGACCTGCAAGTACGTACCCCGCGGACTGGCCTGCGGCACGTTATTTATTTCCCTTCTTACATTCAGAGTTCATCTCACGGAGAGAGGCCCCTTATCCCGATACAGGGAAACGAAGAGCTTCCGCAAGAGCCATCTCTAGTTCTACGGGAGTATCCCACTCACGCCATCCAGCCACCCACATGGGAACACTGGCTTCACGGTACTTTTCCGCACGCTCTATTACAGATAGAGGCACCTTTGCGTTGGTCACAACCAAAGCGACCGCAGGCGGGCTGTTTCGTCGAAGCCCTCGCAGGTACGCCTCCACTTGATCAAGCGTGGAGGTATTAAGTGGTCGCTGCACATCTCGATAATGCTTGGCCTCGACCAAAAGCAAGCGATCCGGCAACTGAGCGAGGAAATCAATCTCGCGGGCCTCTCCGAGTCGCGCATTCACCTCAACGCCACCAAGCCACTCAGGGACATGTGCATGCAGGATTTTACTCAATACGCGAGACAAACTCTCTTCATACCGTGACGCCTGAACCCAAGCCCCCGGCGGGCTTTGCCCTTCTGGCTGCTGAGCAATCTCAAGAGCGCGAGGAGGAAATGGCAGGACTTCAGTGCTTCCGTCCCCCAAGTCCACTTCGACCAGAACTCGGAGACCGAGCCCCTCACCATACGCCCCTACAACAGTTCCTTGGACGAGGTCAAGCCCCCACGGCACCGTGATCGCATCGCCGACCTGATACTCACGACTAGTCATTTCATCCCTCACCATGGCCGCGAAACCCCCAACAGAGTCCCGAGGGATAGGCCAACCACGTCATCCATCACGGTGGCTACATCATCTAAAGTGGTCTGCCACGATTTCAGGGTGGGATCATTTAGAAGGTAGCCTTCACCCGCCAATTTGCCCATCTTCGCCGTGTCGTCATGCGCCACGCCATTGCGCATCTCGGTAAGTTTCCTGATTTCATTGGCCCAACCCCCGGCGCGACTATCCGCCGCCGTCATAGCAGGCCAAAAGATGAATCCGAACCGTGCGAAATCGCGTGCAATTGCTTCGTTGTGCGCGTTCCCTTTGTCAACGTCTCGGCCCTTAGTGAGCATCTGACGCAGCGTGCTTTCGAGTTGCGGATTCCCATTAGCTACGGTCATTGCGAAGAACTCGCTCGCTTCGTCGTGCAGTGCGCGACAGAAGCCTTGAAATTCGGTCGCTATCCGCTGGAGAACGACTGCCAATGCCTGATCGACTTGCCACCCTGCCGTGGTGGACGCCACCTGCCCCGAGTGCATCTGCCAAGCGAGGTCGATACGCAATGCACGCTTGGCGCTCCAGTCGGCCAGGGCTTGAGAGGTCACCCGTTGAGCATACGCGCCCGCCTTCCGCCAACACAGGTACGAACTACCGCTGTCGAGAGGAGGCGAACGTGCCGACAGCTTCGCCCTCAGGATCCCCGCACGACGTCGTTGACGTGGTCCACTTCCAGGGCGGGTGCGTCAGAGTCCGTACGTTCAGCCGGAACCGGCGCCAGACGATCTGTCTTCCACCGCCTTCACCGCCAGGCGCCAGGTGCGCCAGTGGCTGGTCCCGTCGTCCAGGACATTTTCCCAGGTATAGACACCGTTCGAGCCTTTATGGTCCAGATATTCCTCCATCGCCGCCACCGCCGCCACGCCCTGCCCCACAGCCTGTCCCACCCGCCGGCGTGCTAGGACTCGTACGTCCCCGGCAGCGAAGATTCCTGGACGGCTGGTACAAAACGGCAGGATACGAGAGGGCTCACCCACGCAAACGGGACTCGCAACGTGTCTATCGGTTTTGATGAACTTACCGTCCATCTCCACGGTATTGTTCAGCCAATTCGTGTTGGGTGTACCGCCGATCAGTACGTGCACACGGTGAGCGAGAAGCGGGCTGTTTGCCGCTCCTCCCGGAGGTCGCACTACAACTTCTGCTTTCCCCTTCCGGTCGACGATATCGACCACTTCCTCGATAATTTCCGGGGTGATTCCTTTCATGCGGAGCTCGGCGTTGAGCGGCCCGGACATGAGGTTCCTGTCGGTTACCAATCGTAGCGATTGGCACCCAGCCATACGATAGTGAAGGGCGGCACGTCCGGCTGTGAGGCCGCCGCCTACGATGACAATGTCCTTGTCATTCGCGTCGGTCACGTGGTGCTTCTCCACGACGTACCTGACGTCCAAGCCGACTGGAGCCTCAAGCACCGTTTTCGTTCCGTCGGCTAGCACTTTGGTGAGCTGATTGTATACTTGCCCGCACGCGATGAGAATCATCCCAGCAGACACGCACTTTACTTCCTTGGTGCCGCTTACCGTGATGCGGTACCGGGAACCTTCCTCTTTGATTCCCTTCGCTTCAAGCGTGGGGCGTAGATCGACAGTCGTGACATCCTCCAACTGCTCGACCGCCAGCTTGGCTAGCCTGGTGCCAGTGACGCCACCAGGAAAGCCGAGATAGTTCTCGATTCGGTTGATAGACATCGCCGCATTTCCGCCAGGCCGCTGACTCTCGATGACGAGTGTGCTCAGGCCAGCAATACCCGCACTCAACGCAGCAGAAAGGCCCGCCGGACCGGCACCCACAATGACCAGATCGTATCTATGCTTGAGTTTGTAGTGAAAGTCTCTGACGATCAGGCGCTCAAAGAGTTGACCTAGTGTGGCCGGATAGCGAATCTTATCGATCTCCGCTGTGATTCCAGGTTTACCTGGTGGATTGCCGGTTTCCCATTTGTAAGGAATTCCGTGCTGGAAGAGCCATTTCTGCATGTACGCCGCCCGACAGCCCTCCTTTCCGGTGAAGGTAACCTCACTGTCGGGCGGGCTCCAGTCGTGAAACAGCGTCTCGACGTTTTGCTGGAATTCCCATGCGTCTGACTCGGCGACGAAAATATTCTCCCTCTTTTTCGGGGTCGACTTGAACTTGCTATCTGCCGGCAATTCTGCCAGGCTCGCCGCCGGGTACCATTCCTTGAGGAAGTCATCAATCTTTTGTTGGACGTTACCGTATCGTGCGATGACGGCAACCAAACGCATATAGGCTTCTCCTCGATCCTTTTTCAGGATCTCATCAATTAGCGTCTTTTCCAGCTCTGCGAAGTTCATCACCCCGATTGCCTCGATGCCGCCGTCGCACCAGTCTCGGATTGACTCGGTAATCCGTTGCCGCAAAGGAGCGTCTTCATGCATTACCAACATCACCGGGGGCGCAGGACGTTCCTTGGCTAGCATGCATGCCTCCAGCCGGGTGCTCCGATGGGCCCAATCCACAATGCGGACACTGAGCACGGTGGGCACGGCGCGGGACTATGGCTCCTTCTCATGAACTCATGCATCCCCCCCACGCCCCCCACACTCCACATGGAGTACCGCGATCTGGCCGAACCCTCAGAAATTCCTCCGCGGAGACCGCTCTCTCACCCTGGGCGGCTTGTCGCGACAATGCAACGATGGGAGCTTCCGCTCATGGCTGGTCGGCGCGAGGCGCGTACGAGCAACGAGACGACACAGGTCCGCGGGGTGACCCAGCGGACCTGGTGAAAACCGTGTACCCCTCCGGACGACCGTACGGGAAACCCCGATGGCCCTGGAGCACGAGGAGTCGAGTTGCGGAGGCTGCCGTAAGCGACGATCGCGGTCGGCGGCCCGCAGGTCCAGGTGAGATTGCCTGCTATGGATCACCGCTAGCACTGTGGGCTGTGACCCTTAGCCTCGCGCTTTCATGGGTTGGGCTGTCCGAGGCTTGATCAGAAACGCGGAAAGTGCTCCTGACCTGCAACGGTAGGACTTGCTGAGGGTCCTGTTGGCTGCAAGGAAAGAAGCATTTCCCAGGTGAAGAAGCGTATCGGGTTGTACCCGCGTGTCCGTGTCGAGGGCGGCGGTCGCGGGGTCGTCTCGCAGGCCGGGGCCGTGCTGCTGGTCGAGACGGCCCGTAAGACCGGCCTGGATCAGGCGATATCGGCGGCGCTGATGCCGTGGCGCAAACCGCGGGCCGTTCACGACCCGGGGAAGGTCCTCCTGGACGTCGCCCTCGCGGCAGGAGCCCGGGCGCAGACAGGATGGGGGCTGGGGTAAGTGGCGGGCTGAGGTTATCTACTCCGCTCCCCTGGTTCGCCTCTGGATCATGGCCTCACGCTCCTCCGGAGTGAGGGAGCTCAGGTACGTCTCCCACCTGAGCTGGGCCTCATTGCTGATGTCTCCAGGGAGGGTCGCAAAGGACCACACGAGAAGCTGAACTGTGCAATCCATCAGCTCTTTCGAAAGCTCAGTCAGAGCGGCATGGCTGACGGGGGACTTGACCCAATCAAACTGGCGATAGCGACTGTTGTGAGACATGACCGCCCCGCCCGGATCTACGGCCCATGTGCCGTGAGCGAAGTCATTTCGTCGCTTATGTGCCACCTTGGCTCTCGATAGCAGCTCCGCCAACTCGGCACGCTTCTCGGGTGAAACTTGATCATGGACTTTGCTGAGAGCGCTGATTGTCTCCAACAGGCTGGACGTCGGCTGACCTGCAACAACGATTGCGGCATACTTCGAACCGATCAGAGCCGCCGCCAGCGTTCTCAGGTGGGATTCAAGAGCGGCAGCGTTCTGCACAACTCGCCCGAGGGCTTCTGCAAGCGACCGGGACTGGTCATTCTCTGGACTGCTTTCTTCCATATGGCCAGGTTCCCCGACCTCGGTAGCCCGGATCAAGACGCTTCGGCCACCTCGCCCCCGAACGAGGAGTACGCCACCGCGCGCCCGCGCGGGCCGTCCGGGTGGGCCAGCGATGACCAAGGGCAACCGTAGCCGTGCAGGAGCAGTGCCACGATCGACTCCTCAGAGATCCGCCGTCCGCTGAGATCGTCGAGCCAGTCCCCAATGAGAGCGAGCGCCACAGCCTCGCGCCAGCGCGGTCAGTCGTGATCTCTGCCGCACAGCGCGCGGTGGTAGCGGAGGTGCGCTTCGTTGATCGGGTGGGCGGGGTGCCGGCGGAGCTCTCCTACAAGGCTGTCGTCTGCGGTCGCGCGCACTGTGCCGTCAGTGGTGATGTAGATCGCGAGTGTGTCGAACTGGACGTGATGGTTCGGGCACAGGACGAGCAGGTTCGACAGTTTGTCCGGGCCGTGGTGGGGGCGGCCGAGGCCGCGGATGTGGGCGGCCTCGCTGTAGGTGCTGAATCGGGTCGCCAGCTGCAAGCCGCAGACCTGGCAGCGGTCGCCGTGCAGCCTCTTCACCTCGGCCGTCAACTCGGGGTCGCGGACGATGCGAGAGAGGGTGGCCGTGCGCCGTGAGGCAGTGCCTGATCCCGTGTCCTGGTCCTCTACATCGTCAGGGATGCTGCCGGCGGTTTCGTAGCCGGCCAGCCCCAGCCGGTCCATCAGCGCATGGTGGTCAACGTCGGCCAGGTAGGTCTCCCGTAGGACAGCGACCGCTTGAATCCGCACGAACGGATCGCTCAGCAGGCGCGCCGCCTGCTCGTTCATGCCGGCCTCGGGGTTCAACTTGTCGAGTGTCGCGGCATGGGGCTTGGCCGACTGCTCGGGCGGAAGGCCGTGGACGTCCCACAGGCGACTCGTCTGCAGATGCAAGAACGGGTACTCAGGGGTGACCGAGGACTCGGGAAGGCCGAACTCGGCCAGCAGCCCGCCCACCTCGTCCTGGAATTGTCGCCAAGGCGCAAGTCGGGCCTGTCCGGCGGCGATCCTGGAGATAGACCAGAGCAAGGCCAGTGGCTTGTGCCTACTCGGCCGGCCGTTGTGCTGGTGGACCTTGAGGCTCCCGAGCCTGTCCACCAGCATGCTCGCGGTCAGCTGCCCCAACGGTTCAGCCGGTCCAGGGGACGCTGAGGCCGTGTCGTCCGGCTGGCGAGGCGCGGGGAACAGCCCTGGGGACTGGCGGCTGTCCCCGGTCGAGTACGGGCGAGAGGTGTTGCCTCCCTCGGGAATTGGAGTCCGCCGTCGCACCTCGGGCAGCACTGAATGACCGTGCTCAACCCACTGGCGCCAAGAGCGTGGAGCGTGCTCGAGCACATCGCCGGCCGGGAGCCTGGCGTTGCCTCGGGCTTCGATCCAGGCCCAGTCGACCCGATCGCTTTCTGCGCTCAGGTCCAAGACGGCCAAGTCGTAACGGTAGTTGGGGAAGGGCCTTCCCTTCGCCTCCTGCTCAATCTGCTCGACGCGCTCGATGACCGCGACGCCGCAGAACTCGACGTACCCCTTGGGCGTCTTGTTGCGAGAGACCGCCGCGAACACCAGCAGCGGCACGGCCAGGGCCCGCTGTGCCGCGGTGGAGGCTTCGTGCTCCGTGAAGGCCTCAAGCAGCACCGCATTGCCCTGGGTGCTTCCCACCGGGACCGTGTGGTCGACCCTGTGGTCCCCGAAGTAGCTGATGTGGCCGTAGTCCAGGTCGAACACGTCATGCCAGGGAGTCTCCGCCGTCCCCGCCTTCCACGGACTGGAACGGATCAGAATCGCCGGACGACGTTGCGCGCCCGACGCCTTGACCTTGGCGATCGGGTTGATCCCTTTGCTCAGTTGGATCTGAGCGAGATCTTGGGAAGCCGTGACGTGGTGGATGTTCCGGTACCCATCCATGACCGGTGTCTCCGGGTCCCTGTTCTGAGCGGACCGCAGCACCTCACCGACACGCAGCTGGCTTCCCACCGGGCCTCCCCCTGACGCCTTTGCTCTGCGTCACCGATCTTGCCAGGTTTGATGAGCCACCGTTCCCTCACTCTCTCTGCCGACTGACGACCGTGCGCCGAGATGGCCGTTGCCGCTCGAACTCGGCATCGGCTACGGGCTGATTCGGTGAACTGAGCTACTTGTGCAGCCCGTTGTCCTGTAGACCGGTGCGACGCAGGCTGGCATTGCAGCACCGGGTAGTTGTGCCATGGCGCGGGTGGTCAACGTTCATGGCATCGGGCAGGAGTTTCTGGGGCCCGAGTTGATGGGACGGGATGTGAGGCCGGCGCTCCGCGACGGTGTGCGGCTGGCCGGCGGGCCGCGGCTGGAGCCGGAGGACGTGGCGTGCGCCTTCTACGGGAACCTTTACTTCGAGGAGGGGACTCGCTCCCTGGACATCCCGCCGTGGGACGAGACGGACGTCGATGAGGGGCTGGAGGCCGAGCTACTGGAGGCCTGGTGGGAGCAGGCCGCACGGGTCGACCCGGAAGTTCTTGGCCCCGATGCGGTTGGTTCCCGGGGACCGGTCGGTTTTTCGTGCCTCCGGCTGCTGCTCTCGGAGCGCGTGCGGGCGGCCATCGAGGCCCTGAGTGGTTCGAGCTTCTTCGCGAAGGTGTCCGACCGGCTCATTGTCTTCGCCCTGAAGCAGGTGCGTCGGGTTCCTGGCGTAGGCCGGCAACCGCGCCAACCACCGCAGCGCAGTCTCCACACACACGTCCGACACTGGCCACTCCGCCTACTGGCCACCAACTTCTGTGCGGGCCGGGGTGGCGTGGAGTCTCAATCGGGCACTCTCGTTCCAGCACTGCTACTTGAGGACCCATCAGGGCAGAAGTACCTTCAAGTGTCGTGTCACGTGGGGGAGTATGGTGGACCTCGCAAGGGCGCTCGCTCTTGCGCATTTTCTAGGGCGCTTGCTCTAGGAAGCCCAAGGAGAAAATCAAATATGGCTCGACGAGTCCACGTCCCGGCGGATGCGGTAAAGAACCTCATTCGTCAGGCGTACGAAGCTGGCGGCCCTTACCAGTGGGCGCGAGAGGCTTGGCGCAACTCGGAAGAGAGCGGCGCCTCCATCATCCATTTCGGGATCGAGGAACAAGCCGCGCGCAATAAGGGTGTCCTTCGGCGCACCATCATGGACAACGGCTCCGGAATGGTTCCCGACGACCTTCTGGTGTTCCTGTCTTCCTTCGGCGGCGGCGGTAAGCCGATCGGCGTCGATGGCAACTTCGGTCAGGGATTCAAGTCTTCGGTGCTTCCCTGGAATCCCTACGGTGTCGTCGTCATCAGCTACACCGAACAAACGCCCGACGGCGCCATGGTTTGGATCCAGCGCGAAGGCGACAGCTACACGTTCAAGGAGTGGGACGTCCAGGACGAGGACGGAATGTACCTCGGCCGCGACGACGTCATGCTTCCGTACGAGGACGACGAGCACGGCTGTCATTGGGGAGAGATCCGTCCTGACTGGATGACGACCGGGACGATCATGGTGCTACTCGGCGCTTCGGCTGAGAGCGACACCTGGCAGGGAGATCCTGAACCTGCCCGGCACGAGACCGTGGACGGCCTCGTGCGCTACCTCAACGGTCGCGTCATCGAGGTTCCCGAGCGGCAGGGTAAGCCGCTGGAAACGACGGTCGTCGATCTCTACCGCAAGGGCGAGACGGACCGTCGGGACACCAAGGACAAGACCGTCGAACTGCCTAACGGAACGCTGATGGTGTGGCGGCCCAGGCGTGTTTACGGCCTGCGGCACTACATTCCCGACACGCTCCTGACGGGTACCGTCCAGGTTGATGACCACGGGACCGTCGTCGAGTGGTTCTACGTTCCGGAGCCCGATGCCCCGGTGAAGGGCACCAACGACTACGTCGCCCAGCGGCCCGTTGTAGTGGTCGACTACCAGGGTGAGGCATACCACGCAGACCACACCAAGCACCGGTATCGGCAGTTCGGTATCACGGACGAGATCAAGGGCCGTACATGGGTAATCCTGCGTCCGCCCGTGTTCAGCGACAGTCGGCCGACCCAGTGGGGTGTGCTCACCCAGGCTTCCAGGCACATCCTCATCACCAAGGGAGGCGGCGAACTTCCCTGGGAAGAGTGGGGTGATCGATTCTTCGCGGACTTTCCAGAACCTCTCAAGAAGGTTCTGGACGACATCCGCAGCCAGAGCGGAGCACGTGCAGACGCCTCGATGGGGAAGAACATCTCGCGCATCCTGGACCGGCTGAACGCTCGTTTCAAAGCCTCGCGTCTCACCACCTCGGCCGCCGGGCGGATCCTCGGGATCCCGGCGGGAACGGCCATCGCAAGTCGCCGCGAGGGCACGTCTTCCACCGGATCGGGAGGAAGTGGTTCCGCAGGCCGAGGCTCCTCCGCCACGCGGCAGTTGCTGCAGCCGGCGCGGGGCGGAACCCTGACTGGCGCTCCTAGCGCTACGCGTGGCGGCTACCCGGCGTTCGACTGGGCCTCCTTCGACATGGAAGAGGCGAAGTACCTCGCTCGCTACGTGCAGAACGAGACGCGTGAGATTGACGGCCAGGAGCACCGTGGGGTCGTTTACCTCAACACTGATCACCCCGTGTTCCAGCAGGAGTTTAGCTACTGGGCGAACGAGGTTTGGCCGAAGCCTGATTCCGCCCAAGTTCGTGGCCTGGTCCAGCGCGTGTACGGCGAGGAGGCTGTCGCCCACGTCGTGCACGCTCAGAACCTGAACGGCACGCTCGTCGCGCGAACAGCGTCGGGCGAGCCAGTCGCCATCGGCAAGGAGGACGTCAGTCAGCTGCTTAGTCCTCAGGCTCTGTCAGCAGCCCTGCTCGGCCTCGTCAACGTAGAGCAGCGGATTCTGACTCAGGGCGGCGGCCTCTTCGGCGGCAAGGCAAACGGCCGTTAGTGGACGTCCCCCCGAAGGGGGTGTGCGCGAACAGCTCGGTGTCACGCGCCGGGTCTGTTCGCCGCATGGTGCCTGCCTCTTCGGCTCGGCCGTGAACGTGTCTGCGGTCTCTATGTCGCCGTGATCGGCGGCCCGGGGGTGTCAGGGTGGCTCGCACAGCGGGCGGCCTGTCCAGCCCAGCACGGCTTCATGCACGACCCACCTGCTCTTGCAAGGATGCAGGGCATTTCCTAACGCACCCATCGAAGCCGCCGTCACAAGCCAGCATCAGCCCTGCGCATCTGAAACGGTTTCCAGAGCCAGGAACCGCGCAAGTGCAATGTCAGGCTTTAGGGCGTTAGCTTCCACGCTCCGCGGAAGAAGCTGTGGCGTTTCCGCATATTTGGGATCGTCCTTGGCGTGAACAATTCTGTTCCTCAATGCATACACACGCTTCGCGGTTTGCACCGCGATGGTTTCGTTTGTCGCCTTCAAGTTCACGGCAGGGGCGCCGGCTATCGGCCCATTCCGCGAGAAATGCACGCCGTAACGGGGCGTCTGGAAGAACTGCGTGAGCATATCCTCGCGTACGCAATCACGAACCAGGATCTTAAGCGTGTCTTCTTCGCTCAACCCCTTGGTCCTTTCGACCGCGTTGAGGACCCTCAAGACCGAGGCGTCATCAGAAATGTCAAATGAGAAATCTCTGACCTCTCGCCTAATCCGCCTAAGAGCATCCCGCCTTGATGTCAACGGCATATAGTATTCAAGCACCTGATAGTAGGAAAGAAACGCGAAGAGTGGATTATCCTTCGCTTCGGCAGCGAAAGCGAATAGGGCTGCCACCTCCCGCGGCACCGAGGTGGATGGGAATGCGACATGCGGCCTACGGGGAACTCTCGTAGCAGACACGCGCGCCCTATCCCAGGGCAGGAGATGAAAATTCACACCATGTTTTGCATCGAGCTCAAACAGTAGGCTATCAGCTGCTTGCTGAGCAAGGCTCAGCCCTGACACGATATCCTTTGGCGACGAGACCATCACCTTCAGCGTATAGTCAACGATATCCGATCCGACAAACCCGCCGTTGGATATCTTGAAAATAGCTACGGGGCTAATTTCAGAAAGCTCCAAACAGACACCCCCTGACGGAGCGGTCAAATGGAACCCAGGGGAGTACTCCTCTTCCCCCGTCCGAATTGTGCAGGGGCGAAATTTATGGCCGCATTCAGCTTGCCGATACTCCCATTCCACACGTTCCACAAAGTGGCCGAACGGAAGAAACGACGGTGAGTCGAGCGCGTACTCAACATACGAGCCATCGTTTTTAACGATCGCTCTATGAGCGCTGACATCCTGATAGCTGGACAGCGTGTCGGCAACTTCCTTCAGCATGTCCCGGGTCACGAGGTATGTGCGGCGCTGTGCCAACCTCCGATCTACGTCGGAGTCCCTGAATTTCAAGTAGTCGTATTTCGAGGCAGCAAGACTGTAGCCCAAATTCTCGATTTTTTTTACGCTATCGATTTCCTCGGGCGTTAGGGGTGCACCGCTCTTCTCCGCCTTCGCCTCCTCGGCGTGGATGGAAAGAAGCGTTTCGAACTCGAAATCATCGTCGTGCTTAGACACGCGCCCCACCCTCCGGTCACTCTCTCCCAAGTGCACTAAAAGCTACTACAAACGTATGCGTAAAAGTCATGTTTCCGTCTTCCAGGAGTCCGAGCAACTACCGCGGGCGCCAGTCTGACGCGGTTGACCGGCCAGAGCCCAGAGCTGGCAACGCCATGCACCAGCCAGCAGCAGCAAGGGGGGCCAAACGCGGCAGCGAGCCCAGGGATGTGTCGGACAGTCACGGACTTCGTGGAACCGCACGAGCAGGTCGGGGCCACGGCCCGCTGCCGCGACGGAGCCTGATCGCGTTCGGGACGAAGAGGTTCCTCCGCCGATCGCTGTAAGAGAGGCACACTTCCGAACCACTGGATCCACCTGACCTGACAGGATCAGCAGTGGCCGACGTCGAGAGTCAGGGGGGATCATGGCCGTGAACAAGTGGTGGGGACACGACCCGAACGAACGTTACTGGCTGGAGATCACGAACCGCGAGGACATCGGGACCAACTTGCTCGCACCCAAAGTGAACGATCGGGGTGAGCCGTACTGGTCCTATGCGCTCGTACGCGAGGTGCGACCCGGGGATCTCGTTTTGCACTGGGACAAGAACCATGGCCCAGGCATCGTGGGGTACTCCCACGTTCGAGCTGAGGCCTTCGCATCCACGATCACCTGGCAGAGCCGGGGAACCTATGGTCGGAAGCGGGGTGAGTCCCGTCCAGAGGCCGCTTGGGAAGCTCCTCTTGGCGGGTACCGAAGGTTGAAGCACCCTGTGACTCAGGCTCGGCTCCGTGAGATTGAGCCGACAATCCGAGCCTTGCGGGATCATCTCACAGAAGAAGTCGGGAGCCCCATCTACTTCCCCTTCGCACTGTCAGACGCGCGGCCTGTTCGTGCTGCACAGGGCTACCTGACCAAGCTCCCACGGGCACTAGTGGAAGAGCTCCCCGAGTTGCGGCAGCTGCGCCAGACCGCCGTCTCTGAGCCGCACGAGCCAGAAGCCCCCGACCTACCAGCGCTTTCGCTGCCCAAGCCGCGAAGGTCTACCGGTTACGGCCGGCAGCGCGATGCGGAGCGGCGGCAGGCCGTCGAACGGTATGCGATGAATCTCGTGCTCAGTCACTACCGCGAACAGGGCTACGAGGTTGAAGACGTAGGTGACCACTCACCGTGGGACATCACCGCGCGCAAGAACGGATCCGAGGTCCATGTAGAGGTGAAGGGGAGCACCACCACCCGCGAGGCGATCGACCTGACCGAAGGGGAGGTTCGCCACGCTGAAGGCGTCCCCACCTGCCTAGTCGTGATAGACCAAATCGATCTCAGTGACGACCTCCAGGGCCATGGGGGACGTTGGCGCATCTGGAACGAGTGGGCACCAGCACGGGAGGAGCTCGTTGCCACTGCATACCGCTACCCACTGCCAGAGGGAGGGCGCGAGGGTCGCCCTTCTGCCTGAGTCGTCCCTCGGAGGTCGCGTGGACGCCCCCAGACCAAGATCGGACAACTCGTAATGCGTAGATCTCGGCAGAGCGCCTGAGGGCGCCCATGGCCAACCTGCGGCCAAAATGTAGGGCGGCTGGTCTGTGAAAGCGGCGGGTGACAAGGTCACAGACCTGGTCGGCGACAGCTCGCGGGCGGTCTTGAAAACCGTCGTGCTCCGAGCGACGAGTGTTGCGCTTGGCACACCCGCCCTGCGACGCCCGCACCTTGCACCCCTGCCACCTGCGTTCCACGTCGGCTCGGACGTGCGTCCGGTCTGCTACCCGGTGGCGGTGCCACGTGTGACGGGTGGATGACTGGCCTCGGTATGGACGCGGTGACTGTCAGACAGCGATGAACAGTTGCGGCAGGGCGATCACGGCTTCCCACGCGGACTTCCGGGTGGCGTGTAGGACTCTTTCCTGCGCGATCTCCTCAGTGAGATCTGCGCGTGCCTTCTCCAGCATTGCGACTGTTGCGCACTCATGGCCTATCTCCCACCCGCGCTTCGGTGCGGCGCCAGTGCACCTCACACCGTCCTGCTGGAAGGCGAACTCGTCGGACCGACGGCTGGTCATCCAGGCTGGCATCTCGTGGTTATTGGTGCAGTAGCCGGCCTGCACGATTAGGTCTGTCGTGTCGCTCCAGACGCCGTAGTAGGGAGGCCGGTAGGCGAGGATGCGGCTTCGGCGGAGTTCATCGCCCTTCTGCCAGACCACGTGCCGGTGCTCGGGGCCAGTAGCGCAGTCGATCATCTTGCCGGTGACGATGCCAGCGACCTTCTTGTCAGGGCAGTGGTTGATGTAGCCCCACGGCTGCCCTCGGAAAGAGCCGTTGTCGTCGATCAACCGTTCCTCGACGAGCTGCCGGAAAACGGACTGGGTAATCTGCCTCCTGCCGAGGGTGAGGGTTCTGACCTCGATCGTGGCGGTCGTGACGGTGACGTTCTGCGGGGTGAGTCGGTCGGTCACTGGGTCTCCCTGACGTTCAGGTGCCGGGAGGACCAGTCGCCCAGCAACTTGCGCTGTTGCGGTGCGGCGACCATGGCCACTCCTGAGCAGTGTGCGGGGATGCCTTGCTTCGCCAACCTCCCCAGGCGGGCTCCAGCTCGATGCGATATCCAGTTAATTTGGCTGATCTGTGGCTGCGGCTGGCGCTGTACGGTGTGCCGTTTGGCGGCCATCTGCGGCCAGGCGATGGTCCATCGCCCGCGTCCATGAGTTGGCGGGGCAGACCATGCTGATCAGGTTGGTTGCTTCGGCGCTTCCCCCAGGCGTCCCCCGGTAAGGCTCCCTTAGCGAGGCGGCGCAGGTCAGTGGAGGTAAGGGGAGCCCGCTGTAAATCTGCCACGCCAAGAGGGTTCGTCACTTCCTGATCGACAAGCAAAGGGCGGAGATCGAAACTCGACGTCCTCACGACTGATGGTGATGCAACTGGCTTGCCATACGCCTGACGCTGACGGTGATCGGATGCGTGGCCGACAGATGGGTGCAGTCGGGTTCGAGCGCAGTGAGGCGCTCTAGTGCATCGCGATTTCGCCCCGCCTTCATCAACAGCTGGACCACGCACTTGCGTCGGTCCAGTACGGTCGGGTCCTCTGCCCCGAGCGTACCGATGCTCTTTAGTACGGCGGCTTCGAGGAGAGGTAGGCCCTCGTCCTGGGCTCCCGAGGCAAATATGCTACTTGCGAGTCCAAATTCCAGACCCAGGACGAGGCGATGATTGTCCCCCAGTACGGAGGTGGCCCTTCCTATCAGTTGCTGGTAAAGAACAATGGCTTCGGAGTGATGGCCACAATGGAGAGAGAAGGATGCGATCATACTTTCCGCCATTAGAGTTTCTTCATGGTCGGCGCCTAACTCGCGTTGAAGAGCTCGCGTCCGTTGCTTGGCAGCGATCAAACCTTCCTCCGCCGGCCGCATGGGCGTGTCCAGTTCCCATAAAATTGCCTCGGCTTGGCCGATTCCTGCTTCTGCTGCACGTCGGAAAGCTGGGAGAGCGAGCGTGAAATCGCCGTATAGATACACGTTGCAGGCAATCGTGTAAGCCTCATGGGGCGAGGCTAGGTCCATGACTGCAACCCAGACGGGTTCTGGTATGGCTTCCTGTGCGGGGAGGTCGATCAAATAGTCAAAAGCTAGGAGTCCGTTTTCGACGTCGCCTAGTAGCAGGCTGTTAGCCCCTGCCGGGACTGTGGGTGTCAGAGCCCAGTTCAGCGCATCTTGGAAAGTCTCCGGACGCAATTCCACCCCACCGCGCCGAATCAGGTAGCCCGCGTGAAGTTGCTGGAGAACCTCCACAGGTAATGGGCCATGGTAGCCAGCGCGTCGGGCATCAACAGCCGCAGCAACTAGTGCCGCCCCGCGAGGGTGGTTTCCTGGGACCCACGCGTGTTTCCAGCCTTCGACAAGTTCCGGGCCGGCCGCTAATAGTTCGGCCACCCCGAAGCGCTGATCGCCAGCCAATGCGCGGACGAGTCGGGGATCGGTCGTCAATGCACGAGCGCGTTCGCGCTCGGTGGCTGTCCATCGTCTTTCGACGTGGACCACTTGAGCTTGCCTCAGCACGGCCCGGCCTTGACGCCAAATTTCTTGTGCGGGCCCGGATATCTCGATCTCCGCGCGATCACGGTAGCGGTCGTACTCGTGACTGCGCATGGTGGCCAGAATCAGCATTTGGGGGTGCGAGATCAGCAGCCGGTGCAGCGTGGACGTAGTCAGCCCTCCTGGTCCCAGGAAACGTTCCAAGTCATCCAGCCACACAACACAGCCGTTTGATGCTTCCCATTCGTCCAGAAGTACAGCAATGGCCTCGCGCGTAGAGGGAGCTACGAAATCCTGATCTGGATGCAGCATCCGAATCGCCTCGAAAGCAGCTCGCGTCTTACCCGCGGTGGACTCGCCGACCAGCAGCACGAAGCCCCCACGTCGCAGGGCCGCGTGCAGGTGTGGCTCCATGTCGCGAGTGACATACGTCGGAACCCGATCGAGTCTGCCCTCTCGCTCAGTGGTCTCGGCCGGGTGCACTCCCACTGCGATGGGGTCACGTAGATCTCGCACGAGCGGGAAGCGCCTTCGCGGTGAGGCGATCTCCAAGGCTTCAGGCCGACGACGAACCGCGTCAGAGTGCCGTTGCCACTCCGATTGAGCGCCTACTGCAAGCACGCTCACTACGGCTGCGGCCGCGGCCCCCAGCACTCCCGTCGATGCCTCTGGCCCCAACAGCGCTGCGAGCAGTCCGATCGCCGCGCTGACGGTCAGCACGGCGACTAGCCGGGCCCACGGTCGGTTCTGTCTCCCAGTAACTCCCACGGTTCTTCCCACCTCCGACGGCAAGGAACTTCCCGGAGAAGCCTTCCCCCCAGTAGTTGGAACCGAACTGGTAGGGGTGGGGCTTCACTGGTCCCTTCGAAGCGCGCCGTTGAGTACCGACGCCCCCGACAGAGGGATGGCTTGCACGCTCCGTGGGGCACGCCTGGGGCAGGGTGCATAGGGAGGCGCTGAAGAGCTCGTCACGGAGGGCGCGGCATGCGGCCTGTAAATCTGCCGTCCGAGGTTTCCGTGGACGTCGTCCGTCTGCTGGCCCGAGCAACGGGCCCACGGTCTCGCCCACCCGTCCCTCCATTCCCCCACAGGTCACAGCCCTGTTCACTGCTGACGCGATCACTCTCTTCTAACCACCCTCCACGACGTGCGGCTCTACGATCCGGTTGTGGACCACGCCTACGCAATAGAGACGCTCACCAAGTTCCTCGACGGGGTCAATCAGCACCTGTCCGACCTGGACAGCGCGAACATGAGGGAAGGGGTAACCCCGACTGATGCGCCCCAAGAGTTGGAGCTTGAGGAGGTACGGGCACGGCTGATCGAAAGTACCTACGTGCCCAACCTCGGAGGCTACGTTGTCGACGAGTGGAGTCAGCGTGAGCGCTGGTGGATAGCCCGGGAAGCCGCCATCCAAGCCCTCGGCCGGGCCCAGTCGGCTGAAGAGATAGCAGTGTTCCTGCGGCCTGCCTCGCCCTCGATCGCCGCTGACGACCTTCACCCCTGGGTATGGGAGCCGGCCGCACAGCTCTGGGCCGCTGGGGCCCGTCAGGACGCCGTCCTCACGGCAGCCCGCACGGTCAATCGTCGCCTCCAGCAGAAACTGAATCGCCATGACATCGGCGAGACAGACCTCTGCATGCAGAGCTTCGACATGAAAGCACCAGCCGCGGGCAAGCCCCGCCTGCGATTCGACGGGGACCGGAGCACCCCAACCTGGAAGGCTCGACAGGACGGCGCCAAGTACACGTCCGCCGGGGCTTTCCTGGCCATCCGGAACCTCGCTGCGCATGAGGACGAGGTGAGTTGGACCCAGCAGGAAGCACTGGAGTATCTGGCGACCTTCTCCGTCATCGCGCGGTGGATCGAGGAATGCATGGTCGAGACGGCGCCCTAACGCCACACGCTACGCACGGTATGCGATAGAGCCCTGTCGCAGCGACGTTCTCTTGGAGCATACGCGCAGGTCAACAGCACTATGCGAGGTCATCTCGGCATGCCCTCCGGAGCCGTGTGCGCAGGTTCGAATCCTGCCGGGGGCACAGAAGCCGGATCAGCGCGATCAACCCGCTGACCAGCCAAAGTGCCAGACATCAAGAGCCGGACCCAGTCCTAATGGGTCCGGCTCTTTGTCATGGTTGCGCACTGATCGCGAGTGAGCAGCGAGTGGGTTTCAGGAACCTAAAGGCCGGTAGCGGACGGCGGGGCATGGGCGTGCCGTGGGTGTACGAGCTCAGGGCAGTGAAGCTCAGGGCAGTTGAGTGGTCCAGAACATCGGGCAGCTTTGGCTCAGCCCTTGCACCCGTTGTCGTCCCGATAGCCGATCTCGGGATCGTCGGCTTGGCGTCTCTTGCTTCGGCAGGCCCTTCACGTGCCCGGAACTGTGGCTTCCATCATGGCGGATGTGATCTTGTCCTGGTGAGATCGGCGGATGCTCGGTTTCCTCCTCCGTCTCCTGCCGTTCTGGGTCCGCGAGCCCCTGCTCATCGCGGTGGGGTCTGTTCTCGGCGTACGCATCATGTATCTCGCCGTCCGCGATCACGATCGGGTCGCGGCCGGTCTCGGCGTGGTGTTCCTCGTGTTCACCGCAATACGCGTCTACGCGGTGATCCGGGCCCTGCGCGCACGCCGGAACCCGAGTCCGACAGCCTCCGCAGACGGGGCGGCAGTCGATGCTGCCGCCCAGCCCCAGCCCCAGCCCCAGGCCGAAACCGGGCCGCGTCCCGGCCCGGACACTCCGAAGAAGGAGAAGGAGGAGGAGCACAACGCATGGGGCCAGGCCTTCGCGGCCGTGGCCGTGTTCGGGGCACTCGCGGCCGCGCTGTGGCTGGCCCCACGCTTCACGCCGTCCGACGACAACATCACCCGGCCCGCCTCGTGTTCGGGCGGGACACACGAGGAGCTTCCGAAGGCCTTCAAGGACACGCCCCGACCTGTGACCGGTGAAGAGCTGTGCAAGGCGCTCAACCGGCCAGAGCTGGCCAAGCTCCTTGGAACGCCTGAAGAGACCGCGACCACTGCTTCCAGCAGCAACAACACCGCTCCTCTGACTGATGGGAAGGTCGCCGAACCGGAGGCCGAGGTCACGTTCGACACGTACACCGTGAATGTCTCGGCCACTTACAACAAGCTGTCGATCGACCAGTACGTGAAGCTGATGAAGTTCGGGGATGAGAAGGACATCAAGACGCTTACGGTTCTCGGTCGGCCCGCGGTCCTCGCCTCGGATCACACCATGAGGCTCGAGATCAATCTCGGGAGTGGCGGATCCGGCGGACCGGTCGAAGAAGGCCCCCTGGCCAGGACGCTGTCCGTGGCCCTGGACCGTAATGACCGAGGCGGCTACTGCGAAATCACCGTGTGGAGCACGTCCGGAGCCCTCCCGAACGACAGCGCTCTCCTCGACATCGCCGAGAAGGTTCTTCCGAGGATCCCCGAACGACCTGTCCGCTGAGACGCCGCAGACATCTCGGCGAAAAGATCGGTCCAGTCGCGCCGCCGGCGACGGCATCAGTCCAGGTCGGTCAGCTGCGCGGCCCCGAGACCGAAAGGAATCGGGGCTTGCCTTAGGGCGCGTCCGATGAATCGTGTGACAGACGGTCGTTCGGGTTGTCGGGTCGTTCTGTTCGGTGTGGGCGGGATGAGATCTCTGACGCGGAGTGGGTGCTGCTCGAACCGCATCTGCCGAAGAGCACTGGCCGAGACAGACGCTGGAAGAGCCATCGCGTGGTAATCAACGGAATCTTGTTCCGGCTGCGCACAGGCAGCCTCTGAAGAGACATTCCTGAGCGGTTCGGGAAATGGAGACGAGGCTCTGGGGCGTTCCCGGGATGGACTCACCACGAAGATTCACTTGGTTGGTGAGGGCGGTCTGCGGCCCCTTGCCTTCTTGATCACGCCGGGGCAGTGGGGTGACGCGCCGCAGATGATCCCGGTTCTGGAGCGCGTTCGAGTACCGCGAGTGGGAGGTGGGCATCCGCGCACGCGGCCGGACCATCTGAGCGCGGACAAAGCGTATTCCTCACGCAGCAACCGCCGTTACCTCCGCCGGCGCCAGGTCAGCCACACGATCCCGGAGCCTCACAACCAGCGGGCCAACCGGCGCCGCCGCCAAAGTGCGGGCGGCGGGCCACCGGCTTTGACCAGGAGCGGTATGCCCATCGGAACGAAGTCGAGCGACTGATCGGCAAGCTGAAGATCTACAGGGCTGTTGCAACACGCTTCGACAAGCGGGCGTTTGTCTTTCAAGGCACGGTCACCCTTGCAGCGATCCGGCTCTGGCTCCGTTCGTGAAGCTCAGCGCGGGAGTCGAGTCACGGTGCCGGAGCCAGCGGCACGACCGCGCTGACGGAATGCGAAAGGCTGGGCTTCCTCCAGGGCAACGGGTTCTTCGAGGGTGACTGTCACTTCGGCCCCGTGAAGGGGCCGCACCACATCCACCCCGTGAAGCGTGACAGTGCCCCATACTGCGGCGCTGCGGCTGTGGAAGCGAAGGCGATCGCCGGACACTACGTCCGCACCGCCCTGTTCCTCGGACAGCAGGGTGATGTCCGCAGCGAAGCAGGCGTGGGCGCTGATCGAGCCCGGTGTCGCAAGCACGTGGCCCCGCTCAACCGCGTCCGCTGCTATGCCACGCAGCAGCACCCCCACGTTCATGTCCGCACCGGCCTCGTCGATACGTACGTGACTCGCATCGATGTCCGCCACACGGGCGGTTGCGCCGCCCCCCAGGCCGACGATCTCCACCTCGTCACCCTTGCGTACCCGCCCACGCTCGATCCGGCCCGTCAGCATGACCATCCTGCCCTGTTGCAGGCAGAAGACATCCTCGACAGACATCAAGAATGGCTTCTCCACCGCATTCACCACTGACTGACCTATAGATTCACCCATGGTTCCCCCGTGGCCCGTACGTGACTGCACACGCAGCGACTACCACGGGCTGAGGCTAACAACGCGTACTACCCGTACAACCGAGGGGCTCCGACGCAGTCCAGACTGCGACCTACCGGACACGCTCTAGTCGCCTTCTCCCCAGCCCATGGCTTTCTCGATCTTGCTATTGTTCAGCTCCTCGTGGCCAGTTGGTGAGGCAGGTATGCCGCAGGTCGGACGGCCGCTTGCCGAGCGGGGAAGCCGCCTTGTCCGGTGGGGGGGGAGACCGATCGGCCGGGCCTCCTGCCAGACGCGCCAGTAGCTGGAGGTTCCGAGCACGTCTCCGCGCTCGTTCTGGAAGATCCTGCCGTCCTTGGCCTTGCCGAACTCCTTGATGTGCGTGCGAAGGATCGCAACCAGCAGGGGCGGTGCGGGGACCGGTCTATCTGAGTTGACCTCGCGGGCTTTCAAACCCCGCTTGTCGTGGGGCTTCCCTGAGTCGGTCCACTTCTTGTTGGACACAGGCAGCAAGTGCCAGGCGCCGGAGGCGGGTTGGAAGCTGAGGGCGTATTCGGCTTCGTCGACGTCGCGGCCGGTGACGTGCAGGATGCCGTCCGCCTGCCCGCGTGCCCGTTTCAGTACGAGCGTGGCGTCTGCCGCGCCCGCGATGCCGTTGGTCCCGGAGACCTCGGTCAGGAAGTCGTCCGAGCCTGCCTTGCGGACGTGGTGGACCATGACGACGGCGATGCCGTAGTGGTCGGCGAGCCGCTTGGCGTAGCCGACGGGGACGTCGTCCGCGTTGTACGCGGACACGCCTTGCGGGGCTTGGCCGCGCATCTTGGCGAAGACGTCGATGACGACCATGCGGGCGTCGGGGTTGCGGTCCAGCCACTGTGCGATGGCTTCGGTGCCGCCCTGGGGTAAGGGTGGGCACTCGGTGACGAGGGTCAGTCCGGCGGGCGCCTGCTGGCTTCCCAGGAGCTTGCGCCAGGACTTGCCGACGCTTCTGGTGCGCATGCTGGACCGAAGACCTCACCAAGACAGAGCGGCCGGCCTTTCACAGCTCCTTCGACGCCCACTCGGTCGGCCAGGCGGACCGCTGGATGGCGATCGCGCTGCGCACCATCACGCCCGCGCTGGACCGCAGGGCTTCCGACGAGGCCTGGGAGTGGCTGTACGAGGGCCGCATCGAGACGAGAGGCGCTCTCCTGTGCTCGGATGCTCGGAGCCCTGCGCGGTCACGATCAACCAGGGCGTCACGCGCATCACTTGGACGACCCGACGCATGCTCTTCCTACCCATGGCGCACCCGCGGAGTCTTGAACTTCCCTCCTGCGCGTACGAGGCCCATGCCCGTACGGGATGGGAGCTGGGGTGAGTGGTGGGTTGAGACGGCGAAAGCCCACCAACGCCTGCATGGTCAGTAACGCGTGCGGTTCCACTTGACGCCGAACCGCTCTCCCGAGATGCACCAGAGTTGCCGAAGTGAGATTCTTATGGCACGGGGCCGTCAAATGCCCTCGCCAGCGATGCGGAGCCCACCGAGTGGCTTCAAGATCCGCGAGGTGTCGACATGAAAAATGGACACGTCATAGCGGCCGCAGTTCTACTGGCTCCCATCCCGTTCATGGGCATGACGGAGCCTGCTGCGGCAAATGCGATTCACACTGTCGTCGTCAAAGGAACTGTTCGCGCATACGACGGCGGGCCAGTCTTCGGCGGCTCCCACAACGTTACTAAAACCATCAGCAGAACAGTCGACCTTAGACATGGGGGACAAGACCGGCACTTGCGGTTCACGGCGTGCGCAGGCGGTGAGACCAGGGCTGATCTGATCGTCGACTTGCGGCTCAACAGCGCGGAACAGATCGTTGCCGACTCAACGCTGTACCTCTTCGAGGGGTCGTCGTGCAACTCCGACGATCAGGACGGGTCTCAGAGCGTCAGAAATCCAAAACCGATTTCCATAGATCAATCGCGACACCGGTTCCTTAAGGTTTTCAACAACGAGTTCCAGTCGTTCGACTTCGTTACAGCAGACTTCACCGTGACCCATAACGTCCAACCACCGAAGGAGCCCTCGGGTCTGGTCGCCACTCATGTCCAGGGGGACATGCACACCATTCACCTGGCGTGGGAGGACAACGCTACCGATGAAACCGGGTATGAAGTCCGCAATACCACCACCGGCGCAACTGCTCGCATAGCGCCAAACAGAACAACAATTGCATGGCCTAGCCCCCTGAGGTTCAAGCAGTGCTTCCAAGTCCGGGCGCTCGGCAACCCGAAGCCATCGAACTGGTCGCCCGCGAACCCCCAAGCGGCGTGTGGAATTTGATCAACAGCACGCGTGGTGCAGGCTGCCGCCCGCTGTGGATGCCGGGGCGTCGGCCCAGGCCTGGGCCGCCTTGGCAAGCGAGTCGCCCCAGGTCAATGGCGACTGGCCGACCTGTCGGCGCACGCCGTTGGTCTCGGAGAGGATGGCCTGTTGGATCGGAGGGGCCGACCTCGGAGACGGTCGCGGAAGCGCCCCTCGTCAGTATCGTGCCACCGGTCGACAGCGCCGCCGCGACGATGGTCGCGGCGCGACGGTGCAGCAGAGTGGGGTTCTCCATTGCGACTCCCTGGGCGCACGGAAAACAGCAGTGACGAGAAGGCCTGCTGGGGAGTTTCGGCGTGGAGCACGGCTGCCACGGAAGCGGGCCACACCGCCAACTCATGCCGTGGCCAGACAGGCATCGGCGACAAAGTGGTCTCGTCGGCGGCCGCATGGCCGCATGGCCCCATGGCCGCACTCGGTACGACCAGCCTATGACGGGGGGCCCGTGCAGCGACCAGGGTCACCGCGGCGCGGGGCCAGGGATCGTGGGTTCACATGCCGCCGTGGCGAGGGGGCACCGCCGTAGGGGAGGTAGGGAGGGAGGTGTGGGGAAGTGGTTGTGGTGGTAACTCCGGTGGGGTCGCGGTTAGTTCAGCGGGGACGGAGTACGGTCGGGATGCTGCGTCGCGCAATCGTCCGGTCCCGAGCCCCAGTTGGCATCGAGTGATCGCAGTCTCCCGACCCCGATCTCGAACTCGGCGAGGCTCAGCCGTGCCAGACGGCTCGGACCTCTTCGGCGTACTCGGCCGCTTGGCGCAGGCCTGCCTCGGCCGCGCCCGGGATGCGGGACGCGTCCAGCGCGTTGCGGCCGAACGCGCGGCGGGCCGCTCGGTCCGGGACCAGCAGGGCGGCCCGGGTACCGCCCGCCTCGAGGGAGGCCACCTGATCGAAGGCGCTCGGGGTCGCGCCCGGCACGTCGGGGATCGGGGCCAGGACCACAACCCGTCGGCAGTCGTGCGCCAAGTCGGCGTTGGTCGTGGAGCGTACGCCCCCGTCCATCCAGCGGCCCGCCCCGATCGTGATCGGCGGGAACAGTGGTGGCAGTGCGCACGTGGCCGACATCGCCGTCACCAGGTCGACGCCGCTGTCGGCGCTGAAGCCGGTCGGTTCGCCGGTGAGCGCATCCACCGCGAACAGCCGCACGGGCCGATCCGGCCAGTCCTGAACCGGCAGTTGGGGGCGGATCGCGTCGAACACGTCGGCCTCCGTCACGTCGCGCACGTTCAGGGAGAGCCGGCCCAGCCGCTTGACCACGGTCGCCGGATCGCGCGAACCGAGCGCGGCCCACAGGTACTTGACCGTCATGAAGAAGGTGAAGTCCACCTCCATCATGGCTCGCTTCCGGGCGACCTGTACCTCGTACAAGTCGGCGGGCGCCGCTCCTGCGGCCAGTTCCACGGCGATCAGCGAGCCGGCCGACGTGCCGGCGAGCACGTCGGCGTCGCCGAGGTGCAGCCCCGCGTCGGCCAGCCCCGCCAGCATCCCGACCTGCCATGCGTACGCGGTCAGGCCGCCCCCGCCCAACACCAACGCCGTATCGGCCACGTCCACCCTCCCCACCAACGGGGACCGATCCCCGTTTCGCGCCTTGACGCTAGCACGTAACCGGGGAGCGATCCCCGTTTCTGCAGTACCCAATCGCAGCACCCAATCGCAGTAACCAGTCGCAGTACCCAGACGAGGTGACCGGGCATGAAGTGACCGACACGGATGCGCCCCGAAATAGGCGGTTATGGGCTGCTCCTGCTGGCATAGTGCGGCCATGGAGATCCACGACCCCCGGCAGCCGAGTCAGTTCCATGGCCTGCGCGGCCTCCGTGGCCTCCGTGGTCTCCCGGGCCTCCGTGGTCTCCCACGCCCCCGTACCCGCCGTACCGCCCTCCTCCTCACCCTCACCGGCGCCGTCGGGATCGGCGGTGCCGTCGTCCTCGTCGGCGCCCTCCCCCACGGAGACCACCCCTCCCCCGCCCGCCCAGGAACCCTCGCCACCACCGCCCCCGCCGGATCACCCGGCGCGGCCCCCTCCCCCGGTGCCCCGGGTATCGGCGACCCGCTTCTGCCGCTCGACGGCAACGGGGGGTACACGGTCAGCCGCTACACGCTCGCCTTCGACTGGCGGGCGCCCAGGACGCGCTTCGAAGCCAGTACGACCATCAGCGCGAGCGCCACGCAGGCCCTGTCCCGCTTCGACCTCGACTTCGCGGGCAACACGCTGCACTCGGTCACCGTGGACGACGTACCGGCGGGGACCACGCGCGACGGTGACGAGCTCGTCGTCACGCCCGCGAAGCCGATCCCCCAGGGCAGCGCGTTCACCGTGCGGGTCACCTACACCGCCGACCCGACACAGCGAAGGCACCGCGGCGACGCGATCGGAGACTACGGCTGGGTGCCCACGCCCGACGGCACCGTGCTCTATCCGCAGCCCGACGGCGCCAAGATGATCTTCCCGGCGAACGACCATCCGAGCCTGCGGGCGCCGGTCACCTTCCTCATCACCACTCCACCGGGTGTCAGCGCGGTGGCCAACGGGCGGCTCGTCGAGCGCGCCCCGCGGCCCGACGGACGGGTCCTGTGGACGTACGACTCCGAGCAGCCGGTCGCGGCGCAACTGGTGCAGATGGCGATCGGGAAGTTCACGTTCGTCGAGAGCACCGGTCCGCACGGGCTGCCCGTCCGGGACGCGGTCCCCGGTGACCTGGTCAACGGGACCAAGGCCTATCGCTCGCTCACGCCCGAACACCTGGCCTGGCTGGAACAACGGCTCGGCCCGTACCCCTTTCGCCGTTACGGCGTGCTGGTCGGGGACACCGACCTGCCGGTGGCGCTGGAGTCGCAGTCGCTGTCCCTTGTGCCGAAGGGCGACCTGCAGGGTGACCGGGTCGACGCCGAGCGCGACCTCGTACACGAGCTGACCCATCAGTGGACCGGCGACAGCGTGGCCATCCGGCGGTGGTCCGACCTGTGGCTGAGCGAGGGGCACGCCCGTTTCTACGAGCGTCTCTACTCCGAGGCGCACGGCGGCGACAGCATCGAGTCCGCGATGCGGGCGGCGTACGAGCAGCACGACCAGTGGCGTCACGACGAAGGGGCGCCCGCCGAACCCCGCACCGAGGCAGCCCTGTTCAAGCAGGTGCGGTACGACGGCTCGGCGCTGGTGCTCTACGCCCTCCGGGAGAAGGTCGGCGAGGGGACCTTCGAGAAGATCGAGCGGTCCTGGGTGACGAAGTACCAGGGGCGGGTGGCCGGTACCCAGGACTTCGTCGCGCTCGCGTCCGAGGCGGCGGGCGAGGACCTGAAGCCGTTCCTGACGCCGTGGCTGTACGGGGACCGCACCCCGCCCATGCCGGGACACCCCGACTGGTAGGTGGACCCGGTCCAGGACTGAGCCGTCACCTCCCTCGTACGACGGGACTCCCGTGCACCCCGTACGACGGCACTCGCGCGCCGTACGACGGCACTCCCGCGCGTCCGTACGACGGCACTCCCGCGCGCCGCGGCGGGCTCGCGCCGACTCCCCGCCGTGGCGGACGTTCTGCCGCCGACCGGGTGGCCTCTGCCGGGTGGCTGGGCCACACCAGTGACGCTTGGCGCGACGGGGCGTGTCGAGCACGGAAACGTACGGGGGGTGATGCAGAGGGCAACTCCTTTGTCCTGATTGCGACGAGCATGATTGGAGACCCTTGCGATGAGAAGACGTGTCGCCCCCCGTGTCCCCAACTCCCCACGTGAGCACCGTCGTACAGTCCGCATGACCGCCTCCGCGGCGCTCCTGATGCCGCTGCTGGCCGGCCCGGCGGCGTGCGCCGGAGGGACATCGGCCGACCGCCAGCTTCAGAACGTCTTCACGAACGCCGCGAACGAATACCACGTGCCGCGCAGTGTGCTTCTGGGCGTGTCCTATCTGCAGTCGCGATGGGACGCCCGGCCGGGCACCCCGAGCGTCGTCGGCGGCTACGGGCCGATGCACCTGGTCGACGCCCGCCAGGCCAAGGGCAACTCCCCGACAACGGCTCCGTCGCAGTCGCACCGCGGAGGTGCCGAGCCGCCCGCGGCCGCGGCGGGGCCCTCGGCCTCGCCCGGGGCGGGCTCCCCGGGCGGACACTCCGCGCAGCCCGCGGACCTGCGCCGGGCCGCAGGCCTGATCGGAGCCCCGGTGGCGCGACTGCGCACCGATGCCGCCGCCAACGTACGCGGAGGTGCGGCGCTTCTCGCGGAGACACAACGACAGCTCGGCAAGCCGCTCAGCGCCAACCCGGCGGACTGGTGGGAGGCGGTGGCACGCTTCCCGGGGACGGGCGACACCGCGTCGGCGGCGGAGTACGCGAACAACGTCTTCGCGCTGATCCGCAAGGGCGCGCACCGCACCACCGACTCCGGACAGCAGGTCACCCTCCCCGCCAGCCCGGGCGTACACCCCCGCACCTCTCACCCCGAGGCGGCACGGCGGCCCAAGGAGGTCGAGTGTCCCGCGGGGCTGACCTGCGACTGGCTCGCCGCGCCGTACGTCGAGTACAACGACAACGGCGACTACGGCAATCACGACCTGGCCGACCGGCCCAGGGACCAGAAGATCGAGTACATCGTCATCCACGACACGGAGGCGGACCTGCCGTCCATGCGTCAGACCGTGCAGGATCCGACGGAGGCGTCCTGGCACTACTCGATCCGCTCCAAGGACGGCCATGTCACCCAGCACATCAGGACCAAGGACGTGGCCTGGCACTCCGGGAACCAGTTCGTGAACGCCCGTTCGATCGGCATCGAGCACGAGGGGTTCCTCAGAAAGCCCGACGCCTGGTACACGGAGCAGATGTACCAGGCCTCGGCCAAACTGGTGCGTTACCTGGCGAAGAAGTACGACATCCCGCTCGACCGTCAGCACATCTTCGGGCATGACAACGTCGCGTCGCCGACCGCCTCGAGCATCCCCGACATGCACGACGACCCCGGCCCCTTCTGGGACTGGCGGCACTACTTCGACCTCCTCGGCGCGCCCCTGCGTGCCACGGCCGGGCCCGACAGCGACCTGGTGACCGTGCTGCCGGACTTCGGCACGCACAAGCCGGTGTTCACGGGGTGCACCAAGAGCGGTGTGAAGTGCGCGCCGCACGGCTCCAGCGCCGTCCGCCTGCACACCGAGCCGGACGAGCACGCGCCACTGATCCAGGACCCGGGCCGGCGCCCCGACGGCGAGGACTCCACGGAGGACGTCAACGACCTGGGGTCGCGGGTCTCCGCCGGCCAGACCTACGCGGTCGCCGGACGCAGAGGCGACTGGACGGCGATCTGGTACCTGGGCCACAAGGCGTGGTTCAAGAACCCGAAGAACCATCCGACGGCCGTCGGCGCGAGCGGCCGGTTCGTGACTCCGAAGGAGGGCTTGAGCGAGATCCCGGTGTTCGGGCGTGCCCTGCCGGAGGAGGAGGCCTACCCGGAGGGAGTGGAACAGCAGTCCGAGTCCCCACTCCCGTACAGCCTCCTCGCGGGCCAGCGGTACGTGGCCCAGTCCCGGCCCGTCGGTTCCTACATCGACAGGTCGACCTTCAGCGACACACCGAGCCTGGTGGTGACGGGGCGCGAGGAGTACTACGAGATCCAGTTCGGCCACCGGATCGCCTACGTCCGCGCGAGCGACGTGGACCTGGTGCGTGTACCCGGCACGGAGAAGGCGCCGTCGGGGCACGCGGCGCCCCCTGCCGGGCAGTAACGGGGTCCCGGTCCGAGCCGAGCCGGAGGCGTCCACGCGACCGCGTGGACGCCTCCGGCTCAGGCATGCATGGGGTGCCGGGAGGCTCAGACGTGATGGGGTGCCGGGCGACTCAGGCGTGATGGGGTGCCCGGCGGCAGTTCTCTTCGTGGACGCCCACGCGCCCTTTCCACGCGCCCGTGTACGGCCGGAGGCCCGGCCGCGCGCCCGCGCCTCTCCTCAAGACCTTCACAGATCTCCAGGTCTCCGCAGATCTCCGCGTCCCCACAGATCTCCGCCTGCCCAGGGTCCTCCACGTCCGCGTGTCGCGACCCCGTCGGTGGCGTCCGCCCGCCCGTCCGGATCTGGTACACGCCACTCGTACGCAGTAAGGCGAATCCCGTGCGCAACTCCTCGCCGGCCCTCCGGACGGGATCGTGGACGAGGAGTGAAAACGGGTGGCGACCGCTCTGTGCCGCGGGCATCGGGCGTCAGCAGCAAGAACCCCCTGACGCCGTCGAAGGACAGTGCCATCCCGACACGATCCAGTTCGAGTGGCAGCCCCACGGATGGGCGGCTAAGACTGAGTCAACGGTCTTGTGACCGGGCCGGTTTCGTGACCGGAGAACAGATTCCGACCTCATGGCTTCCGGATTACTCGCTCCGGCCATCGAAAGGCGCGCGTGCAGGGCGTCGACCGTATTGGCAGGCGGCGTTCGAAAGTTCCTCAAGGAGCTCGTATGGAGGAGAAGTCCGTCGAAGTCCTGACGCCTGGTCCGGGTGAATCCACACTCGACAAGCGTGGGTACACAGGACCGAACAGCGGCATCGAGAAGGAACTCGCCGACGTGTTGGCCGTCGTCATCGACGTCGAACAAGTATCGGTCGAGAGTCACTTCTTCAACGACCTCGGCGCCAACTCATTGGTGATGGCCCAATTCTGCGCACGGATCAGGAAGCGGCCGGATCTCCCCTCGGCGTCGATGAAGGACATCTACCGGCACCCGACGATCCGAAGCCTGGCGACGGGTCTCGCGGACGCCGAACCGCTTCTGACCGAATCGTCGGTTCCGGCGCCGGCCACGGTGGTGACACGGGCCGGGACGGCGCGGTACGTCCTCTGCGGAGCACTTCAGTTCCTGTTCTTCATGGGATATTCATTCCTCGCCGGAATTGCCGCCGACCGGGGCTACGGATGGGTTTCCGCAGGCTCGAACGCGATCGGAATCTACCTGCGATCGCTCGTCTTCGGCTCCATCGGTTTCGTCGCTCTGTGCACTTTCCCGATCGCGGCCAAATGGATTCTCGTCGGCCGGTGGAAACCGCGTGAATTCCCGATCTGGGGACTGACATATCTGCGCTTCTGGACGGTCAAGGCGCTGATCCACGCCAACCCGATGATCTTCTTCGTCGGCAATCCCCTGTACGTGCTGTACCTGCGCGCCCTGGGCGCCCGGATCGGCAAGGGGGTCACGATCCTCTCCCGCCAGACTCCGGCCTGCCCCGACCTGCTCACAATCGGCGCCGGAACGGTGATCCGCAAGGACTCGTTCTTCCACTGCTACCGGGCGCACGCCGGGCGTATCCAGACCGGCCGGGTCACCCTGGGCCGGGACGTGTTCATCGGCGAGAAGACCGTGCTCGACATCGACACGTCGATGGGCGACGGGGCTCAGCTCGGCCACACGTCCACGCTGTACAGCGGCCAGATGGTCCCGGGCGGCCAGCAGTGGCACGGATCCCCGGCACAGCCCACCGAGCACGACTACGTGCGGATCGAGTCGGCCGCGTGCGGCGCACTGCGCCGGTTCGGCTTCGGTTTCGTCACCCTGCTGCAGGTGTTCTTCGTCTACGTGCCGCTGATGGTCGGGGGCGCGTACATGCTGATCGACCTGGTTCCGGCGTTGCACAACCGGCTGGGCCCGGGTTCGGTGGGGTTCACCTCACCGGGTCTCTACGCCGACGCGCTGGCCCTGTCCTTCGTGCTGTTCTTCGGCTTCGTCGTCTTCGGCCTGGCCGTGCTGTTCACCGTTCCGCGCCTGCTGAACCTGGTCATCCAGCCGGACAAGGTCTATCCGCTGTACGGCTTCCACTACTCGACGTTCCGCGCGATCGGGCGCATGACCAACATCAAGTTCTTCAAATGGCTGCTCGGTGACAGCTCCTACATCGTCTACTATCTGCGCGGCCTCGGATACGACTTGTCCCGGATCGAACAGACCGGGTCGAACTTCGGCACGGAAGTGCAGCACGAGAGCCCGTATCTGTGCTCGGTCGGCAGCGGCACGATGGTCGCCGACGGGCTCTCCATCGTCAACGCGGACTATTCGAGCTCCTCTTTCCGGGTGTCCAAGGCCTCGATCGGACCGCGCAACTTCATCGGGAACAACATCGCCTATCCGTCGGGGGCCAGGACGGGCGAGAACTGCCTCCTCGCGACGAAGGTGATGATTCCGCTCGAAGGCGAAGTGCGCGAAGGCGTGGGCCTGTTGGGCTCGCCGTGTTTCGAGATTCCCCGGACGGTCGAGCGCGACTCACGGTTCGACCATCTCCGCAGCGGCGAGGAGTTCCGTCGCAGTCTCGCCGCGAAGAATCGTTACAACATCCGCTCGATGCTCCTGCTCCTGACGGTGCGGTGGATCTACTTCTTCGTCCTCACGGTGGTCGCTCTCGCCGATGTCGATCTGTACGACTCCTACGGGCATGTACTGATCGCCGCGTTCCTCGTGTTCAGCCTTGCTTTCACGCCGTTCTACTTCGTGCTGGTGGAGCGCTGCATCGCCGCATTCCGCGGGCTACAACCGCAGTTGTGTTCCATCTACGAACCGTACTTCTGGTGGCACGAGCGCCTCTGGAAGGTTCCCGAGAACTACCTCAACATCTTCAACGGGACCCCTTTCAAGAGCCTGATCTGGCGGATGCTGGGCGTTCGGATCGGCAGCAGGGTCTTCGACGACGGCTGCCACCTGACGGAGCGGATGCTCACCACCATCGGGAGCGACTGCACGCTCAATGCGGGAAGCAAGATCCAGTGCCATTCGCAGGAGGACGGCACCTTCAAGTCCGACCGCAGCACGATCGGCGCCGGCTCCACGCTCGGTGTCGGCGCCCACGTCCACTACGGCGTGACGATGGGCGACGGCGCGGAACTCGCCCCCGACTCCTTCCTCATGAAGGGCGAGGAAGTCCCGGAGCGCGCCCGGTGGGGCGGAAATCCGGCGGCCGAAACGCGCGAGGCCCCCTATCAGCCTGCCGCACTGGCGTACGAGGCACAGCGTGACCGCTCCGGCCTGCAGGCCCAGTCAAACGGGAAGATGCGATGAGAGTGCAAGTGGAAGCCGATCGGGAGTTCTGGCGCGGTCAGCTCGTGGCCGGTGGGTTCACCGCGGTGCCGCGGTGGACGCCCCAGCCGGTGGCGGGCGTCGCCGACCACGAGACGACGGTCCCGGAGGACGTCGCGGGACCGCTGCGCGGGCTGGCGCAGGACCTGGCCGTACCGCTCGACTCGGTGCTGCTGGCCGCGCACGCCAAGGTGCTCGCCGCGCTGTCCGGTGAGCGCGAGATCGTGTCCGGCTACGTCCCCGCCGACGGCGGCCGGCCGTTGCCCTGCCGCCTGACGACCGAACCCCCGACGTGGCGGACCCTGCTGCTGAACGCCCATCGGGCCGCGTCGGAGCTGTTGTCGCACAAGGACTTCCCGGTCGACGACCTCAGGCGCGAACTGGGCCTCACCGAGCCGCCGTTCGAGGCCGTCTTCGATCCGGGCGGTGTGGGCGGCGACCTGGCCGAGGACACCGTGGTGTGGATCGGGTTCTCGTGGCGGGACGGCCGGCTCGTGCTGCGGCTGCGGTACCGGACCGACGTACTCGACGCGGACTGCGCCGCCCGGATCGCCGGTTACCACGTCACCGCGCTCGCCCTGATCGCCGTCGGCCCGGATGCCGAGCACGGACGGCAGGGCCTGCTCTCCGCCGAGGAACTCCGCTTCCAGTTCGAAGGGCTCGCCGGACCCCGCCGGGAGCTGCCCGATCGCCGGATGCACGAGTTGTTCGAACAGCGGGTGCGGGAACACCCGGACGCCGTCGCGGCCGTACACGGTGAACGGCGGTGGACCTACCGCGAACTCAACGCCCGGGCCAATCGGCTGGCACGCGCGCTGCTGGCGCGCGGGCTGCGCCGGGAGGACGTGGTCGCGGTGGTGACCGAACGCAACCTGGACTGGCCGGCCGCCGTGCTCGCGGTCTTCAAGGCCGGGGGCGTGTACCTGCCCATCGAGCCGCACTTCCCGGCCGGCCGCATCGCCACCACCCTCACGCGCGCCGGGTGTGCCCTCGTGCTGACCGAGCACGGCAGCACCACCACCCTCGACCAGGCCCTGGAGTCCCTGTCCGGGATCGGGAAGGTCCTCATCGACGCGGCCTACGCGGAGGACCACGCCGACGACGATCCGGGCGTGCCCGTCGCACCGGACCAACTCGCCTACATCTACTTCACTTCCGGCTCCACGGGTGAGCCGAAGGGCGCGATGTGCGAGCACGCGGGGATGCTCAACCACCTCTACGCCAAGATCGACGACCTGGGGCTCGGCAAGGGACAGGTGGTCGCGCAGACCGCGCCCCAGTGCTTCGACATCTCGCTGTGGCAACTGGTGTCCGGGCTCCTGGTCGGCGGGCAGACCCTGCTGGTGGAGCAGGAGGTGATCCTGGACGTCCAGCGGTTCGTCGACAAGATCGTCGAGGGCCGGGTCGCCGTGCTCCAGGTCGTGCCCTCGTACCTGGACGTCGTCGTGTCCTGTCTGCGGCAGCACCCCCGTGAGCTGCCGGAACTGCGATGTGTGTCGGTCACCGGCGAGGCGTTGAAGAAGGAGCTCACGGAGCGCTGGTTCGCCGTCCAGCCCGGGATCAAGCTGGTCAACGCCTACGGGCTGACCGAGACCTCGGACGACACCAACCACGAGGTCATGGACCGGGCGCCGGACCGCATCCTGCTCGGCCGCGCGGTCAACAACGTGCGCGTCTACGTCGTCGACGAACACCTCGCCCCGGTGCCACTCGGTGCCCCCGGTCTGATCGTGTTCTCCGGCGTCTGCGTCGGCCGCGGCTACATCAACGACCCCGAGCGCACCCGGCAGGCCTATCTGGCCGATCCACACCGTGCGGGCGCCCGGCTCTACCGGGGCGGCGACTACGGCCGCTGGCAGCCCGGGGGCAAGCTGGAGTTCCTCGGCCGCCGGGACACCCAGGTCAAGATCCGTGGCTTCCGGATCGAGATCGGCGAGATCGAGAACACCCTGCTGCGGGTGCCGGGAGTGCGCGACGGCGCGGTGGTCGTCGCCGAGCGGGCCGATCAGAGCAAGCACCTGGTGGCGTTCTACTCGGGCCCGCGGGCCCTCGACGGCGACGTCCTGCCGGCCCGGCTCGCCGAGTCGCTGCCCGAGTACATGGTCCCGTCGGCCTTCCACTGGCGCGAAAGCCTGCCGCTGACCGCCAACAGCAAGATCGACAGGAAGACCCTGCAGGCGCTCGCCGGAGAACTCGACGACGTCCAGGACGACTACGACGCGCCGAGCACACCGACCGAACACCGGCTGGCGGCCGCGTGGGAGAAGGTCCTCGGCATCCCACAGGACCGGATCGGACGCCGCGACCACTTCTTCGACCGCGGCGGCACCTCCCTCTCGGCGGTGAAGCTCGCCATCACCCTGGACCGCGCCGTGTCCCTCAAAGACGTCACCGCACACCCGGTCCTCGCCGACCTGGCCGCGCTGGTCGACGGCAGGTCCGAGCGGCGCCCCGGGCTGCTGCACCCGCTGTCGGAATCGGACGATGCGCGGGCCGGGGCCCTGGTGTGCTTCCCGTACGCCGGCGGCAACGCGGTGAACTTCCAGCCGCTGGCCAGGGCGCTACCACCCGGTGGGCCCGCCGTCTACGCCGTCGAGCTGCCCGGTCACGACATGGCCGCCGACAGCGAACCGTTCGCACCGATGACACAGGTGGTCGAACAGGTCGTCGACGAGATCGTCCGCCGCGGACTGACCCGGATCCTGCTGTGGGGCCACTCCTCCGGCGCCGCGCCGGCCGTGAAGACGGCCAGAAGGCTCCAGGAGCGCGGGGTGGACGTCCAGCGGGTGTTCCTCGGCGCGCAACTGCTCGGCGACGCCGCCCGCCGACGTGCCGCCATCGACGAGCTGACGGAACTGAGCGACGCCGAGATCGCCGCGCAGCTGAGCGCGGCCGGCGGGTACACCGAACTCGGCGAGCTGGACGCACGGCACGCCGAGCACGTGGGTGCCGCCTACCGGCACGACTGCGTGTCCGCACACCGCTGTTTCGCCGACCTCCTGGACAACCCGCCGACACCGAAGCTGTCCGCTCCGGTCACCGTGGTCGTCGCCGCTGACGACCCGAGCACGGCGGACCACCCGCACCGCTATCGCGACTGGGAGCTCCTGGCCGAACAGGTCGACCTGCACGAGCTCGCCGACGGCGGCCACTACTTCCCCCGCACCCGTCCGGCCGAAGTGGCACAGGCCGTTCTGCGCGCCGCCGAACTGTTCGCTCCTTCCTGAGCGACAACTGACCAGTGACAACCGACTACTGACAACCGACAACTGACGGATGACAACCGACGAATGACAACCGACAAGTGACTGACCCGAGTGACAACCGACTGAGTGGCTACGGAAAGGAAACCGAGATGTCGTCCACTTCCACGGCGTCGATGGTCGACGTGGAACTGCAGCCCGGCAGACCTCCGCTCCTGCGGGCTGAGGTCACCGGTGGCGCGGCGGGCTGGGCAGCCGCGCACCGGGACGCGCTGCGCGCCGTCGTCGCCGAGCACGGCTGCGTCCTGATCCGCGGTCTCGGGCTGCGCGACGCGGCCGAGACCGGTGCCGTCTTCTCGAAGCTCGCCACCGGTCTGATGACCGAGAAAGAGGTCTTCGCACCCCGACGGACCTACTCCGACGGCGTGTACTCCTCGACGAAGTGGCCGCCGAACCAGCCGATGTGCATGCACCACGAACTGAGCTACACGCTCGAGTTCCCCGGCCTGATGATGTTCGCCTGTCTGAGCGCGCCCACCGACGGCGGGGCGACCGCGGTGGCCGACGCGCCGACCGTGCTCGACGCGCTGCCCGCCGAGTTGACCGGGCGGTTCGAGCGCGAGGGCTGGCTGCTCACCCGCAGCTACAACGACGAGATCGGGGCGACCGTGGCCGAGGCGTTCGGCACCGAGGACCGTGCTGCCGTCGAGAGCTACTGCCGCGCCAACGCGATCGCGTTCGAGTGGCAGCCGGACGGTGGGCTGCGCACCCGACAGCGTCGCAGCGCCGTGGTGCGTCACCCGGTCACCGGCCGCCGCTGCTGGTTCAACCAGATCGCGTTCCTCAACGAGTGGACGATGGCCCCCGAGGTGCGCGAGTACCTGATGGACGTCTACGGGGCCGACGGGCTGCCGTTCAACACCCGCTTCGGCAACGGCGACCCGATCGGCGAGGACGTCGTGGAGCTGCTCAACCGCGTCTACGAGGCCCACACCGCACGCGAGCCGTGGCAGGCGGGCGACCTCATGCTCGTCGACAACATCCGCACCGCGCACAGCAGGGAGCCCTTCGAGGGACCACGCGAAGTGCTCGTCGCCCTGGCCGACCCGGTGCCTCTGACCGACTGCTCCCCGACCGTCGAGGTGACCGCGCCATGACCACCACCCGTTCCACCACGTCGAAATCCGCACCGAAATCCACTCCGGCCGCGCCGGTCACCGTGCCGCCGTTCGCGGTGATCCCCGGCGCCCAGGTCCAGCGCGCGCTGCGCGGACGCGAGAAGCAGATGGTGGAGCTGGTCGAGGCGACCTACCGGGTGCACGGCGCCGGTGACTCGGTGAACCCGCCGTCGTACTTCCTGCGGTTCCCCGACCGCCCCTCCTCCCGGATCATCGCGCTGCCCGCCTCGATCGGCGGGGAGGTGCGGGTGGACGGCCTGAAGTGGGTCTCCAGCTTCCCGGAGAACGTGAAGGCCGGTATCCCGAGGGCCTCGGCCGTGCTGATCCTCAACGACCATGACACCGGCTACCCGTTCGCCTGTCTGGAGAGCTCGATCATCAGCGCGACCAGGACCGCCGCGTCGGCGGCGGCGGCCGCCGACCGGCTCAGCCGTGACCGGCAGCGACCGGCGCGGGTCGGTTTCTTCGGGGTGGGCCTGATCGCCCGGTACATCCACACGTTCCTGGTCGGCACCGGCTGGTCGTTCGACGAGATCGGTGTGCACGATCTGTCCACCGACAGCGCGGCAGGGTTCCGGTGCTACCTGGAGCAGTCGGGCGCCACCGGCCGGATCACCGTGCACGACAACGCCGAGCAGCTGATCCGCAACAGCGACCTGGTGGTCTTCGCCACGGTCGCCGGGCAGCCGCACGTCAGCGATTTGTCCTGGTTCGCACACAACCCTGTGGTGCTCCATGTGTCGCTGCGCGACCTCGCGCCGGAGATCCTGCTCGCCTCGACCAACATCGTCGACGACATCGAGCACTGCCTGAAGGCCGACACCTCGCCGCATCTGGTCGAGCAGCTCACGGGCAACCGGGACTTCGTGCACGGCACGTTGGACGACGTGATGGCCGGACGGGTGACCGTGCCCGCGGACCGGCCGGTGGTGTTCTCACCCTTCGGCCTCGGGGTGCTCGACCTCGCGGTCGGCAAGTACGTCTACGACGAAGTGGCCCGCGGCGGTGAACTGCACGTCGTCGACGACTTCTTCCACGAACTGAGCCGGTACGGATGAGCCGGCCCCGAACCCGGGCCGCAGCAGACAGCGGCCCCTGACGCAGGGCCCTGTCCGACCCATATGGACACGGCCTCCCGCCCGAAAAAGCGAAGAAGCCCGCCCACGGTCGGACGGACATTCCGAAAGTGCTCTGCTCCAGATTGAGGAGACCGTCGTGCCCGTCATTTCCGTTCCCCAGGCCTACAACGAAGAGGATCTCTATGTCGACCTCCGGGCGATCATCGGGCACTCACTCTTCCTGAAGTGCGAGGGCTTCAACTTCGCCGGCTCGATCAAGCTGAAGGCCGCCATCGAGATGGTGGAGGCCGCCGAGCGGGACGGAGTTCTGAAGCCGAATTCGATCCTGGTCGAATCCTCGTCCGGGAACCTCGGCGTGGCGCTGAGCATGATCGCGGCGAGCAAGGGTTACCGGTTCCTGTGCGTGACGGACTCCCGCGGCAACCTGTCGACCAGGATGATGATGGAGGCCCTGGGCAGTCAGGTACACATGATCGCCGGTCAGCAGGAGAGCAACGGCGGCTATCTCGGCGCGCGGATCGATTACGTGCGTGCGCTGTGCGCCTCCGACGACCGGTATGTGTGGCTCAGTCAGTACACCAACCCGAGCAACTGGAAGGCGCACTACCGCAGGACGGCGCCGGAGATCGCCCGTCAGTTCCCGCTACTGGACGTGCTGTTCGTCGGGGCCGGCACCACCGGCACCCTGATGGGCTGCGCGCGCTACTTCCGGGAGTGGCACCGTCCGGTGCGGGTCGTCGCGGTGGACAGCGTGGGCTCGGTGTCCTTCGGTGGTCCGCCCGGCCGCCGAATGATTCCGGGCCTCGGAATGAGCATGCGCCCGCCCCTGCTCGACGAGTCCTACGTGGACGAAGTGATACGAGTCGAGGAGAGGGACACCGTCCGTACCTGCCACCGGCTGGCCAGGAGAGGGTTCGTGTTCGGCGGCTCCACCGGCACGGTGGTCAGCGGCGCGTCGGACTGGTTGAGCCGGCACGACGCACGCGAACTCACCGCCGTGGCCATCGGTCCGGACCTCGGCGAGCGCTACCTCGACACCATCTACCAGGCCAGCTGGCTGCGGGATCTCTACGGCGACGACGTGCTCAACTCCGAAGAGATCACCGCCGATTCCTGGGCGCCCTCCCCCACGCCATCGACACGGTGGAGCCGGGCGGTCGACCTCCAGAACGGCGAGCGCAACAACAACCAACGCCCTCAACTCCAGGACCGTAAGAGCTAGCGCCTGTCTTCACAGGTGGGCGGGGTCCGGTACGTGCCGGGCCCCGCGGCCCGGTCCGCCCGCGCCGGGGCGGTAATGCGACGAACTCGGCGGCCACGGGATTCGGTTGTCCGACCAGGGGCGGCATTGGAGGTACGGGAGCGAAATACTGATCACTGTTTTCGGTGACGTTGCCCACTATGTGATGGGGACATCTAGGCAATTCGTACTTTGTCACCGAAAGTTGGGGACGGAAATCCCCACAGAAAGCAATCGCCCCCCATGCACCGTTCGTCCGACGTTCCCGTACAGCCCCACGCCGTCACCGTCGCCGAAGTGATCCCCGGTGATCTGGTCGCCCTGTCCGAACAGGATGTGGTGGAGAACACCTGGTACGTGGTGATGCACACCCTGCCCGAGACTCCCCACACCATTCGCCTGACATTGCGGCCGCCACTCGGCGGAATTGATCACGACGAGGTATTCGAACGCGGTCACCAAGTGACCACGGCCTGCCGTCGAATGGATGTCGGGGCAATTCCCGAGATCACCTCCACCGACCTCGGCCCGGTGGAATTCCGGGACGGCGACCGCGTCACCTCGCTGCGCGCCGTGGACCCCCGGGCCGTCGAGGAGTCGTACACCCGCAGGTGGGGTCACTGGTACCGGGACCTGGACCGCCGGGCCGAGGATCCCGTCCCCGACGAGGAACTGCGGAACTTGGCCGCACAAGTCACCCAAACAGGACATGTCGTACGACATCACCCGCGTCCGACGCGGGTCGCCGAGGTGTACGCACCCCGCCGGGTCGTCGTCACCGGGCTCGGTGCCGTGACGCCGCTCGGTGTCGGGGTCGAGGAGCTGTGGCGGGGGCTGGTCGAGGGCCGGTGCGGGATAAGCGAGTTGGAGGGCGAGGAGTTCGCCGAACTGCCCGTGCGGGTCGCGGGCAGCGTGCCCGTGGACCCCGTCGGTCTGCTGCCCCGGCCGCAGGCGCGGCGGATGAACCGGTCCGCCCAGTTCGCGGTGCTCGCCGCCCGGGAGGCCTGGCAGGACGCCGGGCTGGACCCGGCCGGCACGACGGAGAGCGGGCTGGCGCCCGAGCGGGTCGGCGTCTCGGTCGGGGCCATCCTCGGTGACGCCTCCGTGCTCGTCGGCGGCGACCGCAAGCTGCGGGACAAGGGCCCGCGCGCGGTCTCCCCGCTCACCACTCCGATGACCGTGCCCTCGCAGGCCGCCTCCCAGGTGTCGCTCGCGCTGCACATCACCGGCGAGGCCCGCACCGTGACCAGCGCGTGCGCCTCCGGCACCGAGGCCATCGGACAGGCCATCGACCGCATCCGGTACGGCCGGGTGGACGTCGCCCTCGCCGGGGGCGCCGAAGCCGTCGTCACGCCCGCGATCATGGCCTCGTTCGCCGCCATGCGCGCGCTCTCCACCCACGAGCTCGGATCCACCAGCCCCTCCCGGCCGTTCGCCAGCGACCGCGACGGCTTCGTGAACGGCGAGGGCGCGGGCTTCCTGCTCCTGGAGGCCGAGGAGCACGCCCGGGCACGCGGCGCGCGCATCTACTGCGAGGCCGCGGGCTGGGGACTGTCCGCCGACGCCCACCACATGGCCGCGCCCGACCCGTCCGGCAGCGGCGTGGCGCTGGCACTGCGCCGGGCCGTCCACGACGCCGGTGCCCATGTCGTGGACGTCGTCCACGTCAACGCCCATGCCACCGCCACCGTCGACGGCGACCTCGCCGAGGCGAGCGCGCTGCGCGCCGTGCTCGGCGGGAGCGTGCCCGTGACCGCGCTGAAGGGCCACCTCGGTCATCTCCAGGGAGCCGCGGGCGGTGTGGAGGCCGTCGCCACGGTGCTCACCCTCCACCACGGCCTCATCCCACCCACCATCGGCTGCGACGACCAGGACGAAGCAATCGACCTGGACGTGGTGACCAGGAGGCCCCGCCGGCTGCCCGCGCTCGGCGACCTCGCCCTGAGCAACTCGTTCGGGTTCGGCGGGCACAATGCGGTGCTGGCCCTGCGGCGTACGGGGTGAGGCGTACAAGGTGAGGCGTACGAGGTGACGGGGCTCCCGGGGGGCGGCGGTCAGGCCGAGGCTCGGCCCCGCGGGGTGGCCTTCTTCGCGGTCGTCTTCTTCCCCGTCGCCTTCTTGGCGGTCGTCTTCTTGGCCGCCGTCTTCTTCGCGGTGGACTTGGTGGCCGCCGCCTTGCCGGCCGCCTGGCCCGTCGACTTCGCCGTGGACTTCGCGACCGTCTTCTTCGCCGCCGTCTTCCTCGCGGTCGACGTGGACTTCTTCCCGCCGACCTCCTTGGGCGCCGTACGGGCCGACCTGCGGGAGGGCAGCGGGGTGACCTCGGCGGATTCGCCGGTCCGCGCCCCGGCTTCCTCGCCCGTCCCCTCGCCCGTCTCCTCGCCCCGGGACACCTTGGCCGCGCGCACGCTCTTCTCCAGGGCGGCCATCAGGTCGAGCACCTTGCCGCCGGCCCGCTCCCCGGCGGGGAGCGCGGCCGGGAGTTCACCGGAGGCCTTGGCGGCGATGAGTTCCTCGACGGCCTCGCGGTAGTCGTCGTGCAGTTCGGTGAGCTCGACCTCGCCGAGGGTGTCCATGAGGGCGTCGGCCAGGTCGAGTTCCTTGTCCCGTACGGTCACGCTCGCGTCCGGGGCGACCTCCTGCGTGGACCGGATCTCGTCCGGCCACAGCAGCCCGTGCATGGCGATCACGTCGTCCACCACGCGCAGCATGCCGAGTCGCTCCCGCCCGCGCAGTGCGAACTTCGCGACGGCGACCTTCTGGCTGCGCTTGAGCGCCTCGCGCAGCAGGACGTACGGCTTGGTGGCGGGGACGCCGTTCGCGGCCAGGTAGTACGCCGTGTCCATCTGGAGCGGGTCGATCCGCTCGGCCGGCACGAACGCCACGATCTCGATCGTCCTCGCGGTGGCGATCGGCAGCGCGGCCAGCTCCTCGTCCGTGATCGGGATCAGCGTGCCGTCCGCGTCCTCGTACGCCTTGCCGATCTCACCGGTGGTGACCTCGCGGTCCTCCAGTTCGCAGAATTTGCGGTACCGGATGCGGCCGCCGTCGTCCAGGTGGACCTGGCGGAAGGAGATCGAGTGGCTCTCCGTCGCGTTCACGACCTTGATCGGGATGCTGACCAGACCGAAGGAGATGGCGCCGTTCCAGATGGATCGCACGTGCGGCACCTTCCTGGTGGTTCCTGCTGACGCGGGTTCTTGGTGACGGGTTCTTGGTGACGCGGGTTCTTGCTGACACGGGCTCGCGGGGTGCGGTTGAAAGCCAGGCTAGACGGGTGTGCGCGACCTCACATCCGCAAGGGAGCGGCGGGGCGATCTCGGCGCCTTGATGGCGATTTCATGCGACTCTCGTCGTATGACGCCGATCACGGAAGTGGAGGGACGGCGGCTCGCGCTCACCAATCTGGACAAGGTGCTGTACCCCGCGACCGGCTTCACCAAGGGTGAGGTCCTGCACTACTACGCGACGGTCGCGGAACCCCTGCTGGCGCACCTCCACGACCGGCCGGTCTCCTTCCTCCGCTACCCCGACGGGCCGGACGGGCAGGTCTTCTTCACCAAGAACGTGCCGCCCGGCACCCCCGACTGGGTCCGCACCGCCGAGGTCCCCCGGACGGAGGGCCCCGCCCGGATGGTGCTGGTCCAGGACCTCCCCTCGCTGATGTGGGCGGCGAACCTCGTCACCGAGTTCCACACGCCGCAGTGGCGGGTGGACGCGCCCGGTCTGGCCGACCGGATCGTGTTCGACCTCGACCCGGGGGCGCCCGCGACGGTCGTCGAGTGCTGCGAGGTCGCGTTGTGGCTGCGGGAGCGGTTGGCTGTGGACGGGATCGAGGCGTACGCGAAGACGTCCGGGTCGAAGGGGCTGCATCTGCTGGCGACGGTGGTGCGGATGCCGTCCTCGGACGTCAGCGCGTATGCGAGGGAGCTGGCTGTGGAGGCGGAGCGGGCGTTGCCGGCGCTCGTCACGCACCGGATGACCAAGAGTCTGCGGCCCGGGAAGGTGTTCGTCGACCACAGTCAGAACGCGGCGCGGAAGACGACGGCCACGCCGTACACGTTGCGTGCGCGGGCCGCGCCCACCGTGTCCGCCCCCGTCACCTGGGACGAGGTCGCGTCCTGCGGGGATCCGTCCCGGCTCGTGTTCCACGCCGACGACATCGCTCCGCGCCTGCACCGACACGGCGACCTCCTCTCCCCCCTCCTCACCCCGTCCTCCTGACCAACCAGTCCCTCGCCCCCGCCGCCCCTACCCTCCCCCAAGCTCTCGGCTTCGCTCGAGCAGGGGGACCCCCATCATCCCCAGGGGCTCCGCCCCCTCACCCCCGCCAGGGGCGCTGCGCCCCCTGGACCCCCGCATCGGCCTGAACGGCTTCGTCCTCAAACGCCGGACGGGCTGAGTAATACGGGCCGGGGTGGGCGGGGCACGGCCTCCGACCTCGCCCTCGAACGCCGACCGAGCCAAGGCTTTCAGGGGCGCGAGGAACCGCGCGCCCAGCCCCCACCGGCCCGCAGCCAAACGAAAACGGTCGGCCAGGGATTCGGGGCGCAGCCCCGCCCAAGGGGCGCGGGGAACTGCGCGCCCAGCCCCCTCCAGCCCGCAGCCAAAGCACATCCAGCGGACGGGGGATCCGGGGCGCAGCCCCGACCCCAGGGGCGCGGGGAACTGCGCGCCCAGCCCCCACCCGCCCGCAGCCATACAGATACCGGCACGCAGCGATCCAGGACTACGGAGTCACGTTCGTAGCCATGTGTGGCGGTCGCGGGCCATCGCGTGCAGGGCCTCCACGTCCGCCGGCTTCAGGACGCCCCCGAGGCGGGCCAGCGAGGACAGGTCGGTGTCCTGCAGGACGCGGACCTCGCGGAGGGGGGCGAGGACATCGAGGTCGGCGGGGCCGGCCACGGCCAGGACGGCGTGGACCTCGGCGGTCAGCGCGTACGAGGCCCGGTCGGCGTCGGCACGGACCCGGCGCAGCAGCGGATACGGCTCCCGGCGGCCGACGGTCACCATGGGGTCGGCGACGAGCACCCGCTGCTTGCGGGCGTGCAGGGAGCGCAGGGCGAAGATGCCGCCGGGGCCGATCAGCAAGTGGTGGACGCGATCGCCGCCAGGGAGCGGGACGGAGTGGAGGGTGTGCCAGCCCGCGCCCTCCAGATGGTCCAGGGCCTCCCCGACCGCCTGCTCGGCGGCGAGCGCACGGCGCCGCGGGTCGGGCCGCAGTCGGCGCGCCGGTCCCGGGTCGCGGTCGAGGTCGATCACCAGCGCCTCGCCGGGCCGGTTCGGCGCGAGGTCGTCGTCCGGGTGGAGGGTCAGTCGGGCCAGTTCCGCGGGGGTCGGGACGGGTGGGGGCCCCACCGTCACGGGGCCGGTCAGGAACGGGCCGAGCGCGTCGAGCACGTCCTCCCGGCGCTCCTCACTGAGCAGATTGACGCGGGCTGCGTCACGGTCGTACCAGGCAACGTTCCTCCCGTCGGTCAGGCACACGTACAGGCGCTCCTGCCCGTGGCGCCAGGTCGGTATGACGCGCAGTCCGTTCATGCACCATCACCCCATGACCATGGGAACAGGCGGGGTGCTCCAGGGGCAAGAACCCGGTTACCTTTGTGAGCAGTTGGGGGAGTTGTGGGAGGCGCTGTTGCGGACTCGCAGAAAGCAACCCGATGTGCCCGCTCCGGACAGCCCGTGGAGCGAGATCGTGCCTGGCCTGTGGATGGGTGGACACGCGTTCGCCGGGCGTGCCGGCGAGCCGGAATTCGCGGTCGTGAGGGATGAGTTCGACCTCGTCCTGACGCTGCTGCGAATGCCGGGGCACGGCCCCGACCCGGGCGTCGAGCACCATGTGTGGCCGATTCCGGACGGTCCTTTGGACGGGACACAGCTCGCCGGGGTGATCCGGCTCGCGCGGGCCGCGGACGACGCGCTGGAGGACGGGCGCCGGGTCCTGGTGCGCTGCTATCACGGCTACAACCGCTCGGGGCTCGTGGTCGCGCACGCGCTGGTCCTCGCGGGACACAGCTCCGACGAGGCGATCCGCCTGATCCGCAGCCGCCGCTCGCCCTGGGCCCTGCACAACGAACTGTTCGTGGAGTACCTGCGCGCCGGTCTGCCCACGGCCCGCCTCCTGGAGGAACTGGCGGAGTAGCCCCCCGGCCCCGCGGCCCTACGCCCTCACCAGCCCCACCGACCCCACCCGCGAACAAAAAGGACTTCCCTACGAATATGGTGTACGGCGTCGGTTACGTCGATTTCACGCCGACCTCGCGCACCGAGCCGTCCCCCTGGCCCCGGATCGAGGCCGGCCCGGACGCAGGAGCGCAGTGACCCCCACCCGGCCCAGCCGTCTCGTGCGCGCAGCCCTCGTCGCCCTGCTGGCGGCGGCCGTGGCAGGCTGTGGCGACTCCGGTGCCCTGCGGGGCGCGGGGGCGACGCCCACCGCCGTCGGCCCGGCCCGGCTCTGGCCCGAGCTGCCGTCCGCGTCGACGGCCGCCCTCGACTACGGCGAGGCGGACACCGAGACGGTGACGGGCATCACGGCGCCGGGCGACGACATCCACAAGGTGGACCCGATCGCCGTGTTCCGTGCCGAGGTCGGCCGCCACCCGGACGAGTACAGCGCCGTCCACGCCCCGTACCGTGAGACGGCCCAGCAGCTCAAGTACTGCACCGGCAAGGACACGCTCGGCGGGAAGTGCCCGATCCTCCAGGCGTACTACCGTGATCTCACGGGTGACCGGAAGGACGACCTGGTGCTCGGCATCCGCTTTCCGCAGAATCAGCTGGCGGTGCGTGTGTACACCTTCGAGCACCACAAGCTGGTCCAGATCATGGGCACCGCGGACAGCACGATCAGCGTCGAGGTCGCGGGCCGTGACGTGATCATCCGCTCGCCCTCGACCCTGCCGGGCTACGAGTACCGCACGGTGTGGACCTGGGACCCGCACCAGCACGCGATGCTGGCGACCCGGGACGAGATCCTCCGGGTGGGCACGCCCAGCCCCACCAGGCGCGGCACCACCGCACCCGTCCCCTCGGCACCCCCCGCCCCACCGGTCTCGCCCTCAACCTCTCCCGCGGCCCCTCCGTCGGCCTCGCACTTCGTCTCCCCCTCCGCCTCCCCCGCGCCGTCGACCGCCGCGAGCACCCCATGAGGCTGCCCTCACGCCGCTTCCGGCCGCCCCGCCGTCTCCCCCACTGGACCGCCACCCTCACCTGGAAGGCCGCCGCCTTCATCACGGTGATGTGCTGCGGTCTCGCCGCCCTGCTCGGCGTCCTCGTGCATGTCTCGGTGACCAACCAGACCGTCGGCGAGGCCCGCGGCCGGGCCCTCGACCGGCTGGCGGAGGTGACGGCGGCCTACGAGGCGGGCGACCGGCTGCCGCCGGGCGCGGGGATGGATCTCCCGGGTCTGCCGGCGCCGCTGCGCGAGCTGGCGACGGACGGGCGCCGCGGCACGATGGTCGGGGACGACGACCCGCACCCCACCATGTGGGCGGCCGGACCCGCGGGCGGCGGGCGGGCGCTCGCCGTGCAGTTCGACTACTCGCAGGGCGCGCACGCCATCGACGCCCTGGACCGGTCGATCGTGTGGTCCTCGGCGCTGGCGATCGGCGCGACGCTGCTGGTGGGAGCGTTCGCGGTGACGCGGGTGACCCGTCGGCTGCACGCGACGGCACAGGTGGCCCGGCGGATCAGCGCGGGCGACCTGGACGCGCGCGTCAACGATCCCCGTACGGCCGTGGACCCCCGTACGCGGTACCCGGCCGGCCCCCAGGACGAGGTGGCCGCGGTCGCCGGGGCCCTCGACACGATGGCGTCCTCGCTGCAGAGCAAGCTGATGAGCGAGCAGCGCTTCACGGCGGACGTGGCGCACGAGCTGCGCACCCCGCTGACCGGGCTGCACGCGGCGGCCGAGCTGCTGCCGCCGGGCCGGCCGACGGAGCTGGTCCGCGACCGGGTGGCCACGCTGCGGACGCTCACCGAGGACCTGCTGGAGATCTCCCGGCTGGACGCCGGGTGGGAGTTGCTGGAGCTGGACTCGGAGCCGCTGGCCCCGTTGGCCGAGCGGGTGGTGCGGGCGTCGGGCACCGAGACCGAGGTGCGGGTCGTGGGTGACGTCCGGGTGGAGACCGACCGGCGCCGTCTGGAGCGGGTGCTCGGCAATCTGGTGGCCAACGCGCACAAGCACGGGGCGGGCCCGGTGGTGCTGACCGTCGACGGCCCGGTGGTGACGGTGCGGGACCACGGCGGCGGCTATCCGGAGTACCTGCTGGAGCACGGGCCGCAGCGGTTCCGAACGGAGGGCGGCTCGAAGGGCCATGGGCTGGGGTTGACGATCGCGCTCGGCCAGGCGGAGGTGCTGGGCGCGCGATTGGTCTTCGCCAACGCTCCCGAGGGCGGTGCGATCGCGACGCTGACGCTTCCTCAGGACGAGCGGGGCGCGACCGGCCAGACCGGTGGGGAAGGGCCGACCGGGGCACGCTGAGCGTCCTCGCGTCCCCGATGGCTCAGTGCGGCCTGCGCGCGTCCGAGCTCACTCCTAATGTGGCGATTAGTCAGATTTACCACCTTTCCGGAGGAGCCTCCATGTCCCTGCGCCACACCCTTGCCCGCACCGGGATGGTGCTCGCCGTCGGCACGCTCATCGCGGCCGCGGGCGCCGGACCCGCCCTCGCCGCCGGCAAGCCCACCGCGACCACGGGCACCGGCCCCGGCTTCACCGACGACGGGGCCTTCGCCCGCGACTGGGACAGCCGCGACTTGGACAACGGCGTCTGGGACAGCGGCGACGACCCCTACTTCGACGAAGACGGTCTGGGCGAAGGCGGCTTCCGCGACCCGTACTACGACGGATGGGTCGACGACCACCGCCGCTTCGAGGGCCTGATCGTCTCCCGCAACGGCCTCGCGCTGCACAACCGGCCCGACCGTCGCAGCCGGATCCTCCGTATCGCGCCGTACCGCGAGCGGGTCCACATCTACTGCAAGACCACGGGCGAGCCCGTCGGCGGCAACCCGATCTGGTACCTGATCACCGACGGCACCTGGTCCTGGGGCCCGGCGCAGCACATCGACAACCTCGGTGCGTCCCCGCGCTGGTGCTGACGCCGGATCGCGCCCAACGGATCCGCCCGTTCGCCATCACCTAACGGGACATCAGGTTCGGCGCTTGCTACGTTCCGGACATGATTCAGCCCGGAATGCCCGGAATTCCCGGTACGCGGGGAACGACCGTGGCAGCGGACCCGCCCACCCCCGCTGTCCGCCTGCCCCGGCGCCGTGGCATCGAGTTCACCCTGATCGTCATGGCCGTACTGCTGTCCGTGTTCGGCTACTGCGCGGTCGGATACGCCCGGCACGCCACCCTCCCGCCCGGCGCCGCGGTCTACGGCGCCGGGCTCGGCGTGCTCGCCCTCCTCGCACATGTCGCGGTGCGGCTGCGGGCGCCGTACGCCGATCCGCTGCTGCTGCCCATCGCCGTCCTGCTCAACGGCCTGGGCCTGGTGCTGATCTACCGCCTGGACCTGGAGACCCCGGGCGACCGGGCCGCCCCCGTCCAGCTCATCTGGTCGACGCTCGGCGTCGCGCTCTTCATCGCGGCCGTCCTCTTCCTGCGCGACCACCGCGTCCTGCAGCGCTACACCTACGTCTCGGTCGTCACGGCGCTGGGCCTGCTGGTCCTGCCCATCCTCTTCCCCGCCGTGAACGGCGCCCGGATCTGGATCCGGATCGCCGGGTTCTCCATCCAGCCGGGCGAGTTCGCGAAGGTGCTGCTCGCGGTCTTCTTCGCCGGCTACCTCGCGGCCAACCGCAACGCGCTCGCCTACGCGGGCCGCCCCGTCTGGCGGTTCAAGCGGCTCCAGCTCCCCACCGGCCGGGTCCTCGGCCCGATCGTCGCGATCTGGCTGCTGAGCGTGGTGGTCCTGGTCCTGGAGCGGGACCTCGGCACCTCGTTGCTGTTCTTCGGCCTCTTCGTGATCATGCTGTACGTCGCCACCGGCCGCACCGGCTGGATCGCCGTGGGCCTGCTGCTCGCCTGCGTGGGCGCGGTCGCCGTCGGCTGGCTGGAACCGCACGTCCACAGCCGGGTGCAGGACTGGCTGCACCCCTTCGCGACGATCGAGGCGGGCCAGGGACCGAACCAGCTCGCCCAGTCCCTGTTCGCGTTCGCCGCGGGCGGGCTGCTGGGCACCGGCCTCGGGCTCGGCCACTCCATCCTCATCGGATTCGCCGCCAAGTCGGACTTCATCCTGGCCACCGCGGGCGAGGAACTGGGCCTCTTCGGACTCTGCGCGATCTTCCTCCTCTACGGCCTCCTCGTGGAACGCGGCTACCGCGCCGGCCTCGCCCTGCGCGACCCCTTCGGACGGCTCCTCGCCATCGGCCTCTCCTCGATCGTGGCGCTCCAGGTCTTCGTGATCGCGGGCGGCGTGACCGGTCTGATCCCGCTGACCGGGATGGCGATGCCGTTCCTCGCCCAGGGCGGCTCCTCGGTCGTCACCAACTGGATCATCGTGGCGCTGCTGATCCGCGTCAGTGACTCGGCACGCAGCCAGTACGACGGGACGGCGGCGCCATGACCAAGTACATCCGCCGGGCCGCCGCGCTCTGCGCGGTGCTGTTGCTGGCGCTCCTCCTCAACGCCACCCGCGTCCAGGTCTTCCAGGCCGGGGCGTACGACGGCAACCCGGCCAACCGCCGCCAGACGATCGCCCGTTACGGCCAGCCGCGCGGTGACATCGTGGTCGGGGGCCGATCGGTCACCGGCTCCAGGGACAGCGGCCAGCAGCTCCGCTACGAACGGACCTACACGGACGGCCCGCTGTACGCGCCCGTGACCGGCTTCGCCTCGCAGGTGTACGGGACGACGTTCCTGGAGAACTCCGAGGACGGCATCCTCTCCGGCAGCGACCCGCTGCTCTCGCCGTTCCCCCTGTGGAACGACGCCACCCGCGCCCAGAACCCCGCCGGCAAGGTGGTCACGACGATCGACCCCGCCGCACAGCGCGCCGCGTACCGGGGTCTCGGTTCCCGGCGCGGGGCCGTGGCCGCCATCGAGCCGTCCACCGGCAGGATCCTCGCGCTGGTCTCCACCCCGTCGTACGACCCCGGGGAGCTGTCCGGGACGGGCAGGGCGGTCACGCACGCCTGGGAGCGGCTGAACGGGGCGGCGGACAAGCCGATGCTCAACCGGGCGATCCGGCAGACCTATCCGCCCGGGTCGACGTTCAAGGTGGTGACGGCGGCGGCGGCCCTCGACGCGGGGGTGGTGACGAACCTCGACACGTCGACCACCTCCCCGGACCCGTACCGGCTGCCCGGCACCACGACCCGGCTGACGAACGAGCTCGACGGCTGCGAGGACGCCTCGCTGCGGTACGCCTTCGAGTGGTCCTGCAACACGGTCTTCGCCAAGCTGGGCGTGGACGTGGGACTGAGCGACATGACCCGCACGGCGGCGGACTTCGGTTTCAACGACCGTCTGCGGATTCCCTTCTCCGTCGCCCCCAGCAACTTCGACACGACACTCGACAAGGCGCAGCTCGCGCTCTCCTCCATCGGTCAGTTCAACACCCGGGCCACTCCCCTCCAGATGGCGATGATCTCGGCGGCCGTCGCGGGCGGCGGGTCCGTCAAGACGCCCTATCTGGTGGAGAAGGCGACCACCCGGAGCGACAGCACGGTGGCGACGACCGGTCCCCGCACGCTCCACCAGGCGATGAACCCGGCGACCGCCCTGCGGATGCGCGAGCTGATGACGGACGTGGTGACGGAGGGCACCGGCACCAACGCCGCGATTCCCGGAGCGACGGTCGGCGGCAAGACCGGGACCGCCCAGCACGGCATCGACAACCTGGGGATGCCGTACGCCTGGTTCATCTCCTGGGCCCAGGCGGACGGCACGATGGAGCCCGCGGTGGCGGTCGCGGTCGTCGTCGAGGACGCGGCGGCCGACCGCGGGGACATCAGCGGGGGCGGGGACGCGGCGCCGATCGCGAAGGCGGTCATGGAGGCGGTCCTCGGGTTCTGAGACAGGAGTTGGGGGCGCCCCTCGGGATTGAACGCCCCCGCCTGAACGGACGTACCGATACGGGCGTATTTATGGGGAGGGGAACCCACCCACGAGATTCCAGCCCGTGCCCTGCCGGAGGTACCTCGCCCGTGAGCATCACCAAAGCGGCCCCGCCCGGGGCCGACCACCGCGACGCGGACGCACCGGACGGTCCACGGGAACAGACGGACGCACCGGACGGTCCAGGGGAGCAAGCGGCGCCATCCCAGGGCTGGCAGTTCAACTCGCCGCTCGTCCTGGTCATGGTGCTGCTCGTCCTGGTGGTGGCGCAGGGGCCGATCCGCCGGGCGATGTCGGCGCCGGTGATGCAGAGCTGGATGACCGTGTTCGTCGCGGTGGTCTGCCAGGCGCTGCCCTTCCTCGTCCTCGGTGTGCTGCTGTCGGCGGTCATCGCGGTGTTCGTGCCGCCGACGTTCTTCGCCCGGGCGCTGCCGAAGCGGCCCGCGCTGGCCGTGCCGGTCGCCGGGATGGCCGGGGCGGTGCTGCCCGGCTGCGAGTGCGCGTCGGTGCCGGTGGCGGGGGCGCTGGTACGGCGGGGGGTCACGCCCGCGGCGGCGCTGGCGTTCCTGCTGTCGGCGCCCGCGATCAACCCGATCGTGCTGACGGCCACCGCCGTCGCGTTCCCCCGCAACCCCGAGATGGTCCTCGCCCGGTTCGTGGCGAGCCTGCTCGTGGCCTGCGTGATGGGGTGGCTGTGGCAGCGGCTGGGGCGGGCGGACTGGATGCGGCCGCCGGCCCGGCCCTCGCACGAGGGGCTCGGCAAGGGCGCCGCGTTCTGGGATTCCGTACGGCACGACGTGATGCACGCCGGCGGGTTCCTCGTCATCGGGGCGATGGCGGCGGCCACGCTGAAGGCCGTCGTCCCGGCGACCTGGCTGCACGCCGCGGCCGCCAACCCGGTGGTGGCGATCCTCGCCCTCGCGGTCCTCGCCGTGCTGCTGTCCATCTGCTCCGAGGCCGACGCGTTCGTCGTCTCCTCGCTGACCCAGTTCTCGCTGACCGCGCGGCTGGCCTTCCTCGTGGTGGGACCGATGATCGACCTGAAACTCTTCGCCATGCAGGCGGGCACGTTCGGCCGCGGGTTCGCCCTGCGGTTCGCGCCCGCCACCTTCGCCCTGGCCATCCTCGGCTCGGTCCTCGTCGGGACGGTGCTGCTGTGAACCGGCAGGCACAGGCGGCGGTCCTGTTCCTCGTCGGCGCGGCGGTCCTGCACGCCGGGCTCACCGATCTCTACCTGCGCTACGTCAAGGCGGGGTTGCGGCCGTTGCTGCTGGCCGCCGGGGTCGTGCTGATCATGGCGGCGGTGGCGACGGTCTGGTACGAGCGACGGGGCCGGGGTGAAGCCGGCGACGGGCACGGGCACGTCCACCGCGAACCCCGTGTCGCCTGGCTCCTCGTCCTCCCCCTCCTCGCCCTGATCCTGGTCTCCCCGCCCGCGCTGGGCTCCTACAGCGCCATGCACGCCGGTACGGCCCTGCAGGCGCCCCTCGCCTATCCGTCCCTGCCGGCCACCGACCCGCTCCCGCTCGGCGTCGTCGACTACGCGGGCCGCGCCGCCTACGACCACGGCCGCACCCTGGCCCACCGGCGGGTCGAAGTCACCGGCTTCGTCGCCCTCGCCAAGGACGGCACCCCGTACCTGGTCCGGATGGCCCTCAACTGCTGTGCCGCCGACGCCCAACCGGTCAAGATCGGCCTGACCGGCCACATCCCGCCGATCCTTCAGCCCGACACCTGGCTCCAGGTCACCGGTACCTACACCGCCAAGCAGACCAAGGACCCCGTCAACGACGGCCGCATCCCGTTCCTCGACGTCACCGCGGCCAAACCGGTCCCGACCCCGCACGACCCGTACGACGAGAGCTGGAACAACTGACGCGGTACCCGGCGGCGGCCTAGGCGGCGCCGGGTACCGCCTCGCGGCGGCTCAGCCATTCCTGGGGTACGTGCCCCACTCCCGTACGGGCGCCCACGATGCCGCCCGTGATGGGGCAGGTCGTGTCGACGTCGCCGAAGCCCTCCGCCGTGCTCCACAGGGCCGAGGTCAGGTCGTCGGGGTGACGGGCGGCGCACCAGACGGCGAAGGGGACGGTGTCGTCGGCGCGGACCCGCTGGCCGTTGCCGAGGATGTCCGCGGCCTTCCAGGGTTCGGTGGTGAAGGGGAGGCTCCCGGCACGCCGCAGCCCCTCGCGGACGGCGCTGTCGGGCGTGGCCTCCACCACGGTGTCGATGTTCAGGTCCCGACGGGTGGACAGCGCCGCCGCGACGGCCACCGCCACCGCGCCCGCGATGCCCTCCGGGTGGGCGTGGGTCACCTCCGCCGACAGCGTCGCCTGTGCGATCACCAGGCGCAGGTCGCGCCGGAACCAGGCACCCAACGGGGCCACCCGCATCGCCGCGCCGTTGCCGAGGCTGCCCTCGCCGTCGAAGAGTCCGCGCGCCAACTCCGCCCAGCGGTTCGGCTCCTGGAGGAGGCGCGGGAGCAGTTGGTGCATGCCGTAGCCGTAGCCCCGGGCGGGGTCGGCGTCGTAGCCGAGGGCGAAGGCCTGGGCCAGTTCCGGTTGCCGGATCTCGCCGTGTTCGTCGAGGACACGGAGGATGCCGAGCGCCATCGCCGTGTCATCGGTCCAGTGCCATTCCGGTTCCTCGGGGGTGCGCCGGGCGCGGATCTCCTCGTACGCCTGGGGACGGTCCCGGAAGAGGGGGAACCAGCGTTCGCCGAAGGCGTCGCCCAGGGCCAGGCCCTCCAGGCTGCGGCGGGCCAGGGCGCGCGGGGTGAGATGGGGGTTCGGAGCGGATGTCATGATGTGAGCATGCCGGTCCGGGCGGGCCGGCACACGCGTGTTTGGACGGGTCGTTTCCGGCGGTTCGTCCTACGAGTCCGTGCCCTTCTCGATCATCTCCTCCACCTCCGCCACCCGTTCCCTCTCCTCCGCCGCGAACCGTTCCGCGTCCAACCGCTCGGCCACCTCCTCGTCCTGGGCCATCAGCAGGTCGAGGTTGGAGTCGCCCATCTCGAAGACGCCCATGTCGACGTACGCCCGTTGGAGGCGTTCGCCCCACAGGCCGATGTCCTTGACGCACGGGACGATGCGGCTGAAGAGCAACTGGCGGAAGAGGCGCAGGAATTCGGACTGTTCGCTGTATTCCTCGGCCTCGGCCTTGGGAATGCCGAAGTTCTCCAGGACCTCGACACCGCGCAGCCGGTCCCGCATCAAGTAGCAGCCCTCGATGACGAATTCCTCGCGCTCGCGGAGTTCGGCGTCGGAGAGTTGTGTGTAGTAGTCGCGCAGCGCCATCCGGCCGAAGGCGACATGGCGGACCTCGTCCTGCATCACGTAGGCGAGGATCTGCTTGGGGAGGGGCTTGTCGGTGGTGTCCCTGATCATGCCGAAGGCGGCCAGGGCCAGGCCCTCTATGAGGACCTGCATCCCGAGGTACGGCATGTCCCAGCGGGAGTCCCGGAGGGTGTCGCCGAGGAGCGACCGCAGGTTGTCGTTGATCGGGTAGAGCATCCCGATCTTCTCCTGCAGGAAGCGGGCGTAGATCTCGGCGTGGCGGGCCTCGTCCATGGTCTGGGTGGCCGAGTAGAACTTCGCGTCGAGGTCGGGGACCGACTCGACGATGCGCGCCGCGCAGACCATGGCCCCCTGCTCGCCGTGCAGGAACTGGCTGAACTGCCAGGACGCGTAGTGCTTGCGCAGCTCGCCCTTGTCCCGGTCGGTCATCTTCGCCCAGTGCGGGGTCCCGTAGAGGGTCATCGACTCGTCGGGGGTACCGAGCGGGTCGTGGGGGTCGACCTCCAGGTCCCAGTCGATTCTCTTCTGGCCGTCCCACTGTTTGTCCTTGCCCTTCTGGTACAGGGCGAGGAGTCGGTCGCGACCGTCGTCGTACTCCCAGCTGAAGCGTGCCGCCCCTGAGGCCGGCACCTGCCAGAGGGGGTCTCCCGGGTCCTTGGCGTACAGCTCGTGCGTCGGCATACATCGCAGGCTCACACGAGGTAGACGCGTCGTCAACAAGTCGCGCACAAGGGATTGACGAGCTTGCTGACAGGCAGTCTCATAAGTCGTGACCGTCGGTAACCCGGAGGGATGCCGTACTTGATCCCGTACGACGAGGTGGGAACAGCCATGACGACCGTGACGGAAGTGGACGTGCTGCGCGATGCGCTCGGTCTGCTCAAGGACCGGGAGCAGGTCGCCGAGCGGCTGCTCGACTCCTCCGCCAAGCACTCCTTCGACCCGGACAAGGAGCTGGACTGGGACGCGCCCTTCGAGGAGGGCAAGTGGTTCTGGCCGCCGGAGCTGGTGTCGCTGTACGACACCCCGCTGTGGAAGCGGATGAGCGAGGAGCAGCGGATTCTGCTCTCGCACCACGAGGCCGCCGCGCTGGCTTCGCTGGGGATCTGGTTCGAGATCATCCTGATGCAGTTGCTGGTGCGGCACATTTACGACAAGGCGGCGACGAGTGCGCATGTGCGCTACGCGCTGACCGAGATCGAGGACGAGTGCCGGCACTCGAAGATGTTCGCCCGGCTGATCTCGCGCGGTGGAATGCCGTACTACCCGGTGAGCCGGACGCATCTGAATCTGGGACGGGTCTTCAAGACCATCTCGACCACGCCCGGGTCCTTCACGGCGACTCTGCTCGGCGAGGAGATCCTCGACTGGATGCAGCGGCTGACCTTTCCCGACGAGCGGGTGCAGAGCCTCGTACGAGGGGTCACGCGCATCCACGTGGTGGAGGAGGCGCGGCACGTGCGGTACGCGCGGGAGGAGCTGCGACGGCAGATGGTGACGGCACCGCGATGGTCGCAGGAGTTCACTCGGGTGACGTCGGGGGAGTTCGCCCGGATCTTCTCCGTCGCCTTCGTCAATCCCGAGGTCTACCCGAACGTCGGCCTCGACCAGCGGGAGGCCGTGGCGCAGGTGCGGGCGAGCGGGCACCGGCGGGAGGTCATGCAGACCGGCGCCAAGCGACTGACCGACTTCCTGGACGACATCGGGGTGCTGCGGGGGGTCGGGCGGCGGCTGTGGAAGGCGTCGGGGCTGCTGGCCTGAGGGCGGGGCGCCCGGTGGCTGTGGTGGGTCGGGGCCGTGGCGGCCGTGGCTGGGAAGGGGCGCGTGTCCTGGCCGTTACGCTGCCGATATGACCTCGCAGGCTCCCACCCCCGCATACCGCCGGCTGAGTGTCGAGGAGCGGCGCTCGCAGCTCCTCGAAGCGGCGCTGTCCCTCTTCGCGCACCGGGCACCCGAGGAGGTCTCGCTCGACGACGTGGCGGAGGCGGCGGGCGTGTCACGGCCTCTTGTGTACCGGTACTTCCCGGGCGGCAAGCAGCAGCTGTACGAGGCCGCCCTGCGGTCCGCCGCGGAGGATCTGGAGCACTGCTTCGCGGAGCCCCCCGAGGGGCCGCTGAGCGAGCGGCTGGCCCGAGCTGTGGATCGGTACCTGGCGTTCGTGGACCAGCACGACGCCGGGTTCACCGCGTTGCTTCAGGGAGGCAGTGTCGTCGAGACCTCCAGGACGACGGCCATAGTGGACGGCGTGCGGCGGGCGGCGGCAGAGCACATTCTGGATCATCTGGGCGTGAAGGATCCGGGGCGACGGCTGCGGATGACCGTGCGGATGTGGATCACGGCGGTGGAGGGCGCCTCGCTGAGCTGGCTGGACGGGGGCAAGGAGCCGCCGTTGGACGAGCTGCGGGACTGGCTCGTGGAGCAGTTCGTGGCGATGCTCGTGGTCAGTGCCGGACGTGATCCGCAGACCGCCGGCGTGGTGCAGGCCGCACTCGTCCTGGAGGGGCGGGAAGGTGCCCTGGGGAAGCTGGCCCGGGCGGTTCTTCCGGTGATCGGTGACGCCGCGCGGCTGCTGTGACGGGGGCGTTTGTGACACTGGTGCCGTGAAGAGCGAAGACACCCCCTTCGAGGGCGGCCCGCTGGACGGGCGTGTGCTGCCCGTCCTGCTCGGTCTGACCGGACACCCGCCGAAGGTGTACCGGATTCCGGTTCCGGATGCCGACGGCGGCCCGCCGACCGTTCTCGTCTACCGGCGGGTCCAGGCGCGGGTGAGCAAACGACTGGGGCTGCACCAGGCGTGGAAGTACGAGTACGACCCCTCGGGCGACGCGGGGAGCGGGCGCAAGTGGCCCTGGTCCAAGCCCGGCGGCAAGAGTACGGGAGCCACGCCGGAGCCCCACGCCGACGAGTGAGATTCTTGGGCCGAACCGGTCAGTGGGCGCGCACTCGGGATGCGCCTCCCTGATCCTGCCGGTGCGAGGTGGAGGTACCACCTCGACACCGGAGGTGATGACGTGTCAGGAAGGCTTGTGCGTCTGGCTTGTACGGCCGCCATGGCGTCGGGGGCGCTGCTGGCCTCCACGCCGGCGGTGGTTGCCGCGCCGGATCCCGGGGCCGAAAAGCGGTCCGTGACCCGGTTGCTGACGGATCTTCAGCAGCTTTACCAGGACGCCGAGCGCGCCACCGAGACGTACAACGCCACGGCGGAGAAGCTGAAGAAACAGAAGGCCGAGGTCGCCCGGATCGACGGGAACCTCGCCAAGTCCCGCCTCTCCCTGCACGACAGCCGCGCGGCGGCGGGGCGGCTCGCCCGGCAGCAGTACCAGAACAGCGGCGAGATCTCGTCGTACGTACGGCTGCTGCTCGCCCGCGATCCGCAGCACGCCCTGGACGAGGGACACGTGATCGGGCAGCTGGCGCAGGAGCGGGTCGAGACCGTCGACCGGCTGCAGGGGACGGAGCGCAGGACCGACGCTCTCGCACGGAAGGCGCGCAAGGCGCTCGACGATCAACTCGTCCTCGCCGAACGGCAGAAGAAGGAGCGCGACGAGGTGCGGGCGCGGCTCAAGGACGTCGAGGTGCTGCTCGCCTCGCTCAGCGCCGGTCAGATCGCCGAGCTCGCCCGGCTGGAGAAGTCGGGAGTCACCGAGGCGCAGCAGAAGTTCGTGGCGTCAGGGGCGCTCAGCAGTGCGCGGCCGCCCACGCGGGAGGGCGAGAAGGCGGCGCGCTACGCCGTGGAGCAGATCGGGAAGCCGTACGTGTGGGGGGCCGAGGGTCCCGGGGCGTACGACTGCTCGGGGCTCACTTCGCAGGCCTGGCAGCACGCCGGGCGGACCATCCCCCGGACCAGCCAGGAGCAATGGGCCCGGTTGCCCCACATTCCGCTGAGCGAGCTTCGCCCCGGGGATCTGGTGATCTACTTCCCCGAGGCCACCCATGTCGCCCTGTATCTGGGCGACGGCCTGGTCGTGCAGGCCCCGAGACCGGGAACCGACGTCAAGGTCTCCCCCATCGCCGCCAACCCGTTGCTCGGAGCCGTCCGCCCGGACCCGGACGGAAAGACCCTGCGGCACTACACACCACCGAAGCTCGCGTCCCGATAGGGGCGCCCCCTGAGGGGCGCGGGGAACCGCGCGACCAGCCACGGACTCCCCGCGCCCGGAAGGAAAGGCTCAGGCCCCCGTCACGGAAGCCAGGTACGCCTCCACCTTCTCCGGTTCATAGAAGAAGTTCTCGAAGTCCGCCGGGTCGTTGAACCCATTGGCGAAACGATGCGCCACCGCCGGAATCTGACCCCCGGCCCCGATCAGATTGAGGACGTGCTCCGGCGGGACGCCCAGCATGGCGTTCGTCCACTTCGTCACGTGCTGGGCCGTGTCCCAGTACCGGTCGAACGCGGACCGCATCCACGCCTCGTCGAACTCCTTGTCCTCGTGCTCGAGGATCGCGCCGAGGTACGCCGCCGCGCACTTGGAGGCGGAGTTGGAGCCCTGGCCGGTGATCGGGTCGTTGGCGACGACCACGTCGGCGACGCCCAGGACCAGACCGCCGCCGGGGAGGCGGCCGATCGGGTTGCGGACGGTGGGGGCGTAGCGTCCGGACAGTGTTCCGTTGGCGTCGGTGAGTTCGACCTTGGTGGCCCGGGCGTACTCCCACGGCACGAACTTCTCCATGAGTTCCAGGGTCAGGGAGAGGTGTTCGGCGGGGTCCTTGATGCCGTTGAAGGCGTCGACCGGGCCGCCGGGTATGCCCTCCCAGAAGAGGATGTCCGCACGGCCGGTGGTGGTGAGGGTCGGCATGACGAAGAGCTCGCCGACGCCGGGGACCAGGTTGCAGCGGACCGCGTCGTAGTCGGGGTGCTCGGGGCGCGGGCCCAGACCGTGGACGTAGGCGACGGCGAGGGCGCGCTGCGGCTGCGTGTACGGGGAACGGACGGCGTCCCGGCCGAACATGGAGACCAGCTCACCCTTGCCCGCCGACACCAGGACCAGGTCGTACGTACGGGCGAAGTAGTCCAGGTCGGAGACCGCCGCGCCGTGGATGACCAGTTGGCCGCCGCGCTGCGCGAACGTCTCCATCCAGCCGGCCATCTTCACCCGCTGGTCGACCGACTGCGCGTAGCCGTCGAGCCGGCCCACCCAGTCGATGGCCCGCTGGGTCGGACCGGGGTCGTGCGAGCCGGGGGCGGCGACCGAGACGCCGAGTCCTTCGATCTTCGGGGCCTGGGACTCCCAGAAGTTCAGCTGGAGATCGCGCTCGTGCTGGAGTGCCGTGTGGAACATGCACTGCGTCGACATGACGCGGCCGGTGCGGATCTCGTCCGCCGTCCGGTTCGACATCAGGGTGACCTCGTACCCGTGCGACTGGAGGCCGAGGGCAAGCTGGAGTCCGGACTGACCGGCTCCGACGACGAGTATCTTCCGCATGCGCGTCCTAACTCCGTGTACGTCTTATTCGGGGCTCGCGTCGAGCGCGTGCCCCACCAGCGCGAGCAGGGTCTCGACGACCGAGATCCGGCGCCTGGCGTCCATGATCATGACAGGTATGTGTGGAGGCACTGTGAGGGCATCGCGCACGTCGTCGGCGTCGAACCGCTCGCTGCCGTCGAAGTGGTTGACCGCGACGACGTACGGCAGTCCGCAGCTCTCGAAGTAGTCGAGCGCCGGGAAGCAGTCCTTGAGGCGGCGGGTGTCGGCGAGGACCACGGCGCCGATCGCGCCGCGCACCAGGTCGTCCCACATGAACCAGAACCGCTGCTGGCCCGGCGTCCCGAAGAGGTACAGGACCAGGTCGTCGTCGAGTGTGATGCGGCCGAAGTCCATGGCCACGGTCGTGGTCACCTTGTCCGGGGTGCCGGTGAGGTCGTCGGTCTCCTCGCTGGCCTGGGTCATCAGCGCCTCCGTCTGGAGGGGCGTGATCTCGGAGACCGCGGTCACCAGCGTGGTCTTGCCCACGCCGAAGCCGCCCGCCACCACGATCTTCGTCGCGATCGGGGCGCGGGTGCGGTCGGTCTGCCAGGCCTGGAGGTTCTCGTCGGACTCGGGCAGCGGCACCGGGGCCAGAGGCATCGGAGCCGAGGCGGGGGAGGCCGTTCTCGGCGCACCCTCAGAGACGACGGAGTCCATTCAGCACCCTTTCCAGCAGAGCGCGGTCCGGCTGTCCCGGGCCGTGACCTGTTCCGTACACACGGATCTTTCCCTGGTCCGCCAGGTCGCTCAGGAGGACGCGGACCACGCCCAGCGGCATCCTGAGGAGGGCGGCGATCTCGGCCACCGTACGCATCCGGCGGCAGAGTTCGACGATGGCCTGCATCTCGGGCATCACCCGGGTCGCGAGGGAGCCGTTGGTCAGCTCCTTGCGCTCCTCGGGGGCCTCGATCGCCGCCACGAACGTCTCGACCAGCAGCACGTGCCCGAAACGGGTACGGCCGCCGGTGAGCGAGTACGGGCGCACGCGGGCCGGTTTGCGGTCCCCGCCACGTATGGGGAGCTTGGGCGCGGAGGAAGGACTCACTGGGCACTCCCCGTCGGCTTGGCTTCGAGTGACTGGCGTAGCTCGCTGCGGAGTTCGGGCGTCAGGACGTGCCCGGCGCGGCCGACGAACAGCGCCATGTGGTACGCCACCACGCTCATGTCGCAGTCCGGGGCGCCGTGCACCCCGAGCAGCGAGCCGTCGCTGATCGACATGACGAAGAGGCTGCCCTCGTCCATCGCGACCATCGTCTGTTTCACCCCGCCCGCGTCCATCAGCTTGGCGGCGCCGATGGTGAGGCTGCCGATGCCGGAGACGATGGTGGCGAGGTCCGCGGAGGATCCCTTGGGGCCGGTGGGGCGCGCCTCCGCCCCGGTGCGGGCCTCCGCGTTCCTCCCGGGGTCGGAGGACAGCAGCAGCAGACCGTCGGAGGAGACGACCGCGACCGACTGGAGGCCCGGCACCTCCTCGACGAGGTTCGTCAGCAGCCAGTGCAGATTGCGGGCTTCACTGCTCAGGCCGAAGGTACTGGGCGCGGTCAACTGCTTGCCTCCTCGACTGTGCCCCCCGATGCGTCTACTGCGTCCTGCTGTCGCACCGCGTCCCGCGCTTGGTCCTGCGCGGTGTTCCGTGCGGTGTGGTGCGGGGTGGGCGTCTGGGCCGTCTGTTCGGCGATCTCGGCCTCCACGTCGCGGCGGCCCTCCGTCGCGCCCCGGTGGAAGCCGCCGAGCCTGCGCCGCAGCGCCTCGGCGTCCACACCACCGACGCGCGGCCGGGGAACCGGTGCGGGCGCCGAGATCTTCGGCGTCCGCTTGGGCAGTCCCTTGTCGGTGACCCGCTCCGTCTCCTCGTCCGACACCCGTTCGTGGGAGTCGGGGCCTATGGCGTAGGGGTCGGGAGTGGCGGCGGACACCGCGGGCTCGTGGGCCGGGGCCACCGGCTCGTCCGGCGGGACCAGCGGTGCCAGCAGCTCCATGGTGGTCTCGGAGGGCGTCGGCTCGGGAGCGTAGGCCACCTCCTCCGCGGCGGCGTCCGCTCGTACGGCCTCCTCCGCGGCGGCGATCAGCGGGTCCTCGTCACCGACGGGAGCGGTGGGAACGGCCGGGCCCGCCTGGCCCCGTGCCGTGAGGGCCGAACGGCCGCGCAGCACGTTCGAGTTGGCCTCCGCGTCGGCGCCCGGGAGGACGACCGAGGGGGCGGCTCCGGCGACCGGGGAGGCCGAGGGGACCGTGGCGGCGGGGGCGGTCGCGAACAGCGTCTTGGGGAGGACGACCACGGCCGCGGTGCCGCCCTGCTTCTGCTCCCGCAGCTGTACGCGGACGCCGTGCCGGTGGGCGAGCCGGGCCACCACGTACAGGCCGAGCCCGAGTCCCTCGCCGCTCTCCTGGTCGTAGGCGTCCTCCGGGTCGAACTCGGAGAGGCGGGCGTTGAGCTGGGCCATCCGGTCGGCGGCCATGCCGATGCCCTCGTCCTGCACGGAGAGCATCACCTCGCCGTTCTCCAGCAGCCAGCCGGAGACCTCGACGGGCAGGTCGGGTGGCGAGAACGAGGAGGCGTTCTCCAGGAGTTCGGCCACCAGGTGCGAGAGGTCGTCCGCGGCGAACCCGGCGAGGTGCGCGTGCGGCGGCAGCACGGCGATACGGACGCGCTCGTACCGCTCGATCTCGCTGACCGCGGCCCGTACGACGTCGACCAGCGGGACGGGGCCCGCGTGGTGCTGGACGTGCTCGTGGCCGGCGAGGACGAGCAGGTTCTCGCTGTGGCGCCGCATGACGGTCGCGAAGTGGTCCAGCTTGAAGAGCGTGCCCAGGCGTTCCGGGTCCTGCTCGCGCTCCTCCAGTCCCTCGATGACCCCGAGCTGCCGCTCGACCAGGCCGAGGGTGCGCAGCGCGAGGTTGACGAAGGTGCCGTGGATGGTGCCGCGCACCTGCTCCAGATGGGCCGCAGCGTCGGCGAGTTCCGCGCGCAGCCTGTCGCGCTCGTCGGCCATCAGCTGGCGCTGCCCGATGAGGTGCTTGCGGTCCGCCTCGAGGGTGGCCAGCCGTTCGTGGAGCGCGGCGGCGTGCGCGTGCAGCGCGTTGACGGAGCGGACCACCTGGGCGAACTCGTCGTTGCGGCCGGTGAACTTGACCGGCTCCTGCGCTCCCGGGTCCGCGGCGAGGCGGGCCGAGCCCCGGCGCAGTACGGACAGCGGGCGGGTGAGCGTACGGGCCATGGCCATCGAGACGCCGACCGCGACCAGCAGCAGGGTGCCGATGAGGGCGATCCGGATCTCCAGCGCGGTGACGTCGTCGTCCCGCAGCCGCTCCAGGTCCTTGGTGCGGTGGTCGTAGAACGAGGCCTCGGCGCCGCGCATCAGCTCGACGCGGGCGGAGAGCGCCGCGTCCACCTTGTTCGTGCTGGAGTCGAGCTCGGAGTCGGAGAGCGTCGGCTGGTCGGTGAGCTCGGTGAGGTACTTGTCCGCGGTCGTGACGTCGGGTCCGGTGACCGTGGAGTCGTACGAGGCCTTGGCGTCCTTGGGGGCCGTCTCGCGGAAGTCCGCGAGGGCCGCGTCCGAGCGGAGCCGGGCCTGTTGGGCGGCGGCGCTGAGCGCGTCGCGCTGCTTGGTGTCGGCGGGGGACGAGCCGCTGGTGGTGGACGCCAGGCCGGTGATGGGGTTGATGACCGTCTGGGTGGTGCGCGGGATGTTGAGGGCCGCGAGGAGCAGTCCGCGGGCGGCGGCGGACTGCTGGACCGCGGAGTCCAGCTCGGCGAGGGCGTGCGCGCCGGCGCCCGCGCGGGGCGGCAGCTGCTCGGCCAGGTCCTCGGCGAGGGCGTGGAGTTCGGTGATGACGTCGGAGTACGCCTCGTGCGCTTCGAGAGCGGTGCTCTTGCCGGTGAGCGCCGCTCTGCGGGCGGTGCCGATGCCGTCCAGGTCCTTCAGGAGGACGGCGGGCGCGTCCTCGTCCGCCCGCACCTCGTCGACCTGCCGGTCGACCCGGGCGCTGCGCTGCTCGGAGGGCGCCTTGGACTTCGGCCGGCCCGCGGCGATGTACGAGGTGACCTCGTCGCGCTCGTCGGCCAGCGCGTGGGCGAGCGTCAGCGCCTGCTGGGTCCGCCCGGCGAGCGTCACCAGGTTCTGGGAGTCGTTCAGCTGCTCGGAGGCCGCGAGGACCGTGGGGGCTCCGGCGCCGGCGATGGCGGCCGCGACGACCGCCACGGCGACGATCAGCCGATTGCGCACGTGAGCGGAGCGGCCCTTGCCCGCAGGGGTCTGCCCCGCGGCACCCGGAGTGCGCTCCGCGCCCCCTTCGGAGGCCGACTGCCCGGCTCCGGAAGTCGCCTGCTTGCCTGTGCGCCGAGACCGCATCTTCTGCACCGGTGCTCGCATTCCTGACTCGTGTACCCAAGGGCCCGGGTGACGTTCCGTCAACTGGGCGTCCGCCCTCCCCAAGCTCTCGACTTCGCTCGAGCAGGGGGTGTCCCATCGGCTCCCGACCCTCCCAGTGCCGGTGGGCAGTGGTCCCGCATCGTCCGGCCCGCCACCCGAAGGAGTGAACCCCGGACGGGAGTTGGCGGGCAAGTTCCTCTGGCGCGTGCGGACCCCTTGCGCGGCGGGCCGGTTGGACGTCTGCGGCGCGCTTTGGCAGTATTCGCCGCCACGCCTTGCCGGAGTCGATCATTCCATGCCAAACCCGGCGGCTGAGCTGCTGGTCCGCACCGGTCCTGCGACCGTTGCCAGCCTTTCGTGCCCCTTGTGAAGGGCTCGTGCAGACTGGCTGGATGCGCACCGAACTCGTATCCGAGCCGGGTGACCCGACCCGCCCCAATGAGGACTTCGCATCGGTCGGCCTTCCGGCGTCAGGGCAAGGAGGATCACTGGTCGTCCTCGACGGCGTGACTCCCCCGCCGGGCGACGACGGCTGTCTGCATTCCGTCCACTGGTTCTCCGCACACCTCGGCGGAGCCCTGACCGAACTGTCCGTTTCCCGCCGGGATCTGACCTTGGCGGAGATCCTTTCCCGGTCCATCCGGCGCACTTCCGAGGCCCACTCCGACACCTGTGACCTTTCTCACCCGCGCACGCCCCAGGCAACCGTGGTCCTCGCCCGCTGGTCAGGCGACCTCGTCGAGTACCTGGTCCTCTCGGACTCGGCCCTTTTGCTGGAGTCCCCCGCGGGCGAGGTGACACCGGTCCTGGACGACCGCCTCGCCCGTGTCCCCCGCGCCTCTCTCGCCTCGGACGCGATCGCCGACGCGACCGTCCGCAACAAGGAGGGGGGCTTCTTCACGGCCGCCGCCGATCCGTCGGTCGCGGCCCGGGCGGTGACGGGGATCGTGTCCCGGGCCGAGGTCCGTGCCCTGGCCGCCCTGACGGACGGCGCGACCCGCTGGGTGGAGAAGTTCGGGGAGGGCGACTGGGGCGGTCTGTTCACCGTCGTCCGCAAGGAGGGCGCCCAGTCCCTCGTGGACCGCGTACGGACGCTGGAACGGGCCGACGCCGAGGCGCGGGTACGGCTGAGGCGGAGCAAGACGCACGACGACGCGACGGTGGTCTTCGTGGAGTGGTGAGTCTTGGCGGAGTGGTGAGTGGGGCGGATCGGAGTCTTACTTCTCCATGACCCGGTTCAGCTGGTGGAGCAGCCGGGCCAGTTCGGCGACCTCGTGCGGGTCCCAGCCCGCGAGTTCACGGACGTACCGTGCCCGGCGCGCCTCCCGCACCGTACGGAACCGGTGCCGGCCCTCGTCCGTGAGACGGACGAGCCAGGCACGCCCGTCGACGGGGTCGGGCTCACGGGCGACCAGACCGAGCTCCTCCAGGGCATGGAGCTGACGGGACATCGTGGCCTTGCCCACGCCGATGTACGCGGCCAGCTCGGTGGCGCGCTGGCGGCCGCACTCGTCGAGGCGGAAGAGGAGCCCGTACGCGGAGGACTCCAGGTCGGGGTGGACCTCGCGGGCCATCTCGCCGGAACTGGCCCGGGCGCGCCGCAGCAGCAGGGTCAGCTCCCGCTCCAGCGCGGGGAATTCCTGGTCCACGCCCGCCTCCTCCTACTTCTCCATGCCGAGGTTCAGCTGGTGCAGCAGCCGCGCCAGCTCCGCGACCTCGCGAGGATCCCAGTGGGCGAGCTCACTCACGTACCGGGCGCGCCGGGCCTCGCGCACCTCGCCGACCCGGCCGCGGCCCCCTTCGGTGAGGTGGACGAGCCAGGCACGGCCGTCGGCGGGGTCGGGCTCACGGGCGACGAGGCCGAGCTCCTCCAGGGCGCGCAGCTGGCGGGACATGGTGGCCTTGCCCACGCCGATGTAGGCGGCGAGCTCCGTCGCCCGCTGGCGACCGCACTCGTCGAGGCGTACGAGGAGTCCGTACGCGGCGGACTCCAGGTCCGGATGGACCTCGCGGGCCATCTCTCCCTGGTTGGCGCGGGCACGGCGCAGGAACACAGTCAACTCGCGCTCCAGGGAGAGGAACTCCGGGTCCGGGCCGCCGTGCGCGGCGGGCCGGTCCACACCCCGGCCCGACCCGTCGAGGCCGGCCGGACGTCGGCCTCCGTTCCTGTCCTCGCGCACGTCTGCCCCTCACCCGGTTTCCCGACTCTGAAAGTTTCCGCCAAAGGTGGCCATAGCCACAGCTCCGTCAGTATTTCTCAGGCGTAGACCAACGGCAGCCCACGGCCCCTCTTCCCAGCGCGTTCTCCCCGTGCGTAGCTTCGTGAACAGGCACCCAATGGCATGCCCACGCCGCCAGGTCGACGAGGACCTGACCCCCACTCACGGCGCGCACCCCGCACCACTCACGGCACGCATGTCCGCACCATTCCCCCCACCTGGCTCCATCGAGCCCTTCGGAGGCACGTCATGCCCGTGCACAGATCCGGAACGCCCCACCGCCTGCGCCTGCTCGCGCTGGGAACCCTGCTCGCCGCCTTCTCCCTCCTCTCCGCCCTCACCGCCCCGCCCTCCTCCGCCGCCGACACACCCGCCCGGGGCTCCGCCCGCATGGGCATGGGCGTCCTCGCGCACGACGGCCAGGCCGGCACACCCAACACCGGTGACGCCACCCAGACGGAAGGCGTGGACGTCAGCGGCCACCAGGGCAACGTCGCCTGGTCGACCCTGTGGAGCAGCGGGGTCAAGTGGGCCTACACCAAGGCCACCGAGGGGACGTACTACACGAACCCCTACTTCGCCCAGCAGTACAACGGCTCGTACAACGTCGGCATGATCCGCGGCGCGTACCACTTCGCGACGCCCGACACGACGAGCGGCGCCACCCAGGCCAACTACTTCGTGGACCACGGCGGCGGCTGGTCCGGCGACGGCAGGACGCTGCCGGGCACGCTCGACATCGAGTGGAACCCGTACGGGGCCGCCTGCTACGGCAAGACGCAGAGCGCGATGGTCAGCTGGATCAGCAGCTTCCTCGCCCAGTACAAGGCGCGCACCGGCCGGGACGCCGTGATCTACACGGCCACCAGCTGGTGGAGCGACTGCACCGGCAACTACGGCGGCTTCGCCTCCGCCAACCCGCTGTGGATCGCGCGGTATGCGTCGGATCCGGGGACGCTGCCTTCCGGGTGGTCGTATTACACCATTTGGCAGTACACGTCGTCCGGTCCGACGGTCGGCGACCACGACAAGTTCAACGGCGGGCTGGACCGGGTGCGGGCACTGGCCAACGGCTGACCGATGACGGCTGACAGATGACAGATGACAGATGACAGATGACAGATGGCGGCTGACGGCTGACGGCTGACAGACGGCGGCTGACACCTGACGGCTGACAGATTTCAGCTGACAGATTTCAGATTTCAGATTTCAGATTTCAGTCGACCGATGTCGGCCGACAGCCGACACAAACGGCTGACGGCACGGCGAAGGCCCGGGCCTCCCTCACGGGACCCGGGCCTTCCCTTCCGGCAGCGTCCGTCACGCCGCTACCGGAACCTCCGGCGTCGCGCCGTTCATCGCCGGCGACAGCGCCAGTTCCAGGACCTGGCGGACGTCCGTGACGGCGTGGACGTCCAGCTTCTCCAGCACCTCGGCCGGGACGTCGTCCAGGTCGGCCTCGTTGCGCTTCGGGATGATGACCGTGGTGACACCCGCCCGGTGCGCGGCGAGCAGCTTCTGCTTCACCCCGCCGATGGGCAGGACACGGCCGGTCAGTGAGACCTCACCCGTCATCGCCACGTCCGTGCGGACCAGTCGGCCGGACAGGAGCGAGGCCAGCGCCGTCGTCATGGTGACGCCCGCGCTCGGACCGTCCTTGGGGACCGCGCCCGCCGGGAAGTGGATGTGCACGCCACGGTCCTTCAGGTCGCCGACCGGCAGTTCCAGCTCGGCGCCGTGCGAGCGGAGGAAGGAGAGCGCGATCTGCGCCGACTCCTTCATCACGTCACCCAGCTGACCGGTCAGGGTCAGACCGGCCGCGCCCGTCTCCGGGTCGGCCAGCGACGCCTCCACGAAGAGAACGTCACCGCCCGCGCCCGTCACGGCCAGACCGGTGGCGACGCCGGGCACCGCGGTGCGGCGCTCGGCCGGGTCCTGGGCGGACTCGGGCACGTGGTGCGGCCGTCCGATGAGCCCGCGCAGATCGGCGTCGGTCACCGTGAAGGGCAGCTCCCGCTCTCCGAGTTCGTGCTGCGCCGCGACCTTGCGGAGCAGGCGTGCGACGGCCCGCTCCAGGTTGCGTACGCCCGCTTCCCGGGTGTACTCCCCGGCGAGCTTGCGCAGCGCGCTCTCGTCGAGCGCGACCTCCTCCTTCTCCAGACCGGCCCGCTCCAGCTGACGCGGCAGCAGGTGGTCACGGGCGATGACGACCTTCTCGTCCTCGGTGTACCCGTCGAGCCTGACCAGCTCCATACGGTCGAGCAGCGCCTCCGGGATGGCCTCGAGCACGTTGGCCGTCGCCAGGAACACCACGTCGCTGAGGTCGAGCTCGACCTCCAGGTAGTGGTCCCGGAAGGTGTGGTTCTGGGCGGGGTCGAGGACTTCGAGCAGCGCCGCGGCGGGGTCGCCGCGGAAGTCGGAGCCGACCTTGTCGATCTCGTCCAGCAGGACCACCGGGTTCATGGACCCGGCCTCCTTGATGGCGCGGACGATACGGCCGGGCAGCGCGCCGACGTACGTACGCCGGTGGCCGCGGATCTCGGCCTCGTCCCGTACGCCGCCGAGCGCGACCCGGACGAACTTGCGGCCCATGGCGTGCGCGACGGACTCGCCGAGCGAGGTCTTGCCGACACCGGGCGGACCGACGAGCGCGAGCACGGCACCGCCGCGCCGCCCGCCGACGACGCCGAGACCACGCTCGGAACGCCGCTTGCGCACGGCCAGGTACTCGGTGATGCGCTCCTTCACGTCCTGCAGACCGGCGTGCTCGGCGTCCAGGATGCCCTTGGCGCCCTGGATGTCGTACTCGTCCTCGGTGCGCTCGTTCCACGGGAGTTCCAGGACGGTGTCGAGCCAGGTCCGGATCCAGCCGCCCTCGGGCGACTGGTCGCTGGACCGCTCCAGCTTGTCGACTTCCTTGAGCGCGGCCTCGCGGACGTTCTCGGGGAGATCGGCGGCCTCGACGCGGGTCCGGTAGTCGTCGGACTCCTCGCCCTCCTTGGCGTCGCCGTTCAGCTCGCGCAGCTCCTTGCGGACGGCTTCGAGCTGGCGCCGCAGCAGGAACTCGCGCTGCTGCTTGTCGACGCCTTCCTGGACGTCCTTCGCGATGGACTCGGCGACATCCTGCTCGGCGAGGTGCTCACGCAGCTGCTCGGTGGCGAGCTTCAGCCGGGCGACCGGGTCGGCGGTCTCCAGCAGCGTGACCTTCTGCTCGGTGCTCAGGAACGGGGAGTAACCGGAATTGTCGGCAAGGGTGGACACATCGTCGATGGCCTGTACGCGGTCCACGACCTGCCAGGCGCCGCGCTTGCGCAGCCAGCTGGTGGCGAGGGCCTTGTACTCCTTGACCAGTTCGGCGACGTGGCCGGGCAGCGGATCGGGCACGGTCTCATCGACCTGGGTGCCCTCGACCCACAGGGCGGCACCAGGACCGGTCGTCCCGGCGCCGATCTTCACGCGCCCACGGCCGCGGATCAGCGCGCCCGGGTCGCCGTCGGCCAGTCGGCCGACCTGCTCGACGGTGCCGAGCACGCCCGTGCTCGGGTACGCCCCGTCGATGCGTGGCACCAGCAGCACCTTCGGCTTGCCGGGCTCCGACCGCGCGGCGGCCTGGGCGGCCTCCACCGCGGCGCGTACATCGGCGTCGTTCAGGTCCAGCGGAACCACCATCCCGGGCAGCACGACCTCATCATCGAGCGGCAACACGGGCAGGGTGAGCGGTGTGGACGTCGAAGCCATTATCTCTCCCTAGGCAGTCAAGTTGAGCTATGCCGACTCAATGCACGTGAGCCCCGGATTGTTCCCCGGGGACTGTTCGCTGTGAGCGATCGCTCTCCACGGAGACGTCCGTGCAGGTCAGCGGGGTATCCGCCACGCTTCCCTCTTGGTCGGCGCCGCTCCGCCGTACCTCCGCCGCGAACGCCTGTGGTGCGGTCAACGCCGTCGGCCCGCCGTCCCTTCCCGTACGACCGCGCCCGGTCGACGCGGTCGACGCGGTCGACGCGGTCGCAAGAGCCGCGGCCGGGAGAGCGCAAGAGCGCCGTCACACCACCGCAGTCGCATGCACAGCCGGCTCCTTCACACCGCAGGCTCATCCACACGCTGTGGAACCACGCACGGGGAAACGGGGCACGACGTGGGCGAGAGGCAGCAACAGGGGCGAGGGTCGACTCGGCGCCGGGTGGTCGTGGGCGGCGGGGCAGCGGCCGTGGTGGCGCTCGCCCGGGATGCTAGGCCGCGACGGTGCCGGGCGTCTGAGCGGTGTGTACGGCGGCGGGGGCAACGGGGCTGGAGGCCGCCTGCGCACGGGCGCGGCGCCAGCCCCGGACCAGCGGCCAGGTCGACACCCCGATCGCCAGGGACATCACATGCCCCCAGTCCGTCATCGGGTCGGCGAATTCGAGCAGGTCCCCGACGACCATCGAGCCGAAGACGACCAGCAGCGGCCAGCGCAGCCAGGGCCGCAGCAACCCGGCGAGCGCGCCGACGCTCGTGGCGACGCCGAAGCTGATGCCGTAGTCGAGGCGGTGCAGGGAGCTGTCGGGGAGGTCTCCCACCAGCACGGAAAGACCGATAGGCACCTCGGTGGCCAGGGTGGCCAGGACGTGCCCGAGCAGGAAGACTCCGGCGGCCCGCAGGCCGCCTATCCGCCGCTCCAGCGCGGTCAGCACCAGCACGAACCCGAGGGCGTACGGCGAGGTGATCCCGCCCGCCATCCACAGCGCGCTGGCCAGCAGTACCAGCACCGGTTCGTGTATGAGGTGCGCGACGTCGGTGCTGGACCCCTGATGCAGGGCGTGGACGAGGGAGGGGTCCGCGTAGTCGGTGACCATCGCGGTGACGGTGAGCACGGCCGCGTAGCCGAAAGTGAACGGCGTTCCGGTGGGGGTGGGCAGCAGCCGCCAGGGACGGAGCGACCGGAGCCGGGCGAGGGCGCGGGAGACGGGTGGAGCGACCGGAGCGGGAGGAGCAAGTGCAGGAGATGTCGTCGCCGGGCGGGGGACGGGCGGCACGGTCATGGCGCCCCGTTGTCGCGGCACCCCGTCCAGGAAAAGCGTGCCCGTCTGTGGGTCCTTGAGCGCGGCATCGGCCGAGGAGGCCGTCGGGGCCGTGGTCGTCGCCACTGCCGTCTCCGTCGCGGTCGTGCTCCGGTCCAAGGTGAGGGGCTCCTTCCGTCCCGCTCCACCCTTGGGGGCTCGCGCCGCCGCTGTCTATGACCGACGCCACGTGGGAGGCGATTCATAGCAACCTGATAAGCGCATTCGGCGTCCGCGGTCGCCGTGTCCGCACACGCGTCCGAGTCAGTCCGTGCGTGCGTCCGAGTCGGTCCGTACGCGCGCACGAGTCAGTGCCGTATGCGCGTCCGACGGCAGCCCCGTGCCCGAGACGGTGATCGAGCGCAGCAGCCGGTCGAGGTAGGCCCGCATCCGGGCGGCCATGTCGACGCCCGTGGGGTCGAGGGCCCACTGCAGCTGGATGCCGTCCACATCGTCGGCATGACGACGTCGTTCTCGATGATCGCGGGCTCGGTCCTGGCCAATGTCTTCAGCGGCTCGATGGCGCTGGCGTTCCTCGTCCCCGGCGTCATCGGGCTCGCCGCGGTCGGCTATCTGGTCGCGGTGATGAAGGACCGCCCGGCCCGCGCCGGCGCCTTCGAGCCGTACGGCCTCCGCGAGTTCCTGCGCAGCTTCTGGGTCGACCCGCGCAAGCACCCCGACTTCGCCTGGAACTTCGCCGGCCGCTTCCTGGTCTTCACCGGCGCCTCCTGCGTCACCAGCTACCAGGTCTACTTCCTGATGGACCGCCTCGGCTACAGCGACGACGCCGTCTCCGGCAAGGTCCTCGTCGGCACTCTCGCCATGGTCGTCGCGACCGTGACCGGCTCGCTGCTCGGCGGCCAGCTCTCCGACCGTTCGGGCCGCCGCAGGCCGTACGTCCTCGGCTCCTCGCTCGTCATGGCCCTCAGCCTGGCGCTGCTCGCCGCCGCGCAGTCCTTCGGGATGTACGTCGTCGCCGTGATCGTCTTCGGCCTCGGTGAGGGCCTCTACCTCTCCGTCGACCTGGCGCTCGCCGCCGCGGTGCTGCCCAACCCCGACGAGTCCGCCAAGGACGTGGGCGTCCTCAACATCGGCAACGCCCTGCCCCAGTCCCTCGTCCCGATCGCCGCCCCCGCGCTCCTCGCGATCGGCGGGGGCGGCAACTACGGGGCGCTGTTCCTCTTCGGCGCGATCGCCGCCGTACTGGGCGCACTCGCCGTCCGGTTCGTCCGCTCCGTCAAGTGACCCCCTTCAAACAGCCCCCTTCTTTAAGAAGCCCGTCAAACAGCCGCCTCGAGCAAGAAGGAAACAAGGAAACCGGGATGCCCTCAGGGAAGACCACCGCCACGTACCGCGATCCGCACCGCCCCGTCGACGAGCGCGTCGAGGACCTGCTCTCCCGCATGACGCTGGAGGAGAAGGCGGGTCAGCTGTTCCACTCCATGCTCTCCATGAACGCGGACGGCACCTTCGCCACCGACGGGCCCTTCGTGCACGCCCCCACCCCCGAGCTGATCGAGGGCAGGGCGCTGACCCACTTCAACCTCATCGGCCAGTACGGCGTGCGCGAGACGGCCCAGTGGGTCAACCGGGTCCAGGAGCTGGCCGCGAGCACCCGTCTGGGCATCCCGGTCACCCTCTCCACCGACCCGCGCCACGCGTTCACCGACAACCCGGGCGCCTCCTTCAACTCCGGCGCCTTCTCGGCCTGGCCCGAACCCCTGGGCCTGGCCGCGATCGGCGACCCGGCGCTGGTGGAGCGCTTCGGGGACACGGTCCGCCGCGAGTACCTGGCGGTGGGCTTCCGGGTCGCGCTGCACCCGCAGATCGACCTGGCCACCGAGCCACGCTGGTCGCGCCAGAGCGGCACGTTCGGATCCAGCGCGGGGCTGACGAGCGAGCTGGTACGGGCGTACGTACGCGGTCTCCAGGGGGCGAGGCTCGGACCGGAATCCGTCGCCGCCATGGTCAAGCACTTCCCCGGCGGAGGACCGCAGAAGGACGGCGAGGACCCGCACTTCGCGCATGGTAAGGAGCAGATCTATCCGGGCGGCATGCGTGAGTACCACCTCCAGCCCTTCAAGGCGGCCGTGGAGGCGGGCTGTTCCCAGGTGATGCCGTACTACGGGCAGCCGATCGGCACCGACTGGGAGGAGGTCGGCTTCGGCTTCAACCGCGATGTCCTCACCGGCCTCCTGCGCGAACGCCTCGGCTTCGACGGCATCGTCTGCACCGACTGGGGCCTGCTCACCGACGCGCCCGTGCTCGGCGAGCTGTTCCCCGCGCGAGCCTGGGGCGCCGAGCACCTGACCGTCGCCGAACGCGCGGCGAAGGCGCTGGACGCGGGCAGCGACCAGTTCGGCGGCGAGCAGTGCCCCGAGGTGATCGTGGAACTGGTCCGTTCGGGCCGCGTCACGGAGGAACGCGTCGACGAATCCGTACGTCGACTCCTGCGCGAGAAATTCACGCTCGGCCTCTTCGAGAACCGCTACGTGGACCCCGACCGGGCGGAGGAGACCGTCGGGGCGGGCGAGTTCACCGCGCTCGGCGAGGCCGCCCAGCGCCGCTCGCTGACCGTCCTGACCAACCACGGACTGCTGCCCCTCGAGGGCCGCCCGAACCTGTACGTGCGGGGAATCTCCGAGCAAGTGGCCGCCGCGTACGGCAATGTCGTCCCCGATCCCGTCGACGCGGACCTCGCGGTACTGCGCCTGCGCACGCCCCACGAGGAGCGCCCCGGGCTCTTCGAGTCCTTCTTCCACTCGGGGTCGCTGGCCTTCCCGGAGGACGAGCTCAAGGAGATCCTGCGGCTGCTGGACGCGGTGCCCACGCTGGTGTGCGTCAACCTCGAACGGCCCGCCGTCCTCCCCGAGATCGCCGCGAAGGCGGCCGCGCTGGTCGCCGACTACGGCGCGAGCGACACGGCACTCCTGGACGTCGCCTTCGGACGGGCGCGGGCCCAGGGACGACTGCCGTTCGAACTGCCGCGCTCCATGGCGGCGGTCGAGGCGTCACGGCCGGACGTCCCCGACGACACCGAAGACCCCGTGTTCCCCTACGGGCACGGACTGAACCTCTGACCCCCTGAGGATTAATTCGGCTGCCCATCCTGGTGAAAGTGCCAGGATGGGAGCCATGACTGCCTCGTACGACATCCCTGTAGTCATCGATCGCCGGGAAGGCCCCTACGGCGAGGTCGTGTTGCGGCGCCACGGCGCGCTGCTGCAGATCATCGCCAACGGGTGCTTCCTGATGGACACCTCCGACGGCCGCTCGGAACGGCTGCTCGTCGACGCCGCGCTGGACGCCCTGGACGAGCGGACGGAGCCCGAGGTGCTGATCGGGGGGCTCGGTGTCGGGTTCTCTCTGGCACACGCCGCCGCCGACCCGCGCTGGGGGCACATCACCGTCGTCGAACGCGAAGGGGCCATCATCGACTGGCACCGTGACGGACCGCTGGCGGAACTCTCCGCGGCGGCGCTCGCCGACCCCCGGACCGAAATCGTGAGATCCGATCTGCTCGCTCACGTCAATGAGACTTCCGACACGTACGACGCGCTGTGCCTCGACATCGACAACGGGCCCGACTGGACCGTCACCGAGGACAACACCGGGCTGTACGGACCGGCCGGACTGGCAAGCTGCGCAAGGGTGTTGAAGCCGGGCGGGGTGCTCGCCGTGTGGTCGGCGCAGCCCTCTCCGGAATTTGAAGGATCGCTGCGGAATGCCGGATTCCACCAGGTGCGTACCGAAGAGATCCCCGTTGCCCGGGGCGTTCCGGACGTCGTCCATCTCGCGGTCGGGCCTGGATAGCCGAGCGAAGGTGACTGCCCGTACCCTGCTTCCCTGGCGCAGATCATTCAAGCGTCAAGCGCAGTCATGGGATCACCCCACGGATTCCGGAAAGCACACTTCAGGGGCGGGCGATGGAGCAAACACACACCTCGCACAACGGCACGGCGGCCACGCCAGGCGCTCAGCGCCGGGTGCTGGTGGTCGAGGACGACCCGACGATCGTCGACGCCATCGCGGCCCGCCTGCGGGCCGAGGGATTCCTCGTGCAAACCGCGGGCGACGGACCGGCCGCCGTCGACACAGCAGAGGCCTGGCAGCCCGACCTGCTGATCCTCGACATCATGCTGCCCGGCTTCGACGGCCTGGAGGTCTGCCGGCGCGTGCAGGCCCAGCGCCCGGTGCCGGTGCTGATGCTCACCGCGCGCGACGACGAGACCGACATGCTGGTCGGGCTCGGCGTCGGCGCCGACGACTACATGACCAAGCCGTTCTCGATGCGCGAGCTGGCCGCGCGCGTGCACGTCCTGCTGCGCCGGGTCGAGCGGGCCGTGGTGGCCGCCTCGACGCCGCGCAGCGGGATCCTGCGCCTCGGCGAGCTGGAGATCGACCACGCGCAGCGCCGGGTACGGGTGCGCTCGGAGGACGTGCACCTCACGCCCACCGAATTCGACCTCCTGGTATGCCTCGCCAACACTCCGCGCGCGGTACTCTCCCGCGAGCAGTTGCTGGCCGAGGTCTGGGACTGGGCGGACGCCTCGGGCACTCGGACCGTGGACAGCCACATCAAGGCGCTGCGCCGGAAGATCGGTGCCGAGCGGATCCGTACCGTCCACGGCGTGGGCTACGCCTTGGAGACCCCGACTCCCTGAGCCGGGTCTCCGCAGGGACCAGGAACCTCATGTAGGGGGCTGATGTCATGAGCGGGCTCGGTGAATCGGGCAGAACCACGGGCGTCGTGAGCGGTCCCGGTGAGCCGGGCCGCGACGAGGGGTTCTGGGGCTCCGTACGCCCGTTCTCGATCAAGACCAAGCTGGGCGCTCTCGTCGTCATCTCCGTGCTCATCACCACGGGTCTGTCGATGATCGCGGTGCACACCAAGACGGAGCTCCGCTTCATCACGGTCTTCTCGATGATCGCCACACTGCTGATAACGCAGTTCGTGGCCCATTCGCTCACCGCGCCGCTGGACGAGATGAACACGGTCGCCCGCTCCATCTCGCACGGCGACTACACCCGCCGGGTGCGGGACGACCGGCGGGACGAGCTGGGCGACCTGGCCCAGACGATCAACCTGATGGCCGACGAGCTGGAGGCCCAGGACCGCCAGCGCAAGGAACTCGTGGCGAATGTCTCGCACGAGCTGCGCACCCCCATCGCGGGCCTGCGCGCGGTCCTGGAGAACGTCGTGGACGGTGTCTCCGCCGCCGACCCCGAGACGATGCGTACGGCCCTGAAGCAGACGGAGCGGCTGGGCCGGCTGGTCGAGACGCTGTTGGACCTCTCCAGGCTGGACAACGGGGTCGTACCCCTGCGCAGGCGCCGTTTCGAGGTGTGGCCGTACCTGTCCGGCGTGCTCAAGGAGGCCAACATGGTCGCCTCCGCGCGCGCGGGCATCGCCTCGGGCTCCGGCAGTCACACCCGCACCGACGTCCATCTGCACCTCGACGTGTCCCCGCCGGAGCTGACCGCGCACGCGGACCCGGAGCGGATCCACCAGGTCGTGGCGAACCTCATCGACAACGCGGTCAAGCACAGCCCGCCGCACGGCCGGGTGACGGTCAAGGCGCGGCGCGGCGACTACCCGGAGTCACTTGCCCTGGAGGTCCTGGACGAGGGCCCCGGCATTCCGCAGTCGGAGTGGCACCGGGTCTTCGAGCGCTTCAACCGCGGCGGGGTGCCCTCGCCGCACGGCCCGGGCAGCGACGGCGGTACGGGCCTCGGGCTCGCCATCGCCCGTTGGGCGGTCGATCTGCACGGCGGCCGGATCGGCGTGGCCGAATCCCAGCGGGGTTGCCGGATTCAGGTCATCCTTCCAGGGCTTCCTTCTCTGCCAAGTTGACGTAAAGTTCGAACCGGAGCCACAAGATCCATCGTCGTCCCGTGCTCGTGGACACGTGTGATCAGGCACAGGGCCGTGTGAGTCGTACCGCGACCCTGGATCGGCGTACCCATTCCGGACCGAAACCCCGCTTGTTTCCCGCCATTTCCTTCCCCGAAACACGCTTTCCGATGTGACTTACACGACGTTGGACCGGCCCGGCCTGACCTTCTCGGCCATGGGGGCGTAGCCTTGATTCCCGCTGTCCATCACCTTGTGAAGCGGAAGAGGGCGGTTGCCGCCGTGTCGCCACAGTCCCCCAGTAACTCGAGCATCTCGACCGATGACCAAGCCGCCGGGAAGAACCCCGCGGCCGCGTTCGGTGCGAACGAATGGCTCGTCGACGAGATCTATCAGCAGTACCTCCAGGACCCGAATTCGGTAGACCGAGCCTGGTGGGACTTCTTCGCCGACTACAAGCCGGGGGCTCCTGCCGCCTCGGCTTCGGCGGGTACTGCGGCCGCGGGGGCCGCAGGGACCACCACCCCGTCAGCGACGCCTCAGGCCGCGCCTGCCGCTCCGGCAGCCCCGGCCGCGCCCGCGGCACCGGCTCAGGCCGCTCCTGCGCCCGTCCAGGCCGCCGCTCCCGCAGCCGCTCCGGCGGCGCCGAAGCCCGCTGCCGCCGCCCCGGCCCCCGTGAAGGCCGCTCCGGCCGCCGCGAAGCCGAAGGCCGAGCCCGCGACCGAGGGCCCCGAGGGTCCCGAGTACGTGACGCTGCGTGGTCCCGCCGGTGCCGTCGCGAAGAACATGAACGCCTCCCTGGAGCTGCCCACGGCCACGTCCGTGCGCGCGGTCCCGGTGAAGCTGCTCTTCGACAACCGCATCGTCATCAACAACCACCTGAAGCGCGCCCGGGGCGGGAAGATCTCCTTCACCCACCTCATCGGCTACGCGATGGTGCAGGCCATCAAGGCCATGCCGTCGATGAACTGGCACTACGCGGAGAAGGACGGGAAGCCCACCCTCGTCAAGCCCGCGCACGTCAACTTCGGCCTCGCCATCGACCTGGTGAAGCCGAACGGCGACCGCCAGCTCGTCGTCGCCGGCATCAAGAAGGCCGAGACGCTGAACTTCTTCGAGTTCTGGCAGGCCTACGAGGACATCGTCCGCCGCGCCCGCGACGGCAAGCTGACGATGGACGACTTCACCGGTGTCACGGTCTCCCTGACCAACCCCGGCGGCCTCGGCACCGTCCACTCCGTGCCGCGTCTGATGCCCGGCCAGTCGGTCATCATGGGCGTCGGCTCCATGGACTACCCGGCGGAGTTCCAGGGCACCTCCCAGGACACCCTGAACAAGCTCGGCATCTCGAAGGTCATGACGCTCACGTCGACCTACGACCACCGGGTGATCCAGGGCGCCGCCTCCGGCGAGTTCCTCAGGGTCGTCGCGAACCTCCTCCTCGGCGAGAACGGCTTCTTCGACGAGATCTTCGAGGCCCTGCGCATCCCCTACGAGCCGGTCCGCTGGCTCAAGGACATCGACGCCAGCCACGACGACGACGTCACGAAGGCCGCCCGCGTCTTCGAGCTGATCCACTCCTACCGGGTCCGCGGCCACGTCATGGCCGACACCGACCCGCTGGAGTACCGCCAGCGCAAGCACCCCGACCTCGACATCACCGAGCACGGCCTCACCCTGTGGGACCTGGAGCGCGAGTTCGCGGTCGGCGGCTTCTCCGGCAAGTCGATGATGAAGCTGCGCGACATCCTCGGCGTGCTGCGCGACTCGTACTGCCGCACCACCGGCATCGAGTTCATGCACATCCAGGACCCGAAGCAGCGCAAGTGGATCCAGGACCGCGTCGAGCGCCCGCACTCCAAGCCGGAGCGCGAGGAGCAGCTGCGCATCCTGCGCCGCCTGAACGCGGCGGAGGCCTTCGAGACCTTCCTGCAGACGAAGTACGTCGGCCAGAAGCGCTTCTCCCTGGAGGGCGGCGAGTCCGTCATCCCGCTCCTCGACGCCGTCATCGACAGCGCCGCGGAGTCCCGCCTGGACGAGGTCGTCATCGGCATGGCCCACCGCGGCCGCCTGAACGTCCTCGCCAACATCGTCGGCAAGTCGTACGCGCAGATCTTCCGCGAGTTCGAGGGCAACCTCGACCCGAAGTCGATGCACGGCTCCGGCGACGTGAAGTACCACCTGGGCGCCCAGGGCACCTTCACTGGCCTCGACGGCGAGCAGATCAAGGTCTCGCTGGCCGCGAACCCCTCCCACCTGGAGACGGTCGACCCGGTCATCGAGGGCATCGCCCGCGCCAAGCAGGACATCATCAACAAGGGCGGCACGGACTTCACCGTCCTGCCGGTCGCCCTGCACGGTGACGCGGCCTTCGCCGGCCAGGGTGTGGTCGCCGAGACGCTGAACATGTCGCAGCTGCGTGGCTACCGCACCGGCGGCACGGTCCACATCGTCATCAACAACCAGGTCGGCTTCACCGCCGCCCCGGAGTCCTCGCGCTCCTCCATGTACGCCACCGACGTGGCCCGCATGATCGAGGCGCCGATCTTCCACGTGAACGGCGACGACCCCGAGGCCGTCGTCCGCGTCGCTCGCCTGGCCTTCGAGTTCCGCCAGGCGTTCAACAAGGACGTCGTGATCGACCTCATCTGCTACCGCCGTCGCGGGCACAACGAGTCGGACAACCCGGCGTTCACGCAGCCGCTGATGTACGACCTGATCGACAAGAAGCGCTCGGTGCGCAAGCTCTACACCGAGTCCCTGATCGGCCGCGGCGACATCACCCTCGAAGAGGCCGAGCAGGCGCTGCAGGACTTCCAGGGCCAGCTGGAGAAGGTCTTCACCGAGGTCCGCGAGGCCGTCTCGCAGGGGGCCGAGGTGCAGATCTCGGACCCGCAGGCGCAGTTCCCGGTGGCCGTGCAGACCGCGGTCTCCCAGGAGGTCGTCAAGCGGATCGCCGAGTCCCAGGTCAACATCCCCGACAACGTCACCGTCCACCCGCGTCTGCTGCCGCAGCTGCAGCGCCGGGCGGCGATGATCGAGGACGGCACGATCGACTGGGGCATGGGCGAGACCCTCGCCATCGGCTCCCTCCTCCTGGAGGGCACCCCGGTCCGGCTGTCGGGCCAGGACTCCCGCCGTGGCACCTTCGGCCAGCGCCACGCTGTCCTGATCGACCGGGTCACGGGCGAGGACTTCACCCCGCTCCAGTACCTCTCCGACGACCAGGCCCGCTACAACGTCTACGACTCCCTGCTCTCCGAGTACGCGGTCATGGGCTTCGAGTACGGCTACTCGCTGGCCCGCCCGGACGCCCTCGTGATGTGGGAGGCGCAGTTCGGTGACTTCGTCAACGGCGCGCAGACGGTCGTCGACGAGTACATCTCGGCCGCGGAGCAGAAGTGGGGCCAGACGTCCGGCGTCACCCTCCTCCTCCCCCACGGCTACGAGGGCCAGGGCCCGGACCACTCCTCGGCCCGCATCGAGCGCTTCCTCCAGCTGTGCGCGCAGAACAACATGACGGTCGCCCAGCCGACGCTCCCGTCGAACTACTTCCACCTCCTGCGGTGGCAGGTGCACAACCCGCACCACAAGCCGCTGGTCGTGTTCACCCCGAAGTCGATGCTGCGTCTCAAGGCCGCCGCGTCGAAGACGGAGGAGTTCACCACGGGCGCCTTCCGCCCCGTCATCGGCGACGACTCGGTCGACGCCTCGGCGGTCCGCAAGGTCGTCTTCTGCGCCGGCAAGCTGTACTACGACCTCGAGGCCGAGCGGCAGAAGCGCGGCGTCACGGACACGGCGATCATCCGCATCGAGCGCCTGTACCCGCTCGCGGGTGCCGAGCTCCAGGCGGAGATCGCCAAGTACCCGAACGCCGAGAAGTACCTGTGGGCCCAGGAGGAGCCGGCGAACCAGGGCGCGTGGCCCTTCATCGCCCTCAACCTGATCGACCACCTGGACCTGGCCGTCGGCGCCGACATCCCGGGCGCCGAGCGGCTGCGCCGCATCTCCCGCCCGGCCGGCTCTTCTCCGGCCGTGGGATCGGCGAAGCGGCACCAGGCCGAGCAGGAGCAGCTGGTGCGTGAGGTGTTCGAGGCGTAGCCCTCGACCCGCTCACGTCCGGTGACGGGCCCGGCCTCCGAGAACACCGGAGGCCGGGCCCTTCCCTGTACCACCGTTCCGGCGGTGATACGGGGTCCGAGGCCCTCCGGCCGCCCCGTGCGCCCACTTATCCTTTTCTCAGCGTTCCCCTTCACTTTCACCGACGGAGCACCATCCATGTACTTCACCGACCGTGGCATCGAGGAACTGGAGAAGCGGCGCGGCGAGGAGGAGGTCACCTTCGAGTGGCTCGCCGAGCAGCTGCGTACGTTCGTCGACCTCAATCCGGACTTCGAGGTGCCGGTGGAGCGGCTGGCGACGTGGCTGGCGCGGCTGGACGACGAGGACGACGAGGAGTAGGCCCCCGACGTCGGGAGCGGGTGGGCGTCAGTCGAAGGCGCGCAGCCGGTCGTACGCGAGGCCGAGCGCCCCGTGGAGCATCAGGAGCGTCCCCGCGACGATCCAGCCCGCGCTGTGGCGCCGTACGCCCCACACGGTGAGCGGCAGCCCGGCGGCCAGCTGCCCGGTCGCGAGGACACGGGCCCGGCGCCCGCGCAGCCAGGAACCCCCACCGGCGCCCTCCACCGCCGCCGGCTCCGCCCGGACCGCCGCACGCCACCCGTTCCACTCGATCTGCTCGGCGCCGGGCTGGGTCCGGGCCACCTCGAGGAGCCGGTCGGTCGGCTCCCCGGGGCCGAGCCCGGCCGGCAGCAGCACCCCCGCGCGCGTGAGGACGGCGAGCAGTCCCCGCAGGCGCGCGCGGGCGTCCGCCCCGGACACCGGCCTGGTCAGCGGGTCGAGCGCCGGCATGTCGAGGACCGGGTCGAGGCCGAGCCGCGCGGCGAAGGTGCGCATCGCCTCGTCCTCACCGACCGGGGTGCCGTCCGCCAGCCATTCGTAGCCCACGCTGCGCCGGAAGCCCGCCGCGAGAGTGAGCCCGCTGCGGTCCGCGTCCCACCACAGGGCCAGTACGGGCCAAGGGGCGCTGACGGCCAGGGCGGTGGCCCACCCCGTGACCACGCGGTCGACGGGCTCGCTGCCGTGCAGCCAGGGCTCCCCCTCGGGAACGAGCACGCTCCACTCGGGGCCCGCCCCGGTGAGCAGCATCCGCTCCCGCAACAGCTGGGCGGCCAGACCGACGGACTCGTGCCCTGCCCGGCAGAGCAGCAGGGCGCCGGCGGCCTTGGCCTGGGACGAGTCGGGCGTCGTGGACATGGGCACACCGTAGATCGACTACGACCCGAATGACCCGTTTTGCCCGTCAAGTCCCCACCACTCACCCGCAAGCCCCGACCGCGAGAGCACCACTTCCCCCAAACGAGTGCCTTGACTTTCCATATCCGCGATATATCGTGAATGACGGAAGACGCGATATGGCGCGTCGAGTCCAGATTACGTCGAGTCCAGACGCGCGCCCGGTCTGGTCGGGTCGTTGGGAGGTCTGCACCATGTCCGAGTGGTCCGTCGCAGAGCCGAGGAAGCTCACCTTCGACGACCCCGTGACGGCACTTCATGTGCGCGTCGTCAACGGAACAGTGAACGTCGTGGGGACCGACGAGGGTTCCGCCCGCCTGGAAGTCTCCGAGCTGGAGGGCCCGCCGCTGCTCGTGACCCAGCAGGACGGCACGCTCACCGTGGCCTACGAGGACCTGCCCTGGAAGGGCTTCCTCAAGTGGCTCGACCGCAAGGGCTGGCGCCGCAGCGCCGTCGTCACGCTGGCCGTCCCGGCCGGCACCCCCGTCGAGGTGGGCGTCGTCGGCGCCGCCGCCGTGGTCTCCGGGATGGAGAACCGGGTGGCGGTCAGGGGCGTCACGGGCGACACGACCCTCGTACGGATCGCCGGCCCCGTCCGCGTGGAGACCGTCTCCGGGAGCCTGGAGGCCCAGGCCGTCACCGGCGACCTCCGCTTCAACTCCGTCTCCGGCGACCTGACCGTGGTCGAGGCCTCGGGCTGCTCCGTGCGCGCCGAATCGGTGAGCGGCTCGATGATCGTGGACCTCGACCCCAGGGGCACCCCCACCGACGTCCAGTTGTCGAACGTCTCGGGGGAGATCGCCATCCGCCTCCCCCACCCCGCGGACGCCGAGGTGGAGGCCAACACCGCCAGCGGCACGGTCTCCAGTGCCTTCGAGGATCTCCGGGTCAGCGGCCAGTGGGGCGCCAAGAAGATCACCGGCCGACTGGGCGCGGGCAATGGCAAGTTGAAGGCGATGACCGTCTCCGGCTCCATCGCCATGCTCCGCAGGCCGACGGCGGAGGACGAGCCCCACGAGGACGGGTCGTCCGCTTCTCCGGAGACCCCGACCGACAAGAAGGTGCTCTGACATGCCTCCCGTCTTCGCCCACGGCCGCCTGCGCCTCTACCTGCTGAAGCTGCTGGACGAGGCCCCCCGCCACGGGTACGAGGTGATCCGGCTCCTGGAGGAGCGCTTCCAGGGGCTGTACGCACCCTCGGCAGGCACCGTCTACCCCCGGCTGGCGAAGCTGGAGGCGGAAGGGCTGGTCACCCACACCACCGAGGGCGGCCGCAAGGTGTACGCGATCACGGACGCGGGCCGCGCCGAACTGGCCGACCGCAGTGGCGAACTGGCCGACCTGGAGCTCGAGATCCGCGAGTCGGTCGCGGAGCTCGCCGCGGAGATCCGCGCCGATGTGCGGGGCGCGGCGGGCGATCTGCGCCGAGAGATGCGGGCCGCGGCCACCGAGGCGAGGCGAGGCGGCAAGAGCGGCACTGGCACCGGCACCAGCACCGGAGAACACGAAGGGCCCGCGGGCGAGTTCGGGGACTTCGGAGACTTCCGCGACAAGGACTCGTGGCGGGTCGCCAAGGAGGAGATGCGGCGGGTCAAGCAGGAGTGGAAGGAACAGAACCGGCGCGCGAAGGACGAGAGCCGCCGGGCCCGCGACGAGGCGCAGCGCGCGCGGCGCCAGGCCAAGGAGGCGCAGGAGGAGATGCAGCGCATGGCCAAGCGGGTCCAGGAGCAGGTCCAGGACCGCTTCGCGCGCGGCGACTGGCCGAACGGGGTCCGTGAGGGCCTGAGCGAACTGGCCAAGGAGTTCGGCGACTTCGGGAAGACCTTCGGCAAGGACTTCGGTAAGGACTTCGGCTTCGGCCGCGCGGGTACGACGGCCACCGGGTCGGCGAAGCCCGAGTACGCCGAGTACACGGACACTCCGGAGGACTTCCCCGCCGACTACGCACCCTCCTGGGCCCACGAGGACTCCACCGGCGACCCCGCCCGCGACCTCGAACGCCTCCTGGACCGCTTCCGCGACGACATCCGCGACGCCGCCCGCGACCACGGGGTGACGGAGGACCAACTCCGATCGGCCCGCCGCCACTTGTCGACGGCTGCGGCGCACATCGGGGCCGCGTTGCGCACGCCGAAGAGCTGACGCCCATCGCCGCCCGGGGCTTTCCGAGGCCCGAGGGGATCCCCCCGGGCTCCGGCCGGGGACCTCGGAGAAGCCCCCGGCCGGAGCCCCGGTTGCGACCGCTCGCTCACCCCGCCTTGGCCTCCCCGCCGCCGTACAGCACGCGCGTGACCGCCTCATAGGTGACCCCGTGGTCGGCGAGCACCTCCGCCGACACACCGGGCCGTGCGGTCAGGGCCATCAGCAGATGCTCGTCGCCGATGTGCCGGTCATGACGGGCGAGGGCGGCACGAAGGGACCGCGTCAGCACGTCCTTGGCCCCCGGGGCGAACGGCCGACGCCTGGAGCGTCGCCCGCCGCCACCCCCGTTCCCCGATCCCAACGCCCCGACCCCGTGTGCCTCCTCCACCCGGGAGACGATCTCCGAGAGGTCGATCCCGAGCCCGGAGAGCGCCTCCGTGTCGGCGCGGGAGAGCCCGCCCCACCGACGCGCATCGGCAAGCGACCGTTCCATCGAGTCCCGACGACCGGCCGCCCCGAGCGAGGCCAGCACGAACGAGCCACGGCTGCCCTCCCGATCGAGGAGGGCGAGAAGCATGTGCTCCTCGTCCACCGCCTCGGCACCCGTGCGTTCGGCGTGCCCGACCGCCCCCACGACCACGGCCCGGGCGTCCTTCGTGAACCGCTCGAACATCACTGCCTCCCGTACTTCTTGTGCACGGCCTGCCTGCTCACTCCGAGTTCCGCGGCGATCTCCTGCCACGACCAGCCCTGATTGCGCGCGCTGCGCACCTGTACCGCTTCCAACTGCTCCAGCAGCCTCCGCAGCGCGGAGACCGCCCGCAGTCCGATCCGCGGATCGCGATCACCCGCACGCTCGGCGAGATCCGTTGCTTCGGTCATGATGTCAATCTAGGTTGACAGCAGGACGGATGTCAACCCCAGTTGACAGGCGGTACGCGAAACGGCGGGCTCGAATGCCTCCCGAGCCCGCCGTGACCGCTCCACGCTGCACTGCACTGCACCTCGGCCCGAGCAGCCGAGGGTCCCTCAATCCCTCACCCTCATCCCGCGGTAAGAACGATCTTCCCGAACTGGTCGCCCGCCTCCAGTCGCTCGAACCCTTCCCGGGCCCGGTCCAGCGGAAGCACCTCATCGATGACGGGTCGCACACCCGTGGCGGCGCAGAAGGAGAGCAGATCCTCCAGCTCGTCCTTGGTGCCCATCGTGGAGCCGACGACCTTGAGTTCCAGGAAGAAGATGCGGGTGAGCTCGGCGTGCGAGGGGCGGTCGCCGCTCGTCGCGCCCGAGATGACCAGCGTGCCGCCGGGCCGCAGCGACTTGACGCTGTGCGACCAGGTGGCCGCGCCGACCGTCTCGATGACCGCGTCCACGCGCTGCGGCAGCCGTGCGCCGGACTCTAGGGCCTCCACGGCGCCCAGCTCGACCGCCCGCTTGCGCTTGGCCTCGTCGCGACTGGTGGCGAAGACCCGAAGACCGGCGGCCTTGCCGAGCACGATCGCGGCGGTCGCCACGCCGCCGCCGGCGCCCTGGACGAGGACGGAGTCGCCGGGCCGTACTCCGGCGTTGGTGAAGAGCATGCGGTACGCCGTCAGCCATGCGGTCGGCAGACAGGCGGCCTCCTCGAAGGAGAGTTCCTTGGGCTTGGGGATGACGTTCCACGTCGGGACGGAGACCTGTTCGGCGAACGTGCCCTGGTAGCGCTCGGTGAGGATGGAACGGGGCTCCTTCGGGCCGACCCCGTGCCCCGTCTGTCCGATGACCGAGTGCAGCACGACTTCGTTGCCGTCCTCGTCGACGCCGGCCGCGTCGCATCCGAGGATCATCGGCAGCTTGTCCTCGGCGAGACCGACGCCGCGCAGGGACCAGAGGTCATGGTGGTTCAGGGACGCGGCCCTGACGTTCACGGTGGTCCAGCCCGGCCTCTGCTCGGGGGCCGGACGCTCCCCCAACTCCAGGCCGGTGAGCGGCTGGTCACGGTCAATGCGGGCGGCGTAGGCAGCGAACATGACCTTGACGATAGGCTCCGCCCCCGCCCGGCGGAACCAGGTCCCCCTGTGACACACGTCCCGCCACCCTCACGCTCCACGTCACACCGGTCCGCTCCGACCACGAGCGAAAGCGACCGCCGACCTCCCGCCCGGGGTAGGGGCTGGTCGCGCAGTTCCCCGCGACCCTGAAGACTCCGCCCGCCGGGGTGCAGGGGGCAGCCCACCCGCAGGACGGCGAGGGCGCGTCCTTGGCGGGGGTCCGGGGCGGAGCCCCTGGGGATGATGGGGCCCCTGTACGGACCAATCCGGGAAAGAAAGCAGGGCCCCGCCGGGAGCACACCCGGCGAGGCCCTGACATCACGCGGCCGCGTCAGCGGCGGGCAACGCCCTCGGCCCGAGCAGCCGCGGCCACCGCCGCGGTCACCGCGGGAGCCACCCGCTCATCGAACGGCGACGGAATCACGTAGTCCGCGGCAAGGTCGTCCCCGACGACCGCAGCGAGCGCCTCGGCCGCCGCGATCTTCATCCCCTCGGTGATCCGAGACGCCCGCACCTGCAACGCCCCCGCGAAGATCCCGGGAAACGCCAGCACGTTGTTGATCTGGTTCGGGAAGTCCGACCGCCCGGTGGCGACCACGGCCGCGTACTTGTGGGCGATCTCGGGGTGCACCTCGGGATTCGGGTTGGCCATGGCGAAGACGAAGGCCCCCTCGGCCATCGACGCCACCGCCGGCTCCGGCACCGTACCCCCGGACACGCCGATGAAGACGTCCGCGCCCGCGAGCGCCGACTCCAGCGACCCCGTGAGCCCCGCCTTGTTGGTGATCCCGGCGAGCTCCCGCTTGACGTCCGTCAGGTCGTCCCGGTCCGCGGAGACGATGCCCTTGCGGTCCGCGACCGCGACGTCACCGATCCCCGCCTCCAGCAGGAACTTGGCGATGGCGACCCCGGCCGCCCCCGCCCCCGAGATCACCGCACGCAGATCACCCAGCGTCCGCCCGGTCAGCTTCGCGGCATTCCGCAGCGCCGCCAGCGTCACGATCGCGGTTCCGTGCTGGTCGTCGTGGAAGACGGGAATGTCCAGCCGCTCCTGGAGCTTGCGCTCGATCTCGAAGCACCGCGGCGCCGAGATGTCCTCCAGGTTCACGCCCCCGAACGAGGGAGCGAGCCGGACCACGGTCTCCACGATCTCGTCGACGCCCGTGCAGTCCAGCGCGATCGGCACGGCATCCACCCCGCCGAACTGCTTGAACAGGATGGCCTTGCCCTCCATCACGGGAAGGGAGGCCTCCGGGCCGATGTCACCGAGTCCCAGCACCGCCGTACCGTCCGTCACCACAGCGACGACGGACGACTTCCACGTGTAGTCGTGGACGAGCTCGGGCTGCTCGGCGATGGCGCTGCACACCTTCGCCACGCCGGGCGTGTACGCCAGGGACAGGTCGTCCTTGTCACGGACGGGCACGGTGGCCTGCACGGCCATCTTGCCGCCACGGTGCAGCGCAAAGGCAGGGTCGAAGTCGAGGGAGTCGACGGAACCGGCGGAACCGACGGTGTCGACGGAACCGGCGGAATTGACCGGCTCCACGTCGCCTTCAAGACCCGTACTGCTGTCGCTGCGAGGATTGACGATCTCCGCTGCCACTTTGTTTTACCCCTTAAGTCTTCATTGATTTGAGGGTGACCACTCCTGGTTGAGGGGTGGGCGGGCACCGCGTAACCCTGCCGCCGTGGTGGTGCGTACGGGCGGATACGCGACGGGCGCGCCGCACACGCGCCCTGAGCCCCGGATGAGGGGTGTAGAGAACCTTCTTACCGGACGGACCAGGTCGGCGACGAGTCCATACCGCGAAGCTCACACGCCGGTGACATGACTCATACCTGGATATGTGGACAAGTCCGGGACATGACCTCAACACACTACAAGTGCGGAGTAGTGGCGGCCCGCATCGTGAGATGCGCCGAAGATCTTCCGGCCGGAAGGAGGGATTCCCGCACAAGGTCCGGCCCTGATGGAGTCGTCCGTGGCGGTTCGGGGGTCACCCGTTATCCGATTTTGACATAGCGAGTCCCTTGAAGCGCGCAGTCCGAATGGCAAGATGCCGTCATCACACGAGGTCGCGACACCCAAAGGTGTGTGTTCTCGTCGACCCATCGGCAACTCCCTCATCCGCCGGAGGCACCCACCATGACCGCAAGCTCCACCCGTCGTACGACCGCCGCGCAGTCCCGGATAGCAGCGGTCGGCGCGATCGCGGTCGCCGGGGCCCTGATCCTCACCGGCTGCGGTGACCAGACCAAGAAGGACTCCAACAGCTCCTCCTCGAGCGCCGCCTCAGCTCCGCTGGCCTCCAAGCTGCCCGCGTCGATCCGTGACGCGGGTGTCATCAAGGTCGGCTCGGACATCGCGTACGCGCCCGTCGAATTCAAGGACAGCTCCGGCAAGACCGTGGGTATCGACCCCGATCTGGCGGACGCGATGGGCAAGCAGCTCGGAGTGAAGTTCGAGTTCCAGAACGGCACTTTCGACACCCTGATCACGGGTCTGCGCTCCAAGCGGTACGACATGGCGATGTCCGCGATGACGGACACCGCGGACCGCCAGAACGGTGTCGACGCCGACACCGGCAAGAAGGTCGGCGAGGGCGTCGACTTCGTCGACTACTTCACCGCGGGTGTCTCGATCTACACCCCCAAGGGCAAGACCCAGAACATCAAGACCTGGGCCGACCTCTGCGGCAAGAAGATCGCGGTGCAGCGCGGCACGGTCTCGGAGGACCTCGCCAAGTCCGAGTCGAAGAAGTGCACGGGCGGCAAGAAGATCGCCATCGAGTCCTACGACAACGACCAGCAGGCCCAGACCCGGGTGCGCGCCGGTGGCGCCGACGCCGGTTCCTCGGACTTCCCGGTCGCCGCGTACGCGGTGAAGACCTCGGGCGGCGGCAAGGACTTCGAGCTCGTCGGCGAGCAGGTCGAGGCGGCGCCGTACGGCATCGCGGTCGCCAAGTCCAACACGCAGCTTCGCGACGCACTGCAGGCCGCGCTCGACGCGATCATCAAGAACGGCGAGTACGACAAGGTGATAGCGAAGTGGGGCGTCGAGGCCGGCGCCGTCAAGACGGCCGCGGTCAACGGCGGCAAGTGACCGCGGAACCGAGCGGGCACTGAAAGGCAAGAACACCCGTGACTGTTGACATCGACAAGACGGCAGGGCCGGAGGACACTCCTCCGGCCGGGCCGGAGGCCATCAAGGCCATCCCCGTCCGGCACTACGGACGGTACCTCTCGGCCGTCATCGCGATCGCCGTGCTCGTCGCGATCATCTACGCGTTCGGCCAAGGCAAGATCAACTGGAATGCCGTACCGGACTACTTCTTCGACCAGCGCATCATCAAGGGCGTCGGCCAGACGCTGCTGCTGACGGTGCTCTCGATGGTGATCGGCATCGTGGGCGGCATCCTGCTCGCCGTGATGCGCCTGTCGAAGAACCCTGTGACCTCGTCCATCGCGTGGTTCTACATCTGGTTCTTCCGCGGCACCCCGGTCCTCGTCCAGCTGTTCGTCTGGTTCAACCTGGGTCTGGTCTTCGAGTACATCAACCTCGGGCCGATCTACAAGGACTACTGGTCCAGCTTCATGACGCCGTTCCTGACGGCGCTGCTCGGCCTGGGTCTGAACGAGGCCGCGTATATGGCCGAGATCTGCCGTGCCGGTCTGCTCTCGGTCGACGAGGGCCAGACCGAGGCCTCGCACGCGCTGGGCATGAGCCACGGCAAGACACTGCGGCGGATCATCATCCCGCAGGCGATGCGCGTGATCGTGCCGCCCACGGGCAACGAGGTCATCAACATGCTCAAGACGACCTCCCTCGTGTCGGCGGTGCAGTACTACGAGCTCCTGCGGTACGCCCAGGACATCGGACAGACCTCCGGCGCCCCGGTGGAGATGCTCTTCCTGGCCGCCGCCTGGTACCTGATCATGACCTCGGTCCTGAGCGTGGGCCAGTACTACGTCGAGCGGTACTACGCCCGCGGTTCGAGCCGTCAGCTGCCGCCTACCCCGTTGCAGAAGATCAAGGCCAATCTGACGTCCCTGTCCAACCGTCAGGGAGCGGCGGCATGACCGAGAACGAAACCACCAAAGACATTTCCGGTACGCCGATGGTGAAGTCCGAAGGCGTCCACAAGTCCTTCGGCGCGGTCGAGGTCCTCAAGGGCATCGACCTGGAGGTCAAGCCCGGCGAGGTCTTCTGCCTCATCGGCCCCTCCGGCTCCGGCAAGTCGACCTTCCTGAGGTGCATCAACCACCTGGAGAAGATCAACGCCGGCCGGCTGTCCGTCGACGGTGAGCTGGTCGGCTACCGCCAGAAGGGCGACAAGCTGTACGAGCTCAAGGACAGCGAGGTCGCACTGAAGCGCCGGGACATCGGCATGGTCTTCCAGCGCTTCAACCTGTTCCCGCACATGACGGCGCTCGAGAACGTCATGGAGGCCCCGGTCCAGGTCAAGGGCATCAGCAAGACCCAGGCCCGGGCGCGTGCCGAGCAGCTCCTGGAGCGCGTCGGCCTGGCCGACAAGGCGAAGAACTACCCCTCGCAGCTGTCCGGCGGTCAGCAGCAGCGTGTCGCCATCGCCCGCGCGCTGGCGATGGACCCGAAGCTGATGCTCTTCGACGAGCCGACCTCGGCGCTCGACCCGGAGCTGGTCGGTGACGTCCTCGACGTCATGCGCGACCTCGCCGAGTCCGGCATGACGATGATCGTCGTCACCCACGAGATGGGCTTCGCCCGCGAGGTGGGCGACTCGCTGGTCTTCATGGACGGCGGTGTGGTGGTCGAGTCCGGCCACCCGCGTGACGTACTGACGAACCCGCAGCACGAGCGGACGCAGTCGTTCCTGTCCAAGGTGCTCTGAGGGTTTCGACAGCCGGATGCCGCCCGCCCGTGAAGGGGTGGGCGGCATCCGACGTTCCGGATCACTACAGGTTCAACCAGGGGCTGCGCGGCGAGAGGTTGCCCTCGGTGTTGAGCCCCTGCAGCTGCACGAAGGTCGTGAACTGCCCCTTACCGTGGAAGTCCTTGCCGGCGTAGTGCTTGTTGACCACCTTGCCCGTGGGGCAGGGGTACGACTTCTTGGACACGATCCTCTCGCCCGTCGTGAGGACCCTGATCAGGATCGTGCACTTCGCGTGCTTCTTCCCCATGGAGACGATCGCGCTCGGGTGCCCCACGCCCTTGGACTTCTTGCTGAGGCAGGACTTCCAGATGACCGCGTGGTCGTTGTCGGGGAAGGTGTCCACGTTCGAGTAGGTGGAGCAACCTCCCTTGCCGGACTCCGCGTACGCCATGGGCGCCGTGGCCAGTCCGGCGAACGTCACGACCGCGCACATGGCCGCCGCGACGGCGGTCCCCCATGCATTGCACAACCTTCCCTCGTTTGACGGGCGGCATGGAGGCCGCCCCATGCGAGGAAAGATCATCCAATATGCTCGCACATCTGCGCAACTGTGAATTCGGAGTCAACTCGTCCAGTTGCGGCGGCACTTACCCGCGCAGCGGCGGGAGGCCGCGCAGGGCGCGGAAAAGGCGGTACGAGTCCCGTACCGCCTCAACCGAACCGCCCCGCGGATTACTTGACCGCGAGCACCAGCGCGTCGGACGGCGACCGCCACACCGCCCGCGCCTCCCCGAAGCCCTTTTCGCGCAGCACACGCGTGTGCCAGTCGACGGACGGCATGTCGCCGTCGGCGTGCTCCCCGTAGATCTCGAAGCGGCGGGCGGTCGGCGCGGCGAGGACGGGGTCCTGGGCCGCCAGCTCCCACCAGGCGGCCCAGTCGAGCGCCCCGCGCACCCTGGCCTGGTCCATCCGGGCGTGCCGCTGGGCGCGCTCGGCCTCGTTGATCCGGGGCGTGGACTCGTCGATCATGTGGTCGGCGTTCATGAAGACGCCACCGTCGCGGACGAGCTCCGCGATCTGGCCGTAGAGGACCGCGAGGGGTTCGCTGTGCAGCCAGTGGAGGGCGGTGGCGGTCAGGACGGCGTCGTACGAGTCGTACGGCAGCCGGGTCGCCCAGTGCGGATCCTTGAGGTCGGCCGTGACGAGGGAGACCCTCTCGTCGCCCGCGAAGGTGCCCTCGGCGATGGTGAGCAGCGCCGGGTCGAGGTCGACGCCGGTACTGGTGGCCTTCGGGAAGCGGTCGAGGAGCCGGGCCGTGATGGTGCCGGTGCCGCAGGCCAGGTCGAGGACGCGCGGCTCCGGGCCACACAGGGCCTCGACCATGTCGAGCATCACCCGGAAGCGCTCCTCGCGGTCCGGCATGTACCACTCCTGTTGCCGGTCCCAGCTCTCCTGCCAGGCGTGCCAGTCGGTGCCGTTGCCATGGATCTCGTCGCTGTCGATTCCGATGCCGACGGTCATGGAAACCCCTTCTCCGTTCGTCTTCACTCGCCCGCGTAATACCCTGGAAGCGCAATCAGCCGTTACCTGACCGCACGCACGACGATAGAGCGCCTCCGTAAGGACTACAAGTGGAACTGGCCTATTACTCGGATTACGCGGTACGCCTCGTCAACACCGAGGAGCCGACCCGGGGCAAGGACTCGCTCACCTCGGTCGAGGCGGTCCGGGACCTCTTCGAGGGGAACTCCTCCGCGGCCCGCCGCGCCACGGACGCGGACGTCACCCGCTTCCGGTCGGTCCGCGCCCGGCTGCGCGCCGTCTTCGAGGCGGCCGACGGCGGCGACGAGACCCTGTCCGTGGACCTGCTGAACTCACTTCTCCTGGAGTTCCCCGTCAGCCCGCAGATCTCCGGGCACGACCACCGGGACGACGACGGGCGCCCGCTGTGGCACATGCACCTGGCGGACCACCCGTCGAACGCGACCGCGGGCTACGCGGCGATCGCCGCCATGGGACTCGCCTTCCACCTCACCTCGTACGGCGTGGACCGCCTGGGCCTCTGCGAGGCGGCCCCCTGCCGCAACGCGTACCTGGACACGTCGACGAACCGCTCCCGGCGCTACTGCTCGGACCGCTGCGCGACGCGCGCCAACGTGGCGGCCTACCGGGCCCGCAAACGCCTGGAGGCCGACCGGTCGGAAAGCACCGGCCTGGCGGCGCCCAGCGCCCAGCGGACGACTGCGAACGGCGAGCGCTGACCCGGCAGGTAGGGCCGGTAGCGGAAACGCACCTTCCCGAGGACGAGGTCCTCGGGCACGGTCCCGTAGTCGGTGCTGTCCCCACCCGCGTAGGCGTTGTCCCCGAGCACCCACCAGCCCCCCTCGCGCCGCTCCGCGATCCGTTTCACGACCAGCAGGTCCTGCTGGAACGGATGGCGCAGAACGACCACGTCACCGGGCCTGACCCGGGCCCCGTACTGCACGACGAGCCGATCTCCGTGCTGGAGCGTGGGCACCATGGAGGGCCCCGTCACCTCGGCCGCCCCGAACGGCAGCACGGCCCTCCCACGCTCGGTCTCCTGCGACAGCTCCGGCATCACCGGCACCTCCCCGGTCCATCCTCCACCAGTCCCAGTCTCACCCCGGACTTTTGTCCTAAGCCCATGGGGGCACTCGAGAAAAGACGTCTCCCACGGAGTAATGTCCCACCTGAGAAGACGATCACGAGGAAGGACAGCTCAATGCTCTCCCGCCTGTTTGCCCCCAAGGTCAAGGTCAGCGCGCACTGCGACCTGCCCTGCGGCGTGTACGACCCGGCCCAGGCCCGCATCGAGGCGGAGTCGGTGAAGGCCGTCCAGGAAAAGATGGCCGGCAACGACGACCCGCACTTCCAGGCTCGCGCCACCGTCATCAAGGAGCAGCGCGCCGAGCTCGCCAAGCACCACGTGTCGGTGCTCTGGAGCGACTACTTCAAGCCCCCGCACTTCGAGAAGTACCCGGAGCTGCACCAGCTGGTCAACGACACCCTGAAGGCCCTCTCGGCCGCCAAGGCGTCCACGGACCCGGCCACGGGCCAGAAGGCGCTGGACTACATCGCCCAGATCGACAAGATCTTCTGGGAGACCAAGAAGGCCTGACCTTTGGTCATACGGCTCGACCCGCGACCTGTTCGGTTTCTCCGGTCGCACGGTCCCTCTGCCCGCACCCGGCCCGCGGGGCGCCGAACACGGCGTCCACGACGGTCCGGGTGCGGTCTTCTTTCGCCTGGCTTCTTTCACCGGGCTTCTTTCGCCCGCGTTTCGTTCGCCCGCGTTTCGTTCGTCCTTCGTCGGGGCTTCGTTCGTGGGACTTCATTCGGATACGGCGACCACGTGCTTGCCGACGACGCCGCCCCGTTCGAAAGCCTGGTGCGCCGCGGCGATGTCCGCGAGTGGGTACACGCTGTTCACCACCGGGCGCAGCGCTCCCGAGGTGACATGGTCGGCCAGGGCGCGCAGCACGGTGGCGTCGGGGTTGGCGCTGAAGGTGCGGATGCGGCGGGCGCCGTACACGCTCGATGCCGCGATCGCGGCCAGGGCGGGGGCCGACAGTCCGACGGTGACCATCCGGCCGCCCTTGGCCAACCGGCTGCGGTAGCAGTTCAGTTCCGTGCCGACCGTGTCGACGATGACGTCGAAGGGACCGATCCGGTCCGAGGTGGTGGAGCCGTGGTCAAGGACCTCGTCGGCGCCGAGGTCGGTGAGGGCGGGGGCGTGACGGGCGCGGGCCAGCGCGGTCACGTGGCCGCCCAGGGCGTGGGCGAGTTGGACGGCGGCCGTGCCGACGCCGCCCGCCGCGCCGCGGACCAGGACCTTCTCTCCGGGCGCGAGGCGCACGGTGTCCCGCACCGCGATCAGCGCCGTCGCGCCGGCGACGACCAGGGAGGCCGCGTCGGCCGCGGAGAGCCCCGCCGGGGCGGGCGCGAGCCGGTCCGTGGGGACGACGACGTACTCGGCCGCCCCGGCGATGGTGTGTCGCTGCCGGGGGTGCACCGTGCCCCACACCCGGTCCCCGACCCGCGGGCCCTCGACGCCGGTGCCGGATTCGGTGACGACGCCGGCGAAGTCCAGCCCCGTGCCGAGCGGGAACCGGCGCCCTGAGACGATCTTCATCTCCCCGGAACGGATGATCACGTCGTGGCCGTTCACGCTGGACGCCTCGACGCGGACCAGTACTTCACCCGCGCCGGGGGCGGGCCGGTCGACGTCATTGATCCGCAGCACGTCCGCCGCGTCGCCGTAACTCGTGATCTGAGCGGCCTTCATGGCGCTGTTCCTCTCCGCGGTCTGCTGTTGCGGTTCAGATCCTGGTACCGGGCCGCGGTATCACGGTCGTTCGCCTTTTCCCGGGTTCGGCTTTCCTGGGTCCGGCGGACCCACCCTCGCGGGCCGCGCCGCGGGCATACTGAAGCCGTGACCGACAAGCCCGTCGCGGTGAGCGACGATCCCCGACGCGAACTCGGGGAGTTCCTCCGGACTCGCCGCACCCGGCTGCGGCCCGAGGACGTCGGTCTGGAACCCGGTCCGCGGCGGCGCGTCGCCGGGCTGCGGCGCGAGGAACTGGCCCTGCTGGCCGGGGTCAGCTCGGACTACTACCAGCGCATGGAGCAGGGCCGCGACGTACGCCCCTCCGAGCAGGTCCTCGACGCCCTCGCGCGCGCCCTCGACTTCTCCGCCGAGGAGACCCGGCATCTGCACAGCCTCGCCGCCGCCGCGCGCACGCCCGCGAGGCGCCCGCGCCACCACGCGCCCGAGGAGGTGCCACCCACCACCCTGCGGCTGCTGCGCACGATGACCTCGCCCTCCGTGGTCGTCGGCCGCTTCCTGGACGTACTGGCGTGGAACCCGCTCGCCGGTGCCCTGCTCGGCGAGCTCACTCAGCGCCCGCGGAGCGAACGCAATCTGCTGTCGCTGCTGCTGCACCCGGAGGCCGACCGGACGTGCCCGGATCGGGCCGCCACCGTCGCCGAGCTGGTCGCGATGCTGCGTACGCAGGTCGCGGCCGAGCCGGGACATCCGCGCGCCGTCGAGCTGGTCGGTGAACTCGCCGTCCGCAGCGACGAGTTCGCGGGCCTGTGGGCGCGTCATGACGTGGCGGAGACCACCCGCGGCCGGATGCGCGTCCGTCACCCGCTGATCGGGGAGCTGAACCTGGACTGGGACGCGTACCCGATGCCGGACGCCACCGGCCCCGTACTCATCGCCTTCACCGCCGAGGAGGGCGGGCCCGACGCCGAGCGTCTCCAGTTGCTCGCCGGCCTGCTCGTCACTCCCGGCCCGGCGGCTGCGTCCCGTCCACGGCCTTGACCCACCGGTCTCTGTCAGTGGCGCGTGCCATCCTGAGGAAATGACTCTGGAGGATCTGGTCCGGCTGCGCCGGGCACGCGACCGGATGGACCGCGAGTACGCGGAGCCGCTGGACATCGCCGCGCTCGCGCGCACCGCGCTGATGTCACCCGGGCACTTCCAGCGGAGCTTCCGGGCGGCGTACGGGGAGACGCCGTACAGCTATCTCATGACCCGCCGAATAGAGCGGGCCAAGGCCCTGCTGCGGCGGGGCGACCTGACGGTCACGGAGGTCTGCCTCGCCGTGGGCTGTACGTCGCTCGGTTCGTTCAGCTCCCGCTTCACGGAGCTGGTCGGCGAGACCCCGAGCGCGTACCGGGCCCGGCCGCACGACCACGGCGCCCCGATCCCGCCGTGCGTGGCCCAGCGCCTGACCCGCCCGGCCCGCCACCGCAACCCGGAAGCGGAACCGGGTACACGCCTCTAGGGCCTGTCCGGCCGATCACGGTGGAGGAAAGCTGCGGCGCCTCTCCGGCGTGATCGGCCGGACAGGTCCTAGCGTGGGGCCATGGACCTGAAACTCTCACAGTGCTTCATCGCCGTGGACGACCATGACAAAGCGCTCGCCTTCTACCGGGACGTCCTCGGCCTGGAGGTTCGGGGTGACGTCGCCTTCGAGGGGATGCGCTGGGTGACGGTCGGCTCCCCGCTCCAGCCAGACGTCCAGATCGTCCTGGAGCCCCCCGCCGCGAGCCCGGACATCTCCCCGGCCGACAAACAGGCCATGGCCGAGCTCCTCGCCAAGGGCATCCTGCGCGGCGTCATCTTCTCCACCGCCGACTGCGACGCCCTCTACGAACGCGTCCGCGCCTCGGGCGCCGATGTCCTCCAGGAGCCGATGGACCAGCCGTACGGCGTCCGCGACTGCGCCTTCCGCGACCCGGCGGGCAACCTCCTCCGTTTCACCGAACGCCCCGATGCCTGACCCCGGCCACCCCCGCATAGGCCGCCGGGAGGGAGACTACGTCCGTGTGTTCCGTGGGAGCGGGTCGCCCATGGAATGAAACGTCTGAAGTCCCGTGGTCCGAGGAGTCATCGATGCCGTCCGCGCGCCCCCGCGTCCTCTACGTCAGTGACCTGGCCTACCCGGCCAAGGGGCGGCGGTACTGCGACGAGGACATCTTCCTCACCTCCCGGCTGCGCGAGGAGTTCGACCTCGCCGTGTGCCACCCCCTGGACGCGGCCGCGCTGATGACCGGCTTCGACGCCGTGGTCGTGCGCAACAGCGGGCCCGTGCTGCACTACCAGGCGCAGTACGACGCGTTCCGGAAGCAGGCGGTCACGGAAGGTGTCCGCGTGTACAACCAGCTGTCCGGCAAGGGGGACATGGCGGGCAAGGGGTACCTGCTGGACCTCACCGCGGCGGGGTTTCCGGTCATCCCGACCATCGACCGCGCGGAGGACCTCGACCGGCTCCCGGACGTCGACACCTACGTCGTGAAGCCCAAGCTGGGAGCGGATTCCATCGGCCTGGAATTCGTACCGCGCGACCGGCTGCCCGAACTGTCGTACGGCAACATCCTCGTCCAGCCGCGCATCGACTTCCGCTACGAGGTGTCCTTCTACTTCGTCGACCACACCCTCCAGTACGCCCTGTACGCCCCCCGCCCGGACGAGCGCTGGGCCCTGGAACCGTACGAGCCGACCGAGCGGGACCGGGAGTTCGCGCAGCGGTTCGTCGACTGGAACGACATCGCGTACGGCATCCAGCGCGTCGACGCCTGCCGGGCCCCCGACGGCGAACTGCTCCTCGTGGAGCTGGAGGACCTGAACCCGTATCTGTCCCTGGACGTCCTCTCCCCCGACGCGCGGGACGCCTTCGTCTCACGGGTGAAAACATCGTTGCGCGGGCTGATCGGACAGGAGACGGTACGAGCCGCACACGGCATCTGAGAGGGAGCGGTAACGGCCCATGGCTGACCTCATTCGATGGACCTACGCCTTCGTCGACCGGCCCATGAAGGACTTCGATCGCGCCTGCGGCTTCTGGACCGCGGTCACGGCGACGAAGCTGTCCGAACCGCGCGGTGAGCAGGGCGAGTTCGTGACGCTGCTGCCCGACGGCACCGACGCCTGCGTCAAGGCGCAGGGCGTCGACGCGGGCGACGGCGGCGCCCATCTCGACCTCGCCGTCGAGGACGTACCGGCGCTGGCGGAGTCGGCCCGGCGGCTTGGCGCCGAGCTCGTCACCACCGAAGAGGACCTGGTCGTCCTGCGCTCCCCCGGTGGTCAGCCGTTCTGCGCGGTCCGTTGGCACGGCGAGTCGGCGCGGCCTGCGGTCGTTCCGGGCCCCACCGGCGCCACCAGCCGCCTCGACCAGGTGTGCCTGGACGTGGCGCCCACCCGCTTCGAGGCCGAAGTCGCCTTCTGGAGCGCCCTGACCGGATGGGAGTCGCACCCCGGCGCGCTCCCGGAGTTCCACCTGCTCAGGCCGCCCGCCGGGCTCCCCTTCCGCATCCTCCTGCAACGCCTCGACACCGCCCGCCCCGCCGCCGCCCACCTCGACATCGCCTGCTCGGACATCGAGGCGGTACGCGCCGACCACGAGCGGCTCGGAGCCGTGCTCGTCGGTCACGGCGCCCGCTGGGCCGTCATGCGGGACCCGGTCGGCGGCACGTACTGCCTGACCGGCCGGGACCCGGCGACGGGCAGCCTCCCGGCCCCGGCCTGATCCGAAGAACGACCCGAAGCGGACGGCTCGAGGCGGACGGCCCGAAGCGGACGGCCCGAGGCGGACAGCCCTACGCGGACTCCCACACCTCCACGTCCACCACGGCCGCCACCGGAATCGGCCCGTAGACGTGCGGGAACTCCTCTCCCCCGGGCTTGACCGCCTCGTAGCGCAGCGGCACGTCCAGCCGTTCGGGATCGATGACCAGGAGCACCAGCTCGTCGGGGCCGTCGTACCCGCCGTACAGGAAGGAGGCGACCCCGGGGACCTGGTGCCGCAGCGAGCAGTGGATGAAGCCCTCCTCCTGGAGGGTGCGGCCACGGGTGGACATCTCGTACGCGCCGGACGCGCGCGCCGCGTCCCACAGGGAGCGCTCGGTGAGGTGCAACAGGGGTTCGGACATGCCGACACGCTACGGCCTCGGCCGGGCCGCCCGTGTCTCCAATCGGCGCCGCTCGGGGAGACCGCGGGCGCATCCCGCTCAGATGTCTCCGGCGCCGTCCAGGATGGGGCGGATGACCACCGGGTAGTTCGTGGCACCCTCGGGGCCGGGGCAGCGGGTGACGCGCTCGGCGATCTCGGTGACCCGCTCCAGGCTCTCGCACTCCAGTACCCAGTAGCCGGCGATCAGCTCCCTGGTCTCGCTGTACGGCCCGTCGGTGACGACGGCCTTCCCGTCCTGCCCGGCCGTGACCAGGCGGGTCTGTGCCGGTTCGGCCAGCCCCTGCCCGTCGACGAGCTCACCGGACTTCGAGAGGTCGTCGCTGATCGCGCCCATGTACGCGTACATCGCCTGCAGCTCCTGCTCACTCCAGGCCGGGGCGTGCGCGGAGCCCTTGCCCCGCATGCCCTCGTAGTCCGCCTGCGCGCCCTGCACCATCACCAGGTACTTCATGAGTCGGCTCCCTCGGCTTCCTCATTTCTCCGCGACGGACTCCCCGGGATGCTCCCTGGGCTCCCCGGTGTCCCTGCCGGGTTCGGCTCCGGTCCCGGGTACGGACCGGGACCCCGCGCTGCCTACGGCCCCGACCCCGGCTCCGGACCCTGCTCCGACTGCGGCGCCGGGCTCGCCGACGTACGCCTCGCACTCGGGGTTGTGACAGGGGCCGGGACCCCATACGGGAACGAACGCGCCCAGCGTCTTGTGGCGCCGCACGACGGTGGTGGTGACCGGCTGCCGGCAGGCGGGGCAGACATGCTCATCGGTGCCCATGCTTTCAGGGTAGGGCGGGAGAAGCTTCAGCGCTTCCTGCTGTACGTCCGCACGAAGACGCCGTTCTTGAACGCACGCGCCCCGTCGAGCAGCGCCCCCGCGAGCCGTACACCGCCGCACAGACAGATGCCGAGCCCGCTGTCCTACGACCTGCCCGATCAGGCCCCCCGCCCGGGCTGCGGCTCGCGCCACATCGGCCACATCCGCGGACCGTCCGGCAGGTCGAGAGGGCGCCCCGTGATGTCGAAGCCGAGACGTTCGTAGAGCCTGCGGCTGTCGGCGTTGCTCGCCTCCAGATAGGCGGGCAGGCCCTCGCGGTCGCAGCGGTCGAGAACCGACCGGACGAGCGCGGTGCCGAGGCCCTCGCCCTGGCGCCCCGGCGCCACGCCGATCATCCACAGGTACTCGTGGGCGCGGCCCGCGGGGTGGATCCCGGCCGTCAGGCGGCCTATCAGCTCGACCCGCTCGTTGTCCGGGTCGACGGCCTCACGCAGCCGTACGGGACCGTCGTCCTCGTCGTCGGCGTGGCCGGCGTCGGCGGGCACGGACAGCCACAGCGCGCACGCCGTGCCGTCCTCCGTGACGTCGATGCGGCCCTCGGCGAGCACGATCTCGGTGAACATCCCCATCAGGCCGGGGTGCTTGGCACGTCGGTGCGCCGCGTCCGGAAAGACCCAGACACTCACCGGGTCGTCCTGGAACGCCTCGTCGAGCAGCCGGGTGACCAGCTCCTGGTCGCCCTCGTCCGCCGTCCGGATCACCACGCCCATGTCCCACCCTCTCGCCTCAACCGCCGCTGATCGTACGGCTGTTGCAGCCTAGGGCCTGCCGGGTCCGTCGGGCCTGTCGGGGCTGTCGGGGCCTGAGAGGGGTGGGCCCCGCGCACCGTGGGGATGCGCGGGACCCGCCCCGGCCGGAGCCCCGTGCCGTACGGAGGTCAGGTGCCGTACGGTCCCGGAGGCCCCGGGGTCTTCAACCGCCCTTCTGAAAGGTCGAACGGATCATCCGAAGGTTCGGACGGGTCAGTTGCTGCGCCGCGTCACGAACTCCGCGAGTGCGAGGAGGCCGCCCGCCGCCTCCGGGTCGGGGATCGCCCGGGACAGCTCGTGCATCGCCCGGGACATCCGGTCGGCCGCCTGGAGCTGCGCCCAGTCACGGCCGCCCGCCCGCTCGACGGCCAGCACCGTGCGCTCCAGCTCCCCTTCCTCGTAGGGAACTCCGTACAGCTCTGCGAGCTCCGTCGCCGCCGGGGTGCCGGAGGCGAGCGCGGCGACCACGGGCAGGGACTTCTTGCGGGCGATGAGGTCCGCCCCGGCCGGCTTGCCGGTGCGGCTCGGGTCCCCCCAGATCCCGATCACGTCGTCGATCAGCTGGAAGGCGAGCCCGGCCTCCCGGCCGAACGCGTCCAGCGCGTCGACGTCCTCCTCGTCCGCTCCCGCGTACAGCCCGCCGAGCGCGCAGGCGCAGCCGAGCAGCGCGCCGGTCTTGGCCTCGGCCATGGCGAGCACTTCGTCGAGGGTGACCTCGGCGGGTCCGCGCTTCTCCATGACCGTGTCCGCGTGCTGCCCCTCGCACAGCTCGACGACGCAGGACGCGAGCCGGGCGGCGGCGGCCCCGGACGCCGGGTGCGAGTCCTCGGCGAGCAGCCGCTGGGCGAGCGCCTGCATGGCGTCCCCGGCGAGGATCGCGTCGGCGTCGCCGAACACGGTCCACGCGGTGGGGCGGTGTCTGCGGGTGGTGTCCCGGTCCATGACGTCGTCGTGCAACAGCGTGAAGTTGTGGATCAACTCCACGGCGGCCGCCGCCTGTACGGCGGCCGCGTGCTGACCGCCGAGCGCTCCCGTGGCGGTGAGCACCAGGGCCGGGCGGATCGCCTTGCCCGCGTTGCCCGCCGCCGGGGTGCCGTCCGCGTGCTCCCAGCCGAAGTGGTAGAGCGCGATCCGGCGCATGGATCCCGGCAGCGAGTCGACAGCCCTGCGCAGCTCGGGGTCGACGGACGCCCGGGCGTACTCCAGGATGCCCGCCGCCTCCTGTCCGTCCAGCGAGCCGGGCGCGACCTGCCGATCCATGGGCCTCCCGTCCGCGGCACCGTCGTCCAAGGGCCCGCCCTCCATGGGCTTGCCGATGAGGCCCCGCCTGTCCAGGGTCTCGGCCGGACTCCGCCTCGCCCCCGGTGTTCCCGCCTGATCGGGCGGAAACACGGCGGCCGGCGTCGGGAAGGTCACCGCCAGCGGCCGATCTCGACGTTCTCCAGGATGCCGAGGGCGTCCGGCACGAGAACCGCCGCCGAGTAGTACGCCGTCACCAGGTAGGAGATGATCGCCTGTTCGTTGATGCCCATGAAGCGCACCGACAGGCTCGGCTCGATCTCGTCCGGGATGCCCGCCTGCTGGAGGCCGATGACACCCTGCTCGGCCTCGCCGGTACGCATGGCGATGATCGAGGTCGTACGGGTGTCGCTGACGGGGATCTTGTTGCACGGGAACAGCGGCACACCGCGCCAGGTCGGGACGCGGTTGCCCGCGATCTCGACGCTCTCGGGGACCAGTCCGCGCTTGTTGCACTCGCGGCCGAACGCGGAGATCGCGCGCGGGTGGGCGAGGAACAGCTTGGTGCCACGCCGGCGGCTGAGCAGCTCGTCCAGGTCGTCGGGGCTGGGTACGCCGTCGTGCGGCTGGAGCCGCTGGTCGTACTCGCAGTTGTTGAGCAGTCCGAACTCCCGGTTGTTGATGAGCTCGTGCTCCTGGCGCTCCTTCAGCGCCTCGACGGTGAGGCGGAGCTGCTGCTCCGTCTGGTTCATCGGCTGGTTGTAGAGATCGGCCACGCGCGTGTGCAGGCGCAGCACGGTCTGGGCGATGCTCAGTTCGTACTCGCGCGGCGCGGCCTCGTAGTCCACGAAGGTGCCGGGGATGTCCTGCTCCCCTGTGTGGCCGGCCGCGAGGTCGATCTCCTTCTCGCCGTACTTGTTGGTGCGCTGCTCCGGAATCGCGCGCAGCGACGTGAGGTGCTCGCGCAGGGATTCGGAGCGCTCGGCGACCTGCTCGAGGTCCTGGCGGGGCAACGCGAGCACGGTGACCGCGGTGACGGCGCGGGCCGTGTACTCCCAGATGGCGTCCGGGTCGATGAGCGCCTGCTCGCCGAAGTACGCGCCGTCGGCGAGGACGCCGAGGACCGCGTCGTCGCCGTACGGGCCGGTACCGATCTTCTCCACCCTGCCGTGCGCGAGCAGGAACACCTCGTCGGACGGGCTGCCGAACGAGGCGAGCACTTCGCCCGGTACGAACTCCCGCTGCTGGCACCGCTGGGCGAGCTCGCCGAGCACCTCCTGATCCTCGAACGAGCGGAGCACGGACAGCTCGCCGAGCTCCGCGGGGATGACCTGCACACGGTCACCGGTCTTCACGAACGTCACGCGGCCGTCGCCCACGGAGTAGCTGAGCCGCCGGTTCACGCGGTACGTGCCACCCTGCACGTTCACCCACGGAAGCATGCGCAGCAGCCACCGTGAGCTGATCTCCTGCATCTGGGGCGCGGACTTGGTGGTGGTGGCCAGGTTCCGCGCGGCGGATGTGCCGAGACTCTGCTGCGGCTTGCCCTGACCCGCACGGACCTCTTCGCCTACCGACATGAAAATTGCCCTCCCGGTCGTGCACTGATCTGCGCCGACCAGCCTTCCATCACGGAGCGTGCCGGTGCTATTACACGAATGAGGGGGAATGGATCACGGTTGGATTGGGCAGAGGGTCCGCTTTTGTCGATCGATCGAACAGCCGGAGGCGTCGTCCTCGAACAGCCGGAGGCGTCGCCTTCGAACAGCGCGGAGCCGTTGCGGGCGGGAACTCCGAGATCAGGCCAACCGTTTGACGCGGTGACGGACGACGAAGGAGACGGCAATGGCAGGCTTCCTGGACCGTGCCAAGGAACAGGCGCAGCGAGGGCTCACGCAGGGCAAGCAGAAGATCGACGAGGTGCAGGCGCAGCGTGCGGGTGGCGACCTCCTGAAGAAACTGGGCGCGGCGTACTACGCGGAGCGGCGCGGCAGCGGCTCCCCCGAGGCGACCCAGCAGGCCCTGCAGGCGCTGGAGAGCCACATCGCGGTGAACGGGGACGCGTTCCTGCACTCCTGACGGGCCTCGCGGACGCACCGCGAACGCGCCGTGAACGCGCTGGTCAGACGCGCCCACGCCTCTGACCGGATCGACTCGCACGCCGTACGAACGGCTGGGCCGGAGCCCCGGGTTCCGGGTACAAGCTGCGGTACGAGACGGCCGCGACCGGTGGCCGCCGCGCAGTGCGAAGGAGGCGGTCATGGCCCCACCCATGTCCGCGGGCGGTTTCCTGAACCGGCTCAGGGAGGAAGGCGTCACCGTCGTCGAGGTCGGCGACTGGGAGCATCACAACCGCAATCACAAGGGGCCCTGGGGTCCGGTGCACGGCGTGATGATCCACCACTCGGTGACGTCGGGCAGCGAGCACACCGTCGGGATCTGCCGTGCGGGCCGCCCGGACCTGCCCGGTCCGCTGTGCCACGGCGTCATCACCAAGGACGGTGTCCTGCACCTCGTGGGCTACGGCCGGGCCAACCACGCGGGCCTGGGTGACGACGACGTGCTGCGCGCCGTGATCGCGGAGAAGGCGCTCCCGCCGGACAACGAGGCGGACACGGACGGCAACCGCCACTTCTACGGCTTCGAGTGCGAGAACCTCGGCGACGGGAAGGATCCGTGGCCCGAGGTGCAGCTGGAGGCCATCGAGAAGGTCGCGGCCGCGATCTGCCGCCACCACGGCTGGACGGAGCGCTCGGTCATCGGCCACCTGGAGTGGCAGCCGGGCAAGGTCGACCCGCGCGGCTTCACGATGGCCTCGATGAGAGAGCGGGTCCGCGACCGCCTCAAGTGACGGACGGACACGGGGTGGCCGCCCGCATACCGGACAGGTGTCCGACAATGGTGGGGTGCCCAGCCCCGCAACCCCGGACGGCCCGACCACCCCGGCCACTCCGGACGTCCCCGAAGCGCTCGACCCGACCGTTCTGCGGCCGAGGCTGCCCTCGCCGCTGTGTCAGGTCACGGACGAGCGCTTCACACGCCATGGCGTGCGGCTGCTGCTCAAGCGGGACGATCTGATCCACCCGGAGCTGATCGGCAACAAGTGGCGCAAGCTCGCCCCGAACCTCCGCGCGGCGGCGGGCCGCACGGTGGTCACGTTCGGCGGTGCGTACTCCAACCATCTGCGCGCCACCGCCGCCGCGGGCCGCCTCCTCGGGCTGACGACCGTGGGGGTGGTCCGCGGCCAGGAGCTGGCCGACCGCCCTCTCAACCCCTCCCTGACCCGCTGCGCGGCCGACGGCATGCGACTGCACTTCGTCGACAGATCGACGTATCGCCGCAAGAGCGAACCGGAGACGCTGGCCGCCCTGCTGCGCTCGGTGGACGCCGAGGACGCGTACGTCGTCCCGGAGGGCGGCAGCAACTCCCTTGCCGTACGCGGCTGCCGGGAACTCGGCGCGGAGCTGCGGGGCCATGATGGTGTCGACGTGGCCGCCCTGGCCTGCGGCACCGGCGGCACTCTCGCCGGCCTGGCCGCCGGCATCGCCCCCGACCAGCGGGCCCTGGGGATCCCCGTCCTCAAGGGCGGCTTCCTGAGGAGTGACATAAGCGCTCTCCAGGAAGCCGCCTTCGGCGGCCTGCGCGGCGCCTGGTCACTGGACGACCGCTTCCACTTCGGCGGCTACGCCCGCACCTCGCCCGAACTCGACACCTTCGCCGCGGACTTCGAGCAGCGCCACGGCCTGCCCGTGGAACGTCTCTATGTCGCCAAGATGCTCTACGGACTTGTCACCCTGGTGGAGGAGGGGGCGTTCACACAGGGGACGACGGTGGCGGCGGTGATCACGGGGGCACCGTTCTGAGCCCTCGTCCGGCGCCTCACGCCGCTTCCCGGTAGGCCGCCGCCTCCTCCAGGTCGAGTCTGCGCAGGAGCGTGCGGAGCATTTCGTCGTCGATGTAGCGGTGGTCGCGGAGTTTCACGAATATCTCGCGTTCGGCGCTGATCATCTCGCGGGACAGGCGGCGGTAGGTGTCGTCGGCGGTCTCCCCGGTCACCGGGTTGACGGCGCCGAGCCGTTCCCAGACGGCGTTGCGGCGGCGTTCCAGGACCGAGCGGAGCCGGTCGGCGAGCGGCGGGGGCAGGGCGTTGCGCTCGTCGGTGAGGAGTTCGTCGAGGCGCTCCTCGGCGACCCGGGACGCCTGCGCCTGGGCGTTCGCCTCGGCGAGCGTCTCGGCCTGGACGTCGCGCCCCGGCAGCTTCAGCAGGCGGATGAGAGGGGGCAGGGTCAGCCCCTGGACGACCAGGGTCCCGATCACGGTGGTGAAGGTGAGGAAGAGGAGCAGGTTGCGATCGGGGAAGGAGGCACCACCGTGCACGGTGAGCGGGATGGAGAAGGCGATGGCGAGCGAGACCACCCCGCGCATGCCGGCCCAGCCGATGATGAACGGGCCCTTCCAGGTGGGGGCCCCCTCGCGCTCCCGGACGCGCGCCGACAGGATCCGGGGCAGGAAGGTGGCGGGATAGACCCACACGAAGCGGGCGGCGACCACGACCAGGAAGACGGCCACCGCATACCAGGCGGCCTGCGCTCCCTGGTACTGGCCGAGGCCCTTGAGGACGACCGGCAGTTGGAGTCCGATCAGGGCGAACACCGCCGACTCCAGGACGAACGCGACCATCTTCCACACCGCCTCCTCCTGGAGCCGGGTCGCGAAGTCCACCTCCCAGGCACGGTGCCCGAGGTAGAGCGCGACGACGACCACCGCGAGCACTCCGGAGGCGTGCACCTTCTCGGCGATCCCGTAGGCGACGAAGGGGATCAACAAGGAGAGGGTGTTCTGGAGAAGTGCCTCATTCAGGTGCGTGCGCAACCAGTGGATCGGAACCATCAGGACGAGACCGACGACGACACCCCCGACCGCCGCGAGCAGGAACTCACGGACGCCGCCCGCCCAGGTCGCGCCCTCGCCGACCGCGGCGGCGAGGGCCACCTTGTAGGCGGTGATCGCGGTCGCGTCGTTCACCAGGGACTCGCCCTGAAGGATCGTGGTGATCCGCGAGGGCAGCCCCACCCGGCGCGCCACCGCCGTGGCCGCCACCGCGTCTGGCGGCGCCACCACCGCCCCGAAGACCAGCGCCGCGGGCAGCGGCAGGCTCGGCACGAGCAGATAGGTGGCCCAGCCGACGGCCAGCGTCGCGAAGAGCACGTACCCCACCGACAGCAGCGCGATGGGCCGCAGATGTGCCCGGAGATCGAGGTACGAGCTGTCGGTGGCCGCCGTGTACAGCAGCGGGGGCAGCACCAGCGGGAGCACGATCTCCGGGTCGAGTTCGTATCCGGGCACTCCAGGGATGTACGAGACGACCAGGCCCGCCGCAACGAGCAACAGCGGCGCCGGCACCGGGGTGCGACGGGCCAGCCCGGCGACCGCGGCGCTCCCCGCGACCAGCAACAGCAGTGGCAATACGTCCATCGTCTTCCGCCCGCCCTCGTTTTCGCGCGACATCCCGCACGCCCGACGTAACCTGGCAATCATGAAACAGTGCACGCACGCCGACGAGCTGCCGCACCCCGAACCTGGGCCGCTGAGCGAGACCTGCCTGGAGTGCCAGGCCGCCGGTACACATCCGGTGCAGTTGCGACTGTGTCTGAGCTGCGGGCACCTCGGCTGCTGCGACTCCTCGCCGCTGCGGCACGCGACGGAGCATTTCAAGGAGACCGGACATCCCGTGATGCGGACCTTCGAGCCCGGTGAAAGTTGGCGCTGGTGCTTCGTCGACCACGTACTGGCGTGACCCACGGCCCGGACGGTTCGACCGTCTGACGCCTGGGTACGTCAACCCGGCGCGCGCTCTTCCTATTTGGGCCCGCAGACCCCTAGCCACTGTGCGTACTCATAGGCTTACTATGAGTGACAGCAAGGGGCGGGGTCCCCAGGACAGAAAAGTTGGGAGCGCGGTAGCGTCACCGCTGAACCACCTAGCGCGTTACCCCGGGGGGCGACCCTCGGCCCCCGAAAAGAGCTCGAAAGAGCTTGTACCACCTTGGAGGTGAGGGTGTCCCAGATCGCAGGCGAGCCCGCGACGAAGGACTTCGTGGAAGTCCGGCTGCCGGCCGCGGGTGCCTACCTGTCGGTGCTGCGTACGGCTACGGCCGGTCTCGCGGCCCGTTTGGACTTCACCCTCGACGAGATCGAGGACCTCCGCATCGCGGTGGACGAGGCCTGCGCGATCCTGTTGCAGCAGGCCGTCCCCGGATCGGTGCTCAGCTGTGTCTTCCGGCTCATCGACGACTCGCTCGAGGTGACGGTCTCCGCTCCGACCACCGATGGTCACGCTCCGTCACGGGACACGTTCGCGTGGACCGTCCTGTCGGCGCTCGCGGGCAAGGTCGACTCCACCGTCGCCGAGGACAAGACCGTTTCGATCAGCCTCTACAAACAGCGCGGCGCGGGACCCGGGCCGGCGTGAGGAACGGGGACGGGCCGGTGCGGGACGAAGAGCGCGGCACACGGGAGCTTCCCGCCGGACGCGTCGACGGCCTCGACGGGCCGCGGCGCGCGGTGGAAGGCGTCGACGGCATCCCCGAACAGGCCCGGCCGCACCCGGAGGACGCACAGGAGAGCCTCTCCGGCCAGGACGACGGGCAACGGGATCCGGAGGGTGCCGCGCCGAGCACGTCCTCGGAAGGGCGGCGGCTGGTGACGGGCGGGACTATGAGCGAGCACGAGCGACACGACAAGCCAGGGGTGCAGAGCGTGCAGGGCACGCAGCACGGGCCGAGCGCCCAGCACATCCAGCACGACCCGCAGGACCGCAGCGGCGCGCGGGCGATGTTCATCGAGCTGCGCAAGCTGCAGGACGGCAGCGCGGAGTACGCGGAGCTGCGCAATCAGCTGGTCCGCATGCACCTCCCGCTCGTCGAGCACCTCGCGCGCCGCTTCCGCAACCGCGGTGAGCCGCTGGACGACCTCACCCAGGTCGCGACCATCGGCCTGATCAAGTCGGTCGACCGCTTCGACCCGGAGCGCGGCGTCGAGTTCTCGACGTACGCGACTCCGACGGTCGTCGGCGAGATCAAGCGGCACTTCCGCGACAAGGGCTGGGCGGTGCGGGTGCCGCGGCGCCTGCAGGAACTGCGCCTGGCCCTGACGACGGCGACGGCCGAGCTGTCGCAACAGCACGGGCGCTCCCCCACGGTCCACGAGCTGGCCGAGAAGCTGGCCATCTCGGAGGAGGAGGTCCTGGAGGGCCTGGAGTCCGCCAACGCGTACTCCACGCTGTCGCTGGACGTCCCCGACACGGACGACGAGTCCCCGGCGGTCGCGGACACGCTGGGTGCGGAGGACGAGGCCCTGGAGGGCGTCGAGTACCGGGAGTCGTTGAAGCCCCTGCTCGAGGACCTCCCCCCGAGAGAGAAGCGGATCCTGCTCCTTCGCTTCTTCGGCAACATGACCCAGTCGCAGATCGCACAGGAGGTCGGCATCTCCCAGATGCACGTCTCCCGCCTGCTGGCCCGTACCCTCGCCCAGCTCCGCGAAAAGCTCCTGGTCGAGGAGTAACCGGGCAGCCGCCGAGCGGGGGCGCAACCGGTGAGGACCCCGTCGGCGGGCCGAAGCTACTTGGTTTCCTCGGCGGCACCGGGGCCACGGATGCCCAGCGCCCGGGTGGTCTCGGAATTGACGAGCAGGACCAGCGCCGTGATCGCGACCACCGCGAGGGCGATTCCGGCGGGGATCGCCACGCTGTCCGCCTGAAGCAAGCTGTAGGCGACGGGCAGCGCCATGATCTGGGTGATGACCGCGGGCCCCCGGCTCCAGCTGCGGCGCAGCAGCAGGCCGCGGGCGGCCAGCAGGGGCAGCAGCGCGAGCACGATCAGCGTCACTCCCAGGGTCACGCCCTGCTGCCGGTCCCCCGAGCCACCCGTGGCCCCCAGGACCAGCATCCACACGCCCCCCACGGCGAGGACCAATCCCTCCAGCGCGGCCAGCGCGGCCGCGGCGGTCAGCCGTCCGGGACGGGGCTCTGCGGTCGGGGCGTCAGGGGTGGGGATCTGCTCAGCGCTCACCCCCGAAGGGTATCCCTCGGGCCTCGGCACGCGGCCCGACCCCGGCCGCCACCCCACCGCCACCCGCACCTCACCGTGTCGAGACTCACGCCCCTATCTCTTACCGGATCCCTAACTCTGTCTGGGACCGGTACCCCTCGGTAGGTACGCTGCATCGCATGCGTGCACTTCTCGTGGTCAATCCGGCAGCTACCACCACAAGTGCGCGCACGCGCGATGTCTTGATCCACGCGCTGGCGAGCGAGATGAAGCTCGAGGTGGTCACGACCGAGTACCGCGGGCACGCCCGGGACCTCGGCCGGCAGGCCGCGGAGAGCGAGGACATAGAACTGGTGGTCGCGCTCGGCGGCGACGGCACCGTCAACGAGGTCGTGAACGGTCTCCTGCACAACGGCCCCGACCTGGACCGCCAGCCCCGCCTCGCGGTGGTCCCCGGCGGATCCACCAATGTCTTCGCCCGCGCCCTGGGCCTGCCCAACGACGCCGTGGAGGCCACCGGCGCCCTGCTGGACGCGCTCAGAGAGGACCGTGAGCGCACGATCGGCCTCGGTCTCGCCGCGGGCACCCCCGGCACCGAGGACGAAGCCGTCCCCTCCCGCTGGTTCACCTTCTGCGCGGGACTCGGCTTCGACGCGGGGGTGATCGGCCGGGTCGAACAGCAGCGCGAGCGCGGCAAGCGTTCCACCCACGCCCTCTATTTGCGCCAAGTGGCACGTCAGTTTTTGGACGAACCTCACCGCAGGCACGGAACGATCACACTGGAGCGGCCCGGCCAGGACCCGGTCACCGATCTTGTGTTGTCCATAATCTGCAACACCTCGCCCTGGACGTTTCTCGGCAATCGTCCGGTGTACGCGTCACCTAAGGCTTCGTTCGATACCGGGCTCGACGTACTCGCTCTCAACCGCATGTCGACGGGCGCGGTTGCCCGGTATGCCACCCAGTTGCTCACTTCGTCCCCCGAGCGCGGACCCCATGGCAAGCACGCCCTGTCTCTGCATGACCTGACCGACTTCACCTTGCATTCGAAGGCGCCGCTCCCCCTCCAGATGGACGGCGACCACCTGGGACTGCGCACCAGCGTGACGTTCACAGGCGTACGCCGTGCACTGCGTGTGATTGTGTGAGCGGAAGGGCCCAAAGTCCTTTCACTCGAACGTTTAGACCAGGGTCCACCCCATGGAAGTACGGCTGTGACCTAGTCGACACCGAGGAATCAAAAAAAACTTTCCAGAAGGGGTTGTATCCGCCGCTGAGGTTTGCGAGTCTCTACGTGGCGATCGGGACGGCCCGCAACATCGGCCCCACAGAGAGCCAGAACCCCTCCTCAAATCACAGGACCACGTCAGGGAATCCTGGCAGTCGGCCCTTCACTTGTTGAGGGATTCGTGAAAGCGTTCACATTCACAAGCAACGTGCATGTAATACCAAGGAGAGGTAGCAGCCATGGACTGGCGTCACAACGCCGTTTGCCGCGAGGAAGACCCCGAGCTCTTCTTCCCCATCGGCAACACCGGTCCTGCGCTGCTGCAGATCGAGGAAGCCAAGGCCGTCTGCCGCCGCTGCCCCGTCATGGAGCAGTGCCTGCAGTGGGCGCTCGAGTCCGGCCAGGACTCCGGCGTCTGGGGTGGCCTCAGCGAGGACGAGCGCCGCGCTATGAAGCGCCGTGCCGCCCGCAACCGGGCCCGTCAGGCCACCGCCTGACACCCCACCCCGTAACGAGCCTGAGCCCGGCGGCGCGTACAGCGAGTACGCATCTCCCGCCCCCGAGCCGCAGCGCGCAGTACCCCCGATGCGCATAGCAACGTAAGCAGTGGCCCCGGACCTTCTGGTCCGGGGCCACTGTCATGCGCGACTTGCCACCGGCATGCGCGACTTGTGGGTGCGTCAGATATGCCTACTTGTGCGCTCGTACCGGAATGTCCAGGATGACCTGTGTGCCGCGCTCCGGGGCCGCCACCATGTCGAAGCTGCCCCCCAACTCGCCCTCCACCAGCGTCCGTACGATTTGCAGCCCGAGGTTGCCCGAGCGGTGCGGGTCGAAGCCCTCCGGGAGGCCGACCCCGTCGTCCTGGACGGTGACCAGCAGGCGGGCCTCCTTGCTGGTGCCGCCGCGCACCGCCGAGACCTCGACCGTGCCCCGGTCGCCCTCGCGGAAGCCGTGCTCCAGCGCGTTCTGAAGGATCTCGGTGAGAACCATGGAGAGCGGGGTGGCGACCTCGGCGTCGAGTATGCCGAAGCGGCCGGTGCGGCGGCCGGTGACCTTGCCGGGCGAGATCTCGGCGACCATGGCGAGCACCCGGTCGGCGATCTCGTCGAACTCCACCCGCTCGTCCAGGTTCTGAGACAGCGTCTCATGCACGATGGCGATCGAGCCGACCCGCCGTACGGCCTCCTCCAGGGCCTCACGACCGCGCTCCGACTCGATGCGCCGGGCCTGGAGCCGCAGCAGCGCCGCCACCGTCTGGAGGTTGTTCTTGACCCGGTGGTGGATCTCCCGGATGGTCGCGTCCTTGGTGATCAACTCGCGTTCGCGGCGCCGCAGTTCGGTCACGTCGCGCAGCAGGACGAGCGAACCGACCCGGGTGCCCTTGGGCTTGAGCGGGATCGCGCGCAGCTGGATCACCCCGTCGGCGCTCTCGATCTCGAACTCGCGGGGTGCCCAACCGCTGGCGACCTTGGACAGGGCCTCGTCCACCGGACCGCGGGACGGGGCGAGTTCCGCGGTGGTCACACCGAGGTGGTGGCCCACCAGGTCGGAGGCGAGGCCGAGGCGGTGGTACGCGGACAGCGCGTTCGGGGACGCGTACTGGACGATGCCGTCGGCGTCGAGGCGGATCAGTCCGTCGCCGACCCGCGGGGAGGCGTCCATGTCGACCTGCTGGCCGGAGAACGGGAAGGAGCCGGCGGCGATCATCTGGGCGAGGTCGGACGCGCTCTGGAGATACGTCAGCTCCAGCCGGCTCGGGGTGCGCACGGTGAGGAGATTCGTGTTGCGCGCGATGACACCGAGGACGCGCCCCTCCCGCCGTACCGGAATGGACTCGACCCGTACCGGCACCTCCTCCCGCCATTCGGGATCGCCCTCGCGCACGATCCGGCCCTCGTCCAGCGCGGCGTCCAGCAGCGGGCGGCGGCCGCGTGGGACGAGGTGGCCGACCATGTCGTCCTGGTACGAGGTCGGGCCGGTGTTGGGCCGCATCTGCGCGACGGAGACATAGCGGGTGCCGTCGCGGGTGGGAACCCACAGCACGAGGTCGGCGAAGGAGAGGTCGGAGAGCAACTGCCACTCCGAGACCAGCAGATGCAACCACTCGAGATCGGAGTCACCGAGAGCGGTGTGCTGGCGGACGAGGTCGTTCATGGAGGGCACATCTGCGAGCGTACCTGGGGCTTTGGCCCGGCTCCGAAAACACCCGCGGGCCGCGGCGCCTGGGAGGGACCCTCAACCCTCCCGGCACCGCAGCCCGGAGCAGCAACGGCCGCGGGGTGTGCGATCCCGGTCGGCCGAAGGAGAGGACCCGGAGCAGTCAGGGCAGAGAGCGCCGGTTCCTCGGTCCGCCTTCCTGTGCGGGGAAGACGGATGCTTGTGTGGATCAACGCCTCGCCGTAAGCGACGCTTCGTCGATCGAAGGCTTTACCTGCACATTGTGGACTAGACCACGTGCCGCGTCCATGCGCCTGCGGATGTTTGTTGTTGTCTCTTTATCGAACTTCCAACAGCATCCACCACGCAGACTAGCCCGGTTCGGCCCCCGGTGGGGACCGGATCGGCTCATGAACGGAGCCGGATCGCCGTGGCTCGTCCACCCGCCCGGAGGACGCGTCGGTCAGCGGGTCTCCGTCACCTTCGCCAGGGCGCGCGGCGCGTCCGGGTCCTGGCCGCGGGCGATGGTGACCTCGTAGGCCAGGAGCTGGAGCGGAAGGATCTCAAGGATCGGCTGGAGCTCCTCGGCCACCCCCTCGGTGGGCAGGACGAACCCGGCCGAGGCCTGCTCCACCTGGGCCCGGGGGCCGATGACGACCAGGTCGGCGCCGCGCCCGCGCAACCGGTCGAGCACGGGCTGGAGCGCCTCGCCGCCCTTGCCGTCGGTGACGACCGCGATGACCGGGGAGATGTTGTCGACCATGGCGAGGGGGCCGTGCAGCAGATCGGCGCCGGAGTACGAGAGGGCGGGGATGTAGCTGGTCTCCATCAGCTTCAGGGCGGCTTCCTTGGCCGTGGGGTAGCCGTAGCCGCGCGAGGTGATCACCATCCGCTCGGCGAAGCGGTAGCGGGAGGCGAGCGTGCGGATCTCGTCCTGGCGGGTGAGGAGGTGCGCGGCGAGATCGGGCAGCGCCTTGGCCGCGGCGCCGTCGCCGCCGCGCAGTCCTTCGACGAAGAGATAGAGGGTGAGGAGGGAGGCCGTGTAGGTCTTGGTGGCGGGCAGGGCCTTCTCGGGTCCGGCCATGATGTCGAGGTGGTACTCGGAGACGGCCGCCAGCGGTGAGTCCGGGTTGTTGGTCACCGCGAGCGTGATGGCGCCGGCCTCACGGGCGGCCCGGGTCGAGGCGACCAGGTCCGGGGAGCCGCCGGACTGGCTGACGGTGACGACCAGGACGTCGGTGAGATCGGGCCGCGCGCCATACGCCGTGGTCGTCGACATCGAGGTGAGCCCGCACGGCAGGCCCAGCTGGATCTCCAGCAGGTACTTCGCGTACAGGGCGGCGTTGTCGGAGGTACCGCGGGCGGTGAGCAGGACGAAGCGGGGCTCGCGGGCCGCGATCTGCCGGGCCACTTCCTGGATCCGCGGCGCGCCCGCCTCCAGGATCCGGCGCAGCACGTCGGGCTGCTCGGCCATCTCGCGGGCCATGATCCGACCCGGGCGGTCGTCGTCGGTCCGGGGGTCCGGGGTAGGGGCGGACATGGGGCCTCCTGGGGACGTTCCGGTCGTACGCGTCGACCGTGGGCCGGTACGGGGTGGAGCGCGGTGGTGCGGGGTGGTGCGTGCGGTGCGTGCGGTGCGGATCTCGAGGATCGGTATCAGCATCTCATCGCCTGTGGGCAGGACTTTGTCGGGTGTGCCGTTACTCATGGGGGTGGCGAGCGGGCGTCCGGGCGGCGGGCCTGGACGCATCGAGAAGCCGGCGACGGACGACGGGCCGCGGGTGGAACTCCTTTGCTAGATTGGTCTACACCACATGTGTTCCCTCGCGGTTCCCGGCGAGCCCCTCTCCAGATCGGCAGGCCCAGCGTGGAAGTTGTCATCGTTCCCGGCGCCAAGGCGGGCGGCGAACTGATCGCCGAGGCCATGGCGGAGCTGCTCCGGCGCAAGCCCGACGCTCTGCTCGGCGTGGCCACCGGCTCGACGCCGCTGCCCATCTACCAGGCGCTGGCGGCGAAGGTCGGCTCCGGTGCCGTGGACGCCTCGCGGGCGCGGGTCGCCCAGCTCGACGAGTACGTGGGACTGCCGGCCGAGCACCCCGAGTCGTACCGGTCGGTGCTGCGGCGCGAGGTGCTCGAACCGCTCGGGTTGGGCATGGACGCGTTCATGGGCCCGGACGGCACCGCCGTGGACGTGCAGGCCGCGTGCGCGGCGTACGACAAGGCGCTGGCCACGGCCGGCGGCGTCGACCTCCAGCTGCTCGGGATCGGCACCGACGGGCACATCGGGTTCAACGAGCCCTGCTCCTCGCTGGCCTCGCGGACCCGGATCAAGACACTGACCGAGCAGACCAGGGTCGACAACGCGCGGTTCTTCGGGGGCGACATCGAGCAGGTGCCGCACCACGTCATCACCCAGGGCATCGGCACGATCCTGGAGGCGCGGCATCTCGTCCTGCTGGCCACGGGCGAGGGCAAGGCGGACGCGGTCGCGGCGACGGTGGAGGGGCCGGTGGCCGCGGTGTGCCCCGCCTCGGCGCTCCAGCTCCACCCGCACGCCACGGTCGTCGTGGACGAGGCCGCCGCGTCCAAGCTGAAGCTGGCGGACTACTTCCGGCACACGTTCGCGAACAAGCCGGACTGGCAGGGGATCTGACCCCGAGGGCGCGAAGAAGGGCACGGCGGGGAAGTAGAAGAACGAGGAAGGTGCCGGACCACTGAGGTCCGGCACCTTCCTCGTTCTCCTTCTCGGTTCTCCTTCTCGCGGGCCGTCACTCCCCCGCGATGACCTCCGCCGCCGCCCGGCCGCACACCCTCGCCGCGCCGTGCGTGGCGATGTGGAGGGCGCCTCGGGGCGGGGCCTGGGGGATGCCCATCTCGACCACGATCGTGTCGGGGCGTTCCCCCAACAGTGTGTCCAGGGCGGCCGCCATCCAGGGGTGCCGGTGTTCGTCGCGGACGACGGCGACGACGCGGCGGCGGCCCGCGGCGGCCAGGACAGCCGTTGCCGCCCCCTCCCCCGCGAAGCTGCCCGTCTCCGTGCCGGGCAGCAGCCGGGCCAGTTCCGCGGCCACGCCCCAGGGGGTCTCGTCACCGACGGCGATGTTCGCCACGGGGGTGAAGGCGGCGACGAACGGCGCCGCGCCCACCGGCTCGTACGACGGCGCGCGTGTCACCGTCAGCGCGCGTCGGGCGGCGACGAGCCCCACGTCGGCCGGCTCCCGCTCGGCGGCCGGCGGGGCCGCGGAGGCCGCCGCCGTCCAACGGGCCAGCGCCCGTACCCGCTCCGCCGCGTCCGCGAGGCGCTCCTCGGGGAGTTCACCGGTGCGCACCGCCGTGACGAGGGCGTCGCGCAGGCGTCGTACCGTCTCGTCGTCCGCGAGCCCGCCGCCCACGCAGATCGCGTCCGCGCCGGCCGCGATGGCGAGGACGCTGCCCCGCTCGATGCCGTACGTCCCGGCGATCGCCTGCATCTCCATGCCGTCGGTGACGATGAGGCCGTCGTAGCCGAGTTCCTCGCGGAGCAGGCCGGTGAGGATGCGGCGGGAGAGGGTGGCCGGGCGGTCCGGGTCCAGCGCCGGGACCAGGATGTGCGCGCTCATCACGGCGCGTGTGCCCGCGGCGATCGCGGCACGGAACGGGGCGAGTTCGCGGGCCTCGATGACCGACAGGTCGGCGTCGATGCGCGGCAGCGCGTGGTGCGAGTCGACCGCGGTGTCGCCGTGGCCGGGGAAGTGCTTGGTGCAGGCCGCGACGCCCGCGGACTGGAGCCCGGTGACGTAGGCGGCGGTGTGCCGGGCCACCAGGTCGGTGTCGGCGCCGAAGGACCGTACGCCGATGACCGGGTTGTCGGGATTGGAGTTCACGTCCGCGGAGGGGGCCCAGTTCAGGTTCACCCCGCAGGCCGCGAGGCGGTGGCCGAGTGCCGAGGCCACCTCCCGCGTCAGCTCCACGTCGTCGACCGCGCCCAGCGCGTGGTTGCCGGGGTAGGACGAGCCGGCGCGGACCTCGAGGCGGGTGACGTCGCCGCCCTCCTCGTCGATGGCGACCAGGACGTCGTCGCGCTCCGCGCGCAACTGGGCGGTCAGGGCCGCGAGTTGTTCGGGAGAGGCGATGTTCCGGCCGAACAGGCCGACGGCGGCCAGCCCTTCGCCGAGGCGGCGCAGCAGCCAGTCGGGGGCGGTGGTTCCGGTGAAGCCGGGCTGGAGGACGGTGAGCGCGTCGCGTGCCAGGCCGTTCTGGTCGGAAGAGGACGCGGTCGTACCACTGGCGAGTGTCGTCATCGGGGGGCGTTATCCCTTCACGGCGCCCGCGGTCAGCCCCGCGGCCATCTTGCGCTGGACGATGAGGAAGAGCACGACGATCGGCACGGCCATCATCGTGGCGCCGGCCATCATCGGGGCGTACTCGGTGCCGTGCTTGGTGGTGAAGTTGCCGAGCCAGACGGTGGCGGTCTGGTGCTCCTGGCTCATGAGCATCAGGGCGTAGAGGTACTCGTTCCAGGCCTGGATGAACGCGTACACGGACGTGGCGACCATGCCGGGCGCGAGCAGCGGGAAGACCACCCGTATGAAGGCTCCGGTGCGCGAGCAGCCGTCGACCATGGCCGCCTCCTCCAGCTCCTTCGGGATGTTGACGATGAAGCCGCGCAGCGTCCACACCGTGAAGGGGAGGATGAAGGTCAGGTACGTGATGATCAGGCCGGTGAGCTTGTCGTACTGATTCAGGTCGTTGAGCAGCAGGAAGACCGGGATGATCATGGCGACCAGCGGGATCATCTGGACCGCGAGGATGCCGACGATCACGATCTTGCGGCCGCGGAAGGCGAAGCGGGAGATGGCCAGCGCGGCCAGCATTCCCACCACGACGCCGATCACGACGACCGACAGGGAGACGATCAGGCTGCGGCCGACGGGGCCCCAGAAGTCCGCGATGTCCAGCGCGCGACGGAAGTTGTCGAGCGTGAGCCCCGTGGGGAACAGGCTCGGGTCCGGGTCGATGGCGTCCTTCGCCGGCTTGAACGCCGTGTTCAGCATCCAGTAGACGGGGAAGCCCGCGGTGACGAAGACGAGGAGGCCGAGGAGGTTCCAGCCGAGCTTGGACTTCCCCCGGCGCCGGCCCGCCGTGGCGAGGGTGCTCATTCGACCTCTCCGATCTGCAGCATCTGACGCATGTACACGGCGACCACGCCCAGCAGCAACAGCACGGTCAGCAGGGCGATCGCCGACCCCTGCGCGTAGTCGTTGACGACGAAGGCGCGGTCGTAGGAGTACGTGGTGAGCAGTTGGAACTCCGCCTCCGGGTGGCCGCCCCGCATCACGAAGACCTGCGGGAAGACGCCCATGTCCCAGATGACGGAGAGCGTCGTGAGCATCACGACGATGGGCTTGAGGATCGGGAGCGTGACGTAACGGAAGACGCCCCAGGCGCCGGCGCCGTCCAGTCGGGCCGCCTCCTCCAGTTCGCTCGGCACCTGGGTGAGCCCCGCGCTGAGCGTGATGACCACGAAGGGCACCGCGCCCCACACCACCAGGAGCATGATCACGGCCAGTCCCTGGGGGCCGCTCGCGAACCAGTTGTGGCCGATCATGTCGACGCCAGGCAGCTTGCTCAGCAGCGCGTTGAAGACGCCGTAGTCGGAGTCGAAGAGCCACTTGAAGACGGTGGTGGCCACGATGATGGGCATGCCCCAGCTGGCCACCAGCGCGATGTTGATCAGCGTCTTCACCCAGCCCGAGACGCGCTGGAGGAGCAGCGCGATCAGCATGCCGATGACCATGGTGAAGACGACGGACCCGACGGCGAAGACGATCGTTCGGACGACGACCGTCCAGAACTCGCTGTCGCCCAGCACCTTGCCGAAGTTGTCGAAGCCGACCGACTCGGCCGGCTGGAAGCCCCACAGCTGGGACTGCCCGAACTTCTGGAAGGAGAGGGTGACCAGGCGGACCAGGGGATAGCCCATGACCAGCGCGAGGATCAGCAGACAGGGCGCGAGCAGGGCCCAAGGGGCCGCCGCTCCGCCCGAGGTCCGCCCTCTGCGTGGCGCCTTCGGGACGGCCGGTGGCGGTGCCTGCCGCGGCGGCGGCACCTTGGCGGGGGTGGTCGTGTCTGCGGCACTCATCGCGCGCTCCTCAGCGGTCCCTCAGGTCGTACGTGGTCGAAGCCCCGCACGGGGTCGTACGCGGGGCAGGCCCCACACGGTCGAACACAGGCGAAACACGCCCGGGCCGTACGCGGCCGGCGCCTCGCACGGTCGTACGCGGCCCGGCTCCGCACGGTCTGAGCGGGGGCGGACCCTCGCGATCGCGCACGGGGCGGACCCTCGCGGTCGTACAGGGCCCAAAGCCCGGCGCGGTCGTATCCGGGCGAAAGCCACCCAGGTCGCACACGGCCCGAGCCCCGCGCGGTGGTGCACCGTCCGAGCCCCGCACGGGTCGTGCACAGTCCGAACCCGGCACGGTCGTGCACGGTCCGAACTCCGCACAGGTCGCACACGGCCCGCCCCGAACAGGTCGCCCACCGGGGCCGACCCTCTCGGTCGTACGCGGTCCGAACCCCGCGCGGTCGTGCGCAGTTCGAACCCCACGCGGGTCGTGCACAGGGGCGGACCCCCGCGGTCGCACACGGGCCGAGCCCGCGCAGGTCATGCACGGGGGCGGGCCCCCGCGGTCGTACGCGGGGCGCTCGCCCGGGCGGGGCCTCTCGGTCGTGCGCGGGGCGGCCCGGTCGGTCCTGCCCCGCCCTGCCCGGTCCTGCCCTGCCCGGTCCTGGCCCGGTCCGAGTCCGGTGCGGGTCGTGCGTGATCCGAACCTGGTGCGGTCGGTTCCGGTCGGGGGCCGCCCGGGTCGTATACCGGCCGGACCCATTCGGTCGTACGCGGCCCGGCCTCGCACGGTCGTACGTGGCCGGGGCCCCGCGCGGTCGTACGTCGCCGGGACCCGCATGGTCGTACGGGAAGCGGCAGGAACCCGGGCCCGAAGAGGGCCCCGGCAGGCGCGCCCGGGAACAGCCCGGGATCGCCCCGGACGTACTCGGACGTACCCCTGGAGGCACACCCCGGGCGGACCCGGGGCGGACCCCGGGTGAAAGCCCCGGGCGTGCCCCGGGGTCCCACCACGCCCCGCGCTCACGTCACTTGGTGTTGATGACCTTGTCGATCGCGGCGTCCGCGTCCTTCGCGGCGGCCTCGACCGACTTCTTGCCGGTGCCGATGTTCTGCAGCATGGTCTGCAGGACCTGAGCCTTCTCGACCTGGCCCCAGCCGGGAGCCATCGGCACGAACCAGTTGGACTCGGCCGCGGTGGCCGGAACCACGGTCGCCGGGTCGTTCTTGAGGGTGGCGAGGTCGGTCTTGTTGTTGGGCAGGTTGCCCTTGGCCATCAGACCCTTCTGACCGGCGGAGCCCGTGAAGGCGTTGATCCACTCGGCGGCGAGCGCCTGCGCCTTGGACTTCACCGGGACGGCGAGGTCGGAACCGCCGAGGAAGACGGGGAGGTTCTTGCCGGACGGGCCGGGCATCACGAAGTTCTCGAGGTTGCCCTTGAGCTTGCCGGTCTTGTCGTTCTTCGGGTCCTCGGAGGTCGCACCCTCCCACGCGGCGCCGAAGATCATGGCGGACTTGCCCTGGCCGTAGACGATGTAACGGTCGGACTCGTCCTTGGTCTTGTCTCCGTGCATGTACTTGTCGACGATGGTCTTCCAGTCGTTGAGTCCCTTGATGGACTCCGGAGACGACAGGCTGGCCTTCCACTGGCCGCCGTCCTCCTTGGCGATGGAGCCGCCGGCGTCGTAGACGAAGGACATCGCGGCGTACCAGTCACGCGTCGGCTGGTACCAGGCGTTGAACTTGCTCCCCTCCTTCTTCTGGATCTTGTCCAGGTCGGAGATGAGCTCCGTGTACGTCTTCGGGGGCGTCTTGACACCGACCGAAGCCGCCACGTCCTTGCGCCAGTTGCCGACGCGGCCACCGGCGTAGTACGGCACGCCGTAGGTCTTGCCGTCGTAGGTGACGGAGGCCTTCAGGCCGTCCAGCCACGCGGCCGAGTTGTCGAGCTTCGACGCGTCGATGGGGGCGAAGGCACCCTTGACCATGTAGCTGAGCATCTCGGTGTTGCCCATCTCGACCACGTCGGGCGCCTTGTCGGTGGCGAGGACCGCGTCGAGCTTGGTGTTCTTGTCCGGCCAGCCGTAGTACTCGTGGTTGATCTTGACGCCCGGGTGCGCCTTCTGCACCGCCGCGTCGGCGGCCTTCACCAGCTCGGGCCAGTTGTTCTGCGCGTCCACCGTGAGCCAGACGGTCAGTGCTTTGGCGTCCGCGCCCTTGTCCGACCCCCCGGACTTGTCGTCGCTGCTCCCGCACGCCGCGATGGAGACCATCATGCCCGCGATACCGATCGCGGCTGCCAGCTTCCGCTTCACGCCACCCTCCTCAGGGATGCCATAAACCCCCCTGCCCACCGCGGTGACACATGCCGAAGCGCTGCCGAGTACTGCCCGTGGGACTGGGACTGGACCAATGGTGTAGACCAGTACGGGGAGCTTGGCCTAGACCTAGAGGGGTGTCAAGGGTGTGTAAGCCCGACTGGTCGTCCGTTATGGGACCTACATATGCAAGGACCTTTAAGTAGGTAAGTGGCATAAACGGCGGGGCCGTTCAGCGGCCTCACGTGCCTCTCGGTCGACCCGAGTCCACACTATGGACTAGACCAACGGGTACGCCGACGGTATATAGAGGGGATCACGGAGCGTGCGGGGGACACTCGCACACGAAGCCGTGCCACGATGTGAGCCGTGACCGACGGGATGTCGGTCGCTTCGGCACCCGGAGCCGGGAAGGCAGAGCATGAGCACCGACGTCAGCAGTGCGGAGAACGAGGGTGGGGCCCCCATCCGTACCGCGCGCGTGCCCAAGTACTACCGCCTCAAGAAGCACCTGCTCGACATGACGGAGACACTGCCGCCCGGCACGCCCGTACCGCCCGAGCGCACCCTCGCCGCCGAGTTCGACACCTCGCGCACGACCGTGCGCCAGGCCCTCCAGGAACTGGTCGTCGAGGGCCGCCTCGAACGCATCCAGGGCAAGGGCACGTTCGTCGCGAAGCCCAAGGTCTCCCAGGCGCTCCAGCTCACCTCGTACACCGAGGACATGCGCGCCCAGGGCCTTGAACCCACCTCGCAGCTCCTGGACATCGGCTACATCACCGCCGACGACACCCTCGCCGAGCTGCTCGACATCTCGGCCGGCGGCCGGGTGCTGCGCATCGAGCGGCTGCGCCTCGCGAGCGGCGAGCCGATGGCCATCGAGACGACCCACCTCTCCGCGAAGCGCTTCCCCGCCCTGCGCCGCAGCCTGGTGAAGTACACGTCCCTCTACACCGCGCTCGCCGAGGTGTACGACGTCCATCTCGCCGAGGCCGAGGAGACCATCGAGACCTCGCTGGCCACCCCGCGCGAGGCCGGCCTGCTGGGCACCGACGTCGGTCTGCCCATGCTGATGCTCTCCCGGCACTCGCTGGACCGGCAGGGCGAGCCGGTGGAGTGGGTGCGGTCGGTGTACCGGGGCGACCGGTACAAGTTCGTGGCACGGCTCAAGCGCCCGCAGGAGTAGCGCACCTGCCACGTTGCGCGGACCGAGATACGGACGAGGGGTTCCGCTTGGCTGACACCGTCGCCTAGATTGCCTGCGCATTGCACAGGTGAACAGCGAGGGGACGGAGTCGCCGTATGTCAGACGTGTCGGACGTGTCAGACGCGCCGAAGGTCGAACCGCCGGTGGTGACACCGATCCGGGTGGTCATCGCCCTGTGCCTGATAGCCCCGTTCGTGGCGATGCTGTGGGTCGGCTCCTACGCCAAGACCGACCCGGCGTTCATCGGCATCCCGTTCTTCTACTGGTACCAGATGCTGTGGGTGCTCGTGTCCACGGCGCTCACCGTGACCGCGTACCAGCTGTGGCAGCGTGACCAGCGCGCCCGCGCGTCCCAGGGCGGGGGTGCGGCGAAGTGAAGGACGGCGTGAACGGCGTCGCGCTCGGCGTCTTCATCTTCTTCTTCCTGGCCGTCACGGTCATGGGCTTCCTGGCCGCGCGCTGGCGCAGGGCGGACGACGAGCACAGCCTCGACGAATGGGGCCTGGGCGGACGGTCGTTCGGCACCTGGGTCACCTGGTTCCTGCTCGGCGGCGACCTCTACACGGCGTACACCTTCGTCGCCGTACCGGCGGCGATCTACGCGGCGGGCGCGGCCGGCTTCTTCGCCGTTCCGTACACGATCCTCGTCTACCCGCTGATCTTCACGTTCCTCCCCCGCCTGTGGTCGGTCTCCCACAAGCACGGATACGTGACGACCTCGGACTTCGTGCGCGGGCGCTTCGGTTCGAAGGGTCTGTCCCTCGCCGTGGCCGTGACCGGCATCCTCGCGACCATGCCGTACATCGCGCTCCAGCTGGTCGGCATCCAGGCCGTCCTGGACGTGATGGGCGTGGGCGGCGGCGAGAACACGAACTGGTTCGTGAAGGACCTTCCGCTCCTCATCGCGTTCGGCGTGCTGGCCGCGTACACCTACTCCTCGGGGCTGCGGGCGCCCGCCCTGATCGCGTTCGTGAAGGACACCCTGATCTACATCGTGATCGCGGTGGCCATCATCTACATCCCGATCAAGCTGGGCGGGTTCGACGAGATCTTCAAGGCGGCGAGCGACAAGTACACGGCGGCGGGGGCGGGCGGGCTCGTGCCCGCCCAAGCGGGCCAGTGGACGTACGCCACGCTCGCGCTCGGCTCGGCGCTCGCGCTGTTCATGTACCCGCACTCGATCACGGCGACGCTCTCCAGCCGCAGCCGTGAGGTGATCCGCCGCAACACCACGATCCTTCCGCTCTACTCCCTGATGCTGGGGCTGCTTGCCCTGCTCGGGTTCATGGCGATCGCGGCCGGGGTCAAGGTCACCAACGGCCAGCTCGCCATACCCCAGCTCTTCGAGAACATGTTCCCGGACTGGTTCGCGGGGGTGGCCTTCGCGGCGATCGGCATCGGAGCGCTCGTGCCGGCGGCCATCATGTCCATCGCGGCCGCGAACCTCTTCACCCGCAACATCTACAAGGACTTCATCAAGCCGGACGCGACTCCGCAGCAGGAGACCAAGGTTTCGAAACTGGTGTCGCTCCTTGTGAAGGTGGGCGCGCTGGTCTTCGTCCTGACGATGGACAAGACGGTCGCGATCAACTTCCAGCTCCTGGGCGGGATCTGGATCCTCCAGACCTTCCCGGCGCTGGTCGGTGGCCTGTTCACCCGCTGGTTCCACCGCTGGGCGCTGCTCGGTGGCTGGGCGGTGGGCATGCTGTACGGCACGCTCGCCGCGTACGGGGTCGCCTCTCCCACCCAGAAGCACTTCGGCGGCAGCTCGAAGGAGATCCCGGGCATCGGGGAGATCGGCTACATCGGTCTGACGGCGTTCGTCCTGAACGTCGTGGTCAGCGTCGTCCTCACCCTCGCCCTCCGCGCCTTCAACGCGCCGGACGGCGTCGACGAGACGTCTCCGGAGGACTACACGGCGGACGCGGGCGACCCGGGCGTCGAGACGGAGCTCCCACCGGCCACGGCCGGTTCCACCCACTGAGCCCGGGGGCTGCGCCCCCAGACCCCCGGGTGAGCGTGTTGGCTGCGGGTGGGTGGGGGCTTGGCGCGCAGTTCCCCCGCGCCCCTGGGGCACGGGGCTGCGCCCCGGTGCCCCAGGCTTTTAGGGGCGCGGGGAACTGCGCGACCAGCCCCCACCGCCCCGCAGCCGAAGAACCGCGCCAACAACCCCCACGGGCCGTCGGACACAAATCCGGCGGCCCGTTCCGCACCCTGTTGCGCACTCGCCGGCATGGACATCCGCATCGGAGAAGCCCACCGCCGCGGAGGTCCTCGTCGCCATCGACCACGACCGACCTGGCTTGCCCCGGCGAAGCCGAGATCCGCATGCTCGCCGTCGCACGCGAGTCCCGCGGCCGAGGCGCCGGCGAGACCCTCGTCCGCGCCCGCGTCGACCCCGCACGCGCCACCGACGGCTGCGTACGCGTCGTGCTCTCCACCCAGCGCACCATGCACGCCGCCCACCGCATCTACGAACGCCTCGGCTTCACCCGCACCCCCGACCGTGACTGGAACCCGCTCCCGGACCTCGACGACATCACTCTCCTCACCTACGAGTTGACACTCTGACACCGGCACGACACAACATCTGGTGGTGTCACGGCAGCCCGGCACAAGATGTATGCTCATGCTCGCTGTCGCCGCAGGGGAATCCGGTGCAAATCCGGAACTGTCCCGCAACGGTGTACTTGTACGTGTTCGCACGCCCGCGCCCATGTACTCGCGTCAGTCCGAGGACCTGCCGACAGCGCGCCCGGCCATCCGGCCCGGGTGCATGACGTCCGGGCCTCGCGGAATGGGCCGGTGGACGCGACGCCGTGTGCGCTCGTGAGCTGCCCTGCCCTCCGCCAGGCCCCGTGCCGAGCGAGGGAGAGCCCCAAGTGACCATCGCGCCAGCCGACCCGGCTTCAGCTACCGCTTTCGCACAGCAGGAGCGGAAGCAGGTCCTGGTGGAGACGGACGGTCCCGGTACCACTCTGCTGCGTACCCTGACCGACCTCACCGCCGACCTCCCCGACGCCGACCCCGGCCGGGTCGCCGCCGCCGCGCTGCGCGGCCGGTCCGCGCACGCGGACGACACGGAGCTGCGCGAACTGGCCACCGAGGCGGCCGCGGGCCTCATCTCCGAGGACCCCGTCTACTCCCGGCTGGCGGCCAGGCTGCTGACGATCAGCATCGCGGCGGAGGCCGCCTCGCAGGGCGTCACGTCCTTCTCCGGGTCGATCGCCACGGGTCACCGCGAGGGCCTGATCGCCGACCGCACGGCGGAGTTCGTCCGGCTGCACACGGCCCGGCTGGACGCGCTGATCGACACCGACGGCGACGACCGCTTCGGCTACTTCGGCCTGCGCACCCTGCACAGCCGCTATCTGCTCCGGCACCCGATCACCCGCAAGGTCGTCGAGACGCCCCAGCACTTCATGCTGCGCGTGGCGTCGGGCCTGGCCGAGGACGACACGAACCGGGCCCTGGACGAGGTCGCGGCGCTCTACGGGCTCATGAGCCGCCTCGACTACCTCCCCTCCTCCCCCACGCTGTTCAACTCCGGTACGCGGCACCCGCAGATGTCGTCCTGCTACCTCCTCGACTCCCCGCTGGACGAGCTGGACTCCATCTACGACCGCTACCACCAGGTGGCCCGCCTCTCGAAGCACGCGGGTGGCATCGGACTTTCGTACTCCCGGATCCGTTCGCGCGGTTCGCTGATCCGCGGTACGAACGGGCACTCCAACGGGATCGTCCCGTTCCTGAAGACCCTCGACGCCTCGGTCGCCGCGGTGAACCAGGGCGGCCGGCGCAAGGGCGCGGCCGCGGTCTACCTGGAGACCTGGCACTCCGACATCGAGGAGTTCCTGGAGCTGCGCGACAACACCGGTGAGGACGCCCGCCGTACGCACAACCTGAACCTCGCGCACTGGATCCCGGACGAGTTCATGCGCCGGGTCGACACCGACGGGCAGTGGTCCCTCTTCTCGCCCTCCGACGTGCCCGAGCTGGTCGACCTGTGGGGCGACGAGTTCGACGCGGCGTACCGCAGGGCGGAGGCGGCCGGCCTCGCCAAGAAGACCATCCCGGCCCGTGACCTCTACGGCCGCATGATGCGTACCCTCGCGCAGACCGGCAACGGCTGGATGACCTTCAAGGACGCCGCCAACCGCACCGCCAACCAGACGGCGGAGCCGGGCCACACCGTCCACTCCTCGAACCTCTGCACCGAGATCCTGGAGGTCACGGACGACGGGGAGACGGCGGTCTGCAACCTCGGCTCGGTCAACCTGGGCGCCTTCGTGGTCGACGGGGACATCGACTGGGAGCGGCTGGACGAGACGGTCCGCACCGCCGTCACCTTCCTCGACCGTGTCGTCGACATCAACTTCTACCCGACCGAGCAGGCCGGCCGGTCGAACGCGAAGTGGCGGCCCGTCGGCCTCGGCGCGATGGGGCTGCAGGACGTCTTCTTCAAGCTGCGCGTCCCCTTCGACTCCCCGCAGGCCAAGGCCCTCTCCACCCGGATCGCCGAGCGGATCATGCTCGCCGCGTACGAGGCCTCGGCCGACCTCGCGGAGCGCAGCGGCCCGCTCCCGGCCTGGGAGAAGACCCGTACGGCCCGTGGCGTCCTGCACCCCGACCACTACGGCGTGGAGCTGACCTGGCCGGAGCGCTGGGCGGCCCTGCGGGAACGTATCGCCGCGGTCGGCATGCGCAACTCCCTCCTCCTCGCCATCGCGCCGACCGCCACCATCGCGTCCATCGCGGGTGTGTACGAGTGCATCGAGCCGCAGGTGTCCAACCTGTTCAAGCGCGAGACGCTCTCCGGTGAGTTCCTCCAGGTCAACTCCTACCTGGTGGACGAGCTGAAGAAGCTCGGCGTGTGGGACGCGCAGACCCGCGAGGCGCTGCGTGAGTCCAACGGCTCGGTGCAGGGCTTCACTTGGGTGCCGCAGGACGTCCGCGACCTGTACCGCACGGCCTGGGAGATCCCGCAGCGTGGCCTGATCGACATGGCCGCCGCCCGCACCCCGTTCCTGGACCAGGCCCAGTCCCTGAACCTCTTCCTGGAGACGCCGACCATCGGCAAGCTCTCCTCGATGTACGCGTACGCCTGGAAGTCGGGCCTGAAGACGACGTACTACCTGCGCTCCCGCCCGGCGACCCGTATCGCGCGCGCCGCCCAGGCGCAGGCCCAGCCCGAGAAGACCATCCCCGTGCAGGTGATCCCCGACGAGGACGCCGTCGCCTGCTCCCTTGAGAACCCCGAGTCCTGCGAGGCCTGCCAGTAATGAGCTCCATCGAAAAGAACCTGCTCGACCCGGGCTTCGAACTCACGCTCCGCCCCATGCGCTACCCCGATTTCTACGAGCGCTACCGGGACGCCATCAAGAACACCTGGACCGTGGAGGAGGTCGACCTCCACTCGGACGTGGCCGACCTCGCGAAGCTCTCGCAGGGCGAGCAGCACATGATCGGCCGGCTGGTCGCGTTCTTCGCGACGGGTGACTCGATCGTGTCGAACAACCTCGTGCTGACCCTCTACAAGCACATCAACTCCCCCGAGGCGCGCCTGTATCTCTCCAGGCAGCTGTTCGAGGAGGCAGTACACGTCCAGTTCTATCTGACCCTGCTGGACACCTACCTTCCCGACCCGGAGGACCGCGCCGCCGCCTTCGACGCCGTCGAGAGCATCCCCTCGATCCGCGAGAAGGCCGAGTTCTGCTTCAAGTGGATGGACTCGGTGGAGAAGCTGGACCGTCTGGAGACCAAGGCGGACCGGCGTCGCTTCCTGCTCAACCTCATCTGCTTCGCCGCGTGCATCGAGGGCCTCTTCTTCTACGGCGCCTTCGCGTACGTCTACTGGTTCCGCAGCCGGGGTCTGCTGCACGGTCTCGCCACCGGCACCAACTGGGTGTTCCGCGACGAGACGATGCACATGTCCTTCGCCTTCGAGGTGGTGGACACCGTGCGCAAGGAGGAGCCGGAGCTCTTCGACGACCAGCTCCAGCAGCAGGTCACCGACATGCTGAGGGAGGCCGTCGAGGCCGAGCTGCAGTTCGCGCGCGACCTGTGCGGTGAGGGTCTGCCGGGCATGAACACCGACTCGATGCGCCAGTATCTGGAGTGCGTGGCCGACCAGCGTCTCCAGCGTCTCGGCTTCGCCCCGGTGTACGGCTCCGAGAACCCCTTCTCCTTCATGGAGCTCCAGGGCGTCCAGGAGCTGACCAACTTCTTCGAGCGCCGCCCCTCGGCGTACCAGGTGGCGGTGGAGGGCTCGGTCGGCTTCGACGAGGACTTCTGACGGACGAGGACCTCTGACGGGCAAGAACTTCCGTCGGTACGAGGACTTCTGACGGTACGACACCGGTGATGCCGGGCCGCATGTCGCGGCCCGGCATCACCGCGTCTCGTCCATGGACCGTCCATGCACCGTCCATGGACCCCCTATGGGGCGGCAAAGTTCTTCGGGCGTGGCTATCCGGGCGTCATCGGCCCCGGTTAGGTTCTGGCCGTCCTGACATGTCACGTACAGCGGCACGACAGGGCAACTGAATTGGCATGCCCATGGCACATCCGCTCTTCTCTCACGCTACGCGCGTCACGGGCCTGCCACGCAACGCCGAGAACCCCCACTTCCGGCTGTGGAGCCGTGCACGGCCCTACCCCGGCCCGCACGGCACCCGCCTCAAACCGATGGAGGCAGCACCCATGCGTGAGACACCCCCCAGCAGGCCCGCCCGGCGACTGCGAAGACTTCTGACCGCCGCCGCGCCCGCCCTCGCCCTCACGGTCGCCGGACTCATGGCGGCCCCGGCCGCGAACGCGCAGCCGGCGCCGACCACCGCCAAGCCCTCCCGGGCCGCCCAGAACGCGAAGGCCCTGACCGCCCCGGCCGCGCAGGCCGTGCACTCCACGGGCAAGGCGGGCCAGAAGGTGCCGACCACGCACCTGTGCGGTGCCCCGACGGCCGGTCACGCGGCCTGTTTCGCGCAGCGCCGCACCGACATCAAGCAGAAGCTGGCCGCCACGATCTCGCCGAACGCCGCCGCCGCGGTGTCCGGTCTGAGCCCGGCCAACCTGCACAGCGCCTACAACCTGCCCTCCACCGGCGGCTCCGGCCTGACCGTCGCCGTGGTCGACGCGTACAACGACCCCAACGCGGAGTCGGACCTCGCGACCTACCGTTCGCAGTTCGGCCTGTCGGCCTGCACCAAGGCCAACGGCTGCTTCAAGCAGGTCAGCCAGACCGGCTCGACCAGCTCCCTGCCGACCAACGACACCGGCTGGGCGGGTGAGGAGGCGCTCGACATCGACATGGTCAGCGCGGTCTGCCCGAACTGCAACATCGTCCTCGTCGAGGCCAACTCGGCCACCGACTCCGACCTCGGCACCGCCGAGAACGAGGCCGTGACGCTGGGCGCGAAGTTCGTCTCCAACAGCTGGGGCGGCTCCGAGTCCTCCTCGCAGACCAGCGAGGACACCTCGTACTTCAAGCACCCGGGCGTCGCCATCACCGTCTCCTCCGGTGACTCCGCCTACGGCGCCGAGTACCCGGCCACGTCCCAGTACGTGACGGCAGTCGGCGGCACCGCGCTGTCCACCAGCTCCAACAGCCGCGGCTGGACCGAGTCCGTGTGGAAGACCAGCAGCACCGAGGGCACCGGCTCCGGCTGCTCCGCCTACGACGCGAAGCCGAGCTGGCAGACCGACACCGGCTGTTCCAAGCGCATGGAGTCCGACGTCTCCGCGGTCGCCGACCCCGCCACCGGCGTGGCCGTCTACGACACCTACGGCGGCTCCGGCTGGGCGGTCTACGGCGGCACGAGTGCCTCCTCGCCGATCATCGCGGGTGTGTACGCCCTCGCGGGCACCCCGGGCTCCAGCGACTACCCGGCGAAGTACCCGTACTCCCACACCTCGAACCTGTACGACGTGACCAGCGGCAACAACGGCTCCTGCTCGCCCTCGTACTTCTGCACCGCGGCCACCGGCTACGACGGCCCGACCGGCTGGGGCACCCCGAACGGCACCACCGCCTTCGCGTCGGGCACCAGCACCGGCAACACGGTGACCGTCACCAACCCGGGCAGCCAGTCCACCACCACCGGCGGTTCGGTCAGCCTGCAGATCTCGGCGAGCGACAGCGCGGGCGCGACCCTCACCTACAGCGCGAGCGGTCTGCCGACCGGCCTTTCGATCAGCAGCTCCACCGGTCTGATCTCCGGCACCGCGAGCACGGCCGGTACGTACAGCGTCACCGTCTCCGCCTCCGACAGCACGGGCGCCTCCGGCTCCGCCTCCTTCACCTGGACCGTCAGCACCTCCGGCGGCGGCACCTGCACCTCGGCGCAGCTGCTCGGCAACCCGGGCTTCGAGTCGGGCAACACCACCTGGAGCGCCAGCAGCGGCGTGATCACCAACTCCAGCAGTGAGGCCGCGCACGCCGGTTCGTACAAGGCATGGCTGGACGGCTACGGCTCGACGCACACCGACACGCTCTCCCAGTCGGTGACGATCCCGTCCGGCTGCAAGGCCAGCTTCACCTTCTACCTGCACATCGACACCGCGGAGACCACCACAAGCAGCCAGTACGACAAGCTGACGGTCACCGCCGGATCGACCACCCTGGCGACGTACTCGAACCTCAACACCGCCTCCGGCTACGCCCAGAAGACCTTCGACCTGTCCTCGTTCGCCGGGTCCACCGTCACCCTGAAGTTCAGCGGTGTCGAGGACTCCTCCCTCCAGACCAGCTTCGTCGTCGACGACACCGCCGTCACGACCAGCTGACCAGTGGGGCCCTGGCCGGCGTCGCGGCCAGGGCCCTGTGTCCCTGTGTGGATCCTGATGCGGGGGTGGCACGTCCAAGCGACAAGGAGGTGCCACCCCATGCGCCGTACGACCCACCATCGGATCCTCGCCCTCACGGCCCTGACGCTGCTCCTCGCGGGCTGCGGCACACAGGGCGGCGGTGACGCGGGCGGCAGCCGCAGCGTGTCGCCGTCCCCCACGACGAGCCACCCGAGCTGTGACACGGCTCCCGCGGAGCTCGGCGCCGCCGACACCGGCCACACGTACTGCCTCACGGCCGGCGGCGTACTCCGCCTCACCCTGGACGGCACCACCAGTCGGCCGTGGACACCCGTCAAGGTCAGCGGCACCGGGCTAGAGGCCACCAACAGCGGCGTCGTCCTTCAGCCGGGCGACGCGAGCTCCGCCTTCAAGGCGGTCTCGGCGGGAACGGTCCACCTCGCCTCCTCCCGGCCGCTCTGCGCGACCGCCCCGGGCAAGGTGTCGTGCAAGGGCATTCAGGAGTGGACGGTCACGGTGCTGGTCACGAAGTCCTAGCTGACGGTCGATGCGCCGCTCGCGGGCCGTGCCGATCAACGCGGGCAGGGCCAGGACCACGAAGAGCGCGAGGACGGTCAGGATTCCGACGGTGGTGTCCGAGTTGTCGATGAGCATCTTCATGAACACCACTGTCGTACCACTCGCCCTTCGGCGTCAGTGGCAGGACTGCCGCACACCCTCGATTTCCTGCCACTGACGAGGCACACTGGCGGACATGCTGAAAAACGTGGCCGCGGTCCTGCTCGACGGTGTGCACCCCTTCGAACTCGGGGTCGTCTGCGAGGTGTTCGGCATCGACCGCAGCGACGACGGCCTGCCCGTCTACGACTTCGCGGTCGCCTCCGCCGAGGGCCCGACCCTGAGCACCCACGCGGGGTTCTCGCTGACCACGGAGCACGGCCTGGAGCGGCTGGAGAGCGCCGACCTCATCGCTCTCCCCGCCGGGAACTCCTATGTGACCCGGTCCTATCCGCCCGAACTGCTCGACGCCCTGCACCGCGCCACGGACCGCGGCGCCCGGGTGCTCAGCGTCTGCTCCGGTGTCTTCGTGCTCGGCGCGGCCGGGCTCCTCGACGGGCGGCGCTGCGCCGTGCACTGGCACCACGCCGAGGAGCTCACCCGGCAGTACCCGAAGGCGATCGTCGAACCGGACGTGCTGTACGTGGACGAGGACCCGGTGATCACCTCGGCCGGCACCGCCGCCGGAATCGACGCCTGTCTGCACATCGTCCGCAAGGAACAGGGCCCCGAGGTCGCCAACGCCATCGCACGCCGTATGGTGGTGCCCCCGCACCGGGACGGCGGGCAGGCCCAGTACATCGAGCGCCCGCTGCCCCGCTCCACCTGCGACACGGTCGGCGAGGTGCTGGTATGGATGGAGCGCCACCTCGACCGGGAGGTGACCGTCGAGCAGCTCGCGGCCCGCGCCCACATGTCCCCGCGCACCTTCGCACGCCGGTTCCAGCAGGAGACCGGCACCACCCCGTACCGCTGGATCCTGCGCCAAAGGGTGCTGTTGGCACAGGAGTTGCTGGAGGCGTCGGACGAGACGATGGACGCGATCGCGGGCCGCACCGGGTTCGGCACCGCGGCCGCGCTGCGCCACCAGTTCGTCCGGAGCCTGGGGACGACCCCGCAGGCGTACCGGCGCACGTTCAGGGGCCCGCGGGCTGCCTGAAGGCGCACCGGTACGGACACGGGGTCACCGCGGACGACGTCGCGCGGTCATCGCGGCAGGGCCCTCAGCAGCAGCCGGTACGGACGCAGGGTGATGCCGACGCGGGTCGCGTCATTGGACTCGGAGACCTGCTCGAACCGCCACCGGGACGCCACCGTCGCCGTGATCAGGCTGAGCTGCGCCATCGAGAAGTGGTCGCTCGGGCACTTCCGGTTGCCCACGCTGAAGGGGCTCATGGCGTGCTTCGGGACGTCCTTGGCGCGTTCCGGAAGCCAGCGGTCGGGGTCGAAATCCAGATGCCCGTCGTACGAGCGCGGATCACGCTGGATGGCGAACGGACTGTAGACGATGTCGGCACCTGCGGGTATCCGATAGCCGCCGAGTTCGGTTTCGGTCACCGCCCGCCGGGTCAAAATCCATACGGCGGGGCGCAGCCGCATCGACTCGACAACGACATTGTTGGTGTACGACAGCTTCCGGACGTCGTCGAATGCGACGGGCCGGTCCCCGACGACGGATTTGACCTCCTCGGCCACCCGCGCGGCGTGTTCTGGGTGTTCGGTGAGGACTTGCAGCAGCCACATGATCGTGGACGCCACGGTTTCGCTGCCGGGCGTGAGTATCGCTACGACTTGGTCGTGGATCTCCTGTTCGCCGATCGGCTCGCCGTTCTCGTCCTTCGCTTCCAGCAATGCCGTCAGCAAATCGTCCGGCTTTTGACCGGATGCGCGGCGCTCGGCGACGATCTCGTCGACTAGGAGATGCAAATCGGCCAATGCGCGGTCGAATTTGCGGTTGGCCGGAAGCGGCAGCCGATAGAGCGGGCCCGCCGGGATCACCATGCGCCGGTACATGCCGCGGAACACGGTGGCGAGCGCGACGCTCAGCCGCTCGGCGCGCTCGTCCATGAACTCGCCGCGCAGCAGACAGCGGGCCGCGATGCGCACGGCGACGCGGAACGACTCGGAGGTGCAGTCGACGGGCTCGCCCGACCCCATGCGCTCGGCGAGCGCACGCGCCTCCTCCTCCATGATCGGTCCGTACTCGGGGATGATGTCGAGTCGGAACGCGGGCTGGATGGTGCGGCGCTGACGACGGTGCCTGGGCCCGTTCGCGGTGGCGACGCCCTCCTTGCCGAGCAGGCCTTCCAGGGACTCCCAGAGGGGTCCGTCGATCTTGAAGTCGGTGCTGAGCGCCATCGCTCCGGTGAGGGCCGGCGAGGTGAGCGCGTACACCGTCTTGGGGCCCAGCTTGAGCCGTACGACGTCGCCGTGGTCGCGGAGCCGGGCGAGGAAGCCCAGCGGGTCGCGGACCAGTTTCCAGCCGTGGCCCAGGACGGGTACGCCGCCCCCGGCCAGGGGTGGGACGGGCAGCTGCGGTGCCGCGGGTTGCGCGGGCTTCACGGACTCGACGGTCATGACTCACCTGCCGCTTCGTTGTTGACGTACGGGGGTGTGGAGCGGTCGTCCCAGCTGTCGACGGTGTACCGGCCGGACTCGTGGTGGAACCAGTACACGGAGCTGAACCAGTTCCGCATATTGCCGAGGCACGCTTTCACGGCGAGGCTCAATTCCTTGCCGTGCACGGTGCCGTCCGCGAGTGTTTCGGCGAACCGGTTGAGGTCCTTTTCCGCGTCGAGGAATTCGGTGATGCATTCCTCGATCCGCCGCCGGATGTCCTGGACCGCTTCTTCGAGTGTCAGCCCCTCGTGATGGATGAGGCTGATTCCGAGATTGTGGACCTCGTCGCCCGCGATTTCTTTCGGGAGCGAGCAGAGATCGTTGTACCAGGCCGCGAATTCCTGGCTCAGCAGCGCCGCCCGCCGATATGCGAAATGGTTCCGCACGGCGGTGGGAAGTTCGCAGCCCGCGCTCGGCTCCAGAAGGTCGGTCCAGATCCAGTGCGCGAAGGTGAGCCGCCGCAGTTCCAGATATTCCTCGACCGTGGGCACGGTGCCGTTGACACGGTTGCGGAATTCCCGGTCGTACGCCTCGATCACCGCGTGGAAATGCCGGGCGAAGCGCGCGTTCCACTTCCTGGTCGGGAACGAGTACAGGCGCACCATGGTGTCCGCGAACCCCGCGACCAGGGGATCCCGGTGGTGCAGGTGCTCCCTCGGGGAGTCGAGAGCCGCATGAAGCTGGAACCGGAGCCTCCGCCAGGCGCCGGGCCTGCCGTGGATGACATCGCGGTCGTGGCGGTCGTCCCAGACGAAGAACCACGCGCTGTAGTCCGCTATCGCCTGCATGACCTCGTCGGGAGCGCCAATGTAGTAGCCCGCCATCAGGTCCGTATAGCAAAGGCCGTCGGCATATTCGTCGACCTTGTCCGCCGGCATGAGGCGTTTTTCCCTCAGCCACGAACGTGTGTTCTCCTGAAGCCTCGGCCAATACGGGTGCAGTTGGCGGGGAAACGCGGACTCGATCACCGGGAGAGAGAGCGCCGGTGGAACCGCGACCACGGTCGGTGTCGATGAAGTGCCGTGTGAGAATGCATGCACGAACAAACCCCTCTCAGCCGCCAGTTGACGCCGCGCCCCTCCCGCTGTGCCGGGCGTGCGCCGTTGCGTATCCCCGCACTTCCCATTCAGCACCACAACTGACCGTTCTGGGAACGGATTTACTCCACTCGCTACCCCACAGTGCTGAGAATCTCCCCTTGTGTGACTGAATATGGATCACTAGAGGAGCACAAGGGATCGGATGTGCGACGCACATGCGAACGGCGCCTGGTCAAGGAGTTCCCCCTGACCAGACGCCGCTCGAACCGACCCGCGCGTGCGCGCGAGCCCCAACTGTCCTGCCGCGACTCAGTCGTTCGCGACGATCGGGTAGCGGGGCTCGTTCTCGGCCATCTGCCGCAGGGCTTCCTTGCGCTCGCGCTTGGAGAGCCGGTCGATGTAGAGGTAGCCGTACAGGTGGTCGGTCTCGTGCTGGAGGCAGCGCGCGAAGTAGCCGGTGCCGCGCACCTTGATCGGGTTGCCCTTCTCGTCCTGCCCGGTGACCTCCGCGTAGTCGGGGCGGGCCAGCGGCGCGTAGGCGGTCGGCACCGAGAGGCAGCCCTCGTTGCTGTCGTCGAGGCGGCGCTGCTCGGCGGGCAGCTCGACGAGGACGGGGTTGCAGACGACACCGACGTGCCGCTTGCCCTCGTCGTCCTGGCAGTCGTAGACGAAGACCTTCAGGTCGACACCGATCTGGTTCGCCGCCAGGCCCACGCCCTCGGCGGTGCGCTGGCTGGCGAACATGTCGGCGACCAGCTGGTCGAGCTCGGGCCCGAACTCGGTGACGTCCTTGCACTCCTTGTGCAGCACCGGGTTGCCGACGACCGTGATCGGCCGCGAGGTACCGCGCTCACGGTAGGCCGCCTCGCGCTCCTCACCGTCCTCGGTGTCGTTGACGAAACCCTCGTCGTCCACGGGGAGCACTCCAGAGTGCTGCTGCTCGGTGTCCTGCTGCGCCATGACCGACGTACGCCTTCCTCGAAACCAGGGGTGTGGTGCTCATACAGGGTACGGGGGTGGCGCCCGGCGAGGGCGCGGGACTGTGTTGATCTGCGGCTCCGCCGCGTGGGCGCGACAAGCACCCACCGGCCCGCGGTGAACCCGCGACGCTCAGCAAACCTCTTCGAGATCCCGCCAGTCCCGGGAGTCCGGACTGTCGGCGACCCACCCGTCCAACAGCCCCCGCACCAGCCCGGCCGGCGCAGCCACCCCGCACTCCCGCTCCGGCACCCACAGCTGCCCGTCGGTGCGGTGACCGAGCGGCCCCGGATGCCCGGGCTCGCTGTGGTCGTGCGGGTCGAGATGCTCACCGTCGCCCTCGTCGGACGGCATCCGCGACTCGGAACACATCCGGCACAGCAGCCGTACGGACGAGGACCAGTCCTCCGCGGCGAAGCCGGCGTCCGCCGCGAGCTGCTCCAGGGCGTCGCGGTCCTCCTCGGTGGCGGCCTCCAGGAGGACCACCCAGGTGGGCACCGGGGAGGGCGCCCACAGCTCGATCTCGTCGAAGACGGGATAGGCGTGCCCGGCGGCGGTCGTCCGCTCCCCGTGCGGGACACCGTCGTGCAGCACGACCTCGCCCCAGCGCCGCCCCGAGGACGGCAGCGGAATGGACAGGACCTCCACCCGGGCCGGATCGAGCCTGCGCCCCCACACGACCTCGGCCTCGCCCTCCGGCGACAGCCGTACGGCCGCACTGCCGAGGTCCATGCCCACCGGTTCCCCGGAGACGGCGGCCCCGCCGGGCACCCGCAGCCCGTACGCCTGCCAGGCACGGCGGGCCAGCGGCCAGTCCTGCAGGGCGGTGGCGGCGATCCCGACGTTCCACCAGTCGGGGGCGCCCGTCTCCCGGTCGAGAAGTGCGACGGCCCTGAGGCCCGCGGCCCGCGCCTGCTCCCAGTCGTGCCGGAACTTGTGCAGCAGGGCCAGGTTGAACCAGGACTCCGACAGCCAGGGCTCCAGGTCCGCGGCGCGCGTCAACAGCGCTCCCGCGTCCTCGTACCGGCCGTCGCCGATCAGCGTGAACGCGCGATCGGTGGCCTGCCGCCATGAGGCGGAGGGCCGGTGTCGTCCCTTGCCGAAGATCCTCACGATTCCCGCCTGCCAGTTCCTTGCGTTTCCCGCCTGCCGGTCCTTTGAAGAGTTTCCTGAAGACAGCGCAGCCCCGGGCTGGCCCGTGCCCCCGAACGCCCTCTTCCTCGCATCCAACCACGGACCGTTGGACGGGCGCTCATTACCCATGGGTTACCCAGCCTGGGGCAGGGTAAGGGTGCCCCGCAACAGGACCCTGGCCAGCGACTCCACGACCTCGGGCTGATAGTCGCGGGCGGTGGCCAGGCGCAGCTTCTCCAGGGCGGTGAGGGGCCCTCCCGGGCCTGCTTCCCTGGCCATCTCCTCGTATGCGTTGACGGCCCGCACGATCCGTGCCGTGACCGGCTGCTCCCGGTACGGATCGGCCTGCCGCTCCACGACCACGGCGACCTCGGCGTCCACGCCGGTCTGACGTACGACGGCGCCGCCGAGGAGGGCGATGCGCCGCTGCTCGTCGGCGGAGAGCACGGAGGTGGCTCCGGCCGGCACCGGGTCGACGAGGCTGAGCTGTCCGATGTCGTGCATGAGCGCCGCGTACTCCAGGACGGTCAGATCGGGCTCGGACAGGCCCAGCTCACGGCCGACGGCCCGGCTGAGCTCGGCGACCCGCCGGGCGTGCCCGGTGGGGGTGTACCCGGCGATCTCGGTCGCCCGCGCGAGTGAGGCGATCGTCTGCCGATAGGTGACGCGCACGGCGGCGTACCGCCGAACGGAGAGCTGGGTGAGCAGCAGGGGCAGCGAGAACACGGGCAGCGCCCACAGCCCGACGACCGCCACCGCGAGCGACATCACGGCCCCGGTCGCGCAGACCGCCGACCCGATGCCGAGCGTGGCCCGCAGCTCGTCCCGCAGCAGCGGTCCGAAGGGCCAGCGGGTCCGGGCGTGCGCCATCGCCGCCGCGAGCACGGCGTCGCACAGCGCGGTGAGCACCAGCAGGGAGACCAGCAACAGGGCGTACGAGGGGCCGCCCCAGCCCATCAACCTCCCCTGGTTGTAGAGGGGTTGGAAGCAGACCGCGGCGAAGCCGACGGTGAGCACGCGCCGGGTGAGGTGGTCGGCCGTGGGCCCGCGGCCCCGGGCGACGTGCGGTACGCAGCCGATGAGGGCCGCGGCCACGACGACGGCGACGATCTCGAGGACGCCGTGGTCGGCGCGGTGTCCGGCGTTCTCGCCGAGCAGCGCGTAGGCGAGGGCTCCGGCGGCGGCGAGGGGCGCCGACTCCCGTTCCTCGGCCCCGCTCCAGCGGGCCAGCTCCCCCACGGCGATGAGGATCCCGAAGGCGAGCGCGACACCTCGTTCGTCGAGACCGTGCCAGAAGACGACGGCCAGCGAGACAACGGCGAGGAGCAGGGCGACCGCGTGAACGAGGGTGAGGGTGAACGGGGCTCGCCCGACGATCCCGTACCCGGAAATCTCCACCCCGACGGCACTCATGACCGCCCCCGCCCGACGCCACCGCCCGACGGAGGGGACTCGTCGGCGCCCAAGGGACGCGTACCCGTCGTCCTCGTCGGGGATGCGTCTTTGTCTGTCGGGTTCCCCTCTGTCCGACTGGAAACGGGCGATGGGGGTCCCCCCTGTTCGAGCGAAGTCGAGAACTCGGGGGAGGGCGGGTAAACCCCCGCGGTCACCGCAGGATGCCACCCGTGTCGGTTCAGCGCTCGCACCAGGGCCCGTACCATCCCCGGATCGAACTGCGCCCCCGCACACCGTTCCAGTTCCTCCAGCGCCACCGGCACCGGCCTGGCCCGCCGGTAGGACCGGGTCGACGTCATCGCGTCGAACGCGTCGGCGACGGCCACCACGCGTGCGAACTCCGGGATCTGGCGTCCCACCAGCCCGTACGGGTACCCGCTCCCGTCGATCCGCTCATGGTGGTGCAGGATCGCCGACCGCGCCTCCCCGAGGAAGCCGATGCCGCGCACCATCTCGTGCCCGTACTCGGGATGCAGCTCGATGATCCGCCGTTCCTCCGGCGTCAGCGGCCCGTCCTTGCGCAGGAGCCGCGTGGGCACGCCCAGTTTCCCCACGTCGTGCAGGATCCCGGCGAAGCGCAGCACTTCGACACGCTCGTCGTCCATGCCCAGCTCACGGGCGATCATCATGGACGCCTGCCCGACCCGCTCACTGTGCCCGCGCGTGTACCCGTCCTTGATGTCGACGGCCTGCACGAGGGCCCGGATGGTGGCCTGGTGGGCGGCCCGCTCCCGGTGGTACTGGGCGAACGCCCAACAGGACACGTACATCGGCAGCAGGACGAGCAACGCGGCGACGGGACCGTACGGACTGCGCCACAGCACCGCCATCATCAGCCCGGCGAGCCCGTGCACGGCGACGGAGGCGAGGGAGCGCGAGAAGAGCCCGCGCCAGGCACCCCGCACCGGCACCCGCTCGGCGAGCGCGAGGATCCCGCCGTCGAGCGCGGTCAGCACCACGCAGAAGGTGAGCACCGCGGCCCCGGCGGGCACGAGCGCGTACGGGAAGTGGGGAAGGGCGACCGCGTCCCGGCCGCCCAGCGCCCAGTGCACCCGGGACGCCGCCCAGACCGCGACGGCGAGCTGGGCCGCGCGCCAGACCCGCCGCAGCCACCGCGGCCGCTGCTCCACACGGGCGAGCAGCGCGCCCGGCAGCGCCACGAGCGCGGCTGCCGCCGGCGGCAGCAGAAAGGCCCCGGCGAGCAGCACGGGCAGGAAGGTGCCCAGCCCTCTGGGGGCGCCCCGCTCGGCGACGCGGGTGGCGGCACCCTTGGGGCTGTGCGGGAAGGGGATCCGCTCGCAGCCGGCGTACAGCGCGGCGAGCAGGGCGACGATCCACCAGGGTGCGTGAACGGCGGGCAGCGGAGCCAGGCAGGCCACGGCGGCCAGGACGACACAGACGACGTAGAAACGGGCCCACGTCGGAATCGACCCCATCGCCTCGTTCCCTCCCCCGGACGTCTCCTGCCCCGGTCAGGCTCCGGAGCCTAGGGCGGTGGGAACGGTACGGGGGCGGCAATGGCCGAATCCGCGGGCTCGGAGCCCGCGGATTAGCACGTTCGGGTGATAACCGGACGATCTTCCCGGGGAGTTCAGGACTCCTGGGGCGTCGCGGTGACGTCGTGCTCGGGCACGGTCTGACCGGAGCGGATCAGGTCGATACGACCCATGACCTTGGCGCGCAGATCGGTCGGCACGTCGTCCTGGCCGCAGCACCGCTTGACCAACTTCTTCACGGCCTGCTCGAGTCCGTACTTCTCGAGACACGGGGAGCACTCCTCGAAGTGCACCTCGAACTTGGTGCAGTCCGAGTCCGGCATCTCATGGTCGAGGAACTCGTACAGGTGGTCGAGTACCTCACTGCAATCCGTCTCGTGCGGCTCTCCGCAGCTCATGAGCCCGAGCCTTTCGCTTCGTTCGACTCTCCGGCGCCGGCCGGGACCAGCCCGCGGTCACGGGCGTAGTCCTCGAGCATGCCGCGCAGTTGGCGACGGCCCCGGTGCAGCCGGGACATCACCGTACCGATGGGTGTCCCCATGATGTCCGCGATCTCCTTGTACGCAAAGCCTTCTACATCAGCGAGATAGACCGCGATGCGGAATTCCTCGGGGATCGCCTGCAGTGCAGCCTTGACGTCCGAGTCGGGCAGGTGGTCGAGCGCCTGCGACTCCGCGGAGCGCAGACCGGTCGACATGTGCGACTCGGCACGCGCGAGCTGCCAGTCCTCGATCTCCTCGGCCGCACTGCGCTGGGGTTCGCGCTGCTTCTTGCGGTACGAGTTGATGAAGGTGTTGGTGAGAATGCGATACAGCCAAGCCTTGAGGTTGGTGCCCTCGCGGAACTGGTGGAAGGACGCGTACGCCTTCGCGTACGTCTCCTGCACCAGATCCTCGGCGTCGGCCGGGTTGCGCGTCATGCGCAGGGCGGCCGAGTACATCTGGTCGAGGAATTCGAGCGCGTCCCGCTCGAAGCGCGCGGTGCGCTCGGCGGACGACTCCGTGCTCGTGCCCTGGCCCTCGGGCTGCTCCGCCTGGCCGTGATCGGTCCCTGCGTCGGTCCCAGTGACCGGACCCACCTCCTCCAGCGACGTGGCAGGACCGAAACCGGTCCCACTCGAATCGGAGGATAGACGAACATCCACACCCGCCGCCGCTCGAACGGGGGCGGTCTTCGCCGCGTGCAGCACCGTCCAGTCCAGCTCAGGGCTACTGCTGCGGTTCGGGCAGATGGTCGAACCCATGCGGCGGACTTCCTCTCGTTCGAACGGTTCAGCACGCTCCGTGCTGTCTGCTCGACACAACAGTGGTCCACCGCCCGACATTCCCGTGCGTCACCCGAGTGACGCGATCCACCTCACAACGCCGTCGGTGACGATCTCCAGGGCCGCGTCCTGGTCGATCGGTGCCCGTTTCGGCACGGCGAAGCCATGATCTCCGTACGGCACCTCGATCAGCTCGTGCGAGCCCTTCGGGAACTCCGCCGGCCTGCCGAACGGGTCGTTGCCACCCTGGACGACAAGGGTGGGCACCCCGGCGCCGAGGAGCTCGTCGGCGCGGGACTTCTCGGGCTTGCCGGGCGGGTGCAGCGGGAAACTGAGGGCGAGGACGGCGGTGGCGCCGAGTTCCGTCGCCGTACGGCAGGCGACGCGGGCCCCGGCGCTGCGCCCGCCCGCGACCACCGGCACTCCGGGCTTCGCGACCGTGGACCACAGGCCCCGCCATCCGACGTCCAGGGTCTTCGGCGCGGGCGCCACCTTCTTCCCGGCCACCCGCCAGGGCTGCTCGACCAGCGCGACGCTCACGCCGTGCCCGGGCAGCACCGCGGCCAGCGCCTGGAGATCGCGCGCCTCGATACCGCCGCCCGCGCCGTGACTCACAGCGAGCACGAGGCGTGGCTTCTTGGCCCGGTGCCAGGTGACGCGGGCCGTACCGGCGTCCGTCTCGACCGTCTCGATCACGTCCATGATCTCCGTCACGTCAGCCTTCCATGATCTCAGTCACGGCTTCCATGATCTCTGCCACGGAAGGCTTCCATGACCTCCGTCACGTCAGAAGAGTGTGCCCTCTTCGGGGCCCTCCAGCTCCTTCAGCAGCTCCGGCCCGTTGTTGCGGACGTTACTGACGGCCGTGGAGACGGGATAGGCGCGCATCAGACCGGCGGGCGGCGGCGCGAGCAGCTCGCGCAGGCCGTCGACATCCGTACGGGCCGGGTCGAGCCAGGCGTCCCAGCGGTCCGGGGTGAGCATCAGGGGCATCCGGGGGTGGATGTCGGCGAGGGCGTGCGGCCCCTCGGCGGGCGCGACCGCGAGCGGTGAGGTCTCCGCCTCGGTCGTGATCACCGAGCACGTCACCCACCAGGCCCGGGGGTGGTCGTCGGGGAGCGTCCGGTCGCGCCAGAACTCGTACAGCCCGGCCATCGCGAAGACCGAGCCGTCCGCGGGGAGCACGAAGTACGGCTGCTTGCGTGGCCGCTTCTTCTTGCCCTCGACCTCGAGATCGCGCTCGGCGGACGCGGTGACCCACTCGTAGTAGCCGTCGGCGGGGACGATGCAACGCCGGGTGGCGAAGGCACGGCGGTACGAGGGCTTCTCGTGCACGGTCTCCGCGCGGGCGTTGATCATCCGGGCGCCGCCCTCGGGCGTCTTGGCCCAGGACGGGACGAGCCCCCACTTGAGCCTGCGCAGCTGGCGAACCGGCTTCGGACTCTCCGCGTCCTTAAGGGGGCGGTCGAGGACGGCATAGACGTCCTTGGTCGGAGCCACGTTGTAGTCGGGGTCCAAGGTCTCCTCGGGCTCCCACTTCTCGACCTCAAAGATTCCTGCGAGATCCTCGGGCCTACGACTCGCTGCATACCGTCCGCACATACGTGCCACACTGCCAGATTCCGCGCCACCAGAGGGAGCCACCGCAGACAATGGACAGCACCGCATCCACCTCGCTGGCCTCGCTCTGGGACCAGGTCTCCGGCACCCAGCCGGACCCCGACCTGTGGGTGGTGATAGCCACCCTGGTCGCCGCTCTCGCGGTGATCGTCCCGCACGGCGTGTGGCGTCTCTCCCGCAACGCCATCACCATCGCGCACGAGGGCGGCCACGGGCTGGTGGCGCTGCTGACCGGGCGGAGCCTCAGTGGTATCCGGCTGCACTCCGACACCAGCGGTCTCACCGTCAGCCGCGGCAAGCCCACCGGCCTCGGCATGATCCTCACCGCGGCGGCCGGCTACACCGCTCCCCCGCTGCTCGGCCTCGGCGGCGCCGCGCTGCTGGGCGTGGGCCGCATCACCCTGCTGCTGTGGCTGGCCACGGCCCTGCTCGTCGCGATGCTGGTGATGATCCGCAACGCCTACGGGGCGCTCACGGTGGTCCTCACCGGCGGTACGTTCCTGGTGGTGTCCTGGCTCACCGGACCCCAGGTACAGGCGGCCTTCGCGTACGCCGTGGTGTGGTTCCTGCTGCTCGGCGGCGTCCGGCCGGCCTTCGAGCTCCAGGCCAAGCGCAGCCGGGGCGGCGCCGGCGACTCCGACGCCGACCAGCTCTCCCGCCTCACCCACGTCCCGGCGGGGCTGTGGCTGTTCCTGTTCCACGCGGTGTCCCTGTGCTCCCTGCTGGGCGGCGGCCGCTGGCTGCTGGGGCACTGAGGCACCCCAGCAACTTTCGATCACATTCCGTCACTTTTGATCAAGATCTACCCCCACCCCCACCCACTAAAGTGGGCGCATGACCGCGAACCCCGCCCACACCGCCCTCTGGCCCGCCCCGCACGCGAGCGGAGCCGTCGACGCGACGGTCCACGTGCCGGGGTCCAAGTCGGTCACCAACCGCGCCCTCGTCCTTGCCGCGCTCGCCTCGGAGCCGGGCTGGCTGCGCCGCCCGCTGCGCTCCCGGGACACGCTGCTGATGGCGGGCGCGCTGCGCGCGATGGGCGTCGGCATCGAGGAGACGGTGGCGTCCAGCTCCACGGTCGCCGCGGGCCCGGACGCCTCCGGCGAGGCCTGGCGGGTCATCCCCTCGGGTCTCCAGGGCCCGGCCACGGTCGACGTCGGCAACGCCGGCACCGTGATGCGCTTCCTGCCCCCGGTCGCCGCCCTCGCGGACGGCCCCATCCGCTTCGACGGCGACCCCCGGTCGTACGAGCGCCCGCTGAACGGTGTGATCGACGCGCTGCGTCTGCTCGGCGCCCGCATCGACGACGACGGCCGCGGCGCGCTGCCGCTGACCGTGCACGGCGGCGGCGCCCTGGACGGCGGCCCGGTGGAGATCGACGCGTCCTCGTCGTCCCAGTTCGTGAGCGCTCTCCTCCTGTCCGGCCCACGCTTCAACCAGGGGGTGGAGGTCCGCCACATCGGCTCGACGCTGCCCTCGATGCCGCACATCCGGATGACGGTCGACATGCTGCGCGCGGTCGGCGCGCAGGTGGACACCCCGGAGTCGGGCGGCGAGCCCAACGTCTGGCGGGTCACGCCCGGCGCGCTGCTCGGCCGTGACCTGATCATCGAGCCGGACCTGTCGAACGCCCAGCCGTTCCTGGCGGCGGCCCTGGTGACCGGCGGCACGGTCGTCATCCCCGACTGGCCCTCGCACACCACCCAGCCCGGTGACCGGCTGCGGGAGATCTTCACCGAGATGGGCGGCTCCTGCGAACTGACCGAGAGCGGTCTGGAGTTCACCGGTTCGGGTGCGATCCACGGCATCGACGTGGACCTGAGCGAGGTCGGCGAGCTGACCCCGGGCATCGCGGCGGTCGCGGCTCTCGCCGACTCCCCGTCCACCCTGCGGGGGGTGGCCCATCTGCGCCTGCACGAGACGGACCGGCTGGCCGCGCTCACCAAGGAGATCAACGAACTCGGCGGTGACGTCACCGAGACCGCCGACGGGCTGCACATCCGCCCGCGCCGACTGCACGGCGGCATCTTCCACACCTACGACGACCACCGCATGGCGACCGCCGGCGCGATCATCGGGCTGGCGGTGGAGGGCGTCCAGATCGAGAACGTGGCGACGACGGCCAAGACCCTGCCGGACTTCCCTGACATGTGGTCCGGAATGCTCGGGAACTGACGGGCGGACCGGGATCATGCGCCGCTACGGCAAGAACACCGACGAGGACGACATCCGCCAGCGCCCGAACCGCAAGGGCAACCGTCCGCGTACGAACATCCGCCCCAAGCACGAGGAGGCGGTCGAGGGCATGGTCGTCACCGTCGACCGGGGCCGTCTGACCTGCCTCGTCGAGGACCGCCTCGTGATGGCGATGAAGGCCCGCGAGCTGGGCCGCAAGGCCGCCGTCGTCGGGGACCACGTCGCGATCGTCGGTGACCTGTCCGGCGAGAAGGACACCCTCGCCCGCATCGTCCGCATCGAGCCGCGCAGCTCGGTACTGCGCCGCACGGCCGACGACGACGATCCCTACGAGCGCGTGGTCGTCGCCAACGCCGACCAGCTCGCCATCGTCACCGCCCTCGCCGACCCCGAGCCGCGCCCCCGCCTGATCGACCGCTGCCTGGTCGCGGCGTACGACGCCGGCCTGGAGCCCCTGCTGGTGCTGACCAAGTCGGACCTCGCCCCGCCCGACGAACTCCTCGAGCTGTACGGGGCCTTGGGCGTCCCCTACGTCGTGACGAGCCGTGCGGAGCTGGAGAGCGGCGCGGCGGTGGACCGGGTGCGCAAGCAGCTGGACGGCAAGATCACGGCGTTCGTCGGGCACTCCGGCGTCGGCAAGACGACCCTGGTCAACGCGCTGGTCTCGCAGGAGCGACGGCGCAGCACCGGCCACGTGAACGCCGTCACGGGCCGCGGCCGGCACACCACGACCTCGGCGCGCGCGATCCCGCTGCCGGGCAGTGAGGGCTGGGTCATCGACACCCCCGGCGTCCGCTCCTTCGGCCTGCACCACGTCGACCCGTCCCGGGTCATCCACGCCTTCCCCGACCTCGAACCCGGTACCGAGGGCTGTCCGCGCGCGTGCAGCCACGACGAGCCGGACTGCGCGCTGGACCAGTGGGTGGCGGACGGCCACGCGGACCCGCAGCGGCTCTACTCCCTGCGCCGGCTGCTGGCGACGCGGGAACGCACGGAAGGTGACTGAGTCCCCTGCGCCCCCTTGTGACCTCCGCGTTGTTTGCGTGGGCGGCCCGTCGGTAAGTGCTTAGCCGGTCGGCAAATGCATAATCGCACCAAGCCGGACCCAGGCCAGGCGAAGCAGTCGACGTGCGGACACGGGAGGACGAGACATGGCGTGGCTGCTGGTCGTTGTGGCGGGACTGCTCGAAACCGGCTTCGCCGTCTGTCTGAAGCTCTCGCACGGCTTCACCAGACTCTGGCCGACGATCGCCTTCTGCGTCTTCGCGCTGGGCAGCTTCGGCCTGCTGACCCTCGCCCTGCGCAAGCTCGACGTCGGCCCGGCGTACGCGGTGTGGACCGGCATCGGCGCGGCGGGCACCGCCATCTACGGCATGATCTTCCTCGGCGACCTGGTGTCGACGCTCAAGATCGTCTCCATCAGCTTCGTCATCATCGGCGTCATCGGCCTACAGCTCTCGGGCTCCGCTCACTGAAGCGCCCCTTTAAGGGCGTGGGGAACCGCGCGACCAGCCACAACGACGCCGCACCCGCCGACGCCCGCTCCCCGGCACCCCAGTAGGCGAGTCATCTCCACTGCCGCGGCAACGCACCTCGCACCAGCTCCGTCACCCCACCCTCCCCCGGCGGAGCCGCCACACACGACAACGACAACCGCACCACCAACTCACACGCCCCCGCCAACTCCCCCACGTCCCCCCACATCGCCCCGGGCCCGGACAACGCCGCGACGGCCCGATCCCGTACGAGCGCCACGAAGTCGGCGGGCGAGGGCAACGGCCCGTCGGCCCTGCGCTGCGCGGGCACCGCGGACGACGACGGCACCGCTGAGAGCGTCGGCGACGGCAGCCGCTCACTCCAGCACCCGGTCAGCATGGCCCGTACGAGCGCGTTGCCCCGGGCCGCCGACGTGGTCCACTCGGCGGTCGCGACCAACCGCTCGCGCGCGTCCGCGTGGGCGGCCAGCGCGCGCTCGACACCGGCGAGATAGCCGTCGGCCTCCCTCCGCACGAGGGCGCGCGCGAGCCCTTCCTTGCTTCCGAACTCGTTGTAGAGCGTCTGGCGGGACACACCGGCCACGGCGGCGACGTCGACCATCCGCACCGTGGACCACGGGCGGTGTGCGAGCGCCGTATAGGCGGCATCCAGAAGGGATTCCCGCGCTGCAGGCATCTTTCGCCTCCCTGGGGGCGAGCGGGCGGCACTGCAGCTCAGATTTGACGCGCGCAGGGGCACTGTCAAGGGTTCGCGGCGGCGTCGAGGGGCGTACGTCGACCCCCGCACGCCGCGATGATCAATCCGGCCGTACGGCCCGCGCCCCAGAGGCGCCCCCGAGCCCCATGAACGTGCCCGATGATCCCCCGGGCCGTATGGCTGTGGCCCGAGTGGGCCATATACGGTGCAGTCATGCCCGACTATCGCGATGACCTGCGCCTGGCCCATGTCCTGGCGGACGCCGCCGACGCGGCGACGATGGACCGGTTCAAGGCGCTCGACCTCAAGGTCGAGACCAAGCCGGACATGACACCGGTCAGCGAGGCGGACAAGGCCGCCGAGGAGCTGATCCGCGGCCACCTCCAGCGGGCACGGCCACGCGACGCGATCCTCGGCGAGGAGTACGGCATCGAGGGCACCGGCCCGCGCCGCTGGGTGATCGACCCGATCGACGGCACCAAGAACTACGTCCGCGGGGTGCCCGTCTGGGCCACGCTGATCTCCCTGATGGAAGCGGGGGAGGGCGGCTACCAGCCGGTGGTCGGAGTGGTCTCGGCGCCCGCGCTGGGCCGCCGCTGGTGGGCGGCGAAGGGGCACGGCGCGTTCACCGGCCGCAGCCTGTCCTCGGCCACCCGCCTGAAGGTCTCCCAGGTCTCGCGGATGGCCGACGCGTCCTTCGCGTACTCCTCACTGTCCGGCTGGGAGGACCAGGGCCGCCTCGACGGCTTCCTGGACCTGACGAAGGCGGTCTGGCGCACGCGCGGGTACGGCGACTTCTGGCCGTACATGATGGTGGCGGAGGGCTCGGTGGACATCTGCGCGGAGCCCGAGCTGTCGCTGTGGGACATGGCGGCGAACGCGATCGTGGTGACCGAGGCGGGCGGATCCTTCACGGGCCTCGACGGCCGCCCGGGCCCGCACAGCGGCAACGCGGCCGCGTCGAACGGCATCCTCCACGACGAGCTGCTGGGTTACCTGAACCAGCGGTACTGAAGAGCCGAAGGCGCGCCCTTGTGATCCATGGGCGCCCCCGAAAGTCTCCGCACGCCCTCTTGTTGACCCTCCCTTTAACTGCGACTCTGAGAGTCCCCCCACTTGTGAACTTGTGAATCGCTTCTCTTGGCGCTTCACCAAGGAGGTGGCTCCAGCCCATGCTCGTCCGCGACGCCATGAGCACGGTGGTCCTCACCATCGGCCCGGCACACACACTCCGTCAGGCGGCCTGCCTGATGTCCTCCCGCCGCGTAGGCGCGGCCGTCGTCCACGACGAAGACTCCTCCGGCCTCGGCATCCTCACCGAACGCGACATCCTCAACTCGATCGCCCTCGGTCAGAACCCGGACACCGAGACCGCGAGCACCCACACCACGACCGACGTCGTCTTCGCCGCCCCCGTCTGGACCCTGGAGGAAGCCGCGGCGGCGATGGCACACGGCGGTTTCCGACACCTGATCGTGCTCGACGACAACGGCCCGGTCGGCATCGTCTCGGTCCGCGACATCATCCGCTGCTGGGCTCCGAAGCGGCAGCGGGTACCCGCGTAGGCGCCCAGGCGCCCCCCAGGCGCCCCTCCCGGGCACCACCGCCGGGCCCGCACATGCCGACGGGCCGGACCCCCCTCACTCAGAACTCAGAGGGGATCCGGCCCACCGCCCACGACAAGCGATCCAGTGCTGATTGTCAGCCGCGCAGGGCCTGGACCGCGGCCTCCAGCCGCTTGCCGAAGTCTTCGTCAGCCTGACGGAAGTTGTTGATCGCGCGCTCGGCGATGTCATCACGGGAGACCTTGGCGATGAACCCCGCCAGGTTCGCGATCAGACGCCCCTGCTCGTCCTCCGACATCAGGCGGTACAGACTGCCCGCCTGCACGAAGTCGTCGTCCTCGGAGTGGGACGGCGCCTCGGTCTCACCGGTGTGGCCGGTCACCGCGATCGGCTGCCACAGCGGACGGTCCGTCTGGAAGGGACCGCCGAAGCTGTTCGGCTCGTAGTTCGTCGCGCCCTTGTGGCGACCGTCGTACAGGGAGCCGTCACGGGAGTTCGTGCGTGCCTGGGCGGCGTGCGGGCGGTTCACCGGCAGGTGGTCGGCGTTGATGCCGACGCGGTAGCGGTGCGCGTCGCCATAGGCGAAGAGCCGCCCCTGAAGCATCTTGTCGGGGGAAGGCCCGATACCCGGCACGAAGTGCGCCGGCGAGAAGATCGACTGCTCGACCTCGGCGAAGATGTTCTCCGGGTTGCGGTTGAGCTCCAGCCTGCCGATCTCGATCGGCGGGTAGTCCTCGTGCGGCCACACCTTGGTGAGGTCGAACGGGTTGAACCGGTAGGTCGCCGCGTCGGCCGCCGGCATGATCTGCACCTGCACGGTCCAGGACGGGAACTCACCGCGCTCGATGGCCTCGCGCAGGTCCCGCTGATGGGAGTCGGGGTCCTCACCGGCGAGCCTGTCGGCCTCCGCCTGAGTGAGGTTCTTGATGCCCTGGTCGGTCTTGAAGTGGTACTTGACCCAGAAGACCTCGCCGGCCTCGTTGTTCCACTGGTAGGTGTGCGAGCCGTACCCGTTGAGGTGCCGGTAGGAGGCAGGAATCCCCCGGTCGCCGAAGAGCCAGGTCACCTGGTGCGTGCTCTCGGGGCTGAGGCCCCAGAAATCCCACACGTTGTCGGCCTCCTGCGAACCGGTGTACGGGTCGCGCTTCTGCGTGTGGATGAAGTCGGGGAACTTGATGGCGTCCTTGATGAAGAACACCGGGGTGTTGTTGCCGACGAGGTCGTAGTTGCCGTCCTCGGTGTAGAACTTCAGCGCGAAGCCGCGGGGGTCACGGACCGCGTCCGCGGAGCCGAGGTTGCCGGCCACCGTCGAGAACCGCAGAAAGGTCTCGGTCTGCTTGCCGACCTCGGAGAGGAACGTGGCACGGGTGTACGGGGTGACATCCGCGGTGACCGTGAAGGTGCCGTAGGCGGCGGCGCCCCGGGCATGCACGACACGCTCCGGGATGCGCTCACGGTTGAAGTGGGCGAGCTTCTCGAGAAGCAGCTGGTCCTGAACGAGCACCGGGCCGCCGACGCCCGCGGTCTCGCTGTTCTGGTTGTCGGCCACCGGCGCGCCGGCCTCTGTCGTAAGCGGTCCCTGCGTCACGTGCGCCTCCTGCGTCATTACGGATCACCCAATGCCGAACCGATCCTACATTAGACACAATCTAATTCAAGCATTCATCCAAAGTCACACCCATTCGGGATCTGGTCACCTTGCTGTTAAGCTGGCCTGCATGAGTGACCTCTTGGAACGACTGCGCGGACGCGGATGGCGAATGACCGCGCAGCGGCGTGTCGTGGCCGAGGTCCTCGACGGCGATCACGTCCATCTGACGGCCGACGAGGTGCATGCCCGGGCCGTCGCCAAGCTGCCCGAGATCTCCCGGGCGACCGTCTACAACACGTTGGGTGAGCTGGTCTCGCTAGGCGAGGTGCTGGAAGTCGCGACGGACAAGCGCGCCAAGCGCTATGACCCGAACGCGCACCGTCCGCACCACCACCTGGTCTGCGCCCAGTGCGGCTCGATCCGCGACGTCCACCCGAGCGGCAACCCGCTCGCCGACCTCCCCGACTCGGAGCGCTTCGGCTTCACCGTCTCGGACGTAGAGGTCACATACCGGGGCCTGTGCCCCAACTGCGCCTCAGCCTGACTCCCCGAAGCCCCGGCCTCCACGGACGCCGGGGCTTCCCCTTGCCCCCCGCACCCCGAAAACGCCGAAGGACCCAGATCAAAATGATCTGGGCCCTTCGCCTTCAAGTAGCGGGGACAGGATTTGAACCTGCGACCTCTGGGTTATGAGCCCAGCGAGCTACCGAGCTGCTCCACCCCGCGTCGATGAACTGAACATTACGTCAACCAGGTGGACCAGTGCAAATCCCATAGACGCCGGAGCCCCTGATGGGGTTCGGGGCGCCCCGCGAAGGTCCGGGGGCAGGGCCCGGCGGGGTGCAGGGGCGGAGCCCCTGGTGGGGTTCGGGGCGGAGCCCCGGGGATGGGTCGGGTAGGGGCGGCGGGGGCGAGAACAAGCCGAGACCAGCCCCCACCCACCGCCACAACCTCACGCGGACAACTCCTGCCGCAACGCATCCCGCAACCGAGCCGCCCGCTCAGCCACCTCCGCAGGCCCCAGCGCAACCGCCCGATCAGCCCACCGCTGCCCCTCCGCCAACTCCCCCCGCCGCGCATACACGAGCGCAAGCCGAAGCGCCGCCCGCCCATGCCCCGCATCCGCCGCCCGGGTCCACCACAACGCGGCCTCCGGCTCGCTCCCCTCCCGAGCCAACAGCAGCCCCAGATTGAAGGCCCCGTTCCGAGACCCGGCCTCCGCGGCCGACCGGTACCACCGAGCCGCCTCCACCACATCACCCCGAGCCGCGGCGAGCATCCCGACCCGCACCTGCGCCCGCCGATGCCCGAGGGAGGCAGCGCGCTCGTACCACTCCTCGCACTCGCTCTTCTCCTGCGCCGGCTCCCCGAGCTCATGCGCGGGCGCCGGCGGCCGCCGAGCGTCGAGCACGGCGGCCAGCCGGTACGCGGCCTCCGCGCTACCGCCCCCCGCCGCACACCTCAGATGCCGCTCCGCCTCCAGCTCGTCCCCGTCCCGCAGCCGCGCGATCCCGACCTGCAGCGCCGCCTCGGTGTGCCCGGCGGAAGCCGCCCGCTCGTACCACCGCAGCGCCGCCTCCTCGTCCTCCTCGCTCCCCCGCCCGGCATGCAGGATCCCGAGATTGAACGCGGCGTCCACACTCCCGGCCTCCGCGGCCTTGGAGAACCACGGCTCGGCCCCGGCCGAGTCCCCGACCTGAAGCAACAGGATCGCCAGCGCGTTCGCGGCCTCACGGTGCCCCGCGTACGCGGCCCGCCGGTACCACTGCTCGGCCTGCGCGGTCCGCCCCTGCTCGGCGCAGAGCAGCCCGAGGTTGTACGCGCCGTTCACATCACCGGCGTCCATGGCGGCCCGGTACCACCGCTCCGCGGTCTGCGTCTCGCCGCGCTCGGCGTGCAGCGCCCCCAGCGCGTTCGCGGCGTTCCCGTCCCCGTCCTGAGCGGCCCGCAGCCACCACACGGCCGCGCTCTCCGTGTCCCCCGCGTCCCGCAGCAGGAACCCGAGCGCGCAGGCGGCCCGCGCCTCTCCGTCCTTGGCCGACGTCAGATACCAGCGCCCCGCCTCCTTGAGGTGCCCCCGCTTCTCCAGGATCGCCCCGAGGTGCAGCGCGGCCCGCCGGTGCCCCCGCGCGGCGGCCTGCCGGTACCACTGCTCGGCATCTTCACCGGCGGCTCCTATGACCCCGATGACACCGTTGTCGCCCCTGCCCTCGCCCGCGTCCGCGGCCTTGCGGTCGAGCGTGCGAGCGAGCCGGTACGCCGCCTCACGGTGGCCCCGCTCGGCGGCCGCCCGCATCCACTGCTCCGCGCCGACGTCACTGCGGTGCTCCAGCAGATCGGCGAGCGCGTACGCCCCGAGGGCATGCCCCTGCTCGGCGGACTGGCGCAGCCAGTACTCGGCGGCAGGCTCGTCTCCCCGCTCCCGGTGATAGCGCCCGAGCGCGTGCGCGGCGGCCGCGGACCCGGCGACGGCGGCGATCCGCCACCACCCGGCGGCCTCGTCGGCGTACCCACGCTGGTGCAGGAGAACACCAAGGTTGTTGGCGGCGGCGCGGTCACCGGCGGCGGTGGCCGCGCGCAACTGAGGCTCGGCTCCGTCGAGATCGCCACGGCGCAGCAGCATCGCTCCGAGGACACTCATCGCCTCGACGTCGCCGGCCTCGGCGGCGAGCCGCTGACGTGCTTCCTCGGCAGCCTCGCCGGTTTCGTCCCGGTCTGAAGGCTGCACAAAACGCCCTGTATCCAACAGAGTTGCCTTGTCCCCCATAACGTCCATCGTCGCACCACCTGCAACCTGGGTACACCTGGTATACCGCAGTCAGTGAGGTCACTTCAGCGTTTTGTCGACATGCCCACAGAGAGACAAGTCAAACACAGTTCTCCCAACTCCCCACGGATGGCGCAGTCTTCGGCGCGTCGCCCATGGTCGCCGCACGCACCCCGCGCACGCGTCCTGCTCAGGTCGTCATACGGGTGCAGTACACGTGTGCGCACACAGCGAAGGCCCGGATCCTGTGAGGATCCGGGCCTTCGCTTTTCAGTAGCGGGGACAGGATTTGAACCTGCGACCTCTGGGTTATGAGCCCAGCGAGCTACCGAGCTGCTCCACCCCGCGCCGTTGTGTTGCAACCGTACCACGGCGCGGAGGGGGCCTCTGACCAGCAGCGGAGGGGGCCTTTGAGCAGCGGCTGATCCAAGAACCGGACCAGCCGCCGACCGGCCCGACGGACCGGCCGGCACCCTGGCCCGTACGGCCGCCCTAGGTCGTACCGCCGCTGGGACTACTGCTGCCGCTGGGGCTCGGACTGCTGCTGCCACTCGGGCTCGGACTACTGCTCGGGCTGCTGCCCTTGTCGTCGCTCTTGCTGCCGCCGCTGCCGCCAGTGGCGCTCTTGTCGGCCTTGGCCTGAGCGTCCTCGGCCCGCTTCAGCGCGTCCTGAAGATCCTTCTGCGCCTGCCCGTACGCCGTCCAGTCGCCCTTCTTGAGGGCGTCCTGGCCCTGGTCGAAGGCCTTCTGGGCGTCGGTGAGCGCCTGTTGGACCGTCGGGTTGCTCGATGTCGGCGGTGGGGTGGTCCCCGTGTCGGCCGGTGGACTGGTCGTACTGTCCGTCCCGAAGATCTTGTTGAGCGCCTGGTCGAGCGTGTCCTCGAAGGCGGTGTTGCCTCCGTAGGTCACCAACACCTTGCGCAACAACGGGTACTTGAGGTCGCCACCGCGTACGTAGACGGGCTCCACGTAGAGCAGTCCTCCGTCGAGCGGAACCGTCAGCAGATTGCCGTACTCGACTTCCGAGTCCCCGCCCTTCAGAAGTCTGATCGACTCGGCGATGTCCTGTTGGGAGTTGAACTGACTCTGGACCTGTTTGGGCCCGTCGACGGGTTCACTGGTCGGCAGTTTCAGGATTCTGATCTTGCCGTAGTCACTGGTGCCCGCCTCGGAGTCGACCGACATGAAGGCGCTCAGGTTGTCCCGGCCGTTCGGAGTGAACGTGGTCGTCAGCGAGAACGTCTGCGCCTGCTGGTCGGGCATCTTCATGCTCAGGTAGTACGGCGGCACCGCGTCGCCCGACTTGTTGGTCGGCTCGTCGGGGACCTGCCACACCTCGCTGCCGCTGAGGAACGTCTGCGCGTCCTTCACGTGGTAGCGGGTGAGCAGCTCGCGCTGGACCTTGAACAGGTCCTGCGGGTACCGCAGATGGTCCATGAGCGACTGCGAGATGGCCGTCTTCGGCTCCACCGTGTTCGGGAACGCCTTCATCCAGGTCTTGAGGACCGGGTCCTTGGTGTCCCACTGGTAGAGCTTGACCTCGCCGGTGTACGCGTCGACGGTCGCCTTCACCGAGTTGCGGATGTAGTTGACCTGGTTCTGCTGGGCCACCACCGCGCGCTGGTTGTTGGTCGCGGTGAGTGAGTCCGCCGTCGTGTCACCGAGGGTGGTGCGGGAGGCGTACGGGTAGCCGTTGGTCGTGGTGTAGGCGTCGACGATCCACTGGATCTTGCCGTCGACCACGGCCGGGTAGGCGTCGCCGTCAATGGTCAGCCAGGGGGCCACCGCCTCGACGCGGTTCTTGGGGGTGCGGTTGTAGAGGATCCGGGAACCCTCGCCGATCGCGCCCGAGTAGAGGATCTGCGGCTCGCCGAACGCCACGGCGTACGCGGCACGGTTGATCGGGCTGGAGAGGCTGACCCCGCTCTTGCCCTGGTAGCTGGTGGTCTTCTCACCGCTGTCGTCGGAGTAGTCGATTTCCTTCTGGGGACCGCCGACGATCGAGTACTGCGTGGTCTTCTCGCCGTAGTAGACCCGCTGCTCGTACGTCCCCAGGTTGCCCTTGGACGGCAGGTCGGACTCGGTGAAGACGGGCCGGCCACCGGAGGTCGCCGTGGTGCCCTTGGCGGCCACCACGCCGTATCCGTGCGTGTAGCGGAAGTGGTCGTTGATCCAGTTGTTCTTCGGAATGCCGTTCAGGTTCAGCTCGCGCAGTCCGATGACCGTGTCTTGATCCCCGACGTTCGTGCCGTCCTTGCTGTACCGGTCGACGTCCAGGTTGGTCGGGAACGCGTAGTAGTTCTTCATCTGCTGCAACTGCTGGAACGTTGGCGAGACGATGTTCGGGTCCAGCAGACGGATGCTCGCCGTGGTGTCGGCGTCGGCGCGCTGCTTGGTCTTGTCCTTGGTGTCGCTCTTGCCCGCGTACTCCGAGACCTGGGTGCCGTCGATGCCGTAGGCCTCGCGGGTCGCCTTCAGGTTCTTCTCGACGTACGGCGCTTCCTTGGCCTGCTCGTTCGGCTGGACCTGGAACTTCTGCACGATGGCCGGGTAGAGACCGCCGATGAGGATCGCCGAGAGGACCATCAGGCCGAAGCCGATGACGGGCAGCTGCCAGGTGCGCCGCCACAGGGTGGCGAAGAACAGCAGCGCGCAGATGACGGCGATGCAGAACAGGATCGTCTTGGCGGGCAGATACGCGTTGGCGTCGACGTACCTGAGACCCGTCCAGTTGCCGGTCGCCTTGAAGTCGCTGGACTTCACGGCGAGTCCGTAGCGGTCGAGCCAGTAGGCGACCGCCTTCAGGGCGACGAAGATGCCCAGCAGCACCGACAGGTGCCCGGTCGCCGCGGCCGTGGCGCGCGCGCCCGGGGAGGTGATCCGGAGCCCTCCGTAGAGGTAGTGCGTGAGCGCGGCGGCGATCAGCGAGAGCACGGCGGCGGCGAAGCCGAAGCCGAGCAGGAACCGGTACCAGGGCAGGTCGAAGGCATAGAAGGAGACGTCGAGGTGGAACTGGGGGTCCTTCTCGTGGAAGGGGACCCCGTTCACCCACATCAGCCACGTGCGCCACTGGCCCGACGCCGACGCGCCGGCGATCAGCCCCACCAGGGAGGTGATGCCGAGCAGCAGCCACCTCTTGTAGGGCGCGATCCCCATCCGGTACCGGTCGAGGCTCTGCTGCTCCATCGACATCGCGCTCAGCGGCGGTCGCAGTCGGTGTGCCAGCCAGATGTTCACGCCGACCGAGGCCGCCATGATCAGGCCGAAGACGAAGAAGAGCCCGATCTTGGTCCACAGGGTGGTCGTGAAGACGGACGAGTAGTGAACCGACCGGTACCAGAGCCAGTCCGTCCAGAACCCCGCGAACATGACGAACGCCATGGCCAGCACGGCCAGCACGCCCAGTGTCATGAGCAGGGTCCGGACCCGCCGGGACGGTCGGCCCACTCTGATCCGTGGCCCCGTCGGGCCTCCGCCGCGGTCCGGCATCTGGAAAGCCAAGGTGCGCACCTCGAAGTTCGCTGTTGATCCGTCAGGTCCCCGTGAAGCGGACCATCCGTCAGGCTCCGTGATCGTGGAGCCTCATCTATGCAACTTACTCACGCTTTACTCGGTTCCCGGATCCGGGTACGAACGAGGCAGGATTGTGACCATGTCCAACACTCCCATGGCAGCGAGCCCGCTCACCCGGGCCGTACTCGAGATCGACGAGTACGCCTCCGGCCTCGGCTGGGACCAGCCCGCTCGCCTTTTCGCCCTCGTAGACACCGCGCGACTGCGGGCCCAGGAGCCCGGCCTCGCGGCCCAGCTCGGCCTGCAGGACGAGCCCGAGACCACCGGTCTCACCCCCATCGAGCAGGACGAGATCCCTGCCGACAAGCCGCTGGACGAGTTCCTCGGCACCATCGCCTGGCCCGACGCCGTGGTCGGCTGCGCGCTCACCGTGGAGCGGCTGATGCTGCCGCCGTCCGCGGAGGCCTCCGTCCCGGAGGGCCTGAGCGACAAGAAGCTCGCGAAGTGGGTCGCCGAGCACCCGGACCGCCAGGAGGTCCGTATGACGGTCGGCGTCCTGCGCGACGGCACCCGCGACTCGGCACTGCGTCTGCGCGAGAAGGACGCGCCGACCGAGGTCCTCACGGGCTCGGGCCTGGTACCGGGCCTGGCGGAGGCGCTGTCGGCGACGTTCGCGGACTGACGTCCTGGTGTACGCGGATGGGGGCGCCCCCGGACTTCCGGGGGCGCCCCCATCACGCCGTACGGCCCATGCGTACCGCCGCCGGTCGGTCCCTCAGCTCTTGGTCGTGCACTTCGGCAGGTCGGCGGTCTTGCCGGAGCTGATGTCCTTCAGGGCGTTCATCGCGTCGTCGATGGTGTTGACCTTGACGAGGGTGAGCCCCTTGGGGGTGTCCTTGGCGGCGGCCGCGCAGTTGTCCTTGGGCGTCAGGAAGTACTGGGCGCCCTTCTCGCGCGCTCCGATCGTCTTCAGCTCGATGCCGCCGATCGGACCGACGGTTCCGCTGTCGTCGATGGTGCCGGTGCCGGCCACGAACTTGCCGCCGGTGAGGTCGCCCGGGGTCAGCTTGTCCACGATGCCCAGCGCGAACATCAGCCCGGCGCTCGGACCGCCGACGTCGGCGAGCTTGATGTCGATGCTGAACGGGAACGTGTGATCGGTCCCGGCCGAGATGCCGACGATGGCGCGGGACGCGCCGCTGTCGCTGGACTTAGCCGTGGTGATGGGCACATCCGTGGTCGCGGTGGCCGTCTTGCCCGCCTTCTCGGCGGCGGCCTGCTCCTTGGCGGGCACCACCGTGAAGACGACCTTCTCGCCGGGCTTGTGCTTGGTGACCAGCTTGGCGACGTCCTCGGGTGCCTTGACGGCCGTACCGTCGACGCTCTTGATCACGTCACCGGCGTGCAGCCGACCCTCGGCCGGGGAGCCCTTGACGACGGTCGACACGATCACCCAGGACTTCACCGGGATGCCCAGCTCCTTCAGAGCGGCCACCTTGGCGCTCTCCTGGGACTGGCTGAACTCCTCGGCGTTCTCCTGCGTCGACTGCTGCTCGGTCTTGCCGTCCGGGTAGAGCGTGTCGTGCGGCACGACCTTGTTGTCATGCGCGAGCCACCCGTAAACGGCCTCTGGGAGGTTCATGTTGTAGTCGGCACTGGTGACCCGGACAGTGGTCATGTTCAGGTGCCCGGTGGCCGGGTACGTCTTGCGCCCGGAGATCTGCAGCACCGGCTCGCCGTCGTGCTCGCCCAGTGTGTTCACCGTCGGTCCCGGTGACATCTCCGAGTACGGCACTTTGATGAACACTCCCGCGCACAGGAGCGCGATCAGGATCAGGGTGGAGGCGAGCATCGTCGCGGTGCGGCGTGGCATGCCACGACAGTACGGGACGGTGCTGTCAGCGCACTGTCGGGGCCGTCCGTACGGGGCCCGGGCGGCCCCTGCGGGGCCCCGGCCTCAGACCACGTCGGAGTGCGGCTTCTCCCCGGCACCGGGCCGCACCATGACGGCCTCGGAGCGCTCCATGGCCGCGCGGAAGCGCGCGTACCCCTCGAGCTCGATGCCGTCCCCCGCCGTCTTGCGGTTCCGGCCGGCCCAACTGCCCCACAGTCCGGCACCGATCGCAGCCAAAAGCGGAATCAACAACCAGGCGAGCGACGCCATGCCGACCTCCCAACCCCACGAGCGACCGCAACTGACTGATCAGCAGATTAACCATCCGCCTTGTTAACGCTCATACCAGGGGGTCGGTTACGCAACCGGAGCAAAGGTGAGAGCTCGGTGAGGCCGGACTCACACGTCCGGCCGACTCCCTCAACAGGCTCCGACCCACTCCTCCGTGCCGTCGGAGAACTTCTGGTGCTTCCAGATGGGCACCTCGTGCTTGAGGTCGTCGATCAGCTTGCGACACGCTTCGAAGGCCTCACCGCGGTGCGGGCACGACACGGCGACGATCACCGCGAGATCACCGACGGCCAGGTCACCGACCCGGTGCACGGCGGCCAGCGCCCGCACCGGATACTCGGCGACCACCTTCTCGGCGATCCGCCGCATCTCGGCCTCCGCGCTGGGATGACACGAATACCCCAGCCCGTCGACGTCGGCACCCCCGTCGTGATTGCGCACGGTCCCCACGAAGAGCGCGGTCCCCCCGGCGGCGTCGTCCCCGACGGCCCGGAAGACCTCGTCCAAGGAGAGCGGCTCGTCCCGGATCGCCAACAGCCGAATCGGATCCTGCGCGCCCAACTCACCCGGATGCTCAAAGGTAGGTGCCATGTCCCCATCGTGCCGCACCCCACGGCACCCACGAAATACGCCGTTCACCCCGCACACACGCGTGACCCTTTGGAGCCTCCTACAGGGGCAACAAGCCCGCACCCCACCCCGGCCACCATTCGACAACGAGCCCGTTCAGTCCGCCACCGGGGTCGGGGCAAAGCCCCACCAGGGGTTCACCGGGGTGCAGGGGCGGAGCCCCGCCAGGGGTCCGGGGGCGGAGCCTCCGGGGATGATGGGGGTCCCCCCTGCTCGAGCGAAGCCGAGAGCTTGGGGGAGGGTAGGGGCGGCGGGGGCGGAACACCGGGCCCCAGCCACGACGCACCCGCACCCGCACCCACCCCCCCCCAAGACTCAGATCCGCCGCCGAGCCTTCCGAGCCCGCCGAACCAACGCGGCCGTACCCAGAAGAGCAACCGTCGCCCCCGCAGCCCCCGCCGCCGTCGCATCTTTCCGCCCCAGCCGCCGCCCAGCCACGGTGTGCCGCCCGGCAACCTCCTCCAGCAGCTCCGCGAGAACCTCCTCGTTGGTCCACTGCGGCCGCCACCCGGCGTCATGCATCCGGCTCCCACTCACCACCCAGGGATACATCGTGTACGCCAGATCCCCGGCGGGCGAAGGAGTGAGCCCAATCCGGTGAAGTCGCGCGGCAGCCCCCAGCGCGACGGCGGACGGCAACTCCATCCGCCGAATCCCGCTGAGCTCCTCGACCTCCTCCTGCTCCAGCCACCCGTCGCACCCGACGGCCAGCTCCCCCTCCACCTTCTCCAGGACGGCGTACTCCAGAGCACTGCACAGATCCTCGACGTGGCAGAACTGCCAGGCAGGCCGTGACCCCGCCACCACAAGGAGTCGAGGAGACTCGAAGTACCTGGTCAGCGCGGTGTCGGTGCCACCACCGACCAGGACCCCCGGCCGTACGACGGTGACATTGAGCCCCGGATGCGCGCGCGGCGCCCGCCGGGCGAGCCGCTCGATCTCCAGCAGGTCCCCGACCCCCGTGGCCTCGGCGGTCGCCCGCAGTTCGGCGTCTTCGGAGAGGGGCAGTTCGTTGTCGGGCAGCGCCCCGTAGACCATCGCGGAGGTGCACAGCACGACCCGGTGCACCCCGACCGCGGCGGCAGCCGTCAGCACGGTCTGCGTCCCCCGGACGTTGTACGCCGTGCGCGCCGCCGCGTCCGTCTCCAGGTCGAGGTCGAGCGCGAGATGCACCACGACATCCGCGCCGCGCAGCTTCTCGGCGATCGCCGGGTCCCGCACGTCGAGGATCTGCCACTGGGCGCCCTCGCACTCGCCGCGACGCTCGTCGATGGCGATGACCTGCTTGATCTCCTCGCTGGCGGCGAGCCGCTCGGTCAGCATCGCGCCCACGCCGGACGCGGCGCCGGTGACCGCGACGACGGGCCCGCGCAAGGGCGAGCTGGTTGAGTGGTTTCGCGCTGCGCGAACCTGTGGATCTGGGGAACTCACCGGGCGTCTCCAGCGGTTGTCTTCAGTAACGGACGCGCGTGACGCGGCCGTACCAGGTGGCATCCATCCTGCCGCAGGCCAAGAGTCGGCGAAGCACCGAGGCCCGATCGGGCTCGGGTGTCTACGCTGGGTGGTGTTGTCGGGCAGTCGCCGTCGGAACGAACCGGCGGCCTTACCAGCCGAGGAATCCCGTGAGTGACACCCCATTCGGATTCGGCCTTCCGCCGGAGGAGCCGGAGAACGGCGACGAGGGCAAGAAGAAGGACCAGCAGAGCGGCGGTGGACAGGGACCGTTCGGTTTCGGGCCGCCCGGAGCCGGCGGCCCCGGCGCCGACAATCCGCTCGCAGCGATGTTCGGTTCCATGAACCCCAACGATCTGGGGGCCGCGTTCCAGCAGCTGGGCCAGATGCTCTCGTACGAGGGCGGTCCGGTGAATTGGGACATGGCCAAGCAGATCGCCCGCCAGACGGTCTCCCAGGGCACTTCTGACGGCACCAAGGACGCGAGCGTCGGTCCCGCCGAGCGCACCGCGGTGCAGGATGCCGTACGCCTGGCCGACCTGTGGCTGGACGACGCGACGTCCCTGCCGTCCGGCGCCGCCTCCGCCGTGGCCTGGAGCCGCGCGGAGTGGGTCGAGGCGACCCTGCCGGTGTGGAAGGAGCTCGTCGACCCGGTCGCCGAGCGCGTCGGCGCGGCCATGGGCGATGTCCTGCCGGAGGAGATGCAGGCCATGGCGGGCCCGCTCATCGGCATGATGCGCTCCATGGGCGGCGCCATGTTCGGTACGCAGATCGGGCAGGCCGTCGGCGTGCTCGCGGGCGAGGTCGTCGGCTCCACCGACATCGGCCTGCCGCTCGGCCCGGCCGGCAAGGCCGCGCTGCTGCCGCTGAACATCGCGTCGTTCGGCAAGGACCTGGGCATCCCCCTGGAGGAGGTGCGGCTCTACCTCGCCCTGCGCGAGGCCGCCCACCAGCGTCTCTTCTCGCACGTGCCGTGGCTGCGCTCGCACCTGTTCGGCGCGGTCGAGGGCTACGCGCGCGGGATCAAGGTCGACACGGCCAAGCTGGAGGACGTGGTCGGCCAGCTCGACCCGCAGAACCCCGAGCAGCTGCAGGACGCCCTCCAGCAGGGCATGTTCCAGCCGGAGGACACGCCGGAGCAGAAGGCCGCGCTGGCCCGTCTGGAGACGGCGCTCGCGCTCGTGGAGGGCTGGGTGGACGCGGTCGTGCACGCGGCCGCGAAGCCGCGTCTTTCCTCCGCGGACGCGCTGCGCGAGACCCTTCGCCGCCGTCGCGCCACGGGCGGTCCGGCCGAGCAGACGTTCGCCACACTGATCGGTCTGGAGCTGCGCCCGCGCCGGCTGCGGGACGCCTCGCGCCTGTGGGCCTCGCTCACCGACGCGCGCGGTGTCGACGGCCGCGACGGTCTGTGGGCCCACCCGGACATGCTGCCGACCGCGTCCGACCTCGACGACCCGGACGGCTTCGTGCACCGTGAGCAGCTGGACTTCTCCGAGCTCGACAAGATGCTCGGCGAGGCGGCGAGCGGCTCTGCTGAGAAGACGAACCTGAAGAAGGACGACGCTCCCGCGGACGACGACAAGGGCGACGACACCGAGTGACCCTTCACGACGACGCCGTCCTCGTACTGAAGCAGTACGAGGACCAGGAAGAGCTGCGCCAGGTCTATCTGGACCATCTGTCCGAGCATCCCGACGGCATGTGGAAGGCCTGCACGGCGGGGCACATCACGGCCAGCGCCCTGGTCATCGACCCGGTGGGCGGCCGCGTCCTGCTGACGCTGCACCGGAAGCTGCAGATGTGGCTGCAGATGGGCGGCCACTGCGAACCGGGCGATCCGACGCTGGCGGCGGCCGCGCTGCGCGAGGCGACCGAGGAGTCGGGCATCGAGGGTCTGGTCCTGCTGCCGGGCGGCCCCGTGACCCTGGACCGGCACGCCATCCCGGCGCCGTGCAACTGGCACCTGGACGTCCAGTACGCCGCGCTCGCCCCGGCCGAGGCCGTGGCGGCGATCAGCGACGAGTCCCTGGACCTGCGCTGGTTCCCCTACGAGGAGGTCGCGGACGTGGCGGACGCCTCGGTCGTACGGCTCCTGGAAGCAACCCGCGCACGGCTCGCGGCCTGAGGCACGTGTAAGGGGCGACCGCCGCGGCGGTCGCCCCTTACGTTCGTTTCCCGGACCGTCGCCTGGTCGACTGACCGCCGGTCGATCAGCCGACCTTGGGTACGGCCGATCGAGCGACCATCGGCCGGTCAGCTCCAGGCGTTGCCCTGGTTCTGCGCCCGAGCCCCCTGCTGCCCCATGCCGTACTGGGCGCGCAGCCCCTGGCCGATCGCCGCGTTCTGCGGCGGCAGCAGCTCACTGGGCTGGACGAGCGCGAAGCCCTGGCCCAGGAAGCTGAGCTCCCAGCCCTCACCGGTGTTGCCCCGCCGCCGCCACACCCCGGAGGAGTGCGTCTGGGCCTGCATCTGGACACGCAGGCCGGTGGACCAGGCGACGATCGCGTCGGCGTCACAGTTGACGTACTTGTCCGGCGTGACGTGCATCATCAGCGGCATGCCCGAGGTCATCAGGGCGACCTTGCCACGGCCGGTGATGTTGAGCTGGTACTTGCCGGAGCCGGAGATGCCGTACTGGCTGTCCACGGCGATGACCTCGTGGTGCAGCGAGGAATCCATCGCCAGGACGTAGCTGCTGTCGACGGTCAGCCCGTCCTGCTCCACGTCGACCACGTGCACGTGTTGGGCGAGATTGGCGAGATAGACCGTCCCCTGCCCGTGGCACCGCATGAGGTCGAGGCCTTCACCGGTGTACGCGCGTGCGCGGTGCTGGCTGTTGTTCTGGTACTCGGCGTCGAACTCCACGAGCCCCTGGTAGGCGACCATGGTGCCCTTGCGCGCCAGGATGTCGTCGTGCCCCTCCATGACGACTCGCAGCATCTGCGAGTTCTGGAGGCTGTAGCGCTCCTGGGTCTGCTGCTCGTTGTAGCCGAAAAGCGGGCTCTGCATGATGTGGTGCTCCCCCTCAGCCCCGGATCCGGAGGCGGTCGGTGCTGTCCTCGCTGGGCTGGACGACGACGATGCCCTGTCCGGAGAACGCCATCTGGTACGCCTCGCCGCTGCCGCGTCCGATCAGCGACTGCGCCTTGAAGCTGCGCTTGCCCTTCACCTTGAGGTTCGGGGACCAGGCGACGAGCGCGTCCGGGTCGACGTACGTCTCGTCCTCACCGCCGCCGCAGTCGACCACGATCGGCTTGCCGCGCGAGGTCAGTGCGACCCAGCCCTGGCCGGAGATCTTGGTGTTCCACAGGCCCTGTCCGGCGAACTTGGCGAGCCCCTTCACCCGCTCGACGCCCCACTGGAGGTGGGCGTCGAAGGCGAGCAGGTTGGTGGCGTTGACGGAGATCGCGTCCCCGTTGAGGTTGATGACGACGACGTTCGCCCCGTAGTCGGCCAGGTAGAGCAGGCCGTCGCCGGTGCACTTCATGAGGGGCGCGCCCTCACCGGTCATCCAGTCCCGCGCGATCTGGCGTACGGCGGGCGGGTTGGGCTCGTACTGGACGAACCCTTCGTAGGCGACCATCGAGCCCACGCGCGCGAAGAGGTCGTTTCCGGTCTGCATGGCGACCTTGAGCATGTGGTTGCCGTGGTTCTCCATGCGGGCGGTGACAGGTGCCGGGGCGAAGCCCGCGAGTGGCTGGTTCATGACGGGCTCCCTCAGACCTCGTACGGCTGGACGACGATGAAATTGCCGGGCGCGCCGCGGAACTGGAGGTTCACGCTCTCCCCGGTGTCGCCGGGGTAGGCGTTGCGGCGCATCCGCACCTGGCTGGAGACGATCACCTGGGAGGCCGCGGACCAGGCGACGACGGCGTTGCAGTCGGCGAAGGTCGTCGGCGTCACGGGCAGCACCACGGGAGCGCCGTGCGTCTTCACGACGATCGTTCCGGTCCCCTGGAACTGCATGGTGAACAGCGCCCCTCCGGGGATGCCGTGCCCCTCGATACGCCGGACCTCGTACTGGAGGGACTCGTCGAAGGCGAGCACGCTCTCCGCGGAGACACAGATCGCGTCGCCCTGGAGTTCGATGGGATGCACGTGGGTGGCGTTCTCGGCGAGGAAGACCTGCCCCTGGCCGGTACAGCGCATGAGCTGCATCTCCTGGCCGGTCGCGTTGCCCACGATCCGCCCGGCGAAGCCGGCGCCCTTGTAGCTGAAGTCGACCTTGCCCTGGTAGAGCACCATGCTGCCCTGGCGGGCCAGCACGGGCTGGCCGCCGATACCGAGGTCGACGCGGATGAGCTTCTTGTTCTGCTGGGTCCACCGCTGACCGGTGGGCGTCTCCTTGTAGGCCCCCAGCGCGGCGGCCACACCGGCACCGCCCTGCGGGGCGCCCTGGGGAACGCCGTACGGGGACGGCGCGCCGGGCTGACCCGGCGCCTGGCCCGGAACCTGGCCGTACGGCGGCTGCTGGCCGTAGCCCGGAGGCGCCGTCGGGGCCTGCTGCCCGTAGCCGGGGGGTGCGGGCGGCGCCTGCTGGCCGTAACCGGGCGGCATGGGAGCCGTCTGACCGGGAGGCTGCTGTCCGTAGCCCGGCGGCGGACCGGGCGGACCGGGCGGCTGGATGTACGGAGCGGGGCCCGGCGGCGGCACGGTGCCACCCGGCGGAGTGTGCAGCGGGGCGATGATGGTCGGCGCGGCGTGCACCGAAGGCGCGGCGGGCGTCGGCGTGAACCCCTGAGCGGCGGGCGCCGGAGCCGGGGCGCCGAACGCGGGGGGTGCGGTGGCCTGGGCAGGCGGAGCGAAGGACGGCGCGGCAGTGGCCTGCGGTTCCTGCGCGGCGGGCTGCTCGTCGGCGACCTCACCACCGAAGTTCTTGAGCAGCGCGTCGAGGCCGCCGTCGAAGCCCTGCCCCACGGCGGCGAACCGCCAGACGTCCTTCAGGTAGAAGTCGCCCAGCATCACGGCACGCTCGGTGGAGAACTCCGCGCCACTGAACGAGTACCGGGCCACCTCCTCGCCGCCCGCGACAACACGGAGGTATCCGGGGGCGATCTGCGACATCTGTCCGGCGCCGTCGATCGTCGCCGTGAACGACAGCTTCTGGATCTGCGCCGGGATCCGGTCGAGCGTGACGCGGAAGGACTCCGTGTCACCCGACTGGGCGCCGAGGAGCTGGATGGATTCTTCGGGGGTCTTCGGCTGGTTGAAGAAGACGAAGTACCGGTCGTCCGAAAGCCTTTCGTCGGCGTCCAGACCGAAGCAGCTGATGTCGAAGGTCAGTCCGGGACCGGTGATCTGCACACCTACGTACAGATCCGTGCCCGCGGTGAGGTCACTGATCCTGGCCTTGTGGCCGCGTTGGAATTCCCTGGCCATGCGTAACGACCGTCCCCCATCCCGAGTGCGATTGCGTCGCGTCAGGCTAACGGGAAACTCTGGGAGTGAACGCCGCCGGTACAGACCCGGTACACAATCACCCCCGGGCTGGAACGGTCCGCCGCCGCCCGCGCCCGCTACTCGTCGCTCGCCACGGGCAGATGCGGCAGCCGTTCGGCCGCGACCACCCCTTCGAGATAGCCGCGGGCACGCTCCGTACGCGGATACGCCTCCAGCAGCCGCCAGAAGCGGGGGCCGTGACCGGGCACCAGAAGGTGGGCGAGTTCGTGGACGAGGACGTAGTCGACGACATACTCGGGCATGCCCTGCAGGCGATGCGAAAGACGGATACTGCCCTCGGCCGGGGTGCAGGACCCCCAGCGCGTGTTCTGATTGGTGACCCAGCGGACCGAGGCGGGGCGGGCCCGGCCGTCGAAGTACTGCTCCGACAGCCGCGCGGCGCGCTCGGTCAGCTCGGCGTCGCCGAGCACCCGTTTGCTCTCCTGGGCGGCCAGCTTGTCGAGCATGACGGTGACCCAGCGCTGCTCCTCCGCCTCGGACATACGGGCGGGGATGAGCACGACGGTGCGATCGCCCTCGCGGTACGCGGAGACCGTTCTGCGCCGGCGCGCGCTCCTGCGAACCTCGATCGCGCTCGCCCCCGAGCCGCTTGGTGGCGGACTCGTCGTGCTGCGCTGTGGCTTTCCGGCGCGGTGCAGTGGGTCGGCGGGCACGCCCCGACGTTACCCGCTGCACATGGGGGAAGTCCCGCCCCCCGGACGGTTCGATGCCGATCCGCACCCCGTGCGCTTGATTTATACGACGAACACCACCGCCTGTGGACAACTTTCGGCACGGTTCGGCCGGGCGGGGCATGCTGGCATTCGATCGGCGGGCCCGGGACGGACCCCGCCGACACACGGGGATGCTCTACGGGTTCGGGGGTCGGTCATGCATCCGATGGTGAAGCCCGCGCTGCGGCGCGGCTGGCGGGATCTCAACACCGTGCAGTTCGGGATGGCACCCGCCCACGCGATGGTGCTGGGCCCGGTGGACACGGCGACAGGCAGCTTTCTCGACCTGCTCAACGGAACACGCGGGCTGCCGCTCCTTCGCGACCTGGGTCGCGCGATGGGCCTGCCCGACGGTCATGTCGACGCGCTGGTGGAGCGGCTGGCCCGCTCGGGTCTGCTGGACGACGCGACGGGCGGCGGCCGGGCCGCGGACGCCCTGCGCGAGAAGAAGGCGGTCCTGGACCGGCTCCGCCCCGACCTCGCGTCCCTGTCCCTCGTCGCCCGCGCGCCGGGCGACGCCCTGAAGCATCTGGCCGCCCGCCGCTCCCTGCGGGTGCAGGTGAGGGGCGCCGGCCGGGTGGGAGTCGTCCTGGCCTCCCTCCTGGCCGGCGCCGGCGTCGGCCAGGTCGAGGTGCGCGACATCGGCAGCGTCGAACCCTGGGACGTGGCACCGGGCGGACTGCCCTCGGCGTCCATCGGCGAGCGCCGGGAGGAAGCCGCCCGGCGCGCGGTGCGCCGAGCGGCACCGGATCGGCCACCACGGCCCGCTGCCGACGGCGAGGAGCTCGGTCTCTCCCTGGTGATCCTCGCGCCCCGGGACGGCCTGGCGGTGCACGCCCCCGATCCCGCCGTCGCCGAGCCCCTGATCACCTCCGGCACACCCCATCTCTACGCGGGGGTCGTGGAGGGAACGGGTGTCGTCGGCCCCTTGGTGCTGCCCGGCGACACCGGCTGCGCGGGCTGCCTGGACCAGCAGCGCATCGACCGGGACCCGACCTGGCCACGCCTGATCGCCCAGTGGCGCTCCGGCGCCTCGCACCAGGTCCCGGCATGCGACCTCGCGCTGGCGACCGGGGTCGCCGGACTCGCAGCGGGACACGCCCTCGCCTTCCTCGACGGACTGCTTCCCTCCAGCGCCGGGGCACGCTGGGAGTCCTCCGTGCCGGGCTTCGACTGGCATGCGAAGCCGGTGTGGTCGCATCCCGCATGCCCGTGCGGCGCGGCGGAGAAAAGTAAGAAGGGGGAGCGCGCCGCCGAGGACGGGCAGCCGCACGAGACAATGGCGGGGCAACAGCCGCACGCGGCACGGCTGTCTGGGACTTGGAGGGCGCATGTCTGATCTTCCCCGGAAGGCAGTCACCCGAACTGCCAAACTCGCCGCACTACCGCTCGGCTTCGCCGGGCGTGCGACCTGGGGGCTGGGCAAGAGGATCGGCGGGAAGTCCGCGGAGATCGTCGGCCGCGAGCTGCAGCAGCGCACGGCGGAGCAGCTCTTCAAGGTCCTCGGCGAGCTGAAGGGGGGTGCCATGAAGTTCGGGCAAGCCCTGTCCGTCTTCGAGTCGGCACTGCCCGAGGAGGTCGCGGGACCCTATCGCGCGGCGCTGACGAAGCTCCAGGAGGCGGCGCCGCCGATGCCGACGCGCACGGTGCACTCCGTTCTGCGGGAGCGCCTCGGCGAGGACTGGTCCGAGCTGTTCCAGAAGTTCGAGGACAAGCCGTCCGCGGCGGCCTCGATCGGCCAGGTGCACCGGGCGGTGTGGCACGACGGACGCGAGGTCGCCGTCAAGGTGCAGTACCCGGGGGCGGGCGAGGCCCTGCTGTCCGATCTGACCCAGCTCAGCCGATTCGCCAGGCTCCTGGGTCCCCTGATCCCCGGCATGGACATCAAGCCGCTCATCGCGGAGCTGCGCGACCGGGTGTCCGAGGAGCTCGACTACGCGCTGGAGGCAGAGGCCCAGGAGACGCATGCCACGGAGTTCGCGGGCGATCCGGACGTGCTCGTCCCGGCGGTGGTCCACCAGTGCGACCAGGTCCTGGTGACCGAGTGGATCGACGGAATACCGCTGTCGGAGGTGATCGCCGAGGGCACCCAGGAGCAGCGGGACCGTGCGGGCCAGCTGCTGGCCCGGTTCCTCTTCTCGGGTCCCGCCCGCACCGGACTGCTGCACGCCGATCCGCACCCGGGCAACTTCCGTCTCCTGCCGGACGAGAAGAGCGGCTGGCGGCTGGGCGTCCTAGACTTCGGCACGGTCGACCGTCTTCCCGGCGGTCTGCCCTCGACGATCGGTTACTCCCTCCGGATGACTCTCGAGGGCGAGGCCGAAGCGGTCTACGAACTGCTGCGTGAGGAGGGCTTCGTCAAGGAGTCCATAGAGCTCGAACCCGACGCGGTCCTGGACTATCTCCTGCCGATCATCGAACCGGCCCAGGTCGACGAGTTCACGTTCACCCGCGGCTGGATGCGCAGTCAGGCCGCCCGCATCGCCGACCCCCGTTCCCCCGCGCACCAGTTGGGCAGGCTCCTCAACCTGCCACCGTCGTATCTCCTGATACACCGTGTGACTTTGAGCACCATCGGAGTCCTGTGCCAGCTGGGCGCGACGGTGCGGCTGCGCGACGAACTGGAGGAGTGGCTGCCGGGTTTCGTACCGGGAGAGGACCCGACGGAGGAGCTGCTGGACGAGGAGGGATCAGCGGCCGGAGCATGACTCGGGCCGCCTTCGGCCGGCGGGCTCGCCCGGGCGTGGCCTACCACCAGGCCGAGTCCAGCCGTCCCTCGATCGCCCTGAGGTTGCTGCGGGCGCAGTTGTCGCAGAAGTAGTGGCGGCTGCCGTTTTCCATGGAGCAGGTCCACGTCAGCGGAGGGCCGTCGGCCGGGGTGCCGCAGCGGGCGCACACGATGTGTCGGGCCTCGGCCGTGTCGGGCCGCGGCATGGAGCCGGTGTTGTCACTGTCCCCGGGAAGACTCGTCACTCGGCGACGATAGCGCCGTGGTCGGCGGTTCGCCCGGCACAACGCACCGCGGGGGCCGGTCCGTTCGGACCGACCCCCGCGAGGAGTTGCCTACTGGTACTGCAGCGACTGCCTTCGGCTAGTGCATGACCGCCATGGCCAGCGCGCGCCGGGCGCGCATGGAGGCGCGCTCGGCCCGACGCTGCATCCGACGGGCGGAGGCCAGGCGCACGGCCAGGCGTTCCCGCTCGGCCTCGTGCAGTCGCTCGTGCATATGCGCACGAGCCAGGGCTTCTGGGATGAGTTGCATCTCGCGGGTCCTGTTCTGACGCGAGTCGTTCGCGCCGGTGGTGGTGAAGTCTGGGATGGCGGAGCCTGCGGGCTCGCTGGTGGACGGCTTCATCGGGGCCTGTTTCTTGGGGTCGTGCGTCAGGGGGCGATCGATCGTTCCTACGGTGTTCATGCCGCAACCGGGTTCTTGCGCGGGCGGCCACGCGGCCGCTTGCGGGCCACGACAACACCCTGGACGAAGAGCTCGCCGCCCCAGACACCCCAGGGCTCGCGCCGCTCCTTGGCGCCGGCGAGGCAGGCCTCGATCAGCGGGCAGGTACGGCAGAGGGACTTGGCGTACTCGACGTCGGCCGGCGACTCGGCGAAGAAGACCTCCGGGTCGTAGGAGCGGCAGGGGACGGGTACGCCGAGGTTCTCGATGGCGTCGTCGAGCGCGGTGAGCGCAGTGAGCGGGATCAAGGTGGGGTCCTCCGTGAGGCCGGGCGGGGGGATCGTTTCGGAAGGCGGTACGGACGGGGCGTGCGCTTCGAGTTGCACGGTTGGTCTTCCTCGTCTGGTCGTGCCGGCCGGGTTGGCCGGTTGGCGGCTGGTACCGGGTTCTTTTCTTGTCCCGAGGCCCCTTCGCTCTGCCGTCCCCGGTCGGGGACAAACAGAAGGGCCGCGGATCCCGGGTGGGGTTCCGCGGCCCTGAAGGCGCCGGCCTGATCGAAGATCAGGCTGGATCACTCCAGGGTTCAGGCCCACGGAAGGCCCACATCGTGTGGTGCTGCTTCGTCTGCTTCAGGGATCCGGCACCGGCTGCCGCAAAGGCATAGGCCTGGGCCTCTGCCACTACTGCCGCTTCCAGTGCCTTCATCGGTCGCTCATTGCGCTCACGGATGGGAAGAACCGCGAGAGACAGAGGGGAGGCCGGCCGGACGGCAGCGATGCCGGACAGACCGGTGCCCAGGTTCGAGACGCCGAGCAGGCACGGGGAGACGACCGAGCGATCGGTCATTTTGGCGGTGCTGATGGAGCTGATGTTGATGCTGATCACTGGAATCGCCTCCTCTCGGCGTCTTGGGGGACTGGGGTGAGCCAGTCCGACGGCTATTAAGTACAGCACGGAACCAGGGCCTCGGAGAAGGCCGCTGCTGCCGTGGTTAAGAACCTATGGGGATTGCTGGGGCATGCGCAAACTATTTTTTCGACGAGTTTGCATCAGTCACCCTCGCCGCCCCCCGCAGGCTCTTGACCAGCACAGATGGCCAGAACATCGGCCCCGAACCGGTTGAACTTGCGCACGCCGACCCCGGGGATCCGCGCCAACTCGCCCTCGTCGTCCGGCGCGGCCTCGGCGATCGCCATGAGGGTCTTGTCGGTGAAGACGCAGAACGCGGGCTGCCCACTGCGCTGCGCCTGTACCGCCCGCCACTCCCGCAGCCGCTCGTAGAGGCCTTCGTCCATGTCGGAGGGGCAGTCCTCACAACGCATCAGTTTCATCTCGCCGGCGTCGGTCAGCGTGCGCCCGCAGACCCGGCAGCGGGCCGGGGTCCGGCTCGTCCGCCGTACGACCGCGCCTCCGCTGCTTCCGATGCCGCGCTCGATGCCTCCTGGACCGCCGCCGGCGCTGCGGTCCGCGGTGGCGACGGAGCCCGGGCGCAGCCCGTCGAGGAAGCGGCTGGGCCGGCGGTTGGGTCTGCCGCCGGGTGAGCGGGACAGGGCCCAGGAGACGAGGAGGTGTTCTCTGGCGCGGGTGACTCCGACGTAGAGGAGTCGGCGTTCTTCCTCGATCTGCTCGTCGGTCTTTGCGTAGGTGATCGGCATCATGCCCTCCGCGACGCCGACCAGGAAGACGACGTCCCACTCCAGTCCCTTGGCGGAGTGCAGAGAGGCCAGGGTGACGCCCTGGACGGTCGGGGCGTGCTGGGCGCTCGCGCGCTCGTCGAGCTCGGCCACCAGGTCACCGAGGGTGGCGCCGTGTTTGGCGGCGGCGAAGTCCTGGGCGAGATGGACGAGGGCGGCCAGTGACTCCCAGCGCTCTCTGACGGCCCCGGATCCGGCCGGGGGTTGACTGGTCCAGCCCTCGCCGGAGAGCACCGCTCGGACCTGGGAGGGCAGGTCGACGGCGTCGTCGAGGAGGGAGTCGTTGGCGCCGAAGCGGGCGGCCGCGCGCAGGGCGGCGCCTGCTTTGCGCACCTCAGGGCGGTCGAAGAACCGCTCGGCGCCGCGCAGCTGGTAGGGCACTCCGGCGTCGGCGAGGGCCTGTTCGTAGATCTCGGACTGGGAGTTGGTGCGGAAGAGGATGGCGATCTCGCCCGCGGGGATGCCGGAGGCGACGAGATCGCGGATGCGGCGGGCGGCGCCCTCGGCCTCGGCGGGTTCGTCCGTGTATTCGGCGTAGACGGGCTCGGGGCCCGGGGCACGCTGGGAGATCAGTTCCAGGCGGTGGTCGGCGGCCCGGCCGCGGGCTTGGGAGAGCAGGCCGTTGGCGAGGCGCACCACTTGGGGTGAGGAGCGGTAGTCGCGGACGAGCTTGACGACGGTGGCCCCGGGGTGGCGGGTGCGGAAGTCGAGCAGGTGGTCGGGAGTTGCACCGGTGAACGAATAGATCGTCTGGCTGGCGTCGCCGACGACGCAGAGGCTGTCGCGCTCGCCGAGCCACAGTTCCAGGAGGCGCTGCTGGAGGGGGCTGACGTCCTGGTACTCGTCGACCACGAAGTGCTGGTACTGGGAGCGGACCTGCTCGGCGATGTCGTGACGGTCCTGGAGGATCGCGACGGTCAGCAGCAGGACGTCCTCGAAGTCGATGACGGCGCGGTCGCGCTTGAGGTCCTCGTACGTGGCGTAGAGCTGGGCGATCTCGGCCGGGTCGCGGGGTGAGACACGTCCGGTCTTGGCCGCGGCGGCCGCGTAGTCGGCGGGGACGGTCTGGGTGACCTTGGACCATTCGATCTCGGCCGTGACGTCGCGCAGCTCGCCCCGGTCGAGGCGGATGCGGCAGGCGGACGCCGCGTCGGCGACGAGCTGGATCTTGCGGTCGATGAGCCGGGGCAGGCCGCCGCCGACCGCTTTCGGCCAGAAGTACTGAAGTTGGCGCAGCGCGGCGGAGTGGAACGTACGCGCCTGGACACCACCGGCGCCGAGCTGGCGGAGCCGGCCGCGCATCTCGCCCGCTGCCCTGTTGGTGAAGGTGACGGCGAGCACGCTGGAGGGCTGGAGGATCCCGGCACGCACCCCGTAGGCGATGCGGTGGGTGATCGCTCGTGTCTTGCCCGTGCCGGCGCCTGCCAGCACGCACACCGGACCGTGCAGGGCGGTGGCGACCTCGCGCTGCTCGGGGTCGAGCCCGTCGAGCACCGCGTCGGCCGTGTCCGGTGCCTGCGGGAAGAGGGTGGAGTGCGTTGCTGCTGTCACCCCGCCATGCTGCCAGGTCGGCGGGGACGCATGAGCCGGTTGTCCACAGGGAGGCACTTGTAGTCGTACTAATGCGGCAGGCGCTGGGCGTGCTCTTGCTCACCCGTCTGCCGCGAGGTGCACTCGTGTACCGGGCCGGGGTACCCGGGCGCGGGAATGGTGGCCCGCTCGCGTACGTTCCACCTCTGCGACAACGCACCCCCAGCAGCAAAGGAGCGCGAGACACATGCCGGGCACTGTGACGATGTACAGCACCACGTGGTGCGGCTACTGCACGCGACTGAAGGGCCAGATGGACCGCGCGGGCATCGCGTACAACGAGATCAACATCGAGCAGGACCCGGAGTCCGCGGCCTTCGTGGAGAAGGCGAATGGCGGAAACCAGACGGTTCCGACCGTGCTGTTCGCGGACGGCTCGACGCTCACCAACCCTTCGCTGGCGCAGGTCAAGCAGAAGATCGGCGCGTAAGCGGCTCACCATCGGTGCGCCCCCGGCGGTTGCCGCGGGCAGCAACAGGGGCGGTCCTTGAGTCTGACTCAAGGACCGCCCCCGTTGTGTGACTTGCGCCACTCGCGCGAGTGGTGTGGTGCGAGTCGGTCAGGCGGCTACCGCTCCCGGGCGGGGCAGGGGCTTGCCGTACCAGAGTTCGATCAGGCGGGCGGCGATGGAGATGCCGAACGGAGGCAGTACCTCGCCGGACTCGAAGGCGGTGCGCAGGTCCTCGCGGGAGAACCAGCGGGCCTCGTGGATCTCCTCGCCGTCGACGTTGATCTCGGACGAGGTGGCGCGGGCCATGAAGCCGAGCATGAGGCTGGAGGGGAACGGCCAGGGCTGGCTGGCGACGTACTCGACCTCGCCGACCGTGACGCCCGCCTCCTCGAAGACCTCGCGGCGCACGGACTGCTCGATGGACTCGCCGGGTTCGACGAAGCCGGCGAGCGTGGAGAAGCGGCCTTCGGGCCAGTGCACCTGGCGGCCGAGCAGGATGCGGTCCTCGTCGTCCGTCACCGCCATGATCACGGCCGGGTCGGTGCGCGGGTAGTGCTCGGCGCCGCAGGCGGGGCAGCGGCGGATGTGCCCGGCCGCCGCGATCACGGTGCGCTCGCCGCAGCGTGAGCAGAAGCGGTGCAGCCGCTGCCAGTTCTCCAGGGCGACGGCGTGCACCATCAGACCCGCGTCGCGGGGTGAGAGCAGGAGTCCCGCCTCGCGCAGGCCCGCCGATCGGGCGGACTGGTCGATGCGGCCGGGCAGTGCGTCCTTCTGGAGTGCGAAATAGCTCACACCGTCGTCGTCCGTGCCGAGGAAGTAGCGGTGCGCCTCGGTGAGCGGGGCCTCGAAGGAGGGGGTCATGACGAGTTCGGTGGTGCCGTCCGCCGTCTCGTCGATGAGCACCTGACCGCCGGAGACCACGAAGACGCGGGTGGTGGGGTGGCTCCAGGCCGCCGCGAGCCAGGCCTCGTCGAGCCGGTGGTGGGCGGCCCGGTCGATGCCGCTCGGGGCGGTGAGCGAGATGGGACGGTCGGCGGTTCGGTCGGTCCAGGTGGTCACGGGTGCTTCCAACTCCCCCGGTGGAACGGTTATTTCGGCGGGCGGTTCAGCAGGGCGGGTGCGAAGGGCGCTGTTCGGGGTGGGGACGGACTTTTCAGGAGGGGTGGAGACGGGCTCTTTCAGTGTGCCTCGCGCCAGTTCTCGGCCAGGTCGCCCCACAGGTAGGCGCTGGTTTCGACGCCCTTCATGAGGAGGTCGAGTTCGACCTTCTCGTTGGGGGCGTGCCAGCCGTCGGAGGGGACGGAGATGCCCAGGAAGAGCACGGGGGCGCCGAGGACTTCCTGGAGGTCGGCCGCGGGTCCCGAACCACCCTCGCGGGTGAAACGGATCGGCTGCTCGAAGGCGCGGCCCATGGCGCGTACGACGGACTGCAGGGCGGGGTGGTCCAGCGGTGTGAGGCAGGGGCGGGTGGCGGCGCCGAACGTGATCTCGTGCCGGATGCCGGCGGGCAGCCGGTCGGCGGCCCAGGCGCGGACTGCCTTCTCGATGTGGTCCGGGTCCTGGCCCGCCACCAGCCGGAACGAGAGTTTCACGGTGGCCGAGGACGGGATGATCGTCTTGCTGCCGGGGCCTTGGTAGCCGCCGCCGATGCCGTTGACCTCGGCGGTGGGGCGGGCCCAGATGCGCTCCAGGGTGGTGTGTCCGGCCTCTCCGTAGGTGGCCGTCGACTTGGCCGTGCTCAGCCAGCGCTCCTCGTCGAAGGGCAGTTCGGCGAAGAGCTCACGCTCGCGTTCGGTGAGTTCGGTGATGCCTTCGTAGAAGCCGGGGACGGCTACGCGCGCGTGCTCGTCGTGGAGGGCCGCGACAAGGCGGGCGGCGGCGGTGGCCGGGTTGGGCACGGCACCGCCGAAGGAGCCGGAGTGGATGTCCTGCCGCGGCCCGTACAGCTCGATCTCGCACTCGGCGAGGCCGCGCATGCCGGTGCACACGGTGGGGGTGTCCTCGGACCACATGCCGGTGTCGGAGACGATCACCGCGTCGGCGGAGAGCCGGTCGGCATGGCTTTCGACGAGGTCGCGGAAGTGCGGGGAGCCGGACTCCTCCTCGCCCTCGATCAGGAGCTTGAGGTTCACGGCCGGTGCGCCGCGCCCGGTGGAGGCGAGATGGGCGCGGACGCCGAGTGTGTGGAAGAACACTTGGCCCTTGTCGTCGGCGGCACCGCGCGCGTGGAGGCGGTTTCCGCGGATCACCGGTTCGAAGGGGTCGGTGTCCCAGCCGTCCTCGCGGGCCGCGGGCTGCACGTCGTGGTGTCCGTAGACGAGAACCGTGGGAGCCCCGGGGTCCTCGGCGGGCCACTCGGCGAAGACGGCGGGGGCGCCCTCGGTCGCCCAGACCTCGGTGGTCGGGAAGCCGGTCTCCTGCAACTTGGCGGCGAGCCAGTCGGCGCTGCGTGCCACGTCCGCGGCGTGGTCGGGCTGGGCCGACACCGAAGGGATGCGCAGCCACTCCGCGAGGTCGTCGAGGAAGGCCGTGCGGTGGTTCTGGATGTATGTGCGGACGGTGCTGACGGCGTTGTCAACGGGCTTGCTCATGCTCACGAGCCTATCCGCCCACAGAGGCGTGTTCGTCCGGCGGATCCCCGGCAGACGCTTCCTGTGGGTCCGCCGGGTCCTGTGTGAGCAGTCGTTCCAGTGCCGCGCGGTCCGGGAGCTCGTCCGGGTGGACCACCTCACCGCTGCGGACGTACAGGAACGCGGCCTTGACGGACTCCAGGGGCACGCCTTGCTGTTCGGCCCAGGCGAGGCGGTACAGGGCGAGCTGGAGGGGGTCGGCGGTGCCAGCGCGGCTGGTCTTCCAGTCGACGATCTCGTACGTCGTGCCGGCGTCGTCCTGCGCCCGGTAGACGGCGTCGATCCGGCCCCGTACGACGCGTCCCGCGATGGCGAGCTGGAACGGTGCCTCGACGCGGTAAGGGGTGCGGTACGCGTAGGGAGTGCGTTCGAAGGCGTCCTTGAGCTCCTCCAGATCGCGTTCGTCGGCGATCTCGGCGTCGCTGCCGGGGAGGTCCTCCGGTTCCAGCATCGGCAGCCGCAGCTCTTCGAAGCGGGACTCCAGCCAGGCGTGGAAGCGTGTTCCGCGGCGCGCGGCGGGCTGTGGGGGGCGTGGCATGGGGCGCGCGAGCTCCTGCGCGAAGCCGTCCGGGTCGGCGGCCAGGCGCATGAGCTGCGTCACGGTGAGCGAGGCCGGCAGGGGGACGTCGGTGACGCCGGCGCGGGCGCGCAGGAGCTCTCCGGTCAGGGCATCGAGGTCGCGGTCCCAGGAGGCGAGGGTGCGGGCCTCCTCCGGGGTGAGGTGCGCGGGTTCCTGAGGGTGCGGTTTCGCGGGCTGCTGTTTCGCGGGGTGCGGGCGCGCCTCCGGAGCCGGTGCCTGGTGCGGGACCGTCGGGCGGCCCTGCGCGGGTCGCGTCGGCCGGTCCTCGGGGCGGTCGGTCGACCAGGAGTCCCAGTCGGAGTCGTCCCCGTCGGGGAAGGCGTCGTCGGGGAGGTCGTCGTCCCCGTAGGGCATGTCGTCGTACGCGGGGCCGTCGTCCTCGGGCGGGGGTGGCCAGTCCGGATCGTCGTACGAGGTGGGGTCGTGGTCGGCCGCGTGCCGGGCTCCCTCCGCCCCGGGGTGGGGCTCTTCGTGGGACGCCACACGCTCCAGGTGGGCGAGCACGGTCTCGGCGGCGGCGCGGCGCCGGGCCAGTGCCGCGTCGTCGAGCGGGAGTGGCCACGCGTGGTCGGCGGCCGCCTCGCGCAGGGCGGGGTTCTCCTCGTCCTCGGCGGGCTCCTCGGCCCAGACCTCGATCTCGCCGTGTCCCGCGGCACAGTGCTCGTAGAGGGCGTCGAGGAAGTCCGAGGGGCCGCGCGGCTTCTTCTGGGAGGGGCCCCACCAGTGGCCGGAACCGAGCAGGAGCGAGCGGGGGCGGGTGAAGGTGACGTAGCCGAGGCGGAGCTCTTCGGTGTGCTGGTGGTCCTTCATGGCCTCGTGGAAGGCCTTGATGCCCTTGGCGTCCCAGGTCGCGATCTCGGGGAGCGTGTCGGCGTCGCCGCGCAGTTCGTGCGGCAGGACCTTGCCCTGGGCGGTCCACTTCTCGCGGCCCTGGGCGCTGGGAAAGGTGCCGGTGACGAGTCCGGGGACCGCGACGACGTCCCATTCCAGGCCCTTGGACTTGTGCGCGGTGAGCACCTTGACGGTGTTCTCGCCGCCGGGCAGGGCGTTGTCGAGGCCCTTCTCGTACTGGGCGGCGGTGCGCAGGAAGCCGAGGAAGGCCAGCAGCGTGGCCTCGCCGTCGCCGGCGGCGAAGGACGCGGCGACGTCGAGGAAGTTCGACAGGGTCTCTCGGCGGCGGGCGGCCAGCGCGTGCGGGGACGCGGAGAGCTCGACCTCGAGGCCGGTGACGGCGAGCACCCGGTGCAGGACGTCCATCAGAGGGTCGGCGAGCGAGCGGCGCAGGTCGCGCAGCTCGGCGGCGAGCCGCGCGAACCGCACCCGCGCGTCCGGCGAGAAGGGCAGCCCGTCGTCGTCCCCTTCGGCCTCGATGGGCATCTCCAGGAACGTGTCGAGAGCGTCGGCGAGCGAGATCACCTCGGCCGGGTCGACCCCCTCCACGGCCGCGGCGAGCCGGCGGTCCGGGTCCTCGTCGGCGCCCACACGCGCGTGGGACACGAGCAGGCGGGCGCGCCGTCCCAAGAGGGCGAGGTCGCGCGGGCCGATCCGCCAGCGGGGGCCGGTGAGCAGGCGGACCAGGGAGGCGTTCGCCCCGGGGTCCTGGAGGACTTCGCAGACGGCGACGAGGTCGGCGACCTCGGGCAGGTGCAGCAGCCCGGAGAGGCCCACCACCTCGACCGGGATGTCCCGGGCGACGAGCGCGCCCTGGATCTCGGCGAAGTCGCCCGCCGTACGGCACAGTACGGCGATCTCGCCGGGCGCCTTTCCGGTGCGTACCAGGTGGGCGATCGAATCGGCGAGCCAGTCGATCTCCTCGGCGTGGGTGCGCAGCAGCGCGCAGCGGACCTGGCCGTCATGCTCGGCTCCTGGGGCCGGGCGCAGGGCCTCCACGCCCGCGTGCATGGCGCGCAGGGGCTCCGCGAGGCCGTTGGCGAGGTCGAGGAGGCGGCCGCCGCTGCGACGGTTCTCGCTGAGCGCCTGGCGGGCCGCGGGGCGGCCGTCGGCGTGTGCGAAGTGTTCGGGGAAGTCGTCGAGGTTGGCGACGGAGGCGCCGCGCCAGCCGTAGATGGCCTGGCAGGGGTCGCCGACCGCGGTCACGGGGTGGCCGGTGCCGCCGCCGAAGAGTCCGGCGAGCAGGATGCGCTGGGCCACCGAGGTGTCCTGGTACTCGTCCAGCAGCACCACCCGGAACTCGTCGCGGAGGATCTCCCCGACCTCGGGGCGGGTGCGGGCCAGAGTGGCCGAGAGGGCGATCTGGTCGCCGAAGTCGAGGAGGTCGCGCTCACGCTTGGCCGACCGGTAGCGGCCCACCAGCTCGGCCAGTTCACGCCGGGCAGCGGCCGCCTCGGGGACCTTCCGCAGGTCGGCGTTGGTGAGTTTGGCGCCCTCCAGGGAGCGCAGCAGCTCGGCGTCGTAGGCGCGCAGGTCCTCGGGCCGTACGAGGTGTTCGGCGAGCTCGGAGTCGAGGGTGAGGAGGTCGCCGACGAGGTCCGGGAAGGAGCGGGTCAGCGCCGGGTACGGTCCCGGGGCCTCGCGCAGTACGCGGGCGGCGAGCTGGTAGCGGGTGGCGTCGGCGAGCAGGCGGGAGCTCGGTTCGAGTCCGATGCGCAGGCCGTGGTCGGTCAGCAGGCGGCCCGCGAAGGCGTGGTAGGTGGAGATCACCGGCTCGCCCGGCGGGTTGTCGGGGTCGATCACGTCCGGGTCGGTGACTCCGGCCTTGATCAGCGCCTTGCGGACGCGCTCGGCGAGTTCGCCCGCCGCCTTGTTGGTGAACGTGAGACCGAGGACCTGCTCGGGGGCGACCTGTCCGGTGCCGACGAGCCACACCACGCGTGCCGCCATCACCGTGGTCTTGCCCGATCCGGCTCCGGCCACGATCACCTGCGGGGCGGGCGGTGCGGTGATGCAGACCGTCTGCTCCGGGGTGAACGGGATGCCGAGGAGCTCCTTGAGCTGCTCGGGGTCGGTGATACGGGCGGGCATGTCGGAGAGGCTAGCGGCGCCCACTGACAGCGGAGGCCACATCGGCTGCCGGGACGGAAGAAGTGCTGGTCAACACCTGTGGTGCCGTACGTCACTCGCTGACGTGACCTCGACCTGCGCCCCTCACTCGACCACGTGGCGTCCCTCGGGCCGAGCGCTGCACGATGCCCGGAAAGCGCAGTGTGTGCAGTGTTGTCCCGTGGTCGGTGAGAACCGTTCGTCGAGGACCTTCCCGGCCGCGGTGGCCAGCAGGTCGCCGACCCACTCGCCCTCGAGGGGCTCCTGGGCCTGCACCTTGGGGAGGGTCTCGCCACCGTTCTTCTTGGCGGCGCCCTGGCGCAGCTGGACGAGTTCCGCGCCGCCCGGCTCGGGGCGTACGCCGTCGAAGGTGTCGTCGACGGCCCCCTCGCGGACGGCGAGCTGGTAGACGGCGAGCTGCGGGTGGTGCGCCACCTCCGCGGCGCTGGGCGCGTGTTTGCCGGTCTTGAAGTCGACCACGTAGGCGCGGCCCTCGGTGTCCGTCTCGACGCGGTCCATGGAGCCCCGGATGCGCACCTCGTAGTCGCCCGCCTCCAGGGTCACGTCGAAGTCGTGCTCACTGGCCACCGGCACACGTCCCGCACGGACGCCGTTGGAGTCGACGTGCCACTTCAGGAAGCGTTCGAGCGCCACGCGCGCGTGCTCCTTCTCCTGCGCGGACTTCCAGGGCGCGTCGAAGGCGAGCGCGTTCCACACGGAGTCCAGACGTTCCATGAGGACGGCGAGGTCGGCGGGGGTGCGTCCGGAGGCGACCTCGTCGGCCAGGACGTGCACCACGTTGCCGAAGCCCTGGGCGGCGGTCGCGGGCGCGTCGGCCTTGACCTCGCGGCCCAGGAACCACTGCAGGGCGCAGGTGTTGGCGAGCTGGTCGAGGGCGCTTCCGGAGAGCACGACGGGCTGGTCGCGGTCGCGCAGCGGCACCTTGCTCTCGGTCGGCTCGTACATGCCCCACCAGCGGTAGGGGTGCGCGGACGGCACGAGGGGGCGGCCGTCCTCGTCGCCGAGGGCGGCGAGCTTGGCCAGGCGGTGGGCCGCGGCCTGCCGGAGGGTGTCCGAGACCCGCGGGTCGACCGTGGTGGCGCGCAGTTCGGCGACCAGGGCGGCGACGGACAGCGGGCGGCGGGGGCGGCCGGTGACGTCCCTGGGTTCGACGCCGAGTTCGGTGAGGAAGCGGGAGGGCTGGTCGCCGTCGTCGGCGGGGGCCTTCACGGCGGTGACGATCAGGCGTTCACGCGCGCGTGTGGCGGCCACGTAGAACAGACGGCGCTCTTCGGAGAGGAGCGCTCCGGGGGTGAGGGGTTCGGCGAGGCCGTCGCGTCCGATGCGGTCGGCCTCCAGCAGGGAGCCGCGGCGGCGCAGGTCCGGCCACAGGCCCTCCTGGACGCCCGCGACGACGACGAGGCGCCACTCCAGGCCCTTGGAGCGGTGCGCGGTCATCAGGCGTACGGCGGCCGGGCGCACCGCCCTGCGGGTGAGCGTGTCGGCGGCGATGTCCTGGGCCTCGATCTCCTCCAGGAAGTTGAGGGCGCCGCGCCCGCCCGTGCGTTCCTCGGCGCGGGCCGCGGTCGCGAACAGCGCGCAGACGGCGTCGAGGTCACGGTCGGCGTTGCGTCCGGCCGCGCCACCGCGTCGGGCGGCCCGCTCCAGGCGCTGCGGCCACGGTGTTCCCTCCCAGAGGTCCCAGAGCGCCTCCTCGGCCGTCCCGCCGCCCGCCAGGCGCTCCCGCGCCTTGCGCAGCAACGCGCCGAGGCGCTGGGCTCCCCGGGCGTACGCCGGGTCGTGCGCGACGAGCCGCTCCGGCTCGGCCAGCGCGCGGGTGAGCAGTTCGTCGGAGGGTTGCGGTACGTGGTTGCCCGCGGCGCGCTCCTCCTCGCGCAGCGCGCGCCCCAGACGCCGCAGATCGGCCGCGTCCATGCTCGCGAGGGGCGAGGCGAGCAGGGTGAGGGCGGTTTCGGTGTCGAGCCAGGGATCGGCTTGCGCGTCGGCATCCTCGGGCACGTCGATGTCTTCGGGTGCGTCGGCATCCTCGGGCACGTCGGCGTCTTCAGGTACGTCGCTGTCGCCGCTGGAGCGTGCGGCCGTACCCGACTCCGCGCGCGCCACCGCCCGCAGTGCCGTCAGCAAGGGCGTGACCGCCGGTTCGTGCCGCAGCGGCAGGTCGTCGCCGTCGATGTCGAGCGGCACGCCCGCCGCGGTGAGCGCCCGCCTGATCGTCGGGATCGTGCGGGAGCCGGCGCGCACCAGGACGGCCATGTCGCCCCAGGGGACGCCGTCCTCCAGATGGGCGCGGCGCAGGATGTCCGCGATGTTGTCCAGCTCCGTGCCCGCCGTCGGGTACGTGTAGACCTCGACGTCGCCGCCGTCCCGTACCGGAGACAGCTGGCGGTGGGCGCGTACCTTCTCTGCCGGAAGGCGGGTCAGCGGCATGCGCTGGGTGATCAGACGGGTGGCGGTGAGCAGGGCGGCGCCGGAGCGGCGGGAGGTGCGCAACACCTCGACCTGCGCGGGGTGGCCGTCCGCGCGCGGGAAGGCGTCGGGGAAGTCCAGGATGCCGTTCACGTCCGCGCCCCGGAAGGCGTAGATCGACTGGTCGGGGTCACCGAAGGCGACCAGGTTGCGGCCGCCGCCGGCGAGGGCGTGCAGCAGCCGGACCTGCGCGGGATCGGTGTCCTGGTACTCGTCCACGTAGACGGCGTCGTACTGCGCGGCGAGGTGCTCGGCGACGCCCGGACGCCCGGCGAGCAGCACCGCGCGGTGGACGAGTTCCGCGTAGTCGAGCACTCCTTGGAGGTCGAGAACGTCCAGGTACTCGGCGAGGAAGGCGGCTGCCGCGCCCCAGTCGGGGCGGCCGATGCGCCGGGCGAAGGCGGTCAGGGCGTCGGGGCTCAGGCCCAGTTCGCGGCTGCGCGCCAGTACCGCGCGGACCTCGTCGGCGAAGCCGCGCGTGGTCAGGCAGGCGCGCAGCTCGTCCGGCCAGCGGACATGGGCGAGGCCGAGCCGCTCCAGGTCGGGCTGGCCCGCGAGCAGCTCGCGCACCGCCACGTCCTGTTCGGGTCCGGACAGCAGCCGCAGGGGTTCCACGAACAGGTCGCTGTCCTGGTGGGCGCGGACCAGGGCGTAGCAGAACGAGTGGAAGGTGGTCGCCCGGGGAGCGCGAGCGGCCCCTATGCGCAGCGCCATGCGGTCGCGCAGCTCGACGGCCGCCTTGCGGCTGAACGTCAGCACCAGGATGCGTTCCGGGTCGCCGCCCCGCGCGATCCGCGCCGCGACGGACTCGACGAGCGTGGTCGTCTTGCCGGTGCCGGGGCCGGCCAGCACGAGCAGCGGTCCCGTGTCATGGTCAACCACCGCGCGCTGCTCTGCGTCCAGACGAGGGGGCCCCACTCGGACCGGCGCGGTACGTACCAGTCGGTACGCGCCGCGGGTCCCCTGCCGCACCTGGGGGTGCGACAGGCGCCTGGTGGAAGAAGAGGAGCTCACGTGGTTCGCCGGTCCTGGAGGTCGTGCTGGTGGGAAGAGCGCCGCGCGTTCAGGGCGGTGGCCGCGGGGTGAGGGGGATGCGTGCCGTCGACGCTACGCCGGTGGGCATCGTGGAAGGAGGGCTTCCCCTTCTTCCCTCACACCACGTGCGTCCCTCTGCTCTCGAACGTACGGCATGTGACGGGCGTGCCCGGTTTCCCCCGTACGGGCCACAGGCTCCCCATCGCCCCGTCCGATGCCGGAAGCTGTCAGGTGTGACCCTGCGCGCGTTCGCCGCCGTCCCATCGTGCCCGTCTCATGTCGACGCGCGGCAGATGCCCCTCAGAGGCCCTGCTCGCCTCCTTCAGGGGCGTGCTCTCGTCGCGGTAGTGGCCCAGCGCGTCGAGTTCGTGGCCCGGGAGCAGCGCGCCGTCCGCGCGGACGACCCGCCACCACGGGACCGCTCCTCCGTAGAGGGCCATCACCCGGCCCACCTGGCGCGGTCCGCCCTCCTCCAGCCACTCTGCGACGTCCCCGTACGTCATCACGTGCCCGGGCGGGATCGACTCGGCGACCTCAAGGACCCGCTCCGCGTACTCCGGCAGGGCATCCGTCGGAAGGCTCTCCTCGCTCATCCGCCCCATCCTGCCCCATCCCACCGACAGTGCGACGAGTCGGTGACTGTGCGTATCCCTCGCCACGAAGGCGCACTTGGGGCAGACTGTGCGCCCCCGTATTTGCACCCTGATGCCCCCGTGTGTCGGTGGGGCATGCCACCATCGTGCGGGCGGTGACCGGTGATACGAGATCAAGAAGAGACGATGAGGCAGCAGGGCGTGCACCCCGAAGACGCGGAGAGCATCTCCGCGGCCTCGTCGCGTCCGGACACCGGCGACACCGGCCCGAAGGACCCGGGCGAGGCGGCGAACGAGCCCACCACGACGGTGGACGAAGAACCCGTTCCTGACACCCACGGCCGAGCCCAGAAGCGACTCGATCCGGCGGACGACTGCGGCGACGAGGTCCACAGCGACGAGGTCGAGGGCGACGAACCGCTGCTGCCCGCGCGCGTGCACCGTCCCTCCGATCTGATGCGGCTGATGGTCGGCGTCCTCGCCATCGCCGTGCTGCTGGCCATCGCCGCGTTCGCGCACGGCACCACCTCGGGGCTCGAGCAGGACATCAACAAGGGCACCGGCCAGGCACCCGATCTGCTGATCAAGATCGCGGGTCTGGCGTCGAGCATCGCGATCCTCCTGGTGCCGGTCGCCTTCGCGATCGAGCGGCTGATCAAGCGGGACGGGCTGCGCATCGCCGACGGCGTGCTGGCCGCGGTCCTCGCGCACGGAGTGACACTCGCCACGGACCTGTGGGTCGCCAAGGGTGCCCCGAGCTCCATCCAGGAGGCACTCACCCAGCCCTCGCCGGGTGACATCCACGCCCTGACCGACCCGGTGCACGGCTATCTGGCGCCGGTCATCGCGTACATGACTGCCGTCGGGATGTCCCGCAGACCGCGCTGGCGCGCGGTGCTGTGGGTGGTGCTGCTCCTCGACGCCTTCTCCATGCTGGTCACCGGCTACACCACGCCGTTCTCGATCATCCTGACGGTGCTGATCGGCTGGAGCGTCGCGTACGGGACGCTGTACGCGGTCGGCTCGCCGAATGTGCGTCCGACCGGGCGGACGCTGATGGCGGGCCTGCGGCACGTCGGCTTCCACCCCGTCAGCGCGGCCCGCGAGGACACGCCCGACACCACGGAGAACGGCGATCGCGGTCGGCGCTACTTCGTCACCCTGGAGGACGGCCCGCCGCTGGACGTCACGGTGGTCGACCGTGAGCAGCAGGCGCAGGGCTTCTTCTACCGAGTGTGGCGCAACCTGACGCTGCGCGGTCTCGCCACCCGTCGCAGTCTCCAGTCGCTGCGCCAGGCCCTGGAGCAGGAGGCACTCCTCGCGTACGCGGCCATCGCGGCCGGGGCCAACGCCCCGAAGCTGATCGCGACCTCCGAGCTCGGCCCGGACGCCGTGATGCTCGTCTACGAGCACACCGGCGGCCGCACACTGGACTCGCTGCCCGACGAACTCATCACCGACGATCTCCTGCGCGACACCTGGCATCAGGTGCAGGCCTTGCAGTCGCGACGCATCGCACACCGCAGGCTCGCGGGTGACGCGATTTTGGTGGATCGTTCCGGCATGGTGATCCTCACCGACCTTCGTGGCGGTGAGATCGCGGCCGGCGATCTGCTGCTGCGCATGGACATCGCCCAGTTGCTGACCACGCTGGGGCTGCGCGTCGGCGCCGAGCGCACGGTGGCGTCGGCCGTCGGTGTGCTCGGCCCGGACGCGATCGCCGACTGCCTGCCGCTGCTGCAGCCCATCGCACTGACGCGCTCCACGCGCGCGACGCTGCGCAAGCTGGCCCGGGAGCGCGCCCAGCGCGAACGCGACGCGGTCCTGGAGGCCTCCCGGCAGAACAAGCTCGCCCGCGCGGAACAGGCCCAGCACGCCGAGGCCTCGGTGGAAAAGCCCGGCAAGAAGGCCGTACGCGCGGAGCAGCGGGCCGAGAAGCGGGCGATCGACGAGGCACTGGACGAAGCACGCGAGGAGGATCTCCTCACCCAGATCCGCCACCAGGTGCTGCTGATCCGCCCGCAGGCGCCGGTCGAACCGGCCCGCCTGGAGCGGGTGCGGCCACGCACACTGATCAGTTTCATCGCCGGTGCCATCGGTGGGTACTTCCTGCTGACGCAGCTCACCCACATCGAGTTCGGGACCCTCTTCGACAACGCCCAGTGGGGCTGGGTCGCCGCGGCCGTGCTGTTCTCCGCGGTGAGCTACTTCGCGGCGGCGATGGCGCTGCTCGGCTTCGTACCGGAGCGGGTGCCGTTCATGCGGGCCGTCGCGGCACAGGTCGCCGGCTCGTTCGTGAAGATCGTGGCGCCCGCCGCGGTCGGCGGTGTGGCCCTCAACACGCGCTTCCTGCAGCGTGCGGGGGTGCGGCCGGGGCTCGCGGTGGCGAGTGTCGGCGCGTCCCAGCTGTTCGGGCTCGGCTGCCACATCCTGATGCTGCTGTCCTTCGGCTATCTGACCGGCACCGAGAAGACGCCGTCCCTGTCGCCCTCCCGCACGGTCATCGCCGGTCTGCTGACGGTCGCCGTCCTGGTGCTCGTCGTGACGTCGGTGCCGTTCCTGCGCAAATTCGTCAGCACGCGCGTGAGGTCGCTGTTCGCGGGCGTCGTACCGCGCATGCTCGACGTGCTCCAGCGGCCCCAGAAGCTGATCACCGGCATCGGCGGCATGCTGCTGCTGACCGCCTGCTTCGTGATGTGCCTGGACGCTTCGATCCGCGCCTTCGGCCAACAGCAGCCCACCACGCTCAGCCTCGCCAGCGTCGCCGTCGTCTTCCTCGCCGGTAACGCGCTCGGCTCCGCGGCGCCGACCCCCGGTGGCGTCGGCGCCGTCGAGGCGACCCTCACGGTCGGTCTGATCGCCGTGGGGCTCCCCAAGGAGGTCGCCGCTCCCGCGGTGCTGCTGTACCGGCTGCTGACGCTGTGGCTTCCGGTGCTTCCGGGCTGGCTGTTCTTCAACCACCTGACCCGCAAGGGCGCCCTCTAGAGCCCCGCACCGACCCTCCCGTACGAGCCCTCCGCGCGCCCTCACCCACACGGCCCGCGTCCCGAGCGCCCCGCCCCGCACGACCGCAGGATGGGGAGCATGCCGAACCCGTCTCCGCCGCGCGCCGCTGCGCTGGCGCTCTCCGTCGCCGTGCTGTCCGCCATGCTGACGGGCTGCAGCGACAACTCGAAGAGCGAGGACCTGCCGGCCCAGAAGCTGAGCTGGAAGGACTGCCCGGCCCCCGCCGAGTCCGAGGGCGGCGGCAACGCCCCCTCTCCCCTGCCGGGCGGCACACAGTGGCAGTGCGCCACCATGAAGGCACCCCTCGACTGGGCCGACCCCAAGGGCGACACCATCGGGATCGCGCTGATCCGGGCGCGGACGAGCGGCGACCAGAGCAAACGCATCGGCTCCCTCATCTTCAACTTCGGCGGCCCCGGCGGCTCCGGCGTCACCACGCTGCCCGCCTTCGGCGAGGACTACGCGAAGCTGCGCACCCGCTACGACCTGGTGAGCTTCGACCCGCGTGGGGTCGGCCGCAGCGCGGGCGTGAAGTGCGAGGACGACAGCGGACTCGACGTGTTCTTGCAGCAGGACGCCACCCCCGACGACACCGCCGAGCAGAAGAACCTCCTCAGCAACACGAAGACGTTCAACGCGGCCTGCGAGAAGAACTCCGGGCAGACCCTCCCCCACGTGCGCACCACCGACGCGGCCCGCGACATCGACCTCATGCGCCAAGTGCTCGGCGACGCCAAACTGCACTACTTCGGCATCTCGTACGGCACCGAACTCGGCGGCGTCTACGCACACTTGTTCCCCAAGCACGTAGGGCGCGCCGTCTTCGACGCGGTCGTCGACCCGACGCAGAACCCGGAACAGAGCGCGCTCGGGCAGGCCAGAGGCTTCCAGCTCGCGCTCGACAACTTCGCCACCGACTGCACCTCGAAGACCGAGCCCTGCCCGATCGGCGACACCCCGCAGGACGTCAAGAACCGCATCGCCAAACTCCTCAAGGACCTGGACAGCAAGCCCATCCCCGGCGTCTTCCCACGCCAGCTCACCCAGACCGAGGCCACCAACGGCATCGCGCAGGCGCTGTACTCCAAGGACTTCTGGGAGTACCTGACGGAGGGCCTGGACCAGGCGTACAGCGGTGACGGCAAGGTATTGATGCTGCTGTCCGACTCGATGAACGGGCGCAACCAGAACGGCCAGTACAGCAACCTCTACGCGGCCAACGTCTCCATCAACTGCGCCGACGAGAAACCGCGGTACACGATCCCCGACGTGCAAGCCGGTCTGCCGGCGTTCCGGGCCGCCTCACCGCTCTTCGGCGACTACCTGGCCTGGGGCATGCTCAGCTGCACCAACTGGGCGGTCCCGGGCGCCGCCGACCACCCGGACGTCAGCGCCACCGGTGCGGCGCCGATCCTCGTGGTCGGCAACACCGGCGACCCGGCCACGCCGTACCAGGGCGCGAAGAAGATGGTGGACGCGCTGGGCAAGGGCGTCGGCGTCGAGGTGACCTACAAGGGCCAGGGGCACGGCGCGTACGACAGCGGGAACAAGTGCGTGCACAACGCGGTGAACGGCTATCTGCTGGACGGGACCGTGCCGCCCGCGGGAACCGTCTGCACCTAGGACCGACGCCATCCACACCTAAGAAAAGCGCAGGTCAAAGGGTTATCCACAGGCCTCCGCGGTGTCGGCCGCGGGCGCTTACCATGGCCTGCATGTGATCCGCGACATCCGGCGGACCACGGGCGAGGGGGGAAATTCATGACGCGTTTCGCACGGTGGACGGCCGCGGCGGCCGCCGCGTTGCTGGTGGCGGGCTGCGGCAGCGGCTCGTCGGGGGGCGGCAAGGACGAGGGGAAGAACAGCGGCCTGCCGTCGGCCGGGGCGCCTTCCTCCGGCGCCGCCTCGGGGCTGCCCACCTCGCTCACCTCACAGAAGCTCGACTGGGGCCACTGCAAGAGCTCCTCCGCGCCGGGCAGCGGCTGGCAGTGCGCGACACTCAAGGTGCCGCTGGACTACGCGAAGCCTGACGGCGAGACGATCGACCTGGCGCTGATCCGCTCGAAGGCGACCGGCGGCCAGAGCAAGCGCATCGGCTCACTCCTGTTCAACTTCGGCGGCCCCGGCGGCTCGGGCGTCGACACGATGCCGTCGTACGAGAGTGCCGTCGGCCTACTCCACGAGCGCTACGACCTGGTGAGCTGGGACCCGCGCGGCGTCGCCGCCAGCGAGGGTGTGCGCTGCCGCAGTGACAAGGCGATCCAGGCAGCCGAGTCCGTGGACGCCACCCCGGACGACGCGGCCGAGGAGACCGCGTACTTCAAGGACGCCGCCGACTTCGGCAAGGGCTGCGCGAAGGCCGCCGGACAGCTGCTGTCACACGTCTCCACGACCGACACGGCCCGCGACATGGACCTGATGCGTCAGGTCCTCGGCGACGGGACGATGCACTACCTCGGCTTTTCGTACGGGACCGAACTCGGCGGCGTGTACGCCCACTTGTTCCCCAAGAACGTGGGCCGTCTGGTGCTGGACGCAGTCGTCGACCCGAGCGCCGACACGGTCGGCCACGCCAAGAACCAGACCCTGGGCTTCCAGCGCGCCCTGGACGACTACCTCAAGTCCACCGGCCAGGACCCCAAGCAGGGCTCCCAGAAGATCGTGGACCTGCTGAACCGCATCGACGCGAACCCCCTGCCGACGGCCGACGGCCGCAAGCTCACCCAGACGCTGGCGCTCACCGGCATCGTCCTGCCCCTGTACAGCAAGGAGGGTTGGCCCCGCCTGACCAACGCGCTCAAGGGCGCCGAGGGCGGTGACGGTTCGGGACTGCTGGCCCTCGCCGACGGCTACAACGACCGCGATTCCTCGGGGCACTACGGCACGACGACCCACTCCCAACGGGTCATATCGTGCTTGGACGACAGGCAGCGGCCGACTCCCGCGGAGACGAAGAAGCTGCTGCCCGAGTTCGAGAAGATCTCGCCCGTCTTCGGGGACTTCATGGGCTGGGACACCGCGGGTTGGTGCCACGACTGGCCGGTCGCCGGCCAGTACGACAACCCGGAGGTCAGCGCGCCGGGCGCCGCGCCCATCCTGATCGTCGGCAACACCGGGGACCCCGCGACTCCGTACGAGGGCGCCCGCAGAATGGCCGACGAGCTGGGCAAGGGCGTCGGAGTGGAGCTCACCTGGAAGGGCGAGGGCCATGGCGCCTACGGGAGTGGGAGCGAGTGTGTCGACTCCACGGTGAACAGCTATCTGCTGGACGGGACGGTGCCGAAGGACGGGAAGGTCTGCGCGTCGTAGTGGCGGGTGCGGCCGACGGGCGCGGACCTGTGCCCGGGCCGACCCGGCCGACGAGCACTCGGCCGGCGAACCCCCCGTCGGCGAGCACCCGGCCGGCGAACCCCCGGCGTACGGATGCCCGGTCGGCGGACCCCCGGCCCGCGAGTGACCGGCCAGCGGAAGACCGGTCAACGGAAAGGGGCCCGGCACGCACGGTGCCGAGCCCCTCCCGAAAAGCCGTTCGCCTGGTACACCGGCGCCTAGTACACCGGCTTCTCCGGCTCGATCTGGTTGACCCAGCCGATCACACCGCCGCCGACGTGCACCGCGTCCGAGAAGCCCGCGGACTTCAGCACGGCGAGCACCTCCGCGCTGCGGACGCCCGTCTTGCAGTGCAGGACGATCTTCTTGTCCTGCGGAAGGGTCTCCAGGGCGGTGCCCATGAGGAACTCGTTCTTCGGGATCAGCTTGGCGCCGGGGATCGAGACGATCTCGTACTCGTTGATCTCACGGACGTCGATGATCTCGATGTTCTCGCCGTCGTCGATCCACTCCTTGAGCTGCTTGGGAGTGATCGTCGAGCCGGCCGCCGCCTCCTGGGCCTCCTCGGACACGACACCGCAGAAGGCCTCGTAGTCGATGAGCTCGGTGACGGTCGGGTTCTCGCCGCAGACCGCGCAGTCCGGGTCCTTGCGGACCTTGACCTGGCGGTACTGCATCTCGAGGGCGTCGTAGATCATCAGGCGGCCGACGAGCGGCTCACCGATGCCCGCGAGAAGCTTGATCGCCTCGTTGACCTGGATGGAGCCGATGGACGCGCACAGCACGCCCAGCACGCCGCCCTCGGCGCAGGAGGGGACCATGCCCGGCGGCGGGGGCTCCGGGTAGAGGCAGCGGTAGCAGGGACCGTGCTCGGACCAGAAGACGGAGGCCTGGCCGTCGAAGCGGTAGATCGAGCCCCACACGTACGGCTTGTTGAGCAGGACGCACGCGTCGTTGACCAGGTAGCGGGTCGCGAAGTTGTCCGTGCCGTCGACGATCAGGTCGTACTGGCTGAAGATGTCCATCACGTTCTCGGCCTCGAGCCGCTCTTCGTGAAGGACCACGTTCACGTACGGGTTGATGCCCAGCACGGAGTCACGGGCCGACTCGGCCTTGGAGCGGCCGATGTCCGCCTGACTGTGGATGATCTGGCGCTGCAGGTTCGACTCGTCGACCTCGTCGAACTCCACGATGCCGAGCGTGCCCACGCCCGCGGCGGCCAGGTACATCAGCGCCGGCGATCCGAGGCCGCCGGCGCCCACACACAGCACCTTGGCGTTCTTCAGCCGCTTCTGCCCGTCCATGCCCACGTCGGGAATGATCAGGTGGCGGGAGTACCTGCGGACCTCGTCTACGGTGAGCTCAGCAGCTGGCTCAACCAGGGGTGGCAGCGACACGGGGACTCCGTTGGTCGGTCAATCACTACAGTTGTTCTCCCCGTAACACTGCCACGCCCTCCTTCATTCCGAGACACCCGTTCCGATCCGCGAGACGATCTCGTCCCAGTAGCCGGGCATCGTCTCCCAGGGGTCGGCCCGTCCACCGTGATCCGTGCGGTCGGTGAAGTAGATCGTGGCGGCGCCCTGCCAGCGGGCGATGCGCAGCGCTTCGTCGAGATGACCGCGCGGTACCCCGTGCACGAAGTGGCAGAAGCGCTCGGGCGGATAGTCGGCGGTCCACTCGGCCACCTGCGACCAGCGGTAGTCGCTCCAGGTGCCGGAGAAGGTCACCAGCTGGTCGGCGCTTTCGACATAGCCGGGGTAGGGGTGGGTGCCGTGGCCGAAGACGAGGTGTGCGTCGTCGAGGAGCGTGCGGAGCGTGGTGGCCGCCCGGCGGACCTCGGGGAGCGCGGCGCGCTCGGTGGGACAGCGATGGAGGAGGAAGCCGCCGACCCGGTACCAGTCGAGATACCGGTGTGCGTCGGAGATCACCTCGGCGAAGGCGCGTGCGCCGTACGTCACGTCCAGGTGTCCCAGGACGCGCACGCCCGCGTTGCGGAGTCGGCCGGCGGCCTCCAGGCAGTGCGGGTCGGGGCGGGTGCCGGGACCGCCCGCCACGTTCAGGACGGCCCAGTGCACGGGGGTGCCGGGGCGGGTGAGTTCGCCCCACTCGGCCGGAGCGACGAGGGGGTGCGCATAGCCGGGGACGCCGAGGCCGACCCTTAAGTCCGTGCTCGCGATGTCCGTCGCGGCGCTGGTCAGATACGGCATGCCGCCTCCATCCAGATATCGGCGAGGGATTCCTCGAGGTTGATCCGGGGCCGCCAGCCGAGCCGGTCGCGTGCGGTGCGCACATCGGCCTGCTGCCAGCTGCCGCAGCCGTCCGGGTAGGGGTACGCGACCGGCGCCCCGTGATCCGCTTCGGTGCGGGGATGACCGATGGCCGACCTCATCGGTCCGGGTGGGCCGTCGAGTTCGTGCAGCGTGCCCCCATAGCCGGCCACACGGGCGAGGACGGCGGAGGCGTCGCGCAGGCGGACGGCACGGCCCGAGCCGATGTTGATGACGCCCTGAGCGGCGGAGAGCGAGGCGGCGTGCACGGCGCGGGCGACATCGCGGACGTCGATGAAGTCGCGCTGGACGCCGAGTCCGCCGAGTTTGAGTTCGCCGTCGCCGGACTGCATGGCGCGGCGCAGGGCCTCGGCGAGGCGGCCGAGCGGGGATCCGGCGGGGGTGCCGGGACCCGCGGGCGAGAAGACGCGCAGGACGACGGCGTCGAGGCCGGAACCGAGGACCAGTTCGGTGGCGGCGAGCTTGCTCACGCCGTACGGGCCGCCGGGGCGCGGTACGGCGTCCTCGGCCGTGGAGGAGCCGGGCTGGCTGGGCCCGTACTCGGCGCCGCAGCCGATCTGCACCAGGCGGGCACCGCAGCCGCTGCGGCGAAGGGCCTCGCAGACGGTGGCGACGGCGACGGTGTTGTGCCGGGTCAGTTCGCGGGCTCCGCCGCGGGTGGCGCCCGCGCAGTTGATGACGACACCGGGGTGCACCGCGTCCAGGAAGCGGGTGAGGGCGCCGGGGCTGCCCGAGGCGAGGTCGAACCGTACGTCGGCGTCGTCGCCCCGGCCGAGCGCGGTGAGCTGCACGGCCGGATCGGCGAGCAGTCTGTCGGCGACGAATCGGCCGAGGTATCCGTTGGCTCCGATCAGCAGGACCCTCATCGGGCGGCTCCCGGGGCGGATTCTCCGGTTCGGGAGGTGATCATCTGGCGTTCTCCTTCGGGGTGGTGCCGTGGGTCGGACGGAGCGCCCGCGGTGTCGGCCCCGCGGGAGGGTGCGCCCGGCACGAGGGCTGGACCCTCGGGCGCCGGTCGCGGCTCATGGCGTCCCGCCCGGTGTGGCGTGGGCCGAGGCCCGGGTCAGGGTGCGGGTCGCGTGGATCAGGAGGACGAGCGCCGCCGCGCCGCACACCAGGGCCGGGACGGCACCCGGACCCCAGGCGTCGGCGACGGTCTCGACGGGGGTGGCGACGAACGAGCAGCCGGGCAGGCGGGCCGCGAAGACCGTGGTGAGGGCGGTCACTTCGGCCGCGCCCGCGGCGCCGAGGACGACGGCCGGGGCGTGGGTGAAGCCGCGGGTCGTGAGCAGGCGGGCGAGCAGGAGCAGCGCGCCGAGGGCGCCCGCTCCAGGCCCGTTGTAGGCACCGGGCTCGCTCGGCGCCTCCCGGCACAGTGCGAGCAGCGCGCCCAGGGCGCAGAGGAACAGGGCGAACACTCCCAGGAGCAGGGGCCGCACGGAGACGGCGAACTCCTCCAGGCCTCGGCTCACGGTCAGTTTGCGGCGGGCGCCCGCGGTGAAGAGGTGGGCGCACCAGACCGCGGGTGCGCACGCCAGGGCGAGGGCCAGCACGGGTGCGGTGGCCGGGGGCCAGGGGCCGTCGGGGCCGCCTTCGATGCCGACGCTCAGCAGTCCGTCGCCGAGCAGGGCGTACGCGATCAGCCAGCAGGTCCAGGCAAGGGTGCCCCTCGTCGTGCGGTGCGTGGTGCTGAGGGGACCTCGGCGCAGCGCGGCGCGCAGGCCGAGCGTCACGGCGAGGGTGCCACCGGCGGCGACCGCGAGGCGCGGCTGCCCTTCGGTGAGCCGCAGCCCGGCCACGGTCGCCGCGCACAGAGCGCCCGGCAGCAGGGAGAGCACGGCCCAGTCGGCGCGCACGCCGGAGTGTTCGGGGGCCGCGGGCCGCGGTGCCGGTTCCGAGTCGCGGGCCACGCGCGCGTACATCTCCTCGGCGAGCGAGAACACGTCCCGGTGCCGGAACCGTGCGGCGGTGCGGTCGGTCACGCCATGCGCCTCCAGGCCCGCCGCGATCTCCAGGGGGTCGACGGCACGCTCGCAGAGTTCACGGTGCCGGTGCATCAGCGCCTTCACCGGGTCCACGGCACCGCGGCGACCACCGCCGAGGGATGTGCGCGCGCCCCCCGAGTGGCTCCCCGGGCCGCTCCCCGAGTCGTTCCCCGGATCACCCCCGGCTTCGCCGCGCGCACCGCCCGAGCCGTCCCGTACGAGTTCGCTCATCACGCGCCCTCCCCCGCGGGCAGCGGAGCTGTGGCACGCACCGGCGCCCCCGCCGCCCAGCGCGGGCGTCCCGTGACCATGAGACGGGCCTCGGTCCAGCGACCGGGTACGTGGACCTCGGCCGGCACGCCGAACGGCAGGGGATCCCCTGCGTCGTCCACGACGAGCCGCCGGACCGGGGAGCGCGAGACGATCTCCAGGTAAATGCCGTGAAATGCCGTGATGTTCTGTTCGACCGTGAAGAGTTCGAGGGCTCGCGCGCGGGCCGCCGCGCCCAGGCGCGCACGCCGTTCGGGGTCGCGCAGCAGTGCCACGCACGCCTCGGCGAGCGCCCGCGGATTGCGCGGCGGCACCACCAGCCCCGTACCGCCGATGACTTCGACGACCGCGCCGACGTCCGTGGACACGGTGGCGCGGCCGCAGAACATGGCCTCGACCAGGCTGATCGGGAAGCCTTCGACGACGCTGGAGAGGACGACCACGGAGCCGGACGCGTACGCCTCCGCGAGGCTCGGGACCTCCGGGCCGCCGATCTCCTCGAAGGACACCGGGTTGTCGCCGACCGCGTGCACGCCCTCCGCCTCGTCGGGGAAGAGCTGGGCGGCCAGCGCCTTGCAGTGGGCCAGGTACAGCGCGCCCTCCGGCCCGTCGGCGGGCGCGCCGACGATCCGCAGCCGGGTCTTCGGTGCCTCCTTGCGGACCTCGGCGAAGGAGTGCAGCAGTGAGATCAGGTCCTTGGCCGGTTCGATGCGGCCGACCCAGACCAGGGTGTCCGGGTCCGCGCATCCGGAGCCGTCGGCCCGCTCGCCCACCTCCGCGAAGCGGGCGGCCTCCATGCCGGGGTAGACGGTGCGCAGTTTGGCGCGGTCGGCGCCGCAGCGCTCCTGCCAGCGGCGCGCGTGGGTGTTGCCTGGCGTGATGAGCGCGGCCCGGCGGTAGACCTCGGCGGCCAGCGCGCCGTGGAAGGCCGCGAGCAGCGCCCGTACCGCGGAGGACTCCTCGGCGGCGGAGGAGGCGAGGTAGTGCGCCCGCAGCTGCACGCCGTACTCCGTGACCAGCAGGGGCACCCCGGCGAAGTGCAGGGCGAGCAGGCCGGGCAGGGCGGCCTCGCCGCCTGCCGTCGCGTGGCAGAGGTCGACCGAGCCGAGCCCGTCGTCCTCGTACCAGTCCAGCGAGAGGGGGCGCAGGGCGCGCTCTATGTGAGCGGCGACGGACAGCAGGTCGGGCACGCGCGCGGTACGCGCGGCGCGCAGTGCGCCGGGCGCACGGCAGGCGCGCTCCAGGGCGCGCACGGCCCCCTCGGAGCGCAGCGCCCCGACCAGCCCGCCCTCGTCGCGGGCCAGTTCCGCGAGCCCGTACAGCGCATTGCCGAAACGGTCCGCCACCACTCCGCGAGAGGCCTCCGACGCCGTCACTCCACCAGAGGCCTCCGAGCCGTCGAGGACCGCCGGTGCGGCACACACCGCCGCCGCCAACTCCCCGAAGCACTCGGCGAACCGTCGGCGCGCCCGTCGCCCGTGTACCACACCGTCGTCCTCGGCCATCCACAGCGGAGCCGTCCGCACCCGGCTGACCTGCGGCGGCAGCTGGATCCAGCCCTCGTCCTCCTGCCGCTCGCTGCGACTGAGCGCGTAGATGTCGAACTCGTGCTGCTCGAGCCCGCGCACGAGCCGGTCGCACCAGAGTCTGGCGTCACCGCTCACATACGGATAGCCACCCTCCGTAAGCAGTCCTATGCGCACCAGTGCACCCCCGATCTCCCTATGGGGAGCCGCCGTTGACCCGGCGGCTCGCAGCGGGAAGAACGTATGCGCACAGGGCGGTGGCGCGACGGACGGTTGTCCATCGCGCCACCAAAAGGGGTGAACGGTCGTAACTTTCCCGTGCGGGTCGCGTTCTGTCGCGCTACGAGATCAACCAGTCACGTTGCATCACACCGCCGTCAGCTGCCTCCGGGCCGTCCGTCGCTGCGCCGCGACCTCCGGGTCCAGCGCCGGTACGGCGGCCAGCAGTTGCTTGGTGTACGGGTCGCGCGGCGACTCGTAGACCTCGTCGGCGGGCCCGTACTCGACGATCCGGCCGCGTCGCATCACCGCGACCCGGTCGCTGACCTGCCGGACGACCGCGAGGTCGTGCGCCACGAACACGAGCGCGAGCCCGAGTTCCCGTTGCAGTTCGGCGAGCAGGGCGATCACCTGGGCCTGAGTGGTGACGTCGAGCGCGGAGACCGGTTCGTCGCAGACGATGACGCGTGGGTCGGCGGCGAGCGCCCGGGCGATGCCGACGCGCTGGCGCTGTCCGCCGCTGAACTCGTGCGGGTAGCGGTCGTAGTGCGCCGCTTCGAGCCCCACGCGCTCCAACAGTTCCCGTACACGCCCCCGAATGCGCCCCTCGTCCCGTTCCCCCTGCGCGCGCAGCGGATCGGCGATCGACTCGCCCACGCTGCGGCGCGGGTTGAGGGAGGAGACGGGGTCCTGGAAGACCATCTGGACGTCCGGGCGCACGCCTCCGCCGGGCTTGATCTCCCCCGCCGTGGGCTCCAGCAGCCCCACGAGCATCCGTCCCAGGGTGGTCTTGCCGCTGCCGCTCTCCCCCACGATCCCGAGGGTCTCGCCCCGGTGGATCGTCAGCGACACGTCGTCGACGGCCGCGAACGCCTTCTTCCCGCGTCCGAATTCGCGCCGCAGGCCGCTCGCCTCGAGAACCACCTCCTCCGTCACCGCGGAGGCGGTGCGCGGCGCGTCCACACGGGGCACCGCGCCGAGGAGTTCCTGGGTGTACGCCTGCGCGGGCGCCCCCAGGACGGCACCGACGAGGCCGTGCTCGACGGCCCGCCCGTGCCGCATGACCAGGATCTCGTCGACGCTCTCGGCGGCGACACCCACGTCGTGCGTGACGAGGAGCAGGCCCATTCCGGTCTCCTCGCGCAGCGTGTGCAGCAGGTCGAGGATCTGGGCCTGGACGGTCACGTCGAGGGCCGTGGTCGGCTCGTCGGCGATCAGCAGGTCGGGTTCGCAGGCCAGCGCCATCGCGATCAGTGCGCGCTGGCGCATACCGCCACTGAACTCGTGCGGCCGGGAGCGCGCCCGGCGCGCGGCGTCCGGGATGCCGACGCGGTCGAGCACCTCGACGGCACGCGCGCGTGCGGCACGCCGGGAGACCTTCACGTGCACCCGGTACACCTCGGCGATCTGGTCGCCGACCGCGTAGTACGGGTCGAGGGACGACAGGGGGTCCTGGAAGACCATGGCGGCCTTCCCGCCGCGCAGCCGCCGCAGTTCGGCGTCGGACGCCTCCTGTACGTCGATGCCGGCCACGCGCACCGAGCCGCCGACGTCGGCTCCCGTGCCGCGGTGCAGCCCCAGGAGGGCCGAGGCGACCGTGGACTTGCCCGAGCCGGACTCGCCGACCAGGCCCAGCGCGGCGCCCTTCTCCAGCCGGAAGGACAGGCCGTCGACGGCGCGCAGCGATCCGAACCCGACCGTCAGGTCGGTGACTTCCACCAGGCTCATACGAGCACCACCCGTCGGTCGGCCACCGCGTACAGCACGTCCGCGACGGCGTTGGCGATGACCACGAAGAAGCCGATGACCAGGACCATGCCGACGACCACCGGCAGATCGACGACGTTCACCGCGTGCACCAGCTCCTGTCCGATGCCGGGCAGTCCGAAGAGCGTCTCGGTGAGCACCGCGCCGCCGACCGCCGAGCCGACGTTGTTGGCGTTCAGCGCGATGATCGGCGCGAACGCCCCGCGCAGCGCGTGCCGCCCGATGATCGACCGCTCGCCGACGCCGTAGGCCCGGAAGGTCCGGATGTGGTCCTCGGCGAGGGTCTCCAGCATCGCGGCCCTGGTCAGCCGGGCGAACGCGGCGGCCTCGATGAGGGCGAGGGAGAGCCAGGGCAGCAGCAGGTTCCAGGCCCACTGTTCGGGGTCGTCGGTGAAGCCGACGTACTGCGGGAAGGGCAGCAGTTGCAGCTGGCCGCAGACGACGATCATGAGCACCAGGCCGATCACGAAGACCGGGGTGGCGACGCCCGCGAGGGTGATGCCGGTCAGCACGCGCTCGGTGAGCCGGCCGCGCCGCCACGCGGAGAGGATGCCGGTGCCGACGCCGAGGATCAGCCACAGCACCATCGCGCCGAACACGAGGGACAGGCTGACCGGCAGCTTCGCCAGGATCAGCTGGGTGACCTGGGTGTCGCCCTGGTACGACAGACCGAGACAGGGCGCCGAGCAGTGCTCCACCGAGGTGCCGGTGGAGAAGTCCTGGCCGACGAGGATGCCCTGCAGGAAGTGCCAGTAGCGCACGTACAGCGGGTCGTCGAGCCTCAACTGCTGGGCGACCTGGTGCACTTGTTCCGGAGAGCAGCGCGGGCCGCAGGTGATCTGGGCGACGTTGCCGGGGGTGGCGTAGAAGACGACGTAGACGATCACCGAGATGGCGAGCAGGGTGATCACGGTGCCGACGGCGCGGCGCAGGACGAATCCTCCGAAGCCGCTCATGCCTTGGCCTCCTTCTCGACGCTCGCGTCCGCCGCGGCCTTCTTGGAGTCCGCGTCCGCCGCGGCCTTCTTGGAGTCCGCGTCCATCGCGGCTTTCTTGGAATCCGCGTCCGCCTTGGCCTCCCGCTTGCGGCCCGTGCCGACGCGCAGGCGCGAGGCCGCGCGCGGGTCCAGGGCCGTGCGGACGCCGTCGCCGAGGACGGTCAGGGCCAGCACGGTCACCAAGAGCGCCCCGGCGGGCAGCAGCAGGTACTGCGGGGCCGCCTGGTACCAGACATTGGCGGCTGTGAGCATCTGCCCCCAGGACGGCGTCGGGGGCTTCACTCCGACGCCGAGGAAGGACAGCGCGGCCTCGGCCGAGATGTTCATCGGCACGAGGAGCGCGGCATAGGTGATGACGGGGGCGGCCAGTCCGGGCAGGAGTTCGCGGCGCGCGATGCGCCAGGTGTTCCAGCCGCTGAGCCGCGCGGCGGAGACGTAGTCCAGTCCCTTGAGGGTGAGGGTCTGGGCGCGCACGATCTTCGCGGTGTTGCCCCAGGCGATCAGGCCGATGACGAGCGCGACCAGCAAGGGCCGCGGGAAGCTGCTGGGCACGATCGCCAGCAGGGCCAGCGACATGATCATCAACGGCATCGCGACGAAGATGTCGGTGATCCGGCTCAACAGTTGATCGATCCATCGGTTGCCGAGTGCGGCCGCGACGCCCACCACGACACCGACGAGGACCTGGACGACGGTCGCCCCCAGCGCGACTCCCAGCGAGACCCGGGCGCCGTACACGAGCCGGGCGAAGAGGTCGCGGCCTGTCTGCGGTTCGACGCCGAGCCAGTGGTCGCCGCTGACGCCGCCGAACGAGCCCACGGGCACACCGCCGCGCGCCGAGTCGATGAGGGACGGGTGGTAGGTGGTCGGGTCCTGGCCCTCGATCGCCGTGAGCAGCGGGGCGGCGAGCGCGAGCAGGACGAGCAGTGCGACGACGCCCGCCGCGACGAGGGCGGCGCGCTGTGCGCGCAGCCGCCGCCAGAACTGACGGGCCCCCGAGGCCCCCGGGACGGACGCGAGGTCCGTCCCGGGGGCCTGAGAGGCGACGATTGCCTCGCTCACGGCGCTACTTCACCGCGACCTGGGAGATGTCCAGCACGCCGGTCCAGTCGCTGATCACGATGTTCTTGACCGCGCTGCCGTACAGGCGCTTGTAGACGGGGTGGAACAGCGGCACGGTCAGGGCCTGCTCGCCGATCTTCTTGTCCAGTGCGCCCCAACGCTGGGCGGCCTCGTCGAGATTCGTCAACTTGTTGATCGCGTCGATCTCGCCGTTGACGGACTTGTCGTCGAGGAAGCCGGTGTTGAAGTTGGCGCCGTCCTTGACGATCTGGCGGCCGTCGAAGATCGGGGCCAGGAAGGGGCCGCCGGAGGGCCAGTCGGCACCCCAGTGGGCGAGGAAGAAGCCCGGCTCGCTCTTGACGCTGTGGATCTTGTCCTTGTAGTCGTTGATCTCCAGGCCCTGGAGCTTGACCGTGATCCCGGCCTTCTTCAGGGCGTCCTGGAGGGCGGTCGCGATCTCCGGGCTGGTCTCGAAGTCCTTGTCGTTGGAGTGCGTGAGGGTGACGGTGATCCCGTTCGGGTGACCGGCCTCCTTCAGCAGTTCCTTGGCCTTGGCCGGGTTGCCGGACGCGCCCGCCGGGAAGTGGTCGTAGGGCGTGTAGCCGAAGGACTTCTGGTTCGGCAGGTACGTGGTCGCGGCCTCGGCCAGCGACGAACCACCGGCCGCGTTGATCACCGACGAACGGTCGACGGCGTACGCGATCGCCTGCCGCACCTTCGGGTCGTCGAACGGCTTCACCTTCGGGTTGAAGGCGATGTAGTTGGTGTAGCCGAAGTGCCCGGTGCCGACGCGTGCCGCCAGCGCCTTGTCACCCGTCACCTTGGCCAGCTCGGCCGGGCCGAGGTTGGTGTCCGTGGTGACGGCGGCGGCATCCGCGCCCTGGGACGCGGACAGCCGCTGGTTGATCACGGAGGAGTCCAGGCCCGACCGTACGTCGATCTTGTCCGGGTAGGCCTTGCGCTCGGCGTCGGTGGCCGCGGACCAGTAGGTGTTGCGCTCCAGGGTGAGCCGCTCGCCGTCGTTCTCGTTCTTGACGACCTTGTACGGGCCGGAGGAGATCGGGTGCTCCTCGTACTTCGTGCCGTTGTCCTTGGCCTTCGGGACGGGCGTGAACTGCGTCTGCGTGGCGAGGTAGGGGAACTCGCCCTCGGGCTTGTTCAGGTGGAAGACGATGGTCAGGTCGTCCGGGGTCTCGATCGAAGCGAGGCCCTTCTTGTCCTTGTACGGCCCCTGGTAGTCGGCTCCGCCGATGAGCCAGTCCCGCAGGTAGGGCGCTCCGCCGGAGAGCTCGGCCGCGAAGGAACGCTCGATGCCGTACTTGATGTCGGCGGAGGTGATCGGCGTACCGTCCTCGTACTTGAGGCCCTTCTTCAGGGTGTACGTCCACACGGTCGCGTTCTCGCTCGGGCGGCCGGTGTCGGTGGCGAGGTCCGGGACGACCTTGGCGCCGGCGGACCCGCTCTCGCGGTTGCGCGTGGTCAGCGTACGGAAGACGAGGGAGGGAACGTTGCCGCCGCCGGAGGTGTAGAGGCGCGCCGGGTCGAAGTCCTCCTGCGGGTTGGCGTTGAGGACGGTGAGCGTGCCTCCCTTCTGCGGCTTGGAGTCGCCACCGGCGCCCTTGGCATCGTTGTCCTTCGGCCCGCAGGCGGCCGCGCCCGCTGCCACGACCAGGGTGACGGATGCCGCGGCCACGCGGCGGGCTATGACGGACGGTTGACGCATCGGAAGACGACCTCTCGAATGATGAGACAGATTGACGAGGAGTGAGACGGAAGTGAACGAACGTCTGCCCCGGCGTCAGGTCGTCAAAAAGGTCGCGAAGTCGGAAAACCAGGGACCAATACGGTCACCCAGGGTCACGACGGAAGCGGAAGCACGACGCACACGCCAAGGGCGGGCGTCAGCGACAGTGGATGTCTGCGACGCAGAGCGCGGTCACGCCGATCAGCGCCAGCTCGATGGCGGCGCGACGGACAGCATGACTAGACCACATGCGCAGAAATATGAACGAACTTTCGGAGCATGTCAACGTGGCCCCAGCGGTCCCCCGCGCCCCCTCCGTCAACTCCCCGGATAGGGCCAGGGGTTGGCCCGACAGTGGATTCCGTCATGGTCGAGGAACTTGGTCTGCTGCTGCATGACGGGCGCGAGCTCGCCGTCCTTGTCGCAGGTGACATGGCCGTATCCGAGGCGGTGGCCGACCTCGTGGTTGATGAGCATCTGCCGATACGGGTGAATCGCGTCACCGTAGGTCTTGGAGCCCTGCGCCCAGCGGTACGCGTTGATCATCACGCGCTCGGTGGAGGCCGAGTCGCACGACACGTTGTCCTCGGTCGTGTCCAGTCCGGACTTGGCGCACCACTCGGCGGTGGTGCCGGGGCTGGCCAGCGTGATCACGAAGTCGGGCTTGCCGGAGGAGATCCGCTCGAAGGTACGGGCGCCGTTGTGGGCCCAACTCCGTTTGTCGTTCAGCGTCTTCTGGACGGCCTGCGCGAAGAGGGCGGCGTCGAGGCCGAGGCCGCTCTCCACGTCCACCCGGTACGTGTACTTCTGTCCCTTTCCGGGTGCCTTGTCGAACCCGCGGACGGCGTCGAACTTCCCCGAGGCCTTGAGGGTGGCGCTGAGCGGGTACCGCACGCCCATCTTCTGGTCGTACGTGAGCGGTGTCGCGCTCGGCGTCGCGGACGGGGTCGAACCGGTGTCACCGGGCGGGGCGGACGCGCGGGCGTCCAGTCCGCCACCGGCGGCGGACTGCGTCTGCGCGGTGGCGTCGTGCCGCCCGGCGGCGACCTGTCCGGCCACCACCACGGCGAGCACGGTGGTGACGGCGGCCGCGGCGATTCCGGTGAACGCCCGCCCCTTGACGCCCTTGCCCTTCTCCGCCTCCTCGGTCCCCGGCTCGTCGGTCCCGGTCCTGCCTTCGTTGTCGCTCTCGCTCTCGTCGAAGGCGTCGACGTAGGCCTGCCGGAGCCCCGGGCCGGGTCCGAGCCCGGCGTCGGCCTCCTGCCGCTGCCGGGGAATGCGTGGTCCGGGTGCCCCCTGCGGCATGCCGTGCGGCGCCGCCTGCGGCATGGCCTGCGGGCCGCCGCCCGCGGCCCCCGCCGTCCGCGGGCCACCCCTGAACGCGCCCCAGCCACCGCCGGGTTCACGCTGCTCGGGGTGTCCCGCACGCGCCTGGGGCACCCCACGCGCGGGGGTGCCGTCCGGCGAGCGGGGCACCTCACGAGCGGGCGCACCGCCGGTCATACGGGGGATGCCGTGCACGGGCGTCCCATCGGCGAACCGCGGAACACCGTGGACCGGCGTGCCGTCGGGAAGACGCGGGAAGCCGTGCGCGGGAGTCCCGTCCGGATAACGCGGCACGCCGTGCGCGGGGGTCCCGTCCTGGAGACGCGGAACACCCTGCACCGGAGTCCCGTTCGCCATCCGCGGGAAGCCGTGCGCCGGCGTGCCGTCCGGAAGACGCGGGAAGCCGTGCGCGGGGGTCCCGTCCGGATAACGCGGCACACCGTGCACCGGCGTGCCGTCCTGGGGGTGGGGAGTTCCGGGCGGCGGAGGGCCGGTCGGCGCGGGGCGTCGAGGTCCCGGTGGTTGTGGGCCCAGGGGGCCTCGCGTGGCCCCCTGCGGCGAGGTCGCCGCCGGGCCCGCACCCGGCGCCACCCCTTGAGCCGTGCCCGGTGCGGCACCGGGTGCAGGAACCCTCGGCAGTTCCCCCGTGTCGCTCTTACCGGCCCGCCCCCGGCGACTGTGACGTCCCACGCCCCGCCTCAGCTCCCCGCGTCCGCGCCGGCCGGGGAGGTCAACTCGCCCGTTTCCGCGAGGAGTTCGCGGAACGCCGAGGCTACCGTCTCCGGGTACTCCATCATCGCGACATGCCCCGCGTCCGGCAGCGACAGCAGCCGGGAGTCGCGAAAGGCGCGCGCCGCGCGCCTGGCCATGCGGTAGGCGACGAGCTGGTCACGGCCGCCGTAGACGAGCAGCGTCGGCGCGAGCACCCGCTCGGCCTGGCGCCACAGCCCGTGCTGGCCGCCCAGCGTGTACGCGTTCACCAGGCCGCGCGACGAACGCGCCATGGCGTCCCAGAAGTAGGGCAGCGCGAGCCGCCGCTCCATCTCCTCGACCGCGTCGCGGAACCCCTCGGGCGTCACCATGCCGGGATCGCCGTAACAGAGCGCCATGACCCCGCGGACGCGCTGCTCGGCACTCCAGTCCTTGGTGAGCCGGGTGAACAGCCGCGCCACACCCGGCACCGAGAGCAGCGCCGTCGGCCACGCGGTGCGCTGCGCGCGGATCTCCGGGAGCGCGGGCGAGATCAGGGTGAGCGTCTCGACCAGGTCGGGCCGTACGGCGGCGACGCGCGTCGCGACCGCTCCGCCGAGCGAGTTCCCGAAGAGGTGCACGGGGCCGCGCTCGGCCGCGTCGAGATAACGGATGACCGCGCGCGCGTGCCCGGTCACCGAGTAGTTGCCGTCGTCGGGCGGCGGCGAGTCCCCGAAGCCGGGCAGATCGAGCGCCTCGCTGTCCACGAGCCCGTCGAGCAGCGGCATCAGCGCCGACCAGTTCTGCGAAGAACCGCCCAGCCCATGGACGTACAGGGCGGGCGGCAGTCCCTCGCGCGCGGGCGGTCTCGAACGCACGGTCAGGGTGATCCCGGGCAGCCCGACCGATCGCAGGCGCTCCCCCTCCGCGACCCGGACGGTCCCGACCCTCGGCGTGACGGTGGTGGCCAGCGCGGCGGGCAGCTCGGTCGAAGACATGCGGCAATGTTACGAGACGATCACGCAGTGGTTCATGTGTTCGCTGTCACAGATCGTGCGCGGATCGTCTAGCGCCTCGATCGGGTGTCTCCTAGGCTTCGATCGAGGGCACTCGTACGTACACCAGGATCCGTACCCAGGGATCCGCACCCAGGGATCCGTACATCAGGAGCGCACTCGCACCGCTCGGGAAGAGGAATCATGACAGTCGACCCGACAGACCCCGAGACCTTCAACGACCGGTTCCGGGAGATCCTTGACCCGGAAGCCCCGGAGGCGGACCTCGCCGAGCAGCTCAGCGAACTGGATCCGTTGGACGACATCGACCCGGAACCCCCTGGTGACCCCCTCAGCGCCAACGAGGCCGACCTCGCCGAGCAGGCCAGGGTCGTCCGGCTCAACGAGGACGACTACAGGGGATGACCCCATGTGACCGGACCCCGCCGACCAGCGGTATCCGGTGCGGCGTCCTGCCCTTCTCACCCCGTTCGTCACCCTCTGTGTCGTTATCGCACGCGTCCGGTCCGTGAAATTCTGCGCTCGCACCGCGCACAGTGGGGTTACCGAAAAGTACGATGGCGGCGCGGCGCACACCGCACGGACAATTTTGGGAGGCGGCGTGACAGCCATCGAGCAGACAGAGGCGGCACGCCCGCGGGGCACTCGCCTGCCGCGCCGTGCCCGACGCAACCAGCTCCTCGGCGCCGCCCAGGAAGTATTCGTTGCGCAGGGGTATCACTCGGCCGCCATGGACGACATCGCCGAGCGCGCGGGCGTCAGCAAGCCGGTTCTCTACCAGCACTTCCCGGGCAAGCTCGACCTGTACCTCGCGCTGCTGGACCAGCACTGCGAGTCCCTGCTGCATGCGGTACGGACGGCGCTCGCGTCCACCACGGACAACTCGCTGCGCGTCCGCGCCACGATGGACGCCTACTTCGCGTACGTCGAGGACGACGGCGGCGCCTTCCGGCTCGTCTTCGAGTCCGACCTGACGAACGAGCCCGCGGTCCGCGAGCGCGTCGACAAGGTCACGCACGAGTGCGCGGAGGCGATCTGCGAGGTCATCGCGGAGGACACCGGCCTCTCGCGCGCCGAGTCGATGCTCCTCGCCTCGGGCCTGGGCGGCCTCGCACAGGTGGTGGCCCGCTCCTGGCTGCACAGCGACCGCAGTGTCCCGCGCGACCAGGCGGTGCAGCTGCTGACGTCACTGGCCTGGCGGGGTATCGCGGGTTTCCCGCTGCACGGCACCGATCACCACTGACTCACGCCCGACGACTCAGGCCCGACCGCCCTGACCGTTTCTTTGTTCCCGTCCGCTGTTCGCTCTTGGCGTTCTCGGCCGGAACGTGCACGTCCCCTCACCGGGCTAATGTGTGCAGCGTACGGCGCGGAGAGACGCGCACATGACTGACCGTCGGAGGGACAAAGCCGTGGAGGTCAAGATCGGCGTGCAGCACGCGCCCCGCGAGATCGTTCTGGAGAGCGGTCAGACACCGGAAGAGGTCGAGCGCGCGGTGTCCGAGGCGCTGTCCGGCAAGTCGCAGCTGCTGAGCCTCGTGGACGACCACGGCCGCAAGGTCCTGGTTCCGGCCGACCGCCTCGCGTACGTGGAGCTCGGCGAGCCCACGCAGCGCAAGGTGGGATTCAGCGCGCTGTAGTTCAGGCGAGCGGAAGGGGCCCGGTGACGCTGTCGCCGGGCCCCTTCGCATGCACGGAACCGGATCCTCCGCGCGCGTCGCGCCGGGCCCGTACCCGTGGTCTCACCACCACGGATGGAGCACAGAACATCCACAGGGGAGGATTGCGTTCCGCACCTCAGGGGTAAACCCGCTACGACCGATTTGCACCGGCCGTGCGGGAGGGACCCTCACCATGTTCTTGGAAGCGCTCGGCGCCGCGATGCTCGGTCTCGCGCTGGCGTGGGGGGCGGCGTACCGCCTGCCGCACCGCCTGCCGAGCCGCGGTCTGGTCCTGTCGACCGGTGTCGCCGGAGCCCTCTTCGGAGCCTTCCTGACGCACACGGCGCTGGGCTCCGGCCACTTCCTGGTCATCCTCGCCGGCGCCGTGATCGTCTCCGCCGCGCTGCTGTCGCTTCTGCTGCGCCCCGCGGAAAGATTTCGCCGCCGCTCGGCGACGGCGTGACCGAAGCGGGCGACGGCGAAACTCCTGAGGCCGACAAGCCCCGAGGAAACCAAGGGCCCCAAGGAAACCGTGGGACCCAAGGAAACCGAGGAAACCGGGTCTAGGCCGCCAGGCCCAGCGCCGCCATCCGCTTGGTGTGGGCCTCGGTGATCCGCGAGAACATCCGGCCGACCTCCGCGAGGTCGAACCCGTCCGCCACACCGCCCACGAGCATCGTCGACAGCGCGTCACGGTCCGCGACGACCCGCTGCGACTGCGACAGCGCCTCGCCCATCAGCCGCCGCGCCCACAGCGCCAGCCGGCCGCCCACGCGCGGGTCCGCGTCGATGGCGGCGCGCACCTTCTCGACGGCGAAGCTCGCGTGCCCGGTGTCGTCGAGGACACTGAGCACGAGCCCGCGCGTGTCGGCGTCGAGGCGCGCGGCGACCTCACGGTAGAAGTCGCTGGCGATCGAGTCGCCGACGAACGCCTTGACGAGGCCCTCCAGCCAGTCCGAGGGAGCCGTCTGCCGGTGGAAGCCGTCGAGCGCGGCGACGAACGGTTCCATCGCCTCGGTCGGCTCCGCGCCGACCGCGGCGAGCCGGTCCCGCAGCCGCTCGAAGTGGTGGAACTCGGCCGACGCCATCTTCGCCAGCTCGGCCTTGTCACTGAGCGTCGGGGCCAGCTTGGCGTCCTCCGCGAGCCGCTCGAACGCCGCCAACTCCCCGTACGCGAGCGCTCCGAGCAGGTCCACGACCGCGGCGCGGTACTGGGGGTCGGCGGCGGCCGTGTCCCAGTTCTGCGCGGCGACTCCGGTGGCCGCGGGGGTGCTCTTGTCGGTGGCCTCGGCGGACGGGTCAGCGGCGTTGTCAGGCGTCGTCATGAAGCGCACAATAGCCCGCTCAACGCAACAGGGAAGTCCCTGGTCAATCAGTGTGACGACGACTACGTGACCAAATCGGCCATCGCGTATGCGCGATTCCGGGGTATGGTGGTAATGCGCCCGGCGAGTATTCGACGGGCCGCACGAATGAGGATGCCCGGTCGGTGGCCCGATCGGCTCCGACCCGACAGCCCTCCTCGTCCGTACGGCACATTGCGTACGACATCCGGAGGGAACCCTCAGCGGTACGAGAGCTCGAGCGTCGGCAGTGGTCCCATGCCACTCGGCCAGCCCGTCAGGAGCGGCCGACGTCCCCGGCACGGTCCCCGATACGACCCCCGCGCTCGCCTCGCACCGCGTACACAGAAGAGGCAGCACCCTGACTACGACTTTCCGAGAGCTCGGAATCCTTCCCGAGACGGCCGAAGCCCTTGAAGCCGTCGGCATCATCACCCCCTTCCCCATCCAGGAGATGACGCTCCCCGTAGCCCTTTCGGGCTCCGACGTCATCGGCCAGGCCAAGACCGGCACCGGCAAGACGCTGGGCTTCGGCCTCCCGCTCCTCGAGCGTGTCACCGTCCCCGCGGACGTCGAGGCGGGCCGGGCCCAGCCCGAGCAGCTCACCGACGCGCCGCAGGCCCTCGTCGTCGTCCCGACGCGCGAGCTGTGCACCCAGGTGACCAACGACCTGCTGACGGCCGGCAAGGTCCGCAACGTACGCGTTCTCGCCATTTACGGCGGCCGGGCGTACGAGCCCCAGGTCGAGGCCCTCAAGAAGGGCGTCGACGTCATCGTCGGCACCCCGGGCCGACTGCTGGACCTCGCGGGCCAGAAGAAGCTCAACCTCAAGCACATCAAGGCGCTCGTCCTCGACGAGGCCGACGAGATGCTCGACCTGGGCTTCCTGCCCGACGTCGAGAAGATCATGAACATGCTGCCGGCCCGCCGTCAGACCATGCTGTTCTCGGCGACCATGCCGGGTGCGGTCATCGGTCTCGCGCGCCGCTACATGTCGCAGCCCACGCACATCCGCGCCACGGCGCCGGACGACGAGGGCGCGACGGTCCGCAACACCGCGCAGTTCATCTACCGCGCGCACAACATGGACAAGCCCGAGCTGGTCGCACGCATACTGCAGGCCGACGGCCGCGGGCTCGCGATGGTGTTCTGCCGCACCAAGCGGACGGCGGCGGACCTCGCCGACCAGCTCCAGCAGCGCGGCTTCGCCTCCGGCGCGGTCCACGGCGACCTCGGCCAGGGCGCCCGCGAGCAGGCACTGCGCGCGTTCCGCAACGGCAAGGTCGACGTCCTCGTCTGCACCGACGTCGCCGCCCGCGGCATCGACGTCGAGGGTGTCACCCACGTCATCAACTACCAGTCCCCCGAGGACGAGAAGACGTACCTGCACCGCATCGGCCGTACGGGCCGCGCGGGCGCCAAGGGCATCGCGATCACCCTCGTCGACTGGGACGACATCCCGCGCTGGCAGCTCATCAACAAGGCGCTGGACCTCGGCTTCAGCAACCCGCCGGAGACGTACTCCACGTCCCCGCACCTCTTCGAGGAACTGAACATCCCGGCCGGCACCAAGGGTGTCCTGCCGCGTTCCGAGCGCACCCGCGCCGGCCTCGCGGCCGAAGAGGTCGAGGACCTCGGCGAGACCGGCGGGCGTGGCGGTCCGCGCGGCCGCGGTGGCCGTTCGTCGGCGCCGGCGCCCGTGGAGCACGAGCGTGAGCGCTCGGCGCGCACGCCCCGCCGCCGTCGCCGTACGCGCAACGGTGCCGCGCTGGAGGAGGCGGCCACGACGTCGACTCCGGAGGCGACCACCGAGCCCGCCGCCGCGGAGGCCACCGAGCCCCGCACCCCGCGCCGCCGTCGCCGTACGCGCGCCGGGGGTACGGAGGCGGTGGCGGCTGCCGCCACCATCGCCGAGCCGTCGGTGAGCGAGGCCCCACATGCCGCGGAGACCGCGGTCGCCACGGCCGAGGGCGTGGTCGAGGCCACGCCGGAGGACGCGGCCGCGAAGCCGCGTCGCCGTCGGACCCGTAAGACGGCGGAGGCCGCTCCCGCCCCGGTCGAGACCGTGGCCCCCGTCGCGGAATCCGCGCCCGTCGTGGAAGCCGTCACCGAGGCCGTCGCGGAGGCTCCGGCCAAGCCGGTTCGTCGCCGTACCCGCAAGGCCGCCGAGGCCGTCGTCGACACGGCCGAGGGCGTGGTCGAGGCCGCGCCGGAGGCCCCCGCCACCAAGCCGCGGCGCACGCGGGCCAAGGCCACGGCCGAGGCGCCCGCCGAAGCGGCCGTGGACACTGCCGAAGCCACGGCCAAGCCCGTCCGTCGCCGGACCCGCAAGGCCGTCGCGGAGACCGTCGCGACTGTCGAGGCCGTCGCGCCCGTCGAGGCCGAGATTCCGGCGCAGACCGCCGCCGTCGCCGAGGCCGTCGCGGAGGCTCCGGCCAAGCCGGTTCGTCGCCGTACCCGCAAGGTCGCGGAGCCCGCGGAGGTCGCGGTCGACACGGCGGAGGGTGTCGCCGAGGCGCCGGTCACCAAGCCGCGGCGCACGCGCAAGGCGGCGGTGGCCGTGGTGGACGCGGTCGAGGCCGCGCCGGAGGCCCCCGCCACCAAGCCGCGGCGCACGCGGGCCAAGGCCACGGCCGAGGCGCCCGCCGAAGCGGCCGTGGACACTGCCGAAGCCACGGCCAAGCCCGTCCGTCGCCGGACCCGCAAGGCCGTCGCGGAGACCGTCGAGGCGGCGATTCCCGCCCAGTCGGCCGCCGTTGACGAGCCGGAGGCCAAGCCGCGTCGGCGTACGCGCAAGGCGGCGGCTGCCGCGGAGCCCGCGGAGAGCTGATCCTCAGCCCGATGGCCCGGTCCCACCTGCGGTGGGGCCGGGCCATCGGCGTTCTCGCCCCCGCCGCCCCTACCCTCCCCCAAGCTCTCGACTTCGCTCGAGCAGGGGGGACCCCCATCATCCCTACCTGGGGGCTCCGCCCCCAGACCCCCGGGTGGGTTTGTCGGCTGCGGGTGGGTGGGGGCTTGGCGCGCAGTTCCCCGCGCCCCTGAGGCACGGGGCTGCGCCCCGGTGCCCCACCGGCCGTCAGCCGGAGAACTACGGGCGGGCGGGGAGCCGGGGTGCGGCCCCGCCCGATAGCCTCGGGGCATGAGCAGGCCCCCCTCCTTCGCGCCGCCCGCCGGTGTCCGTGCCTACCGTCTCCGCACCGCCCGCGGCGAGTTCGCCGCGCTCGACGCCGCGCCGCAGGCGCAGCTGAAGGGAACCGTACTGCTGCTGCCGGGTTTCACCGGCAGCAAGGAAGACTTCATCGCGCTGCACGAGCCGCTCGCGGCGCGCGGGTACCGTACCGTCGCCGTGGACGGCCGCGGGCAGTACGAGAGCGACGGTCCCGAGCACGACGAATCGGCTTACGCGCAGGCCGAGTTGGCGCAGGACGTGCTCGCCCAGGCGGCAGCCGTCGGCACCCCCGTGCACCTCGTCGGTCACTCCCTCGGCGGACTGGTCGCCCGCGCCGCCGTCCTCCTCGACCCGGCCCCCTTCGCCTCACTCACCCTCATGGCCTCGGGCCCCGCCCAGATCTCCACCTCCCAGCAACAGCGCGTCAAACTGCTCCGGGACGCCCTCGCCGTGATGGACATGGCCCAGGTGTGGGACGCCATCCAGGCGATGGAACCGCCGGAGGAGATCGACACCGCCGATCTCGACGGTGGGCTGGACGACCGCGAGGACCTGCGGCGCCGCTGGCTGCTCACCCGACCGGCCCAACTGATCGCGACCGGCCGGCAACTGTGCACGGAGCCCGACCGCGTCGCCGAGTTGGCCGCCGTACGCCTGCCCAAGCATGTGCTGTCCGGCGCGTTCGACGACACCTGGCCGGTGGCGCTCCTGGACGACATGGCCGTACGTCTCAAGGCCCGGCGCACGGTCGTACCGGGAGCCGAGCACTCCCCGAACACGGACCAGCCCGAGCAGACGGCCCTCGCCCTCGCCAAGTTCTGGGATCAGACGCAGGAGTGATCCGGGGTCGGACCGGTAGAAGCTAGTACTGCGCCTGCAAGTGCTCCCAGAAGCCGTCGCGGAGCGCGCGGCGCAGGTCCGCCTGGCCCCGCAGGGAGTACTGCAGCAGCCCCTCGGCCTCGACCAGCAGATCCTGGTCGACCGAGCCGGGCAGGTAGGGGTGGCCGGGCAGCAGCTCCACCAGCGCCTCGCGCCCCCGCGCGGCCAGCCACTTCGCGGCGATCTGCGCGCCCACGAACCGCACGTCCTCGCGGGTGGGCCGGCTCGCCGCCGTCGGGTCGTAGGTCGCGGAGGTGCGCCGGGACACGTAGGGCTTGAAGAATTCGAGGTCGAACGTGCGCTGGCTGTCGACCTCCCACAGCAGCGGCTCGGCCTGGTTGCGGCCCTCGGGCGCCTCGATGCCCCAGAGGTGGACCCGCGCCCCGTACCCCTGCGCCGCCTCGACCGCCGACACCAGGTCCTCGTCGCCGCCGAGCAGCGCGGCGTCGCTGATGGCACGGTGCCGGGCGAGGGACTCCAGGTCGGAGCGGATGAGGGAATCGACGCCCTTTTGCTGGTTGTTGGCGTTGAGGTTACCCAACCGGACCTTCACGTCCGGGAGTTCGGCGATCGACTGCTGCTCCGCGGTGTGGATACGGCGGCGTGCGCCGTCGTACCAGTAGACGCGCAGCAGCCTGCTGTCGGCGAAGATGGTGCGGGCCCTGTCGATGAGCGCGTCGATGAGGCCTTCGGCATCGAGGTCGAAGGCGCGGCGGTCCTCGGTCCCGGCGACGAGCCGGCCCGCGGCCGCGTACAGGTATCCGGCGTCGACGAAGATCGCATGGGTCGAGGGCGTCTTCGCCACCTCGGCGAGCATGCGCTGGAGCAGCTCGTTCGTGCGGTCGATGCGGGCGCCGAGCGCCGCGTGGTCGTCGTTCATCACCTCCATTGTCCCGGCGGTCACGCTGCGAACACAACCGGTCCCGTTCAGTCTCCTCCAGACTTCTTACCCGACGGTAATTAGGTTCTCGAAAAATTTCCTTAGCGTAGGGAATGTTTGTAACACGCACCCCGTTGAATACGAACGGAAGCGTGAGCACCGACGTCTCGCGCAGCCCACACCAGTAGTTCTCCTCAGGAGGATGACCAGACGAAGGGAGAAGCCCATGCGCTTCGAAATCATGCGACTCGACGATGTCGACGGCACGCCCGTGGACACCACCGTTGTAGACGCCGCCTCCGTCAACCGGATCGTTCAGCAGGCCGCCGCCATCGGGCAGCGACTGTGGATCCGCCCGGCCGAATCGTCCGCTTCATAACATTTCAGAGCAGTTCGAAGCATCACGGAGCAGTTCACCTCCGGGCGGACGCCTTCAGATTTCAAAGCCCCGTACGGCACGACGCCGTACGGGGCTTTGCGCGTTCTCACCGGCTCACGGTCAGCTCGCCCGGATCACCTGGGTGATCCCGTTGATGATCTGCTGCACGGCGATCGCGGACAGCATCATGCCCGCGAGCCGGGTCACCAGCACGACACCGCCGTCCTTGATGACGCGGATGATCAGCAGCGAGTAGCGCATGACCACCCACAGGACGACGTGGATGGCGAGGATCGCGACCCACACGGACACCTGGGAGGCGACGGTGTCGGCCTTCTGGACCGCGAGGATCACCGACACGATCGCGCCGGGCCCCGCGAGCAGCGGCATGCCGAGCGGTACGAGGGCGACGTTGACGTCCTTGGTCTGCTTGGGCTCGTCGGTCTTGCCGGTCAGCAGGTCGAGGGCGATCAGCAGGAGCAGCAGCCCGCCCGCGATCATCAGCGCGGGCACGGACACATGCAGGTAGTCGAGGATCTGGTGGCCGAGGAGGCCGAAGACGGCGATCACTCCGCCGGCCACGCAGACGGCCTGGAGGGCCATCCGCCTCTGCACCTTGGCGGGGCGTCCCGCGGTGAGCGCGAGGAAGATCGGGGTGATCCCGGGGGGATCCATGATGACGAAGAGCGTGAGGAAGAGGGAGCCGAAGACGGCGACGTCGAACATGAGTGAGTGAGGCCTTGCGGAGGTGGGGAGATCGGCGCGGCGAGGTCTGCCGCCACCGCTGGGGAAAGGCGTTCCGCCGGGCGGAACGGAGGCACACGGCGGCCGGATTCGGGCACGTTGCCGGGCACTTTGCCGCGCGCTGGTTCAGGTGCTCTGTCGGGTGCTTCGAGGAACCTGGGGCGCGAAGGCGGGCGTCAGGCTCCGCCGGCGCCCGGGACGGGGAACGCCCCGGTCGCACGCCGGGTGATCTCGCCGTACACCTCGGGGTCGGTGGTGAACTCCCCGAGCACGCAGGTCTTGCGGCTGCCGTGGTAGTCGCTGGATCCGGTGGCGAGCAGTCCCAGGTCGGCGGCGAGGCCGCGCAGCCGGGCGCGGGTGGCCGGCTCGTGGTCCATGTGGTCCACCTCGATGCCGTCGAGCCCGGCGGCGGCCAGGTCGGCGATCGCGGACTCCGGCACGGTCCGGCCGCGCTTGGCGGCGGCCGGGTGCGCGAACACGGTCATGCCGCCCGCGGCCTTGACGAGGCGGATCGCCTCGAAGGGGTCGGTCTCGTGCTTGGGTACGTAGGCCCGCCCGCCGTCGGCCAGCCAGTCCGGCGTGAAGGCGTCGGAGACGCTGTCCACGACCCCCAGCTCGACCAGGGCGGAGGCGACGTGCGGTCGCCCGACGGATCCGTCGCCCGCGATGCGCGCGACCTGCTCCCAGGTGACCGGCACACCGAGCTCCTGGAGCTTGGCGACCATGGCCCGGGCGCGCGGCACGCGGTCGTCGCGCACCAGCTCGCGCTCGGCGAGCAGCCCGGGCTCCTCGGGGTCGAAGAGGTAGGCCAGCATGTGCATGCTGATGCCGTCGAGGCGGCAGGAGAGCTCGGCGCCCGTGACGAGGGTGAGCCCCTCGGGCAGCGCGGCCAGCGCCTCCGCATACCCGCGGGTCGTGTCGTGATCGGTCAGCGCGACGACGTCGAGACCGGCGGCGCCGGCGTTGCGCACCAGCTCGGCGGGGGTGTCCGTACCGTCGGAGGCGGTGGAGTGGGTGTGCAGATCGATGCGCACGACGCGGACTCCAGGCGATGACGGGGTGAGAGGGGACGCTCAAGCATAACGGGAGCTCCGAGCCTCTTGTCACACCCACAAGTACCGGGCACCCCCTACAACCGACCCGTGCGAAGCGCCCCGCCAGGGGCGCGGGGAACCGCGCGCTCAGCCAACGACGACCCGCACGCATCCACCCGCCCAAGGCACCTCTGCACCACAGCGGAGCGCTACGGCTCCAGGATCCGTGGCGACAACGCCCCGCACGGCAACAGATCCACCTCCGCCCCCGCATCCCGCAGATCCGTCAGCACCAGCTCGTCGTACATCAGCAGCCCCGACTGCTCGGGCCACACCACCGCCCACACCCACAGCCCCAGCGCCTCGCCCGCGAAGACGGCACGGTCGTCGGGACTGCCGGCCACATGCCAGAGCGGGGTCGGGCGGCCGGCCGCGAGGACCTTCGCCTGGGGTGGTTTCTCGACGTTCATGTACGGCCCCGGGTCGGGTCCGTCGATGCCCGCGTACCGCGCGCCGAGACCGACGCCGAGCTCCTCGGCGACGAGGATCAGCTCCCCTATGCCGCCGAGCGGTCCGGGGCCCGAACAGGCCACGGCCGTCGCGCGCCCTCCGCTGCGATCGTCACCGGCGAAGGCAGCGCCGGTGAACAGCCAGCCGACCGGCAGCGGCCACGGCATCCACACCGGCACCTGGGCACGGTGCACCACGACACCGAGGGCCTCGACGCTGGGCGGGATCACGGGCTGCAGCGGATACACGGCCCCATGCGCATCGCACTGCCAGGAGTCGGCAAAGAGGCCGGGAGCCCTGACCCGGCCACCACACTTCGGGCAACTGGGTTCGCCCCTCATAGGGCCCCACGGTCCTCCCCGTATTTCGCCGCGTCAAGGACGATCACCCGTCCGGAGCGTGCCGGTCACCCGATGGAACTAGATGCAGCTTGCATTAATTAGCCCTTCTAACTTATTATGTGTATAAGCCAACGATCCAGCCATCGATCCATGGCCACCGATCTCTCTCTACGCAGTCGAGGAGCGAGCATGACCAACACCACGGGAGGTCCCGCCGAGGGGGACACATTCGACGCCGGCGCGGGCAGCATCCTGCGGCAGCCGAAGGCCGTCTGGGCGACCGCCGGCGCATCCGTCGTCGCCTTCATGGGCATCGGGCTCGTCGACCCGATCCTGCCCTCCATCGCCAAGGGCCTGGACGCGACCCCGAGTCAGGTCTCGCTGCTGTTCACCTCGTACTTCCTGATCACCGCGGTCGCGATGCTGGTGACCGGCTTCGTCTCCAGCCGCATCGGCGGCAAGAAGACCCTGCTGCTCGGCCTCGCGCTCGTCGTGGTCTTCGCGGGGCTCGCGGGCACGTCGGGCTCGGTCGGCGAACTCGTCGGCTTCCGGGCCGGCTGGGGTCTGGGCAACGCGCTGTTCGTCTCCACCGCCCTCGCCGTCATCGTCGGCGCGGCGGCCGGCGGCAGCGCCGCGGCGATCCTGCTCTACGAGTCCGCGCTCGGCCTCGGCATGGCGTGCGGGCCGCTGCTCGGCGCCCTGCTCGGCAACGCCAGCTGGCGCTACCCCTTCTTCGGCACCGCGTTCCTGATGGCGGTCGGCTTCCTGTGCATCACGGTGTTCCTGAAGGAGCAGCCGAGGCCCGCGAAGAAGACCTCACTGCTCGACCCGATCAAGGCGCTCGGCCACGGCGGCCTCGCCTCGGCGGCCGTGTCGGCGTTCTTCTACAACTACACGTTCTTCACCGTGCTCGCCTTCACCCCGTTCGTGCTGAACATGACCCCCTACAAGTCGGGCGCCGTGTTCTTCTGCTGGGGCCTGCTGCTCGCCGTCTTCTCGGTGATCGTGGCGCCGCGGATGCAGGCGCGGTTCGGCTCGCTCAAGGTGCTGGGCGGCTCCCTGGTCCTGCTCGCCGCCGACGTGCTCGTGCTCGGGTACGGCAACCACACCGCGGCCGTGGTCTGCACGATCCTGTCGGGCGCCTTCATCGGCGTGAACAACACCGTCTACACCGAGTTGGCGCTCGGCGTGTCGGACGCGCCGCGCCCGGTGGCGAGCGCCGGCTACAACTTCGTCCGGTGGTTCGCCGCCGCGGCCGCGCCCTACTTCGCGCCGAAGATCGAGGAGTGGAGCGACATCCACATCCCGTTCGTGGTCGCCGCGATCACCGCCGTGATCGGAGCGGTCGTGGTGTTCGCACGCCGGAACGCGCTCTCCCACGAGGCCGAGGAGCTCCAGCCGAAGCACGCCACCGAGGACAGTGTGGCCGTGTTCGCCAACTGACTGTTTTCGGCCAGGAAACCGGCCTGGTCTCAGGCCGGCGGAAAAGAACGGGTCAAGAAGTGCTCAGTCCAGCGGAACGGACCTGCGCGAGGGATCGCGCAGGTCCGTTCCGCCGTTCAGCCAGCGTTCCTGAAGGGCCCCGGCGCCGTGCACACGCTTCCAGGCGGCCTCGTTCGGCGTCATCGGGAGCAGCGGCAGGAACCGTACGGGATCGGCGGGCGCGTCCAGCTCCAGGTCCTCGACCAGGCCACCGGACTCCGCGACCAGGACCGAGGTGAACGGCGCGCCGGGCCACAGCGCCCCGCCCACGTCGAGCGAGGCGCCGGGGGCCACGATCAGCCCCTCGACCTGCGGGGACGCGGCGAGCACGGCGAGCGGGCGGAGCACCTTGTCGGTGTCGGCGACACCGGGGCGGACGGACAGGACCAGCTCCGCGCGCGGGCCCTTCACCGGGTCGGCGAGGACCGCCGTGGGGTCCGCCATCGGCTGGGCGGACATACCGAGCGTGGCGTAGCGGACGACGTCACCCTCCGTGAAGCGCAGCACTTCGATACGGTCGGTACCGAGGAAGGTGACCGCGGCCCGGGCGTCGGGTTCGCCCAGCGCAGAGCGCAACCGGGCCTCGACCAAAGGAAGAACATCAGCCATGAGCCGAGCATAGAACTCGTCAGTAACGGGCAAAGCGGCGGCTTGACGCTTCAGTGCGCTGATAGTCTTGGCCGCTGGTCGGGGCAGCACGCAGAAGCGTCGCTCTCAAGCTCCGACGCACTGAGACTGACTGGCTTCCCCACGGGGGAAGCCAGCTCCCCCACGGGGGATGGATCGTCCCTCACGGGGGACCGACCGGAGGAGGTGGGGCTGCAATGGACCGAAGTCGACCTGGCAGTACCACCCGCTCTTCCGGTCGCTGAAGTTCTGTAGCTGGTTCCAGCCGCTCCCTGGCTCCCGTAGCTCTGTCGGCTGCTTCCTCCTGCAAACGTGTGCATACGTGTCAGCGTTGTCCCGGTGCACCACGGAAGAGCGCTTCGTTTCCGCCTGATACATCCGATCTGTCTGATCTGAATCAGTAGCGAAGCTGCCACCGCGACGGTGCGGTGCTCCCCGCTTTGTGGACGTGCCAAACATCCGCAGTCTGGACGTCCCCATTCCGGGTAGTTTCAACCGTCGTCGGTCGCCTCCGTTGCGAAGGAGCCCGTCATGTCGATGATTCGTGACCTGCGTGCCGCGGTCCGTCCCCGTCCCTCGCTGCGCAAGGACAGTGGCTCGTACGACCACACCCGCGCCCCCGGGACCAACTCCGCCGTGGTCGACTGCGCCGTCTACCGCGACGGCGCCCGCGTCCAGACCCCCGAGCCGCTGACGCCCCAGGAGGCGATGCGGCTGGTGCACCGCGACGGCGGTTTCGTGTGGATCGGTCTGCACGAGCCCACGGAGGCCGAATTCGCCGGTATCGCGGGCGAGTTCGGGCTGCATCCGCTGGCCGTCGAGGACGCCGTCCAGGCCCACCAGCGACCCAAGCTGGAGCGCTACGACGACTCCCTGTTCACCGTCTTCAAGACCATCCACTACGTCGAGCACGACGAGCTCACCGCCACCAGCGAGATCGTGGAGACCGGCGAGGTCATGTGCTTCACCGGGCGGGACTTCTTCATCACCGTCCGGCACGGCGGGCAGGGCTCGCTGCGGGCGCTGCGGCACCGGCTGCAGGACGACCCCGAGCTGCTCGCCAAGGGCCCCTCCGCCGTGTTGCACGCCATCGCCGACCACGTCGTCGACGGGTACATCGCGGTCGCGGACGCCGTGCAGGACGACATCGACGAGGTGGAGACCGAGGTCTTCTCGCCGGGCCGCAAGGGCACCCCGCGCGGCACGGACGCCGGCCGCATCTACCAACTCAAGCGCGAGGTGCTGGAGTTCAAGCGGGCCGTATCCCCGCTGCTGCGCCCCATGCAGCTGCTGAGCGAGCGCCCGATGCGGCTGATCGACCCGGACATCCAGAAGTACTTCCGCGACGTCGCCGACCACCTCGCCCGCGTCCAGGAGCAGGTCCTCGGCTTCGACGAACTGCTCAACTCCATCCTCCAGGCCAACCTCGCGCAGGCGTCCGTGACGCAGAACGAGGACATGCGCAAGATCACTTCCTGGGCCGCGATCATCGCCGTACCGACGATGGTCTGTGGCGTGTACGGCATGAACTTCGACCACATGCCGGAGCTGCACTGGAAGTTCGGCTACCCGCTGGTGCTGGGCGCCACGGTCGGGATGTGTCTGTCGATCCACCGGATCCTGAAGCGCAACGGCTGGCTCTGAGCGCACCGGGTGACCGCCCGGTGCCGCTGGATAGGCTGGGCCCATGACGGAACAGCTGCTCGACCGGGCCCTCGTCGAGGAGGCCACGAAGAAGTCCGGGCTGATCTGGGTGCGGAGCGGCGGCGTGCCGGCGCACGAGGCGCCGGGCGCCGAGGCGCCCACCCGGGCCCTGTGGCACGTGTGGCACGACGGCGCGGCCTGCCTGGTCGGCGACGGGCCCGGAGAGCAGCCGCTGCCCTCGCTCGTCGACGGGGGCGACGCGGTCGTCGTCGTCCGCAGCAAGGACAAGGGCGGGCGGCTGGCCGCGTGGACCGCGAAGGTGGTCGAACTCGCGCCCGGCTCCCCCGCGTGGGAGGCGACCGTCGCCGAGCTCAAGGGCAAGCGTCTGAACGCGCCCGACGGCGAGGAGATGCCGGCCCGCTGGGCCCGCGAGTGCCGGGTGCTGCGCCTGGAGCCCCGGGCGGGCACACTCCCGCTGCCGGACGGCTCGCTGGCCGCCGTGCCGGTCCCGTCCCCCGCGACCACCCGCCAGCCGATCCCGGCCGCCGTACCGCGTCTGCTCTTCAGGAAGCGGGGACGCCGCCGCTAGGTCCTGTCCGGCGGACCTGCTCCAGGGCTACGACGTCGGCAGTTGCCGGCCGTAGTCCACGGTCTCGTCCTTGGCGGGTTCCGCGAGGGCGAAGCTCTTGCCCCAGTCGGTGAGGCTGAGCGTGCCCGCGTCGCCCGCGCGGACCAGGAGCAGCGGGTACGGGGTTCCCTTCAGGGAGACGTCCAGGGTGCCGCCCGCGCCCTTGTCGCCGGTGATACGGATGGTGCGGACGCCGGACTGCTCGTGGTGGCCGTCCGTGGCGAGGGAGCCGTGCAGGGTCAGCAGACCGTCGAGCAGGACGTCCTTGTCCGTGAAGCTGATGAAGCGCTTGTAGGCCGGGTCGCCGCTCGGGACCTTCACGTACTTGCCGTCGAGCTTGTCGGCGGCCGCGGTGTCCGCCGAGGAGGTGGCACCGCTCTTGCCGCCCTGGTGGTTCCAGAACTCGGCGCCGGCCTTGAGGAAGAGGTGCCGGCCGACCCGGAGCAGATGGAAGCTCGCGCCCTCCGAGGTGACCGAACCGGTGCCGCCGTCGGACTTCAGCCGCATGTCGAGCTTGTACGTGCGCCCGTTCGACACCACGGTCCCGGCGAGTCGTACCGCCTCGGCCGACGTGGCGGCCTTGCGCGTCTTCGACTGGATCTCGGTGGCGGACAGCTTCCCCACCCCGTTCGTGCCCGCGTCCGGATCCTCACTACCGCACCCCGTCAGCGCCGTCCCCAACACGACCAGTGCGCACATCGCGCCCACCAGTGCGGCCCTGCGGGTACGGCCCTGGGAAATCGCAGTCACAGGTAGGGCTGCCTTTCATACGGGTGTCCATGCGCGTGTCCGTGCGGGTGCCCATGCGGGTGCCCATGCCGGGTGTCCCCAACGGCGTACGGCAGCGTACCGGTGCCGTACCTGCCCGGCGGAGCCAGTCCGTCCGGACCGCTCACCAGGGCGTATCCGACCGGGACGGGCTAGCCTGAAGCCCACCTGAGCGGACAGGTCGGACCAAACGCCCGTACGGAGAAACCCGGCAAGCGTTCGAGCGACACGCGACGACCGACGCGCGACCAGCGACACGGAAGAAAGAGCAACACGGAAAGAAGGAGGCGCGGGCATGGCCGCAGGCGCCCCCCGGATCTTCGTCTCGCACCTCGCCGGTGTCGCCGTCTTCGACCCCAGCGGCGACCAGGTGGGCCGCGTGCGGGACCTGGTCGCCATGCTCCGCGTCGGACGCCGCCCGCCCCGGTTGCTCGGGCTGGTCGTGGAACTCTCCACCCGGCGGCGCATCTTCCTGCCCATGACCCGTGTCATCGGCATCGAGTCCGGAGAGGTCATCACCACCGGTGTCCTGAACGTGCGCCGCTTCGAGCAGCGGCCCACCGAGCGGCTCGTCTTCGGCGAACTGCTCGACCGCCGGGTCCGGCTCGTCGAGAGCGGCGAGGAGGTGACCGTGCTCGACGTGTCCGTCCAGCAGCGGCCGGCCCGCCGGGAGTGGGAGATCGGCCGCGTCTTCGTGCGCAAGGGCCGCAGCGGGACCTTCCGGCGCACCAAGGGCGAGACGATGACCGTCGACTGGTCCGCCGTCACCGGGTTCTCGCTGGAGGAGCACGGACAGGGCGCCGAGAGCCTCCTCGCCACCTTCGAGCAGCTGCGCGCGGCCGACCTGGCCAACGTCCTGCACCACCTGTCGCCGAAACGGCGCGGGGAGGTGGCCGCCGCCCTGGACGACGACCGCCTCGCCGACGTCCTGGAGGAGCTCCCCGAGGACGACCAGATCGAGATCCTGGGCAAGCTCAAGGAGGAGCGCGCCGCCGACGTCCTGGAGGCGATGGACCCCGACGACGCGGCCGACCTGCTCGCCGAACTGCCCGAGGACGACGTGGAGCGGCTGCTGATGCTGATGCGGCCCGACGACGCGGCCGACGTACGACGGCTGATGTCGTACGAGGAGCGGACGGCCGGCGGTCTGATGACGACCGAGCCCATCGTGCTGCGGCCCGACGCCACAGTCGCCGACGCGCTCGCCCGGGTCCGCAACCCCGACCTGTCCCCGGCACTCGCCGCGCAGGTGTACGTGTGCCGCCCACCGGACGAGACACCGACCGGCAAGTACCTGGGCACGGTGCACTTCCAGCGGCTGCTGCGCGACCCGCCGTACACGCTGGTCAGCTCGATCCTCGAAGGCGATCTGCAGGCGCTCGCGCCGGACGCGGCGCTGCCCGTCGTCGCGGGCTTCTTCGCCACGTACGACATGGTCGCGGCGCCCGTCGTCGACGAGAGCGGCTCACTGCTCGGCGCGGTGACCGTGGACGACGTGCTGGACCACATGCTGCCGGAGGACTGGCGCGAGACCGAGTTCCATCTGCACGAGGACGAACCGCAGGACGAACGTCTGGACGAACCTCAGGACGGGCGCCTGCGCGAACCCGAGGACGGCCGCGAGGACGACCGGGGAGACGAGGAAGACGGCGCGGAAGACGCCCGTGAAGGCGTGGACGAAGGGGGGCGCGATGGGACCTGACCGCGAGACCCGCGAACGGGCCGCCACCGGGGCGACCGCCACCACCCGGCCCCGCACCCGCCTCGACCAGCCGTTGCCGCCGCGCCGCCGGCTGGTGCCCGAGTGGGACCCGGAGGCCTTCGGGCGGCTGTCGGAGCGGATCGCGCGCTTCCTCGGCACCGGACGGTTCATCGTCTGGATGACGGTCGTCATCATCGTGTGGCTGGTGTGGAACATCGCGGCACCGCGCCATCTGCGCTTCGACCCGTATCCGTTCATCTTCCTGACCCTGATGCTCTCGCTCCAGGCCTCCTACGCCGCCCCGCTGATCCTCCTCGCGCAGAACCGCCAGGACGACCGCGACCGGGTCAACCTCGAACAGGACCGCAAGCAGAACGAGCGCTCGATCGCGGACACCGAGTACCTCACCCGCGAGATCGCCGCCCTGCGCATGGGCCTCGGCGAGGTGGCCACCCGCGACTGGATCCGCTCCGAATTCCAGGACCTGATCAGGGAGCTGGAGGAACACCGCGCCGACCGCCGGGTCGTATTCCCGGCAGAACGGCCGCCGCGACGTGACGTAGGCGACCGTTGACGGGGCTTTCCGGGCCCGGGGCCGGGCGCCGTACCATCGTCCTTATGGCTACGGAAGACGCGGTGCGCGAAGCACTGGCGACGGTGAACGACCCCGAGATCCAGCGACCCATCACCGAGCTGGGGATGGTCAAATCGGTGGAGATCGGTGCGGATGGCGCGGTCGCGGTCACCGTGTATCTGACCGTCTCCGGCTGCCCGATGCGCGAGACCATCACGAAGAACGTGACGGAGGCGGTCTCGGCGGTCGAGGGTGTCACCCGCGTCGACGTGACCCTGGACGTGATGAGCGACGAGCAGCGCAAGGAGCTGGCGAGCGCGCTGCGCGGCGGCCAGACCGAGCGCGAGGTGCCCTTCGCCAAGCCGGGCTCACTCACGCGCGTGTACGCGGTCGCCTCCGGCAAGGGCGGTGTCGGCAAGTCCTCGGTGACCGTGAACCTCGCGGCTGCGATGGCGGCCGACGGCCTCAAGGTCGGCGTGGTCGACGCGGACATCTACGGCCACTCGGTGCCCCGCATGCTCGGCGTCGACGGCCGTCCGACCCAGGTCGAGAACATGATCATGCCGCCGTCCGCGCACGGCGTGAAGGTCATCTCCATCGGCATGTTCACCCCGGGCAACGCACCGGTGGTCTGGCGCGGCCCGATGCTCCACCGCGCCCTCCAGCAGTTCCTGGCGGACGTCTTCTGGGGCGACCTGGACGTCCTGCTCCTCGACCTCCCGCCGGGCACGGGCGACATCGCGATCTCGGTGGCCCAGCTGGTCCCGAACGCGGAGATCCTGGTCGTCACCACCCCGCAGCAGGCGGCGGCCGAGGTCGCCGAGCGCGCGGGCTCCATCGCCGTCCAGACCCACCAGAAGATCGTGGGCGTGGTCGAGAACATGTCGGGCCTGCCGTGCCCGCACTGCGGCGAGATGGTCGACGTTTTCGGCACGGGCGGCGGTCAGAGCGTCGCCGACGGCCTGACCCGCACCACCGGCGCGAGCGTTCCCGTCCTCGGCTCCATCCCGATCGACGTCCGCCTCCGCGAGGGCGGCGACGAGGGCAAGCCGGTCGTGCTGACCGACCCGGAGTCCCCCGCGGGCTCCGCCCTGCGCGCCATCGCCGGCAAGCTCGGCGGCCGCCAGCGCGGCCTGTCCGGCATGTCCCTGGGCATCACCCCGAGGAACAAGTTCTAGCCCATTCCCCGGCAGCACGTAGACAGGGGCGCCCCGCTGAGGAGCGCCCCAAAGGGGCGCGGGGAACTGCGCGACCAGCCAGAACCGGCCCGCAGCCGCCGAACGGGCCGAAGTCCCAGATCGGCCCGCGTTCTCGTCCCCCCTCCCGGAGGGCAGGGCACCGTCAGGCGTACGCCGCGATGTCCTTGATCTTGGCGAAGGCCAACCCGTACGCGCTCATCCCCCGCCCGTACGCCCCCACATGGACCCCCTCCTGGGTGGAGCCCGCGAGGACCCAGCCGAACTCCAACTCGCGGTAGTGGAACGGCGTGGGGACGCCGTCCACGGGGAGGGACAGCGAGGACCAGTCGGGCCCTTCGAGGTCGTCCGCGAGGACCCACGCCGTCTCGGTCTGCTGGTCCAGCCAGTTGTCCCGCCGGGTGTGGTCCATCTGGCCGGGCCAGGTGAAGGACAGCAGCCCCACACCGGCCAGCCAGGCCGCCGAGGACACCGACGTGGCCTCAAGGAGCCCGGTACCGTCCGCGCTGCGGCGCGAGGGGTTGGCCGCGACGGTCACCACGACCGCGAACCGCTCCTTGTCCTCCGTCGACTCGCTGCGCACCGAGGGCTCTTCCCCGTGCCCGATCGAACCGTGCTCGACGGCACCTTCCGCCGACGTACCGACCTGCATCAGCCAGCGCGGCCCCGTGAAGGCCTCGTCGAGGCCGTACCAGGGGAAGGGCGCCAGCAGGTAACCGTCTACCGTGCGGCGGGCGGAGGGGACCTGCTGTCCGTCTTCCGCGGCCGGCGCCTGCGCGCCTACCCGACTTGTCGTCTCCATCTGCCCGGACGCCTCCTTGCTCTCGTCGGACCGGGTGGCCCGCCCCCCTCGGGCGTCCTCAGCGGTCCGCACAACAACTGGGCAGCATAGCCACACCGCCCCGAGCAGCAGGGAAAGCACCCGGCGCGTGGGACACGCACGCGCCGTTTTCCGCCCGTGTCACACGACTGGGTACGGCTCAGGTGGCGTCCGCGTCGAAGGGCGGGCGCTCGTCCGGATCGGTCTTCTCGGGCTTCTTGGTCATGTCGATCGAGCCGCCGGAGGAACCGGAGGACGAGGACGGGGAAGACGAAGAGGAGTCCGTGTCGCGGTTGTGGACCGCGTCCGTGACCTCGGCCATCTCCTTCTTCAGGTCGAAGCCGTTGCGGATCTCCTTGAGCCCCAGCTCGTCGTTGTCCAGCTGCTTGCGGATGAACGTCTTGGGGTTGAGGTCCTCGAACTCGAAGTCCTTGAACTCCGGGCCGAGTTCCTCACGGATGTCCGCCTTGGCGCTCTCCGAGAACTCGCGGATCTTGCGGATGGTGCGGGTGACGTCCTGGATCATCTTCGGGAGCTTTTCCGGACCGAAGACGAGCACGGCGAGGACAACGAGCGTCACCAGCTCGAGCGGTCCTATGTCATTGAACACCTGAAGCTCCTTGCGATGTCCTCAGTCCTCGGGCCCTCGGGATTCTTCCGTGGTCCGGGCCGGGTCCACGGTACCCGCCGATCCCGTCCGTCCGGAACTGTCCCGGGGCTTCCGGGTTCGTGTACACGACGAGTTTCCCCGGATGTTCGCCGCTCAGCGCGCGCTCGGGGTCCCTCCTGTGAAGTTCATGTCAGTTGCTGTCGAAAGAGGTCAGCCGCCGCTCGCGGAGCCGAGAACCAGGGTGACCGTCCGCTGCGAGCCGCCCCGCCGGAGGGTCAGCCGGAGCCGGTCGCCGGGACGGTGGGCGCGTGTCTTCACGATCAGCTCCTCACCGGAGTGGACGCGCTGTCCGTCGACCTCGGTGATGACGTCGCCGGCCTTGATGCCCGCCCTGGCCCCGGGGCCGCCCGCGGTGACCGGCGCGCCGCCGCCCTTCGTCCCGACCCGGGCGCCGTCGCCCGTGTAGTCCATGTCGAGCATGACCCCGATCACCGGGTGGGTCGCCCGGCCGGTGTTGATCAGCTCCTCGGCGACGCGCCTGGCCTGGTTGACGGGGATGGCGAAGCCGAGCCCGATGGAACCGGCCTGGCCGCCCTGGAGGTCGGTGCCGCCGTCGGCGGAGCGGATGGCGCTGTTGATGCCGATGACACGAGCCCTGGTGTCGAGGAGGGGGCCGCCGGAGTTGCCGGGGTTGATGGGCGCGTCGGTCTGCAGCGCGTCGACGTACGAGACGTCGCTCCCGTCGCCCTTCTCGCCGCCCGCCGTGATGGGACGCTCCTTGGCGCTGATGATCCCGGAGGTGACGGTGTTGGCGAGGTCGAAGGGCGCGCCGATGGCGACGACGGGGTCGCCCACCTGGACGCTGTCGGAGTTGCCCAGCGCCATGGGCCGCAGCCCGCCGACTCCCGACACCTTCACCACGGCGAGGTCGTAGCCGCTGTCGCGCCCGACGACGGTGGCCTTGGCGCTCTCGCCGCCGCTGAACGTCACGGTTATCTCGCCGCCGCTGCCGGCCGGCTCGACCACGTGGTTGTTGGTGAGGATGTGACCCCGGGTGTCGAGCACGAACCCGGTGCCGGTGTCCGCTTCGCCGGAGCCGCGCACATGCAGGGTGACCACGCTGGGCAGGGCGCGGGCCGCTATCCCGGCCACGCTGTCCGTGGGCCGCCCGGGCGCCTCCTTGGCGGCCTGCGGCAGTGTGACGTCACCGACCCCGCCGTTGCGCTCCAGATAGGCCCCTACGGCGCCTCCGACGCCTCCGGAGACGAGGGCGAGCGCCACGGCCCCGAGGACCAACGCCTTCCTCGCCCGCTTGCGCCGCTGGGTCTTCGTCTCGACAGCCGCCCCGTTCTGCTGGAGCGGTCCCGGGGCGGCCCAGGGGTCGTAGTTCTGCCACGGGGCGGGGGCCGGGTGGGGATTGCTCGGGTACGGGACCGGGGCCAGGAGCGGCGCCGGGGCCGGAAGCGGGGGCGGGCCCGGGGGCATGGCGGTGCCGTGCGCGGGGGTGACCGCCGGGTGCTGGACGGGCGGGGCAGGCGCCCAGGGGCCCGGCTCGCCGTACGGCGGGGTGCTGTAGGGGTCGGGATCGTGCAGAGGCCGGGGACGGTCTTCGGGGGCCTGCTGCGCCGGTACGGCGGCGACCGGGGCGCGGCCCGCGGGCACGGCGTCCGAGGGACTCCCGACCGCCTCCGCATCCGACACGCTTCCCTGAAGAACCGCGGCAGGACGCTCCAACTCGAAGTCACCGCCGCCGACACCGCTCCCGGCACCAGGCTCCGCCGGTGCGACGTACGGCGAACCCGCACCGGCCACACCCGTCGGAGCCGTGGTCGTCGCCGGCTGGTCCAGTTCGTAGTCCCCGTCGGACTTGTAGTCCCTCTCGGACTGGTGGTCCCCGTCGGAGTTGTGGTCCCCGTCGGAGTCGCGGTCCGCCCCGGGTCCGGAGATGTCCTCGACCGGGCCCACCTCGCCGACCCCCGGAGAGACCGGGCGGGGCCGACTCCACCACTTCGCCTTCGTGGGCTTCCCCTCGTTCATGCTCTCCCCACACCTGGCCCGCGACACAACACGTCGACGGTCACCGCAGATTGCCGACTCCGCGTCCGGGAATCCCTCCGGCGGACGCGGCCCACCCTGGATTCAACCAGGTTCCGGGGCCGGGGCGCAGAGGGCCGGTCAGTGAGCGGTACGGGAGGAGGGGGACGGGGAGGAAGAGGGGGACGGGGTGGTGGCCGGGGTGGCGAGCAGGCGCGGAGGCGTGAGGCCGGGCGGCGTCGACCAGGAGGTCTGGGCGATCGGCTGGGACTCGGTGAGCGGATGTATGAGCGGGGACATCACGGCGGCACCGGCCACCACGGGGGTGGTCAGCGTGTGCATGACGTCGTCTGCCCGGGTCACCGGAGCGGGGACTCCGGGGAGCAGGGGTGCGGACACCGAGGTAGGCACCGCGGGCGCCACACCGAGCGAACGCTCGCCCTGGGTGAGCAGCGGCCCGTCGGAGCGGCGACGCTGTGTCTCGGGAGCCGTCGCGGGCCCCGATCCCGGCGTACGCGCCGGTGTCACATTGCTGCCGCCGGAGCCGCCGCGCGCGTCCGTGGTGTCGGCCGGCACTCCGGTCGACACCCCGCCGAGCGCGACCGCGGCCAGCGACACCGCACCGGCGGCGGCGAAGGCGAAGCGCAGCCCGCGCGAGGCCGATCGGTCGGACTCGTGACGGCTGACGTCATGGATGCGGAAACCGCGCCCGGAGGCGGGCGGCAGCACGTCGCCGTGCGGCGCCGCGGGCACGTACCCGAAGGGCTCTCCGCGCACTCCGAAGACGCCGGTCACCGGGGCTCCGGAGGGGAGTCTTCCGCCGAATCCGCCCCCGCCGAACGGTGAGCCATCACCGCCGTCGAAGTCACCTCCCCCGGGCAGTCCCTGGAGACGGGCCAGGAAGCTCTCGGAGGGGGGCGGAGGAGCGACTTCCGCGAAGACGTTCTTCAGTCGGCGCTGGGCGTCCGCCTCGGCCTTGCACTTCGCGCAGGTGACGAGGTGGGCCAGGACGCGATCGCGCGACTCATGACCGAGCTCTCCGTCCACCAAGGCGGAGAGTCGGTCCCCAAGATGCTGGTCGGCAACACACCGCTCCGTAGAGTTGGGCCGGGATCCACTCACGCGGTCGCGCCCCCTCCTCCCAGCGCCGGAACTCCCGTGATCGCGAAGCCGCGGCGCTCGGCACGGGCCTCGGGAGACCGGTGTGCGAGGGCCTTGCGCAGCTGCGAGCGGCCACGGTGGATCCGGCTGCGGACCGTACCGAGCTTGACGCCCAGGGTCGCGGCGATCTCCTCGTACGAAAGTCCCTCGATGTCACAGAGGACGACCGCGGCACGGAACTCGGGCGCGAGGGTGTCCAGCGCCTGCTGGACGTCCGCGTCGAAGTGCGCGTCGTTGAAGACCTGCTGCGGGGAGGGCTCGCGGCTGGGCAGGCGCTCGGCCGCGTCGTCACCGAGGGCGTCGAAGCGGATGCGCTGCTTGCGGCGCACCATGTCGAGGAAGAGGTTCGTGGTGATGCGGTGCAGCCAGCCCTCGAAGGTGCCGGGCGTGTAGGTCGACAGGGAGCGGAAGACGCGGACGAAGACTTCCTGTGTGAGGTCCTCGGCGTCGTGCTGGTTGCCCGTCAGGCGGTAGGCGAGCCGGTAGACCCGGCCGCTGTGCGTGCTGACGATCTCCTCCCAGGTGGGCGGAGTCCACGCCTGCGACTCCGCGTCGGTGGTGAACGTCGCGGTCTGCGCCGGGGCAGCAGCATGGAACTTGTCAGCGATGTCGGTCACGGATTTCGGCTCACCCGCCGATCTGAGAAGGCGCCGCAGCACCCCTCCCCGATCCACAGGCGCAGCCGCACCTCCCCTGTCGGCTCTGGTGGTGTCCAGTGGAGCCCCTACCATAGCCACCTCGCCCGTTAGCTCCGGATAAGCGGTTTTACGAGAATTTGATACGTGCTCATATGGCTGCGTCAGCATGTGGTCGCCACCCCGCTCCACGGCCCGCTCCGCGCACTGTTCCATCGACTTCCCCCCGCTCTGTTTCCGCACCCCTCTAAACGCCTGGTCCCATCTGCGGGTTCCCGGCACCAACGGATACAGTCACGCCCAGGCAACCACGGGGACAGGGAGAGGGTCATTACCGGCAACCGGCAGACGAGCTGGGCGTTCGCCGACGCCTTTGTCGCCGAGGACGAAGCGCTGCGCTGGGCCCGCGACCGGGCCCGCGAGGCAGGGCTGCGCCCGGTGTCGCCCGGCACGGGCGCCGCGCTGCGGTTGCTCGCCGCCACCGTGGACGCGAAAGCGGTGGCGGAGATCGGGACCGGGACCGGCGTCTCCGGAATTCATCTGCTGCACGGCATGCGGCCGGACGGGGTACTGACCACCGTCGATCCGGAACCGGACCGCCAGCAGTTCGCCCGCCAGGCCTTCCGCGCGGCCGGCTTCGCCAGCAACCGCGCCCGCTTCATCCCCGGCCGCGCGCTGGACGTCCTGCCCCGGCTCGCGGACGCCGGCTACGACCTCGTCTTCTGCGACGGCGACCGTCTGGAGTGCCTGGACTACCTCGCTGAATCGTTGCGCCTGCTGCGTCCGGGCGGGCTGGTCGTCTTCGAGGGTGTCTTCGCGGACGGCCGCACGGTCGAATCGGGCCCGCAGCCCGCCGAGGTCGGCCGGCTGCGCGAACTGCTGCGCGCGGTGCGCGAGAGCCAGGACCTGGTGCCCTCGCTGCTGCCGGTGGGCGATGGGTTGCTGTGCGGGGTCAAGCGCTGACCGCACGCTCGGCCTCGTACCCGCACTGCATGTCTGACCTGCGTCGATGCGCACAGACACACCACTGTCGCACCCCAGGAAAACCACCACCCCGGCACCGAATACGATGCCGGGGCAGCTGAAAAGGGTATGGTCGCGTTCCGCGTCAGCCGACGACCTTCTTGAGGGCGTCGCCGAGCGCGTCGGCCTCGTCAGGGGTCAGCTCGACGACGAGCCGACCGCCGCCTTCGAGCGGAACGCGCATGACGATGCCCCGCCCCTCCTTGGTCACCTCGAGCGGGCCATCGCCCGTCCGCGGCTTCATGGCCGCCATGCTCGTTCCCCTTCCTGAAACCAGCTCATCGTCGCCGACGGCCCCTTGAAGGGCACGCACGTCCCCTCATAGGACACACGTCACCGGCATCGAACACATTGCTTCCAGGCCATTATCCCGCATCTCAGGACCCGATGACCAACATCAGTCGGCATCGCTTGCGCAACGCGCTTGAGCAAAACCACTCAATTCGGCGGTGTGACTGCGATACTGCGCCGCTGCATCGACTTCCACGGCGCGGAATTCTTTGACGCAGGTCACATGTCCTGTCCACGCCCGGACCGTGATCTCCGCCATGCTGTCCTGCATGCTGTCCTCACACCAGGACGTACCGACCGGTACGTCGGAGCCGCGACACCGGAGGAGACCCACCATGTCCGACACCGTGCTCTACGAGGTGAGCGACGGACTCGCGACGATCACGCTGAACCGCCCCGAGGCGATGAACGCGATGAACGTCGAGACCAAGGTCGCCCTCCGGGACGCGGCCCAGGCCGCCGCGGCGGACGGCGGCGTACGGGCGATCCTGCTCACCGCCGCGGGTGACCGGGCGTTCTGCGTCGGACAGGACCTCAAGGAGCACATCGGGCTGCTGGCCGCCGAAAAGGAGTCGGGGTCGCGGCACACGATGAGCACCGTGCGCGAGCACTACAACCCGATCGTGCGCGCCCTGACCGGGGCCCCGAAGCCCGTGGTGGCCGCGGTGAACGGCGTCGCCGCGGGGGCCGGCTTCGGCTTCGCCCTCTGCGCCGACTACCGGATCGTCGCCGACACCGCCGCCTTCAACACGTCCTTCGCCAACGTCGCGCTGACCGCCGACTCGGGCATGTCATGGAACCTGCCGCGGGTGATCGGACCGGGCCGCGCCGCCGATCTGCTGCTCTTCCCGCGCAGCATCTCCGCGCAGGAGGCCCTCGAGCTCGGGATCGCCAACCGGCTCGTCCCGTCGTCCGAGCTGCGCGGCGAGGCGGAGAAGGTGGCGCGGGCGCTGGCGGCGGGGCCGACGGTCGCGTACGCCGCGCTGAAGGAGGCCGTGGCGTACGGGCTCACTCATTCTCTGGACGAGACGCTGGAGAAGGAGGACGAGCTGCAGGCGCGGGCCGGGGCGTCCGAGGACCATGTGATCGCGGTGCAGGCGTTCGTCAACAAGGAGAAGCCGAAGTACTTGGGGCGGTAACGCTTCGCTGGATTCGGCGGTCGGAGGTCGGTACGGGAACTGCGGGCCGTCTGTGGCTGGTCGCGCAGTTCCCCGCGCCTCTTATGGGGTGCTCCTGGCCGCGCAATCCTCCAAGTGGTCGTTCACCAGGCCGCAGGCCTGCATCAGCGCGTAGGCCGTGGTCGGGCCCACGAAGCGGATGCCGCGCTTCTTGAGGGTCTTGGAGAGGGCCGTCGACTCGTCGGTGACGGCCGGGACGTCGGCCAGCCGCTTCGGGACCGGGCGGGTGGCCGGGTCGGGGGCGAAGGACCAGATCAGCTCGTCCAGCTCGCCGGGCGCCCAGTCGGCCAGCACGCGCGCGTTGGCGACGGTCGCCTCGATCTTGGCGCGGTTGCGGATGATCCCCGGGTCGCCGAGGAGGCGCTCCTTGTCGGCGTCCGTGAACGCGGCCACCGAGGCGATCTCGAAGTCGGCGAAGGCGGCACGGAAACCCGGCCGCCGGCGCAGGATCGTGATCCAGGACAGGCCCGACTGAAAGGCCTCAAGGCAGAGCCGCTCGTACAGCGCGTCGTCGCCGTGGACCGGGCGGCCCCACTCCTCGTCGTGGTACGAGACGTAGTCCTCGGTGGACAGGGCCCAGGGGCAGCGCAGGGCGCCGTCGGGCCCGGCGAGCGCGTCGCTCACTGCTGCTCCCCCTCGGCCGGCTTGCGCAGCGACATGGTCGCGGTGGCGCGGGCGCCGGCCAGCGCGGCCTCCAGGTCGGCGATCCTGGCGTCCCGCTCGGCGAGCTCGGCGCCGAGTCGGCCGAGGGCGTCGTCCACGTCCGCCATGCGGTAGCCGCGGGCGGCGAGCGGGAAGCGCACGGACTCCACGTCAGCGCGGTTCACCGGCCGGTCCTGGGGCAGCGGGTCCACCAGTCGATCGGGCTCGGCGTCGGGAAGGGGGGCGCTCTCGCCGCCGCCCACCACGGACAGTGTCACCGCGGCGACCACGACGGCGAGCGCGACGACCAGGAACAAGAACATGAACATCGCTGAGGTCCCCACGCTCTGGTGCCGACGCGTTGGGCGCCGACGCGAAAGTACTGAAGCTGCTGAAAATGTCTGACGAGTGCCGAAGCGGTCCGGCGCTGAAAGTGTCAGGGTCCGATCGTGCCATGCGAGTCTGACAGTTAAGGTCGCAGGCGGCTAAGCAGCGGGACTTATAGGAGAGGTCACAGGGGATGCTCAGGCTGGGCAAGCACGAATTCGACCCCCACGAGCCGGTGATCATGGCCATCGTGAACCGGACCCCGGACTCCTTCTACGACCAGGGAGCCACCTTCCGCGACGAGCCCGCGCTCGCGCGTGTGGACCAGGCGGTGGCCGAGGGCGCCGTCATCATCGACATCGGCGGGGTCAAGGCCGGGCCCGGGGAAGAGGTGACCGCCGAGGAGGAGGCGCGCCGTACGGTCGGTTTCGTCGCCGAGGTGCGGCGACGGTTCCCGGACGTGATCATCAGCGTCGACACCTGGCGGCACGAGGTCGGGGAGGCGGTCTGCGAGGCGGGGGCGGATCTGCTCAACGACGCGTGGGGTGGCGTGGATCCTCGGCTCGCGGAGGTGGCCGCGCGGTACGGGGTGGGGCTGGTGTGCACCCATGCCGGGGGCGCCGAGCCTCGTACGCGGCCGCATCGGATCGCCTACGACGACGTCGTGGCCGACATTCTGCGGGTGACCGTGGGGCTGGCCGAGCGGGCGGTGGCCCTGGGGGTGCCCCGGGAGTCCGTGTTGATCGACCCCGGGCACGACTTCGGGAAGAACACGCGGCACAGCCTGGAGGCGACTCGGCGGCTGGGCGAGATGGTGGAGACGGGGTGGCCCGTGCTTGTCTCCCTCTCCAACAAGGACTTCGTCGGGGAGACGCTCGACAGGCCGGTGAAGGAACGGGTGGTGGGGACGTTGGCCACGACGGCGGTGTCGGCGTGGCTGGGGGCGCAGGTGTATCGCGTCCACGAGGTCGCCGAGACGCGTCAGGTCCTGGACATGGTGGCGTCGATCGCGGGCCACCGCCCTCCGACGGTGGCCCGCCGGGGCCTGGCGTAGTTTTCCTCGCCCCCGCCGCCCCTACCCGTCCCATCCTCACTCGGGGGCTCCGCCCCCAAACCCCCGATCGGCCTGAACGGCCTCGTCCTCAAACGCCGGACGGGCTGAAGATGCGCGCAGCGCCCCTTCAGGGGCGCGGGGAACTGCGCGACCAGCCCCCGCGCACCCGCAGCGGAAGAACCCGACCAGGGTCTCGGGCCGCTAGCGGCCCGCCTCCTTGGAGACCAGGGCCACCGCTTCCTCCACCTCGTCCGTGAGGTGGAAGAGGAGGAGGTCCTTTTCTGAGGCCTTGCCCTGGGCGATCAGGGTGTTCTTGAGCCAGTCGACGAGACCGCCCCAGTACGCCGTGCCGAACAGGACGATCGGGAAGCGGGTGACCTTCTGGGTCTGGACGAGGGTGAGGGCCTCGAAGAGTTCGTCGAGGGTGCCGAGGCCGCCGGGCAGGACCACGAAGCCCTGGGCGTACTTGACGAACATCATCTTGCGGACGAAGAAGTACCGGAAGTTGAGGCCGATGTCGACGTAGGGGTTGAGGCCCTGTTCGAAGGGGAGCTCGATGCCCAGACCGACCGAGATGCCCTTGGCCTCGCAGGCGCCCTTGTTGGCGGCTTCCATCGCGCCGGGCCCGCCACCCGTGATGACGGCGAAGCCGGCTTCGACCAGGCCTCGGCCGAGGGCGACCCCCGTCTCGTACTCGGGCGAGTCCACCGGTGTGCGGGCGGAGCCGAAGACGCTGATCGCGGGCGGGAGTTCGGCGAGCGTGCCGAAGCCTTCGATGAACTCCGACTGGATGCGCAGGACCCGCCAGGGGTCGGTGTGCACCCAGTCGGAGGGGCCGCCCGCGTCCAGCAGACGCTGGTCCGTGGTGCTCGCCTGCACCTGGCCCCGCCTGCGCAGTACCGGCCCCAGCCGCTGCTCCTCCGGTGGCTGCTTCTTGCCCTCGGGGTTGCCAGTAGCCATGTGCGCTCCCTCCGCTTGCAAGTGGTTCAGCCCCAGCGTAGATCTACGCGGGTTACGGAGGGGGGACATGCGCATGTCCGCCGTGCACCACGAAAGTTCGGGCAGGTCCTCAGGACGTCAGCCAGGCGCGCAGGCGCTCCTCAGCCTCGGGGATCTCCGACGCCCGCACCCGCTCGTCCACCTTGTGGGCGAGGAGCGGCGCGCCGGGCCCGTAGTTCACCGCGGGCACCCCGAGCGCGCTGAAGCGGGCGACGTCCGTCCAGCCGAACTTGGGGCGGGCCTCGCCGCCGACGGCCGCCAGGAAGGCCGCGGCCGCCGGGTGGGTCAGGCCGGGCCGGGCCCCGCCGGTGTGGTCGTCGACGATGAACTCGTCGATGTCGCAGTCGGCGAAGAAGTCACGGACGAAGGCCTCGGCCTCCGCCTCACTGCGGTCGGGCGCGTAGCGGAAGTTGACGACGACCGTGCAGGCGTCGGGGATGACGTTGGTGGCCACGCCCCCTTCGACGCGGACGGCGTTGAGGCCTTCGTGGAACCGGAGACCGTCCACGACCGGCGTGCGCGGCTCGTAGGCGGCGAGCTTGGCGAGGATCGGGGCCGCCGCGTGGATCGCGTTGGAGCCCATCCACGCGCGCGCGGAGTGGGCACGCTCCCCCTTGGTCTTCAGGAGCACCCGGAGCGTGCCCTGGCAGCCGCCCTCCACCTGGCCGTCCGTCGGCTCCAGGAGGATCGCGAAGTCGCCCGCCAGCCAGTCGGGGTGGGCCTCGGCGACGTGCTTCAGGCCGTTGAGGTGGGCGGCGACCTCTTCGTTGTCGTAGAACACGAAGGTGAGGTCGCGGTTGGGTGCCGGGACCGTGGCCGCGATGCGCAGCTGCACGGCGACGCCGGACTTCATGTCGCAGGTGCCGCAGCCCCACAGGACGCCGTCCTCGTCGAGGCGCGAGGGCACGTTGCCGGCGATGGGGACCGTGTCGATGTGGCCGGCGAGGATCACGCGCTCGGCCCGCCCCAGGTTCGTACGCGCCACGACGTTGTTGCCGTACCGGTCGACCGTCAGATGCGGCAGGGCGCGCAGCGCGGCCTCGACGGCGTCCGCGAGCGGCTTCTCGTTGCCGCTCTCCGAGGGGAAGTCGACGAGCCGCGCGGTGAGCTCCGCGGCGTCCAGCGTGAGGTCAAGGGTGGTGTCGGCCATGCCCTCGACCCTAGCGCCCCCTGCTCGGCGCTCTGCCGCACACGGGTTGTCCACAACCCCATACGTCGCCAACAGTCGCCTCCAGTACCTTGTACGCGTGCCAGAGCCGTCCCCCACTCCTGTCCGGCGCGGCCGCCTCTTCCGTTTCGGGGCGGCCGTCGTAGTCATGCTCGCGCTCGCGGGTTACCTCGCGGTGCAGTACCTCACAGGAGGGACGGGTGCGCCGCGCTGCAGAGTCGTCTCGGGCAAGAGCGACGGAGCGTCGTACGAGTTCACCCCGGAGCAGGCGGTGAACGCGGCGACGATCTCGGCGGTCGGCACCACCCGCGGGCTGCCGGAGCGCGCCGTGGCCATCGCGCTCGCGACCGCGCTCCAGGAGTCGGGGCTGCGCAACATCCAGCACGGCGACCGGGACTCGCTGGGTCTCTTCCAGCAGCGCCCCTCGCAGGGCTGGGGCACGACGAAACAGATCATGGACCCGACGTACGCGGCCGGCATGTTCTACGAACACCTGGCCAAGGTGCCGGGCTACACGCGGCTGCCGCTCACCGTCGCCGCGCAGCGCGTGCAGCGCAGCGGCTATCCGCAGGCGTACGCGAAGCACGAGCCGGACGCGACGCTGCTCGCCGCGGCCCTGACCGGCCGTGCGGCGGCCACGCTGACCTGTGAGGGCCGCCCGGGGGCGACCCCGGTCGGCGGCCCGGACTCGGTGCGCGCCGCGCTCGTACGGGACTTCGGGCGCGAGGTGCTGCAGGAGGCGGGAGCCGATGTGAGCACCGCGGGCTCCCCCGCCTCCCCGACGGCTTCGCCGAGCCTCGCCCCCTCGCCGAGCGTCTCCGGCCGGACCGTGACCGTGCCCGTGCGCAAGGACCCCACCGGCGACTCCACCGTCCGCCAGCGTGGCTGGGAGCTGGCGCACTGGGCGGTGGCCAACTCCTCGGCGCTGCACATCCGACGGGTCTCCTACGCGGGGCGGGAGTGGACGGCCGGGGAAAGGAACGGCGAGTGGCGCGCGGCGGTCACCACGGGCGGTTCGACGGCGAAGCCGTCCCCCGGCGAGGTCCGTATCGACACCGCACAGTAGTACGGGGCCTCACCTGTACGGGGGATGCGCGGCGTGGCGCGTTGCCGCTGCGAGCAGGTTTTCGCGTACTCACCCCGGAATCCGCCGGACCCCTTGAAAACACAGGGCCGTAAGGATTCGGCGGACTTTCCGACCGGATACCCTTTGCCCGTTTTTATCCACAACTGATAATGCGACGCATTGCCAACTCTTTACGTCGGGCCACCGCAACCTTCGCGGGTCTCGAGCGGTAGTCACTGCGTCCGAGCCCGGAACGATCAACGGGTCGCCCGACAGCCGGTCGGCGGCCGGACGGTCAACTCCCGGGCACGGGTGGACACTTCACCGTTCTCTTCCGTCTAAGGAGCATCATGTCCCTCCCCCTGACCCGCCGGATCGCCCGTGCCGCGCTGCTCATCGCAGCGGGAGCGGCGCCCGTGGTCGGTGCGGCCGGCTCCGCCAGCGCGGCGGCCGAACTCCCGGCCACCCCCAACCTCGGCGGCCTGACCGCTCTGGACGGCGCGCACGTCGGCAGCACGGTCGACGGTGCGACGCAGAACGTCACCGGGCTCGCGGGCACGACCGGCGGCAACGCCCTCAAGAAGGCCGTCCCGGCCGCGGGCAAGACGGGTGGCAGTGTCGCCAGGACGGCGACGCCGGCCGCGCAGAAGGTGGCCGGGGACGCGGCGGGGCAGGCCGGGGGTCTGCTCGGTGACACCGCGAAGACCGCCGGTGGTGGTCTTCCGACGGACGCGGTGACCAAGGGTGGCCTGCCGACGGGGCAGCTGCCGCTGAAGGGGTTGCCGCTCGGCTAGGCGCCGGGCACATGCTGTAGCTGTACGGGCGAAGGGGTCCAGGGAGTTTCCCTGGACCCCTTCGCGCATGCCGGGTCGTGATGTGCGGGCCGGTGGGGGCTGGGCGCGCAGTTCCCCGCGCCCCTAAAGGGCGCGCTCCTCGCCAGGGGGTTTCTTAGCCCAGGCGTTCTACCGCCGCCGCCACTCGCTCGTCCGTCGCCGTCAGGGCCACGCGGACGAATTTTTCGCCCGCCTCGCCGTAGAAGTCGCCCGGGGCGACGAGGATGCCCAGTTCGGCCAGGTGGGCGACGGTGTCCCAGCAGGACTCACCGCGGGTGGCCCACAGGTACAGGCTCGCCTCGCTGTGCTCGATGCGGAAGCCGTGGCGCAGCAGGGCCTCGCGCAGGGCGGTGCGGCGGGCCGCGTAGCGCTCGCGCTGTTCGCGGACGTGGACGTCGTCCGCGAGGGCGGCGACCACCGCGGCCTGGGTCGGCGCGGACGTCATCATGCCACCGTGCTTGCGGATCTGGAGCAGGTCGCCGAGGACGGCGGGGTCACCGGCGAGGAACGCGGCGCGGTAGCCGGCCAGGTTCGAGCGCTTCGAGAGCGAGTGGACCGAGACGATCCCCTCGTACGAGCCGCCGCAGACGTCCGGGTGCAGAACCGAGACCGGGTCGGCCTCCCAGCCCAGCTCGAGGTAGCACTCGTCGGAGAACACGAGGATGTCGTGCTCGCGGGCCCACGCGACGATCCGGGCGAGTTCCGGCGCGGACAGGACCCTGCCCGTCGGGTTCGACGGGGAGTTCAGCCACAGGAGCTTCAGGTCGGTCGGGTCCAGCTCCGTGGGGTCGTCGTAGGCCACGTGGTCCGCGCGGGCCAGGCGCGCGCCGACCTCGTACGTCGGGTACGCGAGGCGCGGGTACGCCACCTTGTCGCCGGGGCCCAGGCCCAACTGGGTGGGGAGCCAGGCGACGAGTTCCTTGGAGCCGACGACCGGGAGCACGTGCTGGTGGGTGATGTCGCGTGCGCCGAGCCGCCGCTCGACCCAGCCGGTGAGCGCGTCGCGCAGTTCGGGCGTGCCCCACACCGTGGGATAGCCCGGCGAGTCCGCGGCCGCGACCAGAGCTTTCTGGATCAGCTCGGGCACCGGGTCGACCGGGGTGCCGACGGACAGGTCGACGATGCCACCCGGATGAGCGGCGGCCGTCGCCTTGAAGGGCTCCAGCTTGTCCCAGGGGAAGACGGGAAGCCGGTCGGAGACTGCGGACACGGGATCGGGCTCACTTTCTCGTTCGTACGACCCGTACGCACACGGCTTGCGCGCCTGTGGCCGGTACGGGCTGCTACGGCAAACGCCTCGGTCCCGTACGGCCATCGAGGGAATCGGGCCGTACGGGACCGAGGCGGCGCGTAGGTGCGGCCGCTTACTGGTTCTGCGGCGGCAGCGCTGCGATGAAGGGGTGATCGCGCTCGATCAGACCGAGCTTGCTGGCGCCGCCGGGCGAGCCGAGCTCGTCGAAGAACTCGACGTTCGCCTTGTAGTAGTCCTTCCACTCTTCGGGAGTGTCGTCCTCGTAGAAGATCGCCTCGACCGGGCACACCGGCTCACAGGCTCCACAGTCGACGCATTCGTCCGGGTGGATGTACAAGGACCGGGAGCCCTCGTAGATGCAGTCGACCGGGCACTCCTCGATGCACGCCTTGTCCTTGACGTCGACACAAGGCTGCGCGATGACGTAGGTCACGCTGTCGTTCCTCCTCGATAGGGCGCTGGCGGGCCTCCGTAGGCTCCGCCGCCTGGCGCGCGGGAGCGCGGCGTCGTCGATGCCCGCACCTAGTATCTCCGTTCCGGGGCGTGATCCATACAGGAGGGGTGAACTGACCTGTGGAAATCTCTGCGGCCGGACGTCTCGAGGTCCGAATCACCGCTGCTGACGTGGGCAAACGTGTCTCTGTTCGGCGGATGATCGTAGATATCGAGGGTGCCGCCGGCGGTGAGAAGTTCACTGACACGGTCGGTGTTCTCACATCATGGGACGAGAGTGTGCTGCTGATCACACGGCGCGACGGCGAAGTCGTCCGGATTCCGGAATCCTCGCTGGTCGCAGGCAAGGTCGTACCGGCCGCCCCGGCGCGTCGGCGGGGCCCCGCGGCCTCGTACGAGGAGCTGGCGCGGGTCGTGGCGCGGGCCTGGCAGCCGGTGGAGAGCGAGCGGCTCGGCGACTGGGAGCTACGGGCGGCCTCCGGGTTCACCCGGCGCGCGAATTCCGTGCTGCCGCTCGGCGACCCGGGCGTGCCGCTCGACGAGGCGCTGACGTACGTACGCGACTGGTACGCGGCCCGTGACCTGCCCGCCTACGTCCAGACCGCCACCAGGGCCGAGGGCACGCAGGAGGTGCTGTGCGCGGAGCTGGAGGCGCGCGGCTGGGCGCGCGAGGTGAGTGCCGGGCTGTGGATCGGCGCGCTCGCGCCGCTCGCCGACCGCGAGGTCGCGGAGGCCTCCGGGGTGGTTCTCGCCCGAACGGCCGACGAGGCCTGGCTGGGCCGCTACCAGCGCAAGGGGCTGAGCGAGGTCGCGCTGCACGTCCTGGGCAGCGGGCCCTCGGTGTGGTTCGCGACGGTGCCCGGCGCGGAGGGGGAGCCTCCGGCCGCGATCGGGCGGTGTGTCGTCGACGGGCGGTGGGCCGGTTTCGCGGCCGTCGAGGTCGACCCCGCCCAGCGGCGTCGGGGCCTCGCCACCGCCGTCATGGCCGCGCTCGCCCGCCGCGCCCTGGACGAGGGTGCCTCGGCGGCCTGGCTCCAGGTGGAGGCGGACAACGCGGGGGCGCGGGCGCTGTACGCCGGGATGGGCTTCGCGGCGCATCACGCGTACCACCACTACCGCGCGCCTGAGGCGTCCGCCGACGACCGCCGTGGAACGGCGTGAAGGGGTATCGGACCGCCATGCCTTCCCCCCATCCCCCGGAGCCGGAGCGAGCCGCCGAGGTGCGGCGGAGGTTCGCCGAGGAGGCACGGTCCGAGCGGCCCGACCTGGCGGCGCTGTGTCTGCTGATCGGGGCGGCGGCGGACGGCGCCCTGGACGAGGCGGGGACGGACGCGGCGCAGATCGAACTCGACCGGCTCGCCGGACAGCTGCCGTTCCGGCCCGGTGGGGCGCTGTCCTGGGCGACCGCGCTCGCCGAGCTGCTCGGCGGGCGCTGCGGGTTCCGGGGCTCGCCCGGGGACTATCAACGGCTGGAGTCGTCGCTGCTGCACGCGGTGCTGCGGCGGCGGCGCGGGCTGCCCATCCTGCTCTCCGTGGTGTGGATGGAGGTGGCCAGACGGGCCGGCGCGCCGGTGTACGGGGTCGCCCTGCCCGGGCATTTCGTGGTGGGCTTCGGGCCGGCCGAGCAGCAGGTGCTCGCCGATCCCTTCGACGGGGGGCGGGTGCTGAGCGGCTCCGACGCCGAGCTGCTCGTGCAGGGCGCCACCGGGGCGCCTCTCGATCCCTCGATGCTCGTCCCCGCCCCTCCGCTCGACGTGGTCGTGCGGATCCTGAACAACGTCCGGGCGTGGGCGGCGGCGCGGCCGGAGCGGTCGGATGTCGGCCTGTGGGCCGTGGAGTTGGCGCTGCTGTTGCCGTCGCATCCTGCGCGGTTGCGGTACGAGCGGGCTCAGCTGCTGGTGCAGCGCGGGGAGTTCCTTGAGGGTGCGGCGGAACTCGAGGCATACGCGGAGGTGGTTGTCACCGTCGACGCGGGCGCCGCGGAGCGGGTTCGGGGACTGGCTCGGGCGGCTCGGGCGATGTTGAACTGAGTTCGCCCAAGCACCGTGCGGTTTTGGACACAGGGCGGCTGCGGGCTCGATTCGGCTGAGCGCGCCCACGCGGCGGAGCCGCATGATGTCACAGCCCCGCGCCCCTTTGGGGCGCTCTCCAGCCCCGGGTCTTTACAGCCAGCCCTTCTCTCGTGCTATCCGGACCGCCTCCGCGCGATTGCGGGCCGTCAGCTTCTGGATCGCTGTCGAGAGGTAGTTGCGGACCGTGCCCTGGGAGAGGTGGAGGGTGGTGGCCAGTTCGGCGTTGGTGGAACCGTCGGCCGCCGCGCGGAGGACCTCGCGTTCGCGGTCGGTCAGGGGGTTGGCGCCCTCGGCGAGCGCGGCGGCCGCGAGGGTGGGGTCGATGACCCGCTCGCCGGCGAGCACCTTGCGTACCGCCGCGGCGAGTTGGGCGGCCGGGGCGTCCTTGACGAGGAAGGCGTCGGCGCCGGACTCCATGGCGCTGCGCAGATAGCCGGGGCGGCCGAAGGTCGTGAGGATGAGCAGTTTGATGCCGGGGAGTTCCTTGTGGACCTCGGCCGCCGCCTCGATGCCCGTCTTGCCCGGCATCTCGATGTCGAGGAGCGCCACGTCCACGTCGTGGGCGCGGGCCGCGGCCAGCACCTCGTCGCCGCGCGCCACCTGGGCGACCACCTCGATGTCGGGCTCCAGGCCCAGCAACGCGGCCAGCGCCTCGCGGACCATCGACTGGTCCTCGGCGAGCAGGACCTTGATCGTGCGGCTCATGCACCGGATCCTACGGGGTGATCGGCGGCCTCGAAGGGGGCCTGCGCCGGTACCCGTGCGACCAGCCGGAAGCCGTGCCGCACCCGGCCCGCCTCCAGGGCTCCGCCCGCCTTCTCCAGCCGCTCGGTCAGGCCCGTCAGACCGTTGCCCGGGCCATGGCCCGAGCCGCCCGAACCGTCGTCCTCCACGCTCAGTTCGAGCAGCGGGCCGTCCAGCGTCTGGCGGCGGACGAGCTCCACGGTGCAGCGCCGGGCCCCGCTGTGCCGTACGACATTGGTGACCGCTTCCCGCAGTGCCCAGGCGAGCGCGGACTCGCTCTCCTCGGCGACGTCGGTGAGGTCCGGCTCCGCGGGCAGGTCGGCGGTGACGCCCGCCGCCGTCAACGCGACCTGGGCGCCGGCGAGTTCGCCGGACAGCCGGGGGCGCCGGTAGCCGGTGACCGCCTCGCGCACGTCCACGAGGGCCTGTCGGCTGACCTGTTCGATGTCGGCGACCTGCTGGGCCGCCTTCTCGGGGTGGTCGGGGAGCATCCGGCCGGCCAGTTCGCTCTTGAGGGTGATCAGGGAGAGCGAGTGGCCCAGCAGGTCGTGCAGATCGCGGGCCAGGCGCAGGCGCTCCTCGTTCGCGGCCAGTTGGGCGACCGTCGCACGGGCCTCGCGCAGCGCGATCGTCGTGCGGATCAGTTCGCGGACGCCGGTCATGGCGAACCCGCCGAGGAACGCCGGGATGAGCAGCCCCGCCAGATACGCCTTGCCGCCCGACACGGTCAGGGCGATCCCCGTCAGCACCGCGGAGACGGCCGGGATGGCCCAGCGCGCCAGCCGCAGCGGAAGCACCGCGCCGGACGCGATCGAGACGTACACGAACAGGACGAGCCACTCCCGCCCCAGGGTGAAGGAAAGCAGGGCGGCCTCGGCCGCGAGGACCACGAGCGAGACGAACACGAAGGGGGTCGTCTCGCCGCGGCCGGTGCGGAAGACCAGCGCCCCGTACCACCCGACGAAGGCCACCAGGCCGAACCAGCCGAGTACGACGACACCGGTGCTGTGCCCGCCGTGCACCAAGTCGCTGACGGGCGCGCTCAGATAGACGAGCCAGATGCCGGTCCAGATGGCCTTGACCATCTTCTGCCTGCGATTCTGCGGGGGTTGCCCGATGCCGATGCTGCTCACGCCTTCAGCGTGTCCTTCCGGTACAGCCATGCCGCGCCGCCCGCGAAGAGGAGGAAGGAGACAGCGAGGATGGCGAGGTCCTTCGCGTGCGGGGCGTCGCCCAGTTCGATGGATCGCCCGAGGGCAGCGTACGCGTGCGTGGGCAGCCAGGACGCGATCTTCTGAAGCCAGTCGGGGAAGGTGGTCGTGGGCATCCACAGGCCGCCGAGCACCGAGAGCCCGAAGTACAGGATCATCGTGATCGGGCGGACCGCGTCGCCGCTCGCGAGATAGCCGATGGCCACGCCGAGCGCGGCGAAGACGAGGCTGCCGGCCCAGATCGCGCCGGTGAGCGCGAGCCACTGCCAGGCGTCCAGCCGTACGTGCTTCACGGCGGCGGCGACCGCGAAGACGACCACGATCGACGGCAGGCTGATCACGGCGGCGCTGGCGGTCTTCGCCAGGACATAGCCGCGGCCCGGCAGGGTGGTGAGCCTGAGCTGCCGTACCCAGCCGCTCTCGCGCTCCTTCGCGATGCGTTCGCTGTTGCCCATCAGGACCGCGGTCAGGGCGCCGAAGGAGGCCATGGAGACCATGAAGAAGGTCGGCAGGGTCAGCCCGGTGCCGTCCACCTCGGTGGTGCTGTCCGCGCTGCCCGCGATCAGCAGGAACAGGGCCGAGGGGTAGATCACCGAGAAGAACAGGAACTTCTTGTTGCGCAGGGCGCGGGTGATCTCGAGCTTGATGAGGCTGTTCACTGCGACTTCGCCTCCTCGGCGGCCGTGATGGCGACGAAGGCCTGCTCGAGCCCGAGCCCGGCGACTTCGAGATTGCGAGGGTAGAGGCCGAGCCCGTACAGCGCGTGTACGGTCGCGTCGGCGTCGGAGGACTGGATGCGGACGGTGTGCCCGGAGACGTCGATCGAGGTCAGGAAGGGCAGGGCGCGCAGCGGGTCCTCGTCGATGGGCCCTTCCAGGTCGAAGGCGATCCGGCGGGCGCCGGCCTTCGCCTTGATCTCGGCGGCGGTGCCGTCGGCCAGCAGGCGGCCCCGGTGCAGTACGAGGACGCGGTCCGCGATGGCGTCGGCCTCCTCCAGGTAGTGCGTGGCGAACAGGACGGTCCTGCCCTGGTCGGCCTGCTCGCGCATGGTGGCCCAGAAGGCCTGGCGTGCGGAGACGTCCATGCCGGTGGTGGGCTCGTCCAGGACGATGAGGTCGTTGGCGCCTGCGGTGGCGAGCGCGAAGCGGACGCGCTGTTCCTGGCCGCCGGAGAGCTTGTTGACCTTGCGGTCGGCTATCTGCGAGATGCCCGCGCGGGCCAGCACGTCACTGACCTTGTACGGCTTCGGGTGCAGATCGCAGGCCAGCTTGACCAGCTCGCCGACCGTCACCTCGTCCATCAGGCCGCCGCTCTGCAGCATGGCGCCCACCCGGCCGCCGACGATCGCCTCGCGGGGGCCGGCGCCGAACACCCGGACCGCGCCGGTGTCGGGGTGCTTGAGGCCGAGGAGCAGGTCCAGCGTGGTCGACTTGCCGGCCCCGTTGGGACCCAGCAGGGCGACGGTCTCGCCCGGGTGCAGGTCGAGCGTCAGCCCGTCGACGGCCCGTACGTTCCCGTAGCTCTTGCTCACCTGATCGAACCCGACCACCGGGGTGGTGGCGGGCGCCGCTGTTGTCGTCATGGGGACCATCGTGGCCGCGCGGGCCCGGTGCCCGGCAGTGTCGGCGGTCCTGAGTGCCGGATGACAGATGTCATGTGCGGTCCGGGGGTCCCCGTGCTGCGACGACGGAGCCCCTGCCCATTGCGGGCAGGGGCTCCGTTCGTCCGGACGACCAGGGGTCAGCTCGCTTTGGTGCCGATGACTCCGATGCGCTCCGCCGTCGTCTTGCCGCGCAGGGCCTTGCCCAGTGCGGTGACGACGTCCTGCGGCGTGACAGCGCGCTTCCCGGCCGCGGTCTGGATCTGCACGCCGTCGAAGGTCTTGCCGTACGCCGCCTTGAGCGCCGTGAGGTCGTACGTCTCCACGAGCTTGCCGTTGACGGCCTTGAAGCCGAGGATCTTCGGCAGTGACAGGGCACCGAACTGGATGCTGTGTGCCGCGTCGGTCTGAATGGTGACGCGGGCGGACATCGCGGGCTGGGCGAACTCCTTCATCTCCCGGTCGACCTCGGCGTTCGAGACGGTCGGCTGACGGGTCGTGGTGGCGACCTTCACCGGGGTGGAGATGCCGGTCTCGACCTGGGCGCGGTACGCGTCCTCGACAGCCTGGGTCGAGGCCGCCACGTCGATGCCCTTGCCCGCCTTGCCGTACACGGCGACGGCCTTGCCGGACTCGAACTTGATGGTGCCGTCGCTCGCCGAACCGGAGCCGCTCGCGGTGCGCTCCAGGGCGGCCTGGAGCTTCTCCTCGTCGACGGGCATCGCCGGCTCGACGACGCGCTGCTGACCGAACAGCGAGCCGATCACGGAGACCGGGTTGTAGTCGCTGCCCGCGGCGGCGCGGACCGTGTCCTGGGCGTTGAACTGGAGCCCGGCCTGGTCCGGCTTGAGCGAGACAGTGGTGCCGTCCACCGACAGCTGGAGCGCCTTGTTCGTACGGGCCCCGAAGGCGTCGTCGAGCTTCTTGACGGCCTCGTCGCGGGTGCCGCCGCCGATGTCGACGCCGAGCACCGTGGTGCCCTTGGGGACGTCCGAGCGGTTCATCAGCAGCCCCGCGCCGTAGACGCCACCGCCGACGAACACCACGGCGACGACCAGGAGCGTCAGCTTGCTGCGGCCCTTCTTCTTGGCCGGCTTCTTCGAGGAGGCGGCGGGCTTCGGGGCCGGCTCGGGCGCCTTCGGCGGGGTGTGCGGCAGCGGTCCGTCGCTGTGCGCGCCCGGCCCGAACGGCGAGTTCTGGGCGGCAGGCACGACGGGAATGCCGCTGGTCAGGGTGTGCCCGGAGACGTTGTCCACCGGGCCGCCGTAGCCCTGGCCGCCCGGATCGGGCGCGGGCTTCTGCGGGGTGAGGATCGCGGTGTCGTCACTGAGGCCGCCACCGGGGTATCCCGCGCCGAGGCCGGCCGCGCCGTGCCCGCCGGGGACGCCATGACCACCGGGGCCACCGGGCCCACCGGGGCCCGCGGTCAGGCTGCCCGCAGCCGCGCCCGGGCCGGCCGGCGGCACCAACGGGCCGTCACCGGTCACCGGACCGCCGGTCGGGCCCGCGGGACCGCCCCGGCCGTTCTCCGAGAAGTTCTCCGCGAAGTACGGGAGGTCGTCACGGCGCGGTTCGCCACCGGGCCCTCCAGGGCCACCCGGGCCGCCGGAGCCACCCGGGCCGCCGGAGCCACCCGGGCCGCCAGGCCCACCGGGCCCGCCCGGGCCTTCGCTTCCTATCGCCGGGAACGAGGCCGTGTTCCCCAGCGCCGCGGAGACGTCGAAGGAACCGGTGCCGCCGCCGTGACCGGGGGCCACGGGTCCGGCGCCGGTGGCACCGGGCAGCCCGGCACCGTTCGTACCGCCGCTCCCGGGGCGGGGCGCGTTCGCCCCGCCGGGCCGGGCACCGCCCGCGCCGCCCAGGGGACCGGCACCGTTCGCGCCACCGGGGGCACCCGGACGCGTACCTCCGGTGCCGTTGCCTCCCGGCGTGCCCGCACCCTGCGGCGCCGCGGGACCCATGGGTCCCGAACCGCCGGGCAGGCCAGCCCCGTTGGTGGACCCGCCGCCCGGGCTGCCGCCCGGCGCACCGGACTTGCGGGGTGCGAACCAGTCGCTGGTCTTCTCTCTGGCCGGAGCACCGCCCGCGGCGGCGGCGGCTTCGGCCGAGGTCTCGGTGGCCGTGGCCGCTGCCACGGGCGCACTCACGTCACGCTGCGCCTGCGCGGGGGCTCCCGCGGAACCGGCGGACTCGGCGGGCGACTCGGCGTCCCCGACCGGTGTGCGCACGACGACCGGCGGGATGGGCCGTGATCCGGGGATGTTGATCCGGATCCGTGTCGTCAGCGTGGTCTCGGTCTTGCGCTCCTCCGGCGGGGTGCCGCCGGCCGAACGGCCCGCGTCGGCACCGTTTTCGGAAGCCGTGGGGGTCCCGTAGGGGGGCGTCCCCGACGGGTACGCGGCTCCACCGCGCCCGTTGGGCCCGGAGGACGAACTGTCAGTTTCACGACTCAAGGCAGGTTCTCCCGGTTGGCTCCGCCGCCCGTTTACTCGACCTCATCTCGGGCAGCTCGGCGGCGCGCACCACCATACTGGCCGTATTCGGCGCGCAAACCTCGCCCGCCCAGGAAACTCGCACGGGACCCGCACCTGTCCCCTACGGCGAAGTGGGACGTCACTTCCCAAGTCGGACGGCGGAGTCGTGCGGTTGCCGCCCCAGACCAAGCGTGGCGCACATCACAGCCACAGCCATCCCGCCGAGCAGGAAGAGGTAGGAACCGAATCCCGCGCCGAAGAAGAAGTCCCCTTCCGGGCGGGTGGAGGTGAGCAGGACGACCGCGATCATCCAGCCCGCGGCGGGCGCGACGGCGCCGGCCCGGGAGCCGGTCGCCCGCGATCCGCCCAGGAAGAGCCCGGCCGCGCCGGCCAGCGCGAGCAGCAACCCGCCCGGGAACCAGGCGGCTTGCACCAGCGTTCCGGCGGCCCCGACCACCGCGCCGAGCAGGAAGAGGCCGAGGTGGGCCACGATCCGCCCGGCCGAGGGCCGCGGCAGCGGCTGGGCGAGCGCGCTCCCCCGCTGTCCCGACATGCTCATCACGCGTCCGCCTTTCCCTGCTCGGTCTCCGTGGATCCCTGTTCGGTCCCCGTGGATCCCTGTTCGGTCTCCGTGGAACCCCGTTCGGTCCCCGTGGATCCCTGTTCGGTCCCCGTGGAACCCTGCCCGGTCCCCGTGGATCCCTCTTCGATCCCCGCGAAGAGGTCGGTCTCACGACCGGGTCCCGCGCGCTCCCCGCGCACCAACTCGTAGTACTCGGTGGTGAACAGCGGTTGCGCGAGTGCGTTCGACAGCGCGAACCAGGGCTCGGCCACCTCGATCTGGGTGGCGTGCGCCCGCATGGCGGCGGCCTTCGCGGCGGCGTACGCGGTCCCGTCGATCGCGGTGGTGACCACCGCGTCCTCGACCACGCCGGGTACGTCGGCCACGGCGGCGGAGTGCTCGAAGGGCAGTCCGGGCAGGGCCTCGCGCAGCCGTCGGAAGCCCTCCTCGACGACGGAGCGCGGGGCGCGGTTCCAGTAGACCTTGGCGATCACCCAGGGCGCGCCGAGGTCGGGGCGGACGGCGGGGTCCGCGGCCAGCTCGACGGCGCGCACGGCGACGCGGTGGGCCTGGATGTGGTCCGGGTGTCCGTAGCCCCCGTCGGGGTCGTAGGTGACGAGCACCTGGGGGCGGACCTCGCGGATCACCTCAACCAGGTACTCCGCAGCTTCGTCGACGTCGGCGGACCAGAAGGCGCCCGCACGGTGGTTCTGCTCCAGGCCCATCATCCCGGAGTCGCCGAAGCGCCCGGGACCGCCGAGGAAGCGGTGGTCGGTGACCCCGAGCTCCTTCATGGCGGCGGCCAGCTCGCCGATCCGGTGCGGGCCGAGCCCGCCCTCGCGGTCGGGCGCGAGATGCGCCAGCTCGGGCGGGATGACCTCGCCCTCCTCGCCGAGGGTGCAGGTCACCAGCGTCACATGGGCGCCCTCGGCCGTATACCTGGCCATGGTCGCGCCATTGTTGATCGACTCGTCGTCCGGGTGCGCGTGCACCAGGAGCAGACGCCGGTCGGGCAGTTCCGTCATGGAACCCACCCTACGAGGCGCCCGGCCCACCGCCGAGGCGGGCACGGGTCCTGGCGCCGAAGCTCCCCGTCAGGACGTGAGGCTTCCTGTCAGGACGTGAAGCCCCCCGTCAGAACTTGAAGCTGCCGATCATGTCCGCGACGTTCGTCGTCAAGTCGCTGATCGTGGGGGCCATCGTCGATGAGGCGAGATAGAAGCCGAACAGGACACACACCACCGCATGGCCGGCCTTCAACCCGGACTTCCTGACCAGGATGACGACGATGATCGCCAGCAGCACCACCGCCGAAATCGAGAGTGCCACGGCGGCTCACCTCCAAAGATCCCAGGGACATGGGGGGTCGGACATGGGGGTCGGTAAATCCATACAGCGGCCAGCGGGTTCATACCCACACACCGCCAGTGATCATAACTATCCATACGCGCGCATCGATCGGCGCACGGCCGCACAAGGGGGCGCATGGCCAATATGGTCAAGGCATGACGACCGAGCCTCTCTCCTTCCCCCGCCGGTACGCCCGGACGCAGCGCTTCACCCTCGGCGCACCCCGCGCGTTCAGCGTCTCCCCGGACGGTTCCCGGGTGGTGTTCCTGAGGTCCTCCTCCGGCACGGACCGGGCGAATCAGCTGTGGGTCCTCGATGTCGCGGAGGGGCAGGAGCGCGTCGCGGCCGACCCGCGGGCGCTGCTCGGCGGCGCCACGGAGCGCCTGTCGACGGCGGAGCGGGCGCGCCGCGAACGCAGTCGCGAGGGCGGCGCGGGGATCGTCGGCTATGCCACGGACACGGCGGTCGAGCTGGCCTCTTTCGCCTTGTCAGGGCGGCTTTTCACGGCGGAACTGCGAGCCGGTACGGCACGTGAACTCCGGGTCCCGGGACCGGTGATCGACCCGCGTCCCTCGCCCGACGGACGGCTCGTCGCGTACGTCCGCGGGGGCGCCCTGCGGGTCGTCGGCGCCGAGGGGGAGGGCGACCGGGCACTGGTGGAGCCGGAGTCCGATGCGGATTCGGGGACGGTTTCCTATGGATTGGCTGAGTTCATCGCGGCCGAGGAGATGGGGCGTTCGCGCGGTTTCTGGTGGTCTCCGGAAGGGGACCGACTACTGGTCGCACGGGTCGACGACGCGCCCGTGCGGCGCTGGTGGATTTCCGATCCCGCACAACCGGAACGCGCTCCGCAGCAGGTCGGCTACCCGGCCGCCGGAACGGACAATGCGGACGTAAGGCTCTTCGTGGTCAGCCTCGACGGGGTGCGCACGGAGGTGGTCTGGGACCGGGCGCACTACCCGTATCTGGCGCATGTGCACTGGTCAGCGGCGGGCGCGCCACTGATTCTGGTGCAGGCGCGGGACCAGCGCAGCCAGCTGTTCCTGGCCGTCGACCCGGACACCGGGGCGACCCGGATGGTGCACGCCGACGAAGATCCACAATGGCTGGATCTTTTCCCTGGCGTGCCGTGCTGGAGCCCCGCGGGACAGCTCGTACGAATCGCCGACGAGGGCGGGGCGCGGGTCCTGGCCTTCGGCGAACGCCCGTTCACGGGACCGCAGTTGCATGTGCGCGCGGTGCTGGACGTCTCGGACGACGACGTGCTGATCTCGGCGTCGGCCGGCGAGGCGGCGACCGCCCCGGAGACGGGCGAGGTGCATGTCTACCGCGTCAACGAGCTCGGTGTCGAGCGTTTCTCCCAGGAACCCGGCGTGCACACGGCGGTGCGCGGCGGGGGCGTGACCGTGCTGGTCTCCTCGGTGCCGGACCGCCCGGGAGCCCAGGTGCAGGTGCTGCGGGACGGAAAGAGGACGGCGACTGTCACGTCGTATGCAGAAAGTCCCGGTCTGTCCCCGCGCGTGACACTCACCGAGGGGGGCGCACGGAAAATCTCATGCGCCCTGCTTATGCCTACTGACTACGACGGTGTCACTCCCCTCCCCGTGCTCATGGACCCCTACGGCGGTCCGCACGGCCCCCGGGTGCTGGCCGCGCACAACGCACACCTCACCTCGCAGTGGTTCGCCGACCAGGGCTTCGCGGTGGTCGTCGCCGACGGCCGCGGCACCCCCGGCCGCTCCCCCGCCTGGGAGAAGGCGGTCCGTGACGACTTCACGCTCACCCTCGACGACCAGATCGACGCGCTGCACGGCCTCGCGGAGCGGTTCCCGCTGGATCTGTCCCGGGTGGCGATCCGGGGCTGGTCGTTCGGCGGCTGGCTCGCGGGGCTCGCCGTGCTGCGCCGCCCCGACGTCTTCCACGCGGGCATCGCGGGCGCCCCGGTCACCGACTGGCGGCTGTACGACACCCACTACACGGAGCGCTACCTCGGTGATCCGGCGGCGGCCGCGGAGGCGTACGCGAAGAGCTCGCTGATCACGGACGACGGACTGTCCGCGCCCGCCGAGCCGCACCGGCCGCTGATGATCGTGCACGGCCTCGCGGACGACAACGTGGTGGTCGCACACGCCCTGCGGCTCTCCTCGGCACTCCTGGCCGCGGGCCGCCCGCACGAGGTGCTGCCCCTGTCGGGCGTCACCCACATGACCCCGCAGGAACAGGTCGCGGAGAACCTGCTCCTGCTCCAGGTGGACTTCCTGAGGCGATCACTGGGCATGACGGGCTGAACACATGCGACGGGCCGGGGCGACATGGCGCGCCCCGGCCCATCTACGGCACCCGCACGGCCGTACGCTGATTACCTTGTCGCGTCCGTATATCGGTGCCGCTTCGGCCAAGTTGCCTGCGTGTTAACGAAGTTCGCCAGCATTTGCGGGGTTATGTCGCCCGCTCGGGCGGTTCCTCCGGCGGCACGACCCGCTTCTCCTCGGCGAAATGACAGGCCGAGTCGTGCGCGGCCGGGCCCTCCACGAAGCGGAACTCCATGGGCACCGCGAGCGGCGGCACCTCCAGCGCGCAGCGCTCCTGGGCCTTCCAGCAGCGGGTGCGGAAGCGGCAGCCGGAGGGGATGTTCGCCGGCGAGGGCACGTCTCCGGCGAGGATGATCCGCTCCCGGCGTTCGCGGGCGTCCGGGTCGGGGACGGGCACGGCGGACAGCAGGGCCTGGGTGTACGGGTGCGTCGGGTGGTCGTAGATCTCGGCGTCCCTGCCGGTCTCCACGATCCGTCCGAGGTACATCACACCGACCCGGTCGGAGATGTGCCGCACGATGGAGAGGTCGTGCGCGATGAAGACGTAGCTCAGGTCGAACTCGTCCTGGAGCCGCTCCATCAGGTTGATCACCTGCGCCTGCACCGAGACGTCGAGCGCCGAGACGGGCTCGTCGGCGACGATGATCTCGGGGCGCAGCGCCAACCCCCGTGCGATGCCGATGCGTTGGCGCTGGCCGCCGGAGAACTGGTGCGGGTAGCGGTTGATGTACTCGGGGTTGAGGCCGACCACGTCCAGCAGGTCCTGGACGCGCCTCCTGCGGTCGCCCTTGGGCGCGACCTCGGGGTGGATCTCGTAGGGCTCCCCGATGATGTCGCCGACGGTCATGCGCGGGTTGAGCGAGGTGTACGGGTCCTGGAAGACCATCTGGATGTTGCGGCGTACGGCCTTGAGCGCCTTGCCGGACAGTTTGGTGATGTCCTCGCCCTTGTACCTGATCGTCCCGTCCGTCGGTTTCTCCAGGTTGACCAGCATCCTGGCGACCGTCGACTTGCCGCAGCCGGACTCGCCGACGATGCCGAGGGTCTCGCCCGCGGCGAGTTCGAAGTCGACCCCGTCGACGGCCCTGACCGCGCCGATCCGCTTCTTGAAGAGGATCCCCCGCGTCAGCGGGTAGTGCTTGACCAGGCCGCTGACCTCCAGAATCGCCTCAGCCATCGAGGCACTCCCGCCAGAAGAAGCAGGCGCTGGTGCGGGCCCCGGCTTCCTGGTCCGCCTCTGCACGCTCCACCTCGAACAGCGGCGGCACCTCGGCGCGGCAGATGTCCTGGGCCATCGGACAGCGCGGGTTGAAGGCGCAGCCGGGTGGGATGTGCATCAGGTTGGGTGGCAGGCCCTTGATCGCGTAGAGCTCCTGGCCCTTCTGGTCGAGGCGCGGGATCGACTCCAGAAGGCCCTTGGTGTACGGGTGGGCGGGGGCCTTGTAGATGTCGTGGACCGGCGCGGACTCGACGATCCGGCCCGCGTACATGACGGCGATCCGGTCGGCGACGTCCGCGACGACGCCGAGGTCGTGGGTGATGAGGATGAGCCCCATGTCGAGCTCGCGCTGCAGCTCGGCGAGCAGGTCCATGACCTGCGCCTGGACGGTGACGTCGAGGGCGGTGGTCGGCTCGTCGGCGATGATCAGGGCGGGCTCCAGGGCCAGCGCCATGGCGATCATGATGCGCTGGCGCATACCGCCGGAGAACTGGTGCGGATAGTCGCGCACCCGGTCGGCGGCGGCCGGGATGCGCACCCGGTCCATCAGCTCGATCGCCTTGGCGCGGGCGTCCTTGCGGGACATCCCCCGGTGCACGGTGAACATCTCGCCGAGCTGGTCGCCGACGCTGAGCACGGGGTTGAGGGAGGACAGCGCGTCCTGGAAGATCATCGCCATCTCGGCGCCGCGGACCTTGCGCCGCTCGTCCTCCTTGAGCTTCAGCAGGTCCCGGCCCTGGAAGAGGATCTCGCCGCCGGTGATCCGCCCGGGCGGCATGTCGAGGATGCCCATCACGGCCTCCGCGGTGACGGACTTGCCGGAACCGGACTCGCCGAGGACGGCGAGCGTCTCGCCCTCGTCCACGCCGTAGTCGACCCCGTTGACGGCCTTGGCGACCCCGTCCCGGGTGCGGAACTCCACGTGCAGATCGCGCACTTCGAGCAGCACGGCCGTCACCTCAGCTTCGGGTCGAGGGCGTCGCGCACCGCGTCGCCGAGCATGATGAACGCGAGCACGGTGATCGCGAGGGCGCCGGCGGGCCACAGCAGCATGTGCGGGGCCGTGCGGATGTAGGCGGAGGCCGAGGAGATGTCGATGCCCCAGCTGACCGTGGGGGGCTTCAGGCCGACGCCGAGGTAGGAGAGCGTCGCCTCCAGCGCGATGTAGGTGCCGAGCGCGATGGTGGCGACGACGATGACCGGCGCGACGGCGTTGGGGGTGATGTGCCGGAGCATCAGGCGGGAGTTCGAGGCGCCGAGGGCGCGGGCGGCCTGGACGTAGTCGTTCTGCTTGATGGTGATGACGGAGCCGCGCGCGATGCGCGAGATCTGGGGCCAGCCGAGCAGCACCATGAACCCGATGACCGGCCAGATGGTGTTGCTGGTCACCACGGAGAGGAGGACCAGGCCGCCGAGCACGACGGGGATCGCGAAGAAGATGTCGGTGATCCGGGACAGGAACGAGTCGCCCACGCCGCCGAAGAACCCGGCGAGCCCGCCGAGCACCGAGCCGAGGATCGCGACGCCGAGAGTGGCGCAGACGCCGACGCTGATCGACACGCGGGTCCCGTACACCACCCGTGTGTAGACGTCGCAGCCCTGCCCGTCGAACCCGAAGGGATGTCCCGGCTGCGAGCCCTCCTGGGCCTTGGCGAGGTCGCACTTGAGGGGGTTCTGGGTGGCGATCAGCGAGGGCCACAGGGAGATGACGACCAGGAAGAGGATGAGGAGCCCGGAGACGATGAAGACGGGGTTGCGCCGCAGATCGTGCCAGGCGTCGGACCACAGGCTCCTGGGCTTCTCCTGAGGGCCCGTGCCCTCGGGGCCGCCGGGCGTCCCCTCCAGGGTGGCGCCCTCGCTCGTGGCGAGGTCCATGGCGCCGCCCGCGCCGGTCGCGGCGATGGCGCCCTCCCGCTGGTACGGCGGCGGCTGCTCAGGCATAGCGGATCCTCGGGTCGAGTACGGCGTAGAGGAGGTCGACGAGCAGGTTGGCGACCAGGAACACGAGGACGAGGACGGTCACGAAGCCGACCACGGTCTGGGTGTTCTGCCGCACGATCCCCTGGTAGAGCTGGTATCCGACGCCGTGGATGTTGAAGATCCGCTCGGTGACGATCGCGCCGCCCATGAGCGCGCCGATGTCCGTGCCGATGAAGGTGACCACGGGGATCAGCGAGTTGCGCAGCAGGTGCTTGGTGATCACCCGATGCCGGGGCAGGCCCTTGGCGACGGCCGTCCTGACGTAGTCGGACCGCTTGTTCTCGGCGATGGAGGTCCGGGTGAGCCGGGTGACGTAGGCGAGGGAGACGGAGGCGAGGACCAGTCCGGGCACGATCAGTTCGCCGAAGGTGGCGTCCGGGGAGACCGAGGGTCTGATCCAGCCCCACTCGACGCCGAAGAGCAGTTGCAAGAGCAATCCGGTGACGAAGGTCGGGATCGAGATGACGACGAGGGTGAGCAGCAGGACACCGGTGTCGACGGGCCGGCCGCGGCGCAGCCCGGTGACGACGCCCAGCAGGATGCCGATGACGATCTCGAAGAGGATCGCGACGATCGTCAACCGGATGGTGACGGGGAAGGCGTCGGCCATCAGCTCGGTGACCGGCTGCCCGGTGAAGGCGGTGCCGAAGTCGCCGGTGAAGACATTGCCCATGTACGTGAGGTATTGCTGCCACAGCGGCTTGTCGAGGCCGAACTCCTTGCGCAGCTGGGCGGCGGTGGCGGGGTCGCACTGCCGCTCGCCGCACAGGCCCGCGATGGGGTCGCCCATCACGTTCACCATCAGGAAGATCAAGAGCGTGGCGCCGATGAAGACCGGGATCATCTGGAGCAGACGCCGGATCACATACCGTCCCATGAGGGCTCCGGAGGTAGTACGGGGCCCACGCCCGGGTTCGCTTCAGCAACCCGGGCGTTCACCCCGTGGACGGCTCAGCTGACCTTGATCTCGTTGTAGACGGGCACGCTGAACTGGTTGAGCGCCACGTTGGAGATCCTGTCCGAGTAGCCCGCGCTGCCGTTCTGGTACCAGAGCGGGATGGCGGCCATGTTGTCCCGTACGACCCCTTCGGCCTGCTGGAAGAGCTGGATGGCCTTGGCCTTGTCGGTCTCGGCGTTCGCCTGGTCGACGAGCTTGTCGAAGTCCTTGTTGGACCACTTGCCGTCGTTGGAGGAGGCGTTCGTGTAGTACAGCGGCTGCAGGAAGTTCTGGATCAGCGGGTAGTCCATCTGCCAGCCGGCCCGGAACGGACCCGGCATCTTGTGCTGCCCGATCTGGTTGCGGAAGTCGGCGAAGGTGCCGATCGGGTTGCCGACGCAGGCCTTGTCGTTGCCCAGCGCGTTGTTGATGGAGTTGCAGACGGCGTCGATCCACTCCTTGTGGGAGCCGCTGTCCGCGTTGTACGAGATCTTGATCTGGCCGCCGGGCAGTCCGCCGCCGTCCTGGATCAGCTTCTTCGCCTGCGCGGGGTCGTACCGGCAGGAGGCGCCGCACAGTCCGTCCTGGAAGCCGCCGGCCGCGCCGAGCACCGGTGAGGTCCAGTCGGAGGCCGGGGTGCGGGTCTTCTGGAAGATCGTGCTGGTGATCTGGTCCCGGTTGATCGCCATGGACAGGCCCTTGCGGACGTTCTCCACACCGCTCTTGTCCCAGGCCTGGTCGTAGAAGGGGAAGGCGATGGTCTGGATGATGCCGGCCGGGGTGTTGATGTACCGGCCGCCGAGATCGCTCTTCACGTTCTTGAGCTGGGCGGCGGGCACGTCGTCGACGAGGTCGAGGTTGCCCGCCAGCAGGTCGGTGTAGGCGGTGTTGTTGTCGGTGTAGACCTTCAGGTCCACCCCGCCGTTCTGTGCCTTGTCCGTCCCCGGGTACGCGCCCCACTTCCGCAGGGACATCATCGATCCCTTGGTGTACGAGTCGACGGTGTAGGGGCCGTTGCCGATCGGCTTCTTCAGCCAGGCCGCGTGGTCGCTGAAGAACGCCTTGGGCAGCGGTGCGAAGGCCACGTAGCCGAGGGTGTCGGGGAAGGTCGAGAACTTCTGGTTGAGCTTGACGGTGAAGGTGTGGGCGCCGGTGACCTTCAGCCCCGACAGCGTGTCCGCGCTCTGCGTTCCCGTCTCGGGGTGAACCTTGTCGTAGCCCTCGATGTACCCGAAGAAGTACGCGTTCTTCTGGTTGTTCTTGAGACTGGCCCCGTAGTTCCAGGCGTCCACGAAGGACTGCGCGGTGACGGGCTCTCCATTGCTGAACGTCCAGCCGTCCTTGACGGTGATCGTGAAGTTCTGCGAGTCCGAGGTGTCGATCTTCTGCGCCAGCATGTTCTGGGCCGCGCCGGTCCTGGCGTCGTACCGCTTCAGACCCCGGAAGATCATGTCGAGGACCTTGCCGCCCTGCACCTCGTTGGTGTTGGACGGCTCCAGCGGGTTCTGCGGGTCCCCCCAGGAGGAACTGAGCACTCCGGACGCGCCGCCGCTGCCACCACCTCCGCCGCCTCCACCGCCGCCGCAGGCCGTCGCCACGAGGGCCACCGCCACCGCGCCCACGGCCCATGTGGCGTGCGTCGCTCCACGCATGGAGTGCCTCCCAGAGTGCGCTGCCGCCAGCGCCGCAGCGCTGTTCCATTACCGGCCAATATCAACCGGTAACGCGCATACCGCACATTCAGGCCACCCGTACGTGGACGACCAACTCCACCTCGAAGCCGTCCGCGTCCTCCAGATACGCGGCGCAGTGCTCCGGACCGCCCGCGTGCGGATAGCGGTCCGGGAAGAGGGGTGACCAGCCGTGCTGGGGCGCCTCGGCCACGAGCCGGTCGAGTTCGGTGCGGTCCGGCACGTGGAAGGCGAGGTGGTTCAGACCGGGGCGCAGACGGTCGTGGGAGTCCGCCGTCAGCGCGGGTGACTGCTCGACGACGAGATAGGTCTCGCCCCGGCGCCAACTGCGGCCGTACGGCCACTCCTGGTACGGCTCACAGCCCAGGCGCTCCAGCAGCCATCCCCAGGAGCGGACCGCGCGCTCCAGGTCCGGCACCCACAGTTCGACGTGATGCAGCATCTTCCCCCACCCGCCCCTCGCCCGATCTTCCCCCCACCCGTTCCCGCCCCACCCGAAAAAGCCGGTTCCCGGCACCGCGGTGGCGGTGCCGGGAACCGGCCTGTCGATCACGGGACGCGTGGCGCTCAGACCGCGTGCACGACGTTCTTCTCCTCGGCGAAGTGGCACGCCGACTCATGGGCCGCCGGCGAGTCCACGCCCATGAACACCTCGGGCACCGCGAGGATCGGGGTCTCCACGGAGCACTTGTCCTGGGCCTTCCAGCAGCGGGTGCGGAAGCTGCAGCCCGACGGCGGGTTGGCCGGGGACGGCACGTCACCGGTCAGGATGATCCGCTCGCGGTGCTCACGGGCCTCCGGGTCCGGCACCGGCACGGCCGACAGCAGCGCCTGGGTGTAGGGGTGCGTCGGGTGGTCGTAGATCTGCTCGTCGGTGCCGATCTCCGCCATCTTGCCGAGGTACATCACGCCGACCCGGTCCGAGATGTGCCGGACGATCGACAGGTCGTGCGCGATGAAGAGGTAGGACAGGTTGAACTCGTCCTGGAGCCGCTCCATCAGGTTGATGACCTGCGCCTGCACCGACACGTCGAGCGCCGACACCGGCTCGTCGCAGATGATGATCTCGGGGTTGAGCGCGAGACCACGGGCGATGCCGATGCGCTGACGCTGACCGCCCGAGAACTGGTGCGGGTAGCGGTTGATGTACTCGGGGTTGAGGCCGACCACGTCCAGCAGTTCCTGGACCTTGCGCCGCCGGTCGCCCTTCGGAGCCACCTCGGGGTGGATGTCGAAGGGCTCACCGATGATGTCGCCCACCGTCATACGGGGGTTGAGCGAGGTGTACGGGTCCTGGAAGACCATCTGGATGTTGCGGCGCACGGCCTTCAGGGCGCGCCCGGACAGCTTGGTGATGTCCTGGCCCTTGTAGAAGATCTCGCCCGCGGTGGCCCGCTCCAGGTTCATCAGGAGCTTGGCCACGGTGGACTTGCCACAGCCGGACTCGCCCACGATGCCCAGCGTCTCGCCCTGGTGCAGATCGAAGGAGACACCGTCGACGGCCTTCACCGCGCCGATCTGCCGCTTGAACAGGATGCCCTGGGTGAGCGGGAAGTGCTTCTTCAGATTGCGCACCTGAAGGATCGGCTCGCCACGGTCCACCGGCGCCTCGATCGCGGCGACCGCCTCCGTCTCGGAGTGGGCGTCGACGACCTCCACGTCGGAGACGTTCGGGGTGGCCTCCTGCTCGTCGTTCTTGCTGAGCTCAGCCATGGATCGTCTCCTTCCAGAAGTGGCAGGCCGAACCGCGGCCGACCAGCTCGGTGCCGTCCTGCTCGCTCACCGGGAGCAGCGCCGGCACGTCGGTGCGGCAGATGTCCTGGGCCTTGGGGCAGCGCGGGTTGAAGGCGCAGCCGGTCGGAATGCGCAGCAGGTTGGGCGGCAGCCCCTTGATCGCGTACAGCTCCTGGCCCTTCTGGTCCAGGCGCGGGATCGAGTCCAGCAGACCCCGCGTGTACGGGTGCGCGGGGCGCTTGTACAGCTCGTGGACCGGGGCGCGCTCCACGATCCGGCCCGCGTACATCACGGCGATCTTGTCCGCGACGTCGGCGACGACGCCGAGGTCGTGGGTGATCAGGATCAGGCCCATGTTGTACTCGCGCTGAAGGTCCGCGAGCAGGTCCATGACCTGGGCCTGGACCGTCACGTCGAGCGCCGTGGTGGGCTCGTCCGCGATGATCAGGTCCGGCTCCAGGGCCAGCGCCATCGCGATCATGATGCGCTGGCGCATACCGCCCGAGAACTGGTGGGGGTAGTCGTTCACGCGGGCCGCGGCGGCCGGGATCTTCACCCGGTCCATCAGCTCGATCGCCTTGGCCTTGGCCTCCTTCTTGGAGAGGCCCTGGTGCACCCGGAACATCTCGCCGAGCTGGTAGCCGACGGACAGGACCGGGTTGAGCGAGCTGAGCGCGTCCTGGAAGATCATGGCGATCTTCTGGCCGCGGATCTTGCGGCGCTCCTCGCCGGACATCTTGAGCATGTCCTGGCCGCGGAAGAGGATCTCGCCCTGCGGGATCCTCGCCGGCGGCATGTCGAGGATGCCCATGATCGCCTGCGCGGTCACGGACTTGCCGGAGCCGGACTCGCCGAGCACGGCGAGGGTCTCGCCCGCGCTGACGCTGTAGTTGACGCCGTTGACCGCCTTGGCCACTCCCTCGCGGGTGTGGAACTCGACGTGCAGGTCACGCACTTCGAGCAGCGGCCCGTCGTCGGCGCCGCCCTTACGCGGGGCGGGCACCGGGACTGAGTCTTCGATGATGGTCACGTACGCCTCCCTCAGCGCAGCTTCGGGTCGAGGGCGTTACGGACGGCCTCACCGAGCATGATGAACGCCAGCACCGTGATGCTGAGCATGATCGACGGGTACAGCATGATCCACTGCGCCACGCGGATCTGGTTGCCGCCGTCGGAGATGTCGTTGCCCCAGGACACGCCGTTGAGGCCGAGTCCGAGGAAGGACAGGGTCGCCTCGGCGGAGATGTAGACACCGAGTGAGATGGTGGAGACGACGATCACGGGGGCGAGGGTGTTCGGCAGGATGTGCCGGAACATGATCCGCGGGGTGCTCGCACCCAGGGCCTTGGCCGCGTGAACATAGTCGGCCTGCTTGGTGGTGATCACCGCGCCGCGCATCACGCGGGCGATCTGCGTCCAGCCGAAGGCGGCCAGCGCGCCGATGACGACCCAGGTCGTGCGGTCCGGGAAGGAGGTCAGCACGACCATGGTGGCGAGCAGGAACGGGATGCCGAAGAAGACGTCCGTCAGACGCGACAGGATCGAGTCGACGACGCCGCCGAAGTATCCGGCGATCATGCCCATCAGGCCGCCCACGACCGTCACCGCGAGGGTGGTGCCGAAGCCCACGGCCACGGAGGCCCGGGTGCCGTAGATGGTACGGGCGTAGACACTGCGGCCCTGCTGGTCGTAGCCCAGCCAGTCCGCGGAGAACACATGGCCCAGCTTCGGCTTCTGCAGGAAGTGCTTGGCCAGATCGCCCTTGATCGGGTCGGTGTCGGTGAACAGCCCCGGGAAGAAGGTGATGGTCAGCAGCAGCAGGATCAGCACCGCCGAGACACCGAAGATCCAGCTGTGCCGGAGGTCGTTCCAGGCATCGCCCCACAGGCTGCGGGACTTCTCCGGCTTGGCCGCGGGGGCCGCCACCGGGGTGGTGGCCGCACCGTCGGTCGCCACCGCCGTCTGGACGTCGGTCTTGGTCACGTCAGGCATAGCGAATCCTCGGGTCCAGGACCGCGTACAGCAGGTCGACGAGCAGGCTGGCGAGGAGGTAGACCAGCACCAGGATGGTCACCAGGCCGACGAGCGTGGTGCCTTCACGCCGCACGATGGACTGGTAGATCGTGCCGCCGATGCCCTGGATGTTGAACAGGCCCTCGGTGACGACGGCTCCGCCCATCAGCGCGCCGATGTCGGTGCCCAGGTAGGTGATCACGGGGATCAGCGAGTTGCGCATGAGGTGGACACCCACCACACGACGCCGCGGCAGGCCCTTGGCGATGGCCGTACGGATGTAGTCGGCGCGCAGGTTCTCGGCGACCGACGTACGGGTGAGCCGGGTCACATAGGCCAGCGAGGCGGTCGCGAGGACGAACGCCGGCATCAGCAACTCGTTGTAGTTCGTGGAGTCGTTCACGTTCGGCGGCAGCCAGTTGAGCTGGAAGGCGAAGACGACCTTCAGGATGAAGCCGAGAACGAACACCGGAACGGAGATCAGCAGCAGCGAGACCAGCAGGATCGCGTTGTCCGCGAACCGCCCGGCGCGCATACCCGCCCAGATGCCCAGGGCGATGCCCAGGACGACCTCGATGGCGAAGGACAGCGAGGCGAGGCGAAGGGTCACGGGGAACGCCTCGCTGAGGACGTCCGTGACAGGGCGGCCGCTCGCGATCTGCGTGCCGAAGTCGAAGTGAAGGATCATGTCCTTCATGTAGTGGTAGTACTGCACCAGGATCGGCTGGTCCAGGCCGTACTGATGTCTCAGTGAGGCGATGACGGCGGGGCTTCCGCCCTTGTCGCCGAACAGGCCTCGCACGGGGTCGCCGGGCAGGGCGTAGACCATGAGAAAGATCAGCAGGGTTGTCCCGATGAAGACCGGGATCATCTGGAGCAGTCGTCGTGCGACGTAGCGCCCCATCGTGCCTCCATGTAGTTACTACGACGACAGCCGACGGGCCCTTTCCTTGCGCACCCCTGAACGATGCGCATGGAAAGGGCCCCCCGGCCGCTGCCGTCCCCCCGGGTGCGGCGCACGAGGCGGCGCCGCACCCGGGATCACGGGCTGATTGCGGTTACTTCTTGACCTGAACGCCGGTCAGGATCGGGTCGCCGTCCTGGGCGTACTCGACGCCGGTGACCTTGTCCGAGTAGCCCGCGTTGACCTTGTAGTACCAGAGCGGAATGCTCGGCATGTAGTTGACGAGCTCCTTCTCGATGTCCTGGTACTTCTTCTCCGAGTCCGCGAGGGAGCTGGCGGAGTCGGCCGCGGCGATGTCGGCGTCGATCTTCTTGTTCGAGAACCCGCTCGTGTTGCCGTCCGACTTGGTGCCGAACAGGTCACGGATGAAGTTCGCGTTCATCGGGAAGTCGAGCACCCAGCCACTGCGGTACATGGACTTGACCGAGTGCGCGTCACGCGCGTCCAGGTCGGCCTGGAAGTCGGCCTTGGAGTCGCCGGAGCACTTGACACCGGTGGCGTTGGTGATCGAGTTGCAGACCGCCTCCACCCACTCCTTGTGACCGCCGTCAGCGTTGTACTGGATGGTCATGGCGTTGCCCGGGACGCCGCCGCCGTCCTTGATGAGCTGCTTCGCCTTGGTCGGGTTGTACGTGAAGACGTCACCGCCGACGTTCGGCTCGTAGCCGAGCACACCCTTCGCGACCCAGCCCGTGGCCGGCTCACGGGTGCCCTGGAGCACCGTCTTGGTGATGGTGGCGCGGTCGATCGCCATCGACAGGCCCTGCAGGACCTTCGGGTTGATGTCCTTCCACTGCTTGGTGTAGAAGGCCGGCGTGATCGTCTGGATCGCCGAGTACGCCTTGTCCACCGCGCGGCTGCCGAGGTCCGACTTGTAGACCGGCAGGTCCTTCGGGGCGACCTGACGCAGAACGTCGACGTTGCCCGACTTCAGGTCCTCGTAGGCCGTCTCCAGGTTGGTGTAGTTCTTGAAGAGCACACCACCGTTCTTGGCCTTGTCCGGACCCTGGTAGCCGTCGAACTTGGCGACCTCGATCTGCTTCTTGTGCGCCCAGCTGACGAACTTGTACGGGCCGTTGCCGATCGGGTGCTCACCCGCGGCCTTCGGGTCCTTGTAGAAGGACTCGGGCAGCGGCGAGAAGACCTCGTAGCCGAGCTTGTAGACGTAGTAGGGGATCGCCTTGGAAAGGGTGATCGTGAAGGTGCTGTCGTCGACGACCTTCAGACCGGACATCTCCGTGGCCTTCGGCTTGCCCTTCGCCGGGGCGACGTCGTCGTAGCCCGCGATGTCGGAGAACCAGAAGCTGTTGGTCTGCTTGTTCGCCGGGGCGGCGGCCCAGTTCCACGCCTTGACGTAGGACGTGGCGGTCACCGGGGTGCCGTCGTGGAACTTCCAGCCCGACTTCAGCTTGACCGTGTAGGTCTTGTTGTCCTTCGTGTCCACCGACTGCGCGTTCACGTAGACGATGTTGCCCTTGTCGTCGTAGCTCACGAGCTGCGAGAAGAGCGACTTGATGACAATGCTGCCGTTGGACTCCATGGTGTTGGCCGGCTGCAGCGGGTTCTGCGGCTCGCCCACCTCGACCGAGAACTTACCGGCCGGGTTGACGGCGGCCTTGCTGTCGCTGCCCTTGTCGCCGCCGCCACCACCACAGGCGGTCGCTCCCAGCGCCACAACCGCGGCTATCGCGACCCACTTGGCGCTCTTGGCACCGCGCATGGGTTCCTCCTCATGAGTCCATTGGTTCACCGCAAAAGGGAGCACTAGTCACACTGCCGACACTTGGGACGGAGAAAGTGCTGGTGCCCCCTGCGCTCGCAAGCCGACGCCACCTGAAGGCGTATGGCCCGTTGGTCCGAGCTCTACGCGCCTAACTATCTGCCATGGGCCAGAGCCCGACCACACTCACAAGGTCTCGGTTCGATCACACCTGACGCCTACTTCTTCCAAAATCCGGACAAAGGGTTTGCTGAAAGATCCCTGCGAAACGGACTTGTTACACATCTATCGGTCTCGACCGTCCGCATTGCGGACACGAGGAGCAAAAAAAGGGGTTGCGGCTATCGTGGCCGTCATGTGGGGGTGCCATTGGCGTGCCCACCCACCCCGGACCGGCGGAGGCAGCTGCCCCGTTTCGCGGTCAACGGGCTTCCATGACAAGGCCGTTCGCTGATCAAGCGGGTACGTCCCCGACGGTGTGATCACGGCGCCGAGACGCGCCGTGCGGCCGGGACCCACGTGAGTGCAGGGTAGTGGGATCCGGCCATTTTGGAGGGCTCCTCCTCCGTAATGAAGGGTTTTCCCTACCCTCTCCTCGCTCCGCGCCCTATCGCAGCCCCGTACCGCGGCGCAAGCCGCGCGTCACGCTCGGCGCGGCCCACCCAACGCAACGGGCACCCCGCGGATGCGAGGTGCCCGAAATCACTGCGGAACGGTCGAGATCAGCCGTGCTTGGCCCGGCTGGCGGTGCGACCGCGCTCCTTCTGGTCCAGGACGACCTTGCGGATGCGCACGGCCTCCGGGGTCACCTCGACGCACTCGTCGTCGCGGCAGAACTCCAGGGACTGCTCCAGGGAGAGCTTGCGCGGCGGGACGATCGCCTCGAACGAGTCCGCGGCGGCGGAGCGCATGTTGGTGAGCTTCTTCTCCTTGGTGATGTTCACGTCCATGTCGTCGGCGCGCGAGTTCTCGCCGACGATCATGCCCTCGTACACCTCGGTGCCGGGGTCGGTGAAGAGCACACCGCGCTCCTGGAGGTTCGTCATCGCGAACGCGGTGACGGCACCGGCGCGGTCGGCGACCAGCGAACCGTTGTTCCGGGTCGTCAGGGTGCCGAACCACGGCTCGTGGCCCTCGTGGATGGAGTGGGCGATGCCCGTGCCGCGCGTTCCGGTCAGGAACTCGGTCCGGAAGCCGATGAGGCCGCGGGAGGGCACGACGAACTCCAGGCGGACCCAGCCGGAGCCATGGTTCGACATGTTGTCCATACGGCCCTTGCGGACGCCCATGAGCTGCGTGACCGCGCCCATGTGCTCCTCGGGCACGTCGATCGTCATGCGCTCGACCGGCTCGTGCACCTTGCCGTCGATGATCTGGGTGACCACCTGGGGCTTGCCGATGGTCAGCTCGAAGCCCTCGCGGCGCATCTGCTCGACCAGGATGGCGAGCGCGAGCTCACCACGGCCCTGGACCTCCCAGGCGTCGGGACGCTCGGTGTCGAGCACGCGGAGCGAGACGTTACCGATCAGCTCGCGGTCGAGACGGTCCTTGACCTGGCGGGCGGTGACCTTGCGGTCCTTGACCGCGGCCTTCGCGGCGGCGCCCTTGCCGGTGCCGCCGCGGCCGACCAGCGGCGAGGTGTTCGTGCCGATGGTCATCGAGATGGCCGGCTCGTCGACCGTGATCAGCGGCAGCGCGATCGGGTTCTCGGGGTCGGCAAGCGTCTCGCCGATCATGATGTCCGGGATACCGGCGACCGCGCAGATGTCACCCGGGCCCGCCTTCTCGGCCGGCTTACGGGTGAGCGCCTCGGTCATCAGCAGCTCGGTGATGCGGACGTTGGACATCGTGCCGTCGCGCTTGATCCACGTGACGGTCTGGCCCTTGCGCAGCTCGCCCTGCTCGACGCGGAGCAGCGCGATACGGCCGAGGAAGTTGTCGGCGTCCAGGTTGGTGACGTGCGCCTGGAGCGGGGCGGACTCGTCGTAGGACGGGGCCGGGACGGACTGCAGGATCGTGGTGAAGAACGGCTCCAGGCTGTCGCTGTCCTGCGGGACCGTGCCGTTCTCCGGCTTGGTCAGTGAGGCGACGCCGTCACGCGCACACGCGTAGACGATGGGGAACTCGATCTGCTCCTCGTCCGCGTCCAGGTCCAGGAAGAGGTCGTAGGTCTCGTTGACGACCTCGTCGATCCGGGAGTCCGGGCGGTCGGTCTTGTTGATGCACAGGATGACCGGCAGACGCTGCTGGAGCGCCTTGCGCAGCACGAAGCGGGTCTGCGGCAGCGGGCCCTCGGAGGCGTCGACGAGGAGGACGACCGCGTCCACCATCGACAGACCGCGCTCGACCTCGCCACCGAAGTCGGCGTGGCCCGGGGTGTCGATGATGTTGATGGTGATGACCTCACCACCATCCTTGGGGTGGTACTTCACGGCCGTGTTCTTGGCCAGGATCGTGATGCCCTTCTCACGCTCCAGGTCGTTCGAGTCCATCATGCGGTCGTCAAGCGACTCGGCGGCGTGCGCGGCGAAGGCACCGGCCTGCTTGAGCATGGCATCGACCAGGGTGGTCTTGCCATGGTCGACGTGGGCGACGATGGCGACGTTGCGGATGTCGTGGCGCGTGGCCATATTGAGGCGCTTCTCCCGGAGTGAGTGGACGGCCTGCGCGTACGTCAGTGCTACGCGGACCCTGCCGGGCTGGACACGCCACGGCCTTACCCCATGGTACGTGGCCTTGACGGGCACGGCCTCCGCGGGCCAGTCCGCGGAGGCCGTGGGCGACGCTGATCGCCCTTCCTGCTTGCCCTTCCTACCTGTCCTTCTCGGTTGCCGTTCCCCCCTGCACGCCCTTCTTCAGGAAGCCCATGTCCTCGTAGAGGGGGGTCTGGAACCCGAAGGCGCCGGCGTTGGCGAGGTTCAGGCGGGTGGCCATGAGCTGGGGGCGCTGATAGAGGGGAATCGATCCGGCGGCGGCCCAGATCCGGGCGTCGGCCTTGCGGACCAGGGAACGCGACTCGTCCTCGTCCAGCGTCGCGATGGCCTGGTCGAAGAGCTGGTCGACCTGGTCGGTGCCGACCCGGGTGTAGTTCTGCTCGACGGCGAGGGAGCCGTCGGCTGCCGGGACCGGCTTCGCGTAGATCGGGCGGGCGTCTGTGGCGGGGAAGGCGGAGGCGGGCCAGGAGTACAGCGCCAGGTCGTACTGGCCCGAGGCGATGTGGTCCTTGAAATAGCTGGCGTCCGGCACCCTGGACGTCTCGGTACGGATGCCGATGCGCTCCAGCATCCGGGAGATCTGGTCGGCGACCGTGCGCAGCGAGTCCGAACCGGGACCCGAGGGCAGGACGAAGCGCAGTGTCAGCGCCTTGCCGTCCTTGGCGAGCGCGCCGGCCGCGGCGCCCGCCGGGGCGGCCGTGCCCTTGGGCGCGTAGGCGCCGGGCGCCCCGCCCTGCCGGTTGTCCTTGGGGGCGTACTGCCTGCCGTCGAGATGCTTGCCGGCCTCGCCGTCCGCGTGCTGCTTCTCGTTCTTCCCGTGCTTCTCGTCCTTCGGTTCCTTCTTGTCCCGGTCGGCCTCGCCGTTCTTGTCGTCCTCGCCGACGATGAACGTTCCGTCGTCCGGGTTGGCGTCGGAGTCCGCCTTCTTGCCCTCGGGTCCGGCCGCCTTGTCCTTGTCCTTCTTCTGCTGCTGTTGCTGCTGCTCGTTCACCGGTCCCCCGGGCACCCATCCGGCATCCGCCAGCAGCGCCTGCGCCTCCTTGGTGTCCTGACCTCCGAGCGCGCCGCTGTTGTCGGCGTAGTCCGGCTGGCCGGAGAGCGCGAGGTGGCTGCCGACCGGGACGGCAGGCAGGCCCAGCGGGCCCAGGACGGCCTGGGCGAGTTCGTCGCGGTTGATCGCGCGGGCGACGGCGCGGCGGACTCGCTCGTCGGCGAGCGGGCCCTCGGAGCCGTTCAGGGCCAGCTGGGTGTAGGCGGGCTCGAGGGACTTGCGGACCACGAAGTCGCTCAGGGACGTCTGCTGACGGGCGTACGTCGCGATCGCCGTGCGCTGCTGCTTGCGGGCCTTGATCTCGTCGGACGCGGCTCTCGCGTCGGAGCCGTGCGCGACCGCCCAGGAACGCAGCGCCTTCGCGGGCGTGAGCGCGGAGCCCGCACCCTGCAGCGGGGCGGTCCCCGATCCCTGCTGCGGGGCGGGCCCCTTGTCGCGGGCGGCGAGCGTGATCCGGCCGGCCTCTTCGGGGTCGATCTCGGCCAGGTCGACCTTGTCGGCGGCGAGCGCCTCGGCCCGCTTGTCGCGCGGGACGGCGATCAGCGCGATCTCGGAGAGCTTGGCGGGGCGGCCCCACCAGCGCGGGTTGCGGGTGAGGAGGACCTCGCCGCTCTTGTGGTCGATCTTCTGGAGGGTGAACGGGCCCGCGGTGGCCTGGAGCTTGGTGCGCGCCCCGTCGTTGAAGGCGTCGGCGGTGCCCATCACGTCCTTGGGGTACAGCGGTGAGAAGAGCGACTTCCAGTCGGCGTAGGGACGACTGAAGGTGACGCGGACCTCCAGGTTGCTCTTGCCTCGCTCGATCTTCTCGATGCGGTCGTAGCCGGCGTTGCGGGCCGTCCAGTACGCGCTGTCCTTGCCGGACAGGGCGCGCCACTGGGCGGCGAAGTCGGCGGCGCCGATCTCGCGGCCGTCGCTCCAGACAGCCTGCTGGTTGAGCTTGTAGAGCACGACCTGCTGAGGCTCGGTCTCGACGATCTTGGCCGATTCGAGGTAGGCGGGGTTGAGCTGGGGGGTGCCGTTGGAGTCGAGGCGGTACAGGGCGGGCAGTACGGCGCCGGCGATCCGGGAGGTGCCGGCGTCGGCGTCCGCCTGGAAGGTGTTGAGGGTCTGCGGTACGGCGTCCACCGCCCAGCGCAGGGTGCCGCCGTCCGCGATCCGGTCGCGGGTCGCGGGTGCGATGTCCTGCGCGGCGAGGGGCTTGGCGACCTCCTCGTCGGCGCTGCACGCGGCGAGGGCGGGTACCGCGAGTGCGCCCGCGGTGAGGAACGCGACCGAGCGCATCACCGCGCGCAGTCCGACTCCGTCGTGGGACATCACTGCAACCTCCGGTGGGGAGAACGGGGCCGGATCTGATCACTTCTGGCGGAATATGCGGTTGATCAGATGTATGTGCCCACTGAACGGGAGGGGGAGCGTGGGGGTGCGGCGACACGACGTGAAGCGCCCGAAACCCCACCCATCCGGCCCAAGCTCCCTCGCCCCCAGACCCCCGCATCGGCCTGAACGGCCTCGTCCTCAAACGCCGGACAGGCTGAAGATGCGGGCCGGGGTGAGTGGGGACACCCTCGACCACCGACCAGGCCAAGCCTTTAGGGGCGCGAGGAACCGCGCGACCAGCCCCCCACCGACCGCCAGCCGAAGAACTTCGGACAAGGCAGGAATGTGGGGCGCAGCCCCACCCCTGGGGGCGCGGGGAACTGCGCGATCGGCCCCCACCGGCCCGCAGCCGAAGAACACGGCGGCCGGGGTACGGGGCGCAGCCCCGACCCCGCAGGGGCGCGGGGAACTGCGCGACCAGCCCCCACCCACCCGCAGCCGAGCAGGGATCCGCGGCGCAGCCCCGTCGCAGGGCTCGGATTCACTCACGTGTCGATGCAAATCGGCCCCGGGGGGCGCATTCCGGTGGGCGTGAGCCGTCAATCCGTGCAGATCCCTTCCCACGGCTCGGTGTGACGCGCAACACTCGCAGGCGCATGAACGTTGCCGCCTTGGACCGCAGGGTCCTGGAAGTGAGGGCAAGTCATGTCCGTACACGACGACTTGACGTCAGTTCAGCGATGCATCGACGACCTCGTGAGGTCGGTGGGACGCCTGGAGCAGCAGATCGGCGGAGGCGGCCTGGAGATGCGCCGCGTCCGCGCCGACGCGGACCACCTGCGCGAGAGCGTCGCCCTGCTGCGCGAGTCCGCCCCCGGCCTCTCCCCGCCCCGGCGCCCCGATCTCGTCCCGATCCCCGACACCCCGTACGACAGCTCCTTGTGGACGGACTCGGACGACGAGGGACTCGGCGCCCACGACCGCCACGCCCCGTGAGCGCCCCGGAGGCGAAAAGTTGAGCACTGGCACTGAACCCCATCCGACCCCCGGCGGCGTACACACCGGAACGCGCGCCGCGATCACCGCCCCGCATCTGCGCACCGACCGCTGGTGGCTGGCGCCCGCCGTCACCGCCGCCGGGCTGCTGGCCTTCGTCGTGTACTCGACCTGGCGCGCGTTCGCGGACACGAACTACTACGCGGCGCCGTACGTCTCGCCGTTCTACTCGCCCTGTCTGGCCGAGCGGTGCCGGACGATGCACGCGGGCCCCAACGCGGACCTCTTCGGGAGCTGGTGGGGCATCTCCCCCGCCATCATCATCCTGATCTTCCCGCTCGGTTTCCGGCTGACCTGCTACTACTACCGCAAGGCCTACTACCGCGGCTTCTGGGCGTCGCCACCGGCCTGCGCGGTCGCCGAGCCGCACAAGAAGTACACCGGCGAGACCCGCTTCCCGCTCATCCTGCAGAACGTCCACCGGTACTTCTTCTACGCCGCGATCGTGGTCGCCGGGATCCTGACCTACGACACCGTGCTGTCCTTCCGCGACGAGCACTACCGCTGGGGCCACATGGGCCTGGGCACCCTGGTCTTCCTGCTCAACATCACGCTGATCTGGGCGTACACCCTGTCCTGCCACTCCTGCCGGCACATCGTCGGCGGCAAGCTCAAGCACTTCTCCAAGCATCCCGTGCGCTACCGGATGTGGCAGTGGGTCGGGAAGCTGAACGCCCGCCACATGCTGCTCGCCTGGGCGTCGCTGATCAGCGTGGCGCTCGCCGACTTCTACGTGTACCTCGTCGCGTCCGGCGCCTTCGACGATCCGCGCTTCTTCTAGCTGAGTGGGGCCCTCTGATGTCCGTGGTTGACAGGCAGGAGTGGGACGTTGTCGTGGTCGGCGCCGGTGGCGCCGGACTGCGCGCCGCCATCGAGGCGCGCGAGCGTGGCGCCCGTACGGCCGTGATCTGCAAGTCGCTGTTCGGCAAGGCCCACACGGTGATGGCCGAGGGCGGCATCGCGGCCGCGATGGGCAACGTCAACTCCGGCGACAACTGGCAGGTCCACTTCCGCGACACCATGCGGGGCGGGAAGTTCCTGAACCAGTGGCGGATGGCCGAGCTGCATGCCAAGGAAGCCCCGGACCGGGTGTGGGAGCTGGAGACCTGGGGCGCCCTGTTCGACCGTACGAAGGACGGGCGGATCTCCCAGCGCAACTTCGGCGGTCACGAGTATCCGCGGCTCGCGCACGTCGGCGACCGGACCGGGCTCGAACTCATCCGGACCCTCCAGCAGAAGATCGTGTCGCTCCAGCAGGAGGACATGAAGGAGACGGGCGAGTACGAGAGCCGGCTGAAGGTGTACCAGGAGTGCACCGTCACGCGTGTGCTGAAGGACGGCAACCGCGTCTCCGGCGCGTTCTGCTACGAGCGCGAGTCCGGCCGCTTCTTCGTGCTCGAAGCGCCCTCCGTCGTCATCGCCACCGGCGGTATCGGCAAGTCGTTCAAGGTGACGTCGAACTCGTGGGAGTACACGGGCGACGGGCACGCCCTCGCGCTGCTCGCCGGGGCGCCACTGCTCAACATGGAGTTCGTGCAGTTCCATCCGACGGGCATGGTCTGGCCGCCGTCGGTGAAGGGGATCCTGGTCACCGAGTCGGTGCGCGGGGACGGCGGGGTGCTCAGGAACTCCGACGGCAAGCGGTTCATGTTCGACTACATCCCGGACGTCTTCAAGGAGAAGTACGCGCAGTCCGAGGAGGAGGGCGACCGCTGGTACGAGGACCCGGACCACAACCGGCGTCCCCCGGAGCTGCTGCCCCGCGACGAGGTCGCCCGCGCCATCAACTCCGAGGTGAAGGCGGGTCGCGGGTCGCCGCACGGCGGGGTCTTCCTCGATGTGTCGACCCGTATGCCCGCCGAGGTGATCCGGCGCCGGCTTCCCTCCATGTACCACCAGTTCAAGGAGCTCGCGGACGTCGACATCACGGCGGAGGCGATGGAGGTCGGGCCCACCTGTCACTACGTGATGGGCGGCATCGCGGTCGAATCGGACTCGGCGGCCGCGCGCGGCGTACCGGGGCTGTTCGCCGCCGGTGAGGTCGCGGGCGGCATGCACGGTTCCAACCGGCTCGGCGGCAACTCCCTCTCCGACCTGCTGGTCTTCGGGCGGCGGGCGGGACTGCACGCCGCCGGGTACGCCGCCGACCTGGCCGGGGACCGCCCGCCCGTGGACGACATCCAGATCGACACGGCGGCGGCCGAGGCCCTGCGGCCCTTCTCGGCCGAGGGTCCGGAGCCCGGTGCGGAGAGCGGACGCCCGCCCGAGAACCCGTACACCCTCCACCAGGAACTCCAGCAGACCATGAACGACCTGGTCGGCATCATCCGCCGCGAGGCCGAGATGGAACAGGCCCTGGAGAAACTCGCGGAGCTGCGGGTACGGGCACGGCGGGCCGGAGTCGAGGGCCACCGGCAGTTCAACCCCGGCTGGCACCTCGCCCTCGACCTGCGCAACATGCTCCTGGTCAGCGAGTGCGTGGCCCGAGCCGCCCTGGAGCGCACGGAGTCACGCGGCGGCCACACCCGCGAGGACCATCCGACGATGGAGCGGACCTGGCGTCGCCTCAACCTGCTGTGCCAACTCACCGATCCCACGGGCGGGTTGGCGGCCACCGACCCGGTGCACGGCCAGATCGACCTCAGCCGCGAGACCACCGAACCCATTCGTCCCGACCTGCTCGCCCTCTTCGAGAAGGAGGAGCTGGTCAAGTACCTCGCCGAAGAGGAGCTCTACGAGTGAGCAGCTACGAGGCCCGCTTCAAGGTGTGGCGCGGGGATGTGAAGGGCGGCGGCCTGAAGGACTTCGCGGTCGAGGTCAACGACGGTGAGGTGGTGCTGGACATCATCCACCGGCTCCAGGCGACCCAGGCCCCGGACCTGGCCGTCCGCTGGAACTGCAAGGCGGGCAAGTGCGGTTCGTGCTCGGCGGAGATCAACGGGCGACCCCGGCTGATGTGCATGACGCGCATGTCGGTGTTCACGCGGGAGGAGACGATCACCGTCACACCGCTGCGCGCCTTCCCGGTCGTACGGGATCTCGTCACGGACGTCGGCTTCAACTACGCGAAGGCGCGGCAGGTCCCCGCCTTCGTCCCCCCGGCCGGTCTCGGCCCCGGCGAGTACCGCATGCAGCAGGAGGACGTGGACCGCTCGCAGGAGTTCCGCAAGTGCATCGAGTGCTTCCTGTGCCAGGACACCTGCCATGTCGTGCGCGACCACGAGGAGAACAAACCGGCGTTCGCGGGCCCGCGCTTCCTGATGCGCGTCGCCGAACTGGACATGCACCCGCTGGACGCGGCCGCCGACACCGGCCTGGACCGCAAGCGCACCGCCCAGGACGAGCACGGCCTCGGCTACTGCAACATCACCAAGTGCTGCACGGAGGTCTGCCCCGAGGGCATCAAGATCACGGACAACGCCCTGATCCCCTTGAAGGAACGGGCGGTCGACCGCAAGTACGACCCGCTGGTGTGGCTGGGTTCGAAGATCAGGAGGCGGGACTCGTCTTCATAGGGCCCTTAGGGCCCTTAGGACCCTTAGGACCCTTAGGACCCTAGGGAGTCGAAGGAGCGGTGGGGCCGCGGCGGCGGTCCCGGGTCGCCCGGTGCATCAGGGCGGCCCCGGTGATCAGGCCCGCGCCGCTCACGAGGGCGCCCGCGAACTGGAGGAAGCCGGGGCCCGAGAAGGCCAGGTTCAACGACTGGAGCGCGACGGCCGCCGTCACCAGCAGCGCGCCCCGGCCCCACAGGCGGCGCCGGACGACGGGACGGCGCTCCCACCCCGGCACCCGGCCGCCGCGCACGGCGACGATCCCGACGGCCGCCGCGAGTCCGAGCACCACGCCCTCGCCGAGGCCCGCCGCGAAGAGCCAGGGCGCTGTCATCGGCGTTCGGGGATGCCGGGGCGACCGGGACGCCGCGAGAGCGTCTGCAGCCAGAGCCCCGCGAAGAACATGGCCATACCGGTCATCGCGAAGGGCGCCATGCTGAGGTCGGGGCCTCGGAACGGCCCGATGAACATGTACAGGGACATGCCGACGGCCCCCACCACCACGCCGTACCCCCACAGCTTCGGCCGGAGGACACGTACGCGCATCCAGCGCGGCACCCAGCCCGTGACGATCCCGGCGATCCCCATCAGCGCCGTGCCGGTCATCGCCAGCGCGGCGAAGCCCACCAGATACAGGTGCACCGTCTCTCCCTCCCCCACAGCGCGCCGACCAGGCGTGCCCCCAGATCATGGCACGGGGTGCTCCAGCAGCGTGAGGGTCTGCCCGACGCTGTGTTCCGCGATCGCCCGCATGAACTCCGGATCCGGGAAGTCGCCGTCGAGGAGCCGGAGCGGGCCCGCGACCAGCGAGAGGTGCATGGCCAGGCGGTAGAGGCGCAGCCGGTCCTCGTCGAGACCCTCGGCACGCAGAGCTGCGTAGTCGTCGTGGAAGCGCTGGCGCAGGAAGACGTGCTCCCACTCGGCGTCGAAGTAGAGCAGGCCCTCGATGTCGATGAGGGCGGGGTGGCCGTACTCGTCCACGAGGACGTGGTCCGGGCCGAGTTCGCCGTGGACCAGGCCGACGCGGCTGCGCGGTCGGACCGTCTCGGCGAGGGCGTGCAGACGGTCGTACAGAGCCTCGCGTACGGCGGCGAGCCGAGAGTCGCGTGCGGCGGCCTCCGCCAGGTCGGCCAGGGCCCGTTCGAGGACGACCTGTTCGCACGAACCGCCGTGCGCGCTGCCGCCGTTGTCGACGACGGCGACCTTGCCGTGGCGGGGTGCGGGGTGGGCGTGCAGGGTGCGCAGGGCCTCGGCCAGTTCCCGCAGGGGCCCTTCGGCGGCCTCGGGGTCACGGTGCAGCAGGTCCTCGAGACTACCGCCGCGCACGTCCTCCACCACGGCCACGTCCGAGGGCAGATGCGTGTGGCTGCGGTCGGCGAACAGCAGGCGGGGCGTGCGGATGCCGAGGGCGGTGAGCCTGTCGTACGCGGCGGTGAAGAGGTCGAGCCCGGAGGCGTGCGAGAAGGAGTCGCGGGGGTCGGCCGGGGCCGCGTCCCAGTAGTCCTCGGCCGGGTCCCAGACGTAGGCGATCGCGGTGGAGCCGTCGTCGAGGAAGAGCCGGTAGACACCCTTCTTGCTGCCGCCGCGCAGCCGGGCGACCGCGGTGAGCGTCCGGGCCGGGCCGAAAGCGGCACGGGCGAGGGGCGCGAGCTCGTCCCTCGTGAGCGGCCTGCGCGGGGCGGTCATCGGACCCAGCCTTCCTCGTACGCCGTCCAGTCCTTCTCCCGGGCGGCGAAGTCCACGTACAGGGCGACGCCGAAGTGTTCCCGGGTGCGGTCGGTGCGGGAGAGGCCGAGGCGGGTGCCGCGGACGGCCGCCGCGACCGTCTCGGCGGAGCCGTGGTGGTCCATGTTGTCCTCGTAATAAAAGGGCAGGCCCATCAGCAGGTCGGTCGACTTCGGGGTGACTTCGAGGGCGAGGGAGGTCTGCTCGGCGACGTAGCCCCCGTACAGGCTCTCCAGCGGAAGCGCCGTGTCGTACGACATCACGGCGATCTGGTCGACCCGGCGGGCGACCTGTCCGAAGAACGACTGGGACCACCACTTGGGGTGCGCGGTGAAGGCGCCGACGACGGAGTGGAGGTTCGGGAGCGGGTCGATCTGGTGGGCGGCGACGGAGAGCTGGGCGTCGTGGGCGCGGGTGACGCGGCGCAGATCGTCGAGCAGGGAAAGGTAATTCGAGTCGTCGGAGTGCAGGGGCTCCAGGTCGAAGTGGGCGCCCTCGAAACCGGCGTCGAGGATCTGCCCGGCGGAGCGGACGACGGCGGCCCGGGTGGCCGCCCGTTCCAGGCGCATCCCGACCTCCCCCTCGGTGGCGAGCACGTCGCCGAGCCAGGCCTGGACACGGACACCGGGCAGTTCGCGGTGCACGGCCTCGACCAGCCAACGCGCCTTCGGGTACGCCGACTCGGGCAGGGTCCCGTCGTGCTCCAGCGGTCCCGCGTGCACATACAGATCCCGGATCCCCGTCGCCCGCAGCCGCTTCGCGAGCGCCTTGACGTCCGCGTCCTTCTTCCGGCCGTCCACCCAGGCGTGGCCCATCCAGAGGGCGTCACGGTTCCTGGTCTGGGTACCGGGGGCCGGGTCTCCGGCGTAGTTGACCCGCAGGGCGGTGCCCGCGGCGAGAAGGGAGAGGACCGACACCAGAACGAGCGCGAGTACGACCCGTTTGGGCCAGCGGAGGCGGGGGTGCCGCCAGCCCCTGCCCACCGTTCGAAGCCAGGCGGGGACCCGGCTCGGGGAGGTACGGCCCTCGTCGTCCTCCGGCCCGCGCTCTCCCCCGCCCGCTCCTCTGTCCGTCCCCGCCCCGGCCGATGCCGCCGGCGTCTCCGCCACCGGCTCCGCCTCCGTGTCCACCTCGGTCCCCGTGCGCTGCTCGTCCATCCCCCGTGCCCCCTCCGTATGCCCCCGTATCCCCGGTACCTTAAGCGGCCCCGCCTCGGCGCACTCCCGGTCGCGCCCCGGCGCAAGCGGTCATACGCTCCCAAATGTGACGTCGCCCCTGAGCCGAAGCCGGTCGCGCCGAGCCACGTCCCACATAGCCGTACGGGTGGCGCATGCCGTGCTCGGGGGGCTGCTGGCAGTGGGATGGCTGCTGCTGCCCATCACACGGGCGGGAGCCGACGAGGTGCGGTCCGCGCCCGGGCGGGGTGGGACGAACACCGGCGATCTCGTGCTGCCCCTCGTCGCGGTGGTCGCCGCGGGGGCGCTGGCGGCGTACTCGTACGCGCGGCGGACACGACGGGCCCGGACCCGTACGACACCCGGCGGCGGCACCCCGCACCCCGTGCCGTTCGCCGAACTCGACCGCCGGGCGGGACGGTTGCTCGTCGAGATCGACGACTGCGTGCGCACCGGAACGGAGGAACTCGGCTGGGCCGCGGACCGGTTCGGAGAGGAGGCCGTCGCGACGTACACGGAGGCACTGGCGTTCGCGCGCTCCGAGCTGACGGCTTCCTTCCGGCTGTGGCAGCGGCTGGACGACACCCTGACGGACGACAGCCTCGTGCGGCGGCAGCTGCTGGAGGAGATCGTCGCCCGCTGTACGGAGGCGGGACGGCGGCTGGACGCGGAGGCGCCCGGATTCGATCTGCTGCGCGCCCTGGAGCGGACGTTGCCTGCCGCGCTGGAGTCGGCGGAGGCCCGTTTCCGGAAGCTCACCGCGCGCACCCCGGCCGCGGAGGCGACGCTCACCGAACTGCGCGAGCGGTACGCGCCCTCCGCGTCCCTGTCCGTCGCGGGCGACGTCGAACAGGCCAAGGACCGGCTCGTCTTCGCCACCACCCGCCTGGACCGGGCCCGGCAGTCCCTGGACCGGGGGGAGGGCGCGCGGGCGACGGCGTATCTGCGGGCCGCCGAGGCCGCCGTCGACCAGGCGGACCTCTTCGTGGCCGGTATCGACCGAGTGGCCTCCGAACTCGCCTCCGCGACGGCCCTGTTGCCCGGCGCGCTGCGTGACGCGGACGCCGAGCTCGTGGCCGCGCGCGGCCTCCCTGCCGTCGGTGCGCTGCCCAGTCGGATCACGCACGCCGCGTCGGCCGTCGCCGACGTGCGACGGGAGATCACGGGCGGCGTCCGTCCGTACGACCCCCTCGGCGCCCTCCGTCGCCTCGCCGACGCCGGGGCACCGCTCCTGGCCGAGGACCGCGTGCCCGTCGACCGGGCGTTCCTCGACCGGGCCTTCCGCGACCACGCGCTCCTTCCGGCCCGCAGTGCCGTCGCCCTCGCCTCCGAGTTCGTCACGACACACCGGGGAGCGGTCGGGGTCGAGGCACGGACCCGGCTGTCGGAGGCGGAGCGGCACCTCGCGCTCACGCCCCGCACCCTCGTCGACGTCCGGCGCGCCGATGGGCTCGCTCTGGAGGCCCAGCAGCTCGCGGAGCGGGACGTGCGGGCGTACGGGAATCCGTACGCCGGACCCGAGGGCGCGGGCGTCGGCGGTGCGGTGCTCGGCGGGATCCTGCTCGACGACACGCCCGACGCCCCCGCGGCGAGCTTCGGCGGACCGAGGACACGCGGGCGCAGGGACTTCTGAGGGCGCGGGGGCTTTCAGGAGCGCGGGGGCCTTTTATGGGCGCGGGGAACTGCGCGACCAGCCCCCACCGGCTCGCAGCCGAGGAACCACCGGGCCGGGCGGGGAATGGAATCGGGGCGAAGCCCAGCCCAAGGGGGTGCGGGGAACGGCGCCGTCAGAACAGGCTCAGCAACGCCTCCGCCGGGTCCGTGAGAGGCGTACCGCCGTCCGGGAGCGGGAGTTCGAACCAGACCGTCTTGCCGCGCGGCGTCCGCCGCGAGCCCCACGAGGCGGAGAGCAGGCCGACGAGCTGCAGCCCCCGGCCCCCCTCGTCCGTGTCGCGGGCACGGCGCCGGCGCGGCTGGACGAGGCCCGCGTCCCAGACCTCGCACACGAGGGTCCGGTCCAGCAGCAGGCGCAGCCTGATCTCGCCCTCGCCGTAGCGCAGCGCGTTGGTGACGAGTTCGCTGACCAGGAGCTCGGCGGTGTCGACGAGCGGCTCCAGGCCCCAGGCGGTGAGCTGGGTGCGCGCGTACTCACGGGCCCGCCCCACACTGCGCGGCTCGCGCGGCAGCGTCCAGTCGCCGACGGAATCGGCGGGCAGCCCCTGGACACGAGCCATCAGCAGCGCGATGTCGTCCTCGCCGTGGTGGGTGTCGAGGGTGTTGAGGACGTGGTCGCACACGTCCTCCAGGGGGCGGGAGGGGTCGGTGAGCGCGCCGACGAAGGCCTGCAGACCCTCGTCGAGGGGGTGATCGCGCGATTCGACCAGTCCATCCGTGTAGAGCGCCAACAGTGCGCCTTCGGGTAGTTCGACCTCTACCTCCTCGAAGGGCTCGCCGCCCACCCCGAGGGGCATGCCCGGCGGCACGTCGAGCATCAGCGCGCTCTCGCCGGGTTCGACCAGCACCGGCGGCAGATGGCCCGCGTTGGCGAAGGTGCAGCGGCGGGTCACGGAGTCGTACACCGCATACACGCAGGTCGCCAGGTACACCTCGGAGAGGTCGGCGTCGCGGGGCTGGCGGGCCGCGCGGGTGGCCTGCTGAACTCCGCCGGGGGTGCCGAGACCGCGGGCGATCTCGTCCAACGCCGAGAGGACTTCAGCGGGTTCGAGGTCGAGGAGGGCCAGGGTGCGGACCGCGGTGCGCAGCTCACCCATGGCGACCGCAGCCCGCAGACCGCGCCCCATGACGTCGCCGACGACCAACGCCGTGCGGTGTCCGGGGAGTTCGATGACGTCGAACCAGTCGCCACCGACCTCGGTGGCCGCGTTGCCGGGCAGGTACCGACACGCGATGTCAAGACCGGAGGCCTCCGGGTCGCCCGGCGGGAGGAGCGAGCGCTGCAGGATCAGCGCGCGTTCGTGCTCACGGCGGTACAGCCGGGCGTTGTCGATGCAGACCGCGGCGCGCGCCGCGAGTTCCACCGCGAGCGCCCGGTCGCGGTCGCCGAAGGGCTCGCTGCCCTTCGTACGGGAGAACTGGGCGAGGCCGACCACCGTGTCGTGGGCGACCATCGGGACCGCCAGCGTGGACTGGATGAGCCCGCCGTCCTCGGCGGGGACGTGCTGGGGGCGGGCGGTGCGCAGAGCGTCCGCGCAGGGCGAGTTGAACGGGTAGTGGTGGACGGCGCCCACGGTCACGGGGGCCGGTCCGCCGATGAACGGCGCGTCGGACACGGCGCTGGCGAAGGCGACCCGGCGCAGCTCCGCGCTGCCGTCGGCGAGCGCCCGCGGGGTCTCGTCGCCCGCCAGCAGGCCCTGGTACAGGTCGACGGTGGCGAGGTCGCAGAAACCGGGCACGACGACGTCGAGAAGTTCGCGCGCGGTGGTCTCCAGGTCGAGGGAGTTGCCGATGCGGGCGCCCGCCTCGTTCAGAAGAGCGAGATTGCGCCGGGCGGCGGCAGCTTCCCGGGCCGCGGCGCGTCGGCTGGTGATGTCGGTTCCGAGCCAGGCGATACCGATGGGGCGGCCGGTGCCGCTGTGTACGCGGTAGAGGTTGATGGACCAGTGCCGGCGGTCGTCGGAGCCGGGTATGAAACCGGTGACGTGCATGTCCGTGATGGAGTCGCCGGTTTCGAGGACGCGGCGCAGCGTCGCGGCGACCCGATCGGCCTCGGAGCGCGGCAGATAGTCGTGGACCGTACGGCCGCGGTGGCTCTCCACGTTTCCGCCGAACACCGAGGCGAACCGCTTGTTGGCGCGCCGGACCCGCAGGTCCATGTCGATGAGCAGGAAGCCGAACGGAGATTGACCGAAAATCGCCTGCGAGGCGGCGAGGTCCGTCTCGATGCTGCGGAGGGTCCGGACGTCCACGACGATGCACACGGCGGCCCGTTCGCCGTCCTCCGTCGTGGTGGGCATCACATAGACCTCGGCGAGGCCCTCGGCGCCCGGCTCGCCGTCCTCGGCGGCCGGCATGCGGAAGGGGACCACACCGGTCCACTCGCGGCCGTCCAGGATCTCCGCCATCTTGCGCTGGCCGCGCTCACGCTGGTCCGGTTCGAAGAACGCCTCGATGGGGTCCATGCCGAGGGCGCGCTCGGGGGATATCCCGAAGAGCTGCTCGGCACGCAGGCTCCACTGGTCGACGAGGCCGTCGGCGCCGATGGAGAACGAGGCGACCTTGATGTAGTCGTAGATCGAACCGGGCGGGCTGCTCTGCCACATCGCGTCGCCCATGGGCTCGCCGTCCGGTTCGACGGGCGATTCAACGGGCGCTGCGCCCTGCGGTCCACCAGGCGACTTGGCCGTGGCCCGGTGCATGTCCGCGCCGATGTCCGTGCCCGCGTCCGTCGGATCGCCCGTCGAGGCGCCCGCCGTCCGGGACCTCGCGTCGTCGCTCGGTCCGGAGGGCGCGCCGCCCCATGGTGTGTTCGTCGGCTCGGTTCTCGCGTCGCCTCGCGGTTGGGGCACGGCGGCGCCCATCGCCCCGCCCGTCGCTCCGGCCACGGCGGAATCGCCCGCGGCCCCCGCCCTCGCGCCGTCCGACGGGTCCTCGGACTCCGTGGCCTTCGCTGGTATCTCGCTCACGCGAACCGTCCCCTCCAGCTCACCGCGTCCGGCACCGGTCACCGGGGGCGGCTGCCCGCAGTATCCAGCACTACGGCGCCGCACAACACGGTGTTCACGATCACAGCACGGTCCCGATGGTTTTTGGACCGGCCGCGACATACTCCCAGTCTTCTAACCAGGTGGCGCCCCATCGAATCAAAGACTCCGGACAACTCTGATGGCCTGAACCAATCGGTCGCCCCACCCTCCGCCCGACACACCCTCAGCACGACAGCCGACGCCCCCTCAGCCGGGCACAGTCCGCACCCTCAACCAGGCACCACCGACACCCTCAACCAGGCACCGCCGACCCCCTCAGCCGGGCACCCCCAGCTCGAACCACACCGTCTTTCCAGTGTCCCCGGGCCGGGTACCCCAACGCCGCGACGACCCCGCCACCAGTTGCAGCCCTCGACCACTCTCGTCGTCCGCGTCGGCGGACCGCTCACGGGGCGGGTCGGGCAACGGGTCGGAGACCTCCACGAGGAGAGCACCCGGCAGTCCTCCGGGTCTGACCAGACGGACACCGATGGGGCCGGTGGCGTACCGCAGCGAGTTGGTCACCAGCTCACTGACCAGCAGCGCGGTCACGTCACCGAGGGAATCCAGCCCCCAGGTGCGCAGCTGGCCCCGGACGACGGCACGGGCGGTACGGACGGCACCGGGCTCCGCGGGAAAACTCCACTCGGCACAGTCGCCTTCGGTGTCGATCACGCCGATCACTTCCCAGGCCAGGAACCCACCCATGTCCGGTTTCGTGGGGTTAATGGGCACATACCCGATATCCGGGACGCCTTACCGCACACGTGGGCGCACTGTGGCACGAACGGCGTACGGGACTTCGGGCCGCGGACGCGGCTCGCGCCCTCCCGCTCCCGAAAGCCCTGCACCCAGCGCCGCGCACCGGCGCCCGCGCCCGCACCTCGTACGTCACCGGTGTCCCCCAAAGAGAGGAGCCGGTGCGCGGCACCTGGCCCTGCGACCCGTCGGCGCCCAGGGGGTGTCGTTCGGATCACCCCCTGGACAGATCCCGGCCGTCCCAGAGCCGCAGCACCGCCTTCACGGCGGGGACGTCCTGGTCCAGCCAGTCCACGTCCCAGAGCTCGTCCGGACTCAGCCAGCGCAGGTCGTCATGATCCTCGAGGGGCGTGGGGTCGGCCGAGCCCGGGAGCAGTCGCGCGGTCCACACACGCAGGACGTACGGCGTCCGCAGGGGCCACTCCCCCGGGACGCGCTCGACGGACTCCGCCGTTACGCCGAGTTCCTCGCGCAGTTCGCGTACGAGGGCGGCTTCGGGGGCCTCGCCCGGTTCCACCTTGCCGCCGGGCAGCTCCCAGCGTCCGGCCAGTTCGGGGGGTGCGCTGCGGCGCGCGGCGAGGAGGCGTCCGTCGTGCAGCAGGGCGCCGCCCACCACCACGATCGTTTCGTCCATGCGCCGGAGCCTACGACAGGACACACCGGACACGGACAGGACCTCGGACCGTCGAAGCCCGGGCCGTCACACCGTCACTTGGATCCGTTCTGCCCGATCCGCTCGACCCAGTAGAGCTGCTTGTGGCCGCGGTCGTCGAGGCTGTCCGCGATCTTCTGGGCCTCGGCCCGGGTCGCGTACCTGCCGACGCGGTAGCGATTGCCGTTGTCGTCCTGCCGTATGACGAGCCAGGGAAGAGTGATCGTGCCGTCGTTCATCGAGCCCCTCCACTTCCCGCCCCCGGCCCGCGCCGTGCCCCGCACCCTGACGAAACCGCAATCCGCATATGCCCGAGCCTACGCCTAACCTTCACGCAGCGAACACGCCTTTACACAAAGAGGTACGCAACCAGCCAAGACGGAGGGGGCGCATGGGTACGAGCGCGCCGTCGAGCGCCCTCCGTGCGCCCGCCAGGCAGCGCGAACTCCGCTCCGCACAGGGCATTTGAGAAAGGCCAGATTGCAACCGACGTCGCACGCGGGGCACTTGGCGGTCGGCTCGCCCGGGAACGAGGGGGCCCCACCCCGCGGACGCCGACCGCCCGTGAACTCCTACGCCTACTTCACCGGCAGGTGGTACGCGATGCGATACCGGTCCGCCGGTACGACGACGTCGGCCGTCTCCACCGGACGGCCCGAGGCGAAGTACGTCCGCTGGATGACGACGACCACGTGCCCGGGGACACCGCCGAGCGCGAGGAGTTCCTCCGCGAGGCCGGGACGGGCGCCCACTTCCTCCGTGACGTTGTCCACGATCACGTCGATGGCCGCCATCCGCTCGACGACACCCATGCCCCCGAGCGGACCCTCTTCGGGGAGCATCACCGGGGTGCGGCCCGTGACGGCGAGGGGCTCCCAGGAGGTGGAGAGCATCATCGCCTCGCCGGCGTCCCGGAAGACGTAGTTCGTACACATCACGCGGTCGCCGGGCCGGATCGAGAGGCGCTCGGCGATCGCGCCGCTCGCCTCGGCCTGCTCGCTGTGCGACTCCCAGGTGCCGCGCACGGCCAGGTCGGCCTGCTCCTGGCGGAAGGGGGTCACTCCACTGTCCGGGCGGTACCCGGAGCGGGCCACCCGGCGCGGCACCGGCCGCTCCCGCACATACGTCCCCGAGCCGGAGCGGCCCTCGACCAGGCCTTCGGCCATCAGCACCTTGCGCGCCTCCAGGGCGACCGTGTCCGAGACGCCGTACTCCTCGCGGATCCTGGCCTGGGAGGGGAGGCGGGTGTGCGGTGGCAGCGAACCGTCGACGATCTTCTTGCGGAGATCACCCGCGACACGCAGATACGCCGGCTGCTCACCGAAAGTCACTGGCCGCTCCCATCAGGTTGTACAGACAGCAACAGCCTGGCAACCGTGGGTTGTGCTGTGCAAGCGAAGGCCAAAGAATCACTCGATGTGATTACCTCTCCCCGCCGTGGGCTTTACCCAGGCACTTTCTCCCCGCTACAGCCCGCGTCACACCTCCAGACCGCCACCGCTTCCCCCGTTGCCCCGGCCGCCCCCGCCCTCGTCGTTCGACGGCGGGTTGGTGGTGAGGCCCAGAACCTTGCGTGCGGTGACCGTCCTCCTCGGGTCGATGAGCTCCAGGCCCTTCTTGTAGTGGGCGGAGAAGGTGTCCGCACAGCGGATGCAGCGTCGAGCAGACTGCCGGGGCCGGAGTAACCCGCGCCGCTCATGGCGAAGTTCGCGATCACCTCGGCGCGCACGCATAGCCTGCGGACATGACACCTTTGCCGGATCGCTTCTGCCCGGCGGACGGTACGCGCGTCCCCGGTGGCTCGCTCGACTGGTGCTGCCCGGTCTGCCGCGGCCCGCTCGACCTGGACTTCGCACCGACCCCCGCGCCCCTCACCTCCCTGACCGGGCGGGTGAACTCACTGTGGCGGTACACGGAGTGCCTGCCGCTGGCCGCGCCCACGGTCAGCCTGGGCGAGGGCCGTACCCCGCTGGTGGAGCTGCGCGGGGGCATCTCGGCCAAGCTGGACTTCCTGATGCCGACCCTGTCCTTCAAGGACCGCGGCGTCGTCCTGCTGACCGAGCTGGCACTGCGGCTGGGGCCACGGCAGGTGATCGCGGACAGCAGCGGAAACGCGGGGACGGCGATCGCCGCGTACTGCGCGCGGGCCGCGCTGCCCTGCACGGTGTACGTCCCCAAGGGCACGTCGCCGAAGAAGCTGGAGCAGATCGAGGCGCACGGGGCGCGGGTGCACCTCGTGGACGGGGACCGGGAGGCGACGGCGCGGGCGGCGCGCGAGGCCGCGGACCTCCCGGGCACCTTCTACGCCTCGCACGTCTTCAACCCGTACTTCCTGCACGGTACGAAGACGTACGTGCACGAGCTCTGGGAGGACCTCGGCGGGCGCCTGCCCGATGTCATCGTCGTCCCCGTCGGCAACGGCACGCTGCTCCTCGGTGCCGCCCTCGCCGTCGCCGAGCTGCACGGGGCGGGGCTCATCGACCGGCGGCCCGCGCTGTACGCCGTCCAGGCCGCCGCGGTGGCGCCGCTCGCGCACGCCTGGGCCGAGGGCGCGGACGACCTGGTCGGCGTCACCCCTTCGGCCCCCACCTTCGCCGAGGGCATCGCCATCCCGCGCCCGCCCCGGGCCCGCCAGATCCTGCGCGCCGTACGCGACTCCGGTGGCACGTTCCTCACCGTGACGGAGGACCAGATCCGCCACGCTCAGAGGGACTTGGCGTCGCGGGGCCTGTACGTCGAGTCGACGGGAGTGGCGTGCTGGGCGGCCGTACGGGAGGGGGTGCTCGCAGGACGTACGGCGGTGGTGCCGTTGTGCGGCGCGGGCGTGAAGACGGGGCCGGCCCGGGGGTAGGCGGGGCCGTCGGTCACCGCACAACGCCCGGGGCGGCACTCACGCGTCGAAAGACGTGCCCCTCACGGCTCCCGCGCACCGCCCTGCCCCGGCCCCACGGCGCCCGCCAGTCGCATTTGCTCCTCCTCCACGATGCGGCGGGCGAGGGCGCTGTCGGAGATGTCGACCGCGTCCGGGCTCTGTTCGGCGGTGTCGCTGCGGCGGGCGTAGGCGTCGAAGAGGCGGGTCTTGTTCTTGAGGATGTGCAGCAGGCGCTGGTCGACGCTGTCGGTGGCGAGGAGGCGGTGCACCTGGACGGGGCGGACCTGGCCCATACGGTGGGCGCGGGCCACGGCCTGGTGTTCCATCGTGGGCTTGACCTGCGGTTCGCACAGGACGACCACGGACGCGGCCTGGAGGTTGAGCCCGATACCGGCGGCCTCGATCTGGCAGAGGAGGACCGCGTGACCGGGAGCGGCCGTGAAGTCGTCGACGAGACGCTGCCTGCGCGCGGCGGGCACGGTACCGGAGACCGGCCCGAACACGCCCTCTCCCAAGGCTTGTCGGACCAGTGCCAGCACATCGCGGAAGTAGGAGAACACCACCACCTTCAGGCCGTTCTCCGCCGCTTCGGCCACCAGTTCGCGCAGTCGCCCCAGCTTCGCGGACTTCTCCGCGTCGGCGTACGCGGCCCGGCGCATCGCCATGAAGTTCCCGTCCGCGACCGCTTTGAGGTACGCCTCCCGGTCCGCGGCGCTGAACTCCTCCCACTCGTCCACCTCCACCAGCGCGGGCAGTTCGGTGAGGACGTCGCGCTGGTTGCGGCGCAGATAGGCGGGGGCGACGGACTTGCGGAAGGCGTGCGGGCCGGCGGCCGCGGTGGTGTGCCGTATCGCGGGGAGGAGGGCCGGCTGGAGGTAGCGGACGAGGGTGCGGAACTCCTCGACCCGGTTCTCCATGGGCGTCCCGGTGAGGAACAGGACGCGCTCGCAGTGCCCCGTCCAGGCCGCGACCGCCCTGGAGCGGCGGGTGTCCGGATTCTTCACGTAGTGCGCCTCGTCGACGACCACCATCCCCGGCTTCGCCCCTTCACCGGCCGGGGCGGGCAGGCGGTGCAGCATGTCGTACGTGGTGATCGCGACGCCCCCGCGCTCCCGCCACTCCTCGTAGGCGTCGAGCCGCTCCGCGCCGTGCACCGGCAGGGCCCGCAGCGTGCTGCGCGCGCCGATCTCACGCGTCCAGTTGATCAGTACGCTCGCCGGGCAGACGACCAGGAAGTGACTGTGCCCGTCCGCCGCGAGATGCGCGAGTACGGCGATGGCCTGCACGGTCTTGCCGAGCCCCATCTCGTCGCCGAGGACGACCCGGCGCTGGGCGAGCGCGAACCGGGCGCCGAAGTCCTGGTAGCCGCGCAGTGAGACCCGGCGCCGGGTGTCGTCCAGCGTCTGGGCGTGCACCCGCTCGGCGACCTCCGACGGCAGGAAGCCTTCGGCGGCCGCCACGTCCGAACGGTGCTCGCAGACCTCGGCGAGCTGGTTGTAGTACTCCGCGGAGCGCAACTCGAAGTCGACCCACGCCTCGATCTCGGATGCGGGCGTCCGCAGCAGGTCGGTCGAGGCCTGCGCGAGCAGCAGGCGTACGTCACGGGCGCCGGCGTCGGCCGTCAGCTCGCGCAGTTCGGCGACCGCGTCGAGCGCGCTCCGTCGCCGCTCCCGCCCCGCGAGCGCCATCCCCAGCCGTCGGCCGGCGGGCCGGGCCGCGGGCAGTAGCGCCCCGAGCCGCTCGTCGAGCCGCGTCGCCGCGTCCACGGCCCGGCGCAGCTCGGGACCGGCCTCGACGAGGGTGCGCAGCGCGATCACCAGGGCGGTTGTGCGGGGCTCGGGCCGGTCGACGTCCATCCGTACGGAGACGGTCTCCTCCACCGCCCTCGCGAGCTGCCGAGCCGCCGCGAGGGCACGGTCGGCGGTCTGCGCGCCCACCCCCGGCAGCCGGCGCAGCTCGTACCGTCCCGCCTCGTACACCGCCCGCACCGAGGCGAACCCGGCCGTCTCCAGCGCCCCGAGCCGCAGCCGCCCCTCGGTGACGTCCTTCAGCCGGGAGACGGGGATGGAGTCCAGCTCCTTGCCGACGAGTTCGGCGTGGATCGGTGTCAGCGCCGCGCGCACCGCTTCGAGCGCGCGGGCGTGATCGGCGAGCACACCCCGCGCGGCCTCGTGCAGTCCGACGCCCTCGGCGAGCAGACTCCGCTCACGTTTCCCCACCGGCCCGACATTACTGCCCCCCACCGACAGCCCGGCCCGCCTCCGGGTGCACCGACGGAGCCAAGCCCCTACGCCATCGCCCAGGAAGGTCGATCACCTCGTTGACGGTCTCGTGGTCCGGGCCGCGCCGAATCGCTACGGTTGAGCCATGACCGGACTGCCCGACTGGATGCGCCCGCCGCGCTTGGAAGGCTGGTTCGCGGAGGACCTGGACCGCCTCCCCGAGGCACCCCGCCATACCGAGCTGATCGACGGAGCCCTCGTCTTCATGATGTCGCCCCAGCGGTGGTGGCACGGCCACCTCGTCACCATGCTCACCGTCGCCCTCATGGAACAGGCGCCCGTCAATGTCAGGGTCGGCCGCGAGAGGACCATAAAGCTCGACGAGCGCAACCGACCCGAACCGGACCTGTTGCTGACGACGGCCGACTACGACGGGGACCGCACCTGGTTCACACCGGACGAGGTACGACTCGTCGTCGAGGTCGTCTCACCCGAGTCCGCGCACCGGGACCGCACGGTCAAGCTCCGCAAGTACGCGGAAGCGGGCATCCCGCACTACTGGTGCATCGAGGACGAGGACGGTGCCCCCGTCGTCCACGTCTACGAACTCGACGAGCCGACCCGCTCCTACGCACCCGCCGGCATCTTCCGGGGCACCTTGAAGCGCCCCGTCCCCTTCGAGATCAGCCTGGACCTCGACAAGCTCACCCCGCCCCGGCGCGCATAGAAGTCGGCGTACTCGACGAGCGGGTTCGCCTGGACGATCTGTCGCTGAGCTTGTGCGCACACCGAAGAAGGGGTCCGACTCCGAGGAGCCGGACCCCTTCCGATCCGCGTTTTTGCCGGATCAGCGATGCAGTGGGATGTCATCCACTAGACGTTGAAGCGGAACTCCACCACGTCGCCGTCCTGCATGACGTAGTCCTTGCCCTCCATGCGGGCCTTGCCCTTGGCGCGGGCCTCGGCGACGGAGCCCGTGTCGACGAGGTCCTCGAAGGAGATGACCTCCGCCTTGATGAAGCCCTTCTGGAAGTCGGTGTGGATGACTCCGGCGGCCTCGGGGGCGGTGTCGCCCTTCTTGATGGTCCAGGCGCGGGATTCCTTGGGGCCGGCCGTCAGGTAGGTCTGCAGGCCGAGGGTGTCGAAGCCGACGCGGGCGAGGGTGGCGAGGCCCGGCTCCTCGGCGCCCACCGACTCCAGGAGCTCCATGGCGTCCTCCTCGTCGAGCTCGGCGAGGTCCGCCTCCAGCTTGGCGTTGAGGAAGATCGCCTCGGCGGGGGCGACCAGGGTGCGCTGCTCGGCCTTGAAGTCCTCGTCGACCAGCTCGTCCTCGTCCACGTTGAAGACGTAGAGGAACGGCTTGGTGGTCAGGAGGTGGAGGTCGTGCAGGAGCTCCTCGTTGCCAGAGCCCTGGACGATGCCCTGCGAGAAGAGCGTGTCGCCCTTCTCCAGGATCTCCTTCGCCGCCTCGACCGCCGCGACCTTGGGACCGATGTCCTTCTTGATGCGCGACTCCTTCTGGAGGCGCGGCAGGACCTTCTCGATGGTCTGGAGGTCCGCGAGGATCAGCTCGGTGTTGATCGTCTCGATGTCGTCCTTGGGCGAGACCTTGCCGTCGACGTGCACGACGTTCTCGTCCTTGAAGGCACGGATGACCTGGCAGATCGCGTCCGATTCACGGATGTTCGCGAGGAACTTGTTGCCCAGGCCCTCGCCCTCCGAGGCGCCCTTCACGATGCCCGCGATGTCGACGAAGTCGACGGTGGCCGGGAGGATCTTCTGGGAGGAGAAGATCTCTGCCAGTTTCGTCAGGCGCGCGTCGGGGACACCGACCACGCCGACGTTCGGCTCAATCGTGGCGAACGGGTAGTTGGCCGCGAGCACGTCGTTCTTGGTCAGGGCGTTGAACAGGGTCGACTTGCCGACATTGGGCAGACCGACGATTCCGATCGTGAGCGACACGTTGCGACTTCCCGTACGTGAGGGTGGGCGACAGGCCCGCGAAGGTGCGCGGGCCGATCCACCAGTCTACGGGGTGCGAGGTCCCTTACCGGCGACGCATCGAACGCATGGCCAGGGTCGGCCCATCGGCGTGTCTGAGGGGCTATTCCGCACATAAACCGACCTAAGTTGGTCCAGTGGAGCAACACAGGACGCGTCCCCCTCAGTACAGACCGCGACGCGGCGCACCTCTTCCCGCCCAGACCGGGCGCGCCGCCGCCGACCGTGTACGCAGGAGTGCGCCCCCCGCGCGGCGACCCGCGCCCAGGCCCGCTCCGGCGCGACGGCGGATGCCGAACCCGCGGCTCACCGGGCTCGGCGGCGGACTGTTCTGCGCGGCGACGATGTTCGCGCTCGCCTGTCTCGACCAGTTGCTCTTCGGGGCGTCACTGGTGGTCTACGGGGTGCTGTTCCTGCCGGTGTGCGCGCTGACCGCGCTGTGGGTGCGGCGAGGAGACATCGTCATCGCGCCCGTCGTCGTACCCATCGCCTTCGCGTTCGGGCTGCTGCCCGTCGCCGACGGGGGCGGCGGGTTCGGGGGCGAACTGATGGGGCTCGTCACCGCGCTGGCGACCCAGGCGGGATGGTTGTACGGGGGGACGCTCGTCGCGGGGGTCATCACCACCGTACGGAAGGTCCGCCTGATGAGCCGCCGGGCCGCCCAGCGCAGGGCGGCCCAGGGGCCCCGCCCGAAGATCCGGCCGCGCCGCCGTCCGGCCTGACGGACACGAGGGGCCGGACGGACACGCCAAGGGGCCCGATGGACACGGCGGTAGGGCAACGGGCCCGACAGGGGGGGTGACGGGCGCGGGCGCACCGGCGCCGGGCTCCCGGCCCGGCCCCGCGCGCCCCGGAGGGCCTACGCGGACTTCGCCGCCCGCATCGCCGCCCCCACGATCCCCGCGTTGTTCTGCAACTGCGCCGGGACGATCTCCGCCTTGATGCCCTCGATCAGCGGCAGGAACTTGTCGGCCTTGCGGCTGACGCCGCCGCCGATGATGAAGAGCTCGGGCGAGAAGAGCATTTCCACATGGGCGAGGTACTTCTGCACCCGGTGGGCCCATTGCTCCCAGGTCAGCTCGTGGTCCTCCTTGGCCTTGGTGGAGGCGCGCTTCTCCGCGTCGTGGCCGTTCAGCTCGAGGTGTCCCAGCTCCGTGTTCGGAACCAGTTCGCCTTCGACGAAGAGCGCGCTGCCGATGCCCGTACCGAAGGTGAGCAGGAGGACCGTGCCCCGGCGGTCGCGCCCGGCGCCGAACTGCATCTCGGCGACACCCGCCGCGTCCGCGTCGTTCAGCACCGTCACCGGGAGGCCGCCCAGCCGCTCGCCCAGCAGGGCCCGCGCGTCGGTGTCGATCCACGCCTTGTCGACATTGGCGGCCGTCCGAATGGTGGCGCCGCCGGTGACCACCCCGGGGAAGGTGATGCCGACGGGTCCCGTCCAGCCGAAGTGACCGACGACCTCCTTCACGCCGTCGGCCACCGCGTCCGGGGTCGCCGGATGGGGAGTGAGCACTTTGCGGCGCTCCTCCGTCAGTTCGCCGCGGTCCAGGTCCACAGGGGCACCCTTGATCCCGGATCCGCCGATGTCCACGCCGAAGATCTGCATGGCCCCACGCTACGTCGTACGACAGACAGTCACTTCTCGGAGGGGGCGGAAGAACCGGCCGCCGTACGCTGCTCCACGAGCGCCGCCGCCTCCGCGCGCAGATCGCGGCGCAGCTCCTTGGGCAGCGAGAAGGTGATGGACTCCTCCGCGGCCTTGACGATCTCGACGTCCTCGAAGCCACGGGCGGAGAGCCACTCCAGGACCTGCTCGACCAGGACCTCCGGGACGGAGGCGCCCGAGGTGACACCGACCGTCGTCACACCCTCCAGCCAGCCCTCCTCGATCTCGTCGGCGAAGTCCACGAGGTACGCCGCCCGCGCCCCCGCGAGCTTGGCGACCTCGACGAGACGCACGGAGTTGGAGGAGTTGCGCGAACCGACCACGATGACCAGGTCGGCTTCCTCTCCCATCCGCTTCACGGCCAGCTGGCGGTTCTGCGTGGCGTAGCAGATGTCGTCGCTGGGCGGGGAGATGAGCTGCGGGAACTTCTCCTTCAGCGCGTCGACCGTCTCCATCGTCTCGTCGACCGACAGCGTGGTCTGGGAGAGCCAGACGACCTTGGACGGGTCGCGGACCTCGACCTTGGCGACGTCCTCGGGACCGTCCACGAGGGTGATGTGGTCGGGCGCCTCGCCGGAGGTGCCGATGACCTCCTCGTGGCCCTCGTGGCCGATCAGCAGGATGTCGAAGTCCTCGTTCGCGAACCGGACGGCTTCCTTGTGCACCTTGGTGACCAGCGGGCAGGTCGCGTCGATGGTGGCGAGCTTGCCGGCCGCGGCCTCGTCGTGGACGACCGGGGCGACGCCGTGCGCCGAGAACATGACGATGGACCCCTCGGGGACCTCGGCCGTCTGCTCGACGAAGATCGCGCCCTTCTTCTCCAGGGTCTGCACGACGTACTTGTTGTGGACGATCTCGTGGCGGACATAGATCGGGGCCCCGTACTGCTCAAGGGCCTTCTCGACGGCGATCACGGCGCGGTCCACGCCCGCGCAGTAGCCACGGGGGGCGGCGAGCAGGACACGGCGGCCAGGCGAAGCAGTCATGGCACCCATCGTAAGGCCGCGCCCGACGCGTCAAAGATCGCCTCCTTGGGGAGACCGAGGGGGAGCCGGACGGGGTGGGCGGGACGCGACCCTCGGGAGGCACGATGCCCGACACGCAGACCACCGCCGGAGCGGCCGACGAGACCGGTGCCGGGTACCGGCACTGTGTCAGTGGGGGCCGTTACTCTCGGGCGCATGGCTCTCAACACGTCCGCGGACGCCCCACTGCCCGTCGGCGAGGTGTCGCGGCTCATCGGAGGCTGGATCGACCGGCTCGGCGCGGTGTGGGTCGAGGGACAGATCACCCAGTTGTCGCGGCGCCCCGGCGCGGGCGTCGTCTTCCTGACCCTGCGCGACCCGTCGTACGACATCTCGGTGAGCGTCACCTGCTATCGGCAGGTGTTCGAGGCGGTGGCGGACGTGGTGAGCGAGGGTGCCCGCGTCGTCGTCCTGGCGAAGCCCGAGTGGTACGCGCCGCGCGGGCAGCTGTCGCTGCGGGCCACCGAGATCAAACCGGTCGGCGTGGGGGAACTCCTCGCGCGACTCGAGCAGTTGAAGAAGTCCCTGGCGAGCGAGGGGCTGTTCGCGGCCGATCGCAAGAAGGCCCTGCCGTTCCTGCCGCAGCTCATCGGGCTGGTATGTGGGCGGGCGTCCGCGGCCGAGCGGGACGTGCTGGAGAACGCGCGGCACCGCTGGCCGGCCGTCCGCTTCGAGGTGCGCAACGTCCCCGTGCAGGGGGTGCACGCGGTGCCGCAGGTCGTGCAGGCCGTGAAGGAGCTGGACGCGCTCGACACCGTGGACGTGATCATCGTGGCGCGCGGCGGCGGCAGCGTGGAAGACCTGCTGCCGTTCTCGGACGAGCAGCTCGTACGGGCGGTCGCGGCCTGTCGTACGCCGGTCGTGTCGGCCATCGGGCACGAGCCCGACAACCCGTTGCTGGACTTCGTGGCCGACCTGCGCGCGTCCACGCCGACGGACGCGGCCAAGAAGGTCGTGCCGGACGTCGGGGAGGAGTACGAGCGGGTGCGGTTCCTGCGGGACCGGGCGCGGCGGAGCGTCCAGTCCTTCATCGACCGGGAGGAGCGCGGGCTCGCGCACGCGCTGGCCCGGCCCTCGATAGAGGATCCGCACCGGATGGTCGACGAGCGCGCCGACCAGGTCACCGCGCTGCTGGACCGCGGGCGGCGCACGCTCGGGCATCTGCTCGACCGCGCCGACTCGGAGCTGACGCACACCCACGCGCGCGTGGTGGCCCTCTCCCCCGCCGCGACCCTGCAACGGGGGTACGCGGTGCTCCAGAAGGCCGACGGTCATGTGGTCCGGGACCCCGACGAGGTCGCGGCGGGCGAGGCGCTGCGGGCGCGGGTCGCCGAGGGTGAATTCACGGTACGAGTCGATGCATAGGGTGGGCGCATGACCAGCAAGGTGGACGAGGCGCTCGGGTACGAGCAGGCGCGGGACGAGCTGATCGAGGTCGTACGCCGACTGGAGGCGGGCGGCACGACGCTCGAGGAGTCACTGGCGCTCTGGGAGCGGGGCGAGGAGCTGGCGAAGGTCTGCCGCCGCTGGCTGGAGGGCGCTCGGGCCCGCCTGGACGCGGCGCTGGCCGAGGAGGAGTCGGAGAGCGGGGACGGAGACGGGCACGGAGACGGGGGCCGCGACTCCGAGTGACGTCATGACGTTCGCTCCCTTCCGCAGCCGGTGACACCCGGCGACATCCCCAGTGACGCCCCGGCGACACCCGGCCGCCGTCCCGCTCGGTGACGGCGGCCTCGTCGTTTCCCCGGAACCCCGGTCTGGCGCCCGGGAGCGATCTCGTTCCCCCTCGCTCCCTCTCACTCCCTGTGAAGCGGATCACCTCACCCCGTTTTTGGTTGAACCTTAAACCTCCTCCCCGTACTGTCGACATCGCCAGCCGATCCCCCCGGATCCACCGCACATCCCGAGAAGGTTTCTGATGTCTCTCGTTCTTGACCCCGCCGCCCAGGACCTGCTGTTCCGCGAGGCCCGTACCGCCAACACGTTCACCGACGAGCCGGTGACCGACGAGCAGGTGCAGGCGATCTACGACCTGGTCAAGTACGGCCCGACCGCCTTCAACCAGTCGCCCCTGCGCATCACCCTGGTCCGCTCCGCCGAGGCCCGCGAGCGCCTGGTGCAGCACATGGCCGAGGGCAACCAGCCCAAGACCGCCACCGCCCCGCTGGTCGCGATCCTCTCCGCGGACAACGAGTTCCACGAGGAGCTCCCCACCCTGTTCCCGCACTTCCCGCAGGCCAAGGACCTCTTCTTCGCCGAGCGCCCGGCCCGTGAGGGTGCCGCCTCGCTGAACGCCGCCCTGCAGGCCGCGTACTTCATCATCGGCGTCCGCGCCGCCGGCCTCGCCGCCGGCCCGATGACCGGTCTCGACTTCGCGGGCGTCCAGAAGGAGTTCCTGGACGACGACCACACCCCGCTGATGGTCATCAACATCGGCAAGCCGGGCGAGGACGCCTGGTTCCCGCGCTCCCCGCGCCTCGAGTTCGACCAGGTCATCACGACCGTCTGAGCCCCCGCGTACGCCCCGGCGCGTACGCGCATGAGACGAGAAGGGCCCCCGGCAATGGCGCCGGGGGCCCTTCTCATGCGCGTACACGGACGTATTACGCGACGCATCACGACGTCACAGCATTACGACGTCACAGCGTCACAGCGTCACGACGTCACGACGTCACGACGTCTTCAGCGCCTCCGCCATCTTCGTCAGCTGCCCGAACGACGCCGTCCCGGTCACCACGGTGGTCGCCCCCTTGGCCTTGAGCACGAGGGCGTCGTACTTGTCGCCCTCGTACCGCTGCCACGTCGCGTCACCGATCCGCTGGGTGGCCTTCGTCTCCTTGGCGCCCTGGCTGGCCGAGTCGACGAAGGCGGCCGCAGGCTGAGTCGACTGCTCGACCGCCACGTACTGACCGTCGGGGTCGTGGAAGCCCAGGTGCCAGGCATCGAACTCGGTGCCGTCGTAGCGCACCGAGGTCGCCTTCCACGCCGTCGGCAGACCCACGGGTGCCGCCACGGGATACGACGCCGCGCGGCGCGCCGTGAGCAGCTCGACGCGGTAGTCGACGCGCTTGAGAGGAGGCGCGGAGTCGTCGTGCGGGATGAAGATGTAGATCACGCCTGCCATGAGCCCGATCAGACCCAGGGAGAGGAGCATGTCCCGGACGCTCTGCTTGCCTTTCGTACCTGCCACGCCCCTATCGTCGCAGGTGCCCTGGCCTGCTCATCCGTGGGGCCCCCTGCTCATTTTGTCAGCCTGACGATAGAGTCGAGGGACACCCTCATCCGGCCGTCGTCGTATCAGAAAGGTGCGTCTCGATGACCGAGAATCATCAGCTGCCGTCCGAACTCGAGGTCCCTTCCGAGGCCCCCGACCGAAATCTCGCCCTGGAACTGGTCCGGGTCACCGAAGCCGCCGCGATGGCCGCGGGCCGCTGGGTAGGCCGCGGCGACAAGATCGGCGCCGACGGCGCCGCCGTCCGGGCCATGCGGACCCTTGTCTCAACCGTCTCGATGAACGGCGTCGTCGTCATCGGTGAAGGCGAGAAGGACGAGGCCCCGATGCTCTTCAACGGGGAGCGCGTGGGCGACGGGACCGGTCCCGAGTGCGACATCGCCGTCGACCCGATCGACGGAACCACGCTCACCGCCAAGGGCATGGAGAACGCGATCGCGGTGCTGGCCGCCGCCGACCGCGGCACCATGTTCGACCCGTCCGCGGTCTTCTACATGGACAAGCTGGTCACCGGGCCGGAGGCCGCCGACTTCGTCGACATCAACGCGCCCGTCTCGGTGAACATCCGCCGGGTCGCCAAGGCCAAGAAGTCCTCGCCCGAGGACGTCACCGTCGTGATCCTCGACCGGCCGCGCCACGAGGGGATCATCAAGGAGATCCGCGAGACCGGCGCCCGGATCAAGCTGATCTCCGACGGCGACGTCGCGGGCTCGATCCTCGCGCTGCGCGAGGGCACGGGCATCGACCTGCTCCTCGGCGTCGGCGGTACGCCCGAAGGCATCATCTCCGCCTGCGCCGTGAAGTGCCTGGGCGGCACCATCCAGGGCAAGTTGTGGCCCAAGGACGACGCGGAGCGACAGCGGGCGCTGGACGCCGGGCACGACCTCGACCGTGTGCTGCTCACCGACGACCTGGTCTCCGGCGAGAACGTGTTCTTCGTCGCCACCGGGATCACGGACGGGGAACTGCTGCGCGGGGTGCGGTACCGGGCGGAGACCGCGACCACCGAGTCGATCGTGATGCGGTCCAAGTCGGGTACGGTGCGCCAGATTCGGTCGGAGCATCGGCTGAGCAAGTTGCGGGCGTACAGCGCGATCGACTTCGACCGCGCCAAGTAGCTCCGCGGGGGCGCTCCGCCGGGAGTGCCGGGGAACTGCGGGTTGCGGGTCACCGCGGGTGCGTCGTGGCCGGTCGCGCCCACGCGGCGGAGCCGCAAATGTCACAGCCCCGCGCCCCTTACGGGGCACGTGCAAAGGGGCCTGCCCTGTGCGGAGGGCGGCCCCTTTGGCGTACGTGCGGTCAGCCGGCTGCGGCTATCGTGCCGCGGGCGGCCTTCTTGAGTTCCAGGTCGCGGCGGCGGCGCCGGGCGAGCACCACGCGGCGCTCGGCGGCGGTGAGGCCGCCCCACACTCCGTACGGCTCGGGTTGCAGCAGCGCGTGTTCGCGGCACTCGACCATCACGGGACAGCGGGCGCAGACGCGCTTCGCCGCCTCCTCGCGGGACAGCCGGGCCGCCGTGGGTTCCTTGGAGGGCGCGAAGAACAGGCCGGCCTCGTCCCTGCGGCACACCGCCTCCGTGTGCCATGGGGCTTCCTGATCCCTGTCCCCCACTGGCGCCCGCTGGGCCGGAACGGCAGCTACCTGCAGGGACTGATGCGGCGGTTGCAGCACGGTCTACTCCTGACGACGGCTTCGCGGGCGTGCCGGGCACCGCGGGAAGTCCCACAGCGCCCTCCAAGAGGCGATGCAGCAAGCCCTACCCGCTGTGCGCGCGCCTATGCACTGAGTTCCCGAGAGCGGAGCCGGTCGTTCGAAACGGGGCGCGGGTGAGTGGACCAATGCGCCCCGCGCGCCGTCGCGTTCACAGGCGTCAACGGTCGAGGTGCTTGCGCAAAGTCCTGTCCACGCGGTCCATCGTGCGGTCGAGGATGTCGGCGACGAGCTTGCCGCGCTTGGGCCGCGCCTCGATGTTCCCCAGCACCGCGAAGCCTTCGACGTAGACCACGGGGGCGTCGGGGTCGCCCCCGTCCGTGGTGTGCGTCTCGAAGTTGCCGAGGACGCCGCCGCCGCTGCCGCGCAGCGAGACGTTCTCCGGGACCTTGATCTCGACGTTGCCGAAGACCGAAATCGCCTTGATCACGACCTGTTGGTACTCGAAGATCGCCTCGCTGAGGTCGATGTCGACCGAGCCGAAAACGGCGTACGCGTGGATACGGCGCCCGGCGCGCCAGCGGCCCTTGCGCACGGCGGCGCTGAACACCGCCACCACGTTCTCGTCGGCCTCCGCCGGGATGCCGCCCGGCTGGGGGCGGTTGGGCACGGACGTGTACGCGGGGGTCGCGCGGCCCGCGCGCGCGGCGGGCAGGTCCTGGACGAACCGGTCGAGCTCTCCCACCGTCTTCGTGGCCAGCACCCCCTCGATCCGCTCGGCGTGCTCGTCGGCGGTGAGGCGCCCCTCGGCGAGGGCATCGCGCAGAATGTCGGCGATCCGGTCACGGTCGGCGTCGGAGGCCCGGAGTTCGGCGTCGGAGGCCCGGGTTTCGGTGCGCTTCTGAAGGTCCACGACAGCAGCGTACCCAAACGCGATAGATCGCGACTACCCCTTCTCCCGACCTGTGGAAAACCGCCCCTTCGCGCCAACTGAGCCTTACCTCACAGACTCAGCGTCCGCGCCAGGTTCTACGCTGGTGGACGCTGCCAATGGAGGCATGCCGCTGTCTGTCGAGTGAGGAATGGGCTAGTGCCTGAGTTCGCGTACACCGATCTGCTCCCCCAGGGAGAGGACACCACCCCGTACCGGCTGGTGACCTCCGAGGGTGTCTCCACCTTCAAGGCCGACGGGCGCACCTTCCTCAAGGTCGAGCCGGAGGCGCTGCGCAAGCTCGCCGCGGAGGCCATCCACGACATCCAGCACTATCTGCGACCCGCGCACCTGGCGCAGCTGCGGCGCATCATCGACGACCCCGAGGCGTCCGGCAACGACAAGTTCGTCGCCCTGGACCTGCTGAAGAACGCGAACATCGCGGCCGCCGGCGTGCTGCCGATGTGCCAGGACACCGGCACCGCGATCGTCATGGGCAAGCGCGGGCAGAACGTGCTCACCGAGGGCGGCGACGAGGAGGCCCTCTCGCGTGGCATCTACGACGCGTACACCAAGCTGAACCTGCGCTACTCGCAGATGGCTCCGCTCACCATGTGGGAGGAGAAGAACACCGGGTCCAACCTTCCGGCGCAGATCGAGCTGTACGCGACCGACGGCGGCGCCTACAAGTTCCTGTTCATGGCCAAGGGCGGCGGTTCGGCGAACAAGAGCTTCCTGTACCAGGAGACGAAGGCCGTTCTGAACGAGGCCTCCATGATGAAGTTCCTGGAGGAGAAGATCCGTTCGCTGGGCACGGCCGCCTGCCCGCCGTACCACCTGGCGATCGTGGTCGGCGGCACGAGCGCCGAGTACGCCCTGAAGACCGCGAAGTACGCCTCCGCGCACTACCTGGACGAGATTCCGGCCGAGGGCTCGGAGCTCGGTCACGGCTTCCGGGACAAGGACCTGGAGCAGAAGGTCTTCGAGCTGACCCAGAAGATCGGCATCGGCGCGCAGTTCGGCGGCAAGTACTTCTGTCACGACGTGCGCGTGGTGCGTCTGCCGCGGCACGGCGCGTCCTGCCCCGTCGCGATCGCGGTGTCCTGCTCCGCCGACCGTCAGGCCGTCGCGAAGATCACCGCCGAGGGCGTGTTCCTGGAGCAGCTGGAGACCGACCCCGCGCGCTTCCTGCCGGAGACCACGGACGAGCACCTGGACTCCGCCGGGGACGACGTCGTCCGGATCGACCTGAACCAGCCGATGGACGACATCCTCGCCGAGCTGACGAAGTACCCGGTCAAGACCCGGCTCTCGCTCTCCGGCCCGCTCGTCGTGGCGCGCGACATCGCGCACGCCAAGATCAAGGAGCGGCTGGACGCGGGCGAGGAGATGCCGCAGTACCTGAAGGACCACCCGGTGTACTACGCCGGTCCGGCCAAGACCCCCGAGGGTTACGCGTCGGGGTCGTTCGGCCCCACCACCGCCGGCCGCATGGACTCCTACGTGGAGCAGTTCCAGGCCGCGGGCGGCTCCAAGGTGATGCTCGCGAAGGGCAACCGTTCCGCGCAGGTCACGGGCGCCTGTGACGCGCACGGCGGCTTCTACCTCGGCTCCATCGGCGGCCCCGCCGCGCGGCTCGCCCAGGACTGCATCAAGAAGGTCGAGGTCGTCGAGTACGAGGAGCTCGGCATGGAAGCCGTCTGGAAGATCGAGGTCGAGGACTTCCCGGCGTTCATCGTCGTCGACGACAAGGGCAACGACTTCTTCCAGGATCCCGCTCCGCAGCCGACGTTCACCTCGATCCCGGTTCGGGGCCCTGGGCTGGCGTAGCGCCCGCGGTGCGGCGGGGGGGGCGAGGATTTCGCCCCCGCCGCCCCTACCCGTCCCATCACCAGGGGCTCCGCCCCTTCGACCCCGCTGGGGCTGCCGCCCCAGACCCCGCTTCGGCCTGGACGGCCTCGTCCTCAAACGCCGGACGGGCTCAGTGGTGCCGTCCGACAAACAAATCAGACGACCGCACGTAGCGTCCCGGGACATCTGAGGCGGCTGTTCGCTGCCCGGACGCGTCCCGCCACGCCCCGATGCTGTCCCACTTCGTCCCAGGAACGAGTGGGACAGCATTTTTGTGAGCTTTGCCGGAAACCCTCCGTCATGACCGGATCACAGCCTGTGGTCCGCAGGTCATCTCGGAGGGAAATCCCATGATTGGTCGCACTTTGCGCAACGGGCTGGTGGCCGCGATCGCGGCTGTCGCCGTCTTCCCGGTGACAGCCGTCGCCTCCGCCGCCCCGGCCGCCCCGCACGTTCCCGGCCGGGGCGCCGCATCCTCGCCGGTCGCGTCGTCGAGCTGGTACCCGGCGTCCCCGCAGTCCTCGATCCCCGGCCTCCAGCGTGCCCCGCACACCCTGCCACTGGCCCCGAGGCACCACCACAAGCACTACGCGATCACCCACGCGCGCCACCACGCCCGGCACCACCTCACCCGGCACGTCCTGGGCCGGGTGACGACCCACCACATGCGTCTGCACGTCCGGTCCGGCCCGGGTACCGGCTACCGGATCGTCGGCTCACGGCGGGCCGGCCACGTGGTGACTCTCGTCTGCAAGAAGAGCGGTTCCTCCGTCATGGGCAACTCCCGCTGGTACAAGCTCGCCCACGGCCGGGGCTACGTCTCCGCCCACTACGTCCGCAACACCCGCGCCGTCCGCTGGTGCTGACGAACACCTCGCCGCTCGCCTCCTGACGTCCGGCGCCGGCCGGCGGGGCGCGGTCCGCCCCGCCGGTCGGTAGGACAAGTCGATCAGCCGACGACCCCACTCCCCTGACGAAACAGCAGGTCAACTCACCTTCATATTCGGTTCGCATTCGGGCGATCGGGGTGTGCCCGGGCACCTTGCGAGGGAACACATCAGGGCGGTCACCCCGGCAGGGCGAGGGAGCGAGAGGAAGAGCCACGTGAGGGTCAAGAGACAGCCGCTGCCCGACTCGTTGGACGAGACAGAACACAGCAAGACAGTACGTACAGGAACAGAACATATTGAAATGGAGGACATCGACGAGGAGCAGCTGCTGACGGAGCGGCTCCGGTGCCTCAAGCAGCGGACGGGGCTGAGTCTGGCCGCGCTGGCCTCCGTCACCCCGTTCAGCAAGTCGACCTGGCACCGCTACCTGAGCGGTGATCAGTTTCCGCCGCGCTCGGCGGTCGAGTCGCTCGGCCGCCTGGCGGACACCGACCCCGGTCCCCTTCTCTCCCTGTGGGACGCCGCGTCCCGGGCCCAGTCCAGGGCGGCGACCCCGCCCCTGGGGGCCCCGGTCCCACAGGCCGCGGTTCCGGACGCGCCGGTTCGGGGCCGGCGCGTCCGGGGGTCCAACCGGGCCGCCATCGCCCTCGCGGCGATGGCGGCCACGGTGGTGGTCACCGCGGGCGCCACCGACGTCCTCGACCCCGACCAGCCCGTGGCCCCCGCCGGCACCTTCTGCCGGGGCCACGGCTGCCAGGGGCAGTTCCCGACCTCCGAGGTCTGCGGCCGTGACGCGCGTACGGAGAGCACCGTCACGCGCGCCGGGCAGGTCGTGCTGCTGCGTTTCTCCCCCTCGTGCGCGACGGTCTGGTCGGAGGTCCGCACCAGGACCGGCGGGGCGCGGGAGATCTCGATCAGATCGGACCAGGACGAGCTGTCCGCCGCCTACCCGGGCGACCCCTCGGACGGCTACAGCAGCCCGATGCTGGCCGCGTCGAGCCCTCGCGGGGCGGAGGCCTGCGCCAAGGTCGGCGGGACGTCGGCGTGCACCGGCCCGCTCGGCGGCTCACGGAGCTGACTCCCCGGGAGAGCGGCTCACGGAGTTGAGTTCCCCGGGAGAAACGGGAGCCGCCTTGCCGGGAACACGGGGCACGTCCGCGATGCTGTCCCCACTGGAGGTGATCGTCGATGGCCGACGAACAGGCAGCCCCGTACCGGATCGAGCACGACTCCATGGGTGAGGTCAGGGTGCCCGCGGACGCGAAGTGGCGGGCCCAGACCCAACGGGCCGTGGAGAACTTCCCCATCTCGGGTCAGCGTCTGGAGCGCGCGCACATCGAGGCGCTGGCGCTGATCAAGGGCGCGGCAGCCAGGGTCAACGCGAAGCTGGGGGTGGTCGACAAGGACGTGGCCGAGGCCATCCAGGAGGCGGCGGCCGAGGTCGCCGAGGGTCGCTGGGACGCGCACTTCCCGGTGGACGTCTTCCAGACGGGTTCCGGAACGTCCTCCAACATGAACACCAACGAGGTCATCGCCACGCTCGCGACCGAGCGGCTCGGCAGGGACGTACACCCCAATGACCATGTGAACGCCTCGCAGTCGTCGAACGACGTGTTCCCGTCCTCGATCCACATCGCGGCCACCGCCGCCGTCACACGGGATCTCGTTCCGGCCCTGGACCACCTCGCGGCCGCCCTGGAGCGGAAGGCCGAGGAGTTCGCGGACGTCGTGAAGTCGGGGCGTACGCATCTCATGGACGCCACGCCGGTGACGCTCGGGCAGGAGTTCGGGGGGTACGCGGCGCAGGTGCGGTACGGCGTCGAGCGCCTCCGGGCCTCGCTGCCCCGGCTCGCCGAACTGCCGCTCGGTGGGACCGCCGTGGGCACCGGGATCAACACGCCGCCCGGGTTCTCCGCGGCCGTCATCGCGGAGGTGGCGCGGGCCACCGGGCTGCCGCTCACCGAGGCCCGTGACCACTTCGAGGCACAGGGCGCGCGGGACGGGATCGTCGAGACGAGCGGGCAGCTGCGGACCATCGCGGTCGGGCTGACGAAGATCGCCAACGATCTGCGGTGGATGGCGTCCGGTCCGCGCACCGGGCTGGCCGAGATCAGCCTGCCCGACCTCCAGCCCGGCTCCTCGATCATGCCCGGCAAGGTGAATCCCGTCATTCCCGAGGCGGTGCTGATGGTCGCTGCCCAGGTGATGGGCAACGACGCGACGGTCGCCGTCGCCGGGGCCGCCGGCAACTTCGAGCTGAACGTCATGCTTCCGGTCATCGCGAAGAACGTCCTGGAGTCGATCCGTCTCCTCGCCAACGTCTCGCGCCTGCTCGCCGACCGCACCGTCGACGGGATCGTCGCCCACCGCGAACGGGCCCGCGAGTACGCCGAGTCCTCGCCATCGGTCGTGACACCGCTCAACAAGTACATCGGCTACGAGGAGGCCGCCAAGGTGGCCAAGAAGGCACTGGCGGAACGCCGGACGATCCGCCAGGTCGTCCTGGATTCCGGGTACGTCGAGCGCGGTGACCTCACCCTGGAACAGCTGGACGAGGCGCTCGATGTCCTGAGGATGACGCATCCGTAAACGGTGTTCACCCCCCGGACGACCTTGGAAGCCATTGGGTGACGGCTTCGTTACGTCATTCGCTCCATGGCGCGAACCGTGACGCGCACCGCAGCGTCGTATGCCTGTGGCACCTAATATCTGGTCATGGCAGAGGGTGGAGCGGTGAGGCGAGTGGCGGCGGGCGGGTCGACGGTGTACTGGGCCCCCGGGAGTCACATTCTGTGGCGGTACCGGGAGAACGCCGGTGAGCACTTCCACATCTGCCGCCCCGTGACCGTCGTACGGGACGACGAGGAACTGCTCGCGGTGTGGATGGCACCCGGCACCGAGTGCGTGAAGCCCGTGCTCGCCGACGGTACACCGGTGCACGGAGAACCGCTGGAGTCCCGCTACACCAAGGCGCGAACGGTGCAGCGGGGCCGCTGGTTCGGCAACGGAGTGCTGAAGCTGGCGCGGCCCGGCGAGCCCTGGTCGGTGTGGCTGTTCTGGGAACCGGGCTGGCGGTTCAAGAACTGGTACGTGAACCTGGAGGCGCCGCTCGCCCGTTGGGAGGGCGGGGTCGACTCCGAGGATCACTTCCTGGACATCTCCGTGCACCCGGACCGCAGTTGGCACTGGCTCGACGAAGACGAGTTCGCACAGGCGCAACGGGCCGGATTGATGGATACTCAACTGGCCGCACAGGTAAGAGAGGCAGGGCACTGCGCGGTGGAGGTGATCCGTGCCTGGGGCGCGCCGTTCTCGGACGGCTGGCAGCACTGGCGCCCGGATCCCGCCTGGCCGGTTCCTTCCCTGCCGGACGACTGGGACCGTACGCCCGCGCACGTGTCCTCATGAGACCCTTGATGCGCCCCCGTGGTACAACCGTAGGATCGTCCTCCGCAAGGGCGCACAGCAGCAACTCCCGCAGCATGCGCTGGGCTTGACCATACGTCACCGAGGGGCGGCAGGACGTGAGCGAGGGGTACGAGGGCCACGGCGGTACGGTCGGCGGACGGCCCACCGGGCCGCACAGGGCGTTCGGCCCGACAACGGCGTTCACGTCGGCGACGGGCAGGCCCCGTTCTGACGACGCGCAGAATCCGTTCCCGGGACACACATTCCGGGTATCGGGGCTGCGGGACGAACTGCACGCACGGTGCGCAGCCCCGGACGGATGGATTCGACACGCGTGACGGAGCACCCCACCTCGCACGAGCGCCGCCAGAGCGGCGCCGCCCGGCCCTCCACCCCCGCGGACCCTCGCGGGGCGCTCCTGCGTACCCCGGAGCCGCAGCGCGCGCCCGGCGCCTTACCCGCACAACCCGCCCGCACCGGCGACGCCGCCCCCACCGGTTCCGCTCCGAGCACGCCCTACGGCCAGCACGGATCGTCCGCCACCCAGGCGTCGGCGAGCACCGACACACCGTCGCCCTCGGGCACCGGCGCGTCCACGCCGCCGCCCGCCTCTCCCGGCCCCGAGCACTCCCAGCCCTCGGCCAGCGAGCCCGACGCGCACCGCCCGCGCCCGGCTCCCGAGGGCATCCCGGCCCAGCCGGGCATGGAAGGCGACCGGCCGTCCGGGAACTCCACGGGCACGGACCGGCGTACCGGGCAGGGGCTGCCGCACGCGGGCCCGATGCCGATGCGGCGTGACGGGGACCGGCTGCGCTTCGTGGGCGCGGCGACCCGGCGGATCGCCCGCGGCATCGACCTGGACGAGATCGTCATGGGTCTGTGCCGGGCCACCGTGCCGACTTTCTCGGACGCGATCCTCGTCTATCTGCGCGACCCGCTGCCGGTCGGCGACGAGCGGCCCACCGGGCCCCTCGTGCTGCGGCTGCGGCGCACCGACCGGATCCCCGAGGAGCGCGACACCGAGAACGGCTTCATGCCCGCACTGCGGCCCGAGCCGAACGAACTTTCGGCGATGACGGCCGAGCTGTGCGAGGTGCGCCCCGGCGGCGCCCTCGCCGAGGTGCTGCGCGGCGTGCGCCCGGTCTTCGCGGACGCGCCCGCCGCCCGGGCCGCGCTGCCCGAGCTGCTCGGCGACGAGCTGATCGTGCCCACCGGCCAGCGCGCGATCCTCGCCCCGCTGCGCGGGCGGCGCCGGGTGATCGGCGCGGCGCTCTTCGTACGCCGCCCCGAGCGGATGGCGTTCGAGACCGACGATCTGCTGGTCGCGGCCCAGCTCGCCACGCACAGCGCGCTCGGCATCGACAAGGCGGTGCTCTACGGCCGCGAGGCCTACATCGCCGACGAGCTGCAGCGCACCATGCTGCCCGAGACGCTGCCGCGCCCCACCGGAGTGCGGCTGGCCTCGCGCTATCTGCCGGCCGCGGAGACCGCCCGGGTCGGCGGCGACTGGTACGACGCGATCCCGCTGCCGGGCAGCCGTGTCGCCCTCGTCGTCGGTGACGTCATGGGTCACTCGATGACCTCGGCCGCGATCATGGGCCAGCTGCGTACCACCGCGCAGACCCTCGCCGGGCTCGACCTGCCCCCGCAGGAGGTGCTGCACCACCTGGACGAGCAGGCCCAGCGCCTGGGCACCGACCGCATGGCGACCTGCCTGTACGCCGTCTACGACCCGGTCGCGCACCGGATCACCATCGCCAACGCGGGCCATCCGCCGCCGGTGCTGCTGCACCTGGGCGGCCGGGCCGAGGTGCTGCGGGTGCCGCCGGGCGCCCCCATCGGCGTAGGAGGAGTGGATTTCGAGGCGGTCGAGCTGGACGCGCCCGCCGGGGCGACGCTCCTGCTGTACACGGACGGCCTGGTCGAGTCGCGCCTCAGGGACGTGTGGACCGGCATAGAGCAGCTGCGCGAGAAGCTCGCCGCCACCGCGCAGCTCACCGGCCCGGACCATCCGCCGCCGCTGGAAGCGCTCTGCGACGAGGTGCTGGACATGCTCGGTCCGGGCGACCGGGACGACGACATCGCGCTGCTCGCCGCCCGCTTCGACGGGATCGCGCCGAGCGATGTGGCGTACTGGCATCTGGAGCCGGAGGACGCGGCCCCCGGACGGGCCCGGCGCCTGGCCCGCCGGGCGCTGTCCCGCTGGGGTATGGAGGACATGAGCGACTCCGTGGAGCTGCTCGTCAGCGAGGTCGTCACCAACGCCGTGCGCTATGCGTCACGACCGGTCACCCTCCGTCTGCTGCGCACGGACGTGCTGCGCTGCGAGGTGGGCGACGACGTGCCGCAGCTGCCCAGGCTGCGGCAGGCGCGCGCCACGGACGAGGGCGGGCGTGGCCTGTATCTGGTCAACAAACTGGCCAGACGGTGGGGCGCCACGCGCCTGAGCACCGGAAAGGTGGTCTGGTTCGAACTGAACCGGGGCTGAATGGACCGGGGGCCGAGGGGTACGCGATCCGCCTCGCCCCACGGCGGCCCGGTTGCCGACATCCTGTCGGCGGAGTTGACTGCTGAGGTGAGCGAAGCGATCTGAAGACTCTCTTCTTGACGGGAGGACGCTCGTGACGCAGGCACCCCAGAAGGCTCCGTACACCACGAACAACGTCGGCATTCCGGTGGAGAGCGACGAACACTCGCTGACCGTCGGCCGAGACGGCCCGATCCTGCTCCAGGACCACTACCTCATCGAGAAGATGGCCCAGTTCAACCGGGAGCGGGTCCCCGAGCGTGTGGTGCACGCCAAGGGCAGTGGCGCGTACGGATTCTTCGAAGTAACGAATGACGTCAGCCAGTTCACCAAGGCCGACCTTTTCCAGCCGGGCAAACGCACCGAGATGCTGGCCCGTTTCTCCACCGTGGCCGGCGAACAGGGTTCGCCCGACACCTGGCGCGACCCACGCGGCTTCGCGCTCAAGTTCTACACCGAGCAGGGCAACTACGACCTGGTAGGCAACAACACACCGATCTTCTTCGTCCGTGACACGATCAAGTTCCAGGACTTCATCCGCTCGCAGAAGCGCCGCCCCGACAACGGGCTGCGCGACAACGACATGCAGTGGGACTTCTGGACGCTCTCGCCCGAGTCGGCGCACCAGGTGACCTATCTGATGGGCGACCGGGGCATCCCGAAGACCTACCGCAACATGAACGGCTACGGCTCCCACACCTACATGTGGATCAACGGCGCCGGTGAGCGGTTCTGGGTGAAGTACCACTTCAAGACCGACCAGGGCATCGACTTCCTCACCCAGGCGGAGGCCGACGAGCTGGCCGGTACGGACCCGGATCTGCACCGCATGGACCTCTACAAGGCGATCGAGTCCGGGAACGCACCGAGCTGGAGCCTGAAGGTCCAGATCATGCCGTTCGAGGACGCGGCGGACTACCGCTTCAACCCCTTCGACCTGACCAAGGTCTGGCCGCACGGGGACTATCCGCTGATCGACGTCGGCCGGATGACCCTCGACAGGAACCCCGAGGACTACTTCATCCACATCGAGCAGGCCGCCTTCGAACCGTCCAACCTGGTCCCGGGCATCGGCCCGTCACCGGACAAGATGCTGCTCGGCCGGCTGTTCTCCTACCCCGACACACACCGGTACCGGATCGGCCCGAACTACGCCCAACTGCCGCCGAACCGGCCGCACGCCCCGGCGAACTCGTACGCCAAGGACGGCCCGATGCGCTACGAGCCGTCGCAGGCGGCGCGCCCGTACGCGCCCAACTCCTACGGCGGCCCCGCGGCCGACTTCTCCCGCTTCGGCGACCCGGCGAGCTGGGAGGCCACCGGCGAGCTGGTGCGCGAGGCCTACAAGCTGCACAGCGAGGACGACGACTGGGGCCAGCCGGGCACGATGGTCCGCCAGGTCCTCGACGACGCGGCCCGCGACCGCCTGGTCTCGAACGTCACCGGCCACCTGAAGGCCGACGTCTCCCGCCCGGTCCTGGACCGCGCCCTGCAGTACTGGCGCAACATCGACAAGGAACTGGGCGACCGGATCGCCCACGACGTCAACGGAGGCTGAACACCGGGACGTCCGGCGCGTGGCGCCCGAAGTGGAATCGAACCGACTCCACCTCGGGCGCCACGCGCTTGTGGTGTCGTAGGGGAGGCAGCATCCAGACGTGAGGACGAACCGTGCAGCTTCAAGACGTACTGAACCGTCTCGACCGGTGGCTGGAAGTCAACGCGTCGGATGATTTCGGCACGTTGAACCCGCCCGCGACGGCGTCGGAAATCGATGCGATCGCCGAGGACAGGTTCTCGCTCGTCCCCGAGATCCGGACGTGGCTGGATCATCACAACGGCGTGTCGACCCACTTCCGGCACAGCGGCCCCGGCGGCTTCATTCCGGGCGGCCACTATCCGGTCGACGCCGAGCGCATGCTGCTCGGCCAGCGGGACATGGAGCAGGACGTGGCGTGGAGCCAGGAGGACGACAACGCCGACTTCGTCGTGGGCCGGACGGCTCATGTGAAATGGGTGCCCCTCAGCAGTACGCACGTCGGCACGCAGCTGATCGTCGACCATCGCGAGGGGCCGACGTACGGCGCCGTCCTGGAGATCGACCAGGATCTGGAACTGTGGGGGGGTCGTGCGCTGCAAGAGCCTGTCCGAGATGTTCCAGGAGACACTCGAATCCCTGGAGACCGGACGGCCCGTCGTCACGGCGATCGGCAGGGAGATCCGTCCCGAGACGGTCCGCGAGTCGGACGGTACGAGCAGCGTCGTCTGGACGTGACGCGGGAGGGCCCACCGTGGGGGACCGGCCGTACCGGCGGCCCCCCACGTCCGTCGCCCTAGAAGGGCGGTGATTCAGGGACGGATGACGCAGACGTCATCGGGATTGCATCCCTCCATCTGCGGAACCTCCATGTAGAACGCCCCGCCGTTCTGCACCCGTGCCTTCGTGAAGAAGCCCGACAGTCCCGGGCCTCTTCCCGCGTCTCCGTTCTGCTTGCCCGGCATGGAAGCACGCCCGCAGATCTCCTTCCACGTGGGCGGGTCGTACCCGTCGTCGTCGAAGAGGCGCCAGGTGCCGTCGTCCTGCTTCTGCGCGAAGAGCTGCGCGCAGATCCCTCCGTTGACGACCGGTGTGGGTATTCCCCCGCTCTCCTGGGTGGCGGCGAAGGGGAACTCGTCGCACTGCACTCCCTGGGTGTCCCCGGTGGCGTCCGGGTGGGCCGTCCACTTGCCGACGCCGGTTTTGTTGCAGATCGTGTTGCGGTTGTGTTCCTGCTGAACCTTGTCCGTCATGCGGTGCATCGGTTTGTTGTACTTCTTGCTGCCCGGATGATCCACCAGATATACGCGATCATCTCGACCATGAGCATTCGGCGGTTGACACGAGAAGGGCGCCCGGTGGGTCACCGGGCGCCCTTCTCCTTTGGCCCTGGCGGGCCTTTTGACGGTTACTGCTGGTTGTTCGGGTTGAACGGGTCCTCTGGTGTGATCTCGTCGGTCGGGGTCTCCGCCGGAGTGGTCGGGGGCGTCGTCGCCGGGGTGGTCGGGGGCTCGGACGTCGGGGTCGGCGGCGCGCTGGTGGTGGGCGGCTCGCTCGTCGGCGGCTCGGTGGTCGGGGTCTGCGACGGCGTCTCGCTCGGCGTCTCGCTGAGCGTCGGCGTGGTGGTGGGCTCCATCGCCGCGCCCTGGGTGGTGTCCAGGTCGAAGGTGGTGACGCTGCCCATCGCGTTGAAGGTGTACGCCGCCCAAATCTGGGCCGGGAAGCCGCCGCCGTTGACACGGCCGCCGCCCGCGGCGCCCTTCAGGGAGACCTGCGTACCCTGCTTGACCACCTTGCCGGCGCTGTCCTTGCGGTCCTTGGGGACCTCTCCGAACAGACCGACCGAGGTGACCAGGTTCGGCGTGTACCCGGTGAACCAGGCCGACTTGTTGTTGTCGGACGTACCCGTCTTGCCGGCGACCTGCTGGTCGTTGCGGTCGACCGCCTGGGCCACCGAGACCTGGGCCGTACCGTCGTTGACCACGCCGGTGAGCACCGAGGTGACCGTATCGGCCGCCCGGGGGCTGATGACCTGGTCGCCGATCGGGTTCGGGAAGTCGACCCGGCTGTCCTTGTGCTCGGCCGAGGCGACGACGGCCGGGGTGACCTTGCGACCGTGATTGTCGAGGGTCGCGTAGATCCCCGCCATCTCCAGCGGGCTCGCGCCCATGGTGCCGAGGGTCTGCGCGGGCACCGCCTGCACGCCCTTGGTGTCCATGCCGAGCTTGCCGGCGACCTTGAGGACCTCGTCCATGCCGACGTCGACGCCCATCTGCGCGAAGACGGAGTTGATGGACTTGTTCATCGCGGTCTGGACGGTGACGTCGCCGTAGTTCTGGTCGTCCTCGTTGGGCGGCGCGAAGCCGATGCTGCTGCCCTCGACGGAGCGACCGCTGGTGCCGTCGTAGACCGTGTCCGCCGTGATGTCCTGGCCGTCCTGCGTCTTGGCCTGCTCCTCCAGGGCCGCCGCGAAGATCAGCGGCTTGAAGGTGGAGGCGGGCTGGTAGTCGGGGCGGGTCGCGTTGTTCACGTAGTGCTTGAAGTAGTCCTCGCCGCCGTACATCGCCACGACCTTGCCGGTCTTGGGGTCGACGGACGCGGCACCGGCCTCGACATCACCGTCGACCCTGCGCTTCTTGGCGTCGAGCTTGCCGGTGAGCTTCGTCTTGACGGCGACTTCCAGCTGCGTCTGCTTCTTCTTGTCGATGTTGAGCGTGATCGTCCAGCCGCCCGCGTCGACCAGCGCCTTGGCGTCCTCGTAGTTGGCGGCGGCACCCTTGGCCACCAGCCGGTGGGCCAGCGCGCTGTTGGCCGCGTCCACCAGATAGCCGGTCTGGCCCTCCATGCCGGGCACGCCCTTGGGGTCCTGCGGGACCGGGAACTTCATGGTCGCGCGCTTGGCGGCGGGCAGCCAGCCCTCCTCGACCATGTTGTTGAGGGTGTAGTTCCAGCGGGCCGTGACCAGCCGCTTGCCGGTGGCCGTGGCAACACCCCAGTCGTACTGGCTCGGGGCCTGGAGCAGCGAGGCGAGGTACGCGCCCTGCTCGACCGTGAGCTCGCTCGCGTCCTTGCCGTAGTACGCCTGGGCCGCCGCCTGGATGCCATAGGAGTTGCGGCCGTAGTAGCTGGTGTTGATGTAGCCCGCGAGGATGTCGTCCTTGGTCTGCTGACGGTCCACCTTCAGCGCGATGACCAGTTCCTTCAGCTTGCGCGTGACGGTCTGGTCCTGGGTGAGGTAGAAGTTCTTGACGTACTGCTGGGTGATCGTCGAACCACCCTGCTTGCCCTTGCCGGACAGGGTGTTGATCAGACCGCGGGCCGTGCCCTTGAGGTCGACGCCGGCGTCCTTGTAGAAGGACTTGTTCTCCGCGGCGACGAAGGTCTTCTGGACGTCCTTGGGCACCTTGTCCAGGCCGACGATCTCGCGGTTGACCTTGCCGGTTCGGGCGAGCGTGCTGCCGTCGCTGTACTGGTAGATGTTGCTCTGCTGCGTGGCGGCCGCATTGCCCTGGGGTATGGACACCACCATGTAGAGCACGACGAAGGCGCCCATGCCGAGCAGACAGAATCCCAGGAAGGTGCCGAGGATCGTCTTCCAGTTCACGAACCGGCGTATGCCGGTGCGGCGGGGCTTTCCTCCGGACGAGGGCATGGCCGCCGCGCGGCGGCCACCGTGCTGCCGCGCTCGTCTCTCTTCCGCTCGTCCCATGGCTGCGTCCGCTCCGCTCGCTCTCGTGTCGCGCTCTCTTGTACGCGTGTCCTGCCGCGTTCACTCACGCGCTCGGGTGTCGCGTTCGTGTTCGCGCGTCACACAGGTTCGCCGCTGAGGTCAGCTCAGCAAACTAACACCACGCGCTATGACAAAGGGCTGTCGATCCGGTCTTTTGCGGACGTGACAATCAGCACGTACCACTCAGGACATCGCATCCGCCCCATCTCAATCGACGTGCGGGAGGGGTGGAAGGTTGTCGTGCCGGGTAAAGTGATATCACTTAGATAGGCCTGGATGGCCATGGGCGGGCGGGGGTCATACGGGCTTCCGCCGTACGTACGACAACGGGGGGCACCCATGCCGGAACACGACTCCACTCCCAACGGCTCGACTTCCGGCGACTCGATTCCCGGCGACGCCTCGGCTCTCGCGGATGTGCCGCGGATGCCCGATCCGCGGGTACGGGAGTTCGTCGCGCACAGCATCGGCGGCGGGCTCGCGCTGCTGCTCGGGCTGGTCGGGCTGCTGCTCGGCGCCGGCATGATCGCGGCCGCCACGACGGTCGCCGCCGGCGGGGCCAAGGCCGCGCTGATCGTCCCCGGCATCCTGATCGGCCTCGCCGCGTTCATCGCGATGTGCGGGCTGAACACGGTGGCGCCCGGTGAGGCGCGGGTCGTCCAGCTCTTCGGGCGGTACCGGGGGACGATCCGCCAGGACGGGCTGCGCTGGGTGAACCCCTTCACCTCCCGCACCAAGATCTCGACCCGGGTCCGCAACCACGAGACCGCCGTCCTCAAGGTCAACGACGCCTACGGCAACCCGATAGAGCTCGCCGCGGTCGTGGTCTGGAGGGTCGAGGACACCGCGCAGGCCACCTTCGAGGTCGACGACTTCCTGGAGTTCGTCGCCACACAGACCGAGGCGGCCGTACGGCACATCGCGATCGAGTACCCCTACGACGCCCACGAAGCGGACGGTCTCTCGCTGCGCGGCAACGCCGAGGAGATCACCGAGAAGCTCGCCGTCGAACTGCACGCGCGGGTGGAGGCGGCCGGGGTCTCGATCATCGAGTCGCGCTTCACGCATCTCGCGTACGCTCCCGAGATCGCCTCCGCGATGCTTCAGCGCCAGCAGGCCGGGGCGGTGGTCGCGGCGCGGCGGGAGATCGTGGACGGGGCGGTCGGGATGGTCGAGGCCGCGCTCGCCCGGATCGCCGAGCGGGACATTGTGGAGCTGGACCCCGAGCGGAAGGCGGCGATGGTGTCGAACCTGTTGGTGGTGCTGTGCGGCGACCGGGCTCCGCAGCCCGTCCTGAACACGGGGTCCCTCTACCAGTGACGGATCCCTCCGGGGGGTCGGTCCCCGAGCGTCGGCCACAGCCGCGGCAGCCGCAGCAGCGCAAGCAGGTTCTGCTGCGGCTGGATCCGCTTGTCCATGAAGCGCTGGCTCGGTGGGCGACGGATGAGCTGCGCTCGGCCAACGCGCAGATCGAGTATCTGTTGCGGCGGGCGCTTGCGGAGGCGGGGCGGTTGCCGGGTGGGGCGGGGCCGATTCCTCGACGGGGACGTCCGTCCGCGTCCGCGACGGACGCGGCGGAGGAGTAGTCACCGCCGGGTTCCTCTCCCCGCCGCGCCCGCCTGTCTGCTGCGTGCGGGTGAGTGGGGGCTGATCGCGCAGTTCCCCGCGCCCCTGAAAGCCGGGGGTCGCTCGTCGGCTGCAGGCCGGTGGGGGCTGATCGCGCAGTTCCCCGCGCCCCTAAAGGCCGGGGGTCGCTCGTCGGCTGCGAGCCGGTGGGGGGCGGTCGCGCAGTTCCTCGTGCCCCTGGAAGCTTCGGATCGTCCGGCGTTCCAGGATGAGGCCGGAGGCCGTTCACCTACCCACCCCGGGCCGCATCTTTCAGCCCGTCCGGCGTTTGAGGACGAGGCCGTTCAGGCCGATAGCGGGGGTCTGGGGGCGCAGCCCCCTGGGATGGGACGGGTAGGGGCGGCGGGGGCGAGGGAATCGTGGTGACGGAACCGTGACAATCGGGCGTGACCTGCACGGACGTAGGGTCCACCATGATCTATTCGCGGTGTGTATACGTGCCGTGTATACGCCGTGTGTAGAGTGCTCGGCATGTCCATCGGTCACACCCTCCTAGGACTCCTGGAGTCCGGGCCCCGCCACGGATACGACCTGAAGCGGGCCTTCGACGAGAAGTTCGGTCACGACCGGCCGCTGCACTACGGCCAGGTCTACTCGACGATGTCGCGGCTGCTCAAGCACGGACTCGTCGAGGTCGACGGGATAGAGGCGGGCGGCGGCCCGGAGCGGAAGCGGTACGCGATCACCGACGCCGGGATCACCGACGTACAGCAGTGGCTCGCGACGCCGGAGAAGCCCGAGCCGTATCTGCAGTCGACCCTCTACACGAAGGTCGTCCTCGCGCTGCTCACCCACCGCGACGCGTCCGAGATCCTCGACACGCAGCGGTCCGAGCACCTGCGGATGATGCGCATCCTGACGGACCGCAAGCGCAAGGGCGACCTCGCCGACCAGCTGATCTGCGACCATGCCCTCTTCCACCTGGAGGCCGACCTGCGGTGGCTGGAGCTCACCGCCGCGCGCCTCGAAAAACTCGCCGAGGCGGTAACCCGATGACCCCCGCAGGCTCCCTGCTCACGGCCCACGACCTGCGCAAGGCGTACGGCCCCACCAACGCCCTCGACGGCGCCGAGTTCTCCATCCACCCGGGCGAGGTCGTCGCCGTGATGGGCCCCTCCGGCTCCGGCAAGTCGACCCTCCTGCACTGCCTGGCCGGCATCGTGACACCGGACTCCGGGTCCATCGTCTACAACGGCCAGGAGATGGCGACCATGAACGACGCCCAGCGCAGCGCGCTGCGGCGCAGCGAGTTCGGGTTCGTGTTCCAGTTCGGGCAGCTCGTTCCCGAACTGACCTGCGTCGAGAACGTCGCCCTCCCGCTACGGCTCAACGGCACCGGGCGCAAGGAGGCCGAGCGAACCGCCCTGTCCTGGATGGAACGTCTGGAGGTCGACGACCTCAAGGGCAAGCGCCCGGGCGAGATATCCGGCGGCCAGGGACAGCGGGTCGCCGTCGCCCGGGCACTGGTCACCAGCCCGCGCGTACTCTTCGCGGACGAGCCCACCGGAGCACTCGACTCCTTCAACGGCGAACGCGTGATGGATCTGCTCACCGAGGCGGCCCGCTCGACCAACGCCGCCGTCGTCCTCGTCACGCACGAGGCACGGGTGGCCGCCTACTCGGACCGCGAGATCGTCGTACGCGACGGAAAGTCCCGAGACATGGAGCGGATCGTATGAGCGCCGCTCCCAGCGTCCGGCAGTGGTCCAGAGACCTGGCCATGGGCGCCAAGTTCGCCTTCACCGGCGGACGCGAGGGCTGGATGCGTGCGGTCCTCACGGCCGTCGGGGTCGGGCTCGGCGTCGCGCTGCTGCTGCTCACCACGGCGCTGCCGAGTGCGCTCCAGGCCCGCAGCGACCGCGAGAAGGCCCGTACGGACATCACGTTCACCGATGTGGGCATACCCAAGGCGTCCGATCGGACCCTTCTCGTCGCGGCCGTCGACGACACCTACCGCGACAAGGACATCCGCGGACGCGAGGTGCAACCCGAGGGGGCCCGGGCGCCGCTGCCGCCGGGGGTGAAGAAGATCCCGGCGCCGGGCGAGATGGTGGTCTCCCCCGCGCTGGCGGACCTGCTGAAGTCCGACAGCGGGAAACTGCTGCGCGAGCGGCTGCCCTACCGCACCATCGGCACCATCGGGGAGCCCGGTCTCGTCGGCGCGAGCGAACTCAGCTTCTACGCGGGCGCCGACAACCTCGCCCCGAGGATCGACGGCTCCAGAGTGACCCGTATCGACCACTTCGGGGAGCCCCTCGGACCGCCCGACAAACTGGACCCGGTACTCCTCCTCCTGATCATCGTCGTCTTCGTGGTGCTGCTGCTGCCGGTCGGTGTCTTCATCGCCGCGGCCGTGCGCTTCGGCGGCGAGCGGCGCGACCGGCGGCTCGCGGCACTGCGCCTGGTCGGCTCCGACAGCCGGATGACCCGGCGGATCGCCGCGGGCGAGGCGCTCTCGGGCGCCGTCCTCGGGCTGGCCTTCGGCACGGTCTTCTTCCTGCTGGCCCGTCAACTGGCGGGATCCGTCGAGATCTTCGGCAAGAGCGTGTTCCCGAGCTATCTGAACCCCACGCCCGCACTGGCCGCCCTGGTCGCCGTCGCGGTGCCCGCGGCCGCGGTCCTCGTCACCCTGCTCGCACTGCGCGGGGTCGTCATCGAGCCGCTCGGAGTGGTCCGTGCGGCCAAGCCCGCGCGGCGCCGGCTGTGGTGGCGACTGCTGCTGCCGATCGGCGGACTCGCGATGCTCTACCCGATGATCGGCAAGGGCAACTCCAACGGAAACTTCAACCAGTACCTGGTGATCGGCGGTGTCCTGCTGCTCCTGATCGGCGTCACGGCGCTGCTGCCCTGGATCGTCGAAACGGTCGTCGCCCGGCTCGGATCCGGCTCGGTGTCCTGGCAACTCGCCATCCGCAGACTCCAGTTGAGCAGCGGTACGGCGGCCCGCATGGTCAACGGCATCGCGGTCGCGGTGGCCGGCGCCATCGCCCTGCAAATGCTGTTCGCCGGGGTCGAGGGCGACTACACCAAGGACACGTCGAACGACCTCCAGCGGGCGCAGATGCAGATCCGCCTCCCGTACGACGTCCCGCTCGACCAGGCCCGCGAGCAGCTCGCGCGGACCAAGGGCGTACGACAGGTCACCGCGATCGGCTCCGGTTCGCTGGGCGACCGGAAGCAGGACCCCAACACGTCCACGACCGCGACCGTCGGCAACTGCGCGTCGCTGCGCGAGGTGGCCACGCTGCCGACGTGCCGCGACGGCGACGTCTTCCTCGTCAAGGGCCCCGACAGCGACCTGGACGCGGCGAAGCTCGCCAAGCCCGGCCGAACCCTCTACATGGACCCCTCCTACGCCGAGAGCTACAGGGGCAGGCAGGCCGCCTGGACCGTGCCGCAGGACATCAAGGCAGCCCGGATCCGCACGGATGCGACGAACGGTCTGACCGGCGGCATCCTGTTCACCCCGAGCGCACTGCCGGCCGGGGCCGCACAGACGATCGAGGGCAACGCCTACCTGCAGATCGACCAGTCGACACCGGACGTCTACGACATCGTTCGCAACACCACGGCGAAGCTCAGCCCGCTGGCCCACGCCTGGACCTGGGCGTCGACCGAGCAGGACAACCGCTACACCTCCATCCGCACCGGCCTGTCCGTCGGCGCGGCCTGCGTCCTGTTCCTGATCGGCGCGAGCCTGCTGGTCTCCCAGCTGGAACAGCTGCGCGAGCGAAAGAAGCTGCTCTCCGTCCTGGTCGCCTTCGGCACTCGACGCCGCACGCTGAGCCTGTCGGTGCTCTGGCAGACCGCGATCCCGATCGCGCTGGGTCTGTTGCTCGCTTCCGTGGTCGGCGTGACCCTGGGCGTGGTCCTGCAGAAGATGACGAGCGTCTCGGTGCGCGTGGACTGGCCGAGCCTGCTGTCGATGACCGGCATCGGCGCGGGAGTCGTCCTGCTGGTGACCGCACTCAGCCTGCCGCCGCTGCTGCGGCTGATGCGACCGGACGGCCTGCGTACCGAGTGACGGGGCCCGTGGTCCGGGGCGCTCAGGCGTCCCGGTCCCACACCCGTACCGGCAGTGGCCGCAGCGCTTCTCGGAGCGCTGCGGCCAGTTCTTCGTACTCGCCGCCGCGCGCGGCCCCGGCGCGCATCGCCAGCGCGATCCGCCGGGTCGGCGCCGGGTCCGCGAAGTAGCCGGTGAGGAGCTGGTTGCTGCGGGTCGTCTCGACCTTGACGGCGGTGCGCGGCAGCAGGGTGCAGCCGAGGCCGCCGGCGACGAGCTGGACCAGGGTGGACAGGCCCGCAGCCGTGGTGGTGACCGGCGCGTCCTCCCGGCCCGCCTCGCGGCAGATGTCGAGGGCCTGGTCGCGCAGACAGTGCCCCTCGTCGAGCAGCAGCAGGTTGAGCTCGCGCAGGGCTTCGCGGGGGATTCCCTCCCGGCCGCCGAGTGCGTGGTCGAGCGGGGTGACGAGCACGAAGTCCTCGTCGAACAGCGGGAGTTCGGTCATACCGGGCACACCGAGGGGGACGGCGAGCAGCAGCAGGTCGAGACGGCCGGAGGTCAGCCCGTCGAGGAGGTTGGCGGTCTGCTCCTCGTGGACCTGGAGGTCGAGGTCCGGGTAGCGGTCGTGGACCAGGTTGAGGACGGTGGGCAGGAGGTAGGGCGCGACGGTGGGGATGACGCCGAGGCGCAGCGCCCCGGTGAACGGCGCCCGTACCGCCTCCGCCTCCTCCATGAGCGCGCCGACCTCGGCCAGTACCGCCTTCGCGCGTACGGCGAGACGCTCGCCGGCGGGTGAGAGCAGCACCTTGCGGGTCGTACGCTCCAGGAGGGTCACGCCGAGCGTCTCCTCCAGGACGGATACCGCGCCCGACAGCGCGGGCTGGCTCATGCCGATCGCGGCGGCCGCGTCACGGAAGTGCAGGTGCTCGGCCACGGCGGCGAAGGCGCGCAGCTGGGCGAGGCTCGGCTGACGGCGCCCGTTCCCCTTGGAGCCTGCGTTGCCCATCGGGCTGGCCATGGCCGTACCTCTTACTCATAGTCACTGATAGTTTCAGTCGATCAACACGACCGAGTGTAGCTATTTCCGTAATCAATGCAGCGTGTGCCAACATCAAGTTCGTCCAACCCCTGGGAAACGCCCCCAAAAAGGGTTTTTCCTCGCTGCAAGGAGAGCGTGTGCTCACTGTCGGTGACAAGTTCCCCGAGTTCGATCTGACCGCCTGTGTCTCGCTGGAGAAGGGCGAGGAGTTCCAGCAGATCAACCACAAGACCTACGAGGGTCAGTGGAAGGTGATCTTCGCATGGCCCAAGGACTTCACCTTCGTGTGCCCGACCGAGATCGCGGCCTTCGGCAAGCTGAACGACGAGTTCGCCGACCGTGACGCTCAGGTGCTCGGCTTCTCCGGCGACTCCGAGTTCGTGCACCACGCCTGGCGCAAGGACCACGACGACCTGCGTGACCTGCCCTTCCCGATGATGGCCGACTCGAAGCACGAGCTCATGCGGGACCTCGGCATCGAGGGCGAGGACGGCTTCGCCAAGCGTGCGGTGTTCATCGTCGACCAGAACAACGAGATCCAGTTCTCCATGGTGACCGCCGGTTCCGTCGGCCGTAACCCCAAGGAGGTCCTCCGGGTCCTCGACGCGCTCCAGACGGACGAGCTCTGCCCGTGCAACTGGACCAAGGGCGAGAACACCCTCGACCCGGTGGCGCTCCTGGCGGGTGAGTAACCCTCCATGTCCCTCGACGAACTGAAGTCCGCCCTGCCGGACTACGCGAAGGACCTACGTCTCAACCTCGGCTCGGTCATCGGCAACTCGGACCTTCCGCAGCAGCAGCTGTGGGGGACGGTGCTGGCGTGCGCGATCGCGGCGCGGTCGCCGCGGGTGCTGCGGGAGCTGGAGCCGGAGGCGAAGGCTCAGCTGTCGCCGGAGGCGTACACCGCCGCCAAGTCGGCTGCCGCGATCATGGCGATGAACAACGTCTTCTACCGCACGCGGCACCTGCTGTCGGACCCCGAGTACGGGACCCTGCGGGCCGGTCTGCGGATGAACGTCATCGGCAACCCCGGTGTCGAGAAGGTCGACTTCGAGCTGTGGTCGTTGGCGGTGTCCGCGGTGAACGGCTGCGGGCAGTGTCTTGACTCCCATGAGCAGGTGCTCCGCAAGGCGGGCGTCGACCGGGAGACGATCCAGGAGGCGTTCAAGATCGCTTCCGTGATCCAGGCGGTCGCCACGACCCTGGACGCCGAAGCCGTTCTCGCGGAGTAACCTCCGCGTCTTCTCTCAGGCCCCGTTCACCCTGGCCGGGTGGACGGGGCCTCGGCTTCCCCCGGGGGCTCCGCCCCCAGACCCCGGGTGGGTTCTTCGGCTGCGGGTCCGGTGGGGGCTGGTCGCGCAGTTCCCCGCGCCCCTAAAAGCCTGGGGCGCCGGGGCCCAGCCCCGTGCCCCAGGGGGGCGGTGAACTGCGCGCCAAGCCCCGCCTCACCCGCAGCCAAACGAATCCGGTGGCCGGGGGATACGGGGCGAAGCCCCGCCTCAGGGGCGCGGGGAACTGCGCGATCAACCCCCACCGGCCCGCGGACAAACGAATCCGGGTGGCCGGGGATGCGGGGCGAAGCCCCGCCTCAGGGGCGCGGGGAACTGCGCGATCAACCCCCACCGGCCCGCGGACAAGGACCCGCCCGGGGGGAATCGTCACGGAGATGGGGGGCGTACCGGGGCCACATCCAGCGCTGTGGCGCCCCGCGGCTCCGGCGCGTGCCGGAGTGCCGGCTCGCGGGAGTACGAACGCAGGTATCCCACCACCGTGTTGGTGACCGCCACCAGCGGCACCGCCACCACGGCCCCGCCGATCCCGGCGACCAGCCCACCCGCCGCGACGGACAGCACCACCGCCAGCGGATGCACCCGCACGGCCCGCCCCAGAATGAACGGCTGGAGGATGTGGCCCTCGATCTGCTGGACCGCGAGCACGACGAGCAACGTCATCAGCGCGGTGAACACACCCTGCGTCACCACCGCGACCACCACCGCCAACGCCCCCGACACCACCGCGCCCACCAGCGGAATGAACGCGAAGAGGAAGATGAAGACGGCGAGGGGCACGGCCATGGGGACGTTCAGGAAGTAGATGCCGAGGCCGATGAAGATCGCGTCGATCAGAGCCACTATCACCGTGCCGCGCACATAGGCCGTCAGGGTCCGCCACGCACGGGGCCCCGCTCCGGCCACCCCCGGTCGCGCCGCCGCCGGCACCAGCTTCAGCGTCCACTCCCAGATCCGCTTGCCGTCGTAGAGAAGGAAGAGCGTCGAGAACATCGTCAGGAGGATGCCGGTCAGGGCTTCCACTATGACCGTCACGCCCTCCAGCCCCGCCGACGTGATCTGGTCCGTGTTCGCACCGATCGCCTCCCGCAGGTTCTTGGCGATCTCGTTGATCTGCTTGTCCGTCACATGGAACGGGCTGTTGAGGAGCCACTTGCGCAACTCGTCGATGCCGTCCTGGATCTGGTTCGAGAGGTTGTCGATGTTCTCCTGGACCTGCCAGACCACGAACCAGCCGACCAGCCCCATGATGACGAAGCCGAGGATCGCGGTGAGCGCGGTGGCGAGGCCCCTGGGGAATCCCAGTCGCTTCAGGCGCGCCACGGTGGGCTGAAGGAGCGCGGTGATGAGCAGCGCGGCGACGAAGGCCAGTACGACCAGTTGTACGGCGCTGATCACCCGCATCAACACCCAGAGCGTGCCCGCGAGAACGAGCAGCCGCCAGCCGGTCTCGGCCGCGACCCGTACGCCCCACGGCACGGCCAGGACGGGATCGGGCCGGGTGTCCGTCTCCGGCCCACGGGTGTAGTGGGGGACGGGAGCGGGGGCGGAAACGGCGGAGGGCTCCGCATCGGAATCGGATCCGGGTGCACGTTCGGGGGTGGATTCGGGAGCGGCGTCGGCAGGGGGCGCGGAAGGCTTCGCGTCCGTCCGTACCGTCGTCGTGGAGCCGCGCGGCGACCGGTCGTCGGTCTCCTCGATCAGGTCGAGCGAGCCCCCCGACTCCTTCTCCACCTCGGCGCGGCGCTCGTCCAACCGCGCACCCAGCTCGGTCAGCCCGGCGCCGAGCCGGCCGAGCAACCCTGGCACTCTCGACATGATCCGTCCTTTTCCCCCGCTACTCCCCACCACTCCCCCCTGGAGTCGTCGGTTCCGACCGTACATGGCCGAAGCCCCTCACCCTAGGACGGGGAGGGGCTTCGAAAGGTTGAGCGGCCGAAGGTGACGACGGCTCAGTAGTTGCCGTGGGCCTGCCAGTACGACCAGGCGCCGCAGGGGCTGCCGTAGCGGTCGTTCATGTAGTTGAGGCCCCACTTGATCTGCGTGGCCGGGTTGGTCTGCCAGTCGGCACCGACGGACGCCATCTTGCTGCCGGGCAGCGACTGCACGAGACCGTAGGCGCCGGAAGAGGGGTTCTGCGCCCTGTAGTTCCAGGTGGACTCGTGGTCCACGATGTTGCTGAAGCACTGGAACTGACCGCTGGGGATGATCTGCCGCGCGATGGCCTGGACCTCGGCGACGGTGTACGAGGACTGCGGGGCCAGGCTGACAGCGGCACGCGTCTCGGAGCGGCTGGCCGCTTCCGCGGCTTCCTTCCGCTTCTTGGCGTCCGCCGCGGCCTTCTGCTTCGCGACCGCGTCCTTGGCCGCCTGCTTGCGGGCAGCCTCCTCCGCGTCCTTCTTGGCGCTCGCGTCCGCGGCGATGGCCTGTGCGTCGGCCTGCTGCGTCAGGGACGCGGTCTGCACCTGGGCCTGCTGGCCCGCAGGTATGTCCGCGAGGAGGGTCGAGTCACTCGCCGTCGCCTCAGCGTCGATAGACGGCTGGCCAGTGCTGCCCGAGGCAACACCACTCACGGCGCCGACAGCGGTGACCGCGGTGGCCGAGGCCACTGCGAGTCCCCGGACCGAAATCCGGCTCACACGGTTTCCTTCCAGCATCGCCCGCTTAGGTGACCCTCGCGGACGCAATCGTGCCCCTGAACACTGGCCTCCCAACTGCGGGGTCACGGGAGGCACGGGCCCGGTGGGCAACTCCCTTGACGGAAGTGCCGCGTGGTGCGCGGGCGGCATACGACGACTCTATGGAGTTCTGTTGTTCCTGAGGTGCGGTACCGCTGGGGGTACACGTGTGTCGTATGCGGGGCCTGACAGGACTGAGACTCTGCCGTAACCCGACGCCGCGAGGCAATTCCCCGTTGCGTGTGAAAGCTCACACCCCGTTTGCCCCAGGAGTTTCGCGGAAACAAGCGCGCACGAAGACGCCGCCCGGCTAGGCTCTTCGCCTTTTGCCGGGCGGCGTCAACTACCGTGCATCCACCACGTTTTGACCAACCGGGTCAAGTGGTGACAGATGGCACCAGGTGGGTCAGATCTGTCCGTCCTCCAGCATTTCGGTCACAAGCGCCGCGATCTGGGACCTCTCGGAGCGGTTCAACGTCACGTGCGCGAAGAGCGGATGACCCTTCAGCTTCTCCACGACGGCGACCACACCGTCGTAGCGGCCGACGCGCAGATTGTCCCGCTGTGCCACGTCATGGGTGAGAACCACCCGCGAGTTGGCGCCGATGCGGGACAGAACGGTCAGCAGCACGTTCCGTTCCAGTGACTGGGCCTCGTCCACGATCACGAAGGCGTCGTGCAGGGAACGGCCCCGGATGTGGGTGAGCGGCAGGACCTCCAGCATGCCGCGCGCGGTGACCTCCTCGATGACCTCGCGCGAGGTGACCGCCGACAGCGTGTCGAAGACCGCCTGCGCCCAGGGACTCATCTTCTCGGACTCGGAGCCCGGCAGATAGCCGAGCTCCTGCCCGCCCACCGCGTACAGCGGCCGGAAGACCATCACCTTCTGGTGCTGGCGCCGCTCGAGCACGGCCTCCAGACCCGCGCAGAGCGCGAGCGCGGACTTGCCGGTGCCGGCCCGGCCGCCCATCGACACGATCCCGATGTCCGGGTCGAGCAGCAGATCGAGCGCGATGCGCTGCTCGGCGCTGCGGCCCTTGATGCCGAAGGCCTCCCGATCGCCGCGCACCAGCCGGACGTTGCCGTCGGAGGTGACTCGGCCGAGGGCCTTGCCGCGCTCCGACTGGATCGTCAGACCGGTGTGCACCGGCAGGTCGGCCGCTTCGGGGACGTACGCGTGTCCCTCCTCGAAGAGGATGTCCACCTGCTCGCCGGACAGGGTCAGTTCGGACATTCCGGTCCAGCCGGAGGAGCCCGTGATGGCCAGTTCCGCGCGGTACTCCTCGGCGAGGAGACCGACGGACGAGGCCTTGATCCTGAGCGGCAGGTCCTTCGAGACGACGGTGACGTCGTACCCCTCGGCCTGCAGGTTGCGGGCGACCGCGAGGATGCGGGAGTCGTTGTCCCCCAGGCGGTACCCGCTGGGCAGGACGCTGGGGTCCGAGTGGTTGAGCTCGACGCGTACGGTCCCGCCGAGGTCCCCGATCGGAATGGGGGAGTCGAGGCGGCCGTGCCGCACCCGGAATTCGTCGAGCAGGCGTAGGGCCTGCCGGGCGAAGTAGCCGAGTTCCGGATGGTGCCTCTTGGCCTCCAGTTCCGTCACCACGACGATCGGAAGCACGACCTCGTGCTCGTCGAAGCGGCTCAGGGCGTTCGGATCGGCCAGCAGGACGCTGGTGTCGAGAACATAGGTGCGCCGGTCGGGCTTGTGGCGCTTTGTGCTGGTCACCACGGAAGGACGTACCCCCTCGGATGAGGTCGGGGAGCGACGGAGAGGAGCTGGACCGGTCCTGGCCGCATTGCGCGGGCCGGAGACCGGCCCTCCGTCTCGTCCGTACTGACCGCACGGTCGGGCTGGTGCAAAGGGCCTCCCGGGCGGACGGCCCCGTGCCGTCCGCTGAGATACGACACCCGTGGTTCGGGCGTCGACCTGCATGGCTTATGCCCTCGAACATGCGCGGCCATGCAAGAGCATGTGACCACGCGTTCGTTAACTCCGGATGACGCGCGCCCCTCGCACCCCCCTGGGTCAGCCTCCGTAGCGGCGGTGTCGCGCCGCGTAGTCACGCAGGGCGCGCAGGAAGTCGACCTTGCGGAACGCCGGCCAGAAGACTTCGCAGAAGTAGTACTCCGAATGGGCCGTCTGCCACAGCATGAATCCGGACAGCCGCTGCTCGCCGCTGGTGCGGATCACCAGGTCGGGGTCGGGCTGGTCACTCGTATAGAGGTGCTTGCCGATGAGGTCGATGTCCACCGACTCCGCGACGTCCTCGATCGAGGAGCCCTTGTCGGCGGCGTCGAGGAGCATGGAGCGCACGGCGTCGGCGATCTCCTGGCGGCCGCCGTAGCCGATGGCGACGTTGACCAGTATCCCGTCGACGTGCGCCGTGGCCTCCTCGGCCTCCTTCAGCGCGGTCTGCATCTGGGAGGGCAGGATGTCCGGCGTGCCCACGTGGTGCACGCGCCAGCGGCCGTCGGCCGCGAGGGTGCGTACGACGCCCTCGATGATGCCGAGCAGGGGGACGAGCTCTTCCTCGGGGCGGTCGAAGTTGTCCGTCGACAGCAGCCAGAGGGTGACGACCTCGACGTCGGTCTCCGAGCACCAGCCGAGGAACTCCTCGATCTTGTCGGCACCGGCACGGTGCCCCTGGGCGGCCGTGCTGCCCGCCGCCTTCGCCCAGCGTCGGTTGCCGTCCATGATGACGCCGATGTGCTTGGGCACCTGGTCGTGGTCGAGGTGGCCCTCCACCCTGCGTGTGTAGAACCTGAGCAGCAGCCGGCGCAGGTTGTCCCGCAGGTTCACGTGTTGTCAGCCCCTCCGTGCGGATCGGACGGGCGCGGCAGAGCGGCCTCGCTCAGCGCAACCCCTGTCCCTATGACGGTCCCCGGGGGCGAAGCCTACCCCCGCGAAACCAACGGCCCGGCAAGGGCCTGTCCGGTCGATCATGGTGGAGGAAAGCAGCGGCGCCTCGTCGACACCGGCGAACGGGGTGGGGGCGCTGTGTCACCAAGACCGCTCGCCGGGGTCAGGGGGGCGCACGGGGGCGCAGGCCGAGGCGGCGGTGGGGTGGGGCGTGAGGGCACAAAAAACGGGCCGGTCCGTGGGGGGGAGACGGACCGGCCCGAGGGGGGGTTTCCACCATAACCCTTCGTAAGTGATGCTGCGTGCATCGGCGTGCCACAACTACTCTCCGAAACCGGACGACGACGCCACGGTGGCCCCGGAACCTCTCATTCAGGGCTTGACCATGGCCGAATCGCAGCGGATTCAAAGGGAATGGAGAGGTAAACGGAGAGATCTGGAGAGTTTGCGACCAACTGGGTCTTCCCCGCCGACTCGCCCCCACGTACTCCGGGAGAGTGACGCGCCTGTGTGTCGCCCGCTTGACGGCGCCGCTAACTTCGCACCCATGGCCACACTCACCACGCCGGGGACCCCCGCACCGGTGCCGCTGGAGGTCGCCGCGTCGGCCCGCGCCCGGCGCCGTGGACTGCTCGGGCGCGACGGGATCGACGGGGCCCTGCTGCTCTCGCCGGCCGCCGCGGTGCACACCCTGGGGATGCGGTTCGCGATCGACGTCGCCTATATGGACCGGAAATTCCGCGTCCTGGCGGTGCGGACGATGAAGCCGGGGCGCATGGGGCGCCCCCGTCCACGCTCCCGCCACATTCTGGAGGCGGAGGCCGGGACGATGGAGCGATGGGGCGTACGGCGCGGGGCGCAGATCACGGTGCACGACCGGTGATGTGGCGTCAGGCGGGGGCGCAGCACCGCGCAGCCCCCTCCACTGCGCGGTGCCACACGCGCAGCTTTGCTCACGCGAATTACCTTGGTCTGAACTTACGTGAGGCGAACACCCTGGACGACCCACTCCCGATAACGATGTGGAAACCCTGTGCAGAAGTCCGTCATACGGACGGACATCTCACCCATGAAAGGTCGCATCAGGGTGTTTTCGGTCAATCGGTTCCCGAGTGCTCCAGCGGACAGGTTCTGACCTCATTCCCGCCTACCTTCGCCGCATGACCCTGAAGATCACATGGAACGAGGCGAGCGCGCGCCGCATGGAGCGCCAGTGCCTGGCCGTTCCGGCGCGCGGCGGGACTCCGGTCGCCGACGTCGTCGGCGCGATGCTCGGCGCGCACGCGCAAGTCCTGTCGGCGGCCGAGGTGTCCGTGGGCGTACGCGCCGACGGGGTCACGCGGGCGGACGTACGCGCCGCGCTCTGGGAGGACCGCTCGCTGGTGAAGACGTACGGCCCGCGCGGCACCGTACATCTGCTCCCCACCGCGGAACTCCCCCTCTGGACGGCCGCGTTGACGGCGATCCCGTCCGGCCGGAGCCCCTTCGCGCCCGCCGTCCGGCTCACCGAGGAGCAGGCGGACGAGGTCGTGGAGGCGATCGGGGACGCCCTGGACGGTGCGCGGCTGACCATCGACGAGTTGAGCGACGCGGTGGTGGCGCGCGCCGGGTCCTGGGCCGGGGACCTGGTGATGCCCGCGTTCCAGGGCATGTGGCCGCGCTGGCGGCAGGTCATGCACCGGGCGGGTCAGCGCGGCGCGCTGTGCTTCGCCCCGAACCGGGGCCGCAAGGTGACGTACACCCGGCCCCCGCACTTCGAGCCGCTCGCCGCGGACGAGGGGCTCGCCCTGCTCGTGGAGCGCTATCTGCGCGCGTACGGACCGGCGACGCCGGGGCGGTTCGCCAAGTGGGCCGCGGCTCCGCGCGGTTGGGCCACGGCGCTCTTCGCCTCGCTGGCGGGTGCGGGGGTCATCGAGGAGGTCGACTTCGAGGGGCCGGCGTGGGTCGCGGCGGGCGACACGGAGTTTCCGGGGGCGCCGGTGCGCGGGGTGCGGCTGCTTCCGTACTTCGACGCGTACGCCATCGCGGCGGGGCCCCGCGAGGTGCTCTTCCCCGGGCCGGCGTACGCGCGTGCTCTCGCGGGCGGTCAGGCCGGGAACTTCCCCGTGCTGCTGGTCGACGGTGTGGTGGCCGGGGTCTGGCACCAGCGGCGCCGGGGAGGGCGTACGACGGTCACCGTGGAGCCGTTGGAAGGGCTGACGGCGCAGCGGGAACGGGAGTTGGCGGAGCGGGTGGAAAGGGTGGGTGAAATCCTGGAGGCGAGGGCGGAGTTGGTGGTGGGGAGGGTGACGGCGGGCCCGCACGCCTGAGCCACCGCTCCCCTACGGATGACGCGGCTTGCGCGCCTCGATCAGGAAGCGGGCGCTGTGGGCGACGAACGGGCCCTTCGTCTCGATCCGCTCGTGCAGGGCACGCAGCTCGGTCCGGTACCGGTCGACGGTGAAGTCGGGAACCATCCAGATCACCTTGCGCAGGAAGTGGACGACGGCACCGATGTCGTGGAACTCGATGCGCAGCCGCTCCGCGCGCAGGTCGACGACGTCGAGCCCGGCGGCCTCGGCGGCGGCGCGGGCGCGGTCCGGGTGCCGGCCGTTCCTGACGTCCTCCGGCAGCGGGCCGAGGAAGTACTCGACGAGTTCGAAGACGCTGGCCGGGCCGACCTGCTGGGAGAAGTACGTGCCGCCGGGGCGCAGGACGCGCGCGATCTCGGACCAGTGCGTCGTGACCGGGTGCCGACTGGTGACCAGGTCGAAGGCGCCGTCCGCGAAGGGCAGCGGGTCATCCTCCGGAGAGGCGACGACCACGGCGCCACGGGGGTGGAGCAGGGCGGTGGCCTTCGCGACGTTCGGGGGCCAGCCCTCGGTGGCGGCGATGAGCGGGGGCAGCGTCGGCGCGGAGGCCAGCACCTCACCACCACCGGTCTGGACGTCCAGCGCGGCGGACGCGTGCGCCAGCCGCTCCCCCATCGCCCGCGCATACCCCCACGAGGGCCGCTCCTCACTGGCACGCCCCTCGAACCAGGAAAAGTCCCAGCCCTCGACGGGCGCCGCCACACCCTCGTCCACGAGGGCTTCGAAGGTACGCGTGGTGGTCATGGGGGGATCTTCTCAAGGGGGTGGTGGGGAGGCGAGGGGTTTTCTTCGAGCAACGGGGTTCCGGGGCCACGGGTCCAGGGCGCTCGTCGCCGGTGCCTTCACTCCCCAGGGAGTACGAGCAGGGTGTGGGCGTCGTTGGCGTGGTGGACGGTGCCTTGGTGGTGGAAGCCGTGGCGTTCCAGGAGGCGTATGGAGGCGGTGTTGCCTGTGAAGGGGTCGGCGTACAGGGGGCGGGTCCTTTCCAGCTCGAGGAAGCGGGTCAGAGCCTTGGTGCCGATCCCCCGGCCCCAGTACGGGCGGCCGAACCAGTAGCCGATGAAGCGCCGCTCGCCCTCCCACCAGGAGACGAGGTTCCCTGCCGGCACACCGTCCACGGTGACCGTCCGCACGAGGACGGTGTCGTCGCCGAGGACCCTGGTCCTCCAGTGGGACATGAACGCCTCCCGCGTCCGGGGCTCGAACCTCGACCGCCGGGCCGCCTCGGGATCGTGCTCGTAGGCCAGGAACAGGTCGAGGTCGGTCTCGACCGTGTCCCTCAGCCGTACGTCGTCATCGCTCATACCGACGAGTGTGGCAGCGGGCACCGACAACGACCGGCCTACGTGATGAGGGGCCGTACTTCCTCCGCCGCGAACCGTACGAAGGCCTCGGGGTCCGGTTCGTCGGCGGTGGGCTGGAGGACCACGGTGTCGGCGCCCGCTTCCGCGAGGCGCTGTACGGCCTTGGCGACCGCGCCCGCGTCCCCGGCGACGCCGTGCTCCGGCAGCGGATCCTCACCGTTCGCCTCGGTCTCGGCGCGCAGCCGGGCCGCCGCGTCCGGTCCGGTGGCCGTGTGGAGGTAGACGACCACCCGGTGGTGGTCGGTCCGGCCCGCCGACTCCCGCCCCTCGTCGATGAGTCGGCGCGCCCGCCGTACCCCTTCCGGCCCGGTGGCGGCGGTGAGGACGGTGCCGTCTGCCGCGGCCCCGGAGAGCCGGAGCGAACGCGGCCCGGTGGCACCCGCGAGCACCTCCGGTGCCCCCGCCGGCGGCCAGTCGAGCGCGACGCCGTCCAGCTTCACGTACCGGCCGGCCGTGCTGACCCGCTCGCCCCGCAGCAGCGCGCGCAGCGCGTCGAGGTGCTCGCGCAGCAGCGTCACGGGCGACTCCACACGCGCCCCGACCTGCCCCATCCAGTCCTGTACGCCGTGTCCTACGCCCAGGATCGCGCGCCCCGGGAACATCCGGTGCAGCGTGGCGGCCTCCATCGCGGTGACCGCGACGTTCCGCAGCGGGACGGGCAGCAGGCCGACTCCGACCCGGACCCGTTCGGTCCAGGCGAGGGCTGCCGCCGCGGCCGAGATGCCCCCTTCGAGGAAGCAGTCCTCCCACAGCCACAGCTCCTCCAGGCCCGCGTCGTCCGCCGCGCGCGCGACGGCCCGCAGGCGCTCGGGGGGCAGTTGGGGCCGGAACACCACGCCGAGAACAGTCATGGACCCTTCCTACCGATGCCCCGGCTCGCGGACAACACCTTTACGCCTCGGCGGGGGCGGGGGCGGTGCTGTCGCGTTCGTAGCGCAGGAGTACGACCCCGTTGCCGAAGGCCCGTGACTCGGCGAACCGGAGACCGGTCGGGGTGTGCGTCTCGGGGAACAGGGGTTTGCCGCGGCCGATCAGCACCGGATGGACGTACACCCGAAACTCGTCGACCAGGTCGTGCCGCAGGAACGCCGCCGCGAGGTCCGCGCCGCCGAGGCCGAGGTCCCCGCCGGGCTGTTCCTTGAGCGCCCTGACCTCGTCCGGTACGACCTCCCGGACGATCGTGGTGTTCCAGTCGGCCCGCTCCAGCGTCCGCGAGTACACGTACTTCGGGATGTCCCGCCAGATCCTCGCGAACTCGACCATCTCGGCCGTACTGTCCGGATCCTGGTCGGCCGTCGGCCAGAACTCGGCCATCAGCTCGTGCGTCACGCGGCCGTCCAGCAGGCCGCCGAACTTCCTGATCTCCTCGTTGAAGTGGCGGTGCAGCTCCGCGTCGACGTGGTGCCAGTCGATCTCACGGTTCGGTCCCTCGATGAATCCGTCCAGGGACACCGACATCATCAGGACGACTCTTCTCATGCCACCAGGTTCTCAGCTCTGGGCTCCCGAGGAAGCACCGTTCACCGCGCCGCGTGGGAACGTCACCTCCACCCGGCGGTTCTTCCGGCGGCCCTCCTCCGAGGTGTTGTCCGCGATCGGGTAGTCCTCGCTGTAGCCGCGTACCTCGAAGGTGACGTCCGTCGAGCCGAGCGCCGCCGCCAGTTCGTCGTGGACGATCTCCGCGCGCTTCTTGGAGAGGACCAGGCCGTGGGCGTACGAGCCGAGGTTGTCGGTGAACCCGAACACCCTGACCGTCGTCGCCTTCTGGTTCTTGATCTCGTCCGCGATCGCCTGGATACGGGAACGGGCGTCGGGGTTCAGCTTCGAACTGTCCTTGGGGAACAGCACCTCGGCCTGCAACGCGAACGTCACGTCCGAATTCGTGTCCTCCCGCCGCTCCTCACCCCCGAGGTCCTCGACGACCGACTTGATGTCCAACACCTTGGCAGGCGCGAGCGTGGCGCCGTCGGCGAGCTTCAGGCCGGGGCTGGTGGGGTCGACGGTGGGGGGTGGGGAGGTGGTCAGACTGCCCGGAGGTGCGCTGGGGTTCCCGTCGTCCGCGTACGCCTGGGTACCGCTGAGAGTCAGAGTGCTCAGGACGGCGAAGGTCGTGAACATGGTGGCCACGGTGCGGGAGGTCAGGGCCATGGGTCACTCGCCGTCGGAGAGTGTGAGGGTGGCCGGGGGCATGGTCGGTACCTGGAACTGCACGCTCGTCGTCCCGGCGGGCGGCGCCGGGAACTGGGCGAACCAGTCAACGGTGGCACCCTGGGAGACACCGCCCTGGAACTTGGTGCAGAGGCAGTGCCCTTCGGTGTCCCGGAGGATGAGGTACTTCTTCTTGCCCTTCTCGTCGACCAGACTGGCACCGGCCAGGGATCCGCCGTTGCTCTTCAGCTCGGTCTCGTCGCTGATCCATTCGGCGCCGATCCAGATGCCGGAGGTGCCGTTGGTGACCGTGCCGTTGACGGTGACGAATCCGCCCTGGTCGCGCTTGGCCGATGTGATCGTCAGCGTGAGGCCGTTGCTCTTCACTTCGGCGATAGCTTGATTCACGGCGGGTGAGCCGCTTTCCTTCGCCTTGCCGTCACCGCTGTTCCGGGCAGGGGATGAAGTCGACGCCTGGTTGCCGGACTTGGCGTCTCCGCCCCCTCCACAACCGGCCACCGTGAGGAGCAACCCAGCCGTGATCGCCAGCGCGCTCAGCGCCCTGCGGCCCTTCATGGTGTGCCGGAGATCCATCGGTACGGCTTCCTCTCACTCGGCCAGATGCACAGAGAACAGCACGGACGGGTCCGGAAGGTCGACCGGATCGAACTTTCCGGGGTCGATGTCGACGATCTGTCCGTCGCAGTTCAGTTCGACGGGCTTCTTGGGATCCGCGGCCGGATCGAAGTCGCAGCGCGGCTGGATGACAGCGGTGGCATGGGCCGTCGCGTACTTGTCCTCCGTGCCGGGAATGATCGACTTGCCAACCGTGTACTGGGTCTTGATTTCCACCCAGTAGCCCGGAAATCCGTTCACGGTCTTATCGGCAAACCCCTGCACCGTCGAGTCGTTCTCGGCGGCCAGCCGACCGGCCGCAGCCTTGGCTCCGGTGCCTTTGAACAGGTCTCCCTTGAGCCAGTCCAGCCAGTGGTCATTTGTGCCCACGGCCCCCGTCAACCCTGTCATCAGCTCGTCCCGGGAGTCCCGTGCGGCCGCCAACGCCGCAGCGTCCGCCGCGGATTGAGCTCCATTCCGGGCGGACGCTGCTTGGGCGAACACGAAGAAGACGATCGCGGCGAAGAGCAGAATCCCCGTCATCCAGATGTAGATGGGGAGAGTCTGCCCTCGGTCGCTGTGCGGTGGGCCACCGATCAAGCTCCGCCGATGACTCTGTTCACTGCGTTGCCGATCGCCTGCGAAATCTTTCCGTTCAGGCCGAGCTGATCGATGAGGGTGTAGATCCCCGCGATCAGAATCATCAGGCCCGCGTACTCCACAAACCCGGCCCCGGCATCCCGCCCGCGTCCGCGCATCCGGGTGGAAACCGTCTCCGTCCAGTCCTGCAGAGCGCGCTCCACCCGGACCCCCACCCTCAGCGTCCAGTCCCTCGTCACCATGGCCCCTGTCCTCCCACCCGACGCCACCACTACCGACCCGAGCACCGTACGTGAGACCGCGCCTACTCCGGGTGGGCCCAGGGGCCCAACTTGCCGTGGGTGGAGTCATCGGCTCCACCCCTCACGTGCCGTGCCCAGCCAGTGGGCGATCGCTTCGCTGCGCGAGGAACTGTGCAGCTTTGCGAAGATGCGGTTGATGTGGTTCTTGACGGTCTTCTCGCTGATGAAGCAGGCGGCGGCGATCTGCTGATTGCTCATGCCGGACGCGATGAGATCCATGACCTCCACCTCCCGTGAACTCAGGCCGAAGTTGAGCCGGCTGGGCACGCGGCGGTGGAGCCTCGCCGCGAAGCCGGACCGAACCTTCGACGACTGTCCCACAACCAGTTGCAGATGCGAAGGGAAATCGTTCGGTTCGTACGAAACACCGAGTGAATCCGGGACAGTCGCCTTCGCGTGCCGTACCTCCCGTACGGCGGAGATCAGTTCGGCGGCCGTGAACTCACCGTGGACGAGATAGCCGACCGCACCCCGCCGCAACGCCTCGGCCACGACCTCGGGTTCGCGGCTGTAGGTCAGCATCATCACGGGGGCGAGCAGGGAGAGGGCGGGAAGGGCCGTCAGGCCGTCCGTGCCGGGCATGCGGACGTCGAGGAGGACGACGTCCGGGCGCAATCGGGTGGCGGCCGCGATGGCCTCCTCGCCGTCGGCCGCCTGCGCGACGACCTCGAGGTCCGGGTGGCCGTCGAGCAACGCGGCCAGACCGGCCCGGACGACCGGGTTGTCGTCGGCCACGAGTACACGGAGGTTCGGGCCGGGAAGTGCCTGGTCAGGCATGTGCGGCCTCCTCTTGGGGGGTGGGGGGACGGTGGGGGACGGCGGAGGATCGCGGGAGGGTCAGGTGAATCTCCGCGCCTCCTTGCGGGGAACGGTTCAGGTCGATACGGCCGCCCAGCGACGCGGCTCGCTCCGCCATGCCGAGCAGACCGAAGTGGCCGGATCTGGTCAGGTCGTCAAGGGTCAGGTCGTCGAGGGCGACGGGCGGGGGGAGGCCGACTCCGTCGTCCCGTACGCGTACGGCGCACTCGGCTTCCGACACGTCCAGTTCCACCGTCACCCGCGTCGCGTCCGCGTGGCGGTGGGCGTTCTCCAGCGCCTCGGACACGATCGCCAGGACGTGGTGGGCGGTGGCGTACGGGAGGATCGGGCGCTCGCCGCGATGGTGGAGGGAAGTGGGGAGGTGGGTGCGGGACTCGAAGGACCGCACCCGAGAGTCGAGTTCGGACAGGACGTCCGTGTTCGCACTCGTGAGGTCCGTGTGGCGGCGCAGGTCGGAGAGGAGGTCGCGGGACTCCGCGGCCGCCCGGCGCGCCGCGCCCGCGACCATCGTCGCCTGCCGCCCCAGCGTGTGCGGGTCAGCGTCCCCGGCGGCGGCCGAGGCCGCGAGGGCCTCGGCCGCCAGGGCCAGGCCGTGCAGGGTCTTCGCGACCGAGTCGTGCATCTCGCGGGCCAGACGGGCCCGTTCGGACTCCACCGCCTCGGCGACGGCCAGGCGGGAGTTCGCCTCCGACAGCGCCTGGCTCGCCGTACCGAAGCGGAACATCAGGTTTCGCAGGGTGACGCCGATGATGCCGGCGCCGACGCAGAAGCCCGCGACGAGGAGGGTGCTGGCGCCGGCCCCCGGGTGGTGTTGCCAGGCCCTGTACACCGTCACCAGCACGATCAGCTGCAGGCCGGTGAAGATGCCCGAGCCGCGCCAGCCGTACAGCAGGCCTGCCAGAAGCGGGGTGCAGACCGTCGCGTACGCGAGGGGGGACGCGGGGGACGCCGTCAGGAGCAGGACCGCGCCGAAGGTCAGGTCCACGGCCATGAGGCCGGGGTGCGCGAGGAGCCGGGGGCCGAACCGCTCCCAGTCCCTGAGCATGGCGTACGAGCCCATGACGCCGAGGACGGCGGCGGCCAGGACCGTGTAGCGGGGCGGGCCGTTCACGGCGTTGGTCATCGCGAAGGGGGCGCCGATCGCGATCGCGGCGAGGCGGACGCCGAAAGCCTGGCGGCACAGTGCCTGGAGGGCGTTGAGCTGGAGGCGGACGCTTCCGGGGGCCGGAGCGTCGTCGGCCAGATAGCCGTCCTCGGTGCTCGCGAGGTGCCGTCGCGCCCACAGCCGGGTCAGCCACGGCGGGGGCTGTGACAGCCACTGAGGAAGCGTCCAGGTCGGTGACGGCCTCGGCAGGGGAGTACGGCGGCTGGTCATCAGCGACCCAGGATCGAACCGAAGTTCGTGCCCGACCCCAGGAACATGCCCGTGGCGATCAGGATCATCGTCGCCGGGAGCATGAAGACGAGGGTCACCATCGTCGCCTTGGGGATGGTCTTGGCGGCACGGCGGCGGGCGTTCTGGGCGTCCGTGCGGCGCATGTCCGTGGCGAGTTGGATGAGGGTCTCGGCGATGGGGGAACCCAGCTCCTCGCCCTGCTGCAACGCCGAGACGAACTGCGCGACCTGCTCGGAGGAGTTGCGCTTGCGCAGTTCGTCGAAGGCCTGGCGGCGGCTGACGCCCATGTCCATCTGGCGCAGCGTGATGCGCAGTTCGTCCGCCCAGGGGCCCTCGTACTTCTCCGCGACCCGGTCCAGCGCCTGGCGGAAGCCGAGGCCCGCCGAGACCACGACCGCGAGGACGTCGAGGAAGTCGGGGAGGGTGCGGTCGATGACCTCCTTGCGTTCACGGACGGCCTGCCAGATGAGGGCGTCGGCAGCGACGAGCCCGAAGGTCAGGGTGAGGACGGCGAACAGGAGCTGGCCGTTGGAGAGGAAGACGAGGCCGAGTACGACGCCGAAGACGCCGTACACCGCGCGGCGGGCGGCGTAGCGGTTGAGGGTCAGGCCGCCGGGGTTGCCCGCCATGTCGATGCGGCGGCGTTTGGCCTCGACGCGGCGGGGGCCCATCAGGCGCAGGACCGTGGGCGCGAAGCGCATGCCGAGGCGGTCGACGGCGGACTCGGCCGTGGAGACGCGGGTTCCGCCGACCTCCAGGGCGAGCGCGAGGTCGCTCGGGAGTTTGGCGTCGGCGCGGATCATGCGGATGCCCAGCAGGGCGCCCGCGACGGCCCCGGCCGTCAGGAGGGCGAGCAGCAGCGCGAGCAACGTGACCCCTCCTCTCTCAGACTTCGATCTTGCCGAGGCGGCGGATGACGAAGAAGCCGACGGTGTAGAGGCCCAGCGAGATCAGGACGAGGGTCTGGCCGAGGCCGGAGCCGGTGACGCGGGCGAGGGCGCCCTCGTTCGAGGAGTTGATCAGGAGCAGCGAGCCCAGACCGAGCATCGGGACCGTGAAGGCGGTGGCGTTGACCTCGGAGAGCATGGTGCGGACCTCGCGGCGGGTCTCCTTGCGGTCCTCCAGGGTGTGGGTGAGGTTGCGCAGGGAGCTGACGACCGAACCGCCCGCCTTGTTGGCGAGGACCAGGGTCGTGACGAGGACGATCAGCTCACGGGACGGGAGGCGTTCGGAGAGTTCACCGAGGGCGTCGTCGATGGTGCGGCCCAGCATCAACTGATCTGCCACGTGCGCGAGTTCCTCGCCCGCGGGGGCTTCGAGCTCCTCCGCCGCCATCGCCAGTGCCGTCCGCAGGGCCAGTCCCGCGGCGGTCGCGTTGGCCAGCAGGCGGGCCACGTCGGGGAGTTGACCGATGAAGGCCTCGATGCGTTTCTGGCGCTGCCAGTTGAGGAAGATGGCCGCGCTCCACACGCCCACGAGGGCGGCGATCGGACCGAAGAAGGGGGCCAACACCGACGCTGCGATCAGCCACAGCGCGACGACGACGGCGGTGACGTACGTGGCGAACTCCCCCGCCGTCACGTCCAGGCCCGTCGCCGACAGGCGCAGGTGGATCGTCCGGCCGAGGCGGGTGCGGCGCAGTCGGCGGTCGATCGCGGCGAAACGGCGTACGCGGCCGGCCGCGGTGCGCAGCGGGCCGCCGCCGGAGAGGCGGTCGACGAGGGCCTGGCGCTGGGCACGGCCCGAGGCGTACATGTGGACGCCCGCGACGGCGAGGGTGCCGCACAGCACGGTGGCGCCGAGGGCGAGGAGTGCGGGGTCGTTCATGGCTGCCTCCCTTCGAGGGCGATGTTGGTCATCCGATGGCCCGCCTCGTGTCGAGTACGTCGAGGACCTCGGCCACGCCGAACGCGGGCGGCAGCGGTTCGCCTGCGACGTACAGCTTCTCGGCGGCCTGGCGCGGCAGCTGAAGGTGCTCGAAACGGCCGTGTACGACACGGTCCGGGCCGGCGGGGCGGGGGACGAAGCGGGTGACGGGGACGACGCGGAACTGTTCGCGGCCGTGCGAGACGACCAGGGCTATCTCGCTGACCTTGCGGGAGCCGTCGGCGTGGCGGGTGAGCTGGACGACGACGTCCACGGCCGAGTTGATCTGGTCCTTCAGCGCCTCGAAGGGGATCTGGACCTCGGACATCGAGCCGAGGGTCTGGAGCCTCATGAGGGCGTCCTCGGCGGAGTTCGCGTGGACGGTGGCCAGGGAACCGTCGTGACCGGTCGACATCGCCTGGAGCATGTCGAGGGTCTCGCCGCCGCGGACCTCACCGACGATGATGCGGTCGGGCCGCATGCGGAGGGAGTTGCGGACCAGGTCGCGGATGGTGATATGGCCCTTGCCCTCGACGTTCGGGGGGCGGGACTCCAGCCGGATGACGTGTTCCTGCTGGAGCTGGAGTTCGGCCGAGTCCTCGATGGTGATGATGCGCTCGCGGGACGGGATCAGGCCGGAGAGGGCGTTGAGCAGGGTCGTCTTGCCGCTGCCGGTGCCGCCGCTGACGATGACGTTGAAGCGGGCCCGCACGAAGGCCGCGAGCAGCATCAGCATCTGCTCGTCGAGCGAGCCGAGGCCGATGAGCTCGGGCAGGGTGTACGCGCGGGGGAAGCGGCGGATGGTGAGGGTGGGGCCGGTGAGGGCGAGCGGCGGAATGATGACGTTGACGCGCTCGCCGGTGGGAAGGCGGGCGTCGACCATGGGGTTCGACTCGTCGACGCGGCGGTTGACCGTGGAGACGATGCGCTCGATGGTCTGCATCAGCTGGTCGTGGGAGGCGAAACGGAGAGGGAGCTGTTCGACCCGTCCCGCCCGCTCCACGAAGATGGAGTCCGGCCCGTTGACCATGATCTCGGTGATCGACGCGTCGGCGAGCAGCGGTTCCAGGACGCCGAGGCCGAGGGCCTCGTCGACGACCCGCCGGATCAGCTGGGAGCGCTCGGCGGAGGACAGGACCGGGCCCTCACGGCTGATGATGTGGCCGAGCACGCGCTCCAGGCGTACCCGGCGTTCGGCCGCCGCCAGGCTCGACATCTCCGCGAGGTCGATCTCCTCGAGGAGCTTGGCTCGGTAGACGGCGACGAGGTGTCCGTCCTCGCGGGCGGGTCCCGACTCGTCGGGGGTGGAGAGTCGGCTGCGCAGGCTCATGGGTTCAGCTCCTCCCGGTCATTCGTCGGTGGTCCGTTTACGGGTCAGTTGTCGGTGGGCATGGTGGCGTGGCGGGTCACCGGGTAGGGGCCGAAGAAGGGGATGACTCCGGGGACGGTCACGGTGACCGTGGCGGTGGTGACGTCGGGGCCTTGGGCGGGCGGTGGGATGTTCGGGTTGAGCCAGCCGCTCACCGCGGCCTGTCCGGCCGCCGAGCCGTCGCCGCCCTGCGAGGCGACCCGTGCCGCCGCCCGTGCCCCCGTCCCCGCCTGGTTGATCCCGTACCCGATGAGGCCGAGCTGGATGGCGGCCATCCCGATGAGAAGCAGGATGGGCAGGAACCCGGCGAACTCCAGCATGGAGACGCCCCGGTCGTCGCGGAGCCGGCGCCTCAGCCACCGTAGGGGCCTCATCCGTCGTTCCCCTCCAGCGCGGCGCCCGCGTTCCCCTTCACGCGCCACCCGGCGTCGAAGCCGGGGAAGAACAGGGGCACTTTGACGTCGACGGTGGCCTTCATGACCGAGCCCGCCGGGCCGCAGGTGATCGTGGCGCCCTGCCAGGAACCGGGCAGGTGTTTGCTTCCAGCGGCCGCGCACGCCCCCTGATAGTCCCCGTGGTTGACCGCGTACGCCGCCGTCGCCGCCCGCGCCGCCTCGTCCGCCGCGTTCCCGGCCAGCGAGTACGAGTAGCCGTACAGCACGCACTGCCACAGGATCGTCATCACGACGAGCAGGATGGGGAACATGCCGGCGAATTCGAGGGTGACCGCGCCCCGGTCGCCGCCCTTGCGCCGCAGGACCAGTGCGCCCCGGTCCGACGAGGTCTTGCGGCGCCTGCCGCCGCCCCCGCCGGTCTCCTGGGCGACCACCAGCCCCAGCTCCCCCGCCAGCGCCCACAGCGCCTGCTTGACCGTCGAGCGGGTGTCCAGGTCCTGGAGGCGCCCCGCGTCGACGACGGACTGGAGTTCCTTGAAGGCGGCGGGGACGGGGGTGCGGGCGACCTTGGTGCCGGTGACGCGTTCGACGAGGGAGGGCTGGATCTCCGTACCGCGGGCGAAACGGTTGACGACCGTGGTCGTCTCCTCCGCCTTGCGGATCTGGAGGCGGTCCCACATGCGGACCATGCGTTTGGCGGAGCGGACGGCGACCACGTCGGGGGTGACGAGGAGGAGGGCCCGGTCGGCCATCTCGACGGCCGCGGCGGTCGCGGAGTTCATCTGGGCGCCGCAGTCGACGACCACGACGTCGTGGCGGGAGCGCAGGGCGCCCAAGACCTGGCGGGTCACCCGGTCGGTGACCTCCTCGCCGCGCTCGCCCTCGGCCGGGGCCAGCAGGAGGCCCACTCCGCTGTCGTGGGTGTAGACGGCGTCCTGGAGGACGCGGGGGTTGATGTCGCTGATTCCGGCGAGGTCGGCGATCGACCGCCGGAACTGGACGTCCAGGTACGAGGCCACGTCCCCGGACTGGAGGTCGAGGTCCACCAGCGCGACGCTGCGCCCCGACGCCTGGGCGGCGAGGGCGAGTTCGACGGCGGTGACCGTCGCTCCGACGCCGCCCTTCGCCCCGGTGACCGTGACGACGGTGCCGCCGGGGCCCGTGTACAGCTCGGGGGTGCCGCTGCCGAGGTGGCGGCGCATGCCGAGCGACCACCCGGCGGCGGCCTGGACGCGTTCGGCGAGGGCGTCGTAGCCCAGCGGGAGGCCGACGATGCCGCGGGCGCCGGAGTCCATGGCGGCGGTGAGGACACCGGTGCTGGTGTCCGCGGTGATGAAGACGACGCCGATCGCGGGGAAGCGCATGACCACGTCGCGGATCAGGTCCAACGCCGGTACGGGACCTATGCGTTCGTGGACCAGGACGACTTCGGGCAGTTCGTCGAGGGACTCGGCGGCGAGCCGCGCCAGGGTGTCGAGGAGCGCCGTCGAGTCGGGAACGGGCGGGGCCGGCTCGGCGTCCGCGAGCTGGCTCAGCAGGGTGGCGAGCGCACGGGCCGAGTCGACGTCACTGACGGCCGGGAGGATACGGATGGTCATCGGCACAGCCCCATGGGCGTGGACCTCATGCGCGGCCTCCTACTTGTCCTCGTCGAGGGAGTACGTACGGTCGCCGGGGGCGACGGTCGCGTCGGAGCCGCCCGCGACCAGGGCCAGGCGGACGTGTTCGGCGAACGACTCGGCGTACGCGACGCGTTGGGCGTCGGCGGTGTCGAGCGCGAAGGTGATGGGGACGGCCTGGGTGGCGCTGTTGCGCCGGTCGTTGCTGGACTGGCCGGGGTCGAGGGCGGTGAGCTTGCCGACGTCGATAACGCGGGCGTTCGCCACGATGACCTTGGACTGGTCCTTCTGCTTGTCGTTCTCGGCCTTGAAGGTGGCGTAGATGTTGACCCTGGAGCCCGGGTCGATCTTGCCGGCCACACCGGTCGCCGCGTCGATCATGATCGCGATCTCCTGCTGGCCCGCCTCCAGCGCGGGACGGTCCACGATCATGTCGGTCTGGAGCAGGGAGCCCTTCTGGAGCTGGGTGACGGCGATCTTCCCGCGGATCTGGCCGAGGTTCGTGACCGCCGTGCTCGACAGCCAGCGCTTGGGCATCGAGACCCGCTGGAACTGGTCGGCCGACAGCTCCTTGTAGGGCGCGATGTCGTCCTTCAGGCGGTACGCCGCCACCTCCGGGCCGACCTTGGAGTTCACGTCACGGATCACCGAGAGCACTCCGGCGAAGGCGCCCAGGGCGCACAGGACCGAGAGGACCAGCAGGATGACGCCGCGGCGCTGGCGTGAGTTCATGACGCGGACAACCTCGATCGTGGGGCGGGGACGGCGGGGTCGAGCGGTCGTGCCTGGTGCTCTTCACGTGTACTGCGGATGCTCAAGTTGCGCCTCGGGACAGAGCGCGTACTGAGGATGCTGCCCGCACCGTGGCCGTCGGAAGCTCGGGAGGCGGGGGCAGCGGCGCGGCGCAGAACCCGCAGCGGTCACCGATGAGTTCGAGACCGCACCAGTGGCACGCCTCCCGGCGGACGGACGACACGAGCTGGTAGAGCACGGAGACGTCGTACAGACCGGCGGCGAACTCGGCGAGCTTGGTGGTGCCCCACCAGCGGGCCGACTCCTGCGGCAGCGGTACGGTCGCGACGCCCTGCACACGCCAGGCGGGCGCGAGGGTCGCGGTGACCCAGTCGGAGGGCGGCTGGCCCGCGGCGACGAGCAGCCGGGTGCCGAACTCGGGACCGGGCAGCTCGTCCTGCCCGATCCGGGCCAGCTGTGGGCGTGGATGGGACAGTACGGCGAACTGGGCGCCCGGCACCCATGACTTGGCGTGCGATTTCAGGGTCACCGGGACCCGGTCGAGCTTGGCGACCGAGCCGAGCAGGGCGCCGGCGTAGATGTAGTGGGCGAGCAGCCGGGCGGAGGAGGCGAGCACGCCCGGGCTGAAGTCGCAGACCGACAGCTGACGCAACTGCTGGGCCAGCAGGGCCACTCCGAGCGGCGGCAGGTCGATGCCGAGCAGGGCGATGCGGTCGCTCTCCAGGACGGAGCGGACGGTGTGCAGCCGCCGGGTGACCGCGTCCTCGACCGAGGCCGGGTAGAGCGCGATGACGTATCCGTGCTGCTCGATGAGGGCGTGCATGCCCGTGAGGGAGCTTTCGAGACTGTCGAGGGGCTGCACCACGGCGGGTGGGGTCTGCCGGTCGTGCGGCGGGAGCACCAGATCGGGACTGGTGACGGCTATCGCGGTCGGCACGCTGCACACACCCCGTTCACTGTGGCGGGGTGGTCGACCACCGCCTCAGATGGCCCCTGTGACGTCCTCTTGCATCAGCACCATATCCACGGCATGGCCGCCTCAACACCGAATCTTCCAGATCAACTCACGGAAGGTACGGGCTTGATCAACGGAGAGTGAGACGAATATGCCACAAGTCGCCCACCCTGCGGGCCGATTGAAGCGCCCGGCCACCCCTGTCACCCACCAGAGGTCTTGACAACCGAATTGGTCTGGACCAACTTGTACGCCAGCAACGTCCGACGGTGGCCACCGTTGCGCACCCCGCTTCTCCCCCCTCCCTCCCCTCCCCTCACCGGAGGTCCCAGTGGACCGCGTCATACGTATGCCCCGACCGCCCCGACGCAGATGGGCGGGCGCCCTCGCCGCCGTCGTCACCGCCTCCGTCCTCTCCCTCACCGGTCTGGCGGGCCAGGCCCAGGCGGCGGACGTCAACAACGCCAAGAACGGCGGCTACGAGTCGGGCCTGAGCAACTGGACCTGTACGGCGGGCAGCGGTACGACCGTCTCCTCACCGGTGCACGGCGGCTCGGCCGCCCTCAAGGGCACGCCCGCCGGGCAGGACAACGCCCAGTGCACCCAGGCCGTCGCGGTCAAGCCCAACTCGACGTACACGCTGAGCTCGTGGCTGCAGGGCGGGTACGCCTACCTGGGCGTGACGGGCACCGGCACCACGGACGTCTCGACCTGGACCCCCGACTCCGCCTCCTGGAAACAGCTCTCGACCACCTTCACCACGGGCGCGTCGACGACCTCGGTGACGGTGTACACGCACGGGTGGTACGGCCAGGCCCCGTACTACGCCGACGACCTCTCGGTCTTCGGCCCCGACGGCGGCGGAGGCGGCGACCCGGCCCCCACGGTCCCGGCGGCACCCACCGGCCTGACGGTCTCCTCCACCACGTCCTCCTCCGTCTCCCTCTCCTGGAACACGGTGTCGGGCGCGACGGGCTACAACGTCTACCAGGCGGGTACGAAGGTCCAGTCGACGACGGGAACATCGGCGACCGTCTCGTCCCTCGCGGCCTCCACCTCGTACTCCTTCCAGGTCACGGCGACGAACGCGGCGGGTGAGTCGGCGAAGTCGACGGCGGTGACGGGCACGACGACCGCGTCCTCGGGTGGCGGTGGCGGCGGTTCCCTCCCCAAGCACGCCGTCACGGGCTACTGGCAGAACTTCAACAATGGCGCGACGGTCCAGAAGATCTCCGCCGTGCAGTCCCAGTACGACATCATCGCGGTGGCGTTCGCGGACGCGACGACCACGCCGGGCGCGGTGACCTTCAACCTCGACTCGGCCGGGCTCGGCGGCTACACCGTCGACCAGTTCAAGGCGGACATCAAGGCCAAGCAGGCCGCGGGCAAGAAGGTCGTCATCTCCATCGGCGGCCAGAACGGCACGGTGTCGATCAGCGACTCCACGTCCGCGACGAACTTCGCGAACTCCGTCTACTCCCTCATGCAGACGTACGGCTTCGACGGCGTCGACATCGACCTGGAGAACGGCCTCAACGCGACGTACATGACGCAGGCCCTGCGGTCCCTGTCCGCCAAGGCGGGCTCGTCCCTCATCATCACCATGGCCCCGCAGACGATCGACATGCAGTCCACGTCGAACACGTACTTCCAGACCGCCCTGAACATCAAGGACATCCTGACGGTCGTCAACATGCAGTACTACAACAGCGGTTCGATGCTGGGCTGCGACGGCAAGGTCTACAGCCAGGGCTCGGTCGACTTCCTCACCGCCCTCGCCTGCATCCAGCTCCAGGGCGGCCTGGCCCCCTCCCAGGTGGGCCTGGGCCTCCCGGCCTCGACGAGCGGCGCGGGCAGCGGCTATGTGTCTCCGACGGTGGTGAACAACGCCTTGGACTGCCTGGCCAAGGGCACCAACTGCGGCTCCTTCAAGCCCTCCAAGACCTACCCGGACCTGCGCGGCGCGATGACCTGGTCGACGAACTGGGACGCCGCGGCGGGCAACGCGTGGTCGAACTCGGTGGGGGCGCACGTGCACGCGCTCGGCTGACGCGCCTCTCGTCACGCCCCTTGAACACGGCCCGCCCCGCCCGAAACCGTCATCGCATCCCGGCTTGTTGCCAGGTGCGAACGGACTCGGCGGTGGCGGGCCGCGGGGTTGTTCCGGCGACCCGGCCGGACCTCCGGGGCCGTGCGTACGTCTCCGGCCTCAGCGAGACCTTGACGCTCAGCACTGCCGAATTCGTCGCCAACGGGACCAGACGGCGGAGGGCAGCGCGGCGATGGCCATCAGTAGTGCCGGCTGGCCAGAAACACGTAGCAGCGTGACCAGTTGACGGTCCAGTCGCCCGCCACGGTGTAGCCGGCCTCGCGCACCTGTTCCGTCACCCGGTCCAGGAGGCTCCGCAGCGCATCCGAAGTATCACGGACCTGAGACTCGCTGCCGGGCTCCCAGGCGGGCGCGGAGTACATCACGTGCTGTTCCGCCCCGCGCGCCCTGATGACCTCGACGGTGTGGTCGTCGTCGTTCTGGAGGGACACATAGCAGCTGCCGTCGTTTGCTCCCTCGTCCGAATCGGCACTGGAGGAATCGGTGTCGTCGGTTGCGTTCAGGGGCCCTGCGACGTCGCTGCCGCAGGAGGACCACCAGAGCTGCCACGGCCCGTCAGTGGTCCATCTCTCCCTGTCCAGTCTCGCCTGGGCGATATCGATGAGGGTGGTGAGCCCTCGAAGCGAGCGCCTGTCGAGGTCGGGGGGAAGTGTGTCACTCAGGTCGTAGATCGGATCGTTCGCCATCCCTTCGGCGAAGTCGTCCACGACCTCCAGGACGCAGTCGTCGTTCTCGTCATCCTCGTCGTCCTCGTCCTGGTTCTCCACCTTCGCGTACTGCCTTTTGTCGGCTTCGTGTCCCCAACAGAGGCCAGGCATGCCGCCATGCGCGCAGGTGCACGTGTCCGTCCCCTCGGCGGACTCGGTGGTCTCCTCGGGTTCCGAGGTCCCTTCGACTGCTGGGGACACCGGGGTGGGCTCCTCACCCGGGGAGGGAGCGTCCCGGCGCGGGTTGAGACAGACTGCCTCCAAGGGGGCCTTGCCGATACGGCTGTTGCTCAGCCACTCGGGCACGTCGTCCCGTTGTTCGACGGCACGCGCTTGCGGAGGCCGGTCCGCGGAGCGGTAGAAGGCGATGTCGAAGCCGCGGTCGAGCCATTCGCCGAAGAGGTCATCAGTCCCCGGCGAACCGAGGCCGCTCGCCTCGGCCGTTCGGAACAGCACCCGAGCGGCGGTGAGTTCGATGACCGGCAGGCCCACGCGGTCGGGCTCGGTCTCGGAGGGAACGGGCATGGTCGGGCAGCCTCCCGGAGTCGAAGGACCCCGGTAGCGCACTGTCCGCACCGCGGTGATCTGCGGTTCACCACGCACCACGCGCGGCGATCGGCCGTCCCCGGGGACATCCGCGACGGACGGGATGCCGTCCAGCAAGCCGGGACTTGGCGCTGGAACTCGTGACCGAGCGGGAAATTAACACCCCTGACCGGCCTTCGCAACGTGATCCGAACCCCCTTGCTCCGGGACCCGATTCGTGACACCTTGCGACTCGGCCGACCCGGCCGCGCGCGGCCGGGGGAAGCCACCGGTTAGCCATCGCGCACACCGTGCGGGTGACTTTCCGGGCCACACCGTGCTCCCATGCCCATGGGGGCAGGCATCGATCTCCCTGCACGGCGTGTAAGGGGGTCCTTCGTTCCACAGGAGGCCCTTGTGCACACCACCGACGCGCCCGGTGCGCCCCAGAACTGGGAGCTCTACCGTCACGCGGTCGTGGACATCCACTTCCACGACCGGACCGTACGGGTCGAACCGCGTTCGACGGGCACGGCCGAGGGATCCTTCCCGGAACCGGCCGACGACAGCGCCCTTCATGTGATCACGGCCTCGAATCCTCGTGGTCGTACCGCCTCCGCCGAGTACAACGCCCACGCTCAGAGCTTGTTGCTCGATGAGCTCGACCGGCAGCAGCTCACCTGGTGGCCCGCGGCAGGAGGTGACGCGCGCGGCACGCACGTCGAGGAGAGTGTCGCCGTCGCGGGCATGAGTGACAGCGCGGCACGCGAACTCGGCCGTCGCTTCGGCCAGGACGCGATCTTCACCTGGACTCCCGACGCATGGCGCGTGTCGTCGTGCGACGGCGACACCGCAGCCGTGAGTGGCTGGGCGGCGTCCACCAGGAGCACAGGCACCGGCGTACGACAGGAGCGGTGACGATGGGCATGTACCCCATGCGGACCCCGGTCCACTGTCCCCACTGCGGCAGAACCCTCGGGAGAACTCTTGACGGCCCACCGTCCGAGCGGGTCAGGGTCGACGGGTTTCCCGCGGAGGTGACGTACGAGACCGATCCCTTGTGCGGGGTGCGCTGGCACGTGTGGGACAAGACGTCCCCGCTGCGCGGCCTGGCCCGCTCCCATGTGGACGGCACCGACTGAGATCACGACGCTCGACGGAACGGCGAACAGCCCCGGCCCGGCGGTCGCGACGCGCTGCGTCGCCGTACCGGTTCACTTGTTCGCCCTGTGGTCGACCACGACCCCTCCGAGATCTCGGGCCGCTTCCTGCCCGGTGGCGGTGTCGCAGAGCTGAATGGTCCAGTTCCCTGCCGTGGCGATGTAGTACGGGACGTGGTCGTCGCTGAGGAGCAGCCGGATGTAGTCGTTCCGGGCGGCGGAGCTGTCGTGCAGCATGAGGTGGGCGTCGCGTTCGTCGCCGGACCCACCGCAGGGGCGCGTCTTCGCCGCCTGCGTCTCGCACAGTGCTTGGTCGGCCGACTCCGTCTTCCGCCGGTCGCAGCCGACGGACTTGTCCAGCGCGTCGGCGAGCGCGTCGACGCTCTTGTATTGGGGCTTCTGGGGGATGGCGGGCAGGCGATACAGAGGAGGAAGGACGACGGCGTCGACGGCTTTGGCGATCTTCACGGAGTAGTCGGGGGAGCCGTTGGGCAGGACGCGGATGAACCAGTTGCCGGCGGCCACGATGGTGTTGCCGCTGCTGCGCCAGCTGGCGATGGAGTCCCCGACCTCGTTCCGGCTGGACTTCTTGGGATTCAGCACCTGGATCTGGTTCTCCACCTCCGCTCCGTCGATCGAGGCCTTGCAGTCGAGGCCGCCGACTTTGCGCCGGAGCACGTCACAGGTGATGCCCCCTCGATCGAGCGCAGCCACCACGTCATCCGCCGTCTGGTACTGCGGCGTCGTAGGCACGTTGCTGGGCATGGGGGTGAGCTGATCGGAGCTGGGGGCCTTGAAGGCGTCACATGCGGTGAGCAGTACCGCCAGAAGACATGCGATCAGCGCCGGTGCGATCCTCTTCATGGGGTCAGTGGGCTCCTGGCGGCGTGGGGGTCGGGCCGGGGCTCGGTGACGGTGTTCCCGGTTCGGGCTCGCCGGTTCCGGTGCCCGTGGTCTGGCCGGTGCTGTAGAGCGGGTCAAGGGATACATGGTGTCCTGCGGGAGTCTGCGACTCCAACTGTGCGACGGCTTTCGCGCGTTCATCGTCGCTGAGTGCGTTCCAGGCCATCGCATCGTCGAGGTGTGGCTCCATCTTGTCCCAGTTCTTGCCTCGGACCTTGATGTCGGCGCCACGGTGGTCGGAGTCGTCACCGTACTGCTCGTTCTTCTCCCGCACGTCAGGGGTGTCAGCGGCGTAAAGGGTGAACAACTGCTTGTCCGTGTCAGAGCCGTAGGGATCGTCGCGCAGGTCCGAGAGGTGGTATGCGCTCAACCGGACGTCCAGGTCGGGGTGCCCCTCGATGTTGGCGGCGAGTTCGGCGTCACTCAGCTCGCTGAGGTATCTGCCGTCTTCCAGCTGGAACGCCTCGTGATGCTGATCGACGACCGACCGGGCCGTTTCCAGCTTCATGTGCGTGATGCCCAACGACTTGTCGGGCTTTGCTCCGAGGGTGAGGCTCCAGTCGAAGAACCGACCGAACTCGGTCAGCGGCCCTCTCAGGCTCGGGTTGGAGTTCTGGTACCACTGCTGCTCCTGCCACAAGATGGCCAGCAGCAGCTTCTGGCTGATCCCGGTCTCGGCGGAGGCCAGTTTCACCTGGTTGAGGACGTTGGGCGGAACGTTGATCGGGTGAAGACCGTCCAGGCCGCCGGACAGACGGAGCGCGATGGCCAGCGGGCTGTTGCTGTCGAGGGCCTCTTTGGCCAGCTCGGGATCGCCGATCTCGGTCAGTCCCTCGATGGTACGCAGCGTCCGGGCCGCCTCGGCGTCGGCCTTGTCCGCCTTCGTCAAGGCATCTGCGATGACCTGGTGCGCGTGAGTGACCTTCTGGTGTTCGTCGCTGTCCGGTGACGTCGCGACCGGGTGGGCGAAGTCGACGCGACCGCTGTCGTCGACCTTCAGTTCGTGTCGGGCGGCGTAGTCGAGAGCGCTGTGCAGGTCGCGCTGGGCGTCGGTGATGTCGGCGGCCAGGTCGTCGTACACCCGGGCAAGGGCGCGCAGGGAAAGGGCGGCCGCTTCGTAGTCGTCGGCGTGCTTGACGAACTTCTCCCGCGCCGCGCGCCCGGCGTCACCGACCCAGCACTGCCGCAGCGTGGCGGCCATCTCGTCGCGGGCGATGGAGGCGACGCCGTCACACTGCTTGGCGGCCTCAATTGCGTCGCTCGCCGCGTCGCGCCACTGCTGGGGCTTCGCCGTGCCGAGGTCGCTCACGGAGACCATCAGGCGTCCTCCAGCCAGTCGGCCGACTTCCTGAGCTGTGCCGCGACCGAGCCGTCGTCGCTGATCTGCTGGTCCATTCCCTTGGTGAGCGCGTCGGTTGCTTCCTCGACCAGATCACTGAGCTCGCGGAGACGTTTCTGCCAGGCAGACACACAGCCATTGCTGGCGGCTCCCGCATCCCAGCCGGCGTGCGCCTTTCCCACCGCCTCGGCATCGTCGAGCTTCGACTTCTCCCGCGCATCGCCGTGCGCGGTCCGCAGGTTCGACGCCTTGGCCCGGATCGGCGCGTCGGTCAGTCCGAGGTCCACACCCTGCGCTCCCGGCGCAGCCGAGGCACCGCCGCCGGCGGAGGCGAGTTCCGTGCGTGCGTTGCCCCTGCGAAGGGCATCCGCTTTGAGCCGACTCCACTCTTCATCGAACGACATGCTTCCCCCGTTGCACGTACATCTTGGATAACACCGCCATAAATACTACCCGTTGTGCACAGACGCCTCTCTGGAAGCCCCGAGCTGCGCCGCCCTCCGAACGGATCGTGGCCGAGAGCACGGATGCGGCGTTTGCGAAACCTCATCATCAATACCTGAAGCTCACTCGCGTACGCACCCGCATTCCAGGCCACAGCCGACGACAGATGTCGATCACGATCTCACTCAGACGGTGACGCTCGGCTGCCGCGCCGCAACGCCCATCCTCGACGGCGAGGTGAAGGTGTTCGGGGACGGGAACGTTCTGCCGGAAGTGAAGAAGGAGCTCGACCGGCTGTTCACCCTCGCCCGTCCATCCTGCCCGCGGCCACGCCGACCCATCCCCGGCAGGCCCGCCCCCAGGTCCCGGTACGGTGACCGCGGCACCCCTCGGCCTCGCGCGACCAGCCTCGGCCAAGCCGAGTTCGCCATGCGGTTCAGCCCGAGCGAGCCATGCCAACCTTGATGCCTCGTTCGCGCAGGCGCAGATATTGCCCAGGCGGACGGTGAGACGGCCAACCACTTCTTCGTTATCGGAGAGCTGGACCGGACCTGCCGGTCCCGCGCAGTCGTCCGGGGCACGGGGTAGACCTCATGAACAGTGCCCCTTCAGCCCGCTGAAGGCCCGCTGAAGGCCCGCTGAACAAGAGAGTCACCGACCCCGACGGCAACGCCTACATCGCCATAGCCGGCGCCGAGGACACCTACCTCACCGACACCCGCGAAGCGCTCCGCACCATGATTCTCGACATCAAGGCGGGCAGGGCCGACCACCTTCTCTGAGCCGCCGGACGGTTACCCCATCGGCCGGTAGTACCCCAGCACCCACGCCAACTGTGCGAACCACCCACGCAACAACTCCCGCGGCTTCGCGTTCACCACGCACTCGTAGACCCTGCCGTCCAGGTGGACCACGGCGACCATCAGGGCCTTGCCGTTGGGGCTCGCCTTGTAGTGGACGCTGCGGATCTCGGCCCAGGGGAAGTCGACCGTGATGTCGTACATCTCGAAGGCCACACCCGACACGTCGACGACGACCGAGTTGTGCTTGTCGACCGCCAGGAACTCCGGGCCGGGCGCCGCTGGCTGTGGCGGCTGCGGGGCGTACTGCGGCGGGGGCGGGCCGAAGCCCGGTGGGGTGGAAGCGGGCGGCTGGTCTGTCACTCCGGCAACTTATCCCGGCGTACGCAGACCCCTTACGTGGAGGGCCCCTCTGTGGGCTCCCTGTGGGCGCCCACTGGACCTTCTTTCCGTCCGCTGAAACATTTCCGGGGGGCCGGCGCATCAATGGAGTGAAGGCGGCGGTACCAAAGACACGGGGGCGGGATGAGACAGGTCCGGGGGGACGAGTACGCCGAGTTCGCGGCGGCGCGGGCGGGGCATCTCTACCGCTCCGCCTGTCTGCTCACCGGCGGGGACACCCATCTCGCCGAGGACCTGGTGCAGGAGACCCTCGGTCGCCTGTACGTCCGCTGGTACCGGGTCTCCCGCGTCGGCAACCCCGCCGGATACGCGCAGACCGTCCTCACCCGCACCTTCCTCGCCCACCAGCGGCGCCGCAGCAGCCGGGAACGCGCCACGGACGAGTTCCCCGACCTCCCCGACTCGCGCGCGGCCGACACCGACACGCCCCTGCGGCTGACCCTGGTCGAGGCACTCGGCCGGCTGTCCGCCAAGGACCGGGCCGTGGTCGTGCTGCGCTACTGGGAGGACCGCAGCGTCGAGGAGACCGCCGAGGCCATGAACGTCAGCTCGGCCGCCGTACGCACCCGCTGCACCCGCGCGCTCGCCCGGCTGCGGCTGCTGCTCGGGGACGCCCTCGGCGAGTACGCCAGACCCTGACGCCGACCCGGCGCCGACGACCGTACCGAGACTTCCGGCCAACAGCTCCGACCCACAGCTCCGACAGACAGCCCTTACGGAGAGCAGAGAGGGTGATTCGCCATGCCCGTTGACGACCACCACCACGACCACGACCGGTACCACGACCACCACCGGGGCAACGACCACGAGGACCGTTTCGAGGTACGGCTCGGCGAGGCCCTGCACCAGGCCGGCGGGGCCTACGAGACCGACCGCCGCGCCCTGGTCGCCGCCGGCGCGACGCGTGGCCACAGGCTACTGCTGCGGCGCAGGGCCGCCGTCGTGGCGGGCGTGGCCTCGGTCGCGCTCGTGGGCCTCGGCGGGGCACTCCTCGTACCGGGCGGCGACGACGGGCGGCAGTCCGTGGCCACCGGCGCGAAGACCCCCGTCGCTTCGGCCACCCCCAAGGCGTCGTACACCGGCGACGAACTGATCGGCATCCTCGAGAAGCTGCTCCCCCGGGGCGAGTTCAGCTCGGCGCAAGCACGCGGCACGGAAGACAAGCTGCCGCCGTACGCACAGGTCGTCCACAACGACGGCAAGGGCAAGGCGGCCATCGCCGTCGGCTTCAACCGGGTCCTGCCCGGCAGCGAGCAGGCCCGCCAGACCATCGCGTGCCCGGACAAAACCCTGACGCCGTACGACAGCTGCGCCGTGACCAGGCTGTCCGACGGCTCGGCGCTCAAGCTCTTCCAGGGTTACGAGTACCCGGACCGCCGCGCGGACACGAAGTTGTGGACGGCGGACCTCGTCACCCCCAAGGGTCAGCAGGTCAGCGTGAGCGAATGGAACGCCGCGGCCGAGAAGGGCGCGCCGGTCAGCAGGGCCGAACCCCCGCTGTCCACGGCACGGTTGAAGACACTCGCCACGGCCGGCGCGTGGCTGGGCGTCGTCGACGCGATCCCGGTGGACCCCAGGGCCCCGACGGCGGCACCCGCACAGCCCTCGGGCATCGACGGCCGCGCGGTCACTTCCACGCTCGTCTCGCTGCTTCCCAAGGGCGTCAAGGTGGTCGCCAAGAGCGGCCCGGACAGCGGGTACGCCTATGTCGTCGTCGACGACGGCAAGGGCAGGAGCCTGGTCCAGATCAACGTGCAGCCGAACATGTCGGACGTCGAGGACCAGCTCTTCGGGGCGGACGCCGAGACGCTGGCCGACGGCACGAAGGTCGTCACGCACAAGGAGCCGGGCGAGAAGGGCGGCGCCGGCGTCGTCATGTGGACCGCCGACACCATCAGGACCGACGGGTTCCGTGTGGTGATCAGTGCCTTCAACTCCGGCAGCCAGGTGACGGCCGCGACGCGCACCACCCCCGCGCTCACGACGAAGCAGCTCCGGGCGATCGCCCTCAGTGCGAAGTGGCGCGGTCTGGGCTGAGTTCCCTCGCGTCGGACCCCGTCGGTCAGACCTGCCGGCGGGGTGCGACGCATGACCGGTTTCCGCCACCGGCTCTTTGTCGTCCCTTGACCTGCCCATGCCAAACACTCACCATGAGCGCCACACCCGCACTCCGTACGTCGCACTGATTCCACCCCCCACACTCCGCTAAGGAGACTTCATGCGACTTCACAGACGCGGCAGGCGCACCGTCACCCTCGCGACCCTGCTCGCGCTCGCCCTCGCCGCCCCGATCACCGCCACCGCCACTCACGCCACGGCGACGGGAGCGAAGGCCCCCGCACCCTCGGCCGACGACATCCGTCAGTACGAGATCCACCAGAGCACCACCCCGGTGACCCGCACCGCCATCCAGCAGACCGGCGTCACCGTGGACGAGGCCGACGAGGAGACCGTCGTCGTCTCGGGCCGCGCCGACCAGGTCAAAAAGCTGCGCCAACTCGGCTACGAGGTCTCCCTGTTGGGATCCGCGCCGAACCGTTCGAACGGCGCCGGTGACGTCCGCCTCCTCGACTTCCCCTCGGCCGACTCGAAGTACCACAACTACGCCGAGACGAACACGGAGATCGACCAGCGGCTCGCCGCCTACCCGAGCATCATGAGCAAGCGGGTGATCGGCAAGTCGTACCAGGGCCGGGACATCGTCGCCATCAAGGTCAGCGACAACGTGGCCACCGACGAGAACGAGCCCGAGGTCCTCCTCACCTTCCACCAGCACGCCCGCGAGCACCTGACCGTCGAGATGGCGCTGTATCTGCTGCGCGAGCTCGGGGCCGGATACGGCAGCGACTCCCGCGTCACCAACATGGTGAACGGTCGTGAGATCTGGATCGTCCCGGACCTCAACCCCGATGGCGGTGAGTACGACATCGCGACCGGCTCGTACCGCTCGTGGCGCAAGAACCGCCAGCCCAACTCCGGTTCCTCGTACGTCGGTACGGACCTCAACCGCAACTGGAACTACAAGTGGGGCTGCTGCGGCGGCTCGTCCGGTTCCACGTCCTCCGAGACCTACCGCGGCGCCTCCGCCGAGTCCGCACCCGAGGTGAAGGTCGTCGCCGACTTCGTGCGCGGCCGGGTCGTCGGCGGCAAGCAGCAGATCACGGCCGGGATCGACTTCCACACGTACAGCGAACTCGTGCTGTGGCCCTTCGGATACACCACCGCCGACACCGCGACCGGCATGACCACGGACGACGCCGCCGCGTTCAAGGCCGTCGGCCAGAAGATGGCGGCCAGCAACGGGTACACCCCGGAGCAGTCCAGCGACCTGTACATCACCGACGGGTCGATCGACGACTACCTCTGGGGCAGCCAGAAGATCTTCGACTACACCTTCGAGATGTATCCGACGTCCAGTTCCGGAGGTGGCTTCTACCCGCCCGACGAGGTGATCGAGCGGGAGACCTCACGGAACCGGGACGCGGTGTTGCAGTTGCTGGAGAACGCGGACTGCATGTACCGGTCGATCGGGAAGGCGACGCAGTACTGCAGTTGACCACCGGGGCGGTGCGGTGAGGGGGAACTGCGGGCCCGTTGTGGCTGGGCCCGCAGTTCCCCGCGCCCCTTACGGGGCGCTCTCCTCACCGTCTTCGAAGTAGGCGTCCAGGACCGCGTCCAGCTGGTCCTCCCACTCCTTGAAGCGGGCCCGGGCCGTCGCCTCGATCTCGATCGGGTACCAACGGCGGTCCGGGGTGTGCACCGTGATGGTGAACCGCTTCCCGAAGCGCGGCGACTCCGTCTCGACGGCGCCGATCTCGTCCCAGCGGAACTCCGCCTCCTGGTCGTCCAGGCGCAGGTGTACGCCGCTGTGGTCGGCCTTGATCGAGGCGCGCCGGTCGGACGCCTCGAACACCGGCCCGTCCGGGTCCGGTTCGGGCTCGGAGTCCGAGTCCGAGTCGGAGTCGGAGTCGGAGTCGGAGGTGGCCTCCTCTTCGGGCTCGGCGGGTGCCTTCTCGGCGACCGCCGTCTCGGGGGCGGCGTCCTCGACAACCGCCTCCTCGGACGCGGCCTCGTCGGAGGCGGCGTCCTCGACGACCGCGTCCTTCGGCTCCGCCTTCGCGGGTGACGTGAGCCCGGGGATGTACGCCGGGTTCACCGCGGCGGCGTCCAGGGGCTGGCTCTTCGAACCTATGCGCTGCTCCACAGCGGGCAGTATGGTCGAAGATCCTGTGTCGGACACAGCCAGCCCCCAAGTTGGCAACGCGACTGTTGTACGAAGACGCCCCGTACCTACACGAACAGGCTCACCACCGCCGCCACCGCGAAGCCCGCGACCGACAGCACCGACTCCAGAACCGTCCAGGTCTTGAGGGTGTCCCGTTCGGAGATGCCGAAGTACTTCGCGACCATCCAGAAGCCGCCGTCGTTGACGTGCGAGGCGAAGATGGAGCCCGCCGAGATCGCCATGATGACCAGGGCGACGAAGGCCTGGGAGTGGTCGCCCTCGGTCAGCAGCGGGGCCACGATGCCGGCCGTGGTGACGATGGCGACCGTGGCCGAGCCCTGGGCGACCCGCAGGACCAGGGAGATGAGGTAGGCGAGGACGATCACCGGCAGGCCGACGTCGTTGAAGGTGTCGGAGAGGGCCTGGGCGACCCCGCTGCCCTTGAGGACCGCGCCGAAGACCCCGCCCGCGCCGACCACGAGCAGGATGTTGCCGACCGGCTTCAGCGAGGCCGTGGACACCGTCTCCAGCGACTTGCGGGACCAGCCGCGGCGGATGCCGAGCAGGTAGTACGCCAGCAGCAGCGCGATCGTCAGCGCGACGAAGGGGTGGCCGAAGAACGTGATGACCGAGCGGCCCGTGGAGGGGTCGAAGGCGATCGAGGAGAAGGTCGCGAGCAGGATCAGCACCAGCGGCGTACCGATGATGGCCAGGACCGTGCCGAGCGGCACCGGCTTCTCCTGCGGCGCGACCCCGGCGGCCCGCTGCTCCTCGACCAGCGCGGCCCGCGCCTCGTCGGCGGCCTCGGCCATGTCCTGCGGTACGGGGACGAAGATCCGCCTGCCGATCCACGCGGACCAGACCCAGGCGGCGAGCACGGCGGGGATGCCGCAGACGATGCCCATGAGGATGACCCAGCCGAGCTGCACGTGGAGCAGTCCCGCGGCGGCGACCGGGCCCGGGTGCGGCGGCAGGAACGCGTGGGTCATGGAGAGACCCGCGAGCAGGGGCAGGCAGTAGAGCAGGATCGACTTGCCGCCGCGCTTGGCGGCCGCGTACACGATCGGCGCGAGGACGAAGATGCCGACGTCGAAGAAGACCGGGATACCGAAGATGAGGCCGGTGAGGCCCATGGCGAGGGGCGCCCGCTCCTCGCCGAAGAGGTTCAGCAGCCGGGACGCCAACACCTCGGCCCCGCCGCTGACTTCGAGGATCGCGCCGAGCATCGTGCCGAGCCCGATGATGATCGCGATGTGGCCGAGGGTGCCGCCCATGCCGGACTCGATGAGGGAGACGGCGTCGGAGCGCTGGACCGTGCCGAAGAGTTCGGTGACGGAGAGACCGGCCGCGAGGCCGACGGCTATGGAGACCGCGAGCAGCGCCACGAAGGGCTGGAGTCTCGCCTTGATGATCAGGACGAGGAGCAGCGCGATGCCGAGCGCGGCGACGGTCAGCAGACCGGCGGTGCCGTGGATGAGGGCGATCAGACCGCCGGTGTGGGGTGGGGCCGGTGGCGCGGTGGTGGCGGCGAGCAGCATGGGTGAGGACATGGGCGGGGGACCTCTGCAGTCGGGTAAGTGGGGCATGCGGCTTTCGGGCAGGGGGGATCGCGGCACGGCGTCCCATGGGGAGGGAGGCCGTGCCGTGATGACGTACGGGGTGCGGGAGTTCGAGGTGGTCGCTCAGCCCAGTACGGCGAGCGCGTCGATCTCGATGAGGAGGCCGGCCGGCAGGCCGACGTAGACCGTGGTGCGGGCGGCGGGAGGCGCGGTGAGGCCCTGCTCCTCGAAGTAGGTGTTGTAGATCTGGTTCATCTCGGCGAAGTGGTCGACGTCCGTGAGGTAGACGCGGATCATCATCGCGTCGTCCCAGCTCGCGCCGCCCTCTTCGAGGATCGCCCGGACGTTGGCGAGGGTCTGGAGGGTCTGTTCACGCAGGGTGGGACCGGCGGGCGTGGGCGGCTTGCCCTCCTCGGCCGGGAGGAAGCCGACCTGTCCGGCGACCTGGAGGATGTTCCCCTTCTTCACGCCGTGCGAGAACTTCGCGGGCGGCGTGGTGTGGGTCTTGGGGGTGAGGGCGGTCTTCTCGGTCATGGACGTCGGGAGCTCTCTTCCTTGACTGGGGGCTTGCCGGAGTACTCGTGGCTGATGGCGTCGGCGGTCCGGCGCACCAGCGGGAGCAGGGTGAGGAGTTCGTCGGCGGTGACGACGACGTTCGGCGCGGAGACCGACATCGCGGCGACGACGCGTCCGTCGGCGCCGCGGACGGGGGCCGCGACGCAGTTGATGGACTCCTCGTGGCCACCGAGGTCGGTGGCCCAGCCCTGTTCGCGCACCGTGGCCAGCTCCTTGAGGAAGGCGGGCGCGTTGGGGGTCGAACGGGCCGTGTACATGGGGTAGTCGAGCCTGTCCGCGAGGACGCGGCGCTCGGGCTCGGGGAGATCGGCGAGGAGGAGTTTGGCGACGGCGGCGACCGTGATGGCGACCGGCTTCCCGATCCGTGAGTACATGCGCACCGGGTAGCGGCTCTCCACCTTGTCGATGTAGAGGACCTCGTTCTCCTCGTACACCGCGAGGTGGACGGTGTGCCCGCACGTCTCGTTGAGCCGTACGAGGTGGGGGTGGGCGATCTCGCGGACGTCGAGGTTCTCGACGGCTTCCTGGGCGAGGGCGAAGAGGCGGGCGCCGAGGCGGTAGCGCTGGTCGGACTGGCGGTAGACGAGGCCGTGCTCGTGCAGGGTGCGCAGGAGGCGGAGCGCGGTGGACTTGTGGACGCCGAGGCGGTCGGCGACCTGGCCGAGGTCGGCGGGGCCCTCGGCGAGCAGCGGCAGGATGCTCAGCGCTCGGTCGACGGTCTGGCTCATGGGGTACGTACCTCCTCCTGGGCCCGCGTGACGGCTTCGGTCCAGCCGGGGCCGAGTCGAAGTGTCTCCCACGCGTCGTCGTCCAGAGCGGCCAGCCGGTCGGCGTGGTCGCGGGAGGGGGGCGCGGCGAGGTCGCCGTGGACGGTGAGGGCGGCGGCGGCCATGAGGTGGCCGTGCCGGAGCCGCTCCCGGGCGGGCAGTGCGCGCAGGGTGGCGGAGAGGAACCCGGCGGCGAAGGCGTCGCCCGCGCCGACGGGGGCGACGACCTCGACGTGGAGGGAGGGGACGAAGGTGACCGTGTCGCCGTCACCGTCACCTTGGAAAAGGGTTGCACCCCGGGACCCCTGCTTCACGACCAGCGCCCGGGGTTCGGGCAGCGCGGCGCGGATCGCCCCCGGACCTCCGGTGACGCCCCAGGCGGTCTCGGCCTCGTCCTCGCCCACGAAGACGAGGTCGCTGCCGCGGGCCAGGTCCAGCAGGACCTTGCCCGGTTCCTGGTGCTGCCAGAGGTGGGCCCGGTGGTTGACGTCGAACGAGACGAGGGGGCGGCCGGGGCGGCGCGCGGTGAGTTCGCGCATCAGGGCGAGGCAGCCCGCGGAGAGCGCGGCGGTGATGCCGGAGAGGTGGAGCACCCGCCCCGCGCGGACGGCGTCCAGGTCCATGACGTCCGCCGCCATCGCGGAGGCGGCGGAACCGGCCCGGTAGTACGCGACCTCGTGGGCGTCGCTCGCCCGGTCGCCCGCCGTGCGGAAGTAGACGCCCGTCGGGCGCGCGGGATCCCGTCGTACGGCGGAGGTGTCGACGCCGTACGCGGCGATCGCCTCGACGAGGTGATCGCCGAAGCCCTCCGCGCCGACCCGGCCGACCCAGCGCGCGGTGTGCCCGGCCGCGGCGAGCACACACGCCACATTCGACTCGGCGCCGCCGATCCCCCGCTCGAACGACGGCACATCGGCGAGGCGCCCCGGCCGGGTGGGCAGGAACGTGACCATGGACTCGCCGAGCGCGACGACGTCGACAACGGTGGGGGTCACGATGACTGGGGCTCCTCGCTCTCGCGGTCGACGGTGACGCAGCCGCACCGTTGACCCTGCGTTGGCTGGGATGTTAGACAGCAGTAAGCGACATACGCAATGACCGTTGCACATGATGCAACACGTCACGCAACACCCTTGAAGGGAAGGCTCATGACCGCCTCCGAAGCCGCCGCCCGCCTCGCGGCCGATCGCGTCGACCACCGCTTCAAGGGCCTCCCCCCGGACGCCGAGGGCCTGACCGTCGGCGAGCTGGCCGCCCAGCGCCGCGACCTCTTCACCGGCGGATTCACCACCCCCGTCCTCGCGCTGTCCGCCGAGCGCCTGACGCACAACCTCGAACTGATGGAGACGTACGCCGTCCGCCACGGCCTCGCCTTCGCCCCGCACGGCAAGACCTCGATGGCCCCCCAGCTGTTCTGGCGGCAGATCGAGCACGGCGCCTGGGGCATCACCCTCGCCGTGCCTCATCAGGTCCGCGTGGCACGGGAGTTCGGGATCGAGCGGATCTTCCTCGCGAACGAACTCGTCGACGCGGCGGCGCTGCGCTGGATCGCGTCCGAGCTGGCGGCCGACCCGGACTTCCGCTTCGTCTGTTACGTCGACTCGGTGCGCGGCGTCGAGCTGATGGACGCGGCGCTGCACGGCTCCACTCGTCCGGTGGACGTGGTCGTCGAGCTCGCCGCCGGCGCGGGGGCCCGCACCGGGGTGCGTACGGAGGCGGAGTGCGCGGCGGTCGCGGACGCGGTGGCCGCGACGCGGACCCTGCGGCTGGTCGGCGTGGCGGGTTACGAGGGCGAGGTCCCGGGGGCGGACCCCGAGCGCGTGCACGCCTGGCTGCGGCGGCTGACCGCGCTGGCGGTGGACTTCGACAAGGCGGGCCGGTTCGCGGGACTGGCGGAGATCGTCGTCAGCGCGGGCGGCAGCGCCTGGTTCGACGCCGTCGCTGACGTCTTCTCCGAGCTCCCCGACCTCTCCCTGCCCGTACTGAAGCTGCTGCGCTCGGGCGCCTACGTCTCGCACGACGACGGCCACTACCGGCGGCTGACCCCCTTCACCCGGGTCCCCGAGGAGGGCGCCCTGCACCCCGCGTTCCGCCTCTGGGCCCAGGTCGTCTCCCGGCCCTCCCCCGAGCAGGCCTTCGTCAACGCGGGCAAGCGGGACGCGGCGTACGACCTCGATCTGCCCGAGGTCCAGGTGGTGCGGCGGGACGGTGCCGAGCGGCCGGCGACGGGTCTGACGGTGACCGCGCTCTCCGACCAGCACGCGTGGGTGCGCACGGACCCGGAGGCGGACGTGGAGGTCGGGGACTGGGTGGGCCTCGGGCTGTCCCACCCCTGCACGTCCTTCGACAAGTGGCAGCTGATTCCGCTGGTGGAGGCGGACGGCACGGTCGTGGACTACGTCCGTACGTTCTTCTGAGAGCTTCTGCGAGGCCACTGTGACGAATGTTTCCTGTGTTTCCTGGAGGCCCCTGTGATGGATCTCGTCATCCGCGACGCGGAGGTCGTCGACGGCACCGGAGGCCCCTCGTACCGCGCCGACGTGGGCATCGAGGGCGGCAGGATCACCAGCGTGCTCAAGGAGGGGGCGGCGGCCGGCTGTCTGCGGCCTCTCGCCCGGCGGGTCCTCGACGCCGAGGGCCTGGCCCTCTCCCCCGGCTTCATCGACATGCACGCCCACAGCGACCTCGCCCTCCTGCGCGACCCGGACCACAGCGCGAAGGCGGCCCAGGGGGTGACCCTGGAGGTCATCGGCCAGGACGGGCTGTCGTACGCGCCGGTCGACGACCGCACCCTCGCGGAGGTCCGGTCCACGATCACCGGCTGGAACGGACCCGGTGACGACATCGACTTCGGCTGGCGTTCGGTGGGCGAGTACCTGGACCGGCTCGACCACGGCTTCGACGGCGAGGGCATCGCGGTGAACGCCGCGTATCTGATCCCGCAGGGCACCGTGCGGATGCTCGCCGTCGGCTGGGACGACCGCCCGGCGACGGCGCGGGAGCTGGAGCGGATGCGGCGGCTGGTGGCCGACGGGATGCGCGAGGGCGCCGTCGGCATGTCCTCCGGCCTCACCTACACCCCCGGCATGTACGCCCAGGACGCCGAACTCACCGAGCTGTGCCGAGTGGTGGCGCAGTACGGCGGCTACTACTGCCCGCACCACCGCTCGTACGGGGCGGGCGCCCTGGCGGCGTACGAGGAGATGGTGGCCCTCACCCGCGAGGCGGGCTGCCCGCTCCACCTCGCCCACGCCACCATGAACTTCGGCGTCAACGAGGGCAGGGCCCCGGAGCTGCTGGCCCTCCTGGACGACGCCCTCGCCGCGGGCGCGGACATCAGCCTCGACACGTACCCCTACACCCCCGGCTGCACCACGCTGGTCGCGATGCTGCCGAGCTGGGCGAGCGAGGGCGGCCCGGAAGCGATCCTCGCGCGCCTGAAGGACGAGGAGACGGCCGAGCGCGTCCGCCACCACATGGAGGTGATCGGGGCCGACGGCTGCCACGGCGTGCCCATCGAGTGGGACACGATCGAGATCTCGGGGGTCACCGACCCGGCGCTCGCGTCGTACGTCGGCAGCACGGTCCGGCAGTCCGCCGACCGGCTCGGCGAGAGCCCCTGGACGACCGCCCGCCGCCTGCTCCTGGAGGACCGGCTGGGCCCGACGATCCTCCAGCACGTCGGCCACGAGGAGAACGTCCGCGCGATCATGCGGCACCGTGTGCACACCGGCGGTTCGGACGGCATCCTGCGCGGCGACAAGCCGCACCCGCGCGCGTACGGCACGTTCCCGCAGTATCTGGGGAAGTACGTACGGGAGTTGGGCGTCCTCTCACTGGAGGACTGCGTCGCCCATCTCACCGGTCGCCCGGCCGCCCGGCTGCGGCTGCCCGACCGCGGGCTGGTCCGCGAGGGGTACCGCGCCGACCTCGTCCTCTTCGACCCGGCCACGGTCGCGGCGGGCTCGACGTTCGAGGAGCCGCGCAGACTCCCCACAGGCATCCCGTACGTCCTGATCGACGGCCGGTTCGTGATCGAGGACGGGCGGCGCACGGACGTACTGGCGGGGCGGGCGGTCCGCCGGACTCCCCGGTGACCGCCCGCCGCCGCACAGGGATCACGGCTTGGGCAGGGTGCACCCGCTCGCGCTCAGGTTGAGCTTGTTGCCGGTCGTGAAGCACCCCGGGATCTGGTAGGTCTCCTCGGCGTAGTTGATGCCGGGGTGAATGGTGACGTTGCCGCTCGCGTCGACCTCGCAGGGGTTGTTCACCGTGCAGGTCTCGCCGTCCTCGTTACCGGTGTTGTTGACGGCGACGACCTTGCCGGTGGCCTGGTCGATGACCGGCGAGCCCGAGGTGCCGCCGATGGTGTTGCAGGCGGAGGTGTAGCGAATGGAGTCCTTCCAGGTCCAGTCGCCCTCCTTGAGGCGGTACGCGAACCCGTCGATGCTGCAGTTGTAGAGCCGCTTCCAGTAACCGGAGGCGACCGTGATGGCGGTGCCGACGGTCGGGTGCGTGTCCTGCACGGTCAGCGCGCTGATGCCGTACGAGTTCTTGATCGTCGTGTAGGTGCTGGTGAGCTGGTAGATCGTGACGTCCGTGTCGGTCATCGTCGAGTACGCGACCTTGCTGGCCCGCAGGGTCGCCACCCGGGTGCCGGCGGAGTTGAGCAGGCCGAAGGTACGGCTGGACGCCTGGCCGACGATCACTTCACCGGGCTCCGGGAAGCCCGTCTCCAGGCAGTGGCCGTTGGAGAGCACGAGCGCCGGGTCGCTGTCCGCGGAGTTGGGGAAGCGGATGACGGAGCCGGAGCAGTTACTGAGCGCGACGGTCCCGGCGAGGCTGACGGCCTGGAGGGTCGGCGCCGCCGCCTTCGTGTCCGCCTTGACCGCGGACACGGACGCGGACGTGGACGTGGACGCCGCCGCGGGTGCGGGTGCGGGTGCCGCGACCGCGGGTGCCACGCCCGCCCCGGCGATCACCAGGGCGAAGAGCGCGGCGACGAGAGGCTTTCTCATGTGGGGGTCCCCTCTTGCGACTTGGGCGACCGGAGATCTTCCGGCCACTTCCAGTCTTGTCATGCGCATTGTCAATCGAGGGGACGGGAGGGACAAGGAGCGGTTTCCGGCCATGGGCATGCCGGAGCGGCGGGACGGGGCGCGTCGTATACGCGGGCGAGCCAGCGGCGGTGAAATCCACCGCGGATCTGCCGTGGCCCGGACAGAACCCGTCGGGACCGGCGGCTACTTCGGCCGCTTGGTGGCGCCCTGGCCGTGGCCGGGGTTGCCGTTGCCGGCGCCGCGACCCGTGGTCGCGGTCGCGGTGGGGCTGGCGGTGGGGGCGGTGGAGGTGGTGGGGGTCCCGGCCGACGGGGACCGCGGCGCCGTCGTGGACGGCGTCGCCGAGGTGGACACGGACGCGCCCGAAGAGGTCCGCTCGGCGCTCGCACCGGAGGCGGCGGGCGAGTCGCCCGGCGTCGTCTGCGCTGCGCCGGCGGCCGAGCCACCCGCGGAAGCCGTCGGTTCCGGGGACGTGGACGCACCCCGGCCGTCACCGTCGCTCCGCCCCGAGGGCGAGGAGCCCCCGGACGCCCCGGAGTCGAACAGTCCCACGATCACCGCGCCGAGGACGACCGCGCACACCGCGCCGCCGGCCACCGCCACCCGCCGCCGCGGGAGCCGCTCCCGGCGGCGGCGCCGCGAGCCGTCACGGCGGCCGGCCCCGGCACGCGCCAGGGCTCCGTCGCCGCCCGTCCCCGCACCCGGCCCGTCGTCATCGGCCGTCCGCGCTCCCGGCACGTCGTACGCGTCCTGCCAGCCGTGCGCCGCCGCCGGATCCGCGTACGCCTCGTACGCCGGAGGCGCCTCGCCGTCGCCGCTCGGGAGGTACACCCTCGGCTCGGCCTCGGTCTCACCGTTCTGCCAGGACATGGGCGCGGATTCTAAGGACCGCAAGGGCTTACGGCACAACGTGGGGAAGAAAGCGACGCAAAACGTCACGTCTCACGTGGTGGAAAACACCCCCCGCCGAGCGTTACGCGGCCGTAAGCTCACCGTCATGCAGGTGATCCAGTCGACCAAGCTCGCCAACGTCTGTTACGAGATCCGGGGCCCGGTGCTCGAGGAGGCGATGCGGCTGGAAGCGGCGGGTCATCGGATCCTCAAGCTGAACACCGGCAATCCGGCCGCGTTCGGGTTCGAGTGCCCGCCCGAGATCCTGGAGGACATCCTCCGGAACGTGTCGACGGCGCACGGCTACGGCGACGCGAAGGGCCTGCTCGCCGCCCGCCGCGCCGTCGTGATGCACAACCAGACCCTCGGCATCGAGACCGACGTCGAGCACGTCTTCATCGGCAACGGCGTGTCCGAGCTGATCGTGATGGCGATGCAGGGGCTGCTGGACGACGGCGACGAGGTCCTCGTCCCGGCGCCGGACTACCCGCTGTGGACCGCCGCCGTGTCCCTGTCCGGCGGCACCGCCGTGCACTACCACTGCGACGAGCAGTCGGACTGGATGCCCGACCTCGCGGACGTGGAGCGCAAGGTCACCGACCGCACCAAGGCGATCGTCATCATCAACCCGAACAACCCGACGGGCGCGGTGTACGACGAGGCGATGCTGCGCGGGCTCACCGACATCGCCCGCCGCCACAACCTCCTGGTCTGCTCGGACGAGATCTACGACAAGATCCTCTACGACGACGCCACGCACACCCCGACCGCCTCGGTCGCGCCCGACCTGCTCACCCTCACCTTCAACGGCATGTCGAAGGCGTACCGGGTGGCGGGCTACCGGGTCGGCTGGATGTCGATCTCCGGCCCCCGCGCGCACGCCGACTCCTACATCGAGGGCCTGACGATCCTCGCGAACATGCGCCTGTGCGCGAACATGCCCGGCCAGCACGGCGTGGTCGCGGCGCTCAGCGGACGGCAGACGATCAACGACCTGGTGCTGCCCGGCGGCCGACTGAAGGAACAGCGGGACGTCGCCTACGAGCTGCTGACCCAGATCCCGGGCGTGAGCTGCGTGAAGCCCAAGGGCGCGCTCTACCTCTTCCCGCGGCTCGACCCGAAGGTCTTCAAGATCAAGGACGACCGCCGGATGGTCCTCGACCTGCTCCGCCAAGAGAAGATCATGGTCGTCCAGGGGACCGGCTTCAACTGGCCCGAGTCGGACCACTTCCGGGTGGTCACCCTGCCGAGCGTGGGCGATCTGACCGACGCGGTGACCCGGATCGGGAACTTCCTGGACGGTTACAGCCAGCCGTGACGCTCACACTGCGTGCATGGGACGACAAGATGTGCGACATGGCTCAACTTTAGACGAAATCCAAGCTAGGATGGCTTCCTGAAAGAGCACAGGAGGCCGTCCCCATGTACGAACCGATCCGCACCAAGTCGGTCCACACGACGGCCGGCACCCCCTCCGACTTTCCCCACCGGTCGCGCGAGGAGGAGCTGGACATCCAGCTCGCCGGACACCTCGCGGCGCTCCTCGCGGTGACCGACGAGATCCGCGCGAGCGAGCCGTCCGCCGACCTGGACGCGGCGGCCGAGCGGCTCGCCGAGCAGGTGGCGCGGCTGCGGGGAGGAGTGGCGCCGGTCCGCGCGTCGTCGGTTGCCGCCGCGCGCGAGCCGCACGTCGTCGCTCTCCACCAGCGGGCCCACGCCCTCGCCGGCCGCGCCCTCGTCGTCGCCGCGTCCCGCGCGGACACCGCGGGCGCGATCCTGGCCGCCGAGCGCATGGACGCCCACGCCCCGGCCGCCGAACCCCGCGAACTCGCGGCTCGCTGAGAGCCCGCGTCCGAGCCCCCGGGCTCCCCTTGTACGGCCCCGGTCCGCGCGCACCCGCAGCGACGTGCGGACCGGGTGCCATGACCTCTGGCATGTCGTGCCGGGCAACTCGTCACGCACGAGCAGCCGTTGACGCCTCACCCCGACCACGGGCACACCCCTTTTCCCTCCCATGGCTTTGATGCCTGCATTCGGGTGGACTGCGCACCGTAATTGCCTGCCAAACGGCTGCACCATCACGTAGGACTCGTAACGTCGGTGGAAATGATGGTGGTTCGGACTCCGGCGCTTTCGGCACCGCCACGGTCTTTTCGATGCCGACGGCCTGCGGTCAGCCACATCCTTGGTACCTCACTATTTCTACGAGATGTGAAAAAATGAGACGTAAGCGATTGTGGGCGGGGCTTACCGGTGCGGCCGCGGTTGCGACCGGGGTGACGGCCTGGGCAATTCAGTCCCACTCGGCAACAACCCCGGAATCCGAGGCCAGTTCGGTGAACGGGAAGGCCCAGCAGGCCAATGCGCTTTTTCAGAGCGCCCTGCTGCAGGAGAAGTACCAGGACTCCGAAGGGGCGGCCAGAACCTACCAGCGGGTGCTGCGGCTCGACCCCCGCAACAAACTGGCCTGGTACAACCTGGGCGTCATCGCGCAACGGGACGGCAGAACAGCCAAAGCCCGCGAGGCCTACGAAAAGGCGCTGAAGATCGATCCGAAGTACGCCTCGGCCCTCTACAACGAGGCGATCCTGCTGAAATCGAGCGACACCGACCAGGCCGTCACACTCCTGAAGCGTGCCATCGCCGCCACACCCCAGGCCGCCACGGCTCATCTCCAACTCGGCTGGATTCTGGCGAAGAAGCACCGTGACGACGACGCCGAGGTGGAGTTCCGCCGTGCCGTCGCGGCCGATCCGTCGCTGTACTCCCAGGTCCCGGAACAGTTCCGGGACGGCGTAACCCCCACACCGGCATCGAGTCAGGAAGGTGTCACCGGATGACGTCGACCGCAACCCCCAGGTTCTCCGTCTTCACACCCAGCCACCAGCCCCGCTTCCTCGATGAGTGCCTCAAGGCCCTGCAGGCGCAGACCTGTCAGGACTGGGAGTGGATCGTCCTGCTCAACGGCGGCGCCCGGTGGCGGCCGGAGCGACAGGACGAACGGGTCCGGGTGGAGATCGCGGACAGCATCCGCGGCGTCGGGGCGGCGAAGCGCAGGGCCTGCGAACTGGCCCGCGGCGAGATCCTCGTCGAACTCGACCACGACGACCTCCTGGCGAAGGGATGCCTGACGGAGCTGGCCAAGGCGTTCGACGCGCATCCCGAGGCCGTCCTGGTCTACAGCAACACCGCGCAGATCACCGAGGACGGCAAGCGGGACGACACCCGCTTCAACGAGGCGCACGGCTGGAAGTACGAGGACGTGCGCGTCGACGGCCGCAAGCTGCTCCAGGCCGTCTCCATGGAACCGACGCCGCACAACGTCTCCTACATCTGGTACGCGCCGAACCACGTGCGGGCGTTCCGCAAGGAGAGCTACGAGAAGGCCGGCGGGTACGACGCCACGCGCACGGTGCTCGACGACCAGGACCTGATGTGCCGTCTGTTCCACATCGGCGACTTCCACCACATCCCCCGCTGTCTGTACCTGCAGCGGATGCACCCCGCGAACACCCAGCGCGATCCGCAGGTCAACGCGCACATCCAGCGCGAGACGGTCGCCCTGTACGACAAGTACATCGAGGCCAACGCCCTCGCCTGGACGCACCGGCGCGAACTGCTCGCGCTGGACCTCGGCGCGGCCCACCGGAAGCCACCCGGCTACCTGGGCGTGGACCAGTACCCCGGTGAGGGCGTCGACATCGTCGCGACGCTGCCCGGAAAGCTCGACCTGCCCGACAACTCGGTCGGTCTGATGCGGGCGGTGGACTTCCTCGAACACGTGCCGGCGAAGGTGCCACTGATCAACGAGCTGTACCGGCTGTTGGCACCCGGCGGCATGCTCGTCACCATGACGCCCAGCTCCGACGGCCGCGGCGCGTACCAGGACCCGACCCACGTCGCCTTCTACAACGAGAACTCGTTCTGGTACTACACGGACAACCAGTACCGTGCCTTCGTGCCCGAGATCCAGGCCAAGTTCCAGTCGTCGCGGCTGGTCACCTACTTCCCGACCGAGTGGCACTCCCAGAACGACATCTCCTACGTCGTCGCCAACCTCATCGCGATGAAGGAGGGCGCCGAGCGGTGCGGAGGACCGCTGCTGGTCTAGGGCCGGAACGCGGAACGAGCGCCCTGCGGAACGCCAGGTTCCGCAGGGCGCCTCGGTGTTCGGGGCCGTGCTGCCGCCGGTCAGGCCGACAGGTGTGCGCTGTTCGTGCGTGCCGCCACGACCAGAGCGGCGAAGGAGGGCGCGGCCAGGGCCGCGGTCAGTTGGTCCTCCCACCGGGGCAGGGGTACGAGGCCGCATCGGGCCCAGTTGCCGTGGCCGAGGACACCGAACGCCGGGCGGGCGGCCGGGCGCGGGAACTTCTCCGAGCCGACCGGGCGGATCCGCTCCGGGTCGAGGCCGGCGAGGCGGAAGGTCTCCGACGCCAGCCCGTACCATGTGGTGCGGCCGGCCGCCGTGCCGTGGTAGATGCCTGCGGGTGCCCGTCCGGCCAGGGCCGCGCGGCCGAGGGCGGCCAGCTGCCGGGCGAGCGCGCGGGACCAGGTCGGCTGGCCGTGCTGGTCGGCCACCACGTCCAGGGTCTCGCGCCGACCCGCGAGTTCGAGCATGCGGGCCACGAAGTTGGGGCCGTGCGCGCCGTAGAGCCACGCGGTGCGCACGATGTATCCGGTGTGCGGCAGCAGTTCGGCGACGGCCCGTTCCCCCGCCGCTTTGCTGCGCCCGTACGCGTTGACGGGCCCCGTCGGCGCGTCCTCGGGGTAGGGTCGACGACTCTCGCCCGGGAACACGTAGTCGGTGGAGACGTGCAGCAGGAGCGCGCCGCTGCCCGCGCAGGCCTCTGCCAGGTGGCGCACGCCCGTGCCGTTCACGGCCGTGGCCGCTGCCTCGGACCGCTCTGCGCCGTCGACGTCCGTCCAGGCGGCGCAGTTGACGACCACACGGTGGCCCGTGACGGCCGCGCGGACGGCAACCGGGTCGGTGACGTCCAGCTGATCACGGCCCAGTCCCGTCACCACGGTGTCCGGATGGGTGGCGAGTTCGGCCAGCACGTCCTGCCCGAGGAGCCCGCGCGCACCGGTCACCAGCCAGCCGACGCTCACCGGAACCCGGCCCTCTCCTTGAGCGGCGACCACCAGGAGCGGTGTGCGTCGTACCAGGAGACCGTGGCGGCCAGGCCCTCGGCGAAGTCCACCTGCGGCGCGTACCCGAGCTGTTCGCGGATCTTGCTGTCGTCGAGTGAGTAGCGCAGGTCGTGACCCTTGCGGTCGGCCACGTGCTCGACCCGGTCCCAGCCCGCGCCGACCGCGTCCAGCAACAGGCCGGTGAGCTTGTGGTTGCTCAACTCGGTCCCGCCGCCGATGTGGTAGACCTCCCCGGCCCCGCCGGCGTGCAGGACCAGGTCGATGCCCTGGCAATGGTCGGAGACGTGCAGCCAGTCGCGCATGTTGCGGCCGTCGCCGTACAGGGGGACCGTCCGCCCGTCGAGCAGGTTGGTGATGAAGAGCGGGATGACCTTCTCCGGGAACTGGTACGGCCCGTAGTTGTTCGTGCACCGGGTGACCACGACGTCCAGGCCGTGGGTGCGGTGGTAGGCGAGCGCCAGCAGGTCGGAGCCGGCCTTCGAGGCGGAGTACGGGGAGTTCGGCGCGAGCGAACACTCCTCGGTCCACGAGCCTTCGCCGATCGAGCCGTACACCTCGTCGGTGGACACGTGGACGAAGCGGCCGACGCGGTGGCGGTGGGCCGCGTCCAGAAGAACCTGGGTGCCCATCACATTCGTACGGACGAAAGGACCGGCCCCGTCGATCGACCGGTCCACATGCGACTCGGCGGCGAAATGGACCACCGCGTCCTGGCCCGCCATCACCTCGTCGACCACGTCCGGGTCACAGATGTCGCCCCGGACGAAGGTGTAACCCGGGTATTCCGCCACCGGCGCCAGATTGGCTTCGACTCCCGAATACGTGAGTTTGTCGAGCACGGTGATCCGCGCCGTCGGGTCGAACTTCAGCCGTCGGCGGACGTATTCCGAACCGATGAATCCGGCACCGCCGGTCACAAGGATGCGCATGGCTCTCCGTTTTTCTCGCCGCCCAGCGTCCAGGACCGGGGACATGTCCGGTCCCCGGAACCTGCCCCACACGCTACTCAAGGCCGTGGCTCATTCCCGGCAAGCCGGACCGGCTCTGGCCGATGTCGTCGAATTCGACGTCGGGCGCGCTGCCACGCCGGAAGCGCGGGCGGAACGCGGGCGGCGCCCCGAGGCCGAAGCCTCGGGGCACCGTCGCTCGTTGCGAGCTGAGGCGGGCAGTCGCTACCGCACCGCCGTTGTTCGATGACGCTACGGGCCGCAGATTACGAAGGCCGTCACCCCGCCGGGATCGTTGGTGGTGGCCTGCCACCCTGTGGCAGGGCTGCCGCCGACCGGCGCACTCTGGCTCACGACGGCGCCGGCGACAGGTGTCGAGTATCCGCCGCCGAGGGCCGGGCCCGTGGTGCAGAGGGCAGTCGACTGCGGACCCTGGGCCCCGGTCACGACGGTGGTGGCACCCAGGTCGCCCTGGGCACCCTGCACGCCCTGAGTACCCTGCGGGCCGGTGGCACCCTGCGCACCCGCCGGGCCCGTGGCACCCGTGGTACCGGTGGCACCCTGGTCACCCTGCGGACCCGTGGCACCGGTCAGGCCGGTCGAACCCGTGGCGCCCTGCGGACCCGTCGGGCCCGTGGCACCCGTGGCACCCGTGGCACCCGTGTTGCCCTGGAAGCCCTGCGGACCCTGGACACCGACGTCACCCTGGACACCCTGCAGACCCTGGACACCAGCGGTGCCCTGGAAGCCCTGCGGACCCTGGACACCGACGTCACCCTGGACACCCTGCAGACCCTGGACACCAGCGGTGCCCTGGAAGCCCTGCGGACCCTGGACACCGACGTCACCCTGGACACCCTGCAGACCCTGGACACCAGCGGTGCCTTGGAAGCCCTGCGGACCCTGCAGGCCGACGTCACCCTGGACACCCTGCAGACCCTGGACACCAGCGTCGCCCTGGAAGCCCTGCGGACCCTGCACACCCGGGCCACCCTGGACACCAACGTCACCTTGGAAGCCCTGCGGACCCTGCAGGCCGACGTCACCCTGGACACCCTGCAGACCCTGGACACCAGCGGTGCCCTGGAAGCCCTGCGGACCCTGCAGGCCGACGTCACCCTGGACACCCTGCAGACCCTGGACACCAGCGTCACCCTGGAAGCCCTGCGGACCCTGCAGGCCGACGTCACCCTGGACACCCTGCAGACCCTGCAGACCCTGCACACCAGCGTCACCCTGGAAGCCCTGCGGACCCTGCAGGCCGACGTCACCCTGGACACCCTGCAGACCCTGGACACCAGCGTCACCCTGGAAGCCCTGCGGACCCTGGATACCAGCTTCACCCTGGACACCCGGCAGACCCTGCACACCGATACCGATCGCGCCCTGAGTACCCTGCGGGCCGGTGGCACCGGTGGAACCCTGGTTGCCCTGCGGACCCATGGCACCGGTCAGGCCGGTCGAACCCGTGGCACCCTGCGGACCCAGAGGACCGGTGGCACCCGTGGCACCCGTGGCCCCGGTGTCGCCCTGGTTGCCCTGCGGACCCGTGGCACCGGTGGTCCCGGTGGAACCCTGGTTGCCCTGCGGACCCATGGCACCGGTCAGGCCGGTCGAACCCGTGGCACCCTGCGGACCCACAGGACCGGTGGCACCCGGGCCACCCTGCGACCCCTGCGTGCCGGGGTCACCCTGCACACCCGGGACACCCTGGTCACCCTGGAAGCCCTGCGACCCCTGCACACCCGGGCCACCCTGGGTGCCAGGGTCACCCTGCGACCCCTGCACACCCGGAACGCCCTGGAGTCCCTGCACACCCGGGACACCCTGGAAACCCTGGAAGCCCTGCGGCCCCTGCGGACCGGGGCCACCCGGCGATCCCGGGCCACCCTGCGGACCGGTGTTCCCTTGCGGACCGGGGTCTCCCTGGGCACCTTGTGCACCGCTGCCCACGCCACCAATACCCTGCGGGCCCTGCACACCCTGCAGACCCTGCAGACCCTGCAGACCCTGCACACCGGGGTCGCCCTTGTCGCCCTTGTCGCCCTTGTCGCCCCTGTCGCCCTTGTCGCCCTTCGGCCCCTGAACGCCAGGGACACCCTGCGGGCCCCGGGCGCCCGTGTGGCCCTGCGGTCCCCGAGGGCCGGTGTGGCCGCGCGGTCCCTGCGGTCCATGGTCGCCGCCGAGCCGGTCTGCCTTGTCCCCCTCCGCCAGACCCTTGCTGCTGTCCTTGCCCTTGCCACGGTCGGCACTCGTGGCGCCGTTCGGGCTGGGCAGCGCCACACTGCTGTTCGCGCCGGACCGGTGGATCGCGTCGGCGACAGCCACCGCGCTCGGAGCGATGTTGAGCACGACGGCAAGCGCGCCCACCGAAACCATGGTCGCGGATTTCACGCGTGAAACGCGTGAACTTCGCATTGTTCTACGGCTCACTGAGAACCTTCCTCGCGAAACTTCGGGAAGTGACCACACAAGGAGCACACGCACTGAATGCGCTCACCCCACCGTGGCAACCGACAGAGACATTGTTCACTTCCGACGATGGAATGATTGCGAATCAGCCCCTGGCATAGTCCAAAATCACCCGGGTGGCTGCAATGAGCCGAAATAGCGCAGCGTGCGTCAGGAATTCCGGATCAATGAAACTCGGCGACCGCGAGACTTCTGCGATACGCACTGCAGGCATCGAGGGAAGGCAGCAGGCCCGCCCGTCGGGCTTCCTCCAGCGTGGGCGCCGCCGCATCCTTGCCGGAAAGGCACGGTACGAGATCCTCGGGCCAGGCGATGGCCAGCGACGGGTCGAGTGGATTGATCCCGAACTCCCGCTGCGGCGCGTAGCCCTCCGAACACAGATAGACGACCGTGGAGTTGTCCTCCATCGCCATGAAGGCGTGGCCCAGCCCTTCCGAGAGATAGACGCAGCGGTGCGTCGTGTCGTCCAACCGAACCGCCCCCCATTTCCCGAAAGTTGGGGAACCGGTGCGGATGTCGACCACCACATCGAGTACGGCGCCGCTGACGCACATCACGTACTTGGCCTGTCCCGGCGGAACCGACGCGTAGTGGATACCACGGAGAGTGCCGCGAACGGAGCGAGAGCAGTTGGCCTGCGCGATGCGGAACCCCTGGCCGAGAGAATCGTGGAACCTTTCACCCTTGAACCACTCATGAAATCGGCCCCTGCTGTCCGCGAAAACCGTGGGTGTGTCCACCCAGGCCCCTTCAATTCCCAGTGGTCGCACGTAACCGATTCCTTCCACCACGCAGCTGTTCTTGTCGAACTTGACGTCCGTGTCTTCGGGACATCCGCCGCGCGACTTTAGTCAGGAGAAGGACACCGTCACGCGAAAGCTCAGGGACCGGTGCGCAGCAGTTCCTCACGACGTGATCCGGCGTCCTCGCTGTCCCGTGGGGACCCTACGAGGCACGGGGAATCCTCCAACAAACCCAGCAGATAATGGCCGTATCCGCTCTTGAGCAGCGGCTGGGCCAGTTCCCGGAGCCGGCCGTCGTCGATCAGACCGGCCCGCCAGACCGCCTCCTCGATACAGCCGATCTTGAAGCCTTGGCGCTCCTCGATCTCCCGCACGAATTCCGATGCCTGAACCATGGAGGCGAAGGTCCCGGTGTCCAGCCAAGCGGTGCCACGGTCGAGCCGGGTGACGTACAGTTCCCCGGCCTCCAGATAGACACGGTTGAGGTCGGTGATCTCCAACTCGCCCCTGGCGCTGGGCCGAAGGCCGTGCGCGATCTCCACGACCCGGTTGTCGTAGAAGTACAGTCCGGGCACGGCGTACCGCGACTTCGGCCGGGCCGGTTTCTCCTCGATGGACAGCACCCGGCCCCCCGCGTCGAACTCCACGACGCCATAGGCCGAGGGGTTGGCGACCTGATAGGCGAACACTCTGCCGCCCTTCAGACCGTCATGGCGGGCCAGCCGCGTGCCCAGGCCGGTGCCGTGGAAGATGTTGTCACCCAGAATCAGCGCGACCGGCTCGTCGCCGATGAAGTCGGCACCCAGGACGAGAGCATGGGCGATGCCCTCCGGACGTTCCTGCGCCAGGTATTCCAGCCGCAGGCCCAGTTGACCGCCGTCGCCGAACAACCGGCGGAACTGGTCCTGGTCCTCCGGGGTGGTGATGATCAGAATCTCCCGGACTCCGGCCATCAGCAGTGTGGAGAGCGGGTAGTAGACCATTGGCTTGTCGAAAACCGGCAGCAGTTGTTTCGACACCGAACGGGTCAACGGCCACAGCCTTGAGCCGGTACCCCCGGCCAGCAGAATTCCGCGCACGCGATCACTCTAGGTGAATTGCCCACAGACACACCTTTTCGCGCGATGTGCGGCGTGTATCGCCCCACGCCGGCGCGCACCGTACATACGCGTACACCTCGGCGGTCTGCGGCCGTCCGCCGGTCAACTCGCGTGCCGGGCATTCAGCAGGGGCCCGCTCTGTACGTTCTCGTACAGAGCGGGCCCCTGGTCTTTCATGATGCCGTCACCGCGGCCGGCCGTGACGATCGCTGGTCAGGGCAAGCCGGACCGGCCGCGGAGTTCTTCCTAGCCCAGGCGCCGCACCAGCGCGCGGTACTCGTCCCACAGTTCCTTCGGGGTGTGCTCGCCGAAGGTGTTGAGGTGCTCGGGCACGAGCGCCGCCTCCTCGCGCCACACGTCCTTGTCGACCGTGAGCAGGAAGTCGAGGTCGGCCTCGGAGAGGTCGAGTCCCTTGGTGTCGAGGGCGCCCTTGGCCGGCAGGATGCCGATGGGGGTCTCGACGCCCTCAGCGCGGCCGTCGAGGCGGTCCACGATCCACTTCAGGACACGGCTGTTCTCACCGAAGCCCGGCCACACGAACTTGCCCGCGTCGTTCTTGCGGAACCAGTTCACGTAGTAGATCTTCGGAAGCTTCGCCTGGTCCTTGTCCTTGGCGACATCGACCCAGTGCCCCATGTAGTCGCCCATGTTGTAGCCGCAGAACGGCAGCATGGCGAAGGGGTCGCGACGCAGCTCGCCGACCTTGCCCTCGGCGGCGGCGGTCTTCTCGGAGGCCACGTTGGCGCCGAGGAAGACGCCGTGGTTCCAGTCGAAGGACTCCGTCACCAGCGGTACGGCGGTGGCGCGGCGTCCGCCGAACAGGATCGCCGAGATCGGCACGCCCTTGGGGTCCTCCCACTCGGGCGCGATGATCGGGCACTGCGAGGCGGGGACGGTGAAGCGGGCGTTGGGGTGGGCGGCGGGCGTACCGGACTCCGGCGTCCAGTCGTTGCCCTTCCAGTCGGTCAGGTGGGCCGGAGTCTCCTCCGTCATGCCCTCCCACCAGATGTCGTTGTCGTCGGTGAGCGCGACGTTGGTGAAGACGGAGTTGCCCCACAGCGTCTTCATCGCGTTGGCGTTGGTGTGCTCACCGGTGCCGGGCGCGACGCCGAAGAAGCCGGCCTCGGGGTTGATCGCGTACAGCCGGCCGTCCTCGCCGAACCGCATCCACGCGATGTCGTCGCCGATCGTCTCGACCGTCCAGCCGGAGACGGTGGGCTCCAACATGGCGAGGTTGGTCTTGCCGCAGGCGCTCGGGAAGGCGGCGGCGACGTACTTGGACTCGCCCTGCGGCGGGGTCAGCTTCAGGATGAGCATGTGCTCGGCGAGCCAGCCCTCGTCACGGGCCATGACGGAGGCTATGCGCAGGGCGTAGCACTTCTTGCCGAGCAGCGCGTTGCCGCCGTAGCCCGATCCGTACGACCAGATCTCGCGGGACTCGGGGAAGTGCGAGATGTACTTGGTGGAGTTGCACGGCCACGGCACGTCCGCCTCGCCCTCGGCCAGCGGCGCTCCGAGCGTGTGCACAGCACGCACGAAGAAGCCATCGGTGCCGAGCTCGTCGAGGACGGGCTGTCCCATGCGGGTCATGGTGCGCATGGACACGGCGACGTAGGCGGAGTCGGTGATCTCGACGCCGATCGCGGAGAGGTCGGAGCCCAGCGGACCCATGCAGAACGGGACGACGTACATCGTCCGGCCCTTCATCGAGCCGCGGAAGATGCCCTTCTCCCCCGCGAATATCTCCCGCATCTCGGCGGGCGCCTTCCAGTGGTTGGTCGGGCCCGCGTCCTCCTCCTTCTCGGAGCAGATGAACGTCCGGTCCTCGACCCGCGCGACATCGGTCGGGTCGGAAGCGGCGTAGTAGGAATGCGGGCGCTTGATGGGATCGAGCTTCTTGAAGGTGCCCTTGTGAACGAGCTCCTCGCACAGGCGCTCGTACTCGGCCTCGGATCCGTCACACCAGACCACGTTGTCCGGCTGGGTCAGTGCTGCGATCTCGTTGACCCACGAGATCAGTTCCTTGTGCTGGGTGGGGACGGTGGAGGGAGCCGCGATGTCGCGCGCCACGATTGCTCCTAGATGAGGGGTTTTTTGTTGAGGCCCCGTGGGGGCTGCGACCCGGATGCTTCGGGAGCTGGATACCCATGGCGCTCATCCGGTGCCGACCGCACTCATTTGATCATCCGACGGGTTCGCCCATATGTCCAGAGGGCCTCACACGTGAGCGGAGTGACCATCGCCACGTGTATCCGCGATTCTTTGCGTACACGTTGGGTTCAGCTGAAGGTTTTTTTGCGTGGCCGCCGCCTTGCGCCATGCTCGTGAGAACATGGCCACTCTTGGCTGTTCAGTGCGCCGTACTGACACGTAACTTACGGTTCCGTAGGTAGGATTCCGCCTATGACTGCGCCCGTCCCCGACGCGCCCACGGACTCGCCGGCCGCAGGCCGCAGTCCCGCAGCGCTCTCCCCGCCGCATCCGGTCAAGCCCAAGCTCCGCGGCTGGCTGCACCTCGGCATGTTCCCGGCCGTCCTGATCTCCGGCCTGGTCCTCACCGCTCTGGCCAGTTCCACGCGGGCCCGCATCGCCTGCGGGATCTTCGTCCTGACGGCCTGCCTCCTGTTCGGAGTGAGCGCGCTCTACCACCGCGGCAACTGGAGCCCGCGGATGGACGGCGTGCTGCGCAGACTCGACCACGCCAACATCTTCCTGATCATCGCGGGCACCTACACACCGCTGACGATGCTGCTGCTCCCCGGCGCCAAGGGGCAGTGGCTCCTGTGGAGCATCTGGGCCGCCGCGGCGGCGGGGATCATCTTCCGGGTGTTCTGGGTCGGCGCCCCGCGCTGGCTCTACACCCCCTGCTACATAGCGATGGGCTGGGCGGCCGTCTTCTTCCTCCCGGACTTCATGCGCACGGGCGGCATCGCCGTGCTGGTCCTGGTGATCGTCGGCGGACTGCTCTACAGCGCGGGCGGTGTGATCTACGGGATCAAGCGCCCCAACCCCTCACCCCGCTGGTTCGGCTTCCACGAGGTCTTCCACTCCCTCACCCTCGCGGCGTTCGTCGTGCACTACGTGGGCATCTCACTGGTGGCCTACCAGCACGGCTAAGACACCTCCCCCTTCTCCTTCATGGCCACGGCTTCCGAGCCGTGGCCATTTTTCGTCCGCCTGACAGCAGATCCCCATTGACATCCGCCATCTTTTGAGAGCTACTCTCATTTCATGGTTACTGTCACTCAAGACGATGGCGTACGGCGCGACCCGCGCCGCTGGTGGGCCCTCGGGGCCCTGGTCGCGAGCATGCTCACGCTCGGATTCGACACGACGATCCTCAACGTGGCCCTGCCGACGATGGCAGGCGAACTCGGCGCCACCACCGGCCAGCAGCAGTGGATGGCGGACGCGTACGTGATCGTCTTCGCCGCGCTGATGCTCCCGGCGGGACTGCTCGGCGACCGGTTCGGACGGCGGCGGATGCTCGTCGTGGGGCTCGGGATCTTCCTCGCCGGTTCCGTGATGGGCTCCCTGGCGGGCGACGTGAACTGGGTCATCGCGGCCCGCACGGTGATGGGCCTCGGCGCCGCGCTGGTCATGCCGCTCGCCCTGTCCGTGCTGCCCTCGCTCTTCGGACCCGACGAGCGCACCAAGGCCGTCGGCATCATCTCCGCCGCCTCATCGCTCGGTCTGCCGCTCGGCCCGATCATCGGCGGCTGGCTGCTCAACCACTTCTGGTGGGGCTCGGTCTTCCTGGTCAACGTCCCGATGGCCGCGCTCGGCATCGCCGCCTGCGTCTTCCTGCTGCCCGAGACCCGCGACCCCGCCTCCCCCAAGGTCGACACCCTCTCCACCGCGCTCACCGCGGCAGGCCTCGGCGCCCTCATCTACGCGATCATCGAGGCGCCCGGCCGCGGCTGGGGCGACCCGCTGATCGTGGGCATGCTCGCCGGGGCCGCCGTTCTGATCGCCGCCCTGGTGCTGCGCGAGCGGCGCGTGGAACGCCCCATGCTCGACATGTCGCTGCTCACCCACCGCGGGTTCCTGTTCAACACGATCGCGGCGACCCTGGTGATGTTCGTCCTGTCCGGCCTGCTGTTCGTGCTGCCGCCGTATCTCCAGGCGGTGCTCGGCCACGACGCCTTCGGCACCGGCCTGCGGCTGCTTCCCATGATGGGCGGTCTGATCGTCGCGGCCCGGGCCGCACAACCGATCGTCGCCCGGTTCGGTTCCCGCGCGGTGGTCAGCGCGGGACTGGTGGTGCTGGCCTTCGCCGCGCTGCTCGGCAGCCGTACGACGGTCGACTCGGGCTACGGCTTCACCGCGCTGTGGCTGTCCATCACCGGCTTCGGCTTCGGTTTCTCGGTCGTCCCCGCGATGGACGGCGCCCTCGGCGCCCTGCCCCGCGACCGGGCCGGCAGCGGCTCCGGGCTCCTCATGACGACGCGCCAGGTCGGCAGCGCGATCGGCATCGCCCTCCTCGGCAGCCTGCTGGCGAGCACCTTCCGGGACCGCCTCGACGTCGCCGGGCTGCCCGCGAAGGCCGCCGACACCGCCGGGGAGTCCGTGGTCGCGGCACACATCGTCGCCCAGAAGGCGGGCTCGGCCGATCTCGTGGCCTCCGCGAACAGCGCGTACGTCCATGGCATGGGCCTGGTCCTGCTGGTGTGCGGCATCGCGGCCCTCGTCACCGCCCTGCTGGCCGCGGCGTTCCTGCCGAACACCCCGGTCACGCATGCCACGAAGGAGGACGAGAACCCGGCCATGGCCACCGCTGCGGCGGATGCCGGACAATGAACAGCATGACGGCCGCACCCTCCCCCTTCAGCCCCGCCGACCGCCCTCAACTGGGACTCCGCGAGCGGAAGAAGATCAAGACCCGCGAGGCGATCCGCACCGCGACCTACGCACTCGTCAAGGAACAGGGGTACGACGCGACGACGATCGAGCAGATCGCCGAGCGCGCCGAGGTGTCGCCGTCGACCGTCTTCCGCTACTTCCCCACCAAGGAGGACATCGTCCTCACGGACGAGTTCGACCCGCTCATCATGGAGGAGCTGCGGGCCCGGCCCAAGGACGAGCCGTGGATGGACACCCTCCGGTTCGTGATGCAGAAGGCCATCCGGCTCGGCATCAAGGACGACCCCGAGGTGTCCCGGCTGCGGACCCATCTGATGGTCCAGGTCCCGGCGGTGCGCTCGCGGATGATGGAGAGCATGTCGGTCACCGGCACCATGCTCTGCCAGGCCATCGGCGAGCGCACCGGCCGGGACCCGGACAGCCTGGAGGTGCGGGTCTACGCGATGGCGATCATCGGCGGCCTGATGGAGACGTCCCTGTACTGGGCGGAGAACGACCACCGGGACGACTTCAAGGACCTGGTGGACCGCGCGATGGACGTCCTGGAACACGGCCTCCCCACCGAAAAACCCTGAGGCCAGGGCTCTGAGGCGTGACATCCTGACCGGGTGAACGGACCGGAGATCCATGTCGCCTTCGCCCCCGAACTGGGGATGTTCGTACCGCACGGGCGTCGTTCGGGAGCCACGGCGGTCGCCACCGACGGCTCCTCCACCCTCGGCCATGTCGTCGAGTCGCTCGGCGTCCCGCTGACCGAGGTCGGCGCCCTCGTCGTGGACGGCCGCGAGGTGCCCGTCTCGCACCTCCCCGGGGCCGGCGAGAGCGTCGACGTACAGGCGGTGGAGCGCCCGCAGCGGGTTCCGGGCGCCCCGCTCCGCTTCCTCCTCGACGTACACCTCGGCACCCTCGCGCGCCGGCTGCGCCTCCTCGGGGTCGACGCGGCGTACGAGTCGACGGACATCGGCGACCCGGCGCTCGCCGCGCGCTCCGCCGCCGAGCGGCGCGTGATGCTCAGCCGCGACCGGGGGCTGCTGCGCCGCCGCGAGCTGTGGGCGGGCGCGTTCATCTACAGCACCCGGCCCGACGACCAACTCCGTGACGTGCTGGGCCGGTTCGCACCCGAGCTGAGGCCCTGGACGCGCTGCACCGCCTGCAACGGCCTGCTCAAGGAGGCCACCAAGGAGCAGGTCGTGGACCAACTGGAGGGCGGCACCGAACGGTCCTACGACGTGTTCGCGCAGTGCGAGGAGTGCGGGCGCGCCTACTGGAAGGGCGCGCACCACGACAGCCTGGAGGCCATCGTGGAGCGCGCCCTCGCCGAGTTCGGGAGCCAGACGCCTAGCGGCGCTTGAGATCCTTGGCGCCGCAGGCCAGCCCGTCCCTGTTGGGGTCGAGACCCAGCGGGTCGTCCTTGCCGTTGACCTTCAGGCGGCCGTAGTCGTTCGTCTTCAGCCACGCGCAGCGCGAGGCCGTCGTCTTCTTGACGCCGTCCGGGAAGACGGTCGGCACACAGACGTTGATCGTGCCGTAGTGCCGGTCGCAGCCGGAGATCGTCGTGCTGACCTTCTGCGAGGTCCGCTTCTTGCCGCCCTTGGTGACCGTGCCCTCAAGGGAGTCGGCGAAGGAGTGGACGTGCGCCGAGGCGGTGTCCGTGGCCAGGGCGGCGGGGCCCTGGAGGTGCACCCACTTGGCGACCGAGGGCACCCCGTTGGCGTCGACCGCGAAGAGCATGTACCAACCGGGCGGGGCCATGTTGGGGTTGCTCGTCACGTTCAGGTCGACGTTGTTGCCGTCCACCGACAGAGGCAGGTCCACGAAACGCTGGTTCGGGTCCGAGGAGTGCGTCACCGCGGCCGGGCGGATCAACTCGGCCTTCACGATGGGCCGGTCGACCGTGATGCGCTGCGTGTCCCCGTACACCCACTCGTTGTCGATCACCGAGGTGATCGTCGGACGGGTGCCCTTGAGGAGGTAGGGCGGGGTGTAGATGGACACGTTGTGGTTCCAGGTGCCGTTGCCCGGGTTGTCGCCGGTGGCCATCACCCGGCCGTCGGGCAGCAGGAACGCGGAGGAGTGGTAGCCGCGTGCCTCGGGGTCGGCGGCCACCGGGTCGAAGGTGGAGGTCGCCGGGTCGAACATCGACGCCTCGAACACCGGGTTGGCGCGGTTGTGCAGGCCACCGCCCGTCTCCAGCACCTTGCCGTCCGGCAGGAGGACGGCGGAGACGTACATCTTGCCCTGGTTGCCGGTCTCGGCGACCTTGCCGTTGCCGAGGTCGACCGTGCCCTGCGGGATCTGCGGGCCGACGGTGTACGCCGGGTTCGCGGCCTTCAGGTCGATGATGTCGGTGAGCCGGTTCGCCTCCGGGTTGGAGTCGATGTTGCCGCCGCCGATCGTCAGCACCTTCTGGTCCTGGGCCGGGGGCAGCAGCACGCTCGCGGACTGGTCGCGCTCGTCCTTGTCCTGGAGCCCGGGGATCGCCGTGACGGTGTTCGCGTCGTAGTCGTAGATCGCCGAACCCGTGCCGGGTGTGCCGTTGCCGAAGACATGGCTGCCCGAGTAGAAGAGCCGCCCGTCCTGCATCAGGATCATCGACGGGTACAGACCCCAGTACGACCAGGTCTGGTTGACCTGCCACAGCGGCAGCCACTGCTGCTGCGCCGCCGACCAGCGCTCGGCCGTCACCGACCCGGTGGAGTCCTCGCGCAGCCCGCCGAACGAGATGACGTCACCGTTGCCGAGCTCGGTGGCCGACGGGTACCAGTGGCCGTCGTTCAGGTCGTTCGTCTTGCTGTACGTCTCGGTGACCGGGTCGAAGATGTACGAGTCCTTGTACCCCTCGTAGCCGTGCCCGCCCGCGACCGGGAACGCCTTGTTGCCGCTCATCACCAGCACCCGCCCGTCGGCGAGCTGGACGTGACCCGAGCAGAACATGTCCTTCGGCGTGGGGATCACCTTGTACGTGCCCTTCACCGGGTCGTAGACCGCGCTGGTGAACGTGCCCGCGTCGAAGTTCTCCTCGCTGTTGCCGGACCCGGCGATCAGCAGCACCTTGCCGTTGTTGAGGACGACGGAGTGCATGGAGCGCACCGGGTTCTGCGTGGGCAGCACGTCCCAGCGGCCGTTGGCACACTCGTCGGCGGTGGCGGTGCAGGTGGCCGGCGGGATCGGGTCGGAGACCTGTTCCATCGTGTAGTCGTCGGTGGTCGCCGAACCGGTGCCGTACACCGAGACGCCCCAGGTGATGCGGTCGGTACCGGCCGGGACGGCGGGCGTACGGACGCTCGCCTGCGTCCAGCCCGCCGCCATGTCCAGCGTCTTGAGGTCGGTCCAGTACTGCCAGCCCGCCGTGGTGTCGTGCCGGAAGAGCGTGATCGCGGTGTCCGGCGTCGTCGACTTGTACCAGAGGCCGAGGTCGTACTGCTTGCCCGCGGTGACCACCGGCGCGCAGGTCGCGGACTCCGTGATCAGGGCCTTGCGGTCGCCGTCGACGCGCCGGGTCAGCGTGACCTTCATGGCCTTGGAGCCGGAGTGGGAATCGGCGACGGTGGAAAAGGTGAAGTCGTTGTCGCCCCAGCCGGACTTCTCCCAGCAGTACGGCATGCCGTCCGTACCGTCGGTCTCGAAACCCGGGTTGGTGACGAGGTTGGCGGCGGAGGCGGGCTGGGGCGAGACGAGCAGCATCCCGGCGGCCAGCCCCGCCACGGCCAGCAGTGAGGTTCTCCGTCTGGGTCGTGCGAGATGTTTCACGCGGCTCTCCTAGTTGTGTGACTCCCGCCCGCGGCCCCACTGCTGCGGCGCGGCAGATAGACCAGCGCCTCGGTGCCCACGAAGCGCAGGACGAAGGTCATCACCAGGGCCAACGCGGTGGCGGACAGTGCGCCCATCCCGAAGTGGCCGACGAACAGGGCGATCAGCGGGATGCGCAGCACCAGGTCGGCGTTGGCGAGCAGCGCGAACCGGCCCACCCGGTCCCACCAGCTGCGGTGCTTTCGGCGCTCGCGGAACAGCAGATGCTCGATGAGCAGGAAGTTCCAGGCGACGCCGAACTGGTTGGCGAGGATCTCGGCCGGTACGTAGTGCATGCCGGCGGCGGTGAGCGCGTAGAGGCCGAGCAGGTTCGGCAGGAAGCCGGTGGCGCCGATCAGGCCGAAGACGACCATGCGGGCGACCGGCGAGGCGGTGCGCAGCCCGACGAGGTGACGCAGGAACCGGAAGCCCTCCTGCGCGGTCGACTTGGACTCGCCCGCGAACCGGTCCTGGAAGACGAAGGGCACCTCGGTGACCTCGCGGGGGCGGCTGCGGACGGCGAGTTCGAGGAGGATCTTGTAGCCGAGCGGCTGCAGGATCTCGGCGGTGACCGCGCTGCGGCGGATCGCGAAGAAGCCGCTCATCGGATCGCTGATACCGCGCAGTCGGCGTGGGAAGAGCGTCTTGGTCAGCCAGGTCGCGCCGCGCGAGACGGCGATGCGGTAACCGCCCGCGAGGCCCTCGCGGCTGCCGCCCTTGATGTACCGGCTGGCGACGACGAGCCCGGCGGCGGACCGCTCCCCCGACGCCACCAACTCCGGTATCAGGGACGGCGGATGCTGGAGATCGCCGTCCATGACGACGATCCAGTCGGAGCTCGCCGCCTTCAGCCCCTCGACGACGGCGCCGCCGAGCCCGCCCACGGCTTCCTCGCGGTGCAGCACGGTCACCGGGAACGGGCAGTCCTGCGCCTCCCGGGAGATCACCTCGGGGGTGTCGTCCGTGGAGTCGTCCACGAAGACGACCTCGCAGGGCAGCCGGGCGGGCACCGACTCGGTGATCCGGCGCAGGAGTTCGCGGATGTTCGCGGACTCGTTGAAGGTCGGTACGACGATGGTGACGGCGCCGGGTTCGGGAACTTCGGAGGCGCGTACGGCGGGATCGCCGAGCTCCTCGGGGACGGTGCTCTCGAAGCTGCTCATCGACTGCCCCCGGACGTCGTCGTGGTCATGGTGTTTCCCGTGCTCTCGTCGATCTGCCGGATCTCGATCCGGTCGGCGCCCTTGCCGAAGGTGGCGACCGGCGTCGAATGTTCGATGGCCGCCTTGACGTTGGGCAGGTCGACCGCGTCACGCCGCACCGTCGGGGAGGCGACGACGTAGTCGATGTCCTTCCAGCCGCGCGGCATCGTCCTGGTCACCGCGGGGTCGAGGTCCGCCTTGTAGAACCAGATGACGCCGAGCCCGGGGCGGTAGCCGTCGTGGACCAGGTCGAGCCAGAGGGCGTCGTCGACCAGGACCCGGGTGTCCGCGGGGTCCTGGACCTCGGTCTTCAGCCAGGTGGCCGCCGCCCGGTAGGGGGCGTTGGCGTCGGCGGTCACGGCGGTGCGGTCGCCGTCGTACCAGTGCGGCAGCACATAGAGCGCGGCGACCGCCACGAGCGCGGCCGCCGTCACCCGCCGTCCCCAGGTGACGTACGGCTTCTCCTCGTCGCTCCGCCACCTGCGCAGCACCAGATGGGCGAGGCTGGCGGCGCCTCCGGCGAGGACCAGCGCGAGGAACGGCAGCGCCTGGATGATGTACATCGCGGGCAGATAGCCGCTCGGGCGCAGCGCCACCAGGGCGAGGATCGCCACCGTGAGGGCGGGTCCGGCGAGGGCGCGGGCGGTGACGGACCAGCGCCAGGTGGCCAGGAGCAGCAGTGCTCCGGCGAGGCCTCCGATGATCAGCACCCGGTCGTAGTAGAGCCAGGAGTGCAGCACGCCGTACGAGCCGGTGCCGGGGTCGAGGATGAAGCCGGAGCCGGGGCGGCTCATCTGGTACGTGATGCCGTCCCAGAGCGAGACATGGCCCGCGCCCGGGAACAGCTCGCCCTTGAGCAGGGCGAACAGCGGGTACGCGAGGCCGATCAGGGCGCAGGCGGTGATGGCTCCGGTGAGCGCGAACTTGCGGGTGTCGCGGTGGCCGTGGCGCCACATGGTGACCAGGAGTGCGGGCAGGACGACGAGCATCGTCTCCTTGGTGAGCACGGCGGCCGCGGCCGCGATGCCCGCCCCGAAGTGGTGCCAGAGGTGCCGGCTCGGGGACGCGGCGAGGCAGAACGCGAGCAGCGTCCACATCACCGCGATGTTGTCGAGGAAGATCTCGCGCTGGAGCACCACCGACAGCGGGGAGAGTCCGAAGAGCACCATCGCGAGGCCCGCGGCCCAGCGCGGCAGCGAGAGACGGCGCGCGAGGACGTACAGCAGGACCGCGCTGGCGGCACTGACCACGAGCATCGCGACGCGCATCGAGCCGACCGTCATCAGCGAGGGGCTGATGTGGGCGGGGATCCAGGTCAGGGCGGCTATCTGGATCCAGCCCAGGGGCGGGTGGTCGTACCAGTACGTGTAGTGCGCGAGGCCCTTGCCCTGCTGCACGGCCCACGCCTGGGCGAGATAGGTGCCCTCGTCGTCGCTGAGGGTCGGGTAGTCGGTGATGTTCCAGCCCTGCACGACGATGATCGCCAGCAGCAGGGCGCCGCACAGCAGCAGGTCGGCGCGCGAGGTGCGCAGCCGCTGGAGCGGCGGGCGGTCGTGGACGATGTCGGGCGCGGCGGGTCGCGTCGCGGGGACCGTGGACGTGGTCACCGCGGGAAGTGTCGAGGTCACGCGGGAAGGTCCTCTCGGGACTTTCGGTACGTTCGGGATGTTCGGGCCCAAGGACTGCGGCACCAGGGCCTGCGGCACCGGGGCATGCGGAACCAAGGCGTACGGAACCAAGGCCTGCCCGCCGGCGGGGACGCCCGGCGGGTGGCCTCAGGTCCTAGTGGGTCGCTTCGGCCTCGGTGAGGTGCGCGCCGACATGACTGGTCAACTCCCAGTCGTTGCGGCCCCTTTGCTCACGCCATACGGCACGGACGGCCGCGCCGGCGAGGAGCACCTGATAGAAGGGGCCACCGACCACGAGCTTCAGGTAGTGGACGAACCGGACGCGCAGCCCGTACTGCTTGCCGAAGTCGTGCAGTCCGACGAGCTCGAAGACGAAGGTGACCAGGGCGGTCACGGCCGGCAGGAAGGTGATGAAGGCGATCCCGACGGGCACGTCGAGAAAGAGCGCGATGGCCACGTTGAGCGGGATGACCACCCCGGAGACGGCCTGCAGATACGGCGTCATCAGCGTGTAGCGGGCGAGCAACCGCTGCCCGAAGCCGGGCAGTTGCTTCCAGTCCTTCTTGCGGTAGACCTGCAGGAAGCCCTGGTTCCATCGGGTGCGCTGCTTCATCAGCGACACCAGGCTGCCCGGGGTCTCCTCCCGGGTCACCATGTCGGAGTCGTAGGCGACGACGACCTTCTTGCCGACGCTGGAGAGCCGTACCCCCAGGTCGCAGTCCTCGGCGAGGCACTCGGGGTCCCAGCCGTCCGCTTCCCGCAGTACGTCCGTCCGTACGAAGACGGTGTTGCCGCCGAGCGGGATGAAACCTTTTTGCGCATGCAGGTGCAGCCGCGAGCGGAACCAGAAGAAGTACTCCAGGCAGTTGCGCAGGCTGTACCAGTTGGAGTGGAAGTTGATGAGCTGGACCCCGCCCTGGACGACGTCCGCACCCGTCGTGCGGAACGCGTGGTCGACATGGGCGAGCAGCTCCGGGTGGACCTGGTCCTCGGCGTCGAAGACCCCGACGACGTCGCCGCGGCAGTGCGGCAGCGCCGTGTTCATGGCCTTCGGCTTGTTCTTCTTCTCGTGGTGGTCGACGACGACCCGCACCCGCTCGTCGCGGGCCGCGGCCTGCCGGGCGACCTCGGTGGTCTCCGGATCGTCGTGCCCGACGATGACGATGATCTCGAAGTCGGTGTGGCTCGATTCCAGCAGTCGCTGGATGGTGTGGTCGAGCACGGCCTGTTCGTGGCGGGCCGGCAGCAGCAGCGAGAACGCCAGCCGGTCATCGCCGTCCGGTCTGCTGAACCGGGTGGACGCGAGCACCTCGGGCGTGCGCCACGCGTGCATCTGCCACCAGAGAGTGAACGCCGCCATCCAGAACAAGGCCAGTGAAATGGCAGCAATAAAGACAGACGTAAGCAACAGATCCCCCCAGATCCCAAAACCCCCATTCGCGACGATGTGTCACATCCGCCGCGTCACGATGCAAAGACTATGGGCGATCTGTGAAGTGCACAGGCTGATCTGGTGAAGAGCGTGTTTCATCACAGTCCGATCGCTTGTTGAACGATTCGAACACCGGTCGCGTTTCAGCCAGTTGACGGACGGTCTGATGATCTGCGTTTCAGCTGCTCAGAGCCGTGCGAAGCCGTTCGGGATCGGTCGTCGGAGCGTCACAAGTGAAGTTACGGCAGACATACGCGGCGGGTTCGCCCTGCACGAGGGGGCGGTCGGCAAGGAGCGGCAGCTCGTCACTCTCCGGAGTGCCCACGGCGACCACGGCGCCCGGCGCGGTGCCGAGCAGCGCCGACCGATGCAGGGCTTTTGTCAGGGGATGCCCCTCCGGCCCCACGACCGCGACCTCACGCGGCCCGTCGAGCAGCGCCTCCGCCACCGCGAGCCCCCAGCCGATGAAACGGGGGGCGCGCGGCCCGAGCGCCTTCACGACGCCCAACGCCCTTTCGGCGGCGGTCCGATGGGGCTCGGCGCCGGTCTGGGCGGCATAGCTCAGCAGGGCACCGGCCGCCGCGCTCCAGCCGGAGGGCGTGGCGTTGTCGGTGGGGTCCTGGGGGCGGCGGATGAGCCGCTCGGCGTCGGCCGCGGTGTCGTACAGCGCGCCGGACTCGGGATCGGTGAACTGCATGATCACCTGATCGAGCAGGAACCCGGCGAATTCCAGCCACACCCCTTCCCCGGTGACGGAGGCCAGCGCGAGGAACCCCTCGGCGACGTCCGCGTAGTCCTCCAACACTCCCGCGTTGGCCCCGGCCCGCCCGTCCTTGCTGGTACGGGACAGTCGCGCCCGGTCGTCCATGTGCACCCGTACGAGGAGATCCGCGGCGGCGATCGCGGCGTCCACGAGGTCGGGGCGGTCGAAGTAGGCGCCGGTCTCCGCGAGGGCGGCGACGGCGAGCCCGTTCCAGGCGGCGACGATCTTGTCGTCGCGTCCGGGAGCGGGTCGCTCGGCCCGCGCGGCGAGCAGCCGACGCCGCATGTCGGCCACCTTCTCCGCGTCGAACAACTCGTCCTGCTGCGGCAGTTGCAGCACGGAGGAGCCCTCTTCGAAGGTCCCCTCCTCCGTCACCCCGAAGTACCGGGCGGCGAGTTCGCCGTCCTCCGCGCCGAGAACCTCGCGGAGCTGCCGCGGGGTCCACACGTAGTACGCACCCTCGACGTGCTTGCCCGTGCCGTCGTCGCTGTCGGCGTCGAGCGCGGAGGCGAACCCGCCTTCGTTCGTGCGGAGTTCGCCCACCATGAAGTCGGCGGTCTCCAGGGCGACGCGACGGGCGAGCTCGGAGCCGGTGGTGCGCCAGAGATGCGCATAGACCCTGCACAAAAGTGCATTATCGTACAACATCTTCTCGAAATGGGGCACAATCCACTCGCGATCCACGGAGTACCGCGCGAACCCCCCACCCAACTGGTCGTAGATCCCGCCCCGCGCCATCCGCTCACAGGTGTCCTGCGCCATCTGGAGCGCGCCCTCGGAACCGGTCCGCGCGTGGTGCCGCAGCAGGAACTCGATCACCATGGACGGCGGGAACTTGGGCGCGCCCCCGAAGCCGCCGCGCGAGGCGTCGTACTCCCGGGTGAGCCCGAGCAGCGCCCCGGCCAGGTCCTCCTCGCCGGGCACCTCGCCGCTCCCGAAACGCATCTCCCGCTCGGCGAGATCCCGCACGATCTTCCCCGCGACCTCGGCGACCTCGCCCCGGCGATCGGTCCAGGCCGTGTGCACCCCCTCCAGCACCTGCCGGAACGACGGCATCCCGTGCCGGGGCGCGGGCGGAAAGTACGTCCCGAAATAGAAGGGCTCCGCATCCGGCGTGAGAAACACGGTCATGGGCCACCCGCCCTGCCCCGTGGCCGCCTGCACGGCCTCCATGTAGACGGCGTCGACGTCGGGCCGCTCCTCACGGTCGACCTTGACGCTGACGAAGTGCTCGTTGAGGTAGGCGGCGGTCGCCTCGTCCTCGAAGGACTCGTGCGCCATGACATGACACCAGTGACAGCTGCTGTACCCGACGCTGAGCAGCACGGGCACACCCCGCTTGCGCGCCTCCTCGAAGGCCTCGGCCGACCAGGGCCACCAGTCGACGGGGTTGTCGGCGTGCTGAAGCAGGTAGGGGGACGTCTCGTGGGCCAGTCGGTTCGGCATGGGTCCATCCTGCCGCAGTCACCGGTCCCTGACGCGTCGGGCACAGCAGCCCATTGATCGCGTCGCACCCTCGCGCTCACGCCCCCCACCAAGGACACTTGAACGTAAAGGAGTTGCCGCCGGAGGGGGACGTGACATGCGGGAAGGCCATCGGGCGGAGGCCGAGCGGCTGTTGACCCGGGCCGTGGAGGAAGAGGTACGGCGCTCGGGCGGGCGGAGCGACGGGGCCGTGTTGCTGTCACGGGCCCGGCCCGCGCTCGACACCATGGCGGAGGCCGCCGCCGAGGAGTACGGGGCGTACACCCGGGCGCTGGACGAGGCGGAGGCCGGCCGGCTGACGTTCGGACAGCGGTACGCCCGGGAGGGCGCCGGAACTCCTCTGCTGGTGGCGGTGGTTGCCGCCGTCGCGGCCTGCGCGGCCGACCTGGCGCTGGGCACGGGCGCCGCAGCGGCCGTCGGCGCGGGGGCGACCGTCGCCGTGGTGGGCGCGGCGACCACCGTGCTCAAGGTGACGGCCTCGCACGTACCGGCCGCGAGCCGCCGGGCGGGGGCCCTGGGCCAGCCGGGCGGCCCCGAGCAGTTGCGGCTCCAGTGGCTGACGGCGCTGGAGGTACGGGGCATCCGGCCCTTCCTCGATCAGCAGCGGGTGCTCAACGCCTCCGCGGGAGCCAAGCAGGGTGCGCCCCAGCTGCGGCGCACGGACAAGAGTGCCGCCGCGCGCAGACGCAACGTACTGGAGCAGTCGTTCGGTCAGCTTCCCGAGCCGGCCGGCCCGTTCACGGGGCGCCGGACCGAGCTGAACCGGGTGGCGCAGTGGGTGCACGCGGCCCGCGCCAGCACCGAGACGAAGCCGACCGTCGTCGTCCTGCACGGCGCCCCCGGCTCGGGCCGCAGCACCCTCGCGATCCGGGCGGCGCACAGCCTGAAGGACCAGTTCCGCGGCGCGTGCGTGGTGGACCTGCGCGGCGACAGCACCGAGGAGCCGCCCCGCACCACCCGCGACGCCATGCTCCACCTCCTCAACCGGCTCGGCGCACCCCGCGAGCAGCTCCTCTTCCGTGAGAGTTCCTCGCAGGACCAGCAGGTCAGACGCCTCGGCGAGCTGTACCACCAGCATCTGACGGGCCTGCCGGTCACGATCGTCCTCGACGACGCGAGCGACGCCGAGCAGGTCCGCGCCCTGGTCCCCGAGCGCTCGGACAGCCTGGTCCTGGTCACGGCCCGCAAACCGCTCGACCTGCCCGCCGACCTCCCCGCCTGGGTGCACCAGCTCTCGGTCGACGCCCTGGACGCGGCGGCCGCCGAGGAACTGCTGAACGCGGCGGCGCAGGAGAAGCCGGACCCGTACGACGCCGAAGCCTCCGACCGGGTGCGGGAGCTGTGCGGCAGCCTCCCCCTCGCCCTGCGCGTCGCGGGTTCCTCCCTCGGCCCGCGCACCCCGCGTCAACTGGCCTCCGACCTCGGCGCGTACGGCCCCGTGGAGCCGGTCGAGCGGGTGCTGTGGCTGCGCTACACCGACCAGACCGACACCGCGAGGCGCCTGCTGCGCCGGCTGGCGCTGGCCGGGCGGGCCTCGCTCGGCGCCGCGGCCGCTGCCTCCCTGCTGGCGACGGACGAACAGGAGGCCACCCGCCACCTCACCGCGCTCGCGCAGGCGGGCCTCATCGACCACGTCCGCGGCAGCCGCTACCGGCTGCACGACCTCGTCCGGGGCTTCGCCCAGGCACGGCTGCTCGACGAGGAGGAGCCGTCCGAGCGGACGGCGGCCCAGGAGCGCCTGATCGTGAACTACGCGGAGCTGGCCGACTCGGTGATCCGCCTGGTCGACGGCAAGACGTCGACCAGGGCGGATCAGTTCGGGCCGCACGGCTTCACCTCCCTCGACGCGGCCCTGCGCTGGCTGGACGACGAGTCGAGCTTCATCACGGCCGCCCTGCGCCACGCGGAAGGCGTGAACCAGGCGGCCGTACTGAACCTCCTCGGCGCCCTGTGCGACTACTGCCTGCTGCGCGGCGACCTCTACCGCCTGGGCGAGATCAGCGAGTTGACGCAGGCCGTCGACCAGGGCCTGCTGGTGCGCTCGGTGCAGTGGCGCACCGGTATCGCGGCCCGCCAGCTCGGCGAGCTGGACAAGGCCCACACCACCCTGTCGTCCGTGGTGAACCTCTACTTCGAGGCGCACCACAACGCGGGCGCGGCCCGGGCCCTGGGCTCCCTCGGCATCACCCTCCACCACCAGGGCAACCTCACCGAGGCGGCCGCCAAGCTCCAGGAGGCCATGGACCTGCAGGCCTCCCCCGAGCTGGCGACGGACCGCGCGTGGACGATGCACGCGCTGGCCGCCGTGGAGCGCGACCGGGGCCATCTCGCCCTCGCCCTGAACCTGCTCACCGAGGCCCTGGTCCTGCACCGCGCGGGCGAGTCCGTGCACGGCGAGGCGTGGGCCCACTTCCAGCTCGGCCAGCTGGGCCTGCGGATGGGCGACGTTCCGCGCGCGGAACGGGAGTTGCGTGACGCCCTCGACCTGTACGGCCGTACGCGCGACGCCCGCGGCGAGGCTTGGGCCCTGACCCAGCTGGCCCGCGCCCGCCTCGTCGACGGCGACCCGTCCACCGCGGCCGAGGACCTGCGCCAGGCGGCCTCCCGGCACCGGGAGAACGAGGACGCGCGCGGCGAGGCATGGACGATCTACTACCTGGGCCAGTCCCTGGAGGAGACCGGCAACCTGGACCAGGCGGTCCGTGAACTGGAACGCTCCCGCACGATGTTCTCGCGGATGCGGGACGTGTACGGGCTCGCGTGCGCCCGCCACCACTCGGCGCGCGTCACTCGCGACCAACGGGCCGCCCAGACCGGCTCCCTGCGCAACTCGGGCTTCGCCCGCCAGCTCCTGGTGGACGCGCGCGCCGACTTCCAGCGCATCGGCGTGGCCCACGGCGAGGCGTGGACCTGCCTGGAGCTGGCGGTGGTCGACGCCGGAAACGCCCGTACGCCGGTGGCCCTCGCCCTGTGCGACGAGGCGGCCGGCCTGTTCGCCTCGTACGGGGACCGGCGCGGCGAGGACTGGGCCAGGTTCCTGAGGTGCACCCTTCTGCCGTACGGCTCTCCGGGCGGCCTCGAAGTGGGCAGCGCCGTCGCCCAGGAGGAACTGGCGCAGCTCTCCCGCACCGGCCACCCGCTCCGCGACGGAAAGCTCGACGACTACGTGGAGGCCTACCAACTCTTGCTGGAACGGGGGGTCGACCTGGACACGGGATGGCAGGCTTGGCGCCTGGGAATGGTGCCGAACCGGCACGCCCGGGAGGTCATGGGGGTGGCGGTGACCGCGGCGCACTAGTTCGGTGGGGATGTTCGGGTACGAGGGGGACTTCGGTGTCGTTCGTCGGGCGCACACGCGACCTTGCCGCGGCGCGGCGGGAGTTGGAGACCAGACAGCTCCTGGTGGTGAGCGGCGCGCCCGACTCGGACCGGTCCGCGTTTCTCGACGCGGTGGCACGAGAGGCCGCGGACGAGGCGGGACTTCCGGTGTACCGCTTTCGGGTGGCTGACGCCGGGGAGCGGTCGGGGGAGGCCGGGCGGACGTCGGGCGAGGCGGCGGACACGGTCGTCGAGGCCTGCCGGAGCGTGTTGGCCGTAGATCCCTGCGTCGTGGTGGTGGACGGAGTCCCCGCGGGGACGGCGGACGGGTCCCTTCTCGCCGAGCTGATCAGCGCCTTCGCCGGGTCGCAGTCCTTCCTCCTGGTGGGCTCGACGGACGCGCGGGAGGACGCCGCCGCCCTCTCCTCCGACCGGTGCGCCGACGGCTGGGCGCTGCTCGCCCGGGCCGCCGTCCACTGCGACCGGGGTGATCCGCGCGCGGCCGGACCGCTGCTGAGGCGGGCCGTGGAGGCTCACCAGGTCGCGGGCGACCGGCGCGGCGAGGCGTGGGCGGTCTTCCTGTACGGGCGGATGTGCCGATTACGCGGCCGGCCCGAGGACGCGCGAAGGCTGCTGCAGGCCGCGCGGGAGACGTTCCGGGCGGTCGGTGAGGCACCGGGCGAGGCGTGGGCGGCCGTCGAACTCGCGCGGCTGGCCACACGGTCGGGCTCCCCGGACCCGGACGCCCTCGCCGAGGCGCGTCGGCTGCACGAGCGCGCGGGTGACCGGCGCGGCGCCGCGTGGGCGCACCTGTGGTGGACCGTGGCACGGGCGGACGAGCCCGGCTTTCCCTGGCAGGAGGAGTTCGCGAGCGTCCAGGGCCGCTTCCATGAGGTCTCCGACCGGCTCGGGACGGCATGGACACTGCACCACCACGCGCTGACCCTGGCCCGTACGGACGGGACGGACAGGACGGACAGGACCGACGAGCGCCGGCGCGAGGCTGACCGGCTGTTCGAGGGGGCCTTGGCGCTCTTCGAAGAGGCGGACTGCCCGCACGGGCGGGCCTGGACCATGCTCGAGTACGCGCTCCGCTCCCCCGCCCACCGCTTCCTGAACGGCGAGTGGGCGGCCGAGATCCGCCATGTGTTCCATGGGATCGGCGACGAGGCGGGCGAGGCCTGGGTGGACCTCGCCGAAGCCGGACCGTCCCCGGGCGGCGAGCCGCCGTACGAACTGGCCTGCCGCTACCCCACCGCCCTGCTGGACACGCTCGGGTGGACCGACGCCGGCGAACCGGTGATCCCGCGCGCCGCCCGCGACACCCAGCCCGAACCGCGTCCCGGCTTCCCACGCCCCGGTGACCGCGACCGGCCCGACGACTCCCGGGCCCACGTCCGGCTGACCCTGCTCGACGACGCACCCGTCCCGGACGTGCCCGCCCGTATCGCCCTCGAAGTCGTACCCGGGCCCGGGCACCCGTGGTCCACCGCTCCGCTCCCCCCGCTCACGGCCCGCGCGACCTCCCTCGGCCACGCGGAGATCCACCCCGCACACGGCGTCCCCACCGACGGGGCGGAGTTCCGCTTCACCCCGCACCGCCCCGGCTCGCACCGGCTGCGTTTCACCGTCGAGGACCCCGCCACCGGGACCGTCCTCCAGCAGGTCGAGGCCGAGATCGACGTCGTCCCCTCCGATCCGGGGCCGCGCCGGCCCACCGCGCCCGCGCCCCGCCCGTCCGCGCGGAGGGCCTGAGCCCGATGGCCCGCGAACTTCTCAGCCAGGTCGTCCAGGACCCCAGCCGCGGCTTCACCCGCCGCCCGGCCGCCACCGTGCGTCACCCGGACCTGGTCCTCGCCCTCGACGCCCACGCCGACGACCACATCCGGGCCCGGATGCACGGCCCGGCCGCGCCCCCGTCCGCGACCGAGCACGCGCTGAGGCTGAACGTGAAGCCGGCCGCCGTCACCGCCGCCGCAGCGCATCTGCGGGCGCTGTGGAAACGGGAGCTGGTCGACTTCCAGCCCGTCGACGCGCACGGGATCCCGGTCGGGGGCCGCCCCCACTTCCCGTACGCCACCTGCCCGGATCTCACCGCCGAACCCCGGCAGGAACTGCACGGGATCCTCGACGAGCTCGCCCGCCAGGGCTCCCACCTGCTGTACGGGGAGCTGCTCGGCGACGGCGGCCGGGGCACCCGGCGCTTCGGCGAGATCCTGACCGACGCGCTGAGCCGCGAGGAGCCGTTGCGCATCCGCGTCGACTCCAACCTGTTCCTGCCCTGGCCGATGCTCGCGCTGCCCGAGGACACCGCGCACGGGCCCGGCGGCCCCGGCGGCGACGCCTTCCGCCGTTTCCTCGGCTACCGGCACCAGATCGAGCAGACCGGCGGTCACCACCCGCGCTTCCCGGTCCCCGCCGACGACGAGCACGACGCCCCGCCGCCGCCCTTGTCACCGGTGGTGAGCCTGAATCACGACAAGGGCCTCGACCCGCAGGGCGTCACCCGGGCCGCCGAGGTCGAAAGCGCCCTCGCCACCGGCACCGTCCGCGTCGAACGCGCCCTGCGCGACGAACTGCTGCGCGCCCTGCGCTGCGGCGGGCTCGACGAGCAGCTGATGTACTTCTGGTGCCACGGGCACTTCAGACCCGTCGCCGACGACAGCGCCCCGCTGTTCGTCCTTCGGCTGAGCGACGGCAAGGACATCGACGTCCCCGCGGTCCTCGCCGAGCGCGGCCCCGCCGACCCCCCGCTCGCGCAGCGCCCCTTGGTGTTCCTCAACGCCGGTTACGCCGGGCTGCCCGCCACCGCCGAGCCGGCCCGCCTGGGCGGCGCGCTCATCGAGGCGGGCGCGGGCGGGGTGCTGGGGCCGCAGATCGAGATGCCGCAGCTGTTCGCCGCCGAGTACGCCCACGCGTACGTCACCCGCTATCTCGGCGGCCGGGAGACCGCGGGCGAGATCGTCCACGGGCTCGCCCGGCACTTCGCCGACGCGTGGAGCAACCCGCTCGGCCTCGCGTACGCCCTGCAGTGCGGCATGGACAACAGGCTGGAGCGGGCCACGGTATGACCGCGCCGACGGCCGCCCCCGCGTACGGACGGACCCCTTCGTACGAGAGGACGGTGCCGAGGGTGAGGGTGCGCACTCCGGCCACCCGTGGCCGGAGTCCGCACACCAGGCTCAGCCCTTCGCGGGCGAGGCCTTCCCGCCGGGACCGGCACCGGAGCCGCTCCCCTTGCCGGAGGCCGCGGCGCCCTTCCCGGGCTTCTCCGGGTCTTCCTCGAAGGTGACCTTCCCCATGTGCCGGTTCATGGACTTCATCAGGCCCCACACCGCCAGGGCCAACGCCGCGAAGACGATGAAACCGAGGACGCCGGGGGTGACCTTGTTCTCGTCGACCTCCTTGGCGAGGGGAACGAGGTGCGTCAGTGCCAGGCTTGCGCTCATATCAGGCATTGTCGCGGATGCCCGCGAAGAGGTCGTCCTCGGGGAGGGAAGTGTCGACCAGAGAGGTGGCGAGCTCGTACTCCTCGGTCGGCCAGACCTCCTTCTGGATCTCCATCGGGACCTTGAACCAGCCGCCGTCGGGGTCGATCTGCGTGGCGTGCGCGATCAGCGCCTTGTCACGGATCTCGAAGAAGTCCGCGCACGGCACGTGCGTGGTCAGCGTGCGCTCGGTGCGCTCGAACTCGCTCCACCGCTTCAGCCAGTCCCCGTACGGCGACTCCAGACCGCGCTCAAGGAGGGCGCTGTGCAATGCCTCGGTCCTCGGGCGGTTGAAGCCCTGGTTGTAGTAGAGCTTCTGCGGCTGGAACGCCGGGCCGTACTCGGATTCCGGGTACTTCTCGGTGTCCGTCGCCCCCTCGAACGCCACCATCGAGATCTTGTGGGTCATGATGTGGTCGGGGTGCGGATAACCACCGTTCTCGTCGTACGTGGTGATCACCTGCGGACGGAACGAGCGGATCTGCCTGACCAGCTCTCCGGCCGCCTTGTCCACGTCCTCGAGCGCGAAGCAGCCCTCGGGGAGCGGCGGCAGCGGGTCACCCTCCGGAAGGCCGGAGTCCACGAATCCGAGCCACTCCTGCTTGATGCCGAGGATCTCGCGGGCCTCGTCCATCTCCTTCTTGCGTACCTCGTGGATGTGCTCCTCGATGTACTGGTCGCCCTGGAGCTTCGGGTTGAGGATGGAGCCGCGCTCCCCGCCCGTGCAGGTCACGACCAGCACGTCCACCCCCTCGGACACGTACTTCGCCATGGTGGCCGCGCCCTTGCTCGACTCGTCGTCGGGGTGGGCGTGCACGGCCATCAGTCGCAGCTGGTCAGTCAAGACTCGATCCTCAGTAAGTCGGCCGGTGAGGCCAGTCGGCAAGTCGGCGCCCGGCGTGTTTCGGCGTCATGGGCGGCTTCTATAGTGACGGAATCGGGGGACGAATAATTCCGGGACCCCGTCCCCGAGAGGACGATCATGAGCACGGCGAGCACACAGCTGCCCGAGGGCCGGTACGGCCGCTCCGAGGACGAGCGCGCGGACCGGAAACTCAAGGTCATCGGCAGTGTGCTGGGCGTGGCCCTGCTCGCCCTGATGGGCTGGTTCGCGTACTACTATGTCTTCTCGAACAAGATCAGCGGTGAGGTGATCACCTTCAAGGCCGTCTCGGACAACGCGGTCGAGGTGCACCTGGAAGTGCGCAAGGACGCGAACGCCCACGGCTACTGCACGCTGCGCTCGCAGGCCGACGACGGCAGCGAGGTGGGGCGCGCGGACTTCCGTTTCGACCAGGACTCCTCCCGTATCGACAAGGTCGTCACGCTCCGTACCACCTCCCGCGGCGGCACGGCGGAGCTGCTCGGCTGCCACGCCGACTGACACCACCCGCTGCACCCCCCTGCACCGCTCGCCGCCTCCGGCATCGCCCGTGGCACCTACGCGCTGACCTGCGTTGACGTAATTCTGATGTCTTATGTCCTCCCCCTTCTGCCCGGGAATTGTTAGGCTCGTGGTTTCGCCCACCCGTGAAAGCACATTCTTCTGGGTAGGGCGATGCTTTGTATTCCCAGTACCTACGAGGAGCACCTGTGACCCAGACCAGCGAGAACGTCACCTGGCTGACCCAGGAGGCGTACAACCAGCTCAGGGCCGAGCTGGACTACCTGTCTGGTCCTGCGCGCACGGAGATCGCCGCCAAGATCGCGGCCGCGCGCGAGGAGGGCGACCTGCGCGAGAACGGCGGGTACCACGCGGCCAAGGAAGAGCAGGGCAAGCAGGAGCTCCGTGTGCGCCAGCTGACCCAGCTCCTGGAGAACGCCAAGGTGGGCGAGGCCCCCGCGGCGGACGGCATGGTCGCCCCCGGCATGGTCGTCACCATCGCCTTCGACGGCGACGAGGACGACACGCTGGACTTCCTGCTCGCCTCGCGCGAGTACGCCAGCGCCGACATCGAGACCTACTCGCCCCAGTCCCCCCTGGGCTCCGGCGTGAACGGCAAGAAGATCGGCGAGGACGCCCAGTACGAGCTGCCCAACGGCAAGCTCGCCTCGGTGAAGATCCTCAAGGCCGAGCCCTACAAGGGCTGAGCCGGGACCGACCACCGCATACCACCATGACGATGCCCCCGGCCGCGCCGGGGGCATCGTCACGCCCGGGTCTTTTCGTCCGCCTCACCGCCGTCACCGTCGGCTTCATCGGACCGGGCCGAGTACCTCGTCGGCGCTGCGGGGCTCGGTGCGCGGCTGCTGGTTGAGCTTGTGGCGCTCGATGGAGGATCGCCGGTAAACCTCCTTGCGGGCCCGCATGATGTTGCCCAGGGGGGCGTGCTCGGCGGTGACCCGCCAGGGCGTGAAGGACAGTGAGTCCATCTTCTCCAGGTTTTCCGGGCCGGAGATGTCCTGCTGCGGCAGCCGCAGTCTGGCCACGGTGACGGACGGCGAGAGCTGCTCGGGCCACTCCACGGTGGTGTCCTCCACCGGCATGCGCTCCAGGTCGGTGCAGAGCTGTACCTGGATGTCGAAGGCGTAGGGCCGCTCCTGCAGCTCGGCTTGCAGGGCCGGCCGGAAGACCTCCTGCGCGGAGGCCGGGTCGATGGTGCGCCGGACCACCGCGGCGGCGTAGGACGGGTCGGGGGTGATGCGCACCTTGGCGATGTGCTCCCCGTGCCGGACCGCGCCCATCGTCCAGTAGCTCGACAGCAGCACGTTCGCCGGAGGGGTCTTCGACAGCCGCAGCAAGGCCAGGAACTCGTCCCACGCCCAGTTGTCCTGGTCCAGCGTTCCCTTGCCGGTCACGAACTCGGTGAAGAAGCGATGCGCGCCGGGTCGGCCCTGGGAGAAGTAGGCCGGCGCGTTCAGGAACAGTTCCTGGATGAACAGGTAGTGCTCGACCGTGTTGCAGAAGAAGATCGGTCCGTTGATGTTGGCGTAGTCGAAGGTGCCCGAGTCCGGTTCGTCCTCCAGCAGGGTCGGGCCGGGGATGTCGAAGATCTTCAGCGCCAGTCCGATGGCGGCGCCCAGTCGCGCGTCGGCTCCGGCGTGGGGCGAGCCGTTGGAGAAGCGGATGAGCGCATCGTGGGTTCCCGGAGTCGCGTAGATTCCCTGGGCGTACTCGGGCGCGAGCCCGTCCAGGATCTCCACTTCCCCCCGGACCAGCCCGTAGCCCTTGGCGTGGGCGTCGCGCAGGGCGCGTCCGGTGCCACCGGCCTCGACCGACTCGGCGATGTAGCTCTCGGTCTTCTCGATCACCGTCTGCAGGTTGCGGTCGAAGTCCGGGTCGTCGTCTTCGACGTCAGGCGTGTAGCGGACGAATTGTGCTGCCATGACTTCGACCTCTTCTTGAAGACCGTGTGGGGCCTCGGGGGGTGGGAATTGTCCTCAGTCCTCCAGCTCGGCGAGCCAGCGCAGGGCACGCAGACCCGGCACGAAGCAGTACTCACCGCCCCGGGTGACCACGAAGCTCGGCAGATTCCGCAGACGGCGCCGCACCGGCTTCTCCGGGATGGTGACACTGCCGGTTCCGCCGTGATGCCCGGCCACCGGGTCCTTCTCGCCGGGGTAGCCGATGAAGTTGCCGTCGTTGACCCACTCGGCCTTGATGAATTCAAACTGCCGTTCAAGGTGTGCTCCGAGGAAGACTCCGACCAGACCCCGGTCGGCGCCGTCGTCCTCCAGCACGCCCTCCGGCAGCGGCGGGCCGTAGGTGGTGCCGCGGCGGATGAGGCGGTGCATCCGTGCGTCGCCGATGATGGTGGAATCGCGGGGGTTGGTGCGCCGGATGTGCGCACCGGCGGGGCACCGGAAGCCGCGATCGTCGTTCTCCCGGTACAGGAAGTTGTTGTTGCGGTGCGGATCGGCCGCCAGCTCCGGGTCATCGTGCTCCGGCGTCAGCGTCAGCGGCGCCCCGCTGGGCCAGCGCCCGACCATCTTCGCCGCCAGGAGTGCCTCTTCCTCGGCGCTGGAGGTGTTCGCGCGCAGGTACTGCCGCCAGGCCGCCACGTTGGTGTGGATCTTCCGAACGGCCGCGTAGGTTCCGTTGCGCCCCAGCACATCGGGGCTGGGCATGGGCGGCAGGCTGCCGGTCTCGTCGGGGTAGCCGAGGATGAACTCGCCGGCCTTGATGGGCGCTTCCTGCGGGTTGGAGCCGGGCAGTCCGACGCCCTCGATGTTCGGATGGCTGATGCCGTCGCGGAATCCGAACGTGGTGCGCCCGGTCGGGAGCTGGTGGACCTCCTGCTGCCAGATCACCTGGACACCGGGCGTGTCCTCGTAGGCGACGCGAGCCCGCTCCAGCTCCCTGTCCAGCTGCGCCGCGTCGGAGGAGAGAGCGCTCAACGCGATATGGACATCGCCCGTTCCGAACGGTGCCTCCCAGTGGGCCGGGGCGCTCTCGCCCACGTCGCCGATCAACTCCGCCCGAGCGGCCATGCCCTCACGAAACGCCCGCGGAAAGCTGTCCAGCGACTCCTGGGGCACCCCCAGGGCCCTCAGTCCCTGGTAGGTGAACGCCAGGGCCACCCAGGCATCCTGGCTCCGGTCCACGTCGGGCAGACCGCCCGCGGTCACCGGGAGCAGCCGCCGCAGCAGGGCGCGCCCGGCGTGGCGGTCGTCGACCCGCAGGAAGACGAACTTTCCCTCGTACGGCACGGGCCGAGGACGCAGTGCCCCGCTCTGGACGTCGTCGATCTCCACGCCCATGCCGGCCGCGCTGCTGCTTGCCACCGTGTTCATGATCGCCTGTGCCTCCATAGCGGCCTGTGCGTGGGCAGACGTGCAGCGACCGACCCGCGCCCGACGCGGTCCACCGATGTTCGGTCGGCTCTGAGGGTTGGTCGTGTCCGAGGGTCGGTCGTGTCCGACTTCTAGGCCGCGGCTTCCTCCAGCAGCTTCTGGAAGGCCGGTGTGGCCAGCAACTCGGCGTTCGCCGGGTTGTCCAGCGCCGCCCGGAACTCAGCGGTGTCCAACACCGCCTCGAACGCCTCCTCCACGCGGTGGTCCTTGTAGATCTGCTGAACGGTCAGATCGGGATAGGCGCTGACGAAGACCCCCGCGGGCTCCTGGTGGGCGACGAACCAGTCCTTCACCCCTGGATCGGTGACGCCGGGGAACCCTTCGCTGTGCGAGAAGACCTTGTCGAAGCGGGCCCCGACCACCGTCTGGGCGAAGTCGTCGATGTACGTGTCCCAGGAGCCGTCGAAGACGCTGGCGAACATGAACCGGGTGTCGTTGTCGAAAATCACGTGCCGTGCGTCATGCAGGGTGCCGATCTGGCGCAGCGCCGCATGGACGCTCTCGTCAGCTGCCGCGTCGGCCATCGCGGCGAGATCCTCACGCAACGCATCGGCATGGCCCGGCTTGATCTTGGTGAAGACGGTGAACTCGTTACAGACCCCATCCGACCTTCCCGGGCGCTCGGGGTGAGCCTGGGTTGCACCTGTCGTCGCAGTCATCGTGAGTTTCTCCTGCCACGGATAGGTCCGAGGGTCGCCAGGCGCTCGGACATGAGGCGCCATCGCCCTCATGTCCCATCCTGGATCCACCCACACCGGCTCGCACCCCGGCCAACGCCGGGGTCCCCGCGTTCCGAGGAGCTCCCGAGGACAGATCCGGAACGGCGCAGGAAGATGGAACACGAAAGTCCCACAGCCGGCCGCCCAGGTAGTTGGGTCACCCACTCTCACCAAGCCTTGCTCGACTCGATCGCCGCCCTGACCCATCCACCAGGAGGTAATCATGGGCAAAGTTCTCGGTGACGTGCTGGGTCTTGCGGCCGGCGTCGCGATCAGCCCGCTCCCGATCATCGCCATCATCCTCATACTCGCCACGCCTCGGGGCCGTCTCAACGGCCCCCTCTTCACCCTCGGCTGGATCCTGGGGCTCTCGGCACTGGGCGCGGTGATGCTGGCCATCGCTTCCCCCGCGGGCGCCTCCTCCCACAATCAACCGGCCACCTGGGTGGGAGCCGTCAAGCTCGCTCTGGGCGTGCTCCTCGTCTTCTTCGGCGCCCGGCAATGGCACCGGCGACCGAAGGATGCCTCACAAGCCCAGCTGCCGAAGTGGATGGGCGCGATCGACCGCCTCACGCCGGTCAAGGTCTTCGGACTCGGACTGGCCTTGGCCGCGCTCAACGCCAAGAACGCCCCGCTGACCATCGCCGCGGCCGCCTCCATCGGCTCAGCCGGACTGCCGCTCGGGCAGGAGATCGCATCGCTGGCGATCTTCGTCCTGATCGCCACCCTCGGGCTGCTGGCCCCCCTGGGAATCTTCCTCCTCGGAGGAGAGCGAGCCAGAACCACGCTCGGCGACTGGAAAGACTGGGCAGCTCAGCACAATGTCGCCGTGATGGCAGTCCTGTTCTTCGTCATCGGGCTGAAACTGCTCGGAGACGGCATCTCCATCCTCACCTCCTGACACGCACCAACAACAGAGGCCCCGGCGACTGCCGGGGCCTCTGGTCAATCCTTACGTGCGGTGGACGTCGCGCAGGTCAACTCAAGGTGGGGCCACGGCCTGTCAGTTCCCCGTTCTAGGGTCGCCGGCATGGCTGAGCTCTCGTTCCTGACCGCCGTCCGCGAGTCGTACGACACGGTCGCCGCCGATTACCTCGAACGCGTCCCGCCTCCATCCGAGATGGACCCGCTGTCACGCGCGATGCTGGCGGGGTTTGCTGAACTCGTGCGGACGGCCGTTCTGGGGCCGGTCGCGGACCTGGGGTGCGGCCCCGGACGCGTGACGGCGCACCTGGCCGGGCTGGGGGTGTCCGCCTTCGGCGTCGATCTGTCGCCGAAGATGATCGGGCTGGCCCGGAACGCCTATCCGAACCTGCGGTTCACCGAGGGCTCGATGACCGCGCTGGAGATGAGGGACGACGACCTCGGCGGCATTCTGGCCTGGTACTCCACCCATCACACGCCCCCGCAGTGGCTGCCGGCGGTGTTCGCCGAGTTCCACCGCACGCTCGCGCCCGGCGGCTACCTGCTCTGGGGAGACTATGTCGGCAATGAGCGACTCCAGCCGACCCACGGCTATGGCCGTCCGGTGTCCTACGAGTCGTACCTTCTGCCCCTGGACCGCATGGTCGAGCTGCTGGACCAGGCCGGACTCGTCCTCACCGCGAGACTGGAGCAGGAGCCCGGCGGACGGGTGAACCGACCACACGCCTGCCTCCTGGCCCGCAAGCCCGAAAGGCCCTGACGGGGCTCGTTCCCGGGGTGAGGCAAGTTATCGCCAGCCCCTTAGGTGTGGCTCAGGCCCCGTCGGGCGCTGTGACTCAAGGCTGAGGCAGGCCCTGAGCCTTTCTCGTAGAAAGGGGACGCTGTTGGTCGATTCCGCCCCACCAGATGAGCTCCGCGGGGTGGAATTGACCAACAGCGTCCATGTCGTGGAGGGGCTTCGAGGTGGGTCGTCGTTCCTAGTCGGAGCCGCACCCAGGCCAACCGCAACCTAGCCGACTTTGGCGAAGGGGATCCGGGAAGGCCGAGCCATCAACTGGTCGCCCGGCGGTACTTGCGGACCGCGAGCGTGCGGAAGACGACGATGATCAGGATCGAGTAGATCAGCGACGCCCAGACGGGGTGCTGCATCGGCCAGGCATCAGACGGGGACAGACCCGGGTCGCCGAAGAGCTTGCGGCACGCCTGAACGGTCGCGCTGAACGGGTTCCACTCAGCGATGTGACGCAGCCACGGGGTCATCTTGCTGGAGTCCACGAACGCGTTCGAGATGAAGGTCACCGGGAACAGCCAGATCAGGCCGCCGGAGGTGGCCGCCTCCGGCGTGCGCACCGACAGGCCGATCAGCGCGCCGATCCACGTGAAGGCGTACCCCAGAAGAAGCAGCAGGCCGAAGCCGCCCACGATCTTCCCGAAGTTGGTCGGCTCCACGGAGCCGGGGCGCCAACCCACGAGCAACGCGACGATCGCGAGGACGAACAGCGTCAAGGCCGTCTGCACGAGATCCGCAACGGTACGCCCGGTCAGCACCGCGCCGCGCGCCATGGGCAGCGAGCGGAACCGGTCGATGAGCCCCTTGTGCATGTCGTCGGCGATGCCCGCACCGGAGCTGGCGGTGGCGAACGTGACGGTCTGCGCGAAGATGCCCGCCATCAGGAAGTTCTTGTAGACATCCAGATCGGCGCTGTTGCCGATCTGCATGGAACCGCCGAACACGTACGTGAACAGCACCACGAACATGATGGGCTGGATTAGCCCAAACAGAATCATTTCGGGAATCCGGGTCATCCGAATCAAGTTCCGGCGGGCGATGACCAGGGAGTCGCGCACGGACTGGACGACGGCGCCCTGGCGGGCCGTCGCGGGGGCGGCGTCTGTCACGGCACTCACTTCGTGGCCTCCGTCTGCGCGGTTTCCGTCTGCGCGGATTCGTTCTTCGCCGGGTCCTTCACGGGGTCCTTCTTCGCCGGGTCCTTCTTCGGCTTGCGGCCCCTCGCGTCCCCCGCCACCCCGTTCTCCTCGTCCTTCATCTCGGCGACATGTCCGGTCAGGGAGAGGAAGACGTCGTCGAGCGTGGGCCTGCGCAGCCCGATGTCGTCGATCTCGATGCCGCGGCCGTCCAGCTCGCGGATGACCTCCGCGAGGAGCTTCGCGCCGCCGGTGACGGGCACGGTGAGCTTGCGGGTGTGCTCCTCGACGGTCGTCTCGCCCTTGCCGAAGCCGCGGAGCACCTCCGAGGCAGTCGCTATGTGCTCACGCTCGTGCACGACGACCTCGACGCGCTCGCCGCCGGTCTGCGCCTTGAGCTGGTCGGCGGTACCGCGGGCGATCACTCGGCCGTGGTCGACCACACAGATGTCGTGCGCGAGGTGGTCGGCCTCTTCCAGGTACTGCGTGGTCAGCAGCAGGGTCGTACCGCCGGTGACCAGCTGCTTGATGACCTCCCACAGCTGCTGCCGGTTGCGCGGGTCGAGGCCGGTCGTCGGCTCGTCCATGAACATCACCGGCGGCGAGACGACCAGCGCGGCAGCCAGGTCGAGCCGGCGGCGCATACCGCCCGAGTACGTCTTCGCGGGGCGGTCGGCGGCCTCCGTCAGGTTGAACTGCTCGAGGAGCTCGGCCGCGCGGGCCTTCGCGGCCTTCGCCCTCATCTGGTAGAGCTGGCCGACCATCTGGAGGTTCTCGCGGCCGGTCAGGTACTCGTCGACGGCCGCGAACTGTCCGGAGAGGCCGACCCTGCGCCGTACCGCGTCGGGGTGCTTGAGCACGTCGACGCCCGCGACGACGGCCTTGCCGCTGTCGGGGCGCAGGAGGGTCGTCAGACAGCGGACGGCGGTCGTCTTGCCCGCGCCGTTCGGTCCCAGCAGGCCAAGGACGGTGCCTTCCGGGACATCGAGGTCGACGCCGTCCAGAGCCCTTACGTCACCGAAGGTCTTCACCAGGCCTTCGGCATAGATGGCGCCTGGCATGTGAGTTCTCCACGTCGTTGGGGAATTTTCACGGTAACTTCTTACCTTTGCCCGTCTCGTCCCGCCTCACAGGCCGCGACGGGCGCAGCGAGAGGCTGGAAGTGGACGGGCAGGACACACCGTAACGCGATGTATCGCGTTACTCAACAGATTTTTCCGAGGTTCGAGGACAGGGGCCCTGACCTCGGACGATGGATGTCAGTCGCTCAGTCGATGACCGTGTAGCCGGCCTCGCGCAGGGCGCGGCCGACCTCGGCGCAGTGCTCCGGACCCTTCGTCTCCAGGTGCAGCTCGACCTCCACCTCCGTGAGCCCGAGCCGGGGATCGGTCCGTACGTGGCTCACATCGAGGACGTTAGCGTCCGCCACTGACAACACCCCGAGAAGTGTGGCCAGAGCGCCGGGACGGTCCGTCAGCCGCAGCGTGACCGCGAGGTAGCGGCCGCTCGCGGCCATGCCGTGGCGCAGGATGCGCTGCATCAGCAGCGGGTCCACATTGCCGCCCGACAACAGCGCGACGACCGGGCCCTCGAAGGTCCCGGGCTCGCTCAGCAACGCCGCGACGGGGCTCGCGCCCGCCGGTTCGACGACCAGCTTGGCCCGCTCCAGACAGAGCAGCAGCGCGCTCGACAGATGGCTCTCCGACACCGTGCGGACCTCGTCCACCAGCTCCTCGACGATCCGGAACGGCACATCGCCGGGCCGTCCGACCTTGATGCCGTCGGCCATCGTCGCCGGGTTGTCGATCGACACCGGACGCCCTGCCGCCAGCGAGGGCGGATACGCCGCCGCGCCCGCCGCCTGCACGCCGATGATCCGCACATCGGGGCGCAGCGCCTTCACCGCGACCGCGATGCCCGCGGCCAGCCCCCCGCCGCCGATCCCGACGACGATCGTGCGCACCTCCGGGCACTGCTCCAGGATCTCCAGGCCGACCGTGCCCTGACCCGCGATGATGTCGGGGTGGTCGAAGGGGTGGATGAACACCGCGCCCGTCTCGGCCGCGTACTCCTGCGCGGCGGCCAGCGTCTCGTCGACCACCTGACCGTGCAGCCTCACCTCGGCGCCGTAGTCGCGGGTGGCCGCGACCTTCGGCAGCGGGGCGCCGGTCGGCATGAAGACCGTGGAGCGCACGCCGAGCAGCGAGGAGGCGAGGGCGACGCCCTGCGCGTGGTTGCCCGCGCTGGCCGCGACCACCCCCGCGGCGCGCTCCTCCGGAAGCAGCCCGGCGATGCGCACATACGCGCCACGCAGCTTGAACGAGCCGGTGCGCTGGAGGTTCTCGCACTTGAAGTGCACCGGGGCGCCCACCAGCTGGGACAGGTACCTGCTGCCCTCCATCGCGGTCGTCCGCGCCACGCCCGTGAGCATCTTCTGGGCGCCTCGTACGTCGTCCAGAGTCACCCTGGGCATGGAGTCGGCCGTGCTGTAGCTCATGACCACCAGTCTCCCAGTTCACACCCGAGGACTCCTGGTGTGACCACGGGCCGAGACCGGTTTTACTCAGCGTCGGTACGACCCGCGTCCGGGCCGCGTACCCTTTCCCCCAACCCAGCTCCCCACGCATGAATTGAGCCCCCGGCCATGCCCACAACACCAGAAATGTCGATGGACATGACGACCGTCGGTGACACCGGTCTCCTCGACACGCTTCAGCACGAGGTCGCGTTGTTCGCGCGCCGTGCCGAACAGACCCGGCTCGGCGGAGTGGGGCAGGTCCGCAACTCCATGGACCGCGCCGCATACCTGCTGCTCAACCGCCTCGACAAGGAAGGCCCGATGGGCGTCAAGGCGCTCGCCGCGAGCATGGGCATCGACTCCTCGACGGTCACCCGGCAGGTGGCCCCGCTGGTCGACACCGGTCTCGTCAAGCGGACCTCGCACCCCGAGGACGGACGCGCCGTGGTGCTCCAGCTGTCGCCGCGCGGGCAGTCCCGTCTCGACGAAGTGCGCTCCTCCAGGCGTCAGTTGATGGCCGAGCTGACCGATGACTGGGCGCCGGAGGAGCGCGAGGCCTTCTGCTCGCTCCTCACGCGCTTCAACAGCGCGCTCTCGTCCCGGATGGCCACGACGGGGGGCGCGGCGGGGGAGCAGCCGGCTTCCTGACCCTCTCGTCGGCTTCCTGACCGTCCCACCGCTTCCTGAGCCTTCACACGCGCGCGTGTGCGTACGGCTTCATCCGCGCGTGTCGTTTCGGCTTCACACGTGTGTGCCCCCGGGCTCTTGACCGCGGGGCCGCGTCTGGCCTCATATGAGACCGGGTCCTTGTCGCACACAGTGCGGCCCGTCGTACGCGGCCGGACCCTTGGTTCCGTCAGGGTCGTCCTCGGGCGGGAGGCGTGGTGCGAGAACGGCGCGCGTTCCAAAACGCCCGCCGGGCCCGGGAGTTCGAGGCGTTCGTCGCGGGCGCGGCAGGGCGGCTCCTGCATGCCGCCACACTGCTCACCGCGGAGCCCCCGAACGCCAACCCGCGCGCGCGGCGCCTGCTGACGCTGGCACTGGCCCACACGTACGCCTCCTGGGACCGGCTGCGCGGTGAGGACCCGTACGACCGGGCCCGCCAGCAGCTGGCCGTCCGCTTCGCGCGCGGGGCGTGGCACCAGTACGGGGCGCTGGGACGCTCCCGCCCGTCCCCCTCGGGCGCCGGCGCCGGTTCCGTCGCCGTCCTGGCCCGGTTGACGCCCCAGGAGCGGCTGGTCCTGGTCCTGAGGATGTACGAGGGGGTCGCCGAGGAACAGACGGCGGCCCTGCTCGGGCTCCCCGTGGAACGGGTCCGGGCGATCTGTGCCCGGGCGATGACGACACTGCTGCACCCGCCGCGCGGACCGGCACCGACCATGGCGAAGGTGGTGCCGTCATGAAGCGCGGTGGTGCGTTCGTGAGGTGGGTGGTGCGGTCGTGAACCTGCCCGAGCGCGAGGCGAACGTACGGCGGCTGCTGGAGCACAAGCAGCCCACCGTGCCGCCCGACCTGTACGCGGACGTCGTGCGCCGCGGGAACCGGATGCTGCGCCGCAGGACGCTGGCCCGGCGGGTGATGTGGCTGCTGCTGTTCGCCGCGACCGTCGCCTTCGTGGTGTGGGCGTCCATGGCCCGCCCCTGGGTGGAGCCGCCTTCGCAGACGACCCCACCGCTGACGGGCTGGTGACCCCGAGGGGCCGACGCTGGGCTTAGCCGAGAGCCTGCTGCAGGTCCTGGAGCAGGTCGTCGACGTTCTCGATGCCCACGGAGAGGCGGACGAGGTCGGCGGGGACCTCCAGGGCCGAGCCGGCGGCGGACGCGTGCGTCATGCGCCCGGGGTGCTCGATCAGGGACTCCACGCCGCCCAGGGACTCACCGAGGGTGAAGACCTTGGCGCGGTTGCAGACCTCGACGGCCGCTTCCTCGCCGCCCTCGACCTGGAAGGAGACCATGCCGCCGAACGCCTTCATCTGCTTGGCGGCGATCTCGTGACCGGGGTGCTCCGGGAGGCCCGGGTAGAGAACGCGGGTCACGCGGGCGTGCCGGGTGAGCATGTCGGCGATCTTGGTGGCGTTCTCGCTGTGCCGGTCCATGCGCACCGAGAGCGTCTTGGTGCCGCGCAGCACCAGCCAGGAGTCGAAGGGCCCGGCGACCGCGCCCATCGCGTTCTGGTGGTACGCCAGCTCCTCACCGAGCGCCTGGTCGCCGACGATCAGGGCGCCGCCGACGACGTCCGAGTGACCGCCCATGTACTTGGTCAGCGAGTGCACGACGACGTCCGCGCCGAGCGCGAGCGGCTGCTGCAGGTAGGGGGTGGCGAAGGTGTTGTCGACGACGAGCCGGGCGCCCGCCTCGCGCGCGATCTGCGCGACGACGGCGATGTCGGTGATGCCGAGAAGCGGGTTGGAGGGGGTCTCCACCCACACGACCTTGGTCTTCGGCGTGAGGGCGGCGCGTACGGCGGCCGGGTCGCTGGTGTCGGCCACGGACCACTCGACGCCCCACCGCGAGACGACCTTCGCGAAGAGGCGGAACGTGCCGCCGTACGCGTCGTTCGGGATGACCACGTGGTCGCCGGGGCTGAGCAGCGTACGCAACAGGCAGTCCTCGGCCGCCAGTCCGGACGCGAACGCGAGGCCGCGACGACCGCCCTCCAGGGCGGCGAGGTTCTCTTCCAGGGCGGTCCTGGTGGGGTTGGCGCTGCGGCTGTACTCGTAACCGCCGCGCAGCCCTCCGACGCCGTCCTGCTTGTAGGTCGAGACCTGGTAGATCGGCGGGACGACCGCGCCGGTGAGGGGATCGGCGGTGTTGCCCGCGTGGATCGCGAGGGTCTCGAAGTGCTGACTGATGTGCCTGTCGCTCATGGGTCCCGAGCGTAGTGCGCCCGCGGGCCTGATGGCGGCTCACGGCCCGTGCGGGGCGCCTCACGGCCTGCGATCCGGGTCGGTACCGGACCGGAACCGGACCGGGTTGGCCAATTGTCGGACCCGTCTGGTTCGCTTGAGGCATGGAGATTCTCTGGGTCCTGATGGCGCTGGCCATGTTCAGCCTGGTCCTGCTGCCGGTCCTCCGGCGCAGGCGCACCGGCATTCAGCTGGTCTCGCCCGGCGACCCGGACGCGGCGGACCCCGCGAACTACGGATTCCTGCGTCAGGAGGAGCTGGACATCCGTATGCCAGGACCGGACGGGGACCTCCTGGACGTCCTGGACCTGGTGCAGCGCACGCAGGAGTACCAAGCGGCCTCGCAGCTCCTGGCGGGCACGGAGATCTCGGGCGAGACGCGCTGGCAGCGGGTGCAGGCCTTCGCCGGCGCCGCGTCCCTGGAGCTGCAGCAGCGTCCGGGCGGGGTCAGCGAGACGCCGGGCGGGCAGTGGCTGCGGGTGTGGCGGGCCGAGAAGCCCAAGGACGCGGGCGGCGCGGCGGTGCATGCGGAGTTCCTGGTGCAGCAGGCGTGGCGGACGTCGACGCCGGGGACGGACGAGTTCCGGATCATCATGGAGGAGGCGAGGTCGGCCTGCGGCGAGGCGGCCCTGCTCTCCCCCGGTGACCCGATCCCGTACATCATCGAGCTGTCGGTGGCCCGCGGACTCGCCTACCCCCGGCCGGAGTTCGAGGCGCTCTGGCTGAAGATCCTGGACCGCGCGCCGGCCCACATGGGCGCGCATCTGGCGGCCCTGCACTATTGGTGCGAGAAGTGGCACGGCTCGCGCGAGGTGGCGTACTCCTTCGCGGAGGCCGCGGCGGCCCGCGCTCCTCAGGGCTCCCTGCTGGCCGCGATGCCCCTCTTCGCGGTCTTCGAGCACCTCCCCGAGGTGAACCTGGTCCGCAGCTTCTACCAGAGCGAGGTCGTCACCAAGGCGGTCCACGGCGCGCTCCACGCGGTGCACGCGGCCCGCCCCGACGACCCGATGCTGGCGCACGTGCGCCACCTCCTGGTGCTCTTCCTGGTCCGCGGCGAGCGCTGGGCGGAGGCCATGAACCAGCTGGTGCACGTGGACGGCCACGTCGGCGCCCTCCCCTGGACCCTCACACCCGACCCGGCGGCGGACTACGCGCTCTACCGCGCGCTGGCGGTGGCGGGCTACGAGGCGAACGGCGGAACGCCGGCGTCGCTGCCCCGCTGAGGGCGTACGAGCCCCGGAATCCCGACCGGGGCTCACCCGTTGAACACCACGGCGCCCCGGCCCCGTTCCCCCCTGCGACTCCGTGGAGACCGCATGTTCCTGCACAGCCGTACCCCTCAGCTCCCGACCGCCGAGCAGGCACTGCGGGGCCGCCCGGAGCCGATCTTCACGGTCCCCGACCGGCACACCGTCCTCGGCAACCCCCTCCTCGGCCCCTACCCCGAGGGCCTGGAGATCGCCGACTTCGGCATGGGCTGTTTCTGGGGCGCCGAGCGCAAGTTCTGGCAGCTCCCGACGGGCGTGTACACGACCCTGGTGGGCTACCAGGGCGGCTTCACCGAGCACCCCACGTACGAGGAGGTCTGCTCGGGCCTGACCGGCCACACGGAGGTCGTCCGCGTGGTCCACGACCCCGCCCTGATCTCCTACGAGCGCCTCCTCCAGGTCTTCTGGGAGTCCCACAACCCGACCCAGGGCTTCCGCCAGGGCAACGACGTCGGCACCCAGTACCGCTCCGCCATCCACACCCACACCCCCGCCCAGGCAGCCACCGCGGCCGCCTCCCGCGACGCCTACCAGAAGGTCCTGACCTCCTCCGGCTACGGCACCATCACCACCGAACTCCTCCCCGCGGAAGGCCGCACCTTCTACCCGGCCGAGGGCTATCACCAGCAGTACCTATCAGGCAGCAAAAACCCGAACGGGTACTGCGGGCTGGGTGGGACGGGCGTGTCCTGCCCGATCGGCGTGGCTCGGGTCGCAGGCTGACGTCGCCGGATGGGCTTCAGAACCTACGCGCGCAGGGTGCGCGACGAGCAGTTGCCGCTCGCCCGACGGCACACCTCCCTCAGATGTGCCGTCGGGCGGTACTGTCCACTGGGCTTCAACGCGACCTGGGCCTACGTCGCTGCGACGGCACGCCCTTCCCCTGATCTCCGCAGCGACCCGGCGGCCCTGCTGCGCGCGCTGGAGACCTTGGAAGCCAGCCGAGCGGTCCGGCTCAACGAGGTCGATGCCTTCGCCGTCCGGCGTCATGCGGAGAAAGCGGCCGGCCGACGCACCCCACGCCGCATCGACACACCGCACATGACGGGACCCCGCTGGCCCAGCGAAACGGAACCCTCTCGCTTGGGACTCATCGCTGCCGTAGCGAACCGCCACACGACGTTCCAGCGTTTTCCCTTCCCGGACGAGAGTCTGTACCGCGACAACCAGGCCCAGCAGCTGGCCGACCTGCACGCCCGCCTCGACAGCTGTGCCACCTCGTACCTCACGAACCTCGGCCATGTGGACGCCCCGACGCGAGACGCCCTGGCCGACACGATCCTCGGAATCGAGAGCCTCATCCGTCCGGGCTACGCGCCCCTGAACGGTCATCTGCTCGTGTGGCTGCGCTTCGCGAACCTCGTCGCATACGCCGCAGCGGCCCCTCTTGGCCATTGAGCACTGCCACCAGCAGTACCTCGACAAGAACCCGGCGGGCTACTGCGGTATGGGACCTGCCCGACGGGCGTCGTGTCGGCTCCGGAGAAGTAGCCGGACGTACCGGAGAAGTGGCCGGGAGACGTCCTGCCGGGCCGGGAGAAACGGGAAGGTCGCGAACGGAGAGCGTGGGGAGGAACATCGGAGTCACGTAGGCAAGGTGGTGGCTATGGGGATGCCGTCGATGCATTTCAGCGAGAGCCCTGAGGATCCGTTCGCCCTCCGGCGCGGCGCCTCGGCTGTGCTCGACGATCGAGGCGCCGTGGTCGGCTGGAGCACACGTGCACAGGAGCTGCTGGGCTATCCGGCCAAGGAAGTGATCGGACGGGCGTGGCAGGACCTCCTGGTGGACGCCCGTGACCTGCCTGTCGTGCGGTCCGTCGTCGTGGACGCCATGAGGACGGGGGGCTGGTTCGGGGTCCTGCCCGTCCGACACCGCGACGGACGGCGCATGGAGATGGGATTCCGGGCCCGCGCGATCACTCGGGACGGGGACAGTCAGGAGTGGGTCCTGGTCGGAGCCCCCGCCGCGGAGGTCATTGCCTGGCAGCGGGACCGTGCGCTGCTGGACGGCCTGTACCGCCGGTCCCCGATCGGTCTGGTCACGTACGGCCCGGACAGCAGAGTGATTCGGGTCAACCGTGCGGTCGAGAAGGCAAGCGGTGTCCCGGCCGAGGCGCCGGTGGGCCGTCGCCCTCGCGAATTCATGGTCGACGAGGACGCGGGTCCGACCGAAGAGCGGGTACGGCACGTCCTGGAGACCGGCGAGCCGTTGATGTTCAGGGAGCAGTCGGCCCGGGCACGTCATGATCCGGGCCGGGACCGGATCGTGTCCGTCTCGGCGTTCCGGATGGAAGACCCCTCGGGCCGGGTGCTCGGCGTGGCCGAGACGATCGAGGACGTGACCGACCGCCACCGGGCCCAACGCAGGCTCGCCCTGCTCAACGAGGCAAGCGCCCGGATCGGAACCTCGCTGGACGTGGCACAGACGGCCCGGGAACTGGCCGAGGTGGCCTCCCACGGCCTCGCCGACTACTGCTCGGTGGACCTTCTCGAGCCGGTGACACTTGGTGACGAACCACCCCCCGGTGTGAGAGGTCCGCTGCTTCGAGTAGCCCTGTCGCCCCCGGAACGCCGGGTCCCCTACCAGGAGGGCGAGGTGGTCCCGCTCCTTCCGGAATCCCCGCAGGCGCGGTGCTTGGCCGAGCGTCGCCCGATTCTCGACCGGCTGCTGTCCCTGCGCCCCGAGTGGTACGCCATGGACCGGCGGCGGATCGAGATAGCCATGGGTCTCGGCGTTCATTCGCTGATCGTGGTGCCCTTGGTGGCGCGCGGCCTGATCCTGGGCGTAGTGAGCCTGTGGCGAGTGCGCCACTCGGAGCCTTTCGAGGACGACGATGCCGCGGTGGCCCATGAGTTTTCCTCGCGTGCGGCCGTCTGCATCGACAACGCGCGCCGCTTCACCCAGCAGCAGAGCGCCGCCCTGACTCTGCAGCGCAGTCTGCTGCCGAGCGCGGCGTCCGACCTGCCGGCGGTCGAGGTGGCCTGCCGATACCTCCCGGCGTGCGGTGAACCGGGCATCGGCGGTGACTGGTTCGACGTGATCCCGTTGTCAGGGGCCCGGGTCGCACTCGTCGTGGGAGACGTGGTCGGCCACGGGCTCCACGCCGCGGCCTCCATGGGCCGTCTGCGCGCCGCCGTGCGCACCCTGGCCAGCCTCGACCTGGAACCGGACGAGGTGGTGGCACGGCTGGACGATCTGGTCAGCCTGCTGGCCGCCGAGCTGGAGGCGAACGCCGACGGCAGCGGGTCCACCGTGGAGCAGATGCTCGGGGCCACCTGCGTGTACGCGGTCTACGATCCGGTCTCCCGACACTGCTCCCTGGCCCGCGCCGGTCACCCGGCACCGATGCTGTCCACTCCGGACGGCGAGGTGACCGTGCTGGACCTGCCCGCGGGTCCACCGCTGGGTCTGGGCGGGCTGCCCTTCGAAACGTACGACCTCGACCTCCCCGAGGGCAGCCTGCTCACGCTCTACACCAACGGTCTTCTGGAGGCGCGCAACGGCGACATCGACGCCGCGCTGGAGCACCTGGACGAATGTCTCACCCACGTTGCCGATCCTCTGGACAGCACCTGCCAGGCCGTGGTCGAAGCGCTGCTGCCGAAGGAGCACCTCCCCACCGACGACGTCGCGCTGCTCATCGCCCGTACCCGGGTTCTACCGCCACAGGATGTCGCCACCTGGCAGCTGCCCCTGGAAGCGACCTCCGCTGCCCGTGCCAGGGAGCTGGCCACGGCGAAACTGACCGAATGGGGCCTGACGGAACTGGCCTTCACCACCGAGCTGGTCGCCAGCGAGCTCGTCACCAACACCTACCGGTACGCGGCCGGCCCCATCACTCTGCGCCTCATCCGTACGCACTGCCTGATCTGTGAGGTGTCGGACGCCAGCCACACCTCCCCTCACCTCCGACGGGCCCTCAGCACGGACGAGGGCGGACGCGGGCTCTTCCTGGTCGCCCAGCTCACGGAGCGGTGGGGCACCCGCTACAGCCACGACGGCAAGACCGTCTGGACGGAGCAGCCTCTGCCGCACGCGTGACCCGCAACCACCGAAAGCGGCGGCCAACTGCCCACTCAGCGTCTTGGCATGCCTCCGTGCGGGCTGTTGACCACCAAGGGCAGTGACCCTTCGGCCAGGTAGAAGTGCCCGGGGAAGTAGTCGATGTGGAGGTGACCGCCGTCCTCGGCAGTGGCCATGGCCCGCAGATTCTCCGCGAGTACCGCCCGGCCGGCGGAGTCACCGCTGATCACAAGGATCTGCCGCTCGGCGTCCCGGCGGATGAGAACGCCGGGGCCGGAACTCTTCAGGACCTCGACCCCGACCAGGGCGTCGCCGCCGGGCGAAGAGGTGGAGCTGAGCAACCCCTCGCCCCGGGCCACCGCGCGTGCCAACCAGGTCAGTTCTTCCGCCGACGCGGAGAGATCCACTTCGGTGTACCCGGGGTCGGAGACCATTCTCATGGGGCGTCGCTCCTCCAAAGTCGGGCTCCCGAAGGGGTTGGTGAGCACAGCTTGGCATGGGCCATCAAGCCGCTCTCACGACTTCTTGGACACCTGGCGCGGCAGCTGACGAACAGCGGTGTCCAGCGGGCCATCTGGTTCCCCACGGACTGTCGTAGGCGGGTGAGAGCCTGGACCGGTGCTGATAGAGGGATTCGAGAACGCCCCCGTTGTCGCGGGTGAGGAACTGCTGACACTGCCGGGGTTCTGGGCGGCCTACCTGATGTGGCTGAGCGAGACAGAGGAGTACGACCCCGTCCCGGAGTGGTTCGGTGTCGACGGGGCCGATGCCGACGCGGCCTTCGACGTACTGCACGACGAGGACCAGTGGCCTGTCTTCCGGATCCCGTTCGCGGGCGGCCACACCGCGATGGTCCTCGGCTGCAACATTCCCGAGGATCCGGGAACGGAGTACTTCATCACCCACCCCGAGTGGGGACGGCACGGCCGCCTGGCCAGCCTCGGCGGCCACCAGGCCGGCCCGGGACTCTCCTGGCGAGAACTCCACCACATCGCCCGCACGCCCGACCTCGACGCCCCGGGAGTCCACGCCGAGTACGCGCGCCTGCTCCTCCTGCTGCCGACGCTCGGCGACCAGGACATGCCCGAGGACGCCGCGGACGTACTCGGCGACGCGCTGGCGCGAGTCGGCCTCCCCGCCACGCAGGCGCCGTCCCTCGCCGAAGCGCTCCTCGCGGACCACCCCTTGTGGGAGCCGGCTGAATGGACGCTTCCTGCCGCCTCCCCGCTCTCGGGCAGCCAGGAGCCCTTCCACGGAATCCTGCACTGCGACGAGTCCATGAGTCCGCGGTGTGGTACTCACCTGGCCCGGGGCATCACCCGAGAGCAGAGCGACCGACTGGCCCACGCACTCGGCACCTGGCCCGAGGACTGCCGCCGTTCGGATTGGCCGAGGCGGCCCTTCAGGTGATTGCCGGATGCCTTGTGAGCCAGGCAGTCGTCGCAGGGGTACGACGTCTCAGTAGAGGACAGACCCAGAACGCCGTGAGGAGCTTGTCGATGTACGCAGCGATCCGGCGGTACGAAGGAGTGACCGATTCGGCCGAGGCCGCACGTCTCGTGAACGAGGGGTTCGTGCCGCTCATGCGCCAGGTCCCCGGCTTCGTGGCCTACTACTGGATCGATACCGGGGACGGGGCGATGGTCTCGACCAGCGTCTTCCAGGACCGGGCCGGTGCCGACGAATCGATCGCGAGGGCTGCGGACTTCGTACGGGACAACCTTGCGTCACTGCTCCCCAACCCTCCCCAGGTCATGGCCGGCGAGGTGGTGGCTTCCGCGTGACAGCGTGCGGACCGGCCGCTTGAGATGGCACAGCCTCGATCGATGCCCGCCCACTCAGTGGTTCGGGCCTTTGGTCTGATGGTGAGAAACCTGTTCCCGTGCCGTCCGCCACCGTGACCGCGTCTGCTCGACCACGCTGTCCCACTGCCGGTGGACCTCGTGGTCGGAAGGGCGGTGGCCCTGGCGGATCCGGCTGAGCTCGTCCCGTACCTCTCGTCCCAGTGCCGCCGACGCGACCAGGACGAGCATGGCTGCGAAGAGGGCGGAGAGCATCGCGAAGACGGCGCCGACCACCCCGTAGCGTGCGGCGGAGGAGTTGAAGAGGCGCGGCATGTAGAGGGTCGCGCCCACCGAATAGGCCACCGTCAGAACGGCGGCGGTGACGCCGAAGGGGAGCAGGTCCGGCCGGCTGATCCGTTTCGCCGACAGGATCCGGCCGCTCCAGACGAGGAACGCGGCGGTCACCGGTACCTGACACACCGAGGCGGCCAGACCCAGCGCGCCCCCGCCAAGGAGCGCGGAGAGCGTCGCGGTGACCACCCCGTAGCCGCCGAGAGTGAGGATCCACCACAGGCCGTTGCGCGTGTTGCGCACGCTGAGAGGCTTGAGTTCCCATGCCTGTTCGAAGAGCCGCTGCACGGCTCGCGCGAAACTCAGCACCGAGATCGTCAGAAACACGGCCCCGAAGATGCCCACGCTCGCGCTGGTGCCCTCGGTTGGAGAGAAGAGGGAGTTGACCGCCGTGGCGCCCGCTCCGGTGAGGTTGTAGCGCTTGATGATCCGCTCTGCGGCGTCGTAGTGCACGAAGTTGCCGAGGACGGCGCCGAGGAGGATGGAGAGCGGGATCAAGGCCGTCAGGGCGCTGGACGCCAGGGCCATCGAGCGGTCGAAACCCACGATCTTCTGAAACCGGTTGATGACCCGCAACGCGAAGGCGGGACGCAGCCAGAAGGTCAGCGTTCTGACGAGGCGCTCTCGTTTGATCCCCGCCGTGCTGCCCTCCGTGAAGATCGGGACCAGTGGGACGACGCGAGCCTAACGGACGGTCACCGCACCGATGAGGGGCGACACGAGCGGCCACCCGCCGGGCTCGAGCGCGGTGTCAGTTCTGGTCGATGAGCAGGTGGATGGGGCCTCGTAGGACGGGGCTGGGGCGGTACGGGGGTGGGTCGGTCACCAGGCTGGGGTCGGCCAGGCGGCGTACCAGTGCGGTCAGGGCGATCTGGGTTTCCAGTCGGGCCATCGGGCCGCCGAAGCACAGGTGGATGCCGCTGCCGAAGCCCAGGTGCTGGTTGTCCTGGCGATCGGGGTCGAAGCGGTCGGGATCGTGGAAGCGGTCCGGGTCGCGGCTCCCCGAAGCGAGCATGAGCATGATCTTCGAACCCTTGGGGATGACGGTGTCGCCGACGGAGATGTCGCTGTACGCCGCCCGCCACGGAATGATGTGCACGGGGGGCTCGTAGCGCAGCAGTTCCTCGACCAGCGGTACGACCAGGCCCGGTTCGGCGCGCAGGCGTTGCAACACCTCAGGGCGGCGCAGCAGCGTCAGCATGCCGTTGGTGATGAGGTTGACGGTGGTCTCGTGGCCGGCAATGAGCAGCAGGTTGGCGGTGCTGACGATTTCGGCGTCGGTCATCCGCCCGTCGGGCCCGTCGTCGTTGGCCAGCCGTGTCAGGAGGTCGTCGCCGGGGTGGCCGTGGCGTTGTTCCAGCAGTCCGCCGAGGTACTGGCGCAGGGCTTTGGTGGCCTGTACGCCGTTGTCCAGTTTCTCCTGCGGGTCGGTCTTGGGGTTGTAGTCGATCGAGTCGATGATGGCGTTCACCCACACGTGGAACCGCGGTTCGTCCTCGCGCGGCACACCGAGCAGGTGGCAGATCACGGTGACGGGGAACGGATAGGCGAAGTCGTCGACGATGTCGATCCGCTGTTTGCCCGCGAAGTCGTCGATCAGACCGGCGACGACGGCGGTCAGGTCGGGTTCCATGCCGGTCACCAGGCCCGGCGTGTGCGGAGGGCCGAAGTGACGCATCGCCAGGCGCCGCAGACGGTCGTGCTCGGGCGGGTCGAGGTTGATGAACGACGGCGTGGCACGTTCCTGCATCGCGGGCATCGGATGCGCCAGGTTGCGGACGTCGGAACTCAGGTGCGGGTCGTGCAGGATGCCGCTGAGTTCGCGGTAGGTGCTGATGACGTAACTGCCGTCCTCCTGCAGGGCCACCGGCGTCTTGCGCAGCTCGGCGTAGAGCGGGTACGGGTCGGCCCGGTTCGCGTAGTCGAGGATCCGGGGCAGGATGTCGGGCGTCTCGGTCGTGGTCATGTCGCTTTCCCTCCTGTTCCGTCCTACCTGTTCCCTCCTAGCGGCGCTGCCGCATGGCGGTGACGCGCCGCTCTCCCGGGTCGTGGCCGGTGACGACCACCGTGGCGCCCTGGGCGAGCAGGGTGGGGCCGGGGAAGTCGACGGGCACCGGCTTCGCATCGAGGGGCTGGTCGGGCGTGGGGCAGGGAGGCGGGAAGGGCGCGGCCGTCTCGATCAGCTGCCGGTAGTGGTCCAGCCACTTCGCGTTGTTGAAGCTGACGGCGGCGGTGACGCGGCCCTGGTACCCGTATGCGGCGACAAAGCGGTGGTCGGCCACGGATCCCTGGGTGACGACGACCTCGTCGGCGTAGGTCGGTACACCGACGGACTTGATGTTGACGCCGAACTGGATCGACCAGAACGTCGGGATGGACAGGTGCGGCCAGCGGTCCGCCTGGGTGCTGACCATGTTGTGCGCCGCGATCTCGGCCTGCTCCACGGCGTTGGCCCAGTGCTCCAGCGAGATGAACCGGTACTCGTAGATCGGGTTCGGGCTGCGTGCCACGTCTCCGGCGACGAAGATGTCGTCGGTGACCAGGCCGTTCAGGTCGAAGGCGCGGCAACCCGCGTCGCAGGCGACTCCCCATACGCCCACCGCCAGTCCCGAGTCGCGCAGCCACTCGGTGTTGCGGATGCCTCCGAGCGCCACGACCACCACGTCGGCGTCGACCGCAGTGCCGTCGGAGAAGTGGGCGCGGCGAACCCGCCCCTGCGCGTCGCCCTCCAGCTGGGTGACCTTGACACCGCAGCGCAGGTCGACGCCGTGGGCGCGCTGCATGTCCGCCGCGATCTCGCCGATCATGGCGCCGAGTCCCCCGACCAGTGGGGACGGCGCGAGTTCGGCGACGGTCACCGGGATGTCGCGCTCGCGGCAGATGGAGGCGATCTCGGAGCCGGTGAAGCCCGCGCCGATGATCAGTACGCGGGAGGGTCCGGCGGCGACCGCCCGCTGCAGGCCGGCGGCGTCCTCACGCGTGCGGACCACGAAGACACCGTCCAGGGCCGCCTCGGCCTCGACGGGCCAGGGCCGGGCCCGTACGCCGGTGGAGATCAGCATGCGGTCGAAGGGGATCGTGCGGCCGTCGGCGAGCCGCACGTGGTTGTTCGCCAGGTCCAGTCCGTCGGCGGGGACGCCCAGGAGCCACTCCGCGTCGATGTCCCGACGCCGTGGCAGGGTGGTGCCGTCGGCCGGCACCCATCCGGTCAGTACCTGCTTGGACAGCGGGGGGCGGTCGTAGGGCTCCCCCAACTCGTCACCGATCATGGTCAGCTTCCCGGTGAACCCCTCGTCGCGCAGGGCCTCCGCGGCGCGCAGTCCCGCCAGTGACGCCCCGACGATCACCACGCGGCCGTCGCGCTTGAACCCTTGCAGGGTGTCGGCAGTGCTCATGACGGCGACGTCCCCACCGGCGCGTCCCGGCCCTCCAGCTGGTCGACCAGGATGGCCTGGAGCGGGCAGGCCGCCGCGGCGCGCAACACCTGCTGGCGCTGGGCGTCGTCGGGGTTCGAGGCGTACATCAGCGCTTCCTCGCCGTGCATCCGGAACGCGTCCGGAGCCAGGAACGCGCACTGCGCATATCCCTGGCACCGGGAAAGATCAACGACAACTCTCATCCGGACCTCCATAGCAGGGACCGCGAAGCGCTGCCTCAGGACCCGCGGACGAAGGGAGTGGGTAGGTCTCCGCAGGAAGAATCGATCATCGCGGATGAGGCCTCGGCGTCTGCAAAACCGCCCGGAGAACCTGACCTTGCCGACAAACTTGCCGACAAAAGCGTATCCCCCGTGCACGTCGTCCGCACGGTGAGGATTCAGGCGGTGAGCATCCCCGCCACTCCGCCGATGAACGCGCTGAGCAGCGTCAAGGCGCCCAGCGCACCGAGCAGCACCCGCAGCCCGCGCGGTACTCGACGCGTACCGCCCTTGCCGCAGACGACCGCGATCCCCAACAGCAGCACCATCAGGCCGAGCAGGGAAATCGCCAGCCATCCGAACGAGGACGCGGTGCCCGTCTGCTCGTATCCGCCGGAGGCCACCCGCTGCAACGCGACCGTGTCGCCGACGGGCAGGTTCTTGCCGATCGAGGCGTTCGGGTCGACGACGGTGCCGTCGGAGGAGCGGAAGAGGCCACTGCAGTGCGGATACCGGTGGCCCCCGGCGTGTTCCCACGCGCACGCTTCGACCCGGAGATGCCCCGGGGTGCCGGCCAGGCCCGTGGCGTAGGCGAAGTGCGTTCCGGCGAACCAGGTCAGCCCGATGCCCGCGGCCACGAGAACGACGACCGTGACCGCCGGACGGCCCGCCCGACCTCTTTCCCAGCGCCGAGCCCGGCCGTTCATCCGCTCTCCCCCAGAGTGTCCGCCCGAAACAACGCCCCGGTCGCCCCGGCCGTCCCAAGCTACGCTCTCGAACGCGATGTCCTCGTCCCTGGCCGCGACCTCAGGCCGTCGGGGTGGCGCTGCCCGGCGACGGTCACCACACGATCGCGACCTTCGACCGAACCGCTTCCTCCAACACCGAACCGAAGCGCCGCTGGTGGCAGCGCCGCGGCTGATGCGCGGAGGACGCGGCGGGCGGGCCTGCCCGCCCACGGCTCGGGGCGGGGGAACCATCTGCCGCTCGGGCACCTCGCCGAACGCTTCGACGCGCCGCTGGACTTCGGCGGCCTGCCCGGCTGACGCGTCTCCCTCCACGAGCGGGGTTTCGCATGATCAAGTGACGATGCGTCGGTGGCCGGTGCCTCACTTCCGGTAGCCGAGGATCGTCATCATGCCGGACTCCGAGTGGTACTGGTTGTGGCAGTGGAGCATCCACAGGCCCGGGTTGTCGGCGTAGAAGTCGACGACGAGTTTGTGGTGCGGCACCACGTGGGCGGTGTCCTTGCGGGCTCCTTGCGCGCCGAAGCCGACGATGGCGAAGGTGTGGCCGTGCAGGTGCATGGGATGCCACATGTCGGTGGCGTTCATGAGGGTCAGGCGGATCTTCTCGCCCTGGCGGATCGGGTGGCGTTGCTTGATGTCGTACGGCTGGTGGTCGAAGGCCCAGTCGAACTTCTTCATCCCGCCGGTCAGTCTGATGCGCAGCTCGCGGTCCGGTTCGTCGTCGGTGAGGGCCACGGAGTCGTCCGGCACGAGGCGTCTGGCCGGGACGAGCTTGCCGTCGAGTTCGTCCGGGTGCACGGAGGGGCCGGGAAGGTCCCCACCGCTGGTGCGCAGGACGGCCAGGGCTCTGTCGTTCTTGCCTTCGGCGAGCGCGACGAGCGGGAACACTCCGTCCTTGGCGGTGATCAGCACGTCGTAGCGTTCGGCCATGCCGAGCAGCAGCGTGTCCGTGGTCGTGTGCTCGACGGGGTAGCCGTCCGTGTGCGTGATCGTCATCTCGTGGCCGCCCAGCGCCACCCGGAAGGCCGTTTCGGCGCCGGCGTTGATGATCCGCAGCCGGATGCGGTCCCCCTTGCGGGCCCGGAAGACCGAAGGAGTGTGCGCGAGACGGCCGTTGACCAGGTAGAACGGGTAGTCGACGCTGCCTCCCTCGCTGTGCAGGATGCGGCTGTAGGACTTGTGCAGGACGCGGGAGGGGCCGTGGGGCTTCTCATGGCCGGATCCGTGTTCGTCGCTCTCGCCCATGTCCATGTCCGCCCGCATGCCCTTGCCGTCGACCAGCTGCGCGAGCACGCCGTCCGGGTTCGAGCCGTTCACGCCGTCCACCCAGTCGTCCAGGACGACGACCCACTCCTTGTCGTAGGACAACGGCTCCCTGGGGTCCTCGACGATCAGCGGGGCGTACAGGCCTCGGTCGAGTTGCAGTCCCGAGTGCGAGTGCAGCCAGTACGTGCCCGGGTGCGTCACGGCGAAGCGGTAGGTGAAGTCGTCGCCGGGCTTGACGGAGCGCTGGGTCAGGCCAGGTACCCCGTCCATGTCGCACCGCATGCGGATACCGTGCGAGTGCAGCGTCGTGGGCACGGGCAGATGGTTGAAGAGCTTCATACCGAGGGTGTCGCCCGCCGTGACCCGCACCTCCTTGCCGGGCAGCTCGTCGCCGTACGCCCACGATCTGACGGTACGTCCCCCCAGGTCGAGTTCGGTCTCGACGGCGTGGAGCGTGAACGATCGGAGGGGGCCGCCATCGCGCTTCCTCTCGACGGCGAGGACCTCCGGATCGGACGGGTTCACGTATCCCTTGGGTCCCTTGGGGACAAAGGGTCTGCCGTCGTGGCCGCCGACTTCGCTCCCATGGTGCTCGCCGGGCCCGGGGTGCGAGCCGGGTCCGGAGGGAGCGTCGGACTCGGAGCAGCCGGCCAGGAGTCCCGAGCCGGCGGCCGCGATCGAGGCACCGAGCACGGTGCGCCGCGTAGGTGTGTGCATGAATGAATAACACACGTTTCAGACTGATATGTCCCCGAACCCGGCACGGCGTGTCCTCCATTGGGGCAGCTCCCCACTCCCCCGCGACACTCCCCTGCACCACAAGGTCTAAGGTTAGGCTTGCCTTAGTCATTGATCGGAGTACCTGTGCACACCTTGGGGTCGAAGGCCGTCCTGGCCGTTGCCGTCGTCGGCGGTCTGCTGGCCGGATGTTCGTCCGGGAGCGGGGACGGGGACAACGGCTCCTCGCGGAGCAAGAACACCGTCGGCGGCGACCGCAATCTCGTGAGCGGGGCCTCCGAGGGCCCCTCCGCCGCCCCCAGCGCCGTTGCCGCCGGGATGGGCGCGGGCAGCGCCAAGGACGGCGAATTCCTCGGACCGTCGGGCACTTCGAGGGCAAGACCGAGATCGAGAGCGCGCCCGAGAAGATCGCCGCGCTCAGCACCGGACAGCTGGACGACCTGCTGACCCTGGGCATCGTGCCGACCGTGACGACCCGCGCGGCCAACGCCGGGCTGGCGCCGGACTACCTGAACGACGCCTTCCCCGCGTACAAGAAGCAGTTGTCGGCCATGACCGACGCGGGGACCCGCACCGCGCCCAACCTGGAGACGCTCGCCGCCGCCAAGCCCGATCTGATCCTGATCAACGAATCACTCGGCGACCTGTACCCGAAGCTGTCGAAGATCGCGCCCACCGTCGTGACGGCCGGCAACGGCATCAACTGGAAGCGGGATCTGCTCCTCGTCGGTGACGCGGTCGGCAAGGGCGACAAGGCGCAGGAACTGCTCGACGGCATCGTGAGCGACGCCGCCACGCGGGGCAAGCAGCTCGGCGATCCCGCCGTGTCCATGGTGCGCTTCACGCCGGACCGGACGCGGATGTTCGGCGTGTCGTCGTTCACCGGCTCCATCGCCGTCGACATGGGTCTCTCCCGGCCCAAGTCGCAGCAGTTCAAGGCGATTTCGCAGGACATCGGGGCGGAGAGCGTCGATGTCGCGGACGGGGACTGGATCTTCTACTCCGTGCAGGGCGACGCCTCCAAGACCGACGCGGGCAGCGTGCTCGCCGGGCCCCTGTGGAAGTCGATGAAGGCGGTCGCGGCAGGGCACGCGGTGAAGGTCGACGACGACCCCTGGTACCTCAACGCCGGCCCCACCGCCGCCCGGCTCGTCGTACGACAGCTCGCGGACACCCTCGGCAAGTGACCGGTCCCACGTCCGTCGCGCGCCGCACGTCCGCCCCGGCGGGCGTGCGGCGCGCCACCTGGCTGGGTGTGGCCCTCCTCCTCGCCGTCACCGCCGCCGCCCTCAGCCTCGCCGTCGGCACCCGCCCCGTCCCGCTCTCCGCCGTCCTCGACGCTCTGGTGCACGGCGGGAGTTCACCGGACGCGCTGGTCGTACGGTCCCTGCGGGTGCCGCGGACCGCGATCGGAGTGACCGCCGGTGCCGCCCTCGGACTCTCGGGGGCGGCGCTCCAGGCGGTCACCCGCAACCCGCTCGCCGACCCCGGCATCCTCGGGCTCAGTCAGGGCGCGGCGGCCGGTGTCGTGTTCGCCATCGCGCTCGGCCGGGCGAACGGCTTCGACGGGTACGTCTGGTACGCCTTCACCGGCGCGGTTCTCGCCGCCTGCGTCGTGTACGCCATCGCCTCGCGCGGGCGCGGTGGCGCCTCCCCGGTGAAACTGGCGCTCGCCGGAACCGCCCTGTCGGCGATGACGGCGGGAGCCACGACCGTGGTCCTCACCTCGAGTTCGGCCACGCTGGACCAGTTCCGGTTCTGGCAGGTGGGCACGCTCAGCGGACGCGACGCGGCAACGGTGGGGCGCATGCTGCCCTTCCTCGCCGCCGGTGCGCTGCTCGTGCTGGCCTGCGCCCGCGGCCTGGACGCGCTCGCGCTCGGCGACGACACCGCACGGGCACTCGGTCACCGGGTCACGCTCGTACGGGGCTGTGCGGCGCTCGGCGCGACCGTGCTCACCGCGGCCGCGGTCGCCGCCGCGGGCCCCATCGCCTTCATCGGCCTCGCCGTCCCCCACCTCGCCCGCCGACTGGTCCATGGTGGCCACCGCTGGGCCCTCCCCCTCTCCGCGCTGCTCGGCGCCGCCCTGCTGCTCGCCGCGGACGTGGCGGGCCGGGTGGTACGCGCCCCGGCGGAAGTGCCGGCCGGGGTGATGACCGCGCTGGTCGGCGTTCCGGTCCTGGTCGTACTCGTACGACGCAAGGGCATGGCCTCGTGACCACAGCCCCCACGACGCCCACCGAGCCCACCGAGCCCACCGCGAGCCGCACCACGTACCCGCGCTCGGCCGGGCTCTCCGTGCTCCGCCACCGGCGTCTCTCCCTCCTCCTGCACCGGCGCGCCGCAGTCGTCGTCACCGTCCTCCTGCTGCTCCTCGCGGGCGTGATGCTGCTCGCGGCGTGCGTCGGGCAGACGTACGTCCCGCCGGGCGAGGTCTGGCGGGTGCTGCGCGGCCACGGCGGCCCCTACGACCTGGTCGTCGGCGAACTGCGGGTCCCGCGGATCGTGCTCGGCGCGCTGGTCGGGGCGGCGCTCGGGCTCTCCGGGGCGCTCGTACAGACCGTGACGCGCAATCCGCTGGCCAGCCCGGATGTCATCGGCGTCGGTCACGGTGCCGCCGCCGCGACCGTACTGGCGCTGGCCACCGGAACCGTCGCCTCGCCCGGCGCGCTGCCGGCCGTCGCCGTCACCGGCGGTCTCGCGGCCGCCGCCCTGGTGTACGTGCTGGCCTGGCGGCACGGAATGCAGCCGAGCCGGTTCGTCCTGACGGGGGTGGGCATCGGCGTCGCCCTCTCCGCCGTCGTCCAGCTCTACCTCACCGACAGCGAACTGGCCGCCGCCGAGCAGGTCAAGCTGTGGCTGACGGGCAGTCTGAACGGGCGCGGCTGGGAGCAGGCCGGCCCCCTCGCCTGGGTCCTCCTCCTCTCCCTGCCCGCCCTGGTGTGGGCGAGCCGCGCGCTGCGCCCGCTCGGCCTGGACGCCGACACGGCCGCCGCGCTCGGCGTCCGCGTGCAGCGCACCCAGCTCGGCCTGACCGTGCTCGGGGTGGTGCTCGCCGCGGTCGCGACCGGCGCGGCCGGCCCGGTCGGCTTCGTCGCCCTCACCGGCCCCCAACTGGCCCGCCGCCTCACGCGCACCCCGCAACTCCCCCTCGCCGCCTCCGCCCTGACGGGCGCGCTGATCGTGGTCGGCGCCGACCTGGTGGCCCGCACGCTGGTGCCGCCGCTGGAGATCCCGGTCGGGGCGCTCACGTCCTTGGTGGGCGGTCCCTATCTGCTCTGGCTGCTGGGCAGATCGGGCCGCCGCTGACGGGATCGCTGTACGTACGGTGGCAACACCGAGGGCGCCTACCGGTCGTACGACCGGTAGGCGCCCTCGGAACTTGGTCCGCGACTAGATGGTGGCGGTGTCGATCACGAAGCGGTAGCGGACGTCGCTCGCCAGCACCCGCTCGTAGGCGTCGTTGATCTCGGACGCGCTGATCAGCTCGATCTCGGCGCCGAAGCCGTGCTCGGCGCAGAAGTCCAGCATCTCCTGGGTCTCCTGGATGCCGCCGATACCGGAACCCGCGAGGGTCTTGCGGCCGCCGATCACCGAGAAGAGGTTGAGCTTGACGGGCTCCTCCGGGGCGCCCACGTTCACGAAGGCGCCGTCCGTCTTCAGCAGGGCCAGGTAGGCGTCCAGGTCCAGCGGGGCGGACACGGTCGACAGGATCAGGTCGAAGGTGCCGCGCAGTTCCTCGAAGGTCTTCGGGTCGCTGGTGGCGTAGTAGTGGTCGGCGCCCAGCTTCAGCCCGTCGTCCTTCTTGCGCAGGGACTGCGACAGGACGGTCACCTCGGCACCGAGCGCGTCCGCGATCTTGACGCCCATGTGGCCGAGGCCGCCCATGCCGAGGATCGCGACCTTCTTGCCGGGGCCGGCGTTCCAGTGCTTGAGCGGGGAGTACGTGGTGATGCCGGCGCAGAGCAGCGGCGCGGCCACGTCGAGGGAGAGGCCGTCGGGGATGCGGAGGGTGTAGTTCTCGTCGACGACGATCTTCTCGGAGTAGCCGCCGTAGGTCGGCTCGCCGTTCTTGTCGAGGGCGTTGTACGTGCCGACGCCGCCTCCGGTGCAGTACTGCTCCAGGCCGGCCTTGCAGTTGTCGCACTCGCGGCAGGAGTCGACGAGACAGCCGACGCCCACGCGGTCGCCGACCTTGAACTTGGTGACGCCGGAGCCGACCTCGGAGACGATGCCGGCGATCTCGTGACCAGGCACCATCGGGAAGATCGCCTCGCCCCAGCCCTCCTGGGCCTGGTGGATGTCCGAGTGGCAGATACCGGCGAACTTGATGTCGATCAGGACGTCGAACTCACCGACCGGGCGGCGCTCGATGGTGGTGCGCTCCAGCGGAGCCTTGGCGGCGGGAGCGGCGTACGCAGCAACAGTGGTCATGCCGGGGGTTCTCCTAAGGAGTGGTGTGTCCTGTGCCCGGCTGCCTTCGGTCGGGCACGCTCTACAGCCTGCCCCGGGGGACGGCCTTCACCCAGGTCACGGCTTTGCGTACGTCCGCTGGTCCTACTACTGGCGGGGTCAGGTTCACCGGCGTACGACCGTGAATACTGGACGTATGGACGAACAGCCCTCCCCGCCCCTGGACCGGCGTGCCGAGCTCAGCGAGTTTCTGCGCACCCGCCGGGCCCGGCTGAAGCCGGAGGACGTGGGGCTGCCCGACTTCGGCCGGCACCGCCGGGTGCCCGGACTGCGGCGCGAGGAGCTGGCGCAGCTGGCCGGGGTGTCCGTGGCGTACTACACGCGCCTGGAACAGGGCAACGGACGGAACGTGTCGGCGGAGGTACTCGACGCGATCGCCCGCGCCCTGCGGCTGACGGACGCCGAGCACGCGCATCTCACGCACCTCGCGAAGCCCAAGGCGCACAAGAAGAAGCAGCCGGCGCGGCCGCAGCAGGTACGGGGGGCGCTGCGGCAGCTGCTGGACTCGATGGACGGCATTCCCGCGTACGTCGGTGGGCGGCGCACGGACATCCTGGTGTGGAACCGGATGGCGGCGGCCGTGTTCGGCGACTGGTCGGAGCTGGCGCCGCATGAGCGGAACTGGGCGCGGCTGGTGTTCCTGAAGCCCGAGTACCGCGACCTGTACGTGGACTGGGAGCAGAAGGCGATCGACATCGTCTGCATGCTGCGCATGGACGCGGGCTGTCACCCGGACGATCCGCGGCTGTCGACGCTGGTCGGGGAGCTGTCCGTGAAGAGCGAGGACTTCCGGCGGCTGTGGGCCACGCACGACGTCAAGGAGAAGAGCCACGGGGTGAAGCGGATGCGGCATCCGCTGGTGGGTGATCTCTCCCTCCAGTACGAGTCGTTCCGGCTGCCCGACGACAGCGAGCAGTCACTGGTCACGTACCACGCGGAGCCGGGGTCCGCCTCGGCGGAGGCGCTGCGCCTGCTGGCCAGCTGGGGGACGGACGCGACCCGGGCGGGCGCGACGACGCCCCAGTAGCCCCGGCCCCCTTTGTACGTTCGTCGCCTGCGGGTCGGTGGGGGTTGCTCGCGCAGTTCCCCGCGCCCCTGAAAGCCTCGGTCAGGGCTGATATGGCGGGGCCGCTCCCCACGTCCACCTCGGTACCGGTTGGTCCCCCGGAGGGGTCGCGTCGGGGGCGGAGAAGAGGACGGCCAGCCGCGTGCCCCATTCCGCGTAGGCGAGGAAGGCGGAGCGGAACTCGGCGTCCGTGGGCAGGCCCGCGTCGTCCGCCGCGTCCTGGAGCAGGTTGACCCACCGGCGTCTCTGCACCTCGGTGATGTTCTTGCCGAGGTGTTTGGCGACCATGTGGCCGTGGCCGCCCTGAGCCTCGGAGTAGGCCGCGGGCCCGCCGAAGACCTCGCCGAGCCAGAGGGCGACGTGGGCGGCGTGTTCGGGGGCGAGGCCGGAGAAGACCGGTGCGAGGACGTCGTCCTTGAGGACCTTGTCGTAGAAGACCTCGGTGAGGCGGGCGAAGGCCTCGGCGCCCCCGGCCCAGGCGTAGAGGGTGGGGACCGACGCGCCGAGGCCCCGTACCGTCGTCGGCGTGTAGTGGCGCATCTCCTCGATGTAGGGGATGTAGGGCCGGATCTCGGCGAGGAAGCCGGGGAACAGCTCCGACTTCCGGAATCCCTCGACGTGTGCCTCCGTCGAGGTCCAGGTGATCCGCAGGACGAAGTGCTCGAAGTCCTCCTCGCAGCGCGCCAGCTCGTAGTCCACGCAACTCGGCGACGCGGCGAGCTGGGCCGCGGCCCGCGTGTAGGCGGCCAGGAACTCCGCGGACCTCTCCTCGGGAATGCGATACCGGATGTACTCCACGGTCTGGGTGGTCATGGTGCCCACGGAAACACGGACGGCCCGCCGGAAGCTGCTCTTCCGACGGGCCGTTCGCTATCGGCACACTTCACGTGGCCGCGCTACGGGATCACTTTCCGTAGTACGCGTTGTAGATCGAGACCGTCGACTTGTTGCCCTGCTTGTCGGTGATCTTCGCGTGGAAGGAGATGCCCTTCCCCTTCGCCGGGTTCTTGACGGTGATCTTGCCGTTCTTGACCTTGAGCATCTTCCAGGTCTGGCCGTAGTCGTACGAGACGTAGACGTACAGCGACTTGAGGTTCTTGCCCGCGGCCGAGCCCTGCACGGAGACCGGGATCGTGACCGTCTTGCCGGCCGCGACACGGCTGTCGAGGCCGGTGGTGGCGTTGAAGCGGACCGTGGAGGTGGGCAGCTTCGCGAAGTCGGCCTTCTTGGACTTGAAGGTCCAGCTGGCGTCGATCCGCGTGGAGGCCGCGGCGACCTTCACCGTGCGCTTGACCGAGGTCGTGAGCTTGTAGGTGGCCTCGGCGGCCGGGACCTTGAACTCCTTCATCCCGACGAGCGGGTCGTCGTTCGAGGCGACCTTCGCACCGTTGCGGTACAGCGTCGTCGTCACGGAGGTGTACAGCGAGGAGCCGGGGTGACCGCTCCCGTCGGCGAACAGCGGCAGGTAGCCCGAGATGCTGTTGCCGTCCCGGAAGACGCCGTAGTCCGCGTTGATCTTCGGACCGAAGACGGCCGTGTTGTACGTCCTCGTGTAGCTCTTGCCCGCCTTGAGGATCTGCGGGTAGTCGTCCGTGTAGTAGGCCTCGATGATCGGGGTCCCGGTGGCGTCGACACCCGCGTCCTGCTCGAGGTCGAACGCCCACTGGACCTTCTCACCGGTCGACACGTACAGCGTGCGCGAGGCCGGCAGCGTCTGGGGGACCCCGACGCTCATGCTGTCGTCGTCGGGCAGGAAGCCGTACGCGGTGACCGCGCCCGTCTTGCCGGAGGCCGCGGCCCCGAGGTTCGCCTTCACCTTGGCCAGCTCGCTCGCCTTGTAGTGCTTGACGTGCGCGCCCTGGAGCTTGGTGGTCTTGGTGCCGGTGAAGGTGTCGTACTCGGTGTTCGCACCCTTGGTCCACTGTCCGGACCAGCTCTGGAAGAGGCCGGAGGAGACCGCCGGGCCGACGTGTGCCACGCGCACGTCCTGGAAGGAGGCCAGGCCGATGCCGATGCCGATGCCGGTGGCGTCGTCGAAGTAGTTGACGAGTGCCGACAGCGGCTTCGCCCCCGCGTCCGGCACCGTGATGTCGGCGCCCTTGGCGGTACGGGCGTCGAGGGTCAGCGTGGTGTTCTTGGTGACGCTCAGCCGGGGCTGGATCAGCCAGTCGACCCCGCCCTTCGCCTCGACCAGGTCCTTCACGAAGAGGGAGTTGAGCACGTACTTGCCCTTGGGAACACGCAGGGTCGCGGTGTCGGCCGTGCTCTGCGACGTGTAGTCCCGGGCCTCGCCGACGCCGGAGTAGCCCGTCAGGTCGGCGAGGTGCGTGGGCGTCTCACCGGCACGGTTGACGTACTTGAGGGTGACGTCGTACGACTCCACCTCGCGCTCGACCGCGACGGCCGTGCGCACGGCCTGGCCGCCGCCGCTCGCCGTCACGTACGCCGAGTACGCGCCGTCGAGGGTGCCCCCGAGCTTCGTGTTCGTGGTGACGTCGACAGCGGCCTTGCCGCCCGCCGGGACGGTGACCGTCTTGGCGCCGAGCGCGAAGAAGCCCGCCGGAGCCGCCTGGCCCTTGGGGTTGGTCGCGGAGATCGCCAGGGTCAGGGTGACGTCCTTCGTACCGAGGTTGCGGTACGTCAGCTGCTTGGTCGTCGCCGTGTCGTCGGTGTGCGGCCACTGCGCGACGCCGAAGCTCACCGAGGACGGGTCGGCGATCACGGTCTGCTTGATCGCCTTGTCGACGGCGATCCGGCCCGAACCCTGCTGGAACGGCGTGTACTTGCCGCCCTTCGCGGAGCCCGTCAGCGCACTCTTGAGCTCGGTGTACGTCCAGTCCGGGTGTTCCTGCTTGAGGATGGCCGCGGCGCCCGCGACATGCGGGGTCGCCATCGACGTACCGGAAATGGTCAGGTAGCCCGCGGGCTTCTCGCCGACCTCCTGGTCGATGAGACTGCCCGGGGCCGCCGCCGCCGTGATGTCCACGCCGGGTGCGGTGACGTCCGGCTTGATGGCGCTGTCGCCGACGCGCGGGCCGGTGCTGGAGAAGTCCGCCAGCTTGTCGTTGTCGTCGACGGCGCCGACGGTGAGCGCGGCGTCCGCGCTGCCGGGGGAGCCGATCGACTCGGGGCCCTCGTTGCCCGCCGCGATCGCGAAGAGGATGCCCTTCTCGGCCGAGAGCTTGTTGACCTCGGCCTCCAACGGGTCGATGTCGGGGGTGTCCTGGCCGCCCAGGCTCAGGTTCACGATGTCGGCGCCCTGCTCGGCCGCCCACTCCATGCCCGCGAGGATGCCCGAGTCGTCGCCGCTGCCGGTGTCGTCGAGGACCTTGCCGTTGAGGATCTTCGCGCCGGGCGCGACACCCTTGTACTTGCCGCCCGACTTGGCACCGGTGCCCGCCGCGATGGACGCGACGTGGGTGCCGTGGCCGAAGTGGTCGGTGGCGTCGGCGGCGGTGGAGAAGTTCTTGGACTCGATCACCTGGGTCTTGAGGTCCGGGTGGCTCGCGTCGACGCCGGTGTCCAGGACGGCGATCTTGACGCCCTTGCCGTCGTATCCGGCCGCCCATGCCGTGGGGGCGCCGATCTGCGGCACGGACTTGTCGAGGCTCGCCTTGCGGACGCCGTCCAGCCAGACGTGCGCGATGCCCGAGGCCGTCTTACCGTCGTCGGTGACCGCGGACCACAGCTCGGCCGCGTCCCGCTGCGGCGTCTGTACCGCGTCCGCGTTCAGGGCCTTCAGGCTCCTGCGGAGCGTGCCGGCGTCGCGGACGTCGGCCTTGGCGGCCGCCGCGGCTCCCCGGTAGCCGACGATCACCTTCAGGCCCCGCTGCTGGGACTTGCGGACCGCCGCCTTGTTGAGCTCGGTGACATCGAAGAGCCGCCGGTCGAGCTTGCCGCCGGCTATGAGCGCCTGGGCGTCGGCCGGCACCACCAGGGTGTGGCCCTCGGCCTTGCGGATCTGCACGGGCACGTGCTCACGGCCCTTGGCCCGCTCGAAGCCGACGACGCGCCCCTTGGCGTCGACGACCACCCGGTCACCGGTGATCAGGGTGATGCGGTGCTTGGCCGTGATCCCCGCCGCTTTCCCGGCCGCGGACACGCCCGCCGTGCGCTGCTCCGCCCGCGCCGACGCCGGGCTGGTCATACCCGCCGCCAGCGCCACGGACGCCGCCATGGCGATGGTCGCCGCGCACGCTCTTTTCACTTGTCTGCGCAAGTCTCCCCCTGGAGATCAGGTCCGGACGAATCCCCGTTCATCCGGTCGGGGGAAGCCTCGTACGCATGCACGTACACCCCCCGGAATACGCAAGTATGCCCGGGGGGTTATAGCCCCCTCAATAGCGGGGCGAGGGTGAAGAGTTGACGGAGTTGCTCCGCTAAGCCCCCGCACGCTCCTTTTGTGCTTCTTTAAGCACCCGCGTTTTCCTTGACGGAGATCTTCCCCTTGCGAATCGTCGCGAGGCGCGGGGCCTTCTTCGCGATCGAGGAATCGTGCGTGACCATGATGAAAGTGAGCCCGTGCTCCTTCCACATGGCCTCGAGCACCTCCATGATCTCGTCGCGCATGGACTCGTCGAGGTTGCCGGTGGGCTCGTCGGCGAGCAGCACCTTCGGCTGCTTGACCAGGGCGCGGGCGATGGCGACACGCTGTTGCTGGCCGCCGGAGAGCTCGGCGGGCAGATGCCCGAGCCGCTCGGCGAGTCCCACCGACTCCAGTGCGTCGGCGGCGCGTTGCCGCCGTTCCTTCACCTTCACACCGAGGGGTACGAGGGCGGTCTCCACGTTTTCCTGGGCGGTGAGCGTGGGAATCAGGTTGAAGCTCTGAAAGACGAATCCGATGTTCTCGCTGCGCACTTTGGTGAGCTTCGCCTCGGACAGTTTGGCCATGTCCGTGCCGTCGAGTTCGACGCTGCCCGCGGTGGGCCGGTCGAGACCGCCGAGCATCTGGAGAAGGGTGGATTTCCCGCCACCCGTGGGGCCCTGGATGACGAGCCGGTCGCCGTCCGCGATGGTCAGGTCGACCCCGGCGAGCGCGTCGATCGTCTCCTTGCCCCGGGTATAGCGCTTGGTGACGCCTCTGAGTTCGTACATGGTGCAACTCCTGGATGAGGTGAAGGGGGTGCCCCGTACAGCAGGCGACTTCGGGCACCCCCTTTGCGGGGGCTGGGCCTATTCGACGCGGCGCAGGGCGTCCGCGGGGCGGAGTCGGGAGGCGCGCCAGCCGCCGAAGGCGCCGGCGATCAGACCACCGGTGACGGCGAGGGCCACCGCGCCGACGATGGTGCCGAGGCTGACGGGCGCGGTGAGCGTGACGTCGAGGGCCTTGGCCGCGGCCTGTCGGCCGGGACCGCCGAAGCCGCCACCGCCACCGAAGCCGCCGCCGCCCTGGCCTCCGCCGCCGCCCGAACCGCCCACCTGTGCCTGCAGGGTGGGGCTGATCTCGGTGACGACGTAGGCGCCCGCGAGGCCGATCGCGATGCCGAGGGCGCCGCCGACCAGACCGTTGACCATGGCCTCGCCGACGACCTGCCGGGTCACCCGGCCCGACTTCCAGCCGAGCGCCTTGAGGGTGCCGAACTCGCGCACGCGCCGGGAGACGGCGGAGGAGGTGAGCAGGCCGGCGACCAGGAACGCGGCCACGAGCACCGCGATGGACAGCCACTTGCCGACGTTCGACGCGAGGCTGGAGGCAGTGGAGAGGGAGCCGGAGACGGTGGACGCGAGGTCGGCGGAGGTGGTGACCGTCGTCCCCGAGATGTTCTTCTGGATGGTGCTCTTCACGCTGGAGATCTGCTGCGAGTCCGACGCCTTGACGTAGATCGTGGTGACCTTGTCCTTGGAGCCGCTGAGCGTCTGCGCCTGCTTGAGCGGGATGTAGAGGTTGGCCGCCGCGTCACCGCTGTCGGGCGTGGCGATGCCGATGACCTTGTACTTGACGCTCTTGATGGTGACGGTGGAACCGACCTTGAGCTTCTTCTCCTTGGCGTACGAGACGTCGGCGACGACCACCTTGGCATCGGTCTCGGACGTCGTGAACGTACGACCGCTGGTGATCTTCGAGGAGGTCAGCGGGCCGAGGGCGGGCTTGGTGACGTCGGTGCCGTACACCGAGTAGTTGTTGACGTCGAAGTTGGCGCCGCCGCCCTCGACACGGCCCTGCGGGGACTGCTGGGCGTTCGGGCGCCCGCCCCCCTGGCCGGTGCCACCGTTCTGGTTCTGCTGGAACTGACCCCGCGTGAACTGGCCGTTGATCCTGATGACCTGGAGGCTCAGTCCGCCGACGGAGTCCGCGACGCCCTTCTGGGAGTCGACCTTGGAGACCGTGGAGGCGGCCAGGGTCTGGAAGCCCTGCACCATGACGCGGTCGCTGCTCTGCTCCTTGGTGGAGCCGTTGTCGTTCGCGTCGAAGTTGAAGCGCGGACGCTGGCTGGTACTCGTCGCCGGCGCCGCCGCCTTGGTGACGGTCATGTCCGTACCCAGTCCGTACAGCGACTGGAGGACCTTGCCCTGCGCCTTCTCCATGCCGGACGACACGGAGCTGACCACGATGACCAGGGCGATGCCCAGGGCGAGTCCGGAGGCGACGACGAGCGCCGCCTTCCTGCGGCGGCGCAGTTCGCGCCTCAGGTAGGTGAAGAACATGGCGGAAAGCTAGGTACGGCGCGTGATGGCGCGATAAGCCCCGCATAAGAGAAGGATGAGAAGGCTGTGGCGGCCCGGGAATTCACCTGTGGGCGGTCCCTGAAGGCTGTGAGAACGCCGATGGCCCGCACCCCTGGCGGGGTGCGGGCCATCGCACTGAGCGGCCGTCGCGTTCGAACGACAAGGACCGCAACCATCAATTGAGCAACCCCCACGGCGAGCAACCACGTCCGCGAGAGCGGCGGCGGTTTAGCCGCAAAGGGGAGCCTAGGCGGCCGAGCCGGCCTTCCAGGCGGACCAGCTCAGGTTCCAGCCGTTGAGGCCGTTGTCCGGGGCGATGGTCTTGTCGCCGGTGTTCTTGACGACCACGACGTCACCGATCAGCGAGTGGTCGTAGAACCAGGCCGCCGGTGTGTTCGGGTCGCCCGCACCCTTGGTGTCGGACAGACCCACACAGCCGTGGCTGGTGTTCACCGCGCCGAAGATGGACTTCGCGCCCCAGTAGTTGCCGTGGATGAAGGTGCCGGAGTTCGACAGACGCATGGCGTGCGGCACGTCCTTGATGTCGTACTCGCCCTTGCCGTCGGTCTTCGTGAAGCCGACCGTCGAGCCGTTCATCCGGGTCTCCTTGAACTTCTCGGAGATCACCATCTGACCCTGGTACGTCTTGTGCTCCGGGGATCCCGAGGAGATCGGGATCGTCTTGATCGTCTTGCCGTCCTGCGTGACCTTCATGGTCTTGGTCTGGGCGTCGACGATCGAGACCTGGTTGCGGCCGATCTTGAAGGTGACCGTCTTCTGCTGCACGCCGTAGACACCGCTCGCGCCCTGGACACCGTCCAGGTTGAGCTTGAGGGTGACGGTGGAGCCGCCGGTCCAGTAGTTCTCGGGACGGAAGTCGAGGCGGTTGGCGTTGAACCAGTGGCCGACGACCTCCTGGCCGCTGCTGGAGGAGACGGTGATCCCCTTCTGCACGGCGGCCTTGTTCGTGATCGCCTTGTTGAAGTTGATCGAGACCGGCATGCCGACGCCGACGGTGGAACCGTCCTCCGGCGTGAAGTTGCCTATGAAGCTGTTCGCCGCGGAGACCGTGGTGAACGAGGCGTTCTCGTGGGCGACGAGGCCCGCTGAGTCGGTGGCTTCGGCGGCCACCTTGTACGTGGTGGCGCGCTCGAGCTGGGAGGCGGGCTTCCAGCTCTTCTTGTCGGCGGATATCTGACCGGGCACCGCCGTGCCCGTCTCGGTCGTCATGGTGACGGCCGTGAGCGTGCCCTTGCTCACGGTGACCGCCGCGGCGTTGTTGATGGAGGCGTTGTCGGAACCGTCCGCGGGCGTGATCTTGATCTGGGCCTGGGAGCTCTTCTTGGCTGCCGCCGCATCGGCCTGAGCCTGGGAGGTCTCGCCGTCCGAGGCATTGGCCTTGCTGCCGTCCCCATTGCTGCACGCAGAGAGCACCAGCACTCCGCCGAGCAGGGCGGACGCGGCCATCAGACGCTTGCGCCGCTTACTGTCCGTCATCACACGCTTCTCCATCGTCGCCGAATCCCCTGGAAGCACATCAGCCCCGTTCGAACCATCAACGCTACGACCGGTTCGTCCCATTCCACACACTTCTGAGGTGTGGGCAACACCACGTCGGTCAACGGTGTCAACCGAATCGACCCGAGCCGACGGACCCCGATCGAGTGGTACCGACAGCCGGACCGAATTCTGGTGCGGAGGTGGTCGGTGCGTCGTCGGAGACGACAAAACCCCGGGCAACGGTTGCCACCCGGGGTCACGTGTTCCCCAAGAGACGTCAGCCGACTCCGACTTCCTCGTCGTCATCCTCGTCGCCATCATCCTCGTCGAGGTCCCATTCCGGCGAATCGGGGTCGTAGTCGATCGGCTCGCTGCTCCAGGAAGCCTGGGCGAGGTCGACCCCGGGCACCTCGCTGACCAGGTCGAACGGGTCTACGAGATAAGCCAGGGCCTCGGCAGTGTCTTCCGTCACTGCGTTCTCGGCGTGGGTCCGCTCGTCGGCCGGCATGCCGGAGTCGTCCGCGATGCGGCGCAACGCGGCCTTGGTGACGGCGTCCGCGTCATCGACTTCCAACACCAGCTCCACGCGAAGCCGGACAAATCGTGATGTCTCAGGAGTACTCATGAGACGGAGCGTACGGCCCGTGGCTCCCGCGACTTTCCCACGACCCGCGACTTTCATTAGCATCGGCCCACACGGCCAATTCGCCAGCGCCACAAGGGGATCGATATTACGTGTCCGCCGCTCGTCGCTCGTTGCTGACCGCCACCGCAGCGGGAACCCTTCTGGGAGCCCTGTGGTTCGTCCCGTCCGCCAACGCGACTCCGGAAAAACCTGCTCAGCACAGCAACATGTCGACGAACACCACGTCGAGAACCGCGCTGCAGGCCTCCACGGAGTCGGGCGACACCCAGTCGGGTGCCGCCGATGCGAGCGACGCCGGAGCGAACGACACGGGCTCCGACACCACCGGGTCGCAGGACAGCGGGACCCTGCTCGCCGACACCGGAAGCGTCAACACGACGCCGTACGTCGTCGGCGGAACCCTTTTCCTGGGCCTAGGCGCCGGCTTTGTGACCTACTCGGTGCGCCGGGAGCGCACGGCGGCCTTCTGAGCGCGACGCTCCGGCCCGGAACCCCACGGGATACCCATGCGAGACCTGACCGAGCTGACTGATGTCGAGGAGCCCGCGTGGCCGCTCCTCTCCGAGGCGATCTCCAACAGCAGGGTGTCCATGGACGTGCTGCCGGTGGACCCGGCACTGGCCCGTGGATCCCTGCTGCAACTGCAAGCCAGCGCGCGCTCCTCGCTCAGCTCCTTCGTGCTCAACTGCGGCGGGGTACTGCTGGACAGCGGCTGGCTGCGCATCTACGGCAGCCCCGACGACGACTCGCCTCCGGGGACGCCGAGCTTCGCCGAGGTCAACGACTTCCCCGAGCGGTTCGACCCGGCGTGGCGGCCGGAGGGCGGGCTCGTCATCGCCCATGACGTCCTCGGCGGCGTCTTCGTGGTCAACGGACCCGACCCCGCGCAGGCGAACCGCCCCGGCGGTCCCGGCGAGGTGCTGTACTTCGCGCCGGACTCCCTGCGCTGGGACGCGCTCGGCGTGGGCCACGCGGACTGGCTCCCCTGGCTCCTGGACGAAGGCGGCATAGAGCAGTTCTACGACACGCTGCGCTGGCCCGGCTGGCGCGCCGAGACGGGGCCCATGCCGGGCTCCCACGGGATCACCTTCGACCCGGTCCTGTGGACGGCCGCCAACCGCCGCGACCTTCCCGCGGCCCGCCGCCGCGCCGTCCACATGTCGGACCTCATGGACCTCCACCGAGGCACCGCCCTGGAACTCGACAAGATCGACCCGGGCTTCCTGGGCAACTTCGACGACTACTGAGAAGTTCCGGCGCCCCTGGGGGCGCGCCCCCAGGGGCGCGCCCCTCCAGGGGCGCGGGGAACTGCGCGACCAGCCCCCACCGGCCCGCAGCTGTGAACCGAGCTACGCAGCGCGACGTCCGCCGCCGCCCTGCCCGCCACGCTCCGTACGCCGCTGCTGCGGGGCACGTCCACGGCCACCGGAACGGCCCGCACCCCCCGTACCGCCACCCGTGCCGCCACCGGCCGTACCGCCGGCGGCACGCCGCGGCTGACGGCCCTGCGACTCCACACCCGAACCCGAACCCGAACCCGCTCCGGCCGGACGCCTCGCCCCGCCTCCGACCCGCGGCCGTGACCGCTTCTTCGGCTGTTCGGGTTGCTGCGGCACCTCGATGACGACCGGGACGCCGGAGGGCTCACGGGCGCCGGTGAGGCGGGCGAGCTCCTCGTCGCTGGACGCGATCCGCGCCGTGCGCGGGGTGATGCCGGCGTCGGCCATCAGCCGCGTCATCTCCCGCCGCTGCTCGGGCAGTACGAGGGTGACGACGCTGCCGGACTCACCGGCCCGGGCGGTGCGTCCGCCGCGGTGCAGGTAGTCCTTGTGGTCGGTCGGCGGGTCGACGTTGACCACGAGGTCGAGGTCGTCGATGTGGATGCCGCGCGCCGCGACGTTGGTGGCGACGAGCGCGGTGACCTGACCGTTCTTGAACTGGTCCAGGGTGCGGTTGCGCTGCGGCTGGCTGCGCCCGCCGTGCAGCGCGGACGCCCGGACACCGCTCGCGAGCAGCCGCTTGGTGAACCGGTCGGCGCCGCGCTTGGTGTCGACGAAGAGGATCACCCGGCCGTCGCGCGCCGCGATCCGCAGGGCGACGGCCTTCTTGTCGGTCTCGTCGGCGACGTGGAGCACGTGGTGCTCCATGGTGGTCACCGCGCCCGCCGAGGGGTCGACGGAGTGCACCACGGGGTCCGTGAGGAACATCTTCACGAGCCGGTCGATGTTCTTGTCGAGCGTGGCCGAGAAGAGCAGTCGCTGACCGCCCGGCTCGACCTGCTTGAGCAGCGCGGTGACCTGCGGCATGAAGCCCATGTCGGCCATCTGGTCGGCCTCGTCGAGGACCGTGATCGCGACCTGGTCGAGGACGCAGTCGCCGCGCTCGATGAGGTCCTTGAGCCGCCCGGGGGTGGCCACGAGCACCTCGGCGCCGCGCCGCAGCGTGCCGGCCTGCCGGCCGATCGACATCCCGCCGACGGCCGTGGCCACGCGCAGGTTGACCGCGGTGGCGTACGGCGTGAGGGCGTCGTCGACCTGCTGGGCGAGTTCGCGCGTGGGGACGAGGACGAGTGCGAGCGGCGCCTTCGACTCCGCCCGGCGACCCGCCGTTCGGGCCAGCAGGGCGAGTCCGAAGGCGAGCGTCTTGCCGGAGCCGGTGCGGCCACGGCCCAGGACGTCGCGTCCGGCGAGGGAGTTGGGCAGCGTCGCGCCCTGGATCGGGAAGGGCTCGGTGACGCCCTGCGCGGCGAGGGTCTTGGTGAGGGCGGCCGGCATGTCGAGCGCGTCGAAGGAGTCGACGGCGGGCAGCGCCGGGGTGATGGTCTCGGGCAGGGAGAACTCCTGCGGCGCCACAGCCTTGCGGGCCGGGCCCTTGCCGGTGCCACGGCCGCCGCCGCGGCCCGCGCCCTTCGCGAAGCCGCCGGTCTGGGCGCCACCTCGTGCGTTTGCCGGCCGCTTACGGACGGGACGTTCGGATCGAGTCATGCTGGATCTGGATTTCCTTCCTGGGCCCCACGGACTGCACGCACAGCGCTCGCAACTGACAAGCACTCACAGCACGAGCCGGGACCCGCACCCCGAAGGTGCGGGCCCCGGCTCTGGAAAAGCGCGTCCCCGAAATCAGGCGGGGATGATGTTCTCCGCCTGCAGGCCCTTCTGGCCCTGCGCGACGTCAAACGAGACCTTCTGGCCCTCCAGCAGCTCACGGAATCCGGAGCTGGCGATGTTGGAGTAGTGGGCGAAGACGTCGGGGCCGCCGCCGTCCTGCTCGATGAAGCCGAAGCCCTTTTCCGAGTTGAACCACTTCACGGTGCCAGTTGCCATGTTTTTCTCCTGAATAGGTAGGGCCCCAATCCGGAGATGCACCGGGAAAAGCCGGAGATGCCGGTAAAACAAAACGCGCCTGCGGAGGATTCCGATCAGGCGCACAAAGTAAATGGGTACCAAAAACGTATCAATGAGACAGTAGCACACTTCGGGCCGCCCCTGTGACAGCGGCGGCTCGAAGGCGCTCCGGTCAGGCCAGCGGTCCGGTCACCGGCTCCACCGCCGCCACCACCCGACCGCCGCGCACGAACGCGTCCGCCGCCTCCAGGTCCGGGGCGAGGAAGCGGTCGGGGCCCGGGCCCTGGACGCCGGCCGCGCGGACGGCCTCGATGACGGCCTGCGAGGCGGGGGCCGGGGTCAGGCCCTCGCGCAGTTCGATCGCACGGGTGGCCGCGTACAGCTCGATCGCGACGATACGGGTGAGGTTGTCCACGGCGGTGCGCAGCTTGCGTGCGGCCGACCAGCCCATGGAGACGTGGTCCTCCTGCATGGCGGAGGAGGGGATGGAGTCCGCGGACGCCGGTACGGCGAGGCGCTTCATCTCGCTCACCAGCGCCGCCTGGGTGTACTGGGCGATCATCAGGCCCGAGTCGACACCCGCGTCGTCCGCGAGGAACGGCGGCAGACCGTGCGAGCGGTTCTTGTCGAGCAGCCGGTCGGTGCGGCGCTCGGCGATCGAGCCGAGGTCGGCGGCGGCGATGGCGAGGAAGTCGAGGACGTAGGCGACCGGGGCGCCGTGGAAGTTGCCGTTCGACTCGACGCGGCCGTCGGGCAGCACGACCGGGTTGTCCACGGCGGAGGCGAGCTCGCGCTCGGCGACCGTGCGGGCGTGGGCGAGGGTGTCACGTCCGGCGCCCGCTACCTGGGGGGCGCAGCGCACGGAGTAGGCGTCCTGGACGCGCGGGGCGTCGCCCTGGTGGTGGCCGGTGAGCTCCGAGCCCTTCAGCACGGCCAGCATGTTGGCGGCGCTGGCGCTCTGTCCCGGGTGCGGGCGGATGGCGTGCAGCTCGGGGGCGAGCACCTTGTCCGTGCCGAGGAGGGCTTCGAGGGAGAGCGCGGCGGTGACGTCGGCCGACTTGTAGAGCGTCTCCAGGTCGGCGAGGGCCATGACCAGCATGCCGAGCATGCCGTCGGTGCCGTTGAGGAGGGCGAGGCCCTCCTTCTCGCGCAGTTCGACGGGGGTGATGCCGGCCTCGGCAAGCAGCTCGCCCGCGGGCCGTACGACACCGTCGGGGCCCTCGGCGTCGCCCTCGCCCATCAGCGTCAGCGCGCAGTGGGAGAGCGGGGCCAGGTCGCCGGAGCAGCCGAGCGAGCCGTACTCGTGGACGACCGGGGTGATCCGGGCGTTGAGGATGTCGGCCATGGTCTGGGCGACCTCGGGCCGCACACCGGTGTGCCCGGAGCAGACGGTCTTGAGCCGCAGGAACATCAGCGCGCGGACGACCTCGCGCTCCACGCGCGGGCCCATGCCTGCGGCGTGCGAGCGGACGATGTTGCGCTGCAGCTGGGCGCGCAGCTCCGGGCTGATGTGCCGGGTCGCGAGGGCGCCGAACCCGGTGGAGACGCCGTAGACCGGCTCCGGCTTGGCGGCCAGCGCGTCCACGATCTCGCGGGCCGCGGCGAGGGCCGCCACCGCCTCTTCGGAGAGCTCGATCCGGGCGCCGCCGCGCGCCACGGCGAGTACGTCGGACGCGGTCACTCCGGACGTCCCCACCACCACAGTGTGCATATCCATATTCAGGAGCGTACGCAGTGAATTCTGTGATGTCACTAGTGGGTGGGCGGTTGACCCCTTACTCCGACGTACGTCACACACGCCCGCGCGGACTCAGGGGCGAGGGTGCTCGTGGCGCCCACGGAAGCGGCGGCGTTCGCCCCGCGCCGGGGAGGGCGCGTCGGCGAGACGCACGACCGGGTCGTCGGGTCCCTCGCGCCCGGCGACGACGGGCTTCGCGGCCCGTACTGCCTTCGCGCGGTACTGGGCGGCGTCGGCCAGCCGGAAGAGCCGCCGCGCCGAACGCACCGGACCGATCGGGTCCCCGGTCGAGGCGACCCCGCACGCCACCCCTTCCCCCAGCTCCAACTCGGCGGCGCGGCGGCAGAGTTCGTCGGCGATGTGGACGACCTCGTCGGCCGGCGGGCCGACCGCGAGCAGGCAGAACTCGTCACCGCCGAGGCGGGCGGCGAGAGTGCCCGGGAGCATCGCCCCGCACAGCGACAGCACCGATCCGAACCGCTCGAGGAGCCGGTCGCCGACGGCGTGCCCGCGGGTGTCGTTGACGTTCTTGAGTCCGTTGAGGTCACAGACGACGAGACTGACCACGGCCCCTTCCTGCCGGTGCAGCTCGATGGCCTCGTCCAGACGTACGTCGACCGCGCGGCGGTTGGCGAGTCCGGTGAGGGCGTCCGTGAACGCGAGGCGCCGGGCCTCCTCCAGGCGCTCGGTCTGGGCGAGCCCGGCGGCGACGACGGAGGCCAGCACGGTCGCGAAGTCCGCGTCGGCCCGGTCGAAGACGGGTGCCGTGACCGGGCGGGCCACATACAGCTCGCCCCACGCCCGTCCGTGCAGCACGATCGGGGCGACGACGCAGCAGCCGCGGCGGCGCCGGCGCAGCGCGGCGACCCTCCCCCGGCTGACGCCGGGAGGTGCCCCCAGGTGGCAGTAGCCGACGGGACCGGCCGCCGGCCCGTCGGCGGTCTCCACCCAGGCGTTCGGGCCACCGCCCCCGGCCCAGCGCTCGTGCAGGAACTCGGTGATCTCCGGGAACTGGTGCACGGGGTAGGCCTCGCCGTCCGGGAACTCCTCCTCGTCCGGCGCGCGTTCGCCCACGTTCGCCAGGACCCGCAGCCGGCCGAGCTCGCGCTCCCACACGGAGAGCGCCGCGAAGCTCCCGGCGAGCGCGTGACAGGCGCCGAGCGCCGCGGCCCGCCAGGACTCGCGCGGGGTGCGTGCCGCCGCCATCCCCTGCGCCAGCTCCACCACGGCCCTCAGCCGTCTGTCCTCACCCATCACTCCAGGCTAGGGATATTCACGATGATTCGGGACATTGGTGAGGCGAACAGGGGTCCGAGTGGCCGTACCGGTGGGAGGGTGCCGGGAAGCGTGGGGGGACTACTCCCCCGGCCACCGCGGCGGGCGCTTCTCGTTGAACGCGGCGACTCCCTCCGCGCGGTCCCCCGAGAAGGCGACGGACCGCCAGGCCGCGTCCTCCACCTCCAGGCCCGCGCGCAGGTCGAGCCCGTGCCCGAGCCGCAGCGCGCGCTTGGCGGCGCGCAGGCCGACGGGGGAGTTGGCGGCGATGCGGGCGGCGAGCGCGAGGGCTTCGCCGCGGTCCTGGCCCGCGTCCACGAGTTCGTCGACGAGGCCCAGCTCCCTCGCCTCGCCCGCCTCCAGCCGCCGTGCCGAGAAGATCAGCTCGGCCGCGCGGGCCGCCCCGACCCGCCGCGGCAGCAACTGCGTACCGCCGCCTCCGGGAATCACCCCGACCGACACCTCGGGCAGCCCGAGCACCGCCGTACGGTCGGCCACGATCAGGTCGCAGGACAGGGCGAGCTCGAACCCGCCGCCGAGCGCGAAGCCGTGCACGGCGGCGATCGTCGGCATCGGCAGCTCCAGGACGCCGGTGTACGCGGCCCGTGCGACGGGGCGTTGGCGGACCAGGTCGGCATCGCTGAAGGAGTTGCGCTCCTTCAGGTCGGCGCCGACGCAGAAGGCGCGCTCGGCGGTGGAGGTCAGCACGACCACGCGCACGTCGCGCTCGCCGCCGAGCGCCTCGCAGGCGGCCGTGATGGAGCGGGCCATGTCCGTGGACACGGCGTTCATGGCCTTCGGCCGGTCGAGGGCGAGCTCCGCGACGTACGCGTGCCGCCGTACGACGACGAACTCCCCGAACCGCCGCTCGTCCCCTTGCTCCGCCATGACACCCTCCCGGTGAACGGTTAACGCGGGTTAACTCCCGATGCCTCCGATCATCGCAGCCACCCCCGCCCGGCGAAACCCGTTCCCTCCCCTCCCCTTGCCCCACGCTCCCCGTTCGAGTGACATCCCGCCCGACTCCCGCCCCACGCCCTCAAAACGCGCATAACCTGCGCACCGCCGGATGCTTCGGGGGGCGCGGGCACATCGGGGAGGGATGACCATGACGAACAGCACGACGACAGACGTGTCGAGGCCGTCGAGAACGCCGACGGACACGGGGCCCTCCGGGGGTTCAGCGGCTACGTCGGCGAGGTCGTCGGCCGCCCCCTCGCGGCCCGGCGACCCGGCACCCCGCCGGGCGCCGCGTGTGCCGACCGCCAACCCGTTGATGGCACGGGTGCCGGGCGGCCGCCCCGCGGCGGGGGGCGATGGCACACGGGCGGGGCGCGGGGCAGCCACCGACCCGCTGAGCGGCCACGTACCGGGCGGCCTCGCCGCGGCGGGGTCCCCGGCACCCGGCCGCGCTCCGGCGGCGCGTAGGGCCCCGGCCGATCCGATGGCCGGTCGCCCGGCTGCCGACCGGGCGACGCCGGATCCCAGGCCGACCGGTGGCACGACCTGGGCCCCGGCGGGGGCCGGTGGCGCGGCAACCCGCCCCGCGCCCCGCCCCGTAGGGGCCGACCGCACGCCCGCCGGTCGCCCGGCGGCAGGCCCCGCACCCGCAGGTGGCGCCTCAGCGAGGCTCGCGGAGGGCGAGGGGATCGGTCCGCCCCCGGAGCGGGGCGGCCGGGGGCGGCACCGTAAACCGCGGCCCCGGCGGGCGCTGTTCGCCGCGGGTGGGCTCGCGCTGGCCGCGGGGGCGTTGAGCCTGGCGCGGATGGCACCGGAGTCGGTCGTAGGCGGCGGGAACGCGGAGGCGGAGCCGAGGCCCGGGGTCGCCACGGACGAGGCGCTCGACGCCGCGCCGACCGCCTGGACCGTGCCCTCCGCGCATCCGGCGCCCTCGGGCCCGACCGGCGCGCAGGGCGGGGCGAGCGCGACCCCGACCTCGGGCGTGAGCCCGGCGCCCGCGGCACCGTCGACGGCCGCCTCACCCTCAGCGACGGCGACGATCCCGTCCGCCCGGGCGAGCGTCCCCGTGGGGAGCGTGCCGGACACGACCGGCATCCCGACCGCGCCCGTCGTCGTACCGTCGCAGCCGCACACGCAGCGTCCGCCGGCCCCGAGTCCCACCACCCACGCCCCGGCCCCGGCGCCCACCCAGAACCCGCCGGGTCTGTGCGTGCCGATCGTCGGCATCTGTGTGAACGATCTGGCGGGCCCCGCCGGAGGCCCTTGAGGGAAACAGGGTCTCTTGAGGGAAACGTCTCTCGAGGGAAGCAGAGCCTACGGCTGGTCGCCGTTTCGGCGGGCCAGCAGCCATGGTTCGACCACGCCGAGGCCGCGGACGGGACGCTGCCACATCGGCTGGAGGGCGAAGCGGTAGACGGGCGGCTCCTCGCCCTCCTTCTCCGCGGCGGCCGCGGCCTCGGCGGCCTCCGCCTCGGAGGCGGGCGCGTCCGCGGTGCGGATCAGTTCCTCCGCGAAGGCGCCGTCCACCAGGACGGCATCCCGTGGCGCTATCGACGTGAGCCGCGAGGCGAGGTTCACCGTCGTACCGAAGACGTCGCCCATGCGGGTCGTCACGGTGCCGAAGGCGATGCCGACGCGCAGCTCCGGCATCGTCTCGTCGTTGGCCATCGTCTCGATGAGGCGCAGGGCGATCTCGGCGGCGATCCCGGCGTCGTCCGCGGCGTACAGCACCTCGTCACCGAGGGTCTTGATGAGGCGCCCCCCGTGCGCGGCCACCAGGTCGGCGGCGGTGGTCTCGAAGGCCTCGACGAGCTCGCCGAGTTCCTCCTCCTCCATCCGGCGCGTCAGCCGCGTGAAGCCGACCAGGTCCGCGAAGCCGACGGCGAGGCGGCGGTCGACCATCTCCTCGTCGTCGCCGGCCTGGACGACGCGGCCGGTCGCGGCGGCGAGCTGGCGCCGCCAGACGTAGACGATGAACTCCTCCAGCTCGGGCAGGAGCAGCTCGATCAGGGGGTACGTGACCTCGGTGCGCGTCATGCCCGGCTCGGGGGGCTCGGTCAGGCCCTCCAGGAAGGAGTCGATCTGCCATTCGGCCAGGCGGGCCGTGGTCTGCCCGGTGGAGCGGGCGACCTGGACCGCCATCGCCTCGCTCAGCAGGCCCGCCTCGACGAGACCGGCGAGGCGCCGCAGCGCCAGTACGTCGGCCTCGGTCAGCGCCTTGGCCTGGCCGATGTCGGCGAAGCCCATGGCCCGCCAGAAACGCGAGGCCAGTTCCATGGAGACGCCTGCGCTGCGGGCGGCCTGGAAGGGGGTGTAGCGGCGCTCGGCGCCGAGGATGAGCGTTTCGAGGCGCAGCGCGAGGGGGTCCTCGCCGGAGTCGACGGACTCCTCGTCCATCCGGTTCTGCGCGTCCAAGCGGCTCTGTCCGTCCATCCGCCCGGTCGTCTCACCGGTCGGCCCGGCGGTCTTCTCGCCGGCCATGTCACCGTTCGTGTCGACGCGTGCGGGCGCCGGGTCGGTGACCGGCCCGGCGGTACGCCCCGGCTCACCGTCGGGGGCGGGGTGCGCACCCGTGCCGGAGCCCGTGTCGTCGACGGTCACGCCTGCTGCCCTTCCGATCTGCCGTGGTCAGGTATCGACCGCGCTCAACTCTACGGCAGGTGTGCGCTGGCTCACTCCTGACTCGTACGCCCGGTCGGAGCTCGGCACCACGATCGGTTCCGGACCCCACCGCTGAGTACGGTCCACCGGCCTCCTCGGCTCACGCCGGCCGCAGATGAACGATGTCCCCGGCTCCCACCGGCTGCTGTACGCCCTCCTCCGTGGCCAGGACCAGACGCCCGTCCCCGTCGACCGCCACCGCCTCCCCGGTGATCGACGTGCCGCCGGGCAGTTCGGCACGCACCACCCTTCCGAGGGTCGCGCATCCCGCGGCATACGTCTCCTGGAGACCGGAGGCGACGGGGTCGCCGGCCACGGCCCGCCACTTCACGTACCACTGCTCCAGGGAGCGCAGGACGGCCCGCAGCACGGTGTCACGGTCCGTGGTCGTGGCGCCCGCGAGGGCGAGGGAGCCCGCGCCGGGCACGGGGAGTTCGTCCTCGCGCAGGGTGACGTTGATTCCGATGCCGACGACGACCGCGTCGTTCCCGGCGCGCTCGGCGAGGATGCCGCCCGTCTTGCGCTCCTCGCCGCCCACGGTGACCAGCAGGTCGTTGGGCCACTTGAGTGCCGTGTCGACCCCCGCCACCTTGGACAGGGCCGTGGCCACCGCGACCCCGGTGAGCAGCGGGAGCCAGCCCCAGCGCTCGACGGGAACCCCGGCGGGCCTCAGCAGCACGGAGAAGAACAGGCCCGAGCGGGCCGGTGCCGTCCACTGGCGGTCCAGGCGGCCCCGCCCGGCGTTCTGCTCCTCGGCGACGAGGACGACGCCCTCGTCGGCCTTCTCGTCCGTGGCGAGGGCCACGAGGTCGGAGTTGGTGGACCCGGTGCGCGGCGTGACCCGGACATCACCCCAGAGCCCGCCCTCGCGCACCAGAGCCCGGCGCAGGGCGGTCCCGTTCAGCGGTGGACGGTCCAGGTCGGACCACGGGTTGTCGTTCGCGTCTGAAGCATCTCGCGGCGTCATGCAACCCACCCTAGGTGTGGTAAACGCCGCACTGCCGAACGGTATCGGCACCACTACCCTACGAGTCAGTAGCAACCCCCTGAGCACATCACCCTCATATTCCCACTGAGCAGGCAGGGAGCCGCACCCCGATGTCCGAGCCGGAAGAGCTGCACCACCCCGACATCCACACGACCGCGGGCAAACTCGCGGACCTGCGGCGCCGCGTCCAGGAAGCGACGCACGCCGGCTCGGCACGCGCTGTCGAAAAGCAGCACGCCAAGGGCAAGTTGACGGCCCGTGAGCGGATCGAGCTGCTGATCGACGAGGGCTCGTTCGTCGAGCTGGACGAGTTCGCGCAGCACCGCTCGACCGACTTCGGCATGGAGAACAACCGGCCCTACGGCGACGGTGTCGTCACCGGCTACGGCATGGTCGACGGCCGTCCCGTCGCCGTCTTCTCCCAGGACTTCACCGTCTTCGGTGGTGCCCTGGGCGAGGTCTTCGGCCAGAAGATCATGAAGGTGATGGACTTCGCGCTGAAGACCGGCTGTCCGGTCATCGGCATCAACGACTCCGGTGGCGCCCGCATCCAGGAGGGTGTCAGCGCGCTCGGCATGTACGGCGAGATCTTCCGCCGCAACACGCACGCCTCCGGTGTCATCCCGCAGATCTCGCTCGTCGTCGGCCCCTGCGCGGGCGGCGCGGTGTACTCCCCCGCGATCACCGACTTCACGATCATGGTCGACCAGACCTCACACATGTTCATCACGGGGCCCGACGTCATCAAGACGGTGACGGGCGAGGACGTCGGCTTCGAGGAGCTCGGCGGCGCGCGCACCCACAACGCGGTGTCGGGTGTGGCCCACCACATGGCGGGCGACGAGAAGGACGCCATCGAGTACGTCAAGCAGCTGCTGTCGTACCTGCCGTCCAACAACCTCAGTGAGCCCCCGGTCTTCCCCGAGGAGGCGGACCTCGCGCTCACGGACGAGGACCGCGAGCTGGACGTGATCGTGCCGGACAGCGCGAACCAGCCGTACGACATGCACGCGGTGATCGAACACATCCTGGACGACGCCGAGTTCTTCGAGACCCAGGCGCTGTTCGCGCCGAACATCCTCACCGGCTTCGGACGGGTCGAGGGCCGCCCGGTGGGCATCGTCGCCAACCAGCCGATGCAGTTCGCCGGCTGTCTGGACATCGACGCGTCCGAGAAGGCGGCCCGCTTCGTGCGCACCTGCGACGCCTTCAACGTCCCCGTCATCACCTTCGTGGACGTCCCCGGCTTCCTGCCGGGCGTCGACCAGGAGCACACGGGCATCATCCGCCGCGGCGCCAAGCTGATCTACGCGTACGCCGAGGCGACCGTCCCGCTCATCACGGTCATCACCCGCAAGGCCTTCGGCGGCGCCTACGACGTCATGGGCTCCAAGCACCTGGGCGCGGACCTCAACCTCGCCTGGCCGACCGCCCAGATCGCGGTGATGGGCGCGCAGGGCGCGGTGAACATCCTGCACCGCCGCACCATCGCCACCGCCGAGGACCAGGACGCCACCCGGGCCCGCTTGATCCAGGAGTACGAGGACACCCTCCTCAACCCCTACACGGCGGCCGAACGCGGCTACATCGACGCGGTGATCATGCCCTCCGACACCCGCTCCCACGTCGTACGGGGCCTGCGTCAGCTGCGTACGAAGCGGGAATCACTCCCTCCGAAGAAGCACGGCAACATCCCGCTCTAGAACCCCGGACCCTTGGGAGCAGACATGACGATCAAGGTCGTACGGGGCAATCCGACCCCGGAGGAGCTGGCCGCCGCTCTGGCGGTGGTCCGAGCGCGCGCCGCGGCGGCCACCACGCCGCCCGGCGCGCCCGGCACCCGGGACTCCTGGTCGGACCCGTCCCGCATAGCCGCCCAGCACCTGCCCCAGCCGGGCCCCACGGCATGGACGCGCACGTACTGGCCCGCCTAGAAGCACCGCGCCACCTCCTCGGCCATCACCTCGTACCCGGCGTCATTGGGGTGCAGGTGATCGCCGAAGTCGTACACACCCCGTAGCCGGTCCGGATCCCCCGGATCGGCCAACACCCCGTTGAGGTCCACCACCGCGTCCCACTCCCCCGCCCCGAGAATCCACCCGTTCACCTCACGGCTCACCTTCGCCGCCCGCTCCCCCCAGTGATCGGACCCCCCGAAGGGGAGCAGCGTCGCCCCGATCGCCCGCAGCCCCCGCCCACGAGCCTGTCGTATCAGCTCCCGGTACCCGTCGATGAGTTCATCGGCCTCCACCACGGGCGCGGGCTTGTACGTCGGCTGTTCGTCCGTCTCGCTGAACCCGATGTCGTTGAGCCCCAGCAGCACGACGACCGCCTCGACCCCGGCCTGTTCGAGAACGTCCCGTCCGAACCGTCGGACGCCCTTCTCCCCGTACCAGGCGGAGTCGTTCAGCAGCAGGTTCCCGCCGATGCCGGCGCCCAGAACGGGCCGCCCCGTACGCTCGGCGAGCGCGTCCGACCAGCGGCGGTTCGCGCCCGGCGTCGAGCCGAACCCGTCCACGATGGAGTCCCCGAAGAGCACGACACCGTCCGTACGGCCGCCCGCGTCGACCTCGACGGCCGACAGGAAGTACCAGGACTCGCTCGTCACGCCGAATCCGTCGCCGTCGAGGTCGTCGAGGCGGTCCCCTTCGCCCCGGTGACTCGTCGCGAAGGCCTGGGCGTGGAAGGTCGCGGGCCCGGTGACGGCGTCGAGGTGCAGGGTGACGGTCACGGACTCCAGGGCCTCCACCACGAGTTCGGCGGGGTCGCTGGCGACCTGTCCGCGCGCCGGGATCTCGACGCCCCCGGCCCCCTCGAAGGTGAGCCGCCGCAGTGAGCCGGGCTCGACACCGGCCCCCTCTCCCGCACGGGCCACGGTGGCCCCGGCGATCCGCAGCGGCGAGGTGCCGTACGCGTTCGACAGTCGTATACGAACCCGGCCGCCGCCCGCCCCGATGCGGACGACCTGGCGCAGGGTCTGACGCCAGAAGCCCTCCTGGGACCAGTTGGCAGTGAAGCCCACGGCGGGGAGCTGGGGCGATGCGGTCCAGGCGGTGGTGAACACGGCAGCTGCCTCCCTAAAAGGGACCAGAGTTCCTTTAGCGAATGGCGTGACCGTAGCAGGCGGACGCACACTAAAGGAACCCTGGACCCGTTTAATCGGGTCGGGCGCAAGTTGAGTACGCGTACTCAGGCGGTCTGCGCCCTCGCCGCCGCACGATCGAAGGCATGCTGTGGTCCGACCCGGAGAACGAGCCGCCCAAAGAACTTCGCGACATGCAGGAGATGTTGCGGCGGCTCGGCCTTCTCCTGGCGTTGGCCATGCTGCTCGCGATGATCGTCCTCGGAGTGATGTGATCGGCGGGGCGTGATCGACGCGAGGTGATCGGCGCGGCGTGTTCGGCGCAAGGCGAAAGGGCGACGGGGGCGACACGCCCACGCCGATACTCTGACCGCATGACTGATCAGCCGCGCCGCCGCCTCGTGCTCGCCTCGCAGTCCCCCGCCCGGCTCGGCCTGCTGCGCCAGGCCGGACTCGACCCCGAGGTCATCGTGAGCGGCGTCGACGAGGACGCCGTCTCCGCCCCGACCCCCGCCGAACTCGCGCTCGCCCTGGCCGAGGCCAAGGCCTCCGTCGTGGCCGCCCGGACCGAGGTCCAGGGCGCCCTGGTGATCGGCTGCGACTCGGTCCTCGACCTGGACGGCGAGGCACTGGGCAAGCCCAAGGACGCCGAGGAGGCCACCGCACGCTGGAAGGCGATGCGCGGCCGGGCCGGCACCCTCCAGACGGGACACTGCGTCTACGACACGGCCGCCAAGCGCTACGCGTCGGGGACCGCGTCCACAGTGGTCCGCTTCGGCGACCCGACCGACGCCGAGATCGCCGCGTACGTCGCCTCGGGCGAGCCGCTCCACGTCGCCGGGGCCTTCACGCTCGACGGCCGCTCGGCCCCCTTCATCGAGGGCATCGACGGCGACCACGGCAACGTCATCGGCATCTCCCTGCCGCTGGTGCGCCGCCTGCTGGCCGAACTGGGCGTGGGCATCACGGAGTTGTGGGCCCCACGGGAGAAGTGATCAGGACGCGCTCGGTGTCGGGGGCGCCGTGATGGGGGATCCCCCGGTACCTCCGTTCGTGCCCCCGTTCGCGTCCCCTTTCGCGCCCCCGTTGCCGTCCTCGCCGCCCGCGCCGTCGCCCGGCGCGGCGTCGGCGGGACCCGCGCCGCGGTCGAAGGCCAACAGGGTGAACACGATCAGCCCGAGCGCCACCATCATGAACACGAACGCGCCCCAGCCCACCAGGCCCACCGTGAACGCGCCGAGCAGACCGTGCACCACGGCGGCGCTGATCAGCAGGATGCGGCCGAAGAGGCCCGGGGCGCGGTCGCGCACCGCAACGAGCAGCGCGGCGACGCCGCACAGCGCGAAGTAGAGGCCGAAGACCAGCCCCCCGACCTTGGACGAGACGGACATCATGTCCGAGTCGAGACCCGCAAGAGACATGTCCTGGCGGTCGACGACCACGCCGAGGAACCAGTTCAGCAGCGCGATGCCGATCGCCTCCACGAAGAGCACGATCGCCGCCACCCACGCCACCGGTCTGCGCACCACCGGTCCCCACCCACTTCCGAGTGCTGTTACCCCAAGTATGTTCGAGACCTCCCGAACGCTACTAACGGGTAAACGCCGGGACAAGGGTTCGGCCGCGGGCAAAGAATCCTTGGGCCATTCGTAGGGACTCCACAAAGAAACGCTGTGCGTCGCAGCACGGCCTCACAGAGACCTTGGCCACACAGGAGGGCTAGGGTTCAGCCAAGGATTCCTGCGTACCGCGGTGTGACAAGGGATCTCGCGGGTCGAGCGAGCCTCGAATCACGCTCCGTGTGGGCAAGCTCACCATTGGGGACGGGTCGAAAGGTCGTGTCGGCAGTCCCTAAACTCGGCTTGTTTCAAGGAGGGAGCCATCGTGCGCAAGGTGCTCATCGCCAACCGTGGCGAAATCGCTGTCCGCGTGGCCCGGGCGTGCCGGGATGCCGGGATCGCGAGCGTTGCCGTGTATGCGGAACCAGACAGGGACGCTCTGCATGTCCGGGCGGCGGACGAGGCGTTCGCTTTGGGCGGTGACACCCCCGCCACCAGCTACCTGGACATCGCCAAGGTCCTCCAGGCCGCCAAGGACTCCGGCGCGGACGCCATCCACCCGGGCTACGGCTTCCTGTCGGAGAACGCCGAGTTCGCCCAGGCGGTCCTGGACGCCGGCCTGACCTGGATCGGCCCGCCTCCGCAGGCCATCCGCGACCTCGGCGACAAGGTCGCCGCCCGCCACATCGCCCAGCGCGCCGGCGCCCCCCTCGTCGCGGGCACCCCCGACCCGGTGAACGGCGCCGACGAGGTCGTCGCCTTCGCCAAGGAGCACGGGCTGCCGATCGCGATCAAGGCCGCCTTCGGCGGCGGCGGACGCGGCCTGAAGGTCGCCCGCACCCTCGAAGAGGTCCCCGAGCTCTACGACTCCGCCGTGCGTGAGGCGGTCGCCGCGTTCGGCCGCGGCGAGTGCTTCGTCGAGCGCTACCTCGACAAGCCCCGCCACGTCGAGACCCAGTGCCTGGCCGACACCCACGGCAACGTCGTCGTCGTCTCCACCCGCGACTGCTCCCTCCAGCGCCGCCACCAGAAACTGGTCGAAGAGGCCCCCGCGCCGTTCCTGTCGGACGCCCAGGTGGCGGAGCTGTACTCCTCCTCCAAGGCGATCCTCAAGGAGGCCGGTTACGTCGGCGCCGGCACCGTGGAGTTCCTCGTCGGCATGGACGGCACGATCTCCTTCCTCGAGGTCAACACCCGCCTCCAGGTCGAGCACCCCGTCACCGAGGAAGTCGCCGGCATCGACCTCGTCCGCGAGATGTTCCGCATCGCCGACGGCGAGGAACTCGGCTACGGCGACCCCGCCCTGCGCGGCCACTCCTTCGAGTTCCGCATCAACGGCGAGGACCCGGGACGCAACTTCCTGCCCGCCCCCGGCACGGTGACGCTGTTCGCCCCGCCGTCCGGACCGGGCGTGCGCCTGGACGCGGGCGTCGAATCCGGCAGTGTGATCGGTCCGGCCTGGGACTCCCTGCTCGCCAAGCTGATCGTCACCGGCGCCACCCGCGAGCAGGCGCTCCAGCGCGCCGCCCGCGCGCTGGAGGAGTTCCAGGTCGAGGGCATGGCGACCGCCATCCCGTTCCACCGCGCGGTGGTCCAGGACCCGGCCTTCGCCCCCGAACTGACCGGCTCCGCCGACCCGTTCACGGTCCACACCCGCTGGATCGAGACCGAGTTCAACAACGAGATCCCCGCGTTCACGGCCCCCGCGGACATGGAGACCGACGAGGAGCCGGGCCGCGAGACGGTTGTCGTCGAGGTCGGCGGCAAGCGCCTCGAGGTCTCGCTGCCGTCCTCGCTGGGCATGTCCCTGGCCCGCACCGGCCTCGCCGCCGGCGCCAAGCCCAAGCGCCGCGCGGCCAAGAAGTCCGGCCCGGTCGCCTCCGGTGACACGCTCGCCTCGCCCATGCAGGGCACGATCGTCAAGGTCGCGGTCGAGGAGGGCCAGGAGGTCAAGGAGGGCGACCTCGTCGTCGTCCTGGAGGCCATGAAGATGGAACAGCCCCTCAACGCCCACCGCTCCGGCACCATCAAGGGCCTGAGCGCGGAGGTCGGCGCGTCCATCACGTCCGGCGCCGCGATCTGTGAGATCAAGGACTGACAACACGGTCGTACGACACCCGAAGCGCCCGCCGAACCGAGCAATCGGTCCGCCGGGCGCTTCGCCGTTCCCCACAACAACCGGCCCGCTTTCCCCGGCCCCCAGCCCACAGCCCGCCCCTCCGAGCCCCGGGCCGCGGGCTTGGGGGCCGGGGGCCGGGGCCGGGAGCCAGGGGTCGGGGACCGGGAGCCGGGGGCCGGGAGCCGGGGGCCGGGGGTCGGGAGCCGGGCCGCAGGTAGGGGGCCGGGCCGGAGGCCGGGAGCCCGAGGCCGGGAGCCCGAGGCCGGGGGTCGGGAGCCGGGGGTCGGGAGCCGGGCCGCAGGTAGGGGGCCGGGAGCCGGAGGCCGGAGGCCGGGAGCCCGAGGCCGGGAGCCCGAGGCCGGGAGCCGGGGGCCGGGAGCCGGGGGCCGGGGGTCGGGAGCCGGGGGCCGGGGGTCGGGAGCCGGGCCGCAGGTAGGGGGCCGGGCCGCAGGCCGGAGGCCGGGAGCCGGAGGCCGGGGGTCGGGCCGGAGGTCGGGGGCCAGGGGCCAGGGGCCGGAGAAATCGTCGCCTCAGCGGTGAGCGGCCGGGGAGGTCCGGCCCGCGCCGGACCCGCACCTCACGAATCGCGACGGCCCGCACACCGTCCTCCCGGCGGCGGCCCGCAGACCGCCTCACCCAGCGGCAGGCCGCAGACCATCCTCCGGGTCACAGCCCGTCGACCATCTCCCCCAAACCCAAGCCGCCCCAGGTCGGGGAATTCGTCGTCTCAGCCGGGTGAGCGGCCGGGGTGGGGTGGGTCGGGGTGGGTTCGGATCTCGCTGATCACGGACCAGGCGACCGACACCATCGGGACGGCGACGACCGCGCCGATCACACCGGCGAGGATGCCGCCCGAGATGACGGACAGGGCCACGACCACCGGGTGCAGCCGGACCGCCCAGCTCAGCACGAGCGGGTGCAGGACGTGGCCCTCGATCTGGCCGACGACCACGATCATGGCGAGCACCACGAGCGCGATGACCGGCCCCCGTGAGGCCAGCGCGACGACCGTGGCCACGGCCAGCGCGATGGGCGAGCCCACCAGCGGGATGAACGCGGCGAAGAACTCCAGCAGGGTCAACGGCAGGGCCAGCGGCACGCGCAGCGCGAACAGGGCGATCCCGACCAGTACGGCGTTGGTGGCGGCCACGATGATGATGCCGCGGGTGTACCCGGCGAACGTCCGCCACGCGGCCCGTCCCCCGCGGCCCCAGGGATCCCGGGCACTCTCGGGCAGCAGGCCCTGGAACCACTGCCAGAACCTGTCCCCGGAGTGGATGAAGAACAGCGAGCAGAACAGCGCGAGCACCCCTCCGGTCAACACCTCCACCGCCCGCCCGACACCGCTGAGGGCGCTGCTGATCAGCGCGGAGCGGTGCTCCGAGAGGTACGTCCTCACCTTGCCCTGAAAGTTCGACAGCACGGTGTGGCGGACGCGGAAGGGAGGCCCCTCCAGCCACCGCTGGATCCGCCCGATGCCCCCGGCGAACTGCTGCCCCAACTGGTCCCACTCGCCCGCGACCAGGCCGCCGACCAGCGCCAGCAGCCCGAGCATCAGCACCAGACTGCCCACGACGCTCACCACGACGGCCAGGGACCGGGGCATGCGCCGCGCCAGCAGATCGGCCAGGGGACGCAGCACCGAGGTCACCACCAGCGCGAGGAACAACGCCACGGCGACCAGTTGCAACCGGCCCAGGATCTTGAAGGCCGCGTACACGGCCACCCCGAGCACCAGCATCCGCCATGCGTACGCCGCGGCCACCCGCAGCCCCTGGTTCACCGGCACGTCGTCGCGCTCCGTGGCACGCCGGACCGTCGTCCCCGCCGTACGGGGCCGTGCCACCGCCTTCACTCCGCGGGCGGACCGGCTCCCCAGGACGACGTACCGCATCCGTCGCCGGTGCGAACGGCGCGATCCGTCGTTCACCTGTGCGTCACCGCCTCCCGTCGCCGTGTCAGGGACAGGTTGCGGGTGGACGAGGAGCCGTCGCAAGCCGGGACGCATGCGGACAAACCGCACCCGTACGCCGTGAGCTGCGCCGCTTCCCCGTAGCGCGACCGGGGGACGGTCGAGTGGAAGGTGCCCGGCGTACGCCATACGGCCCAGGGCGGTGCACGCCGGTCGAGTCGGTCAGCGGCGGCGCAAATCCGCCACTCGCGCCCGCTCCCCCGGGGACTGCTCGCCCAGGACGGTAGCGCTGCGCAACTGCGGTCCCGCACCCGGCACCTGACCGCGGCGCGGACCGGGGAGAGGCATGTCCCGGCGCGGCTGGCGCCCCGCCGGGACCGCGTCCCCTCCCGTGCCGCCGCCGGACTGTCCGGCCACCGCGATCTGTACGCCCTGGTCCGCCAGGGCCTGCAGTTCGGTGACCGCGCGGTCGTCGTGCGCGGGCGGCTCGTCCGTGACCAGGCGGGTGATCAGATCGGTCGGCACCGTCTGGAACATGGTGTCGGTGCCGAGCTTGGTGTGGTCGGCGAGGACGACGACCTCGGCGGCGGCCTGCACCAGCGCGCGGTCGACGGACGCCGACAGCATGTTGGAGGTGGACAGCCCACGCTCGGCGGTGAGCCCACTGCCGGAGAGGAAGGCCCGCGAGACCCGCAGCCCCTGGAGGGACTGCTCGGCGCCGCTGCCGACCAATGCGTAGTTGGAACCGCGCAGGGTGCCGCCGGTCATCACGACCTCGACGCGGTTGGCATGGGCCAGCGCCTGCGCCACCAGCAGGGAGTTGGTGACGACGGTCAGCCCGGGCACCCGCGCGAGCCGGCGAGCCAGCTCCTGCGTAGTGGTGCCCGCGCCCACCACGATGGCCTCGCCCTCTTCGACGAGACCCGCGGCGAGATCGGCGATGGCCGTCTTCTCGGCGGTCGCGAGATGCGATTTCTGCGGAAAGCCGGACTCCCGCGTGAACCCGCCCGGCAATACCGCACCGCCATGCCGGCGGTCGAGGAGTCCTTCTGCCTCCAGTGCGCGCACGTCCCGCCGTACGGTCACTTCGGAGGTCTGGACGACGCGGGCGAGCTCACGGAGCGACACGGCCCCGTTCGCTCGCACCATTTCGAGGATCAATTGGCGACGTTCTGCAGCGAACACGAAACTGACAGTAACCCCAACGACCGTCTGCTTTCAGCAGTTTGCGCCGAATAACAGAAGTTGTTCGCATGGCAGTACGTGAAGTGGTATACGCGCCTACTCGCGCCGCCTATGCCGTACGAATGGTCGACAACTCCCCGTGACCAGCGGGAAGTCGGGGTGGGACGTCAGCCTTCGTCGCCCGCCTTGCGGGTGTGCAACTGCCGGGCGACCTCGGCGATCGAGCCCGAAAGGGAGGGGTACACGGTGAACGCGTTCGCGATCTGTTCGACCGTCAGATTGTTGTCGACCGCGATCGAGATGGGATGGATCAGTTCCGAGGCGCGCGGCGCGACGACCACACCACCGACGATGATCCCGGTGCCGGGGCGGCAGAAGATCTTGACGAAACCGTCCCGGATGCCCTGCATCTTGGCGCGCGGGTTGCGCAGCAGGGGCAGCTTGACGACCCGGGCGTCGATCTTGCCCGCGTCCACGTCGGCCTGCGAGTAGCCGACGGTGGCGATCTCGGGGTCGGTGAAGACGTTGGACGAGACGGTCTTCAGGTTCAGCGGAGCGACCGCGTCGCCCAGGAAGTGGTACATGGCGATACGTCCCTGCATCGCCGCGACGGAGGCGAGGGCGAAGACGCCCGTCACGTCACCGGCGGCGTACACGCCCGGGGCGGTGGTCCTGGAGACCTTGTCGGTCCAGATGTGCCCGGAGTCCCTGACCCTGACCCCGGCCTCCTCCAGACCCATGCCGCTGCTGTTCGGGATGGCGCCGACGGCCATCAGACAGTGCGAGCCGCTGATGACCCGGCCGTCGGAGAGCGTGACCTCGACCCGGTCGCCGACCCGCTTGGCGGACTCGGCACGGGAGCGGGCCATGACGTTCATGCCACGGCGCCGGAACACGTCCTCCAGCACGGCGGCGGCGTCCGGGTCCTCGCCCGGCAGCACGCGGTCGCGGCTGGAGACGAGCGTGACGCGCGACCCGAGCGCCTGGTAGGCACCGGCGAACTCGGCACCGGTGACACCGGAACCGACGACGATGAGCTCCTCCGGGAGCTCGTCGAGGTCGTAGACCTGCGTCCAGTTCAGAATCCGCTCGCCGTCCGGCTGCGCGTCGGGCAGCTCACGCGGATGCCCGCCGGTGGCGATCAGCACCGCGTCGGCGACGAGCGTCTCCTCGGTCCCGTCCGCGGCCCGTACGACGACCTTGCGCGAGCCGTCCAGGGACTGCATGCCCTCCAGTCGCCCACGCCCGCGCAGCACCCGCGCGCCGGCCCGCGTCACGGAGGCCGTGATGTCGTGCGACTGCGCGAGCGCGAGCCGCTTCACACGCCGGTTGACCTTCCCGAGGTCGACGCCGACGACCCGGGCCGCCTGCTCCGCGGGAGGGGTGTCGTCGGCGACGATGATCCCCAGCTCCTCGTACGACGAGTCGAAGGTGGTCATCACCTCGGCCGTCGCGATAAGGGTCTTCGACGGTACGCAGTCGGTGAGCACCGACGCCCCGCCCAGACCGTCGCAGTCGACGACGGTCACCTCCGCGCCGAGCTGGGCGGCTACCAGCGCCGCCTCATATCCGCCGGGTCCGCCACCGATGATCACGATCCGAGTCACGTACTCCATTGTCCCGCACGCTTCAAGATGCTTCCGCCCGGGGGCCGCGCCCGCCCGCATCCGAGCCCCTTCCGTTATGCACTCATCCGTTATGCGCTTATGCGTTCTGTTACGCAAGAGGCTCCTGTGTTCCCTGCCGTACCCTCGACCTCATGTCGCTCTACGCCGCGTACGCCGGCAATCTCGACCCGCGGCTCATGACGCGCCGCGCCCCGCACTCGCCGCTGCGCGCCACGGGCTGGCTGAACGGCTGGCGGCTGACGTTCGGGGGCGAGCACATGGGCTGGGAAGGCGCGCTGGCGACCCTCGTCGAGGCCCCCCGCTCGCAGGTCTTCGTGGCGCTGTACGACATCGCCCCCCTGGACGAGGACTCCATGGACCGCTGGGAGGGCGTGGGCCTCGACATATATCGCCGGATGCGCGTACGGGTGCACACGCTGGAGGGCGAGGAACCCGCGTGGGTGTACGTACTGAACGGGTACGAGGGCGGACTCCCCTCCGCGCGCTACCTCGGTGAGATCGCCGACGCTGCGGAGTCGGCGGGCGCGCCCCACGACTACGTGATGGAACTGCGCAAGCGTCCCTGCTGAGGGGCCCTTCCGCGCCCCGGGCGACCCTGCCGCCGACGCCCCTCGTGGGAAGCGCCGGTCCGCCTCGTTCCCACCCGTTCGTTGGAAACGACAAGACAACGATCGCAAGACCGTGACCTCTGTCATCTACGCGCGTAGGCCTGGACCGGCTACCCTCATGCGCGTGAACGCATCTCTTCTTCCGGACGACATCCAGGGCGACCCCCACGCCGCCGCTGACGCCGCAGCCACCCGCCTGCGGGAGCTGACGGGCGCCGAGACCCACGACGTCGCGCTCGTGATGGGCTCCGGCTGGGCTCCGGCCGTGGACGCCCTCGGCACCCCCGAGGCCGAGTTCCAGGTCACCGAGCTGCCCGGGTTCCCCCCGCCGGCGGTCGAGGGGCACGGCGGCAAGATCCGCTCGTACAAGGTCGGTGACAAGCGGGCCCTGGTCTTCCTCGGCCGCACCCACTACTACGAGGGCCGCGGGGTCGCCGCCGTCGCGCACGGCGTGCGTACCGCCGTCGCCGCGGGCTGCAAGACCATCGTGCTCACCAACGGCTGCGGTGGTCTGCGCGCGGACATGCGCCCCGGCCAGCCGGTGCTGATCAGCGACCACATCAACCTGACGGCGACGTCCCCGATCGTCGGGGCGAACTTCGTCGACCTCACCGACCTGTACTCGCCGCGGCTGCGCGCCCTCTGCAAGGAGGTCGACCCCACCCTGGAGGAGGGCGTCTACGCGCAGTTCACCGGGCCGCACTACGAGACGCCGGCCGAGATCCGGATGGCCCGTGTCCTCGGCGCGGACCTCGTCGGCATGTCGACGGTTCTCGAAGCGATCGCCGCGCGTGAGGCCGGTGCGGAGGTTCTCGGCATCTCCCTCGTCACCAACCTCGCCGCCGGTATGACGGGCGAGCCTCTCAACCACGAAGAGGTCCTCCAGGCGGGCCGCGACTCCGCGACCCGCATGGGCGCCCTCCTCACCCAGGTCCTGGACCGCCTGTAGAGCTTCATCGCCCCCGCCCGTCCCATCCTCAAACGCCGGACGGGCTGAAGACGCGCGCAGCGCCCCTTCAGGGGCGCGGGGAACTGCGCGACCGACCCCCACCGCGGCCCGCAGCCGACGGTCGCACCCGGGGGTCCGGGGGCGCAGCCCTCAGGGATGGGACGGGTAGGGGCGGCGGGGGCGCGAGAAAGCACCCCTGGCCGGGTACACAGCAAGGGCAGCACAAGACAGAGAGGTTCACCCGACGTGCAGGACGAACTCATCGCACGGGCCGAGGCGTGGCTCGCCGAGGACCCCGACCCGGACACCCGCGAAGAGCTCGCCGAGCTCATCGCCGCCAAGGACGTCCCCGAGCTCACCGCACGCTTCAGCGGCACCCTCCAGTTCGGCACCGCGGGCCTGCGGGGCGAACTCGGCGCGGGCCCGATGCGCATGAACCGCGCGGTGGTCATCCGTGCCGCCGCCGGCCTGGCGGCGTACCTCAGGAAGCAAGGCGAGACGGACGGCCTCGTCGTCATCGGCTACGACGCCCGCCACAAGTCCGCCGACTTCGCACGCGACACCGCCGCGGCGATGACGGGCGCGGGCCTGCGCGCCGCCGTCCTCCCCCGCCCCCTGCCCACGCCCGTCCTGGCGTACGCCATACGGCATCTCGGCGCCGCGGCCGGCGTGGAGGTCACCGCCAGCCACAACCCGCCCCGCGACAACGGCTACAAGGTCTACCTGGGCGACGGTTCGCAGATCGTCCCCCCGGCGGACGCCGAGATCGCCGCCGAGATCGCCGCCGTCGCCGGCCTCGCCGACGTCCCCCGCCCGGACTCCGGCTGGGAGACCCTCGACGAGAGCGTCCTGAACGCCTACCTGGCCCGTACGGACGCCGTACTCGCCCAGGACTCCCCCCGCACCGCCCGCAGCGTCTACACGGCGATGCACGGTGTCGGCAAGGACGTCCTGCTCGCCGCCTTCGCCCGGGCCGGCTTCCCGGAGCCCGTGCTCGTCGCCGAGCAGGCGGAACCGGACCCCGACTTTCCCACCGTCGCCTTCCCCAACCCGGAAGAGCCCGGCGCGATGGACCTGGCCTTCGCGAAGGCCCGCGAGACCGACCCCGACCTGATCATCGCCAACGACCCGGACGCGGACCGCTGCGCGGTGGCCGTCAGGGACGGTGCCGACTGGCGCATGCTGCGCGGCGACGAGGTCGGCACGCTGCTCGCCCAGCACCTGGTGAACCGCGGCGCGCGCGGCACCTTCGCGGAGTCGATCGTCTCCTCCTCCCTCCTCGGCCGGATCGCCGAGAAGGCGGGCCTCCCCTACGAGGAGACCCTCACCGGCTTCAAGTGGATCGCCCGGGTGGAGGGCCTGCGCTACGGCTACGAGGAGGCGCTCGGTTACTGCGTCGACCCGGACGGCGTACGCGACAAGGACGGCATCACCGCGGCCCTGCTCATCACGGAACTCGCCTCCGAGCTGAAGGAGGCGGGCCGCACCCTCCTCGATCTCCTCGACGACATCGCCGTGGCGCACGGTCTGCACGCCACCGACCAGCTCTCGGTCCGCGTGGAGGACCTGTCGGTCATCGCGAACGCGATGGGCCGGCTGCGCGAGCAGCCCCCGACGGAGCTGGCGGGCCTGCCCATCACCGGGTCCGAGGACCTGACGAAGGGCACGGACACGCTTCCGCCGACCGACGGACTGCGCTACACGCTGGACGGCGCCCGCGTCATCGTCCGCCCCAGCGGCACCGAGCCGAAGCTGAAGTGCTACCTGGAGGTCGTGGTCCCGGTCGGCTCGCACACCGAGCTGCCCACGGCCCACGCGAAGGCCGCCGAGCTGCTCGCGGGGATCAAGCGGGACCTGTCGGCGGCGGCCGGCATCTGATCCCGCGCCTCGGGTCCCGCATCTCGGATCCCGCGCCTTCGCGAGGGCCCAAGTCCAGGGCTCAGCCACGTACGGGTGATTTCCGCCCGGCAGTTGACGCAGCGCTCCGGTGCGCCACCATCCGACCGAGGAACGGTTGGCGGTAGCGCACCGCCGAGCCCCAGGAGCTGCCGCGTGTCCTCGACCGCTTCCCGGCCGACATCCTCCCCACCCCGGAACGCTCCCGGCGACTTCCCCGCGACCACGAACGCGAACACGAGTACGGGTACGGGTGCGGGGACGAGTAGGAGCACAGGCATCCTGTGCTCCCTCCGCACCCAGCTGCGCCGGGCGGCCCCCGCCCTGCTCGCCTACGGGGCCGTACGCCTCGTGAGTCTGCTGCTCCTCACCCTGTGGGCGCACCATCAACACCATGGCGTGTGGCCCGTCCTGGCCACCCAGTGGGACGCGGACTGGTATCTGGGCATCGCCCAGCACGGCTACACCCGCCACCTGGGCACCCGGTACGACGCGAACAACCTCGCGTTCTTCCCGCTGTACCCGATCCTGGTCAAGGCGGTCGCGGTCCTGACCCCGGGTACGCGCGCCACGACGGGCCTGGCGATCTCGATCGTCGCCTCCTTCCTCGCCGCGTGGGGAGTCTTCGCCGTCGGCCACCATCTCCACGGCCGGCGCGTGGCCATACTGCTGACCTTCCTGTGGGCGGCTCTTCCGGTCGGCCTGGTCCAGTGGATGGGCTACACGGAGTCCCTCTTCACGGCGTTCGCCGCCTGGTCGCTGTACGCGGTGCTCACCGGCCGCTGGCTCTGGGCGGGCGCCTTGGCGTCGTTGTCGGGCCTGACCCGCCCGACGGGCATCGCGGCGGCGGCCGCGGTCACCGTCACGGCCCTGCTCTCCCTGCGGCACCGCTTCTCGCCCCGCGTCCTCGCGGCCGCGGCCCTCGCCCCGGCGGGCTGGTTCGCCTACGTCGGCTGGGTGGGCGTGCGCCTGGGCCGATGGGACGGCTACTTCGCCGTGCAGCGGCTGTGGCACAACGACTGGGACGGCGGCGCGGAGACCCTGCGCCGTATGCGGGAGGTCCTCGTGCTCGACTCCAGGCCGGAGCTGTTCCTGGTGATGGTGACGCTCACGCTGATCGTGTCCGTGGTCCTCTACGCCCTGGGCGCCTGGGACCGGCAGCCGCTCCCTCTGCTGGTCTTCACCGGCGTCCTGCTGCTGATCGTGCTGGGCAGCGGCGGCGTCTACTTCCCCCGTGCCCGCTTCCTCCTGCCCGGCTTCCCGCTCCTGCTCCCGCTGGCCCTCCATCTGTCCCGCGCCTCACCCCGCTTCCGGGCCCTCGCCGTGACCGCGGCGCTGCTGGGTTCGGCGTACTGGAGCGCGTACATGGCGCTGGTGTGGCCGAGCGCGCCCTGAGCGGGCGTCCGTACGGCACCACACCTGGATTCGTACGTCTCTCGATTCACGGGGAGTTGGGCTGTCGCATGCTCCTCGGCTGCCTGCTCCGTCCCCGCGCGTCTCACGCTGGAGGGAAGCGCGGATGTGCTCCTCACCCCCCCTTGGACGCATCCGCCCGCCAGGTGTCCCGCGCCCCCATCACCACGTTGGGCGGGACGCCGCGCATGGGCCGGACACGGGGTTCAGCCCGCCCCCCAGGCAACTGAACCCCGTGTCGGGCTCCGGCCGCGCCGCCTCACACACGCATGAGGTAGCTGAAGCCCGTGTCCGGGCCGACGCAGGACTGGAGCGTGAGGTCGCCCCAGTACAGGCCCTGGGACGGGGTGCCGCGGCCGGGGCTGACGTAGTGGGCGTACACGCGGTACTCGAACGTGCCGCGTGGCGTCGTGGCCGTGACGACGGTGCCCACGGGCAGCTTGGCGAAACGTTCGAAGCCGCAGTAGTCGTGGCCGACGACGACGGCGGTACGCAGCGCGTAGCCGTCCTCCGTCCCCAGGTCGGGCCCCGTCCACTGCACGGCGTCGCGGCACGCGTCCACCGCCTCCTGCCCACCGCGTACCACCCGGGCCGACCAGGAGCCGATGCGCAGGGTGGTCGAACCGTCCGGGCCACGCCGACCGAACGTCTCGGCACCGGCATCGGCACCGGCCGGCGGCTTCGGTGGCGGCTTCGCGGGCGTGGTGCCGGGGCGCGGCGAGGTGGACCGGGGTGGCGTGCCCAGGTCCGGGAGCTTCGTCGTCGGCGACACGGTGGGCGCGCTGGGGGACGGCGAGGACGCCGGAGCGGGGTCGCGGGGCGGTGGAGTGGGAGTGGGTTCGGGCGTGCGGGGGCGGGCCGATGTCCCGAGCGGGGTGGGGTCGGCCGGGTCCGGGGCCGTCCGCTCGGTGAGCGGGACGGACGCGGGTGGGCCCGCCAACGCCTTCTCGGGCGCTCCGGGGACGGCGCAGCCGGCGAGGGCGACAGCGGCCAGGACGGCCGCGGTACGGGCCACCGCGCGGCGGGGTCGTCCCTCGCTCGTCGCTCGGAGGGTGCCTGGCATCCGAGGCCTCCGTCGGTGTGGTCGGTCGTCCTATCCGAAGCGTCCGTTCACGTAGTCCGTCGTACGCGGGTCCTGCGGGTTGTTGAACATGGCGTCCGTGGTGCCGTGTTCGACGATGGCGCCGGGGGTGCCCTGCTCGGCGAGGAAGAACGCGCACTGGTCGGAGACCCGGGCGGCCTGCTGCATGTTGTGGGTGACGATCACGATGGTGACCTCTTCGGACAGCTCGTGGATCGTCTCCTCGATGCGCCGTGTCGAGGTCGGGTCCAGCGCCGAGCACGGCTCGTCCATGAGCAGGACCCGCGGTCGTACGGCCAGCGAACGCGCGATGCACAGACGCTGCTGCTGGCCGCCGGAGAGCGCGCCGCCGGGCTGCCGGAGCCGGTCCCGGACCTCTTTCCACAGGCCCGCCTTCGTCAGGCACTCCTCGACGAGCCAGTCCTTGTTCTCACGGCCGGCCTTGATGCCGCCGAGCTTCAGTCCTGCGGTGACGTTGTCGTAGATGGACATCGCCGGGAAGGGGTTCGGCTTCTGGAAGACCATGCCGATCTGGCGGCGGGCGTGGGTGATGCGGCGGCCACGGTCGTAGATGTCCTCGCCGTCCAGCAGCACCCGGCCCGCGAGGGAGGCGGAGCCGATCAGTTCGTGCATGCGGTTGAGGATCCGCAGGAACGTGGACTTGCCGCAGCCGGACGGGCCGATGAGCGCGGTGACCTTGCGGGCGGGCATGGTGAGCGACACGTGCTCCAGGACCTTGTGGTCGGCGAACCAGGCCGAGATGGAGTCGGCCTCCAGGGTCGCCGGATTGCTCTCGCCGGGACCGGCGCCGGAGACGGCGGGCCTGCTCGCCTTGGTGCTCCGCATCTTCACCGTCGGGTCGAGGATCTCGTCGACGAGTGTCGGGTTCGTGTCGGACATGATGGTGGAACTCCTCGTCGGTCAGAGCAGGTTGGGCAGCAGGCGGGTGGCGGCGCCGGAGACGGCGAGGCCGAGGGCGGTCAGCACGGGCACGCAGACGATCCAGGTCTGCCAGCGGCCCCACACGCGGTACGCGGCCATGGTGAGCAGGGCCGCGCCGAGCAGCCCCTGCGACCAGAGGAAGACCGAGAGCCAGGCGGCGTTCTCCGTGCCCAGGGCCTGCTCCGACTCGTCGATCCAGCCGAGCGTCAGCGGGCGGGGCGGCGCGGGCTGTACGGCACTCGCCAGGGTCGCGTCCACGCGGAGGGTGCCGGAGGGGGTGTAGGGCGCGCCGTCGGCGGTGATGAGCGTGAGCCGGCCCTGGCCCTCCTTGAGCGTGGGCGGCAGTGGGTCGCCCTTGCGGCGGATGGAGGAGACCTTGTAGGTGGCGGTGCCCTGACCGGTCGTCAGCCGGATCTCGGTGCCGAGGGGCAGTTGGTGCAGGTCGTTGAACGGGCTGCCGTACCCCCACTGACGGCCCATGAGCACGCTGGTGCCGGCCTGTCCCGGCAGCGGGGTGTCCCGGCGGTGGCCGGGGCCGGACATCAGCACCCCGGAGGTGGTGCCCTCCCCCACGACCTCCTTCAGGCCCAGCGCCGGGATGCGCAGCAGGGCGACGGGCGCGCCGGGCTCCAGCATCTTGCCGTCGTAACCCCGCTGGCCCACCGGTGCCGTTCCGAGGGCGAGTTGACGGCGGAACTCGTCGTACGCGGTCTGCTGGTCACGCGCGTGCTGGAGGTGGCCGACGATGGTGAGGTTGGCGGCGAAGCCGAGCAGCAGCGCGGCGAGCACGCACAGCGCGGCCCCGGCGAACGCGAAGCCGGGGCGCTCGGCCCGCGGCGGCCCCGCGGCGGACCTGGGCTCGGGTGCGGGCGCCGGCACCGGCGGCGCGTCGGCCGGCGGGGGCGGGGACAACACGGTCACGGGGAGCGCTCCTGTGGAGAGGTGTGTGGTGGAGATACGAAGACGCGGGCGGCGGGGTGGGGGCCCGCCGCCCGTGCTCCCGAGCCGCTACGAGCGGGGGTCGCCGAACTTCAGCAGCCCCTCGCGGCGGCCGTACCGCACGGCGAGGACGCCGGCCGTGACGAGGATGACGGCTCCGAGGCCGGAGAACAGCGCGATCTGACTGCCGGTGGAGGCGAGGCCCCCGGTGGGCGAGGTCCCGCCGGAGGTGGAGTCGCCGCCGGTGCCGCTGCCACCGGTCGTGGTGGTGCCGGACGTGGTGCCGGACGAGTCGCCCGAAGAGCCGTCGGTCGGTTCACTGCTGGAGCCGTCGGTGGGCTCGTCGGAGGGGTTGTCCGTCGGGGAGTCGGTCGGGCTCGCCGACGGGGACTCGGAGGACGGCTCGGGGACGGTGAAGTCCACCGCGCGCACGGGGTTCTTGCCGCCGGTGCAGTCCGGGCTGTAGTCCCAGTTGCTCGCCCCCGCCACGGCGTCGTCCGGCACGGTCAGAGTGGACCAGGTGACCGTCCCGCTCGCGTCGGCCGTGGCGGCGGGGAAGGTGGCGTCGTTGTGGAACATGGTCATCGAGTACGACGCGCTCGGCCGGCATCCGCGGATGAGGACCTTCACGGTCTGGCCGCGCTGCAACTCGGGGTTGTAGGCCAGCAGCTTCCCCGCGGCGTCGCGCATCTCGTACCTCGGCAGCTGCACGGTCACCTCGAAGGGCGCGGATTCCGAGGCTCCCCACTCGGCGGCGTTCCCCGGAGTGAAGCGGGCCGTGACGCCGTGGTCCCCCTCGGCCAGCGTCGACGTCTTGAACTCGGCCTTGCCACTCGCGACCGTGGCCTGGCCCAGCGTCGTCGCGCCTTCCAGGAAGGTGACGGTGCCGGCCGCCGCCGCGGGCGACACCGTCGCGGTGAGCGTGGTCTCCTCGCTGGGCGCGACCACGGCGGGGGAGGCGGTCAGCGCGACCTGGGTGGCCTCCGCGCCTTCCCCTACCACCCAGTTGTCGCCGGTGACGGTGATCTTCTGGGTCCAGTACGGGTCGCCCGGGACGATCGAGTCGGGCGGAACGGCCCAGTCGTAGTTGTCCACGCACCGCAGGCGCAACTCGTACGTGCCGTCGCCCGTGATGGCGTCCGACAGGCTGCTGACCACCATCCCCGCGTTGTCCGCCGCGACCAGCGAGACCGCCGAGGTCGCCGCGGTGTAGGGGGCCTTGCTGGTGATCCCGTTGAGCGCCTTCACCTCGGTGCCGTCGGCCTTGACGACGTACAGGGCGAGGACGCTGTTCCAGTTGAGGTCTTCGATGGTGGCGGCGGGACATGCGCCGGGGATACCGATCGAGCCGGCGATGGGCTGCGGGTCACTCAGCTTGCCGCCGGTGGGCGTCATGGTGAACTCGCCGACGGACGCCGCCCGGGCAGGCTGGGACTGGGACATGGCCAGGACCACGAGGCCCATGGCGAGTAAGGCACAGGCGGCCACGATCGCGGCCGCTCTTCGGAATGGTTGTGGCACTGTCACGGCGATGCCCCCCGGGGGACGGTTGACGGATTACGTGGACGGATGACAGCGCGTGGGGCCGGGCACCTGGAGGGTGCCCGGCCGTCACGCGAGGATCAGACGACGATCACGGATTACCGCTCGCCCGTGAGCGTGGTGGCACCGCAGTTGGACACGGCGCCGAAGCCGTAGGTCGCGATCGTGGAGCCGGCGGCGCAGACCTTCGAGCCCGAACCGACGAAGGTCCCGGCGACGACCGAGTCCGAGACGTTGGCGGTCGGGACGACGTTGTAGACGTCGCGGAGGAAGCCGGCGTCGAAGGCCGTGTTGAGCGCGATCGCGGAGCCCGTGCCCGTGGTGGGGGCCAGGCCGTTGATGCTGCGCAGACGCGACTCACCGCGACGGTTCGGGACGTCGGAGAGGCCCTTGCCCTGGGCGATCCACTGGGCGATCGAGTACGGCATGAGCTGGTTGCCGTTGAGGATCGCCGCGCCGTTGTGCTCCTGGATGGTGCCGTCGACGCAGGAGCCGACCTGCGCCTCGGTGATCCCGATGGCCGACAGCCAGAAGGTCCGGGTACCGGAGCCGGACTGCGGCAGCAGCGGCTGCGCGTTCGGGAACTCGGTGGAGTTGCACTGGTAGATCGCGGCCAACTGTGCCTTCGTCAGGTTCGTCGGCAGCGTGCTGCCCAGGTCGGTGGCGTAGGTCACACCGTCCTTGGCGTACGGGATCCACGTGAGGTCCGTGGTGGTGGTGTCCACCGGGCCACGCGAGGAGCGGGCGAAGTCGATGCAGTGGGTGCCGGCGGTGATGTCGGCGTTCAGCGCGTTGATACCGGCCGAGGAGCCGTCCGGGCGGGCGACGGTGTCACAGCCGGTCGCCTTGGTCTTCACGGTGGCGGTGCCGGTGGCGTTCCACGACGCGACGATCTTGCCGTTGGCATTCGTGACGGCGTCGCCGATGCCGTTCATGACGTACTGCGTGGTGTCCGAACCGACACCCGCCAGCTGACGGTAGTCGGTGACCGGGCTCGGGTCCGCCGAAGCGGGAGAGGCCAGGATGCCGAGACCGAGAGCCGCGACACCGAAAGCAGCGCCGACCTTGGCGCGAGACTTGACGTTCACTTCTGAACCCCTTGTTTTCTGGATTTCGAAGGCTGGCCGTTCAAGCAAAATCCGGATCTTTTTCCTGCCGGCCCGTCGGTCGGCCACCGCAAACAATTCCAGGATTTCCGCGCGGTGACCAACCAATTCCCCGTGAGAGAAAGGTTACGGGCAGGCCTCCTAGGTGCCTCCTAGGGAGTCCGACGCTGCGCGAAATGCAGCATTATCGGACCCGAAAGTCCTGCCGCCCCGCCCACGAACAGGACGACGAGAAGAATCCATCGGATAATTCCCAGGATCTCTCCTGGAGTGAATCCCGCCTTGGCTTCCGCGACATTCTGCTGCGGCCCGGAGGAGGGTGACGCGGAGCCGTTCACCGCGGCGGCGGAGTCCGAGGCCGAGGGGGTGGCGCCGCCGCCCGTCCCGCCCGCGGACGCTCCGCCGGTGCCACCGCCGGAGGAGGTTCCTCCGGTGCCGGCTCCGGATCCGAGCCCTCCCGTGTCACCCTGGTTCGACCCGTCGGACGAAGGGCCGGTCACGGTCTCGCCGCGCTCCAGGGCGTCGGCGGCGGTCCGCGCCTGCAGACGTTGCTGGGCCGGCAAGGGCGCGTAGCCGAAGGGCAGTTGGCCCGCCGACACGCCGAGCGTCTGGCCCGATCCCGCGACGTACCTGATGAACCGGGCGTACGCCTTGCGGGCCTTCGCGTCCTGGTTCACCGAGGCCGCGGCGTAGGCGACGGCCGTCAGCGGATACGCCTGCCCCTTGGCGCGCGCCGGGTCCGGCTTGAGCACCGAAGCGTCTTCGGACGACGGCCGCATGGTCGCGACGTCGGCCGTGAGCGTGGCGGCCGAGGGCTTCACGAAGTTGCCGTCCGCGTTGCGCAGCGCCGCGGTCGTCAACCCGTAACGCTCCGCAGACGCGGCGTCGACGATCGCCATCACGGCACGCTGACCCGACATAGGCGCGTCGTTGATGAGCTTGGCCGGCGACTGGGCGGTGTCCCCCGACTGCCACTGGATGGTGCGGGTGTTGTTGCCCCGGCGGGTTCGCACGGCCCCGTCGTGCAGGTCGGCCGTGTACGGGTCCAGGTCGGTGATCGCGTAGCTGAGAGGGGGTGTCCCGTTGCCGAGGGCCGGCGTGGTCGTCGGGTCCACCTTGGGGTAGTCGGTCAGCGTGGTGTTCTGCGCCAGCTTCAGGTCCTGGAAATAGCGGTTCACCCGCATCCCCCACCGGTCCTTCGTCCCGGAGAGGAAGCCACGGGCGTCCGCGTCCGACTGGAGCCAGTTCCAGACGATCCGCGTGGTGTCGGAAGACTGCAGCGGAACCATGAGGCTCCTCAGCTGGTGATTGGTCAACTGCGGAAAACCTGGATTCAATTCCTTGAATTCCGGATCCTGGACCAGGGAAGGGCTGTTCCCATTCAAATAATCAGGAGTGGCGCCCAGCGTCACGTCTTCCACATAGGAATGAGTGAGCATCTTCGCGACGAGCCGCGGATTCAGTTTCATTCCCTGGACCACGCCGGACGGACCTTCTATGAAGAAGGCGATCGCCAGTCCGGACACCGCCACCGGTGCGTGCACGACCTTGGATCCGTCGTCCGGCCGGGCGACCGGGTCGACGGTGAAGCCCAGCAGGGGCGTGTCGGCCGACGTGCCCAGGACCTGGCCCCTGGCCTCCTCCTCGCCGCCCTGAGTGAAGGCGAACGTGCTCCCCGTGGACGAGCACAGCTTCGGCTGCCAGGAAGTGACGGCGTCCGTCATCAGTTCGGAGCCGACCGTGGGCAGCTCCGGCTGGCCCTCCGGACAGAACGCGTCGACCGGCTGGAAGTCCAGACGGACGACCATCCGCTGAGCCCAGTTCGTCGCGGACAGCGGCGAGCTCTGCAGTGAGTTGCCCGCCTGGTTCGGTTGGGTGATCTCGGTGCCGTCCGCGTCGTGCGTGCCGCGCGGGACGACGACCAGCCAGCAGTGCCGCGGAACGGCGTCACTCCCGGCAGGCGCCGTGTTCATGCCGCAGCCCAGGTGGGACGCCTGGATGCCGTCCTGCGCCTCGAAGGTCACCTCGCCCGTGCCGTCGGCATAGGTTCTGGCGAACCGCTGCTCGTTGGTGTCCAGCGGACCGAAGTAGGTGAAGTCGTGGGAGGACTTGGTGGGGGGCAGGTCACCGACCGGGCGGAACGGGACGAAGCCACCGGGGTACTGGGTCTCCCCCGGATCGGTGCCGACCAGTCGGCCGTTTCCGGCCCCGAGGATCGAGCCGTCGCCGCCGAAGACGCACTGATCACGGTCGGGTCCGGCCGGATCATCGCCCCAACACTGCATGATCTGCAGGAAGTTGACGGCGGCGTTCTGCCCGTCGATCGTCGGCGCCCCGCCCTGCCAGGTGACCCGCACCCCCTGCGACCGCAGGTTCTTCGTCTGGTGGACGGTCACCTTCAGCTTGGAGAAGTCGTCGTACTTGCCCTGCTTCCCCGTCACCGTGACCGCGGAGTCCTCCGCCGTGCCGTCCGCCGCCGCGGCGGACGTGGTGGCGGAAGGCAGCGGGAGCAGGGCCAGGACCAGCGCGGCCAGCAGCGCGCTCACGGCGGCGACGACGCGCCGCCGGGACCGGGGCATGGGAGTCATGGCGGTCATGCCACGCCCCCCTTGCGGCGGGCGCGGTTCGACATCATGCGTCCGATCAGGGGTGGCCCGACGACCACGCCGATCAGGAGCACGGCCGACAGTGCCATCAGCGCGGTGCGCAGACCGAGGGCGTCGCCGGTGCCGAGGGAGACCGGGCTGGCGGCGACCGAGGTGTCGCCGGTGCCCCCGCCGCCGCTGAGCACCTGGCCGGTGTCGGGGGCGACGACGCTACCTGCCGTCGCCCCACCCGTACCGCCGGTGCTGCCCGCCGTACCGCTGCCGCCGGTGGTGGCACCGGCCGTTCCCGTCGCACCCGAACCGCCCGTCGAACCGGAACCGCCGGACGTGCCCGAACCGCCGGTCGTACCCGAACCGCCCGAGCCGGTGCCGCCGCCGGACGTACCGGAGCCGCTCGGCGAGGTGGACTGATGGGCGCCGCCGGTGCCGGTGGCGCACTGGTCCGAACCCTTCTTGTCGCACGCCGCGGGATACGGGGCGTTCTGCGCCAGGAGGTTCTTCCCGTCACTGGAGAACGTCGGGTTGTTGCAGTTCTTGATGTTGATGTTGTCCGACACGGCACCGGGGATCTTGCGCACCTGCTCCATGGCCGCCTGCACGAGGTTGATCGGCAGCGGCGAGTAGCCGAGCCGGTCGGCCAGTTGCTGGCCCTCGCAGAGGAAGTAGTTGTCGAACGCGCTCAGCGTGGCGCCCTTGGCCTTGGTGAACCCCATCTCCTCCTTGGTCGGGACGATCATGTAGCTGTAGCTGGACAGCGGGTAGGTGCGCCGGTCGCCGTACGTGTAGACCCCGTCCAGGTTCTGGGTGAGGTAGTTCGCGGACCGCGAGTCGTTGTTGATCTGCGCCTGGGTCAGGGCGACGGCCACACTGGAGGCGGTCGGCTCGACGTAGTACCCGGACTTGTTGAGGACCTTGACGACCGGGAAGCCCGCGTTCCTGGCGTAGGAGTACTCGACGTAGGTGATGGCGCCCTCGGCCTGGGGCTGCTTGGTGTAGCCCGCGACGCCGAGCGAGCCGGACTGGGCGACGAAGCCCGAGCCGGGGATGTTCGGGAAGTACGACGTCAGGCCGCAGGGCGTGGGCTTGCCCGCCCGACGGCAGTAGTCGTTCCACAGGGTGCCGTACTGCTTGGACATCCACAGGGTGAACTGCGCGGTGGTGCCGGAGCCGTCGGAGCGGATGACCGGGACGATACGGCGGGCGGGCAGGGCCAGCTTGGGGTTGTCCGCCCTGATCTCCGGCGCGTTCCACATCGTGAGCTTGCCGGTGAAGATCTTGCTGAGGACCTCCCCGGACAGCCGCAGGTTGGTGACCCGGTTGCCGCCGATCTTCAGGTTGTACATGAACGACGTACCGCCGGCCACGATCGGCATGTAGGCGTACTTGCGCTGCGGCGGAGTGTCGGTCGTACCGAACTCCTTGAGGCCGTAGGGGATCTCGGACACCCCGAAGTCGGACGTGCCGTTCGCGAACTGGGTACGTCCGACCGACGAGCCCACCGACGCGTAGTTCACGGTCATGCCCTGCTGGCGTACGTTGCGGCGCCACTGCTCGATGGCGTTGGCGCTCCATGTCGAGCCGGAGCCACTGATCTTCACGTAGGTGACCGCGAAGGCACCTGGCGGATGTACGGCCATGAGCGCGCAGACCAGTGCGACGACCAGCGCCAGTGCCTGGTACACGCGCACGCTGCGCGGACGACGGACGGGTGCGGATATCACGGGGTGCTCCTCGTCGATGCGGGACTGGTCGAGGCGGGGCCGGCCGACGGCCGGCCGGCGGTTGCGTACACGTCGAAGCGCTGCGCGTCACGGCGCGACGCCCTGACCCGGCGGTGTTCCTGGCGGCGGGTCAGCTTGCCCGGCCCACGGCCGCCGACGACGCGGGCCGCGACGAACAGGACGAGCACCAGCACCAGGAGCACCGCCGCGGTGCCGAAGCCGCGGGCGATGTAGGTGGGCTCGGGGGACTCGACGAGCTTGAAGGCCGCCAGCGGCAGCGACACCATCGGGTCGTGGAGCGGGTTGGTGTTGAGCTCCTGGGTGAAACCGGCGGTCAGCAGGACCGGCGAGGTCTCGCCCACACCGCGCGCGGTGCCCAGGATGACCGCCGTGGTCAGCCCGGACCGCGAGGTGGGGAGCACCACGTGCCAGACCGTGCGCCACCGTGAGGTGCCGAGCGCGTAGGACGCCTCGCGCAGCGTGCCGGGGACCAGTCGGATCACCACGTCCGCCGCGCGGATGATGATCGGCAGCATCATCACGGAGATCGCGAGCCCGGCGGCGAGGCCGGACTGACCGAAACCGAGGCTCAGGATGAAGGTCGCGTAGATGAACAGGCCGGCCACGATGGATGGCAACGCTGTCATCGCCTCGACGATGGTGCGGACGAACCGGCTGAAGGCGCCCGGGACCTCGTTGAGGAAGACCGCGCACACCAGCCCGGTCGGTATGCAGATCACCAGGGCGATGGAGATCTGCCACAGCGTGCCGACGATGGCGTGCACGATGCCGCCGACGCTGAGGGGCTCCAGCGGACCCGCGTCGGCCATCGACTCGGTGTAGAAGTTCAGGTGCGGCAGCGCCTCACGCCCCTCGTAGAGGGTGTAGACGACCACGAAGGCCAGCACGGTCAGCATCACCAGGCCGAGGCTCTGGACGATCGCGGCGGCCACCCGGTCACGGACCGCGGGACCGTCCTCGTCGCAGGAGACCAGCAGCGCGTACAGGCCGATGAAGAGCGCGTAGGCGATGACGACGAAGCCCAGGGCGCCGTTGAAGGGCAGCAGCCGGTCGAAGATCAGCCAGGTGAGGGCGAGGGACGCGGCGCCGGCGCCGACCATGGCGTACACGTCGCTGGCGCGCAGCGTGGAGAGGTTGCGGCGCGAGTCTCCGCGCGTTGAACTCGCGCCGGGCCGGCGTGCGGGCAGGTGGGTGAGTGGGGCCGGGGGCGGCGTTTTCGGCGCACCCGCGGGGCTCGGATCGGCCCCCTGCCCCTGGTCGCCGGGTGGGCTCTGCGGAGCGGTGACGGTCATCGGGCTCGGTCTCCTCAGGAGTCGCTCGTCGCGCCGGAACGGCTGCGGGCGACGATCGACGAAGCGGCGAAGTTGACCACGAGGGTCATCAGGAAGAGCGCGAGGCCCGCGGCCATCAGCGCCGACATGCCCATGGGGCTCGCCTCGCCGTAGCGCAGGGCGATCAGGGACGAGACCGAGCTGGTGCCGTTCTGCAGGATGTGCGGCTGGATCACGAACACCGGCGAGATGATCAGGTACACGGCGATGGTCTCGCCGAGCGCCCGGCCCAGGCCCAGCATGGTGCCGCCGATCATGCCGCCCCTGCCGAAGGGCAGGACGACGCTGCGGATCATGCCCCAGCGGTTGGCGCCGAGCGCGTACGCGCCCTCCCGCTCGCCGACCGGAGCCTGCGAGAAGACCTCCCGCACCACCGAGCAGATGATCGGCGCGACCATCAAGGACACGACCATGCCCGCGATGAAGGTGGAGGAGGTGTAGACCGTCGCGGTGGCGAGCGGGTCCTTCGGATCGACGCCGTCGACCTTGAAGAGGGGGATCCAACCGAAGTAGGTCGAGATCCAGCGGGACACGCTGACCACGTGCCCCTGGAAGAAGAACAGGCCCCACAGGCCGTAGACGACCGACGGCACGGCCGCCATCAGGTCCACGACGCTGATGAGGGTCTGGCGGATCCGCGGCGGCGCGTACTCGGAGATGTAGAGCGCGGTGCCGAGCGCCAGCGGTACGGCGAACACGATGGCGACCATGGCGATCAGCACCGTCCCGACGAGCACGGCCGCGATGCCGAAGTGCCCGCCTTCGGGCTCCCACGCCTCGGTGGTGACGAAGTCCCACTTCGCGACCGACAGCGCCTGCCAGGCCCGGTACGTCAGGAAGCCGCCGACCAGCAGCATGATCGCGAGGACCAGCCCGCCGCCGCCGCGCAGGATGCCCCTGAACACGCGGTCGGGCAGCCCCCGATCGGGGTGCAGGCGTCTCGGAGGGTCGTCCCCCGGAGCCACAGATCGCTCAAAGATTCGCGTCGTCACATGGGACGACACTCCTGACGCGTGATGGACGCACGCGCACACGAACGTGAACGAGACGCCCCCGAGGGGCAACTTCCGATGTTGACGTGAACGCGGCGACAGGAGAACGCGTGAGGGACTGGGATGCGCTCTTGTGGCGCACCCCAGCCCCTCACGCGCACGATCGATCCGTCAGCCCCGTCCGCTCTCTCGGGGTCGTCCCCTCGCTCGGCGTCGTTCCCTCACTCGGCGTCGTCCCACGGAATCGCCCCACCCGACCCGAGCTCGGCCAGGAGAGCCCGGAAGCGTTCATAGGCGGCCTGGCACGTCGAGTGCCGCTCGTAGGCACGCGAGGACACGGCCACGACGCCGCCGGTGCCGTCACGCAGCCGCCAGACCCATCCACTGCCTTCCGCGGTGTGATGCACCGCGCCGGGTAATTTCCCGATGTCGGTGCACAAGCGCTCGAACGCCGCACGGCACTCGCCGTAGTTCCGGTACGTCCTCGCGGCGACGGCGATCACCCGCCCGTTCGTGGCAGTGAGTCGCCACGAGTAAGTGCCGTCTGCACCTATATCTATTTGACAGCGCGTGCCCGGTACGGCCGCGCCCCCCATTCTTGCCGCCATCCATCCCCACTCCTGTATCCCCATATCAGGAAGCCGCATGAGTCGACGCGGATTCGTCGGTCATGCGGCACACGCAGATTAGTGAGACCAAAGAGAAACTTGATCCACGCGTGAAACACATTTCACGCGAAGGTTGCCCCTCGTTCATGCGGTCGACCATCAGGTCGCCTCAAGAGTGGGCGAATTTCCCGACGCGCCGGCGGGGGGGGCGCCCCGGGACACCCGCCCTCCCGGCCCACCACGAAGAGGGGCGGTACACGTAGGTGGCCTCCAGGTCCGCTGAAATTTGAACCGAATTTCCCCTTCGGCTTTCCACGGAAACGGCACACTCGATATTCGCGCGCATTCTCTTCACCGGGAAATCGGCGACTCACAAAACTCTCATACAAACGTTCCGAAATCCCAAGGCAACGAGTACGCTGCACACGTCAATTCGGGCCTGCCGGTGTGAAATTGACAGGCCGCGGCATTCACATTGGGGAATTCGCATGCGTATGAGTTCAGCTGTCGCCGCTGCGTGTGGCGTCGTCGCCCTGTCCGCCCTCACCGTTCCGGCCGCGCACGCGGACGAGAGGTTCGGCGACACCGACATCACCGGCGTGGTCGTCAACGACGGCAACCCCGTCGTCGTCGGCACCGACGCGAGAACCGTCACCGCCGAGGTCACCGCGACCGACCCGTCCGGTCTCCAGCAGGTCAACGCGACGCTCTACCACGGCCCCTTCGGCGCCCCGGACAGCACCGTGGCCTCGACGGCGGCCTGCGGTCCGACGGTCGCCACCACGACCACCTGCACCCTGACCTTCACCCTGACCCCCGGCACCGCCCCGGCCGACGACTCGCTGGCCGGCGACTGGCACCTCAGCGCCTACGCGATCGCTCCCGACAGCGACGCCGTGTTCCTGGACAGCGCCGCCACCGTCAGCGTGCTGCGCGACAGCCAGGTGACCGTCGAGGCCACTCCCAAGCCGGTGAAGTGGGGCCGCGTCCTCACCGTCACGGGCGGCGTGCGCAACGCGGACTGGGCGACCGGCACGTCCGTCGGCGCCGCGGCCGGCCGGCCCGTGAGCCTGCAGTTCCGCCCGAAGGGCAGCAGCACGTACTGCACGCTCAAGACCGTGCCGACCGTGACCGGCGGCACCCTCTCCACCACCGTCCGCGCCTACACCGACGGCTCCTACCGCTGGTCCTACGCCGGCACGGCCGACACCGCGGCCGCGGTGTCGGCGGGCACCTTCGTCGACGTGGTCGGCTGACCCCGAGCGAACGGCGCCGGGCACCCCTCGGGGGCGGCCCGGCGCCGCACGGGACGGGGAACACCGGCGACATGACGGCGACGGGTCCGGGAACGCGGGCGGCCCGACGGCGACGGGACCAGGGACACGAGCGGCCCGACGGCGTGCAGGGTCCGGAACACGGGGGCCTCATGCCGTACGGGACCGGGAACACGGGCGGCCTGATGCCGTACGGAGCGACGGGTCAGGGCCCGCAGGGCCCGACCTGGGCGACGACGGACACCCGTCCGCCGCACCCCCCTGGTGTCACCCCACCGCCAGCAGGATCGCCAGGACCACGGCTCCCGCGAGCGCGGGACCGATGACCTCGTACGCCCACCGCACGCTCACCTCGCCCTGCGCGCCCTCCGCGGCCGCCCGGGCCTCGGCGAGTTCGCGCAGGTCGTCCATGACCTGGTCGGAGTGCGAACGGGTGGGCCCGCTCGCCACCGAGGAGGTGCGGCCGCTGCTGTCCGCGGCGGCGTTGCGCGCCTGCCGTCGGGCCGCGGCCTTGCGGGCGCGCAGGGAGACGGGGATCGCCCAGAGCTGGAACTTGGCGCCCTCGGCGTCGACCACCTCGTTGGAGTACCCGGAGCGCAGTGAGGCGACCTTGCTCCAGGGCAGCACGACGACACGGAACGGGTTACGGACGCGCAGCCGGTCCTCGTTGGCGTAGACGGCGGGGCGCAGGGTGAAGGCGGCCACCAGCGGAACCAGGAGGATCAGCGCGGCGAGAGCCAGCCAGGGGGTGCGGCCGTGGCCGGAGACCAGCGCGTCGATGCCGAGCCAGCCCGTGATGGCGAGCAGCAGTACGCCGCCCGCGATACCGGCGTGCGACCGGTAGATCCGGTCCTGCGACTCGGGTCGCGAGGCGTCCGGCACGGGTGGCTGGTCATCCGGGGTCGTCATGCCACCGATTCTGCCCGACGCCCCCTGAACACTTCCTTCACCCCCGCCCCACGCCGCCGCGTCGCCACGGGCGGGCGGGGATTCGTTCGTCTGCGGGTGGCCGAGGACTGATCGCGCGGTCCCCACGCCCGGGCGGGGCTGCGCCCCGAATCCCCGCCCACTCCAGGTCGCCCGGCTGCGGACGAGTGCGGGCCGATCGCGCAGTTCCCCGCGCCCCTAAAAGCCTCGGCGCACCCCGCGTTCGAGAGCGAGCCCTTCGGACGATGGGGGAGGGTAGGGGCGGAGCCCCTGGGGATGATGGAGTCCCCCTGCTCGAGTGAAGCCGAGCAGGGGGAGGGTAGGGGCAGGGAGCGTCCGGGCGTGGGCTCCCCCACACCCGTACCCGGGGCTGTACAGCCGCTACGCGCGTAGATATGCTCAGCTCGTGACCATGCCCACCACTGCACCCGCACTCGGCGACGTAACCGCGTCGGACAGCACGCTGCGCCGCTTCCTCCACGGGCTCCCCGGCGTCGACACGGTCGGCCTGGAGGCGCGCGCCGCCTCGCTCGGAACCCGTTCCATCAAGACGACCGCGAAGGCCTACGCCATCGACCTCGCCATCTCGATGGTCGACCTGACGACGCTGGAAGGCGCGGACACCCCGGGCAAGGTCCGGGCGCTCGGCGCCAAGGCGGTCCACCCCGACCCCACGGACCGTACGACGCCCTCCACCGCGGCCGTCTGCGTGTACCCCGACATGGTGGCCACCGCCAAGGAAGCCGTCGCCGGCTCCGGCGTGAAGGTCGCCTCGGTCGCCACCGCCTTCCCGGCCGGCCGCGCGGCCCTCGACGTGAAGCTCGCCGACGTACGCGACGCTGTCGCCGCCGGCGCGGACGAGATCGACATGGTCATCGACCGCGGGGCGTTCCTCGCGGGCAAGTACATGAAGGTGTACGACGAGATCACCGCCGTGAAGGAGGCCTGCGGGACCAGCGCCCGCCTGAAGGTCATCTTCGAGACCGGCGAGCTCTCGACGTACGACAACATCCGCCGCGCGAGCTGGCTCGGCATGCTGGCCGGCGCGGACTTCATCAAGACCTCGACCGGCAAGGTCGCCGTCAACGCGACCCCGGCGAACACGCTCCTCATGCTGGAGGCGGTCCGCGACTTCCGCGCCCAGACCGGCGTCCAGGTCGGCGTGAAGCCCGCCGGCGGCATCCGCACCACCAAGGACGCCATCAAGTTCCTGGTCCTGGTGAACGAGACCGCGGGCGCGGACTGGCTGGACAACCACTGGTTCCGCTTCGGCGCGTCCTCGCTCCTGAACGACCTGCTGATGCAGCGTCAGAAGCTGGCCACCGGCCGCTACTCCGGCCCCGACTACGTGACGGTGGACTGATCACCATGGCATCCGCATCCGCTTTCGAGTACGCACCGGCGCCCGAGTCCCGCTCCGTCGTCGACATCGCGCCCTCCTACGGCCTGTTCATCGACGGCGAGTTCACCGAGGCCGCGGACGGCAAGGTCTTCAAGACCGTCTCCCCCTCCACCGAAGAGGTCCTGTCCGAGGTCGCCCAGGCGGGCGCGGAGGACGTGGACCGCGCCGTGAAGGCCGCCCGCAGGGCCTTCGAGAAGTGGTCGGCCCTGCCGGGCTCCGAGCGCGCCAAGTACCTCTTCCGCATCGCCCGGATCATCCAGGAGCGCTCCCGCGAGCTCGCCGTCCTGGAGACCCTCGACAACGGCAAGCCGATCAAGGAGACCCGCGACGCCGACCTCCCCCTGGTCGCCGCGCACTTCTTCTACTACGCGGGCTGGGCCGACAAGCTCGACCACGCGGGCTTCGGCGCGAACCCCCGCCCGCTGGGCGTCGCGGGCCAGGTCATCCCCTGGAACTTCCCCCTCCTGATGCTGGCGTGGAAGATCGCCCCCGCGCTCGCCACCGGCAACACCGTGGTCCTCAAGCCCGCCGAGACCACCCCCCTCTCCGCCCTGTTCTTCGCGGACATCTGCCGCCAGGCGGGCCTGCCCAAGGGCGTCGTCAACATCCTTCCGGGATACGGCGACGCGGGCGCCGCGCTCGTCGAGCACCCCGACGTGAACAAGGTGGCCTTCACCGGCTCCACCGCCGTCGGCAAGGCGATCGCCCGCCAGGTCGCGGGCACGGACAAGAAGGTGACCCTCGAACTCGGCGGCAAGGGCGCGAACATCGTCTTCGACGACGCCCCCATCGACCAGGCCGTCGAGGGCGTCGTCACCGGCATCTTCTTCAACCAGGGCCAGGTCTGCTGCGCGGGCTCCCGTCTCCTCGTCCAGGAGTCGATCCACGACGAGCTGCTGGACTCGCTCAAGCGCCGTCTGTCCACCCTCCGCCTCGGCGACCCCCTGGACAAGAACACGGACATCGGCGCGATCAACTCCGCCGAGCAGCTGTCCCGTATCACCTCGCTCGTCGAGCAGGGCGAGGCCGAGGGCGCCGAGCGCTGGTCCCCGGCCTGTGAACTCCCCTCCTCCGGCTACTGGTTCGCCCCGACGCTCTTCACGAACGTCACCCAGGCGCACACCATCGCGCGCGACGAGATCTTCGGCCCTGTCCTGTCCGTCCTCACCTTCCGGACCCCCGACGAGGCCGTCGCCAAGGCCAACAACTCCCAGTACGGCCTCTCCGCCGGCATCTGGACCGAGAAGGGCTCCCGGATCCTCGCCGTCGCGAGCAAGCTGCGCGCGGGCGTCATCTGGTCCAACACGTTCAACAAGTTCGACCCGACCTCGCCGTTCGGCGGTTACAAGGAGTCGGGCTTCGGCCGCGAGGGCGGTCGCCACGGCCTGGAGGCGTACCTCGATGTCTGAGAAGACCGACAAGACCGAGCAGCAGCGACTGAGCGTCTTCAAGACCTACAAGCTGTACGTGGGCGGGAAGTTCCCGCGTTCCGAGAGCGGCCGGGTGTACGAGGTGACGGACTCCAAGGGCAAGTGGCTGGCCAACGCGCCCCTCTCCTCCCGCAAGGACGCCCGTGACGCGGTGGTCGCCGCCCGCAAGGCGTTCGGCGGCTGGTCCGGTGCGACGGCGTACAACCGCGGTCAGATCCTCTACCGCGTCGCCGAGATGCTGGAGGGTCGCAAGGACCAGTTCGTCCGTGAGGTCGCGGACGCGGAGGGCCTGTCGAAGTCCAAGGCTGCCGCGGTCGTCGACGCGGCGATCGACCGCTGGGTCTGGTACGCGGGCTGGACCGACAAGATCGCCCAGGTGGTGGGCGGCGGCAACCCGGTCGCGGGTCCCTTCTTCAACCTGTCCACCCCGGAGCCGACGGGCGTCGTCACCGTCCTCGCGCCCCAGGAGTCGTCCTTCCTGGGCCTGGTCTCGGTGATCGCCCCGGTGATCGCGACCGGCAACACGGTGGTCGTGATCGCGAGCGAGAAGTCCCCACTCCCGGCGCTGTCGCTGGGCGAGGTGCTGGCCACGTCCGACCTGCCGGGCGGTGTCGTCAACGTCCTCTCCGGCAGGACGGCGGAGATCGCCGCTCCCCTCGCCGCGCACCAGGACGTCAACGCGATCGACCTCGCGGGCGCGGACGACGTACTGGCGAAGGAGCTGGAGATCGCCGCGGCCGACAACCTGAAGCGGGTCGTCCGTCCACAGGCTGTGGATTATTCACGGACGCCCGGCATCGAGCGCCTGACGGCCTTCCTGGAGACGAAGACGGTCTGGCACCCGACGGGCGCGCTCGGCGCCTCCGGCTCGTCCTACTGAGCGGTTCCCCGTGCCCCGTCCCGGGGCACGGGGAAGCTCACCCCTCCCGGCGACTCACACACCCCCCAGCAACCCCAACGCCTGTCCCGCCACCGGCACGCTCCCCACCGACTGCGCCTGCGCCAGCGGCCCCGTCAGGGCCCGCGAGGTCAGCGGCTTGAAGTCCGCGAGCTGGGTGCCCACCCCGTTGTCGAGCGGGTCGACCCCCGTGCCGGCGAGCGGGTTGGGCTTGAGGCCCGCGATCGGACCGGTGACATATCCCACCGAGCCGGTCAGGACCCCCAGGCCCGCCTGCGGGTCGAGGTGTCCCAGCGAGGTCGGCTGGGTGCGCGTCAGATCCACGGCGGGGGCCGCGTCCGCGACGGCCGGACTCGCGGCGGCGGCCGCACCGGCGGCGACCACCCCGAGCGCGACGGCGACGCGCGCGGTGGTGCGGGCCAGGGGGGTCTGTTGGTGTGCGTGTCGCGCCATCGGATGTCCTCTTCGGTGAGCGTGAGCGAATGCGGGCGGAGAGCAACGGGAATCGCACGCAGAGTAGTTGAACCAGATGCCGCCGCGGGCGGCGATGGCGGCGGATTCCCCTGTGCGGGTCAACAGACATACGGACGTAACCCCGATAATCCTTCGGGATAATGTTCCGGAGGCCCGCCGAAGCGCGGCGTGGCCCGGCCGAGTCACAGAAGGTACAGAGAATTGGGTTCCCATCCTCCGATACCCACCCGTGTGGTGCTGCTCTGCGGCCCCTCCGGCTCTGGAAAGTCCCTTCTCGCGGCCGACTCCGGACTCCCCGTGCTCCGCCTCGACGACTTCTACAAAGAGGGCACCGACCCGACGCTCCCCCAGGTCGAGGGCAGCTCCGACATCGACTGGGACCATCCGCAGTCGTGGGACGCGGACATCGCGGTCGCGGCGATCGAGGAGCTGTGCCGTACGGGACGTACGACCATTCCCGTCTACGACATCTCGCTGAGCGCCCGTACCGGCGCGGAGGCGCTGCACATCGAGCGGACGCCGCTGTTCATCGCGGAGGGCATCTTCGCCGCCGAGATCGTCGAGCGCTGCCGGGAGCTGGGGATCCTGGCCGACGCGCTGTGTCTGTCGCGCGGCCCGCTGACCACGTTCCGCCGCCGCTTCCTGCGGGATCTGCGGGAGGGCCGCAAGTCGGTGCCGTTCCTGCTGCGCCGCGGCTGGCGCCTGATGCGCTCCGAACGTTCCATCGTGGCCCGGCAGAGCGCGCTGGGCGCGCACCCCTGTGACAAGGCCGAGGCCCTGGGCCGACTGGCCGCGGCTGCCGCAGGACGCTGCACGGCACCGGCGTAGTCAGAGTCCCTGCGCGAGGACACGTGAGGAGGCCCCTCGCCGAAGGGGGCCACCACACGAAAAGAGGCCCAGGCGGACCCCCCGTCCGCCCGGACCTTTTCTCGTTTCCCCCGTGCTCCTCAGGGGTCCCCCGACCCCGTTGGTTTTCCCCCCGGTACTGCTCCCCCGTACCAACCGGTACTACCGGTTGCCCGCTCCCCCACAGACCTTCAGGCGACGAGCTCCCCGAAGGACTCCTCCTCGTCACGGCCGAAGCTGAGGACCTCGTCCTCACGCATCCGGCGCAGCGACCGCCAGATGCTCGACTTCACCGTGCCGACACTGATGTCGAGGATCTCCGCGATCTCCGGGTCCGTGCGGCCCTCGTAGTAACGAAGGACCAGCATGGTGCGCTGGAGTTCGGGCAGCCGGGCCAGCGCCTGCCACAGCACGGCGCGCAGCTCGGTGCCGCGCATCGCGTCCGTGTCACCGGCGGTCTCCGGCAGTTCCTCGGTCGGGTACTCGTTCAGCTTGCGGCGGCGCCACGCGCTGATGTGCAGATTGGTCATGGTGCGGCGGAGGTAGCCCCCGACCGCGGCCTTGTCACTGATCCGGTCCCAGGCCCGGTACGTCGAGAACAGCGCGCTCTGCAGCAGGTCCTCGGCCTCGAAGCGGTCCCCGGTCAGGTGGTAGGCGGTTGCGTACAGGGAGGCGCGGCGCTCCTGGACGTAGGCGGTGAACTCCGCCTCCGACACCGAGCGACGTTCCCCCGTGGCCTCCCTGTACGCGGCTCCCCCGTGAGCTCCCCCGTTACCGCCGTTCTCCCCCGTGAAGGCGTCAACCACCGTCATGTACGTGGTGTGCTGACGCCCGGTGCCGCGAGCGCACCCCCGCCCGCTCACGGCACCGGACTTCTCCGAACCCCTGACGTCGTGGAGCCGCGTGACAACTGCGCTAGTGCTGGTGCTGTGCAGCGTGTTCATCTCGCGCCCCCCGTCGTGGAGTTCCGGTTCTTCGGTTCTTTCCGTCGTGCTGTGTTGCCGTCTTGCCGTCGTGCTCTCTTGCTTGTGTCGAAAAGCTTGCCCGGGCCACTTCATGGCCGTGTCCGCCGACTGTCACAGACCTGTCACAGGGCCCCTCCCCAGGCGCGTCACGGCACGATCACAGCGCGGTCACAGAGGAGCGCGGTACGGCTACGCGGACGCCCTTCGGGCGCCTCCTTCTGTGCGGGAGATGAGTGGGAGCGCTCCAACTGTCGAAAGAGTCCCTCGCCATGGGCCAGAATGACGTTCGTGCCTTCCCTGTTGCTGATCGAGGACGACGACGCCATCCGGACGGCCCTGGAGCTCTCTTTGACGCGCCAGGGACACCGGGTGGCCACCGCTGCCACCGGCGAGGACGGTCTGAAGCTGTTGCGTGAGCAGCGGCCGGATCTGATCGTGCTGGACGTGATGCTGCCCGGCATCGACGGGTTCGAGGTGTGCCGGCGCATCCGGCGAACGGACCAGCTGCCGATCATTCTGCTGACCGCGCGCAGCGACGACATCGACGTCGTGGTCGGACTCGAGTCCGGTGCCGACGACTATGTCGTCAAGCCCGTGCAGGGGCGGGTGCTCGACGCCCGTATCAGGGCCGTGCTGCGGCGCGGGGAGCGCGAGGCCAACGACGCGGCGACGTTCGGTTCCCTCGTCATCGACCGTGCGGCCATGACGGTCACCAAGAACGGCGAGGATCTGCAGCTGACGCCCACCGAGCTGCGGCTGCTCCTGGAGCTGAGCCGCCGGCCCGGACAGGCGCTGTCCCGCCAGCAGTTGCTGCGCCTGGTGTGGGAGCACGACTACCTGGGCGACTCGCGGCTGGTGGACGCGTGTGTCCAGCGGCTGCGCGCGAAGATCGAGGACGTTCCGTCCTCGCCCACCCTGATCCGTACGGTTCGCGGAGTCGGCTACCGACTGGACACTCCTCAGTGACCCCACCGCACGACGAGCTCCGCGGCTGGGCCGCGGCGCGCCGGGCGATCCTGGCGGGGGTGCGCTTCACGAGTCTGAGACTGCGGCTGGTCGTGGTGTTCGGACTCGTCGCGCTCACGGCCGCCGTGTCGGCGTCGGGCATCGCGTACTGGCTCAACCGCGAGGCCGTGCTGACGCGTACGCAGGACGCGGTGCTGCGCGACTTCCAGCAGGAGATGCGCAACCACGCGAGCATGCTGCCGGTGCACCCGGCGCAGGACGAACTGCAGCGCACGGCGGGCCAGATGGCCAACAGCAGCCAGCGCTTCAGCGTGCTCCTCGTCGCCCAGGACGGCACCGGCAAGACGGTCATCGGCAACTCCGCGCTGGACACCTTCACGCTGGACGACGTACCCAAGTCCCTCCAGAAGGCCGTGAACAAGGAGCAGTCGCTCTCCTCGAACAACAAGTCGGCCTATCACCTGTACTGGCAGCGCATCACCGACCACGACAAGCCGTACCTGGTGGGCGGCGCGAAGGTGATCGGCGGGACGACGACCGGCTACATGCTCAAGTCCCTGGAGCCCGAGGCCAAGGACCTCAACTCGCTGGCCTGGTCGCTGGGCATCGCGACCGGCCTGGCCCTGATCGGCTCGGCGCTGCTCGCCCAGGCCGCCGCGACGACGGTCCTCAAGCCGGTGCACCGCCTCGGCATCGCGGCCCGCCGTCTGGGCGAGGGCAAGCTCGACACCCGGCTGCGCGTCTCGGGTACGGACGAACTCGCGGATCTCTCCCGTACGTTCAACCACACCGCGGAGTCCCTCGAGAAGCGCGTGGACGACATGAGCGCCCGCGAGGAGGCGTCCCGCCGCTTCGTGGCGGACATGTCCCACGAACTCCGTACGCCGCTCACCGCGATCACCGCCGTGACGGAGATCCTGGAAGAGGAACTCGACGCGGAGACCGGCAGTGTCGACCCGATGATCGAACCGGCCGTCCGGCTGGTCGTCAGCGAGACCCGCCGCCTCAACGACCTGGTCGAGAACCTCATGGAGGTCACCCGCTTCGACGCGGGCACCGCCCGGCTGGTCCTCGACGACGTGGACATCGCCGACCAGATCACCGCGTGCATAGACGCGCGTGCCTGGCTGGACGCCGTCGACCTGGACGCCGAGCGCGGCATCATGGCGCGCCTCGACCCGCGCCGCCTGGACGTGATCCTCGCGAACCTCATCGGCAACGCGCTGAAGCACGGCGGCAGTCCGGTCCGTGTCTCGGTCCGCGTAGAGGCCGACGACCTGCTCATCGAGGTCCAGGACCACGGGCCCGGCATCCCCGAGGATGTCCTCCCGCACGTCTTCGACCGCTTCTACAAGGCGAGCGCCTCCCGCCCGCGCTCCGAGGGGAGCGGTCTGGGTCTCTCCATCGCCCTGGAGAACGCGCACATCCACGGCGGCGAGATCACCGCGGCCAACGCGCCCAAGGGGGGCGCCGTCTTCACGCTCCGCCTCCCCCAGGACGCCTCGGAGCTGCTCGCCGACGACGAGCGCGAGCGCGGACGGAACGGGAACGGTACGGAGGGCAGCGCCGGATGACGACCTTGGTACGAGGCCGAGACGGGCGCCGACGGACGCCTCTCGCTTCTCTCTCCCTCCTCTCCCTCCCTCTCCTCACCGTCCTGCTCGCGGGCTGCGGTATCCGCTCCACCCAGGTCCCGACGGACTTCGGCCCGGCGCCGTCCCGGGTCCCGTGCGCGCTGTCCGGCCAGGACATCACCACCCAGTCCTCCCGTGGCATCCCGGTCCAGGTCTTCCTGATCTGCTCCGGGCAACTGGTGACGGTCGACCGGTCCGTGCGGATTCCCGACGGTACGGCGGAGGGGGCGCGGCGGGTTCTGGTGGCGCAGGGGCTCCTCGACGAGCTCGCCGAGACGCCCTCCACGCCCGAGCAGCAGGCCGGCTACACGACCGATGTGCGGGGCGGGATGACGGTGAGCGGGCCTCGGCCCAAGGACCCCGAGGCCGCGCTCCGTCTCAGCACCCCTCCCCAGGACCTGACTTCGGCCGCCCTCGCCCAGATCATCTGCACCTTCTCCGACTCCGCCGCCGCGCAGGACGACGGTTCGGTCATCCTCGGCGGGCCCGACGCCACCCCGTTGCGCAGCTACGAGTGCCCCACCGACGTCCGCGCCAACCCCACCACCAAGTCCCCGCCGTCCACGAAGGTCGCCGGCGCGTAGTCAGGGGCGCGGGGATCCGGGGCGAAGCCCCGGGCTCAGGGGCGCGGGGAACTGCGCGGCCCGCCCCCACCGGCCCGCGGCCGAACCCCTACGCGCGGCGCCGAACCCCAACGCGCGGCGCCGAACCGTTCCCGCTCCGCCCCGTACGTGTGGCGCATCCCTCACCCCTCAGTCCCAAGCTCACCGACAACCCGGAACCGATCCTGCCGACCCCCGCGTCTTGGGAGGCGTGCAACGTCAAGGCGAAGGCGGCGGCAGCGCCGTGACCCGCGTCCGTGCGGCAGGAGCTCTCCTCCTCGTCGCACATCTCGCGCTCGTCGCCTGGATCACCCTGCGTCCCTTGGACGTCCCCTGGGTGAGCCCCGCCAACCTCCGCCCGTTCGCCGGCATCAGAGCCGATCTCGCGCTGGGCCCGACGGAAGCCGCCCGCCGGATGGGCGAGGGTCTCGGCCTGCTCGCCCCGCTCGGAGTCCTGCTCCCCATGGCCGGCGGCAAGCTGACGGCGTCCCCGCTCGGCTCCCTCGTCCGCACGGTCGCCGCGGGCGCCCTGATCTCGCTGGGCATCGAACTGCTGCAGACCGGCGTTCCCGGCCAGGTCGTGGACGTCGACTCCCTGCTGCTCAACACGGTCGGCGTCGCCCTGGCCCATCTCGCGATCGTGCCGGCCGCCAGGGTCAGGCTCCGCCGCCGGGCCGAGACCCGGCGCCGCGCGGCCCTCCCCCGGGAGGACACGGCTCAGGGTCGGACCCCGACGATTCCCAGGGTCGGCATCGCCCCATAGAGCGACGCTTCGCCCCCTTCGTCACCGTAGCGTTGAAGACATCGAAGCCGGAGACATCGAAGAAGACGCCGAAGAAGACGTCGATGTCCCAACACCCCGGCATCCCGCCACGGTTCACGAAGGAGCCATCATGACCGCCCTTGCCCGCCCCACCAACGGCCGCATGATCGGCGGAGTGTGCGCAGCGCTGGCGCGGCGCTTCGGCACCTCCGCGACCACGATGCGCGTGATCTTCGTTCTCTCCTGCCTGCTCCCGGGCCCGCAGTTCCTGCTCTACATAGCGCTGTGGATCCTGTTCCCCTCCGAGGACAAGGCCCGCACGGCCTGGTGACCCCCGGCCTCCACCCACGGCATGACACGCCGGTGGGGCGCACCCCCAACAGGGTGCGCCCCACCGGCGTTCGTACAGGCGAAAGACCGAAACAAGCGGAAGGCGTCAGCCGAGCGGCAGCCCGTTCACCGGCAGACCGTGCGTCGGCAGGCCCTGCAGCGGCAGCCCCCCGAGCAGCCCGGCCACCGGCGCCGCCGGCCCGTCGGCAAGGACCTTCGCGACGGCGGGCTGGGCCGCGGCCACCCCCGCGCCGAGCGCGCCCTGCCCCTGAGTGAGCGCTTCTCCCGCACCCGGGAGCGCCGCCGCGGCGTTCTGCGCGGGCAGCGTCTGGGTAACGGTGTCCAGCGCCTGGGAGGCATCCGGCACGGCCGGGGCGGCGTTCGCGGCGCCCGCGCCGACGGCGGCGAATGCGGCACCGAGAGCGGCGACGCCGAGGGTCTTGGCAGCAGACTGCTTCATATTGAATGCGTCCTTGGATCCGTGTGACGGGGATGTGAGCGGTCCAAAAACGTAAACACGCCGAGCCACCCTCCGCAAACATCAGAAAGCAGCCGAGTCATGGAGAACAAGTGAAGACCCGGCTGCTTTTCGCTCCTCCGATCAGCCCTGTTCCCCCACGGAACCGCTGGTGGAGGCGGTCTGCTGGAACAGCCATTCGGACTTGAGTTCTGCATATCCAGGCTTGATCACGTCATTGATCATGGCCAGTCGTTCATCGAAAGGAATGAATGCTGACTTCATAGCATTGACAGAGAACCACTGCATATCATCGAGCGAATAACCGAACGCCTCGACCAGGTGCTCGAATTCGCGCGACATGCTCGTCCCCGACATGAGCCGGTTGTCCGTGTTCACGGTCGCCCGGAAGTGCAGGCGCCGCAGCAGACCGATCGGGTGCTCCGCGTAGGAGTCGGCGGCGCCGGTCTGGAGGTTGGAGCTGGGGCACAGTTCCAACGGGACGCGCTTGTCACGGACGTACGAGGCCAGCCGTCCGAGCTTCACCGAGCCGTCCGCCGCGACCTGGATGTCGTCGATGATCCGCACACCGTGGCCGAGCCGGTCCGCACCGCACCACTGGAGCGCCTGCCAGATGGAGGGGAGCCCGAAGGCCTCGCCCGCGTGGATGGTGAAGTGGTTGTTCTCGCGCTTGAGGTACTCGAAGGCGTCGAGGTGACGGGTGGGCGGGAAGCCCGCCTCGGCGCCCGCGATGTCGAAGCCCACCACACCCAGGTCGCGGTAGCGGTTGGCCAGTTCGGCGATCTCCAGGGCACGGGCCGCGTGCCGCATGGCGGTGAGCAGGGCGCCGACCCGGATGCGGTGACCGTTCTCCCGGGCACGCCGTTCGCCCTCCCGGAAGCCCTCGTTGACGGCCTCGACGACCTCTTCGAGGGTGAGCCCGGTCTCCAGGTGCTGCTCGGGCGCGTAGCGCACCTCGGCGTAGACGACCCCGTCCTCGGCGAGATCCTCGGCGCACTCGGCGGCGACCCGGACCAGCGCCTCGCGCGTCTGCATGACGGCGCAGGTATGGGCGAAGGTCTCCAGGTACCGCTCCAGGGACCCGGAGTCGGCGGCCTCGCGGAACCAGACGCCGAGTTTGTCGGGGTCGGTCTCGGGGAGCCCGGAATAGCCGGTCTCCTGGGCGAGTTCCACGATCGTCCCGGGGCGCAGGCCCCCGTCGAGGTGATCGTGCAGCAGGACCTTGGGCGCCCGGCGGATCTGTTCCGAGCTCGGGGTGTTCCGGATCTGGCTCGTCATTTTCGCACTGTAGCCCCTACGCGCGTAGATCTCCTGTCGTGCCGTCCGTCGATACGTAACGGTGACCAGGCGGACGGGTGGCGTACACGGTCACTTCTGACACTGTTCTGTCATGGCACAGCAAGCGACGCCGGTTCGCAGGGCCCGGCTGGGGAGGACGATCGGCCCGGAGCCGACGGCCGTCAGCGGAGTGGTTCTGCTGCTCCCGGGCGGCGACGAGGTCTCCGCGCGCAGACCGTCCCCGATGTTGGCGACCGCCTCCGTACGCGCGCTCGGCCGCCGGCTCATGCGCGCGGGACACGCGGAAGGCCTGGCCGCCCATGTCGTGCACTACCGCTTCCGCGGCTGGAACGGCAGCGAGGCGCATCTCGCGAACGACGCGTCCTGGGCCGCCGACGAGGTCGTACGCCGCTACGGAGACGTGCCGGTGTGCCTCGCCGGTGTGGGCATGGGAGGCCGGGCGGCGCTGCGCGCGGCCGGGCACACCGCCGTCAACTCCGTTCTGGCGCTCGCCCCCTGGCTCCCCGAGGACGACGTGGCGGCGCCACCCGAACCGGTGAAGCAGCTCGCCGGGCGGCGCGTGCTGATCGTGCACGGCACCAACGACGAGCGCACCGACCCGGAGTTGTCCTTCCGGCTCGCGGCGCGGGCGAAGAAGTCCAACCGGGACATCTGCCGGTTCGAGGTCCACTCCGACGGGCACGGGTTGCACCAGTACCGGTCCGAAGTGCATGCGCTGGCGGAGGACTTCGTGATGGGGGCGTTGTTCGGGCGCGGGTTGGCGCGGCCGTTGGAGGATGCGTTGGCTGCTCCGCCGCCGTTGGGGTTGCGGATGCCGCTTGCCTCCGGCTTCGGGAAGGCGTTGCGTCGTTAGGTTGGGTTTTGTCTGCGGCACGGTGGGGGCTTGTCGCGCAGTTCCCCGCGCCCCTAAGACAGCGGCACTGCTCGTGCCGTCAGTCAGGAAGGAGCCGTCCCCTTCGCGACAGTAGGAACCTTTTGAAGGCTGCCACCGGGGGCGTGTCCGGGTGGCCGTCCAGCCATGCCACGCCGATCTCGCGGACCGCTCTCGGGGCCGTGACCGTCAGTTCGACCACCCCTGGGCGGGGCACGGCCGGTGGGGGCAGGAGGGCGACTCCGAGGCCGGCGGCCACCAGGCCCCGTAGGGTCTCGGCCTCCTCGCCCTCGAAGGCGATGCGGGGCTTGAAGCCGGCCTCCTGGCAGAGGTCGTCGGTGATGCGGCGCATGCCGTAGCCGGGTTCGAGGGTCACGAAGGTCTCGTCGGCGGCCTCGGCGAGGCGGATGCGCTTGCGGGCGGCGAGGCGGTGGTCGGCCGGCACGACGAGCCGGAGCTTCTGCTCGTCGAGGAGGCGGCCCACCAGGTCGGGCGCGTCCGGCACCGGCGAGGTGAGGCACAGGTCCAGCTCGCCCGAGCGCAGCCCCTCCAGCATCGCCTCGCCGTAGTTCTGGACGAGGCTGAAGCGGACCCGGGGGTGGTCGGCGCGGAAGGCGCGGATCAGGCCGGGGACGGTCTCCGAGCCCATGGTGTGCAGGAAGCCGAACGCGACCTTGCCGGTGGCCGGGTCGGCGTCCGCGCGCACCTCCTCGGCGGCGCGCTCGATCTCGGCGAGGGCCCGCTCGACGGAGGAGAGGAACGTACGGCCCGCGGGGGTGAGGGAGACCGTGCGGCCCCGGCGTGCGAACAGCTCGACGCCCAGGTCCTGTTCGAGCCGGACCATGGCGCGCGAAAGGGTCGACTGGGGGACCCGCATCTCCTGCGCGGCGCGTGTGACGTGCTCCGTGCGGGCGACCCCGGCGAAGTACGCGAGGCGTGGGGCGAGCAGCCTCGACATGCCCGCGCTGTCTTCTGTGTCACTGGACGGTGACAGGTGAGGCCCTGACCTTTGCTGATGCACCATGGGAACGATTATGGCGATTCCATGCATTGGACGGATGAACGGCGGCTCTTTAGTTTCGAAGTATGCCTTCCGCCAGTACCGGGGCGTCCACCACCGTGGGCGCCACCTCCTCCGTCACGTCCCCCACCGCCGCCGTCGACTCCCGTCTCACCCCGGGTGGGCCCGGCTACCGCCGCATGAGCTTCGCGCTCTTCCTCGCGGGTGTGGCGACCTTCGCGCTCCTCTACTCCACGCAGGCCCTCCTCCCGCTCGTCTCCACGGACTTCGGGGTCAGCGCGAGCGAGGCGAGCTGGACGGTGTCCGCGGCGACGGGTGCGCTGGCACTGTTCGTCCTCCCCATGAGCGCGCTGTCGGAGCGGTTCGGACGGCGTACGTTGATGACGGCGTCGCTGGCGGTCGCGGTGACGGTCGGGCTCCTGGTCCCCTTCGCCCCGTCGATCGGCGCGCTGGTCGCGCTGCGGGCGGTGCAGGGCGCGGCGCTGGCGGGCCTTCCGGCCTCCGCGACGGCCTATCTGGCGGAGGAGGTCCGCCCCAAGGCCCTGATCACGGCGATCGGCCTCTTCGTGGCGGGCAACAGCGTCGGCGGGATGAGCGGCCGGGTCATCACCGGCTGGGTCGCGCAGGAGTGGGGCTGGCGGGTGGCCGTCGCCGCGATCGGGATCATCGCGGTGGCCTGCGCGGTCGCCTTCCGTATGCTCCTGCCCGCGCCGAAGCACTTCACGCCCGGCTCGCTGCGGCCGCGGGTGCTGGCCCGTACGGTCCGTGACCACCTCGCGAACCCGCTGCTGCGCCGGCTGTACGCGATCGGCGCGCTGTTCATGATGGTCTTCGGCGGGGTCTACACGGTGATCGGCTACCGCCTGACCGAGGCCCCGTTCTCCCTCCCCCAGGGCATCATCGGCTCGATCTTCCTGGTGTACCTGGTCGGTACGGTGTCGGCGTCCACGGCGGGCAGGCTGGTCGCCCGCCTGGGCCGACGCGGCTCCCTGTACCTGGCGGGCGGCACCACGACCGCCGGCCTGCTCCTCTCCCTGGTCGACTCCCTGCCCCTCGTCCTGCTCGGCCTGGTGCTGATCACCGCGGGCTTCTTCGCGGGCCACGCGGTGGCGTCCTCGTCGGTCAGCCACACCGCCAAGCAGGGCCGCGCCCAGGCCTCCGCCCTCTACCAGTCCGCGTACTACATCGGCTCCAGCGCGGGCAGCACGCTCGGCGCGGTCGCCTTCCACGCGGGCGGGTGGGCCGGGACGGTGGCACTCGGACTGTTCGCGGTCCTCGGCGTCGTCACGATCACCCTGCTCGGCTCCCACGCGGCCCGCACCCAGCCCCACCGCGAACCGGCCCTGGCACACTGAGCGTCCCTGACACTCCTACGTTCCCCCTGGGGGTCCGTTCTCTGGACGCCCTGAACTCCTTCGAGCAGCCGGGAGTGAAGCGGGCGGTGTGCAGCGGCAATTGCTCATGTCCGTGAAGCAATTGGTCTGAGCTCCGCTTTTTCCCACTCCGGGGGCCATTGTCAGTGGGCTGCGGTAGCTTCCGAAGTGCCGGCGCAACGACGCGACGGTGCGACGGGAACGGCCACAGGGGTGGGTTGGCTATGAGCGACGGTACGGCGACGACAGATCTGGACGTGCGGCTGGAGAAGCACCGGGTCGAGCTGACCGGGTACTGCTATCGGATGCTCGGCTCCTCCTTCGAGGCGGAGGACGCGGTGCAGGACACGATGGTCCGCGCCTGGCGGAGCTACGACAAGTTCGAGGGCCGTTCGTCGATGCGGTCCTGGCTGTACCGGATCGCCACCAACGTCTGCCTCGACATGCTGAACGCGGGCAACCGAAGGGCGCGTCCGATGGATCTGAGCGGTCCCTCACCCCTGGCCCAGGCGGCGCTCACCCCGCGCCCGGACAACACCTGGCTGGAGCCGGTGCCCGACGCGCGCGTGCTGCCCACGGTCAGTGACCCGGCCGAGGCCGCGGTGGCCAAGGAGTCGGTGCGTCTCGCCTTCATGGCCGCCCTGCAGCAACTGCCGCCCAAGCAGCGCGCCGTGCTCATCCTGCGCGAGGTCCTGGCCTGGAAGGCGTCGGAGGTCGCCGAGCTGCTCGGGACGACGGTCGCCTCGGTCAACAGCGCGTTGCAGCGGGCCCGCGCGACCCTCGCGGAGAGCGACGGCGCCGAGGCCGCCGTCTCCGACCCGCTCGACGAGGAGCAGCAGAAGCTGCTCGAGCGCTATGTCGCCGCGTTCGAGGGGTACGACATGACGGCGCTGACCGCGTTGCTCCACGAGGACGCGATCATGACGATGCCGCCGTTCGACCTGTGGCTGCGCGGCACCGGCGACATCACCGGTTTCATGACGACCCTCGGTGCCTCCTGCGCGGGTTCGCGCCTGCTGCCGGTCGCGGTCAACGGTCTGCCGGGATTCGCGCACTACAAGCCGGATCCGGAGGAGGGCGGCTTCAGTGCCTGGGCGATCCAGGCCCTGGAGATCTCAGACGGTCGCATCACCGGGTTCCACTGCTTCCTGGACACCAAGCGCTGGTTCCCGCTCTTCGGCCTCCCCCTCCACCTCGAAGCAAAGTCCGACTAGATCGAGAAGCAGGAGGAGGGACGGGTCCGGGGCGCGCAGACGGACACGGCCCCCAGCCCGGCGGGCGGCGAGCTGCATCCTGGCCAGGGCGTCGACGGTGGCCAGGCCGGGTGGACCGAGGCCCCCGACATCGCAGACCACCACCCCGGCACCGCTCGCCGCCAGCCGCGCGCGCACGTCGTCACAGAGCCCCGGCACCTGGTCACGAGTGACGGGGCCGGGCAGCACGAGTACGGCGGGTGTCGTGGCGTCCACGGTCAGTAGACCGGCCGGGGGCACGGAACTCATCGCGGAGAACCGACCGGTTCGAGCCGCGCGCCCGCAAAGGATCACATTGACCTGCGCCCCTCCCGCCCCAGAGGGTTGGGTGTATGCCCCATGAATCAGCGCCTTCCGTGATACCCGACGGCCTCCTCCACGCGAAGGAGGCACCGTGCAAGGCGTGCTGACGGGCTTCGCGGTCATCGCCGTCGTCATCGGGGTCGGTTACGTCATCGGACGCCGCGGCTATCTCGGGGAGAACGGGCGGGAGGTGCTGACGAAGCTCGCCTTCCACGTGGCCTCCCCCGCGCTGCTGTTCACCACGCTCGCCCGGGCCGACCTGTCGGTGATCTTCTCCAGCCGGCTCCTGGTGACGGCGATGAGCACGGCCGCGGCGGCCGGCGTCTTCGTCGCGATCGGGGTCGTACGCGGCTGGGGCGTGGGCCGGACGACGATCGGCGCGCTCTGCTCCAGCTACGTCAACTCGGGCAACCTCGGCATCCCGATCGCGGTGTACGTGCTGGGGGACGCCTCGCTCGTCGCGCCCGTACTGCTCTTCCAGCAGATCATGGTCACGCCCATCGCACTCACCGTCCTCGACCTGTCGGGGGACGGCGAGAAGGGCTCTCTGTGGCAGCGGCTGATCACTCCCCTGCGCAATCCCATCGCGGTCGGCTCGCTGAGCGGGGTCGCGGTGTCGGCGACCGGTCTGACGCTGCCGGGACCGGTCATGGACCCGCTCACACTGATCGGCAACATGTCGGTGCCCGCGGTCCTGCTGGCGTTCGGCATCTCGCTGTGCGGCAGCACGCTGCCCGGCCGGGGCGCGGACCGGTACCCGGTGCTGCTGTCCGTCGTCCTGAAGTCGGTGGGCCAGCCGCTGGCCGCCTGGGCCCTGGCCGTGGGCCTGTTCGGGCTGCACGGCGCGCCGCTGCTCGACGTCGTGGTCACCTCGGCGCTGCCCGCCGCCCAGAACCTCTTCACCTACGCCTCGCGTTACCGGGTCGGCGAGACGCTGGCCCGGGAGTCGATCCTGCTGTCGACGATCCTGTCGGTGCCGGTGCTGGTGGTGATCGCGGCCGTACTCGGCTGACGGCACGCGAAAGGGGCCGGCGCAGACGCGTCGGCCCCTCCACCGCCGTACGGAATCAGCTGCCGGACGGGGCAACTGCCGTACGGAGTCAGGCGATACGTTCCAGCACGACCGGCGCGGCCTTGAAGTCCGTGCCCGCGGCCGCGATGTCGTAGGAACCCTCGACCGACTCCAGGGCGTACTCGAAGCGCTCGGGGGTGTCGGTGTGGAGGGTCAGCAGGGGCTGGCCCGCGGTGACGGTGTCGCCGGGCTTGGCGTGCAGCTCGACGCCCGCGGCGGCCTGCACCGGGTCCTCCTTGCGGGCGCGGCCCGCGCCCAGGCGCCAGGCGGCGATGCCGATGTCGTAGGCGTCCAGACGGGTCAGGACGCCGGAGGACGGGGCCGTCACCACGTGCTGCTCGCGGGAGGTGGGCAGCGCGGCGTCCGGGTCACCGCCCTGCGCGGCGATCATGCGGCGCCAGACGTCCATCGCGGAGCCGTCCGCGAGGGCCTTCGCCGGATCGGCGTCCTTGATGCCCGCCGAGTCCAGCATCTCGCGCGCCAGGGCGATGGTGAGCTCGACGACGTCGGCCGGACCGCCGCCCGCCAGGACCTCCACCGACTCCCGTACTTCGAGCGCGTTGCCCGCCGTCAGGCCCAGCGGGGTCGACATGTCCGTGAGGAGCGCGACCGTCTTCACGCCGTGGTCGGTGCCCAACCCGACCATCGTGGAGGCGAGTTCGCGGGCGTCCTCGATGGTCTTCATGAAGGCGCCGGTGCCGACCTTCACGTCCAGGACCAGCGAGCCCGTGCCCTCCGCGATCTTCTTCGACATGATGGAGGAGGCGATGAGGGGGATCGCCTCGACCGTGCCGGTGACGTCGCGCAGCGCGTAGAGCTTCTTGTCCGCCGGGGCCAGTCCGTCGCCCGCCGCGCAGATGACCGCACCGGTCGTGTCGAGGACGTTCAGCATCTCCTCGTTCGACAGCAGGGCGCGCCAGCCCGGGATCGACTCCAGCTTGTCCAGCGTGCCGCCGGTGTGGCCGAGGCCGCGTCCGGACAGCTGCGGGACCGCCGCGCCGCAGGCGGCGACCAACGGCGCCAGCGGAAGGGTGATCTTGTCGCCGACGCCGCCCGTGGAGTGCTTGTCGGCGGTCGGGCGGGAGAGGGAGGAGAACTCCATGCGCTCGCCGGAGGCGATCATCGCGGCGGTCCAGCGGGCGATCTCGCGCCGGTTCATGCCGTTGAGCAGGATCGCCATGTTGAGGGCGGCCATCTGGTAGTCGGCGACCTCGCCGCGGGTGTACGCGTCGATGACCCAGTCGATCTGCGCGTCGCTGAGCTCGGCGCGGTCCCGCTTGGTGCGGATGACGGAGACGGCGTCCATGGCCATGGCTTTCCTTCCGAAGACTTCCGAAAATCCGCGGCCCCTCCCGATCGGTCGTTCATCGTCCGGTCGTCGGGAGGGGCCGCGCAGGCGTTACTTGATGAGATTCTCCGGCCCGAAGGCCTGCGGCAGCATCTCGGAGAGCGGCAGGATTCCGGCCGGGGTCTCCAGGAGCAGATCGGCCCCACCGAACTCGTACAGCAGCTGGCGGCAGCGTCCGCACGGGACGAGGATCTCGCCCTGTCCGTCGACGCAGGTGAAGTGCGTCAGCCGACCGCCACCGGTGTTCAGCAGCTGGGAGACCAGACCGCACTCGGCGCACAGGCCGAGCCCGTACGAGGCGTTCTCGACGTTGCAGCCGGTGACGGTCCGGCCGTCGTCGACGAGCGCCGCGACACCGACCGGGAAGCCCGAGTAGGGGGCGTACGCCCGGGACATGGCGTCCCGCGCGTGCTCCCGCAGAGCCTCCCAGTCGACGGCCGTGGACCCGGCGTCGGCGGACGTCACTTGCCCTGTCCTCTCCGGTACGGCATGCCGTCCGCCTTCGGCATCCGCAGGTGCTGTGCGGACAGCGAGAGAACGAGCAGGGTCACGATGTACGGGGTCGCGGTCACGACCTGCTTGGGCACCTCGTTGGTGGAGGTGTACCAGACGAACATCAGCGCCGAGATCAGGGCGGTGATGACGGCGGGGGTGTACCGCTTCTTCCACACCAGGTAGGCCGCGCCGAAGACCAGCAGGATCGCCAGCAGCAGGATCAGCGCGTGGACGTTCGTACCGCCGCCGCGCAGGTTGAGGCTGTCGGTGTAGCCGAACAGGCCCGCGCCGAGGGCCAGGCCGCCCGGCATCCAGTTGCCGAAGATCATCGCGGCGAGACCGATGTAACCGCGGCCGGCCGTCTGGCCGTCCAGATACACGTTGGACGCCACGATCGACAGGAAGGCACCGCCGAGGCCGGCGAAGCCGCCCGAGATGATCACGGCGATGTACTTGTACTTGTAGACGTTGACGCCGAGGGACTCGGCGGCCACCGGGTTCTCACCGCAGGAGCGCAGCCGCAGGCCGAAGGCCGTGCGCCACAGCACCCACCAGGTGATCGGTACGAGGGCGACCGCGACGACGGTGAGCGGCGACAGGTCGGTGATCAGACCCGCGAGCAGACCGGCGATGTCCGAGATCAGGAACCAGCCCTTGTGGTTGAGCGTGTCCAGACCGCTGGAGAGCCCTGGGATGGAGAACGTGCCGAGCGAGTCGACCGGGGGCGACTGCTTGGAGGAGCCCTGCGGGACGCCCTCGAAGGTGAACTTCGACAGATAGCGGGTGGTGCCGAGCGCCAGGATGTTGACGGCCACACCGGAGACGATGTGGTTGACGTTGAAGGTCACCGTGGCGATGGCGTGCAGGACGCCGCCGAGGCAGCCGCCGATGATGCCGAAGGCGACACCGGTCCACGGGCCCCACTGGTAGCCGGCCCAGGCGCCGAACCAGGTGCCGAGGATCATCATGCCCTCGAGGCCGATGTTGACGACGCCCGCGCGCTCGGCCCACAGACCGCCGAGGCCCGCGAGTCCGATCGGCACCGCGAGGCGCAGCGCCGTGGACATCTGTCCGGTCGAGGTGATGCCGTCCGCACCGGTGATCAGGCGGACGACCGAGGTCAGGATCAGTACGCCCGCGATGATCAGCAGGAGTACGGGGAGCGAGAATCGGCGGCTGCCCTTGCCGGGCTGCTGCGCCTGCGGCTTGGCGACGGTCGCGGTGCTCATCGGGCAGCCACCTCCTTCGGGGAGTTGTTGTTGGCGGCGGCCGCGGCCAGTTCCTCACCGACCTGCTTCTGCTGGCGGCGCAGGCCCCAGACGCGTACGGCCTCGTAGGAGATGACGACCGCGAAGACGATCAGGCCCTGCATGATCGTGGCGATCTCCTTCTCGTACGCCACCGGGGTCGCGTAGTCGAGAGCGGGGGACGCCTTGTCGAGGAAGGCGATCAGGAGGGAGGCGAAGGCGATGCCGACGGGGCTGTTGCGGCCGAGCAGGGCGATGGTGATGGCGGTGAAGCCCAGTCCCGTCGGGAAGGTCAGGCTGTAGGTGTGGGCGTCGCCGAGCAGCAGCGGCAGACCGGACAGGCCCGCGACCGCGCCGGAGATCAGCATCGCGGTGAGCACCATCTTCTTGGCGTCGACGCCGGAGGCCGCAGCGGCGGTCTCGGAGGCGCCGGTGGCGCGCAGGTCGAAGCCGAAGCGGGTGCGGTTGAGGACGAGCCAGTACAGGACGCCCATGAGGATCGCGAGGAAGACGAGGCCGTAGATCTCGCCGACGTCCGAGCCGAGGTTGATGCCGGGGAACCAGCCGGACTTCTTCATGACGCCGGTGGTCATGTTGTTGCCGAGCTGCACACCGAACTTGTCGGAGAGGGTGAGGTAGCCGATGACGCTGGTGGCGATCGCGTTCAGCATGATCGTCGCGACGACCTCGCTGACACCCCGGGTGACCTTGAGGACGCCCGCGATACCGGCCCACATGGCGCCGGTGAGCATGGCGACCAGCATCAGCACGGGGATCTGCAGGAAGGACGGGAACGCGAGGTGCGCGCCGACCACCGCGGTCATCATCGCGGCGAGGCGGTACTGGCCGTCGACACCGATGTTGAACAGGTTCATCCGGAAGCCGATGGCCACCGCCAGCGCGGCGATGTAGTACATCGACGCCTGGTTGAGGATCAGGACCTGGATGTCGGAGTAGGTGGCCTGCTCCAGCATCAGGGAGTACGGCTCGAACGGGCTCTTGCCCGAGGCGAGCAGCACGATCGACGTCAGGGCGACCGCCGCGACGAGCGCGATGACCGGGCCGGCCACCGCGAGGAGCACGCGCTCCTTGTCGAACTTCTTCATCGGGCCTCGTCCTCCGGGGCGGCGCTTTCCGCTACGTGCTCCAGGTGTCCGGAGGCGGCGCCGGTCATGGCCGAGCCGAGTTCCTCCGGGGTGATGGTCGCCGGGTCGGCGTCCGCCACGAGCCTGCCGTTGTAGATCACCCGCAGGGTGTCCGACAGACCGATCAGCTCGTCCAGGTCGGCCGAGATCAGCAGCACGGCCAGGCCCTCGCGGCGGGCCTCGCGGATCTGGTCCCAGATCGCGGCCTGCGCGCCGACGTCCACACCGCGGGTGGGGTGGGCGGCGATCAGGAAGCGCGGCTTGTGGCTCATCTCGCGGCCGACGATCAGCTTCTGCTGGTTGCCGCCGGAGAGCGAGGCGGCGGTGACGTCGATGCCGGGGGTGCGGACGTCGTACTCCTTGACGATCCGCCTGGTGTCCTCCTGGGCGCCCTTGATGTCGAGCCAGAAGCCCTTCGCGTTGGGGGCCTCGGTGACATGGCCGAGGATGCGGTTCTCCCAGAGCGGGGACTCCAGCAGCAGGCCGTGGCGGTGCCGGTCCTCGGGGATGTACCCGATGCCCTTCTCACGGCGCTTGCGGGTGGCCCACCCCGTGATCTCGTCGCCGAGGAAGGTGATGGCTCCCGAGTCCGCCGCCTTGAGGCCGATCAGCGCGTCGATGAGCTCGGTCTGACCGTTGCCCTCGACACCGGCGATGCCCATCACCTCACCCGCGTGGATGGTGAAGGTGACGTCGTCGAGGATGCGTTTGGCGGCGCCGGGGGCGGTGGCCTCGGTGAGCACGTCGGCGCCCGCCGTCGCACCGGCCGAGCCGGGGGTCGCGGTCTCGGGCTGCGCGCCGACCTCGCCGAGGGAGGCGCCGCCGCTGGCGTAGACAGTGAGGTTCTTGACGGTGAGCACGGCCTTGTCGGTGACCGTGGACTCGGCGGTCTCCGGAGTGGGCAGCTCGCTGCCGACCATCATCTCGGCGAGCTGGCGGGGGGTCGTCTCGGCGGGGACGGCCGTGCCGACCGTCGTACCGCGCCGGATGACCGTGATCTCGTCGGCGACCGACAGAACCTCGCCCAGCTTGTGCGAGATGAAGATGACGGCCAGGCCCTCGGACTTGAGCTCGCGCAGGTTGTCGAAGAGCGCGTCCACCTCCTGCGGCACCAGTACGGCGGTGGGCTCGTCCAGGATCAGGATGCGAGCGCCGCGGTAGAGGACCTTGAGGATCTCGATCCGCTGGCGCTCGGCGACACCGAGGCTCTCGACCAGGACGTCCGGGCGTACGTTCAGCCCGTACCGGTCGGAGATCTCCTTGATCTTCTTACGGGCGCCGCCACCGATGCCGTACAGCTTCTCGCTGCCCAGGACGACGTTCTCCAGGACGGTGAGGTTGTCGGCGAGCATGAAGTGCTGGTGGACCATGCCGATGCCGCGCACGATGGCGTCGGCGGGCGACGAGAAGCCGACCTGCTCACCGTCGACGGCGATGGTGCCCTCGTCCGGCTTCTGCATGCCGTAGAGGATCTTCATCAGCGTCGACTTGCCGGCACCGTTCTCGCCGACGAGGGCGTGGACCGTGCCCTTGCGGACCGTCAGGTGGATGTCGTGGTTGGCCACCACACCCGGGAAGCGCTTGGTGATCCCCACCAGCTCGACCGCGGTCGACTGCGCGGTGAGCGGAGGGCTGCTGGACGCGTCGATGGCGCACTCTCCTTGGAAAAGGGGCCGATCTACGCGCGTAGCGCCCCTGCTTTAAATAGTGCTCGGACTGGCCGGGCCCGATTCGATCTCATTCTCGATCGAGTTCGATCTGGTTCGACCGGATTCAATCGGGTTCTCGATCTGATTCGGCTACGTCCGGTCCGAGCATTCTGCCGCGCGAACGGGGCGCGGGAAGGTCATCCTCCCCACACCCCGTTCCGTGGCCGTAACGCTTCCATTACAGCGTTGCCTTGGCCATGGTTTCGACGTCCGGTGATGGCGAGTGGTTATCGCCCGGTGATGACGTCTTGACCTTGGCCGGGAGTCAGCGCGTTCAGGAGGTCTTGACCGTGATCGAGCCGTCCTTGATGCCCGCCTCGGCCTTCTTCAGCGCGGCCTGCAGGTCGGCGTTGTTCTTGAACACCGGGTTCGAGTCGGCGAGGCTGACACCGCCGGTGGCGAGGCTGGCGCGGACGACGCCGGTCTCGGGCTTGCCGTCGTGGACCGACTTCGCGAGGTTGTACACGGCCCCGGCGACGTCCTTCATGGCCGAGGTCAGGATGGCGTCCTTGTACTTCGCCAGCGCGTCCTGCTTGTACTGGTCGGAGTCCACGCCGATCGCCCAGACCTTGTCCTTGGACGCGGTCTGGATGACGCCCTGCCCGGACAGACCCGCGGCGGCGTAGACGACGTCGGCGCCCGCGTCGATCTGGCCCTGCGCGGCGCTCGCACCCTTGTCCGGGCTGGAGAAGCCACCCTCGGCGGCAGTCTCGGTCAGGTACTGCGACTTGACCTTGACGCCCTTCTTGGTGTCCTCGACGCCCTGCTTGAAGCCCGCCTCGAACTTGTGGATCAGCGGGACGTCCACACCGCCGATGAAGCCGACGGTGTTCGACTTGGTGGTCTTGGCGGCGGCGACACCGGCGAGGTAGGAAGCCTGCTCCTCGTGGAAGACCAGGTCGGCGATGTTGGCCGCCTTGTCCTGCTCGTCGTCGATGATGCCGAAGGTGATCTTCGGGTACTTCGCCGCGACCTCCTTGACGGCCGGCGCGTAGGCGAAGCCGACGCCGATCACCGGGTTGAAGCCCTGCTTGGCGAGCTGCTCGAGGCGCTGCACCTTGTCGGCGTCCGACTCACCGTCGGTCGGCTCGACGGCCTGCGAGGTGTAGCCGAACTCCTTGTCGGCCTTCGTCATGCCCACGGTGGCGGCATCATTGAAGGACTGGTCGCCCTTGCCGCCGACGTCGTACGCGAGGGCGAGACCCTTGGTCTTGCCGCCGCTGGAGCTGGAGCTGGTGGCGTCGCTGGACGTTCCGCCACAGGCGGAGAGAGCAACGGCGAGGGTAGCGGTCGCAACGCCCGCAACTGTGATTCGGGACACCCGGCGCATGGAACTTGACTCCTTTGTGCAAGCGCCCATACCAGGCGCTGATTCCGCCGCAGCGTAACGCGCGTAGACCAGACGGAAAACCCCTTCTGTCCGGTCCGTTACCGAGCTGTGGCCACAGATGCCGCCCAGATTACGGAACGCGTCGGGGCGCTTGCGGGAGGCAAAGCAAAGGGGGGCGGGGGCTGTGCGGTGGCATGGGGGGTGCGGGGAGGGGGTGAGGGGTGGGATGCGCGGCGGTACCGGGGGGCGGGCGGCCCGGGAACCATCCCCGGCCCCACCCACCGACCCCACCCACCGGTCCGGCCCTCGGGGGCGTCCGCAGCCTCCCCCGTCTCCGCTACCCCGGACAGACGCCCCTCAGGGGTTACGTCGGTCGTGGCCACGTCCATGTCGTGAAAGCGCCCCGCCCCCGGCGTGCCCATGGGGGCGCGTCCGGGGGCGGGGCGTGGTTGATCCGCTTGATCCGCCTGGCCGACGGAGTTACTTCGTGTTGACGGTGACCTTGCCGCCGATGATGTCCTGCTTGGCCTTGTCGACCGCCGCGACGGCGTCCGTCATGGCCTTGTACTTCGGGTTGGTGTCCGCGAAGCCGACGCCGCCGGACTTCAGGTCGCCGCGCACGACGCCCGAGAGGGGCTTGCCGTCCACGACCGACTTCACCAGGTCGTAGACCGCGCCGCCGACGTTCTTCAGCGCCGAGCCCAGGATGTAGTCCTTGTACTTGGCGAGGGCCGACTGCGCGTACTGGTCGGAGTCGACGCCGATGGCCCACACCTTCTTGGCGGCGGCCTCGGAGATCACGCCCTGACCGGACAGACCGGCGGCGTGGTAAAGCACGTCGGCGCCCTTTTCGATCTGGCCGGCCGCCGCGTCCTTGCCCTTGTCGGGGCTGGAGAAGCCGCCCTCGGCGGGGGTCTGCGTCAGGTACTGCGACTCGATCTTGATGCTCGGGTTGACCGACTTGGCGCCCTGGTCGAAGCCCGCCTCGAACTTGTGGATGAGGGGGATGTCCACGCCGCCGATGAAGCCGATGTGGTTCTTCTTGGTCGCCTTGGCCGCGGCCACGCCCGCGAGGTAGGAGGACTGCTCCTCGGAGAAGACCATGTCGGCGACATTGGCCGCCTTGTCCTGCTCGTCGTCGATGATGCCGAAGGTGGTCTTCGGGTACTTCGCGGCGACCTCCTTGATGGCCGGCGCGTAGGCGAAGCCGACGCCGATCACGGGGTTGTAGCCGGTCTTGGCGAGCTGCTCCAGGCGCTGCACCTTGTCGGCGTCCGACTCACCGTCGGTCGGCTCGAGGTCCCGGCCGCCGATTTTGAACTCCGTCTCGGCCTTCTGGAACCCGGCGTACGCGGCGTCGTTGAAGGACTGGTCGCCCTTGCCGCCGATGTCGTACGCGAGACCGATGCCCTTTCCGGTGTAGCCCGACGAGTTCTTGGACGAGCTCTTGTTCGAGTCGCTACTCGTGTCGGTGCTCGACTTGCCACAACCGACCGCCGCGAGGGCGATGACCGAGACGGCCACCGCTGCTTGGGAGAACCTGGTCCTCCGAGACATCAGACGCACAGCAAGCACCCTTCATCCCCACGGCCGTCGCCGGTCCGCTTCCCCAACACGCCACCAACGCAGCGATTTCGGCGCACAGTAACGCGCGTAGAAGGGGAGGGGAACGGGGTTTCTCCGGGCCGTTATCGAACCGTGCCGCCACCGGGTTACGTTTGCGCGCCACCCGTTACGGCGGGGTGACGCAAGCGGACGAAGGGGTGCCGATCGGGGCATCGGGCGGACCGGCGGCCCGGGTACCCCTGCGTCACTTGTGCGCCGCCATGGAGGGGGCCTAGCGGATCGCGTCCAGCAGGGCCGCCGCGGTGAAGAGCTCGACTCCGACCGTGATGGCCGACTCGTCGGCGTCGAAGTCGCCGCGGTGCAGGTCACGGGTGGTGCGCTCGCCCGGCGTACGGACGCCGAGGCGCGCCATGGCGCCGGGCACGTGCTCCAGGTACCAGGAGAAGTCCTCGCCGCCGAGGCTCTGCTCGGTGTCCTCGACGGAGTGCGCGCCGCGCCGCGAGGTCATGGCGTCATGGAGGAGTTCCGTGACCGCCGGGTCGTTGACGACCGGCGGGACGCCCCGGATGTAGTTGATCTCGGACTTGGCGCGGTACAGGTTCGCGATCTCGTCGATGGCCGCGTGCACCAGGTCGGGCGCCTGCCGCCAGGCCTCGAGGTCGAGGCAGCGGACGGTCCCGGAGAGCTCGGCGTGCTGCGGGATGACGTTGCAGGCGTGCCCGGACTCGACCCGTCCCCAGGTCACCGCGAGCCCGCTGCGGGCGTCCACACGCCGGGCGACGAGGGACGGTACGTCGGTGACGACGCGCGCGGCGGCGGTGACGAGGTCGGTGGTGAGGTGGGGGCGCGCGGTGTGGCCGCCGGCGCCGTCGAGTGAGACTTCCAGCCGGTCGCAGGCGGAGGTGATGGGACCGTGGCGCAGTCCGATCCGTCCGGCGTCGACCTTCGGGTCGCAGTGCACGCCGATGATCCGCCCCACGCCCTCCAGCACTCCGGACTCGATGGCGTCGGGCGCGCCCCCGGGCAGGACCTCTTCGGCGGGCTGGAAGATCAGCCGTACGGGATGCGGCAGGAGCCCCTGGCGATGCAGCTCGGCGAGGACGAGCCCGGCGCCGAGGACGACGGTCGTGTGCACGTCGTGGCCGCAGGCGTGCGCGCGGTCGGGCACGGTCGAGCGGTACGCGCAGTCACTCTTCGCGTCCGGGATGGGCAGCGCGTCGATGTCGGCGCGCAGGGCGAGCATGCCGCGTCCGCCGTCGACCGCACGGTCCCGTACGCGGTCCCGTGCCCCGTCCCCTTCGCCCTCCCCCGCACCTTCACCGGCGTCGATCCCGATGTCACAGATGAGCCCGGTCCCGATGTCGAGCACGCGGGGCTTGAGGCCCGCCTGCTCCAGGCGTGCCTTGAGTGCCGCGGTGGTGCGGAACTCCTGGTTGCCGAGCTCCGGGTGCATGTGCAGGTCGCGCCGGAACGCGATCAGCTCGGCACGCAGGGCGTCGGGCAGGGTGCCGGGGAGCGCTGCTCCCCCGGGGACATCGGCCTCGTACTCTCGGGACATCAATTGGTTCACCCTTTGAAGGGTAGGGCGGCGGGGCGGCCAACTGACCCACGATCAACAAAACTTCAGCCCGTTAGGGGAAGAAACTTGGCCACGCGCCGCATAGGTTTCCGGTGGGATGGGTAAGCTCGCCCGCCTTTCCGGACGATGGGATCTTGAGCCAGACGGTATGCGCGCCCTGCCCGGACCGCATCCGGGCCGAAGGCCGACTGTCGCGTCCGGGACGATGGCCGACTGCCATGTCCGCCACGATGGCCGACTGCGGTGACGGTCCGTGACCACGGGGTGACGCGGGCCCTTGATGCGGGCCGCCGCCCCTCTCTCGATCCAGTCCACCGGGGCTGCCGGCGAACTCCCATAGGGGAACGCTCGGGGTGACCGAGCTCATTCCCGTCCCCTACGGTCCCACAGACCCGACCAAGATCATGCGCACGAATGCCGGAACACCACTCCCTGTCGACCCGGGCACGAGGGGCCCCGCCGGGGTCCGCGTCGGAGGGGCGTGGGGATGACCTGGGGCTCCTGATCGGTCGACGACGTCAGGCGGCCGTGGTGCCGACCATGAGGATCTTGATCGCGACGGTGACTCCGTCGATTTCATACGTGGCTCTGTAGACACCCACGCGCAGCCGCCGCAGGTTGGTGCTGCCGAGCTTGCTGCTGGCGGCGGGTTCGGGGTTCCCAGCCAGCGCGTTGATTGCGTTGACCAGGGGTTTCACCGCGTCGCCGTCGCGAGCCCGGAGTCGTTTGAGGCCTTCGGTGGCCGCCCGCTCCCAGACGATCGTGTGGCTCAAGAGGCTTCCGCTCCGGCGACGAGGGCGTCGATCTCGGCCTGCGTGACAGTCGGGCCGCCCACGGCCCTCGCATACACGGAGACGGCCACATCGGCGAAGTCGACAGCCTCCTCGCGCGCGTCTCCGTTCGGAGCCGAGTCGGCGAGCGCCTGGGTCCACCAGTGATTGAGGAACGCCTCGAAGCCGCCGGAGTCGGCCAGGGTGCCGAGTTCCGCGTAGAAGTCGGCGCGGTGATCGAGCCGCAGGGCTGTCCCGATACCTTCGACGGTACGTCGGACGATTTCACCCGTGAACCCGGTGGCCTCCTGAGCCTCGGCCACCGCGTTCTGCCACTCGGCTGCCATCCGCGTCTCCTTTCGCCGTGCGGCCAAGGTACCGCCGCGGCACCAACGCAGACGGCTCAGCAGGTTAGGCATCGAGGCCCCCGCGCGTTTCCAGCTCCGCCCAGACGGTCTTACCGACGGTGAGTTTCTCCACGGCCCAGCGGTTCGCGAGCGCGCGGACGATGAGGAGGCCGCGGCCGAACTGGTCATCGGCGACGGGCGTGGGGATATATGGAAGCCGCTCACCCCTCGGGTCGGTCACGGCGACGCGCAGCGCGTTGCCGGTCAGCGACGTCTCGACGCGGAACAGGCGGTCCCGTAAGCACCCGTGGAGCAGGGCGTTCGTGCACAACTCGCTTGCCAGCAGCGCCGCGTCCCCGGCGACGTCGGGGTGACCCCAGTCGACGGCGAGTTGAGCGACGTGCCTACGGGCGCGGGGGATGTTGCTCGGGTAGGGGGTGTAGTCCACGGAGTCGTAGCGGTCGTCGCCCTTGGGGAAGCGAGGGGGAGGGCAGGAGTTGGTCACGGGGTGCGTCTCCTTGCGCGAGGGTGCCAGATGGGGTGACTCTGCCGCGCGGTGCCGGTTTGGGCAGCGCGGTGCACTTCCGCCAACCGGTGTCGTTGGGTAGTCGCTTGAAAACTGACAGTAGTTGACTGGCGGCATGACAGGCAAGGAGTCTCAGGGAAATATGTCCCCTCGCTTTGCGACCCTGTTCGACGACCTGCACACTGGCCGCGACCCGGGAGGTAATCCGACGTGACCGCAGTCCCGTTCACGCGCGGCAACCGCGTATCCACCGTCCTCGCCCGCAAGTTGGGCGGTGAGCTGCTGACGCTGCGCGACACAGCCGGCCTGACGCAGCCACAAGCCGCGGAGGCGCTGTCGGCAACTGCGGCCAAGGTCGCCAAGATGGAGCGCGGCTGGGTCCCCTTCCGCGATCCCGACATCCAGATCCTGTGCGACCTGTACGGCGTGACCGACCCCAAGGTCGTGGAGCGGCTGCTGAACCTCGCCAAGACCGACCGGGGGCGCCGTAAGGCCAAGGGGTGGTGGAACCAGTACCCCGAGCTTCGCTCTCTGGTTGAGTACGTGGCCCTCGAGGACATCTCGACCGGAATCCGTACCTGGCAAGGCGCCTTCGTTCCCGGCCTCTTGCAGACTCCGGACTACGCCCGGGCTCTCGCGATCGGCAACGCCGACTGGGATGACCCCGACGACATCGAGCGTTTCGTCGAGGCGAAGATCGCGCGGCAGGCACGCTTGACGGACACGAACCCTCTCAACCTGTGGGCTGTCGTGGGCGAGGGCGCTCTGCGCCAACTTGTCGGCGGCCGCGAGGTCATGCGCGTACAACTGGCGCACCTGGCGGAAGCGTCCCGCCTGCCCAACGTCAGGCTTCAGGTGCTTCCCTTCCTCGCCGGTTCCCATCCCGGGATGACCAGCGCCTTCAGCGTCGTCTCGTTCGCCGAACCCGGCGCGATGGACGTGGTCTACATGGACACCACCTCGTCTACCCTGTGGCTGGAGAGCGAGGCCGACGCCGCGCGCCACAACGCCACATTCGAGCGGATTGTCCGGAGCGGACTCGCTCTTCGCGATTCCACCGCCCTGATCGAACGCATCCGCAAGGAGTTGTGAGCTGTGCTGCAGTTCGAGTTCACCAAGTCCAGTCACAGCAGCGGCAACGGCGAGTGCGTCGAAGTCGCCCGCAACATACCCGGCACCGTCGCGGTCCGTGACTCAAAGGACGTGACGGGGCCCATGGTCGCGGTCGCCCCGTCCGCCTGGGCGGCGTTCGCGGTGTACGTGGGGCAGCGAACGAGCCGTGCGCCTTACTGACCGGCGTCCGGCCCGTAGTCCGCTCGCGGCACCGCGAGCCGTTCGGCGACGAGGGTGAGCCAGCCGCTGGGGCTCTAGGGAGCCGGTGGGTCGACCTCCATGCCCAGTTCGGCGACTGCCAGGGCGTAGTCGGACTCGTCCAGCTCCAGGGCGAGGAGTTCGCGCAGTTCGCCGACCAGGCGGGCGACAAGCTGGGGATGGGTGTCGGCGGCGTAGTCGTCGAGGGCAACTCTGCGACCGTGCCGAGAGTCTGGTGGGTGCACCACTCGACTCGAGGGGAACGGCCAGAGATGTTCGCTCACCGCACCAACCCGGGCGGACGCCGTGCGTCATCGCTGAGGCGTGCCATGCGTGTGCCGCTCGGTGTTGCCGCGACGGTGGTCCTGACCACCCTGGGAGCGGCCAATCCCGCAACGGCCCTGCCCGCACAGCGGTCCGAGCCCGCCAAGCCCGACTACGGGCTCTCGCTGGAGCAGCCCTATCTCACCAGCGACGTGGGCGGGACCCTTACCGCGCGGCCCAAGGTCTTCACGAGCCGGCCGGACGGTTCGCGTGTCTACGTGCCGGAGGGGGCGCCCCTCGGGGCGGGCATTGCGATCAAGTACAGACTGCCCGAGGACACCTCACCGGTCGGGCTTGACGAGCACAAGAGCTGCCGCAAGGTGAAGAGTGCTACGGATCCGGGTCGTCTGCGCATCAGATGCGACACGGTGTCCCCGCTGACGTTCCACGTGGACAAAGCCTTCATAGGTCACATGGGCAGCGTGGTCTTCGTCCCCATGGCCAGAGGAGCGGACGATGGGAGGAACCGGCAGGACGACGGTGCGAGCTTCCTCGTCACGGCCCCGGCGCCCCAGGAGGAGGGCGAGACCGAGGAGAGTCGAGCACGCCGGGAGACCGTCGGCGCCGCCCTGCTCGGCGTGGCCGGCGGTTTCGGTGTCCTCGCTGTCCTCGTACTGTTCCTGACCCGCGCCCGTGCGCGCCGGACGATGTGGGCGTTGTGCACCGCGGCGGCTCTCTGCGCGGGGCTGGGCACCTGGAGCGTGGTGCACGGCCCAGTGCTCGGTACCAAGACCTTCACCCGGGGGTACCCGGCCGGCCCGGCCACCCTCGAAACCCCTGAGCTGATCTGGGACAGCGGCGCGATCCTGGAGGAGAAACGGCCGGACTACGTCCCGACCATCGCCACCGCGCCGGATCCGGACCACGAGAGCGTGACGGAGGTGTCCGCTCTGTACAGGCCGGCTGTGTCGGGGTATCCGTATGACTGGCTGACTCTGGACGGCGCCTACGGCCGGATCGAGGACCCTCGACGGGCCCGGAACCACATGCTGGAGACGGCCGCCGGGGCACCTGGGGTGAAGGTGGTGAAAAAGCCGGAGCTGATCGTCTTGAGGGACGACACCCAAAAGAAGCAGCCCGTGCTCTTCAAGTGCCAGGCGCTGTCCATCCGGAATCGGACCTTCGCCATGTGCGCCTGGGCCGACAGCGGTGTCCGCGCCCTGGTCACCATCGCCGGCGACAGCCTGCTCACGGCGGCGGGCAAAGCCAACTCCCTACGTCACTACGTACAGTTGGGCGATGGCTTCTAGTGCCGGGGCCTAGGCTCTCTCCGCCTCAGGTCGTACCGGACATTCTTCTTCGGCCCGTCGCCCCTGGGTGCGGTATGCCTGGGGGATAGCGGCGGTCCGGCCGGATCCGGGGTGTTCGCAGCTTGTTCGAAGGCCTGCATGTCGAGGACGAGGTGGACAGGGACCACGCGCCCGTACGCGTCCAGCTTGTCGAGCCAGTCGACGTCCTTGGTCGACGTGGAGGTCAGCTCGGCGACCAGGGAGAGAGCCTCGCCATCGGCGTGACGGCCTTCGGCGTCGAAGGCCGCTTCGTCGGCGACGTGCAGATCGGGGCCGAAGCCCCGCTCCGCGCCGGGGAAGACGAAGAGGAACGGCGCCACGTCGACGTCGTGCCCTTTGGGTGCGTGGGGCTCCAGCTGTCGGCGCAGCGACTTCATCGCCTTCTTGTAGCGCAGCTTCGACCCCGGTGACACGACGATCTTCCCCCCGGATGAGCTCGGCCTTGTAGCCGTCAGGTGTGTCCAGCTGCTCGACGATTCGGAGCAGGTCCTCGAACGCTCCGGCCGTCGGTGTCGGCTCTATGGCCATCGGCCGTTCGATCATGCTGGTCTCCGCGGCCCTCCGCTGATTACAGGGCGTATCGCTGCCTCCACGGTAGCGCCGGACGGTGCCACCGGCCCGGCCTGGACCTCCGTCCATCTCGACGAGGCAGCTCACAGTGACCGCCCCGGGCCCGCGCAGGCCGGTGCGGTCCCCAGCTCGGCGAAACGTGATCAACATCCTCAGACGTTACGGTTTGTTCTGATCACGGTCCGATAAAGACCGGTACCCCCCTTGGCGGGTCGATTTCGCGGCTGATAAAGATTCAGTTCTGGCTGTCGTCCGCCGCGCAGGAGCGGTGACACCGCCGGGGGGGCTTACGTAGTTCTGGTCCTGGGCCGGTCATGCCCGGACCTCCTGGACGGACTCTTCACGCTTTCGCCGTGCCCGCATACCCGCACGGTCGCACCCCTCCGCGGTTTCACCTGCCCGCGCACACCCGGGCGACAGGGATCGCAAAGGGGAGTGTGCATGGGCAATATCGCCCGTGAGAAGGCATTTAGATGGGGCACGGCAGCCGTTGCCGCGCTGGCCGTGGCCGCCACCGTGACGCCGGTGTCGTACGCGGCCACGACGGACAAGCCGGCCCCGCAGCGGGTCGGCTCGGCGCCGAAGGTCCCGCAGGGCGCCGTCCGTTCGGCGGACCCGGCGGCAGGGCGGATGCTCGACCTGAGCGTCGTCCTGGAGCCGCGCGACCCGGCCGCGCTGAACCGTTTCGTCGCCGAGGTCTCCAACCCAAGGTCCCCGAACTTCCACCAGTACCTCGGTACGGGCGAGTTCGCGGCCGCCTTCGGCGCGCTGCCGCAGACCGTGGGGCGGGTCCGCACCGAACTGGAGGCGAAGGGCCTCACCGTCGGCGAGCTGGAGTCCGACGGGCTCACGCTGCCGGTGCACGCGACGGTCGCGCAGGCGGCGAAGGCCTTCGCGACCGAGTTCGACGGCTACAAGCTGAAGAACGGCACGACCGGTTTCACCAACACCCGCGCGCCGCAGTTCGACGGCGCGACGGCGGGCGGCGTCCGCGCGGTGGTCGGCCTGAACACGCTGGGGGCGTACCAGCCGAGGAACACCGGCGCGAAGGGCGCGGCCCGCAAGCAGCGGACCACGGTTTCAGGCGACGGCGCCCGCGAGTCCCGCCTGACGGGGACCACCCCGGCGATGTGCACGGACATCAAGGACCTGTTCGCGTCGCCCCCGGCCGCCTACGACACGCAGGACTACTGGAGCGCCAGGTCCCTGGCGCTCCAGTACAACATGGCGGACCAGCCCAACGTACAGACCGGCACCACGATCGCCGTCTACTCGCTGGAGAACTACGACCTGCGGGACATCGCGAGCTACCAGGCGTGCCACGGCACGAAGGTTCCGGTCAGCTCGGTCCGGGTCAACGGCGGTCCCACGGAGCCGGCGAGCATGGACACCGGCGTGGGTCTGGAGACCGCGCTGGACGTCGAGACCATCGCCGGCCTCGCCCCGCAGTCCAAGATCCTGGTCTACCAAGGCCCGAACACCTGGGAGGACGGCACGGACGTCTTCCGCAGCATCGTCACGGAGAACCGGGCCAAGGTCGTCTCGGTCAGCTGGGGCAGCTGTGAGCGGAACACGCCGACCGAGGTGATGGACGCCGAGAACCTGCTGTTCCAGCAGGCCGCCGCCCAGGGCCAGACCGTCGTCGCCGCCTCCGGCGACAGCGGCTCCACCGACTGCTACAGCCCCTCCTACAGCGCGCCCAACGCCGACCAGCTGGCCACCGACAACCCGGCGAGCTCGCCGTACGTCCTCGGCGTCGGCGGCACCACCATGCGGACCTCGGTCTCCTCCCAGACGACCTGGACGGGCTCCGGCGGCGGCGTCTCTCAGCACTTCCCGCTGGCCGCCGACGGCTTCCAGGCCGGCAGGACCGGCCTCGGCTACACCGACGCCTGCGTCGCCGGAGAGGGCAGGACCTGCCGTCAGGTCCCGGACGTTTCCGGCGTGGGCGACCCGGCCACCGGCTACCCGGTCGCCTTCGGCCAGGACGGCGCCGGCGGCCAGTACTGGTCGATCATCGGCGGCACCAGCGGCGCCGCCCCGGTGTGGGCCGCGCTCATGGCGCAGGCCGACCAGGATCTCGCCTGCCAGGCCAACGGCTCCGTCGGCTACGTCCACCCGGCGCTGTACAAGCTCCCGGCCACCGCGTTCCGTGACGTCACCACCGGCAACAACAACGTGACGGACTCCGGCAACGTCAGCGGCCTGTACCAGGCCGGCACCGGCTACGACCTGGCGACCGGCCTCGGCGCCCCGAACGGCCGCGAGATCGTCAAGGGCCTGTGCCAGGCCGTCCCGCGCTCCCCGGCCGGCACCTTCAACGCGCTGACCCCGGCCCGCATCCTCGACACCCGCTACGGCATCGGCCGCGCCGGCACCTCCCCGGTCGCCGCGAACGGCACAGTCAAGCTGAAGGTGACGGGCGCCGGCGGCGTCCCGGCCACCGGTGTCACCGCGGTCGTCGTCAACGTCACGGCCGCCGCGCCCACCGCGACCGGTCACCTCATCGCGTACCCGAGCGGCACCACCCGCCCGGCCTCGTCCAACATGAACTGGCTCAAGGGCGAGATCGTCCCGAACCTGGTGACCGTCCCGGTCGGCAAGGACGGCTCGATCGACCTCTTCAACGCCGGCAGCGGCACCGTGCACTTCATCGCGGACGTCTCCGGCTACTACTCCACCGAGGTCGGCGGCAGCACCTACCTGCCCAAGGGCCCGGCCCGGATCCTCGACACCCGCAACGCCATCGGCGTCCCCGGCAAGACCCCGGTCGCCGGCCAGGGCAGCGTGTCCCTGACGGTCGCGGGCGTCGGCGGCGTGCCCGCCACGGGCGCCACCGCCGTGGTCCTCAACGTCACGGCCACCGCGCCGACCTCGACCGGCCACCTGATCGCGTACCCCAGCGGCGCGACCCGCCCGACCGCGTCGAACATCAACTGGCTCAAGGGTCAGACTCGTCCGAACATGGTCGTCCTGCCCATCGGCGCGGACGGCAAGGTGAACCTGTACAACGCCGGCCTCGGCACCGTGCACTTCATCGCGGACGTCTTCGGCTACTACACGCCCACGACGGAGGGCTCGTCCTTCCACACCGCGGGCCCGAGCCGGCTGCTCGACACCCGGTACGCCCTCGGCACGTCCGGCACCGCGCCGGTCGCCGGCGGCTCCACCCAGGTGCTGAACATCAACGACGGCCACACCCTGGCGAACGCCAAGGCCGTGGTCCTCAACGTCACCGTCACGGCCCCGACGACCAACGGCTTCCTGACCGTCTGGCCCGACGGGACCACGCTGCCGAACGCGTCCAACCTCAACTGGACCGCCGGCCAGACCGTGGCCAACCTGGTGACCGTGCCCGTCGTCAACGGAAAGATCGACTTCCGTCCGAACGCCGGCAGCGCGCACGTGATCGCCGACCTGTTCGGGTACTACCTGTAGTCCACTGCGAGTAGTCCGCTCGGCAGAGGCCCTGCCCCCACCGCTTCGGTTCGCGGTGGGGGCAGGGCCTTTTCAGGAGGCGTGCGGCATCAGGCCGATGCCCAGCCTGACACGTCGCGAACGCGGCGCTGAGCCGGAGTCCCCTCCCCCGCCGGGGCTGAGCGGCACCGCCGATGCGGCGCGCCGAGGCAGCACGGCCGAGGCGGAGAGTGGTCCAAGGCGCCTCCCGGTGTGCGCAAGCCCGTACAACTCTGCGACCGTGCCGAGAGTCTGGTGGGTGCACCACTCGACTCGAGGGGAACGGCCAGAGATGTTCGCTCACCGCACCAACCCGGGCGGACGCCGTGCGTCATCGCTGAGGCGTGCCATGCGTGTGCCGCTCGGTGTTGCCGCGACGGTGGTCCTGACCACCCTGGGAGCGGCCAATCCCGCAACGGCCCTGCCCGCACAGCGGTCCGAGCCCGCCAAGCCCGACTACGGGCTCTCGCTGGAGCAGCCCTATCTCACCAGCGACGTGGGCGGGACCCTTACCGCGCGGCCCAAGGTCTTCACGAGCCGGCCGGACGGTTCGCGTGTCTACGTGCCGGAGGGGGCGCCCCTCGGGGCGGGCATTGCGATCAAGTACAGACTGCCCGAGGACACCTCACCGGTCGGGCTTGACGAGCACAAGAGCTGCCGCAAGGTGAAGAGTGCTACGGATCCGGGTCGTCTGCGCATCAGATGCGACACGGTGTCCCCGCTGACGTTCCACGTGGACAAAGCCTTCATAGGTCACATGGGCAGCGTGGTCTTCGTCCCCATGGCCAGAGGAGCGGACGATGGGAGGAACCGGCAGGACGACGGTGCGAGCTTCCTCGTCACGGCCCCGGCGCCCCAGGAGGAGGGCGAGACCGAGGAGAGTCGAGCACGCCGGGAGACCGTCGGCGCCGCCCTGCTCGGCGTGGCCGGCGGTTTCGGTGTCCTCGCTGTCCTCGTACTGTTCCTGACCCGCGCCCGTGCGCGCCGGACGATGTGGGCGTTGTGCACCGCGGCGGCTCTCTGCGCGGGGCTGGGCACCTGGAGCGTGGTGCACGGCCCAGTGCTCGGTACCAAGACCTTCACCCGGGGGTACCCGGCCGGCCCGGCCACCCTCGAAACCCCTGAGCTGATCTGGGACAGCGGCGCGATCCTGGAGGAGAAACGGCCGGACTACGTCCCGACCATCGCCACCGCGCCGGATCCGGACCACGAGAGCGTGACGGAGGTGTCCGCTCTGTACAGGCCGGCTGTGTCGGGGTATCCGTATGACTGGCTGACTCTGGACGGCGCCTACGGCCGGATCGAGGACCCTCGACGGGCCCGGAACCACATGCTGGAGACGGCCGCCGGGGCACCTGGGGTGAAGGTGGTGAAAAAGCCGGAGCTGATCGTCTTGAGGGACGACACCCAAAAGAAGCAGCCCGTGCTCTTCAAGTGCCAGGCGCTGTCCATCCGGAATCGGACCTTCGCCATGTGCGCCTGGGCCGACAGCGGTGTCCGCGCCCTGGTCACCATCGCCGGCGACAGCCTGCTCACGGCGGCGGGCAAAGCCAACTCCCTACGTCACTACGTACAGTTGAACAGGGGCTTCTAGGCCCTCTGCGAAAGACCCGCGCATCCTGCTACACCACGTTCACCGACGGCAGCCGCTCCACATCCCGCGCCGTCCCCGTCACCCCCGACAGAAAGCCCTGCGCCCGCGGTGACGCGTTCTCCGTCAGCCACGCCGGGTCGATGTCGCAGACGGCCACCCGGACCTCCGTGCCGACCAGGGCCAGCGGCAGGGTGTGGACGACCGTGGACGGGAAGCTGAGGATCGTACGGCCGATGGGGCCGCGGCGGGCGATCAGTTCCAGGGGGAGGTCGGGGCGCACCACCTCCAGGCCCGTCTCGACCGCCAGGCGGTGCAGTTTCTCCGAACTCTCGCGGCGGTGGGCGAAGTAACGCGTCGCGCCGTGCGCCCTGGCGAGGGACTGGACCGCCTCCAGGTAACGCTCGCCGTCCACCACGCCCGTTTCGACCAGGGACGTGCCGACCAGGTCCGCGCCCTTCGTGAGGCGTGGCGGGCCGAAGCGGGAGCGGGTCCAGGCGAAGTCGTTCGCCGTCACCGTGACTCCGGCCGGGGTCTCGTCGATCGGCATCGAAGAGAAGATCTCGACCGTGCGCCGGGCGCTCGGCGTCAGGCGGCGGCGCGCCGAGGAGGACACCGGGGCGAAGAGCAGGTCGCGGGGGCCCGGGCGGCCGCCCTTGCGGTGCCAGCGCACCAGGCGTTCGCCACGGGCGAGCTGGGCGACGAACTCCATCGTCGCCGTGCCGTCGTCCACCACCACCAGCTCGCGCGCCCGGGTGATCGTCAGCAGGAGCTGTACGTAGCGGGAGAAGGGGTCTCCCATCACCACCCGGTGCGCCCGGCGCAGCAGCGGGGCGAGGCCGCCCACCGTGTGGAAGGGCGCCGTCGGACCGCCGCGCGCCTCCTCCCAGCGGACCTCGTGGCCCTCTTCGCGGGCCAGTTCCGCCATGCGGCGGAGCTGACCGCGGGTCATGGGGTCGGTCGGGGACAGCACCACGAGGGTGATGCCCTTGTGCGCCGGGTGGACCGCCCCCGCGCCGGTGTCCGCCGTACACTCCGCCCCGGACCGCCGGCCACCCTGCGCGGGGATCACCGCTCCGCGCCCGGGCGCACCGCTCCCCGTCGCGCGGAGCGCGTGCGCATGGGCCCACTCCAGCATGTTCAGGAGCTGTACCGGGCTCTCGACGAAGGCAAGCGTGTGGTGGCCGGCGGATCCGGCGCGGGGGCTCATCGGCGTACGACCGTCCCGTAAGGCGCTCAAACCGAAACGGGCTCGCCGGCGGCCGCGGCGATCTCCGCCTCGGAGACCACACCGGCGACGCGGCGCAGCTTCTTCATGGGGCCGAGCTCGGACTCGTAGACCTTCTTGACGCCGTCGCCGAGGGAGGCCTCGATGGTGCGGATGTCGCGGACGAGGCGGGTGAGGCCCTGCGGCTCGACGGAGGCGGCCTGGTCGGAGCCCCACATCGCGCGGTCGAGGGTGATGTGACGCTCGACGAAGGTGGCGCCCAGGGCGACCGCGGCCAGCGTGGTCTGCAGGCCCGTCTCGTGGCCGGAGTAGCCGATCGGCACGTTCGGGTACTCGGCCTGGAGGGTGTTGATGACGCGGAGGTTGAGCTCCTCGGCCACCGCCGGGTACGTCGACGTGGCGTGGCACATGAGGATGTTGTCCGAGCCGAGGACCTCGACCGCGTGGCGGATCTGCTTCGGGGTCGACATGCCGGTGGAGAGGATCACCGTGCGGCCGGTGGCGCGCAGGGCGCGGAGCAGCTCGTCGTCGGTGAGGGAGGCGGAGGCGACCTTGTGGGCGGGGACGTCGAACTTCTCGAGGAAGGCGACGGCCTCGGTGTCCCACGGGGAGGCGAACCAGTCGATGTTCTTGCTCTTGGCGTACTCGTCGATCTGGCGGTACTCGTCCTCACCGAACTCCACACGGTGGCGGTAGTCGATGTAGGTCATGCGGCCCCAGGGGGTGTCGCGCTCGATGTCCCACTGGTCGCGCGGGGTGCAGATCTCCGGGGTGCGCTTCTGGAACTTGACCGCGTCGCAGCCGGCCTCGGCGGCGGCGTCGATCAGCTTGAAGGCGTTCTCGAGCTCGCCGTTGTGGTTGATGCCGATCTCGCCGACGACGTAGACGGGGTGGCCGGGGCCGGCGGTCTTCGAACCGAACTGGCGCAGACGGGAGTTGGTGCTCATGGTGGAGAAGTTCCTTACTTGTCGAGGGAGTCGAGAGAAGGGCCGAGGATCCAGCTGGCGATCTCTCGGATCGCGCCGTCGCCGCCGGGGACGGTGGTGACCGCGCGTGCGGCGCCGCGCACGACGTCGTGGGCGCTCGCGACCGCCACGGGCCAGCCCACGAGGGCGAAGCACGGGAGGTCGTTGACGTCGTTGCCGACGTAGAGCACGCGCTCAGGCGCGATGCCCTGCTCCTCGCACCACTGCTTCAGTGCGAGGTCCTTGCGGTCGATGCCGTGCAGGACCGGAATCTTGAGCTTCCGGGCCCGGGCGGCGACCACCGGGTTCTGTTCCGAGGACAGGATCAGCATCTTCAGCCCGCTCTTGCGGAGGGCGGCGATACCGAGGCCGTCTCCGCGGTGCACGGAGACGAGCTCCCTTCCGTCGGAGTCGATCAGCACCCTGTCGTCGGTCTGGGTGCCGTCGAAGTCGAGGACGACCGCGTCGATGTCTTCCGCGGTCGGGAGCGAACCGGGTCGGTTCGCGTCGAAGAGGGGGGCCAGCGCGCGGGCGCGGGCGAGGTCGTGCGGGTCGTCGATCTCCAGCACGCGGGCCGGGTCGGTGCGGACGAGCTCCGTGCGGCCGAAGAAGCGGTGCTGGTGCTCGCGCAGGCCCGTCGCGTCCATGGCGTAGGCCGCTCCGGTCTCCAGGAGGTCCTGGGGCCGGTCCTGGCGGCGGGGCCGGAAGGACTTGTCGTGGTTGACGCCGTTGCCGCCCTCGGTGGACTCCTCGGCGGCGTCGCGCCAGATGAAGCCGTGGAAGTTGGCCACCGTCAGTGCGGTGTCGGCGCCGTTCTCGACGACCGCGCCCGCGACCCCGTCGATGTCCTCCCGCGTGATGAACGGGCTGGTGCACTGGACGAGCAGGACCACGTCGACCGCGGATCCGTGCAGCGCCTCGTGGGCGTCCAGGGCGTGCAGGACGGCGGCCTCGGAGGTGGCGGTGTCACCGGCGATGGCGGCGGGGCGCAGGACGACCTCGGCGCCCGCCTCGCGGGCGGCGGCGGCGATCGCCTGGTCGTCGGTGGAGACCACGACGTCCGTGACGAGCCGCGTCGCCCGGCACTCGCGCACCGCGCGGGCCACCAGCGGCACTCCGCCGACCGGGAGGAGGTTCTTGGCGGGGACGCCCTTGGAGCCGCCGCGCGCGGGGATCACCGCGAGCACCCGGCGCACCGGCGCCGCGTGACCCGCTTCCGAGTTGGTCATGCGCTGTTCTCCTTGACGAGGGACACGGGGAAGGCTTGGGGGATCGGCGGAAGACCTGAGGGATCGGTGGTGGTCACAGCTCCCCCATCCGCCGGATCACGGGGGCCACGCGCTGCACTCCGTGGCGGTAGGCGCCGCGGGCCGCCCGGCGGACGATCTGCCGTACGGGGCTGGGCTCCTTGTCGGCCGCGGGGGCGCCGGGCAGCGGGCTGCCGTCCGGGGCGAGGTGGTGGCGGGCGAGGATCCCGGGGAGGTAGCCGGGGGCGGTGACGGGCGTGTAGTAGGGGGCGAGGGGCAGCAGTCCGGGGGCCGCCAGCAGGCCGGTGATCCGGGCGCGCGCCTCGTCGAAGGCCGTCTCGTACGAGCCTCCCCCAGAGGGGGGACCCCCAGCTGCGACGCCCTGCCGGGCCACCCAGGCCGGGTCGGGCGCCGGCTCGTACCCGGCGTCGAGCTGGTCCCAGGAGGCGAGGCAGCCGGAGCCCACGAAGTGGTGGTTGCCGAGCGCCTCGCGCACCCCGAGGTCGCTGAGGACGACGGTGGGGATGCGGCGGTGCAGGGACTCCAGGGCCGCCGTGGAGCTGATGGTGACCAGCAGGTCGGTGCGGTCGAGCACCTCGCCCATGTGGCCGTACACCAGGCGGAAGTTGGCGGGCAGGTCGGTCTTCTGCGCCAGCTTCTGGTAGGGCAGCTCCTCGATGTGCGTGGTGTGCTCGCCCGGCTTGGAGCGCAGCTTCAGCAGCACCTCGCGGTCCGGGTGGAGGCGGGCGTGCTGGATCAGCCGGTTCAGCAGGTACGTACGGTCCTTGCGGTTCTCCGGGACCGAGGGCTGGGCGGCGAAGACGACCGTGTACGGGTCGTGCTTCTCGTAGGCGGCGCCGCCCAGGAAGGGCAGTGCCACCTCCGTCACCGAGGAGGCGTCGGCGCCCACTCCCTCGTACACGGCCCGGAACCGTTCCGCGTCCTGTCGGGAGTTCGCGAGGACGAGGTCCGCGCCGTGCCGCAGCAGCAGGCCGTCGGCGAGCTTCTCGTAGACGACGCCGACGTAGCCGGTGACGACGACGGGCCGCTTGCTCCGCCCCTCCCAGACATGGGCCAGGCCGTGCAGGATCGCCTGCACACCGCCGCCCACGAGGGCGATGACGAGGACGTCGTACGGCTCCCCTTCCATGGCGCGCAGGAATTCGACGGCGGTGACCTCACGGAGGGAATCCGCGCGGACGCCGACTTCTTCGAGCTGGCGGGCGGTGGGGGTGGCTCGGCCGCGCAGGAGATAACCGTCGAGCAGAATGTCCGATTCAGCCGGTGAAATGCGATTCGCGGTGAGCGAACCCCATTTCCACCGGGTATCGGAATCCGCGAGAACGGCGACCCGCAGGGACTTCCTGGTACTTGCTGGCACGTCCAAGACGCTAGGAAGCCATTCCGAGTTGCGGCCCAACCTGAATGCAACAAACGGTTAACAGCACATCGACGAATGGCGAATCAGGCCGTGATCGAGCCGGAAATCAGCTGGGTTCACTGCTTCGCCACGCGTCGTTCACCTGACATCTCACCAACGGTCAAGACGAATGCCGGGCCGCCGCCTAACGTCACGTGGGTGGTCAAGCTCTCCGTCATCGTGCCGTTCTACAACGTGCAGCAATATGCACCCGACACCTTGAAGAGCCTGCGTGCGAACGCACGTGAGGACTTCGAATTCGTTCTCGTGGACGACTGTTCACGAGACGAAACTCCGGACATTCTCGCGCGCGCGGAGCGCGAGCTCCCCGGCGCGGTGTATGTCAGACACGAGAAGAACGGAGGACTGGCGACCGCGCGCAACACGGGCATCGACGCGGCGCACGGCGAATACCTCACGTTCCTCGACGGGGACGACTGGCTCGCCCCCGGCTACTACGAACAACTTGTTGCCTCCATCGAACAGCTGGGCTGCGACTTCGTCCGTACGGACCATGTCCAGTGCACCGCGCGGGCCCGCACCATCCACAGGGTCCCGCACGGCCGGCGCGGAGTGGTACTGAACCCCCGCGACGCGATACTGCCCGCCGACCGCTCCACCTCCGTCGACTACGCCTACGCCTGGGCGGGCATCTACCACCGCCGGCTGGTCGACCGGGGGCTGCTGCACTTCACCGACGGCCTGCGGACGGCCGAGGACCGGCCCTGGATCTGGAAGCTGCACCGGGAGGCGGAATCCTTCGCCACGGTGGGGCTTCTCGGTGTGTTCTACCGGCGTGGTGTGGCCTCTTCCCTCACCCAGATCGGGGACGTGCGCCAGCTCGACTTCATTCGCGCGTTCGACCAGGTGGTGGCGGAAACCGCGGCGGACCGCGACGCCGAAAAACTCCTGCCCAAGGCCGTGCGCACCTATTGCGCGATTATTTCCCATCATCTGGGATCCATCGAAAGGTTCGAGCCGGCAGTGGCACGGAAACTGAAGTCGATGAGCGCCGTCGCTCTGCGGAACATGCCGCAGGACGTGCTCGACGACGCCCTCGACTCGATGGACGTGCAGCGCGCCACGCGGCTGCGCCGGCTGCGCCGCCGTCCGGCTTCCACCACGGGAGTGGCCGCGTGACCACCCAGATCTTCATGGCGTCCACGCTGTACGGCACGGCCACGCTCGCCGCGGCCCTGGACACCGACTGCTTCCGCCCCGCCGACCGGCGCATCCTGCTCGTCTCCAACAACGCGGCGACGCCCGAGACGACGCCCGGCCTCGACGAGATGCCCGGGTTCGAGCAGCTGCGCGGCCGCTTCGACGACGTGATCTCGTGGAACGAGACCATCTCGCCCTTCCACCCCGGCGGCTGGGCCCCGCGGCTCGACGACGTCCCCCTGTGGGAGCGGCATCTGCGGCTCGCCTGGAACCTCGGCGACGACGACATCGAGCTGGCCGTGGAGTCGATCCAGGTCAACCCGGCGCTCGGCATCTCGCAGATCTTCATGGGCGCGCCCGTCACCGTGTACGCGGACGGCCTGATGAGCTACGGCCCCACCCGCAACAAGATCGACCCGCTGGTCGGCACGCGGGTGGACCGCCTGCTCCACCTGGACCTGGTCCCCGGCCTCAAGCCGCTGCTCCTGACGGAGTTCGGCGTCGAGCCCGAGATCGTACCGACGGACGCGTTCGTGAAGGTCCTCGCCGAACTCGTCGACACCGGTGACGAGCTGCCGTCGATCGACGAACCGGCCCTCCTGCTCGGCCAGTACCTCTCCGCGCTGGACATCCTCACCGCCGAGGAGGAGGAGAACCTCCACGTACGGATGCTGAAGGGCGCCCTCGCGCTCGGCCACACGCGCGTGGTGTTCAAGCCGCATCCTTCGGCCCCGGCCCGCTGGTCGCGCCTGCTGGAGAAGGAGGCCGAGAAGCTCGGCGCCGACCTCACCGTGCTCGACACCCCGGTCCTCGCCGAGGTGCTCTACCAGCGGATGCGCCCCGCCCTGGTGGTCGGCTGCTTCTCCACCGCGCTGCTCACCGCGTCGGCGCTGTACGGCCTGCCGGTCGCCCGCGTCGGCACCGGCCCCCTCCTCGACCGTCTCACGCCGTACGAGAACAGCAACCGCGTCCCCGTCACGATCGTGGACGCGCTGCTGCCCGAACTGACGGACGAGTCGGCCGTCAACGAGCAGCGCCGGAGCATGGACGTGACGGCACTGACGGACCTCGTCCGGGCCGTCGGCTTCGCGATGCAGCCGAAGATCTACCCGGACCTGCGCCCGGCCGCCGAGGCCTACCTGACCAGGCATCTGAACCACCACACCCGGCGCTACTTCAAGCGCAAGCGCCTCACCTCGCTGGCGCTGCCCGGCGCGGTCCCGGCGCAGCTGGCGTTCATCCCGCGCAACGCCACCGTGCGCCGCGTGGCACGCCGCGCCCGTTCGCTGAAGCGGGCCGTGGGTCGCTGAACCGGTGTCCTGGGCCGGGCCGTCGCGGGCCGGCCCGGGAACCCGAAACGACATACAGGTGAACACGCACGGACCGTCGGGCGAATCGTCGGTCGGACGGCCAGGTAAACCTTATTAATCGGATTAGTGTGCTGGGGTCCACTGAGTCCCGTTGAGGGGAAACCTGTGATCGACTCGCGCGAGGCCGTCCAAGTGGCCTCCACGGGCACCGTGGCCCGCACCGTCCTGCCGCCCACGGACGCACCGCCCCCCGCGATACCGGCCAAGCGCCGGGAGACGCGGCTGCGCGCACTGGACGGACTGCGGCTGGTCGCCGCGCTGATGGTGGCCGCGTACCACTACGGCGGGCGCGACGGCGAGGTCGCGAAGGCCTGGGGCAGCTCTCCGCGCCACCAGTTCCCCGTGCTGCACGGGTACTTCGCTTACGGCTGCCTGGGCGTCCAGGTGTTCTTCGTGATCAGTGGCTTCGTCATCTGCATGAGCGGCTGGGGCCGCCCGCTGCGCTCGTTCTTCGCCTCCCGCGCCTCCCGGCTGCTGCCCGCGTACTGGGCCGCCATCATCCTGGTGACGGTGGTGTTCGCACTGCCGATGGTCGCGTTCAAGACGGTCTCGCCGAGCGACACCCTGGTCAACTTCACGATGCTGCAGTACCCGCTCGGCGTCGACCGGGTCCTGGGCGTGTGCTGGACGCTGTGGGCGGAGGTCCGCTTCTACGCCCTCTTCGCGCTGTGCATCGTCCTGCCCGGCGCGAACCGCCGCCGCGTGATCATGTTCTGCGCCGGCTGGACGCTGGCCTACGTCATCGCGCAGGGCGCCAAGATGCCGCTGCTGGACATCGTCCTGATGCCCGAGTACGCGCCGTACTTCATCGGCGGTGTCGGCCTCTACCTGGTGCACCGCGACCGCAAGGACGTGTACGCCTGGGGCATCGTGGCCGTGAGCTGGCTGATCGGCCAGCACTACGCGGTGCAGGGGCTGTGGCACGCCCCGCAGGCGAACGGCTTCTCCTACCGCACCACCTACGGCATCGTCCTCGTCGTCACCTTCGGCTACGTCGCGGTCGCCGCGATCGCCCTGGGTTGGCTGCGCTGGGCCAACTGGCGCTGGCTGACGGTCGCGGGCGCGCTGACGTACCCCTTCTACCTCGTCCACGAGCACCTGGGCTGGGTCGTCATCAAGGCCCTCCACCAGGGGCTGCACATCCCGTCGTACGCCACGTTCCTGCTGACGGCGACGAGCATGCTGGTCCTGGCCTGGCTCCTCAACCGGTACGTGGAGAACTGGCTGACGCCCAGACTGCGCACGGCGCTGGCGAAGCCCCGGCCGACCGTGGGGGCGTCCCGGCCGTAGGGCGCACCGCGGGTTCAGCCGATCCCGTACCGCGTCCCGATCCCCTCGATCACCAGGGCCAGCCCTTCCTCGAAGTGCCGGTCGTAGTCCTCGAACATCTCCGCGCCCGCCGCGGCCGACAGAGGGAAGTCGGCCATCCGGCGGGCGCGGTCGTCCACGTCGTAGCCCTCGCGGCGCTCCCCGGGGAGCGGCTGGACGCCCTGCTCCTCGGTGACGAACCCGAGGGTGTAGAGGTAGGCCGTCGTGGCCGCCCGGACCGCCTGGGCGAGGGTGAAGCCCGCGTCCGTGAGCAGGCGCAGGTTCTGCTCCATCTCGACCGCGTGCAGAGTGCCGGTGAAGCGTGAGCCGCTGAAGACCCTGGCACCGTCGCGGTAGCTCAGCAGCGCGGCGCGCAGTGCGCGGTTGGCCGTCAGGAGCCGCTCCTGCCAAGTGGCGCCGGGGTCGACCGGCGCGGCCTCGGTCATCCGGCGGTACATCTCCGTCGCCATCTCGTCGAGCAGCGCCTGTTTGTCCTTGAAGTGCCAGTACAGGGCGGGCGCCTTGACGTCCAGCTCCTTGGCGATGGCGCGCAGGGTCAGGCCCTCCAGTCCCCCCTCGTTCAGGAGTTTCAGGGCGGTGTCCGCGACGCGCTTGCGGTCGAGCGGCGCTCTTCGTTCCGTACTCACACTTGACAACTTAACACCGTTAAGGCCACGCTCGGAAACGCCAGCACTTAACAACGTTAAGGAGAGTGTGGTCATGGCAGCACAGGCAACGGCGGCGGGCGCGGGCGCGGGCGCGGGCCGGAACATCGGCTCGGACGTGGACGTGGACGTTCTGATCGTGGGGGCGGGCCCCGCCGGTCTCGCCCTCGGCGTCGATCTCGCCCGGCGCGGGGTGGACGCGCTCGTCGTGGAGCGGACCGACGGTCTGTTCCCCGGGTCGCGCGGCAAGGGCATCCAGCCGCGCACGAGGGAGGTCTTCGAGGACCTCGGCGTACTCGACGCGATCCACGCGGCCGGCGGCCCCTACCCGGTCGGGATGATCTGGCAGGACGGGAAGCCGCAGGGCGAGCACCGGATGTTCGACCCGGCCGAGGCGAGCGACGATTCGCCGTACGCCGAGCCGTGGATGGTGCCGCAGTGGCGTACGCAGGAGATCCTCTTCGCGCGCCTCGTCGAGCTGGGCGGAAGCGTCGCCTTCGGGCGCGAACTGCTGACGATCACCCAGGACCCGGACGGGGTGACGGCCCACTTCGCCGCCGGCTCCCCCGTCCGCGCGCGGTACCTCGTCGGCGCCGACGGCGGCCGCTCGACCGTGCGGCGCACGCTCGGGATCGCCATGACCGGCGAGACGGTCGACCCGCATCCGGTGCTGGTGGCCGACGTCCGTGTCACGGGCCTGGACCGCGACCACTGGCACGTGTTCCCGCCCCGGGGCGACGACGACGGCTTCCTGGCGATCTGCCCGCTCGCCGGCACCGAGGACTTCCAGCTCACCGCCCAGTTCCCGGAGGGGACCGAGCCCGATCTGTCCCTGGAGGGCGTACGGAAGGTCGTCGCCGCCCGCTCGCATCTCGCCCCCGAGGCCGTGACCGAGGTGCGCTGGGCCTCGGACTTCCGCCCGCGGGCGGCGCTGGCGGACCGCTTCCGCGCGGGGCGCGTCTTCCTCGCCGGGGACGCGGCACACATCCACTCCCCGGCCGGCGGCCAGGGCCTCAACACCAGCGTCCAGGACGCCTACAACCTGGGCTGGAAACTGGGCGCGGTGCTGGGCGACGGCGCCCCCGAGGCGCTCCTCGACTCCTACGAGGAGGAACGGCGGCCCGTTGCCGCGCGCATGCTCGGCCTGTCCACGGCCGTCCACCGCGGCGAGGCCCGGCGCAGCACGCAGACGACGGGTCAACTCGGCCTGGGCTACCGGGACTCGTCACTCTCGACGGACCTGCGCGAGGGCTTCCCGGAGAACGCCCTGCGGGCCGGCGACCGCGCCCCGGACGCCCCTCTCCCCGACGGCACCCGGCTCTTCGACGCCTTCCGCGGCCCCCATTGGACCCTGCTCGCGGCCGGGCCGGAAATCCAGGCACCGGCACTCCCCGTCCGCACGGTCGGCATCCCCGCGCACGAGTCGTACGGCACCGGCCTCTTCCTGATCCGCCCCGACGGTTACGTGGGGTGGACGGGCGACACGGCTTCGGGGCTGCGGGAGTACGCGACGCGCCTGGGCGTCCTGGGCCAGGGCCTCTCCCAGGACCTGGCCGAGGAACTGTCCTAGGCGCTGGCCAGGGTGAGCTTCACGGCGAAGCCCAGGAACAGGGCGCCCGCCGCGGTCGTGGCCCCCGCCGAGAGCCGCTTGCGCCGCCGGAAGGCCGCCGCCAGCCTCGTCCCGCTGAAGATCAGCGCGGTGAGGTACAGGAAGCTGGCGAGCTGGGCGAAGGCGCCGAGGACGACGAAGGAAAGGGCCGGGTAGGCGTAGCCCGGGTCCACGAACTGCACGAAGAAGGCGACGAAGAACAGGATCGCCTTCGGGTTGAACAGGCTGATCACCAGCGCCCGCCGGAAGGGCCGCTCCTCGGCGGCCGGCGCGGCGGCGGCCTCGCTCTCCTCGGCCCGTTCGTGCCGGGTGCGCCACATGCCCCACGCGGCGCGCAGCATCCCGAACGCCAGCCATGTCAGATATCCGGCCCCGGCGTACTTCACGATCCCGAACAGCACGGCGTTGGCCTGCAGCAGCGAGGCGACTCCGGCCGCGGACAGGGTCATCAGGACGGTGTCCCCGCACCAGACACCCGCGGCGGCCGTGTATCCCGTGCGTATGCCCTTGCGGGCGGCGACGGACAGCACGTACAGCGAGTTCGGACCGGGAAGCAGAACGATCAGCACGAGTCCCGCGAGATAGGTCGGGAGGTCGATAACACCAAGCATGAGGTGGAGTGTCGCACGAGAGTACGACACTCCATCTTCGGGCGTCGGTGGTCAGTCGCCGTCGAGGAGGGTGTCGACGGCGAGGTCGAGTGCGACACCGACGGAGTCGGGGACCGGAACGCTCTGGCCACGTTTGAAGCGCTGGGGCACGTCGTACTTCCCGTCGACCGGGTTCTGGTGGAGCAGCACCTCGTCGTGTTTGCGGTCGACCACGATGTAGACCGGGATGCCGGCCTGCGCGTAACTCTCGACCTTGGGGCCCAAGTCGTCGGACCAGTTCGAGGACGTCACTTCCATGACCAGGCGGAAAGCGTTCGGGGCGTAGCAGTTCTTCTGAACCAGAGCCTCGCGGAAGTCCTCGTCGACGACCGAGAAGTCCGGGATCGCGTAGTCGTCAGGCAGCGCAGGCAGCCAGAGGCCAATGCCTTGGACATATCTGAGCCCGGCTTTCCGTGCACCCGCCCCTCCAAATGCTTCAACCAGCCAAGACAACGACAGCGCATGCGAGCCATCCGGCGGCGGTGTCACAACGAGCCTCCCCTGGAGAATCTCCACGCGGTGCCCAGGCAGTGCACGGGAGAGCTGTTCGGCGGCTTCGCCCAGCGTCAGCTCGTGTTGCAGTACGGCCACGGCATCCTCCTTTTCAGGGGTCACTCTTCATGAGCGTAACCGGGGGCGTGCGCTTTCCACCCCCGATCACCCAAACGGGGCAATCGGCCAGCTCAGAACGCATCGCTCGGCACATACGTCCCCCAAACCCCCCGCAACGCGTTGCACACCTCGCCCACCGTCGCGCGGGCGCGCAGGGCGTCCTTCATGGGGTAGAGGACGTTGTCCGTGCCCTCGGCCGCCTTCCTGAGGTCGGCGAGGGCCGCGTCCACCGCCGACTGGTCACGCTCGGCGCGGAGCTTGGTGAGGCGTTCGGCCTGCTGGGCCTCGATGGCCGGGTCGACGCGGAGGGGCTCGTACGGCTCCTCCGCGTCGAGCTGGAAGCGGTTGACGCCGACCACGACCCGTTCACCGGAGTCGGTCTCCTGCGCGATCCGGTAGGCGCTGCGCTCGATCTCGCCCTTCTGGAAGCCGTGCTCGATCGCGGCCACCGCGCCGCCCAGCTCCTCGACCCGCGCCATCAGTTCGACCGTGGCCGCCTCGACGTCGTCGGTCATCTTCTCGATGACGTAACTGCCGGCGAAGGGGTCGACCGTCGCCGTCACGTCCGTCTCGTACGCCAGGACCTGCTGCGTCCGCAGCGCCAGGCGCGCGCTCTTGTCCGTCGGGAGCGCGATCGCCTCGTCGAAGGAGTTGGTGTGGAGCGACTGCGTGCCGCCGAGAACCGCGCCCAGGCCCTGGACCGCGACGCGCACCAGGTTCACCTCCGGCTGCTGGGCGGTCAGCTGGACCCCGGCGGTCTGGGTGTGGAAGCGCAGCATCAGCGACTTCGGGTCCTTCGCGCCGAACTCCTCCCGCATCACCCGCGCCCAGATGCGCCTGGCCGCGCGGAACTTCGCGACCTCCTCCAGGATCGTCGTACGGGCGACGAAGAAGAAGGACAGGCGGGGGGCGAAGTCGTCGACGTCCATGCCGGCGGCCACGGCCGTGCGGACGTACTCGATGCCGTCGGCGAGGGTGAACGCGATCTCCTGCGCGGGCGAGGCACCGGCCTCGGCCATGTGGTAGCCGGAGATCGAGATGGTGTTCCACTTCGGGATCTCGGCCTTGCAGTACTTGAAGATGTCCGCGATCAGCCGCAGGGAGGGCTTGGGCGGGAAGATGTACGTGCCGCGCGCGATGTACTCCTTGAGCACGTCGTTCTGGATCGTGCCCGTCAGCTGATCGGCCGGGACGCCCTGTTCCTCCCCCACCAGCTGGTACATGAGCAGGAGCAGCGCCGCGGGCGCGTTGATCGTCATCGACGTGGACACCTTGTCCAGCGGGATGCCGCCGAACAGGATCCGCATGTCCTCCACCGAGTCGATGGCCACCCCGACCTTGCCGACCTCGCCGTGCGCGATCGGCGCGTCCGAGTCGTGGCCCATCTGGGTGGGCAGGTCGAAGGCGACCGACAGGCCCATCGTGCCGTTCGCGATCAGCTGCTTGTAGCGCGCGTTCGACTCCACGGCCGTGCCGAAGCCCGCGTACTGACGCATCGTCCACGGGCGGCCCGTGTACATCGACGGGTAGACACCGCGGGTGAAGGGGTACGCGCCCGGCTCGCCCAGCTTCTCGGCCGGATCCCAGCCCTCCAGAACCTCGGGTCCGTAGAGGGGCTCGATGGGCAGTCCGGACTCCGACTCGCGCGCCATTGGTGTGCCTCCCGCTGAAGTTACTTACTGGTAGGTCCGACCCTCGCCACGGACTGTAGCGGCGGCCGTGCGCGGGATGGAGAGGACCGCGCTGGGACCTTGCTCACAGGCTTCATCGCTCTCAGGATTCATTGCTCACACGCTTCATTTCCCAGGATGGCGCGTCGTTCGCAACCGGGCGCGCCTGGGGAGCATCTCAGGGGACACGACGACGCACCGGGGGTTGGAATGCGTACGACTGGTATGGGGAGATCGCTGGCCGCCCTCGTGGCACTCGTCGCGGTGGGTGGCTGTACGGCCCAGGCCGTGGACGCGAACGGGAGCACGCACGGGAGCACGCGGGGAAAGACGCCGGGCAGCACGCGGAGCAGCACGCCGCCGTCCGCCTCGAAGACGGACCGTTCGGCCACGCCCGGGGACGACAAGCCGGGCACGACGCCGTCCGCCGCCCCCAAGGTCCTCTGGTCCCGCGGCGACAAGGGGAACGACGTCCGCGAGGTCCAGGCCCGGCTGCACCAGCTCGCCTGGCTCATCCCGGCGCCGACGGGGAGGTACGACACCTCGACGGTCACCGCGGTGAAGGGGTTCCAGGGCAAGCGCGGGCTGCCGCGGACCGGCGAACTGGACGCCGTCACCTGGGAGCGGCTGCGGGGGATGACGCACAAGCCGGCCGCGTGGGAGTTGTACCCGTACGGCGGGCAGCCCGCCGCGCGGCCCGACCCGCGCTGTATGACGGGCCGGGTGCTGTGTATCAGCAAGACGAGCCGCACCCTGCGCTGGATGATCGACGGGAGGACGGTCTCGGAGATGGATGTGCGGTTCGGCTCGCAGTACACGCCGACCCGCGAAGGGGTCTTCAGCGTCTACTTCAAATCGCGCTACCACGTGTCGACGATCTACCACACGTCCATGCCGTACGCGATGTTCTTCAGCGGCGGCCAGGCGGTCCACTACTCCCCCGACTTCGCGGCCCGCGGCTACTACGGCGCCTCGCACGGCTGCGTCAACGTACGGGACGAGGGGAAGATCGCGGCGCTGTTCGCGCAGGTCCGAGGCGGGGACAAGGTCGTCGTCTACTGGTGACGGCCGGCCCGGAGAGGGCGGAAGAGGTGATGGGGCGCGGGCGGGACCGGGGGAACGTGTCCCGCCCGCGCCGATGTGCACCAGGCCTGGGTACGGGGGGAACCCCGGCTCGGTGCGACGGCCGATGACCAGTCGGCTCACCCAGTACTGCGTCGGCGCGACCGAAAACGTCACACCTGGGGGGAAGAAAATTCCGAGGGAGTGAGAAACCGCAGTTCAGAGAGCAGATTGCAGGGTTCGCCGGAGTCCGGGTGGCTGAGAACGCACCCGGGACGGATGACCGAAAGCCTGCTCGGGAGGTCGGCGGCAGCGGGTGCTCAGGAAGTCGGCGGGAGCGGGTGCTCAGGAAGTCGGCAGCAGCGGCGCGACGACCGAACGCGGCGACGGGGCGAGGATCCCGTTGTGGCCGTGATGGCCCCCCGAGCCGCCCGAGCCTGTGTGGCCGTCGCCGTCGCCGCCGTTGTCCCCGCCACCGGAGCCGTCGCCGGAACCGCCCCCGGCCCCCTGGTCGGAGCCGGAGTCCGAGCCCTCGTCGCCCTGCCGGCCCTGGTCGCCCCGGTCCTCGCCCGCGTTGGCGCCCGTCCGGCCCAGAATGCCCTTGCAGTACTTCGTCACGCGCCGGACGCCGCCCGCGGCGTCCACCAGGACACGCCTGCGGCCGGACTCCAGGGTCTTGCCGTCCAGCACGTCGCGGCAGTTCGCGCGTGTCTTGGCCCACCACTCGCGGGCGCGGGCCGACCGCCCCGCATCGGAGGAGTCGGGCTGTCCGCTCGGCGCGCCGGGCCCCTGGGCCTCGTCGTCGCCGGGGGCACCGGCGCCGGTTGGCGCGCTCGTGGTGGCGGCCGGGACCGGCACCTCGGAACCGTCGGTCTTCGACGCTCCCGGCGACGGCGTGAGGAACGGCTGTCGCGGTGTCTGTGCCGCGGAAATCGTCGCGGCCGGGTGTGGCGAGTCGTCACGGAACGGAGTCGGCAGCACTCCGGTTCCGGCCGCGACGGCGACCCCGCCGATCATGCCCGCGGCCAGCGCGGCAACGATCCCGAGGCGCACCGGACGGCCCCAACGGGGCCCCCGCGGGGCCGGAGCCGGACGGCCCAGCCGGATGAGATCCGAGTCGGCGGAGTGGGCCGCGGCCCTCGCGCGCACCCGTCCGCCGCGCTGGGCGACCTCGCCGTTCCGGCCCGCGCGCGCCTGCTGGAACGCGGCCAACGCGGCAGCCTCGCCGGGGAGTTCGGCACTGGTCGGCGCGGGTTCGTGGGCCAGCGCACCGAGCACGTCGGCGAGCCGCTTGGCCCGGCCCTGGGTGTCGGCGTCGACGGCTTCCAGCGGCTCACCACGCAGCAGACGCTCCGCGGCGTCACGGTCCAGCCACTTGTCCTGCTCGTCGGCCATCACATGTCCTTCTGCGTCCGCGAACGCGTATGCGTCACACCCGCGGACGTCACCGCGCGTGTGCGCGACTCTCTTCGTGACTCTCTTTGTGGGGGGACGGCACCGAGGCCGCCCGCGGATTCCGGATCCGCGCCGAGCAGCTCCGCGAGCCGCTTGAGACCGCGGTGGGCCGCGGTGCGGACGGCTCCGGGGCGCTTGCCGAGGGTCTCGGCCGCGGTCTTGGCGTCGAGGCCGACGACCACGCGCAGCACGACGGCCTCCGCCTGGTCCTGGGGGAGTTGGGCGATCAGCGAGAGGGTGCTGTCGGTGGCCAGCGCCTCGATCGCCTCGCCCGCGGTGTCGGAGTCCCCGGCCTTCGTGGTCAGTTCCGTCTCGTCACCGCCGATCGCGGGGCGGCGCCCGCGCATGCGTATGTGGTCGAGGGCGCGGTTGCGGGCGATCCGGGCGGCCCAGCCACGGAAGCGGTCCGCGTCACCGCTGAACCTCTCCAGGTCACGGGCGATCTGCAGCCAGGCCTCGGACGTGACGTCCTCCGCGTCCGGGTCACCGACCAGCGTCCGTACGTATCCGAGCAGCCGTGGGTGCACCGAGCGGTACACAGTCCGGAACGCGGTCTCGTCCCCGTCCTGTGCCGCAAGCACCGCGGCGGTCAGCCCCGCGTCGTCCCCCAGCACCGCGCGCCCTTCTGCGCCTCAGCCGGCGCCGCTTTCGCGGACCGGGTTGCTCGCCGTTGTGGTTCCTCAATTGGTGGTTGCGGTCCTAGGCCCCTCATGGGTGCGGTTGTCGGTCCTCCGCACCCCGGCGCGAATGGCACGTTACGGCCTGAAACCGCTCCCCGTCCATGTTCGTACAGGATGCAACTAACTGGTGACACAGCGAGGTGTGACAGAAAACGCAGCCGCGGCGCTGTAGAGAGTACGGGTCGCCGCGCGGCCCGTGCCGCGCGACGGTCGGGGCCTCTCCTGTGGGGGGTGGCGGCCCCGGCCGTTGCCATCGGCCCCTTGACTCTCCTCGAACTCGCGCCCCGGTCGGCGCTGCTCGCGCGGTCGCCAGTCGTCGCGCCGCCGGGTCCGCGCCCCGCTCGCCCCGAATCCCTTGGCGTCCAGAGGCCGTTGGGCGTCACACCCCGGACTCCCCGTCGGCGCCGAGCTGCTGCGCCAGGCGCTTGAGGCCACGGTGGGCGGCGGTGCGGACCGCGCCCGGACGCTTGCCGAGGACACGGGCGGCGGCGGGACCGTCGAGGCCGACGACCACCCGCAGCAGTACGGCCTCGGCCTGGTCGCGGGGCAGCCGTGCGACCAGTTCCAGGGCGCGCTCCGTGGAGAGGCTCTCCAGCGCCTGGTCGTGGGTGCTGTGGGTGCCGGGCAGTTCCAGTAGGTCGTTCTCGAGCCCGGTGGCCCGGGGCCGTACCTTCTGCCTCCGCAGATGGTCGAGCGCGCGGTGCCGTGCGATGGTCGCGGTCCAGCCGCGGAACCCCGCCCCGTCCCCCTTGAACCGCCCGAGGTCCCGCGCGATTTCCAGCCAGGCGTCGGACGCCACGTCCTCCGCGTCGTCCCCGACGATCCCGCGCACGTACCCGAGCAGTCCGGGCTGCACGATCCGGTACGCCAGCGCGAAGGCCGCCTCGTCCCCCTGCTGCGCCCGCGCCACGGCCGCACCGAGCTCACCGTCGTACGCCTGTACGCGGCGGGGTTCCCCTCCCTGGCCCAACGCTGTCCTCGTTCGCCCCGAGTCGGTCAGAATGCGCACCGTGCGGCACGGTCGGCCGTGCCAACGCCCACGTGGTCATCTGCGTCGGGCCCCACAGAAACGTCACAGCCCGTCAGGCGCCCCGGGCGTCCCTCGGAACACGTCCTGGCTCAGGCGTCCGTCTCCACCGGTTCGGGCAGCGGCGCCGACCGCGCCTGCGGGGCCGGCATCCGGTCCGCGTTCACCACGATCCCGGCGATCAGCGCGGCCAGCAACAGCGCTCCCATCGCCCACCAGGTGGCCACGTTGAAGCCGTGCACGGCGGCCCGGGAGGCGAGGGCGCGACGGTCGACGCCGGGGGCCGCGTGCGCGGTCACGTACCGGGTCGTCACGCTCGCGGCGATGGTGTTGAGCAGCGCCGTACCGATCGAACCGCCGACCTGCTGGGCGGTGTTGAACGTGGCGGAGGCCGCGCCCGCGTCGCGGGGCGCGACGCTCACCGTGGCCAGCGAGATGGAGGTCATCATCGCCGTGCCCATGCCGAGGCCGAGCATCAGCATGCCGGGCAGGATGTGCGAGGCGTACGCGGGTGCCACCCCGACCTGCGCGATGATCGCCAGCGCGCCCGCGGCCAGCAGCAGCCCGGGGACGATGAGGGCGCGCGGCGGCACCCGGTTCAGGAGGCGGGCCGCGACCTGCGTGGAGCCGGTGATCATGCCGACGGTGATGGGGAGATAGGCGAGCCCGGTCTTCATCGGCGAGTACCCGAGCACGCGCTGCATGTAGTAGGTGAGGAAGAGGAAGACCCCGAACATCCCGATGGTCACGAAGAGGATGGTGAGGAACGCCCCGACCCGCTGCCGGTCCCTGACCACCGACATCGGCAGCAGAGGCACCCGGGCGCGGGTCTGCCAGAAACCGAACACGCCGAGCAGCACGACCCCGGCGGCCAGCAGTCCGAGGACCAGTCCGTCACCCCAGCTCCTCGACTCCGCCTCCGAGAAGCCGTAGACCAGCGAGAGCATTCCGGCGGAGCCGAGCACCGCGCCCGGCACGTCCAGGCGCGCGTCCTCGTAGCGGCCGCCGCCGCTGAGCACCGCCAGGGCGCCGGCGAACGCGACCAGGGCGATGGGCACGTTGACGTACAGGCACCAGCGCCAGTCCAGGTACTGGGTGAGGAAGCCGCCCGCGAGCAGCCCGAACGCCGCGCCCGCGCCGACGATCGCGCCGAACACGCCGAACGCCTTGCCGCGTTCCCCGGGGTCGGTGAACGTCGTGGTGAGCAGCGACAGGGCGGCGGGAGCGAGCAGCGCGGCGAACACGCCCTGGAGGGCGCGCGCCCCGAACAGCATCCCGGAGTTCGCGGCCGCGCCGCCCAGCGCGGACGCGGCGGCGAAGCCCAACAGGCCGATCATGAAGGTGAGCCGGCGACCCGCGAGGTCGGCGATCCGGCCGCCGAGCAGCAGCAGTCCGCCGAAGGCGAGGGTGTACGCGGTGATGACCCACTGCCGGTTGCCGTCCGACATGTGCAAGTCGCTCTGGGCGGAGGGCAGGGCGATGTTCACGATGGTCATGTCGAGGACGACCATCAACTGGGCGAGCGCGATGACAACGAGCGCCCACCAACGGCGGTTGTCGGCCACGAGGCCTCCCGGGTCCGGCGGTTGCCCTCATGTTCACTCCGGAGACCGCCGTTTGGGAACGGTCGCGTACCTTAAGAACGGGCAATCTCGCCGCCGTTCGGCGCGCGTCCCCCTATCCCACGGCCTCGCGGCACAGCAGCCGCAGCGAGCCTTCGCCCGCGTAGCAGCGGCGGGCCTCGTCGATGGGGTCCCACAGGCGCCCGTCGGGGGTGCGCAGCCAGTGCTCGCCGCCCGTCTCCCACCACTCGGCGCCGGTGCGCCGGACGACGACCTCACCGGCGTACGCGCCGAAGCCGCGCAGCACGGTGTGGACGGCGGCGTACGGCGCCCCCTCCCGGCGTATCTCCTCGATCAGCCGGTCGACGCGCCACAGGCTCTGCGCCGAGTAGTCGAGGCGCAGCCGGGCGCCCTCGCGCATCGTCGCGACGGTGTCCGCGGCCCAGCGCACGGGCTTGGTCGCGGCGGAGGGCCTGGTCGCCCGGATCGGGTTCGCACTCGTTGCGTTCACACTCGGAAGAGCGCCTTCCGGACGGGATTCGTCACGCGTCCCGGGCGCCTTCGCGACACCGGCCCAGGACCCCCATCTCCGGCCCCAGGACGGTCACAGGAACCCCTCAGGGAAACAGGTTTACGACCGTCCGCGCGCCCGGCGCGACACCACCGCGCGCAGGACGCGCCGCCCCTCCGTCGACACCTCCAGGGCGGGGCGCAGGCCGCCCGCGCCACGGCCCGCGAGCAGTTCCAGGACGGCGACCTGGCGGCGGAGTTCGGCCGCGACGAGGGGGCCGTCGGCGGCGACATCGAGGAGCCGGTGGATCTGCAGGGCCGCCGCCGAACAGGCGTCGGCCCAGGCGCGCAGGGCGGAGACGCAGGGGTCGTCGGGGGCGGTGCCGAGCATGCGGCGGGCGAGTGCGGCGGCGCGGTCCTCGTCACTCACGGAGGCCTCGGTCTCGGTCTCGGCCTCGGTCTCGGCTCCTGGGCCGGATCCGGGAGCGGATCCAGGGGCGGGGCCGGGGGCTGCGGAGGGGTCGGCGGAGTCCAGTTCCGCCCGTGCCTTGGCGAGCCGTTCGCCCCAGGCGTCGCCGTCCGCGCCGCCGTCCGCGAGGCTCGACCAGAGCGGCCGCAGGACCTCGTCGTCGCCGCCCAGCAGGGGCACGCACCGATCCAAACAAGCCAGCCCGCTCGCTGCCAGACCACGCTCGTCGGCCTGAGCGATCAGGTCCACCAGGCTCATCACGCCTCCCTCGACAGGGCGCTCCCGCTTACGGAGCCCGCACTTTCCCTTACTGCGTGCTCCGGAGCGTGAGTGTCACAGGGGCACCACTCCGAGCCGGTCGAGGAACCGGAAGAGCAGGTTTTCGGCCAAGGGGTCGGCGTCCGCGGTCAGCACGGCGAGCAGCGGCTCGGCGACCACCGTGTGCCCGGCCTCCGCGGCCCAGGCGACGGCCCGTGCGGCGGCGTCGGAGGGCTCCAGGAAGTAGTCGTCGACGGTGAGCCCCTCCTCGTTCTGCCCGAGGTGCGCGGCCATCGCCGTGCGCGCCAGACAGGTCGTCCACGCGCCGCTCCCGGGCCCGGCCGCCTCGACGACCACACAGTCGCTGTTCATGACGTACCCGAAGAGCGCGGGCGCGCCGGTCTCCCGGGCGAGCGTGTTCATGCTCCCGACGTCGCCGTCACCGCTCGGGTACTCCCAGACCTGCCAGCCGTCGGGCGCCGTGGTCCGCAGCACCATCCCGTGCGCCGCGCCCAGCGCGTCCAGCTCCGCGAGCGGCCGCTCGCTTCTGCCCACGACGTAGTAGCCCCAGTAGCCCATGCCGGTTTCCCCCCGGTGGTGTTTCGGTTCGGCCGCGCCGAATACACCACAGGGACAAGTGAATTGGCCAGGGAATCAGCCGAACCGGCGCGCCGCCTGCCTCCAACGACCCAACGCCGACGGTCAGCGGTGGTCCCGGACGACCGCCGGGACCGGCTCTCCGGGCGGCACCGGGCCGCGCAGGGCCTTCTCGTTCTGCATCCGGGTCAGGCGCAGGACGACGAGGATGGCGAGCACGGCGGCCACCACGCCGGTGACGTCCGCGAACAACACGTCGCCCGCGGCGACGTAGAGCTCTGTGGCGGTCTCGGCCTTGCGGTAACTCTCGAACCCGGCCCGGCCGGCAACCAGCGTGATGATCCACATCGCCCACCAGGCGTTGACGAGCCCGTGCGAGGTGCGGGAGCCGGCGGGACGGCTCGCGTCCCAGGTGTTCAGCATGATCCGGCGCGGGAACCAGAGGCTCACCACCGGCACGAACCAGCCCCAGCCCACCCAGGCGCGCCCCAATTCATGCCCGAACGGGTCGAACACCTCGGCGTTGATCCGCGTCCGGTAGAACCAGACGAGGTAGAAGACGACCGTGGCGGCCAGGGAGGCCAGCTGCACGACCCCGGCCGCGGCCATGACCGAGTCCGCGTGGTCCGCGTCCCGCTGGAGGGCCTCGCCGGCCCCGCCGTCCAGGATGGTGCCCGTGACGTCGTACACCTTGACGCCCGCCCGGATCGCGAAGAGATCCACGGCGACGACCACACCGAGCAGCACCGCGACCGCTCGCCCGAGGCCCACCGGCGAGCGCAGCCGGGCAACCCCGTGCGGGGGCACCATCGTGCCCCCGGGCACGGGCATGGGCGTACTGGACATGAAAACCCCCCGAATCACCGGCGCGTGAGACCGCGCCGGCACAAAAAGCCGGGCGCGCCCTCCCCAAGGCACACCCGGCACACGAATCACAGAGAAGATACGCCTCAGCCCAGCCGGTTCGCCAGATTCTTGAAGTCCGTCCAGGACAGCGCCGGCCGGCCCGGGTCCCAGAGTTTCTGGATCGTGGCGCGCAGCGGCATCCTGATCCCCGCCGCCACCTGGTCCTGGGTCTGGGAGTTCGCGCGGTCGGACCAGACGGCGAAGCTCCCGCCGAGGATCTGGCCGTCGTACTTGGCGGGGACCGGTGTGGTGCCGCGGACGACGAGCGGGGTCCACTGCTCGTAGATGCGCTGCCCGGTCGGGTAGACGAAGGTCTGCGGCTCACCGAGGACGTAGTAGAGGTACTCGTCGTTGTAGTTGATGAGTTCCCGGCCCGCGCTCAGGTACTCGACGGGCGGGCGCGCGCCGAGTTCCTTGCCCGTCCAGTACGCGACCTCCAGGTCCTTGTCCGCCTGGACCGTGCCGCCGCGGAAGAACCCGTCGTTCCAGGCCCGTGCGGTCCGGTCGTGGCCGCGCACCACCTGGGCGCGGGCGTTGAGCCAGCCGGTGGTGAGGTCCGCGACGGTGGCGCCGGGGCCGTAGGCCTGCTTGGCGGCGGCTGCGAGCTGAGGGTAGGAGGTCGACGGGCTGGCCACGGTCAGGGCCTGGTACTCGTCGCCGCCGAGGTGCCAGTACGGGCGGGGGAAGAGACCGGTGTACTCGCCCAGCAGGTCGTCGACGATGGAGGCCGCGGCGGGCTTGGAGATGTCGACGGTGCCGCGCGGGGCGGTTCCCGCGACGCTGCGCAGCTGGAGGTCGGGGTGGGCGGCGATCACGGCGCCGAGGTGGCCCGGCGAGTCGATCTCGGGGACCACATGGATGTGGCGGCTCTCCGCGAGGGCGACGATGTCGCGAACGTCCGTCTTGCTGAGGTGGTCCTTCGACACGATCTCCGGGTGGGTGTCCGACTGGATGCGGAAGCCCTGGTCGTCGGAGAAGTGCAGCCCCAGCTCGTTGTACTTCAGATCGCCCAGTTCCCGGATCCGGTCCTCTATCCAGGCCGCGGAGTAGGGCTTGCGCGCGATGTCGAGCATGAACCCGCGGCGCGGCTTGGCGGGCTGGTCGCGCACGACGCCCTCGGGCGCCGTACCGCCGCCGTGCACCTCCTGCTTGAGGGTGCGGGTGCCGTAGAAGACGCCCGCCTCGCCGGGCGCGGAGATGGTGACCCGGCGGTTCTTGACGGTCAGGGTGTACGACTCCGGGTCGGCGCCGCCGGTGTTCAGGCCGAGTTCGACGTCACCGTCCTTGGCCGCCGTCTGTCCGGCGTACGACATTTTCAGCTCGTCGGCGAGCAGCTTTCCCTCGTCGGCGAGGCCGGCGTCGCCGACGACCACGCGGGCGCCCGCCGCGGGACGCCAGCCGGGGCCGCGCGCCGGGGTGTGCTCGCGTACGGCGGGGATGGTGCGCGGGGTCTGGGAGAGGGGGTAGGTCCGGGTCGGCGTGGGAGACGGTGGGGGCGCGGTCCCGGTCCGGTTCGCCGACCCGGCCGCCGTCCGGCCGGGATCGACGCTCGCCCCGGTCGGCGCGCCGGCGTCACCGGACGGCCACAGCGTGACGGTCGCCACCACGGCACCCGTCACCACCGCCACGCCGACCGCTATCAGTACCGGTCGCTTCCCGTCCTGCACCGGCGCCCGTCGTCGCCTGCCCGTGCTCACCGCACCACGCCCTTCGCTTCGGTAACCGAGGCCTACGCCCTGACGTACGCATCGAGCGCCCCGTACACCTCACGTCGTACACCCCCGGACGTTCCACGGTCCCCCTCTCCACATCACCCGTCCACCGCAGGTTCCGAAACTCTCCCGTCCGGGTGAAATTCGGGCATCCGTCGGACACGTCCCGTCAATCGTGGATAACGTGGCGGCACAACTCTCACTTCTTCCCCTGCCACACCACACGTGACGTTCACAGGACATCACGGCATCCCGTCGACATCCCACCGCCGAGGACCCACGCTGCCTTCGCACCGTCTTCCACGCCTCCCCGGCCAGGTCGCCCCACCCGAGCAGAAGAGCGTGCCGTCGTCCCCGGCGCGCCTGGAGCCGTTCAACTCAGCGCCCGCCGACTCCGTCGTGCGCGCGCTCCTGAGTTGCTGCCGCAGCCTGCGCTGGGCCCACCGGCTGGCCGATCACCGGCCCTACCCGGACCTGGACGCCTTCCTCGCCGCGGCCGACGAGGCGGCCTACGACCTCACCCCGGCCGACCTGACCGAGGCCCTCGCGGGCGAGTCCCTCACACTGCTCCCGGACGGCGCCTACTCCGCCGCCCACACGGCCCTGAGCGCGGCCCACGCGGCCTACGAAAGCCGATTCGGGCACGTGTTCGTCATCTGTCTGGATGACTTCTCCCCAGAGGAATCACTGGATCAGGTGCTGGCCGGAATCCGATCACGATTGACAAACGATCCCGAAGAGGAGCGGCTCGTCACGGCGGAGGAGCTGCGCCGTCTGGCCAGGGGGCGCCTGACGCGCCTCCTCGGGGACAAGGGGCCCTGGGCCGTCCGGAATAGCCCGAACGTGCCTGATTGATTGCCAGTTTGATCACATAGATAGGGCCGCTGTAAACGTTCCGACAAGTCGTCGCTACGATGGCCGGGGCCGGTGGACCGTACCCGGCCGGGCCGACCGACACAGAAGCCGGCAGGCCCCAATCCCCGCTCCCGGAGGGTTCTTCCGTGCCGGCTGGAACGCTGTACCGCGGCCGGGAAGGAATGTGGTCCTGGGTGGCTCATCGAGTCACCGGCGTCCTCATCTTCTTCTTCCTGTTCGTACACGTGCTGGACACCGCTCTCGTCCGTGTCTCCCCCGAGGACTACGACAGGGTCGTGTCCACGTACAAGAATCCGATCGTCGCGCTGCTGGAGTACGGCCTCGTCGCCGCCATCCTCTTCCACGCGCTCAACGGCCTGCGCATCATCGCCGTCGACTTCTGGTCGAAGGGCCCGCGCTACCAGAAGCAGATGCTCTGGTCCGTCGTCGGTATCTGGGTCGTGCTGATGGTCGGGGCCCTCTACCCCGTCCTCGGTCACGCATTCCGCGAAGTCTTCGGGAGCTGACGCAGATGTCCACTACTGAGACCGCCGCTTCCGGTATCGGCCCCGTCGAGGGCGCGGGTGAGTTCTCCGCGTACAGCGTCGACAACCCGGCGCCGTTCATCGAGGCCCCGCGCAAGCGCACCAAGAAGACCCCGAAGTCCACCCGTGGCAACTTCGAGATGTACGGCTGGCTCTTCATGCGCCTGTCCGGCATCGTCCTGGTCGTCCTGGTGATCGGCCACCTGCTCATCCAGCTCGTCCTCGACGGCGGTGTCTCCAAGATCGGCTTCGCGTTCGTCGCGGGCCGCTGGGCCTCCCCGTGGTGGCAGGTCTGGGACCTCGCGATGCTGTGGCTCGCGATGCTGCACGGCGCCAACGGCCTGCGCACGGTCATCAACGACTACGCGGAGCGCGCGAACACCCGGCTGTGGCTCAAGGGCCTGCTCTACACCGCCACGGTGTTCACCATCCTGCTGGGCACGCTGGTGATCTTCACCTTCGACCCGAACATCCGCTAGGCACGGGGCTGAGGTAACCGACTCATGCAGATCCACAAGTACGACACCGTCATCGTGGGCGCCGGCGGCGCCGGCATGCGCGCCGCCATCGAGGCGACGAAGCGCAGCCGCACCGCCGTGCTGACGAAGCTCTACCCCACCCGCTCCCACACGGGCGCGGCGCAGGGCGGCATGGCCGCCGCGCTCGCCAACGTGGAGGAGGACAACTGGGAGTGGCACACCTTCGACACGGTCAAGGGCGGTGACTACCTGGTCGACCAGGACGCCGCCGAGATCCTGGCGAAGGAGGCCATCGACTCGGTCCTCGACCTGGAGAAGATGGGCCTTCCCTTCAACCGGACGCCCGAGGGCCGGATCGACCAGCGCCGCTTCGGCGGTCACTCCCGCAACCACGGCGAGGCCCCGGTCCGCCGGTCCTGCTACGCCGCGGACCGCACCGGCCACATGATCCTCCAGACGCTGTACCAGAACTGCGTCAAGGAGGGCGTGGAGTTCTTCAACGAGTTCTACGTCCTCGACCAGCTGATCACCGAGGTCGACGGCGTCAAGCACTCGGCCGGTGTGGTCGCCTACGAACTGGCGACCGGCGAGATCCACGTCTTCCAGGCGAAGGCCGTGATCTACGCGTCCGGCGGCACCGGCAAGTTCTTCAAGGTGACCTCCAACGCGCACACCCTGACGGGTGACGGCCAGGCGGCCGTCTACCGTCGCGGACTGCCGCTGGAGGACATGGAGTTCTTCCAGTTCCACCCGACCGGCATCTGGCGCATGGGCATCCTGCTGACGGAGGGCGCCCGCGGTGAGGGCGGCATCCTCCGCAACAAGGACGGCGAGCGCTTCATGGAGAAGTACGCGCCGGTCATGAAGGACCTCGCGTCCCGTGACGTCGTCTCGCGCTCCATCTACACGGAGATCCGTGAGGGCCGCGGCTGCGGTCCCGAGGGCGACCACGTCTACCTCGACCTCACGCACCTCCCGCCGGAGCAGCTGGACGCCAAGCTCCCGGACATCACGGAGTTCGCGCGCACCTACCTCGGCATCGAGCCCTACACGGACCCGATTCCGATCCAGCCCACCGCGCACTACGCCATGGGCGGCATCCCGACGAACGTCCAGGGTGAGGTGCTCCGCGACAACACGACCGTCGTGCCGGGCCTGTACGCCGCCGGCGAGGTCGCCTGTGTGTCCGTGCACGGCGCCAACCGTCTCGGCACCAACTCGCTCCTGGACATCAACGTGTTCGGGCGCCGCGCCGGCATCGCCGCCGCCGAGTACTCCGCGAAGGCCGACTACGTCGAGCTGCCCGAGGACCCGGCCTCGCAGGTCGTCTCGCAGGTCGAGCACCTGCGCAACTCCACGGGCACGGAGCGGGTCGCCGCGCTGCGCCTGGAGCTGCAGGAGTGCATGGACGCCAACGTGATGGTGTTCCGCACCGAGCAGACGATCAAGACGGCGGTCGAGAAGATCGCGGAGCTGCGCGAGCGCTACCGGAACGTCTCGATCCAGGACAAGGGCAAGCGGTTCAACACGGACCTCCTCGAGGCCATCGAGCTGGGCAACCTGCTCGACCTGGCCGAGGTCATGGCCGTCTCCGCGCTCGCCCGCAAGGAGTCCCGCGGCGGTCACTACCGCGAGGACTACCCGAACCGAGACGACGTCAACTTCATGCGCCACACCATGGCGTACCGCGAGGTCGGCGACGACGGCACCGAGTCCATCCGTCTCGACTACAAGCCGGTCGTCCAGACCCGCTACCAGCCGATGGAGCGTAAGTACTGATGGCTACCCCGACCCTCGACAAGGCGGACAGCGCCGGCCAGCCCGAGGCGGGCTTCGCCGACTCGCCGTACATCACCGCCACCTTCCGCATCCGCCGCTTCAACCCCGAGGTCGGGGCGGAGGCGGTCTGGGAAGACTTCCAGCTGGAGATCGACCCGAAGGAGCGCGTCCTCGACGCCCTCCACAAGATCAAGTGGGACCAGGACGGAACCCTCACCTTCCGTCGCTCCTGCGCGCACGGCATCTGCGGCTCGGACGCCATGCGGATCAACGGCAAGAACCGCCTCGCCTGCAAGACGCTGATCAAGGACATCAACCCCGCCAAGCCGATCACGGTCGAGCCCATCAAGGGTCTGACGGTCCTCAAGGACCTCGTGGTCGACATGGAGCCGTTCTTCCAGGCGTACCGCGATGTGATGCCCTTCCTGATCACGAAGGACACCAACGAGCCGACGCGCGAGCGTCTGCAGTCCGCCGAGGACCGCGAGCGCTTCGACGACACCACCAAGTGCATCCTGTGCGCGGCGTGCACGTCGTCCTGCCCGGTCTTCTGGAACGACGGCCAGTACTTCGGTCCGGCCGCCATCGTCAACGCGCACCGCTTCATCTTCGACAGCCGTGACGAAGCGGGCGAGCAGCGCCTGGAGATCCTCAACGACAAGGACGGCGTGTGGCGTTGCCGCACCACGTTCAACTGCACGGACGCCTGCCCGCGCGGTATCGAGGTCACGAAGGCGATCCAGGAAGTGAAGCGCGCGCTGATCACGCGTCGCTTCTGACGCCTCTGTCAGCTTTCGCACCAAGAACCCCGCCTCCGTACAAGCTACGTACGGAGGCGGGTTTTTCTTTCCACATTTGACCGTATACCGTCAATCCGATCCCTCTGCCACACTTCGAACCCCGATGTCCACATCAACGGGGGCGGCATGGACAAAGCGAAGTTCGACCCTGCCCTGCACGTCGGATATCCAAAGCCACTCGGGCTCGTTCACGCCGCGGATGTGGCTCTCACCATCGCCGCCCCGCTGCTCACCGCGGGTGCGCTGTCGCTGATCGGCGTCGTCTGCGCGGACGCGGACAAGTTCCGCTGGCCGGGCCCCACGCTGCTGCTCCTCGTCCTCACCGTGCTCAGCCTCATCACGAGCATCCAACTCGGCTATCAGGCACGGCAGTACCTCTACTCGTACCAGGACCTCAAGGACTGGCGCGCCGAGGATCCCGAACAGAAGTTCGTGGAGAACCAGCACACGGACTACCTCACGTGGCTGGACAAGACGTTCCTCGCGAGCATCGTGTACAACCTCGGAACGGTACTCCTCCTCCTGAGCGTAGCCGCCGCACTCACCCCTGAAGGGACGGGCCCGCTGGCGTTGTGGCGGTGGATCACCGCCGGGCTGATCCTCGCCGCCACCGGGGGCGAAGCCCTCTGGTCGTACTCGGTCTACTTCCCCCTGCGCCTCGCTCGCCGACAGGCCTTGGAGAGCAGGAACAAGAAGCAGTCGAAGGAGCAGGCAGCAGTCGAGAGGAGTACGGCACCATGATGTACGACGTCCAACTGCCCGGCTTTGACCTCCTGTTGATCGAATGCGTACTGTGCGGCGCACGCCCCGACCACGCCTACTCGGTCGCGGATCCCCCGCACTGGACTCGGCTGTGGGAAACCCGCGACAAGGACGCCATCACCCGCTACCTGGTGAAGGACGGGGACCGCTTCCAGCACGGCACCCGGCGCGACGGGCCCTGCCCGGCGATTCCCTTGCCCGGACCAGCCCTGCACAAGCTCTCGGGCCAGGAGGCCATCGACCTGGCCGTGGATCTCAAGGATCTGCTCTGCCAGGACTGACCGCTCCCTGACCCCCTCGGTACGATGTGCGCCGCGGCGCCGTCCCCCGGCCCGTCGGAACCGGGAGACGGCGCACAGCGATGGCAGACGGTGGCGGGAGCGGTGGCCGTTCGTCCCGCGCCCGCACGTGGGTGGGGCTCCTCGCCGTCGCCCTGGGATGCTATGCCGTCGGCGACACCGCCGACCGGGTCCGCAGCGCGGCCCAAGTGACCGGTCGGTGGTGGCCCTGGGTACTGCTCGGGCTGGCGTTGGTCAATCTGCTCCGGTCGGCCGTAGCGGCGGAGGCACTGATCGGACCGCTGATCCTCGGATCGGTCGCACTGGGCGGTCTCGCCCTGTCACGACAGGGCGGCGAGCGGACCGTGGAGGACTGGATCGTCCCCGTCGGGCTGACCCTGGCCGGTGCGGTGTTGGTAGTGTCCACCGGCCGGGGCGGGCGGACGACGCGATGGTCCAGAGTGCTCTCGACCGGACGGGTCGTGGCACCGGCGGGCTCAGGGCCGTTGCTGACGGTACGGGCCGTGCTCGGGGAGTTGCGAGCGGATCTGTCGCGGATCGACGCTACGGAGGACCAGGTGACGGTGCACGTCACGGCGGTCGGCGGGCATGTGCGATTGATGGTGCCCAAGGAGTGTCCCGTGTCGGTACACCGAACAGGCGCCGCACTCACACGGGTGACGGACAACGGACCCGAAACGCCCCGCGGCAAGGGTCGGTTCACGATCCATGTACTAGGTCTCTGCGCGGCCGTCAGCATCGCGCGGGTCTGAGACGCCCCTGCCGTGCTCGTACGGCAGGTCGGGTACGCGCAGTCCCACCAAGCGCTTCGAGACTCTCTCGAACACCTCCTGTTCCTGCTCCTGTTCCGCGGGCAGGCGATGGTGCAGCGCCTCCAGCAGATCGAAGCGATGCAGGTCGAAGACCACATGCATCAACCCGGAGTACGCCTGGGCGGCGATGACCGCCCCTTTGTAGGCGACAGCTGCGAGGGCCAGAGCCACCAGCGGAAGCCAGCGCACACGGGACTCGTCGTACAGCCCGGCAGCCAGAACGGCAGCGAGAGCCAGGAAGGACCAGCACAGGTTCACCGCTGTGTCGAGCGCGTCTCGCGTGGAGCGCAGGGACTGCGACAGCCGGTCGGACACCTGCATGTAAATGCGTGGCCAGGCGGACAGGGTGGCCAGGCCGTAGCGCTCACCCGCGCTCAACTCGCCGGCACGCAGGGCATTGCCCAGCTCAGTGGGCAGCAGAACCTCGACGGGCGGCCGGGCGGCCAAGCGCCGTAGGGCATCGGCAGAGGCCGCACCGGGGCGGGTCGCCTTGTCGCGCAGCGCCAGGTGGCGACGTCGCTGTATCTCCACAAGCACGCCGGCCACTCGGGCGGTTGCCGGCCAGCGGTCCCAGTACCCCTCCAGCACGCGTACGGCCCGGACCTGAAAGGGCTGGAGGAGCAGGGCCAGGAGCCATGCGCACGCAGTCGGCGCCAGCAGCGCGACGACCGTGGCGCCAGGGGCGACAGGAAGCACCCGGGCCCAGTCACTGTGCCCCGTGAAGCTTCCGGCGCGCACAAGGCTCCAGAAACCGCCGACGAGAAGCCCGCACGGCACGAAACCGACCATGAGCAGCCGCCGCACGAAGCCGCCTCCCCATACGCCCCGAACGCCCCTGAGTCCTCACCAGTATGGACACAACCGCCCGTCTGTACAGACGATCAGCCCGGCACGGTAGCGGAATGCGGATCGACGGCGAGCGCGCGGTCGCCCTCGAAGGAGACACTGCGCGCTCGGCTTCGCCGAACTGGCTCTCCCGTTCGCGATCCTGTCCGCTCGCACCTGGGTGCGGAAGGCCAACACCCTCGCCCTGGAGAGCATGCGCCGCCCGGGCATCATGGTCTGCATGGGACTGGTGTGCTTCGGGCTACTGATGATCGGCACGGACTGCACGTGCGTGCGGCACGAGGACTACCGGGAGCTCAGGGGGCGCGCCGTCTGCGTCACTTCGCGCCTCGCCCAACGGCTCCGCCCCGCCGGGACCGTCGGCGCCGGACCCGCCACGGTCTCCGCGTTCGCCGCCCTCGCGCCTCGGGACGGGGCGGCCGATGCCTAGGCACGACAGCGCCGAAGCCGCCCGCGCCCTGGAGCGCTTCCTCCTGGCCGACCCCGGGCAGTGGAGCGAGCTGGCGCCGCGCGTCGTCGACGCCGTGGGCGACCGGCGGCTGCACGAAGTGGTCGGGGCGACACTCGCCCACGTGGGAGACGTGCGCTCGGTCACGGACGGCCCGGACGGGCTGGTGGTCCAGGGGACGGCGGGACGGACCCTGGCCTTCGCCGCCGCGGACGCCGGCGGGCGGCTCACCAACCTGCGCCTCGCCCCCGGCCCCTACCGGCCGCCCCGGCTGCGCGTCCCGGCCGGGGCACGCGCCGCGGGGGGCTGGGCCCTGTGGTGCGTGCTGCTGGCCGTGCGCGTCGCGGCCTGCTGGACCGCCTCGTCGGTGACCGGCTGGTGCGGCGACGTCCTGATCGTGGCCGCCGCCTATCTCCTCATGGAGGGGCGTCTCACGCCCGCCCGGCTGCCCTGGTGGCTGCGCCGGGCCATGGAAGCGGGCGGCCCCGTGGCACTCGTCTCGGCCTGGCGGCTGCCCTCGCTGCCCGCCGGTCACCTGGGCACGGAGCTCGTGACCGGTGTCGTCCTGCTGGGCGGTGTCGCCGGGTATCTGGTGTGGGCGCGACGCCACCGCTGGGGGGCGGAGCTGTCGGCGCCCCTGCGCTTCCCGCTGCGCGACGGCACCTGGCTCATCGCCCAGGGCGGCGGCCCCGGCCTGAACCACCACACGCCCCACCCCGAACAGCGCGGGGCGATCGACGTCATCGGCGTCGGCGCGCGCGGCGCCCGGCTGCGCCCCGGTGCGTCGCCGGACGCCTACCTGATCTACGGCGCGAAGCTGTACGCCCCGTGCGACGGGGACGTGGTCTCCGCCGCCGACGACTACGCGGACCAGGTCCCCGGCACCATCCGCTACGAACCCCCCTACGGCAACCACGTGTTCATCGACACCGGCAGTGAGCTGGTCAAACTCGCGCATCTGCGGCCGGGCACCGTGACCGTGACCACCGGCGACCGGGTGCGCGCGGGCCAACTCCTCGGCGAGGTCGGCAACTCGGGCAACACCACCGAGCCCCATCTGCACCTGCACGCCGAGCGCGACGGACTCGGCCTCGACCTCCGCTTCACCGGCATCACCGGATCGCTGCACCGGGGACGCACGCTGCGTACCTGAAGGGCCCTCTGAAGGTCCCTCACATCGGAGACCACCCGGAACCACTCCTTGCGACATCCTCACCGCGCCAACACCCCGCGCCAACTGCTCCTGCGCCCCCGCGCGGCCCTCGATCCCTACGACACCGGCATCCCCGGCGTCTTCCTGTGCTCGGCGGCGACCCCGCCCGACCCCGGCGTGCACGGCATGTGCGGCTACCACGCGGCGCGCTCGGCCTTGCACCACCTGGGGGACCCGCACGGTCAGCCATCGGTCTCCCGGCGCGGCCCGTACCTAATCTGATGGCATGTCAGATGATGTGTCGTACGAGCTGCTCGGCTTCGACAACGTACTGCTGCCCGTCGGGAACCTCGGCGCCGCGGTGGAGTTCTACGGGCGGGCCGGCATTCCGGTGGCGTTCCGGCTCGACGAGGCCGGGATCGCACTCTTGAAGGTGGGCAAGGAGACGCCGGGGCTGCTGCTGCGACTCGAGGAGGAGCTCGGCCTCCGGCCGCCACTGTGGGCCTCGGCGCGGGTGTGGCTGGAGGTCAGGGACGCGCGGGCCACGGCCGACGCGCTGGCCTCGGCGGGCATCCAGCCGCTCGCCCCCGTCTTCCCGGTCGCCACCGGTTGGACCGTCGAGATCGCCGACCCCTGGGGCAACGTCATCGGCTTCACGGACTACGGCAAGCGGCCCGAGCTGGGCCGCCGTCAGGCGTGACCCCCCTCACTCCGTCACACCTCGCTCCATCCTGACTTGAACATGTTCAAAAGCAGGTCTACATTCCTTCTCGACAGCGTTTTGAACGCGTTCAAGAAGGGGTGGGGACATGGACCTCACGGTCGTCGCGTACGTCATCTATCTGCTGGTCAGCATCGCGCTGACGGTCTGGGTTGCACGCACGCTCAGCCACAACGGGCGGATCTTCCTCGCCGACGTGCTGCACGGGAACGAGAAGCTCGCCGACGCCGTCAACCACCTCCTGGTGGTGGGCTTCTACCTCGTCAACCTGGGCTTCGTCGCGCTCTATCTGAACGGCGACGACGGCGAGATCACCGACACCCGCGGGATCTTCGAAGCCCTGTCGACCAAGCTCGGCGTCGTCCTGCTCGTCCTCGGGGTCATGCACCTCGGCAACGTGTACGTGCTCAACAAGATCCGGCGGCGGGGCGTCATGGAGCGGGAGCAGCTGCCGCCCGTCGCGCCCACGGACTGGGTCGCGCCGGCGGCCGGGGCGTGAGCACCATGACCGGCCTCGAGGCCACCCGTGACCGGGACGCGGTACGCGTCCCGGTCCTCGGGCTCACCGTCCTCTACGACGCCTCGTGCTCGCTGTGCACCTTCCTGCGCGACTGGCTGGGCAAGCAGCCCCAGCTGGTGCCGCTGCGGCTGGTGCCGGCCGGTTCCGAGCAGGCCAGGGCGCTCTTCCCCGCCCTCGACCACGGCGCCACCCTCGACGAGATCACCGTCGTCGGGGACGGCGGTCAGGTCTACCGCGGGGCCGCCGCCTGGGTCGTCTGCCTGTGGGCGCTGCGCGAGCACCGGCCGCTCGCCCACCGGCTGAGCACCCCGGCCGGGGCCCGGCTCGCCAAGGGCGCGATGCTCGCCGCCGCGAAGTGGCGCTCCGCGCACGCCCAGCATGGGTGGGGCGGGGGCGCCTACCGGCGGGGCGACGGGTGGGTGTACGAACCGAGTGTCGGGTGGACGTACCAGCCTCCCGGCTGTGACAGCGGCTCCTGTTCGACTCGTTAGGCTCTGTTCCCGTGCCAGCACCGACAGACAGCCCCGGCCCGGACGACACGAGCGCGCCCGGAAAGGCCCAGGAAAAGGGCCCCGCCAAGAGCGAGCAGACCCGCGCCCTGATCCTGGAGACCGCGCTGCGGCTGTTCCAGGAGCGGGGGTACGACAAGACGACCATGCGGGCGATCGCCCAGGAGGCCGGGGTCTCCGTCGGCAACGCGTACTACTACTTCGCCGGCAAGGAGCACCTCATCCAGGGCTTCTACGACCGGATCGGCGCCGAGCACCAGGCGGCGATCCGGCCGGTCCTGGAGCGCGAGAAGGATCTCGAGGCGCGGATCGCGGGCGTGCTGAAGGCGTGGCTGGACGTGGCGGAGCCGTACCACGAGTTCGCGGCGCAGTTCTTCAAGAACGCCGCCGACCCGGAGAGCCCGCTCAGCCCCTTCTCCCCCGAGTCGGCGGGTCCGCGCGAGGAGTCCATCGCCATACACCGCGAGGTGCTCGCCGGGTCGAAGGCGAAGGTTCCGGAGGAGCTGAAGGACGTCCTGCCCGAGCTGATGTGGCTGTCGCAGATGGGGCTCGTCCTGTACTGGGTCTTCGACCGCACGGAGGGGCGCGAACGCAGCTACCGGCTCGCCGAGCGCGGCGCCCGCCTCACCACGCGGGGCGTCTCACTGGCCCGCTTCCGCGTGCTGCGCCCGCTCGTCCACGAGGTGCACGAGCTGTTCACGGACTTCCTGCCGGGGATGACGAAGATGCTCCCGGATCCGGGGCGGGGCTCCACGCTGGGGTGAAGCCGGTGATACGGGACATGGGGGAGACGTCCGGCCTACGATGATGTTCTCGACACCAGCCCATGGGAGGCACGTGATGTCCGCAGCAGCTGTCGAGCGACCGCACGAGGACCGGCCGCTGATCGCCGAGGCGAACCGGCTCATGGACCGCAATCCGGGGTACCGCGTCGAGATCATCGGAGGCTCGATCACCGTGACCCCACCTGCCAACGGTTCCCACGCCCGCGCTCTGTCCAGGTTGAGGCGCCCCTTCGTCGCCGCCGGTCTGGATGGCGACAAGACCGAAGTACTCGAAGGACTCGGGCTCTGGCTCCCCACCGGTGCCGAGGACTATGCGATCCCCGACCTCGCGGTCGTCGACGTCGACTTTGAAGATCACCTCGTCGAGAACAACTGCTACGACCCGATCGCGTTCCGTCTCGTCCTGGAGGTCACCTCCAGCAACTACGAGAACGACCTCCGCGCCAAGGTCGGCGCATACGCCAAGGCAAAGATCCCGGTCTACGTGATCGTCGACCGTAAGCACCAGCGTCTCCACGTGCTCACCGACCTCTCCGCAGACATGTACGCGAGCCACCGCGTCCACGCCCCCGGAGAGGTCGTCGCCCTGCCCGACTCCATCGGCGCCAAGGTCACCCTCGACGTCGATGAAATCCTCAAGGCCGGGCAGCCGAAGGCTAATTGACGGCGTCCACCTCCCCCTCCGTCAACTCCAGGTCGTGCACCAGCGGTTCGTCGGTCACGACGATGTGCCGGGCGCGGGCGCCGTACGACGAGGCCGTCGCCGACAGCAGATACGTGCCGGGCGCCGGTACCGAGACGATGTACGAGCCGTCCGCCAGTGAGGTCACCCGGTCCAGTTGACGCCCGCCCTTGCTGAGCAGGGTGAGGACCGCTCCGTCGACCGGCGCGCCCTCCGCGTCGCGGACGAAGCCGTGCACGACCGTCGGTCCTCCCGCCGAAGCGCGCGGCAGCGACTCCGGCTCCTCGGCCGGCTCCACCGCCAGGTGCGGCAACCGCTTCTCCAGACCCGCCGGCAGCCACCAGTTGGACTTGCCCAGCAGATGCATCGCGGCCGGCACCAGCGCCGTACGGAGAATGAACGCGTCGAGCGCGACCGCCGCCGCGAGGCCCACGCCCGCCATCGCCGCCCCCGAGTCGCCGCTGAGGACGAAGGCGAGGAAGACGCAGACCATGATCAGGGCGGCGGAGTTGATGACACGGCTGGTCTCCGCGAGGCCGACCCGGACCGCCCGCGCGTTGTCCTTCGTGTGCACCCACTCCTCGTGCATCCGGCTCACCAGGAACACCTGGTAGTCCATGGAGAGGCCGAAGAGGAGGGAGAGCATGATGACGGGCAGGAAGGCGTTGATCGGGCCCTCCTTGCCGAGGCCCAGCAGGCTCAGACCCCAGCCCCACTGGAAGATCGCGACGAGGACGCCGAAGGACGCGGCGGCCGCGATCAGGTTCATCAGGGCGGCGGTCAGGGGCACCACCAGGGAGCGGAAGGCGACCATCAGCAGCAGGAAGCCCAGGCCGATGATGGTGGCGATGAAGAGCGGCAGCCGGTCACCCGTGACGGTCGAGAAGTCCTTGGAGATCGCCGTCACACCGCCGACATGGGCCTGCGCCCCCGCGTCCGGGATCACCTTGTCCCGCAGGGTGTCGATGAGCTGGTCCGTCTTCTCGGACTGCGGTGACGTGGTCGGTACGACCTGGATCACCGTGACGCCCTGCGCGGGCGGCAGCGCCGCGACCTGGGCGACGCCGTCGGTCGCGCGGATGCCCTGCACCAGCTTGTTCGTGTCGCCGCTGGTGGAGACCACCTGGAGGGGGCCGTTGAAGCCGGGTCCGAAGCCCTCCGCGAGAAGGTCGTACGCCTGCCGGGTCGTCGTCGACGCGTCGTCGTTGCCCTGGTCGGTCGCGCCGAGCCGCAGCGACAGCACCGGGATCGCGAGGATCGCCATGACGACGACGGCCATCACGGCGATCGAGCGCGGGCGCTTCTGGACGCTCGCCGACCAGCGTGCCGCGAAGCCGCTGGCCCGCTCCGGCTCGGGGCCCTCGGCGGCCAGCTTGCGCCGCTGGCGGCGGCTGAGCACCCGGGAGCCGAGGAATCCGAGCAGCGCGGGCAGCAGCGTGACCGCCGCGAGCACGCTGAACACGACGGTGAGCGAGGTGCCGATGACCACGCCGTCCAGGAAGCGCAGGTTCGTCACGAGCATCCCGGCGAGCGCGATGCACACCGTGCCGCCCGCGAACAGCACCGCGCGGCCGGAGGTGTTGAGGGCGGTGACCGCTGAGTCCTCCGGGTCCATGCCGCGCAGGATGCCGCGCCGGTGCCGGGTGACGATGAACAGCGCGTAGTCGATGCCGACACCGAGGCCGATCAGCGTGGCGAGCAGCGGAGCCAGGTCGGGCACCGACGTCACATGGCTGAGCAGCTGGGTGGAGAACAGGCCCGTGCCCACCCCGAAGATCGCGATGCCGATCGGGAGCAGCATCGCGAAGAGCGAGCCGAAGGCGAGGAAGAGGACGACCGCCGCGGCCAGGATGCCGATCATCTCGGCCAGTCCGGTGGGCGGTTCCTGGACGCGCTGGATCGCCTGACCGCCCAGCTCGACGTGCAGACCGCCACCTCGGGCGCCCTGCGCGGTGTCGACCACGTCCTGCACCAGTTCCTTGGGCACCGCGTTCGCCTGCTCGGCGAAGGTGATCTGGGCGTACGCGATCTTGCCGTTGGCGCTGATCTGTGCCGCGCCCCGGTCGCCCGCGTACGGGCTGGTGACGCCGCCGACCCCCGCCATCTTGCCGATCTTCTCCAGCGCGGGCTGGATCCGGGACTGTACGGACTGGTCCCGGACGGTTCCCGTGTCGACCTTCCACACCACCGTGTCGGTGTCGCCCGCGCGCTCCGGGAAGGCCTTCTCCATCTGGTCGTACGCGCGCTTGGAGTCCGTGTTCGGAAGGGAGAAGACGTTCGCGTAATCCGTGCCCGCGGTCGAGGCCGCGGCCCCGAGCCCGAGCAGTGCCCCCACCCACAGCAACAGGACCACCAGCCGGTGCCGATAGCACCACCGTGCCAATGTCGCCACGCTCAACGCTCCTTAGTCGACCGGTCATCCGGTCGTTCGGTTGTCGGTTGGTCCCCCAGGTCCTGGTACCAACCATCGACCGGCACGCTCGAGCGACGACACAGACCGCCCATGACTCTCAAGGAACTCCAAAGGGGGAGCCGCCCCCTGGCGCGACCCGCGTGCGGATACTGGGGGCATGACCGCTCACGAGGGGGCCACCGTTCTCGTCGTCGAGGACGAGCCGAGCATCGCGGACGTCCTGGCCATCGCGCTGCGCTACCACCGCTTCGAGGTGATGACCGCGGGCACCGTCCGTCAGGCGCTCACGCTCGCCGAACGCACCCGCCCCGACGCGGCGCTGCTCGACGTGATGCTGCCGGACGGCGACGGGCGGGCGCTGGGCCGTGAACTGCGCCTGCGCCGGCCCGACCTGGCGATCGTCTTCCTCACCGCGCGGGACGCGCCCGCCGAGATCGTCGGCGCGCTCGGTTTCGGCGACGACTACATCACCAAGCCGTTCAACATCGACGAGGTCGTCGCCCGGATCACGGCCGTACTGCGCCGCACACGCCCCGACGACGTCCTTCCCCAGCGCCCGCCCCTTCGCTACGGCGAACTCGAACTGGACGAGACGACGTACTCCGTGCACCGCGGGGACCGCACGGTGGAGCTCACCCCCACCGAGTACGCCCTGCTGCGCTTCCTCGTCCGCAACGGCGGCCGGATCGTACCCAAGGAGCAACTCCTGCGGCACGTCTGGCAGTACGAACACTCCGCCGAGTCGACCGTCGTCGAGACGTACATCAGCTATCTGCGCCGCAAACTCGAACCCCTCGGCCCACCGGTGATCCAGACCCGCCGGGGCGTCGGATACGGCCTCGCATGACCCCGGCAGCCCCGGACCCGGGAGTCGCCGCGGCGCATGCGGAGCCCTCCCCCCGCGCGGAAGCCGCAGCCCGGACCGAACTCGCCCTCTGTGCGGGGATTCCCGCGTACGTGAGTGTGCGGCGCCCCCGGCGTCACCACGGGGTCCACTCCTTGCGCGGCAAGCTGACGCTCGCGAACGTGGCGTTGCTGGCCCTGGGCATCATCGTGGCGACCGCCGTCAGTCTGATGGGCATGCGGCACTACCTGCTCGACCAGGTCGACACGGAACTGTTCAAGACACGGGAGTCGCTGACCGGTTCGCGGCTCACCCTCCACCAGATCGACTCGCTCACCGCGCTCGCCTTCGTACGCGAGCGGATGGTCCCCGGCGCGGACCGGTCCGACAAGCCCGACTCGATCTTCGCGGCGGTGGACGGCCACGGGACCCCGCTCGGCGTCGGCGGTTTCAAGCCCACCGACATCCAGCGCGCGCTGGCCGCCGAGGTGGACGACCCGAGCGCCCTCGCGCACGACCCCGCCCTGCACGACACCACCGTGCACGGCGCCTCCTACCGGGTCACCGGGGCCCGGCTCGCCGACGGCACGTACGTGCTGCTCGCCGCCTCCACCGACGCCCTGCACAAGGGCATCGCCAAGGCCCTCAAGCTCGATCTGGGCGTCGGCACCCTGCTGTTGTCGCTGCTCGCGGTGCTGACCATGATCAGCGTGAGCCGCCGGATGCGGCCGCTGGAGGACATGGTGGAGACCTCGTCCGCCATCGCCGAGGGCGACCTCACCCGGCGCGTGCCCTCCAGCCACCATCCGACCCAGGAGGTCGAACAGCTGCGGCTCGCCCTCAACTCCATGCTCCACCAGGTGGAATCGGCGTACCGGACCCGCGAGCGCAGCGCGGCGCAGCTGCGCCGGTTCGTCGCGGACGCCTCGCACGAGCTGCGCACCCCGCTGTCGGCGATCCGCGGCTACCTCCAGCTGTACGAGAAGGGGATGCTGCGCGAGCCGGGTGAACGCCGGCGGGCCTGGGACCGGATGAACGCCGAGGCCGACCGCATGGGACGCCTCGTGGACGAACTGCTCATCCTGGCCCGCCTCGACCAGAGCCCCGAGCTGCGTTTCAAGAACGTCGACCTGAGCCGTCTTGTACGGGACGCGGCCGAGGATCTGCGGGCCCAGCAGCCCGGGCGTCCGGTGACCGTGGGCGCCGACGGGACACTGCTGGTGCACGCCGACGAGTCGGGGCTGCGGCAGGTGCTGGGCAACCTGGTGGCCAACGTACGCACCCACACGCCCGCCGACGTGCCGGTGCGGCTCGGTCTCGAACGGGAGGACGGGACCGTACGGCTGTGTGTCGCGGACCAGGGGCCCGGGCTGGCGGAGGAGGACGCGGCGCGCATCTTCGACCGGTTCTTCCGGGCGGGCGGTGGTGCGGGCAGCGGGCTGGGGATGGCGATCGTGCAGGGAGTGGTGGCCGCGCACGGGGGTGACGTGGCGGTACGGACGGCGCCGGGAGCGGGGCTCGAGGTCACGGTGACGCTTCCGACGCGGTGAGCTGCTTTAACAAGCACAGTGAGGTGCTTGAACAAGCTCGGTGACTCGCTTGAACATAAGCAAACCCGGATGATTGAACACCGGCCAGTACGACCTCGTACCCAACAGAAGAAGGCGGCCCCGACCCCAGCCTGGTCCGCCGCGCCACCACCGCGCTTCGCACGGAAGGACCGCCGGGTTGTCGTTCAACACGAGCTCTCGACAGCTGTCGAAAACGGACGAGGCGCCGGAGGGCGTGCCCTCGCAGGAAGTCACGCCCCTGGACTCCCCGGAGGCGGGAACCCCCGAGGCCGAGACCGCGGAGACCGAGACCCCGGAGACCGAGACCGCGGGGGCAAGCGTTCCAGAGGCGGAAGCGCCGGAGGCGGACGCCGCAGAGGCGGAAGCTCCGGAGGTCGAGGTCGAGGTCGAGGCAGAAGCAGAAGCCGACCCCGAGCCGGAAGCCGCAGAAGCTCCGGAAGTCCCGGACGTCCCGGAAGCGAAGGCTCCGGAGACGGAGACTCCCGAGGCCCAGCCATCCGAGGCGACGACATCCGAGACCGAGACTCCTGAGGCGGAGAATCCTGGGGCCGAGACACCTGAGGCGGAAGGCCCCGGGGCGGAAGCCTCGGACGTCGACGCTCCGGAGGGCGCGGTCACCCCCCGCCCACGCCGGTGGCGGCGGGTCTGGGGCGGGTGGCGGGAGAAGTACCCGGTCGCGGCCCGCGTTCTCTGGTGGACCACCACCGCCGTGGCCCTCGCTGTCGTGGTCGTCGCGCTGCTCATGCCGACCCAGGCGGACAAGGTCCGGGTGGCCGCTTTCGTGCGTCTCCCGGTGGAGGCGATCTTCGGCGCCGCCCTGCTGATCGTCCTGCCCCGCAGGCCGCGGATCGCCGTGGCGGTGCTCGCCGGGCTCGGCCTGGGCGCCCTGACCGTCGTGAACTTCCTCGACATCGGTTTCAACGAATACCTCGGGCGAGGCTTCAACGTCGTCCTCGACTGGTCCCTCTTCAGTGATGCGCAGGGATACCTCCAGGACACGTTCGGCAAGGGTGGCGCGCTCGGCATCGCGGCCCTGGCCGTGACGCTCGTGATCGCCGTACTGGCCCTCACGACGATGTCGGTGATCCGACTGGGCAACCTGGCGGCCCGGAACACCGAGACGGCGACCCGCACGACGCTGGTGCTGGCCATCGTCTGGGTCACCTGCGCGGCGCTGGGCGTGCAGTACGCCCCGGGGATACCCATCGCTTCGGAGCACACCATGCAGGCCCTCCAGTTCAAGACGGAGCAGGTGCGGCGGACGCTGCGGGACGAAGCCGAGTTCGCCAAGATCGCGAAGAAGGACGACTTCGCTGACACGCCGCCCGACCAGCTGCTCACCGGGCTGCGCGGCAAGGACATGATGATCACCTTCATCGAGAGCTACGGCCGCAGCGCGATCGAGGACCCGGTCATGGCACCCGGGGTCGACGCCACGCTCACCGCCGAGAACAAGAAGCTGACCGACGCCGGGTTCGCGGCCAAGAGCGGCTGGCTGACCTCGGCGACGTACGGCGGAGGCAGCTGGCTCGGCCACTCCACCTTCATGTCGGGCCTGTGGATCAGCAACCAGCAGCGCTACCGCACCGTCACAGCGGGCGAGCGCCTGACCCTCCCCGGCGCCTTCAAGAAGACGGGCGCCTGGGACACGGTCGGTGTCATGCCGGGCATCCAGAAGGCCTGGCCGGAGCAGAAGTTCTACGGCATCGACAAGCTCTACGACTCCCACAACCTCGGCTACAAGGGCCCGAAGTTCAGCTGGTCGACCATGCCCGACCAGTACGCCCTGACCGCGTTCGAGCGCCTGGTGCACAGCAAGAAGCACGACAAGCCGCTGATGTCGACGATCATCCTGACCTCCAGCCACCAGCCCTGGGCGCCGATCCCCGAGCTGGTCCCGCAGGACCAGGTCGGCGACGGCTCGATCTACAACGCGATCGAGAAGGCCGGCAAGAAGCCCGGGGACATCATCACCGACTCCGCCAAGTCGAAGCAGGAGTACGGCAAGTCCATCCAGTACTCGGTGTCGAGCCTCATCAACTACCTGGTGAAGTACGGCAACAAGAACACCGTGCTGATCTTCCTCGGCGACCACCAGCCCATCGCCCGGGTCAGCGGCAACCACGCCAGCCGTGACGTGCCGGTCTCGATCGTCGCCAAGGACCCGAAGGTCCTGGACAAGATCGCCGACTGGAACTGGGCGGACGGCCTGCAGCCGCAGCAGGACACCCCGGTCTGGAAGATGAACGACTTCCGCGACCGCTTCCTGACGGCGTACGGCTCGACCCCGGCGCCGTGATTCACGGGGCCGCGGACGCCACGAGCGCCCACACGGTCTTGCCGTGGCGGCCCCGGCTCCACACCCCCCACGCCACGGCGACGCCCTCCACCAGGTGCAGGCCCCGGCCGGTCTCCTCCCCCACGGAGACCGGCCGCAGCCGTGGTGCGGCCAGGCCCTCGTCGGAGACCTCGACGAAGCAGGAGCCGTCGGCGAGGGCGGTCACCGCGACCTCGAACTCCCCTTCGTGACCTTCGCGAAGGGGTCCGTGGCGTACGGCGTTGGTCACGAGCTCGGAGACGATCAGGACGACGTCCGCGAGAGCCGGGTCGTCGGTGCTGTGGCCCCAGTCCCGCAGATGGTCGCGTACCCGGCGCCGGGCGAGTCCGACGGACGCCGGATGCCGGGGCAGCCGGAACGCGTTGCGTCTCAACACCTCAGCTCCTCACCCCGCACACACCTCCGGCACATAGTGTGCACACGGTGCCGCGTTGGGCGAGAGCGCGATGTCACCGGGGTGGGGGGCCACCCCGCGAGATCACGTCACGTGTCGTATCCGGCCCGGCTCATATCCAGCCCAGCCGCCAGAGGCGGAAGACACCGGTCCCGTCCGACAGATACTGGCCGCCTCCGACGTCCTCACTGCTGAGTACATACTCCTTGCGCTGCCACAGGGGAATCAGAGGGACATCGCGGGCCACGATTTCCTGCAGTGTCTGGAAGTCGTCGGACGTGCGGCTGCGGTCCTCGTACTGCTGACTGTCCTGAATCAGCCGGTCCACGTCCTTGTCGCTGTACCCGTTCTTCATGCTGTTGCCGGTGCCGACGAGCGGGGTGCTGAAGGTGTCCGGGTCGGGGAAGTCGGCGACCCAGCCGACCGCCCAGGCGTCCAACCGGCCCTCGGCGTACCGCTTCTGGAAGTCGGTCCACTCGTAGCCCTTGATGTCCACCTTGAACAGGCCGCTCGCCTCCAGCTGCCGCTTGAGCTCGGTGGCCTCCTCTCCGGCGGCGCCCCGCCCCTCGGCGTACCCGTAGGTGAAGCGCACCGGCGTCGACACCCCGGCCTCGGTCAGCAGTGCCTTCGCCTTCTTCGCGTCGGGCTTGGGGTAGGTGTCGAAGAACGACGTCGAGTGCCCTGTGATGCCCGCCGGGATCAGCCCGTACAGCGGATCGGTCGTCCCCTTGTAGGTCTGGCTGACCAGTTGCTCGCGGTTGATCAGCACGGCGACGGCCTGCCGTACGAGGCGGTTGTGCAGAGGCGAGTTCGCACGGACGTTGAGGACGAGGTTGCGGGTCTCGGCGCTGTCGGACTCGGTGACGTGCTGGTCCGGGTCGCTCGGCGAGAGGGTGGCCAGCGTCGCGGGCGGCAGCTGACGCGTCGCGACGTCGACCTGCTTCGCCTTCCAGGCGCTCTCCAGCGCCTTGGGGGTAGCGTAGTAGCGCAGCACGGTGGGCGTGCCGCTCCCCTCGACGGCGCCCTTGTACTGCTTGTTGGGCGCGAGGACGGCCCGCTTGTCCTTCGTATACGACTTCAGTACGTACACTCCGGTGCCGTCGGCGCCCGCGTCCTTGCGCAGGGCGTGCTTCGGGTAGCGGGTGCGGTCGACGATCGACCCGGCTCCGGTGGCCACCTTGAAGGGGAAGGTGGCGTCCGGCGAGGACAGGTGGAAGGTGACCTTGAGGCCCTGGGCGTCCACCGAGCCGAGGGTGGAGAGCAGGGACGCGGGCCCCACCTCGGAGTTGATGGCCTTGACCCGGTCGAAGGAGAACTTCACGTCCTCGGCGGTCACCTTGCTCCCGCTCGGGAACGTCAGGTCGTCGCGCAGGGTGCAGACATAGGTTTGCAGTCCCGCGCCCACGAACCCGCAGCTCTTCGCCGCGTCCGGCACGGGGGCGGCGCCACCGGGCTCGAACGTCAGCAGCGACTGGAACACGTTGCTGAACAGGGCCCAGGAGCCGGCGTCGTACGCGCCCGCCGGGTCGAGTGACGTGACGGCGTCCGTCGTCCCGACCGTGAGGGTCCTGTTGTGGTTCTCCTTGGACGGCAGTAACTGCCAGCCGCCCACACCCACGGCCGCCAGTACCACCAGCACCGCGAGAATCCGTATGCGAACCGATCGCATCGGCGCCCCTCCCCAGGCCACGCCCCGTGCCACTCCCCAGTGACGCGGATCACCCAACCACAGGTGTTTCGTCCGAGGGAAGAGGTGTCCGAAGAATCAGACGGGGTATTGAGGAAGACCGTTTCGCCCCTGTTTCACAGCCGGTTCTCAGGCTTGCAGGGACGCCAGCTCCACGACGGTGATGTCCGACGGCGCGTCCACCCGGGTCGGCGGCCCCCAGGCGCCCGCGCCCCGGCTGACGTACAGCTGCGTGTCGCCGTACCGCTCCAGACCCGCGACCGTGGGATTGGCCAGTTCCGCGATGTAGTTGCCCGGCCAGAGCTGTCCGCCGTGGGTGTGCCCGGAGAGCTGGAGGTCGACACCGTGCTTGACGGCGTCGTGGATCTGGACCGGCTGGTGGGCGAGCAGCACCACGGCCCGCGCGGTGTCCCGGTCCCCCAGCGCCCTCCCGAAGTCGGGCCCGTGCCCCTCGCTCTCCCCCGCGACGTCATTGACGCCCGCGAGATCGAATCCGGCCATTTCCGTCCGGGCGTTCTCGAGCGGGTGCAGACCCAGTTCCCGTACTTCCCGGACCCATTGCGCGGCGCCGGAGTAGTACTCGTGGTTGCCCGTGACGAAGTACGAGCCGTGCCGTGCCCGCAGCCGCGCGAGAGGCGCCGCGGCGGGTCCGAGGTCCTTCACACTCCCGTCGACGAGGTCCCCGACCACCGCGATCAGGTCGGGCTGCGTCGCGTTGATCGTGTCGACGACCCGCCGGCAGAAGTCCCGCCCGAGCGTGGGCCCGAGGTGGATGTCACTGACGACGGCGATCCGGTAACCGTGCGCGGACCGGGGCAGTTTGGCCAGCGGCACGGTGACCCGCTTCACCCGGGGCCCGCGCAGCACCCCGTACGTCCCGTACCCCACGGTCCCCAAGGCGACGGCCGCGGCGGCCCCGCCGACGGCACGCGAGACGAAGAGCCGCCGCGAGGGGGTGGTGACGGGCCGTGGCGGTTCGGCGGGTGAGGGCTCCTGGGGAGCCGCCGCTCCCGTCGGCACCGACTCCGGGTGCGGTACGGGTGCCGGGTGCGGTACGGCCACGGAGGGAGCCGCGCGCCGCTCCATGACCCGGCGCAGCAGCGGTCGTACGACCTCCCCCGCCACCACCCCCAGCAGCAGATAGATGGACAGCGCCATCCACAGGAACCCGGGCCAGGCCAGCGCCTGCTGGAGCCGGAAGGGCGCACCGGCGCGCTCCGCGGCGACCGCGGCGATCATCAGCACCGGCCCGGCGACGAAGACCACCGTGCCCGCGCGCCGGGCGAGCCCCGGACCGGACGTCGTGTCACGCACCAGACGGCGCCACACGTACCCGTACAGCCCCGCGACCGTGGCGAGGGCGAGCAGTCCCACCAGTACGAAGACGATGACCAAGACGCCGTATCCCCCGTTGCGTGCCGTTATGTTCGGTTGTCCCCCGTTTGCCCCCTGTTGTTATGACGTCTGGCGCAATGCGCGCAGTCCGCGGAACCCGATGCCGCCGACGACCGTCCCCAAGACAAAGGAGACGACGGCGAGCGTCAGGTGCACCCAGAAGTACGCCGTCGGATCCCCCGCGTCGTTGAACGCGAGCCCGCTGCCGTCCTTCCACAAATTCTTGACGAAAGTGACCCAGATGATCCAGCTCCACACTCCGAAGGCGAGCAGGAACCAGGAGACGGGGCGGCTGAGCTTCATGGGTCCAGTATCGCCGTCGCCGGCCGGGACCGGGCGCCGGGGTGGCCGGGACCAGGGGACTCCAGCATCGGGTGAGGGGACTTCCCGGCCCGCGCCCTGTAATTTCTCGACCGTGTCCGCCACCAAGAAGACCATCCGGCGATCGCTGCTGGTCACTTCCGCCACCCTGTTGACCCTTTCGCTGACGACGACGGTCCCCGTCTTCGCGGCCGACAAGCCGTCGTCGTCACCGTCACCGACGGCGAGCCCGAGCGCGACTCCCCCGGCGAACATGTCGACGGTGGGCGGAGCGCGGCTGGGACAGGCGGGGACCCAGGTCGATCTCGGCGCGGGCGCCCCGGTGCTGCCCAAGGATGTGAGCGCACGCTCCTGGATCGTCACCGACGCCGAGTCGGGCGACGTGCTGGCCGCCCACAACGCGCACTGGCGGCTGCCCCCGGCGAGCACGCTGAAGATGCTCTTCGCCGACACCGTGCTGCCGAAGTTCCCCAGGACCGAGCAGCACAAGGTCGCCGTCACCGACCTCTCGGGCATCGGCGCGGGCTCCAGCATGGTGGGGATAAAGGAGGAGGAGACGTACAGCGTGCACGATCTGTGGCTCGGTGTCTTCCTGCGCTCCGGCAACGACGCGGTGCACGTGCTGTCGGCGATGAACGGCGGCGTCGAGCAGACGGTCAAGGACATGCAGGCGCACGCCGAGGACCTGCAGGCTCTCGACACGCATGTGGTCAGCCCCGACGGCTACGACCAGCCGGGCCAGGTGTCGTCGGCGTACGACCTGACGCTGTTCGCCCGCTCCGGGCTGCAGAAGAAGGACTTCCGGGAGTACTGCTCGACGGTGCGGGCGAAGTTCCCGGGCGAGACGAAGAAGAACGACAAGGGGAAGACGACCCGCGAGACCTTCGAGATCCAGAACACCAACCGGCTGCTGACCGGTGACGCCGACGTCTCCACGTACCAGGGCATCGCGGGGGTGAAGAACGGCAACACCACCAACGCGGGCGCCACCTTCACCGGTGTCGCCGAGCGGAACGGCAAGGTGCTGCTGGTCACCGTGATGAACCCGGACAAGGACGAGCACAACGAGGTCTACAAGGAGGCCGCGCGGCTGCTCGACTGGGGCTTCAGCGCGGCCGGCAAGGTCACACCGGTGGGTGAGCTGGTGCCGCCGAAGGGCGTCGACACCGGCGCGCAGGCAGGTGCGACCGCGTCCGCCGGGTCCAACACGCCGGTGTCGTCCGGAGACCGGGGGACCAAGGCCTCGTCGTCGCCGGTGGCCGCCTCCGCGGCGGCGAAGGACGGTTCCAGCGGGATCGGGACCGCCCTGGCCATCACGGGCGGCCTGCTCGCCCTGGTCGCCGGCGCCGCCTTCCTCGTCAACCGCCGCTGGCCCCTGCCCGACCTGATGCGCCGCCGCCGCTGACCTCCCCGAAGTCCCCGGGCCCCGCGGGCTCGTCGGCGTCGTCGGGGTCGCAGGGGTCGTCGTCGCGTTGCTTCGGACCGGAGTCGGCATGTCCCGTGGCCGTCCAGGCGGCGCAGAACAGGACCAGTCTCGAGGTGAAGTTGATCCACAGCAGCAGCGCGACGGGCACACCGAAGGCGCCGTACATGCTCTTCGACGCCACGCCCCGCATATAGCTGCTCAGCAGCAGCTTGAGCAGTTCGAAGCCGACGGCGCCCATCAGCGCGGCGACGACGAGCCGGTGGCGCGGCGGCTCGACGCCCGGCAGCAGGGTCAGGACGTACAGGAGCACCAGGAAGTCGGTGAGTACGGCGACGGCGAACGCGGCGGACTGCAGCAGCACGCTCCCCCAGTCGTGTTCGCCGATGCCGAGCTGCCGGGCCGTCCAGCCGACCAGTGAGGTGGCGACGGTGGAGATGGCGATGGTGACGAGTACGGCACCGCCGAGTCCGACGAGGATCCCGGCGTCCAGGAGCTTGCGCAGGAGGGGGTTCTCCTCCCTGTCGGGCAGCTCCCAGACCGCGCGCAGACAGTCCCGCATGGAGCCGACCCAGCCGATGCCGGTGAACAGCAGTACGGCGCCCGCGATGAGCCCGATGGTGCCGGCGTTCTGCACCAGCGCGTTGATGTCGAGCTGGTCGGAGATGCCCGGCACCTGCTCGACGATCTTGTCCTGAAGCTCCTTCTGCCGCTGGCTGGTGAGGGTGGCCGCGGCGATCGCGGCACCGACGGTCAGCAGCGGGAAGAGCGCCACGAAGCTGATGAAGGTCATCGCGGCGGCGAGCCGCGTCCACTTCACCCGGTCCAGACGCTCGTACGACCGCCACCCGTGCGTGGCCATCAGACGGGCGACCAACGGCCCCACGCCGGGGAGCTTTTTCAGCCAGTCCATGATCCGACTCTGCCCTCACCTCGGAAAACCCATGTCCGGGTACCCCAAAAACGCAGGACCGTGGCGAATGCCATACCGATCCCCGCACCGGAGACCGTGTCGTCGCGTCGCGAGGTGAGCCCGAGGCCGTAGTGACTGACGGCGACGCACAGCAGCTGGACGAGGGCGCCCGCGAGGTTCACGGCGAGGAACACGAGAAAGTCGGGGCACCGCCGGGGCCGACGCACGGGGTGGTGCCGGTACGTGCCGAGCGCGTTGCCGGTGTACGCGACCGAGCAGCCCGCCACGAACGACAGCGCCTTGGCGGTGAGCGGGTCGAGGCCCACCGGGCCGCGCAGCCAGAGGAAGAGTCCGAGGTCGGCGGCGTAGGCCAGGACGCCGACGGTGGCGAAGCCCAGGAGCTCCTGGGTCAGGGGCCGCTGGGCGAGGCTCACCAGTTCACGACCGCGAGCGCGTACATCGCGAGCCACACCAGTCCGATCAGGGCGAGCGCGCGGTCGCGCAGGACGACGTCCTCGGGCTCGCCCGCCGCGCCCCGGTCGGCGAAGACGGCGTACCGCAGGACGGCCAGGATGAAGGCGACCATGGACAGCTGGCGCCAGGGCAGCACTCCGGCGCTGGGCACGCCGCCCTCCTCCAGGGCCCACAGGCAGTAGGCGAGCACGGCGACCCCGGCGGCCAGCTGCCAGACGAAGCGCAGATAGCCGGTGGTGTACTCGGTGAGCAGCGCGCGGGTGGCACCGGCGTTCCCGGCCAGCTGGAGGGCCTCGGAGTACCGTTTCGCCGCCACCATGAAGAGCGCGCCGAAGCCCGTGGTGATCAGGAACCAGCGGGAGAGCGGGATGCCGAGGGCGAGCCCGCCGATCATCGCCCGCATCAGGAATCCGGTCGTCACCACGGCGAGGTCGACGACCAGGACGTGCTTGAGGCTGACGCAGTACGCCAGTTGCATGCCGAGGTAGGCGGTCAGCAGTGCCGCGGTGACCGGGGAGGACAGCAGGGCGGCGGCGGTCGGGGCGAGGACGGCGAGGACGCCTCCCGCGGCGTAAGCGAGGGGGACGGGGACCTGGCCCGTGGCGACCGGGCGGTGGCGCTTGACCGGGTGGGCGCGATCGGCTTCGGCGTCCCGGGCGTCGTTGATCAGGTAGACGGCGGCGGCGCAGGCCGTGAACAGGACGAAGACGAGCGCGAGTTGGATCACCGCGTGCCGGGAGAAGAGCTGGCCGGCCGCCGCCGGGGCCGCCACGACCAGCAGGTTCTTCACCCACTGGCGGGGACGGGTGGTTCTGAGCAGACCCCGGGCGAGGCCGGTGAGGGTCCGTACGGGAACCGGGGCGGTCGGCGTGGAGTCCAGGAGCACCGTGCGTTCAGCCATGGCCGGCCTCGATCCAGCGGGCGCCCAGACGGGCCGTCAGGGCGCCCAGGGCGGCGCCCGCGAGCACGTCCGAGGGGTAGTGGACGCCGGCCACCAGCCGGGAGAGGCACATCGCGGCGGCGAGCGGCAGCAGCGGGCGGACTCCGAGCGCGCCGAAGGCGACCGCCGCGGCCGTCGCGGAGGCCGCGTGGGAGCTGGGGAACGAGTGACGTCCGGCCGTGCGTACCAGCGGGACGATGTGCGCGGGGCGTGGACGGCGCACGATCTGCTTCACGCCCATGCTGGCGAGGTGCGCGGTGGCGGTGAGCGCCGTGCCGCGCAGCCACGCGCCGCGCCGCCCGCGGTCGACCACCGCGCCCGTGAGCCCGGCCGCGAGCCACAGCACGCCGTGCTCCCCGCTCCAGGACAGGGCGCGCGCGACGGCCGCCACGCGTGGATCCGTGCCGCGCTCGTGGAGGGCCGACAGCAGCCGACGGTCCATGCCGTCCCACCGTCGGCGGTCCATGTCGTCAAGGTCGTCCATGTGATCTCACTCTTCTAGGGAGTGGCCGCAGAATTACGGCAATCTCGTACGACATCCCATTAATCACCCATTTCGGTGAGGAGCCGCGAAGACGGGAGAGGTGAGGGCTTTACGCACCTTTTTCGCCGATACGGTCACGGTCATGCCTGCCCACACCGCCTCCGACCCGGCCGGATCCGCCTCCGACCCGGCCGAACCCGTCTCCGTCACGGGCTGGGGCCGCACCGCGCCGACCACCGCCCGTGTGGTCCGCCCGCGCACCTACGAGGAAGCGGCGGCCGCCGTCCGCGCCTGCGGGGTCCGCGGAGGCATCGCCCGGGGCCTGGGGCGGGCGTACGGGGACGCGGCGCAGAACGCGGGCGGGGCCGTGCTCGACATGACCGGCCTCGACCGCGTCCACGCGATCGACGTCGCCGGCGGGACCGTGCTCTGCGACGCGGGCGTGAGCCTGCACCGGCTGATGGAGGTCCTGCTCCCGCTCGGCTGGTTCGTACCGGTCACCCCCGGGACCCGCCAGGTGACCGTCGGCGGCGCGATCGGCGCGGACATCCACGGCAAGAACCACCACGTGTCCGGCTCGTTCGCCCGCCATGTCCTCTCCTTCGAGCTGCTGACCGCGGACGGCGCGATCCGCACGGTGGGCCGGGGCACCCCCCTCTTCGACGCCACCGCGGGCGGCATGGGCCTGACCGGGGTGATCCTCACGGCGACCGTCCGGCTCCAGCCCGTCGAGACCTCGCTGATGTGCGTCGACACCGAACGCGCGGCGGACCTGGACGACTTGATGGCCCGTCTCACCGCCACGGACCACCGCTACCGGTACTCGGTCGCCTGGATCGACCTGCTCGCGCGCGGCCGCTCGACGGGACGCGCGGTGCTCACCCGCGGGGAACACGCCCCCCTGGACGCGCTCCCCCCACGCGCGCGCCGGCGCCCGCTGGCGTTCCGACCGCCGCGGTTCCCGTCCGCGCCCGCCTTCGTACCGGAGGGACTGCTCGGCCGCGGATCGGTGGGCCTCTTCAATGAGCTCTGGTACCGGAAGGCACCCCGCGCGCGTACAGGTGAGCTACAGCGGATCCCGGCCTTCTTCCACCCGCTCGACGGGGTGCCGCACTGGAACCGGATCTACGGGCGCGGTGGCTTCGTGCAGTACCAGTTCGTCGTCGGACACGGGCGCGAGGAGGCCCTGCGGCGCATCGTGCGGCGCATCGCCGAACGCCGGTGCCCGTCCTTCCTCGCCGTCCTGAAGCGTTTCGGCGAGGGCGATCCGGGCTGGCTCTCCTTCCCGATGCCGGGCTGGACCCTCGCCCTGGACATCCCCGCGAACCTGCCGGGCCTCGGCGCCTTCCTCGACGAGCTGGACGAGGAGGTGGCCGGGGCGGGCGGACGCGTGTACCTGGCGAAGGACGCGCGGCTGCGGCCGGAACTGCTGGCCGACATGTATCCACGGCTGACCGAATTCCGGGAGCTGCGGGCCGAGTTCGACCCGCGCGGGGTGTTCACCTCCGACCTGTCCCGCCGCCTCGACCTCTAGAACCGGTCGACCGTCCCGCCTCCTCACCCCTCAAGGAGTTGTCATGAAGGACGCCTTCGGAGCCCCCCAGTCCCTGCTGATCCTCGGCGGCACGTCCGAGATCGCGCTGGCCACGGCACGCCGTCTGATCGCCCGGCGCACCCGCACGGTGTGGCTCGCCGGACGGCCCTCACCGGCCCTGGAACGGGACGCCGAGCACCTGCGCGGACTCGGCGCGGACGTCCGTACCCTCGCCTTCGACGCGCTCGACCCCGAGTCCCACGAGACGGTCCTCGGCAAGGTCTTCACCGAGGGCGACCTCGACATGGTGCTGCTCGCCTTCGGGGTCCTCGGCGACCAGGCCCGGGACGAGCGGGAGCCGGTGGCCGCCGCCCGGATCGCGCAGACCAACTACACGGGGGCTGTGTCGGCCCTGCTGGTGTGCGCGCGGGCCCTCCAGACGCAGGGGCACGGCTCCCTGGTGGTGCTCTCCTCGGTCGCGGGCGAGCGCGCCCGCCGCTCCAACTTCATCTACGGGTCGAGCAAGGCGGGCCTGGACGCCTTCGCCCAGGGTCTGGGCGACGCGCTGCACGGCACCGGCGTCCACGTGATGGTCGTACGCCCGGGGTTCGTCCGTACGAAGATGACCGCGGGGCGCGCGGAGGGACCCATGGCCACCACACCGGAGGCGGTCGCGACGGCCGTCGAGGTGGGGCTGCGACGGCGCTCGGAGACGGTGTGGGTGCCGGGGGCGCTGCGGCTGGTGATGGCGGCGCTGCGGCACGTACCGCGAGCGGTGTTCCGCCGCCTGCCGATCTAGCTCGACGGCGGCTGCCCGGCTCGACCGCCGCTAGCGGCTGGCGATGGTCCCGCGCTCCACGTCCACGTGGCCCGCCTGCGGTGGCACCACGGATCCGCCGAAGGCGAACTCCCGCAGCTTGCGCCACACACTGTCGGAGCCCTGCTCGTAGAGCGCGAACCCCGTGCAGGGCCACTCGGCGTCGTAGTCGGCGAGTTCATGGAACGCGCGGTCCATCGCCGCGTCGTCGATGCCGTGCGCCACCGTGACGTGCGGGTGGTACGGGAACTGCAGTTCGCGCGCCACGGGACCGGAGGCGTCGCGGACCCGCTGCTGGAGCCAGGTGCAGGCCTCGGCGCCCTGGACGACCTTCACGAACACCACCGGTGACAGGGGCCGGAAGGTGCCGGTGCCCGACAGCCGCATCGGGAAGGGCCGGCCGACCACGGCGACCTCGGTCAGATGCGCCTCGACGGCCGGCAGGTCGGCGGCGTGGACCTCCGTCGGCGGCAGCAGGGTGACGTGCGTGGGGATGCCACAAGCCGCGGGGTCGCCGAAGCCCGCGCGCCGCTCCTGGAGCAGGCTGCCGTAAGGCTCCGGGACCGCGATCGACACGCCGATCGTTACGGTCCCCACGTCGTCTCCTGTCGTCGTGTCCGGTGCGTCGTCGGTCGCGTCACCGGTTGCGTTGTCCTTCGCGTCGCCGGGCGCGTTGTCTGGTTCGTACTCAGCCGTCCGGCTATCGACTGTAAGGCCACGGCTGTGCTGTGGGCAGGCGCAGCCGTAGTGATGTGCAGCGCTCTGCCCAGTGGTACGTGTGTGCGGTCGTACGCCTCAGTGCTTGGCGGGCAGGAAGCCCACCCGGTCGTACGCCTGCGCGAGCGTCTCCGCGGCGACGGCGCGCGCCTTCTCGGCTCCCTTGGCCAGGATCGAGTCGAGCGTCTCCGGGTCGTCCAGGTACTGCTGGGTGCGCTCACGGAACGGGGTCACGAAGTCGACCATGACCTCGGCGAGGTCCGTCTTGAGCGCACCGTAGCCCTTGCCCGTGTACTTCTCCTCCAGTTCCGCGATACCGGTACCGGTGAGGGTCGAGTAGATGGTCAGCAGATTGCTGATACCCGGTTTCTGCTCGCTGTCATACCTGATGACGGTGTCCGTGTCGGTGACCGCGCTCTTGACCTTCTTGGCGGTGGTCTTCGGCTCGTCGAGCAGGTTGATGAGGCCCTTCGGCGTGGACGCCGACTTGCTCATCTTGATCGACGGGTCCTGGAGGTCGTAGATCTTCGCCGTTTCCTTGAGGATGTACGGCTTCGGGATCGTGAAGGTCTCGCCGAAGCGGCCGTTGAAGCGCTCGGCGAGGTCGCGGGTGAGCTCGACGTGCTGGCGCTGGTCCTCGCCGACCGGGACCTCGTTCGCCTGGTACAGCAGGATGTCGGCGACCTGGAGGATCGGGTACGTGAACAGGCCGACGGACGCGCGGTCCGAGCCCTGCTTGGCGGACTTGTCCTTGAACTGGGTCATGCGGGAGGCCTCGCCGAAGCCGGTGAGGCAGTTCATGATCCAGGCGAGCTGGGCGTGCTCGGGGACATGGCTCTGCACGAAGAGCGTGCAGCGGTCCGCGTCGAGACCCGCGGCGAGCAGCTGCGCGGTGGCGAGCCGGGTGTTCGCGCGCAGGTCCGCCGGGTCCTGCGGAACGGTGATCGCGTGCAGGTCGACGACCATGTAGAAGGCGTCGTGGGACTCCTGCAGGGCCACCCACTGGCGGACGGCGCCGAGGTAGTTGCCGAGGTGGAACGAGCCTGCTGTGGGCTGGATTCCGGAGAGCACGCGGGGACGTTCAGAGGCCATGTTCACCATTCTCTCAGGTGCACCCGGGAGCTCGGGAACAGGTGGGAACAGAGCTCTCCCCGGAAGGAGGACCCGGGCGGATACTCGAGGCACGTGCTGGCGGCGGACGGGGGACACGCATGGCGGGCCGAGGCGGACGGGTGAGATCGGGGATCGCGGTGTTCTCGGGTGTGGTGCTCGCCGTGCTGGCGGCGCACCCGGCGGGGGCTTTGGCACCGGCCGCGGGGCACAGAGGGCCGGACATGGCCCTGGTCATCGAGGGCGGCACGGGGCGCACGACCGCACTGCACTCCGGGGAGCGGGACTTCACACGGCTGTGGGACCTGCTGACTCCCACCTACATGGGGACGGTCCGGGTGCCGGACGCGTGGACGGCGGGCGACTTCCCGCGGGTACGGGCCACCGTGATGTGGGGCCTGAGCGGGGTCGGGGGCTGGCCGCAGACCGACAGCGCGCCGGGGGGCGATGTCGCCATGGGGCGCCAGGACCAGCTGTTCCTGGCCGCGGACGGCACGCCCTGGGTGCGCACGGACCCCTCGCCCGACGTCGTGGACGACGACATCCGCTGGCACCGCGCGTCACGCTCGGTGTACGAGCGGGTGGTCGGGCGGGGGCAGCTGCTCGACGCCGCCGCAGGCGCACCGGCCTCGAAGCGGGGTGTCGAGGAGCGTGCGCGGTGGGTGCTGCCCGGCCTTGGCGCGGGTCTGCTCCTCGGGGTCGGCGGCGCCTTCCTGGTACGCCGCGCGGCGGCCCGGCGGGATGGAGCCGGACCGCCGCGGGAACCACGACAGGAGCTGATCGACCTCTGATCCAGCAGGTGGGTCAGCCGAGGTCGATCTCCGGGTAGAGCGGGAACGGGGCCAGCAGGTCGGTGGCGCGGTGGGAGATCTCGTCGGAGATCTTCGCGTCCAGGACGTGCTGGGCCTTGGACGGGGCGCCCTTGGCGGTGGTGCCGGGCTCGGCGGCGGTGAGGACGCGGTCGATGAGACCGGCGATCTCGTCCATCTCGGTGGTGCCCAGACCACGGGTGGTCAGCGCGGGCGTGCCGATGCGGATGCCGGAGGTGTACCAGGCGCCGTTCGGGTCGGCGGGGATGGCGTTGCGGTTGGTGACGATGCCCGAGTCGAGCAGCGCGGACTCGGCCTGGCGGCCGGTGAGGCCGTAGGAGGAGGCGACGTCGATCAGGTTGAGGTGGTTGTCCGTGCCGCCGGTGACCAGGGTGGCGCCGCGCCGCATCAGGCCCTCGGCGAGGGCGCGGGCGTTGTCGACGACGGCCTGGGCGTAGTCGCGGAACTCGGGGCGGCGGGCCTCGGCGAGCGCGACGGCCTTGGCGGCCATGACGTGCGGGAGGGGGCCGCCGAGGACCATCGGGCAGCCGCGGTCGACCTGCTCGGCGAGGCTCTCGTCGCACAGGACCATGCCGCCGCGCGGGCCGCGCAGCGACTTGTGCGTGGTGGTGGTGACGATCTGGGCGTGCGGGACGGGGTCGAAGTCGCCGGTGAGGACCTTGCCCGCGACCAGACCGGCGAAGTGCGCCATGTCGACCATCAGGGTCGCGCCGACCTCGTCGGCGATCTCCCGCATGATCCGGAAGTTCACCAGGCGGGGGTAGGCGGAGTAGCCGGCGACGATGATCAGCGGCTTGAACTCACGGGCCGATGTCCGCAGCGCCTCGTAGTCGATGAGGCCGGTGGCGGGATCGGTGCCGTAGGAACGCTGGTCGAACATCTTTCCTGAGATGTTCGGGCGGAAGCCGTGGGTGAGGTGGCCGCCCGCGTCCAGGGACATGCCGAGCATGCGCTGGTTGCCGAAGGCCTGGCGCAGCTCCGCCCAGTCGGCCTCGCTGAGGTCGTTGACGTTGCGGACGCCCGCCTTGGCGAGGGCCGGGGCCTCGACGCGGGCGGCGAGGACGGCCCAGAAGGCGACCAGGTTGGCGTCGATGCCGGAGTGCGGCTGGGCGTAGGCGTGCTCGGCGCCGAAGAGCTCGCGGGCGTGCTCGGCGGCGAGGGCCTCGACGGTGTCGACGTTGCGGCAGCCGGCGTAGAAGCGGCGGCCGACGGTGCCCTCGGCGTACTTGTCGCTGAACCAGTTGCCCATGGCCAGCAGGGTGGCCGGGGAGGCGTAGTTCTCCGACGCGATCAGCTTGAGCATCTCGCGCTGGTCGGCGATTTCCTGACCGATGGCGTCGGCGACGCGGGGCTCCACGGCCCGGATCACGTCGAGGGCGCTGCGGAAGGCGGTGGACTCGGTGGAGAGGGGCTCGGGCATGGACGGCCTCCGGACGTGGCGTTCAGCGTTCACGGGTCGGCCCAGGCGCACGGCACACAGTTCACGGGCCGCTCCCCGATGGTCGATCCCATCCCAGCGCGCCAGTCACGGCCCGTCGCCAGCCTACCGGGCGCGCCGGATCGCCGGGTTCCCTCGTCCACCATGCGAGCGACGATATGAAGGGAGCCACGAGCCAGACCCCCGTGCGGCAGCGATCCCTGGGCTGCAGGAAACGGAGATTCCGTGACCACCACCGAACGACTCATCGCCTCGGCCGACGCGCACGGCGCGCACAACTACCACCCGCTGCCGGTCGTCGTGGCGACGGCGGACGGGGCCTGGATGACGGACGTCGAGGGCCGCCGCTTCCTCGACCTGCTGGCCGGCTACTCGGCGCTGAACTTCGGCCACGGCAACCGAAGGCTGCTCGACGCGGCGAAGGCGCAGCTGGAGCGGGTGACGCTGACCTCGCGGGCCTTCCACCACGACCGGTTCGCCGACTTCTGCGCGCAGCTCGCGCAGCTGTGCGGCATGGAGATGGTGCTGCCGATGAACACGGGTGCGGAGGCGGTGGAGACCGCCGTGAAGACGGCCAGGAAGTGGGGGTACCGCGTCAAGGGCGTCCCCGACGGCCGCGCGAGGATCGTCGTGGCGAGCGACAACTTCCACGGCCGTACGACGACACTCATCAGCTTCTCCACGGACGCGGAGGCGCGGACGGACTTCGGGCCGTTCACGCCGGGCTTCGACATCGTGCCGTACGGGGACCTGGCCGCGCTGCGGGCGGCGGTCACCGAGGAGACGGTCGCGGTGCTGCTGGAGCCGATCCAAGGCGAGGCGGGCGTGCTGGTGCCGCCGCCCGGCTACCTCGCCGGGGTGCGGGACGTGACGCGCGAGCGGAACGTCCTCTTCGTCGCGGACGAGATCCAGTCCGGGCTGGGCCGCACGGGCCGCACCTTCGCGTGCGAGCACGAGGGCGTGGTGCCGGACGTGTACGTACTGGGCAAGGCGCTCGGGGGCGGGGTCGTACCGGTGTCGGCGGTGGTGGCGAGCAGGGAGGTGCTCGGGGTGTTCCGGCCCGGTGAGCACGGGTCGACGTTCGGCGGGAACCCGCTGGCCTGCGCGGTGGCGCTCGAGGTGATCGCGATGCTGCGGTCGGGCGAGTACCAGCGGCGCGCCGCGGAACTGGGTGACCACCTACACCGGGAGCTGGGGCTGCTGACGGGCTCGGGGCATGTCACGGCGGTGCGCGGGCGGGGGCTGTGGGCGGGCGTCGACATCGCCCCCGAGTACGGCACGGGACGCGAGATCTCCGAGCGGCTGATGGACCGGGGTGTCCTGGTCAAGGACACCCACGGGGTCACGGTCCGGATCGCCCCGCCGCTGGTCATCAGCAAGGAGGACCTGGACTGGGGGCTGGCTCAGCTGCGTGCGGTGCTCGGCGCCGACTGAGCGCCCAGGGGCTGTCCGGCCGGACAGGCCCTGGCTAGAGGATCACGTGGGGCAAAAAGCGGGCGTACTCGTCCGTGATCAGCCCGGACGACTCGCGGATGCCGAGCCCCGCCGACTCGCCGTCCACGACCCAGGCGCCGAGGACGACATGGTTGCCGTCGAAGGAGGGAAGGGGGGCCAGTTCCTGGTAGCAGCAGGGCTCGTCCTCGCGTACGACGGGGGCGGCGCCGGGCGCGTGCACCGTCACCCCGGCGCCCTCGCGGCCGAGGAGCGGCTTGGCGACGTACCCCTGGGTGGTGGCCAGCTCCCGGGGTCCGTCGAGGTGGGCGGGGAGGAGGTTGGGGTGGCCCGGGTACAGCTCCCAGAGCACGGCGAGGAGGGCCTTGTTGCTGAGGAGCATCTTCCAGGCGGGCTCGATCCACAGGGTCGTGCCCGTACCGCCGCCGTTGTCGAGGGTGTCCAGGACGTGGTCGGCGAAGCGGTCGGTGGTGAGCCACTCCCAGGGGTAGAGCTTGAAGCAGCTGCGGATGAAACGGAGCTGGTTGTCGACGAAGCGGTCGGAGAGGGGGTCCCAGCCGATCTCCTCCACCGAGATCCAGTCGGTGTCGAGCCCTGCCTGTTCCGCCGTCTCTTTCAGGTACGCGACGGTCATCAGGTCCTCGCCGAGTTCGTCGTCGGCGGAGTGCGCGAAGTAGAGGGGGCTGCCCGGCGGGAGGAGGGCGGCCTGCTTCTTCCAGGCGGCGACGAGGCGTTCGTGCAGGGAGTTCCACTGGTCGGCGCCGGGGAAACGGTCCTCCATCCAGAACCACTGGGGGCTCGCCGCCTCGACGAGGGACGTCGGGGTGTCGGCGTTGTACTCCAGCATCTTGGCGGGGCCCGTGCCGTCGTAGCGCAGGTCGAAACGGCCGTAGACGGACGGGAGTTCGGCGCGGCGCCGCCAGGCCTCGGCGACCGCCCGCACGACGCGCGGGTCGGTGATGCCGAGGTCGGCGAAACGGTTCTCCGTGACGATGTACTCGGCCGCCGCCAGGCACATGCGGTGCAGTTCCTCGACGACCTCCTCCAGCGCCTCCACCTCCGGGAGCGAGAAGGCGTAGTACGCGCTCTCGTCCCAGTAGGGGCGCAGGGAGTCGTCCGGGTAGCGGGTCAGGGGGTAGATGAGGCCCTGTTGCTCGACGATCTGCTGCCAGCCGACGCGGGGCTCGATGGTGCGGCGTTCCATGGCGTACGGGTCCGATCGGTGCTGGGCGCGCGGCCTACGGCTACGGGTGAGGTGAGGTGACGTGGTGTCGCGTCGCTCAGCCGCCGGAGCTGCCCTTGCCGCTGCCGAAGCCGCCGCGGTCGACGGAGTGGTGGCTGCCGCCGCTGGTGCTGCTGCCGGATCCCTTGCTCGCCTTGGTGAAGGAGCCGCCGTCGATCCAGCTGCCCTTCTTCTTGCCGCCGTAGTACCAGCCGCTGCTGACCGAGGTCTTGGTGGTTTTGGTGGTCTTGCAGTTCTTGTCGGCGACGACCTTGTAGCCCTTGAGCGAGGTGTAGCTGTCGCGGTCGACACAGCGCTTGTCCGGATCCGAGGAGCAGGCGGTGAGGGCCGCCGCGAGGAGTCCCATGCCGCCGAGTACGACCGTGCCCGAGCGCAGTTGCCGTCGTGTGTCCGCCATTTTCGATCCCCCGTTGTTGTCACAGTGCGTCCTGCTGAGCACCCTGCTGGGCGCAAGCGATCAGATTAGAGAACGGCTGAGACAGGTGGGCGGCAACCCCCTCCTTTTCGGCGTCCCCTACAGTCACTTCGTGCTCTTTGGAATGGTGTGCGCACTTGGTGCGGCGGTCTGCTTCGGTACGGCGACGGTGTTGCAGGCGATCGCCGCGCGGGCGGCGGCCGACAGTGGCGGCTCGGGCGGGGACGCGGCGCTGCTGCTGCGCGCGCTGCGGCAGTGGAGGTATCTCGCGGGCCTCGCGCTGGACGGGCTGGGCTTCCTGTTGCAGATCGCGGCACTTCGCTCCATCCCCATCTACGCGGTCGGGGCGGCGCTGGCGGCGAGCCTCGCGGTGACGGCGGTGGTCGCCGCGCGGCTGCTGCAGGTGCGGTTGAGCGGGGTGGAGTGGGCCGCGGTGGGGGTGGTGTGCGCGGGGCTGGCGATGCTCGGGCTGGCGTCCGGGACGGAGGGCGGCGAGGCCGGGTCCATGACGCTGAAGTACTGGATGCTGGGGACCGCGGTGGTGGTGCTGCTGCTCGGTCTGGTGGGCGGGCGGATGTCCGGGCGGGGCCGGGCGTTGGTCCTCGGGCTCGGGGCCGGGTTCGGTTTCGGGGTCGTAGAGGTCTCGGTACGACTGATCGACGACCTCGCGCCCGCCACGCTGCTGACCAACCCGGCGACGTACGCGCTGCTCATCGGCGGAGGCGCCGCGTTCATCCTGCTGACCTCGGCGCTGCAGCGCGGCTCGGTGACGACGGCCACGGCCGGTCTGATCATCGGCGAGACCGTCGGACCGGCCCTGGTGGGGGTGATCTGGCTGGGCGACCGCACCCGCGAGGGCCTGGCCTGGCTGGCGGTACTGGGGTTCGCGGTGGCGGTGGCGGGCGCGTTGGCACTGGCACGGTTCGGGGAGGCGCCGGTGGAAGAACCGGCGAAGGAGCCGGTGGAGGAGGGGTGACGGGGCGGGCCGGGAAGTTCGTCGCCCTGACGTGGGACGACGCGGGCCTGTCCGATCTACATGCGCAGCCGGCACATGAAATGCCGGGCCGCGTCACGGCGTTCGCGATCGAGCAGGAAGTTCGGCTCGTACGGGGTGTCGTGAATGCCCCGGATCGACGCGGCGTCGGCCGGGTCGTTCTGTGGGACGGGCAGCAACTGGACTCGTCCGTCGCCTTCGACCTGCCACTCACGGACGCATACGGCGCGAACATCCCGCCAGGAGACCTCGCGGCCGCCCTGCGCGACGTACTGGCCGACTGCCCCGAACGCGAGGTCGGGGAGGAGTCGCGCGACGCCTTCGGAATCCCCGTGATCGACGCCTCCGCCGCTGTCCACGACTTCGTCGGCCGGCCGCGGTTCCACCTCTCGGACGCACTGCAGGCCGCAGCGGCGGCCTTCGCCCGCCGAGACGATGAAGGCTCTGTTGTCGTTGGCGTCACAGGAACGCACGCCGTACTTCCGATCCTCCTGGAAACGGGGGAGTTGGAGCGCATGCGGAAGAACGCCGACGATCCCTACTGTCGTGCGGTCTACGACTTGGCGGACTGGCTTACGGGGCGCTGACTGAGCGCTTCACCGAGTTGGAGTCCCGTCGCCACCACCTGTGCCCCCGCCCCCCGGTCGGGGGCACAACCGTTGTCCGGGGCCTCAGGCCATCGCCTCCACGATCCCGTCCCACAACCGGACCCTCGCCTCGAGGGCCAGCGTCGCCGTTTCGACCGCCTCCTGCCAGCGCGTGTCGTCCGTGCCGCAGAGGTCGGCCACCATTTGCATGGCCATGGGGGTGTGTTCCTCGCCGTCGACCTCGATATGTCGGGCCAGGTAGTCGCAGAAGAGCGGGAAGCGGTCGGTGCCCTCCTTCTTGATGACCTGGTCGAACATGTCGGGGATGAGGTCCTCCCGGGAGAGGGCGAACGCGGCCGCCCGGCAGTGCAGCGGCCGGTCCGAGATGATCTCGAAGGTGGTGCGGACGAACTCGGCGGCCGGCGCGGGGACTTGGGAGACGCGGAGTGCCGAGGGCACGTCGTGGCCCTCGGTGACCAGGGCGAGGAAGGTGTCGATCCTGGTCGCGTCGGCGTCCGCCTCGGTCATGCCCGCGCGGTACAGCTCGAAATGGCTGGTGAAGCCGCCGTTCAGTTCGTCGCTCTCCTCGACCAGGACGATGTCGTTGATCAGGCGCCGGCTCACCTCCGTGCCGCGCGGCACCCAGGGGACGTCGACGCAGGTCAGTTCCCGTTGGAGGGACTTCAGGAGCGACATGAAGTCCCATACCGCGAACACATGGTGCGCCATGAACGTCGCCATGTCCTCCCGGCTGTTTATCCGCTGGTAAATCGGGTGGGTGGTGACCTCCTTCCGTGCGGGTTCGATCACGGAACGCGCCCGCTCGATTCCCTCGTGGTTCATATTCCAGTCGTACCTGGACATGGGATCTCCTTCTTGGTGGCAGATGGGGGCCACAACGCGCGGCGGATGGCGATCGTGCAGCTTTATCGAAGGGTCTCGCAAGCACTTTCTGAAATTACGGGAGAGTTACCAGGAGTATCGATCGACAGAATGTGTCAAGATAACCAAAAGATAAACAAACGGTCACGATCCGGACACTCAAGAAACTTCGTTGAAGATTTGAACGCGCTGTATGCGCTTTCCGTACTCGGTGGCGTGACCAGGAATCCCGTAACCGTCACCGTGGCGTATCACGTGATCCCGGGCCGCGAGACCGACTTCCACTCCTGGGGGTGGGCCGTGCTGCGGGCGAGCTCGCGCGAACCGGGCTTCCTGGGGGGTGGTGTACTTGCCGACGGAGAGGCGGAGTGGCATGTGGTCTACCGCTTCGACAGCGAAGGGTCAGCCCTGGCCTGGGAAGACTCGATCATCCGGGCGCAGTGGGCCACCCGGGCGGACCCGTTCGCCCGGGAGACGGGCCGGCGGAGCGTGCGAGGTTCCAAGAGCTGGTTCGACGCCCAGACCGGCGCGCCGAAACCGCCGCCGGCACCGATCCCGCCCGCGAAATGGAAGCTGTGGTTCATTAATATGAGCGCGGTTTTCCCACCGGTGCTCTTATTCAATCTGCTCGTGATTCCGTATCTCGGCGGTCTCAATCCGCTCATCCGAACGCTGCTGCTGTGTCTGTGTGTGACGGCCCTCGTCACCTGGATTCTCATGCCGCGCCTTCAGCGATTCTTCAAGAAATGGCTGTACCCACCGCTCCAGGCGCTCCGCGGACGCCACAAAAGACGGACCGCGTAGGCCCGAGAACGATCAAAGGGAGGTGGGCGGGTGAAGACCCTGCTCATCGACAATTACGACTCGTACACGTACAACCTGTTCCAACTGATCGCCGAGGTCAACGGCGAGGAGCCGGTGGTGATCCTCAACGACGCCGCCCCCGACGGAACAGGCGGAAGAATTCCGGATCTCTCGGAATTCGACAATGTGGTGGTGTCGCCGGGCCCGGGGCACCCGGCCGAATCCCGTGACTTCGGGATCAGCGCCAGAGTGCTCGCGGAGTCCACGATCCCGGTGCTCGGTGTCTGCCTGGGCCACCAGGGCATCGCACTCGGGGAGCGGGGCCGGGTGCTGCCCGCCCCGGAGCCCCGGCACGGGCATCTGTCGAGAATCCGGCACGACGAGCGGGACCTGTTCCAGGGGCTGCCGCAGCACTTCACCGCGGTCCGCTACCACTCACTGTCCGTGCGCGAGCCGCTGCCCGGGACGCTGGAAGCCACGGCCTGGTCCGAGGACGGCGTCCTGATGGGACTGCGGCACCGCACCCGGCCGCTGTGGGGGGTGCAGTTCCACCCGGAGTCCGTCCTGACCGAGTACGGCCACCGGATGCTCGTGAACTTCCGCAACCTCACGGCGCAACGCGCCCGCAAGACCCGTACGAAGAACACCGCGGTCACCCCGTCCGCGGCGGCCATCCCCGCCCCCGCCGCGCCCTCCCGCACCGCGCGGACCGTCCGCCCCGCCCACCGGCTGCACACCCGCCGCATCGCCACCGCCGTCGACGCGGAGGCCGCCTTCACCCGCATGTACGCCGCCTCCCCGCGGGCGTTCTGGCTGGACAGCGCGCGCGTCGAGGAGGGGCGGTCACGGTTCTCGTTCTTCGGTGACGGCTCCGGGCCGCTGTCGGAGTTCGTCCGGTACGACGTCACGAGCGGCCGTTGCGAGATCGAGCGGGCGGGCCGGCCGCCGCGCAAGGTCCGGGCGAGCGTCTTCGACTACCTCAAGCGGCAGTTGGCGAACCGCCGCGTGGACGCCACCGGGCTGCCCTTCGACTTCACCGGCGGATACGTCGGCTACTTCGGGTACGAGACCAAGGCCGACTGCGGCTCCCCCAACCGCCACCGGGCCGAAACCCCCGACGCCTGCTGGCTGTTCGCCGACCGGCTGATCGCGGTGGACCACCAGGAGGGCTTCACCTACGCCGTCTGTGTGGCCGAGGACACCCCCCAGGCCACCCGGGAGGCCACCGACTGGCTCGACGGCGCACTCGCCCAGCTCACCTTCGTCGGCCCCGACCCGCAGCCGTTACCGCCCGCTCCCGTGTCGGCCGAGCCGGACCTCGCCGCCGAACCATGGCTCGTCCGCGACCGGGCCACCTACCTCGCGGACATCGAGGCCTGCGCGCGCGAACTCCGTGCGGGCACCAGCTACGAGATCTGTCTGACCAACGCGGCCCGGCTGCCCGCGCCGCCCGACGCGTACGACTTCTACCGGGTGCTGCGCCGCGTCAACCCGGCGCCGTACGCGGCCTTCCTGCGGTTCGGCGACCTCGACGTGGCGGGCGCCTCCCCCGAGCGCTTCCTGCGGATCACCCGCGGCGGCGTCGCCGAGGCCCGGCCCATCAAGGGCACCGCGCCCCGGGGCGACACCCCGGAGGAGGACACGCGCCTGCGGGACGCGCTCGCCGCCGACGCCAAGACCCGCGCCGAGAACCTGATGATCGTCGACCTGCTCCGCAACGACCTGGGCCGGGTCTGCCGGACCGGGACGGTACGCGTCTCCCGGCTCATGGCCACCGAGACCTACGCCACCGTGCACCAGCTCGTCTCCACCGTCGGGGGCCGGCTGCGCCCGGACACGGACGCGGTGGACTGCGTCCGCGCCTGCTTCCCCGGCGGCTCGATGACCGGCGCGCCGAAGCTGCGCACCATGGAGATCATCGACACGCTGGAGACCGAGGCGCGCGGGGTGTACTCCGGGGCCCTCGGCTACCTGGGGTGCAGTGGCGGCGCCGACCTCAGCATCGTCATCCGTACCGCCGTACTCGCGGACGGGCTGACGCACCTGGGCGCGGGCGGCGCGATCGTCCTCGACTCCGATCCGGCCGCGGAGTACGACGAGATGCTGCTGAAGACGGCGGCGCAGATGCGGGCCCTGCGGGAGCACCAGGAAGCCACCCCGGCAGGAGTGAGCGCCCGTCGGGCGGACACCCCCCGCCGAGCCGCCGTAGAGGAGCCCGCCCGGTGACGATCCCCACCTCCACGCCGACTCCGCGGTCGCCGACCGGCACCCACGCCGACGCCGACGCCCCCGGCAACCTCGCCACCCATCTCGCCGCGCTCGCCGAGCGGCGCGGCTGGGGCGACCGGATCGCCTTCCACCAGGGTCACCGGGCCTGGACGCACCGCGAGGTGCACGAGCTCACGGGCCGCGCGGCCGGTGTGCTCGCCGCGCACGGCGTGGGCGCGGGCGACCGGGTGCTGCTCGCGCTGCCCGATGGGATCACCTGGGTGGCGGCCTTCCTCGCCGCCGCCCGGCTGGGCGCCGTCGCGGTCCTGGTCAACCCCGAACTGCCCCCGGCCGAGCACGCGTTCATGGCCGAGGACGCCAAGGCCGTGCTCTGCGTGACCGGGCCGGGCCTGGAGGACCGCTTCACCGACCGTGTGCGCCTCGGCGCCGATCAGCTGATGGCGCTCACCGCCGACGCCGAGCCGGCCGCCGCGCACCCGGTCGACGCGCACACCCCGCTCTACGTCCAGTACACCTCCGGCACCACGGGCCGGCCCAAGGGTGTCGTGCACTGTCACGGCGACCCGAAGACGTACCACGACCTCATCGGCCGGCGGCTGCTGCGGATCACCCCGGACGACGTCACCCTGTCGGTGTCGAAGCTGTACTTCGCGTACGGCTTCGGCAACGCCTTCGTCTTCCCGCTCTTCTCCGGCTCCTCCGCCGTCCTGGTGGACCGGCGTCCGAACCCGGCCGCCGTGGACGAGTTGGTCGCCCGGCACCGGGTCACCCTGCTCTACTCCGTGCCTTCCGCGTACGCCGCCCTCGTCGCCGACCGGGGCAGCGGCCACGCGACCTGCTTCGCCTCCGTACGCGCCGCCGTGTCGGCCGGGGAGGGCCTGCCCGAGGGGCTCGAGAAGCAGGTCGCCGATCTGCTGGGCGCGCCGGTCCTGGAGCAGATCGGCTCCACCGAGGCCGGTCACGCGTTCTGCGCCAACAGCTTCGAGCACCACCACCCGGGCACGGTCGGCCGCCCGGTCCCCGGCTTCGAGGTGGAGCTGCGCGACGGCGCCGGTGTGCCGGTGGAGGACGGCGCGGAGGGCGAACTCTGGGTACGCGGGCCGACGTTGACGCCCGGCTATCTGAACCGGCCCGAGGAGACGGAACGCACCCTGGTCGGCGGCTGGCTGGCCACCCACGACCGGGCGCGCCGGGAGCCGGACGGCAGCTACCGGCACCTGGGACGCACCGACGACCTGGAGATGGTCGGCGGGATCACCATCTCCCCGCTGGAGGTGGAGGCCGTGCTGCGGGCCCATCCGGCGGTGAAGGAGGTCGTGGTCGCGGCCATGACCGACTGGCGCGGCTTCAGCCGGCTGCGGGCCTTCGTCGTCCCCGTCTCGCCCCTGCCGCCCGGTCTCTCCGGACTGTCCGGGCCGTCCGGTCTCGAGGCCGAACTCGTGGGCCTGGCACGCGAGCACCTCGCCGCGTTCAAGGTCCCCAGAGCCATCAGCTTCGTCCCGTCCCTGCCCCGCACCCCGACCGGAAAACTCCGCCGCCACCTCGTCCGCCAGGGCGCCTGGTGACCACCGCGGCACCACGACCACACACCACGACCGCAGACCACAGCCACAGACCACAGGACAGAAGGGAACGGGCACATGCGACAGCAGCAGCCCCTGCTCGCCGACCGCGGTTTCTACCTGGGCCCGATGTTCCGGCGCGCGGCGGACCGCCACGGAGCCGTCTTCGTCACCCTGGACCGGCCGCTGGACGTCCGTCCCGGCCTCGGGGTCGACCTCAGCTATCCGGTGCTGGCCGAGGTGGTCGAGGAGCTCTCCGGACGGCTGTGGCAGGCCGGGGTCCGGCCCTCGGAGGAGGTGGTCGTCCACAAGACGGACAACGTCGACATCGTCCTGCTGACCTGTGCCGTCTCCCGTATCGGGGCCGTTCCCGTCCTCCTGTCGCCCGCGCTCACAGGCCCGGTGGTGGGCCGGCTTCTCGAACGGCTCCACACACCCTGGCTGATCACCGACAGAGCCAAGCTGGCAGGCCCGCTGGCGGACGTCGACCTCTCCACCCTCGTACGACGGACGCTCTCCGTGGACGACGCGCCCGGGGCCGAACCCCTGGAGAAGTACGCCGGGTCGCAGACGCCTTCTCCCGTCCGGCTGCATCCGCGCGAGCCCGCCCTGATCACCCACAGCTCGGGCACCACCGGCCTGCCCAAGCTCGCCGTGCACTGCGCGAACACCATGTGGAACCGGCTCGTCCCGCAGAAGGCGATGGGCTGGCCCACCCGCGGCGAGACCGCCGCGCTGCACATGTCGTTCGTGCACTCGCGCTTCTACCATCTGCTCGGCGTCCTGCTGCACTTCGGCAGCCCGCTCGTGCTCATCACCGACCCGGACCCCGCCAGGGTGGGACCGCTGCTGAGCCGGCACCGCCCCGGCATCGTCGAGACCCACCCCAACACCTTCGTGCTGTGGGAGGAGCTGGCCGACGCGCCCGGAGCGCCGCTGTCCCGGGTCCGCTCGTACGGCTCCACGTTCGACGCGATCCATCCGCGCACCGTACGGCGGCTGCTGGACGCCTCGAAGCGGCGCACGCCGTGGCTGATCCAGCTGTACGGGCAGAGCGAGACGGGTCCGGTGGCCTTCCAGTGGTTCACCCGGCGCAGCGCCGCCCGCGCGGACGGGCGCCGGGTCGGGATCGGGATCCCCGGCTTCACCCGGGTCCGGGTCACGGACGAATCCGGCGGGCGGGCCAGGCCCGGCACGCCCGGCCGCATCGAGGCCCGCACCCGGGGGCGGATCCTCACCTATCTCGGCGCCCGGGAGCGGTACCTGCGCCAGCTGGACGGCGACGGCTGGTGGCAGATGGGCGACATGGGATACCAGGGCCGGCTGGGCGGGCTGTATCTGATCGACCGTGAGATCGATCAGATCGACTCGGTGCACAGCAATCTCGAGGTCGAGGACGCCCTGATGGACCGGCTGGAGGAGCTGCGTGAGGTGGTCATCGTGCCCGGCGCGGACCGGGAACCGGTGCCGGTGGTGTGCGTACGGGGCGAAGAGCCGCTGGACCCGGCGCGCTGGCGGGAGGCCACGGCCGATCTGCCGCCCCTGGCCGAGCCCCGGCAGTGGCGCTTCGAGGAGCTGCCGATGACCGCGACCTGGAAGGTGAAGCGGGTGGAGATCACCCGCATGCTGGCCGAGGGCGCGCGCACGTGAGCGGCGCCCCCGGCCGACCGGTCCTCGTGGTGGGTGCCGGGCCCGTCGGGCTGTCGGCGGCGCTCGCGCTGCGCGCGCACGGGCTGCCGGTCGTGCTCCTGGAGGCGGACCCCGAGGAGCGCGAACGCCCGGGCAGCCGCGCTCTGTTCGTGCACCGGGAGACCCTGCGGCTGCTCGACGGGATGCACCCGGGGCTGGCCGCCGAGATCACGGCGTACGGGCGCACCTGGCACACCCGACGGACCCTGTACCGGGGCCGCGAGGTGTACGCCCGCACCTTCCCGCCACCGTCCACGCCCGGCCTGCCGCCCTTCACCAGCCTGCGTCAGGTGGACACCGAGCGTTTCCTGCGCACCGCGTGCGAGGCGGCCGGAGTGGAGTTCGCGTGGGGGGCGCGGGTGACGGGGGTGCGCGTCGCACCGACGGAGGTCGTGCTCACCGGCGAGGACGGCCGCGTCTGGACCGGCACGCACGCCGTCGCCGCCGACGGGGCGCGCTCGGCGGTCCGGGGCGAGCTGGGCATCCCGATGGAGGGGACACGCGCGGACGGCTTCCATGTCGTCGTGGACGTCGCCGATCTGCCGGGCGCCGAGCTGCCGTTGGAGCGGGTCTTCCACTACGAGCATCCGGGGGTGGGCGGCCGCAGTGTGATGCGGGTGCCGTTCACCGGGGGCTTCCAGGTCGACCTGCAGTGCCGGGACGACGACACGCAGGAGGCGTACGGGACCGAGGAGGCCGTACGGGAATGGCTGCCGGCGGTGGTGGGCGACGGGTACGCCGAGCGGATCCTGTGGGTGTCGACGTACCGTTTTCTGCGCAAGGTCGCCGCCTCGTTCAGCGACCCGCACCGGCGGGTGCTGCTCGTCGGCGAGGCCGCCCATCTGTTCCCGCCGTTCGGCGCGCGCGGGATGAACAGCGGGATCGCGGACGCGGCGGCCGCCGCGCGGGCGATCGCCGACGGGACGGCCGCCGCGGTCGCCGGGTTCGCCGAGGTCCGGCGGGCCGCGGCCCTGTTCAACAGCGCGGCCGCCGGCAGCGCGCTGGACCATCTGCGACCGCACCGCCGGATCGTCCGCGTCAAGCAACGGGCGGCGGCGGCGCTCGCGCCCGTGCTGCCGTGGTGCGGTTCCTGGCTGGAGCACGCACCGTACGGGCCACGGAACGGTTCGCCCGCTGTCGCGGGCCGCAAGTACTGAGACCGAGAGGGGTACGCAGTGACACAACCGGCCATCGCGGAGGAGCTGTTGGCGTGGTCGCCCGGCCGTGGGCTGACCTCAGGTCCGGCCCCCGGCAGGTTGCCGGGCGGGCGGCTGCTCGTCGCGGACTCGTGGCTGCTGCGCGAGGGCCGGATGCGCGGCTTCGACCGGCACCGGGAACGCTTCCTGCGGGCCTGCGGCGACTGCGGCGGCCCACCGCTGGAGCGGCTCGTCGCGTTCTGGCGGGACATGACCGCCGCGCTGCCGCGCACCGGGGAGTGGTTCCCCCGGGTCGAACTCGCCTCGGGCTCCATGGAGTTGCGGCTGCTGCTGCGGCACGCGCCGCCGCTCGGCACGGGCGTACGGGTCTGGGCGGCGGGGCAGAGCGATCCGCGGACCGTCCCGCGCCGCAAGGGGCCCGACCTGGACACCCTGGCCCGGGTGAGGCGGCGGGCGTCCGGGGAGGGCGCGGAGGAAGGGATGCTGATCGCGTCCTCCGGTGTGGTCCTCGAGGCGGCCACGGCCAGCGTGCTGTGGTGGGAGGACGACACCCTGTGCCTGCCCTCGCCGCAGCTGCCCGTCCTGGCCGGAGTGACGGCCGGCCTCATCCAGGAGCGGGCCCACCGGTCCGGGATCCGTGTCGCCCACCGCGAACGGACCGTGGCCGAGCTCGACGGCCGTGAGGTGTGGCTCGTGAACGCGCTGCACGGGATCCGTCCGGTGACCGCCTGGACGGCGCGGCCGATGAGCCCGGCGCCGGCCGTGCGCGCCCCGGAATGGCGGCAGTGGCTGGACGACGTCATGGAACCGCTGCCGGCCGACTGAATTCCGGACACGAAAGCCGAAGACGGACCGATGAGCGAAAAGCAGCGCCGGGACGAATTGAATTCGTCCCGGCGCTCTTTCTCGTACCCTCGTTCCCGAATTCAGCTTTTCTTCTGGGCGGGCTGATAGACGCCCGGCACCATACGGGTCGCGATCGCGATCCGGTTGTACGCGTTGATGACGGTGGCCGCCCAGATCAGCGCCGCGATCTGAGCCTCGTCGAAGACCTCCGCCGCCACGGCGTAGACCGCGTCCGGCACGTGTCCGTCGTGGACCAGCGTCACAGCCTCGGTCAACGCCAGTGCGGCACGCTCCCGTTCGGTGAAGAACGGGGTCTCCCGCCAGGCGTTCAGGGCGTAGATCCGCTGCTCGGTCTCGCCCCCGGCGCGGGCGTCCTTGGTGTGCATGTCGAGGCAGAACGCGCAGCCGTTGAGCTGCGAGGCGCGAATCCTGATCAGCTCCAGGAGTTCCGGTTCGACCTTGGCGTCCTGGGCCGCGGATACGGCGGCGCCGTGCAAGGCACCCATGGCACCGGACACCTCGGGGGTAATCTTCTTGAGGGCCACACGGGACAGGGCTTCACTATTACTCATGAGGCGACTCTATTCCATGAAAAGGGCCGTCGCCTCCCTCATTGTGGAAAGTGCCGTTGAAAGCGCTGTGGAAGGTTTCGTTGAAAGTTCCGTCGAAAGGCAGTGCCGCGCACAATGCGTCCAGCGCCCCCGACCACCCGTGGTCCGGCGGTGTCCCGTACCCCACCACCAGCGCGTCGGTCCGCTCGGCGGGCGACTCCGGGTGGCGGTAGCGGTCGAGCCCGTGCACCGCGAGCCCCTGCCAGGCCGCCGCCCGCAGCGTCTCCTGCTCGGTGCCGGGCGGCAGGCGCAGCACCACGTGCAGGCCCGCCGCGATGCCCGTGGCCCGGACCCCGGGGGCCTGTTCGGCGAGCCGCGCCACCAGGGAGTCCCGGCGGCGCCGATAGCGCAGCCGGGACGCGCGGATGTGGCGGTCGTAGGCGCCCGACGTGATGAACTCCGCCAGGGTGAGCTGGTCCAGCACCCCGCACGACCAGTCCACCCCGCCCTTCGCCGCGACCACCTCCGGGGCGAGCGACGGCGGCAGCACCAGCCAGCCCAGCCGCAGACCGGGGGCCAGGGACTTGCTGGCCGTGCCCACATGGACCACGTGGTCGGGGTCGAGGCCCTGGAGGGCGCCGACCGGCTGACGGTCGTAGCGGAACTCCCCGTCGTAGTCGTCCTCCAGGATCAGACCGCCGCCGCGCCGCGCCCAGTCCACCACCTGCGCCCGCCGGTCGGGGTGCAGCGGTACGCCCATCGGGAACTGGTGGGCGGGCGTCATCAGCACCGCCCGTACGCCTCCCCACGCGTCCCCGCCCCGCGGGCCGGCCGCCAACTCCTCCGTACGCGTGCCGAGTTCGTCGAATCCGAGCGGCACCGTCCGCAGCCCGGCCCGCTCCAGCAGCCGCCAGTGGACGTCGAGCCCGTAGGACTCCACGGCCAGCGAGTTCAGTCCCCGCCCGCGCAGCACCTGGCCGAGCAGCATCAGGCCGTGCACGAAGCCGGAGCAGATGACGATGTGCTCCGGGTCCGTGCGGACGCCCCGGGCACGGGCCAGATAGCCGGCCAGGGCGGTGCGCAGTTCCACCCGGCCGCGCGGGTCGCCGTAGTCGAGGGCCTCGTGCGGGGCGACGGTCAGGGCGCGGCGGGAGGCCTTCAGCCAGGCCGCGCGGGGGAAGGAGGACAGGTCGGGGGTGCCGGGGACCAGGTCGTACGCCGGGCGGGCGTGGGTCTGGCGGCCGGGTGCGGAGGTGGTGGAGGGGGCCTGCACCGGGCGGCGGGCGACGCTCGTGCCCGAGCCCTGGCGGGCGGTGAGCCAGCCCTCCGCCACCAGGTCCGCGTACGCCTCCGCGACCGTGTTGCGGGCGATGCCCAGGTCGGCGGCGAGGGAACGGGAGGAGGGCAGCCGGGTGCCGGGCGCGAGGCGGCCACTGCGGACCGCCTCGCGGAGGGCTTCCGTCAGACCTCTGCGGACACCGGGTCCGGTCGGCTCGACGTGGAGGTCGACCCCGAAAGTGGCCCAAGATTTCGCCATGTAAATGGACCATACTCCTGGGCTGCTTCGCTCGTAGGGTCGAGAACATGACGACGAACGACGCCACCAACGAGACGACCGCCACGACCGACACCACCGCCGAGTACGCACCCGAACACAGCCCCCGCCTGCACTGGGCCAAGCACGCCCCCGAGGTCTACAAGGCCATGCTCCGGCTGGAGACGGCCGCGCAGCAGGGGCTGGAGCCGAAGCTGCGCGAACTGGTGAAGATCCGCGCCTCGCAGCTCAACCACTGCGCGTTCTGCCTCGACATGCACACCAAGGACGCGCTGGCGGCCGGGGAGAGCCTGGAGCGGATCATCCAGCTCAGCGCGTGGGAGGAGTCGAAGCACTTCTACACGGCCAAGGAGCTGGCGGCGATCGAGCTGACCGAGGCCATCACCGTCCTCACCGACGGTTTCGTACCGGACGAGGTGTACGCGAAGGCGGCGCAGCACTTCGAGGACGCCGAGCTGGCCCAGCTGATCGCCGCGATCACGGTGATCAACGCCTGGAACCGGTTCGGCGTGAGCACCCGTATGGTCCCGGGCCACTACCAGGCGGGCCGGCCCCACTGACGGAGTACGCCGAAACCACGAACGCCTGCTGAGGCCGGGGTCACGACAGCCACGCGCGCCAGGTCGACGCGTGGCTGTCGACCCACTTCTTCGCCGCGTCCTGCGCCGACAGCTTGTCGTTCGCGATCATCAGGGAGACCTCGTTCTGGTCCTCGGTGGTCCATTTGAACTTCTTCAGGAAGGCGGCCGCCTTGCCCCCGCTCTTCGCGAAGTCGGCGTTCAGGTACTTCTGGAGCGGTGTGTGCGGGTAGGCGCAGGCGACCTTGGCCGCGTCGGCGTCGCAGCCCTCCTTGTACGGCGGCAGCTTCACCTCCGTCATCGGGACCTTCTTGAAGAGCCACTGGGGCGAGTACCAGTAGGTGAGGAAGGGCTTCTTCTCCTTGGCGAACTGCTTCATCTGGGTGATCTGCGCGGCCTCCGAACCGGCGAACACCACCTGGTAGTTCAGCTTCAGGTTGGCCACCAGGGCCTTGTCGTTGGTGACGTAGGAGGGCGAGCCGTCCATGAGCTGGCCCTTGCCGCCGCTCTCCGCGGTACGCAGCTGGTCGGCGTACTTGTTGAGGTTCTTCCAGTCGGTCACGTCGGGGTGCTGCTTGGCGAAGTACGTCGGGACGTACCAGCCGATGTGCCCGGTGACGCCCAGGTCCCCGCCGGGGGCGATGGTCTTCTTGTCCTCGACGTACCGCTTCTCCTGGTCGGGGTGGCCCCAGTCCTCCAGGATGGCGTCGACCCGGCCCTGGCTGAGCGCGTCCCACGCGGGGACCTCGTCGACCTGGACGGTGTCGACGCGGTAGCCGAGCTCGTGTTCCAGCAGGTACTGCGCGACGGCCACGTTGGCCTGCGCGCCCACCCAGGACTGGACGGAGAGGGTCAGGCTCTTCGCACCCCGCGCGTTCGCGAAGGGCGAGGCCTGCTTGGTCATGTCGACGGCGCCGCAACCGGTCAGCGTCAGCAGCGCGGCCGCACCGGCCATCACCGAAGTCGTACGTAGGCGCATGTCACGCTCCCTTCTTCGTGGTCCGCGCGGTCGGCTGGGTCACCCGGTCGAGCATCAGGCCGAGGCAGACGATCGCCGCGCCGGCGACGAGACCGGTCGCCAGGTCGCCCTGCGCGAGGCCGAACACGACGTCGTAGCCGAGCGCGCCACCGCCGACCAGACCGCCGATGATGACGACGGCCAGGACGAGCACGACGCCCTGGTTGACGGCGAGCAGCAGCGACTGGCGGGCCAGCGGCAGCTGGACCTGGCGCAGCTGCTGGGCGCCGGTCGCGCCGAGCGAGCGGGCCGCCTCCAGCGCGGCCGGGTCGACGGCGCGCAGGCCCTGGGTGGTGATGCGGACGACGGCGGGCAGCGCGTAGACGACCGCGGCGGCCACGGCGGGCGCGCGGCCCACGCCGAACAGCGCCACCACCGGGATCAGGTAGACGAACTGCGGCATCGTCTGGAAGACGTCAAGGACCGGGCGCAGCAGCCGCTCGACGCGCTCGCTGCGCGCCGCGGCGATACCGGTCGCGAAGCCGAGCACGAGGGTCACGGCGACCGCCGCGAGGACCTGCGACAGCGTGTCCAGGGACGGCTTCCACACGCCGAGCACCCCGATCGCGGCCATCGCGAGGACCGCGGTGAGGGCGGTGCGCCAGGTGCCGATCAGCCAGGCGAGGGCGGCGACGATCAGCAGGACCGACCACCAGGGCAGCCCCTGGAGGCCGTCCCGGACGGGGTCCAGGACCCAGGTGGTGAAGTGGCCCGCCCAGTCGGCGGTGCCGCCGATGTAGGGGACGCCGGAGTAGAGGTGGTTGGTCATCCAGTCGACGACGCGGTTCACGGGCTCGGCGATGGAGAGGGTCCAGGAGGCGGGCCAGTCGAGACGGCCGGTGAGATGTCCGGCGAGCGCCACGACGAGGGCCGCGCCGGCCGCGTACGCCCAGCGCAGTGCCGTCGCCCCGGAGTCCGAGCCGAGCCGCTCCCCGGCCGCTCCCGTCACCCGGTCCAGAACGACCGCGAGCAGCACGATCGGGATGCCGGCGGCGAGTGCGGCGCCCACGTCGACGGAGGCCAGCGCCTGGTAGACGCGGTCGCCGAGGCCGCCCGCGCCGATCACGGAGGCGATGACCGCCATGGACAGGGCCATCATGATCGTCTGGTTGAGGCCGAGGAGGAGTTCCTTGCGGGCCAGCGGGAGGCGGGCGGTCAGCAGGCGCTGGCGGGCGGTGGCACCGAGCGAGGTGACGGCCTCCATCACCCCGGCGTCGGCGTCACGCAGGCCGAGCGCGGTGAGGCGGGCCATGGGCGGGGCGGCGTACACGACGGTGGCAAGGACGGCGGCGGGGACGCCGATGCCGAAGACGAGGACGACGGGCAGGAGGTACGCGAACGCCGGGAGCACCTGCATGGTGTCGAGGACGGGGCGCAGCGCGCGGTGGGTGCGGTCGGAGAGCCCGGCGGCGAGGCCGAGCAGCGCGCCCAGCAGGACGGACGCGAGGACCGCGACCACCATGAGCGCGAGGGTCTGCATGGTCGGCACCCACATGCCGAGCAGTCCGCAGGCGAGGAACGCGGCGGCCGTGCCGAGCGCGAGCCGTACGCCCGCCGTGCGCCAGGCGACGAGTGCCGCGACGGCTGTCACACCGGCCCAGCCCGCCGCGAGCAGCACCACGTATACGGCGCGCACGGAGAGGACGACGGCGCTGCTGACGTACCCGAAGAAGTACAGGAACAGGGGGTGGCTGTCCCGGTTGTCGATGATCCACTCGCTGGCTCGGCCGAGGGGCGCGGAGAGATCGACGGTGAGGGCGCCCGGCCAGGTGCCGCTCGCCCAGTGGGAGTCGAGGACCGGGACGATCACGGCCGCCGCGACGGCGAGCAGCAGCAGCTTGCCGAAGGCCCGGTGTCTGCGGAGGTTCTTGAGCAGCGTGGAGACGCCGGAGTGACCGACGGTCGCGGTGACGGTGGCCATCAAGCGACCTCCTTACGGGGGCCGTCCGGCGCCCCGGCGACGGGCGTGTCCGCGCCGGCCACCACGCCGAGCAGCGCCGCCGAGTCCACGACGCCGACGCAGCGTCCCTGGTCCATCACGCGGGCGGGGTCGCCCGAGCGGGCCACCGCCTCGATGGCCTCGGAGACGGTCGCGTCGGGTTTGAGCGCCGGGCCCCGGGCGGCCTCCGCGGCGGACGCGGCCCGCATGGCCGTGCGGACGGTCATGACCTGTTCGCGCGGTACGTCCCGGACGAACTCGCGCACGTAGTCGTCGGCGGGCGAGCCGACGATCTCCTCGGGGGTGCCGAGCTGGACGACACGGCCGTCGCGCATGAGCGCGATGCGGTCGCCGAGGCGCAGCGCCTCGTTGAGGTCGTGGGTGATGAAGACCATCGTGCGGCCCTCGTCGTGGTGCAGCCGGACGACCTCCTCCTGCATGTCGCGCCGGATCAGCGGGTCGAGCGCGCTGAACGGCTCGTCGAAGAGGAGGACCTCGGGGTCGACGGCGAGCGCGCGGGCGAGCCCGACGCGCTGCTGCTGGCCGCCGGAGAGCTGAGCGGGCCTGCGCTGCTCCATGCCTTCCAGGCCGACCTTGGCGACGACCTCGGCGGCCTTCTCGCGGCGCTCCGCCTTGCCGACACCCTGGATCTCCAGGCCGTACGCCACGTTGTCGAGCACCGAGCGGTGCGGGAGCAGGCCGAAGTGCTGGAAGACCATCGCGGCGCGGTGGCGGCGCAGTTCCCGCAGCCGGTTCTTGTCCATGGCGCGTACGTCCTCGCCGTCGATGACGATCGCGCCCGCGGTCGGCTCGATCAGCCGCGTGAGGCAGCGGACCAGCGTGGACTTGCCGGAGCCGGACAGCCCCATGACGACGAAGACCTCGCCCTTGCGGACGTCGAAGCTGACGTCCCGGACGGCGGCCGTGCAGCCGGTGCGGGAGCGGAGTTCGGCGGGGTCGAGGGCGGCGAGCCCGGGGTCGGCGGGGACGCGCTCGGCCTTCGGCCCGAACACCTTCCACAGGCCGTCGACGGAGAAGACGGCGTCGTCGGAACTGGCGGGCGTACTGGCGGGGGTGCCGGTGGTCGTACTCATCACGCACCGCCCCCGATCAGCTCGGCGCATTTCTCCCCGACCATGAGCACTCCGATCATCGGGTTCACTGCGGGCATCGTCGGGAAGACGGACGCGTCGGCGATCCGCAGACCGTCGAGGCCGCGCACCCTCAACTCGGGGTCGACCACGGCGAGTCGGTCATCCGTGGCGCCCATCCGGCAGGTGCCCGCCGGGTGGTAGACGGTGTGCGCGACCTGACGGGCGTAGGCGCTCAGCTCCTCGTCGTCGGTGACCTCGGGCCCGGGGCACACCTCGCGCTTGAGCCAGCCGGCGAGCGGCTCGGTGCGCGCGATCCGGCGGGCGATGCGGATGCCGTCGACGAGGGTGCGGCCGTCGTAGTCGTCCTCGTCCGTGAAGTAGCGGAAGTCGAGGGCGGGCTTGACCGATGGATCGGCGCTGGTCAGGTAGAGGCGGCCGCGGCTGCGCGGTTTGGGGATGTTGGGGGTCATGGAGACGCCGTGCGCCGGGCGTTCGTAGCCCAGCCGCTCCGGGTTGTCCGTGAAGGGGATCTGGTAGAAGTGGAACATCAGGTCGGGGCCCGCCTGTTCGGGGTCGCGGCGCACGAAGAGGCCCGCGTCGGAGTCCATCGCCGAGTTCTCCGGGATCGGCCCGTTGGTCTCCCAGACGATGACCGACTCGGGGTGGTCGAGCAGGTTCTCGCCGACGCCGGGCAGGTCGTGGGCGACGGGTATGCCGAGCTCCGCCAGGTCGTGGGCGGGCCCGATCCCGGAGTGCAGCAGCAGCCGCGGCGAGTCGACCGCGCCCGCGCACAGCAGGACCTCGCGCCGGGCCCGTACGAGGGTCTCCGTGCCGTCCTTGGCGCGTACGTGCACGCCCGTGGCGCGTGTCCCCTCCAGCTCCAGCCGGTACGCCCAGGTCTCCAGCAGCAGCGTGAGGTTGGGCCGTTCGTCCATCACCGGGTGGAGATACGCGACCGACGCGCTGGAGCGCTTGTTGTTCTCGGGGTGGTAGGCGAGGTCGAAGAAGCCGGTGCCCTCGGTGAACGGCTTCTTGTTGAAGCCCTCGACGCGGGGCACGCCCAGCGCGCCCTGGGCGGCGTCGACGAAGTCGCGGGCGATGGCGTTGCGGTCCTTCTCGTCGACCGGGACGATGTTGTTGAGGAGCCGCGCGAAGTACGCCTCCATGGGCACCGCGCCCCAGCCCTTGGCGCCCGCCTCCTCCCACTCGTCCCAGTCGGACGGCAGCGGCTTGAAGGCGATCAGCGTGTTGTGGGACGAACAGCCGCCGAGGACGCGGGCCCGGCTGTGCCGGATGTACGAGTTGCCGCGCGGCTGCACGGTGGTCGGGTAGTCGTAGTCCAGTTCACCGCCGAGCAGGCCCATCCAGCGACGCAGGGTGAGGACGTCCTCACGGCCGACGTCGCTGGGACCGCCCTCGATGACGGCGACCGTCACGTCGGCGTTCTCGGTGAGACGGGAGGCGATGACGGAGCCTGCCGTGCCGCCGCCGATGACGACGTAGTCGTACGTGTTCTCGGACGCGTTCTCGTGCGTGCTTTCGTGCATGGGGGTGCTCCAGGGTGCAAGGGGCAAGTGCGCTGTGAGGGGGTGGGGTTACGTCACTGGGGTCGGCCCGCGAACCAGCGGACCGGCTTCGGCGCCAGGTTCTGGTAGACGTGCTTGGTCTCGCGGTACTCGGCGAGGCCCGCCGGGCCCAGTTCGCGCCCCACGCCGCTCTTCCCGAAGCCGCCCCACTCCGCCTGCGGGAGGTAGGGGTGGAAGTCGTTGATCCAGACCGTGCCGTGCCGCAGTCGTCCCGCGACGCGGCGGGCGCGGCCCGCGTCGGTGGTCCAGACGGCGCCCGCGAGCCCGTACTCGGTGTCGTTGGCGAGCACGACGGCCTCGTCCTCGGTGCGGAAGGTCTCCACGGTCAGGACGGGCCCGAAGACCTCCTCGCGGACCACCTTCATCTCTCGGTGGCACTGGTCGAGGACGGTCGGCTCGTAGAAGTACCCGGTGGCGGGCCGTTCGGCGGACGGCTCGGGGCGCCGGCCGCCCGCCCGCAGCACCGCGCCCTCCGCGAGCGCGGAGGCGACGTACGCCTCGGTCTTCTCGCGCTGTCCCTCCGACACGAGGGGGCCGCACTCGACGCCGTCCTCGGTGCCGCGGCCGAGCCTGATCCTGCTTGCCCTGCGGGCGAGTTCGGCGACGAAGCGCTCGCGCACGGACTCCTCGACGATGAGCCGGGATCCGGCCGAGCAGACCTGGCCGCTGTGGATGAAGGCGGCGTTGAGGGCCTGGTCGACGGCGGTGTCGAAGTCCTCGTCCGTGGCGCAGGCGTCGGCGAAGACGACGTTGGGGTTCTTGCCGCCGAGCTCCAGTGCGACCTTCTTGACGCTCTCCGCGGCGGCCCGCGCCACCTTCGTACCGCTGACCAGGCCGCCGGTGAAGGAGACGAGGTCGACGTCGGGGTGCTCGGCGAGGCGGGCGCCCACCGTGTGCCCCGGGCCGGTCACGAGGCCCGCGACCCCGGCGGGCAGGCCGGCCTCGGTGAGCAGCCGTATCAGCGCGATCGTCGTCAGCGGGGTGATCTCGCTCGGCTTGACCACGAAGGTGTTCCCTGCGGCGAGGGCGGGCGCGATCTTCCAACTGGCCTGCAGGAGCGGATAGTTCCAGGGGGTGATCAGCGCGCAGACACCGACGGGCTCGTGCACGACGACACTGTGGACGTCGGCGGACCCGGCGTCGACGACCCGCCCGCCGCCCTCCCCCACGACGAGGTCGGCGAAGTAACGGAAGGCGTCCGCGACGCAGTCGATGTCGACCCGCCCCTCCTCCAGGGTCTTGCCGGCGTCGCGGCTCTCCAGGAGTCCCAGCTCCTCGCGGTCGCGGACGAGGAGGTCGGCGACGCGGCGCAGCAGCGCGGCGCGCTCGGCGACCGGGGTGCGGGGCCACTCCCCCGTGTCGAAGGCGTGGCGGGCGGCGGCGACGGCCGCGTCCGCGTCCCGCTCGTCACCCTCCGCGACCACGGCGAACGGCTTGGCATCCGCGGGATCGAGGATCTCGCGGGTGGCACGGGAGACGGCCTCCCGCCACTCTCCCCCCACGTGAAGGGTCTGTTGTGCCTGCTGAGCCTGGTGCGCTTGGTGTCCGGCCATGGTCGGTGTTGCCTTCCGTTCCTGTTCCGTGCCCCTGCGTGCCCGTGTGTCACAGGCGTGTCACTCTCGGGGACCGGGAGCGCCTGCCCCTCGGGGCGGAATGCATGCACAACCAGTGACCAAAAGTGCCCGGCGTCACTGAAAAATGAACAGAAATGCGACTGGAAACCGCAAAACGCGGGGAGAGTGATCGACACCCCGGAAGTGGCTTTCTTTGACTAAAGTCAAAGAATGACTCGATCGGTGTCAGCGCAGGACGTGCGGGCGCTGCGGCGCTTCAACCGGTACTTCACCCGGCGCATCGGAGCCCTCGACGACCACTACCTCGGACAGGACCGGCCGCTCGGCGAGGCCCGGCTGCTGTTCGAGATCGGGGACGGGGCCTCGCTGCGGGAGCTGCGCGGCCGGCTCGGCCTGGACGCCGGGTACTTGAGCCGGATGGTCCGGGCGCTGCAGGCGCAGGGGCTGGTGCGGGTGAGCGTGCCGGCCGAGGACAGCCGGCTGCGGGTCGCGGAGCTCACGCCGGCCGGGCGGGTCGAGGTCGAGGAGCAGAACCGGCGGGCCGACGCGCTGGCCGAGGGGCTGCTCAGCTCCCTCGACGAGCGCCGGCGCGGCGAACTCACCGCCGCCATCGCCGTCGCCGAGCGGCTGCTGCGGCTGGCCGCGATCACCGTCGAGTCCGTCGACGGTGCCGCGCGCGACGCGCGCGACTGCCTCGCCGGGTACGCCGCCGACATCGACGCACGGTTCCCGGAGGGCTTCGACCCCGCCGCCCTCGTACGGCCCGACGAGGTGTCGGGGGACTCGGGTGCCTTTCTGGTCGCGTACGAGGAAGGGCGTCCCGTGGGGTGCGGGGCGCTGCGGCGGCTCACACCGGACACCGGCGAGATCCGGCATGTGTGGGTGCGGCCCGAGGCCCGGCGGCTCGGCCTCGCCCGCCGGATCCTCGACGGGCTGGAGCGGGCGGCGGTCGCGCGCGGGTACGGCGTCGTACGCCTCGACACCCACGCGGTGCTCACCGAGGCGCGGGCGATGTACCGGGCGTGCGGTTACACCGAGATCCCGCGCTACGACGACAACGTCTACGCCGCCCACTGGTTCGAGAAGCGGCTGCCCCGCCCGTAGGAGGACTGGCAGGGACTGGCAGAGAAGAACTAGCTACTGCTCGCGCAGTTCGTGTCGGTGGGGCAGAAGGAGTTGAGGGCCGTGGTGAGCGGGCCCGTCATGTCCACGCCCTCGGGACCGCTCGCGTTGATCGCGTAGAGCGTGCCGTCGGCGGCCCGGAAGCGGTGGTCGACCACATGCGTGGCGCCCTTCTGCGGGCTGTCGTAGCGGTAGGTGACCTCCGTCCAGCCGGTGCCGTTCTGCCGCTCGATGAGCCGGTACCCCGGGAGCTTCTCCGAGATCGCCTCGGCCTGGGACGACGACTCCGCCAGGGAGCTCTCCTTGACCTCGAACAGCATGAGCCTGCTGCTGCCGCCGGGGGCCGTGTAGGTGACGACCGGTGCCAGCTTGCCCTGGACCTCCTCGCGCACCCAGCCGTCCGGCACGTCCACCGTGTAGCCCACCGCATCCACCGACCTGCTGTAGCCGGGCAACGGATCCGGGGTCGTGGGCTGCGTCGCCGGGTCGCTGGACCCGCCCGAACCGGCGTAGATGTCCGGGCTCCCGGAGGTGTACCCGGTGTCCGGGGAAGGAACGCTCTGGGTCGCCGTGACGGTCACCGCCGGGCGCGACGGGTCGGCGCCGGTGTGCCCGGACGAGTCACTCCTCGTCAGCGCCCACACCGCGCCTCCGACACCGCCCGCGAGGACGGCGACGGCCACGATCACCACCAGCAGTCGGCGCGAGTCCGTGGGGGCCGGACCCCGGCCGCCACCGGAACTCCCGCCGGGCCCGGGCCACGACGGTGGCGGCAGGGGCGTCTCGGGCGGGCGCGGTGGCCCCGCCTGAGTCGTCGCCGACGCCCACCACTGCTGCTCCGCATCCGGCGGCACCCCGCCACCACCGGCGCCACCCCTGCCCTGCCCGCCCGCGCCGTCGTCGACCCACCGCTGGCGGTCCTCGTCCCACCGTTGCGCCACCTCGTCACCCCGTTCCCACTAGACCGATCCCGCGCCGACCGCTATCCGGCCAGCTGCGCGATCACCTGCACCACGGCCGCCGTCGACGCCAGCCCCGCCACGGCCGTGGCGGCGGTCTCCAGGCGCATCCGCAGCCGGCCCAGCCGCGCCGGGTCCGCCTGGCCCGTTCTCTCGATCTCCCCCTGCACCACGGCCAGTTCGCCGTCGAGCCCGGTCGTGTCGTCGGTCTCCGTGAGCAGCCGCAGATGATCGCGCAACGTGCGGACGGCCTCCAGGAGCGCCACGGTCGTCTCGTCGGCGCCGGCCGCGGGCGGCGCCTCGTGGTAGTTCGCGGTGCCGTGTTCGCCGAAGTTCACCGCACTGCGCGTGATCCGGTCGACCCGCCCGCCCGAGCCCTCAGTCATCCCTGTTCCCCTCGTTGTACGACGCGCCCCCACTGCCCATGGAGACGGCGCTGTTGCTGATCCGGCCCACCGCGGTGCCACCGCTCATCTGCCCGATGAACTGGCCGCCCGCGGACACGTTGAAGATGTTCTGCTCGAAGCTGCCCGTCTCACAGCCGCTGCGCCGCAGCGCCTCGCGCACCCCGCTCGCGATCCGGTCCTCGACGGTCTTGATGTATCGGCTGACGTCCATCTCCTGGAACAGCGACAGCCGGTCGGTGCTGCCCATCTCCCGCACGGACACCAACGGGGCGTCCGGCGGGGCCTGTTCGGGCCGGGCCAGCCAGGTGCGCAGGCACTGGACGAGGGTGCGCAGCATGGAGAACCCGGCCACCACGCCCGTCGCCGGGGCGGACAGCACCGTACGCAGCACCTCACGCCCCGTCGCGCCCTCCCCGGAGGCCGCGATGAAGTCGACGCGCCGGTACTCCTCGAAGATCGGCCCCAGCACGTGCGGTACGACTTCCAGGACCAGCATCCCGCCCTGTGTGTGGACGCGGACCAGCACCGAGACCACCACCTGCTCGTCCCAGGCGCCGACCCTGACCCGCAGGAAGTGACGGCGCGCCTCGCCGCCCTCGTCCACCGCCCCGTCCAGGTGCAGCCGGGCCGACGACGGCTCGTACACGCCCTGGTTGCGGCCCACGCCGTACGGCAGGTAGACGAACTCCTCGACCTCCAGGTCCTTGAGCCGGTCCCGGCTGGTGCGCGCGGCGGACTCACGCAGCGCCTCCAGCTTCGGTACGACCAGGTCGAGGATCTGCCGGTTGGTCAACTGCACCGGCGGGCGGTGCCCGTTCGCCGAACCGTCGCCGGTCTGCTCGGGCAGCTTGCCGTTCAGGCCGTCGAACGGCTTCTTGGCGGGGGTGATCTCCATCGCGAACGACCAGGGCTCGTACGGCTTTCCCGCGCCGACGAACGGCCGGTGGGCGTCGTAGAGCGCCACGGACGCGTGCTGCTCCCAGGTGACGGCCCGCGCGACCCGGAGCTGACGCTCGCTGCCCATGGGCAGTGCCACGGTCGTACGGGCGAAGGCGTCCCGGGAGAGTTCGACGCTCATGACCGCGGCCACCTGGGAGCGGTGGGCGCCGATCACGAAGGTGAGCAGGAGCGGGAAGATCACCAGAAAGGGGTCGTGGAGCAACTGGGTGAACGCGTACACCCAGTAGGCGATCTCCGCGGCCCGTGCCATGAAGGTGAGCCCCCAGGCGGTCGCCCTGCGCGGCAGCCGCAGCTGGGCGGACTCGTCCCGGCTCGCGGCGTACATGCTCATGCCCCACCCGGACGCGACCCGCGCGGACCACAGCAGAAAGCAGACGGCGGCGTAGAAGAACACCGCGACGGCGCCGAACGCCTCCGCGAAGCCCTGGGGCCCCGCGTCCGCGACGCCGGTGGCCGCCCGGACCATCTCCACCAGGAAGAACACGACCCAGATGGCCAGCAGCCCGAGCCCGGTCAGGGCCTCCCTGCGGCGCGCGCGCAGGGCGTGCGCGAGCACGGCGACGACGTCGACACCGAGGGACGGTGCCGCGGGCCGCTCCTCGTGCCCTATGAGTTCGTCGATGACCCGTGCCCGGAACACGGTGTCCAGATGCACTCCGGCACACAACAGCCGTGTTGCCTCGCTGTGTGCGTACCGTCTCTCCGATTCCGTCACTGGGACCACCCCCGTGTGTCTCCCCCGGCCGCGCCCCAGCGCTCGTGAGCAGCCCTGTGCTCCCCTACCGGACCGTACGTCACGACGATAGCGAGAGTTACTCCCCGTGTACCCCCGCATACAGTGAGAAAGCACGTACGTTCGATGCGTACTTTCTGTACGCATGCGTCGGCCCCGCCCGGGACACTTCCCGGACGGGGCCGATGAGTTGCGAGTGACTCAGGTGAGTCGGGTACGTCAGATCAGACCGAGACCGCGGACCGCGTCGCGCTCCTCCTCGAGCTCCTTGACGGAGGCGTCGATACGGGCGCGGGAGAACTCGTTGATGTCCAGGCCCTGGACGATCTCGTACTGCCCGTCCTTGGTGGTGACGGGGAAGGAGGAGATGATCCCCTCGGGCACGCCGTAGGAGCCGTCCGACGGGATACCCATGGAGGTCCAGTCACCGTCGGCGGTGCCGTTGACCCAGGTGTACACGTGGTCGATGGCGGCGTTGGCGGCGGAGGCGGCGGAGGACGCGCCACGGGCCTCGATGATCGCGGCGCCGCGCTTGGCGACGGTCGGGATGAAGTCCTCGGCGAGCCACTTCTCGTCGTTCACGACCTCGGCGGCGTTCTTGCCGGCGACCGTGGCGTGGAAGATGTCCGGGTACTGGGTGGCGGAGTGGTTGCCCCAGATGGTGAGCCGCTTGATGTCGGCGACCGTCGAGCCCGTCTTCTTCGCGAGCTGGGTCAGCGCGCGGTTGTGGTCGAGGCGGGTCATCGCGGTGAAGCGCTCGGCCGGTACGTCCGGGGCGGCGGCCTGGGCGATGAGGGCGTTGGTGTTGGCCGGGTTGCCGACGACGAGGACCTTGATGTCGTCCGCGGCGTTGTCGTTGATGGCCTTGCCCTGCGGCTTGAAGATGCCACCGTTGGCGGAGAGCAGGTCACCGCGCTCCATGCCCTTGGTACGGGGGCGGGCGCCGACGAGCAGCGCGACGTTCGTGCCGTCGAAGGCGACGTTCGGGTCGTCCGTGATGTCGATGCCCGCGAGCAGCGGGAAGGCGCAGTCGTCGAGCTCCATCGCGGTGCCCTCGGCGGCCTTCAGCGCCGGCGTGATCTCCAGGAGGCGCAGCTTGACCGGCACGTCCGCGCCGAGCAACTGGCCGGAGGCGATGCGGAAGAGCAGGGCGTAACCGATCTGGCCGGCCGCGCCGGTGACGGTGACGTTCACGGGAGTGCGGGTCATGGCGTTCTCCGTATGACAGCAGGCGGTGGGGCGTCCCTGCCCCGGGGTGCAGGATCGTCCCCTGCGTCCACCGCAATGATCGATCAAAGGAACCGATGATCGATCTCTCGGCGTCAAGAGAGATCCGCCGTCAGGCTATCGCGCATCCAGGATCCCGGACGGCCGGGTCCCGTGTGGCCCAGCCCACAGCCCCCCGACCGGCGGCCGCCGGTCCGGGAGAGCATGACACGACGACCGCCATCGGGGTGACCGGCCGGTGCCGGATCCCGTGGGGGTACGGTGCCCCTGCCCCAACGCCGCCGGAACATTCCTGGGCCTCGGTTCTCGAGGGTGGGTTTCTTCTTCGGCTGCAGGTGAGCGGGGGTTGCTCGCGCCCCTGGACTCGAGGCCGCGCCCCGAAATTCCACCCGCACGAAGTGCCTCGACTGCCGGCCGGTGGGGGTTGCTCACGCAGTTCCCCGCGCCCCCAAGACGGGGCTGCGCCCCGAAATTCCGGCGGCCTGTTGTCTTTTGGCCGACGGTTGGGTGTTTCCTCGGCTGCGGGACGGTGGGGGTTGCTCACGCAGTTCCCCGCGCCCCCAAGACGGGGCTGCGCCCCGAAATTCCGGCGGCCTGTTGTCTTTTGGCCGACGGTTGGGTGTTTCCTCGGCTGCGGGACGGTGGGGGTTGCTCGCGCAGTTCCCCGCGCCCCCAAGACGGGGCTGCGCCCCGAAATTCCGGCGGCTGTCGTCCTTTGGCCGACGGTTGGTGGGGGCTGGGCGCGCAGTTCCTCGCGCCCCTAAGAGCCTCGGCTCGACCGGCGTTCGAGGACGCGACCGAAGGCCGAACCCCACCCACCCCCGTCAACCCACCGCCCCCGGCCCGCCCCCAGCCCGTCCGGCGTTTGAGGACAAGGCCGGGGCCGATACCCCACCCACCCCTCGCCCACCCACCCAGCCCGGCCCGTATCACTCAGCCCGTCCGGCGTTCGAGGACGAGCCCTTCGGGCGATGCGGGGGTCCAGGGGGCGCAGTGCCCCTGGCGGGGTTGAAGGGGCGGAGCCCCTGGGGGATGGGACGGGTAGGGGCGGCGGGGGCGAGGAACCGTGCCGCGCCTGCCCACCCGCCCCAGCCAAGCCCCCCCCCGCGCTACCTCACCTCGTGCAGCCCTTCTGGCCCGACTTCAGCGTGACGCACGCCTTCGCCTCGGCGGCGTCCTTGACGGCGATCATCGGGGTGTACGCATCGGTGGCATTGTCGACGGTCCCGATCTGCTTGGCGGCGGTCCCGCCCGTCACCTGGACCGAGTCACCGATCACGGCCTGGGTGATGCGGGCCCAGGCCGCGGCGCAGGTCTTGCTGTAGCGCACCTCGACGAGAGTGGTACCCACAGTGATGCTGGTGCTGGTCGTCGCCAGTTGCCCACCGCACCCCATGTTCTCCGGGTCCTTGCCCGTGCAGTCGGCGCCACTGCACTTCACCCCGGCCGGCAGATCGGGATTGACCGCGGCGGACGTCGAGGGCGTCTTCGGCGCGCTCGCCGCCTTCTTGCCGTCGCCGCCCCCGGTGAAGTACACGGCCGCGGCTATCACCACCAGCGCGCCCACAACCCCCGCGAGGAACATCGTCAGCCGCCGCTTACGCCGCGCCGCCGCGTCCGCGGATCCCCCCACGGGCGCACCCGGCCCACCGACACCGACAGCCCCGGCCGGACCCACGGAACCGCCCGGCCCCGACGAACCCACAGAACCCACAGAACCCGAGGAACCCGCAGAACCCCCCGGCCCCACAGCCCCCGCCGGAGTCGACGGACCGTACCGCCCCCCGTCACCGGACGGCGTGGCGACGACCCCCCAGCCCCCGCCACGCGAGCCCCCACCGGAGGAAGGCCCACCCGAGGACCCGCTCGAAGGCCCGCCCGAAGAGGACCCGCCGTACCCGGCACCCCCACGCGCCCCACCCCCGAGCGACGACGAAGAGCCGTACGACGAGTCCTCCACCTCCGTGGCGGACGGCTGCGGCGGCACCGTCGGCGACACCCCCGCGGGCCCGGCGATCCCCGGCGTGATGCCGGGCGTCGCGGTCGCGCTGCCGCCCTTGCGGGCCTGCTTGCCGTTGCTCCCCTTCGCCGGGGGCGCTCCGAACTCCCCGAGCGCGGCGCGCGCCTGGGAGATCCGGATCGCTTCCATGGTCATGTCGTGGCGCATCTCCGAGCGGCTCCACGCACGCTCGGCCAGCTCCCACATGGTCGTCAGATGGATGGGATTGGTCCCGGTCACCTCGGCCAGGGCGACGATCGCGCCCTTGGGCGCGAGAAGCCGGCCGTTGAGGTACCGCTCCCAGGACGTCTTGCTGTAGCCCGTACGGTCGGCCACCGCGGCGATGCCCAGCCCGCTCCGGTCGACCAGCCGGCGCAACTGGCTGGCGAACTCCCTGACCTGCGGATCGAGTTCATCCGGCAAGTCCCTCCAACGAGGCATTACTGCTCCCCCCTGCTTCTTTCCCCCCGTACGTGCCCTGACTGTTCCCCCGCGTGTTTCGGCACCCGTCCGCCGAGTCCCCCCGGCCCCGTCGGTCCCCGTTCTGGCTACCCACAGGGATGCGATCGGTCAGGATCTCAGTTCCCGGGTTGGGGGCGCACGGGAGCATTCGGGCCCGGACATGCACCGTTGCACGCCCCGCGGGCTGCGGCCCATTGTCCCATCGACGTCATGCCCGCCAATCGGACCCTCGTCCTCCGCAACAGGACGTCCGATACCGTCCCGATTGGCCACGCTAACCGGGTTGTTGCGACGGATCAGGGTAAATCCTTGAACTTGTCAAGACATCGACACAACGGGAACACAGGTGCGACCTCACCTGTCACGAGAACGCTCAGCTCACCCGAGGGTGACGGCACCCACGACGGCGGCGAGGAGGAGGACGACGGCGAGGAGGGCCGCGTAGAGGAGGAGGCGGGGCGCACGGGGCCCGGCGGGCTGCCGGGACGACTCCTCGTCGAGCAGGTCCCACCACGGGAGCGTGGGCTCCTCCTCGTAGCCGTCACGGCCGCGCGCGGCGGAAACGCCATGCCCGGCCGGGACGGAGGCCTCGGCGCCGGGAGCCGGTTCACCGCCGGGGACGGAGACGGGGCCGGGACCCCCCGCCGGTACCCGTACGGGCGGCACGGGTGGCACCGGCGGCACGGGCTCGCGCGGCCAGGCCCGCACCGCCAGTTCCCAGCGCACCCCGAAACGTTCGGTCTCCTCGCCCGCGACACCCGCGACCCGGCACAGAGCGACGACCGCCTGCCGGGGCGGCGGCTGGCTCGCGTTGAGGTAGCGCTGCCAGGAGGACTTGCTGTACGCGGTGCGCGTGCCCAGCGCGACCAGGCTCATCCCGGTGCGGTCCTTGAGCAGCCGCAACTGCTCGACGAAGTGCCGTACCTCCGCCGGAAGCTCCTCCGGCAGCGGCTGCCAGGCACCCATCGCTTCACCCACCTCCCGCAGCGCTCACCAGGCGCCCCGTGTCGTTCCCCGTGAGCGATTGACGACGCCGGGCGGTGGACGGTTCCCGTCACACGGCGCGGACACCGTGGCGGAATGGTCACTTCCGTGCCACAGGGAACTGACGGCTGTTGTACAGGCGGTGCCTGTACAGAAGGGTTGACCCGGGCGGTCCGACCGCCCGGCCGCGGCCCGTCCTTACTCGGGGGAGGGGACGGGCCGCGCCCTGCTTCAGGGCATGCGCGCGGGTCTCAGCGGACCGTGAAGTGCAGCGTGTCGTCCAGGAACGGGATGACCAGCCACGGGTTGGGCTGGGCCATCAGCGAGAGCAGCACGATGGCGACGCCCAGCACGCCGTACGTGAGCATGTCCGTGAAGCGGGAGCGGACCGCGAGCATGCCCACGTCGGGCACCATCCAGCGCATCACGGCGCCGGCCAGCAGCGCGGCGCCGATCAGGATCGTGCCGAGCCGGAACACGTCGAGGGCGGTCAGCAGCAGGCCGAGTCCGACGGCCGACAGCACGGCCAGGATCGGCCACTGGCGGGCCGGGGCCGGGGCGTCGCCGCCCGCCGCCCGGCCGCCGCCCTCGGGCCGTGCGGTGTCCCTCGTGAACAGAGGGAAGCGCCGTGTGGTGCGGCGCGGCTTCCCCTCGGCGTCGGGCGCGCTCACGGCGTCGAGCGCACCCGGCTCGCCCTCGGCGCCCTCCGCCTCCCGCACACCCGCCACACCGTTCACGGACCCCGCCTTCCCCGAACCGGCCTCACCGTTCACGGACCCCGCCTCTCGCACGACGGACTCACCCTTCCCAGCCCTCGCCCTCCGCACGGCCGACCCGCCGTTCGCGGACGCGGCCTCCCGTACGGCCGACTCGGCGTCGGAGTCGGAGCCGGTGTCGCGGGCCGCGGCGTCCTCGGGGCCGCCGTCAGCCGACACTGCGCTCCGCCGCTTCCACCACGTTGACGAGCAGCTGGGCGCGGGTCATCGGGCCCACACCGCCGGGGTTCGGGGAGATCCACGCGGCGACCTCGGCGACGTCCGGGTGGACGTCTCCGACGATCTTGCCCTCGGCGCTGCGCGAGACACCGACGTCGAGGACGGCGGCGCCCGGCTTCACGTCCTCGGCGCGGATGAGGTGGGCGGATCCGGCCGCGGCGACGATGATGTCGGCCCGCTTCAGGTGCGCGGAGAGATCACGGGTGCCGGTGTGGCACTGGGTGACCGTGGCGTTCTCGCTGCGCCGCGTCAGCAGCAGCGGCATCGGACGCCCGATGGTCACGCCGCGGCCGACGACCACGACCTCGGCGCCCTTGATCTCCACGCCGTAGCGGCGCAGCAGGGTGAGGACGCCGTTGGGGGTGCACGGCAGCGGGGCCGGCTCGTTGAGGACCAGTCGCCCGAGGTTCATCGGGTGCAGGCCGTCTGCGTCCTTGTCCGGGTCCATCAGTTCCAGGATGCGGTTCTCGTCGATGCCCTTGGGGAGCGGGAGCTGGACGATGTAGCCGGTGCACGTGGGGTCTTCGTTGAGTTCGCGCACCACCGCCTCGATCTCCTCCTGCGTGGCGGTCGCGGGCAGTTCACGCTGGATGGAGGCGATACCGACCTGGGCGCAGTCGCGGTGCTTGCCCGCGACGTACTTCTGGCTGCCGGGGTCGTCGCCGACCAGGACGGTCCCCAGGCCGGGCGTGACGCCCTTCTCCTTGAGGGCCGCCACGCGGGCGGTCAGATCGGACTTGATCGCGGCTGCGGTGGCCTTGCCATCGAGAATCTGGGCGGTCATGGACCCATCCTCGCGGATGACCCGCTCCCGGTTCCAATCCGGGCGCCCCTTTCCCCCTGTGACCAGCCGCAATCGGCCGTGATCAGTGATGTTGCACTTGCACAACACCTGCACAACACAATCGGAAGGGCTCTGGACAAATAAGTAAGGCATTTAGAACGATGAACACCACAGTGCCGCGGACAGTACCGGGGGGACGGACCGCTCTGTAGAACTCTCCTCCGCACCTTGCCGCGCGTCCCCGCACCAGGCAACGGAGGAACACCCGCCATGAGTTTCGGCGACCCGAACAACCCCTACGGTCCCCCGCAGGGCCAGCCGGCCGACTACCCGCCCCAGGGCCAGCCCGGCTACGGCTACCCCCAGGGCGCCCCTCAGCAGCCCGGTTACGGCTACCCGCAGGCCCCGCCGGTCGGCCAGCAGCCCGGTTACGGCTACCCCGGCGGCCCGATGGAGATGCCCGGCGGGGTGAAGGCCGCGCGCGTGATGCTGTTCGTCATCGCCGGTTTCCAGGTGATCGGCGCGGTCCTGATCGCGATCTCGGCGCTCGCCGTCTCCGCCGCGAAGAACAACGCGGACCTCAAGGACGACGTCCAGTTCCAGCAGCTCGCGGACTACTCGGCCGGCGTCCTGTGGGGCGTCGCGGTCGCGGTCCTGGCGTGGGGCGTCTTCGCGATCTGGCTCGGCGTCAAGTGCGCGAACGGCGGCAGCGGCGTCCGCATCGCCGCGCTGGTGTTCGGCATCCTCACCGCGGTCCTCGGTATCTACCCGTTCGTCGTCATCGGTCTCGTGCACACCGTGCTCGCCATCCTCATCGCGGTGTTCGTCGGCAAGGCGGACGGCGCCGCCTGGTTCGACCGCCCGAAGTACTCGGTCTGAGACCACCGGCGGCACGGCCGCCACAAGGCCGACTTCGAAACCGACATCGAAGCCGACTTCCAGGCCGACTTCCAGGCCGCGAAGGCGACTTCCCGCCATTCACTCCGAGGGCCGTGTCTCCCCCTGGGCAGGGGGAGACACGGCCCTAGTGCGTCTGTCTACCGTCAACTACCCGTCACTGAAGCGGCGGTGGTCTCCGGCCCTCCCCCGTGAGGACCGGAGACCACCGCCGCGTACGTGCGCGAGCCGCTCTCGGGCTCAGCCGCAGTTACCGGTGATCCACTGGTGCGACCGCACCTTGTACGTACCGGCGAGGTTGCCGCCCTGCTGCTGCCGGGTGCAGCCGATCCGGCTGTTGTAGTTGGTGTTCGCGTAGAAGGCGACACCGCTGTACGAACCGGTGCCGGCGTTCCACACCGACTTCACGTTCGTCGTGGCGGCCCAGGAACACCTGATGGCACCGCTCTGCCAGTCGGGGTCGGCGACGCTCCACGAGCACTTGCTGCCGGTGAAGTTGAAGCCGGTCCAGAAGCAGACGTCACCCGACGCGCAGTCCACGGCGGCGGCCGAGGCGGGTGCCGCCGACGCGGAGGCGGGCAGGGCCAGCGTGGTGGCGGCCGCCGCGCTGACGGCGAGGGTCGCGAGCAGCGGGGAGAGTCGGCGCGGACGACGTATTACGGAGAGGTTCATGGGTCTGTTTCTCCTTGCGATGCGGCTGCTGGTGGTCGGACAGCCAGAAGGTGGCAACGCGTGTCCCGACCGGGCAAGGAAACCGGACGGGCTGGGACGCCGGGACGGCCGTACGCCCGCCACTTGGCGCGTTATCTAACCCCTGGGACGGCCGTGGGACGGCTACTGTGTCCAGCCACTGGAACGTCTGACCAGCGTGCCGTAAGTGCCAGGGGGGAACCGCGATGCCCGCGTGCCCGGAGACCGAACGGTTCGCCGCGCTGTTGCGTTCGCTGAAGAACCGGTCCGGTCTGAGTTACGAGGCCCTCGCCAAGAAGACCGGCACGGCCGGCTCCACACTGCACCGCTACTGCCGCGGCACTTCGGTGCCCCAGGACTACGGCAGCGTGCACCGGTTCGCCACCGCCTGCGGCGCGACCCCGGACGAACTGCGGACACTGCACCGGCAGTGGGCCCTGGCCGACGCCGCCCGGCCGGAGCCGGGGACGGGGACGCAGGCCGACGCAGACGTTGTCGAGGTCGTCGAGGTCGTCGATCTCGTGGACGGTGACGACGCCGAGGAGCCGACGGCCGTGGAGCCGAAAGCGATGGAGCCGGGAGCGGTGGAGCCGACGGCCGTGGAGCCGGAAGCGGTCGAGGTCGGGCCCGTTCGGCCGGTCCGTCAGAGCCGGTGGCGTCTTGACCAGTTCCGCCAGGGCCGGTTCCGTGTCGTGGTGATCGGCGCCGTGGTCCTGACGCTCGGTGTATCCGCCTGGGCCCTGACGACCGATCACCCGTCATCCGGCAGGGGCACCGGCAGCGGCGGCAGCGGCTCCGCGACGGACGGCCGTCTGCTCTTCTCGGCCGCCTGTCAGCCCGTGGTGGCCATGGGCCAGCACGACGCCTGCGTGGGTGAGGTACAGCGGCTGCTGCACGCCAAGGGCGCGGACATCGACGTCGACTCGGACTTCGGCCCGCAGACGCTGCGCCGGGTCACCGCCTTCCAGGTGTTCACCGGTCTCCAGCCCAACGGAGTCGTCGGGGACGCCACCAAGAAGGCGCTCTACACCTCGAACGTACGCATGACCGTCTGGTCGCCGGCGAAGGTACGGCAGCACATCCGCGCGGTCTTCACCGACGCACCCGACGCGGCGGTCGCCATCGCGGACTGCCAGTCGTTCCTCGACCCGCTGCACATCCTGCCCAACACCAACGGCACCCGTAACTGGGGTCTGTTCCAGATCTCCGACCTGCGCCTGCGCGAGCTGGGCGGGACCCCGCGTCAGGCGCTGGACCCGGAGTGGAACATCAGGGCGGCCGAGCGCCTCTGGAGCAAGAAGCGCGACTTCCACGACTGGCCGAACTGCGAGCGCGCGGTCAAGGGCGCCGCCACCACCGCGCCCGCACGGTAGCGGCGGCCCACCGGAACCCCGGTGGACCGCCGCGCACGCACCGACCTGCCGCGGATCAGTGGAAGAAGTGCCGCGTCCCCGTGAAGTACATGGTGATGCCCGCCTTCTTCGCGGCCTCGACCACCAGCTCGTCACGGACCGAACCGCCGGGCTGGACCACGGCCCTGACGCCCGCCTCGGCGAGGATCTCCAGACCGTCGGGGAACGGGAAGAACGCGTCCGAGGCCGCGTACGACCCGCGGGCCCGCTCGGCGCCCGCCCGCTCGACCGCGAGCTTCGCGGAGTCGACGCGGTTGACCTGGCCCATGCCGACGCCGACCGAGGCGCCGTCCTTGGCGAGCAGGATCGCGTTGGACTTCACCGCGCGGCAGGCCCGCCAGGCGAAGGCCAGCTCGTCGAGCTCGCCCTCGTTCAGGGCGTCACCGGTCGCCAGGGTCCAGCTCGCCGGGTTGTCGCCGTCGGCCTGGAGGCGGTCGGTGACCTGGAGCAGCGCGCCGCCGTCGATCGGCTTGAGCTCGGTCGGGTTCGCGGGCGCGCGGTGGGCGCGCAGCACGCGGATGTTCTTCTTCTTGGTGAGGGCTTCGAGGGCGCCGTCCTCGTACTCGGGCGCCACGATGACCTCGGTGAAGATCTCGGCGACCTGCTCCGCCATCTCCTTCGTCACCGGCCGGTTGACCGCGATCACACCGCCGAACGCGGACAGCGGGTCACAGGCGTGCGCCTTGCGGTGCGCCTCGGCGACGTTCGAGGCGATCGCGATGCCGCACGGGTTGGCGTGCTTGATGATCGCGACGCAGGGGTCCTCGTGGTCGTACGCGGCACGGCGCGCGGCGTCCGTGTCCGTGTAGTTGTTGTACGACATCTCCTTGCCGTGCAGCTGCTCGGCCTCCGCGAGACCGCCGGCGCCCGAGGTGTAGAGAGCGGCGGGCTGGTGCGGGTTCTCGCCGTAGCGCAGGGTGTGCGCGCGCTCCCAGGTGGCACCGAGGAAGTCGGGGAACCGGGAGGCGTCGACGGGGGCGTACTCGGAGGCGAACCAGGAGGCGACGGCGACGTCGTACGCGGCCGTGTGCTGGAAGGCCTCGGCCGCGAGCCGCTTACGGGTGGTGAGGTCGAAGCCGCCGGTCTTCACGGCGGAGAGGACGTCGCCGTAACGGTCGGGGCTGGTGACGACGGCCACGGACGGGTGGTTCTTGGCGGCGGCACGGACCATCGAGGGGCCGCCGATGTCGATCTGCTCGACGCACTCGTCGGGCGTCGCGCCCGAGGCGACGGTCTCACGGAAGGGGTAGAGGTTGACGACGACGAGGTCGAACGGCTTGACGCCCAGCTCTTCCAGCTGCCGCTGGTGGTCGGGCAGCCGCAGGTCGGCGAGGATGCCGGCGTGGACCTTGGGGTGCAGGGTCTTGACGCGGCCGTCGAGGCACTCGGGGAAGCCGGTCAGGTCCTCGACCTTGACGACGGGGACCCCGGCCGCGGCGATCTTGGCGGCGGTGGAGCCGGTGGAGACGAGCTCGACACCGGCCTCGTGCAGCCCGCGGGCAAGCTCTTCGAGCCCGGCCTTGTCGTAGACGCTGACGAGCGCGCGCCGGATGACCCGCTTGGTGCCCTCGGTGCTCTCGGCCGTGACTGTGCTGTCGGCGGTCACTGGATAACTACCTTTCGTCCCTCAATGCGATAGCCGTTGCGGGCGAGCCGCCCCACGACATCGACGAGCAGTCTTCGCTCGACTTCCTTGATGCGCTCGTGCAGCGCGCTCTCGTCGTCCTCGTCCCGGACCTCCACCACGCCCTGAGCGATGATCGGTCCGGTGTCGACGCCGTCGTCGACGAAGTGGACGGTGCAGCCGGTGACCCTCGCGCCGTACGCGAGCGCGTCGCGTACGCCGTGGGCCCCCGGGAAACTCGGCAGCAGGGCGGGATGCGTGTTGACGAACCGCCCACCGAACCGGGCGAGGAATTCCTTCCCCACGATCTTCATGAACCCCGCGGAGACCACCAGGTCGGGCTCGTGGTCGGAGACGGCCTCGGCGAGCGCGCCGTCCCACTCGTCCCGGGTGTCGTAGTCCTTGACGCGGCGGACGAAGGTCGGGATCCCGGCCCGCTCGGCCCGGGCGAGCCCTTCGATGCCGTCCCGGTCGGCGCCCACGGCCACGATCTCGGCCCCGTAGGCCTCCGGCCCGGCCGCGGCGATGCCGTCGAGCAGTGCCTGCAGATTCGTGCCTGATCCGGAGACCAGCACGACAAGGCGCTTGGTCTTGGCCACGACGGGGCCCTTTCTCGGGGGAGCGTTTGTACGGTCGTACGAATGCTTCGCGCCCCTGGATACAGGGAAGTCTACAAAGCGGCCGACCGTCAGCAACGATACCGGCACACCGGGCGGCCCCCACGGGACGGGGGCGTGGCCGGAAGGTAGCGTCTGCGGTGGATCCTCCCGGGAACACCGTTCAGCACGGGGAACGCCCTGTGCGCTTGGGACGTTGACCTGGGACGGGTAGAACGTTCGGGGTACGAGCCCCGGGAGCGAACGTCCGGGGCGCGGGCCTCGGACGGAAAACCCGGGGCAGGGACTCCGTGGAGCGGTATCCAGGGTGCGAATCCCGGGTCCTGATCCTGAAAACGAACGCCCGGGGTGCGAGCCCCGGGAAGGACGCTCGGGGTGCGCGTCGCGAGCACGATGCCGTGTGGACACGCCGCCCGCCAGAACACCACCAAGGGGAAGACGCACACCTGATGCCGGACCGCAGTCTCCGACTCCCTCCGCTGCTGCTGCGCGAGCGGCGCCCTTCGCCTACCCCGCCGCGGGAGAGCGGGGACACGCCCGCGGGTGGGAACGGTTCCGCGGGCGGACGCGGCCCGAACACAGACTCCGGCACGGGCTCCGACTCCGACTCCGACGACAATCCCTTCGCTCCGCCGCCGGAGGGCACGCCCGACCGCCCCTGGCAGCCTCGACGTCCCGCGTCCGGCCAGGGCTCGAACGAGAACGACGGTTCCGACCCCGGACAGTCCCCATGGGGCAGTCAGTGGAGCGACCGGCAGCCGGGACGTTCGTCCGGCGGCGGTTTCGGCGACCGTCCCGGGGCTCCGCAGGGCCAGGGCGGCCCGGAAGGTCCCGGCGGTGGGCCGGGCTCCGGAATGCGCTGGGACCCGACGGACCCCGCCCAGCGCCGCGCGCGCTACGCGCTGCTCTCCGGCATGTGGGCGTTCTTCTTCGCCCTGTTCAGCTGGCCGTACGTGGCGCTGCTGCTCGGCGCGCTCGCCGTGTACTGGGGCGGCAGCGCACTGCGCGCCAAGCCCCGCGCGCAGGACCCGGACACCCCGGCCCCCGAGGCGAACACCCGCCCCCAGACGACCGCCGCGGTGAGCGGCCTCGTCACCGCGTTCCTGGCCATCATCATGGTCGCCGCGACCTTCACCGCGCAGCTCGTGTACAGCGACTACTACTCCTGCACGAACGACGCCCTCACCAACGCCGCCAAACAGTCCTGCAACGACCTCCTCCCGAAGGACCTGAGAGGCGTCTTGGGCACCCGCGGCTAGCGCAAACGCGGACAGGCGGGCATGGCCCCGCGCCCCGTCAGGGACGCGGGGAACGGCGCGCCCAGCCCCCACGCACCCGCAGCAACATCAACCTGCCCCGGGCGGGGTCTGGGGCGCAGCCCCGGGCGGGGTCTGGGGCGCAGCCCCGGGCGGGGTCTGGGGCGCAGCCCCGGGGGATGGGAATGGGTAGGGGCGGCGGGGGCGAGGAAACCGAGGGCTCCTCACTCACCCCATGTCATCAGAGGGCAAGAGGTCATACGGCTCCAGGCTCGGATCCCGAGCCGAACCCGAACCCGGACCCGCCCCCACCGTCGAAGTCACCCCCACCGCAGGAGTCGGCTCCCCCTTCGCAACCGGCTCCACCTGACCCCCCTCACCACGCGACCGCCGCACCCGGAACCACGACCGCCACGCCCCCCACGAGGGCCACGAGGGCCGAGTGAGCCACGCAGACCAAGAAAACTCTCGTCGCCGCCAAAGCCCCCACCCCCACAACCCCACCCCCACAGGAACCCCCACCCCCACCGTCCAAACCACCACCGCTCCCCCCACCTGCCACCACACCGGCCCGAAGTGAGCCAACGCCGCCACCCCCAACGGCCCACCCGCCACCCCGGCCAGCACCGCCATCACCAGCCCGCACAACACGGCCGCGACCCCCCCCCCCACCACGACCCGCCCGCACGACCAGGCCTCACGCCCCTCCCTCGGCGCCCCCGCGGTCACCAGGAACCACGCCACCGTCATCCCCGCCACCACCGGCACCCCCATCCCCACCTCACTCCACACCGCCCCGGGCACCGCCTCGGGCACCGGCACCGGCACCGCCGCCAGCAACGGAAACGCCGGCAGCAACGGCCCCGGCCCCGCCGCGGACAACGGCCCCACGACATGCCCGGCCCCCAGCACGACCCCGGGCCCGAGCCCGTACGCGGCCCCCCACACCGCCGCGTTCGGCACGAGCGCCAGACAGAGCAGCAGTACCGCGAACCGTCCCGACCACACCTCGGTGAGCTGCGCGAACGAGTCCCGGACGGTATCGCCGTGCCACACCAGCGACACCGCCACCAACAGCGAGCCACCCCCGACGAGCACCGCCGCCCCGGCCCCGGCCGCCCGCGCCGAGGCCCCGAAGAATTGGGGCGCGCAACGGCGTACGCCGGCGGGCAACACGGCGAGCAACCGCCGGACCCGCGCGGGCACAGGGAAGCCGGCGCGTCCGTACGCCGCCCACACCCCCACCCCCGCCGCACTCCCGGCGAGCAACGGCAGACATCCGGCGGTCCACACCCACGAAGGCCGCAACTCCCCGCCCGAGCAGTACAGCGCGGCCGCCAGTCCGACCGTCAGATAGCCCCCGACGACCCCCGTCCACACCGTGCCCGGCTCCGCCTCGGCCTCGGCGTCCGCCACGCCGCGCACCGCCCGGTACAGCAGCCACACGGGCAGGACGACCAGCAGCAGCGGTGTCACACCCACCGGCATGGGCAGGCCCGACAGGGTCTCGGTGCGGATCAGCTCCACGCCGTGCGCGAGCAGCCACAACGCGGCGGCCACGTGCAGCGATCCACTCGGTCCGCTGTCCGGATAGGGCGAGCTGATCCACAGCATCATGACGAGGACGGCGAACGAGCCGAGTCCGAGCCCCGCCGCGAGGGCGCCACCCAGGAGGCTGGCGCCCAGTCCGGGTGAACGGTGGCGCATCCGGGTGAGCAGGGGCGACAACGACAGTCTGCGGTCGGTCATTTGGGTCACGCCCGCCATGCTCCCAACGACACGCGCTTTCTCGTCGTAACAGGCGAACCTCGGATGTGTCGCTCAATATGCAGCTATGTACCTTTTCGTACTAAGGGGCACCCTGTGGGGTCCGACATGACACGCACCCCTGAGACCCCGCTGCCCTCCCCCAAAGAACGCCGCCGCCTGCGCGAGGCCCAGTCGCTGAGCCAGGCCGACGTCGCGGCCGCGGTGGGCGTCACCCGTGCGACGGTGCGCTCGTGGGAGAACGGCCGTACGACGCCACGCGGCACGACACGAGACGCGTACGCACGACTGCTGACGGGCGCCGAGGAGGTGACCCCCCGTCAGGAGACCCCGGCTCCCGCCCTGGTCGGCGCCGCCACCGGCCCCGTACAGACGTCCCCCGACCGCGCCGAACCCACCCCCGAGCCGCCCTCCGAAACCCCACCCGCCCCCGAACTCGCCCCCCAACCCGAGCCCGCACTCGGCCGTGATCCCGCACTCGGCCCCAAACCCGAGCTCGGCCCCGATGCCGAACTCGAACCCCTTTCCCCCTCCCTGACGCCCGATCAGGCCTTCGACGCCCTCTACGCGTTCTGCGCCCCTGCCCTCGTACGGCAGACCTACCTGCTCACCGGTCGGCGCGAACTGGCGCGCGAGTCGGTGGAGCGCGCCTTCCAGCTGGCCTGGCACCGCTGGCCCGAGGTGGCCATGGACCGCGATCCGGCGGGGTGGGTGCGGGCGACGGCGTACGAGTTCGCGCTCTCGCCCTGGCACAGGCTGCGCCCCCGGCACCGCAACCCGGAGCCGCCGCCCGCCGCCCCCGCGGACCGCGCGCTGCTCGACGTACTCCTGCAGCTGCCGCCCGTGTACCGGCGGACCCTGCTGCTCTACGACGGGGTCGGGCTCAATCTGCCGGAGACCGCGGCCGAGACGGAGGCGAGCACGCCCGCGGCGGCCAACCGGCTGCTGCACGCGCGCGAGGCCGTGGCCACACGGCTGCCGGAGCTGGCGGAGCCGAAGGAGTTGCACCGGCGACTCGCCGAGGTCGCCTCCGCCGAGCGGCTGCGCGCTGCGAAGCCCACCACGGTCCGCTGGGGCGGAGAGCAGCGCGCCCGGCACTGGACCCGCGCCGCCATCGCCTTCACGGTCGTCCTCATCGGCGCCACGACACTGACGCTCCGTACGGCCCCGGACCACTACGAGCCGCCGCTGGCGCCCGGCGCCACGGTGCACGGGGTGCCGCCCCGGGTCGCGCCCGGGCCGCTGTCCGCGGAGGAGCTGGCCCTGCGCGCCAAGCTCAAGGGGGAGATGGTCAGCGGGCCGGAGCGGCTGGTTCCGGAGGCAGGCTGAGCCGGGTACGACGACGGGCTCGCACCCCCGTGGGGATGCGAGCCCGTTCAGTCTGGAGAAGGTCCAGCCTGGAGAGGAAGGTCAGCCGGCGAGGATCTCGCGGGCCAGCTTCGCCGTCTCGGTCGGCGTCTTGCCGACCTTGACGCCGGCGGCCTCGAGGGCCTCCTTCTTCGCGGCGGCCGTGCCGGAGGAGCCGGAGACGATGGCGCCGGCGTGGCCCATGGTCTTGCCCTCGGGCGCGGTGAAGCCGGCGACGTAGCCGACGACCGGCTTCGTCACGTTCTTGGCGATGAAGTCCGCCGCACGCTCCTCGGCGTCGCCGCCGATCTCACCGATCATGACGATCAGGTCGGTGTCGGGGTCGGCCTCGAACGCGGCGAGCGCGTCGATGTGCGTCGTACCGATGATCGGGTCGCCACCGATGCCGACGGCGGACGAGAAACCGATGTCACGGAGCTCGTACATCATCTGGTACGTCAGCGTGCCGGACTTCGAGACCAGGCCGATGCGGCCCGGCTTCGTGATGTCGCCCGGGATGATGCCGGCGTTCGACTGGCCCGGGGTGATGAGACCGGGGCAGTTCGGGCCGATGATGCGGGTCTTGTTGCCCTTCGACTTCGCGTACGCCCAGAAGGCGGCGGAGTCGTGGACGGCGATGCCCTCGGTGATGACGACCGCGAGGGGGATCTCCGCGTCGATCGCCTCGACGACGGCGGCCTTGGCGAAGGCCGGCGGCACGAAGAGGACGGACACGTTGGCGCCCGTCTTCTCCATGGCCTCGGCGACCGTGCCGAAGACCGGGATCTCGGTGCCGTCGATGTCGACGGACGTGCCCGCCTTGCGCGGGTTCACGCCACCGACGATGTTCGTGCCGTCGGCCAGCATGAGCTTGGTGTGCTTCATGCCCGTGGCACCGGTCATGCCCTGGACGATGACCTTGCTGTCCTTGTTGAGGAAGATAGCCATGGCGGTTGTTTCCCTCGTCCCTTACTTCGCAGCCGCGAGCTCGGCGGCCTTGTCGGCCGCGCCGTCCATGGTGTCCACGCGCTGGACCAGCGGGTGGTTGGCGTCCGACAGGATCTTGCGGCCCAGCTCGGCGTTGTTGCCGTCCAGACGCACGACCAGCGGCTTGGTGACTTCCTCGCCCTTGTCGGCGAGCAGCTGGAGCGCCTGGACGATGCCGTTGGCGACCTCGTCACAGGCGGTGATGCCGCCGAAGACGTTGACGAAGACGGACTTGACGTCCGGGTCGCCGAGGATGATCTCCAGGCCGTTCGCCATCACCGCGGCGGAGGCGCCGCCACCGATGTCGAGGAAGTTGGCGGGCTTGACGCCGCCGTGGTTCTCACCGGCGTACGCGACGACGTCGAGGGTGCTCATGACGAGACCCGCGCCGTTGCCGATGATGCCGACCTCGCCGTCGAGCTTGACGTAGTTGAGGTTCTTGGCCTTGGCCGCCGCCTCGAGCGGGTTGGCGGCGGCGTGGTCGACCAGCGCCTCGTGCTCCGGCTGGCGGAACTCGGCGTTCTCGTCCAGCGACACCTTGCCGTCGAGCGCGATGACGCGGCCGTCGGCGACCTTGGCGAGCGGGTTGACCTCGACGAGGAGGGCGTCCTCCTTGATGAAGGTGTCCCACAGCGTCACCAGGATCTCGGCGACCTGCTCGGCGACCTCGGCCGGGAACTTCGCCTGGGCGACGATCTCGCGGGCCTTCTCGATCGAGACGCCCTCGTTGGCGTCGACCGGGACCTTCGCGAGGGCGTCGGGGTTCTCCTCCGCGACGACCTCGATCTCCACGCCGCCCTGGACGGACGCCATGGCGAGGAAAGTGCGGTTGGTGCGGTCGAGGAGGTACGAGACGTAGTACTCCTCGGCGATCTCGGGCGCGGTCTCGGCGATCATCACCTTGTGGACCGTGTGGCCCTTGATGTCCATGCCGAGGATGTCCGTCGCCCGGGCGACGGCCTCGTCCGGGGTGGCGGCGAGCTTGACGCCGCCGGCCTTGCCGCGGCCACCGACCTTCACCTGGGCCTTGACGACGGACTTGCCGCCAAGACGCTCGGTCGCCTCGCGGGCTGCCTCAGGCGTGTCAATGACTTCACCGGCCAGCACCGGTACACCGTGCTTGGCGAAGAGGTCCCTCGCCTGGTACTCGAACAGGTCCACGCGCGTCCGTCCCTATCAGTGATCTCGCGGTTCGTTGGATGCGTGGGCGTGCCGCGAAGGGCAACGTGACGTCCGCTGTCACAAGGGTGGCGCACACGGTGTCCGAGCGCGCGGCATGTCCGTCTCGCAGGTTATCGCCGCAGGACGTGGGTCCCTAAATCGCAGGTCACACCTGAGCGGTGATACCTGTCACAGATCTGGCCGGGACGGGGCCTCACCAGGCTGGGGTTTGCCTGGTGAGGCCCCTCGAACGGCCCCTAAGGGGCCCAGGGAGGGCGGTCCCCACCCCAATGGGGACCACCCTCCCCATCCGCGGGGTTTCGGTCGGACACAGCCGACGGCTTTCGGCCGTCCGGGGCCGTGGCCCCGCGGAGTCGGTCGGTGGGTACGGCGGCGGACACAGCGGTACGGCGGGAGGGACGGTCGGACGCCACGAAGCCTCCGACATTCACCATCGCCGCCGTAGGCCAGACCGGTGGCGCCGGCGGAGGTTCTTGTTCATGGGTGCGTCGTGTTCCGCCCCCGCGCGGCACGCCCATACCGGGGGAAGGACCGTCCTAGCCGGGGAAGAGCGGAATGTCCCGGTACCTGTCCCGGGTCTCGGCCGCGGTCACCGCCGAGGGAACGCCGGGCACGAGCCGCGGCGGCGCCCGGTGACTCGGAGTGACGACGGCATGAGCATCGCCGTGACGCGGCGTGCCGTTGTCGACGGCCGACTGACCGCCCAGCGCGCCCGTGGGGTCGCCGGGGGGTGCCTGACGGTCGGCCCCCGGTCCCGGCGCCGCACCCCGGTGCTCGCCGCGCGCGGCGACACCGTCCGTGTTCGTACCGAGGCGGGCGGGACCGTAGTACGTCGGACCGACGGGCCCGGCGTCGGCGTGCCGCGCCACCGCAGGCGACGACGAGGGCACGGCACCCGCACCCGAGTGCTGGGGCCCCGAACCGGCGGACGGAACCTGACCCCCCGCGCCCGGAAGCGAGGGCGGACCGGGCAGCTCGGGCAGGGAGGGCAGCGAGGGAAGGGACGGCAGAGGCTCCGGCGGAGCCTGGCCCAACTCGCCGGTCACCGTCTCCACGAGATCACCGACCGGCCGCACGACGCTCTCGGCAGCCGGCCGTACGACGTGCCGGACGGTGTCGGTCAGGCGGGTGACGGTGTCGCCGACCCGAGCGACGGTGTCCGTGACATGAGCGTGGGTGACGGTGTCCGTGACGTGAGTGACGGTGTGGGCCGCCGAGTGCGTCACCGGGAGCGGAGCACCCGGCTTCACCACCCGTACCGACGAACTCGCCGGAACCGTCGGCACCCTCGGCACCAACCCGTCCGCCGCATGCGCCCGCTCTCCGCAGAGGAGCCCGAGCGCGAACAACCCGGCCACCAGCAGCGCCAGTCGCAACGCACGCCGCCCGGCCGCCGTGCGCGTCATGCGTGTCATGCGTGTCATGCGTGTCATGCGCAGAGCGGCACCGGCGACGGGCGGTTCGGCGACGGGCGGGGTCAAGACGGCGTGATCCTCCGTGCGGCGGGAAGAGGCGTCGATCCTCGCACGGGTCTCCTGAGGTCGCGCAAGCCCCCTGTCGCCGTCATCGCTGACGGCACGCTCCTCAGGCGGTGTCCGGTATCGGGAGCGGCCGCTTCTCGATCGCCGCCGCCATCACCTCGGGAAACAGGTCGGGCGTACAGGCGAACGCCGGTGCGCCCAGCGCCGCGAGCGCCGCCGCGTGCTCACGGTCGTACGCGGGAGCCCCTTCGTCGGACAGCGCCAACAGCGTCACGAACTGCACCCCCGACGCCTTCATCGCCGCGACCCGCTTGAGCATCTCGTCGCGTATACCCCCTTCGTAGAGGTCGCTGATGAGCACGACCACCGTGTCGGCGGGCCGGGTGATCTGCGACTGGCAGTACGCCAGCGCCCTGTTGATGTCCGTACCGCCGCCCAACTGGGTGCCGAAGAGGACATCGACCGGGTCGTCGAGCTGGTCGGTCAGATCGACGACGGCCGTGTCGAAGACGACGAGCCGGGTGGCGATGGACCGCATCGACGCGAGGACGGCGCCGAACACGGAGGCGTAGACGACGGACGCCGCCATGGATCCCGACTGGTCGATACAGAGGACGACCTCCTTCTTCACGGACTGCGAGGCACGCCCGTAGCCGATCAGCCGCTCGGGCACGATCGTGCGGTACTCGGGCAGGTAGTGCTTCAGGTTCGCCGCGATCGTGCGGTTCCAGTCGATGTCGTGGTGACGGGGTCTGCTGATGCGCGTACTGCGGTCGAGGGCGCCGGTGAGAGTCGCCCGCGTGCGACTCGCGAGCCGCCTCTCGAGATCCTCGACGACCTTGCGCACGAGCGCCCGCGCCGTTTCCTTCGTCGTCTCCGGCATGGCCTTGTTGAGGGAGAGCAGCGTGCCGACCAGGTGCACATCGGCCTCGACCGCTTCCAGCATCTCGGGCTCCAGCAGGAGGGTGGACAGCCCGAGCCGGTCGATGGCGTCCCGCTGCATGATCTGCACGACGGACGAGGGGAAGTACGTCCGGATGTCCCCGAGCCAGCGCGCGACCGACGGCGCCGACGCCCCCAGCCCCGCCGAACGGTCCCGCCCCGACCGCCCCTTGCCGTCCTTCCCGTACAACGCGCTGAGCGCCCCGTCCATCGCCGCGTCCTGCCCCGCGAGCACGCATCCGGTGCCGTCCGCCTCCTCACCCCCCAGCACAAGCCGCCACCGCCGCAACCGCTCGCCGGCGGCGTCGGCGTCGGTGGGTCCGGTCGGACCGTTCGATCCGGTCGCTTCCACAGGTGCCGCTGTCATCGGACCACTCCCGCAAAGTCGTCGTCGTAGGCCTCGTCCAGCCCCAGCAGCAGGCTCAGCACCGGCAGGACCGCGTCGGCGCGCCCGAGGTCGAGGTCGGGCGCGAACCCGGGTATGCCGGAGGCGGCGGCCTCGGCGCTCCCCCGCGCCCCCGGGCCGCGCCGGACCAGCTCGCCCAGCGTCCTGCGCACCCCTGCCTCGTACGCCGAGAAGGTGCGCCGCAGCAGTGGCAGCACATCGGTGAACGCCTCGGCCGGCACCCCGGTCAGCCACGCGTCCACCAGACCGAGCAGCCGCTCGTCGTGCACGAGCAGCATCCCGCCCCCGGAGCCACCGCCGACGAACCCCTCGATCCACGCGGCCGCGTCCCCCGGCTCCGTGCCCGGCGACAGCACGAGACCCATGAGCCGCGCGGCCTCGTCCTGGCCCAACTCCCCGTCGTCCAGCAGCAGTCGTACCGCCCGCCCACGGATCACCCCCGGCACGGTGTCCCGCCCGGCCAGCACCCGGAGTACGGAGTGCCAGCGCTCGCGTATGCCGCCGGGGGCCGCCGTGCCCGGCTCCCCCAACAGCCCGACCGCTCCGTGCACCGCGTCCACATGGCGTCGCATGTGCTCGGCGGCCTCGGCGTCGATGGCCGCACAGGCCGGTGGGAGCCCGACGAAGATCCGCTCGGCGAGGCCCGCGGCGACGTCCGTGAGGGCGCGTGTGTCCGTGCCGCGCACATCGCCGTACCGCAGGGAGCGGACCAGCGCGGGCAGGGCCTGGGCGAGGTGGCCGACATCCGCGTCCAGCGCCGCCCGGTCGGCTAGAACCCGCATCACCACGGGCAGCGCGTCCGGGAGTTCGGCGAGCAGACAGCGCTCGGCCAGTGCCGTGACGTCGGCCAGGGCGTGCGCGGCGACGGCGTCCGCCTCGGCCTTGCCTGTCGCCGCCGACAGCACCGTCGTGCCCCAGACCCCGGCCTCGGCGACCCGCACGGACAGCTCCGGCTCCCAGCGCAGCCGCCAGGTCTCCCGGAAGGTGCCGGTGCTGCCGCGCGAGGCGGTGGGCTCGCCCCACGCGATACCGAGCAGCCGCAGCCGGTGCAGGAGTCTGCTCCGCCCGGCGTCGGTCTCCCCCCGCAGGTCCAGCTCCAACTCCCGCTCCATCGGCTCGGGTTTCAGTCGCAGCCGCTTCTGCGCACGCGCCAGGTCGCGCTGCAGCGGCACCGCGGGAGCGGACTGAGGCACCTCGCCCAGCACATCGCCGACCACGAGCCGGTCGTGCACGAGCCCCAGTGGCACGTCCGAGCCCTCGCACATCACGGCTCGTACGGCGTCGGTGGTCTCGGTCAGCCCAGGCAGTGGGCGACCGCGCATCGCGGCGAGGGTGTCGGCCAGCCGTACCGCCTCGATGACGTGCGCCGACGACACCATCCGGTCCTCGTCGCGCAGCAGCCTCGCCACCTTCGTCATCCAGCGCTCGACGGGACGGTCCGGGGCGGCGAACAGATGCCCGTACCAACCCGGCGAGTCGATGCCCGCGCCGTACCCGCTGACCCGCGACAGCCTCCGGTGCGTCCACGGCACCCACGTCATGTCGGCCTTGGCCTTGGGGAGCCCCTTGAGCAGGGCCCGATCGGCGGCCACGGTCGTCTTCTGCCGCAGCGCAGGCACGTGCCAGGCCCCGCACACCACGGCCACCTCGTCCCCGAACTCCCGCTGCGCCGCCCGCATCTGGAGCCGCATGTGCGCCTCGCGCACCAGGTCCCGGTCGTGTCCCCCGACCCCGTAGGCCTCCCGCAGTGCCCCCATCGCCTCCTCCAGCGCGGTGAACGGCGCGAACGGGTCCGCCCCCATCCCGGCCCCGCCCCGGTGCTCGACCACGTCCTCCCACCAGCGCTCGGGATCGTCGTGACCGGCCGTCTCCGCGAGTACGGCGAGAGGGTCGATCCGCACGCCCGCGTCGACGGAACGGTCGGACGCACCGGCCTCCTTCTCCCCCTTCTTCTCCCCCTTCTCCTCTTGCCCTTGCTCCCCCTCCGCCGTCCTCTCCTCCTCTTCGTTCCCCCACGCGAGCGTGTGGGTCGCCGGGAGGTCGATGAAGCGGGCCGGGACTCCGTGCTCCAGGGCCCACCGGATCGCCACCCACTCGGGGGAGAACTCGGCGAGCGGCCAGAAGGCGGAGCGGCCGGGCTCGTCCACGACATGGGCGAGGAGTGCGACGGGAGGACGCATGTCCTTCTCGGCGGCGAGCGGGATGAGCGCGTCCGCCTCCGGGGGTCCCTCGATCAGGACGACCTCGGGCGTCGCCGCCTCCAGCGCGGCCCGCACGGCGCGGGCCGACCCCGGGCCGTGATGCCGCACCCCCAGCAGCAACGGCCCCGCCGTGAAGGTCGTCATGCGCTCACCTCCCGGCAGGCCCGGTAGAAGTCCTTCCAGCCGTCCCGCTCGCGGACGACCGCCTCCAGATACTCCTGCCAGATGACCCGGTCGGCGGCCGGATCGCGGACGACGGCGCCGAGGATGCCGGCCGCCACGTCGGACGCGCGCAGGACGCCGTCGCCGAAGTGGGCGGCGAGGGCCAGGCCGCCCGTGACGACCGAGATCGCCTCGGCGGTGGACAGCGTGCCGCTGGGCGACTTCAGCTTGGTCCGCCCGTCGGCCGTGACCCCGTTGCGCAGCTCGCGGAAGACGGTGACGACACGGCGGATCTCGTCCATGCCCTCGGGCGCGGCGGGCAGGTCGAGGGACCGGCCGATCTGGTCGACACGCCGCGAGACGATGTCGACCTCCGCGTCCGCGCTCTCCGGCAGGGGCAGCACCACCGTGTTGAAGCGGCGGCGCAGGGCGCTGGACAGCTCGTTCACCCCGCGGTCGCGGTCGTTGGCGGTGGCGATCAGGTTGAAGCCGCGGACGGCCTGCACCTCCTGGCCCAACTCCGGTATCGGCAGGACCTTTTCCGACAGGATCGTGATCAGCGTGTCCTGCACGTCCGCCGGGATGCGGGTCAGCTCCTCGACCCGGGCCGTCATGCCCTCGGCCATGGCCCGCATGACCGGGCTCGGCACGAGGGCGTCCCGGCTGGGGCCGTGAGCCAGCAGCTGCGCGTAGTTCCAGCCGTACCGGATCGCCTCCTCCGGTGTGCCGGCCGTGCCCTGCACCAGCAGGGTCGAGTCGCCGCTGACCGCCGCGGCCAGGTGCTCGGACACCCAGGTCTTCGCGGTGCCGGGCACGCCGAGCAGGAGCAGGGCGCGGTCGGTGGCGAGCGTGGTGACGGCGACCTCGACGATGCGGCGCGGTCCCACGTACTTCGGTGTGATCACCGTGCCGTCCGGCAGCGTGCCGCCCAGCAGGTAGGTCGCCACCGCCCATGGCGACAGCCGCCAGCGGGCGGGCCGCGGCCGGTCGTCCTGCGCGGCCAGCGCGGCGAGTTCGGCGGCGAAGGCGTGCTCGGCATGTGGTCGCAGCGCCTCGCCCGCGCTCTCGCTCACGCCTTCGCCCAGGCCCTCGCTCACGGGCGGACGGACGGTCGTCGGTTCAACGGACGCAACGGGCACGGACATGGCTCGCTCCCCCTCCAGCTCGGCCGGTTCGGATCTGGTTCCACCGTGCACCACGCCACTGACAATGCGCTCTGACCTGCGCAAATATGCTCGCGAAGGTCGATTGTCAGTGGCGGGACCTACCTTCGATGACATGACTCAGCAGGGGGTGCGCTGGACGGCGGATCAGGTGCTGGCACTGGCGCCTGATGCCGCGTCACGTACGGCCGGCAGCAAGCTCGGCGCTGCCGGGCCGTGGTCGGAGGCAGGCAGTTCTGACGAGGGGACGGTATGGGGACTGTGCAGGGGAAGCGGCAGCAGGCCTTATCAGACGGTCATCGACATCGCGGACTCCACCGGGCCCGCGTACAAGTGCAGTTGCCCGAGCCGGAAGTTCCCGTGCAAGCACGCGCTGGGACTGCTGCTGCTCTGGGCGGGCGAGGACGGTTCGGTGCCGCGGGGGCCGGCGCCGGACTGGGCGGAGCAGTGGATGGAGGGGAGACGAGAGCGAGCGGGGGAGAAGGGGACGACGGGCGGGGGATCTGGGACGGCGTCACCGGGCGATCCGGAGGCGGCGCGGCGCAGGGCGCAGCGGCGGGCCGAGCGGATCACCGCGGGGGCGGCGGAGCTGGAGCAGCGGTTGGCGGATCTGCTGCGGGGCGGTCTCGCGTCGGCCGAGCAGGCGGGGTACGGGATGTGGGAGGAGACGGCGGCCCGCATGGTCGACGCGCAGGCGCCCGGACTGGCCGCGCGGGTCAGGGAATTGGGGGCGATTCCCTCCTCCGGGCCCGGCTGGCCGGTGCGGCTGCTGGAGGAGTGCGCGCTGCTCCATCTCCTCGACCAGGGCTGGCTGCGCCGTGAGCGGCTGCCGGACGACCTGGCCGCGACGGTTCGCTCGCGGGTGGGGCTGCCCGGTTCGGCGGACGGGCCACCGGTGCGGGACCGCTGGCAGGTCCTCGCCCAGTACGACACGGCGGACACCCGGCTCACGACGCGCAGGATCTGGCTCTACGGCGCGGAGACCGACCGCACCGCGCTGCTCCTTTCTTATGGGGCCGCCGGCCGTGCGCCGGAGCTGACCCTGCCGGTGGGGCTGGCCTTCGAGGCGGAGGTGTCCGCGTATCCGGGGGCCGGACAGCTCCGAGCGGCCCTGGGCGAGCGGTTCACGCCGCCCGCCCCCGCGCGGACACGTCCACCGGGGCTGACCGCCCCCCAGGCGGCGGCCCGCTTCGGCGAAGCCCTGCGGGCCGATCCCTGGCTCGACTCCCACCCGGTCACGCTGGCCCGGATGATACCCACCCCCGACGGCGACACCTGGCAACTGGCGGACGCCGAGGGCGACTTCGCCCTCCCGATCTCCTCTTCCCTTCTCTCCCGGCCCGGGCTGTGGCGCCTCGCCGCCCTCTCCGGCGGCGCCCCCGTCACGGTCTTCGGAGAGTGCGGCCACCGCGGCTTCACTCCCCTGACGGCCTGGCCGGAGGGCGACGGGGAGCCGGTGTCTTTGTGCTGACCACCGGCACCGCCCACACCACTGACACCACCAGCACCAGCACCAGCACCACTGTCACCGATCAAGCCATCAGCACCGCCTCCCCACGGAAAGGACGCTCATGAACACGACCTCCGCCTCCGCGGGCGCGCCCGTCGGAGGTTCCTGGGAGGAGCTCGTCACGATGGCCCTGCTCGGGACCGAGCGGCGCCCGCCTCCGGTCCGGGCCGCCGGGCGCGAGGCGCCGGTAGCCCTGCTGGACGCGGCCGCCGTGGAAACCCTGCGGCGGCGGGCCGGGGTGCGGGCCGCACGGGCGGCCGCCCGTCCCGAGCCCGCCGCGCCCGACCCACGACCGGTCCTCCCGCCCGCCGCGGCCCACCGACTCACGACGCTGCTGGCGGACCGGCCCGGCACGGGAGGCGGCGGCCGCCGGGGCACGGCGCCCGATCTCATGGAGCTGCTGCCGCAGTGGCTCGCGCTGGCGAACGCGCGGGGTTTCGCACCGCCCCCGGAAACGCTGCCCGCGCTCCTCGACGCCGCCCGCGGCCGTACGGACCTGCGGCCTGCGGCCCTGGCCTTCGCCGGGCCGCGCGCCCTGTGGCTCGCCCGGCTGAACCCGGACTGGCGCTTCGCCCTGCGGTCGCTGCCCGGCGGCGGCACCGCACTGCCCGGCCCGGATGACCCCGAGCGCGCGCGACAGCTCTGGCAGGAGGGTCTCTTCGCCGAGCGGGTCGCGCTGCTCACATCGATACGGGCCCAGGACCCCGGGGCCGCGCGCGAGCTGCTCGCCACCACCTGGGCGACCGAGCGGGCCGAGGACCGGCTGATGTTCCTCGACTCCTTGCGCTCCGGGCTGTGCGCGGCGGACGAACCGTTCCTGGAGCGGGCGCTCGCCGACCGGAGCCGCAACGTCCGGGCCACGGCGGCGGAGCTGCTGTCCGCGCTGCCCGGTTCGGCGCTCGCCGCGCGGATGGCGGCGCGGGCCGGCTCATGCGTGGCCGTCGACCGGACGCGGGGCACACCCTCGATCGTCGTCGAGGCGCCGCACGAGTGCGACGCGAGCATGGAGCGCGACGGTGTTGTACCGAAAGCTCCGGCGGGACGAGGGGAACGGTCGTGGTGGCTGGGCCAGTTGGTCGAAGCAGCGCCGCTCGGGACGTGGTCGCGACGGCTCGGCGGACGTACGCCGGAGGAGATCGTGGCGCTTCCGGTGGCGGACGACTGGCAGAGCGAGCTGCATGCCGCGTGGTGCCGGGCGGCGGTACGGCAGCGGGACCCGGGCTGGTCCCGGGCTCTCCTCGGCGCGCCGTCGGCTCCGGAGGCCGGCGGGCCGGGGGCGGTGTCGCTGGCGGAGCGGTCGAAACTGCTCGCCACGTTGGGCTCCGCCGAGCGGGCCGAGTGGGTGGCGGGGTTCATCGCCACGCACGGTTTGTCCGAGGCGTTCCAGCTGCTCGGGGTCTGCGCGGTGCCGTGGGCGGGGCCCCTGGGACGTGCGGTGGTCGACGCGCTCAATATCGCGCGGGACGCGGGGAGTTATCCATGGAGTTTCAGTGGGGTGATGGGGCTGGCCGAGCGGTGCCTGGATCCGACGGAGGCGGGGCGGCTGGAGGGACTCACGGCGGTCGCCGACGAGCCGGAGAACGCGGCGCCCGGTGCCGGTGGCTACTGGGCGGAGGCCTTCCAGCGCCTCGTCACCACCCTGCGTCTGCGCGCGGTGATGTCCTCGGAGCTGGATGGTGCGGAACCACGCTGACAGGAACGCCCCTTGAGGGGCGCGGGGAACTGGGCGACCAGCCCCCACCCACCCGCGGCCGCTCCACGAGCGACGGGGACCGCACCCCCGCCGGAGAGGTGCTACGCGCCGGCCGGCTGGCGCACGTTCGCCCGTACCCACTCCACGATCGACGCGGTCGTCGCGCCCGGCGTGAAGATCTCGGCGACGCCCTTCTCCTTGAGCGGCGCGATGTCCGCCTCGGGGATGATCCCGCCGCCGAAGACCTTGATGTCCTCCGCGTCGCGCTCCTTGAGGAGATCGATGACCGCGGCGAACAGTGTGTTGTGGGCGCCGGAGAGGATCGAGAGGCCGATCGCGTCGGCGTCCTCCTGGATCGCGGTGTCGACGATCTGCTCCGGGGTCTGGTGGAGCCCGGTGTAGATGACCTCCATACCGGCGTCGCGCAGCGCCCGCGCGATCACCTTGGCCCCGCGATCGTGGCCGTCGAGCCCCGGCTTGGCCACCACCACGCGGATCGGACCGGCTGCCACACCCATCACTGCCTCCATGAACGGACTTCATCGACCGCCCCGCACCGCACCGGCAGGGGAAGTGAACGAACGTTATCGTCAGATCCGTGCAAACCGCAGTTTCCCGCTGAAGACCGAGGGGGAAATCACACGGTGGGACACATTCGCCGCGCACCGCTCCGCGTTACTGCGGCACACGCGCCGCAGGGATCTGCGACGCGCGGGCCGTGGCCGGAGCCTGCGCAAGGAGAGCCGCCAGCAGGTGGCAGCACCGCCGTCGCATCACGGAGGCGCGACGGCGGTGCGGCGCACCGGCGGGAGCACGACGGCAGGGAATCCCGTCGCGTCACCGGCGCACCACACGCCACGGACGCACCGTCGGCAACCGCCCACGCCATCGCCACCGGCACCACCACCGCGGCTTTCCACGAGGGCACACGGGGGACAGAGCGGTCCCGCTGCGTGCCGACTGGAGGTCGGCCATGAAGGTCACCGGGGCTGAGTTGCCCTTTCTCCCTCTCCGTCAGCGCCTGCTGCCCAGCCGACTGACCGGGCTCTCGGTGGCCCTGTTGAAGGCGACGGCCCTGGAGATCGCCATCCTCGCCGGGCACCTCCTCCTCTATCCGTCCGGCATCACCCAGGAGCGCCGCGGCACCCCCGCGCTCCCCCCGCCCGACGCGCCCCGGCTGCCCACCGGGACCAAGCCGCCGGTCGTGCTGCTGCACGGCTTCATCGACAACCGTTCGGTCTTCGTGCTGTTGCGCCGCAACCTCGCCCAGCACGGCAGGCAGCACATCGAGTCGCTCAACTACTCGCCGCTGACGAACGACATCCGCGCCGCCGCGGAGCTGCTCGGGCGGCACATAGAGGACATCTGCGAGCGCACCGGGCGCGATCAGGTGGACATAGTGGGGCACAGCCTCGGCGGACTGATAGCCCGCTACTACGTTCAGCGCCTCGGCGGAGACCTGCGCGTCCGCACCCTGGTCACGCTCGGCACGCCACACGCGGGCACGAAGGTCATTCCACTGATGAACGCGCACCCGATCGTCCGTCAGATGCGTCCGGGTTCCGAAGTGATCGAGGAGCTGCGCAAGCCCGCGCCCGACTGCCGTACGCAGTTCGTGAGCTTCTGGAGCGACCTCGACCATCTGATGGACCCGCTGGAGACCGCCTCCATCGACCACCCGGACCTGCTCGCACAGAGCGTCCAAGTGAGCGGAATCGGACATCTCGCCCTGCCGGTCCACCCCGCGGTCGCCGCCGGGATACGACAGGCACTCGACTTCGAGGAGACACAGGCCCGCCCCGCCGCCGCGTCCGCCGCCGAAACCGGGGGTCTGACAGTGGCGTAACGCCTCCACAGAACACCCTCAACATCGAACGGCAATCGAACGCCAGGCCAAAGCCGTGCCCGCCCTCCCCCGAAACACGGCCGAATGCCCGTTTCCCGAGTGGAGGAAACCTGCGGAAGATTGTCGCGCCCGCGTACCGCCGGGTACAGTCACCGCACTGCTCTGCCAGCCCCTGTTGTCGAGGCGAAAGAGAAGTTGGTGAACGACCGTCACCCGTCGGGGACCGCAACGCCCCCGGCCCCGGCCTCCGATGCCGCCGCGGCGCCCTATGCGTCGTACGGTGGCCAGGAAGCCCAGTACGGCGACTTCACCTCGTACGACGGCTACGCCACCACCGGTACCTACGCGACCGGAAGCTTCGAGACCACGGGTTTCGAGACCTCGACCTTCGCGGCCGACCCTCTCTTCGGCGACATGTCGGGCGGCGGCGGCACGGGTTCGTACGACGCCACGCAGTGGGGCACCGACAGCCATCAGACGCCGCACTACGACCCGTACGCCGCACAGCACCAGGCCGTGTACGACACGGGTGCCTACGACACGACCGCCTGGGCGAGCGGATACCAGCAGCTCGCCGACATCCCCGCGCAGCACCCGGGCCCCGAAGGCACCGGCCAGTGGGACGCGGCCGCCTGGCTCCAGGCCGAACAGACCGGCCAGACCCAGCAGTGGACCGCGCACACCCAGGAGACGGGTGCGTACGACGCCACGCAGTGGAACACCGCGGGCGAACACGACCCGTACGACGGCTACGAGCAGCACCAGCAGGCCGAGTCGTATGAGCAGCAGCTCGCCGCCGAGGCCTACGAGCATCAGCCGGTGTCCGAGTCCGACGTGGACGACCCGCCCTTCGACCAGCAGGCGACCGCGACCTTCGAGCAGGTGTCGTACGAGGAATCCGGCGCCGCGGAGGACGAGTTCGAGGACGCCGGTGACGCGCAGGACGCGCCGCTGCTGGAGGACATGGAAGAGGTCATTCCGGCCCCCCGTGCCGCGAACCGGTCCGCGTCCCGTTCCCGGCGGCGCAGCCCGGCGAAGCGTTCTGCCTTGCTGACCGTCGCGGTGCCCTCGGCCTGTGTGATGGGGGTCGCGGGGATCGCCGCCGCCTCCGTGGGCACCATCGGCGGGAACGACAGCAAGGACAACACGACCCTCAGCGCGTCCGACGGGACCGCGGTGAAGCCGTCGGCCGCCAACAACAAACTGGACACCCAGCTCCAGAGCCTCGCCGCGGGCGCGGACGACTTCGCCGACCGGGCCAGCCGGACGCAGGAACGTATCGACCTCAAGGCTCAGCAGGCCGCCGAGAAGCAGAAGGCGGCGGCGGAAGCGGCTCGCAAGGAGCGGCTGCGGCCGAAGTTCGTGCTCCCGGTCACGCAGAAGGGCCTCAGCGCCTACTTCGGCCAGGCCGGCATCAACTGGATGTCCGTGCACACGGGCATCGACTTCCCGGTGTCGTACGGCACGCCGGTGATGGCCGCGACCGACGGCACCGTACGGACGCAGTGGAACAGCGCGTACGGGAACATGGCGATCGTCACCGCGATGGACGGCACGGAAACCTGGTACTGCCACCTCTCCAGCTACAAGGTGCCGTCGGGGACGGTCGTGAAGGCCGGGGACCAGATCGCGTTCTCCGGGAACTCCGGCAACTCGACCGGTCCGCATCTGCACTTCGAGGTCCGCCCCGCGGGCGGCTCGGCGATCGACCCGCTGCCGTGGCTGCGCAGCCACGGCCTGGACCCGACGTAACCCACCGGGCCTGGGGCCCGACGTAACCCACGGAGCCTCGGGCCCGACGTAACCCAGCGGCCGCTCACCCGACGACGTGACCGAATGCCGTCGCCGGGCTCCGAGCTGCCGCCCCGTGGAACTACAGCTTCTCCACCGGCGCGTACCGCAGCAGCAACCGCTTCGGCTTCGCCTCGCCGAAGTCGACCGTCGCCTCCGCGTTCGCACCCGTCCCCTTCACACCGACCACGGTGCCCAGGCCGAACTGGTCGTGAGTGACCCGGTCACCCACCGCGAGCGAGACCACCGGCTTCTCGGAGACCCCGCGGCGCGTCGCGAAGCCGGAGGCACCGGACGCCGCGGACCGCGAACGCGAGGACGACAGCGAGGCGGCCACACCGGAGACGGGCCCCGAGGGCACGGGAGCGGTCGCGCCGGTGCGCTTCCACTCCAGGTGCGTCTCCGGGATCTCCTCCAGGAAGCGGGACGGCGGGTTGTACGAGGGCTGGCCCCAGGCGCTGCGCATGGACGAACGGGTGAGGTACAACCGCTCCCGCGCGCGCGTGATGCCGACGTACGCGAGGCGCCGCTCCTCCTCCAGCTCCTTGACCTGTCCCAGCGCGCGCATGTGCGGGAAGACGCCGTCCTCCATGCCGGTGAGGAAGACGACCGGGAACTCCAGGCCCTTGGCGGTGTGGAGGGTCATCAGCGTGATGACGCCGTTGCCGTCCTCCTCGTCCGGGATCTGGTCGGAGTCGGCGACGAGCGCGACACGCTCCAGGAACGCGGAGAGCCCACCGGACGCCGCACCAGCACCAGCACCAGCAGCCGCCGCACCCGCAGCCGTGCCCGCACCCGTGCCTTCGCCCTCGCCGGTCTCCTGCTCGAACTCCAGGGCCACGGCGGCGAGCTCCTGAAGGTTCTCGATCCGGGTCTCGTCCTGCGGGTCGGTCGAGGCCTGCAGCTCGGCGAGATAGCCGGTGCGCTCGAGGACCGCCTCCAGGACGGTCGCCGGACCCGCGCCGGACTCGACGATCGTACGGAGGTCCTCCATGAGCGTGTTGAACCGCTTCACGGCGTTCGTCGACCGCGCCGCCATCCCGTACGCCTCGTCGACGCGGCGCAGCGCCTGCGGGAAGCTGATCTTCTCGCGCTGCGAGAGCGCGTCGATCATGGCCTCGGCGCGCTCGCCGATGCCGCGCTTGGGAACGTTCAGAATGCGGCGCAGCGGAACCGAGTCCTCGGGGTTGGCCAGGACCCTGAGGTACGCGAGGACGTCACGGACCTCCTTGCGCTCGTAGAAGCGGACGCCGCCGACGACCTTGTAGGGCAGGCCGACGCGGATGAAGATCTCTTCGAAGACGCGGGACTGTGCGTTCGTCCGGTAGAAGACGGCGACGTCACCCGCCCTGGCCTCGCCCGCGTCGGTGAGACGGTCTATCTCGTCGGCGACGAACTGGGCCTCGTCGTGCTCGGTGTCGGCGACATAGCCGGTGATGTTCGAACCGGCGCCCGCGTTGGTCCACAGGTTCTTGGGGCGGCGGGACTCGTTGCGCTCGATGACTGCGTTCGCGGCGGTCAGGATCGTCTGGGTGGAGCGGTAGTTCTGCTCCAGCAGGATCGTCGTCGCGTCCGGGTAGTCCTCCTCGAACTGGAGGATGTTGCGGATGGTCGCCCCGCGGAAGGCGTAGATCGACTGGTCGGCGTCGCCCACGACGCACAGCTCGGCGGGCCCGAGCTCGCCCTCGGTGGGCGGCGCTTCCTCGGGCCGGTCACCGGCGGCCGGGCCGACGAGCTCCCTGACCAGGGCGTACTGCGCGTGGTTCGTGTCCTGGTACTCGTCGACCAGGACGTGGCGGAAGCGGCGCCGGTAGTGCTCGGCGACGTCCGGGAAGGCACGCAGCAGGTTGACCGTGGTCATGATCAGGTCGTCGAAGTCGAGCGCGTTGGCCTCGCGCAGCCGCGACTGGTACATCGCGTAGGCCTGGGCGAGGGTCTTCTCGAAGCCGTCGGCGGCCTGGACGGCGAAGTCCTCCTCGTCGATCAGCTCGTTCTTCAGGTTCGAGATCTTGGCGCTGAAGGACTTGGGCGGGAAGCGCTTGGGATCGAGATCCAGATCACGGCAGACGAGCGCCATCAGACGCTTGCTGTCGGCGGCGTCGTAGATCGAGAACGAGGAGGTGAAGCCGAGCTTCTTGCTCTCGCGGCGCAGGATCCGCACACACGCGCTGTGGAAGGTCATCACCCACATCGCGTTCGCGCGCGGGCCGACGAGCTGCTCGACGCGCTCCTTCATCTCGCCCGCAGCCTTGTTCGTGAAGGTGATCGCGAGGATCTGGCCGGGGTGGACATGGCGCTCGCCCAGCAGATGAGCGATGCGGTGCGTGAGCACCCGGGTCTTGCCGGAGCCCGCGCCGGCCACGATGAGCAGCGGGGAGCCGGAGTGCACCACGGCCGCGCGCTGGTTCTCGTTCAGCCCGTCCAGCAGGGCCGCCGGGTCCACGGCGGGGCGGGGCGCGCCGTCGCGGTAGTAGGCGTCCCGGCTCGCGGGCACGTCGAAGCGGCCGCCGAACAGGTCGTCCGGAAGCGGCTCCGGCGCCCCGTCCTCGGGCGGCGGGGGCTCTTCCTCGTGGGCCCCGGAAGGCTGGAGGTCCGCCAGAAAGCTGTCATCAAAGAGGCTGCTCATCGCTCTCCGAGTCTAGGCGGCCCCACTGACAACCCGCGGCCACCCTGGAAACCCGACCGGTTTTTCCGCGACCGCGCATGATCTTTTTCCGTCGCTCCTTCCACCGCGGACGCCGTCACCGTTCAGGATCGCTTCATCACGGTCAGCCACGGCCAATGACCCCCGAGGTCAAGGTCACGAAAATGTATCGGGCATATCGCACATCAAACTTCACAGAACACTTATGAGTTGGCTAGCGTGCCGGGCAGGCCGCTCGACCCAACCGGCGAACACCGCCGGGCCGTGCGGCCTCCGCCGAGTCCGGTGCGCCGTACGGCAGCCGGAGCCGGGGACCCAACCGACCTTGGGGTGAATCGGTCCAACTGTCCACTGGGACAAGGACCGTAGGGCAAACCTTCCGGAATCACCCGCCCGAACCCGACAGCTAACTCGGTAGGCGGAAGACGGAAGGAGTCGCCTCTCTTGGCGTCGCATCGCAAGTGGAGTCCTACAGGTACGCGCATAGCGGGTATACGGACCCCCGCCCTCGCCACGGCGGCCCTCACCTCCGTGGCCCTGCTCTCCCAGACGGCGAACGCCGCGCCCTCGGCCGATCCCAAGCCGAGCATCGAAGAGGTCGAGAAGAAGGTCGACGACCTCTACCACCAGGCCGAGGCGGCGACCGAGAAGTACAACGCGACCAGGGAGAAGACCGCGCAGCAGCGCAAGCGCGTCGACTCCCTCCTCGACGACGTGGCCCGGCGCACCGAGAAGCTCAACACCGCGCGCGAGGAGCTGGGGTCGTTCGCCGCGGCGCAGTACCGCACCGGCGCCTCCGCGCCCGACACCGCGACCCTCCTGCTGGCCGACAATCCGCAGGACTACTTCGACCAGACCCAGCTGATGGACCGGCTGACCAGCCGCCAGAAGGTGGCCGTCGACGACTACATCACCGAGCAGGCCGCCACCACCAAGAAGCGCGCGGAGGCCTCCCAGAGCCTGCAGACGCTCACCACGACGCAGAGCGCGCTGAAGACGTCCAAGGCCGACGTGCAGCGCAAGCTCGCCGCGGCGCGCGACCTGCTCTCGAAACTGACCGCCGAGGAGAAGGCGCGGCTCGCGGCGATCGAGAAGAAGAAGCAGGAAGCGGCCGACCGCAAGGCGGCGGAGCTGGCCCAGCAGCAGGCCGCGGCGGAGAAGAAGGCCCAGGAGGCGGCCGCCCAGCAGCAGACGACCACCGGCACCTCGGGCACCTCGGGGAGTTCGACCACCGACTCCTCGTACACCGCCAACGCCGACAAGGCCCTCGCCTTCGCCCGCACCCAGGTCGGCAAGCCGTACGTCTGGGGCGCGACCGGGCCCGGCTCCTACGACTGCTCCGGCCTCACCCAGGCCGCCTGGAAGGCCGCCGGCGTCGATCTCCCGCGTACCACCTGGGACCAGGTCAACGTGGGCACGACGGTCCCGCTCGCCGACATCAAGCCCGGTGACCTCGTCTTCTTCTACGACGACATCAGCCACGTCGGCCTGTACGTCGGCAACGGCATGATGATCCACGCCCCCAAGCCGGGCGCGTACGTCCGCGAGGAGTCGATCTTCTACGGCGGCGAGTCGATCATCCACAGCGTGGTGCGTCCGGCCTAACGCCTCGGTGCCCGGCACGCGCGCGTGGGGCTCATCGAGCTCCACGCGCGCGTGGCCCGCCGCCAACCCGCTCGAAGGTCCTTAGCATCGGGCCCATGTCAGCCATCTCCCCGCCCGGCACCCGGTGGACCGGCCTGCGCAGCTGGTGGGCGCAGAATCCGCCGGGCGCCGGAGCCGCGATCCTGGCCACCGGCATCATCTCGATCGGGCTGGAGCAGACCGGCTACGAGATCCTGTCCCGGATCGTGCTGGCCCTGGCGGCCCTCGGCTGGCTCGGGCTCGCCGCGGCCTTCGTCGTACGGCTGCTGCGGGAGCGGGAGCGGTGGCTGACGGAGGCCGGTACACCGAGCGCGCTCACCGCGGTCGCGGCGACCGCCGTGCTCGGCACGCGGCTGGTCACACTGGGGTGGGAGGTACCGGCCGAGGCCCTGCTCGCCCTGGCGGCGGCGCTCTGGCCGGGGTTGCTCTTCCTGGTCGTACGGCGATGGCGGCCCCGTATGCCCGGAGCGGTGTTCCTCGGCTGTGTGGCCACGCAGGGGCTCGCGGTGCTGGGCGCGACGCTCGCCCCCGCGACGCACACGGACTGGCTCGCGCACACCGCGCTCGTGCTGTTCTGGCTGGGGCTCGTGCTCTACGCGGCGGCACTGTTCTACTTCGACTACCGCGAGGTCGCCACGGGGGCCGGGGACCAGTGGGTCGCGGGCGGCGCGCTCGCCATCTCGGCGCTGGCGGGGTCGAAGCTGATCCTCGCGTACCAGGCGAACATCTACCTGTGGAACAACGACGACAACGGCGTGCTCCGCTGGGTGACCGAGGCGCTGCTCGTGCTCGTCCTCGGTTCGTACTGCGTGCTGGCCGTGGCGGAGGCCCTGTGGCCCCGACCGCGCTACGACGTGCTGCGCTGGGCGACCGTGTTCCCGCTGGGGATGACGGCGGTGGCGGCGCTGTCGGTCGCGGCCGCCATCGGCGTCGGCTGGCTCAAGGCGCTCGGGCAAGTACTGCTGTGGATCTCGGTCGCGGCGTGGCTGGCGGTGGTGGCCGTAGCGGTCAGACACCCACAGGAGCCGTAATGGTCGGGCGTCCGCAGGAACCGTAGCGGTCGGGCATCTGTAGCGCTGTCCGGAAGCGTCGTAGCCGTCCGTGGGGGCCTTCGGGGGGCCGTCAGGTCCAGAGCACCGCGATGAAGATGTTCGCGGTCGTGAGCAGCCCTACGAGCCCGAACAGGCCCTTGTCCACCTTCTCGTCGTCCCGCTTCACATAGACGAGTCCGAGGATCACGATCAGCAGGGCGAGCTTCACGCCGATCTTGATGGTGTTGACCGAGTGGTCGTCGGCCTGGTTGAGGCCGACGAGGGCGACGCCCGTGACCAGCATGGTCAGCGCGCCGTGCAGCATGGCGGGGACGAACCGGGCGGTGCCCTGGCCCATCGCCTTCATCTGGGTGAGGAAACCGCCGAGGAGCGAGGCGATGCCGATGATGTGCAGGCCGACGAAGAGATGGATGAGTACGTCCATGGAGCCGGAGCCTAATCGGCGGCCCCGACCCCTCTTGTCACCGGCCCACCCCCTGTAGACCCGTACCACCTGGGAACCACCGATGGTCCCGGAACCGCCCCATCGGTCATCACACCGCGTGAAGTCGACTTCGCCGGGCCGGGATCACGGTCACATACGGTCGCCCCGCGATCCAGTGGCGCCACTTCCGTACTTGGCGTCACCGGGACATCACTCTCAGGTTTAGCGTCCTCCACCAGGTGACCGGCTCCCCACCGCCGCCCGGGCCAGGGGCGGCAGCCGGACACCACCGCCGAGAAAGGTCCGGCGGCGGCTCGCTCCCCCTGTGTGGGCCGCCGCCGGACGTGTCCCCGCTGACCGCGCTCGTCCCCGGCGGTCGTAGGCAAGTCCCCGGGAAGGATGTGGGCCCTCGTGGCAGCGCACCGAAAGCCCAGACAGCGCTCGCTCGGTGGAAACACGGCCCGCACAGCCGCGACCATCGCCCTCGCGGGCGCGGCCACGGCGACGGGCTTCGACGGGACGGGGCACGCGGACCCGCAGCTGTCGCCGGCACAGGTGAAGGCCAAGGTGGACAAGTTGTACGAGGAGGCGGAGGTCGCCACCCAGAAGTACGACGGCGCGAAGGACAAGGCCGACAAGGCCGAGCAGCGGCTGAACGCGCTACGCGACGAGGCCGCGCGCAAGGAGGACCGGCTCAACGCGGCGCGGGACGCGCTGGGTTCGATCGCCGCCGCGCAGTACCGCAGCGGAGGCCTGGACCCCGCGCTGCAACTCGCGCTCTCCGACGACCCCGACCGGTATCTGGAAGGGGCCGCGTTCGCCGAGCGGGCCGGCAGTCGGCAGGCGGGGGCCGTGGCCCGGGTGCGCAAGCAGCTGCGGGAGATCGAGCAGCTGCGCGGGGCCGCGCATGTCGAGCTGGCCTCGCTCAAGTCGCGTCAGGCGGAGCTGAAACGGGCCAAGAAGACGATCACCGGGAAGCTGGACACGGCGCGGCAGCTGCTGTCACGGCTCACCGACGAGCAGCGCGCGCAGCTCGGGGACCTGGGAGCGGCCGGAGGCGCGGGAAGCGCCGGGCAGCGCGCCTCGCGCTCCGCCGCGCGCGACCTCGGCCCGATGTCGTCGCCCGGCTCCGTCGCGGCACCCAACTCGCGTGCGGCGGAGGCCGTCGCGTACGCCTACGGGAAGCTCGGCAGCCCCTACGTCTGGGGCGCCACCGGGCCCGACGCCTTCGACTGCTCGGGCCTGGCCCAGGCCGCGTACCGCGCCGCGGGCATCTCGCTGCCGCGCACGACGTACGCGCAGATCAACGCCGGACGCCGGGTCTCGCGGTCCGAACTCCGCCCCGGCGACCTGGTGTTCTTCTACTCCGGAATCAGCCATGTGGGCATCTACGTGGGAAACGGCCAGATGATCCACGCCCCGAACCCGTCGGCGCCCGTGCGGCTGGCGCCGGTCGACGAGATGCCGTTCGCGGGAGCCACCCGAGTGGCGTGAAAGACGCGGGGGCGACCGCGGTGTGGTGCGGACGGAGAAGTGGATCACGGTAGCGTCGGCGCGGACTCTGTTTCCGTCGTCATCGCTCCGTCGTCCTGTCGTCGCCCCGTCGTCGCTCCGTCGTCCGAGAGGTTCTGATGCCCGGCTCCCTGCTGCCGCCTCCGCCGCCGCCCGCGCACATCAGGACCTGGCCGGACCGCGCCGCGCTGCTGGCCGACCGGGGGCGGGCGCTGGAGGAGCTGCGCAGGCGCAGCCTCGGGGTGCACCGGGTGCTGCTGCTCTGGCTGCTGGCGCTCGCGGCGATCGTCGGCTGGGCGCTGCTGGTACTGCCGCTGCGACAACTCGAGCAGCGCGACCCCACCGGTTTCGTCCTGGGCCCGCTCTTCGCCCTGCTGGGCCTGGCCGCGCTCGCCCCGACCGTCGTCGCCGTCGCCCTCTCCGTCCGCCGGGACCATCACATACACCGACTGCTCGACGCCTGGTCCGAGTTGGACCGGCACCCCGCGACCGACTCCCGGCTGCGCTCCCCCGGCCTCAGCCTCTTCTGGCTGCTCTCCTCGCTCGGCGTCTGCGCGATCGGTGCCTGGACGTCCTTCACGGCGGCCGCGCGGGCCGAGCCCGGCCACCCCCTGTACAGCGATGTCGTCCAGGGCATGGGCATCGGCCTGATCCTGTGGCTGACCGGCCTCATCGGCATCGTGAAGGCCGTCCGTCACTACCGCTGGGCGCTACGGATACTGGGCCCGGCGCCCGACGCGGAACACCGGTAGGCAACCCTCCCGACGCGATCGGCTAGACCAGCCGACGCGCGGTGGCCCATCGGGTCAGCTCGTGACGGTTCGACAGCTGGAGCTTCCTGAGGACCGCCGAGACGTGCGACTCGACCGTCTTCACCGAGATGAACAGCTGCTTGGCGATCTCCTTGTAGGCGTAGCCGCGGGCGATGAGACGCAGGACCTCGCGCTCGCGCTGGGTGAGACGGTCGAGGTCCTCGTCGACGGGCGGGGCGTCGGTGGAGGCGAACGCGTCCAGGACGAATCCGGCCAGGCGGGGCGAGAAGACCGCGTCGCCTTCCTGGACGCGGAAGACGGAGTTCACCAGGTCCGTGCCGGTGATGGTCTTGGTGACGTACCCACGGGCGCCGCCGCGGATCACACCGATGACGTCCTCCGCGGCGTCCGACACCGAGAGCGCGAGGAAACGGACCGGCTGCCGGGCGTCGGCCATCAACGGGGCGCAGCGGCGCAGCACTTCGACACCGCCGCCGCCCGGCAGATGGACGTCGAGCAGGACGACCTCGGGCCGGGTGGCCGTGATGACCGTGACCGCCTGGTCGACGTCCGCGGCCTCGCCGACCACCTCGACGCCGGTCCGCTCGGTCTCTCCGATCTCGGCCTGTACTCCCGTACGGAACATGCGGTGGTCGTCGACGAGCACGACCCGCACACGGCGTCCGCCCTCGGCAGCAGTCGCGGCAGCAGTCGTCTGGGGGCCGACGGCGGTCGAGCCCGTGGGCGCGCCCACATCGGCGACGGACTCGGTGGCCGACCCGGTCGCGGCCCCGGCCCCGGCCTCCGTCCCGGCCGTACCCACGGCGGCATCCTCCGGCCCGTGCGATGCCGGGGTCTGCCCGGTCGGTCCGTTCACGTCGCTCATGACGTCTTCTCCGCCCTTTCCATCTCCAGCTCGACCTCCGTGCCGCCGTCCGGCACCGCGCGCAGTCGCGCCGTGCCGCCGTTGCGCTCCATGCGGCCGATGATCGATTCTCTAACGCCCATGCGGTCGGCGGGTATCCCGTCGAGGTCGAAGCCGGGACCGCGGTCGCGGACGGACACGAAGACCGTCCTGCCCTCGACTTCGGCGTAGACCTGTACGGCACCGCCCTCGCCACCGTACTTGGCGGCGTTCACCATCGCTTCCCTCGCGGCCTGCATCTGTGCGGTCAGGCCCTCGTCGAGCGGGCAGTCGCCCACGACGACGACCTCGATGGGGACGCCGTGCTTGTCCTCGACCTCGGCCGCGTTGCGACGGACCGCCTCGGCCAGGGTCGTCGGCTCGTCGGCCTCGTCCTTGCCGGTGCCCTCCGGTTTGTAGAGCCAGGCGCGCAGGTCGCGCTCCTGCGCGCGGGCGAGCCGTCGCACCTCGTTCGCGTTCTCCGCGTTGCGCTGGATCAAGGTCAGGGTGTGCAGCACCGAGTCGTGGACGTGGGCGGCGACCTCGGCCCGCTCCTGGGCGCGGATGCGCATCAGGCGCTCCTCGGAGAGGTCCTGGGTCATGCGCACGAGATAGGGGCCGGCGAGGAGCGCTGTGCCGACCAGGACCGCGAGTGCCGCCTGCAGGACCGACCCGAGGTGGGCCGCCGAGCCCTGGAGCACGAATATTCCGGAGACGCCCGCGGTGACGAGCAGGACACCGGCCGCGGAGCGCAGCAGCGTGAGCGTACGACGACGACGGCCGACCTCGACCCAGCGGGCCCGCCGCGCGTTGTCCGCCTGGCGCCAGACCAGGGCGACGCCCGCGCCGACGAGAACGGTCGGCCAGAGATAGGCCCTGGCCCCACCGCCGAGATTCACATTGCCGACGAAGACCATGGCCACGACGACCATGAGGAGCAGGGCGACCATCTGGCCCCGGTCCGGCTTGCGGGCCACGAGTCTGCGGCGGCCGTCGGGGGCGGTCTCGGTGGTGAAGGCCGGGGTGCGCCCGGAGTCGACGCCGCCGACGCCGAGCGGCACGAAGAACCAGAACGCGGCATAGAGGAGCGCCCCGAGACCGTCCGCCATGAACAGGCCGACGAACACCAGCCGCACCCAGATCACGGGCAGCCCGAGATGCCCGGCGAGCCCTCGCGCCACGCCCCCGAGCCAGCGTCCGTCGCTGCTGCGGTAGAGCTTGCGCGGGGGCCGCGGGTCGTCGAGGGGCACTGCTGCGGCTTCCGGCATGCCATCGATGTTCACACGGGCGGAGGGCAGGAGCATCAGGGTCGACCCCCGATACTCCCCTGATCTTCGAGAGACCGGTGCTCGAACGGTTCCCTCCGCCCCCGTCAGGGCCGATATCAGGGTTCGGCCAGGGTCGTCCCGACTGCCGCCGGGCCTTCCCGCCCGTCACCATGGACACATGACAGATCAGCAGCACGCGGCAGCGGAGCCGGATCCCGGCCCCGGCCCGGGCGCCCCACCCTCGGGCGCCGGGCCGCGGGACGCCGTGCCGCGCTCCGCGGGCACCGCCACGGGCGCGGGAGGAGCCGCGGAGGGTGCGGGAGTGCCGGGCGCGACAGGTGAGGAAACGCGCGCGCACGGGGAGCCGCACGCGCCCGGGGGCCCGCGCAGGTTCCGGCGCGACCGGCGGCAGAAGATGCTGGGCGGTGTGTGCGCCGGGCTGGGGCGGCAGTGCGACATGGACCCGGTGATCTTCCGGATCGTGCTCGCCGTGCTCTCCGCCACGGGCGGCATCGGTCTCATCTTCTACGGCTTCGTCTGGCTGTTCGTTCCCTACGACGACGAGGAGGAGAACGAGGTCCGCAAGCTCCTCACCGGCCGCGTCGACGGCCACGCGCTGGCGGCCGTGCTCTTCGCGCTGGTCGGCTGCGGGGTGTTCCTGTCGATGTTGAGCAACGGCAGCGTGCTGACGTTCGCCGTCGTCCTCTCCCTGCTTCTCGCGGGCGCGGGGTACTGGTCGCAGCAGCGCGGCGCCCCCGACCCCGACCCGCTCGCCGCCCAGGCGGTGGCGGACGCCCCGCCGGAGGCGCAGGCCCCGCCCGTCCCCGTCTCCTACCCCTCCTGGTGGCGCGACCCGATCGTCAAGGACGGCTCGCACGTGGGCGGCACCGGCTATCTGTGGGGCCCGCCGGACGCCCGGGACCGAGATGTCGCGGCGGCGCTCAACATCGCCCGCGGCACGCCCCGCCCGGACATACGGGACCTCCGCGCGGCCCGTGAGCCGCAGCCGCGCGGCCCGCGCTGGATCGGCGGCTGGGTCTTCCTGCTCGCGCTGGTCGCGGGCGGCCTCGGCACGGGCCTGACGTGGGACGACCATCCGCTCGCCACCAGCCTGCAGACCGGTCTGTCCTGCGCGCTCGTCGTGTTCGGACTGGGCATCGCACTCAGCGCGTTCGTGGGGCGTACGGGCGCGGGGTCGATCTTCCTCGCAGTGATCACGGCGGCGCTGCTGGCCGGCTCCGTGGCCATGCCGAAGGACATCAGCACCCACTGGATGCGGGTCGAGTGGACTCCCGGGACCGCTGCCGCGGTGCCGAAGCGTTTCGACCTCGGCACGGGTGTGGGCACCCTCGATCTCACCCATCTCGGCCTCACCAAGGGCCAGACGGTGACGACGACCGCGCAGGTGGGCGCGGGCCAGTTGAAGGTGATCGTCCCCAAGGACGCGACCGTGAAGCTGAACATCGACGTGGGCGTCGGGGACATCCAGCTGCCGGGCGACGGCAAGAAGGACGTGGACGTGGAACCGGGCAAGCACAAGCAGGTGACCCTGCCGGCCCCGACCGGCGGCAAGAACGGCGGCACGCTCGACCTGGACCTCCAGGTCGGCGTGGGACAGGCGGAGGTGATCCGTGCCACGTCATGAGTTCCAGCCGGGAAAGCTGGTCGCCGGCCTCTTCCTCACCGCCGGGGGCCTCACCTACGCGGGCGACGCGGGCGGTTGGTGGGACACACCGTGGTTCGCGATCATCCCCGTCGTCACGGGTGGGCTCTGCCTGGCGGGCGCGGTGGCGTTCCTGACCCATGGCATACGTCGGCGACGGTTGCGGCGACGTGGGGCGGGAGTGTCCGGGTAGCGGGGGCGTGAACGGAGCGCTGGTAGGTGCAGGGTGATCTCCTGCTCCCTGCACCTACCAGCCTGCGATGCCGTGCCGTCCACCCTGCGATGCCGTGCGCATGCTCTGCGCTGCGGCGTTACTCAGTAGCGGAGGTTTCCGGACCGTTGGCCGCGCCTCGCGCGCAAGGCCGCGTCGACGGAGAAGACCGATGCGCCCGCGAGGACCAGGGGCAGCCAGGCCATCAGGTAGGCCAGGTCGTTGCCGTAGTAGTACGGGTCGGAGGCCCAGCTCACCGTCAGCCACAGGCTGAGGGAGATGAGCGCGCCGCCGAGGGCCGCGAGGCGCGCCAGCAGGCCGATGAGAGTGCCGATGCCGACGGCCAGTTCACCGAAGGCGATGGCGTAGCCGAAGCCGACGGGGCTCTTCAGGGCGAGGTCGACGAGGGCCGGGATCGCGGCGGAGTCGCGCACATTGCGCATCAGGTCGCCGACCGAGCCGGAGCCGGAGGCGGAGAGGAAGGCGCTGTCGGTGAGTTTGTCGATGCCGGCGTAGATGAAGGTGACGCCGAGGAAGACGCGCAGGGGCAACAGGGCGTAGCGGGTGGCGGTGTCCCGCCAGTTTCGTCCGCCGCCGTCGAGATGGGGGGTTTGGGTGTCCGACCGCATACCGTGAGTCATCGCTCTCCGCCGCCTCTCGCCACGTGCCGTTGACCCCTCAACAGACCATACGTACGAGAGCGGGTATCCACTCAACGCTCGGGGCCAGTTTTTTTCGATGGCGCGGGCGCGCCCCCAAGGGCGCGGAAAACTGCGCGAACGGCCCCCACCGGCCCGCAGTCGAACGACTCCGGTGAGCCCACCCGCCCGCTCTCGAACTTACTCCGGTGAGGCCCCCGCACGCAGCCGCGGGGTGGTTCAGTCCGTCACCTCGATCAGGCAGCGGTTCGTTTCCACTCCGGCCGCCGTTACCACCTGGACCTCCACCCGGCCGGGTTCCACGTCGACCGGGACCGGCACGGTCAGGACTGCGTCCGTGGGGTTGCTGAAGCCGCCGGGGACCGGCACCAGGGGGACATGGACGTGCACCGCGCCGATGCGGACGACCATGCGGGACAGACGGTCCGCGCTCTGGGCGCCGGGTGGGACGAAACCGGCGCCCCGGATCTCGATGTCGTCGCCGGTGCGGATCGGCGCGTCGAGGTCGCCGGCCTCACGGGAGCGGACGACGGAGAGGATGACGGGGCGGCCGCCCTCGGCGTACTTCCCGGCGAGGTAGGTGGCCGCCGAGACGAGGACCAGAAGCGCCAGGCCCCAGGGGAGGTCGGGCAGTTGCTCCGGGCGCCTGGCGAGCCGTACCGCCGCGAAGACCAGGGCGACGGCGCCGATGACGACGTACTGGATGTCGGCGAAGCTGCCCCGGCCGGAGTCGTCCGTGAGGAGGTCGGCGGCGCGCGGCCGGTCCGCACGTACCTTCTGCAGGCGTTGCCCGAGGACCCGCAGGCCCACGACCCGGCGTACCAGCACCGCGATCGCGCAGACGACGGCGACGACGGTCACCACACCGGCACCGCGGGCGAGTTCGAGGCCGGCGATCAGGTCGTCGCGCTTGCCGTGGGCGGAGGCCGCCGCCAGTTGGCCCACGAGAACGAGTACGGCGTAGACGACGAACAGGACCCAGCCGACGGCCATCGCCCGTGAGGTGGACAGGCGGTTGTCCTCGCCGACGACCGGGGCGAGGGCCCCGCCCCGCGCCCGGTGCAGATAGCCCGCGCCCGTCAGCCCGGCGGCCACCACCAGAGCGGCCAGCAGGCCCGCCGTGCGCGCCGCCGTCCAGCCCGCGCCGATCGCCGTGAGGGCCTGGACGACGAGCAGGGTCAGGACGGCCCCCCACACCGCGTACGCCGTGTGTCGCCACAGGCGTCCCAGCCATGCCTCGCCGTCGACGCGTCCGCGCTCGGCGACCAGGTCGGCGGACTGGGTGAGTTCGTCGGAGACCCACTGCCGGGACGCGGACGCCGAGTGCGCGACGGCGGCGGGCAGTCCCTGTCCCGACGCCAGCTCGTCGCGCCTGGCGAGGAACGCGGCAACGGCGCGCCGGTGCCCCTCGCGCGCCCCGTGCGGACAGTCCCCGCAGGTGCAGCCGCCCATGTGCGCCACCCCCTGTCCCGCACCGAGCCCGCCACCGCGCTCCGAGCCGTGTCTCGCCTCCTGCACCGCCACGCCCGCTGCCGCCTTCCCCGCGCCGAGAGCTGCCTCGCAAGGCTTGCAACTGCCTTGCGATGACAGGGCATTGTGTCGCACGGAACAGTGCTCGCGTCGGGCAGGTCCGGTCAGCGCGAGTGAAGCACCGGACCCCGTGTTGACCCGGCTGCGAGAATTTCCCCATGGCCGAGATCATCCAGCGCGACGGGACCTGGGCCTTCGACGGCAGCACGGTCAGGATCACGCCGGGACTCCATCGCTCCGTGCCGTTGTTCCGGCAGACGTACGGAGAGATCGCCGTTCCCCTGGAGGCGGTTTCGGGCATCGTCTACGAACCCGAACGCAAGCGCGGCAGACTGCGCCTCAGGCTCCGTGAGGGTGCCGATCCGCTGCTCCAGGCGACCGGTGGGCGGCTGCCCGACGCGGCGGACCCGTACCGGCTGACGGTCGACATCGACCGTACCGGGGTCGCCGAGTACGTCGCCGAGGAGATCCGGCACGCCCTGCTCCTGGACCAGATCCCCAAGGAGCCGGCGAAGACCTTCCTCCTCGCGGGTCCGCCCGTGCCCGTGTCCGTCCGGTCCAGCGACGGCACGGTCTCCTTCGACGGCTCGCAGGTGCGGATCGACTGGGCGGACACCTCGGACCGGGTCAAGCGGGCGACGGGGCCGCGGATCATCGCCGTCGGGGACCTGGTGCAGGTGGAGTGGCTGCCCAATTCCGGGTACGAGGACGGGTTTCTGCGGTTCGTGACGCGCGAGACCGTGTTCTCCAAGCTGCCGCCGGAGAAGGATCCGTTCGCCCTCGACCTGTGGGGCAGCGCCCGCCGCGACCTGCTCACGGCGCTCGTCGCCGCCGCGGTGACCGCCCGGCTGCCGCATCCGTCCCTCCGGGCGGGCGAGCACGTCGACCGGCCGCCGCAACTCACCACCGCGTCGGGACCAGGATCGCCACCGGTAGCGGCATCGGTACCGGCCCAGGCCGACCATCACGACGTACTGCTGCGGCGGCTGCGGGAGCTGGGCGAGCTGCATCGCGACGGGGTGCTCACGGACGAGGAGTTCGCGGCGACCAAGGCGGCCGTACTGCGGGGTTTCTAGCCGGTGCGCACCGGAATTCAGCTGAGGAGGTCCGGTATTCAGCTGAGGAGGTCCGGTTCGCTGCGGCTGATGTCCTGCCACAGCGGCTGGTAGTTGATCCACGCCACCAGGTCGCCGCCGAGCTGCTCCCGGGTCGCGACCGCCTGCTTGTGGTCGATGAGGATCGGGCGGCCCGCGGCCCGTGCGGTCAGCTGGACCTGGCTGGAGCGCTCCATCGAAAGGAACCACCAGGCCGCCGCGTCCACCGAGTCGCCCACGGTCAGCAGCCCGTGGTTGCGCAGCACGAGCGCCTTGCGGGTGCCGAGCGCGGAGGCGATCCGGCGGCCCTCCTCGGTGTCCACGGCGACACCGGTGTACGAGTCGTACAGCGCGTGGTCCTCGTAGAAGGCGCAGCTCTCCTGGCTGATCGGGTCGAGCAGGTCACCGAGGGCGGACAGGGCGCGGCCGTGCACGGAGTGGCAGTGTGCGACGGCGACGACGTCGGGGCGGGCGGCGTGGACCTGGGCGTGCACGGTGAACGCCGCCTGGTTCACGTGGTAGCGGCCCTCGATCACCTGCCCGTCCTGGTTGGCCATGACCAGGTCGCTCACGGTGACGTGCTTGAAGGGCATCCCGAAGGGGTTCACCCAGAAGCAGTCGCTGTACTCCGGGTCGCGCGCGGTGATGTGACCGGAGACCCCGTCCTCGAAGCCGAGCCGCCCGAAGATCCGCAGCGCCCCGGCCAACCGCTCCTTGCGATGGCGTCGCTCGTCGTCCAACGAGTCGTACATCGGCGGCATGGCGAACTGCAGCTGGTCGGTGGGCAGGGGCACGGGCGGCGTGGGCCCTTGCATAGGTCCTCCAGCACTGGCGTGTCCGATACGGAGCGGAAGTTACCTCTGGTCGGTGCAGGAGAACAGAGCCGTTCGGTGAAGAGAGTGCGCAACCGTTACGAGAGGGCCGGGGCCGCGGCCCGAGGGCGCCGACCGAGCGCCCGCCGATACCCGACAGTACGTGTCGGGTATCGGCGCCACACTCACCGTATGAGCGCTACCAACGGCCTTGCCGAGAGCCCTGCCGAATACGTGAACCCCGCGCGCTGGGGCACCTTCGTCGCCGCCGAACCCTCACTCGCCCAGGCGGTCGAAGAGCGTTTCGGGGCCTTCACGCACCACGTCCTCGCGACCCTCCGCAAGGACGGTTCGCCCCGGACCACCGGCCTTGAGGTGCGTTTCCTGCGCGGCGATCTGTGGCTCGGCATGATGCCGGACTCACTCAAGGCACTCGACCTGCGCCGCGACCCGCGCTTCGCGCTCCAGGCGAACCCGGGGCCGGGCACGGCGATGGGGGGCGGGGACGTCCGGATCAGTGGACGGGCCGTCGAGGTCGACGACGGGACGGTCAAGGCCGCGTACGTGAAAGAGGTGGAACCGCCGGAGCCGTTCCACCTCTTCCGCACCGAGCTGACGGAGGTCGTACGGACCTACATCGAGGACGACACCTATCTGGTCGTCCAGGTCTGGACGCCCGGAGAGCCGGTGCGGACTCTCAGGCGGACCTGAGGGGTGGGACTACTCCCACTCGATCGTGCCCGGGGGCTTGCTCGTGACGTCGAGGACGACTCGGTTGACGTCCGCGACCTCGTTGGTGATGCGGGTCGAGATCTTGGCGAGGACCTCGTACGGGAGGCGGGACCAGTCGGCGGTCATCGCGTCCTCGGAGGAGACGGGGCGCAGCACGATCGGGTGGCCGTACGTGCGGCCGTCGCCCTGGACGCCCACGCTGCGGACGTCCGCGAGCAGGACCACCGGGCACTGCCAGATGTCACGGTCCAGGCCGGCCGCCGTGAGTTCCTCGCGGGCGATGGCGTCCGCCTCGCGGAGCAGGTCGAGCCGCTCCTTCGTCACCTCGCCGACGATCCGGATGCCGAGGCCCGGGCCCGGGAAGGGCTGGCGCTGGACGATCTCGTCGGGGAGACCGAGCTCCTGCCCGACCATCCGGACCTCGTCCTTGAACAGCTTGCGCAGCGGCTCGACGAGCTCGAACTCGAGGTCCTCGGGGAGGCCGCCCACGTTGTGGTGGGACTTGATGTTGGCCGTGCCGGTGCCGCCACCGGACTCGACCACGTCCGGGTAGAGCGTGCCCTGGACCAGGAAGGCGACGTCCTCGCCCTCCGCGGCCTCGGCGATGATCTCCGCCTGGGCCTGCTCGAAGACCCGGATGAACTCCCGGCCGATGATCTTCCGCTTCTCCTCGGGGTCCGAGACGCCCTTGAGTGCGCTGAGGAACCGCTCCTGCGCGTCCACGACCTTCAGCTGTACGCCGGTCGCGGCCACGAAGTCCTTCTCGACCTGCTCGGTCTCGCCCTTGCGCATCAGGCCGTGGTCGACGTACACGCAGGTCAGCTGGGAGCCGATGGCCTTCTGTACGAGGGCGGCGGCGACGGCGGAGTCCACGCCGCCGGAGAGGCCGCAGATGGCGCGCTTGTCGCCGACCTGCTCGCGGATGAGGGCGACCTGCTCGTCGATGACGTTGCCGGTCGTCCAGTCCGGCGTGAGGCCCGCGCCGCGGTACAGGAAGTGCTCGAGCACCTGCTGGCCGTGCGTGGAGTGCATGACCTCCGGGTGGTGCTGGACGCCGTACAGCTTCTTCTCGTCGTTCTCGAAGGCCGCGACCGGGACGACGTCCGTGGACGCCGTGACCGTGAAGCCCTCGGGGGCGGCGCTGCACGCGTCGCCGTGCGACATCCACACCGACTGCTCGTCCGGGGTGCCTTCGAAGAGGGTCGATCCGGACTTGGAGACGTGCAGGGGCGTACGGCCGTACTCGCGGGCGCCGGTGTTGTCGACCGTGCCGCCGAGGGTCGTCGCCATCAGCTGGAAGCCGTAGCACATGCCGAAGACGGGGACGCCGGACTCGAAGATCGCTCGGTCGAGGCGGGGGGCGCCCTCGGCGTACACCGACGAGGGGCCTCCGGAGAGGATGATCGCCGCCGGGTTCTTGGCGAGCATCTCCTGGACCGGCATGGTGCTCGGCACGATCTCGCTGTAGACCCGGGCCTCGCGGACGCGGCGGGCGATGAGCTGGGCGTACTGCGCACCGAAGTCGACGACCAGGACGGTGTCGGGGGCGGCGGGGGACGCTTCTGGCACGGTTTGCCTTCCGGCGGTGAGCAGGGGGTGTGGGGTATCGAGTCTACCGGGGGTCCACGCGAGCATGCCTGCACCGGGTTCTCCGCCCCCGCCGCCTCTACCCGACCCCTCCCGACTCGGGGGCTCCGCCCCCAAACCCCCGATCGGCCTGAACGGTCTCGTCCTCGAACGCCGGACAGGCTGAAAGACGCGCGCCAGCGCCCTCAAGGGGCGCGGGGAATGCGGGGCGAAGCCCCGTCCGCCCGCACTTGGGTCCGAGTCTCAGTATCCGAACCCGCTTGGACGTGGCACGGCCCTGTGGGCATACTGCTTGCATGCTCACGCAGGCGACCTTCCTGTTTACCTATGGCAACCGGCCCACCGGCTGCCATGGTCGTGCTGCTTGAGCAACTGACAAGCGACTTCCCAGGCGCCCCGGGCCGACAAGGCCCGGGGCTTCTGTCGTTTCCGGGTCCTGCCGATCCGGGGCACCTCATCCCAAGAGGAGCCCACCATGGCCGACGTACTCGACAAGACCGGCGCCCGTACCGACGAGGCCGCAGACGTGATCACCGGCGCCCGCGAACGCATCGATGCCCTCGACGACCGGATCATCGGCCTCGTCCAGGAACGGATGGCCGTGTCGAAGGTGATCCAGGAGGCCCGGATCGAGTCCGGTGGCCGCCGGGTGAACCTCTCGCGCGAGATGGAGATCCTCGCCCACTTCCGGGACGCGCTCGGCAAGCCCGGCACCTCGCTCGCCATGACGCTGCTGGAGCTGTGCCGCGGCCGCGTCTGACCCCGTACGCGACGCACGCACGTACGCATGCCCTCTCACCCGTACGGCGCGTGACCGGGGCGCCGCGGACTTCGTTGGTCCCGGTGTCCGTGCCAGCCAGGGGCGGGCCCGAAAGAACCACGCGTGGCTCCACTGGGGCGATGAGACGTACGGATCGTGCCGTACGTCGTGGGACCTCGTCCCAGGGGTGTGACCGGACGGCAGGGGACAGCAGCCCGGTCACTCAAGAGAACGGTCGGCTCCGGGGACGCCCGGGGCCGTCCGACGGAATCTGATCGACGGAATCTGTTCGACGGCCCGAGCGCACCCCCAGGCTCTGGGTTCCGCTCCGCTCCACGGTCCCAGTCCCGTACCCCCATGTTCGTACCGAGACCCGCGGCGCACCCCCCGGCGCCGCTCCCCAAGCACCGGCGCTGCCCTGACGTCGGTGCTGGCGAAGAAGGGCCCCGCGGTCTCCGTCCCGCGGGGCCCTTCGCACGCCCGTCGGATCCCGTCAGGTGCGGGACACCGTGCCGCACGTCTCCGTGCCGGAGTGCCGGATGTCCCGGCTGCGGTCGTACGGATCGGTCGTGGGCCCCGTCGGAGGCGCGCCGGTGGGGGCGGCCGAGACGAACTGGGGGTGCAGGAAACCGTCGTAGACGTCGCAGGCGGTGTTGCCGAGGTCCTGGTCGTACCGGGTGATCGACAGCTTGCCGGGAGTGGCCTGGTACTTCCGCGGGTCGAGGAGTTCGAGGTCGAGGACGCGGCGCACGATGGTGCGGGCCACTTCGGTCGACGCCCCGGACGTCTCCGTCGCCCCCGACGCCTTCGATGCCTGGTCCGCCTGGATCAGGGGGTAGACGAAGGTGTAGTCCATGTGGATGGCGACGGACGCGTGTGCGCCCGCCTTGAACGTCGTCCGGCCCCGGACCTTGACCACATCCCCGGCCGGCCGCACCTCGGCCGGGTCGAACCGGCTGAAGAGCAACAGCGGATCGTGCTTCTTCCCCGGCGCGCGCAGCCAGCTGTTCACGTCGTCGAGCATGCGGGGCTGCTTCGGGTCGAGGAGCGCGAGCACGCTCTCGGGGCGCTCGCCACGCAGGGTCCCCGGGTTCAGGTTCGCGCCGACGAGCAGGGTCTTCGCCTGCTTCAGGGCCGCGGCCACCTGCGCGCTCGTGAACGTACCGACCGGCGTCGCCTTCGGTACGACGATGGCGGCGGCACCGTCGGCCCAGCGCTCGGCGGGCGAGCCGGCGAACGGCCTGTCGAGGGTGGGCGTGTCGGGCGCGGCGCTGGAGGGAGCGGCGGTCGGAGGCGCGGTCTCGGCGGGCAGCGCGGCGGCGGACGCACCCCCTGACGGCGTACCGGACGACGTGCCGAAGGGGTCGCCCGGCAACAGCGAGGGCTTGACCGCCACCAGCGCCACGGCGATCGCGACGGGCACGCCGAGGATCGCCCACAGCCGGCGCCGACGGGACGCGCGCCCGTCCATCTCCCGCCAGGCCGGACCCGTTCGCCACCCCTCCGGCTGGGCGCCCTTGGCGTCCTTCTGCCGGAGCCGTTCGGTCACCATGCGCGCCCGGGCGGACGGCTCCTTCGGCGCCGAACTGCGGATGTCATGTTCGGTGTCGCGGGCGAACCGCTCCCACACGTCGTCGGGGACGGAGGGTTGCTCGAACTCCCCGGACTCCCCCGCCTCTTCGGGCTGCTTGTCAGACACGAGGATCAGTTCTAAGTGGATCGAAAGCCTGTACACAAGGCAGATCCGTCCAGATCGGTGTGTGACACAGCCCACATAAGAATTCCGTGAGTGAAGACACAACCGTTCACAGGCTTCGCGGGTCACACCTGCAGAACCAACGGCCACACCCGCGCCCCACACGCGGAGGCCTCACCCCATACGCGTACCGCGACACAGCGGTACACCGGACTTTCCGAGGTCTTCATGAAGCTTCGCCGTGCCATGGCCCTGGCGGCCGCAACGGCAGCAATAGCCCCTCTGGCGCTGCTTTCGGCGCCGGCCGCGTTCGCGGAGGAGACCCCCTCCCCCACCGCGACGGTGTCCGAGACCGCGAGCGAGCCCGCGTCGGCGACCCCGACCGAGACCACTCCCGCGCCCTCCGAGACGCCGTCCGCGTCGGCGACCGAGACCACTCCGAAGCCGAGCGCCACCGCCACCGCCACCACCACGACCTCCGCGACCCCCGCGCCGAGCACCACGTCGCCGGAGCCGTCCGACACGCCGGAGCCCGAGCCGTCCGAGTGCCAGGACTCCAAGGTCGACGTCTCCATCTCCGGCCTGCCCGGCAAGATCGCGGCGGGCAGTGGTTGGCACAAGTTCTCCCTGAACGTGCTCAACAACTCCAAGTCCACGCTGAACGAGCTCGGCTTCTTCGCCGGCGCGTCCTCCGACAAGGCGGGCGACGACCTCTTCCAGAGCAAGAAGGTCCAGCTCCAGGCGTACAACGAGGACACCAAGGCCTGGGAGGACGTCGACTCCGAGGGTTACGCGGTCGGTTTCGTCGGCTACACCGACGAGCTGAAGCCCGACTACGAGGTCGACATCCCGCTCCGTATCAACGTGAAGTCCAGCGCCCCGGTCGGCGCCGGCTTCTCGCTCGGCGCCAGCATCTACGGCGACACGGACGGCCAGTGCACGGGCTTCGGCGAGGTCGCGTACAAGTTCCAGATCGTCTCCTCGGGTACCGACACCGATGGCACCAAGCCGCAGGAAGGCGGCAAGGTTCCGGTCTCGGACAAGCCGGCCGACAAGGGCAACACCCCTGAGGTCAACGGCAGCCTCGCCGAGACCGGCTCCAGCTCCGCCCTGCCGATGATCGCGCTCGCCGGTGGCATCGCCGTCGTCGCCGGTGCGGGTGCGGTGTTCGTGGTGCGTCGCCGCAAGTCGGTCGACGCCACCGCGTAAGCAGCCAGTGGGCCAGTAGGTACGGATAGAGCTACAGCTACGAGAAGGACCCGCACTCGGAGGGGGGTGCGGGTCCTTCTCGTATCCGGAGACGGAGTTACGGTTTCGGCGGCACCGTAGGCATCCCCAGGAACGGCAGCCGCAGCGCGCCGAAGGCGTCCGCGGGCACCGCCGGGTCGCGGGGCTCGACCGGCTTCAGACGCTCGTATGCCGCTCCCGGCGCCGGACGCGGGTCCGCCTCGCCCTTGTTGGGCCAGTACGACATCGCGCGTTCGGCCTGGGCGGTGATGGTGAGCGACGGGTTCACCCCGAGGTTCGCGGAGACCGCGGCGCCATCGACGACGGAGATGCCCGGGTGGCCGTACAGCCGGTGGTACGGGTCGATCACGCCGGTCTCCCGGGAGTCGCCGATCGGGCAGCCGCCCAGGAAGTGCGCGGTCAGCGGCGTCCCCATCAGCTCGCCCACGTTGCTGCCCGCGAACCCGTTGATCTCCGCGGCGACGGCGGACGCGGCCTCGGACGCGGCCCTGATCTGCTTGGGGTTGGGCGCGCCGTGACCCTGCCGGGCCGTCAGCAGACCCTTCCCCGCGCCCTTCGGCTTCAGGTAGGTCGTCAGGGAGTTGTCCAGCGACTGCATCACCAGACCGATGATGGTCCGCTCGGACCAGCGGCGGTTGGAGAGCGAGCGAAGCACGAGGAGCGGGTGCTTCGCCGCGTTCACCAGCCATCCCGCCACCCTCGACGAGCCCTCCGCGTACGGGACCTGGAGGATGGACAGGCCACCCATGGCGTTCGAGCCCTTGCCGTAGCGGACGGGCTCGATGTGGGTGTTCGCGTCCGGGTGGATCGAGGAGGTGATGGCGACACCCTGGGTGAAGTCGGCCTTGGGCGTGCCGTGCGCCTTGCGGTAGCGACGGTTGTCGGTCTGCGCGCCCACCAGCGCCTCCGAGTTGGTGCGGGTCAGCTCGCCCAGCCTCGGGGAGAGGTACGGCAGTTGGCCGCCCGCCTTCATCCGGTGCAGCAGTGTCTGCGTGCCGTAGGTACCCGCGGCGATGACGACCCTGCGCGCCTTGAGCGTCCGCCCCGCGCCCTTGCGTTTCTCGTCCGTGGGCAGGGTGGCGACGGCGTATCCGCCCTGCGAGTCGTCCATGACGGACACGACGGTGGTCATCGGGTGCACGACCGCGCCCGCCTTCTCCGCCAGGTACAGGTAGTTCTCGTTGAGGGTGTTCTTCGCGCCGTGCCGGCAGCCGGTCATGCACTCGCCGCACTCGGTGCACGCCTTGCGGGCGGGTCCGGCGCCCCCGAAGTAGGGGTCCTCCACCTCACCGCCGGGCCCGGCCTTCGCCGTGCCGTCCGCGTCCTGCCCGTCGCCGAAGAAGACGCCGACCGGCGCCATGTGGAAGGTGTCGCCGACGCCCATCCGCTGCGCGGCCGCCTTGAGATGGACGTCGGAGGGGGTCATCGTCGGGTTGAGCCGCACACCGAGCATGCGGCGGGCCTGGTCGTAGTACGGCTTCAGCTCCGCCTGCCAGTCGGTGATGTCCTTCCACTGCGGGTCGTCGAAGAAGGCCTTCGGCGGTACGTAGAGGGTGTTGGCGTAGTTCAGGGAGCCGCCGCCGACTCCGGCGCCCGCCAGCACCATGACGTTGCCCAGCAGATGGATGCGCTGAATGCCGTACATGCCGAGCGCCGGCGCCCACAGGTAGTTCTTGATGTCCCAGGAGTTCTTGGGCAGCGCGTCACGGGTGAAGCGACGACCCGCTTCCAACACGCCTACGCGGTAGCCCTTTTCGGTGAGCCTGAGGGCCGTGACCGAGCCACCGAAGCCGGAGCCGACGACGATGACGTCGTAGTCGTACGCGGTGTCGTCCGGGTTGTGGACGGAGTTCTCCTGTGACACGTGCTGCTCTCCTCATTGAGAACGTGGTGCGGCCTGACGGAGCCCTTGGCGGAGCCCACGGCGGAGCCCTTGCCGGGGCCCTTATCGCAGCCGGAGCGCCTTCATCACCCTCAGGCTGCGGCTCATGAACTGCGCGTACTTCTCGTCGTCCATGCCGAGCGAGGGCGCCATCGGCAGCAGCCGCTGCTGGGCGACGGTCTGTGCCTCGGTGTACTTGAGGATGCCCTCGGAGCCGTGCCGGCGGCCGAGGCCGGAGTCCTTCATGCCGCCCATCGGCGACTGGACACTGCCGTACGCGGGCGCGTATCCCTCGTTGACGTTGACCGTGCCGGTGCGCAGCCGCGCCGCGACCGCGCGTCCGCGCCGCCCGTCCTTCGTCCAGACGGAGGAGTTGAGGCCGTACGACGTGGAGTTGGCGAGTTCGACGACCTCGTCGTCCGTCTTGAAGCGGTAGAGGGAGACGACGGGCCCGAAGGTCTCCTCGTTGCAGACGGCCATGGGGGCTTCCACGCCGTCGAGGATGGTGGGCTCGAAGAAGTAGGGGCCGATGTCGGGGCGGGCGACGCCACCGGCGACGACCTTCGCGCCCTTCGCGACCGCCTCCTCCACATGCCGGGTCACGGTCTCCAGTTGCCGCTCCCCCACCAGCGAGCCCATGTCGGCGCCGTAGGCGAGGGAGGTGCCGAGCCGCATGGCCTTGGTCCGGGCGGCGAAGCGCTCCGCGAACGCGTCGGCGACGGACTCGTGGACGTACAAGCGCTCGATGGAGATGCAGAGCTGGCCCGCGGAGGAGAAGCAGGCGCGGACGGCGCCCGCGGCGGCCTTGTCGATGTCGGCGTCCTCCAGGACCACCATCGCGTTCTTGCCGCCGAGCTCGAGGGAGACGCCGACGAGCCGGGCGGCGGCACCCTGGGCGACCTCGCGGCCGGTCCGGGTGGACCCGGTGAAGGAGACGTAGTCGGCGTGCTTGACGACCTCCGGCCCGACGACCGGACCGTCCCCGATGACGACCTGGAAGACCTCGGCGGGCAGCCCGGCCTCGACGAGCAGATCGCGCGCCCACAGGGCGGTGAGGCAGGTCTCGGTGTCCGGCTTCATGACGACCGCGTTGCCCGCGACGAAGGCCGGGAGCGCGTCGCCGACGGAGAGTTCGAGGGGGTAGTTCCAGGGCGCGATCTGGCCCACGACACCGCGCGGGTGGCGCAGTTCGGTGACCTTGGTGAGGGTGGGCATGGCCCCGGCGTGCCGCTTGGGGCGGAGGTAGGCGGGAGCCTTCCTGCCGTAGTGGCGGGCGGCCACGACGACGGCCTGCACCTCTTCGTGCGCGTGCAGCCGGGCCTTGCCGGTCTCCAGCTGGATGAGGTCGAGCACCTCGGCCTGGCGGGCGAGCACCAGGTCGTGGAAGCGGAGCAGGACGGCGGCGCGCTGCCGTACGGGCGTGGCACCCCAGGCGACCTGCGCCTTACGGGCCCGCTCGAAGGCCTCCCGTACGTCCTCGGGGGTGGACTCGGGCAGGTCGGCCAGCTTCTCGCCGGTGAACGGGGTGTGGTTGGCGGTCCGCCCGGAGCCGACGACACCCTTGGTGAGCTGCGCGACCAGCTCGGGCGTGACCACGTCGGCGGCGGTGCGGGCGCCCACGGGGGCGGGGGCGAGGGGGTTGGTGCCGGTCTTTTCCGACTTGACCGTGCCGGTGATTTCCGAGGCCTGCGAGTCCGTCATGAGGCGCAGCGTATGACGGAGCGGGGGCTTTGGGTACCCGTTGGTAACCCGCTTTCACCGACTGCACACACCGCGCCAGTGGGCACTGGCAGTAAACGCCCTGATCAGCGCGTTGTTCAGGCAGCCGGTCTCCATTCGGGGCCGCCCGGGTTGGTCAGCTCTCCACGTCCGCGCCAGCCGCGAACTCCGAGGTGTCGAGGTCGAAGTCGAAGGGTGGGGGAACACGCAGGGACGTACCGAAGGTGACCGTCGTCCGCGACCGATAGCCCTTCGGGGAGGGGTCCCAGAACGCGGTGATCTCCCCCACCTGCATGTCCAGCACCAGATACACGGGGACGACACGCCCGTACGTGTCCAGCTTGTCGAGCCAGTCGGCGTCCTTGGTGGATGCGGAGGTCAGCTCCGCGACGAGGGAGAGGGCGGCACCGTCGGCGTGGCGGCCTTCGGCTTCGAAGGCGGTTTCGTCGGCGACAAAGAGGTCGGGACCGAAGCCTCGCTCAGCAGGCGGAAACACGAAGAGGAAGGGTGAGGTCTCGGCGACATGCCCTTCAGGCGCATGAGCCTCCACCTGGCTGCGAAGCCTCCGCATGGGACGCAGATAACGCAGCTTCGACCACGGCGACACGACGATCTTCCCCCGGATGAGTTCGGCCTTGTAACCCTCAGGCGTGTCCAGCTCCTCGACGGTCCGAAGCATGTCCCCAAAGACTCCGGCCGAAGGAGCGTCTATGGACGCCGGACGCTCGCTCATGATGGTCACCGCGGTCCTCCACCGATTACAGGGCGTGTCGCTGCCTCCACGGTAGCGCCGCGCGGACTGCGCCGCTCGCAACCGTGGGCCTTCACGCCGCAGAGGTCGTCGCCGAGCGGGTAGCCACCCCAAGCTTCCGCGTAATGGCATACGAGGAACAGTCCGCGCCCGCCGTCCGCCTCGGCGGGAACGGGGCGGAGCGGACCGGAACACGGCATCCCCGCCGGCCATCAAGGCCCAGGCCGGCCAGCTCGCCTGACCCCTCGTCGCCCCTCTACAACTGGTCGATGTCCAGGTTCGCGATCGCCGTCCTGGCGACTTCACGGCCGCGTGTCGTGAAGTCGCCCTTGCCCGGATAGCTGATCGTGAACTTGTACATGTCGCCCTTGGACGTCTTGTAGTAGAAGATCTTCACCTCGCGCGGGCGCGGGTTCTGGCTGTCGGTGGTCGTGTAGGCGACGGTGTTCTCGGCGGACTGCCTGCCGTGGTACTTCGTTTCCTCCGGGTCCGTCCGCGGGGCCGCGGGCATGCTCAGCTCGTACGCGCCGCTGCCCTTGAAGTCGTCGTTGTCGGCGTACATCTCGGCGGCCGAGGAGTCCTTGATCCGGTGGCTCGCGTCCTCGGACTTCTTGATCAGGGTCAGGCCGATCCAGATGCTGCCGCTCCAGTCGGTGTACGTGACCCAGTGCCCCTTGTCCGACGTCCGGTCCGGCGTCGATCTCTGGTAGCCCGCGGGTACCACCAGTGTCGCGGCGACGTCCGTGTCGTGGTGCTTCTTCCAGCCGTCGGGCAGCGGACCCGCGAACGGGTTCGCGAACACCAGGTACGCCGCCACCGCCGCCGCGACGACCACCGCGCCGAGGCCGATGAACAGGGGCGTGCGCCGCACGCGCAGACCCTTGCCGCCCGGACCCGCGATCTGCACCACCTGCGTCGGCTCCGGGACGGGTGGCTCGGCGGCCTGCTCCAGCATCCGTCGGACCCGGTCCGCGCCGGGGCGGCGGGAGGGGTCCTTGTCCAGGAGCCCGTTGATGGCCTCCGCCAGCGGACCCCGCGCCGACGCGGGCGGCGCCGGGGTGGAGTTGAGGACCGACTGGAGCGTCGCGGGCGTGTTGCTGCGGCGGAAGGGCGACACGCCCTCCGTGGCCGCGTACAGGACGACACCGAGCGACCAGAGGTCGCAGGCCGGGCCCGGACGCTGGCCGAGCACCCGTTCCGGCGCGATGTACTCGGGCGACCCGACGAAGCCGCCCGTGGCCGTCAGATTCGTCTCCCCCTCGATCTGCGCGATGCCGAAGTCGGTGAGGACGACCCGGCCGTGCGGGCCGAGCAGCACGTTGTCGGGCTTGACGTCCCGGTGCAGGATGCCCGCCGCGTGCGCCGCCTCCAGCGCGCCGAGCACCTCAAGACCGATCCGCGCCGCCTCACGCACCCCGAGCGTGCCCTCCTGGAGGGCGGCGCCCAGCGAACGGCCCCGCACCAGTTCCATGACGATCCAGGGCTGTCCGTCCACGACCGCGACGTCGTGGACGTTCACCACCGCCGGGTGGTCGAGCCGGGCCGCGGCGCGCGCCTCGCGGCGCATCCGCTCGAAGACATTGGCGCGTTCACGCTCGGGAAGGTGGTCCGGTACGCGGGGTTCCTTGACGGCGACCTCACGGTCCACCGTCTCGTCCTTGGCCCGCCAGACCGTCCCCATCCCACCGTGCCCGAGCTTGCCGAGCAGCCGGTAGCGGCCCGCGATGAGCCGCCCGGTGCCGGGGTCGCGATCGGGATCGGGATCGGTCGCGGGGTTGGGCGCGGACGCGGGCACTGGACCGGGCGCGGGCACGGGCGCTGGACCGGGCGCGGGCTCGGCCGTCGGCTCCGGGGCGACCCGGGTCGGCGGTTGCAGAACGAAACTCGTCGGCTCGTCGGCCCCGTAAGGGACTCCCCCGTTGTTCCTCATGGGTCCATCCCTATCGCGGCACGCTCTCCGGCATCCAGCCCCGTCGCGCACCGGTCACAGACCCGTGACGCGGGCCGTCCCTTATCTCCCGTATACCTCCCGTCTACGGGGCCACGAAGGTGTCCAACGCCACGTCGAAGTACTCCTTCGCCTGCGTCACCTTGCCGACCGGCGCCGACACCCACACGTCGTACATCCGGCCGCCTTCCTCCCAGCAGAGGTCGTACGTGTGCCGCGCGCCCTCCGCCTTGGTGAAGCCGTTCCAGGTGAACTCCCAGAGCGCGGCGGGCTGTCCGTCGTGCGTGGTCGAGGTGACGGTGCCGTCTTGGTAGCCCGGGTTCGTGGACGGCCCGTCGGCGTCGGCGCGCCGCATCACCGCGAGCGGGCCGCCCGCCTCGGGGTCGGTCGCCTTGATGCCGAGGCGGAAGGTCTGGCCCGGCGAGAGGTAGAAGATCCGCTCGCCCTCCGGATCGCGGGTGAAGCCGTCCGGCACGGCGAGCGAGAACCCGTCCGGGTCATGGACCGTCCGGTAGCCCGAGGGCGCCGGGCCGGAGGCGGCGGTCGGCTTCTGCTGCCGGGTGACGGTGACCGTGGGGGCGGCGCTCGGTGAGGCCGAAGACCCCGGCGCCGCGGGCGCGCTCGGGGAGTGCGACGCGCTCACGGACGTGCCCGGCGCCGAACTGGCGGACGGAGTCGACGTACCGCCCCCGCCGCCCCCGTCGTGGTTCACCAGCAGCACCGCCGACACGCCCGCTCCGGCCGCGGCGGCGACCAGCGCCGCGACGACGAGCATGGTCCGCGCCGACCGCTTCGGGGCACGGTCGGGCGCGGCGGCAGGCGGATGAACAGGTGGTGGGGAGTGGTGCGCGGCCTGCTGGACGGGTGACTTCCGCTTCGGTACGTCCCGTTGCGTGGGTGTGTAGCCGGCCGACGCGGCCCGCGGCGTACGGCCCGTCTCCAGGAACGCCCTGAGCAGCCGCTCCGCCTCCACCGCGTCGAGCCGCCGCTCCGGATCGCGCTCCAGCAGCCCCCGAACGACGGGCAGCAGGGGCGCGGCCTGCGCGGGCGGGCGGATCTCGTCCATGACGACGGCGTGCAGGATGCCGCCCAACGAGTCACGGCGGAAGGGCGATTCACCGCTCAGGACCGTGCAGAGCAGCGCCCCGAGCGACCACAGATCGGACTCGGGTCCGGTCCTGACCCCGGACATCCGCTCGGGCGCGGTGTACTCGGGCGAGCCGACGAACGACCCGCTCTCGGTGAGTGTCGTGGCGCCCGCGACCTGGGCGATGCCGAAGTCGGTGAGCACGACACGGTCGGTACCCGCCTCCATCAGGACGTTGGCGGGCTTGAGGTCACGGTGCAGGACACCCGCCTCGTGCGCGCGGCGCAGCGCGCCGAGGAGGGCGAGGCCGATCCGGGCGGCCTCGGGCGCGTCGACAGGACCGTCGGCGGAGATCTTCTCGGCGAGCGAGCCGCCGTCGATCAGCTCCATCACGATGTACGGCCGTTCGTCCTCCTCGACCACGTCGTGCACGACGATGATGTGCGGGTGGTGCAGCTGGGCGACCGCGCGGGCCTCGCGCAGGGTGCGGTCGCGCTGCGTCCGGGACTCGTCGTCGGAGAGCGAGTCGTCGAGGGCGAGTTCCTTCACCGCGACCTGCCGGGCGAGCAGCTGGTCGGTGGCGCGCCAGACGACGCCCATGCCGCCCCGGCCGATCCTGGCCTCCAGCCGGTAACGGCCGCCGATCACACGGACGTTCTCCCCCTCGGTCCCCATACGCCCCATCATGCCGCACCGGACGGACGCGCTCCGGGCCCCGGACCGCGCGATGGTTGTTATCCGGCCTCGTCAGACCGGTTGCGACCGGTTCGTGTCCGTCCGGCCCGTCAGGTCTTGGGGAGCCAGCTGCGGAGAATCACGTCGAACTGCCGACGCGCCGTGTCCCAGTCCGCCGCGGGCGAGGACATGTAGATCGCGTACTCGACACCCTCACGGCTGAGGTACGTCTGCTCGATCGCCCGCCGCTCGCCCGGGAACGGCGTCTGCTTCGGCAGCGCGGTCCAGGTGAAGTCCCACAGGGAGCCCGGGCAGTCGCGGAACGTGTTGGACTGCAGAAGCACCTGGTGGTAGTCGACCAGCTTGGTCAACTGCTGTTCCAGGTCCTGCTGGTGTGCGTACGGGGTGGGGAAGTCCGGGGAGTCGTCGATGGCGATACGGACGAAGTGCTTGCCGCCGTCGGGCGTGTAGTCGACCTGGTTGCCGTTGGCCTGCCGCTGCCAGGTCTTGTCGGGCAGGGAGATGGTGAAGCCCTCGACGTCGTCCCGCTGCACCCAGGTGTCGGGCACGGAGCCGGACGGCTCCTGGGTGCCCGAAGTCGCGGTCGGGGTGCTCCCGGGCTTGGTGGTGCCGGAATTCGCGCTGCCGGACGAGGCACTGTTGTGAGTGTCGCCCGTCCGTGCGCCGTTCACATAGTGCATGGCCACGGCGCCGCCACCGCCGATCAGGGCGGCGAGTACGACGACGAGGGCGATCGTACGACCGCGGCGCCGTCTCCCGGACGCGCCCCCGGAGCCAGTGCCGTCGCCCAGGGGCCCGGGCACCGGCGCGTGAAGCGTCGGTGTCGCCCCGTGCGCGCCCGATCCGTGCGCCACGGACCCGTGCGACGCCGTCTCGTGCGCCCCCGGTCCGTGGGGCGCGGCGCCGTGCGATCCCGTCCCGTGCGGCGCCGTCCCGTAGGGCGCCACCCGCTGCGCGCCCATCCCCATGGTGCCCGTGTCCACGTGCTGCCGCGTCGGCACATACGCCTGCGCCGCACTCGGCCTGCGCCCCTCCGCGGCCTCGGCGAGCATCTGCTCGGCCTCCTCCGCACCGGGCCGCACGGCCGGGTCCTTGTTCAGCAGCGCGGTGATGACGGGCCCGAGCGGACCGGCGTGCTGCGGCGGCGCGGGCTCCTCGTCGACCACGGCCTGCATGGTGGTCAGCGGCGAGGTCCGCCGGAACGGCGACCGCCCCTCCACCGCCGTGTACAGCGTCGCGCCGAGCGCCCACAGGTCGGCGGACGGGCCGGGGTCGTGCCCGCGCACCCGCTCGGGCGCCAGGTAGTCGACCGAGCCGACGATCTCGCCGGTACGCGTGATGGTCGTGTCGCCCTCGACCTGCGCGATCCCGAAGTCGGTGAGCAGCACCCGTCGGTCGGAGGACAGCAGTACGTTCCCGGGCTTCACGTCACGGTGCAGCACACCGGCGGAGTGCGCGGCGCGCAGGGCGCGCAGCACCCACAGCCCGATCCGCGCCGCCTCGGTCGGTTCGACGCGCCCCTTCTCCTTGACCTCGTCGGCCAGTGAGTTGCCCTCGACCAGCTCCATGACGATCCAGGGCCGGTTGTCGTGATCCAGGACGTCGTGCACGGTGACGACGGCCGAGTGGTTGATCCGGGCGGCGGCCCGCGCCTCGGCGTGGGTGCGCGCCAACAGCACGGCCCGGTCGCTCTCCGTCACGTACAGCGCGGCCGTCAGCTCCTTGATCGCGACGGCACGGTGCAGCACCTCGTCGTGCGCACGCCACACGCGGCCCATGCCACCGCTGCCGATGGATTCGACAAGTCGGTAGCGGCCCGCGAGGAGCAGGCCCTGCATCTGATTCACGTTTCCCCGCAATGGTATTGACAGGGTCAGACTAAAGAGCGGTCCCCGCGCAGGGAACCGGCGGGGTCGTACGGAGACCGCACTGTGACGGTTCTCCCTTCCGTGTACGGGAGGGAACCATTCGGCGTTCAGCGATTCATGACTACGGGAATTGCTCAGCCCGTGACTTGGTACGTCGCCGACGCCTGCTCGTACAGCCTGGTGACCTCGTCCCGTTCGGCCTCCGGGCCGCGCACCTGCACCACGTGGTAGCGGCCGCCGACGATGATCGCGAGATTGCGGACGTACAGCGACTGCCCCGCGGAGTTCTGCCAGGTGAACTGCCCCTCGGCCATGGTCCGTCCGCCCACGTCGATCCGCCGCATCCCGCTGGACGTGGCCCACGTCGAATCACGGAACGGCTGCAACTCGCTCTCGGTCTCCCGCTGGTACGTCAGCGGATCGCCACCGTACTTGCTGGTGCTGTCCCGTCCGGGTACGACGATGAGCTCGAAGTCGCCCTGGGAGTAGACCACCTGGCCGCGGCCGTTCTTGGGCGTGCGGTTCCAGCCGTTGGCCACGGCGACCTGGAAGCCCTCGGAGTCCTTGCGCAGGGTGAAGCCCTGGCCGACCGCCGGGTCGTTGGACTGCGAGGTCGTCGAACTGGCGCCGCCCGAAGGGTTCGTGTCCGTGCCGGGAGAGGTCTGGTCGGGGCGCGGCTGGCTGCCGGCGCTGCCGTCCGCGCCCGCCGTGTTCCCGGGTGCCGGGCTCACCTGGCCCGCGGAGCCGGTCCGTTCGCCGTTCGCGTCGCTGTTCGGGTCGGTCTTCTTCGGCATGAAGACCATCGCGTACGCGACCGCCGCGACCAGCAGGAGCAGGACCAGCAGGAGCAGGTTCCGGCCCAGCTTGCGGGGCTTGGCCGTCTCCGCCGACCTGGCCGGCCTCGCCTGCCGGTCGGGCTTCGCGCGCTTGTGGCGGGCGTGCGCACTGGTCGCGGGCAGCCTGGCCCGGCGCCTGCGGACGAGCTCACCCCTGCGCCGTACGATCGGCAGCCGGCTGGGGTCGACGGGCGGCGCCGCGACCACGTGCGCGCCCGCCTCGGGCTCCGGCGCGGACCGCACCAGCGAGCGCAGCCAGCCGCTCAGCTCCTCGAAGTCCAGCCGCTCGGTGGGGTCCTGTCGCAGCAGCGACTCCACGACGGGCCGCAGTGGCCCGCACTCCTCGGCGAACGCGGGTGGCTCCGCGCACACCAGCTGCACCAGCTCCGCGGTGTTGTCCTCCGGGTAGGGCGCGTGCCCCTGCACGGCCCGGAAGAGCAGCGCGCCCAGCGCCCACAGATCGGTCTGGGGGCCGATCGGCGCCGCCAACTGCCAGTTCTCGTGCACCGGCCCGGCCTGCTCCGGCGCCCAGCGCTCGGTCACCGGACCGACGACGGCCATCCGCGCCTGCCGGGCCCGCTCCGCGGCGAGCGCGGTGGCGGGGCCGCGCCGCGGGGGCGCACCGGCGACCAGCTCGTCCCAACGGCCGTTGGGCGACGGGGCGGGGGTGGACTGCTGTCCGGGCACGAGGGCGGGGGTGCCGTGATTCTGGGGGCCGTGGCCCTGAGCGGCGTGGGGGCCCTGAGCGGCGTGGGGACTCTGGGTTCCTGGGGGAACCGGGGTGCCGCTGGGGCCATATCCATGACCGGCCGCGGGGCCGGGGAGCGCCGGGCGCCCCTGACCTCCATTGCCGCCGGGGCCGGGACCGGTGCCGGGGCCGCTTCCGGGGCGGGGCTGCGCGCCTGGCCACGCGCCCGCGCGTCCGACACCGACGCCGTACGGATCGGCGATCTGACCGGGGCGCGGGGTCTCCGGCCGCTGCTCCACACCCTGCCCGGAACCCAGGGTCCCCGGCACGGAGCCGTCGGCCGGCGGGGCGGGTCGGGGCGCGGGCAGTGCCGCCGGACCGCCCCGCTGCTGCTCGTGCACGCGGGCCGCGGCCCGGGCTCCGGCCCGGTACGCGGCGATGGCTCCGGCCCGGGCCGCCCGGGCGTCGCCTCCGGCCTCCAGCGCCCTGCGCGCCAGGGCCGCCCCGCCGTCGACGGGCGGCTCTCCTACGGGATTGGTGTTCTCGGCCCGCGCCTCGATCGCGGCCCGCCGCGCGGCCTCGGCATCGGCCCCCTGCGCACTGGCGACCACCGCGCCGAACGAGGCTCCGGGACCCCCGCCGGAGGCACCACCGGCTCCCCCGCCGGGCAGTCCTCCGGTCACTTCACCAGGCGCGGCACCGCGCGCACGGGCCGCACCACGCGGGACACCGGCGCCCGTGCCCGTACCCGCTCGTGCATCCGCACCGGCACCCGCATGGGGTGAACCGGCGCCGACGCCTCCCTCACCCCCGGGACCCTCGAAGTCCTGTGCCGGCACCGGGTCGTACCCGCACAGTGCCTCCTCCGCGGCGCCGGCGGCCAGGCCGGTCAGCATCACCCGGCCGTCGTCGCAGACGAGCACCGTGCGCACGGTGATGTTGCGGTGGACCCATCCGTGCGCGTGCAGCACCCGTAGCGCGGTGACGACGTCGGCGGCGACCTCGGCCGCCCGATAGGGGCTCAGCGGTTTCTCGGCGAGCAGCGCGGCCAGTGACCGCGCGGGCACCAACTCACTCACTATCCACAACGACCCGCCTTCGGCGAACACGTCGAAGACCTGGTCCAGCCGGGGATGGTCGGGAATCTGCGCGGCGGCCTGCGCCGCCTCGATCGCCCGTCGTACGGCGGGTTCGGTGGGCCTGCGCGTGGTCCGCGCGGAGGCGCGCCGCGCCCCGCCGTCCCTCGCCACGAACCCCTCGGGCAGCCCGTCCGCGTCGAGCATCTCCGCCTCGACGACCTCCGGCAACGGCACCTGCCGGACGAGGACTTCCTGACCGCTGTAGGTGTCGAAGGCCCGGCTCTCGGCGAATTCATACTCGTCGGAGGGCGGCAGCGGCAGGCGGTAACGGTCGGCGAGTACCCGACCCGCATAGTCGTCCACGATGCCTCCCCCGGCCGCCCGGTGGTCAATTCCGTTCGCCTCGCGTCCCGTTACGGCTTCGTACGGTCCGCAACCACTCACGATACGTGCCGGAGGCAACCCGCAATGTCGGGATGCGAGATGTCACCGCCCCGTGACCGACCCCTACAACAGACACCCCGGGCGAACCGGCCCGAACCTCACGACGTGGGCGCGCGCCTCACGACGTGGGTTCGGGCTCAAGGCTCACGACTTCGGCTGGAACGTCGCCGTCAGCGTCTTCCACGTGTCCTTGCGCAGCTCGCTGTCCCAGTCGGATGCCTTCGCCGTGTACATCAGCCCGTACCCGAGATGATCATTCACGACGAAGCCACGGTCGATCGACTGGTACTTCGTGCCACCGTCCTGATAGGTGAACTCCCAGTCGGCCGTGTTCCACCCGCGGTAGTCCACCTGCTCTATGCGCACCCGCTTGTACTGCGAGCGCACCATGTAGCCCTCTTGGTTCTTCCAGTCCGCCACGGGGTCGCTCTTGGGCGTGGTCGTCCAGCCGACGAGGAGCTTCTGCCCGTCGGGACCGGTGAAGCGGACTCCCGCGTCACCCGTCGACTGGTACTTCCATCCCTTGGGCAGCCCGATCTTGAACCCCTGGCTGCCCTTGTACGTCGACACGGCGGTGGAGCCCGAGGAGCCCGACTCCTTGCCGTCGCCGCTCGTCCCGCTCGTCCCGTTCGTGGCGGCGGCGCTGCCCGACGCGTCGGTGTTCGGTGTGCTGCCCGAACTCCCGTCCCCGGCCGACCCGGTGGCACCGTCGGTCTTGTCACCGGTGTCGGTGTGCGAGCCGCTGGTCGCGTCCTTGCCGCCGCCGCCCGCGGTCACCCCGCTGGACGCGGCCGCCTTGGTGTCACCACTCTTGCCGTTCTTCGACCCGCTGTCGTCACCGCCACCGAGGGTCAGGGCCAGCACGGTGCCGATCACGGCGAGCGCCACGACCACCGCGATGATCACCAGGGTCCGCCGCGGCACCACATCGGTGAGCGGTGCACGCGGCACGGGCCGCGGCGGCCGCTCGGGCGCCACGGGCCACCCGGAGGCCGGCCTGGCCTCGCCGGCCGAACCGGTGGAGCCGGCATCCCCCGAACCCGCCGGGCCGGGAGCCCCCTTCGAGCCGACGGGATCGGAGGCAGAGCCCACTGGCGCGCCGTCACGCACGCCCGGCTTCGGGGAGCCCTCCGCCGCCTTGCCACCCTGGCCGGACGTGACCGTCCCGGACTTCCCCGCAGCCGCGGCGGGCTTCGACACGTCCACGCGCGGCGGAGCCGGGGGAGCCTTCGGAGCGACCGGAGCCGCCCCCTTCACGCCCACCGAACCGGAAGCCGCGGTACCGCCGGCACCCCCCGCACTGCCCGTGCTGCTCGCGCTGCCCGTCCCGCCCGCAGCGCCGGACTTCGCACGGGCCGTCGCCGCAGCGGTCGCCGCCGCCGTGGCCGCACCGGCGACCGAGGCGGCCTTCCGCACGGAACGCAGCGCTCCGCGCAGCCGCTCCCCGGCCTCCTCACCACGCTTGGCCCCGGAACCGCCCGAGCCGCCCGAACTCTTCCTGCCCCGGCCCTCGTCCGGCACCGGCGGCAGCGCCACGACCTTCGTCGCGTCCGCCGGCTCCGGCACGGTCTCCTTGGGCTCGGGGGCGTAGATCACCTCGCTGAGCATCGCCCGGGCGCGCTCGTTGTCGAGCCGCTGCGCGGGGTCCTTCACGAGCAGCCCGTAAATCACGTTCTCCAGCGGGCCCGCGTTCTTCGGCTGCTCCACCGGCTCGGTCATCACCGCGGTGAGCGTCGCGATCGCGGAACCCTTGTCGTACGGCGGCACGCCCTCCACCGACGCGTACAACAGCCCGCCCAGCGACCACAGGTCGGCCGCGGGGCCGGGCTTGTGCCCGCGCGCCCGCTCCGGCGAGATGTACGAGGGCGCGCCCACGAGCATGCCGGTCGAGGTGATGGACGGGTCGCCCTCGACCTGCGCGATACCGAAGTCGGTCAGCACGACCCGGCCGTCGTCGGAGATCAGCACGTTCGACGGCTTCACGTCGCGGTGCAGAATGCCCTCGCGGTGCGCGGAACGCAGCACGTCGAGTATCGCGAGCCCCACCTCGGCGGCGCGCTTCGGCGTGAGCAGGCCGTCCTCGCGGATGACCTCGGCGAGCGACTTGCCCTCGACGAGCTCCATCACGATCCACGGCCGGTTGTCCTCGTCGACCACGTCGAAGACCGTCACCGCGCCGTTGTTGCGAATCCGCGCGATCGCCTTGGCCTCACGCAGGGTGCGCGTGATCAGCCGCCGCTTCTCGTCGTCGTCGATGCTCGACGGGAACCGCAGCTCCTTGACGGCGACCGTGCGGCCCAGCGTTTCGTCCTGGGCCCGCCACACCGTGCCCATGCCGCCGCGGCCGAGAACATCTCCCAGCCGGTAGCGCCCGGCGAGGAGACGTTCGCTCTTGTCCTGACGGGATGCTCCCGCCCGCTCCGCCTCCGACATGCGTCCCCTCATGCAACCCGCCCTGACAGAGCCTTCATTGTCCCTCACCCGACAAGCGCTCAGCGCCCAGGGGGCCCTTCGGCCGACAAGTCCCCGGCGACCGGCACGTCCCTCACCTGCGGACGACCCGCTCGTACGCACAGGTCCGGCCCCCATGATGTGCCGCAACAAGGAAGGAACGCCGATGCCTGCGCTCGGGACACCTCGGACACTCCTGGTCATACCCGTGTCTCTGGCCGTCCTGTCCCTGGCCCCGATCGGCCTGCCGCGCCTGCTGCCGACCGCCGGTCCTTCCCACTCCACCACACCCTCGGCCGCCCGTCACACCCCCGGGGCCGCGGCCCCGACGGGCTCACACTCCCCCGCCGCCGCCCCGGCCACGGGCGTCACCCGTGCCCTCCGCCGTCTGCTCCCCCTTCTCGTCACCCGCGGCAAGGTTCCCGCCGCCGCGTTGCTGGCCGGCGACGCCTCCGGCGCACGCTTCGCCCGCGCCGGCGAGGGCATCGCCCGCGGCGACCACTTCCGCGCGGGCAGCATCACCAAGACGTTCATCGCGACCGTGGTGCTGCAACTCGCCGCCGAGCACCGGCTGTCCCTGTCCGACCTCCTGGACACTCACCTTCCGGGTCTGGTGCGCGGCGCGGGCAACGACGGCCGGCGTCTGACGCTGCGCTCCCTGCTCACCCACACCAGTGGCCTGTACAACTTCACCGACGTCACCAAGGGCGCCGTCCCCCTCACCCCGCTCCAGGCCGTCCGCATCGCACTCACCCACCCCCCGGCCGCCCGCGGCCGCTTCTCCTACTCGAACACCAACTACGTCCTGCTCGGCATGGTCATCCGCCAGGTCACCGGCCACTCGTACGCCACCGAGGCCGAGCGCCGCATCATCAACCCCCTTCGTCTGACAGGCACCTCGTTCCCCGGTGCCCGCACCTCGCTGCCCTCCCCGCACGGCCGCGCCTACTCCGCCGACGGCACCGACGTGACCGCCCTCGACCCGCGCGTGGCCGGCGCGGCGGGTGAGCTGGTCACCACGCTCGCCGACCTGAACCGCTTCTACGCGGCCGTGCTCGCGGGCGACCTGCTCCCGTCCCGCCAACTGCGCGAGATGCTCGACACCCGCACCGCACACGGCCTGCACGGCATGGGTCTGTATCCGGTGAAGCTGTCGTGCGGCACCACGGTGTGGGGGCACGACGGCCATATCTCCGGCAGCTACGTGCGCACCGCGGCCACCGTCGACGGCCGTCGTGTCCTCACCTTCCGGGTGAACACGGACGGGATCGAGGACCCAGACCTCGAACCCGAGCTGCTCGCCGCCCAGTTCTGCCCCCGCACCCAGTAGAACGACCGGGTTTCGAGCAAAGATCCCGGCTCACGACACCCGTTCGAGCGACATGCACGGGAACTCCCGGGCAGGCCCTCGTGGGCAGCGGGGCACGACCAGCGCGGCCCGATCAGCGCGGCACGATGTCCGGCGCTCCCAGCCGCGCCGCGTCCGCCGTCTGGTCGTCCGGCTGGCGCTGGGACTCCCGCTCGGCCTCGACCCGCTTCTCGTAGTGCTCCACCTCGCGCTCGATCTGGTCCTTGTCCCAGCCGAGGACCGGCGCCATCAGCTCGGCGGCCTCGCGGGCGCTGCGCGTGCCGCGGTCGAAGGTCTCGATGGATATACGGGTGCGCCGGGTCAGCACGTCGTCCAGGTGCAGTGCGCCCTCGTGCGAGGCGGCGTAGACGATCTCGGCCTTGAGGTAGTCCTCGGCGGCCGGAAGGGGTTCACCCAGCGCGGGGTGGGCTGCGATGAGCTCGAGGATCTCCTCGGCCAGCACACCGAACCGGTTCAGCAGATGCTCCACGCGGACCACATGGAGTCCGGTGCGCTGCGCGATGCGCGCCCGCGCGTTCCACAGCGCCCGGTACCCCTCGGCCCCGAGCAGGGGGATGTCCTCGGTGACGCATTCGGCGACCCGCTGGTCGAGGCCGTGCACCGCCTCGTCGACCGCGTCCTTGGCCATCACCCGATAGGTCGTGTACTTGCCGCCCGCCACGACCACCAGTCCCGGCACCGGATGGGCCACGGTGTGCTCGCGCGAGAGCTTACTGGTGGCGTCCGACTCGCCGGCGAGCAGCGGCCGCAGCCCCGCGTACACACCCTCCACGTCGTCGCGGGTCAGGGGCACCGAGAGCACCGAGTTCACATGCTCCAGCAGATAGTCGATGTCGGCGCTGGAGGCCGCGGGGTGGGCCTTGTCGAGGTTCCAGTCGGTGTCCGTGGTGCCGATGATCCAGTGCCGCCCCCAGGGGATCACGAAGAGGACGGACTTCTCGGTGCGCAGGATCAGACCCGTCGCGGCGTTGATCCGGTCCTTCGGCACGACCAGGTGGATGCCCTTGGAGGCCCGTACGTGGAACTGGCCTCGCTCGCCCACCATGGCCTGGGTGTCGTCGGTCCACACACCCGTGGCGTTGACGATCTGCTTGGCGTGGATCTCGTACTCCCCGCCGCCCTCGACGTCCTGCACCCTGGCGCCGACCACGCGCTCGCCCTCGCGCAGGAATCCGGTCACGCGGGCACGGTTGGCGACCTTCGCGCCGTACGCCGTCGCCGTGCGCACCAACGTGGCCACGTAGCGGGCGTCGTCCACCTGCGCGTCGTAGTACTGCAACGCGCCGACCAGCGCGTCCTTCTTCAAGGCGGGTGCTATGCGCAGGGCGTGGCTGCGCGTCAGATGGCGGTGGGCGGGCAGTCCTCGTCCGTGTCCGCTCGTCATCGACATCGCGTCGTACAGCGCGACGCCCGATCCCGCGTACAGCCGCTCCCAGCCCTTGTGCTGGAGCGGGTAGAGGAAGGGCACCGGCTTCACCAGGTGCGGTGCGAGGCGCTCCAGAAGGAGTCCACGCTCCTTCAGTGCCTCGCGCACGAGGGCGAAGTCGAGCATCTCGAGATAGCGCAGGCCGCCGTGGATCAGTTTGCTGGACCTGCTGGAGGTGCCCGACGCCCAGTCGCGCGCCTCGACCAGGCCCGTGGACAGGCCGCGTGTCACGGCGTCGAGCACCGTCCCCGCGCCGACCACGCCCGCGCCCACCACCAGCACATCCAGCTCACGCTCGGCCATTCCCGCCAGGGACTCGGCGCGCTCCGCCGGCCCCAGTTTCGCTGTCCTCACCGCTGCCTCCCGCTGTCTGTCGCGCTGGCCGCACCTGTCCGGCGACGCCCGGCTCACATCCCCCTGCCCCAAAGTCTGACCGTGATGTGCGTCATCGGCCACCACGCGCCCCCAGCCTGTGGACAACACTCCCGGAAACTCGCCCGCCCAATACCGTAAATCGGTCATATTTACTCCTAGTCTGACATTGCGCTCGCCCGTTCTGTCCACAGGGCTTGCGCACCTGTCCCGCTTCGGTTACTGGGAAGGACGGCCCACGCCATGCCCGCAGATCTCGCCGTCATCGGACTCGGACATCTCGGCCTGCCCCTGGCCCAGGCCGCCGTCGCCGCCGGCATCCCCACGCTCGGCTACAAGACCGGGCCGGAGGGCGGCTCACTCACCCCGGCCGAACTGCGCCGGATGCTCTCGGGGGGCTTTCGGCCGACCACCAACCCCGCCGAACTCGGCCGCGTCCGCACCGCCGTCATCTGCGCCCCGACCCCACCCTGCCCGGACGGCACCCCCGACCTGGGCCAAGTGGCCTCGGCCGCCCGCACCCTGGCCGGACGGCTGCGCCCGCACACCACCGTGATCCTGGAGTCGCCGGTCCACCCCGGCACCACCGAGGACTTCCTGCGCTCGCTCCTCGAAGAGGGCTCGGGCCTGCGCGCGGGGCGCGACTTCCATCTCGCCTACTCGCCCAGCCGCGTCGATCCCGGCAACCGCGACTTCACTCCCGCCAACACCCCCAAGGTCATCGGCGGCCTCACCCCCGCCTGCACCGAGTCGGCCGCCGCCTTCTACGGGCGCCTCACCGACAAGGTCGTGCGCGCGCGTGGCCCTCGCGAGGCGGAGACCGTGCAGCTCCTGGAGACCAACTACCGGCACGTCAACATCGCCCTGGTCAACGAGATGTCCGTGCTCTGCCACGACCTGGGCGTCGACGTGTGGGACGTCATCCGCTGCGCCGAGACCAAGCCGTTCGGATTCCAGGCGTTCCGGCCGGGGCCGGGCGTCGGCGGCCACGGCATCGCCCAGGACCTGGCGGGCCACTCGGGCCGCACCCTCCGCATGGTCGAACTGGCCCAGCAGGTCAACAGCCACATGCCGCGGTACGTCATCCAGCGCGCCGCCACGCTCCTCAACGAACACGGGAAATCGGCCCGTGCCGCGCGCGTGCTCCTCCTCGGCGTCACCTACAAACCCGACCTCGCCGACCAACAGGGCACGCCCGCCCACGAGATCGCCCTGCGGCTGATGGAACTCGGCGCGACCGTCAGCTACCACGACCCGCACGTCCCGGCCTGGAACGTCCTCGGCCGCCCCGTGCCGCGCGCCGACTCCCTGTACGAGGCCGCCGCCGACGCCGACCTCACGATCCTGCTCCAGCAGCACCGCACGTACGACCTGCAGGGTCTCTCCGTGAAGGCCCAGCTCCTCCTGGACACCCGGGGAGCGACCCCGACCGGAGCCGCACACCGACTCTGATCCCTGTGAAATCCCTGTACAGGATGTCACTGCCGACTGCTACTGTGCGTCAGCTCTCGCACACCAGTGCGCCCGTGTCCCGGGCGCTCGCTGGTGTGCGCTCACATCCCTGGGGGGAACCACATGACTCAGTCGTCTCCGCCGCCGTCCGGTCCACCGGTCGACAACCCGTACGCGGACCAGAACCCGTACGCCGGCCAGCCGGACCAGCCGACCGCCCCGCAGCAGGACGCCGACGCGGCCGGCTTCCCGCAGCAGGGTGCCCCGCAGGGCGCACCCCAGCCGGGCTTCCCGATGGCCCCCGTCGCCCCGGCCGCTCCGGTCCGCGACAAGCTCGGGCTCGGCCTCGCGGCCGCCGTCGGTGCCGCCCTGGTCGCGGCGGGCGTCTACGGAGTCGTCATCGGCCTCACCAAGCACGAGATCGGCTGGGCGGCCGTCGGCGTCGGCTTCCTGATCGGCCTCGTCGCGGGCCGCGTCGGCGGACGTAACCCGATCCTGCCGATCGCCAGCGTGATCCTGTCGGTGGCCTCGGTCTACCTCGGCCAGCTGGTCGGCGAGGCCATGCTCGGCGCCAAGGAGGTCGGCGTCGGCTTCAACGAAATCTTCTTCAACCACTTCGGCGTGGTCCAGGAAGCCTGGAAGGCCGAGGCCGACCCGCTGACCTTCCTCTTCTTCGCCATCGCCGCCTACGCGGCCTTCTCCGGCGCCAAGAAGGCCGGTCAGTAACCCCGCCCGGCATGCGCGAGGGCCCGCCCACCTCATGGTGGACGGGCCCTTCGGCGTCGTACGAACCGTCGTATCGCTACCGCTACCGCTTGTGCTGCGAGTCCGCGACCGTCACCTCGACGCGCTGGAACTCCTTGAGCTCGCTGTAGCCGGTGGTGGCCATGGCGCGGCGGAGGGCGCCGAAGATGTTCATGGAGCCGTCGGGGATGTGCGAGGGCCCGGTGAGGATCTCCTCGATGGTGCCGACGGTGCCGAGGTCGACCTTCTTGCCGCGCGGCAGCTCCTCGTTGACCGCTTCCATGCCCCAGTGGTGGCCCCTGCCGGGCGCGTCCGTGGCGCGGGCCAGCGGAGAGCCCATCATCACCGAGTCGGCGCCGCAGGCGATCGCCTTGGGGAGGTCGCCGGACCAGCCGACACCGCCGTCCGCGATCACGTGCACATAGCGGCCGCCGGACTCGTCCATGTAGTCGCGGCGGGCCGCGGCCACGTCGGCGACGGCGGTCGCCATCGGGACCTGGATGCCCAGCACGTTGCGCGTGGTGTGCGCGGCGCCGCCGCCGAAGCCGACCAGGACACCGGCCGCGCCCGTGCGCATCAGGTGCAGCGCCGCCGTGTACGTCGCGCAGCCGCCGACGATCACGGGGACGTCGAGCTCGTAGATGAACTGCTTCAGGTTCAGCGGTTCGGCGGCACCGGAGACGTGCTCCGCGGAGACCGTCGTACCGCGGATGACGAAGATGTCCACGCCCGCGTCGACGACGGCCTTGGAGAACTGGGCCGTGCGCTGCGGCGACAGGGCGGCCGCGGTGACGACGCCCGAGTCGCGCACCTCCTTGATGCGCTGCCCGATCAGCTCCTCCTTGATGGGAGCGGCGTAGATCTCCTGGAGGCGGCGGGTCGCGGTGTCCGCGTCCAGCTCGGCGATCTCGTCGAGCAGCGGCTGCGGGTCCTCGTACCGCGTCCACAGGCCTTCGAGGTTCAGTACGCCCAGGCCGCCCAGCTCGCCGATGCGGATCGCGGTGGCCGGGGAGACGACCGAGTCCATCGGGGCGGCCAGGAACGGCAGCTCGAAGCGGTAGGCGTCGATCTGCCAGGCGATCGAGACCTCCTTCGGGTCTCGCGTACGGCGGCTCGGGACGACGGCGATGTCGTCGAAGGCGTACGCCCGGCGGCCGCGCTTGCCGCGCCCGATCTCGATCTCAGTCACGTGTGTGGCCTTTCCCTCTTCGGTTCTGCGCCTCCCAGTATCCCCGACACCTACGACAAGGGCGGCCCCGGAACCTCCGGGACCGCCCTCACGTATCTGTACGGCTGGTCGTCAGCCCATGTAACGGCTAGTCGTTACGGCTGTAGTTCGGCGCCTCGACCGTCATCTGGATGTCGTGCGGGTGGCTCTCCTTGAGACCCGCCGAGGTGATCCGGACGAACCGGCCCTTGGACTCCATCTCGTCGATGGTGGCGGCGCCCACGTACCCCATGGTCTGGCGCAGACCGCCGACGAGCTGGTGCAGCACGTTGGCCAGCGGGCCGCGGTAGGGCACCTGTCCCTCGATGCCCTCGGGCACGAGCTTGTCGTCGGAGGCCACGTCCGCCTGGAAGTAGCGGTCCTTCGAGTACGACCTGCCCTGGCCCCGGGACTGCATGGCGCCGAGGGAGCCCATGCCGCGGTACGACTTGAACTGCTTGCCGTTGATGAAGAGCAGCTCGCCGGGCGACTCCTCACAGCCCGCCAGGAGGCTGCCGAGCATCACCGTGTCGGCACCGGCGGCCAGCGCCTTGCCGATATCGCCGGAGTACTGCAGACCGCCGTCGCCGATCACCGGGACACCCGCGGCACGGGCCGCGAGGGCCGCTTCGTAGATGGCGGTGACCTGCGGGACGCCGATGCCGGCGACCACACGGGTGGTACAGATCGAGCCGGGGCCCACGCCCACCTTGACGCCGTCGACACCGGCGTCGATCAGGGCCTGGGCACCGTCACGGGTGGCGACGTTGCCGCCGATCACGTCGACGTGCACGCTCGACTTGATCTTCGCCATCCAGTTGAGCGCGTTGCGGTTGTGCCCGTGCGAGGTGTCGACGATCAGGAAGTCCACCCCGGCCTCGGCCAGCGCCTGAGCGCGCTCCAGTGCCTCGGGGCTGGCGCCGACGGCGGCACCCACCAGCAGCCGGCCCTCGGCGTCCTTCGCGGCGTTCGGGTACTTCTCGGCCTTCACGAAGTCCTTGACCGTGATGAGGCCCTTGAGGACGCCCGCGTCGTCGACCAGCGGAAGCTTCTCGATCTTGTGGCGGCGCAGCAGTTCCATGGCGTCGGTGCCGGAGATGCCGACCTTGCCGGTGACCAGGGGCATCGGCGTCATGACCTCGCGCACCTGGCGCGAACGGTCGGTCTCGAAGGCCATGTCACGGTTGGTGACGATGCCGAGCAGCTTGCCGCCGCCGTCGGTGACGGGGACACCGCTGATGCGGAACTTGGCACACAGGGCGTCGGCCTCGGCCAGCGTCGCGTCCGGGTGCACCGTGATCGGGTCGGTGACCATGCCGGACTCGGAGCGCTTCACCAGGTCGACCTGGTTGACCTGGTCCTCGATGGAGAGGTTGCGGTGCAGTACACCGACGCCTCCCTGCCGGGCCATGGCGATCGCCATGCGCGACTCGGTCACCTTGTCCATCGCCGCGGAGAGCAGCGGGATGTTCACACGTACGTTGCGGGAGATACGCGACGAGGTGTCGACCGCGTTGGGCAGCACCTCGGAGGCGCCCGGCAGCAGCAGCACGTCGTCGTAGGTCAGCCCGAGTGTCGCGAATTTGGCGGGCACTCCGTCGACGTTGGCAGTCATGACACCTTCCCCAAATGGCCTTGATCGGTGCGGATGTCCATGCTAACGGGAAGCAGGGGTCTCCCATTCCACGGTTCGGATCGCCCTCGAGCTTCGTAGGTTCGTACGGGCGGGGTGGCGATGCCGTTCAGTTGTGGGCCGGGGCCCGGTCCCCGCGGAAGAACGACGCGAACCCCACGACCGGGGAAAAACCGATCCGCCCCTTGGGAGGGCGGACCCGTCGCGCCGGCAAACGTGTCCCCAGGGGTCCCGGTGTCAAAGGCCCCTGAGACCCGCCTACTGCTCCGCCAGCGCCCGCAACCGGCTCAGTGCGCGGTGCTGGGCCACCCGAACGGCGCCTGGTGACATTCCCAACATCTGGCCCGTCTCCTCGGCCGTGAGGCCCACCGCGATGCGCAGCAGAAGCAGCTCGCGCTGGTTCTCGGGGAGGTTGGCCAGGAGTTTCTTGGCCCACTCGGCGTCGCTGCTGAGGAGAGCGCGCTCCTCCGGGCCGAGGGAGTCGTCGGGGCGCTCGGGCATCTCGTCCGAGGGAACCGCCGTCGAACCGGGGTGGCGCATCGCGGCGCGCTGCAGGTCGGCGACCTTGTGCGCGGCGATGGCGAAGACGAACGCCTCGAAGGGGCGCCCGGTGTCCTTGTAGCGCGGCAGTGCGAGGAGCACCGCTACGCAGACCTCCTGGGCCAGGTCCTCGACGAAGTGCCGCGCGTCGCCCGGAAGCCGGGAGAGGCGGGTGCGGCAGTAGCGCAACGCCAAGGGATGTACATGCGCGAGCAGGTCGTGCGTGGCCTGCTCGTCGCCGTCGACCGCGCGATGGACGAGCGCACCGATCACCGTCGTCTCGTCGTCGCGCATCGGTCCATGGTGCCTCGGCGTCGTCTTGTCCGTGGCACCGCGTCCGTAGTTGTGCACCGAAGCGTTATGAGCAGGTGCGCCGGAACTCATCTCCTGCGCCCTCCCCTTCCGCTCGACCGACTCGTCCCCGAGGAACTCCACACCTCAAGCATGCGGCATCCGCGGCGAAACGAGCAGCGGGCACTCGGCGGGCGCTGTTGTCGGCCCCGCCCACCATGAGGTAGGCGGGGTGCGTCGTACCCCCGCGACGGCTCACCTAACGAACCAGACCCCACCGGAAACCGAGCGCCACGGCGTGCGCGCGGTCCGAGGCGCCGAGTTTCTTGAAGAGCCGCCGGGCGTGCGTCTTCACGGTGTCCTCGGAGAGGAACAGCTCGCGGCCGATCTCGGCGTTGGAGCGGCCGTGACTCATGCCTTCCAGCACCTGGATCTCACGCGCCGTGAGCGTCGGCGCCGCGCCCATCTCGGCCGACCGCAGTCTGCGCGGGGCGAGCCGCCAGGTGGGGTCGGCGAGTGCCTGGGTCACGGTCGCGCGCAGCTCGGCGCGGGAGGCGTCCTTGTGCAGATAGCCGCGGGCCCCGGCGGCGACGGCGAGCGCCACACCGTCCAGGTCCTCGGCCACGGTGAGCATGATGATGCGCGCACCGGGGTCGGCGGACAGCAGCCGCCGGACGGTCTCGACGCCACCCAGTCCGGGCATGCGTACGTCCATCAGAATCAGGTCCGAGCGGTCGGCACCCCAGCGGCGGAGGACTTCCTCGCCGTTGGCTGCCGTCGTCACGCGCTCGACGCCGGGCACGGTCGCCACCGCTCGGCGGAGCGCCTCTCGGGCAAGCGGGGAGTCGTCGCAGACGAGGACGGATGTCATGGCCGCCCTCCGCAGCTGATGCGCGTCACCTTGAGCCTCCAGGCTGGTACGAATCGTCATCTGTGCGGTCGACACTCGCCGACGGAACTGCCGTCTGCCCGAGCGCTTGTTCCTTCAACCGCCTCCGCACTCTCAACGACGGTCACTCGAAAGAGTTACGGGGCAGTCGGTCGCCTTCGGCACTCTACGTGAGGGCGCGGACACGAGGCAGACATGCGCAACGGACCCTCAACGTTTCATCACAACCTATGCCCCATTCAGCCTGTTTTCTTCCCCTTTGCTGGTGTCTGCGGCTAGATTCGCAATGAGTCATATTTTCATCTCCTTAGATCGTAGATGTACGGTCGGTGGGCACAGAGCGGCCCAGAACGGCAACAAGGGGACAAAGCAATGGCAGATTTCTCCCGCCTTCCCGGTCCGAACGCGGACCTCTGGGACTGGCAGCTCCTCGCGGCCTGCCGCGGGGTCGACAGCTCGCTCTTCTTCCACCCGGAGGGCGAGCGTGGTGCGGCACGGAGCGCTCGCGAGAACTCGGCCAAAGAGGTCTGCATGCGTTGCCCGGTTCGCGCCCAGTGCGCTGCGCACGCCCTGGCGGTGCGCGAACCGTACGGCGTATGGGGCGGCCTGACCGAGGACGAGCGCGAGGAACTCATGGGACGGGCGCGCAACCGGCTGGTGGCGGCCTCGACCAACGGGAGCGGCGATCCCGCTTCGAACAACTGAAGGAACGTTTCTGCTTTTCAGTCCACCGTCGGGCACGCGCACGCGTGCCCATGCTTTTTGGCGGCGTCAGCGGCTCGCGGCCCGCGCCAGTTGGTCGAGCGTCGCCGCCACCGCCGGCACCTGTGCCAGGTCCGGCAGGGTGAGCGCGACGATCTCGCGCCGCACGGGCGGCTCCACCGTCACGGTGCGTGCGCCCTTGGGGCGTACGGACTCGATCGCGAGCTCCGGCAGGACCGCGACCCCGAGGCCCGCGCCGACCAGCCCGACCACGGCCGGGTAGTCGTCGGTGGCGAAGTCGATGCGGGGCACGAAGCCCGCGGCACGGCAGACCTCCACCAGCTGTCCGCGGCAGCGTGGGCAGCCCGCGATCCAGGGCTCCTCGGCGAGTTCGGCGATCGCGACCGACCCGGCTCGCGCGAGCCGGTGCCTCTCGGGGACCAGCCCGACGAGCCGGTCCCGCAGCAGGGGCCGTACGACCAGGTCGTCCCACTCCTCGGCACCCGCGGCTCCCTCGTAGCGGAACGCGAGGGCGATGTCGCAGTCCCCGGCCCGGAGCTTCTCGACGGACTCCGGCGGCTCGGCCTCCTCCAGGGAGACCCGGGTGCCGGGATGCGCGGCGCGCAGCGCGGCGAGGGCCGTGGGGACGAGCGTGGAACTGCCGCTGGGAAAGGAGACGAGCCGGACCCGGCCCGCGCGCAGGCCCGCGATCGCGGCGACCTCCTCCTCGGCCGCGGTCAGGCCCGCGATGATGCCCGCCGCGTGCCGGACGAGCGCCTCGCCCGCCTGGGTGAGGCGCATCTCGCGGCCGGTGCGGACGAGCAGCGGGGTGCCGACGGACGATTCGAGCGCCTTCATCTGCTGGCTGACGGCGGGCTGGGTGCAGCCCAGTTCACGTCCCGCCGCCGAGAAGGAGCCGGTGGCGGCGACGGCGCGCAGGACACGGAGATGACGGGCCTCGATCACCTTTCGAGCATAAGTGATCCTTGGGTACGGCGACGAATATTGCGTCGCGGCTTTGGCCCTCATCGCCTAGCGTGCTGTCATGAAGCTTCTGTCCTTGAACATCGCCCGCCCTCGGGCCGTTCCGTACACGGACCACCCCGAGGGCGTGACCGGCATCGACAAGCGACCGGTGGACGGGCCTGTGCGGGTGACGGCACCCGGGCCCAAGGGGGTCGGCGCGAGCGGCCTCGCCGGGGACGCGGTGTGCGACCTGCGCCATCACGGCGGGAACGACCAGGCGGTGTACGCGGTCGCCCGCGAGGACCTCGACGACTGGGGGCGCGAGCTCGGCCGGCCGCTGGCGAGCGGCGCGTTCGGCGAGAACCTGACGACTCAGGGGCTCGACGTGTCCGGCGCGCGGATCGGCGAGCGCTGGCGCGTCGGCTCCGAGGTGGTCCTCGAAGTCACCAGCGGGCGCATCCCCTGCCGTACGTTCCAGGGGCACGTCGGTGAGCAGCGCTGGGTGAAGCGGTTCACCCAGAAGGGCGCGCCCGGTGCCTATCTGCGGGTGATCGAGCCGGGCGAGATCCGGGCGGGCGACCCGATCGAGGTCGTGCACCGGCCCGACCACGAGGTGACGGTCGCCTTCGCCTTCCGTGCCGAGACGACCGAACGGGCGCTGCTGACAAGGGTGTTGGCCGCGGGCGACGCGCTGCACCCGGAGTTGCTGGAGATGGCGAAGAAGTACGTGGCGCGGCACAGCGGCTAGCCGCTCGAAGCGGGGGCGCGGGATGGGGGCGTCCGGGGTGTGCGGGGAACTCGTGGAGCAAGGTGGGCGTTGGGTGGCGGGCGCGCGGCGGGCCTGGTCAGGTCACTAGCCTTGGGCCATGACAACGGCTCTGATTACGGGATCGACCGCGGGCATCGGCGCCGCCTTCGCGCGGCGGCTGGCGGCTGACGGGCACAACCTCGTGCTGGTGGCGCGCGACACCAAGCGGCTGGGCGAGCAGGCGACCGAACTGCACGACCGGCACGGCATCGAGGCGGAGGTGCTGACCGCCGACCTGGCGACGGACGAGGGCATCGAGGCGGTGGCCGCCCGCCTCTCCGACCGCAAGAACCCGGTCGACCTGCTGATCAACAACGCGGGCTTCGGCAACAAGGGCCACTATCTCGAGGTGTCGATGGCCGACGAGCTGACGATGCTCAAGGTGCACTGCGAGGCGGTGCTGCGGTTGACGTCGGCGGCGACCGAGGCCATGCGGGAGCGCGGCCGGGGCGGAGTCGTCAACGTCGCGTCGGTGGCCGCGTTCGTGCCGCGGGGTACGTACGGGGCGTCCAAAGCGTGGGTCGTGCAGTTCACGCAGGGCGCGGCGCGGGATCTGGCGGGCAGCGGCGTACGGCTGATGGCGCTGGCCCCCGGCTTCGTCCGCACCGAGTTCCACCAGCGGGCCGGGATGGGCACGGACAACATCCCGAACTGGATGTGGCTGGATGCGGACAAGCTGGTCGCGGCGGCGCTCGCCGACCTGGCCCGCGGCAAGTCGCTGTCCGTCCCCGACCCCCGCTACAAGGCGCTGATGGGCCTGGTGAAGGTGGCGCCGCGCGGACTGCTGGGCGGGATCACGTCGAAGACGGGCCGGAAGTACGGCCCCCAGTAAGGCCGCCGCTCAGTGGGTGGTGTCGTCCCTCCGGTGGGAAACTGAGGGTGTTCAACCGGACCCAGGGGGCCGGAGGCGACGCCATGACATTCGTACAGCTCATCGATTGCAGGACCAGCCGGTTCGACGAGATGAACCAGCTGATGGACACATGGGTCGAGAGGACCAGGGGCAAGCGGACCGCGACGCACAGTGTGATCGGCAAGGACCGCTCCGACGCGACCCACTTCATAGAGATCGTGGAGTTCCCCTCGTTCGAGGAGGCGATGCGGAACTCGCACCTCCCCGAGACCGACAGGATCTTCCAGGAGATGGTGGCGCTCTGCGACGGGCTGCCGACGTTCACCGATCTGGACGTGGTGCGGGACGAGCAGTTGTTCGCGGCCAACATCCGCAGGTTCTTCGAGACGTTGGCCGGCCCGGGTGAACTGCCGCCGCTCAACGGTCTGATGGTGGAGAGCTACCACGACCACGATCCCGCCAACGAGCAGGACACCATCGGCCTCGACGCGATGCGGCGCGAGATCGAGATGTGGCGCGGCGGTTTCGACTTCACGTTCACCGTCGAGGACCAGCTCACCCAGGGCGACCGGGTCTGCACCCGGTGGGCCTGGAACGGCACCCACAAGGGCGACTTCATGGGGATCCCGGCGACCGGGAAGCAGGTCACCATGACCGGCACGACCGTCTTCCGCTGCCGGGAGGACGGGAAGATCGCCGAGGGCTGGTGGCAGTACGACCGGCTGGGGCTGTTGGCTCAGCTGGGGGCGCTGGACGCGCTGGAGCAGTAGTGCGGTGGTCGGTGGCGCGGTAGTCGGTGGTCGATGGTGCCGCGTACGGGAGAAGCCCCCGTTCCGTGCGGAACGGGGGCTTCTTCGGGAGTACGAGACTCAGTGGGAGTGCCCGTGGCCGTGACCGGCGTCGGCCTCTTCCTCGGCCGGCTTCTCGACGACCAGGGTCTCGGTCGTGAGGAGCAGGGAGGCGATGGAGGCGGCGTTCTCCAGGGCGGAGCGGGTGACCTTGACCGGGTCGATGACACCGGACTTGACCAGGTCGCCGTACTCGCCGGTGGCCGCGTTGAAGCCCTGGCCCTTGTCGAGCTCGGCGACCTTGGAGGTGATGACGTAACCCTCCAGGCCGGCGTTCTCGGCGATCCAGCGCAGCGGCTCGACGGCGGCCTTGCGGACGACCGCGACACCCGTGGCCTCGTCGCCGGTCTTGTCGAGGTTGCCCTCGAGGATCTTCACGGCGTGGACGAGCGCGGAGCCACCACCGGAGACGATGCCCTCCTCGACCGCGGCGCGGGTCGCGGAGATGGCGTCCTCCAGACGGTGCTTCTTCTCCTTGAGCTCGACCTCGGTGGCGGCGCCGACCTTGATCACGCACACGCCGCCGGCCAGCTTCGCGAGGCGCTCCTGGAGCTTCTCGCGGTCCCAGTCGGAGTCGGTGTTCTCGATCTCGGCCTTGATCTGGTTGACCCGGCCGAGGACCTCCTCGGAGTTGCCGCCACCGTCGACGATGGTGGTGTCGTCCTTGGTGACGGTCACGCGGCGGGCGCTGCCCAGCACGTCCAGACCGACCTGGTCGAGCTTGAGGCCGACCTCCTCGGCGATGACCTGACCACCGGTGAGGGTGGCGATGTCGCCGAGCATGGCCTTGCGGCGGTCACCGAAGCCGGGGGCCTTCACGGCGACGGCGTTGAACGTGCCGCGGATCTTGTTCACGACCAGGGTCGACAGGGCCTCGCCCTCGACGTCCTCGGCGATGATCAGCAGCGGCCGGGAGGCGTTGGACTGGATGACCTTCTCCAGCAGCGGCAGCAGGTCCTGGATGGAGCTGATCTTGCCCTGGTGGATGAGGATGTACGGGTCGTCGAGGACGGCCTCCATACGCTCCTGGTCGGACACCATGTACGGCGACAGGTAGCCCTTGTCGAAGGCCATGCCCTCGGTGAAGTCGAGCTCCAGGCCGAAGGTGTTGGACTCCTCGACGGTGATGACACCGTCCTTGCCGACCTTGTCCATCGCCTCGGCGATGAGCTCGCCGACCTGCGGGTCCTGGGCGGACAGCGCGGCGACGGCCGCGATGTCGGACTTCTCCTCGATCGGGCGCGCGGTGGCGAGGAGCTCGTCCGAGACCGCCTTGACGGCCGCGTCGATGCCCTTCTTCAGCAGCGCCGGGGAGGCACCCGCGGCGACGTTCTTCAGGCCCTCGCGGACGAGCGCCTGGGCCAGCACGGTGGCGGTGGTCGTACCGTCACCCGCGATGTCGTTGGTCTTGGTCGCCACCTCCTTCACCAGCTGGGCGCCGAGGTTCTCGTACGGGTCGTCGAGCTCGACCTCGCGGGCGATGGTGACACCGTCGTTGGTGATGGTGGGTGCGCCGAACTTCTTGTCGATGACGACGTTGCGGCCCTTGGGGCCGATCGTCACCTTGACCGTGTCGGCAAGCTTGTTGACGCCGCGCTCGAGGGCGCGACGGGCGTCCTCGTCGAACTTCAGGATCTTCGCCATGGGAGCGATTCAGCCCTCTCGGAAAACTGGGGTGAACGAACCGCGCCCCCGACGCCCGGCTGGTTATGGTCGCGGGGGCCAGGGGCGCAGTTCACTGCAAAACTGGGTGGAACGGTGAAGCTCGGTGAACTACTTCTCGATGATCGCGAGCACGTCGCGAGCCGAGAGGACGAGGTACTCCTCGCCGTTGTACTTCACCTCGGTGCCGCCGTACTTGCTGTACAGCACGATGTCGCCGGTGCTGACGTCGAGCGGCAGGCGCTCGCCGTTCTCGAAGCGGCCCGGGCCCACGGCGAGGACGACGCCCTCCTGGGGCTTCTCCTTCGCGGTGTCCGGGATGACCAGGCCGGAAGCCGTGGTCTGCTCGGCGTCCAGCGGCTGGACCACAACACGGTCCTCGAGCGGCTTGATGGCAACCTTGGAGCTGGTGGTCGTCACGATCCGACCTCCCCCTTCGGAGATCTCACGGGGTTAACTGTCTGAGGTGGCGACCAGGTGGATCCGTCGTCGCGGGTGCCGGACCTGCCCGTCGCTATTGGCACTCTCCAGTGGGGAGTGCCAGGGCCGAGACTATGACCGCGATTAGCACTCGGTCAAGCGGAGTGCCAAAGGCTCCGGCGTGGCGTGGGGTTTTGGGCACCCGGCGTGCGTGTCGGCGTACCCCTGGGGGCTGCGCCCCCAGACCCCCCTTATCGGCCTGAACGGCCTCGTCCTCAAACTCCGGACGGGCTGATCGATGCCCCCCAAGTCGAATGGTCAGAGGTAGTTCTCCAGGCGCGCCGGGGTGAAGCCCTCCGCCTGGATGCGTCGCAGGAGTCTGACCGTCGCCTCCGTGAGGTTGGGCTCCTCGAAGCCGGAGAGGATGTCACCCGGTCGCAGGCGGTGGGCGTCGGGCTCCCGGCCGAGGACCACGGCCGTGACCCCGCAGTCGGCGGCGGCGTGCAGCGTGGTGGTGTCGTAGGTGCCGTAGGGGGGACGGAAGAGCCGAGGGCGGACGCCGAAGCGGGCCTTGAGCTTCTCCTGCTGGCCGCAGATCTCGGCCCGCTGGCCCGCGTACGGCAGTCCACGCAGCGAGGCGTGGTGGAGGGTGTGGTTCTGCACGCTCGCGCCGACCGTCCGCAGCTGGGCGAAGTGCCCGTACCCCGGCCCGACGACACTGTCCGTGAGGAACATGGTGACCGGCAGCCGCAGTTCACGGACCATGTCGACGAACCGCGGATCGCGCTCGGCACCGTCGTCGTACGTCAGGAAGACCACCTTGTCGCGGGTGGGTACGCGGTCCACGACGGGGGCGAGCCCGGGCGCCGCGCCATGGAGGGCGGGCCGGGCGGGCCGGCGCGGCGCGGCGGCGAGCGGGGTGGGCAGCCCCCAGTGCCGGTACGTCGCCGGGGTCGGCCCGTTCGGTCTGGACCTGCGCACCTCCTGCGCGGCCTTCTTGCCCAGCCGTTCGATCGGGTCGACGGACTGGGCACAGCCGGTGCAGCCGGTCAGGAGGGCCGCGGTGAGCGCCCCCGCGACCAGAGCCCGCGCTCTCACAGGTAGTCCTCCAGCCGTGCCACCGCGTACCCCTTGTCGGTGACCAGCTTCAGGAAGCGGCGGATCATGTCGGGCATGGTGCCGTCCCAGTCCTCCCTGCCGCGGAAGTGGGTGAGGACGATGTCGCCGGGGTGCAGGTCGCGGTCCCAGTCGCGGTACTCCCAGTGGTCGACGAAGACCTCCTCGTCCCAGATGGGCGCGTACTTGATGCCACAGGACTTGGCGGCACGAAGGGTGTCCCGGTTGTAGTTGCCGTAGGGCGGCCTGAAGACCTTGGGACGCTTGCCGAACTGCTTCTCCATGATGTCCTGCATGCCGCAGATCTCGTGCCGCTGCTCCTCGTACGACAGCCCCGGCAGGTAGGGGTGGGTGAGGGTGTGGTTGTTGAGGGTGACACCCCGGTCGCGCATCTTCCGGAAGTACCCGTAGTCGTCCTTGACCAGGTAGTTGCTCAGGAAGGCGGTGTACGGGATCTTCAGGTCGCTCATCATCCTGAGGAACGCCGGGTCCTTCTCGGAGCCGTCGTCGATGGTGAGGAAGACGACCTTGTCCTTGGTGGGCACGGTCGTGAAGACCGGCGGCAGGTCGAGCTCTTCCTGATCGGTGACCTCGAAGCCGTCGCGGGGTCCGATGACCGGCTTCCGTGCCGGGGCCGGCGGCGCGGCCAACGGGACCTTCGTGAGCCCCCAGTGCTTGGCCGCGACGGCCCTGGCGGCCTGCTGCGCACGGAGTCTGGCGGCGTAGGAGTCGAGGGCGCGGGCCGGGGGCGCGTGCAGCGCCTGCTGGGGTCCCTCGACGGGACGGGCGCCGTTGGTGTCGTCGTCGGCGCAACCGGACGCGAGGGCGGCGACGGCGAGGACGGCCACCCCGCTCCACGCGCGTGCCCTCTTTGCGTTGTTTTTGTACTTTTGTCGTACTGATCGCATGGTGTCGGATCCTCGCAGGCCACCACCCGTCCAGAGCTCCGACACCGCGACCGGGGGCGCACCGTCCACCGACTGGCCCACACCCACCCGCGCTGACCGACAATGGGCCGGTGAACGACGTCTCCTTCGCCTCTCTCCTCACCCCCGAGGGCCACGCCCTGCTCGACGAGGTGCGCGGCACCGAACCGGCCCAGGAGCTGGCCGTCGCCACCCGGCTGCGCCGCGACCACCCGGCCGAACTGGTGTCGGCCGCACTCGGGCAGGCGCGGCTACGGCAGCGGGCGGCGGCGAAGTTCGGCGCCGAGGACGCGGAGCGGATGTACTTCACCCCGAACGGGGTCGAGCAGTCGACGCGCACCACGGTCGCCACCCATCGCGCGCGGCGGCTGCGGTCCCTGGGCGTGCGCTCGGTCGCCGACCTGTGCTCCGGCATCGGCGGCGACGCGATCGCGCTGGCCCGTGCCGGGATCCGCGTCCTCGCCGTCGACCGCGACCCGCTGACGGTGGCGGTGGCGCGCGCGAACGCCGAGGCGCTCGGGCTCGCCGAGCTGATCGAGGTGCGCGAGGCCGATGTCACGGAGGTCGACACGCAGGCGTACGACGCGGTCTTCGTGGACCCGGCGCGGCGCGGCGGACGCGGCCGGATCTTCGATCCGGAGGCGTACTCGCCCCCGCTCTCCTGGGCGATCGCGACGGCTCTGAAGGCCCCGCTCGCCGCCCTGAAGATCGCCCCGGGCATCCCCCACGAGGCGGTCCCCGCCGAGGCCGAGGCCGAGTGGATCTCGGACGCCGGTGACGTGAAGGAGGCGGTGCTGTGGTTCGGCACCGAGCCGGGGCTGGTGCGGGCCACCCTGCTGCCCGGCCCGCGCGAGCTGCGCGGCCGCGGCCTGCCCGACCCCGCGGTGCGAGCGGTCGGGCGCTACCTGTACGAGCCCGACGGCGCCGTCATCCGCGCCCATCTGGTCGCCGAGGTCGCCGAGCAGGTCGACGGCGGCCTGGTCGACGAGACGATCGCGTACATCACCGCGGACGAACTGCGCCCGACGCCGTACGCCGCCGCCTACGAGATCACCGACCGACTTCCCTTCAACGTGAAGAAGTTGAAGGCGCTGCTGCGGGAGCGAGGGGTCGGGGTACTGACGGTGAAGAAGCGGGGGTCGGCGGTCGAGCCGGAGGAACTCCGCAAGAAGGCCCTGCCCAAGTCGCACGGCCCCCACTCGGCCACCGTCTTCCTGACCAGGGTCGCGGGGGCACCGACGATGCTGCTCGGCCACCCGGCCCAGCGGCACGCCTCCTAGGACCTAGGGCCTGTCCGGCGGATCAGGTCGGAGGAAAGTAACGGCGCCTCATAAGTGCAGGTGAGCGGGGTCTGGTGCGTGCAGCTGCAAGGCGGAGGATGGCGTCGACGCGATGGGGGTCCCCCCTGCTCGAGCGAAGCCGAGAGCTCGGGGGAGTCGGCAACCGACGACAACGCCGCTGGGGGTACCCCCTGCTCGAAGAGCTTGGGGGAGGGCGTGCCAGACCCCGCGTCTCCGGCATGATCCGCCGGACAGGCCCTAGCGACAGTCTCGCGCCCTCGTCTCCAGCAGCTCGCGTTCGCGTTCGTTGCGGGCCAGGCCCGCGGCTCGTTCGAACTCCGCGCGGGCCTCCTTCGTGCGGCCGAGGCGGGCCAGCAGGTCGCCGCGGACGCTGGGCAGCAGGTGGTAGTCGCGCAGGGCCGGTTCGCCGGCCAGCCGGTCGACGATCTCCAGCGCCGGGGCGGGGCCCTCGGCCATGGAGACGGCGACGGCGCGGTTCAACTCGACCACGGGAGACGGGGAACGGGTCGCCAGCAGCCCGTACAGGGTGGCGATCCGTCCCCAGTCCGTGTCCTCGTACGCGTACGCCTGGGCGTGGCAGGCGGCGATGGCGGCCTGGAGGGCGTACGGGCCAGGGGGTCCGGTGGTGACGGCGCTCGCCCGGCCGAGGGCGGCGAAGCCGCGGCGGATCAGCAGACGGTTCCAGCGGCGCCGGCTCTGGTCCTTGAGGAGGACGGGCTCGCCCGAGGGGCCGGTGCGGGCGGCGGCGCGGGACTCCTGGAGTTCCAACAGGGACACCAGCCCGTGCACTTCGGGCTCCTTGGGCATCAACTCGGCCAGCACGCGGGCCAGTCGCAGCGCGTCCTCGCACAGCGCGGGGCGCAGCAGGTCATCGCCCGCCGTGGCCGCGTATCCCTCGTTGAAGACCAGGTAGATGACCTCGAGCACGGACCCGAGGCGGGCCTCGCGGTCCGGGCCGTAGGGGACCTCGAAGGGGACGCCCTTCGTCGCCAGGGTCCGCTTGGCGCGCACGATGCGCTGGGCGACGGTCGCCTCCGGGGCGAGGAAGGCACGGGCGATCTCGGGGGTGGTCAGACCGCCGACCAGGCGCAGGGTGAGGGCGATGCGGGCCTCGGCGGAGAGGACGGGGTGGCAGGCGGTGAAGACGAGCCGCAGCAGGTCGTCGTCGATGTCGTCCGGGTCGGAGGGTTCGTCGAGGTGGTGCGGGGCGGTCACCGAGAGGTCCCGCCCCACCTCCGCCAGCTTGCGTGCGTACTGCTCCCGGCGGCGTACGAGATCGATCGCACGACGCTTGGCCGTGGTCGTCAGCCAGGCGCCCGGGTTGTCCGGGACGCCGTCCCGGGGCCACTGCTCCAGCGCCGCGACCAGGGCGTCCTGCGCGAGCTCCTCGGCGATGCCGACGTCGCGGACGATGCGGGAGACGCCCGCGATGATGCGGGGCGACTCGATCCGGAAGATCGTCTCGACGGCTTCGACGGCACCTCTGGTGGCCCCGGACGGGTCCGGCGGTGTGACGGGCGTGACGGCGGGCTGCTGCTCTTCCACAACCCACCATCAGACACCCGCGGCGGCCGCAGGCCAAGGAACCGCTCAGCCCTCGGCGATCTCTCGCACCTCGCAGGTCACCGTCCAGTGCTCCTCGTGCACCTTCAGGAACCGCTTGGTCCACTCCAGGGCCTCGGCCATGTCCTTGCACTGCATGAGCGCGTAGCCGCCGACGACCTCCTTGGACTCGGTGAAGGGCCCGTCGGTGACGGACAGCTGCCCGCCCGACCAGTGCACCCGCTTGCCCTGGGCGGACGGCGTCAGCCCGGCGGTGTCGAGCATGACCCCGGCCTTGGTGATCTCCTCGATCAGCTCGCCCATCCGCTGCATCAGCTCCGGGCTCGGGCCCTCGGCGGGCGCGGTGCTCTCATCGATCTGGACCAGCGACAGGTAGCGCGGCATGGTGACTCCTCGTGTCCGTGGTGCCTCGGAGGCGGGGCTTCTCCCCTGCCTCTCACCCGTGCGTCGAACGGGAGACACCGGTTTCGACACCGTCCCCGAAATTCTTTGAACTTTCTCGCCGGGCGCTGCCGCGGGGTTGGTGTGGGCAAGGTCCTCGTATGCCCTTCGACCACAACGATCACTACCACCGGATGCTGCTGCGGAAGTTGCCGAAGCACGGGCGTATCGCCCTCGACGTCGGCTGTGGCACCGGCCGATTCGCGCGGCGGCTCGCGGCGCGGGGGTACGAGGTCGATGCCGTCGATCCGTCGGCCGAGGTGATCGCCGCGGCGCGGCGGATCGGGGGTGGACCACGGTTCCGGCAGACGGACGTGGCCTCCGCCGGGCTGCCGAAGGGGCACTACGACGTCATCACCTGTCTGGCGAGCCTGCACCACATGCCGTTCGGCACGGTGACCAGGTTCCGGGAGGCGCTCGCGCCCGGCGGGGTGCTGCTGGTGCTGGGCTGCTACGCGGGAATCACCTGGTGGGACCTCGCCGCCGTGCCCGCCAACGCCGTGGCACGGGCGGGGGTGGCGATGGGTGAGCGGCTGCGCGGAAGCGAAGCCGTGCCCCTGCGGGCGCCGGTGCGCGAGCCGCGGATGTCGCTGGCGGACGTCCGGAGCGAGGCGGACCGCCTGCTGCCCGGCTCTCGCGTCCGCCAACTCCTCTACTGGCGTTATCTGTTGACGTACCGGGTCGGCGGGGTCGACCAAGTCACTTGAGCGATGCCCACAGGTCGCTCGCCTCCGGCTCGTCGGCCACCACCCGGTTGGGGTTCGACGGGGCCGTCACCACCGGCATGGTGACCGTCTTGACCTTGTCGGAGGAGAGGGACTTCAGACTCTGGCCGAGCTTCATCAGTTCGCCCAGCGAGTCGAGCCCCGTGTCCGTCGTCAGACTGCCGGTGACGGCGTCGGCGACCTTGTAGAGCTTGGCGGGGTCGGTCAGCAGGGACGTCGACGCCATCTGTTCCAGCAGTGCCTTCACCAGCTTCTGCTGGAGGCCTATGCGGCCGAGGTCGCTGCCGTCGCCTATGCCGTGCCGGGTGCGGGCCAGGGCCAGGGCCTGGGTGCCGCCCAGGTGGTGCGTGCCCGCCTTCAGGTGCAGATGGCTCTTGTCGTCGTCGATGTTCTGGTCCGTCGTGACCGTGACGCCGCCGAGCGCGTCCACCAGCTTCGCGAAGCCGGAGAAGTCGATCTCGATGTAGTGGTCCATGCGGACGTCGGTGAGGGACTCGACGGTCTTCACCGCGCAGACCGGACCGCCCACCGAGTACGCGCTGTTGAACATCGCGTCGTACGCCACCGAGGTCGCCCCGCCGGACGAGGTCGGGCACGACGGGCGGGTCACCAGGGTGTCCCGGGGGATGCTCACCACCGTCGCCTCGGTGCGGCCCTCGTCGATGTGGACGACCATCGCCGTGTCGGAGCGGGCGCCCGAGCTGTCACCGCCCCCGAGCGTGGCGTTCGCCGTCCCGCTGCGCGAGTCCGAGCCGAGGACCAGGATGTTCACGGCGCCGCTCGGCAGCGGGGCGGCCGACGCGGACGCGGACGGTGCCGACACCGCCTTCGCCGGACGGTCGTCGCCCAGCGCGCTGTTGATGTCCACGCTCTTGATGTTCTGGTTCAGATGCCAGTAGACCCAGCCCGCCCCCGCCGCGGAGAGCACGAGGACGCCGGCGAGCGTGACGCCGGCGGCTTTCAGCAGACCTCTCCGCCGTCCGGCACGTCTCGCGGCGCCCTCGTTCCCGTCCCCGCTCTCGACCCCGTTCCCGTCCCCGCGCCCGGCCCCATGTCCGCCCCCGCGCTCCTCTTCTGCAGTCACGCGGAGGAACGTAAGTCCGAATTATTACGAGCAGGAACCTCTTCTGGGGTTTCCTTCGGAAAATCTCAGACTTCTCACGCCGCCCTCAGCCCAGCGTCACCGTGGGCACCGGATTGCTTCCGCTCCATGAGGCGTTGAACCCGAACGTCACTGATCCGCCGTTCGGTACCGTTCCGTTGTAGGAGGCGTTCGCGCACGTCACCGCCGCACCGGACTGGGTGCAGTCGGCGTTCCAGGCCTGGGTGATCCGCTGGCCCGCGCCGTACGTCCAGTTCACCTTCCACGACGACAGCGCGGCCCCGGAACAGGCGATCCTCACCTGCCCCGTGAACCCAGTGTTCCACTGGCTCTGGACGCTGTACGTCGCCGTGCAGGCACCCGTGGGCGGTGGTGTCGTGGTCCCGCCCAGCGAGCCGGCGATCGCGTAGTACGCCGGTTTCGGCACGTAGTTCTCGTCGTACGGGGTCGCCGCGCCGTAGCCGGAGAAGACGTCCGGGATCCAGGAGTCGGAGTCGGTGAATCCCCAGACGGTGACGCCGTAGCACCGGGACACCGCCACGCACGCGTCGAACACGGCCTTGTAGTCGGCGGCCTGCTGCGCCAGCTTCGTGCTGTCGGAGGGGAGTTGCATACGGATGTCCAGCTCCGTGATCGCCACGTCGACGCCGAGGTCGGCGAAGCGCTGGATGTTCTGCTGGAGCGTGGACGGCACCTGGCCGAGGATGAGGTGGGCCTGGAGGCCGACCCCGTCGATCGGGACGCCGCGCGCCTTCAGCGACTTGACCAGGTTGTAGAGGGCGGTGCTCTTGGCGTTGACGCCTTCGACGTTGTAGTCGTTGATGTAGAGCTTGGCGCTCGGGTCGGCCGCGTGCGCCCAGGTCAGGGCCTGGGCGATGTAGTCGGAGCCGAGGCCGTTGTACCAGAGGGTCGAGCGGTAGGTGCCGTCCTCGTTGAAGGGCTCGTTCACCACGTCCCAGGCGGCCAACTTGCCCTTGTAGCGGGTGACCTCGGTGCTGATGTGGTCCTGGAGGAGGGCGCTGAGCTGGGCGGACGTCCAGGTGCCGTTCGTCAGCCAGCTCGGGTTCTGGCTGTGCCAGACCAGCGTGTGGCCGCGCACCTGCTGGTTGTGGGCCTGTGCGAAGGCCACGATCTGGTCGGCCTCGGCCCAGCTGTAGGTGCCCCGGGTGGGCTCGACGGTCTCCCACTTCATGGCGTTGCCAGGAGTGAGCGAGTTGAACTGGGCCCCGGCGATGTCGCCGTACGCCCCCGTCAGCTTGGACCCGGTGACGGCGGTGCCGATGACCTTGCCCTTGGCGGCGGCGAGGTCGCGCAGCGGGGTGTCGGCCGCGTGGGCGGCGGGGGCCGCGACCAGCAGGGCGCCGAGGGCGGCGATGCCGGTGAGGACGGACCCCAGGGATAAGCCTGTTCTCAGAGATCTCATGCGGGTGCCTCCGAAAGTTTCGGTCTTGCAACCGATTGGCTTCGGAGGAGTGTGGGGCGGGATGCCCCACACGTCAATACGTCCACTTCACGCCAGTCCGACCGCCGGAGGCGCCCCCGTACTGCTGCGCACCACCAGACTCGTCGCCAGCTCCACCCTGGTCCCCGCCGCCGGCCGCTCCTCGCGCCCCAGCTCCAGCACCAACTTGGCCGCCGCCTCCGCCATCTCCGTCAGCGGCTGTCGTACGGTCGTCAGCGGCGGCCCGACCCAGCGTGCCACCGGCAGATCGTCGAACCCCACGACGCTCAGGTCCTCCGGGATGCGCAGCCCCAGCTCGCGGGCGGCCTCGTACAGGCCGAGCGCCTGGAGGTCGTTGCCGGTGAAGACGGCCGTCGGGCGGTCGGGGCGGCGCAGCAGGTCGAGGCCCAGCCGGTAGCCGTCCTCGTGGTGGAAGTTCCCGACTCTGATCAGCCCAGGGTCCACCGGCAGTCCCGCCGTCTCCAGCGCCGCCCGGTATCCGTCGACGCGCGCACGGCTGCACATCATCCGCGAGGGCCCGCTGATCGCGCCGATCCGCCGGTGCCCCAGGTCGACGAGATGGCGGGTCGCGGCCAGCCCGCCGTGCCAGTTGGTGGCGCCGATGGACGGCACGTCGTCGCCGGGGTCGCCCGCCGGGTCCATCACCACGAACGGGATGGACCTGCTGGTCAGCAGCGCGCGCTGGGACTCGTCCAGCCGGGACAGAACGAGGATCACACCGTGCGGGCGACGGGCGGCGACCTGGTCGGCCCAGGTCCTCCCGGGGGTCAGCCGTCCCGCGCTCTCCGAGAGGACGACGCTCAGCCCCTCCTCCCGCGCCACGTTCTCGACGCCCCGGATCACCTCCATCGCCCAGGCGCTCTCCAGCTCGTGGAAGACCACGTCGATGAGGGGCGAGCGGGTCGCCTCGGCCCGGCGGCGCCGGTAGCCGTAAGCGCGCAGCAGCTCCTCGACCCGGGTGCGGGTGGCCGGGGCGACATCGGCCCGGCCGTTGAGCACCTTCGAAACAGTCGGAGCGGAGACGCCGGCCTCGCGGGCGATCTCGGCGAGGGTCGCGGTCCCCGAGGAACGGTCCGCCATCCGACTCTCCACGGGCTTCGCGGGATTCATGGGCGCGATCGTAACCCCGGGTGCACGCCGGGCGACCCCTCTCCGACCTCAGTAAAGTCCGTAACATTCGGAGACTGGCGGGAAACATTCGGCCGTCGCGGGGACCGACGGCTCACTTCACGCGCACCTCGCACCGCATCCGCCGCTCCCGGCCCACCACCCGCTCGGGCCCGGTCAGCGTCACCGGCACCGCGTACCGCACCTCGCCCTCGGCACTGGACGCCCCCAGCCGCAGCTCCAGCGCGCCCGGTTCGACGATCCGGTCGCCGTCCGGCCCGGTGTACGCGGCCAGGTCCGCCGGGACCGTGAAGTGGACCTCCGCCGACGCGCCCGCCTCCAGCGGCACCCGCGCGTAGCCCACCAGCCGGGCCACCGGCCGCGCCACCTTGCCGACGGGGTCGTGAAGATAGAGCTGCACGACCTCGGTACCGGCCCGCTCCCCGGTGTTGCGGACGGTCAGCCGCAGGGTCGTCTCGCCGTCCGTCGGGAACGCGGTGTCGTCGACCGACGGCGCCTGCCAGTCGTAGGTCGTGTAGGACAGCCCGTGTCCGAACGGGAACAGCGGCGTCGGGTCGAGGTTGCTGGCCCCGCTGCGCAGTCCGAGCGGCGGCGCGAGATACGTCCACGGCTGCCCGGCCCGCTCGCGCGGCACGCTCACCGGGAGCCGCCCCGACGGGTTCACCCGCCCGGACAGCACCCCGGCCACCGCGGGACCCCCCTCCTGTCCCGCGAAGAACGCCTGCACCACCGCCGCGCACCGGTCCGCCCAGCGCCCGAGCGCGTACGGCCGCCCCGACAGCAGCACCAGCACGACCGGTGTCCCGGAGGCCAGCGTCTTGTCGACCAGCTCCCCCTGCCCCTCGGGCAGTTCGAGATCGGCCACGTCGCATCCCTCGCCCGAGGTGCCCCGCCCGAACAGCCCCGAGCGGTCGCCGACCGCGACCACACACACGTCAGCGGCCACCGGATCGTCGGTGAACTCCACGTCCGGCAGCTCGGCGCGCAGCGCCTCCAGCAGCGTCGGCACGTCCACCCCCATCTCGACCTCGGGGTGGTCGAGGAGGACATGGCGGGGGAAGGTGTAGCAGCCGAGCATGGCCGCGGGATCGTCGGCGAGCGGACCGAGCACGGCGATCCGCCGCACCCCGGACGCCAGCGGCAACGTACCCCCGTTGGCCAGCAGGACGACCGACTCCTCCGCCAGCTGCCGGGCCAGCGCCCGCATGTGCGGCGGATCGAGATCGGCGGAAGCGGAGTCGGCGGGCGGTGCCCAGTCCGGATCCAGCAGCCCCAGTTCGCACTTCTGCGTCAGCACCCGCAGCGCGGCCCGGTCCACGAACTCCTCGTCGAGGGGCCCGGCGCCGTAGCAGCGCACGGCGGGCAGCTCGACGTCCACGCCCGCCGCGAGCGCGAGCGCGGCCGCCCCCGCGGGCGAGTCGGTGAGCCCGTGCGCGGACTCCAGGAGGGTCACCCCGAAGTAGTCGGCCACGACCGTGCCGGTGAACCGCCACTCCTCCCGCAGGAGTTCGGTGAGCAGTCGGCGGTGCGCGTGGGCGGGCAGCCCGTCGAGGTCGTTGTACGAGGCCATCACCGACCGCGCGCCGCCCTCCCGTACGGCCATTTCGAACGGCGGCAGGATGACGTCCGCCAGTTCGCGCGGGCCGAGCGAGGCGGGCGCGTGGTTGCGGGCGCCGCGGGAGGCCGAGTAGCCGGCGAAGTGCTTGAGGGTGGCGACGACGCCCGCCGACTCCAGGCCCTGGACGTAGGCGGTGCCGACGGTCGCCACGAGGTAGGGGTCCTCGCCGATCGACTCCTCCGTACGGCCCCAACGGGGATCCCGTACGACGTCGAGGACCGGGGCGAGGCCCTGGTGGACGCCGACCGAGCGCATCGAGGCGCCGATCGCCGCCGCCATCTCCTTCACCAGGGCCGGATCGAAGCTCGCGCCCCAGGCGAGCGGGGTCGGGAAGACCGTCGCCTGCCAGGCCGTGAACCCGGTGAGGCACTCCTCGTGGGCGAGCGCCGGCAGCCGGAAGCGGTTCGCGGATCGGATGCGCTCTTGGAGGGCGGCAAGACGGGCGGCACCCTCGGCCGGGTCGACCGGTGCGGTGCCGAAGGGGCGGGTCAGCTGGCCGAGCCCGTGCGGGAGCAGCCGCGTCAGGTCGATGTCCTCGGACAGGGCGTGCTGCATCGGCGCCATGTCCCCGCCCGGGGTCTGGTTCGAGCCGGGCCAGACGCTGTAGAGCTGGGCGACTTTCTCTTCCGTGGTCATACGGGCGAGCAGATCGGCGGCGCGGACGCCTGCGGGCAGAGCGGTGTCCTGCCAGGGGTCGGTCATGTAACTCCTCACATCCACAGGGGCATCTGGAGGGGCTGGTGTTCAGCCCTTGGTCGCGCCAAGCGTGATGCCGCCGATCAGCTGTCGTTCGGCGACCGCGTAGAAGGCCAGGGCGGGCGCCATGGCGAGGACCAGGTACGCGAAGATGCGGGCCACGTCGGCGGCGTACTGGCCCTGGAACTGCTGGATGCCGACGGGGACGGTCCACCAGGTGGGTTCGCTGAAGACGAGCAGGGGGAGCAGGAAGTTGTTCCAGCTGCCCACGATGGCGAGGACGGAGACGGTGCCGAGCGCCGGGCGGGCCAGCGGCAGCAGGATGCGCCAGAAGAAGCCGAACGAGGAGCAGCCGTCGAGGGTGGCCGCCTCCTCCAGTTCGCCGGGGATCTCCCGGAAGAAGCCGCGCAGGATGACGATCGTCATGGGCAGGCCGAAGGCGGCCTGGGGCAGGATCACGCCCCACGGGTTGTCCAGCAGCCCGAAGGTGCGCAGCAGGATGAACAGCGGCAGGATCGCCACCGCGAAGGGGAACATCAGCCCCATCGTGAAGACGGTGAAGAGCACTTCCCTGCCCCGGAAGGCGAACCGGGCGAGCGCGTAGGCGGCGAGCGCCGACGCCCCCACGGTCAGCAGGGCGGTGGCGACCGCGATGAGGGTGCTGCTGCCGACGGACCGCCAGAACGGTCCCGAGCCGAGCAGCGAGGTGTAGTTCGAGGTCACCCAGGGGTGGGGAAGGCCGAAGGTGTTGCTGGAGAGCTGGTCGGTGGACTTGAAGCCGGAGATGAGGGCGTACAGCAGTGGGGTCACCATGACCGCGCCGACCAGCCACAGGATCACGTACACGGGCAGCGTGCGCAGCCTGCGACGGCGTACGACACTCTTCGGGACCGTGTTCTTGGGGACGGTGCCCTTCACGACCGCGCTCATCGGCCTGCTCGCATGGTGGTGATGGCTCCTTCTGTGTCGCGGCGCAGCACGAAACGCTGGTAGGCGAGGGCGAAGACGAGGCTGATCAGGAACATCGCCACGCTGATCGCGCTGGCGTAGCCCATCTGGTAGCGCTTGAAGCCGTACTGGAACATGCTGACGACCATGGTTTCGGAGTGGTGGTCGGGGCCGCCCGCGGAGATCACCCACACCAGGTCGAAGAGCTGGATGGCGCCGATCACGGACAGGAACACGCTGATCCGCAGGGTCGGCGCGAGCAGCGGGAGCGTGACGTGGCGGAAGCGCTGCCAGTTGCCGGCGCCGTCGATGCGTGCCGCCTCGTGCAGCTCCGCCGGGATGCCCTGGAGGCCTGCCAGGTAGAGCATCATGTGGAAGCCGAAGTACTTCCAGGTCATGACCAGGAAGAGGGTGGGCAGGACGGTGTTCTGGCCCGCGAACCAGAGCCCGCCCAGGCCGTCGAGACCGACCGCGCCGAGGACCTTGTCGGCGAGTCCGTCGCCCGGCGCGAAGATCATGCTGAACAGCACGCCGGTGATGACCTCGGACAGGATGTACGGCGCGAAGAACAGCATCCGGTAGACGGCCCGGCCGCGCAGTCTCTGGTTGAGCAGCACGGCCATGGCGAGCGCGAACGGCAGCTGGAGGACGAGGGAGAAGGCGACGAGCAGGACGCCGCGCCACAGGTCCCCGAGGAACACCGGGTCCTGGAAGAGCCGGGTGTAGTTGTCGAACCCCACGGAGTCGGTGGGCGATCCGAACCCGCCCCAGTTGAAGAAGCTGACGTAGAAGGCGTAGCCCATCGGCAGGAGGACGAGCATCCCGAACAGGGCGAGCGCCGGGATGGTGAAGACGAAGGCCGCGAACCAGTCGCGCACGCGCCGCAGGGCGGGACGGCGGGGACCCCCGCCCGGTGAAACGGCCGTCGCGCCGGTCGACTTGCCGAGATCGGGCCCATACGTCGACGCGGTCGAGGTCGAGGTCGAGTGCGTCATCGCCGGCCGCTAGCTCTTCTCGCTCTTGGCGACCTGGGTCACCGAACGCGTGACCTGCTCGGGCGACTTGGAGCCGGCGATGAGCGCGGCGACGCTGTCGTTGATCTCCTGGCCGACGGCGGGGGCGTACGCCTGGTCGAGGTAGAGCTGGAAGCCGGTGGCGTTGTTCAGGGCGTCCGACACGGCGGTGAGGTTGGGGTCGGTCAGCGCGGGGCGCGCGTCCTTGGACACCGGTATCAGGCCGGTCTCCTTGACGAGGGTCTCGGCGAACTCCTTCTCCGCGAAGAACTTCAGGAACTCCACCGCCGCGTCCGGCGCCCCCTTGCGCACCGCGTGGCCGCCGCCCCCGCCGAACACCTCGGTGAGCGCGCCCTTTCCGCCCTCCACGGAGGGAAAGGAGAAGAAGCCCAGGTCGTCGCCGATGCCCTTGCCCGAGTCCTTCTCGACGGTCGGCGCCCACTGGCCCATCAGTTCCATGGCCGCCTTGCCGTTGCCCATCAGGGCCGCCTCACCGTTGGGGTCGGAGTAGGCCCCGCCGAGGAAACCCTTCTGGAAGGGTTCGAGCGCGACGAGGTCCTTGAGGTGCTGGCCGGCCGTGACGAACCCCTCGCCGGTGAAGTCGGCGTCGGTGGCCGCCTTCTGCATCGCCTCCAGCCCGGCGACGCGCATCGACAGATACGCCCAGTAGTACATGCCGGGCCACTTCTCCTTGCCGGCCAGCGCGATGGGCGTGATCCCGGCGCTCTTGAGTGCCCTGATGGCGTCGAGGTAGCCGGACCAGGTGGTGGGCGGGGTGTCGATCTTGGCCTTCTTGAAGAGCGCCTTGTTGTACCAGAAGCCGACCATGCCGATGTCGAACGGGACCGCGTACGTCTTCTTGTCGAACTGGTAGGCCGCCAGCGAGGCGGGCACATAGTCCTTCGTCCAGGAAGCGGTCTTGTCGGACAGGTCCTCGACCAGACCCGCGTCGATCTGCTGCTTGAGGACCCCGCCGCCCCAGGTGTGGAAGACGTCCGGAAGCTTCCCGGAGGTGGTCAGCGCGGTCATCTTCGACTTGTACGCCTCGTTCTCCAGCGTGACGACCTTGACCTTCACGTCCGGGTGCGCGGCCTCGAAGTCCTTGGCGCGCTGGGCCCACAGCTTCTTCGCGGGCTGGGTGGTGGTGATGTTCCACCACTCGATCGTGGTCTTGCCCGAACTGCTCCCGCCGTCGGAGGAACCGCACGCACTCAGGGCGGCCGCGCCCAGTCCGGTCGCCGCGGACGCCGCCAGGAACCTCCGGCGGGAGAAAGAGGTGTAGGTGTTGGCCAACGCTCGCATCGCACACCTTCCGGAAGGGGGCCGATAATTATCGGCCGAGTGCGCCGGAAGTTACGGGTGCGGGACAGCCGTGTCAACGCCCCTGACAAATATCGGCAGTTCTCGATGTGCGGGCCGGTGGGGGCTGGTCGCGCCCCGCGGCGGAGCCGCTGATGACACAGCCCCGCGCCCCTGAAGGGGCGCTGATCCCGGCGCACCTTTAAGGGGCGCGGGGAACTGCGCGGCCGACCCCCACCAGCCCGCAGCCCCGGAACAACCTCAAGCCCCCGCCCATGGGGCCGCCCTCAACCCCGTCGCGCCGTACTCGCCCGCACGACCAACTCAGTCGCCAACTCAACCCGAGGAGAGACCGGATCCTCGCCCAGCGCCAGCCGCAGCACCGTGCGCGTGGCCAGCTTCCCCATGTCCGCGAGCGGCTGCCGCACCGTCGTGAGCGGCGGCGCCGACCACCGGACCTCCGGCAGGTCGTCGAACCCGACGACACTCATGTCCTCGGGCACCCGCAACCCCCGCCGCCGCAACGCCTCGATCGCCCCGAGCGCCATCTGGTCACTCGCCGCGAACACGGCGGTCGGCGGTTCCTCCAGGTCGAGCAGCGTGTTGCAGCCGTCGAAGCCGGCCTGATGGTAGAAGTCCCCCGGCACGATCAGTGCGTCGTCGACCGCGACCCCCGCGCCGTCCAGCGCCGCCCGGTACCCGTCGAGCCGCGCCCGCGAGCACAGCAACCGCACGGGCCCGGCGACGAAGCCGATCCGCCGGTGCCCGAGCCCGAGCAGATGCTCCGTCGCCGCCATCCCGCCCGCCCAGTTGGCGGCGCCGACGGTCGGCACGTCGAGGGTCGGGGACCCCGCCGGATCGATCACGACCAGCGGCACCCCCAGCCGCCGCAATTCCTCGTGCAGCCGCGGTTCGAGGACCGAGGTCACGAGGATCACGCCGTCCGAGGCGCGGGCGCGCAGATTGGTCATCCACTGCCGGGCCGAGCCCGACGCACCGTGGATGGCGGAGACGACCGTGCCCACCCCGGAGGCGTGCGCGACCTCCTCGACGCCACGGATGATCTCCACGGCCCAGGGGCTGTCGAGGTCGTTGAAGACCAGGTCGATCAGGGCCGCCCGGTCACCGGGCGCGGACGACTTGCGCTGGTAGCCGTGGCGCCGCAGCAGGTCCTCGATGCGGGCCCGGGTCTCCGGCGACACGTCGGAGCGGCCGTTGACGACACGCGACACGGTGGGCACCGAGACGCCGGCCTGCCGGGCGATCTCGGTGATCGTCACCTTGTTCTTGATGCTCTCCCGGGCCACTGCGCCCACCTCCGTCGACACGTCGAACCGCCTCTCTACCGTTCCACACCCACACACGAAACTTTGCAGGAGTCTTCCGGAAAAGCGAGGTCGGCGTGAAGCCCGACCGAGGACGAAGACGTCAGGAGACCGACTCGAACCGCCACCGATGGACCGCCCGGGTCACCAACTCCGCGTCCGGCTCCGGGAGTTCGGGCAGATCGGCGTCGTAGGACGCATCCCACCAGGTGATGACGAGCACCCGGTCCTGCGGCGCGCGCAGGACCTCCCGCCGCAGCGGCTCGCTCGCCAGCTCCTGCCTCCGCACCCAGGCGAGCAGTTCCTCGCCCCGCCCGGGCACGGCCCGCGCCTCCCACATCAGCGCGACGCTCACGAGTACAGGTTCTCCTTGGAGACCTCGTGCACGTGATCATGAGCGTGTCCAGGGCCGTGGTCGTGGTCGTGGCCGTGCTCATGTGAACGGCCGGGCACATGCGGGTCCGTCACCGGCAGTGAGGAGTCGGCCGACAGGTCCCAGTCGGAGGCAGCCCGGTTGCGGGAGACCATCTCCGCGCCCAGCGCGGCCACCATCGCCCCGTTGTCCGTGCACAGCTTCGGCCGCGGCACCCGCAGCCGGATCCCCGCGGCCTCGCAGCGCTCCTGCGCGAGCGCCCGCAGCCGTGAGTTCGCCGCCACGCCGCCACCGATCATGAGGTGGTCGACGCCCTGGTCCTTGCAGGCCCGTACGGCCTTGCGGGTCAGCACGTCGACGACCGCCTCCTGGAAGGAGGCCGACACGTCACGCACCGGCACCTCCTCGCCCGCCGCCCGCTTGGCCTCGATCCAGCGGGCCACGGACGTCTTCAGGCCGGAGAAGGAGAAGTCGTACGCCGGGTCGCGCGGCCCGGTGAGCCCGCGCGGGAAGGCGATCGCGGAGGGGTCGCCCTCCTTCGCGTACCGGTCGATGACCGGACCGCCGGGGAAGCCGAGGTTGAGCACGCGCGCGATCTTGTCGAAGGCCTCGCCCGCGGCGTCGTCGATGGTCGCGCCCATGGGCCGTACGTCAGAGGTGATGTCGGTCGAGAGCAGCAGGGACGAGTGGCCGCCCGACACGAGCAGGGCCATCGTGGGCTCCGGCAGCGGGCCGTGTTCCAGCTGGTCCACGCAGATGTGGGAGGCGAGGTGGTTGACGCCGTACAGGGGCTTGCCCAGCGCGTAGGCGTACGCCTTCGCCGCCGAGACCCCGACGAGCAGCGCGCCGGCCAGCCCGGGCCCCGCGGTGACGGCGATGCCGTCCAGGTCCCTGGCGCTCACCCCCGCGTTCTTGAGCGCCCGCTCGATGGTCGGCACCATCGCCTCCAGGTGGGCGCGGGAGGCGACCTCGGGCACGACGCCGCCGAAGCGGGCGTGCTCGTCGACGCTGGACGCGACGGCGTCCGCGAGCAGCGTGTTGCCGCGGACGATGCCGACCCCGGTCTCGTCGCAGGAGGTCTCGATACCCAGGACCAGCGGTTCGTCAGCCATTGCTCTCTGTTCCTTGTGCGCCGTTTACTGAGGGTGAACCCGGGGCGGAGCCGCTGTCGGACGCGGTGCGCATCCGCATGACCAGGGCGTCGACGTTGCCCGGCTGGTAGTAGCCGCGACGGAAGCCGATGGGCTCGAAGCCGAAGCGCTCGTACAGCTTCTGCGCGCGGACGTTGTCCACGCGGCACTCGAGCATGACCTCGGCGCACTCGAACGCGGTCGCGGCCCGCAGCAGCTCGGTCAGCAGCCGGGCGCCGAGGCCGGTGCCCCACTGATCACGTCGTACGGCGATGGTCTGCACGTCGCCCAGGTCGCCGGAGGCGGCGAGCCCGGCGTATCCGACGAGTCGGCCGCTCTCGGTCGCCACCACATACCGGCGCGTCGCCCCGGGCCCGCGGGCGTGGGCCAGCTCGGACCAGAACATCCCCCGTGACCAGGCGTCCTCGGGGAAGAGGTCCTTCTCCAGCTCCAGTACGGGATCGATGTCCCACCAGCGCATCTCGCGCAGCTCGGCGGTCACTTCGGGGTGACCACCTTGTAGTTCTTGGGCACCTGGGCGTCCGGGCGGCGCAGGTAGAGCGGCCGGGGCGCCTCGAGCTCCTCGCCCGCGGCGAGTTTCTCCGCCGCCAGGGACGCGAGCGCGCCCGCCGAGACATGCTCGGGAGCACGGGCGTCCGGGAAGGTGTCGGGATAGAGCAGCGCACCCGCACCCACGGCGGGCAGAGCGGCGACCCTCCCGGCGATGTCGGCGGGCCGGTCGACGGCGGGCTCGGAGGCACGCGTACGGGGGTCGTCGTACAGCGCCCAGTACACCTCCTTGCGCCGGGCGTCCGTCGCGACGACGAACGGGCCCTCGACGCCGGTGCCGTCGGCGGCGTACGCGAGCCCGTCGAGGGTGCACAGGCCGTGCACGGGCACGCCGAGCACGAGGCCGAAGGTGTCGGCGGTCATGAGGCCGACGCGCAGCCCCGTGTACGGGCCGGGGCCTACGCCCACGACGATGCCGGTGACGGCGTCCAGCTTGAGGCCTGCCTCGGCGAGCACCCGGTCGACGGCCGGCAGCAGCAGCTCTCCGTGCCGGCGCGCGTCCACCTGGCTCGACGAGGCGATGACGGACGTGCCGTCGTGCAGGGCGACGGTCACGGCGGGGGTGGCGGTATCCAGAGCGAGCAAGAGCACGCAAACAGCCTACGGCGCCCGAGCGGGACGCACGGCCGTCCCGGTCTGCGGGGTGGCGGCTGCTACCGTCACCACAAAGGACGTAATGGACACGAACGCGGTACGAGAGGCGGGTACACAAGGTGGCTAGGAGCAGCTCGGGATTCGTGGCCGGGCTCACCGCGGCGGCTGTCGCGGTGGTCGGCTTCCTCGCCTACCAGGCGTCCGCGAACGTGCCCGACACCCTGGGCAAGCCCCTCGCGGGCGCGTCCAAGGTCCCCACCACGAAGGCACCCCGGGACAAGAAGAACCCGGTGGCGCTGCCGACCGCCTCGGGCAGGGGTGAGCGGGTCGTCTACTCGGTCGACGACGACCGCGTGTGGCTGGTCGACGCGAACAACAGGACCGAGCGCACCTTCAAGGTCACCCCCGGCACGGTGGACCCGGAGGTCGGCACCTACGCCGTCACCTCCCGCTCCAAGGCCGTCACCGGATCGGACGGCGCCCAGATCGAGCACGTCGTCCGCTTCGCCCTCGTCGACGGCGTGGCGATCGGCTTCAGCTCCGCCGTGGACGGCTCCACGGGTTCCCCCGACTCCACCAAGAAACTCGGCGGTATCCGGGAGACCCGCAAGAACGGCACCGCGATGTGGAACTTCGCAACGATCGGCGTGAAGGTAGTCGTCATCCGCTAGTCAGCGGGCCTGTGCGGAAGCGCGCCCTTAGGGGCGCGGGGAACTGCGCGACCAGCCCCCACCCACCCGCAGACGAAGTACCGCCCCTCCAGCGGAGCGCTCACGCCGCTTTGCGGACCTGCTCCTCCGCAGAAGCCTCCGGAGCCGCCGCCGCAGGCGCGACCGGCGGCCTGGACACCGCGTCGGCCGCCGCACACGACGCCAAAAGGTCCCGCATCGACACCCCACCGCACGGCTGCTGCACCGGCGCGTCACGTTCCGAAGCCGACATGGACGCCTCCTGGGGATTCGGGGGCAAGCGTGGTTAGGTAGACCTAACTACGGACTGAGGTCCATGTGACCACGGCCAGGACGCCGAACGCAACATCTTGCCGACGACTTGTCGGAACCTTCACGTCCCCCGGAACCCTCACCCAGGGTGATCAAGCCGCGAGCACGCTCAGATCGGTCGTCGCCCAGCGCTCCCCGAGCCCGGTGAGCGTGACGTGCCGTACCTCGTCCGTGGTGTCGCCGACGGCCCGGTGGATGACGACGTCGAGCCGGTCGTCGGTCAGCTCCTCGACCTTGCCCTCGCCCCACTCCACGACGATCACCGAGTCGGAGAGCGACACGTCGAGGTCGAGGTCCTCCATCTCGTCGAGCCCGCCGCCCAGCCGGTACGCGTCCACGTGCACGAGCGGCGGACCGTCACCGAGGGAGGGGTGCACACGGGCGATCACGAACGTCGGCGAGGTGACCGCGCCGCGTACGCCGAGCCCCTCGCCGAGCCCGCGGGTCAGCGTCGTCTTGCCCGCGCCGAGCTCCCCGTTCAGCATCACGAGATCGCCCGCGCGCAGCAGCTTGGCCAGGTGAAGGCCCAACTCCCGCATCTGTTCTGGCGAGTTGACGGTGATCCGGACGTTCACGCCCTCGGCGGCGGGCTCAGCCGGGTTGTGCGCTGCTGCTGGTGCTTCCATAGCCACCCACGGTAGCCCCTGCCGGGACGGCGCCCGCGCGCATCAGAAGGTCGGCGAGACGGTCTATGACCACCTCGGGGTGCTCCAGCATGACCAGATGCCCGGCGTCCGGGACGAGCACCAGTTCGGCGTCCGGCAGCAGGTCCGCGATCGCCTCGCTGTGCTCACTCGGTGTCACCATGTCGCCGACCCCGGCCAGCACCAGTACCGGCAGTTCGGCGAAGTACGCGAGGGCCTCGGTCTTGTCGTGCTCGGTGAACGCCGGGTAGAACTCCGCGACGACGTCGATCGGAGTGCCCTCGATCATCCGTTCGGCGAAGCGCACGATGGCCGGGTCGACGTCCCGGGACGCGAACGAGTACCGCTTGATGATCCCCGCGAACAGGTCGGCCGTGGCCCGCCGCCCCCGCTCCACCAGGGCGGCCTGCTGACCGAGCGCCTTCAGCACCCCGGGGAGCACCCGGCGCACCGCGTTGACGCCCGCGACGGGCAGCCCGAAGTTGACCTCGCCGAGCCGCCCCGACGACGTACCGACGAGCGCGACGGCGACGACCCGCTCGCGGACGAGGTCCGGATACCGGTCGGCCAGCGCCATGACGGTCATCCCGCCCATGGAGTGCCCCACCAGCACGATCGGTCCCTCGGGCACGGCCGCGTCGATGACGGCCTTCAGGTCCTGGCCGAGCTGGTCGATGGAGACGGGCGTGCCGTCCTTCGTCTGCGCGACCCCGCGCCCGGAGCGGCCGTGACTGCGCTGGTCCCAGTGCACCGTGCGCACCACCCCGCGCAGCGCGGCCCGCTGGAAGTGCCAGGAGTCCTGGTTGAGGCAGTATCCGTGGCTGAAGACGACGGTGACGGGGGCCGGGGCCTTGCGTCCGAAGAGCCGGCGCCGGCGTGGGGTGAACGTCACATCCTGCTCGATGTCGTCCACCTCGTAGTACAGCTCGGTGCCGTCGTCGGCGTACGCCTTGCCGGGCGTGCCGCGCAGCGAGCCGTACGGGCCCGTCGAGTCGAGCGCGAGGCGGGCCTTGTTGCGCATGCCACGGCCCACCGTCAGCCGCTCTATGGCGACTCCGGCGGCGGCGCCCGCGGCGACCACGCCTATGGCGACGCCGGCGATACCGGCCTTGCGCCAGTTCCCGGCGGCGGAGGCGACGGCCGCCGCGGCGACGTCCGTCACGGCCTCCGCGCTGCTCTCGCTCACGTACCGCTCCTCTTCGCCGGGGTGTCGTTCACTTCAGTAGGTCGTGCTGGGGGTGGTGCCGGTCGTGCTGAGGGTGGTGCCGGAGGTACCGCTGATGGTGCAACTATGTCCTGTTGCCCTGTTGCCCTGCGCGGGGCACCCCCTGTACTCCCTGCGGGTTACCCGCCTTGTTCCTTATTCACGTATACGCGCGGCACTCGGGTTCCGATCCGGGTGACGATTTCGTACGCGATCGTCCCCGCCGCCCGCGCCCAGTCCTCGGCGGTCGGCTCGCCCCGGTCGCCCGGACCGAACAGGATCGCCTCCGCACCGGGCACCGGCTCGTCCCCGCCCAGGTCGACCACGAACTGGTCCATCGCGACCCGCCCCGCCACCGTCCGCCACTTGCCGCCCACCAGCACCGGTCCGGTGCCGGAGGCGTGGCGCGGCACGCCGTCCGCGTAGCCGACGGGGACGAGGCCGAGGGTGGTGGCACCCGCGGTGACGTAGTGATGCCCGTAACTGACTCCGTGGCCCCCCGGTACGTGCTTCACCAGCGCGAGGGACGCGCTCAGTGTCATCACCGGGCGCAGCCCGAAGTCGGCCGGGGTGCCGATCTCGGGGCTGGGCGAGATGCCGTAGACCGCGATCCCCGTCCGTACGAGGTCGAAGTGGCTCTCGGGGAGGGTCAGCGTGGCCGGCGAGTTCGCGATGTGCCGCACCTCGGGGCGCACGCCCCGCTGCTCGGCGTACGTCACCATCTCGCGGAAACGGTCCAGTTGGGCACGGATGGAGGGATGCCCGGGTTCGTCGGCGCAGGCGAAGTGCGACCACAGACCGGTGATGTCGATCAGCCCGCGTTCCTCGTCGCGCAGCGCCTCGCGCACGAGTTCGGGCCAGTCGGCGGGCTGGCAGCCGCCGCGCCCGAGCCCGGTGTCGGCCTTGAGCTGGACCCGGGCGGCCGTCCCGGCCGCCTCGGCGGCGGCGGTGACCTCCCGCAGGGCCCACATCCCGCTCACCGACACGTCGAGGTCGGCCTCGATGGCCTCCCGCCACGGCCCGCCGGGCGTCCACAGCCAGCACATGATGCGGCTGTCGGTCAGGCCGGCCGCGCGCAGCGCGAGGGCCTCCTCGGGGGTGGCGGTGCCGAGCCAGGTGGCGCCCGCCTCCAGCGCCGCACGGGCGCACGGGACCGCCCCGTGGCCGTACGCGTCGGACTTGACCACGGCCATCAAGGCCGCGGACGGCGCGTGGGCACGCAGGGTCCGCACGTTGGCCCGCAGGGCGGCCAGGTCGATCTCTGCGCGGGCGCGCAGGGGTGCTGTGTCGTTCATCGCGCCCCCAGTGTCTCAGAGGGGTCCGAGGGCCCCCGGAGGACGGTCAGGTGCCGGCCCTGCGGCCCCACACGTACACGTGGTCGTTCGTCTTGGTGACGTTCCACAGGGAGCGGGCGTCGGCCAGGCGCAGATTGACACAGCCGTACGAGCCGTTCGGGTCGTAGATGCTGCCGTAGATGGCGTGGAAGGCCTCTCCGCCGCTGAAGAACTGGCTGTACGGCATCGGGGTGTTGTACAGCGTCGACCAGTGGCTCTTGTGCTTCCAGTAGACCTTGAACCAGCCGGTCCTGGTCCGGTACCCGGCCCGGCCGCTGCGCATCGGCACCGGTCCCCACAGCACCTTCTTCCCCTTCTGCACCCAGGTGAGCTGCCGGGTCAGGTCCACACACGCGACGCGGTACGAACGCACGGGACACTTCCCGGCCGCGTTCGGGTTCTTCTTCGCGGACAGCAGCTGCATCCGGGCCCAGGTGACAGGCCCGGCGAAACCCGTGTTCGGCTTGATCCCCTCCTTCGTCTGGAACGCCCGGATGGCGGCGCAGTCGCCCGCCGACTGCTTCCCGTCGACCTTCCGCTTCAGCCACCGCTCGACCTGCCGCTGGTACGGCCCGGTCAGCTTGCTGCACGTCACGGACTTGCCCGCGAGGGCCTCGCTGAGCGGGATGTACTCGATGAGCGCGTCCGTCTCCGCGGGGGCGTCCCTCGGTTCGACGGCGTCCTCCTGCGCGCTCGGTGTGTACACCTTGGGCGGCAGCATCTGGTCCGGTGTGTCCACCTGCCACGGATGACGGGGCCCCGGCGGCACGCCGGGCACCAGCTCGCTTCCCGGCCCGGGCGCCGGGGGCCCGGCCGCCGCCGCGCCCTCCACCGGCATCACCACCAGCAGCGCGAGGAGCACCCCCGTGCTCCCGCATCTCATTCGTCTGCTCATCATCATGCGACCAGCGATACGCAACCCCAAGGCGAGCGGGGGTGAGCCGCGCGGACGGTGTCCCCCGTAATGGGCAACGCAGCGCCCCCGTAAGGGGCGCGGGGGCTGGGGCGAAGCCCCGCCCCAGGGGCGCGGGGAACTGCGCGCCCAGCCCCCACCACCCCGCAGACAAAGAACGGCAGGGTCAGCGGAGCGCGTGGGCGTCCCGCCAGGCCTCCGGAATCGCCGCCGCGACATCATGCGCCCCCAAGGGCGCCCCGTCCGCCGCGAGCCTCCCCGCCAGCCCATGCAGATACGCGCCCACACTCCCCGCGTCCAACGCCGACAACCCGGCCGCGAGCAACGACCCCGCAAGCCCCGACAGCACGTCCCCGCTCCCGGCCGTGGCCAGCCACGCCGTGCCCGTCGGATTCACCCGCACCGCACCGCCCCCCGGATCGGCGACCAGAGTCGTCGACCCCTTCAGCAGCACGGTCGCCCCGTACCTAAGCGCCAACTCCCGCGCCGAAGCCAGCCGAGCCGCCTCCACCGACTCCCGCGAGACCCCGAGCAACGCCGCCGCCTCCCCGGCATGCGGAGTCATCAGCGTGGGCGCGGTACGGGCCCGTACGGCGGACCGGTCCGCGAGCCGCAGCCCGTCCGCGTCCACCAGCACCGGCACATCCGCCTCGAGCACCTGCGCCACCGCCGACGCGTCGTCCCCGACCCCGGGCCCCACCACCCACGCCTGGACCCGCCCGGCCCGTGCGGGCCCCTGGTCCGACACGAGCGTCTCGGGAAAGCGGGAGATCACGGCATCCGCCGCGGGCCCGACGTACCGCACCGCCCCCGCCCCACCCCGCAACGCCCCGGACACGGCGAGCACGGCGGCCCCGGGATACCGCGCGGACCCGGCCGCGATCCCCACGACCCCGCGCCGGTACTTGTCGCTCTCGGCCCCGGGCACCGGCAGCCGCGCCGCCACGTCCGCGTGCTGAAGGGCCTCCAGTTCGGCCTCCTCGGGCAGTTCGAGCCCGATGTCGACGAGGCGTACCGAACCGGCGTACTCACGCCCCGGGTCGATGAGCAGCCCGGGCTTGTGCGTCCCGAAGGTCACCGTCAGATCGGCGCGGACGGCGGTGCCCAGGACCTCTCCCGTGTCGGCCTCGATCCCGCTCGGCAGGTCCACGGCGACCACGGCCGCCCGGGAGTCCGCCGCGTACTCGGCCAGCGGCACCGCATCGGGCCGCAGCCCGCCCTTGCCCCCGATGCCGACGATCCCGTCCACGACGAGGTCGGCCCGCAGGATCAACTCCTCGGCGGCGCCGGACCCGGCCACCGTGCCCCCGGCCCGCCGCAGCGCGGCCAGGCCCGCGCCATGCGTCCGTTCGGGCGCGAGCAGCACGGCGGTGACCCCCGCCCCCCGCCGCGCCAGCCGGGCCCCGGCGTACAGGGCGTCGCCCCCGTTGTCCCCGCTGCCCACGAGCAGCACGACCCGGCTGCCGTACACCCGTCCCAGCAAGTCCGCGCAGGCAGCGGCCAGTCCGGCCGCGGCGCGCTGCATCAGCGCACCCTCCGCGAGCCGCGCCATCAGCTCACGCTCTGCCGCCCTGACCGTCTCCACGCTGTACGCAGTACGCATGGGTCGAGTCTCCCGTACGCGGGCCCACCGCGCCGCCCCGACCGCCGTACGACCGCCCTCTCCCCTACCCCTCCGCCACCACGACGGCCGAGGCCACTCCGGCGTCATGGCTCAGCGACACATGCCACGAACGGACGCCCAGTTCGGCCGCGCGCGCCGCCACCGTCCCCGTCACCCGCAGCCGCGGCCGGCCGCTGTCCTCGACGTAGACCTCCGCGTCCGTCCAGTGCATGCCCGCCGGGGCGCCCAGCGCCTTGGCGACCGCCTCCTTCGCGGCGAAGCGCGCGGCCAGGGAGGCGATGCCGCGGCGCTCCCCGTTCGGCAGGTGCAACTCCTGATCCAGGAAGAGCCGATGGGCCAGCCCCGGCGTACGCTCCAGCGCCGCCAGGAACCGGTCGATCTCGGCCACGTCGATACCGACCCCGATGATGCTCATGCCCAGCACCCTATGGGCCGGACGGCCGCCGACGTGCCGACCTCTCGGCGTTGCTCGCGCGAGCTCAGCGCTTGGCGTTCTTCGGCACGGTGATCTGGTGCTCGCCCCAGCTCATCCGCGTCGTCGCCTCGTAGTTCACCGTCGTACCCGCGTCGAGACCCGCCTCCCGGGCCCTGGCCGACGGTTCGACCAGCACGACCTGCTCGCAGAGCATCGCGCCGGTGGTCGGGTCCACGACCAGTTGCTGCTGCACGCTTCCCAGCGGGGTTCGCGCCGTGCCGGGGAACGCGACACCGACGCCCGCACGCCCCAGTGGATCGGTGACACGCCCGAGCCCCCGGACGCCGGGCAGGTCCGCGATCACCCGATACGCGGCCGCCCGTACGGCGGGCTTCACCGGCATCGTGATGAGGTCGGCCGCCTGGCGCAGCACATAGGCCGTGCGGCCGGCGCCGGTCTCGGCACCGCTGCTGTCCTCCGCGTACAGCTTCTCCAGCTGACGGCGCAACTCCCCACTGTTGGAGGGGAGTTCGCGCAGATCCTGGTACGAGACGTTCCGCGGGCCGAGGGCGTAGATCTTGTCGTCGGCGTCCGTCCGCATGACCATCGGCCGCCCGGTTCCGATCCTGTACCCCAGCGTGCCCTGTCCGGCCGTTGTCGAGGCCTCGGCCTGCACGGTGGCGGGCGAGCCCGCGGCCCGCCAGCGTGCCTTGTCCGCCTCGGTGCGGGGCGCGGTCACGTCGTCCAGACCGGAGACCATCAGGCTCTGGGTTCCCGGACGCACACCCACCGACCACTGTCCGGTCGACGTGGTGCGCACGGCGAAGAGCTGTCCCTTCGCATCGACGACGTTCACGTCCTGCGAGCGGGTGGTGGTCTGCCAGTACGTTCCCTCGGCGGCCGGTGTCTCCGCCTTCTTCGCCACACTGAGCAGTTCGAGGCGGCCGTCGACCTGGACGTCGGCACGGCCCTCCGACGCCGCCGAGGCCGACCCCGCCGTGGCGGACGAGGACTGCGGGTGGGCGCTCGCGCGCACCCCTGAAGGGTCCTGCCCGTCGAGCGTGCTCACGACCACCACGGACGCCGCGACGGCCACGACGGTCCCGAGCGGCCGGATCCCCACCCAGAGGCGCCGCGGTTCCTCGGAGCGTGTCGCGCGACTGTCCGTAGCTCCGGCCAGGATGCGTGCCAGGTCGTCGTGCTGCCGCGGGGAGCCGGCCAGCCGGGCCGGGTCGAGTTCATCGGGCCGGGCGTCCGCGAGCACCCTCAGGACGTCGGGCCGCCCGGACCGTACACGGGTGTTCTTCACGTGAGTGCTCCTTTGCGATCGGTGCTGCGGTGCGGGGCCCGAGCCGGTGGCACTTGCGCGGCCGGCGCTTGTACGGACGCTTGTGTGCGCGTCGCTTGTGCGGGTGACGTCTGTGCGGGCGGTGCTTGCGCGGGGGCTACGGATGCCGTCTCCGCCGGGGACACCGCCTCCAGGGCCTTCTCCAGACGGCGGCGGGCCCGGTGCAGCCGGACGGTCAGCGTCGCGATGGTGCAGCCCAGGACCCGTGCCGCCTGCTTGGGGCTCAGCCCGTGCCAGGCGATCAGAGTCAGCAGTTCCCGGTCGGCGTCGGACAGACTCGCCAGGGCCTGCAACGCGGCTTCCCGGTCGGTCACGTCCGCCGCGACGTCACCGACGTCGCTCCGGGCACCGCTGCTGATGCGCTGCGCCTCCTCGGCGGCGACGGCGTACTGGTGGCTGTCCCGGCGGCGCAGTTCGCGCACCAGGTTGCGGGCCACTCCCAGGAGCCAGGGCAGTGCGGGTTGCGGAATGTCCCGCACGCGCCGCCAGGCGACGGTGAACGTCTCGCTCGTGATGTCCTCGCCTACCTGTCGACCCACCAGACTCGTGGCATAGGCGAGGACGCGCGGATAGCACTCCTCGTAGACGTCCCTGAAGCGTTGGGCATGTGTCACACGCCATCCCCTCATATCGGCTCTCTCACCAAGCAATGCGCGTGAGCGCCCACTTCTTACAGGGCGAGCCGAAATTCATGCGGTGTGGTCCGCGTCACGCCGGGGAGAGGCGAGGGGTGCCCGATACCGATCGAGCGGGAACGGCCGCAGCCGTTCCCGCTCGATCTCTGTGCTGTACGGCCGGACGAGTCCTGGCCTGGATCTCTCAGACGGTGCCGGAGTCCGAGATGACGATCTTCTTGGACGTGGCGCCGGAGCGGCTGCCGAGCTTCTCGACGGCCTTGACGACGTCCATGCCCTCGACGACCTCACCGAAGACGACGTGCTTGCCGTCGAGCCAGTCGGTGACGATCGTGGTGATGAAGAACTGCGAGCCGTTGGTGTTCCGGCCGGCGTTGGCCATGCTCAGCAGACCCGGCTTGGTGTGCTTGAGCTTGAAGTTCTCGTCCGGGAACTTCGCACCGTAGATGCTCTTGCCGCCGGTGCCGTCCTCGTTGGTGAAGTCACCGCCCTGCAGCATGAAGTCCGGGATGACACGGTGGAACGGCGAGCCCTTGTAGCCGAACCCGTTCTGACCGGTGGCCAGCTCACGGAAGTTGCGGGCCGTCTCCGGGACCACGTCGTCGTACAGCTTGAACTCGATCCGGCCGAGCGGCTCCCCGTCGGCGGACACCTCGAAGAAGACGTTCTGTCCCATGGCACTGCTCCTCTTGTATTCGAAAGGTCGTGTCCGAGAATAAGAGGGCATCGGCCCACGGGTCGCAGCGGGAACCCCCACAGCGGGACAAACGGCCTAACGCCACCGTCGGGACGAGCCTCCTCGCCGACACTAGTCACCGTCTCCGCCGGACTGCTGCACACTCCGCCGCCGGTTGCTCTTCGCGAAGGCGCGCACCAGCTCCCCCACGACGAGCGTCACCGCCGCCACGCCCCGGACCCAGCGGGGGCCGCCGCGCGACGCCCACACCACACACACGCACCCACCGATGACAAGCACCAGGAGACCGGCCAGCACCAGAACGCCCATGTTCCCCATCCTGCATTCGCATATCCGTACGGTGCGGGTGATCCTCTCAGGAGGGAGGGCCCCACGGGACGCCCGCCCGAAACTAGGCCGCCGCCAGCTCGCACCACACGTACTTGCCGCGCTGCCCGTTCGTGGCCAGCGGCTGCCAGCCCCACAGATCGGCGCAGGCCCGCACGAGCGCGAGGCCGCGCCCCTCCTCCGCGTCGGCGACCCGTTCCCACGGCAGGGACGGCTCCGGGGGCTGCGGGTCCGCGTCCCAGGCGCCGATGCGCAGGACCCCGGCCCCCCACTGCACCCGTAGCGCCGCCTGCCCCTTCGTATGCCGTACGGCGTTGGAGACCAACTCGGCCGCGACCAGCTCGGCGACGTCGGTGAGGCGGATGAGTCCGTGCAGGGTGAGGGATCAGGCGGACGGTACGGCGACTGACGGTGACGGCACGGAGGTCGTGGGGGATGTACATCATGTACTCCCAGGGTTCGGCGACAGTTTCGGACATGGGTGAACTCCGCTCGTGGGGAGGGGAGTTGGGGATACACAGCGGTTACGGGCGGTGGCATTGACGCAGCCGTCACGGCAGAACGGAGCGGTGCGCTTCCGGTGCCCCGGAGTGTCGCAGTGTGTGCGTCACGTCACTCACCGTAGGGATAACCTGTCATCCCGAGCAAGCCGATCGCGTAATCCGCCCCCGAACGAGAAGGAGCAACTGATGGTCCTGAGGCGCGAACCAACGGCACGTCAGATGCGCCTGGGGATCGAGTTGCGCAGACTCCGCGAGGCGGCAGGGCTCACCGCCGTCGAGGCGGCGGCGTTGCTCGGTACCGGTCGCGTCCAGATCAGCCACATCGAATCCGGACTCACGGGCGTGAGCGAACAGCGACTCCGCCGCCTGACATCCCACTACGCCTGTTCGGACGGGGAGTTCATCGGCGTCTTGGTCGCGATCGCCGCTGACCGAACACGCGGTTGGTGGGAGGACTACCGGAGTCTGCTGCCAACGCCGTTCCTGGATCTGTCCGAGCTGGAGCACCACGCCAAGTACCGGTGGGACGTGGACTTCCTCCACGTCCCGGGCCTTCTGCAGACCGAGGACTACGCCCGGGCGCTCTTCTCGTACGTGAACCCGGAGTTCCCGGAGAGCGAGGTGGAGCGCTGGGTGGAACACCGGATGAAGCGCAAGGTCATCATCGAGCGCCCTGACCCGGTCCCATACAAGACCCTGATCCATGAGGCGGCTCTGCGTATCCGAGCCGGCGACCGCGCCACGGCACGCGCTCAGCTCGCCCGCATCCTGGAACTCGCCGAAGCCGACCACATCACCGTGCGCGTCATCCCCTTCGACCTGGATGGCTTCGGAGGAGCCGGAAGTTCCATGGTGTATGCGGGTGGCGCAGCCTCCAAGCTGGACACCGTCGTGCGCGACGGACCCAACGGCCCCGTGTTCATCGACGCCGAAGCCCAACTCAGCCGCTACCGAACACTCTTCCGTAGGGTAGAGACGGTGTCACTCGAACCCGAACGCTCGCTTGACTTCATCCACCAGCTGGCGAAGGAGCTGTAAGGAAATGACCACCCACGACGTCTGGCAGAAGTCATCCCTCTCCGGCGGCGGCCAAGGCGACGCCTGCGTGGAAATCGCCAAGCGCCGCACCCACATAGCCATCCGCGACTCCAAGACCCCGGCCAGGGCCACCCTCACCGTCCCGACCGGAGTCTTCGCCGCCTTCATCGACGCCCTGCGCACCGACTTCGCCAAGTTCCGCGGAGACACAACGTGACCGCCCCCGACAACTGGCGCAAGTCGTCCTACTCGGGTCCGGGCGACGGCAACTCCTGCGTGGAAATCGCGAACTCACCCACCCACATAGCCATCCGCGACTCCAAGACCCCGGCCAGGGCCACCCTCACCGTCCCGACCGGAGTCTTCGCCGCCTTCATCGACGCCCTGAAGACAACTCACTCCACCGTCACCGACTTCGCCAGGTTCCGCGGCTGATCCACCTCGTTGCCCCGCGCCGTCGCCAGTTCACACGCGAAGACCTGCAACGGCACCGTCGCGACAAGCGGCTGAAGCAACGTCGGCGTGGCCGGAATCCGGATCAGGTGGTCGGCGTAAGGCACCACCGCCTCGTCCCCCTCCTCCGCGATCACGATCGTGCGCGCACCCCTCGCCCGGATCTCCTGGATGTTGGACACGATCTTGTCGTACAGAACCGAGCGCCCGCGCGGCGACGGCACGACGACCACGACCGGCAGATCGTCCTCGATCAACGCGATCGGCCCGTGCTTCAGCTCACCCGCCGCGAAGCCCTCGGCGTGCATGTAGGCGAGCTCCTTGAGCTTGAGGGCACCTTCGAGGGCGACCGGATAGCCGACGTGCCGCCCCAGGAACAGCACGGTCTTCTTGTCGGCGAGCGATCGTGCGAGCTCCCGTACCGGCTCCATGGTCTCCAGGACGCGTTCCACCTCGCCGGAGATCTGGGACAGGTCCCGGATGACGGCCTGGATCTCGTCGCCCCACTTGGTCCCGCGGACCTGGCCCAGGTACAGGGCGACCAGATAACAGGCGACCAGCTGCGTCAGGAAGGCCTTGGTGGACGCGACGGCGACCTCAGGACCCGCGTGCGTGTAGAGCACCGCGTCCGACTCGCGCGGGATCGTCGAACCGTTCGTGTTGCAGATCGCCAGCACCTTGGAGCCCTGTTCGCGGGCGTGCCGCAGGGCCATCAGCGTGTCCATGGTCTCGCCGGACTGGGAGATGGCGATCACCAGCGACCGCGTACCGAGAATCGGATCCCGGTACCGGAACTCGCTCGCGAGCTCCACCTCGCACGGGATCCGCGTCCAGTGCTCGATGGCGTACTTGGCGATCAGCCCGGCGTGGAAGGCGGTCCCGCAGGCCACGATGACGACCTTGTCGACCTCGCGCAGCTCGTGAACCGGGATCCGCACCTCGTCGAGGGTCAGTGAACCGGCCGCGTCGATCCGGCCCAGGAGCGTATCGGCGACCGCCTTGGGCTGCTCGGCGATCTCCTTGAGCATGAAGTAGTCATAGCCCCCCTTTTCCGCGGCCGAGGCGTCCCAGTCGATGTGGTACGAGTGCACCTCCGCCGGACGGCCGTCGAAACCGGTCACCGTCACGCCGTCGCGGCGCAGCTCCACCACCTGGTCCTGACCCAGCTCGATCGCCGACCGCGTGTGGGCGATGAACGCGGCGACATCCGAGGCGAGAAAGGCCTCGCCCTCTCCCACGCCCACCACGAGCGGCGAGTTCCGCCGCGCCCCCACCACCACGTCCGGATCGTCCGCGTGCACCGCGACCAGCGTGAACGCGCCCTCCAGACGGCGGCACACCAGCCGCATCGCCTCCGCCAGGTCGTCGCACGCCGAGAACTCCTCGGCGATCAGGTGTGCGACCACCTCGGTGTCGGTCTCGGAGGCCAGCTCGTGCCCGCGCTCGGCCAACTCGGCACGCAGTAGCGCGAAGTTCTCGATGATCCCGTTGTGCACGACGGCGACGCGCCCGGCGTTGTCGAGATGCGGATGGGCGTTCGCGTCCGTGGGCCCCCCGTGCGTGGCCCAGCGCGTGTGCCCGATCCCCGTCGACCCGGTCGGCAGCGGCCGGCCGACCAGTTCCTTCTCCAGGTTGACCAGCTTCCCGGCCTTCTTCGCGGCGGCGAGCCCCCCGTCCGCGAGCACGGCGACACCCGCCGAGTCGTACCCCCGGTACTCCAGCCGCTTCAGTCCGGCCATCACCACGTCAAGCGCCGACTGCGACCCCACGTATCCCACGATTCCGCACATGAGCGGCAGCCTAAGGGCCGGGGGGCGCCCGAACCCGGCACTTCGTGCCCGAAATCGGAAATTCCAAGGCGGGTCGACAACCCGCCATCTTTGATCCGACGTGCGACCTCCACCCATGGATGGCCATGGCGGTCTCGATGTCATCGCGGTGACGGTCGGTGTAAGTGGCGCGTCCTGTGCGAGCGCGCGGCGCCAGGGTGGCTGGCCGTGACTCGCTTTGCCGCTGGTGTACCGACACCATGACGGCCCGACCGATGATCTTCGGTCGGGCCGTTTGCCCTGGTGGACGGTGACGGCTGGGGCCGAGGCCCCCAACCGGTGACGCTCTACTTTCAGGCCGTGTCCAAATGAGACAGGGGCTGTCAGTGGGAGCCGTGTGCCGCTCGGCGGCGCAGCGCAACGACAATGCCGCCGCCGGCCACGACCAAGGCCGCGGCGATGCCGGCGATCACCGTGGTACCGCTGCCCGCGCCGGTCTCGGCAAGGTCGGTGCTGCCGCCCGCGGGCGACGGGGCGCTGCTCGCATCCGGCACGGCGGCTGCGCTGCTGCTCTGTGCCGGGCTCGGCAGCGTGGTCGGGGTGGCGGAGGACGCCGAGGAGGGATGCGCGGACGGAGTCGCGGGCGCCGAGGAGGAGGGGCTGGAGGGCTCGCAGGTTTCGTCCCCCACGACGGTCAGCGGCTGGATGTCGTCGTCGACCTGGTCGCCCGCCTTGACGTGGACCCGGTAGGTCTGACCGGGGTACCACTCCGAGGGGGTGAGATCGACGGTGGTGCCCTGCGCGGTGGGGTGCTCGATCGTCTTGATGTCGACGCGCCGTTCACCGCCCGGCATGCTCAACTGCAGGTAAAGGGTGATGGTGGCCGGGGTGCCGGAGGCGTCCTTGTCGGTGACGCGGATGACGCCGTTGCCGCCTGCGTCACACACGGCCGCCGCCGAGAAGTCGCTGATGCTGCACGCCAACGCCGTATGGGCGGCACCGATGGAGAGTGCGGCCGCGGCCCCGAAAGTGCCTATGACACGTGCCGCTCTGGCGGCGCGATAAGAAAGCAACACTCTTGTCCTTCAAGGTCGATGAGGATGCGACGGGACGATCCGCTAGTCCGGCAGGCGAGCCCCGAGAGCCTGAAACTCCCCACGTCTACAAGCCGGTCGAGCCCCCTGTCAAAGACGCAACACTGCAGGTCACGGCTCGATGAACAGGTGGTCATGATCCGGCCTGAGGTCGGTCACGCGATGGTCATGGGCGGGCCCGAGGCGCGCACGCACTACTGATCATCTTCAGGGCCGCTCCCCGCACGTGACCGACCCCACCCCCCACCCCGTCCACACTCCCGTAACAATGGACCGTGATCTCTCCGGTCTCCCCGATGCCCCGGAGCGCCCACCGGCACAGGCCGGAGGCGACTCCCTACGTCGACCTCACCCGAGCCGAGTGGAGCGTGCTGCGCGAAAAGACGCCGCTGCCACTGACGGCCGAGGAGGTCGAGAAGCTGCGCGGTCTGGGCGATGTCATCGACCTCGACGAGGTGCGGGACATCTATCTGCCGCTGTCCAGACTGCTCAATCTGTACGTCGGCGCCACGGACGGGCTCAGAGGGGCGCTGAACACCTTCCTCGGCGAGAAGGGCTCCCAGTCCGGCACCCCCTTCGTCATAGGGGTGGCCGGGTCGGTCGCCGTCGGCAAGTCCACCGTCGCGCGCCTGCTGCAGGCCCTGCTCTCGCGTTGGCCCGAACACCCGCGCGTCGAACTGGTGACCACGGACGGTTTCCTGCTCCCCACCAAGGAGCTGGAGGCACGCGGTCTGATGTCGAGGAAAGGTTTCCCCGAGTCGTACGACCGTCGGGCCCTCACCCGGTTCGTTGCCGACATCAAGGCGGGGAAGGACGAGGTCACGGCCCCCGTCTACTCCCACCTGATCTACGACATCGTCCCCGACCAGCGGCTCACCGTCCGCCGTCCGGACATCCTCATCGTCGAGGGCCTGAACGTCCTGCAGCCCGCCCTCCCCGGCAAGGACGGCCGCACCCGCGTCGGCCTCGCGGACTACTTCGACTTCAGCGTGTACGTCGACGCCCGCGCCGAGGACATCGAGCGCTGGTACCTCAACCGGTTCAAGAAGCTCCGCCAGACCGCCTTCCAGAAGTCCGACTCCTACTTCCGCAGGTACACGCAGGTCTCCGAGGAGGAGGCGCTCGACTACGCCCGCACGACCTGGCGCACCATCAACAAGCCCAACCTGCTGGAGAACGTGGCCCCCACCCGGGGCCGCGCCACGCTCGTCGTGCGCAAGGGCCCGGACCACAAGGTGCAGCGCCTGAGCCTGCGCAAGCTGTAGTCGCCGGGCGAGGGCGCTGACGCGGTACTGATCGTGGGCGCGAGGGCGACGACCGTGTTCCGCGGCATCTTCGTGGACACGGTCGGCCAGTTCAGCCAGGCCGAGCTGCTGCTGAACCTGCTCGGCGTCATCCTCGCCGGCACGCTCACGCTGCCGGCCCAGAAGTGACTCTGGGCCCAGCACCGGAAACGTACCGCCAAGGCGGCGGGGCAGTCTTAGCCCAGTGCCGACTTCACCGCGTCCGCGAGCCGCCCCGCCACCGACCGCGCGTGGTCGATGTCGGCGGCCTCGACCATGACCCGGACGAGCGGCTCGGTGCCGGAGGGGCGCAGCAGCACCCGGCCGGTGGAGCCGAGTTCCCGCTCGGCCTCGGTGACCGCGGCCGCCAGTTCGGCGGAGCTGTTCACCCGCGAGCGGTCGACGTCGGGGACGTTGATGAGGACCTGCGGCAGCCGCTCCATGACGGACGCGAGGTCCTGGAGCGTACGGCCGGTCTGGGCGATCCGGGCCGCCAGCAGCAGGCCGGTCAGCGTGCCGTCGCCGGTGGTGGCGTGGTCGAGGATGATCACGTGCCCGGACTGCTCGCCGCCGAGCGCGTAGTTGTGCTCCTTCATCTCCTCCAGGACGTAGCGGTCGCCGACCGCGGTCTGGATGAGGGAGACGCCCTCGCGCTCCATGGCGAGCTTGAAGCCCAGGTTGGACATGACCGTCGCGACAACAGTGTCGGAGCGCAGTGCGGAACGCTCCCGCATCGCCAGCGCGATGACGGCCAGGATCTGGTCTCCGTCCACCTCGGCACCCGTGTGGTCCACGGCGAGGCAGCGGTCGGCGTCGCCGTCGTGCGCGATGCCGAGGTCGGCTCCGTGCTCGACGACGGCGGCCTTCAGGAGGTCGAGGTGGGTGGAGCCGCAGCCGTCGTTGATGTTCAGGCCGTTGGGCGAGGCGCCGATCGTGATGATCTCGGCACCGGCCTGCGTGAAGGCCTCGGGAGACACTCGGGCGGCGGCGCCGTGCGCCTCGTCGAGGACGACCTTCAGGCCGTCGAGGCGGTTCGGGAGCACGCCGAGGAGGTGGGCGACGTACTGGTCGAGCCCCTCGTCGTAACCGCGCACGCGCCCGACCCCGGCGCCGGTGGGCCGGTCCCAGGGCGCACCGGTGCGGTGCTCCTCGTAGACGCCCTCGATCCTGTCCTCCAGCTCGTCGGCGAGCTTGTGGCCGCCGCGGGCGAAGAACTTGATGCCGTTGTCGGGCATGGCGTTGTGGCTGGCCGAGAGCATCACGCCGAGGTCGGCGCCCAGCGCGCCGGTGAGGTACGCCACCGCGGGGGTGGGCAGCACACCGACGAGCAGGACGTCCACACCCGCGCTGGCCAGGCCCGCGACCACGGCGGCTTCCAGGAACTCCCCGGACGCGCGCGGGTCCCGCCCGACCACTGCCACCGGCCGGTGGCCCTCGAACGTACCCGCCTCGGCCAGCACATGCGCCGCCGCCACGGAGAGACCGAGCGCCAGCTCGGCCGTCAGATCCGCGTTGGCGACACCGCGCACGCCGTCCGTGCCGAAGAGTCGTCCCACTGGTGTCCTCCTGATGAAGCTCAGTTTTCGGAAGTCATCCGATCATGCAAGCCTTTGAGCGCCTTGTGCCGTTATACGCCCTGGGCTGTGATAAACGAACGCCCCGGCGGCACACAGCGTGCCGCCGGGGCGAACGGTCGTACGAATACGCAGCAGCCGACGATTAACGCTTGCTGTACTGCGGAGCCTTACGGGCCTTCTTGAGACCGGCCTTCTTGCGCTCGACCGCACGGTCGTCGCGCTTGAGGAAGCCGGCCTTCTTCAGGGCCGGGCGGTTGTTGTCCACGTCCGCCTCGTTCAGCGCGCGGGCGACACCGAGACGGAGCGCACCGGCCTGACCGGAGACGCCGCCACCCGAGATGCGGGCGATGACGTCGTAGCGGTTGTCGAGCTCGAGCACCTTGAAGGGCTCGTTGACTTCCTGCTGGTGCACCTTGTTGGGGAAGTAGTCCTCAAGGGTGCGACCGTTGATCTTCCACTTGCCGGTGCCCGGGACGATCCGGACGCGGGCGATGGCGTTCTTGCGACGGCCCAGGCCGGCGGCCGGCTGCGGGTCACCGAAGCGGCCCGCGAGCGACTCCGAGGTGTACTCGCCCTCGACGGGGACCTCGGACTCGGTGGTGTAGTTCTCGATGTCGACGAGCTCAGTCTCTTCGACCGGCTGCTCAACGGTGGTCTCGGCCACGATTCTCCTCAGATTCTTTTCTGTCTTAGGGGTGGTGGCCGGAACTACTGCGCGACCTGGGTGATCTCGAACGGGACCGGCTGCTGAGCAGCGTGCGGGTGGTTCTCGCCCGCGTAGACCTTCAGCTTCGAGAGCACCTGACGGCCCAGGGTGTTCTTGGGGATCATGCCCTTGATGGCCTTCTCGATGGCCTTCTCGGGGTTCTTGGCCAGCAGCTCGTCGTAACGGACGGAGCGCAGACCACCCGGGTAGCCGGAGTGGCGGTACGCCAGCTTCTGGGTCTTCTTGTTGCCGGAGAGGTGCACCTTGTCGGCGTTGATGATGATGACGAAGTCACCAGCATCGACGTGCGGCGCAAAGATCGGCTTGTGCTTGCCCCGCAGGATGTTCGCGGCAGTGGTGGCCAGACGGCCCAGGACGACATCCTGGGCGTCGATGACATACCACTGGCGAGTGATGTCGCCGGGCTTGGGGCTGAACGTACGCACTTCGCAGCCTTCTTCTTCAGTGGATGGGTGCTGACACATGGCATCACTGAAGCGATCGTGCAGCTGGGGACGACAGTGCCGGGAACGATGCCCGTATGCCGCCCACTGGTAACTGCTCCAGGGAACCTACGTAGCGGCCTCTCGCGTGAGAACGACCAAGCCGATACGCATAACGAACTGCAAGGGTACCCGCGGTTGCCCGGACGGGTCAAAACGCGGGTTCGCGACCCGAGTGCCGTAGCACTCAGGGCCACGCGAGCAGTCCCTGTAAACAGAGTAAGGCAGTCCTTTCCTCCGCAACGGTCCGACTACCCGGCGTCACCCGACGGCCCGCACCTGGAAGCCTGCCGAAGCGTGTCGCACCAACCACCCGGAGATGTCAGTTTTGCCCGTGCGCACTCAGGTCACGCTAGGGGCTCAAGTGCCCTCCGGTGCGGACCGGCACCCCCGGGACCCCGTCTAAGATGCGCGCATGAGTTATGGGCAGGGTGGGCAGGGGGAACCTCCGTGGGATCCCTGGAAGCCTGGTTCTCAGCAACCCGATTGGGGACGTCGGAACCAGACTCCGGACTGGGCGGCACTCGCCGACGCGTCCGAGGCACGCAACCGACGGCGCAGACTGCTGGTGATCGTCGGCTCGGCGGTCGCCACGATCGCGGTCGGCGCTGCCGTCGCCGTGGCCGTCGTCTCCTCGAACGGGGACAACCAGGCTGGGAACACACCCAGCAAGCTGCCCGCCACCGCGAGCATCCCGAGCGACAGCACGGCGCCGGTACCGACGTTCGCGCCGACCTCGGCGCCGCCGCCGCTGGATCCGCTGGACTTCATATCCAGCGTGCAGAAGGACACCGCACCGCTCAGCCCGGACATCCTTTTCCCCGGTTCGCAGCTCACGATGGGTGACCGCGTCTACCGCAAGGGCCCCACCGCCTCGACGACGAACTGCGCGTCGGCCGTGCAGGGCACGCTGCCCGCGGTGCTCAACAAGAACGACTGCACCCGGATGATGCGCGTCACCTACACCAAGGACGGCGTCTCGGTGACCGTCGGCGTCGCGGTCTTCAACACCGCGGCCCAGGCGGTCAAGGCGAAGTCCGAGGCGGACGGCAAGAGCATCATCACCTCGCTGTCCGGCCAGGGCGTCGCCAACTTCTGCCGTACGGCGGTCTGCCGCTCGACCACCAACTCCTTCGGCCGTTACGCCTACTTCACGCTGGCCGGCTTCAACAACGGCAAGGACGTGACGACGAAGGACGCCAAGGTCTTCAGGACCGGCGACGACCTGGCCGAGTTCGCCTTCCGCCAGATCCGCCGCCGCGGCGAGGCCCAGGCGTCGACGGCGGCCAACCAGTAACCGGCCGGCCGCCGCCGTACCCAGGACCTGGGACCCGGAACCTGGGTCCCGGGTCAGTTCTTCTTCATGCGCAGCCGGATCGGCACCAACGCCGACTCCAGCTGCGTCTTCAGTGTCATCTTCGAGACCCCTTCGGTCCGCTCCTCGAAGCGGATCGGGATCTCGACGGCGCTGTGCCCCGCCCGTACGGCCTTGTACTTCAGCTCGACCTGGAAGCTGTAACCGGCGCTGTCCAGCGTGGCCAGGTCGATGTCGCGCAGGGCCTGGGCCGACCAGAGGTTGAACCCGGCCGTGATGTCCCGGATCCGGGTGCCGAGCACGGTACGGGCGTACCGGTTGGCGAAGCGGGAGAGCAGGACGCGGTGCGTACCCCAGTCCTCGTCCAGCGAGCCGCCCTCGACGTACCGGCTGCCGATGACCAGCCCCACCCCGTTGGCCAGGGCCGTGCCGAGCATCCGGGGCACGGCCTCGACGGGGTGGCTGCCGTCGGCGTCCATCTGGACGACGTACTCGGCGCCCTCGTCGAGCGCGAGGCTCATCCCGGCCGCGTAGGCGCGCCCGAGCCCGTCCTTCTCGGTGCGGTGCAGCACGCTCATCCGGCGCCGCCCCTTGGTGTTGTACTTCTCCGCCAGCTCGTCGGCGATCCTGCCGGTGCCGTCCGGGCTGGAGTCGTCCACGATCTTCAAGTGAAGCCCGTCGAGCGGCAGTTGAAGCACCGCTTCCGCCATCCGCGGCAGGTTGGCCGCCTCGTTGTAGGTCGGCATGACCACGGTCAGCGCCGTGTCCGCCCCCATGTCGTGCGTCAAGCTCTTCTCCCCTCCCCGCCGGGCGCGGGGCGTCCCAGCGCCCGGAATTCCCAGCCCGCCGCGGTCCAGCGGTCCGCGTCGAGCACTCCTCTGCCGTCCACGATCCGCGGACGGGACACCAGGGCCGCCAGCGGCCCCGGATCCAGCTCCCGGAACTGCGGCCACTCCGTCAGATGCAGCACGAGGTCCGCCCCGCCGAGCGCCTCCTCGGCCGAGACGGCATAACCGAGCAGCGGATACGCCTTGCGGGCATTGTCCATCGCCTCGGGGTCATAGACCGTGACGTCGGCGCCGTCGAGCCGCAGCCGGGCGGCCACGTTCAGCGCGGGCGAGTCGCGGATGTCGTCCGAGTCCGGCTTGAACGCGGCGCCCAGGACGGCGATCCGGGCCCCGAGGACTCCTCCCCCGCACAGTTCCCGGGCGAGCGCGACCACCTTGTCACGGCGGCGCATGTTGATGGCGTCGACCTCGCGCAGGAACCCGAGCGGGACGCCGAGCTCGTCGGCGCGGTGCGCGAAGGCGCGGATGTCCTTGGGCAGACAGCCGCCGCCGAACCCGACACCCGCGCGCAGGAATTTCGCGCCGATCCGGTCGTCGTGGCCGATGGCCTCGGCCAGGACGGACACGTCGCCGCCCGCCGCCTCGCACACCTCCGCCATCGCGTTGATGAACGAGATCTTGGTGGCGAGGAAGGCGTTGGCGGCCGTCTTGACCAGCTCGGCGGTCGGGAAGTCCGCGGTGACCAGCGGCGTCCCGGCAGCCAGGACCGGGGCGTACACCTCCCGCAGGATCGCCTCGGCACGTGCGGAGCCGACGCCGAACACCAGCCGGTCGGGCCGCAGGGTGTCGTCGACGGCGAAGCCCTCGCGCAGGAACTCGGGGTTCCAGGCGACCTCCACGGCATGGGTGTCCGCGAGCCGCTGGGCCGTTCCCACCGGCACGGTCGACTTCCCGACGAGCAACGCGTCCTCGGCCGCGTGCGCGGCGATCGCCGCGAACGCCGCGTCGACGTACCGCAGGTCAGCGCCGTCGCAGTCGCTCCGCTGCGGGGTCCCGACGCACACGAAGTGCACCTGCCCGAAAGCCGCCGCCTCCTCGTAGGAGGTGGTGAACCGCAGCCGTCCCGAGCCGAGATGCTCGCGGACGAGTTCACCGAGCCCGGGCTCGTGGAAGGGCACCCGCCCGGCGGCCAGCGCGGCCACCTTGTCGGGGTCGATGTCGACCCCGAGCACCTCGTGCCCGAGTTCCGCCATACAGGCGGCGTGGGTGGCACCGAGATAGCCGGTGCCGATGACTGTGAGCCGCATACGGGCGGTCTCCTCAACCTTCGTGCCAGGGGCCCATGGGGGCGACCGTTACTTGCGCTCCAATACCTGCACGACGACGCGGTTCAGCCGCACCGTGCGCGTCGCCTTGAAGTCCTCGTCGATCGCCGCGGCCTTCTTCTTGTCCGCGCCGGTCAGCGGCGGCCGACCGTCGGCGATCGTCGACACCAGCCAGAGCCGGTCGACGCCCTTGAGGCAACGGGTCGGCTGCCCGCACTCGGTGGCGCCGTACGAGCCGTTCTGCTGCGGGGTCCACTCCATGAGCACGTCCTTGGGGGCCTTGCGGTCCCGCAGCTCGTAGGATATGGCGCGACGCTCGGACAGCCCGCCGTTGAAGATCACGCCATCGCCGGGCTTCTCCCCGGAAGCGATCACATTCGCCGCCGCCGCGTAGTCCGGCTCCATGGGCAGGTCCTTCTTGGCGTCGCCGATCGCGGGCCACGCCACGAAGGCGTATCCGGCGGCGAAGGCCGTCACCAGTACCCCGCCGACCGCCTTCGCCACGGCGCCGGACCGGGCTTCGGGCTCGAGCCGCCCGGTGAGCCGGGTGACCGCGGCGGCCATCAGCAGCGTCCACGCCGGGATGGTGAACAGGAGATACCGCGGCAGGAAGAGATGGAGCTGGTCGGCCGTCAGGAAAGTCAGCACCGGCGGCAGCACGGCCCACGCCCCGAGCAGCAACGCGTAGCGGCGGGCCGCCAGCAGGCCCAGCACGCCGAGCCCCATCACGACGCCGCCGGTGATCCACGACCCGAACAGCTCCTGCGGGAAGTCGACCAGGTCCTGGGTCGTGGTGGTGTTCCAGGCGATCTGCCCGCTCTGCCCCGACCCCTTCGCCACCATCGGGAGCGTGATCGACAGACCGAGCAGCGCCGCGCCCGCGAAGGCGTAGTGCGCGATCCTGTCGCCGCGCCGCTTCGCCAGCACAACCAGGCCCAGATGTCCGGCGAGCACCGACATCGCGACCAGGTGGCCGAATCCGGTGGCCGCGATCGCCAGCGCGTACAGCGTCCAGTCGCGCAGGCTCGGCTTCTCCAGGGCGCGCAGCAGGAAGAGCGTCGCGAGCAGCGCGAAGAGGGTCGCGAAGGCGTAGGGCCGCGCCTCCTGCCCGTAGCGCGTGATCGCCGGCACCACCGCGAAGAGCAGTCCGGCCAGCAGTCCGGTCCGCACGGCGAACATCCGCCGCCCCAGGAGTGCCACCAGACCGGCCGAGATCCCCATGGCCAGCGCCTCCGGCAGCCGCAGCGCGGCCGGCGAGTCACCGGCCACCGCGATCCACAGGTGCATGCCCGCGTAGTACGGCGTGAAGACGATGTCGATGTGGTCGATCAGCTGTCCGAGGTAGTGCCACGACAGCGTGGACGCCCACCAGGTGGCATGCTCGTCGCGCCACAACTGGCGGCCGCCGAGTCCTGGCAGCACACAGGCCAGCGCGACCAGCACGGGCAGCGCGAAGACGAGCAGCGCGGAGCCCTTGCCGCCGCCGCTGTCCGCCCGCCGTCTGGCCGCGCGCCCCTCCGCCTCCTGATGCTGCTCGGGCTGCTCGGGATCCGTCTGCGGAGTCTGCGCGTAGGCCGTCATCGCTTCACCCAGATCCGGTACGGCGCCTGTCCGCCGTCCTTGTCGGCGGACCGCACCACGGCCAGCAGCCGGTACGTCCTGGACCCGCGCAGTTCCGCGGGCACGGAGGCGGTACGCAGCACGACCGCGTCGTACGAGCCCTTCTTCACGGCGGACGCCAGCGCGCTACCGCGTGCGGCCCGGTGCCACTGGCCCGGATCGGTCCGCGTGCGCAGGTAGTACGCGGAGATCTCGGGGTCGTCGCTGAGGTAGCTGCCCTTGGCGCCCTTCTCGGTCACGACCCCACGCAGCGCGGCGATCATGCCGACCGAGTCCGGCGGCCGGTACAGGTCCTGGGTCTGTGCCATGCCCACGACCAGCGCGGCGACGTAGATCATGATGCCGATCTGCGGGTAGCGGAAATGCGCGCCCATCATCCGGGAGATGCCCAGGCCCGCCATCGGCACGGCGAAGAGCAGCCCGAAGCCGACGTGGATGTGCAGTGAGCTGCCGTTGCCCAGGTATGCCTGGTAGAGCGGAGCGAGGAGCGCGGTGGCGCACAGGGTCAGGCCCAGCGAGGCCCTTCTGACGGCACCCGGCGCGGAGCCCTCGGCCCAGGGCATCTCGCCCATCCGGGCTCGGCGGACGAAACCGACGGCGCCGATCACGGCCACGAGCAGGACGATGCCGCCCCACTGCGCGCTCTCCTTCAGCAGGCTCAGCGCGCTGTCGGTGCCGTGCACGTTCCAGCCGCTCGGCGTGCCGTTCAGCCGGACGCCCACGAAGCACAGGGCTCCGGTCGCGGCCGCGAAGAGCGCGCCCCGCACAAAGGCGCCGACCCCGCGGAAGCGGTAGGCGGTCAGTACGGCCAGCACGGTCAGCGAAGGCAGGTACAGCGCCGCCGCGTAGGCGGCGAACGGCGCGAGCGCGGCGAACGGCGCCGCCACCAGGACGGCCGCGGGCGTCGACTGCCGGGTCCTGGCCAGCAGCCACAGGGCCGCGGCGAGCAGGAACAGCGACAGGGAGTGCGCGGAGGCATAGCGGCCGGTGAAGGCGGTCGACTCCAGTACGGAGTACATCGCGGCGGCCGCGAGACCGGCCCGCGCGTTGAACAGCAGCCGGGTCGCGCCGAAGAGCAGGGCCGTCGCGCCCAGCGCCCAGACCAGGCTCAGCGTCCGGGCTCCGGCCAGACCGGCACCGGAGACCAGCCCCGAGAGCGTTCCGTCGGAGGTGAGGAACTTCGCCTCCTGCGGGAAGGCACTGCCGTCCAGCCGGTAGGACAGACCGGCCTGCACCAGCAGGATCAGCACCAGCACAGCGCGGCTGATCCACGCCGAACGGCTGTTGTCGACCGACCATGCGGAGACGGGGACCTCGGGGAGCACATAGCCCGGCCCGGGCTCAGGTTCGGGCTCGGGGTCCAGGACGGTGTAGTGCGGCACGTAGTAGTCGGCTTCGGGCTCGTCGCCGGGTGTCCGCGGGGCGCTGTACGGGGGGTACTGCTGCTGCCAGGCGCCCGGCGTCGGCTGCTGATACTGCAGAAACGTTTCCTGACTGGGCGGGGCGTACGGGGCCCCTGAGACCTGAGAAGCCTCCGGAACCTGTGGAGCCTGCGGGGCCTGCTGCTGCCAGTACTGCTGCTCATTGCTCATGACCGCGGCACCTCGAATCCGAAGGCGTCGTCGGCGATCAGGCGCTTGAACTCAGCCAGGGCGAGCGGGCTGCTCTGGATGCGCCAGTCGGCCCGCTTGGGGATGTTGAACCAGAGGAAGCCGATGACGTCGTCGTTCGCCTCGACCCCGCCCAGCAGCCCGCGCACATCGTCACGCCGCCGCTCCCCGGGCTCCGCCGAGGTCTCACTGATCAGCACCGGCTTGTCGGTGAACCCGGCCACCTGCCGCCGGGTGGGTCCGTACAGCGTGTCGAAGGTGTGGGCGCCGGTCTGCGCCCAGTACCCGACGATGCCGACCCAGTCGACATACGCGTCACCGGGCCAGTAAGGCTCCAGCTTCACCGACGGGACGGGGTTGACCACGTTGGGGCTCCACACCCAGACCACGTTGGTGGCGCCCTCCTCCTGGAAGAGGTCGTGGATGTGCCGCCATGCCTTCACGAAGGTCGCGGCCGTAGTGTCCTTGGTCCCCCACGGGTACCAGTGGCCGTTCATCTCGTGCCCGAAGCTGATCGCGACGGGCACGGCCGTCTTGCGGACGCTCGCCGCGAACTTCTTGATGTACGTGTCCTGCGAGCCGTCCGCGATCTCGCCGAGGCCGGGCTTGAACGGCTCCCACGAGACGTACAGCAGCCCTCCGTCGTCGAAGACGTTCTTCGCGCCCTCGGCGTTGAATCCGTTACCCCACGAGGAGTACGACCCGACCATGTTCGGCTTCTTGCCGACCGTCTTCGCGAAGGCGTCCACGGGCTTCATCGAGCTGGGCGCACCGTCAACGGCGACCCCGAAGTACTTCTTCGCGGGGTGCAGCAACTTCTCCACGTCGTACGGCCGCTGCTGCGCCGCCTGTCCGGAGGAGTCCCCGGCGCCCGGTTCCCTCGCGGCCTCGGCGGGCGGGTCGTCCGCGCCCCCGAACACACCGCAGCCGGATGCCCCCACCAGGGACATGAGCACCACGGCCAGTGGGAGCAGGGTCTTGCGGATCATGCGGTGTCACCCACGGTCTGAAGCTCCTGAGGCCGTACCTCGGCGTGGTGTTCCTTGGGCTGGATCAGCGCCCGGGCGACCACCAGCGCGTAGAACAGCCCGGAGGACAGGACGAGGGCGAAGTCCGGCGGATAGCCGGTGAACAGCCGGTACACGGCGGCGCCGACCCAGACCACGGCCGTCCCGCCGCTCCAGATCCACATCCCCAGCCAGAACCGCCGGGTCTTGTTCTTCTTCGCGCCCTTGGAGCCGGTCGGCTGCCAGCCCATGCGCTGCTTGCGCAGGATGTCCCAGATGGCGAAGACATGCGCCCAGCCGTACATCATCCGTGCCGACCAGGCCTCCAGGCGGTAGGGCGCCTTGTGCCACATCGGGAAGATCATGGCCGTGTAGACGATGCTCGGCAGCACCCACACCAGGTGCTTGACCTGGAGCATCTCGGGGCTGGTCAGCAGCAGGACGATCGGTACCAGCGGGGCCACGAAGGTGAACAGCGCAGTGTGGATGTAGTAGAAGAACCCGGACATGTAGCAGAGCCGACTGGAGAAGCGGATCGGCGCGTCCCAGAACTTCTTGCTGCCGAGCAGCGACATCGACCCCGAGCACCAGCGGTACTGCTGGTTGAAGAAGGCCCCGGCCGTGTCCGGGCACACCCCGGTCGACAGGGCGACCGGCACGTACTTCAGGTCCCAGCCGAGCCCGCGCAGGTCGAAGCCGGTGTGCACGTCCTCGGAGTGCTCGATGAGCGTCGTACCGCCATTGGTGTCGAGGGCGGCGCGCCGGTAGATGGCGCAGGAGCCCACGCAGATCGCGCCGTCACTGCCCTGCCGCGAGACCTGCACCGAGCGGTAGAAGAGCTCCTGGACGGCCCCGGCCCCGCGCTCGATCCAGTTCTGCGAGTCCAGGACCCGGAAGTACTGCGGGGACTGGACGATCCCGATGCGCTCGTCGGCCTCCATGTACGGCAGCAGCTCCTCCAGGAGGTCGGAGCGCGGCGTGAAGTCGGCGTCGAGGATGAGGATGTACTTGCCGTCCGACTGTCTGAAGCCGTAGTGCAGGTTGCCGGCCTTCTTGAACCAGCCGCGGTTGTCCCGGGTGCCGTAGCGGAAGCCGAAGTCACGGGCCATCGCCGCCAGCTCGGGGCTCGCGCCGTCGTCGAGCACGAAGGGCACGCACCGCCCGGGATACCGGTCGGCCAACTGCCGCACATGCGTCCAGGTGTTGTGCAGTACCTCGATCGGCTCGCCGCACACCGGCAGGAACACGTCGACGGTCGGGTAGACCGCCGGCCGCCAGCCACGCACCAGCTCCTGGTGGTACGCGAAGTCGAAGTCCCTGGTGAAACCGTTCACCTTCAGCGACACCAGGTAATAGACCACCGTGAAGGCAAGTGGTGGGCCGAAGATCCACATCAGGGGACTGGCCTGGGCGAGCGCGACCTGACTGATGGTCAGACAGCCAAAGCTGACGACCGAGGCCAGAGTCAGCACCCACAGGCGCCGCTTCACGTACGAGTACTTCTCCGCATGCGAGGGCGGCGCGGGCAGCAGCCCGAGTGGCGCCTCAACGGCACCACGTCGTCCTCCGTGCCGTCCGGTCCGTCGCCCCCCAGCGCCGGCCCCTCCGGACATGCGGGCAGAGTCAAGTGATGACATTCCTACCCTCCGGGCCGACGGCCCGCGTTATCCCCACCCCAAAAGGCCCCGTATCGAACACGGGGCCGAGAGGCGCAAAGCTATCCGAGAGGTAAGAATGATGTAAGGCCCAACAAGTGACTTACGCCGGGTAAGTGACAACATGGGAGCTATCTGCGCGTAATTTGCATGTTACTAACAGGTTTCACACCCTGCCGCCCCCGGCAGCGTCCGCCGGTTCCGCGCCTCCTTGTTGCGCGCGGCGAGCAGTTCGTCCGCGGGGTAGCCGACCTCCTCCAGCGTCAGCCCGTGCGGTCGTACGACATGGACGGCCGAGTCCCGTACGCCGGCCGCGAGTACCTTCCCGGCCCAGTCGGGCCCGCGGTGCCCGTCCCCCACGAACAGCAGCGCGCCGATGAGCGAGCGCACCATGTTGTGGCAGAAGGCGTCGGCGCGCACGGTGGCGGTGATGACCCCGTCGTCCCCGCGCACCAGGCTCAGCTCCTGGAGCGTACGAATGGTCGTGGCGCCCTCGCGCTTCTTGCAGTAGGCGGCGAAGTCGTGCTCGCCCACGAGCCGCTCGGCCGCCTCGTTCATGGCGTCGACGTCCAACGGCCAGTCGTGCCACAGGACGTGCCCCCGCAGCAGGGGGTCCACTCCCCCGGGGTTGTCGGTGACGCGGTAGGCGTACCGCCGCCAGATCGCGGAGAAGCGGGCGTTGAACCCGCTGGGGGCCTCCCTCAGGGACCACACCCGCACGTCCTTGGACAGCCGCCCGGCCAGCCGCTTGAGCAGCTTCTCCTCGTGCTCAACCCACAGCTCGGCTGGCAGATCGACGTGCGCCACCTGCCCGCGTGCGTGCACACCGGCGTCGGTGCGCCCGGCGACGGTCAGCTCGTACGTGGTGTCCCTGGACCGCGTGACGGTCCTGAGGGCGTCCTCGATCTCCCCCTGCACGGTCCGGCGCCCCGAGGCCTGCTTGGCCCACCCGGAGAACTCGGTCCCGTCGTACGACAGATCCAAACGCACCCGCACGAACCCGGGCTGTACTTCGTCACTCACACCTAGATCCTCTCAAGGCCGGCATCTGTGCCGGAAACGCGAAAGCGGGCCCGCCCCCGAAGGGACGGACCCGCTCACAGCCAGGCAGTGCCTCAGGCGTCCTTCGACTCCTCGGCGGGAGCCTCGGCGGCGTCCTCGACCTTGGCCGGAGCCTCGGTCTTGACCTCGGCGTCCTTGGCGGCACGCTTGGTGGCCGCCTCGGCCTCACCGGTGGCCTGCTGGGCCACGGTCAGGGCCTCCACCAGCTCGATGACGGCCATGGGCGCGTTGTCGCCACGGCGGTTACCGATCTTGGTGATACGGGTGTAGCCACCCGGGCGGTTCTCGTAGCGCGGGCCGATCTCGGTGAAGAGCGTGTGCACGATGCTCTTGTCCGTGATCACCGAAAGCACCTGACGGCGGTTGTGAAGGTCACCCTTCTTCGCCTTGGTGACCAGACGCTCCGCGTACGGGCGCAGGCGACGGGCCTTCGCCTCGGTGGTGGTGATGCGGCCGTGCTCGAAGAGCGACTTCGCGAGGTTCGCGAGGAGCAGCTTCTCGTGCGCGGCGCTGCCGCCCAGACGGGCACCCTTGGTGGGCTTCGGCATGGTGTTTCTCCTAGGTGTCTGCCCCGGCCGTATCAGGTACCGGGGTCAGTGTCCGAGCGGGCGATTGCCCGTCGGAGATCCGGGGCGACCCCGAAGGGGCGCCCCGGAAGGGGCGCGGGGAACTGCGCGATCAGGCACAGCGCACCCGCACCAGAAAACGGACCGTCTGGCCCGAGCTCTTAGTACTGCTCGGTCTCGACGAACCCGGCGTCCGCGTCGTCGTCGGCACCAAAGGCGTCGGCGGCGGCGGTCGGGTCGAATCCGGGCGGGCTGTCCTTGAGGGCCAGGCCCATGCCGGCCAGCTTCGCCTTGACCTCGTCGATGGACTTCGCACCGAAGTTGCGGATGTCCAGGAGGTCGGCCTCGGAGCGGGCGACGAGCTCACCCACGGAGTGGATGCCCTCACGCTTGAGGCAGTTGTACGAACGAACGGTGAGCTCGAGCTCCTCGATCGGCAGCGCGAGGTCCGCGGCGAGGGCGGCGTCCGTGGGGGACGGGCCCATGTCGATGCCCTCGGCGTCGATGTTGAGCTCGCGAGCCAGACCGAACAGCTCGACCAGGGTCTTACCGGCCGACGCCATGGCGTCACGCGGACGCATGGCCTGCTTGGTCTCGACGTCGACGATCAGCTTGTCGAAGTCGGTGCGCTGCTCGACACGGGTCGCCTCGACCTTGTACGTGACCTTCAGCACCGGCGAGTAGATCGAGTCGACCGGGATGCGCCCGATCTCCTGACCGACCTGCTTGTTCTGAACGGCGGAGACGTAGCCGCGACCGCGCTCGACGGTCAGCTCCATCTCCAGCTTGCCCTTGCCGTTGAGCGTGGCGAGGACGAGGTCGGGGTTGTGTACCTCGACACCGGCCGGGGGCGCGATGTCGGCGGCGGTGACCAGACCCGGGCCCTGCTTGCGCAGGTACATCACGACCGGCTCGTCGTGCTCCGAGGAGACGACCAACTGCTTGATGTTGAGGATCAGGTCGGTGACGTCCTCCTTGACGCCCGGCACGGTGGTGAACTCGTGCAGAACGCCGTCGATGCGGATGGACGTGACCGCCGCACCCGGGATCGAGGAGAGGAGGGTCCGGCGCAGGGAGTTGCCGAGGGTGTAGCCGAAGCCCGGCTCCAGCGGCTCGATCACGAACCGGGAGCGGAATTCGTCGACGACCTCTTCGGTCAACGAGGGACGCTGAGCAATCAGCATGTTGCGATCCTTCAGTCATGGGCGCCCGCTATTTGACGCCCTGCTGCTACTGCAAGGGTACGGGCGGCACGCCTCCGAAGAGACGTACCGCCCGGAACCTAAGACAACCGTGCGTCAGACGCGGCGGCGCTTGGGCGGACGGCAGCCGTTGTGCGGGGTGGGGGTGACGTCCTGGATGGAGCCGACCTCGAGGCCAGTGGCCTGGAGGGAGCGGATCGCGGTCTCGCGACCGGAGCCCGGGCCCTTCACGAAGACGTCAACCTTGCGCATGCCGTGCTCCTGCGCGCGGCGGGCGGCCGACTCGGCGGCCATCTGCGCGGCGAAGGGGGTGGACTTGCGCGAGCCCTTGAAGCCGACGTGGCCGGCGGAGGCCCAGGAGATCACGTTGCCCGAGGGGTCCGTGATCGAGACGATGGTGTTGTTGAACGTGCTCTTGATGTGAGCGTGCCCGTGAGCGACGTTCTTCTTTTCCTTGCGGCGCACCTTCTTGGCAGCGCCCTGACGACCCTTGGGGGGCATCTATTACTCCTACGGGAGGTGGTCGGTCCTACAGCGAAGACCGCTGATAAGCGTCCGCTGAGGACTACTTCTTGCCCGGCTTCTTCTTACCGGCGATGGCGCGACGCGGGCCCTTGCGGGTACGAGCGTTCGTGCTGGTGCGCTGACCGTGGACGGGCAGGCCACGACGGTGGCGCAGACCCTGGTAGCAGCCGATCTCGACCTTGCGGCGGATGTCGGCCTGAATCTCGCGACGGAGGTCACCCTCGGTCTTGATGTTGGCGTCCACGTACTCGCGGATCTTGACCAGCTCTTCTTCGGAGAGGTCACGAACGCGGGTGTTCGGGTTCACGCCGGTCTCGGCCAGCGTCTGCTGGGAAAGGGTCCGGCCGATGCCGAACACGTAGGTCAGGGCGACCTCCACACGCTTTTCGCGAGGGATGTCAACACCGGAAACGCGTGCCATTCAATGGCTCCAGTTGTCGTTCGGAGGTCTTCCGCAGAACCGGATCCCGCCCGCCGTCCTCTCCTCTTGTCGAAGATTCGGTACGAACCGGGTCCCCGGCCTCCGACCGGGGGTGTCAGGTCTGAAGAGACTCAGTCCTGGATTCTGCGTATGAACATGTACTGCTTGCGTCGCGCGAAGTATCTGCGGATGCAGAAGGTGCGGTCGTGCGTCAGCCCTGGCGCTGCTTGTGGCGCGGGTTTTCGCAGATGACCATGACCCGACCGTGACGGCGGATCACCCTGCACTTGTCGCAGATCTTCTTGACGCTCGGCTTGACCTTCATTGGTGAGGTTCTCCGGGTCAGTGCCACCCCCCGCGTCCCGGAACCGGGAACACGGAGTAAAGGCAAGATCTACTTGTAGCGGTAGACGATCCGGCCACGCGTCAGGTCGTACGGAGACAGCTCCACCACGACCCGGTCGTCAGGGAGGATGCGGATGTAGTGCATACGCATCTTGCCGCTGATGTGTGCCAGAACCTGGTGGCCGTTCTGGAGCTCAACCTTGAACATGGCGTTCGGAAGAGACTCGACGACAGTGCCCTCGATCTCGATGGCACCTTGCTTCTTGGCCACGCTTCGCCCTTCGAATCGACTACCTTGATCGACTTCGCACGAGCGCATGCAGACATGCGGGTGCACGAGAGCCGACGAGTCAGTCTACGTCAGGCCTCTCGGAAAGACGAATCGAGAAAGAATGCCCCACTACGGAGATCGTTAAGCAACGGGGGTCATCGACGCGTCACCGCGAACCCCTCCGGGTCGGCTCCACCCAGACGTACGGCGATCACACCACCACCCGCCGTAGCCGCCCGGCGCCTCCAGACCAATGGGCCAGGCGCCGCCAGGCCAGCAGGCCCACCACCGTCAGGCCAACGGGTCCGCCACCGCCGGGCCACGCGGGCCCAGCGCCATCAGACCAACAGGTCCGCCACCGCCGGGCCACGCGGGCCCAGCGCCATCAGACCAACAGGTCCGCCAACGTCAGGCCACGCGGGTCCGGTGCCGTCAAGCCAGCGGGTCCGGTGCCGCTGTGATCCCGTGCTCCGCCAGCTTGGCCTTGCCGCCGTCCGGCGCGGTGAGGACCAGCGGGCCCTCCTCCGTCAACGCCACCGAGTGCTCCCAGTGCGAGGACCACGTGCCGTCCGTCGTGATGACGGTCCAGTCGTCCTCCAGCACCTCGGTCCGCGGCGTGCCCAGGGACACCATCGGCTCGATGGCCAGGCAGAAGCCGGGGACCAGCTTCGGACCCTTGCCGCGCCGCTTCTCGACGTAGTTCAGCAGGTGCGGGTCCATGTGCATCTCGGTGCCGATGCCGTGGCCGCCGTAGTCCTCGATGATTCCGTACTTGCCGCCGCCGGGCTTCGGCTGGCGGCGGATGTACGTCTCGATCGCACGCGAGACGTCGATGAGCCGGTTGCCCTGCTTCATCGCGGCGATGCCCGCCCACATCGACTCCTCGGTCACCCGGGAGAGCTCCAGCAGCTCCGGGGCGTGGCCGGAACCCACGAACGCGGTGAACGCGGCGTCGCCATGCCAGCCGTCGATGATCGCGCCGGCGTCGATGGAGATGACGTCGCCGTCCTTGAGGACGACCTCGTCGGACGGGATGCCGTGGACCACGACCTCGTTCACCGAGGTGCAGATCGTCGCGGGGAAGCCGCCGTAGCCGAGGAAGTTCGGCTTCGCGTCGTGCTCAGCGAGCACCTTGCGCGCGGCCTGGTCCAGATCCATGGTCGTGGCCCCGGGCACCGCTGCCTCACGCGTCGCCGCGTGGATGGCGGCGACGACCAGCCCCGCCTCACGCATCTTGGCGATCTGCTCGGGGGTCTTGATCTGCACCATCAGCTCTGCCTTCTTACGGGTGCCAGTCCGGTTTTGTACACCACAACAGTACGGCCCCCGGCGGCGTGGCAACACGTGGTCCCGCCGGTCACGGCCGCAGCCCGGTCAGCGCCGGGTGAATACCGGGAACCAGCGGCTCTCGTCCTGCACCTTCGCCGTCCGGAAGCCGGAGAGCGGCGTGGCCTTGCCGTCCAGGCCGACCAGGAGCAGCTGGTTGCGGAACTCCCCCGTACCGGGGTTACAGCGCTCGGGATCACACCGCCAGGCGATGAGGTGACTGTTGTCGGCCCACGCGAGCAGCTGCTGGCCGGGCACTACCGCGGCCCGCTTGCCGGTCTTCGCGTCCCGCACCTCGGAGACGATCTTGTCGCCCTCCCCCACGAAGGCGCCGGTCACCAGGTTTCCGTCGGGGGACCAGACCGCTCCCGGGTCGGACTGACGCGCTTCCTGATCCGGGGCAGGCATCCTCTTGCCGGTCACGTCGTAGTAGATCACGCCCGCCTTGTCGTCGCCGGTTCCCCATACCAGCTTCCCGTCACGACTCCACTGGACGTCCTGACGCCCGCCGGCGGGGATCCCCTGCTCGCTCTTCTTGGCCGGCAGCTCGGCGAACTCCGCCTTGCCGGAGGCGACATCGATCACGTAGAAGCCGGTGCGGCTCTGCTTCGGCCCCGGCACGGTCTTGTCGTTCCACTGGTAGGACGCGTCCTTGAACAGACCGTCCGGGTTGAGGCCGTACGCCGTCGCCAGCAGGCGTTTGCCGTCCGGCGAGAACTGCACACCGCCGACGCTCCTGTCGACCTTGATCCAGCGCTGCACCTTGCCCGTGGCCAGGTTCAGCAGCCCTATCCGGTCGACGGGCAGATCGCGCTCGAGCACCGCCGCGGTCCGCGTCCCGGGGGCGACGTCCAGCCAGGCCCAGTCGGTCTTCTCGTACCGCTCGGTGGTCGTGTTGAGCAACCGCCACTCGTACGTGCCGATCGCGTTCCCGTTCGGCTGCTTCACGAGTTTCATCGTGTAGTACGCCGAGACGGCGGCCCTCCCCGCCGCGATCAGCTCTCGAGGCGGCGACTGATCCGGGTGCGCCGCCACGCCCGTGACATCGGGCGCGCTCGCGGGCCGCCCCTGCGCTTCACCGCCGCGCAGGGCGAGCGACGCCGCGATCCCCGCGGCGGCGACCGCAGCGACGACGGCCGCCACCACGAGGCGTCGAGCCTTGCGACGACGCAGCGGCGGTTGTGGCCGTTCGGCGGAGTCCGCGGCCGGTCGCGCCTCTGGAGAGGACGTTTTGAACGCCGCGCGGGCATGCGGGTCGGGAGCCATGCTCGTACCTCCACGGGAGAGACGACTGGGACAGGAATCTGGCCGGTTGGTGTGAAAGACAGCGAAGGAGTTCACCGCGTACGGGGCCGCTGCGCCACGGACAACGAAGGGGCTGCTCCCGCAACACCGGAGCAGCCCCTCTGCAGTTGATCTCAGCCCACGAGCAGGTCACGCATCATGGGTCGAGAACGAACTCGTCCGCGGTTTACTCGTTGAACCAGTCCGGCGACCAGACGGAAGCGCCGCCACCGTGCCACCAGACCTCCATCTTGTAGACGGAGAGCTGGCCGATGTTCTCGCCCTTCTTGTCGCAGCCGGAGTCGCCGCCGTCGTCAAGGGTCCACAGTCGCGACGTGATGCCGGCGGAGTTCCGGACCCACAGAGCACCGGTCACCCCGTAGCCGTCGGCCTTGGTGTCACAGACCGAGAACACATCGCCGTCGTCGTGGAAGTGCATGTACCCACGGCCCGACGGAAGGTTGATCTGCTTGTCGCTGTCGGCCTGCGCCGAAGCGCTCACCCCGACGACCAGGGCAGCGGACGCGCCGATGACTGCGGCGGCGCGAGCGAGCTTTGACTTCATCATGATCCCTCTTTCCCCAATGAGGTTGCACAGCACCGGTGTTGCCGGTGTGATTGCAATGATCCGAACACTAGTTCACCCGTGCAGAGCATGTCCACATCAAATCAACCCCCGGGGATCATGCCAAAGGCTGCTCCGGACCAGCCGGAGCAGCCTTGTCGTCGTACTCGCAACCCTGCTCAGGGCCGCGGCAGCGCCGCCATGGCGCGTTCCGTGACCTCTTCCACCTTGCCGAGGGCCGAGATCGTGACCACCAAGCCCTGGGACTTGTAGTAGTCGATGATCGGCTCGGTCTGGCTGTGGTAGACCTCCAGGCGCTTGCGCACCGTGTCCTCGGAGTCGTCGTCACGCTGGTACAGCTCGCCGCCGCAGACGTCGCAGACGCCTTCGGTCTTCGGCTGCTTGTACGTCACGTGGAAGACGTGCGACGAGTCGTTGCGGCAGATGCGGCGGCCCGCGATGCGCTTGACCACCTCGTCCTCGGGGACCTCCAGGTCCAGCACCGCGTCCAGCTTCATGCCCTCGGTCTTGAGCATCTCGTCGAGCGCCTCGGCCTGCGAGACGTTACGAGGGAAGCCGTCCAGCAGGAAGCCGTTCGCGGCGTCCGGCTGCTCCATGCGGTCCTTGGCCATCCCGATGGTGACCTCGTCGGGCACCAGGTTGCCGGCGTCCATGTACGCCTTGGCCTGCTTGCCCAGCTCCGTGCCCTGGCTGATGTTGGCGCGGAAGAGGTCGCCCGTGGAGATGTGCGGAATCCCCAGGTTCTTGGCGAGGAACGCAGCCTGCGTTCCCTTCCCGGCACCGGGCGGCCCGACGAGGACGATTCGCATCAGCGGAGGAACCCTTCGTAATTGCGCTGCTGAAGCTGGCTCTCGATCTGCTTCACCGTCTCGAGACCGACACCCACGATGATCAGGATGCTGGTACCACCGAACGGGAAGTTCTGGCTTGCCCCGAAGCCAACCAACGCCACCGTCGGTACGAGAGCGATCAGACCCAGATACAGCGAACCCGGCCAGGTGATCCTGTTGAGCACGTAACTGAGGTACTCAGCGGTCGGTCGGCCAGCCCGGATGCCCGGGATGAAGCCACCATACTTCTTCATGTTGTCGGCGACTTCTTCGGGGTTGAAGGAGATCGCCACGTAGAAGAACGCGAAGAACACGATCAGCAAAAAGTACATGGTGATGTAAATCGGGTGGTTGCCCTTGGTCAGATTCTGCTCAACCCAGGTTTTCCAGCCGGAAGTGTCCTTGGAGAACTGGGCGATCAGCGCCGGAATGTAGAGCAGCGACGACGCGAAGATGACGGGAATCACACCCGCCTGATTCACCTTCAACGGGATGTAGGTGGACGTACCGCCGTAGGACCGGCGGCCGATCATGCGCTTCGCGTACTGGACCGGAACGCGGCGCTGGGCCTGCTCGACGAAGACCACCAGGCCGACCATGACGAGGCCCACGAGGATGACCGTGCCGAACTCGATCCAGCCGCCGGCCAGCGTGCCCTGCGTCTTGATCGCCCACAGGGCGGACGGGAAGGTCGCGGCGATCGAGATGAACATGAGGATCGACATGCCGTTGCCGATGCCGCGGTCGGTGATGAGCTCGCCCAGCCACATGACGACGCCCGTACCGGCGGTCATGGTGACGACCATCACGATGGTCTGGAAGATCGACTGGTCAGGAACGATCTGGTTGGCGACCTGGCAGCCACTGAACAGGGCGCCGCTGCGGGCGGTCGCGACAAGGCCGGTGCCCTGCAGGATCGCCAGCGCCACCGTCAGGTAACGGGTGTACTGCGTGATCTTCGCGGTGCCGGCCGAACCCTCCTTCTTGAGGGCTTCGAGGCGCGGGATCACCACCGTCAGCAGCTGCAGAATGATGCTCGCCGTGATGTACGGCATGATGCCGAGCGCGAAGATCGTGATCTGCAGCAGTGCGCCACCACTGAACATGTTGACCAGCCCGAACAGACCCTGGTTGCCCTTGGCCACGTCGATGCAGGTCTGGACGTTCTTGTAGTCGACACCTGGGATCGGTACGTGGGTACCGACCCGGTAGACCACGATGATGGCGAGCGTGAAGAGCAGCTTCTTGCGCAGGTCGGGCGTCTTGAACGCCCGGGCGAACGCGGTGAGCACGGTGCCTCCTGCGACCCCCGCGCAACTGCGTCAGAGGTGACGGTCTTGAGGTTCGACGAATAGGTAGGTATCGGTCGACTGCCGCCCGATGGAACGCTGGACGAAAGTCGGCAGTGCAAGTCACCTTACCGGCGAGACTGCCCCCCTAGGAACGACCAACCGGGGATACCCCTTTTATAGGGGCACCCCCGGTCGGGATCGCTCATGTCATCGAGACGCCTGAAAAGATCAGACGAGCTCGGTGACGGTACCGCCGGCGGCGGTGATCTTCTCCTTGGCGGAGCCGGAAACGGCGTCAACCGAAACCTGCAGCGCGACGGAGATCTCGCCCTGGCCGAGGACCTTGACGAGGCTGTTCTTGCGAACGGCACCCTTGGCGACGAGACCCTCGACGGTGACCTCGCCACCCTCCGGGTACAGCGCGGCCAGCTTGTCGAGGTTCACGACCTGGAACTCGGTCTTGAACGGGTTCTTGAAGCCCTTCAGCTTCGGGAGGCGCATGTGGAGGGGCATCTGCCCGCCCTCGAAGCGCTCCGGAACCTGGTAGCGGGCCTTCGTGCCCTTGGTACCACGACCGGCCGTCTTACCCTTCGACGCCTCACCACGACCCACACGGGTCTTGGCGGTCTTGGCGCCCGGGGCGGGACGGAGGTTGTGGATCTTGAGCGGGTTGTTCTCCGCCATGATCAGTCGACCTCCTCAACCGTCACGAGGTGGCGGACGGTGTGCACCATTCCGCGGAACTCGGGGCGGTCCTCCTTGACGACCACGTCGTTCAGGCGCTTGAGCCCGAGCGAACGCAGGGTGTCGCGGTGGTTCTGCTTGCTGCCGATGTACGACTTCGTCTGCGTGATCCTGAGCTGAGCCATGATTACGCACCCGCTCCCGCACGCGCACGAAGCAGAGCCGCGGGGGCGACGTCCTCGAGGGGCAGACCACGGCGGGCCGCGATCTCCTCGGGACGCTGCAGGCCCTTGAGGGCCGCCACGGTCGCGTGCACGATGTTGATCGCGTTGGACGAGCCGAGCGACTTCGACAGGATGTCGTGAACGCCGGCGCACTCGAGCACCGCACGCACCGGGCCACCGGCGATAACGCCGGTACCGGGGGAAGCAGGCTTGAGCAGGACGACGCCCGCAGCCTTCTCGCCCGTGATCGGGTGCGGGATGGTGCCCTGGATACGGGGGACCTTGAAGAAGTGCTTCTTGGCCTCCTCAACACCCTTGGCGATGGCGGCCGGCACCTCCTTGGCCTTGCCGTAACCAACACCGACGGTGCCGTCACCATCGCCCACCACGACCAGCGCGGTGAAGCTGAAGCGACGACCACCCTTCACAACCTTGGCGACGCGGTTGATCGCGACAACGCGCTCAACGTACGCGGTCTTCTCGGCAGCAGCGCCGCCGTCACGGCCCTTCCGGTCCCGCCGCTCGCCGCCACCGGCACCGCTTCCGCGGCGCTGGGGTCCAGCCATTGGAATTACCTCTCTCTGTTTCCGCTAGCTACGGAACCGACTCAGAACTTGAGTCCGGCTTCGCGGGCGGCGTCCGCCAGAGCGGCAATGCGCCCGGCGTACTGGTTACCACCACGGTCGAATACGACAGCCTCGACACCGGCGGCCTTGGCGCGCTCGGCGACCAGGGCGCCGACCGACTTGGCCTGCGCGGACTTGTCGCCCTCGCCACCACGGACCGTGGTGTCCAGGGTCGACGCCGACGCGAGGGTGTGACCCTTAACGTCGTCGATGACCTGGGCCACGATGTGGCGGTTGGAGCGCGTCACGACCAGGCGCGGACGCTCAGCCGTACCGGAGATGTGCTTCCGGATGCGGATGTGACGACGCTTGATGGCAGCACGCTTGTAAGCGTCGCCCTTAGCAATCTTGACACCGTATGCCATGGCTTACTTACCCGCCTTTCCGACCTTGCGGCGGATGACTTCGCCTTCGTACTTGACGCCCTTGGCCTTGTACGGGTCGGGCTTGCGCAGCTTGCGGATGTTGGCCGCAACCTCTCCGACCTTCTGCTTGTCGATGCCCTCGACCGAGAACCGCGTCGGGTTCTCGACCTTGAAGGTGATGCCTTCGGGGGCCTCGACGGTGATCGAGTGGCTGTAGCCGAGCGAGAACTCCAGGTTGGAGCCCTTCGCCAGGACGCGGTAACCGACACCGCTGATCTCGAGCTTCTTCACGTAACCCGTGGTCACGCCGGTGATCATGTTCGCCACCAGCGTGCGGGACAGGCCGTGCAGGGCCTTGTTCTGACGCTCGTCGTTCGGGCGGGTGACATTGAGAATGCCGTCCTCACCCTTGGCGACCTCGATCGGCGCCGCGACGGTGTGGGAGAGGGTGCCCTTGGGGCCCTTCACCTGGACCGTACGGCCGTCGATGGTGACGTCCACGCCGGCGGGAACCGTGATGGGGAGCTTGCCAATACGCGACATAGCTGTTTCCTCCGTTCCCTTCCGTTACCAGACGTAGGCGAGAACTTCTCCGCCTACGCCCTTCTTGCCGGCCTGCTTGTCGGTGAGGAGACCGTGCGACGTGGAGATGATCGCCACGCCGAGGCCACCGAGCACCTTGGGCAGGGAGGTGGACTTCGCGTACACACGCAGACCCGGCTTCGAAATCCGCTTGATGCCCGCGATGGAGCGCTCACGGTTCGGGCCGAACTTCAGCTCGAGGACGAGCTTCTTGCCGACCTCGGCGTCCTCGACCTTCCAGCCGGTGATGAAGCCCTCCTGCTGGAGGATCTCTGCGATGTGCGACTTGATCTTGCTGTGCGGCATCGCGACATCGTCGTGGTACGCCGAGTTCGCGTTACGCAGACGAGTAAGCATGTCTGCGATGGGATCAGTCATGGTCATGAATTGGCCTTCGGCCTCTCTCGCCGGGGTTTCCTGTATGCGCCATCCCTCTCCCCACTCAGTGGCGGGACGGGTGCGGTGCGGGGACCTACGGCGTAGTAAGTCGTACGGGCGTCAGGCGCCCAACCCTCCTAGCCTAAGCCATGGAGGGCAGGGCACCTGACCGAACCCTTTACTTACCGAGAGCCCTGGAATCCCTTGTTGGGGGGACTACCAGGAGCTCTTGGTCACGCCCGGCAGCTCGCCACGGTGAGCCATCTCACGAAGGCAGACGCGGCACAGGCCGAACTTGCGGTACACGGAGTGCGGACGGCCGCAGCGCTGGCAGCGCGTGTAGCCACGTACGCCGAACTTGGGCTTACGAGCAGCCTTGGCAATCAGAGCCTTCTTCGCCATCTCGCTTACGCCTCCTTGAAGGGGAAGCCGAGGTGACGGAGAAGGGCACGGCCCTCAGCGTCGTTGGTCGCCGTGGTCACCACGGTGATGTCCATGCCCCGGGTACGGTCGATCTTGTCCTGGTCGATCTCGTGGAACATGACCTGCTCCGTGAGACCGAAGGTGTAGTTGCCACGGCCGTCGAACTGCTTGGGGGACAGGCCGCGGAAGTCGCGGATGCGCGGCAGCGCGAGCGACAGGGTGCGGTCCAGGAACTCCCACATGCGGTCGCCACGGAGCGTGACGTGGGCACCGATCGGCTGACCCTCACGCAGCTTGAACTGCGCGATGGACTTGCGGGCCTTGGTGACGGCCGGCTTCTGACCGGTGATCGTGGTCAGGTCACGGACGGCACCGTCCATGAGCTTCGAGTCACGGGCGGCGTCGCCGACACCCATGTTGACCACAATCTTGACGAGGCCGGGAACCTGCATGACGTTCTCGTAGGAGAACTCCTCACGCAGCTTGCCCGCGATCTCCTCGCGGTACTTCGTCTTGAGACGCGGAGTCGTGGTGGTAGCCATCAGATGTCCTCACCCGTCCGCTTGGCAACGCGAACCTTGTTGCCCTCATCGTCGAAGCGGTAACCGACACGCGTGACGACCTTGTTGCCGTCCTTCTCCACGACGAGCTGAACGTTGCTCACGTGAATCGGGGCCTCGGTCGTGACGATGCCGCCGGCCTGGGAACCGCTGGCGGTCGGGCCGGCCTTGGTGTGCTTCTTGACCCGGTTGACACCCTCGACCAGGACGCGCTCGTCGCGCGGGTAAGCGGCAATGACCTTGCCCTGCTTGCCCTTGTCCTTGCCGGTGATGACCTGAACCGTGTCACCCTTCTTGATCTTCATGCTTACAGCACCTCCGGCGCGAGCGAGATGATCTTCATGAACTTCTTCTCGCGCAGCTCACGGCCGACGGGGCCGAAGATACGGGTGCCGCGAGGGTCGCCGTCGTTCTTCAGAATGACGGCGGCGTTCTCGTCGAAGCGGATGTACGAGCCGTCCGGACGGCGGCGCTCCTTGACGGTGCGAACGATGACCGCCTTGACGACGTCACCCTTCTTCACGTTGCCGCCGGGGATCGCGTCCTTGACGGTGGCGACGATGACGTCACCGATGCCCGCGTAGCGGCGACCGGAGCCACCGAGCACACGGATGCAAAGGACTTCCTTCGCCCCCGTGTTGTCGGCGACACGCAGTCGCGACTCCTGCTGGATCACGTCTATCTCCTGATTGTCTGCCGGTTCCCGCGGGGATCCCTTTCGGGTCGCCCCGCGAGCCTGGCGGAACCGTCCTGCGGGTAAGCCCCGCAGGAATTACTTGGCCTGTTGAGGGAGAAAACCTCCGCCGGGGGCTGGGCACCTGACGGTGCGGCAGGCCCCCGGCGGGGGGCAACGGGGGGACTGAGCCCCCCGTTTGATTACTTCGCCTTCTCGAGGATCTCCACGATGCGCCAGCGCTTCGTCGCGGACAGCGGACGCGTCTCCATGAGGAGGACGCGGTCGCCGATACCCGCGGCGTTCTGCTCGTCGTGGGCCTTCAGCTTGCTCGTACGGCGGATGACCTTGCCGTACAGGGCGTGCTTGACGCGGTCCTCGACGGCGACGACGACGGTCTTGTCCATCTTGTCGCTGACGACGAGACCCTCACGGGTCTTGCGGAATCCGCGCGCCTCGGTCGTTTCAGTCACGTTGCTCTCGCTCATCAGGCGCTCTCCACCGTTTCGATGCCCAGCTCGCGCTCACGCATCAGGGTGTAGATCCGCGCGATGTCCTTGCGGACGGCCTTGAGCCGACCGTGGTTCTCGAGCTGACCGGTCGCCGCCTGGAAGCGGAGGTTGAACAGCTCTTCCTTGGCTTCGCGAAGCTTCGCGAGAAGCTCCTCGTCACCCAGTTCGCGCAGCTCGGACGCCTTGGTACCGGCCGACATCACGCTTCACCTGCCTCGCGCTTGACGATCCGGCACTTCATCGGCAGCTTGTGGGCTGCGCGAGTGAGGGCCTCACGGGCGATCTTCTCGTTGGGGTAGGACAGTTCGAACATGACCCGGCCCGGGTGCACGTTCGCGATCCACCACTCCGGCGAACCCTTACCGGAACCCATGCGGGTCTCGGCAGGCTTCTTCGTGAGCGGGCGGTCCGGGTAGATGTTGATCCAGACCTTGCCGCCACGCTTGATGTGGCGGGTCATCGCGATACGTGCGGCCTCGATCTGGCGGTTCGTCACGTACGCCGGCGTGAGGGCCTGAATGCCGTACTCGCCGAACGAAACCTGCGTACCGCCCTTGGCCTGACCACGGCGCTTGGGGTGGTGCTGCTTGCGGTGCTTGACCCTACGGGGGATCAGCATGTCGGTCAGGCCTCCGTTCCGGTGCTCTCAGCCGGAGCGGCAGCCGCCGGAGCCTCGGCCTTGGGGGCCTCGGCAGCGGGAGCCTGCTGCGGCTTGCGGCCGCGGCCGCCACGCTCGCCACCACGGCCACCACGGCCGGCCGGGCGGTCGTTGCCGCCACCACGGGCCGGGCGGTTGCCGGCGCGGGCAGCGGCGTTCTCGGCGCGGACCTCGGCGATGTTCTTGACGTCGCCCTTGTAGATCCAGACCTTCACACCGATACGGCCGAAGGTCGTCTTGGCCTCGAAGAAGCCGTAGTCGACGTTCGCACGGAGCGTGTGCAGGGGCACACGGCCCTCGCGGTAGAACTCCGAGCGGGACATCTCGGCGCCGCCGAGACGGCCACCACACTGGATCTTGATGCCCTTGGCGCCGGCCTTCATCGTGCCCTGCATGCTCTTACGCATGGCACGACGGAAGGAGACGCGGGAGGACAGCTGCTCGGCAACGGCCTGAGCAACCAGCTGAGCGTCGGTCTCGGGGTTCTTGACCTCGAGGATGTTCAGCTGGACCTGCTTGCCCGTGAGCTTCTCGAGGTCACCGCGGATGCGGTCGGCCTCGGCGCCACGGCGGCCGATGACGATGCCGGGACGCGCGGTGTGGATGTCCACCCGCACGCGGTCACGGGTGCGCTCGATCTCAACCTTCGAGATACCGGCGCGCTCCATGCCGGACGTCATCATCCGACGGATGGCGACGTCTTCCTTGACGTAGTCCTTGTACAGCTTGTCGGCGTACCAACGGGACTTGAAGTCCGTGGTGATGCCGAGCCGGAACCCATGCGGGTTAACCTTCTGGCCCATTACCGGGTTCCTTCCTTGCTGCTGACGACCACGGTGATGTGGCTGGTCCGCTTGCGGATCCGGTAGGCACGACCCTGGGCGCGCGGACGGAACCGCTTCAGGGTCGGACCCTCGTCGACGTACGCCTCGGAGATGAAGAGGCTGTCGGCGTCGGTGTGGTCGTAGTTGTGCGCGGCGTTGGCAATGGCGCTGTCAAGCACCTTGCCGACCGGCACGCTCGCGGCCTGCGGGGCGAAACGCAGGACCGCCTGAGCCTCCGTGGCATCCATGCCACGGATAAGGTCCACCACGCGGCGGGCCTTCATGGGCGTAACGCGGATGTACCGCGCCTGGGCCCTGGCTTCCATGGTTGTCCTTCCAGTGTCTGTCATGGTCATTCCACCCCGCGTTAGCGGCGCTTCGACTTCCGGTCGTCCTTGACGTGACCCCGGAAGGTGCGCGTCGGCGAGAACTCGCCGAGCTTGTGGCCGACCATCGACTCGGTGACAAACACCGGAATGTGGGTCTTGCCGTTGTGCACCGCGATCGTGTGGCCGAGCATGGCCGGGATGATCATCGAGCGACGGGACCAGGTCTTGATGACGTTCTTGGTACCGGCTTCGTTCTGAGCGTCCACCTTCTTTACGAGGTGGCCGTCAACGAAGGGTCCCTTCTTGAGACTGCGCGGCATCTAAACCCGCTCCTAGCGCTTCTTGTTCGTCTTGCGGCGGCGGACGATGTACTTGCTCGAAGCCTTCTTCGGCGAACGAGTACGACCCTCCTTCTGACCCCACGGGGAGACCGGGTGGCGACCACCGGAGGTCTTGCCCTCACCACCACCGTGCGGGTGGTCAACCGGGTTCATCGCCACACCGCGGACGGTCGGGCGAACGCCCAGCCAGCGCTTACGGCCGGCCTTACCCCAGTTGATGTTGCTCTGCTCGGCGTTGCCGACCTCGCCGACCGTGGCGCGGCAGCGCTGGTCGACCAGGCGGATCTCACCGGAAGGCATACGAAGGTGGGCCATCGTGCCCTCCTTCGCGAGCAGCTGCACCGAGGCACCGGCGGAGCGGGCGAACTTGGCGCCGCCACCGGGACGGATCTCGATCGCGTGGATCGTGGTACCGACCGGGATGTTGCGGAGCGCCAGGTTGTTGCCCGGCTTGATGTCGGCCCCGGGACCGTTCTCGACGCGGTCACCCTGCGACAGGTTGCGGGGGGCGAGGATGTAGCGCTTCTCGCCGTCCGCGTAGTGAAGCAGCGCGATGCGCGCGGTGCGGTTGGGGTCGTACTCGATGTGCGCGACCTTCGCCGGCACGCCGTCCTTGTCGTGACGACGGAAGTCGATCACTCGGTAGGCGCGCTTGTGTCCGCCACCCTGGTGGCGAACGGTCACACGACCGGCGTTGTTACGGCCGCCCTTGCTGTGCAGCGGGCGGACCAGCGACTTCTCCGGCGTGGACCGCGTGACCTCGACGAAGTCGGCGACGCTGGAGCCACGACGGCCCGGCGTAGTCGGCTTGTACTTGCGGATTCCCATTTCTCAGTCCTCGTCCGATATTCGGACCAGGGCGCTCCGTTAGGAGGCCTGGCCGAAGATGTCGATACGGTCGCCCTCAGCGAGGGTCACGATGGCGCGCTTGGTGTCAGCACGCTTACCGAAACCGCTCTTGGTGCGCTTGCGCTTACCCTGACGGTTGATCGTGTTGACGCCGGTGACCTTGACCGAGAAGACCGCCTGGACGGCCTGCTTGATCTGGGTCTTGTTGGCGCCCGGCGCGACGACGAAGGTGTACTTGCCCTCGTCGAGCAGCGCGTAGCTCTTCTCGGAGACGACCGGCTTGAGAAGGACGTCACGGTGGTCCGTGAAGCTCTTGCTCAGCGGCGTCTCGACGGTGTTCTTGCCCTCGGTCTCGTGACGCTTCGCCTTGGCGACGCGCGCGACCTTCTTGGCCTTGGCGGCCTTCGAGGCAATGCTCGGGTGACGCGTAGCCATCAGGCTTCGCTCCCTTCGGTGTCAGCGGCCTTGGGGCCAGACACGAAGGACTCGAAAGCGGCCTGGGTGAAGACCACGTCGTCCGAGACGAGAACGTCGTACGTGTTCAGCTGGCCCGGCTCCAGGATGTGGACCTGGGGCAGGTTGCGCGCGGAGAGCAGCGCGGCCTCGTCGGAGCGCTCGATGACCAGGAGCACGTTCTTGCGCTCGCTGACCTTGCCGAGGAAGCTCTTGGCGGCCTTGGTGGAGGGGGTCTCGCCCTCGATCACGCCGGTGATGACGTGGATGCGAGCGTTGCGGGCCCGGTCGGTGAGGGCGTGGCGCAGGGCCGCGGCCTTCATCTTCTTCGGGGTCCGCTGCGAGTAGTCACGCGGCGTGGGGCCGTGGACGACGCCACCGCCGGCGAACTGCGGCGCACGGGTCGAACCCTGGCGCGCGCGGCCGGTGCCCTTCTGGCGGTAAGGCTTCTTACCGCCACCGCGGACCTCGCCACGACGCTTGACCTTGTGCGTGCCCTGACGGGCGGCGGCCAGCTGTGCGACGACGACCTGGTGAAGCAGCGGAATGCTGATCTTCTCTACGTCGAAGATCTCGGCCGGGAGCTCAACGGTCCCGGCGGTGTCGCCGGAGGGCGACAGAATGTCAATGGTGCTCATAGTCCTCAGGCCCCCTTGGCCGCGGTGCGGACCAGGACGAGGCCGCCGTTCGGACCAGGAACCGCGCCCTTGATAAGGAGCAGGCCCTTCTCCGCGTCAACGGCGTGAACGGTCAGGTTCTGGGTGGTGACCCGCTCGTTGCCCATGCGACCCGCCATGCGGAGGCCCTTGAACACACGACCCGGGGTGGCGCAGCCACCGATGGAGCCGGGAGAGCGGTGCTTGCGCTGGGTGCCGTGACCGGCGCCGAGGCCCTTGAAGTTGTGACGCTTCATGACACCGGCGAAGCCCTTGCCCTTGCTCTTGCCGGTGACGTCGACCTTCACGCCCGCCTCGAAGACCTCGGCGGAGATCTCCTGGCCGAGGGTGTACTCGGAGGCATCCGCGGTGCGGATCTCGACGAGGTGACGACGGGGGGTGACGTCGGCCTTGGCGAAGTGGCCCTTGAGGGGCTTGTTCACCTTGCGCGGGTCGATCTCGCCGAAGGCGATCTGGACCGACTCGTAGCCGTCGCTGTCGTTGGTACGCACCTGGGTGACGACGTTGGGGCCGGCCTTGACGACGGTGACCGGAACAACACGGTTGTTCTCGTCCCACACCTGCGTCATGCCGAGCTTCTCGCCCAGGATGCCCTTGATCTGCTTAGCCATTCTCAGATCACCGATCCCTAGAGCTTGATCTCGATGTCGACACCGGCCGGGAGGTCGAGTCGCATCAGAGAGTCAACGGTCTTGGGCGTCGGGTCGAGGATGTCGATCAGGCGCTTGTGCGTGCGCATCTCGAAGTGCTCGCGCGAGTCCTTGTACTTGTGCGGCGACTTGATGACGCAGTACACGTTCTTCTCAGTGGGCAGCGGCACCGGGCCTGCGACCGACGCACCAGTGCGGGTCACCGTCTCGACGATCTTCTTCGCCGAGCTGTCGATGACCTCGTGGTCGTAGGCCTTGAGCCGGATGCGGATCTTCTGTCCCGCCATGGCTACTCAGTAGTCCTTTGTCTCGTGAAACGCTCTGGAACCCGGGGGTTCGCGTCCCGTATCTCCGACCCACGCGGTCGGGTGTGTCGCGCTCCTGCCGCAGAAATATCCGTAACGGATTTCCCTACAAGGGACGCGGCCCGCCCGAAAGCAACCGCAGGACCGGAGGCTGGAACACCCACCGGGTGCCTGGCCCGCACCCCGCTGACACTTCCCGAAAGATTCCCGTACGTCCGCCCCAGCGCTGCCTTACGGCAGTTGAGGCGACGAGTACTGTGGGACTCGCTTCCGGTCCTCCCGACGGGAGGCGCGCAGCATCGGCACTCGACCGAGCAACCCCGTTAGTCTGCCATACGGGGCGGGGGCCTGGCCAATCGAGCCGAGGATCGTACCCCTTGAGTGAGGCAGGTCAAACCCTGGGCGCGTGCGCGCCCCGGCGAGGGCCGCTCTGGCCGACCTCGGGATGATCAACTCGGGCGCCGACTGACGATGAGCAGTCGACCACGCACACTACGTGACCCCCCGTGAAGCTTGGTACCGGTACTACTCGGCACCGGTACCAAAGGAAGTACCCCGCGCTCGGGGTCCCGCCGACCTCACAGTTTGCCGGTGACGACTCCGCGCCAGGTCCACCCCGCACCGAGGACGGCGTCCTGCAGGGGGTTCTTGAGTTCAGAGCTGTCGAAGTTGAACGTCTCGGTCGCTTCGAGACCGCCGTCCCTTCCCCCGCCCAGCGTCCATTGCTTCGAGACCGTCTGCACCTGGCCGCGTTGGGCCCCGGCCAAGATGGCCAGCCTGGGGGTGTCGCCGACCCAGGTGACCTCGTACTGCTGATCCAGGGAGCGGACCTCGTTCTTCTCCGGGACCAGGCGCATACGGACCTGGAACACCCGACTCACCCGGGTGCGGGCGAAGAAGGTCTGCCAGGCCGGCTCCAGCATCCGCCACTCCCCCACCAGGTCGGCGCCCTCCGCGCGGCCGTCCCGGATGACGTACGGGACGTCGGAGCGGTTGAGGCCGAGCAGCGCCGCGCGGACCTCGGCGGCGGGTCGCGGGGCGACCCCGTCGGCCGGGCGCTTGGTTCCGGTCAGCTTGTCGAAGAGTCCCATGAGATCAACCTATGAGGGGTCGGATTGTCGGTGCAAAGGTCTGCCGCCGCGTCGGGGTGCGCTTGCGCGCGGGTGCGCTCCCGCGGGACGCGCTACGAAGCCGTGCCCGCGCCCGTGTCCGGACGGACCGTGCGCACGAAGTCCCGGAAGTCATCGAGGACGGTGGGGTGTTGGGACGCGGTGGCGGTCAGGACCAGGCGGATCACCGACCGCTTGCGGGGATCGGCGACGTCCAGCATGGACAGGTAGACCTGCGATTGGACGAGGTCGCGCAGTAGGCCGCCGACGACGGCCGAGACGGCGAGCGTCTGCGTGAGGCCCGGCGCCTCCGCGGAGCCGATCTCGCGGCGTCCGGTGACCTCGACCGACATGGCGCTCCGACGCAGGCGCTCTACGGACTCCTGGGCGATCTCGGGCAGTGCCGCCGCGTCCGGACGGTACTCGCCGTCGATCGTGATGTTCGCGGTGAATCCGGCATCCGGTTGCGGATGCAGCGCGACGAACGCCGCACCTGGTGCGCCGGCTTCGTCCGGAGGTGCGGCGTGCCAGCCTTCCGGCAGTTCGAACTCGATCGGTACGGGCAAGGTCGTTGGCATCCAGGACCCTCCTTTGTCGCGGAAGTGTGCCTACGGCAGTCGGTCGGCGGGAGTGCGTATCAGAACAGGCTGCCGATCGCATGGGCCGTATCGCCAATGGCGTCGGCCGCATCGCCCGCGGTGTCGGCGATCTTCCCCGGATCAACGGTGAACTCGAAGCCCACCTCGCCTCCGAGCCCGACGGCGACCCCCACCGTCGCGCCGACCTTCCACTTGCCGTCCTCGCCCTTGCCGAGGGTGGCGTCAGCCTCGGCCCCGGCACCGGCCCAACCCTCTACCGTCCCGCCCGCTCCGATGCCGCCGATGTCCGCGCCTCCGGAGACACCGCCCTTCGCGCCTGCGAACGCCTCCGCTCCCGCGTTCAGCCCCTCAAGGCCGATCCCGGCGTTGACCCCTGCCTCGGCGCCCGCCATGGTCTCCGGCCGACCGTACAGCCCGACGAAACCGGCGTCGGCGCGGCCCTTGGCCGAGGCCTCGCCACCCGCGAAGACGCTGGCCTCCCCCTGGAGGCCCTCGTTGGTGATGCCGCCGGCCGCGGAGGCCTTGGCGCCCGCATAGGCTTCGGCCTCCCCGGCGAGCTTGAACGGGCCGTTGGTGAGCGAGCCCTCCGCGCTCGCGCGGCCGAGGTCGGCATGCGCCTCGGCCTCGCCCAGCTTGCCGGCACCGGTGTCGGGCCCGGAGACCTCTGTCCCGGCGCCGGGGCCCGAGGCCTCGCTCTCGCCCTCGGAGACCCACCCGTCGGTCTTCGTGGGGGTCTTGGGGTCCGGCTTACCGGCCTTCGCGAGGTCACCCACGGCGTGCGCGTTGAAACCGCCGAAACCGAGGCCGTCTGTCGAAACATCGCTCGTTGCGCGGACCAGCGCCCGTTTCACGCTCTGGTCGGCGTCGTCGACAGCCTTGACCGCCTTGGCGATGTCGTCGGTCCAGCCCTGAGCCTTCACGCGTGCGTCGGACTGCAGTTGGGCATAGTCGGGGTCGTGGTGAAGGGCGTACTTCTCCTGTTCGGAGAGGTTGTCGTACCCGACGTAGGTCGCCTTGCCGGAGCTGTCGACCTTGAAGTCCTTCGCCTCGGCATCGTGGACCAGGTCCTTGACCGCCTTTTGCAGGCGGGTCAGTTCGGTGTGCGCATCCGTGAGAAGACTGGCGATGGCCAGCGCCTCCGCCTTGGCCGCCCCGTACTCGAAAGCCGTGGCCGAGGCATTCTGCTGCTGCGCGCCGTAGGCAAGCCCCTGCCAGTTCCCGTTGCCCAGCACGCCCTGCACATGCTTCTCGTAGTCGGTCTTCAGCTCACCGAAGCGCTCGCCCATCTTCTTCCACGCCTCGGACACGTCCGCCAGCGAAGACAGATCGGCCGTCATCACGTCTTGGTAGTTCAGCGTCATGGCCGTCCCGTCACATGCCGTCGAAACTGCTGGGGGGCCGTACCCCGGCCGCCTGCGCGCCGACGGTGGTGTCCTGGTTGAGGAAGAGGTTCTTCGTGCCGTGCAGCGCGTTCACCTCCTGCTGGAGCCGCGCCATGAGCCGGTTCGCCTGCCCCTGCCAGGCGGTCAGCGCGTCGGAAACAGCCTGGTCCGAGGCCCAGCCGGAGAGCCCCTTCAGCCCCGTGTCCTGCTTGATCAGGGGGCTCGCGGGGGCCACCGGGCCGACGAAGGGTGGCCGCACTGGGGCCCCGCCGCCGTCCGCCATGCGGGCGGCTGCCTGGGTGTCCGGCATCAGGTGCTCTTCCATGAACTTCGCCGCGCGCGTCTTGTCGCTCGCCGAGCTCGCAAGTCTCGGCTCGCCACCGACTCCGGACCCCATGGGCAACCCCCGTTGCATTCGCACCTCGTCCGTCGCTCGCCCGACAGGCACAGCACGGAAAATCTTCGTGCACCCTATCGACCGTTCCGGAGCGCCGACGCCTCCAGCCTCGGCCTGAACGAGTTCCTGCACATATCCTGAACATGCCCATGCGGAAGTGAGGACTCTCAGGTCCACCTGCCACCGGTGTCGTCCCGTCGGTCCCTGATCCCAAAGGGGAGTTGGCCGACACGGGTCTCCGACCCCACCGGGTCGTCACCACACCGATGGTGCCCGTCAGAGCCGTACGAGCTCAGAGGGGACGTGCGTTGGCAGCCTGACTGCGGAAGCGTTGGCCATGCCGGTTCATGCGAGGGAGCCCCTCCAACGTGCCCGCGCACATCTGCCAAGTATGCTTCCTGCCGCTTCTTGCCGTGATCCCCCCACACCGGAGTCCACCATGACCACAACTCGGTTGTCCGCAGCGACTTCGATCCTCTCGGCCGTCGCCTCCGGCGCGCTGCTCGTCGGCTGCTCGGCCTCGGCCCACGTCGGAACGTCCACGCCGAAAATGTCCGCGGACAAGCTGGCCACCATCGTCGCCGAAAAACTCGCCGCCACGATGAACCAGCCGAAGCCGAGCATCACTTGTCCCGAGGACCTCGCCGGCAAGGTCGGTACCACCACCCGGTGCAAGCTCACGGCGAAAGACGGCAGCACCTTGGGTGTAACGGTCAAGGTGACTTCCGTCCAGGGAGACCAGATCAACTTCGACATCAAGGCCGACGAGACGGCTTCCCCGGCCACGAACTGACCACCGCGCCGTTCCGCACCAGGCCGGAGAAGTCCGTCTGGTTCGAAAATCCGGCGTTGACGGCCTGGACGCCGTCCCAGCCTCGGCCCACGTCGCTCGCGGTCTGGCCATCCGTCCTCCCGTCGACAGCCAGACCAATCGGGCACCACCGAGCGGCCCTCCCCCATGGACACCCTGATCGCGCTCACGGCCGAACACCACGGCCTGACCGTGCTTCACGTCGACGACGACTTCGCCGCCTTCATCAAGGCGCGGCCCGGTATCCCCATGATCCGGCTCCAGCCACGTACGAACGACGGGCCGCACTCGCGGTGCCAGACCGCCGATGCCTCACGCGCCGAGGAGGCTCAGCCTCGTAGCGGGGCCGGCGCCTGTTGAGCCGGAAGTTCCGGATCGCCTCACTCGGTCATGGGCGTACCTGCCGGATATCGGGCGCACTCGGAGTAGGCGACGACACCCAGACGGCCCTCGAGGTAGGCCTCGACCCGGACGACCCTGGCCCCCGGAGTCGCCGCCTGGCTGGAACGCGACCTCACCCCCAGCGCCGTACAGCGCGCGCTGACCGCGGACCTGCCACCCGAAGACCTGCGGCGCCCAGTCGCTCTCCTCGCCCATCGACTCGCCTCGCAGCTACCGCCTGCGCCGCCACCGTTCCGCGTGCCCGCGCCGCCCCCGGACGTACGACATCCGTTCCAGAACTGCGAGGGCTGCGACCGCGCCTTCCGCTCGCCCGGCCCCGGCCGCTGCCGTGGCTGCCGATCCGATCTCCTGGAGGCCGCCTAGCATGAACGTGACGATCCTTGCCCCCGGGCACGGCAGACGAGGAGCGAGCGCCATGACCATCGCCGCAGACGACGCGCAGCAGGGCGCCTCCCATCTGTACCGGGCCATGCGGGACTTCGTTCAGTCCATGGACGACACCCTTCCCGGCAAGTTCGAGATCACCAAGGAAGGGATCGTCCACGACATGATGTCGCCCGTGAAGCAGCACGAACTCACCGCGCTGCGCCTCCGGAAACGTCTTGAGAAGGTGATGCCGGAGAACCTCGTGGCCCACACCGGTACCCCGGACGTGGAAAACGAGCCCGAGGGCGTCATGCGCCACCCCGACGTCATGCTGATCGCCGAGGCGGACATGGAGGGAGACGGGTCCTTCGACCCTCGTACGATCATCGCGGCCGTCGAGATCGTTTCCCGCTCGAACCCGGACAACGACTGGGTGAGCAAGGTACGGGACTATCCGTTGCTGGGCATTCCGTTGTACGTGATCTTCGACCCGCGCGTGGGAGAGGGTGCCGTCCTCTCCGACATCCACCCCACCCCCATCGGCCCCCGCTACGCCACCCGCAAAGACTTCATGTACGGCGAAGACGTGACCATCGCCGAGTGGACGATCTCGACCGCGGACCTGCCCCGGTACCCGAACCAGTAAGCCGGACCGCGGCGACGAAGGCATTCCGCTGCTCCGCCCGGAGCACTCTCGCGCGACACCTCGCCCCCGCCCGATGATGCTGAACGCATGGCAGAAGAAACCAGCACACTCGCCGAGCGGCCCGAGCAGCCCCTTCCTCCTGTTCGGGACTGGCCCGCCGGTGAGCTGAACGCCACCGAGTTCGAGCCGGTGCTCGCGGAGCTGATGCGGGAGGGGCCGCTGACGCGGATCCGGCTTCCGTACGGGGAGGGCTGGGCGTGGCTGGCGACGCGCTACGCCGACGTGAAGATGATCACGAACGATCCCCGGTTCAGCCGGCGGGAGGCCTCCGTCCGGCAGGTCACGCGACTGGCGCCGCACTTCGCACCGCGCCCCGGAGCCCTGGCCTGGGCCGATCAGCCCGACCACAACCGGCTCCGGAACGCCGTCTCGGCCGCCTACACCGTGAGCGCCGTGAAGCGCCTGCGCCCCCGTGCCCAGGAGATGCTCGATGCCCTGATGGACGGGACGGTGGCGGACGGCCCCCCGGCGGACCTGGTCGAACGGGTCCTCGAACCCTTCCCGATCAACGTCGTCTGCGAGGTCATGGGCGTACCCGTCGACGAGCGGCAGAAGTTGCACGACTGGACGCGGGAGATCATCAGCACGGCGGGCGGCGCCGAGGCCTCCGAGCAGGCCAAGAAGGGGCTCTTCGGGTGGATCGGGGAGGCCGTCCGCGAGCGCAGCGAAAGCGAGAGCGACGGTGACAGCGAGGACGTGTTGTCCCTGCTCGGTGGTGCCGTGCGGCGGGGCGAGCTCGGCCTGGAGGAGGCGATCAGTGTCGCCGGGCCGCTCCAGATCGGCGGCGAGGCCGTCACCAACAACAGCGGCCAGATGTTCTACCTCCTCCTCACCCGGCCCGACCTGCTGGCACGCTTCCGCGACGACCCCGCCTCCCGCCCGGCGGGCATCGAGGAACTCCTGCGCCACATCCCGCACCGCGCCGCCGTCGGTCTGCCCCGCATCGCCACGCAGGACGTCGACCTCCACGGCACCCTCGTCAGCGCGGGCGACGCCGTCTACGTCTCCTACCTGGCCGCCAACCGCGACCCGGACGTCTTCCCCGACCCCGACCGGATCGACTTCGACCGGGACGCGGGCCCCCATGTGTCGTTCGGCAACGGGCCGCACTTCTGTACGGGCGCCGTCTTCTCCCGTATGCAGATCGAGCTGCTGATCGACACCCTGCTCGAACGCCTGCCCGGGCTGCGCCTCGCCGTACCCGCCGATCAGGTCCCCTTCCGGCAGCGCACGATGATCCGCGGCCCGGTGGCACTGCCGGTCACCTGGTGACACCCCGGTCCACGCGACGGCTCTCCGGCGGGCCCAGGTACGTCGGCCCGAGCCCACCCGTGTCGATCACCAGCCGTTGCAGCACCACCGTCCGGTCGACCATCCAGAACTTCAGGCGGCGCACGCCGGGAGCAGCGACCTCATGCTTCACTGCCACACCAGCGCCGGCTGCCGCCACTTCGCCTCCACGGCATCGGCCGGGCCACGCTGATGCGCCCCCGCCACGTCCGGAAGAACCGGCTTCGTCGGCAGCGGCCGGCGTCCCACCATGCCCAGGTCATTGGAATCCACTCACGCAGTGTGCGCGATGGGCACGGCAAAGGGGCCCGTACGACCGAAGTCGTACGGGCCCCTTCAAGGAGCTCGCGAGGAGCTACCAGGCTGTCAAGCCAACAAGGACTTACTTGTTGATCTTGATGACCTGGCCGGCGCCCACGGTCCGGCCACCCTCACGGATGGCGAACTTCAGGCCCTCCTCCATGGCGACGGGCTGGATGAGCGAAACGGTCATCTCAGTGTTGTCGCCCGGCATGACCATCTCGGTGCCCTCGGGGAGGGTCACAACGCCGGTCACGTCCGTGGTACGGAAGTAGAACTGCGGACGGTAGTTGTTGAAGAACGGCGTGTGGCGGCCACCCTCGTCCTTGGACAGGATGTAGGCCTGGGCCTCGAACTCGGTGTGCGGCGTGACCGAACCGGGCTTGATGATGACCTGGCCGCGCTCGACGTCCTCGCGCTTGATGCCACGGAGGAGCAGACCGACGTTCTCACCGGCCTGGCCCTCGTCGAGCAGCTTGCGGAACATCTCGATGCCGGTGACCGTGGTGGTGGTCTTCTCCTGCTTGATGCCCACGATGTCGACGGTCTCGTTGACCTTGAGGACACCACGCTCGATACGACCGGTGACGACGGTGCCACGACCGGTGATCGTGAAGACGTCCTCGATCGGCATCAGGAACGGCTTGTCGACGTCACGCTCGGGCTGCGGGATGTTCTCGTCGACGGCCTGCATCAGGTCGAGGACGGTCTGGCCCCACTCCTTGTCGCCCTCAAGGGCCTTGAGCGCCGAGACCTTGACGACCGGCAGGTCGTCGCCCGGGAACTCGTACTCGGAGAGCAGCTCGCGAACCTCGAGCTCGACGAGCTCCAGGATCTCCTCGTCGTCCACCATGTCGGCCTTGTTCAGGGCGACGACGATGTAGGGAACGCCGACCTGGCGGGCCAGGAGCACGTGCTCCTTGGTCTGCGGCATCGGGCCGTCGGTGGCGGCAACCACGAGGATGGCGCCGTCCATCTGCGCCGCACCCGTGATCATGTTCTTGATGTAGTCCGCGTGACCGGGGCAGTCGACGTGGGCGTAGTGACGCGTCTCGGTCTGGTACTCGACGTGCGCGATCGAGATCGTGATACCGCGCTGGCGCTCCTCAGGAGCCTTGTCGATCTGGTCGAAGGCCGAGGCCTCGTTCAGGTCCGGGTACGCGTCGTGCAGCACCTTGGTAATGGCGGCCGTGAGGGTCGTCTTACCGTGGTCGATGTGACCGATGGTGCCGATGTTGACGTGCGGCTTAGTCCGCTCGAACTTCGCCTTCGCCACTGGGTCCTCCTGTGGAGTGGTTCTGGTACGCCTTACTCATCGGCGCCAGGTGATCTTTGCTGGGATGCCGCCCGCCGGGGTTCTCCCCCGGGGGACGATCCCTCGTCCCCTTGCCGGTTCGAAGCCCCGGCGGTCGGTGTCAAGCCTAAAGCGTGTAAACGGGGTGCGTTACTCGCCCTTGGCCTTCGCGATGATCTCCTCGGCGACGTTCCGGGGAACCTCGGCGTAGGAGTCGAACTGCATCGAGTAGCTTGCGCGACCCGAGGTCTTGCTGCGGAGGTCGCCGACGTAGCCGAACATCTCCGAGAGAGGTACGAGGCCCTTGACGATCCGGGCGCCCATACGCTCCTCCATGGCCTGGATCTGACCACGGCGGGAGTTGATGTCGCCGATGACCTCACCCATGTAGTCCTCGGGCGTGGTGACCTCGACGGCCATCATCGGCTCGAGCAGCACGGGGCTGGCCTTGCGCGCGGCCTCCTTGAAGGCCTGCGAACCGGCGATCTTGAACGCGAGCTCGGAGGAGTCGACCTCGTGGTAGCCACCGTCGAGAAGAATGACGCGGACGCCCGTCATCTCGTAGCCGGCCAGGATGCCGAACTGCATGGCCTCCTGCGCACCCGCGTCGACCGAAGGGATGTACTCCTTCGGGATGCGGCCACCGGTGACCTTGTTCACGAACTCGTACGAGGCGTCGCCGCCCTCGATCGGCTCGATCGCGATCTGCACCTTGGCGAACTGACCGGTACCACCGGTCTGCTTCTTGTGCGTGTAGTCGTGACGCTCGACGGCCTTGCGGATCGTCTCACGGTACGCGACCTGCGGCTTGCCGACGTTGGCCTCGACCTTGAACTCACGGCGCATACGGTCGACCAGCACCTCGAGGTGCAGCTCGCCCATACCACCGATGATGGTCTGGCCGGTCTCCTCGTCCGAGTGAACCTGGAAGGAGGGGTCCTCCTCCGCGAGACGCTGGATGGCGACACCCAGCTTCTCCTGGTCACCCTTGGACTTGGGCTCGATGGCGACCTGAATGACCGGCGCCGGGAAGTCCATGGACTCCAGGATGACCGGGTTCTTGTCGTCGGCCAGCGTCTCACCCGTGGTGGTCTGCTTCAGGCCCATGACGGCGACGATGTCGCCGGCGCCCACCGACTCGATCTCCTCACGCTTGTTCGCGTGCATACGGTAGATCTTGCCGATGCGCTCCTTCTTGCCCTTGACCGAGTTCAGCACTGCCGAACCCGACTCCAGGCGGCCCGAGTAGACCCGGACGAAGGTGAGCTTGCCCAGGTGCGGGTCGCTCATGATCTTGAAGGCGAGCGCGGACAGCGGCTCGTCGTCCGACGGCTTGCGCTTGACGACCAGCTCGGGGTCCTTCACGTCGTGGCCCTCGATGGCCTCGACGTCGAGCGGGGTCGGCAGGTAGCGCACGACCGCGTCGAGCAGGGGCTGGACGCCCTTGTTCTTGAACGCGGTGCCACAGAACACCGGGGTGACGGTGACGCCGTTGGACTTGCCGGACGCGATGGTGACGCGACGGATCGCGGCGTACAGCTGCTCCTCGGTGGGCTCCTGGCCCTCCAGGAACAGCTCCATGATCTCGTCGTCGTGCTCCGCGACCGTCTCGACCAGCTTGCCGCGGTACTCCTCGGCAGCCTCGGCGTGCGTGGCCGGGATGTCGACGACGTCGTACATCTCGCCCTTGGCGGCCTCGGCGGACCACACGAGCGCCTTCATGCGGACCAGGTCCACAACGCCCTTGAAGTCCATCTCGGCACCGATCGGCAGCTGCATGATGATCGGAACGGCGCCAAGCCGGTCCTTGATCATGTCCACGCAGCGGTGGAACTCGGCGCCGGTGCGGTCAAGCTTGTTCACGAAGCAGATGCGCGGCACGCCGTAACGGTCGGCCTGACGCCACACCGTCTCGGACTGCGGCTCCACACCGGCGACACCGTCGAACACCGTGACGGCACCGTCGAGGACGCGGAGCGAACGCTCCACCTCGACCGTGAAGTCGACGTGCCCCGGGGTGTCGATGATGTTGATCGTGTAGTCGTTGTCCTCGAGCGGCCAGTGACAGGTGGTGGCAGCAGAGGTGATCGTGATGCCACGCTCCTGCTCCTGCTCCATCCAGTCCATGGTGGCAGCGCCGTCGTGGACCTCACCGATCTTGTAGCTGACGCCGGTGTAGAAGAGGATCCGCTCGGTGGTGGTCGTCTTGCCCGCGTCGATGTGGGCCATGATCCCGATGTTGCGGACCCTGGCCAGGTCAAGTGAAGTGGTAGCCATAAGGCTTCGGTCTTCTCTCGGTCTCGATGGGGGTAGCGACTACCAGCGGTAGTGCGCGAAGGCCTTGTTGGACTCGGCCATCTTGTGGGTGTCCTCGCGCTTCTTCACAGCGGCACCAAGGCCGTTGGAGGCGTCGAGAAGCTCGTTGAGCAGACGCTCGGTCATGGTCTTCTCGCGACGGGCGCGGGAGTAACCGACGAGCCAGCGCAGCGCGAGCGTGTTGGCGCGACCGGGCTTGACCTCGATCGGAACCTGGTACGTCGCACCACCGACACGGCGGGACTTGACCTCGAGGGTCGGCTTGATGTTCTCCAGCGCGCGCTTCAGCGTGATGATCGGGTCGTTGCCCGTCTTCTCACGCAGACCCTCCATGGCGCCGTAGACGATGCGCTCGGCGGTGGAGCGCTTGCCGTTCAGCAGCACCTTGTTGATGAGGGAGGTCACCAGAGGGGAACCGTAGACCGGGTCGATGATGACCGGGCGCTTCGGGGCGGGGCCCTTACGAGGCATTTCTACTTCTCCTTCTTGGCGCCGTAGCGGCTGCGGGCCTGCTTGCGGTTCTTGACACCCTGGGTGTCGAGCGAACCACGGATGATCTTGTAGCGAACACCCGGCAGGTCCTTCACACGGCCGCCGCGCACGAGCACGATGGAGTGCTCCTGCAGGTTGTGTCCCTCACCCGGAATGTAAGCGGTGACCTCGATCCCGCTGGTCAGACGCACACGCGCGACCTTACGCAGGGCCGAGTTCGGCTTCTTCGGGGTGGTCGTGAACACACGCGTGCAGACGCCGCGACGCTGGGGCGAACCCTCGAGTGCGGGCGTCTTGTTCTTCTCGACCTTGTCCTGCCGGCCCTTCCGGACCAGCTGCTGGATCGTAGGCACTACTTCTCCGGTTTCTGTGTGCCGAATGGTGAAGCTAACCTGGAACATCTCCGACCCACGCGGTCGGGTGTGTCGAATGCTGCAGACTCCCGCCGCGAGGCGAAAAGGGCGCAGATTACGGTGGCCGGTTACGGCTCGCCTTGCGGTTTGAAGGCACGCACGCGAGCCAGGGCACACCCCAGGCACAAGGTCTGAGCGTACCTACCTCAAGGACTTCGGTCAAAACAAATGCTGTCCAGGGCGACACGCCGGACTTCTTGCCACGTCAGCGCGGTGCTCCCGCAGGTCGGACGGGAGTCCGGTACGGGGCGGTCGTGAGGCGGTCGTGAGGCGGTCGTGGGGCGTTGCGGTGCCATGGCGGGGCCGTTGCGGGGTGATCGTTGGGCCGGCCTTAGCGCATTCCCGGGGCGCTCGTCCCCAAAAGTTTCCGATCCCCGACGGTACCGCGCAATCTCTGTCCACCGCCGTGTGCCCTTCAGTACCTTGATCGGTCGGCTGCGGCGATCGGGGGACCATGACGGCAGCACACGCACCGGACTCATCCGGGGCATCCGGGTCATCGGGGTCATCCGGGTCATCGGACTTACCGGGATCGTGGGATTCGTCGGGCTTACCCGGCGACGGGGGGCTCGACGACCGGGTGCCGTTCCTGGCCCGGCTGGAGAGCGAGGACCGCTCGGCGCTGCTCGATCTCGGGCACGAGCTCTCGTTCGCGCCCCGGATGGTGCTACTGCATCAGAGCGAGCCGTCCTCGCACGTCCTGTTCGTCACGCACGGCTGGACGAAGGTGACCGCGGCCGCCTCCAACGGCTACGAGGCGCTGCTCGCGCTGCGCGGCCCCGGCGACATCATCGGGGAGTCCGCGGCGCTCACCGGGCGCCCGCGGTCGGCCACCGTGACGGCCCTGGAGCCGGTCCGTACGGTCGCGGTCGAACGCGGCCGGTTCACCGAGTTCCTCGCCCGCTTCCCCGCCGTCTCCTTCGCCCTCCTCGGCCTCACCACTGATCGCACCCGGGCGGCCGATCGGCGCCGCCTGGAATTCGCCTCCCTCAGCGTGCGGGAGCGCTTCGCGATCCTGCTGCTGGACCTCGCGCGCACGCACGGACGGCGCACCGACCAGGGCATCGAACTCTCCGTCCCCCTGAGCAAACAGGAACTCGCCGGGTCCGTGGGGGCCTCCCGCGAGATGGTCCAACGCCTGCTGAAGGACCTGCGGGAACGGGGGGTCGTGATGACGGGGCGCCGGGCGCTGGTGATCGTGCGGCCGGATGTGCTGCGGCGGATTGCGCGGGGGTGACGTGAGTCTTGTGGATCACTTCGACTGCGGGCCGGTGGGGGCTGGTCGCGCAGTTCCCCGCGCCCCTGGGGGGCCGGGGCTGCGCCCCGGGTCCCCCGGCCGCCAGCAGTTCTCCGGCTGTCGGCCGGTGGGGGTCGGTCGCGCAGTTCCCCGCGCCCCTAAAAGCCTCGGGGTGTCCGGCGTTCGAGGTCGGAGGCCGTGGGCCGCTCCCCGCCCGTCCTGGCCCGCATTTTCAGCCCGTCCGGCGATTGACGACGAGACCGTTCAGGCCGAAACGGGGCCTGGGGGCGCAGCCCCTGGCGGGGGTTCGGGGGCGGAGCCTCTGGCGGAGGTCCGGAGGCACAGCCCCTGGCAGGGCGCCGGGGGCACAACCCCGCCGGGGGCCGGGGGCGAAGGGGCGGAGCCCCTGGGGATGGGACGGGTAGGGGCGGCGGGGGCGAGGGACCGGCCGTTCTGTGTACGCCGTCACACTCCGACTGCGTCATCCGCCCTCACGCCACCACAACCCCGCCCGCCACTCTGCTGCCACTGCCGCACCACCTGCGAAAGGCGACCATGACCGACCCCGTGAGCCGGACGATCCTGTTGCTCGACATCGAGAAGTACAGCGACCGGGACGACATCGAGCAGGCGTACCTGCGGCGCATGCTGTACGACGTCGCCGACCGCACCCTGGAGCGCGCCGGCATCGACGAACGCCTGCGCCTGCGCGCCGACCGGGGCGACTCCGTGATGGAGCTGATCGACGCCAACGCCTCCGTCACCGCACTGCTGCGCGCCCTGCTCACCGAGGTCCCCACCCAGCTGCACGCGGTCAACCGGATGGCGTCCAGCTCGGCGCAGATCCGGCTGCGCGGCGTCGTCGCCACGGGCTACGTCGCCGTGGACGAGCACGACGGCTGGGTCGGCTCCGACCTCAACCACGCCTGCCGCCTCCTCGACGCCCAGCTGCTGCGCGCGGCCCTGCGGGAGCGGAGAGACGACTTCGCCCTGTGCGTCTCGGAGAGCGTGCACACGGGGATCGTGCGGCACGGTCACGCGGGCATCCCCGCGGACGACTTCCACGCGGTGACCGTGGACAGCAAGAACGGCCCGCTGCGCGCCTGGCTGCACGGCCCGGTGCCGGGGGCCGACGCCGACCACAGTGAGAAGGGGGGAACCTCGGTGCCGGGCGCCAGCTCGGGGGAGCGTCCGGCACCGAGGCGGGACCAGCCCGGGGCCCAGGCGCCCGAGGCCCGCGCGGCCCGGCCCTCCGCCCCTCCCGCGGGCGCCGTCTTCCACTTCGACGGAGGCGCCCCCACCTTCGGCGGCAGCCTCGTCGGCGGCGACCAGCACGGCGTGTCGGGCGGGCAGGTCACCGGAGACGTCCACCTCGGCGGGTCCGGGAGTGAGTCGGCGTGACGGTGCCTCCCCCCACGTCGCCGGCCCCCGACGACGTACCCCCGAACGACGTACACCCGGCCCCCGAACCGGACACCCGGCGCCAGGACGCGGAGGCGGAAGGAGAGGCGGAACAGGAGCGGACGCAGGAGGCGCGCGCGGCTCAGCGCGAGCTCTTCGCGCACACCCCGGGGTTCATCCTCGGCTCGGCCGCGTCCTTCGGCGGGAGTCTGGTCGGCGGCGCCCAGCACGGCGTGTCCGGCGGCGAGGTCGCCGGTGACGTGTTCATGGGCGGCAAGACGGAGATCCACCACCACGGCTCGGCGGCTTCGGCGACGTACGCCTCCGGAGAGATCCCACGGCGCCACCTCGAAGACCTGGACGCCGTCTTCGTCGAGAGCCCCTCCTTCGCCGCCGCCCTGGACCGGCTCCGCGAAGAACGCGTCCTCGTCCTCGCCGGCGCCCACGCCACCGGCCGCCACGCCGCCGCGCTGATGCTCCTGCACCGTCTGGGCGTGCCCGCCGTGCACGCCCTCTCGCCGGAGACGAGCCCGGCGACCCTGAGCGCCCCGCTCACCGCACCCGGCGGGCACGTCCTGCGCGATCTGCCGCTGAGCCGCAACCGGCCGCTGCGCGACACCCATCTCTACGCGGCCCGCGACCAGCTCAAGAAGGTCGACGGGTATCTGGTGGTGACGGTCGAGAACTCGCCCTTCCTGCTGGGTGCCACCGCCTCCGTCTGGCAGCCGCCGGAGGCGTCGGCCGTCGTCCGCGCGTATGTGAGCAGGCACCGCGCGCAGGACACCGACGGCCTCCTCGCCCTCGCCCCGGTGCGGGACTTCCTCGCCCGGGGGCACCATCAGCCCGCCGAGGCGGCCGAGTTCGCGAAGGAGGTGGCGGGTTACGACGGCGGCGAGGCGGCCGCGGCCCGGCTCGCGGAGTTCGGGCAGGCGGCCGTGGAGCAGCAGTGCCGGGAGTGGCTGAGCGACCCCGAGTCCACGCTGCGCGACAAGGCCTTCCTCATCTCGCTCGCCGTCTTCGACCGGGCGCCGTACGTCCTCGCGGCCGAGCTCGCGGACAAGCTGTTCGTGCACTTCCAGCGCTTGCAGCACCCCGAGGAGCCGCCGGAGATCCCGGTGTTCGGGCTCGCCGCCGAGACCCGGCTCGCGCGGGCCCGCGCCGAGGGGGAAGTGCGGAACGAGGCGACCGAATGGGGCCCGGTGCCGCAGTTCACCGCGTTCTTCCGGAAGGAGAACACCCCGCGCGCCCTGCTCACCGAGGTGTGGACGGGACATCCCTCGGCCCGGCCCGCGCTGATCGCCTGGCTGAGGGAGCTGGCCCGCGACGGGCGTCCCGTCGTACGGACCCGGGCCGCCGCGGCCACCGCCCTGCTCACGCTCGCCGACCTGCCCTCCGCGGTCGCGCTGCTGATCGACGGCTGGGCGGTGTCGAAGACGTTCGGCCCCCGCGTCACCGCCGCGAACACCCTCACGCTCGCCCAGCTCCTCGACGCGCCCGTCGTCCTGCGCCTGCTCACCCAGTGGTGCACGGACTCCCACCCGGCCCGCCGCTGGACCGCGATCCGCGCCTTCGGGCTGCTCGCGCCGCTGCGCCCGGACCTGGTGGCCCCGGCCCTGAGCGCCCTCGCGACCCTGGCCCGCGCCGACAACAGCAGCCCGGCCGAGGCGGCCAACCTGATCGAGTCCACGGCCCTGCTGCTCTCGGTGGGCCTCAGGCGCGGCGAGATGCTCTCCGAGCTGGTGCGGCTGCTCCACCACGACACCCCCGCGGTCCGCGCCCTGGCACTGGGCGCCTTCGTACTGGCGTGCGACAACGCCGAGGAGGGCGCGCTCGTCGAGTGGTACGCCGGCGACGGCATGTACCAGGCGGACTCGGCCCGTGACCTCGCCACCCTCTGGCGCACCGCCCTCGGCGACCGCGCCCACACCCGGGGCGCCCTGAACGCCCTGCACACCTGGGTGTACGTGGCCGAGCGCCGCCCTGACGCGGCCCAGGCCCTGGAGCTGCTGCTGCCCGCGCTGGTCGTCACCGCGGACGACCACAAACGCCTCAGCCACGAACTGCGCACCCTGCGCGGCCGGGACGGCGGCCCGCGTCCGCCCCTCGCCGACCGTCTGCTCGCCGCACTGCGTCCCCCCGTCCCGACAGCCTGACACAGAGTTACGAGGAGTTGACCCATGGCGGAATTCCGCCGCCCGCCGGAGTGGCAGCAACAGGCCGACCGGCACACCATGCTGATCGACCCGGTGCTCACCGTGCGGCCGATCTCCCGTTTCGACTACACGGCCCGGCGGCCGGTCTCCGCGATCGACCACGCACTGGTGTTCGCCACCGCGGGCGGCGGCTACGACGCGTACATGCCCCCGCACCGGCCGAGCCGCACGGACGCCGCGACCCGCCGCTACACCTCGGTCTACGAGGTCGACATGGGCAGCCACCCGGTCCAGCTGGAACTCGAACTGCCCAGCGACGACGACGCGTTCTCGTTCGGCGCCATCGCCGATCTGACCTGGCGCGTCTCGGACCCGATCGCGTACGTGGCCGGCGGCGAACGCGATGTGCCCACGCGGCTCACCCGTGAACTCCACCAGCTGGCGCGACCGGTCAGCCGCCGGTTCTCCATCGAGGACAGCCGGGACGCCGAGGCCGAGGTCCAGTACGCGGTCGAGAGCGGCGTCTTCGCCGACGGCATCGGGCTCGCGGTCACGTGCGCGGTGCGGCTGCGCCTGGACGACGACGCGATCGCGCACAGACGGCGCAAACGGGCGCTGCGCTACGAGGCCGACATGCTCGACCCCGAGCACGAGTACCGGCTGCGCCAGGCCCAGCAGCTGCACGAGCTGGAGGTGCTGCGCCAGTACCAGTCGCAGGAGCTGATGGCCCAGAAGATCGCCTTCTACCAGCACCACCTGCAACACGGGGGTGTCGCCCAGTGGGCCTTCCACCTCGCCGCGCACCCCGAGGACACCCGGATGGTCATCGGCGCCCTCCAGAAGGACCAGCTCTCCGCCATCGAGAGCCAGCTGGAACTGATCGCCGGAGACACCCTGGAGGACTATCAGAAGGCCGAGTCGGCCCGCTCCACCCTGCGCGTCGTCAAGGAACTCAACAGCCGCCAGGAGCCCCCGCCACAGCCCCCGGTTCCCGGCCGACCGGCGCCGCCGCCCGGGGGCGTACCGCAGCAGCCGTACGACCCCTCGCAGCCGCAGCCGTACAACCCCCCACCGCCGTACGGGGCCGCCGCCCAGCCCTACGGCGGCGCTCCGGTCCCCGGCGGCGTACCGGGCGCCCCCTACCCCCCGCCGGGGCCGCCCGTGTCCCACCAGCCGTACGTCCCGCCCGCGCCCGGAACCGTGCCGCCGGGGCCGTACCAGGCCGAGCCCCCGGCCGCGCCCGCCGCCGGGAACCCGTACGACCAGGCCCCGCCGCCCCCGGCCGTGGCTCCCACGCCCGTCATCCCGCCCGCGCCCTCCGCCTATCCGCCGCGCCCGCCCTCGCCCCCAGCGCCGGAGTCCTCCGAGACGGGCCCGGAGTGACCACCACCGCTCCCGGCACCGGAACCGCCGAACGGCTGTTGGAGGAGCTGCGGGGCGAGATCGCCCGGGCCGACAGCAAGGCGTCCGTGCTCGTGGCGGCGCTCGGGATGACGGCGGGGGTGTTCAGCGGGCTGCTGGCCGGGCGGAACTGGTCACCGAGCTCGCTCTCCGCACCCGGTACGGCCGTCTGGTGGAGCGGCGCCCTGGCCCTCGCCTTCGCCCTGTTCGCGCTGCTGCTCGCGGTGCTGCCCCGGTACCGCGCCAGTTCATGGGCCCCGGGCCGGCCCCTCTGTTTCTTCGGCGACATCCAACAAGCCGTACGTGAAGGTCAGTTGGCGACCGCTCTCGCCGACACCGACCGCGACCCCGCCGCCGGACTCACCGCGGCGCTCACCGAGACCAGCCGCATCGCCGCCCGCAAGCACCAGTGGATCCGTACCGGCCTGATCGCCTTCTGCGCGGGCACGGTGCTGCTTCCCGCCGGGCTGCTCATCGGCTGACGTCCCCATCCTGAAGGAGCCCCACCTTGTCCTACCCACCAGACCCGGCTGCCCCGGAGCCCGGCCCCGTCTACCCGGACCCCCCATACCCGGGCACACCCTCGCCCCCGTACCCCGGGGCCGCCTCGCCCCCACCTCCGTACCCCGGGGCCACCGCCCCCTCGCCCCCGTACCCCGGGGCCACCGCCCCCTCGCCCCCGTACCCCGGGGCCACCGCCCCCTCGCCCCCGTACCCCGGGGCCGGCGCTCCCCCGCCCCCGTACCCCGGAGCCGCCGCCCCCTCGCCCCCGTACCCCGGAGCCGCCGTTCCGCCCGCGTACCCGCAGACCCCCGCGCCCCCGTCCTATCCGGGCGGCGCACCCCAGTACCCGGGGGCCGGGGCCGCACCTTCGTACCCCGCGGCGCCGCCCGCCTACCCGGGGGCCACGCCCACGTACCCGAACGGCCCGCAGCCCACTGCCACCGCACCGCCGTACATCCCGCAGCAGACGCCCCCCGCCCCCACACCCGCAACACCGCCGGAGGCCCCCGCACCCGACGACCTCGACTACCGTCACGCGGGCTCCCGCATCCACGTGGCCGCGCACCAGCGCGGTGCCGACGCCACCGCGATCGGGCAGCTGGCGGTCCAGGTGCCGGGCTTCCTGGTCAGCCTCGCCGTGGTCGCCGCGTTCGCCGTGGGAATACTCGGCACGGCCATGGGCTGGCTGGTCATCCTCGCCTGGCTGGCCTCCGGGGCGCTCGTCTTCCACCGGCCCACCGAGCTGGCCTTCGCCCGGCACGTGATGAAGCTCAGGGCGCCGCTCGCCGAGGAGCGGGCCCGTCTGGAGCCGATCTGGCGCGAGGTCACCGCCCGAGCGGGCATCGAGGCGCACACGTACGAGCTGATGGTGGAGAACAGCACGGACCTGAACGCCGTGGCGGCCGCCGGCCATGTCGTCGGCGTCACGACGTACGCGCTGAACGAGATCCCCAGCAGCAACCTCGCCGCCGTACTCGCCCATGAACTCGGCCACCACACCGGCGGTCACGCCTGGACGGGCCTGCTTGGCTACTGGTACTCGCTGCCCGGCCGGATCGCCTGGGCCTTCATGCGGGGCATCGCCAGGATCGCGATCCGGGTCGCGAGCGTCTTCTCGCTCGCCGCGACCGGGATGGTCTACCTCTTCATCGGGATGTTCGTGATCGGCGGGTTCGTCGCCGCCTGGTACATCACCGTGCCGCTCGTCGTCGCCCCCTATCTGCTCGCCTACGTGGGTCGCCAGGGCGAGCTGCGTGCCGACCGGCAGGCGGCGGACCTCGGCTTCGCGCCCCAGCTGGCACAGGTCCTGTACCACTTCCAGGCCCAGGAGGACGCCGTGAAGGCGCAGGCCGCGGCGCAGGGCAAACAGCTCAAGGAACCGGGCGGCCTGGCCAGGCTGCTGACCACCCACCCGGACAACCACACCCGGCTGCAGGCCCTGGAGCCCTACCTCCAGCTCGGCCGCTGACCACGGACCACGACCGGCACCGGACAACGCCGAAGGGCGGCCACCCCGTACGAAACGGAGTGGCCGCCCTTCAGTACTTCAGACGTACGCCTTACTGGTTGTACGGACCGTAGTCGTAGTCCTCCAGCGGGACGGCCTGGCCGGAGCCGGTGCCGAACGGCGAGTAGTCGATGTCGTCGTAGCCGACGGCCGAGTACATCGCGGCCTTGGCCTCTTCGGTCGGCTCGACCCGGATGTTGCGGTAGCGGGACAGACCCGTACCGGCCGGGATGAGCTTACCGATGATGACGTTCTCCTTGAGGCCGATCAGGGAGTCGGACTTGGCGTTGATCGCCGCGTCCGTCAGAACCCTGGTCGTCTCCTGGAAGGACGCCGCCGACAGCCACGACTCGGTCGCCAGCGAGGCCTTGGTGATACCCATCAGCTGCGGACGGCCGGAGGCCGGGTGGCCGCCTTCCTGGACCACACGACGGTTCTCGGTCTCGAACTTCGAGCGCTCGACCAGCTCGCCGGGCAGCAGCTCCGCGTCGCCCGACTCGATGATCGTCACCCGGCGCAGCATCTGCCGGATGATGATCTCGATGTGCTTGTCGTGGATCGACACACCCTGCGAGTTGTAGACCTTCTGGACCTCGCCGACCAGGTGGACCTGGACGGCACGCTGACCCAGAATGCGCAGCACGTCGTGCGGGTTGGTGGCACCCACGGTGAGCTTCTGGCCCACCTCGACGTGCTCGCCCTCGGACACCAGGAGCCGGGCACGCTTCGAGATCGGGAACGCCGTCTCGTCGCTGCCGTCGTCCGGGGTGACCACGAGCTTCTTGGTCTTCTCGGTCTCCTCGATCCGCACGCGGCCGGAGGCCTCGGAGATCGGGGCGACACCCTTCGGCGTACGAGCCTCGAAGAGCTCGACGACACGGGGCAGACCCTGGGTGATGTCGTCACCGGCCACACCACCGGTGTGGAAGGTACGCATCGTCAGCTGGGTACCGGGCTCACCGATGGACTGGGCGGCGATGATGCCGACCGCCTCACCGATGTCGACCAGCTTGCCGGTGGCCAGCGAACGGCCGTAGCACATGGCGCAGGTGCCGACGGCCGACTCGCAGGTCAGGACCGAACGGGTCTTGACCTCCTCGATGCCGTGCTTGACCAGCTCGTCGATGAGAACGTCGCCGAGGTCGGTGTTGGCCGGGGCCAGCACCCTGCCGTCGACGGTGATGTCCTCGGCCAGCGCACGTGCGTACACGCTGGTCTCGACGTTCTCCGTCTTGCGCAGCACGCCGTCCTCGCCGCGCTCGGCGATGGCCAGACGCAGACCACGGTCGGTGCCGCAGTCCTCCTCACGGATGATGACGTCCTGCGAGACGTCCACCAGACGACGGGTGAGGTAACCCGAGTCGGCGGTACGCAGGGCGGTGTCCGCCAGACCCTTACGGGCACCGTGCGTGGAGATGAAGTACTCCAGCACGGACAGACCCTCACGGAACGACGCCTTGATCGGACGCGGGATCGTCTCGTTCTTGGCGTTCGACACCAGACCGCGCATACCGGCGATCTGACGCATCTGCATCATGTTTCCTCGGGCACCCGAGTCGACCATCATGAAGATGGGGTTCGTCTTCGGGAAGTTCGCGTTCATCGCCTCGGCGACCTCGTTGGTCGCCTTGGTCCAGATCGCGATGAGCTCCTGAGTGCGCTCTTCCTTGGTGATCAGACCGCGCTCGTACTGCTTCTGGACCTTCTCGTCCTGCGCCTCGTAGCCCTTGACGATCTCCTTCTTCGCCTCGGGAACGACGATGTCGGAGATGGCCACGGTGACGCCGGAGCGGGTGCCCCAGTAGAAGCCCGCCGCCTTCAGGTTGTCGAGCGTCGCCGCCACGATGACCTTGGGGTAGCGCTCGGCCAGGTCGTTGACGATCTCGCCGAGCTGCTTCTTGCCCACCGAGTAGTCGACGAACGGGTAGTCCTCGGGCAGCAGCTCGTTGAAGAGCGCGCGGCCCAGAGTCGTACGGAGGCGGAAGGTGTCACCCTGCTGCCACTCGGGCTCGCCCTCCTCCTGCGCCGGCGGGGTCCAGCCGCGCGGCGGGATGGTGCCCACCGGGAAGCGGATGTCGACGGCCGACTGGAGCGCGAGCTCCCCGGCGTCGAACGCCATCGTCGCCTCGGCGGTCGAGCCGAAGGCACGGCCCTCGCCCTTGACGTCGCGCAGCTCGCCGTCCGTGGTCAGGAAGAACAGACCGAGGACCATGTCCTGGGTCGGCATCGTGACCGGGCGGCCGTCGGCGGGCTTGAGGATGTTGTTCGAGGACAGCATCAGGATGCGGGCCTCGGCCTGCGCCTCCGCGGAGAGCGGCAGGTGGACGGCCATCTGGTCACCGTCGAAGTCCGCGTTGAACGCGGTGCAGACGAGCGGGTGGATCTGGATGGCCTTGCCCTCGACCAGCTGCGGCTCGAAGGCCTGGATGCCGAGGCGGTGCAGCGTGGGCGCACGGTTCAGCAGAACCGGGTGCTCCGCGATGACCTCTTCCAGGACGTCGTACACGACCGTGCGGCCGCGCTCGACCATCCGCTTGGCGCTCTTGATGTTCTGCGCGTGATTCAGGTCGACCAGGCGCTTCATCACGAACGGCTTGAAGAGCTCCAGCGCCATGGCCTTGGGCAGACCACACTGGTGCAGCTTCAGCTGCGGACCGACGACGATCACGGAACGCGCGGAGTAGTCCACACGCTTGCCGAGCAGGTTCTGACGGAATCGACCCTGCTTACCCTTCAGCATGTCGCTGAGGGACTTCAGCGGACGGTTGCCGGGGCCCGTGACGGGGCGACCACGACGGCCGTTGTCGAAGAGCGCGTCGACGGCCTCCTGAAGCATGCGCTTCTCGTTGTTCACGATGATCTCGGGGGCACCGAGGTCAAGGAGTCGCTTCAGACGGTTGTTGCGGTTGATCACGCGGCGGTACAGGTCGTTCAGGTCGGAGGTCGCGAAGCGGCCACCGTCCAGCTGCACCATCGGACGAAGGTCCGGCGGGATGACCGGCACGCAGTCGAGCACCATGCCCTTGGGGCTGTTGCTGGTCTGCAGGAACGCGGAGACGACCTTGAGGCGCTTGAGCGCACGGGTCTTCTTCTGGCCCTTGCCGGTGCGGATGATCTCGCGGAGGCGCTCGGCCTCCTCGTCGAGGTCGAAGGACTCCAGGCGCTTCTGCAGCGCCGCGGCACCCATCGAACCGTCGAAGTACGTGCCGAAGCGGTCACGCAGCTCGCGGTAGAGGAGCTCGTCACCCTCAAGGTCCTGGACCTTCAGGTTCTTGAAGCGGGTCCACACCTCGTCGAGACGGTCGATCTCGCGCTGCGAACGGTCACGCAGCTGCTTCATCTCACGCTCGGCACCCTCGCGCACCTTGCGGCGCACATCGGCCTTGGCACCCTCGGCCTCGAGCTCGGCCAGGTCGGTCTCGAGCTTCTTGGCGCGGGCCTCGAGGTCGGCGTCGCGACGGTTCTCGATCTGCTGACGCTCGACGGAGACGTGCGCCTCCAGCGAGGGCAGGTCGCGGGTGCGGCGCTCCTCGTCGACGAACGTGATCATGTACGCCGCGAAGTAGATGACCTTCTCGAGGTCCTTCGGGGCGAGGTCGAGCAGGTAGCCCAGACGCGACGGAACGCCCTTGAAATACCAGATGTGGGTGACGGGAGCGGCCAGCTCGATGTGGCCCATCCGCTCACGACGCACCTTGGCGCGAGTGACCTCGACGCCGCAGCGCTCACAGATGATGCCCTTGAAGCGGACACGCTTGTACTTACCGCAGTAGCACTCCCAGTCCCGGGTCGGGCCGAAGATCTTCTCGCAGAAGAGTCCGTCCTTTTCGGGCTTGAGGGTGCGGTAGTTGATGGTCTCGGGCTTCTTGACCTCGCCGTGGCTCCACTGACGGATGTCGTCAGCGGTGGCCAGACCGATCCGGAGCTCATCGAAGAAGTTGACGTCGAGCACTATGCGTCAATCCCTCTCAGGGTTGTAAGTCTTAGGGGTCTGATACGGGGGTCCTGGGGCCGGCGGGCCTTGGTCACCTTTTCCACAGGCGGTCAAGGCCCGGCCGGACTCCCGTCAGACCTCTTCGACGCTGCTCGGCTCGCGCCGGGACAGGTCGATGCCGAGCTCCTCCGCCGCGCGGAAGACGTCCTCGTCGGTGTCACGCATTTCGATGGACATACCGTCGCTGGACAGCACCTCCACGTTGAGGCAGAGAGACTGCATCTCCTTGATGAGCACCTTGAAGGACTCGGGGATGCCGGGCTCGGGGATGTTCTCGCCCTTGACGATGGCCTCGTAGACCTTCACGCGGCCGGTCACGTCGTCGGACTTGATGGTCAGCAGCTCCTGGAGGGCGTAAGCGGCGCCGTACGCCTCCAGCGCCCACACCTCCATCTCACCGAAGCGCTGGCCACCGAACTGAGCCTTACCACCCAGCGGCTGCTGGGTGATCATCGAGTACGGACCGGTCGAGCGGGCGTGCAGCTTGTCGTCGACCAGGTGGTGGAGCTTGAGGATGTACATGTAGCCGACCGAGATCGGCTCCGGGAACGGCTCGCCGGAGCGGCCGTCGAACAGCGGCGCCTTGCCGGACGGAAGCACCATGCGCTCGCCGTCGCGGTTCGGGATCGTGTGCTGCAGCAGACCCGCGAGCTCGTCCTCACGCGCACCGTCGAAGACGGGGGTGGCGACGTTGGTGCCCGGGGCGACCACGTCGGCCTCGATGGCCTGCAGTCGCTGCGCCCAGTCGTCGGCGAGACCGGAGACGTCCCAGCCGCGGCTGGCGAGCCAGCCGAGGTGGATCTCCAGGACCTGTCCCGGGTTCATTCGGGACGGCACACCGAGCGGGTTGAGGATGATGTCGACCGGGGTGCCGTCCTCCAGGAACGGCATGTCCTCGATCGGCAGGATCTTGGAGATGACACCCTTGTTGCCGTGACGGCCGGCGAGCTTGTCACCGTCCGTGATCTTGCGCTTCTGCGCCACGTAGACACGAACCAGCTGGTTCACGCCCGGCGGCAGCTCGTCGCCCTCTTCACGGTCGAAGACGCGGACGCCGATGACCTTGCCGATCTCGCCGTGCGGCACCTTCAGCGAGGTGTCGCGCACCTCGCGCGCCTTCTCACCGAAGATCGCGCGGAGCAGGCGCTCCTCCGGGGTCAGCTCGGTCTCACCCTTGGGCGTGACCTTGCCGACCAGGATGTCGCCGGCGACGACCTCGGCACCGATGCGGATGATGCCGCGCTCGTCGAGGTCGGCGAGGACCTCTTCGGAGACGTTCGGGATGTCCCGGGTGATCTCCTCGGGGCCGAGCTTGGTGTCACGGGCGTCGACCTCGTGCTCCTCGATGTGGATCGAGGAGAGGACGTCGTCCTGCACGAGGCGCTGCGACAGGATGATCGCGTCCTCGTAGTTGTGACCCTCCCACGGCATGAACGCCACGAGCAGGTTCTTGCCGAGCGCCATCTCGCCGTTCTCGGTCGCCGGACCGTCGGCCAGAACCTGACCGGCGACGACCCGGGCGCCCTCGTCCACGACAACCTTCTGGTTGACGGAGGTGCCCTGGTTCGAGCGGGAGAACTTGTGCAGGCGGTACGTGGTGTACGTGCCGTCGTCGTTGGCGGTGGTGACGTAGTCCGCGGAGACCTCCTGGACCACACCGTCCTTCTCCGACTTCAGGACGTCACCGGCGTCGACCGCACAGCGGTACTCCATGCCGGTGCCGACCAGCGGCGCCTCGGACTTGATGAGCGGCACGGCCTGACGCATCATGTTCGCGCCCATGAGGGCACGGTTGGCGTCGTCGTGCTCGAGGAACGGGATCATGGCGGTCGCGACCGACACCATCTGGCGCGGCGAGACGTCCATGTAGTCGACGTCCTCACCGGGGACGTAGTCGACCTCTCCGCCACGACGGCGGACCAGGACGCGGGACTCCTCGAAGCGGAGCTCGTCCGTCAGCGGCGCGTTGGCCTGCGCGATGACGAACCGGTCCTCTTCGTCGGCCGTGAGGTAGTCGACCTCGTCGGTGACGACACCGCCGGTGACCTTGCGGTACGGCGTCTCGACGAAACCGAACGCGTTGACCCGGCCGTAGGAGGCGAGCGAGCCGATCAGGCCGATGTTCGGGCCTTCGGGGGTCTCGATCGGGCACATGCGGCCGTAGTGCGAGGGGTGCACGTCACGGACCTCGAAGCCGGCCCGCTCACGGGAGAGACCACCCGGGCCAAGAGCCGACAGACGGCGCTTGTGGGTGAGACCCGACAGCGGGTTGTTCTGGTCCATGAACTGCGACAGCTGGCTGGTGCCGAAGAACTCCTTGATGGAGGCGACGACCGGCCGGATGTTGATCAGGGTCTGCGGCGTGATCGCCTCGACGTCCTGGGTCGTCATGCGCTCGCGGACGACGCGCTCCATACGAGCCAGACCCGTGCGGACCTGGTTCTGGATGAGCTCGCCGACGTTGCGCAGACGACGGTTGCCGAAGTGGTCGATGTCGTCCGTCTCGACAACGATCTGCGTGCCGTTGTCACCGACGGTCTCGGTCTCACCGGCGTGCAGCTTCACCAGGTACTTGATCGACGAGATGATGTCCTCGACGGTCAGGATGCCGGCGTCCAGCGGGGCCTCGCCGCCCAGCTTCTTGTTGACCTTGTAACGGCCGACCTTCGCGAGGTCGTAGCGCTTCGGGTTGAAGTAGAGGTTCTCCAGAAGCGTCTGCGCGGCCTCGCGGGTCGGGGGCTCGCCCGGACGCAGCTTGCGGTAGATGTCGAGCAGAGCGTCGTCCTGGCCCTGGGTGTGGTCCTTCTCCAGGGTGGCACGCATGGACTCGTACTCGCCGAACTCCTCGAGGATCTGCTCGGTCGTCCAACCGAGAGCCTTCAGGAGAACGGTGACGGACTGCTTGCGCTTGCGGTCGATGCGGACACCGACCATGTCACGCTTGTCGATCTCCATCTCCAGCCAGGCACCCCGGGACGGGATGACCTTCGCGGAGAAGATGTCCTTGTCGGACGTCTTGTCGATGGAGGAGTCGAAGTAGACGCCCGGCGAGCGGACGAGCTGCGACACCACGACACGCTCGGTGCCGTTGATGACGAAGGTGCCCTTGTTGGTCATGAGCGGGAAGTCGCCCATGAAGACCGTCTGGGACTTGATCTCGCCGGTCTCGTTGTTGGTGAACTCGGCGGTGACGAAGAGCGGGGCCGCGTACGTGAAGTCGCGGTCCTTGCACTCGTCGATGGAATTCTTCGGAGGCTCGAAGCGGTGGTCCCGGAACGTCAGGGACATCGACCCGGAGAAGTCCTCGATCGGGGAGATCTCCTCGAAGATCTCCTCCAGACCGGACTTCGTGGGGACGTCCTGTCCGTTGTCCAGAGCCGCCTCGACACGAGCCTTCCACGCGTCGTTGCCGAGCAGCCAGTCGAAGCTCTCGGTTTGCAGCGCAAGAAGGTTCGGAACCTCGAGGGGCTCCTTGATCTTTGCAAAGGAGATGCGCAGCGGGGCGGTGCTGGCGCCGTTGTTCGTATTCGCGGTCGAGGCAGTGCGCGAGGCGGCCAAGAGGGGGTCCTTCCGAGGGCTCGGACTCACTACGCGCGTACCGGCCCCCCACTGTGGGCACAGAGACAGTCCGTTCCCGATTCAGCCAAAAGGCCAGGTCAGGGATGATCTAGTCATCGGTGCTCACGCGAGGGCATGCCCCTGGTGACGGGCAGGAGGCAGCTAACAGGCAGCGCAAAGGGTCAGTGTAGCCACTAGGCCCACTGATGTCCAGTCCCGGTTTTTTGAGACCATCGTTGTTCTCAACACCTGCGGCAAGCCACGCCCTCAATGCACATCGATACTGCCCTCTTCGCCACCGATCCATGCCTCGGATCCGGATCGTTGTGACGACGCGTCCTGAGAATTGCGCGCTGCGTGCGGTTCGTCAAGGCCCCCCATGCCCTAAGCAAGTGCCGCGATCGTCACGTGCAACCTGTCTTGCAGCCCGCCTTGCAGCCCGTCACGGGCTCGGCCGGAGGCAACAACGAAGATCACCATACTCGTCGCCACCGACAGTGCAAGGCAGCCGCCACCGGACCCCAGGAACGCCGAAGAGCGACCACCCAGTTGGGTGATCGCTCTTCAGTGCGTCAGCGTTACAGGCGCACTAGTGGACCTGTATCAGCTCGCGAGGGGCCCTCAGCGGGCCCGTGGGACTACTTGACCTCGACGGAGGCGCCGGCGCCCTTGAGGGACTCGGCAGCCTTCTCGGCGGCCTCCTTGGCGACCTTCTCGAGAACGGGCTTCGGGGCGCCGTCCACGAGGTCCTTGGCCTCCTTCAGACCCAGGGAGGTCAGCTCACGCACGACCTTGATGACCTGGATCTTCTTCTCGCCGGCACCCGTGAGGATGACGTCGAACTCGTCCTGCTCCTCGACGGCCTCGGCAGCGGCGGCGGGGCCGGCCGGACCGGCAACGGCGACCGCGGCGGCGGCGGTGACGTCGAACTTCTCCTCGAACGCCTTCACGAACTCGGAGAGCTCGATGAGGGTCATGTCCTCGAACTGCGCGAGCAGGTCTTCCTGGCTGAGCTTCGCCATGATGGGCGATCCTTCCACTTATTCGGCTGGTGCCGGGATGTACATGTGAGGCGGGCGTACTTTCGGCCCGCTGCGACCACTGCCTAGGCGGAACTGCTCAGGCGGCGGTCAATGCGCGAGCCGAATTACTCGGCACCGCCCTGCTCGGCCTGCTTGGCACGAAGAGCGTCCACGGTGCGGACGAGCTTCGAGGGGAGCGCCTGGAAGAGCTGGGCAGCCTGAGTCTGCTTGCCCTTGAAGGCACCCGCCAGCTTGGCGAGCAGAACCTCGCGGGACTCGAGGTCCGCAAGCTTCTTGATCTCGTCGGCGGACAGCGCCTTGCCGTCAAGGACACCGCCCTTGATGACGAGGTTGGGGTTGTCCTTGGCGAAGTCACGAAGACCCTTCGCGGACACCACCGGGTCACCGGTGATGAACGCGACCGCCGTCGGACCGTTGAACAGGTCGTCGAGCGTGGAGATCCCGGCCTCGTTGGCCGCAATCTTGGTCAGCGTGTTCTTCACCACGGCGTACTGGGCGTCTTCACCGAGCGAACGACGCAGCGTCTTGAGCTGCGCCACGGTGAGACCCCGGTACTCGGTCAGCACAGCGGCGTTCGAGCTGCGGAACTGGTCCGCGAGCTCGGCTACCGCGGCAGCCTTGTCGGGCCTTGCCATAGAGCGTCGGCCTCCTTCCGGGTGATGAGGACCGCTCAGAAGGGGCTGGGCAAAACGAAACGCCCCGGCGCAGGCGCACGGGGCGTAGCTCGACCGGTACGTCCGCAAGCTGGGCAAGCGAACTCCGGGAGCACATCCACGGTCACCTACGCGGGTCGTCCGCAGTTTCAGCGGATCCTTCGGCCGCCCTGCCCTCTTGCGAGCACAAGGCAACGACCAGCGGTCTTTGGCTTCTGGGGAACAGTACGTGACGGGGTCGCTGTCAAGCAAATCCGCTCGACAGCGCCTCGTCCCGGCACTCGACGGCGCCTCGGCTCAGCGCCCCACGGCGCCTCGTCTCAGCGGCGGTTCAGTGCCGGATCAGCCCTTCTGGGCGTCCTTCATCAGCTGCGCGAGGTCGACGGTGTCCTTGGCGGGCGGGGCCTTCACCGTCACCGGCTTGTTGTAGTCGAGGAAGACCATGGTCATGTCGAGCGGGCCCTTGTCGGAGGCGGCGCGCACCCGGACCTGCTTGGTGTGGTCGTCCGGCCCGACCCACATGTCCATCGTGAGCTTGTCGGCGCCCAGCTCCTCGTACTGCTTCAGGCTCTTCTCGCGCTTGTCCCGCGTCGCCTTGTCCTTCTTCTTGAGCTCGGCGCGGAGTTCGTCGAGGGTGACCGTGCCGTTGTAGTGGGTGGTCTGCACGCCGTCGATCTTCTCGGTGCCGACCTTCTTCACGTCCTTGGAGCCGGTCAGGTAGGTGGACTCCTGGGACGGGTCCTGGTCGGCCTGGTCGGAGAGCTTGCTCGCGTCGATGCCCGCGGAGCCGTCGGCGCCCTTGGCCATCCCGGAGATGTCGAACTTCATCCAGCTCTTGCCGTCCATCTCCTTGGCGGCGGCCGCGCCCCCGCCCAGGTACATCGCCCCGTCGACGACCCGGATCTCCATCTTGCCGTCGGCGCCCTGGTCGAGAGCGGTCATCTTCATGCTCATGGCCAGCGGCTTCATGCTCATCGACGCCTGGGCCTCGACGCGGCCCGTCTCCGGGACCTTGCCGGTCATCCGGTAGCTGAGCGAGGTGATGGCCTCGCTGTTCTTCGCCGCCTTGGCCACGGCCGCCGCGGGCGTCATCTTCGGCGACTCCTCGCCCTTCGCACAGGCGACGGCGCCACCGCCGAGGACCAGGGCCGCGAGCGCGGCTCCCGCCACTCCATGCCGTACGGAGTCACGCACAAAAAACATCAGGATCCCCCCAGGGAACACATGAGCGATACACAGACTGCGCCAGCAGCGTAGCCCAGGGAGGTTCCAGCGGTCTCGTGAATTCTTTTGAGTTTCTTGGTACTTCAGTTGCTTGGTACGTGAGCTTCTTGGCGCCTGGCCCTCCAGGCGCCCGGAGCCTCAGCTCGTGGTGTCCGACGACCCGCTCGAAGTGTCGCCGCTGCCCGGCGTCAGGCCCTGTGTCTTCAGCAGGTCCTTGAAATCGGTCGTGTCGCTCGCCGGGGGCGCCACGGCGGCGACCTTCACTCCGTAGTCGCTGTAGTACGTCGTGGAGGACATCGTGCCGCTCGACAACTCGCCCTTGGAGACGGCCTTGACGAGCAGGTCCTTGCCGTTGACCCAGATGTCGACGTCCTCCGTCGTGATGCCGGCCTGGGTGAACTGCTTCTTGAGGTCGGCGAGTTGGCTCGCGGTGAGGTGGGAGCTCTTGGCCGCGAGGTCCGAGACGTTCACCGTGCCCGCGTAGTGCGTGGTCTTCTCGCCGCGGACCGTCTCGTCGCCGACCTTCTTCACATCGCCGGAGGCCAGCAGGAGCTTCACCGACTGGTTCGGCGAGCTGTTCTGCATCTGGTCCTTCAGGAACGCGCCGGAGCCGCCCGCGATCTTCGCCAGGTCGTCGTACGCGTACCTGATCCAGTGCTTGCCGCCCGTCTGCTCGGCGAACGCCTCGCCCATCTTGGCGTAGTAGGCGTCCGACAGATAGCGAGCCTGCATGGAGGTGCTGCCCGTCTTGCGCATCGCCTCGGCCATCGTGCCGCCGGTGTACGTGATCGTCATGTCACCGGTGAGGCCTCCGCCCCAGCCCATGGAGCCGTCCGACTTCATGGACATCAGCGTGCCCAGGCTCGTCGTGGACTCGATCCTGGCGGAGTCGGCGCCGTCGGTGGACTTCTCGGCCGACTGCAGGGCCGCTATGGGGCTGACGCGAGTCGTGTCCTGGGCCGCCTTGTCGTCCTTGCCGGAGCCTCCGGAGGAGCCCGAGGAACAGGCGGCCACCCCCGCCAGCGCGCTCACCAGCGCGATCGAAAGGGTCACTCGGCGCACGCTCGTGCTCTTCATTTCGTCCCACCCCTATGCGAATCCTGAGAGCTGCACGCTAACGCAGCCCACTGACACACGTATCCGGGAATGGAGACGGGCCCCGCACCTCGAAAGGTTGCGGGGCCCGTGCCAAGAACGCGTATGCGACGCGGTCACCGTGGTGAGCGGAAGGCTCAGACGGCGGCCGGGTCCTCCTCGACGAGGAGGTTGCGGGTGCGGTTCGGGTCGACCGGAACGCCGGGGCCGATCGTGGTGCTGATCGCGGCCTTCTTGATGTAGCGACCCTTGGCGGCGGACGGCTTCAGACGAAGGATCTCGTCCAGCGCGGCGCCGTAGTTCTCCACCAGCTTGGCCTCGTCGAAGGAGGTCTTGCCGATGATGAAGTGCAGGTTCGAGTGCTTGTCGACGCGGAACTCGATCTTGCCGCCCTTGATCTCGGTCACGGCCTTGGCCACGTCCGGGGTCACGGTGCCGGTCTTCGGGTTCGGCATCAGACCACGCGGGCCGAGGACACGGCCCAGACGGCCGACCTTGCCCATGAGGTCCGGGGTGGCGACGACGGCGTCGAAGTCCAGACGGCCCTTCGACACCTCGTCGATGAGCTCGTCGGAGCCGACGATGTCGGCGCCCGCGGCGAGTGCGGCCTCGGCACGGTCACCGGTCGCGAAGACCAGGACCCGGGCGGTCTTACCGGTGCCGTGCGGGAGGTTCACGGTGCCGCGGACCATCTGGTCGGCCTTGCGCGGGTCTACACCCAGGCGGAAGGCGACCTCGACGGTGCCGTCGAACTTGCTCGTGGAGGTCTCCTTGGCGAGACGGACGGCCTCGAGCGGGGCGTAGAGCTTCTCCCGGTCGATCTTGGCGTCCGCAGCGCGGAGAGACTTGCTGCGCTTGCTCACTACTGCTCCTGATGTGTTCTGAGGAGTCGTGGTACGGACCGAGCAGGCCCTGCCACGTGCGGCTCGCGCCGCATGATTCCTACGAAGGTGGGTGTCAGCCCTCGACCGTGATGCCCATGGAACGGGCGGTGCCGGCGATGATCTTCGACGCGGCGTCCAGGTCGTTGGCGTTGAGGTCGGGCATCTTCGTGGTGGCGATCTCGCGGACCTGCGCCTGGGTGATCTTGGCGACCTTGGTCTTGTGCGGCTCGCCGGAGCCCTTCTCGACACCCGCGGCCTTGAGGATCATCTTGGCGGCCGGCGGAGTCTTGGTGACGAAGGTGAAGGAGCGGTCTTCGTAGACCGTGATCTCCACCGGGATGACCCAACCGCGCTGCGACTCGGTCGCGGCGTTGTAGGCCTTGCAGAACTCCATGATGTTGACGCCGTGCTGGCCCAGCGCCGGGCCGACCGGCGGAGCCGGGTTGGCCGCGCCGGCCTGGATCTGGAGCTTGATAAGCCCCGTGACCTTCTTCTTCTTGGGAGGCATGTGCTCTCTCCGGGTCCTAGTGAGAGTTTTCAGCTTCCGCCCGGTTCATCCGGATGGAGGCATACCGCACAACGATAACGGGTATCCATGCGCGGCCAAAAACCGAGCAGGTCAGACGGGCTGCGTGAGCCCGTCTGACCTGTTCGGAAGACGTACGTCCAGAAGCTGCTAGTTCTTCTGGATCTGGTCGAACGAAAGCTCGACCGGGGTCTCGCGACCGAAGATCTCCACCAGGCCCTTGACCTTCTTGGAGTCGGCGTTGATCTCGTTGATGGTCGCCTGCAGCGTGGCGAACGGGCCGTCCGTGACGGTGACCGAGTCGCCGACCTCGAAGTCCAGCACCTGGACCTCGACCTTGCGCTGCGGAGCGGGCTTGCCCTCGGCCTCGGCGGCCTCACGGGCGGCCTTCTCCTCGGCCTCCGGGGCGAGCATCTTGACGATCTCGTCCAGCGTCAGCGGGTACGGGTCGTAGGCGTTGCCCACGAAGCCGGTGACACCGGGAGTGTTGCGAACGACACCCCAGGACTCGTTCGTCAGGTCCATGCGGACCAGGACGTAGCCCGGGAGCTTGTTCTGCTTGATCGTCTTGCGCTCGCCGTTCTTGATCTGCGCGACCTCTTCCTGCGGCACCTCGGCCTGGAAGATGAAGTCCTCGACGTTCAGCGAGACGGCGCGCTGCTCGAGGTTGGTCTTCACGCGGTTCTCGTAACCGGCGTAGGTGTGGATGACGTACCACTCGCCGGGGAGCGTGCGCAGCTCCTCGCGCAGTGCGGTGACGGGGTCGACGGGCTCGGCCTCTTCTTCGGCCTCTTCCTCGTCGCTCTCTTCGGCGTCTTCAGCGAGGGCCTCGTCGGGAACGTCCTCGTCCTCGACGTCCTCACCGGACTCGTCCTCGACGTGCAGGGCCGCTTCCTCGGCGGGCTCGCCGGTGGCGGCATCGGCAGCCTCGAACTCGTCCACGACGTCCGCGCCCTCGACGATGTCGAGCTCGTCGTCAACGGACTCGACCGACTCGCTGGCATCGTTCAGGTTCGGGTCAGACACGGTGGCTGCTTCTTCCTGGATACATGGGGGTGGAACGCGCGAAAGGGGCGCCGGTGACGGCGCCCTTCGCTCTCGGCTCAGCCGAAGACGTACTTGGCGGCGTGGTTGAGCCCATAGTCAATCACGGTCACCAGGCCAATCATGATGACGACGAAGACAATCACCACTGTGGTGTACGTCGTCAGCTGATTGCGAGTCGGCCAGACGACCTTGCGGAGTTCCGCGACGATCTGGCGGTAGAAAGTGGCAAGGCGCTTCAGCGGGCCCTTCTTGGCACGCTTACCACCCTTGCGGGCCTTCTTCTGAGACTCTGGCGCCTCGGCATCAGGCATGTCGATGGAGCCCACGGCGTCCGTCACTCGTCCTCACCTGATTCCGGGTCGTGGCCGTGCCGCGCCCGGTTGAGCCGCACGGCGGTGCATTGCAGTACGTACATGCGCACACATCCTGGCGAAGGTGTGTGTAGCAGGGCCGGAGGGACTTGAACCCCCAACCGCTGGTTTTGGAGACCAGTGCTCTACCAATTGAGCTACGACCCTTTGTTTTCCCCAACGTACCGCATCCACCCGGATGCTCGGTGTGCATCGGATGAGTGCGGCCGGTGAAGGCCAACGAGGTGAGAGTGTACGTGGTCCGGGGCCGGTCGTCGAACAGAAAGTGTCCGTACGGGCTTTGTCCGCCGAAGATCGACCGGTGAGGGATCCGGATCCGGACGGTTGTTCTCTTGCTGTTCAGTCTGTGAAACCCGCGTGCCGGGGGAGTTTCCGGTCTGAAACGATGGGTGCCATGAGCCCTGCAACCCCTCCCACCGAGCGCCGGGTCTCCGCCCGAGTCGGCGCGATCTCCGAGTCCGCCACCCTCGCCGTGGACGCCAAGGCCAAGGCACTCAAGGCCGCTGGACGTCCGGTGATCGGTTTCGGCGCCGGTGAGCCCGACTTCCCGACCCCGGACTACATCGTCCAGGCCGCCATCGAGGCCTGCTCGAACCCCAAGTACCACCGCTACACGCCGGCCGGCGGGCTCCCCGAGCTGAAGGCCGCGATCGCCGCGAAGACCCTGCGCGACTCCGGCTACGAGGTGGAGGCCGCCCAGGTCCTGGTCACCAACGGCGGCAAGCAGGCCATCTACGAGGCCTTCGCCGCGATCCTCGACCCGGGCGACGAGGTCATCGTCCCGGCGCCCTACTGGACGACGTACCCGGAGTCGATCCGTCTCGCCGGCGGTGTCCCGGTCGAGGTCATCGCCGACGAGACCACCGGCTACCGCGTCTCGGTCGAGCAGCTGGAGGCCGCCCGCACCGAGAACACCAAGGTGCTGCTCTTCGTCTCCCCGTCCAACCCGACGGGCGCCGTCTACAGCCGCGAGCAGATCGAGGAGATCGGCCGCTGGGCCGCCGAGAAGGGCCTGTGGGTCCTGACGGACGAGATCTACGAGCACCTGGTCTACGGGGACGCGGAATTCCACTCCCTCCCGGTGGTCGTCCCCGAGCTCGCCGACAAGTGCATCGTCGTGAACGGCGTCGCGAAGACGTACGCCATGACGGGCTGGCGCGTGGGCTGGGTCATCGGCCCGAAGGACGTCATCAAGGCCGCGACCAACCTCCAGTCGCACGCCACCTCGAACGTGTCCAACGTCGCCCAGGTCGCCGCCCTCGCCGCCGTCTCCGGCGATCTGACGGCCGTCGCCGAGATGCGCGAGGCCTTCGACCGCCGCCGCAAGACCATCGTGCGGATGCTCAACGAGATCGACGGCGTGCTCTGCCCCGAGCCCGAGGGCGCCTTCTACGCGTACCCCTCGGTCAAGGCCCTCGTCGGCAAGGAGATCCGCGGCAAGCGCCCCCAGGACACGGTCGAGCTGGCCGCGCTCATCCTGGAGGAGGCCGAGGTCGCGGTCGTCCCGGGTGAGGCCTTCGGCACCCCGGGGTACCTGCGCCTGTCGTACGCCCTGGGTGACGAGGATCTCGTCGAGGGCGTCAGCCGGATCCAGAAGCTCCTGGCCGAGGCACGGGACTGACGTTTTCGCGCTCCACGCGTGTGTGCGGGCCGTCTCCCCCGGGGGGAGACGGCCCGCTTCTTCGTGCGAGCAAGACCACGAACGGGGAAAGCGCTACCGACACGGCGGGAACGTACGGCAGGATCCTGGAATGGAGCGCGTACGTGATCTCTCTGAACTGCCGAAAGCCCATCTGCACCTGCACTTCACCGGTTCGATGCGGCCCACCACCGTGCTGGAGCTGGCCGACAAATACGGCGTCCGGCTGCCCGAAGCCCTCACCGACGCCCTGACCAGCGGCGAACCGCCCAGGCTGCGGGCGACCGACGAGCGCGGCTGGTTCCGCTTCCAGCGGCTGTACGACGCGGCGCGGTCCTGCCTCAGAGAGCCCGAGGACATCCAGCGGCTGGTGCGCGAGGCCGCCGAGGAGGACCTGAAGGACGGCTCCGGCTGGCTGGAGATCCAGGTCGACCCGACCTCGTACGCGCCCCGCCTGGGCGGGCTCATCCCGGCCCTGGAGATCATCCTGGACGCGGTGGACTCGGCCGTGCGGGAGACCGGGCTCGGAATGCGCGTCCTGGTGGCCGCGAACCGTATGAAGCACCCGCTGGACGCCCGCACCCTGGCCCGGCTCGCCGTGCGCTACGCGGACCGCGGCGTCGTCGGCTTCGGGCTCTCCAACGACGAGCGGCGGGGCATGGCGCGGGACTTCGACCGGGCCTTCGCCATCGCGCGGGACGGCGGCTTGCTGTCCGCGCCGCACGGCGGCGAGCTGACCGGCCCTGCGTCGGTCCGCGACTGCCTGGACGACCTGCACGCCACCCGCATCGGGCACGGTGTGCGCGCGGCCGAGGACCCGCGGCTGCTGAAGCGGCTCGCGGACCGCGGCATCACCTGCGAGGTGTGCCCGGCGTCGAACGTCGCCCTGGGGGTCTACGAGAAGGCCGAGGACGTCCCCCTGCGCACCCTCTTCGACGCCGGCGTCCCGATGGCCCTCGGCGCCGACGACCCCCTGCTGTTCGGCTCCCGGCTGGCCGACCAGTACGAGCTGGCACGCCATCACCACGGCTTCACGGACGCGGAACTGGCCGAGCTCGCACGCCAGTCGGTGCGGGCCACAGCGGCCCCCAAGGACGTCAAGGAGAAGCTGCTGTCGGGCATCGACGACTGGCTGGCCGCCCCGGTCGCCTGAAGTGGGTGTACGGCGGATACGCCTGGAAGCCGATGTCCAGCTCGACGTGACGGCCTCGGGACGGCGGCAGGTGCCGGGTGAGGGAGGCGGCGAGCACGTCGAGCCCCTCGGCGGCCCGCTTCCCCCGCGGCCCGAACCCGGCCGCCGCCTCCAGGTGCGTGGCGGCCGAGGCGAAGGTGTCACGGGCGCCGAGGAGGAAGAGCGTCCCCGCGTGCACGGCCGGATGGATCCGGTCCCGCGCGTCGAGGCGGTCCCAGCCCTGCTCCCAGCGCGCCTCCCAGGCGGCCGCGTGGGCGGCGGTGCGCTCCTCGTCCGTGCGCACGGTGAGCGGGGTGCCCGCACGCAGCCGACGGCGCAGTTCGGGCCAGGCGGAAGCTCGCAGGCCCGGCGACCGGTGGGCCAGGACGAGGTCGACCGGCACTCCGGGCGCAAAGGCCCTGGGGATGCTCCGCCGCAGCGGGACGTACACGATCGTGTGCCGGGAGAACGCGGCGAACGAGAAGAGCGCGGCGAGGCGGGCGAGTCCGTCGTGGTCGCCCACGAGGTAGCCCCAGCCTTCGACGGGGTCACTGAGCGTGGTGTGCCGCAGCGGCGGACGCGGCTGGACGACCCGGTAGGCGCGGGGGCCGACGCGCGGCGTGAACTCCGTGACGCTCAGCCGCACAGGGAGCGTCGCACGGCCGTGGGGGCTTGTCTCATCGGGCCAGGTTGATCGTCACGAGGGCTCGTCCGCAACGGAGATTCCGCCCAGCAGCGTGCGGGCGATCGACAGGGCGAACTCGTCCACGGGCGGCGGCTTGCCCTCCTGCGTGGAGTCGTAGGCGAAGGCGCGTTGGGCGCAGGCGCCCAGCAGGAGCGAGGCGGCCGCGTAGGTGTCGACCCCGGCGCGGACCCGGCCCGCCTCCTGCTCGGCACGGAGATAGGCGTCGAGACCCCGGATGGGCATGTGGGGTCCGGACCCCATGGAGCGCATCGACTCCTCGTGCCGGCGCTTGAGCTGCGTTTCCGCGTACAAGGAGGCGGCGATCGGAAAACTCTGCTCATAGAAGAGGGCCGCCTGGCGGGCGATCCCGGTGAGGTTCTCCAGGAGGGTGCCCCGGCCCGGCTCGGCCGCGAGGCCGGCCAGCAGCGGGGTCAGCTGGGGCAGGCGTTCTTTGAGCACGTTGACGAACAGTTCCTCCTTGCTCGGGAAGTACTTGTAGAGCGCCGCCTCCGAGCAGCCCGCGGCCTTGGCGATCTCCTTGGTCGTGGCGCGGGCGAGGCCGATGGTGAGCATGAGCTCGTGCGCCGCCTCGAGGATGCGGATCCGGGCCGGTTTCTGCTGCATGGGCCCCAAGGATTCCATGGTCACCCCTGTTCGGCCTTGACGGGTGGGTGAGTGCTTACCCACTCTAGGAGCAAGCAGAGGTGAGTGAATACTCACCCACCCGATCATCCAGGGGGATCACGTCATGAAACTCACCGTCTTCGGGGCCACCGGCGGCATCGGCCAGGAGATCGTCCGGCAGGCGCTGGACTCCGGCCACCAGGTCACGGCCGTCGTACGGGACCCGGCGCGGCTGACCGTCACGGGTGCGGGCCTGGATGTGTTCCGCGCGGACCTCACGGACCCGCAGGCGCTGCGCCCCGCGGTCGCGGACCGGGACGCCGTCCTCTCCGGGCTCGGCGCCCGCACCCGCAAGGACGCCGGGATCGCGACCCGGCTGACCCGTACGGTGCTGGGCGCCATGGAGGCCGAGGGGGTGCGCAGGCTGCTGGTGGTGAGCGCGGGGCCGGTCGGTCCCGACCCCGAGGGCGCGGCGTTCGTCGACCGCGCCGCGCGGGGCCTGGTCTCGCTGATCCTGAAGGACGTCTACGCCGACCTGGCGGCCATGGAGGGCGAACTGGCCCGGAGCGCGACCGACTGGACGGTCGTACGCCCGCCGCGCCTGCAGAACAAGCCGGCGCCCGGCTCGTACCGGACGGTCGTCGGAGGCTTCCCGCTCAAGGGCCGCTTCATCGGGCGCGCCGACGTGGCGCACGCGATGCTGGCGATGATCAACGACCCCGGGACGGTGAAACAGGGCGTCGGAGTCGCGTATTAGGAGTCGCGTACCAGAACTGGAGCCCTGCCTAGAGCTCCACGCCCACCGTCACCGGCTCGTTGACGAGGGTGATCCCGAAGGCGTCGCGTACGCCGGTGACGACCTCGCGGGCCAGCGCGAGGAGGTCCTCGGTGGTGGCCCGGCCCCGGTTGGTGAGCGCCAGGGTGTGCTTGGTGGAGATCCGGGCGGGTCCGGAGCCGTAGCCCTTGGTGAAGCCGGACTTGTCGATCAGCCAGGCCGCGGAGGTCTTGGTGTGGCCCTCGCCCGCCGGGTACGCGGGCGGCACGACGTCGCTGCCCAGCCTCTCCACCACGCGCGCGTGGAACGCGGCGAAGTCCTCGTCCGTGAGGATCGGGTTGGTGAAGAACGACCCGGCCGACCAGGTGTCGTGGTCCTCGGGGTCGAGCACCATGCCCTTGCCGGAGCGCAGCTTCAGGACGGTCTCGCGGGCGGTGGCGAGCGGCACCCTGTCGCCGGGCTCGACCCCGAGGGAGCGCGCCGTCTCGGCGTACTTGATCGGCGCCGACAGCCCGTCCGCGTCCTCCAGCTCGAACCTGACGCGCAGCACGACGTACCGCTCGGGGTCGGTCTTGAAGCGGCTGTGGCGGTACGAGAAGGCGCAGTCGGCGTTGGCCAGGGTGACCGTCTCGCGCGCCCCACGGTCGTACGCGATCACTTCAGTGATGGTGGAGGACACTTCCTGGCCGTACGCGCCCACGTTCTGGATCGGGGTCGCGCCGGCGGAGCCGGGGATCCCGGCGAGGCACTCGACGCCGGCGAGCCCGGCCTCGACGGTGCGGGCGACCGCGTCGGTCCACACCTCGCCCGCCGCCAGCTCCAGCCTCGTACCGTCGAGGGCGAAGCCGGTGGTCGCGATGCGCAGGGCGGTCCCGGCGAAGCCCTTGTCGCCGATGACCAGGTTCGATCCGCCGCCGATGATCAGCAGCGGCGTACCGGTGTCGTCGGCCTCTTGGACGGCGGCGATCACCTCGGCGTCGGTCGTGGCGGTGATCAGCCGGGTCGCGGGACCCCCCAGCCGGAAGGTGGTCAGTGGGGCGAGCGGAGCGTCGTGGAGTTCCTGCACGGGCTCAAGAGTACGAGAAGGGCCCCGCCGGTCGAGGCGGGGCCGCTTCTGGGTGCGCACGGGATGGACCAATCAAGGGTTTGGATCCTGGACCCTCTACCGGGGAGCGGTTGCCCTCCCACTCACCGCGAGGTGGTTTCCCTTGCCTCAGCGTGAGGCGGTTTCCAGAACCGGCGCCTGGGCCAGATCCTGCCCCTGGGGCGACTCGGAGGCGACGACCCGGGTCCGAGCCGCACGTCGCGCCGTCGGGATGAGCAGCGCCGCGACGCCCGCCAGGGCGACCACCGCCGCACCCACCACGAGCGCGGGCCGCAGACCGTCCACGAAGGTCTGCGCGGTCCCGTAGCCGCCCTGCGCGGAGAAGATCGAGGACATCACCGCGATGCCGAGCGCGCCGCCCACCTCACGCAGCGCGTTGTTGGCGCCGGAGGCGATGCCCTGCTCCTGCGGACGGACGCTGGACATGACCAGGTTGGAGGCCGGGGCGAAGTACAGGGACATTCCGATGCCGCTGACGATCAGGGCGGGCAACTGGGCGGCGTACGAGGCGTGGGCGGCGACCACGGAGGCGTAGTACGCGAGCCCGGCGGCCTGCAGGAAGAGCCCGGTGGCGACCACGGGACGCCCGCCGACGCGGTCGGAGAGGTACCCGGCGATCGGCGCGACGAGCATCGGCATCCCGGTCCAGGGCAGCATCCGCAGGCCGGCCTGGGTGGGCGAGTAGCCGAGGACGCCCTGCATGTACTGGCTGAGCAGGAAGATCGAGCCGAACATTCCGAGGAACATCAGCAGGCTCGCGGCGTTGATCCCGGCGAAGGCACGGGAGCGGAAGAGCCGCATCGGCAGCATCGGGTTCTTGGCGCGGACGCCGTGGACGACGAAGCCGGCGAGCAGCGCGGCGCCGGCGAGCAGACCGGTCAGGACGATCGGGCTGGTCCAGCCCTCGGCGGGCCCGCGGACCAGGCCGTACACGATCCCGAACAGACCGCCGCTGACGAGCAGGGTGCCGGTGATGTCGAGCGGGGCGCCGGTGCCGTGGGACTCGGCCAGCCGCAGTCGGGCGAGGGGCAGCAGGGCGAGGCCCAGCGGAACGTTCAGCCAGAAGATCCAGTGCCAGGAGACGTGTTCGGTGAGACTGCCGCCGATGAGGGGCCCGGAGGCGACCGCGAGTCCGTTCACGGCGCCCCAGATCCCGTACGCCATGCCGCGCTTGGCGGCCGGCACCGCGGCCGTCAGCAGGGTGAGCGTGAGCGGCATCATGATCGCCGCGCCGACGCCCTGGACCGCGCGGGCGGCGATCAGCGAGTCGAGGCCGGGCGCCATGGCGGCGGCCGCCGAGGCACCGGTGAAGACGGAGAGACCGACGAGGAAGAGCCGACGACGGCCGAACCGGTCGCCGAGCGCCGCGCCGAACATCAGCAGGACGGCGAAGGTGAGCGTGTAGGCGCTCACGGTCCATTCCAGGTCGTCCAGCGCTCCGCCGAGATCCCTGCGGATGGAGGGCAGTGCGGTGGTGACGACGAGATTGTCGAGAGCCGCCATGAATCCGGCGACGCTGGTGATGATGAGGGCCCAGGTTGCTCCCCCGCGACGTGCGGTCTGCTGTGACATCGCTCCCCCTAAGGGCGATCGTTCCCTATAATTAGTTATTGCTGACTAACTTTCGCGGCCAAAAAAAGGCGCTTCCACCCGCCTCCCCCACCCGCTTCCCTGCCTACTTCTCCAGCCGGCCACTGAGCCGCGCCGACGGATAGAGCCCTTCCCAGACCCTGTGCTCGGGCGGAAAACCCATGGCCACCAGGCAGTTGATGAGCATCCCGTACGCCATGAAGCCCGTCGTCTCGTTCAGATCGGCGCCCAGCGACAGGTGGGCGGTCTCCCACAGCCGCATCCAACCGGCCCGTACGGCCTCACCGAGCTCGCGATCACCGGCCTGCTCAGCGGCAGCGGTCGCGACGTACATCTGCATCTGCATCAGCAGTTGCTCCGGGTGCTCCGCGATGCTCTTCGTGTACGCGTTCGCCATGGCATGCAGGGCACCTTCGCCCTCCAGCCCCTTGGCGGCTTCCTCGAAGGCGCGGATGGTGTCCTCCATGCAGCGCTGGGCCGCCGCGAGGAACATTGCCCGCTTGTCGGGGAAGAGCCGGAAGAGATACGGCTGCGAGACGCCCACACGCTTGGCGATCGCCTCGGTGGACGTGCCGTAGTAACCACCCCGGGCGAACTCCGCGATCGCCGCGCGGATGACGCTCTCGCGCCTCTCGTCTGCGCTCATCCTGACCATGCGAATAAGTTAGTGCCCAATCACTAACTAAGTCAAGCGGTAGACGGGAGCGGCTTCGGGCGACCCCCGCGGCCACCGACGACCCGCAGCCGCCATGCGACACGAGGGGCCGTGCCGGTACGTCGCAAGCCCGTCGCTTACGCCCGGATCGAGCAGCGGCTCCCACGTCTGATCCAGCGGCGACGGGCTCGACGTACCGGCACGGCCCCGACCCACCACCGGCGGGCAGCCGGACCGCGGACGACAGACCACGGACACCGGCAGACAGCCGGACCCCGGACAACAGACCACGGGAACCCGCAGACAACCGGACCACGGACGGACAAGACAGGGACGGTAAGACCAGGCGAGGCCGGGCGCGACCGGACGCACGTAAGGGGCGCCGACCATGGCCGACGCCCCTTACCCGCTCCTACCCATCGCTTCTCGGGCCGGCCATCAGGCCAGTCGAACGACCGCTCGCGACATGCCCAGGACCTTCTGCCCCGCGCTCATCGCGGTGAGGTCGACGCGGACGGTGTTGTCGTCCAGCTTGGCCGCGACCTTGCCGCTGACCTCGATGGTCGCTCCCTTGTCGTCGTTGGGGACGACGACGGGCTTGGTGAAGCGGACGCCGTACTCCACGACCGCACCCGGGTCACCGGCCCAGTCCGTGACGACACGGATCGCCTCGGCCATGGTGAACATGCCGTGCGCGATGACGTCGGGGAGACCGACCTCGACCGCGAACTTCTCGTTCCAGTGGATGGGGTTGAAGTCCCCGGAGGCGCCCGCGTACTGCACGAGTGTGGCGCGTGTCACGGGAAAAGTCTGGGCCGGCAGCTCGGCACCGACCTCTACGTCGTCATACGCGATCTTCGCCGTCATGGTCAGCCCTCCTCCGCCGCACGTGCCACAAGCTTGGTGACGGCCGTCACCACGTGCTCGCCCGCCTCGTCGTGGACCTCACCACGGATGTCCACGATGTCGTTGCCCGCCATGGACTTGATCGCCTCGATGGTCGAGGTGACCGTGAGCCGGTCGCCCGCGCGCACCGGACGGGTGTAGGCGAATTTCTGGTCACCATGCACCACGCGGCTGTAGTCGAGACCCAGTTGGGGGTCCTGGACGACCTGCCCCGCGGCCTTGAAGGTGATCGCGAACACAAAGGTCGGGGGGGCGATCACATCGGAGTACCCGAGCGCCTTGGCGGCCTCCGGGTCCGTGTACGCCGGGTTGGTGTCCCCCACGGCCTCCGCGAACTCGCGGATCTTCTCCCGACCGACCTCATAGGGATCGGTGGGCGGGTAGGACCGCCCCACGAAGGACTGGTCGAGCGCCATGGGCTCGGTACCTCCTGGTTTTCAGCCGGTGCAGCGATTCTCGGACCGATGCCCGTACGAGGACTGTCGGCGAATGCTCGACGACCACTCGCGCCTCGGCACTCGGCCGGTGAACGACGCGAGGCCGCCCCCGTTACTGGGGACGGCCTCGTGTACGAGCCTGATTTATCGCGTTTCGCGGTGCGCGGTGTGCGCGTTGCAACGCGGGCAGTGCTTCTTCATCTCCAGTCGGTCCGGGTCGTTACGCCGGTTCTTCTTGGTGATGTAGTTCCGCTCCTTGCACTCCACGCAGGCCAGCGTGATCTTCGGGCGGACGTCGGTGGCAGCCACAGGAGTGCTCCTTGACGAACGGATGGGACATTAATGCATAGAAGAGTAGCCGATCGAAGGACCGACCCCACAATCGGCTACTGTCTGTAGCGGTGACCGGACTTGAACCGGTGACACAGCGATTATGAGCCGCTTGCTCTACCGACTGAGCTACACCGCTGTGATGCGATTGGTCCCCGCCTTGCGACGGGAACCCCTCACACCAGAGCCCCAATACGGAATCGAACCGTAGACCTTCTCCTTACCATGGAGACGCTCTACCGACTGAGCTATTGGGGCGAGCGATGAAGACATTACACGCTCGCCCGCCGATCGCCCAAATCCGTTTCACGGCTCCCGCCCCGGCCTGTTACCAGCCGTTCCCCGCCGCTCCTTCGGCCCCTCACGAACGGTGCGTCACGGCCGCGACTCCGGCCGCTCCCGCCCCACGGATCACGGGCACACAGCCCGGTCGACAGCCCCCGGTCCCAGCCTCTCCGCCCGGCCGACCAGCGGCTCCGTCCCGCCGACCAGCGAGTCCGCCCGGCTGCCCCGACTCGCGTGTCCGGCTCTCATCTCCCGCCTTCTGTCCGTGCACGGACCACACCGGTACGACTATTGCGCTCCTCCCGGACGAGGAGGGCTCGCCACCCTAGGCTCGACTCACGCTGCGTGATCATGCCCCTCACCACCCACGACCTCGCCCCACCCCTCCACCCGGCCACCTCCCACTCCTCCCCCCAGCCACTCCACAACCCCACCACCGAAGCGCCCGCCTCCCCGGTCGGCCCTCCCCACCGAAGCGCCCACCTCCTCAGTCGCCCCTCCCCCGCAGCCGCCCCCGAGCCCCAGGAGCGCGATGCCCGACAGTCAGCCGCAGCCACCCCACTCCTCGTCGGGACAGACCGACACCGCCACCCTGCTGCTGCGCGGAGCGCGGCTCACCGACGGCCGGACTGTGGACGTGCGGCTGGGCGGCGGGCGCATCGAGGCGGTCGGCACCGCCGGGAGCCTGGCGACACCCGCCTCCGGCTCGCGCGCCGCGAAGGTGGACCTCAACGGCTACCTGCTCCTGCCGGCCCCCGCCGAGCCCCACGCACACGGCGACACGGCCCTGACGGCCGACGGCGACGGTCCCCTCTCGTACGACACCCAGGAGGTCCAGCGCCGGGCCACCGAGGCCGCGTTGCTGCAACTCGGGCACGGGGCGACGGCGTTGCGCTCGCACGTGCGCGTCGGCGACGTACAGGGACTCGACGCGCTGGTGGCGGTGCTCCAGGCGCGGCGGGCGCTGCGCGGGCTGGCCGAGCTGACGACGGTGGCGATGCCGCGGGTGCTCACCGGGGTCGCCGGTGCCGACGGGCTCGCGATACTGCGGGACGCGGTGAAGATGGGCGCTTCGGTGGTGGGCGGCTGCCCGGACGCCGACCCGGATCCGACGGGGTACGTGGAGGCGGTCCTGGAACTCGCCTCGGAACACGGCTGCCCGGTCGACCTGCACACGGACGCCTCCGATCCCGCCCGGCTCGCCCGGCTCGCGGCGATGTCGGGGGGCCTGCGGTCCGGCGTGACGCTCGGCCCGTGCGGCGGCCTCGGCCGGCTGCCGTCCGAGGTGGCCTCCCGGGCGGCCGATCAACTCGCCGCGGCGGGCGTGACCGTGGTGTGCCTGCCGCAGGGCGGCTGCGGGGGCGTCGACCGGCGCGGAACGGCTCCGGTGCGGATGCTGCGGGCGGCCGGGGTACGGATCGCCGCGGGCAGCGGCGCCCTCCGGGACGTATCGAACCCGGTGGGCCGCGGTGACCCCCTGGAGGCCGCGTACCTGCTGGCCTCACGGCACGGTCTGCGCCCCGAGGACGCGTACGACGCCGTGAGCTCCGGCGCGCGGGCCGCCCTCGGACTGCCCGAGGTACGCGTGGAAGCGGGTTTCCCGGCCGAGTTGCTCGCGGTGCGCGGGAACCGGCTGGCAGGGGCGCTGTCGCTCGCGTACAGCCGGATCGTGGTGCACCGGGGGCGCGTGGTGGCACGGACCAGCGCGGTGCGGGAGTACTGCAACTCGGTGGCAGCGACGGGGCTGGACCTGCCCCGACAGGGACGCGGAGAGCCCTCCTAACCACAACTGCCGTCCACCACCCCACACGTGGTGCGCGCACAGCCACAACCGCCGCCCGAGCGCCCCCTGTTCACCACGCGGGCCGAGGGCACGACTGCCTCCGCCGCCGCGCGTCCTTGTGGACAACTCAAGAGACCCCTGAGTTGTCCCCAGGGTCGTGCGGCGAACGGGTCCATCCGGGCGTACGGTCGGAAACATGCGCATTGTCATCGCTGGAGGTCATGGTCAGATCGCGCTGCGGCTGGAGCGACTGCTCGCCGCGCGCGGTGACGAGGTCGCGGGGATCATCCGCCGCGCCGAGCAGGGCGACGATCTGCGGGCGGCCGGTGCCGAGCCGGTCCTCTGCGATCTGGAGTCGGCTTCGGTGGAGGAGGTCGCCGCCCATCTGCAGGGCGCGGACGCGGCCGTCTTCGCGGCGGGCGCGGGCCCGGGCAGCGGTCCGGCCCGCAAGAAGACGGTGGACAGGGACGCCGCCGTCCTGTTCGCCGACGCCGCGGAACGAGCGGGCGTACGGCGCCACGTCGTCGTGTCATCCATGGGCGCGGACCCGGCGCACCCGGGCGACGACGTCTTCGACCTGTATCTGCGCGCCAAGGGCGAGGCCGACGAGTACGTACGCGGTCGTACGTCCCTGGAGTGGACGATCCTGCGCCCCGGATCGCTGACCGACGACCCCGGCACCGGCCTCGTACGCCTGGAGGCCTCGACCGGCCGCGGAGCGGTCCCACGGGACGACGTCGCGGCGGTCCTGGCGGGGCTGGTGGAGACTCCTGCGACGGCCGGGCTGACCCTGGAGTTGATCAGCGGCTCGACGCCGATTTCGGTGGCTCTCAAATCGGTCGCGGGGAACTAGACACCGACCGCACCAGGCCATTCGCCGACCCACTCAGAACAACGGAAGCTGCCCGGGGAAGTCGGGCACGGAGTACCCGTCCAGCGTCGGCTGGGCCGCCCCCAGCTGCGCCGGCCGACGCGACCCAGGACACGAGACCAGCTCACCGCTCCCCCGCGCACCAGGCGGATCATGCCGGGCGAACCGTCCCGCGACGACGGCGATCTCCCGACGGCACTCGGGGCAGTTCCTACGACGCGATGACATGAGATCAGTCTGCCCGGCGGGCAGCAGCCGCACCGACAGCACCCGACCCCAGCCCCGGTCGCCATCCACCGAGACCTGCCACGGCGAGGGGGACTACGCCTGGGTGGGCACCTTGGTCGCCATCGCCTGGCGCCAAGGGCGTCTCCGGCTGCATCGGCGACGGCGCCAATCGCTGGCCCGCAGCACACCGCCTCGATATCGCACGGCTGTCGACTGGCAAGCCGACCCACCCCGGCCTCCTCGAAGACCTCGAAAAGGGCCTACCCCGACACACATCGAGTCGCACGCAAGGAATGGGCAGAGGGGCCCAGTTGGGCTGAGGCCGACGGCTTCGGCCATGCGGCTGATCCGGCAGAGGCTCGGGAGAAGTCGCCCACCGAGGCTGAGTGACAGCCCGCCCGTCCCCTGGGGGACGCCTGGGGGACACAGGCCGATCAGGAGCGGAATCCGGGTGGGACGCGGTGAGACAAGTCACCTTGTTTCGATTCCACTCACTAGATCATGTTCGATAACGCAGAAACCCCCTCTGATCTACGTTCTCGCAGATCAGAGGGGGTTTCCCTCAGCGTGGCGGCGCCAGGATTCGAACCTGGGAAGGCTGAGCCGGCAGATTTACAGTCCTCTCGAGATCGCGCCTCAGAGCATGCGTTGACCTGGCAAAATCGGGGCGTTCGCGCCGCGTCCGCCAGTGACTGTCCACGCCTCGTCCAGAGATGCGTGAGGAACCGCCAACGTTGGTGGCCTAAGGCTCAGACAGCGGCGCCCATCGTGCACGCTCAGTGAGTTCGTCCCAGACCCCCGTGCCTCGGTCCGTGGATCGACGGATCGGGCACATAGCCCCACGAGATCCGCCTTTGGGTACAGCCGCGGTCGCGTGGAGGCATGCGGACCGCCCGCAGCAGCGGAAACGCGTCTACTTTGACGATCTACCTACCTGTTGTCGGCTCGCTGCCACTAGGACCAACAGTGCATTTGGGAAAAATCAGGATATTCTCTGCTTCCTTGTTCGTGCGACTGGAGGGCAGGAAATGCTATGGCCAGGCTTCAGCTACTCAAGGGCAGCAGGGGAAAGACTCAGTGAACGCACCCGACTACGATTTTAAGGAACTATCGCCCTACGATTTCGAGGCTCTGGCCCGCGATCTACTATCTCGACACGAGGGAATTACCTTCTCGACGTATGCGATTGGGCGTGATGGTGGAATTGATTTGCGCGCCAAGGATCATAGGGGAGTTCATGTTGCTCAGTGCAAACACACCCCTGAAGCTCGACGCGGAAAACTCCTCACGCACGCAAGAAAGGAAAAGGAAAAGATTGATAATTCAGGCGTAAGTCTCGGTAGGTATCTGTTCTTAACGACGGCTGATATTTCTCCGGGACTAGAGGATGACCTGCTCGAAATACTCGATGGCCTTGCAGATACGGTGGAAGTCCATGGTCGGGGTTGGCTGAACGCACTTCTCTCTGAACACCCCAAGGTTGAACGCCGACACTTCAAGCTGTGGCTTAAATCTTCGATGGCAGTCAGTGAAATGTTGCGCGGAGGAGTCTTTCTGCGCGGCCACTCAAGAGTAAGTAAAATCAAGAGAAACTACATGAGGTTTGTTCATCATGTAGGATGCGAAAATGCTGAGCGGGCATTAGCGGACACCGGAGTGGCCATCATTAGCGGAGCGCCGGGGTCAGGGAAGACAGCTATAGCAGAGTATCTAATTCTTCAATGGTGGCGGCGCGGGTACCGGGTGATCGTGGACCCGCGCACCGTAGATAGTTGGTGGGGGTGGCTTGAAGACGATGTCCCGACCATATTCTTCTTCGATGACGCGTGGGGACAAACGCGTCTTCATGATTTCGCTTCCAGCCACTACGAAAAGGATTTCGCCGAATTTCTTGCATCGGTACTGGAAAAGCGCCTTCATGGTGTAGTAGGCGAAAATTACGAAAAAGTTGTGGTGATCACTAGCCGGTCGCTTATCATGCATGACCTTCTCAGGAGCAGCGACTCTACAAGCCACCTCTTCGAGGGGCTCCCTGACTCAATAGTTCGCGTTGAAAAGCTCCCACATGAGGTACGGGCGAGGATACTTTTCAATCACGTCAACTCAGCTTTCGCTGACCAAAGGATGAGGGACGAGCTCGCTACCGGTAACTGGTGGCACCGAATATCCGCCCACCGCAATTACTCGCCTCGTATCATCGAGCTCGTCACTGCTAGGCGCGGCTTCAAGTCGGGGCACGAGATAATCGACGCACTTGACGCAGCACTACAAGACCCTAAGGAGATTTGGGAGAAATCCTTCAACTCCCTGTCTTCATTCGAGCAGTTGTTCCTGTCGATGCTTGCGGTATCCAGTTCCAGGGGATCTAGCAGCGTTGACCTAGCGAGACGGCTGAGGTCGCATTCAATGACCGACCTCAGTAATGCGCTGGGCCGCCTAACTGGGACTTGGGTAGAACGAACGCATTCGACCTCTATCGACTTACTTGACTTGGCAGATCCCAGTCAGCGAGATTTCCTAGTGCACCACCTTGCCCGCGAGTCTATGGCGTGTCTCGATGTGATTAAAAATACTGACTCTATCGGCGACCTAGCTTTAATCTGCGAGCGAGGGCGCCCCCCTGAATTGGAATACCAGCAATCCCTCTTCTCTTTCGAGGAAGACTCTTTAAGAAATTCATTGGATGGCTGTGCATCATTGCTCCTGGAGAAACTTAGGGCGACATTCGATTACAGGCTAGACGAGATTATGAGGCAAGTTGGCGGACAGCCCGCCATAAATGATCTCGTGGAGGCGTTCCGAGACCTTACACGCGCTCTCATATACCAAGCGGACAGGTACGCTGTTCCTGATACGAACGCGATGGAGGTTGCAGTTTGGTTCGAGGCGAGCGTAGCTATTTTGTTTCCGCTACTGGATCAGATCCAATTTGAGACTTTTGGAGACGCGCTCGATTCGATTTCAGATATGGCTGGAACTTTAGGTGACCTCACTGAAAATCGAGTGTTCCCGGAGCCATACGCAGAGATGATCGAAGGTCTTCGCTTGGCAGTCGCGCTGATGTGGGAAGAGTGGGATGTTCAAGTGCAGGGCGCATCGGGCCTACTCGGCTTCAGTGATGCCGTACATGCAGCCTTAGTGGATCAGCCCGGAGTATTCCGCGAGATCGGGCTGACGCGAACCGCTAAGGAGGTTCTTGATGTTGAACTGCTGGATGCTGAACTCGCTAGCCGTATAGAGGAGGATCCTTTCCGGAATTGGGATTGGGTAACAAGCGACTTGGAGCATCTCCTCAAGTGCAGGCTTGACGTATCCCGAACTGCACTTGCGATACTGGCGAGAGAAGAGGATCGAGCATTTCGGAAGGGAATCAAACCTAAGGTGCCCCGTATTCAACTTGAACTAGGTGGCCCAGAAGTGCCATCTGGCGAAGTTGATGTTCTTTTTAGGTCCCTCGCGGTTTCTGCTAGCGCTGAGGATGTGTAAACCCATCGCTAGCGTCTGGGTACCTTTTTGGTCCATATCCAGCACCTCGTGCCGCATCGAGCGAGAGAACAGTGAAGGGCGCCGGTAGACCGGCGCCCTTCACTAGTACTCGGCGTCAGTGGCCTGCGTCGCCAGCGCTGCCAATCACCACGTGGATCAGGAGCCGACCAGTGACTAGAGAGCCTGGAGGCGGGAGCTCTGACGGCGGCGGTCACCGAGGTTGATGACATTGGCGACTGCACGAGGCGCTGGGTCGATCGCGACGTCTGGCGCCAGGGAGCGCATGAGCACGGGGTGGAGTCCTAGTTCCTCGGAAGCCTGGAGCAGGGACGGCGGCTCGCCGTACTTGCGACCGAGCATTGCCCTCATCAGGGTCGGCTGCTCCGCGTGGACCACAACAGGCTCGTTCGTCCTCCACCCTCGGGCGCCGAGCTGCTTGTAGAGACTTTCTCGGCGGGCCTGGTCGATGTGCCCGAGATCGTAGGCACGGTTGATGAGGGCCTGGATTGAGATACCCCACCGCTTTTTGAGTGCGGCGAACTCCCTCAGCATTAGGGGCCCCGTGAACGCTTCTTCCGCACGCTCCCGCGGCAGCAGGAAGGCGCCGGCGAACCGGTGGGCCTCGCTCTCTGCGCGCTTGCCGTCCAGCCCGTTGCGGCGCGCGGGATGGAGTACCAGGTGCCCCAGTTCGTGCGCCGTTGTGAACCGCTGCCGGTCTCCGCTCCCGGCAGAGAAATAGCTGATCATGGACGGCTCGGCCGTCCCTCGCCAGCAGGAGGCGCCGGAGTGACCCACCACGATGTCTTCTCCCTGCCCCTGGGAGTCGACCAACATGAGAGGAACGACAGGGAGGCCTGCGCGCTCGCAGGCGCGGATGACGTGCCCGATCACCCCATCAGAGCCGATGCCCAGCGCCGCGCGCGTCTGCGCGGCCAAGTCCTCAATGTCGTCGGCGGTGATGTCCCCCTCTGCCCGAGGCAGAGAGGTCCGTCGCACCTTGGTGTCGGCCATGAGGCGTACTGAAACTCGGTACGCCTCCCTGACCGTCGCCTCTACTCGAGCGACCTCCTTGGCCGACGCGCTGGCCTTCTTGCGAAACATCAGCGTGTCGGCAGGGAGGTCAGCAGGGTCAACGTCGAAGAAGGACATGGGCGTGCCGGTCGCCTCAGCGATGCGCACAAGTACGTCATCGGTGACGAGCTTGATGCCCTTCTGGATCTGCGAGATGAGTGGCTGTGACACGCCAGCAGCCTGCGCGAGCTCCCCCTGAGTCAGCCCCATGAGGAGCCTCAGAGTTCGAATGCGCTCAGCTGGATCCCGTGCCACTTCCTTCACCCTCTTCGCGCTGGTCTTCTTCGAACTCGAAGGGCAGTGCCAAGCCCTTGTCGTCGGGGACGAACTCCCAGTCTGTGAACGACTCAGTGTTCCTGGGGAGCTCAAAATCGAGGTCGAACTTCGGGGGCCGACCCGGCTTCCACTCACCGATCGGACGAACGATGCGTACGGAGATCTCTCCGCCCTCCTCAGGAGGGGAGAGCCATACGGCGAGGAGGTTGCTGGCCTCGACCCCAAATAGATCGACAGTTCGATTGTAGTAGTAGCTGATCCGCGCCCTGTTGCGGCCCGGTGCCGGAATCATGTCGTACGGAGTGGCATGCAGGAGCCGCAGGGTCATCATCCCGTTGCGCAGGTGCAAGCGCCCGCTGGAGTTCTTGATCGGTTCCCAGCCGCCGAGGTCAAGGTGCTCCCCGTGGCGACGCTCGATGAAGCGGCGCGCATGGTCCCGGGCCAGGTCGGTGCGGCCCTTGGCGTAGCCCTCACCGGTCATGCCGGAGTCGTCGTAGTGACCGTGGGCAGCGGTGTAGCCATGATCGAGAGCTTCGTAGAGGGGGGTGGCAAGGCCCTCGGTGGCCGTGGTGATGAGAGACGCGTCCTCAGGTGTGAGCATGGCGGTTATTTTATAACTGCTCTACGCACGTCATCAATGACCGGGACGCGCGAGTTCGGGACGGCCGGCTTCACGACGCCCGGCACACGGCCGCCACCGGGCTCATGCTGCTCGGGGTCCCGGACCGGGTCATCGACCAGATCATGGGATGGGGACCAGGCGCCTCCGCACGCATGCGGGCGAGGTACCTCCGCGTCCCCGACGCGATGGTCAAGGACGTCGCCCGGAAGATCGCCGATGCGATCCTGGGAAGCCCGGAAGCACCCGCTGTGGGCAAAAACCCGGACAACGAGCGGTGCTGAACAGAACAGGGGAGACAGGACCATCGGTCAGTTGCGCGGGACGTGGAAAACTTGAATCTGTGAGGCGCCCACTGGGACGCCGGCGAGGTCTAGGAAGGGGAGGCCACGTGCCGCAGGGCAGTCCGCGAGGTACGTACCTTGAGGTCTCGGAATCTCTCCGCGAGAAGATCGGGAAGGGGAAGATCACTGAGGCGCTGCCGTCTCAGGCGGCTCTCGTGAGCCAGTACAGCGTGAGCCGGAGCACCATCGAACGGGCGCTCGCCACGCTCAAGGCTGACGGCGTGATCGAGTCGGTACAGGGTGCCGGGTGGTTCGTGGTGGGGACCGGTGACCGTCGGCCGCTGGTCGAGAAGGTGACCGACCTGTTGCGGGCCGACGGGGTCAAGGTTGGCGACCGCTTCCCCACCGAGAAAGACCTGTGCGAGCGGTTCGGAGCGTCGCGGACTGCCGTCCGTTCCGCCATCGCGCAGATGGAGGGGCAAGGGCTCATCGGCAAGGGGGCCGCGCGAGGGCGGGAAGTCCGCGCGCTGCCGGTCGGACGGGGGACTCAGACGGCATGACAACGACCGAGCGCACCGAGTTCGACGCGGACGCGGCAGCGACCATCCTGCGCAAGGCGTGTGAGGTGGCCGCCGTGGACCCGGACGGAATCGAGATGTTGCGATTCGGGGACCACGCGGTGTTCCGCGTGGATGGCGGCCGTATCGTCTCCCGGGTTGGCCGGAGTCCCGATCGGCTCACCTCCGTGCGGGGGGAAGTAGCCGTGGCGGAATGGCTTGCGGCCGAGGGGTATCCAGCGGCGAGACTCGTGACGGCGGCCGAACAGCCGGTCGTCATCGAGGGCCACCCCGTGACGTTCTGGGAAGGGCTCGCTGACGGGGAAAAGTACGCGAGTACGGGCGAGATGGGTGTTCTGCTGCGGCGGCTTCACGAATTGGAACCGCCGCCTTTTTCGCTACCGCTCCTTCGACCCTTCGAAAGGGTCACACAGCGTTTGGAGCGCGCTGCGATCCCAGACGCTACCCGCGCATTTCTCCGTTCCATGGCTGATGATTTGGCGGCCGAGTACGACCATCTTCAGTTCGCACTTCCGGCCGGCCATCTGCACGGGGACTTCAACGTCGGCAACGTCCTCCATGACGCGGCTGGCCGTCCCAAGGTCATCGACCTGGACGGGTTCGTCACCGGGCCTCGCGAGTGGGACCTCATGCAGACGGCCATGTACTACGACAGCTTCGGTTGGCACACGGAGGCCGAGTACGCTGACTTCGTCGCCGGGTACGGGTTCGACGTGCGGGAATGGTCTGGGTACTCCGTTCTCCGGAGCGTCCGCGAACTACTGATGGTCACGTGGCTCTCGCAGAACGCTGGCACCAATTCGCGTGCGGCCGAGGAAGTTGAGAAGCGGGTGGAAAGCCTGCGCTCTGGTGGATCTCGCCGAGACTGGGCGCCTTTCTAGAGCCATCAGGCGATCTGTTGCCAGAGGCGGAAGCCATAGGCCTGTTCCTCGAATTGGCGGAACTCCGTGGCCCGCCTCATCCCGTCGGTGACGCGCTCTTGGAACTCACGCACGTACTGAACGCAGCGTGCAGACTTCAACCCTTCGCCGAGTTCCAGCGCACTCAGTGCGAACTCAAAACCACGGCCAATCTCGCCGTGGATGATGTATGACTCGGCCTGCACCATCGTCGCGAAGAAGTCACTTCGGTTGTTTAGGCCGTCGCCGAAGATGGAGCCCGCTCCGCGCTCCGTGGCTTCGACAGAGCGCCCCAGGTCGCGGAAGCAGTGGCCTATCTCGGCTGCAAGCTCGACCTCGTCGAAGTAGGCGATGTATGGCGGGTCGCTGTCGGCCGTCTTCTGGCTGAGCTTGCGTTCCGCCTCCACAAGGGCGAGGTCACAGCCTCGCTCATCCCCGAGACGGGCGAGGGCCCGCGCCTCCATCGCCAGGTGATGCGCCGCCATCGTCGGCCCCAGGCTGCCGGCCGGGCCCGCGATCGCAGCACGGGCGAGAGTCGCAGCATCCTGGTACCGCCCCAGGAACGTCGCCTGATGACTCATCGCAGAGAGAATGCTGCTGCCGAGAAGCCGATCACCGGCCGCCTGCGTCATGCGCAGGGCCTGGGTGAAGTACCGCTGTGCGATGCCGTGCAACCCGCTGTCGTACGACATGAATCCGGCGAGCAAGAGTGCTTCGGCAACAGCGGAGTGGAGTTGCTTGCCCACGGAATCGGAGTATGTCCCTTCCAGCATCGGCCGGACATCCGTGTGCAGGTACTGAATCAGGGCGCGCCGGGCGTGGCCGCCGCCGAACTTCCCGTCAAGCATGCTGAACGCGTCGGCTGTCGAGCGCACCATGTCCACGTCCACGGCGCCGACCGCCTGGTTGCCCGCCCGTGTCAGTTCTCCGTCCGGCGGGGCCACGATCCAGCGCAGAGACGCGGTGTTCCAAGCTGCGGAATCGGGCAGTGCCCGAACCAGCGTCTCAGCATCGGCCAGGTCGGCACGCCAGAGGTCAGCAACGGCCTTGGCCGAGCTCTCCGGCTTGTCCGCGAAGTCAAGCCCCAACTCCGGCTGTACTGCGGACACCGCCGCGTCGCCCATCCCGATGTCATCGATCGTGAGGCTACGCCCCAGCTTGCGCCCGATCGCGTCGGCGATGAACTGCGGCATGTTGCCGCGCGGGATGGAGCCCTTGAGCCACCTGGTCACGTATGTGTGGTCACAGGTGATGTCTTCACCTGACCGAGCGGCAGCAGCGACCACCGCGCGAGCAAGCGACTTGTGCGAGAAGTCGCTTTCCTGCATGAGCGCGGCCAGTCTGGCGTTCCGGTCTGCCATTGAACCCCCAGAGAGCGGCCGTAGTGCCAGCTTGACTCACCGTCACTCTACGCAGGTCAGAGCCGGTGAGTAGAGGGTTTGCCCGCAGGAGTGCACAAGTGCACCCCCAAGTACACGCTCCCGAAGTCCTTGCCGTCTGGCGACAGTTGAACCACCACAGCACGGAGCAGGTCAGCGGGTCCGAGTCGAAAGCCACGGGTTGACGGCGCGGAATCCTTCTGGCAACGTGAGTGGTAGGTAATACACACCACGCATTGCAGGTGTGTATGTCGTAATCGCTTGACCTGCAAGAACCTCACCACCCTCTGGCCGTCAGGTCGGAGGGGCGCGGCAGACACAGCCCGTCGGCTGTCAGACCCGGTGCGAACAACTTGGACAGCGGTCCACGAGCGCGGAACCGAACTTCGCAGGCTCGTGAGTGCACTGGCACTGAGACACCGAATCCCGAGCGAGGGCGACTCCCCGCGATGACCGGTCGGTGGATAGGACCGGGCGACACAGCTTCCGAGTGTCGCCACGGACGGTGTAGGTACTCACTCACGTTGCGCGTGAGAGCCGAAACGGACGATGTCACCGGAAGACCTCGGCCGCAGCGCTTCGAGCGCTCACGTGGCCGCCTTGCACTGTTTCACCCTTATTGACCTCAACTGATGGGAAATCCAGTGCACCGACGAAGACTGTGGGCGCCGCCGCGATGGACCGGCCGGCGGGCGCCCGTACGGCATCCCGGCCCGTGAGCGGAACGCGCGCTCACGGCCAATCCGGTCCGCTCTCTACCTGCCATCGCGGCGGCTAGCGCTGCGGCCGGTTGCCTCCGTCGCCCGTCCGGCCCTCGCGGTCGTACGGGCGGGGTTGCAGGGAGCCGGATTCCCCTGGTTCTACAACGGCGTGCGGCCCCGGTGCTCGAACACCGGGGCCGCTGTTTTGGGCCGTTCCCGTCTGAGAGGAGTACGTCCCATGAGGTACATCGTTGCTGGTCATGAGGCTGTTACCGCACGGGAGTTCGCGGAGTTGGCGTTCGGTATCGACCTGGAGCTGTTCACCGGTCCGGCTGTGGAGTCCGCGAAGGAGCGGACGGCGCGGCTGGACGTTGCCCGCGAGGTGCTCGTGGAGCTCCGCGAGTCGGACCCGGAGGCCGCGGCGTACGCCGAATCGCTGCTGCGTACGAGCCCGCTGAAGGACGCGCGGGCCGCCGGTCGCCGACCGCGCCGGACGTCGGCACGCCGGTCGGTGCGGCGCCACGTGGCGGGTACGGCGGTGGCGGCGTGAGCGAGAACCTGACGTTGGACGACCTGGTCGTGCCGCTGTGCGCGCTGCGCCTGCTGGCGGTCGACTTCGGGCATCTGCCGGCACCGAGCGTGAGTATCTCGCCCATCTACCCGGACCGGTTGGAGCTGTCGCTTCACTCCGGCCTGCCCGGCTTCGAGGCGTGGCGTGAGGCGCTGGCCATCGTTCCCGAGGACGTGAACTACCGCGTGCAGAGTGACGGCCGGACGTGCGTCCTGCGCTCGACGGCTGCCTACGCGGGTGCCGAACTGGAGCTGATCGGCTACGGCGACGTCGCCGTCCCGGCGACGGTGGAAGCGGGTGCGGCATGAGCGCCGCGGCCCGCGTCGAGGCACGGTCGACGGGCGTCGAGCCCGCGTTGACGCCCGTCGGTGTGGAGCGTGCGATCACCACCCTGGCGAGTGTGCTGACGGTGGTCCTCACCGCGGTGGCGTTCTGGCTCTCCTACGAGCACTTGCAGGAAGTCGCCGCCGCACACGGCATGGCGGAAGCGGTGGCCCGTTCGTGGGCCTGGCCGGCCACGGTGGATCTGTTCATCGTGATCGGTGAGCTGTTGATCCTTCGTGCCTCGCTCGCCCACCGGGTCGACTGGTGGGCAATCGGGCTGGTCACCGCAGGGGACGGCGCCTCCATCGGGCTGAACGTGGCCGGGGTCGGCCAGGACGCGAGCGCCCTGAACTACGTGGTGGCCGCGGTGCCTCCGGTGGCCGCGCTGCTGGCGTTCGGCGCGCTGATGCGGCAGGTGCACGCCTACCTCGCCCGCCGCGCGATGACGGGCGTCGGCGCCCCGCCGCCGGGCGTCGAAGCACCGTTGACGCCCGTCATGGTGAGCGTCGACCGCCCGACGCCCCCTCCGCCCGTGGAGACCGCGGGCGGAGCGGAGCCGCTGCCGGAGCTTCCGGCGCTGGTGCCGGGAGCCGAGGGAGCGTCGACGCCCGTCGCCGTGGATCCGGCTTCCGTCGCTGCGTCGTCGACGGCCGTCGACCTGTGCACGCCGGTGGTCTACCCGAACCGGGTCGATCAGTTGGTGCGGGCTCTGTATGGGACCGACTTCACCCAGCCGAGTACCGCCCGGATGACTCAGGCGATGGCGGCGGTGGGATTGGGTGCGTCGGAGTCGACGGCCCGCACCGCCCGGGGCCGGGTCAAGGCGCGTGAGCCGTACCTGACCGGCTTTCCCACCGCGATCGCCGGCTGAACATCCGCATCCTCGTGAGGAGTCGCCCCGTGAGCACCCCGACCAGCGTCGGTGCCGGTAGGGCCGTCGGTTTCCACTACATCCTGACCGTCCAGACCGCCGCTGGCGACGTGCTGACCGTGTCGTCGGTCGCCACGTTCGACCCCGCTGTGTTCTCCCGCTCCGCGGCCTATCAGGAGATCCGGTCCATCGCCGCGGACGAGCTGGGTCACGACCGGTTCAGCGTCCTGTTCTTCGCGCTCGAACCCGACCGGTTCTGACCCGCACAGCACCCCATCCCAGCCCCTTCTCTCCAGGAGATCCGCTGTGTCCAGCCGTACCCGCTCCCGGATACGCACCCTGAAGGTGCCTGCCGGGATCACCACCGTCCGCATCCCGCGCCAGCGCGGGCGCCGCTCCGCTCAGCCGTTCGTCGTCATCGTGCCCGAACGTCGGTCCCTGGCCGGCGAGATGGCCGCCGGCCTGGCGCTCATGGTGTGGGATCACCGCCGCCAGCTCGCCCCGCTCGCCCTCGCCGTGCTGGCGCTGCCGCTGACCGGGCTCCTGCACTGGTGGGCGTGGTGGTCCGGGCTGATCCTCGCCCCGCTGGCCGCCGCCCCGGCGGCGTGGCTGGCGTTCGTCCTGCTGCGCCGCCCGGCCGGCCGCTCCGTCCTGCTGTGGCGCCTGGGTCTGACCCTGGGGGCCACCTCGGTGCTGACCTGGCTGGCGATGGCCGCCGCGTTCGGCCCGCTCGCCGGACCGCTCCTGACGCTGTGGCTGATCACCACCATCGCCGCCCAGGTGGCATGGCTGGTCATCCGCAGGACTGACGGCCGACGCATCCACACAGAGGCGTGACCAGCCCTTTTCTCGAAGGAGTGTTCCACCCGTGAACGAGCAGAACCCCGCGCCGCTGCGTGACGTGGCGGCCAACCCGCACGCCTTCACCACCTACCTCAAGAGCCACCAGAGCAGCCTCCTGGACTCGGAGGACAGCCTGGCCGTCCTCGCTCGCGAAGCGAGGGTCCACTGCCGCAACACTCGCGTGGACGGTGATCGCTGGTACCACCCCCGGATGCGGTCCGCGCAGGTCGAGAAGTCGATGCGGCGCGTACTGAAGCACCTCGAAGCGGCTGCCGCCGAGATGGAGAAGGCCACCGCCGCGCGGCACGCGTTCGAGGAGGACGTGCGGACCCTGCCCGGCAAGCGCCGGCAGAAGGCCCTGGAGAAGGCCCGCAAGAAGGGCGCCGTCCCGGCCCAGGCGGTCAACGGCACCACCGTGCCGCAGTCGCCGCGCTACACGAGTCCGGCCTCCGTCTTCGATCTCGGGAAGGAGAGCGCGTGAGCACTTCGATGCCCGCCCGGCCGCTCACCAAGGAGGAGCTGCGCAAGCAGCGCAGCCGCGAGTATCTGATGCGGCAGCAGCAGCGGTTCATCGACCGGCACGGTGAGGACTTGGGTGTCCTCTACTTCGTGCTGATGCTGCTCCAGACGCACGGCAGCAAGGCGTACAAGCGGGGTGATGTGCAGTCGCTGCGGCTGCTCGCCCACGACTTGAACGCGATCTACACCAAGCACACGGCGTAACCGCCGCGACCGTGCGAAAGAGGGGTCCCGTCGCCGCGGGGCCCCTCTTTGGAACCTCCAAGGCGCAGGCGCCCAGGCACCTAGACGCCCAGACGCGCACGCGCGTACGCGAACCGACCACTCTCCGTCAAGACTTGAGAGGAGGGAATCCGTGTCCGACGACACCGAGGGAAGGCTGATTCACTTCCCCGCCGGCGACGATGTGACGAGCCGCCCGCCGGTGATCCCGGATCTGGGCCGTCTCTACGGCCCCGACGACATTCCACCGGAGACTCCAGAAGAGACCACGCTGGAGCTCCCGGCGATCCCGCAACCGATGGACCCCCAGCAGGCGATGGCCTCCACGCTGCCGAACGTCGTGGTCCCCGGCGGGGACGGCGAAGCGGGCCACGATGGGGGTGCGCAGGGCGAGTTCACCCCCCGTACCCCGCTTGCCGAGCGTCTGGGCGCCTGGATCGACTACCGCATCCGCCTCGGACAGGCCCGTATGGAAGCGGAGGCGCCGCTGCGTGAGGCCGAGATTGCCCACAAGGCAGCCCGGCTGGAGGCGCAGACCAAGCGGGACCTGGCACTGCTGGAAGCACGCAACAAGCTCCGCACGGCGCAGATGAAGGCCCAGGCGGACCGGGCGGCGGCCAAGGGCAAGGCGGACGCCGACCGGGCGAAGGCGGCGGGGAAGGCATCCGCCGCCGGTATGGGTGCGGACAAGGGACGATCCAAGCGAGGCCAGCAGGGGACCACGCCGAAGCCTCAGCCCAAGCCTGCACCGAAGCCTCAGTCCAAGGTCGCGCCGAAGCCTGACGACAAGGCGAAGGCGAGGGCGGACGCCGACCGCAGGAAGGCGCAGAACAAAGCCGCTGCCGACAAAGCCAAGGCCAGGGGCCAGGAGCAGGCCGCGGCAGCCAAGGCCAACGAACGGAAACGGCGGGCGGACGACAAGGCCCGCGATGACCGGCGAAAGGCCGCCGACCAGCGCAAGGCCGACAAGCAGGCATCCAGGGCCGGCAAGCAGGCGTCCAAGATCGCCGATCAGAAGGCCAAGGACGATCAGCGCAAGCGGGAGGAGAAGTCCCGCGATGACCGCAAGAAGGACAAGGCCGCAGGCGAGCGCAAGTCCGACAAGACCGCCGACCACAAGCGCAAGCAGGGCGGGAAAGACGGCGCCGCGGACCGCGAGAAGACAGAGAAGGTCGACCTCCGCAAGGGCGACAAGAAGGACGGCAAGGAGAAGGGCTCCGGGAAGCCGAAGGACAGCAAGCCGAAGGACGCGCCCAAAGTCGCCCCTGATGCGCCTTCTGGCGGCCCAAAGGGTGACGAGGCAAAGCCGGAGGGTGGCAAGAGCGGCCCGGAGAAGGCCGATGGTGGCCCTGAGGAGGCGAAGCCGGACGGCGCCCCCGGCAAAGGCGCCGGCGGCAAGGCCGGGCCGGATGCCGAGGAGACCGCGAGGCCCGGCGAGGACGGGCCCGAGAGGGGCCGTTTCTGGGAGAAGTTCAGCAAGAACCGCCCTGCCCCGGAGGAGCCCGGCGGTCCTATCCCGGCGGAAGAGGCCGGTATCACCGTCGAGCGTGCCGACGCGCCGTCGAGCCGGCAGCCCGCCCCGTCCGAGCCGGCGGCAATCGCCCCCGGGCCCAAAGGTCTGCCGCCCGCACCGGAGCCGCACGCGCAGCGACCCGGCACCAACAGCCCAACCACGCAGGAGAACGTCATGAGCGCAACCGCACCCGGACAGTCCGACCTGGCCACCAAGCACCGGGCATCCATAACCGTCTACCAGTACATGCACGAGATGGAGGACATCGCCCTCCAGGCTGGACAGGACCGGGACGTGGCCGAGCGGCTGTCCGAAGCACTGGGCCGGATCGCACGCGAACTCAAGGCGATCGCCGCAGAGTTGGCCGACGACGACAACGTCATCACCGAGGTCGCCGACGAGGTGTCCGGCCTCGCGAGCGATGCCGCCGCCATGGCCGTTATGGCGGACCACTTCGCCCAGGTCAGCCGCACGGCCGCCGACTACGCGCACACCGCCTCCGACTGGGTCGCCAACGTCTACGGCGAGGACATCGCCGCGATGAAGGACTCGGGTCTGACCATGGCTTCCGCCGCGAGCCACCACTAGGAGAGCGACATGGGTGAGATCGAACCCGCAGGCAGCAAAACCCTTACGCCGGCCGCCGGAGGAGAGGCCCGCTACACCGCCCTCCAGCGCAAGCTGAAAGGCTTCGCGGAGGACATGGACCAGGCAAAGGTGCTGCTCGACCTGCTCGCCACGCGCGTCGGTCAGAACGCCACCAGGGCCGGCAGCGTCTCCCGGCGCGCAGCAGAGACCGAGTTCGACCGCAAGCCCGTCGAACTCGCGATGGCCGTCGCGACCGCCCTGGGCGGCGTCGCGACCGACGGCGCAAGGCTGGTCGAAAAGGCCGGCGAGGTCGCCGCCAAGGCGCACCGGACGCAGGTCACGCACCAGAAGCGCTACGAGCGTCTGCACACCGTCCGCCAGCGCAGGGAACGGACCCCGAAACCCGGCGCATTCGTCAGGAACAACTGACCCAGCGACCTCACCACCACCGAGGGCAGCCCCGCCACGGGGCTGCCCTCGCCCTTTCCCGGAACCAGGAGGTTTCCCGTGTCCGCCACTGGCATCGCATGGCGCACGCCCCGCAGTGTCGTCCTGGAGCGCTGGATGTACGCGGCGGGCGCGCCCGTGCTGGCCATCGCCCCCAACGCCTCCCCGGACGGCACAGTCAACGGCGTCATCCTCGCGGCCGGAGCCGCCGCGACGGCGCTGGCCGCCAAGAAGCTGCACGACGGCGCGCACGGCGCCGGCTGCACGCTGATCCGGCTGTCGCCTCTGGTGACGGCCCTGGGGGTCGACATCTTCGCGTTGCAGACGTCCGGCTGGGGCCCGGATGCGCTGCTGGCCGCGGGCTGGGCCGCCCTCGGGGTGCTGTTCTCCCCGCTGTCGCGGACCTCGCGCAAGGGCCGCCGCCCTGTCCTGACGCACGTCGCCGTCCCGCAACTGGCGCCGGCCGTAGAGCCCGAGCCCGCGGCGGACTGGGGTGTCGATGACTTCACCCAGGGTGTCCGGTACCTGTGGGAGCGCGCTGGCAGGCCGGGTCGGACGGTCGTCGCCCACGTCGAGCGCCATCCGGGCATGCCGCACGACTTCACGATGATGCTGCGCGCCTCCGAAGAGGGCCGCCCCATCACCAGCCTGACGGAGGTCGACGTGGCCGCCGCCTTCGGCGTCGAGCCGGAACCGGAAGAGGTGCAGATCCTGCGCACCCAGCGCACTGCGGGCCGCCCCTCCGGCCCCGGCTGGGCGGAAGTCCGCGTCACACCCGACGCCGCCAGCCGGCCGCGGCAGGCGCTGACCGACGCCGAATGGTGGGACCTCAAGGTCGGCCACGCCAAGGGCCCGGTCCCGAACACCAGGTTTGTCAGGAAGGGCCGCGACACGCAGCGCGGCTTCACCTACTGGATCGCGCGTAGTACGGACGGCGGCGAGCCGCTGTGGGACACCGCGGCCATGTGCGCTGTCCTCGGGGTCAAGCCCGAGGACAACGTCGTGCAGTTCTACGACGACGGCGACCAGGTCATGGCCCAGGTGTGGGACGTCTCCCCGCTGTCCAAGGTCTACCCGGCGAGCAGGGACCTGCTGACGCCAGGAGCTGATGGCCGGTACGTGGTCGGTTTCCTGGAGAACGGCCAGCCCGCCCGTGGGCGCGTCTACACACCGCGCGGCGCCGCTCACGACATGTACATCGCGCCGTCCGGCGGCGGCAAGACGGAGCTGATCGGGGCGGCGGCCGCGGCCTACGCCAACTGGGGCGCGATCGTGATGGTGGCCGCCGAAGCGCCGGACGGCAAGACGCGGATGCTCGCCGAGCACGTCGCCCGGCTCGGGTACGGGCCGCTGTACATGGTGCGCCTGCTGCGCATGCTCATCGCGCTGATGGAGATCCGCGGCGAGATGCCCTGGGCCGATGGCGGCTACCACGACTGGAGCCCGGACGCCGTCGGCTGCCCCTACCTGCCGCTCAAAGCGCTGCTGGACGAGTTCCTGTCCGCGGCCCGGCACCCGGTGTACGGGGCGGAGATCACCGACCTGGGCGAGCAGGTCACGGTCAAGGGCCGCAAGTACGGCATCGGCCTGGGCATCGGCGCCCAGTCCGCCGAAGTGCAGGACGGCTTCACGCGCCTGATGGCGGAGAACATCCGGGAGAACTCCATCCCGGTCCTGCTGCGCACCCCGCCCGGCAGGATCACCGAGGAATTCAAGGCCCTCGGCTTCCCGAAGGACAAGATCCCCGAACCGCTGCCACGCACCTTCACCAGCCTGAAGGCAACCGGCCGCTTCGACCGCATCATGAAGGGCGAGGCAGAGCCCCCGGCGGACCCGAACACGGGCGGCGTCGGCTGGATCATCGAGGGCAACGAGGCGCCCCGGCTGCGCACGCTGCAGGTGTTCGCCCCCGGCCAGAGCATCGACCACCTTTTCCCCGGCCTGGTGGCCCACCTCACCGACCACGAGATTAGCGAGCTGGACAAGCGCGGTCTGTGGGGCGACTGGAACGCACCCGACTCCGACCTCATCGAGCCCGAGGGCGGGACCAAGACGGGCGGGCGCGGCAAGAGGCCGCGCCGCACCGGCACAGCGGGATCCGCCGCGCTGGCCGAGGCCGAGGCGCTCATGAAGTCGGTCATGGACTGACCAGCAGCGCCAACGAACGGACGGAACCCCTGGGGCCACATCCCCAGGGGTTCCTGCTTCTCCCGATTCCACCCACCCCCGACTTGAAGGAGCACGTCATGGACCGGACGGACCCGCCGGGGTTCCTCGCCCCGCACATCCCTGCCGACACCTGGAACCGCGCGCAGGCGATCGGGCAGCCCGTCGTCATCGTCGTCCAGACCACCGACCCCAACGCCATCGCCTGGCGCCGGGTCCTGGTCCCGTTCGCCATCGCCGGCGCCGTCGTCCTCGGAGGCTGGGGACTGGTCGCCGCGCTGTGCGCGCTGATGGACGCCGCCGCGCACACCGCCACCGTCATCGCCGGCGCCGCCGGGCCCGTCGGGGCCGGTGGCATCACCCTCAAACTCGCCCGCGGCAAGGGCGAATGAAGCCCGGAGCGGGCCGCCCACATCTCGCCAAAGATCGCGGCCCGCTCCGGCAGTCCAGTCCCTTCAAAGAGATCTGGAGACCTCCCAGCATGACCCAACCCACCGACATCCGGCGAGCGCACGGCTTACGGCCGCGAGCGCTGGACGTGTTCTCGTGCGCCGGCGGCGCCGGTACCGGCTACCAGCGAGCAGGGTTCGACGTGGACGGCTGTGACATCGCTGACTGCCCGAACTACCCCTTCCCGTATCACCGGGGTGACGCGCTCGAATACCTCGCCCACCTGATCACCACGGGGGACATCGAGCGGTACACGCTGGTCCACGCCTCCCCGCCGTGCCAGGGCAAGTGCTCCCTGACCGTGGGCACCAACCGCTCGCAAGGGTGGGGCGGCACCCACGAAGACCTGGTGGCACCCACCCGTGACCTGCTCGACAAGACCGGGCTGCCGTACGTCATCGAGCAGCCCAACGGCCGCGCGGAGATCCGCAAAGACCTGACCCTGTGCGGTGAGATGTTCGGGCTCGGGGTGATCCGGCACCGCAACTTCGAGTTGGGCGGCTGGACGCTTGCCCGGCCGGCGCACGTCCCGCACCGGGGGAGGGTGCGCGGGTGGCGGCACGGTGAGTACTTCGACGGCCCGTACGTCGCCGCGTACGGCGCCGGCGGGGGTAAGCCTTCCATCCCCGAGCTGCAAGCGGCGATGGGTATCACGTGGACCGACATCCGCGAGGAGCTAACCGAGGCCATCCCACCCGCCTACACCGAGTGGATCGGCCGCGGCTACCTCGCCGCACTCGCGGCGCGGGAGGCGGCGTGACCGCCCCGCCCGCCGAACTGGCCCTGTTCGACGCCGAGACCGACCCGGAGCAGATGCCCGGGGCGGTCCGCTACCAGGCCGCCAATACCGCCGCCTACGGCCGCGCGCTGGCCGGGGACGGCTACACGTGGCTGGCCCGCATCCTGCCGCCGCCCACACCGCTGCCCTGCCCGCGCTGCCGCCGCCCGATGAACCTGGGCACCGTGCCGCTGCTGTGGGAGTGCCCGCCTTGCGACACCCGCGACGAAGGGAGGAACAGCACGTGACCAGCAAGAAGAAGGAGGAACCATCCACGCCCCCGGCCGGGGCCCAGCTCACCTATCCGGAGGGCAGCCCACACGCACGCTGCGAGATCTGCCGACAGCCGCGCAAACCGCTGTTCCAGACCACCCCGGAAACCCACCGCATCGAGCAGTCCGGCAAACCGGTCGCCGCGCGGGTGTGCCTGCGCTGCTGGTCACGGCTGCACATCGACGCCGACGACGTGTGCCCGCACTGCGGTAAGCGTCTCGATGAGGAGCCGACGCTGTGGTGACCGCTGTGGAAACCCCGGCCCAGGAGTACACCCGCCTCACCGGCGAGCGCGGCGAGCTCGCCGCAGCCCTCCGCAAGGCAGGTGACGCGAGCCCTGAGAACAGGGACCGGCTCGCATCGGTGGACCGCCGCCTGCGCGAGCTGGTGGCCTCCCCGCCGCCCGGCTACGTACTGCCGAAGGCCGCGGCTGATCTGGTCACACATGCCCAGGTGCACGGCTGGCTGACGCTCGTGCAGTGGACGCCACCCGGCTACGGAGGCGAGCCGTTCGTGAGCGTCCAGGTGGGCCGCCTCCTGCATGCGGGAGAGCAGTCCGGCGCCCGCGGAGACCGGTGGACCTACAACGTGACCTGGCATTCCCGTGACTGCGCGCCGGGAAGGGTGCGGCTGTTCGGGCGGCACCTGGCGACGACGCCGGAACAACCGTGGCTGCACGACGGGCCGTCAGTGAAGGCGATCCGCGCCGTCATCACCCAGCACCCCGCACCCCGGGACGGCGGTGCATCGTGACCGACTACACCCGCACCCACGGCGGCCACACGATGACCATCAACGCCCCTGCGGACGCGACGGAGTTCGATCCGGCAGCCTTCGCGGCGTTCGCGGCATCGGATCTGGTGCTGGGGCTGGACGTGGAGACCCGCGCCATCGTCAAGGGCGGCCCCGGGCACTTCGGTCCCGACGCTGGGGTCCGCCTGGTGCAGTTCGGCGCACCCACCGCGGCGTGGGTCCTCAACCCCCTCATCCCCGAGCAGCGTCGGGCCATCGCGGAGGTTCTGGCAGACGAGCGGCGCCGCTTCGTGACCCACACCTCCTATGACGTGCTGGCGGTGTGGTCGGCGTTCGGCCTCGGGCTCGGACACCGGGTCATCGACACCCACCTGCTGTCCAAGCTGCTGGCGCCCGACGAGCGGGCCGGACACGGCCTGAAGGAACTCACCGGCCGCTACCTGGACGACGGTCTGAAGCAGGCGGAGACCGCGCTGCACGCGCGGATGCGTGAGTTGGCCCCGGTCGGCTCCCGTGCCGGGAACAACCCGATCGACTGGGGATGGAACCATCTGCCGGCCACGGATGAGGCGTTCACCGTGTACGCGGGCCTGGACGCTGTCTACGTGCGCCGACTGCTGCCGCTGCTACTCAGCCGCTGCGCCCCGTTCTCGCACCTGGTGCGGATGGAGGCGTGGCTGGCCGCGCAGTCCACCGGCATCACCGTGCGCGGCCTGCTCCTGGACACCCTCTACACCCGCGGTCTGCTGGCGGAGTTCCGTAGCGAGTTCGACCAGGGTGACCAGGTCATCCGCCAGGCGCTCGGGTTCTCCGGGCGCTCCCCGAGGTTCGCGGCCTGGCTGGAGTCGCAGGTGGACGGCTTCACCCTGCCCCGCACCGAGGGAGGGCAGGTCTCCACCAGCGCCGACAGCCTCACCGCGCTCCAGGACGCCGTGACCGCGGGCGCCGCCCGGATCTCGGAGGAGGGGGCCGCGATGGTGGCCGCGCGGCAGCGGCTGGCGGCCACCTCCAACACCATCAGCAACCTGGAATCGTTCCTGGCCGCAGCGGACGCGACGGGGCGGGTGCATCCGCAGATCAACACGCTGCGGGCCCGCACCGGCCGCATGTCGATCACCGGACCGGCGCTCCAGACCCTCAAGAAGCACGACCCCAGGTTGCGGCACTGCTTCCGCGCGGACCCCGGGCACGTGCTGGTCGCCTGCGACTTCTCCCAGGTGGAAGTGCGGGTGGCCGCCGCCCTGTCTAGGGACCGGACCCTGATGGACGTGATCGCCTCCGGGGTGGATCTGCATGACGCGACCGCGACCCTGATGTACGGGCCCGGCTTCACCAAGGAACAGCGCACCGTCTCCAAGCGGGCCACGTTCGGCACGATCTACGGCGGCGGCGCCAAGGCCCTCGCCGCGCAGACCGGGGTGCCCGTGCATGTGGCGCGCGGGGTGATCCAGCGCTGGCAGCGCACCTACCCCGAAGTGATCCGCTTCGGCAAGGACATCGCCAACGCGACCACCGTCATCACCGGCTCCGGCCGCAGGATCCCGGCCGACCCGGACCGGCCGTACGCCAACAGCAACTACGCGATCCAGTCCACCGCCCGTGACCTGCTGGTGGCCGCCGTCTACGAACTCGCCACCACCCACGGCCTGGCCGGCGCTTTGTGGCTGTTCGTCCACGACGAGGTCATCGTCCAGGTCCCCGAGCAGGACGCCGAACACGTCCGCGACCTGCTCACGAAGGTGATGACCAGCGCGTTCCGCGGCGTCCCGATCGCCGCGGACGCCGAGATCCTCGGCACCCACTGGGGCCGCCTGCCACAAGAGCAGGCAGGTCCGTCCGTACCGGAGCACGCCGGAGCCTAGGAGGCCCGCACCATGCCCATCGGAGAAACCACCCTCACCCTGGTCGGCAACCTCACCGCCGACCCCGAACTGCGCCACACCAGCGACGGCACCCCCTGGATCTCGTTCAACGTCGCCTCCAACAGCCGCAACTGGGACAAAACCCGCGCCGAATGGAGCGAGGGCAACACCCTGTTCCTGCGATGCACCGCCTGGCGCTGGCTCGCCCAAAACGCCGAAGCCACCCTCACCAAAGGCACCCGGGTCATCGTCACCGGCGCCCTGCGCCAGTTCGAATACACCAGCCCCGACGGCGTCACCCGCACCGGCGTCGGCCTGGACGTCGAGGACATCGCCGTCAGCCTCCGCTACGCCACCGCCACCATCCACCGCACCAAGGACGCCGCCAGCAGCTCCAGCGGCCAGGGCGACCGGCCGGCGACCGGATCGAAGAACGACCCCTGGGCCACCGCCGGTGCCGGCAGCTACGACGACAAGCCCCCGTTCTAGACCCCACCTCATGAGTTGGGCGCCCGCGCGACTTTGGCGAGCCGCGGGCGCCCTGCTCCAGCCCAGCACCAGCGACCCGGAGGTACTCCAGCATGACCCAACAGCGCCCCGGCGACCAGCGGCCCGGTCCGTTTTGGGCCGCGGCACGCGCCCACGCCCTGTCCGCCGCGACCCTGCACGGCCTCCCGGCCTTCCCCCTCACCCGCAGCAAGCTGCCGGCCATCGCCACCGCCCACCGCGAGGCGTCCGCGACGTGCACCGGCCAGTGCGGAAAGGCTGGCCACGGTGTCCACGACGCCAGCGCCGACCCCGACCAGGTGCGGGCGCTGTTCGCCGCAGCCCCGTGGGCGGCCGGCTACGGCATCGCCTGCGGGCGGCCCCCGCATCACCTGTTCGGCCTGGACCTGGACCGCAAAGACGGCACCGGCGGCACCGACGGCATCGCCAACTTCCGGGCCCTCGCCGCCCGGTACGACTTCGAGCTGCCGCGTACAGCGACCGTGGTAACCCAATCCGGCGGCCTGCACCTGTGGCTGACCGTTCAGACTGACATGCGGATCCCCAACACGGCCAGCCTCCTCGCACCGGGGGTCGACACCCGAGGCACCGGAGGCTATCTCGTCGGCCCCGGCTCCCTGGGCCCCAAGGGCCGCTACCGCTTCGCCCCCGGCTCTGGGCCACGTCACATTGCTTCCGTCCCGACCCGCCTGCTCGAACTTCTGCTGACGTCGCAAGCGCCCGAGCGAGCGAGCCAGACGCTGTCCCCGCTCGGCAGTCCACAGCGGCGCCTGGACGGCCTGGTGCGTACCGTCCGAGCAACCCGGACGGGACGGAACAACTGCCTGTACTGGGCCGCCCGAAGGGCCTTTGCCGCCTCGGATATCGACCCTGAGATCGCCACAGCAGACTTGCTGGCCGCCGCACTGGAGACCGGCCTGCCCGAAGCGGAGGCCCAGCGCACCATCGCCAGCGCCGCCAAGGGCGCCGCACGCAGCAAGGAGACCCGCACATGAGCGCCGGCGACAAGGGCCCCTCCCAGGCATCCCAGCTCGTCAGCCTCGCCAGGGCCGGATACGACCTGGTCATGTCCGAAGACGGACGCCCCTACGGCGTGCGCCGCAACGGCCCCCACATCGCCCTCCCCCTGCGCGGAAGGGCCGGGCTGCGCACCCAACTGGCCCGCCGCTTCACCATCAACAACGGCGGCCAAGTCCCCTCCCAGTCCGCGCTGGCCGACGCGATGACCGTCCTGGAAGGCGAGGCCGCCGCCGGTGACCCCGTCCCCGTCCACCTGCGCGTCGCCGGCGACGCCTCCCGCGTCGTCGTGGACCTCGGCACCGCCGACGGACACTGCGTCATCGCCACCCCCGACGGCTGGCAGAACGCCGACCGCTCCCCGGTCCTCTTCCGCCGCTCCGGCGCCATGGCCCCCATGCCCCGCCCCGAAGGCACCACGGACGGCCTCGCCCTGCTGCGCGACCTGGTCAACATGGACGACCCCACGTTCCACCAACTCGTCGCCTGGCTGATCGCTGCCTGGATCCCGCACATCCCCCACCCCGTACTCACCTGCAAGGGCGAGCAGGGCACCGGGAAATCCAAGGCCGCCCAGATGATCGTCAACCTGGTCGACCCGTCCGCGGCCACCAAGCGCTCCCAGCCCAGGGACGTCAAAGCCTGGGCCACCCAGGCGTTCAACTCCTGGGCCCTGTGCCTGGACAACATCAGCACCATCCCGCCCTGGCTGTCGGACACCCTGTGCAAAGCCGTGACCGGCGACGGCATCGTCGACCGCGCGCTGTACACCGACGACGACGTCGTCGTGCTGACGTTCCGCCGAGTGCTGGCACTGACCACCATCGACGCCGGAGCACTCGCCGGTGACCTCGCCGAACGCCTGCTGGTCCTGGATCTCCAGCTCATCGGCGAGGACCGGCGCCGTTCCGAGGAAGATTTGGACACCGCCTACGACACCGCCCGGCCCGCGATCCTGGGCGCCCTGCTGGACCTGCTCGTCGCCGTCCTGCGGGAGCTCCCGTCCGTCCGGCTGGAGCGCATGCCCCGCATGGCCGACTTCGCCCGTGTCCTCGCGGCCGTGGACCACGTCCAGGGCTGGGACACTCTCGGCAGCTACACCGCCGCTGCCCAGACCGTCTACGCCGACGCCCTCGAAGGCGACCCCTTCGGCACCGCTGTCGTCGGCTTCGTCGAAACCCACGGGGCCTGGTCCGGCACCGCTGGCCAACTCCTGGACCTGCTGCCCCCGCCCGACGGCTACCACCCCAAATGGCCCAAGGACGCGCCACGCGCCGGAGGGCAGCTCAAGCGACTCGCCCCGATGCTGCGCTCCGTCGGCATCAACTACGACGACACCAGCCGCACCCCCGACCGGCGCCGCCAGCGGCTCATCAGCCTCACCCCTACAGAGATGGGTCGCAAAACACTGTCCGCACCCGCCCTACTGTCCGCAACCACGTCTGACCAGGCCAAACCTGCGGACAGTACGGACGCTTCTACTGTCCAGATGCTGTCCGCGCACTGTCCGCAGCCTCCCGCCGCGGACAGTGCGGACAGTGCGGACAGTGAAGCGGACAGTGAAGCGGCGTTACTGTCCGCACCTCCGCATGCCTCTGAGCAGGCCAACCGACCCCCTGCGGACAGTAGGGCGAGTACGGACAGTAAAACGCACGCCATCTCTGGCCCACACCTGATCTGCCCGGTATGCGAACAGCCCATGGCCCCGGAACTGACCACCGTCGGCCACCTCATTCACCCCAACTGCCAATAGCGGCCTGACAGTCCAGCGACCCATCCCACCCATGCGGGGCCCTACCGGGCCCCGCATTCCGTTTCTGTCCCAAGGAGATCTCGGCATGGCCACCCCTTCCCGCCGACGTCGCTCCCCCAAAGACGAACTGCTGCCGCTGAGCGACGCCCTGGTCGAACTCGGCATAACCCGCGCGACCTGGTATCGCTGGCGCAACCGCGGCTACGGGCCGGAGGCCAAGCGCACCCCGACCGGCCGCATCTGCGTGCGCCGAAGTGTCCTGGACGCCTTTCTCGATGAAATGGACGCTGCGTGACGGAGTGGAGCTACACCGTAAAGATCTGGGCCATCCGCAAGCGTGACTACCGGAAGCCCTACCAACTCCGCTGGAAGGTGGGCACGCGCCCGCACTCGGAGTCGTTCCTCACGCTGGGCCTGGCGGAGAGCCGACGGGCCCAGCTCATCACCGCGGCCCGCCAGGGTGAGCCGTTCGACGTGGACAGCGGACTGCCGAAATCCATGGTCGCCAAGGAACGGGATATCTCGTGGTACGAGCACGCCCGGAACTACATCGAGATGAAGTGGGACGACTCCCCCGCCTCCACACGGCGGACTCTGGCTGAAGCGATGGCGACCGTGACGCCCACGCTAGTGAAGGACACCAAGGGGATGCCCGACGCCAGCGTCGTGCGCACCGCCCTGTACAGCTGGGCATTCAACAAGAACCGTTGGGAGGAAGACACCCCCGCCGACGTCACCAAGGTGCTGGACTGGTTCAAGCGCAAGTCCGTGCCCACGTCCGCGCTCACCGATCGCCTGCTCGTACGGGCCACCCTGAACGCCCTCTCCAAGAAACTGGACGGCAAGACGGCCGCGGCAGCGACGATCCGGCGCAAGCGAGCGATCTTCCACAACTCCCTGGAGTACGCGGTAGAGGCCGAACTCCTCAGCGAGAACCCGCTCACCCGCATCAAGTGGAAGCCGCCGGAGCAGGTGGAAGAGGAGGTGGACCCAGCCTGTGTGCCAGATCCCGAGCAGGCCTCGAAGCTCTTGACCGCCGTACGGGACCAGAGCCCCCGTGGTCGCCGTCTGGCGGGGTTCTTCGGCTGCATGTACTACGCCGCGGCCCGCCCGGCGGAAGTCATCGGGCTACGGCTCCAGGACTGCGACCTCCCGCGCCGCGGCTGGGGCATGCTTCGACTCCGGCAGACACGGCCGCGATCGGGCTCAGCGTGGACAGACAGCGGCGAAGCGCACGACAAGCGAGGACTGAAGCACCGTTCGAGCAAGGCGGTCCGACCAGTCCCGATCCCGCCCGAACTGGTGGCCCTACTGCGCTGGCACGTCACCGCGTACGGCACGGCGCCCGACGGCCGGTTGTTTCAGACCCAGCGCGGCGGGCTGATCCAGGACACCGGATACGGCGAAGTCTGGGCCGAAGCCCGATCACGCGCCCTGACACCCGCGCAGAAGGAATCACCCCTGGCCAAGCGACCATATGATCTACGTCACGCGGCAGTCTCCACATGGCTCAGCTCAGGGGTAGAACCTCAGCTCGTGGCCAAGCGCGCCGGCCACAGCGTCGGCGTCCTCTTTCGGGTCTACGCGAAGTTCCTCAGCGACGGCGACGATGCCGCTAACGCCAAGATCTCCGCCCGCCTGGGGAAGCACGTCTGACGGGGCCGGACTGCCCGTCCACGGCCCGTCCACACACCCCGAGACGGGGCGTTCTAATGCGAGACAGCGCGAGACAGTGCGCCCCTCGCAAGAGCACATGACAAAGGCCCCGTGACCTGCGTAGAGGGCAGGTCACGGGGCCTTTGTTCCCGTGTGGCGGCGCCAGGATTCGAACCTGGGAAGGCTGAGCCGGCAGATTTACAGTCTGCTCCCTTTGGCCGCTCGGGCACACCGCCGGGGTTGCTGCCCTGAGGACCGCTTTTTGGCGGCGCTCCCTGGCAACGACGTAAACGATACCTGATGCTCGGGGGTGCTTCGCCACCCAATTGATCTGCGCTTGGAGGGGAGGGGGTGGCTAGGCTTATGCGGATGCGGCCGGGGACCTACGCCGGGCTCGATGGCCGCCCCTACGCACCCCGATACAAGGAGCCACAGGACATGGCCGACTCCAGTTTCGACATCGTCTCGAAGGTCGAGCGGCAGGAGGTCGACAACGCCCTCAACCAGGCCGCCAAGGAGATCTCGCAGCGCTACGACTTCAAGAACGTGGGCGCCTCCATCTCCTGGTCCGGCGAGAAGATCCTGATGGAGGCGAACTCCGAGGAGCGGGTCAAGGCCATCCTCGATGTGTTCGAGACCAAGCTGGTCAAGCGCGGTATCTCGCTGAAGTCGCTGGACGCGGGCGAGCCCCAGCTCTCCGGCAAGGAGTACAAGATCTTCGCGTCCATCGAGGAGGGCATCTCCCAGGACAACGCGAAGAAGGTGGCGAAGATCATTCGCGACGAGGGCCCGAAGGGCGTGAAGGCGCAGGTGCAGGGCGACGAGCTGCGCGTCAGCTCGAAGAGCCGTGACGACCTGCAGGCCGTGCAGGCACTGCTCAAGGGCAAGGACTTCGACTTCGCGCTGCAGTTCGTGAACTACCGGTAGCCATCGGCCGCCAACCGGCTTCGGCCGGTGGTTCATTACGCGTACGAGGAAAGTTTCGCGTACGAGGAAGGGTGGGCCCCCGGGGGGTGCCCACCCTTCTCGCCTGCTGGCTGCGGCCTAGGGGGGCGCGCTCAACGGCGCGAGTCGCCGAACAGGATGCGGTAGAGAATGAGCAGGACGAGCGAGCCGCCGATCGCGGCGGCCCACGTGGCACCGTCGTAGAACTGCTTGGCGATCGGGTGGTCCAGCCAGCGCGCGGAGATCCAGCCGCCGATGAAGGCGCCCGCGATGCCGATGACGGTCGTTCCGATGAAGCCGCCCGGGTCACGGCCCGGCAGCAGGAATTTGGCGATGGCTCCGGCCAACAGTCCCAGAATGATCCAGCTGATGATGCCCATGCCCTGAACCTGCCTCTCCGCGCTGTGCCTGTGCTGTGATCCTGCTCCGGACCTGCTGTCTCATGCCTTCGCGTTCGAGCAGCCGGTGGTCGTGCTGGTGTTCGTGGCGCGTTGTCGGGAAGGACGCCTGGTCGACGGCGGTCGGTTGCAGCGATCGGTAGGGTGCCGCCCATGGCACAGTCCGGATCCGAGTTGCGGCGCACCCTGGGCGTCGGGGACGCCGTGGTCATCGGGCTCGGGTCGATGGTGGGTGCCGGGATCTTCGCGGCGTTGGGACCGGCCGCACGGGCGGCCGGGTCCGGCCTGCTCCTCGGACTCGCGGTCGCGGCCGTGGTCGCGTACTGCAATGCGATGTCCTCGGCACGGCTGGCCGCTCTGTATCCCGCCTCCGGTGGCACCTATGTGTACGGGCGTGAGCGTCTCGGCGCCTTCTGGGGGTATCTGGCGGGCTGGTCGTTCATCGTCGGGAAGACGGCCTCCTGTGCGGCGATGGCGCTCACCGTGGGCGCGTACGTCTGGCCCGAGCAGGCGCACGCGGTGGCGGTCGGGGCCGTGGTGGCCCTCACCGCGGTGAACTACGGCGGCATGCACAAGTCCGCCCGGCTGACCCGGGTGATCGTTTCGGTGGTCCTCGCGGTCCTCGCTTCCGTGGTGGTCGTGTGTCTCGGATCGGACGCCTCCGACGCCGGGCGGCTGGACGTCGGGGTCTCCGGTGGCGCGGGCGGGGTGCTTCAGGCGGCGGGGCTGCTGTTCTTCGCGTTCGCCGGATACGCGCGGATCGCGACTCTCGGTGAGGAGGTACGGGATCCGGCGCGCACCATTCCGCGCGCGATCCCGACGGCTCTGGGCATCGCGCTCGTGGTGTACGCGGCGGTCGCGGTGGCGGTCCTTTCGGTGCTGGGGGCGGAGGGGCTCGGGCATGCCTCGGCGCCGCTGGCCGACGCGGTGCGGACGGCCGGTGTGCCGGGGCTCGTGCCGGTGGTACGGGTGGGTGCGGCCGTGGCCGCGCTCGGCTCGCTCCTCGCCCTGATCCTGGGCGTCTCACGGACGACGCTGGCCATGGCCCGCGACGGTCATCTGCCGGGCACCCTGGCCGACGTGCATCCGCGTTTCCAGGTGCCGCACCGGGCGGAGCTGGCCGTGGGCGCGGTGGTCGTCGTGCTGGCCGCGACGGTGGACGTGCGGGGCGCGATCGGGTTCTCCTCCTTCGGTGTACTGGCGTACTACGCCGTGGCCAACGCGTCGGCGTGGACCCTGAGCCCCGCTCCGGCGGCGCGGCTGGTGCCGGTGGTGGGACTCGTCGGGTGCGTGACCCTGGCGTTCGCGCTTCCAGCGCTTTCGGTGGTCGTGGGCGCGGCTGTGCTGGGTGTGGGGATGGCGGCGTACGGCGTGAGGCGGTGGCGGCGTACGGCGTGAGGGGGTGGGTGGCGTACGGCGTGAGGGGTGGGCGGCCTCGCGGTAGCCATCGGCGGGCGTCGATGGCGGGCGGGTCGCTACGAGGCCTGTGCCGCCGCCGTGCGTATGCGGAAGTCGGGCCAAGGGGCCAAGTCCGTGTCGTCGTTGGACTCCTCGTACCAGCCGGAGCCCTCCAGCCAGGTGTCCAGCCACGCCTGTAGGTCGGGTGCGTCCACGTACCAGGCGTGGTCGGCCTCGTCGGCGTTCGGCTCGAAGAGCAGGACCATGCCCCGGGGGCTGCGGCAGTCCACGCACGCGTACATCCCGCAGCCCCAGTGGGATATCGGCAGGACGCCCTCCGGCCAGGGCCAGTCGGGGTCCTGGCGGCCGCTCTCCCGGTGGGCGAGATACTGCGGGACGGCGGCGGGCTCGCCGGACGGGGAACCGTCGAGCAGCGGCAACAGGCCGTACTCCGGACCAAAGCCGCCATCCCCTATCTGCAGGTAGAGCGCGGCGAGCAGTGGCGGCAGGGTGAAGCCCAGGACGGCTTCGGCACGGGTGACCGTCGCCGCGTCCACGGGCGCGGGGAGCGAAGGCCAGCCCCACGGGCGGGTGTTGCGGGCCTCCGTACCGACCCGTGCCAGCAACTGCTCGATTTCGGTCATGGCTTCATGATGCAGCGCGCCACTGACAATCGGGCGGCCTGTGGATAACCCATCAGGCGATGCGTACGTCGACGCCGTTATCGGTGAGGAAGGTGAGCAGTTCCTCGAATGTCGGGGGTCTGCGGTCGCGGTACGGCGTCACGCCGAGGCAGGTGCGGGCGACGTCGGCGTCGTGCCAGACGAGGGTGAAGGGCGGCTCGGCGCCGTAGCCGCCTCGCAGGCAGTCGGCGACGGCGCTCAGGTCGTGGCCGAAGTAGCCGCCGGGACCGTTCACCGCCTCGCCGAGCGCGCAGTGGAAGGCCGGCGCGTCGGTGACGTGGCGGCCGTCGAGGTGGTAGGTGGAGCCTGGCTCTGGGTCGGGCCCGGACGGGTTCGTTCCTTCGCGTGCCCGGTCGAGCCAGAACTCGCGCCCCTGCGAGCTGCATCGGGCCCAGCTGTTCGGCTCGGACTGGCGTTCGCGCCACCACACGTCCCAGGCCTCGCGGGCTGCTCTGGGAAGCCGCCGCGACCAGGGGTCGAGCGTGAGATCGACCAGGCCCCGGCCGTGCGCGGAGGGGATCCACGCGATGATCTCGCCTTCGAGTACGGAGCCGACCGTCCGGCCGACCCAGTTGAGGCGCAGCACGCTGGCGTGTCCCAGGTCCTCGTCGCCCGCTTCGAGCGCGTCGCGCAGGGATCCGCGCGGGGAGCAGCCGAGCAGGCGTACCGGCGGGTCCGCCGGTGCGATGAATTCGCCCGGGACTTGGCCGAGGTCCCTGCAGTGGCCCCACGGCTCGCCGTCCGTGCCCAGGAGCCGGTGTCCCGCGGAGAGTAACGGCCGTTGGGGGTGTTCGGCCTGGGTGTCCGGGACCGCCGACGCCTCGACGGTGATGTCGCGCAGCGTCGGGTCGAGCGCGCACGGGCGGTCGCCGAGAACCCGTGCGTACTCCAGTGGCCATGCCTCCCCGACCGGGGTGTGTGTGGCGTCGAGGGTCCGCACCAATAGGCCGCCCAACGGAGCGGAGCCCGTGGTGCGGGCCCGCACCACGGCCCCGGCCAGCTCGCCCCGGGGTGCGCAGCCGAGCAGGTCGTACCGGACGCGCGGGGGAGGGAGCGGATCGGCGTAGAGCTCGTCAGTGGCGTCCTTGCACAGCGCCCATATCGACTCGCCGACGCCCCTGTTGCTGTACGCCGCTACGGCGTACTTCGGATTCTGCACCCCCGCGCCGCCCCGTCAGCGCGTGGCGAACGGCTCGTCCGTGCGGACGATTTCGCGGCCCAGCGGGAGCAACGAGACCGGGATGAGCTTGAAGTTGGCGATGCCGAACGGGATGCCGATGATCGTGATGCACAGCAGGATGCCGGTGACGATGTGGGCGAGGGCGAGCCACCAGCCCGCGAGGATCAGCCACAGGACATTGCCGACGCAGGAGGGGGCGCCCGCGTCGCGGCGCTCCACCGTCGTATAGCCGAAGGGCCACAGGGCGTAGACGCCGATACGGAAGGCCGCGATGCCGAACGGGATGCCGATGATGGTGATACACAGCAGCACGCCGGCGGCCAAGTAGCCGAGGAAAAGCCAGAAGCCGCTCAGGACGAGCCAAATGACGTTCAGGATTGTCTTCATTGCTGGCGACCTGCCATCTGCTCGAGCCGGGCGATGCGCTCCGCCATCGGCGGGTGCGTGGAGAACATCTTCGACATTCCCTGGCCCGGGCGGAAGGGGTTGGCGATCATCATGTGGCTCGCGGTCTCGATGCGCGGCTCGGGAGGCAGCGGCAGTTGCTTGGTGCCCGCGTCGAGCTTGCGCAGGGCACTGGCGAGGGCGAGGGGGTCGCCGGTGAGCTGGGCGCCGGACGCGTCCGCCTCGTACTCCCTGGAGCGGCTGATGGCCAGCTGGATGAGGGACGCGGCGAGCGGACCCAGGATCATGATCAGCAACATGCCGAGGATGCCGGGGCCCTCGTCGTCGTTCGAACGGCCGATCGGGATCAGCCAGGCGAAATTCACCAGGAACATGATCACGGAGGCGAGGGCGCCCGCGACCGACGAGATCAGGATGTCGCGGTTGTAGACATGGCTGAGCTCGTGGCCGATGACGCCGCGCAGCTCGCGTTCGTCCAGGATGCGCAGGATTCCCTCGGTGCAGCACACCGCCGCGTTGCGCGGGTTGCGCCCCGTCGCGAACGCGTTCGGCGCTTCGGTCGGTGAGATGTACAGGCGCGGCATGGGCTGGCGGGCCTGGGTCGAGAGCTCCCGGACGATGCGGTACAGGGCCGGGGCCTCGAATTCGCTCACCGGGCGTGCGCGCATCGCGCGTAGAGCCAGTTTGTCGCTGTTCCAGTACGCGTACGCGTTCGTCCCGATCGCGATGAACAGCGCGACGACGAGGCCGGTACGCCCGAAGAAGCTGCCGATGACGATGATGAGTGCGGACAGTCCCCCGAGGAGTACGGCGGTCCTGAGCCCATTGTGCCGGCGGTGCACGGTACGCCCTCCAAGTGGTGCGGCAGGGGAACCCTTTGCTTGCTGATACCTTGCTTCCACTTTTCAGTGGAACCTCCCGCACTGGTCAACGCCAGGCGAGGAGCACTAGTTCCCTTGTGCGCGCGACAGCACACGTGGACCGTCCGGGTGACGGTCCGGGTGACGCTCTCAGAACAGGCCGGTCGCGGAGAAGCGCAGGACCAGCTGAGGTGCTCCGGAGAGAGCGATGCCCAGGACGGCCGTCAGGGCGATCGCGGCGGTCAGCGGTGCCGGGACGCGGTGCTTCTCGGACTCCCCCTCGGGGGCTCGGAAGAGCAGGGTCGTCCACTGGAGGTAGTAGAAGAGCGCGATCACGACGTTGACGGCCATGACCACGGCCAGCCAGCCGAGCCCCGCGTCGACGGCCGCCGCGAAGACGGTGACCTTGGCGAAGAGCCCGATGATGCCCGGCGGCAGTCCCGCGAGGCAGAGCAGGAAGAAGCCGAGGATCAGCGCGGACAGGGGGCTCCTCGCGTACAGGCCCCGGTAGTCGCTGATGCGGTTCAGGGGGCTCGTACGGGCGACGAGGGCGGCCACGGCGAAGGCGCCGAGGTTCACCACCGCGTACATCAGCGCGTACGCGACGGTGGAGCCGATGGCCTTGTCGGCGTCCTTGGAGTAGGCGGCGGACGCGATCGGGACCAGGAGGTAGCCGGCCTGGCCGACGGAGGACCAGGCGAGCAGGCGGACCGCGCTGTACGCGCGTGTGGCCTGCTGGCGCAGGGCGCCGACGTTGCCGACGGTCATGGTGAGGGCGGCCAGCACGGCGAGCGCCGGGCCCCAGACGTCCCCGTACGAAGGGAGGGCGACGACGGTGACGAGGATCAGGCCGGAGAAGCCGACCGCCTTGCCGACGACCGACAAGTAGGCGGCGATCGGCAAAGGCGCCCCTACGTAGGTGTCGGGCACCCAGAAGTGGAAGGGCACGGCGGCCGTCTTGAAGGCGAAGCCGACGAGGGTGAGGACGACGCCCGCCTGGGCGAGGGTGTGGAACTGTCCGTCGACGTGCTGGATCTTGTCCGCGATCTGGGTCAGGTAGAGGCTGCCGGTCGTCGCGTAGATGAAGCTGACGCCCATGAGACTGACGGCGGTCGCGGTGACGGAGGACAGAAAGAACTTCAGGGCCGCCTCGGAGGACTTCTTGTCGCCGCGTTTGATGCCGACGAGTGCGAAGGCGGGCAGTGAGGCGACTTCGAGGGCGACGATGAGTGTCGCGAGGTCGCGGGAGGCGGGCAGCAGGGCGGCGCCCGCGGCCGAGGAGAGCAACAGGAACCAGAACTCCCCTTCGGGGAGGTCTTTGTTGGCGTCCTTCAGGGCCGTGACCGACAGCAGTGCTGCCAGGAGCGCGCCGCCGAGGACCAGGAACTGGATGACGAGGGTGAAGCGGTCCGCTGTGTAGCTACAGGCGTGCGCGTCGCCCGTCAGACAGAAGGTGGCGCGGTCGCCGTCCCGGAGGGGCAGCAACAGGAGTGCGGACGCGGCGAGCCCCGCCACCGACACCCAGCCGAGTACCGCCTTCTTCTCCTCTCCGATGAAGAGGTCGGCGACGAGCACGACGAGTCCGACGACCGCGGCGAGGGTGGGCGGCGCGATCGCGAGCCAGTCGACGGACTGGACCAGGGAGCTCATCGGGTGCCTCCTGCGAGGAGCTGCTGTACGGCCGGGTCGGTCAGGCCGAGGAGGGCCTTGGGCCACAGACCGGCGACGACGGTGAGGGCTACGAGCGGCGTCCAGGCCGCGAACTCGTAGCTCTGGACGTCGGCGAGCTTCGGCGCCTCCTGTCGCGGGGTCTCGCCCATGCACACACGGCGTACGACGGCGAGCATGTACGCGGCCGTGAGCAGCGTGCCGAAGGCGGCGATCGCCATGAACGTCAGATACGCGGGACGGCTGAGGTCGGCGGCGGGTTTGAACGCGCCGAACAGAGCCAGCATCTCGCCCCAGAATCCGGCGAGGCCCGGAAGCCCGAGGGAGGCGACGGCGGCGAAGGCGAGGAGTCCGCCGAGACGCGGAGCCTTGCCGTAGAGCGCTGCGCCGGTCCCCTCGGCGAGGGTGTCGAGGTCGGTGGTGCCCGTGCGGTCCTTCAGCGCCCCGACGAGGAAGAAGAGGAGTCCGGTGATGAGACCGTGGGCGATGTTGGCGAACAGCGCGCCGTTCACCCCGGTCGGGGTCATCGTCGCGATGCCGAGCAGGACGAATCCCATGTGACCGACGGACGAGTACGCGATGAGCCGCTTGAGATCGCCCTTCGCGCCCTGTTTCGCGAGGGCCAGGCAGGCCAGGGATCCGTAGATGATCCCGACCACGGCGAAGGCGGCGAGGTAGGGGGCGAAGGTGTGCATCCCGTCCGGCGCGATCGGCAGCAGAATCCGGACGAAACCGTACGTACCCATCTTCAGCAGTACACCGGCCAGCAGGACCGAGCCGACGGTGGGCGCGGCGGTGTGGGCGTCCGGCAGCCAGCTGTGCAGCGGCCACATCGGCGTCTTGACCGCGAGCCCGATTCCGATCGCCAAAACTGCGATGACCTGCACGGATGTGGTCAGCGACCGGCCGTTGTCAGTGGCGAGTGCCACCATGTCGAATGTGCCCGCCTTGATTCCGATCAGGAGCAGGCCCAGCAGCATGACGACCGAACCGAGCAGTGTGAAGAGGATGAACTTCCAGGCCGCGGCCTGGCGCTGCGCACCGCCCCACCGGGCGATGAGGAAGTACATCGGGATGAGCACCATCTCGAACGCGAGGAAGAACAGCAGCAGATCGAGGACGGCGAAGGTCGCGAGGGTGCCGGACTCGAGGACGAGCAGCAGTGCGACGAAGGCCTTCGGGGTCGGCCCCGCGGGCATCTTGAAGTAGCTGTAGAGCGCGCAGAGGAAGGTCAGCAGCGCGGTCAGGACCAGAAGGGGGAGGGAAATGCCGTCGATGCCGAGGTGGATCCGCACGTCGAGTGCGGGGATCCAGCTGATGTCCGTCGTGGCCTGCATCTTTGACGGGTGGTCGTGGTCGAAGCCGAGCGCGAGGACGATCGTGGCGATGAGCACCACGCCGGTGACGATCACGCCGTGCCGCAGCACGGCCTGGTCCGGTGACTTCCCCTTCAGTCCGGGCGGCGCGGGCAGGAGCGCGGCGGCGGCGCCGATGAGCGGCCCGACGACGATCAACGCGAGAAGAATCTGCATCACGGATTCACTGATATCGATCACGCCTGCTCACGCTCCCGTGGCGACGAGGAGGGCGGCGACCACCAGGACGACGGTGCCGGCGAGCAGCGCGCTCACATAGGTCTGCACATTGCCGGTCTGCGCGCGCCGTACGGCGGCGCCGAGCAGGCGGGGTAGGGCGGCCGCACCGCGTACGTAGGTGTCGACGACCTCACGGTCGAGGAACCGGACGAGTGCGGCTCCGGCCTGGACGGGGCGGACGAACAGCACGTTGTACACGGCGTCGAGGTGGAATCCGACGGCCGCGTGCCGGTGCAGCGGGCCGAGCAGCAGCCGTCCGGGATCCGCCGGGTCTGGGGCGTAGGCCACGTCTCCGAACACGGGCGCGTGACTGGCGATCGCCTCCGCCTCGACCCGCGCGGGCTCGGCGTCGGGGTGGGCCACGACCGCGCCCATCGGCACGCGGGGAGCCAGCGCGGTGGTGTGCCGCCAGGCGCCGTAGGTGACGATCCCGCCGACCAGGGCGAGCCCCGTGCCGAGGACGGAGGTGGTGAGGACCGGTGTCAGGTCACGGCCGTCGAACCAGTCGGGCAGTGGGCCGTACGCGAGCCCGAAAGCGAGGGAAGGGACGGCGAGCACCCACAGCACGACGGTCATGCTGCGCGGCTCCTTGCCGTGGTCGGGGGCCTCGACGCCCCGGCCGTGGAAGGCCAGCAGCCACAGCCGGGTCGCGTACGCGGCGGTGAGTACGGCGGTGACCAGACCGGCGACGAGGACGATCCAGCCCGCGGAGCCGGGGGCGTGCTCGGTGTGGCCGGTGGCGACGTGCTCGGCTGCGCCGAGGACGGCCTCCTTGGAGAAGAAGCCGCTGAACGGCGGGATCGCGGCGAGCGCGAGCAGCGCCACGGTCATCGTCCAGTAGGCGTCGGGGACGCGGGATCGCAGGCCCGTCATGCGGGACATGACGGCCAGCGAGTTGGTGCCGGAGGCGTGGATGATCACGCCGGCGGCGAGGAACAGCAGCGCCTTGAAGGCGCCGTGGGACAGGAGGTGGAAGACAGCGGCACCGCGGTCGCCGACGGCGAGGGCGCCGGCCATGTAGCCGAGCTGGCCGATCGTCGAGTACGCGAGAACCCGCTTGATGTCGTCCTGGGCGAGTGCGGCGAGAGCCGAGCCCGCCATCGTGACGGCGGCCATGACGGCGAGGACCACCATCGCGGCCGAGGAGGCCTGGAAGACGGGGAGGAGCCGGGCGACGAAGTAGATACCGGCGGCGACCATCGTCGCGGCGTGGATCAGGGCGGAGACGGGTGTCGGGCCCGCCATCGCGTCGGGCAGCCAGGTGTGGAGCGGGAACAGCGCCGACTTGCCCGCCACGCCGGCGAGGAGCAGCAGGGCGATCAGCGTCGGATGGTGCAGTCCGCCGCTCGCGACGGTGCCGAGGACCGTGGTGATGCGGAAGGACCCGGCGTCGGTGCCTAGGGCGAACAGACCGATGAGGAAGGGGACGTCGCCGAGTTTGGTGACCAGGAAGGCCTTGATCGAGGCGGCGCGGGCCTCGGGGGTCTCCCAGTAGTGGCCGACCAGGAAGTACGAGCAGATGCCCATGACCTCCCAGCCGACCAGGAGCACGATCAGGTCGCCGGAGTAGACGACGAGCAGCATCGCGGAGGTGAAGAGGGAGACGAGAGCGGCGTACGAGGGGTAGCGCGGGTCGTCGCGCAGGTAGCCCGTCGAGTAGATCTGCACGCAGGAGGCGACGACGCCGACGAGTACGGCGACGAGGGCGGCGAAGCCGTCGATGTGCAGGGCGAGTTCGATCGGGACCGAGCCGGTGGGCGTCAGTTCGGTGGCCGCGTTGATGGCCTGGCCGCCGCCCTGGCGCACGGCGACCAGTACGGCGAGGACGAGCGAGGTGAGGGACGGGAGTACCGCGAGGGGGCGGACGTAGCCGGGGGCCGTGCGGCCGAGGAGGAGTCCGGCAGCGGCGCCCAGGAACGGAAGGAGGGGGACGAGGACGGCGAGGGTGGTCGTGGTCACGCGGTGGCCTCAGCCTTCTCGTCTCCCGTGACGGGGGCTTCTTCGGTGCCGTCGCCGTGGGAGCCGTCCGGAACGGGGCCCTCGGCGGTCTCGCGGAGCTTGTCGATGTCCGAGGTGCCGCGGCCCCGGTAGACGGCGAGGACGATCGCCAGGCCGATACCGATCTCGGCGGCCGCGATGGCGATGGTGAACAGGGTCAGGGCCTGGCCGGAGTGGAGCGTGTCGCGGGCGGTCCTGGAGAGCCAGACGTCGAAGGCGACGAGGTTCAGGTTGACGGCGTTGAGCATGAGCTCGACGGACATCAGGACCAGGATCGCGTTGCGGCGCGCGAGGACTCCGTACAGGCCGGTGCAGAAGAGGAGGGCGGAGAGCACGGCGGGATAGGCGAGGTGCATCAGCGGGTCCCTTCCTTCTCGCTCCGGCGGCTCTGGGCACCCGAGGGGGTGGCGGTGCCCGCGGGGGTGGTCGCGTTCGCGGGGGTGGTCGCGTCCCCCTTCGCCTTGCGGGAGAGGACGATCGCGCCGACCAGGGCGGCGAGGAGGAGGACGGAGAGGGCTTCGAAGGGGAGGACCCAGTTCTGGAAGAGGCTCGCTCCGGTGACCTCGGTGGAGCCGGCGGCGGGGCCCTTCAGGTCGACCCAGGTGGTGCGGAAGGCGTCCACGACCACCCAGACGAGGGCGGCGGCCGCGGCGACGGCCACGGTGAGAGCGGCCCAGCGGTTGCCCGAGTCGGCGTCCGGGGAGCGGCCGATCGGGGCCTTGGTGAGCATCAGACCGAACAGAAGGAGGACGACGACGGAGCCGACGTAGATGAGGACCTGCACCCAGGCGATGAACTCGGCCGTGAGCAGGAGGTACTCGACGGCGAGGCCGCCGAGCGCCATCACCAGCCACAGGGCGGCGTGCACCAGCTGCTTGGTGGTGACGGTGACGATCGCGGCGCCGAAAGTGACCAGGCCGACGAGGAGGAAGGCGATCTCGACGCCCGTCGGGGAGAGGAAGCCGTGGCTCTCGGCGGCGGTGGTCGTGGCCCGCGCCGCGGCGGCCGTGGCTGCTGCGAGGCTCACGACGCACCGTCCTGCAAGTCGGAGGGCTTGGAGGGCTCGGGCGTGCCCGTGGTCGGGTCCGTGGTCGTGCCCGCGGTCGTGCCTGTGGTCGTAGTCGTGCCGCTGGCCGGGGGTTCGGGCTGGGGAGCCTGTTCGGCTGTCTGCGCCGCGAGTTCGGCTGCCGTGGCTGCCTCGGCGGCGAGCTTGTCGGCGGTTTTGCGGGCGGCGGCCAGTTCCTTCGGTTCCTCGGCGCCGGGGTCGAGGGCGGGCGGGGCCGGAACCGTCCACATCCACTCGCGGAGCTTGTCGCGCTCGTGGGTGAGTTCGTGGATGTCGGTCTCCGCGTACTCGAACTCCGGGGACCAGAACAGCGCGTCGAAAGGACAGACCTCGATGCAGATACCGCAGTACATGCACAGGGAGAAGTCGATGGCGAAGCGGTCGAGGACGTTGCGGCTGCGCTCGCGGCCACCGGGGGCGGCCGGCGGGACCGTCTCCTTGTGGGAGTCGATGTAGATGCACCAGTCCGGGCACTCGCGGGCGCACAGCATGCAGACCGTGCAGTTCTCCTCGAACAGGCCGATGACGCCGCGGGAGCGGGGCGGGAGTTCGGGCTGGGCGTCCGGGTACTGCGCGGTGACGGTCTTCTTCGTCATCGTGCGGAGGGTGACGGCCAGGCCCTTGGCGAGTCCGGAGCCAGGAATGCGGGGACGGGTGGGCGGGAGAGGCTCAGCCATGGTTACGAGATCACCACCTTGACGATGCCGGTGAGGGCGATCTGGGCGAGAGAGAGGGGGACGAGGAGGGTCCAGGAGAGTTTCTGGAGCTGGTCCTCGCGCAGGCGGGGGTAGGTGACGCGCAGCCAGATCACGACGAAGGCGAGGAGGGCCGTCTTCAGAAGGGTCCAGACCCAGCCGAGGCCGTCGGCACCCCACGGGCCGTGCCAGCCGCCCAGGAAGAGGACGGTGGTCAGACCGCACAGGACGACGATTCCGGCGTACTCGGCGAGGAGGAAGAGCGCGAAGCGCAGGCCGGTGTACTCGGTGTACGCGCCGAAGATGATCTCCGAGTCGGCGACGGGCATGTCGAAGGGCGGGCGCTGGAGTTCGGCGAGGCCCGCCACGAAGAAGACGACCGCGCCGACGATCTGCCAGGGCACCCACCACCACTCGAAGGCGGCGACGATGCCGGGCAGGGAGACCGTGCCGGCCGCCATCGCGACGGAGGCGGCGGTCAGCAGCATCGGGAGTTCGTACGCGAGGAGCTGCGCGGCGGTGCGCAGGCCGCCGAGAAGGGAGAACTTGTTGGCCGAGGCCCAGCCCGCCATGAGCGAGCCGAGGACGCCCACGCCCATCACGGCGAGAACGAAGAAGATGCCCGCGTCGACGACCTGGCCGACGGCGCCCTCACCCGGGCCGATCGGGATGGCGAGGAGGACGAGGAGGTACGGGAGAAGGGCGACGGCGGGGGCGAGCTGGAAGATACGGCGGTCCGCACCCGCGGGGACGATGTCTTCCTTCTGCGCGAACTTCACACCGTCCGCGACGAGTTGGGCCCAGCCGTGGAAGCCGCCGGCGTACATCGGGCCGAGGCGGCCCTGCATGTGGGCCATCACCTTGTGCTCGGTCTGACCGACGATCAGGGGGAACGTCAGGAACACGACGAAGACGACGAGGAGGCGTAGGGCGACGTCGAGAGCGTCGTTCACTGCGTGCCTCCGGCTGGGTTTCTGGGGGTGGGGTCTTCGGTGGTGGGGTCTTCGGGAGCGGGGGTGGAGTCGGGGTGCGAGTCGGGGCCCGGCTCGGAGTCCGGCTCGGGGGATGCCGGGGGTTTCATGGTGGCCTCGGGGTCCGGACTCGGGGCAGCCGCGGGCTCCGGGGTGGCCCCCGGCTCCGACTCCGACCTGGACTCCGGCTCCTGCTTCGACTCCTGCGCCTGCTCCGGCTCCGGCTTCGGCTCCTGCTTCGGCTCGTCGAACGCGGGGCGGGCGTGGTGCCAAGGGGCGTCGGAGCTGCGCGGCGCCGCGGCAGCGGGCTGCTGCTCCGTGGCCTGTGTCCTTTGTGTCGCCGAGCCCTGGCTCGCGCTGCGCGTGCGGCGGGGGCCGGCGGGAGGCGTCGGCTCGGTGGTCCCCGAGGCCGCGGGGGCGGCTGCCGAAGGCGCCTGTTCGTCGGCGGCCGAAGCCTCGGTCTGCTGGCTGGCCGAGCCCTGGCTGGCGCTGCGCGCCCGGCGAGGGGACGTGGGGGCCTGCGCACCGGCGGCGGCAGCAGCGGTTGCAGTGGTGCCACCGGCGGCGGGACCGGTTCCCGTGTCGCCGGTGGTGGTGGTCTGGCTCGCCGAGCCCTCGCCCGCCGTGCGGGCCCGCCGTACCGGGCGGTCGCCCGCGGCTCGGGCCGCTCCGCGCGCCGGGCGGGCGGGGGCCGGGGGGAGTTGGCCCTTCAGGGGACCCCATTCGTTGGGGTCGGGTACGCCGGGCGGAAGCATCTGGCGGCGCTTGGGGCCACCGTGATCGGACTCCCCCGGCTCCTTCGCCCCGGGCCAGGCCTTGGCGACGCGGGCGGCCAGGACGAAGTCCTTGCGGAGGGGGTGGCCTTCGAAGCCCTCGGGGAGAAGAAGGGGGTCGAGGCCCGGGTGGCCCTCGAAGGTGACGCCGAACATCTCGTGGGTCTCGCGCTCGTGCCAGCCGGCGCCGGCGTACACGGAGACCGCCGTGGCCAGGACGGGTGCCGAGTGCGGGACGGTCGTACGGACGAGGAGACGGCGTACGGGAGACAGGGCCACCACGTGCGCGGCGACGCGGAAGCCCGTGCCGGGTTCGTCGACGGCGCTCAGCCAGTCGAAGTAGGTGCAGCCCAGCGAGTCGCGCGCGGTCTCCAGGGCGGGGAGCCAGGCGGTCGGCGGTACGTCGACCGTCAGGACCTCGTACGACTCCTCGGCCGTGGCCTCCGGGCCGAAGAGCTCCTCGACGGGGGCGGGGAGCCAGCCGACGGTCATCGGTCCTCCCCCACGGCGGGCGGACGCACCAGGTCGCTCTGGAGGGCGGCGGCCGACGGACGCGGCGAGGAGCTGTAGCGCTCCCCCAGCGACTCCCGGGCGATCTTCTCCTGAAGCTTGAGGATGCCCTGCAGCAGCGCTTCGGGGCGGGGCGGGCACCCGGGGACGTAGACGTCCACCGGGATGATCTGGTCGACGCCCTTGGTGACGGAGTAGGAGTCCCAGTACGGGCCGCCGCAGTTGGAGCACGCGCCGAAGGAGATGACGTACTTCGGCTCGGGCATCTGCTCGTAGAGGCGCTTGACGGCCGGGGCCATCTTGTCCGTGACCGTGCCGGAGACGACCATCAGGTCGGCCTGGCGCGGACCCGGTGCGAACGGGATCACGCCGAGCCGGATGAAGTCGTGGCGGGCCATCGACGCGGCGATGAACTCGATCGCGCAGCAGGCGAGGCCGAAGTTGAAGACCCAGAGCGAGTAGCGGCGGCCCCAGTTCAGGACCACCTTCATCGGCTCCGGAGCCAGCCGGGAGAGCACACCGAGCCGCTTCGGCTCGGGAAGCAGCACCGGTTCGGGCAGCAGCGGCTCGGGCAGCGGCGCCGACTCGGAGGGCGTCGAGGGGGTCACGTCCGAGGGGGTCACGTCCATGTCAGGACGCCCTTCTTGTATGCGTACAGCAGGCCCACGGCCAGAAAGCCGAGGAAGATGAACATCTCCACGAGGGTGGCCGCGCCGTAGCCGGGCGCGGCGAAGACGGTCGCCCAGGGGAAGAGGAAGATCGAGTCGACGGCGAAGATGACGTAGAGGAAGGCGTAGACGTAGTAGCGGACCTGGGTGTGGGCCCAGCCCTCGCCGACGGGGTCGACGCCGCACTCGTACGTCAGGAGTTTCTCGGGGGTCGGGACCACCGGCCGCAGCAGGCGGCCCGCCCCGAAGGCGACGGCGACGAAGAGCACGCCGACGACGACGAGCAGTCCGACGACCGAGTACGACTGGAAGTAGCTCGCCGCGACGACGGCCCCGGTTGCCGTGACAACGGTCGGTTCCGGCACGTCAGCCCCTCACTCCCTGACCTCGTTGCGCCCGGCGCACGCCCCGTCGCGCACGCTGTGATGCGCCCCGTTCGACGATCTGTACGGACGGGAGTCTAGGGCCTGCTAAAGAGACGGTAAGCAGCCCGTCACGCATTGGCTATCGGGGACATGTCACGGACTCGTCCGCCTCGCCCGTCGCCGGGTTCGCGCACTCGCCCGGCTCACGTGTCACCGGGTTCCCGTCCGCACCTCGCGGTCACTTCCCATTTCACCTCGCGAGCACATCCAGGTACACCGCCCGGCGGCCTTCGCTTTCACCTCAAGGGGTGGGGTTTTCCCCAGTGGATCGTGGCGGTCGACCTCATGGCGCGGCGGCTCGCCGCCGGGCAGGCTAGCGAATATGACCGAACGCATCATCCCTGCCGGCCCGCTCGGCCCCCTCGGCCCGTCGGACACGCCGCAAGCACCGGACATACCGGGTGTACCGGGTGTACCGGATGTACCAGATGCACACGATGTACCGGACGAGTCGGCCGACAGCGACCGGCTGCCTCCCCCACGCTTCGCACTCGGCCGGCAGACGTGGAAGGAGATCGCGCACCTCCTCGCCAATCTGCCGGTCTCGATCTTCGGCTTCGTGTACGTCGTGACGCTGGTCTCCACGGGCACGGGGCTGGCCGTGACGGCGATCGGGCTGCCGCTGCTCGCGGGCGGGCTGCGGGGCACACGGCTGCTGGGCCGGATGGAGCGGGCGCGGGCGCGCAAGCTGCTCGGCGTGCGGATCGACGAGCCGAGCCCGATGCCGGTGCGCGGGACGGGCTTCTTCCCCTGGTTGTGGTCGAGCCTGCGGGACCCGGTGGCCTGGCGGACCGTGCTGTACGACTTCATCCGGCTGCCGTGGGGCATCGTCACGTTCACGGTCACGCTGACGTCGTTGTTCCTGCTGTGGCCGGTACTGCCGTTCCTCGCGCGGGGGCTGACGAACGTGGACCGGGCCATGGTGCGCGGGCTGCTGTCGCCCTCGGACGAGTTGGAGCGGCGCATCGCCGAGCTGGAGTCGGACCGGGGGGTCGTGGTCGACACGGCCGCGGCGGACCTGCGGCGCATCGAACGGGACCTGCACGACGGGGCGCAGGCGCGGCTCGTCAACCTCGCGATGGGGCTCGGTCTGGCCAAGGAGAAGATCCTCGAAGGGCAGGCCGACGAGACCGTCGCGGCCATGGTCGACGAGGCGCACGGCGAGGTGAAGCTGGCCCTGCAGGAGCTGCGCGATCTGGCCCGCGGCATCCATCCCGCGGTCCTCACCGACCGGGGCCTCGACGCGGCGCTGTCGTCGGTCGCCTCGCGCTGCACCGTGCCGGTGAAGGTGACGGCCGACCTCCCGACGAGACCGGCCGCCGCCATCGAGGGCATCGCCTACTTCACCGTGTCCGAGCTGTTGCAGAACGTCAGCAAGCACAGCGGGGCGCGCTCCGCGTCCGTCGACGTGTGGCGGACGGACGAGCGGCTGCTCATCCAGGTCCAGGACGACGGGCGCGGTGGGGCCGCCCTCGACGGCGGTACGGGGATGGCGGGGCTCGCGGACCGGCTGGGCGCGGTGGACGGACTGTTCATCATCGACTCACCGCCCGGCGGCCCGACCACCATCACGGCGGAGCTGCCTTGGCGGGACCGGGGGGACGGGCGGGGCTGACGGGACGGGCGGGGCTGACGGGACGGGCGGGGCTGATGGGACGGGCGGGGCTGACGGGGGCGGCCTACGGGGTGACCTGTGCGGGTCCGCCTTGGCGCGTTCGCCTTGGCTGGGGCCGTCGGTATTCGGCTTCCGTCCGGCTTCGAGGTAGGGAAAACCCCCGTCCCAAGACGCCGACCCGCTCCATGGTCGGCAAGGGCCGAGAACAGCAGGGTGGGAGTACGAACCGACGAGCAGGACGAGCAGAACGGACGAGACCGATGGCGACGGAGTACGGACAGGGGTACGGGTACCCGAGCGGGCCCGGATTCCACGAGGCGGGTGCCGAGGAGCGGCGGCACCGTCTCCCGACACCGCTGCGGGCGCCGATCGAGGCGCGCAGCTGGCGCGAGTTCGGTTACGTGATGTCGAGCCTGCCGCTCGGCATCCTCATGTTCACGTTCGCCGTCACGATGTTCTCGCTCGGCATGGGCCTGCTGATCACCTTCCTGGGGATCCCGGTGCTCGCCGCGGCCCTCGCCGGTGTCCTGGGGTTCGGCGCGCTGGAGCGGGCGCGGGCGCGCGGGTTGCTCGGGATCGAGGTGGCCGCGCCGGAGCCCCTGCGGGTGCGCAAGCACGGGGCGCTGGCGTGGATGGGGGCGATCCTCAAGAACGGTTCGGCGTGGCGGCATCTGCTGTACTCGGTGGTGCAGTTCCCGTGGTCGGTGTTCTCGTTCGTGGTGGCGCTGACCTTCTGGGCGTACGGCTGGGCGATGCTGACGTATCCGCTGTGGTTCTGGCTCTTCCCGGTGTACGGCGGGCAGGGCGGCCTCCAGCTCTACGGCGACGGCGCGCACCTTATCTACCTGGACAACCCCTTCGAGATCACCGTCACCGCGCTGCTGGGGCTGCTGATCACGATGGCCACGCCGTGGATCGTGCGGGCGCTGACCACGGTGGACCGGGTGATGGTGGCGGGGCTGCTCGGGCCGTCGCGGCTGGCGAGCCGGGTGGTCGAGCTGGAGTCGGACCGGGGGGTCGTGATCGACACTGCCGCGGCGGACCTGCGGCGCATCGAGCGGGATCTGCACGACGGAGCGCAGGCGCGGCTCGTCAATCTCGCGATGGGGCTCGGTCTGGCCAAGGAGAAGCTCACCGAGGATCCGCAGGCCGCGGCGCGGATGGTGGACGAGGCGCACGGTGAGGTGAAGACGGCGTTGCAGGAGCTGCGGGATCTGGCGCGGGGGATTCATCCGGCCGTGCTGACCGATCGTGGGTTGGATGCGGCGTTGTCTTCCGTGGCCTCGCGGTGCACCGTGCCGGTGCAGGTGGATGTGGATCTGCCCGCTCGGCCGGCGCCGGCGATCGAGGGGATCGCGTACTTCACCGTCTCCGAGCTGCTGCAGAACGTCAGTAAGCATGCGCGGGCGACGCGGGCCACGGTCGATGTGTGGCGGGTCGAGAACCGGTTGATGCTTCAGGTTGTCGACGATGGTGTGGGTGGGGCCGATGTTTCCGGTGGGTCCGGGCTTGCGGGGCTGGCGGAGCGGCTCGATGCGGTGGACGGGGTTCTGGTGGTGGACTCTCCCGTGGGTGGGCCCAGTCGGATCACTGCGGAGTTGCCCTGGCGGGGGTGAGTGGGGGCCGGGGGGTGGGGTGGGGTGTCTCTCGCCCCCGCCGCCCCTACCCGTCCCATCCCCGGGGGCTCCGCCCCCGAACCCCCGGCGGGGCTCCGCCCCTGCGCCCCGCCGGGGGCGCTGCCCCTGGCCTCCGCGGGGCAACTGCCCCGCACCCCACCACAAGCGTCACCTCTGACCCCCATGGGGCTGCGCCCCGCACCCCGCCGGGCGCAGCCCCAAACCCCCGCGCGCGGGGGCTCGGCCCCAACTCCGACGGAGCTCCGCCCCCGCCCCCTGCTCCCCACCGCCAGCCCGAAATCCCCGCCCCCTAAGCCCCACCCCGGAGCCAAAAGTGCGCCCCCCCGTATTCCCCCTTCCCCCTCCCCCTGATTTCCCTTGATTCCCCTTGCTCGGGGGCAGGTGGGTCCGAATGCTGGGATGCTGTGGGCTGATGTAGGGGCGGGGACGCGGCCGACGTGGGTCGGGGAATGGTGTGGGGGGCCGAGAATCGTGGAGGACAGGGTGCGGGTGGTCATCGCCGAGGATTCAGTGCTGCTCAGGGAGGGCCTGACCCGGTTGTTGACCGACCGCGGGCACGACGTCGTGGCCGGTGTCGGAGACGGCGACGCGCTGATCAAGACCATCACCGACCTGGCGGCCCAGGACTCGCTGCCGGACGTCGTGGTCGCCGACGTACGGATGCCGCCGACGCACACCGACGAGGGCGTGAAGGCCGCCGTGCAGCTGCGCAAGCAGCACCCGGGAGTGGGGGTGCTGGTGCTGTCGCAGTACGTGGAGGAGCGCTACGCCACCGAACTGCTGGCCGGTTCGAGCCGCGGCGTCGGCTACCTGCTCAAGGACCGCGTCGCGGAGGTGCGCGAGTTCGTGGACGCGGTGGTGCGGGTGGCCCGGGGGGGTACCGCTCTGGACCCGGAGGTGGTCGCGCAGCTGCTCGGGCGCAGCCGTAAGCAGGACGTACTGGCCGGGCTCACCCCGCGGGAGCGGGAGGTCCTAGGACTTATGGCCGAGGGACGCACCAACTCGGCGATCGCACGGCAGCTCGTGGTGAGTGACGGAGCGGTCGAGAAACACGTCAGCAATATCTTTCTGAAACTCGGGCTTTCCCCGAGCGACGGCGATCATCGGCGTGTTCTCGCGGTCCTCACCTATCTGAACTCCTGAGGGACTGACACTGGGGCAGCCGAAACGCACTGGGTCGGCCGAACGGAATCGCCCTCGAAGGCCGGGGGCCGAAGAACCGGGGGCCCGACACGGCACCAGAGCGGCGCGAGACCGGCACGAGAACCAAAGGATGAGGTAGAAGCGTCTTCCAGAGCAGCGTCGGGGGCGAGTAAGTCATGACAAGTCAGGGCGTCGAACCATCTCAAAATGGTGTCCATCATGCGAACGGCCGAGGGAAGGCGACCCTTACAGACGTAGGGTTGATCCCGGGAAGGCCTGCGGGAAGGCCGCTCCCAGACAGCCGCCTCGAAGGAGGTCCAGTTAAGTGACCAGCCAGGTCAGTAGCCCAGCGGAGCAGGCCGACGGAGCCGTCGTAGGAGAACAGCGCAAACCGGCGGGGGCAAAGGAAACACGCCGGCTCGACCGGGTGATCATCCGGTTCGCGGGTGACTCCGGTGATGGAATGCAACTCACCGGCGACCGCTTCACCTCCGAGACGGCGTCCTTCGGCAATGATCTTTCGACGCTGCCGAACTTCCCCGCCGAAATCCGAGCGCCCGCAGGCACACTGCCGGGCGTTTCTTCATTTCAGCTGCATTTCGCGGACCATGACATCCTCACGCCCGGTGACGCGCCGAATGTGCTGGTGGCCATGAATCCGGCGGCACTCAAGGCGAACATCGGTGATGTGCCGCGCGGCGCGGAGATCATCGTCAACACGGACGAGTTCACGAAGCGGGCGATGGCGAAGGTCGGCTACGCCGCCAGCCCGCTGGAGGACGGTTCGCTGGACGGGTACGCCGTCCATCCGGTCCCGCTGACGACGATGACGGTCGAGGCGCTCAAGGAGTTCGAGCTGTCCCGCAAGGAGGCCGAGCGCAGCAAGAACATGTTCGCGCTGGGGCTTCTGTCGTGGATGTATCACCGGCCCACCGAGGGCACGGAGAAGTTCCTGCAGACCAAGTTCGCGAAGAAGCCCGAGATCGCCGCCGCCAACATCGCCGCGTTCCGGGCGGGCTGGAACTTCGGCGAGACGACCGAGGACTTCGCGGTCTCCTACGAGGTCGCCCCGGCCGCCAAGACCTTCCCGACCGGCACCTACCGCAACATCTCCGGGAACCTGGCCCTGTCGTACGGCCTGATCGCCGCCTCCAAGCAGGCGGACCTGCCCCTCTACCTGGGCTCCTACCCGATCACCCCGGCCTCCGACATCCTGCACGAGCTCAGCAAGCACAAGAACTTCGGTGTGCGGACCTTCCAGGCCGAGGACGAGATCGCGGGCATCGGCGCGGCCCTGGGCGCGGCCTTCGGCGGCTCCCTCGCCGTCACCACCACCTCCGGGCCGGGCGTGGCACTGAAGTCGGAGACCATCGGGCTCGCGGTCTCCCTCGAACTGCCACTGCTGGTCATCGACATCCAGCGCGGCGGGCCGTCCACGGGGCTGCCGACGAAGACGGAGCAGGCGGACCTGCTCCAGGCGATGTACGGGCGCAACGGAGAGGCCCCGGTCCCGGTGGTCGCCCCGTGCACGCCGGTCGACTGCTTCGACGCCGCCCTGGAAGCGGCCCGGATCGCCCTCACCTACCGCACCCCCGTCCTCCTGCTCTCCGACGGCTACCTGGCCAACGGCTCCGAGCCGTGGCGGATCCCGGAGGTCGACGAACTTCCGGACCTGCGGGTGCAGTTCGCGCAGGGTCCGAACCACACCCTGGACGACGGCACCGAGGTGTTCTGGCCGTACAAGCGCGACCCGGGGACCCTGGCCCGCCCGTGGGCGATCCCGGGCACACCGGGACTCGAGCACCGCATCGGCGGCATCGAGAAGCAGGACGGCACGGGCAACATCTCCTACGACCCCGCCAACCACGACTTCATGGTCCGCACCCGCCAGGCGAAGATCGACGGCATCGACGTCCCCGACATCGAGGTCGACGACCCCTCCGGTGAGGCCAACACCCTGGTTCTGGGCTGGGGTTCGACGTACGGCCCCATCACCGCGGCGGTACGGCGGCTGCGGGCCGCCGGGGAGAACATCGCGCAGGCCCATCTGCGCCACCTCAACCCCTTCCCCCGGAATCTCGGCGCGGTGCTGGGGCGTTACGAGAAGGTGGTGATCCCCGAGATGAACCTCGGCCAGCTCGCCACGCTCGTCCGGGCGAAGTACCTGGTCGACGCGCACTCCTACAACCAGGTCAACGGCATGCCGTTCAAGGCCGAACAGCTCGCCACGGCGCTCAAGGAGGCCATCGATGGCTGAGACGACCACAGGAAGCGCGGACACGATCGAGGCCCTCACCCTGGTGCCCAAGGCCGAGGCCAGGCAGTCCATGAAGGACTTCAAGTCCGATCAGGAAGTGCGCTGGTGCCCCGGTTGCGGTGACTACGCGGTCCTGGCCGCCGTGCAGGGCTTCATGCCCGAGCTCGGCCTCGCCAAGGAGAACATCGTCTTCGTGTCGGGCATCGGCTGCTCGTCCCGCTTCCCGTACTACATGAACACGTACGGCATGCACTCCATCCACGGCCGCGCGCCCGCCATCGCGACGGGCCTCGCCTCCAGCAGGCGGGACCTGAGCGTGTGGGTGGTGACCGGTGACGGGGACGCCCTCTCCATCGGCGGCAACCATCTGATCCACGCGCTGCGTCGCAACGTGAACCTGAAGATCCTGCTGTTCAACAACCGGATCTACGGCCTCACCAAGGGCCAGTACTCGCCGACCTCCGAGGTCGGCAAGATCACCAAGTCGACGCCGATGGGCTCGCTGGACGCGCCCTTCAACCCGGTGTCCCTGGCCATCGGCGCGGAGGCGTCCTTCGTGGCCCGGACCGTGGACTCCGACCGCAAGCACCTCACCGACGTACTGCGGCAGGCCGCCGCCCACCCGGGCACGGCACTGGTGGAGATCTACCAGAACTGCAACATCTTCAACGACGGCGCCTTCGAGGTCCTCAAGGACAAGCAGCAGGCCGAGGAGGCGGTGATCCGCCTCGAACACGGGCAGCAGATCCGCTTCGGCGCGGACGGCGCCAAGGGTGTCGTACGGGATCAGCTGACCGGTGACCTGAAGGTCGTCGCCGTCACCCCGGAGAACGAGGCGCAGATCCTGGTCCACGACGCGCACGCCGCGTCCCCGACCACGGCCTTCGCGCTCTCCCGGCTCGCCGACCCGGACACCCTGCACCACACCCCGATCGGTGTCCTGCGCTCCGTGGAACGGCCGGTCTACGACACCCAGATGGCCGACCAGCTCGACACGGCCATCGAACAGAACGGCAAGGGCGACCTCGCCACGCTCCTCGCGGGCGGGGACACCTGGACGGTCGTCGGCTGAGCGAGCCGACCGTTCGAGGCGTTCAGGAAGTTCCAGGGGCCCGGGTGGCTGACACCCGGGCCTCGTCGTATGCGTGGCGGGACTTCTCGACGTCGTCCATCCGGTCCTTGGTCCAGACGGCCAGCGCGCGCACCTGCTCGGCGGCCTCGCGGCCCAGTTCGGTGAGCGAGTAGTCGACGCGGGGCGGGATCACGGGCTTCGCGTCACGGTGGACAAGACCGTCGCGCTCCAGCGTCTGGAGGGTCTGGGTGAGCATCTTCTCGCTGACCCGGCCGATCGCCCGGCGCAGCTCGCTGAAGCGGTAGGGACGGTCGAGGAGCTCGATCAGTACGAGCACACCCCAGCGGCTGGTGACGTGCTCCAGGACGAGGCGGTACGGGCACATCGCCTCGCCCGTGTCGTACTTGGAGACGGCCGCGGGCCTGGAGACGGCCGCGGGCTTGGACGCGGCCGGGGTGTCGGTGGATACCTCTGCACTTACTCCCATGCCAGTACCTTACTTCAAAGTGGGTACTTTCGCAGAGTTAGCGCACCTCCTAGGGTTAGTGGCAGACCTACCCCACAAGGAGCCAAGTCATGAGCATCGTCGTCACCGGAGCCACCGGACACCTCGGCTGCCACGTCATCGAGGGACTGCTGGAGAAGGTTCCGGCCGACCAGATCACCGCCGTCGTCCGCGACGCGGAGAAGGCCGCCGGCTTCGCGGCCCGCGGCGTGAAGCTCGCGGTCGCCAACTACAACGAGCCCGAGACCTTCGGGACCCTCTTCGCCGCCGGCGACAAGGTGCTGCTCATCTCCGGCAACGAGTTCGACAAGGGCCGCGTGGCCCAGCACCAGGTCGTCCTGGACGCCGCCAAGGCCGCCGGGGTCGCGCTCTTCGCGTACACCAGCGCCCCGGGCACCCTCACCGCCGCCCTCGCCGACGACCACAAGGGCACCGAGAAGGCCATCCTGGAGTCGGGCGTGCCCTACGCCCTGCTGCGCAACGGCTGGTACAACGAGAACTACACCGAGAACCTCGCCCCGGTCCTCGAGTACGGCGCCGTCACCCAGGCCGCCGGCGACGGCAAGGTCGCCTCCGCCGCCCGCGCCGACTACGCGGCCGCCGCCGTGGCCGTGCTGACCGGCGAGGGCCACGAGAACAAGACGTACGAGCTGAGCGGCGACACCGCGTGGAGCTTCGCCGAGTACGCCGCCCTGGTGGCCGAGCGGTCCGGCAAGGAGATCGTCTACAACGCCGTCTCCGTCGAGGCGCTCACCGGCATCCTGACCGGCGCCGGACTGCCCGGCCCCCTCGCCGCGATCCTGGCGGGCGTCGACGCGTCCATCGAGAAGGGCGAGCTCGCGGGCACGAGCGGCGACCTGTCCCGGCTGACCGGCCGCCCGACCACGCCGGTCGCCGAGTCGATCGCGGCGGCGCTGAAGGGCTGACTCCCCCTCGGGGTCCTGGCACCGTCGCCCTCCACACCCCCACCTGTCATGACCGTATGGCGATACGGGCATGACAGGCGGGGGTGCTCGGCGCTACCTTCTTGGAGGCTGCACGGGAGCAGCTGTGCGAGAGGGAGGGCCGGTGGCCGTGCAGCAGGCGAAGAATTCGATGGGTGCGACCGGCTCCACGGGTTCCAGTGGCCCCGTCGGCTCCGCGGGTTCCAGTGGTCCCGTCGGCTCGACGGATCCCCGGATGTCCAAGGCCGAGCAGCGCATCGGGCTGTTGAACGGCTTCGCCGCGTACGGCATGTGGGGGCTCGTTCCCCTCTTCTGGCCGCTGCTGAAGCCGGCCGGAGCCCTCGAGATCCTCGCCCACCGGATGGTGTGGTCCCTCGCCGTGGTCGGCGTCGCCCTGCTGGTGATGCGGCGCTGGGCCTGGCTCGGCGAGCTGCTGCGACAGCCGCGCAAACTGGCGCTGATCAGCGTCGCGGCGGCCGTGATCACGGTCAACTGGGGCGTCTACATCTGGGCCGTGAACAGCGAGCACGTCGTCGAGGCGTCCCTCGGCTACTTCATCAACCCGCTCGTCACCATCGCCATGGGCGTCCTGTTGCTGAAGGAACGGCTGCGCCCCCTGCAGTGGACGGCGGTCGGTGTCGGCTTCTCCGCGGTGCTCGTCCTCACCATCGGGTACGGCCGGCCGCCGTGGATCTCCCTCACCCTCGCCTTCTCCTTCGCCACGTACGGACTGGTGAAGAAGAAGGTCAACCTCGGCGGGATCGAGTCGCTCGCCGCCGAGACGGCGATCCAGTTCCTGCCCGCGCTCGCCTATCTGCTGTGGCTGGGTTCGAGCGGGGGCGCGACCTTCGGCACGGAAGGCGCGGGGCACGCGACACTGCTCGCGGCGACGGGCGTGGTGACCGCACTTCCGCTGGTGTGCTTCGGCGCGGCCGCGATACGGGTGCCGTTGTCCACGCTGGGGCTGTTGCAGTACCTCGCCCCGGTGTTCCAGTTCCTGCTCGGCATCCTCTACTTCCACGAGGCCATGCCGCCGGAGCGGTGGGCCGGGTTCGCGCTGGTCTGGCTCGCGCTGTCGCTGCTCACCTTCGACGCGCTGCGGACCGCGCGGCGGGCGGCCAGGGCGCTCAGGGCCGGGGCGGTCGCGGGTGCCGTCGCCGGCGTACGGGATGCCACCACCACCGTGGACGCCAAGTCGTAGAGAGTTGTTCGGCGGCACGTGCGCAATCCCGTTGCACCCCTTGTCACGCAACCACTATGAGTGGCTGTATGACGCCTACGCCCGTGCACTGGAAGCTGGTCATCGACGCCACCGACCCGCATGCCCAAGCCGACTTCTGGGCCGCCGCCCTCGGTTACGAGGTCGAGGACAACAGCGCGCTCGTCGAACAACTGCTGGGCCTCGGTGCCCTGCCTGCCGAGGCCACCGTCGACTTCCACGGCCGCCCGGCCTTCCGGGACCTGATCGCCGTACGGCATCCCGACGACCCGTACGACAAGGAGCGCGGCATCGGGCTCGGACGGCGTCTGCTCTTCCAGCGCGTCCCCGAGCCGAAGACCGTCAAGAACCGGCTCCATCTCGATCTGCACCCGGGCGAGGGCCGACGCGCGGACGAGGTCGCCCGGTTGGAGGGGCTCGGCGCGGAGGTGCTGCGGCACGTGAAGGAACCGGCCGGCGAGTGGGTGGTGATGGCCGACCCGGAGGGGAACGAGTTCTGCGTGCAGTGAGCGTGCGTGCTGCGAGCGTCGCCACCCCGGCGGCCCGGGTTCGTTATGCGAACCAGCCTGACCGGATTACGCTCTTGACGGAACGTCAGCCTCAGAAACACCATCAGGCACCTCATTCCCACAAGGAATCCGGAGCCCCCCCACATGAAGCTCTCCGTTCCCGGGCGTGCCGCCGGCGCCGTCGTCGCGGCCGTCACGCTCCTCACCACCGGCGCGATAACCGGCGCGGCGCCGGCCCCCACCGCCGCGGCAGCCGCACCCGACATCCCCGTGGCCAACGTCAAGGCACATCTCGCACAGCTGCAGTCCATCGCCACCGCCAACGGCGGCAACCGCGCACACGGCCGCACCGGCTACAAGGCCTCCATCGACTATGTGAAGGCGAAGCTGGACGCGGCCGGATTCACCACGACCCTCCAGCAGTTCACGTCCTCCGGCCGCACCGGGTACAACCTGATCGCCGACTGGCCCGGCGGCGACGCCAACCAGGTCGTCATGGCGGGCTCCCACCTCGACAGCGTGACCGCGGGACCCGGCATCAACGACAACGGATCCGGGTCCGCCGCGATCCTGGAGACCGCGCTCGCCGTCTCCCGGGCCCAGTACCAGCCCACCAAGCACCTGCGGTTCGCCTGGTGGGGCGCGGAGGAGCTGGGGATGGTCGGCTCGAAGTACTACGTGAACAGCCTGTCCTCCGCGAACCGGGCGAAGATCAGCGACTATCTCAACTTCGACATGATCGGGTCACCGAACCCCGGCTACTTCGTCTACGACGACGACCCCACGATCGAGAAGACCTTCAAGGACTACTTCGCGGGTGTCGGCATCGCCACGGAGCCGGAGACCGAGGGCGACGGCCGCTCGGACCACTCGCCCTTCAAGAACGTGGGCATTCCGGTCGGCGGTCTCTTCAGCGGCGCCGACTACATCAAGACGGCGGCCCAGGCCGCCAAGTGGGGCGGCACCTCCGGCCTGGCCTTCGACCGCTGCTACCACGCCTCCTGCGACACGGCGTCCAACATCGACGACACGGCGCTGAACCGGAACGCGGACGCGCTGGCGTACGCCGTGTGGACGCTGTCCTCCTAGGACTCCTGGGCTCCTAGGGGCCCGCTGGGGCTCCTAGGGCTCACTGGGGCTCCTCGTCCTCCCAGCCCTCCTAGGGGGTGTACGGGTTGTCCGCCAGGGAGCGGGACCGGGCCCGGTCCGCGAGGCGGGTCATGCGGGTGCGGGCCGACTCGAGCTGTTCGAGGTCGTCGGCGGCGGGGCCGCCGTCGGCCACGAGCTCGGTCCACAGCGTGATCAGGTCCTGTCCCAGGTTCAGCCCCTGCACGGGGTCGCGCACGGCGCGCCAGGCCGTGGCGGCGCTCTGTACGTTGCCGTACGCGGCCTCGGCGTCCTGGTGCCGCCTGCGGACGCGGGCGAGGTCGAGGGACAGGTGGAACGCCCGGAGCGGGTCACCGGCCAAATAGGCGATGTACGAGGTCAGCTCGCGCAGCCGCAGCACCTCCGGGTGCTCGGGGCCCAGCGACCGCGACGCGTCCGCGCCCACCCGCTCCGCCATCCCCGTGGCCTCTTCGATCCGGCCCATCTTCACGGCCTCGTTGATCCGCGCCACGGGCTCCACGAGGAACGCCGCGCCCTCCGTCTCCTGAACCGGTGCCAGCACGGACTCGGCGACGGCGTCGAAGCCGCGCGCGGGAGTGGGCTTCGGTTCCGGCTCCGGCTCGGGGTCCATGACCGACATGGCCTCCATCGCGAGGGCCGGACGCTCAGGAGTCAGCCCCACGGGCGGCGGGCCGAACTCGCCCGTCGGAGCCACCGCGACACCGGGGGCGGCGTCCCGCGTCGGCTCCGGCAGCGCCCGCAGCACATGCGTCGCCGCGGCACCGGGCAGGGGCTGCGGCTCCGACACCGGCACCGGTGGCGCCGCGGGTGGGGTCACCGGCATCGCGGGAGGAGCCGCGGGCATCGCGGGAGGAGCTGCAGGCACCCCGGGCACCTCGGCCGGCGGCCCCACCCGTACCGGCTCACCCGTGTACCGGCTCGACCCGTCCCCGTACACCTCCAGCGGTACGACGAAGCCGATCCGTTCGTCGTGGATGGTGGCGAGGACGGAGTGACCGGCGGCGAGGGCGAGTCGGTGGAGGTGGTTCAGGACGGTGGCCTGGACGGTCTCGCCGGCCATGACGCCGACCGGCACGCCGCCGACCGTGACGCCGCCCCCGCTTTCCCCCGCGGGCGCGGTGACCCACACCTCCAACGGGCCGGCACCGGGGCCGACCGCCGAGCGCTGCCGCTTGGATTCCCGCTTCTGTTCGCGGCTGAGTCGAGACATCGCTTCCCTCACTCGGGTCGTACTTCCATGCGTCGACCTTGCCTCAAGATCCCGTCAGGTACATACAGTCAAGTCTCTCGGCTCACCACCGCTGCATGCGTCACTACGGCGTCACAGCCTCGTAAGAGTGGCCGACAACGCCGACAACGACGAGGAGAGTGGTCAGGTGATGCAGGGGAGCATGCGGCAGGGGGCGGAGGGGCCCGAGATCTGGCTCCGCGGGCCGGTCGCCGACGCGGTGGAACCCACGCGGTGGCCCGAACCCGCCGGGAGCGAACCCGACCACCTCGACGTCGGCCCACGGCGGTTCGCCTGGGTCGCGACACACGGCGGGGCCGGCACCACCACGCTCGCCGCGGTCTTCGGCGGCCATGACGCCGGGCGGAACTGGCCCCGGCCCGACCAGGGAGAACCTGGGTCGGTGCTCCTCGTCGGGCGTACGCACGCGGCCGGACTGGACGCCGTCTCGCACACCCTGGACACCTTCCGCCGGGGCGAGGCGCCCCCGGGGCTCGACCTCGACGCCGTGGTGCTGGTCGCGGACGCGCCCGGACGACTGCCCCGCCCACTCGCCCAGCGCGTCAAGGTGATCGATTCGATGATCGACGTGTATCAGGTGCCGTGGATCCCGGCGTGGCGCATCGGTGACCTCACCTCGGCGCCGCCCCGCGAGACGGCCGCGCTGGCCCGCCTGACGGGCGCCGCGCGCCTGCCCTGAACCCCGGCAGAACCCCGACGGACCCCGACAGACCCAGGAAGCCGGTTGTCGGCGCCCGGCATCCGCCATCCGTGTCTCTCGGGATCTCGGGATGGACGTCACATGCGTATGCATATATTGTGTACGCATGCAGTTGCCGGTCGTGGTGTTCCGCGACCCGTCGCACGCGCACCCTGGGGGACCCATGAGCCGTCACTTCCTGTTCCTGCTCGGCAGCAGCCGCCCCGACGGCAACACCGAGCTCCTGGCCCGCCGGGCCGCCGAACAGTTGCCCGCGGATGTCGAGCAGCGCTGGCTGAGCCTCGCCGAGCACCCGCTGCCCGACTTCGTGGACCTGCGGCGCGACAGCGACCACGTACACCCGGCCGCGGGGAGCAGTCCGGCGCTGCTGCTCGACGCCACCCTGGCGGCCACCGACATCGTGATCGCCTCGCCGCTGTACTGGTACTCGGTGTCCGGTCTCACCAAGCGCTACCTGGACTACTGGTCGGGCTGGCTGCGCACTCCCGGCGTCGACTTCAAGGCCAGGATGGCGGGGCGCACCCTCTGGGGCGTCACCGCGCTGGCCCACGAGGAGGAAGAGGTCGCCGACCCGCTGATCGGCACGCTCAACCACTCGGCCGCGTACCTGGGCATGCGTTTCGGCGGGGTCCTGCTCGGCAACGGCAGCAAGCCCGGTGACGTACTGAAGGACACGGCAGCGCTGGCGCACGCAAAAACGTTCTTCGACGGGGAGGCACCGCTCGCCCGCTACCCCTACGAGACGCAGGGCATGGCAGCCGCGCGCTAGCTGTATTGACCCGCAGCGTTGTTCACACGGCTACGCGGTGATGTCCTTCGCCGTGAACCGCGCCCACGCCGCCGAGCCGAACACCGCCGCGTACAGGCCCTGGAGTCCGAGATTGCGGACGAGGTCGTCCCAGTACACCGGGTCGCGCATGAGGTCGGCGAAGGACAGCCAGTAGTGGGAGAAGAAGTACGGCTGGAGGGCGTGGAGCTGGGGGATCTGGTCGAGGATCTGGATGGTGATGAGAAGGCCGACCGTCGTCGCCATCGCCGCGATCCCGCTGTTGGTCAGCGTCGAGACGAACAGGCCGAGGGCCGCGACGCCTATCAGTGACGCGGCGACGACCAGCGCGATGAGGAACGCCCGTCCGAGCCCCTCGGTGAAGCTGATCCGGGTCCCGGAGATCGTCGTCAGCTCGCCCAGGGGGAAGAGCAGCGCGCCGACCGTGAGCGCCGAGAGCGCCACCACCAGGGTCGCGACCAGGCAGAACGTCATGGTGGTCGCGTACTTGGTGAGCAGCAGGCGGGTACGGCCGGCGGGCGCGACCAGCAGGTAGCGCAGCGTCCCCGCGTTCGCCTCGCCCGCGATCGCGTCGCCCGCGATGACGCCGATGGCCATCGGCAGGAAGAAGGGGAGGGTCGCGGCGAGCGCCGTGAACACCAGGAACAGACCGTTGTTGGTGATCTGCGCGATGAACGCCGGTCCTTCGCCGCCGCCACCGCCCCCCGTCGAGCCGTCACGCGTCTCGATCTTGATCGCGATGCCGATGAGGATCGGCACGGCCGCGAGCACGGCGAGCAGCGCGATGGTCCGCCAGCGCCGGAAGGTGGTGAGGAGCTCGCTGCGGAAGAGTCCGAAGGTCCACAGGGGGCTCGGTTTCCGTATCACCGTGTCCTCGACGCGTACCGGCTCGGCCCCGGCCTCGACCTCAGCCCGCGACATCGAACCCCTCCCCCGTCAGCGCCACGAACGCGTCCTCCAGTGAGGCCCGTTCGACGCCGAAGCCACGGACGCGGACGCCCGCCGTGACCAACGCGGCGTTCAGCTCGGCGAGTTCGCGGTCCGGAGGTTCGGCACTCACGCCCGTCTCCGTCACGACGAGATCCGCGACTCCCTGTTCCTTCAGTACACGCGCCGCGTCCCCGGGGTCCGGGGTGGTCACGACCAGCCGCCCCCGCGCCCCCGCCGCGAGCTCCGCCACCGGGCCCTGGGTGATCAGCCGCCCCTGTGCCATCACGGCGGCGTGCGTGCACACCTGCTCGATCTCGTCGAGCAGGTGTGAGGAGAGGAAGACGGTCGTGCCGTCCGAGGCCAGCTCCCTCACGAGGGAACGGATCTCGCGCATGCCCTGCGGGTCGAGGCCGTTGGTCGGCTCGTCCAGGACGAGCAGGCGGCGGGGCTGGAGCAGCGCGGCCGCGAGCCCGAGCCGCTGCTTCATGCCGAGCGAGTACGCCTTCGCCTTCTTGCCCGCGGCCGCGGTGAGTCCGACCCGGTCGAGGGCGGCCTCGACGCGGGTACGCCGGGTGCGCGGGTCGGCGGTCGGGTCGGCGGCGTCGTACCGGAGGAGGTTGTCGCGGCCGGAGAGGAAGCCGTACAGCGCGGGGCCCTCGATGAGGGCGCCCACGTGCGGGAGCACGGCGCGGGTGGCGCGGGGCATGGGCTGCCCCAGCACACGCGCCGTGCCCGAGGTCGGCTCGATCAGGCCCATCAGCATGCGGATGGTGGTGGTCTTGCCCGAGCCGTTGGGTCCGAGGAAGCCGAAGACGCTGCCCGCCGGGACGGTCAGATCGAGGCCGTCCACGGCGAGCTGTCCGCCGCGGAAGCGCTTGGTGAGGGCGTGGGTGGCGATCACCGTGCCCTCGGCGGACGCGCTGGCGGTGCCCGCCACAGGCGGGTCCGTACCCTCGGCGGACCGCTCCTCCATGGGCTCCCTCGTTTCGGCTTCGTCCGAACGTCGGTTCCGTACGTCAGTTTCGTACGTCAGTTCCGTACGTACGGTACTCAGTGGGCCGCGTTGGCCGCCTTCACCAGCGCGTCCTTGGTGACCGCACCGGCGTACACCTTGCCGTCGACCGTGATCAGCGCGTTGACCAGGCGGGTCGAGAAGACCGTGCCCGAGCCGAACTTGCCCTTGACGTGGTCACCGAGGGAGTTCAGGAACCCGGAGACGTCGCCGCCCTCGGACGACGAGCCGGAGGGCATGCCCTGGCCGCCCGTGTCGAACTCCGCGATGGTGCTCCAGCCCTTGCCGATGGTCTTCAGACCGTCGAGCCCCTTGCCGAGGTCACCGTGGCTCGGAGCGGACTCCGGGGCCTTGGATTCCTTGGATTCCTTGGTGTCCTTGCCATCCTTGTCCTCGGTGACCTTCGCGCCCTTCGGCGGGGTGAAGTCGAAGGTCGAGGCGGCCGGCTTGGCGAAGGCGACCTGGGTGAACCCGGCGTCCACGACGGCCGCGCCGCCACTCGTCGGGACCAACGTGAACTTCAGCGGCACCCCGGTCTTCGCGTCCACCGCGACGGTGATCGCGCCGACCGTGGAACCGGACTGCTTCGGCTTGATGAGCAGCTTGTAGGCGTCACGGCCCGCGACCTGCGCCGTGCCGTCGACCGTCACGGAGGTCGTGTCGTCGACCGACTTCAGGGCCTCGTCGGCGAGCTCCTTGGGCGTCGTCGGGACGTCCTTCGGCGCCTTCTCCTCGCCCTTTTCGGCTGCGGGGGCCGTCGAGTGGTACACCTCGTTCGACTTGCTGTCGTACGCCCACACGTCGTTGCCGTTGTGGATGATGCTGTACTCGGCGGCGTTCTCCAGGACGGAGACCTTGGCCTTGTCCGGGCCGTCTGCCGCGACGCGTACCGTGTGCGTGCCGGAGGCCAGCTCCATGAGCTTGGACTGCGGGTCGGCGGAGGAGCCGCCGGACCCCTCGGTGGCGCCGGACAGCATGCCGCTCTCCAGGCCGCCCAGGCTGGGCAGTCCAAGATCGGTGCTGACCTTGACCGTGCCGGACAGCTGCTGGACGTCCGACTTGGCGATCTTCTCGATGAGCTGCTCTGCGGTGATCTTCGGCAGGCTGGGGTCGCCGGAGTCGGCGAGCGCCGGGACGAGCCCGATGGTCGCGGCCGCCACCCCCACCACTGCGACCGGAACGACGTAACGAGCCGCCTTGCGCCGGCCGGCGCGGACGTCGTCGGCCTCGTCGGGCAGCCCTTCCGCCCCGGCGGTCCTGTCGGATTCGTACGGTGCCATGTGTGCCTTACCTCCGTCGTCGGCGGCGGCCTACCGTCCTCACTTCTCCACCCCTATAGCCGCCATTCTCACCCGAACCGGTGAGGAGTGGTGTTCTCAATCTGACCAAATCGGCCGACGAGAAGCGTCAGACCCCGGACTCAACTCCGTGTAGTCCTGCGGTATGACGTGAGGAGGCGGTGGCTCCCCCGACCCGTAGGGGTTGGGGAAACCACCGCCTGAGCCTCACTGAGCCCCGGTACCCGTCAGCGCTGCACGAACACGTAGTCCGCCTGGTAGGGCACTCCCACGATCGCGCCCGGTGAGCAGGAGCCGGCCGGGGCGACGCCGCCCACGGTGTTGAGCCGCAGGATCTCCTGCGTGTCGGCCAGCAGACCGCGGTGCTTGCCGGACTGGGTGGCCTTGAGGTCCAGCTCGGCGATGTTCTTCTCGCCGTTCGGAGTCTTGGAGATCACCGCTCCGGTGACCGCGCTGCGGTCGGGTGCGACCCACTGCGGCGTACCGGAGTTGGGCTTCACGAACGTGTGCACGATGTTGCCACCGAGCAGCGCCGCGACGTCACGCTGAGCGAAGGCGTAGCCACCGCCCTCGGCGGGCTTGCACTCGTAGATCTGCTTGCCCTTGACCACGGACGCCTGGAAGTTGCCCAGGGCGTCGCGGAAATCGAGGGAACCGGTGACCTTGTGGAGCTGGCCGCGGACGGCTCCACCCGGGAACTCGGCGGTGTGCAGATTGGCGTAGAACGCCCCCGGGTCGTTCTTCAACCGCTCCAGCAGGGCGGCATCCTTCACCTTCACGGTGCCGACCACGTGGTGGCCCTTGATCCTGCCGAGCAGCTTGGTGAAGTCGATCTTGACGCCGCCGTTGGTGCCCTTGGCGCCCTGGTGGATGTGGAGCATGGTCGGCCTGCCGGTGCCGCGCCAGGTCACGGCGACGGACACCTTGTCCCCCTTGACCTTGATGAACTCCAGAGCCGCGCCGTGCTTGTCGCCGACGGCGGGGCCGCCCTGGACGGGCACCTCGTTGGCGCCACGGAGGCTGGTGGCGAGGATGGTGCCGCCGCTGCCGCCGACGACTCCGCTCTGCGCGACGATGGTCTGGTCGCCGTGCGCCGAGTGGCTCATGCCGCCGTGGTCACTGTGGTGGCTGCCGCCTGCGGCGACCGCCGGGATGACGGCGGCGGCGACACCGGCCGCGGCTGCCACCGCGACACCGGCCATGATCAGGCCCTTGCGGCGCGTGTCCGACATGGCCTTGAACGTGGCGTTCGATTCCATGATTCTTTTTTCTCCCCGTAATGCAGCTGACGCCCCCTGCGTCAGCTTCTGTGCGGGAGTACGGACCGATTCCTACTCTGGACTCAATCCAGCAATGTGACGTGCGTCACAGGGGGGAGGGCCCGCGTCGACACCCGGGGAGGGCGTACGCCAGTGGGCCGCTCCGGTAGCGGCTCGCTCCGGCAGGGGCTCGCCCAGGCAGGGGCTCGCTCCGGGCACCTATCCGGCCCGGTGCACCACCGCGTCCACCAGCTCCATGAGCGCCGCCTTCGCGTCGCACTCGGGGAGCGGGACGAGCGCGGCGCGGGCTTCCTCCGCGTACCGCACGGTGTCACGGCGGGCCTGCTCCAGCGCGGGATGCGCCCGCAGCAGGGCCAGCGCCTCCGCGTGCCGGTCGTCGTCCGTGAGGTCGGAGTCGAGCAGCTCGCACAGCGCGATGTCCTCGGCGAGACCGAGCCGCTCCGCCCGCTCACGCAGCCGCAGCACCGGCAGCGTGGCGATGCCCTCGCGCAGGTCCGTACCGGGCGTCTTCCCGGACTCGTGGGAGTCGGAGGCGATGTCCAGCACATCGTCCGCGAGCTGGAAGGCGACGCCCAGCCGCTCCCCGTACTGCGTCAGCACGTCCACGACCGTCTCGTCGGCGCCCGACATCATCGCGCCGAACCGGCATGCCACGGCGACCAGCGAGCCGGTCTTGCCGCTGAGCACGTCGAGGTAGTGGTCGACCGGGTCGCGCCCGTCGCGCGGCCCCGCCGTCTCCAGGATCTGTCCGGTGACGAGCCGCTCGAACGCCTCGGCCTGGATACGGACGGCCTCGGGCCCGAGGTCGGCCAGGGTGTGGGACGCGCGCGCGAAGAGGAAGTCGCCGGTCAGTACGGCGACCGAGTTGCCCCAGCGGGTGTTCGCGCTGGGCACGCCGCGCCGCGCGTCGGCCTCGTCCATCACGTCGTCGTGGTACAGGGTGGCGAGATGGGTCAGTTCGACGACCACGGCCGAGGGCACGACACCCGGCGCGTAGGGGTCACCGAACTGCGCGGCGAGCATCACGAGCAGCGGACGGAACCGCTTCCCGCCGGCGCGCAGCAGGTGCTGCGCGGCCTCTGTGATGAAGGGGACCTCGCTCTTGGTGACTTCGAGCAAGCCCTCCTCCACAGCCGTCAATCCGGCCTGGACATCGGCTTCGAGAGCCTGGTCCCGCACGCTCAGCCCGAACGGCCCGACGACGGTCACGAGAGGTTCTCCTGTCTGCTGACGATCACATGGCGAACTCGGTCGATCATTCGGTCGATGACACGGTTTGTCGATGTGTCGCTGCCATCACTCAAGTCAGCGTATCCGGTCACGTTTCGATCACCACGAGCGCCCACCGTCCCCACTGCCGACTTCCTCCCGACTTCCCTCTCCCCCGCCACCTGATGTCCCCCGAGCGGCAGACAGTCCCGCACCTGGGCGGTACGGGATCACGGGCGGTATGTTCCCGATCGGTCGATATGACCGGATGTGACCGTGATGAGCATGCACATCCGTACGCCCTTCTCCCACGAGACGACTCACGAGGATCTGTGGATCCCGCTCCCGGACGGCATCCGCCTGCACGCGCGCGTGTGGCGCCCGCTGACCGACGCGCCCGTCCCCGCGCTCCTCGAATATCTCCCGGACCGGCTCACCGACCGGACCGCGCCACGCGACTGGCAGCTCCACCCCTGGTACGCGGGCCACGGCTACGCGTCCGTCCGGGTGGATGCCCGCGGTCACGGCAACTCGGAGGGCGTGCCGACGGACCCGTATGGGGAGGGCGAGTGTGGCGCGCCATGTGGGTGAAGCGCCTGGAGACGGTGGAGCCGTTCATCCATACGTGGCTGTAGGTGGCTGTACGTGGCTGTCCCACCCGACCCGGGACGCGTACTGGCGCCACGCCAGTGTGTGCGAGGACGGGGGATCGCGAGGATGGGGATACGGAGGGACCCGGACCGAGGCCTGCCGCCGGGCCCGGCGATCGGCTTCCTCCAGGAGACGCCGGGGTGGTGGGACTACTGGCTCAGGCCGGCCGATCGCGTCGGGGTCAAGGGCCGGGTCAGGCCCGGACCCGGACCCTGACGCGATCGGCCATCCCGACCTCGGTGTGATCAACAGTCCGACCCCGGCGTGAGCAACCGTGACGTCATGGCCGCGGCACCCCCCGGCGACGACGTACCCGTCCCTCCCCGGCCGCTGGGTGGGCGACACCGCCTGACCCTCCCCCTCCGCGACCCCGATCGCGTACGCGCTGCGGGGCGCACCGTGCTGGTGCGCTCCCCTCAGCACACGGGCGTGGACGCGGGCCGTTTCCGCCCCGTCGGGAACGACGCGGGCCTGCCGCCGAACCAGCGGGAGGAGGGCGCGAGGTCGGCCCGCTTCGAGTTCGAGGTCCCGGGGGGACCTGGACCCCGGGGCGCCCCAGGGTCCGCCTCCGCCGACGTCGCTGCCGACGGTTCCTCGACGCTGGTGACCCGGGGTGCTCTGAACCTGTCAGCGCGCTAGGGCCCCGACCAGGCGGTCTCCTGGAAACCGGGCTCTACGGAGGACGTGTCTTCCCTCGAACTTCCGGTGCGAGCAAGGGAGTCGGACCCGGGCGCGTACACCATCGACGAGCCGAACCCGCTCTCCGCCCGTACCTCTCGACGACGTCGATCCGTCTGCACCGCCCGGAGCCGCCCTGGGACGCCCGGGTCGAGACACGCTCCGAACTCAGCTGCGACGCCCGGGAGTTCGTCACCTCGAACGAGCTGATCCGCAAGGACGGCAACGAGGTGGTCTTCCATCGGACGTGGGAGCGAAGAATCCCCCGGGCCGAGGCGGTGACGAGGACCAACAGGGCTTACGCGGGGCAGGAGTTCGGGCCCCACCCGGACCTGATGCGCCACGAACTCCCCGAATATTGGGCCTACGGCCTCTACTTCAACCCCAACGCCGGCCGGCTCCCCGACGACGACCTCGACACGGACCTGTCCGCGGGGGAGGTCCGCCCGGCTCCGCCCGCGGACTCACCGGCCTGGACACTCGAGGCGTGATGTCCGATTTGCCGCCAGTGCCGCTTTATTTCTGCTTGGTCGCGTGAATTGGGTCACTCCCATACAGGGTGGGCTCTTTATCCCGTCTTGACGACTCCCCCTTTGCATAAGGCAAGTTGAGTGTCACGTTCCGGATTAATCGGGCATTTTCTCCCTCGTATTGCCCAGGTGAAAGCGATCTACACCGGGAAATGAGGGCTTGTTCCGGACATGTGCTCTCGCATACGTTCACGTCAATCCGGACGGACCGCCCAATCCTGCCGCCGACCGGAACATCCCAGCCACCCACACACACGCACGGCAGGAGCGGGGGACCCAGGTAAGCCGCCGATCCGGACACCGGAACGGCTAGGGGTGAAGTCGCACACACCGTGCGGCCGGGCAGCTCCCGCCCGAACCCGACAGCTCACTTCGCAGGCGCCGGAGAGGAATTCGCCATGTCCGCACGAGGCAAGCACCGCAGCTTCAAGATCCACGGCATGCTCACTCGGGGCATCCTCGCCGCGGGAATGGGCGGAGTCACACTCGCCCTTCCGCTCGTGAGCGCGGCCTGCGCGCAGGCCGCCACGGCCACCACCACTGATGTCCAGCTCATCACGTACAAGGTGGTCGCGGGCGACACCCTGGCCAAGATCGCGCAGAAGTACCCCAAGAGCGGCGGCGCGGCGAAGCTGTACGCCGCCAACCGCGCGGTCATAGGCCCCAACCCGACGACGCTCCGTCCGGGCCTCACCCTGACCGTGGGCACCAAAACCGTCCAAATCCCCGCCAAGAAGACCCCGGCTAAGACGGCGCCCACCACGTCGAAGACGTACGCGAACAACCTCGACGGATGGATCAAGCACTCGCTGGACATCATGGCCCGCAACAAGATTCCCGGCACCTACAACGGCATCCACCGCAACGTCATGCGCGAGTCCTCCGGAAACCCCCTGGCCATCAACAACTGGGACTCCAACGCCAAGGCCGGCATCCCCTCCAAGGGCCTGCTCCAGGTCATCGACCCCACGTTCAAGGCCTACCACGTGCCGGGCACGTCGATGAACCCCTACGACCCGGTCGCGAACATCACGGCGGCCTGCAACTACGCGGCGCACAAGTACGGCTCGATCGACAACGTCAACGGGGCCTACTGACAGGACTGGTGGGGCTGGTTGGGCCGGTAGGGCTGGTACGACTGCCGGGGCTGATGCGGCTGATACGGCTGATGAGGTCGGAGAGACTCGGAGAGCTGCCGGGACCCACCGGGCTCTCCGGACTCCCGGAACCGATCCGACCGGCACGGGAACAGCCGCTCCAGCACCACCGCGATCCCGTCGTCCTCGTTCGACAACGTCACCTCGTCGGCCACCGCCTTCAGCTCCGGATGGGCGTTGGCCATGGCGACCCCCCGGGCGGCCCAGTCGAACATGGGGATGTCGTTGGGCATGTCGCCGAAGGCGATGGTGGCGGCGGGGGTGAGACCGAGGTGGGCGGCGGCGAGCGCCAGACCGGTTGCCTTGGTCACGCCGCATGGCTGGAGTTCGACGGTCCCGGGCCCCGACATGGTGACGGTGGCCAGCGAGCCCACCACACCCCGGGCCGCCGACGCCAACTCGTCGTCGGACAGCGACGGGTGACGGAGCAACACCTTGCTGATCCGCTCCGTCCACAGGTCGTCGCGGTGGCGCACCCGTACCGCCGGAAGCGTCGGATGCGGCATCACGTACCCCGGCTCGATGAGCGTCAGCCCGTCCACGCCGTCCTGGTCCACCGCGGCGTAGAGCAGCCCGACTTCCGCCTCGATCTTGCCGAGCGCGGTCTCCGCGAGTTCCCTGTCCAGGGTCACCGACCACAGCAGTCGGTCCGCCGCCGCGTCGTACAGCTGCGCCCCCTGCCCGCACACCGCCAGCCCCGCGCCGCCGAGTTCGTCGAGCAACGGTCGTACTCTCGGCGCCGGGCGCCCCGTCACGACCAGGTGTCGGGCGCCCGCCTCGGCGACCCTCTCCAACGCGGCCCGGGACCGGTCGGAGAGGGTGTCGTCGCCGCGGAGCAGCGTTCCGTCCAGGTCAGTGGCGATAAGTGAATATGCAGTCGGAGCGGCCATGATCCGAAGAATACGGATCGAACGACTCGTCGGCCCGGCGGGAACCGGACGACGTCCGGTATCCCGTCAGCAACTGCGTTCACCGTACGAGGCGTACCGGGCGTACAAAGTGCACTTCCGCCCCCGCCCACCGAAGCGGGCGATACGAAAAGACTCCGAGCGGAATGTCACTCCAGAGGATGACGCGGCTGCGGTGACTGTGGCCGCCTGAACCCAACACGAGCTCCGACGCGGCGGGTTGGGCCCCGCCCACGGCGTGGCCCACCGGTCACCGACCCCTCCGGCCGTACGGCCCCCCGTCACCTCATGCGTGCGCGCCCGCCAAGTGCTTGGCCAGCCGCGGCGAAGCGAACTCCGTACCGCACACGAACCGCATCACCGGCCCGTACGAAGCTGCCGCCGGCAACCCCGTGAAGTACAGCCCGGGCACCGAGGAGCAGTACCCCGCACCGAGCTTGGGAGTGCCGCGGCTCACCGCGAGTGCCGTACGCAACTCGTGTCCCAGGAAGTCCATCGCGGCGATGTCGACGCGATATCCGGTCGCCGCGATGACATGGTCGGCGGCGAGCTCCTCGGCCCGGCCGCCCAGGGTCTGCACGGAGAGGACCGGACGCCCGTCCGAGACGTCGGCGCGAACGATCCCGGAGACCTCGCTGACCTCGACCTTGCCCTCGAAGCGGTCGCGCAGCCACCACGCCCCGAGGGGGCCGAGCACCCGGCGGACCAGGTAGTGCCGGGCCTCGCCGGGCAGATAGCGGTACGGATGCGGGTAGTAGCTGAGCGCCCACAGGGACCAGGCGCGCCCGAAGGGCGACTCGGGACGCAGCTTCGGCTGCTTCCAGGGCGGTGCGCCGAAGGCGACCCTGCCCCGTCCCCGGGACACCACCCGGACCTGCGCGCCCGCCTCCGCCGCGAGCGCCGCCGTCTCCAGCGCGGACTGGCCCGCGCCGACGACGATCAGTTCCTTGCCGGAGAACCGGGTGAGGTCGTGGTGCTGGGAACTGTGCGAGACGGGGCCGGTGGGTGTGGGTCCGTCCGCCGCCGCGCCGCCCAGTTCGGGTGGCAGATGGGCGAGTCCGTACAGTCCCGTGGCCACGACGACCGCCCGCGCCGTGAACGACTCCCCCGAGTCCAGCTTGAGTTCGAAGCCCTCGCTGCCCCGGCGGTCGACGGACACCACCCGCACCCGCTCCAGCTCGGGCACCAGCTTCTGCTGGAACCACTCGCCGTACGCGATGAACGTCTCGACCGGAATGATGTCCTCGTCCGTGACGAGCCGGCGGATCCCCGCCGCGTCGCAGTAGTCGGCGATCGTGTGGCCGGGCTGCGGGGCGTCGAGACTGGACGCGACCGGGGTCGACTTGAGGAGCATCCCCTCGGGCATGTGGTCACGCCAGCTCACCATGGGCTCGCCGAACACACGCACCGGGATGCCACGCGCCCGCAGATGGGCGGCGGTGGACAGGCCGAACGGGCCGGCACCGATGACTGCTACCGGATGAATCACGAAGTCCCTCCCCAGGACGTACTTTCGTCACTTCGTGGTCGTACTGGTGCTGTTGCCACGGCGGTTGGTCCGCCACAGCTGATAGAGATGCCTCGCGCCCGGCCGCACGAAGCGCGCGAGCATCGTGAAGAACGGCCGCAGGTCGTCACCCGCGAGCCAGGCCAGCTCCGTGCCACTCGCGCGAGTCGGCGCGTGCGGGGTCGTGTAGCCGCTGCGCCGGTAGGCGAGCAGGGCCGGCAGGTCGATGTTCTCCACGATGTACCGGTGACCGGCCCGTTGTTCCCCTTCGGGAACGGTGCGCCCGGTCAGGTCGAGATGCATGGCCCGGACGACGTCGATCCCCGACTCGTTCTCGAAGAGCCGGAACTGCGCGCCCATCCGGGGGTTGAAGTCGAGGAGTTTGTACTGCCCGTCGCGCCGGTCGAAGCGCAGGTCGAGGTCGATGACGCCGCTGAAGCCGATCTGTTTGATGAAACGTGCGGCGAGGTCCGCGAGTTCCGGATTGTCGACGACGTACGCGTTCGCCGTCATTCCCGCGTGCGGCGGCCAGGAGCGGACCTTCACGCCCGTGAACATCGCGAGCGGCGTCGAGTCCGCGTCGAAGTACGCGTGCACGATCCAGTCCTCCGCCTCCTCCCTGGGCAGGTACTCCTGGAGGATCACGCCCGGCTGATCACCCCAGTCCCGGGCGAGTGACAGCAGCCCCTCCCGGGTCGCGATCCTCGTCGTCCCGTTCACCGCCGGCTGGCTGCGGCGAACGAACGCCTCCCGGTTCTTGGCGACGATCGGAAACCGAGCGCTCTCGGCGAACTCCACGATCTCCTCGTACGACTGCGGAAAGGCCGCCGCCGGACTGGGGATGCCGTGTTCCACACAGAGTTCGTGCAGGCCCTGCTTGCTGGCGAGGCGCCGGGGCAGTTTGGCGTCGACCCGGGGGAAGAGAAACCGCTCCCCCAGCTCCTCCTGGTGCTCGGCGATCAGGACGGCCGCCTCCTCGTCCGTCGGGACGAGCACCGTCGGCCGCCCGATACGGGCCCCGATCCGCAGCAACCCCTCGACGAGACGCTCCGGCTCCTCCGTCCCCGTCGTCGGCCAGACGAAGGCACGGCGCAGATAGCGCGAGGCCGCGGCAGGCGTGTAACGGTCCTCGGTGATCGCATACATCGGTATGCCGAGGCGGCCCAGACTTCGGATGGCGCCCACACCGCCGTGGTGCAGCGGATAGTCGCCAAACTTCACGATCAGGCCCGGAACGTTCCGATCGGCGTCGACCGGTACTCCGCTGACGCTCCTGGCCACGGGTCCCCCCACGTGTCCCCCCTACGGACCGGACCCACCCCGTCCGTGTCCCCAAAGGACGCTAAGCCGGAACTACCGCGTCCGACAAGGCCTATTCGGACATTGCGAACTCTTTAGGCACTGTCGAGGCAACTCTTCGGATACCGCCCCGGCGACTCACGACAACTCGCGGCAACTCGGTGGGCACTGCCACAGCACGTCACTCCCCCGTAACCTGTGCCGCGACCACCCGGAACACGTGAAACACCCGCACATGCACCGCGCGGATGACACGGCCAAGACAGTCACACGAACCACACAGCGCGCACGACCACGAAAGCGAGGCACCACCCGATGCCCCCCTTCGATGTCCCCGAGGGCGATCCCTTCGGCCCGCACAACCTCCCCTACGGCGTCTTCTCCCGGGCCGGAGCGTCCGAGCGGAGCGTCGGCGTCCGGCTCGGCGACCACGTCCTCGACGCGGGAGCGACCGCCCGGGCACTCGGCTCCCCCTACGCCGAACTGCTCGCGCAGCCCACCCTGAACCCGCTGCTCGCCGCCGGCCGCACGGCCTGGTCCGACGTACGCCGCGCACTCACCGCCTGGGTGACGGTCCCGGCCCACCGGGAGACCATCGCACCCCTCCTGCACCCTCTCTCCGAGGTGACCCTGCACCTCCCCTTCGAGGTCGCGGACTACGTCGACTTCTACGCCTCCGAGAACCACGCCCGGAACGTCGGACAGATCTTCCGCCCCGACGCCACCGACTCCCTCACCCCCAACTGGAAGCACCTGCCGATCGGCTACCACGGCCGCTCCGGCACGGTCGTGGTGTCGGGCACGGAGGTGGTCCGCCCCTCGGGCCAGCGCAAGGCTCCTTCCGACACCGCCCCCGTCTTCGGCCCCTCCGTCCGGCTCGACATCGAGGCGGAGGTCGGCTTCGTGGTCGGCGCACCCTCGACCAGGGGCACGTCCGTCCCGCTCTCCTCCTTCCGCGACCACGTCTTCGGCCTCTGCCTCCTCAACGACTGGTCGGCGCGCGACATCCAGGCCTGGGAGTACGTCCCGCTCGGCCCCTTCCTCGGCAAGTCCTTCGCCACCTCCGTGTCGGCCTGGATCACCCCGCTCGACGCGCTGGACGACGCACGGGTCGCGCCCCCGGCCCGCACGCACCAGCTCCTCCCCTACCTGGACGACTCCGAGGACGAGCCCGGCGGCTACGACCTCCGTATCTCCGTCGCCGTCAACGGCCACGTCGTCTCCGAACCCCCCTTCTCCACCATGTACTGGACGGCCGCCCAGCAACTGGCCCACATGACGGTCAACGGAGCCTCCCTGCGCACCGGCGACCTGTACGGCTCGGGAACGGTCAGCGGCCCCTCCGAGCACGAACGCGGCTCCCTCCTGGAACTCACCTGGAACGGCCGCGACACCCTTGACCTCCCCGACGGCAAGCGGGCCTTCCTGGAGGACGGCGACGAGGTCACCCTGACGGCCTGGGCCCCGGGCCCCGGCGGCACACGAGTGGGACTGGGCGAGGTGAGGGGCCGCATCACCCCGGCACCCAACCCCTCCTGACTCCAGCGGCGTCCGGGGGCAACTGCCCCGGCGGAGTCTGGGGCAACAACCCCGGCGGAATCCAAGGGCAATGGGCCCGCACTGTTCCGGGGGTGCAAACCCCGCCGGGGTGGCAGGGGCGAAGCCCCGCGGTGGTTCCCCCGGGGAGGGCAGCCCAGGGGGTCGAAGGGGCGGAGCCCCTGGGATGGGACGGGTAGGGGCGGCGGGGGCGACGACCCCTACCCCGTCGGCCCCACGCCCCCGCACCCACAAGACACCCCCGCCCCACACCGCGCCCCCACGGGTGGCAGATCTCCCCTCCTCCCGGCCAAAACCGCAGGCCAACCACCGACCTTCACCATCGACAGGTGGCGCAACACTCCAGCAACACCACCACCCGCACCCCGTCGGTATGGTCCGTCGCATGCCCACCGAACGCGTCCGAGAGCACGCCGGCCCCGGCGCGACCACCGTCGCCGCCCACCGGCGTCGGCTGCGCGCGGACCGGGCGAGGCAACTCGCCGACCTGCTCCGCCACCAGGTGCTGACCGGCGGTTTCCCGGACGGCGCCCTGCCGCACGAAGCCGCCCTCGGCACCGACTACCGCGCCTCGCGCAACACCGTCCGCCAGGCCCTGGACCTGCTCCGCGCGGAGGGATTGGTGCAGCGCCTCCCCGGCGTCGGCACCGTCGTCGTCGCCCAGAAGTACCCGCACGGACTCGACCGGCTGATGGGACTCGCGGAGACCCTGCGCGAACACGGCCAGGTCACCAACGAGGTCCGCACGGTCGGCCCCGTGGCCGCGCCCACCCCCGTGGCCGACCGCCTCCGTATCGCCCCCGGCGCCGACGTCCTCTACATCGAACGCCTCCGCCGCCTCGACGGACTCCCTCTCTCCCTCGACCTCACCTACATCCCGCTCGACCTCGGCACCGCCCTGCTCGGCGCCGACCTGGAGAACACCGATGTCTTCCGCCTCCTGGAAGCCATCGCCGGCCAGCCGCTGGGGCACGCCGAGATCACCCTGGAGGCGGTCAACTCCGACGCACACTCGGCGGCCGTCCTGCAAGCGCCCCGCGGTGCGGCCGTCCTCATGCTGGAGCGGCTCACTCACCTCGCCGACGGCCGCCCCGTGGACCTGGAGTTCATCCGCTTCCGCGGCGACCGCATCACGATGAGCGGCCAGCTCAACCGCGCGCTCTGACGCCTCTGCTCACCACGCCACCGTCACCTCCCTTCCTCACCGCACCACGCCCCCCACCACAGCTCCCTTTCACCGCCGCGCCCCTCACCGCCGCGCCCCTCCACCCCTTCATCGTTTCGAAGGGTCCTTCCGGTTCATCCCACGCACGACTTTTCTGGAGACAGCCATGCCCTTGGCGCCCCAGCGGGCCGACGTGCCCGTGACCATCGACGAGTCGAAGTGCATCGACGGCTGCACGCTCTGCGTGGACATGTGCCCGTTGGACTCCCTCGCCATCGACGAGAGCAACGGCAAGGCGTACATGCACGTCGACGAGTGCTGGTACTGCGGCCCCTGCGCGGCCCGCTGCCCCACCGGGGCCGTCACGGTCAACATGCCCTACCTCCTCCGGTGAGAGGACCGAACTCCCATGAAACTCAAGGCATTCGCCGCCCTGGCCACGGCCGCCCTCGTGCTTCCTCTCACCGCCTGCGGCAGCGGCACCACGACCGGCGCCGGCTCCACGGTCACCATCACGGTCGGCTACCAGTCCAAGACCATCAACACCGTCACGGCGGGAACCCTGCTTCGTTCCCTCGGCTCCTTCGAGAGGGAGTTGAACGCCCTGAGCGACGGCACCACGTACAAGGTGAACTGGCAGGACTACGCGACCGGCGCCCCGATCACCGCCCAGATGACCGCCGGGAAGATCGACATCGGCTCGATGGGTGACTTCCCGCTGCTGATCAACGCGGCCCGCGGCAAACAGCTCGGCCGCCCCACCCGCCTCGTCTCCGTCACCGGCTACAACCTCCGAGGCGGCCTCAACACCATCGTCACGGCGCCGGACTCGAAGCTCGCCACCCTCGACGACCTGCGCGGCAAGAAGGTGTCCACCAGCATCGGTTCGGCGGCCGACGGCACCCTCGTACGAGCCCTGCAGCGCGCCGGAATCGACCCGGACAGGGGCATCCAGAAGCTCAACCAGCAGCCCGCGGTGGGCGCTTCGGCCCTCACCGCGGGCAGCACCGACGCGCTGTCGCAGTTCGTCGCCTGGCCCGGCCTGCTCGCCTTCCAGGGCAAGGCGAAGGCCCTGTACGACGGCGCCGCACTCGATCTGCCGACCTTCCACGGCGTCACCGCCCGCGAGGACTTCGCGAAGAAGCGTCCGGCCGTGCTGGAGGCCTTCCTCCGGGCGCAGTCGGAGGCGACGGCCTATCTGCACGACCACCCGCTGGCCGCCGCCCAGAAGGTCGCGAAGGCGACCGATCTGCCCGCTGAGGTCGTCTACCTCTACAACGGCGCTCACGGCATCGCCACCTTCGACCCGGCCCTCAAGTCCCAGCTGATCTCCGCGCTGAAGAAGGACGTCTCCGTCCTGAAGTCGGCGAAGCTCGTGGGCGACGTCGACGTGGACGCCTTCGTCGACGACCAGTACGTGAAGCGGGCCCTCGGCCCGACCGCGTACGCCGATCAGCTCGCCGCGTCACCTCCACCGGCCGCGAGCGAGGTGTGGCCCAAGGGCGCCTCCTCGACCCTTACCTTCGCCTCCCCCTCCGCTCTCCTCCACTACGTGTCCTCCCACCGCGACACCGTCCGCGCCGCGTACGTCCCCGACGCCACGACCGGCACCCTGTGGTTCGCCGACCGGGCGGTGTGGGTGGCCGACGGCAGCGACCTGCGCCCCTTCGTCACGGCGGCGACAGCCCTGGCGTACCTCGCCGGCCACCAGGGCGCGCACACGATCTCGTACGCCTCCGCGCTGGAGCGGGCGTCATGACCCGGTATCTCGTCAGGGCCGCGTCGCTCGCCGTGGCCCTGACCGCCTGGCAGCTGCTGACCAGCCTGAACGTCGACCTCTGGCTGCGCTTCTCGCAGTTCCCGACCGTCGCCGACGTGGCCCGTGCCTTCGCTGGCCGCCTCGGCGGCCACGACTACTGGACGGACCTCACCGACAGCCTCACCCGGATCCTCACCGGCTTCCTGCTTGCGGCCGTCCTGGGGGTGGCCACGGGCGTGCTCGTGGCCCGCTCGCGCCTCGCCGAGGACCTGCTCGGCCCGCTGGTGGAGGTGCTCAGGCCGATCCCCGCGATCGCGCTCGTCCCGGTGGCGATCCTCCTCTTCCCCAGCAACGAACAGGGCATCGTCTTCATCACCTGCGCCGCCGCCTTCTTCCCGGTCCTGGTCTCCACCCGGCACGCGGTTCGGGCCCTCGTCCCCGTGTGGGAGGAGGCGGTGCGCACCATGGGCGGCGGCCGATGGCGGATCCTCGGCTCGGTCGTCCTGCCCGGCGCCCTCCCCGGGATCTTCGGCGGTCTCTCGGTCGGCATCGGCGTCTCGTGGATCTGTGTGATCTCCGCCGAGATGATCTCCGGCCAGTACGGCGTCGGCTACCGCACCTGGCAGGACTACACCGTCGTCGACTATCCCGGTGTCTTCGTCGGCATGGTCACGATCGGTGTGCTGGGCTGGGTCACCTCCACGGCCGTCGAGCGCGTGGGGCGATGGCTCACCCGGTGGCTGCCACGCACCGAGTACGTCGCCGCGGCGCGCGTGCGCAGGGCCCCCGCCCCGGTCTCGTCCGTCCCGGAGCCTGTCCGCGAGGAGGGGGTGTGCGATGAGCACCTCGTCTGAGACCGGGACGCCCGTCGCCGCACGCGGCACCCGGCTGTCCCTCACCCGCGCCTCGCTCGGCCGCCCCGGCGCCCCCGTCCTCGAAGGCGTCGACCTGGACACCACCCCCGGCGAGATCCTCACCGTCGTCGGCCCCTCCGGCTGCGGCAAGTCGACCCTCCTGCGCACCCTCGCCGGGCTGCTGCCCGCACTCGCCGGAACCGTCACCCAGGACGGTCGCCCCCTGGTGGGCCCCGGTGCCGACCGGGCCCTCGTCTTCCAGGAGGACGCCCTCCTTCCCTGGCGCACCCTGCGCGCCAACGTCGAACTCCCGCTGGCCATCAAGGGCTCGTCCCGCACCGAGCGACGCGCGCAGGCCTCGGTCTGGCTCGCCCGCGTCGGACTCGCCGACCGCGAACGGCAGTTGCCGCATCGCGTCTCCGGCGGCCAGCGCCAGCGCGTCCAGCTCGCCCGCGCCCTCGCCGGAGCACCCCGCGCCGTCCTCATGGACGAACCCTTCGGCGCCCTCGACGCCCAGACCCGCGCCGGCATGCAGGGCCTCCTCGTCGAGGTACTGCACGGCACCGGAGCGACCGTCGTCTTCGTCACCCACGACGTGGACGAGGCGCTGTTCCTGGGCGACCGGGTCGCACTCCTCGGCTCCGGGCACCCGGCCGACGACAGCGGTCCCGGCAGCCCCGGCCGGCTTCTCGCCGTACGTGAAGTACCGCGCCCGCGTGATCGATCCGCACTCGACGACCCGGCGCGGCTCAGCCTGCGCCGCGAGGTCCTCACGTCCCTCAGCACCTGAAAGGCACCCTCGTGGACACCCCCGTCGACACTCCCGTGGAGATCCCCGCGCTCGCGGACGCCGAAGAGCTGTCCTGCGACGTCCTCGTCATCGGCGGCGGCACGGCCGGCACCATGGCGGCACTCACCGCCGCCGAGCACGGGGCCGATGTCCTCCTCCTGGAGAAGGCGCACGTCCGCCATTCCGGCGCTCTCGCCATGGGCATGGACGGCGTCAACAACGCCGTGATCCCCGGCCGCGCCGAACCCGACGACTACGTCGCCGAGATCACCCGCGCCAACGACGGCATCGTCGACCAGTCCACCGTCCGCCAGACCGCGACCCGCGGCTTCGCGATGGTGCGGCGCCTGGAGTCGTACGGCGTGAAGTTCGAAAAGGACGAGCACGGCGAGTACGCGGTCCGCCAGGTGCACCGCTCCGGCTCGTACGTGCTGCCGATGCCCGAGGGCAAGGACGTCAAGAAGGTCCTCTACCGGCAGTTGCGGCGCCGCGAGATGCGCGAGCGCATCCGCATCGAGAACCGGGTGATGCCGGTACGGGTCCTCACGGCGGAGGGGCGTGCGGTGGGTGCCGCGGGCTTCAACACCCGCACCGGGCGGTTCGTCTCCGTACGCGCCGGGGCCGTGATCCTCGCGACCGGCGCCTGCGGCCGCCTCGGCCTGCCCGCCTCCGGCTACCTCTACGGCACGTACGAGAACCCGACCAACGCCGGTGACGGCTACGCCATGGCCTACCACGCCGGGGCCGAACTCACCGGCATCGAGTGCTTCCAGATCAACCCGCTGATCAAGGACTACAACGGTCCCGCCTGCGCCTACGTCGCCAACCCCTTCGGCGGCTACCAGGTCAACCGGCACGGCGAACGCTTCGTCGACTCCGACTACTGGTCGGGCCAGATGATGGCCGAGTTCGCCGCCGAGATCGCCTCGGACCGGGGCCCGGTGTACCTCAAGCTCAGCCACCTCCCCGAGGAGTCCATCAGCGCCCTCGAGTCCATTCTGCACACCACCGAACGCCCCACGCGCGGTACCTTCCACGCCGGTCGCGGCCACGACTACCGCACCCATGACATCGAGATGCACATCTCCGAGATCGGTCTGTGCGGCGGCCACTCCGCTTCGGGCGTACGGGTCGACGACCACGCCCGTACGACCGTGCCCCGTCTGTACGCCGCCGGGGACCTGGCCTGTGTCCCCCACAACTACATGATCGGCGCGTTCGTCTTCGGCGACCTCGCGGGAGCGGACGCCGCCCAGTACAAGCCCTACGAGGGCGAGTTGCCGCAGGACCAGCTGCGCGACGCACACGAACTGGTCTACCGCCCGCTGCACCACCCGGACGGGCCCCCGCAGTCCCAGGTCGAGTACAAGCTCCGCCGCTTCGTGAACGACTACGTGGCGCCGCCGAAGTCCGGCGCCCGGCTCTCCCTCGCCCTGGAGGCGTTCGAGCGGATGCGCGCGGACATCGCGGAGATGGGTGCCCGCACTCCGCACGAGCTGATGCGGTGCGCCGAGGTCACGTTCATCCGCGACTGCGCGGAGATGGCGGCCCGCGCCTCCCTGGCCCGCACGGAGTCCCGCTGGGGCCTGTACCACGACCGCACGGACCATCCCGCGCGCGACGACGACTCCTGGTTCCACCACCTCGACCTGCACAAGTCCCCCTCCGGCTCCATGAAGTTCACGGCCCGTCCCGTGGCCCCCTATCTCGTCCCGGTTCCCGACTTCGCCCCGACGGGCGGCGCCTCCCGACACCTCGGCGAGGTCCACCCGGAGCCGGTCGCCACGGCGGGGGCACAAGACGCCGCGCCGGTGGCCTCGGCGCCCCCTTCCGGCACGGTCCCCGTCACCGATCCCGACCGCAGGGGACTCGACCACACCGGCGCCGGCACCTCGCCCCGCCTCCTCGAACTTCTCGCCCTCACGGAACAGGAGCCCGAACTCACCGCGCTACTGCCCTACTTGGACGACCCGTCCCCCGCTGTCCGACGCTCGGCCGTCGACGTCCTCACCGAGACCGTGCCGCCCGGCACCGGCCCCGCCCTCGCCGCCGCACTCCGGGACCCGCACGGCGACGTACGGGCCACCGCCGCGGCCTCGCTGCGCGAGCTGGTGGAGACCCTGCCGGCCGAGCCGAACCTGAGCGAAGGCCTCGCCGCCGCCCTCGCCGAGGACGATCCCGTCGTACGCGCCGCCGCCCTGGACGTCCTGCGCGCGCTGCGCCTGGGCGACGGTGAACTGTTCGCGGACGCCCTCGCCGATCCCGAGATCGCCGTCCGCGTCGAGGCCGTGCGCGCCCTCGTCTCCGTCGACGCCGCGGAGCACCTGAGCCGGGCCGCGGCCGACCCGTCCCGCGAGGTCCGCGTCACGGTGGCCAAGGCCCTCGCCAACGTGACCCCGGGAAAGCTCGTCGCGGACACCCTCGACCGGCTCACGACCGATCCGGACGCCCTGGTCCGGGCAGCGGCCTTCGCGACGCTGGCCGTCACCGGCTGTTCGACGTCCCTGGCCGTGCGTGCCGTCGCCGCCCAGGCCGACCCCGCCTGGCAGGTCCGCTCCGGCGCCGCGACCGCGCTGTCCGCCGCGGAGGCCCGGGTCGCCGTCCCGGCGCTGGCCCGGGCTCTGGAAGACCCGAACGCCGACGTCCGCAAGGCGACGGTCCTGGCCCTCGTGCAGCACTCCGCGATCGACGAGGACGCCCGCGCGGCCCTGGCCACGGCCACGGCGGACTCCGACGCGGACGTCAGGGCGTACGCGTCACGGGCCCTGTGCCCACAGGGCTGAGCAGAGAGCTGGGCAGAGGGCCGGGGTGCCCTATATCCAGTCCTCCGGCTCCGGTTCCGCGTCCATCTCGGGCCAGTCCGGGTCCGGTGCCTCACCGGCCGCGGCGGCCGGTGCCGCTCCGGGGGCACCGCCACCCAGGGAGGCGAGCACTCCGATCACGCCCTCTCCGTATGTCGCGAGCTTCTTCTCGCCCACCCCGCTGATGCCGCCGAGTCCTTCGACCGAGGTGGGCCACACCGTGGCGATCTCCCGGAGCGTGGCGTCGTGGAAGATGACGTAGGCCGGGACGCCCTGTTCCTTGGCCTGTTCGGCGCGCCAGGAGCGCAGCGCCTCGAAGGCGGGGACGAGCTCCTGGGGCAGGTCGACCGCGGCGGCCTTGGCCTTGCGATCGCCCCGCGAGGAGGAGGACGAGCGGGAGACGGTGGGCTTCGGCGGCTCCTTGCGGAGCGGCACCTCGCGCTCGCGCCGCAGCACCGTCCCGCTCTCCTCGGTCAGCACCAGCGTCCCGTACTCGCCCTCGACCGCGAGCAGGCCTTGCGCCAGCAACTGCCGCACCACGCCGCGCCATTCGGACTCGGCGAGGTCCTCACCGATGCCGAACACGGACAGCTGGTCGTGATCGAACTGGATCACCTTGGCGGTGCGCCGCCCCAGCAGGATGTCGATGATCTGGCCGGCGCCGAACTTCTGTCCGCGCTCGCGCTGCAGCCGTACCACCGTGGACAGCAGCTTCTGTGCCACGACCGTGCCGTCCGAGGTCTCGGGCGGTGCGAGGCACGTGTCGCAGTTGCCGCATGCCGGGGTGTGCGGGTCCTGGCCGAAGTAGGCGAGGAGCTGGGAGCGCCGGCACTGGACCGTCTCGCACAGGGCCAGCATCGAGTCCAGGTGGGCGGCGGCCCGGCGGCGGAACGCCTCGTCGCCCTCCGAGCCCTGGATCATCTTGCGCTGCTGGACGACGTCCTGAAGCCCGTACGCCATCCATGCCGTGGACGGCAGTCCGTCACGACCCGCGCGTCCCGTCTCCTGGTAATAGCCCTCGACCGACTTGGGCAGGTCGAGGTGGGCGACGAACCGCACGTCCGGCTTGTCGATACCCATGCCGAAGGCGATGGTGGCGACCACGACCAGGCCCTCTTCGCGCAGGAAGCGCGACTGGTGGGTGGCGCGGGTGCCCGCGTCCAGACCCGCGTGGTACGGCACCGCCTCGACGCCGTTGCGGGAGAGGAACTCGGCCGTCTTCTCCACCGAGTTGCGCGAGAGGCAGTACACGATGCCCGCGTCGCCCGCGTGCTCGTCGCGAAGGAAGGACAGCAGCTGCTTCTTGGGATCGGCCTTCGGGACGATCCGGTATTGGATGTTGGGACGGTCGAAGCTCGCCTCGAAGTGACGGGCGGTCGGCATGGCCAGGCGCTGGGTGATCTCCTTGTGCGTCGCGCGGGTGGCCGTGGCCGTCAGCGCGATGCGCGGGACGTCCGGCCAGCGCTCGCCGAGCAGTGAGAGCGCCAGATAGTCGGGGCGGAAGTCGTGGCCCCACTGGGCCACGCAGTGCGCCTCGTCGATCGCGAAGACGGAGATCTTCCCGCGTGACAGCAGGTCCAGCGTGGTCTCCAGGCGCAGGCGCTCCGGGGCCAGGTAGAGCACGTCGAGCTCCCCTGACAGGAACTCGGCCTCCACCACGCGCCGCTCGTCGAAGTCCTGCGTGGAGTTCATGAACCCGGCCCGCACGCCCAGCGCGCGCAACGCGTCCACCTGATCCTGCATCAGCGCGATGAGGGGGGAGACCACGACGCCCGTACCCGGTCTGACCAGGGCCGGAATCTGGTAGCAGAGCGACTTGCCGCCACCCGTCGGCATCAGGACGACAGCGTCACCGCCCGCCACCACGTGCTCGATGATCGCTTCCTGCTCGCCGCGGAAGGCGTCGTACCCGAAGACCCGGTGGAGCGTGGCCAGTGCCTCGCTCACTCCCAGTGTCTCCGTCGCGTCCGCTTCGGTCATCACACCCGTCCCGCCCATCGTCCTGTCCCCCGTACGTCGCGCCTCGACCACTGCGTCCACGATAGGGGTCCGCGCCGACAGTCTCGGAGTTATCCACAGGCTGTGACTGGCCGACTTCCCTACGCACCGGCGCCCGGCCCGTCCAGCCCGCACAGCCCCCTGACGCACGCGGGACACACGGGCCACGCGGCCGACCGGACATGGCTCGGGCCCCGCTCCCTCACGAGGAGGGAGCGGGGCCCGGCCGGTGCGTGGTTCAGCGGACGAAGACTCCCGCCTGGCTCGCCAGGTTCAGGAAGTACTGCGGCGCCACACCGAGCACCAGCGTGACCGCCACGCCGAACCCGATCGCCGTCATGGTCAGCGGCGAGGGCACGGCGACCGTCGGTCCCTCCGGCCGGGGCTCGCTGAAGAACATGAGCACGATCACGCGGATGTAGAAGAACGCCGCGATCGCCGACGAGATCACACCGACCACGACCAGCGGGCCCGCGCCGCCCTCCGCCGCCGCCTTGAAGACGGCGAACTTCCCGGCGAAGCCGGAGGTCAGCGGGATGCCCGCGAAGGCCAGCAGGAAGACCGCGAAGACCGCCGCCACCAGCGGTGAGCGGCGTCCGAGGCCCGCCCACTTCGACAGGTGCGTCGCCTCGCCGCCCGCGTCGCGGACCAGGGTCACGACCGCGAAGGCCCCGATCGTCACGAACGAGTACGCGGCCAGGTAGAAGAGGACTGACGAGACGCCGTCCCGCGAGGTCGCGATGACGCCCGCGAGGATGAATCCGGCGTGCGCGATGGACGAGTACGCCAGGAGCCGCTTGATGTCGGTCTGGGTGATCGCGACGATCGCACCGCCCAGCATGGTGACGATCGCGACGGCCCACATGACCGGCCGCCAGTCCCAGCGCAGGCCCGGCAGGACGACGTACAGCAGCCGCAGCAGCGCCCCGAAGGCGGCCACCTTCGTCGCCGCGGCCATGAAGCCGGTGACCGGTGTCGGCGCACCCTGGTAGACGTCGGGGGTCCACATGTGGAACGGCACCGCGCCGACCTTGAAGAGCAGGCCCATGACGACCATCGCGGCGCCGATGAGCAGCAGCACGTCGTTGCCCATGGTGCCGGCGAGCGCCGGGTCGACGTTCGGGATCGTGCCGTCCACGACCTGCGCGATCGTCGCGTACGACACGGAGCCCGCGTAGCCGTAGAGCAGGGCGATGCCGAAGAGGGTGAACGCGGAGGCGAAGGCGCCGAGCAGGAAGTACTTGACCGCGGCCTCCTGCGACATGAGCCGCTTGCGGCGGGCCACGGCGCACAGCAGATAGAGGGGCAGCGAGAAGACTTCCAGCGCGATGAACAGGGTCAGCAGGTCGTTGGCCGACGGGAAGACCAGCATGCCGCCGATCGCGAAGAGCAGCAGCGGGAACACCTCGGTGGTGGTGAACCCGGCCTTCACCGCGGCCTTCTCGCTGTCGCTGCCGGGCACGGAGGCGGCCTGCGCGGCGAACGAGTCGACGCGGTTGCCGTGCGCCTCCGGGTCGAGCCGTCGCTCGGCGAAGGTGAAGACACCGAGGATGCCCGCCAGCAGGATCGTGCCTTGCAGGAACAGGGACGGTCCGTCGACGGCGATCGCGCCCATGGCCGCGATGTGCGCCTTCGTGGTGCCGTATCCGCCCGCCGCCAGTGCGATCACCGCGGCGAAGGCGGCGGCGAGCGCGACGACGGACAGAAAGACCTGCGCGTAGTAGCGGGACTTGCGCGGCACGAAGGCCTCGACGAGCACCCCTACGAGCGCCGCCCCGATCACGATCAGGGTGGGCGACAATTGCCCGTATTCGATCTTCGGCGCGTCGATCTTGGAGATCGGTTCGGCCGCGGTTGTCCACAGGCTGTGGACAGCTGCTGTGCTCACTTGGCCGCCTCCACCTCGGGCTTGGGGTCCGTCTTATGGACGTCGGACATGGTCTGCTGAACCGCCGGGTTGACGATGTCGGTGACCGGCTTCGGATAGACGCCCAGGAAGATCAGCAGGGCGATCAGCGGGGCGACCACCAAAAGCTCACGCACCCTGAGGTCGGGCATCTCGGCTACCTCCGCCTTCACCGGGCCCGTCATCGTCCGCTGATAGAGGACGAGTGTGTAGAGCGCGGCGAGGACGATGCCGAAGGTGGCGACGATGCCGACGGCCGGGTAGCGCTCGAACGCGCCCACCAGGACCAGGAATTCACTCACGAAGGGCGCGAGCCCGGGGAGCGAGAGGGTCGCGAGACCGCCGATCAGGAAGGTGCCCGCGAGCACCGGGGCGACTTTCTGCACCCCTCCGTAGTCGGCGATCAGACGCGAACCGCGCCGCGAGATCAGGAAGCCCGCCACCAGCATCAGGGCGGCGGTCGAGATCCCGTGGTTGACCATGTAGAGCGTCGCGCCCGACTGGCCCTGGCTGGTCATCGCGAAGATGCCCAGGATGATGAACCCGAAGTGCGAGATCGACGCGTACGCCACCAGCCGTTTGATGTCCCGCTGGCCGACCGCGAGCAGCGCCCCGTAGATGATGCTGATGAGGGCGAGGACGAGGATGACGGGCGTCGCCCACTTGCTCGCCTCCGGGAAGAGCTGGAGGCAGAAGCGGAGCATCGCGAAGGTACCGACCTTGTCGACCACCGCCGTGATCAGTACCGCGACCGGGGCCGTGGCCTCTCCCATGGCGTTGGGCAGCCAGGTGTGCAGCGGCCACAGGGGCGCCTTCACCGCGAACGCGAAGAAGAAACCGAGGAACAGCCACCGCTCCGTGTTGGTCGCCATGTGCAGCGAGCCACTGGCGCGGGCCTGCACGATCTCCTGGAGCGAGAAGTTTCCGGCCACTACGTAGAGGCCGATGACGGCGGCCAGCATGATCAGGCCGCCGACCAGGTTGTAGAGGAGGAACTTCACCGCGGCGTACGAGCGTTGGGTCGCCGCCGCGTCGTTCCCGTGCTCGTGGGCACGGTCCCCGAAGCCGCCGATGAGGAAGTACATCGGGATCAGCATGGCTTCGAAGAAGATGTAGAAGAGGAAGACGTCGGTGGCCTCGAAGGAGATGATCACCATCGCCTCGACGGCCAGGATCAGGCCGAAGAAGCCCTGGGTCGGCCGCCAGCGCCTGCTTCCTGTCTCCTGTGGGTCGGCGTCGTGCCAGCCCGCCAGGATCACGAACGGGATCAGCAGCGCGGTCAGCGCGACGAGCGCCACCCCGATGCCGTCCACGCCCAGCTCGTACCGCACCCCGAAGTCCTTGATCCAGGCGTGGGATTCGGTGAGCTGGTAGCGGTCGCCGCCGGGGTCGAAGCGTACGAGCACGATCGCGGCCAGGACGAGCGTGGCGAGCGAGACGAGCAGCGCCAGCCACTTGGCGGCGACGCGTTGAGCGGCCGGCACGGCGGCCGTGGCGATCGCCCCGACCGCCGGGAGCGCCGCCGTCGCTGTCAGCAGAGGAAAGGACATCGGTATCAGACCGCCCTCATCAGCAGGGTCGCGGCGACGAGGATCGCCACACCGCCGAACATCGAGACCGCGTAACTGCGCGCATAGCCGTTCTGCAGTTTGCGCAGCCGCCCGGAGAGGCCGCCCATGGAGGCCGCGGTGCCGTTGACGACCCCGTCGACCAGGGTGTGGTCGACGTACACCAGGGAGCGTGTGAGGTGCTCCCCGCCGCGCACCAGCACGACGTGGTTGAAGTCGTCCTGGAGCAGGTCGCGCCGGGCGGCCCGGGTGAGCAGGGAACCGCGCGGGGCGACGACCGGGACGGGGCTGCGCCCGTACTGGGCGTACGCGATTCCGGCGCCGACGACGAGCAGCACCATGGTGGCCAGCGTGACCGTGAGGGCGCTGACGGGCGAGTTGCCCTCCGAGTGCCCGGTGACCGGCTCCAGCCAGTTGAGGAAGCGGTCGCCGATACTGAAGAAACCGCCCGCGAAGACCGATCCGAAGGCCAGCACGATCATGGGGATCGTCATGGACCTCGGGGACTCGTGCGGGTGCGGCTCATGCCCTTCGGCGTCCGGCTGCCAGCGCTTCTCCCCGAAGAACGTCATGATCATCACGCGCGTCATGTAGTACGCCGTGATGGCCGCGCCCAGCAGGGCCGCGCCGCCGAGGATCCAGCCCTCGGTGCCGCCCTTCGCGAAGGCCGCCTCGATGATCTTGTCCTTGGAGAAGAAGCCGGACAGGCCCGGGAAGCCGATGATGGCGAGGTAGCCGAGGCCGAAGGTGACGAAGGTGATCGGCATGTACGTGCGCAGGCCGCCGTACTTGCGCATGTCGACCTCGTCGTTCATGCCGTGCATGACCGAGCCGGCGCCGAGGAACAGGCCGGCCTTGAAGAAGCCGTGCGTCACCAGGTGCATGATCGCGAAGACGTAGCCGATGGGGCCGAGGCCCGCGGCCAGCACCATGTAGCCGATCTGCGACATCGTCGATCCGGCGAGCGCCTTCTTGATGTCGTCCTTCGCGCAACCGACGATCGCACCGAACAGGAGCGTGACGGCACCGACCACGGTGACGACGAGCTGGGCGTCGGGCGCGGCGTTGAAGATCGCGGCGGAGCGGACGATCAGGTAGACACCCGCGGTCACCATGGTCGCGGCGTGGATGAGGGCCGAGACCGGGGTCGGGCCCTCCATCGCGTCCCCGAGCCAGGACTGCAGCGGCACCTGGGCGGACTTGCCGCAGGCGGCGAGCAGCAGCATCAGGGCGACTGCGGTGAGCTTGCCCTCGGTCGCACCACCGACGAGCCCCGGGTGCCCCTCGGTACCGAGCACCGGCCCGAAGGCGAAGGACCCGAAGGTGGTGAACATCAGCATGATGGCGATCGACAGGCCCATGTCGCCGACGCGGTTGACCAGGAAGGCCTTCTTCGCGGCGGTGGCGGCGCTGGGCTTGTGCTGCCAGAAGCCGATCAGCAGGTACGAGGCGAGGCCGACGCCCTCCCAGCCGACGTACAGCAGCAGGTAGTTGTCGGCGAGGACGAGCAGCAGCATCGCCGCGAGGAACAGGTTCAGGTAGCCGAAGAAGCGGCGGCGCCGCTCGTCGTGCTCCATGTATCCGATCGAGTACAGGTGGATCAGTGAGCCGACGCCGGTGATCAGCAGGACGAACGTCATCGACAGCTGGTCGAGCTGGAAGGAGACGTCCGCCTGGAAGCCCTCGACGGGGACCCAGCTGAACAGGTACTGGCTCATGGCCCGGTGGTCCGCGCTCTTGCCCAGCATGTCGGCGAAGAGGATCGCGCCGATCACGAAGGACGCGGCCGCGAGCGCCGTGCCGATCCAGTGGCCGACGGCATCGAGCCGCCTGCCGCCGCACAGCAGTACGGCCGCTCCGAGCAGAGGCGCCGCTACCAGCAGCGCAATCAGGTTCTCCACGATTCAGCGACCCCTTACAGCTTCATCAGGCTGGCGTCGTCGACCGAGGCCGAGTGGCGGGAACGGAAGAGCGACACGATGATCGCGAGCCCGACGACGACCTCCGCGGCGGCGACGACCATCGTGAAGAAGGCGATGATCTGGCCGTCGAGATTGCCGTGCAGGCGGGAGAAGACGACGAACGCGAGGTTGCAGGCGTTGAGCATGAGCTCGACGCACATGAACACCACGATCGCGTTGCGTCTGATCAGCACGCCGGTGGCGCCGATCGTGAACAACAGGGCGGCGAGATAGAGGTAGTTGACCGGGTTCACTTGGACGCCTCCTCCGTCTTCGTGCGCTCCAGGCGTTCTTCGGCCCGCTGCTCCAGCGCCTTCAGATCGCTCAGCGCCTCGGTGGACACGTCACGGATCTGGCCGCGGTCCCGCAGCGTCTTGCTGACGGTCAGCTCGGACGGGGTGCCGTCCGGGAGGAGGCCGGCGATGTCCACCGCGTTGTGCCGGGCGTAGACACCGGGGGCCGGCAGCGGCGGTAGGTGCTTGCCTTCCCGTACGCGCTGCTCGGACAGCTCGCGCTGGGTCTTTGCGCGCTCGGTGCGCTCGCGGTGCGTGAGCACCATGGCGCCGACGGCCGCCGTGATGAGCAGGGCGCCGGTGATTTCGAAGGCGAACACGTACTTCGTGAAGATGAGGGCGGCGAGGCCCTCCACGTTCCCGTTGGCGTTGGCCTTGCTCAGGCCGTTGAAGTCCTTCAGGGACGCGTTGCCGATGCCCGCGATCAGCAGGACGCCGAAGCCGAGTCCGCACACCAGGGCCAGCCAGCGCTGACCCTTGATGGTCTCTTTCAGGGAGTCCGCCGCGGTGACACCGACGAGCATGACCACGAAGAGGAACAGCATCATGATCGCGCCGGTGTAGACGACGATCTGCACGACGCCCAGGAAGTAGGCGCCGTTGGCGAGGTAGAACACCGCCAGGACGATCATGGTGCCGGCGAGACAGAGCGCGCTGTGCACGGTCTTCTTCATGAAGACGGTGCACAGGGCGCCGATCACGGCGACCGTGCCGAGGACCCAGAACTGGAAGGCCTCTCCGGTGGAGGTGGAGTAGGCGGCGAGCTGCGCGCTCATGCCCCCACCCCCTCTTCCGTGGGCTTCTCGCCCTTGGACACGGCGACTTGGCGCTGCGTGCCCGGCGCCGCCTCGGTCACCAGACCCTGGTAGTAGTCCTGCTCGTCCGTGCCGGGGAAGATCGAGTGTGGTGTGTCGACCATGCCCTCGTCGAGCCCGGCGAGCAGCTGCTCCTTGGTGTAGATGAGGTTGGCGCGGCTGGAGTCGGCGAGCTCGAACTCGTTCGTCATCGTGAGCGCGCGGGTGGGGCACGCCTCGATGCACAGGCCGCACAGGATGCAGCGGGCGTAGTTGATCTGGTAGACGCGGCCGTACCGCTCGCCCGGCGAGTAGCGCTCCTCTTCGGTGTTGTCCGCGCCCTCCACATAGATGGCGTCCGCGGGGCAGGCCCAGGCACACAGCTCGCAGCCGATGCACTTCTCCAGACCGTCCGGGTGACGGTTGAGCTGGTGCCGGCCGTGGAACCGCGGGGCGGTGGTCTTCTGCTGCTCCGGGTACTGCTCCGTCAGGCGCTTCTTGAACATGGCCTTGAAGGTCACGCCGAAGCCTGCGACGGGGTTCTGGAAACCAGGCTTGGTCTCCTTCGGCTCCTCAGCCATCGGACCCCTCCTTTCCGTCACGAGTTCCGCCATTCGATCCGTCACTCGCAGTATCGGACCCACCACTGACAATCAACTCGCGCTCGCGGCGCGGGCGGCGCCGTGGCACGGGTGGCAGCTCCTGTCCCGGCAGTGGCGGCACCGGGAATCCACCGGCCATCGGGTCGAAGGCGGCGGGCTCGGCGGGCGCTTCCTGGGCGCCCTGCTTGTCGCGGAAGATGTCCGCGGCGAACGAGAGCAGCAGCAGGACGAGGACACCGCCGCCGACGTACAGGGCGATGTCGGCGAAGTCGTAGTTCTCGTTCCTGAGGGTCCGTACGGTCGCGACGAGCATCAGCCAGACCACGGAGACCGGGATGAGGACCTTCCAGCCGAGCTTCATCAGCTGGTCGTAGCGGACACGCGGCAGCGTGCCGCGCAGCCAGATGAAGAAGAACAGCAGCAGCTGCACCTTCACCACGAACCAGAGCATCGGCCACCAGCCGTGGTTGGCACCCTCCCAGAAGGTGCTGATGGGCCACGGGGCCCGCCAGCCGCCCAGGAAGAGCGTGGTCGACACGGCCGAGACCGTCACCATGTTCACGTACTCGGCGAGCATGAACAGCGCGAACTTGATCGACGAGTACTCGGTGTTGAAACCGCCGACGAGGTCGCCCTCGGACTCCGGCATGTCGAAGGGGGCGCGGTTGGTCTCGCCGACCATCGTGATGATGTAGATCACGAACGAGACCGGCAGCAGGATGATGTACCAGCGGTCGTGCTGCTGTTCCACGATCGTCGAGGTCGACATCGACCCGGAGTAGAGGAACACCGAGGCGAAAGCGGCGCCCATGGCGATCTCGTACGAGATCATCTGCGCGCAGGACCGCAGACCGCCCAGCAGCGGGTAGGTGGATCCAGAACTCCAGCCCGCGAGCACGATCCCGTAGATGCCCACCGAGGCGACCGCGAGGATGTAGAGCATCGCGATCGGCAGGTCCGTGAGCTGCATCGTGGTGCGGTGGCCGAAGATCGAGATCTCGTTGCCGGCGGGCCCGAAGGGGATCACCGCGATCGCCATGAAGGCCGGGATGGCCGCGACGATCGGCGCGAGGACGTAGACCACCTTGTCCGCGCGTTTGACGATGACGTCTTCCTTGAGCATCAGCTTCACGCCGTCGGCGAGCGACTGGAGCATGCCCCAGGGGCCGTGCCGGTTGGGTCCGATGCGCAGCTGCATCCAGGCGACGACCTTGCGCTCCCACACGATCGAGAACAGCACGGTGATCATCAGGAAGGCGAAACAGAAGACCGCCTTGACGACCACCAGCCACCAGGGGTCGCGGCCGAACATGGAGAGGTCTTCAGTGGCGAGGTACAGACTGTTCATGCCTCCACCTCCTTGGGGGCCTCGGTGGCGAGCGTCGCCGGGCCGATGCGGACGAGTGCGCCGGGCAGCGCCCCCGTGTCGGAGGCGACGCCCCCTCCGGTGGAGTTCAGCGGGAGCCAGACCACTCGGTCGGGCATCTCGGTGATCTGCAGCGGGAGTTCGACGGTTCCGGCGCTACTGGTGACCGCGAGGAGATCGCCTTCCTTGACGCCCGCCTCGGCGGCCGTGGCGGCCGACACACGCGCGCGTGCGGCATGCCGGGTCCCGGCGAGCGCGTCGTCGCCCTCCTGGAGGCGGCCCTGGTCGAGCAACAGCCGGTGCCCCGCGAGCACGGCCTCCCCCGCGGCGGGACGCGGCAACGATGCCGCGATCTCCACGGGCCCGGTGGCCCGCAGGCCGCCCCAGGGACCGAGCCGGTCCAGCTCCCCGCGCGTGGTGCGCAGGTCCGGCAGACCCAGGTGTACGTCCATGGCGTCGGCGAGCATCTGCAGGACGCGCGCGTCGGTGGGTGCCAGGCGGCGGGTCATCTGGTCGGGCTTGAGCGCGGCCTCGAAGAAGCGCACCCTGCCCTCCCAGTTCAGGAAGGTGCCCGCCTTCTCGGCGACCGCGGCCACTGGGAGGACGACATCCGCGTGCTCGGTGACCTCACCGGGCCGCAGTTCGAGCGACACCAGGAAGCCGACTTCGGAAAGGGCCGCACGCGCGCGTGCCGGGTCGGGAAGGTCGGCGACCTCCACGCCCGCCACCACCAGGGCCCGCAGCTCCCCGCCGACGGCGGCCTCGACGATCTGGCCGGTGTCACGCCCGTAGCGGTGCGGGAGATCGGAGACACCCCAGGCGGTCGCGACCTCCTCCCGCGCGCGCGGGTCGGTGGCCGGACGCCCGCCCGGCAGCAGCGACGGCAGCGCGCCCGCCTCGATCGCGCCGCGCTCCCCGGCCCGGCGCGGGATCCACACCAGCGTGGCGCCGGTCGCGGACGCGGCCCGTACGGCGGCGGTGAGACCGCCCGCCACGCCCGCGAGCCGCTCGCCGACGACGATCACCGCGCCCTCGGCGCGCAGCGCCTCGGCGGCCCTGGCACCGTCGCCCTCCACACCGACACCGCTCGCGAGGGCGTCCAGCCACTCGGTCTCGGTACCGGGCGCGGCGGGCAGCAGCGTGCCGCCCGCCTTCTCCAGGCCGCGTGTCGCGTACGTGGCGAGCGAGAAGGTCTTCTGTCCGTGTCCGCGCCAGGCCTTGCGCAGCCGCAGGAAGACTCCGGGCGCCTCCTCCTCGGACTCGAAGCCGACGAGCAGGACGGCGGGCGCCTTCTCCAAAGAGGTGTAGGTGAGGCCCGTACCGTCGAGGTCCCGTCCGTGTCCGGCGACCCGGGAGGCCAGGAAGTCGGCCTCCTCGGCGCTGTGCACGCGCGCGCGGAAGTCGATGTCGTTCGTGTCGAGGGCGACGCGCGCGAACTTGCTGTAGGCGTAGGCGTCCTCGACGGTGAGACGACCGCCGGTCAGGACGCCGGTCCGGCCGCGGGCCGCCAACAGTCCCCGGGCCGCCGCCTCCAGGGCCTCGGGCCAGGAAGCGGGCTCCAGTTCGCCCGACTCACCCCTTACGAGGGGTGTCTCGAGCCGGTCCCGCTGCTGCGCGTACCGGAATCCGAACCGCCCCTTGTCGCAGAGCCACTCCTCGTTGACCTCGGGGTCGGGGGAGGCCAGGCGCCGCATGACCTTGCCGCGCCGGTGGTCGGTGCGGGTCGCGCAGCCGCCCGCGCAGTGTTCGCACACCGAGTGCGAGGAGACGAGGTCGAACGGACGCGAGCGGAAGCGATACGCCGCCGAGGTCAGCGCGCCCACCGGGCAGATCTGGATGGTGTTCCCGGAGAAGTACGACTCGAACGGGTCGCCCTCGCCGGTGCCGACCTGCTGGAGCGCGCCCCGCTCGATCAGCTCGATCATCGGGTCGCCGGCGATCTGGTTGGAGAAGCGGGTGCAGCGGGCGCACAGCACGCACCGCTCGCGGTCGAGCAGTACTTGCGTGGAGATCGGGACCGGCTTCTCGTAGGTCCGCTTCTTGCCCTCGAAGCGGGATTCGGCGTTGCCGTGCGACATCGCCTGGTTCTGCAGCGGGCACTCGCCGCCCTTGTCGCAGACCGGGCAGTCCAGCGGGTGGTTGATGAGCAGCAGCTCCATCACACCGTGCTGGGCCTTTTCGGCGGCGGGCGAGGTGAGGTGAGTCTTCACCACCATTCCGTCCGTACACGTGATCGTGCAGGACGCCATGGGCTTGCGCTGGCCCTCGACCTCGACGATGCACTGGCGGCAGGCGCCGGCCGGGTCGAGCAGCGGATGGTCGCAGAAGCGGGGGATTTCGATGCCGAGCTGTTCGGCGGCCCGGATGACCAGGGTGCCCTTGGGCACGCTGATCTCGGCTCCGTCGATCGTCAGCGAGACGAGATCCTCCGGCGGAACCGCCGCCTCTCCCCCTCCCGAGGGAGCGCTGGTGGTCACCGTCATGCGTTCACCTCCGTGCGGTCGGCCCAAGCCGTGGACTTGGCCGGGTCAAAGGGGCAGCCGCGGCCCGTGATGTGCTCCTCGTACTCCTCGCGGAAGTACTTGAGCGAGGAGAAGATCGGCGAGGCGGCGCCGTCGCCGAGGGCGCAGAACGACTTGCCGTTGATGTTGTCGGCGATGTCGTTGAGCTTGTCGAGGTCCGACATGACTCCCTTGCCGGCCTCGATGTCGCGCAGCAACTGCACGAGCCAGTACGTCCCTTCGCGGCAGGGTGTGCACTTGCCGCAGGACTCGTGGGCGTAGAACTCGGTCCACCGGGTGACCGCCCGCACGACGCAGGTCGTCTCGTCGAAACACTGGAGTGCTTTTGTGCCGAGCATGGAACCCGCGGCACCCACTCCTTCGTAATCAAGAGGGACGTCGAGGTGCTCGTCGGTGAACATCGGGGTCGAGGAGCCGCCCGGCGTCCAGAACTTCAATCGGTGGCCGGGGCGCATCCCGCCACTCATCTCGAGGAGTTGACGGAGTGTGATGCCGAGCGGAGCCTCGTACTGGCCGGGGCTGGCGACGTGGCCGCTGAGCGAGTACAGCGTGAAGCCCGGGGACTTCTCGCTGCCCATCGACCTGAACCATTCCTTGCCTTTTCGGAGGATTGCGGGAACTGACGCGATCGACTCGACGTTATTCACCACAGTCGGGCACGCGTAGAGGCCCGCGACGGCTGGGAAGGGGGGACGGAGCCGCGGTTGACCACGGCGGCCTTCGAGCGAGTCGAGCAGTGCGGTCTCCTCACCGCAGATGTACGCGCCCGCGCCCGCGTGCACGGTGAGTTTGAGGTCGAGTCCGCTGCCGAGGATGTTCTCGCCCAGGTAGCCCGCCGCGTAGGCCTCTCGAACGGCCTCGTGCAACCGCCGCAACACGGGGACGACTTCACCGCGGAGATAGATGAACGCATGCGAAGACCGGATGGCATAACACGCGATCACAATGCCCTCGATGAGGCTGTGCGGGTTCGCGAAGAGGAGCGGGATGTCCTTGCAGGTTCCCGGTTCCGATTCGTCGGCGTTGACAACTAGATAGTGAGGTTTGCCATCGCCCTGAGGAATGAACTGCCACTTCATTCCGGTGGGGAATCCCGCGCCGCCCCGGCCGCGCAGACCGGAGTCCTTGACGTACGCGATCAGGTCGTCCGGCGACATGGCCAGCGCCTTGCGCAGCCCCTCGTACCCCTCGTGCCTCCGGTAGACGTCCAGCGACCAGGACTTCTCCTCGTCCCAGAAGGCCGACAGCACGGGTGCGAGCAGCTTCTCCGGGCTGGTCTCGTCGATCTCGGGTGCCAACGTCATCACTCCCCCTCCTCGGCTGCGGGACCTGCCGGGTGCGACGGATCGGAGGCCGATGTCTCCTGCGGCGCGTCGTGCGAGCTCAGGTGCTCGGCCGGCGGCTGGTCCTGCGGTGCCCGGCCGCCTCGTGGGTGGACCACGCGCGCGTGCACGCTCTCCCCCTTGGCCAGGCGGAGACCGATCAGTGAGGCGGGGCCCGCGCTGCCGCCCGCCTCCACGGCTCCCTCGCGCTCGTCGGGGAAGCCCGCCAGGATCCGCGCGGTGTCCTTGAAGGTGCACAAGGGGGCGCCGCGGGTGGGTGCGACCTGTGCTCCCGTGCGCAGGTCGTCCACGAGGCGCTTCGCGGAGGCCACGGTCTGGTTGTCGAAGAACTCCCAGTTGACCATCACGACCGGTGCGAAGTCGCAGGCCGCGTTGCACTCGATGTGCTCCAGCGTGACCTTGCCGTCGTCGGTGGTCTCGCCGTTGCCGACGCCCAGGTGGTCCTGCAGGGCCTCGAAGATCGCGTCGCCGCCCATGACCGCGCACAGGGTGTTGGTGCACACACCCACCTGGTAGTCACCGCTCGGCTTGCGCCGGTACATCGAGTAGAAGGTCGCGACAGCGGTGACCTCGGCCGTGGTCAGGTTCAGTACGTCCGCGCAGAACCGCTGCCCCGTGCGCGTGACATGGCCCTCCTCCGACTGCACGAGATGCAGCAGCGGAAGGAGCGCCGAACGGGAGTCCGGGTAGCGGGCGACGATCTCGCGCGCGTCCGCCTCGAGCCGGGCTCGGACGTCGTCCGGATAGTCGGGCGCGGGCAGTTGGGGCATGCCCAGGCTGACGCCCTCGGGGGTGGTGGTCACCGGTCGACGCCTCCCATCACGGGGTCGATGGACGCGACGGCGACGATGACGTCGGCGACCTGGCCGCCCTCGCACATCGCCGCCATGGCCTGCAGATTGGTGAAGGACGGGTCGCGGAAGTGGACCCGGTAGGGGCGGGTGCCTCCGTCGGACACGGCGTGCACCCCGAGCTCGCCCTTGGGCGACTCGACCGCCGCGTACGTCTGTCCCGGCGGGACGCGGAAGCCCTCGGTCACCAGCTTGAAGTGGTGGATCAGGGCCTCCATGGAGGTGCCCATGATCTTCTTGATGTGGTCGAGGGAGTTGCCGAGACCGTCGGGGCCCAGTGCGAGCTGGGCCGGCCAGGCGATCTTCTTGTCGGCGACCATGACCGGGCCGGGCTGCAGCCGGTCCAGGCACTGCTCGACGATGTGCAGCGACTGGCGCATTTCCTCCAGGCGGATCAGGAAGCGCCCGTAGGAGTCGCAGGTGTCGGCGGTCGGGATCTCGAAGTCGTACGTCTCGTAGCCGCAGTACGGCTGGGCCTTGCGCAGGTCGTGCGGCAGGCCCGCGGAGCGCAGGATCGGGCCGGTGGCGCCGAGGGCCATGCAGCCGGCCAGGTCGAGGTAGCCGACGTCCTGCATACGTGCCTTGAAGATGGGGTTCCCGGTGGCGAGCTTGTCGTACTCGGGAAGGTTCTTGTGCATCTTCTTCACGAACTCGCGGATCTGGTCCACCGCGCCGGGCGGCAGGTCCTGGGCGAGTCCGCCGGGGCGGATGTACGCGTGGTTCATCCGCAGGCCGGTGATCAGCTCGTAGATGTCGAGAATGAGTTCGCGATCACGGAACCCGTAGATCATGATCGTGGTGGCGCCGAGTTCCATGCCTCCGGTGGCGATGCACACCAGATGGGAGGAGAGTCGGTTCAGCTCCATCAGCAGGACGCGGATGATCGAGGCGCGGTCGGGGATCTGGTCCTCGATGCCGAGGAGCTTCTCGACGGCGAGGCAGTAGGCCGTCTCGTTGAAGAACGGCGTCAGATAGTCCATGCGCGTCACGAACGTGGTGCCCTGGGTCCACGTGCGGAACTCGAGGTTCTTCTCGATGCCGGTGTGGAGGTAGCCGATGCCGCAGCGGGCCTCGGTGACCGTCTCACCGTCGATCTCCAGGATGAGCCGGAGCACGCCGTGGGTGGACGGGTGCTGCGGGCCCATGTTGACGATGATGCGTTCGTCGTCGGACTTCGCCGCGGACTGGGCGATCTCGTCCCAGTCGCCACCGGTGACCGTATATACGGTGCCCTCGGTCGTCTCCCGCGCCGCCGCGGCGGACGCGCCGGAAGAAGGGGTCTGCGTGCTCATGAGTACGACCTCCGCTGGTCCGGAGCAGGGATCTGGGCGCCCTTGTACTCGATGGGGATGCCACCGAGGGGGTAGTCCTTGCGCTGCGGGTGGCCCTGCCAGTCGTCCGGCATCATGATCCGCGTCAGTGCCGGGTGGCCGTCGAAGATCAGGCCGAAGAAGTCGTACGTCTCGCGCTCGTGCCAGTCGTTCGTCGGGTAGACGGAGACGAGCGAGGGGACGTGCGGGTCGGCGTCGGGGGTGCTGACTTCGAGGCGGATCAGCCGGTTGTGGGTGATCGAGCGCAGGTGGTAGACGGCGTGCAGCTCCCGGCCCTTGTCGCTGGGGTAGTGCACTCCGCTCACACCCGTGCACAGTTCGAAGCGCAGGGCCGGGTCGTCGCGGAGGGTCTGGGCGACCCGGACCAGGTACTCGCGTTCGATGTGGAAGGTGAGCTCGTCGCGGTCGACGATCGTCTTCTCGATGGCGTTGTCGGGGACGAGTCCCTGTTCCTCCAGGGCGCCTTCCAGCTCGTCGGCGACCTCGTCGAACCAGCCGCCGTAGGGGCGGGTGGCCGGACCGGGGAGCCGGACGGAGCGGACCAGGCCTCCGTAGCCGGTGGTGTCGCCGCCGTTGTTGGCGCCGAACATGCCGCGCTGGACGCGGATCTCCTCGCCGCCCTCGCCGCGCTGGCCGGGGAGGTTCGAGGCGCCGAGGTCCTTCTCGGGGTTCACCCCGTTGCCGTTCGCGTCACTCACCGCAGCAGGCCCTTCATCTCGATGGTGGGGAGCGCCTTGAGCGCCGCTTCCTCCGCCTCGCGGGCCGCCTCCTCGGCGTTCACACCGAGCTTGGAGGTCTGGATCTTCTGGTGGAGCTTGAGGATCGCGTCGATCAGCATCTCGGGCCGCGGCGGACAGCCGGGCAAATAGATGTCGACCGGGACGATGTGGTCGACGCCCTGCACAATGGCGTAGTTGTTGAACATTCCGCCCGATGAGGCACAGACCCCCATGGAGATCACCCACTTGGGGTTGGGCATCTGGTCATAGACCTGCCGCAGCACCGGCGCCATCTTCTGGCTGACGCGGCCGGCGACGATCATGAGGTCGGCCTGGCGCGGTGAACCGCGGAAGACCTCCATGCCGAAGCGCGCGAGGTCGTAGCGGCCCGCGCCGGTCGTCATCATCTCGATGGCGCAGCAGGCGAGTCCGAACGTGGCGGGGAAGACGGACGCCTTACGCACCCAGCCCGCGGCCTGCTCGACGGTGGTCAGCAGGAATCCGCTCGGCAGCTTTTCTTCGAGTCCCATGTCTTAAAGGCCCCTCAGTCCCATTCCAGGCCGCCGCGCCGCCATACGTACGCGTACGCGACGAAGACGGTGAGCACGAAGAGCAGCATCTCCACGAGCCCGAAAACACCCAGGGCGTCGAAGGTGACGGCCCAGGGGTAGAGGAAGACGATCTCGATGTCGAAGACGATGAAGAGCATCGCCGTCAGGTAGTACTTGATGGGGAAGCGCCCGCCGCCGGCCGGCGTGGGGGTCGGCTCGATACCGCACTCGTAGGCCTCGAGCTTGGCCCGGTTGTATCGCTTTGGACCGATAAGCGTGGCCATGACCACGGAGAAGATCGCAAAGCCTGCCCCGAGGGCTCCCAGTACGAGGATCGGCGCATACGCGTTCACGCTCCTCGCTCCTCTCAGTCGGCACTGACTGCTGGCGGTTGCGTCAGGCAAGCACTTCCGCCCCACCCGTCCCACGAACCCCGTGCGTCCCGACGAAGATCGCGTACATGTGAAGCAGGTCACAAGCCCAACTGCCTCGCATCTTATGCCCGCCGGTCTGTGATCTGCGACACGGGGTATTGCACAAGCTTTGTGATCTCCACCACCTGACGAAGGATCATGAAGTCGGATGAGCAGTGATCTTCATACGCGAAGCGTCCGCGCGATCACGAGATGTGACATTTCCGCTCGTCATCACAGGTCCGGGGCGGCGTCTCCATATCAAGAGACTTCCGACGCATGCAAATTGGTGCTGGACGTGGGGGCTTGATAGAGGAGCGCGTTCACACATCAGGGGGAGGGGTGTGGACGGATGTGGACGGGCATCGGCGCGTGCATGCGTTCACGAGCGCGGGGCAGTCGAGAGGTGCGCGCGAGACGCCGCCGACCCGGTGACCGTTCCGTGACCTGTGTCACATCCACCTATGGGTCAGATAAGCCGGCCTTGGCCACAGGCTGCAACCAATGGTAAGCAGAGGGCAATTCGGACGTAATGCGGAAAGCGCATGATCACAGGCTTGATCATCTCTGTCCGGAATGCCCGTTACGGCGTCAATAAGAAGTGACGCGCCGTGGATTCGGCCGCGGATTGAACAACTGTGGCGCACCACACGTTTCTTGAAGGTATGAGGGAGTCCCTGATACCGGTTGTACCCATGTCCCACACCGCTCACATACGCAACCACCGGAAGCCCCGCCGCAACGCTTCGACGCTAGCGATGCGCGCCGGAGTTGCCGGTGGTGTTCTCAGCACCTTGGCCGTGGCCGGTGCGGCTGGTTCGGCGAACGCTGCCGAGCCCGTTACTCAGACCCTCGAACTGCCCACCCTGACGGCCGACCTGGCCACTCAGTTGGCGCAGTCCGCGGACGCCACGCAGCAGGCAGCCGCGAACTACGAGCTGCAGGCCGAGCGCGACGCGGCCGCCGCAAAGGCCGCGAAGCAGGCCAAGGCGGACCTCGCGGACGCCAAGAAGAAGGCCGAGGCCAAGAAGAAGGCCGAGGACGCGCGAAAGGCCGCGGCCGCCCAGGCCGCCTCCCGGTCGTCCACGCGGACCGTCCTGTCCAGCTCCGCGGGCTCCTCGGGCTCCTCGAGTTCGTCCGTCTCCGCCCCGGCCAGCGGCAGTGTCGCCACCGTCATCGCCTTCCTCAAGGCTCAGGTCGGCGACGCCTACGTGATGGGCGGTACGGGCCCCAACGCGTGGGACTGCTCCGGCCTCGTGCAGGCGGCGTTCCGGCAGGTCGGTGTCGACCTGCCGCGCGTCTCGCAGGACCAGTCGACGTCCGGTACGCCGGTCTCGCTGTCCAACATCCAGGTCGGCGACATCCTGTACTGGGGTTCGGCCGGTTCGGCGTACCACGTGGGTGTGTACATCGGTAACGGCCAGTACCTGGACGCGGCCAACCCCTCCAAGGGTGTGGTGATTCAGAACCTTTCGGGCTACCCGGCCACGGGCGCGGTGCGCGTTCTCTGAGTCGCGGGACCTTGTGAGTCATACGGCATGAAGGCCGCCACCCGAGTGGGTGGCGGCCTCGTCGTGCTGTCCCGGGGAGGGCGAGAGCGTCCCCGGAGGCCGCCCGGGCCCCCGGGCGACCCCGTGAAGGCGTCAGGACTTCGGCGCCACCTTCGAGAGGCCGTTGATGATGCGGTCCATCGCGTCGCCGCCGGTCGGGTCCGTGAGGTTCGCGAGCATCTTGAGGGTGAACTTCATCAGGAGCGGGTGGGTCAGGCCGCGCTGGGCCGCGATCTTCATGACCTTCGGGTTGCCGATGAGCTTCACGAAGGCGCGGCCGAGGGTGTAGTAGCCGCCGTAGGTGTCCTTGAGGACACGGGGGTAGCGCTGGAGGGCCAGTTCTCGCTGGGTGGGCGTCGAGCGGGCGTGGGCCTGCACGATGACGTCCGCGGCGATCTGGCCCGACTCCATGGCGTAGGCGATGCCCTCGCCGTTGAAGGGGTTGACCAGGCCGCCGGCGTCGCCGACCAGCAGCAGACCCTTGGTGTAGTGCGGTTGGCGGTTGAAGGCCATGGGGAGGGCGGCACCGCGGATCGGGCCGGTCATGTTCTCCGGCGTGTAGCCCCAGTCCTCCGGCATGGACGCGCACCAGGCCTTCAGGACCTCGCGCCAGTCCAGCTCCTTGAAGGAGTCGGAGGTGTTGAGCACGCCGAGGCCGACGTTCGAGGTGCCGTCGCCCATGCCGAAGATCCAGCCGTAGCCGGGCAGCAGACGGTCCTCGGCGCCCCGGCGGTCCCACAGCTCCAGCCAGGACTCCAGGTAGTCGTCCTCGTGGCGCGGGGACGTGAAGTACGTACGGACCGCGACACCCATCGGGCGGTCCTCGCGGCGGTGCAGGCCCATCGCCAGGGACAGGCGGGTGGAGTTGCCGTCGGCGGCGACGACCAGCGGCGCGTGGAAGGTGACCTCGCGCTTCTCCCCCGCGTCGCCCAGCTTCGCGTGCACGCCCGTGATGCGGCCGGTGCGGTCGTCGATGATGGGGGCGCCGACGTTGCAGCGCTCGTACAGCCGCGCGCCCGCCTTCTGCGCCTGCCGGGCCAGCTGCTCGTCGAAGTCGTCGCGCTTGCGGACGAGTCCGTAGTCCGGGTACGAGGCGAGATCCGGCCAGTCCAGCTGGAGGCGGACGCCGCCGCCGATGATGCGCAGGCCCTTGTTGCGCAGCCAGCCGGCCTCTTCGGAGATGTCGATCCCCATGGAAACAAGCTGCTTGGTGGCGCGCGGGGTCAGGCCGTCACCGCAGACCTTCTCCCTCGGGAACGCGGTCTTCTCCAGGAGCAGGACGTCGAGTCCGGCCTTCGCCAGGTAGTACGCGGTCGTGGAACCGGCTGGTCCAGCCCCGACGACGATCACATCTGCGGTGTTTTCGGAGAGGGGTTGGGGCTCGGTCACGGCGGGGTCTCCCCAAGACTCGAAATCTGCGTGCTGACGGGCACTGGACATGGGCAGTCTATGCAGCGGTACTGATCACCTGGCTGAAGGGTTGCCCCGTGAACCGAGCTCTCCCCGACGTACGGCTGCGTGTCCCCACCGACGAGGACGCGTTCGCCTGGCACCGGATCTTCGCCGACCCCGAGGTCATGGAGTTCCACGGTGGGAAGGCGGCCGAACTGTCCGTGTACGAGGAGCTCACCGCGCGGCAGCGCCGGCACGACGCCGAACTGGGTTTCTGTCTGTGGACCATGGTCGGCCCGGAGGACGAGGTGCTGGGCTTCACCGGGGCGCAGCCGTGGCCGCGCGAGTGGGGACCGAAGGGCGAGATCGAGATCGGGTGGCGGCTCGGCAGGGCGCATTGGGGCAAGGGGTACGTCACCGCCGCCGCGCTCACCACTCTGGAGCGGGTGCGCGCGGCGGGCGTCTCGGATGTCGTCGCCGTGGTCAGACAGGGCAACGAGCGCTCCATCGCCGTGACCCGACGCGTCGGCATGGAACTGGCCGAGGTCTTCACCCATCCCGCGACGGCCGAGCCCGCGCACTGCTACCGCCTCGCCCTCTGACGGCTTCCGAAAGGGCCCGGCGCGGGCTTACCCTTCCGGTACCGCTGGGGGTGACGTCTGTGCGTATAACACCCGAGACACCCGAAGTGCGCGTGCCGCGGCTCATCGGCCTGATGGCCGTGGACGCACGTGAGACGGCCGAGGCGCGAGGTGTGCTGCTCGTCGCGCCCGACCGGCCCGACTTCCATCTCACGGTCGTCGACTACGTCGTACGCCAGTTTCCACCGCCCGGCTCCGAGGTACCGCGCGGGGCCGTGGTCACCGTGTGGTTCGACCTCGGTGACGCGGAGGGCGGCTCGGGAGTGCGCGAGCCGCGCCTGCCTCGTCCGCCGTCGGGCGGAATGCGCCGCGAGCTCGACGAGCCCGGAAATTCCTTCGAGGTGCTCAGGTGAGCCGGGCACTCGCGAGAGCCGGGTGCGGCAGGTTGTCCGGCCCAGCGGTCAGGCGGCTTTGAAGCCTCGGTGCAGGGCCACCACGCCGCCCGTCAGGTTCCGCCAGGCCACCTTCGACCAGCCTGCCTTGCGCAGCTTCTCGGCGAGCTCGGGCTGGTTCGGCCAGGCGCGGATGGACTCGGCGAGATAGACGTACGCGTCGGGGTTGGAGGACACGGCACGGGCGACCGGCGGCAGCGCGCGCATCAGGTACTCGGTGTAGACCGTGCGGAACGGCGCCCAGGTGGGGTGCGAGAACTCGCAGATCACGACCCGGCCGCCGGGCTTGGTCACCCGGTACAGCTCGCTCAGCGCCGTGTCGGTCTCCTGGACGTTGCGCAGGCCGAAGGAGATCGTCACCGCGTCGAAGGTGTCGTCCTTGAAGGGCAGCTTCGTCGCGTCGCCCGCGGTCAGCGGCAGCCAGGGGTGGTTCTTCTTGCCGACCCGGAGCATGCCGAGGGAGAAGTCGCAGGGCACGACGTACGCGCCGGTGCGGGCGAAGGGGAGCGACGAGGTCGCCGTACCGGCCGCCAGGTCGAGGATCTTCTGCGCGGGGCGCGCGTCGACCGCCTTCGCGACCTCCTTGCGCCACACCCGGTCCTGGCCGAGCGACAGCACGTCGTTCGTCAGGTCGTACCGTTCCGCCACGTCGTCGAACATCGAGGCGACTTCGTGCGGCTGCTTGTCCAGGGATGCGCGGGTCACTCCCCCATTGTGGCAGCACGGGCCGGGCGACTCTGCGGCGCCCGGCCCGTACGCCGGTCTCACACGCCCCCTTCAGGGGAGCAGCTTCGGCTTCTTCTTGGCGGCCACGTCCTCGACCCAGCCGACCAGCGGGATGGCGACCCAGATCAGCACCCAGCCGATGCCGAACATGAACCACTGGCTCTCCAGCGGCAGCCACTTCTCGAAGGCGGGCACCTTCCAGAACTGGTCGATCAGCGGGACCGTGAGCACGAGGGCGATCTCGTGCCAGAGGTAGATCGTCACCGCCCGGCCGTTGAAGATCGTCACGATCCGGTCGAGCCGCTTGAAGCGGGCGAGCCAGGCGAAGTCGACGTCGTAGTACGCCTTGAAGTACATCAGCAGCGTCACGAAGCCGGCCGACCAGAAGGTCTGCGCGACGGGGACCACCTCGTCCAGGTCGTACGTACCGAACTCCGCCTGGTGCGCGAAGGTGTACCAGCCGCCGTACGCCAGGAGGGCGAGCGACGCCAGGATCACCAGGGCGGGCTTGAGCCGCTGGAGCACGCCCTCGCGGTGCGCGAAGCCGACCAGCCAGCAGAACAGGAAGGTGGCGAAGTCCGTCAGGCCGCTGCCGAAGCGGTTGGACGGAGGCTGCCAGGCGTACTGGAAGACCAGGATCGGGGCGAGGGAGAGGAGCAGGACCGGGAGGGGGGCCTTGCGGAAGACCTTGAGGAGCAGCGGGGACATCAGGACGAACCAGAGGTACGTCCGCAGGTACCAGAGGATCTCCCAGGCCTGGATGCCCCACTGGTTGCCCGGCGGGTCGCCGACCGGCACGATCCAGAAGACGATCTGCCAGCCCGGCATCCAGTCGTGGATCAGCATCGCCACCACGACGAAGAAGCTCCAGAACCAGAAGGGCGGCAGCAGCCGTCGCATCCGGCTCTTGACCACCTTGAGCGCGGGGCGTTCCAGGGACTTGGCCATCAGCGAGCCGGCGAGCGCGAACATCACGCCCATCGACGGGAAGACGAGGCCGGCCCAGGCCCAGCCGAAGGTGTGGTACGCCACGACACGGACCAGCGCGACGGCGCGCAGCGCGTCGAAGTAGCGGTCGCGTCCGGTGCGTTTGGCCTTCGGCGCCGGGTCGGCGGCGGGGCTTTCGGGCTCCCCGGCGTCAGGGCTGGGCTCGGTCGGGACGGCTGCGTCCGCCGCGGGCTCCGGCTCGATCACCGGCACGGGCGCCGTCTCGGTGACGTACACCTGGCCATGGTCGACGTACCCCTGGCCGTAGCCGTACTGCTGGGGGATCTGAGGCTGCCGACCCTGGCCGTAGGGATCGGGCTGCTGCCCGTACCCATAGTCATATCCCTGCTGGCCCTGCTGGCCCTGGTACTCCTGCTGGCCCTGGTACTCCTGCTGGCCTTGGTACCCCTCATATCCCTGGTACCGCTGTTGTTCCGAGCCCCAGCTCATGTCAGCTCACTCCTGCCGGGGTCCCGACCTCACCCGTGCGCTTGAGCTTCTGCCAGCGGAGGCGGCCGCCGGTTAGGGCGGTCACGGAGGAGTGGATCAGGACGAGGTACATCATCTGGCGGTAGGCGAGCTGCTGCAGCGGCAGCATCGCGAGGTAGCGGTACTTCTCGCGGTCGAGGCGGAACGCGTAGGCGGCGCAGACGAGTTGGACGACCAGCACCGCCAGCCAGGCCAGCAGTGAGGCCCAGAAGTCCACGAAGATCATCGAGTAGATGGTGAACACGTCGATGAGCGGAGCGAGGACCGGCGTGATGATCTGGAAGATCACGACGAGCGGCATGCCGATGCGGCCGAAGCGGCCCGACGGACCCTTGTCCGTCAGCGACTTGCGGTGCTTCCACAGCGCCTGCATGGTGCCGTACGACCAGCGGTAGCGCTGCGACCACAGCTGCTTCAGCGAACTCGGCGCCTCCGTCCAGGCCCTGGCGTGCTCCTGGTAGACGACCCGCCAGCCCGCGCGGTGCATCGCGATGGTGATGTCGGTGTCCTCGGCGAGCGTGTCCTCGCTCATGCCGCCGACCTCGAGGACCGCGTCGCGGCGGAACGCGCCGATCGCGCCCGGGATGGTGGGCATGCAGCGCAGCAGGTCGTACATGCGACGGTCGAGGTTGAAGCCCATCACGTACTCGATGTGCTGCCAGGCGCCGATGATGGTGTTGCGGTTGCCGACCTTGGCGTTGCCCGCGACCGCGCCGATGCCCGGGTCCGCGAAGGGCTGGACGAGCTGGTGCACGGCGTCCGGTTCGAAGACGGTGTCGCCGTCCATCATCACGACGATGTCGTAACTGGCGTTGCGGACACCGTTGTTGAGGGCGGCCGGTTTGCCCGCGTTCTCCTGGCGGATGACCCGGACGTTGGGCAGGCCCAGTGACTCGGCGATCTCCTTGGTGCCGTCCGTGGAGCCGTCGTCGACGACGATGATCTCGATCGGATGGGTGCTCTGCGCCAGCGAGTGGAGCGTGTTGGCGATGCACTCCTTCTCGTTGTACGCGGGCACGATCACCGTCACCGGCCTGGTGACCGTCGGCCCCCAGCTGAACTTGCCGCCCTTGCCGCGTTTCCTGTTGCGCTGTCTGTAGTGGCGGCGGGCGAGGATCAGCATCATCCCGAAGCGGCCCATGACGGAGATGCCGACGACCAGCAACAGCCAGGAGAGCAACGGCAGGACCCATTCGGCGACCGCGACCGCGTAGATGAGGGCCTTGCCCTCGTAGAGGGTCGAGCCGGTGGCCTTCTGCTGGCCGGACTGCTCGATGTTCACCTTGTTGGAGGAGTTGTTGGAGGAGCTGTTGGCAGAGCCCGAACCGGGCGCGGACTGCGCGCCGCCCGGCTGCTCGCCCAGCGCACCGGCCCCCGCACCCGCACCCGCTCCGACACCCGCACCCGCACCCGCACCGGTCTGTCCGACCCCGGCCTCGACGGCCTGTCCGGAACCGGCGGTGCCCGTGCGGCCGGCGCCGTTCTGCGCCCCGTTCAGCTTCGCCATCGCGCCGCTGACGGTGGTGAAGGAGTACCCCTTCGCCTTCATCTTCTTGATGTACGTGTCGAGCGCCTTGACCGTCTCCGAGCGGTCGCCGCCCGCGTCGTGCATGAGGACGACGGCGCCCTTGTTGTCCTTCGGCGTGGCCCACTGGACGATCTTCGAGACGCCCGGCTTCTTCCAGTCGTCGCTGTCGGTGTCGACGAAGACGCTGGTGTAGCCGAGGTTGCCGATCTCCTTGTAGACGGGCCAGCTGTAGTTGTCGACGGCGTTGATCTCCGAGGAGTACGGGGCCCGGAACAGCGTCGTCGTGATCCCCGCCGCACCCGCGAGCGCGAGCTGGGTCTGCTTCAGCTCGCGCTGGAGCCGGCCCGCGCCCTGGTAGGAGAGGTCGACGTGGGTGAAGGTGTGGATGCCGACCTCGTTGCCCTGGTCCACGAGGTCCTTCACGACGCCCGGATAGCGGGAGACCATCGAGCCGACCATGAAGAAGGTGGCCTCGACGTTGTTGTCGTCGAGCACCTTGAGGATCTGGGGGGTCCAGGTCGGGGTCGGACCGTCGTCGAAGGTGAGCACGATGGTCTTGTTCGGAACGGACTGGGTCTTGGCCGTGCCGCCCGTGAACGTCAGGAGCGGACCGCCGTCGAGGATCTTCTGCGGCACCTTGTCGTAGGCCGCGCCGTCGCGCACCCGCGCGTCGTTGCCGATCTCGGAACGCAGATAGCCGTCGAGCAGCATCACGCTGGTGAGCCCCAGCAGAAGCAGCAGGGCGAGGATCACACGCGGTTTCTGCAGCGCCGCGGCCTTGCCGGCCGCCCGCTCCATCTTGGTGGGGGCGCGCCGGCGGCCGCGTGAAGGCGTCGTCGAAGTCATGGAGGTGGGTCCGTTCCGGTCAGTTGGCGCCGGTGGAAGCGGACGCGGATGCGGCTGGGGAAGCGACCGAGGAGGGGGCCGTGCCCGTGCGCAGGCCCGACGGCGGGGTGCCGGTCGGCCTGCCGGTGGGGGCCACGCCGCCCTGCGGCCGAAGGTTGCCCCCGGGTGCGGAGCCGGCCTGGCCGCCGCCGAACGGGAAGAGCGAGGACGGGGTCAGCGAGGTGCCCCAGCCCATGAAGGCCATCCCGAGGACGACCGCGTAACCGAAGCAGACGGCACCGACGAGCATGCCGAACCTGCGCAGCAGACGTGCTCTGCGCCCGGAGTTGTCAACGAACACGGGACCGTCTTCGGACGCGTTGCCGCGTTTACGGCGGCGGCCGCGCCCTTGACTGTGGTTTTCGATGGCTGACTCGGATTGCATTCCCCGGATATTAGGGCTCCTTTATGTGGCCAATTCTCTGGTTCTCATGTGAGGCGCCCATGAAACTTGGCCCAAGCTGTCCATTCCCTGAGAGAATCCTTGAACATCCACGCAGCCCAGGGTCGATACATATTTACCTTGTGTACCGATTCGCGACCCTGCTTGCCCGATTCGCGTACCGCTACTCATGGGTTACCCATGCGCTTCCTGTATTCGGGAATCACCCTCGGATGTGCCACCTTGGAACTCCCGAATCGCACTTTGTTTCGGTCCTGAGACAGAAATCACGAGAGCGGGTGCATACGCAATGAGGGGTTATCTGAGGCCGGCTGCCGGGCTCACCTGCCTGTTTGCTCTGGCGGCGGCGGGGTGCTCGTCCGGTGGTACGGGTACCACGGACGCGGCGCCCGCGCAGACCTCCCGGGCTCCGCGGACGAGTGCGGCGCCCTCCGAGAGCGCGTCCTCCTCCGACACCTCGCCCAGCACCTCGTACGCGCCCTACGTGAGCGCCACGGAGGCCTCCGCGACGGACTCGACGGGGTCTCCGACCACGTACAACCTGGCCTTCGTGATCTCCGACGGCACCCACTGCACGGCCAAGTGGAACGGCACGGACGCCATCGACAAGGCCGCCGTGAAGTCCCGGATCTCGGCGCTGAAGGAGTCCGGCGCGAGTGTGCGCGTCTCGTTCGGCGGGGCGTCCGGCAAGGAGCTGGCGGAGGTCTGCGGCAGCGCGAGCGCGCTCGCGGCGGCGTACGGGGCGGCGCTCGACGCCGCCGGGTCCACCCAGGCCGACTTCGACATCGAGGGGGACGCGCTGACCGACTCCGCGTCGGTGGCGCTGCGGTCCAAGGCGATCGCGCTGCTCCAGAAGGAGCGCGGTGACCTGAAAGTGTCCTTCACGCTGCCGGTGATGCCGTCCGGGCTGGATTCGGACGGTCTGGCGCTGCTGGAGTCCGCCAACGACAACGCCGTGACGGTCTCCACGGTCAACATCATGACCATGAATTACGGGAGTTCGTACGCCGGGGACATGGGCGACTACGCCGAGACGTCCGCCAAGGCGACCCACGATCAGCTGCAGGAGGTGTTCGGGCTGTCGAGTGCGGGGGCCTGGCAGGGGCTCGCGTTGACGTCGATGATCGGGGACAACGACGTGGCCAATGAGAAGTTCAGCCTCTCGGACGCGGCGCAGGTCCGTGCGTTTGCCGAGTCCAAGAAGATCGCTTGGGTGTCGATGTGGTCGACGTTCCGGGATCAGCAGTGTTCGAGTGATGACGCTTCTTCGGACGATGCGGCCACCAATTGCAGTGGGGTTTCGCAGAGTTCGGGGGCGTTTGCGGAGGCGTTCGCCGGGTGACGGCGCATCTCTGATCTGCGGGCCGGTGGGGGCTGGTCGCGCCCCGCGGCGGAGCCGCATATATACACAGTCCCGCGCCCCTAAAAACGGGGCGCTTCCCCGCCCGGGATGAAGAAGTTCAGCGGCGTCTGTGTACCAAGCGTCCGGCGCACACCGTCGCCAAGCACGTCCCGTCCGCGTCGAAGACCGCCAAGTCGGCCCGGCCGGTGTCGGTGATCTCGGGCTTTCTTGCACTGCGGAGTACGGCGACCTCGTTGCGGGAGGCCGCCGCGCGGAGGCCGGGGGTGTCGGCGTACTCCGCCAGTACCGCCGTGGCACCCGACTTCAGAATGGCGTGAACCCGTTCCCGTGGGGACGGCGCCTCCGGCAGTGGGTCCTCGTGGACGAGCGCCGGCCCGAGGGTCCCGGGCCAGCTGCGGACCCGCGCCCCCGGAAAGCGCTCAAGGAGCACGTCCAGCGGGCCGGTGCCCGCGACCCGGTCGCCCTCCACGGCGACCGCGCCGTCCTTCAGCGGGTCCGCGTCCCAGCTGATGCGCAGCTCGTCGGCGGTGTGGATCGTCAGCACGGCGGGGCTAGTTGGAGGCGAGCAGCTTCAGCTCGGGGTGCGCCGTGCCGCCCTCGATCGCGGTGGACGAGATGTGGGACATGACGCGCTCGTCGACCGGGTCGTTCGCCGGGTCGTCGTGGACGACGATGTGCTCGTAGGTCGTGGTCCGCTGGGCGGGCACGCGGCCGGCCTTGCGGATCAGGTCGATGATCTCCATACGGTTGGAGCGGTGCTTGGCACCGGCGGAGGAGACGACGTTCTCCTCCAGCATGATCGAACCGAGGTCGTCCGCGCCGTAGTGCAGGGAGAGCTGGCCGACCTCCTTGCCGGTGGTGAGCCAGGAGCCCTGGATGTGGGCGATGTTGTCCATGAACAGCCGGGCGATCGCGATCATCCGCAGGTACTCGAAGAGCGTCGCCTGCGTGCGGCCCTTCAGGTGGTTGTTCTCGGGCTGGTAGGTGTACGGGATGAAGGCGCGGAAGCCGCCCGTGCGGTCCTGTACGTCACGGATCATCCGCAGGTGCTCGATGCGCTCGGCGTTGGTCTCGCCGGTGCCCATGAGCATGGTGGACGTCGACTCGACGCCCAGCCCGTGCGCGGTCTCCATGATTTCCAGCCAGCGCTCGCCGGACTCCTTGAGGGGGGCGATCGCCTTGCGGGGGCGGGCCGGCAGCAGTTCGGCACCGGCGCCCGCGAAGGAGTCCAGGCCGGCGGTGTGGATCCGCTGGATGGCCTCCTCCACGCTCACCTTGGAGATGCGGGCCATGTGCTCGACCTCGGACGCGCCGAGGGAGTGGATGACCAGCTGCGGGTAGGCGGCCTTGATCGCGGCGAAGTGCTTCTCGTAGTACTCGACGCCGTAGTCCGGGTGGTGTCCGCCCTGGAACATGATCTGCGTGCCGCCGAGTTCGACGGTCTCCGCGCAGCGGCGCAGGATGTCGTCGAGGTCGCGCGTCCAGCCCTTGGCGGTGTCCTTGGGAGCCGCGTAGAAGGCGCAGAACTTGCACGCCGTGACGCACACGTTCGTGTAGTTGATGTTGCGCTCGATGATGTACGTGGCGATGTGCTCGGTCCCCGCGTACCGGCGGCGGCGCACCGCGTCCGCGGCGGCGCCCAGGGCGTGCAGCGGGGCCTCGCGGTAGAGGACGAGCGCCTCTTCGGGGGTGATCCGCCCACCCGCGGCAGCACGGTCGAGGACGGCTGTGACATCAAAAGACGTGAGGTCGGCCTTCTCGGTCACCGGGAGCGTCCCTTTCGTAAGGGTTCTGGACGGACCCGGCCAGCCTACGCCAGCCCCGCCCGCGGCCCGACGTCAGGCCGCGTACGCCCCGATCAGCAGCCCGACGTACGCCCCCGCGATCAGGAACGGTCCGAAGGGGATGGACGTCTTGCGCCCCGCGCGTCGCATCAGCACCAGCCCCAACCCGTACAGGCCGCCGAACAGGAACCCGGCGAAGGTCCCGAGCACCACGGTCCCCCATCCGTACCAGCCGAGCACGGCCCCGATTCCCAGCGCGAGCTTCACATCCCCGAAGCCCATGCCGTTCGGGTTGACGAGAAAGAGGAGGAAGTACGCGCCACCCAGCACGAGCGACCCGAACAGCGCGGTCGGCCACGCCCCCGCGTGCTCCGGTACGAGGGCCATCACGCCCAGCAGGACGAGCGCCAGGCCCGCGAGCGGGAGGGTCAGGACGTCCGGCAGGCGCTGCACCCGGAAGTCCACGACCGCGAGCAGCACGCCGAGCGGCGCGAGCAGCAGCCAGACCGCCAGTTCGGGGCGGGCGCCGGTGGCGAGGGCGAGACCGGCGCAGGCCCCCGCGGTGGCGAGGGCGACGAGCGGGGTGCCGGGGCCGTAGCGGCAGTCGGGGCAGCGGGCGAGGCCGAGCCAGCCGCCCGCGGCGCCGGTGAGGACGTGTCCGTCGGGGCACCGGGTCCGCCACGCCTCGTCCGGCTCCACCGCGAAGCGGTAGGCGGCCCGCGGTACCAGCAGTCCCGCCACCGCGCCCCAGAGAGCGGCGAGGACGGTCAGCCACAGCGGCCGGACGGACCAGAGTTCGAGGTCCACGACTACTCGGCCTTCGACATGCGCGCCACCGGATCGCCCGCGTCCGCGTTGTCCGTCTCGTACTTGAGGTCGCCCCCGGCTGGGATCAGCCGCACCTCGTGGCTGCCCGTCGTACAGGTGCCGGAGTTGGACGTCTTGGCGATGCTCGTCGCGGTGAGCTGTTTGTCCGTGACCTTCTTCAGGACGAGTACGTCGTCACAGATGCCGCCGATCAGATCCGTCGACCGGAACGTGCCCAACTCCTTGCCCACGGCGGCCTGGTGGAGGGTGACCCGGAACGTGCCCGCGGGCAGCTTCCCGCTCAGCGCGTAGGCGTCGCCCGACCAGGTGCCGAGGTAGTGCGCGGGCACGGAGGCGAGCGTCGCGTCGGCCGAACCGGCGGCGCTCGGTGTCGCCGCCGGAGGGGTGGCCGCGGAATCGGAGCCGCCGGAAGCCGAGTTGTCGTCACCGCCGCCCGGGAGCAGATGGAACATGAACACCGAGCCCACGGTCACCGCGGCCAGCGCTCCCGCCACGGCCAGCGCGAGCGTGCAACTCACCCTGCGGCCACGGCCGTTCGCACCGGGCGCGGAGGTCGCGGCCATGCTGACGGAGAGTTTGCCCGGGTGATCTCGCCGGTCGTCGTCCCGGTGGCCGGGGCGGGCATCGGACGTGCTCGGGTGGACCGTCGGCGCCGCGACCGCGTCCTGGACATCGCGCTGCCCCGGCACGTACGTCGGCATGGCGTACGGCGGCATGGTCGGCGGCGGACCGAACACCCCGCCGGGCGGCGGCGTCCCGGCCCCGGAGCCCGTGCCCACCGAAGGGCTGCTGAACCCCACCGGGCCGGACGGCGTCACCTCCGCCGCCTCCAGGTTCAGCAGCTGCACCGCGCTGCGGCTGACCTGTTCCACCAGGGGCCCCGGCAGCCAGCCGGCGGTCACCAGCCGCGCCGCCCCCTCGGGGGCCAGGCGTCCGGCCACCTCACCCGGGGTCGGCCTACCGGCCGGGTCCTTGGCGAGGCAGGCGGCCACGAGTTCCCGTAGCTCCCCCTCCAGGGAGCCGAGCCGGGGTTCCTCGTGCACCACCTTGTAGAGGAGGGCGGCCGAGGAGTCGCCCGGGAACGGGGACTCGCCCGTCGCCGCGTACACCAGCACCGCGCCCAGGGAGAAGACGTCCGCCGCGCCCGTGACTCCCTTGCCGAGGATCTGCTCGGGGGACATGTAGCCGGGGGAGCCGACGGAGACGCCCGTCGAGGTGAGCGAGGCGGTGCCGTCGGTGGCCCGGGCGATGCCGAAGTCGATGAGGAGGGGGCCGTCGAGGGTGAGCAGGACGTTGGAGGGCTTGACGTCACGGTGGACGAGGCCCAGTGCGTGCACCGCCGTGAGCGCCTCGGCCAGGCCCGCGCCCAGCACCCGCACCGAATGCGCCGGAAGCGGACCGCCCGCGTCCGCGACCGCCGCCGCGAGCGAGGGACCGGCCGCGTATCCGGTCGCGACCCACGGCACGGACGCCTCCGGATCCGCGTCGAGGACCGGGGCCGTCCACGCGCCGCCCACCCGCCGCGCGGCCTCGACCTCGCGGCGGAAGCGGGCACGGAACTCCTCGTCGAGCGCGAAGTGCGGGTGCACGATCTTGACCGCGACCGTCCGCCCGCCCGCGCTGCGGCCCAGGTACACCCGCCCCATACCGCCGGAACCCAGCCGGCCGAGCAGCCGGTAGGGCCCCACGACCGTGGGTTCATCCACTCCGAGCGGCTGCATGGCGCTCCCACCTCCCCCGTACGCACGGACGCACTGCCCAGCAGGGTAGTTCCGTACGCCCCCGCGGGGTCCCGAACACCCCCGCGGGTTCATCGACGTCCCCGCGATCTCAGGGAGTCAGCAGTTCGACCCTCACGTCGGTCGGGAAGCCGGTGGTCGAGCCGACCCGCCGGGCGAACTCCTGTACGGCCGCGAGCTGCGGGCCGCCGAAGCGGAAGTCGAGCGTGGTGAAGTACTGCTCCAGGGTCCGCTCGTCGAAGGCCTCCCAGCGGGCCGCCTGCTCGGCGACCTTGGAGACCTCGTCCAGCGAGAGGTCCCGGGAGGCGAGGAAGGCCTCGTGCACCTTGCGGGTGACGGCGGGCTCGCGCTCCAGGTAGTCGCGGCGGGCCGCCCACACGGCGAAGACGAACGGCAGGCCCGTCCACTCCTTCCACAGCGTGCCGAGGTCGTGCACCTCCAGACCGAACTTCGGCCCGTCGAGGAGGTTGGCCCGCAGTGCCGCGTCCCCGATGAGGACGGCGGCGTCGGCCTCCTGCATCATCAGGCTGAGGTCGGGCGGGCACGTGTAGTAGGACGGCTGGACGCCCACGCTCTCGGCCAGCAGCAGTTGCGCAAGCCGAACGGATGTCCGAGAGGTGGAGCCGAGGGCGACGCGGGCGCCGTCCAGCTGGTCCAGCGGGACCTGCGAGACGATCACGCAGGACATCACCGGACCGTCGCAGCCGACCGCGATGTCCGGGAAGGCGACCAGCTCGTCGGCGTGCTTGAGGAACTCGACGAGCGTGATGGGCCCGATGTCGAGGTCGCCCTGCACCAGCTTCTCGCTGAGCTTCTCCGGGGTGTCCTTGGTGAGCTCGAAGTCGAGGAGCGTGCCCGTTCTCGCGAGCCCCCAGTAGAGGGGCAGGCAGTTCAGGAACTGGATGTGGCCGACGCGCGGCCGGGTGCGGTAATTGTCCACATCGCGAGGCTAGACCCCATGGAGTACCGTGCAGTCCCCAGGGTCCCCGCGTGGTTTCCGAAACCCTTCCGCCCTCTTGTGTCAACCCTTGCGACAGCGTGTCGACACCACCCTCGTCAACCCATCCGCCATGCGGGTCAAACATCCGGGTGACGTGATCTTGCCCCCTATTGCTTTCGGCTGCCTGCGTGCTAGGCTCGCCGCAAGTTGCAGTTTGGTTTCCCTTGCAGTACAGAGCCTGCGGAGCATGTGACCGCGGGCTCTCGTCGTTTTCAGACGAATGCAGTTGTTTACACAATCGCAGGTTCTGGAGCAGGGCAACCCTTTGGGCCCAAGGAGGGCTTATGGCTACCGGAACCGTGAAGTGGTTCAACGCCGAAAAGGGCTTTGGTTTCATCGCCCAGGAAGGCGGCGGCCCGGACGTCTTCGTCCACTACTCCGCGATCAACGCGAGCGGATTCCGCTCTCTCGAAGAGAACCAGTCGGTTTCCTTCGACGTCACGCAGGGTCCGAAGGGCCCGCAGGCGGAGAACGTCACCCCGATCTGAGTCTGCGGGCTTCATGAGCCCAATGCTTTGATCCGGAACGGATCGCATTACCCAAGGAGCCCCGCGCCAGCCGGTCGCGGGGCTCCTGCCTTGTCCTCCCCTGCCCTCTCTTGTCCTGTCTTGTCGGCGGTGCGTCCCTACCGCACGTACAGCTCCTCGATCTCCTTGCTGAAGTCACGCTCGATCGCCGCCCGCTTCAGCTTCAGGGTGGGGGTCACGTGGCCCGCCAGTTCCGTGAAGTCTCCCGGGAGGACGGCGAAGCGGCGGATGGACTCGGGGCGGGAGACGAGTTTGTTGGCCTCGTCGATCGCGCGCTGGAGGATGACGTTCAGCTCCGGGTCGTCCATGAGGAGCTCCGGCGGGACGGGGTGCTTGCCGATCATCTGGCGCCAGTGGGTGACGCCGTCCTGGTCGAGGGTGATGAGGGCGGTGACGTAGGGGCGGCGGTCGCCGAGGACGATGCACTGGGCGATCAGCGGATGCGAGCGGAGCCAGTTCTCCAGGGGCGCGGGGGCCACGCTCTTGCCGCCCGCGGTGATCAGGATCTCCTTCTTGCGTCCGGTGATGGTGAGGTAGCCCCCGTCGTCCAGTTCGCCGATGTCACCGGTCGCGAACCAGCCGTCCGGCGCCGCGTCGACGACGCCGCCCGCGTTCGGGTCCCAGTAGCCGCGGAAGATCTGTTCGCCGCCCAGCAGGATCTCACCGTCCCCGGCTATCCGTACCCGGGTGCCCGGCAGCGGCCAGCCCACCGTGCCCAGTCGGGGTTTGAGCGGGGGCGTGACGGTCGCGGCGGCGGTGGTCTCCGTCAGGCCGTACCCCTCGAAGATCTCGATGCCGGCACCGGCGTAGAACGCGGCGAGACGGCGGCCCAGCGGGGAGCCGCCGCAGATCGTGTAGCGGACCTTGCCGCCCAGCGCGTTGCGGATCCGGCGGTAGACCAGGGGGTCGTAGAGGGCGCGGGCGGCGCGCAGGGAGCGCGAGGGACCAGGCCCGGTGCCGTGCTGCTTGGCCTCGACCGCCTCGCCGTAGCTGCACGCGATGCGCGCGGCGCGGTCGAAGGAGGACCCGCGGCCCATCTTCTCGGCCGTGGCCCGGCCGGTGTTGAACACCTTCTCCATGACATAAGGGATGGCCAGCAGGAAGGTGGGTCGGAAGCTCGCCAGGTCCGCGAGCAGGTCCTCGGTACTCAGGCTCGGCGCATGGCCCAGGCGCACCCGGGCGCGCAGACAGGCGACCGCGACCATCCGCCCGAAGACATGGGAGAGGGGGAGGAAGAGGAGCATCGACGCGGCGTCCGAGGTCTTCGCCTTGAAGATCGGGTACAGCAGTTCGATCGCGTTGTCGATCTCGGCGAAGAAGTTGCCGTGGGTGAGTACGCAGCCCTTGGGGCGGCCGGTGGTGCCCGAGGTGTAGATGAGGGTGGCGAGCGTGTCGGGGCCGAGCACCCCACGGCGCACGGCGACCTCCTGGTCCGGGATGTCCCGGCCCAGCTCGGCCAGCCGCTCCAGGTGTCCCTTCTCGAAGACCCACATGTGCCGCAGGTCGGGGATCCGGTCGCGTTCCGGGCCGAGCGCGGACGCCTGCGCCACCGTCTCCGTGGCGAGGGCGACGGCTCCCGAGTCCTGGAGGATCCAGCGGACCTGGAAGACGGAGGAGGTGGGATAGACGGGGACGGTGACCAGACCCGCCGCCCAGGCCGCGAAGTCCAGGAGCGTCCACTCGTACGTCGTCCGCGCCATGATTGCGATGCGGTCGCCGGGCGCCAGACCCTCGGCGATCAGGCCCTTCGCCACCGCCAGCACCTGCGCGGCGAACTCGGTGGCGGTCACGTCCTCCCAGGCGCCGTCGGCGTTCTTCCTGCTGAGGACCGCCGCGTTCGGGGCCACGGTCGCGTTGTCGAACGGGATGTCCGCGAGCGAGCCGTGGGTCACCTGACCGACGAGGGGTGGCACGGACACCTCGCGCACCACTCCGTCCAGCCGCCTGATCTCGGGCTCCACGAGGGAGGGTGGGGAGTCGTACGGGCTGGGCTGGGTGGACATGGAGTGGCTCCTTGGCTACCAGGACCCGGTCGGTATGAGGCGGGTTGGGGGCGCAAAGCCTCATACGTGCCTGGGACGTGGGGGGTTCATGCGAGTTTCAACAAGGCAGGGGTGAGCGGGATCGTACGGGGCGGGAGTGTGGGCTTTGTGGGTGTTCAAGGCGGGCGAAGTGCGAGTTACCCGGGGTAAATCTTAATTCTTCAGTGGAAGTTCGGCCCATACCGTCTTGCCGACCAGGCGGTGCGCGACGCCCCATACGGTGGCGAGCACGGCCACGACGACCAGACCCCGCCCTCCCTCACCGTCCACCTCCCGCGCGCCGAACCGCAGATGCCGGTCACCGCGCGTGTCACTCACCTCGATGCGCAACGTGCCCTCCGGGAGGCGCAGCAGGCGGAGTTCGAAGTCGCGTCCGGGTACGCGGCCGTGGGTGACCGCGTTGGCGGCGAGTTCGGCCACGACGTGCTGTGCGGTGTCGTTCACGTCAGGGAGGAATCGCGTCCCGGACCGTGACGCGGAGCGTCACTGCGCCCCACGGCCAGGTGCGGGGCACCCTCATCGATTCCCAGCGGAACCGGGAAATGCGCACGCGCGTGCGATGCGGTCGCGGGTATGGGTGAGCGCATGCGAAACCCGCCCGGGTGTGCGAAGCATTGTCTAGGTTGGCGTGTTGTGAAGCTGGTGGTGCAGGTGAAGCTGCTGCCGTCGCCCGAGCAGGCGGCGGCGCTGGAGGCGACTCTGCGCGCCTGTAACCGGGCCGCCGAGCACGTCTCCCAGACGGCCTTCGCGTCCGGAGTGATGGACCGTAACGGCCTGCAGAAACTGGTGTATACGGACATCAAGGCCAGTTTTGGGCTGTCAGCGCAGCCGGCGGTGCGAGTGGTGAAGAAGGTCGTGGACGCCTACCGCACGCTCGCGGCGAGTCTGCGGGCCGGGCGGCTGGGCCGCCCGTCGTCGAAGCGGTACCGCAAGGCCGTCGGCTCTGCTGTCGGCTTCCGGCCGGAGGCGGCGCAGCCGTTTGACGACCGGTGCCTGTCCTGGCAGACGGATGCGCGCACGGTGTCGATCTGGACGGTGGACGGGCGGATGCGCGGCATCCGCTACACCGGCTGTGCGGACCAGCTCAAGACGCTGGCCGAGTACCGCAAGGGCGAGTCCGACCTGGTGCGGCGGGGCGGGAAGTGGTTCCTGATCGCGACCTGCGAAATCCCCGAGCCGGAGGTGTTCGAGCCGGTGGACTGGATCGGGGTGGACCGTGGCATCGCCAACTTGGCCACCACCAGCGACGGGACCAACTACCAGGGCCGTCGCCTGAACCGTTACCGCAGGTGGCAGGCCCGCAAACGCGCCGAACTCCAGGCCAGGTGCACTCGCTCGGCCACCCGCCGCTTAGCCCGCCATGCGAAGAAGGAGCAGCGCCATGCAGCGCACGTGAATCACCGGATTTCGAAGGAGATTGTGTCTGTCGCGCAACGCACCGGTCGTGGGATTGCCGTCGAGCAGCTCGACGGGATCCGCGAGCGGGTACGGCTTCGTCGCGACCAGCGGGGCACGCTCTCCTCATGGCCGTTCCACCAGCTCGGACAGCATCTCGCCTACAAGGCGCGCCGGGCCGGGGTGCCGTTCCTGGCAGTGGATGCGGCCTACACCTCGCAGCGCTGCCCGCGCTGCGGGCACACCGGGCGGGCCAACCGGCCCACCCGGGACCGTTTCTCCTGTCGTCGGTGCGGCCTCGCTGGGCCCGCCGACCACGTCGCCGGGGTCAACGTGCGCGACCGCGCGCGCTCGGCGTGGGTATTTGTCACCATGCCCGTCCCGTCATCGGCATAGCCGGAACGCGGGAGATGCGCCCCGTGACCGTCCTGTCGTAGGGGACAGTCGGGAGCGCGACAAGGTGTGAACGACCGAGTTGCACAAGCTCTGCCGTTCACGGCCGAGAAGGTGACATCGCCGAGCGTGGTCGGCTCGTCCTACGCTGACCAGGAGCGATCTGGCGACGCTGCGTAGCCGTACGGGTGCGGTGCGCGGGTTGTCGGGCGTGGCGGTGAGCGTGTGAAGGCGGTGGCGTACGTGACGGAAGAGACCGACCGGAGGCCGGAGACTCCGGCGGAGGCCCGAGGGAACGACGGGCTTGTGCACCGCGCTCGGCAAGATGCTGAAGCTCTTGCGTGAGCGGCGGGGATGACACAGAAGGAGTTCGGGCAGATGGCGGGATACGGGCCCGACGCGATCTCGGCGATGGAGCGGGGCGTACGGCAGTTGAACTGGTTCAAGTCCAGCTACAGCAGCGGCGAGGGCGGCGACTGCCTAGAAGTCGCCTACATCTGGCGCAAGTCGAGCTACAGCGACGGCGAGGGAGGTCAGTGCCTCGAAGTCGCTGTCACCCCCCACCCCATCCACATCCGCGACTCCAAGGACCCCACCGGCCCCCGCCTCACCCTCTCCCCCACCACCTGGTCCGCCTTCGTCACCGCCGGGCCCGGGATCGCGGGCCCCTGACGCGGACCACGCGACGAACGCGCGCCGTGCTCTGCCCCGGCAGGTATTGACGCGGACTTACCCCGGGTAACCTGACTCCGGAGTAAATACATCCGAGCCGGGAGCTGGACCATGGCCGACCGCTATCCGATGACCCCTCTCCTCGCCCGAGGCGCCCTGTTCTCCCCCTTCAAACGACCCCGCCCGGACGCCCACGTGCCGCCGACCCGGCTCGTTCTCCCGGACGTCCGTATCGATCTCGCCCGGCTCGCCACGTACGAGCGGGTCTGCGGGTTCGCCACGGGGGCGGACGCGCTGCCGGTGACGTATCCGCATGTCCTCGGGTTTCCGCTCGCCATGCGGATCATGGCGAGCCGCTCGTTCCCCCTGCCGCTGCTCGGGCTCGTCCACACCTCGATCGAGATCACCCAGCGGCAGCCACTGGGCGCCTCGGAGGCGTACGAACTCGACGTGCGCGTAGCGGGGTTGGAACCCCATCACCGTGGGACGCAGGCCTGCGTCGTGACCGAGGCGAGGGTCGACGGCGAGCCGGTGTGGGAGTCGAGGAGTACCTATCTCGCCCGGCACCGGACGGCCGGGGAGCCGACGTCCACGCCCCCGCGGGAGCCGGGCGACGGCAAGCCTCTCCCCGTCCGTGCCCAGTGGCGGCTGGGCGGTGACGTGGGTCGGCGGTACGGCGCCGCCTCGGGGGACCGCAACCCCATTCACCTGCACCCCCTCACCGCCCGCCTGTTCGGCTTTCCCCGCGCCATCGCGCACGGCATGTGGACGGTGGCCCGTTGCCTCGCGGAACAGGGTCCCCAGGACGCGGTACGTCTGCGTGCCGAATTCAAGGCCCCCGTCCTCCTCCCGGGCACGGTCACCTACGCCGCCGACGGCCCCGTGTTCGAGCTGCGCGGCACGGACTCCGGACGCCTGCATCTGACGGGCGATCTACAGCCCGTACGGTGAAGGGGTCAGTCCTGCGGAGGCGTCCACGGGCGGTTCTCCATCAGGTCGCCCAGGCCCGCCCAGGCGAAGTTCATCAGGGTCGCCGCGGCCTGCTTCGCGGAGACGCCCGGCGTGGCGTTGGCCCAGGCGGCGAGGGACTCGGCGGCGCCGACGAGGGCCTCGGCGAGTCCGGCCACCTCCCGTTCGGGGAGCGACGGATCACGGTGTGCGTCGCGCGCGGCGACCACGATCAGCTCGGTGACGAACGCGACGAGTTCCTCGCGCATCGTCGCGACCTCGGCCGCGAACGGCTCGCCGTGCGTACGCGCCTGACGGTGCAGGACCGCCCAGCCGTCCGGATTCTCCGCCGTGTGCGTGAAGAACGCCCGCAGGCCCGCCCAGAGTTGACGGTCGGCGGGCAGGCCGGGCCGGACGCCCGCGCGTACCGCCGTGGTCAGTGCGGCCGCCTCACGGCGGATGCAGGCGGTGAAGAGGTCTTCCTTGGAGTTCAGGTACAGGTACACCAACGGCTTGGACACGCCCGCCAGATCGGCGATCTCGTCCATCGAAGCGGCTCGGTACCCCCGCTGCCCGAAGGTCCGCACGGCGGCGTCCAGCATCTGCTGTTCGCGTACGGCGCGCGGCATCCGCTTGTTCTTCACAGCACCCATACAGGCAAGCGTACGATCGGCCGCCGTCGGCCAGGCACAGCGTTACGAGGTCTGGCCCTGCACGCCGCCGCGGGCGGCGTCGTCCACGCCGTCCTCCTGGCTGCGGTTCTGCTCCAGGTTGGTCTTCATGCGATCCACGCGCGCGACGACCTGGGCGGAGGCGCGGTCGCGCTCCTTGCGCAGCACGACGAAACTGATGGGCGCGGAGATCACCAGCGCGAGCAGGACGATCCACATGTAGTTGGAGTCACCCAGGCCGCGCGGGGCGATGCCCAGGTAGACGAGGCCCCAGACGACCACGAGGCAGCCGGCGAAGACGCCGAGGCGCATCAGTGTGTAGCGGCCCATGTCAATCCACTCTTCCGTTCCGAACCGTTTCGAACGTTCCCAAAGGGCACCGTCCAGTGAAGCACGCCCGGCGTTCCCGGCGCGCAGGGGGGCCTCAGTCGGTGCGCGGGAGAGGCAGCAGCATCGTGATCTCGTCGCGGTCGTCGCCCGGCGCGACACGCAGCGCGTCGGGCGCCCGGCCGATCTCCTTGTAGCCGCAGGAGGCGTAGAAGCGTTCCAGTCCCTCCCCGCCCCGGCAGGTGAGCCGGAGTCCCTCCAGGCCGAGCGCGCGGGCCTGATCCTCGGCCTCGCGGAGCAGGTCGGCGCCGTAGCCGCGGCCCTGGAGGGCCGGGTCGACCATGACGGTGTACAGCCAGGCCCAGTGGAGCATGAGGGGGTGGTCGTTGAAGGCGAGGAACGCGGTGGCGGCGAGCCGGCCGTCGGGGGTGAATCCGGCGAGGAGCCGGGTGCGGCCCTCGGCTATCGCGGTGAGGTGGGCCTCGGCGCGGGGACCTATGTCGACGGCGGTCACCGGCGGCACGAAGCCGACCGCACCGCCCGCGTTGGTGACATCCGTCCAGAGGGTGAGCAGTTGGTCGGGCAGGGGGTGGGGCGGCTTGGCGTCACGGGTGAACAGGGTGAAGGTCAGTGGCACGGCCACCGAGCGTAGAACACCGAGGTCGGAGCGGACCAACTGCGGATGTCACCCGCCCACGCCAGGTTGAACTTCCGGAACACGACCGCGGAGTCGTCGCACGAAGCGACATGCCGGCCCCCTCCGCGAGGAGGGAACCGGCACAGGGACCGTCATGGGCGTACGACCGGACCGCGGAGCGTCAGACGCGCATCGGCTGCGGCGACTCGCGGCGCGCCGGGTCCGGACCGTCGTACTCGCGGATGATCTCGTAGCGGGTGTTGCGCTCGACCGGCCGGAAGCCCGCGTCGCGGATCAGGTCGAGCAGGTCCTCGCGGGTCAGCTTGTTCGGCGTGCCGTAGTTGTCCGCGTCGTGCGTGATCTTGTACTCGACGACCGACCCGTCCATGTCGTCGGCACCGTGCTGGAGGGCGAGCTGCGCGGTCTGCACGCCGTGCATCACCCAGAAGACCTTGACGTGCGGCACGTTGTCGAAGAGGAGACGGGAGACCGCGAAGGTCTTCAGGGCCTCGGCGCCGGTCGCCATCTGGGTGCGCGCCTGGAGCCGGTTGCGGACCTTGCCGTCCTTCATGTCCACGAAGTCGTGCTGGTAGCGCAGCGGGATGAAGACCTGGAAGCCGCCGGTCTCGTCCTGGAGCTCACGGAGCCTGAGGACGTGGTCGACGCGGTGGCGGGGCTCCTCGATGTGCCCGTACAGCATCGTGCACGGGGTCTTCAGACCCTTCTCGTGCGCGAGCCGGTGGATGCGCGACCAGTCCTCCCAGTGCGTACGGTGGTCCACGATGTGCTGGCGGACCTCCCAGTCGAAGATCTCCGCGCCGCCACCGGTGAGGGACTCGAGGCCCGCCTCGATCAGCTCGTCGAGGATCTCCGACGCCGACAGCCCGGAGATCGTCTCGAAGTGGTGGATCTCCGTCGCCGTGAAGGCCTTCAGGGAGACGTTCGGGAGGGCCTTCTTCAGCTCGCTCAGCGACCGCGGGTAGTAGCGCCACGGCAGGTTCGGGTGCAGGCCGTTGACGATGTGCAGCTCGGTGAGGTTGTCGTTCTCCATCGCCTTGGCGAGGCGGACGGCCTCCTCGATGCGCATCGTGTACGCGTCCTTCTCGCCCGGCTTGCGCTGGAACGAGCAGTACGCGCAGGACGCGGTGCACACGTTCGTCATGTTGAGGTGGCGGTTGACGTTGAAGTGGACGACGTCGCCGTTCTTGCGCGTGCGCACCTCGTGGGCGAGCCCGCCCAGCCAGGCCAGGTCGTCCGACTCGTACAGCGCGATGCCGTCCTCGCGGGTCAGCCGCTCACCGGCTCGAACCTTCTGCTCCAGCTCGCGCTTGAGCCCGACGTCCATGCCTCTACCTCTTCCTCAGACAGCCTTCGTAAACCGTACTCCCCCACCCTCCGGGCGGGAGGGGCCCCATCAGGCACTTCGTGCCCTAGCCTTCTTCGGGCAGCTCTCCGACCCGGTTCTCCCACTTCGTGGAGAGCACGATCGTCGTACGGGTCCGGGAGACGCCCTTCGTCCCCGAGAGCCGTCGGATGGTCTTCTCCAGCCCGTCGACGTCACTCGCCCGCACCTTGAGCATGAACGAGTCGTCGCCCGCGATGAACCAGCAGTCCTCGATCTCGCCGAGGTCCCGCATCCGCCGGGCCACGTCCTCGTGGTCCGCGGCGTCGGAGAGCGAGATGCCGATCAGGGCGGTGACGCCGAGACCGAGCGAGGCGGAGTCCACGGTGGCGCGGTAGCCGGTGATGACCCCGGCCGCCTCCAGCCGGTTGATGCGGTCGGTGACGCTGGGTCCCGACAGACCGACGAGGCGCCCCAGCTCCGCGTAGGAGGCCCGGCCGTTCTCTCTCAGGGCCTGGATGAGCTGCCTGTCCACCGCGTCCATGCGATCGCTAGCCTTCCGCTGAAGTGTGTGAGTCGTGAGTGGTGCGATGTTGCTCAGTGGTGCTCGGGTCGTGCGTACTCGGGTCGTGCGTGCTTCGCTTCACAGGTGCTCGGTCGTGGCCGCTCAGGTCGCTCGGGAACCGCCGCCGAGTTCGCCCTCCCACCGGCGGTACAGCTCGTGTTCGACGCCCGCCGCGTCCAGCACCCGCCCGGCGACGAAGTCCACCAGGTCCTGGATGTGGGTGGCCCCCGCGTAGAACGCCGGCGAGGCGGGCAGCACGGTGGCGCCCGCGTCGTCCAGGGAGACCAGATGGCGCAGCGTCTGCCCGTTCAACGGGGTCTCGCGGACGGCGACGACGAGCTTGCGCCCCTCCTTGAGCGTCACACTCGCCGCGCGCTGCAGCAGATCCTTCGACAGCCCCAGGGCGACTCCGGCCACACAGGCCGTCGAGGCCGGCACGATCAGCATGCCCTTCGAGGGGTACGAGCCCGAGGACGGCCCCGCCGCCAGGTCACCGGCGCTCCAGTGCCGTACGTCCTCGATGCGCACGTCAAAAGTGCCGGGCTTGCCGTCCGCGCCACGCGCCAGCCATTCCCGCAGGTCGTTCTGCCAGTGGGCGTCCCGGAAGGGGAGGCCGGTCTCGTCGAGCAGCGTGAGCCGGGAGGCGCGCGAGACCACCAGGTCGACGCTCTCCCCCGCCGCCAGGAGCGCCCGCAGCACGGAGGCGGCGTACGGCGTACCGGAGGCACCCGACACCCCCACGATCCAAGGCCGTCGCTGCGTCTGTCCTGGCTTCATGATGTCGAGGGTATCCGGCGGCTGTCGGGATTCAGACCGTGAGCCCGCGGACCAGCAGATCGAGCAGGGCACACACGAACAGGGCGATGCCGATGAATCCGTTGACTTGGAAGAACGCGCGGTTCAGACGGGACAGATCGTGCGGCTTCACGATGGAGTGCTCGTAGAGGAAAGCGCCCGCGACGATCAGCAGGCCCAGCCAGAAGAACGCGCCCGCGTGGGTGGCGACGGCGTACCAGGCGAACAGGGCGGTGGTGACGGCGTGACAGCCGCGCGCCCCCCAGATCGCGGCGGGGATACCGAAGCGCGCCGGCACCGACATGACCCCGATCTCGCGGTCCGTGTCGACGTCCTGGCAGGCGTAGATCAGGTCGAAGCCGCCGATCCAGATCCCGACCGCGAGCCCCAGGATGACGGCGTCCCACGACCACTCGCCGGAGATCGCCAGCCAGCCGCCGATCGGACCCATCGCCTGGGCCAGACCCAGGATGGCCTGCGGGAAGTTCGTGAACCGCTTGCCGTACGGGTACACCACCATCGGGATCACCGCGATGGGGGCGAGGGCCAGGCACAGGGGGTTCAGGAGGGCCGCGGCGCCCAGGAAGAAGACCAGCGCGACCAGCGCGCCCGTCCACGCGTGCTTCACGCTCATCGCGCCGGTGACCAGCTCACGGTGGGCCGTGCGCGGGTTGCGGGCGTCGATCTCGCGGTCGATGATCCGGTTCGCCGCCATCGCGAACGTGCGCAGCCCGACCATCGCGATCGTGACGAGCAGCAGCCTGCCCCAGTGGACGTTCCTGTCCCACTCGAACATCGCGGTCAGCGCGGCGATGTAGGCGAAGGGCAGCGCGAAGACGGAGTGCTCGATCATGACGAGCCGGAGGAAGGCCTTGGTGCGCCCCGGCTGCTGCGGGAGCGCGGCGGATGCGCTGGTCACCGGCCGGCCGCCTGTCCGCTGTCGATCCGTCCGCTGTCGATGGACCTCACAGGCCGTACTCCTTCCAGCGGCGGTCGACCGTCGCCGCCGTCTCCGGGTCGGAGAGAACCATTTCCGGCCATCCCCCGTCCCGGGTGTAGCCCTCCTCGGGCCACTTCCTCGTCGCGTCGATGCCCGCCTTGCCGCCCCAGAACTGCTGGTAGGAGGCGTGGTCGAGATGATCGACGGGGCCTTCGACGACGGTGAGGTCGCGGGCGTAGTCGGTGTTGCCGAGGGCCCGCCACGCGACCTCGTGCAGATCGTGGACGTCGCAGTCCGAGTCCACGACCACGATGAGCTTCGTGAGGGACATCATGTGCGCCCCCCAGACGGCGTGCATCACCTTCTGGGCGTGCTTGGGGTACTTCTTGTCGATCGCGATGATCGCGCAGTTGTGGAAACCGCCGGCCTCGGGGAGGTGGTAGTCCACGATGTCCGGCACGATGATCTTCAGGAGGGGGAGGAAGAAGCGCTCCGTCGCCCGTCCGAGGGGGCCGTCCTCCGTCGGGGGCCGCCCCACGACGATCGACTGGAGCAGCGGCCGCTTGCGCATGGTGACGCAGTCGATGGTCAGCGCCGGGAAGGGCTCCTGGGGCGTGTAGAACCCGGTGTGGTCACCGAAGGGCCCCTCCGGGAGCATCTCCCCCGGCTCCAGCCACCCTTCGAGCACGACCTCCGCGTTCGCGGGCACCTGCAGCGGGACGGTCTTGCAGTCCACCATCTCGATCCGCTTGCCCTGGATGAACCCGGCGAAGAGGTACTCGTCGATGTCACCGGGCAGGGGGGCGGTGGAGGCGTATGTCACGGCGGGGGGGCACCCGAAGGCGATCGCGACCGGCAGTCGCTCTCCCCTTCTCGCCGCCACCTGGTAGTGGTTGCGGCTGTCCTTGTGGATCTGCCAGTGCATGCCGATGGTGCGCTTGTCGTGGCGCTGGAGGCGGTAGAGCCCGAGGTTGCGGATTCCGCTCTCCGGGTCCTTGGTGTGGGTGAGCCCGAGGTTGAAGAAGGAGCCGCCGTCCTGGGGCCAGGTGAAGAGTGCGGGGAGGGCGTCCAGGTCGACGTCCTCACCGTGCAGCACGACCTCCTGCACGGGCGCGTTGTCGGACTTCACCTTCTTCGGCGGTACGTGGGTCATCGCGCCGAGCTTGCCGAAGGCCTCGCGTACGCCGACGAAGCCGTGCGGGAGTTCGGGCCTGAGCAGGCCGCCGATCTTCTCGCTGATCTCGCCGTACGACTTCAGGCCGAGGGCCTTCAGCAGCCGTCGGTCGGTGCCGAAGACATTCATGGCGAGCGGCATGGCGGATCCGCGCACGTTCTCGAAGAGCAGCGCCGGGCCACCCGCCTTCTGGACCCGGTCGACGATCTCCCCGACCTCCAGATGCGGGTCCACCTCGGCCTTGATGCGCTTGAGGTCGCCCTCGCGCTCCAGCGCCCTCAGCAGGGATCGAAGATCGTCGTAAGCCATGCGTCCAAGTATCGCTGAGGGGTGCTTGGCGCCTACGTGCGCCCCACCGCCGTGGGCTGAACCACCTGGTCTCGCCCCCGCCGCCCCTACCCTCCCCCAAGCTCTCGGCTTCGCTCGAGCAGGGGGGACCCCCATCATCCCTGGGGGCTGCCGCCCCCAGCCCCCCGCATCGGCCTGAACGGCCTCGTCCTCAAACGCCGGACGGGCTGAAGATGCGCGCAGCGCCCCTTCAGGGACGCGGGGAACTGCGCGACCAGCCCCCACCGGCCGGTGGACGAGCGACTGGGGTCGGCGGGGGACCCGGGGCGCAGCCCCCGGCCCAGGGGCGCGGGGAACTGCGCGACCAGCCCCCACCGGCCCGCAGTGTCATACCCCCGTTGAAGTCAGCCGCTACCCTGTGCGCGTCACCGGGGCGCACCGCCCCGCCACCGTCCACTGGGGGACCGTTCCGCCATGCTCAGGTATCTGCCGTTCCTGCTGGTCCTGGCGCTGTGGATCTACTCGTTCATCGACTGCCTGAACACGCCGGAGGAAGAGGTCCGCGGCCTGCCCAAGGTGGTGTGGGTGATCGTCATCCTGCTCTTCGGAGAAGTCCTCGTCGGCCCGATCGCCTGGCTCGTCGCGGGTAAGGTCGGCCGGGGCCCGACCCGAGGCGTCACGCCCTCCGAGTGGCACCGCGACCAGCGTCCGCAGTACGTCGCCCCCGACGACAACCCCGAGTTCCTGAACTCCCTCGGCGCGGAGCCCGCCCCCTCCAAGAACGTCAAGGACGAGGCACTCCTGAAGGACTGGGAGGCCGACCTGCGGCGCCGCGAGGAGGAGCTGCGCCGGCGCGAGGCCGGCGAGGAGTCCGAGAGCTGACGCCCGTACAAGGTGTACGCCGACGAGCCTCCCGGAACGGACAGTGCGCCTCTGCCCGGGGGTGACGGGGCCCCGGACACTTACGGTGCATGACGACCGCTCCCGCCGGCACCACCGCACCGATCACGCCCGAGTACGGCGACCGAGTCATCGCCGTCGAGACGGCGGGCTCGGAACCGATCCCCGACGCCGAACGCCACGGCAGTCCCCTCCAGTTGCTGTGGACCTGGGCCTCCCCGAACATCGAGTTCGCGACCGTGTACATCGGTGTGATCTCGGTCCTGTTCTTCGGGCTGAACTTCTGGCAGGCGGCCGCGGCACTGCTGCTGGGCACGGCGCTGGGCGCGCTGACGCAAGGCGTCCTGTCCCTCGACGGACCCCGGTTCGGCGTCCCGCAGATGGTGATCGGCCGCCTCTCCTTCGGCTACCGGGGCAATCTGCTGCCGGCCGGAGTGAACGCCCTGGTGGCGGGCGTGGGCTGGTTCGCCGTGAACAGCGTGAGCGCCGCGTTCGCGCTGAACACGCTGACGGGTCTGCACCCCCTGCCCTCCCTGCTGCTGGTGGTGGCGGTCGAGATCGTGATCGGCTTCATCGGCCACAACTTCGTGCACGCCTTCGAGAAGTACGCGTTCCCGGCGCTGGCGGTGGTGTTCCTGGTGGCGGGGGTGTGGACGTTCGACCACGCGGACCTGGGCGCCTCGGGCGGGGGCGGCGGCATCGGCGGCTTCCTGCTGGCGTTCAGCACGGCGTGGGGGTACGCGGCGGGCTGGAACCCGTACGCCACGGACTACTCGCGCTACCTCCCCCGTACGGCGAACAGGTTCAGGACCGCCCTCTACCCGGCCGTCGGACTCTTCCTGTCCGTCGCGGTCGTCTCCCTCATCGGTGCGGCGTCGGCGACGATCGCCGCCCCCGACAGCGCGACCCCGACGGCCGCCTTCACCGGTCATCTCCCGTCCTGGCTCGGCGACCTGGTGCTGCTGTCCATCATCCTGGGCGGCATCTCGGCGAACGCGCTGAACGTCTACTCCTCCGCCATGTCCATCACCTCGCTCGGCCTGCGGCTGCCGGCCTGGCTGGGGCGCGGCGTCCTGGTGGTGGTCTCGGGCGTGGCGGGTACGGCGGCGGCGTGGGCGTCGCTGTCCGACGCCGGGCATGCGTACGAGGCGTTCCTGCTGGTCATCGCGTACTGGATCGGACCGTGGCTGGGCGTGGTGCTGGTGGAGCGGTGGCTGCGGACCCGTACGCCGGACGACGAGCCGGCCCGGCGTCTGGGCGACCGCGCGTTCACCAACTGGCCCGGTATCAGTGCCCTGTTGGTCGGCGTGGCGGTTTCGGTCCCGCTCTTCTCCAACCAGGAGAAGTACGTCGGCTGGGTGCCGAAGCACTGGGCGTCCTTCGGCGACATCACCTGCCTGGTGGGCTTCGCGGTGAGCGCGGCGTTGTACGCGCTGATACGACGGGCGCCCCGCACGGGCTGAGCGGTCAGCCGGTGGTGCTCAGCAGCGAAGCCTGTTCGGCGTACCCCACCTCGATGTGCCGTGCGCCGAAGGCCTTCTTGACGAGGGGCGCGGCGGTGGCGGGGTCGTCGACGCCCACGAACACGAACCCGGCCTCGTCCACGCCGACTGCGCGCAGGTCGAAGGTGCCGTTCCAGCGGGTCATGTCCTCGGCGATCCGGTCGGCGAGGGCCTCCAGGTCGGTCCGGTTGGCATCGGTGTCGTGCAGCCGCACCGTGACGCCCTTCTCGGCGGCGCCGCAGAGGTCGGCGTCGAAGGAGGCGGACGGCATGCGGTACACGTCCGTGGCCCGGTCCTCCTCGTCGACCGACATGCCCGTGTACACGGCGGCGTAGCGGGCGGACTCCGCCATCCTGTCCACGTGGGCCAGGGTGCGGTCCAGCGGGGTGAAGTCCTCGGCGCCGCGGTCGGGAAGGCTCCCGGGCGCCCGTGTCCCGACGCAGGTGGCGGTGACGGGCGCGGCATGCGCGGGCTCGGCCTGCGCGACGGCGCTCGATCCCTGGAGAAGGGCCCCCAGCAGCACGACGGCACCGGTCACGGTGACACCGGTGGCCGTCCGATCCCTCACACGCTTCTTCATGCCCCTTCGACGCGGGAGGCGGCGAATCGGTTCAGTGCGTCGGGTCCGGACGCAGAACCAGGTCGAGGAGTCCGGGGAAGCGGGCCTCGAACTCCTCGCGTCGCAGGCGGTTGACGCGCTTGGGGCCCTCGTCGCGCTGCTCGACCAGGCCCGCGCCGCGCAGCACCGCGAAGTGGTGACTGAGGGCCGCCTTGCCGACGGGCACGTCGAAGCTGCCGCAACTCCGTGTCCACTCCGCCGAGTCGGCCAGCTCCCGTACGAGGGTGACGCGTACGGGGTCGGCGAGGGCGGCGAGGGCGGTCTGGACCGGAACGTCGTCGGGGTGGGTGTGTTCCGGGGCGACCCGGTGACTCGCTCGTTCCGCCACGCCCGACTCCCCTCAGATCTCCGGCACCTTGCCGAGTGTTCGATGAAAACCATACACTCCCGAGTGTTCGGTTTTCATTGAACAGTCGAGCGGACGAGTTCTCGTGAGAGGTGTGCCATGCGCGCGGTCGAGATCCAGGAGTACGGCGGTCCCGAGGTGCTGAGGGTCGTCGAGACGGAGGTGCCCGCGCCGGGTGCGGGGCAGGTGAGCATCGACGTGGCGTACACCGGTGTGAACTTCGCCGACCTCAAGGCGCGGGCCGACGGCTATCGGGTGCCCGCCCTGCCCTTCGTCCCCGGTCTGGAGGTCTCGGGCCGCGTCCGGGCCCTCGGCGCGGGGGTCACCGGCCTGGCCGTGGGGCAGGAGGTGGCGGCCCTGACGCAGAGCGGCGCGTACGCGGACGTCGTCGTGGCCGACGCGGTGACCGTCTTCCCGCTGCCGCCCGGCGTGGACCTGCGCACCGGCGCGACCCTCCCCACCGTGCTGCCCACCGCGTACGCCCTGATCCACACCGTGGGCCGGCTCCAGCCCGGCGAGACGGTGCTCGTGCAGGGCGCGGCGGGCGGGGTGGGCACGGTGCTGGGGCAGTTGGCGAGCGCGGCGGGGGCCGGAGCGGTCCACGGGGTGGTGTCGAGCGCGGCGAAGGCCGAGTACGCGCGGGAGCACGGCTACGACGAGGTCTTCATCACCTCCTCCACTCCCCCCTCCGCCTCCTTCGTCAAGGAGGTGCGCGAGGCGACGGACGGTCGCGGGGTCGACCTGGCCCTCGACCCGGTCGGCGGCGAAACCCTCCGGGCCTCCCTCGACTCCCTCGCCCCCTTCGGCCGCCTGGTCTCCTTCGGCAACGCGAGCGGGGCGCAGCCCTGGCAGGTGGGCCAACCGGACCTCTACCCCCTGGCCCTCTCGGTCTCCGGCTTCTCCATCCTCACCCTGGCCCAGACGTCCCCGACCGAACTGCGCACCCTCACCGAACGCGCCTTCCAAACGGTGGTCGACGGGGTGGTGTCCCTGCCGGTGACGGCAGAGTTCGCCCTGACAGACGCGGCGAAGGCACACCGACTGATGGGCACACGAACAAGCACGGGCAAGCTCCTACTGCGCGCCCACGGCACGAACGGGCCCGCCGACCTCGCGTGACGACGACGCCCACGAGAACACCCCGCAGGCGTTCGTGCTGGCTCGCAGGGCGGAACCCTCGGCGTGACGTCGGCGTTTTTCTTCGAGGGACGGGATGAGGCGGGGAGAGGACACGAATGAGAACACGGTTGAGGCTGACCCGGGACGGGGACGCGTTCGTCGCCCGCCTCGCCCCGTCCCAGACGGCGGCGATGCGCGAGGCGCTGATCTACCTGCGTCACCGGGACGACAGTGACCTGACCCTGACCCTGCAGCTCGGTACCGGCCGCGAGACGGTCGACGCGCTCATCGAGCGGCTCTCCGGCGGGCACACGGAGTCGCGCGACATCCGCTTCCGCGCGGAGGAACTGCACGCGGTACACAGCGCGCTGACCACCGTGCCGACCAAGTTCGTCTCTCGGGAGGGCGCGTTCACGGAGGAGCCCTTCCACATCCAACTGGGCTTCTACCGGGAGAACTTCGACGCCCTGGCGCGCGGCATCGTCGAGGCGGCGTCCGAGGTGTGACGTTCACTCGAGGTACCCGCCGATACTTTCGTCGGCCGTCCGTAGACCATCGGCGGACGGCGGGACGAAGGACCGCCTCCCAGACTGAAGTCCGCGAACGCGAAGACGGACACAGGAGGCGCGATGCGGGGGATCACTCGGGCACGGTTCATGGGGATGGCCGCGGGGGTCGGGGGCGCGGTGATGCTGCCCGGCGGGCGGGCCGGGGCGACGGGCCGTCGGCCGGGGCTGACACACCGGGGTGTGGTGTACGAGGTGGCGGACGGGGAGACGCCGAGCACCGGGTGGAGCCCCGTACGCATGCGCCGCGACCTGCGCGCCATCGCGCACGACCTGCACGCCGACTCCGTCAAGGTCACCGGCGACGGCGTCGAACGGCTCACCGCCACCGCGGCCGAGGCGGCGGAGCTCGGTCTGAACGTCTGGCTGGAGCCGACCCTGGGCGACGTACCGGAACGCGAGATCCTCGACCACCTCGCGCAGACGGGCCGGTTCGCCGAGCGGCTGCGGCGACGGGGCGCGGGGGTGCATCTCAGTGTCGGCTGCGAGTTCGTGCTGTACGTGCCCGGGATCGTGCCCGGCGCCAACGCCCAGGAGCGCGTCGAGCATCTGCTCAAGGGCGACTTCGATCCCGTACTGATGGCACGGCGCCTGCACCGGTTCACGGCGAAGGCCGCGTCCGTGGGCAGGTCCGTCTTCCACGGGCGGCTCACGTACGCCGCCGCTCAGGACGAGGACGTCGACTGGAGCCTCTTCGACCTCGTCGGTGTCGACTACTACGGCTGGTTCCGGGACCGGAACGCCTACGTCCGCGACCTCACCGCGCTGCGGCGCTTCGGGAAGCCCGTCGCCGTCATGGAGTTCGGCTGCTGCACCTTCGAGGGCGCGCCGGAGAAGGGCGGCATGGGCTGGGACGTCGTCGACTACAAAAAGGAGCCGCCGGAGATCAAGGCGGGTCTCGTCCGCAGTGAGCGCACCCAGGCCGCGTATCTGACGGACGTACTGTCGGTGTTCGAGTCGATGGGCCTGTACGCGGCGATGGCGTACACCTTCGTCACCCCCGACGCCCCGCACCGCCCCCGCGACCCTCGCCACGACCTCGACATGGCGAGTTACGGCATCGTGAAGACGATCGAGGACCGCCACGGCGGATGGCACTGGGAGCCGAAGGAGTCCTTCCGCGCACTGGCCCGGCAGTACGCACGGGCCCGCGCACACACCTGCTGACGGTCGGGTCGGATCAGATCGGATCGGATCAGGTCAGGTCAGGTCAGGTCAGGCCACTGTCCGCAGGCCGCCGTCCACGGTCGCCGAGACCCCTCGCACGATCCGGTGCGCGCACAGGGCCGCGAGCAGTTCTCCCAGCAGGTCCGGGTCGTCGATCTCCAGGCCCAGGAGGGATTCGATGCGTTCCAGGCGCTGGTAGAGGGACTGGCGGCCGATGTGGAGCAGGGCCGCCGTGCGGGTGGGTGAGCAGCCGTGGCGGAGGTGGATCTCCAGGGTGCGGACAAGGTCGCTGGGGTGGGCGGCCTCCCAGGCCAGCAGGGGGCCCAGGGTGTGCTGGACCAGGCGGGCGAGGCGGTCGCGGTTGGCGTCCACGCCGCCTCGGGTCAGCTCGCGTTCCAGGGTGAGGGAGCGGGAGGAGGTGACGACGGGGCCGCCGGTCGGGCCGGGTTCGGCGGACGGCACGGTGAGCGCCAGTTCCAGGGTCGTCCGGGCCGCCCGCAGTGTCTCGCTCCAGCGCAGCCAGCCGCCGCCCGCGAGGACCGCGTGTCCGACCGCCACGGTCACCCCGGCCTCGGCGACCGTCCGGAAGGCCTCCTGCACGGCCCGTACGACATCCCGCCGCGCCGTCACCGCCCGTACGGCGTCGTCCGGCATCGCCACCAGCGCCAGTACGTCCCCCGGGAACGCCGCCCGCAGCACCGCGACCCCGCCCAGGGAGCGCGCCGCCCGGTCGACCACGCCCAGCTCGCGCGCCCCGTGCGCCGACACCCCGACCAGCCGCGCGCCCGGCCCCGGATGGAACCCGGCGAGCGCCGCGCGTGCCTCCACCTCGGGCTGGTTGAGGGCCTGCCCGTCGGCGAGGTCGGCGAGCAGGGCGGCGGTGTGGTCGCCGCCCCAGGGCCGTACGGAGGCCGCCCGCCCCGACAGGCCACGCGCCACGATCGCCCGGTTGGCGGCCTCGGTGATGCGGACGAAGGGCACCACCCGGTGCAGGGCGAGCAGGGGCAGCCCGAGCCGCCGGGCCTCGTCGACGACCTCCTCCGGCATCCGCACCAGCGACCGTCCGACCTCCACCGCGAGCCCCGCCGCTCCGCGCGCGGTCAGCTCGCGGACGTAGCGCCGCCGGGTGTCCTCGTCCGCGTCGGTCAGCCCGAAGCCGTTGGTCAGAAGCAGTTCGCCGCCGTCGAGGAAGTTCGCCCCCTCGTACACCTCGCTCGAATGCACCCAGCGGACCGGGCGGTCCAGGGCGCCTTCGCCGGCGAGGAGTTCGGGCGCGCTGCCACGGACGGGGTCGAGGGCCAGGATGTCGCGGAGGGTGAGTGCGGGCACGGGTACCTCCTTCAGGCGCTGACAGTCCGTCCGGGTGCGGCTTGCCGGGAGAGTACTTTCCGCACGTTGCCCTCGTGTTTCGGCCACAGGAGAGTGGAGTCATGGAGCGCATCGATCAGGCACGGGCACGGATGTGGTTGTCGACCGCCGTCGCGGAGGCCCGCGCCGGGCTGGCGGAGGGCGGCATCCCCATCGGCGCCGCGCTGTACGGCGCGGACGGCACGCTGCTGGGCCGCGGCCACAACCGTCGGGTCCAGGACGGCGACCCGTCCATGCACGCGGAGACGTCGGCGTTCCGTGCGGCGGGACGACAGCGTTCGTACCGCGGTACGACCATGGTGACGACCCTGTCGCCGTGCTGGTACTGCTCGGGCCTGGTGCGCCAGTTCGGCATCTCGCGGGTCGTGGTGGGCGAGGCGGAGACCTTCCACGGCGGCCACGACTGGCTGGCCGAGCACGGCGTGGAGATCGTGCTCCTGGACGATCCCGAGTGCGCCGCGCTGATGCGCGACTTCATCAAGGACAACCCGGCTCTGTGGAACGAGGACATTGGTGAGTAGCCCGAACAGCCCCCGTACCCCCGGTACCCCGCGCATCCCGACCATCGACCTGCGGCCCTGGCTGGACGGCGACCCCGAGGCCCGTACCGTCATCGCCCGCACCGTCGACGAAGCCCTCCAGAGCGCCGGTTTCCTCCTCGTCACCGGACACGGTGTGGACCCGGCCCTGCGCACCCGCATCCGCGAGGCCGCCCGCGCCTTCTTCACCCTCCCCACGGAGGTCAAGCAGCCCTACGCCGTCCAGGTCGGCGGGCGCGGCTGGCTCGGCCCGGGCGCCGAGGCCAACGGTTACTCGGAAGGTACGCGGACGCCCCCCGACCTCAAGGAGTCGCTGACCTTCGCGACGCACGAGCCCTTCGAGGACCCGGCGACGAACGCGGAGTGGTACGCGCCGAACGTGTGGCCCGCCGAGGCCCCGGAGCTGCGGAAACTCTGCGAGGAGTACCTGAAGGGGATGGGCGAACTGGAGAACCACCTGCTGGCCCTCCTGGGTGAGGCCCTCGGTCTGGAGCCGGACTTCTTCACCCGGCACATGGACCACCCGACGTACGGCTTCAACATCAACTGGTACCCGGGGACGGAGGTCGTCGGCGAGCCCGAGCCCGGCCAGTTCCGTATCGGCCCCCACACCGACTTCGGCACCGTCACCATCCTCGACCGCCAAGCGGGCAAGGGCGGGCTGCAGGTCTACACGGACGAGGGCGGCTGGGCGGACGCGCCCTTCGACCCGGCGGCCTTCACGATCAACATCGGTGACCTGATGGCCCGTTGGACGGGTGACCGGTGGCGCTCGGGCCGGCACCGTGTGCTGCCTCCGCCCGCCGACGCGCCGGCCGAGGAGCTGATGTCGCTGGTCTACTTCGGCGAGTGCACGCCGGGGACTGTGGTGGAGTCGGTCCCCGCGCCGGTGGGCCGCGTCGCGTATCCCCCCGTCGACTCCCATGTTTATCTGCGCGAAAAGCTGGATTCGATCACCGTGGGATAGACGGGCGAAAGGGCGCGGATAATTTTCGTAACCAAACGGACATCCTATGCCCTAGTCCGAATCAACTCCCCCTTTTTACACTGGTGTTGATAGACCTCACAGCAGCACAGAGCAGGACCGGACCGCGCCAGGGGGAGATGCGGTGCACAGAGGGCTGCACGGACGCGGAGCGTTGTTCGACACGGATCCGCCCGGTCTTGCACTACGGCTCGTCGGCCTGCGCCCGTACCAGCTGCGCTCGAACCCGTACGAACACCCGAAGGAACTGCCCTTCGTGGTGTTCGCGGGCGGGCGGGGGCTCGGCAAGAGCGCCGTACTGCGGGAGCTGCGCGACGCGTACCGCGGGCACACACCGGTCGCGCTGATCGACGGCGAGGAGCGGCAGTTCGCGGGGCCGCCCGCCGAGCGGCCCGCGGAGTCCTGGTCGCCGGTGGGACAGGCGCTCACCACCATCGCCGAGCAGCTCGCGGAGCCGGTCACCGGCGCCGTGCGGATCGGCTTTCCCCGCCTGACGTCCGGGCTGCTGGCCGTCGCGGCGGGCGGCTGGAGCGACCGCGACGTGCCCCGCATCCGGCAGGAGGCGGAGCGGATCCTGCTGCTAAACGAGACCGGCTCATGGCTCTCGGGGTTCGCGGGGCGCTGGGTGAGCAAGGTCATCTCCAAGCTCATCGCCTCGCTCAGCGGTACGGGTCCCGTGATCGCGCCGATCATCGAAGCCACCCTGGAGGCGTTCGCCGAGGGGATCGGCCCCGCTCCCCGCCGGCTGCGCAGGGCCGCCACCTGGTACCGCGACTATCCGAACGCGGGCGGCAATCCCAAGCTCGGCCTGATCCTGCTCTCCTCGCACTTCCGGGCCGGCGGCGACTCCCGCACCCACGCCGAGCGCTATCTCGTACGGGCCCTGCTGGCCGACCTCGACGACGCCTACGCGGGGGTCATGCAGCGCTCGCACCGGCTGGGCCGCCCGGTCGTGCTGATCGACAACGTGCAGGAACGGGCGGGCCTCGGCCTGATGGAACCGGTGCTGCGCGACCGCGCCGACGGCATCGCCGACCACGTCGTCTTCTTCGCCGCCCTGCGCGGGTACACCCATGGAGCGCTGCGCAACGCGAGCCGCCGCACCCTCCCCGAGGTAGCCCGGCACGCCGGCTGGGAACCGGGCACCTCACCGTCCTCGCGGGCGCTGCTCGTCGCGCTGCCGCCACTGACCCCGGACGACACCCTGCATCTCGTGGGCGGCGTCTCGCAGGGCCTCGCCGTTCCCCCTCAACTCCCGCACGCCACCCACCGGCTGTCCGGCGGCAGCCCGCTCGGCGTCACCCTCCTCGCGGAGTCCGCCCGCCAGAACCTCCCCCAAGGCGCCAAGTCCCTGGGCGAGTTGCTCACCTCCGACGTCGCCGTCCACGAGGACAACGACGGCCGGCCCACCTATCAGGAGCTGCTCGACCGGCTCGTACCCGGCGGCCGGCTCGACGAGCTGACCGTGCTCGCCGCGGCCCACGACCGCGACTCGGCCTGCGTGCTCGCGGAGGTCCAGCTCTCCGACGACTTCGGCGCGTCGGGGGTCCTCGCGCTGGAGGAGCGGCTCACGGAGGAGGGCTGGACGAGCGCCGCCGGGCAGTTCGTGGGCGATCCGTTCCTGCGTGCGCTGCTCCTGCTGCGGCTGCACCACGACGACCCCGACCACGCACGCTGGCGGTCCGTGCACCGCGCCCTCATCGACCACTACGGCGACGGGGACCGGCCGGACAGCGCCCGCTATCGACTGCACCACGAACTCGCCCTCGGCAAGGCCGACTTCGCGGTGGCGCACCTGCGCGACACCTTCCCGCGCACCGACACCGGGTCCTGGCTGTCCTCGCTCGTCTTCATCGCGTCCGCGCCCTACTATCACGCACACGACCCGGACGGCCGCGACTTCGGCGGCCACGGCGGTCACGACGACCGGGCGGCCGTCGCGCTCGGCCGCACCGACGCCGCCCAGCAGCCGCCGGACAGCGTGGACGCCGTGCTGCACCTACGGGTACGACGGCTGCTGCACGCGGTCTGGCAGCTCACCGATCCGCTGGTGCTGCCGGACCCGAAGGTGTCCGACCGGCTCCGTTTCGAGCTGGAGCAGCTGTCGAACCTGCGGGCCGCGGGCAACCCACTGCTGTGGCGGGCCTCGCGGGAGTGGCCGTCCGACGCGCTCGCCGGCCGCCCCCTGCGCATCCCTGGCGACGACGACGACAACGGGAACGGGGACCTGTGATGGCGCGCTTGTGGACCTGGCTGCGCGAGGACGTCTGGGAGATTCGTTTCCGTAGGTATGTCGCGCTGACCCTCGCGGCGGTGCTCACGGGCCTCGGCGTCTGGGGCGGTATGACGGCCACCAAGGAGAATCGCTCCTGCGCGCCCGGCGTCGTCCAGCCGAAGGGCAGCGACGAGTGCGTGGGTGTCTCGTGGACGACGTACGCCTTCGGGCGTGCGCAGTTCGCCGACACCGTACGGGCCATCCACCGCGAGAACGCCCGTCTGGCGCCCGGCAGTTACGTCACCGTCGCGCTCCTGGAACCCTTCACCGCCACCGACGCGGATAACCTGGCCGATGTGCTGCACGAGCTGCAGGGCGCCTATCTGGCCCAGTACCAGGCCAACCACGACACCACCGGCCTGAAGCCGAAGATCCGCCTGGTGCTGGCCAACCCCGGCTCCACCGGCACGTACTGGCAGCACACGGTCGACCAGCTGGCGGGCATGACGGGAGGCTCCGACCGGCTGCGCGCGGTGACCGGGGTCGGCCTGAGCACCGACAACAACAAGAAGGCCGTCAAGGAGCTCACCGGCCGGGGCATCCCGGTGATAGGGAGTTCGATCACCGCCGACGACCTGGCCAACGGGCAGAACGGCAAGGACCCGTTCCCCGGGCTCGCGCGGGTCTCCCCCACCAACACCGACGAGGCACGCGCCCTCGCCTCCTTCGCCAAGGTCTCCGCCGCCAACGCCTTCCTCGTCTACGACCGCACCGGCGACCCGTACACGCGCACGCTCCAGGCCTCCTTCGAGAAGATGCTCAAGGGCTCGCGCTACGAGGCCCAGCCGTTCACGCCGCCCGCCGACCGCAGCAAGGAGGGCAGCACCTCCAACGTCTTCATGCAGATCACCAACATCCTCTGCAACACGCCGACCACCACGAACACCATCCTGTTCGCGGGGCGCCACACGCAGCTGCGGCAGTTCATCAACATGCTGGGTCAGCGCGGCTGCCACGACCGCCGGTTCACCGTGCTCACCGGCGACGAGGGCTCCTACCTCGCCGGGGACAAGGACCTCGACCCGGCCGCCCTCAAGGACCCGCTACTGACCGTCCGCTACACGTCCCTGGCCCATCCGGACGCCTGGCTGAAGGACACCGCGAAGACGGGCGGCAGCGCGGCCGACGCGAAGGTGCTGCAGTCGCTTCTGGGGAGCGCCGGGAAGGAGCCGGTCGGGCCCGTCGGGCCCGTCGCCCTCGACGACGGCCAGCTGATCATCGCGTACGACGCCATGCGGCTCGCCGTGCGGGGCATCCGCGGGGCGTCGCCGACCGGGAAGATCCCGGCCCTCGCGGACGTCGGGCTCCAGTGGCCGCAGGTCAAGGGCAAGGAGCTGCGTGTCAACGGGGCGAGCGGGTGGATCTGTCTGGACGCCCACGGCAATCCGTACGACAAGGCGGTGCCGATCGTGCAGCTCACGCCCGAGTCGCGGGCTCGTTTCGTGAAGATCGCGTGGCCTGAGGGGAAGCCGCCCACGGGGTGTCTGCCGCCGGCTTGACAGGGGGCGCCGTTGGGGGATCGGTGGTTCGTATGTGCGGGTCGTGTGTGGCTGGTCGCGCAGTTCCCCGCGCCCCTACGGGGCGCTCATCAGTCCCTCGAAACGTCGGCGCCAGCCCGGGTCCTCGTCTCTTGGGGACTCGTGGGTGAAGCGGACCGTCGTGCCTGACGGGCGGGTCGGTTCCAGGTGGAAGCGGATGCGGCCCCGGCCCTCGACCGTGTACTCGGCGATCCGCTCGACGTCCCACGCCGTGATCCGGCCGCTGCCCAGCCCGCGCAGCGTGACCTCGCCGCCGAGTCGCGGCTCGAAGACCTCGGCCTCGGCCAGCCACGCCCTCAGGCCCTCGGGTGTGGCCACCGCCTTCCAGACGTTCTCCACAGGCTGGGGAAAACGCAGCAGGTAGTGAAGGACGCGGGTGCCGTCCTCCCGGGTCTCGGTGGCGCCCTCTTCGATGCCTCGGGTCACTCCGGTCATGACACCAGCGTGGCCCGAGACAGCGGGATCCGCATCAGACCCCGGCGTACGAGTGCTTGCCGGAGACGAAGATGTTGACTCCGTAGTAGTTGAAGAGGAAGCAGGCGAAGGCGATCAGGGCGATGTACGCGGCCTTGCGGCCCTTCCAGCCGGCCGTGGCGCGGGCGTGGAGGTAGCAGGCGTAGGCGACCCAGGTGATGAACGCCCAGGTCTCCTTGGGGTCCCAGCCCCAGTAGCGGCCCCACGCGTCGCCCGCCCAGATGGCGCCCGCGATGATCGTGAAGGTCCACAGCGGGAAGACGGCGGCGTTGACGCGGTAGGAGAACTTGTCGAGGGAGGCCGAGGAGGGCAGCCGCTCCATGACGGAGGTGGCGAAACGGCCCGGCTGACCGCCGGTGGCGAGCTTGTTCTCGTACGAGTCCTTGAAGAGGTACATCAGGGTGCCGACCGCGCCCACGTAGAAGACGGCGCCGCAGAGGATCGCGGTCGAGACGTGGATGTACAGCCAGTACGAGTGGAGCGCGGGCACCAGCTGGTCGCTCGCGGTGTACAGGACGGTGACCGCGAGGCCGAGGTCGAGGAGGACCGTGGTGACCAGGGGCAGGCCCAGCCAGCGGATGTTCTTCTTCAGCGCGAGCATCACCAGGTACACGGCGACGGCGACCGTGGAGAAGGTGACGCTGAACTCGTACATGTTGCCCCACGGCGCCCGCTGCACCGACAGCGCGCGGGCGACGACACCGGCCGCCTCGACGGCCCAGGCGAGCACGGTGAGGGACACCGCGATCCGGCCGTAGAGGTCGCCCTGCTCGTCACCGCCGTGTGCGCCGGGCCCGTCGGGCACGTCACGGGCGCCCGCCGCCGACCGGGTGACGACCTTCGGCCGCTCCAGGACGGCCGTACCGCCCGCCGACTGCACGGTGACCGCGGGGGCCTTCGCCTTCTCCGTGGTGGTGAGCGCGGCGGCCGTACGGGCGACCTTGCTGCGGCTGCCGAAGATCCACTCGGCGATGTACGCGAAGAAGGCCAGGGTGTAGACGGCCATCGCGGAGTAGATCAGCGTGTTGCTGATGTTGGCGAGGTGTTCGTTGGTGGCCGTGGCCAGATCGGTCACGGCGCCCAGGTCGGTTGCGGTGGCGAGAGTCACTTCTCAGCCCCTTCGGCGGCAGGTACGGAGGGTTCGGCGTCGGGGTCGGTTTCGACTGCGGCTTCGTCTGTGTCGGGCTTGGTGGGCGCCTGTTCGTGGACGAGTGCGGCCAGGTCGCCGAGTTCTTCGGGGAGCTTCGCGGACTCGCTGCGGCCGAGGCCCGCCATCTCGACGACGGTGACGCCGTCGGCCCCGGTGGTCGCCCGCACCCACACGCGGCGGCGCTGGATGAAGAGCGAACCGGCGAGACCGAAGATCGCGGTGAAGGCACCGACCAACGCCCAGTCACTGCCGGGCTGCTGGGTGACCTGGAAGTTCGCCCACTCCTTGATGCCCTTGTCGAAGGTGATGGAGCCGGCCCCGTTCGGCAGCTTCATCGTCTCGCCGGGCAGCAGGCGCGCCTTGACGATGTTGCCCTTCGCGTCCTTGAACTGCTTCATCTTCGAGGTCTCGAGCTGGTACACGTTCTGCGGGATGCCCGCGTCGACCCCCAGGCTGCCGTGGAATCCGGACAGCGCGAGCACGGGGAAGTCGAGCGCGGGGAACTGGGAGAACATGTCGCCCTTGCCCGCACCCGCGAAGGTCGGCACGAAGAAGGCGGAGAAGCCGAGCTGTTCGCTCGTCCCCTGCGCGTTCTTGTAGCCGTCCATCACCTTGATCGCGCCCTGCGAGGTGACGTTCGAGTCGAGGGGCAGCATCGGCACGGCGTCGTGGTAGACGACGTTGCCCTTGCCGTCCCGGACGGTGACGACGGGCGCGTAGCCGTGCGCGGTGAGATAGACCTTCGAGTCGCCGATCTCCAGCGGCTCGTTGACCTTGACGGTGGTCTTCTTCGCCTTGCCGTACGCGCCGATGCTGTAGGTGATGTCCGCCTGGTACGTGCGAGGGGTGCCCTTGTTGGGGCCGGTCCGCTCGTAGGTGCCGGTGAACTTCTTGAGGTTGAAGCTGAACGGCGTGAGGTCGTCGGTGCTGAAGAGGTTGCCGGACTTGAAGTCGTCGTACTGCGAGATCGTGTTGGAGAACCCGCCGCCCTCGACGATCAGCTTGTTGCCCTCGGACTTGAAGAGCTGGCCCCAGGCGAAGGCGACCAGCATCACGATCAGCGCGATGTGGAAGAGCAGGTTGCCGGTCTCGCGGAGGTAGCCCTTCTCGGCGGCGACGGCGTCCTTCTCGATGTGCGCCCTGAACCGCCGCTGCTTGAGGATCTTGAGGGCGGCCTCGCGGACCTGCTCGGGCTCGGCCCCGGTGCGCCAGGTCGCGTACGCGGGCAGCCGGTTCAGCCGCTTGGGGGCACCCGGCGGACGGCCGCGCAACTGCCCGACGAACTGCCAGGTGCGCGGGACGATGCAGCCGATGAGCGAGACGAACAGCAGGATGTAGATCGCCGAGAACCACACCGAGCTGTAGACGTGGAACAGGCCGAGCTTGTCGTAGACGGACCCGAGGATGCTGTGCGCGTCCTTGAAGGCCGCCACCTTCTGGGCGTCGGTCCCGGACTGCGGGATCAGCGAGCCGGGGATCGCCCCGAGCGACAGCAGGAAGAGCAGGATCAGGGCGACCCGCATCGACGTCAGCTGCCGCCAGAACCAGCGGGCCCAGCCGACGACCTCACGGCCGGTCCAGGTCAGCCAGCCCAGGGCGCCGGGCGCGCGGGACCCGCCGAAGGAGCCGGGCACGGCCGTGTCGACCGGCGCGGTGGACAGCTGGGATCCGGCTTCGCCGAGTTCGCCGTCGGCGCTCACCCCGATGTGCCGCTTGGCGGTCGCCGGGTCCTTCGTCCTGCCCGTGCCGGTGTCGGTGTCGGTCGTGCTCATCGATCAGATCCCTACCGTGAAGCCGTTGGACCAGGTCTGCATCTGCTGCACGATGCTGTCCCAGGCGCCGGTGAGCAGGAGCAGGCCGGTCACGATCATCATGCCGCCGCCGATCCGCATCACCCATGCGTAGTGCCGCTTGACCCAGGCGAAGGCACCGAGCGCCTTGCGGAAGGCGACGGCAGCGAGGACGAAGGGCACTCCCAGACCGACGCAGTACGCGACGGTCAGTATGGCGCCGCGGCCCGCACTCGCCTGGTTCATGGAAAGAAAATTGATGGAGGAGAGCGTGGGTCCCAGGCAGGGCGTCCAGCCGATGCCGAAGAGCGCGCCGAGTATCGGAGCGCCCACCAGGCCGGTCACCGGCCGCTTGTGGAAGCGGAACTCGCGCTGCGTGAGCCAGGGCATCATCCCCATGAAGAACACGCCCATCGCGATCATCAGCACGCCGAGGATCTTGCTGAGCGTGCTCTGGTACTCCTGGAGGGTCGATCCGAAGTAGCCGAACAGCGCCCCGCCGGAGACGAACACGGCGGTGAACCCCACCACGAACAGGCTGGCGCCCGCGACCATCCGCCCCCGTCTGGCGTCCGCCAGATCCGTGCCGGTGACACCGGTCACGTACGACAGATAGCCGGGGACGAGCGGCAGCACGCACGGTGAGAAGAAGGAGACGAGGCCGCCGAGGACGGCGATCGGCAGGGCGAGCACCAGGGCGCCGCTGACGACGGTGTCGGACGACGCGGCGAGGTTCGTGGACGCGGCGAGAAGGGACACGTCGGTCACTTCTCCGCGACGACGGGGTCGAGCATCTCGCGGAGCTTCTCCTCGCTGAGGGCCTGCAGCGTACGGGCCGCGATCTTCCCGTCCCGGTCGATGACGATCGTGGAGGGGATCGTCTGCAGGTTCAGCGTGCCCTTCTTGAAGCGGAGCAGCAGCTTGCTCGTCGGGTCGTAGAGGCTGGGGTAGGTGACGCCCTGCTGCTTCTCGAACGCCTGGGCCAGACTGATGTTGGCGTCACGGGTGTTGATGCCGACGAACTGCACGCCCTTCGCCGCGGTGTCCTTGGCGACCTTGACGAAGTTCGGCGCCTCGGCGCGGCACGGCGGGCACCAGGAGCCCCACACGTTCACGACGACGACCTTGCCCTTGTAGTCCTTGACGTCGAGCTGCTTGCCGTCCACGGTCGGGCCGGAGAGGTCGGGGGCCTCGGCCCGGGAGCCCTTGGCGACGGTCGAGATGCCGTCCTTGCCCGCCACGAAGTTGCTGTTGCCCGAGCCCCCGGACGTCCCTCCCGAACCGCACGCGGACAGGACAAGCGTGGCGACGGCGGCCCCGGTGGTGAGCAGGGCGGCGCGGCTACGGGTGCGGTTCGAGCGCTGTTCGGCGCGGCAGGCGGCACTCATGTGAAAAGTTTCGCATGCCCGTTTCGAGGATCTTCCGCACCCCCCTTGCGGGCGGAAAACACCATTTCAGGCGGCGTTCCCGGACCCCTTGGAAGCGCCCGTCCCGGAACCCGTACCGGTACCCGTGCCAGTGCCGGTACCCGAACTCGTACCAGCCCCCTTGCCGGTGTCGCCGAGGAACGTCTTCCAGCCACCCGCGGGCCGCTGTCCCACGTCCAACGTCCGCAGCTTGGCCAGGATCTCGGGCTTCTGTACGTCCATCCAGTCCACGTACTGCCGGAAGGAGACGAGGCGGACGTCCTCGCCCTTCTCCTTCTCCCGGGCGATGTGCTTGAAGGCGTACTCGACGGCGTCCATGTAGATGCCGCCGTTCCAGTGCTCGAAGTGGTTGCCGATGAAGAAGGGCGCCCGGTTGCTCTCGTAGGCCCGCCGGAATCCGGCGACGTACGCCTCGCCCGCCTGCTGCCGCCACGCCGGGTAGTTGTGCGCGGGCGCCTTCGTCGAGTTGATCGACTGGTTGGCCAGCATGTTGTAGTCCATGGACAGCACCTCGAAGCTGCGCCCCGGGAAGGGGATCGCCTGGAGGGGCAGGTCCCACAGGCCGTGCCGCTTCTGCGGCCAGACCTGGCGGCCGCCGGGCGAGGAGGCGTCGTAGCGCCAGCCGAGCGCCTTGGCGGTGGGCAGCAGGTTGTCCTGGCCGAGCAGACAGGGGGTGCGCGCGCCGACGAGTTCCTTCTCGTAGTCGAAGGGCAGCGGGGGCAGATCGGTCCAGCCCGTGTTGGTCCGCCACTCCTTGACGAAGGACTTGGCCTGGTCGATCTCGCTGCGCCACTGCGCCGGCGTCCAGTTGCCGACGGTGCCGTGGCCGGAGCAGAAGTGGCCGTTGAAGTGCGTGCCTATCTCGTGGCCGTCGAGCCAGGCCTGCCGGACGAGCCCGAGCGTCGACTTGACGTGGTCGTCGGCGAGATAGCCGATGTCGGAGGCGCCCCGGGGGTTGTTCGGCGGCAGGTACTTGCGCTTCTTCGACTCGGGCAGGAGGTACAGCCCGGAGAGGAAGAAGGTCATGTGCGCCTCGTGCTCGCGGGCGAGCCGGAGGAAGCGGGAGAAGAGCCCGGTCCCGACCTCACCCGCGCCGTCCCAGGAGAAGATGACGAACTGCGGAGGGGTCTGGCCGGGCTCCAGAGGAACCGGCTTCGCGGGCTGGTTCGGCTGCTTGCCCGTGAAGGAGGTGGAGCCGTCGCCTATCAGGCGGGCGGGGTGCGCGGAGGCGCTGGGCTTGCCGGACGGACCGGGCTTGCCCGACCGGGAACCACCGCCCCCGCCATGACCGTCCTGTTGGTCGGTGCCGCACGCCGCGAGTCCCATCGCCGCCGCGGCACCCGTCCCGAGGCCGATCATTCCCCTCCGGCTGATGTCCCGCATTCGGTCCCCATCTCATCGTGCCCTCTCAGCTGGCTCCCAGCTGACACACAATGAGAGGGCACGACAAGCAGATAGGTTCCTTCGAACGCGCAACGTTGATCGTATTTTACGAAGAACAGTTCGGGTAGCGACGCATACAAACACTTTGCGCCAAGATGTACGGGAATGGACGCTCTACGCCCCGAACGCCTTGCCCTTCCCCTTCACCGGCTTGGCTCCCGCGAGGAGATGGGCGGGAACGAGATCCCGGGCGGGCTCGCTGTACCCCACGGACACGATCTTGTCGCCGCGGTAGGTGAAGGACGTCAGGGACGCCAGCGTGCACTGCCGCTTGCGCGGGTCGTGCCACAACCGCCGCTTCTCCACGAAGGACCGCACGATCCAGATCGGCAACTGGTGGCTGACCAGCACCGCTTCATGCCCGCGGGCCGCGTCCTTGGCGGCGTCGAGCGCCCCCATCATCCGTACGACCTGATCGACGTACGGCTCGCCCCAGGACGGCTTGAACGGGTTGACGAGGTGCTTCCAGTTCTCGGGCCGCCGCAGCGCCCCGTCCCCCACACCGAAGGTCTTCCCCTGGAACACGTTCTCGGCCTCGATCAGCCGCCCGTCGGTGTCGAGGTCGAGACCGTGCGCCTTCGCGATGGGCGTCGCGGTCTCCTGCGCCCGCTCCAGCGGGGAGGCGACGACATACGTGACGTCCCGCGGGGCCAGGTGCTCGGCGACCCGCTCGGCCATCTGCCGCCCGAGCTCGGACAGGTGGTAGCCGGGCAGCCGCCCGTACAGCACCCCGTCCGGGTTGGCGACCTCGCCGTGCCGCATGAGATGCACGACGGTGATGTCCTGATCCCGGCCCTGCGTCTGACCCTGCGTCTGATCCTGGCTCATGCCGTGGCCTCCGCCGCTGCCCGAGCCGCCGCCGGAAGGGCGTCGGCGATCCGCTGAATGGCCCGCTCGTCATGGGCCGTGGACACGAACCACGACTCGAAGGACGACGGGGGCAGATAGACGCCCTGCGCCAGCATCGAGTGGAAGAACGCGGTGAACCGGAAGGACTCCTGCGCCTTCGCGCCCTCGTAGTCGCGCACGTCACGCCCGGTGAAGAAGACCGAGAACATGTTGGAGGCGTTCTGCAGCCGGTGTGCCACGCCCTCCTTGCTCAGCGCCTCCGTGACCAGCCCGCGGATCTGCTCGGAGACGGCGTCGACCTTGTCGTACGCGGCGTCGTCGAGCAGCCGCAGCTGGGCGAGCCCGGCGGCGGTCGCGACGGGATTGCCGGAGAGCGTGCCGGCCTGGTAGACGGGCCCCACGGGAGCCAGGTGCTCCATGACGTCCTTGCGGCCACCGAAGGCGGCGGCGGGGAATCCTCCGCCCATGACCTTTCCGAACGTCATGAGATCGGGACGTACCCCGTCGATCCCGTACCAACCGGCCTTACTGGTCCGGAATCCGGTCATGACCTCGTCGGAGATGAACAGGGCGCCGTTGCGCGCGCAGGCGTCCTTGAGTCCCTGGTTGAACCCGGGCTGGGGCGGCACGACGCCCATGTTGCCCGGCGAGGCCTCGGTGATCACACAGGCGATCTCACCGGGGTGCGCGTGGAAGGCCTCGTTCACGGCTTCGAGGTCGTTGTAGGGCAGCACGATCGTGTCGGCGGCCTGGGCGCCGGTGACACCGGGGGTGTCGGGCAGCGCGAAGGTCGCCACCCCACTCCCCGCCGACGCCAGCAGCGAGTCGACATGCCCGTGATAGCACCCGGCGAACTTGATCACCTTCGACCGCCGGGTGAACCCGCGGGCGAGCCGGATGGCGGACATGGTCGCCTCGGTCCCGCTGGAGACGAGCCGGACCTGCTCGACGGGCTCGACGCGGGCGACGATCTCCTCGGCGAGCGCGACCTCGCCCTCACCGGGAGTGCCGAAGGAGGTGCCGCGCGCGACGGCCTCCTGGACGGCGTCGATGACGTCGGGATGCGCGTGCCCGAGGATCATCGGCCCCCATGAACACACGAGGTCGACGTATTCCCTCCCGTCGGCATCGGTCAGGTATGGACCGTTTCCGGACACCATGAAGCGGGGCGTACCGCCCACGGCACGGAACGCGCGCACCGGAGAGTTCACGCCGCCGGGCGTGACGGCAGCCGCACGGTCGAAAAGAGTCTGCGAAACTGGGGCTTCGTACGGATAGCTCACACGAGCCATGGTGTCAGAGGCTGCGAAGATCCTGCGGACAGGTGTTTCAGCGTACGTTTCGGCGTGCGGCCGTGGGGGAGGTCACTGTCACGATGATCGGGTTGCGTGGCGGGGGTCGCGCGCCTTAGAAAAGCAGTCGGGTGGAGATATGCATCGCGGTGGCGGACTGGGCGAGGGGACCGATGACCTCGGTCCTCGGCGTGCCCGGCGGGGAAGGCACCGGCGCGAGGCGGAGGAAGCGGCCGAGGCACGACAGACGCAGGGGTCGCCGGGCTCTCCCGGATCACCCGGAGCACCCGGGTCGCAAGGAACACAGAACGATCCTGAGCGGATCGACCCGTCGGGCCGTATGGACGGTATGGACTACACGGACCGCGGGGCAGACCGGCTCAGGGCAGGAAGCGGGAATGGTGGCCGGGTGGGGGTGACCTACAAATACTTCGGCGCGCCGGACGGCGCGACGGCGGCCCGCGTGCCGATCTCGATGCGCCCCGAGGAACTCGGCGGCGACGAGCTCGGCATGAACGGCATGTTCACCAAGATCAAGCCGGAGACCATGGCCGCGATGGTCCTCACCGGCATCGAGGGCGTCCCTCTCCACAAGGTCCCGCCCCTGGAGCTGGTCGTCCTGCACCCCGACTACGCCGTCGTGAAGCTCCCCATGACCGTCGTCGACCCCCTGCGGGGCATCGGCGAGGAGGCGGTCGGCGCGGCGGCCTTCATCTGGTCGACGGTCCCGGACCGCGGGGGCCCGCGGGACGCCTTCAACGTGTACCAGCTCCTCCACGAATGGCAGGATTTCAGCCATCGTCTGCACGAGGCGGGACATCAGCCGTACTGCCTGGTGTGGCCCTGATCTCAGTTCTCCGTGACACGGGCGAGGCCTTCGGGTCCCGCCCGGGAACGGCCCGCGCGGCGGACATGTCGGGCACGACGGGCATACCGCACCGGCCCGGCGGATACTGGGTTTCATGCGCGTCGATTTCGACCCGGAAGCCATGCCCGGAGCCGACTTCTACCGGTTCCTCACCTCGGTCGTCATCCCTCGTCCGATCGCATGGATCTCCACCGTCACACCGGACGGCTCGACCGAGAACCTCGCCCCGCACTCCTTTTTCAGCATCGCCAGTACCGACCCGCCGATCGTGCAGTTCACCTCGATCGGCCGCAAGGATTCCCTGCGCAATGTCGAGGACACCGGGGAGTTCGTCGTCAACTTCTCCTCCGAACCGCTGCTGCAGTTGATCAACGCCACTGCCACCGACTTCCCCCGGTCGGTCAGTGAATTCGACTACGCGGGAATCGACCGCGAACCGAGCCTGCGGGTACGACCGCCCCGAGTGGCGGCCTCCCCCGTCGTTCTCGAGTGCCGTTCGCACACCACCCTGCGGATGGGAAACTCCACCCTGGTCTTCGGACGGGTGCTCCACGCGGCGGTGCACGAGGACCACATCGTCGAAGGCCGCCCCGGCTCCGCACGGCTGCTCCCGCTCACCAAGCTCGGCGGCGACGAGTGGGGCACGCTGGGAGAGGTCCTGCACCTGAGCCGCATCCCCTACGAGGAACCGCGTCCCTAGGGCCTGGGCACAGCCGCGGTCACAGCCAGCCGTTGCGCTTGAACCCCCGGTGGATGACGAAGCACGACACGGCGATCACCGTGAGAGCCAAGGGGTAGCCGAAGCGCCAGTGGAGTTCGGGCATGTGGTCGAAGTTCATGCCGTAGACGCCGCACACCATCGTCGGTACGGCGATGATCGCGGCCCAGGCCGTGATCTTGCGCATGTCCTCGTTCTGGGCGACGGAGACCTGGGCGAGGTGGGCCTGGAGGATGGAGTCGAGGAGGGCGTCGAAGGCGGTGATCTGTTCGGTGACCCGGGACAGGTGATCCGCGACGTCACGGAAGTACGCCTGTATCTCGGGGGCGATGAGGCGCATCGGCTCGGTCGCCAGGCTGTGGAGAGGGCGGCCGAGGGGAACCACCGCGCGCTTGAGTTCGAGGAGTTCGCGCTTGAGCTGGTACATGCGGCCGGCGTCGGCCCCCTGGGCACCGCGAGGTGAGAAGACGGACGTCTCCACCTGGTCGATGTCGTTCTGGACGGCGTCCGTGACGGTCAGGTAGTCGTCCACGACGTGGTCGGCGATGGCGTGCAGCACCACGGTCGGCCCCTTGGCCAGCTGCTCCGGCTCGGCTTCCAGGTCCTCGCGCAGGGGGCCGAGGGAGCCGTGCCGTCCGTGTCGCACGGTCACCACGAAGTCGGGGCCCGCGAAGACCATGATCTCGCCGGTGTTCACGACCTCGCTGGTGGCGGTCAGTTCGGCGTGTTCGACGTAGGAGACCGTCTTGAAGATGGCGAACAGGACGTCGCCGTACTGCTCGACCTTGGGGCGCTGGTGTGCGTGGACCGCGTCCTCGACGGCGAGCGGGTGCAGGCCGAACAGTTCGGCGACCCGGGCGAACTCCGTCTCGGTGGGCTCGTGCAGCCCCAGCCAGACGAAGCCGTGGCCGCCGCGTTTACGGACCCGGGCGACGGACTCCTCGACGCTGGGCGCGGCCTCCTGGCGGACGCCGTCGCGGTAGATGACGCAGTTGACGACGGCGGAGCCGAGCGGGGAGCGGGCGGGGTGGCTCAGGTCCACCCGGCGTCCGCCGCGTGCCAGACGGGCGACTTTGCGCAGGTTGCCGACCATCGACATGCGGTACTCCTTCCCCGGATTTCCCGGAACGGACGGCCAGTGTGCCAGCAAGGGGTAAGACCGACGTCAGAGCCCGGTTCGAGCGTGCGCCCCGCGCCCGGCCCCGCGGTGTCAGGAGGGCGTCATAAATCACGCCCGCGCCGTCAGGCCCACGCCAACGCGACGGTCCGCCGCCGTCCTCCGGCCGTTCGATGGCCGATGGGTACGTGTGTGGACCGACGTCGAGGAGTGCGCGAGCGATGAGCGAGGAAGAGCGGGGACCGCGCGTGGTCGCGGGAGTCAGCGGTTCGCCGGGGAGCCTGGCGGCCCTGCGCCGGGCCGCCGCAGAGGCCCGGCGCCGCGGAGCCGAGCTGCTGGTCGTGATCGCCTGGGAGCCGCCCGGTGGTGACTTCGCCCACCGCAGTGCGCTCGGTCCACTGCCGACGGCCATGCTCCGGCTGGACGCGGGCCGGCGGCTGCTCGCCGCGCTGCACGCCGCCTTCGGCGACGCGGGGCCCGGGGTCCCGCACCAGGGTCTTGTCGTACGGGGCACACCGGGGCAGGCGCTGGTCGAGACCGCCGACCGGGCCGAGGACCTGCTGGTGGTCGGCCCGGGGTGTCGAGGAAGGATGCACCGGTGGCTGTTCCCGTCCGTCGCCCGGTACTGCCTCGCGCACGCCGTCTGCCCGGTGCTGGCCCTGCCGCCCTCGCCCCTGTCCCGCGAGCTCGCCTCGGTGCACCGCCGAATCCGGCTGTGGCTGCCGCTCGACGCGCGGGAGCTGACCGAGGGCAGATCCTGAGCGACCCGGGGGGGTGTCGCCTGGGTCACCACGGGTCCGGGGTGACCCGCACAACACCCCCAGCCCCCACGTCAGGGGCGCGTTACGGGTCGGGGGCAGCGCGTCAAGCCTCCGTCAGCGAGCGGCTCCGTCCGCGGCCCGGCGGGCATAGCCTCACAGAGGCGCCCGGCCGAACCGGCCGGCGCCCATCGTCTTCCGCGAGGAGCAGCATCATGTCTGCAGTCGAATATTCCGAGGACCCGGAGCCTTCCGAACGCTTCCCGGCCGGACTTCTCTTCGTTCCTGTCCGGTCGGGGCCCGCGGGCTGTACGGCCCGGTTCTTCCGCACCCCGCTGGGCGGCCGTACGGCCGTCGGCTTCACCTCGGCGGCCGAGCTCACCGCCACTCTCGGCACGGACCAGGCCTCCATCAGGCTCTCCGAAGCCGCGCTGCGCGCCCTCGCCGCGCCCCTGGGCGTCACCGCCCTCACCATCGACCCGCAGTTCTCCGCCCCCTCGGCCGACCGCACCGCGGCCACGGCCCGCGAACGCGAGAACTCCTGGCGCCGCTGGCATCCCCAGCACGTCGGCGCCCTGCGGGTGACCGGCGCCGCCGCCGTCGTCGCGTGCCTGAACCTGCTGATCGGCTGAGGAGACGCCATGTCCATTCAGGAACTGCCCGTTCAGGAACAGCCCGTTCAGGAACTACCCGTTCAGGAACCGCACTGGGCGCCCGGGACCGACAGCCCCGGCCAGAAAGCCCACGCCGACGCACGCGACGCCGAAGGCCTCTCCGTCTGGCCCCGCTCCGCCCGCCCCGAACCCCACGGTGACGTCCGCGTCGGGGGTGTCTCCCTCACCGAGGCCGCCGACCGCTTCGGCACCCCTCTCTACATCCTCGACGAGAGGGAAGTCCGCGAGCGCTGCCGCACCTACCGCACCGCCTTCCCCGACGCCGACATCGTCTACGCCGCCAAAGCCTTCCTGTGCCGGGCCATGGCCCACTGGGTCCAGGAAGAAGGCCTGGGCCTGGACGTCTGCTCCGCCGGAGAACTCGCCCTCGCCGTCACCACCGGCTTCCCGCCCGAGAAGATCGTCCTGCACGGCAACGCCAAAAGCCCCGAAGACCTCAGCACCGCCCTGCGCCTCGGCGTCGGCCGCATCGTCGTGGACAGCACCTCCGAGATCGCCCGGCTCGCCGCCCTCACACCCCCCGGCACCCGCCAGCCCGTCATGGTCCGCGTCGTACCCGGCATCGTCGCCGGCGGACACACCAAAATCCGCACCGGCACCGACGACCAGAAATTCGGCCTCTCCCTCACCGACGGCTCCGCACAACACGCCGTCACCCGCATACTCGACCAGCCCCACCTCGAACTCGTCGGCCTGCACTGCCACATCGGCTCCCAGGTCACCACCGTCAAGCCCTACGTCGCCGCCGTACGCCGCATGATCGGACTCCTCGCCCGCATCCGCGACCAGCACGGCATCACCCTCCCCCAGCTGAACATCGGCGGCGGCCACGCCATCGCCTACCGCCCCGGCGAAGAAGCCCTCAACATCTCCGTCCTCGCCGGACGCGTCCGCGCCGAACTCGAAGACGGCTGCACCCGCGCCGCCCTGCCCGTACCCCGCCTCACCCTCGAACCCGGCCGCGCCATCGCCGGCCCCGCCGGCATCGCCGTCTACCGCGTCCTGGCCGTCAAACGCACCGGCACCCACACCTTCGTCGCAGTCGACGGCGGCATGAGCGACAACCCCCGACCCGCCCTCTACGGAGTGCGCTACGCACCCCGCCTCATCGGCCGCCCCTCCACCGCACCACCCCGCCTCGTCACCGTCGTCGGCCGCCACTGCGAAGCCGGCGACATCCTCGCCGACGACGTAGCCCTCCCCGGCGACATCCGCCCCGGCGACCTCCTCGCCGTCCCCGCAGCCGGCGCCTACCACCTCTCCATGGCCTCCGGCTACAACCTCGTCGGCCGCCCACCCGTCGTCGCCGTATCCGACGGCATCGCACGCGTACTCGTACGCCGCGAATCCCTCGACGACATGAACCGCCGGGACATCGGACTGTAGGGCTGTAGGGCTGTAGGGCCCCTCTTCGGGATCAGGCCCTGGCCGGCGGCCGGTTCAGAGGCTGAGCCGGTAGGGCACCACGCAGACGACCACGTCCGTGCGGGCCCGCAGCGCGGCGGCGAGGAGCAGGCCGCGCTGGTTCTGCAGGATCTGATAGCGGCGGTGGAGGGGCTCCACCTCGGGGATGAGGACGGCGATCTGCCGTCCTCCCTCCTGCGCCCTTTGGACGTAGTCGACGATCGGTTCCACGAGCGAGCGCTGCGGGCTGTCGACGACGTCCAGGCGTACGCCCGGGTTCCAGCGGTCCCAACTCTCCCTGAGCGCACGGACTTTGGCCGGGTCGGCGTGGACAGCGACGGCGACCACCTCGTGGCCGAGGGCGCGGGCGGCGGACAGCGCGTGCTGGGTGAGTCTGCTGACCTCGCCGACCGGCACGATGACGAGGGAGTCGCCGCCGCGCACGGGCGGCGGGACCTCGCCGAGTCCGAGTTCCCGGCCGACGGTCGTGTAGTAGCGCTGGATGCGGTCGAACAGCAGCATCAGCAGCGGGATGGCGACGACCACCACCCAGGCTCCTTCCAGGAACTTGGTGGTGAGCAGGACGACGCCCGCCACGGCGGTCAGTACCGCGCCGACCCCGTTGAGGAACGCGCGCCGCAGCCAGCCGTGCGGACGCTGCCCCGTCCAGTGCCGCACGAGACCGATCTGACTGATGGTGAAGCCGATGAACACGCCGATCGCGAAGAGCGGGATCATGCGGTGGGTGTCGGCGTTCACGGCGATCAGGAGAACGGCCGCGAGCAGGGCGAGGGTCACCACGCCCCAGCGGTACACCGGCCGTTCCGTGCGCAGCCCGAAGAGGTGCGGCAGCCGGTGGTCCTTGGCGAGCAGGCTCATCAGGACGGGCAGACCGCCGAAGCTGGTGTTCGCGGCGAAGGCGAGGGCCAGGGTGACGATGAGATTGGTCGCGTAGTACGGCCATCCCGTCCCGTACGCGCCCGCCGTCAGCTGCGCGAGTACGGTCACGCCGCCACGCGGGGCGACATGGTCGCGGCGGATCAGCAGGGCCATGCCGATGAGCATCAGACCGAGGAGTGCGCCGAGCATCAGCTCCGTGCGCTGGGCGCGTTTGACGCGCGGCTCGCGGAAGGAGGGCACGCCGTTGGCGATGGCCTCGACCCCGGTGAGCGCGGAGCAGCCGGAGGAGAACGCCTTGAGGAGCAGCAGGACGCTCACTGCCTCGGTGGCGTGGACGGGCTGGGCGGTGCCGACGAACGCCACGGGATGGCCTCGCGCCAGGCCGATCACGACGATGCCGAGGATGCTCACAATGAACAGCACGGTGGGCAGCATCAGCACCCGCGCGCTCTCGGCCACACCGCGCAGGTTGACGGCCGTGAGCAGGGCGAGCCCGATCAGGCAGACCGCGAGCAGGTGCGAGTCGAGCACCGGGAACGCGGAGGCGAGGCTGGCCGCGCCCGCCGCCAGACTGACCGTCACGGTCAGCACGTAGTCGACGACGAGGCTGGCCGCCGCGAGCAGGCTGACGGTCGGTCCGAGATCCTTCTTCCCCACCGCGTACGCGCCGCCGCCGTCCGGATGCACGGCGATCACCTGTCCGTACGACACGACGAGCACCGCCAGCAGTCCGGCGATGACGAGCGTCACCGGGAGCGTGGCGGACAGCGCGCTCGTTCCGGCGGCGATCAGTACGAGCACGATCGCCTCGGGGCCGTACGCCACCGAGCTCAGCGCGTCCAGGGAGAGCGCGGCGAGCCCCTCGACGCTGGTCAGGTGGTACTTGTCGCCCTCCCCGTGCCGCAGTGGAACTCTCGGCCGCAGTTCGCGGCGGGCCAGGCCGTACGCCATGGGGACCTCGCGGGGGTGGGGGTGTTTGAGTCAGTGTGACCGGCTTGGTGCGGCGTGTCGGGGCAAGGACGCGCCAGGACCGCCGCGGACCGAAGGTGCGGGACGCGCAGTCGTGTTGCCGCCGATCGGGTAGTACCCGAGGCACGGTGCGGGCGGGGCCACGGCCACTCACCCCTGACGAAACAGCAGGTCAGTGCAGTCTGACGAGTCATCGGTTGGCCCAATGGGCCCGAGTGGGCGTGACCTCGGGGGTGCGCCAGGTGAGCGGCTCGAGTGGTGCGCGGAGCCCGGCGGACTGACGGTGGATCACGTCGGGGTCGGGTTCTCACGAGCTGACGCAGTGTCAGCTGCCTGGCTGCGACGGAAGGACTCCGAAGATGCGATCTGCCCGCATGCTCCTCGCCACCGCGACGGCCACAGCCGCCCTCGCGATCGGCGCACCAGGCGCCCTCGCCGCCACGGCGGGTGACGAGGGCCACGATGACTCTTCCTACAGCAGGGAGCACCACAAGCCGAACGGGGGGATCCACGCGGGCGGCGGAGCACTGACCACCGTGCGCGGTGACGACTCGGGTTCCGACCGTGGAAAGAGCGATTCGGGCTCGGACCGTGGCAACAGCGATTCCGGCTCGGACCGTGGCAAGAGCGACTCGGGCTCGGACCGTGGCAAGAGCGACGACTCCGGCTCCGAACACGGCAAGAAGGGCGGCTCCGACTACGGCAAGGGCGACGACTCCGGCTCCGAACGCCACGGGCCCCGCGGCGGCGTGCACACCGGCGGCGGCGCCCTCAGCGCCGTGCGCGGCGAGGACTCGAACAGGGACGACTCCGGCTCCGACCATGGCAAGAGCGACTCCGGCTCCGACCATGGCAAGAGCGACGACTCCGGCTCCGAACACGGCAAGAAGGGCGGCTCCGACTACGGCAAGGGCGACGACTCCGGCTCCGAACGCCACGGGCCCCGCGGCGGCGTGCACACCGGCGGCGGCGCCCTCAGCGCCGTGCGCAGTGACGACTGGAACAAGGACGACGAGAAGTTCAACCCTGAGACCTACAAGGACAAGGGCGACAAGGGCAACGACGACTCGGGTTCCGACCGCGACAGCGACTCGGACTCGGGGCGCGACAAGCCCCGCGGCGGCATGCACACGGGTGGCGGTGCGCTCGCCACACCGGGCAGGACGGCCGGTGGGCTGGCGGTCCTGGCTCTCGCCGGTGCAGGTGCCTACGTCGTGCGCCGCAAGCGTGCGGCGGTCGGCCTTTCCTGATCCATGCCTGACGACATAGCAGCCCGGGCCGCCTCCTGCGCACAGTGTGGCGGCCCGGCTGGTTGCCCCCGTGCCGCGCCGGCTCCGCCGCCGTGGTCCAGCGAGTTGTCCCGTACGTGTTCCAGTGAGGTGGTGCCCGATGGCATCCCGGTTGTCCTCCCCTGTCGAGCCCCGGGCCGTGACGCCGCTCCAGGGCGCGCGGCCCGGCGTGCCGATGTTCGTGTGGTGCGTCGGAATCCTGGTCTTGGCGCTGAGCCTGTTCGGCGGCCATGGCAAGCCCTCCGACCCCTCCGACCCCTCGGCCAAGCCCCATGGCGCGGCGGCGCTCGCACCGCCGTCCCCGGCCCGGCCGCTGGGCAAGCATCTGCCGCGGTCCGAGCCGACGCGGCTGCTCATCCCGAAGATCGAGGTGGACGCCCCGTTCACCGAACTGGCCGTCGACGCCGCGGGCAAGCTCCAGCCTCCGGTCGCCGACGACACGAACCTGGTCGGCTGGTACTCCAAGGGTGTGTCCCCCGGTGAGCCGGGCACCGCGATCATCGCCGGCCATGTCGACACGACCACCTCCGCGGCCGTCTTCGCCGACCTCAGGGAGTTGGAGAAGGGCGACCGGTTCACCGTGGACAGGGCCGACGGGCGCAAGGCCACCTTCGAGGTCGACAACGCCGACACGTTCGCGAAGGACGACTTCCCCGACCAGCGTGTGTACGCCGACACCCGCGACGCCGAGGTCCGGCTGATCACCTGCGCCGGCGACTACGACCATTCGGCGAAGGACTACACCGAGAACCTGGTGGTCTTCGCCCACCTCGTCTGACCTCTGGTGTCGAAGCGTAGGCTGAGAGGAAACGGGGGAAATGGGCGGGCCATGACGAGTCGTTTGCTGATGCCGTGCCGACGTGCGGGAGGCGACCCGGTCGCCCCGGGGACCGAACCCGTACCCGGCTCCACGCGCCCCACCCCGATCCTCGACTGGACCCACCCGAACGTCACCGCCCTCGTCGAGCGGATCCCCACCGACGACACCGCCCGCGAGTCACTCCGCGTGGCACACGGGATCATCGCGCGTGAGGTACGCCCGGTGTACTCCGTGGACGACCTGCGGAGCACCTCGCGGACGCTGACGCTCGGGCGGGGCTCGTGCAGTCAGCGGATGGCGGTGCTGGAGGCCGTCGCGCGGGCCATCGCCGTACCCACGCGTGTACGGGGCCTGCTCGTCGACGGAGTCTTCTGGTATCCACGGTTCCCCCGGCTCAAGCCGCTGGTCCCGGAACGGATCCTGCTCGCGTGGCCCGAGTTCCTGCTGGACGGCGACTGGGTACCGATCGCCGGGCTGTTCGCAAGCCCGGACGAGATGAGCGCGGCCTCGGGCGGCTTCACCAACAAGGGTGGCGAGACCCTCTTCGACGCCGTGGCCCGTACGGCGGTCGACTGGGACGGTCACGCCGCCGCGAGCTGCGACGGCGGCCCGGGAGCCGTCTGCGACCTGTCCGGCCACCTCCGCCTCGACCTCGGTCACTTCACCTCCCGCGACGAACTCTTCGCCCGCCACGGCCAGACCCTGTGCCTCCCGGCCCGCACCTTCGCGGAGCCGGTGCTCGGGCGATGGGCCGCGGGAGGCCGGGCCGCCCGGGTCGCGTAGCGGCAGGCCGACGCTTCTTGTCGCATCCTTGACGCCCGCGTCATCAGAGACCCGTCAAGGCATGCTGCCCCGGGCCTCCCCGGTCTCTACCGTCGGTCGTATGGAACGCCGCAACCGCCGCAGCGACACGCGTACCGCGGTCGCCGCAACCGCCCCACCCTCGGCGGAAGTCGCGCGCGACCGCCTCTGGGCCCAGGACGTACGCAGTTCGATCCGCTGCGCGGCCGTGCTGCTCGCCCTTCTCCTCCTCATCGACTGGGGAGTCGGCACCCTCTCCGCGCCGCGCGCCACCCTGTGGGCCGCGCTCGCGGTGCTGCTGTTCGTCGTGCTGTACCCCACCCGGGTCTCCGCGGGCGAGGGCTGGCTGGTGGCGCGCGGGCTGCTGCGCACGCGGCTGGTGCGCACCGACCACCTGGTGTCGGTGCGCTGCCTGGACGGAGTCGGCCAGCGGCTCGTGCTGAGGGACACGTTCGGCGCGCGCGTCGAGGTCGACCCCCGGGTCCTGGTCGCCAATCCGCCGCTGTGGCGCCGCCTCGACGAGGACGCGCGCCTGTCCGCCCTGCGCTCCACGCTCTCGTGCGGGCAGACCGCGCTGCACCGCGTCTCGGAGCGGATCGACCGCGAGACGGCAATGACGGTCTTCAAGGTGTCGGGGCTGGAGTGAGCGAGCGGTCGTGCGGAAGGGGACCTGTGCCCGCCCTCGCCGACATGGTGAGGAGCGGCCCGGAGTGAGTGTCGGGCCCCTTCCCGGCCCCTCCCCCGGCTTACCCTCCGCCCGTGTTCAACGTCACGGGGATCCTCAAGCGGCTGGTGATCGGCCGGGCCATGCGCAGCGAAGAGCTGCACGAGACGCTGCTGCCCAAGCGGCTCGCCCTGCCGATCTTCGCCTCGGACCCGCTGTCCTCGGTGGCGTACGCGACCCAGGAGATCCTGCTGGTCCTCACCCTGGGCGGCCTTGCCTACCTGCACTTCACCCCGTGGATCGCGGCCGCGGTCGTGGCGCTGATGACGGTCGTGGTGCTGTCGTACCGCCAGGTGGTGCACGCCTACCCGAGCGGCGGCGGCTCGTACGAGGTGGTGTCGACGAACCTCGGCCCGACCGCCGGACTGGTCGTCGCCGCCTCGCTCCTCGTCGACTACGTCATGACGGTGGCCGTCTCGGTCGCCTCCGGCGTCGACAACATCATCTCCGCCGTCCCACGCCTCGCCGACCACCGCGTTCTGATGGCGATCGGCTTCGTGGCGGTCCTGACGGCGATGAACCTGCGGGGCGTCCGGGAGTCGGGACGCGCCTTCGCCGCACCGACGTACCTGTTCATCAGCGGTGTGCTCGTCATGGTGGTCACGGGCCTGATCCGCTACGCCCTCGGGGACGCGCCGGTCGCCGAGAGCGCCCGCTACGGCGTCGCGCCGGACCCCTCGGACGCGCACCTGACGGGTCTCGCCCTGCTGATGCTGGTGCTGCGCGCGTTCTCCTCCGGCTGTACGGCGCTGACCGGGGTGGAGGCCATCTCCAACGGCGTACCGGCCTTCCGCAAGCCCAAGTCGAGGAACGCGGCCGAGACACTGACCGCGATGGGCGCCCTCGCGATCGTCATGTTCGTGGGCGTCACCGCGCTGGCGCTGATCACCAAGGTGCACATCACGGACGACGCGTGCCGGCTGACGGGGCTCACCGGCGACTGCGGCTCGTACACCCAGCGCACGGTGATCGCGCAGATCGCGGCGGCGGTCTTCGGCGGCGAGCACAGCGTCGGCTTCTACGTCATCCAGGCGGCGACCGCGCTGGTCCTGATCCTGGCCGCGAACACGGCCTTCAACGGCTTCCCCCTGCTCGCGTCCATCCTGGCCCAACACCGTTACCTTCCGCACCAGTTGCACAACCGGGGCGACCGGCTCGCGTTCTCCAACGGCATCCTGGCGCTCGCGATCGTCGCGGCTCTGCTGTTGTGGGGCTTCAAGGCGAACGTCACCAGCCTCATCCACCTCTACATCCTGGGCGTGTTCACCGCCTTCACACTCTCCCAGCTGGGCATGGTCCGGCACTGGAACAGCGAGCTGCGCACGGAACGCGACCCGGCGCCGCGCCGCCGCCACCACACGGCCCGCGTGATCAACGCACTCGGCGCGGTCGTCACCGGCCTGGTCCTGGTGATCGTGCTGGCCACCAAGTTCACGGAGGGCGCGTGGCTCGCCGTACTCGCGGCGATCGTGCTCTGGGTGATGATGCGCGGCATCCGGCGCCATTACGACGCCACGTCGGCGGAACTGGCGGTGACCGACCCGAAGGGCGAACTCACCCTTCCTTCACGCGTGCTGGGGATCGTACTGGTCTCCACCCTGCACAAGCCGACCCTCCGTGCCCTCGCCTACGCGCACGCCTTCCGCCCCGACCGGCTGGAGGCCCTGACGGTCTCCGTCGACCGTGCCGAGGCGGCGGCGCTGCTCAGGCGCTGGGAGGAGTACGGCATCGACATCCCACTGAAGATCATCGACTCGCCGTACCGCGAGGTGACCCGGCCTGTCGTGGAGTACGTCCGCTCGATCCGCCGCGAGAGCCCGCGGGACATCGTCGCCGTCTTCATCCCCGAGTACGTCGTCGGACACTGGTGGGAGAACCTCCTGCACAACCAGTCGGCGCTGTGGCTGAAGAACCGGCTCCTGTTCACGCCGGGGGTCATGGTCACGAGCGTGCCGTGGCAGCTGACGTCCTCGGCCCACGCCGACCGGCCCGCGGCCAGGGCGCCGGGGTCCTTCCGGCGGGGGGAACCGCAGGGGCCGACGCCCCGGGCGGGCACCCGGCACCGGTGACGCGCCCTCGGCGGAACCCGGCTCGGCGCACCCCCGCTCAGCGCACGCCCGTTCAGCGGACCCCGGTTCAGCGGAACTCGGCGAGCCTCGGTCGCAGCCCCAGCAGGATCAGCGCACCCGCGCCGAGCAGCAGACCGCACGTCCACGGGAGCAGTCCGGTGGCCTCGAAGCGGCCCGCGCGGACCGCCGCCGTGAAGTGCCGCCGGTTGATGTCCGTCACCTGGTCCAGCGCCCTCATCCAGGCCCCGAAGTGGGCGTTGGACGTGCCCGGCTCCCAGCCCATGCAGAACGCGACGGCCTCGCGCTCCTTGCCCTGCGCGACCAGGGCCCGGATCCTCCGGTCGTCGCGCTGGTAGACGGCGTACGCGTCCACCGTCCGCTCCGCCGCGGTCCGTTCGCCGGGGAAGGTGAGGTTGGCGAGCTCACGCGCGAACTCGCCGCCGAAGTCGAGGGTGTGGTGGTCGGCGCGGTACTCCTTCCAGGTCGTGGCGAGCCCGAAGTCGTACGAGTCGAGACGCGCGCCCTTCATCCCGTACAGCTGCTGCGACTTGGCGAGGAACGCCTGCGCGTACTGTTCGCGGCGCTCGGGGTCCAGCAGGTAGCGGCTCTCGTCGGCGTTCGCGTCGTAGGCGATCGCGCGGGCGCGGGAGAGGGCGACGACGGAGTCGAAGGCGTCGCGGCGGGCGCCGTACAGCCGGTCGGCGGAGGCGGCGAGCGCCTGGCCGCCGAGGAGCACGGCGAGCAGCGCGCAGACGGTGGCGGCCAGCACGCCGGGGTTGAGGATCCGGTGGAAGCGGCGGGCCAGGTACCACTGGAGGACGCCGAGGGCGGCGAGCAGCAGCGCGCCGAGCACGAGGACGGCGGCAAGCTGGGCCGAGAGGACCGAACGGGCCTGGTCGTACTGCCGGTCGAAGGCGCTGTCGTTGGAGTCCACCAGCTTCCTCGCGCTCGGCAGGAGCTGGGCCTGGAGGAGATCGGTGGCCTCGCGGTAGTCGACGAGGGCGGCCGGTCTGCCGCCGGCGCGGTCGTCGTTCTCCAGCGCGCGGCCGATCAGCTCCTGGTACTCGGCGAAGTCGTCGGTGAGCGACTCCACGGTGTGCTCGTCGGCGGCGTCGCCCTGGGCGGCGACGGCGAGGGTGCGCAGGTCGTGGCCGATCGCGCGGCGCGCGTCCCCGTAGAAGCCGACCGCCTTCTCGTACGGCGTCGCCAGGCGTCCCTTGCCCCCGTCGCCGCCGGCCAGCAGGAGGTTGGCGGCCTGCGCGTCCATGTCGTTCAGGGCGAGGTTCAGGTCGGCGGCGCTGGTGGTGCGGGGTGCGTCGCGGCCCGCGACCGTGTCCCAGGTGCCGGTGGCGGCGAGTCCGGCCAGCCCGAGCAGCAGGGCGAGGGCGACGGTCAGCAGGAGGGTGACGGTCCGCAGCAGCCGCAGTCGCGCGGGCAGGGTCGCCCAGAAACGGCGGTGCAGGGCGGTGGCGGCTCTTCGGGGTGCGAGGCGGAGAGGCAGCCGGGGACTTCGGGGCCGCCCGGCGCGTCGGGGGCGTCTCGATCGCGGCCCCCCGCGCCTGGGCCGAGGCCGGCGCCCACCCCCGGAGGGGGCGCTCGCCACACGCGGTGGCGCTCCGACGGTGCCGGCTCGCGCCGGACTGTGCGTGGTCGCGGCTCGCGCCGCGGGACTGTGCGTGGTACCGGTCGTGACAGCCACGAGCCCCTCCATCGGCACGCCACGGACGCTCGTCCGTGTCCCCCGTGCCGTGCACAGTCTGCGACCGCTCCACTCACACACACCGAACCTTGATGGGCCCCTGATGTCACACCGGACGACTTTGACGCGGCCTTGACGCCTTCGGCCGACCATGTGTGCGAAAGCACGGCATTCTCGTGGTCGGGGGGCCGACCGGAGTGCCGGACCGCGATGCCGCACCGGGGGCTGCCACCCCCGCGACCGCACCGCCGTCCCCCGTTCGCCGTAATGTCCGCCCGCCCTGCCGTTCCCTCTCCCAGTGACCACAATCGGATCACCATGGGCACGACGCCGGGCAGCACGTCAGGAGCACCCCGATGGCCACCACCGACCACGCTCGTACCAGAGGTACGACGGGTACGAGCCGGCTGCGCGCGTGGATGCTCGAGGGACTGTCCGACATGGGCAAGACCCCGCAGGGCCCACACGCCCCGCCGGAGCCCGTGCACCAGGGGCAGCGCTGGTGGCGGGTGATGTGCCTGACCGGCGTCGACTACTTCTCGACACTGGGCTACCAGCCCGGCATCGCGGCCCTGGCCGCCGGACTCCTCTCGCCCATCGCGACCATCGTGCTCGTCATCGTCACCCTGACGGGCGCACTGCCCGTCTACCGGCGGGTGGCCGAGGAGAGCCCGCGCGGCGAGGGCTCGATCGCGATGCTGGAGCGGCTGCTGTCGTTCTGGAAGGGCAAGCTGTTCGTCCTGACCCTGCTGGGCTTCGCCGCCACCGACTTCCTGATCACCATCACCCTGTCGGCGGCCGACGCCTCCACCCACCTGGTCGAGAACCCCCATCTCACCAGCACGCTGCACGACCAGCAGATGCTGATCACGCTCATCCTGGTGGCCCTGCTCGGCGCGGTGTTCCTCAAGGGCTTCCTGGAGGCGATCGGCGTCGCCGTCGTCCTGGTGGGGATCTATCTCGCGCTCAACGTCGTGGTCGTGGTCGTGGGCCTGTGGCACGTGGCGACCGCCGAACATGTGATCACCGACTGGACCAGCGCTCTGACCACCCAGCACGGAAACGTTTTCGCGATGGTCGGGGTCGCCCTCCTGGTCTTCCCCAAGCTGGCCCTCGGCCTCTCCGGCTTCGAGACCGGCGTCGCCGTCATGCCGCACGTCCAGGGCGACGCCACCGACACCGACGCGAAGCCGGCCGGCCGCATCCGGGACACCAAGAAGCTGCTGACCACCGCCGCCGTGATCATGAGCGTCTTCCTCATCTTCACCAGCTTCATCACCACGCTCCTCATCCCGGAGCAGGAGTTCAAGTCCGGCGGCCAGGCCAACGGCCGCGCCCTCGCCTATCTCGCGCACGAATACCTCGGCGGCGCCTTCGGCACGGTCTACGACGTGTCGACCATCGCCATCCTGTGGTTCGCGGGCGCCTCCGCCATGGCCGGACTGCTCAACCTCATGCCCCGCTACCTCCCCCGCTACGGCATGGCCCCACACTGGGCACGCGCCGTCCGCCCCATGGTGATCGTCTTCACCCTGGTCGCGTTCCTGGTCACCTGGATCTTCAACGCCGACGTCGACGCGCAGGGCGGCGCCTACGCCACCGGTGTCCTCGTCCTCATCAGCTCCGCCGCGATCGCCGTGACCATCGCCGCGCGCAAGGCCGGCCAGCGCAACTGGACCATCGCCTTCGCCGTCATCTCCGCGGTCTTCCTCTACACGACCGTCGTCAACGTCATCGAACGCCCCGACGGCGTCAAGATCGGCGCCTGCTTCATCGCCGGCATCATCCTCGTCTCGCTGCTCTCCCGGCTGGCCCGCGCCTTCGAACTGCGGGTGACCAGCGTGAGCCTGGACGACATGGCGGACCGGTTCGTACGCGACATAGCCAGCCGCCGGATCCGGTTCATCGCCAACGAACCCGACAACCGCGACAAGGCCGAGTACCGCGAGAAGATCGAGCAGATCCGCGCCGACAACGACCTCCCGGCCCAGGAGGACTTCGTCTTCGTCGAGGTCACCGTCCTGGACCCCTCGGAATTCGAGGCGGGCCTGACCGTACGCGGCGAGGTGCTCCACGGCCGCTACCGCGTCCTGACCCTGGAGTCCTCCTCCATCCCCAACGCCCTGGCCGCCCTGCTCCTGTACGTCCGCGACCGCACCGGCTGCACCCCGCACATCTACTTCGAGTGGACCGAGGGCGACCCCTTCACCAACTTCCTGCGCTTCTTCCTCTTCGGCCAGGGCGAGGTCGCCCCCGTCACCCGGGAGGTCCTGCGCGAGGCCGAACCCGACCGCTCCCGCCGACCGCGCGTACACGTCGGCTAGGGCCTGTCCGGCGGATCAGGTCGCAGGCAACGAGCGGTGCCTCGTGAACGCTGGTGAGCGGGGCTTGGTGCGTGCAGCTGCAAGGCGGAGGAGGGAGTCGACGCGATGGGGGTCCCCCCTGCTCGAGTGAAGCCGAGAGCTTGGGGGAGTCGGCGAGTGACGACAACGCGGCTGGGGGCACCCCCTGCTCGAAGAGCTTGGGGGAGTGCGTGCCAAGCCCCGCGTCTGCGGCATGATCCGCCGGACAGGCCCTAGGCACTCCGCCGAAAGCGCGGTACGCCACCTGCGGGTCCGTCGTGGCTGGTCGCGCGGTTCCCCGCACCCCTTCAGGGCGCTGTCCGCCCGTCAGTCCTCCTCCGTCGGGTAGTCCGCGCTCACTGTGAAGCCGATGACCGCGCCTCCCCCCTCCCGCCGGAAGGCGAACGGCGCTCCGCCGTGGCCGGTGGCCACCTCACGGACGATGGACAGACCGAGCCCGGAACCGGGCAGGCTGCGGGCGTCGGTGGCGCGGTAGAAACGGTCGAAGACCCGGACGAGATCGCCCTCGACCACGCCCGGACCCCGGTCGAGGACCTCGATCCGGACGCTGCCGGGAAGACCGCCGCCCACCCCGACGCCGGGGCGCACCGGACCGGTGACCGCGATCTCGATCGGCGCCTTGCCCTCGCGGTCGAACTTGGCCGCGTTCTCCACCAGGTTGGATATCGCCCGCTGGAGCGCCGTGGGACGGCCGTCGACCGTCGTGTCACCGCCCACCCGGACGAGGATGTCCCGCCCGGTGCGGCGCCGCGAGGCGATCGCCACGTCCTCCGCGAGATCGGCCAGGTCGATCCGCTGCACGGGCTCGGTGTCGGACCGCCCGGCCGCGAGCGCCACCAGCTCGTTGACGAGGTCGGTCAGCTCACGGGACTCCTGTGCCAGGTCGGCGACCAGTTCCTCGCGGGCGTCGGGCGGCAGCTCGTCGATGCGGCGCAGCATGGAGATGTTCGTGCGCAGCGAGGTCAGCGGCGTACGGAGTTCATGGCCCGCGTCCTGGACCAGCCGACGCTGGTCCTCCTCGGACTGCGCGAGCCGGCCGAGCATCCGGTCGAAGGAGCGGCCGAGGCGGGCCACCTCGTCGTATCCCGCCACCGGCACCTGGATGCCGAGCCGCCCGGTGCGCGCCACGTCCTCCGCGGCCCCGGCCAGCCGCACCAGCCGCCGGGTGATGCGCCGCGCCAGCCACCAGCCGAACAGCCCCGACGCGATCACCACCGCTCCCACAAGGAGCACGGTCCGCTGCTGCAGCTCCCGCAACAGATCCTCGGTGTCGCTGAACTGCTGGGCCACCTGCACCGCGCCCCGCCCGCCGCCGAGCGCGACGGTCGCCACCCGGTAGCGGTCGCCGGCGACGTCGACCTCCCCGTGCTCCACCCACTTGCCCGCGGTGGCGGACGCGGCTGTCCGCCGGTCGGCGGCGGTCACGGGCAGCGCGGGGTTCCCGCGGTCGGATATCACCCCACCGCGCCCGAGCACCTGCACATCCGTTCGAGCGGGCCGGATGATGTCGTCCAGGGGCCCGTCGTGATCGGGGTCGGACGACGAGAAATCACCCGGGTCCAACGCCGTCTCGCGCACCTGGACCCGCAGGTCCTGCACGACCCCGGAGAAGACGGTCTGCTGGTCCACCCGCACCAGCCGGGCGGCGGCGTCGTAACTCAGGAATCCGACGAGGACGGTGACCGCGGCGGCCACGGCGGCGAAGGACAGGGTGAAGGTGGCCCGCAGGGAGGACACCCGCCGGGGCCGCAGCCCCGTGAGCCATCGGGGGGGCACTCAGTCCTCCCTCAGCACATACCCCACGCCCCGGACGGTGTGGATCAGCGCCGGTGCCCCCGGCTCGTCGAGCTTGCGCCGCAGATATCCCACGTACACGGCGAGGTTCTTGGAGCCGGGACCGAAGTCGTAGCCCCAGATGCGGTCGTAGATCGTGGCGTGGTCGAGGACGATGCCCGCGTTGCGGACGAGTAGTTCGAGCAGCTCGAACTCGGTGCGGGTGAGCTCCAGCTCGCGCTGTCCGCGCCAGGCGCGGCGTGCCTGGATGTCCATGCGCAGCCCGGCCGCGGAGATCTGCCCCGCCGCCTCCTTCGACGCGGACGCGGACACCGACGGCGACGACGCCGGTACGTCTGCGGGGGTGCCGTTCACCGGAAGGGTCCGGCGGAGCAGGGCCCGCAGCCGGGCGAAGACCTCCTCCACGTCGAACGGCTTGACCACGTAGTCGTCGGCCCCGGCGTCCAGGCCCGCGATGCGGTCGGCCGTCTCGACCAGTGCGGTGAGCATCAGGATCGGCGTACGGTCCCCCTCCGCGCGCAGCACGCGGCACACCTGCAGCCCGTCGATACCGGGCATCATCACGTCCAGGACGAGGACGTCCGGTGGCGTGCGGTGGGCCTGGGCCAGCGCCTCCACGCCGTCGGCGACGGCCGTCACCGCGTAGCCCTCCAGTGTCAGTGCCCTTTCCAGGGCATGGCGGATGGCACGGTCGTCCTCGGCGAGCAGCACATTCTGGGGCACCCCACCAGTCTGCCAAGCCGCCGGCCGGGTACCACCTGGTGGGCGGTGGTGGGGGTGGGCTTCTTACCGGCCTCTCACCCCTCCTCCCGCGCGCGCCTTACCTCGCCCGGTCAGTCTGTCCCGTATGTCAGGACGGGCGGACCCGCGAATCCCCCAGTAGGGGTCCGGCCGGTGCGGAGGGGGTGGGCCGGAAGCGCAGGACGGTGGCGGCCCACCCCCTCTTTTGGCCTTTACGGCCTGCTCCCCCTACGGCCGCAGCGCGGCGAGCTGCTGCTCGAAGGGGATGACGGTGAACCTGTCGGCCGAGGCGAGGGCCCCGTCGAGCGCGCGCGGCGCGATGGCGGCGGCGGTGTCGGTGTCCACGGCCATCGACGCGTCCGCCCTTTCCGCCGCATCCGCCGCGTCGGCCCTTCGCACAGCCCCGGTCTCAGCCCCGGCCCCGGAGCCCAGGCCTTCCATGAGCCTCCCCAGTTCGCCCGCCGCGCGGTCGATCCGCTCGGCCAGGCCTTCCGCGCCCCAGTCCTCCGAGGCCGCGTAGACCGCGGTCGGGACGACCACGGCGCGCAGGTAGGCGAAGAGGGGACGCAGGGCGTGTTCGAGGACGAGGGAGTGGCGGGCGGAGCCGCCGGTCGCGGCGATCAGGACCGGCTTGCCGGTGAGCGCGTCCTGGTCCAGTACGTCGAAGAAGGACTTGAACAGGCCGCTGTAGGAGGCGGAGAACACCGGGGTGACCACGATCAGCCCGTCCGCCTCCGTCACCGCCTCCAGGGCCGCGGACAGGGCCCGCCCGGGAAAGCCGGTGGTGAAGTTGTGGGCGATCTCGACGGCCAGGTCGCGCAGTTCGACGACCTGGACGTCGACGGACGTGTACCGGCCGGTGGCGGCGGCCAGCCGGTCGGCCAGCAGCCGGGTCGACGAGGGGACGCTCAGCCCCGCCGAGACGACGACGAGCTTCATGCGACGCTCACTTCCTGAGCCTTGAGCAGGGACTGGTGGGTCGGCGCGTCCGGCACATCCGCCGGGCGCCCCTTGGCGAACTCCTCGCGCAGCACCGGGACGACCTCCTCGCCGAGCAGGTCGAGCTGCTCGAGGACCGTCTTCAGCGGCAGCCCGGCGTGGTCCACCAGGAACAGCTGGCGCTGGTAGTCACCGGCGTACTCGCGGAAGGCCAGGGTCTTCTCGATGACCTCCTGCGGGGAGCCGACGGTCAGCGGGGTCTGGTCGGTGAACTCCTCCAGGGAGGGACCGTGCCCGTAGACCGGCGCGTTGTCGAAGTACGGGCGGAACTCGCGCACCGCGTCCTGGGAGTTCTTCCGCATGAACACCTGCCCGCCGAGACCGACGATCGCCTGCTCGGGCGTGCCGTGCCCGTAGTGCGCGTACCGCTCCCGGTAGAGCTCGACCATCCGCTGGGTGTGGTCGGCCGGCCAGAAGATGTTGTTGTGGAAGAAGCCGTCACCGTAGTACGCGGCCTGCTCGGCTATCTCCGGCGACCGGATCGAGCCGTGCCACACGAACGGGGGCACCCCGTCCAGCGGACGCGGCGTCGAGGTGAACGACTGCAGCGGCGTGCGGAACTTGCCCTCCCACGTCACCACGTCCTCGCGCCACAGCCGGCGCAGCAGCGCGTAGTTCTCCACGGCCAGGTTGATGCCCTGGCGGATGTCCTGCCCGAACCAGGGATACACCGGCCCGGTGTTCCCGCGCCCCATCATCAGGTCCACCCGCCCGTCGGCCAGGTGCTGCAGCATCGCGAAGTCCTCCGCGATCTTCACCGGGTCGTTGGTGGTGATGAGCGTGGTCGACGTCGACAGGATCAGCCGCTCGGTCCGCGCCGCGACATAGCCGAGCATCGTGGTGGGCGACGACGGCACGAACGGCGGGTTGTGGTGCTCGCCGGTCGCGAACACGTCCAGGCCCACCTCCTCGGCCTTCTGCGCGATGGCGACCATGGCCTTGATCCGCTCGGCCTCGGTCGGCGTACGGCCGGTCGTCGGGTCCGCCGTGACATCGCCGACGCTGAAGATTCCGAACTGCATGGTCGCTCACCCTCCAGGTTGTTTACGATTCAACTATACCCCCAAACGATCCACCCCCCGTCGCTATTCCGCGCACCCCCCACCCCCGACTCCTCACCCCTGCCCCTGCCCCTACCTCCGGCTGCCTCTGCCCCCGACTGTCAGTGCTCCGCCCTACGATCCCTTCATGGCCGCCCCACGCCGTGACACCCGAGGCATCGTCGACGCCGCGGAGCTCTTCGCGCGCGTCCGCTTCCGCCGCCGCGAACCCGCCGAGCCGCTCCGCCCCTACCTGGAGCACTACTGGCTGATCGACTGGGACCTGCCCGAGCCGTACGCCTCCCACGTGGTCCCGCACCCGTCCGTGAACGTCGTCTTCCAGAGGTACGCGGGTCAGCACCCCGTCGACTTCGGCGAGGTGGCCGGCATCGGCCTCGACCTGTTCACACAGAAACTGGAGGGCCGGGGACGGGTGTGCGGGATCCAGTTCCGCCCGGGGGGCTTCCGCCCCTTCGCGCCGGGACGGGCCCTGACGTCACTCACGGGCGAGCGCATCGCGCTCCACACGGTGTTTCCCACGGTGGACGCCGCCACGGTCCCCTCCGTCCTCGACCCCGCCGACGAGGACGCGCGCGTGGCCGCACTCGACGCGTTCCTCCTGGGCCTCGGTCCGCGCCCGGATCCCCAGGCCGACCTCGCCATGTCCCTGGTGGACCGCATCCGGGGCGACCGCGCCATCCGGCACGTCGGCGACTTCGCACGCGCCGAGGGGATGACCGTACGGGCCCTGCAACGGCTCTTCGCCGCGTACGTCGGCGTCGGCCCGAAGTGGATCATCCTGCGCTACCGGATCCACGAGGCCCTGTCCCGCGCGGAGGCCTCCGGCCCGGTCGACTGGGCCGCCCTCGCCGCCGACCTCGGCTACGCCGACCAGGCCCACCTCGTCCGCGACTTCACAGCGACGGTAGGAGTACCCCCCACCACCTACGCAACCACCACCCACTGACCCGACTCCGATTGCGGGGCGGGCGGGGGCTCGGCTGCGGGCGGGTGGGGGCTTGGCGCGCAGCCGTGCCCCTGGGGCACGGGGCTGCGCCCCGGTGCCCCATCGCCCCATCGGCCTCGTTCTCACACGCCGGACGGGCTGGAGGCTTTCAGGGGCGCGGGGAACTGCGCGACCAGCCCCCACCGGCCCCGCAGCCAAACGAATCCGGGCAGGCAGGGGACGCGGGGCGAAGCCCCCGCATCAGGGGCGCGGGGAACTGCGCGCCAAACCCCCACCGGCCGGCAGCCGACAAACCCACCCAAAACCTGGGGACGGAGTCCCCGGGCCTCACCGCGTGGTGGTGCTGGTGATCGTGTCGCGGAGCCAGCGTTGCGCGGCGTCGTCGTCCAGGCGGGGATGCCAGGACATCGCACAGCTCAACGGGCCGATCTCGCTCGGCGCCGGGATGACGGTGGTGCTCCCCGGCGACGCGTGCCGGATCGCGAAGCTCCTCGGCAGAGTCGCCATCAGCAAGGTTCCCGGCACCGCGGCGGCCGCCGCCGCGTGGTAGGGCACGGTCACGCTCGCTCGCCTCGGGCTGCCCAGCAGTTCGAGACACCGGTCGACGTGCCCCTGCCGTCCATCGGCGACGTCCACCACGATGTGCGCGCACTCCAGATAGTCCCGCAGCGACACGGCAGAGCGTTGTGCGAGCGGGTGGTGGCTGGAGACCAGGCAGGCGTAGTCCTCCTCGAACAGCACCTGCGAGCGCAGCGGCGGCGGAGCCGAACCACCGTGGACGAGCAGGTCCACCATGCCGTGCTCGGCGTCGCTGAAGACGGCATGGTGCCAGCGCGAGAAGAACACGGTCGAGCCCGGCGACTGCTCGAACACTCGGGCGAGCAGCGCCCCGCTGAGTACGGAGACCGTGTAGTCGGTCCCGGCCAGGCGGAACGAACGTGCCGCTGTCGCAGGATCGAACACCTCACCGGAGAAGACGTGTTCGAGCCTTGGCAGTGCGTGCTCCAGTTCGGCCCGGATCCGCTCGGCCCGAGGGGTGAGCCGGTATCCGCCGGGCCCGCGCACGAGCAGCTCGTCACCGAGGGTGGCACGCAAGCGCTGGAGAGCCCTGCTCATCGAGGGCTGGCTCATGTGCAGCCGGCCCGCCGCGCGGGAGACGTGCCGCTCCTCGAGCAACGCGTGCAACGGCGCCAGCAGGTTCAGGTCCACCGAATCTATACGCGGCACGCATACACGGTATGCAACATATGGCATTGCCGCATAGTCCCTGGATGCAGAACGCTGAGGGCATGAGTAAAGAGCAGCGCGAAGCGCTCGACACCCTCTTCCGCAACGGCCCGCTCGACATCGGCGGCGACCACGTGCAACAGCGCGAGATCTTCAGCCGGATGCTCACTTCCCGGCCGCTGCCCGAGGACGTGGTGCTCACCCCCGGCAGACTGGGCGAGATCCCGGTGCTGGAGATCGACATCGACGGCGTCACCCCGGACGGCACACTGCTGTGGTTCCACGGCGGCTTCTACGTGTTCGGTTCGGCGCGCACCTCGGCAGGTCTGGCCTCGAACGTCGCCCGCCGGACCCGGACGAGGGTGATCCTGGTCGACTACCGGCTCGCGCCCGAGCACCCCTTCCCGGCCGCGCCGGACGACGCCCTGGCCGCCTACCGCGCCCTGCTCGGCGAGACCAAAAGCGGCAACCCGGCGCGGATCGCCGTGGTCGGTGAGTCGGCCGGCGCCGGCCTCGCCGGGGCCCTGCTGGTGCGTGCGCGTGAGCAGAACCTGCCGATGCCGGCCGCCGGCGTGCTCTTCTCGCCGTACGCGGACCTGACGCTGAGCGGCGCGAGCATGACGACCAAGATCGCGGTCGACCCGTCGTTCACCCCCGATGCCATCGCGGTCCGGGCCAAGGACTACACAGGTGCCGCGGACCCCGCGGATCCGCTGATCAGCCCGGTGTTCGCGAACCTGCGTGGCCTGCCGCGGCTGCTGATCCAGGCCGGGTCGAACGAGCTGCTGCTCGACGACGCGGTCAGGCTCGCGGCGCGCGCGGCCGCGGACGACGTCCCGGTCACACTCGAGGTCACCCCGGGCGTCCCGCACCTGTTCCAGGCTTTCGCCCCGATGCTCGACGAAGGCGAGGCCGCGCTCAGTCGGGTGACCGCGTTCCTGCACGCGGCCTTCACCCTCCCGCCCCGGGCAGGGACGACAGCTCGACCTCACCCCGACAACGTTGAGCCGAACGGGTGAGGGGCAGAAGCACCCAGGACTTCGCAATCACCCCAGGACCCCTTCGGGCACCCGCGGACTCAGGGGATCAGGACCAGCCGCCCCCGCAGCCCGCCCTCGGCCAGCCGCGCGTGCGCCTTCCCCGCCTCCTCCAGCCCGTACGTGCCGGCGACCCGGGTCGTGAGCACCCCCTCGTCGACGAGCGCCACCAGCTCCGCGAGGCGCGCCCCGTCGGCGCGCACCTCCACCGAGTCCGTCCGCACCCCCCGCACGGACGCCGGATGCATCCCCGGGATGACACCCACGAACACCCCGCCGTCCCGCACCCACTCCAACGCCGCCGCGCCCAGAATCGCCGCGTCCAGCACCCCGTCCACGCCCTCCACGCCACCCGGCGCGAAGTGGGCCGCCCCCAGCGACCGTACGAGCTCCTCGTCGCCCTCGCGGGCCACCCCCGTCACCACGAGACCCCGGTGGGCGGCGAGTTGGACGGCGTACCCGCCGACCGCCCCCGCCGCACCCGTCACCGCCAGGCTCTGCCCGGGCTCCAGGGCCAGCAGGTCCAGGGCCCGGTCCGCGGTGAGGGCGTTGAGGGGCAGGGTGGCCGCGTGGACGGGGTCCACCGAGCTCGGCGCCCCGGCCACCGCGTCCGCGCCCACGACCACGTGATCGGCGTGCGTGCCAAGGGACTTGACCGCCCCGTACGACAGCGCCACCACCTCGTCGCCGACCCTCCACCCCGCGTCCGCGCCCACCGCGTCCACCGTCCCGGCCACGTCCCAGCCCAGTCCGAGCCGCCGCCCCGCGCCCCCGAAGCCACCCGCGCGCACCCCGGCGTCCACCGGATTGAGCGCGGCGGCCGCCACCTTGATCCGTATCTGCCGGGCACCCGGCTCCGGCACCTCGACCTCCGCGATCTCCACCGCTTCCGGCCCACCGAACTCCGTCACGACCACTGCCCGCATGTCGGCTCTCCCTGTTTCCCGCGCCCAGCGCGTGGATTCACCTGATTCACCCGGGTTTCTCTCCCGTTGCAACAACCCTAGGAAGAGCTACTCTCTTTTGGTAAGTAGGCACCTGAAGGTGCGTACATCACCCGGAGGTGAGTCATGGCGACCACGACCGCGGCACAGCGGCGCGCGCAGGCGCGGATCGAGTACGACGCGTTCATCCGCAGCTGCCCCACCAACCAGCTCCTCGACCGCATCAGCGACAAGTGGGTCAGCCTGGTCGTCAGCGCGCTCGCCCAGGCGGACGAGGCGTCGATGCGCTACAGCGACCTGGGCCGCAAGCTCGCGGGGATCAGCCCCAAGATGCTGACGCAGACGCTGCGTTCACTGGAGCGCGACGGCATCCTGGTCCGCACGGTCACGCCGTCCGTGCCCGTCCGCGTCGACTACGAACTGACCCCCCTGGGCACCAGCCTCGCCGGACTGCTCTCCGCCGTGAAGGACTGGGCGGAACTGCACATCGAGGAGGTCAACGAGGCGCGGGAGCGCTACGACGACGACGGCCACGCCTCGTCCGCAGGCTCCGCAGACTCCGGGCGGTCCTCGTCGGCCTCCTGAAGGTCCCCGTCCCGCAGGCGGGCGATCTGCTCCGCGCTCAGGTCCACCGTGCGGCGCATGTGCCCGATGATCAGGGCCAGTTCGTCGTCCGCCAGCTCGTCGAAGAGCGCGTACCAGCCGCCGCCCAGCCGGTCCCACACCCGCCCGAACTCGGCGACCTTCTCCGGCACGGTCGCCACCAGCACCCGTCGCCGGTCGACGGCGTCCCGCTGCCGTACGACATAGCCCGCCTTCTCCAGCCGGTCCACCAGCCGCGTCGCCGACCCGGTCGTCAGACCGGTCAGCTCCGCGATCCGGCCGGTCGTCACCGGCCCGCCCTCCAGGCTGAGCAGGTTCACGCACTGCATGTCCGTGGGGTGCAGCTTCAGACGGTCGGCGAGGGCCTGGTTGAAGAGCGCGTACGAGGCCATGTAGCGGCGCGAGACGGTGGACAGCTCGTCGAGCAGCCGCGCACGCGCATTCCCTGGCATGGCACGCCCCTTCGCTGCCGCTTCACCCACGTCGGACAAAGATCGTACGTGCAACCAGCACAACCACCCGGCGAACCGGACAGCTCCTAGAACACGTACGAGTCTCCGGTGTCCAGCACCAGCACCCGCTGCCGGTCGTTGCCGTGATTGCGGTCGACCGCACCGCCGCCCCACACCGTGTCGATCTCCAGCATCACCTCCGACGGCTCCCCCAGCAGCCGTACCGTCAGCCGCGTCCGGTCCCCCGGCCCGTCCGCCGCCAGCGGCCCCGTACGGCACACCACCTCCCGTTCACCCGAACGCGCGCAGTCGCCCGGCAGCCGCTGCACATCCGCGAGCGGGGCCGACCAGCGCAGCCGGACCGTCGCGTCCTCGACGGTGCTCGGGCCGTGGTTCTGCGGGGTCAGCCACAGGTCGACGAGCCCGGCCGCCATGGTCACCGAGCCGTGATAGGCGAGATCGGCCTCGGGAGCGAGGGCACCGACGGACGACGCCCCGCCCATCGCCAGGGCCGCCCCCACACCCACCACACCCATGCCCCGCACCCACGCGCCATTCCCCATCCCCGACCGCATCCCCGACCGCTTCCGCAATCGCATCCGCATCTCCATCATCCGCATGACGTCGCTTCCTTCGCTCGGGGCCCGCACGCACTCACGCTCACGTGATCACCCGATGTATGCCACCCCAGACCGTCGACAGGCGCCGTCCATCAGGTGACGGAAGTGGCGGAAGTGGCCCGTGCGAGAGTGACGGCATGCTGGTCGTCCGCTCCGCCGCCCTCTTCGTCATCGCCGCGCTCTTCGAGATCGGCGGCGCCTGGCTGGTCTGGCAAGGCGTGCGCGAGCACCGCGGCTGGCTCTGGATCGGCGCGGGCGTCATGGCGCTCGGCGTCTACGGCTTCGTGGCGACACTCCAGCCGGACGCCGAGTTCGGCCGCATCCTCGCCGCGTACGGCGGAGTGTTCGTGGCCGGCTCCCTCGTCTGGGGCATGGTCGCGGACGGCTACCGCCCTGACCGCTGGGACGTGACCGGCGCCCTCATCTGCCTCGCCGGAATGGCCGTGATCATGTACGCGCCGCGCGGCGGCAACTGAGCCCACGACCCCGCGAACGCCGACCGCCTGCCTATCCTGACGAGGACCGACCACACCACGTACGCCAGTCAGCCACGTCCTAGGAGCAGCCCATGACGTCCGCCGTGCCCTCCGCCTCCTCCCGTATCGCCGTCGTCACCGGCGCGAGCAGCGGCATCGGCGCGGCGACGGCCCGGCAGCTGGCCGCGGCCGGCTACCGCGTCGTGCTGACCGCCCGCCGCAAGGACCGCATCGAGGCACTCGCCGAAGAGATCAACGCGACGGGCCACCAGGCGACCGCGTACGCGCTGGACGTCACGGACCGCGCGGCGGTCGACGAGTTCGCCGGCGCCTTCAAGACGATCGGTGTCCTGGTCAACAACGCGGGCGGCGCGCTGGGCGCCGACCCGGTCGCGACCGGCGACCCGGCCGAGTGGCGCCAGATGTACGAGACGAACGTCATCGGCACGCTGAACATCACCCAGGCCCTGCTCCCGGCGCTCACCGCGAGCGGCGACGGCACGGTCGTCGTGCTGTCGTCGACGGCGGGGCACGGCACGTACGAGGGCGGCGCGGGCTATGTCGCCGCCAAGCACGCCGAACACGTCCTCGCCGAGACCCTCCGCCTGGAGATCGTCGGAACGCCGGTCCGGGTCATCGAGGTCGCGCCCGGCATGGTCAAGACGGACGAGTTCGCGCTGACCCGCTTCGGCGGCGACACGGAGAAGGCGGCCAAGGTCTACGCGGGCGTGGCCGAGCCACTGACCGCCGACGACGTCGCCGACACCATCACCTGGGCCGTCACCCGCCCCAGCCACGTCAACATCGACCTCCTCGTCGTCCGCCCCCGCGCCCAGGCGTCGAACACCAAGGTCCACCGGGAACTGTGATGCCGGACGGGATACCGATCGAGGCGCCGGACGAGACGTCGGAAGCGCCCTCCGCGGAGCGCCGCCACCTCGCCGCGGAGAAGAAGAACCGGCGCTACGTCTGGTGGTACCTCGCGTACTTCCTCTTCGGCATCCACATCGTGGCCTTCGTCATGATCTACGCGATATCCCACGCGAAGTGATCGCGGCAGCCGTACGTCCGCCGTACGCTGCCGCGATGTGAACGGACACGATGCGAACAGACACCTGCCCTTCGCCCGTCTGCACAACTTTCGCGACCTGGGCGGATACACCACCGCGGACGGCCGTACGGTCCGCCGGTCCCGCCTGTACCGCGCGGACTCGCTCGGCAAACTGACGCCCGGTACGCAGGACTGGGATCTCTTCCTCTCCCTCGGCATCCGCACGGTCGTGGACCTCCGCTATCCCTGGGAGATCGACGCGAAGGGCCGCGTCCCCGAGCACCCCTCCCTCACGTACCACAACCAGAGCATCGAACACCGCCCGTACGACCAGGCGGCACTGCCCCCGTCCGTCGCCCCCGGCCCCTACCTGGCGGCGCGCTACGCGGAGGTCGCCGAGGACGGCACCAAGGAAATCCGCGAGACACTGCAACTGATCGGGGCAGCGGCCGAATCGGACACCCCCCTGGTCTTCCACTGCGCCTCGGGCAAGGACCGCACGGGCCTGGTGGCGGCGCTGGTCCTGTCTCTCCTGGGCGTCCCCGAGCAGACGATCACCGACGACTTCACCCTCACGGAACATGCCATGCCCCTCCTGGTGGCGGACTGGCGCGCCAACAACCCCGACCGCGAACTCCAGTGGCCGGCCTACGGCACGGCCCCCGCCGAGGTCATGACCCGGTTCCTGTCGACGATGAACTCCCGCTACGGCTCGATCCAGTCCTACGTCACGGAGCCCCTGGGCCTGGACGCCACCTTCACCACGGCCCTCCGCTCGACCCTCCTCGAACCCGCCTCTCCCCTCACCTACCGCCAGGCGACCGAGGCCGACATCCCCACCCTGGTCCGCCTCCGGGACGAAGCGGCCCACTGGCAGATCACCCACGGCATCGACCAGTGGAAGCCCGGCCAACTCACCGAACCCCACTTCCGCACCCGCCTGGCGAAGGGCGAAGTCTGGCTGGCCCTCCTGGACGACCAGGTGGCGGGCGCCTGGGAACTCTGGTGGGACGACCCGGCCGCCTGGGGTCCCCAACCCCCCACCGCCGCCTACATACACCGCCTGATGACCGACCGCCGCGTGGCCCCGCCCGGAGCGGGCCGCCACATGCTGGCGGAGGCGGAACGCCGCATCGCCGCCGCGGGCCGCCCGCTGTCCCGCCTGGACTGCCTCTCCACCAACCCCCGCCTGCGCGAGTACTACCAAGCCGCCGGCTACACGGTCGTAGGCGAACAGACCGCCAAGGACGGCGGCCTGGACACCCCCTACGCGGTGACCCTCCTGGAAAAGCGCCTCCGCTAACTCACAAGGGTGAACCGCATAGATCACCCATACGACACCAGAACTCCCGACCTAGGCTCGCGCCACAACATCAAACACGACGGCCCTCGGCCGGGACTGCCATCCCGCCCGAGGGCCTGACCAAGAAGGAAGGCGGACTTCCTCATGGCTGAACGCGAGCCTAACGCGCACCAATTCACGCTGGACGAAGCCCTCGGCATTGACACGGCGGGGTTCATGGACCTGGAAATCCCGGAGTACGCCTACATGTTCGGGTTTTTGCAGGCCGACGGGCATCTCTCCCAGCAGTCAAGGCAGCGAGGGCGACTGACCGTCGAGATCAACGTGCGGGACATCGACCTCTTGCGCAGATTTCAGGAGTTGACGCCACATAAAAGCAGCATTACCGAACGCACCCGGTCCACGAACTTCACCGAGACCAGTCACACCGCTCTCTGGAGCCTGTACTCCCTCGAAGCCCGGACCAAACTCAACCAACTCGGCCTGCCCTACGGCCGCAAGTCGAAAACGATCACTCCGCCACGCGTCGTCTTCTCCCGTCGCGACTACCTCCGAGGCTTCATCGACGCAGACGGTTCCTTGGGCTACACCCAGGGCTACCCCTTCATCTCCTTGACAACAGCCAGCACGTCCATCATGGCCGACCTGTGCTCCTACGCGGAGGAGATCACAGGCACCGAACGCAGGCTACGACGCAACCAACGCGACGACCTCTAAAACATCATGTACATCACCGAGGCAGCACAAAGTCTGGCTGCGCACCTCTACTATCCGGGCTGCCTGTCCTTGAAGCGTAAGCAGACAACCGCAGAGGGCGTCGCGGCATGGACTCGCCCAGCCGGCTCCAAGCCCAGGCCACCGCGCATCGAGTGGACCCACGAAATGGACCGGGTGCTGCTCGCCGCCCCGACCATTGCCCACGCAGCAGCCGAATTGAACTACTCCTGGAGCGCCTGCCAGGTTCGCCGCTGGAAACTGCTAAACGCGCAGCAGGACTGCCGGACCAACCGGTTCAAGATGGGCGCGGCAAATGTCCGCCACGCCCATCGCCGCTTCTAGAGATCTTCAATGGCTGAGGTTACGGCGCTCGGAGGTCGAGGCCGGTCTTGGCGATGAGGCCGTCAATGAGGCCGGGACGGTACTGCATCCGTTTGAGGCGGGTCTTCACCAGCGCGGTGAGCTGGTCGAGGCTGTGTTTGGTGAGGTTGGCCAGGGACCGTTTCAGGTGTGACCACACGCCCTCGACCGGGTTGAACTCAGGAGCTTACGTGGGGAGTTGGTAGACGGTCAGCCATAATCGGGCGTCGATGAGCTCCCGCATGGTGCGGCTGACGTGTGTGTTTAAGTTGTCCCAGACCAGGACGATCGGGCCACCGAGCTGCTGGTGTGCGGCGTCGAGCAGGCGGGCGTAGTCGGCCTCGGTGAAGCCCTTGCGGCGGCCTTTGACGGGACCGCGGTCGAGGTGGATGCGGTAGATCAGTCGGGACCGGTGGCCAGACTTGGTGCAGATCAGCGCCGCCATCGAGATCCGTTTGGTGCCCGCGGCGGTGATCCGCACGACCGGCGTGTGGCCTCGTCGGCCCCAGGTTCGGCCTTTGGGCGGCCTCAGGCCCTGGCCGGCTTCGTCTTCGAAGCAGAGCCAGGCGCCCAGGTCCGCCGCCGTCTTTCTATGACGGGCCACTGCTCGTCCTTCCAGGCGGCGATCTTCTCCTCATTCCGCTCGGTGGCCTTGCGGGAGGGAACCTGCACGCTCCAGCCGATGCGGTGCAGCAGCAGGTCCAGCCCGGCCAGGGTGTACTCGACGCCGAACCGGCGGCGCACGACCTCGGCGATCCTCGCCAGAGTCCAGCACTGGTCGCTCCAGCCGGCGGCGGCCGGGCCGGCGTCCAACACCGCCTCCAGCACGCGCAACTGCCCCGCATCGAGCTTGCAGCGGGCACCGCCGGGACCCTTGGAGACCAGGGCCTGCCTGCCGCCCGAAGTCAACGCCCGCCGCCAGCGATTCGCCGACATCCGGGTCACCCTGAACCGCCGGGCCACCTCCCGGTCACTGGCCCCGGCCTCGATCAGATCAGCGGCCGCCAACCGGACTCGCTCACGCCGAACCCGCTCCTCAGCCGTCAGCCCTCCGCCATCGGGATACCTCATCCCTCCGGCATAGCGCGGCCCCCGACAGCCGTCACGACCCCACGTAACCCACACCCTTAATGATCTCTAGCCCTTCACGCAGACGACCTGCTTCAGCTTCGCCACGACCTCCACGAGGTCGCTCTGCTGCTCGATGACCTGCTCGATCGGCTTGTACGCACCCGGGATCTCATCCACGACGCCGGAGTCCTTACGGCACTCGACGCCCTGCGTCTGCTCCTCCAGGTCCCGCGTCGAGAACTTGCGCTTCGCCGCGTTGCGGCTCATGCGCCGGCCCGCGCCGTGCGACGCGGAGTTGAAGGCCTTCTCGTTGCCGAGTCCCTTCACGATGTACGAACCCGTGCCCATCGAGCCCGGAATGATTCCGTACTCGCCGGAGCCCGCGCGGATCGCGCCCTTGCGGGTGACCAGCAGGTCCATTCCGTCGTACCGCTCTTCGGCAACGTAGTTGTGATGCGCACTGATCTCCTGCTCGAAGGTCGGCTTCGCCTTCTTGAATTCCTTGCGGATCACGTCCTTCAGGAGCGCCATCATCAGGGTGCGGTTGTACTTCGCGTACTCCTGCGCCCAGAACAGGTCATTGCGGTACGCGGCCATCTGCGGAGTGTCCGCCACGAAGACCGCAAGATCACGGTCGACCAGCCCCTGGTTGTGCGGGAGCTTCTGGGCGACGCCGATGTGGTACTCGGCCAGTTCCTTGCCGATGTTGCGCGAACCGGAGTGCAGCATCAACCAGACAGAACCGGTTGTATCTGTGCAGACCTCGATGAAATGATTCCCCGATCCGAGCGATCCCATCTGCTTAATGGCACGCTCCTGACGGAATTTGACCGCTTCGGCGATGCCATCGAACCGCCCCCAGAAGTCGTCCCACCCACTCGTCGCCAGCCCATGGAAGCCGCCCGGCTCGACCGGGGAGTCGTGCATCCCCCGTCCCACCGGAATCGCCTGCTCGATCTTCGACCGAAGCCGCGAAAGATCCCCCGGCAGATCATTGGCCGTGAGCGACGTCTTGACGGCAGACATCCCGCAGCCGATGTCGACCCCCACCGCCGCCGGACACACCGCGTCACGCATGGCGATGACCGAGCCGACCGTCGCGCCCTTGCCGTAGTGGACGTCCGGCATGACGGCGAGCCCCTTGATCCACGGGAGCGTGGCCACGTTCTGGAGCTGGCGCAGGGCCACGTCCTCGACCGACGCCGGGTCCGTCCACATGCGGATGGGCACCTTGGCACCCGGTATCTCTACGTACGACATAACATCCTCATTCCCCCGACAAACAACAAAAGTCATAGAACGCAAAACCCGCGCCAAGGTCGACGTATCGGACAACGGACCGGCATCCACGGCTGTGCGTGCGATACACATTGTCTGCAGGGGCCGCCCCCGTGCGGCAACCGAATAACCACAGGACAGCACCACAGAGCATCCCGGCCACAGGCCCCGGGAGCCGTCGAGAGGAGCCCGACCGTGCAGCGGAAGGCGTACGTTCCCGGCATCGCCGCGCTCCTCGCGGCTCTGCTGGCCGGCTGCACCGGAGGTTCGGGAAGCAACAGCAAGGCGGCCGACCCCAAGCCGGGCGACGTCAGCGTGAACACCCCGGCCGCCCAGCCGGGCAAGTACCGCACGCTCCCGGAGGCCTGCGCCGCGGTGAGCCACGACAGCCTCGACTCCCTCCTGCCCGGCATCAAGCAGATCACCGACCCGGACCAGCGCGACACGGCGTACGAGGGCCAGGCCACCCTCACCTACGACACCGACCGCCGCGTCGGCTGCGGCTGGAAGGTGGAGTCCACGGACGCCACCGACCATCTCAGCGTCGACTTCGAGCGCGTGGTCTCGTACGACAACGCGGTGAGCGACGACTCCCGCGCCGAGGACATCTACGCGACCGAGGAGACCGCGGCGAACCTCCCCGAGGCCTCCGCTTCGGCCACGCCGTCCGACACGGCTTCCGCCACCGGTTCCGCCACCGCCACCCCCTCGGCGACCCCCTCCACGTCCGCCTCCTCGACCTCCTCCGCCTCCGCCTCGACCTCGGCCGGCCCGAGCCAGACCCCCGCCGACCTCCAGCCCCGCAAGCTCAGCGGCCTGGGCGACGAGGCGTTCCTCGACGACAAACTCAACTCTGGCTCCTCGACGGCCCAGCAGCGCACCGTGACTGTGGTGTTCCGCACGTCCAACGTGATCGTGAGGATCGAGTACGCCGAGCAGCCGACCGCTTCCACCGGCACCCCGGACAGCGAAGAAATGCAGGACAAGGCCCGGAATCTGGCACGGAAGCTCGTCGACCGGTTCAACGACTAGCGGGTCCGCCGGGGCGCAGGGGCACCCCACGCGAACCCCTCGAACGGGAAACGCATGACTGCCTCACCGCGTACCGTGGCCCCTCGGACCCGACCGGCCGCACCAGCCACGTGCGGTCGCACCACGAGCGCCACGAGTGAAGGAACCATGCACCGACCAGCACAGCGAGTAGGCCGAGCCCCGCGACTCACCCGCATCCTTGTCAGCGCAGCCGCCGTCCCGGTGGCGCTCGCCGCCGCCGGTTGTTCCTCGGACTCCGGCTCCGGCTCGGGATCGGGTTCGAGCGCCGACAACGCCGCCCAGAAGGGCACGGCCGCGACCTCGTCCGTGTCCCCGAGCACCTCCGCGGACGCCGTCAAGCCGGCCGCGTACGCGACGCTGCCGGCCCCCTGCTCGGTGTTCTCGAAGAAGACGCTGGGCGAACTCGTACCGAAGGGTCTGAAGTCCGCCAAATCAGGCAAGTCGGACGACGCGAAGGACCGCAGCAGCTGCTCCTGGAACAGCCTCGACAACAAGGGCGTCAAGGGTTCCCAGTTCCGCTGGCTGAACGTCTCCCTGCTGCGTTTCGACTCGGACGCGACCCGCGGTGAGGGCAACCAGCTCGCGCAGGCCTACTACGACAAGCAGGCCAAGGAGGCGCAGACGGTGATCGGCGCCACGGGCGCCCGGTCGGAGCCGGTCTCCGGGATCGGCGACGCGTCGACGGCGGTGCGCTACGACCTGAAGAAGAAGGAAGGCTCCTTCAAGCAGCAGACGGTCGTGACGCGCGTCGAGAACGTCGTCATCACGCTCGACTACAACGGCGCCGGTCTGGCCGGCGACAAGGCCCCCAGCGCGGACGACCTGACGAAGGCCGCGGAGAAGGCCGCCAAGGAGGCGGTGGCCGCGGTGGCCTCCGCGAACAAGGACGGCAGCCGGGCGACCACCGCCCCGTCGAAGTCGGCCTCCCCCTCCAAGTCCGCGAGCCCGTCGAAATCGGCCTCACCGTCGGCATCGGCCAGCTCCAAGCCCTCGGCCTCGGCGTCGGCCACCAAGAAGAACTGACCTTCGAGAAGTACTGACATTTCACGGGCGTCGGCGCGCAACTCGCCCGCCCAGCAGGGCATTTGACGGAGTCCGGTGACCTCACGGGCCGGGCTCCTGCCATACCGGCCGCCCGTGCGCCGTACACATGTGCCACCCTGTTGCGCGCAACAACACGCAAGGAGAGGGGAGTACGGGTGTCCGCGCCAATCCAGCTCACACGAATGCACCGGATTCTCATCGGTGTGGTCGTCGCCGGTGCGCTCGTCATCGCGGGTATCGGCTTCGCGGGTTCGTACGCGGCCGTGCGCGAGCTGGCCCTCAAAAAGGGCTTCGGGAACTTCGCGTACGTCTTCCCGATAGGCATCGACGCGGGTATCTGCGTCCTGCTCGCCCTGGACCTCCTGCTGACCTGGATCCGCATCCCCTTCCCGCTGCTGCGCCAGACGGCGTGGCTGCTGACGGTCGCGACGATCGCCTTCAACGGCGCGGCGGCCTGGCCGGACCCGCTGGGCGTCGGCATGCACGCGGTCATCCCGGTCCTGTTCGTGGTCTCCGTCGAGGCGGCCCGGCACGCGATCGGCCGGATCGCGGACATCACCGCCGACAAGCACATGGAGGGCGTCCGCCTCACCCGCTGGCTGCTCTCGCCCATCCCGACCTTCCTCCTCTGGCGCCGCATGAAGCTGTGGGAGCTGCGCTCCTACGAGCAGGTCATCAAGCTGGAGCAGGACCGCCTCGTCTACCAGGCCCGCCTCCACTCCCGCTTCGGGCGCGCCTGGCGCCGCAAGGCCCCGGTGGAGTCCATGATGCCGCTGCGCCTGGCCCGCTACGGTGTCCCGCTCGCCGAGACCGCCCCCTCCGGCCTGGCGGCGGCGGGCATCGAGCCGGCCCTCCTGCCCCCGGCGCCGCAGTTGGAGGTGGCGCGCGAGCCGGAACCGACGGCACCCGTCGTGCAGAGCAACGCGGCGTCTGTCCGGGAACAGCTTCCCGCCGCTGGGGCGAACGAGCCCCCCGAGCAGCCGGAGGACTACGCCGAGCCGCAGAGTCAGTGGCTTCAGGCGCGGAACCCCCAGTCCGTCGCGTATCAGGGCGGCTACGACCCGACGTACGACCCGGATGTCGCGTACCGGCAGTGGTACGAGGAGCAGCAGCAGGCCGAGCAGTTCGAGGAGCAGCAGCAGTTCCGGGCTCGGCGGGAGTTCGAGGAGCAGCAGCGGTTCGAGCAGCAGACGTTCCCGCAGCAGCGGTACGAGGAGCAGCCTGCCCCCGAGCCCTCTCCGGAGGACACCGGCACCTTTCCGATCCCGTCCGGCCCGGGCCGTACCCGCGAGCTGGGTGCGGGCGGCGGCTCGGAGCCGACCGAGGAGGACTACTACCTGGTCTTCAAGAAGTCGATAGACGGCAGCTATCCGACCTCGGGCCAGTTCAGGGGCGACGTGGAGGCGACGTACGGCACCACGCTCCCGCCGCGCGAGGCCGACCGCTTGGTCAACCGCTTCACCAACCGCCACACGGCGGAACTCCAGGAAGATCACATCGCGTAGGCACGTCAGCGTGCAAAAGGAAGGGGGCGCCCGGTGTTCACCGGGCGCCCCCTTCCTCGTACAGCCGAAGGCCCTACGCGCCGAGCAGCTTGCGCACCCGGTCCTGTCCGACCGCGAGCAGCAGCGTGGGCAGGCGCGGTCCGGTGTCACGCCCGACCAGCAGGTGGTACAGCAGCGCGAAGAAGGTGCGCTGGGCGACCTTGATCTCCGGCGGGAGCTCCTTGGCGGTGGCGTCGGCGGGGAAGCCGGCCTGGACCTTGGGGACGCCGTAGACGAGGTGGGTGAGGCCGTCCAGGGACCAGTTCTGCTCGAGTCCGTCGAGGAGCAGTCGCAGCGACTCGCGGCCCTGGTCGTCGAGCGACTTGAGCAGGTCGACGTCGGGCTCGTCGCGCACGACGGTGCGCTCCTCGGCCGGCACCTGGGTGTTGATCCAGGTCTCGGCCTTGTCGAGCCGGGGCCGGGCCTCGTCCAGGGAGGCGAGCGGGTTCTCGGGGTCGAGTTCGCTCAGGATCCGCAGGGTCTGGTCCTCGGCGCCGGCGGTGATGTCGGCGACGGAGGCGAGGGTGCGGTACGGCATCGGGCGGGGGGTCCTGGGCAGCTCTCCGGCGGCGGTGCCGACCGCGCGGGCGTACGCGGCGGCGTCGGCCGGGAGGACCGAGCCGTCGGCGACCTTGCCCGCGAGCTTGTCCCACTCGTCGTACAGCCGCTGGATCTCCTGGTCGAAGGCGATCTTGAACGACTGGTTGGGTCGGCGGCGGGCGTACAGCCAGCGCAGCAGCTGCGGCTCCATGATCTGGAGGGCGTCGGCCGGGGTGGGCACCCCGCCCTTGCTGCTGGACATCTTGGCCATGCCGGAGATGCCGACGAACGCGTACATGGGCCCGATGGGCTGCTTGCCGCCGAAGATGCCGACGATCTGGCCGCCCACCTGGAAGGAGGACCCCGGCGAGGAGTGGTCGACTCCGCTCGGCTCGAAGATGACGCCCTCGTAGGCCCAGCGCATGGGCCAGTCGACCTTCCAGACCAGCTTGCCGCGGTTGAACTCGCTCAGCCGGACGGTCTCGGAGAAGCCGCAGGCGGAGCAGGTGTAGGCCAGCTCGGTGGTCTCGTCGTCGTAGGAGGTGACGGTGGTGAGGTCCTTCTCGCACCGGCCGCAGTAGGGCTTGTACGGGTAGTACCCGGCGGCGGAGCTGCCGTCGTCCTCGGCGGCGGCACCGGAGCCTTCGGCGGCTTCGAGCTCGGCCTCGTCGACCGGCTTCTGGCCCTGCTGCTTCTTCGCGGGGCCCTTCTTGGTCCGGTACTGGTCGAGGATCGCGTCGATGTCACCGCGGTGCTTCATCGCGAACAGCACCTGCTCGCGGTAGACACCGGAGGTGTACTGCTCGGTCTGACTGATGCCGTCGTACTCGACGCCGAGCTCGGCCAGTGCCTCGACCATGGCGGCCTTGAAGTGCTCGGCCCAGTTCGGGTGCTGCGAGCCCTTGGGGGCGGGGACGGAGGTCAGCGGCTTGCCGATGTGCTCGGCCCAGGAGTCGTCGATGCCGGGGACGCCGGCCGGGACCTTGCGGTAGCGGTCGTAGTCGTCCCAGGAGAGCAGGTGGCGCACGGTGTGCCCGCGGCGGCGGATCTCGTCGGCGACCAGGTGCGGGGTCATGACCTCGCGGAGGTTGCCGAGGTGGATCGGGCCGGAGGGGGAGAGCCCGGACGCGACAACGACCGGTTTGCCCGGGGCTCGACGCTCCGATTCCTCGATGACCTCATCCGCGAAACGGGAGACCCAGTCGGTGGTCTCGGTGCTCTGAGCCACGATCGGCACGTCCTTCTTTCTCATACGCCAGTACGGCTGACCCCACCATTCTCCCAGCTCGGGCGTGAACCGCGAAAACGGCTTTTCACCGCATGGGATACTGGCTTTCCTGTACTCAGAAACTCCCGGAACCCGAGCAGAACGGCAGCCACTCCATGGCCTCGGTCACGTCCCTCACCGCCTCCGTCCACCAGCGCCTCGCGGACGCCCTCTCGGCAGCCCTGCCGGAGGCCGGTTCCGCGGACCCGCTGCTGCGACGAAGCGACCGGGCCGACTTCCAGGCCAACGGGATCCTGGCCCTCGCGAAGAAGGCGAAGGCGAACCCGAGAGAGCTGGCGACGCAGGTCGTGGCGCGGGTCGAGTCGGGTGACGTGATCAAGGACATCGAGGTCTCCGGGCCCGGCTTCCTGAACATCACGATCACCGACAAGGCCATCACCGAGAACCTGGCCGCGCGGTACGAGGACGGCGAGCGCCTCGGTGTGCCGCCGGCCGAGAACCCGGGCACCACGGTCATCGACTACGCGCAGCCGAACGTGGCGAAGGAGATGCACGTCGGTCACCTGCGTTCGGCGGTCATCGGTGACGCGGTGGTCCAGATCCTGGAGTTCACCGGCGAGAGCGTGGTCAGGCGCCATCACATCGGCGACTGGGGCACCCAGTTCGGCATGCTCATCCAGTACCTGATCGAGCACCCGCACGAGCTGGACCACAAGGGCGCGGCGGAGGTCTCCGGCGAGGAGGCCATGTCGAACCTGAACCGGCTCTACAAGGCGGCGCGGACGCTCTTCGACTCCGACGAGGAGTTCAAGACGCGGGCGCGGCGCCGGGTGGTCGACCTCCAGGCGGGCGAGCCCGAGACCCTCGCCATGTGGCAGAAGTTCGTGGACGAGTCGAAGATCTACTTCTACTCGGTCTTCGACAAGCTGGACATGGAGATCCGGGACCCGGACGTGGTCGGCGAGTCGGGCTACAACGACATGCTGGACGAGACCTGCCGCCTCCTGGAGGAGTCGGGGGTGGCGGTCCGCTCGGACGGCGCGCTCTGTGTGTTCTTCGACGATGTGAAGGGCCCGGACGGCAACCCGGTCCCGCTGATCGTGAAGAAGTCGGACGGCGGCTACGGCTATGCGGCGACCGACCTCTCGGCGATCAGGGACCGTGTCTTCAACCTCAAGGCGAACACCCTCGTCTACGTGGTCGACGCCCGTCAGTCCCTGCACTTCAAGATGGTCTTCGAGACCGCGCGCAGGGCGGGCTGGCTGGGCGACGACGTGCAGGCTCAGCAGCTGGCCTTCGGCACGGTGCTGGGCAAGGACGGCAAGCCGTTCAAGACGCGTGAGGGCGAGACGGTCCGGCTGGTGGATCTCCTGGACGAGGCGATCGAGCGGGCCACCGCCGTCGTGCGGGAGAAGGCCGAGAAGGTGGGTCTGAGCGAGCAGGAGATCGAGGAGAACGGCCGGTACGTCGGTATCGGCGCCGTGAAGTACGCGGACCTCTCGACCTCCGCCGTCCGGGACTACAAGTTCGACCTGGACCAGATGGTCTCGCTGAACGGCGACACGTCCGTGTACCTCCAGTACGCGTACGCCCGTATCCGGTCGATCTTCGGCAAGGCCGGCGATCGTGCGCCGCTGGCCCACCCGGAGCTCGAACTGGCCCCGGCGGAGCGGGCGTTGGGTCTGCACCTGGACCGGTTCGGGGAGACGCTGGACGAGGCGGCCGTCGAGTACGCGCCGCACAAGCTGGCGGCGTACCTGTACCAGCTGGCGTCGCTCTACACGACGTTCTACGACCAGTGCCCGGTCATCAAGCCGGCGCCGGCGCAGGAGGTCGCGGAGAACCGCCTCTTCCTGTGCGACCTCACGGCCCGCACGCTTCACCAGGGCATGGCCCTGCTGGGCATCAGGACGCCCGAGCGTCTCTGATCTCCCGCAGGGCGCCGAGCCCGGCGCACCCGACCCGTAGTACCTGATCCCGTAGGCCGCTGACGCGCCTGCGGGATCAGGCGTTTCCGCACCCGGACGCGCGTACGCACGATCACCCGAGCGGGTACCCCTGTCCGCTCGGGACTGTTACTCACTTTCGGGTGACGGCGGCGGTCGCGGACGGGTGGCGCGGCGTGGCGAAGAAGTGGCGCAGGCCAGTACTGATGCGGCCACACCCCCCGAAGGGGCGTCAACCCGACACACCTTCACAAAACGTGCGCACTACATGCGACTATCACGACAATGTCGTTGATCAGCAACGCCCTCCGATTCCAGGACGTAGCGGAGCACTTCAGTCGGCAAGCTATGCGGTGTCCGGCCAGCAGGCCGGGTGCACGAACAGCGGGCCGACAGCACGATCCTGTCGCCACGGCCCGCCAGTACCCCAAGGGGGCACCCATGACCGCTTCGCAGACCTTCACGGCCCGTCGCCTGGCCGCCGCCGCTCTGTCCGCCGCCGCGCTGGTGGGGGCAGCCGCCCTGCCGGCGGTGGCCGACGGATCAGGGCCGCGCGATTCGCGGGTGGAGATCAGCAAGGTCCAGTACGACGCCCCGGGACACGGCTCCAGGTCCAACCGCTCGCTGAACGAGGAGTGGGTGCAGATCACCAACAGCGGGCGCGAGAGCGTGAACCTGGACGACTGGACGCTGTCCAACCGTCAGGGCCGCGTCTACACGTTCCACCACCTGCGCCTGAACGGTCACTCCACCGTCCGCGTCCACACCGGCTTCGGCCGTGACACCTACCGCGACGTCTACCAGGACCGCCGCAACTTCGTCTGGGACGACCGCAAGGACACCGCCACGCTCCGCAACGACCACCGTCGCGTGGTCGACACCATCTCCTGGGACGCCAGGCACCACGGCGACGACGGTCGCGGCCACGGCGACGGTCGTGGCCACGGCGACGACCGCGGACACGGCGACGACCGTGGCCACGGCAGTGACCGCGGACACGGCGACAACCACGGCGGCGGTCCGGGCCACGGCCACCGCTGACCCCTGGCGGGTCGGGACCGGCGTACGGACTGCGCCTTCCTCGACCCGCGCCTGACCCTCTTCGCGCGGCGTGCCACGAACCACCTGTGGCACGCCGCGCACGTGTGTCCCGGCCGTCCAGGACCTCGTACGCGGACCCCGAGGCGCGTTGTCAGTGGCGGGCCCTAAAGTCACCGACATGGCGACACTTCCGAACCCGCTGCCCTCGCTGGCGGCAGATCCGAGCGGGCGCGCGCTCGGCCTCGAACTCCCGCCCGGGAAACTGATCGACGCGACAGACGAGGGCCCCTGGCACGAGCCGTTGCTGTGGCACGCCGAGGCGCCGGCCACCCCCGGAGACTGGGCCACGCTGGGTTCCGCCCCCCGCACGGCCGGCCTGCTCCCCCTCCTCATAGACGTCGGCGGCGGCCAGGGCGGCCCGGAGGAATGGGAGTTGATGCCCGAGGAGACGTCGTATCCGGGGGATCACGACGCCGACGAGGTACTGGCGGGGTACTGGGAGGAGTACGCGGAGGACGAGCTCGAAGCCGACGCGGACTACCCCGGCAAGGAAGCGGTCACCGAACTCTTCGGTGAGGCGAAGGAGTTCGCCGAGACGATCGCGCCGCACGGCGTGCAGTGGCCCGGCCTGGCGCCGGCCACCGCGCCCGAGGCGGACGCGGACGACCGGGCCACCGAGGTCGCCGACTCCCTCGCGGGCGGCGGCTCCTGGCTGAAGGAGCCGCGCCTCGCCCTGGTCCCGGCGCGCCGCAGCGCGGACATCCCGGCGGCGATCGGCTGGTCCGGTCCGGTGAACTACGAGGGCGACGTGGCCCGCCTCTGCGCGGTCCTGCGCTCCTGGGAGGACCGCTTCGGCGTACGGGTCGTGGCCCTCACCTTCGACCAGCTGGTCCTGTCGGTGGCGGCCCCGCCCACGACGGCGGCCGAGGCCGAGGCGGTGGCCGCCGAGCACTTCGCCTTCTGCCCGGACAACATCACGCAGGGCGAGAGCGAGACGCTGCGCGCGTACGCGGCGGACGAGGTGCTCGGCAGGCGGGTGTGGTCCTTCTGGTGGGACTGACCGGCTCCCTGTCCACCGAAGCGAGTCTTTCAGGGGCGCGGGGAACTGCGCGCCCAGCCCCCACCGGCCCGCAGGCGGCGAACGCACCCGGGGGCTGGGGGCGGAGCCCCAGGCCGGGACGGGTAGGGGCGGCGGGGGCGGGAGTCAGGGCTTGATGCCCGTCACCCCGTACACATTGATGTCCGCGTCCGTCACGTCATTGATGTCGCGATAGCGGATCTTCTCGATGTCGTCGAGGCCGGCGAAGTACGTGGGATCCACCTTCTCGGGGAGCGGAGCCGCACCGTCGGGCCGCCAGCGGTGCACGGGCACGACACCCGGCTCCTCCACCTCGAGCCCGTTCTCCGTGAAGAACCGCTCCACCTCGGCCCTGGACCGCAGCACGAACGTGAACCCCCGCTCGGTGAACGTCCGCTGAACCGCCCGGATGTTCTCCGCGTTGAGATCCTCGGTGAGGTGGCTGAGCACGAGCCGGCTGCCCGAAGGCAACGCCTCCACCAGCTCACGCACGATCGGATAGGCCGCCTCGTCCTCGATGAAGTGCAGGATCGCCACCAGCACGAGCGCGATCGGCTGCTCGAAGTCGAGGGTCTTCGCGGCCTCTTCGAGGATCCGCGCGGGCTCCTCGAGGTCCGCGTCGATGTAGTCCGTCCGCCCCTCGGGCCCACTGGTGAGCAACGCACGCGCGTGAGCGAGCACAACGGGGTCGTTGTCGACGTACACGACCCGCGACTCCGGAGTGATCCGCTGCGCGATCTGGTGGACGTTCTCCTGCGTCGGCAGCCCGGTACCGATGTCCAGGAACTGGCGGATACCCGCTTCCTGGGTCAGCGTGGTGACCGCCCTGCGCAGGAAGTCCCGGTTGTGCCGGACGTCGAGGTACCCGCGCGGATTGGCCACGACCGCCGCGGCGGCCGCGGACCGGTCGACCGGGTAGTTGTCCTTGCCCCCGAGGAAGACGTCGTAGACGCGCGCCGGGTGCGCCTTGGTGGTGTCGATCCTCCTTCTCAGCTCGGCGGGGTCCTGGCTGAGAGCATCACCGGGCATAAAGCCTCTCCCTGGAGAGTCGCGTCATTCAACGGGCAACAACGTAACTCCTAGGGGGACTTGATAGTGCCCGTCTCCTGGCTAACCTGTCGCGGCCGTCTCCCACTCGCTGCCGCCGTCGTGCGCCCGCGCGTCCGCGAAGACGTAGAAGACCTCGGGATCGGACTCGCTGACCTCGTAGGGGAAGTCCCGCTGCCCGGCCTTGGGCGGGGTCACGGGCCGCACCGCGTCGAGATCCACGGCGAAGGACTTCGCCTCCACGCCGCCGCAGCAGCCGACGCCCATCGCGTAGACGTTCCAGGCGAGCGGCGCGTTCTTCCCCACCACCCGCACGTGCAGCCCGTCCAGGACCACGGTGGCCTTCCCGGTCCCCTGCACGGTCAGCGCGAGCATCTGCTCCTGACCGGCGACCCCGCCGAGCGCCGTGCCTCACCCGCGAGCCGCTCCACGGGTGCGTAGTCCGTCGGTACGGCGTCCCCGTTGACGTACCGATGCGGCGTGGACGTACTCACGTGCAGCCGCTTCGCGAGCACCCCGTAACTGAGTCCGGACCGCTCCTTCAGCTCCCGCAGCAGCCCCGCGATCTCGTCCCCGTCCACCGTTCCTCCACCCCCCGTGTCCCGGTCCGCGTTCCAGGGGGACGACATTCCGCCTGGTCAGACCCCCTGCGAACGTTCCGGCGTCCCGTATCCCCCGGCAACCGTGGCGCCCGGGACGGATCAACCGACAAGCTGTGGTCATCCCAGCACGCCGCTCCCCTCGACCGGTCGAGCGGCCACCGACCAGCCACACCCACAGGGGGATCACCCATGTCCGCACGCACCGCCCGCACCCGCCTCCTCGCCGCCACGACGGTCGCGCTCGCCGCGCTCGCCCTCACGGCGTGCGACAACGGAAAGGGCGTACGTGACGAGGGTCCGTCCGCCGCGTCCCATTCCTCGTCGCAGCCGACCGCGTCCACGGCCGACGGCGGTACGACGGCGAAGCCGGCGGGTGAGACGGGAGGCTCGACGGCCGCCCCCAAGAGCACCACCACGCCGGGCACCACCACGGCGGGCACCAGCGGCGGCTCCGGCTCCGCGGGCAAGAACGGCGGAGGCACCACGACCACCCGGAACCCCGCCTGCAACGGCGCCAACACCAAGACCACCGCGACCGAGGTCTCCCGCCCCCTCAACCACCTGCTCCTCACCGTCACCAACACCGGTGCGAAGAACTGCGATCTGACCGGCTACCCGATCGCCCGCTTCGGCGAGGCCCAGTCGGTCCCGCCGGTCGCCGAGTCGACCCACCCCCAGGCGGTCGTCACCCTGACCCCGGGTGAGTCCGGCTACGCGGGCGTCCTGCTCTCGGCCGCCGACGGCAGCGGCAGCAACGGCTACACGGCCAAGACCCTGGTCGTCGGCTTCGCCAAGGGCAGCAGCGCGACCCCGGCGCTCCCGGCGAAGGGCGTACACGTGGACGACAAGCTCACGGTGACTTACTGGCAGCAGAGCCTGGACGACGCGCTGGCCTACTGAGCGCCTACTGAGCGGCTGCCGGGCCCTGTCGGAGCTTCTGCGCGACCTCGGTGGCCCAGTAGGTGAGGATGTTCTGGGCGCCGGCCCGCTTGATGCCGGTCAGCGTCTCCAGGATCGCCTTGTCACGGTCGATCCAGCCCTTCTCGGCCGCCGCCTCGATCATCGAGTACTCGCCGGAGATCTGGTAGGCGGCCACGGGCACGTCGACGGAGTCCGCGACCCGCGCCAGGATGTCCAGATACGGTCCCGCCGGCTTCACCATCACCATGTCGGCCCCCTCCTCCAGATCGAGGGCCAACTCCCGCAGGGACTCCCGCGCATTGGCGGGGTCCTGCTGGTACGTCTTGCGGTCGCCCTTCAGCGAGGAGGCCACGGCCTCCCGGAAGGGCCCGTAGAAGGCGGAGGAGTACTTCGCGGTGTAGGCGAGGATGGCGACGTCCTCGCGCCCGATCTGGTCCAGGGCGTCCCGGATGACCCCGATCTGCCCGTCCATCATCCCGCTGGGCCCCACCACGTGCGCCCCGGCGTCGGCCTGGACCTGGGCCATCTCGGCGTAGCGCTCCAGGGTCGCGTCGTTGTCGACGCGGCCCTCCGCGTCGAGCACTCCGCAGTGCCCGTGGTCGGTGGTCTCGTCGAGACACAGATCGGACATGACGATCAGTTCGTCGCCGACCTCGGCGCGCACGTCGCGGAGGGCGACCTGCAGAATCCCGTCCGGGTCGGTCCCGGGGGTTCCGACAGCGTCCTTCTTCGCGTCCTCCGGCACACCGAAGAGCATGATCCCGGAGATCCCGGCCTCCACGGCCTCCAGCGCGGCCTTCTTCAGGCTGTCGCGCGTGTGCTGCACGACGCCGGGCATCGCCGCGATGGGAACCGGCTCGCTCACACCCTCCCGTACGAACGCGGGGAGGATGAAGTCGGCGGGGTGCAGCCGGGTCTCGGCGACCATGCGCCGCATGACCGGCGTCGTACGCAGCCGCCGCGGCCGCGTACCGGGGAAGGATCCGTACTTCGTCATGCCCTCTACGCTACGCCCGCCCCTCCACTCCCCTTGCCGACACCGTGCCGGTACCCGTTCGTTCGGTGACGGCCGGTGGAGCACTGGGGCGCAGCCCCGTGCTTCAGGGGCGCGGGGAACTGCGCGACCGGCCCCCACCCACCCGCAGCCGAAAAACACGCGGGGGGTATGGGGGCCGAAGCCCTCATACCCCCTGCGCACACCTATGCCGCACGACTACGTCGTACGACGCCTCCGCGCCCCCGGCCGACGCTCACTCGGCCGAGTAACCGGATCCCCCGCCTCCGCGGCGGCGGCCCGACGCCGGAGACCGAAGTCCGCCAACGCCTCGGCCAGCTTGTGCACGGACGGCTCCGGAGCCATGACATCGACCCGCAGCCCGTGCTCCTCCGCCGTCTTGGCGGTGGCCGGACCGATACAGGCGATCACCGTCACGTTGTGCGGCTTGCCCGCGATGCCCACCAGATTGCGTACGGTCGAGGACGACGTGAAGAGCACGGCGTCGAAACCGCCCCCCTTGATCGCCTCCCGCGTCTCCGCCGGCGGCGGCGAGGCCCGTACGGTCCGGTAGGCCGTGACGTCGTCGACCTCCCAGCCCAGGTCGATGAGCCCCGCGACCAGCGTCTCGGTGGCGATGTCGGCCCGCGGCAGGAACACCCGGTCGATCGGGTCGAACACCGGGTCGTACGGAGGCCAGTCCTCCAGAAGACCCGCGGCCGACTGCTCACCGCTCGGCACCAGATCCGGCTTCACGCCGAAGGCGACCAGCGCCTTCGTCGTCTGCTCACCCACCGCCGCGACCTTGATCCCGGCGAAGGCCCGCGCGTCGAGCCCGTACTCCTCGAACTTCTCCCGCACGGCCTTGACCGCGTTCACGGAGGTGAAGGCGATCCACTCGTAGCGGCCCGTCACCAGGCCCTTGACCGCGCGCTCCATCTGCTGCGGAGTCCGCGGCGGCTCGACGGCGATCGTCGGCACCTCGTGCGGCACGGCTCCGTAGGACCGCAGTTGGTCGGAGAGCGAGGCCGCCTGCTCCTTCGTCCGCGGGACGAGCACCTTCCAGCCGAACAGCGGCTTCGACTCGAACCACGAGAGCTGCTCACGCTGAGCCGCGGCGGAACGCTCACCGACCACGGCTATCACCGGGCGCCCCCCGTCCGGGGACGGCAGCACCTTCGCCTGCTTCAGGGTCTGGGCGATGGTCCCGAGCGTGGCCGACCAGGTCCGCTGACGCGTCGTCGTACCGGCGATCGTCACCGTCATCGGCGTGTCCGGCTTGCGGCCGGCCGCGACCAGCTCGCCCGCGGCAGCGGCCACGGAGTCCAGCGTCGACGAGACGACGACCGTCCCGTCCGACGCCCCGACCTCGGTCCAGCACCGGTCGGAGGCCGTACGCCCATCGACGAACCGCACGTCGGCGCCCTGCGCGTCGCGCAGTGGCACACCGGCGTACGCGGGCACGCCCACGGCCGCGGCAACACCCGGCACGACCTCGAACGGCACGCCCGCGGCGGCGCAGGCCAACATCTCCTCGGCGGCGTACGTGTCGAGCCCGGGGTCACCGGACACCGCACGCACGACCCGCTTGCCGCCCCGCGCGGCCTCCATGACAAGATTGGCAGCGTCCCTCAACGCGGGGTCACCAGCGGTCGTTGACACGGCGTCAACAACCGCTAGTTGAGGCGTGCCTGTGCCCGGATACGTACTGGAAGACGTGCCCAAAGGCGTCCCCCCGTCCGTATTCGTACTCAGTACGGCGACGCCTTGTCTGGCATGGACGCGGACCATGTCGAGTACCTCGTACTCGGCGACGAGAACATCCGCGTTCGCCAGCGCCTCGACGGCGCGCAGTGTCAGTAGTCCCGGATCTCCGGGTCCGGCACCGAGGAAGGTGACGTGCCCGTGATCGGGACCGGCGGGAAGGGTGGTGGGGCTCAATGTGCTCGCTCCCCCATCAGACCGGCCGCGCCCTTGGCAAGCATCTCGGCGGCGAGTTCACGGCCGAGCGCCATTGCTTGGTCATGTGTCTCGGGCACGGGACCGGTGGTGGACAGCTGCACCAGCGTCGTGCCGTCGGTCGTGCCGACGACGCCGCGCAGGCGCATCTCCTTGACAATCTGCCCGTCGGCCAAAAGGTCGGCGAGAGCACCCACAGGTGCGCTGCAGCCGGCCTCCAGGGCGGCGAGCAGGGACCGCTCGGCGGTCACGGCGGCCCGGGTGAACGGGTCGTCGAGTTCTCCGAGCGCGGCGACGAGATCCGCGTTGTCCGCGGCACACTCGATCGCCAGTGCCCCCTGGCCGGGGGCGGGCAAAACGGTGTCGACGGACAGGAAGTCCGTCACGTCCTCTATCCGCCCGAGGCGGCCGAGGCCGGCGGCGGCGAGCACGACGGCGTCGAGCTCCCCGCTGCGTACGTATCCGATCCGCGTGTCGACGTTCCCACGGATCGGGACCGTCTCGATCGTCATCCCGTGGTTACGGGCGTACGCGTTCAGCTGGGCCATCCGGCGCGGCGAACCGGTGCCGACGCGCGCGCCGTCCGGAAGCTCCTCGAAGCGCAGCCCGTCGCGGGCGACGAGCACGTCGCGCGGGTCCTCGCGCAGCGGCACGGCGGCCAGCGCGAGCTCGTCGGGCTGCCCGGTCGGCAGGTCCTTCAGGGAGTGCACGGCGAAGTCGATCTCACCGAGCAGCAGCGCCTCGCGCAGCGCGGTGACGAAGACGCCCGTGCCGCCGATCTGGGCGAGGTGCTCACGGGAGGTGTCTCCGTACGTCGTGATCTCCACGAGCTCGACGGGCCTGCCGGTCACCTGGCTCACGGCCTGCGCCACCAGCCCGGACTGGGCCATGGCGAGCTTGCTGCGCCTGGTCCCCAGCCTCAGTGCCGCCTTCTCATCTGGTCGCCCTTGGGGCGCTCCAGCCTGCCCCTGCGGCGCACGTGGCTCACGTGGCTCACTCATGCTCGCCCTCGGTTCTTGGCGTTCTCGTTGTTGTTCTCGGCCCGCGAGACGGAGGCGACCGTCTCGGGGTCCAGGTCGAACAGGGTGCGCAGCGCGTCCGCGTACCCGGCGCCACCGGGTTCGGCGGCGAGTTGCTTGACCCGTACGGTCGGCGCGTGCAGCAGCTTGTCGACGACGCGCCGCACGGTCTGCGTGATCTCGCCCCGCTCCTTGTCGTCGAGGTCCGGCAGCCGCCCGTCGAGCCGCGCGATCTCGCTCGCGACGAGGTCGGCGGCCATGGTGCGCAGCGCCACGACGGTGGGGGTGATGTGGGCGGCCCGCTGGGCGGCGCTGAAGGCGGCCACCTCGTCGGAAACGATCCTCCGCACCTGGTCCACGTCCGCCGCCATCGGCGCGTCCGCGGACGCCTCGGCCAGCGACTCGATGTCGACGAGCCGCACGCCGAGCAGCCGGTGCACGGCCGCGTCGATGTCACGGGGCATGGCGAGGTCCAGCAGCGCGAGCACGGGCGCGGGCCGGGGGGCCTCGGCGACCGGCTCGGGCCTGCGGCGCTCGGGCACCCGGCCGACGGTGGCGACGGCCAGGACGAGCGCGGCGATGGCCTCGGCGTCGGCCTCCGGGTCGAGCACGGCCGCCCCACGCGGGGCACGGGCCGCGGCATCGCCCTTGTCCACCCAGGCCGCGTGCTGCTCCAGCTCGGCGGCGGCCATTCCGGCGACGGCGGCCTCGCCGAGCACGGAGAAGCCGGCCGTGCCCTGCACGGCGGACAGGTCGAGCGGACAGTCGTCGTCGGTACCGACACCGGTGGGAGCGAGCTGCGCCTGGTCGCCCACGACCGCGGACGACGCCGTGCGAGCGGAGCCGGCACCGCGCACGGCGGGCTTCACCGCCGGCTCGGCCGTGGCCACGGACTCTCCCGTACGTCCCGCCACGGCCGCCGCGACCGACTCGGCCGTCAGGACGAGCCCGGTGGCGCCGGTGCACGAGATGGCGATGTCGGCACGTGTCAGCTCGACCGGCACCGAATCCATCGGTACCGCGCGGGCCACCACGTCCGTGTCGCCGCCCTCGTTCTCGTTGAGGATCTGGGCGAGCCGCTCCGCGCGGTCCGGGGTGCGGTTGGCGATGACGATCTCGGAGACTCCGGCGCGCGCGAGCGTCGCCGCGGCCAGCGAGGACATCGAGCCCGCGCCGATGACGAGGGCCTTCTTGCCCTTGGCCCAGGCGTCAACGGCGGTGCCGGCCGACAGCTGCTGGAGGCCGAAGGTGACGAGGGACTGCCCGGCGCGGTCGATGCCGGTCTCGGAGTGCGCGCGCTTGCCGACCCGCAGCGACTGCTGGAGCAGGTCGTTCAGCAGCCGGCCCGCGGTGTGCATCTCCTGCGCGGTGGCGAGCGCGTCCTTGATCTGGCCGAGGATCTGCCCCTCGCCCACGACCATCGAGTCGAGCCCGCAGGCCACCGAGAAGAGGTGGTGGACGGCCCGGTCCTCGTAGTGCACGTAGAGGTGGGGGGTGAGCTCGTCGAGGCCGACCCCGCTGTGCTGGGCGAGCAGCGTGGACAGCTCGGCGACGCCCGCGTGGAACTTGTCCACGTCGGCGTACAGCTCGATGCGGTTGCAGGTGGCGAGCAGCGTGGCCTCGGCGGCCGGTTCGGCGGCGACCGTGTCCTGCAGCAGCTTGATCTGGGCGTCCGCGTTCAGCGTGGCCCGCTCCAGGACGCTGACCGGGGCGCTGCGGTGGCTCAGCCCGACGACGAGGAGACTCATGCCGGCATCACGGCGGGGATGTCCCCGTCAGGACCTTTGCCGTCGTCCTCCTGGGCGGCCTGGGCCACGGCGGCGGCACCGGCCTGGGCCTCGGCCTCCTCGCCGGCCTTGCGCTGCTCGTGGAAGGCGAGGATCTGCAGCTCGATGGAGAGATCGACCTTGCGCACGTCGACGCCGTCCGGGACGGACAGGACGGTCGGCGCGAAGTTGAGGATGGAGGTGACCCCGGCGGCGACCAGGCGGTCGCAGACCTGCTGGGCCACGCCCGGCGGGGTGGTGATGACGCCGATGGAGACGCCGTTCTCGTCGATGATCTTCTCGAGGCCGTCGCTGTGCTGCACGGCGATCCCTGCGACCTGCTTTCCGGCCATCTCCGGATCGGCGTCGATCAGCGCGGCGACCCGGAAACCACGGGAGGCGAACCCGCCGTAGTTGGCCAGCGCGGCGCCGAGGTTACCGATACCGACGATCACTACCGGCCAGTCCTGGGTCAGGCCCAGCTCACGGGAGATCTGGTACACGAGATACTCGACGTCGTACCCCACACCACGCGTCCCGTAGGAGCCGAGGTAGGAGAAGTCCTTGCGCAGCTTCGCGGAGTTGACCCCCGCCGCGGCCGCGAGCTCCTCGGAGGAGACCGTGGGTACCGAGCGCTCCGACAGTGCGGTGAGGGCTCGGAGGTACAGCGGAAGCCGGGCGACGGTGGCCTCGGGAATCCCTCGGCTGCGGGTCGCCGGTCGGTGAGTTCGGCCAGTTGCCACGGTGCTCCTGCGGGTAGCGCGGGGCTGCAGGCGGTCACACGTACCTAGACCGCCCCGTCGAATGCAGGCTATGTCTTTGTGAACGCGTGCACAAAGATGGTGTCCGATTTGCCCGGGCAACGTGACGGGCGTCACGCACTCCCGGCGCGCCCGTATGGAACCGGCGCGCACACCGCTTCGTTCCGCTCCTGAAGGGGGCAAAACCGCACACTCTCCTCAACGAACCCCGCCCCCGAGACCAATCGCCGTCGATCCTAGGCGACTTTCCGGACCCGTTGGACTCACCGGTCAGGACGGGGTCCGGACCCGATCACGGCACAATCCGGACGGAACACCAGGCCTCACCGCGCCACACCGCGCCGCTACGGAGCGAGGGCTTTACGCAGCCGAGCCTCGTCCACACGCCAGAAGGTGTGCTGCGCCCCGTCCACCAGCACCACGGGGATCTGCTCCCAGTAGGCACGGTGCAGCTCTTCATCCTCGGTGATGTCCTTGTGCTCCCAGGGGACCCCGAGATCCCCACACACCTTCTCCACCACTTCTTGTGCGTCATCACACAGATGACAACCAGGCTTCCTGATGAGCGTGACCAGCCGCTCCGAGGGTGCCTTCTGCGTCGTACGGCGCCCACCGCGCCGGAACATGGAACTCATACGGGTCATTCTCCCGCCACCCGCGCGGCCCGGAGGTGCCGGTCGGACCACTTCTTTAACGGCTCGGTCGCGGAGAGTTCACAGCCTCGCATCCTCTCGACTCCGGAAGCTCCGAACAAACTGGCTATGCTCACGACATGGCCGCTCTCGGATGGCTCACTCCCCGTAGGCGCTCCGCCACCGCGCGGAGCGTGTTGGCAGGCGAGGCCTCGGCAGAGGCAGCGCGCAAGTCCTCCCAGGAACTGGAGGAACTAGCCCACGACGCCGCGCCCGACGCCGACGCGCCCGACCAGGAACCGGAGTTCCCGGTCCTCGGCGACGAGAAGGCCGCGGCCTTCTTCGACCTCGACAACACCGTGATGCAAGGCGCCGCCCTCTTCCACTTCGGCCGGGGCCTGTACAAGCGGAAGTTCTTCGAGACCCGCGACCTCGCCCGATTCGCCTGGCAGCAGGCGTGGTTCAGGCTGGCCGGCGTCGAGGACCCGGAACACATGCAGGACGCCCGCGACTCGGCACTCTCGATCGTCAAGGGCCACCGGGTCTCGGAGCTGATGTCGATCGGCGAGGAGATCTACGACGAGTACATGGCCGAACGCATCTGGCCCGGTACGCGCGCCCTCGCCCAGGCCCACCTGGACGCGGGCCAGAAGGTCTGGCTGGTCACGGCGGCCCCCGTGGAGATCGCCACGGTGATCGCCCGCCGGCTGGGCCTGACCGGTGCGCTGGGCACGGTCGCGGAGTCGGTGGACGGCGTCTACACGGGCAAGCTGGTGGGCGAGCCCCTGCACGGCCCGGCGAAGGCGGAGGCGGTCCGCGCGCTGGCCAGTGCCGAGGGCCTGGACCTGTCCCGCTGCGCCGCCTACAGCGACTCCCACAACGACATCCCCATGCTGTCCCTGGTCGGCCACCCCTACGCGATCAACCCGGACGCGAAACTCCGCAAACACGCTCGTACGTTCGAGTGGCGTCTGCGGGACTATCGCACGGCCCGCAAGGCCGCGAAGGTCGGCATCCCCGCCGCGGCCGGAGTGGGCGCCGTGGCCGGCGGCACAGCCGCCGCCATCGCCCTCCACCGCCGCCGCCGCTGACCCCCGGGGCCACGCCCCGCATCCCCTGCGCGCCCATAGTTCTTCGACTACCGGCCGGTGGGGGCTGGTCGCGCAGTTCCCCGCGCCCCTAAAGACCTCCAGCCCGCCCTGCGTGCGAGGACAAGGCCACTCAGACCACTCAGGCCGATGGGGCGCCGGGGCACTGGGGCGCAGCCCCGTGCCCCAGGGGCGCGGGGAACTGCGCGACCAGCCCCCACCCACTCGTACCCGGAGAACCCACCCGGGGGTCTGGGGGCGGAGTCCCCAGGACACCCCGCCGGAAGTCGGCCAATCCCCTGTCCTACCCCCGTGGCCCCCCACCCAGTCACCCCACCCCCACACGGCCACAACACGCCCCGCGCCCAGACGGAAACCGAACCCATCCGATCAACAACCGGTCACTGTCCGGCACTTGATCAGGCGTCAATCGGTTACAGAAGCGACGTAATCGATGATTTGAGCAACTCGGTGTAGCGCTGCCTGTACGAAGCGTTATTCTCCTCAGACGCAAACCGGTACCCCTCCGTCGCTACGACGGGTGAACGGTCCCGCACTGCACGTGATGGAAGCTCTGCCTCTGGGAGTCCCGTGTACTCACACGTCGGGGTTGACGCCTCGGGCCTGGCTACGCTGCGCGCAACGGTCCTGGACCGCTTGCGCGGCTTCGTCCCCACCGCGTACGCCGTCCCCGCCCTCGCCGCCGTCCCCGCGCCCCTCGGTCCTTGCTACGCCCTGGCCGAGGGCAGCGCGGCGGTCGGCAGACGAGGCCGCTCAGGCTCGGCCGCCACGCCCACCGCACGCCGCCCGGCCGCAGACAGCGACAGCGCCCGGATGATGGATCTCGTCGAGCGCGCCCAGGCCGGCGAGGCCGACGCCTTTGGCCGCCTCTACGACCAGTACAGCGACACCGTGTACCGCTACATCTACTACCGCGTCGGCGGCAAGGCGACCGCCGAGGACCTCACCAGTGAGACGTTCCTGCGCGCCCTGCGCCGCATCGGAACGTTCACCTGGCAGGGCCGCGACTTCGGCGCCTGGCTGGTCACCATCGCCCGCAACCTGGTCGCGGACCACTTCAAATCGAGCCGATTCCGACTCGAAGTGACCACCGGCGAAATGCTCGACGCGAACGAGGTCGAGCGAAGCCCCGAGGACTCCGTCCTGGAGTCACTGTCGAACGCGGCCCTGCTCGACGCCGTACGACGGCTCAACCCTCAGCAGCAGGAGTGCGTCACCCTGCGCTTCCTGCAGGGGCTGTCGGTCGCCGAGACCGCCCGGGTGATGGGCAAGAACGAGGGCGCGATCAAGACCCTCCAGTACCGAGCCGTCCGCACCCTGGCACGGCTCCTCCCGGACGACGCCCGCTGAAAGCTGAAACCCGTACGAACACCGGCCCGTACGAACGCCCCCGCGATCCCACACACTCAGCGACGCTCAACTCACCCTCCGTGAAAGTCCGTTGACTTCACGGTCCGATCATCCGTCGTCCGTAACCCAAGTGCCGCGACGCTCGTTGTGCGGGATACAGGCTCCCTGTGGTCACGACCCGGCCATCGCCGATCACTCGATCGTGTGGATGCGCTCGGGGCGTGCAACCCTCAGGACCCCCTGGGGAGTCGACCGTCTTGACGAGAGGAGGTGCCGCCAGTGATCGCGAACGTATCGGCACACCGGCGGGCGAACGCCTTCGCCCAGGCCCTGGAGGACCAGTCCGACCAGGGCACGGCGGCCGAGCAGCCCGATGGATCGGCACCGTCCCAGGCTGCTTCGGAACAGACTGAGCAGGGCCTGCTGTTGGCCCTCGCCACCGGTCTCGGCGAGCTGCCCAAACCGGAGCTGGACCCCGAGGTCAAGGTCGTGCAGCGAGCACAGCTCGTGGCAGCGATGGAGGCCATGCTGCTGGAAGGCACCGCCGCGGGGGGCGAAGGTCCGGACCGTTCCGTGCCCGAGCAGCGCTCGCACCGGGCACGGGGCGCACACCGGGCGACCGGACTGGGGAAGCTGCGACCGCGTTCGCGTTTGTCCAAGGGCCTGGCCGCGGGCGGGCTCACCGTGGGCGTGGCCGCGGGAGCCTTCGGCGGCGTGGCAGCCGCCAGCTCCGACGCCCTGCCCGGTGACTCGCTCTACGGGCTCAAACGAGGCATGGAGGACATCAAACTCGGCCTGGCCCACGGCGACAGCGACCGCGGCGAGCTCTACCTCGACCAGGCGTCCACACGCCTGAGCGAGGCCCGCCGGCTGATGGAGCGTGGCCGCTCGGGCCCCCTCGACCACGAATCCCTGGGCGAGATCCGCCGCGCCCTGTCAGGCATGCAGCACGACGCCTCCGAGGGCCACCGCCTGCTGTACGAGGCGTACGAGCGGGACGGTTCACTGGGCCCCATCCAGGCCCTGTCCGCCTTCGCCCAGTCGCACCGCGAGGCCTGGGGCGCACTGCGCGACCGGCTGCCCGTCCAGCTCGGCGACGTCAGTCAGCAGGTCTCGTCGGTGTTCGCCGCCATAGACGAGGAGGTCGACCCGCTGCTCCCGGGCACCCCCGCGAAGGAGGGCACGGGCCGTCACCGGGGTGCCAGTTCGGACGCCCCCGGCTCATCGTCCGGTACGGACCGTCCGGCGCCCAGCGCCAGCAGCGGCTCCACCGCCGGCAGCCACAGCAGCGGCAAGCCGAAGCCGTCCAGCTCCAGCAGCACCGGCGAGGGCCTGCTCGGCGGCACCACGGGCGGTCTCCTGGACCCGCCCAAGGACACCACCAGCTCCTCCCCGTCGGCCGGCAAGTCCACCCCGACGAGCGGCGGCCCGGACGTCACCCTGCCCCCGCTGCTGCCCGGTCTCCTGCCGGGCCTGGGCATCGACAGCGAGGACAGCAGGTAACACCGCGACGTGGCTGGGGGCGCCCTTCTCAGGAAGGGCGCCCCCAGCCACGTACGTCCATCGCCGACGGAACATCCGGCCGCATGTCCGTCAGAAGAAGACCGACCGACGCTGCACCAGCAGCTTGTACAGCGTGTGCTGGATCTGCTCCCTGACCTGGTCCGTCAGGTTGAACATCAGCATCGGGTCCTCGGCGGCCTCCGGCGGATAGCCGTCCGTGGGGATCGGCTCGCCGAACTGGATCGTCCACTTCGTGGGAAGCGGGACGGCGCCCAGCGGACCCAGCCACGGGAAGGTCGGCGTGATCGGGAAGTACGGGAAACCCAGCAGCCGCGCCAACGTCTTCGCGTTGCCGATCATCGGGTAGATCTCCTCCGCGCCGACGATCGAGCACGGAATGATCGGGGCGCCCTGCCGCAGGGCCGTCGACACGAACCCGCCCCGGCCGAAGCGCTGGAGCTTGTAGCGCTCGCCGAACGGCTTGCCGATGCCCTTGAAGCCCTCCGGCATCACACCGACCAGCTCGCCGCGCTCCAGGAGCCGTTCGGCGTCCTCGGCGCAGGCGAGGGTGTGGCCGGCCTTGCGGGCCAACTCGTTGACCACCGGCAGCATGAACACCAGGTCGGCCGCGAGAAGGCGCAGATGGCGGCTCTCGGGGTGGTTGTCGTGGACGGCGACCTGCATCATCAGGCCGTCCAGCGGGAGGGTGCCCGAGTGGTTGGCGACGATCAGCGCGCCGCCGTCGGTCGGGATGTTCTCGATGCCCTTCACCTCGACCCGGAAGTACTTCTCGTACAGCGGCCGGATCAGGGACATCAGGACCTGCTCGGTGAGCTCCTGGTCGTACCCGAAGTCGTCGATCTCGTAGTCACCGGTGAGGCGCCGGCGCAGGAAGGCGAGGCCACCGGCGACGCGCCGTTCCAACCCGCCGCTCACCCGTGCCTGTGACGTCGACGGCGCGTCGTTCGGCGTCGACGGCTGAGGCTGCTGTTCCTCACGCGTCACAGGAACATCATCCTGCGGGAAGGTCCGGCCGGGCAGGGGCTGGACCTCACGTACCACCACGGGATCGCCCTTGCGCCGGCTCCCCGCGGCCCGCCGCCGCGGCGGGCGCTGCACAGCACCCCCGCGCGACCGGTCGTCGTCGAACGGAATGACCTTGGCGTCCGCCATCGTCGATGCGCTCCTCAGTTGGCGCTCAGTGTCGGGGGGTGGCCGCCACCCACGTAACGCAGCGCGGCGATCCGGTCGACGGCCCCCGCGAGGGCCTCGGGGGGCAGGAGTCCGGGCCCCCGGCTGCGTGCGAAGTCCGCGAAGGTCTCCGCGGTCGAGTATCTCGGTTTGTAGCCCAGCGTCTCGCGCATCTGGTTCGTCGACACGACCCTGCCGTGGGTGAGCAGCCGCAGCTGCTCCGGCGAGAAGTCCGTCACGCCCAGGGTACGCACAACCGTGCCCGCCCAGCTGAGCGCCGGCAGCAGCAGAGGCACCGTGGGGCGGCCCAGGCGTCGAGCGCACTGCGAGAGCAACAGGACGCCGTCTCCGGCGATGTTGAAGGTGCCGCTGTTGAGCGTGCCGCGCTGCGGATCGTGCGAGGCGATCCGCAGCACCTCGATCACGTCGTCCTCGTGCACGAACTGCAGCCGCGGGTCGTAGCCGAAGACGGTCGGCAGCACCGGCAGCGCGAAGTACGAGGCGAGCGGCGAGTCGGCGCTCGGCCCGAGGATGTTCGCGAACCGCAGCACACACACGGCGACGTCGGGCCGCCGCCGCGCGAAGCCACGCACATACCCCTCGACCTCCACCGTGTCCTTCGCGAAGCCGCCGCTGGGCAGCGACTTGGGCGGGGTGGTCTCGGTGAACACGGCAGGATCCCGCGGCGCGGACCCGTAGACGTTCGTACTGGACTTCACGACGAGCCGCTTGACCGACGGGGACTTCTGGCAGGCGCCCAGCAGCTGCATGGTGCCGATGACGTTGGTCTCCTTGACCGTCGTCCGGCTGCCACCGCCCAGCGCGATGCCCGTCACGTCCATGTGGACGACCGTGTCGACGGAGTGCTCGGCGAGCACGCGGGCGATCGTGGGCTGGCGGATGTCGGCCTGGACGAACTCGGCCTCGCCCAGATGGTGCTCGGGCAGCACCGCGTCCACGGCGATCACCCGGTCCACCTGAGGGTCACGCTGGATCCGTCGTACGAACCGGCCTCCCAGCTGACGGGCCACTCCGGTGACGAGCACGACCTTCCCCAAGATCAGCGCCTCTCTTCCCGTTCTGGACGTGAGCCGACGTAGCTCTGCTCGTACCCTGCCGTGTTCCCCGTGTGCCCCAACCTAGCGGGTTGATGTTGCGCTGTGATGACCGCCCGATGCACGAAGTGACGACAGCCACGAACGTACGATCAGACCAAGCCACCCGGCACATGGGCGTATGCACAGCATCGCCCTCCGGGGCCCTCGCGCAGGAGACGCGCGCCCGCTCCCCACGGAAAGTACCCGCTCTGGGCGAAAGCCGCCGCGACGGCGGAGGCCGGTACGCCGAAAGCCTGGCCGGAAAACGGCTGTGGCCCCCCACCGGCCGGTGGGGGGCCACAGAGCGCGCCGTTCGCAGCGCTCGCACAAGCGCAAGGACGAGCCCCGGCGATCCGGGGCACGGTCTTACTTCTTGTTGCGACGCTGAACGCGAGTGCGCTTGAGCAGCTTGCGGTGCTTCTTCTTGGCCATCCGCTTGCGCCGCTTCTTGATAACAGAGCCCACGACTACCCTCGCTCACTTCTCTTTACTCGGTGCTGGGCTGCATGGGCCCACACGACCTATGAGGGGCCAGCCTACCCGTCCGAGCGCTGAGGTCGTAATCGAGGGGATCCGAGTGGATTCCCGAGGTGACCACAAGGGCCTCTCGGGAACCCCTCGAAGCAACCGTCAGGCTGTCTCCACCCCCACATAGCTCTCGCGGAGATACTCGTGAACCGCTTGCTCCGGCACCCGGAAGGACCTCCCCACCCGGATCGCCGGCAGATGACCGCTGTGCACCAAGCGGTACACGGTCATCTTCGACACTCGCATCACCGAGGCGACTTCCGCCACGGTAAGGAACTGAACCTCGTTCAGAGGCCTCTCGCCAGCTGCAGCCATGACACACCTGAACCTTCCGCACTCGACGGCCACCGGCTTCCCCTTCCGGTGACTCTTCGTCGTTGCGTGCTCACTCCCCAATGTAGGGGCGGGTGATGCGAGTGGGGAAGAGGAGATGGCATCGGCCGCCTACTGTGACAGACACGCTCGATTGAGTACATAGCGAGTAAGCGGTCGGTAGTAATCAGACCGCACAGCGTCATCAAGCGGAACGACGACGGACACCCGCCCCTCTGCCTCTCCGACGAAGAGCGCAGGATCGTCCGTATCGGCCAGCCCCATGGCCTCGAACCCCAGCTGACCTGCTCCGCAGACCCAGCCGTGGTCCCCGATGACGAGTTCCGGGAGCGGCCCGCCACCCTCCGCGGCGGCCGCCAGAACCGTCCGAACCGGCAGCGGTGAGTGGGTATGTGCGCCGGTCGCACCACCGGGGGCTTGCGTGCCGGGTTCGCGTACCAGCGCGACACCTTGTACGTAGTCAAGGTTGTACGTGCGTAGGCCGAACCGGGTCGTTATGTCGACAGAGCTACCCTGCGCGGGGGTGAGGACGGTACATCCCGCCGCCGACAGGGCGTCCGCAAGGGCGGCGTAGAAACCGAGCAGACGGTGCGGGTGACCGGTCCCGAGGAGTACCGGCTCACGCTTCCGGGCCGCCGTTCCGAGTCGCGCCGCGAAGGAATCCAGCGCGACCAGAGTCCGCTCGGGGTCGATCACATCATGCCCACTCGTGTGCGTCGGATCGGCCGAAACTCCACACTTGTCGGCCATCAACTCGATCAGATCCCGCTGCTCCCACGTCCACTCGGGATCGAGCCCGAGCAGCACACGGGGATCGCGGGCCGCGAAAAGCCGATAACTCCGCAGACTCTCCTCACGCGAGGTGGCAACGGGCCCGGCCAACCGGGCCGCCAGCAGGTGCGCACGTAATGCTCCGGTGCTCAACACGACAGCGATGCTGACGCACACACCCCCCCTTCACCCCGAATTTCCCGAAAACGCCCCACACTTGGCGTAATGCACACTCTGGCCCCCTATCCCCCGACAGAGCCCCATCCGGGGCACGGGAGCCCGGCCTCCGGGGGGCGGGGCGAAGCCCCGCGGAGGGCAGGCTGCGGGGGTGCGGGGGCGGAGCCCCGCGGGGTGCAGGGATCCGGGGCGCAGCCCCGCAGGGGGTGCGGGGATCCGGGGCGCAGCCCCGCAGGGGATCCGGGGGCGCAGCCCCGCAGGGATCCGGGGGTGCAGCCCCGCAGGGATCCGGGGGTGCAGCCCCGCAGGGATCCGGGGGTGCAGCCCCGCAGGGGTGCAGGGGCGGAGCCCCGCAGGGGTGCAGGGGCGGAGCCCCGCAGGGGTGCAGGGGCGGAGCCCCGCAGGGGTGCAGGGGCGGAGCCCCGCAGGGGTGCAGGGGCGGAGCCCCGTCGGGGTTGAAGGGGCGGAGCCCCTGGGGATGGGTCGGGTAGGGGCGGCGGGGGCGAAGGAAGAAGGGTCAGGGCAGGAGGCCCCGAAGGGGGAAGACCGCGCGGCGCGTCGCAACGATCGCCTGGTCGAGGCGGTCGGCCGGGTCGTACCCGGACTCCCACCCCTTCCAGGACACGGGCCACCGCCCGTCCGTCATCCGCACGGGCGCCAACTGCCGCGTACGAGCGAAGACCTCCTGCCGCCAGCTCTCAGGAATCACCGTCTCGGGGTCGATCGGCCGCCCCGCCGCGACGGCGACCAGATGCGTCCAGGACCGCGGCACGACGTCCACGACCGCATACCCGCCCCCACCCAACGCGACCCACCGCCCGTCGGCGTACTCGTGCGCCAGGTCGTGACAGGCGACCTGCACGGCCCGCTGCGCGTCGAGCGAGACGGCCAGATGAGCGAGCGGGTCCTCGAAGTGGGTGTCGGCACCGTGCTGGGTGACCAGCACCTGCGGCCGAAACTCGGCGACGAGCTCAGGCACCACGGAGTGGAACGCCCGCAGCCACCCCGCGTCCCCGGTCCCGGCCGGCAGCGCGACATTGACGGCGGAGCCCTCCGCCGAGGAGGCCCCCGTCTCCTCCGGCCACCCGGTCTGCGGGAACAGCGTCCGCGGATGCTCGTGCAGCGAGATCGTCAGAACCCGGGGGTCATCCCAGAACGCCGCCTGCACCCCGTCCCCGTGATGCACATCGACATCCACGTACGCGACCCGCTCGGCCCCCAGCTCCAGCAGCCGCGCGATCGCGAGAGAGGCGTCGTTGTAGATGCAGAACCCGGACGCCCCGCCCGGCATCGCATGGTGCAGCCCACCCGCGAAGTTCACGGCGTGCAGCGCGTCCCCGTGCCACACCGCCTCCGCCGCCCCGACCGACTGCCCGGCGATCAGCGCCGACACCTCGTGCATTCCCACGAAGGCGGGATCGTCCATGGTCCCGAGCCCGTACGAGGCATCCGCGGCCCCCGGATCCACCGACGCGACCTTGACCGCCTCGACATAGTCCTCACGATGCACGAGCCGCAACGTCGACTCCCCGGCCGGCTTCGCCGCGACGACATCGACCTCCCGATCGAGCCCGAAGGCATCGACCAGTCGCCGGGTCAGCGCCAGCCGGACTGGATCCATCGGATGGTCCGGGCCGAAGTCATAGCCCGTTACTGCCTCGTCCCACATCAGCTGTGCGCGGCCGCTCATGTCCGTCACCGTATCGGTCCGGTTCGGGCGCGAACGAGCGGGCGTACCCCAAGGTCGCAAGGACCAACACCATCGGCACAAGCATGGCGCCCCGGTAGTTCCAGGCGTCGCCCAACGCCCCCACCAACGGCGAACCGATCAAGAACCCGACGTAATTGAAGATGTTCAGCCGTGCGATGGCAGCGTCCGAAGCCCCGGGAAACAACCGTCCGGCCGCCGCGAACGTCTGCGGCACCAGCACACACAACCCCAGCCCCAGCAACGTGAACCCGAGCATCCCGACCCACGCCCCCGGTGCCACCGCCACCACCGCGAACCCCAGCGCCGCCACGACCGCCCCCAGCCGTACGACGGCCACCGCCCCGAACCGCCGCACCCCGAAGTCCCCGACGGCCCGTCCCACCAGCGTCATCACCATGTAGACGTTGTAGGGAACGGTCGCCAACTGCTCCGAACTGCCCAGCACATCCTGCAGATACTTCGCACTCCAGTTTGAAACTGTCGAGTCCCCGATGTACGCGAACGTCATCACCAGGCACAGCGGCAACAGCAGCCTGAAGACCAGGGCCCCACTCTCTCCCTGCCTCTTCCCGGCCTCCGCATCCACACTGGCATCGGCATCGGCCTCAAGACCAGAGGCGGCGCCCCCGTCGACGTACCACCGACTCCCCACGAACGCCGCCGGCAGCAGCACGAGCACCACCGGCAGATAGGACACCAACAGCGAGAGGTGCCAGTGCGCCCCCACCCACGCGAGCGAGGCGCCCACGATCCCGCCCAGGCTGTACGTGGCGTGAAAGCCGAGCATAATGCTGCGCCCGTACGTCCGCTGGAGGCTCACCCCGAGCATGTTCATGGACGCGTCGAGCGCGCCGACCGCGAGCCCGAAGGCACCGAGCGCGACCGCCAGTTCGACCAGCCGGTCCCCCGCCCCGACCCCGAGCAGCGCCAGGAGCACAACAGGCTGGGACCAGCGCAGCAGCCGACTGGGCCGTATTCGCTTCACCAGCTGCTCGGTCGTCACGCTGCCGACCCCGGCGAGGATCGGCACGGCGGCCAGGAACGCGGGCAGCAGAGCGTCGGAGACGCCGTACCGGTCCTGGATGGCCGGAATGCGCGTCACGAGCAGGGCAAAGGCGGCGCCCTGAGCGAAGAAGCTGAACGCCAAAGAGGCCCTACCGCGACGCAGCACATCTGTCATGGCGGCGAGCGTAGGGCCCCGGCATACCGGTGGGTAGATCCAGCCGAAGATGAATTTTGCTCAACTCTTGGACTGGATCGTCCCGGCGACGTCGTTCTCCAGCATCTTCTCCATCGGACCGACCGCCAGCCGCCCACTGACCAGGATGGCCACCGCGATCGAACCGATCATCACGACCGTGCCCAGCCAGACCATCGTGTCGACCGGCAGGGTGTACGCCCCCACGACCCGCGCGACGCACTCGCCGAGCAGCACCACGCCCCAGACCAGGGAGAAGGTCCGCTCGGCCTTCCGGAACCGCGGGGAGCCTGCCGCCAGCCGGTCCCAGGCGGCGTTCTTGGCCGCGTCGCCCTTGATGAGGAACGGCTTCATGCCCGCCGTCATCATCGGCCTGCCGAGCTTCACGGAGACCAGGATGCCGATGCCGATCGCGCTGCTGACCCCGCTGTCCTTGGCCAGCATCAGCCGCGGGTCACCGGCGACGAGGCTGAGCGCCAGCCCGACGACGTTGACGAACAGGATCAGCCCGGCCAGGGCGTTGGCCTTGCGCTCCTTCACCACGCCCCACACGGTCCGCACCGCCGGCACCACGCTGCTCCAGCCGAGGGCCGCCATGGTGCTCATGCCGAACCCGTTCTTGAGGAGGTAGTACGACCCGACGGGCACCGCCACGTCGAGGATCAGCGGCAGGAAGCTGGGCCTGGCGGCGGCAGCGGCGCTCGTGGCTGCCGGTGCCTCGACGGTGGTCGCTCCAGTGCTGGTCTCGATGGCCGTGATGCTCATGATCGGGTCCCTCCGTCGTCGCTGTGTACGTCCCGTTCCGATGTACTCAGCTTCGCGGTCGGACCCCACTCGCCAACAGAAACGATCGTCCGGAGCTCGGCGTGACAAATGTCAGTGCCGCGCGATGGGTGCCGTCATACGAGCAGGTCAGCCAACTCTCCCAGCTCGGAGAAGAGTTGAGTGGCACCGGTGAGCTTGGCGGCCGGCGTCATGGCGGTGAACCCGTACACGTCCATCCCCGCGGCGTTCGCGGCCCGCACCCCGAGCGGACTGTCCTCCACGACGACACACCGCTCCGGCGCCACGCTCATCCGCTCGGCCGCGTAAAGAAACAGATCGGGGGCCGGCTTGCCCCGCCCCACATCCTGCGAGCTGAAGACACGCCCCTCGTCGAACCATCGGTCGAGCCCGGTCTTCCGATGCCCCACCCGGATCCGCTCATGGCTCCCGGAGGAGGCCACGCAGTACGGGACCTCGTCCGCGGCCAGCTTCTCCAGCAACTGCACGGCACCGGGAACGGGTTGCAGCTCCCGCTCGAAGGCGGCGAACACCCGCCCGTGAAAGACGTCGTCGAAATCCTCCGGCAGCCGCTGCCCGCTCCGCTCCTGGACGAGCTCGTGGATGCGGTGCATGGCAGACCCCATGTAGTCCCGGATGGACTCCTCGTACGAGGTCGGGTATCCGAGTTCGGTGAGATAGGCGGCCAGAATCGTGTTGGAGATCGGCTCACTGTCCACGAGGACGCCGTCGTTGTCGAAGATCACCAAGTCATAGCGCATGACAAAACACTAGACCCCCGAACGCAGAAAACCCCCGTACCGATTTCCCGGTACGGGGGTTCTCCCTACAATTAGTTCGGCGGCGTCCTACTCTCCCACAGGGTCCCCCCTGCAGTACCATCGGCGCTGTGAGGCTTAGCTTCCGGGTTCGGAATGTAACCGGGCGTTTCCCTCACGCTATGACCACCGAAACACTATGAAACTGTAACTACCGCACCATTGCCGTGGCCCGACAACGGGGTTGTTCGTGGTTTCAGAACCAACACAGTGGACGCGAGCAACTGAGGACAAGCCCTCGGCCTATTAGTACCGGTCACCTCCAGCGGTTACCCGCCTTCCAGATCCGGCCTATCAACCCAGTCGTCTACTGGGAGCCTTAACCCCTCAAAGGGGGTGGGAATACTCATCTCGAAGCAGGCTTCCCGCTTAGATGCTTTCAGCGGTTATCCCTCCCGAACGTAGCCAACCAGCCATGCCCTTGGCAGGACAACTGGCACACCAGAGGTTCGTCCGTCCCGGTCCTCTCGTACTAGGGACAGCCCTTCTCAATATTCCTACGCGCGCAGCGGATAGGGACCGAACTGTCTCACGACGTTCTAAACCCAGCTCGCGTACCGCTTTAATGGGCGAACAGCCCAACCCTTGGGACCGACTCCAGCCCCAGGATGCGACGAGCCGACATCGAGGTGCCAAACCATCCCGTCGATATGGACTCTTGGGGAAGATCAGCCTGTTATCCCCGGGGTACCTTTTATCCGTTGAGCGACGGCGCTTCCACAAGCCACCGCCGGATCACTAGTCCCGACTTTCGTCCCTGCTCGACCCGTCGGTCTCACAGTCAAGCTCCCTTGTGCACTTACACTCAACACCTGATTACCAACCAGGCTGAGGGAACCTTTGGGCGCCTCCGTTACTCTTTAGGAGGCAACCGCCCCAGTTAAACTACCCATCAGACACTGTCCCTGATCCGGATCACGGACCCAGGTTAGACATCCAGCACGACCAGAGTGGTATTTCAACGACGACTCCCCCTGAGCTGGCGCTCAGAGTTCAAAGTCTCCCACCTATCCTACACAAGCCGAACCGAACACCAATATCAAACTGTAGTAAAGGTCCCGGGGTCTTTCCGTCCTGCTGCGCGAAACGAGCATCTTTACTCGTAGTGCAATTTCACCGGGCCTATGGTTGAGACAGTCGAGAAGTCGTTACGCCATTCGTGCAGGTCGGAACTTACCCGACAAGGAATTTCGCTACCTTAGGATGGTTATAGTTACCACCGCCGTTTACTGGCGCTTAAGTTCTCAGCTTCGCCACCCCGAAGAGTGACTAACCGGTCCCCTTAACGTTCCAGCACCGGGCAGGCGTCAGTCCGTATACATCGCCTTACGGCTTCGCACGGACCTGTGTTTTTAGTAAACAGTCGCTTCTCGCTGGTCTCTGCGGCCACCCCCAGCTCACGGAGTAAATCCGATCACCGGTGATGGCCCCCTTCTCCCGAAGTTACGGGGGCATTTTGCCGAGTTCCTTAACCATAGTTCACCCGAACGCCTCGGTATTCTCTACCTGACCACCTGAGTCGGTTTAGGGTACGGGCCGCCATGAAACTCGCTAGAGGCTTTTCTCGACAGCATAGGATCATCCACTTCACCACAATCGGCTCGGCATCAGGTCTCAGCCTTAATGTGTGACGGATTTACCTATCACACGGCCTACACCCTTACCCCGGGACAACCACCGCCCGGGATGGACTACCTTCCTGCGTCACCCCATCACTCACCTACTGCAGGTCTGGTCCGTCGGCTCCACCACTCCCCTTTGCCCGAAGGCTCCGGGGCGGCTTCACGGACTTAGCATCGCCTGGTTCAATGTTTGACGCTTCACAGCGGGTACCGGAATATCAACCGGTTATCCATCGACTACGCCTGTCGGCCTCGCCTTAGGTCCCGACTTACCCTGGGCAGATCAGCTTGACCCAGGAACCCTTAGTCAATCGGCGCACACGTTTCTCACGTGTGTATCGCTACTCATGCCTGCATTCTCACTCGTGAACCGTCCACCACTGCCTTCCGGCGCGGCTTCACCCGGCACACGACGCTCCCCTACCCATCACAGCGGGCGTTGGCCCTATTGCTGCAATGACACGACTTCGGCGGTACGCTTGAGCCCCGCTACATTGTCGGCGCGGAATCACTAGACCAGTGAGCTATTACGCACTCTTTCAAGGGTGGCTGCTTCTAAGCCAACCTCCTGGTTGTCTCTGCGACTCCACATCCTTTCCCACTTAGCGTACGCTTAGGGGCCTTAGTCGATGCTCTGGGCTGTTTCCCTCTCGACCATGGAGCTTATCCCCCACAGTCTCACTGCCGCGCTCTCACTTACCGGCATTCGGAGTTTGGCTAAGGTCAGTAACCCGGTAGGGCCCATCGCCTATCCAGTGCTCTACCTCCGGCAAGAAACACACGACGCTGCACCTAAATGCATTTCGGGGAGAACCAGCTATCACGGAGTTTGATTGGCCTTTCACCCCTAACCACAGGTCATCCCCCAGGTTTTCAACCCTGGTGGGTTCGGTCCTCCACGACCTCTTACAGCCGCTTCAACCTGCCCATGGCTAGATCACTCCGCTTCGGGTCTTGAGCGCGCTACTAAATCGCCCTATTCGGACTCGCTTTCGCTACGGCTTCCCCACACGGGTTAACCTCGCAACACACCGCAAACTCGCAGGCTCATTCTTCAAAAGGCACGCAGTCACGAGGCAAGCACAAGTGCTTGCCCGACGCTCCCACGGCTTGTAGGCACACGGTTTCAGGTACTATTTCACTCCGCTCCCGCGGTACTTTTCACCATTCCCTCACGGTACTATCCGCTATCGGTCACCAGGGAATATTTAGGCTTAGCGGGTGGTCCCGCCAGATTCACACGGGATTTCTCGGGCCCCGTGCTACTTGGGTGTTTCTCAAACGAGCCGTTGACGTTTCGACTACGGGGGTCTTACCCTCTACGCCGGACCTTTCGCATGTCCTTCGCCTACATCAACGGTTTCTGACTCGTCTCACGGCCGGCAGACCGTGAAAGAGAAATCCCACAACCCCACATACGCAACCCCTGCCGGGTCTCACACGCATATGGTTTGGCCTCATCCAGTTTCGCTCGCCACTACTCCCGGAATCACGGTTGTTTTCTCTTCCTGCGGGTACTGAGATGTTTCACTTCCCCGCGTTCCCTCCACATACCCTATGTGTTCAGGTATGGGTGACAGCCCATGACGACTGCCGGGTTTCCCCATTCGGAAACCCCCGGATCAAAGCCTGGTTGACGACTCCCCGGGGACTATCGTGGCCTCCCACGTCCTTCATCGGTTCCTGGTGCCAAGGCATCCACCGTGCGCCCTTAAAAACTTGGCCACAGATGCTCGCGTCCACTGTGCAGTTCTCAAACAACGACCAACCACCCATCACCCCAAACCTTCCGGTTCGAGTGCACTGGGGCCGGCACTGAAGGCAGCCGATTCGGCCGTACCTTCAGACACCCAACAGCGTGCCCGGCACCCTTGCCGCTTCCCTCATTCGTTCCACGCCCCGAAGAGCAGTACTGGAAGGAGAAGACAGTCAAGTGTGCCGAATAATCAACGTTCCACCCATGAGCAACCAGCATCAGACATTCGCCGATGTACTGGCCTCTGACCTCACCCCGGAGGGATCGGTAAGAAGTGCTCCTTAGAAAGGAGGTGATCCAGCCGCACCTTCCGGTACGGCTACCTTGTTACGACTTCGTCCCAATCGCCAGTCCCACCTTCGACAGCTCCCTCCCACAAGGGGTTGGGCCACCGGCTTCGGGTGTTACCGACTTTCGTGACGTGACGGGCGGTGTGTACAAGGCCCGGGAACGTATTCACCGCAGCAATGCTGATCTGCGATTACTAGCAACTCCGACTTCATGGGGTCGAGTTGCAGACCCCAATCCGAACTGAGACAGGCTTTTTGAGATTCGCTCCGCCTCACGGCTTCGCAGCTCATTGTACCTGCCATTGTAGCACGTGTGCAGCCCAAGACATAAGGGGCATGATGACTTGACGTCGTCCCCACCTTCCTCCGAGTTGACCCCGGCAGTCTCCTGTGAGTCCCCATCACCCCGAAGGGCATGCTGGCAACACAGAACAAGGGTTGCGCTCGTTGCGGGACTTAACCCAACATCTCACGACACGAGCTGACGACAGCCATGCACCACCTGTACACCGACCACAAGGGGGCGACCATCTCTGGCCGTTTCCGGTGTATGTCAAGCCTTGGTAAGGTTCTTCGCGTTGCGTCGAATTAAGCCACATGCTCCGCTGCTTGTGCGGGCCCCCGTCAATTCCTTTGAGTTTTAGCCTTGCGGCCGTACTCCCCAGGCGGGGAACTTAATGCGTTAGCTGCGGCACCGACGACGTGGAATGTCGCCAACACCTAGTTCCCACCGTTTACGGCGTGGACTACCAGGGTATCTAATCCTGTTCGCTCCCCACGCTTTCGCTCCTCAGCGTCAGTAATGGCCCAGAGATCCGCCTTCGCCACCGGTGTTCCTCCTGATATCTGCGCATTTCACCGCTACACCAGGAATTCCGATCTCCCCTACCACACTCTAGCTAGCCCGTATCGAATGCAGACCCGGGGTTAAGCCCCGGGCTTTCACACCCGACGTGACAAGCCGCCTACGAGCTCTTTACGCCCAATAATTCCGGACAACGCTTGCGCCCTACGTATTACCGCGGCTGCTGGCACGTAGTTAGCCGGCGCTTCTTCTGCAGGTACCGTCACTTTCGCTTCTTCCCTGCTGAAAGAGGTTTACAACCCGAAGGCCGTCATCCCTCACGCGGCGTCGCTGCATCAGGCTTTCGCCCATTGTGCAATATTCCCCACTGCTGCCTCCCGTAGGAGTCTGGGCCGTGTCTCAGTCCCAGTGTGGCCGGTCGCCCTCTCAGGCCGGCTACCCGTCGTCGCCTTGGTGAGCCACTACCTCACCAACAAGCTGATAGGCCGCGGGCTCATCCTTCACCGCCGGAGCTTTTAACCCACCCAGATGCCCGGGCAGGTGTTATCCGGTATTAGACCCCGTTTCCAGGGCTTGTCCCAGAGTGAAGGGCAGATTGCCCACGTGTTACTCACCCGTTCGCCACTAATCCACCCCGAAGGGCTTCATCGTTCGACTTGCATGTGTTAAGCACGCCGCCAGCGTTCGTCCTGAGCCAGGATCAAACTCTCCGTGAATGTTTTCCCGTAATCGGGACGACACCACGAGAGCGGAACCGAGGAGAGGAATAATCCCCCCGGTTCACAGCGTCCTCGCTGTGCGCCTGCCAGGCAGTGCCCGGCAGGACTTTTTCAAAGGAACCTCGTCCCAGCCGATCGGCCGGAGACGGGGTATCAACATATCTGGCGTTGATTTTTGGCACGCTGTTGAGTTCTCAAGGAACGGACGCTTCCTTTGTACTCACCCTCTCGGGCTTTCCTCCGGGCGCTTCCCTTCGGTCCTGCTGTCTTGCTTTGTTCTTGCGTTTCCGACTCTATCAGACCGTTTCGCGATCCGATTTCCTCGGTGCTTTCCAGGTTTCCGCTCTCGCGTTTCCCTTTCCGGCGGTTCCGACTCTATCAGATCCTTTCGGGCCTGATTCCCAGTCAGCGGGGCTTGTCTTCCAGGCCCTTGGGCCGTTCCGACGAGTGAGACTTTAGCGGATTCCTGGCTCCCGAGCTAATCGGGGTGGCGCCCTTTCGAACGCGGAATCCTCATTTCGCAAACACGCATGAAAACGAGCCGACGACGAGTCGCCGTTCGCTGAGTGCTTGTTGCGGAATGGCTGTCCGGGGACCGACCGGAGTCGGCGCTCACGTCGGACAACTCGGAGAACACTACGTACGGGGTAGGGGCGTGTCAAATCCGCCCCGGGGCGCCCTCCGGAGGCGTAGCCTCTGGGCCATGACTACGCATACGTGCACCCAGCAGTGGTGGGCCGCCTGACGGCGGCCGTACTCACGTATGTACTCAACGGCCGCCGCCTCGGCGGCCGTTTTTGTGTCTCCCTCCTGGGAAGCCGGCCGACGGGTGCGGCGGCCTCGACCAGGAGGTGGAGAGATGACGCGGGTCTTCAGTGGGGTCAAGCCGACCGGGCATCTGACGCTGGGGAACTATCTCGGGGCCATGCGGCGGTGGGCCGATGTCGATCAGCACCAGGCCGACGCCCTGTTCTGCGTCGTAGACCTGCACGCGCTGACCGTGGACCACGATCCGGGACGGGTACGCAGGCTCAGTAGGCAGGCGGCGACGTTGTTGCTGGCCTCGGGGCTCGATCCGGAGCTGTGCACCGTCTTCGTACAGAGTCATGTGGACGAGCACACGCGGCTGTCGTATCTGCTGGAGTGCGTCGCGACCGACGGGGAGATGCGGCGGATGATCCAGTACAAGGAGAAGGCCGCGCGCGAGCGGGAGCGGGGCGGGAGTGTGCGGCTGTCCTTGCTGACGTATCCCGTACTGATGGCGGCGGACATCCTGGCGTACGGGACCGACGAGGTGCCGGTCGGGGACGACCAGACGCAGCATGTGGAGCTGACCCGGGATCTCGCGGTGCGGTTCAACCAGCGCTACGGGCACACCTTCGTGGTGCCCCGTGCCACGCGGCCGCAGGTCGCGGCGCGGGTCATGAATCTGCAGGAGCCGACGTCGAAGATGGGCAAGAGCGATGACGTGGGGCCGGGCGTCGTCTATCTGCTCGATGAGCCGGATGCCGTACGGAAGAAGATCATGCGGGCCATGACCGACAGCGGGCAGGACGTCGTGTACGACCCCGAGGCGCGGCCGGGGGTCTCGAACCTGCTGGAGATTCTCGCCGCGTGTGAGGGTGGGGATCCGGAAACCCTGGGCGGCGCCTATGAGTCGTACGGCGCCTTGAAGAAGGACACCGCCGAGGCCGTGATCGAACTTCTCCGGCCCGTGCAGGAGAGGCACAAGCGGTTGTGCGCGGATCCCTCTTATGTGGAGGCGGTCTTGCGCGACGGCGCCGTGAAGGCCCGGGAGATGGCGCGTCCTCGGGTGGACGCGGCGTATCGGGCGATCGGGCTGCTGGCCGTCGGCTGAAGTCCCGGAGGGGGCGGGGTTGAGTGAGCGGCGGGCCGGGGCGGTGGCCCCGGCCCCGGTCCCGGCCCCGCTGTCTTTCAGCTGTTGCCGGAGGCCAGTTCGCGGCTGCGGTCGCGGGCTGCCTCCAGTGCGGCGATGAGGGCCGCGCGGACGCCGTGGTTCTCGAGTTCGCGGATCGCGTTGATCGTGGTGCCCGCGGGAGAGGTGACGGCCTCGCGGAGTTTCACGGGGTGCTCCCCGCTGTCGCGGAGCATCACGGCGGCGCCGATCGCGGACTGGACGATCAGGTCGTGGGCCTTGTCGCGCGGCAGGCCCAGCAGGATGCCCGCGTCCGTCATGGCCTCGACCAGATAGAAGAAGTACGCCGGTCCCGAGCCGGAGAGCGCGGTGCAGGCGTCCTGCTGGGACTCGGGGACGCGGAGCGTCTTGCCGACGGCCCCGAAGATCTCCTCGGCGTGGGCGAGGTGCGCTTCGGTGGCGTGGCTGCCGGCGGAGATGACGGACATCGCCTCGTCGACGAGGGCCGGGGTGTTCGTCATGACCCGGACGACGGGGGTGCCCGCGGTCAGGCGCTCCTCGAAGAAGGAGGTGGGGATGCCGGCCGCGCCGCTGATCACCAGGCGGTCGGCGGGGACGTGGGGGGCGAGTTCGTCGAGGAGGGTGCCCATGTCCTGCGGCTTGACCGTGAGGATCAGGGTGTCGGCGTTCTTGGCGGCCTCGGCGTTGGTGACGGCGGTGACGCCGTAGCGCTCCTGGAGTTCCCTGGCGCGCTCGGGGCGGCGGGCCGTGACCAGGAGGTCGGTGGGGGCCCAGCCGGATCGGATCACTCCGCTGAGCAGGGCTTCGCCGATCTTGCCGGTGCCGAGGACTGCGACTTTCTGGGTCATGGTGCGGGTGCCCTCCGGGGGTGCGTCGTCCTGGGGTCATCCTCGCACTTGGGGGGTTGGGCGGGGTGGGGTGTCCGTTGGGCGGACGGGGGTGGGTCTGCCGCCGTGGGGGGTTTCTCGCCCCCGCCGCCCCTACCCTTCCCATCCCTACCTGGGGGCTCCGCCCCCAGACCCCCGGGTGGGTTTGTACCTGCGAGCCGGTGGGGGCTTGGCGCGCAGTTCCCCGCGCCCCTGGGGGCGGGGCTGCGCCCCTGCCCCCCATCGGCGGGGATTCGTCATGCGGTGCGGCGCCTCAGGGTTGCCGCGCCCAGGGCCAGGACCAGGAGGGCGCAGCCCGCCACGATGAACGCGTCGCGGACGAAGTCGGTCGTCATGTCGGTGTGCTTGAGGACTTCGTTCATGCCGTCGACGGCGTAGGACATGGGGAGGACGTCGGAGAGGGCTTCGAGGACGGGGTGCATGGTCGAGCGGGCCGTGAAGAGGCCGCAGAGGAGGAGCTGGGGGAAGATCACCGCCGGCATGAACTGGACCGCCTGGAATTCCGAGGCCGCGAAGGCCGAGACGAAGAGGCCGAGCGCCGTGCCGAGCAGGGCGTCGAGGAGGGCCACGAGCAGCAGGAGCCAGGGGGAGCCCGTGACGTCGAGGCCGAGGAACCAGACCGCGAGGCCCGTGGCCAGGGCCGACTGGACGACGGCGACGGCGCCGAAGGCCAGGGCATAGCCGGCGATCAGGTCGCCCTTGCCGAGGGGCATGGCGAGGAGGCGTTCCAGGGTGCCCGAGGTGCGTTCGCGCAGGGTGGCGATGGAGGTGACCAGGAACATCGTGATCAGCGGGAAGATCCCGAGGAGGGAGGCCCCGATGGAGTCGAAGGTGCGCGCGCTGCCGTCGAAGACGTAGCGGAGCAGGACGAGCATCAGGCACGGGATGAGGATCATCAGCGCGATGGTGCGCGGGTCGTGGCGGAGCTGGCGCAGGACGCGGGTCGCGGTGGCGGTCGTACGGGAGTAGTTGATCGCGCTCGGGCGGGCGGGGGTCGTCGTGTCCGCGTGCAGGGTCGCGTTCGTGGGCGTGGTCATCGGACGGTCTCCTTGCGGGTGTCGGCGGTCGCGGTGGCCTCGTCGACCAGGTGGAGGAAGGCGGCCTCGACGGTGTCGCGGCCGGTGCGTTCGCGCAGGGCGTCGGGCGTGTCGTCGGCGAGGATCTCGCCCTCGCGCATCAGGAGCAGGCGGTGGCAGCGCTCGGCCTCGTCCATGACGTGGGAGGAGACCAGCAGCGTCGCCTTCCGTTCCGTGGCGATGGCGTGGAAGAGGTTCCACAGGTCGCGGCGCAGGACCGGGTCGAGGCCGACGGTGGGCTCGTCGAGGACCAGGAGTTCGGGGGTGCCGAGCAGCGCGACGGCGAGGGAGACGCGGTTGCGCTGGCCGCCGGAGAGGTTGCCGGCGAGGGAGTCGGCGTGGGTGGTGAGGTCGACGTCGGCGATGGCCTGGGTGACATGGGCGGCGCGGCGGTCGGCGGCGGCGCGGCCGGGGTCGAGGATCGCGGCGAAGTAGTCGAGGTTCTGGCGGATGGTCAGGTCGTCGTAGACCGAGGGGGCCTGGGTGACGTATCCGATGCGGGAGCGGAGTGCGGCGTCTCCGGCGGGGCGGCCGAGGACTTCGAGGGTGCCGGTGACTTTGGCCTGGGTGCCGACGATGGTGCGCATGAGGGTGGACTTGCCGCAGCCGGAGGGGCCGAGGAGGCCGGTGATCTGGCCGCGGGGTACGGCGAAGTCGAGGCCGCGCAGGACGGTGCGGGGGCCGCGTACGACGGTGAGGCCTTCGGCGTGGATGGCGGTGGCCGGGGGCTGGGAGGACTGGGAGGGCTGGAAGGACCGGGGGGTGGTGGTGGCCGTGGCCGTGGGGCGGTCGGGGGGCCGGGGAGCAATATTCATCATGCGATGAATATTGCTCGGGAGGGGTGGCGTCGTCAACCCCGGCAACCCCGGTCGCATTCGACGGCGCAGGCGCGCGGCGGCGTGATCGGAAGGGGGCACTCCGGCATGCGGTGGGGTGGTGCGCTTCCGTGTTCACTCGACGGTTACGCGGAAGGGCTGCGCGATCAACTCCCGTTACCGACAATGGATTTCAGTGCGCGGTCATATGCCCACCGGCCTTGGTGCCGCGCCGCTGGATCCGCCGTGCCCTCCCCCGGCCCGGCACCCACGCATCTTCCGCTCTCAACCGGAGGTGCCGTCGCCATGCGTAAAGCCGATCTGCGTCGAGCCGATCTGTCCGCGTCTCTCGTCGTGTTTCTCGTCGCGTTGCCGTTGTGTGTAGGGGTCGCCATCGCCTCGGGCGTGCCGGCCGAGTTGGGGCTGGTGACCGGGATAGTCGGCGGGCTGGTCGCCGGGGTGCTGCCCGGGAGCAGCCTTCAGGTGAGCGGGCCCGCGGCCGGGCTGACCGTGCTGGTGTACGAGGCGGTGCAGACGTACGGGCTGCGGGCCCTGGGTGTGCTGGTGCTCGGCGCCGGGCTGGTGCAGCTCTTGCTCGGGGCGCTGCGGCTCGGGCGGTGGTTCCGGGCCGTGTCCGTGGCGGTGGTGCAGGGGATGCTCGCCGGTATCGGGCTCGTGCTGATCGCGGGCCAGGTCTACGCGATGGGTGACGCGTCCGCGCCCGCGAGCGGGCTCGGGAAGATCGCCGGGCTGGTGTCGCTGCCCGGGGACGCGGACCCGGTGGCCCTCGCGGTCGGGGGCGCCACCGTGGTCGTACTGCTGCTGTGGCCGCGTTGGCGGCGCGGGGCGCGGGTGGTGCCGGCGCCGTTGCTGGCGGTGGCGCTCGCGGCGGGGGTGACCGGGGTGTTCGATCTGTCCGTGCGGCGGGTCGAGGTGCGCGGGCTGCTCGATGCCGTGCAGCCGCCGTCCTTGGCGGACCTGGGGCGGCTCACGGAAGTGGGCATGCTCGGGACGGTGGTCGCCTTCTCGCTGATCGCCTCCGCCGAGTCGCTGTTCAGCGCGGCGGCGGTGGACCGTCTGCACCGGGGGCCGCGGACCGACTACGACCGTGAACTCATCGCGCAGGGTGCAGGGAACGCCGTGTGCGGGGTGCTCGGGGCGCTGCCGATGACCGCGGTGATCGTGCGGAGCGCGGCGAATGTGCAGGCCGGGGCCCAGACCAAGGTCTCGCGCGTACTGCACGGGGTGTGGCTGCTGGTCTTCACCGTGGTGGTGCCCGGGGTCCTCGGGATCATTCCGGTGGCGGCGCTGGCGGGGTTGCTGGTGCACGCGGGCTGCAAGTTGGTGCCGGTGCGCGAGGTGCGGGTGCTGTGGCGCGGGCATCGCGGGGAGGTGGTCGTGCTGGGTGTGACGGCGGTGGCGATCGTGGTGGGGAATCTGTTTGAAGGGGTGCTGGTCGGGCTTGCGCTCGCCGTCGCCAAGACCGCGTGGGACATCAGCCATGTGCATGTGGAGACGGAGGACCGGGGGGCCGCGGGGGTGGTCGTCCGGGTGATGGGGAACGCCACGTTCCTACGGCTGCCGAAGCTGCTGGACGCCTTGGAGGCGTTGCCGCACGACCGTGACGTACGGCTGGAGTTGGGCGGGTTGCGGCATGTGGACCACGCGTGTGCGGCGGCCCTGGAGCGGTGGGCCGCCGCGCGGGATCACGAGCGGGTGGCCACGATCACCAGTACGTCGTAGACCTCCTCGACCCGGCCGTCCGGGAAGGTCTCCAGGAGGCGGGTGCGCTCCTCGGCGAGGAAGGCGTCGGTGCCTTCCTTGCCGAGGACCAGGAAGGCCGAGTGGCTGCCGATGTTGGCGAGGTGGGTGTCCACGGGGACGTGGCGGCTCCAGCGGACGACGCGATGGGTGTGGGGCGGGGGTTCGGGGGCGCCTTTGAAGGCGCGTTCGGCGAGGAAGCCTGGGGCTCGCTGGTGGGATTCGGTGTCCTTTTTGGTCTTGGTGGCGGTGCCTTCTTCGGTTTTCGTGGCGGTGGCTTCTTCGGTGGGGTGGGCGTCCTCGAAGTACTGATCGATGCGCTGGGCCTGGGCGGCGATCCAGGGGACGTCGAGGGCGGACGTGTTCCACCAGAGCGCGAGGGCGCCGCCGGGGCGCAGGACGCGGAAGGCCTCCGGGAGGGAGTGGGCCGGGTTCGTCCAGTGCCAGGACTGGGCGTAGGTGAGGAAGTCGGCGGAGGCGGTGGCGAGGGGCAGGGTGTCGCCGGTGCCCCGGACCAGGGGGATGTCGGGGTGGGCGCGGCGGAACTCGGCGGCCATGCCCGCCCCGGGTTCCACGGCGATGACGTCCGCGCCTCGGGCGTGCAGGAGGGTGGTGGAGATGCCGGTGCCCGCGCCCACGTCGATGACCTTCGCGCCCTTGAGGGGGCGGGCGGCCAGGTCTTCGAGGGTGGTGAAGAGGGCGGGTGGGTAGGAGGGGCGGTTCGCGGCGTACTGGGCTGCGGCCGTGTTGAAGGAGTGGGCTCGGGTGGTGTGGGAGAAGCGCGGGTGGGTGGTCATAAGGGAATGGTGGTGCGGGTTGGGGGTGGGGCACAGCGGTTTTCGCCCCCGCCGCCCCTACCCTCCCCCAAGCTCTCGACTTCGCTCGAGCAGGGGGGACCCCCATCATCCCTACCTGGGGGCTCCGCCCCCAGACCCCCGGGTGGGCTTGTCGGCTGCGGGTGGGTGGGGGCTGGTCGCGCAGTTCCCCGCGCCCCTGGAAGGCACGGGGCTGCGCCCCTGCCTTCAGGGGCGGCGGCGTTTTTTGGAGGGGTTGCGGGAGCGGCGCTCGTACTGGCGGCGTGCCTCCTCGTACTCCTCGCGGGCCAGCTTCTCGCCCGGGGCCTCGGTGAGGGTGCGGAAGGCGTAGGCGAGGAGGGAGCCGATGAAGCCGATGGCCAGGAGGCCGCGGAGGGAGGCCTGGCGGTCGGGGTCGGGGCGCTTGGAGAAGGCGTCCCAGGTGTGGCGGAACGCGAGCGCGCTGCACACCGCGAACATCACCACGACCAGGAGGGTCACCGGTTTGCCGACGTCCGCGATCGCCAGGCCCTGGTAGGCGAAGCGAAGCACGAAACAGGCGGCGACCGCGGCGGCGAGCGAGCCGACGGCCACGGCGATGCGGCGGGCCGTGTAGCCGCCGTCCTGGGCCACCCAGGTCGTCCCGAAGAAGCGGAGGGGTTCGGGCTGGGGTCCCGCGGGGGTACCGGACTGGTTCTCGTCACTCACTCGACGATTATCGCTCCGGCCGGCCGCGGGGCCCCAGGCCTCGTTCCGTCAGGAGCAGCGCGGCGCGACGTAGCCGTCGCTGCCGGTCTTCACGTAGGCGTCGGAGATGTACTCGCCGTTGGCGATGTTGTCCCAGATGCTGGTGGTGCCGTACGGGCCACTCACGGAGTCGCCCGGGCGCTGGCAGGAGATCGACACACGTGAGCCCTCGGGCAGGACCCGCACGATGCGGTAGCCGGTGCCGGGGCCGCTGCGGACGTTCACCGCGTAACCGGGTGCGATGGGGTAGGTGACTTGCGCTGCGGTCGCGCTCGCGGTCGCCGTCGTCGACACCGCTTCCCCGTCACTGCTTTCCACGTTTTCAATTCGCTCAACAGCCATTGAGAACTCCCCCGTTGAATCAGATGGAACAGATCCAGCAGATCGAGCAGTTCGAGCTGATGGATCGGTGGACCGATGGATTCAGGCAGTGCACATGTGTACGCCTGTCGCACGCGGAGGCTAGCAAGCCGCCTCGGTCTCGTACGAGGAATCGACTAGGCTCCGTGCGTCGGGCGCGCGGACGAACAGCACGGGGGTGGGTCCATGGCGCCACAGCGGAACTCCGGAGCGGATCCGGAAGCGGAACTTCCCGAGTATGCGGGGCAGTACCGCCTCGACGAGCGCCTCGGATCCGGCGGCATGGGCGTGGTCCATCTGGCCCGCAGCGGCTCGGGGCTGCGGCTCGCGGTGAAGGTCGTGCATGCCGCGTTTGCCATGGATCCCGAGTTCAGGGGGCGTTTCCGGCAGGAGATCGCCGCGGCGCGGCGGGTGAGCGGTGCGTTCACCGCCCCCGTGGTCGACGCCGACCCGGAAGCCGAGCGCCCCTGGATGGCCACCCTGTTCATCCCGGGCCCGACCCTCGCCGAGCAGGTGAAACGGAACGGGCCCATGTCCGCCTCCCAGCTGCGCCGGCTGATGGCCGGGTTGGCCGAGGCACTGCGCGACATCCATCGGGTGGGCGTCGTACACCGGGATCTCAAGCCCAGCAACGTCCTGCTCGCCGAGGACGGCCCGAAGGTCATCGACTTCGGTATTTCACGGCCGTCGGACAGTGAACTGCGGACCGAGACGGGCAAATTGATCGGAACGCCGCCGTTCATGGCACCTGAGCAGTTCCGCCGTCCGCGGGAGGTGGGACCGGCCGCCGACATCTTCGCCCTGGGCTCGGTGATGGTGCACGCGGCGACGGGACGTGGCCCCTTCGACTCCGACAGCCCCTACGTCGTCGCCTACCAAGTCGTCCACGACGAGCCGGACCTGACCGACGTGCCCGGCAACCTCGCACCGCTCATCACCCGCTGCCTCGCCAAAGAGCCCGAGGACCGGCCGACGCCCGACGAGCTGATGCGGGAGCTGCGCTCGTTGGCGGCTTCGTACGACACGCAGGCGTTCATTCCGGCTCAGCGCACCAACCAGGCCGACGACCCCGCCACTCCGGCCGCCCCCACCGCCCCGTCCGCTCCCGCCGACGCGCAGTCTCCGCCGCCCGCGCGACGCTCCAAGGGCCGAGCGCTCAGGCGCGTCGCCCTCGCCATCGGCGCTCTCGTCCTTGTCGCGGGCGGGACACTGGCCACGACCCGGCTGCTCGGACCGGACGGCACCAGCACCGCTCCGCCGGACCATCAGCAGCGGTCCGCACCGGCCGCCTTCGGCGGGTGGGACACGAAGCCCGCGGCCCGAGCCGACGGGGCGCCCCAATGCTCGTACGGCGGCGGGAAGTTGTTCTGTGCCCAGCCGGGACTGGTCTCCGCCCTCGACCCGGTCGACGGCAAGGTGCTGTGGCGTCACGCCTCGGCCGAGCAGGGTCTCCCGGACGGGGCGCCGACGATTTCGGGCGGCCTGGTGCATGCCGTGACGCACGCCGGTCGGCTCCTGGAGGCGCTCGATCCTGCCTCGGGCAAGGTGCGCTGGAAGATGGACCTCACGGCGTACGGTCGATGGCAGCACGTGGGGGGCCTGGTGCTCCTCACCCGTGCCGACGGGAAGGTCAGCGGGGTGGACGGCGCCACGGGTGAGGACCGTTGGAGCCGCCGGCTGCCGGGACAGACCGCGCCGAACGTTGCCGCGTTCGCCGGGGACGAACTCGCCTACGCCACGAGCACGACGGGCGACGGAACGCGTACGCAGGTGACCGCGGTGGACCCGGAGAGCGGCGACGTGCGGTGGAACACCGGTCTGAAGGGGACGCTGTATCCGGTCGGCGCATGGCGGGGCACCGTTTTCTTCACGTCGGTCGACAAGTACACCCAGACCGTCGCCCTGGTCCAGTACGACCCGAAGAGCAGGACGTCGCACCGGGTGGGGCTCGATGTGGCGCTGCCGCAGGCTCAGACCACCGTCCGCGGGAGCACCGTCTACATGATGAGCACCCTCGGCGCGCTGGTGGCCGTCGACATGGACGCCCGGGAACAGCTCTGGCGCCTCGAGACCTCCGCGAGCCGGGGCTCGGCACCGGCCGCCGACGCCAAGCACGTGTACTTCACCGCGGCCGACGGGCGGCTGCTCGCCGTGGACGCCGTCCGGGGCAAGCTCGTCGGCCAGACCCGGACAAGACTCGGAGCGGAGTCGGACCGGGTCGCGGCCGGACTGCAGAAGCCGATGATCGCCGATGGCCACGTCTACACGAGCGCGCCCGACGGGACCGTGTTCGGCGTGGCGGGGGACGATCCGGCGGCCTGGTGAGCCGAAGGGGCAGAACTACAAGCGGGCGGAACAACAAGGGGGCCGAACAACAAGGGGGCGGAACAAAGGAGCCGCTTCCGAAGAAGCGGCCCCTTCATGAGCTTGTGAGGTCGGGTCAGCCCAGCTTGGAGACGTCTCGTACCGCGCCCTTGTCGGCGCTCGTTGCCATCGCGGCGTAGGCGCGGAGGGCGGCGGAGACCTTGCGGTCGCGGTTCGCGGGGGCGTAGACGCCGTTCAGGGCGTCGCGGCGGGTGGTGAGTTCCTCGTCGGAGACCAGGAGCTCGACCGACCGGTTCGGGATGTCGATGCGGATGCGGTCGCCGTCCTGGACCAGGGCGATGGTGCCGCCGGAGGCCGCCTCGGGGGAGGCGTGGCCGATGGACAGGCCCGAGGTGCCGCCGGAGAAGCGGCCGTCGGTGATCAGGGCGCAGGTCTTGCCGAGGCCGCGGCCCTTGAGGAAGGACGTCGGGTAGAGCATCTCCTGCATGCCGGGGCCGCCCTTGGGGCCCTCGTAGCGGATGACCACGACGTCGCCGTGCGTGATCTCCTTCTTGAGGATCTTGTCGACGGCCTCGTCCTGGGACTCGCAGACGACCGCGGGGCCCTCGAAGGTCCAGATGGACTCGTCGACGCCCGCCGTCTTCACGACGCAGCCGTCGACCGCCAGGTTGCCCTTGAGGACCGCCAGGCCGCCGTCCTTGGAGTAGGCGTGCTCGGCGGAGCGGATGCAGCCGCCCTCGGCGTCCTCGTCCAGGGCCTCCCAGCGCTCGGACTGGGAGAAGGCCTCGGAGGAGCGGACGCAGCCGGGGGCCGCGTGCCACAGTTCGATCGCCTCGGGGGACGGGGATCCGGCGCGCACGTCCCAGGTCTTCAGCCAGTCGGAGAGGGACGGGCTGTGGACCGAGTGGACGTCCTCGTTCAGGAGGCCCGCGCGGTGCAGCTCGCCCAGCAGGGCGGGGATGCCGCCGGCGCGGTGCACGTCCTCCATGTAGTACGTGCGGTCCTTGGCGACGTTCGGGGCGACCTTGGCGAGGCACGGCACGCGGCGCGAGACCTCGTTGATCTCGTCCAGGCCGAAGGGGACGCCCGCCTCCTGGGCGGCGGCCAGCAGGTGCAGGATCGTGTTGGTGGAGCCGCCCATGGCGATGTCGAGGGCCATGGCGTTCTCGAACGCGGCGTGCGTGGCGATGTTGCGGGGCAGGACCGACTCGTCGTCCTGGTCGTAGTAGCGGCGCGTGATGTCGACCACCGTGCGGGCCGCGTCCTCGTACAGGCCCTTGCGGGCCGTGTGGGTGGCGAGCACCGAGCCGTTGCCGGGGAGGGACAGGCCGATGGCCTCGGTCAGGCAGTTCATCGAGTTGGCCGTGAACATGCCGGAGCAGGAGCCGCAGGTCGGACAGGCGTTCTCCTCGATACGGAGGATGTCCTCGTCCGAGATCTTGTCGTTCACGGCGTCGGAGATCGCGTCGACCAGGTCGAGCGTACGGACCGTGCCGTCGACCAGGGTGGCGCGGCCGGACTCCATGGGGCCGCCGGAGACGAAGACCGTCGGGATGTTCAGGCGCAGGGCCGCCATGAGCATGCCGGGGGTGATCTTGTCGCAGTTCGAGATGCAGATCAGGGCGTCGGCGCAGTGCGCCTCGACCATGTACTCCACCGAGTCCGCGATCAGGTCGCGGGAGGGCAGCGAGTACAGCATGCCGCCGTGGCCCATCGCGATGCCGTCGTCGACCGCGATCGTGTTGAACTCGCGGGCGATGCCCCCGGCCGCGGTGATCGCCTCGCTGACGATGCGGCCGACGGGCTGGAGGTGGGTGTGACCCGGCACGAACTCCGTGAAGGAGTTGGCGACCGCGATGATCGGCTTCCGTCCGATGTCCGCGCCCGGTACACCGGAGGCGCGCATAAGGGCGCGTGCGCCCGCCATATTGCGGCCGTGGGTGACTGTGCGGGACCTCAGCTCGGGCATCGTCGCTCGCTCCTTCGGAGAGTAATGACTGAGGTCGAGCCTACGCCGGTGCGCCAGGATTCGGACGGGGCGTCCGGAATGCGGGATGCGCGTCTCGGTGGGCGAGTGTCGGGGGCTGTTCTCGGTGGGTGGCTGGATGGGGATGCGGGTTCGGTGTGACTTGGCACGCGGTTCCTCGCGCTCCTTACGGGGCGCTCAGCTCACGGGGCTGTCAAGTGACCCTGTACCACCGGCGCCACCCGCTCGACGATGCGTTCCACGTCCGCCGATGCCAGCGGCTCGACCTTGATGACGTAGCGGAGCATCGCCACCCCCACCAGCTGGGCCGCCGCCAGTTCGGCGCGCAGTTCCGCGTCGGGCAGGTCGAGGCGGCCCGCGATGCGGCGCAGCAGCTGGGCGGCGACGAGGCGGCGGAAGACGGCGGCCGCGGTCTCGTTGTTCACGGCGGAACGGACGATGGCGAGCAGCGGGGTCCGAGTGGTGGGGTTCTCCCAGATACCGAGGAGGAAGCGGGTCAGGCGCTCGCCGACCGTGTCGAGCGGGCCGTCCTCGACCGCGGTCGGCGCGGCCAGGGCGGGCGCGAACGCGCCCTCGATGGCCGCCTCGAAGACCTGCTCCTTGGTGCCGAAGTAGTGGTGCACGAGGGCGGAGTCGACCCCGGCGGCCTTGGCGATGCCGCGCACCGATGTTTTCTCGTAGCCGCGCTCGGAGAACTCCTCGCGGGCCGCGTCCAGGATGCGGTCGCGGGTGGCGGGGGCCGCCGCCGTCTCCGTACGGGAAGGCCGTCCCCTACGACGGGGGGTCGCGGCGTCCGTCACCGGCGGGGCACCTTCACCGCGGAGGCCAGGTGCAGGCGGGTGAAGGCCAGCGCCTCCGCCAGGTCCGCCTCGCGTTCGGCGCTGGACATGGCACGGCGGGTGTTGACCTCGATGACGACGTGACCGTCGAAACCGGAGAGGGCGAGGCGCTCCAGCAGTTCGGCGCAGGGCTGGGTGCCGCGGCCCGGAACGAGGTGCTCGTCCTTGTTGGAGCCGTTGCCGTCGGCGAGGTGGACGTGGCCGAGGCGGTCGCCCATGCGGTCGATCATCTGCAGGGCGTCGCTGCGGGCCGTCGAGGTGTGGCTGAGGTCGATCGTGAAGTGGCGGTAGTCGTCCTTCGTCACGTCCCAGTCGGGGGCGTACGCGAGCATCTCGCGGTCGCGGTAGCGCCAGGGGTACATGTTTTCGACGGCGAACCGTACGTCCGTCTCGTTCGCCATGCGCCACATCCCCGTGACGAAGTCGCGCGCGTACTGGCGCTGCCAGCGGAAGGGGGGGTGTACGACGACCGTCGACGCGCCCAGCTTCTCCGCCGCCGCCTGGGCGCGCTGGAGCTTGACCCAGGGGTCGGTGGACCAGACGCGCTGGGTGATCAGCAGGCAGGGGGCGTGCACGGCGAGGATCGGGATCTGGTGGTACTCGCTGAGGCGGCGGAGGGCTTCGATGTCCTGGCTGACCGGGTCGGTCCAGACCATCACCTCTACACCGTCGTAACCGAGGCGCGCGGCGATCTCGAAGGCCGTCGCCGTCGACTCCGGATACACGGACGCCGTGGACAGCGCGACCTTCGCATCCGGGATGCGCACGACTGGTTCTGCCACGAGGGACAGCGTAAGCCTCCGGCGGTTGGGCGGGGGGTGGTGGGGGTTGGGTGGGGGGTCGGCGTTCGGTGGGGCGCCCTGTCGCCGTTGTGGGGTTCACCGTGGGCGGGTGCGGGTGGTTTGTGGCTGGGCGCGCAGTTCCTCGCGCCCCTGGGGGGCGGGCGTCGGTGGGTCAGTGTGGGTTGTTTGTGGCTGGGCGTGCCGTTTCCCGCGCCCCTGGGGGCGCGGGGCGTGACGTCGGGCTAGTTGGTCACTCTGAGGCCATCTGGTCCAGGCGGCGGAGGATGACGCCTTCCCGTAGGGCCCAGGGGCAGATTTCCAGGGTTTCCACGGCGAAGAGGTCCATGGCGCCCTCGGCGACGAGAGCGCCGGCGAGGAGTTGGCTGGAGCGGCCGGGGGAGACGCCGGGGAGTTCGGCGCGTTCGTCGGCGGTCATGGAGGCCAGGCGGGGGACCCAGTCCTCCAGGGAGCGGCGTTTGAGTTCGCGCTGGACGTAGAGGCCGTCCGTGGAGCGGGCGGCGCCGGCCAGGCGGGCGAGCTGCTTGAAGGTCTTGGAGGTGGCGACCACGTGGTCGGGGGCGCCGAAGCGGCTGAATTCACCGACGGTACGGGCGATCTCGGCCCGGACGTGGCGGCGCAGGGCCTTGATGTCCGCCGGGTCGGCGGGGTCGGTGGGCAGCCAGCCCGCGGTCAGCCGTCCGGCACCGAGTGGCAGCGACGCCGCCGCGTCCGGCTCCTCGTCCATGCCGTACGCGATCTCCAGCGAGCCGCCGCCGATGTCGAGGACCAGCAGCTTCCCCGCCGACCAGCCGAACCAGCGGCGGGCCGCCAGGAAGGTCAGCCGGGCCTCTTCCGCCCCGGTCAGGACCTGGAGCTCGACACCGGTCTCGGCCTGCACCCGGGCCAGTACGTCGTCGGCGTTGCTGGCCTCGCGCACGGCAGAGGTCGCGAACGGCAGCAGGGCCTGGACGCCCTTGTCCTCGGCGGCCTCCAGCGCGTCCCGGACGGTCGCGATCAGTTTTTCGACACCGTCGAGGCCGATCGCCCCGCTCTCGTCGAGCAGTTGGGCGAGCCGCAAATCGGCCTTGTGCGAGTGCGCGGGCAGCGGGCGCGCGCCGGGGTGTGCATCCACCACCAGCAGGTGCACCGTGTTCGAACCCACGTCGAGGACACCGAGTCTCATATACGGAACGCTACTGCGAGTACGGCGATCGTCCGTCCCCGGAGCAGGCTGAAGCGACTTACCCTGGACGGGTGCCAAAGACGAAAAAGGCGAAGCCCGACAAATCGACCAAGGGCTCTTCGCAGGCGAAGGCCTCCGCGTCCAAGAAGTCCCCGACGAAGTCCCCGAAGAAGGCCACCGTGACCGACGAGAAGGGGCTCGACTTCGCTCGGGCATGGGTGGAGTTTCCGGATCCCGCCGACGACGAGCAGGTCTTCCGGTGCGATCTGACATGGCTGACCTCTCGCTGGAACTGCATCTTCGGAAGTGGCTGTCAGGGCATCCAGGCCGGTCGCGCCGACGACGGCTGCTGCACCCTCGGAGCCCACTTCTCCGACGAGGACGACGAGAAGCGGGTGGCCGGGCACGTGGCACGGCTCACGCCCGACATCTGGCAGCACCATGACGTGGGGCTGAAGACCGGCTGGGTCTCCGAGGACGAGGACGGCGACCGCCAGACCCGCCCCTACCAGGGCTCGTGCATCTTCCAGAACCGGCCCGGCTTCGCCGGCGGCGCGGGCTGCTCGTTGCACATCCTGGCGATCAAGGAGGGGCGCGAGCCCCTGGAGACCAAGCCGGACGTCTGCTGGCAGCTGCCCGTGCGCCGGACGTACGAGTGGATCGACCGGCCCGACGACACGCGCGTGCTCCAGGTCTCCATCGGCGAGTACGACCGCCGGGGCTGGGGCCCGGGCGGCCACGACCTGCACTGGTGGTGCACGTCGGCGACCTCGGCACACGGCGCGGGCGACCCGGTGTACGTCTCGTACCGCCCGGAACTGATCGAGCTGATGGGCAGGGCGGGGTACGACCGGCTGGTCGAGCTCTGCGAGGAGCGGCTGGCCTCGCAGCTGCCGTTGCTGGCGCCGCATCCCGCGGATCCGGTCGCCTGAGACCCCCCGGTCCATCGTCTTCCCGCCCCTTCCCGACCCGCAGGCGGTACTAGGACGGGGTCGGGGCGGAGCTGTCGCCGGGCGGCGGCGTCGAACCGCCCGGGTCCGACGGGTCGGACGGGCCCGACGGGTCCGGCGAAGGGGGCGGGGACGACGTGTCCGTGGGCGTCGGCTGGGGGTCGCTGGGCGTCGGTGGCGGGTCCGAGGCGGGCGGGGTCGGGCCGGGGGCGGACGGAGTGGGACGGCCGGGCGTCGGGCCGGAGCCGACCGGGGCGGACGGACCCGCTGTTCCGTACCCCCCGATCGTGACCACCGCTCCCGCCGGTGCGATCGCCACCCGCGCGCCCCAGGGGCCCACCGGCTCGCGAAGATGATCGACGTACACCTTGATCGTGAACGTTTCTCCTGGGGCCAGCGTTCCCGACGACTGACTGAAGTAGAGCCAGGACGCTCCCGTCTCGGCGGACCAGTGGACCGGTGAGTTCCCGGAGGCGGCGAGCGTGACAAAGGTCGTGTCGCCGCTGCCCGAGGCCCGGACCGAGAGGTGTCCGGCGCCGCTTCCCGCACTGGGGGCGCTGATGACCTCCACGGAGACGTCGGGCGAGCGGTTCCCCTTGGCGAAACGGGCGTCGGGTCTGGCGCCGGCGTTGCCGGCGTTCTCGTAGCCGCCCGCCTCCTCGCCGGTGATGCCGTCGGGGCCGTGCGCCTCACTCGCGGTGATCGAGCGGCCGTCGGCACCCTCACCGGTGAGGGGCGCGCCACGGTAGGCCGCCCAGAGGGCCAGGACGGGTGCGGCGACGACGGTGGCGACGACGGTCGTCGTGACGGCACGCGCGCGAAGTCGGTCCCGGCGGGCGGCGTGGTCCTTGGGGTCCACGGGGAAACCGCGCCGGTCGAATCGTGGAGCGGCACCCCGCGCGCGCGGGACGTGTGCCATCGCGATGTGCAGGGCCGCGCGCGGGGCCTCGATGACGGGGAGCTCGGCGGGCGTGACGGTGGTGCCGGGCCAGGCGCCGGGCGCGGCGCGCTCGGCGGTGCGGCGGCAGCGCGGACAGTCGTCGACGTGCCGGACCAGTTCCCGGCGCAGGGTGGCGCTCAGGACGAGCTGGTTGTCGCCGGTGAGGCGGCCGACGCTCGGACAGGTGCCGGTCTCCACGACGGCGAGGGCGGCGCGGGTGCGTTCGACCTCGCAGGCGGCGGTGGCGAGCAGTTCGCGCGCCTTGACGAGGTCCAGGCCGAGAACGGCGGCGACCTCGGCGGCGGCGAGCTGGTGGCGCACGGCGAGTTCGAGCGCCTCGCGCTGCTCGGGGGTGGTGCCGGCCGCCTCCGGCCAGGCCAGCAGGGCGAGTTCGTGCCGACGCCGGTCCTGCGCCTCCTCGGAGACCGGGGCGCTCTGGGCCTCGGCCGCATGCCGGCCGGCGGCTTCCTTGTGCCCCTTGAAGAGGGCCTTGTGGCCCTTGGCGGGCGTACGCCGGCCGGAGGCGTGGGCCGCCTGGCGCCTGCGCCGGGCCTCGGTGAGCTTGCGCAGACAGGACCAGCGGGCGAGGGCGTACAGCCAGGCCCTGCGGTCGTCCGCGGACACCGGGCCACGCTGACCACGGCGCTCGGCCAGCGCGAGGGCGTCCCCGAGGGCGGCGGTGGCCTCGTCGTGGTCGCACAGCACGGACAGGCAGTAGGTGAAAAGGCCGTCCAAGTAGGGCTCGTAGCGCGCGGGAGGGCGCTGAGCCAGGGTGCGGGTGTGCGCACCACGGGGCGCGGTCACCCGCTTGCGCGCATCTCCGTGCGCCCGGTGTGCACCGGTCGTGTGCGTGGAGGTCTCCGGACTGCTGCTCATCACCCGTGCGACCGTAGGTGCCCCGGGGTGGCCCCTTCCTCCCCCTTGAGCACATTTAATCCGTACGGGTGAAACGATCCCTCAAAAGGGGACAGGACCCTCCGATTCCGTGGCCCACACCGTCACAGGCGGCAACGGCAGGCCATGGCGGATGCCTCACCCAGCGGGCCCGCCCGTGCTGTCAGTCCTCTCGGTTACGGTTCCGTCATGGCTGCCCGTACGAAAACCGCGAAGGACCGGCCGTCCTACCGCTGCACCGAGTGCGGATGGCAGACGGCCAAATGGCTGGGCCGCTGCCCCGAGTGCCAGGCGTGGGGCACGGTCGAGGAGTACGGCGCGCCCGCGGTCCGTACGACGACACCGGGCCGCGTCACCACCTCCGCGGTGCCGATCGGGCAGGTCGACGGCCGCCAGGCCACGGCCCGCTCCACCGGCGTACCCGAGCTGGACCGCGTCCTCGGCGGCGGTCTCGTGCCCGGCGCGGTCGTCCTGATCGCGGGCGAGCCCGGTGTGGGCAAGTCCACGCTCCTCCTGGACGTGGCGGCGAAGGCGGCGAGCGACGAGCACCGCACGCTGTACGTGACGGGTGAGGAGTCGGCCAGCCAGGTCCGTCTGCGCGCCGACCGCATCAAGGCGATCGACGACCACCTGTATCTGGCGGCGGAGACCGACCTGGCCGCCGTGCTCGGCCACTTGGACGCCGTGAAGCCCTCGCTCCTCATCCTGGACTCGGTCCAGACCGTCGCCTCTCCGGAGATCGACGGGGCGCCGGGCGGTATGGCCCAGGTCCGGGAGGTCGCCGGGGCGCTCATCCGTGCCTCCAAGGAGCGCGGCATGTCCACGCTCCTTGTGGGCCATGTCACCAAGGACGGCGCGATCGCGGGCCCCCGCCTGCTCGAACACCTCGTGGACGTCGTCCTGAGCTTCGAGGGCGACCGTCACGCGCGCCTGCGCCTCGTCCGAGGCGTCAAGAACCGGTACGGGACGACGGACGAGGTCGGCTGCTTCGAGCTGCACGACGAGGGCATCACGGGCCTCGCGGACCCCTCCGGCCTCTTCCTCACCCGCCGTGCCGAGCCCGTCCCCGGCACCTGCCTGACCGTCACTCTGGAGGGCCGCCGCCCGCTGGTGGCCGAGGTGCAGGCCCTCACCGTCGACTCCCAGATCCCCTCCCCCCGTCGTACGACGTCCGGCCTGGAGACCTCCCGGGTCTCGATGATGCTGGCGGTCCTGGAGCAGCGAGGCCGGATCAGCGCCCTCGGGAAGCGGGACATCTACTCGGCGACGGTGGGCGGCGTGAAGCTCTCCGAGCCCGCCGCGGACCTCGCGATCGCCCTCGCGCTCGCGTCGGCGGCGAGTGACACCCCTCTCCCCAAGAACCTCGTGGCGATCGGCGAAGTAGGGCTCGCGGGCGAGGTCAGACGGGTCACGGGAGTGCAGCGGAGGCTCGCCGAAGCCCACCGTCTGGGCTTCACGCACGCCCTCGTTCCCGGCGATCCGGGCAAGATCCCCGCCGGTATGAAGGTCCTGGAAGTCGCCGACATGGGCGAGGCGCTGCGGGTCCTTCCACGCTCCCGTCACAGAGAGGCCCCACGGGACGAGGAGCAGCGCCGGTAGACTTTGCCCTGGTCTTGCCCGTCCGTACGAACTCTGGACGAATCTTGGGCGACCGGAAACCCGCGACCGGAGGAGTGCAGTGGCAGCCAACGACCGGGCAGCAGCTCCCGGAAAGTCCGGTGGGAGCTCCGGTGCCGATGGCCTGATGCGCGCCTCACTGAGCGCCGTGGCACCTGGCACGGCCCTGCGCGACGGGCTCGAGCGGATCCTCCGCGGAAACACCGGCGGACTCATCGTGCTCGGCTGGGACAAGACCGTCGAGTCGATGTGCACGGGCGGCTTCGTCCTGGACGTCGACTTCACGGCGACCCGGTTGCGCGAGCTGTGCAAGCTCGACGGCGGCATCGTCGTCGACAAGGACATCACCAAGATCCTGCGGGCGGGCGTCCAGCTCGTGCCCGACCCGACGATCCCGACGGAGGAGACCGGCACCCGGCACCGCACGGCGGACCGGGTGAGCAAGCAGGTCGGCTTCCCCGTCGTCTCGGTCTCCCAGTCGATGCGTCTGATCGCGCTGTACGTCGACGGTCAGCGCCGCGTCCTGGAGGACTCCGCCGCGATCCTCTCCCGCGCCAACCAGGCCCTCGCGACCTTGGAGCGCTACAAGCTCCGCCTCGACGAGGTCGCGGGCACGCTCTCCGCCCTGGAGATCGAGGACCTCGTCACCGTCCGGGACGTGTCGGCGGTGGCGCAGCGTCTGGAGATGGTGCGGCGCATCGCCACGGAAATCGCCGAGTACGTGGTGGAGTTGGGCACGGACGGGCGTCTGCTCGCCCTCCAGCTGGACGAGTTGATCGCGGGCGTGGAGCCCGAGCGGGAGCTGGTGGTCCGGGACTATGTGCCGGAGCCGACCGCGAAGCGTTCCCGCACGGTCGACGAGGCCCTCTCCGACCTGAACGCCCTGCCCCACTCCGAGCTGCTCGAACTGCCCACGGTGGCAAGAGCCTTGGGCTACACCGGCTCCCCCGAAGCGCTCGACTCCGCGGTCTCCCCGCGCGGCTTCCGCCTCCTCGCCAAGGTCCCGCGTCTGCCCGGCGCGATCATCGACCGCCTCGTGGAGCACTTCGGTGGTCTGCAGAAGCTCCTCGCCGCGAGCGTCGACGAGCTTCAGGCGGTCGACGGGGTGGGCGAGGCGCGGGCCCGCAGCGTCCGTGAGGGACTGTCGCGGCTGGCGGAGTCGTCGATCCTGGAGCGCTACGTCTGACGCACTGCGTCTGACCCGCTCCGTCGTACGCACTCCGTCGTACGCGCTGTGCCTTACGCACTGTGTCTTACGCGCTACTACTTACGGGGCCGGGTACGTTTCAAGGGTGCGTGCGGGCCGTGCGGGCGCGATCGCGCGCCTGGGACCTCGGGGGCTCCATGGCCGCCCCTCCGAGGGCTCCCGCCCCCGGGCTCAGTCCTGGGACAGCACGAACGACGTCGTCGCCTTCGCCAGGCCCGGCGCCTTCGCCTCCACCAGATAGGTGCCCGCGGTCGCCGAACCCGCCGGAGGCGTGGCGCACTGGGCGGCGCTCGCCGTGCGGTCCCAGTCGACCGTGTAGGTCACCTGGTCGCCGGCCGGAACGCGGAAGAAGAGACTGGCCGCGTCCTTGGGACAGTCGCTCGAAGACCAGAAGCTCTTGTCGCCGCCGGCCTGAGTGATCGTCAGGACCGCGCTCTTCGGGCCGAGATCGACCTTGCAGTCATTGGCGGAGGAGTTCTTCGCGATCAGCTCGATCGAGGGCTTGTCGCCGGGGGCGTACGTGTTGTGCACGCTGCGCAGGGTCAACTTGACGGCGTTCGCGGTGCAGTTGGGGAGGGTGGAGCCGGCCGGGACCTGATCCCCGGAGCTGGTGCCACCGCTGGAACCGCCGTCCGAGCCACCGCCGTCCGCGCTGCCGGTCCCGCCGGACCCGTCCCCACTGCCGCTACCGCTGCCACTGTCACTGCTGCCGCCACTGCTGCCGCTTGCCGTGCCGGCACTCGTACCGGGGCTGGACTCGTCGCGGCCGCCCGGGTGTTGGCTGATCGCGGGTCCGGAACCGGAGGGGCCCGGCGTGATCGTGTGCACGGGGTTCTTCCCGTTGGACCCGTCCGCGTTCTTCTTGCCGCCCCCGCCGCCGCTGCTGACCACCCAGGCGATCAGCAGCGCCAACAGCGCTACCAGGGACAGCAGAACGGCCCTCCGACGCCAGTAGATGGTGGAGGGAAGTGGCCCGACCGGATTGCGCATAGATCCCACGGCGCAAACTGTACGAGAGATCCACGCCGGCGCTCGCCCCACCCGCCGCCCTGAGCGCCAACTTTTCCTGATCATCATTCCGGCACACCGGCCGAGTTGCCCCCACACCACCCCTTCCCGTCCTCCAGGGGGCTGCCGCGCACGGCCCTCCGGCCGACCGGAGCGCCCCTTCAAGTGCGTGGGGCTGTGACATTGCGCGGCTCCGCCGCGTGGGCGCGACCAGCCCCCACCGCCCCACGGGCGAAGGAGCCCGTGTGGGACCGGGGCGAAAAGCCACTCCTCCGCGCCTTCGGAGGAAACCGCGTAGTCCCACCCCCGCATGGCAGGATCGGAACCGCCATGACTGCACCCACCATGCCCACACCCAGCCCCCAGCCCGACGCCCCCGGCAAGACCCTGCACGAGCCGGTGATCACCTGGTTCGACGAGCACGCCCGCGACCTCCCCTGGCGCCGCCCCGACGCCGGGCCCTGGGGCGTGATGGTCAGTGAGTTCATGTTGCAGCAGACCCCGGTGAGCCGTGTCCTGCCCGTGTACGAGCAGTGGGTCGCCCGCTGGCCCCGCCCCGCCGACCTGGCCAAGGAGGCTCCGGGCGAAGCCGTCCGCGCCTGGGGCCGGCTCGGCTACCCCCGCCGTGCGCTCCGGCTGCACGGCGCCGCGGTCGCCATAACGGAACGGCACGGCGGCGACGTACCCACGGAGCACGCTCAGCTGCTCGCGCTGCCCGGTATCGGGGAGTACACGGCCGCCGCCGTCGCCTCGTTCGCGTACGGGCAGCGGCATGCCGTGCTGGACACGAACGTCCGGAGGGTGTTCGCACGGGCCGTCAGCGGCGTGCAGTACCCGCCGAACGCCACCACCGCCGCCGAGCGCAAGCTCGCCCGTGCCCTCCTGCCCGAGAACGAGGGCACCGCCTCCCACTGGGCCGCCGCCTCCATGGAGCTCGGCGCGCTCATCTGCACGGCGAAGAACGAGGCCTGCCACCGCTGCCCGATCGCCACGCAGTGCGCCTGGCGGCTGGCGGGCAAGCCGGCGCACGACGGCCCGCCACGGCGCGGCCAGACGTACGCGGGCACGGACCGCCAGGTGCGCGGCAAACTCCTCGCCGTACTGAGGGAGGCCGTCGAGGGCCCGGTCCCGCAGTCCGTACTCGATCGCGTGTGGGACGAGCCCGTGCAGCGGGCCCGCGCCCTCGACGGACTCGTCGCCGACGGACTCGTGGAGCCGCTCCCGGGTGGTTTGTATCGGCTGCCCTTGACCTAGTCACCGCCCCCAGGACACCGGTCACACCCGCAAAACCACCCCAACCGGGACTTGTAACCACACCGCCTTACCCACCTCATACATCCGTTACACAACCGACGTACAGCCGAGCGCTCACCGAAGGCTGCCTCGGACAACCCCGTGACAACGCCTCCGTAGCTTCATTTCCGTACCGCGCACCCAGCAGAACGACAGCGGGACACAGGAAACGGACAACCGGCAGCAGGCGCGAGCCAGGCACGTCGGAAACGGGGATGGAGGCGGTTGATCATGGCGCACGGCGAGGTGCTCGAATTCGAGGAGTACGTCCGCACTCGGCAGGACGCGCTGCTGCGCAGTGCCCGTCGCCTGGTCCCCGACCCCGTCGACGCCCAGGACCTCCTGCAGACGGCGCTCGTACGGACGTACGGCCGCTGGGACGGCATCGCGGACAAGCGGCTCGCGGACGCCTACCTGCGCCGCGTGATGATCAATACGCGGACCGAGTGGTGGCGGGCGCGGAAACTCGAAGAGGTGCCCACCGAGCAGCTCCCTGACGCCTGCGTCGACGACTCGACCGAGCAGCACGCCGACCGGGCGCTTCTTATGGACATCATGAAGGTTCTCGCTCCCAAGCAACGCAGCGTCGTGGTACTGCGACACTGGGAGCAGATGTCCACGGAGGAGACGGCCGCCGCCCTCGGCATGTCGGCCGGAACGGTCAAGAGCACGCTGCACCGGGCGCTCGCCCGGCTCCGCGAGGAGCTGGAGAGCCGCGACCTGGACGCACGCGCGCTCGAACGTGAGGAGCGGGAGCGTTGCGCGGCCTAGGAACTCGGGCCAGGCAGGTCCTGAAGGCGGGGAGCGCGGTGACGGCCGCGCTCGCCGCCATCGGCCTTTTCCTGACCGCCTGCGCCACGGGTGGCACGGGCGCCCGCGACGAGGGCCCGGCGAGCAGTGAGGCGGTGGCGAAGGGGGCGGCCCCGAGCCCCGCGGCCTCCGCCCCCCCGTCCAGGACGCCCAAGCGCGTGGACGCGGTCAAGCTCGTCAAGGACGACCCGGAGGTCAGCGAGTCGGTCAAGAGCGCCCTGACGAAACCGTGCGTCGCCGACGAGTACCCGGTCGACGTGTCGTACGGGGATCTGACCGGAGGAACCACCGACGACGTCGTGGTCAACGTCATGACCTGCGGGGATGCCGTGGGGATCGGCTCGTACGTCTACCGCGAGGAAAGCGGCAGGTACGAGAATGTCTTCAAAACCGAGGAGCCGCCGGTCTACGCGGAGATAGACCGGGGCGACCTGGTGATCACCCAGCAGTTGTACAAGAAGGGCGATCCGGTGGAATACCCCTCCAGCGAAGAAGTGATCACCTACGGGTGGACCGCGACCCGCTTCACCGAGAGGTCCCGGACGCACAACGACTACAGCAACGCGGTGGGCGGCGTCGACACGCCCGCTCCCGCGAACTGAGCGCAGACGGAGCAGCCGGATGGCAGAACAGACCCACGTCCTGTTCGTCGAGGACGACGACGTCATCCGCGAGGCCACGCAGCTCGCTCTCGAGCGCGACGGCTTCGCGGTGACGGCCATGCCCGACGGGCTGTCGGGCCTGGAGGCGTTTCGCGCCGACCGTCCCGACATCGCCCTGCTGGACGTGATGGTCCCCGGACTCGACGGTGTCTCGCTGTGCCGCCGCATCCGTGACGAGTCGACCGTCCCCGTGATCATGCTGTCCGCGCGTGCCGACTCGATCGACGTCGTGCTGGGCCTGGAGGCGGGCGCCGACGACTATGTGACCAAGCCCTTCGACGGGGCCGTGCTGGTGGCCCGGATCCGCGCCGTGCTGCGCCGTTTCGGACACGCGAGCGGTCCGAACGGAACCCCCGAAGAGGCCTCGTCCGTCGACGGCGGGGTGCTCTCCTTCGGTGACCTGGAGATCGACACCGAGGGCATGGAGGTGCTCAGGAGTGGTACGCCGGTGGCCCTGACGCCCACCGAGATGCGACTGCTGCTGGAGTTCTCCTCCGCGCCGGGTACGGTGCTGAGCCGCGACAAGCTGCTCGAACGCGTGTGGGACTACGGCTGGGGTGGGGACACCCGTGTCGTCGACGTCCACGTACAGCGGCTGCGGACGAAGATCGGCCAGGACCGGATCGAGACGGTCCGTGGCTTCGGCTACAAGTTGAAGGCCTGAGCAGGGGTATGCGGGGGATATTTCGGCGCCGGACTCCGGCGGGCGGCGACGGCCCGGCCGGCCGCAACAGACCGGCCGGCGGGGGTGGCGGGGGTGGCGGGCGCGGGCCGGTCAATGGGTACGGCCCGTCCGACGGGCACGGGCCTGTCAACGGGTACGGCTCGGCCGACGGGCACGGCTCGGTGACAGGGAGGAGTCCGGTGATCGGGAGCGGTCCGGTGACCGGGAGCAGTCGGACCGGCTGGAACACACCTGCCGACGGCCGGGGCACACCCGTCGGCCGGGGCGCACCCGTTCGTCGCGGCACGCCCGTCGGCCGGGGCCCGGCTGCCCGTCGCGGCGCGCCTGTGGGCATGCGCATGGCGGCCGCCGCCGGGAACTCCGGCATTCGCACGGGTATCCGGTGGAAGCTCAGCGCGGCGATCGCCATGGTCGGCGCGCTGGTCGCGGTCGCGCTCAGCCTCGTCGTGCACAACGCGGCGCGCGTGTCGATGCTGGACAACTCGCGCGACCTGGCGGACGAGCGCATCACGGTCGCCGAGCGCATGTACGAGTCCGGGCGGACCCAGGCCTTCGGGGTCAAGGTCGACGACCCGGCCATCCCGAAGGACCTGCTGGCGAAGGTCATGCAGGGCCGGCGGGCCACCTTTGTGGCCGACCGTCCGAACGGGGTCCCGGACATCTGGGCGGCCGTACCCCTCAAGGACGGCCGCGTCCTCTCGCTCCACACCGGTTTCACGGACCGCAACACCGACGTCATGAAGGACCTCGACCAGGCGCTGATCATCGGCTCGATCGCGGTCGTCTTCGGCGGCAGCGCGCTCGGCGTGCTGATCGGCGGCCAGCTCTCGCGCCGGCTGCGCAAGGCCGCGGCCGCGGCGAACCAGGTCGCCAAGGGTGAGACCGACGTACGGGTACGGGAAGCGATCGGCGGGGTCGTACGGGACGAGACCGACGACCTCGCGCGCGCGGTGGACGCGATGGCGGACGCGCTCCAGCAACGCATCGAGGCCGAGCGCCGGGTGACCGCCGACATCGCCCACGAACTGCGCACGCCGGTGACCGGCCTGCTGACGGCGGCGGAGCTCCTTCCCCCCGGCCGCCCCACGGAACTCGTCCGCGACCGGGCCCAGGCGATGCGGACCCTCGTCGAGGACGTCCTCGAGGTGGCGCGGCTGGACGGCGCCTCCGAGCGGGCCGAACTCCAGGACATCCTGCTCGGCGAGTTCGTGTCGCGGCGGGTGGCCGCCAAGGACGCGGACGTCGACGTACGCGTGATCCACGAGTCGGAGGTCACGACGGATCCGCGTCGCCTGGAGCGCGTGCTGTTCAATCTGCTGGCCAACGCGGCACGGCACGGCAAGCCGCCGATCGAGGTCTCGGTCGAGGGCCGGGTCATCCGGGTCCGGGACCACGGTCCCGGCTTCCCCGAGGAGCTTCTCGCCGAGGGCCCCAGCCGGTTCCGCACCGGCAGCAGCGATCGCTCGGGCCACGGTCATGGCCTCGGCCTCACCATCGCGGCCGGTCAGGCCCGGGTGCTCGGTGCCCGGCTGACCTTCCGCAACGTCCGGCCCGCGGGAGCCCCGGAGCACGTGCCTGCGGAGGGTGCGGTCGCGGTGCTGTGGCTGCCGGAACATGCGCCGACGAACACCGGCAGCTATCCGATGCTGCCGACCTGATGCCGGTGAGCGAGTACCGGTTGCTGTTGCCGTAGTTGTCGCGGGAGTTGTCACCGTCGGCCGGGCCCGGCTCGACCCGTTCCCCCGATTCGTTCGGCTGCGGGCCGGCGGGGGCTGGGCGCGCAGTTCCCCGCGCCCCTAAAAACCTCGCCTCACCCGGTGCCGCGAACACAAGGCCGAACACCAACCCGCATCACTCAGCCCGTCCGGACTTGAGGACGAGGCCGAAGGGCGACACCCCACCCACCCCGACCCGCGTCGCTCAGCCCGTCCGGCACTTGAGGACAAGGCCGAAGGCCGATACCCCACCCACCGCACATCCACCCCACCCACCCCGGCCCGCTCCCTTCAGCCCGTCCGGCGTTTGAGGACGAGGCCGTTCAGGCCGATAGCGGGGGTCTGGGGGCGCAGCCCCCAGGGATGGGACGGGTAGGGGCGGCGGGGGCGAGAAGGCTCGGGTGGCGCCAGGTGCGTACAGGAGAAGACCCCCGGGGCGGACACTCCGGGGGTCTTCGAATCAAGCGGGGTTGGATCGGGCGAGGTCGGGTCAGGTGCTGTCGGGTCGGGCGACGTCAGACGGTCTCGGCGACGGTCGGCTTCGGCGCCGAGTCGTTCACCGCACCCTCGTCCGAACCCTCCGGCGCAGACGCCCCCGCCCCGGCCCCCCGAAGCGGAACCTCCTTCACGAACACCGCGGCCACCAGCGCCCCCAACGACACCACCGCACCCAGCAGGAACGCGGAGTGCGTTCCGGAAGACACCGCGTACTGGTACGCCTCCCGCGCCGCCGCCGGCAACTTCGCCAGGCTCGCCGCGTCCAGCTGCGCCGACTGCTCGGTGACCTTGGACCCCAGCGCCCCGGCCCGCTCGTTCATCACGTCCTGGACCCGCTGGTTGAACAGCGCACCCATGATCGCGACGCCGAAGGAGGAGCCGAGCGTACGGAAGAGGGTGGTGGACGAGGACGCGACGCCCATGTCCTTCATCTCGACGCTGTTCTGCGCGACCAGCATGGTGATCTGCATCAGGCAGCCCATGCCGAGGCCGAGTACGGCCATGTACAGCCCGGAGGTGAACCGGGTCGTACCGGTGTCCATCTGAGCGAGCAGGAACAGGCCGACCGCCATGAGGACGCCGCCGACGATCGGGAAGGCCTTGTAGCGCCCGGTGCCGGTGGTGACCCGACCGGCGACCATCGAGGTCACCAGCATCGCGCCGAGCATCGGCAGCAGGAGCAGCCCGGAGTTGGTCGCGGACGCGCCCTGCACGGACTGCTGGTACAGCGGCAGGAAGAGCGTGGCGCCGAACATCACGAAGCCGGTGATGAAGCCGATGATCGACATCAGCGTGAAGTTGCGGCTGCGGAAGATGTGCAGCGGCATGATCGGCGCGGCTGCCTTGGTCTGCACGAAGACGAAGCCGACCAGCGCGGCGACACCGATACCGATGAGCTCCATGATCCTGGCCGAGCCCCAGGCGTACTCGCTGCCGCCCCAGGTGGTGACCAGCACGATGGACGAGATACCGAGGGCCAGCAGTCCGGCACCGAGGTAGTCGATCTTCGCCTGGACGCGCTTCTTCGGCAGGTGCAGGACGGCACTGATGGCGAGGAGCGCGACGATGCCGAGCGGCAGATTGATGTAGAAGGACCAGCGCCAGCCCCAGTGGTCGGTGATGGTGCCGCCGATGAGCGGTCCGCCGATCATGGCGAGCGCCATGATGCCGGCCATCATGCCCTGGTACTTGCCGCGCTCCCGCGGCGGGATCAGGTCACCGATGATCGCCATGACGCCGACCATCAGACCACCGGCGCCCAGGCCCTGAACGGCACGGAAGCCGATGAGCTGCCCCATGTCCTGGGCCATACCGCTGAGCGCGGAGCCGACCAGGAAGATCACGATCGAGGTCATGAAGGCGCCCTTGCGCCCGTACATGTCGCCGAGCTTGCCCCAGATGGGGGTGGAGGCGGCGGTCGCGAGGGTGTACGCGGTGACGACCCATGACAGGTGCTGGAGGCCGCCCAGCTCGCCCACGATCGTCGGCATCGCCGTGCCCACGATCATGTTGTCGAGCATGGCCAGCATCATGGTGATCATGAGCGCGAGCAGCACGACGCGTACGCTGCGCGGTTGTTTCTCGGTCTCTATGACCGCTTCCTTGTTGTCCGCCACGGTTCCACTCCCCTGGGTACTTACTTGCCGCCCGGCAAGTTGACTACACTGAGGGAAGTTAGACCGGTAACTAGCCGGGCGTCAAGTAAGTTTTCCTGGATTTGCCAGTCGGACGACGCGTACGTTTCAAGGAGTGCGAGGAGTACAGGGATGGGCGGCGACACCATGGACGGCACCAAGCGACAGCGCCGCGGGGACACCCGCCAGCGCATCCAGGACGTCGCCCTCGAACTCTTCTCCGAGCACGGCTACGAGAAGACCTCGCTGCGCGAGATCGCCGAGCACCTCGACGTCACGAAGGCGGCGCTCTACTACCACTTCAAGACCAAGGAAGACATCCTCATCAGTCTCTTCCAGGACCTGTCCAGGCCCATGGACGAGCTGATCGAGTGGGCGCGGCAGCAGCCTCGCACGCTGGAGACGAAGCAGGAGATCCTGCGCCGCTACAGCAACGCGCTCGCCGACGCGGCCCCGCTCTTCCGCTTCATGCAGGAGAACCAGGCGGCCGTCCGCGAGCTGCGCACGGGCGAGGACTTCAAGGACCGCATGATCCGGATGGTCGGCCTGCTCAAGGAGCCGGACGCCGATCTGACGGACCAGGTGCGCTGCATCAGCGCACTGTTCTCGATGCACGCCGGGATGTTTTTGCTCAAGGACGTCGAAGGCGACCCCGAGGAGAAGCGCAAGGCTGTCCTCGAGGTCGCGATCGACTTGGTGACGCAGGCGCACGGTGGCGCCGTCGACACCCCTGAAGCGTCTTAGACGGTCACGCCCTTGGCGCGCAGGAAGGCCACCGGGTTGACCGCGGAACCGTAGTTCGGGGTCGTACGGATCTCGAAGTGCAGGTGCGGGCCGGTGGAGTTGCCGGTGCTGCCGGAGAGCGCGATGTGCTGGCCGGTCGCGACGACCTGCCCGATCCGCACGTCTATCCGGGACAGGTGGGCGTACTGCGAGTAGGTCCCGTTGCCGTGCTTGACGACGACGGCGTTGCCGTACGCGGGACCGTCACCGGCGCCGTTGCCGCCGGCCTTGACGACGGTGCCGCCGTGCGCGGCGACGACCTCGGTGCCGGTGGGCACGGCGAAGTCCTGGCCGGAGTGGTTGTGCTGCCACAGGTTGCCGGCCTGGTTGAAGCCCGCGGAGAGCGTGTACTTCTTCACCGGGTCGACCCAGGAGGCGGTCGCCTTGGTGGCGACCGTCTTCACGGCGGCCTGCGGGGCCGCCTCGGTGGCGGCGGCCGCGACCCCGGCGCCCAGTACGGCCGTGGCACCCACGCCGACGGCCAGGACGGCCGCCCTGGAGCGGAGCAGGGACATACGGGAGTGGCGGGACGTGACGCGCTTCGACATGCGGAACCTCGTGGGAACGGAGACGGGGGTCAGGTCCACCCGGCGGACAGGTTGTCGCCGAGTGGGCCATCCCTTGGTAACCCGAGTCCTGGCCGTCCCACAAAGTCCCCATCTACGACGCCAGGTCGTAGTTCACCCTAAAATTTCCAGCTTCTTGACAGACGCCCCACCCCGTATAGAATACGCCCGATTTTTCAGAGTAGAGACGTTTAACCCCACATACGGGCGTTGCGTTCCGGCGCGAGACAGCCCCACCGCACCGCCGACCACGGCACCGCACACCCCATGGGGGTTGTGCACCGTTACGTCCGTTTTGCCCTTCCCTCGTTGTCTACTACACGCCCTAGTAAGGGAAAAATCGCCTGTGCGTCATGTCACCGCGAGGGCGTGTCACAAGGCTGTGCGGCACCCTCGATCCCGACCGCACACCCCACCTGCGACAGGCCCTAATGTGGTCTGCGCAGCCGTCACCGTGCCGTCCGGGGGAGCGTCATGGAACCAGCGTCCGTAGGTGCCAAACTGGCCTCGAGCGTGGTCGCGCCGCTCATCAGGAAGCTGTTCGTGGCGGACGGGCCGGGCGCCGGGCTGGTCGAGAAGCCGCTGCGGATCTCCGGGTTCGTCTCCTTCAGGGGAGAGAAGCGGACCCTCGGGGAGAAGGAGCTGACCAGGCTGGCGGCGGAGCTGGTCGCACGAGCCCTGCGCACCGGGGAGCGCCCGCTGGCCCCCGACGAGGAGCAGGCCGTCGTCCACGCCCTCGGCGACACCCTGCACGCCCTCGGCGACCTCGCCATGACCGACGTACAGGCCGTGGAACTCGGTCACGAGGCGCTCGCCCTGCGGCTGCGCGCCGCGAGCGGCAACCCCGAGCGGGACCTCTCCTTCGACGCGACCCTGTCCTACGAGCGGATCCTGAGCGCGGCCTGCCTGCACATCCTGCACTTCTTCACCCAGCGCTCGGCCTTCGTGGCCCGCACGCTGGTGGAGCAGAGCCGCAGGCAGAGCGAACTCATCGCCAAGGTGGACGAGCTGATCGCGCGGACTCCGCCGCCCGGCGGCACGGATCCCGCCTTCGAACAGCGGTACCTCGCGTACGTCGCGACCAAGCACAGCCGGCTCACGATCTACGGCATCGATCTCGTCAACTCCCCCGAGCGCTGGCCCCTCGACGCCGCCTACCTCAGCCTGCAAGCCGTACGGGCCACCGAGGACGCGGAGGCGACCGGCCCGAGCGGGACACACATCGCGGCCGCCGGCAGCACCCTTCCCGCCGACCAGGCCCTCGCCGAACAGGACCTGGTGCTGCTGCGCGGAGTGGCCGGCTCCGGCAAGACCACCCTCGTGCAGTGGCTGGCCGTGACCGCGGCCCGGGGTGAGCGCGGCGACCGGATCCCGTTCGTCCTGCCCCTGCGCACCCTCGTACGCCGCCCCGACGGACTCCCGGCACCCGACGGCTTCCTCGCCGCCGCCCGCGTGCCCATCCACGCGACCCAGCCGGACGGCTGGAGCGACCGCGTCCTCGCCGCCGGGCGCGGGCTGCTCCTCGTCGACGGCATCGACGAGATCCCCGAGCGCGACCGCGAGCGGACCCGCCGCTGGCTGCGCGAGCTGCTGGACGTCTATCCCGGCAATCAGTGGCTGGTGACCTCCCGCCCCTCGGCCGTCCGCGAGGACTGGCTCACCCCCGACGGCTTCACCGAGCTCGCCCTCACCCCCATGAGCCGCGACGACGTCACCGCCTTCATCCGCCGATGGCACACGGCGGCCCGGCTCGACGCCCCGGACACCGACCGTCTCGACGGCTACGAACACTCCCTCCTCACCGCCGTCGGCACCAAGCCCGACCTCGGCCGGCTCGCCACCAACCCGCTGATGTGCGGGCTGATCTGCGCGCTGCACCGCGACCGGCGGGGCTATCTGCCGCACGGCCGGCAGGAGCTGTACGACGCCGCCCTGTCCATGCTGCTGTCGCGCCGTGACGAGGAGCGCGACATGTTCGCGCCCGAACGCACCGGCGGCATCCACCTCACGGAACTCCCGCAGGTCCAGCTCCTCCAGCGCCTGGCCTACTGGCTCATCCGCAACAACCAGTCCGAGATGGACCGCGACCGTGCCGAACGCATCGTCGCCGACGTCCTGCCGTCCCTCCCGTCCGCCGCCGCGCAGGGCGACGCCCCGGCGATCCTGCGCCACCTTCTCGTCCGCAGCGGCCTGCTCCGCGAACCCACCCTCGGCACCGTCGAGTTCGTCCATCGCACCTTCCAGGACTACCTGGGCGCGCGGGCGGCGGTGGAGGACGGGGACTTCGGGCTGCTGGTGCGAGGCGCCTTCGACTCCCAGTGGTCGGACGTCATCCGGATGGCGGTCGCCCACGCCCGCCCCCGCGAACGAGCCACCCTCCTGTCCGACTTGGCCAAGTCCGCCGAGGAGACGTCCGGAACGGCGGGTACGCGTATACGACTTCTCGCCCTGGCCGCGCTGGAACACGCCACGGAACTCGACCCCCACGTCCGCGCGACCGTGGAGCGGAACGCCGCCTCGCTCATCCCGCCCCGTACGACCGAGGAGGCCCGCACCCTCGCCGACGCGGGCCCGCTCGTCCTGGAACTGCTGCCCGGCCCCGAGGGACTCACCGACGATCAGGCCAGGGCCGTGGTCATCACCGCGTCACTCATCGGCACGGACGCGGCGCTTCCGGTCCTGTCCCGCTTCCGGTCGCATGCGTCGCTGCCCGTACGGGCCCAACTCACCTGGACGGCCCACCGGTTCGACACCCGGCGCTACACGGCCGACGTCATCGCCCATCTGCCACCGGACGACCTGTATTTCGTCGCGCACACCGCCGCCCAGCTGCGCGCCCTGCGCGACCTCGGCGGCCGCCCCATGCTCCAGGTCGTCGGGGACATCGGCGCGGACGACCTACGCGAGGGGCTGCTGCCGGACCAGCTGTGTGAACTCGTCGTACGCGACAATCGGATCCTGCGCGACATGACGTTCCTGTCGGACCAGGGGCGGCTCACGCACCTGGACATCAGCGGCAGCAACCCGAGCGTCGACGACCTCACCCCGCTCGCCGAACTGCCCCTGAAATGGCTTTCGGTGGATACCGTGCCAGGACTCGAGAAGCCGGGTGCCCTGACGCCGCTCTCCGCCTCCCGCACTCTACGGATGCTCGACATCGGTTTTCCGCTGCACGGCGACTCCCTCGACGCCGCTCTCCCCCGGGACCTGCCGCTGACGTATCTGCGGCTCACCAGGAACGCCCTCCGATTCACCGGATTGCGCGGCCTGAGTCATATGCACTCGCTGAAGCAGCTGAGTCTGGCCACACTCCCCGAAATCCTCACCCCCGAGGACTTCGAAGAGATCACCCGGCTTCCCGCACTACAAGAACTTCGTGTGAACTGGAATGCCGTCGGGTGGAGCGCGGGTCCGGTACTGCCGAACGTGACGAGACTGCGGCTCAACAAGTTCACAGGAAACGAAGACCTCTCAAATGTCCCGGCCCTCTTTCCCGGGCTGCGCAGGGTCACGTTCCATCTCGCCCCGGACGTGACCGACGTACCGGAGCATCTCCTGGCGTCCCTCCCGGACACCGCGGCCTTCACGATCGAGAAAACGGACAGCGTGGTGTGAAAAAAAGGGGCTGCCCCGGGACCGAGGTCCCGGGGCAGCCCCTTCGTTCAGGCGAGCGCCGAGCGCTACGCCTCCTTGCTCAGGTTGGGTCCTGCCCCACCCGCGGCCTGCTCGATCGGCGGGACGTCGGGCAGCGCCGACTTCTCCTCACCGCGGAAGGTGAAGGTCTTGGTGTCGCCCTCGCCCTCCGTGTCGACGACCACGATGTGACCGGGTCGCAGCTCGCCGAAGAGGATCTTCTCCGAGAGCGTGTCCTCGATCTCGCGCTGGATCGTGCGACGCAGCGGCCGCGCGCCCAGGACGGGGTCGTAACCCTTCTTGGACAGCAGTTCCTTGGCGGACTGGGAGAGCTCGATGCCCATGTCCCGGTCCTTGAGGCGCTCGTCCACCTTGCCGACCATCAGGTCGACGATCTTGAGGATGTCCTCCTGCGTCAGCTGCGGGAAGACGACCACGTCGTCGACGCGGTTGAGGAACTCGGGGCGGAAGTGCTGCTTGAGCTCGTCCGACACCTTGTTCTTCATGCGCTCGTAGTTCGACTTCGTGTCACCCGTGGCCGCGAAGCCCAGGTTGAAGCCCTTCGAGATGTCCCGCGTGCCGAGGTTGGTCGTCATGATGATGACCGTGTTCTTGAAGTCCACGACCCGGCCCTGGGAGTCGGTCAGACGACCGTCCTCCAGGATCTGCAGCAGCGAGTTGAAGATGTCCGGGTGGGCCTTCTCGACCTCGTCGAAGAGGACCACCGAGAACGGCTTGCGCCGCACCTTCTCCGTCAGCTGACCGCCCTCTTCGTAGCCCACGTATCCGGGGGGCGAACCGAAGAGACGCGACACCGTGTGCTTCTCGCTGAACTCCGACATGTCGAGGGAGATCAGCGCGTCCTCGTCACCGAAGAGGAACTCGGCGAGGGCCTTGGACAGCTCGGTCTTACCGACACCGGACGGGCCCGCGAAGATGAACGAACCACCCGGACGCTTCGGGTCCTTCAGACCGGCCCGCGTACGACGGATCGCCTTCGAGAGCGCCTTGACGGCGTCCTTCTGACCGATGACCCGCTTGTGGAGCTCGTCCTCCATGCGCAGCAGACGCGAGGACTCCTCCTCCGTCAGCTTGAAGACGGGGATGCCGGTCGCGGTCGCGAGGACCTCGGCGATCAGCTCGCCGTCGACCTCGGCGACGACGTCCATGTCGCCGGCCTTCCACTCCTTCTCGCGCTTGGCCTTCGCCGCCAGCAGCTGCTTCTCCTTGTCGCGGAGAGAGGCCGCCTTCTCGAAGTCCTGGGAGTCGATGGCCGACTCCTTGTCGCGGCGGACGCCCGCGATCTTCTCGTCGAACTCGCGGAGGTCCGGCGGCGCGGTCATCCGGCGGATGCGCATCCGGGAACCGGCCTCGTCGATGAGGTCGATCGCCTTGTCCGGCAGGAAGCGGTCCGAGATGTACCGGTCGGCCAGGGTGGCGGCCTGGACCAGCGCCTCGTCCGTGATGGAGACCCGGTGGTGCGCCTCGTAGCGGTCGCGCAGGCCCTTGAGGATCTCGATCGTGTGGGGGAGGGAAGGCTCCGCCACCTGGATCGGCTGGAAGCGGCGCTCGAGGGCCGCGTCCTTCTCGAGGTGCTTGCGGTACTCGTCCAGGGTCGTCGCACCGATGGTCTGGAGCTCACCGCGCGCCAGCATCGGCTTCAGGATCGACGCCGCGTCGATGGCGCCCTCGGCGGCACCCGCACCCACGAGCGTGTGCAGCTCGTCGATGAACAGGATGATGTCGCCGCGGGTGCGGATCTCCTTGAGGACCTTCTTCAGCCGCTCCTCGAAGTCACCGCGGTAGCGGGAACCGGCGACCAGCGCGCCCAGGTCGAGGGTGTAGAGGTGCTTGTCCTTGAGGGTCTCGGGCACCTCGCCCTTGACGATGGCCTGCGCCAGGCCCTCGACGACGGCGGTCTTGCCGACGCCGGGCTCGCCGATGAGGACCGGGTTGTTCTTGGTCCGGCGGGACAGCACCTGCATGACCCGCTCGATCTCCTTCTCGCGCCCGATGACCGGGTCGAGCTTGGACTCACGAGCGGCCTGGGTGAGGTTCCGGCCGAACTGATCGAGGACCAGGGACGTGGAGGGGGTGCCCTCGGCAGGACCGCCGGCGGTGGCGGTCTCCTTGCCCTGGTAGCCGGAGAGCAGCTGGATGACCTGCTGCCGCACCCGGTTGAGGTCTGCGCCCAGCTTGACCAGGACCTGGGCGGCGACGCCCTCGCCCTCTCGGATCAGGCCGAGCAGGATGTGCTCCGTGCCGATGTAGTTGTGGCCCAGCTGAAGGGCCTCGCGGAGCGAGAGCTCCAGGACCTTCTTGGCACGGGGGGTGAAGGGGATGTGCCCGGACGGGGCCTGCTGCCCCTGCCCGATGATCTCCTCCACCTGCTGGCGGACCGCCTCGAGCGAAATCCCGAGGCTCTCCAGGGCCTTAGCGGCGACACCCTCACCCTCGTGGATCAGGCCCAGGAGGATGTGCTCGGTGCCGATGTAGTTGTGGTTGAGCATCCGGGCTTCTTCCTGAGCCAGGACGACAACCCGCCGCGCGCGGTCGGTGAACCTCTCGAACATCGTTAATCGCTCCTCAGAGCGGTCAGGCAGTAAGGGGACGCTCCCCTCCCTGTCCTTCCGCAGCTTAGTCCCGCAAGCGGGGACCGCTCATTCCAACTGCCGACACCGTCCTTGGCCTCCTGACCCCGAACGCCGACATCCTGTCCAACCTGATGGTGCGAGACGATGTTCCCGCAGGCCAGGCAGATACCCTCACCAGCTGTACGCCGATGGCGAACGTGAGATGCCCGAGCCATGCGTGTCGCCCTTCCCACTAGGGATGTCTTACCCGCACGCACTGACACTCCATGCCGCGCGCACCGGTTCCCTCCGCTATGGGCGAACATCCTTGCGCCACCGATCGCCCCCACACGCCCTTTCTTTCGATACTCAGCGCACATGACGAAACACCCAGCGTAACCCTGGAGCCCTTCTGACGGTTGCTCCTGACATGCTTCCCACTGTCCCCCTCCCCCGCCGCCCGCTCCACCCGAGCGACCGGGTGCGGCAGTGGTACGAGAACGAACTCGGCTGGGCGACAGTGCCCGGTTCGCCGCTACGACTGGCCGCCGGCCTGCGCTTCGACGTCCTGGACGTCCCTGCGGAGGCGGGTGTCAGGGCCCTGCGACACCTGGGACCGGTCTCTCCGGTGGCACTGCACGCAAGCCGATCGGCACCGTGCGAGGATCCGGCGGCTCGGCGTGAGAAGTGGCCGGCGCGGCACGGGAAGCGGATGTGGCTACTGGTGGCCGCGGGAAGCGCGGAGGAGCTGCCGGGGCTGCTCGACTGGCTGGAGTGGGGCGCTCTGGCGCTCGATCTCACGGCGATCGGCGCGGGCGGGAGCATCGAGGCTCCGCTGCCGCCGGGGGTGCCCGAAGGGCCACTCACCGCTGACGGGGCCGGGACGGACGGGCCCGGCGGGTCCGGTCCACAGGGGGCCGCCGTCTGGCTGCGGCCCCCCGAGCCGGGGTGCGAGGTGGAACCCTCGTTGCCGACTCTGTCGGCCGTGGGGGGCGGTGGGGGCGCCCCCGATCTCGTACGACTCGTGAACACGGTGGCGACGCAGTGCCACCGGGTCCGGCTGCGACGCGCGTGCGCCCAGCCGCCGGCCTACTCGTAGACCTTGGCTGGGCAACTGGGCCATGGGCCTCGACTCAGCCGTTGGCCTTCTCGTAGGCCTCGCGAATGGACGCCGGAACGCGGCCACGGTCGTTGACCTCGTAACCGTTCTCCTTCGCCCACGCGCGGATCTGCGCGGTGTCCTGGCTGCCACCGGAAGCGACACGCGCCTTTCCACGCCCCCCCGCAGCGCGACCTCCGGTACGACGACCACCCTTCACGTAGGCCTCGAGAAGGCCACGGAGCTTGTCCGCATTGGCGGTCGTGAGATCGATTTCGTACGTCTTGCCGTCCAGCGCGAACGTCACGGTCTCGTCCGCCTCGCCACCGTCGAGGTCGTCGACAAGAAGGACCTGAACCTTCTGTGCCACCGGATTTCCTTTCATCGATAACTGAGGGTCGAGGGCCTGCGGCGTCTGCCGCTGTTTCACGTCCCCTGATATATGCAGTACTGCAGTACGTCGGAAAGCAAACCGCTTTTGCTGGAAAAACACAAACCCCTGGGTGAGACCCAGGGGCCGCTGGAAGACCGGAAACGTGCGCGTTTCGGACATAGGGAACGCGGGCAAGGCGGTCGGACGGAATAGTCGCCGGCGATCACAGATGCAGAAGCATCCGACTGTTGCCCAAGGTGTTCGGTTTCACTCGTTCGAGACCGAGGAACTCTGCCACACCCTCGTCATAGGAACGCAGCAGCTCGGCGTAGACATCCCTGTCGACGGGCGTCTCACCGATCTCCACGAAGCCGTGCTTCGCGAAGAAGTCGACTTCGAAGGTCAGACAGAAAACCCGGCGAACGCCGAGCCAGCGGGCGGTCTGCAGCAACTTCTCCAGCAACTGATGACCGGCGCCGACGCCCTTGACCGCGGGGTTCACCGCGAGAGTGCGGACTTCCGCGAGGTCTTCCCACATGACGTGCAGCGCACCGCAGCCGACCACCTCAGTACTTGAGCCGGTGCCGCGTTCCGCGACCCAGAACTCCTGGATGTCCTCGTAAAGCGTCACCGTCGCTTTGTCGAGCAGGATGCCACGGCGGACGTTCGCGTCGAGGAGGCGGCGCACGGCCGGGACATCACTGGTCCTGGCCCGCCGGACGGTGACGGCTTTCGCGAAGTCTTCGGGACGCGGTGCTGGATGCTCTGCTGGCATGGGCGGACGCTATCGCCCGGTACCGCCCGGGCCGGAGTCGGGGTTCTCGCCCGGCTTCTCACCCGGCTTCTCGCCCGACGCCTCAACGGGCTTCTCGTCGGGCTTCTCGACCCGCTTCTCGTCGGCGGCATCAGGGGTTACACGTGTTTCGCCGCCGCCCTCGCCTTGTTCGGGGCCTTCTTCAGGGCCTTGCACGATGTGTACGGCATCCCGCAGCGCGCGCCGCTGTTCCTCACTCATCATGCCGAAGAAGGCGACGAGAGCGGCGGCGGGGTTGTCGCTCTGGGACCACGCGTCGTTCATCAGTGCGGCCGAGTAGGCGGCACGTGTGGAGACCGCCTCATATCGATAGGCCCGGCCTTCCGCCTCCCGGCGCACCCAGCCCTTCTGATGGAGATTGTCCAAAACGGTCATCACGGTGGTGTACGCGATGGACCGTTCCTGTTGAAGGTCTTCCAGGACTTCTCGAACGGTCACCGGGCGGTTCCACTTCCACACCCGCGTCATGACCGCGTCTTCGAGTTCTCCCAATGGGCGAGGCACAGCTCAGAACAATAGTGGGAGATCACCAACAAAAAGGGCGTACGACTCGAAAAACGTATGAGAACGTATGAGTCGTACGCCGATGAGTGCCCCGGCGGGGACGCGGGCCGCGTCGGCCGGGGCATGTGACCTTGGTGTCGCCTCAGGCCTTGATGTCGGGGGAGGCCTGACGGGCGCTCTCCGCGCGCGCGAGGGCGGCGTCGACGACCGCGTCCTCCTTGGACTTGTTGGCCCCGCCCTGGGTCTTCACGATCGTCACGATCAACCCGATGAAGAACACGGCCATCACTACGGGGGGCACCAGCGCGGAGACATAGTCCATGCCCCCAGAGTAGCTAGCCCGCGGCGAGTTGCTGCGGCGGGTTCGCCGGTGGCGGCGCGGGCTTGCGCTTCGGCGGGAAGACCTCGCCCGGGGTCGGGATCGGACGGTCCGGGCGCGGGCTCCTGGCCGGGGACTGCGGCCGCGGCTCGGCGGCGGGGCTGCCCGCGGGCTTCTTCGCGGGTTCCTCCGCGGCCGAGATCGCGGCCAGGCCGCCGGGCAGGGCCGTCAGGCGGGTACGGGAGGCGGGGACCGTGGGTGTGGTGCCGCAGCCCGCGAGGCGGGTGCGGACGTCCTGTTCGGCGAGGGTGTGGCAGCGGTCCAGGAGGGCGGCGGCGGTGGGGTTGCCGCGCAGCGCCCGGAGCGCGGCGAGGTCGTCCGGGTCGGGACGGTATCCCGAGCCGAGCGCCTCCTCCAGGAGGACGAGATAGCCCGCGACGGTGCCGGGCAGGGCGGCCCGGTAGCGGGCGAGGTCGGCCAGCAGGAAGGCCCTGAGCCTGGCTCCCTCGCGGGCCGCCTCGTCGACGGACTCGGCGAGACGGAGGCAGTCCTGGACGTCTTCGGCCGAGGCGGGGGTGGGGTGGAGGGCGAGGGCGAGAGCGCGACGGAGCACACGCAGCTCCTGTGCTCCGAACGCCATGCCGCCGCGGGATCCGTAGGGCGTGGGCATGCGGTGACGATACGCGCTAATCAGACAAAATCCGCATAGCGTCTGCGCGTGTCCCTCCGGGGGTCGGCGGGGGTTCGACCGCGGGTGAGTGTCCCCGACGGCACCCCCTGCCGGGGCTCCGCCCCGCATGCCCCGCCCGCCCGAGTTCGTTCGGCTGACGGCCGGTGGGGGCTGGGCGCGCAGTTACCCGCGCCCCTGACGGGGCGCTGCCGACGCGGGATTTGCGGCTGCGGGACGGTGGGGGCTGGGCGCGCAGTTCCTTGCGCCCCTGAGAGCCTCGGCTCGACCGGCGTTTGAAGGCGCGGCCGAAGGTCGCATCGCAGCCCCGGCCCGCATCCGTCCAGCGTCCGGCGTTCGAGGACGAGAACTCGCAGACCGATCCCCACCCACCCCCGTCAGCCCACCCACCCCGGCCCGCACCACCCAGCCCGTCCGGCGTTTGAGGACGAGCCCTTCGGGCGATGCGGGGGTCCGGGGGCGGAGCCCCTGGGATGGGACGGGTAGGGGCGGCGGGGGCGAGGGAAGCTAGGTGCGGGACACGTTGCGTTCGTAGACCAGGCGCAGGCCGATCAGCGTGAGCCACGGCTCGTGCTCGTCGATGACCGACGACTCGCCGAGAACCATCGGCGCCAGCCCACCCGTAGCGATGACGGTGACGTCGTCGGGATCCTCCGCCAGCTCGCGCACCATCCGGTTGACGACCCCGTCGACCTGCCCCGCGAACCCGTAGATGATCCCGGACTGCATCGCCTCGACGGTGTTCTTGCCGATGACCGCCCGCGGCCGAGCCACCTCGATCTTGCGCAGCTGGGCCCCCTTGACCCCGAGCGCGTCCACGGAGATCTCGATCCCGGGCGCGATGACACCGCCGACGTACTCACCCCGCGCACTCACCGCGTCGAAAGTGGTCGCCGTACCGAAGTCGACGACGATCGCCGGCCCCCCGTAGAGCTCGACGGCGGCGACCGAGTTGATGATGCGGTCCGCGCCGACCTCCTTGGGGTTGTCCGTGAGGATCGGCACGCCGGTCTTGACGCCGGGCTCGACCAGCACGGCCGGCACGTCGCCGTAGTAGCGGCGGGTCACCTCGCGCAGTTCGTGCAGTACGGACGGGACGGTGGCGCAGATCGCGATGCCGTCGATGCCGTCGCCCAGTTCCTCGCCGAGCAGCGGATGCATGCCCATCAGGCCCTGGAGGAGCACGGCGAGCTCGTCGGCGGTGCGGCGGGCGTCCGTGGAGATGCGCCAGTGCTCGACGATCTCCTCGCCGTCGAAGAGACCGAGGACGGTGTGCGTGTTGCCGACATCGATGGTGAGCAGCATGGGTCCTACTCCGCCTCGTCCGTCGAGGCCTGGTCCGTCGACGCCTCGCGCAGGTCGAGGCCGATGTCCAGGATCGGCGAGGAGTGGGTCAGCGCGCCCACGGCCAGGAAGTCGACGCCGGTCTTCGCGTACACCGCGGCGCCCTCGAGCGTGAGCCGCCCCGAGGCTTCGAGGAGCGCCCGGCCCTCCACGATGGCCACCGCCTCCTCGCACTCGACGGGCGTGAAGTTGTCGAGAAGGATCAGGTCGGCGCCCGCGTCCACGACCTCGCGCAGCTGGTGCAGAGTGTCGACCTCGACCTCGATCGGCACCTCCGGGAAGGCCTCGCGGACGGCCTCGAAGGCCTGGGCGACGCCGCCGGCGGCGACCACATGGTTGTCCTTGACCAGCGCCGCGTCCGACAACGACATGCGGTGGTTGACGCCGCCGCCCATGCGCACCGCGAACTTCTCCAGGGCGCGCAGGCCCGGCGTCGTCTTGCGGGTGTCGCGCACGCGGGTGCTGGTGCCCTCCAGGGCGTCCGCCCACGCGCGTGTGGCGGTCGCGATGCCGGACAGCCTGCACAGCAGGTTCAGCGCGCTGCGCTCGGCGGTGAGGAGGTCGCGGGTGCGGGTGGTGACGCTGAGGAGCTTCTGGCCCTCCTCGACCCGGTCGCCGTCCTCGACGTGCCGCTCCACCTCGAACTCGTCGGTGCAGACCACGGAGATGACCGCCTCGGCCACCCGCAGGCCCGCGACGACGCCCGCGTCACGGGCGACGAAGTCGGCGGTGGAGACGGCGTCCTCGGGGATGGTCGCGACGGTCGTCACGTCCACGCCGTGGTCGAGGTCCTCCTGGATGGCGACGTTCGCGATGTCCTCGACCTCCAGCGGGTCGAGTCCGGCGTCGGCGAGGAGCTGGGCGAGCGCGGGGTCGAGGCCGCACTCCATGTACGCGTCGTCGTCCGCTTCGGCGCCGCAGCCGCAGCCGTCGCCGCAGCCGCCGCTCTGGGCGAGGGGAAGGTCGGGGGTGCTCACTGCTGTCACTGCTCCTGGAGGCGCTGGGGCACGGGGGTCCCACCTGATCGGGGGGAGCCGGGGGTTTGCTGGAGGGTCGGGGGGAAGTCTGCGGTGTCCGTGGTGTGTACGGCCAGCGTGCGGTCGGGATTCAGCCGTACGACGATGTGGCGGCGCCAGTCGGCGTCGTCGCGGTCGGCGTGGTCCTCGCGCCAGTGGCAGCCACGGGTCTCCTCGCGCAGGCGCGCGGCCGCGACCAGGACCCGGGCCACGCACAGGAGGTTGGTGGCCTCCCAGGTGTCGACGCCGGGCTCGGAGGTCTTGCCGTTCTCGTCGAGGGCGTCGCGGGCGTCGGTGTGGAGCTGCTGGAGCCGGCCGGTGGCGGTCGCGAGGGAGGCGGCGGAGCGCAGTACACCGGCGCCCTCCGTCATGATCCGCTGGATCGCGAACCGAGCCTCGGGGGCGAGCAGGGGGTGGGCGGGCTTCTCGGGGTGCGGGACCGGTACGGGCACGCGCGCGTGGATGCCGTTCTCCGAGCGGCTCCGCGCGATGTCCGCAGCGATGCGCTCGGCGTAGACGAGGCCCTCCAGGAGGGAGTTGGAGGCGAGCCGGTTGGCGCCGTGGACGCCGGTGCAGGCGACCTCGCCGCACGCGTAGAGGCCGGGCACCGTGGTGCGGCCGCGGGCGTCCGTGCGGACGCCTCCGGAGGCGTAGTGGGCGGCCGGGGCGACCGGGACGGGCTCGGTGACCGGGTCGATGCCGTGGGCACGGCAGGCGGCGAGGATGGTCGGGAAGCGGTGCTCCCACATGTCGGCGCCGAAGTGCCGGGCGTCGAGGTACATGTGCTCGGCGTCCTGCTCCTGCATGCGCCGCGTGATGCCCTTGGCGACGATGTCCCGGGGCGCCAGTTCGGCCAGCTCGTGCTGGCCGACCATGAAGCGCACGCCGTCCGCGTCGACCAGGTGGGCGCCCTCGCCGCGTACCGCCTCCGACACCAGCGGCTGCTGGCCCTCGGCGTCCGGGCCGAGGAAGAGCACGGTCGGGTGGAACTGGACGAATTCGAGGTCGGAGACCTCGGCGCCCGCGCGCAGGGCGAGTGCCACGCCGTCGCCCGTGGAGACCGACGGGTTGGTGGTCGCGGAGAAGACCTGGCCCATGCCGCCGGTGGCGAGGACCACGTTGGGGGCGTGGACGGCTCCTACGCCGTCGTGCTGGCCCTCTCCCATGACGTGGAGGGTCACACCCGCGGTGCGGCCGTCGGAGTCCGTGAGGAGGTCCAGGACGAGCGCGTTCTCGACCGTGCGCAGGCCACGCGCGCGTACCGCCTCGACGAGGGCCCGGGAGATCTCGGCGCCGGTCGCGTCGCCGCCGGCGTGCGCGATGCGACGGCGGTGGTGACCGCCCTCGCGGGCGAGTGCCAGCTCGCCTTCGGTGGACTCGTCGAAGTGGGCGCCGGTCTCGATCAGGCGGCGTACGGCGTCGGGGCCCTCGGTGACGAGGATGCGTACGGCGTTCTCGTCGCACAGGCCCGCGCCCGCCACCAGGGTGTCGTCGAGGTGCTGCTCGGGGGTGTCGCCGTCGCCGAGGGCCGCGGCGATGCCGCCCTGTGCCCAGCGCGTGGATCCGTCGTCGAGGCGGGCCTTGGTGACGACGACGGTCCTCAGGCCCGCGGCCTCGCAGCGCAGCGCCGCGGTGAGGCCCGCGACGCCGGAGCCGACGACCACCACGTCAGCGGTGAGGGCCCAGCCGGGGGCGGGCGCGTGCAGTCGTATGCCAGTGCCCGTAGGTGTACCTGTACCTGTGCCTGTGCCGGTCACGAGGCGGCTCCGAAGGTGAGGGGGAGGTTGTCGATCAGGCGGGTCGTCCCGACCCGGGCGGCGACGGCGAGGACCGCCTCGCCGGTGAAGTCGTCCTCGATCTCGGTGAAGTCGGACGGATCGACCAGCGCCAGGTAGTCCAGGACCACCGGCGGCTGGAGGCGGGCGGCCTCGTCCAGGACGAGGCGGGCGGCGGCGCGGACGGCCGCGGGGGCGCCGGGTGCGGCCTTGGCGACCGCGTGCGCATCGGCGGCGGCGCGGGATTCGCCGATCGCGCTGAGCGCCTCGGCACGCGCGCGTGTGGCGGGCACTTCGCGGGCCCGGGCGCGCAGGGCCTCCTGGGCGGCGTGCCGGTCGCGGCCCGCGAAGAGGGCCTGCGAGAGGGCGAGCGCGGTGCGCCGCTCCTCGGGCGAGAGGAAGCGGTTGCGGCTGGAGAGGGCGAGCCCGTCCTCCTCGCGCACGGTGGGCACGCCGACGATCTCCACGCCGAAGTTCAGGTCGCGCACCATGCGGCGGATCAGGGCGAGCTGCTGGGCGTCCTTCTGCCCGAACAGCGCCGCGTCGGGGCGGGTGAGGTGCAGCAGCTTGGCGACGACGGTGAGCATGCCGTCGAAGTGACCGGGGCGCACGGCACCCTCCAGGCGCTCGCCCATGGGTCCCGCGGAGAGGCGGACTTGGGGGTCGCCGCCGGGGTAGACCTCGTCCACGGAGGGGGCGAACACGGCGTCCGCGCCCGCCTCCTCGGCGATCTTGAGGTCGGCGTCGAGGGTGCGCGGGTAGCGGTCGAGGTCCTCGCCCGCGCCGAACTGGAGCGGGTTCACGAAGACCGTGACGACGACCTCGCCCTCGGGCCCGGCGATCTCGCGGGCGGCGCGGATCAGCGTGGCGTGGCCCTCGTGCAGGGCGCCCATGGTCATCACGACGGCCCGGCTGCCGCGCCGTACGCGCGCGTGCAGCTCGTCGGCGGTGTGCAGCAAGGTGGTGGTCATCGGTCGCTCCCGTCGTCGGGCAGGGTCGCGCCGTCGGCGAGTACCCCGAGGAGGTCCTCGGCGAGTTCCGGCTTCAGCAGACCGTGGGCCAGCGCCCGGTCGGCGGTCGCGCGGGCCATCGCGAGATAGCCGGCGACGGTCCCCGGGGCGTGCTTGCGCAGCTCGGCGACGTGCGCGGCGACCGTGCCGGCGTCTCCGCGCGCGACGGGCCCGGTGAGGGCGGCGTCGCCCGACCTGAGGGCGTTGTCGAGGGCGGCGCCGAGCAGCGGGCCGAGCATCCGGTCCGGGGCCTCCACGCCGGCGGTGCGCAGCAGTTCCATGGACTCGGCGACCAGGGTCACCAGGTGGTTGGCGCCGAGCGCGAGGGCCGCGTGGTAGAGCGGGCGGGACTCCTCGGCGATCCACTCGGGCTCGCCGCCCATCTCGATCACCAGGGCCTCGGCGGCCAGGCGCAGCTGTTCGGGTGCGGTGACCCCGAAGGAGCATCCGGCGAGCCGCTGCACGTCCACGGGGGTGCCGGTGAACGTCATGGCGGGGTGCAGCGCGAGCGGCAGGGCGCCCGCCCTGAGCGCCGGGTCGAGCACCCGCGCGCCGTACCGCCCGGAGGTGTGCACGAGCAGCTGTCCGGGCCGGATGGCGCCCGTCTCGGCGAGCCCCTCGACGAGCCCGGGCAGGGCGTCGTCCGGGACGGTCAGCAGGACCAGGTCGGAGCGCTCCAGGACCTGCGCCGGGGAGAGCAGCGGCACATCGGGCAGGAGCAGCGCGGCCCGCCGCCTGGAGGCGTCGGAGACCCCGGAGACGGCCACCGGGCGGTGCCCGGCCAGCTGGAGCGCCGCGGCGAGGGCGGGGCCGACCCGGCCCGCGCCGACAACGCCGACGGTGAGCCGCGCGGGGCGGTCCTTGGGGTCTGGCTGGGGGAATGTACTCACTCGACGGCGGCCTTCCGTTCCAGTCCGCTCGGGGTACCGGACGATTTCTCGTCATGTTAACGCGATTGGTTCGAGCGTCGTTTCCGTTGTCCACAGGCTGTGAGTTTCCGCAGGTCGCGGGGGGTGTGGAAAACGAGGATGCCGAGGCGGGGCCGCGCGCGACATCATCCGGGGATGAGCGATACGGCGGAAGCGACGGCGGGACAGGACCCGATGACGGTGGGACAGGACCCGGAGACGGCGGGGCAGGAGCCGGAGAGTGCGGGCCAGGATCCGGAAGCGGCGGCCGAGCGGCTGCGGGAGCGGCGGAGTGCCGCGCTGCGGGCGGCCCGGCGCGTGCTGTGGCAGCCCAGCTACCAGCCCACGGTCCGGGAGCGGCTGACCTGGCTGAACGACGGCGCCGAGGGCGTGTACGACCTCGACCGGCCCGTCGACATGTACGGCGGCCAGATCGTCGAGACCCTGGAGGAGCGGGTCGCGGGCCTGCTCGGCAAGGAGGCGGCCGCCTTCTTCCCCACCGGCACCATGGCCCAGCAGGTCGCCCTGCGCTGCTGGGCGGGCCGTACCGGGAACCCGACCGTCGCACTCCATGCGCTCGGCCACCCCGAGGTCCATGAACGGCAGGCGTTCAGCCAGGTCAGCGGCTTGCGACCGGTGCGGGTGACCGACGAGCCCCGGCTGCCCACGGCCCAGGAGGTACGGGACTTCGAGGAGCCCTTCGGGGCGCTGCTGCTCGAACTGCCGCTCAGGGACGCCGGTTTTGTGCTGCCCTCCTGGGAGGAACTCTCCGAGGTCGTGGAGGCCGCCCGGGATCGTGACGCGGTGGTCCATTTCGACGGGGCCCGCCTGTGGGAGTGCACCTCGCACTTCGGCCGCCCGCTGGACGAGATCGCGGGCCTCGCGGACAGCGTCTACGTGTCGTTCTACAAGTCGCTCGGGGGCTTCGGCGGGGCGGTGATCGCGGGCCCGAAGACGCTGATCGACGAGGCGAAGACCTGGCGCCACCGGTACGGCGGCATGATCCTCCAGCAGTTCCCCACGGTGCTCGCCGCGCTCATCGGCCTGGACCAGGAGCTGCCCCGGCTGCCGCGGTACGTGGCCCACGCGCGCGTGGTCGCCGCCGCCCTGCGCGAGGGTTTCACGGAGGCCAAGGTCCCCTGGGTGCGCGTGCACCCGGAAGAGCCGCACACCCACCAGTTCCAGGTCTGGCTGCCGTACGACCCGGACGTCCTCACGGACGCGGCGCTGCGGCAGACCGAGGAGACGAAGACCTCGCTCTTCTCCCACAGGTGGATGCGGGGCGGTCCGGGGCTCGCGTTCACCGAGGTCACGGTGGCGGCGGGCGGTCTGGAGTGGACGGCGCAGGACGTACGGGCGGCCGTCCGGGAGTTCGTCGAGCGACTGCCCGGCTGACCGCACAGGGCGACCGGCGACCCGCCGACCCCGCACGGAAACCCGCGCGACCCGCACGGAGGTCAGCAGCCCGGGTGCGGCCGCCGTCCGCGCAGCCACCGGCCCAGGGCCCGGCGTATCCGCCCGTGGGCCGGGCGGCCCGCCACGACCGCCCGGAACCGCCGGAGGTCGCGCAGCTCGCGGGCGACCTGCCAGTCGTGCGCGCCGGGCGCCGGAGGAGTCGGCTCGCCGCGCCGACGGGCCCGGTAGGTGTCGAGGAAGTACTGCTGGGTGATGCTCATGGCTCGTCGCCTCTCGGGACGGGAAACACGCGACGGGAGGGAAATCCGAAGGCCCGCGGTTGCCCCGGTCGTCCCAGATTGCGGCCGGCCTCGGCGGCTGTCGCCCCGATTGACGGTCGCCGTCAATCGACGACGGCGTTGTCAGTGGCGGGGTGCACCATGAGGTCATGAGCGTGCACATCGACGTCACCGGGCTGCGCCAGGAGCGGATCTCCGTCGTGCCGTCGCCCCTGGCCGAGCTCTGCATGGCGCTGCACGCGCTGTCCGAGCCGGGTCACCACCCCGGGCTGCAGGGCTGGGCGACCGGCGTGACCGCCCGGCTCGACTCGCATCTCGCGGACCGGATGTCCGAGGCCGACTTCCTGTGGCGGACGACGTTCTCGGACCTGTTCCTGCCGTACGCGGGGATTCCCGGCAGAACCACACTCCCGGGCGCCACGCTCGCCGAGGAGCTGGACCTGCTGGACAAGCTGACCGACGAGCAGTTCGTGGACGCCGCCCTGGAGTTCACCTGCGCGCTTCCGTACGCGACGCCGTGCCGGGACACGCTCTCCGACCCCGAGCTGCAGCAGCGCGCGCTGGAGCTGGCCGCCGCGCGCGGACCCCAGCAGGTGCGGTTCAGCAAGCGGCTGCTGGACGATCCGCCGCAGATCCGGGCCTGGCTGCGGCAGTTCCTGGAGGACTGCGACGAGGCCTTCTTCGCCGAGACCTGGTCCCGGCTGCGCCACCAGCTCGCGGCGGACGCCCGCCACAAGACGGACCTGCTGCGGCACAAGGGCCTGGCCGAGGCCATGGCCTCGGTGTCCCCGGCGGTGACGCTCGACGAGACCGGCCGGACGATCACGGTCGACAAGCTGGGCCAGGGCCAGACCGCCACCGGGGAGGGCGGGCTCCTCCTCGTGCCGACCAGTCTCGGCTGGCCGCACCTGATGGTGCTGCATCGCTACGGCTGGCAGCCGGTGCTGCACTACCCGGTCGGTTCCCCGGAGCTCGCGGCACCGTTCTCGCTGGAGCAGCTGACCCTGCGGATGACCGCGCTGTCCCATCCGGTCCGGATGCGGATCTGCCGCAGCCTGGCCCGCAGCGCGTTCACCACGGGCGAGCTGGCGCAGGTGAACGGGATGACGGCCCCGGAGATATCCCGGCACCTGGGCGTGCTCAAGAAGGCGGGCCTGATCACCACGAGACGCCGCGGGCGGTACGTGCTGCACCAGCTGGACGTCAGCGTCGTGGCCCGGCTGGGCAGCGACTTCCTGGAGGGCATCCTGCGCTGAGCCCGGCGGACCCATGCCGACCCGGCGGACCCACGGCCGGCTCGACGGCCGCGTGTCCGGCGCTCCGGAGGCTCAGTCGAACCGGATGTGCTTGGCGCCGGTCCACGCCCGTCGCAGCCGTCCCCGCACCGCCCCGTCCTTGTTCGGCGTCAGCGTCAGTCCCGCGAGCACGGCGATCCGGTCGGCCGTCTTGGCGACCGTCGTGTGATCGGTCCACAGGTGCTCCGCGAACTCCGGCTCGCGCAGCCGCTCCAGGCAGTCGTCGAGCTGCCGCACGGCCCAACTCTCGCGCCGCAGCGGGGCGCCCTTCCCGGCGACGTACTGAAGGAGGTGTCCGAAGCCGCGTTCCCGCAGCCGCTTCAGTACGGTCTCGCGCTCGGCGAGGAGCGCGAAGTGCCGTACGTCGTGGCCCAGTTCGGCAAGTCGCCCGACCGTCTCCTCGAAATAGCGGGCGTTGGTGACCGTCATGGGGGCGATGACCACGCCGTCGTGTTTGCCGAGGGCGAGGTCGAGCACCTCGACCACACCCTGCCGCCAGGACGCCAAGTCCTGGAAGTCCCCGCGCAGTTCGGGCGGCAGCATGCGGCGCAGACCGAAGCCGGCGTGTTCCGGGTCGCAGACGACGCTGCCGGGCAGCCGTCGCTGGATCTCGTGTGCGGTCTGTGTCTTGCCGCCCCCGAAGGGGCCGTTGATCCACAGGAGCATGCGCAGACCCTAGTGGGCCCCGGTTACGCCCCGGTCACGCACCCACGATCGCCCCGTCGGCCCGTCGGCCCGGATCAGCGGTGCCCGCCCCGGATCAACGCTGCCCGCCCGCCCGTACGAGCCCGGTCTCATAGGCGAGGACCACCACCTGCACCCGGTCCCGCAGCCCCAGCTTGGTCAGGATGCGCCCCACATGCGTCTTCACGGTGGCCTCGGACAGCACGAGACGGGCCGCGATCTCGCCGTTCGACAGACCCTGCGCGACCAGCACCATCACCTCGCGCTCACGGTCGGTGAGCCGCTCCAGCCCCTTGTGCTGGGGCTCCTTGCCGGCGTGGGGCAGCATCGGCGCGAACCGGTCGAGCAGGCGCCGGGTGGTCGAAGGCGCGACCACGGCGTCACCGCTGTGCACGGAGCGGATGGCGGTGAGCAGCTCGCCGGGCGGCACGTCCTTGAGCATGAAGCCGGAGGCGCCCGCCTTCAGCCCGGAGAAGGCGTACTCGTCGAGGTCGAAGGTGGTGAGGATCAGCACCTTCGGAGGGTTGGGGTCCGAGCAGATGCGGCGGGTGGTCTCCACACCGTCCAGCTTCGGCATGCGTACGTCCATCAGCACCACGTCGACCGCGGTCGACCGCAGGACCTGGAGGGCCTCGACGCCGTCGCCCGCCTCGGCCACGACCTCCATGTCCGGCTGGGCATCGAGCACCATCCGGAAGCCGGTGCGCAGCAGCACCTGGTCGTCGACGAGCATCACGCGGATCGCCATCGGGGTCTCTTCCCTCTCCATCAACGGTCAAAAAGCTCTTGGAACTGACCAAAAGGTGTCGTTACAGGTGTCAGTGAGCCGACTTGAGCGGCAGCAGGACGCTGATGCGGAAGCCTCCACCGGGGCGCGGCCCCGCGTCCAGAGTGCCTCCGACCATACCGACGCGCTCGCGCATCCCGATCAGGCCGTGCCCCTGGCCGTCGGCGCCGCCCTCCTCGTACAGCTCGTGGGGCGCGCCCTTGCCGTCGTCCTCGACGAGCAGCCCGAGCCCGTCGTCGAAGTAGACCAGGCGCACGCTCGCGCCCGCGTTCGGGCCACCGTGCTTGCGCGTGTTGGTGAGCGCCTCCTGGACGATGCGGTACGCCGTGAGCTCCACCCCGCTGGGCAGCGGGCGCGGGGTGCCCTCGACCTTGAAGTCGACGGGCAGGCCCGAGGTGCGGCACTGCTCGATGAGGTCGTCGAGCTGCTCGACGTCGGGCTGCGGCACGTACTCACCGCTCTCCTGGTGCTCGCCGGTGCGCAGCACGCCGAGCAGGCGGCGCATCTCGGCGAGGGCCTGGCGACCGGTCCCGGAGATGGTCTCGAGGGCCTTCCTGGCCTGCTCGGGGGCGGCGTCCATGACGTACGCGGCGCCGTCTGCCTGGACCACCATCACCGAGACGTTGTGCGCGACCACGTCGTGCAGTTCGCGGGCGATCCGGGCGCGCTCGGCCGCGACGGCCACCTTGGCCTGCGCCTCGCGCTCCTTCTCCAGGCGGGCGGCGCGCTCCTCCAGCTGGGCGAGGTAGGCGCGGCGGGTGCGGATGGAGTCGCCGAGCACCCAGGCGAGCGCGAACGGAACCGTCTGGAAGATCACTATCAGGACGGCGCCCAGCGGGCCCTCATCCCGCAGGGGCCAGCGGAGCTGCCCGACGGTCGCCGCGCAGAGGCCACCGATCAGCCCGAGGCGCGAAGCCCAGCGGGCACCGTCCGCGGCGACGGTATAGATGATCACCAGCATCGCGAAGTCCGCGGGCGCCGGCGGGACATCCAGGACCACCTGCGCGACACCCGTCACCGCGGCCAGGACCAGCATCTTCTCGGGCATGAGACGGCGCAGCGCGACGACCGCACTCAGTACGACGGCGATCGGGAGCGCCGCGGCGAGCGACCCGCGCTGGTCGGCGGCGCCGTTGACATTGGTCAGGCTCACGCCGGAGATCCCGAGCAGGACGACGGCCCAGAAGCTGTCGACCCACGTCGGGTGCCTGCGGAGAAAGTCATAGAGGCGCTGCACGTAACCCAGCGTAGGGAAGCATGCAGTGTGCAGGGGTCAACCGGAGGGTCGATCCGCAAGGGGCGCTCGTACTCCCCAAGGTGGATGCTCCCCCGCCCGAGACGGCTAGAGCCTCTCGTCCAGGGGGGCCTAGCCTGGTTCGGTGAGTCGTGTGGGGACGGGTGCGTGGCGAGGTTGGCGCGAGGCGACGGAGGAGGCCCTGTACGGGCCCTCCGGCTTCTATCGCGGGCCCGAGGGGCCGGCCGGCCACTTCCGTACGTCGGTGCACGCGTCCTCGCTGTTCGCCGCGGCCGTGGCCCGGCTGCTGTGCCGGGTCGACGAGGCCCTCGGCCGCCCTGCCGAGCTCGCCTTCGTCGACATGGCGGCGGGCCGCGGTGAGCTGGTGACCGGTGTCCTCGCCGCGCTCCCCGCCGAAGTGGCCTCCCGCGCGCGCGGGTACGCCGTCGAACGCGCCGACCGCCCCGCTGTTCTCGATCACCGGATCGAGTGGCTCAGCCGGCCCCCGAAGGGGATCACCGGGCTGCTGTTCGCCAACGAGTGGCTGGACAACGTGCCGGTGGAGGTGGCGGAGGTGGACGCGACGGGCGTACCCCGGGTGGTTCTCGTACGGGACGACGACGGGGCCGAGCGCCTGGGTGAGCCCGTGGGCGGGGCGGAGGCGGAGTGGCTGCGGAGGTGGTGGCCACTGGCCTCCGAAGAGATGCCTTTCCCAGGGGCGCCCTCCGAAGAGATGCCTTCCGATGACGTGCCCTCCCATGGGATGCCCTTCGAGGGGGCCCGCGCCGAGATCGGTCTCCCTAGGGACACCGCTTGGGCCGGTGCGGTCGCCTCCCTGGACCGGGGCCTCGCCGTCGCCGTCGACTACGCGCACTTCGCCGCCGCGCGACCGCCTTTCGGGACACTCACCGGCTTCCGCGAGGGCAGGGAGACGGCGCCCGTGCCGGACGGTTCGTGCGACATCACGGCGCATGTGGCGCTGGACGCGTGCGCGCTGCCCGGAGGGCGCGTGGTGACCCAGCGGGCGGCTCTGCGCGCGCTCGGCGTGAGCGGCGCCCGGCCGGCGCTCTCACTCGCCGCCACGGACCCCACCGCCTACGTACGCGCTCTGGCGGGCGCGGGGGAAGCCGCCGAGCTCACCGCGGCCGGCGGCCTGGGCGACTTCGGCTGGCTGCTCCAGCCGGTGGGAATTCCGAACCCAACGATCGACGGCCTCCTCGCCGACGATCCACCAGCCGATGATCCACCGGCCGACGGCCTACTTGTCGATGTCCCCGACCACGAAGAACAGTGACCCCAGGATCGCCACCATGTCCGCGACCAGCGTCCCGGGCAGCAGCTCCACCAGCGCTTGGATGTTGTTGAACGAGGCCGAGCGCAGCTTCAGCCGGTACGGGGTCTTCTCGCCCTTGCTGACCAGGTAGTAGCCGTTGATCCCGAGGGGGTTCTCGGTCCAGGCGTAGGTGTGTCCCTCGGGCGCCTTCAGGACCTTCGGGAGGCGCTGGTTGATCGGCCCGGGCGGAAGGTCCGCGAGTCGGTCGAGACAGGCGTCCGCGAGGTCGAGCGCGTTGTGGGTCTGCCCCAGGAGGCACTCGAAGCGGGCCAGGCAGTCGCCCTCCTGGCGGGTGACGACCTTCAGGGTGTCCTGGAGCTCCCCGTAGGCGAGGTACGGCTCGTCCCGGCGCAGGTCGAAGTCGACGCCCGAAGCGCGCGCGATCGGCCCGCTCACTCCGTAGGCGTGCACGGTCTCCGGCGTGAGAGCGCCCACACCCCGCGTACGCCCCCGGAAGATCTCGTTGCCGAGTACCAGGTCGTCGTACACGCCCATCCGCGAGCGCAGGGCCGTGACGGCGCCCCGCGCGCGGGTGGTCCAGCCGGCCGGGAGGTCCTCCTTGAGACCGCCGACGCGGTTGAACATGTAGTGCATGCGCCCGCCGGAGATCTCCTCCATGACGTGCTGGAGTTCCTCGCGCTCCGTGAAGGCGTAGAAGATCGGGGTGATCCCGCCCAGCTCCAGGGGGTACGAGCCCAGGAACATCAAGTGGTTCAGGACCCGGTTGAGCTCCGCGAGGAGGGTCCGCATCCACACCGCGCGCTCGGGGACCTCCATGCCGAGCATCCGCTCCACGGCGAGGACCACGCCCAGCTCGTTCGAGAAGGCGGAGAGCCAGTCGTGGCGGTTGGCGAGCATGATGATCTGGCGGTAGTCGCGCGCCTCGAAGAGCTTCTCCGCGCCGCGGTGCATATAGCCGATCACCGGCTCCGCGTGCTGGATCCGCTCACCGTCCAGGACCAGCTTCAGCCGCAGCACCCCGTGCGTGGACGGGTGCTGGGGTCCGATGTTGAGCACCATGTCGGTGCTCTCCGCGGCGCCGCCGATACCGACCATCGTCTCCGTCGTAGGAGTCATGGGGACAGTCTGTCGTACGTACCCTTGCGGCATGGATACGGGGAGCGCGGAGACCGCGGGAAACACCGTGGGAAGCACGGCGGCGGAGCCGGTCTGGACCGGGCTGCCGCCGGGACTGCTGCGGATGCGCCGGCTGCTGCTGGTGGTGTGGCTGGGACTGCTGACGATCGTCCTGGGGGTGCTTCTCGCGGTCTTCGCGGGCGCCGTCTGGGCGGCCTTCGCGCTGCTGCCGTTCGCCCTGCTGGTGTGGGGCTGGGGGATGCTGGGGCGCAACTGGCGCTCCTGGCGGTACGCCGAGCGCGCGGACGACCTGCTGATCAGCCGGGGTGTGCTGTTCCGCGAGGAGACCGTGGTGCCGTACGGGCGGATGCAGCTGGTCGAGGTGACCTCCGGGCCCGTGGAGCGGCACTTCGGGCTGGCGAGCGTGCAGCTGCACACGGCGGCCGCCGCGACGGACGCGTGCATCCCGGGCCTGGACCCGACCGAGGCCGAGCGGCTGCGCGACCGGCTGACCGAGCTGGGCGAAGCCCGATCGGCGGGGCTGTGAACGCGCCGGCGCCCGGCGCGGAGGACGCCATACGGGAGCAGAAGCCGCTGGTGGAGCGGCGGCTGCACCCCGTGACACCGTTCCGGCGCGCCTGGGCGCCGGTCGCCGTGATCGCCGGTTGGGCCGTGCACGACCCCAACCAGGCACAGGAGCAGCTGACCAGGCTGACGACGACCGCGCTGCTCATCGGGCTCGCCGTCATCGTCCCGGCGGCCGCCCTCTACGGCTTTCTGAGCTGGTGGTTCACGCACTTCGCGGTGACCGAGACCGAACTGCGCATCCGTACCGGCCTGTTGTTCCGGCGCACCGCGCACATCCGACTCGACCGGCTGCAGGCCGTCGACGTCACCCAGCCGCTGCTGGCCCGTGTCGCGGGCGTCACCAAGCTCAAACTCGACGTCATAGGAACGGACAAGAAGGACGAACTTGCCTATCTCGGCGAGGACGAGGCCCGCGCCCTGCGCGCCGAACTCCTCGCCCGCGCCGCCGGTTTCGCCCCCGAGACGGCTCACGAGGTCGGCGAGGCGCCGGTACGGCAGCTGCTGCACGTGCCGGCGGGCTTCCTCGCCGTCTCCCTCGTCCTCACCGGCGCCACCTGGGGTTCCCTGGCCGCCGCGCTCGTCGTGCCCCCGTTCCTGTGGTTCGCCACCCACAGCGTGTGGACGGTCCTCGCCACCGGGGTGCCGCTGCTCGGCGCCGCGGGCGCGAGCAGCGTGGGGCGGTTCGTCGGCGAGTACGACTGGACGGTGGGCGAGTCGCCGGACGGGCTCCGCATCGACCACGGCCTCCTGGACCGTACGCACGAGACGGTGCCGCCCGGACGCGTGCAGACCGTACGGATCGTCGAACCGCTGCTGTGGCGGCGACGCGGCTGGGTACGGGTGGAACTCGACGTGGCGGGGTCCTCGAACTCCGTCCTCGTGCCCGTCGCTCCGCGCGAGGCCGCCGAGTCGGTGATCGCGAGGGTGCTGCCCGGGGTGACGGTGCCGTCCGCCCTGTCCCGGCCGCCGCGCCGGGCCTGGTGGTGCGTGCCGCTGTGGTGGCGGGGGTACGGGCTCGCCGTCACCGACACCGTCTTCGCGGCGCGTCACGGACTGCTGCGCCGCCGCCTGTCGCTCGTGCCGCATGCGAAGGTGCAGAGCGTACGGCTGACGCAGGGGCCCTGGGAGCGCTTCAGGGGCGTCGCCGACGTCCATGTGGACACGGGGGCCAACCACACGGTGACGGCGCGGCTGCGGGACGCCGCGGAGGCCGCGGAGCTTCTTCAGGCGCAGGCCGACCGGTCACGGACGGGGCGGCGCGAGGCCCGGCCGGACCGCTGGATGGCGTGAGACGACCAGAGGGCAGTGGCCCGAGCCACTGCCCTCTCGTCGTGAGCCACGTACAGACGCCTCAGGAAGCCGCGGTCCGCAGCTCCGTCAGGTCGATGTGCTCGGTCTCGTCGTGCGCGGTCAGGTCGATGACCTGGCCGACACCGCGTGACCCCTCGCCGACGGGCTTGAAACCGGACTCGGCCTCGGCCTTGTGCAGGGCGAGCGCCTCCTGTCCGACCACGTCCGCGAGGTCCTCGTTCTGCATGGCGTCCATGGCGGCCGAGGACGCCCCCTTCTGCGTACCGAAGAAGTCGAACCCGCCCTCGACCGAGGGGCGCCGCACGGGCGCGGCCGGGGCGACGGCCACCGCGGTCGGCACGGTGAAGTGCCCGGAGGCACGGGCGGGCTTCGTCGGCTTCACGGGGTGGGCCGCCGGGGCGGTCGGCTCCGCCGGGGCGGACACCGCGCGTGCGGCGGGGACGGGCAGCGCCGCCGTCTTGGCGTCGGTCAGGGGGCGGTTGCCCTTCGGAGGACCGTCCGTCGGGGGTTCCCCTTTGTCGGACTCTCCTTTGGCGGGCTCGCGCTCGTCGGAACCGGAGGCGGCGGCATCCGCATCCGCATCGGACTCGGACTCGGAATCCGAGGCGGTCTCGGTTTCGACCGCGACTTCGGAATCGGCTTCGGTGTCGACTTCGGCTTCGGCTTCGGCGACGGGCTTCGCATCGTCGTCCGGATCAGTGTCCGGGTCGATGTCCGGATCGGCGTCCGCGTCGGAGACGTCGGTCGCCGCGTCGCCGTGCGTGATCCGGCTCAGCGCGGCGTCGGCGCGCAGGAAGAGCGACGACCCGGCCGGGGAGAAGACCTGGGGAGACTCGGGCGCGTCCGTCGGCTCCTCGGCGGCGTTCTCCGCCTCTACGGTGGTCACGTCTTCGGCGGTGGGACCGTCCGCGGCGCCCTCGCCCGCGTCCTCGCCCGTGCCTTCGCCCGCGCCCTCGTTCATGTCCTCGTCCGTGACAGCCACGCCCTCGGGAGCCTCCGGCTCCGCCGAGTCCACGGCGTCCACAGATTCCGCGGACTCCACGGTCTCCGTCGCGGCGGTCAGCGCGCGAGCGGGGGCCACCGTCTCTATCTCGAGCAGCCGGCGACCCTCCAGGGCACTCGCCCGCTCGGTCTCCGCCGTGGCGTACCGCCGAAGCAGCGCCGCGTGTTCGTTGCGCAGGCCCGCCAGCTCCGCCCGCTTCGCGCGCAGCTTGTGCTCGAGCTTGGTGCGCAGCTCGCGCGACTCGTCGAGGTCGGTCTCGAGCTCGGCGACGCGCTCCTCGTGACGCCACTCGTCACTCGCCCGCGCGCGCGTGAGGTCCGCGACGCGCTTGCCCGCCGCCGTGTCCCAGCGGCGCATGACGATGCCGCCCACGACGGCGGTCACCGCGGCGGCCGCGGCCAAGGCGCGGAGCACCGTTGGTTCCGTGAACAGCCAGGGCCCCACGGCGCAGACGAGCGAGACGCCTGCGATCGCCGAAGGAGGCAGCAGCCGGTGCAGAGGTGGGGAATGGCGGTGACGTCCACGTGGCATGGCCAGAAACTTACCGCGCGTAGGCGAATCTTGGAGCCCAGCCCGGTAAAAACACGGCTACCCCAGGGGCTTCACACCGCCTCAGCCGCCTATAAGGGCAACTCCTTGTCCCACAAGGGCTCCCGCTTGCCCCGCAAAGCGGCTACTTGTTGATCAATTCCCTTGAGTTCGCGTGATTCGAGAGATTCGAGGGACTCCATGAATTCCAGGAGGCTCGGCGCGGATCACGAGGGCCGTCACCTATTCGGGGACGACGGTCAGCGGTCGCTCAGCCGCCCGCTGAGCCACTGAAGCGTCGGCGGGATCTCCCGCCGCCACGTGTTGAAGTTGTGGCCGCCGCTGTCGAGGATGATCGACGCGATCCGGGTGCGGTGCTTGGACTGCACGAGGCTGATGAACTTGAGGGTCTCCTTGTAGTTGTGCTCGCCCACCTTGCTGCTGGTGACCAGCAGCGATGTGTCGGGGGCGGGCTTGTGCTGTATGAACCAGCGCAGGTCCGCGCTGTTGCGCAGCTCCTTGTTCCCGTGGAAGAGGTCGCCCGTCGTGGGGTCGATCGGCGCCTTGTAGTACGGCGACAGTCCCGCTGCGGCGGCGTACGCCTCGGGGTGATGCAGGGCCAGCTTCAGCGCGCAGTAGCCGCCCGTGGAGTCACCGACGATGCCCCAGCTTCCGGGCTTTTTGCCCACCCTGTAGTGAGCCGACACGGCATCGGGGAGGTCCTTGGCGAAGAACTTCTCGGTCTGCGGACCACCCGGGATGTCCACGCACTCCGTGTCCCGCGGCGGCGCGACCGTCGGCCTCATCATGACGAGGATCATCGGCTGCATCTGCCCGTTCTTGGACAACTCGTGAGCCGTCTGCGGATAGTGCAGGCCCTTGATGAGCGCCGCGGCGGTGCCCGGGTAGCCGGTGAGGATCGTGACCGCCGGGAAAGTGCGGGTGCGGTAGCGCGACTGGAAGTACTCGGGGGGAAGGTAGACGTACGCGGGCGTGGCGATGTGCGTCGTACGGCCGACGATGTCGACCTTCTGGATCTGGCCGCCGATCGTCGGCCGGGTCCCGCCCGACACGCTCACCGGCTGGGTGCCGACCACTTGGAGAGGCCCGCCGGCGGGGCCGCCTTGGCCGCCGTGGTACATGACGACGCCCTGGCCGCTCTCCTGACCGAAGAGGTCCGCCCAGCTCGCGTAGAACCCGAACGCCTGGTTGGCGAACAGGCCGATCGAAGCGAAGACCGCCACCTGGGTGACCAGAAGCAGCCCGATCCGTCCGCTGACGGCCCGCCAGTTGCGCCGCGCCAGCCGCGGCCACCACCACACCGTGCCGACGAACAGCAGCACGGCGAACAGAATCGCCAGCACCAGCACCTTGTTGCTCGTGAGACCCATGAGCTGTCCTGCCTGCGCTTTCCGCCCCTGGCCGCCGTGCTGCTTCGCGAGGCCTTGCCCTGGACTTTCCTTGCCTTTTGAACCGGCTTTCCGCTGGGGAGTGAACCTGACTCCCCAAGACACCGTCCTAGAGGGCGCAATGTCGCCGGATGCCGGAATGGCGCCGGATTCAAGGTCTCTCGCAGAACTACGGGATGCGATGTCTGTCAGGATAGATGGGGAAATGTCGAGCGAGGTTCCAGACCGCACGGGCAGGACGCGACGCATACTCCGTGGTCCGCGCCCAGATGCCGTTCCCGCCCTCGTCGCCAGGGCCTGCACACTCGTAGGGGTCCTGGACATCGCCGCGGGGGTCTTCCCGCGCTTCCGGCGCAGCCGTATGCACGCCATGGCCGAGGTGCTGCCCGGCTCGTTCGGCCCCTTCGCCGCCGCGCTGTCGCTCAGCGCGGGCGTACTCCTGCTGCTGCTCGCTCATGGGCTGCGGCGCCGCAAGCGCCGAGCGTGGCGGGCCGCCGTGGTCCTGCTGCCGGCGGGTGCCGTCGCCCAGTTCGCGTATCGCCATTCGATCATCGGCGTCGTCATCTCCCTCGCGCTGCTCGCGCCGCTGCTGCGCCACCGGAGCGAGTTCGCCGCCCTGCCCGATCCGCGCAGCCGCTGGCGCGCGCTCGCCAACTTCGTCCTGATGGGCGCCGGTTCCCTCCTCCTCGGACTGGTCATCGTCAGCGCCCACCAGAACCGGATGGTCGGCGACCCGAGCCTGGCCGACCGCATCACGCACGTCCTGTACGGCCTGGTCGGCTTCGAAGGCCCCGTCGACTACGCCGGACCCACGTCCTGGACGGTCGCCTTCTCGCTCGGCGCGCTCGGCTGGCTGACCGCCGTCACCACGATCTACCTGGCCTTCCGGCCCGAACACCCCGCCGCCCGCCTCACGGAGGACGACGAGACCCGGCTGCGAGCCCTGCTGGACAAGCACGGCGGCCGTGACTCGCTCGGCCACTTCGCGCTCCGCCGCGACAAGGCCGTCGTCTTCTCCCCCAGCGGCAAGGCGGCCGTCACCTACCGCGTCGTCTCCGGCGTGATGCTCGCCAGCGGCGACCCCATCGGCGACGTCGAGGCCTGGCCCGGCGCGATCGAACGCTTCATGGACGAGGCCAAGGCCCACTCCTGGACCCCCGCCGTCATGGGCTGCTCGGAAACGGGCGGCGAGGTGTGGACCCGCGAGACCGGTCTCGACGCCCTCGAACTGGGCGACGAGGCGGTGGTGGACGTCGCGGATTTCTCCCTGTCCGGACGCGCGATGCGCAACGTGCGTCAAATGGTGAAGCGCATCGAACGGGCTGGCTACGAGACCCGGGTGCGGCGCATCCGTGACCTCAGCGAGGGCGAGCTGGAGCGGATACGCCGGGCGGCGGAGGCCTGGCGCGGCACGGACACCGAGCGCGGCTTCTCCATGGCGCTCGGCCGCATCGGCGACCCGTCCGACGGCGACTGCCTGATCGCCACCGCCCACAAGGCGGACGACGCGCTCGGCCCGTACGGCGATCTGAAGGCCGTCCTGCACTTCGTCCCCTGGGGCACGGACGGTGTCTCCCTCGACCTCATGCGCCGCGACCGCTCGGCCGACCCCGGCATGAACGAGCTCCTCATCGTGGCGGCGCTCGAGGCGTCCCCGCGTCTGGACATCAACCGGATCTCGCTCAACTTCGCGATGTTCCGCTCGGCGCTCGCACGCGGCGAGAAGATCGGCGCGGGGCCGGTGCTGCGGGCCTGGCGTGGCCTGCTCGTCTTCCTCTCGCGCTGGTTCCAGATCGAGTCCCTGTACAAGTTCAACGCGAAGTTCCGCCCCCGCTGGGAGCCCCGCTTCGTCGTCTACCGCTCCTCCCGCGACCTCCCGCGCATCGGCATCGCCGCCATGCAGGCCGAGGGCTTCGTGAACCTGGCCCTCCCGAGCCTGCTGCGCCGCCGCACACCGGCTCCGCGCCCGTGCGCCCACGCCGTGGCGGAACGCGGGGTCAGGGCGGCGTAGTCCCCCTGAACAGGCCCGAGCGAGGGCCCCTCCCCCAGCCCTGGGGACCCTCGCTCGTGCCGCGGCCTCTCCTGGGGCCCGATATCAACACTCCCGCCCTTTTCGAGGCACTATTCACCTGCCCGAGGCCCTGCCCCGAGGGCATCCCTCACCCGCCCGAGACCCCACCCCAAGGGCACTCCTCACCCGACCGAGACCCCACCCCGACGGGGCTGCTTGGCCGACCGAGTCGGGTGGGTGGGCGGGAAACAGGCCGCGAAGCGGCCAAAAGACCCCCGCCGGAGCGAACCCGCAGACGATTCGGCCCCCCGCCGGAGGCCTAGGCTGGACGTATGAACTCCGAGCGCCGCCGCGGCCACGTCGCGGGACTGCCGACCTGGGACCGCTGCGCGGTCATGGGGGTCGTCAACGTGACCCCCGATTCCTTCTCCGACGGCGGCCGCTGGTTCGACACGACGGCCGCCGTCAAACACGGCCTCCACCTGGTCACCGAGGGCGCCGACCTGGTGGACGTCGGCGGCGAGTCAACCCGCCCCGGCGCGACCCGCGTCGACGAGGCGGAAGAGCTCAAGCGCGTCATCCCGGTCGTCCGCGGCCTCGCCTCCGAGGGCGTCACCGTCTCCGTCGACACCATGCGCGCATCCGTCGCCGAGCAATCGCTCGCCGCGGGCGCCGCCCTCGTCAACGACGTGAGCGGCGGTCTCGCCGACCCCGCGATGATCCCCGCCGTCGCCGCGGCCGGCGCACCCTTCGTGGTCATGCACTGGCGCGGCTTCCTCGAGGGCGGCAACGTGAGGGGAACGTACGCGGACGTCGTCTCCGAAGTCGTCGACGAGCTGCACGCACGTGTGGAGGCCGTTCTGGCGGGCGGCATCGCCCCCGACCGCGTCGTCATCGACCCGGGCCTCGGCTTCTCCAAGGACTCCGAGCACGACCTGTCGCTGCTCGCCCACCTCGACCGGCTGAGCGAACTCGGCCACCCCCTGCTCGTCGCCGCCTCCCGCAAGCGGTTCCTGGGCCGCGTACTGGCGGGCCCTGAGGGCGCCCCGCCGCCGGCCCGCGAGCGGGACGCCGCCACCGCCGCCGTCTCCGCGCTCGCCGCCCACCAGGGTGCCTGGGCGGTCCGGGTCCACGAGGTACGGGCCACCTCCGACGCCGTACGAGTCGCCCGGGCCGTAGAGGGAGCCCAGTGAGCGCACCCCGCACCGACATCGAGCAGGTCGAACGCGCCAACACCGCCTTCTACGAGGCACTCGAGCGGGGTGACTTCGAAGAACTGTCGTCACTGTGGCTGGCTCCCCTGGACACCTCCGACGACGACATCGAGGGCGACGGCCCGGTGGTCTCCTGCGTCCACCCCGGCTGGCCGGTCCTCAACGGCCGTGGCGAGGTCCTGCGCTCGTACGCGCTGATCATGGCGAACACGGAGTACATCCAGTTCTTCCTCACGGACGTGCATGTCTCCCTCACGGGCGACACCGCGCTGGTGACCTGCACCGAGAACATCCTCAGCGGCGGCCCCGCCCCCGAGGACAGCGACGAGCTCGGCCCGCTCGTCGGCCAGCTGGTCGTCGCCACGAACGTGTTCCGCCGCACGGCCGACGGCTGGAAACTCTGGTCGCACCACGCCTCACCCGTACTCGCCGAATCGGGCGAGGAGGAGGACGAGGACACCCCCGGCTGAGGACGAGAACACCCCGCTGAGCCCCTGGACACCCCCGGTCGGGTGGGCGGGCGGTCCACGGGGACCAAGGAGTGGTTGGAATCACGAACCGCTGGGTAGGGGCGGCTACCAACCCGTGAGCCGCCGTGTTCCCCAGAGGAAACGCCCGATGAAGCCTCGGACCATCATGTGGGCGCGTGTCCCCGTGGGTGAGCGCTGTCAGTGCCCGCAGGTAGATTCGTTTGAGGCCGGTGCGCCGACCGCACTCGGTGGACATCGGCCGCTACCGACGATTGCAGGAGTGATTCGCGTGGATCGTGTCGCGCTGCGCGGCCTCAAGGCCCGCGGGCACCACGGTGTCTTCCAGAAGGAACGCGAGGAAGGCCAGACCTTCATCGTGGACCTGACACTGGGCCTGGACACCCGACCGGCCGCGGCCGAGGACGACCTGTCGAAGACCGTGCACTACGGCATCGTGGCGGAGGAGGTCGTGGCCGTCGTCGAGGGCGAGCCCGTCAACCTCATCGAGACCCTCGCCGAGCGCATCGCCCAGACCTGCCTGAAGCACGACGGGGTCCAGGAAGTCGAGGTCTGCGTGCACAAACCGGACGCGCCGATCACGGTCCCCTTCGACGACGTGACCGTCACGATCACCCGGAGCCGAGTATGACCGCCTACTTCACCGAGGGTCAGAGCGACCCGACCGTACAGCCGGTGCCCGCCTCCGTGGTCGAGCGGGTGGACGCCGCCGACACGACCCTGCAGAACCCGAAACGGGCGGTGCTCTCCCTCGGCTCGAACCTGGGCAACCGCCTGGAGACCCTCCAGGGCGCCATCGACGCCCTGGAGGACACCCCCGGCGTCCGCGTCAAGGCGGTCTCCCCCGTCTACGAGACGGAGCCCTGGGGCGTCGAACCGGGCAGCCAGCCGACGTACTTCAACGCGGTCGTGGTCCTCAAGACCACCCTCCCGCCGTCCTCGCTCCTGGAGCGGGCACACGCGATCGAGGAGGCCTTCCACCGCGTACGGGACGGGCGCTGGGGCCCGCGCACGATCGACGTGGACATCGTGGCGTACGCCGATGCCGTCTCCGGCGACCCGGTCCTGACCCTCCCTCACCCGCACGCCCACGAACGGGCCTTCGTGCTGGCCCCCTGGCACGACGTGGAGCCCGAGGCCCAGCTGCCCGGCCGCGGCCCCGTGCACCACCTGCTCACCGCCGTCACCCGGGAAGGCGTCCTGCCCCGGCCCGACCTGGAACTCCGGCTGCCCGAGTAGTCGTTAAGGTCAGGACGACCAAGACGGGCTTACAAGAGGGGCAAAGGGACAACAACGTGAAACAGCTGCGCATCAGGACGCTGGCAGCCGTGTTCGTGGTGGCCGGTGTGCTGTCCTGGGCGGGCGCACGCCTGTGGAGCGCGGTGGGGACCCTCCCGCGAGTCCCGCTGGCCGCCCCCATCGTCCTGGCCCTGATCGCCGTCGTCCTGCTGTCCACGGCGCTCTCGCTGCGCGCCCGCCTCAAGGCCCAGCGTGAACGCCGCCCCGGCGCCAAGGGCGTCGACCCCCTGATGGCGGCCCGCGCGGTCGTCTTCGGCCAGGCGAGCGCCCTGGTCGCCGCCCTGGTGTCGGGCATGTACGGCGGTACGGGCGCGTTCCTGCTCGAGTCCCTGGACGTCCCCGCCCGCCGCGACCAGGCCATCTACGCCGGTTTCTCGGTCCTCGCCGGCATCGCCGTGATAGCGGCCGCCTTCTTCCTGGAGCGCGTCTGCAAGCTCCCTGAGGACGACGACAACGACCACGGCGGCGCGGCCCCGGTCGCCTGACGGACGGGGCGCGCAGCGGGCGTACGGGCCGGGGCGCTAGCGCGCCATGATCAGGCTCATCGCCTCGTTGCGCGTGGCCGGGTCGCGCAGCTGGCCGCGTACGGCCGAGGTGATGGTCTTCGCGCCGGGCTTGCGCACCCCGCGCATCGACATGCACATGTGCTCGCACTCCACGACGACGATCACCCCGCGCGGCTCCAGGATCTTCATCAGGGAGTCGGCGATCTGCGTGGTGAGCCGTTCCTGCACCTGTGGCCGCCGGGCGTAGACGTCCACGAGCCGGGCCAGCTTCGACAGGCCCGTGATCTTGCCGTCCGTGGACGGGATGTAGCCGACATGCGCCACGCCGACGAACGGCACCAGGTGGTGCTCACAGCTGCTGAGGACCTCGATGTCCTTCACGAGCACCATCTCGTCGTGTCCGAGGTCGAAGGTGGTCGTCAGCACGTCCTCGGGCTTCTGCCACAGCCCCGCGAATATCTCCCTGTACGCCCTGGCGACCCGCCCGGGCGTCTCGCGCAGCCCCTCGCGGTCCGGGTCCTCTCCGACCGCGATGAGAAGCTCTCGTACGGCGTTCTCCGCGCGCTTCTCGTCGAACTCGCCGATCACACCTTCGCCGTCCAGCGTCACGGGGTCGGTCATGTGGTCCTCGTTCCTGTGGATCTTCCGCGTGCTGGTCGACGCGTCCAAAACGTGCGGTCGTGTCAAAATGCCGCGCCCCCCAGGCTAGAACCTGGGGGGCGCGGCATGCATTCCGGGCCTGGTGGGGCCACACCGGGAGCCGGATCAGCTCTCGGAGCGGTCCTCCGGAGCCACTTCCTTCGCCGGGACGGACTCCGTCACATTGGCGATGGCCGGCGTCGATCCGTTCGCCCCGTTCGTCAGCGACAGCTCCTTGGGGGAGAGCACCGGCGGGCGGGTGGACGGGGTGCGCCGGGAGGAGCCGGTCCACGCGGGGCGGGCCGGGCGCTTGTGGATCGGAGCGAAGATCTCGGCGATCTGCTCCTTGCTCAGCGTCTCCTTCTCCAGCAGCTGGAGCACCAGCTGGTCGAGGACGTCGCGGTTCTCGACCAGGATCTCCCAGGCCTCGTTGTGCGCGTTCTCGATGAGCTTCTTGACCTCTTCGTCGACGAGCGCGGCGACCTCTTCCGAGTAGTCACGCGGGTGCGACATCTCCCGGCCCAGGAAGGGCTCGGTGTTGTCGCCGCCGAACTTGATCGCGCCCAGCCGCTCGGTCATGCCGTACTGCGTGACCATCGCGCGGGCCGTTGCGGTGGCCTTCTCGATGTCGTTCGCAGCGCCCGTGGTCGGGTCGTGGAAGACGAGCTCCTCGGCCGCGCGGCCGCCCAGCATGTAGGCCAGCTGGTCCAGCATCTCGTTGCGCGTCGTGGAGTACTTGTCCTCGTCCGGCAGGACCATCGTGTAACCGAGGGCACGGCCACGCGACAGGATCGTGATCTTGTGGACCGGGTCGGAGTTCGGAGACGCCGCCGCGACCAGGGCGTGGCCGCCCTCGTGGTACGCGGTGATCTTCTTCTCCTTGTCCGACATGATCCGGGTCCGCTTCTGCGGGCCCGCGACCACGCGGTCGATCGCCTCGTCCAGCATGGAGTTGTCGATCAGCTTCAGGTCGCTGCGGGCCGTCAGAAGCGCGGCCTCGTTCAACACGTTGGCGAGATCGGCACCCGTGAAGCCGGGGGTGCGACGGGCGACGGCCGAGAGGTCGACGTCCTGCGCGACCGGCTTGCCCTTCTGGTGAACCTTGAGGATCTCCAGACGGCCCTGCATGTCCGGGCGGTCGACCGCGATCTGACGGTCGAAGCGGCCGGGACGCAGCAGCGCCGGGTCGAGGATGTCCGGCCGGTTCGTGGCGGCGATGAGGATCACACCGCCCTTCACGTCGAAGCCGTCCATCTCGACGAGCAGCTGGTTCAGCGTCTGCTCGCGCTCGTCGTGACCACCGCCGAGGCCGGCGCCGCGGTGGCGGCCGACCGCGTCGATCTCGTCGACGAAGACGATCGCCGGAGCGTTCGCCTTGGCCTGCTCGAACAGGTCACGGACTCGGGAGGCACCGACACCGACGAACATCTCGACGAAGTCGGAACCCGAGATCGAGTAGAAGGGCACGCCCGCCTCGCCCGCGACAGCGCGTGCGAGCAGCGTCTTACCGGTTCCAGGAGGCCCGTACAGGAGCACACCCTTGGGGATCTTCGCCCCGACCGCCTGGAACTTCGCCGGCTCCTGGAGGAACTCCTTGATCTCCTGGAGCTCCTCGACCGCCTCGTCCGAGCCCGCGACGTCCGAGAACGTCGTCTTCGGGGTGTCCTTGGTGATGAGCTTCGCCTTGGACTTCCCGAAGTTCATGACCCGGGAGCCGCCGCCCTGCATCTGGTTCATCAGGAACAGGAAGACGACGACGATGAGGACGAAGGGAAGCAGAGACAGCAGGATGCCGAGGAACGGGTTCTGCTTGGACGGCGAGACCGTGTAGCCGTCCGGAATCTGCTTGTTCTGGAACTTGTCCTGGAGTGTGTTGGCGAGGTTGACGCCCTGGTCACCGATGTAGCTCGCCTGGATCTTGGAGCTGCCGGAGACCTTCTGGCCATCCTTGAGCTGCACCTTGATGACTTGCTCGTCACCGGTGGTCAGCTTGGCCTCTTGAACCTTGTTGTCATTGATCGCCTGGACGACCTGGCCGGTGTCCACTGTCTTGTAGCCGCCGGACGAGCCGACGACCTGCATCAACACGACCACGGCAAGGACGGCCAGCACGATCCACATGACCGGCCCACGGAAGTATCGCTTCACGTCCATCCATACGGAGCGGTGCCGCCCCGTCCCTCCTGCCATAGTGAGTTTGATAAAGACTTATAAAGACTGTTCTTCGGACGGTACCCCAGCATTGTCACCCGAAGCTGCAGGGGACGACTGGGAATCCCTCCCACGCATGCTCCAACGGCGCGAAACCCGCTGGGGTTCCCGATCGTCTTACGAGGACTGGGACCCGGAGGTTCAGCCGCCGTAGACGTGAGGCGCGAGCGTACCGACGAACGGGAGGTTGCGGTACTTCTCCGCGTAGTCGAGGCCGTAGCCGATCACGAACTCGTTCGGGATGTCGAAGCCGACCCACTCCACGTCGATCGCGACCTTGGCCGCCTCCGGCTTGCGCAGCAGCGTGCACACCTTGAGGGAGGCCGGCTCGCGGGAGCCGAGGTTGGAGATCAGCCAGGACAGGGTCAGCCCGGAGTCGATGATGTCCTCGACGATCAGGACGTGCTTGCCCTTGATGTCGGTGTCGAGGTCCTTGAGGATCCGCACCACACCCGAGGACTGGGTGCCCGCGCCGTACGACGACACCGCCATCCAGTCCATGGTGACGGGGGTGGACAGCGCACGTGCGAGGTCCGCCATGACCATGACGGCGCCCTTGAGCACACCGACGATCAGCAAGTCCTTGCCCACGTACTCCGCGTCGATCTTCGCAGCCAGCTCAGCCAGCTTGGCGTCGATCTCTTCCTTGGTGATGAGCACCGACTTGAGGTCGGTGCCCATGTCTTTCGCGTCCACCCGCATCACTTTCGGTCGTCCGTCCCGCTCTTCTCGGGCTCGTTCACCTACGGGGCGCCGATGTCGCTCCCCTTCGGCTCACTCGCTCGGCCGCCCGGACCGCCCGCGACCCGAGTCAGGGGTCCCGGAAAGCCGCGTGAGCGGTCCCGATGGAGGGTCCGGTTTCAGCCTTGCCGAATCACCAGTCTGCCACCCTGTCGCTGAGCGACGACTTTGCCGGGGAGATTGATGGCTCCCTGACCGCGCCAGCCGGTGATCAGCCGGTCGACTTCTTCGATGTGGCGGGCGAACAGCGAACCGGCCGGGGCGCCCGCCTCGATGGCGGCGCGGCGCAGGATGCGGCGGCGTACGGCGGGCGGCAGGGCGTAGAGCTTCGCGCACTCCAGGAGGCCCGCCGTGTCGCGTACGGAGGCCTCGGCCTGGCGGGCCCAGGAGTCGAGGGCGTCGGCGTCGTCACGGGACAGCTGTGCCGTCCTGGCGAGGGCCTCGACGACTCCCTTGCCGAGCGCCTTCTCCAGGGCGGGCAGGCCCTCGTGGCGCAGCCGGGAGCGGGTGTAGGCCGGGTCGGCGTTGTGCGGGTCGTCCCAGACGGGCAGCGACTGGACCATGCAGGCCTTGCGGGCGGTCTGCCGGTCCAGGTGCAGGAACGGTCGGCGGTAACGGCCGCCGGCCCCCGAGACCGCGGCCATGCCGGACAGGGAGCGGATGCCGGAGCCGCGGGCGAGACCCAGCAGAACCGTCTCGGCCTGGTCGTCACGGGTGTGGCCGAGCAGGACGGCGGAGGCGCCGTGGCGCTCGGCGGCGGCGTCCAGGGCGGCGTATCGGGCGTCGCGGGCGGCGGCCTCGGGGCCGCCGTCGCGGCCCACGGTGACGGCGAGGGACTCGACGGGGGTCATGCCGAGCTCGACGAGGCGGGAGACGACGTCGTCGGCGCGCAGATCGGAGCCGGGCTGCAGACCGTGGTCCACGGTGATGCCACCGGCGCGGATGCCGAGTTTGGGGGCTTCGAAGGCGAGAGCCGAGGCGAGCGCCATGGAGTCGGCGCCGCCGGAGCAGGCGACGAGGACGAGCGGGGAGGACTCGCCTGGGGGACGGGTGTGGTCGGTGAGGACGTCGTGGAGTACGCGGCGGACCGCCAGGCGTATCGCCGCGACCGCAGGATGGGGACCCATGTCCGGTTCCCTTCATGAAGTTTTCGGGGGGTGAGCCCGAGTCTGGTCACGCAGAGTGTGTAGATGGTGACAGAAACGGGCCGTTCCCCGAGCATTGCACGCCTACGGTTGGCTCACGGTCCCTCGGACGGGTGATTGGAGGGGCGTTCACCTGCCGTCGGCCGAATTCGTTTCACGACCTTGCCGTAGGCTTCACGACTCCGCCTTGCGGTGCACCCGTGCGACCCAGTCCGCCGGTTTGGCGATCTCCGTCTTGGTCGGGAGGGTGTTCGGGGAAGTCCACACCCGGTTGAAGCCGTCCATGCCCACCTGGTCGACGACCGCGCGCACGAACCGCTCACCGTCCCTGTACTGCCTCAGTTTGGCATCCAAACCGAGCAGCTTGCGCAGGGCGAGGTCGAGCCGCGAGGCCCCCTTGGCCCGGCGCTGCTGGAACTTTTCGCGGATCTCACCCACGGACGGGACCACGTCGGGCCCCACGCCGTCCATCACGAAGTCCGCGTGGCCCTCCAGGAGGGACATCACGGCGGTGAGGCGGCCGAGGATCTCACGCTGGGCCGGCGTCTGCACGATCTCGACCAGGGACCGGCCCCCGTCGTCCTCCTCGCCCTCGGGACGGCCGCCCGCGAGCGACTGGGCCGCCTCCCTGATGCGCTCCAGGACCGTCATGGGGTCGACCTCGGTCTCGCCCAAGAAAGACTGGATTTCGCCCTCCAGGTGGTCGCGCAACCAGGGCACGGCCGTGAACTGCGTACGGTGCGTCTCCTCGTGCAGACACACCCACAGGCGGAAGTCGTGAGGCTCCACGTCGAGTTCGCGCTCCACATGGACGATGTTCGGCGCGACGAGGAGGAGCCTGCCGCCGCCGTTCTCACCCGCCGGGAGTTCCCTCGTCGGCGGGGCGAAGGTCTCGTACTGCCCGAGGACGCGCGACGACAGGAACGACAGCAGCATGCCCAGCTCCACGCCGGTGACCTTGCCGCCGACGGCGCCGAGGACGGCCCCGCCCGGGGTGGTCCCCCGCCGTTCCTGCATCTTGTCCAGCAGGGGCTTCAGGAGCTCCCGGAACCCCGCGACGTTCGCCCGGACCCAGCCCGGGCGGTCCACCACCAGGATGGGGGTGTCGTGGATGTCGCCCGTGCCCATACGAGTGAAGCCCCGGACGTGTTCCTCCGAGGCCTTCGCATGCCGACGCAGCTCCGCGACGACCTCTCGGGCCTCGTCGCGGCTCACCTCGGGGCCAGGCCGCACAAGCCGTGTCGCGGTCGCCACCGCGAGATTCCAGTCGACCATCTCGGCACCACCGATGCTCGTCATGCGTCAACCGTACGTGAGCGGGTCCGAGTGCGGTGAGGGGTAAGGCACCGGATGCGCCTGTGCTCGGGGGCGCACGGGGCTCCTGATACGAGTGGTGCCCCAGGACCTGCGCGGGCAGGCCCTAGGCCCTGTCGTCACATTCCCGTCGTCCGCCCGGAGGGCGGGCCCTGCGGCGTCAGGTGCGTGCTCTCGGCGTGCCGCGCACAGGCCCTCGTACTGGATGTACTTGGGTCTGTGCCCGGTGCGGCGAGAGGGCGTGCATGGCGTCGCGGGGCAGACGGGAATGTGACGACAGGGCCTAGCGGCAGCCGCAGCCTGCCAGTGCCGAGGCCGTGCGGTCCAGGGCCGACTGGGCCGCCGACGGGTCGGTCGTGTCGGAGGCCAGGAAGGCGAAGGCCAGCAGGCGGCCGTCGGCGTCGACGACCGTGCCCGCCAGGGTGTTCACCCCGGTCAGCGTGCCGGTCTTGGCGCGTACGAGGCCGGTGCCGGACGCGTCGTGGGCGTAACGGTCGCTGAGGGTGCCCGTGAAGCCGGCGACCGGCAGACCGGTCAGGATGGGCCGGAGTTCGGGGTGCGCGGGGTCACCGGCCTTGACCAGGAGGGCCGTGAGCAGGTCCGCCGTCAGTCTGTCGTCCCGGTTCAGACCGCTGCCGTCCGTGAAGTGCGCGCCGGACAGCGGGAGTCCGAGCTTCTTCAGCTCGGCGTCGATCGCCGCCGCGCCGCCGTCGAAGTCGGCCGCCCGGCCGGTGGCGAGGGCGACTTGGCGGGCCATGGCCTCCGCGATGTCGTTGTCGCTGTTCGTCAGCATCCGCTCGATGAGGGCGGACAGGGGCGGCGAGGAGACCGAGGCGAGGGACTGCGAGCGGTTCGTCGCTTTGGAGGGGCCGGGGGTCGTCGTCTTGATGCCCTTGGCCTCCAGCAGCCCCGCGAACTTCACGGCCGCGTCCGCCGCCGGGTCCGCGGCGCGGTTGACCGGGCCGCTGGCCGAGCCGTCGGTGCGGGCCTCGTCGACCATCAGGGCGCTGACCGGCGCGAGGTTGGGGTTGGAGCCGATGGGGTGCAGGGCGGGACCGGTGTAGAGCGAGGTGTCGTAGGAGAGCGTCACCTGGTTCAGATGACGGGCCTTCAGGGCGGTCGCCGTCTCGTCGGCCAGGGTCCGCAGGCTCGCCCAGCCCGCCGCCTCCTTGCGGGCGGTCAGCGTGGGGTCGCCGCCGCCGACGAGCACGACCTCCTTGGTGCCGGGCTCCAGGACCGCGCGGGTCTCGATGCGGTGGTCGGCGCCCGCCGCGGAGAGCGCGGCGACCGCGGTGGCGATCTTCGTGGTGGAGGCCGGGGTCTGCGCGTCGTCGGCGCCCTTGCCGTACAGCCGCTTGCCGGTCGCCACGTCGACGACCACGGCCGTGCGCCGCCCGCCAAGCGCGGGGTCGCCCAGGAGCCGGTCGAGGGTGCTCGTGAGGGCCTTCTGGGTGGGTGCGGGCACCGAGACGGTGGAGCCGCCGAGACCGGTCAGCACGGAGGCGGCGCTGGGCGCGGGCTTCGGCGCCGTGGGGGACGTATCGGAACTACGTCCGTGATCTGCGCCACCCTCCCCTTCTCGCGATGCGGCCCAGTCACGCTCGGCCGTACGCTGACCGGAGGAGTCCCAGGGGCCGGCGAAGGCCACCGCCCCGGCCGCGAGTGCCAGGCCCGCGGTGGCGGCGACGGCTGTGAGCCGCGGGGTCGTGACCTTCACGGGACGCGGCCGCACGGCTTGAGCAGCCCGCACCACATGCGGTCGCACGGACTGCGCAGCCTTCGTCACACGCGGCTGCACGGCCTGCGCGACCCGCGTCACATGCGGCTGCACGGTCCGCTTGATCCGCACCACATGCGGTCTCGCGGCCCGCCAAGCCCTCAGCTCTGGCACGACCACCAGCCCCTTTCGCGATCACACACCTGCGTGAGGGACACTTAACCACCAGAACTATGTGTTGATCATGGAGGAGCCACCGGTGGAGTTCGACGTCACGATCGAGATTCCGAAGGGTTCGCGGAACAAGTACGAGGTGGACCACGAGACCGGTCGGATCCGCTTGGACCGTCGACTCTTCACCTCGACCAGCTACCCGGCCGACTACGGCTTCGTCGAGAACACCCTCGGCGAGGACGGCGACCCGCTGGACGCGCTGGTCATCCTGGACGAGCCGACCTTCCCGGGCTGCCTCATCCAGTGCCGCGCGATCGGCATGTTCCGTATGACGGACGAGGCCGGCGGCGACGACAAGCTGCTGTGCGTCCCGGCGCACGACCCGCGTGTGGAGCACCTGCGGGACATCCACCACGTGTCGGAGTTCGACCGCCTGGAGATCCAGCACTTCTTCGAGGTCTACAAGGACCTCGAGCCCGGCAAGTCCGTCGAGGGCGCCAACTGGGTCGGCCGCGCGGAGGCCGAGGCCGAGATCGAGCGTTCCTACAAGCGCTTGAAGGAGCAGGGCGGTCACTGATCCCTCCTGAGCCCCGCGGGCCGCGTGACCCCTCCCGGGGTGGCGCGGCCCGTTCGCGTATCCGTGCGCATACTGGGGCGTACGGGAGGCGCACGGTCGGCAACAGCGGGAGTGGTGGGTGACGGAGGCGGAGGACCGCAAACCGCAGTCGGACGAGGCGAGGAGTGCCTTCGCACAGCCGGACGGCGTGGCACCGGCGGTCGAGGACGAATCGGGGACCACGTCGGAGTTCGCGGTCCCCAAGGGGCTCGTGCCGCCCGAGACGGCAGGTACCGAGTCCGAGGGATCGGCGTTCAGCAACCCGCGCACCTACAGCGCGAAGCACGCCCCGCCCGCCTTCACACCGGCGACCGGCATCCCCGTGGTCAGCCTGACCAAGGACGTGCCCTGGCAGGACCGGATGCGCACGATGCTGCGCATGCCGGTGGCCGAGCGTCCGGCACCCGAACTGCTGCACAAGGAGGACGAGGCCGGCCCGGCCGTCCCCCGCGTGCTCGACCTGACGCTGCGCATCGGCGAGTTGCTACTCGCGGGCGGTGAGGGCGCCGAGGACGTGGAGACGGCGATGTTCGCCGTCTGCCGCTCGTTCGGCCTGGACCGCTGCGAGCCGAACGTCACCTTCACCCTGTTGTCCATCTCGCACCAGCCGTCCCTGGTGGACGATCCCGTGACGGCTTCCCGGACCGTACGCCGCCGGGGCACCGACTACACGCGGCTCGCGGCCGTCTACCGGCTCGTCGACGACCTGAGCGACCCGGAGACCGCGTTCTCCCTGGAGGAGGCCTACCGGCGCCTCGCGGAGATGCGGCGCAACCGGCATCCGTATCCCGGCTGGGTGCTGACCGGCTGCACCGGGCTGCTGGCGGGTGCGGCCTCGGTGCTCGTGGGCGGTGACGCGATCGTGTTCGTCGCCGCGGCGCTCGGCGCGATGCTGGGCGACCGGCTGGCCTGGCTCTGCGCGGGGCGCGGGCTGCCGGAGTTCTACCAGTTCACGGTGGCCGCGATGCCGCCGGCCGCGATAGGTGTCGCGCTCCAGCTCGCGCACGTCGACACGAACTCGTCCGCGGTGATCACCGGTGGTCTGTTCGCGCTGCTGCCCGGACGGGCGCTCGTCGCGGGCGTCCAGGACGGACTGACCGGCTTCTACATCACCGCGTCCGCGCGCCTCCTGGAGGTCATGTACCTCTTCGTCGGCATCATCGTCGGCGTCCTCATCGTGCTCTATTTCGGCGTGAAGTTCGGCGCCGCGCTCAATCCGGACCAGGCGCTCAGCATCTCCGAGCGGCCCCTGCTTCAGATCGCCGCCGCCATGCTGCTGTCGCTGACCTTCGCCGTCCTGCTCCAACAGGAACGATCCACCGTGCTCGCGGTGACCCTCAACGGAGGCGTCGCCTGGTCGGTGTACGGGGCGATGCACTACGCGGGCGGTATCTCGCCGGTCGCCTCCACCGCCGTCGCCGCGGGCCTGGTGGGCCTCTTCGGGCAGCTGCTGTCCCGCTACCGGTTCGCGTCCGCGCTGCCGTACACGACCGCCGCGATAGGGCCCCTGCTCCCAGGGTCGGCCACTTACTTCGGGCTGCTGTCGATCGCCCAGAGCAACGTCGACAAGGGCCTGGTTTCGCTCTCCAAGGCCGCGGCGCTCGCCATGGCCATCGCCATCGGTGTGAACCTGGGGTCGGAGATCTCCCGGCTGTTCCTGCGGGTGCCGGGGGGCGCCGCCGGGGGGCGCAGGGCCGCGAAGCGGACGCGGGGGTTCTGAGCGCCGGGCGCACGAGAGCTCGGTCGCTTCTGTTCGGCGGCGACTGCGGGCTTGTTGTGGCTGGTCGCGCCCACGCGGCGGAGCCGCATATGTCGCAGCCCCGCGCCCCTTTCGGGACGCTCAGTTGCCGTACGGGTATTGCTGGTAGCTCTGGTCCTGGTTGCTGTAAGGCTGCTGCTGCGGGTAACCCTGCTGGGGCGGGTAGCCCTGCCCCTGGCTCTGGTCGTAGTTCGGGTCGTAGTTCTGACCGTAATTCTGGTCGTAGCCCTGGCCCTGGCCCTGGTAGTAACCCTGGTCCTGGTTGCCGTACGGCTGCTGGGGCTGCTGCTGCGGGTATCCCTGGGCGTACTGGTCCTGCTGGTGCCGCTCCTGCTGGTACGGGTCATGGCTCTGCTGCGGCTGGTGCATGCGCAGCGGGCGCGTCGCGTCGTCCATGGCGGGGGGCGTGGGCTGCTGCTGGTAGGCGGCCGGGCCCTGGGGGGCCTCCGGCTCCGGCGGGTTCTTCTTGGCCTTGGAGCGCGCCCGCAGGAACTCGATGGCGATAGGGATCACCGAGACGAGGACGATCAGGATCAGGATCGCCTCGATGTTGTTGTTGACGAAGTCGATCTTGCCGAGCCAGGAGCCGAGCAGCGTGACGCCCGCGCCCCACAGGACGCCACCGATGATGTTGAAGGTGAGGAAGGAGCGGTACTTCATGCCGCTGACGCCCGCGATGATCGGCGTGAAGGTGCGCACGATGGGCACGAAGCGGGCGAGGACCAGGGACTTGGGCCCGTACTTCTCGAAGAACTCGTGGGCCTTGACCACGTTCTCCTGCTTGAAGAGGCGGGAGTCCGGGCGGGTGAAGAGCGAGGGGCCGACCTTCTTGCCGAACAGGTAACCCGCCTGGTCGCCGAGGACCGCGGCGACGCAGATCAGGGCGACGGCCGCCCACAGCGGGAAGTCCAGCTGGTTCGACGTGATCAGCAGGCCGCAGGTGAACAGCAGCGAGTCACCCGGCAGGAAGAAGCCGATCAGCAGGCCGGACTCGGCGAAGACGATGAGCAGCAGGCCCCAGATGCCGAAGTTGTCCAGGAGCGTGTTCGGATCCAGCCAGCTTGGACCAAGGGCAAGCGTCGTCACGGTTCCGGGCTCCTGAGGGGTGAAGGAAGAGTACGGCGGTCCTGGGACGGCCGTACGGCAGCACATCAGTACTGTCGGCCAAAGCTATCAACGCACAGTGTCCGTGCCAGGTTCCACCGGTGCACCCAGGATGCACTGTGCGCCCACTGGGACAAAGCTGTGGACCATGGGCATCGATGAATACGGAGGCGGCCAGGGACCCCAGTCGGACGTCCTGGTCGTGACGACGAACGACGCGCCCGGCTACCGCGTCCAGCAGGTCATCGGCGAGGTCTTCGGCCTCACCGTGCGATCCCGGCATCTGGGCAGCCAGATCGGCGCGGGTCTGAAGTCGATGATCGGCGGCGAGCTCAAGGGGCTCACCAAGACCCTCGTGGAGACCCGCAACCAGGCCATGGAACGACTCGTCGAGCAGGCACTCGTGCGAGGGGCGAACGGCGTGCTGATGATGCGGTTCGACGTGACCGAGGCGGCGGACGTGGGCACGGAGGTGTGCGCGTACGGCACCGCGGTGGTCCTGGTGAAGGAGTAGGGCGCGACCGGCCGCAGAACCGGAATCCGGTAAGGGGCACCCGCCATTGCGGGTGCCCCTTACCGGCTTGCCGTCAGGCTTCCTGGGAGTGCCTGGCCGCGTTCGCCGTGATCGCGTCCCTGAGGTGCTCGGCGAGACCCGGGCGCATGGAGTCGTAGTACGCCTTGAAGCGTTCGTCGGACACGTACATCGCGCCGAGGCAGCCGTGGAGCTCGTACGAGCAGTCGTAGAACCACTTGCCGATGTGCCGCCGGTGTTCCTCGGCCAGGTCCATGGCCCGCTCGCCGGTCGCGGGCTCGCCCGCTTCCATGAGGGCGCCGTAGCGCTCGCCCCAGGAGGCGACCTCGGCCTGGATGCGCTGCCAGTCGTCCTTGGTGTAGCGGGCGGCGCGGCGCTGTGACTCGGCGTACTCCGCCGTGCCGCCCCACCGCCGCTCGGCCTCCTCCGCGTGCTCCTCGGGATCCTTGTCCCCGAAGACCTCGAACTTCTCCTCGGGCGTGAGGTTGATGCCCATCGTGCGTGCCTCCATGGCGTGCTCCACGGCCGCGGCCATCTTCTGCAGCTTCTCGATCCGGGCGGTCAGCAGCTCGTGCTGCCGGCGCAGGTGCGCGCGCGGGTCCGCCTCCGGGTCGTCGAGCAGGGCCGCGACCTCGTCGAGCGGGAAGCCCAGCTCCCGGTAGAACAGGATCTGTTGCAGCCGGTCGAGGTCGGCGTCGCTGTAGCGCCGGTGCCCCGCGTGGTTGCGCTCGCTCGGAACGAGCAGGCCGATCTCGTCGTAGTGGTGCAGCGTGCGCACCGTGACCCCGGCGAAACCGGCGACCTGCCCCACTGAGTAGCCCACTTCCGCTCCTTCCTCGGTACGCGTCCCACCATCAGCCCTCACGCCACGTGAGGTGCAAGCCGGAATCCCCAGGCGCCGGAGCGCGCCCTTCGGGATGTTGTGCGGCTTTTGCCCGCTTAGGGTGTGGCCGTGAGCACCGATGCGTCCACGGCGACGCCCTTACGGCGTCTGCTGCCGTTGATCGTGCCCTCCGTGGTGGTCGGTGTGGCCGCGGCGCTCGTCCTGCTGGGCGTCAGCCTGCTCGCCGACCGCTTCAAGGACGTCCTGTGGGAGACCCTTCCGGACGCAGTGGGCGTGGGCCGCTACTCCGTGCTGTGGATGGTCGTGATGCTCACGGCGACCGGCATCGCGGTGGGTCTGGTGGTGTGGAAGGTACCGGGGCACGCGGGGCCGGATCCGGCGACCACGGGCCTGGTCGACGCTCCCCTGCCGCCCCGCGTTCTGCCCGGGCTGCTCGTCGCCACCGTCCTGACGCTGGCGGGCGGGGTGAGCCTGGGCCCCGAGAACCCGATCACGGCCGTCAATGTGGCCCTCGCCTACTGGCTCGGCACCCGCGTGGTCCCGGGCTCCGCAGTGGGGCTGTGGGTGGGCCTGGCGGTCGCGGGCACGATCGGCGCCCTGTTCGGCACGCCGGTGGCCGCCGCGCTGATCTTCTCCGAGGTACTGGCCGGGCAGCCGGGGCCCGGCGCCCTCTGGGACCGGCTGCTGCCGCCGCTGCTCGCGGGCGGCACGGGCGCGCTGACCATGGCGCTGCTGGAGCACCCGAGCTTCGACCTCGCGCTGCCCGCCTACGCGGGCCCCCACTGGGGCGACCTGCTGAGCGCCCTGGTGGTCGCCTCGTTGGCCGCGGCGATCGGGATGACCGCGGTGTGCGACCTCCCTTACGTCCACGGCGCCTTCTCGCGGCTCAGGCACCCCATGGTGGCGCTTCCCGTGGGCGGTCTCGTCCTGGGGCTGCTGGGGGCGCTGGGCGGGCCTCTGACGCTCTTCAAGGGCCTGGACGAGGTGAAGACGCTCGCGGCGAACCCGGAGGGCTGGTCGGCGGGACGGTTCGCGCTGATGTTCGTGGTGAAGCTGGCCGCGCTGGTGGTCGCCACCTCGTGCGGCTTCCGGGGCGGCCGGATCTTTCCCTCCGTGTTCGCCGGGGTAGCTCTCGGGCTGTGCGCGCACGCGTTGGTACCGCAGGTGAATCCCACGCTCGCCGTGGTGTGCGCGGTCCTGGGTGTGCTCCTGGCCGTCACCCGGCAGGGCTGGATCAGTCTGTTCACGGCGGCCGTCCTGGTGGCCCAGCCCGCCGTGCTGCCGGTGCTGGTGCTGGCCTCGGTACCGGCCTGGCTGGTCGTCACCGGACGCCCGCAGATGCAGCTGCGCGCCGACGGGAGCTCGATCCGGTGAACCGACAGGCCTGTCCGATCCGATGAACCAGTGGAAACCCGATCCGATGAACCAGTAGAACCCCCGATCCGCTCAACCAGTAGGACCCTCCGATCAACCAGTAGGACCGTCCGACCGCCGACTCGATGGGAGATCCCATGCCGCTCCACCAAGGTCCCGAGAAGCCCGACGAGCGACCGGTGTCCGTCAACCCCTTCTTCGGGGAGGCGAATCCGGTCGGGGGCATGACCGAGGCCCCGCCCAAGCACCGGCTTCCGGACGGGCCGCTGCCACCCAACACCGCGTATCAGGTCGTCCACGACGACCTGATGCTGGACGGGAACGCGCGGCTGAACCTCGCCACCTTCGTCACCACCTGGATGGAACCGCAGGCCGGGGTGCTGATGGGCGAGTGCCGGGACAAGAACATGATCGACAAGGACGAGTACCCGCGCACCGCCGAGCTGGAGCGCCGCTGCGTGGCGATGCTCGCGGACTTGTGGAACGCGCCGGATCCGGCGTCCACCGTCGGCTGTTCGACGACCGGGTCGAGCGAGGCGTGCATGCTCGCCGGCATGGCGCTGAAGCGGCGCTGGATGCAGCGGAACGCGGACCGCTACCCCGGAGCACGCCCCAATCTCGTGATGGGGGTGAACGTCCAGGTGTGCTGGGAGAAGTTCTGCAACTTCTGGGAGGTCGAGGCACGCCAGGTGCCCATGGAGGGCGACCGGTTCCATCTCGACCCACAGGCGGCGGCCGAGCTGTGCGACGAGAACACCATCGGGGTTGTCGGCATCCTCGGCTCCACCTTCGACGGGTCGTACGAGCCGATCGCCGAGCTGTGCGCGGCCCTCGACCAGCTCCAGGAGCGTACGGGCCTGGACATCCCCGTCCATGTCGACGGCGCGTCGGGCGCGATGATCGCGCCCTTCCTCGACCCGGACCTGGTCTGGGACTTCAGGTTGCCGCGGGTGTCCTCGATCAATACTTCGGGCCACAAGTACGGACTGGTCTACCCGGGCGTCGGCTGGGCGCTGTGGCGGACCGCCGCCGAGCTGCCCGAGGAACTCGTCTTCCGGGTCAACTACTTGGGCGGCAACATGCCCACCTTCGCCCTCAACTTCTCCCGTCCGGGCGCGCAGGTCGTGGCGCAGTACTACACGTTCCTACGGCTGGGCCGGGAGGGCTTCCGGACCGTGCAGCAGACGACCAGAGACCTGGCCCGCGGGCTCGCCGAGCGGATCGAGGCGCTGGAGGACTTCCGACTCCTCACCCGGGGCGACGAGTTGCCCGTCTTCGCTTTCACCACGGCACCCCATGTGACGGCGTACGACGTCTTCGACGTGTCCCGGCGCATGCGGGAGAGCGGCTGGCTGGTGCCCGCGTACACCTTCCCGGCCAACCGGGAGGACCTGTCCGTCCTGCGTGTGGTGTGCCGCAACGGCTTCTCGGTGGATCTCGCCGACCTGTTCATCGAGGACCTGAGCCGGTTGGTTCCCCAACTGCGCAAACTGCCGCATCCGCTGACCCAGGACAAGGAGGCGGCGACGGGGTTCCATCACTAGGGTCCCTCCGGCGGAGGGCGTGGCTACTCCTGGTCGCCGGGGTGCGGGGTTCCCGTGGCGTACGGGTTCTCCTCGCCGTCGACCAGGACGCCGACGAAGGGTTCGCCCTCCCCGGCGAAGGTGTACGCGCCGCCCTGGATGCGCTCGATCAGGCCCCGGGTCCACTGTGCGCCGGAGTCGGCGGAGTGGACCCAGAAGTTCATGATCTCGCCGATGTGGCCGAGCTGTCCGGGGCCGTCCTCGGGGGTGTAGTACCCGGTGACGGACTTGCGCCACTCCTCGATGGCGCGCACCCGCTCCTGGAGGAGTTCGAGGGTCTCCGCACGGCCGAGGTCGACCATGAAGCCGAGCGCGGCCGAGAGGATGTCCGGTTTCTGGTCGTACGCGGTCAGCGACCGGCGCAGCAGCGTGAAGTACTCCTCGGTGCCCTGGTCCGTGATCTCGTACTCGGTGCGCGGCGGGCCGCCCGCCGTGGACGGGGCGATCTCGTGGGCGAGCAGCAGTCCCTGTTTCGCCATCTGCTTGAGCGCGTGGTAGATCGAGCCGGGCTTGGCGTTGGACCACTCGTGCGCGCCCCAGTACTCGAGGTCGTTGCGCACCTGGTAGCCGTGGGCCCGCCCGTGCTGGCGGACGGCACCCAGCACCAGGAGACGGATCGCTGACATGCGGTCCAGGTTATGGGGGCAGATGAGGGCGCGGAGGTCAACCCTCCTGCGCGCGGGCGACCAGCTCGAAGGCGGTGGCGCCGTCCAGGGACTCGCGGATGATGTCGGCGTGGCCGGCGTGCCGGGCCGTCTCACGGATCAGGTGGAGCGCCACCCAGCGCATCGAGACCCGCTCCCGGGGGAACCAGGGGGCTTCGGGCAGTGCGAAGGTCTCGTCGAGACTGGGTACCGAGCGGATGAACGCCTCCGTCTCGGCGGCCACCTTCTCCCAGTACGCGAGCTGCGACTCGACGGTCTCGTCGCCGACGAGCGCGAAGCACTCGTGCCAGGTCGACTCGTCCCGCTCGACGGCGGGCTGCTCGCCCTTGGCACGGGCGATCCAGGCCTGCTCGGTCTCGGCGACGTGCTTGAGCAGCCCGGCCAGGGACAGTTCGCTCGCGCTCGGCCGGCTCGTGGCCTGCTCCGGCGTCAGGCCGATCAGGGCCCGGCGGATCCCGCCGCGCTCGGCCTCCAGGAAGGAGAGCAGTGCTCCGCGCTCGTCACCAGGAGTCCCCGCCGAAACGTGAGTAACCATGATCGCCGCCTTTCATCGGTCTGCGTGTCCGGCATCCCCTGCCTGACACCGATGAACGTACGGGCCCTTGCGGTCAGCTTCTGTCCGCAAGGGCCCGATGGCGACGAAGAGTCTCTGAAGTCTCCGAACGGAAGGAGCCCTAGAACGGGAAGAAGCTGCGGCCGTGCTGGACCGAGATCCACTTCTGGGTGGTAAAGGCGTCGACGGTCGTCTCGCCGTTCAGGCGGCCGATGCCGGAGTGCTTCTCGCCGCCGAAGGGGACCAGCGGCTCGTCGTGGACGGTGCCGTCGTTGACGTGGAACATGCCGGTGTCGATCTGCTTGGCGAAGGCGACACCGCGCTCGACGTCGGCGGTGTGCACGGCGCCGCTGAGCCCGTACGGGGTGTCGTTGACGATGCGGACGGCCTCTTCCTCGCCGTCGAAGGTGACGAGGAGCGCGACCGGGCCGAAGATCTCCTGCTGGAGGATGGCGGAGTCGGCGGGCAGGTCCGTCAGGACGGTCGGCTCGACGAGGTTGTCGGTGGTGGCGCCGCGCACCAGGGCCGTGGCGCCCTCGGCGATCGCCTGGTCGACCGCGCCGGTGAGCGCGTCCGCCTGGGAGGAGTTGATGACCGGGCCGATGATCGTCTGGGGGTCGCTCGGGTCGCCGACCTTCAGCGTCCTCACCTTGGCGACGAACTTCTCGGTGAACTCGTCCGCGATCGAGCGGTCCACGAGCACGCGGTTGGCGGCCATGCAGACCTGGCCCTGGTGGACGTAGCGGCTGAAGACCGCCGCGTCGACGGCGTAGTCGATGTCCGCGTCGTCGAGGACCACCAGAGCGCTGTTGCCGCCGAGCTCCAGCACCGCGCTCTTGAAGTGCGAGGCACAGACGGTGGCGACGTGGCGGCCGACCTTGTCGGAGCCGGTGAAGGAGATGACCTTCGGGACGGGGTGCTCGATGAAGGCGTCGCCGATCTCGGCGATGTCGGTGATGACGACGTTGAGCAGACCACCGGGCAGGCCCGCGTCCTCGAAGATCTTCGCCACCAGGGAGCCGCCGACGATCGGGGTGTTCTGGTGCGGCTTGAGGACCACGCCGTTGCCGAGCGCCAGGGCCGGCGCGACGGACTTCAGGGAGAGCAGGAAGGGGAAGTTGAAGGGGCTGATCACGCCCACGACACCGACGGGCACGCGGTAGAGGCGGTTCTCCTTGCCGTCGATCGGCGAGGGGAGGATCTTGCCCTCGGGGCGCAGCGCCAGCTGGATCGACTCGCGCAGGAACTCCTTGGCCAGGTGGAGTTCGAAGCCCGCCTTGAGGTGGGTGCCACCGAGCTCGGCGATGATCACCTCGGTGATCTCGGCCTCGCGCTCCTCGATGATGCGCAGGGCCTTCTCGAAGACGGCGCGACGGGCGTACGGGTTGGTCGCGGCCCATTCCTTCTGGGCGCGCCGGGCGGCGAGGTAGGCCTCGTCGACCTCGTCGACCGTGGCTATGGTGATCGACGCCAGTTTCTCGCCGTTGTACGGGTTGAAATCGATGATGTCCCAGGAGCCGGTGCCCTGGCGCCACTCGCCGTCGATGTACTGCTGGGCCAAGTCGGTGAAGTAGGACGACATGTGCTCCCTCAATCCCCTTGCTGCCGAGGCAGACATCCGAGTCTGAGTCAGCAGACACATCCGATCAACGTCTGATCAGACGTCATCGTACTTGCGTCCAAAGGGAGTTGGAGAGCACCTCCGAAGAGTCCACGAAGACTCACAGGCGAACAGATCGTGAAGACTCACCGGAGGTGGTGGGGAGAAGGTCAGGAGAGCTGGAGCAGTCCCCGCAGCAGATCGCGGCTCTCGGAGGGCCCGGGGCTGTCCTGCTGCAACTGCTTGAGCGCGCCTTCGTACTGGGTGACGTCCTCGCGTTTGTCCAGGTAGAGCGCGCTGGTGAGCTGCTCCAGATAGACGACGTCCGACAGGTCGGACTCGGGGAAGCTCAGGATGGTGAAGGAACCGCTCTCGCCCGAGTGGCCGCCGAAGCTGAACGGCATGACCTGAAGTCGTACGTTGGGACGCTCCGACACCTCGATCAGATGCTGGAGTTGTCCCCGCATCACCTCGCGGTCGCCGTAGGGGCGGCGCAGCGCGGCCTCGTCGAGGACGATGTGGAACTCCGGGGCCTTCTCGGAGACGAGGTATTTCTGCCGCTCCAGGCGCAGCGCGACGCGCCGCTCGATGTCGGCGGGCGAGGCGCCCCGCATGCCGCGTGCGACGACCGCGCGGGCGTAGGCCTCCGTCTGCAACAGGCCGTGCACGAACTGGACTTCGTACGACCGGATCAGGTGGGCCGCACCCTCCAGGCCGACGTAGGTCGGGAACCAGCTGGGCAGGACGTCCGAGTAACTGTGCCACCAGCCCGCGACGTTGGCCTCCTTGGCGAGGGAGACGAGCGACGTGCGCTCGGCCTCGTCGGTGATGCCGTACAGCGTCAGCAGGTCCTCGACGTCGCGCGTCTTGAAGCTCACCCGTCCCAACTCCATGCGGCTGATCTTCGATTCGGAGGCACGGATCGAGTAACCGGCCGCTTCCCGGGTGATTCCGCGCGACTCCCGCAGGCGCCGCAGATGTGATCCCAGCAGCATGCGCCGCACCACCGAGCCACTCGACTCACCAGCGCTCACGTTCGTCCGCCTCCCCAACCGTCTTCAAGGGCCGAAGTCTGCCACTAAAACACTTCAAGCAGTACTCGTTCAGTTACAGAAACGGAAAGACTCCAAAGGGGCCACGCAGAAAAAGATCAGTAGAGGGTCAACAAGCGGGAAGAAGGTGACAGAAGAAATGACCAAGAAAGGGTGGAGGAAGGTCCAATTCGGGCGCGTGCACGTGCATCTGCCCTTGCATCTGCTGTACGCATTCGGAACCATGGTCCTCGCGCCACCGCTGCATCGCAACGACCGCGAACACCCGGGAGTGCCTCGCATGGGGACGAATGGATCGACCATGCTCGAGCCCTTACGGCAGGGACTTCCGCCGCTCGACCCCGCGGCTGTGTCCAGCGCCGCTTCCTGCGCCCTGCCGGCACGCTACGAAGCGGTGCGCGAAGCGCGGCAGTTCACCCGCGGAACGCTGGACCAGTGGGACATCGGCGAGCGCTTCGACGACGTCTGCCTGGTGGTCTCCGAGCTCGTGACCAACGCCCTGCGGCACGCCCTGCCCTCGGACACGCCCCGCTCGGACGATCAAGGCGGGCCCGTGCGGCTGCACTTGATGCGGTGGACCTCACGTCTGGTGTGCGCGGTGCGCGACCCCAGTCACGACAGTCCGGTCGCGGGCGACTCGGAGGACTTCTCGGCGGAGTCGGGCCGGGGCCTGTTCCTGGTCGACTCGTTCGCCGACAGCTGGGGCTGGCACCCGCTCGCGGGCACGCTCAGCGGCAAGGTCGTATGGGCGCTCTTCAGACTTCCGCAGCCGGCCGCCGGCGGGGTTTCGGCCGAATAGAGAACCGCGGCGCTTTTTGGCGCCGCGGTTCTACGCGCGTTACGCGCCGCGAGAAGGTCGTTGCCGTCAGTTATGCCGGTTGCCCCACCCGAAGGCGTGCCCGGGTGTGCGGCGCCGACTCACGTCAGCCGGCGATCAGGTGGTCGAACTCGCCGTCCTTGATGCCCAGGAGCATGGCTTCGATCTCGGCGCGGGTGTAGACGAGCGCGGGCCCTTCCGGGAACCGCGAGTTCCGCACCGCCACGTCGCCTCCGGGCAGCCTCGCGAACTCCACGCAGGAGCCCTGCGAGTTGCTGTGCCTGCTCTTCTGCCAGGCCACCCCGGTCAGCTCGGTCGCAGCCATGCCGTTGTACACGTCATCCAGGTCATCCACGTCGTACACGTCGTGGTCCACAAGTCGCTCCCCGGTCGTGCAGTGGCCAATGTGGCCATTGATGCAGTGGCCAACTGCCCCGGATCATAGCTCTGTTCATGTGCAGATGCATGGGCAGATGCACGTGCACGGGGGGTGGTCCCACGGTTACAGCTTTTACCGCCCTTTGACTACCGAGTGTTGACCGCCCGACTACCGTCTGGTACTCGCCGGGCCGTATCTGGTTCAGCGTCTGCCCTGGAGAGCGCATCACATGCGCTCCCCAGCCCCCGTGCATGATCTTCCACGCCATCATCCGCGCTGGGTCGTCCGGGTCGAACCCCTCATGCAATAAGAAGAGACGCGTACCGGGCCCTTCGAGTTTCAACGTTCACGTAATGGCCCAATCCGGAGGGGTCACCGGAGCGGCGTCGGCTCACCGGACGCACGGCGTCCGTTCCGGCTCGTACGCGAGAAGCCGCACGTCGACGGTGCCGGGGAAGCGGATCGTCCTCCGGAGCGGGGGGCGGGACTCCGTCCGGACGGGGTTCATGACGTGCTGCCGCCGGGTTCAGTCTCGGCCTCGGTCCCCGCTTCGGCTTCGGTGTCCATGGGGTCGAGGAGTTCGCCCGTGACGGAGGGGGCTTGGGTGATGTTCATGGGCGACGACGACAGGCAGGAGATTCCCTACGGGGCGACCGTAGGGAATCTCCTGCCTGTGGCGCGTGTCGGCCGGGTGGGATCAGCGGCCGGTGCCGGAGTACGGCAACAGCGCCATCTCGCGCGCGTTCTTGATCGCGCGGGCGAGCATCCGCTGCTGCTGCGCGGTCACCCGGGTGACCCGGCGGCTGCGGATCTTGCCGCGGTCGGAGATGAACTTCCGCAGCAGGTCGGTGTCCTTGTAGTCGATGTACGTGATCCCGTCGCGGTCCAGCGGGTTGGGGCGGGACTTGGCGGCGGGCTTGCGTTCCGGCTTGCGGGCCATGGGTCAGATCTCCAGGAGGGAGTCGAAGGCGGGCGGGAGTCGCTTCCAGAGGGCGGGGCCCGCGGTGTACTCGGCGTCGGTCAACAGGCAGGACTCCAGGAGCAGTTCGAGCCCCTCGCGGTCGAGCCCAGGCGAGGTGAAGACGAGGTGCTGGCAGCAGTCGCCGTGCTCCGGGTGCCAGTCGAGCGCGGCGGCGGCGCGACGGACGGGCGGGACCATGTCCCACGCGGCGTCCGGGAGCGAGGCGAGCCAGGGGCCCGCGCTCTCCACGCAGAGCGCGCCTCCGGCCGCGTCCCAGTGCAGCAGGGTGTCGGGCCGGTCGGCGAGCCAGAACCGCCCCCGGCTGCGCGCGGCCGCGCAGGTCAGGTCCTCCAGCGCCGCGTACAGCCGCTCGGGGTGGAACGGCCGTCGCCGATGCCATACGAGCGTGCCGACACCGGCCTCGTCGGCCTCGGCCGGCAACAGCGCACAGGCCGGATGCTGGGCCGCTGCCGCGGCTTCGACGTCGAACCCGGCGAACGCGGCGTCGACGAGCGCGGAGCCGGTTCTCTCGGACCGGAGTTCGGCCCCGCCCACAGCGGAACCGATCCCGTCAGAGCACGGCCCCGCACCACCAACAACAGAGCCTGACCCCCCGGACGGGGGTTCCGCACCGCCGACAGCGGGGTCCAGCCCCTCGGACCGAGACCCCGCACCACCAACAGCAGAACCCGAACCCACAGACCGGAGCCCCGCACCATCCACGGCGGAGCCTGACCCCTCGGACCGGGGTTCCGCACCGCCGACAGCGGGGTCCAGCCCCTCGGACCGAGACCCCGCACCACCAACAGCAGAACCCGAACCCACAGACCGGAGCCCCGCACCATCCACGGCGGAGCCTGACCCCTCAGACCGGGGTTCCGCACCGCCGACAGCGGGGTCCAGCCCCTCGGACCGAGACCCCGCACCACCAACAGCGGGGCCCGGTCCCTCGGATCGGACTTCCGCACCGCCGACAGCAGAACCCGGACCCGCGGACCGGGGGCCCGCACCATCCATGGCGGAGCCGACCCCCTCGGACCGGGGGCCCGCACCGGCCGCAGCGGGGCCGGCCCCCGGGCCACCGGCACCGGCACCGGCACCGGCAGCCATATCGGCGCCGTCGATTCCGTCCGTGCCGGAGGTGGCCGCGCCCGGGCTCCCGCCCCCGCGCGGGGGAGCGGCGTTCTTCGTGTCGACGGGGGCCGCTTCCCATCCTGGTGGGGTCCAGCCCTCGGCCGGGGGCCGGGTCGGTGCGAACCAGTTGGTTTCGCTGGCCTCGCCGTCCGTCACGTCGAGTGCGTCGATCGGGACCCGACGGGCCGTGGGATGGAGTTGGGCCAGCAGCGCGCGGTCCTCGTCGTCGGCCTGTTCCGAGGCGGCGACGGCAAGGACGGGGGCGTACTCCAGTTGGCGGGCGAAGGTGTCGGCGACCGTGCGCCGGTCGGTGGCGGCAGCGGCGAGGCCGACCTCTGCGAGGTCGTCGCCGTTGGCGAGGTACGGCAGGAGCAGCGCCGGGTCGACAGCGGTGATCACGGAGGTCAGCCGGAGCCCGCCCGCCGCGACGACCTCGGCCATGGCCTTGGGCTCGACCGAGTCCCACAGTTCGACGACGGCGAGGCGTGTCAGGCCCGCGTCCGCGAGGCGCCGCAGCTCCGGCACCAGATCCTCGCGCAGGGCGCAGCACGCGCAGTCGTTGACGAGCGGGGCCTCGCCCGCCGACACGATTCCGGTGGCGTCCCGGATCGTACGGACGACCGTGCCCGCCGCGGCCGTCGCCAGGTCGTGGTGGAGGGCGACGCTGCCGGGAACGTCGGCGAGCAGCCGTGCGACGGCGGCCCGCCGCGCATCCGCGTGCAGGCCGCCGACGATCACGACGCAGAGGTGCGAGGACGGCATCAGCCGGCACCGCCGCGCTTGCCGCCCGCCGCGCCGAGCGCCTTGTCGCCTGCCTTGCCGCGCGCGTCGCCGGCCGCTCCGTACCGGCGCTCGAAGCGTTCCACCCGGCCCGCGGTGTCCAGCACCCGCGCGTTGCCCGTGTAGAAGGGGTGGCTCACGTTCGAGATCTCGACGTCCACCACCGGGTAGGTGTGGCCGTCCTGCCATTCGATCGTCTTCTCCCCCGCCGTGGCGGCGAGCGTCGAGCGGGTGAGAAAGGCGTGGTTCGCGGCGCGGTCGCGGAAGACGACGGGGCCGTACTCCGGGTGGGTTCCCTCGCGCATGGCGGTCAGCGCTCCTCTCGGAAGTCGACGTGCCGGCCGGCGACCGGGTCGAACTTGCGCAGGGTCATCCGGTCCGGGTCGTTGCGGCCGGTTCTTGCGGGTGACGTACGTGAAGCCGGTCCCGGCCGTGGACCGGAGCTTGATGACGGGACGGAGTTCGTTGCGTGCCATGGCTGGTATGTTAACGAAAATGACTCCCATTTCCAATACGTCTCAGGGAGAGGTGCGTCACCCTTGTCCGCGCACTGCATGCTGACCGGCGCCACGCCGGGCTTCGGCAACTCCATCTCCCACTCCCACCGGCGCACGTCCCGCCGCTTCGACCCGAACGTCCAGCACAAGCGCTACTGGCTGCCGAGCGAGGGCCGTCACGTACGGCTGCGGCTGAGCGCGAAGGGCATCAAGACCGTGGACGCGATCGGCGTCGAGGCGGCCGTGGCCAGGATCCGGGCCCGTGGGGTGAGGGTCTGATGGCCAAGAAGAGCAAGATCGCGAAGAACGAGCGGCGCAGGGAGGTCGTCGCCCGGTACGCGGCGCGGCGGGCCGAACTGAAGGAGATCCTCCGCCGGCCGTCCTCGACCGAGGCCGAACGGGCCGCCGCACGGGAGGAACTGCGCCGCCAGCCGCGCGACGCGAGCGCCACCCGCGTCCGCAACCGCGACAGCATGGACGGCCGCCCCCGCGGCTACCTGCGTACCTTCGGGCTGTCCCGGGTGAATCTGCGGGAGCAGGCGCACGCGGGATTCCTGCCGGGTGTCCGCAAGTCGTCCTGGTAGCGCGTCGCGTCCGACGGCGCCCTCGAGGCACTCCCGATGCCGCGCCGACTCCCAAGGAGCGGTGACTCGACAACTCCCTCGGAATCACCCCCCGACAACTCCCTCAGAAGATTCGTAAGTTCTCCCGATGTCTCGCTCAGGGTGTTCGTGAGTGTGGCTGATAGCTTGCTGCGGTCGTTCCGGCGACCCCAGCGACACCATCACCCTTGGGGGCTTCAGTGACATCGGCGACTTCGGCGACCCTTCCGCGGCGGCGGACCCGGGGCGCGGCCATGGCCGTGGCCGCGGGCCTGGCGGGCACGCTCGCCCTGACCGGGTGCAGCAGCGACTCGGGGTCCGGCTCCGGGGACGGGTCCGCGAGTCCCGGCGCGTCCGCCTCGGGGACGGCCGGCACGGGCGGCGACTCGAGCACTCCGTCGGCCGCCGCCGGAAAGCTGGAGGGCAGCTGGGTGGCCACGACCGGCGGCAAGGCCGTGGCGCTGGTGATCACCGGCAAGCAGGCCGGGCTCTTCACGACGGGCGGCACCGTGTGCACCGGGACCGCCGGTGACGAGGCGGGCATGCAGATGATCCACCTCAAGTGCACCGACGGGAACAAGGACCGCGCGACGGGCATGGTCGACTCCGTGAACAGCACGACGCTGAAGGTCACCTGGTCGGGGAACCTCGGCAAGGAGTCGTACACGAAGGCCGAGGGCGGTCAGCTCCCGTCGGGACTGCCGACGGCGAGCCTGGGCTCCTGACCGGCCCGACCCCTTCCTGACCCGCCCTGACCTGCACCGATCTACCCCGGTCGGCGCTTGGCGGCGGGCCCGCGGAATCCCTGGGACTCCGCGGCCCGTTCGTGTGTCCGTCGCTCATACCGTCGTCGCGGGGCGGCCTTCGGTTCGCATTCGGGATATACGCGACACGGGAGAGGTGCGCGATGGGGGGGCCGCGCAACGCGCGCCCAGCGGTCTGCGTGATGATCCATGAGCACCTTCACGAACCCAGGGGGAAACCCATGCGCGCCCTTCCGATCGCCGTCGTCGCCGCCGCGGCGGCACTCACCCTCACCGCCTGCGACAGCGGCGGCAGCAGCAGCGACAGTGACGGCGGCAAGAAGGCCTCGACCGCCTCCTCCGCCGCCGCCTCCACGGCCTGCAAGATCGACCAGATCGGCATCCAGGTCGGCCCCGCCAACGCCGCCCCGGCCGCCGGCGACACCGGCAACGTGCCCGTCACACTCACCAACAAGGGCGCCGAGTGCACCCTTCAGGGCTTCCCCGCCGTCAAGGTGCTGGACGGGGGCACGGGTACGGACGTGCCCGAGGAGAAGTCCGCGACCCCGCCGAAGCTGACGCTGGCGGCGAGCGGTACCGCCTCCTTCACGATCACCTACGTACGGGGCACGGCGGGCGACGGGAAGAGCCTCGCCGCGACCACGCTGAAGATCGGCCTGCCCGGCGCCGCCACCACCCAGAGCTTCAAGTGGTCGTACGGTCCCCTCGCGGGCAAGACCGGTCCGACCGACCCGAACGCCTCCGTGAGCTCGTTCCAGCCCGCGGGCGACTGAGCGGCTCCCGGCGCAGGCCGGGAGGCGCCCAGCCGCCCCGCGCAAGCCGGGCGTCAGCGAAGCGGCGGACGTGCCCTGACCTGGGCGCGGTCCGCCGCCGCGGCTCCTTCCTGCCATCCGGCCGCGTCGTTGACCCCGCGCAGCCGGGTGGTGACGGTGTCCGGGAACATCCGCTCCATGTGGTCGTTGACCGCCACGTCACGGGCCGCCAGGACGGGCAGCAGCTCCGCCACCGGGGCCTGCGACGCGGCTTCCCCCTCGGCCCCCTCGGCGGCGGTCGCCAGCCGGTCGCCGATCCGGTGCGCGTACGCGGCCAGGAACGACTGCCGGAAGCTCTTCGTCCGCTTCCTTCCCCCGGCCCGCTGGGCCGCCTCCGCCTTTGTCATCGCGGCCGTGGCCTGCACGAGCAGCGAGGTGTAGAGGAGTTCGACGGCCTCCAGGTCGGGTTCGAAGCCGACGACGGTCGAGAATCCGAGCGACTCGTTCCACACGGCGCGACAGCGGTTCGTGCCGGCCACCGCGTCCAGCAGCACCGCCTTGGCCGTCTCGTACGGCGGCTCGACACCGATGCGGCAGGCGCCGGGCGCGTCCTTGGCGTGCGTACGGGCCGCGAGCAGCGCCTCGTCGATGCTGTGCCGGGCCATCAGCTCCTGGGCCTTGGCGCTCAGCGCCTCCGCCTCCTCCGGGAATCCGGTCGCCTCGGCCTTGGCGAGCAGCGCGCGGATACGCATGAGCATGCGGGAGTCCTGGGAGGCGGCCGGGTGCCGTGACGTGACGTCGGACAGGTGCGTATCGAGGGGTTCGAGGGTGGGGAGGCGGAGCAGCAGCCGGTACAGCTCCAGTGCGGCGGTCGCGAGCGAGAAGCGGTCGGTGCGCGGGGCGCGGGCGTCCAGCTCTTCGAGCTGCGCCGCCCAGCGCGGGCCCCGGGGCCGCCGGTCCCGGCCGGCCTCCGCGCGCACCAGCTCCGACACCAACTGCAGGTGTACGTCGTCCAACTCGCGCCGCACGATCCGTACGACGTCGGCGGGCTGCCAGCCGCGACGCCACGCCGCGGCGACGAACTCCTCGCCGCGGCGGGCGAGTTCGGTGTCGGAGGCGGGGTCGGCGGCGAGCAGCGAGGCGCCCGTGTCGAGGGCCGCGTCACTGTCGGCGTAGAGCGCGGTCTCGAAGGCGCGCTCCACGGTGCTGGGCGTACTGCTCATGCGTCGATCGTGTCACGCCCGCCGGACCGGACCGTCCACACCCTGTGGACAGAGAAGCCTGGACGGGAGCCCGGAGGGTGTCAACTCCGGGTTGACACCCCCCGTCCGTCAACCTACGGTTGACACATGACGACGAACCCACCTGTCAAGGCATCCGTACGTCTCGACGACCTCATCGAGGCCATCAAGAAGGTCCACACCGACGCGCTCGAGCAGCTCCAGGACGCGGTGCTCGCGGCGGACCACCTCGGCGACGTGGCCGACCACCTGATCGGCCACTTCGTGGACCAGGCCCGGCGATCGGGCGCGTCCTGGACGGACATCGGCAAGAGCATGGGGGTCACCCGGCAGGCGGCGCAGAAGCGCTTCGTCCCCAAAGCCGAGTCGGACCTCGACCCCAGCCAGGGCTTCGGCCGCTACACGCCCCGAGCCCGGAACGCGGTCATGGCCGCGCACAACGAGGCGAAGGCCGCGGGCAACGCGGAGGGACTCACCGAGCACCTCGTCCTCGGCCTCCTCTCCGAACCCGAGGGACTCGCCGCGAAGGCGATCACCGCGCAGGGCGTGACCCTGGACGCCGTCCGCGAGGCCGCGACCGCGGCGCTCCCGCCGGCGGCCGAAGAGGTCCCGGAGCTCATCCCGTACGGCCCCGCCGCCAAGAAGGCCCTGGAACTCACCTTCCGCGAGGCCCTCCGCCTCGGCCACAACTACATCGGCACCGAACACATCCTCCTGGCCCTCCTGGAGTACGAGAACGGCAACGGCGTCCTCAGCGGCCTCGGCATCGACAAGACAGCGGCGGAGTCCTACCTCGCGCGCGTGCTGGAGATCATCGCGGTGGGGGGACAGCCGGAGGACCAGCAGAAGGACCAGCAAGAAGATCAGTAGGGTCGCGTCCGCGGCCGTTGTCAGACCCCCCTGCGAGACTCGGAACCATGAGCGACCGGTGGGCTCTCGGGCCGGCCGAGGACGGTGGTGCGGAGGTCGCCCCCCTCGGCCCCGACGGGCTGCCCGCGGGGCCGGTGCGCAGGGAGGCGGACCTGGTCGAGGCCGTGCGGGGGCGACCCGACGTGGTCCGGTGGGTCTGGCGGTCCACGGCCGAGGTCTATCCGCGTCTGCTCGCCGCGGGGGTGCGAGTGGAGCGGTGTTACGACATCGAGGCCGCCGAGACACTGCTGCTGGGCCACGAGGGCCGGCTCGGGGAGGCCCGGTCGGCGGCCGCCGCGCTGGCGAGGCTGCGCGGCGGCCCCGTACCGCCGGATCCCCCGCAGCGCTCCGCCGAGCCCGGCTCGCAGTCGTCCCTCTTCGAGCCGCGCCCGGTCCGCGTACCCCTGGAAGACCTCCTGGCGGTGTACGCCGATCAGCGCCGCCGGCACGACACGACCGCGCACCCGGAGCGCATGCACCTGCTGACGACGGCCGAGTCCGCGGGCATGCTGGTGGCGGCCGAGATGAACCGCACCGGGCTGCCGTGGCGCGCGGACGTCCACCGCGAGGTACTGCACGAACTGCTCGGCGAGCGGTACGCGGGCGGCGGCGAGCCCAGACGCCTCGCCGAGCTCACGGACGAGGTGTCGGCCGCCTTCGGCAGACGCGTCCGCCCCGACCTGCCCGCCGACGTCATCAAGGCCTTCGCGCAGGCCGGGATCAAGATCAAGTCCACTCGGCGGTGGGAGATCGAGACCATCGAGCACCCTGCCGTGAAGCCCCTGCTCGCATACAAGAAGCTGTACCGGATCTGGGTGGCGCACGGCTGGTCCTGGCTCCAGGACTGGGTGCGCGACGGACGCTTCCGGCCCGAGTACCTGCCCGGCGGGACCGTCACCGGCCGCTGGGTGACCAACGGCGGTGGCGCCCTGCAGATCCCCAAGGTGATCCGGCGTGCCGTCGTCGCCGACCCGGGCTGGCGGCTCGTGGTGGCCGACGCCGACCAGATGGAGCCGCGGGTGCTGGCCGCGATCTCGCGCGACCCCGGCCTGATGGAGGTCGCGGGCCGGGAGAGCGACCTGTACCAGTCGGTGTCGGACCGGGCCTTCGCCGGCGACCGGGCACAGGCCAAACTCGCGGTGCTCGGCGCGGTGTACGGGCAGACGTCCGGCGACGGCCTGAAGAACCTGGCCGCGCTGAGAAGACGCTTCCCGCGCGCCGTCGCCTACGTGGACGACGCGGCGCGGGCCGGCGAGGAGGGCCGACTCGTACGGACGTGGCTGGGGCGGACGAGTCCCCCGGCGGCCGGCGCGTCCGACGCCTCCTCGGAAGAGGCGGGCCTCCCCCAGGACGAACCCGCCGAGGCCCTCGGAGACCAGGGCTGGGTGCCGGGCTACGCCTCCTCCAACTCCCGCGCCCGCGGCCGCTTCGCGCGCAACTTCGTCGTCCAGGGCAGCGCCGCCGACTGGGCGCTGCTGCTGCTCGCCGCCCTGCGGCGCACCTGCGCGGACCTCGCCGCCGAGCTGGTCTTCTTCCAGCACGACGAGGTGATCGTGCACTGTCCGGCCGAGGAGGCGGACGCGGTCGTGGCCGCGATCCGGGAGGCCGCGGAGCTGGCGGGACGGCTGACGTTCGGCGAGAGTCCGGTCCGCTTCCCGTTCACGACGGCGGTGGTGGAGTGCTACGCGGACGCGAAATGACCCGGACGGCGGCCCGCTCTCTCAGGTGACCTACTCCTACGCCAGGTGACCTACTCCTCCTCCAGGAGTTCCTTCAGCGCTCCCACCACCGAGGTGTCCGTCCCGTCCAGCGCCGCGAGCGCCGACTTCCACAGCTCGTACGCCCCTCCGGCATCCCCCTGCGCGTGCAGCAGCAGCCCCAGTTGATGCCGGGCGAGCCCGCCGGTGTACCGGTCGGCGCGCTGATCGGCCCGGAACAGCAGCAGGTCGCACTCGCGCGTGGCCCGTTCGACATGCCCGACCCCGCGCAGCGCGCGCACCAGCCCGAGCCGCGTCTGCGACTCCCCGTGCCAGTCGCCATGACCGCCGAGGATGCGCAGACTCTCCTCGAAGTGCGGTACGGCGGCGGCCGGTTCGCCGAGCGTCAGATGGGCGTAGCCGATGTTGCAGTGCGCGGAGTGCCGGATGATCACGTCGTCCATCGCGTCGCCGATCGCCAGGCTGCGCTTGTGGTGGTCGATGGCGGCCCGGGCGTCCGTGTGCTCATACAGATTGCCGAGGTGGCTGTAGGTGATGGCCTCGGTGTGCGGGTCGCCCAGTTCCCGGGAGAGTTCGAGGCTCTGCAGCAGCGCCTCGCTGGACTCGGCGTGGCGGCCCAGCCCCTCGAGGAGCATGCCGCGGTTGTTCAGACCGCGCCGGATCCACGACAGCACCCCGAGCCGCCGCCAGATCGCCAGCGCCTCGTCGTTCAGCGTGAGCGCCTCGCTCGCGCGGCCCGTCATGAAGTGCAGCCCCGCGAGGTCCCCGAGCGCGTACGCCTGCGCGGCCTCGTCCCCGAGCCGCCGCGCCGCGCCCAGCGCGGCCCGCAGGAGCACCTCCGCCTCCGGGACGCGGCCGCTGCGCTGGAGGTAGGGGTTGAGCAGCCGCACCAGCACGGGAACGTACGCGGAGGTGTCCGCGTACCGCTCCACCAGCGCCACCACGTTCTCCAGTTCCAGGTCGCCCCAGGCGAAGGCGTCCCTGGCGGTGCAGAACGGCGGCGTGGCCGCGGCGTCCACCGTGTGCGCGGCCGGCTGCGCGGCGGTCGGCCGGCTGCGGTCCTCGCGGTCGAGTCCCGGCTCGACGATCGCTTCGAGGGAGCGGGCGGCGACACCGGCGTACCAGCGCAACGCCCGCTCGGACACGTGGATGTCCACGCCCCCGCCCCCGGGTTCCCCGTCCGTCTCGCCCGCGATCTCCCGGGCGAAGTCGCGGACGAGGTCGTGGGGTGCGTAGCGGCCGAACGCCGTCTCCTCCAGGAGCGCGACGTCGACGAGGCGGTCGAGGGCGGCCTCGGCACGGAACTCGGCGACGCCGGAGAGCCGGGCGAGCAGGGGCGCCCCGTACACGGGGAGGTCGAGCGCGCCGATGCCGCGCAGCACGAGCGCCGCGTCCTGGTCGGCCTCACGCTCCGAGGCACGCAGCGCGTCGAGCGCGACGGCCAGCGATCTGCGGACGCTCAGGTCGTCGTACTCCAGATGATGCAACCGCCCTTCGGTGGCGGTCAGTTGACCGGCGAGGACGTCCGGCGTGAGCGCGCGGCGCGCGGCGAGACGGGCCGCGACCACGCGCAGGGCGAGCGGGAGCCGGCCAGTGAGTTCGACGAGGGGGTGCGCACCGTCGAGGCCGTCCACCCGTCCGGACACCGCGCGCAGCAGCGCCGCGCTGTCCTCGACCGAGAGCGGCGCGAGCGGGAAGCGCCGCACGCCGTCCAGCGCGGTGAGCGGTGAACGGCTCGTCACGATCACCGCGCACCCCGGGCCCGCGGGCAGCAGCGGCCGTACCTGGGCGGCGTGCGCGGCGTCGTCGAGCACCATCAGGGTGCGCGTCGGAGCCAGCATCGAGCGGAGCAACGCGGCGGCGGCGTCCGGGTGTTCGGGGATCCGGCGCGGCTCGGCACCGAGGTCACGCAGCAGCGCGGCGAGCGCCTGGCCGGGGGTGAGGGGGGTCATTCCGGGCGTGGCGCCGTGCAGGTTGACGTACAGCTGGCCGTCGGGGAAACGTTCCCGCAGGCCGTGTGCCACATGCAGCGCCAGCGCGCTCTTGCCGACTCCGGCCATCCCGCTGATGACGGCGACGGCCGGAGCGGAGGGGCTGGGGTGCCGGGCCGTGTCGAGGGCCACGTTCAGTTCCCGGCGTACGTCGGCACGACCGGTGAAGTGCCCGGGCGGGGGCGGGAGCTGGGCGGGCCGGGGCGGGGCCGGTTCCGCCGGGGCGGTCCGCTCCGCGCGGTCTTCGTCCGCGCCCCCGTTCCCGTCCCTGTGGTGTGCGGAGTCGTCCCTCTCCTCCGCCCGCTCACGCAGGATCTCCAGATGCGCCGCGCGCACCGCGGGCCCGGGCTCGACACCGAGTTCCTCGACCAGGCGGGCCCGTAGGTCGCGGTGGACGGCCAGGGCCTCGGCCTGACGTCCGGTGCGGTGCAGTACGAGCATCAGCAGCCGGTGGAAGGCCTCGCGCAGGGGGTACTCGGCGACGAGTGCGGACAACTCGGGTGCGAGGGCGGCGAGTCGGGTGGTGCCGGGGGCGCTGGAGGTGTGGGGGGCACCGGTGGCTTCCGTTGCTTTTGCGTCGGCGGAGGCTCCGGGGTCGCCGATATCACCGATGTCACCGAAAACCCAGCCGACCCCGGCACTCTCGACTCGCCCGACCCCACCGGTACCCTCGCCCGCACCGCCGGTACCGACACCCCCGGCTCCCGGCCCCGCAAGCCGCAACTCGGCCTCGTACCGCCACTCCAGGACGAGCAGCCGTGCCTCCTCCAGGCGCTGGACGAGCGCGTGTCCGCCGAGTTCGGGCGGGACCCCGCCGAGCGGTGTGCCGCGCCACAGCGCGAGCGCCGCCAGTGCCTCGCGCAGCGCCCGCTCCCAGTCGCGCCCGGCGTGCGCGGCGCGTGCGGCCGTGACGTGGGACTCGAAGACGCGCACGTCCAACTCGCCCTCGCCGACGCGCAGGAGATACCCGGGCGGCATGGCCCGCAGCCGCTCCGGATCGTCGAGGAGCCGCCGCAGCCGGGTGACGTGGTTCTGCAACGACGCCTGCGCGGACGCGGGCGGCGCCCCGCCCCACAGTGCGTCCTTGAGCGCGTCCACCGAGACGACCCGGCCCGGTTCCAGGAGCAGCGCGACCAGCAGGGCGCGCATCTTGCCGCCGCCGATCGAACGGACCTCGCCGTCGGCGTCGTACAACACCGGAGGCCCCAGCAGCCCGAACCGCAGCCCGTACCGCATAGCCCGCCCCACTGCCTTTCCGTGCGATCGACCCGACCGGTTCAGACCGGTACCGACCACACCCATGGCGACTTCGCGCCTTCTTGCGACGACTTCACGCCGACCGACTTCCGGTTTCCGGGTTTCCGGATGGAAACCCGTTGGCGACATGTTAGCGATCCGTTGGCGCGGGCTGATGGGATCACTCCATCGGATCTGGCCCGACGGTGCGCGCGTACGACGCGTAACTCGGGGGAGTGTCGCCGCCGTGGCCGGATCCGGGGACAGAGAGGGCCCCGGTCGTCGGAGGTGAGCGACCGGGGCCCTCGTCCGCCCCCGGCCGTCCTGCCGCCTGTCGGCCGTCGGCCGCCGTCAGATGACGGGCGGGCGTCCCAGTCGCGTCAGCCGCCACACGGTCCGCCACCGCATCGGCCGCCGCTCGCCGCCCGACTGCCGCAGCCCTTCCGCGAAGCCGCCGAACCAGGCCCGCAGCCCGCCGAGCGACCGCGTCCGTGCGAGCGTCAGCAGCATCCAGATTCCCAGGTGCACGGGGATGAGCGGGAGGGGCAGCCTGCGACGGGTGAGCCAGACCCGGTTGCGGGCGGTGACCCGGTAGTAGATGGCGTGCCGGGCGGGCGAGGTCTTGGGGTGCTGGAGCAGCAGTTCGGGCTCGTAGAGCACGGTCCACCCGTCGTCGATGGCCCGCCAGGCCATGTCCGTCTCCTCGTGTGCGAAGAAGAACTCGGCGGGCCAGTCCCCGATCCGGGCGAGCATGGGCATGGCCAGCGCGTGTCCGCCGCCGAGGAACCCGGTGACCGGACCGCCCCGCATCGGATCCTTGGCCCCGACCCGGGGCACGTGCCGGCGCTGGGTCTCCCCGTGCTCGTCGGCGATGCGGAAGCCGACGATGCCCAGGCGCGGATCGGCGGTGTACAGGTCCCGCACCTTGCGCAGCACATCCGCGTCGACCAGCAGTCCGTCGTCGTCCAGCTCGACGACGACGTCCACGTCCGCGAACTCCCTGAGCCGGGCGAGGCCCACGTTGCGCCCGCCCGGGCAGCCGAGGTTCTCGTCGACCTCGATGCCGGTCACCTCGCCGGGCAGTCCCAGCCGCTCGGCGAACTCGGGCAGTGGACACCCGTTCCCCACGATCACGATCCGTGCGGGCGCGACGTCCTGCTTGGCCACCGAGGCGAGCAGCGCGTCGACCTCGTCGGGCCGGTTCCCCATGGTCACGACGGCAACGGCGATCCGAGGCCCCTCCGACACGACACCACTCCATCCCAGGCCGACAACTCTGCCCGCGATGCTAGCCGTTCACCCGGAGTCTCCCTCGCGTACGCCGCGTTTCCCCGCGCTCTCCGCATTTACTCACGCCGTACGAAGCTCTTTGCGCCGTACGAACTTCAGTCCCGACCAGTCCTCCCCCAGCGCGGCCACCTTCACGTCGACCACCCCGAGCGGCAGGAAGATCTCGCGCAGGGCGTTCTCGGTGATGTCGCTGCGGTGCCCGGCCGCCTTGCGCGGCCAGGCGATCCAGAGCATCGCGTGATCGGCGAGGCCGCCCACCAGCGCGGGAGCCTCGGCTACCAGTTCCCCCAGGGACCGGTGGAAGACGACGGCGACATCGGTTCCCGCGGCCCCGTCGCCCCCGGACACGGCACACCCCTCCGGCAGTCCGGGGATCTCCCACCCCTCGGGCCGGTGCACCAGCCGTACCCGCTGCCCGGCCTTGACGCCGATCTTCTTGGCGAGCGGCGTACCGGAGTACCCACCGCCGGCCGTACGCGACGTACTCACACCGGGCCCCTTCCCGCCCCTGCTTTCCACGCGATCAGGGGCGAACCTGCTCGGGAACCTACTCGGCGCGGGGGCCACGACACGGGGTGCGCGCCCGGAGTCCCGTCAACTCTTACCGACTCCTGTCGACTCTTACCGACGCTTGTCGGCTCTTACCGACTCTTGTCGACTGTCGCCCCTTGTCGGACGCACACCCGCGCGGCCTCAGGCGGCGTACGCGCCCCGCACCTCGAAACGCTCGGCGGACGGCGGGGCGGCCAGCCAGTCCTTCAGGCCCGCCTGGAACTCACGGAACTCCTGGACCGCGGAAAGCGGATTCTCGATCCCGTCCGCGATCTCGAGTTCCGCGAGGTAGGTGACTCCGTCGGGGAGCCGGTACGAGGCGTAGCGCACGCCCTCGGGCCGCGCGGCCTCGATCGCGGTGAACATCTTCCGCAGCGCCGCTTCGAGTTCGTCGACGCACTCGGGCCTCACCGTCGCACGCACCATCAGAACAGCCATGTCGTCATCTCCTTCTCGTCCCTGTCACACCTGGCGCACCGCTACCGGGCCACGCGGGTGGCGCCATCTCCCTGACGCGCCCGGAGGCGGAGGTGTGACGGGGACGAAGAAGGAATTCCCGACCGGTCAGGCGTTGGGGTCGAACGAGATGCCCGCCGGCATGGCCTTCGTGAGGTGGGCGGCGAAGTTGGCGTCCTTGAGTCCGAAGTTGGCGCTGCCGAAGTCGTAGGCGCTCAGCTTGTCGCGCAGACCCGCCGGGTAGCCGTTCCAGCCGACCAGGGCCGGGTACTGCCAGGTGTGGTAGCCGTTCTCCGACGGCTCGTCGCCCGAGTTCGCGAGCCGGAAGTCGTGGGTGCTCAGACCGTCCTTGTGGTAGACGATCTTGGGGTGCGTGCCGTCCCACAGGACCTGGTCGGCGCTGTAGACGTTGAAGTCGCCGTGCGCGGACGTGGAGACGTACTTGGCCTGGTTGTTCTGCACCCAGACCGCCACGTGCTCCCAGTCGTGGCGGTGCCCGCCGATCGTGGCCTGGTCCTTCTCGAAGTAGAGGCCGTAGAGGATCACGCACCAGCCGTTGTTGCACTTCTCGCGCGCGTAGCCGTTGGTGTTGTCGAGGTCCGAGGTGTCGTGGCACTCGCCGCTGACTGAACCCGAGGGCTTGAGGCCGCCGTTGATGGTCCCGTCGGGGCCGATGGCGGGCGTGGGGTAGCAGCCGTCCGTGTCGTAGTCGTACGCGGGCTGCCAGGTCTTCTCCAAGTCGTCCGCGTTGGCGGGCAGGGCCTTGGGCGGGGCGGCGAGCGCGCTGCCGGGGAAGGCGACGACCAGCGCGACGGCGCTGCCGAGGATGAGAGAGGCCCTGCGTACGCGCGAGCTCTTCTGCACTGCGTCCTCCTGAGGACCGCGAGGGGGGTGGGGCAAGCGGTTTCTTTGGCATGCCCGGATCACCCTCACCCGACTCGTTGAGCGCTCAAGCGGTGCGATGTGTCACAGGAGTGAAAGATCAACCAACAAAGGGGGCGGGCTAGTTGGCTCCGAATGGGCGGCGACAGCCGCGCTTGGCACGACCGCGCCCGTCGCGCGTACCTCCCGCGCCGGTCAGGGACGGGAGTACCGGAAGTCCGTCGCCGTCCGCGTCTTCGAGCGCGGCGGCACCAGGGTCGTGGACCGTTTCGCACGACGGGACCACAACGTGCCCGCGTCCACGGTCCGCGGCAACGACATGTTCTTGACGCGGTCGTGGGCCTCTTCCACGTCCGAACGGGAAAACCGTCGGACAGCGGGACGTCACGCAGGCGGTACCGGCGACGTCCGCGAAGGACGACACGACGACACGACACTCCGAACCACACCGGGGCTGGCCCGAGAACCGGCCCGCCCCGAGTCCCCGCCCTCCTTCACCCGCTCAACCGCGCGGCCAGGGACGCCCGTCGAGACGCTCGATGTCGCGGTTGAAACGGCTGAGATAGGCGGCGAACTCGGCCACCTCCTCGGGATCCCAGTCGGTCGTGATCTTCTCCAGACCGTCCAGGTTCTCGGCGCGGTGGGCGTCCAGCCGGCGCCTGCCCTCCGCGGTGATGGCGAACTTGCGGGCGATACCCCCCTCGGGGTCGGGCATGCGCTCGACGACCCCGGCCCGCAGCATCGCGGCGGTCTGCCGGTTGAGGGTGGACGTGTCCAGACCGAAGGCCTCTCTGAGCTCACCGATGGACATCGGGCCCTGCACCTGAATGCGGCTGAGCAGGACGTACGCGCTGCGGTCCAGCCGCTCCTCACTCGTCCCGCGCCCCCGCGGGTTGAGCATGTGCATGTGGCGCCCGAGCAGCATGGTCTCGAATTCCAGCAGGTCAAGTCGCTTGTCCACGCGAGGCATCCTTCGGCTCCTGGCTCGCTTCCCCTACAGGAAAGCTACCTCCCGCCAGGTATACCACCGCGATGTGTATGATGCATGAGACGTGCATGATGCACATTGCATGCAGCATGCAACTCGCATGCGCCTCGCCCGCGACTCACCGCGACCCGGGTGATCCGGAGACGCGGCGGGCCCGCGGAGATGGCAGGCCCGGATCACCAGCAGGCCCGGATGCGCAGCACAGCAACAAGCCCGGAAAGAGCAACAGGGAGTACCCGTGGACAGTTCCCAGCCCGCAGCCCGCTCCGGCGGTGTTGTCGGCATCCTCGCCTTCGGCGGCATCGTGGCCGCGATCACCCAGACACTGGTGGTGCCACTGATCGGGGAACTCCCGACCCTCTTCGACACCACCGCCTCGAACGCCTCGTGGGTCGTCACCGCCACGCTGCTCGCGGCTGCCGTGATCACCCCCGTCGCCGGCCGCCTCGGTGACATGTACGGCAAGAAGCGCATGCTTCTGGCCTCCCTGGTCCCGCTGATCCTGGGCTCCGTGGTCTGCGCCCTGTCCTCCTCGGTCGTCCCGATGATCGCCGGACGCGGTCTGCAGGGCCTCGGTATGGGCGTGGTGCCCCTCGGCATCAGCCTGCTGCGGGACGTCGTACCGGCGGAGAAGCTCGGCTCGTCCATCGCGTTGATGAGCGCGTCCATGGGTGTGGGCGGCGCGCTCGGCCTGCCGTTCTCCGCGGCGATCGCCGAGAACTCCAGCTGGCGCGTGCTGTTCTGGGTCGTCGCCGCGCTGACCCTCGCGGTCGCCACGCTGATCTGGCTCTTCGTGCCCGCGGGCCGCGAGAACACCACCTCGGGCAGCTTCGACCTGCTCGGCGCGATCGGCCTGGGCATCGCCCTGGTCTGCCTGCTCCTCGGCGTCTCCAAGGGCGCGGACTGGGGCTGGGGCAGCGGCACCACGCTCGGCCTGCTCGCCACCGCGATCGTCCTGCTGCTGGCCTGGGGCTGGTGGGAGCTGCGCAGCGCCGATCCGCTGGTCGACCTGCGGGTGACCGCCCGGCCGCAGGTGCTGATGACGAACGCCGCCTCGATCCTGGTCGGCTTCGCGATGTACTCCCAGTCCCTCGTGATCCCCCAGCTGCTGCAGCTGCCCGAGGAGACCGGCTACGGCCTCGGCGAGTCGATGCTGGCCATGGGCCTGTGGATGGCCCCGGCCGGTCTCATGATGATGATCATCTCCCCGATCGGCGCCAAGCTCTCCGCCGCCAAGGGCCCCCGGATCACCCTGACCGTCGGCGCCCTGGTCATCGCCCTCGGCTACGGCATCTCCCTGCCGCTCATCGGAAACGGCTCCGCCTTGGGCCTGCTCGCCGTGACCATCGTCTGCAGCACGGGCGTCGGTTTCGCCTACGGCGCGATGCCCGCGCTCATCATGGGCGCGGTGCCCCAGTCGGAGACCGCCTCGGCCAACAGCTTCAACACGCTGATGCGCTCGATCGGCAGCTCCGTCTCGGCCGCCGTGATGGCCGTGGTCCTGGCCCAGATGACCACGAAGTTCGGCCCCGTCTCCCTCCCGTCCGAAAGCGGCTTCCGCGTCGCCATGCTGATCGGCTCCGGCGTCGGCATCGCCGCCGCGATCGTCGCCTTCCTCATCCCGACCCGCCCCGCAGCCACCCAGCCGCAGGCGGACTCCATCCCGGATGCCGCCGCCGAGGCAGTCGAGGCAAAGGCCTGACCCCACCCGCGCACCCGAGCCACACTCTCGCACCATCGAAGAAACACCAGCGGCGATGAGGCGCCGCCCGTTTCCTGCGACTTGATCCGCCGGACAGGCCCTAGCGGAGCGAGGCCGGGCGCATGTCCGTCCAGGTGGCGTCGACATGGGCCAGGCACTCCTGGCGGGTGGCGCCCGTCAGGGTCGGCTCCCAGCCCGCCGGGACCTCCGCGAAGGACGGCCAGAGCGAGTGCTGGCCCTCGGAGTTGACCAGGACGGAGAAGGTGCCGTCGGCATCCTCGAAGGGGTTCGTTGCCATGTCAGCTTCCTCTGCTCGGCGGTGCCCCGCCCCCGTACGACGGCGGGCGAACGTCACAATCCACTCTCCGCGATGACCTATATTCCCTCTCCATCGGTCCTACATATAGTGATTTGGATCAGAAAGGAGGCACATGATCACCCGGTATGTGGGTGCAGTGTGAACGCTTTATGGATCTTGGTTGATTCTGCGACACGGCAAGGCCCACAATGTCTCGGCGACTCCGGGTGGGGGACTCGGGGGAAGTGGAGGGCGTCTTGCACCGGATCGACTTCAGGCTGCTCGGACCGCTGGACGTACGGGTGGACGGGGAGCCCGTCAGACTTGGTGGTGGCCGTCAGCGCACCGTGCTGACGATGCTCCTCATCGCTCTGAACAGAGTGGTCTCCGTGGACGCCCTCATCGAGGCCGTCTGGGGCGAGGAGCCACCGGCCACCGCGCGGAACCAGATCGCCATCTGTGTCACCGCGCTGCGCAAGACCTTCCGCACCTCGGCCGGCGTCGACGACCTGATCGTCACCTCCCACCCCGGCTACATCCTCGACCTCGGCGAGCATCGGATCGACATCCACGAGGTCGAGACCCGGGTGCGCAAGGCGCGGGAGCTGGCCCGGGCCGGCGACACCGTCCAGGCGTGCGCCCTGTTCACCGAGGCGCTCTCGCTGTGGCGCGGATCCGCGCTCGACGGGGCTGCGGGCGGACCCATCGACCACGAGGCCTCCCGGCTCGCCGAGTTCCGGCTGGAGCTGCGCGAGGAGCAGGCGGGACTGCAACTGCAGCTCGGCCAGCACCGTTCACTCATCTCCGACCTGGCCGCGCTGGTCCGCGAGCACCCGCTGCGGGAACAGGCCCGGGCCCATCTGATGCTGGCCCAGTACCGTTCGGGGCGACGGGCCGAGGCGCTGGAGATCTTCCGCGAGGGACGCCAGGTGCTCGTGGAGGAGCTGGGCATCGAGCCCGGCGCCGAGCTGCAGGAGCTGCACGAACTGATCCTGCGGGACGACCCCGAGCTGACCCTGCCGCCGGAGCCCCAGGTCGCCCCGGAGCTGCGTACCGTGCCCGCGCAACTCCCCTCGTCGGCCGCCGCGTTCACCGGGCGCAGCCGGGAACTCGCGCTGCTCGACCGGCTGCTCGACGGGGAGGGCCAGGAGTCGCCGCTCGCCGTGGCGGCCGTCTCCGGCATCGCCGGGGTCGGCAAGAGCGCGCTCACGGTGCACTGGGCCCACCAGGTCGCCGGGCGGTTCCCGGACGGCCAGCTCTTCGCCGACCTGCGCGGCTACGACGAGTCGGACTCGCCGCAGGCGCCGACCGCCGTGCTCGACCGGTTCCTGCGCGCGCTCGGCGTGCCGGGGCCCCAGATACCGGGCGACCAGCACGAGCGGGCCGCGCTGTACCGGTCGATCCTGGACGGCAAACGGATCCTGGTGGTGCTCGACAACGCCCGGTCGTTCGCGCAGATCCGGCCGCTGCTGCCGGGCGGCCGCCACTGCTGTGTATTGATCACCAGCCGGGACGCCATCGACGACCTCACCGGCGACTACGACGTACACCGCATCGAGCTGAACGTGCTCGGCCAGGCGGAGGCGACCGCCATGCTCGGTGCGGTGGCCGGACCGGAGCGGATCGCCACCGACCCGGAGGCCGCCGCCCGGCTCGGCACGCTCTGCGACCGGCTGCCGCTGGCACTGCGGATCGCGGGCGCCCGGTTGGCCGCCAAGCCCCACTGGTCGGTCCGGCACCTGGTGCGACGCCTGGAGGACCAGCGACGCCGGCTCGACGAACTCAGCCCCAACGAGGGCGGCGTGCGAGCCGGTTTCCGGCTCAGCTACCGCGATCTACCGCCCGCGGCGGCCCGCATGTACCGGCGGCTCGGGCTGCTGACCATGCCCGACTTCGCGGCATGGGTCGGCGCGGCGGTGCTCGACACCGACCCGATCGAGGCCGAGGACCTCATCGAGGAACTGGTCGACGCCCAGCTCCTGGAGGTCGCCTCGGGCCGCCCCGGCGAGCCGCCCCGCTACCGCTTTCAGGCCCTGCTGCGCCTGTTCGCCTGGGAGTGCGCCCAGGAGGAGGACACCCCGGAGGAGCGCGAGGGCGTCCTCGACCGGGCCCTGGACGGCTGGCTCTCGCTGTGCTGGGTCGCCTACCAGCGGTTGTACGGCGCCGAGTTCGCGTCCCTGGACGGGATCCCGGAGCCGAACCTTCCGCAGTCGCTGGTAGAGGAGCTGCTCACGGATCCGATGGAGTGGATGGAGGCGGAGCACAGCGCCCTGGTCGACGCGGTCCGGCAGGCCGCCGAGACCGGCCGGGCCGCCCATGCCTGGAAGTTGGCGCTGCTCAGCAACCCGCTGCAGGAGTCCCGCAACTATCTGGAGGAGTGGGAGATCTGCTCCGAGCGCGCGTTGGCGGCCGCTCAGCGGTGCTTCGACCGCCAGGGCGAGGCCAGCATGCAGCGGCTGCTCGGCGGGGTCGCGCTGCACACCCAGCGTTACGAGATCGCCGAGGGGCGGCTCAGGGCGGCCCTGCGGATCTTCGACGAGATCGGCGACGTGGCGGGCGCCGCCCTCACCCGGCGCATGCTCACCCACAACGCGCGGGTACGCGGCGACCTCGACCAGGCGCTGCGGGACGGCGAGGCCTCGCTACTCGGCTTCCGGGAGATCGGGGACGCCCGCGGCGAGTCGCACGGGCTCGGCGCCCTGGCACAGATAGAGCTGGAGCGCGGAAACCTGGAGCGCAGCCTGCGGCTGTCCACCGAGGCCATCGCCCTGAGCCGGGCGACGGGGCTGGTGCGCGGCCTCGCACAGTCCATCCTCCGCCTGGCCGAGGCACTGATGCGGCACGGCCGGCTCGACGAGGCGGCGAGCGAGTGCGACGAGGCCCTGAGGATCGTCCGGGAGCACGGCGACCGGACCGGCGAGGCCCACATCCTGCGGCTCGCGGGCGAGATTCTCTGGCGGCAGGGGAATCTGTCCGAGGCGGAGGTGACCCTGCAGCAGGCGTTCACGATCGCCGACGACATCAACGACCATCTGCTGCGGGCCCGGGCCGAGGCCAATCTGGGCTGCCTGGACCTGCTGGCCGGGCGGGACGGGGCAGTGGGCCGGCTGCGCCGGGCCAGGAACACCTTCGCCGAGTACGGCGCCAGACCACAGGGCGAACGGATCACCCTGGTCATGGCCTCGTTGACCGCGGAGCACCCCCCGTACGGGCCGTCGCCCGAGGAACTCCGGCAGTTACTCTCCGCGCACTGACTCTCTCGCCGAAACTGAGCACCTGAACGGAGCGAGCCCCGCACCTGCGCCAGGTGCGGGGCTCCGTCACTCGGGTCAGCTCCAGGGGTTGTTCTCGTCGACGACCGACGGGGTGTCGGCGATGACGACGACCGACGGGGCCTCGACGGCCCGGACGGACGGCATCTCAACCGCGCCTGTGCCGCCGACCAGCAGGACACCGCCCAGAGCGGGCGCGCCGAGAACCGAGGCCAGGAAAGTGCGGGTGCTGCTGCGCATTACTTCTCCCCCATATAAAAACAGTCGTTCGTACGCCATGTGCGGGTGAATGTTTCGTTGACCGCCCCGACCGCTCGCCTTGTCCGCGGTGTGCCCGGTGCGACAGGAGAAACGCTATGGATCACACCTGTCGACCCGATGTTGTTTCGATTTCGCCCCTCACGAAATCGAGCCGAAAAGACGTCAAAAATGAGCCGTCCTATCCTCCAAGAGTGTTCATCACAGAACTCACAACGGGGGCCCAGATGGAATTTCGACTGCTAGGACCGGTCGAGGCGAGCCGGGGCAACACCGTCGCCGCACTGTCGGGATCGAAGATCCACACGGTGCTGGCGGCTCTGCTGCTGGCCCGCGGCCGGGTCGTGTCCGACGCCCGCCTCAGCCACCTGCTGTGGGGCTGGTCGCCTCCCGCGACGCTGAACTCGCAGATCTACACCTACGTCTCGCGGCTGCGCAAACAGCTCGGACCCGATGTCGAGATCGCGCGGCAGCAGCCAGGATATGTACTGCGCCCCGGAAACAGCAGCATCGACTTTCTCGAATTCGAGCGGCTCGACCGGCTCGGCCGGGAGGCGTTGCGGCAGCGAGACTACGAAACGGCCGGAAACTTCCTCAGGGACGCACTCGAACTCTGGCGGGGGCCCGCGCTCGCGAACGTCACCGAATTCCTTTCGGAAGTCGAGATTCCGCAATTGGACGACGCCCGCGCGGCGACCCTGGAAAACCGGATCGAGGCCGATCTCGCCCTCGGCCGGCACCAGGAGATCACCGCCGAGCTGACCGGTCTGGTGACCCGCCACCCCACGCGCGAGAAGCTCCGCTCGCAGCTGATGCTGGCCCTGCACCGCTCGGGCCGGCAGTCCGACGCCCTGCATGCCTACCACCACGGCCGCCGCATCCTCGCCGACGAGCTCGGTGTCGACCCCGGCGCCGAGCTCGAAGCGGCGTACCACATCGTGCTGCGCGGCGAGCGGACCCCGCCGCCCGCCACCGCGGCGCCCGCGACGCTGCCCGCCGACACCGTCGCCTTCACCGGCCGGGAGGACCAACTCGCCTCCCTCTGCGAGCTGGTGAGGCCCACGCCGGGCCGCGACGCCTGGCGCCCCCGGCGCTTGTTGATCACCGGCATGCCCGGCATCGGCAAGACCGCGCTCGCCGTGCGGGCCGCGCACGCCAGCACCGAGCACTTCCCCGACGGGCAGCTCTACGCCGATCTGCGCGGCCCCGACGGCACCCCGAAGGACCCCTGCGACGTCCTGCTGCGGCTGCTGCGGGCGCTCGGCGAGACCGGTCTCGACCGGGAGAGCCACATCGCCGACGACCTCGACGAGCTGGTACGCCGCTACCGCACCCGCACCGCGGGCAAGCGCCTCCTGCTGGTGCTCGACAACGCCTCCGGCGACCTCCAGCTGGGCCCACTGCTCCCCGGCAGCCCCGACATCGCGGTCATCGTCACCGCGCGGACCCCTCTCACCGAGACGGTCGGCGCGCACACCACGGTGCTCGGCCCGCTGGACGACGCCGCCGCGCACGAGCTGCTGCGCACGGCGGCCGGTCCCGGCCGGATCGACGCCGCACCCCAAGCGGCCCGGGAGATAGTGGCGCACTGCGCGGGGCTCCCGCTGGCGCTGCGGATCGCGGGAGCCCGGCTCGCCGCCCGGCCGCACTGGTCGCCGGACCGGCTCGCCCAGCGGCTCGCCGACCCGCGCACCCGGCTGCTCGAACTGCGCCTCGGCGACCTCGATGTACAGCGTTCCCTGGGCCGGCCGCTGGAGGGGCTCGACCGGCCGAGCCGGGCGCTGCTCGGCCGGCTGCCGCTGCTTGGTCGAGAGCCCTTCCACGCGGCGGCCGCCGGGGTGGCGTTCGGCACCGGTGAGGCCGCGGCCGAGGAGGTCCTGGAGCAGCTGGTGGACCTTTCGATGCTCGACCTGTGCGGCATCGACCGCCGTGGCCTGCCGCTGTACCAGCTGCACCCTCTGGTGCGACTGCTCTTCCAAGGGCCGCTGGAGGACGCCGTCGGGTCCGGATCCCTGTCCGGTTCCGCCCCTCGCTCCACCCCGCTCCCCGCGCCCGGCTACGGTCTCGTCAAGGCGGGCTGACACGGGACAGGAGCTCGGCGGGACGGCTCAGGCCGGCATCGGGGCGGGGGTCGCGACGCGGGCGACGCGCGGGCGGGCGAGCGCCCGGTACGGCTCGACGCCGAGCGCCAGGGACAGATCGAGGCGAGCCGCGTTGAAGAAGATCTCCTCCCCGGCGAGCAGGTCCGGGTCGACCACCAGCTCCAGCTCCGGGTGGAAGCTGAACGGCACGATCGAGCCGCTGACGCAGCCCGAGAGCCTCTCGGCGATCTCGCGGGACGCGAAGGCGGTGTCGGTACCCCCGAACAGCTCCTGGACGCGGGCCATGTCGACGCGGCGGTCGCCGGGCACCACCGCCAGCACGTAGCGGCGTCTTCGGCGGCCCGAGCCCACCCTCACCACCAGGCACTTGGCAGCCTGTTCCAGGGGGTGGCCCCGCAGCTCCGAGGCGAGGTCGGTGCGGCCCTCGGGGGCGTGCCGGATCAGCCGGTACGGGACGTGGGCGTCGTTCAGCAGGGAGAGCAGGCGACGCGAGGTGTCGGTGCGCGGGACTTCGGCGCGGGAGGCCCCGATACGCGGGACCTCGGCACGCAGGACTTCGGTGCTCATGCGCGGTCCGTCCGGCCGGTTCGGGCGGTGGCCGCCGGCACGGTCCAGCTCTGGTCGGCGCCGACGGAGGCGGCGGCGCGGCCGAGCGCGGTGGGCGGTACGGGCGAGTCCACGACGAGGCCGGCCAGGGCGGTGGTGCCGGCGGCGTCCCTGGCGACCTGCATGGCCGCGATGTTCACGCCCTCGTCGGCGAACTCGCAGCCGATCAGGCCGACCGCGCCCGGCCGGTCCGGGTAGCGCAGGAAGGCGAGGTCGCCGGAGAGCGGCAGCTCCAGCTCATAGCCGAGCACCTCGACGAGCTTCTCCTGGAGGCGGACACCGGCCAGGGTGCCGCTCACGGTGACGACCCGGCCATCGGGGAAGATGCCGCGCAGGGTGACGGTGGAGCGGTGGCTCCCGCCCCCCTGGTGGGTGGTGAGCCGCGAGGTCAGGCCGCGCTCCAGGGCGACCAGCGGGGCGTTCACACGGCTGACCGCGCCCCCGGCGACGGTCTCCAGCAGGCCCTTGAGCGCCCCGAGTTCGAGCACGCCGGCGTCCAGCTCGGCGATCTCGCCGTGCAGCTGGATCTCCAGCTGGGCGGGGACGCCGCCCACGGCCCGGGTGAAGACCCGGCCGAGCCGCTCGGTCAGCGGCAGCCACGGGCGTACCGCGTCGGGGACCGGGCCGCCCTGCACGTTCACCCCGTCCGGCACGTGATCGCCGGCCAGCGCGAGCCGCACCGAGTGGGCGGCGGCGATGCCCGCCTTCTCCTGCGCCTCGTCGGTGGAGGCACCCAGGTGCGGGGTCACGACGACGTTGTCGAGGTCGAACAGCGGCGATTCGGTGCACGGTTCGGCGGCGTACACGTCGAGTCCGGCGCCCGCGACACGGCCCTCCTTGAGCGCGGCGTACAGCTCGTTCTCGTCGACGATGCCGCCGCGCGCGGCGTTGACGATGCGCACGGTGGGCTTGACCTTGCGCAGCGCCTCGAAGCCGATCAGGCCGGTGGTCTCCGGGGTGCGCGGCAGGTGGACGGTGAGGAAGTCGGCCTGGGCGAGCAGCTCGTCGAGCGAGAGCAGCCGTACACCGACGGCGGCCGCGCCCGCGGCGGTCACGTAGGGGTCGTACGCCGCCACGTCCATTCCGAAGGCGGCCATCCGCTGGGCGACGAGGGTGCCGATGCGGCCGAGGCCGACGACGCCGAGGACCTTGCCGGCCAGCTCGACGCCGGACCACCGGCTGCGCTGCCAGGCGCCGGTCTTCAGGGCCGCGTCGGCCTGCGGGATGTTGCGGGCGACGGCCAGCAGCAGGCCGACGGCCATTTCCGCGGCGCTGGTGATGTTGGACGTCGGGGCGTTGGCGACGAGGACGCCGGCCTCGGTGGCGGCCGGGATGTCGACGTTGTCGAGGCCGACGCCGGCCCGGGCGATGACCTTGAGGCGGGGCGCGGCGGCGATCGCCTCCCGGTCCATCCGGGTGGCGCTGCGCACGAGGACGGCGTCGGCCTCGGCGAGCGCGGGCAGCAGGGCCGCACGGTCGGCGCCGTCGACACGACGGATGTCGACGTCCCAGCCGAGCGCCTCCACGGTGGCCGGGGAGAGCTCTTCGGCGAGCAGGACGACGGGGCGCGGGGAGCGCACGTGGGCACGGTGACGGATCACGGTCTGGCCTCTCGGTGAGTGCTGTCTGCTGACGTGCTCGGGCACAGGGGGCAGCCGCCCCCCTGGGGGCCTGGCGGGCCCGGGACGATCTAGTAGCCGCCCCACTGGACGAGCAGTTGGGCGCGCTCCGCCTCGTCCATCAGGTCGATGCGGTGCACGGGCGTCGCCGGGTCGTCGGCGAAGACCCGCAGCACCTTCGCGGTGCGGCCGAGGAACTTCGCCGCCTCGTCGGCCCCATGGGTGTCGGGGCGGTGGCCGAGGCGCATGGTGAGTGCGCCGCCGGGCCCTGGGACGGCGACCAGGCGCAGCGGATAGTGCGTGGCGTCGTCGACCCCGATGCCGGTGAGCCTGGGGCTCGCGAGGCCGCCGGAGAGGGCGTCGAGGTCGAGCGGGTAGTTGACGAGCATGGTGGTGGTGTCGAACAGCTGGCCGGTGTGGGCGAGTTGCTGGATACGGCCGAGCCCCAGATGGTGGTGGTCGATGAGTTCGGCCTGTTCGCTCTGGAGGCGGGTGAAAACGTCGAGGAGGCTCGCCCCGCCGGGCACCCGGAGCCGTACGGGCAGGGTGTTGACGAAGAGGCCCACCATGCGTTCCATGCCCGCGAGTTCGGAGGGACGCCCGGAGACGGTGGTGCCGAACACGACGTCGTCGCGTCCGGTGGCGCGGGCCAGGACCAGCGCCCAGGCGCCCTGGAGCAGGGTGTTGAGGGTGAGCCCGTGCCGCCGCGCCTCGTCGGTGAGGCGGCCGAGCAACTCGGCGGGGAGCTCCTCGATGACGGTCTCCTGCGGGACGGGGTCCCGGTCGGCCGCCTCGGGGGCGACGAGCAGCGGGCCCTCGAGTCCGTCGAGGTGTGCCGCCCAGGCGGCCTCGGCGGCGGCGGTGTCCTGTCCGGCGAGCCATTCCAGGTGAGCCGCGTGCGGGACGGGCCGGGGCAGGGCTTCGGCGCTGCCGCGCGCCCACAAGGTGAACAGCTCCTCCACGAGGACCGGCGTCGACCAGCCGTCCCAGGCGATGTGGTGCCCGGTGATGATCAACTGGTGTCGTTCGGCGCCGAGCCGCAGCAGTACGAGCCGGAGCAGCGGTGGCCGGGTGAGGTCGAAGCGACGGGCCCGCTCACGGGCGGCCACCGACGCGGCCTCGGCGGCCCGGTCCCGCTCGGGGAGCGCGCCGAGGTCCACCTCGGCCCAGGGCAGGGCCACTTCGCGGTGGACCACCTGGGCCGGGACGGTCAGGCCCTCGTGGTGGAAGCCGGCCCGCAGTGCGGTGTGCCGGGCGACCAGGCGTTCCCCGGCCCGCAGCAGCGCGGCCGTGTCGAGCGGGCCTTCCAGGTCGAGGCGTACCTGCGTGGTGTAGACGTCGAGCCCCTCCCCCGCCTCGGCGGCGTGGAAGAGGAAACCCTCCTGGAGCGGGGTGAGGGGCAGGATGTCGGCGGGACTCGGGGCGGTGGCCTCCAACTGCTCGATATCGTCCTGAGTGAGCCTGATCAGCGGCAGGTCGGACGGGGTACGCCCGCCCGCGCCCGGCCGGCCGGCGAGGAGGGCGAGGGCGTCCAGTTCGGCGAGCCACAGGTGGGTGAGTTCGGCGGTCTCCTCGGGGGTGAAGAGCTCCCCGGGAGTGGTCCACACGGCGTGCAGTTCGGGGCCGGAAGGGGTCTCTTGGGCCAGTACGTGCACTTCGAGGGCGTACGGCGTGGGCATGCCGGGGTCGGCTCCGTGCGGCAGCGCCGCGGACGGCAGGATCCGCCAGCCGCCGCCGGTGGCCGCGGGGTCGTCGCCGATCCTGCCGAGGTAGTTGAACAGGATCTGGGCTCGCGGCGGTCGGGCGTCCGCAGGGTGTGCGCGCAGTTGTTCCTTGACCCGCTTGACCGCGCCGGGCAGGTCGGCGCCCGCCGGGGTGAGCAGGGCCGGGCGGACCTCGGTGAACCAGCCGACCGTGCGGGACAGGTCGCGGGCGTCACCGGTGTCCCGGCCGTGCCCCTCGATGTCGACGGCCACAGACCCCGAGGTACCGCCCCGCTTGACCCGCCAGGCGTCGACGGCCCGGGCGAGCGCGGTGACCAGGAGATCGTCGGGGCGGCCGTGGAAGGCGGCCGGCACCGCGCCGAGCAGGTCTTCGGCGAGGTCGGCCGGGACGACGAGCCGGGTGTGCCGGGCGGCGGCGAAGGTGTCCCGCCCGGGGTCCACGGCGCGCGCGCCGAGCGGCGCCCCGTGGGGGCTCTCCACGGTCCGGGCGCCCTCGGCCGCCCGGGCGCGGGCCCATGTCCGGTAGGAGGCCGGGACCGGGGCGAGGGCAACCGGGCGGCCCTCGGTGAGGGCGGCCGCGGCGGCGGCCAGATCCGGCAGGACGATCCGCCAGGACACCCCGTCGATCACCAGGTGGTGTGCGCAGAGCAGGAGTTGGTCCGGTTCGCCGTCGGGGGTGATCAGGCGTACGGCGCGCAGCATCACGCCGCGCTCGGGGGCGAGCCCGGCACGGGCCGCCTCGGCGGCGGCGGTGACGGCGGCCGTACGCTCCGGGGCGCCCTGGTCCGGGAGCTCGGCGCGGGCCAGGCGGATCGGGGTGGCGCCCGGGGCGCCCGGGGCTGGGATCGCGAAGTGCGGCTCGCCGTCGCCGCGCACCAGAGTGGCGCGCAACATGTCGTGCCGGTCGGCCACGGCCTGCAGGGCAGCGGTGAGGGTGCGGTCGTCGAGTCCGGCGGGCAGCTCCACCAGGACGGCCTGATGGAATCCGTCGAACTCGCCGCCCCTGGCGAGGAGTTCTTGGCCGAGTGGGCTCAGCGGGGCCGAGCCGAGGCCGGCGTCCGGGGCTTCGGCTGCCGGCTCCGCGGCGGCGTCCCGCGCGGCTTCGGCGAGCGCGGCGGCGGTGCGCAGCCGGAAGACCTCGCGGGCCGTGACGACCAGTCCGGCCTCGCGGGCCCGGGAGACGACCTGCATCGCCATGATGGAGTCGCCGCCCAGGTCGAAGAACGAGTCGTCGGCGCCGACCTCGGCGAGGCCGAGCAGCTCGGCGAAGGCGGCGGTGAAGACCCTCTCGCGGCCCCCCGCGGCGCCGCGCCCTCCGCCGCTCGGCGTCTCGGGGGCGGGCAGCGCCTTGCGGTCGGCCTTCCCGTTCGGCGTCAGCGGCAGTTCGTCGAGCACGACGATCGCCGAGGGCACCATGAACTCCGGGAGGACCGAGGCCAGTTCGCCGCGCACTGCTTCCTCGTCGAAGCCGGTGGCCACGACGTACGCGACGATGCGCCGCGCGCCGGGCCGGTCCTCGCGGACGACGACGACCGCCTGGGCGACGCACTCGCAGGCGGTCAGGGCGTTCTCGATCTCGCCGAGCTCGATGCGCAGGCCGCGCACCTTCACCTGGTGGTCGGTGCGGCCCACGTAGTCCAGTACGCCGTCGGCGCGCCAGCGCACCAGGTCACCGGTGCGGTACATGCGCGAGCCGGGCGCCCCGAACGGGTTGGCCACGAATCGCTCGGCGGTCAGCCCCGGGCGGCCCGCGTAGCCGCGCGCGAGGCCGGTGCCCGCCAGATACAGCTCGCCCGCGACCCCGGCCGGGACCGGGCGCAGGCCGCCGTCCAGGACGTACACCTGGGTGTTGGTGATCGGCGCGCCGATCGGCACCGAGCGGGCGTCCGGCTCGGGGCGGCACTCCCAGGACGTGACGTCGACGGAGGCCTCGGTCGGCCCGTACAGGTTGTGCAGCCCGACGTCCGGCAGCACCTCGTGGAAGCGGAGCTGCTGGTCGAGCGGGAGCGCCTCGCCGCTGCACACCACGCGCAGCAGGCCGGTGCAGCGCGCGGCGGCGGGTTCGCGCAGGAACGCGGCGAGCATCGACGGCACGAAGTGCACGGTGGTGACCCGGTGCCGGACGATCAGCTCGGCGAGCTGCTCGGCGTCCTTGTGGGCGTCCGGTGGCGCGACGACGAGGGTGGCGCCTTCGAGCAGCGGCCAGAAGAACTCCCACACGGAGACGTCGAAGCCCGCCGGGGTCTTCTGGAGCACCCGGTCCCGGGCGGTGAGCCGGTAGCGCTCCTGCATCCAGCTGAGCCGGTTGACGATCCCCCGGTGCGGCACCGCGACGCCCTTGGGGCGGCCGGTCGAGCCCGAGGTGAAGATCGTGTACGCCGTGTCGTCGAGGGACGCGGCCGGGTGGCCGTGTGCGGCGGGCCGGGTCCGGGGCAGCCCCGACAGGTCGAGGGTGTCGAGGTGGCGGACCGGGACGTCGGTGGCCGGCAGCCGGACGGCCGTGCCGGTGGTGGTGAGCACGGCGACCGGGGCGCCGTCCTCGAGGAGCTGGGCGATGCGGCCCGCCGGGTAGTCCGGATCGACGGGCAGATAGGCGGCGCCCGCCTTCAGCACGGCGTACAGGGCGACGACCAGTTCGAGGGAGCGCCGCACGGCGACCGCGACGAGCCGGTCGGGGCCCGCCCCGTCGGCGATCAGCAGCCGGGCCAGCTGGTTGGCCCGGGCGTCGAGTTCGCGGTAGGTGAGCGAGGTGTCGCCGAAGACGACGGCGGTGGCGTCGGGCGTGCGGTCGGCCTGCGCCTCGAAGCGCTCGATGAGCGTGGCGGTGGGCCGCGGGCCCTCGGTGGCGTTCCAGGTGGTGAGCAGCCGGTGCCGCTCCTCCTCGGACAGTACGTCGATGGCGCCGACCGGGCGGATGGGCTCGGCGGCGATGGCCTCCAGGACACGGATGAGCCGGTCGAGCAGGGTCGTCGCCTCGGCGGCGCCGACGACGTCGGTGCGGTGGCCGAGGCGGAGGTCGAGCCCGTCGCCGGGGGTGACGGCAAGCCGCAGCGGGTAGTGCGTGGCGTCACCGATGCCGTAACCGGTGAGGCGGAGCCCGCCGCGCGCGAGCAGGCCGTCGAGGGCCGTGTGGTCGAGCGGGAAGTTCTGGAAGACGGTGGTGGTGTCGAAGAGGGTGCCGTGCCCGGCGGCCCGCTGGACGCTCACGAGGCCGAGGTGGTGGTGGTCGAGCAGTTCGGCCTGTTCGGCCTGGAGCCGGGCGAGCGCGGTCAGGGCGGGCTCGTCCTCATGGAACCGGATCCGGACCGGGACGGTGTTGAGGAGCATCCCCACCATCCGTTCCGCTCCCGCGAGCTGCGCCGGACGGCCGGAGACCGTGCCGCCGAGGACGATGTCGTCGCGGCCGGTGAGCCGGCCGAGCAGCAGGCCCCAGGCGAACTGGACCACCGTGTTGGTGGTGACGCCGTGCGGGCGGCCGTGCTCGGCGAGCCGGTCGGCGACCGCGGCGGGGAGCTGCGCCCTGACCTCGTCCTGCGGGGCGGGCGGCAGATCGGCCGCGTGCGGGGCGTACAGGGTGGGTTCGGCGAGCCCGTCGAGCGCGGCCGCCCAGGCCTTCTCGGCGCCCGGTCGGTCCTGGGCACGCTGCCAGGCGAGGAAGGAGCGGTACGGGACGGCCGGGGGCAGTGCCGCGTCCGGGCCGTCGGCGTACAGCGTGAACAGCTCGGTCAGCAGCAACGGCACCGACCAGCCGTCCCACAGGATGTGGTGGGCGGTCAGCACCAGCCGGTGCCGCCCGGCGTCGAGCCCGAGCAGCGCGAACCGCAGCAGCGGCGGACGCGTCAGGTCGAAGCCCCGGGTGCGCTGGGCCGCGGCGAGCCGGGCGGCCTCGTCCTCACGCTCGTCGTCGCCGAGTGCGTCGAGGTCGAACTCCTCCCAGGCGAGGGGCACATGTCGGTGCACCAGCTGGACCGGACGCTTGAGCCCCGCGTGCCGGAAGGCGGCGCGCAGCGCGGTGTGCCGGGCGATCAGCCGCTCGGCGGCCGAGCGGAGCGCGGCCCGGTCGAGCGCACCCTGCAGGTCGATCCGGATCTGAGTGGCGTACACGTCCACGGCGCCCGCGGCCCGCGCGTCGGCGGCGTGGAGCAGGAAACCCTCCTGGAGCGGGGAGAGCGGCAGCAGCTCCTCGATGCCCTCGGGAAGGGCGCGGGCGGGGCGCGCGGCGGCCGCGGATCTTGATGCCTCGACGGCCGGGACCTGCCCGCGGGGCGTCTCCTGTGCCGTGTTCTGTGTCGTCGGTGTCATGTCAGTGCCCCGCTTCCACGGACAGGTCGGCGTCAGCCAGGCCGAGCTCGTCGGCGAACCCGGCTTCCAGTACGGCCAGTTCGTCGTCGTCCAGCTCGATGAGCGGCTCGTCGGAGAGGGCCGGGTCAGCCGGCGCCGGCCGTGCGGACTCGGCGATCGCGGCGGCCGTGCGCAGCCGGAAGACGTCGCGGGCGCTGATCACCAAGCCGGCCTCGCGGACCCGAGCCACCACCTGCATCGCCATGATGGAGTCGCCGCCCAGGTCGAAGAAGGAGTCCTCGACGCCGGCCCCGGCGATGCCGAGGACCTGCTGGAAGGCGGCCGCGAGGATCTCCTCACGTGCGTCGGCCGGGCCCCGGCCGCCTCCTGTGGTGGGGGCCTCGGGGGCGGGCAGCGCCGCGCGGTCGACCTTGCCGTTCGGCGTCAGCGGCAGCTCGTCGAGCGCGACGATCGCCGAGGGCACCATGAACTCAGGCAGCCTGCCCGCGAGTTGGTCGGTCAGCCGCTCCGGCCGGAGGTCCTCGCCGACGACGTACGCCACCAGGCGGCGGGCGCCGGGGCGGTCCTCGCGGACGAGGACGATCGTCCGGGCCACGCCGTCGAGCGCCATCAGGGCGGCCTCGATCTCGCCGAGCTCGATGCGGAAGCCGCGCACCTTCACCTGGTGGTCGGTGCGGCCCACGTACGCGAGTACGCCGTCGGCGCGCCAGCGCACCAGGTCACCGGTGCGGTACATGCGCGAGCCGGGCGCCCCGAACGGGTCGGCGACGAACCGCTCGGCGGTCAGAGCCGGTCGGCGCACATAGCCGCGCGCCAGGCCCGCGCCCGCCAGGTACAGCTCGCCCGCGACCCCGGCCGGGACCGGGCGCAGGCCGCTGTCCAGGACGTACGCCCGCATGTTGTCGAGGGCGGCACCGATCGGCGGCACGTCGTCGACGGTGTCGAGCGGGAAGTGGGTGGCGTAGGTGGTGGTCTCGGTCGGCCCGTAGACATGGGCGAGGGCGAGCTCGGGGCAGGCCTCGCGGACCCGGCGCATGGCGGCGGGGGTAGCGGCCTCGCCACCGGTCAGGACGGTGCGCAAGGGCGCGAAGGCGGCCGGGTCCTCCCCCGCGATCAGGTTGAACAGGGCGGTGGTCAGGAAAACCCCGGTGAGGCCGTGGCGGGCGGCGAGCTCCCGCAGGCCCGGCGCGTCGAGCCCGGCGGGCGGAGCGACGACGATCTGGCCGCCGGAGAGCAGCGGCACCCAGATCTCGTAGGTGGAGGCGTCGAAGGCGTGCGGTGAGTGCATGAGCAGGCGCTCGTGGGCGCCGCCCCGCCAGCGCCGGTCGGCGGCGAACGCGGCCACGTCGCGGTGCGCGACGGCGACGCCCTTGGGCACGCCCGTCGAGCCGGAGGTGTAGATGACGTACGCCAACTGGGCGCTGTCGATGGGGATGTCCAGGTTGCCGGGGTCGGCGTCGGCATCGGCGGCGTGGGCGGTGGTGCCGGCGACCCGCAGGACGGTGACGCCGGCGGCGAAGCCGAGGGCCGCGTCGTCCCGGTCGGTGATCAGGACCGGGGCGCCGGTGTCCTGGAGCACCCAGCCCATCCGCTCCGGCGGGTACCCGGCGTGCAGGGGCACGTACGCGGCACCGGACTTGACGACGGCGAGGGTCGCCACGACGACGTCCGGCGAGCGTTCCAGGAGCATCGCGACGGGGGTCTCCGCGCCGACGCCCAGCGCGGTGAGGCGGCGGGCGAGGGCGTTGGCACGGGAGTTGAGCTCCCGGTAGGTGATCTCCCGCTCGCCCGCGGCGATCGCGACCGCGTCGGGGGTGCGGGCGGCCTGCCGCTCGAAGAGGGCGGCGAGACTGTCGTCCGGCACCGGGTACGCGGTGTCGTTCCAGCCGTCGAGGAGCTGGGCCAGGGAGTCGGCCGGCAGCAGGTCGACCGTGGCGAAGGAGCGGTCGGGTGTCTCGGTGACCTCCTCCAGGAAGTGCAGGAACCACTCCTGGCAGGCGGCCAGGTCGGCGTCGGTGTAGCGCTCGGGGTTGCCGTCGAAGTCGATGCGCAGGCCGGTGCCGTCGCCCCGGTCGTAGAGGGCGACGGACAGGTCGTCGACCGGGCCGAGGCCCAGGTTGTGGATGTCGGCGCGACAGCCCGCGAACCTCAGCTCGTAGTCGAACGCCATGATGTTGACGACCGGGCCCATCAGGCCCTGGTCGCTGCCGGTCAGGCCCAGGTCGCGGCGGAGGTCCTCGTAGCGGGCCCGCTGGTGCTTGAGCGCGCCGCGCGCCTCCCGGGTGACCCGGGGCATCAGCTCACGCATGGAGTCGCCTGGGGCGACCTCGATGCGCAGCGGCAGCACGTTGGAGGCGAGCAGCGGAGTGCGGCGGATCGCGGGGGTGGCGCGGCCCGTGACCGGGAGGCCGACGACGACCTCGCGCTGTCCGGTGACGCGGTGCAGGAACGCGGCGGTGGCGGCGACGGCGAACAGCGGCCAGCGGGTCCGGCAGCCGCGCGCGGCCACGGCGAGGCGGTCGGCGTACTCCTGCGGCAGCCTGCTGGTGCGGCGGATCCGCACGGCGGGCGGGGCCGCCGCGGCACCGGGGCCGCCGGAGAGGTGGTCGCTGAGCAGCGCGGGTACGGGCATCCCGGCGAGCCGCCCGGTCCAGTACTCCCGGTCGGCACCGGCCTGTTCGCCCGCGCGGTACGCGGCGTCCTCGGCGAGGGTCTCGGCGAGCGGGGCGAACGGTTCGAGGCCACCCTCGACGGCGGTGGTGCCCGCCAGCTCCGTGTAGGCGTCGGCGACCTTGCGGGAGATCAGCGAGCCTCCGAAGCCGTCGATGAGGATGTGGTGGACGCGCTGGTAGTAGAGGAAACGGTCGTCGGCGACGCGGAACAGCGCGAACGTGCTGAGGTGGCCCTCGGCCAGGTCGATCGGGCGCTCCATGTCGTCGTCGATCCACGCCCGGGCGGCGTCGAACGCCTCCGGTTCGGCGCGCAGGTCGAAGTACGGGAGCCCGGGCAGCGGCCCGTCGTCGACGAGCTGCCAGAGGCCCCCGTCGGGGTCCTCGACGACGCGGCGGACCCGTAGCGTCTCGGCGTCCGTGAGGAGCCGGTGCCAGGCGGCCTCCATCAGCTTCGGGTCGAGCTCGCCCGTGATGTCGAAGTACTCGGCGATGTTGTAGGCGAAGCCGGTGCGGTCGAGGCCGTGCGCGAACCAGACTCCGGTCTGCGGCACCGACAGCGGCAGCCGCCGCAGGGCGGGAGCGGGCGGGTCGGACGGGTGGCGGTTCACGGGCGGGTCCCCCTGTCGGCGGATGCGGTCACGGTCGTCGCGCGGACGGTCCCGGGCAGTTGGGCGGCGAGCCGGTCGGTGAGCAGCTGCATCAGTTGCTCACCCACCGTCTCCAGGTAGAAGTGGCCGCCGGGCAGGGTGTGCACCTCGTGTCCGGCCACGGTGTGCCGCGCCCACTGGGCGGCGTCGTCCGGTGTGCAGGAACGGTCGCTGTCGCCGGTGACGACGGTGACCGGGCAGGTCAGCGGGGCGCCCGCGGTGAAGCGGTACTTCTCGATGAGGCGGAAGTCACCGCGCAGCACGGGCAGCGTCAGCTCGCGCAGCTCGGGGTTGTCGAGCAGGGCGGCCCCGGCGCCGCCGAGGGCGCGTACGTACTCCATGGCATCGGCGTCGCCGCTGAAGCTCACGGCGCGGCTGATGTCGATGTGCGGGGCCTTGCGGGCGGAGACGAACAGCCGGGTGGGGGCACCCGGGTGGGTGGCGCGCAGCCGGCGCGCGGTCTCGAACGCGACGGTGCCGCCCATGCTGTGGCCGAAGAACGCGGCGGGCTTGTCCAGACGCGGCCTGATGGCCTCGGTGACACCTGCGGCGAGCTCTTCGAGGGTCTCGGCGAGCGGTTCGCCGTAGCGGTCCTGGCGGCCTGGGTACTGAACGGCCACCAGCTCGATGTCCGGCGGAGCGAGCCGGGCCAGCTCGCGAAAGGTGCTGGCCGCGCCGCCCGCGTGCGGGAAACAGAACAGCCGCAGCCTGGCGGCCGGACGGACGGCGAACACCCGCAACCAGTCGGTGCCGGTGGCGGCCTGGACAACAGTCATGAGCGCGGCAACTCCCTGCTCGTCAGCGGTGGTTCGGTGGAGGCGGTGAGATGCACCGCGACAACGGTGAAGCCCCGGACGGATATCCGTCCGGGGCTTCACTCTGCCGGGAGTGCCTATATTTTTCCGTTACGCGACCATGACGGGGGACGTGAAGGCCCCGTACGGAGACGGCCCTCCAGGAGTCTCGTGAACCTGCCGGTTCCCGGCAGGACTTGGCTATGCGGACTGGACGGTGACGTTGCCGCCCGCGCTGTGCGCCTTGACCTTGTTGGCCGAGCCGTCGTTGACCGGCACGTCGACCTTCTTGTTGCCGCCGTCGGTGGAGGCGTCGACGGCGTACGAGCCCTTGGGGAGTTTGACCGTCACGTTGCCGCCCTCGCTGTCGGCGTTGACGCTGGCGGGTGCCGTGCCGAAGGCCACGTCGACGTTGCCGCCGCCGGTCTTGGCGACGACGGTGCCGCCGAGGCCGGTGCCGGTGATGTCGCCGCCGCCGGTGGTGGCATCGACCCGGACGCCGGCCGGCACCTCGATGCGGTAGTCGACGGAGCACTTGGAGGCGGAGCCGCCGCAGTCGCCGCCCTTGAGGGCCAGCGCGCCACCGGAGACGGAGTGCTCGGTCTTCGGCTTGCTGTCGCTGTACTCCAACCGCTCGGTCACCTTGATCGCGCTGCCGGTGCCGGCCACGATCTCGATGTTCCCGCCGTTGTTGTCGACGCTCACCCCGGTGACCTTGTCGGTCACGTCGTACGACTGGCTGGAGCTGGAGGCGGACTTGCCGAGGCCGTCCGACTCCTGGCACCCGGTGGTGACGACCGCCGCGGCCGCCACGGTCACCGCGCACACGACGAACTTCTTGAGGCTCCTGCTGTCAATGCTCACGAGGATCTACCTTCTCATCTTCCGTGCGGGTGGTCGGCTTATCGGCGGGACGTGGCGAGGTCGGCGGACTCCGCCTCGGGCGCGGCGAGTTCGCCGGTGGCGGAGACGGGCGCCGGGGTGGCGGCCTCGGGGCGCTTGCCCCAGGCGCGGTCGCCGAGGAGGGTCAGCGCGGCAGGGAGGAGCAGGCCGCGGACGATGGTCGCGTCGATGGCGATCGCGGCGGCCATGCCGACGCCGAGCATCTTGTACTCGATGCCGGACATCGTGGCGAAGAGCGCGAAGACGGAGATCATCACGACCGCGGCGCTGGTGACGACGCCGGCGCTGGAGCCGACCCCGCCGACCACCGCGTCCTTGGCGCTGTCGCCGCGCTGCCACAGCTCGCGGACCCGGCTGAGGATGAAGACGTGGTAGTCCATGCTCAGGCCGAACAGGATCACGAACATGAAGAGCGGGAGCCAGCTGACGATTCCGCCGTAGGAGTCGAAGCCGAGCAGACCGCCCAGGCCGCCGTTCTGGAAGCCGAGGACGACCAGGCCGTAGGCCGCCCCGATGGAGAGCAGGTTGAGCGCGATGGAGACGAGGGCGACGACCGGCGCGCGGAAGGCGAGGGTCAGCACGACCAGCGCGAGGACCAGGACGAAGGCGAAGACCCAGGGGGCGCGGCCGCTGAGCGCGGAGGCGAAGTCGTGCTGTCCGGCGATGGAGCCGGTGACGGCGTACTCCAGGCCCTTGGTGTCCTTGAAGGCCTTCGGCAGGGCGTCGTCGCGGAGGGTCCTGAGCGCGTCGGTGGAGACCTTGTCGGTGCCGGAACCGGCCAGCGGAACCTTGATGACCAGGGCCTCGCCGACCTTGTGGGTGGAGATCTGCTCGCCGAGGGCCGGGCTGTCGGCGGCCTCGCGGCGCAGTTCGGCGACGGCCGCGTCGGCCTTGCCGGTGGTGGCGCCCTCGCCCCAGACGACGACCGAGGCCGGGGCGGGACCGCCGGGGAAGGCCTCCTGAATGCGGACGCCGGCGTCGACGGCCTCGATGGAGCGCGGCAGCGAGCGGGTCTGACCCGGGTCGGAGAGCTTCATGTGGAGCGCCGGCGCGGCCAGGGCGAGCAGCAGGACCACGGCGGCGGCGCCCATCAGCAGCGGCCTGCGCACCACGCCGCGGGCGATGGCGGTCCAGGTACGGGACTCGGTGGCGGCGGTGCGGCGGCGGCCCAGGAAGGGGATGCGCAGCGCGTCGACGCGGCGGCCGAGCAGGGAGAGGGTGGCGGGCAGCACGGTGACCGAGCCGAGGACGGCGAGGCCGACCACGAGAACGGTGCCGACGGCCATGCCGTTGAAGACGTCGATGCCGGTGATGAAGAGCCCGGCGACGGAGAGCATCACGGTGATACCGGAGACGACGACCGCGTGGCCGGAGGTGCGGGCGCTGGCCTCCAGGGCCTCGATGGCGGACCTGCCCGCCGCGCGCTCCTCGCGTTCGCGGCGCAGGTAGAAGAGCGAGTAGTCGACGCCGACCGCCATGCCGATCAGCAGGACCACGGAGGAGACCGTGCTGTTGGCGGGGATGAAGTTGCCCACGACGCCGAGCAGGCCGAGGGCGGCGAGCACCGAGGTGACGGCGAGCAGCACCGGGATGCCGGCGGCGACCAGGGCGCCGAAGACCACCAGCAGGATGATCAGGGTGAGCGGCAGCGAGGTCAGCTCCGCCTTGGCGAGGTCCTTGTCGGCGGCGTCGTTGACGGCCGTCTGCAGGGACAGGTCGCCGGCCTCGGCGATGCGCACGTCCGGATGGGCGGCCTTGGTCTTCTGCACGGCGGCGAGCACCGATTCGAAGTGCGCGTCGACCTGCTCCTCGGGGCCCGCGACGGTGAGGCCGACCAGGCCGGAGTGGCCGTCCTTGGAGATCTGCTCCGTGCCCTCGGCACCGAGGGGGGACGCCACGTCGGTGGCGGCGCCGCCGGTCGCCTTCAGGTTGGCGACCAGGTCCCGGGCGGCCTGCTGCAGCCTGGCGTCGTCGGCGAACCTCGCGGAGGTCCGGTTCTTGGCCTCGACCAGCACGGACTCCTGGTAAGGCTCCTCGACGTCCTGGTCGCGGATGATTTTCTGGGCCCGGCCGGACTCACCGGGGTCGGAGGTCTGCGCGCCGGACCCGGCCGCACCGCCGATCAGCACGGCGAGCACCACCAGCAGGAGCCAGCCCCCGATCGTCTTCTTGGCGTTGCGGGCGGACCAGCCGGCGACCCGTACGGTCAACGGCCTGTGCCCTTCCCCCAGCGGTGACGTGGGGGGTGTCATGCTCGGCATGAGATGGTCTCCTATGCAGGGGAGTGCAGTGCGGTAGCGGACGCACGCCGGCCGGGGTCACGGCCTTCGGTTCCTAGGCCTTGCCGTGACACCAAGATCGGCTGTGCGGGACTTTCGTGTATTCCCTTGCCCGGGCCGCGCCACCGAGCGCCAACTCGGTGGTGCGGCCCACGGCACGCAGGGGGGTGGGACCAGGCCGCTCGGCCCTATTCGATCTCGCGCATCATCTTCTCCATCGAGACGATGGCCTGACGCGCCTGCGTGAGCTCTTCGGACGTACGGCGGTGAAGCTCCACGTTGTCCTCGAGCAGTTGGGCGTACTTGGCGGTGAGCCGGCGGTACTCGTCCTCCCGGGCGGCCAGCATGCGGGCCCGCCATGTGGCGGCGATCTGCCAGACGATCACGATCAGCAGCAGGAAGACGCCGCCCGACGCCACGAGGCCCGTCGAGTCGCCGCTCCACGGATCACTGGCCAGCTCCACCGTCTCGTACCCGTTCACTTCGCTCCCTTTGTGGTGCTCGCGGTCTCGTTCTTGCTCTCGTCCTGATCGGTCAGGGTCCGGGCCGCGTCGGCCACGGTCTCGGGGGTCAGATGCAGGACGAAGGGGGTGACTTCGAAGTACTTCATCGCCTTACCGCCCTCCGACAGTTCGAGTGTTCCGGTCACGAGCCCCGCCGCCTCGAGGCGCTGCAGATGCATATGGAGCAGCGGGCGGCTCATACCGATCTCGCGGGCGAGCCGACTGACGTAGTTACGCCCCTCCGACAGCGCCGCGACGATCCGCATCCGGTGCGGATTCCCGAGCGCTGCCAGCATCTGCAACACCTCATCACCGGTCGGGGTCGGGAATGTTTCCATCGCGACCTCTTTCATGTGTAAGAAAACCATGACAGGTGCCCGAGGTACCTGTCAACAGTTTCTTACACGTGAAAGACAGACGCTGTGGAGTTGTCCCGCTGCGCCACATGGCGGAGCACCGGACCCATGGGGCGTCCGGTGCTCCGAGCCTTCCGTGCGGCTCTATATCCCTTCGATATTCGGGTACGCCGACGGCGGGCACCCGGAGTCGGCCCACGCCGCCGGGTGCCCGCCGACCGGGCCGGATCAGCCCTGCCGCTCCTCCGCGCCCATGCTGCGCACCGCGGGCGTGGCCAGGGCCACGAGGGCGAGGACGGCCATCGCGGCGGCCACGCCCAGAACGCTCCGGTACGTGCCCGCCGCGGCCAGCAGCAGCCCGCCGACAAGGGCTCCCAGGGAGTTCATGCCGGAGCCGACGAGGCCGAACACGCTCATCGCGCGGCCCTGCATCTCGTCCGGGGTCACCCGGACCTGGTGCACCCCGGCGGCCACGTTGAGCAGCGCCCCGGCCCAGCTGGTGCCCGCGCACAGCGCGCCGAGTACCACCGGCTGCCCGGTCAACGCGATCCCGGCGATCAGGCCCGCCCAGCCGAGCAGCGCGCCGATCAGGATCGCGGGCAGCGGCAGCCGCTTCATGAACCAGGAGGCGGTCAGCGCGCCCAGGACGCCGCCGACGCCCTCGATGATCCCGATGACGGCCATGTACGAAGGCGGGTACCCGCCCTCCTTGACGATCAGCACCAGGGCCAGATTGAGGATCTGGAACAGCAGGTTGCTGCCGCCGACGATGACGATCGCGGCCCGCATGAAGCGCTGTCGCCACACCCAGGCGATGCCCTCGCCGATCTCGGCCCACACCGACCCTCCCGCCTCCTCGTCCCGCTCGTCCTGGAACGACTTGGGGATGAGCAGCAGCGTGACCAGCGCGAAGAAGTGGGTGAACGCGGCCACCCCGAACGGCAGCCAGCGGAACGCCTGGAAGAGGACCGCCGCGCTCGGCTGCCCGAGCAGCCCGGCGGCCTGGCCCCGCGCCTCGTTCTGCGACAGCGCGGCCGACAGGTGGTCGGGGTGCACGACGTGGCGTACGGCGGCCCGCTCGGCGAGCTTGTAGAAGATCACCGCGCCGCCCTCCAGGAACGCCGCGGCCATCACGTGCGGCACCGACAGCACCCCGAACCACAGCGCGGCGGCCAAACTGCCCATCGAGACGAGCCCGACCGCGTCGCACACCACCATCAGCCACCGCCGGTCCCAGCGGTCCACCAGCGCGCCGGCCGGCAGCAGCAGGAGCAGCTGTGGCAACAGTGCCGCCGAGCCGACCAGGCCGGCGTCGGCGGGCGAGCCCGTGTACCAGAGCATCAGCAGCGGGTACGCGGAGACCGCGGCTCGGACGCCGAACTGGGACAGTCCCGCGCCGGACCACAGCAGCAGGAAGTTCTTGTTGCGGCGCAGCGGGGGCGGCTTCTCGGTCTCCTCGGGGACCTCGGCCTGGTCGAGCAGGGTCACCGGCCGGCCCCCACGGCCATCGGCTTGGAACACGGGACGCCGCCGACGGTGCCGAGGCGGCACCACTCCAGGACCGCCATCGCGCTGTGCATCTTGTTCTCCGCCTGGTCGAAGGCGATGCTGTGGCGCCCGTCCAGGACGTCGGCGGCCACCTCCTCGCCGCGGTGCGCGGGCAGGTCGTGCATGAAGACCGCGCGCGGGCTGGTCTTCCACAGGTCGGCGGTGACCCGGAACGGCAGGAAGCCGGCGCGCCAGTCCGGGTCGGCCTTGGCGGTGCCGGTGGTCTGCCAGCGCGTGGTGTAGATGACGTCGAAGTCGCCCGGGAGGGCGTCCATGTGGTGGTGCTCGACGACCGACGAGCCGGTCCGGAAGGCCTGTTCGTCCGCCCGGCGCCGTACCTGCCCGGCCAGCCCGTACCCGTGGGGCGTCCGCAGCTCCAGCGTGGTGCCGTTGAAGCGGCTCAGGCCGAGGGCGAGCGCGGCGGCGGTGTTGTTGCCCTCGCCGAGGTACAGCACCCGCAGCCCGTCGACCCGGCCGAACCGCCGCAGCAGCGTGGTGAGATCGGTGAGGCCCTGCGTGGGGTGCTCGTCCGCGCTCATCGCGTTGACCACCGACATCCGCCGCTGTGCGGCCCAGCCGCGCAGCTCGGCGGGGTCGCCCGCGGTCCGTGCGACCAGCACGTCCAGCATCCGGGAGAAGACCCGGCCGGTGTCCTCGGTGGTCTCGCCGGTGTTCAGCTGCAGGTCGTCCGGCCCGTACGAGAGGATCTGGCCGCCGAGCCGCAGCGCCCCGGCCGAGAAGGCGGTACGGGTCCGGGTGGAGGTCTTGCGGAAGTAGACGCCGGTGACGGTGCCGGCCAACGGGCCTCCGTGGGCGGCGGTGCCGGCGGAGAAGTCGGCGCCGCGGGCCACGAGCGCGCGGAGTTCGGCGTCGGAGAGGTCGTCGAGGGAGATGAGGTGCCGAGGGGTCACAGTGTGCTCCTGGGTGCGTCGATGGCGGCCGGTCCGACGGGGTGGACCAACGAGGCCCTGCCGGACCGGCCACCGGAAAGGGGCGGGGTCAGACGGTGTCCATGGCGGCGGCGATTGCCTTGACCACGTGCTCGCCCGCGTCCCCGTTGGTCAGCACGACCAGTCCGGAGCCCGCGGTGAGCCGGGTGACGGACACCCCGTGGTACCCCGTCGGGGTGCCACCGTGGCCGAACTGGGTGTCGGCGCCGGTGGCGTCGACCACGGTGCCCAGACCGTAGAAGGTGTCCCGGTGGGGCGTGAGCAGCTCGGCCGCCGTCTCCTCACGCAGCAGCGCGAGCGGCCTGCCGAGCGCCGAACGGCGGATCTCCAGGGCCAGCTTGGCGAGGTCGGGCGCGGTGGACCAGAGCCCGGCGGCAGCCGCGTCGGGGCGGATCCGGCGGCCGCCCTCGATCTGCCGGCCCTCGGCGTCGTGACCGAGCGCGACCTTGCCCACGCGCCCCGGCATGACGGGGAAGCCCTGGTCGAAGCTGCTGTCCCGCATGCCGAGCGGGTCGAGCACCAGGGTCCGCATCAGCTGGTGGAACGGCTCGCCGGTGGCGTCCGTCATGGCCTGCTGGAGCACCGAGTAATGGACGTTGGCCTTGCGGAAGACCGTGCCGGGTTCGAGGTCCCGGCCGACCGGGGCGGTCGTCGCGGGCCCGCTGCCGTGCAGCAGGTCGAGCAGGGTCGGTACGGCGTCGCCGGGCTGGAAGCCCTTGCCCGGGGTCGGCGTGAGACCGGCCAGGTGGCCGAGCAACTGCCGTACCGTGACCGGGACCTCACCGTCCGGCACGCGCCAGCCGCGCAGATAGGTGTTGACGTCCTCGTCGAGGGCGAGCACCCCGTCCCCGACCAGCCGCAGCGCGCCGAAGGCGGTGACGTGCTTGCTGAGCGAGCCGACCTGGAACGTCGTGACCGGCGTGACCGGGACCCCACCCGCGGCGAGGCCGTGTGCCTCGGCGGCGACCAGTTCGCCGCCGATGATGACGGCGACGCTGACCCCGGGCACCCGGTACCGCTCCAACACCTCGGCCGGCACCGGCAGCAGGCTCGCCGGGGCGGGCACGGGGGCGGGCTTGGGCGCGGCGGCCGCGACCGCCTCGTCGACGGCCGCCGCCAGCTCCGCCAGCGTCTCGTGCTGGTAGAGCATGAACAGCGAGAGCGGCAGCTGGGCCTCGCGGGCGGCGGCGACCACCTGGATGACCAGAATGGAGTGGCCGCCACGGGCGAAGAAGCTGTCGGTGGAGCCCACCCGCTCCACCCCGAGCACCCTCGCCCAGATGGCCGCGAGGGCGATCTCGGTCGGGGTGGCGGGCTCCACGAACTCGCCCTCGCTGTCGGCCGCTTCGGGGTCGGGAAGCGCCTTGCGGTCGACCTTCCCGTTGGCGTTCAGCGGCATCGAGTCGAGGACCGTGAACGTCGCCGGGACCATGTAGTCGGGCAGCTTCTCGGTGCAGTGCCGGGCGAGCGCGCCCGCCTCGATGGCATCGTCGAGCACCACGTACGCGGCGAGCCGCACATCGCCCGGGGCGTGCTCGCGGCCCGTGACAAAAGCCGCGCGGACCGCCGGGTGGCCGAGCAGGACGGCCTGGATCTCGCCGGTCTCCACCCGGTAGCCGCGGATCTTGACCTGGTCGTCGGCGCGGCCGAGGAACTCGACCGTGCCGTCGGCCAGCCAGCGCGCCAGGTCGCCGGTGCGGTAGATCCGGGCGCCCGGGGGGCCGTACGGGTCGGGCAGGAACGTCTCGGCGGTCAGGGCGGCGCGGCCGATGTAGCCGCGGGCGACTCCGGTGCCGCCGACGTACAGCTCGCCGACGGCCCCGGCCGGTACCCGGCGCATCCCGCCGTCCAGGACGCGCATCACCATGCCGGGAAGCGGGCGCCCGATCGGCACCACCTCGGCGGCGAGAGGCCACGTCAGCGGAAGGACACTGGTGCCGACGGAGGCCTCGGTCGGCCCGTACTCGTTGATGAGCCGACCCGCTCCCAGCACCTCGGCCCAGCGGGAGGCGAGTTCGCCCTGGAGCGCCTCGCCCGCGACCACGATCACTCCGGCGAGGTCCCGGGCCTGCTCGTCGCTCACCTGGTGGGAGAGCACCTCCAGGTGGCCGGGGGTGAGCTTGAGGAAGGCGTACGGGCCATGGGCGAGCAGCCGCTCCCCCAGCTCGGACAGGTCGAGATCCTGCGGCAGCAGCACCACGGGCCGGCCGGTGAGCAGCGGCGCCCACAGGTTGGGGACGACCAGGTCGAAGGCGACCGAGGAGAAGACCGCACCGCCGCCGGTGCCCGCGCCGACGAGTTCGCGGACCGCCCAGCCCAGATGGTTGGCGAGCCCCCGGTGGGAGACCGCGACCCCCTTGGGGCGGCCGGTGGAACCCGAGGTGTAGATGGCGTAGGCGAGTCGGTCCGGTTCGCCGGGGACGCCGGCGGGGGCCGTCGGCCGGGCCGCGATCGCGGCGGCGTCGGCCGCCAGGTCGACGACCGTGACCCCGGCGGCGAACCGGTCGGTGTACCCGGTGCCGGTCAGCGCGAGGGTGGCGCCCGCGTCGTCGAGCATCGTCTCGATACGGGCGGCCGGGAACGCCGGGTCGAGCGGGATGTAGGCCGCTCCGGCCTTCCACACACCGAGCAGCGCGGCGTGCAGGTCCGGGCCCCGGTCGAGGAGCACACCGACGAGCGACTCGGTGCCGACTCCCTGGGCGAGCAGGTGGTGCGCGATCTGATTGCTGCGCGCCTCCAACTCGGCGTAGGTCAGGGTGAATCCTTCCCCGGCGACCGCGACGGCGTCCGGGGTGCGGGCGGCCCGCTCGGCGAACACCTCGTACACCGGGCGGTCGGCGGTCGCCCCCTCGGGAGCCGCCTCCCAGCCCGCGATCCGGCCGGTCTCGGCGGGCGGCAGGCAGCCGGAGCGGGCGTCGCCGTCCGCACCGCCCGCCATCTCCACCAGGACCTGGCGGTAGAGGGCGGCGATCCGCTCGCCATGGGCCCGGCCGACCGCGCGGGGCGCGCAGCGCAGCTGGAGCCGGCCGGGGGCGGTGCCGACGGAGAAGCCGAACTCGTTGGAGCTGGCGCCGGTGCTGGCATCCGCGTCGACCCGGGCGCCCAGGTCCTGCTGCCCGGCGGCGACCGAGGTGAAGTCCTGATAGCTGAAGTACACCTCGACCAGCCGGGAGCCGTCGCCGAACTCCCGCTGGATGGCAGGCATCGGGAAGTGCCGGTGCGGCCAGCCGGCGAGCTCCGCGGCGAGGGTCCGCTCGACGAGCTCGCGCCAGGTGCGGGCGCCGTCGGTGTACCCGATGGGCTGGATGTTCAGGAACATGCCGTGCACCCGGTCGGCGCCGGCCGCCTCGGGCCGCACGTGCGAGGTGAGGCCGGTCAGGAAGGCGGGCTCGGGAGTGAGCAGGCTGAGCGCCTTGAGATGGCCCGCGAGCAGCACGCTCTTCAGCGGCGCCTGGGCCTGCGCGGCGAGCCGCTCCAGGCCCTCGGTCAGGTCGGCGTAGCCGACGTCGAGGAGGTACATCTCCTCGGACGCGTCCGGGTCGGTCTCGCCCCAGCCGGCCGGCAGCGCGAACCGCTCGTGCCCGGCGACGACGGCCTGCCAGTGGGCCCGGTCCTCCGCCGACTCCAGGGCCCGCGCCTCGGCGGCGACGGTGTCGGCGAACCGCACGGCGGGTGCCTCGTGGGCGGGCAGCTTCCCGGCCAGGGCCCCGTCGTACAGCGCGAGCAGTTCGGTGAGCAGCCCGCCCAGGCTCCAGCCGTCCAGGATCACATGGGAGTTGACGGCGGTGAGCTGGCGGCTCCCGTCGGCGCACAGGTGGACGGTGACGTCCAGCAGGGGCGCGGCGGCCGGATCGAGCGCGGTCCGGCCGCGCTCGTCGACGTAGGCCTCGATGGCGGCGGTGGCACCGGCCTCGCCGAGCCCGGTCAGGTCGACAACCTTCAGCCGGAGTTCTGTGGTGCCGTGCACCAGTTGCAGCGGGACGCTGTAGGTGTCGAGGTCGACGCTGGTGCGCAGCACGTCGTGCCGGGCCACCAGGGCGTCCAGGGCCCGCTGGAACGCGGCGGCGTCGAAGGGCCGTGCGTCGCGCAGCCGCAGGCTGGTCACCAGGTGGTAGTCGGGCCGCTCGGGCGCTGACAGCATCTCGATCTGCATGCCGAGCTGGTTCTGCGTCAGCGGATAGGCGTCCACCACACCGGCGGGCAGCAGCTCACGGTCTGCGGTGGATATCTGGGCGTACGGCGCGACCGGGGCCGGGGCGGCGGCGGGCGCGGCACCGGTGCGCCCCGCGAGCAGCTCGGCGAGCCGGCCGAGGACCGGCCGCTCCATGAGCTCGCGCACGCTCAGCTCGTACCCGGCGTCCCGCAGTGTGCCCACGAGCAGTACGGCCCGGATGGAGTCGCCGCCGAGGTCGAAGAAGCTGTCGTGGACGCCGGCCTTGTCGACGCCGAGCACCGACTGGAACACCGCGGCGACCTGGGCCTCGATGGCCGTGCGGGGAGCGACGTACCCGGCGGCCGAGCGGAGCTGACCGCCCTCCTCCGGGGCGGGCAGGGCGCGCTTGTCGAGCTTGCCGTTGGTGGTGAGCGGGAGGGTGTCGAGCGCCACGAAGGCGGCCGGAACCATGTACTCGGGCAGGGTCCGCGCCAGGTGTGCGCGCAGGGCGCCCGCGTCGGGGAGGAACTGCCCGGCCGCCACGAGGTAGCCGACGAGTCGCTTGTCGCCGGGGGTGTCCTCGCGGACGACCACGACGGCCTGGGCGATGTCCTCGTGCGCGGTCAACGCGGCCGAGATCTCGCCGAGCTCGATGCGGTAGCCGCGGATCTTGACCTGGTCGTCGATACGGCCCAGGAACTCAAGGCTGCCGTCCTCACGGCGGCGGGCGAGGTCACCACTGCGGTACATCCGGCCGCCGGCCGGCCCGAACGGGTTCGGCACGAACCGCTCCGCGGTCAGGTCAGGACGTCCGAGGTAACCGCGCGCCACACCCGGACCCGCCACATGGATCTCACCCTCGGTGCCGACGGGCACCTCGGCGCCCTGGGCGTCGAGCAGGTGCACGGTCAGGTCGGCCAGCGGACGGCCGACCGGGTTGCCCGCGCCCGGTGCGAAGTCCCGCTTGGTGAGCCGGTGGTAGGTGGTGTGCACGGTGGTCTCGGTGATGCCGTACATGTTGACGAGCGAGGTGCGACCGAGGCCCAGTCTGTCCGTCCACGGCTGGAGTTCGGAGACCTCCAGCTTCTCGCCCGCGAAAATCACCGCGCGCAGACTCAGCCGCTTGACCCGGCGGTCACCGGAGGCGGCGGCCGCGACCAGCGACCGGAAAGCGGTCGGCGTCTGGGAGAGAACCGACACCTCCTCCCCGACCAGCAGATCCAAGAACTCCTCCGGCGCACGCGTCACCGCCTGCGGAACCACCACCAGCCGCCCACCATGAGCCAGCGCACCCCACATCTCGAAAACCGACACATCGAAGGCATACGAGTGCGCCATCGACCACACATCGGACTCATCGAACCCGTAATGCTCCTGCGCCGTCTCCAACAACCGCACGACATTGGCATGCGTCAGCACCACACCCTTGGGCCGACCCGTCGAACCCGACGTATAGATCGTGTAGATCACATTGTCCGGATCAGAGACCCGCACCGGATTCTCCACCGACGCCGCAGCCAACGCCGCACACGTCTCCTCCGCGTCCAGCACCACCACCGCACCCGCATACACACCCGACAACGACGGCAACAACGCCGACGTCGTCACCACCACCCGCGCACCCGCGTCCCCGAGCACAAACCCCAGACGCTCCACCGGATTCGCCGGATCCAACGGCAGATAACCCGCCCCCGACTTCAGCACACCCAACAACGTGGGAACCAGATCCCCACCCCGCTCCAGATGCACACCCACCAAATCCTCCGGACCCACACCCGCCGCACGCAACACATGCGCCAACCGGTTCGCCCGCTCATTCACCTCCCCATACGACAACGACAACCCACCCGCCACCACCGCCACCGAACCCGGCGACCCCACCACCCACTCCTCGAACAACTCATGAGCGAGAACGCCCACTTCAGCCTCCCCCTGTACTGGTTCCGTGGTCCCGAACTCGTCGAGCCCGATCTCTCCGTCGAGCCCGATCTCTCCGTCGAGCCCGTTCGCGATCGACTCCAGAACCTCGCGGTACATCCGGGCCAGGAGCTCGCCGTTGGCGCGGGTGATCAGGCCGGTGTCGCTGTGGATGCCGATCTTGCGGTCGCCGTGCGCGTGCACGGAGAGCCCGAACTCGGTCGGCGCCTCGCTGATGCCCGTCCCGGTGTCCACCAGGTCGGTGTCGGTCTGGTGGAAGTCGATGTAGTTGAAGTGGACGTCGAGCAGGCGCCGTCGGCCGCCCCAGGCACGCTGGATGGCGGGCAGCGGGTAGCGGCGGTGGGCCCAGATCTCCGTCTCGCGGCGGAACACCTGGACGATCGCCTCGCGCCAGGAGCGCGCCCCGCGCTCGTGGGCGAACGGCAGCGTGTTGAGGTGCATGCCGATCACCTGGTCGGCGCCGACGGCCTCGGGCCGGGCGTGGAAGACGACACCGGTGTGGAAGGCCGCGGCGTCCGTGAGGCGACCCATCACGGTCAGGTGGGCGGTGAGGAGCACGGTCTTGAGCGGCACGTCCGCCTCGGCGGCCCGCGCGCGCAGGGCCTCGGCGAGCGAGTCCAGCGGCACGTCGATGCCGTACGGCTCCGCGGTGGCCGGGTCGCCGGCCCAGGCGGCGGGCGGGGCGAGCCGGGCGTGCTCCTTGACGATCCGCTCCCAGTAGGCGCGGTCGGCGGCGCTGTCCAGCGAGTCGAGTTCCCCCGCGACGAAGTCCGCGAAGCGCACCGGCGGGGCCTGGTACGGGGCGGACTCGCCCGAGTCGCGGAACTCCCGGTAGGCGTTCACAAGCTCCATCTCCAGGGTGTGCTGGCTCCAGCCCTCGACGATCACGTGGGACTGGGTCAGGGTCAGCCACCAGGCGTCGTCGCTCTCCAGGTGGATGGCGACGCGCAGCAGCGGGGCGACACGGAAGTCGAACAGGTCGGCGCGCTCGGCGGCGACGTACGCGAGCAGTTCGCGCTCGCCGTCCACCGGGCCGGTCTTCCTCAAGTCGTCGATCCGCACGGGCACTTCAGCCGTCGCGTGCACCACCTGCATCGGTACGCCGTAGCCGGTGACGTGCACCGAGGTGCGCAGCGTGTCGTGGCGGGCGGTGACGGTGCGGACGGCGGCGCGCAGCGCGTCGGCGTCGAAGGGCCGGTCGTCGCGGATCCGCTTGGAGACCACCGTGTGGTAGTTGTTGCGGCCGTTCTCGGAGAGCAGTTCGGCGACCATGCCGAGCTGGACCTGGCCGAGCGGGTAGGCGTCGACGGCGTCGGCGGGCAGCAGCCCCCGGTCGGCCGCGCCGATCAGGGAGAACGGGCGGACCGCACCGGCCTGGGCGGTCAACTTGTCGCGCCCGGCCGCCAGTTCGGCCAGGGCCGCGACCGTACGGTGCTCGAAGACGTCCCGCACGGACACGTCGTAGCCCCGGCCGCGCAGCGCTCCGACGACGGTGACGGCGCGGATCGAGTCGCCGCCCCGGTCGAAGAAGCCGTCCTGGGCGCCGATCCGGCGGGCCCCGAGGGCCTGCTCCCAGACCTCGGCGACCACGCGCTCGGCCTCGGTGGTGGGCTCGGCATACGCCGCGTCGGCGTCCGCGTCCGCCTCGGGGACCGGCAGGCCGCGCCGGTCGACCTTGCCGTTCGGGGTGAGCGGCAGGGCGTCCAGGGTGACGTAGGCGCCGGGGACCATCGCCGGCGGCAGCTGCTCGGCGAGTTCGGCGCGTAGCGCGGCCACGTCGAGCGTGTCGTCCTCGGCGGGCACCAGGTAGGCGACCAGGAGCTGGACGCCCGGGGTGTCCTCACGGACGACCGCGGCGGCGTCGGCGACCTCGGGGCGGTCGACGAGCGCGGCCTCGATCTCGCCGAGTTCGATGCGCTGGCCGCGGATCTTCACCTGGTGGTCGACGCGGCCCAGGAACTCGAGGTCGCCCTCCCGGTTCCAGGCGACGACGTCACCGGTCCGGTACAGGCGGGAGCCAGCCGGGCCGTACGGGTCGGGCACGAACCGCTCGGCCGTCAGACCGGGGCGGCCACCGTAGCCGCGAGCGACGCCGACGCCACCCGCGTAGAGCTCGCCGGGGACACCGACCGGGACCGGGGCCAGGTGCTCGTCCAGTACGTACAGCCGGAAGTTGCGGACCGGCTTTCCGATGGTGACGCGGGTGTCGCCGATCTCGTCACCGGACCGGATCAGGGCGTGTGTGATGTCGTCGGAGCACTCGGTCGGGCCGTAGGCGTTGACCATCGGCACGTGCGGGAAGCGGTCGAACCAGCGGCGGCACAGGTCCGGCGGCAGCGCCTCGCCGGTCACCACCATCCAGCGCAGGGACGGGAGCCGGACCTCGAGGGCGCCCGCGTCCATCGCGTCGAGCGCGGCGCGCAGCAGCGACGGTACGACTTCGAGGACGGTGATGTGCTCGTCGGCGGTGCGCGGGAACAAGGACAGTGGGTCGAGCGCGGTGTCCGCGTCGGCCACCCGGACCCGGCCGCCGACCGCGAACGCGGCGAGCATCTGCCACACCGAGATGTCGAAGGCCATCGACGCGTTCTGCACGATGCTGTCGGCGCCGGTCAGTTCCAGGTCCTCGACCTTGGCGAGCAGGTGGTTGGCCATGCCGTGCCGGTGGACGTGGACGCCCTTGGGCCTGCCGGTGGAGCCGGAGGTGTAGATGACGTACGCCAGGTCGTCGGGGTGGGCGGTCTCCGGCAGATCGGTGGCCTCCTGCGCGGCCCAGTCGGCCGGCTCGTCGAGCAGCACCGCGGCGGCGTCGATCCCGGCCAGGGCGTCGGCGTACGAGCCCTGGGTGATCAGCACCTTCACCCGCGCGTCGGCGGCCATGAAGGCGAGCCGGGACGCCGGGTAGCCCGGGTCGAGCGGCAGGTAGGCGCCGCCCGCCTTGAGCACCGCGAGGACGGCGAGGACCGTCTTGGGGGAACGGTCGGCGCTGATGCCGACCACCGTGTCGGGGCCGACGCCGAGGCCGCGCAGGTGGCGGGCGAGCCGGTTGGCCTCCGCGTTGGCGGCGGCGTAGCTGAGCGCGCTGGTGTCGTCGGAGATCGCCGGCCGGTCGGGGTACTTGGCGGCATACCGCTCGAACTCCCGCTCGATGCTGATCCAGGACGGCGTACGGGCCGTGTCCGCCCAGGAGCCGAGCAGTTCCGCGTCGGCGGCGCACAGACGGGTCGTGCGGGCATCACCGTCGACACCCTCGACGGCCATCGCCTCCAGGACCGACCGGTACATCGCGGCCAGGCGGTCCGCCGCGTCCCGGCCCAGCACCGAGGTGTCGGTCTTCAGGGCGAGACCCCCGCCGGAGGTCGAGACCTCCAGGGCGAACTCGGTGGAGCCCGAGCCGAGCCCGGCCGCGAGATCGAGCTGCCGGCCGTCCAGGTTGTGGAAGTCCTGGTAGTTGAAGATCACCTCGATGAGGCGCCCGGCCGTACCGGCGGTGCGCTGGATCTCCGGCAGCGGGAAGCGGCGGTGCGGCCAGAGCGCGACCTCGCGGTCGAAGACCTGGCGCACCAGCTCCCGCCAGGTGCGGGCGGTACGGGTGTGCGGGAACGGCAAGGTGTTGACGTACATGCCGAACACCCGGTCGGAGCCCAGGACTTCGGTGCGCGTGTCGCAGATCAGTCCCGTGTGGAAGGCAGGCTCGTCGGTGAGCTGGCTGAGCACCTTGAGGTGGGCGGCGAGCAGCACGCTCTTGACGGAGACCCCGGCCCTGGCGGCGAAGGCGCGCAGCGGCGCCTCCAGGTCCATCAGCTCCACGGTGACCGCGTAGTCCTCGGCCGCGCCCGTGCGGTCCGCCCAGTCGGCGGGCAGCACGAACGGCGTGTACCCCTGTACCACGCCCTGCCAGTGCGCGCGGTCCTCGGCCGACTCCAGGGAGGCCAGCTCGGCGGCCACGGTGTCCGCGAAGCGGACATCCGGCGCCTGGTACGTCTCGGGCGCGCGGCCCGCCGCGAACGCCCGGTAGCAGGCGATGATCTCCATCAGCATCGCGTGCTGCGACCAGCCCTCGGTGATCAGGTGGGACTGTGTGAGCCCCAGCCACCACCCGTCACCCACGACATGCGCCGCGACCCTCAGCTGCGGAGCGACCGCCGGGTCGAGCACCTCGGCCCGCTCCGCGGCCTGGTGGGCTCGCAGCGCCGCGTCGACGCCCGCCGCGTCCAGGTCGCTCAGGTCGTGCACCGCGACCGGAGTCCCGGCCGAGGCGTGCACGAGCTGCAGCGGCCGGGAGGCCGTGGACAGGTCGAAGGAGGTGCGCAGCACCTCGTGCCGGGCCGTGACGGTGCGCACCGCCGCGCGGAGCGCGTCCGCGTCGAACGGCCGCTCGTCGCGGACCTTGTAGCTCGCGGTCGAGTGGTACGCCGCCGGGGCGCCGTCCCGCGAACCGGCCAGCATCTCGACGAGCATGCCGGTCTGCACCTGGGTCAGCGGGTATGCGTCGACCACGCCGACCGGCAGCAGCGCCCGGTCCGCCGCACTGATCATCGCGAACCGCTCGACCGTGCGGAACTCCTCGACCGGGGCGGTGCGGCCCGCGAGCAGCTCGGCGACCGAGGCGATGGTGCGCCGCTCGAAGACGTCCCGGACGGACACGTCGAGACCGGCCGCGCGCATCGCGCCGACCAGCGCGACGGCGCGGATCGAGTCGCCGCCGAGGTCGAAGAACGCGTCCTCGACGCCGACCGAGTCCAGACCGAGGGCGTCGGCCCAGATCAGCGCGAGCCGCTGCTCCTGCGGGGTGCGCGGGGCGACCGAGCCGGCCGCCACCGCCAGGTCGGAGCGGTCCGGGGCGGGCAGGGCGCGCTTGTCGAGCTTGCCGTTGGTGGTGAGCGGAATGGTGTCGAGCGCCACGAAGAGGGCCGGGACCATGTAGTCCGGCAGTGCGCGGCCCAGGCTCTCACGCAGCGTGCGCGGATCGGCGAGTCCGCCCTCGGCGGGCACCGCGTACGCCACGAGCTGCTTGTCGCCGGGGGTGTCCTCGCGGACGACCACGACGGCCTGAGCGATGGACGGCTCGGCGGCGAGCGCGGCGGCGATCTCGCCCAGTTCGATGCGGTAGCCGCGGATCTTGACCTGGTCGTCGATACGGCCCAGGACTTCCAGGCCTCCGTCGGCCAGCCGCTTGGCCACATCGCCGCTTCGGTACATCCGGCCGCCGGCCGGCCCGAACGGGTTCGGCACGAACCGCTCCGCGGTCAGGTCAGGACGTCCGAGGTAACCGCGCGCCACACCCGGGCCCGCCACATGGATCTCGCCGGGGACACCGACCGGCACCGGCCGGCCGTCCGCGTCGAGCAGCAGCACCGAGAGGTCGGAGAGCGGATGCCCGACCCGGCTGGTCGCCGGACGGGCCAGGTCCACACCGTCCACCTTGTGGTAGGTGGTGTGGACGGTGGTCTCGGTGATGCCGTACATGTTGACGAGCGCGGGAGCGTCGAGGCCCAGTCTGTCCGTCCATGGCTGGAGTTCGGAGACCTCCAGCTTCTCCCCCGCGAAGACGACAGCACGCAGGGAAAGCTCGTGAACCCGGCGGTCACCGGAGGCGGCGGCCGCGACCAGCGACCGGAAAGCGGTCGGCGTCTGGGAGAGAACCGACACCTCCTCCCCGACCAGCAGATCCAAGAACTCCTCCGGCGCACGCGTCACCGCCTGCGGAACCACCACCAGCCGCCCACCATGAGCCAGCGCACCCCACATCTCGAAAACCGACACATCGAAGGCGTACGAGTGCGCCATCGACCACACATCGGACTCATCGAACCCGTAATGCTCCTGCGCCGTCTCCAACAACCGCACGACATTGGCATGTGTCAGCACCACACCCTTGGGCCGACCCGTCGAACCCGACGTATAGATCGTGTAGATCACATTGTCCGGATCAGAGACCCGCACCGGATTCTCCACCGACGCCGCAGCCAACGCCGCACACGTCTCCTCCGCGTCCAGCACCACCACCGCACCCGCATACACACCCGACAACGACGGCAACAACGCCGACGTCGTCACCACCACCCGCGCACCCGCGTCCCCGAGCACAAACCCCAGACGCTCCACCGGATTCGCCGGATCCAACGGCAGATAACCCGCCCCCGACTTCAGCACACCCAACAACGTGGGAACCAGATCCCCACCCCGCTCCAGATGCACACCCACCAAATCCTCCGGACCCACACCCGCCGCACGCAACACATGCGCCAACCGGTTCGCCCGCTCATTCACCTCCCCATACGACAACGACAACCCACCCGCCACCACCGCCACCGAACCCGGCGACCCCACCACCCACTCCTCGAACAACTCATGAGCGAGAGAGGTGACTTCGGAGCCCGGGGTCCGGGCGTCACGTACAAGCAGGTCGTACTCTCCGGCCGTCACCCGAACCGCTCGCGCGTCGCCGTCGATGCCCTCGACGGCCATCGCCTCCAGGACCGAGCGGTACATGCCCGCGACGCGCTCCGCGTTCTCGGCGGACAGGACGTGCGAACTGGCGCGGAGGCTGATGAAGCCACCGATGGCGGTGACGCCGAGGCCGAACTCGGTGGAGCTGCTGTTGATGCCGTTGCCCTCGTCGACCACCTGGTCCTCCCCGACGAGGTGGAAGTCGAGGTAGACGAAGTAGACGTCGATCAGGCGGCGGCCGCCGCTCTCGATGGCCGGCAGCGGGAAGTTCCGGTGCGGCCAGGCCGCGACCTCACCGTCGAAGGCCTGCCTCGCCAGCTCACCCCAGGTCCGGGAGGACCGGTCGTGGGCGTGCGGCATGGTGTTGAGATACATGCCCAACAGGCGCTCGGAGCCGGGGACTTCGGGCCTCTGGTGGCCGACGATGCCGGTGAAGAAGCGCTCCTCGTCGGTCAGCTGCGACATCACCTTCAGGTGGGCCGCGTGCAGCACCGCCTTGATCGGCACTCCCGCCTTGGTCGCGAGGCCGCGCAGCGCGGGCTCCAGGTCGCGGAAGGAGAAGCCGGCCCCCACCGTCTCGGGGGGTGCGGTGCGGTCGCCGTGCCAGTCGGCGGGCAGCGCGAACGGCGTGTGGGTGTCCACGATGCCCTGCCAGTAGGCGCGGTCCTCGGCGTCGTCGAGGGACGCGAGCTCGGCGGCGACGGTGTCCGCGAAGCGCACGGGCGGCGCCTCGTACGGGGCGGGCTCGGCGCCGTCGCGCAGCGCCCGGTAGACCTCGACCAATTCGTTGAGCAGGGTGTGGTAGCTCCAGCCTTCCAGCATGGCGTGGCTCTTGGTGAAGGTCAGCCGCCAGGCCGCGTCGCTCTGGACGTGGACGAAGATCCGCAGCAGTGGCGCGGACGACGTCATGTCGAAGAGGGTGGCCCGCTCGGTGGCGGCGAACTCCGCCAGCTCCGCCGCCAGTCGGTCCTCGTCGAGGTGGCGTACGTCGGCCCGGTCCAGCGGGATGGCGACCTCGCTGTGTACCAGTTGCATCGGCACGCTGTACCCGGTCAGGTCGACCGAGGTGCGCAGGATGTCGTGGCGGGCACCGACAACCTCCACGGCCCGCTGAAGGGCGCCGAAGTCGAACGGCGCGCCGTCACGGACCAGGAAGGAGGTCAGGTCGTGATAGTTGTTGCGGCCGTCCGACGCGAGGGTCTCGACGAGCATGCCGGTCTGGTTCTGCGACAGCGGGTAGGCGTCGCTCAGGCCCTCGGGCAGCAGCGCCCGGTCCGCGTCCGAGAGCAGCGCGAACGGCTCGACGGCGGTGACCTGCGCGGTGGGCGCGGGGCGCCCGGTGACGGACTCGCAGAGCGCGGCGACGGTGGCCTTCTCGAAGACCTCACGGACGCCGACCTCGAACCCCGCCGCGCGCAACGCGCCGACCAGGCCGACCGCGCGGATCGAGTCGCCGCCCAGCTGGAAGAAGCTGTCGAGGACGCCGACCCGCTCCAGGCCCAGGTGCTCGGCCCAGACCGCGGCCATCCGCTCTTCGGCGGGGGTGCGTGGCGCGACGTGCGGGGCCGCGTCGAAGGCGGCGGCGTCAGGGGCGGGCAGGGCGCGCTGGTCCAGCTTGCCGTTGGCGGTCAGCGGGATGCGCTCCAGCGCCAGGTAGGCGGAGGGCAGCAGGTAGGGGGGCAGCCGGTCGGCGGCGTACGCGTCGAGCTCGGCGTGCGGGGGCAGTTCGCCCTCCGGGACGACGGGAACGACGTAGGCGACAAGCTGCTTGCCGGTGGCGCTCTCATGGACGCGGACGCGGGCCTCGCCGATCGCCGGGTGGCTGCCGAGAACGGCCTCGATCTCGCCGGGTTCGACGCGGTAGCCGCGGATCTTGACCTGTCCGTCGATACGGCCGAGGAAGTCGACCGTGCCGTCGGCGAGGACCCGGGCGAGGTCGCCGGTGCGATAGAGGCGGGCGCCGGCCGGGCCGAACGGGTCGGGCAGGAAGGACGCCGCCGTCTGGGCCGGGCGGCCCGCATAGCCGCGGGCGAGGCCGTGGCCGCCGACGTACAGCTCGCCGGTGCCGCCGACCGGTACCGGCTGGAGGTTGTCGTCGAGGACATGCATCGTGGTGCCCGGCAGCGGACGGCCCACGGGCACGATCTCGGTGGCCTGGGGACCGGTGACGTCGTGGACGCTGTTGCCGACGGTGATCTCGGTCGGGCCGTACTCGTTGACGACACGGCCGCCGCCGACGAGGTCGAGCCAGCGCTCCGCGGTGCGGCTGAGCAGGGCCTCGCCGCCGACGACGAGCACCGGCGCGAGGCCGTACGCGCGCTCGCCGTCGAACTGCTGGCCCAGCATCTCCAGATGGCCGGGGGTCAGCTTGAGGAAGCCGTACGGGCCCGACTCGGCCAGCCAGTCGCCGAGCTCGGACAGGTCGCGCTCGGAGCCGAACAGGTTCAGCGCGCCGCCGGTCATCAGCGGGGCGTACAGCGTCGGCACGACCAGGTCGAAGGCGACGGACGAGAACAGCGCGGTGTCGCCGGGGGCGCCGCCGAAGTAGTCGGTGACCGCCCAGTCCAGGTAGCCGGCGAGCGAGCGGTGGGTGATCTGGACGCCCTTGGGCCTGCCGGTGGAGCCGGAGGTGTAGATGACATAGGCGAGCTGCTCGGGGTCGGCCCCGGGCAGCGGGTTCGGGTCCAGGACCTCCGCACCCTCACCGATACCCCGGACGCCGGCGTCCTCATCGACGAGCAGGACCCGGCCGCCGAATCCGGCGAAGCGATCGGCGTACTCGGCCTGGGTGACGACGGCGGGGCAGCCGGCGTCGGCGACGACGGTCGCGATGCGCTCGGTCGGCCAGGAGGCGTCCATCGGGACGTACGCCGCTCCGGCCCGCCACACCGCGAGGAGAGCGACCGGCAGGTCGACGGTCGGGTCGAGGAGCACACCGACCACGGATTCGGGACCCGCGCCGGCCGCGCGAACGCGGCGGGCCAGGGCCCCCGAACGGGCGGACAGCCCCGCGTAGTCGAGGGAACCTGAGGCGTCGCGGACGGCGACCGCGCCGGGCGTACGGGCCGCGGTGGCCAGGATCGCGTCGAGCGCGGTGCGGCTGACCGGCTCGGTGGCGGGGCCCTCGGCGGCGGCGAGCAGGGCGGCCCGCTCGCCCTCTGGCAGGAAGGTGCGGGTGGCGTCGCCGTCCGCGTCGGCGGCCATGGCCTCCAGGACCGACCGGTACATCTCGGCGAGCCGCTCGGCGTGGGCCGGGGTGACGGCGCGGGTGTCGGCGGTCAGGATGACATGCCCGGCGCGCGAGGAGACGCTGAGCGGGAACTCGGTGGGGCTGTCGTCGATGCCGGCCAGCTCGTCCACCAGGTCCGTGTCGACCTGCCGGAAGTCCTGGTAGTTGAAGTAGACGTCCATGAGGCGGCCGGTGCCGCCCCAGTCGCGCTGGACGGCGGGCAGCGGGTAACGGCGGTGACCCCACAGCTCGACCTCGGCCGCGAAGGTCCGGCCCACCAGCTCACGCCAGGTGCGGGCGCCCTTGGTGTGCGGGAACGGCAGCGTGTTGAGGTACATGCCGTAGACGCGGTCGGCGCCTGTCTCCTCGGGGCGCGCGTCGCAGACCAGGCCGGTGTGGAAGGCCTGCTCGTGAGTGAGCTGGCCGAGCACCTTGAGGTGGGCGGCGATCATGACGCTCTTGAGGGAGGCGTCGGCGGCCGTAGCCAGCGCACGCAGGCCCGGCTCCAGGTCCTGCCAGGAGATGCCGGTCTGGAAGGTGGTGTGCGCGGCCCCTGGCTCGCCCCAGGTGGTGGGCAGGATGAACTTGGCGTGGTTCTCGGTGACTTCGGCCCAGTACGCACGGTCGTCGGCCGAGTCGAGGGCGGCGAGCTCGCCCGCGATGAAGTCGGCGAAGCGCAGCGAGGGCAGCTCCGTCGGCTCCGGGTCGCGGCCGTCACGTATGACCTGATAGGTCGTCAACAGCTCCATCAGTAGGGAGTGGTGACTCCAGCCCTCCAGGATGGGGTGGCACTCGGTGACCGAGATCCACCAGCCGCCGTCATCCGTGGTGTGCGCGTGGAAGCGCATCAGCGACGGCACCGCCAGGTCGAAGAGGCGGGCCCGCTCGGCGACGGTGAAGGCGCGCAGCGCGGCCTCCACCTGCTCGGCGTCGAGGCCGGTCAGATCCTGTGCGGTGATGGGCAGTTCGGCGGTGGCGTGGACGAGCTGGAGGGGTCGCGAGTAGGACGCCAGGTCGATGGACGTGCGGAGCACCTCGTGCCGGGCGGTGACGATACGGCCGGCCTCGACCAGGGCGTCGAGCGAGAAGGGGTGCTCGTCACGGATCCGGAAGGTGGAGACGTTGTGGTAGTGGTTGCGGCCGTCGTCCATCAGCATCTCGATGACCATGCCCAGCTGGTTCTGGCCCAGCGGGTAGGCGTCGACGACGTCGGCGGGCAGGACGGCCCGGTCCTCGTCGCCGATCAGCTCGAAGGGGGCGACGCGGCGCTCGGCGCCGGCCGTGGCGGCGGGGCGGCCGGTGGCCAGCTCGGTGAGGCGGGCAACCGTACGGCAGTCGAAGACGTCGCGGACCGCGACCTCGTGGCCGGCCTCGCGGAGCTCGCCGACCAGGGCGACGGCGCGGATCGAGTCGCCGCCCAGCTCGAAGAAGCTGTCGTGGACGCCGACCCGGTCGACGCCGAGCACCGAACGCCAGACGGCGGCGACGGACTCCTCGTCCGGGGTGCGCGGCGCGGTGAACTCGCCCGCGGCGCGCAGTTGGAGGGCGGCGTCGGGGGCGGGCAGGGCGCGCTTGTCGAGCTTGCCGTTGGTGGTGAGCGGAATGGTGTCGAGCGCCACGAAGGCGGCCGGAACCATGTACTCGGGCAGCTCGCGGGCGAGGGCCGCGCGAATCTCGGCGACGGGCAGCCCGGCACCGGACCGCGCCGGGACGAGGTAGCCGACGAGTCGCTTGTCGCCGGGGGTGTCCTCGCGGACGACCACGACGGCCTGGGCGATGTCCTCGTGCGCGGTCAACGCGGCCGAGATCTCGCCGAGCTCGATGCGGTAGCCGCGGATCTTGACCTGGTCGTCGATACGGCCCAGGAACTCAAGGCTGCCGTCCTCACGGCGGCGGGCGAGGTCACCACTGCGGTACATACGAGCGCCGGCCGGCCCGAACGGGTTCGGCACGAACCGCTCCGCGGTCAGGTCCGGACGTCCGAGGTAACCGCGCGCCACACCCGGGCCCGCCACATGGATCTCACCCGGTACACCGACGGGCGCGAGCGAACCCGAGGCGTCCAGCAGATAGACCGAAAGGTCGCTGAGCGGGTAGCCCACGCGATTCGCCGCCAGGCCGTCAACGTCCTGTTCCTCGACCTTGTGGTAGGTGGTGTGGACGGTGGTCTCGGTGATGCCGTACATGTTGACGAGCGCGGGAGCGTCGAGGCCCAACAGATCCGTCCACGGCCGGAGTTCGGAGACCTCCAGCTTCTCCCCCGCGAAGACGACAGCACGCAGGGAAAGCTCGTGAACCCGGCGGTCACCGGAGGCGGCGGCCGCGACCAGCGACCGGAAAGCGGTCGGCGTCTGAGAGAGAACCGACACCTCCTCCCCGACCAGCAGATCCAAGAACTCCTCCGGCGCACGCGTCACCGCCTGCGGAACCACCACCAGCCGCCCACCATGAGCCAGCGCACCCCACATCTCGAAAACCGACACATCGAAGGCATACGAGTGCGCCATCGACCACACATCGGACTCATCGAACCCGTAATGCTCCTGCGCCGTCTCCAACAACCGCACGACATTGGCATGCGTCAGCACCACACCCTTGGGCCGACCCGTCGAACCCGACGTATAGATCGTGTAGATCACATTGTCCGGATCAGAGACCCGCACCGGATTCTCCACCGACGCCGCAGCCAACGCCGCACACGTCTCCTCCGCGTCCAGCACCACCACCGCACCCGCATACACACCCGACAACGACGGCAACAACGCCGACGTCGTCACCACCACCCGCGCACCCGCGTCCCCGAGCACAAACCCCAGACGCTCCACCGGATTCGCCGGATCCAACGGCAGATAACCCGCCCCCGACTTCAGCACACCCAACAACGTGGGAACCAGATCCCCACCCCGCTCCAGATGCACACCCACCAAATCCTCCGGACCCACACCCGCCGCACGCAACACATGCGCCAACCGGTTCGCCCGCTCATTCACCTCCCCATACGACAACGACAACCCACCCGCCACCACCGCCACCGAACCCGGCGACCCCACCACCCACTCCTCGAACAACTCATGAGCGAGAGAGGTGACCGGCTCGGTGGTGCGGTGGCCGTCCAGAGCGCCGGTGACGATGGCGCGCTCGGCCTCGCTGAGGATGTCGATGGCCTCGAGGGGGGTGTCCGGGGCGTTCAGGACCTGGTCGAGCAGGCGCACGAAGTTGCCGGCGAGGCGGCGGACCGTGCTCTGGTCGAAGAGGGCGGTGGCGTACTGGAAGCGGGCCCTGAAGGAGCCGTCGGGCAGTTCCTGCACCTGGAGGGCGAGGTCGCACTTGGCGATGCCGTCGCTGTCACCGAACGGGTCCACCGTGAGGCCGGGCAGCTCGAAGGAGTCCAGGCGCCACTCGTGCAGGGTGAAGGCGACCTGGTAGAGGGGGGTGCGGGACTGGTCGCGCTCCGGCTGGAGCTCGTCGACCAGCTGCGCGAACGGCACCTGCTGGTGGTCGAAGGCGTCCAGGATGTGCCGGCGACCGGATGCGACGAGGCCGCCGAACGTGGCCTGATCGTCCCACTCGGCGCGCATGACGAGGGTGTTGATGCCGTAGCCGATGAGCTGCTGGAGCTCGGGGCGGCCACGCCCGGAGACGACGGTCCCGACGGTCACGTCCCGCTTTCCGGTGTAGCGGGCGATCAGCGTCTGGTAGGCGGTGAGCAGCACGGTGAACGGCGTGGTGTCGTGGTTCAGCGCGGCTTCTCGGACCCGGTCGGCGAGCCCGTCGGGCAGCTCGAAGTCCAGGTCGGCGCCCGCGTGGTCGCGGACGGCCGGGCGCGGCCGGTCGGTCGGCAGGTCGGTCGCCTCGACGCCGGCCAGGCGCTCGCGCCAGTAGTCGAGGTGAGCCTCGGCGCCGGGGCCGGTGAGCTGCTGCCGCTGCCAGGCCGCGTAGTCGGCGTACTGGAGGGTGAGCGGCGGCAGCTGGGCCTCGCGGCCGGAGACGAACGCGGCGTACAAGGCGCTGAGTTCGCCGCCGAAGACGCGGGTGGACCAGGCGTCGCAGGCGATGTGGTGGAAGACGAAAGCCAGGATGTGGTCGTCGTCGGCGAGGCGCAGCAGCGTGCCGCGCACCGGCCACTCGGTGGCCAGGTCGAAGCCGGTGGCGAGCTGCTCGCGCAGCACCTCGGTGGCCTTCCGCTCGCGCTCGGCGGCCGGTGCCCCGGTGAGCGGGACGACCGGCAGCGGCAGTGCGCGGGCGCCGGGCGCGTCCACGACCTGGACCGGGCCGCCGTTCTCGAAGGCGTACCGGGTGCGCAGGATCTCGTGGCGGGCGGCGATCGTCTCGAAGGCGCGGCCGAGGGCGGCGGCGTCGAGGGTGCCGCGAAGCCGCAGCACCAGCGGCACCAGATACTCGGTGCTGTCCGGCTCCAGGCGGTTGAGGAACCACATCTGCTGCTGGCCGGCGCTGAGCGCCAGGGGGGCGCCGCGGTCGGCACGGGTGATCTCGTCGCGGCGGGCACCGCGGCGGCCGGCCAGGCGGCGGCGCAGCAGTTCGTCGCGGAGCGAGGCACCCGACGGGGCGGGCACGGCGGTGGTTGCTTCCTCGGTGCTCATGCGTTCTGCTCCTTCAGCAGCATCGAGTCCGCCATCACTTCGGAGTCGGACATCTCGGCGATCTCCGCGCGGATCCGGTCCTCGATCGTCTGCGCCAGTTCGGCGACGGTCGGGCCCTCGAACACGGCGCGTACGGGCAGGGTGATCTCGAAGTCGGTCTGGATCGCGGCGATGAGCCGGATCGCGAGGATCGAATTTCCACCGGCGTGGAAGAAGTTGTCGTCGAGGCCGGCCTCGATCCCACAGGCGTCACGCCAGATGTCGAGGAGGCGCTCCTCGACGGGGTTGGCGGGGCGCGCGCGCCGCGGTGGTTCGGCCGCCGCCGGCTCGGGCAGGGCGCGCCGGTCGACCTTGCCGTTCGGGTTGAGCGGGATGCGCTCCAGCTCGGTGAAGCTGCCCGGGACCATGTACGGGGGCAGCAGCAGGGCGCTGTGGGCGGCGAGGGACGCGGCGTCCGCGTCGCCGCCGGGGACGGCGGTGAAGTAGGCGGCGAGCCGGACCCGGGCGCCGCTGCCGACCGGCACGACGACCGCGTCGGCGACGCCGGGGTGGTCGAGCAGGACCGCGCGGATCTCGCCGGTCTCCACCCGGTAGCCGCGGATCTTGACCTGGTCGTCGGTGCGGCCGAGGAACTCCACGGCGCCGCCGTCGAGCCAGCGTGCCAGGTCCCCGGTGCGGTAGAGGCGGGTTCCGGCGGGCCCGTACGGGTCGGGCAGGAACTTCTCGGCGGTCAGGCCGGGGCGGCCGACATAGCCGCGGGCGACTCCGGTGCCGCCGACGTACAGTTCGCCGACCGCGCCGACGGGGACGGGCCGCATCCGCTCGTCCAGGACGCGCATGACCATGCCGGGCAGCGGGCCGCCGATGGGCACGACGCCGGGTCCGGTGCCGGTCGCCACCGGGTGGACGCTGGTGCCTACGGAGGCCTCGGTGGGACCGTACTCGTTGATGAGCCGGCCGCCCTCACCGAGCAGCGAAGCCCAGGTGGCGGCGAGCGAGCCGTCCAGGGCCTCGCCCGCGACCACCACGACCGGGGTCAGCGAGGCTGCCTGACGTTCGGTCAACTGCTGGGCCAGGATGTCGAGATGGCCCGGCGTCAGCTTGAGGAAGCTGAACGGGGCGTGCGCCGCCAGGCGTTCGCCGAGTTCGGACAGGTCGAGATCCTGCGGAAGGAGCAGCACCCGCCGGCCGGTGAGCAGCGGCGCCCACAGGTTGGGGACGACCAGGTCGAAGGCGGCCGAGGAGAAGACCGCGCTGCCGCCGGTGCCCGCGCCCGCGAGCTCGGCGGCCGCCCAGTTCAGGTGGTTGGCGAGGCCGCGGTGGCTGACCGCGACGCCCTTGGGGCGGCCGGTCGAGCCGGAGGTGTAGATGATGTACGCCAGGTCTTCGAAGTGGGCCTCCAGCGGTGGCGTCCAGGCGTCCTGGGCGGCGATCGCGTCGGCGTCGGCCCCGTCGATCCGTACGACCGTGCCGTCGAACACCCCTGTTTCGTAGGCGTTCTGGGTGACCAGGACCCGGGCGTCGGCGTCGGCGAGCATCCCGGTGACGCGCTCGACGGGGAAGGCCGGGTCGATCGGTACGTACGCCGCGCCGGCCTGCCAGACGGCGAGCAGGGTCGCGTGCAACTCCGGGCCCCGGTCGAGCAGGACACCGACGGTGCTGCCCCGGTGGACTCCGATCGAGCGCAGGTGGCGGGCGATCCGCGCGGCGCGGGCCGCCAGCTCCCGGTAGGTCAGGGCGAACCCGTCGCCCTCGACGGCGGTGGCGTGCGGGGTTCGCACGGCCTGCGCGGCGAACATCTGCGGCGTCGACATGACGGGCTGGGGCGTCTCGGCGGTGCCCCAGCGGGTCAGCTCGGCGTGCTCACCGGGGGTGAGCAGGTCGAGGGCGCCGAGCGCGCGGTCGGGGTCGGCGGTGGCGGACGCGAGCAGGGTGGTCAGGCCGGCGGCGAGGCGGGCGGCGGTGGCCTCCTCGTACAGGCTGGTCGCGTACTCCAGGCCGCCCACCAGCGATCCGTCGGCGGCCGGGCGCAGCAGCAGGGTGAGGTCGGTGTGGGTGATCCGCCACATCCTGCGGACCGTCTCGGTGTCGCCGTCGACGGTGCCGTTGAAGTCCTCGCCGTGCAGGTCGAAGGCGGCCTGGTAGAGCGGCGTGCGCGACAGGTCGCGGTCGGGCGCCAGCTCGTCGACGAGGAGGTCGAACGGCAGGTCCTGGTGGCTGAAGGCGTCCCGGGTGATGGCGGCGACCCTGGCGACCGCGTCGTTGAAGCCGAGTTCGCCGTCGAGCACACAGCGCAGCACCACGTTGTTGAGGAAGAAGCCGACGACGCCGTCGAGTTCGGGCCGCTCGCGCCCGGCGACCGGGGTGCCGACCGGCAGGTCCCACTGGCCGCTGTGCCGGGCGAGGACGGTGGCGTACGCGGTGAGCAGGACGGTGAACCGGGTGGTGCCGTGCTCGCGGGCGATCGTGTCGACGGCCGCGAGGGTGCCGGCGTCGATGGTGACCGGGGTGATGCCGCCGCGGCCGTCGCGGACGGCGGGACGCGGGTGGTCGGTGGGCAGGGCGAGTGGCTGGTGTCCGTCGAGGACGGCGCGCCAGTGCGTGAGCTCGCGCCCGACGGCCTCGCCCGTGAGCCGCTCCTGCTGCCAGGCCGCGAAGTCGGCGTACTGGACGGCGAGTTGCGGTAGGACCGGCTGCTCGCCGGCGGTCAGCGCGGCGAGGACCTGGTGGAACTCGCGCTCCAGGACGGCGGTGGACCAGCCGTCGGTGGTGATGTGGTGCATGGCGACGGCGAGCAGCTCGCTGTCGTCGTCGAGCGTGATGTGCGCGGCCCGCAGCAGCTCACCGCCGTCGAGGCGGAAGCCCGTGCCGAGCAGCTCGGCGAGGACAGCGGGCAGCCCCTCGCGGCCGGTGGTGATCGCGCGGATCGGGACGCCGGTCGGCGCCTCGATGAACTGGCGCGGCTCGCCGTCCACTTCGGCGTACCGGGTGCGCAGCGCCTCGTGCCGGGCGACCAGGGTGTCCAGGGCCCGCCCGACGAGTTCGGACGCGGTGCCGCCGGGCACCTTGAGCAGCAGACCGGCGACCCACTCGGGACTGGCCGGATGCATCTTGTCCATGAACCACAGGCGGCGCTGCCCGTACGAGAGCGGCAGGCCGCCCTCGCGCGAGACGGGCCGCACGGGCGCGGAGTCCTCCCCGGCGGCCGCCGTCAGCAGGGCCGCGTGGCCGGCGAGGGTGGGGGCGCCGAGCAGGGCGCGCAAGGAGATGTCGCGGCCGGTGCCGGCGCGCAGCCGGGCGGCGACCCGGGTGAGCTGGAGCGAGGTGCCGCCGCCGCGGAAGAAGTCGCTGGAGGTGGTGAGCGGGCCGAAGTCGAGGACACTCCGCCAGGCCTCGGCGACCAGGAGCTCGGCCTCGGTGGCGGGCGCGGTGCCCGCCGGTTCGGCGACCGCGTCGGGCGAGGGCAGCGCCCGCCGGTCGACCTTGCCGGTCGGGCCCAGCGGGAAGGACTCCAGTTCGATCAGGGCGGCCGGCACATGGGTGCTGGGCAGCCGCTCCAGCAGGTGGCCGCGCAGCTCGGTCTCGGCGACCGGCTCGCGGATCACGTAATAGGCGGCGAGCCGCTTGGCGCCGTCGGCCGCGGCGTAGGGGCGGACCACGGCACCGGCGATCGCCGGGTGCGCGGCCAGCTGGGCCTCGACCTCGGCGGGTTCGATGCGTACGCCGTTGACCTTGACCTGGTCGTCCATGCGGCCCAGGTATTCGAGTACGCCGTCGGCGCGCCAGCTGACCCGGTCGCCGGTGCGGTACAGGCGGCTGCCGTCCTTGGCGAACGGGTCGGGCACGAAGCGCTCGGCGGTCTGGCCGGGGCGGCCGAGATAGCCGCGCGCCACACCGGCACCGCCCGCGAGCAGCTCGCCGGGGACACCGACGCCGACCGGGCTGCCGGACGCGTCCACGACCAGGACGCGCATCTTCTCGATGGGGCGGCCGATCGGCACCGGACCGGTCAGCTGGGCGGGGTCGAACCGGTGCGCGGTGACGTCGATGGAGCACTCGGTCGGACCATAGGTGTTCCACAGCTCGGCGTCGCTCAACGCCCGCAGCCGGTGGGCGAGTTCGGCGTGCAGCGGCTCACCGGCACTGCACACCAGGCGCAGCGCGCCGCACTTCTGCCAGCCGTCCTCGGCGACGAGCAGGCGCAGCACGGACGGCACGACCTGCAGCACCGTGATCCGGTGCTCGCCGACCGCACGGACCAGGGCGGCCGGATCGCGTTCGGCACCGGCCGGGGCGAGCACCAGGGTGCCGCCGCTGACCAGCGGGGCGAAGACCTCCCAGACATGGGCGTCGAAAACCAGGGCGGTCTTCTGCAGCACCCGGTCGGCGGTCGAGAGGCCGTGCTGTCGCACCGCCCAGCCGATGCGGTTGGCGATGCCGGCGTGGCTGACCACGACGCCCTTGGGGGTGCCGGTGGACCCGGAGGTGTGCAGGACGTAGGCGGCGTTGGTGCTGTGTACGCCGGTGACCGGGGCGTCGGCGGGCTGCTCCCGGAGTTCGGCGGCGAGGTCCTCGGGGACGACGGGCTGGGCCCCGGCGTCGGTGACGGCGGCGCTGCCCCGGGCGTCGGTGAGGACGAGTGCGGTGCCGGACGCGGCGATCAGCGCGGAGGTGCGGGACCGCGGCGCCTCGGTGTCCAGCGGCAGGTAGGCGGCACCGGCCCGCCAGATGGCGAGCAGTCCGACGACCAGGTCGAGGCCGCGGGCGAGCCGGACGCCGACCGGCAGGTCGGGTCCGGCACCCTGGGCCCTCAGCAGGTGGGCGAGCCGGTTGCTGCGGGCGTCGAGCTCCGCGTACGTCATCCGCTGCCGACCGTGCTCCACGGCGATCGCTTCCGGAGTCAGCGAAGCCTGACGGCCGACGAGCACGGGGGTGAGCTGGGCTGCATCGGCCGATGCGTCCGTCCGTGACTCGGGAAACATGGAGGGTGTGCTCCTCGTGTGGTGAGTGACTGATCGAGAGCGGGGGTGACGGGCCGAAGCCCGGTCGTACGCGTGGTGCGCCGTCGGCCGGAGCCGGGCCGGTTACGCGGCGTCCATCCGACGGCGGAGGCTGGCCGGGCGCATGTCGGTCCAGATCCGGTCGATGTGGGCCAGGCACTCCTCGCGGGTGCCCTCGGTACCCTCGGCGTGCCAGCCGGCCGGCAGGTCGCGGTCGGCCCACCAGATCGAGTACTGCTCCTCGTCGTTGAGCACGACGCGGTGGGTGATGGCGGATTCGTGCTGCTCGGACACGGTGGTCTCCTGTGTTTTCGGTGGAGCGGTGGTGTGCTGGTCGTAGTGCGTTGGCCAGTTTTCGACCCGGGCCCATATCCGGCCTATACGAGGCCTGAAACAGGCCGCGGGGCCCGGCCGATGGCGGGGGATCCACCGGCTGGGCCCCGCTGTGGGGGGTGGCCTACGGAGGTTGGCCAACCGCGGTAGGCCAACGGAAGTCGACCTACGAAGGTCGGCCGGTCGGACCGGCCGTCAGTCGGACATCGCGACGAGGATCCGGCGCGGGCCGGTGAACGGGCGGCGGCCATGGCCGACCAGCAGGTTGTCGATGAGCAGCAGGTCGCCCTCGTACCAGTCGACGTTCACCGCGTTCTCCAGGCCACGGTCGCGCACCTGCAGGACGTACTCGTCCGGGATCGGGCTGCCGTCCGCGAAGGTCACGGACTGTGGAAGCTCGTCGGCCGGCATGATCTGGGCGAGCGCCTTCGCGGTGTCGTCGCCGAGCGAGGCCGGGTGCCACTGGTCGGACTGGTTGAACCAGACCTCGGCGCCGGTGACCGGGTGACGCATCGTGGAGTGGCGCAGCTGGCTGACCTTCAGGCTGTTGCCCGGCCCCCAGCTCCACTCGGCCTCCGACTCCTTGAGGAAGACGTCGACCTCGTCCCGGTCCCCGGTTTCGAAGGTGTCCTGCCAGCTCTTGCCGAGGCCCTTGCCGCCATGCAGGTTCTGCGTGTAGCGCACCCCGGCCTCGAAGGCCTCGCGGACCTCCGGGTCGAGGGCCTCCAGCCACAGCGCGGCGTCGACGACCGGCGTGGCACCGCCGGTCTCCGGGGCGACGGCGCAGTAGAAGGCGAGCCGGGTCGGCCAGGCGTGGGCGTACGACATCTCGTTGTGCATCGAGATGGTGTACTCCTGCGGGTACTCCGTCGAGGTGTACACGTTGGAGCCGACCTTGGTGCGCGGCGAGTTGCCGTGCACGTAGGCGAGGCGGCGGGGCAGCAGCCGGTCGAGGACCGGGTCCAGCCCCTCGCCGGGCACCTTGAACCCGCGGAAGACCACGGCCTTCTCGCGGACCAGCAGCCCGGCCAGGTCGATGCTGTCGAGGTGCTCGACGAGCGCCTCCGGGGTCGCCGCTGCGCCCACGTCGCCCGGAGTGATCTCCAGCGGCGACCAGCCGTTGCGGTCGGTCATGGTTGCTTTCCTCTCGTGTCGTCGTTCAGGTGATGCCGGTACGCCGCCGAGCGGCCGGGGCTACGGCAGGAAGCCCTCCACCTCCACGCCCAGCCCCTTCTGCCGGGCCGTGGTCAGCACGTCGTCGGCCAGCGCGATGTCGAGGACGCCTAGACCGAAGGGCGCGTAGACGATCGTGCGGCCCGACTGGGGGGTGAACGTGCCCTCGCCCAGGAGGAGTTCGCCGATCGTCGGGTCGATGAAGTCGTGGTGGCCCGCGAGCTGCTCGGCCAGGTGCAGCGAGGTGCGCTCGCGCAGCGCGTGGTCGACGTCGTCGACGATGTTGTGGGCGTCGAGCAGCGACTCGGGCAGCAGGTCGCGCAGCGAGATGTGCAGGACGACCGTGCCGGGCACGGCGGCCCTCAGGTCCAGGTGCGGTTCGATGGCGGAGGTCGCGATGGAGACCAGGCCCTGGGCGGCGAGCGCCTCCTCGGCGGTGGAGACCGTGACCACCCGCGCCTCCGGGGCGGCCTCGGCCGCCTGGGCGGCGAACGAAGCGGCCCGCTCGGCCGAACTGTCGTACAGCGTCACGGTCTTGAGGCCGGGGACGGCCGCCCGGGTGTGGCGCAGGATCTCCAGGTTGATGACGCCGCAGCCGATCAGCGAGAGGCCGTCCGGGCGGCGGTCGCGGGTGAGCAGTTCGGCGGCGAGCGCCGCGCTGGCGGCGGTGCGCTTGGCGGAGATCAGCGAGCCCTCGACGAGCGCCTCGGGGCGGCCGGTCTCCAGGGAGTTGAGGATGATCGCCGCGTTGGCGCGCTGAATGCCCCGGTCGATGTTGGCCGGGAAGGACGAGATCCACTTCATACCCGCGGCCGGCTTCTCTCCGCCCCGGTAGGCGGGCAGGCCGATGATGCGATTGCGCGGCTGTCCGGGAAAGCGAAGGAATATGGAGTGCGGCACCGCGGTGTCGCCCTGTGCGTGAATGCGGTAGGCGTCCGCGACGGCCTCGATGTTCTCGAGTTCACGGCCGTTCAGAATCTGCCCGACCTCGGAGTGCCGGATGATGAGCATGACGGGGTTCAGTCCTTCCAGAGGTGCGCGACTTCACCGAAATGTCGGCGCACCCACGTGTCGGAATAAATCGTGTCGAGATAACGGTCGCCGCCGTCGGGGAAGACGAGCGCGACGGTCGAGTCGGCCGGGATCTCGTCCCTCAGCCGGGCCAGCGCGGCGACGGTCGCCCCGGACGAGCCGCCGGCCAGGATGGCCTCGCGGTGGATGAGCTTGCGGCAGGCCACCACGCAGTCCAGGTCGGAGACGTGGACGACCCGGTCGGCGGCGGTCGGGTCCATCAGGGCCGGCACGACCGACGCCCCGTGCCCGGGGATGAGACGGCGGGTGGACTCCAGGCCGAAGATGGCACTGCCCTCGGCGTCCACCGCGACGACGGTGGTGTCCATCCCCTGCTTGCGGATGTGGTCGGCGCAGCCCCGCAACGTGCCGAAGGTGCTGACCGAGCAGAACAGGTAGTCCACCCGGCCGTCGAGGGCGCGCGCTATCTCCCCCATGGTCTTCTCGTGTGCCTGCGGGTTGAGCAGGTTGGCGTACTGGTTGGGCCAGAACGCGTACGGCGTCCGCGCGACGAGTTCCCGCACGCGGCGCAGCCGCATCGGCAGGTACTCGCCGGTCAGCTCGTCCCGCTCGGTCACCACCTCGATCTCGGCGCCGTAGGCGCGCAGGATCGCCAGGTTCTGCTCCGTGGTCTTTCCGTCCACCACGCAGATGAAGCGGAACCCGAAGTAGCGGCATATCTGGGCGAGTCCGACCGCCAGGTTCCCCGAGCTGGACTCGACCACCACGGAGCGGCCGGGCACCAGCTCGCCGCTCTCGATCGCGCTGCTCAGCATGCTGAGCCCGGACCGGTCCTTGATACTGCCGCCCGGATTGAATCTCTCTATCTTGGCGAATACCCGGGCCTCAAACCCCGGCAGTAGCCTCTCCAATTCCACGAGCGGGGTGTTCCCCACGGTCGAAAGAATTCCTGAGAATGGTGGCTCCGACACGACTGTCACCTCCCGAACCTTGATCGCGTCGAATGCTCGACGTGCTCCTTGACATTCTTGAGGTGTCGCCTATCCGGCAGCTATATTCTCGTCATATCGCAAGCACTTTGGCGCCGTATTTCACGGCTATCGAGCCAATGTCGGCAGAATTTCAGGTTGGGTCTGGCCCAGTTCCATCCGTACACCGCGCAGCCTCGCCTGGTCGTCGGCGCGCCCGTGGAGCTCCAGGGTGCCGTCCGCACGCCAGCTCGCCAGGTCGCCCGTGCGGTACATCCTCGCTCCCGGCCGCAGCCCGTACGGGTCTGCCAGGAACCGCTCGGCGGTGAGTCCGGGACGGTTCATGTACCCGTCGGCCAGGTCGTCGCCCGCCAGGTACAGTTCGGCGGTCGCACCGGGCGGCACCGGCCGCAGCCGCCGGTCGAGCACATAGCAGCGGGCGTTGGCGATCGGCCGCCCGATCGGAAGCCGCGTCCCGCCCGCCCCGTCCTCGGGACCGACCGGGTGGACGGTGGCCGTCATGGTCGACTCGGTCGGCCCGTACTGGTTGACCAGCCGCCAGTCCGCGCCGATCGAGGCCGCCCGCCGCAGGTGTGCGGCGGTCAGCTCCTCACCGCTGACCAGGCCCATCCGCAGCCAGGGCGACGGTACGTCCCCCTCGCCCGCCGCATCCCGCGCCGCGTCCGCGAGCGCGTTCAGCATCGTCGGCGTCAGAGCGGGCAGCACGGTCACCCGATGCCGCCTGAGCAGGGCGAACAGCGCGGCCGGGTCCTGGGCCTCGTCCTGCTCCGCCACGACGAGCCGGGAGCCCGCTGTCAGCGGCCCGAAGATGTCCCGCACCGACGGGTCGAAGGACACCGACGCCAGGTTCAGGACGGTGTCGTCGCCCCCGAGCCCCGTCAGATCGTGCAGATAGGACAGATAGCCCGCCACGGCCTCGTGCCGGATCACCACGCCCTTGGGCCGCCCCGTCGAACCGGGGGTGTGGATGACGTACGCCGGATGCCTGGCCGCGCCTTCCTGCGCGGCGGGGTTGCTCTCGGACCACCCGTCGGTGTCCCGCACGTCCGCCGGCTCCGCGAGTACGGCGACGGACTTGACGTCGTCCAGCATGAACGCGATCCGCTCGGCCGGATACCCGGGGTCCACGGGCAGATACGCCGCCCCCGACTTCATGACCGCGAGGAGCGCCACCACCAGCTCCACCGAGGGCGGCAGCGACACCGCGACCACGGTGCGCGGCCCTGCCCCCTGGTCGATCAGCCGGTGCGCCAGCCGGTTGGCCCGCGCGTTCAGCTCCGCGTAGGTGAGCCGCTCCTCGCCGTGGATCAGGGCGATCCGGGTCGGCGTGGTGGCGGCCTGCGCCTCGAACAGTCCGTGCACGGTCGCCGGCCTCAGCTCGACGGCGGTGTCGTTCCACTCCTCGAGCAGCCGCTCCCGCTCGCCCGGAAGCAGTAGGGGCACATCGCCCACCAGGGCATCGGGATCGGCGGCGAAGGCGGCGAGGAATCGGGCGAACCTGCGCAGGTGGGCGTTGAGTTCGGACTCCGTGTAGCGCGAGGGATGGCCGGCCAGCCGGATCTGGAGACCCCCCTCACCGGGCAAGGGACAGGCCGCGATCTCCAGGTCTTCGACGGGGCCGGAGGTGAGCCGGTGAGCGATACCCAGGGTGCCGTCGAAGGAGATGCCGAGGTCGAAGCCCATGATGTCGACCAACGGGCCGAACTGCCGATGTGCGCTCTCGGATCCGCCGTCGCGCAGGTCACGGAGCAGTTCCTCGTAGCGGTACTGCTGGTGGCGCAGGGTCTGGCGGGTCTCGTCGAGCGCACCGCGGATGAGGGTGTGGACGGTCGTGTCGCGGTCCGCCCTGATGCGCAGCGGAAGGATGTTGGCCGTCATGCCGGGCGTCCGCCGCGCGACCTCCGTGACACGGCCGACGACCGGCAGGCTGAGCAGGATGTCGTCCTGGCCGGTCATGCGGTGCAGGTAGGCGGCGACGGCGGCGACGAGACCGGTGGACCAGTTGGTGCGGGCCAGCCGGGCGGTCGCGCCGAGCCGGTCCAGGGTCTCCCGCGGAATGCACGCCGCGCTCCGTACGAGATCGTCCGCGCCCTGCGTGCGCTCCGTACGCCCTCGCGGCCGGGCCAGGCCGAGGGACAGGCCGACGGGCTCCGGCCTGTCGGCCATGCGCCGGGCCCAGTGGGCGCGGTCCGCGGTGAACCGTTCCGACGCCCGGTACTCGGCCTGTGCCGCGTGGAGCTCGGCGAGGCCCGGCAGGGCGCCCTCCGAAGGATCCCGGCCCCCGCGCAGGGCGGTGTAGATCTCGGCGGTGCGGCGCAGCACGAGCACACCGCTGTGCCCGTCGAGGACCACATGGTGGGCGCGCTGGTAGAAGAAGTGCCGTTCTGGGGCGACGGTGATCAGCGCGAAGGCGAACAGCGGATCCCTGCCGAGTTCGACGGGCCGGGCCAGGTCGGCGCGCATCCAGTCATGGGCGGCCGCCTCGTCGCCGGCCCGGACGAGCGGCAGCTCCCAGTCGAGGGGCGGCCCGACCTCCTGCCGGATCCCGTCGTCCGCGTACTGCCCCGGACGCCCGCCGGTCCAGCCCGCCCCATGCCCGTCGGCTCCGGCTCCGGCTCCGGCTTCGGCTTCGGCTTCGGCTTCGGCTTCGGCTTCGGCTTCGGCTTCGGCTTCGGCTTCGGCTTCGGCTTCGGCTTCGGCTTCGACGAATCGCACCCGCAGCGCCTCGGTCTCGGCCACGGCGAGGCGGGCGGCTTCCTGGAAGTCCGGGACATGCAGCGGTCCGCGCACATCGGTGTAGAGGCCGACGGTGTACTGCTGGCTGCCGGCGCCGGCCCGGAGGTCATGCCAGATGCCGGACTGGCCCGCCAGGAGCGGGAGTTGAAGAGACGGAACCGGGGCGGGGCGGGGCATCGGTCACTCCGTTTCGGAGGAAGGGTCTTGAGCGACGTCGTGAAGGGGACGGGGAGGGGACGCGGATGGGATCACGGGTGACGAGGGAGGCAATGCACAGGAGCCGGTTCCGGCACGATGGAGTGACCGTGCCGGAACCGGCTGGGGGTGCCGAAACCGCGGCCGGGGAGTCCCGGCCGCGCGGATCGTCAGCCGGCGGCCGGCGCCGCGAGCCTGGCGGCGAACGGCGACGAGCTGCCGAAGAAGGACATGGTCCGGCCGGCCACCCACAGGCTCCCGTCGGTAGCCGTGGTCAGCCGGACGCCGTCCGCCGAGTAGGAGACGGGACCGGTGACGGCCTCCCAGGCCTGTCCGTTCCAGCGGGCGAAGGCGCCGTCGGTGCCGGAGTGCAGACCGGCGTACAACTGTCCGCCGTAGAAAGCCAGATCGGCGAAGCTCGTGACTCCCTTCAGGGTGATGTCCGCGCGGGTCCAACCGGTGCCGTTCCAGTGCAGGGCGGTGGTACCGCCGACGACCCACACATCACCGGAGCCGCGGGCGACGACCTTGGTGAGGGAGCCCGTGAGGCCGGTGGGCGTGGCGACCTCCTTCCAGTTGGCGCCGTCGTACTTCACGACGTACGGACGGCAGTTGGTGCCCGCGACATCCGTGCAGGTCTGTCCGGCCGCCCAGATGTCGGTGGCGGAGTTGACCTGGACGGAGTTCAGCTTGGTACTGCCGCCGGCGGCCTGCGGGAGCTTGGTGACCTTCCAGGAGGTGCCGTCCCAGTGCCCGACGACGCCCGGGACACTCGTGGCGGTGTCCGTTCGCGACTCGCCCACGGCCCACACATCGGTGGCCGAAACCGCCTTGATGCCACGGAAGTTGACGGACGCGTCGGCCGGGTTCCGCTTCTCCCAGGCCGTGCCGTTCCAGTGGCTGACGGAAAGGGACTGCTGGTACTTCTTGCCCAGAACCCAGAAGTCGGTGGCAGACGTGGCGGCCCAGATCCCGTCGTCCGCACGATCCTTCTCGTAGGTCAGCTCCTTCCACGCCGTCCCCTGACGCAGCCAGTAACGGACGACTTCGGCGTCCCCGCTGTTGCGGCCCCAGACGGTCTGGCCGAAGGCGGTGCTGCCGTCGCCGACCGGCAGAACGTCATAGAGCGAGCCGTCGGTGTTGGGCTTCGCAAGGGTCTCCCAACCGGGCGACGCCGCCTGAGCCGGGCCCGCGGTGAGCGACAGGGTGGCGCCGCCCGCCAGCAGGACGACGGCGGCTTTGCGGAGCAAGGCGGATGTGGCGCTTGAAGGCGGACTTGAAGGCAGAGTGGACATGGAACCTCCGAGAATCGGCGATATCGGTGGGGTGAGGAGCGGCCGGTGCGGATGTGCCCGGCCGCGTTGCGGCTCTCGTCGCGCCGCGAACGGCGTGCTCCGCCGGACACCGAACGGGCCTCAGGCCGCCAGGACGTCGACGGAAGCGACGGAGCCGAACTCGTCGACGGCTTGCTGATAAGTCCAGGCCGTGGCGTCGCGGGAGGTCTTCTTCACTCCGCTGCACACCGCGCGGACCCGCTTGAGGTCGCCATGGAGGGCGCCACCGATGAGGTACTCGTCGGCGCTGGTGGTGCCGACCGCGGGCGCGGCGAGTCCGGGAACGGCCGAGAGCGCGGCGGCGGCGCCGACGACCAGCATGGCGGGACGGCGACGCACGGGTCCTCCACGGATTCGGTACCCCGCCGGCCAGTCCCGGCGAGCGCCTCCAAAACTCCGCGATCCGCCTATACGCCTTCTCTATCGGGCAACCCTCGACCTGCGAACGGGAGCGGTTCCCGACGTGCACGAAGCCAGGTGCGACAGGGGCCGTGCGATGCGGTGGTGGCGCCATGGCAGGTGGCCGGGAACGGTGGCGGTCACCGGGATGGGACGGCGTCGCGCTCCCCGTTCACCTGGACGCGGGCCGGATGGAGGCGGAGCTCCTGGCGGCCGTGGCCACGCTGCCGTAAAGGTGAAGGGCGCCCCGGGGGTTCCCGGGGCGCCCTTCGTCGTGGTCGTCAGAAGAGGCTACTCAGCGCACGTCCACGTAGTCGTGGTAGCTCTCGGCGTCCACGTAGGAGCCGGACGCGAGATAGACCCCGACCCAGGTGCCGTCCTGCTTCGCGGTGAAGCGGGCAGTGAAGCGGCCGTGCGAGTCGGCCTTGACGGAGCCCAACTGCGTCCAGGACTTCTTGCCCTTGGCCTGGAAGAGGATGTAGACGCGCTGCTTGCCGAATGCCACCCACTTCGTGCCGCTCAGCCGCTGCAAGGTGCCGGTGGTGGTCACGGTGTGGCCCTTGCGCACCGGCTCGGGACCGGCGTTGAAGCCGGTGATCCGGGTGGCGGTGCGGTTGAAGTGTACGGAGTTGGAGTAGCCGGGCTGGTAGTCCGACGACCCCGCCGAGTACAGCCGCCAGTAGCCCTTGGGCACCGACACGTACCCCTCGAGGTTGAAGGTGCCGTCGGACTTCGTGTTGAACCAGCCGAGCGACTTCCAGCCGGTCTTGCCGTCGGCCGACTGCTGGAGGTACAGCTTCCGGTTCGGCGGCACCTTGCCGTTGCTGGCGCTCATGCTGCCCTGGATGTGCAGGTCGGAGTACTCGTCGATCCAGCTCGAACAGAAGCAGATGTTCGTCCGGTTGATGACATCGACCTTGAACTGGGCGTGCGAGGCCTTCAGATACGGGTCGGCCAGGTAGCTGTCGAGGCTGGTCTCGACCGTGAATGTGCTGTCGTCGTAAGGGATGTACGGGTAGGTGAGCGTGAAGCGCCCGCCGGCACCGCTCGTCGCCTTGGCGTAGTAGCCCATTTCGAGCGCGACGCCCTTGGCCGGGCGCCAGGTGCCGTCGTACAGGTACTCCACGACACCGGACGAGGTCACCTTGGCACCGAACTTGATCCGCACGCTGGAGTGGTCCAGCCGAATCCGGCTCGGGCTGACCACGACCGGCAGGGTCTTGCTGTCGACGAGCACATAGGTGTTCGTGCCGTCGGGGTTGGCGATCCAGAAGGACAGGGAGACCGGCACGGACGTGGCGTTCAGGCCGTTCAGCTTCGGTGTCACGTCGATCGCGTAGCTGCCGTCGGCGGCGGTGACGGCGCTGGCGCCGTTCTCGGCCGTCGCGCTCAGCGTCTTGCCGGCCAGTGGCGAGGTGTCGCCGGTGATCGGGTCGAAGAGCGAGATGCGGCCGCTGAGCGTGACGTGCGTGTGCTCCACGTCCAGTACGGCGGGGCTGATGCTGCGATCGGCGAAGACCGGCTTCGGCTCGACGTCCACGGTGGTGGCGTGTGCCGACGAGGTGCTGTCGCCGTCGCTGTCCTGGGCGCTGACCGTCACGTCGTAGCTGCCGTACGACGGCAGTTGCGACATGCGCGGCGAGCGCCATACGCCGTCCTGCGGCGTGCCGGATACGAGCGTGAAGCCGGTGACTGCGACGGTCGCCGGGGCCGCGCCGCGCAGCTCGGTCAGGTCGGCGGACACCTCGGTGACCGCCGAATCGGAGGAGACGGCGACCGTCAGGAAGCCCGCGTCGGAAGGGTCGGAACCGACGTTGCCGAACACCGGGGCGCCGGTGCCGTCGGCAGGCGCGCTGCTGCTCGGGGCGGGCGTCGGGTCGCCGGAGGGCGAGTCGGACGGGGTCGGATCGGCGGGGGTCGGGGTGTCCGACGGTTCGCCGATGGGCGGGTTGGACGGGGTCGGGGTGTCCGAAGGAGTACCGGACGGGGCGCTGGTGGGCGTGTCCGTCGACGTCGGATCAGCCGCCGGGTTCGTGGTCGCGGTGGCCGCCGGGTCCTGCCCGGACGTGCCGCCCTCGTCCGCGTACGCCAGCGCCGGCGCGGCGAGGAGCGCGGCGCCCAGTGCGGCGGACACGGCCGCCGACACCAAAGAGCGTGTTCTCACTGCTGGATTCCCCCCACGGGAATGGCGCGGCCCCGCCGCCCCAAATATTCGGAGGCCGGCCGCGCTCTTTGTACGGTTGCTGTGAACATCACGCAACGCATCGGACTCTAGCGCCTGCCCCCGACACAGGAGCAACGGGGTTTACGGAACCGGCCGAGGACCTCAACTGTCCCTGCCCGCAGTCCTGTTAAGAATCCTGCCCAGAGCGGTCGGCCGCGTCAGGGCGACCCGATGACGACCACTCGCGCCCAGTCGGGCGGTACGTCCGGCACGTGGTCGGGATCGTCCTCGATCCGGGACTGGTGGCCGCCCTGACACAGGAACAGGCCACTACGTCCGGCAGGCCGGCCGTACGGCCGACCAGGGGGTCTGGCCGTCGGTCAGGACCACGACGACGTCCGGCCGGGGGCGGATGCCCAGCGCCTCGACGCGCCTTGAAGATCGCCCACCGTCGCCAGATCATCGGCGAGAACGTGGCCACCCTCGTGGATCGGCCGACCGTCGACGAACCCGAGGCGAACCCGTTCACGACCGAGCAGGCGAAGGCCTTCCTGGAAGCTGCGGTCAAGCGGCCCACCTTCATGTGCGACAGGGGGAAGCCCTGGGGCTGCGATGGACCTACGTCGACTTCGAAGCCGAGTTGTTCCACCCTCAGTGGCAGCTTCAGCGGCTCACCGGTTCGCGCCGTGCTCGGAGGACTGCCGGACCCACAAGCACTACAAGCGCGGTCGTCCCAAGACCAAGAAGAGTACGAGCCCCGTACCGATCCCGTCACGAAGCGCTCTTCACGCGGCCGGACGGCCGTCCCCTCGACCCATGCGCGGACTGGGAGGAGTTCCAAGACCTGCTCGCCGAAGCAGAAGCGCTTCAGCACCCCCATCTGAACCCGTGACTGAGACCAGAACTGAGACCACCGACACGCGAGCGGGCCGCTTCCACCCCCACCACCGCATCCGCCAAAAGCAAAAGCCCCAGGTCACGGCGAGTGAGAATCCTGGGGCTTCCACAGAGCCGCCTTCGGGATTCGAACCCGAGACCTACGCATTACGAGTTGTCCGATCTTGATCCACCGACGTCCATAGGCATCCACCACGAGAACGAAACACCTGGTCAGTGTTGGTGTCGGACGACCATGGACCAAGGTGGACCACCCCAGATTCCCCACCAACTGAGACCACAACTGAGACTGAGGAGTCTTGAGACCACTGGCTCCTGAAGAGAGCGTGGCCGACCTCAACATCAACGATCGTGTCAGCGACGAAGCCCCGATTCCATGCAACTCTCGCCGCCGTTCAGCCGATACTGACCGAACATGGGAACGCGTACGCTCCGTGCTGGAGAGCGAGACATCCAGCCGGCCTGCAGAGGGGACGGAGATGGGGGCACGCAGTAGGCCGTCGGGCAAAGAAAGGTCGAAGGTCACCGTTCGCCACGGGAGTCGGCGGGTCCTGCGGTGACGGACTCCACTTTCCAGGCGATAGGGGCCGGATCCGTCGCCGCCCATCACATCGGGACAGCGGTCACCGGCCCGGTCAACGTTCTGACGGCCGAGTTGCTCAACTCGGCGCGCGATGTCCAGGCACCTACCGGGCTCACCAACCTGCCGCCGCTCCCCCTGTGTTTCGGCCGCACGAGCGAGCTGGGCTGGCTGCGCGGCACGCTTGAGCAGCCGGCCGCCGGGACTGCCGTCGTCCAAGGCCTCGGTGGCGTCGGCAAGAGCACCCTCGCGCTTGCGTATGCCCACAGACACCGACGCGACTACACCGTGATGTGGTGGATTGCCGCCGCATCACCCGACCACATCGAGCAATCGCTGGCCGACCTCGCTCTGCGGCTGATCCCCGTGTGGGCCGGCAGCGCGTCTACCGAAGATCGGGCCGCCTGGGCGATGTTGTGGCTGCAGTGGCATCCGGGGTGGCTGCTGATCTTCGACAACGTTGAGGATCCGGCCGATCTGCAGCCCTACGTCAGCACGTCTAACGGGCACGTCATCGCTACCAGCCGACGATCAGCTAGCTGGCCGACCTCCGTCGCAACGCTGGCCCTCGACGTACTAGACCTGGCTGCAGCGAGTGAACTCCTCTGTAGCCAGGTGCTCGGTGCGACTTCGCCGACCCACCGTCAGATACAGGAGACCCGGGCCCTCTCAGTAGACCTGGGGCAGCTTCCCATCGCCCTGATGCAGGCCGGCGCCTACCTCGCGCAGAACCCGACGATCAGCATCGAACGCTACCGCCGAAAGCTGATAGGAGCGTTGGACAAGGCTCCCGAGGGTGTAGACCCAGAGCGCACCGTCGCCCGGATCTGGCGCCAGACGATTAGCACCCTCACGGAGCGCAACCCCCTGGCAGTCCGCGTCCTGTCCACACTGGCGTGGCTGGCCCCCGACGACATCCCAGTTGGACTGCTGACCCCTATCACCGACGACAGCGACGACCTTCACGAAGCCCTTGGGGTGCTTGCTGTCTACTGCATGGTCTCCCTCACTCAGGACTCGGTGAGCATCCACCGCCTCGTCCAGACCACACTCCGGAACCAGTCGCCCGTCGGTGACAGCGCGCCAACCGGCAGGCTAGAGGCCGAAAGGCTGCTGAGCGCCACGGTCGCCCCCATGGGAGAACCGCCCGACTCTGGCCGGTCCCCCGCCTGGGATCGGCTCCTCCCGCACCTCGTCGCGCTCGCGGCCACCACTCCTGACGGACACGCTGACACCTTTCCCGCCGGACGGTACGCGAGCGCTGCAAGCTACCTCCAGGGCCTCGGTCATGACGCCCGCGCCGTTCCGCTGCTCACGGCGGCCCTCGCCCGCTGCGAAGCGCTCGTCGGCGCCGAGCACGAACTCACCATGAAGGTCCGCGCGAACCTGGCCAACGCCTACCACGGAGCCAGCGACTTCGAACGATCCATCGCCATCCTCGAACCTTTGGTCGCCCAGTGCGCCCAGGTACTCGGCGACTCGCACCCGGGGACGCTGACTGTCGCCTTCAACCTTGCCAACTCGTACTGTGACTACGGCGATCCGGCCCGTGCCATCACACTTCACGAGGAGACGTTGTCCCGGCGTAGGCACACACTCGGCAACGATCACCCCGCCACTCTCGTCAGCTGCGAGGAACTGGCCCGCGCCTACCATGCATCCGGCGACTTGGATCGTGCTGTCTCTCTGCATGAGGCCACACTGACGCAGTACCAGCGGCTCCTAGGACCAACCCACCCTGCCACGCTGACCAGCCAGCACGGTCTAGCAGCGGTCTACCTCGCTTCCGGCGACCTGTCCCGCGCCATTCCGATGTACACCGCCGTCTTCGCACAACGGCAGCAGGCGCTCGGCGACAGCGATCCCGAAACCATCACCAGCCGGAACAACCTTGCCTACGCCTATCTGACCGCCGGACGCCCTGGCCTGGCAGCGCAGCACCTCGAGACGGCCCTGGCCCGATGCGAGGAGGTGTACGGCGAGGCGCACCCAGAGACCATTGCCGTCCGTGCGAACCTCGGCTGCGCCTACCGAGACGCTGGAGACTCCACCCGTTCGCTTCCATTGCTGGAGACCGCGGCCGCGCAGAGCGCCCACCTCCTCGGCAACGCTCATCCCCAGACCTTGACCACCAGGAACGGGCTGGCGCGGGCATACCAGGCCGCCGGCCACGATGGACGGGCGATCGCCCAGTACGACACCATCCTCAAGCACCGTGCCACGCTGCTCGGCGAAACCCACCCCCATACCATCGCCACCCGAAGCGGCCTCGCGAATGCACACCTCGCGACGGGCGACCCTGATCGCGCCGTTCCGCTGTTCGAAACCGTCGTCGCCCAGTGCGAGCAAGTCTTCGGCGAGTCCCACCCGGACACCCTGGCCAACTACATCGGCCTGGCCGACGCACTACGCCAGACGAACAATCCGGCACGGGCCGTGCCTCTCTCTGAGTCAACGCTGGAGCGGTGCGTCCGTTCGCTCGGCGAGGACCACCCGCACACCATGGTGTGTCGGAGCAACCTGGCCCTCGCACACCTCACAGTTGGCGACGCTCCGCGCGCCGTCCAGCTCCTCGAAGCCGCCGTGTGCAACGCCAGCCTCAGCTTCGGCGACACACACCCGCACACGGTCACCAGCCGGATAAACCTGGCCGCCGCTCACATGGAGTCCGACAATGCGGCACAGGCAGTCGCCGTCCTGGAGGACGTCCGCGCCCAGCTGGAGGCCGAACTCGGCCGCGTCCACCCGCAAACACTTCACTGCACCGCCATGCTGGCCCGCGCCCTCGGCGGGTCCGGCGGCCTCCCCCGAGCGACCGAACTGCTGGAACACAGCATTGCGCTCGCCGAGAAGGAACTCGGCGTCACCCACCCGAACACAGTCAAGCAACGGCAGTATCTGGCTGAGATCTACCGGGCCAACGACCAACCCGACTTGGCTGTGCCGCTGTACGAAACCAACCTCACCCACTGGCAGCAGACCCTCGGCGACCACCCCAACGTCCTGAACGCCCAACTCACCCTGGCGGACACCCACCAGGAAGCCGGCGCACACCAAAAAGCGATCGCCGTCTATCGCGTAGCCCTCGGCCGGATCGAGCCCACCCTGGGCCCGGAGAACCCGCTCGTCGCTCAGATCCGCGCAAAGATCGACGCATCCGAGAACGCCATTTCGAGGCCTGACCGTTAGCACTCCATTGAAGTTCTCCGTTTCCCTGGTCAGCGATCTGGCAGTCGGGAGCGTAGCCAGGCGGCGCCAGGGGCGGGAAGGTGTTCGCTGGCTCGTGTGGAGTAAGACCGGTCGACGTTCCGCGAATGCAAAGTTGCCGCGTGCACGCTGGCTGGGCGGCTTAATCTGATGCCCTGGCGTCAGTCATTGACAGGATTTCGGGGGTGGGTTGTGGGAGCGGAGATCGTGCAGTTTCTGGAGCAGGCAGGGCCGTATCTAAGCGCGGCTCTGGGTGCCTATGGTGCGGGGGTACTGGCCCGAGCTGAGGACGCTGCGGTGGGAGCCACGGCAAATGCAGGGCGCAGCATCTTGCACGCGGTCTGGCGGCGCCGGGGCCCGGCCGGACAGCCCGAGCTGGAGGCGGCGGTGCGTGAGGCGGCCGAGGAGCCGGAGGACGCCGACGCTGCTGCCGCGCTACGTCAGCAGATCAAGCGGACGCTAAGGGAGAATCCGCATTTGCTTGCCGAACTGGCCGCCCAGCTTCCCCCGACCGGTGCGGTGACGATCACCGCGTCCGGTGAACGGTCTATCGCCGCACAGACGATCGGCACGGCCGTCACTGGAGACAACACAACGATCCGTCCGTGACCCCGCCCCAGCCCGAACGCGGCACCGGTCCCACCGCCTCGGGTCACCAGCCCGTGGCAGCAAACCGAATCGAAGCGGCCACCTGCTACTGAACTGTCGCGGTGTCGACGTTGGTCATCGTTGAGCGCCCTACCACTGCCCGGGAGGGCGCTCGTGCGTGAACACCGCACTAAGAGCTGTCCGATCTTGGTCCGGGGGCGTCCATAGGCGTCCACCACAAGCCTTGCGCGCCTGGTCAGCCGCCATGTCGGACGGCTATGGATTGAAGCGAACCGCCCTGGAATCAGCGCTAACTGAGACTGCAACTGAGACCGGGACCCGTGCCCCTGGGTCATCTACGGTCCCCCGAGGAGGGCACTCTGCTGGCAAGCCCGGCTTATGACCCTCGCCTTACAAGTTCCCCCCAACAGTCCAATGACCAGGGGTGCAGTCGTCCGGCCTGGCCTGCGAGGTGCGCGGCTGGTTCTCCCGATACGGCAATGTGCACGGGTGTTGCCGTCAAAGACTGCCGTCACGCCACGGGGCTCGGAGCTGCGCTTTCGTCCACGAGCCCATGTTCCGCCGGCCGTGCGGAGCACTGAGCGATCCAGCCAGAGATCCGCGGGCCACCGTTCACCGCCGCCCCTGGACCCTCACGGTCGCGTGGCTCCAGACCACCCCCGAGATCCCGTCCAGCCACACCATCGATCCAGCCCGCAACTGACCTGCTGGCCCACCGGTGGCCCATGATGGTCCGCCCAACGGGTATGGCAGCCTCCATCCGGAGGAGCACCAGCCACCAACAGCGCGCCTGCGCCCCTGAACTGGCCAAAGCGAGAAACCCGCTCTTGTCGGGGGCCAGGTGGGGGACGAGCCGTGCTTTCGCCAGGCTCTGCATAGCCATGCCACCGCCACCGCAGCAGAGCGGCAAGTGCCCTGTTTCCGCATACGAAATGGAGAATTGAGCAAAGAACGCGCCAGCGACACCAGTGAAATCCGCCAACAATGCGGCAACCTCGATTGAGTCTGAGGGCTCACCACAAACTGTTGCAGCGATTCTTCGAGTTGCACCCCCTCTTCATGCGAGTGATAATGGATTACGGCCTTTGAGGTCCTAGTAGGGGGCTCACCACGGCGAGGCACTGGCAGGTCTGTAGCGCACTGGATCTCTTCATTGTCGATTCTGCGATCCTGGAAATTTCGAGGAAGTCTCTGGCGCTTCCTAGGTTCCACGGCTTGACGGTGGATCGCGCTTACCCTACCTCCCCACCCCAACCTCCCTTATGTCAGCTGCCCACCGTCGAGTTATGCATCTCCCATTGGCCTTTCATGAAGTGGAGCGCAGCGATGGGAAAAAACGCATCCCGGCTGGCCTTGCTGACAGCGCTTCTGATGGGGCTCGGCCTACTGACTCCCAGCCCGGCTAAAGCCGATCCTTCTGGTGGCGAATTCATCTACAACCAAAGTTCCGGGTTGGTAGTAAACGTCATGAATGCGCGTCCGGAAGATGGCCAGTTTATCAACCTCTGGCAACGGAGTAACGATGCAAAAAACGAGCAGTTCGACTTCGTGGACGCAGGCGGCGGGAGGGGCTATAAGGCCGTCGCACGGCATTCAGGCAAGTGTCTGGGGCTCTACGGTGATTCCAAGGACAACGGGGTACAAGTCGTTCAATGGGCATGCAATGGCGGCGCCAACCAGCTTTGGGAATTCGTGGATATAGGGGACCCAGGCTGCCGCCCCAGCGGCAACGGTTGCAGTGAAAACGTTGTGGGATACCTGATTCGGTCAAAACACAGCGGAAAGTGTCTCGACGCAGGAAACGCGAATTTTCCCAACCCACCCCAGCAAGGCGCTTTGCTGCAACAGTTCACGTGCGCCAGGAGCACTGGTGACCCTTGGTGGGTCAATCAAGCGTGGGGAACCGAAACAAGTGGTCAGGCTCATCCTGGCACAGCCGTTGAGCCTCGCCCCCTTCCGCCGATGCCTCCTGATTCGAAACAAATAGTCGACCAGATCATTCAGGCGCGACGCGACGAGGGTAAGTGCGGCGATCCGAGTGTGCGTCTTGACCCCCGACTCAGCGGGGTAGCGCACAAACACAGCGTGGATCTGGCTGTTAACTACGCAACACTCATCGACGCGCGCAGCGGCGATCCTAAGCGAGGCCACATAGGCTCAGACAACACTATGCCCGCGGATCGGATAAAAGCGGAGGACTTCACCCCCGCACAGCGTCCTGAGAACTGGAGCTACGGCACCAACCAGACTTTCGCTCAGGCGATGGATAATTGGTTGCATCACGATGAGGCATCCAATTGGGGACATCGCGCGGCGATCCTTGACTGTAGCTACAGGGTGCTCGGCGTGGGCAACGCCAACGGCCACAACTCCCGAATCTACTGGACGCAAAACTTTGCCCTCAGTTGATATATCTGTCGGGCAGCCCGGGTGATTTCACCCCCGGGCTCTCACAGATCTAGCGCAGAGGCTGTGCGCGCTCGTGCCGTTCCTGGGCCTTGATGATGCAGGGAAAGTTTCACCGCGCCAGGCTCTTGGCCCCGAGATCGAAGGCCATCATGCTGCCTGCTTCCCGCTGGTGACTGTCGTGGGCGGCTCTCCGACAGATCAGGTGCGGCGAGATTACGACTACCTTCTGCTCCGTAGTGAGGTGACGTCCCCGCCCATCGCCTACGAACACACAAAGGGGGCCGACGGAGAAAACCTCGGCCCCTCAAGTCTCAGCAAACCAATGCAAGAGGCCCCGGATCATCGCCGAGGCCTCCCTTGTACGGCACGTCCGACAGAATTCGAACACTGTGGGGGTTGCCGCCCTGGGGTCACGCGCCAGGACGGGCGACAACGTCAGCCGGCAGGAGTCGAGTGGTGAAGCCCTCGGCGCAAAGGCGCTTGTAGGCGGCCACAACCGCATCCGGGACATCCTGCTCGATGGCCAGGCCCCAGCCGGGGAAAACGAGCACTCGTTGTAGGGCTCCCACGATCATGTCGATCACCATGCGAGCGTCCCCGATGGAGTCGGCGTATTCCTCCAGACCCATCGGCGTAGATGCGCACACAACCTCGACGTCAGCCCAGAGCTTGCGCATCATGGCGTACGAACGTCGCTCTTCATACGGCTTGCTTACAAGCAGGACAGACGAGACCGTGATGGCAGCCTCGACCAGTACCGCTTTCGTGAACTCGATGTTCTCGCCGGTATTCGTCGCGCGCGGTTCCAGGAGGACGGCGGAATCAGGCACCCCGAGCTGCAAAGCCCGCTCTCGGTAGTGGACAGCCTCTCCACGCGGCATGCGCGCTCGGGTCGTGGGGCTGGTGGCCCCAGTGAACACGATGACCGGCGCCATGCCTTGGTGATACAGCTCCGCTGTCACGTCAGCCACCCCCAGGTCGTGGCTACCCAGACCGACAGCCACCGAACAGGGCCGCGGATCGTGGTGCATGCGGTGGTAGTCCCAAAGAAGTCGGGTATCCGCCCATGCCTGTGCCGAGATCATTCCTGGCCCTTCCTGTCTTGTGCCGAGTCCGGAACCTTGAAGTCGTACTCCCACGCGAAGCGAGAAGCTGAGTGGATACCCACCGCGAACTCGACCACCGTGCCATCTGCCGTGTACGTGGTCCGGTGAAGCTCGACCACGGGTTCACCGACAGGGAGTTGCAGGAGCTGCACCTCGTCCGCGGTCGGGACTCGGGCGAACAAGGCCTCCCTCATGTGGTCGATCTCGTACCCGGCGTCATAGAGGACCCGGTATCCGCCGCCACGGCCGGCAGGGCCCGGAGTGGGGTCGACGATGCGTGTTCCCTCAACGTGCTCCGGTCTGTAATAGCTGGTCAGGGTATGGGTCGGCTGCGTTCCCTCCTTCACGAGGCGGGCGCGCGAGTACACCTCAGAACCGACTGGGACACCTAGTCCCTCCGCCACAAGGCTGTTCGCCTGCACGCGGCCCACGGTCTGCGTTTGCTCGTTGCGCTTATACGCCCGGCCTGAGGCAACGCGGTCAGCGATGAACGCAACCTCGTCCCCGTCACGCCACTTCGCCTTGTCGTAACGGGCGATGCCGAGCCGCTTGAGGGGAGTGCGCGGACGCACCACGGTGCCGTGACCGCGTGTAGACGTCACCAGGCCTTCAGCCTCCAAAGCCTTGTAGGCCTGATGAACGGTGGCCTTAGACCCTTCCCCCGCGTCGACCAACTCTCTGATCTGGGGCAACTGGGCGCCCGGTGCATACTCACCGTTCCTGATCTGCTCCGCGAGCCTGTCCGCCAGGTCGCGCCACTTCGGTGCCACGCAGAACTCCTCTCGACGCGAACTAGTGAAGCACAGTCCTAGGACTATTGACAGTCCTAGGACTGCGTGCCACTGTCATCTCAGGCCGCTCGCAGTCCTAGGACAGCGTGTCGAAAGGGCTCTTCTTCGGGCTGCTTCCAGGCCGTGCCGGTTCGGGATAGCTCACCTTCGCAGGAGGGCCCTGACCTGGTCGTTCCTTGAGAACTCAACAGAGTGCCGATCCAGCCGCCTGCACACGGGCGGTCGATGGGTCGAAGTGAGCCCGAGTGCTCACGGTCCTTGACGCCTCGGTACGGGGCGCCGGGGGCCGTGGCTGCTCGGCCGAGCAGATCAACCCAACAACGGCGCGCGGCTCCCGGGGTGCCACCCGGGAGCCGCTGTTCGGGCCGTTCCACCTACAAGGGAGAACACGACCCAATGAACCCCATCGTCACTGTTCAAGATGCTGTTACCGCGTTCGCCGACTTCATGGAGCCGACGGCCGCAGAACTGGACGCGATCGACCTTGAGATGCCCGCCATCGAGGCGGACATCGACCTGTTGGACGCACAGATCATCGCCCTAGACCGCACCCCCACCGAGCTGGACACCCGCCGCATCCGCCGGGCCCGCAGCGTGGCGCTGGCCATGCGGCTGGTGCTCGCCAACCAGGTCGCGCCGCTGGTTCCGGGGGTGGGCGCGTGAGCACCCCTCAGACGCTCGCCACCGCGCACGCGGAGGTGAAGGCGGAAATCGCGCGGACCGACACCAAGACCGGTCTGTTACTGGCGTTCGTCGGAGCCGTCCTCGCCGGCACGTGGACCGTCGCCAAGGACGTCCCCCTCGCCGTCCCCGCGTGCATCGCCGGCGGGCTCGGGATGGGGCTGCTGGTCGCTGCGGCTGACCTGCTGCTGCGGGCGGTCCGCCCGAACCTGGGCGGTGGCCGCGGGTTCCCGCTGTGGGCGACGCTCACGGCCGAGGAGATCCGCACCACCCTCGCCGACGACCAGGCCGCGGACATCGCGGGACTGTCCCGGATCGCCGTCGCCAAGTTCACCAACCTGCGCCGGGCGGTCCACCTGACCCGCGCGGGCGGCGCCCTGCTCATCCTCGCGGCTCTGCTCGCACTCGGGGGTGCGGCATGAACCGCGCGGGCAGGATCCTGCTGGTAACGGCGCTGGTCGCAGTCGTCGCGATGGCATTCCGCGTCTCGTGGAACGCGTTGCGGGACATCGCCAACGCCATCGGCGCGGACCACACCGCCGCGACGCTCTACCCGTTCGTGGTCGACGGCCTCATGGCCCTCGCTCTGGTCGCCACCCTCGTTCTGGCCGGACGGGACCGGACGTTCGCGCTGCGGGTGCTGGGCACCTACACGCTCGCCTCACTGGTCCTCAACTACGTCCACGGACTCGTTCCCGAGCTCCACGGCCGGACGGTCGACTGGGGACGACTCGCGGACTGGGACCCGGCGAACTGGGCGCTCGTACTGCTGGCCACCTCGCTTCCGGTCGGGTCGATCTACTTCGGCTCCGATCTCGTCGCGAAGGTGCTGCACCACCGCCCCGCCCCGATCCCGCCCCCGGTCATGAATGCGGAGGAATCTACCGAGACCGTAAGGAATCGGTCTACGGCTGACCTGCCGGAATCGACCCCGGCGCCCGCCGTGGCGAACCCGGTGCGGATGCCCGATCCGGTCGCGGTCGGCTTCCTGAAGTCGGCTCTCCCGCTCAAGCCCGTTCCGGCTATCGCCCCGACCCCGGTCAAGCCGATCGGGTCGACTCCGAAGAGCACGGTGGCGGCCACGTCGCCGCGTCCGCGTGGGGCGACCGGTCGGGTTCCTGAAGCGGCTCGATCGCCCCGACCGAAGCGGACGCCGGCGCAGTTGCTCGACGAGGCCCGTACCGCGATGACCGGACTGCCGGACAGCAAGGTGACGGCTGAGGGCATCCGCCGCGAGGTGCACACGTCGCCGGCCAACGCCCGCGTGCTGCGCGACACGCTGCTTACCGAGCGCGCCGCCGCTGTCGGGGCGCCGTGATGTCCGCCGCGTTCGGCAAGTGCTTCGACCCGTCCGGCGCCCGCTACGGCATCCCCACCTACCCCTGGAAGTTCGCCCCCGACGACCACCAGTTGGCCACCCGCCGACAGTTACGGGCCCGGGGGCTGCGTCCGGGCGGTCAGCCGATCGCGGCGCAGGTCATGCGCATCAACCGCCGCTCCGGCACGGTCCGGGTCGCCTACCTGTACCGCATCGACCTCGCCCTGCCGGTACGGCCGATGACCTCACGGAAGTGGGGCGCGCTCGCGCTCGCGATGCTCGCCCGCCGCACCTGCCCGACCTGCCAAATCACCTACAGCTACTGCATGCCGCGTTCGCTCGGCTGCTGCGTGCTGTGCGCCTACCCGGAAGGAACTGCCTGACATGGGCAACAACGCAGAGATCCGCCGTGTGGACCGCGAGATCGTCATGGCCACCGCCAAGCTGGAAGCGGTCAAGCGGGGCGAGTGGTGGCCGCTGACCGGCTCGGAGAAGCGCAAGGTGTTCGGCGCGCTGGCCGGCGGCTCCCGCAGTGTCGTGCGGGGCAACAGTCCTTCCCGTGCGGAGAGCAAGCTGGACCGGCTCTCGGAGCAGATCGAGAGTCGGCTCGAGACCGAGCTGAGCGCGCTGCGGACCGTGCGGGAGACGCTCGTCCGTGAGGACGCCAAGGCCAAGGCCAAGAACGTGGCGGCGGGCAAGAAGTCCTCGTCCTGGTGGTGACCGCCGGCGCCAACCATCGCGCCCGGCACCCCCGTTGACCTCCCCGAACCTCCCCCCTTTGCTGTGCCCTCGGACCGCTGGTCCGGGGGCAGTCAGGAGTACCTGCGTCATGTCCGAACCCGCCACCGAGAACGCCCCGATGGGCACCGTCCACCGCCTCGACGACCACCGCACCGGCACCACCGCCCTGGTGGTCGACCTCGCCAAGCCCACCGCCACCGCCGGCGCCACCGCCGCCGTACCGGTCACGGCCGCTGAGGGTGAGGCGGTTGACCGGCCTGGCAACCCGCTCGCCGACTGGCTGACCGTCCCGGACGCGCCCGTGCTGCCCGCGTGGGCCCGCTCGCGGGATTCCGTCATCGCCAACGTCCAGGCACTCGGACGTCTGACCTGGTGGCACACCCGCTACCACGGCTTCCGCACCCCGAAATACCTGCTCAAGACCATACTGCTGGCCGCACGCGGGTTCTTCAGGGCGGCGGCCGGTCTATGGCCGACGCTGTCCGCGCAGGACCACAGCGCCGCCGTGAAGGCACTGCGCGCGCAGGTCAAGGCCCGCCCCGAAGACGTCGACCTTGCCGCCCGCCTGCAGATGGCGCACTACGCCCGCACCCAGACCCGCCGCTGGCGCTTCGGCGCCGCCGCCGCAGCGGTCGCCACCGCCGCGCTCGGCATCGCGCTCGCGCCCCCGCTCGTCCAGGTCCTGAGCGCCGCCGCCGTGGTCACGCCGCTCGCCTACCTCGGGCGCGGCAAGGAGACCCGCCTCCTGGACCAGGCGGCGCCGCCGCTGAAGGTGGACATGTCCGCGCAGCAGCTCAACGACGCTCTGCGCGCCGCCGGCCTCCTCAAAAGCGGCAGCGGCAAGGACGAAAAAGACCTTCCGAAGGTGTCGTGCACGATGGGCCCGGTCCGCGATGGCCGTGGCTGGGCCGTGATCTTCGACCTGCCGCGCGGCGGCGGCAAGACCGCCTCCGACGTGCTGGCCAAGCGGGAGGTCATCGCGCAGGAACTCGGGGTCGACGAGATCCAGGTCATCATGTCCCGCGTGCGCGCGGCCAAGGGCGGCAACGCCGGCCGCGTGTCCATGTGGGTGGCCGACGATGACCCCTACCTGGGCCCGCTCAACCCGTCGCCGCTGGAGAAGGCGGAGAAGTTCTCCATCTGGGACGCAGTCCCGTTCGGGCAGGACGCGCGCGGCAACCGCATCGACGTGCCGGTCATGTGGCAGTCGATGTTCTTCGGCGGCCTGCCCCGCCGGGGCAAGACGTTCTCGCAGCGGCTGCTGACCGCGGCCGGTCTGCTGGACGCCTACGTGCGCCACTACATCGCCGACGGCAAGGGCGGCGCCGACTGGATGCCCGCCAAGGCAGTCGCCCACCGCCTGATCATGGGGGCCGAGGACGACGCGATCGAAGCACTCAAGGCCATGCTGCAAGAGCTGCTGGCGGAGATGGAACGGCGGTTCGCGCTGCTGCGGGACCTGCCGACGTCGGTGTGCCCGGAGGGCAAGCTGACCCCGGACATCATGGTCAAGTACAACCTGCCGGTCATCTTCGTGACGATCGACGAGTTGCAGGAGTTCTTCACCGCGATGGAGCGCGAGGACCGCGAGCAGGTCATCAACGACCTGTGCCGCGTCGCCCGCCGGGGCCCGGCTGCCGGGTTCGTCTCCAACTTCGCCTCCCAGCGTCCCGACGCGGAGTCGGTGCCGGCGAAGCTGCGGGAGATCATCACCATCCGCTACTCGACGCAGGTCGTCGACCGCACCAGCTCCGACATGGTCCTCGGCAAGGGCAAGGCCGCCCAGGGCGCCGACGCGTCCGTGCTGTCCGAGGACCACAAGGGTGTGGGTGTCCTGGTCACCGGCCCCGCCTCCTACGTCACCGTGCGGGCCGACTACCTCGACGGCCCCGGGTTCGCCGCTCTGTGCCGCAAGGGCCGCGCCCTGCGCGAAGTGGCCGGACAGCTCACCGGAGACGCTGCGGGTGACGTGACCGCCGCTGCCGACGCGGCGGGCCTGAGCGTGCCCGCGATCGTCTCGGATGCCCTGGAGGTCATGCGGCACTCGCCGCGCATGTTCACCACCGACCTGCTCGCCGGTCTCGTCAACCTCGACGAGGACGTCTACGGCGACTTCAACGCCGAACGACTCGCCTCCGAGCTGGAGAGCGCGGGCGTCAAGCGCACCAGCAAGCAGGTGAAGATCAGCGGCGCCAACGGGGCCGGATACCAGCGCCGCGACATCGAAGCGGCCGTGCCCGCCGAGGTGCTGCTGAGCGTCGGCAGGTAAAGACCCCCCGCCCTACCCCAACCCCCTCCAGAGACCCCTTCACCCGGCGGCGCGCGCTCTTCCGTGACCGCCGCCGGGTAGAGGGGACTCCTTACCCCGGTAGAGGGGCAGGTAGAGGCCTCTGACCTGCAAGGTAAGGCCGGTAAAGGGGGCTGAGCGGCCCCCTGGCCAACCCCTCACAACCGCCCCGTGCAGGGGCGCCCCGCCTCCCCGAACCGTGCCCGGAAGGGACCCCGCATGTACCCCGACACCACCCCCGGCACCACCCAGCCGAACGCCGTGATGACCGACGAGCAAGCCGCGAGCGAGGCTCGCAGGATCATCGCCGACGCCTACCGGCCCACCGCCTACCGCGACGACACCCCCGTGCCCACCCACGGCGACACCCCGCCCGTCGCACAGCCCGGACGTCCCCCGATGGGCCAGGGAGCCACCGACGCGAGCGTGCTCATGCTCGCCGGCGCCACCGCCACCACCATGGTCGGCGGCACAGCGGCCGTGCTCATGTACGTCTCCCAGTTCGCCGACCCCATCGTGTGCGGCCTCGTCTTCGGCGCGCCCACCGCCCTCGTGCTCGCGCTCGCCCGGCTCGCCAAGCACGCGAAGCCCGCCCCCGACGTCCACCACCACTACGAGGGCCCCGTCTACCAGGACCGGCGCAACGTCCACAGCCGGACCACCGGCGTGTGGGCCAAGACGAACAACCAGCAGTGACGCCAAGGGCGACCCCCCAACTCACGCCAATGAATCCGGGGTCGCCCTTGCCCAACCAGCCATCAACAGACCTGTTGGAGGTCACCCAGCATGACCCAAGCCACTGACATTCGGCGAGTGCCCGCCACGCTCGCGCCCGTCCGGGTTCTGGACGGCTGCTGCTGCATCGGCGGCGCCACCAAGGGACTCAAGCGCGCGTTCGGCCCGAACTGCCACATCACCGGCGTCGACAAGGAAGCCCAACCCGACTACTGCGGGGACACCTTCCACCAGGGCGACATCGTCGACTTCATCCGCGCCCACGGCCACGAGTTCGACTTCATCCACGTGTCTCCGCCCTGCCAGGGAGAAGGCGCCCCCACGAAGGGCACCAACGCCGCACGCAACGCCGCGATCGGCCGCACCTACCCCCGGCTCATCCGCCCCGTCCGCACCGCTCTGGAAGCGACCGGCCGCCCGTACGTCATGGAGAACGTGGCCGGCTCCGAGGTTCGCAAGGACATCCGCCTGTGCGGGGAACAGTTCGGCCTCGGCGTGTTGATGCACCGCTACTTCGAGTTGGGCGGGTGGACGACCCCGCAGCCGGCGCACCCCGAGCACCGTGGCTACGTGCGCGGTTGGCGCCACGGCGTCTACCGCGAGGGTCCCTACGTCGCCGCATACGGCAAGGGCGGCGGCAAGGCCACCACAGCGGAGATCCGGGAGGCCAAGGGCATCGACTGGTCCACCGACCACTTCCGTCTGCGTGAAGCCCTCCCGCCCGCGTACACAGAATGGATCGGCCGCACCTTCCTCGCCACCCTCACCACCGTGTTGGAGGTCGCTGCGTGACCGCCCTTCTGCACACAGCGCTCGAACTCGCGGCGGCCAGCGTGCCGGTGCTGCCGCTGCGGGCGGGAAAGGGGCCGTTCGGCAACTGCCGCACCTGCGCGAAGAACGCGTGCGGCGGCCGGCCGAACATGAAGACCCCGGGCCCCTGCCACTGCCCCGCTCCCTGTCACGCATGGGCCGCCGCCACCACCGACCCGCACGTCCTCAACTCCCCCCAGTGGGAGGCAGCATGGCAACAGGCGGCGGCGGTCGCCTACCACCCTGGGGGCGCCGGGCTGACCGTGGTCGACCTCGACAACGCGGCGGCGGTCGCGTGGGCTCGCGAGACGCTGCCCGCGACCCGTACCGTGCCGACGACCCGAGGTGAGCACTGGATCTACCGGGGCGTCATGCAGTCCGCCAACGCGGTCCGGCCCGGCGTGGACGTCAAGTCGCTGATGTCCTACGCCCGTTGGCTCGGGCCCGGCGCCGGCACCATGGCCGCTCTCCCGGACTCTGCGCGCGCCCTGGCAGTAATGGAACCGTCCCCGGCCCGCAGGACGCCACAGGCCATCTCAGCGCCTCTGGGAGGCCACGGCGGAGTGTGCCGGCATCGCACGCCCGCCTTCCTGAACCGTGGCATCGCCATGGCGGAGCAGCGCATCACCGGCGCCCGTGAGGCGATCCACGCCACCGTCTATGGCACGTTCCTTGCCGTGCTGTCCACCCACGGCCGGTGCGGCTGCCTCACCGACACCCACATCGCCCGGCTGTTCACCGCCGCGCAGGCCAAGGGCGAATCGGTCCGGCACTGCACCGACGCGTGGACCAACGCCCGCACCACGTTGGGACTGTGACCATGGCCGACGACGAGAAGAACCCCGCCCGCCAGATCATCACCGACTACGCGCAGGCCCACTTCCGGTACTTCCGCACGCCTGACGGGACCGTGTACGCGCAGAAGAACGGCCACCCCGTAGCCCGCCCCATCCGCTCCCAGGGCACCACGGGCAGCCACCGCCAGGAACTCATGGTCGGCCTCTTCCGCGATGGTCGTGGCGTGTTCAATGGCACCGCTCTGAAGGAAGCGTTGGACCTGATCGAAGCGCTCGCGCTGGCAGAGGACGTGCAGCCCGTGCACATCCGCGTCGCCCCCGGATTCGACGGGGCGACCTGGCTGGACCTGGGCCGCGATGACGGACAGTCCGTCCGCATCCACCCCACCGGCTGGGACATCCTCACCCCCGACCCGCAGGAAGTCTGCTGGCGGCGCACCCAGCTCACCGGGGAACTGCCCCTGCCCGCCAAGGACACGAACGGCAAGGGCATCGACCTGCTGATGCGGCTGTGCAACTTCGCCACCGCGGAGACCGAGTGCCTGGCCATCGCGTGGCTGATCGGCTGTCTCGGTCCGTCCGTGCCCGTTCCCGCGCCGTTCCTCACCGGTCCGCAGGGTGCGGGGAAGTCCACCGGCGGACGCATGCTCGTGCGGCTCATCGAGGGCATGAGCGGTGACCTGCGCCGGGCGCCGAAGGATGAGGAGAACCTGATCGCGGCGGTGGCGGCGGGATGGGTCACCGCCCTGGACAACCTCTCCCACATGACGCCGGACCTGTCCGACGCCATGTGCTGCATCGTCACCGGAGCCGAGAGCGTCAAGCGCGCCCTGTTCACCGACGGGGACGTGTTCCGCGTCGGCTACCGCCGGCCGCTGCTGCTGACCGGTATCGATGTCGGTGTCATCCGGCCCGACCTCGCCGAACGGCTTCTCCCGCTGCGCCTGGAACGCCCCCGCATCCGGCGCACCGAAGCCGAACTGTGGACGGACTACGCGGAGGCTCTCCCCATCGTCCTCGGCTCGCTCCTGGACCTGACGGTCAAGGTCCGCGCCGTGGACGCGGAGACCCCTACCGACCTGCGCATGGCCGACTTCGCGCACCTGTGCGCGCAGCTCGACGCGGCAACCGGGCTCGGGGCGCTGGCCGCGTACCGGGCCAGCCTGGACGATCTGAACGACGACGTGATCGAGGGCGACCTGTTGGCACAGACCGTCCTCAAGCACGCCGACACCATCGAGCCGGGCACCGCGCAGCGGATGACCTCCACCGAGTGGCTGCACTGCCTCAGCCTCCTCTACAGCGGCGACGACTGCCGTCCGCTGCCCAAGGGGTGGCCGACCACGGGAAAGGTCCTCTCCGACCGGCTCAAGCGCCTCCAGCCGACCCTCGCTGCCCGGGGTGTCCTCATCGACTCGGGCCGCACCAGCGAGGGCCGCTACCTGGAAATGACCCGCCCGGCCACCTCGCCGCCGCACGAGCAGCAGCGGATGCTCTGACCCGCAGGCTCACCCGGACAAGCAAGAGGAGCACCACCCGCCGGGGGCGTGCTCCTCTTGCTGTTCGGCGCTCGCGCCGCGCTAAGGACGCGCCGCGCAGCGGCTCCTTCTTCACGCTTTGAGCAGCACCGGACTACAGCAGGCACCCCCTCTTTTGTTCTAAGAGGGAAGACGCTGCGTCATCTGCGTCATGCACGCCGAAAAACGGCACCTGACCTGCGCATACAGCCATGACGCAGACGACGAACCCTGCGTCATCCTGCGTCATCTGCGTCATGGGCTACGTCACGGATGACGCAGACCATGACGCACCCCCTAGCCGCTGCGTCACCCGAAACCGCAGGTCAGACGCCTGAATGACGCTGAGGACGCAATGACGCAGAAATCCACACCTCGGACAGGCGCGGAACCAAGGTCTCCCGCGCAACTCTCTGAAGGCGAAGACGAACTGCCCAGGAGGCACCCGGATGCGCACCGCGATCGCCGCCCCCGTCGACCGACTCCTGTACAAGCCCGAGGAAGCCGCCGAAGCACTCGCCCTTGGTCGGTCCACCGTCTATGAGCTGATGGCCGACGGCGCCCTGAAGTACATCAAGTTGGGTCGCACGCGCCGGATTCGGCGTGCTGACCTCGAAGCCTTCGTAGCCGCCCTCGCTCTGCTGCCCAACTGATCTGAGCACACCCTGAGGCGCCCCGAGCACTCCGCTCGGGGCGCCTCCTGCATGGAGGAACACACATGAGCCCCCGGAAGTCGAATCTGGAATCGACCATCTACTCCGGCAATGACGGCTGGTGGCACGGTCGCGTGACCATGGGCGTACTGCCCGATGGAAGCCCCGACCGCCGCCACCGCATGGCCCGCACCGAACCCGCAGTGCGCCGCAAGGTCCGCGAGCTGGAGAAGCTCCGTGACGAGGGGCGCGCGACCAAGGCGGGCCGTAAGCCCACGGTCGGACAGTGGATGGAGACCTACCTGACCGACATCGCGAGCCTGAAGCTCAAGCCCCGTTCCCTAGACGACTACTGGTCCAAGACCCGCAACGACATCGTCCCCGGCGTCGGGAAGCACCGCATCGACAAGCTCGCCCCGGAGCACCTTGAGCAGATGTACCGGGCCATGCTCGATGCCGGTCACGCACCGTCCCACATCGTCAAGGTGCACCGCATCCTGTCGCGGGCCCTGAAGATTGCCCACCGCCGCCGGATGATCGGCGAGAACGTCGCCACGCTGGTCGACCCGCCCAGCATCGACGAGACCGAGGCGAACCCGTTCACCCAGGAAGAGGCCAAGGCGTTCCTGGAAGCGGCGGCCAAGCGGCCCACGTTCATGCGGTGGATCGTCGGCGTCGGCATGGGGTTCCGGCAGGGCGAAACCCTGGGACTGCGATGGCCGTACGTCGACCTCGCGGCCGAACTGTTCCACCCCAAGTGGCAGCTACAGCGCCTCACATGGCGGCACGGCTGCGGCGACGCGCACGCCTGCGGGGAGCGCCTGCACCGCTTCGACCCCTGCCCGCCCAACTGCGCCACGCACAAGAACTACAAGCGCGGATGCCCGAAACCGTGCTCGGCAACGTGCGTCAAGCACGCGAGCATCTGCCCCGACCGCAAGGGCGGAGGACTGGACTTCACCCGCCCGAAGACCAAGAAGAGCACGAACCCCGTACCGATCCCGCCCGCCTTCATCCCCTACCTGATCGCGCACAAGGCACAGCAGGACGAACTACGCGCCGCCGCCGGCGAACTCTGGCAGGAACACCACGCCGTGTTCACCCGGCCCGATGGCCGCCCCATCGACCCCCGCGACGACTGGGAGGAATTCAAGGAACTGCTGGCAGAGGCGGGCATCGGAGACCGCCGCCTCTACGACGGAAGTCGCCACACGGCCGGCACGATCCTCAACGAACTCGGGGTCGACATGCCCACGATCATGGAGATCCTGCGCCACACCCAGATCAGCCAGACCCGCCGCTACGTCAAGGGCCGCTCGCACCTCTCGAAGGACGCCATGCGCCGCATGGGAGACACATTCCTGCCCGCTCCGGAACCTGCCCCTGCGCCCGCAACTGAGACTAGAACTGAGACTGGAGACCGCCGCGCGGCCCGCTCCCGCGCCCGCCGCCGCGTCCGGTAAAAAAGCAAAAGCCCCAGGTCACGGCGAGTGAGAATCCTGGGGCTTCCACAGAGCCGCCTTCGGGATTCGAACCCGAGACCTACGCATTACGAGTGCGTTGCTCTGGCCATCTGAGCTAAGGCGGCGCGCTGTCCGCACTATGGTGCGATCAGCAACGTCGGTAAGTCTACACAGTTTCCCGGGGTGCTCCGTACACGCCCCGGAAGGACCGGTTCCGGGGCGTGCGGGAGGGCTATGCGCAGCGTTTCCCCTTCGCAGGAGGGGTGCCCTGGAGGAGGTAGCGGTCGATCGTGGAGTCGATGCAGACGCTGCCGCGGCCGTACGCGGTGTGGCCGTCGCCGACGTAGGTGAGGAGGACGCCGGAGGAGAGCTGGGAGGCGAGGGCCTTGGCCCAGGCGTAGGGGGTGGCCGGGTCCCGGGTGGTGCCGACCACGAGGATCGGGCCCGCGCCCTTCGCCTCGATGCGGTGCGGCTCGCCGGTGGGCCGCACGGGCCAGTACGCGCAGTTCAGAGAGGCCCAGACGAGACCGTCACCGAAGACGGGGGACGCCTTCTCGAACGCGGGAAGGTCCTTCTCCACCTGGTCGGGCGTGGAGAAGGCGGCCGGGAGGTCGAGGCAGTTCACGGCCGCGTTGGCGAACATGAGGTTCGCGTACTTGCCGTCGGCGTCGCGCTCGTAATAGCTGTCGGAGAGGGCGAGCAGGCCCGCGCCGTCCTTGTCCTTCATCGCCGCGGTGAGCGCCTGGCGCAGCTGCGGCCACGCCGCCTGGTCGTACATCGCCGCGATCACACCCGTGGTCGCGAGCGCCTCGCCGAGCTTGCGGCCGTCCGCGTCGCCTGTCGGGATCGGCTTCGCGTCGAGCTGCTTGAAGAAGGCGCTGAGGTTCTTGCCGACCTGGTCCGGGCTCGTGCCCGGGCCACCCAGCGGGCAGTCGCTCCGGCGCACGCAGTCCTTCGCGAAGGACTGGAACGCCGTCTCGAAGCCCGCCGTCTGGTCCTGGTTGAGCTTGCGCGCGGACAGGGACGGGTCCATCGCGCCGTCCAGGACCATGCGGCCCACCCGGTCCGGGAACAGGCCCGCGTACGTCGCCCCGAGGAGCGTCCCGTACGACGCCCCCACGTAGTTCAGCTTCGGGTCGCCCAGGACCGCGCGCAGGATGTCCATGTCCCGGGCCGCCTCGACCGTGGACACGTGCCGCAGCAGGTTCGGCGAGTGCCGGCCGCAGCCCTCGGCGAACTTCTTGTACGCGTCGACCAGTTCACCCGTCTCCTTCTTGTCGTCGGGGGTGACATCCGTCTCCGTGTACGTGTCCATCTGGCGGCCGGTGAGGCACTCGACGGGCTCGCTGCGGGCCACCCCGCGCGGGTCGACCGCGACCATGTCGTAGCGGGCGCGGACCTCCGCCGGGTAGCCGATCCCCGCGTACGACTGCAGGTAGCCCACCGCCGAGCCGCCCGGCCCGCCCGGGTTGACCAGCAGCGAGCCGATGCGCTTGCCGGGGCCGGTCGCCTTCTTGCGGGCCACGGCCAGCTTGACGTCGCCCGAGGCCGGTTTCGCGTAGTCGAGCGGCGCCTTCATCGTGGCGCACTCGAAGCCGGAGACGCCGCAGCTGCGCCAGGTCAGCTTCTGGTCGTAGTACGACGACAGCGTGGAGGGTGTGGCCCGGGGCAGTGCGGCCAGCACCGCGTCCGCCGACGTCGTGGTCGTCCTGGTCGAACTCCCCGTGGAGCAGGCGGTGACGAGCAACGTGGTGGCGGCGAGCAGCACGCCGCCCGCACGGACGGTACGCATCGCGCGGATCGCACCGCGGGGTCGGTTCGGCCGCCGGGACCGGGACGGCCGAGGGGTGCGCCTGAAGTACCTGGAGTACATCTCGCGAGCGTAACCCTGTGCGACGCCGTGATCACCAACAGTCGTGGATGTGCCTCGTACGAGTGATGTCGTCAACACGGCGACTCAACTCCTGCTCCCCACACCTCGCCTCAGCTCCTCACTCCGGCCCCTCGGCACGGCCCCCGGCTGTCGGCCAGGTCGCGGTCACAGTCACCTGTTCGCCGGTCACCGGTCACCGACAGGTGCTCACCGGTCGCTGTCGGCCGTTCGCCGGTCGCTGTCGGCTCCGGGTCCTCGGCCCGACCGCGGCTTCGAGCCCTCTCGGCTCAGCCTGCCCGCAGCGCCATCGTCATCGCCTCCACCGCCAGCAGCGGGGCCACATTGCGGTCCAGCGCCTCGCGGCACGCGGCGATCGCGTCGATCCGGCGGAGGGTCGCCTCCGGCGAGCCGCCGCGGGCGAGACGCTCGAGTACATCCTCGGCCTCCGTGTTGGCGAGGGCCACCCGGGAGCCGAGCTGGAGGGCGAGGACGTCGCGGTAGAAGCCGGTGAGGTCGATGAGGGCCAGGTCCAGGCTGTCGCGCTGCGTACGCGTTCTCCGGCGCTTCTGCCGGTCCTCCAGCTCCTTCATGGCGCCCGCGGTGCCACGCGGCATACGGCCGCCCTGCGACGCGCCGAGGGCCGCCTTCAGGTCTTCGGTCTCCTTGACGTCGACTTCCTCGGCGAGCTGCTTCGCGTCCTCCGAGGCCGTGTCGATCAGCTCCTGGGCCGCCTTGAGACAGCCGCCGATGTCGTCGACCCGCAGCGGGAGCTTGAGGACGGCGGCCCGGCGCTCACGGGCACGCTGGTCCGTGGCGAGACGGCGGGCGCGCCCGATGTGCCCCTGTGTCGCGCGGGCGGCGGCCGCCGCGACAGCGGGCTCGATGCCGTCACGGCGAACGAGGATGTCGGCGACCGCGTCCACCGGCGGGGTACGCAGGGTGAGCAGGCGGCAGCGGGAGCGGATGGTGGGCAGGACGTCCTCGACGGAGGGCGCGCAGAGCAGCCAGACCGTACGCGGGGCCGGTTCCTCGACAGCCTTCAGAAGGACGTTGCCCGCGCCCTCCGTGAGGCGGTCCGCGTCCTCCAGGACGATGACCTGCCAGCGGCCGGTCGCCGGGGACAACTGGGCACGGCGGACCAGGTCGCGGGTCTCCTTCACACCGATGGAGAGGAGGTCGGTGCGGACGATCTGCACATCGGCGTGCGTCCCGATCAGGCTGGTGTGGCAGCCGTCGCAAAAGCCGCAGCCGGGGACTCCGCCCAGCGCGCGGTCGGGGCTCACGCACTGGAGCGCCGCCGCGAAGGCCCGCGCCGCGGTGGAACGCCCGGAGCCGGGCGGACCGGTGAACAGCCAGGCGTGCGTCATCTTGGACGCCTCGGGGAGCGGGGTGTCCGCGGCGACCGCCGAGACGAGGGCGTCGGCGTCACGAGCGGCGGCGGCGAGCTGCTCGCTCACCTTGTCCTGGCCCACCAGGTCGTCCCATACCGGCACGGGGCACCGCCCTTTCGTCGCACTTTGCCTTGCCGCGTCCATTGTGCGGGTCGCCACTGACAACGGGTCCCCGGACCTCAGCGACGGCGGCGACCGCCCCGTCCCTCGCGCCCGTCGTCCTGCTCGTCGTCGTCACGCGGGCCCAGCAGTTCGTCCGCCAGGGTCGGGAGGTCGTCGAGCGGGGTCTCCTCCGCCCAGTCGGAACGGGGGCGGCGACGCGGTGCGCCCTCGGCATCGACCTGGGGCAGCTCGCGCGTACGGTCACCGGCCCTCTCGGGCCGGGGCGCGGGCCGCTCGTCCCGGAAGAAGCCCGGAGGCACCCGGTTCGCGGGATCACTCGCACCGGCATCCGGGGCGGCACCCGCACCCCCGTCGCGTACCGGAGGAAGCACCGCCGTCTCGTCGGCCGCGCCCGGCGCCACCGGCGGCAGCACGGCGGTCTCGTCCGCGGCACCCGGAACCACCGGCGGGAGCACGGCCGTCTTCTCGGCCGCCGCCTCGGGCACGGGCGGCTTCGGCAGCTTGGCCGTCTCCTCCGAGTCGGAGCGGGAACGCTCGCGGCTCTCTCCGGAGCGCACGGGCCGCAGCACCGTCGTCTCGTCCACCGAGCCGCCCGGGGTGCTCGGGGGCGTCACGACCGGCGTGGGCACCGTCGTCTCGTTGTCGGCCACGGGACCCACGGCCGCCGGCTCACCAGAACCCACAGGCACCGAACCGGAAGCAGGAGCCGACGTAGGCGATGAAGCGGAAGCCGCAGTCGAAGCAGACGTCGAAGCCGCCGTGGCTGCGGCCGCCGCCGCCGCTGCCGCCGTCTCCGTCGCGGCCCGTCGCGCCTCCTCCGCCCGCAGCAACGCCTCCTCGGCCTTGCGCTGCTTCTCCAGACGGCGCTCCTCGGCCTCGGCCCGCAGCCGTGCCTGCTCCTCGGCCAGCCTGCGCAGCCGGTCCTGCTCGGCGGCCTGGGCCTGCTCCTGGGCCAGCAGCCGCGCCCGCTCCTCCTCGGCCCGGCGACGGGCCTCCTCGGCGCGCTGTCGAGCCTCCTCCGCCTGGCGCTCGGCCTCGCGCCGCTGCGCCTCCTCCAGCTCGCGCTGCTTGCGCTCCTCTTCCTCCGCACGCAGCCGGGCGAGCTGTTCCTGGCGCTCGCGCTCCAGTCGCTCCTCCTCGGCCTTGCGGGCGGCCTCCTCCTCGGCCTTGCGCCGGGCCTCCTCCTCGGCCGCCTTGCGTGCCTCCGCCTGGGCCTTCACCTCGGCCTCGGAGAGGGGCAGCATCACGTCGAGCCGGTGCCGGACGACGGTGGTGACCGCCTCGGGCTCCTGGGCGGCGTCGACGACCAGGTACCGGCCCGGGTCGGCGGCGGCCAGCGTCAAGAAACCGGACCGCACGCGCGTGTGGAACTCGACCGGCTCCGACTCGAGCCGGTCGGGCGCCTCCGTGAAGCGCTCACGAGCCGCCTCCGGGGAGACGTCGAGGAGCACCGTCAGATGCGGCACCAGTCCGTTGGTCGCCCATCGGTTGATGCGGGCGATCTCGGTCGGAGAAAGGTCCCGGCCAGCTCCCTGGTAGGCCACCGACGAGTCGATGTAGCGGTCGGAGATGACGACGGCACCCCGCTCCAGCGCGGGCCGCACCACCGTGTCCACGTGCTCGGCGCGGTCGGCGGCGTACAGCAGCGCCTCCGCACGGTGCGACAGGCCCGCCGACGACACGTCCAGCAGGATCGACCGCAGCCGCTTGCCGACCGGCGTGGCGCCCGGCTCGCGGGTCACCACGACCTCGTGGCCCTTGGCGCGGATCCACTCCGCGAGCGCTTCCGCCTGCGTCGACTTCCCGGCCCCGTCGCCGCCCTCCAGGGCGATGAAGAACCCGTTCGCGGTGGATTTCTGCACCGGGTCGTCGCCGCCGCGCAGCGCGTCCAGCAGGTCGTGCCGCAGCGGCACTCCGGAGCGGTCGTCGACCTTGGCGAGCACCAGGGCGGCGACAGGCAGCAGCAGGGCGCCCACCAGCATCAGTGTGAAGGCGGCGCCTCCGTGCGCGAACACGAACTTGCCGTTCTCGAGCCGGTGCGGGCCGATCGCCGCGGCCACCACGGGCGCCAGCAGGGCACCGAGCGCCACGGAGACCCGTACGACCGCGTGCAGGTGTTCCGTCGTACGCGCCCGCCGGTACTCCTCGGTCTCCTGGTCGAGCAGCGCGTGCCCGGTGTTCGCGGCGACGCCCGCGCCGATGCCCGCGAGGCCGGCGATCAGCAGCACCGTGGTGACGTCCGGGACCAGGCCGGCGGCCAGCAGCGCGATCCCAGTGAAGGCGATCGCCAGCGAGAGCAGCCTGCGCCGCGACAGCGACGGCAGCACGGAGGGGGCCGTCCGGATGCCGATGACGACACCCCCGGTCAGCGCCAGCACCAGCAGGCCGTACATGACCGGTCCGCCGCCCAGGTCCTTGGCCTGCAGCACGGAGACGGCGACAGCGGCGGCGATCGCCGCGGCGACGGCCGCGCAGGCGAGCACCAGGAGCGGGATCGCGCCCGTACGGCCGTTGTCGACGCCCGTGCCCGTCCTGGGGCGGCGCAGGCCCTCCAGGGGCGAGCGCGCACGCGGGGTGCGGGTGTCGGGCAGTTCGAGGGACGTGAGCACGGAGAGCGAGGCGGCGAACAGTCCGGCGGCGACGTACGAGGCGAGCGCCCCCTGGTGCTGGTCGAACCAGGCGATCCCGGCACCCAGCAGGTTGCTGACGAGTGACACCACGACGAGCGTGGCGGCCGCGATCGGCACCGCCACGAAGGCCGTACGCAGTGACAGGCGCCGCAGCGCGTCCAGGTGGTCCGGCAGCGGGCGTACGGTGGCGCCCTCCAGCGGCGGCGCGGGCAGCAGCGCGGGCGCCGCGCTCTCCCGGCACACCGTCCAGAAGCGCTCGGCGACGCCGGTCACGAAGGCGAGGACGAGGAGGGCGGCGAGTGCGTTGTCCGGGGTCCAGTCGATCCACAGGGGCGCGATGAGCATGAGCACGGCGCGCAGTCCGTCGGCTCCGACCATGGTCCAGCGCCGGTCGAGCGGCCCCTCCTGGGACGTCAGCGAGGTGAGCGGCCCGAGGAGTACGGCTCCGAAGAGCAGCGTGGCCAGAATGCGTGCCCCGAAGACGGCCGCCACGGCGAGGGCGACCCCGCGGTAGCCACCGCCGAAGGAACCCTCCGCGATCGCCGCCTGAAGGACGAGGATGACCAGCACGAGCAGGGCCAGGGCGTCACCGACACCGCCCACCAGGTGGGCGCTCCACAACCGTTTCAGCTGAGGTCGGCGCAGCAGCGCGCGGACGGCGCGCTCGCGGGAATCCGCGACCAGGGCGTCGTCGGGGGCCGGAGTGTGGGCCGTTGGCTGCTCGGCTCGCGTCATTCTGCAAGCCTATCCGGCCCCACTGACTGCCCGTAGGGGTGCCCGAACATGTGGACGCCCCCACACCGAAAGGTGTAGAGGCGTCCACATCTGAATCTGACAGAGACCGCTGAATCTGACAGGGCCCGCGTCCTGACGGGGGCCGCGTCCTGACGGGGGCCGCGAGCCCGGACCTCAGTTCTCCGAAGCCGCCGTCTTCTTGGCAGCGGCCTTCTTGGCCGGAGCCTTCTTGGCAGCCGTCTTCGAAGTCGTCGTCTTCTTTGCGGCCGTCTTCTTGGCGGGGGCCTTCTTGGCCGGAGCCTTCTTGGCGGCCGCCTTCTTCGCGGTCTTCTTGGCGGGAGCCTTGGCGCGCTTCTCCGCCAGCAGCTCGTAGCCGCGCTCCGGAGTGATCTCTTCGACGCTGTCGGCGGAGCGCAGGGTCGCGTTGGTCTCGCCGTCGGTCACGTACGGCCCGAAACGGCCGTCCTTGACCACGACGGGCTTCCCGCTGACCGGGTCCTCGCCCAGCTCCTTGAGCGGCGGCTTGGCGGCCGCTCGCCCGCGCTGCTTGGGCTGGGAGTAGATCTCCAGCGCCTCTTCGAGGGTGATGGTGAAGAGCTGGTCCTCGGACTGCAGGGAGCGCGAGTCCGTGCCCTTCTTCAGGTAGGGCCCGTAGCGCCCGTTCTGCGCGGTGATCTCCACGCCCTCGGCGTCCTTGCCGACGACGCGCGGCAGGGACATCAGTTTGAGGGCGTCGCCGAGCGTCACCGTGTCGAGCGACATCGACTTGAAGAGGGAGGCGGTACGCGGCTTGACGGCGTTCTTGCCCGTCTTCGGGGTGCCCTCGGGGAGCACCTCGGTGACGTACGGGCCGTAGCGGCCGTCCCTGGCGATGATCTGGTGGCCCGACTCCGGGTCCGTACCGAGCTCGAAGTCGCCGCTCGGCTTGGCGAGCAGCTCCTCCGCGAGCTCGATGCTCAGCTCGTCCGGGGCCAGGTCCTCGGGCACGTCCGCGCGCTGGTGCTGCTCGGAGTCCTTCTCGCCGCGCTCGATGTACGGGCCGTAGCGGCCCACACGCAGCATGATGCCGTCGCCGACCGGGAAGGACGACACCTCACGGGCGTCAATGGCGCCCAGGTCGGTGACGAGCTCCTTGAGGCCGCCCAGGTGGTCCCCGTCGCCGTTGCCGGCCTCGGCGGCGCCCGCGGCGTCGCCCTCGCCGAAGTAGAACCGCTTGAGCCACGGCACGGCCTGCGCCTCGCCCCGCGCGATGCGGTCGAGGTCGTCCTCCATCTTGGCCGTGAAGTCGTAGTCCACGAGCCGCCCGAAGTGCTTCTCCAGGAGGTTGACCACGGCGAAGGACAGGAAGGACGGCACGAGTGCCGTGCCCTTCTTGAACACGTATCCGCGGTCGAGGATCGTGCCGATGATCGACGCGTACGTCGACGGGCGGCCGATCTCGCGCTCTTCGAGCTCCTTGACCAGCGACGCCTCGGTGTAGCGGGCCGGGGGCTTGGTGGCGTGCCCGTCGACCGTGATCTCCTCGGCGGACAGCGGGTCGCCCTCGTTGACCTGCGGGAGCCGGCGCTCACGGTCGTCGAGCTCGGCGTTCGGGTCGTCCGCGCCCTCGACGTACGCCTTCAGGAAGCCGTGGAAGGTGATCGTCTTGCCGGACGCGCTGAACTCGGCGTCACGGCCGTCGGAGGCCGTGCCCGCGATCTTCACGGTGACGGAGTTGCCGACCGCGTCCTTCATCTGGGAGGCGACGGTCCGCTTCCAGATGAGCTCATACAGCTTGAACTGGTCGCCGGTCAGGCCCGTCTCGGCCGGGGTGCGGAAACGATCACCCGAGGGACGGATCGCCTCGTGCGCCTCCTGCGCGTTCTTGACCTTCCCGGCGTACGTCCGCGGCTGGGCCGGCAGGTAGTCGGCGCCGTAGAGCTGCGTGACCTGGGCGCGGGCGGCGGAGATCGCCGTTTCCGAGAGGGTCGTGGAGTCCGTACGCATGTACGTGATGAAGCCGTTCTCGTACAGCTTCTGGGCCACCTGCATGGTGGCCTTCGCGCCGAAGCCGAGCTTGCGCGAGGCCTCCTGCTGGAGGGTCGTCGTGCGGAACGGCGCGTACGGCGAGCGGCGGTACGGCTTGGACTCGACCGAGCGGACCGCGAAGTTCGTGTCCTGGAGGGCGGCGGCGAGCGCACGGGCGTTCGTCTCGTCCAGGTGGAGCGTGTTCGCGCCCTTGATCTGGCCCAGCGAGTCGAAGTCGCGGCCCTGGGCGATGCGCTTTCCGTCGACCGCGCTCAGACGGGCGACCAGGTTGGACGGGTCGCTGGCGTCACCGGCGCGGCCGGTGCCGAAGGTGCCGGTCAGGTCCCAGTACTCGGCGGAGCGGAAGGCGATGCGCTCGCGCTCCCGCTCGACGACGAGCCGGGTCGCCACGGACTGCACACGGCCCGCCGACAGCCGCGGCATGACCTTCTTCCACAGAACCGGCGAGACCTCGTAGCCGTAGAGGCGGTCGAGGATGCGGCGGGTCTCCTGGGCGTCGACGAGCTTCTGGTTGAGCTCGCGCGGGTTGGCGACGGCGGCCTGGATCGCGGCCTTGGTGATCTCGTGGAAGACCATCCGCTTGACCGGGACCTTGGGCTTGAGCACTTCCTGGAGGTGCCACGCGATGGCTTCGCCCTCGCGGTCCTCATCGGTGGCGAGGTAGAGCTCGTCGGAGTCGCGCAGCAGGTCCTTGAGCTTCTTGACCTGGGCCTTCTTGTCGGCGTTGACCACATAGATGGGCTGGAAGTCGTTATCGACGTCCACCCCGAGGCGGCGCACCTCGCCGGTGTACTCCTCCGGCACCTCCGCGGCGCCGTTGGGGAGGTCGCGGATGTGCCCGACGCTCGCTTCGACGACATAGCCGGGGCCGAGATAGCCCTTGATCGTCTTCGCCTTGGCAGGCGACTCGACGATGACGAGTCGGCGGCCGCCGTGTGCGGTGTCGCTGGTCGGGGACAACTTCGCTCTTCTCTCCGGTCGACGCAGGGGGTCTCCCCGGGCCTTGGTCCCGGGGGTCGGGTCATGCTGACGCTGCGGAGTGTGACGGTACATCCCGCCCCCGTGTCAAACGGGAAAAGCCCGCAACGGCCACTCGAACGGTAACCCGACTACCGCCATTCCTGCCGCCCGGAGTGTCCAGCGGCCTTTTCGGGCCTATCCGGAGCGTGACCTCTCAGTTACCGGAGAGCCGCCTCTCACGCGCGCGTAAAACACCACATCCCGAGCGCCAGCACACCAGCTCCGGCGACGCCGGCGAGCGTCGCCGATGCGACGCGGTTCACACCGACGGCGACGGGCTCGCCCTGTCGCACCCGCACCGCGGTCCAGACCAGCAGTCCGCCTCCAAACAGGGCGAACACCGTCCCCACGAAGATCGCCGGTCCGCTTTCCATTGATATGTCCCTCCACCCCGGAGCCCCAGGATGGGGAGGTTGCCACTCCCCGGAAGCCGACGTGCGAACCTGTGGTGAACGCCGGGAAGACGGCGCCCCATGGACCGCTCAGACCGTGGCGGGATCGGGTATCCGCTCGCTCGTCCGCGCACCGTCGACCCGTCTCACGGTGCACACGACTTTGTTGAATCCTTGATTCCACTCCTCTTCACTGGCCAGCCAACCGGAGACGGTGTGCTCCGTGTCGGACGCCCAACTCGACGCAAACTTGTTGGTACAGAGCTTGCCTCCCTGGGCGAGGGCCTTCTTGTAGTCCATGCCCGCCGCGGCCCGCGCGGTGCCGATCACCTGGTCGGTGTGCGGCTCACCACAGTCCGCCAGGTGAGCCTCGAAGCTCTTGCCCTTCTCCGCGTAGTTCCAGCAGTCCCCGGTGCCCATCTGAGTGGGCCACAGATTCACCCCCGCATCCCGGAACCGCCCCACTTCGCCGCCTATCGCGACATGGCGTCCGAGCACGAGACACGCCGTACCGCCCTTGGCCACGCCGAACCCGTCCTTCGTCGGTGCGACGGCGTAGACACCCGCGTCGGGCAGGACGTCGGCCGTATCCGTGCTCTGGCTGGTGCAGCGCTGCGCGCCATGGGCGAGAGCATCGGCGTAGTCGTCGGCCGTGTCGACGGCCACGACCTGGCCGTCCGGCCAGTCCTTGGCGCAGTTGACGACGCCCAAGTTGACCGCCGACTTGAAGGCGGGTCCCGACCAGACCGCCTTCACGCAGTCGCCGGCCTGCAACGGCTTGGTGAGGCCCACCTGTTCGCCGTACGGATACACAGGCTCCGTCGGTCCCGACGACGGGCTCCCTGTGGGGCGCTTCTTCGCGGTCGCGCCCTTCGTGCCGCCGTCGTCGCCGGTGAGTGAAACGGCGGCCCAGGTGCCGCCGACGACCACCAGGAGGACGCCCACGACGAGGGCGACGACGGGGACCAGAGGCCTCCTGCGGCGCGCCGGCGGCAGGGGCAGAGCGGCCGTGGACCGGGTGGCCGCACCGGTCCCGGCGTACGGGTTCCACTCGTACGCACCACTCGGAGTGGACGGGCGCCAAGGGCCGTACGCAGGCGGGGAGCCGGAGGGCGGTCCGAGCGGGCCACCGGGGGCGGCCGGGCCGCCTGGTGGAGTGTGCGGGGTGTTGGGGTTGTGCGGGGTGTTCGGGTTGTACGGGGTGCTGGGGTTGTACGGGGTGTTCGGGGTCGGGGGCGCGCCTGGGGTCTGCGGGACGCCGGGGGCTTGTGGGACGCCTGAGGTCTGCGGAACGCCAGGGGCCTGTGGGACGCCTAAGGTCTGCGGAACGCCAGGGATCGGCGGAACGCCAGGGGTCTGCGGAGTTCCCGGAGGCGAGCCCGCGACATGCCCGGGCGGTGCCCCGGCAACGAACCCGGGCGGCGCCCCTGCGACATACCCGGGTGACGGTCCGGCGGCGTACCCGGACGACGGTCCCGCGACGTACCCGGGCGGCAGCTCCGCGGGATACCCCGGTGGTAGCCCCGCGGGATACCCCGGCGGTGGCCCGAACACCCCGCCCGCCGCCGCCTGCGCCACCCGCTCGAGCCCCCGCGCGACCGCCTCCGGCGACGACCGCCGCAATGGGTCCTTGACGAGCAGTCCTTGCAGTACGGAGGTCAGTTCACCCGCTCGGACGGGCGGGGTGGGTTCCTCGCCGAGCAGGGCCGTCAGAGTCGCGTACTGCCCCGGCCGGTCGAAGGGACCACGGCCCTCGACGGCGGCGTACAACGTGGCGCCGAGGGAGAAGAGGTCCGCGGCCGGGGTGGGCGGCTCGCCACGGGCGCGCTCGGGGGCGAGATAGCCGGGCGTGCCGAGGATGCCGGCGGTGGCGGTGAGCCGGGGCTCGCGGGACTCGGGCTGGAGCGCGATCCCGTAGTCGGTGAGCAGTACGCGCGCGTAGGGATCGCCCGAAGAGTCGGGAGCCAGAAGGATGTTGGCCGGTTTCACATCCCTGTGGAGGATCCCGATCCGGTGTCCGGCGGAGAGCGCGTCGAGGACGGCCAGCCCGATCCGGGCGGCCCGAGCGGGCGACAGCGGCCCCGACTGCCGTACGACCGCCTGCAGATCGACCGCGTCCGGCACGTACTCCATGACGATCCACGGCAGTCCCTCGTGCACCACCACGTCGTGCACGGTCACCACATGGGGATGCCCGCGCAGCCGCGCCGCGTGCCGGGCCTCGCTGCGCGCCCGGGCGACGCGCTGCCCATGCTCCGCCGCGTCCATCGGCACGTCCGGCAGCGCGATCTCCTTCATGGAGACCTCGCAGGCCAACTCCGCGTCGTACGCGAGCCACACCCTCCCCATGCCGCCCGCGCCGAGCGTCCGCAGCAGCCGGTACCGGCCGCCGATGATCCTGCCCTCGCCCTGATCCGGCGTCTCCCCCGCCATGGCGCCTCCCCCGAGACAGCGCGCCTCCCCCGAGGACGCATGGAGCTTGTCTCTTGAAGGTAGCTTCGCACGCGCCACTGACAGGAGCCCTTTTACCGACCAATCCTGATCAATATTGCCCAATCCCGTCAGAACAGGCACATGCGACTCAGCCCTTCACTCCGCGGGCTCAAGGAACCCCTGCTCCACCAGCAGCCGGATCTGCGCGGGCGTCCGGTCACGCAGCAACACCGGGTCCTCGCCGACCAATTGGGCGATGGCGTCCAGGATCCGCCCGGCGCTCAGCGTGCCGTCACACACGCCCGCGAAGCCCGCGCCGACCGTGTCCACCTTGGTGGCCCGGCGCATCCCACGGTGCTGGCGCAGCACCACGTGCTCCGGGTCCTCGGCGCCGGGCAGCCCGACCTGCTCCTGCACGACCTCGGCCACGAGCCTGAAGTGACCGGCGAGCAGGGCAGCGTCGTCGCTCGCCCGCAGGTAGTCGACGCGGTCGAAGTGCGCGCGCACGGTCTCACCGAGCGGCTGTTCGATGGAGTGCGGCCACTCCTCGACCGTGATCGAGGGCTCGGCGGCGGCCGTTCTGCGCAGCGTGATCCATCCGAAGCCGACGGCCTTGACCTTGCGGGCCTCGAACTCGTCCAGCCAGGCGTCGTACCGCGCCTGGTACTCGGCGGGGGCGTCGCGGTGGTCGCCCGCGTCGCGCAGCCACAACTCCGCGTACTGCGTGACGTCCTGCACCTCGCGCTGCACGATCCAGGCGTCACAGCCGCGCGGCACCCAGGAACGCAGCCGGTCCTGCCAGTCCTCGCCCTCCACGTGCTGCCAGTTGGCCAGGAACTGCGCATACCCCCCGTCGTTGAGCCGGTCCCCCGCCTGCTGAACGAGCGTGCGGCACAGATCGTCCCCGCCCATCCCGCCGTCGCGGTAGGTGAGCCGGGCGCCGGGCGAGATCACGAAGGGCGGGTTCGAGACGATCAGGTCGTACGTCTCGTCGTCCGCGATCGGCGCGAAGAGGGAGCCCTCGCGCAGATCGGCCGCCGGGGCACCGGACAGCGCCAGGGTGAGCGCGGTGATGTGCAGGGCGCGCGGGTTGAGGTCGGTCGCGGTCACGCGCGTGGCGTGCTGCGCGGCGTGCAGGGCCTGGATCCCGGAGCCGGTGCCGAGGTCGAGCGCGGAGGAGACGGGCGTACGTACGGTGATGCCGGCCAGGGTCGTGGACGCGCCGCCCACACCCAGGACGACGCCCTCCTCCCGGCTGCCGATGCCGCCCGCGCCACCGACGGCGCACCCCAGGTCGGACACGATGAACCAGTCCTCGCCGCCGGGCCCGCCGTACGGCCGGACGTCCACGGTCGCGGCGACCTCGTCCGCGCCCGCCCGGGTCAGCCAGCCGCTCTCCAGGCAGTCCTCCACCGGCAGCACGTCCGCCACGCGCGCGTGCGGGACGGGCTGCTGGAGCAGGAACAGCCGTACGAGCGTCTCCAGCGGTGTGTCCCCGCGGGTCGCCCGGAGCGCGGGCACGGTCTCGCTGCGCGCCAGCGCCGCGTACGCGGGGGCGCCGAGCAGGTCGAGCAGACCGTCAGCGGTGAAGGAGGCGCCGAGCAGGGCGTCCCGCAGCCGAGCGGCGACGTCGACGCGGTCGGACGAGGGCAACGGTGACAGGCTGGTGTGACTCACGTACCCCATTGTGTCCGCTCCCGCCGAAAGGGACGCACACCTGTGGACAGAGCCCGTGCGAATGTGGACAAGCCCGCACGAGGAGCCCTGGGGGCTGTACGGGGAGCCGTGGGCCGTGCTTGTGCCGGGAAGCCATAGGGCGCGCGCCACGGGCCCGGTACGCGCGCGTACCGGGCTCTTTCCGGGTGCCGGACCGAATCCCGTTCTGCGGTCGCTCTCCGGGCGCTCCTCGGGGGGTCAGCCCTGGGTGGTCGCCGGCGAGGCGGACGCGGAGGCGGCGGACTTGCAGCTGACCTGCTTCGCCATCGCCTTGCCGACGTCGCCCGCTTCGAGCTCCTTCAGGGCGTCGGTCCCGGTCTTGCTGAGCTTCTCCAGCTGCTTGGCGACGCCGTCGAGACCGTCCGCGAACTTCGCCTGGTTCTTCGTGTTCAGCGCGTCGGACTGCTTCCCCAGATCGGCGTAGGAGGCGGAGAGGGCGTTGAGCTCCTTGACCGCGTTCTCCTGCTTGGTCTTGCCGCTGTCCACGTCCGGCGGGCCGGCCTTCTCGATGGCGGCAGCCATCGCCTTGTAGGCGTCGGAGATGTCCTGGAAGCCCTTGGAGTCGGCCTTCTGCACGTCCGCCGGTGCGCTCTGGTCCGTGGTCTCCTTCTGGATCGCGGTGTTGGCGGCCGCGATCTTCTGGACCTGCGGCTGCACCGCGTCACAGACCTGCTTGGCCCAGGGGTCCAGCTTGTCGTCCTTGCTGCTACCGCTGCTGCATGCCGACAGCGCCAGCACCAGTACCGCACCGCCGGACAGTGCGGCCGTGAGCTTCTTGTTCACCGGTTTGGTCCCTTCCGTGGCTCTCGGCCCCGGAACTTACACGCCGCATGGACGCCGCCCCTATGGCGAATTTCCGATTTAGTCTCTATTGCAGCCATTTGCTCCATACGAGAGAAGGCTCACGACACGGGTGCGAACACACCCGAACGACGGGCGGGCGGCACGTCGCTGCGTGCCGCCCGCCCGCGGGGACCTGCCCAAAGACCCGAACGCTACGAAACCACCGCGGCGTCGTGAGACTTGGACACTCGTTCCGCGTTGCCTTCGTCACCCACGGCGATCCCGCGCCGCTTGGAGATGTACACCGCGCCCACGATCACCAGGATCGAGAGCACCGCGATCAGGATGCGCATACCGAGGTTCTTGTCCTCGCCGTACGAGAACTTCACGACCGCGGGTGCGATCAACAGCGCCACCAGGTTCATCACCTTGAGGAGCGGGTTGATCGCGGGGCCCGCGGTGTCCTTGAAGGGGTCGCCGACGGTGTCGCCGATCACCGTGGCGGCGTGGGCCTCGCTGCCCTTGCCGCCGTGGTGGCCGTCCTCGACGAGTTTCTTCGCGTTGTCCCACGCACCGCCGGAGTTGGCGAGGAAGACCGCCATCAGCGTGCCGGTGCCGATCGCGCCCGCCAGATACGAGCCGAGCGCGCCGACGCCGAGCGTGAAGCCGATGGCGATGGGCGCCAGGACGGCGAGCAGACCCGGAGTGGCCAGCTCCCGCAGGGCGTCCTTGGTGCAGATGTCGACGACCCGCCCGTACTCCGGCTTCTCCGTGTAGTCCATGATCCCGGGGTGCTCGCGGAACTGCCGCCGCACCTCGTAGACCACGGCCCCCGCGGACCGGGACACCGCGTTGATCGCGAGGCCCGAGAAGAGGAAGACGACCGCCGCGCCCGCGATCAGGCCCACCAGGTTGTTGGGCTGCGAGATGTCCATCATCAGGTTCAGCGGCGCGCCAGGACCGGAGACCTTCTCGCCCACGTCGTTCGCGGCCGTGAGGATCGCGTCCCGGTACGAGCCGAAGAGCGCCGAGGCCGCGAGGACGGCCGTGGCGATGGCGATGCCCTTGGTGATGGCCTTGGTGGTGTTGCCCACCGCGTCCAGGTCGGTGAGCACCTGGGCGCCCGCGCCCGTGACGTCGCCGGACATCTCGGCGATGCCCTGCGCGTTGTCGGAGACCGGACCGAAGGTGTCCATGGCGACGATGACACCGACCGTGGTGAGCAGGCCGGTTCCGGCGAGCGCCACCGCGAACAGCGCGAGGATGATCGACGTACCGCCGAGCAGGAAGGCCCCGTAGACGCCGAGGCCGATCAGCAGGGCGGTGTAGACGGCCGATTCCAGGCCGATGGAGATACCGGCCAGGACGACGGTGGCCGCGCCGGTGAGCGAGCTCTTGCCGATGTCCCGTACGGGACGACGGGTGGTCTCGGTGAAGTAGCCGGTCAGCTGCTGGATGAGCGCGGCCAGCACGATGCCGATGGCCACCGCGATGAGCGCCAGGATCCGCGGATCGCCGTCCTTCGCCTTGATCGCCGCGTCCGTGACGCCGTCGAGGTCGGCGTACTTCCCCGGCAGGTAGATGAAGACGGCCACCGCCACCAGCACCAACGAGATCACCGCGGAGATGAAGAAGCCGCGGTTGATCGCGGACATGCCGCTGCGGTCGGAGCGTCGGGGTGCCACCGCGAAGATGCCGACCATCGCGGTGAGAACGCCGATCGCGGGCACGATCAACGGGAAGGCGAGCCCGGAGTCGCCGAACGCCGCTTTGCCGAGGATCAGCGCGGCGACGAGCGTGACGGCGTACGACTCGAAGAGGTCCGCGGCCATGCCGGCGCAGTCGCCGACGTTGTCGCCCACGTTGTCGGCGATGGTCGCGGCATTGCGCGGATCGTCCTCCGGAATGCCCTGCTCGACCTTGCCGACCAGGTCGGCGCCGACGTCGGCGGCCTTGGTGAAGATGCCGCCGCCGACACGCATGAACATGGCGATCAGCGCCGCGCCGAGACCGAAGCCCTCCAGGACCTTCGGCGCGTCGGCCGCGTACACCAGCACCACACAGGAGGCGCCCAGCAGACCGAGCCCCACCGTGAACATGCCGACGACGCCGCCGGTACGGAAAGCGATCTTCATGGCTTTGTGCGAGACGGCGGTGAGATCCTTTTCGGGTTCGCCCTTGGCCGGAGTCGCTTCCCTTGCCGCGGCGGCCACGCGGACGTTGCTGCGTACGGCGAGCCACATACCGATATAACCGGTGGTCGCCGAGAACGCCGCGCCGATCAAGAAGAAGATCGATCGTCCGGCGCGCTGATTCCAGTCGTCCGCGGGCAGCAGCATGAGCAGGAAGAACACCACGACGGCGAATACACCGAGCGTGCGCATCTGCCGCCCCAGGTAGGCGTTCGCGCCTTCCTGGATGGCCGTCGCGATCTTCTTCATGCTGTCGGTGCCCTCGCCGGCCGCGAGCACTTGCCGTACCAGCACCCCGGCGACCACCAGGGCCGCCAGGGCCACGGCACCGATGACCATCACGATCAAGCGATTGTCATTGGTCAGTACTGCGGATGCGAAGGTTGTGGGATGGTCAAACTGATGAGGGGTAGAAAGCCCCGCCATTCGTCCTCCTTGACGCCTGTGCTGAGCTCAAGATGTGGACGGATTGTAGGTACCGGAACCTGATCAAAACAGTGCCCGGTAAGCGGAATTCGCCTTCACATGCCCATCAGCAAATGATCGACGGGCATCCATGGAACCCAAAAGAAGTAATGCCCTAAAAGCGTTGACGCTTGATCCAATAATCGCGTGATTGATCGTGAATTAATTCACGAAAAGGCCGGGCCGGGCCCCGGCCGGAAGCGGGCATACAAAAAGGGCCCTGCTGAGCAGGGCCCTTCGAGTGTGTTGCGGGGGTGCGATCAGGGAACGAGCGCGGCCGGCGGCGTGGTCGGCCAGCTCATCTTGATCAGTCCACCGTGCTCCCCGGCGGTGACTTCGACGTCGTCGACGAGGCCACTGATGACCGCGAGGCCCATCTCGTCCTCCTCGGCATCCATGTCCGGATCACCCGAGGCACTGGGTGCCGTCTCACCGGGCGCCGAACGCGGCGCCTCGTCGCCGACCTCGATGGAGAACTGCTTCTCCTCCTCGATCAGCTTCACCTGCACCGGCGCCGAGATGCCGTTGCTCTGGTGCAGTCCGACGGCACGAGTACAGGCCTCGCCGACGGCGAGTCTGACCTCGTCGAGGACGGCCTCGTCCACTCCGGCCCTGCGCGCCACCGCCGCCGCCACCAGTCGGGCGGTCCTGACGTGCTCGGGCAGCGCGCTGAAGCGGAGTTCAACGGTGGCCATGCATCCCCCTCAACTACGGGCGTGCTGTCAGGGGGCCGGGCCGCCGAGGCCCGGTCCCCCGTCCATTGCTTCTACCGTCTCGGACACCACATCACTCGTGACGCCCAGGGGACGGGGTCAGTCGGTGGCCGCTACCGCTTCCTCGACCGAGGTGTGGATGGGGAACACCTTGGTGAGACCGGTGATGCGGAAGATCTTCAGAATGCGCTCCTGGTTGCAGACCAGTCGCAGCGAGCCCTCATGGGCACGCACACGCTTCAGGCCGCCCACCAGCACGCCGAGCCCGGTGGAGTCGAGGAAGTCCACGCCCTCCATGTCGACGACAAGGTGAAAATTGCCGTCGTTCACCAGCTCGACCAGCTGCTCGCGCAGCTTGGGCGCGGTATATACATCGATTTCGCCACCGACCTCGACGACCGTACGATCGCCGACGGTACGGGTCGACAGGGACAGGTCCACGGATCCTCCAGCACCTTGCTATCGAGCGGTCATCCCAAGGGACACCTCGGCAGAGCCCCCGGGACGGTTCGCCAGCCGCGATGGCATTCGATCACTTACCGGCAGGCGTGCACGACGCCTTGGGCCCATTGTCCGTCACGCCAGTGACACACTCGGTGCCGATGGCCAAGAATCAGCGATCCGATCGACCCTCGACGGACACCGCTTCCCGCCCCGATCCGGGCACTGTCCTGGACCGGCTCGCCTCGGGGCCGAGCCGGGCTTCGCGCATCACTCATACGGAGCACTTGCCCCCGCGGGCGGGTCGCCATGCCGTATGGCCCGACCGGATCCGTCCGGAGGTCATCGCCGCGGTGCAGGCCGCGGGCATCGAACACCCCTGGGCCCACCAGGCGCTGGCCGCCGAGCACGCCCTGGACGGCGACTCCGTGATCGTCGCCACCGGCACCGCCTCGGGAAAGTCCCTGGCGTACCTCACACCGGTCCTGACGGCCCTCCTGGACGGCTCCGAGGCTCCGAACGGCCGGGGGGCCACCGCGCTCTATCTGGCCCCCACAAAGGCCCTCGCAGCCGATCAGCGCCGTTCGGTGAAGGAACTTTCACAACCTTTGGGCAATGCGGTTCGCCCAGCCGTGTACGACGGCGATACTCCGTTCGAGGAACGCGAGTGGGTACGGCAGTACGCCAACTACGTCCTGACCAACCCCGACATGCTGCACCGCGGGATATTGCCCTCCCACCCCCGCTGGTCCTCCTTCCTCCGCGCCCTGAAGTACGTCGTCATCGACGAGGTCCACACCTACCGCGGCGTCTTCGGCTCCCACGTGGCCCAGGTACTGCGCAGACTGCGCCGCCTGTGCGCCCGCTACGGCTCCTCCCCCGTCTTCCTGCTGGCCTCCGCGACCGCCGCGGAGCCCTCGGTCGCCGCCCGTCGGCTGACCGGCCTCCCGGTCGTCGAGATCGCCGACGACGCCTCGCCCCGCGGCGAACTCGTGTTCGCCCTCTGGGAGCCCCCGCTCACCGAGTTGCACGGCGAGAAGGGAGCACCCGTTCGGCGTACCGCCACCGCCGAGACGGCCGACCTCCTCACCGACCTGACCCTCCAGGGCGTGCGCTCCGTCGCCTTCGTACGATCCCGCCGCGGCGCCGAGCTGATCGCGGTGATCGCCCAGGAGCGCCTCGCCGAGATCGACCGCTCACTGGCCCGGCGCGTGGCCGCCTACCGCGGCGGCTACCTCCCCGAGGAACGTCGCGCCCTGGAGCGCGCCCTGCACTCCGGCGAACTCCTCGGCCTCGCCGCCACCACCGCCCTCGAACTCGGCATCGACGTCTCCGGCCTGGACGCCGTCGTCATCGCGGGCTACCCGGGCACCCGGGCCTCCCTGTGGCAGCAGGCGGGCCGCGCCGGCCGCTCGGGGCAGGGCGCACTCGCCATCCTCGTCGCCCGCGACGACCCGCTGGACACCTTCCTCGTGCACCACCCCGAGGCCCTGTTCGACCAGCCGGTGGAATCCACCGTCCTCGACCCCGACAACCCGTACGTCCTCGCCCCGCACCTGTGCGCCGCCGCCTCCGAGATCCCCCTCACCGAAGAGGATCTGGAGCTCTTCGGCCCGGCCGCCGCGGACCTGCTGCCACAGCTGGAGGCCGCGAAGCTGCTGCGCCGGCGAACGACGGCGTGGCACTGGACCCGTCGGGAGCGGGCCGCCGACCTGACCGACATCCGCGGCGAGGGCGGCAATCCGGTACAGATCGTCGAGGCCGGGACCGGGCGGCTGCTCGGCACGGTCGACGCGGGCTCCGCGCACACCACGGTCCACGAGGGCGCGGTCCACCTCCACCAGGGCCGTACGTACCTGGTGAAGCACCTGGACCTGGAGGACTCCGTCGCCCTGGTCGAGGAGGCCAACCCGCCGTATTCGACGGTCGCCCGCGACACGACGTCCATCTCCGTCCTGGAGACGGACATCGAAGTCCCCTGGGGCGAGGGCCGGTTGTGCTACGGCTCCGTCGAAGTCACCAACCAGGTCGTCTCCTTCCTGCGTCGTCGTGTCATCACCGGTGAAGTACTGGGCGAGTCGAAACTCGACCTCCCTCCTCGTACGCTCCGCACGCGCGCCGTGTGGTGGACGGTCACCGAGGACCAGCTGGACGCGGCCCGGATCAGCCCGGAGATCCTCGGCGGCGCCCTGCACGCCGCCGAGCACGCGTCGATCGGCATGCTCCCGCTGTTCGCCACCTGCGACCGCTGGGACATCGGCGGCGTGTCCATCCCGCTGCACCCCGACACGCTCCTGCCCACGGTCTTCGTCTACGACGGCCACCCGGGCGGCGCGGGGTTCGCGGAGCGCGCCTTCCACACCGCCCGCGCCTGGCTCACCGCCACCCGGCAGGCCATCGCGTCCTGCGAGTGCGAGGCCGGCTGCCCGTCCTGCATCCAGTCCCCCAAGTGCGGCAACGGGAACGAGCCGCTGCACAAACGGGGCGCTGTGCGGCTGCTCACGGAGCTGCTGCGGGGAGCGCCGGAGGGCTAGGCGCCGGCTCCTGTGGTCTCGCGGGACCGGCTCTGGACCTGACCTCCACGTCGAAGGGGCCGGCGCCCGACGCGGCCGTGACGTCCGAGATCTCGCCCTCCACAGCGCACCGCACCAGCCGGGCACGCTGGGCCCGCGCCACCCGGTCCGCCTGGGCGCAGGCCGCCGTGCCGCCGTCCGCCCAGTGGTCCGCCGCGGCGAGCGCGGCCAGGTCGGCCGCCCCCGCCGCGCGGTGCCGGACCACGACCGCCTGTCCCATGGCCAGGACGGCCCCGAACACGACACACAGCACGGCGATCGCCCCGACGGTCCAGACGGTGGCCGATCCTCTGTCCGAGCAACGGATCCGGTACGTGTGCCCCCTGTTCCCAGCGGCCGTCCGCGCGATGTGACCGCGGCTCCGGACCCTCATCCCCTCACCACCCCCACGGTCTCCTCCGCCAGCGCCACGGCCTCGTCGCTGAGCTCCAGTGACAGTCCGTCCGGTCCCGGCGCGCTCGCCTTGACCGTGACCCGGACGAGGTCGCCGTCCCGGGTCACCGCGACCCTGGCGCCGCGCGGTGCCGCGCGGCGGGTCGTCGCCAGCACTGTGTCCGGCGGGTCCTGTCGGGCCGCCGCGCGGGCGCCCGCCCTGGCCGCGTCCACGCACTGGATCTGCGCCGACGCGGCGAGCAGGGCCCAGACCAGCGCCATTCCGACGAGCACCACGGAGGGCAGCACCACGGCGGCCTCGGCGGTCACGAATCCCCGGTCCCGGCTCCGGTCCCAACTCCGACTCCGGCCGCGGCTCCGATCCCGACTCGGCGTCCCGCGTTCACATCGGCGCATTGAGCGCCCGCCCCACGATGTCCTGCAACTCCGCGCCGACCTGGCCGCTCGTCACCACCTTGTAGAGCACCGCCGCGAAGGCCACCGCCGCGAGGACACCCACCGCGTACTCCGAGGTGACCATTCCCGCGTCCCCGCGCGCCGCCAGACCCAGCAGCCACGCCCGCATCCGTACGCCCACCGTCTTGCACATCTCAACCCCCGTAAGGTTCGAACCTGTTGATCGTCCGTCGTTCACCGCACGCCGCCGCCCGTCATCCGCCACCCCCTCCCAACACCCCGTCCGCCAGCCCGATCACCACGGGCAGGACACCCATCGCGAGGAACGCGGGAAGAAAGCACAGCCCCACGGGCGCGGTGACCATGACGGCCGCCCGCCGCGCCCGCGCCGTCGCGGTGCGGCCCCGCTCGGCGCGGGCCTCCATGGCGAGCCGCCCGACCGGCACGGCCGCCGGTACACCCGACTCCCCCGCCCGTTCCAACAGCCGTGCCAGCGCCCCCGCGCCCGGGAGCGACGCCAATCTCCGCCATGCCTCGACCGGTTCGCCCCCGAGCCGCACCTCCGCCGCGCCCCGCGCGAGCCGCTCCCCCACCGGTCCGCCCAGGGCCTCGCCCACCGCCTGCGCCGCAACCACCGGGTCCGCCCCCGCCGCGATGCAGGCCGCGACCAGGTCCGCCGCCAAGGGGAGTTGCCGGGCGGCCAGCGCCACGTCGTACTCCTCCACCGGCCCCGGTCTGCGTCGCCGCCGCCAGGCCCCGAACCCGGCCAGCAGCCCCACCACAACCCCGGCAAGACCCCCGACCAACACCCAGCCGGCGCACACCGCGCCCGCCACCGGCAGCCACGGCCGCACGACGTCCCGGACCGCGAAGTGCCGCCTCTCGGGCGCCCTTTCCAGGGCCAGTAGCTCGGTCAGCCTTCTGCGCGCCCGTCGCTCACGCCGCGCCGCACCGAGCGCTCGCGGCAGCCACCCCAGCGCGAGCGCCCCCAGCCTGTGGACAACTTCCGTGCTCATGCCGCCTCCGCTCCCCTCACGATGCGCAGCGCCCACCACAGCCCCACGCCCTCCAGCACCCCACCGACCACCAGACAGCCCAGGCCCGGCCCGCTGTGCAGCAGCACGTGCAGCGGATCGGCGCCCAGCGCGGTGCCGAGCAGAAGACCCAGAACGGGCAGTCCCGCGAGCATCACCGCCGTAGATCGCGATCCCGCCAATTGAGCGCGCAGGTCGGCCCGTTGGTCCCGCTCCGCGCACAGGGCCCCTTCCAGACGGTCGAGTCCCGCCGCCAGGCCCGCACCCCGGTCCACCGCCACCCGCCAACACGCGGCGAGCCCCACCAGCCCGTCGGCCCCCGGCTGCCGTGCCGCGTCGGTGAGCGCGCCCGGCACGTCACCGCCGAACCGCGCCGCCGCCAGCACCACCGCCTGCGCCTCCCCGAGCCCGCCCGAGTCGCGCGCGGCTCTCCGCAGTGCCTCGCCCGGCTGATGCCCGGCACGCACCTCGCCGGCCAGCGCCCCGCACAGGGCGATCACCTCCTCACCCCGACGCTCCCCCGCGCGCCGCGCCTCCCCGGCCCGCCGTACTCGGCGGAGCAGCGGCATCCCGGCCGCCCCGAGGAACAGCGGCACCACGGACGCGCCCAGTGCCGCGATCACCAGCCCGGCCACCATTGACCAGCCCTCGGGACGCAGCCGCCCGCGCAGTCGCCGCCACTCGGCCCGGGCCCGCTCCCACGCCGGCGGTCCGTTGGCCACCACCCCACCGTCCGCGCACAGCAGCCGCGCCCTGCGTGCCCCCGCGTCCCAGCCACCCATCAACCAGGCCGCCGCCCCGGCACACGCCATGGCCGCTCCCACCGAGATGTCACCGGCCCCCGTCATCACAGCCCACTCCCCTCGGTCCCGTCCCGGAGCAACCCCCGCAGCCGCTCCCACCCCCGCTCGTACGCGAACGCCTCCGCGCCCCACCGCAGCGCGGGCACCGTCACCACCAGCCCCGTCGCATCGCGCTCCAGGACATGCACCTCGGCGATCCGCCGCCGCCCGGCCCGGTCGCGTACGAGATGCAGGACCACGGACAGCGCCGCCGCCAACTGGCTGTGCAGCGCGGCCCTGTCGAGCCCTGCCGCGGTGCCCAGGGCCTCCAGGCGGGCCGGTACCTGCGCCGCCGCGTTCGCGTGCACCGTTCCGCAGCCGCCCTCGTGGCCGGTGTTGAGAGCCGCCAGGAGCGACACGACCTCCGGTCCGCGCACCTCGCCCACCACCAGCCGGTCAGGTCGCATGCGCAGGGCCTGACGGACCAGGTCCTGCAGCGCGACGAGTCCGACGCCTTCCTGGTTGGCGGGCCTCCCCTCCAGGCGCACCACATGGGGATGGTCGGGCCGCAGCTCCGCCGAGTCCTCGGCCAGCACGATCCGCTCACCGGCACCGACCAGCCCCAGCAGCGTGCTCAGCAGGGTCGTCTTGCCGCTTCCGGTGCCGCCGCTGATCAGGAACGACAGCCGGGCGTCCAGCAGGGCTCTGAGTACCCGGTCCCCGCCCGGCGGGACTGTCCCCGCCACCACCAACTCGTCGAGGGTGAACGCGCGCGGCCGTACGACCCGCAGCGACAGGCAGGTGGAGCCGACGGCCACCGGGGGCAGCACCGCGTGCAGGCGGGTGCCGTCCGGAAGCCGGGCGTCGACCCAGGGGCGGGCGTCGTCGAGCCTTCGCCCGGCCACGGCCGCGAGGCGCTGCGCGAGCCGTCGTACGGCCGCCGTGTCCGGAAAGGAGACGGTCGTCAGCTCCAGGCCACAGCCCCGGTCCACCCACACCCGGTCCGGCGCGGACACCAGGACGTCGGTCACCGACGGGTCGGCGAGCAGCGGCTCCAGCGGCCCACTGCCGACCAGCTCGGAACGCAACCGCTCGGCGGCGCCGAGGACTTCGGCGTCTCCGAGCACTCGCCCCTGCTCGCGCAGGGCCTGTGCCACGCGCGCGGGAGTCGCTTCCGACCCGCTCTCGGCGAGCCACTGCCGTACGCCGTCCAGCAGTCCCGTGCCGGTCCCCGCGCCCGTGCCCGCATCCCAGCTCATACGCCCCCGCCTTCCACCGGAACCCGCTGCCAGAAGGCCCTGCAGAACCTTGCGAGCGGCCCCCGCGCCGCTCCCCCGGGTGGCATGGCGGCGTCCAGCGGCGCGGACTCCGCGGGCACTTCGCCGACGAGTGGCAGTCCGAGCAGGCGGGCCACTTCACGGTCGTCGAGGCCGGGCGCGTAGGGGCCGCGGACCGCGACGCGCAGGTCGCGCAGGACCATGCCGACCACGGACGCCACCCGTTTGGCCGCCGCGACGGCGCGCAGATCGGCGGGGACGACCAGCAGCCCGAGGTCGAGCTGGGCGAGGGCTTCCGCTACTCCTTCGTCGACGCGGCGGGGCAGGTCGACGACCACGGTGCCGCCGCGCCGTCTGGCGGCGGCCAGCACCGCGCGGACGGCCTGCGCCGGGATGGTGACGGAGTCGCCGCGGTCCCAGCTGAGGACGCGCAGCGCGTGCAGTTCGGGAAGGGACTCCTCCAGGGCGCCGCCGCCGACCCTGCCACGGGAGGCGGCGAACGCCGGCCAGCGCAGGCCTTCGGCGGCCTCTCCGCCCAGGAGTACGTCGAGTCCGCCACCCAGGGGATCCGCGTCCACGAGCAGGGTGCGGCGTCCCTCGCGCGCAGAGGTGACGGCGAGCGCGCACGCCAGCGTGGAGGCTCCGGCCCCGCCGCGGCCGCCGATCACGCCGACGGTCAGCGCGGGTCGGCCGACTCCCTCGGCCACGTCGGCGATGCGGTCGACGAGCCACTGCTCGCCGTCCGGAAGCATCAGGACGTGGTCGGCTCCGATCTCGACAGCCCGTTTCCAGACGCCGGAGTCGTCCTGGTCCCGGCCGACCAGCACGACTCCGCGTCGGCGCGCTGCTCCGCGTAGGCGCCACGCCGCGTCGTCGCCGACCAGGACGAGCGGTGCCGCCTCCCAGCTGCCGCGGCCCTCAGGCACCCCGTGGTGGACCTCCGGCCTCGCGCCCGCCGCGGCGCACAGGCGCAGCAGGTCGTCGAGGAGTTCGGCGTCCTCCGTGACAATCAATGGTCCGCCCTGCCGCCCGTCGGCGGCGGGCGGCAGGTCGTGTGTGATGGCTCCCGCCACGATCTCCAGCCCCCTTCGCTGCTCCTTGCGCGGAGCTCGCAAGGTCCTCTGCGGACCCGCGATTCCCGCTCGTGTGAAGAACCGGCGAGCGGCCTCCATATGAACGGCCGATACGAACCGGCCAAACGCGTCCGACAAACGGAACCCGCCATGAACTTGTCGCGAGGAACTCGCCGCGAGCGGGACGCGCTGGAATCACGGTGCAGCGATCCAGAAAATCGTGTGGATCTTGGTCGATAACTGTGGACAACTCAGTGGTTGTGAATATCGCCTTCACCCATACCAATGAGTCGCCTGTGACTTCCACAGAGCAGTCTCACGGATACGCAGAGTGACGAATCATGAGCGCGCCGAAGGAGCGGCCACAGCGGTGACAACGGGGTCCCGGGGCCGCGCGAAAGAGGGGAAAAACCCATCCGGACATGCGACGACCCCCGCCGGGGGGGAGAGCGGGGGTCGTCCCCACGGCCGACTCGGGGGGGGAGGAGCCGGACCGGGTTAGCACGGTCGCGAACGATCCGTGACTTCCATGGTGTACCCGAGAGCCCTCTCAGGCAAACCCACGCGCCCCACACTAGCCCGAATGGTGGGCGCATATGCTCGGGCTCGTGGAAAACCACTCCTTGCCTCGCACGGCAGCCTTCTTTGACCTGGACAAGACGGTCATTGCGAAGTCGAGCACGCTCACGTTCAGCAAGTCGTTCTACCAAGGCGGGCTGATCAACCGAAGGGCCGTGTTGCGCACCGCATATGCCCAGTTCGTGTTCATGGCGGGCGGCGCGGACCACGATCAGATGGAGCGGATGCGCGCATACCTGTCCGCGCTGTGCCGGGGCTGGAACGTCCAGCAGGTCAGGGAGATCGTCGCCGAGACGCTGCACGACCTGATCGACCCGATCATTTACGACGAGGCCGCCTCCCTCATCGAGGAGCACCACACCGCCGGGCGCGACGTCGTGATCGTCTCCACGTCCGGGGCGGAAGTGGTCGAGCCGATCGGAGAGCTGCTCGGCGCGGACCGGGTGGTGGCCACGCGCATGGTCGTCGGCGAGGACGGCTGCTTCACCGGAGAAGTGGAGTACTACGCGTACGGGCCGACGAAGGCCGAGGCGGTCAAGGAGCTGGCCGCCTCCGAGGGGTACGACCTCTCGCGCTGCTACGCCTACAGCGACTCCGCGACCGACGTTCCGATGCTGGAGGCCGTAGGCCATCCCCATGCGGTGAATCCGGACCGTGCGCTGCGCCGCGAGGCGCTTGCCCGCTCGTGGCCGATTCTGGACTTCCACCGGCCGGTCCGGCTCAAGCAGCGACTGCCCGCGCTGTCGGTGCCGCCGCGTCCGGCGCTCGTCGCGGCGGCCGCGATAGGAGCGGCGGCGGCCACGGCGGGACTGGTCTGGTACGCGAGCAAACGGCGCACGCCGGTGGTGTGAGCGCGTCACGCGTGTGCGTGCGGCACATCTACGTCCCGATTCACTCCCATTTGAACCTAAAAGTAAAGAAGTACAGCCAGGGGTTCCGCTTCCTCTGGACCAGGAGTAGAAAGGGTTTAACGGCCCGCGAGACCAAGGACATCCGAAAGGATCACCTTCAAACGCAACCAAGGCCCCACGGACCGCGCATGGACATCGAGCACCCACGCGACGTCGACCCGTCGATTACGGGCCAGCCGCACCAGGTGACGGGCAGGAGTTCCCGACCTGATGGGCAAATATCGAGGACGCTTGGTAACCCGGTGAGCATGCCAGCGGCGGTACGAAAACTCGTACCGCCGCAACCCTGTCCTGAGACTTACGCCGCGCCGCGCTGAAGCGCCTCGCAGACGGCTGTCGACTCCCTGGCTCCCAGTTCGATCGCCCTGCCGCAGTGGGCGATCCAGGTCGCCATGCCCTCCGGGGTGCCGGAGACATAGCCTTCCAGTGCCGCCAGGTAGGCCGCGCGGCCCGGCTCGGCGTGACCGACCTCCGCCGGGCAGACGGATTTGGGGTCGAGGCCGCTGCCGACCAGGACGATGCGCTCGGCCGCGCGTGCGACCAGGCCGTTGTGGGTGCCGAAGGGGCGCAGGGCGAGCAGTTCGCCGTGCACGACGGCAGCCGTCACCAGGGCCGGCGCCGAACCACCCGCGATGATCAGCTGCGAGAGCCCTTCGAGTCGGCCCGCCACCTCGGTCGCGTCCGGCAGGGGCAGCTCGACGAGCGGCTCGTCGACCGGTTCGCCCTCCTGGCGGGGCCTGCCGACGGTGTCCTCCTGGCCCGCGGCCGCGACGAGGTGCAGCCGGGCCAGCACCCGGAGGGGCGACTGTCGCCAGATGGACAGGAGTTGGCCCGCCTCCGCGGTCAGCCGCAGGGCAGCGCCGACCGTGTGGGCCTCGTCGTCACCGCTGAAGTCGGTGCGGCGGCGTACCTCTTCGAGGGCCCAGTCGGCGCCGGACAGCGCCGCGGAACCACGGGCGCCCCGCAGTGCGGCCTCGGAAGTGATCTCGTTGCTGCGGCGCCGCATGATCCGGTGTCCGTAGACCCGGTCCACCGCCTTGCGGACGGACTCGACGGATTCGGCCACGCCGGGCAGCGAGCCCAGGGCCGCGAGCGGATCGGCGGTCGCGCCTGTCGTACTCATGAGTACGACCCTACGCACCCCGGCGGCCCACCCCACGAAGGAGTGGTCTTCTTCACGTCACCAGGGCACTGTGCGCAATCATCCCACTACCCTTGGTGAACATGAAAATTGCTTTCGTAGGGAAGGGCGGCAGCGGCAAGACGACCCTGTCCTCCCTCTTCATCCGCCACCTCGCGGCCTCGGGATCGCCGGTCGTCGCGGTGGACGCCGACATCAACCAACACCTGGGGGCCGCTCTCGGCCTCGACGAAGTGGTGGCCGCCGGGCTGCCCGCCATGGGCCCGCGGCTAAAGCTGATCAAGGACTACCTGCGCGGCTCCAATCCGCGGATCACGTCCGCCGAGACGATGATCAAGACGACCCCGCCCGGTGAGGGGTCCCGACTGCTGCGGGTGCGCGAGAACAATCCGGTGTACGACGCCTGTGCGCGGCCGGTGGAACTCGACGGCGGCGCCGTCCGTTTGATGGTCACCGGCCCGTTCAGCGAGGCCGATTTGGGAGTGGCCTGCTACCACTCCAAGACCGGTGCAGTGGAGCTCTGCCTGAACCATCTCGTCGACGGCCAGAGCGAGTACGTCGTCGTCGACATGACGGCGGGCTCAGACTCCTTCGCGTCCGGCATGTTCACCCGCTTCGACATCACGTTCCTCGTCGCCGAGCCGACCCGGAAGGGAGTCTCCGTCTATCGGCAGTACAAGGAGTACGCCCGCGACTTCGGAGTCATCCTGAAAGTCGTCGGCAACAAGGTGCAGGGCCAGGACGACATCGACTTCCTCCGCGCCGAGGTCGGTGACGACCTCCTGGTCACAGTCGGGCACTCGGACTGGGTGCGCGCCATGGAGAAGGGCCGCCCACCCCGGTTCGAGCTCCTGGAGGACGCCAACCGCCGCTCCCTGCGCACCTTGCAGACCGCCGCCGACGCCACGTACGACCTGCGGGACTGGGAGCGCTACACGCGCCAGATGGTGCACTTCCACCTGAAGAACGCGGGCAGCTGGGGCAACGAGAGGACCGGGGCCGACCTGGCGGCGCAGGTCGACCCCGGTTTCGTGCTGGGAGAGGGACTGGTGGCTACGGCTTGAGGGCCGGCGCCCCGGGGATGCCCTTCGGGGCCGGGGCGGGGCGGCCCGACAGGAAGGACGCCCAGCCCTGCTTCGGAACCTCTCCGACGTTGAGGCCGCGCAGCCTGTCCAGCGTGGTCGGGTCCTGGGCGTCGAGCCAGTCGGCCAGTTGCCGGAAGGAGACACAGCGGACGTCGGGCTTGTTGCAGACGTTCTCCACGACCTGGTCGATGGCACGCATGTAGGTGCCGCCGTTCCAGGACTCGAAGTGGTTGCCGATGATCAGCGGCGCACGGTTGCCGTCGTAGGCGCGGTCGAAGCCCTTGAGCAGGCCGTCACGCATCTGATTGCCCCAGTACTCCCGCTTGTCGGGGTCGCCCTGGGTCTTTGTGCCCGACTGGTTGACCATGAAGTTGTAGTCCATGGTGAGCTGCTCGAAGGTGTGCCCGGGGAAGGGGACCAGCTGCATCGACAGGTCCCACAGGCCGTTCTTCTTCTTGGGCCAGACCTGGTTGTTGACGCCGCTGGTGTCATAGCGGAAGCCCAGCTGCCGGGCCGCCTTCATGAAGTTCTTCTGGCCCTCCAGGCAGGGCGTGCGGGCGCCGATGAGCTCCTTGTCGTAGTCGAAGGGCAGCGGAGCCGCGTTCTTCATGGCCGCGTTGGTCTTCCAGGACTTCACGAACGCCTTCGCCTGGGCGATCTCGCTCTTCCACTCCGCGACCGACCATTCGCCGACACCGCCGTCCGGTCCACAGAAGTGGCCATTGAAGTGCGTGCCGATCTCGTTGCCCTCCAGCCATGCACCGCGTAGCTGCTCGACGGTGTCCTTGATGCCCTTCTCGTCGTTGAAGCCGATCTCCGAGCTGCCCGGCGAGTGCTCCGGCGGCTTGTACAGCTCGCGCTTGTCCTCCGGCAGCAGGTACACGCCGCTCAGGAAGTAGGTCATCGTCGCCCCGTTGGCCTTGGCGACCTCGCGAAAGTGCGAAAAGAGCTTCTGACTGTCCTCGCCGGCGCCGTCCCACGAGAAGACCACGAACTGCGGGGGCTTCTGGCCGGGCTTCAGCCGCTCGGGCTTGGGCAGATGCGGCTGCGCTCCGGTGTACGCGGTGGAGCCGTCGCCGATCAGGCGGACCGCGCTCTGGGGCGCCGGGGCCCCCTCCGCCTCGTTCGCGCCGTGCGTGCCTTCCTTGGAGCCGGTGGCGCAGCCGGCGAGCGCCGTGGCGCAGGCCGCGGCGACTGCTACGCCCGCGGCGATCCTCTGGGTGGCGGCCATCTCCGCCCACCTTCTTCCTTCTGTCAGAGCAACGCCGCTTTGGGCGTTCTAGGGTGCTGTGCGTCGAAATGCCGACAGCGCCGTCAAGGTCGCACGAGGCCGAGATTGAATAAATACGACAAGCCGATAAAAAGCCCGCTTCACCCACGAGAGTGAAGTACTGCCCCATTTGCCACTAAAGTCCGCATGTGGGCTTTACTCTGGATTACGATCCATTTACCGAATATTGAAAGTCCCGCCGCTGCACGCCGTGACCCACGGCCGCGATCTGCCCCCGTCCTCCCTGGACGGGGACCACCAATTCCGCGACCGCGCTGCCCCGGAGGAGACGGGAATGCCTGCCTGCGTCCCCACTCGCGCCGCCGACTCGACTCGGCCCAGGCGCATCCACCAACCCCACAGCCCCCCGCCGACCCCGCCCCGCCGATTCCGTATCGCGGGCGCCGATCTGTCAGCCTCGATCGCGGTCTTCCTGATCGCCCTGCCCCTGTCCCTCGGCATCGCGCTCGCCACCGGCGCGCCGCTCCAGTCGGGCCTCGTCGCCGCCGCCGTGGGCGGAATCGTCGCCGCCCGGCTCGGCGGCTCACCGCTCCAGGTGAGCGGGCCCGCCGCCGGGCTCACGGTCGTCACTGCCGAGCTCATCCACCGCTACGGATGGCGTGCGACCTGCGCCATCACCGTCCTCGCCGGAGTCGCCCAGCTGGGCCTGGGATGCCTGCGCGTGGCCCGCACGGCGCTCGCCGTCAGCCCCGCGATCGTGCACGGCATGCTCGCCGGCATCGGTGTGACCATCGCCGTCGCCCAGCTGCACATCGTGCTGGGCGGCACCCCGCAGAGCTCCGTGCTCGACAACCTGCGCGCGCTACCCGCCCAGTTGGCGCACGTTCACCCCGCGGCGGTCTCGATGAGCGTGCTGACACTGACGCTCCTCTTCGTCTGGCCACGGATTCCCGGACGGGTGGGGCACGCCCTGCGCACCGTGCCGGCCGCGCTCGTCGCCGTCGCAGGGGCCACCCTGACCGCCTCACTCACCGGGCTGGTCCTGCCCAAGGTCGACCTGCCGTCCTGGAGCAGCCACGCGCTGGCCGGGCTGCCCGAGGGGCCGGTGCTCGGGATCGCCGCCGCCGTCCTCACCGTCACGCTGGTGTGCAGTGTGCAGTCGCTGCTCGGCGCCGTGGCCGTGGACAAGCTGGTGGCGAGGCGGCCCGCGCAGCAAACCCGGGTGGGCCGCTCCGACCTGAACCGGGAGTTGCTCGGTCAGGGCGCCGCCAATGTCGTCTCCGGCGCGCTCGGCGGGCTGCCCGTCGCCGGGGTCGCCGTGCGCAGTTCGGCGAATGTGCAAGCCGGTGCCGTGAGCCGGAACTCCGCGATGCTGCACGGCGTTTTCGTAGTAGTTGCCGCGCTGCTGATGGTCCCGATCCTGGAGCTGATCCCCCTCGCATCGCTCGCCGCCCTGGTGATGGCCGTCGGCATCCAGATGGTGTCCCTGCACCACATCCGCACGGTCACCCGCCACCGCGAAGTGCTGGTGTACGTCGTCACCACGCTCGGCGTCGTGTGCCTCGGTGTTCTCGAGGGCGTGGTGCTGGGAGTCTCCATGGCCGTCGCCGTCGCCCTGCACCGCCTCGCCCGCACGCGCATCACGCATGAAGAAAGAGGAGGAGTCCATTACGTACAAGTACGGGGGCAGTTGACGTTCCTCGCGGTGCCTCGGCTCAGCCGCACCCTGCACCTGATGCCTCAAGGGGCACATGTGGCCCTGGAGTTGGACGGATCGTTCATGGACCACGCGGCATACGAGTCCCTGCAGGACTGGCAGAACGCGCATGTCGCGCGAGGTGGCACGGTCGAGTTGACCGGGCGGACCGGCACCCGGATCGCCGAGCCCGCGGGCCCCTCCCACTGCCGCTGCCGCCCCTGGACACCATGGCGCAACCACCACTGCGAACCCTCCGCCGGTCCGCAGCCCGCATCCGCCGACGACCGGTCGGGTGGGGCGGGCCCGACAGACGAGCCGGAGGCGCCGGACGGCGCGGACGGTGCATCCGGCGCCGCCGGGCCCGATGGCCGCAGCGGGCAGAGCGGGCATCAACTGGCGCGTGGAATCAGCGCGTTCCAGCGCAACACCGCGCCCCTGGTGCGGGGTGAGCTGGCACGGCTGGCGCGGGAAGGGCAGCGGCCGTCGCAGCTGTTCCTGACCTGTGCCGACTCGCGGCTCGTCACGTCGATGATCACCTCCAGTGGTCCGGGCGACCTGTTCGTCGTACGCAACGTGGGCAACCTCGTGCCGAAGCCCGGGGAGGAGAGCGGGGACGACTCGGTGGCCGCGGCGATCGAGTACGCGGTGGACGTGCTGCATGTGCGATCCATCACGGTGTGCGGGCACTCCGGATGCGGGGCCATGCAGGCCCTGTTGAACGCGGAGCCCGGCGCGGCGCAGACCCCACTCAAGCGGTGGCTGCGGCACGGGGTGCCCAGTCTGGACCGGATGGCCGCCAAGAACCGTCCCTGGGCCCGGCTCGCCGGGCGGGCGCCGGCCGATGCGGTGGAGCAGCTGTGTCTGACCAACGTGGTGCAGCAGTTGGAGCATCTACGGGCGCACGAGTCCGTGGCGCGGGCCCTGCGGGAGGGTGCGCTCGAGCTGCACGGGATGTACTTCCACGTCGGGGAGGCGCAGGCGTATCTGCTGGTCGAACGCGACGACGGTGAGCTGTTCGATCATGTGGGGGCGACGGAGGATCTGCGGCACCCCGCCTGACCTCGCCACCCGTGTGACCTCGGCGTGGTGCGCGACCCCGCTCGGCGGGGGTGCGCACCACGCTGTGCGTGGGGATGCGGCGGGGGTGTGGGCGCGCCGGCTCCCTTGTCGGGGGCGGGGCGGGAGCGGGATCCGGGTGCGGGGGCCGGGGCCGGGGCCGGGAGTGCAGGCCAGTGTGGGGCCGGGCAGGGGGGCAGACGTGGAGGGGGCGCGACACGCCCGGGCGTCGCGTGTGTCATGGCATCCATGTGGGGGGCGGTCGCGGGAAAGGTTGGCGGGTGAACCCGCGCGCCTGTCCGTACGTGGCTCGGAGTGCGTACCCCGTGCGTGCCTGACACGTAGTTCTGAAGGGACCTCAGCTCCTCAATAGGTCTAAACCAATTTGAGATCGGCCCTTGTCATCGAGGCCCCCGGTCTGATGAGCTGTGGCCTGGGACACAACGGACACCCTGGGAAAGGGAGATGTCGTGAGCAACGAAAGCCTGGCCAACCTGCTGAAGGAAGAGCGCAGGTTCGCGCCGCCCGCCGACCTGGCGGCGAACGCCAATGTCACCGCGGAGGCGTATGAGCAGGCCAAGGCTGACAGGCTCGGCTTCTGGGCCGAGCAGGCCCGCCGGCTGACCTGGGCCACCGAGCCGACCGAAACGCTGGACTGGTCGAACCCGCCGTTCGCGAAGTGGTTCGCCGACGGGAAGCTGAACGTCGCGTACAACTGCGTCGACCGGCATGTGGAGGCGGGGCACGGAGACCGTGTCGCCATCCATTTCGAGGGCGAGCCCGGTGACAGCCGGGCGATCACCTACGCCGAGCTCAAGGACGAGGTCAGCAAGGCCGCCAACGCACTGATCGAGCTAGGCGTCGGGAAGGGCGACCGGGTCGCCGTCTATCTGCCGATGATCCCCGAGGCCGTCGTCGCGATGCTGGCCTGTGCACGGATCGGCGCGGCGCATTCGGTCGTCTTCGGCGGATTCTCCGCGGACGCGATCGCCACGCGCATCCAGGACGCGGACGCCAAGCTGGTCATCACCTCCGACGGCGGTTACCGGCGCGGCAAGCCGTCCGCGCTCAAGCCGGCCGTCGACGACGCGGTGAGCCGGGTCGACGGGGTCGACAAGGTGCTGGTGGTCCGCCGTACCGGCCAGGAGGTCGACTGGACCGAGGGCCGCGACGTGTGGTGGCACGAGATCGTCGAGCGGCAGTCCGCCGAGCACACGCCGGAGGCCTTCGACGCCGAGCAGCCGCTGTTCATCCTCTACACCTCCGGGACCACGGGGAAGCCGAAGGGCATCCTGCACACCTCGGGCGGGTACCTCACGCAGGCCTCGTACACCCACCACGCCGTCTTCGACCTCAAGCCGGAGACCGACGTGTACTGGTGCACGGCCGACATCGGCTGGGTCACCGGGCACTCGTACATCACGTACGGGCCGCTTTCGAACGGTGCGACGCAGGTGATGTACGAGGGGACGCCGGACACGCCGCACCAGGGGCGGTTCTGGGAGATCGTGCAGAAGTACGGGGTGACGATTCTCTACACGGCGCCCACCGCTATCCGTACGTTCATGAAGTGGGGGGACGACATCCCCGCGAAGTTCGATCTCAGCAGCCTGCGGGTGCTGGGGTCCGTGGGTGAGCCGATCAACCCCGAGGCGTGGGTCTGGTACCGCAAGCACATCGGCGGCGACCGGACGCCCATCGTGGACACGTGGTGGCAGACCGAGACCGGCGCGATGATGATCTCACCGCTGCCGGGGGTCACCGAGACCAAGCCGGGATCGGCGCAGCGGCCGTTGCCGGGGATCTCGGCGACCGTGGTCGACGACGAGGCGCGGGAGGTTCCCAACGGGGGTGGCGGGTACCTGGTGCTCACCGAGCCGTGGCCGTCGATGCTGCGCACGATCTGGCGCGACGACCAGCGGTTCCTCGACACGTACTGGTCGCGGTTCGAGGGGAAGTACTTCGCCGGGGACGGGGCGAAGAAGGACGACGACGGGGACATCTGGCTCCTCGGGCGGGTCGACGACGTGATGCTCGTGTCCGGGCACAACATCTCGACGACCGAGGTCGAGTCGGCGCTCGTCTCGCATCCTTCGGTCGCCGAGGCGGCGGTGGTCGGTGCGGCGGACGAGACGACGGGGCAGGCGATTGTCGCGTTCGTGATTCTGCGGGGGACCGCTTCCGCGGAGGATGCCGGGCTGGTGGCGGATCTGCGGAATCACGTGGGGGCGACGCTGGGGCCGATCGCCAAGCCGAAGCGGGTGTTGCCGGTGGCCGAGCTTCCCAAGACTCGGTCCGGGAAGATCATGCGGCGGTTGTTGCGTGACGTGGCGGAGAACCGGGAGCTGGGGGATGTCACGACGTTGACGGACTCCACGGTGATGGATCTCATCCAGGAGAAGCTGCCGGCGGCGCCGAGCGAGGACTGAGGGTTCCCCCACCCGCCCGCCCCTTTTTGGTGTGGGGGCCCTACGTGCCCCCACACCCCCACCATGCGGGGCTCCATCCCAAACCCCAACCCCACCCCCGGGGGCTCCGCCCCAAACCTTGCGGGGCCCCGCCCCCTGCCCAGCGGCGCTGGACTCCGCGCGCACGCCGGGCAGGGCTCCGCCCCTGCACCCCGCCCGGGGCTTCGACTCGCCCCCCAATGCCGCGGTGCCGCCATCGCTGGGCCTCTTCGGCGCCTCATCGTTGGGACCCTGCGCCCCCGCCATCGCTGGGGCCCGCCCTGCGCCCGCCCGCACCCATGCGGGGCTCCGCCCCGGCACCCCTGTGGTGACCGCACCCCCTGACCACCCCGCGCTCGCGCGGCCCCGCTGAGGCCTGGTGCCCGGCCTCGGCCGTGTTGCCCGCGGCGGCGAGGCGTGCGGTGCTGGGCCGCTGCCCTGGAGCACAGCGCTGGGAGGCTTCCTCCCGGCGCTCGTGCTGGGCCTGGAGGCTCGTGAGGTCTCCGTCGAGTCGGCTGCCGCCGCTCCGGTCTCCGCCCCCGTCGGGCCCGTCCACTACCCGGCCGTGGGGTCGCTTCCCGTACGCCGTGTCCCGGTCGGGCTCTCGCAAGTCCGTGCGGCGCGGCCGCGAGCCATCGTGTCCAGCCCTCGTTGGTGCCGAGGCTCGCCCCCGCGCGTCTACGCGGCCACCCATCTCCCTTGTGCGCCATATATCCGTAGCGCGAAATATCTCGCTGTAATGGCAAGGTAAAGTAGTGGCCCAAGGGTGTGTCGGGAAGTCTGGTCGACGGTGTCGTCGGCGATCCCGCGTGGCGGCCGTCAGCAAACAGCCGTAACGACCCGGAGGTCCCGCCGTGGCGACGACGCCCAGCGCCAACAACCGCAAGCTCCTCGGACGCCTGTCCCTGCCCGAGCGGAACTTCGTCGCGGAGGCGTTGCGGACCGAGACCGTCGGTGGGGTGCTGTTGCTCATCGCGGCCGTTGCCGCGCTGGTATGGGCCAACACGCCACTGCGGGACAGTTACGCGAGCGTCAGCCATTTCCATCTCGGGCCCTCCGCGCTCGGGCTGAACCTGTCCGTTCAGCACTGGGCGGCGGACGGACTGCTGGCCGTGTTCTTCTTCGTCGCCGGTATCGAACTCAAGCGCGAGCTGGTGGCCGGGGATCTGCGCGATCCGAAGGCCGCGATACTGCCCGTCGTCGCGGCCGTGTCCGGAATGGCCGTGCCCGCGCTGGTCTACATCCTCACCAATGTGATCGAGGGAGGATCCCTCAGCGGGTGGGCCGTACCCACCGCCACCGACATCGCCTTCGCCCTCGCCGTACTCGCCGTGATCGGCACCTCCCTGCCGTCCGCCCTGCGCGCCTTTCTGCTCACCCTCGCCGTCGTCGACGACCTGTTCGCGATTCTCATCATCGCGATCTTCTTCACCGACCACATCGACTTCGGCGCGCTGGGCGGGGCCGTCGTCGGGCTCGGCGTGTTCTGGGTACTGCTGCGCAAGGGCGTACGCGGGTGGTACGTGTATGTGCCGCTCGCGCTCGTCATCTGGGGGCTGATGTACAACAGCGGCGTCCACGCGACCATCTCCGGCGTCGCGATGGGGCTGATGCTGCGCTGTCACCCGCACGAGGGCGAGGAGCACTCACCCGGGGAGCACATCGAGCATCTTGTACGGCCTCTTTCCGCCGGGCTCGCCGTGCCGCTGTTCGCGCTCTTCAGCGCCGGGGTCGTCGTCTCCGGCGGGGCGATCGGTGACGTGTTCACGCGACCCGAGACACTCGGTGTCGTGCTGGGGCTCGTCGTCGGGAAGGCCGTGGGCATTTTCGGGGGGACCTGGCTGGCTGCCCGGTTCACCAGGGCCTCGCTCAGTGACGACCTCGTCTGGCCCGATGTCTTCGCCGTCGCCTCCCTCGCCGGAATCGGCTTCACCGTCTCCCTCCTCATCGGCGAACTCGCCTTCAAGGACGATCTGGTACTCACCGACGAGGTCAAGGCCGCCGTACTGATCGGCTCGCTCATAGCCGCCGTACTCGCCACGACACTGCTGAAGGTACGCAACGCCAAGTACCGTGCGCTGTACGAGGCCGAGGAGCTCGACGAGGACAGCGACGGCATCCCCGACATCTACGAGCAGAACAACCCGGCGTACCACCTGCGGATGGCCGAGATCCACGAACGGAAGGCCGCCGAGCACCGAAGGCTTGCCGAAGTGGCGGGCGGGGCAAGCGGGGAGAACGACGGTCCGGCATGATCTGAGCAGAACCGGACAGTCAGGACCGGATGGTCAGGGCCGGATGGTCAGGGCCGGATGGTCAGGGCCGGGCGGTCGGCAGTGGACGGTACGGGCACTGGAGCAGCCAGGGCCGTGCCGACACCGTTGACAGCCGGACCGTACAGAGCAGCCCGTACAGAGCAGGCACATACAGAAGAGGGAGTCCGCGATGAGCGCACCCGACGGCAGCCCGGTCGGCGCCGAACGCAGCATCGGCCAGTTGTTCGCCTCGGCGACGACCGAGATGTCCGCGCTGGTGCACGACGAGATCGCGCTGGCGAAGGCGCAGCTCAAGCGGGACGTCAAGCGCGGCGCGGTCAGCGGCGGCGCGTTCTCCGCGGCCGGAGCGGTGCTGATCTTCTCCCTCCCGATGCTGAACTTCGCCCTGGCCTACGGCATCCGGACCTGGAGCCACTGGAATCTCGCGATCTGCTTCGTCCTGTCGTTCGCCGCGAACGTGCTGGTCGCCGGCGCCCTCGCGCTGATCGGCCTGGTCTTCGCGAAGAAGGCGAAAAAGGGCAAGGGCCCGCAGAAGGTCGCCGCCTCGGTCAAGGAGACCGCGGGTGTGCTCCAGAACGCCAAACCCCACCCCCGGACCGCCCCTGTGAGTGACGCGGTCGAGGTTGTGGCACGCTCGACGTCATGACGGACCCCGCCACACCCTCGGCGCAACCCACCTCAGTCGTGCGGCTCGACGTCCCCGGCGGGAGAGAAGTGACCCACCGGGACGTCGCCGCCAACGGCGCGCGCTTCCACATCGCCGAGATGGGCGACGGGCCGCTCGTCCTACTGCTGCACGGATTCCCGCAGTTCTGGTGGACCTGGCGCCGGCAGATGGTGGCGCTCGCGGACGCGGGTTTCCGGGCCGTGGCCATGGATCTGCGCGGCGTCGGCGGCAGCGACCGCACGCCGCGCGGTTACGACCCCGCCAACCTCGCGCTCGACATCACCGGGGTCGTACGGTCCCTCGGTGAGCCCGACGCCGCGCTGGTCGGACACGACCTGGGCGGCTATCTGGCGTGGACGGCGGCCGTGATGCGCCCCAAGCTCGTCCGCCGGCTCGCCGTGTCGTCCATGCCGCACCCGCGGCGCTGGCGCTCGGCCATGCTCTCCGACGTCAAGCAGTCGGCGGCGGGTTCGTACATCTGGGGGTTCCAGCGGCCCTGGATCCCGGAGCGCCAACTCGTCGCCGACGAAGGTGCCCTGGTGGGTCGTCTGGTGCGGGACTGGTCGGGGCCTCGACAGCCGGACGACGAGGCCGTGGAGACGTACCGTCGCGCCATGTGCATCCCGTCGACGGCGCATTGTGCGATCGAGCCCTATCGGTGGATGGTCCGTTCGATGGCACGACCGGACGGGATCCAGTTCAACCGGCGCATGAAGCGGCCGGTTCGGGTGCCGACGCTGCATCTGCACGGATCGCTCGATCCGGTGATGCGGACGCGGAGTGCGGCCGGTTCCGGGGAGTACGTCGAAGCGCCCTACCGTTGGCGACTGTTCGACGGTCTCGGACACTTCCCCCACGAAGAGGACCCGGTGGCGTTTTCGACCGAATTGGTCAGCTGGCTGAAGGATCCCGAGCCTGACCGGTGACCCGTCGGTGACTGTCCGATTGCGGCCCGTGGCCCGCCCGGTATGCGGACGCGAACGCCTGTCCTACGAACAGCCAAATGCCTCGCGCATAGGCCAATTGGGGGGCTCGGGCGAGGTTATCGACCTTGGGGCAGGGGCAGACGTCGAGGTATGGGCTGGACGCACGACTACAGTGACGCACCACGCAACCGCCGCTCGGCGACGGGCCTGAGCTCCCATCAGAGGGGCACCCCGCAGTTGCCGGGCGCGGACCCCCAAGTGGGGATCCCGCGCATTTTGCGCCGCCGGGCCCGCTGGGTTTCGGTACGGCTGCGTCACCCACGAGGCTGAGGCCCCGCAGACCGCCGCCTGTCACCCTTCGCTCTCAGAGCGGCCCGTCACCCTTCGCTCTCAGAGCGCGCAGCTGTCGCTGTCCACCTGCTGATCGGCCGCACGGCCCTTGGTGGCGTCCGGCTGGACCTCGTCCGCGGTGAGCGCGTACCCGGTGTTGGCGTCGTCGAGGGACTTCGCGAAGACCACTCCGTACACCTTGCCGTCGGGCGTGAGCAGCGGGCCGCCCGAGTTGCCCTGGCGCACGGTCGCGTAGAGCGAGTAGACGTCGCGGCGCACGGTTCCGCGGTGGTAGATGTCCGGGCCGTTGGCCGTGATGCGGCCGCGCACGCGCGCGGGCTGGACGTTGTACGCGCCGTTCTGCGGGAAGCCGGCGACGATCGCGTTGTTGCCGCTCGCCGCGTCCTTGGCGGTGAACTGGAGGGCGGGCGCGTCCAGGTTCGGTACGTCGAGTACGGCGATGTCGCGCTCCCAGTCGTACAGGACGACCTTGGCGTCGTACTTCCTGCCCTCGCCGCCGATCTGGACGGTGGGCTCGTCGACTCCGCCGACCACGTGCGCGTTGGTCATCACGCGGCGGTTGCCGAAGACGAAGCCGCTGCCCTCGAGGACCTTGCCGCAGCTCTGCGCGGTGCCCATCACCTTGACGATGGACTTCTGGGCGCGGATGGAGACGGGGCTGTTCGCGAGCGCCGGGTCGGGGGGCTGGACGTCGGTGATGGGTTCGTTGGCGAACGGGCTGAAGACCTGCGGGAAGCCGTTCTGCGCGAGGACCGAGGAGAAGTCGGCGAACCAGGTGTCGGCCTGGGAGGGCAGGGCGCTGGAGACGCCGTGGAGCACCTTGGAGCCCCGGACCTCCTTGCCGAGCGTCGGCAGCGTCGTGCCCGCGAGGGCCGAGCCGATCAGCCAGGCGACCAGGAGCATCGCGACGACGTTGACGAGGGCGCCGCCGGTCGCGTCCAGGGCGCGGGCCGGGGACCAGGTGATGTACCGGCGCAGTTTGTTGCCGAGGTGGGTGGTGAGGGCCTGGCCGACGGAGGCGCAGACGATCACGACGATCACCGCGACCACGGCGGCGGTCGTACTCACCTTGGAGTCGTCTGTCAGGGCACCCCAGATGACGGGGAGCAGATAGACGGCGACGAGGCCGCCGCCCAGGAAGCCGATCACCGACAGGATGCCGACGACGAAGCCCTGGCGGTAGCCCACGATCGCGAACCACACGGCGGCGACCAGCAACAGGATGTCCAGCACGTTCACGGGGGCCACCCTGTCATGCGCGCCAGTCGAGCGGGACCTGCTTCTCGCGGTCCCAGGGCAGCTCCCAGCCCGCGTAGTGCAGCAGGCGGTCGATGATCCCCGCGGTGAAGCCCCAGACAAGGGCCGATTCGACCAGGAATGCCGGACCTCGGTGACCGCTGGGGTGCACGGTCGTCGCGCGGTGGGCGGGGTTCGTGAGATCCGCCACGGGGACCGTGAAGACCCGGGCCGTCTCGGCCGGATCGACCACGCCGACCGGGGTCGGCTCACGCCACCAGCCCAGGACCGGGGTGACCACGAAGCTGCTCACCGGGATGTAGAGCTTCGGCAGCACGCCGAAGAGCTGGACGCCGCTCGGGTCGAGCCCGGTCTCCTCCTCGGCCTCCCGCAGCGCGGCTCGCAGCGGCCCGTCGGCCTTCGGGTCACCGTCCTGCGGGTCGAGTGCACCACCGGGGAAAGAAGGCTGCCCCGCGTGCGAGCGCAGGGAGCTGGCACGCTCCATCAGCAGCAGCTCGGGGCCGCGGACGCCCTCGCCGAAGAGGATGAGCACGGCGGACTGCCGCCCCGCGCCGTTCGACGGCGGCAGGAAGCGGCTCAGCTGGAGCGGCTCCACGGTCTCGACGGCGTGCACCACCGGGTCGAGCCAGGCGGGCAGACCGTCCTTGGTCACCACGACCCGGCCGTTGTCCGAGTCGGGGCCTTCGTGTGAGCGGTGGTGTGCGCCGGGTCCGTCGTACGTGCGGTGTGAGCCCGTCTCGTTCAGCGTGCCGTGCGTGCCCGACTCGTTCTGCGTGCCGTGCGTGCCGGGCTCGATCTGTGTGCCGTGCGTGCCCGTCTCGTCGTGCGTGCGGTGTGTGTCCGGCTCGTCGTGCCTGCTGTGCGTGTTGCTCGCGTGCGTCATCGCCACCCCCGTTCTGCTCTCCCCAACGCCGGGCGGCGCCGTGTTCGTTCCGTCATCCGGCGCCCAGTGGGGGTGCCGGGATGCCGCCCGCGTCCAGGTAGGACTGCGGCGGGTTGAGGCGTTGGCCGGGGAAGCCGCCCTTCTCGTACTTCAGGAGCTTGCGCGCCTTCTCCGGGTCCGTCTCGCCCTCCCCGTACGCGGGGCAGAGCGGGGCGATGGGGCAGGCGCCGCACGCGGGCTTGCGGGCGTGGCAGATGCGGCGGCCGTGGAAGATCACGTGGTGCGAGAGCATCGTCCACTCGCTCTTCGGGAAGAGCGCGCCGACGGCGGCCTCGACCTTGTCCGGGTCGGTCTCGTCGGTCCACTGCCAGCGGCGCACGAGCCGGCCGAAGTGGGTGTCCACGGTGATGCCGGGCCGCCCGAAGGCGTTGCCCAGGACGACGAAGGCGGTCTTGCGGCCTACGCCGGGGAGCTTGACGAGGTCTTCGAGGCGGCCGGGGACCTCGCCCCCGAAGTCCTCCACCAAGGCCTTGGAGAGCCCTATCACCGACTTGGTCTTGGCCCGGAAGAAACCGGTCGGACGGAGGATCTCCTCGACCTCCTCCGGATTCGCCGCGGCGAGGTCCTCGGGCGTGGGGTACTTGGCGAAGAGCCCCGGAGTCGTCTGGTTCACCCGCAGGTCGGTCGTCTGGGCCGACAGGACCGTGGCGATCACCAGCTGGAAGGGGTTCTCGAAGTCCAGCTCCGGGTGGGCGTACGGGTACACCTCGGCGAGCTCGCGGTTGATGCGGCGGGCGCGGCGCACGAGAGCGGCGTGGGACTCGACGATCGCCTTCTTGGGGGCGGCTTGGGCGGGGGCAGTCTTCTTGGCCACGGTCTTGGCAGCCGCCACCTTCTTGGAAGCAGCCGTCTTGGCCGGCGCCACCTTCTTGGAAGCAGCCGTCTTGGCCGGTGCCGCCTCCTTGGAAGCAGCCGCCGCCTTCTTGACCGTGGCCGTCGCCTTCTTGGCCACGCCTGTCGTCTTCCCCGTCGTGGGTGTCACCTTTTTGGCAGCCTTCTTCGCGGCCTTCTTCGCGACTGGCTTCTCGACCGGCTTCACCGGCGTCGATTTTGTCGCTTTTGTCGTTTTCATACTGTCAGTGGAACTCTGTTCGCCCACAGCGGAATCGCGACGTACAACCACCCGCCCAGCCCCCTTGGCCTGTGCTCTCACCGGCGATTTGGACACCCGGCCAGCCTAAAGCCCCCCACCGACATCCGCCCCGGACCCAGAAGATCAGCCCCCAATTGGCCCCCTGCCGCACTGCCCGGCACGCCAGTGCGGCAGACTTGTGACTGATCACACTGTTTGGACCGTCCAGCAAGATGGGGAACACGCTCCCCTGGTATCACGGGGGAGCAAGATCCCCTGAGCAGGTCGACAAGGAGAGAACTCGTGGACGACGTTCTGCGGCGCGCCCCGCTCTTCGCGGCGCTCGATGACGAGCAGGCCGCGGAGCTCCGCGCCTCCATGAGTGAGGTGACCCTCGCACGCGGCGACGCTCTCTTCCACGAGGGCGACCCCGGCGACCGCCTTTACGTGGTCACCGAGGGCAAGGTGAAGCTCCACCGCACCTCACCCGACGGCCGCGAGAACATGCTGGCCGTCCTGGGCCCCGGTGAGCTCATCGGCGAGCTGTCGCTGTTCGACCCGGGCCCGCGCACGGCGACCGCCACCGCGCTGACCGAGGTCAAGCTGCTCGGCCTCGGCCACGGCGACCTCCAGCCCTGGCTGAACGCGCGGCCCGAGGTGGCCGCCGCACTGCTGCGCGCCGTCGCCCGGCGCCTGCGCAAGACCAATGACCAGATGTCCGACCTGGTCTTCTCGGACGTGCCCGGCCGCGTGGCCCGCGCGCTCCTGGACCTCTCCCGGCGCTTCGGTGTGCAGTCGGAGGAGGGCATCCACGTCGTGCACGACCTCACGCAGGAGGAGCTGGCCCAGCTGGTCGGCGCGTCCCGCGAGACGGTCAACAAGGCGCTCGCCGACTTCGCCGGCCGCGGCTGGCTCCGGCTGGAGGCCCGCGCGGTCATCCTGCTGGACGTGGAGCGCCTCGCGAAGCGCTCGCGCTGACCGCACCGCGCGCCGACTTTCGACGCACCTGAAGGGCCTCGCTGCACAGCGGGGCCCTTCTCGTGTCCCCGCTGTCCCGGCATCCCCGCTATCGCCGGTTCTCGCGCCTAGATGAGGCCGTGTTCCCGGAGGTAGTCCAGCTGCGCCCGGACCGACAGCTCCGCCGCCGGCCACAGCGAGCGGTCCACGTCCGCGTACACGTGCGCGACGACCTCGGCCGGCAACCGGTAGCCGTTCTCGACCGCCGTCTCGACCTGGGCGAGGCGGTGAGCGCGGTGGGCGAGATAGAACTCGACGGCGCCCTGGGCGTCCTCCAGGACGGGCCCGTGCCCCGGGAGCACGGTGTGCACGCCGTCGTCCACGGTCAGGGACCTGAGCCGCCGCAGCGAGTCCAGATAGTCGCCCAGACGGCCGTCGGGGTGGGCCACCACGGTCGTACCGCGGCCGAGGATGGTGTCACCCGTCAGGACGGCCCGATCGGCCGGGAGATGGAAGCACAGCGAGTCGGCGGTGTGGCCCGGGGTCGGTACGACACGCAGTTCGAGCCCGCCCACGGCGATGACGTCACGGTGCGCCAGCCCCTCGTCCCCGAGCCGCAGCGCCGGATCCAGCGCCCGCACCTTCGTGTCCGTCAGTTCTGCGAACCGCCCGGCGCCCTCGGCGTGATCGGGGTGCCCGTGCGTCAGCAGGGTCAGCGCCACCCGCTTCCCCGCCTTCTCGGCGGTGTCCACGACATTGCGCAGATGTACGTCGTCCAGGGGCCCGGGGTCGATCACCACCGCCAGGTCGGAGTCCGGCTCGGAGACGATCCAGGTGTTGGTGCCGTCCAGGGTCATCGCGGACGCGTTGGGCGCGAGCACGTTGACGGCGCGCGGGGTGGCGGAGCCGGAGAGGACCCCGCCTCGCGGCTGGCCGGGGAGGGCTGCGGCGTCGGTCATGCGGGGGCTCCACCGGTCGGGATGTGCTTGGTGAACTCGTCGTGGCCCGGCCAGGCGAGGACGACTTCGCCGTTCTCCAGGCGGGCCTTGGCCAGGACCGGGGTCAGATCACGGGCGGGTGCGGCGGCGAGGACGTCGGCGGCGCTGTCGTACGGGATGAGCTGGCGCAGGGTCGCGACGGTGGGCGGCATCATCAGGAGCTCGCCCTTGTCGTACCCGTCCGCCGCGTCCGCGGGGCGGATCCAGACCGTGCGGTCGGCCTCCGTGGAGGCGTTGCGGGTGCGCTGGCCCTCCGGGAGGGCGGCCACGAAGAACCAGGTGTCGTAGCGGCGGCTTTCGAACTCCGGGGTGATCCAGCGGGTCCAGACGCCCAGGAGGTCGGACCTGAGCACGAGTCCGCGGCGGTCGAGGAACTCGGCGAAGGAGAGGTCGCGGGCGACCAGGGCCGCACGGTCCGCCTCCCAGTCCTCTCCGGTGGTGTCGCCGACCACGGTGTCCGGGGTGGGACCCGCCAGCAGGACACCGGCCTCCTCGTACGTCTCGCGGACCGCCGCGCAGACGACGGCCTGGGCGGACGTCTCGTCGGTGCCGAGCCTGTTCGCCCACCACGCGCGCGTGGGGCCCGCCCAGCGGATCTGGTGTTCGTCGTCGCGTGGGTCCACGCCGCCGCCCGGATACGCGTACGCGCCTCCGGCGAAGGCCATGGAGGCGCGTCTGCGCAGCATGTGCACCACAGGGGTGGTGGGGGTGTCCTTGAGCAGCATGACGGTGGCCGCGCGCTTGGGGGCTACCGGGATCAGCGTGCCCTCCGCGAGCGCGCGGATCCGCTCGGGCCACTCCGGTGGATACCACTGCCCATTCGCCATGGCCGGAGGCTATCCCGAGCCGGGCGAATGTTCGAGGGGCCCATGGGGATCCCCGGGCCGGGGGTGGGGGCGGCGGGGGCGAAGAAAACCGCCCCCGGTCCCGACCGCCTACACCGCCGTCAGCTCCACCTGGATCTCGACCTCGACCGGGGCGTCCAGCGGGAGGACGGCCACGCCGACCGCGCTGCGGGCGTGGACGCCCTTGTCGCCCAGGGCCGCGCCCAGGAGCTCGCTCGCGCCGTTGAGGACACCCGGCTGGCCGGTGAAGTCCGAGGCCGAGGCCACGAAGCCGACGACCTTCACGACACGCGCGATGCGGTCGAGGTCGCCCGCGACGGACTTGACCGCGGCCAGCGCGTTCAGCGCGCAGATGCGGGCCAGGTCCTTGGCCTCCTCGGCCGTGACCTCCGCACCCACCTTGCCGGTGAGCGGAAGCTTGCCGTCCACCATCGGCAGCTGCCCTGCCGTGAAGACGTACACGCCGGACTGCACGGCGGGCTGATAGGCGGCCAGCGGCGGAACGACGCCCGGCAGCGTCAGACCGAGCTCCGCGAGCTTCGCCTCGACGGCGCCGCTCATGCCGACTTCTCGCGCTTCAGGTAGGCCACCAGCTGCTCGGGGTTGTTCGGCCCGGGCACGACCTGGACGAGCTCCCAGCCGTCCTCGCCCCAGGTGTCCAGAATCTGCTTCGTGGCATGGACGAGCAGCGGCACGGTTGCGTATTCCCACTTGGTCATGTCGCCGACTGTAGTCGTTGCCGCGGGGGGCCTCGCGCGCACGTTGTCCACAGCCTCCTGCGTAGTACGGCGGCGGACTGGTTAGGCTCGAAGACGTGAGCAGGCTCCAGGTCGTCAGCGGCAAGGGCGGTACCGGCAAGACCACGGTAGCCGCGGCCCTCGCGCTCGCCCTCGCGACCGAGGGCAAGCGCACCCTCCTCGTCGAGGTCGAGGGCAGACAGGGCATCGCGCAGCTCTTCGAAACAGAAGCGCTGCCCTACGAGGAGAGGAAGATCGCCGTCGCTCCGGGGGGCGGGGAGGTGTACGCCCTCGCCATCGACCCCGAACTGGCCCTTCTGGACTACCTCCAGATGTTCTACAAACTGGGCGGCGCCGGCCGGGCCCTGAAGAAGCTCGGCGCCATCGACTTCGCGACCACCATCGCGCCCGGTCTCAGGGACGTGCTCCTGACGGGGAAGGCGTGCGAGGCCGTCCGCAGGAAGGACAAGAGCGGGCGCTTCGCGTACGACTACGTCGTCATGGACGCGCCACCCACGGGCCGCATCACCCGCTTCCTGAACGTCAACGACGAGGTCGCGGGGCTCGCCAAGATCGGGCCGATACACAATCAGGCGCAGGCCGTGATGCGCGTCCTGAAGTCGCCGGAGACGGCGGTGCACATGGTGACGCTGCTGGAGGAGATGCCCGTCCAGGAGACCGCGGACGGCATCGCCGAGCTGCGGACGGCGAAGCTGCCGGTGGGACGGATCATCGTGAACATGGTGCGGCCCGCGCTCCTGGACGAAGTCGACCTGGAGCTCACGGGCGCTGTCGCGCGCAGCGCCATCGCCAAGTCGCTCTCGGCGGCGGGGCTCGGCGGCGCCCGCCGCGGCGGGAACGCCGAGCGGCTCGTCGGGCCTCTCCTGGAACAGGCCGAGGAGTACGCCGAACGGCACACCCTGGAGCGCGAGCAGCGGGCCGTCCTGACCGAGCAGGACCTCCCGCTGCACGAACTCCCCCTGCTCGCCGAGGGAATGGACCTGGCGGGCCTGTACGAGCTCGCCACGGAACTGCGCACTCAAGGGATCTCATGAGTCTGGACCCGGCCCGCGTACTCGACCTCGACCCACTGCTCGACGACCCCGACACCCGCATCGTGGTGTGCTGCGGCTCGGGCGGCGTCGGCAAGACGACCACGGCGGCGGCTCTGGGGCTGCGCGCCGCCGAGCGGGGCCGCAAAGTGGTCGTTCTCACCATCGACCCGGCGCGCCGGCTCGCCCAGTCGATGGGCATCGACTCCCTCGACAACGTCCCACGCCGCGTGAAGGGCATCGACGACTCCGCGGGCGGCGAGCTGCACGCCATGATGCTCGACATGAAGCGCACGTTCGACGAGATCGTCGAGGCGCACGCGGACGGCGAGCGGGCGGCCGTGATCCTGAACAACCCCTTCTACCAGTCGCTTTCGGCGGGCTTCGCGGGCACGCAGGAGTACATGGCGATGGAGAAGTTGGGGCAGCTGCGGGCCCGGGACGAGTGGGACCTGATCGTCGTCGACACGCCGCCGTCCCGCTCGGCGCTCGACTTCCTTGACGCGCCCAAGCGGCTCGGGTCCTTCCTCGACGGACGGCTGATCCGGCTCCTGACGGCGCCGGCGAAGCTGGGCGGGCGTGCGGGGATGAAATTCCTGAACGTCGGGATGTCGATGATGACCGGCACCCTGGGGAAGCTGCTGGGCGGACAACTCCTGAAGGACGTGCAGACGTTCGTGGCGGCGATGGACACGACGTTCGGGGGCTTCCGTACGCGCGCGGACGCCACGTACAAGCTGCTCCAGGCGCCCGGGACGGCGTTCCTGGTGGTGGCGGCCCCGGAGCGGGACGCGCTGCGCGAGGCCGCGTACTTCGTGGAGCGGCTGGCGGCCGAGGACATGCCGTTCGCCGGTCTCGTACTCAACCGGGTGCACGGCAGCGGTGCCGCCCACCTCTCCGCCGAGCGGGCGCTCGCGGCCGCGGAGAACCTCGATGCCGAGGCTGCGGAAGATCTTGAATCCACGGCTGTAGAAAATCTTGACGACGCCCGCATTGTGGATCAGGAGGGCGGGAAAGCTGGACTTCGTAACTCTCCCGACATGTACGGCAGTTCAGGATCTCCCGCTTCCGAGACATCAGCTCCCGACGGCTCCGAAGGTCCAGCCGGCTCCGACGGTTCCGATGAAGGCTCCCCCGCCGCCACGGACAGCACAGACGCCATGGACAGGACCGACGCACCGACCGACACGCCGCCGCACGGGCACCGGACCGTCGAACAACTCACCGCAGGCCTGCTGAGACTGCACGCCGAGCGCATGCAGCTGCTCTCCCGCGAGCAGCGCACGCGTGACCGCTTCGCCGCGCTCCACCCGGAGGTGGCGGTTGCCGAAGTGGCCGCGCTGCCCGGCGACGTACACGACCTCGCAGGACTGCGGGACATCGGAGACCGGCTCGCGGCCAACCGGCCGGAGCTGCCTGAAACCGACGCCTGAGCGGCGCCGTCCACGGGCCCGGGGCCGGGCCTGAGTCATGAGCTCGTGCCATGAGCTCGTGCCATGAGCTCGTGGTCATGAACTCATGGTCATGAACTCGTGGCCGGCCCGAGATGGCCTGAGGCAAGCCCGAGATGGCCTGACGCGAGTGGGTCCGAGGCGGTGAGTGGGTCTGAGGCGGCGGGTGGGTCCGACGCGGGCCGAGGTGGCCCCGCGGGACGCCCTCCGTGGCGCCCTCAGCCCACCGCCGCGTAGCGCTCGTACACCTCTTCCTCGTCGAGGGGCAGCAGGCCCGCGCCGCGCTCGTACTCCGTACGCGCGGTCTCCAGCAGGCGACGCCACGAGGTGACGGTGGGACGCCTGCGCAGCAATGCGCGACGCTCCCGCTCCGTCATGCCACCCCACACGCCGAATTCGACGCGGTTGTCGAGCGCATCGGCGAGGCACTCCGTGCGTACCGGACATCCGGTGCACACTGCCTTCGCCCTGTTCTGCGCTGCTCCTTGAACGAACAGTTCATCCGGATCGGTAGTGCGGCAGGCCGCCTGCGCACTCCAGTCGGTTACCCAGCCCATACCGGCGCCGTCCTCTCCCGAATCGAGGCTCCCCCACGGCGGCAGCGGCATATTCACCGCCGCCAGTTGAGGACGTTACGGAAGGCAGGCACAGCGCAACACCCCCTGCGGGCCCAATCTTGAATGGCCCGAACGGACTATGCGTAAGCGGCAGATCACCCGGGGGAGTGAGCGGCGGACATACGTGAGTATCCCGGCAAACCGGGACAGTTCAGTTGAGTCACAACGGACGCCTGGTGACGCATGAGGCTGATTCGGACACGACCTCCCCAAAAAAGTTGGGGAACCTCCGGAACGATTCGGGGTCGCCGGACGTATTGATACGTGGCCATACTGCTGTGACAGTTGAGAGCAGCTTAGGCCAAGGCATATACGCGTGTCCGGCGAATGAGAACGTAGGCTGCCCCTATGCCAAAGAAGCGCTCGGGCGGTGGTCTGTCGCCAACGCAACAGGCCGCCAAGTTCCTCGGTGTCAGCGTGCTCGCTGGAGCAGTCATGGCCGGAATCGCGCTGCCCGCAGCGGGCGCGCTCGGTCTCGCGGCCAAGGGTTCCGTCCAGGGGTTCGACGAGATTCCCGACAACCTGAAGAGTCCCGCGCTGAGTCAGCGCACCACCATCCTGGACAGCAAGGGCGGTCAGATCGCGACGGTCTACTCGCGCGACCGCACGGTGGTCGACCTCAAGGACATCTCGCCGTACATGCAGAAGGCGATCGTCGCGATCGAGGACTCCCGCTTCTACCAGCACGGCGCGATCGACCTGAAGGGCGTCCTGCGCGCCCTGAACCAGAACGCGCAGAACGGCGGGGTCGCCCAGGGCGCCTCCACGCTCACCCAGCAGCTGGTGAAGAACTACTTCGTGGAGGAGGCCGGCGACGACCCGACGAAGGTCGCCCAGGCCACCCAGCAGACCCTCGGCCGCAAGGTCCGCGAGCTCAAGTACGCGATCCAGCTGGAAGAGAAGCTCGGCAAGAAGAAGATCCTCGAGAACTACCTGAACATCACGTTCTTCGGCGAGCAGGCCTACGGCATCGAGGCCGCCGCCCAGCGCTACTTCTCCAAGCCCGCCAAGGACCTGAACCTCCAGGAGTCGGCGCTGCTCGCGGGCATCGTCCAGTCGCCCAGCCGGTACGACCCGGTGAACGACGAGGCGGAGGCCACCAAGCGTCGCAACACCGTGCTGCAGCGCATGGCCGAGGTGCACGACATCTCCCAGCAGGAGGCCGACCAGGCCAAGGAGGCGAAGCTCGGCCTGAAGGTCAGCCAGCCGAAGAACGGCTGCATCACGGCGGCCAAGGGCGCGAGCTTCTTCTGCAAGTACGTGGAGAACGTGTTCCTCACCGACCCGGTCTTCGGCAAGACCAAGGAGGCCCGGGCGAAGCTCTGGAACCAGGGCGGCCTGACCATCCGTACGACGCTCGACCCGCAGGCGCAGAAGTCGGTGCAGTCCTCGATCAAGTCCCACGTCAACAAGTCGGACTCGGTCGCCACGGCGGCCACCCTGGTCGAGCCGGGCACCGGGAAGATCGTCGGCATGGGCCAGTCGAGGCCGTACGGCTACGGGAAGAACGAGACGGAGTACAACTACTCGGTCGACCGTGACATGGGCGGTTCGAACTACGGCTTCCCGACCGGTTCGACCTTCAAGCCGTTCGTGGCCGCGGCCGCGCTGGAGGAGGGCCGGCCGGCGACCCAGCAGTACCCGTCGCCGTACGAGATGGCCTACCCCAGCCCCGTACAGACGTGCAGCAGCAAGCCCTGGACCAACCTGACCAACGAGAAGCTGTCGAACGAGAGCACCGAAGAGAAGGGCCCGTACGCACTGAAGACGGCGATGGCCAAGTCGGTCAACACCTACTTCGTGCAGATGATCTCGGACATCGGCATCTGCCCCGTGGTGAAGATCACCGACAAGCTGCACGTCGTGCAGGGCAATGGCGACAAGCTGCCCGAGGTGCCCGCCATCACCCTCGGCTCCAAGGGCATCTCCCCGCTGACCATGGCGAGCGCGTACGCGACCTTCGCCTCTCGGGGCATGTACTGCACGCCGATCGCCATCGAGTCGATCACCCAGAAGGCCGACGGCAAGGAGAAGTCGCTCGAGGTCCCGAAGTCGACCTGCTCGCGAGCCATGTCCGAGAAGACCGCGGACACCGTCAACACGCTGCTCCAGGGTGTGATCGACTCCGGTACGGGTCAGCAGGCCGGCCTTTCCGACCGCGACAACGCCGGTAAGACGGGTACGACGGACGAGCGCAAGAACGCCTGGTTCGTCGGGTACACGCCGAACCTGTCGGGCGCGGTCTGGGTCGGCAGCCCCAAGCAGAACGTCAAGATGACGGGCATCCGCATCGGTGGCGTCTACCACGACCTCGTCTACGGCGGTCAGGTGCCCGGCCCGATCTGGAAGGACGCCATGACCGGCGCCCTCTCGGGTAAGGGCTCCCCGTCCTTCAACCTCGTCGACATTCCCGACGAGAAGCCCAAGGACAACGAGCATGGCCCGGGCGACGGGAACAACGGCGACAACAAGGGCAACGCGAACGGTGGGAACACCACCAACGGCAACACCATCAACGGGAACACGACCAGCGGCAACACCATCAGTGGCGCCACTGGTGACACGAACGGTGGCGGGTTCCCGACGCCCACGTTCTCGATCCCCTCGGGCTTCATTCAGGGTCAGAACGGCAACGGGGGTCGTCGCGGGTAACCCACCCCGACACGACCGCTGACAGAGAACGGCACAGCACAGCCATCGGCCTCGGCGCTTCCCCGATCGGGAGCGCCGAGGCCGATGGCTTTTAGTGAGTGGGGTGGTGGGGGTGCGGGCACGGGTACGGGTGCTCGTGCGGATTCGGGTGCAGGTACGAGTACGGGTGCAGGTACGAGTACGGGTGCAGGTACTCGTACGGGTGCAGGTACTCGTACGGGTGCAGGTACTTGTACGGGTCCACGTACCGCGTCTACTACTGGTTCCGGTCCCTCTCGGACTCAGCCCGCGAGCAGCTTCTTGACCACGGCGGCGACACGGCCGCCCTCGGCCTGCCCCGCGACCTTCGGGTTCACGATCTTCATGACCTGGCCCATGGCACGCGGCCCCTCGGCACCCGCCGCCCTGGCCTCCTCGACGGCCTGCCCGACGATCTGCTGGAGCTCCTCGTCGGACAGCTGCTTGGGCAGGTACGCGGCGAGGACCACCCCCTCCGCCTTCTCCCGCTCGGCCGACTCGGGACGCCCGCCCTGCGCGAAGGCGTCCGCGGCCTCGCGGCGCTTCTTCGCCTCGCGGGTGATCACCTTCTGTACTTCGTCGTCGGAGAGCTCGCGCTTCGTCTTGCCCGCGACCTCCTCCTTGGTGATCGCGGCGAGGGTCAGCCGGAGCGTCGCGGAGCGGAGCTCGTCGCGCTCCTTGATGGCGGCGTTGAGGTCTTCCTGCAGCTTCGACTTGAGCGTGGTCATGCCGTCGATTGTCGCAGGTGTGGTGCGACGGTCGCCTGCTGATTTCAGTGCCGTGCCCTGGGACACGCCGTCGATGGGCGCGAGGCTGTCCACAGGTTCGAGGCTGTCCACAGGGTGGAACGCGGGGCTGTCGGGGTCTGACACGATGGACGTATGCGCGCGCAATACGGAGTACCCCTGGGAATCGCGGCGGTGGGCGCCGCCGGACTGTTGTACGCGGCGGGTTTCGAGGCCCGCTCGTTCCGCCTCCGACGGGTGACGGTCCCGGTCCTGCCACCAGGCATGCGGCCGCTGCGCATCCTCCAGGTCTCCGACATCCACATGGTGAGCGGTCAGCGCAAGAAGCAGCGCTGGCTGCGCTCCCTGGCCGGGCTGCGCCCCGACTTCGTCATCAACACCGGGGACAACCTCTCCGACACGGAGGGCATCCCCGAAGTCCTGGACGCCCTCGGCCCGTTGATGGAGTTCCCCGGTGCGTACGTCTTCGGTTCGAACGACTACTACGGCCCCAAACTCCGCAACCCCGCCCTGTACCTGCTGGAGAAGTCCAAGGGCCGCCACGGTCTGAACGGCAACAGGCCGGCCGTGGGCGTCATCCACAACCCGTGGGAAGACCTGCGCGACGGCTTCGACACGGCGGGCTGGCTGAACCTGACGAACGCCCGGGGGACGCTCAAGATAGAAGGCGCCGAGATCGAGCTGACCGGCCTCGACGACCCGCACATCAAGCGGGACCGGTACGCGCGCGTGGCCGGTGGCCCGTCGGAGTCGGCCGACTTCTCGATGGGCGTGGTCCACGCCCCGTACCTGCGTGCGCTCGACGCGTTCACGGCGGACGGCTACCCCCTGGTCCTGGCCGGTCACACCCACGGCGGCCAGCTGTGCCTCCCCTTCTACGGCGCCTTCGTCACCAACTGTGACCTGGACACGGACCGCGTGAAGGGCCTGTCCACGCACACGGCGGAGGGGCAGACGTCGTACCTGCACGTCTCGGCGGGCTGCGGTACGAACCGCTACACGCCGGTACGGTTCGCGTGCCCGCCGGAGGCGTCACTGCTGACGTTGGTCGCTCGGCAGTAGGTCGGACGGCAGCAGGTCGGAGGGCGGTCGACCGGACGGATGCGGGTCGGCCGGAGTGCGGCGGTCGAGAGCGCTCGACCGTCACCCATCCGGGTGACCCATATCGCCCGATTCGCCCCCTCTGCTTAGCGTGGGGGCATGATCCCCCCACTCCCCAGGGACATACCCGACCTGCCCGCCATACCGGGCATCCCCCCGCCGACCCCCTCCATCGTCCCGGCGACGGCAGTGGTGGCCCCGGTGCGCCGCCCCCTGGTGGCCGTCTTCCGCCTGCTGGTCGCCCTCGTCGCGGCCGCGGGCGTGGCCATCGAGATGCGCCTGGGCAGTCCGCTCCACGTGCTCAGCTACTTCACCATCCAGGCCAACCTGCTGGTGGCGGTGGTCTTCGTCGCTTCGGCTCGGCGGGCACGAGCGGCGCGTCGCCCGCTGCCCCCGGTCCTCATGGGCGGCACGCTGCTCTACATCTCGATCACGGGCCTGGTCTACCACCTGATCCTGGCGGACCCCTCCAGCGGCTTCTCCATGACCGGGGGCATCGCCCCGCACACCGGCTGGCAGGCGCTGTCGAACCAGATCCTGCACACGGTGATCCCCATCGCCGCGGTGATCGACTGGCTCCTGCTGACCCGCCCGGCACCGTTCGCCGTCCGGCATGCGACGACGTGGCTCGTCTACCCTCTCGCCTACCTGGTCTTTTCCCTCGTCCGCGGAGAGATCCTGCCGCCCGGCACCCCGGCGCGCTACCTCTACCCCTTCGTCGACGTCGACCGGCACGGCTACGTGGGCATCCTCGGCAACACCGCGATCCTCGGCGTCGCCTTCTACGCCCTCGCCCTCCTCGTCATCGCCCTGGACCACGTCCGCCCCGACCAGTTCCGCCGCCGCGGACGACGCCCCGAAAACCGGATTTCGTCTCGGGCCACCGGTGGGCTAAAGTAAACGACGTCGCCGCGAGAGCAGCGACAATCGGGGTGTAGCGCAGCTTGGCAGCGCGCTTCGTTCGGGACGAAGAGGTCGTGGGTTCAAATCCCGCCACCCCGACAGCTGAAACACCAGGTCAGGGCCGGTTTTCCTTCACGGGAAACCGGCCCTGACTCGTTCCACAGGGCCTGTGGGGAGTGGATGGGGAGTGGATCAAGGAAATCGACTCCCCGAACGTCACCGCTGACGCGCTCTCAGCAGCGCATCGAGCGCGCGCACCGGTGACCGCGGGTGCATGGCAGACCGTGCCGCCAACGCCTCCTCCCACTGCTCGGTCAGTTCGTCCATGAGCCGGTTCCTCATCCGCGCCGTGATGTGCGAGTAGCGGGCTTGCACCGAGCCATCCTCGTGCCCCATGCATTCGTCCATGAGCTTGGGTGGGGTCCCGAGCTCCTCCATGACTGTCTTGTGGGAGTGCCTGAGCCCGTGCGGAGTGAGGCCTCGTGCGATCGGCAGCCAGCATGCGTCGGCACGGCCCGAGGCATTCCGGCCCCGCGCCGGCACCCCTGGCCAAGGGTGCGCCATCACGGGTACGGGGCGCGCCTCCTGTGGGGCCTTCTTCGGGTACCACCCCGTCGTGGCCGGATGGAACAGCCATCGGCGGAGATCGCCGATCGCCCGAAGATCGCGGCAGGTACGAAGGCCGTATTGCGGTTCTGTCATCGCTATGTAGACGACGTTCCTTGGTCGACCCAGGCGACCTACAGCGGATCGGCCTATCCGGTGCACCATCACGACGTTCCGGGGCGACTTGAACCAGATGAACTACGAGATCGGCGACCTGTCCGCCCGGAGTGAGAACGAGCCTCAGTGAGAATTATCCCTGCCCAACCGGGCGACGTGACCAAGCTGGTGACGAGACCGTGGCCACCATCACGCTCACGCCGGAAGCCGAGGAAGGGCTCTGGACGGAGGCAGAGTTGAGTGTGAAAGCTGAAGGTCTCCGGCTTTCACGAAGCCCATATGGTGATGGCGACGTCCGTCAGGATCCACAGCGTGGCGACGGCAAGAATCGAACGTTTGACCAACCGGGATCGTCGCCGCGCCTCGGTGGCGACTTCCTCGGTGCTCCTGCCTTCAGGGCGTGGGTGGTACCGCCATCGGCCTGTCGCTCCCCAGATGACCAAGAGTGCCATGGCGACCCAGCCGTCCAACTGGCCCAATTGATATGACGTCATCTACGGGCTCCCCCTCGTCAGTGAAGCAGGGAGTCTAATGCGGTGACGGAACAACACATCGCACAGGGCGCTCCTCACGCCCTCAACGCAATGGGCAACTTCTGCTTCGAGGTGACGCTCAGCTACCGTCGGCTGGAACTCCTTCCCCGCACGGAGGGTAAGGGGCGTCACAATGGGTAGTAGGTTTGTGACATGGTGCGTGGTGATCGTGTCGATAGCGTCGAGTACGCCCGGCGGGTCAACGCCGCCGCGGATCTGGCCGCAGCGGGTGTGCCCGCGGCCGCAGCCGCCCGCACGTTGGCGAGCAGGTACGGGGTGTCGGTGCGTCAGGCACGCCGGTATCTGGAGCAGGCCATGGCTGCTGGCCGAGTCGAAGTCCCCGAGTCGAGCGTGGTGTTCACCGTCAAGCTGCCGGAATCTCTGGCAGGACGGATTCGCAGCCGTGCCCACGAGAGCGACCGGGCGATCTCCGCGGTGGTGGCCCAGGCCCTGGCCGAGTTCCTGCAGCGGGATGCCCCGGAGGGCCAGCCGGGCCGGTGAGCGGCCGACGGGTGGAGGTGGAGGCGGTCTTCGACCGTCATGCGGCGGCGGACCTGTCCGCGGCCTACGCGGTGTTGGTGCCGCAGCGCCGGGCCCGGGTGCGGGCCGGCCCCGATCAGGCAGGAGGAGCCGATGACCAGCGCGGCGATCTACGCCCGGGTGTCGTCCGCCCGGCAGAAGAAGGACCAGACGATCGGCTCGCAGACCGCGGCCCTGCGGGCACACGCCGCCGCCTCGCATCTTGAGCTGCCCGAGGAGTGGGTGTTCGAGGACGAGGGCCACTCCGGGGCGACCCTGGTGCGGCCCGCGCTGGAGCGGCTGCGGGACCTTGTCGCCCAGGTCGGCGTGGACGTGGTCCTGTGTTACGCACCCGACCGCCTGGCCCGCAAGTTCGCCTACCAGGCCCTGCTGATCGAGGAGTTCGCCCGGGCGGGCACCCGGGTGGAGTTCGTACGGGGCCCGCGCGGCGACACTCCCGAGGACCAGCTGATGGTCCAGTTCCAGGGCATGTTCGCCGAATACGAGAAAGCCCAGCTGATGGAGCGCTACCGGCGCGGGAAGACCTACCGGGCCCGCTCCGGATCGGTCAACGTGCTGGGCGGCGCCCCGTTCGGCTACCGCTACCTGCGCAAAACCCCCGAATGCGGGGCCACTTACGAGATCGTCGAGTCCGAGGCGGCGCTGGTGGTGGAGCTGTTCCGCCGCTACACCGACGACGGAGCCTCCATCGCGGACCTGACCCGCTGGCTCACCAGCAGCAACACCCCCACCCGCACCGGGAAGACCCGCTGGGACCGCAGCGTGGTCTGGGGCATGCTCCGCAACCCCGCCTACGCAGGCCAGGCGGCCTTCGGCAAGACCCGGATCCTCCACGAGTCTCCGGGTCTCAACCGCAGGGCCCGCCTGGAGGGCCGCAGCACCCCACGCGCCGTCAAGGCCGCCGACCGGCCCCACGAGGAGTGGATCACCATCCCCGTTCCCGCACTCATCACCCCGGCGACCTTCGAACGCGCCGCCCAGCGGCTCGCCGACAACAAACGCTTCGCCTCCCGCAACAGCAAGGTCCCCTCCCTCCTTCAGGGCCTGTCGGCCTGCGTGAGCTGCGGATACGGCTACTACCGCACCTCGACCACCACCACCTCAGGCAAGAAGATCTACTACTACCGGTGCCTGGGCTCCGACGACTACCGCTACGAGGGAGGCCGGGTCTGCACCAACAAGCCCGTCCGCGCCGACTACCTCGACACCGTCGTCTGGGACCACATCATCGGCATGATCGCCGACCCGCACCTGATCCGGAACGAGATCGACAAGCGGCTCGAACGCGCCCGCACGTCCGACCCCGCCACACGGCAGCGCGGCCGGCTCGAACTGGCCCTGTCCAAGGCCACCACCTCGATCACCCGCATGATCGAAGCGTTCCAGGAACAGCTCGTCACCCTCGACGAACTCCGCTCCCGCATGCCCGATCTACGCGCCCGCGAGAGCAACCTCCGCAGCCAGCTCGCCGCTCTGGACGCATCGATCGCCGACCGCGACGCCTACCTCAAGCTCGCCGACGACCTCGAAGGATTCCTCGCCCAGCTCCGCGACAACGCCGAAAGCGCCGAGGTCCCCGAGCGCCAGCGCGTCCTGCGACTCCTCGTCAAAGACGTGCTCATCGGCCCCGAGAAGATCACCATCCGGCACCGCATCCCCGTCCGCGAACACGCCGCCAACGATAGCCAGCACCAAGATCAAGACGCTACGGAGGGTGACTCACGCCCGAGTTACCCATTGCGTTGGGGGCGTGTCTGGCCATCCTCTGGCCAACAGCTCATCCCAATCTCGGCTGTGGGCGAGAAACGTGCTGGTCAGGGTGGGATTGGGCTCGCAAAGCGCAACGCTCTTGAAAACCGTCGTGGCAGCTATGTCACCACGAGTACGAATCCCACACTCTCCGCCAGCGAACGCACCCGCCAGGGGGTGCCCTGGACACGGGGGGCACCCCTCTGACATTCACCGCACCCTGTGTCGCGCAGCATTGCGGTCGCCCTCATCAGGCCCGCATCTCCCTGTGGAGGCGCAGGCCTGGAGGCTGTTGTTCCCGACCGTCAGTACAGCGCCTTGTAGACGCCCCAGCCACTGCCGATCTTCACACGTCCACCGAAGCCGCCCTTGCCGTTGCCCGCCCAGCGGTACAGGTTGCCCGCGGTATCGCGGGTGAGGAGGTCGTTGCGCCCGTCCTGGGTCAGGTCGCCGACACCGACCAGGGCGTTGTACGTGTTGAAGCCCGAGGCGATCTTCACTCGCCCCCCGAAGCCGCCCCTTCCGTTGCCGTACCAGCGGTAGAGGCTCCCGGCCTTGTCCCGACCCAGAAGGTCTCCGGTTCCGTCGCCATTGAGGTCGCCCACTCCCACCAGCGCCGTATAGCCGGACAGCCCGGTGCCTACGCGCACCCGAGACTTGAACGTGCCCTTGCCAGTGCCGGCGTGGAACCACAGGGCTCCGGACCGGTCACGGGTCAACAGGTCGGAGCGGCCGTCGCGGTTGAGGTCCCCGGACGAGGTCAGCAGGTTGTACGTGTTCCAGCCCTTGCCGATGACGGTGGACTTGTTAGTCCCCCGGGCGAAGTACACCTGCCCGAAGCCCCAGTACGCCCGCAGCTCGCCGGTGGAGTTGCGGACCAGCATGTCCGCGTACCCGTCGCCGTTGATGTCGCCGACCGGCACGAGGGTGGAGGAGGTCGGCCAGTCCGCGGTGTAGCTGCGGTTGTAGAGGTGCCCCTGGGGGTGCCCCTCCCACGAGTCGGTCCGGCCGTCCTTGCGGACCGCCACCATGTCGGGGAAGCCGTCGCAGTCGTAGACGTGGGTGGGCAGGGCGCCGCACATCACCTGGAGGGTGCCGCTTCCCACCCGCACCGGCGCGGTCCCGCCACCGACGCGGGCGGTCAGCTGCCAGGTGTAGGTACCACTCGGGGGGAGAGCGCCGTTCGGCTCCCTGCCGTTCCACGAGGCCCCGATGGCGTCGCGGCCGCGTACGGCTCCGCCCCGCAGCGTGGCCACCCTGCGCCCGGTCGCCTTCTGGGCGATGTCCACTTCCCAGGAGTCCACGGGGCGGCTCAGCTCGAACGAGGCCGTCCAGGTCGAGTAGTACGACGAGGTCGTCCTCGGCGCCACGCCATCGGCGATGTACTCCTCCCCCCTGACCGGGGCGGAGTCCGGCACGCCGTCCGCCGCCACGTGCACGCGGCGGTCGGCGTCCACGTAGGCGACGTGACCGCTGTACTTGTCCACGGTCCACGTGATCCTGCGGTCGTCCGCGAGCGTGCCGGCGGGGAGGGCGGCGAAGAAGCGCTCCGCGAGCGGGCTGCCGGTGTGGAAGTCAGTCAGCTTGAGCTCGCCCGCCGCACGGTCGTGCCGGATCACGTAGCCGTCGCCGAGCATGGCGGGGCCCGACGGCACGGTGAAACCACGGTTGTTCGTCAGGTCGTACACGCCGGCCTGCTTGTCGGCACCGCAGGACCAGTAGAGCCATCGCGCGGTCGCCTGCAGCTCGGTGGGCACGCAGGTGGCGCCGGTCCGCACGGTGCGCACGGGCTTGGCGGGCGTGGTGGCGTCCGAGGTCAGCCGCTCCGCGGTCAGCGTTCCGGGGTTGGCGGGGGTCGCGCTCCACAGGGTGGAGTACCAGAGCGCCGCGGCCTGCACCGGGCGGCTGCGGATCACCTTGCTGTAGCCCGGGTAGATCAGGTACTGGGTCTTCGGGGAACCGCCGTCCACCACCACGTACGAGGGGGACGCGTCCCGGACCTCGCCGCCGCTGCCGGGCAACTGCATCTGCACGTGCGAGGTGTAGGGGTCCACCCGGGTCTCCAGGTACGTCCGCCCGCCCGTCTCGGAGAGGAAGGACACCCCGTACCCGTTGCCCTCCACGATCCGTACGCAGTCCTCACCCGTCGCACAGCGCACGGTGGACGTGGGCATGCCCACGGGCAGGGGCTCGGCCGCTCCCGCGACGGGGACCGGCCCGATGCCGATGTCCTGCTGGTGGATGGAGATCTTGCCCTCGGTGCTGTCCACCCGGTCGAGGGTGCCCCGGTACAGGCTCAGTCCCAGGAGCTTGGCGGTCACCGGGGGCAGCGGCTGGGCCACCTCGTGTGCCGGTGTCTCCTCGGGGCGCGCGGTGAAGCGGTGCACCGCCCAGTCGCCGCTGCCGGTACCGCCGACGAACAAGGTGCTTCCGTCCGCCGCCTGCGGCGGGGAGTCCGATACGAGCGCGAGATGGTCGAGTACGGTGGTCGGCTCCGCGCCGTCGAGCGACCGGGCGGTCAGCCGCCGGCCGAGCGTGGTGCCCGAGGTGGTGTCCGGGGCCGAGGTCAGGAGGGTGTCGCCGAGCAGGGCCAGGGGGTACGCGTCGTCGGGGAGCGGGAACTCCTGCGTCCCGGAGGAGAAGTCCCCTCGCGGCAGCCAGCGCAGGCTGGCGTAGCCGTGCCCCCACCAGGCGATGCGATCGGCGCTCAGCAGGATGTTCAGGCCCTCGCCGCTCATCGCCTCGGGGAGCGGGGTGATCACGGCCGTCGTAGGGTCCAGTAGGCCGTAGCGGTACGCGCCGTCCTGCCGGAAGGAGATCACCGCGCCGCGGTCGTCCGTGGCCTGCTGCTGCAGGGAGAGGCTGTTCAGCTGGGCACCCGCGGGCAGGCCGGTGATGTGCAGCGGCTGCGCGGCGTCGGCTCCCGGGTCCAGGAGCACTCCGGCGGAGCTGGTGGTGCTGGTCGCGGACTCCAGTGCCAGCACCTTGCCGTCGACGGTCCCCCGGAAGGTATAGCGCGCCGGGAGCTGCACGTCCCGGCGCTCACCGGTATGCGGATCGAGCAAGGTGTACCAGGTGGCGCCCCGGGCCAGGCTCGGTGAGATGGCGAGCAGGTCGCCCCCGGCGCCGACGGGGCGTACGAGCGCATTGGCTGGCAAGGTCTTCAGGCCGGGCACCTGCGTCGAGGTGCCGCTCGCGAAGTCAGTCCAGGTGTAGCCGTCGCGGCCCTCCTGCTGGTGCAGAAAACCGGTGCTGCCCACCGCCAGCGGGGTGTCCACACGGGGTGTGGCCCGGTCGGCGGGCGGGATCACGACCTCCTGGGACGAGTCCGCCGCGGTCGCCATCTGGGCGGCCTGCGCGGGCGGCGCGGCCACGGCGAGCGGGATTGCTGTTCCCGCGACCGCCAGAATCGTGGCGGCCGCACCGGCCGCGAGGCCCGCGCCACCTCTGCGGCGGCGGCCTCCACGCAGTGGTTCCGTCGACGTCCGGGTCAGTGCCCCCACGCCCCCCTCATTGATGTGATTGTCTGCCGCCGCACGGCGCCCCGTTCGCGGCCGGACGCACTGCCGCGTCAGTCCCCGGTGGCTGCGATGGATCTCGTCAGCCACTTGCGCGGTAAACGCTAGTCGATCAACGAGGGTCCCAGTCCGCCTTGACGGGATTACGATCAGACAATCCGACGACGCCCCGGCGGGGGCGGCCCGGGAGCGACCATCCGGGGGCCGGTGGTGGCCGAAGGCGGTGACGCCCGCTAACGCCGGCTCGCTGACCCACAGCGCGCCGGCCATGGATCTGAGCATGCTTCTGAGCATCAATTCCGAACACAGGAGGTACCGTGGCCAAGGGCTATTGGGTCAGCGCCTACCGCACCATTGCGGACCCCGAGAAGCTGGTTGCCTACAGCAAGCTGGCTGGTCCAGCCGTCGAGGCCGCAGGCGGGCGGCTGCTCGCCCGCGGCAGCCGGGTCGTCGCACACGACGCCGGAATCGCCGAGCGCACCGTCCTGATCGAGTTCGACAGCTTCGAACAGGCGGTCGCCGCACATGCGAGTGCGGCCTACCAGGAGGCGCTGGCCGCACTTGCTGACGGCGTCGAGCGCGACTTCCGCATCATCGAAGGCCTCGACTGACGATCGAGGCTGCGTCGGCGACGAACACGAAGCCGACTGCGGGGATCACCCCGGCTCGTCAGCGCGCCGCACCGTCGCGAACAGCGTCAGGCCAGTGGCATCGGCGGTGATGTCCAGTCCGGTGACGGTTCCCGGTGGCGCGGCGGCACGGACGTCGGCCTCGATGTCGGCGGGGGTGCGTTCGACGAGGTTCCAGCGGCCGATGTGGGTCATCAGGGCGGCGTAGGGGTTCGGGGTCGCGATGTTGGAGAAGTAGAACGTGCCTCCGGGGCGGCACAGGCGGGACAGGCGGGACAGGCGGGGCAGGCGGGGCAGGCGGGACAGAGTGGTGCGGATCAGGGCTCGGGCGAAGCGTTCCTCGAGGTAGTCGAAGAGGCCTCCGGCCAGGACCAGGTCGAAGGGGCCGTGGTCGGCGGCCAAGTGGGCGGCGGTGCGCAGGACGTTGCCGGGGGCCGCGGCGGTCTGGGCGCGGGTCGCGGGCGGCAGGTGTGTGAGGGCGTACCGGAGGGCGTCGGGCCGGGCGATCGCACCCTCCAGCGCCGTGCATACACCTACCGCAGCGACGGTCACCTCACCGTCCTCGAAGACCAGTTGAACGGCCTTCGTCACTTGGACCTCGACGCGGTCGGCCGCGTCGCGCGGGGGTCGCCGATTGCCCGGTGCGCGTGCAGTGGGATCCGGACCGGTCGATCCATCTGGAAGCACAACCGTGGCGTGCCATTCAGGTCGGCCTGTCCGACGAAGCCGTGGACCGTTACGTGGACCATTGGATCGTGGACATGGCGGACGTCACCGAACTGGCACGGTCGACCCACTCCGCCGTACTCGATGGAAGGGCCGAGGAAGCCCTGCGTCAGCTGCCGGCCGAGCACCCTTACCCGCTTCCGGAGCACCTTCGCCGGCGATTGGGAGCGGACGGCTGACCGGTTCATCAACTCCTGTGTAGGCCACTCATGGCGTTCACGCCGTCGACCAGTTCGACGCCCTCAGATCCGGATCCAGCGTCCTGCTGGTACGCGTGCTCGCCTGGGACGTGCCGATGGTGACGGACCATCAGGAGAAGGTCGCCGCGGCCGTCGTGGCCCTCAAGCTGAGCAGCCGGGGAGAGACGGCGCTGATCACCGGAGACTGCATCCACCACCCGGTCCAGTGCAGCCGTGCATGACGCGGGTGGGCTGTGATCGTCGTGGAGATGTCCACCACCATGCCTCCCTCCTGTGAGCCCGATCGGACAGCCGAACTGGTGCGGTGTCCCACCCCCCGGCAGGGGGCTCTGGGCTCTGGGCGCGAGCATCGCCACGTCAGGTCGAGTTGCTCTCCACCAGGAGCTGCCTCGGACGCGGTCACAGTCCGGCGTGCCAGTCCCGCTCCGGATCGCCGGTGTCGAATACGCTGCGAAGATGTCCGACTTGGCGTCCTCGATAACGCGTACGGACAAGGCTTCACGTCGGTTCGGATGGCGCGGCTGCCGGATGCGGAAGAGGTGTGGCATGAGATCCCCAGGTGTGCACCTACGGGAGATCACCGACGAGAACCGGGATGCCGTACGCGCCCTCCGGGTCCGACGTGACCAGAAGCAGTTCGTCGCCTCCGTGTCCAAGTCGCTCAAGGAGGCGGCAAAGAAACCGGAGGCCAATCCCTGGTATCGCGCCGTGTACCGCGGCGACGAGCCAGTCGGCTTCGTGATGCTGTCGTGGAAGCCGCCGTCCGGCCCTTTCAAAGGGCGGCACTTCATCTGGCGCCTCCTCGTCGACAAGCGGTACCAGCGGCGAGGAATCGGCGAAGAGGCGCTCACGCAGATCGCCGCCCTGGTGCGCGCGGACGGCGCCACCGAGCTACTGACCAGCTACGAACCCGGCGACGGCGAACCGTGGCCCTTCTACCGGAAGTTCGGGTTCGAGCCCACCGGGGAGTTGGACGACGGTGAGATCGTTCTGCGGCTCGCCTTCCCCGCTCAGTGAGCTCACACGGGGAACGACGGAGCTCTTTGCCGTGCTCGCGCACCGCTGCGGGTCCCAGTCCGTGGCCTCGATCCGGGCGGCGAAGACATGGGACCCCGCGGCCCTCTGCTCGGTTGGCTCAGGCGTTGGGACGCTTGCCGTGATTGGCCTTCTTCTTCTTACGGCTGCGTCGCTTGTTCCCTCGCTTGGCCATGGCGCATATCTCCCTAATTCAGTACTTTCTATGCCTTCGCCAGTCTAGATTTGGACCGGGATGTCCGCATCAGGGGTGCCGCGGGCACACCGCCGATATTCGCTTGCACACCAGCGTCACTCGGGTCAACGTCGCCTGACACCTGATGAAGGCGGAGAAGATGACCACGCAGATCCAACCCGTCGACCACGAACTCATCCAGGCCGCGGAGCACGTCGCTCGCACTCGCTGCCAGGGCGACAACCACACCATGGCGGCCGCGGCCCGTGCCCGGGACGGCCGGATCGTCACGGCGGTGAACGCCTACCACTTCACGGGAGGACCCTGCGCCGAGCTGGTCGTCATCGGCGCGGCAGCCGCCCAGGGCGCCTACGAGCTGGACACGATCGTTGCCGTGGGCGACCGCGACCGGGGAGTTGTCCCCCCGTGCGGCCGGTGCCGGCAGGTCCTTCTCGACTACTTCCCTGCCCTCAAGGTCATCGTCGGCGAAGACGACCGCATCCGAACCGTCCTCATCACCGACTTGCTCCCCGAAAGCTACATCTGGGCCGACCACCAGCTCGACGCCGAGTAACCGCGCCACGGGAGCCTTCCAGGCGTCGGCCTCGGTGAGTCGCTCCTGCAAGAGATCGTCGAGCCCGGCCACCGGAGGCGTTGGGGCACCTCGCGGACTTTCGGCCGACGCGGCGATCCAAAGCCGACGCAGCAATCCAAAAGGGCGCCGTCAACGTACTGATAAGCGAGCTGCAACCTGGGGATACGCCCCGGTCGGCTGGTCTCCGTACAGAGGGGATCTTGGCTGCAAGACGTGCTCCTCGTCTGTGCGGGGCGACGCCTGCGACCGCGCCGCTTCTTCCTTTCGGCTGCGGCTGTCCATCTCGTGCCGCTGAGAGCCGCGCGAGACGATGGAGGAAAGGTGCATCCATCATGCGAGCACAACGCGCGAGGCGTCTCGCCGCGGTGTCGGCGGCCGGCCTTTTGATGGCCGGCGGCGCTGCGATCGGCACAGCAGGCACGGCCGCAGCAGCAGCCCCTGCCGTGCACACTCAGGTGACCACCAACTGGTGCGGCGACCGCGGTGACTGGGGCGGACGCTGCTTCGACCGCTTCGACCACCACGGGTTCCGCTTCGACCACCGCTTCGACCACCGCTTCGACCACCACCGCTTCTTCAACCACGGAGGTGTCGTGATCATCGTGCTCTAGTACTCCCCTGTCGAGTCCCCGTCGTATGACTGGCCTGACATGCTCTCTACGCTGCTGGAACGAGCCGCAGAGCCGACGTGGTGAGGGATGGGTCGTCAGTCGTGGACACCTTTGAATGGGCAGTGGCGATCTTGGCCGCAACGATCTGCTTCGGGCCCGGCCTGGCTGCCGTGACAACGGCCTGGCTGTTCCCCTGGCTCAGAGGCTCGATCGCACGGCCACGCCTTTGGGGCTGGGGCGAGCTGATGCTCGGCCTCTTCTTCGCCATGCAGCTCATGGACCAAACGATCATTTTCACCCCCCACAGCGGCGACGTGCTCTTCTACGGAGGATTGGCATTCGGCATCGCCGGCCTGTATCTGATGATGCTCGCCCGGAGTCCGGGCACAACTCCTGAGGTGCCGGCGCAGCCGTACAGCAGCGAAGTGCGGCTGCCTCCCAGCCCGTAGCCGACCCGAGCCACCCGTCAGCGACCCGGCGGTGGCCAGTACCGAGTCGGGTGAGCCAAGGGCTTCCTTGCGATCCGGGTGGGCTCAGGAGCAGAGATTCACGTGCCGGACGGCCAGGACGTGCCCCGCCGCGTCGATGAGGCGGCTGCGGGAGAGGTGTCCGCCGGTCACCGCATTGGTGATCGCCGTGGCGATCGAGGACGTTTGGGAGCTGACGTTGCCCCCCAGGTCGAACATGACCATGTCGGCGCCGGAGCGCAGGGCCTGGACGGCGGCTGCGGGGATGCTGAAGCCGGCGGCGGAGATCGCCTTGGCGCTGAGCGAGTCGGTGACCACCAGTCCCTTGAATCCCATCTTGCCGCGCAGCTCGGAGGTGATGGCGGTGGGTGACAGGCTCGCCGGATTGGTGCCCAGGCCCGGCACGATGTTGTTGGAGACCATGATGGCCGGGGCGCCGGCCTTGATGGCCGCTGTGAACGGCGGGATGCCCACCTTCTGCAGGGTGGACCAGGGCAGGGTGCGTGCGGGGCCGAAGTCGGAGTTGTAAGTGGAGCCGCCGAGGCCCGGGAAGTGCTTGACGACGGGTATCACGCCTCCGGCGCGCAACCCGTTCATGTACGCGACACCGGCCTTGGAGACCACCGTGGTGTTGCCGCTGAAGGACCGCCACCCGTCGGGATTGGTCTTGCTGGGTGCCACGTTCCTGCCGTCGACGTCGACCACCGGCGCGAGGTCCATGTTCACCTGGGCGGCAGCCATCTTTTTGGCGACCTTCGTGACGTTCTGCTGGATCTGGGCCGGGGTCCAGTGCGCGCCCATGTACGCGGGCCAGGGCAGGGACCCGACGAGGTTCGACATGCGCTGGATGCCGCCACCCTCCTCGTCGGTCATCACCAACAGGCCCAGATGGCCGGGTACATGGGACTTCAGGGTGGTCAGCCGGGAGCCGAGGTCGGACGGCGCCTTGCTGCCGAACAGCAGCACACCGCCCGCACCGGCGCTCACCTCGGACGTGGCGTCGGACACCGAGGTCTCCGACACCGGGACGGCGATGGTCAGCATGGCCAGCCGACGGTTCGACCACCCGGCCAGCTTCGTGCTGTTGGTGCACGCGGTGGCGGAGGAGGAGGCGGCGGTGAGGGCCGGAGCGAAGGTCGAACGGGAGTGGGAAGGCATGGCGGACGGGGCGAGGGACACGCCGGGACCATTGGAGTGAGGGGACGCCTTGGGAGTGCCCGTGTCACAGCCCACCAGGAGCATCGCCGCCACGGCGGCGACAGCGCTCAGTCTTCGTGCGTTCCCGGCCCGGCCGGGGAGCCGCGGCGGTGCTGTCGCTCTTCTGCAGTCACGGTACGACGGGAGATTCATCGCCCCGCCTCCTTCGGGAAGGCGCGACGGTACCCGTCGCGCTGAGGGCCGTATGACCATGAGATGGGCTTTACGACGCGTGAGAGGCGCACCAGCCCGTACTTGTTCGCTGGTCCACGGTCGGAGTACCAGGATCTCGCGCCTCGAAGCCGGACGAAAGTCCAGCCGCCGTGAGCCGGGGCTTGCCTTGGAGCGCGCTTCAACCAGGTCACAGCGCGGTTCACCGTGGGACGGGTGTGGGGTGAGAGGGCCCTCGGGCCGGGAAACGGCAGGTCTGGGGAGTCTCCCGGCGCCCCTGACCCAAGGTTCCGGGAGCCCGACGCGTGGTCGGCACGCGGTCGACCTCACGGTGGACAGCTTCAGGGGATCTGCCGTGGAGCGGGAAGTACGGCTTCGGAGGGGACCGGGAGCCAGCGGCGCTAGCGGAATCGTCCCTGGTGACACGCCCAAAGGGCTGGTCACCGAAGTGGAAGGCGAAAACCGATGGTGCCCGGCGTCTCCAGTCCTCACCGTCGTCGATCGCAGTGCGCACTGCGGCCAGCGGCTCGATGAAATCGGTGCGCGAGGGAGCACCCAGGCCGATGTCGTCTCGGCCGTAAGTGACCCATTCCGCATCCGTCACCAGGTAGCGAGCTTTCGGGAACGTCTTTGCGCGCTTCCCGCCGGCGTCACGAACGAAGCCCCAGCCGGTGTGGTCGGTGTGCGGGTGGGTGAAGGCGAGCGCCTCGACGTCCTGCGGCTCGTGCCCCAGCGCGGTCAGGGTGTCCAGCAGTGCGCCACTCTTGCTGACGGCGACACCCAGGTCGCCATCAGCGACACCAAGCCCGGCGTCGATCAGCAGGCAGCGGCCCTGGCGCTGGACCAGGAGACCCCCTGCCGACGCCGCAACCCGCCCCGGCCCGGCGCACGCCTCGAGATGATCGGTCGGCACCGGCAGGTTGTCTCCTGGCCATCGACGAAGCCCGACCGTCGGTTGGGTCCCGGACGAATTCACCTGGCCTGCCCGGCCTTCGCTGTTGCGCCGCCGTCCGTCTCGAACCACTCGCGACGGGGATCGTCAACTATCGTCTGCGGCTGTAGACGTACGTTCGACAAGGAGAGCCGATCCGTTGAACCGAGCCTCGGCCGCCAGGTCTCGTACGGTGGCGATCGGTGCCGCCGCGTCGCGGCCCTGCACGCTGGTCGTCTGCCGTGGGTGTTGTTGTGGCGATCCGCGGAAGTATCCCGACGACGATCACGCCTGGCAGCTGGAGCGGTTGCAGGCCGGGGCCGAGGCCTCCGGGGGGCGGTTCATGATGCGGACCGTGGACTGTCTCGGGCCCTGCGACCAGGCCAATGTCGTGGTCGTGCAGCCTTCGGGGGACGCGCGGCGCCGGGGTGCGCGGGCGATCTGGATCGGGTTCGCGATGGGGGACGACTGCACCGAGGAGCTGGTGAGTTGGGCGTCCGCCGGAGGGCCGGGGGTCGCCGAACCTCCGGTCGCGCTGGAGTTGCAGTTCGTCCGGCCGCCACGCGAGGCACGGGCCCGTACGCGTCGCTGAGGCGATCTCGGTCCGCCGGCCGCCCTCTGGAACCACACCTCCCAGTGCGGCACTCTTCTCCGTCGTGGGGACCCTTCCGTATCAAAGCCCGTCGACCGACACGACCGCGCACATGGTGGTGGCCGGTGACGACGCCCTGGCGCACCGGCTGGCCGCCGAACTAAGGGGTGTGTACGGCGAACGGGTGACCCTCGTCGTACCGCCCACCCAGCGCAGTGTCCGGCCGCCGGTGGTCGGGCGGGCGCGGGCCTCGACTCTGTTCGACCGGATGTCCGCGGCGGTGAACCGCGCCGCGGGCAACGGGGAGGGGCCGCAGGGGCCGCCCAACCGGAGGGCCGAACCCGCCGGTTCCGAGCGGGTGTTGGAAGCCACCGAACTCACCGAGGCCGTACTCGCCGAGGCGGGTGTGGAACGGGCCGCCGCCCTCGCGCTCGTCCATGACGACGACGAGACCAACATCCGGGCCGCGCTCACCGCGCGCCGCCTCAATCCGCGGCTGCGGCTCGTCATACGGCTCTACAACCGGCGCCTCGGACAGCACATCGAGGAACTCCTCGATCAGGCCTCGGCGTTGGCCATGGCCGTGGCCGATGGCGAGGGGGACGGTGGCGGGGAGAGCGGGGGGCTCGGGTTCGATGCGTCCACCACCGTGTTGTCCGATGCCGACACCGCCGCGCCCGCGCTCGCCGCGACCGCCGTCGCCGGGACCAGCAAGGTCGTCCAGACCGATGGATTGATGCTGCGGGCGGTGGAGCGGCCGCCGCCGGGGCCCGGCGAGGTCGCCGATCCCGGGCTGTGCACGCTCGCGCTGCTGTCCGCCACCACCAACGACCCCGCCGGCGCGGACGGTTCCGAGAGCAGCGGCTCGCAGGGGCCTCGGCTGCTGCCCGACGAGCGGGCCGTGGCGGCGGCCACCGGGCGCGGGACCGTCGTCCTGGAGACCGTGTCGTACGCCGCGTCCGCGCCGTCCGCCGGGCGCAGTGTCGTGCCCTTCGGCTCGCTGCTGTCGCGGCGGCTGCGCTGGTCGTTCGCCGGGCTGGTGGGGTGTGTGGTGGGGCTGGCGGTCGCGTCGATGGTCGTCACCGGGGAGCCCCCGCTGCAGGCGACCTATCTGACGCTGCTCGATCTCTTCGCCATCAACAACCCCGCCATCGGTGAGCCCATCGGGCGGCAGATTCTTCAGCTCTTCTCCGGGCTCGTCGGGTTGTTGCTGCTGCCTGTGCTGCTCGCCGCCGTGCTGGAGGCGCTCGGTACGTTCCGGAGCGGGTCCGCGTTGCGCAAGCCGCCGCGGGGACTGTCCGGGCATGTGGTGCTGCTCGGGGTCGGGAAGATCGGGACGCGGGTGCTGACGCGGCTGCGGGAGCTGAACATTCCGGTGGTGTGCGTCGAGGCCGATCCGGAGGCGCGGGGGCTGGCGCTGGCGCGGCGGTTGCGGGTGTCGGTGGTGTTGGGGGACGTGACTCAGGAGGGTGTGCTCGAAGCCGCGAAGATTCATCGGGCGCATGCGCTGCTCGCGTTGACCAGCGCGGACACGACGAATCTGGAGGCCGCGTTGTACGCGCGTGGCGTGCGGCCCGATCTTCGGGTCGTGCTGCGGTTGTACGACGACGACTTCGCCACCGCCGTGTATCGGACCCTGCGGGCCGCGCATCCGCAGGCGCTGACCCGGAGTCGTAGCGTGTCGCATCTGGCGGCGCCCGCGTTTGCCGGGGCCATGATGGGGCGGCAGATCCTCGGGGCGATTCCGGTGGAGCGGCGGGTGTTGCTGTTCGCGGCCATCGTGGTGGGTGGGCATCCACAGTTGGAGGGGCGGACTGTGGGGGAGGCGTTTCGGGCGGGGGCGTGGCGGGTGCTTGCGTTGGATACGGCTGCGTCGGGGGGACGGCGGGGTGGTGAACCGGCGTCCGCCGTGGGGGGTGGTGGGAGCGGTGGGGGTGAGCGTGGTGGTTCCGGGCTGGTCTGGGATCTTCCCTCTACGTATGTGCTTCGGGCGCAGGATCGGGTGGTGTTGGCTGCTACTCGGAGGGGGCTGGCGGAGTTGTTGGGGCGGCGGCGACGGGAATCGGCGGGTACGTAGGTTTTTGGGCTCGGGGGTGTCTGGGGCTGGTGCCGGTGCCGGTGCCGGTTCTGGCGTGGGGGTGGGGTGGGGGGATTTTCTTCGCCCCCGCCGCCCCTACCCGTCTCATCCCTCTGGGGCTCCGCCCCAGACCCCGCCAGGGGGCTCCGCCCCCACACCCCCGCGGGGCTCCGCCGCTGCACCCCGCCGAGCGACACCCCCCGGACTCCCTCAGGACTGCGCCCCTGCACCCCGCCAAACGACACCGCCTCCGGACTCTCTCTGGGCTGCACCCCGGCCCGCGCGGGGTTCGCTCCTGCAGGCCGTTGAAGGGGGGCGTCGCCGGGGTTCTGCGGGCTGCGTCCTTGTGTCTGCCGGGGGTTCGTCGCTGTTGGGGGCGGGTTACTGGGGGAGGTGTCTGGTTGCGAAGTCGAGTTCGAGCTTTACCTGTTTGATGCGTTCGTCGACGACCAGGGAGCCGTGGCCCGCGTCGTAGCGGTAGACCTCGTGGATGGCGCTGCGGGCGGTGAGGCGGGCTACGTAGTTGTCGATCTGGCGGATGGGGCAGCGGGGGTCGTTGACGCCGGCCGAGATGTAGACGGGGGCCTTGACCGCGTCGACGTAGGTGAGGGGGGAGGACGCCTCGAAGCGTTCGGGGACCTCCTCGGGGGTGCCGCCGAGGAGGGTGCGGTCCATCGCCTTCAGGGCTTCCATCTCGTCGTGGTACGCCGTCACGTAGTCGGCGACCGGGACGGCGGCGATGCCGAGGGTCCACGCGTCCGGCTGTGTGCCGAGACCCAGGAGGGTGAGATAGCCGCCCCAGGAGCCGCCGGTGAGGATCAGGCGGGCGGGGTCGGCGAGGCCCGACGTCACCGCCCATTCCCGGACCACCGCGATGTCTTCGAGTTCGATCAGGCCGACCCGGTGCTTGAGGGCGTCCGTCCACTCGCGGCCGTAGCCCGTGGAGCCTCGGTAGTTGATCCGGACCACTGCGTACCCGTGGTCCACCCAGGCCGCCGGGCCGGCCGCGAAGGAGTCGCTGTCGTGCCAGGTCGGGCCGCCGTGGATGTCGAAGACGGTGGGCAGGGGGCCCGTCGTGCCCGCCGGCTTCTGGATGAGCGCGTGGACACGGCCGCCGGGGCCCTCCACCCACACGTCCTCCACGGGGACCGAGCCCGGGGACTTCAGGCCGGGGGGATCGAGGACGATCTCGCCCGTCGTCGAGCGGACCACGGACGGCTCGGCCGCCGAGGACCACAGGTACTCCACGGTTCCGTCGGGGCGGGCCGTCGCCCCGGAGACGGTGCCCTGCGGGGTGGGCACCTGGACCAGCTCGCGGGACGCCAGGTCGTAGCGCCACAGATCGCTGCGGGCCTCGAAGCTGTGGGCGATGAGGAGGGCCGAACCGTCGGGGTACCACTCGGCCGCCACGTCGCCCGGGAGGTCCAGGGCCAGGTCCGTCTCCTCCCCCGTCGCCACGTCCCACACCAGCGGCTCCCAACGGCCGCGCCGCTGATGGCCGATGAGGAGACGGGTGTCGCCATCGACGGGTGCGAAGCCGAGTACTTCCAGGCCCAGCTCGACCGTGCCGCCCTTGGTGTCGTCCAGCTCGGTGACCGTCGAGCCGTCCGGGCGCAGCACCCGCAGTGCCGAGTGCATCGCGTCGCCGTGCTCGGTGTGCTCGACGGCGATCAGGGAGCCGTCGTGCGAGAGGTCGCCGACGCCCGCCGACTCCCGGTGGCGGTAGATCTCCACCGGCTCCTCGCCGAGGCGGACCACGTGGATCGTCGAGCCGTCCTCGTCCGTCGAGCGGCCCACGACCGCCGTCCGGCCGTCCCTGCCGATGGCCAGGCCCCCGGGGTAGGAGGGCTCCAGGCCCGGAGCGGCGGGGGCGTCGGCCTCAGGAACACCGGCACCGGCACCGGCACCGGCATCGAGGCCGCTGTCGCCGTCGACGGCATGCGAGCTCTTGGGAGCGGTGAAGCGTTGGCGGCGCCAGATGCCGAACTCGTCCCCGTCCTTGTCGTCGAACCACCAGATCCACTCGCCGTCCGGGGAGAGCACGCCATCCGTCGTGCCGTTCGCCCGGTTCGTGACCTGGCGCTGCTGCCCCGTCCCGCGGTCCCACGCGTACAGCTCGTACGTCCCCGTCGCGTTGGAGACGAACAGCGCGCGGTGCGGGGCGTCCTCCGCCCAGTCGGGCAGCGACACCCGCGGCGCCCGGAAGCGCTTCTCCCAGTCGGGCATGGCTGCCTGCTGCTGCTCGATGGACCCGTTGCTCTCAGTCATGGCCCCAATAGTGCCTGGCCCGACCGACCCCGCGCTGGCGAGGTCCCCAGCCTGTGGATAACTTCGCCGATCGCTCCGAACGAACTTCGAAAGAGCTCCGACAGGAGGGGCCCCGAAGCCTCGGCGCCGTGCGCGGCACCGTACCTTTAAGTCGTGTACCGGTTCCTGCTGACGCCCCGCTGGTGGGGGATCAACGTCTTCGTGCTGTTGGCCATCCCCTTCTGCATTTTCATGGGGTCGTGGCAGTTGAGCCGGTTCGAGGCTCGGGTGCAGGACCACCGCGCGGCCGGTGAGCAGGCCGCCGCGGCCAGGACGGAGGGGGCCCGTCCGCTCGCCCGGCTGCTGCCCGTGAGCACGGAGACCTCCGGAAAGCAGGCCACCGCGACCGGCCGGTACGGCAAGCAGCTCCTCGTGCCGGGCCGCGAGCTCGACGGCGAGCGCGGGTTCTACGTGCTGACGCTGCTGCGCGTCGACGGCGGCAAGGCACTGCCCGTCGTACGGGGCTGGCTGCCCGGAACCGCCGACCCCGCGAAGGCGCCCGCCGCCCCGACCGCTGAGGTCACCGTCACGGGTGCGCTCCAGGCGTCCGAGAGCCCGGGGGCGAACGGCGTCACCGCCGCCGGGGGTCTGCCCGCAGGACAGACCGGCGCGATCAGCTCGGCGTCACTGGTGAACCTGGTGCCGTACGAGGTGTACGACGCCTGGATCACCCTCGCGAAGGCCGACAGCGGGATGCGTGCGGTGCCCGCGACCGAGCCTCAGGGCACCGGCTTGGACCTGAAGGCGTTCCAGAACCTCGGTTACACCGGTGAGTGGTTCGTCTTCGCGGGCTTCGTGGTCTTCATGTGGTTCCGGCTGCTGCGCCGCGAGGCGGAGTTCGCCCGGGACGCGGAGCTGGGACTCGTCCCGGAGCACGACGAAGAAGAAGCCACCGTCACCGAAGCCACCGCCGAAGCCGAGACCGCTGCCGAAGCCACCGCCCGAGTCGATGCCGCCGACGCCCCTCAGGACGCCGACAACATCCCCGTCCGGTAGATCGTCCCGGCACACGCGTTGGACACGGTCGTCGTGGCCGTCGCCGCGCCCGTCTCCGCCGTGTACGACACGGTGACGCTGCCGTCGGCCAGTCCGCCGTCCTCCGTCACCATCTGGGTCGAGGTGCCGGTGCCACCGGTGTCCGTGCCGGTGCCGCCCGTGTTGGTGGCGCCGTCCGTGGTGGTGGTCGGGGTCGGCGAGGGCTGACCGCCGCCGGTGGTCGGACAGGTCTCCGAGGGCACCCAGGCGAACTTCACGACGTACGAGGCGCTCGGCTTCAGCACCACCGAGGCGACCTCCGTGGTGGGGTCGGGCAGCCCGGTGGCCGCGTCGCCCGCCACATGCGTCACCACACTGATCTTGGCCGAGTCCGCGGCGCCCTGCGCGAGGGTGCCGAGCGTGCCCGCGCCGCTGACGGTGCAGCTGGTGGCCGAGACGTTCGACAGGGTGAAGGAGCCGTAGACCGCGCCGGTGGCGTCCGGGGTGCCGACGGTACTGGTGGCTCCGCCGAGCTGCGCCGGTGTGCACGCGGGCGAGATCGAGGCCGAGGCCGAGGGATCGGGGCCGCCCGTGGCCGATCCGGTGTTCGTCCCCTTGCCCTTGTCGGGCGTACCGGTCTGGCTGCCCTTGCCCGTGCCCTTGGAGGTGCCTGAGCTGCCGCCCACGGAGCTCTCGCCGCCGTCGGGGCCCTTGCCCTGGCTGGTGCCGCCCTGGGCCTGTGAGCTGTTGCCCGCTATGGACGGGTCGGCGTTCGACCCGGAGGCGTTCGAGACGTGCACGAGGGCGGGGACGGCGGTGCCGATGAAGAGCGCGGCCGCGGCCACGCCGACGATGGCCTGACGCTTGCGGGCCCGTCGTGCGGGGACCGCGCGGCGCAGGTGCTCCAGCGTGCCGTCGGTGGGTTCGATCTCCTGGACGGCCTGGTGCAGCAGCCGGCGCAGCGCCAGCTCGTCCGAACCGAACCCGTCGGAGCCCAGCTCGTCCGAACCGGACCTGTCCGAGCCCAGTGCGTGCGGGCCCAGTGCGCGCGGGCCCTGTGCGTCCGGGCCCTGCGGGTGGGGGCCGTTTGCGTCGGGGCCGTGGTTCACAGTTCCGTTCCCAGCTTGCTGCTCGTGCTCGTGCTCTTGCTCGTGCTCGTCTTCGGCCGGCGTGGGCCGGTGTGTCGGCGCATGCCGCTCGAAGGGCTCGTGTCGGTCGTGGTTGTCGCGTCGCTGGCTCATGCCGGGGCCTCCATGGCGACACGGAGCGCCGCGATGCCGCGCGAGCCGTACGCCTTGACCGACCCGAGCGATATCCCGAGGGTCTCGGCGACCTGGGCCTCGGTCATGTCCGCGAAGTAGCGCAGGACGAGGACCTCGCGCTGACGGCGCTGCAGGCCCTTCATCGCCTTGATGAGGGCGTCGCGCTCCAGCTGGTCGTAGGCGCCCTCCTCCGCGCTCGCCATGTCGGGCATCGGCTTCGAGAGGAGCTTGAGGCCGAGGATGCGCCGGCGCAGCGCGGAGCGCGAGAGGTTGACGACGGTCTGACGCAGATACGCGAGCGTCTTCTCGGGGTCACGGACGCGTTTGCGCGCCGAGTGCACGCGGATGAAGGCCTCCTGGACGACGTCCTCGCAGGAGGCGGTGTCGTCGAGCAGAAGTGCCGCGAGGCCCAGCAGCGACCGGTAGTGGGCGCGGTAGGTCTCGGTGAGATGGTCGACCGTGGTGCCGGCGGCCATGCTGTCTTCAGCGCCGTCGCGCTGACTCGGTATGCGGGCGGGCCGCGCTGCGGGCATGGGCGCGATCACCGGCATGCCGCCGGGCACGCCGGGGCTGCGGAGTCGGCGGGGTGGACGCAGGGGCATGACCCTGGTCTGTACCGCGGTGAATTCGAGAACCTCTGCCACGCCAGTTGGACACGCTTACCCCCGTCAGGGTTGTACGCGACAGGCATCACATTCGCTCCAGGGTTCACACCGGCCGAAGCGCCCGCTCCCACGCACCCCACGACGCCCGTCCCCACGCACCCCACGACACCCGTCCCCACACGCCGCACAACGCCCGCCCCCACGCGCTCCACAAGACCCGCCCCCACGCACCTCGCAACGCCCGCCGGACCATGTGCCCGAACGCCTGCCGACGCGACCGGAAGCGCGCCTGGCAGTGCATTGAATGCCCTCATGCGTACTAGCTCATCCCCTATGCCCCGTTATGCCGTGCCGCCCCCGGACACCCGTTCAGGGCGACCGCAAAGACGCTCCCCGCCCTCCGCGCGGTTGCGGAGAACGGGGAGGGAAATCTTCGAACGCCAAGCGGGTCCTGTACAAGTGGTCTGGACCATTATTCCGGCCACACAACTGACACAGATCCTACAAACGAATCCGGCCATGGCCAGGGAGTTTTTGCCCCCTGGACACACTGCGCAGGGAAACCCACCGGCCGGGCAGGACGACGCTCGGAGGCGTGCCACCGAAATCGGTTCGCGGCTACGGCGGGCGCCACCGCACGGAGCCCCGGCTGACGCGGCTGTCTAGAACAGCTCCGCCGCCACCAGTTCCGCGATCTGGGCCGTGTTGAGGGCGGCGCCCTTGCGGAGGTTGTCGCCGCAGACGAAGAGTTCGAGGGCGGTCGGGTCGTCGAGGGCCCGGCGGACGCGGCCCACCCAGGTCGGGTCGGTGCCGACGACGTCCGCGGGGGTGGGGAACTCACCGGCGGCCGGATTGTCGAACAGGACGACTCCGGGCGCGGTGGCCAGGATCTCGCGGGCCTTGGTCACGGTGACCTTGCCCTCGAAGCGGGCGTGCACGGTGAGGGAGTGCGTGGTCACGACCGGGACGCGGACGCAGGTCACGGCCACGGGCAGGGCCGGCAGCCCGAGGATCTTGCGGGACTCGTCCCGCACCTTCATCTCCTCCGAGGACCAACCGTCCTCGCGCAGCGACCCGGCCCACGGGACGACGTTCAGCGCCACCGGCTCCGGGAAGGGGCCCGTGTTGTCGCCCACGGCCCGGCGTACGTCACCGGGGCTGGTCCCCAGTTCCGTACCGGCGACGAGGGACAGCTGCTGGCGCAGGGTGTCGACGCCCGCGCGCCCGGCACCGCTCACCGCCTGGTACGAGGAGACCACCAGCTCGCGCAGGCCGAACTCGGCGTGCAGCGCGCCGAGCGCCACGATCATGGAGAGGGTGGTGCAGTTCGGGTTGGAGATGATCCCGCGCGGGCGCACGCGCGCGGCGTGCGGATTCACCTCGGGGACGACCAGCGGCACGTCCGGGTCCATCCGGAACGCGCCCGAGTTGTCGACCACGATGACGCCCTTGGCCGCGGCGATCGGCGCCCACTGCGCGGCCACCTCGTCGGGGACGTCGAACATCGCGACGTCGACCCCGTCGAAGGCGGCCTCACTGAGCGCCACCACCTCGACTTCCTCGCCGCGCACGGCCAGCTTGCGGCCGGCCGAGCGCGGGGAGGCGAGCAGACGGATCTCGCCCCAGATGTCCGCGTGCTGGGACAGGATCTGGAGCATGACCGTGCCGACGGCCCCGGTCGCACCCACGACCGCCAGCGTCGGTCCTGCCGGCCTGGTCATCAGCGGCGGCCAGTGCCGCCGTACGAGAGGACGGTCATCGTCCGGTGCCTCCGTAGACGACGGCCTCGTCGCTGTCGGAGTCGAGTCCGAAGGCGGTGTGCACCGCGCGGACGGCCTCGGGGACGTCGTCGGCACGCGTGACCACCGAGATGCGGATCTCGGAGGTGGAGATCAGCTCGATGTTCACCCCCGCGTCGGACAGCGCCTCGAAGAAGCCGGCCGTGACACCCGGGTTCGTCTTCATGCCCGCGCCGACGAGCGAGATCTTGCCGATCTGGTCGTCGTAGCGCAGCGAGTCGAAGCCGATCACGTTCCTCGCCTTCTCCAAGGCGTCGATGGCCTTGCGGCCCTCGGTCTTGGGGAGGGTGAAGGAGATGTCCGTCAGGCCGGTGGAGGCGGCGGACACGTTCTGCACGACCATGTCGATGTTGATCTCGGCGTCGGCGATGGCGCGGAAGATCGAGGCGGCCTCGCCCGGCTTGTCCGGAACACCGACGACCGTGACCTTGGCCTCGGAGGTGTCGTGAGCGACACCGGAAATGATGGCCTGCTCCACCTTCTGGTCCCCTTGCTTGATCGGTGCACTGCTGACCCAGGTGCCCTGGAGTCCGCTGAAGGACGAGCGCACATGGATCGGGATGTTGTAGCGGCGGGCGTACTCCACACAGCGGTGGAGCAGCACCTTGGAGCCGGAGGCGGCGAGCTCCAGCATGTCCTCGAAGGAGATCCAGTCGATCTTCTTCGCCTTCTTCACCACCCGCGGGTCGGCGGTGAACACGCCGTCCACGTCGGTGTAAATCTCGCAGACCTCGGCGTCCAGCGCCGCGGCGAGCGCGACGGCCGTGGTGTCGGACCCGCCGCGCCCGAGCGTGGTGATGTCCTTCTTGTCCTGCGAGACGCCCTGGAAGCCGGCGACGATGGCGATGTTGCCCTCGTCGAGCGCCGTCCGGATACGGCCGGGCGTGACGTCGATGATCCGCGCTTTGTTGTGGACCGAGTCGGTGATGACGCCTGCCTGGCTGCCGGTGAAGCTCTGGGCGCTGTGGCCCAGGTTTTTGATCGCCATCGCCAGCAGGGCCATGGAGATCCGCTCTCCGGCGGTCAGCAGCATGTCGAACTCTCGTCCGCTGGGCATCGGAGATACCTGCTCGGCGAGATCGATCAGCTCGTCCGTCGTGTCGCCCATCGCGGAAACGACCACGACCACCTGGTGGCCGTTCTTCTTCGCTTCCACGATTCGCTTGGCGACGCGCTTGATGCCCTCGGCATCGGCTACGGAGGAGCCTCCGTACTTCTGCACGACAAGGCCCACGTGCGCTCCTCGCTCAATCTGTCTCTGTACCGCACAACTGCGGTCGGCTCAGTCTAACGAGCGGCCGGATTTCCCTTCCGGAGTATCGGATCGTGAGATGTCCCGCTCACGACGTGATCACTCCGGACCGTCAGGGTCCACCGGGAGTCCACCGGAGTCGTCAGATCCACCGGTTTCGGCAGGGTTCCTCCGGCCGCTCCGAGCGGCACCTGCCCGCCCACACGCCTCGCCACTCCGGAAAGTGCCCCGTGTCACACGACACCGCCGTGTCTTAACTCTCAAGCACTAAGGCTCGGCTGTGCGCGGGCCCGTACGACGTCGTCCTCCTCGATCTCGGCCTGCCCGACACCGACGGCCTCGACGTCTGCAAGGCGCTGCGGACCCGCGGTGACGTGCCGATCATCGTGATCAGCGCGCGCAGCGACGAGACCGGCCGGGCGTGCGTGTCGCGGATCTTGTTCGAAACGTGCGCCCTGGTGGGCGGCTTCTGCGGGGCCGCGCCGGCCGACGTGCCGATCCCGACGCCCAGGGCGCCCGCCGCAACGAGGGTGGAGACGGTGATGACGGCGGCGCGCTTGCGTATCCGGCGCTTCGTGAGAACTTCCGTGCGGTGGGGGTGCTCCGCTTGCTGCGGGAGCGACTTCAGCCTCTCTTAGCGCTGGTTCGGGGCCGTCCAGCGGACGTGCAGGGCTGATCCAACTCCCCGCCAGCTCACGCTGTGCGAGGGGGTGGTGACGGGCGTGTGGGGGTGCCGGGTGGGGTAAGGGGCGTGGGTGACGGGCGAGTTGATGCTGGGCGGGATCGTGCTGTTGGGGTCCTGTGTGCAGTGGCTGACCGGGATGGGCTTCGCGCTCGTCGCCGTGCCGGCGCTCGTGCTGCTGCTCGGGCCCGCCCAGGGTGTCGTCCTCGCGAACTGCGCCGCGGGGGCGATCTGCGTCGTGGGGCTGGCCGGTGGGTGGCAGCGGGTGCGGCCGCGCGCGATGGTGCCGTTGTGTCTGGCGGCGGCGCTCACCGTGCCGGTGGGCAGCTGGGTCGCACGGCGGCTGCCGCCCGCCGAACTGTTGATTTTCATGGGCGCGCTGGTGACGGTGGCCGTGGTCGTGGTCATGCGGGGCGCCCGGCTGCCCGCGCTGCGGGGCACGCGGGGCGCGGTGGCCGCGGGGGCGGCGGGCGGGTTCATGAACTCCGCGGCGGGGGTGGGGGGTCCGCCGGTCTCCCTGTACGCCCTCAACGCGGGGTGGACGGTACGGGAGTTCGTGCCGAACGCGCTGTTCTACGGGGTGGTGGTGAACGCCTTCTCGGTGGCCTCGAACGGCGTTCCGCATCTTGGGGCGGCGCGGTGGGGGGGCGTGGTGACGGGGATGGTGGTGGGGGCCTCCGTCGGGAGGATGCTTGCCGAACGGGTGCCGGAGCGGCGGGCGCGGATGCTGGTGCTGTTGCTGGCGTTGATTGGTGGGCTCACCACGTTGGGGAAGGGGTTGTGGGGGCTGGGGTGATGTGGGGCGCCAATGCAGGTGGTGGGGCGCCAGTGCCGGTGGTGGGTCGGGGCCGTGCCGGTACGTCGAGCCCGTCGCCGCTGGATCAGACGTGGGCCGGGCGAGGGAGCCGCTGCTCGATCCGGGCGTAAGCGACGGGCTTGCGACGTACCGGCACGGCCCCTCGCGTCGCATGGCGGCCATGCGACGCGTGGCGGCCTCGGGTGGTCGGCGGCTGCGGGTGGTCAGTCGTGGTGTGTTGTGGGCTTGCGGCGGGGGGTTGCCGATCGGGGTGGGGTCGTGCGCATGTGGGTGCGGACCCGGCCCAGTACGTCGCTGAGTGTGGTGATGTCGGAGCGGTTCAGGGGTGTGACGAGGAGCCTGCGTACGACCGTCACGTGGCCCGGCATCACTCGGCCGAGGAGCTCGTGGCCCTGTGGGGTGGCGGTGACGTTGACGCTGCGTTCGTCGTCCGCCGAGGGTGCCCTGGTGACCAGTCCCGCCTTGGCCAACTGGGCCACCTGATAGGTCAGTCCGCTGCGGCTGTGGACCAGGCGGTCGGCGATGTCGGTCATCCGCAGCTGCCCCTCGGGGGCCTGCCCGAGCACGGCGAGGATCTGGAACTGGGTGTAGCTGAGGCCGCCCTCGTCGCGCAGCTGCTGGTCGACGGCGTGCTGGAGCAGGCTGCTGACCTCCATCAGGGCGAAGTAGGCGGCCAGTTGCTCGGGATCCAGTCGCTCGGGATCGGGGGGCGGGGTGTGCGGCATGACCAGGAGTTTACTTGCTGCGAATTCGAAGCAGACGTAAGGTCGGGATGTGCTTCGAATTCGCAGCATCTGCCAACGAAGGGGACTGGTCATGAGCATGGCTTATCTCGCGCAGGCCGATCAGCAGCAGAAGCTCGAGTGGCTCGACGGCGGCGTCTTCGCCGTGTTGCTGGACAGCGCGGCCACCGACGGGCAGCTGACCGTCGGGCGGTTCAGCGTCAGCAAGGGCGAGGCGCCGCCGTACCACCTGCACACCCGTGAGGACGAGGTCTTCATGCTGATCAAGGGGACCGCGCTGGTCTGGTCCGGCGATCAGGAGATGGAGCTGTCCGAGGGCGGCATCGTCTATCTGCCCAGGAACGTCCCGCACGGCTACCGGATCACCTCCGACACCGCCGACCTGCTGATGATCTGCACCCCGGGCGGCATCGAGGGCATGTTCCGGCACGCCGGACGCGATCTGGCCACCCCTCGACCCGAGGGCTTCCGGATCGAGCCGGAGCTGCTCGCCGAGGCCGCCGACAAGTACGGGCAGGTCGTTCTGGGACCGCCCCGCTGACCGACGCCCGCCCCACCCCGCTCACCGATGAGAGGTCCCTCATGACCCAGCAGCAACGCCAGGCTCTTGATGAGCTCCTGCGGCACGCCCCGTTCGACATCGGCGGTGAACTCGGCGAACAGCGCGCCCTCTTCCACGAGATGATCGCGTCCGTGCCGCTGCCCGAAGACGTCACGGCCACACCGGGCCGGCTCGGTGGCATACCGATCGTCACCGTGGAGACTCCGGGTGATGGTTCTTCGGCTGTGGTGCTCTACTTCCACGGCGGCGCGTACGCCCTCGGCTCGGCCGGCGACTCCGTGGGCCTGGCCGCCGACGTGGCCCGGCGGGTCGGGGTCCGCGCCGTGTCGGTGGACTACCGGCTGGCCCCGGAGCATCCGTTCCCCGCGGCCGTCGACGACGCCGTGGCCGCCTATCGCGCCCTGCTCGCGGACGGGACACCCAGCTCCGAGGTCGCGTTCGTCGGTGAGTCCGCGGGCGGCGGGCTGGCGGTGGCCACGCTCGTCGCGCTCAAGGAGGCGGGGCTGCCACAGCCGTCGTCGGCCGTGGTCTTCTCCCCGTGGGCCGATCTGACCCTGTCCGGGGACAGCCTGACTGGCAAGGCCGACGTCGACCCCGCGCTGACCGCGAAGGGACTGCAGATCCGCGCCCGCGACTACCTGGGCGAGACCGACCCCGCCACGCCCCTGGCCAGCCCGGTCTTCGCCGACCTGACGGGGCTCGCGCCCCTGCTCATCCAGGTCGGCTCGCACGAGATCCTGCTGGACGACGCCGTAGGACTGGCCGCCCGCGCCGCCGAGCACGACGTGGCGGTCGAGCTGCAGGTCTGGCCCCAGGTCCCGCACGTCTTCCAGGGGTTCGCCGCGCTGCTCGACGACGCCGACGCCGCGCTGACCTCCGCCGCCGCCTTCACCCGGGCGCACTGGCCCGCCGGCTGACCCCGCACCGGGGCTACTTGGACGACCTGATGCCGAGCGGTCCGCCGATCTCCTCGGCCATGACCCGGCCCGCCTCCTCCGCGAGGGCCTCCTCGCCGAGGTCCTGGTCGGTGTCGAGGCCGTTGAGGTCGTCCAGGGGCTGGTTCAGACGGACGTGGGCCACCAGGGACTGGAGGGCGCGCAGGGCCGCCGAGGTGGTGGACCCCCAGTTGGAGAAGTAGGAGAACTGCCACCACCACAGGGCCTCGGTGGTGCGGCCCGCGCGGTAGTGGGCCATGCCGTGGCGCAGATCGGTGACGACGTCCGCGAGGTCGTCCGAGATGCGGCAGGCCACCGGGGCCTTGCGCGGTTCGTAGGGGTCGAACACCTCGGAGTAGACGTCGATCGGGTCCAGCATGACCGCGAGGCGCTCACGCAGGTCGTCGACGTCCGGCTCCGGACCGAGGTCCGGCTCGTAGCGCTCGTCGGGGACGATGTCCTCGTGCGCGCCGAGACGGCCGCCCGCCAGCAGCAGCTGGGACACCTCCAGGAGGAGGAAGGGCACGGCGGAGTCCGGCTCGTCGCCCTTCGCCACTTCGGTGACGGCGACGATGAAGCTCTCGACCTGGTCCGCGATCTGGACCACGAAGTCGTCGGGATCCTGGCTGGTCGCGTGCAGCGTGGCGTCAGACATCTAGGAGTCGTCTCCCCTCGAAGGCGCGGCCGAGTGTGACCTCGTCCGCGTATTCCAGGTCGCCACCCACCGGGAGGCCGCTGGCCAGGCGGGTGACCCTGAGGCCCATGGGCTTGATCATGCGGGCGAGGTACGTGGCCGTCGCCTCGCCCTCCAGGTTCGGGTCCGTGGCGAGGATGAGCTCCGTGACCGTGCCGTCGGCGAGACGGGCGAGGAGTTCCCTTATCCGGAGGTCGTCGGGGCCGACGCCCTCGATCGGGCTGATCGCGCCGCCCAGCACGTGGTACTTGCCCCGGAACTCGCGCGTCCGCTCGACCGCGACGACGTCCTTGGGCTCCTCGACCACACAGATGACGGTCAGATCCCGACGTGGGTCGCGGCAGATGTTGCACAGTTCCTCCTGCGCCACATTGCCGCAGGTCGCGCAGAAGCGGACCTTCGCCTTGACCTCCATGAGGCACTGCGCGAGCCGGCGGACGTCCGTCGGCTCGGCCTGCAGGATGTGGAAGGCGATCCGCTGCGCGCTCTTGGGACCGACGCCGGGCAGCCGCCCCAACTCGTCGATGAGGTCCTGGACCACGCCTTCGTACACGGACTGCCGCCCTTCCTGGAATCTTTCAGTACGTACGGTAGTTGGCCGCCGCCGGTCTTAGAAAGGCAGGCCGGGGATGCCACTGCCGCCGAGGCCCTGGGCGAGCGGGCCGAGCTTCTGCTGCTGGAGCGCCTGGGCGTTCTCGTTGGCCGCCTGGACCGCCGCGACGACCAGGTCGGCGAGGGTCTCGGTGTCCTCGGGGTCCACGGCCTTCGGGTCGATGACCAGGGCGCGCAGCTCACCCGAGCCCGTCACCGTCGCCGTCACCAGACCGCCACCCGCCTGGCCTTCGACCTCGGTGCGCGCGAGTTCCTCCTGCGCGTTGGCGAGGTCCTGCTGCATCTTCTGGGCCTGCTGGAGCAGCTGCTGCATATTGGGCTGGCCACCACCGGGGATCACGATCAGCTCCTGGCTCGTACGGCTGTCTGGACGGGGTTTTCCCGTTCAGCACGAGCCTACGTGGTTGGCGGGGCCGTCGCCCAAGCACTCTTTCGAGTGAGGCGATCTCGAAGCCTATACCTGATTAAGACCCTCTTTCAGGCGGAAAAGCGGCGAAACCCGGGCCATCGCCACCCATTGGGCGGTAGGAAGGGAGCGGCGCCTCGGCACCACGCGTCACTTGACATCACACAACGTCACCAGGCACAACGTCAGCAGCAACATCCAACATCACCAGCTTCGTCCTTCGTCGTCCTTCGCCAGTAGGGAGTGCCGGGTGAGCCAGCCGGAGATGCAGCCCGAGGGGCCGCCCCAGGACGGGCGGGACGGCGGGGCCGCGGGGACCCGGCCGGATGATCTGACCGGCCGGGCGTTTCCGCTCGGGGACTGGGGGGAGCCGGCCGAGCGGCTCCATGAGCTGTACCGGTGGGTGGAGCGGGGGGCGCTCGACACGGCGTCCTGGTATCTCGCGGACCGGGTGTGGAAGCGGCGGGGGGCGCGGGTGCTGCGGGGTGGGGCGGCGGTGGGGGCGGTGGCCGGGGCCGCGCTTCCCCTGCTGGACCTCACCGGAGTGGTCGGCGGGGTCGCTCCCTGGGGGTATCTCGCGCTGCTGCTCGGGGTCGCGTGCGTGGCCGGGGACCGGTTCTTCGGGGTGACCTCCGGGTGGATAAGGGACGTGGCGACCGCGCAGGCCGTGCAGCGGCGGTTGCAGGTGTTGCAGTTCGACTGGGCGTCGGAGAGTGTGCGGGAGGTTTTGGGGCCGACGGAGGGGACCGCGAGCGAGGCGGCGGATCGGTGCCTGGGGGTGTTACGTCGGTTTTCGGAGGACATCACGGAGTTGGTGCGGGTGGAGACGGCGGACTGGATGGTGGAGTTCCGGACCGGGCCCGCGCCGCTGGGGATTCAGTCGTCGCTGGCGGGGGTTCCTCGGGCGGAGGGTGCGTCGGCTGGGCGGCTGCCGTTGCCTCCGGGCACCCGCCCGAACATGCCCCGCCAGCGCCCCCCGGAGCCGCGCTAGCTTTTCCTCGCCCCCGCCGCCCCTACCCAACCCATCCCCAGGGGCTCCGCCCCTTCAACCCCGCATCGGCCTGGACGGCCTCGTCCTCAAACGCCGGACGGGCTGAAGATGCGCGCCAGCGCCCTTGAGGGGCGCGGGGAACTGCGCGCCCAGCCCCCACCGGACCCGCAGCCAAACGAACCGGGCGAGCGGGGGACGCGGGGCGAAGCCCCCGCCTCAGGGCGCCCGCAGTCGAGCAACGCACCCGGCGTCGAAGGATCAGTTGGTGCCGCAGATTTTCAGGCCCACCGGGGTGCCGCACGGTAGGTGGCCGTGGGTGCGGATGACGTCCTGGCCGTTGCCGCGGCTGATGTAGGTGAGGAAGCTGGAGGCGAGGGAGTCGGCGGGCGGCTGGGCGTAGGTGTAGGCGTACTCGATCTCCCGGTACGGGTAGGAGGACGTGCCGTGTTCCAGGTCCTCCACGGACGCGGCATGTCCGTCGAGGGTGAGCTGGTGCAGGCCCTTGTATCCGGTGGCGAGGTTCAGCTCGCTGTAGCCGATCGCCCCGGGCAACCCGGCCACGGTACTCAGCACCTGCCCGGTGGAGTCGAGTTCGCACCGCACCACGGGCACCGTCGCGTCGTCCTTGTGGACGCAGTCCAGGGAGGAGTTGGCGATTTCGCCCCGGCCCAGGACCCGGCGCTGAAAGACCTGGCGGGTACCGGAGTTGGCGTCCCGGCTGACGAGGAGCACGGGGCGGTCGGGGCCGCCGAGCTGCTTCCAGTTCGTGATCTCGCCGAGGTAGAGGCGGCGTACGTCGGCGAGGGCCAGGTTCCGCACGGGCAGGTCGTCGTTCACGACCAGGACGAAGACCGAGACCGCGACCCGGTTCTCGCGCAGTTGCGGGAACCCGCTCGGCTTCGGCCCGTCCGAGAGGGCGATGACGGGCGGCGAGCCCTTCGAGGACTTGGCGCCGGCCTCGCCGAGTTCCCGCACCCCCGCCGTGCTCCCGTGCGCGTCGACCACGATGTCGGCGCCCTCGCAGTCCTGCTCGTACTTCTTCGCCAGCTCGCTCATCACGGGCGCGAAGGCCGTCGAGCCGGTGACGGTGAGCGTGCCCTTCTCGCAGCCGATCGGCGGCGGGGAGTCGTCCCGCAGCACAACGATCAGCGCGAGCGTGACGACACACACGGTCAGCAGCACGGTGATCAGCCGGGCCGCACGGCTGAACAGGGGCGGCTGATCGTCCGGTGTCGTACTGCGGTTGGGGCTGACCTCGCCGTCCCGCAGCCCGCCGATCAGCCGTATCTCGCGCCCCACGTCCCCGCCCGACAGCAGCACGAGGAGCTTGAAGTGCTCGCCCCGGTTGAGCGGGACGCGCGGGATGCGCAGGACGCCGTCCTCGTAACTGAGCCCCGCGGCGGGGGTGAAGTGGTCCATGAGGTGTTCGGTGCCGGGCGGCTGGGTGACGGACACACCGCGGATGGTGCGGTCGGTGAACACCGCTGTCAGACCGTGGCGTTCCCTGCTCGTGTAGTCGTCACCGGCGATGCTCTGCGACCCGTCGTTCTCGATCCGCAGCAGCACGAGGGTGGCGTCCATCATGCCCGGCGTCTCGTCGAACAGCCCGAGCCGTACGTTGGCGCGCCCCGAACGCACGTCGTCGCCTATCGGGTTGTCCATCTGCACCCGGTAGCCGATCCGCTTGCGCCGCGGCACCCGGCGTTCGTACCAGACCATCACCGCGGAGGCGACGACACCGATCACGGCGGTCCCCACGGCCACAACGTTCTCCGCGCTCAGCCACTCCATCGCGAGCCACTCCCCCGAGCCCAAGGTGCGGTCACCGTACGGCTCGAGGCGGGAACACCCGGCGTACGCCGGGTGAAGTTCAGCGGCCGCTCAACCAAACTGACGCTTCGTCAGCCACTCTTCGTGTAGGTCAACGACTCGCCCGAGCCCGTGTTCACCCGGCGCAGCCGCCCGTCGGACAGAAGGGTGATCTCGGAGGCGGCACCCGGCGAGCAGGACGAGATCGGTGCGCCGCCGGTGACTTCGGAGGGGCCGATCACCAGGGGACCCCCGGCGCCGGGGGCAGCGGTCAGTTCGGCCTGGAAGACGCAGTGGTAGGTGCTGCTGCCGGACGGACCGTCCGCGACGAGCGAGAGGACCGTGTCGCCCACCGCGCCCTGCTGGATGGTCAGTCGGCGGGTGTTGTGGCCGGTCGCGTTGTCGATGGAGGCGTCCCAGGTGCCGAGGAACCCCTCCGGGATCGTGCCCCCCTGGGATGTCTGGGGCGAGGGGGAATCGGAAGGGGAGGAGGAGGGAGTGGAGGAGGGCGGGGGCGAGTCGGGGGAGGTCGGGCTCGTGGACGCGGCCGAGGACGCCTTCGCGTCGTCGGTGCCCTTGGCCGTGCCGCCCTGCATCAGCGCGTAGACGGAACCGCCCGCGCCGAGCGCGACGACCAGCGCCACGACGATCAGGGCGGCGGTGGAGCGGCCGCTTCTGCGCGGCGGCTCGGGTTCGGGGACGCCCGCGGGGCCGTACGGCGTGGTGGGCATGCCCGGTCCGTACGGCGGCGTAGGGCCGTACGAGCCGGGTGCGCCCCAGCCGCCCTGCGGATAGCCGTACACGGGCGGGCCCGTGGGGCTGGGGTGCTGCTGGGGATGGCCGTACGCCGGGTGCGCGGCGGGTGGTGCGGCCGGCGGGGGTGTCTGGTCGGCGCCCGCGATCAGCGTCGGGAGGTGGTCCGTCGAGGCCGGTCCTCCCGGCGGGGGCGGGGTGGCGGCGTGCTCCGGGGCGACCTCGGGAGCGGGGGTGGGTGCAGGGGTGGGTGCGGGGGTGGACTTGGACAGGTCCAGGGCCGCCGGGGCGGATCCCGGGGCCGGTTCCTGAGCGGGGGCGGCGGCCTGGCGCGCGGGCGGCGCCGGAGCCGGTGCGGGGCGCTCGTCCGGGTTCTCCGTGTCCAGCAACCGCACGGCGTGCCGCCCGAGTTGGGCCACCAGCGCGCTGGGCAGCCACGGATCGCGGGAGCGTCCTTCCACGACGGTGTCCTCCGCGCCGATGCGCTCCAGGATCTCGTCGAGGCCGGGGCGGGCGGCGGGGTCCTTGCGCAGACAGTGCCGTACGAGGTCGGCGAGGCCCTCCGGTACGCCGTCCAGGTCGGGATCCTCCTGTGCGATGCGGAACATCATCGCGTGCACCCCGCTGTTCGCCGCCCCGAAGGGCAGGGCGCCGGTGGCGGCGTACGAGAGGACCGAGCCCAGGCAGAAGACGTCGCACGCGGGCGTGACGCGGTCGCCGCGGACCTGCTCGGGCGCCATGAATCCGGGCGAGCCGACGAGGGCGCCGGTGCGGGTGAGGCCACCGTCGGTGACGGTCTCCAGGGCGCGCGCGATCCCGAAGTCGATGACGCGCGGGCCGTCGATGGTCACGAGGACGTTGGAGGGCTTGAGGTCGCGGTGGATGAGTCCGGCGGCGTGGATGTCCTTGAGGGCGTGGGCGAGTCCGGCCGCGAGGATGCGGACGGAACGTTCCGGGAGCGCTCCGTGGTCGTGGCCCACGACCGTCTGGAGGGAGGGTCCTGCGACATATCCGGTCGCGACCCACGGGACGGCGGCCTCGGTGTCCGCGTCGAGGACGGGGGCGGTCCAGAGGCCGCCGACCCGGCGCGCGGCCAGCACTTCCTGGCGGAAGCGGGCCCGGAACTCCTCCTGCGCGGCGAGTTCCTCGCGCACCAGCTTCACGGCGACGGTACGGCCCCGGTCGGAGCGGGCCAGATAGACGCGTCCCATGCCACCGGCACCGAGCCGCGCGAGCAGTCGGTACGCCCCGATCTGCTGCGGTTCCCCCGCCCCCAGCTTCTCCATCGTCGTGCCGCCCTCCCCCGTGCCGGTGCAACCGCCCGAGGCCGAGGATAGTGCGGCCCCACCAGGAGGTGGGTGGGGCGGTGTCTACGGTTCAGTAACAGCACCTGGCGTTTTCGTGACGTCCGTCGCGGCCCCGTCGATCTCGTCGATCTCGTCGATCTCGTCGATCTCGTCGATCTCGTCGAGAACCGCCGACAGTCGCTCCAGGATCCGTACGGTCTCGGCGAAGCCGTCCTCCCCGAGCGCCCGCGCCAGCCGGTCGGCGAGGCGCGCGTGGCCGGGGCCGATCGCGGCGACGGCGGTGCGGCCGGCGGCGGTCGGGGAGAGCAGTTTGGCGCGGCGGTGGGCGGGGTTGGGCAGGTACTCGGCGAGGCCCTTGCCGACCAGCAGGTCGGCGACGCGCTGCACGCTCTGCCGGGTGATGCCCATGACGCGGGCGATCCCGGCGACGGGGAGCGGCTCGGGGAGCACCGCGCCCAGCACCTGCCACCAGGCGGCGGTCAGCCCCGCGGGGCGGGCCAGTTCGTCCGCCACGGAGAGGAACTGGCCGTTGAGCCGGAAGACGCCGAGGGCGGCGCGGCTGAGGAGGTCCTGCCGTTCCCGGCTCATCGGGCGGCCTCCCCGGCGGCCCCTGAGGCCTTCTCCAGTACGGCGTACGCGGACGCGTCGGAGTCGTGGAACAGGCGGTACCAGGCGTCCAGGACCTCCCCCTCGTACACCCCGAGGAGCCGCAGGACCTCCCGGGCGAAGGCGACGGGCTCGGTCGGTCCGGCGGTGACGAGGTTGCCGTCGGTGACGGCGTCGGTGTCGACGTACCGCCCGCCGCCCCGGTAGCCGGTGGCGGCGAGGTAGAAGGACACGGCACTGGTGTGGTCCCGGTCGTCGAGGAGCCCCTCGCGGGCGAGCCCGGCCGTCGCCCCGCAGATCGCGGCGACCGGCACGCCCGCGTCGAGGAAGGCACGGGCCTTGCGCGCGAAGGGGGCGAGGTCGTCGGAGGTGTCCCAGAGGTCGGCGCCGGTGAGGACCAGCAGGGAACTGTCCTCGGGGCGGAGTTCGTCGAGTGCGAGGTCGGGCTGGATCCGGAGACCGCCGATCGTCGTCACCGGCTCCCGGGTGGGGCCGACGGTCCGGATCTCGCGACCGGCGCGGGCCAGATACGCGGTGGTGTGACCGGTCTCCCAGTCGGCGTAGGTGTCGTAGACGGCGAGGTGGACGGGACTGCCGTGGTCGTTCGTCGCGCTCATCGCTCTCTCCTCGCATAGATCATGACGGTGCGTCATGCCAGCATGCTGTCATTTCGACAGGATACTGTCAATGAACCGTTGTCGGCGGCCAAGCCCGACAGACTGTCGTGGAAAGCCCCCGGTCACAGACAGGACGCCGATGTCGCGCCCCCTCCGGGGACATTTACGCTTCGGCGCATGACCCCTCAGCCCAACCCCCAGGTCGGCGCCGCCGTGAAGGCCGCGGACCGCGCGCACGTGTTCCACTCCTGGTCCGCTCAGGAGCTCATCGACCCGCTCGCCGTCGCCGGCGCGGAGGGGTCGTACTTCTGGGACTACGAAGGCAAGCGGTATCTGGACTTCACCAGCGGGCTCGTCTTCACCAACATCGGCTACCAGCACCCGAAGGTCGTCGCCGCGATCCAGGAACAGGCCGCGACCCTGTCCACGTTCGCGCCCGCCTTCGCCGTGGAGGCCCGTTCGGAGGCGGCCCGGCTGATCGCCGAGCGGACCCCGGGCGACCTGGACAAGATCTTCTTCACCAACGGTGGCGCGGAGGCCGTCGAGAACGCCACGCGGATGGCCCGGCTGCACACCGGGCGTCCGAAGGTGCTCTCCGCGTACCGCTCGTACCACGGGGCCACGTCCACCGCGATCAACCTCACCGGTGACCCGCGGCGCTGGCCGAACGACAGCGGCGCGGCGGGCGTCGTCCACTTCTGGGCGCCGTTCCTCTACCGCTCCCCCTTCCACTCCGACAGTGAGCAGCAGGAGTGCGAGCGGGCGCTTCAGCACCTGGAGGACACGATCGCCTTCGAGGGGCCGGGGACCGTCGCGGCCATCATCCTCGAGACGATTCCGGGGACGGCGGGGATCATGACGCCGCCGCCGGGCTATCTCGCCGGGGTGCGGGCGCTCTGCGACCAGTACGGGATCGTCTTCATCCTGGACGAGGTCATGGCGGGGTTCGGGCGTACGGGGAAGTGGTTCGCGGCGGACCACTACGACGTGACGCCGGACCTCATGACCTTCGCGAAGGGCGTGAACTCGGGCTACGTTCCGCTCGGCGGCGTCGCGATCTCCTCGGCGATCGCGGAGACCTTCGCCCGGCGGCCCTACCCCGGGGGGCTCACGTACTCCGGGCATCCGCTGGCCTGTGCCGCCGCCGTCGCCACCATCAACGTGATGGAGGAGGAGGGCATCGTCGAGCAGGCCGCGCGGATCGGGGAGACGGTGCTCGAGCCCGGGCTGCGGGAGCTGGCCGCGCGGCATCCCAGCGTGGGTGAGGTGCGCGGTACGGGGGTGTTCTGGGCGCTGGAACTGGTCAAGGACCGGGAGAGCCGGGAGCCGTTGGTGCCGTACAACGCCGCCGGTGAGGCCAATGGGCCGATGGTCGCGTTCGGGGCGGCGGCGAAGGCGCGGGGGCTGTGGCCGTTCATCAACATGAACCGGACTCATGTCGTGCCGCCGTGCAATGTCTCCGAGGGGGAGGCGAAGGAGGGGCTCGCGGTGCTGGACGAGGCGTTGTCGGTGGCGGACGAGTACACCGTGTGACGCGTGGGGGCGTGCGGGGCATGTGGGGCATGTGGGTCGGCTGCGGCTAGGTGGGGGCTGAGCGCGCAGTTCCCCGCGCCCCTCAGGGCGGGGCTCCGCCCCGCACCCCGGCCGTGCGAAGTTCGTCGGCTGACGGCCGGTGGGGGCTGAGCGCGCGGTTCCCCGCGCCCCCCGGGGCGGGGCTTCGCCCCGCATGCGCCGCGCCCCTGGGGCAGGGCTGGGGCCCGTCTTCTCCGGCCCATGAAAGGCTCCTGTCCGCGTAAGGTGACCGTGCTTGTAGAGAAGCGCACGCACGTGCACCCGTACGCGACGAGGGAGCGAGAGACCATGCCCGGCACCGGCGGCAACGGCGCCGTAACCCGTAGCACCCTGCGGCAGCAGCTCGCGGACGCGCTCCGCGACGAGGTGCTGGCAGGCCGGCTCCGGCCCGGGCAGGCGTTCACGGTGAAGGAGATCGCCGAGCAGTACGGCGTCTCCGCGACCCCCGTCCGCGAGGCCCTCGTCGATCTGTCGGCCCAGGGCCTCCTGGAGGCGGACCAGCACCGCGGCTTCCGCGTGCACGAGTACTCGCTCGACGACTACCGCGGCATGATCGAGGCCCGGAGTCTCGTCACCGACGGGATGTTCCGGAGTCTCCTCGGGTCAGGCATGGCGCAGGCCGACGATCCGCGCACCCTCGCCGCCCTCGCCGGGGTCCGCCGCCGCGGCGAGGAGGCCCAGCGCGCCGCGACCGCCGGCGTCCTGAACATCCTCATCGGCTACGACCTGCGCTTCTGGCGCGAGCTGAGCGCCCTGTTCGGCAACGCCTACCTCGCCGACTTCCTGCACCGCCTGCGCGTCCAGTCCTGGGTGTGCACGGTGCAGCACCTGCGCCGGGTGGAGGATCTGAAGGGCCACCTGTGGGCGGGCCACACGGAGCTCGTGGACGCGCTGGCCCGCCGCGACCCGGGCGCGGCGCACGCGATCGTGGCCGCGTACAACGAGCACTCCCTCGCCCTCCTCGAGCGCCTGGCCGCCGGATGAGCGCGACGTGAGATCGTGGCGGGAGGCCTGTGCGCCGGTGCGACAGGTGGGCGCTCGGGGTGTGGGTACGGGATCCGCACGAGGGGGACTGAGGACGGGTCCCACCCATTACGCTTCCCTGACCACCGTGCTTCCCAAGGAGCTAGAGGAGCCGTCTGTTGGCATGTGACCTGTGGCTGGTCCCGCTCGTCGACGTGTTGTGCCACACCCCCGACAATCCCTTCGCCGAGGAACTGGCGCTCTACGACAAAGCGCTGGGCGAGGCCGGACTTCCGCCGGTCCCGGTGTACGCGTACATGCCGGGGCTTTCCGGCGACGTGGCCCCGGTCGCCGGTTTCGACTACGACGCGCTGCACTTCCTGCGCCGGGCGTATCTGCTCCAGATGTGCGGCCTCGCGGTCACCCCGGTGGACGAACTGGGCGGCGACTACGAGCAGTTGCTGGAGATGTTCGAGACGAACGTCCAGCAGTCGCACCTCGTGTGGCACTACGACCACGCGGGCGCGTACGTCCCGGTCGACTTCCCGCACCCGCTCGCCAATGACGAACTCCTCGCCGGGGGCGGCCCCCTGGGCTCCTCCCAGACGCTGCTGCGCGAGCTGGAGTTCGTCGCCCCGTCGATCGGTATCGACCCGGCGAACCCGCCGGCCGCCCCGCAGCCGCCCATGGCTCCCACGGAGCTGGAGGAACCGGCCGCGCCCGCCCCGTACGACGCGAGTCCGTTCGCGCGCGAGCGGCATGTGTGGCTCGGCCTGCACGCGGCGGCGACCCGCAGCCTCGCCCAAGGGTCGATGATCATCTTCAGCTGAGGCGCACGCAGCCCGAAGGAAGGCCCAGGTCCCACCGGAGTCGGTGGGACCTGGGCCGCCTTTCTGTGTCGGTCACCGAGCGCCGAGCGGCGACCGCCGGGTACCGGCTACCAGGCCGCGGGGGCTCTCATGGCCTCGTACGCGTAGCGGACCGGGGCGTGACGGTCGCGGTTAGGCGACCAGGTTCTGCCGTTGTTGTCGGAGAACTTGTAGGACCAGAGCCCGTTGCCGCCGGCGTTCTTGATGGTGCTGTGCTCGAGCCCCTGGCCGCTGTTGTAGACGACCTTGTGCTTGGCGTTCATGCCGATGGCGGAGCCGGACGTGACGGCGTCGTCGTCACCGGCGCCGATGAGGGTCCAGTCCGTCTTCATCTTGGACTGCGGGTTCTGTCCGGCCCAGGAGAGGAAGCCGCTGCCCGGTCGCAGGTCGCTGCACTGCTTGTAGGTGTAGGCGGCCGTGCACGCCGTCGCCCAGTTGGAGCCCGTGAACGGGCTGCTGAAGGTGACCGCGTCCTCGACGTAGATGTAGTCCGGCCACTGCGACGACGTCCGGCCGTACTTGTTCACGCCGGTGATCGCCGCCCGGATGACCTGACCGCCCATGGAGTGGCCGACCACGTCGACCTTCTTGCCGTGCTTGGAGTAGTTGTTGTAGATGTCCCAGGCGAGCAGCCGGCCAAGTTCCTGGATCCGGGTCTGCAGGTTGCCGTTGACCTTGCGGGTGCAGTTGACGTCGTTCTTGTAGTAGCCCCACGTGACGAACTTGCCCGTCCAGCCCTTCGTCCGAAGGTCGGACATGGCCTTGCCCCAGACCGACTTGCAGTCCTGCTTGGCGTGGTACGGGCTCCCGTGCTTCCAGTCGATGCCGTGGACGAAGTACACGGCGTTGCTCACACCCGCCTTCCGGGGCGGGGTGGCGGCGCTGGCCGGCCCCGCCGCCAGCGCCACCATGACTCCCGCGGTCGCCATGGCGACCAGAACCCGAACGATCCTGTTCTTCAACAAGACTCCTCGTGGAGTGACCGCCGCGACGCGGCGGTCGTCCGAAGGCCGGACCCGCTGGGGGTGCGAGCTCCAGGTCCGGCGCGCCGTTTTGACGCGGGATCATCTTGTTGAACAGGCCATGACAGCGGCATCAGCCGCCCTACTCGTCACGGTTGAGTACGCATACTCATGCACATCCGTGACACCTATGACCGGATTTCTACATTCAACTTGCCCCTGAACCAGAGTCTTTTGACTGACTATCAGCTCGCTGTGAACACCGGCGTCCCGTCCTGTGTCAGCTTCCAGTTGGTGACCGCGAAGTCGGCCGGGTCGAGGGTGCCCTTGGACGTGACGTAGTCGATCATCAGCTGGCGGATCTCGTTGGTGGAGCTGTACGCGATGTCGGCGGCCGCGATGTGCGGGTAGCCGCTGCCGCCGTTGGCGCGGTAGTTGTTGACGGCGACGACGAAGACCTGGTCGTCGGCGACCGGCGCGCCCTTGTAGGTGAGGTTCTTGATGCGGGAGCCCTCGGCCTGCGCGATGTCGATGTCGTACTCGACCCCGGCGGCGGTGTCGTACATGTAGTCCCAGAAGTTGTTGGCGTTGGTGAGGGTGGCCGTGTCCACCTTCGTGCCGGACGCGACCTGGTGGTAGTACTTCGCCGCGTACTCCAGGTAGTCCTTGAGCTGGGCGCCCGTGAGCTTCTTTCCGTACAGGGTGTTGTCGTAGATGTAGAGCCCGGCCACGTCGCGGATGGTGACATTGCCCGCCGGGATGTCGGCGGTGCGGCTGAAGGGCGCCGCGACGGAGATCAGGGGGAGGGCGGCGTCGGCGGTGGACAGGCCGGAGGCCACCGTCGCCATCTGGACCTGGTGGATGAAGTCCATCACCGGGACGTCCTTCCAGCAGGCCTCGGCCGCGGAGAGGTCCACGGTGCAGGTGCCCACCGGAGTGTTGACGTACTTCACGACCAGGTCGTGGTCGGCCTTGAGGAGCCTGGTGATCTCCGGGTCCTCCTCGACCGTGTTGCTGTTGAGGGTCTGCGCCTTGGTGCTCGTCACCTTCCACTGGCCGTGGTGGAGTTCGAGCTCGAAGTCGAAGACGGTCAGGCGCATGCCCCAGCAGTACGGCTCGGAGAGGACGACGTCCTTGCCGGTCTCCTCGTTCTTCACCGTGTACGACGAGACCTCGACGTGCGTGTGACCGACGAGGATCGCGTCGATGCCGGGTACCTGCTGGGCGACGAGGTTCGAGGCGTTCTCGACGTACGGCAGCTCACTGCCGTACGACGAACTGCCGTCCAGGCCCGAGTGGTCGGTGAGGAACACGACGTCGCAGCCGAGGGCGCGCATCCGCGGGACGTACTTCTTCGCCTGCTCGACGAGCCCGGTGAACGCCATCTTCCCGGAGACGTTGTCCTTGTCCCACAGGGCGATGCCCGGGTTGGTGAGGCCGAGGATGCCGACCTTGATGTCCGGGGCGCCGGGGACACAGATGCGCTTCACGGTGTACGGCTGGAAGGCCGGACGCAGCGTCTTGGCGTCCAGCGCGTTGGCGCCGAGCAGCGGGAAGTGACACTGCTTCTCGAACTTGCGCAGGGTCTCGATGCCGTAGTTGAACTCGTGGTTGCCGAGGGCGGCGGCGTCGTAGCGCATGGCGTTCATGGCGACGGCCATCGGGTGCTTGGGCCCGTGCTTGCCGGTGGCGGGGACGATCGGGTCCACGCGCGCGTAGTAGTACGCCAGCGAGGTGCCCTGGATGATGTCGCCGGCGTCGACGAGCAGGACATGCTTCTCACCCTTGGCGGCGCGCTGCTGCTTGATGAGGGTGGCGACGCGGGCGACGCCCACGGAGTTGCCCTTGCTGTCCTTGTACGCCGCGTCCGTGTAGTAGTCCCAGTCGAAGACGTGGCTGTGCAGGTCGGTGGTGCCCAGGATGGAGAACGACCAGGTACGGGGCGCCTTTTCGGGCTTGTGGTCCGCGGTCTGGGCCTGGGCCGGGGTCGCGGCGACAGCCCCCGCGACCGTGACGGCCGCCCCGGTGACGGCCGACTTCTTCACGAACTCCCGGCGGTTCATGGGATTGACGGGCATGCGTGTCTCCTGGGACTGGCTGGGACTTGACTGACGGGAGCAACTGCGCGAGTCGTGCGGGGACTTCGGGCACTGCAGCTGCGTCGGGGGCGCTACGTGCGCTTCGCGAACTCAGTGCACTACACGCGTAGATCGTCGTCGGGTCCCGGCCGGTCGGGAACCAGGAACAGGCCATGTCCAGGTCAAGGATGGGCATGGCGTGGCAGTCAATGGTGCCGGTGCGCCCCGCAAACAAGTGCGGGGCGCACCGGCGGTGGACCGGGCTCACCGGTCATGGGTCACCGCTGCCGCGGCAGCCTGATGGTGCGTACGAGGGGCATATCCGCGTACAGATCGGGGTCGGTGGTGACGACGTAGCGTCCGTTCGGCCAGTCCGCCGTCGGGCGGGACAGATGGACCGCGTGACCGAGCCGCCACTCAACTCCCTCGCGCAGCAACGCGCCAACGGTGGACGCACCCGCAAGATCGAGCTCGACGATCTCGGCCGCGGGCAGGGCGCCCACCTGCTCGGCCAGCCCCTTGCGACGACCGTCGGCGGCGGCCAGGCAGAGCGCGGGCACGTACACGTGGCGGGTGGGCCCGTGCTCGGTGTTGGAGATGAACTGCGAGGCCAGCGAATTCCCCGACCCCAACGCCAGCAGAGCCGACTCGTCGAAGACGACGGCCGTCGACCCCGCCCTCGTCCCGCTCACAGGCTGTCCACGGGCCGACCGGCCTCCAGGTCCTGCCAGACTTTCTCGGCCCTGTCGTGGTCCTCGTCCGTGAGCGTCACGCCGAAGTGCGTCTCGCAGTACGCCTTCGTCTCCTCGTACCGCTTCCGCAGCTCCTCCCGTGTGGGCGTCGCCTCGGCCAGCTCTGCGATCAGATCGCGCATGGTCATCCCGCGCTCGCGGGCGAGCACCATGAGGCGGTCACGGACAGCGGGGTCGACCTTGACGGTGGTGTCAGCCATGACGAAAGTATACCGGTGGTATACCGCCTCGGACCGCTCAAGCAATGTGGTCGTAGCGTCCTTCTCGGTGGGTTGGCCCGGCTGCACGGACGTGCGGCCGGGAGTCTGCTCGGGCCCTATGCGGGCTCCGGTCGCCCGCTCAGCAGCGCGCGTGCCAGCGCGCCGCCGCGTCGGGCGGCCTCCCGGTAGGCGGTTGCGCCGGGCCTACGGAAATCGACGGTGCGGATCTCGACGGTCGCGGCCGGAGCGGCTGTCGGCTCGGATGGCTCAGCGGGCCCTTCTGACCCAGTCGGCCCAGTCGGCCCAGTCGGCTCTGGGGTCGCCGGACGCTTGCGGCGCAGGCGGTCCTCGACAAGGGCGCGGGCGGAGTACACCGGGGACGGCAGCCCCTGTGTCAACGCGCACCGCACCTGGGCGCTCGTCGCACCCCGCTCCCACCACTCCTCCACCAGCGGCGCGAGCCGCAGCGCCTCCGCGCCACCGAGGGCGAGCCGGGGTTCCGCGCGGCCGAGCGAGCCGAGCAGCTTCGCGGCGAGCGTCGTTCGCGCGGTCGGCGCGACCTCGCGCTCACCCTTGCCCTTGCCCTTGCCCTCGGGCTCGGGCTCGGGTGGCGGGGAGGGAGGTTCTTGTTCCCGGGTTTTTTCTCCCGAAGGGAGAGCGCCCGCCCCGGCGACGTCCGACTCACCGGAGGCCAGGTTCTCGACTTTTTCGGGTTCACCCGCAGGGGGCTCGTTGTCGTACGGGGTATCGAACACCTCGTACACGGTGAAGAGTTGACCCGACTCCCCGTCCTTGCGGACCACCCGCCGCAGATACCGGGATTCCTCCAGCTCCCGCAAGGCGGCCGCGATCCGCGCCCGCCCCTCCTTGCGCTGCTCGGCGAGCGTGCGGATGGTGGCGCGGGCGCCGTTCGGGAGGCTCAGGAGGTACGTCAGTACGCCAACCGCGCACCAGAAGAGGCTCCGGTCGCGAAGAAGAGCGTTACTGAAGACTGAAAAGGCGCACGTGGGCGTCGTACGATGAATACGCATCGGGAGGTCTTGCTCCTGGTGTCGAGCCCCCGGGTGTTGGCGCACCGCGGGGGCGTTTCTGTGAGCGTGACTCTATGGGCACTCAGAGCGACGAAAGCAAGTCGGAACTCCCTTTTCCCTGACTGAAGTTCGCGTTCTTCACTCGTGGGAGTGAAGCGCCGAGCGCAGGAGCAGGGCGTGGACCAGGCCGCCGTCGGCGCGGGGGCGATAGCGCCAGCTCAGGCCAGGGCCGGGACGGGGACGTACGAGATGTGCTGCGGCCCTGAGGGCCGCGGGGCGGAGCGGTCAGCTCTTGACGATCATGCTCTCGGCACCGGGAAACCCCTTGTCCCACCAGTGTCCGTAGCGCCGGTAGACGGCTGGATCGCGGTCGGCGAGCAGCGCGGACAGCTTCTCCGCCTCCTCGGTCAGACCCTGCCACGCAGCCTTGCCGAGTTTGCGGAAGGCGGTCAGTTCCAGCCCGCCGTCGGCTGCGCGCCACACGCCTGCGACTTGTCCGTCGACGAGCAGGCAGGGCAGCATGTCGCCGTTGCGCCGGACGACCAGCGGCCGGTACTCCTGGGGCACGACCCGCCCGGGGACGGCGTGGGCCAGCAGCGTGCTGTCCCACATCGGCAGCAGCCTCGGCGGCGCCGGGGTGTCCTCGGCAGGCACGGTTGCCCCTGCCAGGTCGAACAGGGCGGCGCGACCCGGACCTGTCACCCGCACCACCTGGTCTCCGAGCTCGTGCAGCGCCTGGGTGATCACGGGGCGCCCCAGCAAGGTGAACCGGGCGAAGTCCTGGGCCGACGCGGGCCCGAACGCCCGCAGATAGGCGAGCAACAGCCGCTGCACACCGGCTGCCGCGTCCTGTGGCGCGGACCCGGGGGCCATGGGGGAGGCGAGGTAGGCGTTCGGCTGTGTGAACGACCACGGGCCGCCGGTCGGCACATGATGTATCGGCGCGTACGTCCGCAGCGCCCACCACACGCGGTGTGCGTGCTCGCCGAACCGCCCCGTGACCTCCTCCTCCACCTCGGCGCCGGTGCGGGGTCGCGCCAAGAACCCTGCAAGCTTTGGGAGCAGCGCGTCGGCGTCGGCGTGGGTCAGTTCTGTCGAGGTGAAGCGGCGGTCGTACAGCCGCGACGCCCGCAGAGTGCTCAACATGGCAGCGTGGTAGGGCGCGTAGTCCTCGGCGTGGACGGCGTGCAGCGTGATCCGCATGAGGGTCGCCTTCACGATCCGGCGGTCCGCGAACGCCGCATCGAGATCCTCGGGCGCGAAATCCTGCAAGCGGTTCCACAGCGCCAGGTACGGCGACGCTGGTGTCTGCGCCTGCATGGCGCAGACCCGGCGAACCGCCTCTGCCACATCAAGGCGCCGGCGTTCCAGCAGGAGCTGACGGTCCAAGGTGGACAGCGCGAGCCGTCGCGCAGTGAGACTCATGGCCGGATTATGCCGCCCACCGCACTCGCGAACGCCAGCCGCCGAAGCGAGCGATACCTGGTCGTACAGGGGGTCTCCGGCGAGGGCGCCGCCCGCATCGGCGCCCCGTCCCGCACGGGTTCCTGCCGCCTGATGGAAAACGAGGAGGGGCGCCCGGCCGGACGCCCCTCCCTGCACTGAACGTGTGCGCTGCACGCGCACCAAACCCGTTACTAGATGAACGAGTTGATCTCGATCGTCTCGTCGCGGCCCGGGCCGACGCCGATCGCGGAGATCCGGGCGCCGGACATGTCCTCCAGCGCCTTGACGTACGCCTGGGCGTTCTTCGGGAGGTCGGAGAAGGACTTCGCCTTGGTGATGTCCTCGGACCAGCCCGGGAGGTTCTCGTAGATCGGCTTCGCGTGGTGGAAGTCGGTCTGGGAGTACGGGAGTTCCTCGACGCGCTTGCCGTCGATCTCGTACGCCACGCAGACCGGGATCTCCTCCCAGCCGGTCAGGACGTCCAGCTTGGTGAGGAAGAAGTCGGTCAGGCCGTTCACACGGGTCGCGTAGCGGGCGATGACCGCGTCGAACCAGCCGCAGCGACGGTCACGACCGGTGGTGACACCGCGCTCGCCACCGATGCGGCGCAGCGCCTCGCCGTCCTCGTCGAGGAGCTCGGTCGGGAACGGGCCCGAGCCGACACGGGTCGTGTACGCCTTGAGGATGCCGATGACCCGGCTGATCTTCGTCGGGCCGACGCCCGAACCGGTGCAGGCACCGCCGGCCGTCGGGTTCGACGACGTCACGAAGGGGTACGTGCCGTGGTCGATGTCGAGGAGCGTGCCCTGGCCGCCCTCGAAGAGCACGACCTTGTCCTGCTCCAGCGCCTGGTTCAGGATCAGGACCGTGTCCGCGACGTACGGCTTGAGCCGGTCCGCGTAGCCCAGCAGCTCCTCGACGACCTGTCCGGCCTCGATGGCACGGCGGTTGTAGAGCTTGGTCAGCAGCTGGTTCTTGACCTCGAGGGCCGCCTCGACCTTCTGGGTCAGGATCGACTCGTCGTAGAGGTCCTGGATACGGATGCCGACGCGGTTGATCTTGTCCGCGTAGGTGGGCCCGATGCCACGCCCGGTCGTGCCGATCTTCCGCTTCCCGAGGAAGCGTTCGGTCACCTTGTCGACGGTGACGTTGTACGGCGTGATGATGTGAGCGTTTCCGCTGATCAGAAGCTTGGAGGTGTCGACGCCGCGCTCGTTCAGTCCGTTCAGCTCGGAGAACAGGACCGACGGGTCGACGACGACTCCGTTTCCGATCACCGGAGTGCACTCCGGTGTGAGGATTCCGGAAGGGAGGAGGTGGAGGGCGTACTTCTGATCGCCCACGACTACCGTATGGCCGGCGTTGTTGCCGCCCTGGTAGCGCACCACATAGTCCACGGATCCACCGAGCAGGTCGGTGGCCTTTCCCTTGCCTTCGTCACCCCACTGAGCACCGAGCAGCACAAGTGCGGGCACAGGCGTACACCCCTTCCGGGCGGGGCATGTCCAAGGTCGGGGACGTACGCGGCTGGTTTTCGATACGGCTGCGTACGCCGGCGACCTCCTTTGGCCGCGACCGTCGGACCGGATGCCCCGGAATAGACGAAGCCCCTGGCGCAATAGCGCAAGGGGCTCTTGCACAAAGATGCTACCCGAGGAAGCGAGGCATGACCGAGGTGGCGGCTTCCGACCAGCTCCTGGTGGTCATCGACCCGGTCGCCCGTCGGACGGACGGCGAGTCTGTACGGATCGCAAAAGACGTGCTCAGCGCGGGTGCGGCGACGAAAGTATGCCTGCCGGAAGGGCCCGAGGAATTTGCCCGGGCGCTGGCCCGGAGAGGTTCCCGGCGGCCGGTCGTGGTGGGCGACGACCGTGCCCTCTTGCGCGCTGTGTCCCTTTTGCACCGACAGCGGGAGCTGGCCGGATGTGGGGTGTCGTTGGTGCCGGTGGGGGGTGTGCTGTCGCTGGCACGGGCGCTCGGGGTGCCCGTCGGGGCCGTCGCGGCGGCCCGTGCCGTGCTCGACGGGGTCGAGCGGCGGCTCGACCTGCTGGTCGACGAGAGTGACGGGGTGGTGTTGGGGGCGTTGCGGATTCCGCCGGTGGGGGCGGGTGGGGGGATGAGAGGGGCCGAGGAGGTCGACATGGGGGGTGTCGGCGGTATCGGCGGTATCGGCGGTTTCGGGGATTCTGGGAGTTCTGGCGGTTCCGGGGGCTTCGGGAGTTTCGGTGGTGGTGCTTCCGGGCTCGGGGGGCATGCGTGGCTGCGGACCTGTCAGTCACTGGTCCGTACGCTCGCGGCGCGGCCCGCGCGTGTGGCGTCCGTGCCGGGGCCCGGGCCTTCGCGGCTGCGGGTCGAGGTCGACGGGGTCACCCTGGTCGATCTGGATCAGCCGGTCGAGGCGGTGTCCGTGACGCCCGGGGTTGCCGGGGGTGCGGAGGTGGAGGTTCGGCCGGTTTCCGTGGGGGCGGAGGCTTCGCCGTTGCGGGTGGTGGGGCGGCGGGTGACGGTGTCCGGGGCGGACTTTCGGTATCGGGCGGATTCCGTGGTGTCCGGGCCTGTGCGGACGCGGACGTGGACGGTTCGGGAAGGGGGGTGGGGGCTCACGCTGCCGAGCTGAGCCCCCGGGGGCTTTCTCGCCCCCGCCGCCCCTACCCGTCCCATCCCCCAGGGGCTCCGCCCCTTCGACCCCGGGGTGTGTTGGTCGACTGCGGGTGGGTGGGGGCTGGTCGCGCAGTTCCCCGCGCCCCTCAGGCGGGGGCTTCGCCCCGCCTCGTCAGCGTGTCCGGCACGCTATGGCTGGGGCAGTGTGGGGGTGAAGTCGTCCTTCAGGGATATGCCGGTGCGGCCGAGGTCGCGTGCTCTGCGCATCAGTGTCGCCAGCTTCGTCGCCGCGGCGGTGTGGGACAGGCCGAGGGGCGGGCGGATGTTGGAGAGGCAGTTGCGGTCGGCGTCCGTGGTGCGACCCGGGCGCGGGTCGTACGTGAGATACGCGCCGAGCGAGTCCGCGGCGGACATCCCGGGCCGCTCCCCGATGAGGACGACGGCCATCCCGGCCCCCAACGCGTGCGCGATGTCGTCGCCGAGAGCCACCCGCGCCTGCTCGGCGAGTACGACGGGAGCGACACGCCAGTCGGAGGGCAGCCGCTGTGTCGTCGCACGCACGACGGCCGCCGCGTGCTCGTGCACCGCCCGGCTGGACAGGCCGTCGGCGACGACGAACACCACGTCCCAGCCGTCGCGGGGCAGGTGCGCCCGGTCCACGTCGTGGAGTCTGCGTCCGAGGTCGGGGCGCTGGAGATAGGTGAGCCGGTCGGGGGCGGCGCTGCGCACCCGTATCGTCGCCGCACCCGCCAGCGCGGACGCCACCACGTCCGGGTCGAACGGCGAGTGCACCGCGTCCCGCGCGGCGGCGTGCGCGGCCTGCAGTTCGAGCCGGTGCCGTGTGGGCAACGCCGAGCCGGCCCGCCCGAGCCCGATCCGGGCCTGGGTGTGCCGACGCAGGGAGTTCCAGAGGGCGGTGTCCGAGTCCGGCGCAATTACCTGACGTTCCGTCATGCCGCCAGCCCCCGCCCGATCGCCGTCAGTGGATGGCCCGTACCCGCCACGTCCCGTATCCCGCCACCTTCGTCCAGCAGACCGATCCGCCCCAGCCACGCCTCGAACTCCGGCGCCGGGCGCAGTCCGAGCACCTCGCGCAGGTACAACGCGTCGTGGTACGAGGCGGATTGGTAGTTGAGCATGATGTCGTCGCCTCCGGGGGTGCAGATCACGAAGGAGGCGCCGGCGACACCGAGCATGGTGAGCATCGTGGCGATGTCGTCGTCATCGGCGTCGGCGTGGTTGGTGTAGCAGATGTCGAGGCCCATGGGCAGGCCGAGCAGTTTGCCGCAGAAGTGGTCCTCCAGGGCCGCGCGGAGGATCTGGCGGCCGTCGTAGAGGTACTCCGGGCCGATGAAGCCGACCACCGTGTTCACGAGCAGCGGGTCGTAGCGGCGGGCAACCGCGTACGCCCGCGCCTCCACCGTCTGCTGGTCCACCCCGTGGTGCGCGTCGGCGGAGAGCGCGCTGCCCTGCCCCGTCTCGAAGTACAGGGCGTTGGAGCCGACCGTGCCCCGAGCCAGCGAGCGCGCCGCCTCGTACGCCTCGTCCAGGAGCCCCAGCGTGACCCCGAACGAGGCGTTCGCGGCCTGCGTACCGGCGATGGACTGGAAGACGAGGTCCACCGGGGCGCCGCGTTCCATCAGGTCGATGCTGGTGGTCACGTGGCACAGGACGCAGGACTGGGTGGGGATGGAGTAGCGGTCGATCACTCCGTCCAGGAGGTCCAGCAGGTCCCGTACCGCCTGGGGGCTGTCCGTGGCCGGGTTGATGCCGATCACCGCGTCGCCGGAGCCGAGGAGCAGTCCGTCCAGCAGGGCCGCCGCCACGCCCGCGGGGTCGTCGGTGGGGTGGTTGGGCTGGAGGCGGGTGGCCAGGCGGCCCGGGAGGCCGATCGTGGAGCGGAAGGCGGTGACGACCTGGACCTTGCGGGCGACCGCCACCAGGTCCGCGTTGCCCATCAGTTTCGACACCGCGGCGACCATCTCGGGGGTCAGCCCGGGGGCGAGTGCGGCGAGTGTCGGCGCGTCCGCCGCGTCCGACAGCAGCCATTCGCGCAACTCCCCCACCGTGAGGCCCGAGACGGGGGCGAAGGCCGCCGCGTCGTGGCTGTCCATGATGAGGCGGGTCACGTCGTCGGTCTCGTACGGGATCACCGGCTCGGCGAGGAACCGCGTGAGCGGGACCTCGGCCAGCGCCCACCGCGCGGCGACGCGCGCCTGCGCGGAGTCGGCGGCGAGCCCGGCGAGACGGTCGCCGGAACGCTCGGGGCTCGCGGCGGCGAGCAGCCCCGCGAGACCGGCGAAGGAGTGCGTCCGGCCGCCGAGGGTGGCGGAGTAGGTGCTCATGCCAGGGACCGTACGGAGGCGCGTCGGGCGCGGTCCACGATCCGGCGCAGAGTTAACAAGGACGTTCGCTCCACCCGGACTCCTAAAGGTCTGGTTGACGCACATTTAACGTTCCGACCCGTGACAGGACTCATTTCTCGTGCAGCATTCCGGTTCGTAATCCACTCCGCCGCACCCAGGGTGCGGACGGCGGGCGACCATGGGAAGGGGCCACTCGATGGCAGTGCAAGAGGGCGTGGTCCCTGAGGCGGCGGGCACTCCGGAGGTCCCCGGAGGCGCAGTTCACCGGCTCAAGCCGAACGCGATCGGACTGCTGGGCGTGGTCTTCATGGCCGTCGCCACCGCCGCCCCGATCACCGCCATGACGGGCAACGTGCCCTTCATGGTCTCCGCCGGCAACGGCATCGGCGCCCCGGCGAGCTACCTCGTCGCAATGGTCGTCCTGGCCATCTTTGCGGTCGGCTTCACCTCGATGGCGAAGCACATCACGTCCACCGGCGCCTTCTACGGCTTCATCTCCTACGGCCTCGGCCGTACCGCGGGACTCGCCTCGGGACTCCTCGCGACCTTCGCGTACGTCGTCTTCGAGCCGGCCCTGATCGGCATCTTCTCGACCTTCGCCACCGGAACCCTCAAGGACCAGACGGGACTTGACGTGCCCTGGTGGGCGTTCGCGGTCCTGATGCTCGCCGTCAACGCGACGGGCACGTGGTTCGGGGTGTCCGTCGCCGAGAAGCTGCTCGTCGTCCTGCTGGCCACCGAGGTGACGATCCTGGCCGCCATGGCCGTCTCCGTCGCCCTGCACGGCGGCGGCCCGCACGGCTTCACCTTCGGCCCGGTCAACCCGGTCAACGCCTTCAAGGGGACCTCGGCGGGCCTCGGTCTCTTCTTCGCCTTCTGGTCGTGGGTCGGCTTCGAGTCCACGGCGATGTACGGCGAGGAGTCCCGCGACCCGAAGAAGATCATCCCCAAGGCGACGATGATCTCCGTCCTGGGCGTCGGCGTCTTCTACGTCTTCGTCTCCTGGATGGCCATCATCGGCAACGGCGAGAGCGAGGCCGTCACGGCCGCCTCCTCCTCGAACCCGCTCGCCCTGTTCTTCAACCCCACCGAGCACTACGTCGGCCACTGGGCCGTCGACGTCATGCAGTGGCTGATGATCACCGGCTCACTGGCCTGCGGCATGGCCTTCCACAACTGCGCCGCCCGATACATGTACGCACTGGGCCGCGAGGGCGTCCTCCCCTCGCTCCAGCGCACGATCGGCCGCACCCACCCCCAGCACGGCTCCCCGCACATCTCGGGCCTCGTCCAGACGGTCGTCAGCGCCGTCCTCATCGCCGCGTTCTGGCTGGCCGGCAAGGACCCGTACACCGGTACGTACGTCCTGCTCGCCATCCTCGGCACGATGGCCATCCTGGTGGTGCAGGCGGTCTGCTCCTTCGCGGTGCTGGCCTACTTCCGCAAGAACCACCCCGAGAGCAGGCACTGGTTCAAGACCTTCACCGCCCCGCTCATCGGCGGCCTCGCGATGCTCGGCGTGGTCGTCCTGCTGGTGTCCAACATGGGGGCCGCGGCCGGCACGGAGTCCGGCTCCCTCGTGCTGAAGGCGACCCCCTGGATCGTCGCCCTGATCGCGGCGGGCGGCGTGGCCTACGCGACGTACCTCAAGCGCCGCGCACCGCAGCGGTACGCCCTGCTCGGGCGGACGGTCCTGGAGGAGACCAAGGAACGGTAGGACCAAGAAGCGGTAGGAAGCATTTCTTCGGCGGGGGCTCTCAGCCCTCGCCGAAGTGCTGCTCCCGGTGGATCCGCCAGCGGTCCATCATCGACTCCAGTTCGCCCTCCATGAACTCGAAGAAGGCGAGGGTCTCCGCGAGCCGACCGCCCGCCGGGGTGTCCGCGCCCAGGCTGGCGACGCCTTCGCGCAGCGCGTCCTCCCAGCGCTTGATGATCGCCTCACGGTTGGTCAGCGCCTCGTACCACTGGTCGCTGTGCACGCGGTACCGCTCCCGGCGCGATCCGGGTTCCCGCTCGCGCGACACCATGTGCACCTGCGCCAGATAGCGCACCGCACCGGAGACCGCCGCGGGGCTGATCCGCAGTTGCTCGCCCAGTTCGACCGAGGTCAGAGCGCCGGTGTCCGAGGCGAGCAGCGCCCCGAAGACCCGGGACGGCATCCGGGGCATCCCGGCCTCCACGAGTTGCGCCGCGAAGTGCTCGACGAACCGCGAGACCGCCTCCGCGTCCCGGCCCACCGCTCCTGCCGCTCCCACCGCCTCCGGCTCTGCCATCCCTCGATTGTATCCGATCATTTATACAATTCGTTAACTTCACAAATTTCTGAAAGAAGCGTACGTTCTGAGGCATGACGAAGGGCAGGGCCAAGGGAATGACGAAGGCTACGACGAAGGCGATCACCGTCTCCGGGCTGCACAAGTCGTTCGGCGGGACACACGCGCTGGACGGTCTCGACCTGGACGTCGAGGCCGGCGAGGTGCACGGCTTCCTCGGTCCGAACGGCTCCGGGAAGTCCACCACCATCAGGGTCCTGCTGGGCCTGCTGCGCGGCGACGCGGGCGCGGCGCAGGTGCTCGGCCAAGACCCCTGGGCGGACGCGGTGGAGCTGCACCGCCGGGTCGCCTACGTTCCCGGTGACGTCACCCTGTGGCGCAACCTCTCCGGCGGCGAGGTCATCGACCTGTACGGGCGGCTGCGCGGGGGGCTCGACCGGGCGCGCCGGGCGGAACTGATCGAACGCTTCGAACTCGACCCCACCAAGAAGGGACGCACCTACTCCAAGGGCAATCGCCAGAAGGTCGCCCTCGTCGGCGCCTTCGCCTCGGACGTCGACCTGCTGATCCTCGACGAGCCCACGTCGGGTCTCGACCCGCTGATGGAGGAGGTCTTCCAGCGGTGCGTCGAGGAGGAGCGCGACCGCGGCCGGACCGTCCTGCTCTCCTCGCACATCCTCAGCGAGGTGGAGGAGCTGTGCGACCGCGTCAGCATCATCCGCAAGGGCCGCACCGTCGAGAGCGGCACCCTCGCCGACCTGCGCCATCTGACCCGTACCAGCGTCACCGCCGAACTCGCGGGGGCGCCCAACGGGCTGGCGCACCTGCCCGGCGTGCACGACCTCGACGTCCAGGGCCACCGGGTCAGGCTCCAGGTCGAGACCGACAAGCTCGACGCCGTACTGCGCTCGCTCACCGACTCGGGCGTACGGTCGCTGACCTCGACGCCGCCGACCCTGGAGGAACTGTTCCTGCGGCACTACCAGGACGACGTCCAAGGCGACGTCCGGGACAACGTCCGGGTGAACGGCGAAGGGACGATGGCGCGATGACCACCGCGACCACCGCGACCGCTGCCGTACGGGGTGGGGTACGGGCCCGGAGTGCCCGCCAACTCGCCGGAACCGGCACGCTGTTGCGGTTCTCCCTGCGCCGCGACCGGCTGATGATGCCGCTGTGGGTCGGCGTGATCGGCCTGCTGGTGCTGTCCATGCCGAACTCCCTGAAGTCCATCTACGGCACCGCCGCCGAACGCGCCGACCTCGGCCGCCAGATGCTCACCAACAGCTCCCTGCGCGCCACGTACGGGCCGGTGTTCGACGACTCGCTCGGCGGACTCACCGCCTGGCGCATCGGCGGCTACGCCGGTCTGTTCGCCGGGATCATGAGCCTGCTCGTCGTCGTACGGCACACCCGCGAGGAGGAGGAGAGCGGGCGCCAGGAACTCCTCTCGTCGGCGATGGTGGGGCGCCGGGCCCCGCTGACGGCGGCGCTGCTGGCCGCCCTCGTCGCCAACGGCGTGCTCGCGCTGCTCATCGCGGGCGGGCTGGCAGGGCAGGGCGGCGGCGGGGCGCTGGCCCTCGGGCTCGGCGTCGGGGGTGTCGGCATGGTCTTCGCGACCATGGCGGCGATCGTCGCCCAGCTCACCGAGAGCGCGCGGCTCGCCAAGGGGCTGACGGGCGGGCTGCTCGGCGCGGCGTTCGTGCTGCGGGCGGCGGGCGACTCGTCGACGAACGACGGTTCCTCCGTGCTGACCTGGGTGTCGCCGCTGGGGTGGCTGGAGAACGAACGCCCCTTCGCCCACGAGCGGTGGTGGGTGCTGCCGCTGTTCGTCGCGGCCGTGGTGATCCAGGGCGCGGTCGCCTACGAACTCGCCGGGCGGCGCGACGTCGGGATGAGCTTCCTGCCGACCCGGCCGGGGCCCGCGCGGGGGCGGCTCGGGTCGGCCGGGGCGCTGGCCTGGCGGCTGCAGCGGGGCGCCGTGCTGGGGTGGAGCCTCGGGTTCCTCGCCGCGGGGGCCGCGTTCGGCGGGATCACGAAGGGGGCCGCCGATCTCGTCGGGAGCAACGACAAGACCCGGCAGATCATCGAGCGGATGGGCGGGCAGTCCGGGATCACGGACGCGTTCCTCGCGACGATGGTCGGCATGCTGGGGATGGTGGCCGCGCTGTACATCGTCGCGTCGGTGCTGCGGTTGCACGGCGAGGAGACCTCGCAACGGGCGGAACCGGTGCTGGCGAACGCGGTGGGGCGGCTGCGGTGGGCCTGCGGCCATCTGGTCGTCGCCTTCGGCGGCGCGGCGCTCATCATGGCGCTGGGCGGGCTCGGCCTCGGACTCGGGTACGGCCATGAGTTCTGGCCCGTGCTCGGCGCCTGCCTCGTCCAGGTCGCGGCGGTCTGGACGCTGGGCGGGCTTGCGGTCCTTCTCTACGGGGTCTCGCCCCAGCTGGCCCCCGGCGCCTGGGGCGCGGCCGGCGTGGCCCTGCTGCTGGGCTGGATCGGCCCCGCCCTGAACGTCCCCCAGGCCGCCATGGACCTCTCCCCCTTCGGCCACCTCCCCAAGCTGCCGGGCGGGGAGATGGCATGGACACCGGTACTGATCCTGACGGCGATCGCGCTGGCCCTGACCGCCACGGGGCTGGCGGCGTTGCGGCGCCGGGACATCAGCACCTGAGGGCGGGCGCACGCGTGCCTGGTGCGGGGACCGGGGAACCCCGGGTCCCCGCACCACGTCCATGAGGGGCATGGGGCAAAGGATGCAGGCCGCGGGCGGTTGTCTGATCGCTGTCGTCGGCGCGGGGGCGGGGCTTGCGGTCTGGGCCGTCAACAGCCGCGACCGGTTCCAGCGGTTCGAGCAGGGGCCCGACTGGAGCGTGCTCTATGCCGAGCTGCCCCTGATGGTCCTCGGCGGGACGGCCGCCGCGCTGGGACTCTGGGCCCTGGGACTCCGGACCCTCGGCCGACGGGTCAGAGCACGACGCTGAGCCCCTCGAGCCCGCGGATCACGAAGTTCGGCTTGCGCTCCGGCTCCGCGGCGAGGGCGAGCGTCGGCGCCTTCTCCAGCAGAGCGCCCAGGGACGCCGCCAGTTCGAGGCGGGCCAGCGGGGCGCCGATGCAGTAGTGAATGCCGGCGCTGAAGGAGATGTGGGGGTTGTCGGTGCGGGAGAGATCCAGACTCTCCGGGGACGCGAAGACCTTCGGGTCGTGGTTGGCGGAACCGAAGAGCAGGGCGATCTCCGCGCCCCGGGGAACGGTCGTGCCGTCGATCTCGATGTCGTCCAGAACCCACCGTTCGAAGAGCTGGAGCGGGGTGTCGTAGCGCATCAGCTCCTCCACCGCCGTGGGGATCAGCGAACGGTCGCCGCGCAGGGCCGCCAACTGATCGGGGTTGCGGAACAGCGCCCACCACCCGTTCACCGTGGCGTTCACCGTCGCCTCGTGGCCCGCGTTCAGCAGCAGGACACAGGTGGAGATCATCTCCTGTTCGGTCAGGCGGTCGCCCTCGTCGTGCGCGGCGATGAGGCCCGAGATCAGGTCGTCGCCCGGCTCCTTGCGACGCGCGGCGATCAGCTCCCGGAGGTACTCGGTGAACTCCACCGACGCCCGGACCGCCTTCTCCGCCGTCTCCTCGGAGGGGTTCAGCTCGTACATCCCGCAGATGTCCGCCGACCACGGCCTGAGCGGCGCCCGGTCCGACTCCGGGATGCCCAGCATCTCGGCGATCACGGCCACCGGGAGCGGCTCGGCGACATCGGTGAGCAGATCACCGCCGCCGGCCGCCACCAGGCCCGCGACCAGCTCGTTCGCCAGCCGGTCGACATACGGCCTGAGCTGCTCGACCGTGCGCGGTGTGAACGCCTTGGAGACCAGCCGTCGGATCCGCGTGTGGTCCGGCGGCTCCAGGTCCAGCATTCCGTGGTCGTTGAGGACGTGGAACGGCTCGTGCTCGGGCGGAGGTGCCGTCCGCCCGAAGTCCTCGTGCGTGTAACGGTGCTGGTAGGTCCGGCCAAGGCGCCGCTCCCGCAGCAGCGCCGACACGTCCGCGTGGTGCGGGACCAGCCACTGATCGGTGGGCTCGTAGTAGTGCACCCGGCCGCGCTCACGCAGCTCCGCGTACGCGGGGTACGGGTTCGCCACGAACTCCGGGTTCCAGGGATCGAAGGCCGACGGTGTCCGCGGGGACTGCGAGGACTGCGGGGTGTGCGAGGCTGCCATGGGCGGACGCTAGCCCGACTCGGCCCCGCTGAACAGGGGTGTCCCGGCGGCCGAGCCGTCGGCGGAGACCCCCGTACCCCGCCATCGGCCCGGCCACCGCGCTCCCCCAATCAGGGGTCACCTGGGTCACCTGGGGATGATCAGCCGCGCCTCGTACGCGAACACCGCCGCCTGTGTGCGGTCCCGCAGGCCCAGCTTCACCAGGATCCGGCTCACATGGGTCTTGATCGTGGACTCGGCGACGAACAACTGCGAAGCGATCTCCGCATTCGACAGACCCTGGGCGATCAGGACCAGCACCTCCGTCTCCCGCTCGGTCAGCTCGCCGTAGGCCGCCTGGGCCGTGGCCGAGAGCCGCGGAGCGTCCGAGAGCTTGGAGAACTCGGTGATCAGCCGCTTGGTCACGGACGGGGCGAGCAACGCCTCACCGGCCGCCACCACCCGCACCCCGTCGGCGAGTTGACGCGCCGAGGCGTCCTTGAGCAGAAAGCCCGAGGCTCCCGCGCGCAGCGCCTGGTACACGTACTCGTCGAGGTCGAAGGTGGTCAGCACCAGCACCTTCGCGGCGCTGTCCGCGGCGACGATCTCCCGGGTCGCCTCGATGCCGTTCATCTCCGGCATGCGGATGTCCATCAGCACGACGTCCGGCCCGAGCTCACGGACCCGCTCGACCGCGTCCCGGCCGTTGACCGCCTCGCCGACCACCTCGATGTCCGGCATCGCGCCGAGCAGCACCGAGAAGCCCTCGCGGACCATCACCTGGTCGTCGGCTATCAGGACGCGGATGGTGCCGTTCGTCATCCGGATTCCTCCGCCGCCCGTAGCGGCACCGGCAGGAAGACCGTCACCTCGTAGCCCCCGTCGTCCGTCTCGCCCGTCGTCATCTCACCGTCCAGCATCGTGACCCGCTCGCGCATCCCGGTGATGCCGTGCCCCGCGCCGTGGGTGGACTTCACCAGGGTCGTGGTCTGCGCGGGGCCGTTGACTATGCGCAGACCGAGTCCGCCGAGAACGTAGCCGATCTCGACGCGGGCCGTCGCGCCCGGCGCATGTCGCAGGGTGTTGCTCAGCGCCTCCTGGACTATGCGGTACGCCGACAGCTCCACGCCCTGCGGGAGTTCACGCACCGCGCCCGTGACCGTCTTCTCCACGCTCAGGCCCGCCTCCCGCACATTGGCGAGGAGCGCGCCGAGGTCGGCGAGGGTGGGCTGCGGGGCGTCCGGAGCCTCGTAGTCCGCGGCCCGTACGACACCGAGGACGCGGCGCAGCTCGGTGAGCGCCGCCACCGCGTTCTCGCGGATCGTGACGAAGGCCTGCTCCAGCTCGGGCGGTGGGTTCTCCACCCGGTAGGGCGCGGCCTCCGCCTGGATGGCGACCACCGACATGTGGTGGGCGACCACGTCGTGCAGCTCGCGGGCGATCGTGGTGCGCTCCTCCAGGAGGGTGCGCTTGGAGCGCTCCTGCGCCGTCTCCGACTGGTGGGCGGTCACCTCCTGCTCGGCCGCGCGGCGTACGTGCAGGACGGTGACGACCAGGAGGGCGAGAGCGGAGAGGAACAGCAGCGGAGCCGCGTTGCCCCCCATGTGCCCGGCGCCGAAGAGGGACTCGGACATGAATCCGTACCACGCGGTCAGCACCCACATCCAGGCGGCGGTGCGCGGCCGCGTCCGCAGCGCCACGACCGTCAGCACCACCAGGTGGGTGATGAAGGCGCCCTCCGACCAGGGCCATTCGCCCCAGGCGCCGCTGAACGCGGCCGCGAACGGTGTCGCCGCCATGGAGAACCAGAAAGCTCCGACCGGCCGGACGAGCGTCAGCAGGACCGGGAGCAGCGCGAGGAGGCTGGGCACCAGACTCTCGATGCCGGGGCCGCCTTGGTTCGCGGTGCTCGCGACGGACATCGCGAGCAGCCCGCACGCCGTGATCACGGCGTGCGGAGTCCAGGCCGCGTACTCCCTGACGCGCTCGGGGAGGCGTCGGGCGAGCGGACCGTCCACCCGCATCCGCGGCAGGGGGCGGTAGGCGAAGGCGTCGTGGAACAGGTCCTGCCGCAGCCCGCGCAGGGCGTCCGCGGCCAGCCGGAACTCCGGGCTGCGGGGCTTGGCCCCGCCCGGCGGCTTCATCTGCGTCTGGGTCGTCTCGGTCACGTTCAAAACGGTAGGCCGCCTGCCGGGTCGCGGTCGTCACCAGTGAGAAGGGTCCTGCGGGATCCGTCTCAGGTACTACGGGTATCCCCAGGATGTCCCCCAGGAGGGATCCGGGAGGGATCCGGGAGGGGACACCCGGGGGATGGGGTGGGCGCGGAAGTCCGCGGGCTCAGTAGCCGGACGGGCGCACGAGGCCCGACTCGTAGGCGAAGACCGCGGCCTGGGTGCGGTCGCGCAGGCCCAGCTTCACCAGGATGCGGCCCACATGGGTCTTCACGGTCTGCTCGGCGACGACCAGGCGCTCGGCGATCTCCGCGTTCGACAGGCCCTGCGCGATGAGGGCCAGCACCTCCGTCTCCCGCTCGGTCAGCTCGCCCACGCGCTGCTTGAGCGGGGCGCGGGGTGTGGAGTCCAGGCGGGAGAACTCGGCGATGAGACGGCGGGTGATCCCGGGGGCGAGCAGCGCGTCGCCCGCCGCCACCACCCGTACCGCCTCGGCCAGCTGGTCGGCGGACGCGTCCTTGAGCAGGAACCCGGAGGCGCCGGCCCGCAGCGCCTCGTACACGTACTCGTCGAGGTCGAAGGTCGTGAGCACCAGCACCTTGATGTGCGGGGTCTCGCCGGTGATGCGTCTGGTCGCGTCGATGCCGCCCAGCTCGGGCATGCGGATGTCCATCAGCACGACGTCCGGGGCGAGTTCGGCGACCTTGGCGATCGCGTCCAGGCCGTCGACCGCCTGGCCGACCACCTCGATGTCGGGCTGGGTGTTGAGCAGCACGGTGAAACCCTGGCGGACCATCTGCTGGTCATCGGCGATCAGTACGCGGATGGTGCTGCTCGTCATCGGCTCTCGTCTCCTGTGCGGCCTGAACGATCGACGTCGGTGAAAGGGGAAGCGGAAAGGTCGGTGGAAAGGGCGTCGCCTGTGATCGCGCCGTCGCGGGGCAGGAAGGCCGCCACCACGAAACCGCCGTGCGCGGTCTCGGAGGTCACGAGGGTGCCGCCCAGCATCGCGGCGCGCTCCCGCATGCCGAGCAGCCCGTGCCCCGCGCCCGGGGAGGCCGGGGCGGGACGCTCGGGCCTGGAGTTGATCACCCGCACCTGAAGCCCGCGCGGGAAGTGCCACAACTCGACGCGGACCGCCGAACCGGGCGCGTGCCGCAGGGCGTTGCTCAGCGCCTCCTGGATGATCCGGTACGCCGACAGCTCCACGCCGGGCGGCAGTGGGAGCTGCTCGCCGGTGATCTCCGTGGTGACCTGGAGACCGGCGGCGCGGGTGTTCTCGACGAGGGCGTCGAGGCGGTCGAGCGTGGGCTGCGGGGAGTTGGGGGCCGCACCGGTGCCGGCACCGAGGCCGTACGGGTCCTCGGGGTTCTCGGAGCGCAGCACGCCGAGGACGCGGCGCAGCTCGGTGAGCGCCTCCAGGGCGTTCTGCCGGATGCCCTCGAGGTTCTCCTTCAGTTCGTCGGAGGGGTTCTCGACCAGGTGCGGGGCGACCTGGGCCTGGATGGAGATCACCGACATGTGGTGGGCGACCACGTCGTGCAGCTCGCGCGCGATCCGGCTGCGCTCCTCGAGGAGGGTGCGGCGGGCGCGCTCCTCCTCGGTCTGCGAGGCCTGTTCGACGAGCTGGGTGCGGGCTTCGCGGCGGCCGCGCAGGGCGATGCCGAGGAGGACCGCCGCGGCGAAGACGACGACCGCCAGGAACCCCGTCGAGTGGTACCGCTGTCCGCCGACCAGGCCCTGCATGACGTACGTCAGCAGGGCGGTCACGGACAGCGCGCCGATGGCCACCCGTGTGGGCAGCCGCAGCGCCAGCAAGAAGAGCACGAGGGCCTGCGCGACCAGCGCGGGCGAACTCCACGGCCAGTCGAGGCCCGGCGCCGGGATGCCCGCCCTCATGTGCGACCTGGCCCCGGCGGCGGCCAGGAGCGAGGCGCCCAGCGACAGCCACCAGGCCGGCACGGGCCGCCGCAGGGCGAGGGCGATCGCCACGCCCTGCGCGGGCCCGGTCACCTCACCCAGCGGGAAGCCGGGTCGATAGGTGTCGTTCCACTCGGCCACGCCCGCGAGTGCGAGCCCGAGCGCGATCAGGCACAGCACCACGTGCGGCAGCCGGCGCAGCAGGCGGGGCCGGGACAGCGGGGGCAGCGGGGCCGCCGACGGTGACGCGAGGCTGGTGAGGACCTCGCGCAGGAGGGCGCGGATCGGCTCGCTGTCCGGGGGCCTCGGCTCGGCGCTGGTCACGTGATCAACCCTAGGCACGGCGGGCCGTTCGCGACCCCGCCTGACCACCACGACGGTGGACGCGGACGACCCGGGAGGGACGGCCGGACCGGCGGCGCGGACCCTGCTCGTAGGAGCGAAAGGCGACCCAGCAGACGCCGAGCGCGAAGGCGAAGACCGGAAGCCAGGCGAGGCGGGCAGCCACCCAGCCCAAACCGTCGGGAACCATGTGCAGACCGGGCAGCCTTCCCACCAGCAGGCCCAGGGCGGTGACCGCCATCATGGACGTCTGGTGCCAGAGGAATATCGTCATCGCCGACAGATTGACCAGGGCCACCACAGCCCACGCCAGGGGCCGCCGCAACCACCGGCGCAACGGCTCGCGCAGCAGAAGAGCGAGGCCGCACTGGGCCACGCCGAAGGTGACCGCGGCCAGCGTCGGCGGGTTCAGGTTCGAGACCGCCGCGCCCGGGACGCCGACCATCGACGCCGGGTAGCCGGCCCACGTCACCAGCGCCGCGGTCGCCGCCGCGCCGCACAGGAGCAGCACCCAGCCCGCACGCCGTCGGTCCAACTCGCCGCGCGTCCAGGCCGCGCCCAGCGTGTACGGGACCATCCAGCCCGCCGCCACGTTCACCCAGCCGAGCCAGGACGGGCCGCCCAGTCCGAAGCGCATCAGGTCCACATGGAGAACGACGGCCAGCGGCCACAGCGGGTTGAGCCGGGTGAGCAGGGGCGTGGCGGCCGTCAGTCCCGCGAAGACCAGGAGGAACCACAGCGGGGACAGGGCGAGTTTGACGAGGGTGTGGACCGTGCCGACTCCCGTGCCCGACGCGAGCAGGCCGACGGTGGCCACCGTCCAGAGGGTCAGCACCGCGGCCACGGGTTTGAAGAGCCGCGTGAGGCGGGCGCGCAGCCACCGTCCGTACGTCGTGCCGCGCGCCCGCGCCGACGCGTAGCTCTTCGTCGCCACATGGCCGCCGACCAGGAAGAACACCGCGAGCGTCTGGAAGACCCAGGAGATGGGGGCCAGCCACGGCATGTGCTGCAACGGGCTCGCCGTGTGCAGCGCGCCGCCGTCCGCGACCAAGGCCGTCACCAGCCAGTGGCCCAGGACCACGCCGAGGATCGCGAAGGCACGCAGGGCGTCGACCGCGCGGTCCCGCTCCGCGGGGGTCGCGGCGTCGATACGGCGGGCGCCTTCTCCCATGGCGTGGGTGACGGTGCGCAGGGCGGCCGTGCGCGTGGGGGTGGAGGGGCGTATGGGGGCGGAGGGGGGTGTGCGTCGCTTCGGTGCGGTCTGTGGGGTCGTTCGGCGGGTGGCTGCCTCTTCTTGAACCGTCGACTCACGCACGGGTTACCTCCGAGGTGTCTCCGAGGACGATCCGGGCGAGGTTGTCCAAGGACACGGAGCCCGGTTTGAAGTAGTCGCTGTGGCCGCCGGTGCCCGCCGCGAAGACGCGGGCGCCGAAGGCCGGGGACACCGGGTCGGCGCCGAAGCCGACGGTGGTGCCGAAGAGATCGGCGTGGACGTGCGGCACGTTCACGATCCAGTCGTCGGCGCCTCGGGCCGCCCAGATCCGGGCGGAGGTGCGCAGTGCCGACACGGAGTCCGCGCCGGTGCCCGGGCTGCCGACGAGGGCGATGTCGTCCACGTCCAGCCCGCGTGCCGCGCGGCCGCAGACGACCGTGCCGTACGAGTGGCAGAGCAGGGAGACGTGCGCCTTCTCGCCGACGACGCCCCGCAGTTCGTGTATGAACCGCTTCAGCGGCGGGGCCGCGTCCTCGGCGCGGCCGGTCGTCAGGACCGTGGTGCTGACCGTGCCCGGTGTCTCGTAGCCGAGCCAGGCGACGACCGCCGTATGCGGACGCGAGGTGGATCCGTGGGCTCCGTGGGCTCCGTGGTGATGGTCGAGGCTGTCGAGGTGGTCCTGGAGGGCTGCCGCTCCTGCTCGGAAGCGGCCGTAGGTCTCCAAGGTCGTGTCGGAACCCGGGACCAGGACCGCGACGCGGTCGGCGTGGGCGAGGTCGCCGAGGACCTCGACGGCCAGTCCCTGGCCGCGGCCGTCGAAGGTGAGGAAGTGGCGGGAGGGGGCGGCCATGGCGTGGTCCGCGGCGGCGCGGGTGCGGTCGCCGTGGGCGGCGGCCATGCGGGACGCCTCCTCGGCGTTCGCCCGGTTCGCCGTGTACGCCTTGTCCAGCGTCGCTGTCGTCGGCGGGGCGAGGGCGGCGGGGGCCGGGGCGGGGATCCGGGGGCGGGCCGCGGCGGAGACGGGGACGACCACGGCGGCCGTGACCAGGGCGGCGAGCAGGGTGCGGCCCAGGCGCCGGAGGAATCGGGCGCGGGGGGTGGGGGGTGGCTTGGGTGGCTGAGGTGGAATGGGCCGCTCAAGAGCCGGATCAGGTGGTGTTGTTCGGGCGGCTTTCGCCCTTCCCGCCGCGGTCGGCTTCCCCCGGAGCTCCATGGCGTCCTTCCCATCCGGTCCGCCCGCTCATCGGGCGCCTCTGGATGGGAAGTTACGGATCGTGACGTGTCGTTCGCGTCCCGCCAGGGAGCTCACCTTGGAGGTAGCTCTCAGGTACTACGGGTATGACCGGGGGACGCTACCAAGCCAGTTGGGCGATCTCCTCGGCCACCACCGCGCACGCGTCCGCCGCCGGGTCGATCAGCGGGAAGTGGCCCACGTCCTCCAGGAGCGTCAGGCCGACCACCTCGCCCGCCCTCGCCGCCGCCTCCGCGTACGACTCGGCGACCGCCTCCGGGACGATGACGTCGGTACGGCCCTGCACGAGGGTCGTGGCGATGCCGGTGGGGAGCAGGAACGCCGGGTCGGCGTACGGCTGCCGCTCCGCGAACCTGGCCTCGCCGCCGAGGAGTTGGCGGGATGCGCCGGAGCAGACGTTCAGTTTCTCGGCGACCGTGAAGTCCGCGATCGGAGCGAGGGCCACGACACCGCGCAGCGGGGCGGGGCGGTCGGTGCGCCAAGGAGCGTCGGCGGGCAGGACGTGGCGCGCGGCGGCCCACAGGGCGAGGTGGCCGCCGGCCGAGTGGCCGGTGATCACCGTGCGGCGGAGGTCCGCCCTCGGCAGGTGCTCGCGGGCGAGCGCCGGCAGCGCGTCGAGTGCGGCCGCGATGTCGTCGAAGGTGTCCGGCCAGCGGCCCGCGACCGGGCCCTCGCCGCCCTGCGCGGGGATCGCGGCGCCCCGGCGGTACTCCACGTTGGCCACGGCGAAGCCCCGGCGGGCCAGGAAGTCCGCGAACGGGGTGATGTGGCGACGGTCGTACGGGGCGCGCCAGGCGCCGCCGTGCAGGACGATCACCAGCGGGGCGGGGACCTCGGGGTCGGGTTCGCGCGGGGTGTAGAAGTCGATCAGCTGGTCGGGATGGTCGCCGTACGTGGCGGTGACGTCGGGGTCGACCGGCGGGTGGGAGAAGGCCGAGGCCTCCTCGGCGGCGTCCCGTGCTGCGGCGTCGTCCGGCATGCTCCAACCTCTCAGCGGTGAAACGGATTTGGCGGACCAGGAGTGAATTCGGCCGTTGGCGGGGACGGTATCAGGCCCGTGACGTGCGTCTACACCCGGATGTCACGCTCGGTGAGGGGTAAACGGATCTGGTGTTTCGTTACGCTGGGTGGGGTTACTTGAACGGCATTGCTAAGGAGTCCGTCATGTCCGCCGAGTCCGGCACCGTGGGTCGTGGCGAGCCTGATGCCGTGGGTTCTGGTGAACCCGGCACCGTACGTCCTGGTGTACCCGGCACCGTACGTCCTGGTGGGCGTACCGCCCGGGTTCGTGCGGCCGTGTTGCGCGCCGCGGGGGATGTACTCGCCGAGGAGGGGTTCGCGCATCTCGATCTCGCCGATGTGGCGCGGCGGGCGGAGGTCGGGAAGACGACGGTGTACCGGCGGTGGGGGTCGGTGACGGGGCTCGTCGCCGATCTGCTGAGTGACATGGCGGAGCAGTCGTCGCCGCGTGCGGAGACCGGGTCCGTACTCGGTGATCTGCGGGCCAACGCCGCGTTGGTGCGGCGGACGCTGGCCGATCCTCGGCAGGGGGCGTTGTTTCGGGCCGTGATCGCCGCGGCGACGTGCGATGCGCGTACGGCGGAGGCGTTGCGGCGGTTCTATGACGTGCGGGTGGGTGAGTGGGTGCCGTGTGTCGAGGACGGGGTGGCTCGGGGGGAGTTGCCCGTGGGGACCGATGCGGCGATGGTCGTGCGGGCGGTGTCGGCGCCGCTGTATTACTCGTTGCTGACGGTTGGGGTGGTGCCGGACGAGGGGGCTGCCGTGCGGGCGGCGGAGGGGGCGTTTGCTGCGGCGGTGGCGGGGGTGTACGTCGTTGGGGAGTGAACCGGTGTGGGGGTCGGCCGGGGGTTGATCGCCCCCGCCGCCCCTACCCGTCCCATCCCCAGGGGCTCCGCCCCTTCGACCCCACCGGGGGCTACGCCCCCGAGCCCCAGCGGGGCTCCGCCCCTGCACCCCACCGGGGGCTGCCGCCCCCTGGACCCCCGCGGGACTGCGGCCCCAGACCCCGCGGGACTGCGGCCCCAGACCCCGCGGGACTGCGGCCCCAGACCCCGCGGGACTGCGGCCCCGGACCCCGCGGGACTGCGGCCCCGGACCCCGCAGGGCTGCGGCCCCGGACCCCCGCATCGGCCTGAACGGCCTCGTCCTCAAACGCCGGACGGGCTGGAGGTGCGGGCCGGGGTGGGGTGGGGCCTCCGGCCTCGTCCCTCGAACGCCGGACGGCCCGAGGCTTTTGGGGGCGCGGGGAACTGCGCGATCGGCCCCCACCGGCCCGCACCCGAACCACCGCGGCCGACATGGATCGCCGGGCTACGCCCCCTGGCTCACCGTCTCCCCCAGCACCCGCGCCGCCCGTTCCGCGTCCCCGAAACCCACGTACAGGGGGGTGAAGCCGAAGCGGAGGACGTCGGGGTGGCGGAAGTCGCCCACGACGCCCCGTTCGATCAGGCGCTTCATCACCTCGCCCGCGTCCGCGCAGCGCAGGGCGACCTGGCTGCCGCGTTCGGCGTGGTGGGAGGGGGTCAGGGACTCGACGCGACCCCGGGGGACGTACGCCTCGACGCATTCCAGGAAGAAGTCGGTCAGGGCCAGGGACTTGGTGCGGACGGAGTCGATCGAGACGCCCTCCCACACCTCCAGCGCGGCCTCCAGGGCCAGCATGGAGAGGATGTCCGGGGTGCCGACGCGGCCCCGCAGGGCGCCCGGGGCCGGTTCGTAGGCGGGGCTCATGCCGAAGGGATCGGCGTGGGAGTTCCAGCCGGGGAGCGGGGAGTCGAAACGGGGCTGGAGGGAGGAACGGACGTAGAGGTACGCGGGGGAGCCCGGGCCTCCGTTCAGGTACTTGTATGTGCAGCCGACGGCCAGGTCGACCCCGTGGGCGTCGAGGTCCACCGGCAGTGCCCCGGCGCTGTGGCACAGGTCCCAGACCGCCAGGGCGCCCGCGTCGTGGATCGCGGACGTGAGGGCCGGGAGGTCGTGCAGACGGCCGGTGCGGTAGTCGACGTGGTTCAGCAACACCGCCGCCGTGCGGGGGCCCACCGCCGACGGAACGTCCGCCGGTTCCACGGGGCGCAGTTCGCAGCCGGTCAGGCGGGCCGCGGACGCCGCGATGTAGCCGTCCGTCGGGAACGTCGTCGCGTCGACGATGATCTCGTCACGCCCGTCGGAGGTCAGCGCGGCCAGGCGGACCGCTCCCACCAGGGCCTTGAAGACGTTCACGCTCGTGGAGTCGCCCACCACGATCTGGCCGGGGGCCGCTCCGACCAGCGGCGCGATGCGGTCGCCGATCCGTTCCGGCGCCGTCCACCAGCCGCTCTCCTCCCAGGAGCGGATGCGCATTTCACCCCACTGGCGGCGTACGACGTCGTCGACTCGGCCAGGGACCGACGCCGGGAGCGCGCCGAGTGAGTTCCCGTCGAGGTACACCACGTCATCCAGGACGAACTGCGCGCGCAGTTTGGCGAGTTCGTCGGAGGCGTCCAGCTCGGCGGCCCTGACACCCAGCTCAGAACGCAGTTCGGACCGCAGTTCAGACCGCTCAGACATGAGACCTCGCCGTCCACAGCTCGGGGAACACGTTCTTCTGCGCCCGCTTCTCCAGCCAGGCCACCCCGGCGGAGCCGCCCGTGCCCGTCTTCGCGCCCATCGCGCGGCGCGTCGCGACAAGGTGGTCGTTGCGCCATCGCCACACCAGTTCGGCGACGTCCGTCAACGCCTCACCGAGGCGGGCGAGTTCGTCGTGCTCGTCGCCCGCGTACAGGGCCGTCCACACCGCCTCCACCTCCGGCGAGGACTCGTAGCGCCGGGACACGTCCCGGACCAGCACGGACTTGGGGACCGCGTGGCCGCGGCGCGCGAGCAGCCTCAGGACCTCGTCGTAGAGGCTCGGTTCGTGCAGTGCCTTCTCCAGTTCCGCGTGCACGCGCGGCGCGCCCCGGTGCGGGACCAGCATGGACGCGGACTTCTCGCCGAGCAGGAACTCCATCCGGCGGTACATCGCGGACTGGAAGCCGGAGCCCTCGCCGAGGGCCGAGCGGTACGAGTTGAACTGGGCGGGGGTGAGCTGGGCGAGGGGCCGCCAGGAGGCGTTCAGCGCCTCCAGCTCCCGTACGGACCGCTTCAGCGCGGCCACCGCGACCGGCACGCGGTCCTCGCGGAGCGCGTTCGCCGCGGTCTCCCACTCGTGGACGATGACCGTGAACCACAGCTCCATGACCTGGGTGGTGACCAGGAAGACCATCTCTCCGGGGTCGTCGGAGAGGGTGTGCTGGAGGTGGGTCAGAACGTCCGCCTGGACATAGTCCTCGTACGGGGTCGTTCCTTGGAAGTCGAGATGCGGGGTCTCGGGCTCCTGGGCCTCGACGGGCCGAGCCTGCTGGGACGACATCGCTGTCTCCTGATGCGTACTCCGGGTAGCGGTCCGCCCCTGCCGTTTTCGACACGGGGGCCCCGGTCCCCACCGGGCATCCTCCACAATCGTCACCCGAAACCGCAAGGTCCGCCCGGTCACATCGACCAGGCGGACCCGTACGACCTGCGAGTACACCCGGAGGGCTACACGACGGGTACACCCTGGGAGGGCTCGGTCACCCCCGGGGAGGACTCAGCCCAGCGTCTGCGCCGCCGTCGGCGAGGAGTCCTTCAGGAACTGGCTGCAGCGCTCGTACTCCTCCTGCTCGCCGATCGCCTGCGCGGCGCGGGCGAGGCCGTGCAGGGCGCGCAGGAAGCCGCGGTTCGGCTCGTGCTCCCAGGGCACCGGGCCGTGGCCCTTCCAGCCGTTGCGGCGCAGGGAGTCCAGGCCCCGGTGGTAGCCCGTTCGGGCGTACGCGTACGACTCGACGACACTGCCCCGCTCGAACGCGTCGTCGGCCAGCTGGGCCCAGGCGAGCGAGGAGGTGGGGTACTTGGCGGCGACATCGGCGGGCGCCGTGCCGTTCGCGAGGAGCTCGCGCGGCTCCGGGTCGTCGGGGAGGTGAGTCGGGGGCGGGCCCCCGAGGAGGTTCTCGTGAATCGTCATACCTTCCAGTCTGCGGCACCCTCCGGGGGTCGTGCCGTACGGGGTACCCGGCGCCCGGGCAGCCGCCCCGGAGCCACGACGGGCGGCCCCGCCTTCCGGTCTCACCGGGGCTGGGGCGGGCGCGACCTCGAAGGTTCCAGTGGCGGGGCCGTCACACAGCTGTGCGTACGGCACTGGGGGCGCCGGCAGTCGGGAGCCGGGCGGCGCACGGTGGCGAAGGCCAGCACCGCCCCGACGACCAGCACCCCGGCGCACAGGGGCATCGCACGCCGGAAGGCGGCGTTGAAGGCGTCCGCCGAGCGGTACGCCTCTGGGCCCATCCCGGTCAGCAGGGGCAGCGCGGCCACCGCGATCAGTCCGGCCGCGCGGGCCGCCGCGTTGTTGATCCCGCTCGCCAGGCCCGCCCGCCCGGCGTCCACGGAGGCGAGGACGGTCGCGGTCAGGGGCGCGACCAGGGTCACCATGCCCGCGCCCATCACCACCAGCGCGGGAAGCACATCGCCGAGGTACGAGGCGTGCGGGCCCACCCGCAGCATGAGCAGCATGCCCGTCGCGCACAGCAGCGGGCCGACGGTGAGCGGGATGCGCGGGCCGATGCGCTGGGCGAGCTCGCCGGAGCGGGCGGAGAAGAGCAGCATCAGGACGGTCGTCGGCAGCAGTGCCGTACCGGCTCCCAGGGCCGAGTAGCCCGCCACGACCTGGAGCTGGAGCGCGGTCAGGAAGAAGAAGCCGCCGAAGGCTGCGTACACGCACAGCGTGACGAGGTTGACGGCCGTGAACTGCCGCGACGAGAAGATGTCCGGCGGCATCATCGGGTCGGGTCGGCGCCGCTCGACGTACACGAAGGCCACGCCGGCCGCCACGCCCCCGGCCGCCGACACCCAGACCAGTACGGAACCGCTCGTGGCCTCGATCAGGGCGTACGTCACCAGGGCGAGCGCCAGGGCGCCGAGGGCGGCGCCGAGGACGTCGAAGCCCCGGCCGTGCGCACGTCCGTCGGACGACTCGGGGACGTGGCGCACGGCGATGGGGACGCAGATCAGCGCCACCGGAACGTTGAGCAGGAAGACCCAGCGCCAGCCGGGACCGTCCACCAGCCAGCCGCCCAGGAACGGGCCGACCGCCGCGCCGACGCCGCCGAAACCCGACCACAGGCCGACGGCCCTGGCCCGGTCGTCGGGGTGGAAGGACGCCTGGATGATCGCGAGCGAACCGGGGGTGAGCAGGGCTCCGCCGATTCCCTGCAGGGCGCGGGCCGCGATCAGTACGCCCCCGGTCGGCGCGAGGCCGCACAGCAGCGAGGCGGAGGCGAACCACACCACACCGAGGACGAAGATCTTGCGCCGTCCGAAGCGGTCGCCGAGCGACCCGCCGAGCAGGATCAGGCCCGCGAGGGTCAGCATGTACGCGTTCACGGTCCACTGGAGTGCCGCGAGGCCCGTGCCCAGGTCACGGCCGATCGTGGGCAGCGCGACGTTGACGACCGTCGAGTCCAGCATGGCCATGCTGGAGCCGAGGACGGTGGTCAGCAGGATCCACTTGCCGGTGGGACTGGAGATCCGCACATCGGGACCCGGTCCCGCTCCCTCACCCGATGTCTTCTCCAGAGGCACAGCCATACTTCGGAGCATACGGAAGGGCCCGGCACCGTGGGCGGTGCCGAGCCCTTTCTCGTACGGTCCGAACCAGGGGAACCCGGGTACCGACCGGGGAAACCCGGGTGACTACTTGAGCTTGTTGCCCGCGGAGCGCAGCATCTCGCACGCCTCGGTCACACGCCCCGCCATGCCCGCCTCGGCGAGCTTGCCCCAGGTGCGCGGGTCGTAGGTCTTCTTGGAGCCGACCTCGCCGTCGACCTTCAGGACACCGTCGTAGTTCTTGAACATGTGGTCCGCGACGGGGCGCGTGAAGGCGTACTGGGTGTCGGTGTCGAGGTTCATCTTCACGACACCGTTCTCCAGCGCGGTGGCGATCTCCTCGGCCGTGGAGCCGGAGCCGCCGTGGAAGACGAAGTCGAACGGGGACGGCTTGCCGTACTTGGCGGCGACGCCGTCGTTCAGCTCCTTCAGGAGGTCGGGGCGCAGGACGACGTTGCCCGGCTTGTAGACGCCGTGCACGTTGCCGAAGGACGCGGCCAGCAGGTAGCGGCCCTTCTCACCCAGGCCGAGGGCCTCGGCGGTGCGCAGCGCGTCGTCGACGGTGGTGTAGAGGGAGTCGTTGATCTCGTGGCTGACGCCGTCCTCCTCACCGCCGGTCGGGGTGATCTCGACCTCGAGGATGATCTTCGCGGCGGCGGCCTTGGCGAGCAGCTCCTGGGCGATGGCCAGGTTGTCGGCGAGGGTCTCGGCGGAGCCGTCCCACATGTGCGACTGGAACAGCGGGTTCTCGCCCTTGGCGACGCGCTCGGCGGAGATGTCGAGGAGCGGACGGACGTACGTATCCAGCTTGTCCTTGGGACAGTGGTCCGTGTGCAGCGCGACGGTGATGTCGTACTTGGCGGCGACGATGTGCGCGAACTCGGCGAGCGCGACGGCGCCGGTCACCATGTCCTTCTTGTGCTGGCCGCCGAGGAACTCCGCACCACCGGTGGACATCTGGATGATGCCGTCGCTCTCCGCCTCCGCGAAGCCGCGCAGTGCAGCGTGCAGCGTCTGGGAGGAGGTCACGTTGATGGCCGGGTAGGCGAACTTGCCTGCCTTCGCCCGGTCGAGCATCTCGTTGTAGACCTCGGGGGTTGCGATGGGCATCTGTCCGCTCCTTGTATGTGCGGGTCTGCGTACCGCTGCTGCGGCACGACGGGACTGGTGCTTACGGCCCTGACCTAGGGGGGCGACGTCATCGTCGTCCCCATCTTTCCAGACTTGACCGGATGCTCCAGACACCCTGTCCGGGATACGGGACCCCGAATTCCGCGGGGTCCCGTGTCGGCGTCTAGTCCAGGCCGAGATCCGTCTTGGAGTAGGCGAAGAGGTACGGCACTCCAGCCTTCTCGGCGACGGCCTCTGCGGCACCGGTGTCCCGGTCCACGATCGTGGCCACGGCGACGACCTCGGCACCGGCTTCGCGCAGCGCCTCCACCGCGGTCAGCACCGAGCCACCGGTGGTCGAGGTGTCCTCGACCGCCAGGACACGGCGCCCCTTGACCTCGGCACCCTCGATGCGACGCTGGAGGCCGTGGGCCTTGCCGGCCTTGCGCACGACAAAGGCGTCCAGCGTCTTCCCGCGCGCGGCGGAGGCGTGCAGCATCGCGGTCGCGACCGGGTCCGCTCCGAGGGTCAGACCGCCGACGGCCTCGTAGTCGAGTTCGTCGGTCAGGTCGAGCATGACCTGACCGACCAGCGGTGCGGCCACACCGTCGAGCGTGATCCGGCGAAGGTCGATGTAGTAGTCGGCTTCCTTGCCCGACGAAAGGGTCACCTTGCCGTGCACCACGGCCTTGTCCTTGATCTGCTGCAGCAGCGCGCCGCGTACGTCACTCATGTCCGCCAGCTTAGAGGCGCCGCCAGCTCCAGGTCATGGTCGCCTCGAGGGGGTCGATGGGGGTGACCAGGCGCGGGTGGGTGTTCAGCCCGTTGGGCGGGCCGGTCTGCGGCTCGACGCAGACGGCGGCCTCCTGCTCGTCGTACACCACCACCCACTCCTCCCTGCTGGCGACCTTCAGCTCCAGCTGCCCCGGCCAGGTGAGCGTGACGTCGACGCCGTCGGGCATGCCGAAGCAGTCGTCCCAGGGGCTGGGCTTCGGCTCGATGCGGTGGCCGGTGGGCAGGTGGTCCGCGCCGCGTTCCTCCTGCCAGGCCGGGGTGAAGTCGACCTGGACGTCTTCTCGGCCGAGGTTCCTGTTGAACCACGGGTGCCAGCCGACCTGGGCGGGGAACGAGTCCTCGTACGTCTCCACGGACATGGTGACCGTGAAGGCGTCCTCGGTCAGGGTGAAGAGCTGGGTGACGCGGCCGGGGTGGGGCCAGGGGGCCACGAGGTCGTACGTGATCACGGCCTCGGACTTGCCGGCGCGGGCGGTGCGCCAGGCGCCGTCCCGGGCGGTGCCGTGGATGGCGTGCGGTGGGGCGTTGAGCGGCATCTGCTGGATGGTGGCGCCGTCCAGGAAGCGGCCGTCGCGGATTCTTCCGCACCACGGGACCATCGGGAAACAGCCGAACTTCTGGCCCTGGCGCAGTAGTTCGGCGTCGCCGATTCGTAGACTGCCGATCCGTCCGCCGTTGCCGGGTGTGACGGTCACTTCCGCGTCGCCCGCGGTCAGCGTGATGTCTTCGTTACTCACGGAGTTGACCCTACTGGGCCGGATTCTTTGTTCGCCCCCGCCGCCCCTACCCGTCCCATCCCAAACCCGGGGGCTCCGCCCCCGGGTCCCCCGGGTGGGGTTGTCGACCGCGGGACGGTGGGGGCCGGTCGCGCAGTTCCCCGCGCCCCTCGCGGGGCTCGGTCAGCGGCGTTTGCGCAGGGCTCGGGTGACGGCGATGGCCGAGGCCAGGGCGACGGCCGCGGCGGGGGCCGCCCAGCGGAGCGTGGCGCGGGCGTCGGCGGTCTCCGGCGCCGGGACGGGGGCGTAGCGGCCACGCGGTGGGGCGTGGTCCACCTCCTCCGCGCTGCGGCCGATCATCGTCCGCCGCGCATGCGCCGCCTCGGCCACGGCATCCTCCCTGTTCACACGGCTCGGGGCGGGCGGGGCCTGTTCCTCCTCCTCGAAGAGGGCGGAGGGCTCGGCCTCCGGGGCGGGCTCGACCTCCGCTTCCGGCTCCGGCTTCTCCGGCTCCCGCTCCGGCTCGCGTTCCGCCGCGCCCTGTGGCGTCTCCGGCGCCTCCGCCAAGTTCTCGACGAACCGGTTCAGCAGGCGGTTCGTGGTCGCGGAGACCGCGTCCGGGGGGAGATCCGCCACGCGGCCGTCCGCGGTGGTGGTTCCGGTGATGGTGACGGTCGTGCCGCCGTCGGAGGGGGTGAGGGTGAGGGCGAGGGCGAGTTTCACGGTGCCGGGGCCGCGCGCCTCGGCGGCGTCGCCCTCGACGGCGTACGAACCGTCTTCCCGGGCGGTGACCCGGACCGTCCCCCGGTAGGTGATGGTGTGGCCGCCGACGCGGACTTTCAGGCGCCCGGAGACGGGCGGCGTCCCGGCGTCCTGCTGGAGTCCGGGGACCGCCCGGGCCACCCGTACGGGATCGGCCAGCGCCTCCCTCAGCCGTTCGGCCTGAACCGGAACGAACACCTCATGCTCCATGTCGGCCGAGCCTACCCAGGACGGCCCGCACCGCACCCTCGTATCCGGGGATTCGTCCGTCCGCCGTCTCAGTCGGCGTAGCGCGGATGGACCAGTGTGGAGGGCGCCAGGCCGGTTACGCGGGTACGCCAGGCGGCGTAAGCGTCGGCGGTGAGGGACGGCTGCGTGAGCGTACGCAGGCGTGGTCCGTGCGGGGCGAGGCGCAGGGGCGTGCCCGTGACGGAGGCGAGGATGAAGCCCCAGTCGCGGGGGGCGCTCGACGCGCCCGCCGTGCGGTCGGGGCCGGCCGCGAAACTGGAGTCCCGGCCGCCGACGCAGTAGGGGGCGGTGCGCAGGCCGGCCGCCCGGAGTGTGGACTCGACCGTCCAGAAGACGCGGGGGCGGGAGGAGACGGGGCCCGCGTGGACGGCCAGGCGGCCACCGGGGGCGAGGACGCGACGCGTCAGGCCGTAGAACTCCTGCGAGTACAGCTTGGTGCTCGCCGTGATCCCGGGGTCGGGCAGATCCGAGATGACCACGTCGTACGTCGATGTGGCCCCGCGCAGCCAGCCGAAGGCGTCGGCGGTGAACACGTGCACGCGCCGGTCGTCGAACGCGTGCCCGTTGAGCGCCGACAGAGCCGGGTCGGTGCGCGCCAACCGCAGCACCCCCGGGTCGAGTTCGACCACGTCGACGCGGCGCACACCCGGGTCGCGCAGTACCTCGCGGGTGGCGAGTCCGTCGCCGCCGCCGAGGACGAGCACGCGCGCGTGCGGGCCGTTCATCGCGGGGTGGACCAGCGCCTCGTGGTAGCGGTGCTCGTCGCGGCCGCTGACCCGCAGGCGTCCGTCGAGGAAGAGGTCGAGCGGGCGGCCGTGCGTGCCGCCGGTGAGCACGACCTCCTGGACACCGGTCTGCAGGGCGACCCGTACGTCCTTGCCGTAGACGGCGCGCCGGGCCGCGCGTTCGAAGTCGCCGACGTGGGCGGCGGCCGCGGCGAGCAGGGCGAGGACCAGGATGTTGGCGATGAGCAGGAACCAGCGTCCGCGCCGGCTCAAGTCCCGGCGGAACAGGCCCAGTACGAGGGCTCCGCCGGCCAGCGCGTTCACGGTTCCGGTGAGCAGCGCGCCCTCCAGTTGCCCGAGGAGGGGGAGCAGGAGGAAGGGGAAGGCGAGGCCGCCGACGAGGGCGCCGACGTAGTCCGCCGCGAAGAGGTCCGCCACCGCACCACCCGGGTCCTGGCGGCGGATGCGCTGTATCAGCTCCATGAGGAGGGGGACTTCGGCGCCGATGAGGAGGCCGATGGCGAGGGAGAAGGCCGCCAGGAGGTAGCGGGAGCCGCTCGTCCACACTCCGCCCCAGTCGCCGGTCCACGCGAACACCGCGTACAGGGCCATCGCGCTGCAGCCGCCGATCAGGGCGAGCGCCGCCTCGACGGCGCCGAAGCCGGCCGCGGCGCGGGGGCGCAGGCGTTTCGCGGCGAGGGAGCCGATGCCCATGGCGAAGACCATCACGGAGAGGACCACGGAGGCCTGGGTGACCGAGTCGCCGATCAGGTACGAGGCGAGGGCGACGAGTTCGAGTTCGTACACGAGTCCACAGGCCGCACAGACGAACACGCCCGCGAGGACCAGGAACCGCCCGATGCCCGGGCGGACGGGCAGCCGCGCCTGGCCCTGGACGCCCCAGGACGGCGGCGCGCCGGGGGGAGCAGGCGCGTGCGGTTCGATCACGCGTGGAACGCTACGTCACGCCACCACGACGCTTCGTCACCCACACGTGTGGAAGTGTCGTCCCGATGTGTGGCGTCCGGCGCTGATGACGGGTTCGTCGGCAGCCGAAATGGCGGGCGAATCGGCAGCCGAAGCATCACCCCCCTCAAAGCGCCCCCGCCGTCACCCGTACCCCCACTCTGGTGCGTGTCGCCACCAGCTGGCCGTCCTGCGGGTAGGCGTGCCACGTACGCCAGTGGACCTGCCCCTCGTGGCGCTGGGCGAGCAGCGCGGTGAAGGCGTGCGGGCTGCCGGGGAAGACGCCGGCGAGTCCGTTGGGGTGGTCGGAGACCAGGGCGAGTAACTCCTGCGCCCGTCCCGCGAAGGACCCGCAGGAGAGCGTCTCGACGCGCGCCGCGAACTCGTACTCCCAGTCGCCGACCCGCTTGGCCACCCCGAGCGGAAGCGGCGTGCTGCTGCCGGCGATGCACGCGACGGTTTCCGAACAGCTGCCCCGCTCCTCCTCCAGGAGGACCTGGTGGGACGCGCCGAGGAGCCGCAACTGCAGTCTCGCCCCGTCGAGTTCGAGGTCGAGGGTCGCGAGCGCGGGGAGCGGTTCGCGCCCCAGGGCCCAGGCGAGATCGGCCGCGCGCGTGTCGGTGTACGAAGTGTTCAGGGTCGTGAGCATGGGTCGGCTCCGCTAGCACGCAAAAAGGGAGGTGGGGGTCCGGCGCACCCGGTCGGTACCTCGGTACCGGGGGATCGGCCCGGTCAGCCCGGTCTGCCCTGTGGGGAAGGGACGATCCGAGGGCTGCTTTGGTGTTTTAGAGGGAATCATGAACTGTGGCGCCACCACAGCGTTTTTACCCAACTTCGTAGGGTTTCCATCCCCCCGAGGGCTCCACAGTTCAACTGTTCAACTACGGCGTGCGCCGGGGCGCGCGGAATGAAGCGCCCCGGCGCACCATAAGGGGCGCGGGGCGGTGAGATCTTCGGCTCCGCCGCGCGGGCGCGACCAGCCCCCACCGACCCGCGGCAGAGGCCCCTCCCTCGACTCCGCGCCCCACACCCCCGGCGAGGCTCAGCTGCCTCCGCCGCACCCCCCGCCGCCCCCGCACGACGACCCGCCTCCGCAGGACGAGCCGCCCCCGCACGACGAGTGCCCGCCGCACGAGTGCCCCCCGTGGTGCCCGCCGGACGAACCGCTGCCGCAGGACGACACGGCTCCCCCGGCCCCGCCGGCCCACCAGCTGCCTGAGCTGTCCGAGGACCTGCCCCGCGAGCGGCGGCCCCGCGCCGAACCCGACGAACTCTTCGAGAGCCCGACCTTCTTGCGGCCGCGGACGGCGGCACGCAGCGACACGACGAACAGGATGAAGACGACCGCCAGGATGAAGCCGATGAACATGGCGTCACCCTCCTTTCGTTCCCCCGAAGCGACCCCCCGTGGGCGCCTCGCTTCTTGCGTGCCAGGGGGATGCCCTCGCGTCTCACCGGCCAAAGCCGAGTTGAGGAAGTTCAGAGGGTTCAGCAGCGTCAGCGCCGGGTCGAAAACTTCCGTGAAAGAGGTGGGAGGCGGGGCAACCCTGCCCTCACCTCATGAGTCACACAGGCACCACCTGTTTCATCTGTTTCTCATGTTTCCCATTGGTCGGGAAGGGGCCCCACTCTCTGTGATGACTCGTACCCGGCTGACCGCGCTGGCCGCGACGGCCACCCTCGCCGCCACCGGCGGCCTGATCACCGCCTCCCCGGCCTCCGCGGCCGTCACCTGCACCTCTCCTGTCTGGAAGGCGCAGTACTTCGGCAACTCCACCTTCAGCGGCACGCCGAAGCTGACCGCCTGCGACTCCGCCATCAGCGAGAACTACGGGTACGGCGACCCGGCCGGCGTCACGCTGCCCGAGGACAACTTCTCCGTCCGCTGGTCCCTCACCCGGGACTTCGGCTCCGGCGGCCCCTTCCGGCTCTCCGCCGCCACGCAGGACGGCATGCGCGTCTACGTCGACGGCGTGCGGAAGATCGACCTGTGGAAGAACGTCTCCACCACCGCCCGCAAGACCGTCGACCTGACCATCCCGGCCGGCAAGCACACGATCCGCGTGGACTACGTGGCCTGGACCGGCCTCGCCAACGCCGCGTCCACGTACGCCCCGCGCACCGAGGCCGCCGTCGACAAGGTCAATCCGCTCGCCCCGACCGGCCTCACCGCCGCGTACAACCGGGACACCACGAAGACCACGCTGCGCTGGGCCGCGAACAAGGAGATGGACCTCGCCGGTTACCGCGTGCACCGACGGCTGAGCACCACCCAGTGGGCGAAGGCCGGCGGCCCGTCGCTGGTCACCTCCCCGTCGTTCGTGGACGCGACGCCCGCCACGGGCCAGACCTTCCTGTACGAGGTCCGCGCCGTCGACAAGGCGGGCCGCGAGTCCGCCGGCAGCCCCGACGCCACCGCCGTGACCGTGGACCGCACGGGCCCGGCGGCGCCGACCGGTCTCACGGTCACCAGCGACGCGTGGTGGGCCACGCTGGCCTGGCATGGGGGCGCCGACGCCGCGAAGTACGAGGTGTACGCCGCCTCCGCGGCCGCCGGCCCGTTCACGCTGCTGGGCACGACGACCACGACGTCGTACCGCACCGACGCGCCCATGAACACCGCCCGGTACTACCGGGTCCGCGCCCTCGACGCGCTCGGCAACCCGTCGGCGTACGCCGGTGTCACCGGCGACGGCGTCGACCGGACGCCGCCGAAGTCCCCGACCTCCCTCGGCTCCGTCGTCCGCCCCGGCTCCACCGAGGTGTACTGGAAGCAGCCCGACGGCTTCTACGAGGACTTCGACAACGGCGGGACCTACCACGTCTACCGCTCGCCCGGTAAAACCCTCGACCCGGCCGAGCTCACCCGCGTGACCTGCGCCGAGGGGAGCGACGAGACCAGCGCCGACGGAAAGTGCTACGACCTGGGCATGCCCGCGGGCACGTACGTGACGTACGCGGTCGTGGCGGTGGACCCGGCCGGCAACGAGTCGGCGCTGTCCGCACCGCACGTCGTCCGCACCGGCGACCGCGTCGCGCCCGGACCGGTCACCGGCGTGAAGGCCACCCCGCGCGCCGACGGCGTGCTGGTGAGCTGGGCGGCCTCGACCGACGACGACGTCGAGAGCTACGTGGTCCGGAACGGCACCCGGCAGGCGGACGGCACGGTCAAATGGCTCGGCACCAGCTCCTGCTGGGAGGGCACGAGCGACCCGCTCGCGGTGCTGTGCGGCGACGTGCCGGACGGCGAGACGTACGTGTACTCGGTCGTCGCCAGGGACCGCTGGGGCAATGCGCTGCTCCCGAGCGACCCGAAGGTCACGGTCGTCGAGGCCACCGAGCTGGACGTCCGGCCGTCCGTGACGGTCGCCCGGGACTGGGACCTCGGCAGCATGGGCTACGTCACCCTGATCGGCGGACCCGGCGTGAAGGGGCCGTCCATCAACTGGGAGTGCACCAAGACGGCCGAGTGCGACACCGTCGCGGGCTACCGGATCAGCCGGTGGAACGCGGCCACGCAGGCGTACGAGCCGCTGCACGCCGGACTGCTGCCGACGGATACCCGTGCCTACACGGACACCACGGCCGCGCAGGGGACCACGTACTTCTACACGCTGGAGGCGGTGCGCGCCGACGGCAGCGTCGCGGGCACACACGTGTGGGGCTGCGTCTTCCAGGACCGCGTCTAGTCCAGGACGGCCAGGGATGGCTCTTCCCCCGCTCAGAGGTGGTGCCTTCGGTACCCCCTCTGAGCAGGTACCGAATCGTGAACGTAAGTTGAGGAAGTTCAGAGCTTCGGCGCAGGATGACCGGCATGACCTCCAATGGCCGCCGCCCCCTCCTCAACCGCCGACTCGCCGAGTTCGGCACGACGATCTTCGCCGAGATGTCGGCCCTGGCCCTGAGTACCGGGTCGATCAACCTGGGCCAGGGCTTCCCCGACACGGACGGGCCCGAGGAGATCAGGGAAGCGGCCGTACGGGCGCTGCGCGACGGGCGCGGCAACCAGTACCCGCCGGGCCCCGGCGTGCCCGAGCTGCGTACGGCGATCGCCGCGCACCAGAAGCACCGGTACGGACTGGCGTACGACCCGGACCGCGAGGTGCTCGTCACGGCCGGTGCCACGGAGGCCATCGCGGCGTCGCTGCTCGCGCTGGTCGAGCCCGGTGACGAGGTCATCGCCCTGGAGCCGTACTACGACTCGTACGCGGCCAGCATCGCGATGGCGGGCGGGACCAGGATCCCGGTCACCCTGCGCCCGCACGAGGAGACCCGCGCCGGAGTCACCCACCGGCGCTTCAGGCTCGACCTCGACGAGCTGCGCGACGCGGTCACCGACAACACCCGGCTGCTGCTCGTCAACACCCCGCACAACCCGACCGGCACCGTCCTGACCCGCGAGGAGCTCGGGGAGATCGCGAAGCTCGCCGTCGAGCGGGATCTCCTCGTCATCACGGACGAGGTGTACGAGCACCTGGTGTTCGACGAGGCCGAGCACCTGCCGCTGGCGTCCTTCCCGGGGATGCGGGAGCGGACGGTCACCATCGGCAGCGCGGGAAAGACCTTCTCCTTCACGGGGTGGAAGGTGGGCTGGGTGACGGGCACGCCGGACCTCGTCACCGCCGTACGGTCGGCCAAGCAGTTCCTGACGTACGTGGCGTCGGGGCCGTTCCAGTACGCCGTGGCCGAGGCGCTGGCGCTGCCGGACACGTACTTCGCGGCGTTCCGTGCGGACATGCTGGCCAAGCGGGACGTGCTGGCGACCGGACTCACGGAGGCGGGGTTCAAGGTCTTCCAGCCGGCGGGCACGTACTTCATCACCACCGACATCCGGCCCCTCGGCGAGTCCGACGGCTTCGCCTTCTGCCGCGCGCTCCCGGAGCGCGCCGGGGTCGTCGCCATCCCGAACGCGGTCTTCTACGACCACCGGGAGGCGGGCGCACCCTTCGTGCGGTTCGCGTTCTGCAAGCGGACCGAGGTGCTGGAGGAGGCGGCGAAGCGGCTCAAGGCGGCCTGGTAGCACGGGGGCCCGGGCCGGTGGGGACGGCGCGCCGAAGTGGGGGAAACCGCACTCGCCCAGGCGTGTAAAGCTCGCAAATACCCCGCAAGGGACGCACAGTTCGGGTGTGACCCACGCCAGTACCCTTCCGGCCCCCGCCGCCCCGAAGCCCGGTGACGGGGGGCACGGCCGTCCGGCGCGCCCCGCGCACGGCCTGCCCCCTCTCGCGCAGGCGCTGGCGCTGTTCGCGACGGCGCGACTCGTCGGCGTTCTCGTGCTCGCCGGAACCGCCTGGGCGGGCGGCAAGCGCCCCCTCGCCCTGCTCGGGCGGTCCTGGGACTCGCTCTGGTACCTGGGGATCGCGGCGCACGGCTACGGACGCACGCAGTACTTCAGGCCCACCGTCGTCCACAGCGATCTGGCCTTCTTCCCGCTGTATCCGGGGCTGATCCGCGCCCTCACGACGCTGACCGCGCTGAGCGGCGGCGCGGCGGGGCTGCTGGTCGCCTGGACCGCCGCCGCGGTCGCCGCCTGCGGGATCTACGCGATCGGGGCCCGGCTGCACGGCCGCGCCGTCGCCACCGTGCTGGTCCTGCTGTGGGGCCTGCTCCCGCACTCGATCGTGCTGTCCCTGGCCTACACCGAGCCCGTCCTCACCGCCTTCGCCGCCTGGTCGCTGTACGCGGTGCTCACCGAGCGCTGGCTGTGGGCGGGCACGCTGGCCGCGCTCGCGGGCGTGTCGCGGCCGAACGGGCTCGCGGTGGCCGCGGCGGTGCTGGCCGCGGCGGCGTGCGAGGTCTGGCGGCGGCGCGGACGGGTTTCCCACAGGCTGTGGACGGGCGCCGCGCTCGCGCCGGTCGGCTGGGGCGGCTACGTGCTGTGGGTGGGCCGGCGCGAGGGAGATCCGTTCGGCGGCTATTTCGAGGTGCAGCGGCTGTGGGGCTCGCGCTTCGACTTCGGCGTCGGCTCACTGCGCTTCGTCCGGCATCTGCTGACGCACGGCGACCGTTTCGTGTTCCCGATGACGATGGTGGTCGTGGCGGCGGCCGTGCTGCTGTACGCGCTGCTGATCGCGGACCGTGCCCCGCTGCCCCTGCTCGTGCACAGCGGGGTACTGCTGCTGATCGCGCTCGGCGGCTCCGGGTTCTTCGAGTGCAAGCCGCGCTTCCTGCTGCCCGCGTTCCCGCTGCTGCTGCCGCTGGCACGGGCGCTGGTCCGCACGGCAAGAGCCCGGCCCTGGCACGCCGTCCTGGTGGTCGGCGCCCTGGCCGGGCTCTCGTTCGCCTACGGCGCGTATCTGGTCGTCATCGCACACACGCCGTTGTAAAACCTGGTGGGAGGACTACTCCTCGTCGTCGTCCTCGGGCTTCTCCTCCGCCTCGTTGACTTCCTGCTCGAGGCCGAGCTGCTCGACGAGCCACTTGTCGAACTCGATGGCGGCCCGCACCCAGCTGACCGTCGACGACACGAAGTGCTCGAGGGCGACGCCGGTGCCGATCAGCATCTGTGCCTCGCCGATCAGGCGGACCGTGCCGTCGTCGTGCGTGTGGCTGTAGACCTTCGGCCACAGCGTGCGGCGGTTCCAGTCGTCGATGGACTCCAGCAGAGTCGGCTTCTCGTCGATCTGGTGCGGCCGGTCGTAGAACGTCCGCACCGAGAAGACCTGCTGGTCCCCCTCGCCGCGGAACATGAAGTACGTACGGAACTCCTCCCACGGCGCCGCGAGGTCACCCTCGTCGTCGACGACGTACTTCAGCTCCATCTGATCCAGGAGCTGCTTCACGAGGTCCTGATCCGGGACGACGGGGCCCGCCGGTCCGCCGGGCTGCGGCTCGGGCTGGCCCCCGAAATTCGGAATCGAGGACGGGTCGATGCTCACCGTGTATTTCCCTTCGTACGGATGCTGCCATCCTCCCCCATCACGGGCGGTCAGTGGCAACCCCCACAGGCAAAGGCACGGACACCACCACCGGGAGTGTGTATCCGCTGCGGCCAGTGACGACGGCGCCGCCGGGACCGGCGCCGTCGACCGCTGAGAATCAGCCCGTCCGGGCTACTGCGCGACCCCCACGATCAGGCCGTCCCCGAAGGCGTCCACCCGGACCGTGTCGCCGTCCTTGACCTCGCCCGCCAGGATCTCCTTGGCCAGCCGGTCGCCGATCGCGGTCTGGACGAGGCGGCGCAGCGGCCGGGCCCCGTACGCCGGATCGTTGCCCTCGTCCGCGAGCCAGGCCAGGGCCGCGTCGGTGACCTCCAGGGTGAGCCGGCGCTCGGCCAGCCGCTTGGCGAGGCGGCCGATCTGGAGCCCGGCGATGCGCTCCAGCTCCTCCCTGTTGAGGGCCGAGAACACCACGAGGTCGTCGAGGCGGTTGAGGAATTCTGGCTTGAAGGAGGCCCTCACGACCTCCAGGACCTGCTGCTTCTTCTCCTCCTCGGAGGTCAGCGGCTCGACCAGGAACTGGCTGCCCAGGTTCGAGGTCAGGACGAGGATGGTGTTGCGGAAGTCGACCGTGCGGCCCTGTCCGTCGGTGAGCCGTCCGTCGTCCAGCACCTGGAGGAGGATGTCGAAGACCTCGGGGTGCGCCTTCTCGACCTCGTCCAGCAGGACGACGCTGTACGGGCGCCGGCGCACGGCCTCCGTGAGCTGGCCGCCCTCCTCGTAGCCGATGTAACCGGGAGGGGCGCCGACCAGCCGGGCGACGCTGTGCTTCTCGCCGTACTCGCTCATGTCGATGCGGATCATGGCCCGCTCGTCGTCGAAGAGGAAGTCGGCGAGGGCCTTGGCGAGTTCGGTCTTGCCGACGCCGGTCGGGCCGAGGAAGAGGAAGGATCCGGTGGGCCGGTCCGGGTCGGCGATGCCGGCGCGGGTGCGGCGTACGGCGTCGGACACGGCCTGGACGGCCTCGCTCTGGCCGATGAGACGGCGGCCCAGCTCCTCCTCCATGCGCAGGAGCTTCTGGGTCTCGCCCTCCAGGAGGCGCCCGGCCGGGATGCCCGTCCAGGAGCCGACCACGTCCGCGATGTCGTCGGGGCCGACCTCCTCCTTGACCATGGTGTCCCTGGCGGCTTCCTCCTCCGCCTCGGAGGCCTCCTCCAAGTCCCGCTCCAGGGTGGGGATCTCGCCGTAGAGCAGCTTGGAGGCTGTGTCGAAGTCGCCGTCGCGCTGGGCGCGCTCGGCCTGGCCGCGCAGCTCGTCCAGCTTCTCCTTCAACTCGCCGACGCGGTTGAGGGACTGCTTCTCCTTCTCCCAGCGGGCGGTCAGGCCCCGCAGCTCCTCCTCCTTGTCGGCGAGGTCGCGGCGCAGCTTCTCCAGACGCTGCCGGGAGGCGGGGTCGGTCTCCTTGTCGAGGGCCAGCTCCTCCATGCGCAGCCGGTCCACCGCGCGCTGGAGTTCGTCGATCTCGACGGGGGACGAGTCGATCTCCATGCGCAGCCGGGAGGCGGCCTCGTCGACGAGGTCGATGGCCTTGTCGGGCAGGAAGCGGGAGGTGATGTACCGGTCGGAGAGGGTGGCCGCGGCGACCAGCGCGCTGTCCGCGATCACGACCTTGTGGTGGGCCTCGTAGCGGCCCTTGAGTCCGCGCAGGATCGCGATGGTGTCCTCGACGGACGGCTCGGCGACCAGGACCTGCTGGAAGCGGCGCTCCAGGGCGGGGTCCTTCTCGATCCGCTCGCGGTACTCGTCGAGGGTGGTGGCACCGACCATCCGCAGCTCACCGCGGGCGAGCATCGGCTTGAGCATGTTGCCGGCGTCCATGGCGGAGTCGCCGCCCGCACCCGCGCCGACGACCGTGTGCAGCTCGTCGATGAAGGTGATGATCTGCCCGTCGGAGTCCTTGATCTCGGCGAGGACGGTCTTCAGCCGCTCCTCGAACTCACCCCGGTACTTCGCCCCGGCCACCATGGCGCCGAGGTCGAGCGAGACGAGCCGCTTGTTCTTGAGCGACTCGGGCACGTCGCCCTTCACGATCCGCTGGGCGAGCCCCTCCACGACGGCGGTCTTGCCGACGCCGGGCTCACCGATGAGGACGGGGTTGTTCTTGGTGCGCCGGGACAGCACCTGCACGACCCGGCGGATCTCCTGGTCCCGGCCGATGACCGGGTCGAGCTTCCCCTCGCGCGCGGCGGCGGTGAAGTCCGTACCGAACTTTTCGAGCGCCTTGTACTGGCCCTCGGGATCCGGGGTCGTCACCCGGCGTCCTCCCCTGCTCTTCTGGAACGCCTCAAGCAGCTTCTTCGCACTGGCGCCCTGCTGGGAGAGTACGTCGCCGCTCGGGCCGCCCTTCGCGGCGATCCCGATGAGGAGGTGCTCGGTGGAGAGGTACTCGTCCCCGAGCTCCTTGGCCTTGTCGGCCGCCTCGGCGATGACGGCGAGCAGGTCGCGGTTGGGCTGCGGGGGCGCGACGGTGGATCCGGTCACGCTGGGCAGGCCGGCGAGGACGCGCTCGGTCGCGGCCCGTACGGCGGCCTGGTCGGCGTCGACCGCGGCCAGCAGGTCGGTGATGTTCTCGTTCTCCTGACCACCGAGCAGCGCGAGCAGCAGGTGGGCAGGGGTGAGGTCGGGGTGCCCCTCGGACACGGCCCGGCTGGTGGCCGCGTTGATCGCGTCCCGGCTCCTGTTGGTCAGCTCGGCGTCCACGTTCGCGTTCTCCTCCTCAATACGACCCTGATGTACGGACTGACTCGCCCAACGTACACAAAGTTGAGTCTATTCCACTCAAGGACGGCCGGGGAAGCCATGGCGTGCACGGGTCGGGGTACATTTCCGACCATGAGCGCATACCCGGTGGACCCCCACGATCCCGACCCCGCCTACCTCACCTTCTGGCGGGAACGCCATCTGTGCACCCTCACCACCCTCCGGGCGGACGGCAGCCCGCACGTCGTACCCGTCGGGGTTACATACGACCCCGAGGCGGGCCTGGCTCGGGTGATCACCAACAAGTCCAGCGCGAAGGTGGGGCACGTACTGGCCGCGGGGGCGCAGGGGGCGCGCGTATCGGTCTGCCAGGTGGACGGGCGCCGGTGGGCGACGCTGGAGGGGCGCGCGAGGATCGCCACGGACCCCGCGCATGTCGCGGAGGCGGAGCGGCGGTACGCGGAGCGGTACGGGAGGGTGCCGTCGCCGAACCCCGACCGGGTGGCGATCGAAATCACCCTGACCTCAGCAATGGGACACGGCTGACCGGCCCGGGACACGGGACCCGGCCGACCGACCCCTGGCATGGGGGGGCGGCCGGCACGGCCACGAGCGCGGGGGTTCGGCCGACCGATCCCGGGCGAGGGAGTTCGACTGACCGATCCCAGGCGCGAGACCCGGCCGACCGGCCCCGGGCGAGGGAGTTCGGCTGACCGGCCCCGGGCACGGGGGTTCGGCTGACCGGTCCCCGGCACGAGACCCAGCTGACCGCCCCGGGCGCGGAATCCGGCAACCGACCTCGGGCACGGGACCCCGGCGGACCGGTCCGGGCACGAGACCCGGCTGATTTCAGCCGTTGTGGAGATGGCATGAAGATGGGCGGATACCTGGATCTTTCGCCCAAAACTGCAGCGGCGTCACCGTGTTCAGGTCACGGTGACGCCGCTGCGGGGGGAAGTACCTGCGCGATCTACTACGACGGGGGAATCGCGTCAGGCACTGCGGGGGGTGGCTGAGATGGTCCTTACGTCCGGGACTTCCGGCTCGGCCAGCTGGTGGTCACGCTGGTCGAGGTTCACAAAGATCATTCCGTACCGAATGGCACATCGCACGGGCTGCGGCGCGCCGCGCGGGCGCCGCAGACACCGGTACGCCCGGACGTCCTCGTCGTCGTCCCGGGTGACGACTACCGGCTCTCCGAACACCGTCACCATCAACGAGTCGCCAGTGTGGGGAATGGCGGTGGCCAGGTCGATGAAGTGCCATCCAGAGCGGTAGGCGGTGGCCATTTCTCGACGGAAGGAGCGGTCGTCGGGTGGAGTGGTCACGTCAGCCTCCAGCTCCCTCTGCCGTGCCCACGGGCGTGGTGGACACGGCGACCGCCGGCCACTTGCTGTCCGCTCGCATGTCGCTCTTCGTACCGGATAGGCCACTCAGAGCTCCGATGGCCACAACGGCAGAGAAGGCAGCGACAAGCACCGAGCGAAGCATTCTGTTACGCATAGTCGGCTTCGTCCTCACTTGAAGGTCCCCTCTTCCCCCGTCGGATACGACGATGGCTCATTCGGGCACGTCATGGCCACACAATCGGTGCATCATGTTCCTGCACGTTCAGGACCCTGGGGGGTGGAGATTTGGCAACGAATCGGACTAAAGCGACACATCCCCATGCGGTGACCGAACTGTGTGAGGAAGGTGGCCGACTTTATGCGCATGCCCTGCGCACCGGACGTATCGCCCGCGAAGACGTAAAGTCGGCTTCCTGTCTGATGGAATTGTCCCTTCTTCACCCTGATCCCGATGACCCGGACTGGCTGCGACCCGTACCTCCGGCAGTCGCCCTGGCTCAACGGCTCAACCCCCTAGAGCAGGAGATAGCCGAGCGCAGGCGCTGGTCAATCGAACTGTCCGATGCTTTCGAGCCGTTCATGGCACTCAGCACGCAGACGACGGCGACCACGCACTCGATCACGGTGCTGGAGGGCGGCGACCGCATCAACGCGGCGCTCAATCTGGCCACGGCCCAGTGCCAGACCGAGATGCTCACGGTCCAGCCGAGCAACCGGTTCTCCGAACGCAGCGTCCTCCAGGGGCTGGAGCGCGACCGGCCGCTGACCGAGCGCGGGGTGCGCATCCGGACGCTCTATCAGCACACGGTCCGCTACGACCTGGAGCGGCTGGCCTACGTGGAGCAGCTCTCGAACGGCAAGGTGGAGTACCGCACCATCGACGAGCTGGTCGAGCGCCTGATCATCTGCGACGAGACCGTCGCCTTCATCCCCACCCGCGACGACCAGCAAGTCGCCCTGGAACTCCGCAACCCGGGACTCGTCCGCTACCTGATCAAGGTCTTCGAGTTCATGTGGGGCCGGTCCGTCCCGCTGAGCGCCGGCGCCCCCTACGAGACGGCCCCCGACGGCATCACGGAGATCCAGCACTCCATCGCCAAACTCCTCGTGGAGGGGCACGTCGACGAGGCCATCGCCCGCCGCCTCGGCATGAACGTCCGCACCTGCCGCGCCCACATCGCCAAGCTGGCCACCGCCCTCGGCAGCGGCAGCCGGGCCCAACTCGGCTTCCTCATCGCACAGTCGGGGATCCTGGACCAGGATCGCTGAACGAGCGAGGAGGTGCACCACCCATGACAGCCGAGGCACACAGCCACGGAGTGGACGAGGTGTGCGAGGCCGGCCGCACCCTGTACGAACGCGCGTTACGCAACGGCGGCGTACGCACCCATGAGGCCAGGGACGTCCCCTGCCTGATCGACCTCGGCCTGCTCCACCCGAGCATCGAGGACCTGGAGTGGCTGGAACCCACGGCCCCGGCCGTCTCACTCCACCAGCTGCTGCGCGACATCGAGGACCGCATCGCGAACGAGCGGCGGCGCGAGGCCCGGCTGGCCGCCCTGTTCGAGCCCCTCATGCGTATCGACGGCCGGCACACGTCGTCCGCGTCGGACACCCCGACGCTCAGGGTCCTCAGCGGTTCGGACCGGATCAACCGGGCCATCACCGAGGCCATGGCCGAAGCGACCCGGGAACTCCTGTGCATCCAGCCCCACACGGGCCACACCGGTCAACGCAGCGCGGTGGCGCAGGCCCGCTCCCTGACCCGCGACCAGGATCTGCTGAGCCGCGGAGGCCGCATCCGCACCCTCTACCAGCACACGCTCCGACACGCCCCGTCCCTCCTCGCCCGCTATGAGCAGCTGCGAGGCGACGCCGAGGCCCGTTCGCTCGACGAGGTTACCGACCGGCTCATCGTCGTGGACTCCACCATCGCCTTCATCCCCGCCAACAAGGACGGCTCCCTCGCCCTGGAAGTCCGCCACCCCGCCCTCGTCGACTACTTCGTCACCACCTTCGACCGCCTCTGGCGCCTGGCCACCCCCATGTACCCCCAAGCCGTCCAACGCCCGTCCCTGAACGGCGTCACCCCGCGCCAGCGCGCCATCGCCGGCCTCCTCATAGAAGGCCACACCGACTCCACCATCGCCGACCGCCTCGGCATGAACGTCCGTACCGCCCGCGTCCACATCGCCAAACTCGCCGCGACCCTGGGAAGTGAGAGCCGGGCGCAACTCGGCTATCTCATAGGCCGGTCGGGGATTCTGGATCAGGAACAGGAACAGGACCAGGAGCCGAGCCGGGAGCCGTGAGTGTCTGCAGTTCCGGGGAGCGCGGCGGCCCGTCCAGCCCCGCCTGCGCGATCCGCACCCCCAACTGCGTGCGACTCGCCGCGCCCAGGGTCTCCGAGAGGCGTGCGATGTGCGCCCGGCAGGTACGGACGCTGATCCCCAGCCGCTCCGCGACCACCGCGTCCTGGTGTCCCTCCGCGAGCAGCGCCGCGATGGACCGCTCGCGGTGGGTGATGCCCTCGATGCCGGTCTCCGGGAGCGGCGCGGCGAGAGGGATCGCGAGGCGCCACAGCCGCTCGAAGACCGTGACCAGGTAGTCGACGAGGGCGGGGTGGCGCAGTTCCAGGGCGATCGTGCGGTCCGCGTTCGCCGGGATGAAGGCCACCTTGCGGTCGAAGAGGATGAGGCGCTCGACGACTTCGTCGAGGGTGCGGGCCTCCGCCGCGTCGCCCATCAGCTCCATGTAGTTGTGCAGGCCCTGGCCGTGCCGGGCCACGTGCGTGTAGAGGTCGCGCATGCGCACGCCCCGCCGGCGCATCTCCAGCGCCCGGTGCAGTCCCTCGGAGAGTTCGTCCTCGCGGCGGATGCCGCCGGGCTGCACGGTGAGCACCTCGGTCGCGCACGCCTCGGTCGCCTCGTCCATCGCGGCCCGGATCCGGGGCAGTCCGTCGAGCACGCGGATCGCCACGCCCTCCGTGGGCGCCTGGACGCGTCCGCCCAGACCGGCGTACCACTCGAACGCGGCCACCGCGTCGCCCACCCGCGTCTGGCTCGCGCTGACCTCCTCGTACACCCCGCGCAGCAGCCGTGTCATGACCTCCTGCGGCGAGGTCGGCACCAGCCACCCCATGTCGTCGGGGTCCGGATGCAGCAGCGCCAACTCGACAAGACAGGGCACCGTCTCGGCGTCCTCGCGCGGCACGCGTCCGCGCCGCACGGCCCGGGAGTACACCCGGTCCCCGGCCTCGCACAGTCGGTCAGCGCCGTGCGGATGCCTGTCCCTCCTGTGCCCGGCCATCTTCCACCCCTGGCTCCAGCATCCTCGCGATGCGACGCCTCCGCGCCGTCCGCAGCGCAACTATGCGCGGACCCGACCGCCATCGCAACACGGCTGCGCCCTTCACGCGCCCCCTCTCGCCCCTGTACGTACGGAAATATCCCCACCTCCGCACGGCACTCTGCAACAAGATGACGGTGGTCGGGGTACGCGACCCGGTGCCATCGTGGACCCGCTTCCCCCAGGGCGACACGGCGTCCTGGCCCGCCCTGGCCGGACACCCCCGTCCGGCCAGGGCTCCCCGACCCACGTCCGGATCGCGTGAACTGCCGGAAATCGTCGAGTGATCAGTACGTCACGTACCGCACCTACCGTCGGGCCATGGCGGACATATTTGACGCGTACGCGTTGGCCGATGCGTGGGACGAGATGTTTGAGCGGCCGGGTGAAGTCAGGGCCGCCTATGAGCCGGTACTGGCCGCCCTGCAGCCGATCGAGCCGGGTGAACTGCGCTTCCGGGCGGACCAGATGGCCCGCGCGTTCACCGACCGGGGCGTGACCTACGCCTTCGCTGGCGAGGAGCGCCCCTGGCCGCTGGACGTGGTCCCCAGGATCCTCGACGCCCTCGAATGGGACCTCGTCCAACGGGGGGTCTCCCAACGGGTGAGGGCCCTGGAGGCCTACCTCTCCGACGCCTACGGGCCCTGCCGCGCCTTCGAGGACGGGGTCGTGCCCTGGCGTCTCCTGCTCAACTCCCCCCACTTCCACCGGGCGGCGCACGGGATCGAGCCACCGGGCGGCGTACGGATCCACGTCGCAGGCATCGATCTCGTACGGGACGAGGCCGGGGACTTCCGGGTCCTGGAGGACAACGTCCGCGTGCCGTCCGGGGTCTCGTACGTCATCGAGAACCGGCGCGCGATGACCAGGATCTTTCCGTCCCTCTTCGCCGAACAGCACGTCGTACCCGTGGACGGCTACGCGCAGAGACTTCTGGCGGCCCTGCGCGCCGCCGCGCCCGACGGGGTCGGCGACCCGAGGGTCGTCGTCCTCACCCCCGGCCCCAGCAACGCCGCCTACTTCGAACACGCCCTGCTGGCCCGGCTGATGGGGGTGCAGCTGGTCGAGGGGCACGATCTCGCCTGCCGCAACAACCGTGTCTGGATGCGGACCACGCGGGGCGAGATGCCGGTGCATGTCGTATACCGGCGGCTCGACGACGACTTCCTCGATCCGCTGCACTTCCGGCCCGATTCGGTGATCGGCTGCCCGGGCATTCTCAGCGCCGCCCAGGCGGGCACCGTCACGCTCGCCAACGCCGTGGGCAACGGCATCGCCGACGACAAACTCCTCTACACGTACGTACCGGATCTGATCCGGTACTACCTCGGCGAGGAGCCCGTTCTCCCGAACGTCGAGTCCTACCGTCCGGACGAACCGGGCCAGTTGGACGCCGTCCTCGACCAGATCGACCAGCTGGTGATCAAGCCGGTGGACGGGGCGGGCGGCCAAGGCATCGTCATCGGCCCCAAGGCCGACCGGGACACCCTGGAGCGCACCCGGGCGGCCGTCGCCGCCGACCCGCGTGGCTGGATCGCGCAGCGGCCCGTCGCGCTCTCCACCTCGCCCACCCTCGCGGGCGACCGGATGGCGCCCCGCCACATCGACCTGCGCCCGTTCGCCGTCAACGACGGCACGGACGTCTGGGTGCTGCCCGGCGGCCTCACCCGGGTCGCCCTCCAGGAGGGCAACCTCATCGTCAACTCCAGCCAGGGCGGCGGCTCCAAGGACACCTGGGTGCTGGCGGAGGGCCCCGCCGAGCTCCCCCAGGTTCTCGACTTCGCCCGAACAGGGGGGACCCTCATCGGCGAGGACCCCGACGGCGGCGGCACGGCGTTGGACGTGGTCCCGCGCCAGCTCGGACCCGACGCTGCCCGTGGCGTCGTACAGGAAGGGGCACAGCAGCAGTGAACGACGTGATCCTCTCCCGCATAGCCGAGGCCCTGACCTGGACGGGCCGTTACGTCGAGCGGGCGGACGCCACCAGCCGCATCCTCGACGCCTACCTCCACCGCCTCCTGGAGGACCCCTGGCGCGACGAGGACGTGGCCTGCCGCTCCCTGTACGCCATCCTCGGCGTCGACGCGGGCGCCGAACGCGTCGACATGCAGCAGGTCCTGGACCAGCTCGCCTTCGACGCCCGCTCCACCTGCTCCATCGAGGGCGCGCTCGGAGCCGCCCGCCTCAACGCCCGCAGCGCCCGCGAGGCCGTCTCCTCCGAGATGTGGGAGTGCCTCAACTCCACCTGGCACGCGCTGGCCGACCAGCGCCTCGCGGCCCGCCGTACGGGCCCGTACGCGTACCTGGAGCTGGTACGCCGCCGGGCCGCCCTCTTCTTCGGCCTCGCCGACTCCACGATGAGCCGCGACGACAGCTGGCGTTTCGTGGTGCTGGGCCGGAGCCTGGAGCGGGTGGACATGACCGTACGGCTCCTCTCCGTCCGCGTGCTGGACGCCGCCCACGCCCCCGACTGGCCGACGCTGCTGAGCGCGAGCGGCGCGGACGAGGCGTATGCCCGGGTGTACGGCGGTTTCGGCGACACCCCGAGAGTGGCCGAATTCCTCCTCCTTGACCGGGACTTCCCGCGGTCCGCCCTGCACGCGCTCACCACCGCCGAGGAGTGCCTCGCCGCCCTCGGCCGCCCCCGTCAGGACCCGGCCCGTCGCCCGATAGGCCGTATGCGAACCCGCCTGGAATACCTGGACCTGGTGGCTCTGGAGGAACAGCTCCCCTTGCTCCTGCGCGACCTGCAACAAGCGTGCACGGCCTCGGCGGAGGCGGTGGCGGAGAGGTTCTTCCCGTACCAGGGGCCCGTCGAGTGGGCCCAGGAAGGAGCGTGAGCGCGATGAGCACTCCCGTGACACGCCGGCTGCGGATCCGGCACACCACCCGCGTCTCGTACGCGCAGGCCGCGGTCTCCTCCCACAACGAGGTCCGCATGACCCCCCTGACGCTTCCCGGGCAGACGACCCTGGACGCCAGGGTCACGGTCGACCCGACCACGCCCACCTGGTCGTACTGGGACTACTGGGGCACCCAGGTCACGGGCTTCGACCTGATGGAACCGCACGAGGACCTGACCATCACGGCGTCGAGCCTGGTGGAAACGGCCCCACCGGGCCCGCCGGCCCCCGCGCCGACCTGGGCGGAGGTCGCGAGAGCAACGGCGAACTCCCGCCTCCTGGAGTACGCGTCCCCGACCGGCCGTACGACAGTGACGCGGGAGTTGGTGGAGCGGGCGAGGTCGGCGTCGACGGGCCTGGACCCCCACGAGACGGCGGTCGCGGTCTCGGCCATGGTCACCGACCAGGTCGCGTACCTCCCCGGCGCCACCGGCGTGAACACCGGCGCCATGGAGGCCTGGGCGCAGGGCGCGGGCGTCTGCCAGGACATCGCCCACCTGACGGCGGCCCTCCTGCGCGGCCTGGGCCTGCCCACCCGCTATGTCTCGGGCTACCTCCACCCCGAACGCGAGGCCGAACTCCACCGCCCCGTCGCCGGCCAGAGCCACGCCTGGATCGAGTACTGGGCCGGCGACTGGGCCGGCTACGACCCCACCAACAGCACCCGGGCCGACGAGTCCCACGTCGTGGTCGGCCGCGGCCGCGACTACGACGACGTCACCCCGCACAAGGGGATCTACCGGGGCGTGGCCGGGGGCCCGCCGGAGGTGACGGTGGAGTTCACGCGGGTGGCGTGAGGACGACGCGGCGGGCTCAGCTCCGCTTGGGCCCGGTGATCGTCTCCCCGAGGTCGTCCTCATCACCCCAGGGTTCCGTGTCCTCCGGCGTGCGCGGGGGGTCTCGTCGTACACGCCGACCCGCAGACGGGCCGGGGTGAGCTGGACGCGGAGCATGGTCGTGCCCTTGGTGTGCAGGTGGACGTTGGTGACGAGTTCCGAGGTGCACAGGATCGCGGGCAGCACGAGGGGCGCGCGGTCGAGGGTGCGGAGCACGGCGCGTACGAAGTCCCGGCAGACCTGGGGAGCGGTGGCGTCGGCGGGAGCGAAGAGGCTGAAGCCGTGGGCGAGTTGGGCAGGCCGGTGGGGCGCCTGCGGGCAGCTTCCATGGGGGGCGGCTCCTGTCGTACGCCCGCGATGGCAGTCCGAACTCGACCGGCAGAAGTCGACGTTCAGCGGCCCGCAGGGCGAGTGCGTAAACGTCGCCACCGCCCCCGACGGAACGATCCGCCTACGCGAGAGCGACGAACCCCGCACCGTACTCGCCACCACCCCGGTGGGGCTCTCCGCCCTTCTCCAGCACCTCAGGCCGCGGCCCAGCTCGTGAGCAGGGCCTCGCGGGCGGCCCGCCAGGGCGTCACGCCGTCGCCGTCGACGCTCCCCCACTCCAGCAGCCGCCCCACGTCCGCCGTACCGTCCACGAACCGGTTCAGCAATGCCACCGACAGCTCGTACTCGGACTGGACGTAGCCCCCGACGGCCGCGGTGTACACCGTCAGCTCGGCCTTCTCCTCGTCCGTCCGTATGTGGAGTTCGAACGCGGGCGGTGCCTCACCGCCCCCCGTCGCCATGTCGAAGACCGTGTCCATCACGTTGTTCACCAGCCACCGGGTACTGGAGCGCACCCGCACGTCGTGGACGGTGACCGCGCGGACGTCCGCCCAGGACCAGAACCCCTCCTGGCCCGTACCCACGGCCTCAAGCCCCTCGGGGGTGAGCCGCACCCCGCGCCCGTACCCCTCGGGTTCGGCGCCCACATACACGCTCTCCTTGGTGAACCAGAACAGGCCGATCATGGCCACGGACGCCTCCAGCACGACGAGCACAACAAGTACGACAAACACGGTCCCCCTCTGAGACACCGACGGGCCCGGAATGGTTCAGCAGGGACGTGAGAGTCGGGACTGTCGAACACGCGTACAGGTGCCCTATGTTGCTCCTCGTGACGGAACTGGTGTTGCGCGCCCGCCGTACCACGGCCCTCTTCGAGCGGGACGCCGTGCTGTTGGACCGGAGAGGGAACCGACTGCGCATCCCCCTCGCCGCGATCGAGACCGTCCGTACAGGCGGAGGATCGAGGCGGCGCGTCATCGAGATCGTCCTGACCTCCGCCGGCGCCACCCCCGTCGTCCACACGCTGAGCCCACCGAGTGCCACCGCCGCGACCGCGTTCGCCGACGCGGTCAACGCCGCGCTGCCCGTCCGGGACGCCGTTGAACCGCGTACGGACGGGGCGACGTTGGTGACCACCGTGCCCGTGCCACCGCGGACGGAACGGAAGGACCGCTGGACGACATCCCGCGAGCGGAGGGTGCAATGGGCGTTCGGCGCGCTGTTCGCGCTGGGGACTGCCCTCGCCGCGGCCACCGGGGAGTGGGTGCTCGTCCTCCTCTGGGTCACCTCCTACGCACCGTTCCTCGTCGGGTGCGCGCTCACGCACATCGTGTACCGGGTCACGGTGGACTGGTGGCTGCTGCGCCGCCGCGGTATCACCGTCCTCGCCGTCTACAAGGACAGCGACTACGTCGGCGACGTGCTCGTCAAGAGGTACTCGTTCACCGACGCGGCAGGCGAGGAGCGGACGTTCAGCGGAGGCGGCCGGCTCGTGGCGACTGACCCGGAACGGATCGAGGTGACCTACGACCCTTGTGCCCCGAAGCGGAGGGCCACGCGCGACGGGCCCGTCGTACGCACGCTCTCCGTCCTGGCGTACGTGCTCCTGGGCCTGCCCGTCACAGCGGTGACCGCCGCGTACCCACCCGCCTCCCTCATCGTCCTGCTGTCCGCGCTCTAGGGACTGTCCGGCGACGCGTCCCCGTCGTCCTCGTCCTCGCCCTCCCGTAATCGCCTGAGGCGCGGCCGGTGCGGCATCAGGTCGCGTATGCGGGACTCGCCCGTGCCCACCACGGGCAGCCGTAACTCTTCGGTCTTGTGGTGTTCCTGGGGGCCTTCGGTGGAGCGGGAGCGCCGCTCGTCCTGGTGGTCGTGGTCCTCCGGCTGCCGCTCGGGGAAGCGGAGCAGTCGTGCCGGCGGCACGGGGAAGCCCTCGCTGTCCGGGTGCTGGCCGGGGCCGTTGGAGGGGTCGGGGCCGTCGGGCCGGTCGCCGTCGGAGCGGTCGGGGGACGTCGCTCGGGCATGCTCGGTCCAGCCTGCGCGGAACCAGGCCAGCTGGTCCCGCTGCACCTCGTCATCGGTGAGGATGCGCACGCCGTCCGTACCGGCCCGCCGGATCTTCTCCCCCAGCTCGATCAGCAGGCCGCCCACGGTGTACGCCACGGCGTCCGGATCCGGTGCGGCGGCCGGTCCGTCCGCCTCCTCCTCCGGTGGACGTGGATCACGTGCGTGCGAGTCGTGCGAACCACGCGCACGCGGGTCGCGCGCCTGCGGGTCTCCCCCCTCGTGCCCGTGCCCCACCTGCACACCCCTCTTCACCGCTGCTCCGAATCCCCCCGCCGAAGCGTCACTCTCGTCTGCGTTCCTCCGGCAGGAACTGGCCAACCACCTTCACGAAAAGTTCTTGCAGCTCCGACGGCACCCCGAGCAGCCGTGCCGCCTCCGCCGGGCTGAGTGACGCAGCCGGGCCCCCGGAGGTTTCGCCGATCCGCGGATCGAGCGGAAGATCGTCCTCCGACAGTCGGCCGGACCGGATCAACATGTCCCTCAAGGGAACGGCCAGAACCGTCGCCAACCGGCGCATCGTCTCCAGATCCGGCATGCTTTGCCGCTGCAACAGCCGACTGACCGCGGCCCGGTGGACCCCCGCGTCGTCGGCGAGCTTGGACTTGCCACCGCCCCGCGGGCTGTCGATGTCGTAGCCACGCCTGCGCATCAGTCCTTCTATCCAGACCGCGAACTCCTCCAGGCCGTCGGCCCTGGGCGTTCGGCCACTGTCGGCGCGATGGCCCTGGTCGTTGTAGGCGTTGGCCCACGAGCTTGCACCCATGTGGTGGCTCTCCCCTCGTCGCGAGGGAAGAGTACCGAGCGCGCGCGCACCTCTGGGAGTGCGCGCTCGCACGCATTCGTAAAGTTCTCACCTGCGCGGGCGCTCTCATCGCGGCATATGCGGCTGATACAGGCGCTGTTGACACCTCCCGAGCGGACCCCGGCCCCGACTCCGACCCTGATTCCGGTCGCGCGCGACTCCGGAGCGTAGTCACTTGCGCACGCGCTCGCACCATGCAACTCTGATCGCGCGTTCGCAACTGTCGAACATATGTTCCCACACCTGGGGAGGGGTTGCACGTGCCCAACCAGCCGACCGCATCCGCCACTGCCACGACCTGGCGCTTTCCCTCTGCACGCGAAGAACTGGACTGGCGCCGCGCCGCAGCCTGCGCCGATCTTCCCGAACACTCCGTGTTCACCCGCATCCCCTCCGAGGCGGAGCCGGTATTGCGCGCCTGCAATCAGTGCCTGATCCGTCACGCATGCGAGGCGCTCGTCGATCCCGCTCACACCTGGTTCGACGGGGTCAGCGGGGGACGGCTGTGGCGCAACGGGCGCGAGGTGTCTCGTGCGATGCCGCAGGGCGCACCGGGGGGAGCCGCACGATGAACCGCGAACTGCCCGGCGCCGTCTGGATCGCCTCGCTCGTCCGCCGCTTCCCCGACCTCGTCGACGAGTTGGCACCCGCTGCCCACGGGGGGCTGCGGGAGCGCCGTGGGGGCGGGCCCGTCGCGGGGACGACGCTGCCCGTACGGCTGCACATCTCGGACGCCGTACGGGACATCACCGACGGCGTGGTCGAACTGGAGGAGGCCGTACGGGAACGGCTCGGGCTGCGGGCCGTGCCGCCCGCCCCCGTCCCGGTGCGGCTGCGCCGGATCGCCGGCCTGCTGGAGCGCGTCGCCGCGGACTCCGTCCTCGCCGCACATGTCGAGGACGAGAGCCGGCGCATGGCCGCCCGCTGCGCACGGGCGCTCGGCGACCCCGAACAACTGGTACGGCTGCCGGGCCGCTGCCCCACCTGCGACTCCGTCTCCCTCCGCGCCTTCCCGGAACGCGCCGAGGTGCGCTGCGTCAATCCCGTGTGCGGACAGGTACTCGAACCGGAGGCCTCATGAACTCCCCCCTGATCACCACCGAGTTGGCGGCCGACGAGGCCGGGGTCTCCACGGCCACGATCCGCAAGTGGGTCCAGCGAGGCCACCTGCGCCCGGCGGACACCCGGGGCCGACGCCGGCTGTATCGCCTGGAGGACGTGTTCGCGGCGGAGCGCGCGACGCACCGGGCGGGCGCCGACCGCTGACCGTGCCTCCCCACCTTCAAGGGCCCCGCCGCGCGCTGCGGCGGGGCCCTCGTGGTCCTCGTGGTCCACGCCGTTGCTCCGCCCCGGCGGCGCGCGCTGCGGGCCGTGCGCGGTGTGCCGAACATGCCGGATGAATACCCGCACCGAATAGACCAGTTGCACGATCCGAGCGGTCGCGTCACACTCGATGCAGCGGCAGAGCTGCGCCCACCCTCAACGGGGGCGACGGACCTGCCGCTTTGTGTTGCCCGGAAACGGGCCCCCGCCCGGCACGAAGCCGGGCCCCGAAGGGAGCGTCCATGTGGCCATCCTGACCTTTCCCGACGCCGAGCAACTCGTCGTCGACTTCCTCAAGAACCGGGCCGAGCTGACCGGTGTCGTCGTCGACAGCCGCCCGCCCGCCGGATTCGACGGCACCCAGAAGGTCGTCCTCGTCTCGCACATGGGCGGCGCCTGGGTCGACGACCAGCATCTCGACCAGCCGCTGCTCGACCTGGAGGTGTACGGCCCGGACAAGCCCACGGCACACACCGTGGCGCTGTCCGCCCGCGCCTGCGTGCTGGAGCTGGCCGACACCGTGTACGGCTCCGCGGCCGTCGTCGACGTCTCCGAGGCCGACGGGCCGCGCTGGCTGCCCGACTACACCCGCTCGGCCGCCAGCCGCTACCGCTCCACGATCCGGCTCCTGCTGCGCCTCGGCTGAGCCCGCCCCACCTCGAACCAAGGCCTCACGTCCCTTACGTACACAAGGAGTTCGCATGGCTACGAACAACGGCAAGGAAATCCGTGTCGCCGGTACCGGCCGGGTCCTCGTCGCCCCCGCCGGTACCACCGCGCCGGTCAAGTCCGACGACGCCTGGCCGGCCGGCTGGGTGGAGCTGGGGTACACCTCCACCGACGGCATCAAGCTCAACAAGAAGGACAAGATCGACCCGGTCGACACCTGGCAGTCGGCGAGCCCGGCTCGCTTCATCTACTCCGACCGCGATCTGACCGTGAAGTTCCAGCTGCTCCAGATGAACAAGAGCACGCTCTCCTTCTTCATGGGCATCCCGGCCACCAACATCGCGCAGACCTCGGTCGGCGGCACCGCGGTCGTGGACACCTACGAGTTCCTGGTCCCGAGCACCCCGGCCAAGGACGAGCGGGCGCTCGGCATCGAGTTCACGGACGGAACGGACGCCGTGTACCGCTTCATCCTGCCGCGCGGCCAGGTCACCGAGACCGAGGAACTGGGCTTCACGCGGACCGGGTCGGTGAAGCTCGGCGTCACCTTCACCGCGCTGGAGGCGGAGACCGCCAACCGCGAACTGGCCAAGTGGATCATGAAGGACAAGGCGTACGCCGCCCTGTGACGGTCCTTCCGGTCCACCTTCCGTGACGGGCGCCCCGTAGGGCTCGTCACCCGGGGCGGCGGGCTCCCCCACCCGTCGCCCCGGCCCCATCCACGTACACCTGACAAGGGAGATCCCCGATGACCGGATTCAACGTCAACGCGGCCCGCGCCCAGCGCCTGGAGGCGCTCGGGCACAGCTGGACCTTCGAACTCGACGACGACAGCTTCGAGTTGCCGACCGAGCTGACCCGTACGACCGCGCGCGAGCTGCGCGACCTCGACGACAACGACGTGGACGGGCTGCTCCAACTGCTGCTCGGGGAGCGGCAGTTCGCACGCTTCGAGAAGCACGACGTCACGATGCAGGACATCGCGGCCATCCTGGATGCCTACGGCAAGGAGACGGGGCTGGGCCTGGGGGAAGACTGAGCCTCGGCGAGCTCGTCGAAGAGCACGCCGAGGCCCTGGAGGCGGATCTGCTCCGCCACTACGGGGTCGACCTGCTGGACTGGCACCGCGGCCGCCTCTCCTCGCGCCGGCTGTCGGTCCTGGTCCGGCATCTCCCGAGGGACAGCGCAGTGCTGAAGGAACTCCACGGCGAAGCCGCCGAGTGGACGGCGACCGACTACCTGCTCGCGACCGTGATCGACCAACTCGCTGAGGCGAACTGGATGTTCGCCACCGTCAACCGTGACGACGACAGCGAACCACTGGACTTCCCGGAACCGATTCCGCGGCCGGGAAACGAGTCGACCGACACGGAGCGCGGAGCATCGGGCGATACGGCCGGCGAAAAGGGCGCTCCAACGACGGACCAGCTTCTCCAGTTCTTCCTCTGACCGAGGTCAGTAGCTCAGATAGAGCAGGAATCCCGCACCGAAGAGGGTCTGCAGAGCGACCAGCACCCACAGCGAGAACCAGGCCTCCGAACGCGCATCGAGCTCGCGCCGACTACGCGCCCTGCGCCACGGAGCGCTCGGGTCGTACACGATGGGCGCCTCTTCGTCGGGAGTTCCCCAGACGGTGCCGCTCAGCGGCGAGATGTAGATGATCTCCTCTCCGGATTCCGTCACGAATTCAAAACTCGTGGAATACCGGTCTTCAGAGACAGAGACATTTCTACAACGACCCATCACCTCTATCCCGACTCTTTTCAGTCGTCGATTCACCCACAGGGGAATCACTCCGAACCAGAGCAGGAAGGGCAGCGGGAACAGAAACAAACAGAGGAAGACCCAGGCCAGCGCATCCATTCGGCAATGATGGCATGCGTCACCAGCGGCCACAAGTGCCTTCTGCAGCTTGGAGATTGACGTGGCAGGAACACCGGCAAACAACAACGACAGCGTCTGGTATTTCTGGACGAAGGACGAAGCGGACAAATTCAAGCACAAGCTGAACGGTCTGAGCACCTCGGTGGACGCCCTGAAGGTGGCAGCCGGATTCGCCGCGGTCGGATTCACCCCGCTCAAGATCGATGCCTCCGCGTTCAAGATGGACGAGAAAGGCATCGTCATCGGCGGAGTTCAGAAGTGGACCTGGCCGTACGCGCGGGACGAGAAGGCCAAGCTCGAGGCTCAGGACAAGAAGCTGCTCAGGTTGAGCGAGCGCGCGGAAGCGGCCGGCCGCAGGGCCAAGAACGCCGCGGACACCGCGCAGCGACTCCTGTCGAGGACGCGAGGCAACGCCAACTGGGCGACCGAGGCGGAGCGCCGGCGCGCCGTCGATGTGGAGAAGGACGCGACGCAGGCCCTCAAGAAGGCGACCGACGCCTATACGAAGGTCGAGCAACTGGTCCGGAAGGCGGAAGCGAAGAAGGAACAAGTGGAGACCCAGCGGGCAACCATCAAACGCTCGATGGACGGCATGGGTGCGGACCTGGAACGAGTGCGGACCAAGTTGGATTCCATGGCTTCGGTGGCGGCCTGACCCACTCCGGCAAGAATCTAGATCAGTAAGGGATTCTCGTGACCGTTCAAAGCTCTTTCAAAAAGGCCGCAGAAAGCATCCGTGCTTTTCGCAACGAGCTGATCCTGACCGGTTCCGGCACGGACAAGACCAGTTCCGCGCTCGGCAGGCTGCGTGCCGGTGCGAACAACGGCAGCACCGCGATGGGAAAGCTCAAGGGTGGGCTGGGTGATGCCGGCGGTTCCCTCGACAAATCCAAATCCGCCACCGACAAGTTCAAGACCTCCCTCGACAAGCTCAAGTCCTCAGCCGACAAGACCAAGGCCGCCCTCAAGGACGTGAAGAACCAGGCCGACGCGGTCGAGAAGTCCGTGGGGAAGGCCGGGAAGAACGCCGACAAGGGCGGGAAGTCCATGGGGAGCCTCGGGAAGGGGCTCAAGGGAGCGGGTCTCGCTCAGAAGGGGCTCAACCTCGCCATGGCAGCCAGCCCCTTCGGGCTGGTCATGACGCTGCTCACCCCGCTCATCGCGCAGTTCGTCAACATGGACAAGGTCACCGCCCTCGTCCGCAAGGGCCTCACGGCCGCCTGGAGTCACATCAAGTCCTCCTCGCAGTCCGCCGCGAAGATCCTCGGGCCGCTGTTCAAGGGCGTGGTGAACGGGTTCCTGACCCCGACCCGGATGCTGGTGCGCGGGCTCAACGTCCTCATCGGCGGCCTGAATCACGTGAAGTTCAAGGTCCCTGGCTGGGTGCCCGTCATCGGCGGCAAGGGCTTCGCCTTCGATCTGTCCCCCATCCCGGTGCCGCAGCTCGCCCAGGGCGGCGTCGTGCGCGCCCGCACCGGCGGCACCCTCGCCCTCGTCGGCGAGGGCGGCGAGCACGAGGCCGTCATCCCGCTGTCCCGGCTGGAGCGGATGCTCGGCTCCGGCGGCGGCCTGCGCCGGCTCGCCGCCGCCGTCGAGGCGCTCGCCGACCGGCCCGTCCAGATCGACGTGGACTCCCAGACCATCGCACGCGCCGTCCAGCTCGGGCAGCGCAAGCTCGCCCGGAGGTGAGGCAGGGACATGGCAAGGAATCTCTGGATCGGCAAGCCCGGACTTCTCCGGGAGATCGACCAGGCCGCCAAGAGCTGGGACCGGTCGGCGGAACTCAACGTCACGGAGTTCAAGTCCCTGGAGGGGCGGATCACCACCGTGGCCCCGGCCCGTACCGTCCGCCGGCTCAAGTTCTCCTGGGACTCCCTCGCGCCCGACGACGCCCAGCACCTCTCCCGGCTCGCCCGCCGGATCAACGGGCCCGGCCTGCTCGGCAGCGCGCAGACGTCGTACGGTCCGCTCGCGGTGCTCGACCCGGCCTCGGTGAACCTGCTCGACCCCTACCAGGCCGCCGCGCAGAGCGAGAGCAACGGCACCGACCACTGGTTCGCCATCACCGGCACCATGGTCGTCAGCCCCCTGACCGGGGACACCGTCGTCGCCGACTTCCAGGAGAACACCCGGATCGGCTGGCGGCACGGCGTGTGGACCGGCTGGCCGGTGATGCCCGGCATGCAGGTGTCCTGGCTGGTCCCGGCCGACTGGAACCCGGCACTCGCCACGGCCCAGCTCGACTGGAAGGCCGCCGACGGCGCATATCTCAGCACCTCGTCCGTGAACGGACCGACCGTCTCCGGCGTCGCCCCGGCCGGGGCCGCCTTCGTCACCCCGGTCGGCGGACCCGGCGCGGCCGGCCCCGCGGGGCTGGCCGGAGCCTGCCTGACCATCGGCGAGGCCCCGGCCGCCCACGCGCTCGGCGACGGCTGCCCTGCGATGTCCGTGACCGCGTACAGCGACGTCCCGTCCGCCCGGCTGCCGTACCGCAACGTCAGCGTCGACCTGGTGGAGGTACGCGGTGCAGAACTCTGACGAAACACTCGCCGCCGCGCTCGCCGCCACCGAGCGGATCCCGGCCCACTCCACCCGGCTCGGCGGCCGGGAGATGGGCGGCCAGGTGCAGTCCTGGAAGGTGGAGCGGGCCTACAGCACCGATCTGCCCGAGGCGCTGCGCGCCTTCTCCGGGAGTGCCTCGGCCCAGCTGGAGCTGTCGCTCGGCGGCAGCGGTGCGCCCGCGCCCCGGCTGTACTCGGCCTGGTCGGCCCGCGCCAGCGGCGACGTCGTACGGCCCGGGCAGTCCGTGGTCCACGCGGCGGGCGCGAACGACCGCACCGTCCCCGCCTTCCGCGGCGCCGTCCGGTCCCGCACGGCCGCGTCCGGCAGCGACACCGTCACCGTCCAGGCGCTCGACGGCGCGGAACGGCTGCGCGGACCCGCGCAGCTGCCACGGCCGTACCACGGGCTGCGCTACGGGCAGCCCGTGGCGACCGCGACCTGGTGCGTGGACGAGATCCTGCGCCAGGGCGGCATCCACAGCTGCCCGCCGCCCCGCGCCCCCGGCGTGGCGGACGACACCACCCGGCCGTTCACCGCGCTCTACGCCTCACTGCACGGCGGCTTCAACGCCACGTACGGCCAGCCCGAGACCTTCCCGGCCCCGTCCGCGTACTCCTGGGTGCGGGACGGGGCGCCGTACGAGATGGCGCTGATGCCGAAGGCGGCCGGGCTCACGGCGTCCTGGATGCCGCGCTCCCGCTTCGTCGTCGCGGGGAAGGTGTTCCAGGCCGAGCTGCACGTGAACACCGCCCTCGCGGTGGGCAACGAACTGGAACTCAAGCTGATCTTCGACCGCAGCGCCGGCGCGTACGGGAACTACGCCCTGAACGTCTACTTCGCCACCGGCGTCGTGAAGATCACCTCGGGCACGGTCGGTGGCGGCGGTCTGGTCGCCAGTTGGACCATTCCCAAGCTCGCCTCGCTCAAGGGCGTGTGGCACCTCGGGTTCACCGTGGACACCCGGGCCGGTGCCGTCGGCGGGAACACCCCGGCGACCGTGTACCCGCGGCTCACCGCACCCGACGGGGAGTACGTCACCCCGCCGACGGCCCCCTACACCTTCTCCGACGCCGCCTCGGTGCAGCCACCTTCCGAGCTGTACCAGATCAGTCTGAAGACCGACGTGGCCGTCGAGTGCCTCCAGGTCACCGACCGCTCCTGGCCGGACCTCGACTCGTACACCGCCGAGGAGTGGGAGCAGAAGGGCCGCTGGGCCAAGGGCGCGGTGCTCGACGACGCGACGGTGCCGCTCTACGACGTGCCGAAGATCTCCGGCTCCCAGTGGGACGCCCTCACCGAGATCGCCCGCGCCACCATGTCCACCGCCGAGTTCGACGAGCAGGGCGTCTTCCGCTGGCGCGGGCCCGGCCGGTTCCGGACGGTGCCCGCCAGGCCCGACCTCACGGTGACCACCCGGCGCGACATCGCCGCCCTCACCGTCTCCGAGGAGATCGACGCCTGCCGCAACCACTGCGAACAGCCTTACCAGGACTGGACCGGCATCAGCCACACCTACAGCGACACCGTCACCGACACCGTCGTGCGGGAGGTCAGGCCGGGCGGCTGGGTGGAGGTCGCGTACGCCATCGCCGAGGAGGAACTCGACGTCGGCCCGCTCCAGATCGAGGACGACGTGGCACCCGTCGGCGGCCACCGGGTCCGTTTCGGCAGCGCGGCGGCCGGCGGCACCTCGGTGAAGGGCGCGGTGACGGTCAGCTCGCGACGCGACGGCCCGAACTACCTCGTGCGGTTCGCCAACCACGGCACCACGAGCGTCTGGACGGTCACCAAGGACGGCAAGCCCTCCGTGCAGATCGTCCCGCAGAAGCGCACGGGCGATCCCCGCCTGCGGTCGTTCGCCTGGTACAACACCACCAGCCAGGCCGCCTACGGCAAGCAGGTCTACCAGGCGCCCGCGACCGACTGGGTGCAACAGCAGCAGGTCGCCTCGGACCTCTCGCACGCCATGCTCGACGCCGGCCGCTACCCGGTCCCGGTGCTCGGCGAGGTGGAGGTGCTGCACGATCCACGCATCCAACTCGGTGACGTGGTACGGGTGGTGGACACCAGCGGGGCCACGCTCGACACCCTCGCCTGGGTCGTGGGCATCCGCACCACCTGCCAGGCGGGGGCCGCCCCACAGCAGACGCTGACCCTGCGCGGTACCTCCTACAACGGCGTACCGACCGACTCCGGGCTCACCCCGGACCCGCCGGTCGATCCGGAGTACGGCAACCAGCGGACGTACGCCCTGATCGACGCGCAGAACGCCACACTCGACGCGCTGACCACCAGCAGGATCACCTACCGCGAACTGCTCAAGGCGCCGGGAGGTGCGGCATGAGCGAACTTCCCCCGGAAGAACCGCGCGTGGAAGAACCGCGCGTGGAGGAACCACCGCCGGAGACCGCCGACGACGACGCGAACGTGGCGCATCCGGTCCCGGTCGACAGCGCCGCGGCACGCGACGGCGACGGCGGCACACCGATCGGCTCACTCCCGCCGTCCCTGGGCGACTGACCGCCCCCTCGTCCCGTACGCGCGTCCCGTACGCGATCAGTCGTCCCGTACGCACTCCAGGATCCAGGAGGAAGCCGTCATGGCCCTGCTCACCCCGCTCGGCAACCTGCCCTACCCGCAGCCGGCCGACGCCGCGAACATCCCCGTGCACATCCAGTCGCTCGCGGAGGCCGTCGACGGCCGCACCGTGCTGCGCTTCGCGGACGCCGCGACCCGCGACGCCAAGGTGACCGCCCCGGTGGCGGGCATGCTCTGCTGGCTCGGCACGCCCAAGCAGTACTGGTACTACACCGGCAGCGCCTGGACGCAGCTGGCGCCCGGCCCGGTCCACAAGGCCAACACCACGGCCGGCACGACGACGTCGACGGCGTACGTGGAGACCCTCACCGGCTCCACCGGCGACCCGACCACCGTCACCTTCACCGCTCCGGCCTCCGGCGCCGTGCTCGTCTCGGTGGGCGCGCGCATCAGCAGCAGCGCGGCCACGGCCTGCCACATGTCGGCGAACATCCGCCTGAACACGACGGTCGCGCTCGCCGCCGCCGACACCCGCGCGGCACTCGTCGTCGGCACCAACCAGTGCTCCGCCACGACCCAGTTCCAGGTCACCGGGCTCACCGTGAACGGCGTCTACACCGCGACCGCCGCCTACAAGTCGGCCGCGACCACCAGCACCGCGACCTTCGCCAACCGATTCATCACCGTAACTCCCGTGATGTGAGGCACACATGGCCACACCACTGACCGCCGACGCCCTCGCCCGCGCCCTGCGCGACGAGGGCGTCGTCCTTTCCGAGAGCGGCAACTGGCGCACCCACAACCGCAACAGCCGAGGCCCCTGGGGCCCGGTCCACGGCGTCATGCTCCACCACACGGCCGGCACCGACAGCCTCCGCCTGTGCCGCGAGGGCACCGCGGACCTGCCCGGCCCGCTGTGCATCGGCCTGATCACCAAGGACGGCACCGTCCACCTGGTCGGCTACGGCCGCACCAACCACGCCGGTTCGGGCTCGACCGCGGTCCTGGAGGCCGTACGGGCCGAACGGGCCGCACTGCCCGCCCCCGGACCGGACGCCGTGGACGGCAACGCCCGCTTCTACGGCTTCGAGATCGAGAACCTGGGCAACGGGCGTGACCCCTACCCGGCCGCCCAACTCGCCGCCGTGGAGCGGCTTTCCGCCGCGATCTGCCGCGCCCACGGCTGGTCCGCGTCCAGCGTGATCGCGCACAAGGAGTGGACCCGCCGCAAGATCGACCCGTCGTTCTCGATGTCCGGGATGCGGCAACGGGTGGCGGCCCGGCTCGGCTCCCGCCCGGTCTCGTACGAACCCTTCCCCGGCGCCGCGTTCTTCGCGCTCGGCCGCCGCAGCCCGCTGATCACAGCCGTCGGCGAGCGACTGGTCGCGGAGGGGTGCGGGCGCTACTCGACCGGCCCCGGCCCGGTGTGGACGCGGGCCGACGTCCTGTCGTACGCGGCCTGGCAGCGCGGGCTCGGCTACGTCGGCAAGGACGCCGACGGCACCCCGGGCCGCACCAGCTGGGACAAGCTGCGCGTCCCGCGCGCGTAGGAGGCCGGACGGATCCAAGAAGCACTGGAACACCCGAAAGGAGCCCGGAGATGAGCGACGCCGGCCGCAGAACCCTGCGTACGACACTCCAGACCCTGTTCGCTCTGATCACCGTCCTGCCGCTGGTCGCCGACGACCCGCTGATCCGGGACGTACCCGCGCTCACGGCCGTGGTGGGCGGCGCCGCGCTGCTCAGCCGGGTGATGGCGATGCCCGCGGTGGACCGGCTGCTGCCGGGGTGGCTGCGCGGGCCCTCCCGCGGAGAAACCGCCGATGCCGACGACTGAGGCCGAGAGCGTCGCCCTGGAACTGGAGCGGCTGCGCCGCTCGGTCGACGTCGGGTTCGCCACCACCCGCGGCGACCTCGCCCTCCTCCTGCAACGCGCGGACCAGACCGACAAGACCCTCGACGAGCACGAGTCCCGCCTCGACGCCCTGGAACGCACCCGCTGGCCCCTGCCCTCCCTCGCGGCCGCCACCTCGTGCACGGCGCTGGCGCTGACGATCTGGCAGTCGATGGGGCGCTGACCCCTGATCCTCCGAACGCGCGGGAACCCCTTGCCCAGGGCTCCCGCGCGTTCGTCAGGGAAGTTCGTCAGTGCAGGTCGTCCGTGCAAGACGTCGGTGCAGGTCGTCCGTGCGGGAGCACGACTACTTGAGGCCGATCGCCGAGCAGTAGGCCTTGTTCGCGGCCGTGCAGATCTGCTTGACGGTGTAGATGCCGTCCTGGATCACCGTCTCCTTGATGTTCGCCTTGGTCAGGGCGACCACGGGCATCAGCTGGGAGGGGATCTTCGTGTTCGTGGGGCTGTCGACCTTGTCGCGGGTGAGCGCGTCGAACTCGATGCCACGCCCCTGGACCTTCGCCACCGCCATCTCGGCAGCCGCGGAGGCCTCATCGGGGTAGGACTTGTAGACGCTCATGTACTGCTCGCCCCGGACGATCCGCTGCACCGCGTCCAGCTCGGCGTCCTGGCCGGTGACCGGCGGCACCTTGCTGACGCCCATGGTCTTCAGGGCGTCGATGGCGGCGCCCGCGAGACCGTCGTTGGCGGAGTAGACACCGGCGATGTTGTTCAGGCCGATGGCCGAGATGGCCTTCTCCATGTTGGCCTTGCCGACGACCGGGTCCCAGTCCTTGGTGTCGTACGTCTTGGAGATGACGACCTTGCCGTTGAGCTCACCCAGGGCGCCCGCCTTGAACTGCGCCGCGTTCGGGTCGGTGGGCGAACCGTTCATCATGACGATCTTCTTCGAGGAGGCGTTGGTGCCCAGCGCCTCCAGGAGGGCCTTGCCCTGCACCTGGCCGACGAGCTCGTTGTCGAACGAGATGTACGCGTCGATCGGGCCCTGCGCCAGACGGTCGTAGGCGATGACGGGGATGCCCGCGTCCTTGGCCTTCTGCACGTCGGTCGCGATGGCCTTGGAGTCCACCGCGTCGACGAGGATCACGTCGACCTTGTCGCTCACCATCTGCTGGAACTGCTGGCTCTGCTTGGACGCGCTCTGCTCCGCGTTGGCGGATACGACCTTGCCCTTGCCGTTGGTGAGCTTGGCGACCTGCTGCTCGATGATCGGGTGGTCGAACTTCTCGTAACGGGTGTTGGCCTTCTCCGGGAGGAGGAGACCAACCGTGATGTCGTCACCCTTGGTCGGGCTCGCCTTGGTGTCGCTGCCGCCGATCCCGTCCACGACACCGCAGGCGGCAAGGGAGACGGTCATCGCGGAGCAAGCCAGGGCTATGGCGGTACGACGAAGCCGGGTGTTACGAGTGTTCACATCAGGTGCCTTCCGGGCGAGGTAGCTGCTTTGCGACCCAGGTGGCTGAAAGCCAACGCGGCGATCACCTCAGCGTCAAGGAGTAACCACTTAACGAGATGGCAACAGCATTCTGTGTTCCCCAAGTGAACACGATGGGAAGGGGGTGCGCCGCCACTTCCACAGAACCCCTCTGATCGACTTGCGTCACTCGCTCCCCGGCGACATACAGCCCTCCCCCACCTCCGGAAGTCTCGAAGGTGGCCGCACACATCGCAGCACGAAACAGGGGAAGTATGAGACCAGTTGGGCGGAGCGGACCGGCGCTCGCCGCGACGCTGACGATCGCCACCACCGGGGGCCTGCTCGCCGTCTCGGGGGCGCCCTCCTCCGCCGCGAGCAGCTGCGCATCACCGGCGTACAAGCGGCAGTTCTACGCGAACACCACTTTCTCCGGCACACCGAAGAAAACGGACTGCGACACCGCGGTCGGCGAGAACTGGGGCACGAAGGCCCCCGCCTCCGGGCTCCCCAAGGACAACTTCGGCGTCCGCTGGACCGTGACGAGGGACTTCGGTTCGGGAGGCCCCTTCGCCCTCCCCGTCACCGCCCAGGACGGTCTGCGCGTCTACCTCGACGGCACCGTAAGGTCGACCTCTGGAAGAACGTGTCATCGACGGTGAAGAAGACCGTCAACGTCACCGTCCCCGCCGGCAAGCACACCCTGCGCGTCGACTACGCCAACTGGACCGGCGCCGCCAACGTCTCCTTCGCCTACACCCCCGCACCACCGCCACCGTCGACAAGGTCAAGCCCCCCACCCCGAGCGGGACTTCCGTCTACCGGGTGACCGTTCTCGACGCGGCGGGCAACGAGTCCGCGCGTTCCGTGGCCGCCGTCGGCGGGCGCGAGGACCTCACCCCGCCGCCCGCCGTCACCGGGCTGACGGTCACCCCGACCGAGTACGGCTTCGAGCTGGAGTGGGACAAGAACCCGGCCACCGACCTCGGGCGGTACACCGTCTACTGGGGTGAGCTCTTGGGCGACGAGGGGTCCGCCGAGCCCGCGCAGGGCTTTCGCATCTACCGGTGGAACCCCGTCGGCGACTGGGTGGTCACCGAACCGGCGCGGTGAGCCGAGGAATGCCGAAGGGGGTGGGGAGGTCGTCGACCTCCCCACCCCCTTCGTACGTGGGAGCTAGTCCGACTGCCTCTTCGGCCGCCAGACCACCAGCGCGCTCGTCTGCTGGACCTCCTGGTACGGGACCAGGTCACGGCGGTACGAGGCGTGCACCGCGGCCTCGCGCTGCTGCATCGCGGCAGCGGCGCCGTCCAGGGCCGATTCCAGTTCCGCGACGCGGGACTGGAGGGCCGCCACCTGGTTCTCCAGCTCGATGATGCGCTTGATGCCGGCCAGGTTGATGCCCTCGTCCTGGGACAGCGCCTGCACCGTGCGGAGCAGCTCGATGTCGCGGGCCGAGTAACGCCGGCCGCGGCCGGCGGTGCGGTCCGGGGAGACCAGGCCGAGGCGGTCGTACTGGCGCAGGGTCTGCGGGTGCAGGCCGGAGAGCTGGGCCGCCACCGAGATGACGTAGACCGGGGTCTCCTCGGTCAGTTCATAGGGGTTTCGACGACGGCCGTCCATCTGCTCATGCTCCCTTCGCGGCCTGGAACAGCTCCGCCCGTGGGTCCTCGCCCGCGGTTGCCTCGCGATACGCCTCCAGGGCGTCGCGAGCCTTGCCCGACACGTCCGTGGGGACCGCGACCTCGACGGTGACCAGGAGGTCGCCGCGCGTACCGTCCTTGCGGACGGCACCCTTGCCGCGGGCCCGCATCGTACGGCCGTTGGGCGTGCCCGGGGGCAGTTTCAGGGTGACCGGGGGGCCGCCCAGGGTCGGTACGCGCACCTCGCCGCCGAGTGCCGCCTCCGCGAAGGTGACGGGCACGGTGACGGTGAGGTTGTCGCCCTTGCGGCCGAAGACCGGGTGGGCGTCCACGTGGACCGTGACGTACAGGTCGCCGGCCGGGCCGCCCCGTTCGCCGGGTGCGCCCTTGCCGCGGAGGCGGATGCGCTGGCTGTCGCTCACGCCCGCCGGGATGCGGACCTGCATCGTGCGCGAGGACTTGGCGCGACCGCTGCCGTGGCAGATCTCGCAGGGGTTCTCCGCGATGAGACCGCGGCCCTTGCAGTCCGGGCAGGGGTCCGTGAGCGAGAAGCCGCCGCCGGAGCCGCGCGCGACCTGGCCGGTGCCGACACACGTCGGGCACACGCGCGGTGTGCCGTTCGCGTCGCCGGTGCCCGAACAGGCCTTGCAGGGCGCCTGGGACGTCATCCGCAGCGGGACCGTCGCGCCGTCCACCGCCTCGGTGAAGCTGAGCGTCACCTCGGTGTCGATGTCCTGGCCGCGCCGGGGCTGGGTCCGCGTACCCGTGCCCGCGCCGCCGCGGTTGAACAGGCCCCCGAAGACGTCTCCGATGCCGCCGCCGAAGCCACCGGCACTGCCCGCCCCGCCCTGGGCGCCGCCTCCGAAGAGGTCGCCCAGGTCGAAGTTGAAGTTGCCGCCGCCCGCGCCGGGACCCGGGCGGAAGCCGCCGTTGCCGAAGAGGGCGCGTGCCTCGTCGTACTCCTTGCGCTTCTTGGGGTCTCCGAGCACGTCGTTCGCCTCGGAGATCTCCTTGAAACGCTCCTCGGCCTTGGCGTTGCCCTTGTTGGCGTCCGGGTGGAACTCGCGGGCGAGCTTCCGGTACGCCTTCTTGATCTCTGCCTCGGTGGCGTCCTTGGGGACGCCGAGGACCTTGTAGAAGTCCTTCTCGATGAAGTCCTTGGTGCTCATCCTCGACGCCCCTCCTCTCTCATGCGTTCAACGTCAGCCCTCGTCCGGGCCACCGCTCTCCTTGTCGTCGGCCGCCTCGGCGGAATCCTGGGAGTCCGCCTTGCCGGTCTGCGCCCCCGGCTGGGGTTCGGCGACCGCCACCCGCGCGGGGCGGATGGTGCGCTCGCCGATGCGATACCCCGGCTGCAGAATCGCCACGCACGTCGTCTCCGTGACGTCCGGCGCGTACGAGTGCATCAGGGCCTCGTGGATCATCGGGTCGAAGGGCTCGCCCTCCTTGCCGAACTGCTGAAGGCCCATCTTCGCCGCGACGGTCTCCAGCGACTCGGCCACCGACTTGAAGCCGCCGACCAGTTCGCCGTGGTCCCGCGCGCGGGCGATGTTGTCGAGCACCGGCAGGAGTTCGGTCAGGAGGTTCGCGATGGCGATCTCCTTGACCGCGATCCGGTCGCGCTCGACCCGGCGGCGGTAGTTCTGGTACTCGGCCTGGAGCCGCTGGAGGTCCATCGTGCGCTCGCCGAGCGCCGTACGGACCTGGTCCAGCTGTGCGGTCAGACCGGCCAGTTGTGCTGCTGATGCGTCCCCGGCCGGGGCCGCCCCCTCCTCCGTGGAGGGGGTGGCGGCCTGCGGCTCGGCGTCGTCAGGGGTGGCGCCGGAGGGGACGTCAGGCTTCTCTTCGAAGCCCGGGGTCTCCTCCGTCACGCGGCACCGTCCTTGCGGTCCTCGTCGACGATCTCGGCGTCGACGACGTCGTCATCGGCCTTGGCCTGCTCGGCGCCGGGGGCACCTTCGGCGCCACCGGCGGCCTGCGCGGCCTGGGCGTCGGCGTACATGGCCTGGCCGAGCTTCTGGGAGACCGCGGCGACCTTCTCCGTGGCGGTGCGGATCTCGGCGGTGTCCTCGCCCTTGAGCTTCTCCTTCAGCTCGGCGATGGAGGCCTCGACCTCGGTCTTGACGTCACCCGGGACCTTGTCCTCGTTGTCCTTGAGGAACTTCTCGGTCTGGTAGACGAGCTGCTCGCCCTGGTTGCGGGTCTCGGCGGCCTCGCGGCGCTTGTGGTCCTCGTCCGCGTACTGCTCGGCCTCCTGGCGCATCCGGTCGACCTCGTCCTTCGGCAGCGAGGAGCCGCCGGTGACGGTCATCTTCTGCTCCTTGCCCGTGCCCAGGTCCTTCGCGGTCACGTGCATGATGCCGTTGGCGTCGATGTCGAAGGCGACCTCGATCTGCGGGACACCGCGCGGGGCCGGCGGCAGACCGGTCAGCTCGAACATCCCGAGCTTCTTGTTGTACGCCGCGATCTCGCGCTCGCCCTGGTAGACCTGGATCTGGACGGACGGCTGGTTGTCCTCGGCGGTGGTGAAGATCTCGGACCGCTTGGTCGGGATCGTCGTGTTCCGCTCGATGAGCTTCGTCATGATGCCGCCCTTGGTCTCGATGCCGAGGGACAGCGGGGTGACGTCGAGGAGCAGGACGTCCTTGACCTCACCCTTGAGGACACCGGCCTGCAGGGCGGCGCCGATGGCGACGACCTCGTCCGGGTTGACGCCCTTGTTGGCGTCCTGGCCGCCGGTCAGCTCCTTGACGAGCTCGGCGACGGCGGGCATGCGGGTGGAGCCACCGACGAGAACGACGTGGTCGATCTCGGAGAGGTTGATGCCCGCGTCCTTGATGACGTTGTGGAACGGCGTCTTGCAGCGCTCCAGAAGGTCCGCGGTGAGCTGCTGGAACTGGGCGCGCGTGAGCTTCTCGTCCAGGTGCAGCGGGCCCTCGGCGGAGGCCGTGATGTAGGGCAGGTTGATCGAGGTCTCGGTGGACGAGGACAGCTCGATCTTCGCCTTCTCGGCGGCTTCGCGCAGACGCTGGAGCGCCATCTTGTCCTTGGCGAGGTCCACGCCGTGACCGGAGCGGAACTGCTGCACCAGGTAGTCGACGACGCGCTGGTCCCAGTCGTCGCCACCGAGGTGGTTGTCGCCGTTGGTGGCCTTCACCTCGACGACGCCGTCGCCGATCTCCAGGAGGGACACGTCGAAGGTGCCGCCACCGAGGTCGAAGACGAGGATCGTCTGGTCGTCCTTGTCCAGGCCGTACGCGAGGGCGGCGGCCGTGGGCTCGTTCACGATGCGCAGGACGTTCAGGCCCGCGATCTCGCCGGCCTCCTTCGTCGCCTGGCGCTCGGAGTCGTTGAAGTAGGCCGGGACGGTGATGACCGCGTCCGTGACCTTCTCGCCCAGGTAGGCCTCGGCGTCGCGCTTCAGCTTCTGCAGGATGAAGGCGCTCATCTGCTGCGGGTTGAAGTTCTTCCCGTCGAGCTCGATCTTCCAGTCCGTGCCCATGTGACGCTTCACGGAGCGGATGGTCCGGTCCACGTTCGTGACCGCCTGGCGCTTGGCGACCTCGCCGACGAGCACCTCGCCGTTCTTGGCGAAGGCGACGACGGACGGCGTGGTCCTGGCGCCCTCTGCGTTGGTGATGACGGTGGGCTCGCCGCCTTCAAGAACGCTGACGACGGAGTTAGTCGTGCCCAGGTCGATGCCGACCGCACGTGCCATTTCAATTCCTCCAGCAATGACTTGAGTGGAACGGACTCAAGTGTGCACCACACTCATTGCTGGGTCAACAGACATGAGTCGCGGGGGCTCAAGTCTTATCTCTTGCTTACACGCAGGTGTGCTTGCACATGGGGTCCGACCTGCGGCTTCACGGTCAACCGACTCCCGTACGAGGGGACATGCCGTCCCCCGTAAGTGGGGATCCGAAGCAGCGCGAGTACGGCGACACAGACGCCGCCCGCCACCCACAACGCCGCCGTCGCGCTCACCCATCCCATGTCGATCAGCATCCCGACGAGTGCACCCGCGAAGCCGGTGACCCCCACGACGACCGCGGCGCCCTGGGGTGTGACACCGAGGCGCCGCAGCCGGTGGACCAGATGATCGGGGGCGCCGCGCAGCAGCGGACGCCCGGCCCGCCGCCGCGACACCAGCACCAGTACGGAGTCGGCGGTCGCCACGGCCGTCAGCGCGAACCCGGCGCCCACGCTCGACCCGGTCGCCCGCCCGGTGTGCACCAGTACCGCCGCCGAGGTCAGCACGAACCCGACGAACAGCGCGCCGCAGCGCCCCGGCACGATCCGGGCCGGGGGCCAGTTGTGCATCAGGAACCCGGTCAGCGCGGCGGCCAGCACGCTCAGCAGGGCCGCAAGCCCGTCCATGACCTCGGCGGCCGCGCAGCCACTCAGCGCGAAGGCGGTCACCACCGCGACCGTCCCCATCACTCCGTCGGCGTGATCGAGCGAGGTGAAGGCATGGGTGGCGAGGGCGATCCAGCCGACGGCCACCGCCCCGGCCACCGGGCCGAGCTCATCGTAGGGCACGGTCAGCGCGGCGGCGCCGGTCACGACGGCCGCCTGGAGCGGAACCCGCACAAGAGCCGGCGGAGGCCACAGGTCGACGACGAGTCCGAGGGCACCGACCCCGATCCCGGCGGCCAGCAGCCGCCCGGCCGCCGGCCCCAGCGGCGCCACGCCCGTCCAGTCCCCGACCCCGGCGACGAACGCCGTGACCACCACCACCGCGACCCCGCCGAGCAGCGGCACCGCGCGCGCCCGCCGCCGTTCGACCACGCCCAGGCGCAGGGCGAGGAGCCGCAGCAGGGCGGCGAGCACGGCGGCGAGGAGCAGGGCGGAGGTGGCGGCGGCGATTCCGTACAGCACGCCGCCAATTTAGTGTTAAATGTGGCAAATATGCCGCAGATAGCACGATCGGGTTTACGTGTCGGCCGGAGACCTCGGCAGTTGGCGGCCGGTGACGTGCACAACTGCCGGTCGGTGACTTCGGCGACTCAGGTGGACCTCAGCGACGCAGATCACCGCACCGCTGGCTACAGTGCGGCGGAAGATATGGGTAGTCTCAGACGGACTGCATAAGTTACCGCTTAGTAATCGGCTGAAGGTCGGCCTTCAGCTCCCCCCTCGCAGGCCCGAGGAGCCCCCGAATGCAACTCGCCGCGATCATTGTGTCGCTGGTACTCGCCGTGGTCGGCGTGGCGCTGTTCTCCCGCGCCATCGCGCAGATCTACCGGTTCGTACGGCTCGGCCAGGACGTCCCCGCGGGCACCCGCACCGACGACTGGACCGCGCGCACCGTCACGGTGGTCCGGGAGTTCCTCGGCCACACCCGGATGAACCGGTGGGGGGTGGTCGGCGTCGCGCACTGGTTCGTGGCGGTCGGCTTCTTCTCCCTCGTCGCCACGCTGGTGAACGCCTTCGGGCAGCTCTTCCAGGCCGACTGGACGCTGCCCATCATCGGGCACTGGCTGCCGTACGAGATCTTCGTCGAGTTCATCGGCCTGATGACGACCCTCGGCATCCTCACGCTCATCGTGATCCGCCAGCTGTCCCGGCCCGACCGGCCGGGCCGCAAGTCCCGCTTCGCCGGGTCCAACGCCGGCCAGGCCTACTTCGTCGAGTCGGTCATTCTCATCATCGGCCTCGCGATCATGACCCTGCGCGGACTGGAGGGTGCCCTCGCCGACGTGCACGGCTACGAGGCCGCGTACTTCGCCTCGTACCCGATCGTCGCCGCCTTCAAGGGGACGAGCGTCGGCACGCTCCAGAACCTGATCTACCTCACCGCGATGATCAAGATCGGGACGTCCTTCATCTGGATGATCACGGTCTCCCTCAAGACGGACATGGGTGTCGCCTGGCACCGCTTCCTCGCCTTCCCGAACATCTGGTTCAAGCGGAACGCGAAGGGCGAGACCGCCCTCGGCGCGCTGCTGCCGATGACGAGTGACGGCAAGGCCATCGACTTCACCGACCCCGGCGAGGACGACGTCTTCGGTGTCAGCCAGGTCGAGCAGTTCTCCTGGAAGGGCCTGCTGGACTTCTCCACGTGCACCGAGTGCGGCCGCTGCCAGTCGCAGTGCCCCGCCTGGAACACGGGCAAGCCGCTCTCCCCCAAGCTCCTCATCATGTCGCTGCGCGACCACGCCCACGCCAAGGCGCCCTACCTGCTCGCGGGCGGCGGCAAGAACATGGAGGGCGAGGAGAAGGCGTCGGCGGAGCAGCTGGCCGACGTGCCCGCCGCCGCGCTCGCCGAGGCCGAGCGCCCCCTCATCGGCACGTTCGAGGAGAACGGCGTCATCGACCCCGACGTGCTGTGGTCCTGCACCACGTGCGGCGCGTGCGTCGAGCAGTGCCCGGTCGACATCGAGCACATCGACCACATCGTCGACATGCGCCGCTACCAGGTGATGATCGAGAGCGCGTTCCCGTCCGAGGCGGGCACGATGCTCAAGAACCTGGAGAAGAAGGGCAACCCCTGGGGGCTCGCCAAGAAGCAGCGCCTCGAGTGGACGAAGGAAGTCGACTTCGAGATCCCGGTCGTCGGACGCGACATCGAGGACCTGTCCGAGGTCGAGTACCTGTACTGGGTCGGCTGCGCCGGCGCCCTGGAGGACCGCGCCAAGAAGACCACGAAGGCCTTCGCGGAGCTCCTGCACATGGCGGGCGTGAAGTTCGCCATCATGGGCGGCGACGAGAAGTGCACCGGTGACTCCGCGCGCCGTCTCGGCAACGAGCCGCTCTTCCAGGAGCTCGGCATGGAGAACGTCGCCGCGCTGAACATGGCCTTCGGCGAGGACGACGAGGACGAGTCGACGAAGAAGCCGAAGTCGGCGAAGAAGATCGTCGCGACCTGCCCGCACTGCCTCAACACCATCGGCAACGAGTACCCGCAGCTCGGCGGCGACTACGAGGTCATCCACCACACCCAGCTGCTCCAGCACCTCATCGACGAGGGCAAGCTGCTGCCGGTCACCCCGGTGGACGGCCTCATCACCTACCACGACCCCTGCTACCTGGGCCGCCACAACAAGATCTACACGCCGCCGCGCGAGATCATGTCGGCCGTCCCGGGCCTGCGTCAGCAGGAGATGCACCGCCACAAGGAACGCGGCTTCTGCTGCGGTGCCGGTGGTGCGCGGATGTGGATGGAGGAGCGGATCGGCAAGCGCATCAACAACGAGCGCGTCGACGAGGCTCTTTCGCTGAACCCGGACATCGTGTCCACGGCCTGCCCGTTCTGCCTCGTGATGCTGACCGACTCGGTCAACGGCAAGAAGAACGACGGCCAGGCCAAGGAGTCCGTCCAGGTCGTCGACGTGGCCCAGCTCCTTCTCGACTCCGTCAAGACGCCGGTCGATCCGGCGGGGGCGGCGGAGACGGAGAGCGAGCCCGAGCCCGAGCCGGTGAAGTAACCAGCGTGATCATCCGGACGCCGGTGGGCCGAGCTCCTCGCCCACCGGCGTCCGCGTTTCCTTGGGTAGGGGCGGCGGGGGCGAAGGGGGCTTTGGGTGGTGCGGCGGCGAGGCCGGTGGCGTGCGGGCTCGGCGTCGGGCTCGGGCGACGTCCTGGGCGCTACTTCGCGGAGCGCCGCCGTTTCGAGTCGCCCGTCACCTTCGCGATCCACGTGAGGAAGTCACCCGGGTCGACGTTCGAGCCATGGCCCTCGTCCCAGTAGTAGAGGTGATTGACGTCGTCACCCAGGTTGTCCAGCGCCGCAGCAAGGTTGGCGGACACCGTCAGCGAGGTGTCGGAGTCCTTCGTACCGAGGCGGATCCACCAGTGCCTCGACCGGCCGGGGTTCTCCTCCCCGATGTGATGCATCGGGTTCATCAGGTCGAGCTTCTCGGCGATGTCGCTCGCGACCCGCTTCGTGGCCAGGCCGGTGGTGTCGTTCTTCGCGCCGTACGCCGTGAAGTGCCGCGCCTCGGTGGTACCGACGCCGAACTCGTTGTTCTCGCCCGAAGACAGGTCGAACGCGTCGAAGGCCGGTGTCGTCTTCTTCCGCGCGCCGACGTGGGTGAGGAAGTCGGCCCAGGTGAAGGTCGCCTTGCCGCCGGACCACGTGATGAACGTGTTCGCGGCCAGGTACGTCGCACGGTCGGCCTCCGACAGCGCCGCCAGGTACTTCGTGGCGGACGGCTGGAGGTAGGTCTCCACCATGTACTCGTCGTAGTTGCGGGCCGTGAGCGGGCCGAAGCCGTTCAGACCCCGCAGCCTGAGGGAAGCCTGGTACTCCGCGAACTGGGCCCGCAGCGCCTTCGACACCGTCTGGTCGACGACCTTGACGGTGCTCGCCGTGACATTGGCGCCCCAGTTGAACTCGTACGCGCCGTCGGCGTGCTCGAGGTCGGTGATCGGGCACCACGCGCCGGTGGCGAAGGTCGCGTCGGACGCGTCGGCGGCACCGAGCTCCTTGAGGTACTTGTCGTAGATCGGGCTGTCGCCGGACGCGCCGAGCAGGGAGGACAGGGCACCCCCCGCACTCGTACCGGTGGAGACGATCCGGTCGGTGTTGCCCGGGATGACGCCCTTGTTGGCGCGGACGTAGCGACCGCGGCCTTCAGGTCGACGATGGCGGCCGGGGCGGTGCCGTAGTACGTGCCGGCGGAGTCGGTGAGGGTCCGGCCGCGCGCACCGGGCTCCACGACGACGTAACCCGCCGCCAGGCCCAGCTTCCCGAGGTTGACCATCCCGCCCTGGGCGTTCACCATCGCGTTGCCGCCGGACTGCACCTCGCCCGTGCCGGCGCTGCCAGAGGCCGAGGGGCCGGCCGACGCGCTGGGAGAGGCACTGCCACCCGCGCCGCCCGTGGGCATGCCGCCGGTCATCTCGGCGCCGCCCCACGCCGGTGGCGTCCGCCACGGACGACGGCATGTAGCCGCCCACCGCGTTGGCGAGGACGATCGGGGCGTTCGTCGCGTCCACGGCCTTGCCGTCGATCTTGACGGGGACACTGACGTTCAGGCTCTGATACTTCGCGTCCACCGGACTGGCGACGTAGGTGACGGCCTTCCAGAAGTGGTACACCACCGTGTGGCCGGTGCCGTCGGCGTCCGTGATGGTCGTCGTCAGCTCGGTGTAGGCGTCCTTGTCGAAGACCAGGGAATCCGACGCACCCGAGGACTTCGAGCTCGTACCCGACGCGTTCGCGCTCAAGGCGAAGCCACCGGCCACGGCGACTCCGGCGGTCGCGCCGATACCCATCACGACGGTCCTGCGCTTCACTGCCCTGTGCTTCACAGAAAGCCTTCTCCCTGTTCGCGGCGACCATAAGACGGCCGAAACGGCTGTTCAGGGGCTCGCGGGCCATTCTTCGCGCCGAGCCCCCGTTTGTCCGGTCCTTGCGAACGTAAATTGAGCCCAATATTGTCAACAATTCTGTAAAACTCATCGCTGACACACAGCCTTTTCCGAGGTGGCGGCCCCGCTCCGACAGCCGCCCCGATGCCGCTCCGATTCCGCTCCCATCGAATCCGGCGCATCATGGCGAGGTTGTTGTCCGTGGGGTGGATGAGGTGAACGGTGGGCGGGCGAAAAGCCGGTATACGGGCCGGAGCGGCGATCAGCTGCGTACTGCTGCTCGGGGGATGCGGCGACGCCGGGAACAACGGTTCCGCGCGACACGAACCCGTGACCGTCGCCAAGGCCCCCGCCCAACTCCCCGTCCCCCGCGGCAAGGGCAGCAAGTCCGCCGACGACTTCAACGGCGACGGCCTTCGCGACCTGGTCCTCAACGACCTGGTCAAGAGCCCCGACGACGCCCACGGCGACGACGCGGGCATCGGGATCGTCTACGGAACCGGAGCAGGAGCTGGAACCACACATGGACTCGCGCCCGGCGCACGGCAGTTGCTGAACCCCGCGCGCCAAGCGGCCCGTACGAAGGGCCGGTCGCCCGCCGTCTTCGACGCGGAGGCGAGCTGCGACCTGGACAGGGACGGCTTCACCGATCTCGTCGTGTCGACGGACCCGCCGTACGACGGCCAGGGCCGGCCCCCCGTCCCCCTCCAGATCCTCTTCGGCTCCCCGGCCGGCCTCACCGGCAGGGCGGTCCGGCTGGTCATACCGGCGGCGGCCCGCGCCGGCAACGACTGGCCCGACCAGCCCGTGTGCGGCGACTTCGACGGCGACGGCGCCGAGGACCTGGTCGTGCACGCCTCGGACGGCCGACTCAGCTATCTGCGCGGCCCGTTCACCAGGAAGGGCGCCCCGCGCGCGGCGGGCAAGCCCCTCCCCTCACCCGGCACCGTGCCCACCGGCCCCGCCCTCGACGTGAACCGCGACGGCTACGACGACCTTCTCGTCCGTACGGCGGAAGGCCCCGCCACGTCCGCGCTCGTCCTCGGCGGCCCGGCCGGCCCCACCCGCACCGGCACCGCCCTGCCGAGCGGCATCGACGTCGCCCTCGGCCCCTTCGGCAGGGGCCGCGCCCTCGACGCGGCGGTCGGCTCGATGGACGGAACGTCTCTGCGCTACGACCTCCCCACCGCCGTACGCGACAGCATCAGTACCCCCGGTTCGGTGCTGGACGCCGGGGACTTCGACGGGGACGGCGTGAGCGAACTCGTCTCCAGCGGAGCGGAGTTGCGCATCCTGCGGGGTCGTACGACCGGACTGTCCGCGACGGGGATGGTGACCGTGCCGCCGCCGGCCCGGGGCACCACCCGGGTCCTGACCGTCGCCGACTTCACGGGGGACGGGCGGGCGGACCTGGTCGTGCGGACGTACGACGGGGAGACGAAGGACACGGTCGCGGTGTACGCGGGCAGCAAGGAGGCGCTGGTGACGGCGAAGCCGACGGTCACGTTCTCCACGTCCGAGTTCCTGGGAATGAACTCCTGAACCACGAGTCGCCACCGGCGGTCACCAGCCACCAACAGCGAGGTCTTCTGTTCGCCGACCAGCCTCCGAACCCCGGGACAACGCCCGGTGAACGCGGGCGGTCCGCACCCCATTGACTGGGAATGCCGGGGCGGTCTGCTCACCTTCTCCGCCGCGACGGCGACCGCCGCGGACTCCACGAAGGTCCCGCAGGCCGACTTCAACGGCGACGGCCGATCTCCTCGTGGGCTCCTACGAGAACGGTGGCGACGGCACGGTCACCTACCTGCCCTCCAGCGGTACGAAGATCACCACGACCGGCTCCCGCGCCATCCGGCCGGCCGACGCGGGCGTCTCGACGACGGGCACTCCGGCGTTCGGCGCCAGCTTCGCGGACTGAGTCCAGCTGTCCTACAGCCGGGGCCGTGCCCCCGTAAGGGACACCCATGCTCGTCCCCTTAGGGGATGTCACAGCTCGGACCCAAACCCCCCTCCGATGGCCCGCACCCCGCACGTCACAGTGCGGGACCAGGTACGTTCGATTACGTGGCTGGATTCAGGATCGGACGCGGCCGGGACGACCGAGCCCCGCAAGCGCGACCGCAACAACACCGACCGTCGTACGGACAGCAGGCTCCGCAGGGAGGCCAGCAGCCGTACGGCTACCCGCCCGCGCCCTCGCAGCAGCAGCCGTACGGGGGTCAGCAGTACGGCGGCGGACAGCCGGGCGGACAGCCGGGCTGGCCCCAGGCGAGCGGCGGCGGCGCCGGCGGCCACGGCGAGCCGGAGTACTTCGGCGACGGTCACCCGCAGCAGGGCCCCGACCCGTACGCGGCGAACAGCCCTGGTCACACCCAGGCCTTCTCGGTCGGCGAGGACCCCTACACCCAGGGCGGGACCTACCGCGCCGGCCAAGCGGCGGCCCCGCCGATCGGCCCCCGTCTGCACTGGAAGGACCTGCTGAGGGGCATCGTCACGGCCCCCAACCAGACCTTCCTGCAGATGCGCGACTACACGATGTGGGTCCCGGCCCTGATCGTGACGTTCCTCTACGGCCTGCTGGCCGTCTTCGGCTTCGACGGCGCCCGCGAGGACGCCATAAACGCCACCCTCTCCAACGCCGTCCCGATCGTCCTGACGACGGCCGTGGCGATCGTCATCAGCACGTTCATCCTGGGCGTGGTCACCCACACCCTGGCCCGCCAGCTCGGCGGCGACGGGGCATGGCAGCCCACGGTCGGCCTCTCCATGCTGATCATGTCCATCACGGACACCCCGCGCCTGATCGTCGCCATGTTCTTCGGCGGCGACGCGTCCTTCGTGCAGCTCCTCGGCTGGGCGACCTGGGTCGCGGCGGGCGCCCTGCTGACCATCATGGTCAGCAAGTCCCACGACCTCCCGTGGCCGAAGGCACTGGCCGCGTCGGCGATCCAGCTGATCGCGATCCTGTCGATCATCAAGCTGGGCACGTTCTAGCGAGGACGCGCGGTACGCCGCGTACGGTCGAGTACGCACGAGAGGGCCCCAGGCACGGAACCACTGCCGGGGGCCTTCTCCATCCCTTGCGGGGCCGAGTCGCCGTTCGGGGACGGGCAGCGGTATCGCGCAGCCGAACGGGCCCCGACCGCTTCACCAGGTCAGGGGCCGTTCGGCCTGCGGAGACAGTTACGGAACCGCAGGTCAGAGCGCTTCCTTGTTCGGCTTGGGCGCCTCTCCCGACTTATGTACTGGAGGCAACACACTCCAGGGGAAGTTGATCCAGTCGTCGGTCCGCTTCCACACGTACTCGCACTTCACCAGCGAGTGGGACTTCTCATAGATCACGGCGCTGCGGACCTCGGCGACGGTGTCGACGCAGAAGTCGTGCACGAGCTTGAGCGTCTTGCCGGTGTCGGCGACGTCGTCGGTGATCAGGATCTTCTTGTCGGAGAAGTCGATGGCGTTCGGGACGGGAGCGAGCATGACGGGCATGTCGAGCGTCGTACCCACACCGGTGTAGAACTCGACATTGACCAGGTGGATGTTCTTGCAGTCGAGGGCGTACGCCAGTCCACCCGCGACGAAGACACCCCCGCGGGCGATGCTGAGCACTATGTCGGGCTGGTACCCGTCGTCGGCGATGGTCTGGGCGAGCTCACGGACCGCGACCCCGAACCGCTCGTAGGTGAGGTTCTCCCGCACGCCGGACACACTCATGTCCGCACTCTCCCCGCTCCCGCTCACACCTGGGTCCGGTGGAAGTTGAGGAAGGACCGGGAGGCGGTCGGCCCGCGCTGGCCCTGGTAGCGGGAGCCGTACCGGTCGCTGCCGTACGGGAACTCGGCCGGCGAGCTCAGCCGGAACATGCACAGCTGCCCGATCTTCATACCCGGCCAGAGCTTGATCGGAAGCGTCGCGAGATTGGACAGCTCCAGGGTCACGTGCCCGGAGAAGCCGGGGTCGATGAACCCGGCGGTGGAGTGCGTGACGAGCCCCAGCCGCCCGAGCGAACTCTTGCCCTCCAGCCGCGAGGCAAGGTCCACGGGAAGCGAGATCACCTCGTACGTGCTGGCGAGCACGAACTCCCCGGGGTGCAGGATGAACGGCTCGTCCCCCTCGGGCTCGACGAGCCGAGTCAGATCGGCCTGCTCGACGGAGGGATCGATGTGTGGATAACGGTGATTCTCGAACACCCGGAAGTAGCGGTCGAGCCGCACGTCGATGCTCGAGGGCTGCACCATGGATTCGTCGTACGGGTCGATGCGCACCCGACCGGCGTCGATCTCGGCCCGGATGTCCTTGTCTGAGAGAAGCACGCCCCGAGGATACGCGGGGACTGTCAGCATTTCGCACAGTCCCCGCGCCCCAGGTCCTACCGCTGGTCCTACCGCTGAGTCCTACCGCTTCTCGAGCGTGACCGGAACGACGCTCCGGAGCCGCGCACACCGCGGACACCGGACCAATCGACCGGGGCCGAGTCGCTCGGCCTGCTGCATCGGGAACGAAGCGGTGCTGAACACGTGCCCCTCGGCACAACGGACGACGGTGCGCTCCATCAAGTCCTCAGAGTCCCTTCCCCAAGAGCCGCGTCTGACTGACGACGAAAGCCACATTACGGGATGAAAGGGATGGCCCTTCAAGCGGCACTCCGGTCCCGCCCAGACCCTCTTCCACGCCCCCACCGTACGCCCCAACTCCGGCCCCCCGCACCCACGTCCACCCCCCGAAACGCGCACCGGCCCCTCGGCGTCAGCGCCAGGGACCGGCCATGAGGTAGAGTGAGCGAGCATTCGACACCGGATAATCGGCGTCTTACGCGGGTGTAGTTTAGTGGTAGAACATCAGCTTCCCAAGCTGAGAGTGCGAGTTCGATTCTCGTCACCCGCTCTTATTGAAGCCCCAGGTCAGTGGCCTGGGGCTTGTGTATTGGTGATCCGTTTTGGCGTCCTGCCCGCACCTCTTGGCCCAAAGATTGGGCGCGTGGAGGGCACGAGCGCCTTGCGGGTGCAGTCCCCTCACGTTCCAGGACGGCGCTGGCCTGCGACTTCACGTCGTCCATCAGCGGGCTCGCGCGGTTGAAGCGCTCAGCCCACCCGTCCCGAACGGCGCCGAACGCCTACCGCGTATGACATCCCGACAGGAGGGATCAAGTCCCTTGCGGGAGCGGACACTTGGCGGCGGCGGATCTCTTGTCAGAGCGGGAGGTCGTCGGGCAGCACCCGGAATGCCTTGTGGCGGCCCAATGGTCGTACGGCCCGGAAGTCGCGTCGGTCAAGTGTGAGAATCGCGTCGGTGTCGTAGTCGGCGGCGAGCGCCACGTTCACCGCGTCGGCGAGGTCCAGGTCGAGTGCGCCGTAGCGGACTCGGACGGACTGGGCGGCGCCCAGGTGGGCTTCCGTGATCTCCGGCATGACGACCCGGCCCCGGCTCATCCAGCGCCGCAGATCGTCGACCGCGCTGACGGCGGCCTCACGACCGAGCTCACGCGTGGCCACGTGATCGAGTTCCGCCAGCAGGAGCGGGGACATGACCAGAAGACCGGCCGCCATGATCGTCTCGTTCGCCGCCCCGTGCTCCGGGTGCGTCGAGTCGAGAGCGGCCAGGAGACCCGACGTATCCGCGATGACGATGATCACGCGGTGGTTCCGGAGTCCGCCTCGCGGCGGATCGCGTCGGCGACCGTGTCACGGACCTCAGCCTTGGACGGCGTACGACCCGACCCTTCAAAGGTCCGCGAGAACAACGGCTCGTCCCACACGCGGTTCGCCATGGCCGCGAGGTGAATGCCCTGACGGATGATCTCGGCCTCGCTTATCCCTCGCCGCTTGGCCGCCTCCTTGATGATCGCCAGGTCCTCGGGATCTGCGTAGACGTTCGTGCGCTTCATGGACATGTACCAAGAGTAGTCCATGTACTGGATTGATGTACCTGCCGTCCTCCTGCGGCCGCCGTGGCGTCAACCGCATCGAGACAGCCCGAAGCCGCCACCGATCCCGGAGCGGTTCAGTCAACGGTGGTTCACCGCAGTCGAGACGGGCCGATGCTCTCCGAGCCGTCCGTATACGGAGTGACCTGCGCACCCGCGCCACCCTTGACGACCAGGCTTACAAGGCAGCTGACACCGAATGCTCCAATCGTGGATCGCGAAAGACAGCCACAGGAGGGGACTCCACATCCGAACTCGAGAAACCCTTCCCGCTTGTCCGCGGCCGCCTCGCCCGTCTTCGTGCGGCCGCCGATACGCCCGTACGGCATGCGCAGTAGGCGTGCCCTGACGGCGTACCACCGCGCTACGAGATCCGCCCGATGCCCGGCATGGAACAGCGGATGCAGGCGCGTTCGTGGATTCTCGCCGGCGTGCAGCCCCCGGTGACGAGCAATGCGGCTGCGGCGGTGGTCCGGCCGGACGGGCATCACGCAGGCGGCCGCAGGCCGGCCGGCAGCGGTGTGGGCAGGGTTGCCTGCGGAACACTCTGGTCGTCGAGGACCTGGAGTACTCGGCCGTACCGCCGGCGGGTGACCCGTTGTCGTGTGCCGGATTCGTACAGAAGCGTGGCACGCCCCCTGGGCTCAGCCGTGCAGTGAGCGGCCTGCTGTACGGGCTCACCTTCAACCCGGTCCTCATCATCGTGTTCGGCTTCCCGGTGAACCTCTTCGAGCGCGGCTACACCGCCCTCGCGTACGCCTACTCCCCCGAGCTCTTCGACACCCGCAGCCGCTCCCTGGGAACGAGCGTCTCCTACGGATGAGGCATACGCCGGCCTCGGGGACCTCTCCGCCTGCGAGCGAGCCCTGGACGAGGCGGAGAAAGTGACCGACCTGAGCGGCCCAGCCCACGGCTCCCGCCTCGCCGAGGAACGCGGAGCCCGCTACCTGCGGCTCGGGCGTCTGGACCCGCGGATCCCGGGGCGGGCTGGTACACGCTCAGTGAAACCGGTCATCGCAGCCTGCCGTCCGGTTCACCTGGGAGCGGAGCCGGATGCATTCGCGTATCCAGCTCGTACGAAGGCGACCGCGGCACGTGCACGCACGGTGCGGTGCTCACCGGGCTCGGATCTCTGCGAGGTTGAACTCCCAAATACCTTGCGGTGCCCGGGACATGCGCACGCCACCACGCCTCGATACCGTCCACATGCTGGGAATGGGTCACTCCGACCGTCCGTCGCGCCGGGCGAGGACTACGCTGCTCTACAGACGTCCCAGACCCCGGCGGCATGTCGTTGCTGAGCACGGATCGCCGCGGGGAGCGGGCCCTTCGCCCGTCGCCCGGCGCATCCCTGGAGGGAACCGGGTGGGTCCGCAGTCCTGCCGCGCAGGCCGGCCAGTCGGCCGTTGCCCGACCTCCGCCGAATGTACTCCGCTGCCGGAAGTGGGCCGAGGGTGCCGAGATCCCGGCACCACCGAGTCCCCTGCCGGACGGTCTTCCGAACCGAGGCGTCATGCCCCTTCCACCGCTCACCATCTACCGCCACGACCGAAGAAAACGGGCACTGATCACGCTGGCCGGTGCGATCGACCTGGACACGGTGCCCCTGGTGCGCGCATCGCTGGAACGGTGTCTGCGCGACGGCATCCGCACCATCGACGTCGACCTCACCCTCGTCACCTTCTGCGACTGCAGCGGCCTCAACGCCTTCCTCCACGCCTCACAACGCATCACCGCGGCCGGGGGGACGCTGCGACTGCACCATCCGCCGCGGACACTGGTCGTCATGCTCGACATCGCCGGCTGCGAACTCCTGCTCCTGGGGGTCCCGTTCGGGCAGTTGTCGCCTCCTCCCGGGTACACCCCGGTCACGACCGCTCCCGTCCCGCCGCATCGGTCTGTTCCGCCCGTTCCTCCTGTACCTGTCCTGTCGGGCGGTGCGGTGTGATGGCTCGGGCGCATCAGGGACGGTCACGGCAGCCCCGTGGACACGAGAAGCCCGGCGTGAACTCCGGAGCGGACCTCGGCGCGGACCCGGGACCGGGCGCGGTGCGGATGCGCCGGGTGAACCGATGGCTCGTGGAGGACATCCGCGAGAATCTTGGGAATCTGTACGAGGACTCCTGCGCAACGGCACCCGGGAAGGCGTACCGCCGTCCCAGCCGCCAGGACTTCCTGAGCCATCTGACGGACCACATCCGTCGCCCGGGATTCGCCATGGTGATCGCGGAGACGGACAGTCTGACGGGGTGCGCCTTCGGGTTCCCCGTACTCGGCGACGGCCGCTGGTGGCTCGGTTTCGACGGTGTGCTGCCACGCACCATTGAGCGGATCACCAGGTCCGGCAGTGTCTTCGCGATCAGCGACACCCTGGTCCGCCCGCACCCGCAGGACCAGAAACTGGCCCACCGCCTGCAGGAGAAGCTGCTGACCGACCACCAGGCCACCCTTGGCGCCACCTTGGTGGATCAGGCCGACCGCCCGACTCTCGACTCGCTCCACTCCTCGGGATGGCTGGACATCGGAGAGCTCCGGAGGCCGACGAGCCCCACCACGTTCCGTGCGCTGGTGCTCCCCCTCGGGGAACGGACCACGACAAGGCTGGAGGGTCTCGCGCACGAAGCCCGGATACGGTGGCCCGGGTGAGGTCCGACAACCGGTCGGCCCGGATCCAGGTACTGATCGCCGCGCAGGCGGCCCGGCGGGGTGCCCGGGTCGGCGTGGTGGACGTGTGCACCGCCGCCGTGGCCGCACTGCCGGTCGGCGGGGCCGGGCTCTCCGCGATGTCCAGCTCCGCGGCAAGCCATCCGTTGTGCAGCACCGACGATGTCAGCGAGCAGTTGGAGGAGCTCCAGCTCACCTTGGGCGAGGGGCCTTGCGTGGATGCCTTCACACAGGGTTCGGCCGTGCTGACGCCCGATCTGCTCGCCGCCGAAGTGCAGGACCGCTGGGCCGTGTTCGCCGACGCGGCCCTGGAAGCCGGGGCACGCGCCGTCTTCGCCTTCCCTCTGCAAATGGGGGCGATCAGCCCCGGAGTTCTGGACCTGTACTCCCAAGTCCCACGCCGGTTGAACGCGGAGGAGCTGGCGGACGCGTTGGCTTTCGCCGACACCGCCACTCTGGTCCTGCTCGACTCCCGGATCGACGGGGAAGAGGACCTGGCCGGCGGATGGTCGGCGGACGGCCGCCACGAGGACCTGGGCGCGTACCGGGCGGAGATCGACCAGGCCACGGGCATGCTCACGGCCCAGCTCGGAGTCGGTGCCGAAGAAGCCTTCGTCCGCCTGCGCGCCTACGCCTACGCCAGAGGACGCCGCCTCGCCACGGTGGCCGCCGACGTGGTCGCCCACCGGCTCACGTTCCCCCCAGACTCGGACACGGATCCGACCGACGATGAAGCCTGACACCTTTGCCGAGCCAAGAAGCGAACCAAGAAACCGAACGAAGAGAGCCGGACCAAGAAACCGGACAAGGACACGAGTTGCGCTTCCCGTCCCGTCATCCGGGCCGGGATCAGTCCCGACGGAGGGTGTGCACGATGAATCAGCGACTCCTGGCCAAGACCTTCGTCGAGCTGGCGGACAACCTGGTCGCCGACTTCGACCTGATCGACTTCCTGCGCCTGCTGACCGACCGCTGTGTGGGCATGCTCGGCGCGAGTGCCGCAGGCGTGCTGCTCGCGGACCGTGACGGCGAACTCCGCGTCATGGCCGCCTCCGACGAACAGGTGCGCCTGCTGGAACTCTTCCAGCTGCAGAACGACGAAGGGCCCTGCCTGGACTGCTTCCGCACCGGCGCACCGGTGATCGTCGCCAACCTGAGCGGGGAGGCCGACCGCTGGCCACGCTTTGTCGCGACCGCCCACCGCAGCGGGTTCGGGGCGGTCCAGGCCCTGCCCATGCGTCTACGGGACGAGGTCGTCGGGGCCCTGAACCTCTTCCACGCCACCCCGGGCCCCTTCGAGCCGGACGCCACGCCGCTCGCCCAGGCCCTGGCCGACGTCGCCACCATCAGCCTGCTGCAACAACGCACCGCGCACCGCAGCACCGTCCTCAACGAGCAACTGCAGAGCGCGCTGAACAGCCGCGTCCTGATCGAACAGGCCAAGGGAAAACTCGCCGAACGCCGGGGCATCGACATGGAACAGGCCTTCACCACACTGCGCGGTTACGCCCGTGCTCACAACCGGCGCCTGTCCGACCTGGCCCGCGCGTTCATCGACGACTCCGAAGCCCTCCCGGGCCTGAGGTCCTGACCAAGGCCACGACCTGTCGGTAGCAGCTCCCAGACGGTGGTTCACGGGCTGTGGTTCGCAGACTCTGCTCTCCGGGCCGGACGGCCGCCGCCGATGGTGTTCGGCGGCGGCCGTGGTCGCGAGGACGCGAGGCCCCCCGGCCATCGTGTCCTCGCGCGCTGCCCTCCGAGGCGGCGGGGTGGCGGGAGCACCCCGAGTGGAAAACGCCAGGAGGACGGAAGCTGGAGCCGCGTGCTCCGGCGATGCGGCTCCGGCCGGCCTCGATTGCGACTCGGGGGCTGGGAGCCTGGGTGGGGGACTTGCCGGTTCCGTCGATTCCCGACACGGACGAAGTCCCGCCTGCCTTGCCCTGACCGTAGAGCACATGCACGACGAGCGGAACAGGGCATGGCGTACGCGTTCTGGCCTCGATGCCGCTTCGGAACGGACCTGGCAGGAGCAGCCGGCCACGGTGCGCGGGCGACGCCGGCGGCACTTCGTCGGTCACCCCCGGCGCTCGCGGTCCCGCCGGTCCTCGCGGTTCCAGCGCGCTCGGTGCTGACGGCTGTAGCGGCGATCCCAGCGGTCCTGACGCTCCCGCCGGTCCCGATAGTCCTGGTACTCACCGAAGTCGGACCCGCCGCGGCCCCGGCGGCCGTAACGGGTGGCTCCGAAGACCACCACAGCCGCGGCGACCCACCAGATGGGATTGAGGAAACCGAAGCCGAACAAGACCATGATCAGGACGAGAAGCAGAACGAACACAGCGGACCTCCCCGGGAGCAAAACACAGCATCGGAACCGGGGACTGGGGCCTCACTCCACAGCGTAGTCCCGCCCGAAGAGTGCCGATAGTGCGCGACAGATGCATCTACTGCCGGACAACGATGGCTACTTGGCACGCCGGTTCACTCTCACGTGCAACCGCCCGGAAGGGCGGCTCCGGCGTGTTTGCGCCGGAGCCGTTGGCTCATGCCTCGTGAGGGTGCCGCGCCCGGAAGGGAGAGGGCGTGATCAAGGCAGCCGATGTCCGTGAGCGGCGCGATCACGATGTCGTGGAAAGGGGATCTTCCAGTACTACGGGTAACGGGCGACCGCGAGTCCGGCACGCCGTGGAACTCGCGTCACGGTATCCGTCCGTCGGACCCCGGCCAGGAGTATCCTGAAGATACCGAGGGTACTTCGTACACCGGCTTCGATGCCCGTGCCGTCCCCGGCGATTCACGACACCGGGCCGGTCCTGGCCGGCCCGGGGCAGGGTTCGCATGATGACCGCAACCATGTTCGACAAGCCCGCGGTCGAAGACCGGACCTTCTCTTCTTCACCGCCACCTCTCCGGCTGCAGCTCACGCCGCCTGGCGCGGCGCCCGCCCTGATCGACGGCGCATGGTGGCCACGCTCCCGCGACCTGACGGCCGAACTTTTCGCGCTCACCGCCGTCTTGGACCCGCTGTGGGGGCGGATCACCCACGTCACCGTGAACCCCACGTTCTGGCCGGTCATCCCTCGCAAGGTTCCCGTCCAGGGCCATGTGGTGAAGGTCGGCTGGTTCAAGGCCGAGCAGGACCCGCACAAACTGCTGCTGCTCTCCTACACCGCGGGTCGTTGGGACCTCCTGGTGATCCCACCCGAGACCGACGACGTCACGGCCGCCCGGCTGATGACCACCGCCACGGATCCCGCACTCAGCCTCACCGCAAGCGGCCTGATCCGGGAGGCCGAGCTCTTCCGCATCGCCGCCGAGGCCGAGGCCGCCGCATGGGACTCGGCCCGGGAAACGGTCTGGGACTCCGAAGGCGGACACGACGCCCGTCACACCTCCTCCCACAGTCCCGTGGGCGCCGCCATCGGCCGCCTGCCGATGGCGGCGCCAGGCATGTGAGAGGCATGACGGTCGGACCGGCGCGGTGCGTAATGGCGCGGTGCGCGGTACCTGATGGCGCGGTGCGTAATGGCGCGGTGCGTGATGGCGCACTACGCGGTACCTGATGGTGCGGTGCGTGATGGGCGGCGTTCGGAACCGGGGCCTCGCTCAGGCCCGTTCGGCGTGCCGCCGGAGTAGCGTGGAGGCATCGAGAGTATTTCGCACATCGGCCGCCATGCCGGTGTCGTTCTCGGCGAGTGACGACACCGGGCCGCCGCCCCAAGCAGCGGCCGGGAGACAGGTGCGCGCGATGTCCGCGACCACCGACCGACCCCCGCTGCGGATCGCGCCCTTCAGGGCTCCGACCGCTCGCCTCGCGCTCAAAACCGTGAGCACTTCCCGAGGACTTCTCGATGGTGCCTGGTGGCCCCGCTCCCGGGACCTGACACACGAACTCTCCGCCCTGGCCGACGTACTGGACCCCCTGTCCGGACGGATCACCCGGATCGCCGTCAACGCGACGTACTGGCCTGCCCTCCCGAGCAGGGTGCCCGTCAACGGTCACGTGGTGAAGGTCGGTTGGTTCACGACGGAGCTGGACCCCCACAAGATCATGCTGCTGTCCCACACCACGGGCAGCTGGAACCTGCTGGTGATACCACCGGAGACCAACGCCCCGGCAGCCGCTCGCCTGATGGCCGCCGCGAGCGACAGCACCCGCCCTCCGACGACCGCGAGCGCCCTCATGGCAGCGGAACACGCCCTCCACGGCAGTTCCATGACTGTCCTGGACCAGGATTCCGAGGAAACCTGGGAAGACGGGGATGACACCTCCTCCTACCAGGCAGCTGCCGACCGGCCGTGCCGCCTGGTCATGGAGAACGTAGGTTCTCTTGGCAAGGCCCGGAGTAGAGTGAGGTGACAGGCACGAGTGGCGGCAATCATGGCAACACTGCGCGAGCGGAAGAACTACCGCGAAGCGATCATGAAAACGCTGTACGAGGCCACGGAAGGCAATCGCCTCCTTGGCGTCACCGGGGCGAGGCTGCGTGACGACCTCCAGGTCCCTGAGCAGGATCTGGCCGCGGCGTGCGCATATCTGGTGGGCGAAGAGCTCATCACTGTCGACTGGGTGCAGGGAAACACACCCGCGATGGTGATGTTGACGCATCGGGGGATCCGGCTCATGGAGGCCGAGGAGGAGGAACGCGGCTGACGCGGTCCGGGGCCGGTGCACTCTTATGGGGTGGAAGGCCCGTTGGATCCAGGTCCGGCGCATGCCGATGCCGACCACGTTCGGCTGTCGGCTCAGTCCAGGACGGCGAGGTGGTCGGCATCGCCCCCGCGCCATTCGATCAGGAAGAGGGTCGCGTCGTCGCTGGTGCGACCGCCTCGTTGCCGCTTCAGGGCGTGGGAGAGTGCGCGCACCACCGCTCGTACTCCCTTCTCTCCGTGTTCGATGCGGTTGACCCAGTGAATGAGCTGATCCTCGCCGAACTGTTCTCCGCCGGCCTCGTGCTCCTCGATCAGGCCGTCGGTGAAGCACAGCACTCGGTCGCCGCGTTGGAGCATCTGCTCACTGATCTGGGGATCTTCGCCGCCGAAGCCGACCGGCAAGGTGGTCGGGCCTGCCAGCTGCCGGAGGACCCGGTGGTCGCGGATCAGCAGCGGTGCGGGGTGGCCGGCGTTGACCCACTGCAGGTGGCCCGTCGCGATGTTCAGACGCATCATCTGCGCGGTGACGAAATGGTCGGGCCCGAACTGCTCGGCGATCGCCCGGTCCATGAACGCGTAGATCTCGGACAGGCCGATGTCGGAACGTCGGGCGTGCCGGTAGGCCCCGACGGCGACGGTCGCCATCGTGGCGGCGTCCAGACCGTGGCCCATTGCGTCGACCATGGCGACGTGCAGGATGTCTTCGTTGAGGGCGTAGTCGAAGCTGTCGCCCGCGACGTTGTAGGCGGGCTCCAGGATTCCGGCGACCGAGACCTGCGGGATGGACATCGCCAGCGGCGGCAGCAGGGACCACTGGATCTCCGCGGCCACGCTCATCGGTTCACGGCGCCGGGCGAGGAAGAACTGGTCGGTGTAGCTGTGCTTGGTGACCAGCATGTCGGCGACCAGGCCGGCGAGCCTGCGCAGCAGCCGTCGGTCGTCGTCATCGACGGTGTCCAGGGTGAGGGCCATCACTCCCACCTGGTCGCTGCCGTCCAGCAACGGCAGGTACATCCGGACGCCGTCGTCCTGCGGCACCTCGGCGGTGGTCGCGTACAGGAAGGCCGTGCCGGCGGGAGAGTCGTCGATCGGCTCAGGCTCGCCGACCATCAGCCGCCGACCCGGTAGCGGCACCAGAACCAGCTGGGCGTAGTCCTGCAGCAGGATCGAGACGTCGCGGCCACCCACTCTGGCCACCTCTTCCGCGATCAGCGGGGCGATCAGCTGCGGCGGCATCTCATGTGCCCGGTCCAGCAGCACTCCCAGCAGCCGCTCACCGAACCTTTCCGACCGGTCCACCATGCCCTTGTCGGGCCGCCGCTCACCTTCCGCCACAGCCGCACCCCCGCACCGACGTCTTCAAAGCCTCGGCCACCGTGTCCCTGCTCATCTCGTGCCGCGGATCCATCGCCCGCCCCGACGTTCTCGGGTTCATCCGGCGGCCACGGCGGATACGCTCGACCGCTCACGTGATCTGTACACACGAGCTCCTGACACGGCCGTGATCAACCCGCACAGAGTGACGCGGCCGACCAACCCACAGAGCCCATTACGCCGCACGCGGCATGTCACACACGGTCAGGACAGATGGCCCTCAATGTCGTTGTGGCACTGGCGTCCAGGTCGTTCGTACAGTCGGGGGCGGACTTGTCGCCTCAAAAGCCGCCCACGCAAGACGCTCGGCTGGGAAACACCAGCCGAGCGTCTGCGTACATGAACGTGAGACTTCGCTTCTCAGAGGTCGCCGACGTTGCAATACAGCCATGAGAACGAACGGATGTTATCGAGCCTTGTGACTGCTGCCCTTGTGGCCGCTACCACTTCGATCCCTTGTCTCCCCTATGCCCCTTGGGGCCCCTGTCCCCCTTATGCCCCTTCGGACCCCTGTCTCCCTTGTGCCCTCTCGGGCCCCTGTCTCCCTTATCCCCCTTCGGACCCTTGTCTCCCTTCGGTCCGGCAGGCCCAGTCGGTCCAGCAGGCCCGGAGGGTCCGGCAGGCCCAGTCGGTCCGGCAGGCCCAGTCGGTCCAGCAGGCCCGGAGGGTCCGGCAGGCCCAGTCGGTCCAGCAGGCCCGGAGGGTCCGGCAGGCCCAGTCGGTCCAGCAGGCCCAGTCGGTCCGGCAGGCCCGGAGGGGCCAGTGGATCCGGTCGATCCAGGAGGCCCAGAGGGTCCGGCGGGTCCGGTCGGACCGGCAGGCCCGGCCGGGCCTGTCATGCAAACCGCCCTCGTGATGACGTTGTGGTCCAACGTGACCGCACCATTACGCGCCAGCGCCCGGCCCTCAATCGCCGCATTGGTGTTCACCGTGATGGACTGCAGGGCCAGGATGTTGCCCTTGAAGAAGGAATTGGTGTCGATGGTGGCGGAACTCCCCACCTGCCAGAACACGTTGCAGGCCTGCGCTCCGTTGATGAGCGAGACGTTGCTCGTCGGGGCCGTGATCAGAGTGGATCCGATCTTGAAGATGAAGACGGCGTTCGGGTCGCCCTGGGCGTCGAGAGTGACAGTCCCGGTGAGATTCAGCGACGACGAAGCGCTGTAGACGCCGGGAGCCAGCGTCTGTCCGCCGATGTCACCCGGGGAGGTCAGGACGGTGTTGGTTGCCCTGCTGGCCGCGTCGTTGTAGGCGATGACCAGGTCGGACTTGGCCTGAACGGCGGCGGCATCGGCGACGTGCTGCACTCCGTTGACGACTCCGGGCGGAAAGCCCGTCACCGAGTTCCCAGGGCTGAGTCCCAGGTCGCCGTTGACGACCGTGTTGGGGACCGGGGGGACGACCACATTGGTGACCGTTGTACCGGCCAGGACCGCGTAACTCGTGGCGGCCCCCAATCCCACGGACGCCTCAGCTGCGCTCGCAAGGTTCGAGATCAAAGTCATCGTCAGTAGCAGCGCGGTCGCGGGCAGCATGACGACAGTTGCTCTGAACCTCCGTGTTCGCCGCCTGTCGATAGGGGCGTCGGGGATGGCATCCACTGTCATGGACGAGTCCTTCCTTGTCACCGTTGACCTCAGTCGCCAGGCTTCCTGCCGACTGATGCACTGTCACTTAACTGCGGAAACTACCTATATCAACGCAAGTAGTATCTTCGAGGTCAAAGGGGATGTTATGGCGTGGCGTTCGCCCTATCGGCGGATGCCGATTTCCGCGGCCGGGGCTTCGATGCCGGAGCTCCGTCCTCACAGCGGCAGATCGCCGGACGGCCACGGACGGCCCCAGGTCGGCTCCTACGCGGCCACGCAAGCGATGTCACTCCCAGGCTGAGGAGGATGCAACCGGCGTCCGAGTCGCCAACGCCGTAGGAACCATCTGGAACACCCCGGCGAGCGGCACTCCACTCGGCTGAGGGACGTCGGCTGCGGCGGGCCACCGCGGTGGGCGCGCGCCAGTGTCGGGGGATAGGCGGGATCGGGCCGAGCGGCTCGGTTTCGCCCGCTGCTCGCTGGGTTGTCCGGGAACCACCCCGGGATTGTCCTTGATCGGTAACCGACGCATCCCGTGGCCGCTGTTCCTCGTCCTGACAGATGGTCGCGAGGTGACCAGGAATCGGCGAGGAACTGCGGGAAAGCGGGGCGGACATGGCGCGGCACGGCGGCGGGCAGGGCTGGTACGGCAAGGTTCTCGGCGCGGCGATCGGGGTGGCGTTGCTCGCCGCCGGTGCCTCGATATGGACCGCGCAGGCCGAGGCCGTGGGCGGTTCGTCGCCGAAGGCGACCGCGTCGGCCGCGCCGGGCAGTGGCGTCAAGGCGGTCGCGGTGACCATCGCGCATGCCTCGGACAAGGGGGCGCGCGGTGTCAACATCACCATCGACGACGGCCCCGACCCCGTATGGACCCCTCAAGTGCTCGACGTGCTGCGGGAGTACGGGGTGAAGGCCACGTTCTGCATGGTGGGGACGCAGGCGCAGGCCCACCCGGACCTCGTGAAGAAGGTGGTCGCTGCCGGGCACCGGCTGTGCGACCACTCGGTGTCGCACGACACCACCATGGACAAGAAGTCCCAGGCCTACCAGTCGCAGCAGATCCTCGACGCCGAACGCATGATCACCAAGGCGTCCGGGGGCGTACGACCGATGTACTACCGGGCGCCCGGCGGGGCCTTCACCCCGTACAGCCGCACGCTCGCCGCCTCCCGTGGCATGCGCCCGCTGGGCTGGAACGTGGACACCAAGGACTTCGAGCGGCCAGGTACGGACGCCATCGTCGCCACCGTCGAGCGGGAGTTGCCGGACGGGCCGACGCTCCTCTTCCACGACGCGGGAGGCGATCGCGCCCAGACCGTCGAGGCCCTGCGCCGGATCCTCCCCCGGCTCAAGGAGCAGGGCTACTCCTTCGGCTTCCCGGTGCGCTGAATCCCAGCCCTGGTCGATACCGGTGTTCGAAGGGGCGACTTTCTCTACTGTGCGTCGCCCAAGGGCAGTTCGGTGCCGTCAGCCCCCGCTGCGTCGGTGACGGCCACGGGGTGGCTGTGGACGATCACAGGACGCCGCCTCCCCGACGCCTTCCGGCGCAGAGCCCCTTCGCGCACAGGCTCTGCCGAACGTCCTTCGAAGCCGTGCCCACAGCGTGCCCATAAGAGCGGACAACCACGGTCAACAGCGGTGCGAACGGGTCGCAACACGCCGACACCACAGATCAACGCAGGTCAGAAGCCACGCAGCCCCGCAAGCGCCGCCGCTTCCCAAGCTGAGAGCGCGAGTTCGATTCTCGTCACCCGCTCCAGAGAGAAACCCCAGGTCAGTGGCCTGGGGTTTGTTTGTTGTCCAGTTCGAGTTGGGGGTCGCCCGCTCAAACGAGTCCGGCTGAACTGCAGAAACGCGGCCTTCCTGGGAAGCCGAACGGAATGGGGACTGTGGGGGCGGCTGACGAGACCGTCGGCTCTTGCGAAACGGGCGCGCAGGAACACCTCGACGCACATCGGCATCGGGATCGACATCGGCTCGACTTCGATATCGGGTTGGGCGGCCTGGAGTTGAGCCCTCGTCTGGTCGGATGACCCATCGCTCGGCGCAGGGGCACGGGGACACGGTGCGTGACAGGCGCGGCTCCGTTTCCGGGGCGGCAGGCCCTACTCTGATCCCCGTGAGGCAGGCAGGCGCTGGGAAGGATGATCGGCGATGACGCCCCTGAGCACCGGGGACCCGGAGTCCATAGGCGGGTACACCCTTCTCGGTCGGCTCGGGGCGGGCGGCATGGGAGTCGTCTATCTGGGAGTCTCCGCCTCGGGACGGCAGGTCGCGGTCAAGCTCGTACACGGGCCGTACGCCCAGGAAGAGGAGTTCCGGACGCGCTTCCGGCAGGAGATCGAGGCAGCGCGCAGAGTGAGCGGCGCCTTCACCGCGCCTGTCGTGGACGCCGACCCGGACGCCGACCGGCCGTGGATGGCGACGCTCTACGTACCGGGGCTCAACCTCGCCGAAGTCGTGGAGAAGAACGGCCCGCTGAGCCAGCGGGAACTGCGCGCGCTGGGGCTGGGGCTCACCGAGGCGCTGCGCGACATCCAGCGGGCGGGCCTGGTGCACCGGGACCTCAAACCGCGCAACGTCCTGATGACCGAGGACGGGCCGCGCGTCATCGACTTCGGCATATCGCGGGCTTCCGACCACCAGAGCCTCACCACGACCGGGCGGATGATCGGCACTCCGCCCTTCATGTCGCCGGAACAACTGGCCTCTCCCCGGGACGTCACCCCGGCCTCGGACGTGTTCTCGCTGGGGTCGCTGCTGGTGTTCGCGGCCGTCGGCACGGGACCGTTCGACGCCGACAGCCCGTATATAACCGGCTATCAGGTGGTGTTCGGGACCCCGGACCTCGGCGGCGTGCCCGAAGCGCTCCTGAGCATTGTCGAGCGCTGCCTGGACAAGGACCCGGCCGCACGCCCGGAACTGACGGACATACACCGCATGCTCCAGGCGCTGCCGGAATCCGACGCCACCGGGTCCCCGAAGACCGGGCAGTCCGCGAAACCCCAGCACCCGAAACCCCAGCACCTCCCCACTTCTCGGAGCGCGGCCACCACCTCCGCGGGCGCCGCGACCGGCATCGGTACCGGCAAGCGACGCCGAGCCCGGATGCTGCTCACCAGCCTCGGTGCGGTGCTGGCCGTCACGGGGCTGGGTATCGGGGTGGGTGTCTTCGTGTCCGATCCGGACACCGCCACGGCCACCGCCACCGCCACCGCCCGTGCCGCGTCACTGCCCGCCGGCTGGCGGCCGTGGCAGACGGAGCTGCGGTACGACGTGAAGGGTGTCCCTCTCGACTACGACACCCCTGGATGCGTGACGGAGGGAAGCGCCCTGTTCTGTGGCGGTACGGGTTTCACGGCCGCCAGGATCGACGCGGCCTCCGGCCGCACCCTGTGGCGGACCGGCACCCGCCCTCAGGGGGCGCAGCCGATCGGCGTTCGCGACGGGCTGGTCTACATGTACGAGGAACCGGACGACAAGACCAGGCGCGTGGTGGCCCTCGACGCCGGTACCGGGCACCGGCGGTGGCAACGCGACACCAACCCGTCCGAGGAGGCGGTCCTGTACGACGGCGGACTGCTGACCATGTCTCCCGACTACTCGTCGTTCGTGGCCTACGGGCCTTCCGGCAAGGAACTGTGGCGGGCGCCCTCGCTGGACGAGTACTGCACTCCGTCGGCGCTGGGAGGCGTCCCCTACGCCCTGTGCTCGGAGGGCAACGAGCCCGGCCAGGCCCCGGTCGAGCTGATGAAGCTCGGACCCGGCAGCCTGACCGAAACGGCCACACTGCCCAAGAAGGCGGAAGCGCTCGGCGCTGTCGGCGGGCAACCCCTGTTCCTCGCCCCCCAGACCGCGAAGGACGTGTACGAATCCGGGTACGAACGGCCGTACAACGCGCTGCTGCGGGTGGCCTCGGACACCGGACAGGTCAGACGGATACCGCTGGCACATCCGCTGACCGGCGCGGCCACCCTTGTGGACGGCGTCGTCTACTTCGTACGGTCCGACGGGTCGGTCACCGCGGTGTCGGCGGACAGCGGCAAACAACTCTGGCAGAAGACGACGGACATGGAGAGTCTGTCCGCGCCCGCGGTGTCGGCGACGTACAAGCGGGTCTATTTCTCCAACCGCTTCGGCCGTCTGCTGGCACTGGACAGCCGCACCGGAGCGGAGGTCTGGCGCACCTCCGCACTGGACGACCCCGGGGACAAAGTGCAGAGCTACCCGCCGCGCGTGCTGCTCGTCAAGGACGCGATCGTGGCGACGGCCGGCGACACGGCCTTCTCCCGGAGCCCTGACGGGCCCACCTGACCGGCCGAGGCAATCACCGCGCGGCGTCCCCATGTGCGTGGTCGGCGTGCTGGCGGCCGGCCCGTGGTGTGATCCGCTGGTCGATGATGTCGCGGAGTTGGCGACGGCCGGCGATGCCGAGCTTGGGATAGGAGCGGTACAGGTGTGAGGCGACGGTGCGGGGGGACAGGAACAGACGGTCGGCGATCTCGCCGTTGGTCAGGCCGTGTCCGGCGAGGACGACGATCTCGCGCTGTTGAGCGGTGAGGCCGTCCAGCGCGCCCGGGGCGCCCTGCGGGACTTGCACCGTGACGCCGCAGGCACGCAGCTCGGATTCCGCGCGCCGGGTCCACGGTGCCGCGCCCAGACGGCGGAACGTCTCCAGGGCGGTCACGAGGAGGGGCTTGGCGTCGTTGATCCGTCGCTGCCGGCGCAACCATTCCCCGTAGTCCAGCTGAAGCTGGGCCCGTTCGAACGGCCACGTGTCTCCGGTGGGATCGGCCAGGGGCGCGGCGAAGTGGGCCTCGGCGCTGTCGGGCTCGGCGAGCAGTCCGCGAGCGCGGGCCGTGAGTTGTCCCAGGCGCGGCCCGGGCGCGGGGTCCACGCGAGCCAGCGCGCGCTCCACCAACGTACGTGCTTCGAGGCGCCGTTCGGCACGCACCGCCGCAGCGGCGAGGTCCGCGACGGCAAGGTACGAGAAGTGATGGTGCAGGGGTGTGCCGTCGGCGGCGAAGAGCCGGCTGAACTGCGCGTACGCGGTCACATAGTTGCCCCGGGCCAGCGCGGCCAGACCTGCCGTCTGCCAGATCCCGGCGGCGAACCCGCGCTATTCGCCCGTGTCCACGGCGGCGCGCACGCGGGGTCCAGTACACCGTCCAGTACGGGGGCGACGCGCGGCACGCCTATGCCTACGGCTCGGTCACGGTCAATATCACCTCTGACTGAGCTCTCAGAAGTCGGCCTTCACGACCGCGTACGCCGGGTCGTGAAGGCCGATTTCGTGCTGGGGACCGCATGCGCCGGTCGGAGTGGCGCGCTGCGTCTTCGCGGGGCTTGGGCTACTTGATGTAGACGAGGCCGTCCGTGGTGACGGTGGGACGGCCGCTGGTGCCGACCACGACGATCTTGATGGTGTGCTTGGCGCTGCTGGACCAGGTCTTGGTCCAGCTCGCCTGCCGGTACAGGGTGGTGGAAGACTTCAGGTCGACCGTGGAGACCTTGGTGCCGTCGACGTAGATGTACGCCTGGCCGGACCCGGCGGCGCGGGAGACGACCCAGGCGGCGGAGCGGCCGGTGAAGGTCCAGGTGAGGCTGGCGCCCTTGGAACCGCTGGAGTAGGACTGGCCGCCGAGGTAGCCGGTGGAGGAGCGGGTGGTCCAGCTGCCGGACTTCGTGGCGGCGGTCTCCTGCAGTATCACCGGGGTGTACGAGGGCGAGGACGTGCGGTAGTTACCGGCGTAGTCGTAGGCCCGCATCGACCATGTGGTGGCGGCGCCGGACTTGGCGGTGCGGTTGGAGGTGGTGGTGGTCGGGCCGAAGGTGGCGGTGGTGGGGGACAGCAGCTTCACCTCGCGCAGGGCCTTGTCGTCGGTGGCCTTCCAGCCGAGAGTGACCGGGATGGCGCTGGTGCTGACGGTGCCGGAGCGCAGGGAAAGCTTCGGGTTGGTGGTGAAGGTCGGTGCGGTCGTCTCCGCGACGACGGGCAGCGCGGCACTGGTCGCGGTCCTGCCGGACTGGTGCACGGCCCGCACGGCGACAGTGTGGCTGCCCAGGGCCAGGGTGACGGCGGCGGACGTGGCGGTGCCGGAGGTGGTGGCGACGCTCTTGCCGTCGACCAGCAGCTCGAACTTGGAGATCAACGACGCCGGTGTGGTGGCTGTCCAACGGACGGTGATGCCGCCCTTGGTGTAGTACGTCGAGCCCGAAAGGCCCGCGCCGTCGACCGAGCCGACCTTCAGTCCCTGCACCGGGCCGGATGCCCAGGTGCGGATGGTGGGCAGTTGGTCGTAGAGCAGGCCGCCGGGGCACTGTGTGTTGTAGCCGTCCCGGTGGCCGGAGATCCGCTGGAAGGTGTACTTGCTGCCCGCGGTGAAGTCGGTGCTGAAGTAGTTGTGCTGACTCGCGCCCGCCGTGAGCTGGGTGGTTCCGGCGGGATCGGCGCCGTACTGGCCGAGCTTCCAGGCCGCCAGGCGGGCGACTGACGCCAGCGTGGCGTTGGTGGCGCTGGTGGTGGTGTAGTCACCGAGCACCGCGACGCCTGCGGACTCCCGGTTCCAGCCGTAGGTGTGTGCGCCGAACACCGGAAGGTCCACGCCGCCCTTGCGGCCCTCGAAGATGGTGCCGCATTTGTCGACGAGGAAGTTGTAGCCGATGTCCTTCCAGCCGCTGACCTGGACGTGGTACGCGTAAATGCTCCGGATGATCGACGGCGAGTCGGCGCAGGAGTAGTCGTTGGCCCCGTCGGTGTGGTGGACGAAGACCGCCTTCACGTCCGCGTTGTACTCCGGCGCCTCGGGGCTGATCGACTCGTCGGCACCCCACTCGGCGCGCGAGACGATCGGCGGTTCGGGCACGGTGGACGGCGGCGCCGAGGGCGGCGCGCTGGACGACGTGCTCGGCGACGGCGACACAGAGTCCGTGGGGGACGCCGAGTCGGAGGGCGGGGCGGAGCCCGTGGGGGACGCCGGCGCCGAATCGGTGGCCGCCGGCGTGGTGTCCGTCGCAGCCGGGGATGTGGTGGTCTGGCCGTCCGTCGGCGCGGCGGTGGTGCCGTCGCTGGGCGCGGCGGAGTCGGTGGGCGCGGTTGCCGTGGCGCCGGGACTCTCATCGGCGACGAACGCGGCAGGCTTGGCCGCGGTGCCGCCGACCTTGGTCTCGGCGTCGGTCACCACCCCCGGGTCGACCAGGTTGACCTCAAGGCCCTTGGGCAGAGCGGAGCCGCTGGTGCCGTTCTTGCGGATGACCTGCACCTGCATGCCGTCGGAGGGGCCGACCCACAACGGCTCGGACGCTGCGCGCACTCCGGCGCCGGGGTTCTCGAGCGGGTCGACGTTCAGTTCGAGGTCCTGCCAGGCGCTCCACCGGCCGGTGTCGAGGCTGCGGGTGCGTACCTGCACCGTGCCGTCGAGCCGCTTGGCCGCCCCCGCCCAGGAGACGCCGAGCATCGAGAACTGCTCGGTGTCCGTACGCGGCAGCTCCCGCTTGTCGCCTGTGCCGCCTTTCAGTGCGAGGTCGTACACCTTCACCGGCCGCTTGGCCCGGCCGGCCGCGCCGGGATCGGAGGACGGGCTGGCGACGGCGTAGGTCACCACGCCCCCGCCTCCGAGGACCACCGCACCGAGCGTCAGCCACGCCCGTCGTTTCATGCTCAGCGGTCTGTACACATGCGACGTACGACGACCCACCACGTATCCACCCCTAGAAGGCCCGAAAGGGCCACAGAAAAAAGTCACACGAGGCACACCTGTCACACAGGTGGCCGCCCTCTACAGCGCACCGCGTCCGACGAACATCACGGGGCGACACGCCTCGGTGATGCAGATCACTGCGCGGGCGATCGACTGATGCCTCCTGCCGTGGCCGCTGCTGTCGCGGTCAACGGCACTTGTGGCGGTGGCACTTGGAACCGGCTGCCGGGGCGCCCGGTGTGGGGGCGGCAGTGGTGGTCGTCCTCTTGCCGGTCTTGCCGCCCCGCTTGGCGGGGGCCGCGGACGGGGAGGGCGTGGGAGCGCCGGGCTCGTCGGTGCCGCGGCCGAGGGGGGCGGGCGCGGGGAAGGGGGCGTCGGGCAGGCCGGCGAGGGCATCGCGCATGTACTGGGTCCAGATCTCGGTGGGGATGTCGCCGCCGAATACCTTCTGGAGGCCACCGACGCCTGCCAGGGACTGCAGCTGTGGGTGGTTCGAGTCCTCTCGGAAGAGGACGACAGAGGTGGCGAGTTGCGGGGTGTAGCCGATGAACCAGGCGGAACGGTAGTCGTCGGTGGTTCCGGTCTTGCCCGCCGCGGTCCTGCCGAGAGCCTGGGCCTTGGTGCCGGTACCCCGGGCGATGACGCCGCGGAGCACGTCGGTCACGTTGCCGGCGACCGCCGCCGGCAGGGCTCGCGCGGGGGCGGGGGCGGAGAAGCCGGCCAGTGCCGAGCCGTTGTGGGTGACCTTCGTCACCGAGTACGGGGTGGCCTGCATCCCGTCGGCAGCAAAAGTCGCGTACACGCCTGCCATACGAATGGCGCTCGGTGTGGAGGTGCCGATGTAGAAGCCGGCGCTGGGGGCGGAGAGGCTGCCCGGGCGCAGGCCGAGGGATTCGGCCGTCCTCGCCACGTTCCCGTAGCCGACGTCCTCTCCCAGTTGCACGTACGGCGTGTTGACCGACTGCTCCATGGCCTTGCGCAGAGGGATGTAGCCCCAGCGCTGGGGGGTGTCGTTGTGCTGGTGGAGGAGCCCGGTGGGGTCCTTGGGGTCGGCGACGTAGTTGCCCTGCTGGTCCTTGATCTTGATGCCGTCGTCACCGTTGAACTTGCCGGCCGGGGTGATCGGCTCGGGTGACCTGCCGGGCCGCAGTACGGCTCCATGCTGAAGTGCGGCGGCGAGGACGATGGGTTTGAAGGTCGATCCCACCGGGACGCCGGAGGTGTCGGCGTTGTCCGAGTAGTGGGCGTGGTCGAAGCCGGGGCCGCCGTAGACGGCGAGGATCCTGCCGGTCGTGGGTTCCACCGAGGCGGCTCCGACCTGGACGTCCCGGTCGACCGACCGGTGGGCGGGGTCGAGGCGTTGCCCCCGCACCGTGGCGACAGCCTTCGTCAGTTCCGCCGTCCTCTTCCTGTCGAAGGTGGTGTGGATCTGGTAGCCGCCCCTGCTCAGGCTGCTTTCGGTGATGGCCGGGTCGTGCGTCTCGGCATACGACCTGGCGAGTTGGACCAGGTAGCCGGTCTGGCCCGTGAGCCCTGAACCTCGGGTCCACTTCCTGGGTGTGGGGAAACCGGCGGCCGCGTACCGTGCCCGCTGCCCCGGTGTCAGCTTGCCGGTCTTCACCATCCGGTCGAGCACCCAGGACCAGCGTGCTTCCGCCTTTGCCCTGGCCGCGGGATCGGAGTCCGCGTACTGGAAGAGACTCGGCTCGTTGACCGCCGCGGCGAGGAAGGCTCCCTGGCTCACGTCGAGCCTCTCCACCGGGAGGCCGTAGTACATACGCGCCGCGGCCTGGATGCCGTTGGCCTGACGGCCGAAGAAGCAGGTGTTCAGATACCCCTGGAGTATCTGCTCCTTGGTCATCCCGGCGCCGATCTTGGTGGAGATCAGCAGTTCCTTGAACTTGCGTGAGACCGTCTGCGACTGGTCCAGGTAGGTGTTCTTGACGAACTGCTGGGTGATCGTCGAGCCGGACTGGACGGAGCCGCCCGCGGCCATGTGAACGGCGGCGCGGAGGATTCCCTGCGGGTCGATGCCCGGGTCGGTGTAGAAGGAGGCGTTCTCCGCGGCGATGAAGTCCCACCGCACGTCGGCGGGTACCTGTGAGAGCGACACGTTCTGCCGGTTGACGCTGCCGTCGGTCGCCAGGACCGTGCCGTCCGACCAGTAGTAGACGTTGTTCTGCAGCAGTGTCGTGGGATTGGGGTCGGGGATGGTGACCGTGGCGTAGGCATAGCCGACGGCCGCTGCCGTGCCGCCGAAGATGAGCAGGAAGAGCGCCAGCAGTTGGCGCACCGACGGCAGCCAGCGGCGCGGGCCCGTCCTGCCCCGGCGCGGGTAGTCGATCCAGCGTTTCTTCTGTGGCGCCCTTCCCCGGGCACGGCGTGGCATGTCCTGTCGGGGGGCGTGGTCACGATACGCGGCCCGGTGGCCCGTGGCGCGGTCACCTTCGGCACGCGCGCCGCCGACGGAGCGCTGCGGCGGTCGGCGCCGGTGTCCGCTCATGGGCTCTGATCACTGTCCTCTCAGTACGACTGTGGTGTCTCGTCAGTACGACTGTGGTGTCTCGGACGGTCCGGGCTGCCAGACCTCGGGGTGGGGTGTGGCCTGTGGAAGGCCGTCGTACGGCGGCTGCCGCGCAGGAGCGTCGCGAAGTCGGCGATCGGCCACGTCGGGGCCTTGGATCACTTCACGGGATGGTGGGACGAGCCGATGGCACGACCCTTGCGGGTGGGGGTGGGAGCGGCGCGCGAGGTCGGGGACGTGATCCCGGTGGGCGCCGCGGTGGGCCCGGACGTGGCCGCAGGAGTGGCGGAGGCGGCCGGCCGGTCGGTGGGACCGGGGGTCTTGTGCACCGCGGGGCCGGGGTTCCGCTGCCCTGCGGTGGGACTCGCGCTCCCTGTGGAGTGGCCCGTGCCGGGTGAGGCGTCGGGCGCGGTCGCCCGGGGCGTGGCCGGGTGCGTGGAGTCCGGCTGCGGGCCGAACGGAGAACCGATGCCGGGTCCGCCCAGCATCGTGCTGATCAGCAGGGCGACGTAGCCGCCGGCGGGGATCAGCAGCAGCCGGGCGGCGCGGGGCACGCGGCGTCGGCGTCGCCCCGAGGATTCGACGAGGACGGGCCGCACCGACTCGTTCACCGGCGTCTCCGGTTCCGGCAGGGGGGCGACGGTGTCGAACTCCGGGCGCGGCACGGTGAGGATGTCACCGTGGGGAGAGTCCCACGGCGTCGTGGAGGGGTCCGGTCCGGCCACGTAGGGACGGGCTCCGGCGGCGAGGGGGTCCGTCCACGTCGCATGGGTGCTGTACTGCGGGTGCGTCCACTGCGCGAGTTCCACCGGGTCCCAGGACATCGTGCCCGTGTCCGTGTCGACGCTGCCGCCGTACTCGTAGCCGTAGGCATACGCGTGCCCGGCATCGCCGTACGGATCCTCGCCGTACGCCCCGCCGTCTTCGCCCATCCGCTGCACGAGTCGTGCCCCCTGTCCTGGCCGACCGACACGGTCGTCCGCATGGAAAGAGCGCACTCGGCCGGAAGTGTTACACCTCGGCCTCGCCGTACGTACCTGCTCGACCGCAAGGAACGAGACGGACGAAAGGTGAGCAAACATGACGATGGCTTGCCCAGGGCCCTACGCGCGCCTCAGGTCGGCAGCCACTTCACCACCGCGTCCCCGCACTCGGCCGTCTGTGCGTAGAACGCCCTCAACTCCCGGTGCGCCACCGCGAACGCGTACCACGTCTCGGGCTCCGCGGTCACGCCGCCGTAGCGCGGCAGCAGTTCGGCGCGGGCGAAATCCCACAGCGTGTCGAAGTCGGCCACGGCCAGGAACCTGGCCACCCGGCGGGCCTGGGCCGCCGTCAGCACCAGGAACGGCGGCTTGTGCCGGTCGGTGCGGAACACCGGCCGGCCACCGAGCACCACCTGGGTCTGGGGCCGGTGTTCGGCACGATTCGGGGGAGCGCCGGCGTAGATGCGTTCCTGGTCCAGATAACGCTTGTCCAGCGCCTCTTCGCGGTGCCGGCCGACCCGGTGCCGGACGGTCTCCGAGTCGTCCTCGAAGAGTCGTTCGAGCCAGGTCGTGCTGTTGCGCAGTGCGGGAGGCGGCACCGATCGCAGACGGAGGTACGTACTCATGCCAGAGGGAGCGCACGGGGGCGACGAAGCATTACGCGACCCGACGGACCCCGTTCGAGGCAGGACACCTCGACCGTCGTCCGCGGGGTGGGGCGGCACCTCGCCGGTCGCCGGGAATCCCCCGGTACAGCGTGACGGATCGACCGCCGACCTCGCTCTTCGTATGTGACGACAGAGCAGGAGACGAGACCCCATGCGTCCGCCAGGCCCGTGCGGTGGGCGGCGGACACGGTGGTGACGATGCGGGAGGGGGCACGGCTGCGCCTCGACTACTCGGCATCCAGCCTGTGGCGCGTCGACCGGATGATCGACGACCTGCGGCGGGAGGACACGCCCTACGCCGCCGTGGCGAGCGTGCTGCGCGGCTTCGGGGCGTATGCGGGTGAGGTGATCGTCCGCCAAGCGGACGCCGAGTGGTGGGAGGCGGACGGCGACCACCGGATCCGCACGGCCGAGGGACGGCTGTGGGATCCCATCGACGAGGCCCGCCGTTGCTTCGCCGGACACGGCTCGTTGCGGTTGCTGTGCCGTGACGCGACGGCGGGCGCACCCGAACCCCGGAATCGGCGGCCGCGGTGAGGGCCGTGACCCGCGTCGGCCCGCGCGTCCTCGGCGGCTGGGTGGCGGGCACCGGCGACGGCGTGAAGGGGCGCCCGAGGCGTTGTGACACTTCTGTGAGGACAGACGCTGGTCACCATGGGGCCGTCGATGTGACCGGAGCACGGCGGACGGCACGCACTCGCCATGAACCCGGTACGAACGAGGACAGTCTTGGGCCAGGTACGGCAACCCCGGCGCGTACAGGCGTACGACGGGGAATTGGGCGCGGCGGTCGCGCGGGCCCAGGACGGCGACGAGACGGCCTTCGCGGTCGCATACCGGATCGTGCAGCCGGGCCTGCTCGGCTATCTGCGCGGCCTGGTCGGCGACGACGCGGAGGACGTGGCCTCCGACACCTGGCTGGAGATCGCCCGTGACCTCGGCCGTTTCAAGGGGGACGGGGCCGGGTTCCGCGGCTGGACCTCGACCATCGCCCGGCACCGGGCGCTGGACCATCTGCGCCGCCAGCGCGTACGGCCCCGGCCAGGAGGGACCGAACAGGACGTACTGGACCTGCCCAGCCGGCACAGCACCCATGACGAGGCCCTGGAGTCCCTGTCCACCGAGCGGGCGCTGGAACTGGTCCGCGGGCTGCCGCGGGACCAGGCCGAGGCCGTGCTCCTGCGGGTCGTCGTCGGCCTGGACGGTCCCGCCGCCGCACGCGTCCTCGGCAAGCGCCCGGGAGCGGTGCGCACTGCCGCCCACCGGGGCCTGAAACGCCTCGCCCACCAACTGGGCGTCGCCGGTGAATCGGACAAGGGTGTGACGAATGAGGCTTCCCCCACGCTGGGGGAGTCGAAATGAACGACGCAGGCAACAGTGACCGACTGACAGTCGTCAGACTCGGAACGCCGAACGAATCGAACCGGTCGAACAGGAACGGAAGCGGACATGGGTGAACGGCTGGGCGGCCACGGAGTTCCTGGCCGTCGACGTGTGCACCCTGGCGGCGCCGCGTCCGACACGTGGGAGGCGCGTGACGCCGCCACCCTGGAAACGGAGCTGGGCGCCGTCCTACGAGGCCATCTCGAGCCCGAGGCCGAGCAGCGGGCCCTGACCGCCTTCCGGGCCGCGCACGACACAGGCGCGCACCGGGCGCGTACCCGGCGCCGGGACGACTGGCGGCTGCCCGCGGAGCGGCGCGCCAGGCGTCCTGTGAAGCTGACGCTCGGCGTGGTGTTCGCCAGCCTCACGCTGGGTGGAGTCGCGGTCGCGACCATCGGTTCCGTCGGCTCGTCCACGGACGGTGACGGTGCCGGGCGGGGGACCGTACACCCGTCGGCGGTCGCCCCGGACCAGCCGGGCGGTGGGGCCTCGTCGGCGTCCTCCGGCGTCCCCGGACCGACGGACCGCCCGGCCACCGCCAAGGACACCGAAGCCCACTGCCGCGCCTACGAGCAGGTCAAGGACCGCGGCAAAGCGCTCGACTCGCGAGCCTGGCAGCGACTCGTCACGGCCGCCGGCGGGAAGGACAAGGTCGCCGCGTACTGCTCCGAGCAGCTGGCACGGGCGACAGCCGCGCCGAGCAAGACCACCGGCAACGGCAAGGCGGGGAGCGCCGGCGCCTCCGGCAAGGGCACCTCCGGCGGCACGGACAACACGGCCGGAAACGGCCGGGCAAGCGGCGAGAAGGGCAGCGGGAAGCACAAGTAGCCCCCGCCGTGCCCAGAACATGTCCTCGGTGTCCGGACCCTGGAGATCAGTTCTCCGCCACGCTGAACCACTCGGTGCCGCCGACCAGGTGCTCGTAGACGGGACGGCCCCGACTGCCGCTGGTGCGGAACGGTATTCCGTGGTCGTCGATCCGTGTGGTTCCCTGACGGCCGCCGCTGGACCACTGCAGCTCCACCCACCACTTCACGTCGTGGGCACTGGCATGGGCGGTGATGTACAGGACCTCGGGATCGGACTGGCTGACCTTGTAGGGAAGACCGCGCTGGCCGGCCTTCGGCACGGTGGTGGGGTGACCGGCGTCGAGGTCCGTGTCGAACGACCTCGTCTCCACGCCTCCGCCGCAGCCCGACGACCCCAGGTACGCGTTCCAGGCCGGGGGCGTGCTCGAGTTGACCACGCGGACGTGCATGGACTCGATGACGACGGTTTCGTCCCCGGTGCCCTGGACGGTCAGCGCCACCCGCTGCCGATCGGCGGCGATGGCGCCGTGCGCCTTCACCCAGCCCGGCACGTCCTGCCCCATCACCGGCGGCGAGACTTCGTCGGGAGGCCGGTTGATCAGGTACTTCGCCTCGCACTGCGGGTCGTCCCAGGCATAGGTGCGGGTGCTCACCGTGAGCGGGACCTCATCGCTGTCCTGGGCGCGGCCCGTGTCGGTGCTGTGTACCGACGGCTTGGCGTCGGGCGCCCTGGGGGTTGGGGCCGGGGAGCGGCTCGGACGCGCGGAGGGGGACATGGACGCCGATGGGCGCAGCGTGGAGGCGGTGGAGGCCGGCTGTCCGGAGGAGGTCACGGTGTCGGCCGGCCGGCCGTTCTCCGCCAGGTCCGTCCCCCCGCCCTTCAGGTCGACCGTGAGCGCGGTGGACACGGCGACGACGACGGCGGTGCTCGCCGCGATCAGGGCCCACCGCCTGCGGGTGGTCCGGATGAGCGTCGGCGTGCGGCGAGCGAGGACAACCGCCTCCGGCGACGGTTCGGCGACGGACCCGGGAGGGCCCCCCGGCTCGCTCATGGATGTGGGCGCAGTCGCGGACGCGGTCGGCTGCGCCGGTGCGGGCGGGGGCGCGGTGTCCGGTTCCGAATCCGCTGCGGCCCGCCGGGCGCGTTCCCGCGCTGCGTCCGCCAGGACCCAGCGCCGGTGCAACTCGACCAGTTCCTCGGGAGTCGCCTTGCACACCCGGCCGAAGCGCGAGACGGCCGCGTAGTCGGCCGGCACTCCTTCCCCCTTGCAGTACCGGTGCAGCGTCGAGGTGCTCATGTGCGCCCGTTTCGCCAGAGCCTCGTAACTCAGCCCGGATCGCTGCTTCAACTCGCGCAGCAGCGCCGCGAAATCAGCAATCTCCTCAGCCGCCCCCACCAGTACTCCATTCCGTTCGACTTCCCAGGAAGGTCACGTTTCTCCAGTTCAGAGCCAGTGCGCGCATCCCAGCGTCCCGAAATTCCCGAGGGAATGGCGGATGGGACGCCGCATGGCACAGCCTTGGGCCATCCAAGCACGGCGCCTCGCCGGACACGGTGATCGGCCCCGCTCAACTCCACGTTCATGGCCCGCACTTCAGGCGCGCCCAGACGTTCAGAGAAGGCAGTCCACTCATGCGTATCGCCACTCGTTTCGCCTCCCACACGGCCGCCTCCTCCATGGTCGTCGCCGCCGCCCTCGCGCTCGTCGGATTCCAGGCCGCCGAGCAGACCGCCTCCGCCGCCACCACGAAGGCGTCCTCGGTCGTCACCTGCACGACGGCGAACACCAAGCTGACCGTCACCGAGGTGTCCCGCCCGATCAACCACCTGCTGCTCAAGGCCACCAACACCGGCACCAAGCCCTGCTACGCCTACAGCGCCCCCTTCCTGAGGGCCGGCGCCGACGCCCAGGCCCCGCTGGCGTGGGCTGACGAGACCACTCCGCAGGCCGTGCTGGTGCTCGAGCCCGGCCAGTCCGCGTACGCGGGCATCACGACGTACTCCCCCGACGGCGAAGGTGGCGCCAAGGAGAAGACCCTGGGCGTGATCTTCGCCGACAAGCAGGGCCATGGGACCAACACGGAGAAGACCCTGAAGCTGGCGAACGGCGGTGTCTTCTTCAACAGCGCCGCCACCGTCACCTACTGGCAGGACAACGCGGCGGACGCCCTCTCCTGGTAGCCACCCTGGCGCCCCACGACACAGCCACCGTCCGGCCGCACCGGGCCTCCCGCCTTCATTGGGGGGCGCGGTGCCGTCTGCGGCGGTACTCCGGAGATGCTGCGCGGTGCACTGGCTGCGCGCGCAACGTTGCCTGCGGGACCGGCGACCAGGTGGAGCCGTCGGAGGCTGGATTGCAGAGCCTGCCAGTGGCGCTTAGCGTGATGTCGGGGACTCCAGGGGGCTCTCGGGTGCGAAAGGTCACTCATGCCACAATCCATGCGCGCGCTCGTAGCCGGAAAGGTGGGCGAGCCGGCCGATGTCCTGCGGCTGGAATCCCGTCCTGTTCCCACGCCGGAAGCCGGTCAGGCGTTGATCCGCGTGAAGGCGACTCCGATTCACGCCAGTGATCTGCACGTGCTGCGTGGCCGCTACGGTTTCTCCCCCGAGTTCCCCACTGTCGGGGGTCACATGGAATGCGTGGGCCGTATTGAGGCCCTGGGCCCGGATACCGAGGGCCTGAAGATCGGCGAGCGCGTGGTGGCCGTTGCTGTCCCGGCGATACCCGGGCCGCAGGTGGCCGGCACTTGGCAGGAATACCTTGTCGCCGATACACGAAGGCTCCTACCGGTCTCCGATCATCTGAGCGACTCCAGCGCCTGTCAGCTCGCCGTCAATCCGTTGACCGCGCTGCTCCTGGTGACGCGCGAACTCGACGTACAGCCGGGTGAATGGTTGTTGCAGACGGCCGCGGGCTCCACCGTCGGCCGGCTCGTCATTCAGCTGGCCAGGCATCTGGGTATCCGCACGATCAATGTCGTGCGGCGGCGCGATGCCGTCGAGGAGATCAAGGCGCTCGGTGGTGACGAGGTCATTTGCACGCAGGACGAGGACCTGTTGCAGCGTGTGGCCGAGATCGCGGGATCGGCCGGCGTGCGCAAGGCCATCGACTGTGTCGCGGGCCATGTGGGTGCCCAAGTGTCCCAGGCGTTGGCTCCGGGAGGAGAGGTCGTGGTCTACGGCGCGCTCTCCACCCACCGTCAGACCGACCCGGCAGCACTGACGATCCCGCTGTCGGCACGCTCGGTCATCTACGAGACCAAAGTGGTCCGTGGCTTCTGGCTGAACCGCTGGTTCGGCACTGCCTCACCTGCGGATGCGCTGCGCGCGCTGTCCGAGGTTCGCGGTCTCGTCGCTGATGAGGTGCTGAGCATCCCCCAAGGCGAGCCGTTCCCGCTCGAACGCTTCACTGAGGCCATCTCGTTCGCCGAAGCACCCGCACATGGCGCCAAACCGCTCTTCGTCTTCGACGATGGCCGGGACGAAGACGGCAGCTAGGACGCGGCTCGGCACGTTCGACCCGACCACGCATCGGATCGAACTGCCGACAGCTCAGTCGATCAGACGGGGATCCAGTCGGGCCACTGGGGCGGGACGTTACTCACGGGGCAGAGGCCGGAGTCGCCGGGATAGCCGTCCAGCGTCCCTCGGGTCGCGAAGAACCACCATGCCGGCCACACCGTCGCAACGACGACCAGCACCGTCGGCAGTGAGACGCGGACCGCCGTTGGCGCGCGCAGCACCAGGCGTCGGCCGATGGCCTTCGCCGCGAGCCCGACGAGTGCTTCGGCTCCCACGACCAGAGGGAGCAAGAAGTTGAGTTCGAAGCGTCCGCCGGCGTCGTAACCCGCGTCGCAGTACGCGCGCGCCCAGACGGTCAGCGACCAGGCGACGCACCCCATGGCGGCTCCGAACAACGCGGAGCCCGCCCAGGGGAGACAGGAGTTGGATCTCGGCTTGGCTGTGTGCACGACATGACACGACATCGAACACACCTTGCACGGTTCCGAGATGGGCGGGTGAGTGCGGAACCGGTTGACCCGCCCACAGAGCACCAACTCCACTCCGCCGCAGGTCAGGGCGGAGAGGGCACAAACGTGGCGGTGAGCGTGTCGGCCAGCCACTTCTCGTACGTGTCGGCGGACCAGCCCCGTCCTGCTGTGAACTGGGTGTACAACTGCGGGCCTGCCAGGGCCCAGACGGCGTCCGCCAGGTGGGCCGGATCCGCCTCCGGGTCCAGCGCGCCGGACTCGTCGAGGTGTGCGACGAAGGCGGTGACGCCGGTCAGCCTCGTGCGCAAGGACATCGACATGGAGATCCTGCCCGAGGAAGCGGACTTCGACGGGCCCGCCGACGAAGCCTGAGCGAGGAACGGGCACATGCCGTCGAACGAGCCGACGGCCGTGAGACTGCCGCTGTCGTGGCGGTCTCACGGCCCGGGCGGTCGGGTCAGCGGGTGACCATCACGGCGTCCAGGGCGACGGTGGATCGTCCGGGCGTGCTGCCGGAGAGGATCCGCAACTGCACCTTGTGGGTCGTGATCGTGGTGCCGAGCGTGCGGGTGAACACCACTTGCCGGTAGGCGGTCTTCGCGGCGTAGGTGTTCACCGTACCGACCGTCTTTCCGTCCACCACGACCGCGAAGCGCCCGCCGTTCGACTTCCGGGTCGCCACTACGCGCAGTTGGGTGCCGTCCGCCGAGAAGGACACGTACGCGCCCTTGGCGGCGGAGGTGCGTTCGGTGCCCGACCAGGCGGCGGACGCCGCCGCCGACTTCCAACTGCCCGTGTAGTGCAGTGCCGTCGCACGGTCGTCGACCGGGATGCCGGTGGTCGCCGCCTTGCTCCAGGCGCCGGTCTGGCCGGCGTCGTCGTGAGCGCGGGCGTAGAAGCGGTAGGTGAGTCCGGACACCGGCTTCACGGGGCTGCCCGCCTTGCCGAAGACCGCGGCGGTGGCCGTGGTGCCGGTGCGCCAGGTCTGGAGCGGCCCGAGCTTCCAGACACCCGCGCTGTCACGGATGGCGACCCGCCAGCCGATGTCGTACGACTTCACCCCCGCGGTCTTCGCCGACCAGGTGACCGGCACGGACGCGGTGGTCGCCGCGCTGCTCGCGACGGTCGGCGCGGTGACGGTGGTGGCAGGGGTCGCCCGGCGCAGGGTCACCTTGCCGGTGACGTCGGCCGCCGCACGGCCGGTGACCGTGTCACGCACGGTCAGCGTCCAGGTGTACGCGCCCTCGGTGGCCGCTCCGCCCGTCTGCGTGGTTCCGTTCCACAGCGGTGCGACCTTGCCGTTGGAGGCCGTACCGGTCAGGGAACGCACCTGCATGGTGGCGGACTTGAGGGTGAGCGTCCAGCTCACCGGCCGGTTGTAGGTCCAGGTGGGGGCCCAGGTGTCGGCCGATCCGTCGCTGTTGGGGCTGAAGCCGGTCGGGGCGGCGGCCGAGGCGGCGGTGGGAACGCCCGTCCAGGTCACATGGGTGACGTCGGCGTCGTCCATCCAGGCCGCCCAGGGTGCGACGCGGTCGACCGCCCACCGCTCGGCGGCAGCCGAGTTGGCCTTCTCCGGGAGCGCGAACAGGGGCTGCGCGGCGGTCGTCGTCCCGCCCAGGGGCTGGGCGTTCAGCGTGACGGCGCCGCCGTCCGTGGACCTGGTGAACGTGTAGAGAACGTCCGTGCCGAGGATCGGCGTGTGTACGGAGGCGTCCACGGTGGTGCCGGCCGAGCTGCCCGCCTTGAGCAGCAGGCCGGTGGTGGAGCCGGCCCCGCAGGTGGTCAGCAGGATCCGGGAGCCGCGCACCTGGAGGCCGCCGGGAAGGCAGTTCACGGTGGCGACGGTGGTGGCGGTACCGGTGGCCAGGTCGGTGCGGCGGATCGACCAGGTGGACGTGGTGCCGTTGCGCACCGAGGAGTACACGGCGCCGCCGTTCAGCGCGGAGCCGGAAGGCACTCGCTGCATGTGCCCGTCGGCGAAGGTGTAGAGGAGAAGAGTGCCGTCGGCCGTGGTCGTCCTGTCCGACATCAGGACGCGCTCACCGTCGAAGTCCGCGACGGTCACCGCCGCGACGTTGTCATAGTTCAGCGGTGTGCCGACCGGTTTGCCGTCCTCGTACACCTGGAAGTGGCCCGGCTCGGAGGCGCCGCCCTGCTCGACCAGGACCCGTCCCCCGGCTGCGGCCAGGGTCTGGTGCACCAGACCGCCGGAGTAGGCCAGTACCCGGGACGGTGTGCTCGCCGAGGCCCCGGCCGGGCCGGCCGACAGGCCCGAGCGGAGCAGGACGCCCTGCCGCCGGGAGGAGTCGTCGGCCGTGTAGAGCGCACCGTCGGACAGCGCCAGCGCGTCCAGTCTGGCGGGGCCGGCGGGGATCGTGGTGGCGTCGCCCGCGGCGGTGGAGACCCGGCCGTCGGCGAGCGTCTGGATCGCGGCGTCCACGTCGGGCCGGTAGAGCGTCACTCGCATCTTGCCGTCGTCGCCGACCGCGAGGTCGGTGAAGGTCCCGCCGAGGTCCTTCGCGGCCGTGGATCCGTCCCTGGACATGGCGAACAGCTCGGACGCCCCGTCCACCGCGCTCCACTGGTACCAGGCGAGGGTGTCCTCGCTGATCCAGCGCGCCCCGCTGACGGGCAGGGTGACCGTGGACGGGCCGTCCTCGGGGGCCGACCGCCGCCACTCGGTCAGGGTCGCCCCGTCGATGACCCCGACATGGCCGGGGGTGAACTCCAGGCCCTGCGGCAGCTCGTCGGTCGTGGGCTCGGCCACGGTGACCGCCCTGCCGGTGGCGAAGTCGACGTACACGATCTCGTGGTCCCAGCCGGGCGCGGTCCGCCGGAGCACCAGGGCGCCGTGTGCGTCCGAGGCGAGGACTTCGTACTGCTCGTCGTCGGACAGCAGCGTCCGGTCCGCACCGCCGGGTGTGCGCAGCAGCAGGCGCACCCGGTAGGCGGAAGCGTCGTCGTAGCTCTGCTGGACGAGGATGCCGGCGCCGGCCTGCCCGCGGTAGCGCTCGTCCCCCGCGGCTCCCGAACTGTCGTAGGCGACCGGGAGAACGTCCTGGTCTCCGGAGTCGAGGTGGCGCAGGGTGACATGGTCGGCGAGCGCACCGTTCGGGTTGGCGGAGGTGGCGACGGCCACCACTCCGTCCTGGACGGACACCGTGTCGACGTTCACCGGTTCGCCGTCGTCCGCGAGCCGGCCAAGGTCCTGAGGGGTGCCGCCGGAGACGGCGAGCCAGCCGTGTGCCGGCGTGTCGGCGGAGGTCTTCTGACGCCAGACGACCGCTGGGCCGGAACCGGATATGTCGTCCGCGGCGGGCACGGAGGTCGTCCGCGCGGCCAGCGTGGCCGACACGTCGGTCGCGGGCACGGCGACGGCCGAGACGGGGGTGACGACCTGGGCCACGGCGAGAGCCGCGAGGGCGGCCACCGGGACAGCGAGGAAGCGACGTCTGTGCGAAGGCATGGCAGCCCGATCTCTACTCGAACATCAAGGCGGGGATTCTCACACAGAGGTCCGCCCGCCCAGCGGCGGGATCTTCTTTCGCACCGACCAGAGGGCGTCGGCCTCACGAAGGGCTGCCGGGGCGGATCGTGAGGTACGTCCACTGGCTCCATACGCCGGTGGTCTGTGCGTCCTTGGTCGGTGGGGTGTAGTGGCCGCGGATCCGGTAGTGGTCGTTGCTCGCGAAGAGCTTCAGGGCCCGGCCGTAGCCGTACCACCCGTCGGCGTACAAGGGCACGCAACTCTGTGAGGCGGCCGGGTGCCAGGCCCCCGAGTAGTAGTGCTCGAGGTACACCGTCGTGCAGCCGCCGGACTGACGGGGAGTGACCTGGAGGTCGAAGCCCATGTTGACTTCGGACTTGTAGAAGACCTGGTAGGTGGTGGATCCGATGAGGGTGGTCGCAAGCGGGTACTGCATCGCCGTCCGGACCGTCGGCGTGAGGGTCGCACGGGTGGTCGCCGTACGCGGCGCGTAGCGGTAGTCACCCGCGAAGGCCGCGCTGAGGACGGTGTTGCGGGTGACCTTGTAGTACGCGACGAGGTTCCCGTGCGCGTCGACCTTGCCGCTCTTGAGCTGCGCCCGCGGCTTGCCCGCAGGCTGGTCGTACAGCGTCACGAGACGGGAGTTGTACGTGGCCCCCAGGTGCGCGGTGACCTTGACGGTCGCGCCGGAGTGGTACGACTTCGCGTCGGTCGTCACACTCAGGCTCGGAGTGGCTCGGGACACCTGCACCTTCGCCGACGCCGTGACCGGTAGGTAGGACGTGCCACCGTCGTAGGTGAAGGCGTAGGTGTTCGCACCGCCGACCTGCGGGGTGTCGTGGAAGGCGAAGCTGCCGTCGACGGCGAGGGGCACGGTGCCCACCGAGTAGCCCGAGGGGTGTGCCAGGTCCGTCTTGACGACGTGGACCGCGCCGGTCCTCACGTGCGCGTGCGGCCAGGCCAGACGCCCGGTGACGGTCGTCGGCACGGCTCGGCCGGCGGTGGACGCGGCGCTCAGCGTCATCGTGGGCGCGTACTTCGCGACGGGCACGCCGAAGGTCTGGGCGGCCGGGCGGTAGTGGCCGCTTCCGGAGTAGTCGACGCGGAAGCTCAGTGGACCGGTGAGGGGAGCGGTGCCGGAGACGTAGTAGGAGCCGAAGAAGTCGGCCGGCGTGCGTCCCGGGGTGGTCGTCGGGTCCGGGATGAGCACGCCGTCCGGATCGGCGTCGTCGTAGCGGGTGATCCGTACGGCGCCCGGAATCATGGCTTCTCCGGCGTCGAGGCTGAGGAGCGAATCGAAGCCCGCCCGGAACGAATAGGCCTCACCGGGGGCGAGCGGAGTGGTGGTCGCTCGTCCGTTGAGACGGACCCACGCCGTTTCCGCGTCACGCACTGTCCGGAGCCTCGGTGTTCCCCCGGAGGCGTCCACGCCCACGGCGTAGAGCCGGCTCCCGTCCGGGGCCCAGGCGAGGCCGTGTACGGCCAGACTCACTGGATACCCGAATGTGTACTGCTCGTAGGAACCGTCGCCCGTTTCCGGAAATGTCTCGAACGCGTAGTAGTTCTCGCCGCCGGCCACGGTGCCGTCCGGGGCCACGGCGACAGCACTGGGACCCACCGGCGTGCTGAATCGCCCGTCCACCGCCAGATCCGAGGTGCGGTACCGCTGGTCGCTCGCGCGCAACCAGGACGAGACCGCCAGGTGCAGCCCGTCCGCCGTGACCGCGAAGTCGCTCAGGTCGGGGACGGGCAGCGCCTTCGCGGCCTGCCGGGTCAGCGCACCGCCCTCGGCCTGGTACGTGACGAAGGCGGAGGTGTCGCCCGTCTGCACGGCGGCCGCGAGTACGCCGGAGGGGGTCGGGGTCGTCGCCAGCGTCGGCGATGCTGCCCAAGTGCCGGAATCCTGCCGCAAAGTGACCGCACCGGACCCGTCGACGGACCCGATGCCGCCGGCGCCTGCGGTGCCGTACCCGAACCAGAGAGTGCCCCCGGCGACGGCCAGCGAGTCCGGACGGGTGCCCGCGCCCGTGCCGTAACGAGCCGACTCGGTCAGGTTCTCCGTACTGATCGCCGCGATCGCGTCCCGGCCCGGGAGAGCCGCGTACAGCGCGGATCCGTCGCCGGAGAGGGCGAGACCGGCGGCACCCGGCTCACCACTGATCGTCGTAGGGTTCCCGCCGTCCAGGTCGGTGACGAGAATGCCGTCGGTGCCGGCGCCGCCGCTGATGAACAGGTGTCCGTGGCGGGCGTCCACGACCATGTGCGCGAAGTGCGCGATCGGCAACGGTACGTCCGACGCCGCGTACGAGTCGACCGCGCCGGGACCGATGACGGTCGTCAGTCCCAGGAGCAGCGCCGCGGCGGTCGGCGGCGAGAATCGCACCAGTTTCATGAAAGGCCCCCACACAACCTTCACGATCAAGGAGCGCAACCTAGCACGGGGAAGGTCGCACCCCGGCAGGGGGCGGAGGTCGGGGGCCGGTCCGCGGCGCAAGCGCTGTCGCCTCCCAAGTCGACGGTCTCCGCGGCGCGTTGGGCAGCCTCCCGCTGGTCGTGCAGGGGTGGATGGTTCCCGGCGGGGCGCTCCGGGATGGGCGGGTATCGGTTCACAGGTTCTCGGCCGTCGCCTCACCCGCGGCGGGTGAAACCGGAACCGGGCGCACGAGGTGCACTACGGCCTCAGAGGGCGATCTTGCCGGGGCGAGCAGACAATGAGCACGAGGGAATCCGGAATGTGATGCCCGCGAGGGAATCCGGAACATGGTGGCGCGGCTGAGGGCCGCCTGCCCCTCGGTCGAACGCCGGTCCCGGAAAAGGACTGATAGGTGATGTCGGACGAGAGAGCCGAACGCATCGCGGATTTCATCGGGCCACTGATCGGGCCGCTACGGGTGGAACCGGGGTCGAAGGTGCGCCTGGACCGGGACTTCGACCCTCGCTACAGGGCCGGTCTGAAGAAGCGGGACGGGATCGAGCTGCTGCGGACCGGTGTGTCGGTGCTGGCCGAGTACCAGGAGCGGCTGTCCGCCCAGGACACGTACGGCGTGCTGCTCTGTCTCCAGGCACTCGACGCCGGAGGCAAGGACGGGACGATCCGCCACGTGATGAGCGGCGTCAATCCCCAGGGTGTACGGGTCAGCAGCTTCAAGGTGCCCTCCACCGAGGAACTCGACCACGACTACCTGTGGCGTTACGCCCAGAGGCTGCCCACGCGCGGCGAGATCGCCATCTTCAACCGCTCGCACTACGAGGAGGTTCTCGTCGTACGGGTCCACCCCGAGAACCTGGTCCGGCAGAAGCTGCCGGGCGACACCCTCGGGCCGGGCGTATGGGACCGGCGCTACCGGGAGATCAACCACTGGGAGCGCTACCTCACGGACAACGGGTTCAAGGTGGTGAAGATCTTCCTGAACCTGTCCAAGGAGGAGCAGCGCACCCGCTTCCTGAAGCGGATCGACCTGCCGGAGAGGAACTGGAAGTTCTCCGCGGCCGACGTCCGGGAGCGGCGCCGGTGGGACGACTACCAGGACGCGTTCTCCGAAATGCTGTCGGCCACGAGTACGAAGTGGGCGCCGTGGTACGTCGTGCCGGCGGACCGGAAGTGGTTCGCGCGGATCTGCGCGGCGGCGGTCCTCGCGCACGCCCTGATGGACATCGATCCTCAGTACCCCGAGGTGGGGGAAGAGACGCGGAAGGAACTGCGCGTCATCAAAAGGGAGTTGGAGCAGGAAGCCCCGGCCGGGGCCGCGGCCGATCCGTACACCTCCCGGCACCCGTCGGCCGCTCGAGCCACCGACCGGCCGCCGAAGAAGACGAGCAAGACGAAGACGAAGGCGAAGACGAAGAAGCAGCACGGTTAGGAGACCTGCCGGATCGGCGGACGACCGGCCCGGACGCATCCGCGGCCACGGATCGGAGGCGGAGCGATGACGGTGCGGTCGGATTCCGTGGGAGAACAGCCGCGCGCCTCGGGGGACGACTGGTGCACGCGCGCTCCCGGGGAGGTCGTAGCGGCGTTCGGCGTCGATCCCGCGGTCGGTCTCTCCGCGGCACGGGCCGCGCAGCTCCTGACCGCGCACGGCCCGAACTCGCTGCCCGAGGAGAGGCGCACTCCGGCCTGGCGCCGGTTCCTCAGGCAGTACCGCAGTTACATGCAGATCGTCCTCGTGGCCGCGGCGGTCGTCTCACTGCTCATCAAGCAGTGGACCACCGGGATCCTGCTGATCGTCCTGACCCTGCTGAACGCGGTCGTGGGCCTGCGTCAGGAGGGCAAGGCCGAGAGCGCGATGAACGCGCTCCAGTCGATGATGAAAGCCACGGCGCGCGTGCGCAGGGACGGTACGGAGGCCGAGATCCCCGCCGAACAGCTGGTCGTCGGCGACATCGTGCTCATCGCCGCCGGGGACCAGGTGGCGGCGGACGGACGGATCATCGAGGCCAGCGCCCTGCAGATCGACGAGTCGGCGCTCACCGGCGAGAGCGTTCCCGCCTCGAAGGACACCCGCACGCTGCAGGGCCTCGGACCGGCACCCGGCGACCAGACGAACATGGCGTTCATGAACACCCCGGTCACCCACGGCAGCGGCGTACTCGTCGTGACCGCGACCGGCGCCGGAACCGAAGTCGGCAAGATCTCCGGGATGCTGTCGGCCACCGAGAAGGAGGTACCGCCTCTCACCAAGGAGCTCGACGCCCTGACGCTGTGGATCACGGGGGCGGCGGGCCTGACCATGATCGTGATGTTCGCCCTGGGACGGCAACGGGACCAGGCCTGGGACGTCCTGTTCGTCAGCGCGGTCTCGCTGGCCATCGCCGCCATCCCCGAGGCCCTGCCGACCGTGACCCAGGCGATCCTGTCCGTCGGCAGCCTCAACCTGGCGAAGTGGAACGCCATCGTCAAGGAACTGCCGTCGGTCGAGACCCTGGCGTTCACGTCAGCGATCAACTCGGACAAGACCGGCACCTTGACGATGAACCAGATGACCGCCGTCGAGGTCGTCACTCCCACCGACCGGTACACCGTCTCGGGCACGGGCTACGGACTCGACGGGAAGATCCACCATGCCGCGGGGGCCTCCACGGGCATCCAGGACGCGATCCTGCCGTACGTGGTGGCCTGCGACGCGAAGCTCGTGGACGGCAAGGTGGTGGGCGATCCCACCGAGGGCGCGCTGCTGGTGCTCGCGCACAAGGCCGGGCTGGACATCGATGCCACCAGGGAGAGCCTTCCCCGGCTCGCCACGCTGCCGTTCGACCCGGGCTACAAGCTGATGGCCACCTTCAACTCGGCGGTCGACGCCTCCGGGCGGCAGGTCGTCCGGTGCTTCGTCAAAGGCGCGGTCCCGGCGGTGGTGGCGCGGGCCGTCACCGCGCTCGCGGCGGGCAGGAACGTCCCGTGGGACGCGGAACTGGTCGCACGTGCCGAGGCGCAGACCCAGCGGATGGGCGGCGAGGGCCGCCGGGTGATGGCCGCGGCCACCCGTGACCTGGACCCGGCCGGCTTCGATCCGGACGGCGACCTGCTCGCGTACGTCACCGAGCTGCGGATGACCAGTCTCGTCGGCATGGTCGACCCGCCCCGCGAGGACGCCAAGGCCGCCGTCGCCGGCGCCCAGGCGGGGCACATCCGGGTCCGTATGGTGACCGGTGACGACGTCACCACCGGTGCGGCGATCGCGCGGCAGCTCGGCATTCCCGGCGAGGCGGTCCTCGGCGCCGATTTCGCCGCCATGAGCGAGGAGGAGCGACTCGCCCGTATCGACGGCATCGGTGTGGTGGGGCGCGTCGCGCCGGAGCACAAGGTGCTGCTCGCCGCCACGCTCAAGAAGAAGGGCGATGTCGTGGCGATGACCGGGGACGGCGTCAACGACGCACCCGCCATCAAGGCCGCCGACATCGGTATCGCCATGGGCAGCGGCACGGACGTGGCGAAGAACGCCGGACGCATGATCCTCTCCGACGACAAGTTCGCCACCATCGTCTACGCCGTGGAGCAGGGCAGGAGAATCTACGACAACCTCACCAAGTACATCCGGTTCGTACTGCTCCTGCTGGTCACCTTCGTGCTGACCTTTCTCGGCGCCACCGTCTTCAACATCGCCGCCGGTGAACCCTTCACCCCGCCGCAGGTGTTGTGGATCCACTTCGTGGTCAACGCCTCCTTCGGCTTCGCGCTCGGCTTCGACCGGGAGAGCCCCGGGCTCATGCGACGCAGACCGCGTCCCCGAGGTGAGTCGGTGCTCACCCGGCCCGTACTGGTCACGGTCGGGATCGGCGGACTGGCGATCACCGTCGTGCTGCTCGGACTGATAAAGCTCGGTCAGGCCCACTTCGCCAGCGTCGAGATCGGTCGGTCGATCGCGTTCACCGCCTTCGCCCTCTGTCTGATCGTGGCGGCGTTCGAGTGCCGCAGCGAGACGGATTCGGTGCTGACGACGTCCACCTTCGACAGCAAGCAGATGAACTGGGTGGCACTGGCCCAGTTCGTGCTCGCGGTGCTGGTGACCCAGCTGGACGGCTTCCGCCGCATCCTCGGGACGACGCAGATCAACGCGGGGCAGTTCGGCTGGGCGCTGCTGGCCGCCGTCGCGCTCCTGCTCCTGTGGGAACTGGGCAAGCTCCTGGCCCGTCGGTCGAGAGGCACCTGACGCGCTGACCGCTCACCTGCTACTTCTGATGGTCCGGCCCCTCCGGGCGGCAAGACGGCCACTTGTCGAACGTCTCGTCCGGCGCGAGCCGGGACAGCGCCTCCGTCAGGCGCCCGCAGGCCTCTTCGATCTCACGGAGGGTGCGGTTCTGCTCGCTGATGACCGCCGAGAGCAGAAGCGCCGTCAGTGACACGGTGCCGTTGAAGGCCTGCAGGATGACCATCTTGGCGAGGAGATCGTGGTTGGCGAACGGACCCGCCCCCGCGGCACCCGCGTCGATCGCGATCACGGAAGCGATCAGCGCACAGGGCGCGGCGCCGACCAGCTGGAAGCGGAAGGCGGCCCAGATCAGGAAGGGGACGACGAGAAAGAGAAGGGCGAGCGTGCTGTGCGTGGCCAGCACGCTGACCGCGGCCGTGCCGCCGAGCAGGGCGATCGCCTCGACCCAGCGCAGGACGGGTGCGCCGCGTGGCCATCGGACGGTGCGCGCGGCCAGCAGCAACGGCGCGATGACCAGGACCCCCATCGCGTCGCCCGCCCACCACACCGACCAGGTCGGCCAGAAATCATGGACCGGCAGCGCGCCGGAGGCCACCAGGGCTCCCGTACCGACGGTCGCGCTGATCACCATCCCGCTCAGGGCCCCGAGGAAGACCAGCGCCAGAGCGTCCTGCAGCCGGTCGAGTGCGGTACGGAATCCCACACGCCGCAGGAGGAGGTAGGCGCAGACCGGGGCGAGCGTGTTGCCGACCGCGATGGCGAGCACGGGGAGGATCGACGGCCCGAGCATCACGTTCACCAGGAACGCCCCGAGGGCGATTCCTGGCCACATGCGAAGGCCCCAGAGCATCAGGACGACGACAGCGACGCCGGTGGGCGGCCAGAGCGGCGTGACCTGCCCTCGTACCAGTTGCTGCTCCAGCCCGATCTCGGCGCTGCCGTAGTAAGCGGCCGCGACGGCAGCCAGCTGCAGGCCCTTGACGGTGTACCGCCGGAGCCGCTCACCGCGCGTCGCATTGCTCATCCCCGCCCACCACGGCGATCACACCGGGCGAAGCGCGCCGCACCGGGGTCGTACCTGCCACGCATGCCGCTCATCCTTCGCCCTGCCGCTGTTCCTGGGGCCCTTCGGAGCACCACTCGTCCCGGAGCCCTCCGTAACGGAGGACAAGGACCGCGGCGTCGTCGCTGTGGCCGGTGAGATCAGCCACCTTGATCACCCGCGCGGCCAGCTCATCGGGGTCGGTGTGACAGGCGCCGTTGACCAGGCCGGCCACCTGCTTGAGGCCTTCCTCGATCGGATAGCTGGGGCCTTCCACCACGCCGTCGGTGAGCAGCACGAAGGCGCCCACGCCCGTGAGCGGTCGGCGGGTCGACGGATAGCTCTCGCCGGCCCGGATGCCCAGCGGCAGACCGCCGTCGTTCAGGACGATGTCGCAGCAGCCGTCCGCCATGGCCCAGACGGCGGGGACGTGCCCGGCGCGGGCGTCGGCGAGTTCGCTCGTGACCGGGTCGAAGCGCAGGAACGAACAGGTCACGAACAGCCCGCAGTCCATGGCGACGAGCAGGTCGTTGGTGCGCCGGAGCACCTCCGCCGGGTCCGTGGTGGCGGTGGCGACGGCGCGCAGGCAGGTGCGCACCTGCCCCATGAGAGCCGCGGCCTCGACATCGTGGCCCTGTACATCTCCGATCACGAATCCCACCGAGCCGTCCGGCATGAGGAAGCCGTCGTACCAGTCGCCTCCTATGTCCAGGCCGTCCCGTGCAGGTGCGTACCGTCCCGCCACGTGCAGGTATGGCAGGACCGGCAACTCGGCGGCGAGGACCTGGCGCTGCAGCGCGGCAGCGAGTTCCACGCGGGCCTGCTGGACCTTGATCCGGTCCAGTATCCGGCCGGTGAGATCACCGAGCGTGTTCAGCAGCTCTGCGGTCCCACTGGACGAATCGGTGCGGCGGCGAGGCATGGCATCACATTTCGTGTTTTTTCGCATTTGCGCCGTAGGTCACGAGTTCACGGTACCCCTGTTACAGGCAGCGCATCCTGCCGACGCACACCGCGCTGTCACTGCCACGACCAGCGAAAACGGAGCGATGCGGTCAGTTCGTGGTCGGGACCACGGTGCCGAAGGAGGCGGCGGCGATCTGCTGGACATAGCGCATCTCGGTGCCGTTGAGGTTGGTCGGGTTGACGGAGTAGACGACCTTGCGGGAGAGGTCGCGGGTGGCGAACACACCGCTGGTCCAGCCGGGGCGGGACCCGGTCTTGCCCCAGACCACGACACCGTTGGAGGCCGTCACCCTCATGATGCCCATGGTCATACAGGCACGGCCGGCGTCGGCCACGGTGCGGCACTGGCTGCTGTGGAAGCTGGGGACGTCGGGGACGGTGAAGAGCTCGGCCTGCTGGGCCGGCGGGAGGAAACGGCCACGGAAGAGAGCGGTCATGAAACGGTCGAGGTCGGCGGGAGTGGAGATCATGCCGCCCTCGGCCCAGGGCCAGGGGCTCTGTTCGGTGACGTCCACCGGGTGCGTGGTGCCGTCCGAGGACGTGACCGTCAGGTAGCCGTGGGAGTGCGGGCCGGGCAGGCGCGGGTCGTCGGCGTCGGGGACGTAGGTGTCGTGCAGTCCGAGGGGCCGGGTGATGCGGGATCGCACCTCGTGGGCGAAGGTGTGCCCGGTGATCTTCTCGATGAGCAGGCCGGCGACGTAGTAGTTCATCCCGTTGTACTGCTGCGCGGTGCCCGGCGCGAACTGCATGGGTTGGCCTGCCATCAGGTCGACCACCTGCTGCGGGGTGAAGCTCCTGAGGCGGTTGGCGGCGAACCACTCGGGGCTGCCGTCGCCGAAGTCCGGACTTGCGGCACCGCGCGGCAGGCCGCTGGTGTGGTTGAGCATCTGCCCGACCTCGACGGGCGGCAGGTCGGCGGGCAGGACGCCCGGAAGGTACTGCTGGACGGGCTTGTCCAGGTCGATCCGATGCTCGGCGGCGAGCTGGAGGACGACGGTGGCGGTGAAGGCCTTGGAGATGCTGCCGATCCGGAGGTGCGCGTCGGGCGGGACGCCCTGACCGGTCTCCAGGTCGCCCACGCCCGAGGTGCCCGACCAGTGGCCCGCGCTGCCGGTGATCCGCAGCAGCGCGCCGGTGACGTCCGCGTTCGGCAGGCCCCCGATGGCCGCCCGGAGCTTTGCCGGGTCGAGCCCGGGCAGTGGCGCGCCGGTCGCGGCCACGGTGGCGGGTGCCGGCGCCGGGGTGACGGCGGAGGCGGGAGCGGCCGTACCCGCGGCCAGGGCGACCAGCGCAGCGCCGGACGCGGCCGCGGTGGACCAACGGGTACGGGCGTCAGAGGAGTTCACAGTGAGGCTCTCCAGAGTGGTGGCGGTCGGACCGGCGGTCGAACGGCCCGGCCACGAGTCTCTTCCGCCCCGACACCCCGGCTCATCAGGGAACGCCCCTGAGCAAACCCTGACCACACCCCGACAACTGACTGCGAGTCAGGAGAAGTCGAGGCACAACTCTCCACTCGTGAATGCCAGTTCGCCTTGCCGAAGGACGCGTCGGCGTCGGCCATGATCCCGGCGTACAGCTCGGGCATCCCCGCGCCGACCAGCAGGTCGACGTACGCCTCGACGGTGACCGGCCGGTAGACGATCTCCTTGCCCGTCTGCCGGACCAGCTCGGCGGCGAACTCCGCGAAGCTCCAGGCGTGGTCGCCGCTCAGCTCGTACGTCGTGTTCTCGTGGCCTTCGCCGGTGAGCACCGCCACGGCGCCGGCCGCGTAGTCGGCGCGGGTCGCGGAGGCGATACGGCCCTCGCCCGCGGCCCGGACCAGGACGCCGTGACCTGGTGGGGCGTCCTCGTCCTGATCCGGCTCCTGGAGCGTTCGCACCGCTTCGCCGAACTGCGCCGGGCGATCGACTCCGTCCGGCGAAGGGCCGTGCCTGAACGGCACCTGGCCCCGGGCGGTTGTCAGTGCGGGAGGAGTTGCTGGCCGCCGTCGATGTCGTACGTCGCGCCGGTGAGCGCGTCGTTGCACATGATGTGTACGGCGAGAGCGGCGACGTCGGCCGGGCCGACCACCCGTCGGATGGGAAGCGTGGTCCGCAGTTCCTCGCGCCGGGCATCGAGCTGGTCCCCCAACAACGAGGCGGACAGGGGTGTGTCGACGAATCCGGCGGCGATGAGATTCACCCGGACCGGCGCCATCTCGAGCGCCAGGTTGGCGACGAGGGCGGGCAGAGCCGCGGTGGCGGCCGACGCGACGGCCATGCCGACACCGGGGCGTCGGCCGCCGGTGCCGCCGATGAACAACAGGGTGCCACCGGCGCGGATCTTGTCACGGCTGTAGAGGGCGACCCCGAGGGCCAGGGCGATGCGCTCGTCGAAGGCGCGGCGGGCGTCGGCGAGGTCCATGGTCTCCAACGGCATGTAGTAGGGGCCGCCGGCTGTGACCAGCACATGGTCGACCGGTCCGGACAGATCCTGGAAGAACCGCTGGAGGCGGTCGGTGTCGGTGGCGTCGAACGCGGCCGTGCCTGCGGGTTCCAGCTCCAGCGCGGCCTGCCGCAGCCGTTCGGGGTTGCGGCCGACCAGGACCAACCGGCCGCCGTCCGCACGTACCTGGCGGGCGGCCTCGAGTCCGATTCCCGCGCTGGCGCCGATGACCACGACCGTCCGGCCGGCGAGGTCGGACCGACGGTGGGTGCCGGGAACACCGGGTGCGGCGGTCATGAGGAGGGGCCGTCGTCGAGAACGGTCGCGCCATGGCCATGGTTGCTGTCTGTCATCCCTGCCTCCGGATATCAGCCTGGATCTGCGGTCGCGGGCACGTGGTGTCAGCGGCCGGGAGCCCGCTTCCTCACCTCCTGGAGCACCCAGCCGTTGCCGTCCGGGTCGCTGAAGGTGGCATAGGAGCCGTAGTCGGCACGGTCGGGGTGCGGGCCGGGCACCCGTTCCGCCTCCCCGCCCTGGTGGGTGACCCCCTGGGCGCCGTGGCCGTGCTGGAAGATCCCTCCGGCGTCGTGGAACACCTCGCTCATCTCGACGCCTCGGCCGCTGAGCTCCGCGCGGGCCTTCTCGATGTCCGCGACGATGAGGTACAGGCCCCGGACCGAGCCGGGCTCGGCGGAGGTGACCCTCTTGCCGAAGATGACGGCGCATTCGGAGCCGGGCGGCGTGAACTGCACCACCCGGTAGTCGTCGTCGGCGGCGTGGTCGGCGTCCATCCGGAATCCCGCCGCCTCGTAGAAACTCCTGGCCCGGTCGACGTCGGAGACGGGCAACACGATGACTTCGAGTTTCAGGTCCATGCGGATGTCCTTCTTCTCGGCTCTTCCCGACGGACTCAGTTTCCTGATGAGGCGTCAAGAGTGATGTGGAAGGTGAGGTTCCGTACCGTCTTCCCGGCGGGGACGGTGTGGACGTAGCCCCGAGCCGAACTGAAGGCACCCGAACCGCCGGTGACGGCGATGTCGATGGAGGGGGCCGGAGGGAGGTGGAGCAGCGCCTGCGAGGTGATCTGCCCCTGCGGCAGAGCGAAGGTGCCGACGCACTGGAGCTCGTCCGGATCGAGGTGGACATGGACGCAGACCACGCTGTGGTCGCCGATCTTCCGGCCGTCGCGGTACAGGTCCTCGGCGATGACGAGCTCGTCACCCCGGCTGAGCCCCTTCTTGCCCAGGTCGAGGGATTCCGACTGGGTCTGCCTGGCGGCCAACTGGAATACCTGCGTGCGCTGTTGGGTGTCCGGTCGGCCGTGCGGGGTCGATGTCGCGGCCGACGCCGGCGGGGCGACGACGAGGGCGGCGGCCAGGCCCGCGACCGCACTCAGGCAGCGCTGGCTGATCCTGCGCATGGTGGGTCTCCCACAGGGGCGGAGATGTGCCCTTCATTCCCAACGTACCGGTTCGTACGTCCCTTCGCGCGACGTCGCCCACGGGGTCGCCCCACAGCGTCTCCCCCAGCGGGGCGCGCAGCGGTGCGGCGTTCGCTACATGGCTCGCCAGCCGGGTTCGAGGCGGTCGAGGAGAGTATGGAAGGCCGCGTCGGCCTCGTCCCAGTCCCCGTCGACCACGGGTCCGGCGATCAGACCGAAGCACGCGTCGACCAGGAGGACGGCCTCCGTGCGCGCTCGCGCCTCGGGCAGGCCCATGTCGCGGAAGACGGAGGTGAACAGGCCCGTCCACTCGGCGAGCGTGTCGCGCATGACGGGTCCGTACCGGTCGGGGTGGAGAAGACCGGTGACCATGATCTCGAAATAGAGGGGGAGCGCGGCGCGCAGGTCGGGGTCGGCGAACTGCTGCCAGACCTCCGCCATGAAGCGGCGGACCCACGCCGGGTCCTTGGGAGCGTCGACGGCGCCGAGCAGGCTCCGGGTGCGCAGCAGCGGTCGCCGTTCATCCAGGGCGAGTGCCTCGGCGACCATGCGTTCCTTGGTGCCGAAGTAATACAGGAGCATGCGGTCACTGGTGCCCAGGGCCCGAGCCAGCGGGCGGAGGGACAGGTCCGACAGGCCATTGCGGATCATGTACTCGCGGACCTGGTCCAGCAGGTCGCGTCGTTTGGCCGGGTCGGGCGTGCGCGGCATGGAGGCTCCCCGTGCGCTCGAAGGTGCGGTGTCCGATTTATTGCTTTTCGCAGAGGTATTTACTGTAGCGCCCGCTACGCGTATATTTGAAATGTAGCGAGTGCTACGCGAACGCGGGGCACGGCATGCCGGGCCCGGTCACCGGCGCAGCTCCGCCGTCGCGGCAACCACGGCCGCCGACACTTCAGAAGGGACTGATTCTCCATGGCCTTCCAGGCCATCGGCCTCACCGCGACCCCGCGCAGGGGACTCATCGCCCGGCTTTGCCGCCGCCGACAGGAAGAGTCGGGGCGGAAAGCCGCACTCACCTCGTGGTTCGCCCGGCACCAGGCCCTCTGGTCGCGCACGCTGGCACCCGTACGCCCCTTCGACGCGCCTCGCGGCCGTGCCACCGACTGGGACGCCTCCTGGCCCCTGCCGCGGGAGCTGACCTCGGTCCGCAGGGGCCGACGCCTGGTGACCGCGCAACTGGGCGACTGGGGGCTGCGGGACCTGACCGACACGGCCGAGCTCCTGGTCAGCGAACTGGTCACCAACGCCCTGTGCCACACGCGCGGCCCGCTGCGGCTCAACCTGCAGGTGCGCGACTCCCGCCTGCGGTGCGAGGTCGAGGACACCGACCCCACCGGGCCCGTACGGCGTGTCGTCGACGCCGACGCGGAAGGCGGGCGCGGTATCGACCTGCTCGATCTGCTCGCCGAGGCCTGGGGCAGCACCAGTACCGCGACCGGCAAGACCATGTGGTTCCAACTGCCGGCGGAGGCGTCCTCGCCGCAGGAGTCACCCGCCTTCGACTGAGCCGGTGCGCGGCGCCGACCGTCGATCAGGCGGTCGCGACCGTCCGCGTCTCCCTCTTACGGGCGCGGTAGGCCGCGGCCTTGATCCTGTTGCCGCAGGACTCCATGCCGCACCACTGCCGACGCATGCCGCGCGAGCGGTCGATGTAGATCCGGGTGCACTCCGGGTTGCCGCACTCCTTGAGCAGCGGCACATCCGGTCCGCCCAGCAGCTCGACGGCGAGTCGCGCCACGGTCGACAGCGCTTCTTCCGGGTTCGCCGCCGTCCAGCGGCCCGCCGGGGTGAGCTGCGGTGTCGCCGCGGCGTTCCGGGCCGCGGCGTTCAGCACGGCCAGGGCCTCGTCGTCGTACGCGTCGCCCAGCCGGCGGGCGGTGACCAGCGCGTAGACGGCCTCCCGCACCGCCGTCGCCCGCCCGACGTCGGAGTCCTGGCTCCCGGAGACGGCGTCGACCACTCCGGACTCCAGGTACCAGGCGTCGAGGCGGTCCGGCGAGGCGAACATCTCGAACCGCAGCGAGCGGCGAGCGCGGAGTGTCGCGGCGAAGTCGAGCGCCGGGTTCCCGCAGACGAAGACGTGATCCAGATTCACAGTCACCATCTTGACAGGTGATGCGTGAGGCCGGAACATCTGGGCATCATCACCAGTTGAGTACGTGACTGGTCGATGTCGCCGACCGGGGTGCACCTACCGAAGCGAGGTACGCGAGATGACACAGACGGAGCGGACGAAGACGGCCCCCGACGCCGCGGAGGCGGCACGCCGGGCGCGGTTCGGCACGCTGCCGGAGCGCGTTCGAGTCGAGGACACGGTCGAGGAGCGGCCCGCCACGGTGCCCGACCCGGCGCGAGACGCGTACAACGCGGACGAGTGGCTCGTCCGTTACTGCCTGTGAAAAGGAGTCCGCGATGACGACGAGAACACCCCAGGTGCTCAGAGCCCTGACAGCGATCGTGGGGGTACTCGTGATCGGCTTCGGCTGTTTCACGCAGGTCTTCTGACGGCGTTTCCGACAGCGCAAGGTTTCCCCATGCCCTCCCGAGCGCCGCGTGTCCGGTGATCCGTTACGCTGACCGCCGCTGACCTCAGGGGGAGACATGTTCGGCAGGCGGCTGCTGGTGGCCGGAGCGACCGTGGTGCTCATGGCCGGGCTGGGCGCGTGCGGCGGTGGGGGCGGGGGCGACACGCGCGGCGTGGACCCGGGAGCCGTGACCGGTGTCGGTCAGGGCAGTGCGGGCACCGTCCAGGAGCCCTCGCCGAGCCCGGACACCGTCTCCGGACTCAAGGACTCGGTCCGCCACCTCGCCGCGAAGACCACCAGGGCCACCCGCCCGCACCTGGTCAAGAAGTGCACGTCCGCCACCCGGCAGGTCAGGCACACACAGCGCACGGGCACGGGCACGCACAGGACGACCCGCACCTGGTACACCACGGAGCGGTACCAGAGCTGCAAGAAGGTCCGCGCGGGCACCGAGACGTACACACGAACCGTTCGGCCGCAGCGGTGGTGCGTGAGCCTGGACGACGTCGCCGGTGACACCGCCAGGGACGACGTCTGGTACCAGGTCACCCAGGCCACCTACGCCGAAGCCCGTGGCGCGGACGAGCACGCCCGCATGGAGATCACCCCGAACGGGACCGGCTGCTGAACACCCGCTTGAACACCCGCTGAAGCGGATGACGCCCCGGCCGCGATCCCGGGCCTTGATCCACACCCGCCCCCACCCCGCCGGACAGCCCGGTTCCGGGGTGACTGGGCCATGTTCTGAACAGTTAACTGTAAAGAACCTTGACAGACAATTGGTCTAGTCCAACCATGGTCCCTGTTCGCCCTTGGTCATGGAGAGCTCTCCGGCGTGTGCCGACCGGTGGACATCGCACGAACCTTTCCGGATTCCCGCTGTCCCACCTGCTCTTCCTTCACCATGGGAGCGTCAATGAGACGATCTGGGCCACTTCGCGCGCTGCTGTCCGGCGCCACCGCGACCGCTCTCGCAGCCGGGCTGGTCGCGCTCGGCGGAGGCGGCGCGCTCGCCGCGGAGCGGGCACCCGCGCATGCCGCGCGGCACATGCCCGCGCATGTGGTGGCGCCGTACTTCGAGGCGTGGACGGGCGAGAGCCCCGCCGCGCTCGCCGCCGAGTCGGGCAACAAGTACCTCACGATGGCCTTTCTCCAGACGGCCGCGGCGGGCTCGTGCACCGCTTACTGGAACGGTGCCTCCACCCAGCCGATCGCCAAGGCGACCTTCGGCCGGGACATCGCCGCGATCCAGGCGCGCGGCGGCAACGTCATCCCGTCCTTCGGCGGCTACAGCGCCGACACCACCAACACCGAACTGGCCGACAGCTGCACCGACGTCGACGCCATCGCCTCGGTCTACGAAAGCCTCGTCAAGACCTACGGCGTCACCCGGATCGACCTCGACATCGAAGCCGACTCCATCAACAACACCGCCGGGATCGACCGCCGCAACAAGGCCATCGCCAAGGTGGAGCGCTGGGCCGAACGGACCGGCCGCAGCCTGCAGTTCTCCTACACCCTGCCGACCACCACCACGGGCCTCGCACCCAACGGCGTGGCGCTGCTGCGAAACGCCGTCGACAACGGCGCGCGCGTGGACGTCGTCAACATCATGACGTTCGACTACTGGGACGGCGCCACCCACGACATGGCGGCCGACACCAAGACCGCCGCGTCCGGGCTGCACGACCAACTAGCCGCGCTCTACCCGAAGAAGAACCCGGCGAAGCTCTGGCACATGATCGGCGTCACCGAGATGCCCGGCATCGACGACTACGGCCCGGAGGAGACCTTCACCCCGCAGGACGCGGTGAAGGTGGAGAACTGGGCGGTCGCCAAGGGCATCGACACGCTCTCCTTCTGGGCCCTCCAGCGCGACAACGGCGGTTGCGTGGGCACGGCCGGCGCCAACTCCTGCTCCGGCATCGCCCAGGACACCTGGACCTTCAGCCACATCTTCGAACCGTTCGCGCGGGGCATCCGCGTGGGCTGACGGGGCCGGTGGGCCGTGGGGCGTGACGGCTCCGTCACGCCCCACGGCCTCGGTCGCGCTCGAATGGCGGGATGATGGTCGGCATGCGCATCCGTATCGACGCCGTCGACCTGCCCGGCCGCAGCTGTCCGGCCCCCGTCGGCAGCGGCGCGCCGACGTACGACAACATCCACGTGGCCGTACAACGCCGGGACCGTCCGGCCGAACTCCTCGAACCGCACCCCGGCGACGCCGCGTCCGCGACCTGGACCCTGGAGTGCACCGCGCTCACCTCGCCGACCGGCACGGACGTCAAAGGGCCCTACGTGCAGGACCGTCTGGGCCGCCGGTTCATCTACCTGTCGTGGGGCACGGTCGACGAGTCGGGCGTCTTCAGCATGTTCCGGCGCGCCAAGCTCATGCTCGACGTCGTCCCCGCCGAGGTGCTCGCCGCCGCCGCGCGTGAGGGCCTGCTGGTCGGACGCCTCGGCCTGACCGACGCCCACGGCAACCCCCTGTGCGCGCGGGTCGAACCCCCGCACATCACGTGGACCGCCGAGACATGGACCGCCGAGTCCGCCTCGTAGCCACCCAGGGTGCGGACCTCAGCCAACCAGGCCGGAGAGCAGGCCTGTCGAGGACGCTCAGCGGGTCGCGGTGCCCTCGTCGACCGGGCGGGCCGACGCGGACTCGGGCGCGCTCTCGGACCAGGGCGCGGCGGAGGGCACGGTGGAGGGTGCGGTGCCGTCGTGCTTCATGGCGCCGGCCTCGCTCTTGAGGATGCGCATCGACTTGCCCAGCGCGCGGGCGGTGTCGGGCAGCTTCTTCGAGCCGAACAGCACGATGATCACGATCGCCACGATCAGCAGGTGCCAGGGTTCCAGTCCGTTGCGGAGCATCCCGCCCACCTCTCCCCTTCACTGTTGCTACGTTGCGCAACTTTACAACCATCGGGCGGGGTCGAGCGTCCCCTACGTATGAGTCGGACGGATGAGAGCACACAGGTGACGACCAGCGACCAGGCGCGGCCGCCGCGCCGCAGACGGGGCCCTCTGCGGATCGCCCTCGTCGTGGCCCTGTCCGTGCTGCTGCTCGGCACGGCCGGACTCGGCTGGATCTATCTGAAGCTGAACGGCAACATCGACACCTTCGGCGCCGACGGTCTCTCCAAGGACCGGCCGGCCGGTTCGACGAAGGGCGAGAACGTCCTCGTCATCGGCTCGGACGCGCGCACGGACGGAAACAGCGCGCTGGGCGGCGGCGACAAGGGCGACATCGGCCGCTCCGACACCGCGTTCCTGCTGCACGTCTACGCCGATCACCGGCACGCCGTCGCCGTCTCGATCCCCCGCGACACACTGGTCACCCTCCCCCCGTGCAAGCTCCCGGACGGGAAGTGGACCAGGACGCGGCCGAACACGATGTTCAACGAGGCGTACTCCGTGGGGCAGACGGCCAAGGGCAACCCGGCCTGCACCCAGAACACGGTCGAGAAGCTGACCGGCCTGCGCGTCGACCACACCGTCGTCATCGACTTCAAGGGCTTCGCGGCGCTGACGCGGGTCGTCGGCGGGGTGAAGGTGTGCCTCCCGCAGGACGTGTACGAGAAGGACCTCAACCCCAACCGCGCCACCCGGGGCGGGCTGCTCTTCAAGAAGGGTGAGCAGAAGCTCTCCGGGCAGCGGGCGCTGGACTACGTCCGTATACGGCACGGCATCGGCGACGGCTCCGACATCGGCCGCATCAAACGCCAACAGGCCTTCGTCGCCAGCCTGGTGAAGAAGGTGAAGAGCGACGGGCTCACCCCCACCGGACTGCTGCCGCTCGCCGACGCCGCGACGAATTCGCTGACCGTCGACCCGGGGCTGGGAACGGCGAAGCGGCTGATCTCGTTCGCGATGTCCCTGAAGAACATCGACCTCCACGACACCAAGTTCGCGACCATCCCGTGGCGCTACCAGGGGGAGCGGGTCGCGATCGTCCAGCCGGACGCCGACCAGCTGTGGGCCGCGCTCAGGGCCGACCGCACCCTCGACGGCACCGACGCCGGTGGCAAGAAGGGCGAGCAGGGCGGGCGGACCGCCACCGCGGCCGCCTCGCCCAGCAGCGCCGCGGAGGTCTCGGGGGACGGTATCGATGTCGCCGTCTACAACGGCACCACCACGCGCGGCCTGGCCTCGCGCGCCGCGACGGCCCTCACCGAGCACGGCTTCACGGTCACCCGTACCGCGAACGCGGTCGACCGGGACCGCGCCGACACGGTGATCGAGTACGGGGCGGGCCTGCGGGCCCGGGCCCAGACGGTCGCCCGGCTCTTTCCCGGCGCCGCACTGAACTCCGTGCCGGGCGCGGGCGTCGACGTCGTCCTGGGCCGGACCTACGCCGCCAAGGGCAGCGCGTCGGCGCCGTCCTCACGCGCGTCCACGCCCACCGCCCTCCCCACTTCGGTGGCGCGTGACGCGCGCTCCGCCGACGACGACGTGTGCTCCAACCTGTCCTACGGATAGACCGCGTCCGCCGGAGGCTGAGTGGCCTCGGACGGAGTGGCCTCGGACGAAGGGGTGGCGGACGAAGAAGCGGCGGGTGAGGGAGTGGCACCCGGAGGGGCGACGTGCGAAGGGGTGACGTGCGAAGGGGTGGCCTGCGGGGTGTTGGCCGCCCGCACGATGACGTAGAGGGCCAGGGCGAGGACCAGCAGAGTGAGCCACCGCCACCGCGTCCAGGATGCGGCCATGTCCCGCCTTCTCTCTTCCGCCCGTTCACCGGTGCGCCGAGGCGATTCGCTGGAGGGAAGAGTAAGCCCGCGTCACCCTCCGGCGTGGATGCGCTCGCCGCGCGCCCCTTGATCACTGTGCGAGATCTCGCCGTCGTACTCCGAGCGACGGCGTTCGTAGCGTGACCGTGCGGCCACCAGCCCCACGGCGTAGAGGCCAAGGACCGCGGCGAGCAGCAGGTAGTAGAGGGCGGGCAGTGCGGTCATGCCCAGCGGCGGCCCGAGCGGGGAGAGCGGCAGCGCGAGGCCTGCGGCCGTGAGGGCGGCCGCGCCCCAGCCGACGGGACCCGGTTTCCGCCGGCCCTCGATGCCCCGGCGGCCGAGCCGCAGCAGGAGCATCACCAGGGCCTGGGTGAGCAGGTTCTCGGTGAACCAGCCGGAGTGGAACACGGACTCGTCGTTCGCCGTCCCGGGCCCGTGCGCGGCGAGCGCGAGGACGCCGAAGGTCGCGAGGTCGGCGACGGCGTTCAGCAGGCCGAAGCCGGTGATGAAGCCCAGCAGGTCGCGCGAGCGCAGCACGGTGGGGCGCTTCAGGGTGCCCGGCGCGGGGCGGTCGTAGGCGAAGGCGAGCTGGGCCGCGTCGAAGCACATGTTCTGCACGAGGACCTGCGTCGGCAGCATCGGCAGGAAGGGCAGCAGGATGCCCGCCGCGAGCATCGCGATCACGTTGCCGAGGTTGGAGGAGAGGGTGACCCGCAGATAGGTGCCGATGTTGCCGCTGGAGTAGCGGCCCGCGGTGATCGCGTGCGCGATCGCGGTGAGGTCCTTTTCGGCCAGCACCACGTCGGCGCTCTCCCGGGCCAGGTCGGTGGCGTCGCGCGGGCAGATCCCGACGTCCGCGGCGTGCAGCGCGGGCAGGTCGTTGACGCCGTCGCCGAGGTAGCCGGTGGTGTGTCCGCGTGCGCGCAGTGCGACGGTGATCCGCGCCTTGTGCTCGGGCGTGCAGCGGGCGAAGACGGTGGTGCGGTCGGCGAGTTCGCCCAGTTCGGTGTCCGTGAGACCGTCGAGGTCGGCGGCGGTGCGTACCTCCCCGGGGTCGAGGCCCAGGTCGCGGCAGGCGCGGGCGGCCGTGCCCGGGTGGTCCCCGGTCAGCACCCGTACGGCGACACCCCGGTCGGCGAGCACCCGCAGCGCGTCGGCCGCGCTCGGCACCAGCGCGTCCCGCAGCGTGACGAACCCCTCGAAGGTCAGGCCGCGTTCGTCGGCCGGGGTGTAGTCGCGGTGGCGGGCGGGGCGTACGGCGGTGGCGACCGCCAGGACGCGCAGCCCGTCGTCCGTCAGCCGGTGGGCGCGGGCGAGCAGCCGTGTGCGCTCCCGCGGATCCAGCGCACAGCGCTCCAGTACGGCTTCGGCGGCGCCCTTGACCAGGAGGGTGTGGGAGCCGAGGGTGCCGGGGGTGCGTACGACGGCGGTGGTGAGGCGGCGTACGGGATCGAAGGGCAGCGCCGCGATCCCGTCGTACGCCATCAGGTCGTCCTCGTCGGCCGTGTGCAGGAGCGCCTCGTCGAGGGCGTCGGGTGCGGGCAGGTCGGCGAGTTGCAGGGTCCACCAGGCGGCCGCGGCCGCCCGGCGCAGTACCTCGGGCGCGTCCTCGCCGTCCGCGTCCAGCGCGCGGTCGACGACCGGCCGGTCCTGGGTGAGGGTGCCGGTCTTGTCCACGCAGAGCACGTCGATGGCGCCGAGGTCGTGGAGCGCGGGCAGCCGCTTCACGATCACCCCGTGCGTACGGGCCAGCAGCGACGCCCCGCGGGCCAGACAGGTCGTGATGATGACCGGCAGCATCTCCGGGGTCATCCCGACCGCCACCGCGACGGCGAACGGCAGGGTCTCCAGGCCCCGCCCGCGCAGGGCCGCGCCCGCCATCAGGACCAGCGGCGGGGTGAGCAGCATGAACCGGATGAGGATCCAGGAGATGCCGTGCACGGACCGGTCGAAGGCGCTCGCCTCCCGCCGCCCCGGGTCCCGGTGGCCCTCGGCGAACCGAGTGTGCGCGCCGGTCGCCACGACCACGGCGGTGCCGCTGCCGGAGGCGACGCTGCTGCCCTGGAAGCACAGCTGCGGCTGTTCGAACAGCTCACCCGCCGTGGGGCCCGGCGCGTCGACCGGGTACTTGGCGACCGGCGCCGACTCTCCGGTGAGCGCCGCCTGGTAGACGGTCAGCCCACCGGCCCGCAGCAGCCGTACGTCGGCGGGGACCAGGTCGCCCGGACCTAGCCGGATGACATCCCCCGGCACCAGCTGGTCGACGGGGAGGTCACGGTCGGTGGGTGCCGCGTGCGCGTCGGTCCTACGCAGCACGGTGGCGGTACTGGCGACCAGCTCGCGCAGCGCCGCCATCGAACGGTCGGCCCGGTGCTCGCCGGACGACCGCAGCGCACAACTGACCACCACCAGTACGGTGATCACGCTCGCGGTGCCCCAGGAGGCCACGAGCGCCGAGACCAGGCCGAGGCAGAGCAGTACGGCGGTGAACGGATCCCGCAGACTGCGCAGGAACCGCTCGAACCAGGGAACGGGCCGCCGGGCGGGCAGGATGTTCTCCCCGAACCGGGCGAGGCGTTCGTCGGCCTGCGTCTGCGTCAGCCCCCGCGGGCCGCTGTCCAGCCGCCGGAGCAGCTGGAGCGCGGTCGGCTCGCCGTGTTCCTCCCCACCCGAAGTGCCTTGGAGGACCCGGGGTTTCTCCGCCGCCGGGCCACCCGCCGAGGCGGGGCGCTCGGCGCCCCCTCCCGCCGTCGCGGACGTCTCAGCCACCGATCCCGCGCAGCCTGCGTACGGGTGCCGATGCCTCCTCGGCCCGTGCGGCCAGCTGTCCGACCATCACGCGCACCACGGTCACGACGTCGGGATCGTCGACGTAGTAGACCTGTCGGCGGCCTTCGCGCCGGGAGCGGACGAGGCCCGCGAGCTTCAGCTTCGACAGGTGCTGGCTGACGGCGGGCAGGGCGCCGCCGACACGCTCCGCGAGGTGGGTCACGTCGCTCTCGCCCTGCGCGAGGGCCCACATGATGTGCAGCCGGTGCGAGGAGGCCAGCAGTCCGAACGCGGCGGCCGCGTCCTCCAGCACCTCGGCGGCCGGATCATCGAAGCCACCGGCGTATGCCGTCACAGTCTCTTCTCCCGTTCCGCCCCGGGCATCCGTGCCCGCGTCCGCGCCGACCCAGTTTAGGCGTCCGGCTCACGGTGCCGAGTCCTTGGTTCCGGTGGCTGCGCGGTAGGCCTGGGTGGGGTTCATGGCGACGCCGTCGAGACTGACGGTCTTGTAGGGGCTGACCTTGGCGCAGGTCTTGGACTGGTCGGCGGTCTCGGCGTGGGCGTCGGCGGTGGCGGTCTTGGTGTCGGCGGGGGCGGCGGGGTAGGCGGTGCCGCTCGTCCAGTCGGTGCCGATGACCAGGGTCAGGCCGGTGCCGGTGGCGTCGCTCTGCTTGAGGTGGGAGGACGGCAGGCCCAGGGCCTTGGCGGCGGTCTGGGCCTCGGCCTTGTGCCCGCTGCCGTAGGTGAGGGTGGTCGTGGACGTGGTGCCGGCGGCGTTGCCGGTGGTGGTGCCGGAACTGAAGCCCTTGTCGAGCAGGGCGGTGGCGACGGCCGAGGCCCGGCCGGTGACGGTGGTGCCGTTCTCCACGGTGACCGCGATCTGCGCGGCGGGGACCGCGGAGGCGGAGGCCGGGGCTTTGGCCGTCGCGGAGGCCGCGGCGGTCTTCTTGCCCGACGCGTTGGTCAGGGACTGGTCGTTCGCGATGGTGGCGAACAGGCTCTGGGCCGTGGCGGCGGGCACGAGCCGGTTGCTGTCGCCCGGGTCCGGCGCCGTCTGCATGGTGGTGAAGGTGATGCGGTTCGCCGGGACCTTGTCCACGTCGGCGGCGAGCCCGATCAGCTTCCTGATGCTGCCCAGGCCGGTGTCGACGGTGAGGGCCTTGGTCGCGGCGTCGGCCAGGCGGTAGACGGCGGTGGGGTCGGTGAGGGTGCCGGCGCTCTTGAACTTGCGGATCATCGAGCTGAGGAAGATGTGCTGGGAGTAGGTGCGTCCCAGGTCGCTGCCGTCGCCGAAGCCGTGCCGGGAGCGGACGAACTCCAGGGCCGCGACGCCCTTGAGGGTGTGCGTGCCCTGAGCGAGTTTCAGGTGCGAGTAGGTGTCGTAGACGTCCTTGTCGACGCAGGCCGACACCCCGCCCACCGCGTCGGACATCTTCACCACGCCGGAGAAGTCGAGCTTGACGAAGTGGTCGATGGGGATGCCGGTGAGCCGGTGGACGGTGGCCACCTGACAGGCGGGCCCGTACTGCAGGGCGCTGTTGACCATGCCGGTGTAGCCGTTGGTGGAGACGCCGGTCTCGGTGTCCTTGCAGGCGGGGACGGTGGTCACGGTGTCGCGGGGGATGCTCATCACGGTCGCGTTGGAGCGGTCGGCGGATATGTGCATCACCATCTCCACGTCCGCGTTGGACCCGGACTGCACACCGGTCTGTGAACAGCCGCCGCCGAGCTTGCAGTCGCTCGCGTTGGTACGGCCGTCGCTGCCCACCACCAGGAGGTTGATCGGGGTTCTGCCGAAGGCGTCGGACTTCTCCTTGCCCGCGCTGTCGCCCGAGCCGTCGGTCAACGGGACGCTGTGGAGATTGCCGTTCAGATGCTCGTAGAACCACCACCCCACCCCCGCGGTGGCCAGGACCAGCACCGACAGCGATATCGCGGCCGTCCGCAGGATCCGCCTGCTCCGGCCCACGGGCCGGGCCCGGCGCCCCGCGCCGACCTTGGGACGCGCACGGGATCCCGTCCGGGAGGGCGCGGAACGGGAGGGCGCGTAACCGGAGGTCGCGGAACCTGAGGTGTGGCGCTGCCGGGGCAGCCCGCGTGCGTGGCTGCGTGTGGCGTTGCCGGCGGGGGCGTCCCCAGGGTCGGTCATGTTCGCACTCCCACGAAACGGTCGGGCCGTTCAGGCATACGTCAGGCGTTGCGGGGACGCCTCACTTGCATAGTTGCGCAATATAACAACCCAGCCCGAGACCGGCGCGGCTCCCACCCACCACCCCTTGAGAGGGCTCCGGACGCGGGGGCGTTCCGACGTCTCCGGTCTCCGTTCGCCACAGCGGTCCCGACTCATGACCGAGATGTGGTGAAGTCGTGGTGAGCGGTGGGGCCCGGGCCCGCTATGTTCGGTGCGATCATCCGAGATTCGGAGCTGGCGTGCAGAAGACAGACGAACGGGCCGTGGGGGCGGACGAACCGTCCACGGCGGCGGACGTGGCCGTCGCGGTCCCCGCGGCGAGGGCGAGTGCCAGGGGTCCCCGGCGCGACTGGCCCCGCCACTGGCCCCTTCTGCTCGGAGCGTGCGCGCTGTCCGGGCCCGCGCTCTACGTCCTCAGCCGGTGGATGGAACAACCGGCCATGCAGGCCTGGCGGACCGTCGCTCTCGCCGTCACCGTGCAGGCGCTGCCGTTCCTGCTGCTCGGCACGGCGCTGTCCGGCGCGATCAACGCCTTCGTGCCGGCCCGGGTGTTCACCCGGCTGCTGCCCCGGCGGCCCGTGCTCGCCGTCCCGGTCGCCGGAGTCGCCGGAGTCGTCCTGCCCGGCTGCGAATGCGCGTCGGTGCCGGTGGCCAACAGCCTGATCGGCCGGGGCGTCACCCCGGCCGCCGCGTTCGCGTTCCTGCTCTCGGCGCCCGCCATCAACCCGGTCGTGCTGACCGCCACCGCCATCGCCTTCCCCGGCCACCCCGAGATGATGGTGGCCCGGCTGCTCGCCTCGCTCGCCACCGCCGCCGTGATGGGCTGGCTGTGGCTCTTCCTGGGCCGCGACAAGTGGCTCAAGCCTGTCGTACGGCACACCGGGCACCAGCCCGAGCAGAGCCGCCTGCGGGAGTTCCGGCGCGGCTTCCAGCACGACTTCCTGCACGCGGGCGGCTTCCTGGTCCTCGGGGCCATGGCGGCGGCGACGTTCAACGTGGCGGTCCCGCGCACCGTGCTCGACGCGTTCTCCGGCTCTCCCTGGCTGTCGGTGCTGTTCCTGGCCGCGCTCGCCATCCTGCTCGCGGTGTGCTCCGAGGCCGACGCGTTCGTCGCGGCCTCGCTCACCGGCTTCTCGCCCGTCGCCCGGCTGGCGTTCATGGTCGTCGGGCCGATGGTCGACCTGAAACTGATCGCCCTTCAGGCGGGCACCTTCGGCCGGGCCTTCGCGGTCCGTTTCTCCACGGCCACGACGGTCGTCGCGATCCTGTGCAGCACGCTCATCGGAGGAGTCCTGCTGTGAAACGCCCCCTCCAGGTGACCCTGCTCGTCCTCAGCGGCCTCGGCCTGCTGCACGCCTCGCTCTTCACCGACCTGAGCCTCAGGTTCGTCAAGGAGGGGATGCGTCCGATGCTGGTCGCGTCGGGGGTGCTGCTGCTCGTGCTGGGCGTGGCGGAGGCGTGGTCGCATCAGAAACCGGCCGGCGAGGATGGACACGATCACGAAGACGCGGACGCGAATGCAGACACGGATGCAGACGCAGAGCGGCATGTGGACGCACACGGCCACGACCACTCCACCGTGCCCCGTATCGCCTGGCTGCTGTTCCTCCCCGCGCTGAGTCTGCTCTTCTACGCCCCGCCGGCCCTCGGCGCGTACACCGCCGCGCGCGAGGCGCCCAAGGCCGTCACGGAGCAGAGGTACTTCGATCCGCTGCCCGCGACCTCGCCCGTCCCGCTGACGCTCACCCAGTTCACCAGCCGGGTGCAGCAGGACCACAAGCGGGACATCGGCGGCCGTAGCGTCCGGATGACCGGTTTCGTCACGCCCGACAAGGGGGCCGACGGCTGGTACCTGACCAGGATCATCTTCACCTGCTGCGCGGCGGACGCCCAGTCCGTGAAGGTGCGGATCCACGGGGCGTCGGCCCTGCCCGCCAACACCTGGGTGACCGTCACCGGAACGTGGCACCCCGGCGGAACGCTGGGCACGAGTTCCGCTCCGGCCGCACTGGACGCCCGTACCGTCAAGAAGGTCGCCAAGCCGGTGAACGCGTACACGGACGCCCTCCCGCTGTTCTAGGCCCTGTCGCTACGCCGGCCGCACCAGGCCCACGTCGTACGCGAAGATCACCGCCTGGACCCGGTCCCGTACGCCGATCTTGGCGAGGACGCGGCTGACGTGGGACTTGACGGTGGACTCCGCGAGGGAGAGGCGGTCGGCGATCTCGGCGTTGCTCCAGCCGGAGGCGATGGCGGTGAGGACCTCGCGTTCGCGGTCGGTGAGGGCGTCGAGCCGGCGCTCCTGCTCGACGGTGTGCCCCGGGCGCCGCTCGGTGTAGGCGTCGATGAGTTTGCGGGTCAGGCCGGGGGCGATCACGGCGTCCCCGGCGGCCACCGCACGGATTCCGGCGACGAGTTCGTCGGGCAGCGCGTCCTTGAGGAGGAAGCCGCTGGCCCCGGCGCGCAGCGCGGCGTAGGCGTACTCGTCGAGGTCGAAGGTGGTCAGGACGAGGACGCGGGAGCGGCCGCCGGACTCCACGATGCGGCGGGTGGCCTCGATGCCGTCCATGCCGGGCATCCGGACGTCCATCAGGACGACGTCGGGACGCAGTTCGGCGGTCGAACGGACCGCCTCGGCGCCGTGGGTGGCCTCGCCGACCACGGTCAGGTCGGAGTGCTGTTCCAGGAGCATGGTCAACTACCCGTCGCTAAAGCGACGGGCTTGCACAACGGGCGTCACTGGGTGTGAAGCTGCGTTTGCGTCCAGCCCCACTCCGAGGGTGTTCGGGGTGAGGCAGGGGCCGTTGACTGGGCCCCGCGTCGCCACAACTCTCGTGCTCTGTCACGGATGTTGCGGGAGCTGTTCCGGTCCGCGTGATCAACGAATCCGCAGTTCCGGCACGCGAACCAGGCCTGGGAGACCCGGTTCGCTTTGTCTACGTGGCCGCACTCGGCGCAGGTGCGGGAGGTGTACGCCGGATCGACGTGCACCACCGGCACCCCTGCCCGGCGGGCCTTGTATGCGATGAACGCTCCCAGCTGGTGGAAGGCCCAGGAGGAGTGGGTGGCCCGTTGGGGTTTGCGAAGCCGTACCCGTTCGCGGATCCCTGTCAGGTCTTCCAGGGCGATTCCGCGACCGGTGCGTTCAGCCTCGGCCACCACATGTTTCGCGATCTTGTGGTTGATGTCCCGCGCCCGCCGCGCCTCCTTGCGCCGCCGTTTCTTCAGGCGCCGCTTGGCGGACGGGGTGTTCTTCAGTCCGCGCTCCCGGACCCGGATGCGGTTCAGCTCGCGTCCGGCCATGATCTCGCCGTCCGAGGTGGTGGCGATGTTCACGATCCCCAGGTCGACCCCGAGGAAGTCCACCGGATCGGTGTTGAGCGGCGCTTCAGGGACCTCGCAGGTGGCGTTCAAAAACCACATGCCGTCTCGCTCCAGCAGGTCCGACTCACCCTTGCGGTACAGGGCCAACGTGGCCAGCTGCTCGGGTGAGGCGGTGAAGGCCACGTTCTTGACCCGGCCGCTGGTGGTCCAGATGGACACCGTCCGGTCCGGGATCTGCCAGGACAGCATGCGGTCGTCATAGGGCTGCGCGCCCCGAGGACGGAAGACGATCGGCCTCTCGGCGGCTTTGCGGTAACGGCGCGAGCCGGGCCTGCCGAGGTTCCCGGCCCTCAGGTTCGCCTTCAGCGTGGTGTAGGCGTCACACACTTTCTTGATCGAATGCTGCGCGGCCTGCGCACCGAGATTCCAGCGAGATTTGACCGCATCGTAGGCATGCTTGCGCAAGGCGAAGTTCTTGAACTCCCCACGCTCGAAAGCGATCTCACTCACCCAGGTGGCGGCCTCGTTACAGGCGTGCAGAGTCGCCTCAAGTGCCGCCGCTTGTTGCGGTGTCGGCTCCAGCTTGACCTGCACGACCAGCTTCACGATCACCGATCGTAGGCACCCGTGCGAGACGCCACCGCACGTTCGGGTCCGTTCATCACATTGAGCGAACCGACCAGCCATGCGTTCACACCACCCCGGCTCCGCCGGAGAAGGCATCCGGCCGCTCCGCGGCCGAACAGACACAGTGATAGTGATACTGCGGCGCTCCGCGCCGCAGCCACGGGGATGCGATTCCTCCCGGACGTAAAGGCCAGGGGTTCCTCGCAAGAATTCGCTGAAAGCCGACGGGAGACGGCCGCAGGTCACGCCCGTACGGGACGGAACCGCCGCCCTGTTTCTCAGGAAGTTCCCAGAACCCCGGGTCCGCCGGGGTCCTCTCGGGTCCGCCGGGTCTTACGGACCCGTGACGTGACGGGCGCGGTACTGCCGTGCGCCGCCGTCGCGGTCCTAGCGTTCGGCGTATGCGAGTACTGGTCACCGGCGGTGCCGGGTTCATCGGGTCCCATGTCGTCGAGGCGCTGAGCGCGCGGAGGCACGAGGCCGTCGTGTTCGACCTGCGCGACGGCCTGGACGTACGGGACGCCGAGGCGGTCGGCGCGGCGCTGGCGGGCGTGGACGCCGTGTGCCATCAGGCGGCGATGGTGGGGCTGGGGAAGGGGTTCGACGACGCGGTCGAGTACGTGTCGCGCAACGACCTCGGCACGGCGGTGCTGCTCACCGCGATGGCCGACGCGGGGGTGCGCCGCCTCGTGCTCGCCGGGTCGATGGTCGTGTACGGCGAGGGCGCGTACGGGTGTGAGTGGCACGGGCCGGTACGCCCCGGGCCCCGGACCGTCGCCGATCTCGACGCGGGGCGGTTCGAGCCCCGCTGCCCGCGGTGCGGCGAGGAACTGACACCGGGCCTGGTGCGCGAGGACGCTCCGGTCGACCCCCGGAACGTGTACGCGACGACCAAGCTGGCCCAGGAGCATCTGGCGGCGGCCTGGGCCCGGTCGACGGACGGTTCGGCGGTGTCACTGCGCTACCACAACGTGTACGGGCCCAGGATGCCGCGCGACACCCCGTACGCGGGCGTCGCCTCGTTCTTCCGGTCCGCGCTGGCCCGGGGCGAGGCGCCGCGGGTCTTCGAGGACGGCGGGCAGCGACGGGACTTCGTGCACGTACGGGATGTGGCCGCGGCCAATGTGGCGGCCCTGGAGGCGGGTTCGCCTTCCGGGGCCCTGACCGTCTACAACACCGGGAGCGGCGAGCCGCACACGGTCGGCGAGATGGCCCGGGCCCTGGCCACCGCCCACGGCGGGCCCGAGGCCGTGGTGACCGGGGAGTACCGCCTCGGCGACGTACGCCACATCACGGCCGACTCCGCACGGCTGCGCGCCGAGCTGGGCTGGAAGCCCGAGACCGGCTTCGCGGAGGGGATGCGGGAGTTCGCGACGGCGAGGCTGCGCGGGGAGTAGGCGAGCAGGGGAGTGGCGGCCGGGGTCCGCGCCTCACGCCCTCGCCATGGGCGGCCGCCTCACGCCCCCGCCATGGGCAGTGTGACCTCGAAGCGGCAGCCGCCGGGGACGTTGTGGACGGCGGCCTGGCCCTGGTGCGCCTCGACGATGCCCCGGACGATGGCCAGGCCCAGGCCCGCCCCGGCGGGGGGCGTACGGGCGTGGGTGCCGCGCCAGCCGGTGTCGAAGACGCGCGGGAGGTCCTCCTCCGGGATGCCGCCGCAGCCGTCGGTGACGGACAGGACGACCCCCGCGTCCGAGCGCTCGGCGGCGATCGCGACCGTACCGTCGGCCGGGGTCCGGCGGATCGCGTTGACCAGGAGATTGCCCAGCACCCGGCTCATCTCCTTGCCGTCCACCTCGACCGGCACCGGCTCGATACGGTCCCCGACCAGGCGTACGCCGTACTCGCGGGCGAGCGGGTCCGCGCCCGCGAGGGCGTCGCCGACGAGGTCGTAGAGGGAGATGCGGGAGGGCGACAGGGCGAGGGTCCCGGCGTGTATGCGGGAGAGTTCGAAGAGGTCGCCGACCATGTCGTTGAGGCGTTCGACCTCGGTGCGGATCTGCCGGAGGTAGCGGTCCGGGTCGACGGCCACCCCGTCCTCCAGCGCCTCCGACATTGCCCGCAGTCCGGCGAGCGGGGTGCGCAGGTCGTGCGAGATCCAGGCGACGAGTTCACGGCGGGAGCTCTCCAGCGCGCGTTCACGGTCGCGGGACTCGGCCAGCTTCGCGCTGGTCGCCTGCAACTCCCGGCTCAGCGCGGCGAGTTCGGCGGTCGCCGCGCCGTCGGGGGCCGCGAAGTCGCCGCCGTCGCCGAAGGAGCGCGCGGCGAGGGTGAGCGCCCTGCTGCGGGCCACCACCCAACGGCCCAGCAACAGCGCCGTCGCCAGGGACACCACCGCCGCCATGGCCACCACGGTCGTGACCACGCCCAGGTCGTGCGAGGACAGGAACATCGCCCAGGCGACGGCCAGCGTCCCCGCGAGCATCGCGGTGACCGCCACGGCGGCGACGACGGCGAGGGACACGGTCAGCGACCGCCGCCGGATCAGCCACAGCGTCCCCGCGCCGAGCAGCCCGGCCGCGGCGGCGCCGAGGAAGGCGTACAGGGCGATGAGCAGCATGTCGTGCGTGGAGTGCACGGTCTGCATGGCCTGCGTGACCTGCAGGGAGCGCATGGAGGTCACGGAGTGCATGGAGCGCATGGTCAGACCGCCTCTTCGCGGGGAGTCGGGGTCTCGCGGGGCGTGGGCTCCTCGAAGCGGTAGCCGACCCCCCAGACCGTCTGGATCAGCCGCGGTCTGCCCGGATCCTCCTCGACCTTGCCCCGCAGCCGGCGCACGTGGACCGTGACCGTCGACAGGTCGCCGAAGTCCCAGCCCCACACCTCGCGCATCAGGTCCTCGCGGCTGTACGCCCGGCCGGGATTGCGGAGGAAGAACGCGAGCAGGTCGAACTCGCGGATGGTGAGGGCGAGATCCTCGCCGTTCCTGGTGGCGCGGCGGGCGTCGGGGTCGACGGCGAGACCGGCCAGCCGGAGGGGGCGCGTGCCCGCGGCGGGGCGGCTGCGGCGCAGTACCGACTCCACCCTCAGGACCAGTTCACGGGGGCTGAAGGGCTTGGTGACGTAGTCGTCGGCGCCCACCTCCAGACCGAGGATCCGGTCGTCCTCGTCTCCGCGCGCGGTGAGCATGATGACCGGCACGGGCCCGTGGCCGCGCATCCTGCGGCACACCTCCAGGCCGTCCATCCCCGGCAGCATCAGGTCCAGCACCACCAGGTCGGGCCAGTGCGCGGCGGCCCGGGCGAGCGCGGCGGGTCCGTCCGCGGCACGGTCCACGACGTACCCGGCGCGGTCGAGGTAGCCGGAGACCACCTCGGCGACGGTGGGGTCGTCGTCGACGACGAGGACGCGGGCGCTCTGCCCGGGCCCGCCCGGGGCAGGTCCGGTACCTGCGGATTCGTACGGCTGCTGCATGGATCCAGCGTCCCACCGGCCGCACCCGCCTGCCGCGATCCCGCCGCGACGTCCGTGTTTCGTAAGGACCTGAAGTCCGATATCTCCCTTTCACGTTCGTAGGGTGAAAGCCGTGACGACCTCTCCCCAACCCGAGCCGGACAAGGCCCCGGACACGGACCCGGCGCCCGTCGACGTGGGCCTCGCCTGTCCGGTCGACGCGGTCCTCCCCAGTCCGGTCGACGTGATCCTCCCCTGTCTGAACGAGGCCGAGGCCCTCCCCTGGGTCCTCGCCCGCGTCCCCGCCGGGTGGCGCGCGCTGGTCGTGGACAACGGCTCCACGGACGGCTCGGCGGAACTGGCCCGCGGCCTCGGCGCGACCGTCGTGCGCGAGACGCGCCGCGGGTTCGGCGCCGCCTGCCACGCCGGCCTGCGAGCCGCCACCGCCGACATCGTGTGCTTCTGCGACTGCGACGCCTCGCTGGACCCGGCCCGGCTCCTGCCCTTCGTCCAAGAGGTGCAGGACGGCGAGGCCGACCTCGTGCTCGGGCGGCGCCGCCCACAGGGCCCGGGCGCCTGGCCCGCGCACGCCCGGGCGGGCAACCTCGCCCTCGCCCGGATGCTCCGCCGCCGCACCGGACTGCGCCTGCACGACCTCGGCCCCCTGCGTGCCGCCCGCCGCGAACCGCTGCTCGCCCTCGGCCTCACCGACCGCCGCAGCGGCTACCCGCTCCAGATGGTCGTGCGCGCCGCCGACGCCGGCTGGCGCGTCACCGAGCACGACGTGCCGTATCTGCCGCGCACCGGTGCCTCCAAGGTCACCGGCACCTGGCGCGGCACCTGGCAGGCGGTACGGGACATGCGCCGCGTCCTCGCCGAGCCGCCCGCGCCGTCGCGCCACGCCCACGCCGCCCTCACCCCTTCGCTCGCCTCCCCTTCCCGCGCCTCCACGGATTCCCGTTCCCAGGGAGGAACCAGCCAGTGACGACGCTTCTCGTCATCGCCAAGGAACCGCGACCCGGACGGGTCAAGACCCGCCTCACCCCGCCGTTCACGCCCCGGGAGGCGGCGCTGCTCGCCGAGGCGTCCCTCGTGGACACCCTGCGCACGGTGGCGGCGACCCCGGCACGGCGCCGGGTGCTCGTGCTCGACGGAGCGGCCGGCGACTGGCTGCCGGCCGGCTTCGACGTCGTACCGCAGTGCGCGGGCGGCCTCGACGAACGGCTGGCCGCCGCCTTCGCGGGCTGCGCCGGGCCCGCGCTGCTCATCGGCATGGACACCCCGCAGGTGACGCCCGCGCTCCTCACCGTGGACTTCGCCGGCTGCGACGCGTACTTCGGTCCGGCCGAGGACGGCGGCTTCTGGGCCCTCGGGCTCGCCGCCCCCGATCCGGAGCTTCTGCGGGGCGTGCCGATGTCGACGCCCACGACGGGCGCGGTGCAGCGGGAGCGGCTCGTCGCCGCCGGGCTGCGCGTGCGCGACCTGCCCCGCCTCCGGGACGTCGACACGGCCGCCGACGCGGAGGCGGTCGCCGCCCTCGCGCCGCCCGGCAGCCGCTTCGCCGCCGAGCTCGGACGTCTGCGGACGGCCACCGGACGATGAACACCGTGCACGGGACGACGACACCACCGGGGGTGCCCGGCCCGCGCCCCTGGTCCGCCGACCCCTACTCGGACGCCCTGGTCACCGGCCGGGGCCCGCTCTTCCTCCGGCGCACCGACGGCTGGCTGCTGCCCCTGGAGGTTGAGCGCTGGTGCGCACGGGCCGACGCGGTGGACCTGACCGTGCTGGGGCGCTGCGAGGGGACCGTGCTCGACGTGGGCTGCGGGCCGGGGCGGCTCGTCGCCGAACTCGCCGCCCGGGGGCGGCCCGCGCTCGGCATCGACGTCAGCGAGGCGGCCGTCGCGCACACCGCCCGGCTCGGCGGACAGGCCCTGCGGCGCTCCGTCTTCGAGCCGCTCCCCGGTGAGGGCCGGTGGGACACCGCGCTCCTCCTCGACGGCAATGTCGGCATCGGCGGCGACCCGGCCGCCCTGCTCCGCCGGATGGCCCAACTCCTCACCCCCGGCGGCCTGTTGATCGTCGAGACCCTCGCGGACGTGGACGTCGACGAACGGGTCAGCGTCCACATCGTCCGGGTCGCCGACCCCCGGAGCACGGCGGGGCCCGCCTTCCCGTGGGCCCGCCTCGGCACCCCGGCGCTGCTCCGGCACGCGGCACGCGCGGGCTGGCGCCGGGAGGGTCAGTGGTCGGCCGGGGGCCGCTCGTTCGTCGCCCTGCGCAACCGCGACGGACGCGACGGCCCGGACGACCTCGATGACCGCGATGACCGGGACGACCGGGACGACCGGAACAGCCGCAGTACGAGCAGCGCCGCCGACCCCGCGAACAGCACCGCGGTGATCAACAGCCAGCGGGCCAGGAAGCCGTCGCCCGAGAGCCCGGTGGCCAACCGGTAGTGCTCCGCCATCTGCCCGCTGATCAGCGGAAACCACATCAGCAGCAGAAGCGCCGAGAACGCGGCCGGGAACCGGACGTAGACCGTCCACTCACGGCGGCCGACCGTGCCGAGACCCCTCGACACGGCCCGGTCCGCCCCCGCGTACAACGGAACGAGCACCAGGTCGTGGAGGACCGCCGCGCCCACGAACCACAGCGCCACCCCGAACCAGTCCCCCGCGAGCAGCCGCACCCCGGCGTACCCGGCGAGCGCGAACGAACAGGCCAGCAGCAGGATCTGCAGCGGACTGCCCAGGACAGGCTTCCCGAACGGCCGTCGCATCACAGATCGCCACCTCGCCGGCCGTCGCATCACAGGTCGTCGCATCACAGTTCTCCGAACGTCATCCGGGCCACCCACTTGGTGTTGAGCACGCCGGGCGCCGCGGGGACGATGATCCGCGCGGGATAGCCGTGGTCGGGGGTCAGGTCCTCGCCGTTGGCGAACAGGGCCAGCAGGGAGCGCGGGTCGCGCACCTGGTTGTAGCGCAGGGCCGCGTGCCGGAAGGCCCCGTGCCGCTGCAACGACGCCACCAGCACATCGGGCGCCGTACCCTCCTCGTATCCCACGAGCGCCGCGAGGTCCCGCAGCCGCACCCCCCGCCACCACTGGTCGGAGGTCGACCAGCCCTCCACGCAGGCGATGGGCAACGGGGCGCTGTGGAGCGGGAGTTTCAGCAGCTCGTCCCGGCTCAGCCGGACCGTGCGCCCGCGCCCCTCGACGACCAGCCGCCATGTCTCCCCGGACGTCTCCCGCATGTCGATGCCGACCGCCTCGGCCGTCTTGTTGATCTGGAAGCCGCCGGGTCCGCTGCCCGGTTCGGGGCCGCCGTGCGGCACGAGTACGGCCGTCTCCCGCAGCGGCGCGTCGAAGTTGCGGCCCGCCGTCGTGGCGAACAGCACCAGCGATCCCCCGCCCACGAACCCGAGAGCACCGCGCCGCGAGACGGTGGGCGGGTCGGGATCCGGTGCCACCAACTCGTCCTCCGTTCGAGGGCGTTGATCCTCATCGCGGAGATGACGCAGATTGCGCAGCGCCATGGGCACCCGCAGCACGGCGTGTGCCACGAACGCGGCGAAGAACACCCAGGCCCCGTAGAAGTGCAGCGGATAGAAGGAGCCCGGGAAGATGTAGTCGAGCTGGACGTTCAGCACACCCGTCGTGAACTCGAACAGCGCGCCCCCGACCAGCAGGAGCAGCGAGATGCGCTCCAGCCCGTGCGCGAGCGACCGTACCGGCGGCAGCGTGAACAGCTTCGGCACGACCGACCACAGCTTCGCCAGCAGTACGGGGATCAGCGTGATCCCGAGCGTGACGTGCACGCCCTGGTTGAGGCGGTACAGCCAGGACGGGTTCGTCGGCCAGGAGAAGAGGTAGAAGCCGAGCAGCCCCTTGTCCGGGGTCATGTCGTTCACCGGTGACAGGTTCGGGTTGTAGGCGGCGTACGACACGAGACCCGTCACGAACAGCACGGTGATGCCGCCGAGCAGGACGACGCCGAGCACCGAGGTGAACCAGGGGCCGCGCAGTGGGCTGCGCCAGAACGCGGGGGAGGAGGGAGACCGTGGCATGCCCCGACCGTAGAACCGCGACACCCCCCGAACGGCTCCGCGAACCATGACGAAACTCTGACGTCCACTCCTGCGGCGGCTCCGGCGACCGGTCCGCGGCCTAGCGTGCGCATGTGAACCGCGATCTTCCCCAAGGCCTTCCCCAGGACCTTTCCCCGGGCCGTCCCCCGGAGCTCGACCGGCGCCGCGACCGCCGCCGCGATCCGCTCCTCGACCTGGCCGCCGTCCTCGCCGCCGCCCTGCTCGTCACGGCGGCCGCGCTGGTCGGCACGTCGATCGAGCGCCGCCACCACACGCTCTTCGTCCGCTGGCCTCCCCTGTTCGCCCAGTGGGAGCCGCACCTCGGCCCCGGCACCCCGGCCGCGCTCGCCGTGGCCGTCGCGGTCGTCGCGTACGGGCCGCTCCTCGCCACGCGGCTGCCGTGGCGGGCGCTGCTGTGGACGTCCTGGGGCACCGCCGCCGCCTGGACGTTCTCCCTCGCGCTGGTCGACGGGTGGCAGCGGGGGATCGCCGGGCGGCTGACGGCCACGAACGAGTACCTCACGGTCATCGACCGCTTCCACGACATCCCCGCCACCCTGCGGGACTTCACCCACCACATCGTGAGTCACTCCCCCGCCCCCTGGCCCGCGCACATCGCCGGCCACCCGCCGGGGGCCACCGTCACCTTCGTGCTCCTCGACCGGGTCGGGCTGGCCGGCGGCGGCTGGGCGGGCGTCTGGTGCGTCGTGGTCGGGGCGGCGGCGCCGGCCGCGGTCCTGGTCGCCGTACGGGCGCTGGCCGCGGAGGAGCTCGCCCGCCGCGCCGCCCCCTTCCTGGTCCTCGCCCCGGCCGCCGTGTGGGTGGGCGCCTCCGCGGACGGCTACTTCGCCGCGGTCGCCGCCTGGGCCGTCGCCCTCCTCGCCCTCGCGGTCACCGGACCCAGGCCCCGGGCGACCGGCCTCGCCGCCGGGCTTCTCCTCGGCCTCACCGCGTACCTCTCGTACGGCCTGACGCTGTTCGCCGTGATCGCCGCCGCCGTCCTGCTGCTCGGCTCCCGCCGGCTCCGCCCCCTCCCGTACGTCCTCGTCGGACTGGCCGTCGTCCCCCTCCTGTTCACGCTGCTCGGCTTCAACTGGTGGGAGGCGTACCGCCTGTTGGTCACCCGCTACTACGAAGGGGTCGGCGGCGTACGGCCGTACGGCTACTGGGTCTGGGCGAACCTCGCCTGTACGGCGCTTATCGTGGGCCCGGCGACGGTGGCGGGCCTGCGCCGATCGGTCACGACGGCCGTACGCGAAGGCCCCCGCGCCCTCCGCAGCCCGCACACCCTCTCCCCCGAGCCCCGCCTCGCCCTCCTCGCGCTCGCCGCGCTGCTCGCCCTCCTGGCCGCCGACCTCTCCGGCATGAGCAAGGCGGAGACGGAACGGATCTGGCTGCCGTTCGCGATGTGGCTCCTGCCGACCTGCGCGTTCCTGCCCCGCCCCCGCGCCTGGCTCACCGCCCAGGCCACCCTGGCCCTGCTCCTCAACCACCTACTGCTGACCGGCTGGTGACACCAGGAGCGCGGACCGAGCGGACGGAATGACCCTGGAGGCGAACCTCGCCGATCTGCGACGACACGCGGACGACTTCGCTCGAGGCCGTCACGGCCTGGCTGACCGCCGACTGGCCCCTCGACACCTTCATCTACCGGCCCCGCCCCCGTCGACTCCCCTGACAGCCGAACGGCGGCGGGCCGGGGCGGTCGGTGGCACAGCGGGGGAAAGGCGCTGTTCAGTGCCGTACCGGGGAGGGAACGGGGGGCGCGGCGGGGGCGTGGGGCGGGTTGCGGCGGGGGGTCGTGGATCTCACGGTGGGCCCAAGCAGAAGCAGCCGTCGAAAGGACCACGTATGCGTGCCCACATATCCCGCTCCCTCGTATCCCGATCCGGCACATCCCGATCCCGCGGAATCCTCCTGCCGCCTCTGGTCGGCGCCGCGCCGGTCCCCGGCCCGGTCGGCAGGGCCGACCACGACGCCGTGTTCCACCCGCTGCTGGAGGTACTGTCCGCCGTCGCCGAACGGGGCGGCCGTCTCGACGCGGCCGAGGCCGCCGGTTTCACGCGCGCCCTGGAGACGGCGAATGCGTCTGTCGAACGGCGACTGAAGGAACGGGCCTCCGCCACCTCTGCCACCTCCGCCACCTCCGCCGCCCCCGATCGGGCCGGGGTCGCGGTCGCCGATCCGGTGGCGGTCGCCGATCCGGTCGCGGATCTCCTCGCCCAGCTCCAGTCGACGGTCGACGGGCTGGTCAAGGCCCTGACGGGGGCGCTGGGCACGGTGACCGGTCTGCTGTCGCCGGTGGTCGGGGTGGTCACGGGGCTCCTCGGCGGCGGACTGTCCGGGCTTCCGGACCTGCCCACCGCGGGAAGTCCGGCGACACCCTCGCGCTGACCAGCGCCCCGGGGCCGGAGGGACGTCAGCGGGCGAGGGACTTGACGTCGCCCATGACGATCACCGGGTGCTGGGCGGGATCCAGCGTGCGCATCAGTTCCCTCATGTGCTCCTGCGCCAGGCTCACACAGCCGTGCGTGGGGCCCCCGTGGTCGACGTGCAGCCAGATGCCGCCGCCCTTGCCCGCGCCGAGCGGGCGGGTCCAGTCGAGGGGTGAAGTGCCCGGCACGTGGTTGTAGTTGATCGCGACGACGTAGTCGAAGGAGCCGGCCAGCGACTCCCCCTCGAAGCCCGTGCCGGCGATGGTGAACCCGACCGACCGGTCGTAGGGCAGCTTGGTACCGGGGTCGGGCCGGAGTCCGCCCGCGTCGGTGAGGCCGAACACGCCGATGGGCGAGCGGAGATCACCGGCGTGATGGTCGTCCGCCCAGCCCTTGAGGGCGTTGTGGGCCGGCCAGGTCGCTCCCCGCTCCCAGCCCGCGCCCGTACGCCGGTACAGCGCCACCTGTGACACCGGGGAGTCCTTGCCCCGGCCGGTGACCAGGACGACCTGCCGCGCGTTCCCGGGTATCCCGGCCAGCGTCGTGGGGCCGACGCCCGGCAGCCGCGCCGGTACGACCGGCGCGACGGACTCCGCGCTGTCCGGTGCGGGCCGCCCGGGTCTGGCCTGTGTCGTGCCGGGGGCGCCGGTCGACTCCCGGGCACCGCCGGTCGATTCGGCGGGGGCGCCCCCGCATCCGGCGAGCGTGACGGACAGGACCAGAGCCCCGGCGGCGATCAACGGCGCACGGAGACGCCGTCGGGGGGAGGCCGGGCGACGGGCGAAGGAAGCCATGATCGTCAGCCTGGGGGTGACTTGTGAGGAACTGGTCAGCTCCGCTCAGCGGGGTGAGCCCGAAGCGAGCACGAATGTGCCCGGAATGGGCGTTTTGAGAAGGCAAAAGCCCTTGCTCACCTCCCCCGGGTAGGGTGGCGGAAATGGAGATCCGCCAAGCGACGGCCGGCGCCGCCCTGCCGGAACCCGTACGGGAGGCCGTGAACACACCGGCTCCACCGCCGCCGCCGGCCGAGGCCGGGGCACTGGGCGACGCCGACTGAACCGCCCGAAGGCCACTCGATCCACCGGCCCCGCACGCCCACTGCCGCCCGTCGCCCCCGCACCCCCGCACCCCCGCAACAGGAAAGAACATGCCCCTTCCTCACCCCGCCACCGCCACCGCGACCACCCCCGCCACCACCCCCCTGGCCGTCACCGCGCCCGTGCCCCCGGAGGGAGCGGCCGCCGACATCCGGCTCATCGTCACCGACATGGACGGCACGCTCCTGGACGACGCCAAGCGCATACCCGACGGTTTGTGGTCGCTGCTGGCCGAGCTGCGCCGACGGGACGTGCTCTTCTGCCCGGCGAGCGGCCGTCAGTACGCCACCCTGGCCAAGGAGTTCGCCGACGCGGGGCAGGGCATGGTGTTCATCGCCGAGAACGGCACATACGTCGTACGGGACGGCGTGGAGCTCAGCTCCGACCCGCTGGACCCGTCCGTCGCCGCGCGGATCGTCACCACGACGCGGGGGCTGCGGGCCGAGGGCGTGGACGTCGGCGCGGTGGTCTGCGGCAAGCGGTCCGCCTACGTCGAACGGACCGACGAAGCGTTCCTGGCCGAGGCCAGGCAGTACTACACCCGGCTCCAGTGCGTGCCCGACGCGACCGCCGTCGACGACGAGATCCTCAAGGTCGCCCTCTTCGACTTCGGACCGGTGGAGCGGACCACCGCCCCGGCCCTGCGGCCCTTCTCCTCGACCCACCAGGTCGTCGTCTCCGGCGAGCACTGGGTCGACATCATGAACGTCACCGCCGACAAGGGCGCCGCCGTACGCCGTCTCCAGGACGACCTGGGCATCACACCCGCCCAGACGATGGTGTTCGGCGACTACCTCAACGACCTCGAAATGCTCGACACCGCCGAGTGGTCCTTCGCCATGGCCAACGCCCACCCCGCCATCATCGACCGGGCCCGCCACCTCGCCCCGTCCAACAACGACAACGGCGTCCTGCGCACGATCACCCGCCTGCTCCACCTGCCCCCCATGTGACCGCGACCGATCAGCCCTCCACCACCCGCCGCGCACCGACCTCGCTCGGGTACTCGCGGACGGTGAACGCGGCGAGGACCCAACCGACGGCGTACGCGAGAAGGGCCGGCAGGACGGGTGCCGCGATCAGGAAGAGGATGCGGCCGGCAAGGGCCAGCCCCGTGGAACGGCGGGTCTGGTCACGTTTGCGGCCGCGGGCCTCGCCGGGGGTCGGCGGGTCCAGGAGGTCCCTGCGGTGGCCCCTGCGCTGCACCACCCACCCCCAGACCAAGGCCACACAGGAGGCGGCCACCTGCGCCCAGTCCCACACCGTGCGCACGCCTGACGGCAGGCCGCCGCGGAACGACTGGTAGAGCACGAGCGCGATGTAGCAGGCGAAGGCCAGCACGGCGAACCACAGGACGGCCCCGGAGGCACGACGCAGCCAGTAGCGCGCACCACGCTCGTACCAGGTGGTGCCGAGCCCCGGCAGCGCCGGGATGCGGGCGGGAGTTCCGGAGGCCGGGGCTTCAGAAGAGGCTCTTGATGCCATGCCAGACGTCATCCTTCAGTCGTACGAAATCGTGCCCGGTCTCCGTGAAGACATGGCCGGTGCCGTGCAGCACCCCGCCGACGACGCCGTGGTCGTGGATGTCCTCGCTCCAGTGCTCGTGGAAGGCGTGGTCGATGACCCCGGTCGCGCCGACCACCACCGCGCCGCCGACCCCGGCCACCACGATCGCGGGTGCCTCGAAGGGCGCGGCCGCCACCAGGCCCGCCGTGATGGCCGTACCGGCCGCCAGGCCGGCCAGGTTGGCGCCGCCGTCGACCGTGACGGAGTGCTGCCAGGACCAGCCCTTGTCGTGGTCGTCGGAGGCTTCGAGAATCCCGCAGGCACCGGCCGCGGCGACGTCCAGGACCGGGACCTCCTTGAGGAAGTCGGGCAGCTTGTCGACGCTCTCGCCCGCGCGCAGCGCCGCCGCGGCGTCGGTCAGCTTGACGTTCAGGGCCCGGTCGTAGGGGAGCCTGGTGCTGCCGTGGTCGGCGCGGGCGATGTCCTCTTCCAGCGAGTCGACCTTCGTCATCGCGTCGCGGTAGGCGCTCTTGGCGGGGAGGTCCTTGGGCAGTGCGCGGCCTGCCTTCTGGAAGGCCTTGCGCTCGGCGCGGAGTTCCTTCTTGGCCGCCTGTTCCTCGGCCTTGGCGTCGTCGAGTTCGGTGCGGGCCTTGGCGCCACCGACCCGGGCGTCCTCGGCGTCATAGGCGTACAGGCCGCGCAGGTAGTCGGCAAGGGTGATCTTGTCACCCGGTGACACCGACGCGGTGACCTGGGCGTACAACCCCCGCAACTTGTCCGCCGCGACCAACCTCGCGTGCTGCGCCGTATGCAGTATCTCCGTGCGCACCTTGTCGTACTCGCCGAACGCCGAGATCGTCCGCTGTTCGTCGGCGCTCGGCGGATCGGACGTGACGAACTGGAGCGGGGCGCCCTGGGCGCCCATGGGTACGCCCTTCTTCACGGCGATGTGCTCGGCGTTCTGCAGGGCGGTCTCGCAGGCGGACAGCGCGCCGACGAGGGTGTCGAGAATGTCGCCCGCGTCGTGGACGAGGCCCGCGAAGGCGCCCGCCGTGAGGGCGTCCTCGCTCCAGGCGGCGCGGAAGGTCTCGGCCGCGTCGCCCTTCCAGTTCGCGTCGCCGACCAGCTCCTCGACCGCGCTGCTGAGCGGATGGACTACGTCCTCGAGCTTCTTCTTGGCGTTCTTGTACGTCTCGGCCATCGTGCGCAGTCCACCGATGTCGCCGCCGACCCAGCTGTCGCTCATCAGCCGTCCCCCACCATCAGGTCCTCGAACAGACCGTGTACGTCGATGTCGTGCCGCTGGAACGAGTCGCGGGCGTACGTCACCTTGTCGCCGTGGTCGTCCAGCCGGTCGGCGAAGCCGGTGTGCAGGGCGACGATGAGGTCGGCGACCTCCTTGATGGCGTGGTCGAGGCCGCTGTCACCGCCGCTGACGACGGGCGGGGCCACCTGGTCGTGCAGGTTCCGGTAGTGGGTGGCCTCGCCGTGGAAGGTCTTGGACATCGAGGTGAGGTCGCTCAGGACCGCCTTGAAGTCGGGCGGCATCAGCGCACCTCCCGTGCGTAGGCGGCCAGATCGTCCGGCAGCCAGTTGTGGTGTCCGGGCGCGACGCGCGGGTCGACGCGGACGGTGACGCCGTGCTCGCGCACTCCCTCGGCGAGCGGCCCGATCGACGTGGCGACCCACGGCTGGGCCTCACCGAGCGCGGCCACCAGCCGGGCCGGCGTGGTGAAGGCGAAGGCCACGGTCCCGTCCGTGGGGTGCTCGAACAGTTCGTAGGCGATGAAGGGCACGCGGGTGGGGCGGCCGGAGGCGTCCAGCGCGTCGACGTAGCGCGGATGGGCCGGGACGAGCACGGGGGTGTGGTAGGCCGGAACGCCGGGCTTCGGGGCCTGCCGTCCCTCGGCGTCCGGCCGTACGGGCGGCTCCGCCTCGGCGTAGTCGAGCAGCCGCGAACGACGCGGCTCCGGGTTCGACGGACGAGGTTCCAGGGCCGAGGAACCGGCCTCGGCCGACGGCTCGGCCGGCCCGGTCTCGGCGTAGTCGGAAATGTGCGACCGTATCGGCGCCCCCACCGCCGTCACCCCTTCACTCTTCACCGTGGGCGTGGTTCAACCCGGACGTTTTGGCGCGCTCACCCTAACGACCGGCCCCGAGGGCAAATCCCGCTATGTCAGGCTGCCGAGCCGTGTACATGCCGAGTGCATGCCTACTGCATACCGACCACATACCGACCACATGCTCAACCGATACGGCCGCTGTGACCCAGCTCTCATCTCCGCCGTGCAGCAGACGAGGGGGCTGCCCCGTCGTGGAGGGGTGACAGGAAGGGAGGAGCGTGTGGATCTGGCAACCGAGTGGAAGCTGGGCGCCGAGCGCGGCGGGACCGAGTCGCTGGACATGGACTTTCCCGCTTTCGTCGCCGCCCGGTCGGCCGCCCTGTTCCGTGGCGCCCTCGTCTTGACGGGAAACCGCGAAGCCGCGGAGGACCTGCTCCAGGAGACCCTGGAACGGACCTGCCGCAAGTGGCGCACGATCGCCGCCAAGGACGCCCCCGACGCCTATGTGCGGCGGATCATGGTGAACCTGGCGAACGACCGTTGGCGAAGATTCCGCCGCACGACCCCGCACTCCGACAGCGACGGCGACCGGGCCGCTCCGGGGGACGAGTTCGGGCAGATAGACAGCAGGGACCAGCTCGTTCGCGCCCTTCAGCAGCTGCCGATGCGGATGCGCACGGTCGTGGTCCTGCGGTACTTCCACGATCTGTCGGATGCGGAGATCGCGGCCGATCTGAAGATCTCGGCAAGTACCGTACGGTCCCAGCTCGCTCGTGGGATCGAGAAGCTGAGAAGCCAGTTCCCCGCGCTCCCCGGCCCTTCACCGCAGCGGCCCACGGAAGGAAACCGATGACTTCACACGATGCACGGCCTTCCAGCCGCACCGGTTACACACCCTTCGAAGAGGAACTGGTGAACGCCATGAACGCATTCGCGAACTCCGCCGACGCGCCGACCGTCGACACCGTCGGCATCGTGCGCAAGACCCGCCGCAAGCGCGTCACGGCCATCGTGGGTCTCGGCGCCGCCCTGATCGTGGCCGGCGGCGGCACCGCCCTGGCCACCGCCGTCTCCAACGGTTCGGAGGCCTCGAGGCCCGCCGCCGCGACCACCGCGACCGACGACGCCACCACCGTTCTGGTCAACGGCAGCACAATAAAGCGCGAGTTCGCGGGCCTCGACCTGGACTTCGCCAAGCAGTTGCTGATGAAGTCCCAGCTCAAGCTCGGCACGGTCGGCAAGGTGGACTGCGGCAAGAACGGCAAGCCGGGCTCGGTCCACTCGGTCGACCCGCACAGCCCGAAGACCGTGTCCATCGGCGCCACCATCAACCTGACCCTCTGCGCCGGCTGATCCAAGGCACCTCAACCGCCCCGCCCCGGTCGTCGCGAGCTCCGACGACCGGGGCGGACGACAGAGACGACAGAGACGACAGAGGAGTGTGCCGAAGTGTCATGAACGGTCGGGACCGTGTCAGGTCACCGCCAACCCTCTGGCCCGTCGCCCTCCCCCCGCGTTCGATGGAACGCGGATACCCGTGTCGACGTACGCCGAGGGGTGAGCGAGCGATGGGCGAGGGAGAGCGGCGGCGGGTCGTCGTGGGGGTGAGCGGTTCGCCGGGGAGTCTGGCGGCGCTGCACCGGGGCGCGTTCGAGGCACGCCGCACCGGCGCCGTGCTGCTGGCCGTGGGTGCCTGGGAACCGCCGCGCGGCGCGCTCGCCCACCCGAGTTCGATGCTCGCGCCGCCGATGACCGAGTTCCGGCAGATGGCGGACGACCGGCTGCTCACCGCCCTCGCCACGGCCTTCGGCACCGACGGGCCCGGGGTGCCGTGCCGGGGGCTGGTCGTGTGGGACCGGCCGGGACGCGCCCTGGTGCGGACCGCCGACCGGCTCGGCGACCTCCTGGTGATCGGCGGCGGGCGACGCGGCCGGATGCGCCGGGCGCTGTTCCCGTCCGTCGCGCGCTACTGCCTCGCGCACGCCGCCTGCCCGGTGCTGGCCGTACCGCGCTCACCGCTGCACCGCGAACTCGCCTCCGTACGCCGCCGGGTCAGCCTGCGCCTGCCGCTCGACGCCAGCGAACTGACGGACGGCAGGTCCTGAACCACTGCCCCGACCCGCCGCCGTCCCGATCCGGCCGTCCGGGCTCAGCCGACCCGGAAGCCCGCCGAGACCGTGTCGAAGACCGGGCGGAAGGTGTCCCACTTGAGGTCCGGAGCCGAGAGGTAGATGTCGTACTCCCGGCCGCCCTCCTGCCCGAAGCCCAGGTCGATGGCGCGGAACGCCCGGACCCGGCCCTTGAAGGTGAACTCCCACACGGCCGCGGGCTTCTCCTGGAACGTGGTGCGCTGCATGCGCAGTTTCCGGTACGAGTCGGGGTAGTTGAGCTTGGTGTTCGCCTCGATGTTCGTGAAGTGCGACTCGGGGTTCGCGCCCGCCGGCTCGACCATGCCGATCGTGAGGCCCACGAGACCGGTCTCGTCGGCGTAGGTGACCTGTTCGGAGCTCGCCTTGCCGCGCTTCCAGCCGTCCGGGACCGGGAAGGAGACGCCCAGCTTCTTCTCCGTGACCAGGTGATAGCCCGCGGGAACGGCCGGGGGCGCGGAGGTGGCAGCGGCGGCTTTGTGGTGGGTGCCACCGCTCTTGCCGTCCCGGGTCATGGACCACCCGCCCGCCACCGTCGCGGCCGCCAGCACCACCGCCACCGCACTCCACACGGCCACCCGGCGCCCACGAGCCCGGGGCGGTGCGTCTTCCCGCGCCGGTGCCACCGTCGTCGCGGTCGCCGGAGACTGCGACGACGCCGGTATCGGTGCCGGTATCGGTACCGGGCGTGTGGGCGTCAGCTGCGTCGGTACCCCCGACACCACTTCCCTCAGCACCCGCTCCACCTCCTCCGCCGACGGCCGCTCCTGCGGTTCCTTCGCGAGCAGCGCGTCGATGAGAGGTTCCAGCGGCCCGGCCTGCTTCATGGGGTCGACCGGGTCGACGGCGATGGCGTACGCCGTCTCCACGGCCGTGGCCTTGCGGAACGGGGGCCGCCCCTCGACGGACTGGTAGAGGGTCGCCCCGAGCGCCCACAGGTCCGCGGCGGGTCCGGGCTTCTTGCCCCGCATCCGCTCGGGCGCGATGTAGTCGATCGAGCCGATGATCTCGCCGGTCTTGGTCAGCGTCGAGGTGCCGGTCGCCATGGCGATGCCGAAGTCGGTGAGGACGACGCGGCCGTCGGCGCCGAGCAGGACGTTGCCCGGCTTGACGTCACGGTGCAGCACCCCGGCGGCGTGCGCGGCCCGCAGCGCGGCGACCATGCCGAGGCCGATCCGGGCGGCCTCGGTGGGCGGCACCGCGCCGCCGTCCGTGAGCAGGGCGGCGAGGGTCGTGGAGTGCACGTACTCCATGACGATGCAGGGCAACCCCTCGTCGTCCACCACGTCGTGCACGACGACCACGTGGCGATGGGCGATACGGGCGGCGCTGCGCGCCTCGCGGCGGGTGCGCTCGTGGAGGGTGGCGAGCTCGTCGTCGGTCAGGTGCCGCTGGACATGCAGCCGCTTGACCGCGACCTCCCGGCTGAGGACCTCGTCCTCGGCACGCCACACCGTGCCCATGCCGCCACGGCCGATCTGTTCGATCAGCCGGTAGCGCCCGGCGACCAGCCGCCCCTCGTCCGCCACCGCGTGCCCCTTGCCGTTCCTTCCGGAGCGCTCGCTCCGGACCGGTTCGAACCATTCCGCGTTCGATTCGTGTCGACACCATAGTCGGCGCAGGTTGCGGGGCAGTCTCAGCCGTCGTCCCGCTCGTCAGGGGCCGCGAGGACGAGTTGGGTCAGCGGAGTCGGGTCGCCCGTGTCCAGGGTGACCCGGTAGAGGCCGGGCGCGGGCACGGTGACACGGGCCGCGAGGTGGTCGTCGTCGCCGTACAGCCGGGCGGGTCCGGCGAAGGCCCCGCCGACCTCCTCGACCGCGCAGTCCAGCCCCGCGGGACTGTCGACGCCGCGCACCCGGACCGTCCAGGGCGTGCCCGGCGCGACGAGGTCCGGGACCTCGATGCCGACCCGTGCCCCGGCCTGCGGGGGACCTAGGTGCTCGTCCTCCTCCAGGAACGAGGTCACCGCCTCCAACGCGGCCTCCCCCTGGGCCAGCGCACCGTGCTGCAGCGCGAGGGGCACGATGGCGCGGTTCGAGGGAGAGGTGGCGGACTCCTTGTGTACGGTGCCGTCGCCACCCACGTCGAAGCGGCGCGGGGCGCCGGTCTCGTCGCGCATCAGCTCGCCGTCGCTGTGCTCGCGGTAGCAGTGCTCGGAGGCGGTCACCACGCCTTGACTGAGGGTCAGGGACTGGAAGGTGGGCTGGCTGATGCCCACCAGCGCCCGGTGCCCGGGCAGCGCCCGCCCGCGCAGGGTGTCGTGCAGGGTCTGGGAGTCGACGGCCAGATCCTTGTCGCCACCCAGGTCGGCGATGTCCGTGGGGCTGAGCCGGCGGATGTTCAGGCCCTCGTCGAGACAGGGGAACGTCGGAAGCAGGTCGTGCAGGCCCGGCATGGTGTATGCGAGCCTCCTGAGCCTGCCGTGCGGCAGCGGAACCGGCGCGCCCTGCCCGGTGTTGAGGATCGCGGCGGCGGCCACCGCCCCCTGGAAGGGCGTACCGAGGGTGATCACCCCACGGGTGTCCGCTGCGAGGTCGCCGTCGGGGCCGTCGGTGAGAGCGGCGAGGGTGAGCAGTCCGCCCATGGAGTGCGCGACGAAGACGAGCCGGCCCTCCCGTTCGTCGACCCGGTGCTTGCGGGCGAGCGCGTGTGCGGGGTGCCGCCGCCACCGCTCCAGGTGTTCGCGCGCCGCCTCGGCGAGGAACCGGGCGTTCGTGGCGACGGACAGCCGCCAGTCGTAGGCGAAGGGCAGCACGGCCTCCGGGTCGGCCACGCTCCGGGTGACGGTCGCGACCAGGTCGTTGTAGGGCTCGATGCCGCGCAGGAACGGGCTCCAGGCGGGGGTGCGCAGCAGGCGCCGGGCCCGGATGCGGCCGAGGCGGCCCTCGCGTTCGTCGGACGTGAGGCGCAGGGCGCGTAAGCCCCGGGGCGCCGTCCAGGCCTTCAGCAGCCATCCGGCGTTCGCGAGGCCCCAGACGACGTCGCCGGACTCGGTGTCGTACAACTCGCTCCCCATGATGCCGGGAACGACGACGACGGCGTCCTGCGTCGTGTTCGGGGAGAGGCCGGGGAGGCTGTAGGGCCGCTCGTCCATGCGGCGGCCTGCGGTATTGGGCTGCGACGGCTCGGTCATGGCGGGAAGAATAGAGAGCATGCGAGGGCGGGCGGGCGGGCTTGTCAGGATCGGGGAGCCGGGGGACGCCGGCGATACGGGGCAGGCCACGGCGGGCCGAGCGTCGGTGAACACCGTGGAGGAGGACTCCGCGCGGCGCACCCTGTTGACCCTCGCCGTCCGTGACTACGGCGACGGGGACGCGGAGTTCACCGCCGGCATCGACGAGCAGCTCTCGGTCGTGGCCGACTGGTGGTGCGCCCCGGGAGCGCCGGAGCCCTTCACCCACGTGCCCGCGCCGGAGCTGCGCGAGCGCTACGACGTGGAGCGCTTCCTGCACGAGAGCAAGGTGCGCGAGACGCGCGGCCGCGCCCTGGTCGTCTTCATCACGGGACACGGCCAACTGGGCGCCTCCCGCACCCACTTCCTCCAGTTGCCGAGGACCGAACCCCGGCGCCAGCTGGCCACGGCCATCCGCACCAGCGAGATCGTCGCCGCCGCCCTCGACTCCCGCGCCGAACACGTCCTGGTCGTCATCAACACCTGCTACGCGGCCGGGATCGCCGAGGAGCTGGAGAAGCTGCACCAGGAGATCCTGCCGAGCCGGCGCACCGGCGGCAGCCTGGACGTCGTCGCCACCTGCGCCCACGACCAGCTGGTCCAGGTACGGCAGTTCCCCTCGGTGATGCGCCGTGTGCTGGAGCGGCTGCGCACCACCGCCCAGATCACCACGCCCTGGCTGAGCGTCGCCCATCTGATGACGGAGTTCGAGAGCGAACTCGGCACCGACACCGAGCGGCGCAAGCACCGGCTCAAGCGGGTCCTGGACGGCGGCGGCCAGACCGCCCTGACGCCCTGTCTGCCGAACCCCGGCTACCGTCCCGTACGGGAACTCGTGGGGCCCGCGCGCCGCCAGGTCGCCACCCCCGCCGACGAGGTCGACCACTGGCTCGACCGCGCCAGCGGCCGCCCCCAGGAGACCGACCCCGGCTGGTACTTCAGCGGTCGCGAGGGACTGGGCCGCGCCGTCACCGCGTTCCTCGGCCGTCCCCGCGGTGTCCTGCTGCTGACCGGAACCGCCGGGAGCGGCAAGTCGGCCGTGCTGGCGCGAGCCGTGACGCTCAGCGACCCGCTGTTCCGCGACGACCCGCGCTACGGTCGCGCGCTGCGCTCGGCCGCGCCCGAGACCGTCCCGCCCGAGGGCTCCGTCACCGCCGCGGTACTGGCCCGCCACCGCACCGCCTCCGACGTGCTCGGCGACCTGCTGCGCGCCCTGGAACTGCCACCGCGCCCGGCCGGGCCGACCGACGACCCGGTGGAACTGCGCCGCGCCCAGCTGCTGGCCCATCTGGACGAGCCGGGCGACCCGGTCACCCTCGTCCTCGACGGCCTGGACGAGTCCGTCGAACCCTTCCGCGTGGTCAGGGACGTCCTCGCCCCGCTCACCGCCCACTGCGGCCCCGCCCCCGCCCTGCCCGGCCAGCGCCGTCCGGAGCGGCAGCGGTCCCTGCGGCTGCTGATCGGCGTACGCAGCAGCCGTCCCCGTGCGGACCGCGCCGCCCCTCCCGGCCCCGCGGGGCGGGAGGCGGGGCTGCTCGGCGCGCTCCGGGAGGTCTTTCCCACGGCGTCCGTGCTGCGTACCGACGAGACGGACAGCGAGAGCGACATCGCCGACTACGTCCAGGCGCTGGTCGGCGCCGAGACGTCCGGCGGCGACAGCACCCGGCATGCGGCCGAGACCGTCGCCAAGCGGGTCTGGCCGTCGTTCCTGGACGCCCGGCTGGCCGGCGAGCAGCTGCACCACGCGTCCGACCCCGACGCGCTGGCGGGCAACCCCGACTGGCTCGACCTGCTCCAGGCGGGCACCGTCGGTCTGCTCCGGCGCGATCTGGCGCTCGTCGAGGACGAGGGGCTGCCCGCGGAGGTCGCCCTCGCGCTGCTGCGGGCCGCCGCGTTCGCGCTGGGCGCGGGCATCCCCTGGGCGGACGTGTGGCCTGCCGTCGCGGGGGCGCTGCTCGGCCGGCCGGTCGAGGAGCCGGACCGGATGATCGAGAACCTGCTGAAGAGCAGGCTCGCCGGATATCTGGCCCACGACGACGAGGACGACCGGCTGGTGTACCGGCCGGCCCACGAAGCCCTGGCCGAGCTCCTGCGGGATCCCCGCCAGGACCTGCTGGCCGGCCTCGGGGGCGACGCCGTATGAGCGACGCGGACGGCCCGTACCGCGCGCCCCGTCCGGGCCGCTCCGACACGGGCGACTCGAAGACATGGGCCGACGACTCGAAGGCGTGGGCCGATACGAAGGACGCGCACCGGCTCATCGCCGAGGCGCTGGCCCGGCTCGTCGCCGCGGACCCGACGATCCCGCCCCACCCGTATCTCAGCCGCCACCTGGCCCAGCACGCGGCCCGGGGCGAGGTCCTCGACGACGCCCATGTACCGCTCGCCGTACTGCCCTGGGAGTCCAGCGCGAACGTGCGCACACTGCTGCGGCAGAGCGACGCGGTGAGCGCCGCGCGACGCCAGGAGTGGCTGGAGGCGTGGGCCCGCATCGAGCCCTTCATCGGCGGCGCCGGTCCGCACTCCCGGCTGACGAGTCTGCACCTGGCCCATCACGCGGCGACCCGCCCCCGCACCCCGCTCGACCCGTCCACCGCGCGGGTGTCCGGCTCGCGCGTCACCCCGCTGTGGAGCGACTGGACGGCGCAGGACAACGTACTGGCCGTCTCCGAGACCCGCCTCGAATCGCTGACCCGCACCACGACCACCGACGGCCGCTCCCTGCTGGTCAGCGGCGACAACCACGGCACGATCCGCATGTGGGAGCCGCACGGCGTACCGGCGATGGCGCCGCTGCACACGTACGGCGGCGCGGTCCAGCATCTGCTGCCGCTCCCGGGCGATCTGCTGCTCTCCGCGGGCACCGACGGTTCGGTGCGCGTCTGGCACCTCACCCGGGGCCAGCTGCTCGCCGAACCCGTCCATCGCCCCGGCACCTGGGTCAGCGCCCTCACCCTCTTCGCGGCGAAGGGCGCCCCGGAGGTCGTCCTCGTCGCCCACAGCGACGGCCGTCTCGGCGCGCTGGATCCCGTCACCTTCCGGCCCGTCGACACCCCGCTGCCCTCCCTGGATCCCGCGCCGGCCCTGCTGAGCGGGGTCTCTCTGGGCGGGGCGGAGGGGATGGCGCTGGCCGTGGCCCAGGGCCGGCGGGTGCGCGTCTGGGATCCGCGGCGGGCCGACGGGTACACGCACGAGCACGAGCACGAGGGGGCGGTGCGGGCCCTGGTGGACCTCGCGGCGCCGGGGCGGTACGCGCTCTGCGACGACTCGGGGTACATCGGTTTCCGGGACGCCTCGACGGGCCGGGAGACGGCCGTCGCGCCCGCTCCGCCCGCGGGGCCCGTCGTCGCCCTGACCGCCCTGACCGTGGCGGGCCGGGCGGCGGTGGCGTCCGGGGGCAGCGACCACACCCTGCGGGTCTGGGACGCGCGGACGGGCGCGGCGATCGGCGGCCCGCTGGAAGGGCACACCGCTCCTCCCGTGGCTCTGACCACCCTGCCGGGCACCTCGCGGGAACTCTTCGCCCCGGCCGGGCAGGAACTCCTCGTCTCGGCCGGCGCGGACCACACCCTGCGGCGCTGGAAGCCGGGCGGCCCGGGCGTCGGCGCCGGGCGCGCGGTCCGGCGGCCCGTCACCGCGGCGGCGCTGTCCGGTCCGGGGCCCACCGCCGGGGCGCCGCTGATCGCCGTGGCCGACGAGTCCGGTACGGCGCTGTGGGACACCGGGACCGGCCGCCCGGTCCCCCTCCCGACGGGCCACGCCACGGTGACCGCCTTCGCCTCGGCGCTCGTCCGGGGCGAACCCCTGCTGGTGACCGCGCACAGCGACGCCGGGGTCCAGCTGTGGTCCCTGGACCGGGGCGCCCACGCCGCCCCCGCACGGCTGGCCGGGCTCCTCGGCCACAGCCTGCCGGTGCGGTCGATGGCCGCCTTCCCGCACGACGGGCGGACCCTGCTGGTCACCGGGGGCGCCGACGGCACCGTACGCCTCTGGGACCTCGACCGGGTGTGTGCGCTGGCCTGCCGGGAGGACCATCTGCTCAGCGTCCGGGACGTCGCCGTGCTCGACACGGCGCAGGGTCCGCGGATCGTCTCGGCGGGCACCGACGGGACCGTCCGGCTCTGGGATCCGGTCACACTGCGGCCCGTGGGAGCGCCGCTCCACTGCGAGCAGCGGATCGTCAACGCCGTCGCCGCCGTGCCCGTCGACGAGCCGGACGGTGCCGTCCTCGTCGCGTCCGGCGGGGAGGACGGCACGATCCGGCTCTGGGATCCCGGCACCGGGCGGCCGGTCGGGCGCCGGCTGGACATCGGCGACGGGCCGGTGGCCGCGCTGGCGTTCTTCCGGACCGCGGCCGGCCGCCCCTGCCTCGCGGCGACGGGCCCCGGCGGGACCATCCACCTGTGGGACACCGACACCGGCTCGCACCTGCTGCGGATCGTGACGGGCAGCCCGCTCGGGGCCCTCGACGTGCTCGACGCCCGGCAGCCGGGCGGCCCGCACCTCGCGCACCCCGTCCTCCTCGCGGCCGGAGTCGCTGGCGTATGCGTGTTCGGCATCCGAATGGAGGGGCGCTGATCCGGCGCCCACCGGACCGCCGAATATGGACGTGCGCCTCCCGTGTGCCCCAGCGCCCCCCTCTCGCGCCCCCGCCACGGCGTGGAAGCGGTCATCCCGGGGCGCGCGCTACGGGAGAATGATCGCCCGCATGTTCCGGCGGAACATACGGGCGAGAGACACGTACGGGCACAGGAACGTACGCGCACGGGAACGTACGGGCACGGGAACCTGCGGGACACAGGGACGCGCGCCTCGTGCGGACCGCGCGGACCGCGCGGCGCCTTCCGCACGGCACGCGGGCCGCGCGGGCCACCCGAGCCCGGGACCCTCGGCCCGCCGGGCGGCGCCCCGGCAGTGCGGCAGCGGCCGCAGACCATCGGCTCAGCAGCGAGGACCAGGATGAACAACAGCCCTTCGGCGGTGACCACAGCCCACTTACCGTCACCGTCCCTCGTCCCCGCTCCGGAACGCGGAGTGTGGCGGCTGGGCAAGAGGGACCACCCCAAGGAGTACAACCGGCTCGAACCCGAGACCAGTCAGGGCTCCAGCGCGGGCCGCTTCAGCCTCGCCACCTACGGAATGCTGTACTGCGCCAGCGATCCGGCCGGCTGTTACGCCGAGGCGCTCGCGCCCTTCCGCGTCCATCCCAAGCTGCGCGGGCTCATCGGCCACGAGTGGGACGAGCGGCCCAGCCACATGAGGCTCGGCCACCTGGCCTCGGGCTGGCGCGAGGACCACATCCTGGTCCGGCTCGAACCCGCCAAGGACGCCCAGTTCCTCGACGTCGACGCCGAGGCCACCCGGGCCGTCCTCGCGCGCGAACTCCAGGGCGAGCTGGCGGCGTGGGACATCGAGCCCCCGCTCACCGACCTGCACATCCACGGGCGCGACCGCAGGCTCGCCCGGCAGATCGCGGCCTGGACGGTCGCCCAGCGCAACGAAGCCGGCCACCGGCTGGCCCAGGGCATCGCCTACCGCTCCGGATACGGCGGCCGCACCTGCTGGGCCATCTTCCACGACGTCGATCTCGTCGAGGCCGAGCGGCGCCCCATCCAGCCGGAGTCCCCCGAACTGCGCGCGGTCGCGGCGGAGTACGGCCTGCGAATCTTCTGAACGGGGCCTTCGGGTCCGCCGAACGGCGCCCGCGCCCCGGGCGTTCGGCCGCACCCGCGTCGCCCGATCGAGCGGTGCTCCGTCCCGCACCCACCGGCGGCACCGGAGAAAATCCCTGGTCAAACCCCTCACGCCACTTTCGAGGGGGGATTTCACAGGGGATTGAAGGGGGGAAAACGGTGGAGTGAGAGACCCTCGCACGGGTAGACTTCCCTCAACACAACTGAGGAGACGCCATGTTGACACCCCGTCTGTCGCCCCTCGCGCCATCCCGCGTCTTACCCGTTTCATGACCGCCAGGAAGCGAGGAATCATGCAGCCACTGCGAGAGCCCGCGGCCAAGACGGTCACCACGAGCGTCACCGACAAGGTCACCGAGACCACCGCGCACGCCAACACGGTCCAGAAGTCGATCGCCGACATAGCGCGCTTCCTCCAGGACAACTTCGGGCAGAAGCTCACCGCGTTCATCGCCGGTATCGAGGACCCGAAGCAGGTCGGCAAGTGGTCCAGCGCCCAGAACAGCCCGAGAATCGACTCCGAGCTGCGCCTGCGGGCGGCCTACCAGGTGTTCCAGATCATCGAGCTCCAGGAGAACTGCCACACGGCACGCGCCTGGATGATCGGCATGAATCCGCAGCTGGAGGACGACTCACCGCTGCAGGCCATCGCCGAGGACCGGCACAAGGACGTCATGGCGGCGGCCCGCTCGTACGTCAAGGGCGATCTCTGACGCGGCCCAAGGGCTTGCTTGCATATGCAAGGATCTCGCGCCTATCTTGGCGCGCATGCAGTCCTACACCATCGGTCAGGCGGCCCGGCTGCTCGGCGTGAGCCCGGACACCGCACGGCGGTGGGCGGACGCCGGGCGGATGGCGACGCACCGGGACGAGGGCGGGCGGCGGCTGATCGACGGGCGGGATCTGGCCGCGTTCTCCGTCGAGCTCGCCAAGGGCGGCAGCGGTGAGGAGGACGCCTCCTACACCTCTGTGCGCAACGCGTTCCCGGGCATCGTCACCGCCGTGAAGCTCGGCGACGTGGCGGCCCAGGTGGAGATCCAGGCCGGACCGCACCGGCTGGTCTCCCTGCTGACCCGGGAGGCCGTGGAGGAACTCGGCCTCGAGGTCGGCATGGAGGCCACCGCCCGCGTGAAGTCGACGAACGTGCACATCGACCGGGTCTGAACGGGCGGCGGCCGGCTGCTCCCTCAGCGGATGACGGCGTACGACTCGGCGCGTGACGGCGTACGAATCAGCGCGTGACCGAGTACGAGTGCGCCCCCGTCCCCGCCAACGCACCCCCGTCGACGATCAGGTACTCGTCCCGGATCGGGGTCCCGTCGAGCCAGGACTCCAGGATCTCCCGGGTGCCCGCCGCGTAACGGGCCTGCGCGGACAGCGACGAACCCGAGATGTGCGGGGTCATTCCGTGGTGCGGCATGGTGCGCCAGGGGTGGTCGGCAGGAGCGGGCTGCGGATACCAGACGTCACCCGCGTAGCCCGCCAACTGCCCGCTGCGCAGGGCGCGTTCGACGGCGTCCCGGTCGGTGATCTTCGCCCGGGCCGTGTTGATGAGATAGGCGCCGCGCTTCATCTTCGCGAGCAGTTCGTCGCCGAAGAGTCCCTCGGTCTCCGGGTGGAGCGGGGCGTTGATGGTGACGACGTCGCAGTGCGGGACCATGTCGGCGGCGCTCTCGTGCCAGACCAGCCCGAGTTCACGCTCGACGTCCTCGGACAGGCGGTGGCGGTCGGTGTAGTGCAGCTTCACGTCGAAGGGCGCGAGCCGGCGCAGCACCGCGAGGCCGATGCGGCCGGCGGCGACCGTACCGACGTGCATGCCTTCGAGGTCGTAGGAGCGGGCCACGCAGTCCGCGATGTTCCAGCCGCCGTCGAGGACGACCTGGTGGGAGGGCAGGTAGTTGCGCACCAGCGAGAGCGTCATCATCACGACGTGCTCCGCGACGCTGATGCTGTTGGAGTACGTCACCTCAGCTACCGTCACCCCGTGGGCGACGGCGGCGTCGAGGTCGACGTGGTCGGAGCCGATGCCCGCCGTGATCGCCAGCTTCAGGTTCTTCGCGGCGGCGATCCGCTCGGGGGTCAGATAGGCGGGCCAGAACGGCTGCGAGATGACGACGTCCGCGTCCGGCAGCTCCCGGTCGAAGACGGAACCGTCACCGCCCTTGTCGGAGGTGACGACCAGGGTGTGCCCGCGCTCCTCCAGGAAGCGGCGCAGACCGAGTTCGCCGCTCACGCTGCCGAGGAGGTGGCCGGGGGTGAAGTCGATCGCCTTCGGGGTGGGCGTGGTCCGGCCGCCGGGATAGTGGTCGATGACGGGGAGATCGTCCCGGGCGTACGTCGTGGGGTATCCGTCGGTCGGGTCGTCGTACAGCACGCAGAGCACCTTGGCCATGACGCGGCTCTCCTCAACTCCGTTGATCGTGGGCTCCGTCGAACGGACGGTGCTGTCACCATCCTCGGAGCCGATCGCGCTGGTCAAAGCGAACCTCGCTATGCCCGGATAGACGGCGGCTATCAACTCCCGCCGTCAGCCGCGCCCGCCCAGATAGGTGTGGAGCAGAGTGTCCAGCGCGTCCCTCACCCGCGCCTCCCGCGCCACCGTCAACAGCGCCTCCGCGAGGACGGACGGAGGATCGTCCCGCGCCACGACCAGCCCCACCCTCGGTCCGTGCGCGGGCCCCTCCAACGGAACCACCCGCATCCCCTCCGGCACCCCGAACATGTGCAGCCAGGCATGGGAGATCACGCTGGACCAGCGGCCACTGGGCAGATGCGCGTACAGCCCGGCGACACTGTCCGACTCGATCGCCGGGGTCGCCTGCGCGCCGTCCGCCGCGAAGCACTCGTCGATGATCCGCCGGTTGCGCATCCGGGGACTCAGCAGGCACAGGGGCAGGGCGGCCGCGTGCGCCCAGCGGGCGGTCGTCGCCGCGCCGAGCGGACCGGTCACCGGGGTGAGGAGCACATACCGCTCCTCGTACAGCGGGAAGCGGCGTACGTGACGGAGCTCTTCGTCGTCGAGATACGTCATCGCCGCGTCGAGTTCGAACTCGGCGAGCCCCTGGGTGATCTCGGCCGACGACAGGGACTCCAGGGCGACGCGGGCCCCCGGGTGGCGTTCGCAGAACGGGGTGGTGAGGAGGGAGGCGGCGGGCAGCGCGGTGGGGACGATACCCAGGCGCAGGGTGCCGGTGAGGCCGCCGCGCAGCGCCGACAACTCCTGGTGCAGGGCGTCGCGTTCGGCGAGGATGCGGTGCGCCCAGGCGAGTACCACCTCCCCCTCCGGGGTCAGCCCCTCGTACCGTCTGCCCCGGCGCACGATCGGCACGTCCAGCTCGTGTTCGAGACGGCGGATCGCGGCGGACAACGAGGGCTGCGAGACGAAGCAGGCGGCCGCCGCGCGGGCGAAGTGCCGCTCCCTGGCCAGCGCGACCAGGTACTCCAGCTGACGCAGCAGCATCCACGACCTCCCCGGCGGGTCAGGCTCGCAGACGCGTGTGCGTGGCGTCCATGCCCTGCCCGTCTACGTCCACGACGGGTAGCGCCCGTCCACGCGGATCGCGTTGATGCCGCTGATGTGCCGGGCGCCGCAGCGGTCCTGGGGCAGCACGAGCTGGGGGCCCGCCATATCCAACGGGGTGTCGTCGATGCCGACCGCGAGGAGGACCGGGGCGTGCCCGAAGTCCGGGTCGATCTCGGCCCAGGTGAGGAGCGCGTGATGGCCGTCCGCCCCGGCCACCGCGATGAGGAAACGCAGCCGGTCCTTGCGGCGGGCGGGGTCGAAGCCCGGTCCGGCGTCGTGCAGGACGTCGTGCAGCAGGGGCCCCTCGAAACGGTGTTGCTGCACGCCGCTGGTGGCGCACTCGAAGCTGACCCGGGCCCGGTGCTGGGGCCAGGCCAACAGGTCGGGCACGGTCAGCCGGACCGGGCGGGCGAGGTCTCCGGTCAGGGCGACCGACGCGAGCGGGTGAGCGGGCGACTGAGTCGGGGACTGCCCCACTGGGCACCACCTCCCGCATGTCCGTACCCAGGAGTCGGTCCCGTACAAACGCACATGCATAGATACAGGCAACGATCGTGCAGCTCATGCGATGCGACAGGAGACTTCCGGCTTGCATCTGCGGAAGTATGATCGGCGTAGGCATGCCTGAGGCTTTTCCGAGGGAGTAGACCCGTGATGACCCGATCCACGCGCCGGACCCGCACCCGCACTCTGCGCGTGGCCGGCGTCGGTGCCGCCGCGCTGCTGGCCCTGAGCGCCTGCTCGTCCTCCGACTCCGACTCCTCCTCCCACTCCTCCCCGAAGTCGGACACCTCGGCCTCCTCCTCGCCGAAGCTCTCCGGCACGGTGACCGTGTTCGCCGCCGCCTCGCTCAAGGAGAGCTTCACGACCCTGGGCAAGGAGTTCGAGAAGGCCAACCCGGGCACGAAGGTCACCTTCAACTTCGGCGGCAGCGACACGCTCGCCGCCAGCATCACCGGGGGCGCCCCGGCCGACGTGTTCGCCGCCGCCAGCCCCAAGACGATGGCGATCGTGACGGACAAGAAGGACGCCGCGACCACGCCCGCGACCTTCGTGCGCAACCAGCTGGAGATCGCGACCCTGCCCGGCAACCCCGACAAGGTCGCCTCCCTGAAGGACCTCACGAAGTCCGGCCTCAAGGTCGTACTCTGCGACAAGACGGTGCCGTGCGGTGCCGCCGCGCAGAAGGCGCTGGACGCGAGCAAGCTGAAGCTCACCCCGGCCTCCTACGAACAGGACGTCAAGAGCGCCCTGACGAAGGTGGAGCTGAAGGAGGCCGACGCCGCCGTCGTCTACAAGACCGATGTGAAGGCGGCGGGTGACAAGGTGGAGGGCGTGGAGTTCCCCGAGTCGGCCAAGGCCATCAACGACTACCCGATCGCCCTGCTCAAGGACGCGCCCAACGCGGAGGCGGCGAAGGCGTTCATCGCGCTCGTGCAGTCCGCCGAGGGCCAGAAGGTGCTCACCGCCGCGGGATTCCTGCAGCCGTGACCGAGCTGGACGCCTCCGACGCCGCGGCCGACACCCTCACCGGTGGGCCGCGGCGTCGGCGCGTCCGGACGGGCGGCCGGCCGGCCGGGGTCCCGCTCCCCCTCCTCCTCCCCGCCCTGGTCGGCCTGGCCTTCCTCCTGCTCCCCCTGCTCGCCCTGCTCGTACGAGCCCCCTGGCGGGACCTCCCGAACCAGCTGACCAGTACGGAGGTCTGGCAGGCGCTCCAGCTGTCCCTGGTCTGCGCCACGGCGGCGACCGGGGTGAGCCTGGTGCTGGGCGTCCCGCTGGCCTGGCTCCTCGCCCGTACGGACTTCCCCGGCCGGGGCTTCGTGCGGGCCCTGGTGACGCTGCCCCTCGTGCTGCCTCCGGTCGTGGGCGGTGTCGCGCTGCTGCTGGCGCTCGGGCGCAACGGCGTCGTCGGGCAGTGGCTGGACTCGTGGTTCGGGATCACGCTGCCGTTCACCACGGCGGGCGTCGTCGTCGCGGAGGCGTTCGTGGCGATGCCGTTCCTGGTCATCAGCGTGGAGGGCACGCTCCGGGCGGCCGATCCGCGCTACGAGGAGGCCGCCGCGACGCTCGGCGCCTCCCGGTTCACCGCGTTCCGCCGGGTCACCCTGCCGTTGATCGCGCCCGGGATCGCCGCCGGTGCCGTACTGGCGTGGGCGCGCGCCCTCGGCGAGTTCGGGGCGACGATCACCTTCGCCGGCAACTTCCCCGGCCGCACCCAGACCATGCCGCTCGCCGTCTACCTGGCCCTCCAGAACGACCCGGCCGCCGCGATCGCCCTGAGCCTGGTCCTGCTGGCGGTGTCGATCGCGGTGCTGGCGGGCCTCAGGGACCGCTGGACGGCGGCGCCGTCATGACGGACCCGACGCTTCCCCCGGGCCGGCCTTACGCCTCCGACAAGGGCCTCGACGCCCACCTGGTCGTCCACCGCGACACCTTCCGTCTCGACATCGCCCTGACCGCCGCGCCCGGTGACGTCGTCGCGCTGCTCGGGCCGAACGGGGCGGGCAAGAGCACCGCGCTGCGGGCGCTGGCGGGGCTCACGCCGTTGTCCGACGGCGGCCTGATCCGGCTGGACGGCGCGGACCTGGGGCGTACGCCGCCCGAGGCCCGCCCGGTCGGCGTCGTCTTCCAGGACTATCTGCTCTTCCCGCACCTGTCCGCCCTGGACAACGTGGCGTTCGGGCCGCGCTGCCAGGGCGTACCGAAGGCGGCGGCGCGGGAGCGGGCGGCGCAGTGGCTGGAGCGGATGGGGCTGGCCGAGCACGCGGCCGCCAAGCCGCGCCGGCTGTCCGGCGGACAGGCGCAGCGCGTCGCGCTCGCCCGCGCGCTGGCCACCCACCCCCGGCTGCTCCTGCTCGACGAGCCGCTCGCCGCGCTGGACGCCCGCACCCGCCTCGACGTGCGCTCCCAACTCCGGCGCCACCTCAGCGACTTCGAGGCCGTCGCCGTCCTCGTGACGCACGACCCGCTGGACGCGATGGTGCTCGCCGACCGGCTGGTCGTCGTCGAACACGGCCGGGTGGTCCAGGAGGGGACACCGTCGGACATCGCCCGCCACCCGCGCACGGACTACATCGCCCAGCTCGTCGGCCTCAACCTCTACCGGGGCGCGGCCGAGGGCCACACCGTACGACTGGACACGGGTCCGGCGATCACCACGACCGAGGACCTGGCCGGTCCCGTCTTCGTGGCGTTCCCGCCCAGTGCCGTCACGCTGTACCGCGACCGTCCCACCGGCTCCAGCGCGCGCAACCTGTGGCGGTGCGAGGTCGCGGGCCTGGAGACGCACGGCGACCAGATCCGCGCGGCCCTCACCGGAGAGCTCGCGCTCGCCGCGGACCTGACGACGGTCGCCGCCGCCGAGCTCGACCTGCACACCGGGGCGCCGGTCTGGGCGACGGTGAAGGCCGCCCAGACGCACGCGTATCCGGCCTGAGCCGGTAGACCACCGCCGCACCCGAACCGAGATCAAGAAACCGCACCCCGATCCGGGTCAGCAGACCGAGCATTCTTCGGTAAAGGGTCGGCATCCCCACCCCCTTTCAGACTCCTGTGGGACACGGGAGTGGTCGGAGAACTTTCGAGCGGAAGGACGGAAAGTGAACACGAGCACCGATCCGGAGAAGCCGGCGACGGCCACCGCATTGGGCATGCGGAGGCATCCCGAGGGCGGCTGGTTCGTGGAGACGTGGAGGGCAGCGCGGGACTTCCAGCCCGACGGCTACCCGGGTCCCCGGGCCGTCGCCACCGCCATCTACTTCCTGCTGACCCCCGGGGAGACCAGCGCCTGGCACACGGTCCGCTCCGACGAACTGTGGCTGTGGCACCGCGGCGGCCCCCTCGACCTGCTCCTCGGCGGCGACGGCGAAGCCCCGGACGCGGAGCCGGCGGTCCTACGTCTGGGACCCGCCCTGGAAAGCGGCGAACGCCCGCAGATCCTGGTCCCCGGCCACGTCTGGCAGTCCGCCCGCCCGGCAGGCGACCAGGAAGTCCTGGTCAGCTGTGTGGTGGCCCCCGGCTTCGACTACGCGGACTTCCGCCTCCTCGGCAACGGGTCGTGAACCACCGGCGACCCTGCCGTGAACGACCAGCAACTCTGCACATCCTTAGCGGCTTTGTGACGTCCGCCCCTGGTTGCCGATCGCCAGGGGCGGGCATCACCCGAAGGCAGGACCGGCCGCGCACCGTTCGCGCGGGTCCCGGCCGGCGGGGGTCCGGTCGCCGGGTACCGGTTGTCCTGGGAGGGGAAGTGAGGTTGTCATGCGTGCGCAGCAGCGCGCCGTCCGACTGACCGCCCGCGTGGAGTACACACTGCCGCGCGCGGCCGTTTCGGCAGGCAGGGCCCGCAGGTTGACCTCGGCGTTCCTGACCCGTCCGCGTCCGCGGACGGCGGCGCCGACCGCCGACCAGGTCGACGACGCCACGCTCATCGCTTCGGAGCTCGTCGCCAACGCCGTCCGGCACGGCCGTACGGGCTGCCGGCTGCGGCTGCAGCTGGGACAGGGCGGCGAGGTGACCGTCGAGGTCCATGACGACAGCCCCGGCCGCCCCCGGGTCGGCCTGGTGGACACCGACGCCGAAAGCGGTCGCGGCCTCGCGATGGTCCAGCAACTCGCCCACCGCTTCGAGGTCGTCAACACGGGCGTCGGCGGCAAGACGGTCCGGGCGATCCTGGCGGTGTAGTCCCGCCCGCCTCACCCGGGAGAGTGACCCGGGGCGGCCCGTCCAGCGGAGTCGACCGGTGGAGAGCCCGCCCGCAGGTAGAGACAAGCATGCGCTTCTCTCCTCACGAGCCTCACGAGCTCCACGTGCCGCAACCGCCGCGCGAGCCGGGCAAGCCGCGCGGGCCGCGCAAGAAGATCTGGGTGACGGCGGTCGCGGCCACGACGGCGCTGGCGGGCGCCCTGACCGCCCTCCTGCTGCTGCTCTCCGGCAACACAGGCGCGTCCCCGCACCCGGTCTCGGCGGACGAGGCCCTGCGCATGGCACTGGCCCGGTTCCGCGCGTACGAGGCGAGTCCTGCGGAGGTGACGGTGCGGCTGCCCGCGGCGGAGGCGGGGGACGGGGCGATCACGGTGCGTGCGGTGGTCGACCACCATGTGCGCCGGGCCGTGGGCGCGTACGAGATCGTCGACGACACCCGGACCGTGCAGGGCCTGCTCGCCTGGGACCTGGAGGGCGTCGCCGTGGCCCGCCCGCCGGCTGCCGCGCCCGGCGCCGAGCCCGGCCGAACGACGGCCAGGCCTCCCGCCCCGGACATCGTGACGACCGCCGCGCAGGCCGCCCGCAGGGCCGGCACCCTCAAGCGTGAGGAGTGGACCCGCCGCCCCTACTCGACGGCTCCCCTGGATCGAGCCCTGCGCCTGGTGGTGTCCGTGGCCGCGGACCGGCCCGACAACGCGGCGCTCCTCGCCCGTTCGGGTCCGCTGTGGCTGCGCGACGAACGCCTGGACGGCCACGGTTACGGCGTCTTCTCCGGCCCGCGCCCTGCCCCGAGCGCCTCCGCGAGCCTCGCCGACGACTCCACTCTCACCTACTGGATCGACACCGACGGCAATCTCCGCCGTGTCACGGCGCGGATGTCGCCGGGCCGCTACGCGACGGTGGACTTCGTGGCGACGAGGGTGCGGACGGGTGTCCCCGGCGCCCCGTGGATGAAGGGCTGAGGAGATCTTCTTCGACTGCGCAGGTCCGGCCGGTCCGGAAAAAGGCCCGGGGTTGCTGGGCCGAACGGGGTGTTACGCGGTCTCGGCCCAGCTGGGGACGGCGGAACGGGCCGGGGTGACGGTCGGGTGGCAGACGAAACCCAGACGGGTGAGGGCCCGGGCGACCTCGACCTCGGTGAAGTCACGGCGGTCCTGCTTGGTGATGACCTCCCCGACCTGCTTGACGGGGTAGGTCTGCGGACCGATGACCACGGACGCGCTGGTGACGGTTTCGGGCTCGCGGCCCGCCATCGAGTGCTCGACCTCGCTCTTGATGAGGTCGAAGGGGAAACGGGCGATCACACAACGCATGGTGTCTCCGCGGGATGAAGTTTCACGGCGCCGGAAGGTGGGCGCGGCGTACCGGAAAGTGGGCACAGCGGCCAGAAAATTCGCCGGAAATTCAATCCGGAACGACCGGGAACGGCGGGGAACGGGGGGACTGAACCGGGGCCGACCCGGACGGGAGAAAAAAAGCAGGTGGCCGGGGCCCGCACCTCATGGTGCAGGTCCCGGCCACCTGTAAGCGTCGGCCGACTCAGAAGTCAGGCGTCAGCGGGTCCCGGACTAGGCGGGGACGATGTTCTCCGCCTGCGGGCCCTTCTGGCCCTGCGTGACGTCGAAGGTCACCTTCTGGCCTTCCTGGAGCTCACGGAAGCCCTGGGTGGCGATGTTCGAGTAGTGGGCGAAGACGTCGGCGCCGCCGCCGTCCTGCTCGATGAAGCCGAAGCCCTTTTCCGCGTTGAACCACTTCACGGTGCCAGTAGCCATGTCAAATCTCCTTCGGGGCAAAGCTCGAGGACCCACACTGTGCGGGTCCGCGTCGCCGCAATGATTGCCCCATCCGGAAAAACTTCCGGATAATTCAGAAGCGACCGACCGGTACGGACCGGAAAGTACGCTCCAAGACTTTGGGAACCACAACTGCAACTGATATCGACACTAGCACGTGCAGCTCCCGAAGGGCGGCGCACTATCTCACCCCGCCCGGGGGAATAAAAAAACCGCCCGGACGGCGGCCCATTTTCTACCACGGCCATGACAGATATGTGCCCGCAGAGCCTTGCCGGGGCGGTCCTGCGGGCCGTGGCGGGGTGATCGGCCGGGCCGCTCACCCGGACGGCCCGGTGCGGCTGGTGGGCCACCGGGCCCGGTGGTGGCGTGAGAGGAAAACTCGCGCGCCCGCCCCCTGGAGGCCCCCGCCATGAAGGTTCCGACCGGTCCGAGCGGTCCGTACCGTCTCCTCGCCCGCGCCCTGACCGCGGGCGCCCTGGTGTCGGCGTCCGCGTGCTCGTTGCCCGGCGTCATGAGACACGCGGACGCGCCGCCCATCGTGCCGCCCGCCACCTCCGCCACCCCCTCCCTCACCGACGCCCAGGCCTCGGCCGCGCTGATCACCCAGGGCGAGCTGGGCGGTCGTTGGTCCGCGACACAGGGCGGGGCGACCTGGCGGGACGGGCTCCTCAAGACCAGGACGGACGCGCCGGACTGTCAGCGACTGCTCGACGGTCTGTACGCCGAGGATCTGCTGGGCGAGCCGACGGGGGCCCGGGCCGTCGTGGGCCTCGACGAGAGCGGCAACGCGGCGCAACTGCGCTACCAGGTCGCCGCGTACGCCGCTCCTTCGGAGGTGGACGCCAAGCTGGCCTGGTTGCGGACGCTGCCCACGAAGTGTGCGCAGTTCACGTCCACGGACGTGAACGGTGGGCAGCTCAACGTGACGGTCGTGCCGGCGGTGTTGCCCGGGGTGGGCGATGCGCGGGAGGGGCTGCGGCTGACGATGAGCGGTGCGTCGCCCGCCGACGCCGCTTCCGGCGCGGCGCCGATGCTGACGCTGGACTTCGCCGCCGTGCGGGTCGGGGACCGGGCGGTCTCCCTCACCAACGGTGGGCTCGGCGGGGCGGCGCAGGACTCCACCCAGCAGGCGGTCCAAGTCGGTACGCAACGACTCCAGGACGTCCTGGCGGGCCGCCCCCCCACCACCGAGCCGGCCACCCCCTCCACCGAGCCGGCCACGCCCTCCACCGAGCCGGCCGCCCCCTCCACCGCGCCCGCTGCCCCCACTACTGCGCCGCTCGACTCCCTCACCAAGCCGGCCGCCCCCACCTCTGCGCCGCGCGCCCGCCGCACCGCCCCGGCCGCCCCCACCACTGCGCCGCGCGCCCCCCGCACCGCCCCGGCCGCCCCCCGCACCGAGCCGGTCGACCCCCGCACCGGCAGGCCCACGGAACCCCTCACCGAAAGCCCCGACGACACCACCGACAACGACACCATCGCCGACACCGCCACGGCCGACACCTCCGACACCTCCGACACCGTTCAGGAGGGCTGACCCCGGGGCCCGACACCAGAACGGGGCTGCGCCCCGAACCCCCGCCACCCGAAGTGCCTCGCCCGCAGGCCGGTGGGGGCTGATCGCGCAGTTCCCCGCGCCCCGAGTGTTCCCATGGGGTCAGATCCTAGGGAAGCGCGTCCCCCGGACTCCCGTGCGGCGCAACGACGGCACCTACTCGGCCGGTACCGCCGCCACGGACGGCGTTGCGGACACCGGCGGCACGGGCGTGTCGGCGGTCCGACCGGGAGAGGTCACGGCGCCGCCGGTGCCGCCCGGCAGGACCGTGCCCTCGGTCGCCGACGGCGACAGGTCCACCGTCGGGGTCGGGGTCGGGGTGGCCGCGCCCCTGATCTCGATCACCGCGCCCGGCTCCAACTGCTTGTACAGCCATAGCGCGTCAGCGCGGCGCAGGCCGATCCAGCCGGTCGTGATGTCGTAGTTCCCGGGGGCCTTCTCGTCGGCCATGAGGGTTCCGACGAAGTTCGTCGTCCCGTCGGCGGCACGCAGACCGATCGCCCAGGCCACCTTCTCCAAGTACTTCCCCGCGAACATGGGCAGCGCCTTGACGCTGTCCTTCGAGACGACCAGCATCCGTCCGCCGGCCGTGGGGTAGCGGACGGAACCGGAGGAGATCGGCAGCTCGCGGCCCGCGACCGTCAGCATGCGCCGCGAGAGGTCGACGGTGGCGTCGGGCGCGGCCGGGAAGGGGCTGCTGGGCGGGGCGGTGGGGCTCGCGGCCGGGGAGGGGTGGTCCTCGCGGTCGCCGCCGGTCGGGTTCAGGGCCACGACCAGGGCCAGGCTCGCGGCGGCGCAGGCACCGGCGACGGTCACGGCGGTCCATCGAAAACGCCGACGCCTGCGGCGTACGGCCCGCAGCCGGATCTCGGCGCCGGACACCGACGGGGGAGTCTCGGCGTCCTGGGCCAACTCTCGCAGGCCGGAGGCGAGTTCATCGGACACGGTCGTCCTCCCTCTTCCCCTCGTCCGTCGGATGCAGCGAGCGCGCGGAGCCCGGCGATTCCGGGGAGCCCGCGGAACCCGCGGACGGCTTCCCCCTGTCCGCGCTCTTCTTGCCCCCGTCGACGGTCTCCCACTCGTCCGCCGTCGCCAGCGTCTGCGCCAGCGCCGCCCGGCCGCGGGACAACCGGGCCTTGACCGTGCCCACGGGGGCACCGGTTTCGGAGGCTACCTGCTCGACACTGAGGTCGCACAGATGGTGCAGCACCAGCGCCATCCGCTGCGCCTCGGGCAGCGTGCGCAACGCGGCGACCAGCGCGGTGCGCTCGGGGTCGGGGCCCGGCGTGTGCTCGGGCGGCGGGGTGCGGCGGACGAGTTCCAGCCAGCGGCGCGCGCGGCGCCAGCGGCTCACCGCGAGCCGCATCGCCACGGTCCGTATCCACGCCTCCGGCGCCCCTTCGGCGAGGAACTCCCGCCGCCGGTCCCAGGCGCGGACGAACGCCTCCTGGACGACGTCCTGCGCCTCGCCGTGGTCCCCGGTGAACGCGTACAGCTGACCGGTCAGCCGGGGGAACGCGGCGGCGTAGAACGCGTCGAACTCTTCCTCGGTCATGCCCCCCGTCTCTTCCCCGGTCGTGCCCCCGCCGAAGACTTCGGATTTTCCCCTGCCCCGTGCAACCCGGCGGTCCGTGCCGTGCGTACAGGTCCCGTACGCCGCACATCGAAACACACCGCAGGGGGATCACGATGACCAGGAGAGCCAGGAGCCGTCGTATCGCGGCCGTTGGGACGGCGGCCGCCGTGTGCGCGCTCGCGCTGGCCGGCTGCTCGAAGGGGGCGGTGGCGGGGGGCGCGGGCACCGAGGTGGACACGGCGGCGAAGCCGAACGCGACGGTCGGTCAGCAGCCGACCCCCCGGCCCGTCAGGACCAAACCCCTCGCGAAGCTGACCGGCGCGCACGTCAACATCGCCGACGGGCAGACCGTGGGCGTCGGCATGCCGATATCCGTGACCTTCGACCACGCGATACCGGCCGGTGAACGGGCCGAGGTGGAGCGGCAGTTGAAGGTCGACGCCGATGTCGAGGGCTCCTGGAGCTGGGTGAAGGACCGCAATCTGCTGGAGGGGCAGCGGGTGGACTTCCGGCCGCGCGCGTACTGGAGGCCGGGCACCGAGGTCACGGTGCGGGCGGGCTCGGCCATCACCCGGCACTTCACCGTGGGCCGTTCGCTCGTCGCCACCGTCGACGTGCGCACGCACATGATGAGAGTCGTCAAGGACGGGCAGACCCGGAGTGTGCCCATCACCGCGGGCGCCCCGGGCATGGACACCTGGAACGGCACGATGGTCGTCTCCGACAAGGCGACCAAGGTCTTCATGAACTCGCGGACCGTCGGCTACGGCGACGCCTACGCGGGCTATTACTACTACGCCGTCCACCTCACCACCTCCGGGACCTACCTCCACCAGAACCCGAAGGCCAATACGTACGCCGGGCACCAGAACGTCACCCACGGGTGCGTCGGACTCGCGACGGACGGCACCGCCAAGAAGTTCTACGACGAGGTCATCCCCGGCGACGTCATCACCGTCGTCGGCTCCAAGGACACGGTGGCCGTGGGCAACGGCTACGGCGACTGGAACGCGGACTGGGCCCAGTGGCGGGCCGGCAGCGCGTTGAAGTGAGCGTGCGGGCGGGAGAGCCGGGTGTTCAGGTCCCGGCTCCCCCGCCCGCCCACACCCCCCACGTACCCGACTCCGAGGGACCGCAGGCCGTGCGTCACACCTCCTCCCCCGCTTCCTCCGAAACCGCCGACGCGTCTGCCCGGAACGGCGAGTTCGCCCCGTACGCCTCCGCGGCCTGGCCCCGTCTGGTCCGCACCGCGCACCTGCTCACCGGCGGCCTCCGCGAGGCCGAGGATCTCGTGCGGACCACGCTGGCCCGGGTCCGCGCCCGCTGGCGGCGCATCCCGCGCGACGACGTCGACTTCTACGTACGGCGCTCCCTGGTCAGAACCCACCTCGGCCGGACGCGGAGGAGACGCGCCGCCCGTCTGCTGACGCCGCTCGTGCCCGAGCGGGCGCGCCGATCCCTGCCCGCTCCCGCGGGGGCCGTCGGCCGTGGGGACGCGCTCGGCCGGGCGCTGGCCGCGCTGCCCGCGCGGCGGCGGGCCGTGGTGGTACTGCGCCACTGGGAGGGACTGGGCGAGGCCGAGATCGCGCAGCTGCTCGGCTGCTCGGCCGGCACGGTCAAGGCGCATGCCCGGCGCGGTCTCGCGGCCCTGCGCGCCCATCCCTCCCTCGTCGCCCGCTTGGCCGCCCCCTCCGTCGCCTCGTCCCCCGCTCGCCGATACCCCGTCTCCGGAGCCCGCTCATGAAACGTCACCGCAAGTTCCCGCGTCCCTCGGCCGAGTCCGAGCGGCTGCGCGAGGTGTTCGCCGAAGCCGCCTACGACGTCACCCCCTCGGCCGTGCCGCTGGCCGCCATTGAGCGCGCGGGCCGGCAGCGCGGGCGGCGCCGTACGGCCGCGGTGGCGGGGTCCGCGTGCGCGCTGCTCGTGGTTCCACTGGCCGTGGTCGCCCTGCGCGCGGCCGTGTCCCCGGGGTCGGGCGACGAGCGGGGGGCGTCCCCCTCAGGTACGCCCATGGCCACGGTGCGGGTCGTGACCGCCGGCGAACGGGTCGAGGTCGCGCACGGCATCAAGATCTGGCTCACCGAGGACGGCGCGCACTGGTCCTCGGCCGCCGGCTCCGGGCCGCTGTTCAGCAGTGTGAAGGACGGCGTCGACAAGCCAGGCGTCACCGTCCAGCAGGAGGGCGCGGGGGACCGGGGGTACTTCCTCTCCGGTGTCTACCGCGGCAAGCGCGAGGCGGCGCGGGTCGAGATCGAGACCACCGCGGGCCGGATCGCGGGCACGGCCCTCACCCTCGCGGGCGGACCGCACTGGGGAGTCTGGTACGCGGTGGTGAGCGCACCGAAGTCGGTCGCCCCCGGCAGGCCCGTCGATGTGACCAGGAGAGTCACGGTGTACGACTCGGCGGGCGGGGTGACAGCGAGCACGGGGGCCGGCCGGTGAACGGCGCGGACGCGGGCACGGGCACGGGCACGGGCGCCGGCGGCACCGGCGTCGCTGTGATCGCCGATGACCACGACAGGGGCGGCAGCCCCGGTCATGGGCCCGGTCGCGGACGCCACGGCGTCGGTGGGCGCGGCCGGCTCCTGGCGGGCCTGCGACGCAGGCTCGTCAAGCGGCGGATCCGAATCCGTCGCACCCGCGGGCGCCGGGTGCGCCGCGCGCTCGTCGTGCTGCTCGCGCTCCTCGCGAACCTCGTCGGCGCGGCCGTGGTGGCGTACCACCTGACGAAGATCCCCGAGCCGCACCCGGAGACGGCCATGCAGAGCACGGTCTTCGTCGACGACCACGGCGACTACCTGGGCCGGCGCGGCCCCGTGGACCGGCAGGAGGTCCCGCTCTCGCAGGTCCCCCGTTATGTGCAGGAGGCGGTGATCGCGGCGGAGAACCGGTCCTTCCGCACGGACACCGGGATCTCCCCGAAGGCGATCGCCCGGGCGGCCTGGGCGACGGTGAGCGGGGGCGACCGGCAGGGCGGTTCCACGATCACCCAGCAGTACGTGAAGAACGCCCTGCTCAGCCCGGAGCAGACGCTGTCCCGCAAGGCGCGCGAGGCCTTGATCTCGATCAAGCTGGACCGCACCCGTTCGAAGGACGAGATCCTGCAGGGCTACCTCAACACGGTGTACTTCGGCCGGGGCGCGGCCGGCATCCAGTCCGCCGCCAGGAACTACTTCGGCGTCGACGCCAAGGACCTCACGGTGAGCCAGGGCGCGGCGCTCGCGTCCGTCATCAACATTCCCTCGTACTACGAGAAGGCCGGCTCCGACCCGAAGGTGACGGCCAAGCTGGTGGACCGCTGGGAGTGGGTGCTGGACGCGATGGCGGACAGCGGCGCGATCACGTCCGCGCAGCGGGCCGGGGCCCGTTTCCCGGCCTTCCGCTTCTATCCGCCGGGCGACACGGACGGCCAGCGCCAGTACCTCATCGACGCGGCCGCCTCGGAGGCCGCCGACCGGCTCGGCATCACCGAGGACCAGCTCGCCCGCGGTGGTTACACGGTCCGTACCACCTTCGACCTGACGGCGCAGGACGCGACGGCGGAGCTGGCGGCCGACGGCACCGACAAGAAGACCGGAGAGAAGAGCGGGAAGAAGACCGGGGAGAAGACGGCCGAGGCGAAGGCGGCCGAGGCGAAGGCAGGTGGAAAGAAGCAGGCCGAGGTGACAGCGAGCGGGGACGTCCGGGTCCACACGGCCGTGGTCGCGCTGGTCCCCGGCGACGGCGCGGTCCGCGTGCTGTACGGCGGCGCGGACTACGCCAGCCAGCCCTTCAACGACGCGCGGGACGGTGCGGTGGAGGCGGGCACCGCGCTCGAGCCGTTCTCCAGCATGAAGCTGCTCGCCCCCCTCACGGACCTCACCCGCACCGCGGCGCCGACCCCGCTCCGGCTCGCCTCCGCGTACGCCACGGCGGCGGCGCACGGTGTCTACGCCACGCCGTACACGGTCGCGAAGATCACCCGCGCGGGCCGCACCCTCTACGAGGCCCACCCCCGCACCCGTACGGCCATGACACGCGCCGACGCGGGGACGGTCGCCAAGTTCCTGTACGGCCGGTCGGACGCTCCTCTGGCCACCCAGACCGGCGCCGCGGGTCTGCGCACGCTGTGGCAGACGACCTACGACGAACATCTCACCCTCACCGTCGCCCTCTTCGCGGAACACCCGGCCAAGGGCAAGAAGGCGGCCCTGCCCGCACCCCTCCCGTACACGGCGGGGAGCCGTTCACTGTCCGTCGCCGAGGGTGTCTGGTCCAAGATCGTCGGCACCGCCGAAGGCCACGATCCGGCTGCGGAACCAAATCCGGGGCTTCCAACCGGCCAAACAAAGCCCATACTGGCTACACGATGACGAAACCCTCCGCGCCCCGGCGCCACCTGCCCACCAGCCCCTTCGCCGCCCCGGTCGTCCCCGTGGCCAAGGAATTCAGCCTCGGAGACCGGGTCACCCACGACCAGTTCGGCCTGGGCACGATCATCGGTGTCGAAGAGGGCATCGCCATGCTCGTCGACTTCGGCTCCCGCCAGGCCCGCATCCTCAGCCCCTACACCCGGATGGACCGGCTCTGACGCACGTCACGAGCCCACACCTCGCGACCGCGCACGTCACGAACGGCCCACTCCACTAGCCGCTCACCGCTCGTCGGCAGAGGCTGGACGTATGACCGTCCCGGCGCGTGATGACCTTCCCTTCGACGATCTCACGGACTTCGAGAACGCCGATCGGGGGTTCATCGCGGCGTTGGACCCGCCCGTGATCACCGACGCCGAGGCACAGATCGTCTACGACGGGAACGCGTACGCGTTCCTGGACGAGGACTGCCCCGACACCGCGCACCCCAGCCTGTGGCGGCAGTCACAGCTGTGCGCGCGCCACGGCCTGTACGAGGTCACCGAGGGCGTGTACCAGGTGCGCGGCCTCGATCTCTCGAACATGACCCTCGTCGAGGGCAAGCACGGTGTGATCGTGATCGATCCGCTGATCTCGGCGGAGTGCGCCGCTGCCGCGCTCGGGCTCTACCACGAACACCGGGGCTCACGGCCCGTGACCGGGCTCGTCTACACCCATTCCCACGTCGACCACTTCGGCGGCGCCCGCGGAGTGGTGGCGCACGGCAGCGAGAGCGGGCTGCCCGTCCTCGCACCCGAGGGATTCCTCGAGCACGCGGTCAGTGAGAGCGTCTTCGCCGGCAACGCGATGCTGCGCCGGTCGTCGTTCATGTACGGCTCCCGGCTGCCGAGGGCCCCGCGCGGCCAGATCGGTACCGGGCTCGGCACCATCACCTCCACCGGCACCGTCACGCTCATCGCCCCGAACGTGGACATCACCCGGACGGGGCAGGAGGAGACCATCGACGGCGTGCGGTTCGTCTTCCAGCTCACGCCCGGGACCGAGGCGCCCGCCGAGATGAACTTCCTGCTCCCCGAGCAGCGCGCCCTGTGCGTGGCCGAGAACGCCAGCCACACCCTGCACAACGTGCTCACCCTGCGCGGGGCCCCGGTCCGCGACGCGCACGTGTGGGCCCGCTACCTCGACGAGACGATCGACGTGTTCGGTGACACCTACGACGTGGCGTTCGCCTCCCACCACTGGCCGATCTGGGGCCGGGCGAACGTCGTCAGGTTCCTCGGCGAACAGCGGGACCTGTACGCCTACCTGCACGACCAGACCCTCCGCATGCTCAACCGGGGTCTGACCGGCACCGAGATCGCCGAGGAACTGCTGCTGCCGCCCGCCCTGGAGAGGGCCTGGCACGCCCGCGGCTACTACGGCTCGGTCAGCCACAACGTCAAGGCCGTCTACCAGCGGTACATGGGCTGGTACGACGGCAACCCCGCCCACCTCTGGGAGCATCCGCCGGTCGAACTCGGGCGGCGGTACGTGGAGTTGGCGGGCGGCCAGACGGAGACCCTGGTCAAGGCTCGGGCGTACATCGACTCCGGTGACCTGCGGTTCGCCGCCACCCTCCTCAACCACCTGGTGTTCTCCGACCCGTCGAACAACGCGGCCAAGGACACCCTCGCGGGCGTCTACGAACGGCTCGGCTACGGCGCGGAGAACGGGACCTGGCGCAACGCCTACCTCACGGCCGCCCTGGAACTGCGCGCGGGCACCGCCGACATCCCCGTCGACACCACGAGCCCCGAACTGACGTCCGCACTGACCGTGAGCATGCTCCTCGACTCGCTCGCCGTCCGTATCGAGGGCCCCCGCGCCTGGAACGAACACCTCACCCTCGACCTCGTCATCATCGACGAGCAGCGCCGCCACCGCGTGAACCTCCACAACGGCGCCCTCACCCACCGCGCCATGCCGGTCCATCACACCCCGAAGCCCCACGCGGACCTGACCCTGACCCTCACCCGCCCGGAACTGCTCGGGGTCGTGTCGGGCCGGGGCCTCGCGGGCATCGAGTCGGACGGCGACACCACCGTGCTGGCCCGGCTGCTGTCGTACGTCTCCGAGCCGGACAAGGCGTTCCCGATCGTGACGCCGTAAAGGCCCCGGGAGAGCGTGCCGGGGAAAACCGTTCGACAGGTCCGGCTCCCCCCGATGAGGATCCGCGCTGTGACAGACAACGCTGCAAGAGACCACATCGAGCGACCCACCCGCGTCCTCCCCACCGGCCCGAAGTCGGTGCGATTCGTCGAGGTGACGAGCGCGGCCATGACCGCGCTGCTGGACTCCGACCTCGACCGGGCCGGCGGGGAGGTGGGGGCCGAACTCACCGAGTACTTCCTCAGCGACAGCGCGCGCTGGCTCTGGCGCTACCGGCTGAACCAGCTGACCGCGCACCCCGAGAGCGCGGGATGGCTGTCCAAGGTCGTGATCGCCGAACCGGAGGGTACGGTCGTCGGCTTCGCCGGATTCCACGGGCCGCCGGACGAGACGGGCATGGTGGAGATCGGCTACTCCGTGGACCCCGCCCACCGCCGCCAGGGCTACGCACGGGCGATCCTGGCCGCGTTGATGCGCCGGGCCGCCGCCGACGCCCGGGTCCGGACCCTGCGCGTGACGATCAGTCCCGACAACGCCGCGTCCCTGGCGACGATCGCCGGGTTCGGCTTCACGGAGGTCGGCGAACAGTGGGACGAGGAGGACGGCCTCGAAACCATCTTCGAGATCCCCGCGTCCGAGATACCCGCCTCCTAGACACCGGTCGGGGTACGCCTTTCTCGCCCCCGCCGCCCCTACCCGTCCCATCCCAGGGGGCTGCGCCCCCAGACCCCCGCTATCGGCCTGAACGGCCTCGTCCTCAAACGCCGGACGGGCTGAAAACGAGGGCGCGCCGAGGCTTTTAGGGGCGCGGGGAACTGCGCGACCAGCCCCCACCGGCCCGCGGCCCAGGAACCGCCCGCAGTCGCGGAACCGACCGTTACAGCGGGGGCTGGGCCGGGGCCGGGCCCAGGGTGGTGGTGCCGGGGGCCGTACGGTGGCCGAGGCCCGTACGGTAGGCGTCGAGGGCCGCTTCCACCCGTCCCGTGCGACGCAACAGGTCCCCCAGGAGCCGGCACAGGTCGGCGAGATCCCCCGCCGCCCCCGCCCGCTCGAGAAGACTCAGCGCCCGCACGTAGTGCTCCTCGGCGGACTCCGTGTCCCGGGCGTCCTCGGCGATGATGCCGAGCAGGCGGTGCGCGCCGGCCGAGTGCACGGCGCCGCGCTCGGGACTGAGGTCACCGAGCACCTCGTGGAGGAGGACGGCGGCCTCGGCCGACTTCCCCCGCCGGTGCAGTACGTCCGCGAGCTCCACGTTGACCTGGCTCGTGTACAGCGCGGCGCGCTTCGCGGAGAGCATCGCCTGCGCCTCCCGCAACTCGCCCTCCGCCCGATCCAATTCACCGTTCTGCGCATACAAGTAGCCGCGCATCCAGTGACAGTTGGCGAGCTCGGTACGGATCTGGAGCTGCCGGTAGAGCTCGGAGGCCTTGGCGAGGGAGGCGTCCGCCTCGGCGACCCGGCCCTCGGCGATCATCGTGCGGGCGACGGAGCGGTGCATCCGGGCGACGAGGGCCGGATCACCCACCTGGGGCGCCAGGGCGAGCGCGAACTCCGCCGCCTGCGCGGCCCGCGCATGGGCACCCATGTCCATGTACGGGGCGATGACGCCCGTGTAGAGAAGCAGCAGCGCGTCCGGGTCGTGCATCCCCGTGCGGTTGAGCTCGTCGAGGGTGGACTCGAACAGATAGCAGGCGTACCGGAGTTCACCGGCGAGGTAGTGGGACACGGCCCGGCCGCGCAGGGCGGGCACCCGGTTCGGGAGGGGCGCGTCGCCGAGGCGCTGTTCCGAGGCCTCGAAACGTTCCCGCGCGGTCTCCAGGTTCCCGGTCTCCAGGGCGCATTCGCCGAGCCCGAGCAGCGCCGCGGCCTGCTCGGCGACAAGCCCGTGCGCGTCCGCCTCCGCGAGGAGCGCGTCGTACTGCTCCGCCGCGACCTCCGCCTCGCCGGTGGCGAGCGTGCGCTGGGCGTCGGTGAGCCGCAGCCGCAGATCGGTGGCGAGATGGGCGGGGCGCCCGGTCGCGATCTCCTCGTACGCCACCCCGAGCCGCTCGGCGATGTGCCGCAGCGCGGGCTCGGAGGCCCGCACCCGCCCGGCCTCCAGGGTGGAGATGTACGCGGGCGTGTACGCCGGTTCCGCCAACTGTTTCTGCGTCAGTCCGCGTTCCGTACGCAACTGCTGAACCCTGCGCCCGATGACCTCCGGGCCGTCACGCTCCGCCATGGATTAAGCATGCCATTAACCCGACTTACACTCGGCCAACTTTTGACTATTGTCCAACTCCCCTTGCGCCCCTTGCCCTTTGATGCTTCGAACCCCTACGTTAAGCGGCGGATTAAGCCTGCTTAATACGCCGCTGTTGTTGCGAGGTCGCCATGCTCCGACGTATTTCCGCGCGCTACTTCAGAGGATTCGGTGCGGCCGTCGTCGCCGTCGCCGCCCTGGTCCTGGCAGCGAACGCCGGCCCCGCCCGGGCGGCCGAAGCCACCAACCCGCACCTCCAGCACCTCACGGGCCACGCGCAGGCCCTTCGATAGACCGGCCGCCGACGGGAACTCCCCCGTCCCGTCGGCGGCCCCTACGCTGGCCCCGTGATCTCGCCTGCCGCACGTATCGCACTGGACCTCACAGCCGACCTCCCGGTTCCCGACCTGGAGGACTTCTACCGGGCCCTGCACCGGCACCCGGAGCTGTCGTTGCGGGAACACCGCACGGCCGCCGCGCTCGCCGACCGGCTGCGCACGTCCGGGTTCGACACGGCCACCGGCGTCGGCGGCACCGGAGTCGTCGGCGTCCTGCGCAACGGGCCCGGGCCGACCGTGCTGCTGCGCGCCGACATGGACGCGCTGCCGGTGCAGGAGGAGACCGGACTGCCGTACGCCTCCCGGGTGCCCGGCCTGATGCACGCCTGCGGGCACGATCTGCACGTCACCTGGCTGGCGGGCGCGGCCCGGGCGCTCGCCGCCGGACGCGACGCCTGGTCCGGCACGCTCCTCGTGCTCGGGCAGCCCGCCGAGGAGACCGGCGAGGGCGCCTCGGCGATGGTCGCGGACGGACTGTACGAGAGGTTCCCGCGGCCGGACGTCCTGCTCGCCCAGCACGCGGCCCCCGGTCCCGCCGGGCTCTACGCCCACTCACCCGGCCTGATCATGTCCGCCTCCACCGACGTGGACATCGTCGTGCACGGGCGGGGCGGGCACGGTTCGCGTCCGGAGTCGACCGTCGATCCGGTCGTCACCGCCGCGTACCTCGTGACCCGGCTGCAGACCGTCGTCAGCCGGGAGCTCGCGGCACGCGAGTCGGCCGTGCTGAGCGTGGGACGGATCGAGGCGGGCACCCGGCACAACATCATCCCCGCCGAGGCCCGGATCGCCCTCAACATCCGTACGCAGTCGGACGAGGTCCGTGAGCGGATGATCGCGGCGATCCGGCGGATCGCGGCGGGCGAGTGCCTGGCCGCCGGCTGCCCGCGCGAGCCCGACGTCGTCGTCGGCAACAGCTTCCCGGTCACCGTCAACGACCCGGAGACCGACCGCCGGGTCGCGGCCGTGCACGGCGAGGTCTTCGGCACCGGGACGATCCTCGACCCGGGCCCGGCGATGGGCAGCGAGGACTTCCCCCGGCTCGCGGAGGGGAAGATCCCGTACTCCTACTGGTTCGTGACCAGCACCCCGGCCGAGGTGTGGGACGCGGCCCCGGGCGACGACCTCATGGAGAAGTTCGCGGCCGTGCCCAGCAATCACAGCCCGCAGTTCGCGCCCGACACTGGCGACGCTCGCACCGGGCGTGCGGACACTGGTGTCGGGGGCGCTCGCGTATCTCGTCAGCCCGGGAGAGCCTTCCTGAGTTCCTTGTCCAGTGCGGCGGCCAACTCCGCGTCGCCCGGCGGGTCGTCGCTGAACAGCCTGCCCAGCTCGGTGGCGAACGTCTGGGTGAACGCGCCGTACAAGGGGGTGCGGGGGCGCTGGACGGCGCGCCGGAGCGCGGGGAGCAGGATCGTCCGGGCGTACGCGGGACGCCCGTGGTCGTCGCGCGGCATGCGGTCGGCGCTCTCGCCTGAGGGCGAGGCCGAGGGGGAGGCCGCTCCGGGTGTCCTCGCCACGCCGCAGGTCACGTCGTCGGCGGTGTACGCGGTTTCCCGGGTGGCCGCGAACCCCGCGTCGAGCAGGCAGCGTTCGCTCTCCTTGCTGGTGAGGAACCGTATCAACTCCCTTGCCTTGTCGACCCGTTGGGACGATCCGGCCAGCGCCAGGTTCTGGCCGCCGAGCACCGCCCGGCCGGGCAGCGGAGCGACGCCGAGCTGCGCGTCGCTCAGGGACTGGTGCAGGGTGCGGTAGGCGTAGGGCCAGTGACGCAGGAACGCCGTACGCCCGTCCGCGAAGTCGGTGAGCGACTCGCCCTCGTCCGAGCGGACCGCGTCCCCGAGCGTGTACGCGCCCTGGGTGCGGGCACGCAGCTCCGCGATCCCGTCCGTCAACTGCTGGACGGTGGCGGTGTAACGGCCGCTCTCGTCGGTGAGGCCTGCGCCGTCGGTGGCGGACAGGAACGCCTCGATCCCGTTGACCGTGCGTCCCTCGTACGGGCCGAGCTGGGTGGTCCAGCCCTTCTCGTACCCCTTCGGCCGCGACCGGCCCGGCGCCTCGACGGCGTCGATGAGGTCCCGCAGCTGCCGCCAGGTGATCCCCTTGCTCAGGTCGGTGTCCTGGACATGCGCCTGCTTGAGGTGGTCGCGGCGGTAGTAGAGCAGGCCGACGTCGCTGTTGAAGGGGACGGCGTAGAGCTTTCCGCCCCAACGGGCCGTGCTCGCGACCGACTTGATGACGTCCGCGTCGACCAGGTCGTCCGGCAGCGGGCGGATGAGGTGCGCGGCGGCGAACTCCGGCACCCAGGTGACGTCCAGGTTGACGACGTCGTACTGGGCGCTGCCGGACTGGAGCGCGCCGAGCAGCTGGCTGCGCTGCTGGTCGGCGGAGCCCGGGAGTTCGACCAGGCGGGCGTGGACGTCGCTGTGTTCCCTGTCCTGCCGGGCGTTCCACGCGTCGATGAGCTGCTGGCGGATGCCGCCCTTGCCGGTCACGTCCCGCCCGCTGGCCACGACGATGTCCCCGGAGGCGCCCGGGGAGACCGTGGCGCCGGGTCCGGGTCCGGCCTGCCCGCCGCCGGTGCAGGCGGTCAGCAGCAGAGCGAGGGCCAGCCCGTATCCGTAGACCCGCCCGTGGACTCGTCCGTGGACCCGATCATGGACTCGTCCGTGGACCCGCCCATGGATACGTCCGTGGACCCGCCGAGGGCCCCGCCCGGATGTCCGCCGCCGTCGCCGCATCACTCGTCCCCCGTTCCGGTGCGCGCGACCTCGTCCCGCAGGCCCGCCACGAGGTCGCCCTTGGTGTCCAGGCAGCGCCCGCCGCTCGCGTCGGAGATCCGCTGGTCGGGCCTGCCCTTGGCGCAGCCGCCGCTGTCGAGGGCCGCCATGACCACCGGGACGCCGTTGGCGCGGGCCGCGGTGAGCAGCTCGTCCAAGTGGCCCTTCGCCGTGAGGTGGTTGTCGTCCTCGTCGTCCGTGAGGAAGACGATCAGCTCGGGGCGGTCGTCGTCCCTGCCCTTCCGGTCCATGGTGTCCAGCGCCGCCTTCAGCGCGCCGTACGGGTCGGCCTCCGCGTCCTTGACCGCGGCCCGGTCAAGGGCCCGCTCGGCGTCGCCGCGCTTATGGGGTCCGAAGGGCAGCAGTTCGGCGTACGGGCTCCGGCCCGGGGAGGCCACGGACCAGACGCCGTACTCGTCCTGTGTGCCGAGTCCGCCGAGGGACTGCTTGAGGATGCCGGGGGCGCCGCCCGGCCCCTGCCACAGGCCGGCCATCGAGCCGGAGCTGTCCAGCAGGAAGAGCACCCGGCCGGGTCCCTTGGCGTTGCGGTACTGGTTCAGGGCCGTGTCCATCGCCTCGGCGCCCGCGGCCCCGGCGGGCCGGCCGGGGTCGGAGATCAGACCGGTGGCCGAGTCGTGGGCGGCGAGGAAGGCGCGGGCGCCGGAAGGGGCGCGGAAGCCGTCCTGCCCGAAGACCGCGAGACCGGTGCCCGTGAGCCAGTCGTGGAAACGCCGTACCGCGTCGTCCCGGGCCGCCTCGTCCTTGTCGCCGCCCGTCCAGCGGACGCGGACGAAGGTGGGCGTCAGGCCCGGCACGTCGTCGGGGTACTCGGCCATCCGCGGGGTGCGCGTCGTCCGGTCGCAGCCGACCCCGCTCACCATCAGGAACTCCGGTACCAGGGCCGCGGTGCTCCGGTCGGTGTCCGCGTCGTCGGGCAGGGTGCACAGCAGGTCACCGGCGGTGGGCGCGGGCGGTCCGGTCTGGGCCACGCTCCCCTCCGCCCGGCCCACGTCGGCCTTGCCCGGACCGTAGAGGCCGACCGTGGCGAGCAGCGCGGAGTCGGTGTTCTCCGGGTCCGGGCGCCGTACGGAGGCGCTCTTGTCCCGGCGCGCCAGCTTCGCCCGCAGGCCCGCGAGCGAGTCGCCGGTCCGCTCGCGCTGCGAGTCCTCGGCGATGCCCTGCGGCAGCGACAGCACCATCGGGGAGTACGCGAACGGCGCCGCGTCCGGCTCCAGCGTCACGTAGGTCCGCGCCACCCCCAAGGAGCGCGCCCTGGCCGCGGTCGCGCGCGTGCCCGGGATCCAGATGTCCGGCTGGGGCCCGATGTCGCGCTGCGGGTCGGTGTCGTCGCTCACCGGCCGCTGCCAAGGGTCCGACTGGTCGCGCAGGCCCGCCACCACGGCCGCCGAGCCCGCGCCGTACACCGTGATCCCACTGCGCCGGCAGCCGCCGCCCGTGGTGTTCGCCGCCGACGTGAGATAGGTGTCGGCCGCCTTGCGGACGGTGGATTCGAGATCGGGGTCCGTGAGCAGCCGCAGCTCCACGGGCGGGCCGCAGGCGGACCGGTCGGAGGCCGCGTTGTCGACGACGAAGTAGCCGACGAGACCGAGGGCGGCGGCGAGGACGAGGAGGACGACGGCGGCGCGGCGGGTCGATCGTCCGCCGGGGGCCTGGCCGGGGAGCCGGTTCGGGGCGGGAGCCGAGGGCAGGAGCGCGAGCGGGCCCACGGCCCCGGACCGTAACCGGGCCGTCGCCGCCCGCACCCGGGCCCCGAAGGCGCGCCGCCGACGGCGACCGGACACGGGGCGGCCCGGGGCGCCCGGTGCGACGGCCTCCGCCCTGGAGCCGACGGGTCTCCCGGCCCCCGCCCGGATCCCCAGCACCACGTCCACCGGAGGGTTCTCCGTGCGGCTCTGCGGTTCCCAGGCTTCCCCGCGTTCGGTCCGGTGGTGGGTGGACATGTAGGCCCTGAGCGCCTCCGCGAGGGCCAGGAAGTGAACCTCGTCGCCCCGCCCCTCGTCGCTCTGCCCCTCGCCCTGCTGATCCTCGATGCCCGACGTCAGCAGTTCCACCAGCCGGGCGGTGAACGGCGTGGGGGTGTCGGCGTCGCCCGCGTCGATGCGGTGGTTGGCCTGCACGCTCATCAGCACCGAGACGCGCCGTCGGACGTCGGGGCGCTCCACGGCCTCCCACACCCGGGCGGCATTGCCCGCGTTGCAGCAGTCGAGGACGACCACGATCCGCTCCGCGTGGCTGTTGGCGAGGATGCGCAGCACGTTGGTGAACCGGGCCGCGCCCTCGAACCCCGCCGTCTCGCCCCGGACGACCTCGGCGTCGCGCATCTGCAGCCACAGTTCGTCGCCCGCGCTGGGCACGGCGCCGTGTCCGGCGAAGTAGAGCAGGAGCAGCCCCTCGGCGGAGCCGGCGGCCGCGCGCAGGGAGTGGCGGAAGTCGGCCAGCCGCGGCGAGCGCGCGACGGTGATCTCCAGGGGCCGCAGGACTCCGCCCCGCTCCAGGGCCCGTACGAGCACGGCGAGGTTGTGGGCGACGGCGGGCAGCTGGCCCGGGACGCCGTCGCGGTGCTTCGGCCGCGTGAACTCGTACTCGGACACACCGACCAGCAGCGCCCGGTTCACCTTTCCCCGCGGGTCGAAGCGGTCCACCCCGCTACCTCTCGTCGGGACCCAGGGGATCGACACGGGCCTCCGGCGGATCGCCGTTCTCCACGGAGCCACGGTTGTCGCTCCAGGCCCGCACCGCGCTCTTGACCTGTGCGAGCAGTTCCTTGAAGAGCGTCTCGGCGCCCGCCCCGATCAGCACCAGCACGATGTCCATGCCGACGCCCATGGGTGTGCCCTGTTCGTCGGTCCCGGCGCGCTCCTCGATCCTGAGATCGCCCCGCTTGACCAGCTGCTCCAGCGGCCTCTCCCGCTCCAGCCACTTCTTCAGGGCGCCGACATCGCTGTCGCTCGCCGTCCCGTCCAGACGCACGCGGATGGCCCGGGCTGCCACACCCTCCCCCTCAGCAGTCATGACTCACCATCATGGCACCGGAGTTGACGCCGGGGGAGGCTCTCGACAGGGGCGGAACGGCATGCCCACACATTCCTGGGACCCCTGCGCCTCCTGTTGTCAGTGGCATGACTTAACCTTTGCCCACTCGCCACACACGGCTCACAGTCACGGCGCACCTGGGGTCGACGTACAAGAACCGCACGGTCGAGATCTGGGCCGACCCGTTCGGCTCCGACAAGCCCAACAAGCTGGTGAAGTCAGGCAAGGTGAACTCCTCGGGCAACCTCACCGTGACGCTCGACCTCACGCGCGACGCGAAGGTCACCGCGAAGTTCGCGGGCGACTCGCGCTACAAGTCGAAGTCCGTGAGCAGCACCGTCGGCGCCAAGGTGAAGGTGTCCACGGCGATCAGGGGCCAGTACAAGAAGAAGGGCTACCGGATGCGCGTGCGCTCCTCGTACTACAACGGCACGTCGGGCGACAACGTGAACTCGACGACGCACGGCGACTGGAAGTACTTCATCTTCACCAGCTGATCGTGACCCGGAAGCCCGCCACCAACTGCCCGCCGGGTCCTGAACGCGAGCATCACACCCGCGCCTGGAGCCTGCTGAGGTGCCGCTGCACGTGGTCGAGGGCGCCCCGTCGGCGTCCGGGCACGTGCAGCCTCAACTCGGCCAGCGCGGAGCCGAGTTCGACGGCCCGGGCGGAGTCGCCGATCTGCCCCCACTGGTGGTGGGCCCGGTCCACGGCCGACTCGACGGCCGGGGCGTCGGCGGGCTGGCCCGCGTCCAGCCGGTGTCCGGCGATCGCCAGCCAGGTGCGGCAGCTGCCGACCGGGTCGCCCGCGAGCATCGCCAGGTCCGCGCGGACCTCCGCCCAGTGCAGGGCCTGTTCGGAGGCGACGCCCCAGGTGCGGGCCGCCTCCTGCTCCCAGCGCGCGGCCAGTGCCGCGGCCTCGCCGTGCCGGCCCGCCTGCGCGGCGGCGGTGATCGCGGCGTGCGGGTCCGGGACCACGGGTATCCGTGCGGGAGCCGCCAGCACGATCCCCGACGGCCCGCTCTCGGCCTCGGCCCGTGCCAGCGACTGCTGGTGCAGCAGCGGGAGTTCGGGCCGCAGGCCGCTGCGCAGGATCGTGGCGAGGGCCTTCATGTACGCCGGTGAAGCCACCGTGCGCCGGGGCGGCGGCGGGGCGACGCGCCCATACAGGCCGACCCCCGTACCCGTGGTGAGCGGGCTCGTCGCGAGGTGCTCCCAGGTCTCCGCGTCGGCGTGCAGGTCGACCAGGAGCTCGGTGGTGCCCGGCGCGCGCAGCCGGAGCTCCTCAGTGATCCAGTGCCAGGGGAAGGCCGTGTAGCGGACGGTCGACGGGGTGGTGCGGGCGAGTGCGAGGTGCGGCAGGCGCTGGCGGCGGTCCAGTTGGAGCTGGCCCGTCACGAACATCGTCAGCGGGCCGGGAGCCGTGGCGGCCGCGCGCAGCCGGGTCAGCACGGCCTGCGGCTCCAACGGGTCGGCCAGTTCCACCACGTTCGCGGTGTCCGTGCCGGACAGCACCGCGGGGGACACCGCCGCGAGCACGGGGAGCACGGAGGCCGCGTCCACCAGACACCCCTTGCCCACCGGTGAGGCCGCGAGGAGCAGCACGGTTCCGGGCATGGTTCCCTCCCTCCCCATCGATCACGTACGCCAGCACCGTAACCGCTGTGCCTGCGAAGGGGGGACGGCAGCCGGGCAAACGCCCGCCTATGGCTGGGTTGTACCCCCGCCCGTGCCCTCCGGGACCACGTTCGGCGACACCACCGGCCTGGGGTCCCCCCGCCGTCGTACCGCGAAGATCGTGGTGTCGTCGGCCAGCCGCCCGCCGCAGTGCTGCAGTGTGCCGTCGCGGACGAGTTCGACGAGGCGCTGTGGCTCGGCGGTGCCCGGGTCCTCGGTCAGGGCGTGCGTCACCCGGTCGAGGAGCGGAAAGAACGCGCCGTCGGCGTCGCGGGCCTCGGTCACCCCGTCCGTGACGAGGAGCAGGGTCTCGCCGGGGACCAGTACGGCGGTCAGGACGAGCGGCTGGTCGGAGGTCAGCTCGGAGAGACCCAGCGGGAGTCCGTGGCCCGGCGGCAGGGTGCGTACGCCGTCGGGCGCGACCACGAGGGGCGGCTCGTGGCCGAAGTTGACGAACTCGACGGTGTCCCGGGCGACGTCGGGGAAGCCCACCAGGACGGCGGTGGCGAAGCGGTCGTGGTCGTCGCGGCCGACCGCCGTGCGGTAGCCGACGTGCCGGAGCATCCGCACCTCGAGACGATCGGCGACCGTCCGCAGGAGGGGTTCGTGGTACGCCGCCTCGCGGAACGTGCCGAGCAGCGCGGCCGCCGACTCCACCGCGCCCAGCCCCTTGCCCTGCACGTCGCCGAGGAGGAGCCGGGTGCCGCAGGGGCCCGGCTGGATGTCGTAGAAGTCCCCGCCGACCCGGGCCTCGCTGTCGGCGGCGAGGTACACGGCCGCGTGGTCGAGGCCGCCCCAGCCCTGCGGCATCGGCCGCAGCACCGTGCGCCGGGTGGTCTCGGCGACGTCCATCATGTGCAGCATGCGCCGCTCGCCGCGGACCCGCACGGCACAGGCCAGGATCGCGAGGACGCCGCCCACGCTGACGAGGATGAAGTCGGGAAGGCCGGTCTGGTACTGGTGCTCCCAGGACGCGTCCACCTCGGCGTAGGTGACGACCGCCAGGCAGGCGAAGACCGCCGTGGTCCACACCCCGCAGATCGCCGCCGCGATGCCGGGGACGACGACGATCCAGGTGATGATCCGGAACTCGCCGGAGGTGTTCCAGTCGGCCAGTCCGATCGCGATGAGCAGGACCAGCGGCGGCACCCAGGCGACGCTGTGGCCGCGCAGCCGCAGCATCTTCTGCCGCTGGACGGAGTCGTCGCGCTGTTCCGGGTGCACCGGGCCGAGCAGCGGCGACAGGTCTCGGATGCGTCGCAGGGCGCCCACGTCGCCGTGCCACCCCTTCCTCGTCAGTACGCCACCGACATCCGGGCGCGCGGATGGGCGGGCGTCTCCAGTTCGTCGACGAGGGCGATGGCGTAGTCCTCGGCGCTGATCCGGCTGTTGCCGTGCTCGTCGGTGAGCAGCTGGTCGCCGCCCAGGCGGAAGACGCCGGTGCGGGCGCCGGGGGCGATGTCGGCGGCGGGCGAGATGTACGTCCAGTCGAGGTCGTCGACCGTGCGGTAGAAGTCGAGGGCGTCGCTGTGGGCGCGCGCCTCCGCCACAACGGCCTCCGGGAAGCCGGGCTGGTCCACGACCGCCTGTCCGGGCGCGACCTCCAGACTGCCCGCCCCGCCCACGATCACCAGCCGCCGCACCCCGGCCGCCCGGGCGGCCTCCACCAGCGCCGCGTTCAGCGCCAGAAACGGCCCCTTGGGATCCGTCCCGTCTCTCGGCGGCACGCAGGCCGAGACCACCACGTCCGCGCCCGCCACCAGCTCGGTCACCTTCGCCGTGTCCGAGGCGTCCGCGGCGGTCGCCGTGACCCCGGGGACCGGCGACTGCCCGGAGCGGCTCACCGCCAGGACCTGGTGCCCGCGCGCCGATGCCTCCATTGCGATGCGGCTGCCGATCATTCCTGTGGCGCCGAAGAGTACGACCTTCATGGAGTTCAGCGAAACACGAGGCCAAAACCCCCGCATCCCGACTTGCCAGCCACCCGGCCGGGGTGTGACCTGGAAGGCGGGGCGAGGAGAGAGGAGTGCTCCCATGACTCACGCGGCACCAGTCTCGAAGGCGTCAGGGGCACGACACGGAGCGGTGACAGGGCGTACGGCGGGCACGGCGGGAATCGCGGGTTCGACCTGGGCGGCGCGGACGCACCGCGCACCCGATGTCTTCGACGAGCGCACCCACGCCGTCGCGAAGTGGGCGGTGCCCGTCGTCGGCGGGCTGCTCTACGGGTACTGGGCGGCGGCCAACGTGCGCGACGCCGGATCGATCACGGGCTGGAACGTCCTGTTCGGGTTCGTGTGCGCGATCGTGTTCGCGGCCGCCTACATCGGCGTGCGCATGCTGGCGCCGGTGCTGAGGCGTGAACTGCACGCGCTGGTGTGGACCGCGTTCGCGGGCATCGCGTTCGGGTTCCTCTACAGCCTGACCGGCGCTTCCGTGCTGCGCTCCACGTTCATGGCACTGGGGGTCTCGGTGTTCGTGCTCGCGGGGAGCTTCTACCACTACTACACGCACGAGGACGCGGCGGGCCATCCGGTGAACTGACGCGGCGGCACGCCGACGCGACGCCACGGCATGGTGCACGAGGCCCCGGCAGGCTGCCGGGGCCTCGTGCACCTCCCTCACTCACCTACCCCCTGGGACCAGGTCCCAGGAGTCTGGGGAAGAGCCACTACAACCAGGTAACACCCGTTCGGGTGAGCTCTCCACCCGAGCGGCTTGTCGTTTGCACCCATATGGAGTCACACCGCTCGCGCCCGCCGCCCACGCGGCCTTGCCTGGTGAGGTGTCCCCTCGTGTGCGCAGCACTCTGTCGGCCGTCCTGATCGCCCTCGCCTGCCTGTTCGCGCCGCTCGGCGCGCTGTCGACCTGGGCGGCGTACGGGATCGGTGACGACGAGCGCTACGCGGCCGCGATGGAGCCGCTCGCCGCCGACACGGACGTACGGGAGGCGATCGCCGCGGCCGTCACGACCGGGATCCTGCGCGAAGTCCATGTGCGGGCACCGCTCCAGGGGCCGGTGAACCACTTCGTACGGGACGCGGTGCGCTCGTTCACGCTGACACCGGCGTTCCACACGGCGTGGCAGGCGGCGAACCGGGCCGCGCACGAGGCGGTGATGCGGGCGCTGCGCAGTGACCGGGAGGAGGCCGTGACGATCGACCTCGCCCCGGTCGCCGAACAGGTCAGGAGTCAACTCGCCGGCGCGCACGTGCCGTTGGCGAACCGTATCCACGTCGAGCACACCGAGATCACGGTGTTGCCCTCGAAGAATCTGGCCGAGCTCCGGAAGGGGTTCCACGTGCTTGAGGTCGCCGGATTCTGGCTGCCCGTCTCGGCGGCCGTCCTCGCCGTGACGGGCATCCTCGTCGCGGTGTGCCGCAGACGGGCGGTGCTGGCCACCGGGCTCGGCACGGCGCTGGGCGCCGCGCTGCTCGGCGTCGCGATCGCCGTCGGCCGCCGGCTCACCCTCGCCGACCTGCCGCCCGACGTGTCCCCCACGGCGGTGGGCGCGGTCTACGACGCCCTCACCGACACCTTGCGCCTGGTCTCCTGGGCGCTGCTCGTCCTCGGCCTCACGGTGGCGCTGACCGCCCTGCTCACGGCCGTGTACGCGCGACGTCGGCGAGCGTCCCGAGCGCCCGGGCCAGCTCCGACGGAGCCACCGACCCGAGTCCGAGCCTGACGGCGTCCGCCCCGGCCGCCGAGGCAGCAGGGGCGGCGGCGAAGGCCGAGCCCGGGGTCACCGCGATCCCGCGCGCCGCTGCCGCCGCCGTGAACGTGTCCGCCCGCCACGGCGCGGGCAGCTCCCACCAGACCTGGTACGCCCGCGGATCGGCCCGCACACGGAACCCGGCGAGGTGCTCGGCGACCAGCCCCTGCCGCAGCTGCGCGTCCGCCCGCTTGGCGGTGACCAGCCGGGCGACCGTGCCGTCCCCCAGCCAGCGCACCGCGGCCTCCAGCGCGAACCGTCCCGCGCTCCAGGCACCGGAGCGCAGCGCCGCCGCCACGTCCTCGACCCGGTCCTCGGGCACGACGAGAAAGCCGACGGTGAGGCCGGGCGCGACCCGCTTGGAGAGGCCGTCGACGAGGTAGGTGCGCTCGGGGGCGTGGACGGCGAGGGGGTCACGGCCGGTGTGGAGGAAGGACCAGATGCGGTCCTCGACGAGCGGGAGGTCCAGGTCGCGTGCGGTGTCGGCCAGTTGCCGGCGGCGCGCGTCCCCCATCGTCGCGCCGGTCGGATTGTGCAGGGTGGGCTGTACGTACACGGCGGACAGGGGCGCCGAGCGGTGGGCCGCGGTGACCGCCTCGGGCCGCAGCCCTTCGTCGTCCATGGCCAGCGGGACCAGAGTGATGCCGAGCCGGGTCGCGATCTCCTTGACCAGGGGGTACGTCAGTGCCTCGACGCCGACGCGACCGCCCGGCCGGACGAGGGAGGCGAACGCGGCGGCGATGGCCTGGCGGGCGTTGCCCGCGAAGGCCAGCCGGGACGGGGCCGGACGCCAGCCCGGGGTGGCGAGGAGGTCGGCGGCGGCCTCGCGGGCGGCGGGCGTACCGGTGGCGGGAGCGGTGCGCAGGGACTCGGTGAGGACGTCGGGGCGCAGCAGCGGGGCGAGGGCGGGTGTGAGCAGCTCCGACTGGCCCGGCACGGACGGGTAGTTGAGCTCCAGATTCACGAGCGGGGCCGGGGATTCGGGGGACGGCTCGGCGAGGGCGCGTCCCGAGGGGACCGGGGCGGCCCGGACGAAGGTGCCGCGCCCGACCTCGCCGACCACCAGTCCGCGCCGCACCAGTTCGGCGTAGACGCGTCCGGCCGTCGATCCGGCGATCCCGCGCCGCCGGGCGAACGCCCGCTGCGGGGGCAGTCGTTCGCCGGGCCTGAGCCGCCCGGCGGCGATGTCGTCGGCGAGCCGGTCGGCGATGCGCCGGTAGTCGTCCACCACGTGAAGTTCCCCCCTGTTCGCGTTTGTTCGCGTTCTGATCGCAGCATCGGATCGCATCGGATCGCGGCATCGGGTCGCACCGCCCGGATTGCACCGAGGGCAAAGATCCTATTGCACCGAGCAGTTGGCCGGACCTAGGGTCGTGACCATGGCACCCTTCCTCGCATACGAGGACAAAGGGGACGCCGCCGATGCCACGGCGCTCCCTCTCGTCCTGATCCACGGCCACCCCTTCGACCACACGATGTGGACCCCTCAGATCGCCGCGTTCTCCTCGCGACGGCGAGTGATCGCCCCGGACCTGCGCGGCTACGGCGCGTCCGCGGTGGTCCCCGGCGTCACGCCCCTCGCCACCTTCGCCGAGGACATCGCGGCGCTGCTGGACCACCTCGGGGTGGACCGGTTCATCCTCGCCGGACTCTCCATGGGCGGCCAGATCGCGATGGAGTGCTACCGGCTGTTCCCGGAGCGGATCCGGGGGCTGGTGCTGGCCGACACGTTCCCGACGGCCGAGACCCCGGAGGGCAGGAAGGCGCGCGCCGCGACGGCGGACCGCCTGCTGCGCGAGGGCATGGCCGGCTACGCCGACGAGGTGCTGTACAAGATGGTCGCGCCGTACGCGGACGCCGAGGTCGCGGCGCATGTGCACCGCATGATGACCGCCACGCCGCCCGAGGGCGCGGCGGCGGCCCTGCGCGGACGGGCCGAGCGCCCCGACTACCGCGACCTGCTGACCCGCGTCACCGTCCCGGCCCTCGTCGTCGTGGGCGCCGACGACGAGTACACCCCGGTCGCGGACGCGGAGGCGATGCACGCGGCGCTGCCGCACTCGACGCTCCGCGTGATCGCCTCGGCGGCCCATCTGCCGAACCTGGAGCGACCGAAGGAGTTCAACGGGGCGCTGGCGGACTTCCTGGACGGACTCGACGCCTGAGCAGACGCCCCACCCGTCGGTGAGGGAGGATTCGGGCACCCCACGCGAACGAGCGGAAGGCAGGCCCGGACGTGGAGACTGCGGTGACTGCCCCGGCGGGGTCCGAGGACCGGCCGACGCGGTCCGGGGGCCGACGGGGCGCGGCCTGGGCGGGCGGGCTGCTGCTGGCCGGGGTGAGCGTGGTAGTCGGATGCCGGGCCGCCGACAGCGACGGCATCACCCCCGTGCCCCAACTGCTCGCCTTCCTGCCCTGGCTCCTGGCGCCCACCGGCCTCGCACTCCTGCTCGCCCTGTTCGCCCGCCGACTCATCGGCATGGTGTGGGGTGTGCTGGTGCTGGGCGCGCTCGCCTGGTACATCGAGCCCTACGGCAGGACCAGTGAGCCGACCGGGAGTCCGGTCGCCGAACTGCGGGTGATGACGTCGAACGTGCAGTTCGGAAGAGGTGCCCGCGCGCTCGTCGCCGCCGTCGAACAGCGACGGCCCGACATCGTGTTCGTGGAGGAGTGCGAGTACACGTGCTCCGCCGCGCTCAAGAAGGCCTTCCAGGGCCCGGGGGGCGCCTATCCGTACCGCGTGTCCGTCGAGGGCGCCGGATCCGACGGCTCCGTGATCATCAGCCGGTTCCCGCTCGCGGTGGCGGACGGCGTACGCGGGACGATGGGGATGCCGGGGGCCGTGGCCGACGTACAGGGGCACGCCGTACGGCTCCAGCTCGCGCACCCCATGCCACCGCTGCCGGGGCAGGTCGCACTGTGGCGGCACGAGCTCGGCGAACTGCGCGACTACGCCGCCGCGGGCAAGGACGGCTCCACCATCCTCGCCGGGGACTTCAACGCCTCCCAGGACCACGCCGCGTTCCGCCGCATCCTCGACACCGGACTGCGCGACAGCGCCCGCCTGGCCGGCTCCCCGCGCACCCCCAGCTGGCCCGCCCGCACCGCCCCCACCCTCGGCGCCCAGATCGACCACGTCCTCGTCTCCCGGGACTTCTCCGCGAACGCGGGCACCTTCCTCGGCATCGCCGGCAGCGACCATCGCGCGCTCGTCGTCGATATCACCCTTCACCAGCACAAATGAGCCCCCGGAGCGGTGGCGCGATGCGGTCATAATGGGTCCATGCCCCGCCAGTTGCCCAGTGTTCTCACCCCTCCCGACTGGCTGGTCAGGAACCTCCGACCGCAGCAGGCCCCCGTGCCCTGGGCCGCCGCCGCGCGCGCCGCGATCGCGCTGGCCCTGCCGCTGGCGATCGGCCTCGCGGCGGGCGAACCCGCGTACGGCGCCCTCGCCTCCATGGGCGCCCTGTCCGGCGTCATCGGCGACACCGCGGACGCCTACCGCATGCGCATCTTCAACATCGCGATCCCCCAGCTCTTCGGCGCGATCGGCGTCACCATCGGCTCGCTCGTCCACGGCCACGGCTGGGTCGCCGTCGGCGCGGTCACCGGCGTCGCGCTCGTCTCCGGGATGATCTCGACGATCGGCGCCGTGGCCTCCGTGTCCAGCCTGCTGCTCCTGCTCAACTGCTCCATCGGCGCCGGACTTCCCCTGCCGGGATCCTGGTGGCTCGCGCCCGTGCTGATGTCCGGCGGCGGCCTCCTCGTCCTGGCCCTGGCCCTGCTCGCCTGGCCGCTGCGCTCGGGCATCCCCGAACGGGCCGCCGTCGCCCACACCTACCGGACCGTCGCCGACCTGCTCGCCGCGACCGGCACCGAGCGGTACGTCGACATCCGCTTCGCCGTCACCCAGTCCCTCAACCAGTCCTACGACCTCGCCCTCGCCCGGCGCGCCTTCCACCACGGCCGCAACCCCGAACTCGCCCGGCTGCTCGCCCAGCTCAACGCCATCACGCCCATCATCGAAGCCGCCCCGGCGGCCCACCAGTTCGACGAGCCGCTGGCCCCCGAGGTCCCGGACGCCCTGCGCCACCTCGCCGACGCCGTCGAGACCGGCTACACCGGCCCCATAGGGCTCGGCCTCCCGGTCCCCACCAACGAGACCGCTCGCGCCGTCGACCACGCCCTGCGGCACGCCGCCGACGTCGTCAGCGACCGGTCCGCCGGCCAGGCGTCCCTCCGCAATGTCGACGACCGCCTCGGCAGGCCCTCCCCCAAGCTCTCGGCTTCGCTCGACCAGGGGGGACCCCCATCCCTGCGCGTGCGCGCCGCCCGCGCCTCCCGCAACGTCCTGCTGTCCGCCGCCTCCTGGCGCTACGGCCTGCGCCTCGCCCTCTGCATCGGCCTCGCCCAGGCCCTGGTCTCCCTCGTCCCGGTGCCCCGCTCGTACTGGGTCGCCCTCACCATCACCTTCGTCATGAAGCCCGACTTCGGCTCGGTCTTCTCCCGGGCGCTGCTGCGCGCGCTCGGCACGGTGGCCGGACTCGTCGTCGCGGCCGTCGTCCTCGCCCTGGTGCCGCTCGGCTGGTGGGACGTGCCGGTCATGTTCGTCCTCGGCCCGCTCATCCCGGTCCTCGGCCGACGCGGCTACGGCTACCAGACCGCCGCCGTCACCCCGGTGATCCTCCTCCTCTCCGACGTCCTCAACCAGCTGGGCACCGCCCTGCTGGTGCCACGCCTCGTCGACTCCCTCATCGGCTGCGCGATCGCCCTCGTCGCCGGCTATCTGCTGTGGCCGGAGAGCTGGCACACCCGGGTCGGCGACCGCCTCGCGGACGCGGTCGCGGACACCGCCCGCTATGTGGAGTACGCCTTCGGAGCGGACGTCGACCCCGCGGCCCGCGCCCGGATGCGCCGCCGCCTCTACCGCGACCTGTCCGCCATCCGCACGGAGTTCCAGCGCGCCCTGAGCGAACCGCCGCCCAGTGGTCGGCGCGCCGCCGCCTGGCTGCCGCTCGTCGTCGCGGTCGAGCGGATCGTCGACGCGACCACGGCCGCCGGGGTACGGATCCGGCACGGCGCCCAGTGCCCCTCCTCGGCCGAGATCTCCCACGTCGCGCTGCAACTGCGGGAGTTGTCGGACGGGCTTCGCGAGACCGACACCCTCGTCGCGGTCCGTACGGATCTCACCGGGCCGGCCGGCAGTGTGCTGGAGCCACTGCGCCAGGAGGTCGCGGCGGCCCGCGCCATCGCGTCACCGCACTGACCGACCGGAGACAGCAGCCGCGTCGTCCGGCCCGGAAACAGGGGGGTGCGGGCCGCCCGTGCAGGGGACGGCCCGCACCTGTGGGGGGTGGGGACTGGCTGTTGACGGGTCAGGTGATCAGCGGGCGTTGCTCTTGCTCAGGGCCTTGTCCAGCGCCTGTGCGAGACCGTTGGCCCAGAGCTGGTTGACGCGCGAGCGCTCGGTCGCGTTGGGGATCGCGTTGGTGCAGGACGGGCCGGGGCCACCGCCCGACATCAGCTCGCTGCACGGACCGGAGTAGTGGTCGGGCAGACCCAGCACATGGCCGGTCTCGTGCGCGGTGATACGGATCGGGTCGTACTGCTCGCTCTGCGCGTAGTCGAGGAAGACGTACCCGCTGCCGTGGCCGTCCGTGGAGGCGTAGGAGCCACGCGAGTCGTTGCCCTCGCGGTAGGTGAAGTCGGCGCTCGACGCCGAACCCGACTGGAGCTTGACGTTCGAGACCGCGCTGTTCCATATCTGGGTGCTGCGCGCTATCTCCGCGCTGAAGGACGGCGCGCGGGAGGCGTTGTAGACGACCGTGACGGCGGCGGCGCTGCTCGGGTTCGCGGCGCGCTTCTCGGCGACGGACCTGATGACCGCCTGGAAGAACGCCTGGTTCGCCTTGGCCTCCGCGGCCGATCCGGAGTAGGCGGCGTACGGGGCCGACGCGGAGGCGGGGGCGGGGGCCGCCGTGGCCGGAACCGCGCCGAACGTGGCGGCCGTGAGGCCCAACCCGACCGCGGCCGAGAGCATGGGCAGGGAGAATCGCACGATGACTCCTTGTGTGGGGGTGGAAGTCGTCATCGGTGAGTGTCGATGCCTGTGCGTCCGCTGTGATGATGGCAATCGGCGATAGGACAGCCCTATCGGGACGAGCTGCCCGCACCGTCCCGGAGCGCCCAACTCGCCTGCCTTGCAAGGGATTTATACGTCTGGTGCAACCCACGCTTCCGACTTAGGCTCCGACGGCATGGAGCTTGAGGTCCGGCATCTCCGCGCGCTGTGCGCCATCGCCGACACCGGCAGCCTGCACCGCGCCGCGCGCCTGCTCGGCGTTGCCCAGCCCTCGTTGAGCACCCAGCTGCGGCGGATCGAACAGGAGCTGGGCGGGAAGCTGTTCACCCGCGAACGTACCGGCTGCCGGCCCACCCCGCTCGGCCGGGTCGTGCTCGGCCGGGCCCGCCCGCTGGTGGCCGAAATGCGGTCCCTGGTCGCGGAGGCCCGCGCCGCCGCCGCGGACGACCCCCAACTGCGCATCGGCTCCACCGCGAGCCGTGCCCTCGCGGGCTGGCTGCGCCGACTGCGCGAACGCCGCCAGGAGCCGGTCCTCCAGATGGACGTGTCCGCGAACGCCCTGCTCAACCTGGTCGCCGAGGGCCGGCTCGACGTGGCTTTCGTGCACGAGGTCGAGGGCTGCCCGCTGCGCATCCCCAGCGGGCTGCGGCTGCGCGTCCTGGTCGAGCGCGAGCCCCAGTTCGTGTCCCTGCCGAACGACCACCCGGCCGCCGCACGCTCCGTCGTACACCTCTCCGACCTGGCCGAGGACCGCTGGATGATCGATCCGACGGTCGACGGCGAGTGGGACGCGGTGCACCGGATGCTGCGCTCGGCCGGGATCAACCCCCGTGTCCTGCACGGCGATTACCACACGACGGCGTCCCTGGTGGCGACCGGTGAGGTCATCACCGTCTGCCAGCCGACCCGCCAGTCCGGCCCCGAGTCGGTCGTCCGCAGACTGTACGGCGACCCCCTCGGCGTACGCCTGCTGCTCGCGGCCCGCACCGAGACCGAGCTGGACGGCGTCTATCCGGACCTGGCGGAGGCGTACCGGGAGACGGCACAGCAGTCCCCGGCCTACCGGGAGTGGCTGGAACGCAGCGGCGTGGACAACCCCGTCCCAGCCCTCCCCTAGAACCCGTACGCGACGTTCGCGACCGCGGCTTCAGACCCCGATGTCGCAGCCGTCCGTGCGCCACACCGAGACGACCGCCGGGCGCACGATCTTCCCGGGTCCGTCGGGCCAGTTGCTCGCCGGCTTCTCCACCGACGCGCCGTCGATCTCGCCCGGGTGCTGGACCGCGACGAGCACCCGCCGGTCCTGGATGATCGGCCCGCAGGTCTCCGCGCCGGTCGGCACCGTCAGGAACTGCTTCAGCTCACCGCGCCGCTCGCCCTTCGTCGCCACGCCCAGCAGGCCGTCGTGCGAGCCGAGCTGGTTGCCGTCCGTGGAGATCCACAGGTTGCCGTGCGGGTCGAAGGCCACGTTGTCCGGGCAGGAGATCGGGCTGACCCTGTCCTTCGGGAAGCCCGCGAAGTAGGTCGCGGGGTCGGCGGGGTCGCCCGCGACGAGGAACAGCGACCAGCCGAAGGTGGTCGCCTCGGCGCGGCCCCGGCGCTCGGTGAGCTCCAGGATGTGCCCGTGCTTGTTGGCGTTGCGCGGATTGGCCTCGTCGGCGCCCGCGGACCCGGCCTTGCCACGGTTGGTGTTGTTGGTCAGAACGACATAGACCTTCCCGGTGTGCGGGGAGGGCTGGATGTCCTCGGGCCGGTCCATCTTGGTGGCGCCGACCTTGTCACCGGCGAGCCGCGTGAAGACGAGGACCTCCTCGACCGTCATCCCGTCCACGTGCGAGACGGCCCCGCGGGCGGTCGCGGTGACCAGCGGAATCCACTCACCACTGCCGTCGAACTCCCCGTCGGCCGGAAGCTTCCCGCTCCCGTCGATCTCGGCGGCCGGGGAGTCGCCGGTCAGCCGGGCCACGTAGAGCGTCCCCTCGTCGAGGAGGGAGAGGTTGTGCTCCCGGACGGAGCGCGAGGAACCGTGCCGCATCCGCTTGCTGCCGACGAACTTGTAGAAGTAGTCGAAACGCTCGTCGTCGCCGGTGTAGACGACGGGCCGCCCGTCGTCCGTCAGCCGCACGGTCGCCGCCTCGTGCTTGAAGCGGCCCAGCGCGGTGTGCTTGCGGGGCCTCGAGGAAGGGTCGTACGGGTCGAACTCGACGACGTATCCGAAGCGGTGCGACTCGTTGGGCTCCTGCGCCACGTCGAACCGCTTGTCGAACCGCTCCCACTTGCGCTCGGTCGCGCCCGTACCGAGCCCGTACCGCTTGTCGGTGTCACGGCTCGCGTTGGCGAAGTACTGGTTGAAGTTCTCCTCGCCGTGCAGCGTGGTGCCCCAGGGGGTGGTGCCGCCGGAGCAGTTGTTGAGCGTGCCGAGCACCTTGCGGCCGGTCGGGTCCGCGGAGGTCTTGAGCAGGTCGGACCCGGCGGCGGGGCCGGTGAGCCGGAACTCGGTGGTGGCGGTGACACGACGGTTGAGGGCGTGCCGGGTGACGGCGGTGAGCCGACCGGTCCTGCGGTCCTCCTCGACCACGACGGCGGACAGACCGTGGGCCGCCCACGCCACCTCGACCTGCTCACGGGTGGGGTTCGCGGGGTCGTAGCCGCGGAACATCAGCACCTCGTCGGTGTACTCGTGGTTCGCCACGAGCAGCTGCCGACCGCGCTCACCGGGCAGCGGGAGGAGAGCGAGGAAGTCGTTGTTGTAACCGAACTGGCCGGCCTGGGCCGTGGCGGTCTGGTGCTCCGGGTCGAAGGCGGGAGCACCGCGCAGGATGGGCTCACCCCAACGGATGACGACATTCTGGCCATATCCACCGGGGACGGTGACGGCGTCGGCGGTGTTCGGCGCGACGGGGCTGAACCGGAGCCCGCGCGCGGCCTTGTCGACCGTGTGTCCGGTACGGGCCGCGGCGCCCCCTTCCACCGCCTGAGCGGCCCGCGCGTCCTGGGCGCCGGTGCCGACGACCGCCGCACCCGTCGCCGTGGCGACCGTGACGACGGCCGCGGCCCGCATCATCGAACGGCGACCGATCGCACCGGCGATGACATCACCGACGTACGCGTTGTCGCTGGTGTTGGGCACCTCGTGGAAGCATGCGTCACCACAGCGGAACCGACAGGTCAGGGCGGATCGCCCACCGGGATGCGAACCGGGCGTTCCGATCAACGGCAGCAGTCTGCGCACTTTACTCTCCCCATACGAACCCTTGGTGTGAGCGTGACGCTAGGGGGGTGCGGGTGCAAGCACCCTGCGGCCGGGTGAACAGAGTGTGAACCTCCCGCTCTCACAGGGGTCTTGATAACGCTCTTGACACCGCTACCTGTCGGTACCCGACCCTGCCCAAGATCGCCGAAGACGGCCGCTAACCTTACGTGTCCGTCCTGGCCAGGGATTGACGGCTTCAACTCATGCGAAGGGTTGCGCACATGGGCATTCTCACTCTCCTGCGGAACGCGTTCGGCCGCTCACGCCAGGGGCGTGACGCCGACGCGGAGACCTCGCCGACGGAGGCTACGGCCCCCACGGTCCCGGCCCCTGCCACCGAGCCGGAGCCCGCACCGGCTCCTGCTCAGGAGGCCGAGCCGAAGATCCCCGCACCTTCGTCGGAGCCGTCCGTGGTGGACGAGCTGGTGTCGGCGGCCTTCGACAACGTCACGGTCCCCAAGCCGGCGGAGCCGGTACTGGAGGAGAAGGCGACCGAGGAGACGAAGGCGACGGAGGCGACGGAGGAGGCCGAGACGGAGCCGACTCCGACTGCCGATTCCGCTCCCGCTCCCGCTCCCGCTTCTGCTTCCGCTTCGATTCCGTCTCCGGCTCCGGATCCCGAGCCGGTGAGCGCCGCCGAGGTCGAGACCGAGGTCGCGGCGGAGCCTGAGGCCGAGCCGGTGGCCGAGACTGAGGTCGAGGTCGAGGCTCCGGCCGAAGCTGAGGCAGAGGTCGAGGCTGAGGCCGCGGTCGAGGCTGAGGCCGTGGTCGAGGCGCCCGCGCCCGAGCCGGAGCCCGTGGTCGAATCGGAGCCGGTCGCCGAAACTCCCGAGGTGTCCGCCCCGGAGCCCGAGCCCACGGCCGAAGAGGCTCCCGAGCCCGTGGCCGAGGAGGTCTCCGAGCCCGAGCCGGAACCCGTCATCGAAGAAGCCCCCGCGCCCGCCGCCGAGGAGACCCCGGAACCGGTCGCCGCGGAGGCCTCCGAGCCCGTGGCCGAAGAGGCTCCCGAGCCCGCCGCGGAGGAGCCCTCGGAGCCGGCCGCCGAGGAAACCCCCGCCCCGGTCACCGCCGAGGAAATCCCCACCGAACCGACCGCGGAACCGGTCACCGAACCGACCACGGAACCGGTCACCGAACCGGTGGCAGCCCCGGCGAACGAGCCGGTCGCCGCCGACGGCGATCAGCCCCCGGCGGGGCCACCCGCACCCGACGACGAGAGCGTCACGGGTGGTGCGGGCGGGGAAGAAGACCCGGCCGAAGGCGAAGCCGAGGCCGGAACGACCGGCACCGACACCCCCGCCACCCCCCTCACCCACGTGAAGACCCACGCCCCCGACCTCGCCACCGCCTACCAGGAAGCAGGAACGGCCCTCGCGAAGAGGGACCTCACCGGCACCCGGGCCAAGGTCTACCTCGTCCTCGACCGCTCCGCGTCCATGCGCCCGTACTACAAGGACGGCTCCGCCCAGGCCCTCGGCGAGCAGGCCCTCGCCCTCGCCGCCCACCTCGACCCCGAGGCCAAGGTCCAGGTCGTCTTCTTCTCCACCGAACTGGACGGCACCGGCGAGCTCACCCTCTCCGAGCACGAGAACAAGATCGACGACCTCCACGCCGGCCTCGGCCGCATGGGCCGTACGAGCTACCACATCGCGGTGGAAGAAGTCGTCACGCACCACCAGAAGTCCGGCACCACCGACCCGGCCCTGGTGATCTTCCAGACGGACGGCGCCCCGGACGCCAAGACCCCCGCCACCCAGTCCCTCACGGACGCGGCGAAGGACCACCCCACCGTGTTCTTCTCGTTCGTCGCGTTCGGCGAGCAGGACAACAAGGCCTTCGACTACCTCCGCAAGCTGAAGACCGACAACACGGCCTTCTTCCACGCGGGCCCGACCCCGCGTGAGCTGACCGACGCGGAGGTCTACGAGGGCGTACTGGAGAACTGGCGCCCGTAGCACTCCGTAGGCCCAACGAGAACAATCCGAGGCCGCCCGTTTCCCACCCCTTGAAAAGGGAAACGGGCGGCCCACCCATGTCGGCTACGATTTCAAGGTTCGCAAGACGACCGACGGTACGACCAGCACCGACGATCGTCACCCCACGTAACGACACGTAACGACTTGGGAGCAGCCGCGATGGCTCGACACCTCATCACCAGCGCCCTTCCGTACATCAACGGGATCAAGCACCTGGGCAACATGGTGGGGTCCATGCTCCCGGCGGACGTGTACTCCCGGTACCTCCGCCAGCGCGGCCACGACGTCCTCTACATCTGCGCGACGGACGAGCACGGCACCCCGGCCGAGCTGGCGGCCAAGGAGCAGGGTCTGCCGGTCGACGAGTTCTGCGCACAGGCGCACGACGCGCAGAAGGCGGTGTACGACGGCTTCGAGCTGGCCTTCGACTACTTCGGCCGCAGCTCCAGCCCGCAGAACCGCGAGATCACCCAGCACTTCGCGCGCCGCCTGAACGAGAACGGCTTCATCGAGGAGCGCGCGATCCGCCAGGTGTACTCCCCGGCGGACGGCCGCTTCCTCCCGGACCGCTATGTGGAGGGCACCTGCCCCCACTGCGGCTACGACAAGGCCCGCGGCGACCAGTGCGAGAACTGCACCCGCGTCCTGGACCCGACCGACCTGATCAACCCGCGCAGCGCGATCTCCGGCTCGACGGACCTGGAGGTCCGCGAGACCAAGCACCTCTTCCTCCTCCAGTCGAAGCTCCAGAGCGAGGTCTCGGAGTGGGTGGCGCGCCACGAGCACGAGTGGCCGCAGCTCGCCTCCTCCATCGCCCGCAAGTGGCTGACGGAGGGCCTGCACGACCGGGCGATCACCCGTGACCTGGACTGGGGCGTCCCGGTCCCGGCCGACACCTGGCCGGAGCTGGCGGCGGAGGGCAAGGTCTTCTACGTCTGGTTCGACGCGCCGATCGAGTACATCGGGGCGACGAAGGAGTGGGCAGACGCCGCGCGAGACACAGACTCGGAGAACCGCGACTGGAAGTCCTGGTGGTACGAGGCGGACACCGGCGAGAACCCGGTCCGCTACACGGAGTTCATGGCCAAGGACAACGTCCCCTTCCACACCGTCATGTTCCCGGCCACCGAGCTGGGCGTGCGCGAGCCGTGGAAGAAGGTCGACTACGTCAAGGCCTTCAACTGGCTGACGTACTACGGCGGGAAGTTCTCCACGTCCCAGAAGCGCGGTGTCTTCACCGACCACGCGCTGGACATCCTGCCCGCGGACTACTGGCGCTACTTCCTGATCGCCAACGCCCCCGAGTCGGACGACTCGTCCTTCACCTGGGAGCACTTCACCGCCACGGTGAACAAGGACCTGGCCGACACCCTCGGCAACTTCGTCAACCGCGTCCTGTCCTTCTCCAAGAAGCGCTTCGGCGAGGAGGTCCCGGCGGGCGCCGAGGCGGGCGCGGCTGAGGCGAAGCTCGGCGAGGAGATCGCGGGCCTGCTGGCCGAATACGAGACCCAGATGGAGGCCCTCCAGTTCCGCAAGGCCGCGGCGGCGCTGCGCGCCCTGTGGTCGGCGGGCAACTCCTACCTGGAGGAGAAGGCCCCCTGGCTGGAGATCAAGACCGACCCCGACGGCGCGGCCCTGACCCTGCGCACGGCGATGAACCTGATCCACCTCTACTCGGTGGTCTCGGAGCCCTTCATCCCCGCGTCCTCCCGCGCGATGCGCTCGGCGTTCGCGCTGACGGACGACACGGCGGTGTGGGTGTCGGCGGACGAGGCGAGGTCCCTGTCCTCCGTTCCCGCGGGCACCCCCTTCACGGTTCCCCCGGTCCTGTTCGCCAAGATCACGGACGAGGACCTGGAGTCGTACAAGGAGCGCTTCGGCGGCGCACCGGAGTAGTGACGGCGTAGCGAGGGGCCCGGCACCGAAGAGGTGCCGGGCCCCTCTTTTCCCGTCCTGTGTCTCACTCCTCGGCCGGAAACCGACCCCGCTGGTGACATGCTCTTGACCACCCGTATGGTTTCGCCATGGCAGTCCCTCCGGTCATCCCGATCGCCTACGAGCCGAAGTCCCGCACCGAGAGCATCGGTCGCTACGCGGACGGCCAGTTCCTGGCGTCGATCACCTACGCCTTCCCCGAGGGCTACCGTCCCGACGATGGCTGGGAACAGCACAAACGCCTCTACACGGTGCTGCACACCTTCGACGCCGCAGGCCGCTACCGCGAGTCGGAGATCTGGTGCGCGGGCACCTGGGCCGAACAGCAACTGGCGCCGGACGGACCGGACTCGGTGCTCTCCCGGGCCAGGGCCCATCTGGCGAAACTCCTGCGGAGCCTGCCCCGCCGCTCCTACACGGACATCGCGATCCGCCCCTTCCAACGCACCGTCGACGGCGTCCTGTTCGGCCTGGTGATCAGGGAGGACGAGGAGGAGGCCTGGGCCGAGCTCTACCCGGACCGCCTCGCGTTCGCCGAGCCGTGGGACGGCCAGTACGACACCTGAGCCGCGCGGCGCCCCCGCCCTTCCCCTCCTTTGCCTTTTCTTTAACAAAAGCCAAACCCGCTGGTAGCATCCGGCCACTTGGCGGGGGTGGGGACCCTCGCGGGGAGGGAAACTCACGTGGGCAGACACGCCCTGAGACGGGGCGGTCTTGCCGCTGCCGTCTCCACACTCGCCGTCACGGCCACGGCGATCACCGTGCTCGCGCAGGGGCCGGGCGGCGCGACCGCCCAGGCGGCGCCCGTGGCGGGCGCGGGCACCAAGGAGATCGCGCTCGCCGACCCGAGCACGGACACCCCGCGCGTCGACCGGCCGCTCACCGCGGGCTCCACCGGCTTCCTGCACCGGCAGAGCGGGGTCGACGGACTGCTGTGGACGGACTACGACGACGGCTCCACCGTCGCCGTCGAGAACGCGAACGGCGTCTACACGCCCGGCACGGGCTGCACCCACCTCGGCTCGCAGTGCCGGACGGCCTGGTACGGCTCGGACGGCGACCTGGTCGCCCTGCCGACGTCCCTGACCAGCAAGTCCGTCACCCTCTGGGACCCGGCGACGCACAAGACGTCGACGGTCACCTCGGACTACTACTACCGGGCGCTGGCCGGTGACACCGTGGTCACCGGCCGCACCCTGATCGACTCCGTGGCCGGCGAGCGACGCGAACGCTTCGTGACCGGCGCCTGGTTGACCGTCCAGGACCAGGCGGTCGTGGCCGCCGACTCCGCCGGCGTACTGGTCGAGAGCGGCACCGCCCTGTACTACGTCGACGTCGACTCGGCCGTCGGCACCCGGGCCTTCGGCGACGTCACCGCCAACTCGTCGTACGTACAGAGCGCGGACCGCATCGGCTGGTACGAGCCCGGCACCGGCGACCTCCACCTCAAGTCCCGCACCGACCCGGCCGCCGCCGAGGAACAGGTCGTCGACCTGCCGAACTTCGGCGCCCTCGACGGCGATCCGGTCCTGGTCGGCGACTGGCTGCTGCTGCCCACGGACACGAACACCGGCACGGCGATCACGGCGGTCTCACTCGCCGACGGCTCCTCGCGGACCCTGCTGGGAGCCTCCGGCGCGTACGCGATCCACGCGTCCGGCGACGACGCCCTCGTCACCGGCGGCACCGGCGCCGCCGACTGGTGGGTGCAGCGCGTCGGCCAGGCCGCCGACGGCTCCCCGGAGCTGACGAAGGTGCGGGAGATCCCGGCGGCGGAGAACGCCAAGACGGGGCTCGCGCTCAGCCGGGGCAGTCTGCGCGTGGCCGAGGAGAACCCCTCCTCCACCCTCGACACCACGTCGATCCGGACCCTCACCATGGACGGCGCCGCCGGCCTGACGGCCTCCGCCGCCACGGCGGGCGACTCGGTCCGACCCGCGTGCCCGTACGCCGGCACCACCTGCTCCGCGATGTGGGGCAACCGCGGGAACAGGCCCGAGGACGTCTACCTCACGACGTTCGACGACGTCGACGAAGGCGGCACCGGCCTCCCGAACGCGGACAAACTGGTCGCCATCGGAGACGCCACGTCGAACTACACGCTGGAGTTCGGGACCCAGGGCGGCAGGATCGTCGACGTCTCGGACGGCTACGCGGTCTACGACTCCGGCGGCACCACGCCCATGCAGTACGTCGGCCGGTTCGGCTACGGGCAGCAGCTGAAGCGTACGATCCGGGCCGCGGCACTGAACGGCTCCACCCTCTGGAGCGCCACCTCCACCGCAGGCAAGCTCACCTCGTACGGCCTGACCGAGCAGAAGACCCTCTCCACGGTCACCGTCGCGGGCGCGGGCTGCGTCCCGACCGAGCTCCAGGCGGCGGGCCGCTGGGTGTACTGGTCCTGCGGGGACTCGGCGGGTGTGTACGACACCAAGGCCGGTACGTCCGTGCCCGTGACCCCCGGTGACGTCCTGCTCGGCGACGGATTCACCGTCCGCCACGACCACACGAGGGACGAACTCGTCCTGACCGACGCGGCTACCGGCGCCACCCGTGTCATCGCCTCCCAGCTCCCGGACTCCGGCCTGGTCACCGACCGCCGCCACCGGTGGACGGTGGACGAGTACACGGGCCTGGTCGCCTGGTTCGACACGTACGAGCGGACGCATGTCGCGACGACCGGGGTGGCCCCGTCGGCCACGACCGTCTACGAGGGCACGGTCGACGACCTCATCTGGTCCAAGGCCCCGGACACCGACTCCAAGACGTGGAACGGCTACTGGCTGCTGTCCCGCCCCGTCACCTCCTGGTCCCTGACCTTCACCTCGGTCCAGAGCGGCGAGACCGGCAGGGCGGGCCGCAACCTCACCGGCGGCGCCGCCACGGCCCGGCTGTCGGCGACCTGGAACGCAAAGGCGACGAACGGGACCTACTTCCCCAACGGCCCCTTCAAGTGGACCCTCAAGGCGACCGGCCTCGGCAGCGCGACGGCGGCCACGGTGACCACCGGCACGGGAATAGTGTTCGGCGGCGCGGCGGTACGCCACGACTTCAACAGCATCGAGGGCGAACCGGACGGCGTCGGCGATCTCCTCACCCTCAACTCCTCCGGCGGGCTGACCTACCAACACGGCACGGGCAACGGCACGTTCTCCGAGAAGACGACCGGCACCGGCTGGGCCACCTCCATCAAGGCGGTCCCGTTCGGCGACCTCAGCGGCGACCGCTGCAACGACGTCCTCGTCCGCTACAGCAGCGGGGCGCTGCGCCTCTACAAGCCGGGCTGCAGCAGCGCGCTCAAGCCGTCGACGTCGTACACCACGCTCGCGACGAGCGGCTGGACGCAGTACGACATCCTCACCTCGCCCGGCGACATGAGCGGTGACGGCCGTCCGGACCTGATCACCCGCAACTCCTCCACCGGCGCGGTCTACCTCCACAAGGGCACGAGCACCGGGAAGCTGTCCTCCCGGGTGAAGCTCTACGACAACTGGAAGGGCTACAAGAAGATCGTCGGCGTCGGCGACCTCAACGGCGACGGCATCGGCGACCTGCTCGCCCAGGACAAGTCCAACACCCTCTACCGGTACACCGGTAAGGGCAACGGCACCTTCGCTGCCCGGGTGAAGCTGTTCACCAACTGGGGCTCCACGTACGACACGGTCGTCGGCATCGGCGACTTGAACCGCGACGGCAAGGCCGACCTCGTGGCCCGCGACACCGCCGGAAAGCTCTGGCGCCTGAACGGGAACGGCGCCGGTTCCTTCGGCGGCCGTACGCAGATCGGCACGGGCTGGGGCGGCTACAAGTCCCTGTCCTGAGCCTTCGAAGTCGGGCCGGGCGCCCGGGGCTTTCAAGCCCCGGGCGCCGTTTCCGTATCCCGGCCTAACCGACCTACCCGACCTAGTCGGTCAGAACCGCACCGGTGGTGGTGGCCAGCTCGGTGGGCAGGTTCTTCGCGGAGGACTGGATCCCGGCGTTCAGGGTCGGCGTCCAGTTCACCGTCGTCTTCAGCTTCTTCGAGTTCGCGGCGTTGTACGCGGCGACGAGGTCGGTCGAGGTGCCGTTGACGAGGTTGCCGCCGCCGGCGATCGAGCCGGTCCCGTCGCCGCTGAGCAGCTTGGAGATCTTCCCGCCCGTCGGGACCTTCCAGTAGTTGTCCTCGGCGACGACCTGGGCCTTGGCACGGGAGTTGATGCTGTAGAGGGGCGCGTACCCGTTGACGGTCGTGGTGTCGAAGTAGTTGTTGTAGATGTGCACCTGCCCGATCCGGGTCAGGGGAGCCCTCTGAACGATCCCCTTCCACACGTTGTGGTGGATGGAGACGCGCAGCTTGCCGACGCTGTCGGTGTCGCTGCTGCCGATCAGCATCGTCTTGTCGTGGTTGGTGAACTGGTTGCGCTCGACGGTCACCAGGTCCGAGCCCTTGGTGATGTCGAGGTCACCGTCGTGGATCTGGTACTCGCGGCCGTAGTACTTCGGGTTGGCGCTGTCGAAGTGCGACGCGTCGGTGAAGGTGTTGTGGTCGGCCCACACGTGCGTCGCCCCGCGCAGGGTGACGGCGTCGTACGCGGAGTTCCAGTTGCCGCTGTCGCCGTCGGTCGGGTCCCACTGCGGGAAGCAGTCCTCGGTGGCGGAGAAGGTCAGATTACGGATGATGACGTTGTCGACGCTCTGCACCTGCAGACTGCCACCGGTGATCCCGGCCTTGGTGCCCGGCACGCCCACGATGGTGGTGTTGGCGGGCACCTTGAAGACGATGTTCTTCGCCTGCTTCTGCTGCGCGGCGTCGCGGGCCTTCTCCTGCGTGCCGGAGGGCAGCTTGGAGGTGCCGTACGTGGCCGGGTCGTAGGCCTTCAGATAGGCGGCCAGCGCATACCCCGTACCGGCGGAGTAGTCGGCGCAGGTCAGCTTCTTGCCCGAGTCGTCGGTGTTGGCGTCGATGACGCCCTTGACCTGAATGATCTTCGGCGTGGAGTTGTCGGCCTTGCCCAGTGCCTTCACGAGCTGGGCGCGGGTGCTGACGGTGTAGACGTGCGAGGAGTCGGCCTGCGAGCCGCCGGTCGTCCCGGATCCGGATGCCGCCCAGCCGTCCTTGGCGGGCAGCACCTGGTGCGCGAGGTCGACCGTACCCGCGTTCGCGTTCATCACGAACGCGACGGCGCCGAGGCCCGCGGCCGTGACGGCGGCGGCGGAAACGATGACGACGCGACGCTTGCGGAGGGACCTGCGGTGCGAGGGGGATGCCACGGATGAGTCCTTACGTGGTTGTGGAGCACGTGTTGTGGTGCGCGAAGCCCCGCCGAACGGTGCTTCTGACTCATCAGTGGCCGCGGAGACCGGAAAGGTTGCCGATCTTTGTTCAGAGACCTGAAGCCCGACCTTCAGAAGCGCCCGGCGAAGTCCCCCACACCTCCCAGCCCGCCGAATCCATCGGGTCCGGCCATCGGGCCGCCCCCGTGCGGGCGGCGGAGGCCGTCGAGGAGGGCGTCGGCCAGGATCACCCCGCCGACTCCGGCCGCGCCGGCGACGAGGGCCGTCTTCCACCAGGGGGCGCTGTACCAACCGCCCGGCATCTGCCGGCCGCTGACGACCCCGCCGGGGTAGTAGTACGGCGTCGCGTCACCGGGGCGGGGCGAGGCCGCGTAGGTCCGGCCGTCGACCGTGACGCGGCCGTTCCGGGCGGTGATCGCGCCCGTACCCAGGTCGGGGAGGTCGAGGCCGAGCGAGGTACGGGCGGCGCGGAGGTAGTGCAGGCCCTCCAGGGCGGTCCGCGAGGCCATCGCGTACTGCGCGCCGGAGCGCGCCGTGACCAACTGCCCCTGCGCGGCCCGGTGGCGCTCGGCGGCGTCGGTCAGCGCCTGCGCCGCCGCCGCGTTGCCCCGCGCGTCGAGCGTGGACAGGCTCCCGCCGAGCCGCTCCACCCACCGGTGGGCCTCCGCCTCCGCGTCCAGGTCGGACACCGCGCCGTACGGCTGCGACAGCCGTCGCTGGTAGGCGACCGCGGCCACCGCTCCGACGATCAGCAACACTGCGACCAGCACGACTCCCATGGCTTCCTCCGGCGCTTGCGGTGTCCCGGTACGGCGCGAGGTGACCTCACCCGCCTCCCCCCATCACACGCCCAGCCACTGTGCACCCCCGCCGAACCGCCTGTGCGTCGACGGTGAACCTCCCTCGCGGGACGTCGTTCAGGAGACGGCCGGTGTCTGCAGGGTGGAGGCGAGGAGCAGGAGCTTTTCGGCGCTGTCGGTGCCGGGGTCCGGGTGGTAGATGACGAGCGTCTGGCCTGCCGTTCCGTCGATGCCGAGCCGCTCCCGGTTCAGTCGCAGGTCGCCGACCTGGGGGTGGTCGATGTGCTTGGGTGCGCCTTCGCACGCCTCCACGTCGTGGCGGGCCCAGAGCCGGCTGAAGCGCGGGCTGGCGAGGCAGAGTTCGCCGACGAGCTCGATGCATCTCGGATCGTCGGTGTCCGTGCCCACGGACTCGCGGAAGCCGGCGACCATGCCCCCGGCCGCGCTCTCCCAGTCCGGGTGGAGGGCCTGCTCGGCAGGGTCGAGGAACAGGGCCCGCAGCCGGTTGGCTCCCGCCACGAGGCGCGGTGACACGGCGGTCGCCAGGGCGTTGGCGGCGAGGACGTCGAAGTAGCGGCCCTCGACCAGTGCGGGCAGCGGGAGCGTGGCGACGAGCTTGGCGATGCCCGCGGGAACGGTCTCCCTCCGGCGTCGGCGTCGGTGCCGTCGGGGTTTGTCGGCGCCGAGGCGCAGCAGATACGCCGTCGCGGCGTCGTCCAGGCGCAGCACGCGGGCGAGGGACTCGAGGACCTGCACGGAGGGGTTGCGGTCGCGGCCCTGCTCCAGGCGCAGGTAGTAGTCGGCGCTGATACCGGCGAGCATCGCGACCTCTTCCCTGCGCAGACCCGGCACCCGCCGTACCCCCGAAACGGGGATACCGACCTGTTCGGGAGTGACGAGCTCACGGCGGGCGCGCACGTATGCGCCCAACAGGTTGGGTGCGTCGGTCATCTCTCCACTGTAATTCGGGCCGTCGCGCGCGTGCCTGGTCCTGTCACCCCCAGGATCGCGGGGGCCCTGGCTCGGTCGAAACCCCGGCGGCAGCCTTCAACACGACCGAGCCCGACCACACCGCCATCGACCTCACCGCCGGTATCGACGGCGCGCAAGGAGCGAAACCATGTCAACGTATCTGCTGGTACACGGTGCCTGGCACAGCGGAGAGTGCTGGGAGCGGGTGGTCCCGTTGCTGGCGTCGGCCGGGCATCGGGTGAGCGCGCCGTCCCTGACCGGCTACGGCGACAAGTCGCATCTGCTCGGCCCCGAGGTAGGGCTCGACACACACGTCGACGACGTCGTCGATCTGATCGTCGAGGAAGACCTCACCGAGGTGGTCCTCGTGGGACACAGTTACGCCGGGCTGGTCATCTCGTCCGTGGCCAACCGGGTCCCGGACCGGATCGCGCGGTTGGTCTACCTCGACGCGATGGTCCCCGAGGACGGCGAGAGCGCGGCCGACGTCCTCCCCGTCACCCAGTCCCTGATCGACCTCGCCGTGCGGTCCGACAGCGGCTGGCGGGTCCCGCCGCTGCCCGAGATGCCGCCGCCCTCGGGTCTGTTCGGGGTCACCGACCCGGCGGATGTCGCCTGGCTGCGCACGATGCTGTCCGATCAGCCGGTGCGCTGCCTCCAACAACCGGTCCGGCTGGACAACCCGGCCGTGAACACGATCCCGCGGACGCACATCCACTGCACGGTGGGCAAGCCGGAGGGCTTCGCCCGGCGGCCCGTCCCCGCGACACAGCCCAACGGCACCCCGGCGCAGGTGTGGGAACTGGCGACCGGCCACGACTGCATGGTCACCATGCCGGTCGAACTCACCGAACTGCTGCTCAAGCTCGGCTGACCCGCTCCTCCCGCGCCGACGGCCCAACGGGCCCGGAACCAGTGGAGTTCCGGGCCCGACTCGAGCGGGCTGGTGGGTCAGCTCGCCGAGGGCGACACCGACGGGCTCGGCTGCGTGTCCGAGCTGTCGTGCGTCTCGTCCGGGGCCACGCCCATCGTCAAATGGGCGCGAACCCCCTTCGCGATGTTCCTCTTGTCGTACTTCAGGTACAGGAGGCCGCCCGTGTGGCCGTTCTGGGGGTAGATCGTGTCCTCGGTGAGCGTGGTGCGCGTGCTGGTGTTGGTGGAGTACGGGGCGACCTCCGCCGACGCCAGCACCGACTTCTCGTCGAAGAAGAACTGGCCCGTGTGGCAGGTGTGCCCGCCCTCGTAACCCGCGTCGGTCCAGGTGCCGTCCACGTGCACCTTCGTGTGGATGTGGACGGCGCGGCCCTGGTACCAGCCCGGGAAGATCGTCTTGAAGGTGACATGGCCGTGCCGGTCCGTGTGCCAGGTGCCGCGCAGGAAGCGGTCGTCGTCGGTCGGCTCCTGGTGGCCCCCGCCGCCACCGCCCGGGCCGCCGGTCGGAGGCTCGCCGGTGGGGGTGCCGGAGGGCGGCGGGCCCGTCGGGGCCGGGCCACCGCCGCCGTTGCCGCTCGACTCGTAGCCCGAGTAGACGCCCGTCGCGCTGCAGTGCCAGATGTCCACGGCCGCGTTCCTGAGCGGCTTGCAGGTGTCCGCGTCGATCACCTTGAGTTCGAGGGTGAGCGGGATGCCCTCCTGGTCCTCGGTGATGTCCCGGCGGATCTTGTCGGCGTCTATGTAGTACGGGCCCTCGACGAGCTCCGAAGTGAGCGTGTAGCACGTTTCCGCCGAAGCGTGCGTCTTCGGGGCGGCCTCCTCCGCCGAGGCGTTCACCGACAGCGCGCCGCCGACCCCCACCGCGGTCACCGCCGCACCACTCGCCATCAGGACCGTACGGCGAGCCAATTTCCCTCTGTTTTCGGGTACTTGAGAATCCGTCATGACCCGGGACGGTAGAGGTGGGATGCCTGGGAGAATATTGGAATGCGCTGTGAAACGTGGTGCGCAAGGGAAAGGGCTCGAAACCGGCGTCGGTTTCGAGCCCTTCGGCCTGACTGAGGTCGAACCGCCTACTTCGGCTGCGGCTTCCGCACCGACAGGTGCAGCTCGCGCAGTCGCGTCTCGTCCAGCTCCGTCGGCGCGCCCATCATCAGGTCCTGCGCGTTGCCGTTGAGCGGGAACGCGATCGTCTCGCGGATGTTCGGCTCGTCCGCGAGGAGCATGACGATGCGGTCGACGCCCGGGGCGATCCCGCCGTGCGGCGGGGCGCCGAAGCGGAAGGCGCGCAGCATGCCGGCGAACTGCTCCTCGACGGTGTCACGGTCGTAGCCCGCGATCTCGAAGGCCTTGAGCATGATCTCGGGCTCGTGGTTGCGGATCGCGCCGGAGGACAGCTCGACGCCGTTGCAGACGATGTCGTACTGCCAGCCCAGGATGTCCAGCGGGTCCTGGGACTCCAGGGCCTCCAGGCCGCCCTGCGGCATCGAGAACGGGTTGTGCGAGAAGTCGATCTTCCCGGTGTCCTCGTCCTTCTCGTACATCGGGAAGTCGACGATCCAGCAGAACCGGAAGACGTTCTCCTCGAAGTTGCCCGAGCGCTTCGCGGCCTCGACCCGCACCGCGCCCATGATCTTCGAGACCTCGTCGAACTCGCCCGCGCCGAAGAACACCGCGTGGCCGGGGGCCAGGGAGAGGCGCTTGGTCAGCTCGGCGACGTTGTCCTCGGTGAGGAACTTGGCGATCGGGCCCGTCAGCGAGCCGTCCTCACCCACCCGGACCCAGGCCAGGCCCTTCGCGCCCTGCTCGACCGCGTAGTCGCCGAGGCCGTCGAAGAACTTCCGGGTCTGACCGGCGACGTCCGGCACCGGCAGGGCGCGTACGTGCTTGCCGGCGAAGGCCTTGAACTCCGAGCCCTCGAAGATGTCGGTGATGTCGACCAGCTCCAGCTGGGCGCGCAGGTCCGGCTTGTCGGAGCCGTACTTCAGCATCGCCTCGCGGAACGGGATGCGCGGGAAGGGCGAGGTGACATGACGGCCACCGCCGAACTCCTCGAACAGCTCCGTCATCAGCTTCTCGATGGGCTGGAAGACGTCCTCCTGCTCGACGAAGGACATCTCCACGTCGAGCTGGTAGAACTCGCCCGGCGAGCGGTCCGCGCGCGCGTCCTCGTCGCGGAAGCAGGGCGCGATCTGGAAGTAGCGGTCGAAGCCGGAGATCATCAGCAGCTGCTTGAACTGCTGCGGCGCCTGCGGCAGGGCGTAGAACTTGCCCGGGTTCAGACGGGAGGGGACCACGAAGTCGCGCGCGCCCTCGGGGGAGGTGGCGCTGAGGATCGGGGTCGCCATCTCGTTGAAGCCCAGCGCCGTCATCTTGTGACGGATCGCGGAGATCACGGCCGTACGCAGCAGGATGTTGCGGTGCATGCGCTCGCGGCGCAGGTCGAGGAAGCGGTACTCCAGGCGCCGCTCCTCGTTGACGCCGTCCTCGGCGTTGATCGTGAACGGTAGCGGGGCGGCGGCGCCGAGCAGCTCGACCTCGCTCACCTCGACCTCGATCTCACCGGTGGGCAGGTCCGGGTTGACGTTCTCCGCGCCACGCGAGACGACCTTGCCGTCGACGCGGACCGTCGACTCCTTGGAGACCTTGTCGAGGGCCTCGTAGGCGGGCGTGCCGGGGCGGGCGACGAGCTGCGTGATGCCGTAGTGATCGCGCAGATCGATGAAGAGGATGCCGCCCAGGTCTCGGCGATTGTGCAGCCAGCCGCTCAGCCGGACGTCGCTGCCGACGTCAGAGGCGCGGAGCTCGCCGCAGGTGTGGGACCTGTACCGATGCATCGTCGTTCATCCAGTCTTCGCGGATCGGGGTCTGTCTCACATGAGCTTGGGTCTGTTTCACGTGAAACTTCCGGGCCGACGCCCGGATCCCCCAAGGGTACCGGCCGCCCAAAGATCACCACCCCGAATACTCTCGGTGGCACCTTCCGATCACCTCTTCATACAGTGGGTCAATGCGCACTGGTGAGCCCCTGCCCGCCGTAGGGGACGTACTGGCCGCCCTTGCGACCGGCGTGTGGCGCTGGGACAACGCACACGGGCAGGTCACCGTCGACGCCGAGGCCGCCCGGCTCCTCGGGTTGCCCGCGGAAAGGACGACGGTCACCGAGGTGGCCATGCGCTCCCGGTTCCACCCGGCCGACTGGAACGAGGTCGTCAGCGTCGTACAGCTCGCCGTCGCCGAGGACACGCTCGCCGAGGTCCGGCTGCGGATCATGGACGAGCACGGGCGGGTGATCCGTACCGTGCGCAGCCGCTCCAAGCCGACCGTCGACCCCGAGACCGGGGAGTTCATGCTGTTCGGCACCCTCCAGGAGGTCACCGAGACCTCGGGGGCCACCGCCGCGCGCACCCCGCTCACCGGTGACTGGCGACGCTCGCGCGAGGCGTTCCTGCTGGACGCGGGGCGGGCGCTGGCCGAGGCGCGGTCCACGGCGGAGGTACTGCGGGTCGCGGCAGGGCTGTCGATGCCGGGGTTCACACCGGACGGGCTGGCCGTCTTCGGCGTGGACGGAGACCGGCTCACCGTCGTCGGCCACCACGGGCAGAAGCCGGGAGACGAGGGCCCCTTCACCCATATGTCCCTGGCCACCGACTACCCGGCCGCGGAGGTCGTCCGCACGGGCCGCGCCGTCTATCTCTCCTCCCCGAACGACTACAAGGAGCGCTATCCGGTCTCCTGGCCGCTCGCCGAACACTTCGGGCGGGAGTCCTGGGCCTTTCTGCCGCTGACCGTCGCCGGACGCACGATGGGCGCATGGATGGCGGCCTTCACCTACCCCGTCAGCTTCACGCCCGACGAGCGTTCCGTGCTGACGACCGTGGCCCGGATGCTCGCGCAGGCCCTCTCCCGGGCCGTGGCCGCCGAGACGGAGCGGGAACTCACCGACGGCCTGCAGCGCTCGATGATGCCCACCCTCGGCCCGCAGATGCCGGGCATGGGGGTCGCCGCGCGCTATGTCCCCACCGGCGGCGGCCTCCAGGTCGGCGGCGACTGGTACGACGTGATCCCGCTGCCGAGCGGCCGCTTCGCCCTGGTCATCGGGGACGTCCAAGGCCACGACGTGCGCGCCGCCGGGCTGATGGGCCAGCTCCGTATCGCCCTGCGTGCGTACGCCTCCGAGGGCCACCGGCCCGACGCGGTCCTCTCCCGGGCCTCACGGTTTCTGTGCGGGATCACGGACTCGGTGACGTACGGCTCCACCGGCGAGAGCGGCGGCAACACCTCGGACCCGCGCTTCGCGACCTGCCTGTACGTCGAGGTGGACCCGGCGACCGGCATCCTGGACTTCGCCCGCGCGGGCCACCCGGACCCCGCGATACGCATGGCGGACGGGACGGTGCTGATACGGCCCACGGCGGGCGGACTGCCGCTCGGCATCGACCCGGACGCCGACTACCCCACGACCCGGCTCGCCCTGGAACCCGGCGAGACCATGCTGCTCTGCACCGACGGGCTGATCGAGACCGGCGGCCACGACCTCGACACCGGATGGCGCCGTATCCGCCACATCCTGGAGTCCCACGACGGCGACATGGAGGAGCTCGCCGACGCGCTGGTCCAGGGCGTGCACGGGCCCTCCTCGCACCACACCCCGGGGCCGCTGGCCGACCGGCGCGAGGACGACATCGCCGTGCTGCTGCTGAGCCGGCAGGGCAAGGAGGACGGCGACACGGTCGAGGCCCTGCTCTCCCCCTCGGTGCGACGCACCGCGCTGACCGTGGCGCAGGCCGAGCCCGAGCGGATCTCGGGGGCCCGCCGGCAGCTGCACGAGATGCTGCACGACTGGGCCTCCGACGACCAGCGCGACTCGGCGGTCCTCCTCGTCTCCGAGATGCTGACCAACGTCCTCGTCCACACCGACGCCGACGCGCTGCTCGTCGCCGAGGTGACCGGCGGTGCGGGCGACCGCCGGATGCGGGTCGAGGTCACGGACGCCAGCGACGACCTGCCGCACCGCCGCCACCCGGGCGAACTGGCGTCCTCCGGGCGCGGGCTGATGCTCGTGGAATTCCTCGCCGACGCCTGGGGCGTCGACCCACGGGGCGAGGGCAAGAGCATCTGGTTCGAGTTCTACGAGGCGTCCGGTGGAGACGAGGCGTCCGGTGGGGACGGGGAGGCCGGTGGAGACGGGGAGGCCGACTCGTAGTGGCTCCGTAGCTCCGCGAGGACCCCGAACCCGGCGGCCGTCAGCGGTACGGCGAGCAGCATGCCCAGGATGCCCGCGACGGACGCGCCCGCCGTGATCGCCAGCATCACCACCGCCGGATGCATCTGCACGGTCCGGCTCTGGATCACCGGCTGCAGCACATGCCCTTCGAGGACCTGCACGGCGAGCACGACCCCGAGCGCCCACAGCGCGATCACGAACCCCCGGTCGGCGAGCGCGACCAGCACGGCCACCGCGCCGGAGAGGAACGCGCCGAGGTAGGGGATGTACGCCCCCACGAAGACCAGCGCACCGAGCCCGACCGCGCCCGGGACGCGCAGGATCAGCAGGCCGATCGTGATGCACAGGGCGTCGATCAGGGCGATCACCGTGGTCCCGCGCATGAAGCCCTGGACACCGTCGAAGGCGCGGCGGGCCATGGCCTCCACCGTGTCCGCGGTGCCGTGCGGCGCCAGCGAGCGCAGCAGCCCGACGACGCGGTGGGAGTCGCGGAGGAAGAAGAAGACGAGCAGCAGGGCCAGTACGGCCATGGCGATGGACTCACCCACCACGCTCACGCCACTGATGACGTTGGACGCGGCCGTCCCGCCGAACTTGGTCAGCAGGTCCTTGGCATGGGCGGCGAGGTCGTCGAGCGAGGTGCCCGCCGCACCGAAGTGCTCGGTGACGGACCGCGCGGCCAGCCTGAGCGAGGCGATGATCTGGTCCCCGCTGTCGATGAGCGCGGCGACCACGATGTAGACGGCGCCGCCGACGACCACGACCACCGCGACACAGGTGAGCCCCGCGGCCAGCGACCGGTTGACCCCGACGTCCACCAGCCGCCGGTGCATCGGCCCGAGCAGCGCGGTACCGAGGAGCGCGAGCAGCACGGGCACGACCGCCGTGCGGAACTCCCCGCACAGCCGGATCCCGACCCACGCCACACCGGCGACGAGCAGGATCACGGCGCACCAGGCGGCCAGCCGCCGGGCGCCCTCGGGGAGTAGCTGCACGCTTCCACCCGACCACGCGAGGGCCGGGCCGTCCCGCCGGGACGGCCCGGCCGGGTGACACGGCGTCAACACGAAAAACCCCGTCCGGGGTACGGACGGGGCCTTTCGTGGTCGAGCGGAAGGGGGTCAGATCCCGCCCTCGGACATTCCGTGCACCGCCGGAACGGTGCCCAGGCGGCCCTTCTGGAAGTCCTCGAAGGCCTGCTGCAGCTCCTCGCGGGTGTTCATCACGAAGGGGCCGTAGTGGGCCATGGGCTCGCGGATCGGCTGTCCGCCGAGCAGGACGACCTCGAGGTCCGGCGTGTTCGCGTCCTGCTTCTCGTCCGCGCGGACGGTCAGCGAGCCGCCCGCGCCGAAGACGGCGGTCTGGCCGGTGTGGACCGGTCGACGTCCCGTACCGACGCTGCCGCGTCCGGCGAGGACGTACGCGAGACCGTTGAAGTCCTCGCGCCACGGGAGGGTCATCTCGGCGCCGGGCGCCAGGGTCGCGTGGACCATGGTGATCGGCGTGTGCGTGATGCCGGGACCCTGGTGCCCGTCGAGCTCACCGGCGATGACGCGCAGCAGCGCGCCGCCGTCGGGGGTGCTCAGCAGCTGGACCGAGCCGCCGCGGATGTCCTGGTAGCGGGGGGCCATCATCTTGTCCTTGGCCGGGAGGTTCACCCACAGCTGGAGGCCGTGGAAGAGGCCGCCGGACATGACGAGCGACTCCGGCGGGGCCTCGATGTGCAGGAGGCCGGCGCCCGCGGTCATCCACTGGGTGTCGCCGTTGGTGATGGTGCCACCACCACCGTTGGAGTCCTGGTGGTCGAAGATGCCATCGATGATGTAGGTCACGGTCTCGAAGCCGCGGTGGGGGTGCCAAGGGGTGCCCTTGGGCTCGCCCGGCGCGTACTCCACCTCGCCCATCTGGTCCATCATGATGAACGGGTCGAGGTGGCGGTAGTTGATCCCGGCGAACGCACGGCGGACCGGGAAGCCCTCACCCTCGAAGCCGCTGGGCGCGGTCGTCACGGTGAGCACGGGACGGTCCACGGCGTCGGCCGGCGCGACCACACGGGGAAGGGTCAGCGGGTTCTCGACGGTCACTGCAGGCATGTCGGTACCTCCTTGTGCTTCGAGTTTAGTTGATTGTTGAACTTTCTGCCACCCACAACGACGGACGCCCGGAGGGCATTCCCTCCGGGCGTCCGGACTGTCGTAGGAGTAGGGGAGCGGGCGCTAGCCGTACATACGGCGCATGGCGAAGTCCACCATCTGCTCCACGGCCTTCGCGTCGAAGACCATACGGTGCTCCCCCTCCATGTCGACGACGAAGCCGTAACCGGTGGGGAGCAGGTCGATCACCTCGGCGCCGGTGATCACGAAGTACTTGGACTCCTTGCCGGCGTACCGGCGCAGCTCCTTGAGCGAGGTGAACATCGGGATGACCGGCTGCTGGGTGTTGTGCAGCGCCAGGAATCCGGGGTTGTCGCCGCGCGGACAGTAGACCTTCGACGTCGCGAAGACCTGCTGAAAGTCCTCCGCGGACATCGATCCCGTGGTGAACGCCCGCACCGCGTCCGCCAGCGAGGGCGGGGACGGCTCGGGGTAGAGCGGCGGCTGCTGGCCGTAACCGCCGGGCATCTGCTGCTGCGGCGGGGCGTACTGCTGCTGGGCGCCCGCATTCTGGTCGTAGCCGTACATGGGTCAAAGAGTAGTCGGCCACATATGGGCCATCAGGGGTTGATTCTTATTACCGACGGGTAGCATCATCGTAGCTACTTGCCAGTACGTGTAACGAGGCTGCGAGTACCTCCACCTCCCCGATCCCTTACGGAGCCGTCGCCATGGGGCACTACAAGTCGAATCTCCGCGACATCGAGTTCAACCTCTTCGAGGTGCTCGGGCGCGACAAGCTGTACGGCACCGGACCGTTCGCGGAGATGGACGTCGACACCGCCAAGAGCGTCCTCGACGAGCTGGCCCGTCTCTCGGAGAACGAGCTGGCGGAGTCCTTCGCGGACGCCGACCGCAACCCGCCGGTCTTCGACCCGGAGACCAACACGGCTCCCGTACCGGCTTCCTTCAAGAAGTCGTACAAGGCCTTCATGGACTCCGAGTACTGGCGCCTGGGCCTGCCCGAGGAGCTCGGCGGCACCACCTCGCCCCGCTCCCTGATCTGGGCGTACGCGGAGCTGGTGCTCGGCGCCAACCCGGCGGTCTGGATGTACTCCTCCGGCCCCGCCTTCGCGGGCATCCTCTTCGAGGAGGGCACCGAGGTCCAGAAGCACATCGCGAAGATCGCCGTCGACAAGCAGTGGGGCTCCACCATGGTGCTCACCGAGCCGGACGCCGGCTCGGACGTGGGCGCGGGCCGCACCAAGGCGGTCCAGCAGGAGGACGGCTCCTGGCACATCGAGGGCGTGAAGCGCTTCATCACCTCGGGTGAGCACGACATGGAGGAGAACATCCTCCACTACGTCCTCGCCCGCCCCGAGGGCGCCGGCCCCGGCACCAAGGGCCTGTCCCTCTTCCTCGTCCCGAAGTACGAGTTCGACTTCGAGACCGGCGAGCTGGGCGAGCGCAACGGCGCGTACGCGACGAACGTCGAGCACAAGATGGGCCTCAAGGCGTCCAACACCTGCGAGATGACCTTCGGCGACCGCCACCCCGCCAAGGGCTGGCTGATCGGCGACAAGCACGACGGCATCCGCCAGATGTTCCGGATCATCGAGTTCGCCCGCATGATGGTCGGCACGAAGGCGATCTCCACGCTCTCGACCGGCTACCTGAACGCGCTGGAGTACGCCAAGGAGCGCGTCCAGGGCCCGGACCTCGCGAACTTCATGGACAAGACCGCGCCCAAGGTCACCATCACGCACCACCCCGACGTGCGCCGCTCGCTGATGACGCAGAAGGCGTACGCCGAGGGCATGCGCGCCCTGGTGCTGCACACCGCCGCGATCCAGGACGACATCCAGGTCAAGGAGGCCGCCGGCGAGGACACCGCCGCCCTGGAGGCCCTCAACGACCTGCTCCTGCCGATCGTGAAGGGCTACGGCTCCGAGAAGGGCTACGAGCAGCTCGCCCAGTCGCTGCAGACCTTCGGCGGCTCCGGCTTCCTGCAGGAGTACCCGATCGAGCAGTACATCCGCGACGCCAAGATCGACACCCTGTACGAGGGCACCACCGCGATCCAGGGCCAGGACTTCTTCTTCCGGAAGATCGTCCGCAACCAGGGCGCGGCGCTGAACTCCCTCGCCGAGGACATCAAGAAGTTCCTGGCGCTCGGCACGGGCGGCGAGGACCTGTCCGCGGCCCGCGAGCAGCTCGCCAAGGCGGCCGTCGAGCTGGAGGCCATCGTCGGCCTCATGCTCACGGACCTGGCGGCCACCGAGCAGGACGTCAAGAACATCTACAAGGTCGGCCTCAACACCACCCGCCTGCTGCTGGCCTCCGGCGACGTGGTCGTCGGCTACCTGCTGCTGCGCGGTGCCGCCGTGGCCGCCGAGAAGCTGGAGACGGCCTCGGCGAAGGACAGGCCCTTCTACACCGGCAAGATCGCCGCGGCGAAGTTCTTCGCCGCCAACGTCCTGCCCGGCGTCACCGGCGCCCGCAAGCTCGCCGAGGGCGTGGACCTGGACCTGATGGAGCTGGACGAGGCGGCGTTCTGATCCTCGTGGTCTGAGGGCATCGTCGTGGGCGGCCCGTTCCCGGAGCGAATCTCCGGGGGCGGGCCGCCGCCGTATGCGGCCACAGGGGGCTGGCGGCGGCCCGCTCCTCGCACACCTGCCCCTCCAGTCAGTCGCCCGCCCTTCACATCCCCCTTACGAAGGGCCGTCCCCATCGCCGGGAGCGGGCCCACGGGCCTCGTTAAGGTGAACCCATGAGCACAAGCGCCCGCTTCGACCGCGGCCACACCGACGACCTCATGACCTTTCTGGCGGCGAGCCCGACGCCGTACCACGCCGTGGCGAACGCCGCCGAGCGGCTGGAGAAGGCCGGATTCCGTCAGGTCGCCGAGACCGATGCCTGGGAGGGGACGAGCGGCGGCAAGTACGTGCTGCGCGGCGGCGCGATCGTCGCCTGGTACGTGCCCGAGGGTGCCGAGCCTCACACCCCGTTCCGGATCGTGGGCGCGCACACCGACTCCCCCAATCTGCGGGTGAAGCCGCAGCCGGACAGCGGGGCGCACGGCTGGCGCCAGGTCGCCGTGGAGATCTACGGCGGCCCGCTGATGAACTCCTGGCTGGACCGGGACCTGGGGCTGGCGGGACGGCTGACGCTGAAGGACGGCTCCTCGCGTCTGGTGAACATCGACCGGCCCCTGCTGCGCGTGCCCCAGCTCGCCGTGCACCTCGACCGTTCCGTCTCCACCGACGGCCTCAAGCTCGACAAGCAGCGTCATCTGCAGCCCGTCTGGGGTCTGGGCGACCCCGGCGAGGGCGATCTGATCGCCTTCCTGGAGGAGGAGTCGGGGCTGTCGGCGGGTGAGGTCACCGGCTGGGACCTGATGACCCACTCCGTCGAGCGGCCCGCGTACCTGGGCCGCGACAAGGAGCTGGTGGCCGGACCGCGCATGGACAACCTGCTGTCCGTGCACGCCGGCACGGCGGCGCTGATCGCGGCGGCGACGGGCGAGGGCTCCCCCTCCGGTTCAGATTCCGGTTCGGGTTCCGGGTCGGGTTCGGGGTCGGGGTCGGGGCTTTCGTACATCCCCGTCCTCGCGGCCTTCGACCACGAGGAGAGCGGCTCGCAGAGCGACACCGGCGCCGACGGTCCGCTGCTCGGCGGCGTGCTGGAACGCTCGGTATTCGCGCGGGGCGGCTCGTACGAGGACCGGGCGCGCGCCTTCGCGGGCACCATCTGCCTCTCCTCCGACACCGGCCACGCCGTCCACCCCAACTACGCGGAGCGGCACGACCCGACGCACCACCCGCGGGCGGGCGGCGGCCCCATCCTCAAGGTGAACGTCAACAACCGCTACGCCACGGACGGTTCGGGCCGTGCGGTCTTCGCCGCCGCCTGCGCGAAGGCCGGCGTGCCCTTCCAGTCCTTCGTCTCCAACAACTCGATGCCCTGCGGCACCACCATCGGCCCGATCACCGCAGCCCGCCACGGCATCAGGACCGTCGACATCGGCGTGGCCATCCTCTCGATGCACAGCGTCCGCGAACTCTGCGGCGCTGACGACCCGTTCCTGCTGGCCAACGCGCTGGTGGCGTTCCTGGAAGGTTAGTTCCGCATGCCCGGCGCGCCGCCGGGTACCCGGACCGGGCCTGAGAGAAGCCGAGTTGGTTACAAGGAGGCGACACCCATGAGCCTGGGCGGATGCATCATCCTGATCGCAGCGGGGGCGGTCCTCACATTCGCGACCGACTGGCACATGAAGGGAGTCAACCTCGACCTGGTCGGCCTCATCTTCATGATCGTCGGGCTGATCGGCGTGGTGACGTTCAGCAGCATCGCCAGGAGGCGCCGGGTGGTCATGCCGCCCAGCACCCCGGTGATCGAGGAGGAGCGGCACCACCGGGGCGGCTACGGCGTGTAGCCGACGCCACGGACGTGGGGGCGGTCAGTCGGCCATGCCCGCCAGCACCAGCGGCAGCCGGTCCGTGCCGCCCTCGGTGAGGCGGACCGGCACGCCCCAGTCCTGCTGGTGGACGTGGCAGGCCGGGTACTCGTTCGCGGGATCGTCGTCGCAGGACGCCGCCATCGCGGAGACGTGCAGGACGCCCTCCGTGACGGCCGGGTTCAGCTCCAGGGCGCGGGAGAGATCGGTTCCCGCGCCCTCGCCCGTAAGCAGCAGCTCGGGTGGGGTCGAGGAGACCAGGAGTCTGGTGGACGGGCCGTAGCGGGTGTCGAGCTTCTGGCCGGCCGGCGCCTGGAAGATCACGTCCAACCGAAGCCCTCCCGGAGCCACTTCGGTCGCCGCGCGCTGGGTGCGGTGGGCCACCGACTCCACCCGCACGGCCTCCTCGGGGAGCCGCAGCCGGGTCAGCCGGTGTCGCGCCGACTCCACGACCACGATGTCGTCCCCGACGAGAACCGCGTCGCTGGGCTCCCTCAAGTCGGTCGCCAGCGTGGTCACCTCGCCCGTCGCGGGGTCGTAGCGGCGCAGTGCGTGGTTGTACGTGTCGCTGACCGCGACCGAGCCGTCGGGGAGGGCCGTGACACCCAACGGGTGCTGGAGCAGGGCCTGTTCGGCGGCTCCGTCCCGGTGTCCGAAGTCGAAAAGACCGGTGCCGACGGCGGTGTGCACGCTCCCGTCGAGGTCCACCCAGCGCAGGGCGCTCGTCTCGGAGTCGGCGAGCCAGAGCCGGTCGGCGGTGGCGGCGAGCCCGGACGGCTGCGCGAACCAGGCCTCGGCCCCCGGCCCGTCCACGAGCCCCTCGTTCGTCGTACCGGCGGCGACCCCGACGGTGGCGCCCTCCGGGTCGTACGCCCACAACTGATGCACCCCGGCCATGGCGATCCAGACCTTTCCACCGAACAGCGCCACGTCCCACGGCGAGGACAGGTCCACCTCGCGCGCCGGGCCGGACGTCGGCGAGCCCTGCCACCACTGGCGTCCCGTCCCCGCGAGGGTGCTGACCTCGCCGGTCGCGAGGTCCAGGCGGCGCAGCGCGTGGTTCACGGTGTCCGCGACGACGACCGAACCGTCGTCGAGCAGCGCCAGCCCCTGCGGCTCGCTGAACCCGGCCTCCTCGGCCGACCCGTCCACGAACCCCCGCACCCCGGAGCCGATCCGCCGTACGACGCTCTCCCCGTCGCCCTCCAGCTCGACGAGCTGGTGCCGGGTCGTGTCGCTGACCAGGAGGTTCCCGCTCGGCAGGGCGAGGGCCTTGCCGGGGAAGCGGAGCGTCGTGGGCTCGGGTTCGGGTGCCACGTACGGCCCGTCGCCGCGGCGCAGCGTCCCCTTGGCCGCGTGCTCGGCCTCCAGCTCCTCCACCAGGCGGGTGATGGCGTGCGCGTGCCCCTCACCGGCGTGCTGCGCGACCACGTATCCCTCGGGGTCGATCACGACGAGCGTCGGCCAGGCACGCACGGCGTACTGCTTCCAGGTCGCGAGCTCGGGATCGTCGAGCACCGGGTGCTCGACCCCGTACCGCTCCACCGCGTCCACGACCGCCTGGTGCTCGGCCTCGTGCACGAACTTCGGCGAGTGCACCCCGATGATCACCACCGTGTCCCGGTGCTTCTCCTCCAGCTCCCGCAGCTCGTCCAGGACATGCAGACAGTTCACGCAACAAAATGTCCAAAAATCAACAATTACGATGCGGCCTCGGAGTTCAGTGAGGCCGAGCTGTCCACCGACTGTGTTGATCCAGCCACCCTTACCTGTCAGTTCGGGGGCTCGGACACGCACTCGCTTTGCCATGGATCAAGCCAACCACACCCCGCTGAGCCCTGTTTTACTCCCCACCTCACTTCGCTCCCCTGCTCGACACCCGGCCCCTTCGCGAGGAACGCGTGATGATCTTGCGGTTGCCGGGAACCGGTACCGGTATGAGATTCCTCGTACGCGACCGGCTCCTCGGCTTCGGTGACGACTACTGGATCGAGGACGACCACGGCACCAAGGTGTTCCTCGTCGACGGCAAGGCGATGCGACTGCGGGACACCTTCGAGCTGAAGGACACCCGCGGGCGTGTCCTCATCGACATCCACCAGAAGATGTTCGCCCTGCGGGACACGATGGTGATCGGGCGGGACGGGGAACCGCTGGCGACGATCAGACGCAAGCGGCTGTCCCTGCTCCGCAACCACTACCGGGTGTCCCTGGTGGACGGTACGGAACTCGACGTCAGCGGCAAGATCCTCGACCGCGAGTTCGCCGTCGAGTACGAGGGTGAGCTGCTGGCGGTGATCTCGCGCCGTTGGCTGCACGTACGGGAGACGTACGGCGTCGACGTCGTCCGCGAGGACGCGGACCCCGCGCTGCTGATCGCGGTGGCGGTGTGCGTGATCCACCTGGCGGAGAAGGAGCGGGGCGGGGACGGACTCGACGGACCGAGGTGAGGAAGGCCAGAGGAGAGGAGCGGAGCGGCCAGAAGACCGGGAAAGGACTGACTCAGCGGCGCGGTGCCGTCAGTCCCAGCATCCGGTCCTTCAGCGCCGGGAACTGCTCCCGCGTGGTCGCGACCTTGCCGGGGTCGAAGTCCACCGTGAGCACCTGCTCCCCGGCCCCGGCCTCCGCCAGGACCTCCCCCCATGGATCGACCACGACCGAGTGACCGGCCTGGGGAACGCCCGCGTGCGTGCCGGCCGTTCCACAGGCAAGAACGAACGCCTGGTTCTCGACCGCGCGGGCCTGCGCGAGCAGCGTCCAGTGGGAGCGGCGCCGCTCGGGCCAGCCGGCCGAGAGGACGAGGGTCTCGGCGCCGGCGTCGACGAGCCCGCGGAAGAGCTCGGGGAAGCGGAGGTCGTAGCAGGTGGCGATGCCGAGGGTGGTCTCCGGCAGACGGACCGTCACCAGTTCGCCGCCCGCCCCCATCAGTACGGCCTCGCCCTTGTCGAAGCCGAAGCGGTGGATCTTGCGATAGGCGGCGGCCAGGTCGCCGGAGGGGGTGAAGACGAGGGAGGTGTTGTAGAGCGTGCCGTCGGCGTCCCGCTCGGGGATCGACCCGGCGTGCAGCCAGGTGCCCGCGTCGCTCGCCGCCTTCGCCATGGCCTCGAACGTCGGCCCTTCGAGGGACTCCGCCTCCGTACCGAACGCCTCGTAGGCGAACGCGCCGGTGGTCCACAGCTCCGGCAGCACGATCAGATCGACTCCGGCTTGTTCTCGTACCAGAGCCGCCACACGCCGTCGACGCGAATCGACCGTTTCGCCGTCGTTTACGTCGATCTGGAGGAGAGAGGCGCGCACACTACCACCGTCCTGGCATTCGAGCCGTCCATACAGGCCTACGATCGTCACACGAAAGCACTGCCGGGGTGCCTCACAGCAGCGTAACTTAGCGTCCCAAGACACCCGCTGCCTGAGCACTGCCCGCGTCCAACCGCCCGAGGGGTCCCGTTCCGTGAGTCTGCATCCCAGCCTTCAGTCCTACGCCGACGCCTGGACCCACTCCGTCGATGCGATATCCGAGTTGGTGTCGCCGCTGGTGGAAGGCGAGTGGAACCGGCGCACGCCCTGCCCCGGCTGGTCGGTGCGGGATCTCGTCTCGCATGTCATCGGGCTCGACTGCGAGATGCTGGGCGATCCGCGGCCGATCCACACGCTCCCCCGCGACCTGTACCACGTGACGAACGAACACCAGCGGTACATGGAGATGCAGGTCGACGTGCGCCGCCACCACACGGCGCCGGAGATGACCTCCGAGCTGGAGTACACGATCATCCGCCGCAACCGTCAGCTGCGGAACGAGTCGCGGCAGCCGGACGCCAAGGTGCGTGGGCCGCTCGGGACCGAGATCACCCTCGAACAGGCGATGCGCAGGCGTGCGTTCGACGTATGGGTGCACGAACAGGACCTGCGGGTGGCCCTCGGCGTGCCCGGCAACCTCGACTCTCCCGGCGCACACATCGTCCGCGACAAGCTCCTCGGGGCCCTGCCCAAGGTCGTCGCCAAGGACGCGGGGGCGCCCGCGAACTCGGCGGTCGTCTTCGACATCCACGGGCCGCTGGAGTTCCTGCGGACGGTACGGGTCGATGCGGACGGACGCGGCTCGATAGACGGCGCCCCCTCGCTCGGCCCGGCCGCCACCCTCAGCCTCGACTGGGAGACGTACTTCCGTCTCGCCTGCGGCCGCGTCACGGCCGACGCCGTCTCCGACCGCATCAAGACGGAGGGCGACCCGGAACTGACCACGGCCATCCTGAGGAACTTCGCGGTCACGCCGTAGCGCGGGGTTCTTCGACTGCGGGTGAATCGGGGCCTGCGGGTGAAGGGGAGCCTGCGGGTGGGCGGGGGCTGGTCAGGCAGTTCCCCGCGCTCCTGAAGGGGCGCTACGCGGGGACGTGTACCGTCTCCACGCGGCTGGCCACCAGCCGCTCACGCTCCCTGCGCGCCGCCTGCTTCCGCAACCGGAAGATCTGACTCAGCCCCAGCGCCTGAAGGACGAACACGGCGGAGAAGGCGACGCGATAGCTGTCCCCGGTCGCGTCCAGCAGCACGCCGATCGCGAACAACGTCGTCATGGAGGCGACGAAACCACCCATGTTGGTGATCCCGGACGCGGTGCCCTGCCGCTCCGGCGGATTCGCGGGCCGCGCGAAGTCGAACCCGATCATGGAAGCCGGCCCACACGCCCCGAGCACCGCGCACAGCACGACCAGCAGCCACAGGGGATCCCGGTCACCGGGATACGCCAGCACACTCGCCCAGACCACGGCCGTCGCCGTCACCGTCCCGAGCGCCAGCGGAAGCCGCGCCGCGTGATGCCGGGCGACGATCTGCCCGTAGACAAGACCCACGAACATGTTGGACAGCACCACGAGGGTGAGCAGTTCACCGGCCGTCGCCCGCGACAGCCCCTGCGCCTGGACCAGGAACGGCATGCCCCACAGGAGCAGGAAGACCATCGCCGGGAACTGCGTCGTGAAGTGCACCCACATCCCCAGTCGCGTACCGGGCTCCCGCCACGACGCCGCGATCTGCCGCCGCACATACGCGGCCCCCTGGTGCGGGAACGGTTCCGGCTCGTGCCCCTCGGGGTGGTCCTTCAGGAAGAGAAGGAGGAGTACGAGGACGACGACCCCGGCGAACGCGCTGCCCGCGAACGCCGTCGTCCACCCCACCCCGTGCAGCAGCCGCGCGATGACGAGGGTGGAGACCAGGTTGCCCGCCATGCCCACCAGACCGGCGAGCTGCGCGACCAACGGCCCCCGCCGCGCCGGGAACCACCGCGTGCCCAGCCGCAGCACGCTGATGAACGTCATCGCGTCCCCGCAGCCCAGCAGCGCGCGCGAGGCCAGGGCCATCCCGTACGTGGAGGAGAACGCGAAGCCCAACTGGCCCGCGGTGAAGAGCAGTACGCCGATGGTCAGCACCTTCTTGGTGCCGAGTCCGTCGACCAGCAGTCCCACGGGTATCTGCATGCCCGCGTAGACGAGGAGTTGCAGGATCGAGAAGGTGGAGAGGGCGGAGGCGTTCACATGGAAGCGGTCCGCGGCGTCGAGCCCGGCCACTCCCAGCGAGGTACGGAAGATGACGGCGACGAAGTAGACGGAGACGCCGATGCCCCAGACGCCGATCGCGCGGCGGCCGCCGGGCGGGTCCCCGGGGAGCGAGACGGCCGAGTGGGAGCTCATCGAACCTCTCCCCGCGCCAGGTTCGAGAACCAGCTGACGTGACTGTGGACGATATCGACCGCCGCCTCCGCGTCGCCGGACCGCAGTGCTTCGAGGATCGCCTCGTGCTCGGTGAGCGTCTTGGTGATCCGGTCGGGGTGCGCGTGCATGACGGCGACGCCCATCCGCAACTGCCGGTCGCGCAACTGGTCGTAGAGCCGGGAGAGGATCTCGTTGCCGCCACTGCGGACGATCTCGGCGTGGAAGCAGCGGTCGGTGACGGCGGCGCCGGCCAGGTCCCCCGCGGCTGCCTGCTCCTTCTGCTGCGCGAGGAGTTCCTCCAGGCGCGCGATGAGATACGGCGACGCGGGCACGGCCTTGCGGACCGAGTGCTCCTCCACGAGTTGCCGTGTCTCGACCACGTCCGCGATCTCCTGCGCGGAGACGGGCAGGACGAGCGCGCCCTTCTTCGGGTAGAGCTTGATCAGGCCCTCGACCTCGAGCCGGAGCAACGCCTCGCGCACCGGCGTCCGCGAGACCCCCACGGCCTCGGCGAGCTCACCCTCGGTGAGCAGCGTCCCACCCTCGTAACGACGTTCCAGGACGCCCCGCTTGACGTGGGCGTAGACGCGGTCGGCGGCGGGGGGTTGCTTGGTGGCGGGCGGAGCGGTCACGGACGGCGCGGCAGGCATGCGCACATCATAGATACAACACGTACACATGGTGGTGCGTCGTCCAGGATGCGGACCGGTAGCCTTCACGCGGTCAACGCCCGCCCCTTGGCGTAACCCACGTCACACAATTCCACCCCCTCTTCCGTGCATCCCTTTGGGGCCCTGACTAGTCCGTACGTAAGACGGCACTGCCATGTGCCGTTCTCCCAGGGGCATTTCGCGCATTCGGAGCGTTCATTTTGATTACCGGCATTAAGGGCACGCGTTTCCGCCGAGCCGCCGCTGTCACCGTTACCACCGGCGCCGTACTGGCGGCCGGAGCCTTCGGGGCCGCCCCCGCAGGGGCCGTCACGACGCCCACCATCGCCGCCGCCGGCGGCTACGTGATGAACAACGGCACGGCCAAGACCTTGTACACCAAGGCTGCCGACACCAAGCGTTCCACCGGTTCCACCACCAAGATCATGACCGCCAAGGTCGTGCTCTCGCAGCCGAACCTCAACCTCGACGCCAAGGTCACGATCCAGAAGGCGTACAGCGACTACATCGTCGCCAACACCGCGTCCTCCGCCCACCTGATCGTCGGCGACAAGGTCACCGTCCGTCAGCTCCTCTACGGTCTGATGCTGCCGTCCGGCTGTGACGCCGCCTACGCGCTCGCCGACAAGTTCGGCTCGGGCTCCACCCGTGCCGCCCGTGTGAAGTCGTTCATCGGCAAGATGAACACCACCGCGCGGAGCCTCGGCATGACGAACACGAAGTTCGACTCGTTCGACGGCATCGGCAACGGCAGCAACTACTCGACGCCGCGCGACCTGACGAAGCTCGCCAGCAGCGCGATGAAGAGCACCACGTTCAAGACGGTCGTGAAGACCAAGTCGTACACGGCGAAGACCGTCACGAAGACCGGCAGCACCCGCACCATGGCGGCGTGGACCAACACGAACACGCTGCTCAGCAGCTACAGCGGCACCATCGGCGTGAAGACCGGCTCCGGCCCCGAGGCCAAGTACTGCCTCGTCTTCGCCGCCACCCGCAACGGCAAGACGATCATCGGCACGGTCCTCGCGTCGACCTCGATCACCCAGCGCGCCACGGACGCCACCAAGCTCCTGAACTACGGCTTCGCCAGGTAGTTCCCGGACGGAGTGGTTCCCGCACACCACAGCCGAAGGGGGCCCGTCGCCGAACGCGACGGGCCCCCTTCGTCATGCCGCGCGCCGACTGCGCGCCGACGCTCACGCCCAGGTGATCAGGCGCTTCGGCTGTTCCAGGATCGCCGCCACGTCGGCCAGGACCTTGGAGCCCAGCTCGCCGTCGACCAGGCGGTGGTCGAAGCTCAGCGCGAGCGTCGTCACCTGGCGGGGCTTGACCTTGCCCTTGTGGACCCACGGCTGGAGCTTGATCGCGCCGATCGCGAGGATCGCCGACTCGCCGGGGTTGAGGATCGGCGTGCCGGTGTCGACGCCGAAGACGCCGACGTTCGTGATCGTGACCGTGCCGCCCTGCATCGCGGCGGGTGAGGTCTTGCCCTCGCGGGCCGTGGCCACCAGCTCGCCCAGGGACCCGGCGAGTTGGGGGAGCGTCTTGGTGTGGGCGTCCTTGATGTTCGGGACGATCAGACCACGCGGGGTGGCGGCGGCGATGCCCAGGTTCACGTAGTGCTTGAGCACGATCTCCTGGGCCGCCTCGTCCCAGGACGCGTTGACGTCCGGGTTGCGCTTGATGGCGACCAGCAGGGCCTTGGCGATGAGCAGGAGCGGGTTGACCCGCAGGCCCTGCATCTCCTTGTCCTGCTTGAGCTCCTCGACGAGCTTCATCGTGCGCGTCACGTCGACCGTCACGAACTCCGTGACGTGCGGCGCGGTGAACGCCGAACCGATCATCGCGGCGGCCGTGGCCTTGCGGACCCCCTTGATCGGAATACGCGTCTCACGCGCCGTGTCGTATGTCACGACCGGAGCGGGAGCCTGGGCCTGGGCGGGAACCGGGGGCGCCGTCACCGCCGTCACCGACGGCTGCTCGGGGGCCGGAGCCGGTGCGACCGCCGCGTGCACGTCCTCGCGCGTGATGATGCCGTCCGGGCCCGAAGGCGTGATCGTCGCCAGGTCGACGCCGAGGTCCTTGGCCAGCTTGCGGACCGGGGGCTTGGCGAGCGGGCGCTGCCCGACCACCACGGACGCGTGGCCGTGGCCGTTGAGCTCGCCCTGGATCGCGGTCGCCGCCAGGAACGTCTCGGGCTGCTGGGCCGGGACCTCGGCGCCCTTGCGGGGGCGGCGCTTCGTGGAGGCCTCGGCCACCCCGTACCCGACGAGGACCGGCGTGCGGCCCTCGGGCTTGGGTTCGTCGGCAACCGGTGCCTGGGGGTCGGGGGCGGCGGGCGCCTCGGCCACAGGCGCTTCCTCGGCGACGGGAGCCTGTCCGGTGGGTGCCGATCCGCCGGCCACGTCGACCGCGATGATCACCTGGCCCACGTCCACCGTCGTCCCCTCGGGGAAGTGGAGTTCGCGCACCACGCCGTCGTACGGGATGGGCAGTTCCACGGCGGCCTTGGCGGTCTCGACCTCGCAGACGACCTGGCCGTCGGTGACCGTGTCACCGGGCTGGACGTACCACTTGAGGATCTCCGCCTCGGTGAGCCCCTCGCCCACGTCGGGCATCTTGAACTCGCGGAGCCCCGACGCGTTCTCAGTCATCGTCGTCACGACCCTCTCCTCAGTACGCCAGTGAGCGGTCGACGGCGTCGAGCACCCGGTCCAGGCCCGGAAGGTACTCCTCCTCCAGGCGCGCCGGCGGATAGGGGGCGTGATAGCCGCCCACCCGCAGGACGGGTGCCTCCAGGTGGTAGAAGCACCGCTCCGTGATGCGGGCGGCGATCTCCGCGCCCGTACCGAGGAAGACCGGGGCCTCGTGCACCACGACCAGGCGGCGGGTCTTCTCCACCGAGGCCTGGACGGAGTCGAAGTCGATCGGGGACATCGAGCGCAGGTCCAGGACCTCGATCGACTTGCCCTCCTCCTGGGCGGCCGCGGCCGCCTCCAGGCAGACCTTCACCATCGGGCCGTAGGCGGCGAGCGTCAGATCGCTGCCCTCGCGCGCCACGACCGCCTTGTGCAGCGGTCCGGGAATCGCGTCGGTGGTGACCTCGCCCTTGTCCCAGTAGCGCCGCTTCGGCTCGAAGAAGATCACCGGGTCGTCGCTCTGGATGGCCTGCTGCATCATCCAGTAGGCGTCCGACGCGTTCGACGGAGAGACCACCTTCAGGCCCGCCACGTGCGCGAACAGCGCCTCGGGGGACTCGGAGTGGTGCTCGACCGCGCCGATGCCACCGCCGTACGGAATCCGGATCACGACGGGAAGCTTGATCTTGCCCAGCGCCCGCGCGTGCATCTTCGCGAGCTGCGTGACGATCTGGTCGTACGCCGGGAAGACGAAACCGTCGAACTGGATCTCCACCACCGGCCGGTAGCCGCGCAGCGCGAGACCGATCGCCGTGCCGACGATGCCCGACTCCGCGAGCGGGGTGTCGATGACCCGGTCCTCGCCGAAGTCCTTCTGGAGCCCGTCGGTGACCCGGAAGACACCGCCGAGCTTGCCGACGTCCTCACCCATGATCAGGACCTTGGGGTCGGCGTCGAGGGCCGTGCGCAGCGACTCGTTGATCGCCTTGGCCAACGCCATCTTTTCCGCAGCCATCGCTACTTGCCCTCCCCTTCATCCGCGAACGACGCCTGGTAGGCGGCGAACTGGGCCCGCTCCTCGTCGACGAGCGCGTGCCCGTCGGCGTACACGTTCTCGAAGATGGCGAAGCGGTCCGGGTCCGGCATGGCGCGGACGACTTCGCGTACTCGTTTGCCCAACGCTTCGCTCTCGGCCTCAAGTTCCGCGAAGAATCCCTCGTCCGCGTGGTTTGAAGCCTCCAGGTACGCGCGCAGGCGCAGGATCGGGTCCTTCGCCTCCCACGACTCGCGCTCCTCGTCGGCCCGGTACTTGGTCGGGTCGTCGGAGGTGGTGTGCGCGCCCATGCGGTAGGTGTACGCCTCCACGAGGGTGGGGCCCTCGCCGCGGCGGGCCCGCTCCAGCGCCCACTTGGTGACCGCCAGGCAGGCGAGGACGTCGTTGCCGTCGACCCGGACGCCCGGGAAGCCGTAGCCCTGCGCGCGCTGGTAGAGCGGGACGCGGGTCTGCTTCTCGGTCGGCTCGGAGATCGCCCACTGGTTGTTCTGGCAGAAGAACACGACCGGGGCGTTGTAGACCGCGGAGAAGGTGAACGACTCAGCGACGTCGCCCTGGCTGGAGGCGCCGTCCCCGAAGTACGCGATCACGGCCGAGTCCGCGCCGTCCTTGGCGACGCCCATGGCGTAGCCGGTGGCGTGCAGCGTCTGCGAGCCGATGACGATCGTGTACAGGTGGAAGTTGTTGCTGTTCGGGTCCCAGCCGCCGTTGTTCACACCCCGGAACATGCCGAGCAGGTTGGTCGGGTCGACCCCGCGGCACCAGGCGACGCCGTGCTCACGGTAGGTCGGGAAGACGTAGTCGTCCTCGCGGGTGGCCCGCCCGGAGCCGATCTGGGCGGCCTCCTGGCCGAGCAGCGAGGCCCACAGGCCCAGCTCGCCCTGGCGCTGCAGGGAGGTGGCCTCTGCGTCGAAGCGACGGGTCAGCACCATGTCCCGGTACAGACCGCGCAGGTCTTCGGGGGTGATGTCGGCGACGTACGGGTCGTACGTGGCGTCCTTGACCCGCTCGCCCTCCGGCGTCAGCAGCTGGACGAGCTCGGGACCGGGGCCCGATGCGCCAGGTGCGCCGGGTACGCCCGGTGACTTCTTGCCGGCCGCGCTGGTGCGCTTGCTCGCGGCGCTCTTCGTACCGGTCGTACTGGCGCCGCTTTTCGCAGCGGTCGTACCGGCGCTGCGTCGCGGCTTGCGCGCGGCAGTGCTCTCCACGGTCACGTGTGCTCCTCCGTCGGTCCGGCCCCCGGGGTTGCCGGGTGGCCAGTGCGGCTCGCCTGTTCCAAGTACCCGTGCACGGGGTGGGTGCACTCGGCCGGGAACAGGCGTGACAGGTGCCCCGGCGAGCGCCCTGCAACGGCCACGTTACCCAGTGCTCCACAATTCTGTGAAACCCCTCCTGACCTGCGTTTTTGCTTGGACTTCCCACTATTTATTAGTCGGATTTCCAAGTAATGCACGCAGGTCGGGAACAGTCGCTGGTCACAGCACTGGTCACAGCCTCGCAGGGGGCCGGAACACGGGCACGTTATCCCGGTCACCCCAGGCACGGGAAGAGTTCACCCCGGGCAGGACCAAGGGTGGCGTGTGACACTGACTTTGTGCCCGAAAGCGGAAAAATTACCGTATTTCTCCTCGACGATCACGAAGTGGTACGCCGCGGTGTCCATGAGTTGCTTTCGAGTGAGGGCGACATCGAGGTCGTCGGCGAGGCCGGTACGGCGGCCGACGCGCTGGCGCGGATCCCGGCCACGGCCCCGGACGTCGCGGTCCTGGACGTACGGCTCCCGGACGGCAGCGGAGTGGAGGTCTGCCGCGAGATCCGGTCGCGGAATCAGGACATCAATTGCCTGATGCTGACCTCCTTCGCCGACGACGAGGCGCTTTTCGACGCGATCATGGCGGGCGCGTCGGGCTATGTGCTGAAAGCGATCCGCGGCGCCGAACTGCTCTCGGCCGTACGCGATGTCGCGGCCGGCAAGTCGCTGCTCGACCCCGTGGCCACCGCCCAGGTCCTGGAGCGGCTGCGGCACGGCGGCGGTGCCAGGAACGTCGACAAGCTCGGACACCTCACCGAGCAGGAGCGCAAGGTCCTCGACCTGATCGGCGAGGGGCTCACCAACCGCGTGATCGGCGAGCGGCTGCATCTCGCCGAAAAGACGATCAAGAATTACGTGTCGAGCCTGCTGTCCAAACTGGGCATGGAACGGCGTTCGCAGGCCGCCGCCTATGTGGCGCGCATCCAGGCGGAGAAGCAGCACCACTGAGTGCGGTACCAAGAACACGGGTCACTGAGTGCGGCGCCGCCGATACCGCCCTACTTGCGTTTCGGGACCTTTGGCCCCTCTTCAAGGGGCGGGCGCCTCTTTTTCGGGGCCTTCAGGGTGTCGGAAATTGGGGGCATGCCCATCGACGAAGAGCTCGCCGTGGAACTTCTCGGCCGAACCGACCACGGCCGGTTGGCGGCCAGCCTGCGTGCCATGCCCTTCCTCGCCCCCGCCCGCCACGTCGTGGTGGACGACCGCGTCCTGTTGCGCCTGCACCGGGGCTGCGGCTACCACCGAGCCTGCCTCGGGAGCGTCGTCGCCTACGGCACCGACAACCTGGCTTCGGCAGGGCCCGGCGAGAGCGTGTGGTCCGTGCAGATCGTGGGCCGGTGCGAGGCCGTGGAGCCGACCGCGTCCCAGCGCGAGCTGTTCGCGCCCGCGCCGCGGTTCATGGACGGCGAGCCCTTCGACCCGGTTCATCTGAGCATCGAGCCCCAGTTCTCCACCGTCCATTCCGCGGACGATGCCATGGAACGCCAGTTCCGGCGCACCCTGTGACTGTCCCGTGATCGAAGACGACTGTCTGTGACAAACGCGAGGTCAGAGGCCCGGATCGTGCCCTAGCATCTGGCGCGTGCCGCGCCTATCCGCACCACCCCCGGTGTCTCACGCGCCCCCTCTGGGCGCCCTCCTCCGCCAGTACGCCGCCGGGTCCGCGCTGACCTGCGACCCCGTCGAACAGGGGCTGCTCAACCGCGGCTACCGGCTGCGCACCACCCGCGGCCGCTACTTCCTCAAGCACCATTTCGACCCCGAGACCGCCGACCCGGTCGCGATCGCCCGCCAGCACCGGGCGACCCAGCGTCTCGCCGACCTCGGCGTCCCCGTCGCCCCGCCGCTGACCGGCACCGACGGGCGCACCGTCGCCGTCATCGGAGGCCACGCGTACGCGCTGCACCCCTGGATCGACGGCCGGCACCGGCACGGCGGCCAGCTCACCACGCAGCAGTGCGCACGGCTGGGGGCGCTCCTGGGCGTCGTCCACGCGAGCCTGGAGCGGGTGATGCCGACACAGGGCCGCACCCCGGCGAGACCGACCGACGTCACCGGCGCGACGGACGGCTCGGCGGGAACAGGAGGCTCGGCGAAGGCCGACGCGGGAGGCTCAGCGGCGGCGGAAGGGGTCGATCCGGCCCGGGGAGCCGACCCCGCCGACACCTTCGCACTCATCGACCGCCTGCTCGCCCAGGTACGCCGCCACCGCCCGTACAACGCCTTCGACGAGCTGGCTCGCCACCGGCTCCTGGAGCGGCGCGCCCTCCTGGAGCGCCATGCCGACCGACGGCCCCCGCAGGGCGGCTCGGTGGGCTGGGTGCACGGCGACTTCCACCCCTTCAACCTGCTCTACCGCGACGGCGAACCGGCCGCGATCGTCGACTGGGACCGGCTGGGCGTCCATCCCCGCGCCGAGGAGGCCGTACGCGCCGCGGTGATCTTCTTTGTACGCCCCGTCGGCGCGCTGGACCTGGCGAAGGTGCGGGCCTACGCGCGCGCGTACCGGCGTACCGCGGGCGCCGGCCCCACTCAACTGGCGGCCGCCGTGCACCGGGTGTGGTGGGAGCGCCTCAACGACTTCTGGATGCTGCGCTGGCACTACGAGCGCGGCGACACCCGCGCCGATCCGCAGTTCCCGGCGGCCTCGGCGCTGGCGGTGTGGTGGACGAGGGAGTACGACACGGTGTGCGAGGCGTTCGCGGGCTGACCGACACCGGTCGGGGAAGACGCAGCGGCCGGGGCGCGAACACCGCGACCGGGGGGAAACACCACGCGCGCGTGGCGCCCGTTTCGGGCATCACGCGCGCGTGGAGGACGTTTCCGTCGGTGTCCCTCAGGGGTTCTGCGAGCTGCCCTGGCTGTCGCCGCCGCCGTCGGCGCCGGCCGTCGGATCGACCGGCGTCGGCGGGTCCTGGCTCTCGGTCGCCGGGTCCGAAGGCGTCGTGTCCGTCGGCGTCGTGTCCGGGGCCGTGTTCGACGGCTGGTTCGAGGGCTGGCTGCTGTAGCTCGGCGACGGCGTGTAGGACGGCGTGTAGTCCGAACCACCGCCCGAACTGGTGTTGTCGTCCGTGGAGTCGTCCGTCGCGGTGTCCGTGGGGCTGTCGCTGGGACTCTCGCTGGGCTGCTCGTCCTTGGCGGACGGCGTGGTGGTCGGCGACTGGGTCGTACCGCTCCCGCCGCTCCCGCCGCCACCGGTGTTGTGGAGCGCGAGCGCGACGCCCGCCGCGATCGCGATCACCGCGAGGACCGCGAGGATCCACAGCTTGCCGCGGCCGCTGCCGTGGTTGCCGTGCCCCTCGAAGCCGCCGTCGTCCCCGCCGTTGCCGTACGGCGGGATGAGCGGCGCCGGGATCTGCGTGGTGCCGGACTCACCGGGGTGCGGCAGCGCGGTCGTACCCGCGAAGCCGGACGCCGGGGTGTGGAACCCCTCGTGCAGGGCTACCGGGCCGGTGTTCCAGGTGCCGGTGTGCCCGCCCTGGTCGTACAGCATCTGCAGCCCGTACTGGACAAGGCCGCGCATCTCCTCGGCGGTCTGGAACCGGTCGTCCGGCTCCTTCGCGAGGGAGCGCATGACGAGCCCGTCGAGCTCCGGCGGCGCGCCCTGCGCGACCTCGGAGGGGGGCACCGGGATGTCCTGGACGTGCTGGTAGACCACCGACAGCGGCGTCTCGCCGGTGAACGGGGGCCGCAGCGCGAGCAGTTCGTACAGCAGACAGCCGGTCGCGTACAGGTCGGAGCGGTGGTCGACGGCCTTGCCGAGGGCCTGCTCCGGGGAGAGGTACTGCGGTGTGCCCATGACCATGCCGGTCTGGGTCATCGTCGACTGCGCGCCGTGCAGGGCGCGCGCGATGCCGAAGTCCATCACCTTCACCGCACCGGTGTTCGTGATGATCACGTTCGCCGGCTTGATGTCGCGGTGCACGATGCCGTGCTGGTGCGAGTAGGCGAGCGCCTCCAGGACACCGGACACGATGATCAGCGCCTGCTCGGGCCCGGGGGCCTCGGCGTTGATCAGCAGGTCGCGGATCGTGCGGCCCTCGACGAGCTCCATCACGATGTACGGCACGGTCGCGTGGCCGACGACGTCCTCGCCCGAGTCGTACACGGCGACGACTGCGTGGTGGTTGAGCCCGGCCACCGACTGCGCCTCACGCGTGAAGCGGGCCTTGGACACCGGGTCCTCGGCCAGATCGGAGCGGAGCAGTTTGACCGCGACGGTGCGCCCGAGGCGCACGTCCTCGGCTGCAAACACCTCGGCCATGCCGCCCCGGCCTAGTCTGTGGGTCAGCCGGTATCGGCCGTCCCCCACAAGTCCGCCGTTACCCCACATCTCCGGCGCATCTGACATACCGCCGCCAGTCGCCTCGGGGTCGGACGGGCCCTGAGCGCGCTGCTGCTGTGCCATCAGTCCTCGCCGTCGTTTCTGCCCGCGGTCTGCGCGGTGGTTGTTACGGTCTCCGTCGGGCCACGCTACAGGCTTCGCGCAAGGCTCCGGCCCGAGATGGAAGTGAGATGGACCGGCCATGAAACCTGTCCAGGGTGTCGGCGTGCAAATTCTGTGTACCGCCCGTACGGCACCTGTAACGCTTCCGCGACGCTTCTTTCGCAGACGGTCACGGAACGGGCACCGCGCTTGACGTGTCAGTGCCCTACGGCAGACTTGGCCGGGAATCAGCCAATCGATCACTGAGACACAGATCGATCACAGCACGGACTCGGACGGACTCGGTGCGGATCACAGCGCAGTTCACCGCGCGGACCACCGCACGACCGCGTGGAGCGCGTGCGGGACGGCTCGCAGCACAGGCAGAACAATCCGCGCCAATGGGGGACGCAGAACATGAGCCAGGACGGCGCACAGGGCCGGTACGCGGGACGCGCGGTCGCCGGCGGCCGCTACCAGCTGCGTGATCTGCTCGGCGAAGGCGGCATGGCCTCGGTGCACCTCGCCTACGACTCGGTGCTCGACCGCCAGGTCGCGATCAAGACACTGCACACCGAGCTCGGCCGCGAGCAGGCCTTCCGCGAGCGCTTCCGCCGCGAGGCCCAGGCGGTGGCGAAACTCACGCACACGAACATCGTCTCGGTCTTCGACACCGGCGAGGACGAACTGGGCGGCATGACGACGCCGTACATCGTCATGGAGTACGTCGAGGGCCGCCCGCTCGGCTCCGTGCTCGACCAGGACATCGCGCAGTACGGCGCCATGCCCGCCGACAAGGCCCTGAAGATCACCGCGGACGTGCTGGCGGCCCTGGAGATCAGCCACGAGATGGGCCTGGTCCACCGGGACATCAAGCCGGGCAACGTGATGATGACGAAGCGCAACGTCGTCAAGGTGATGGACTTCGGCATCGCCCGCGCCATGCAGTCCGGCGTCACCTCGATGACGCAGACCGGCATGGTCGTCGGCACCCCGCAGTACCTCTCCCCGGAGCAGGCGCTCGGCCGGGGCGTGGACGCCCGGTCCGACCTCTACTCCGTCGGCATCATGCTGTTCCAACTGGTCACCGGGCGGCTGCCGTTCGAGGCCGACTCGCCGCTGGCCATCGCGTACGCGCATGTCCAGGAGGAGCCGGTCACGCCCTCCTCGATCAACCGCTCACTGCCCCCGGCGGTGGACGCGCTGATCGCCCGCGCGCTGAAGAAGAACCCGAACGAGCGTTTCCCGAGCGCCGAGATCATGCGCGACGAGTGTCTGCGGGTGTCCCAGTCTCTGCAGGCCGCCGCGCCGAGCATCGTGCCGGGGGCCAGGACGTCGAGCGGCGCGGGCGTCGGCTCGGCCGTCTTCCCGCCCGTCGACCAGGCGATGCCGGCCCCGGGTCCCGTACAGACGCCGTACCAGCCCCATCCCTACGGGGCACCGACCCCGCCGCCCGCGCCGTCCCAGGCGTACGGGTATCCGCAGCAGGGGGGCTACCCGACGCCGGGGGCGCCGGTGTACGCCCCCCAGCAGGGCATGTCGACCCCGCCGCCGTACCACCTCGCTCCCCAGCCCCAGACCTCCGTTCCGGGCGGCCCGGGCGGTTCCGGTGGCCGCAAGGGCAACAAGGCGGTCGTCGTCGGCTCGATCGTGGTCGCGCTCGTCGCGATCGGCGGTCTGATCATCGCCCTCGCGCTGAACAACGGTGGCGGCGGCGACAACCAGGGAGGCGGCGGCAGCAGCCCCTCGCCGTCCGTGGTGGCGGGGCACAAGGGTCCGGACACGTCGAAGACGATCGACAAGGAGAAGTGCACGTCTCCGCAGGAGTCGTACAACGACCCGAACAAGATCAAGATCCCGGACTTCCAGTACAAGAACCTGACGTCCGTGAAGTCCTGCTTCCAGGCCGCGGGCTGGCACATGAAGATCAAGCGCGTCGACGAGAACACCTACGGCCAGGACACGATCATGGATCAGTTCCCGTCCGCGGACCAGGACGTCGATCCCAAGAACATGCCGGAGATCGAGCTGAGCGTCTCTTCGGGCAACCCGTCCTGAACCTCCACCTCCACACATAAGCGCCCGTAACACCCACAAGCGCCCATAGGACAGGCCCGGCACTTCACGTGCCGGGCCCGTTACGTGAGAAGGGGTCGCCCGGGGCTACAGGTACGGTCCGCCGGAGCGGCCACCCGCGCGCGGGTCCTCGTCGCCGTCCAGGCCGCCGACGCCCGGCGGGAGCGCGCGGCGCATCTGCTCCAGCTGGGCCCTGGCCGCCATCTGCTGGGCGAACAGGGTCGTCTGGATCCCGTGGAAGAGGCCCTCGAGCCAGCCCACCAGCTGGGCCTGCGCGATGCGCAGCTCGGCGTCGCTGGGGGTCGCGTCGTGCGTGAAGGGCAGCGAGAGCCGCTCCAGCTCCTCGACCAGCTCGGGCGCCAGACCGTCCTCCAGCTCCTTCACGGAGCTGGCGTGGATCTCCTTGAGCCGGACCCGGCTCGCCTCGTCCAGAGGTGCGGCGCGCACCTCTTCGAGAAGTTGCTTGATCATGCTCCCGATACGCATGACCTTGGCGGGCTGTTCGACCATCTCTGTCACCGGGACCTCGCGGGAGTCCTCGTCACCGGTGCCGCCGAGAGCCATCCCGTCCTGGCCCACGACCAGGATCTGGGGGTTCTCCGGCGACCTTTCGTTCCTCGGCATCTCCATGCCGCCATTCTCTCGCACACCTCCACCCCATCACGGTGGTGCCCCCCATACAGCGTGATCCACCGTCCAGGTGACCGTCGAGATGCCGGGAAGAAGAGGTCATGTGAGGCTTGCCCCATTGATCATGGGACTCCTCACCGGGAGGGGGTCACCCACGTGACTCCACGGCTCAGCGCGCTCCGTGTGACCGGACTGCTGCTCGTCCTGACGACCGGCGCGGTATCCCCTTCGTACGCCGTCTCGCGCGCCGTCCCGTACGCGGTGTCGTACGCCGCCGATCCCGCTCCGAGCGCCCGCGCCTCCCACGCGGGAAGCAGCGCGGGCGAGGGCCGTACGCGGCCGGGGCGCGAGGAGTCCCCGGCGCGGGACGAGGACGGGAGCGGGAGCCGCGAGGACACCGTGCCGACGTACACGGACCGCGACCCCGCCGGGGAGAACGCCGCGTCGGACCGCCCGGACGCGACCGGCGCCCCCGAGCCGTCGCGGCCCGCGGCCGTGCCCGTCCAGCACAACGAGGTCGGCCCGGCGACCACCCCCGAACCGGTCCTCAAGATCCTGCCCCTCGGCAGCGGGCTGATCCTCATCGGCCTCGGCCTGGGCCTCGCCTTCCTCGCCCTGCGCCTGCGACGCGGCTGAGCGGATCGCCCGAGGACCTGGCCCTTTCCTGGCCCTTTCCTACTTCTCGTCCTACTTCTCGCCGGGGACCACGAGGAGGACCTTGCCGATGTGACCGCTCTCCTCCAGGACCTGGTGCGCCGTCGCCGCCTCGCCCATCGGTAGCTCGCGGTCGACGACCGGCCGCACGTGGCCGGAGGCGATCAGCGGCCACACGTGCTCGCGCACGGCCGCGACGATCGCCGCCTTCTCGCCGAGCGGGCGGGCGCGCAGCGAGGTGGCGCTGATCGCGGCACGCTTCGTGAGGAGCGCGCCGATGTTCAGCTCCCCCTTGGCGCCGCCCTGCAGACCGATGATCGCGAGCCGTCCGTTGACCGCGAGGGCCCGCACGTTCCGGTCGAGGTACTTGGCGCCCATGTTGTCGAGGATGACGTCGGCGCCCGAGCCGCCCGTGGCCCGCTCGATCTCCTCCACGAAGTCCTGCTCGCGGTAGTTGATGAGGATGTCGGCGCCGAGCTCGGCGCAGAAGTCGAGCTTCTCCTTGGTACCGGCCGTGACGGCGACCTTCGCACCGACGGCCTTCGCCAGCTGGATCGCCATGGTGCCGATGCCGCTGGAGCCGCCGTGCACGAGCAGGGTCTCGCCCGGGCGCAGGTGGGAGACCATGAAGACGTTGGACCAGACGGTGCAGGTCACCTCGGGCAGCGCGGCCGCCCGCTTGAGGTCCAGGCCCTCGGGAACGGGCAGCAGCTGTCCGGCCGGGACGGCGACCTTCTCGCCGTATCCGCCGCCCGCGAGCAGCGCGCAGACCTCGTCGCCGACGGCCCATCCGGAGACTCCGGGGCCGATCTCGACGATCCGGCCCGAGCATTCGAGTCCGGGGTACGGGGAGGCGCCGGGCGGCGGGTTGTAGAAGCCCTGCCGTTGCATCAGATCGGCGCGGTTGACGGCGCTGGCCACTACTTCGACGAGAACTTCCCCGTCACCGGGAACGGGATCCGGCACATCCGTCCAGGTGAGCACTTCGGGTCCGCCGGGCTGGGTGATCGTCACTGCCTTCATGAAGCTGACGCTACCCCTGCCACACGGTGAGACGCCCGCGGGCACCGTCCGCGGCGCGCTGCCGGCGCTCGGCCCGGCGGACGACGACGAGGGCGGTCGCGTGCTGCCCGCACGCGGGGTGGGTGTCTGCGGGAGTCCGAGGAAGCTCCGAGGATTCAGTCCTGGGGATTCGGCCCCGGGATTCAGTCCTGGGGCAGCGGTCGGCTGTGCGGTGCCACCCGGGTGCCGGGCGTGACCCGCACGATGGTGATGAGCCGGTCGGTCAACTGGAGCTTCCCGATGGCCGGATCGTCGTAGCCGAGCACGCGATGCCCCCGTACGACGCTGACCACCAGGTCGTCCGTCTCGCGTACGCCCTTGCCCACCTCGGCCTTCACGACCGGCCGTTCCACGATGTCGAGCCCGCTGCCCTGCTGGATGAGGTCTTCCATGACCATGCCGGCGCTGGGGCTGAGCACGGAGAGCCCGAGGAGCCGTCCGGCCGCGCTGGCACTGGTGATGACGGCGTCGGCACCCGACTGCTTGAGCAGCGGAGCGTTCTCCTCCTCGCGCACCGCGGCGACGATCTTTGCCTGCCGGTTGAGCTGACGTGCGGTCAACGTGACCAGCACGGCCGTGTCGTCGCGCTGGGTCGCGATGATGATCTGCCGCGCCTTGTGGACCTCGGCCCCCATCAGCACATCGCTGCGCGTCGCGTCCCCTATGACCCCGGCGTACCCCTCGGCCGTCGCCGCGTCGACCGCCTGGGCACTGGGGTCGACGACCACGACCTGCTCCTTCTTCAGCCCGGTCGCACAGACGGTCTGCACCGCCGACCGCCCCTTGGTCCCGAACCCGACAACGACGGTGTGGTCGCGCAAAGCCGCCCTCCAGCGGTTGAATCGCCACTCCTCGCGGGTGCGTTCCGTGAGGACCTCGAGCGTGGTGCCGACCAGGATGATCAGGAACAGCACGCGCAGCGGCGTGATGACGAAGATGTTGGTGAGCCGGGCGGCGTCGCTGACCGGGGTGATGTCGCCGTATCCGGTGGTCGAGAGAGTGACGGTCGCGTAGTAGAGGGAGTCGAGGAAGTCGACGCCGTCACCCGCGTTGTCGTGGTAGCCGTCGCGGTCGACCCAGACGATGAAGGCGGTCACGGCGAGCAAGAACAAGGCCATCGCCAGGCGTTTGACGACCTGGCGGATGGGGCGTTCCACGACTTTTCTCGGGAGTTTCACCCGGCGGGTCACGAGATGCTCGTCCGCTTGGCGGGCGATCGCATCATGGCCCGGCAGTTTCACGTGAAACACTCCCCGATCCGACTCACCGTCCGGTTCATGCCCCCACTCATCTCAGGCATTCCCCATATCCACCAACGCCCAGGGTAGATCGAGGAGTTCCAGCTCCTGCCCCGGACGGGCGCCGCCGGGTGGTACGACCGCGAGGGCGTCGGCGGCCGCGATGCCCCGCAGCATGGCCGGACCGTTGTAGTGCAGCGGCATGGCCCGGTCGGCACGCACCACGACGGGGATGAGCCGGGTGTCGTACGGGTGCCCGTGGACCGCGTCCCCGAGGGGCAGCGTGTACGGCTCCGGGGCCGCCCTACCTGCCAGGACGCGCAGGAGGGGCTCCGCGAGCGTCAGCAGGCCGGAGACGGCCGCCAAGGGGTTGCCGGGCAGGCCGACGAGGTGCTGGTTCTCCTTGGTGCGGGCCAGGACCATGGGGTGACCCGGGCGGACCTCGACGCCGTCCACGAGGAGTTGGGCACCGATGCGGCTCAGGGTGGGGTGGACGTGGTCGACGGGGCCCGAGGCGGTGCCCCCGGTCGTGACGATCAGGTCGGCTTCGGAGCGGGTGATCGCCTTGTGCAGGGCCTTGGCGTCGTCGCCCAGCCTGCGTACCGCGAGGACCTCGGCACCGAGCGAGCGCAGCCAGGGCGGCAGCATCGGGCCGAGCGCGTCCCGGATCAGGCCCTCCTGGGGAAGCCCCTCGGTGAGCAGTTCGTCGCCGAGGACGAGGACTTCGGCACGGGGGCGGGGGATCACGGTGAGGGTGTCGTATCCGGCGGCCGCGGCGAGGCCCAGCACGGCGGGGGTGACCAGGGCGCCGGCCGGCAGGAGTTGGTCGCCGCTGCGGCATTCCTGGCCACGGGGCCGGATGTCCTGCCCGTGCACGGCCTCCAGGGTGGCGTGCAGCCGCCCCTTGTCGTCGAGGCGCCCGTGCTCGCTGCGCAGCACGGCGGTGGCGTCCTGCGGGATGCGCGCACCGGTGGCGATCCGCACCGCCTCGCCGTCGATGAGCGGCTCCGGCTTCGTGTGGCCCGCGAGTACCCGCTCCTCGCGGAGGTCCCAGGGGCCGGGTCCGGCGACCGCGTAGCCGTCCATCGCGGAGGTGTCGAAGGAGGGGAGGTCGGTGAGCGCGGCGAGCGGGGCGGCGAGGACCAGACCGAGGGCCGCGTCCAGGGACACGGAGACGGGGGCGCGCCGCGGGACGGAACGGGCGGCCCGCTCGGCGGTCGTACGGGCCTGGGGCCAGGGGGTGGCCCTGCGCCCGTCGCCCTTGCCCTTGGCGCTGTCGGGGGCTTGGGTGCGGCTCTCGCCCTCCGACGTGGGCGAGGGAACAGCGGGGGTGCCGTGGCCGTGCCGGGGGCCGGACGTGCCTCGGGGGTCCTTGACCAAGGCCAGGGCCTCCTCCACGTCGAGGTCGTCGGCGTCCTGACCGAGGGGCCGGGCGCGGGGCGCGTTCATCCGGCGTCGGGGGTCGGCTTGGCTTCGGCGGTCGGCTTGGCGTCCGAGGCCGGCTTGGCGTCGGGGGTGTCCTCGGCCGCCCAGCGGAGCGCGAGCGCCGTGGCCTTGCGGGACGCCTCCGCGACGGCCTCGGGGCCGCCCCCGGCCTGTGCGGCGGCGTACCCCACGAGGAACGTGGTCAGCGGCGCCGCGGGCCGGGCCACACCGTGCGCGGCGTCGCGGGCCACGTCGAGCAGGCCACCGGTGTCGACGTCCAGGTCGATGCCCAGCTCGTCCTTGACTGCGGAAATCCATTCATCCAACACGTTCCCATGCTCCCTGATGCGGGCCCGGGCGGCGGCGATGTCGTCCCAGGTGTCGCAGTCGAAGGACGCGACGGGGTCGGAGATGCGGGTGAGGTCGAGCGCGGCGGTGAGCCGCCGCAGCGGCAGCCCGGTGACTCCACCGTGGGCGACGGCGAGCGCGGCCAGCTCCCGGCGCAGGGCGTCCGCGCGGTAGGCGGCCACGAGCGGCTGGTCGCGGCCGTCGGGGTCGGTGAGCAGCACGCCGTCGGGTCGCGCCGGACCCTGGGGGGCGTCGCCCGTCCGCAGGGCGTCCAGCAGGCGCCGTACCGTCACCTGATCCAGGAACGGCAGGTCGGCGGAGAGCACCACGACGTGTTCCGCCGAAATGTGCCGCAGGCCGGCGTCGAGCGCGGCGAGCGGCCCCCCGCCGGGCGGCTCCTCGCGCGCCCACTCCACGGGGCGCGCGGTCTCCCTCGGCGCGGCGACGACCACCGTGGTGGTGGCGGTGGCGCAGGCGGCGAGCACCCGGTCGAGCAGCGGGCGCCCGCCCACGCGCAGACCGGGCTTGTCCGCTCCGCCGAGCCGGCGGGCGGCGCCGCCCGCGAGGACGACGGCGTCGTACGGGGCGGCGGGGCCGGGGGTGCCCGGTGGCTCGTACGCGGTCATCCCCCGAGTATGCGTGCCGCCGCGATCACAGGGAACGCAGGAGCACCGCCGGCTGTTCGACGCAGTCCGCGACATGGCGCAGGAAGCCGCCCGCCGTGCCGCCGTCGCACACCCGGTGGTCGAAGGTGAGCGAGAGCTGGACGACCTGGCGCACGGCCAGCTCGCCCTCGTACACCCAGGGCTTGGGGACGATCCGGCCGACGCCGAGCATGGCGGCCTCGGGGTGGTTGATGATCGGTGTGGAGCCGTCGACGCCGAACACTCCGTAGTTGTTCAACGTGAAGGTGCCGCCCGTGAGGTCCGCGGGTGTCAGCGTGCCGGTGCGTGCGGCCTCGGTCAGCCGGGCGAACTCCGCGCTCAGCGATTCCGCGTCGCGCGTGTGGGCGTCCCGGACGACGGGGACGACGAGACCGCGCTCGGTCTGCGCCGCGAAGCCCAGGTGGATGTGGTCGAGGCGGACGATCTCGCGGGCTTCCGTGTCGACCGTGGAGTTGAGTTCCGGGTAGCGGGCCAGTGCGGCGGTGCAGATGCGGGCGAGCAGCGCCAGCAGGGAGATCTTGGGACCGCCGGTGGCGTTCATCGCCCGGCGCGCGTGCAGGAGTTCCGTCGCGTCGGCGTCCACCCAGCAGGTCGCGTCGGGGATCTCGCGACGGCTGCGGGAGAGTTTTTCGGCGACCGTGCCGCGGATGCCGCGGAGGGGGATACGGGTGCCGCCCGTGGCAGATGCGGGGGCCGCGGGGGTGGGTTCGGGGGTGTGCGGGGCGAGCGGAATTTCCGGCTGCCGGACCGGGGTGCCGGCCGAGCGCAACGCGTGCTCCACGTCCGACCGCAGGATCAGCCCGTCGGGGCCGGAGCCCACCAGGGTCCGCAGGTCCAGGCCGTTCTCCCGGGCGAGCCTGCGGACGAGCGGGGAGATCACCGGTACGGGGCCGTCGGCGCGTGCCGCCGCCGCGATGTGGTCGCGGGCCGGTCCGGGTTCGCGCGCCGGGGCGCCCGGGTGGCCGTCGGCGGCGGGTTGGTGCGCGGGCCGGGTCCGTGTGTGCGCCCCGGGCGGTGTGGCTGCCCCGGTGGTCGGCCGTACCCTTCTGCGGCGCGCCGGCGGCGCCCCGGTGCCGTACCCCACCAGCACGTTGCCGGAGCCCTCGGTCTCTTCGCCGGAGGTCGGCGCGCCGACCGCGACGGTCAACAGGGGGGATCCCACGGGCAGTTCCGTGCCCTCCTCGCCGAAGCGTGCGGTGACCACGCCTCCGTAGGGGCAGGGGACCTCGACCATCGCCTTGGCCGTCTCGACCTCGACGACGGGCTGGTCGACGGCGACGACATCGCCGACCTCCACCAGCCAGCGGACGATCTCCGCCTCGGTGAGACCCTCACCGAGGTCGGGGAGCTTGAACTCGAGCACCTGGGCCATCAGCTGTCCGCCTCCCATTGCAGGCGCCCCACGGCGTCCAGGATCCGGTCGACGCCGGGCAGGTGGTGCCGCTCCAGCATCGGCGGCGGGTACGGGATGTCGAATCCGGCGACGCGCAGCACCGGCGCCTCCAGGTGGTGGAAGCAGCGCTCGGTGACGCGGGCCGCGATCTCGCCGCCCGGGCCGCCGTAACCACCGGCCTCGTGCACGACGACCGCGCGTCCGGTCCGCCGCACCGATGCCGCCACGGTCTCGTCGTCGAAGGGCACGAGCGAGCGCAGGTCGACGACCTCGAGGTCCCAACCCTCGGCCCGCGCCGCCTCGGCCGCCTCCAGGCAGACGGGCACGGACGGCCCGTACGTGATGAGCGTGGCGCTGTGGCCCGGGCGCCGCACCACCGCGCGGCCTATCGGGTCGACGGCCGTCGGCTCGTCGGGGTTCCAGGAGTCCTTCGACCAGTACAGGCGCTTGGGCTCCAGGAAGACGACCGGGTCGTCGGAGGCGATGGCGGCGCGCAGCAGCCCATAGGCGTCGGCGACGGTCGCGGGCGTGACGACATGGAGTCCCGGAGTCGCCATGTAGTACGCCTCGGAGGAGTCGCTGTGGTGCTCGACTCCGCCGATGCCGCCGCCGTACGGGACCCGGATGGTGATCGGGAGCGGCATCGCGCCGCGGGTGCGGTTGCGCATCCGCGCCACGTGCGAGATCAGCTGCTCGAACGCGGGGTAGGCGAACGCGTCGAACTGCATCTCGACGACCGGCCTGAGCCCATACATGGCCATGCCGACGGCCGTCCCCAGGATGCCCGCCTCGGCGAGCGGGGTGTCCGTGCAGCGGTCCTCGCCGAACTCCTTGGCGAGCCCGTCGGTGACGCGGAAGACGCCGCCCAGGGTGCCGACGTCCTCGCCCATGACATGGACGGTCGGGTCGGCGGCCATGGCGTCACGGAGCGCGCGGGTCAGGGCCTGCGCCATGGTGGCGGGTTTGAGCGCGACGGTGGTCATCGGGCCGTACCCTCCGACTCGGCTTCGGCCGCGAGCTCGGCGCGCAACAGCGCCTCTTGCTCGCGCAGTTGTGGTGTGGGCTCGGCGTACACGTGGGCGAAGAGGTCCATGGGGTCGAGCACCGGGTCCTGGTTCATGCGGGCGCGCAGGTCGGCGGCCATGATCTCGGCGGCCTCGCGGGCCTCCCGTATGCCGTCGTCGTCGAGCAGGCCGCGCTCGGTCAACTCGTGCTCCAGGAGGGCGATCGGGTCGTGCGCCCGCCAGGTCTCGACCTCGGAGTCTCCGCGGTAGCGGGTGGCGTCGTCGGCGTTCGTGTGGGCTTCCATGCGGTACGTCACGGCCTCGACCAGCGTCGGGCCGCCCCCCGCGCGCGCGTGGCGCACGGCGTCGCTCAGGACCTCGTGCACGGCCGCCGCGTCGTTGCCGTCGACCAGCCGGCCGGGCATTCCGTAGCCCACGGCCTTGTGGGCCAGGGAGGGGGCGGCGGTCTGCTTGGCGAGCGGGACGGAGATGGCGAAGCCGTTGTTCTGGACGAGGAAGACGACCGGGGCCTGCCAGACCGCCGCGAAGTTCAGCGCCTCGTGGAAGTCGCCCTCGCTGGTGCCGCCGTCGCCGACCAGGGCGAGCGCGACCACGTCGTCGCTCTTGAGGCGGGCGGCGTGCGCGAGGCCCACGGCGTGCGGGAGCTGGGTGGCGAGGGGGGTGCACAGGGGTGCGATGCGGTGCTCGTGGGGGTCGTAGCCGGTGTGCCAGTCGCCGCGCAGGAGGGTGAGGGCCTGGACGGGGTCGAGGCCGCGGGCGACGGCGGCGAGGGTGTCGCGGTAGCTCGGGAAGAGCCAGTCGCGCTCCTCGAGGACGAGTGCGGCGGCGACCTCGCAGGCCTCCTGGCCGGTGCTGGACGGGTAGACGGCGAGGCGGCCCTGCTTGGTGAGGGCGGTGGCCTGCGCGTTGTAGCGACGACCGCGGACCAGCTCCGCGTACAGACGGCGCAGCAGGCCCGGGTCGACCTGCGCGGCGGCTTCGGTGCCGAGGACGCGGTGGGGCAGCGCGTCGGGCAGCAGCGGCGCGGGGTCGGTGCGGGGCTGCCAGGCGGGCGGCGGCGTGGGCCGGTAAGCGCCTCGCTGCTCCATGACCGTCATGACGGCACCTCCTCGTGGGAGCGGCTTGGGCGCTGCACGGGTGTGAGGCGCCTCACCTACCGATTGTTCGGTCGTCGGCACATTTTGGCTACAGGCAGCGCCAGGCTGTGGACAAACGGTTCTGCACAGCCTGAGATGGACGCAGTACGTCCATGGTAGGGAGGCGGGGGGACATGGCACCTGAACAAATGGCCGAGCCGCCGGAGGCCGGCCCCGTCCCGCCGCCCGCCCGTCCGCTCGACGCCATCGATCAGGACATCCTGCAGATGCTCCAGGCGGACGGCCGCGCCTCGATACGCTCCGTGGCCGAACGGGTCCATGTGTCCCGCGCCAACGCCTACGCGCGGATCAACCGGCTCATCGAGGACGGTGTGATCCGCGGCTTCGGGGCGCGCGTCGACCACGAACGCGCCGGGCAGGGCACGTCCGCGTACATCACCCTCAAGATCGTGCAGAACTCCTGGCGCACGGTCCGTGAGCAGCTCAGGGTGCTGCCCGGCGCCTCCCACATCGCCCTGGTGGGCGGCGACTTCGATGTCCTGCTCCTGGTGCACACGCCCGACAACCGAGCCCTCCGCGAACTGGTCCTCACCCGCCTCCAGGCCATCCCCGAGGTCCTCAGCACCCGCACACTCCTGGTCTTCGAGGAGGAGGACCTGGAGCCGGAGGGGTGAAGGGGCGGAGGGTCAGCGTTCCTCTCTGAGGCCGCTGAAGACCAGTTGCGCCACCGCGTCGGCGACCTCGCGTTCGCCCATTCCCCGGCTGTCGGGGCGGTACCACTCGACGAGCGAGTTGATCATTCCGAAGACCAGGCGGGTCGCGAGGCGGACCTCGATGTCACCGCGTACGTCGCCGTCGGCGGCCGCCGCCTTCAGGAGTTCGGCCACCTGGTGGTCGAACTCGCGGCGCCGCTCCAGGGCCCAGCGCTCGGTGCCCGTGTTGCCGCGCACGCGCAGCAACAGGGTCACGTACGGGAGTTCCGCGGTGAGTACCTCGACCATGCGCCGGACGACGTACTCCAGGCGCTCCACCGCACGCCCCACGCGCGCGTGCTCCTCGTCGAGGATGGCGAAGAGGCCGTCCAGGGCCCGGCTGACGGCGCGGCGCAGCAGCTCCTCCTTGCCCGTGACGTGGTGGTATATCGACGACTTGGAGATGCCCGCCGCCTTGGAGAGGTGCTCCATGGAGGTACCGTCGTAGCCACGCTCGTTGAAGACCTGGACGGCGACGGAGAGCAGGCTCTCGGGGGTGTACGTGTCGCGCTTGGCGGTGGTCATGAGGTTCCCTCGCGCTTCTCGGTGGCGTACGCGTGGCGGTAGAGCGCGAGAGAGGGCGCGTAGCGCCCGGAGGGATCGCGCTGGTGCAGGTCGTCCAGAAGGGAGCAGGCCCAGCTCCGGCCGAGCCTTCGGCTCCATTCGAAGGGGCCCAGGGGGTAGTTGACCCCGAGCCGCATCGCGGTGTCGATGTCCTCCTCGGTGGCGACGCCCTTGGCGACGGCGTCGTGCGCCAGGTCGACGATCCTCGCCACGGTCCGGGCGACGATCATGCCGGGTGCGTCCCCGATGACGCTGACGGTCTTGCCCAGCGCCTGGAACAGGCCGACCGCCTCGGCGAGGGTCTGCGGGGCGGTGTCCTGGGAGGCGGAGAGGGCGATCCTGGTCGCCCGGCGGTAGTCGAGCGCCAGGTCGAAGTAGACGACGTCGCGGAACTCGACCGACGTCTGGCCGTCGGCGAGGACCAGCTGGCCGCCGCTGGGCAGCACCAGGCGGGTCCCGTGGTCCTCCTCGTCCTCGCGGACCTGGATGCCCGCCTCGCGGATCAGCGCGAGCAGTTCGGAGGCCGGACCCAGATCACCCTCGGCGACGACGTACGCGGGTGCCTGCGCCTTCTCCGCGGTGTGCGGCTCCGGGCGCTCGGCGTCGGCCCCGTGGTCGTACCAGCCGTACCCCGTCTTGCGGCCGAGCCGGCCGGACTCGACGAGCCGCCGCTGGGCGAGCGAGGGCGTGAAGCGCACGTCCTGGAAGAAGGACTGCCACACGGAGTGCGTCACGGACTCGTTGACGTCCTGGCCGATCAGGTCGGTCAGCTCGAAGGCCCCCATCCGGAAGCCGCCGCACTCGCGCAGGACGGCGTCGATCGTCGCGGGGTCGGCGGCCTGCGCCTCGTACACCGCGAAGGCCTCGGCGTAGAAGGGCCTGGCGATGCGGTTGACGATGAAGCCGGGGGTGTCGGCGCAGGCGACCGGCGTCTTGCCCCAGGCGCGTGCCGTCTCGTACGCGCGCGTGGCCGACGAGAAGTCGCTCGCGTACCCGGAGACGACCTCCACCAGCGGCAGCAGCGGCGCCGGGTTGAAGAAGTGCAGTCCGACCAGCCGGCCGGGGTTGCGCAGGGCGCCGCCGATGGCCGTGACGGACAGCGACGAGGTGTTGGTGGCGAGCAGACAGTCGTGCTCGACGATGTCCTCGAGCTCGCGGAACAGCTGCTGTTTCGCCTCGAGTTGTTCGAGCACCGCCTCGACGACGAGCGCGCAGTCCGCCAGCTCGGCGAGGCTGTGCGCGGGGTGCAGCCGGGCGCGTGCCGCGTCCCGGTCGGCGGCGGCGAGCCGGTCCTTCTCGACGAGCCGGTCGAGCCGCGCGCCGATCGCTTCGGCCGCCGCGTCGGCACGCCCGGGAACCGTGTCGTAGAGCCGCACGGGGTGGCCCGCGACGAGCGCGACCTGGGCGATGCCCTGGCCCATGGTGCCGGTGCCGACGACGGCCACGGGGCTGCTGAGGTCGAGTGCTGTCATGTGCGCGATCCTCCCGCACGGGGTTTTCCACAGATGCGGCGGTCCCCCTTGTCCCGACCGATCGTTCGGTTACTCTAACTCTGTCCGGCTATTTCTGCCCAGGTCATGAGCTCAGCGAAGAGTTCTTGAGACGAGGAGATGGTCCCGCATGGCCGCCGAACTGACCGCGCACGAGCTGACCGCCCAGCACCGGCCCACGCTCGACCAGGCGCTGGAAGCGATCCGTACGCGCGCGTACTGGTCCCCGCACCCCGAGCACCCGAAGGCCTACGGGGAGAACGGCAGCCTGAGCATGGCCGAGGGCAAGGCCGCCTTCGACGCCCTCCTCGGCAGCCGCCTCGACCTCGGCCAGCCCGGCACCGACGACTGGGTGGGCGGCGAGACCTCCCCGTACGGCATCGAGCTGGGCGTCACCTACCCGCACGCGGACGTCGACGTGCTGCTGCCCGCCATGCGGGCCGGACAGCGGGCCTGGCGCGACGCGGGCGCGGAGATGCGCGCGATGGTCTGTCTGGAGATCCTCAAGCGGATCGCCGACCGCACGCACGAGTTCGCGCACGCGGTCATGCACACCAGCGGCCAGGCCTTCATGATGGCGTTCCAGGCGGGCGGCCCGCACGCGCAGGACCGCGGCCTGGAGGCGGTGGCGTACGCGTATGTGGAGCAGGTCCGCACGCCCGACACCGCGGAGTGGACCAAGCCCCAGGGCAAGCGCGACCCGCTCGCGATGACCAAGCAGTTCACGCCGGTGCCGCGCGGTATCGCGCTGATGATCGGCTGCAACACCTTCCCGACGTGGAACGGCTATCCGGGCCTGTTCGCCTCCCTGGCCACCGGTAACGCCGTGCTCGTCAAGCCGCACCCGCGCGCGGTGCTGCCGCTCGCGCTCACCGTGCAGGTCGCGCGCGAGGTGCTCGCCGCGGCGGGCTTCGACCCGAACCTGGTGGCGCTGGCCGCCGAGCGGCCCGGGGAGGGCATCGCCAAGACCCTGGCCGTGCGCCCCGAGATCCGGATCATCGACTACACCGGGTCGACGGCGTTCGGCGACTGGCTGGAGACCCACGCCCGCCAGGCGCAGGTCTACACGGAGAAGGCCGGCGTCAACACGGTGATCGTGGAGTCGACCGACGACTACAAGGGGATGCTGTCCAACCTGGCCTTCTCCTTGTCCCTGTACAGCGGCCAGATGTGCACGACCCCGCAGAACCTCCTCATCCCCCGCGACGGCATCCGTACGGAGGAGGGCTCCAAGTCGTACGACGAGGTGGTCGCCGACCTCGCCCGGTCGGTCGACGGACTCCTCGGGGACGACGCGCGTGCCAACGGGCTGCTGGGCGCGATCGTGAACCCGGACGTCAAGGCGCGTCTGGAGGCCGCGGCAGGGCTCGGCGAGGTCGCCCTCGCGTCGCGTGAGGTGGGCAACGCGGAGTTCCCGGACGCGGTCGTCCGCACCCCGGTGATCGTCAAGCTCGACGGTGCCCGGAAGTACTGGGAGGGTGCCGACGACGAGGCCGCCTACATGAACGAGTGCTTCGGACCGGTGTCCTTCGCGGTCGCGGTCGACTCGGCGGGGGACGCGGTGGAGCTGCTGCGCCGGACCGTCCGGGAGAAGGGGGCGATGACCGTCGGGGCGTACACCACCGACGAGGTCGTCGAGGAGGCCGTACGGGAGGCCTGTCTGGAGGAGTGTGCCCAGCTGTCCCTGAATCTGACGGGCGGCGTGTACGTCAACCAGACGGCGGCGTTCTCGGACTTCCACGGGTCGGGCGGCAACCCGGCGGCGAACGCCGCGCTGTGCGACGGCGGCTTCGTGGCCAACCGGTTCCGAGTGGTGGAGGTCCGACGCTAGGACCTGATTCGCCGGACAGGTCCCAGGCCTCGCGCCTGCGGCGTGATCCGCCGGACACCCCCTAGCCCACCCCTAGCCCCCTTGTGGGGCGCTCCAGTGGAACAGGGTCATGGCCACGCTCGTCGCCAGGTTGTAGCTGGAGACCTGGGGGCGCATCGGGAGTGACACCAAGTGGTCGGCACGCGCGCGTAGGTCGGTGGAAAGGCCGCTGCGCTCGGAGCCGAAGGCGAGCACGGCGTCGTCCGGGAGCTTGAGTCCCCGGATGTCCTCGCCGTCCGGGTCGAGGGCGAACACCGGCCCGGACGGCAGCTCGGCCACCGTCAGCCGCTCCACGGCGGTCGCGAAGTGCAGGCCCGCCCCGCCCCGCACCACCGTGGGGTGCCAGGGGTCGAGGGTGCCCGTGGTGACGACGCCGGTCGCGCCGAAGCCGGCCGCCAGGCGGATCACGGCGCCGGCGTTGCCGAGGTTGCGCGGATGGTCGAGGACGACCACGGGGGCGGTGCGGGGCGTGCGGGCCAGCGCCCGCAGATTGGCCTCGCGGGAGGGACGTACCGCCAGCGCGGCCACCGCGGTCGGGTGCGGACGCGGGACGAGGGAGCGGTACGTGGCCTCCGGGACCTCCACCAAGAGGGCGTCCAGGTTGTCGCGTACGTCCGGGGCCAGCTCGTCGGTGAGGGCGAGCGCCGCCTGCCGGTCGCTGGTGACCGCCACCAGGACCTCGGCCCGGAAGCGCACGGCGTGCTTGAGGGCGTGGAAGCCGTCGAGCAGGACGCAGGTGTCGGCGAGGCGGTGCCAGGCGCTCACGGGGTCGTGGTCCTGCCGGCGGTCGCCCACCGGGTCCTGCACACGGTCCGTGGGGTCGCTTGCGGGGTCCTTCATGCGGTGAAGCCTACGTGCGGGTCCTCGGCCGGCTCCGAGGTGCGCGGCCCCTGAGCGCGCTGGCCCGGCAGCTTGCGGGCGCCGGGCGGGAACAGTCGTCCCCGCGCGCGTGCCGCCCATCCGCCGAGGCGCCGCAGGAACGACGTCGGCAGGAACACCGCGTCGGCGGCGATCATCGCGAGCGAGAAGAACGGCAGCCCGAGGACCACGGCGATCACGGCGTGCTCGGTCATCATGGCGGCCAGCAGGACGTTCTTGACGCGCCGGTTGATCAGGGTGAAGGGGAAGGCGACCTGCACGGCGACCGTCCCGTAGGTCACCAGCATCACGATCGTGCCGTGTGAGGCCAGCAGGTCGGACAGGGCGGGCCACGGGGAGAAGTAGTCCAGGTGGAGCGGGTAGTAGACGGCCGTGCCGTCCTGCCAGCGCGAGCCCTGGATCTTGTACCAGCCGGCGGTCGCGTAGATCAGACACGCCTCGGCCATGATCACGAGCAGGGCCGCGTTGTGCACGGCGTTGGCGATGACGTCGAGCAGGATCCGAGGCTCCGCGGTGCGCGCCAGGCGGCCGACGGCCCACCACAGCGCCTGGACCGCCCACAGCCCCCAGAAGATCATCAACCAGCCGGGGCTGAGCCGCCCCGCGCCCGTCGCCGCGGCCAGCAGCAGGCCGAGCGCCGCCCACAGGACGAGACCGACCCGGTCCTGGGCCCCGGCCCGCGGAAGGTCCCCCCGCGCGCGAGCCTCCCGCGCGAGCCGGGCCCGCCGGGCGTCCAGCGACCACACCTGTCCACAGCGCGTGAACACCAGATAGATCGCCATGAGGTGGATGACGTTGTCGCCGCCGTCCCCCATGAAGATGCTGCGGTTCTGCAGCGAGAGCACGCCGACCATGAACAGCACGGACATCGTGCGGGTCCGCCAGCCCACCAGCAGCAGGAGAGCGGAGAGGACGGCGAGGGCGTAGACGGTCTCGAACCACACCTGGCTGTCGGACCACATCAGGATCGTGAAGGCGTGGTTGTCCGCGACGAGCCGCTGGGCGAGGTCCCACTTCCACGGTCCGTCGGGGCCGTACATCTCCTGGCGGTGCGGGAACTCGCGCAGCAGGAACAGCAGCCAGGTGGCGGCGAAGCCGATGCGGATCACGGCCGTCTGGTACGGGCCGAGGGCGGCGTCGGTGACCCGGGCGATAGCGCGCGAGAGCGACACTGCGATGCGGTTCATCCGGCGCTCGCCTCCGTCCGCGCGTCCGTGACGTCCTCCTCGGGCACGGTCCACCAGGGCAGCTCGCGCAGGACGGGCGTGTCGGACACCTTCTCCTCGCTCCATTTCGGGGGCGGCACGTTGGTGGTACGGGAACGGACCTGGACGCCTTCGACGACGGCGCCCTTGCCGCCGGCCCCCTCGCGGTCGAGACGCAGCACGACGATCCGGCGCAGATAGCGCTGGGAGAGGTCGCCGCGCAGGCCCACCGGGCGGTTCTCGTTGTCGTGCGTGCCGATGTAGAAGTCCCAGGCCCGGCGCAGTTCGTTCTGCTGGGTGTGGCTCGGCAGCAGATTGCCGTCGATCGCCGCGCCGTCCAGCGCGGACAGGTCGTACCAGCCGGTCTCGGTGATGCCACCGTCCGCGCCGCGGACCTGCGCACGGACCTGGACGTCGATGTTCTGCTGCAGCGGGTTGGGGGCGAAGAGCTTCCAGTTCTGCTCGAACTCCGGGTAGATCCAGTCGTCGATCGCCCGGCCGTGCTGCTTGGTGACCGTGTTCGAGGGTGCGACGTGCAGGAACACCATGCCGAGGTGCACACAGGCGACAACCGCGACGACCGCGAGGGCGAGGGCGGCGACAACCTGGGAGCGGAGGGGGAGGGAGGCTATGCCGGTGGGGGTAGGGGTGGGGACGGGGGGATCGGCGGTGGGTGCCTGGGGGTCGGGTGCCAGGGCGTCGGGTGCCTGAGCGGTGGGTGCCTGGGAAGCGGGTTGCTGGGGAGCGGATTCCTGGCCGGTGGATTCCTGGCCGATGGATTCCTGGTCGGTGGAGGGGGTGCTGTCGGGGGTGGGACCGGCCGAGGCGGGGCCCTCGGGCAGGGAGCCGTCAGGGCCGTCCGGCAGATGCCGGGCCCTCGAGCCCTCGTCGTACGCGTCCATTCCGCCCCGATTCCCGATCCCGGTCCGATTCCTGCCGCCGGACCGCGCTGCGCCGTGGCGCCCGCGCGCACCACACCGCGGCGTGCGCACGGGAACGGTACTCAGGCCGGACCGCCCGGCACAGCCCCATTCGGCACAGCGGGCACAACAGCGACACAACAGCGACCCTGAGGTTATCCACAGCGGTGGACACCCTACGGCCGCCCGTCCCGCCATGCGGCGATAAATACCGAACGTTCGGTCTGTCGAGGTGTCGGGCCTTCCACGACCGCACCGTTCCCTTCTTGTAGAACCTGTTCTATCTTGACGCTCCGTCAGATCCGGTGTCCGCCGGGTCGGTGGATCGGTGCGTGGGAGGACAGGGACGTGGACTTCACCTTCACCGAGGAGCAGCAGGCGGCGGTCGAGGCGGCGAAGGCGGTGTTCGGCGGGGTCGCGCCGGACGGAGTGCCCAGCCCCGCGATCACCGCGGGCGCCGTCGCCGACGACTTCGACCGGGTGCTGTGGACGAAGCTCGCCGACGCGGATCTGTTGAGTCTGTTGCTCGCCGCAGAGTACGGCGGGGCGGGCCTGGACGCGATCGCGCTGTGTCTGGTGCTGCGCGAGGCGGCGAAGGTGCTGGCGCGGGTGCCGTTGCTGGAGAGCAGCGCGGCGGCGGTGGCCGTACAGGCGTACGGCGGCGAGGAGTTGAAGGCGGAGCTGCTCGCGCGGGCGGGCCGGGGCGAGGTCGTGCTGACCGTCGCGGCGAACGGGCGGACCGGGCACGACCCGGCCGAACTCGCCGTGACCGCACGACGGGACGGTGACGCGTGGGTGCTGGACGGGGTACAGACGGCGGTTCCGTGGGCGGAGTACGCCGACTTCACCGTCGTACCCGCGCACACGGGCGGCGGCCGGACCGTCCTCGCGCTGGTACCCCGGGTTCATGAAGGCGTCGTCCTCGGCGAGCAGATCTCCACGACCGGGGAACGGCTCGGTGAGCTGCGTCTGGAGTCCGCGCGGATCACCGCCCGGGATGTCATCGACGCCGACGGGGCGTGGGAGTGGCTGCGGGAGCTGTTGGCCACCGGGACGTGCGCGCTGGCGCTCGGGCTCGGTGAGCGGGTGCTCGCGATGACGAGCGCGTACACGGGCAAGCGGGAGCAGTTCGGGTTCCCGGTCGCCACGTTCCAGGCCGTCGCCGTGCAGGCCGCCGACCGCTATATCGACCTGCGGGCGATGGAGGCGACGCTGTGGCAGGCCGCGTGGCGGATCAGTACGGGGGCGGGGGGTGCGCTTCCGGCGTCCGGGGACGTGGCCGTCGCCAAGATCTGGGCGTCGGAAGGGGTGCGGCGGGTCGTGCAGACCGCGCAGCATCTGCACGGGGGGTTCGGCGCCGACGTCGACTACCCGCTGCACCGGTACCACGCCTGGGCCAAGCAGCTTGAGCTGTCGCTCGGACCGGCGGCGGCGCACGAGGAGGCACTGGGGGATCTGCTCGCGGCCCATCCCCTGGGCTGAACGCCCACGCCCACGGCACGCCCTCGCCTCTCCAGGCGAGTCCTCGCCTCTCCAGGCGTGGGCAAGCCCCGGGCAGCGGTGATGAACGCCGCTCGGCGGATGCGGGCGCGGGTGCGAGCGCGGGCGTGAACCCTCGCCGGTGGCTACCGCACGAAGCCGGGGATGCCCTGCCGGTGGCTACAGCACGAAGCCGGGGGTGCCCTTGTCGTCCACGACCGGGCGGCCGGCGGCGGCCCAGACCTGCATGCCACCGTCGACGTTCACGGCGTCGATGCCCTGCTGGACCAGGTACATCGTGACCTGCGCCGAACGGCCCCCGGAGCGGCAGATCACATGGACCCTGCCGTCCTGCGGCGCCGCCTCGGTCAGCTCGCCGTAGCGTGCGACGAACTCACTGATGGGGATGTGCAGCGCCCCCGCGGCATGGCCCGCCTGCCACTCGTCGTCCTCCCGGACGTCCAGCAGGAAGTCTCCGTCCGCGAGATCCCCGACCTCGACCGTGGGCACACCAGATCCAAAACTCATGCCCCCGACGCTACCCGACCGCGCAGTCGACCCAAAGCCCCCCAAGCCCCGCTGACCGGCGTCGATGAGGCACCGCCCGTTTCCTGCGACCTGATCCGCCTGACAGGCCCTAGCCGACCAGCCGGGCCAGCTCCTTCTCGCGCTCGTCGACCTGGGCCAGCAGCTGCTCGGCGATCTCGTCCAGGAGCTGGTCCGGGTCCTCCGGAGCCATTTTGAGCATGGCGCCGATGGCGCTCTCCTCCAGCTCGTGGGCGACCAGGGTCAGCAGTTCCTTGCGCTGGGCGAGCCACTCGAGGCGGGCGTAGAGCTCCTCGCTGCGACTCGGCTTCCACTCCTCGGGCACCGGGCCCGCCGCCCACTCCTCGGACAGCTCCCGCAGGAGGGGCTCGTCGCCACGGCTGTACGCGGCGTTGACCCGGGCGATGAACTCGTCGCGCCGCCTGCGCTCGGCATCGTCCTGTGCCAGGTCGGGGTGGGCCTTGCGGACCAGCTCACGGTAGAGCTGACGGGCCTCGTCGCTGGGGCGTACGCGCTGCGGGGGGCGTACGGGCTGGTCCGTCAGCATCGCCACCGCCTCGGGGAACAGACCCTCGGAGTCCATCCAGCCGTGGAAGAGCTCCTCGACCCCGGGCATCGGCATGACCCGCGCCCGCGCCTCGTCCGCCTTGCGTATGTCCTCCACGTCCCCGGTGCGCGCGGCGACCGCCTCGGCGATCTGCGCGTCCAGCTCGTCGAGCCGCGAGTACATCGGGCCGAGCTTCTGGTGGTGCAGACGCGAGAAGTTCTCGACCTCGACGCGGAAGGTCTCCACGGCGATCTCGAACTCGATCAACGCCTGCTCGGCCGCCCGCACGGCCCGCTCCAGCCGCTCCTCGGGCCGCGCCTGCGCCTCGGGCGCCGCCTCCGGGGCGGACTCGTCGTGGGCATCCGCATCCCCGGCGCCCTGGGGCCGGGCATCCTCGGCCTGGGTACGGTCGGACTCGCTGTGCTCGGCTTCCGGGGTCGTCACCCGACCAGACTAGGCCACGGCCCCGCACGACTCGCGGCCTTCCCCCGGCCGGGGCGGTGCGGCGGTGTCCCTCTTGTGGCTCACACCCCGAGCTCCGCCGCCAGCCGCCCCTCCCTGACCGCCGCGACCAGCTCCGCGTGGTCCGCCTCCGTACGGTCGGCGTAGGCCACGGCGAACGAGGCGATGGACTCGTCCAACTCCTCGCTCTTCCCGCAGTACCCGGCGATGAGGCGGGGGTCGGCGGTGTGGGTGTGGGCGCGCGCGAGAAGGGCGCCGGTCATACGGGCGTAGTCGTCGACCTGGTCGGCGGCGAGGGCGGCGGGGTCGACGCTGCCCTTGCGGTTGCGGAACTGGCGTACCTGGAAGGGGCGGCCCTCGACGGTGGTCCAGCCGAGCAGGATGTCGCTGACGACCTGCATGCGCTTCTGGCCGAGGACGACCCGGCGGCCCTCGTGCGGCACCTCCGGTATGGCGTGGCCGGCCGTCGCCAGGTGCGGGAGCAGCGCCGAGGCACGGGCCTCCTTCACCTGGAGGACCAGGGGTTCGCCGCGGTGGTCGAGGAGCAGCACGACGTAGGAGCGGGTGCCGACGCTGCCGGTGCCGACGACGCGGAAGGCGACGTCGTGCACCGCGTACCGGGCGAGGAGGGGGAGGCGGTCCTCGGAGACGGTGGTCAGGTAGTGCTCCAGCGAGGCCGCGACCGCCGCGGCCTCCGCGTCGGGTACCCGGCGCAGCACCGGAGGCGCGTCCACGAAGCGGTGGCTGCCGTCCTCCGTCGGCTTGGTCGACTTGGCCGCGAACCGTCCGCTGGTGTTGGCCCGCGCCTTCTCCATGACCCGCTCCAGGGTGCCGAGCAGGTCGTGGGCGTCGGCGTGGGAGACGAGTTCCTCGTCCGCGATGGCGTTCCACGCGTCCAGCACCGGGAGCTTCGCGAGCAGCCGCTGCGTGCGTCGGTAGGCACCGACCGCGTCGTGGGCGGCCTTGCGGCAGGTGTCCTCGTCCGCGCCCGCCTCCCGGCCCGCGAGCACGAGCGAGGTGGCGAGGCGCTTGAGGTCCCACTCCCAGGGGCCGTGTGCCGTCTCGTCGAAGTCGTTCAGATCGATGACCAGGCCGCCGCGCGCGTCTCCGTACAGGCCGAAGTTGGCCGCGTGGGCGTCGCCGCAGATCTGGGCGGCGATGCCGGTCGCGGGGGTGCGCGCGAGGTCGTAGGCCATGAGGCCGGCCGAACCGCGCAGGAAGGCGAAGGGGGTGGCGGCCATCCTACCGACCCGTATCGGAGTGAGCTCCGGGATCCGGCCGCGGTTGGACTCCTCGACGGCGGTCACCGCGTCCGGCCGGCCGGCGTCGAAGGTCAGCTCCGCGTGCACGCCGCGCGGCACCCGTCGGCGCAGCGCCTTGCCCTCTTCCTTGGGTGCGGCCTGCACGGGCCGGCCCGCGAATCCCCGCACGTCGAAGACCCCGGAGACCCTGGACGCCTGCCGACCCTGTTCGCTCCGGCGGCTTTCCTCGCCCTGCCGGCCCTGTCCGTCCTGATGGCCCTGCCCGCCCGGCCGGCTCCGCTGGTCCTGCTGCGCCCGATCCGCTGCACCAAGATCCGTCATACCGATTGCCTCCCCCGTCACGCACGAACATCAACTCGTGATGACCGTACCGCCGGTGGCTGAAACGCGTCAGACCCTGTGGACAACTCCCAGCCTGTGGAAAACCCGGATCCTGTGAATCAGCCCCGGTCCAGGGTCACTTGCGGAGTTCGCCCGGGCACGGCGGGCTCCCCGGCAGGTGCTTCTCCGCCCAGGTTCCGAGTTCCAGGAGCGCGGGCTGCAGTGCGGCGCCCGCCTCCGTCAGGCCGTACACGACCCGCAGCGGAGGGCCCTCGTCGACCTCGCGGACGACCAGCCCCGCCGCGCCGAGTTCCGTGAGGCGGTCGGAGAGCATCCGCTCGCTGATGCCGGGGATCGCTCTGCGCAGGTCGGCGAAGTGCGCGGGGTGCGGCAGCAACACGGCCACGACCAGGCCGGTCCAGCGCTTCCCGAGCAGTTGGAAGACGCGGGCCATGCCGTCGTCGACCCTCTGGCACGGCCCTGCGTCGTGAGTCCCCGGCTCTGGCATGGGTCCAGGGTACTGTGTTCCCGTAGGGGGATGAAAAAAAGTAAGTAGCTGTGTTATCTCTAGTCCAGTACGAAAAGTTCGCCCCCTTCTTCTGGAGATTCCCCATGGCCACCCTCCTGCACGTCGACTCGTCCGTTTTCCCGGGCGCAGCCTCCGCCTCCCGCACGGTCACGGACGCGTTCCGCAAGGCCTGGGAGGAGCAGCACCCGCAGGGCACCGTGATCTACCGCGACCTCGCCGTGAACCCGGTCCCGCACATCACGGCCGACGCCCACACCGCCGGTTTCGCCCCCGCGGACGCGCACACCCCCGAGCAGGCCGCGGCCTTCGCCGAGCGCCTGACGTTCATAGAGGAGCTGGAGCAGGCGGACGCGATCCTGATCGGCGCGCCCATGTACAACTTCACGATCCCCTCGACCCTCAAGGCGTGGCTGGACCAGGTGATCCTCATCGGCCGTACCGCCATGAGCGAGGACTCGAAGATCAAGGGCACCCCGGTCACGGTCGTCGCCAGCCGCGGCGGCTCCTACGCTCCGGGCACCCCGCGCGAGGGTTACGAGTACGTCCAGAACTACCTGGAGGCGGTCCTGCGCGACACCCTCGCCCTGGACGTCCACGTCATCGTCCCGGAGCTCACGATGGCGCCGCACAACCCGGCGATGGCCGACCTGATCCCGATGTACGAGGCCTCCCGCGCCAAGGCCGTCGACGAGGCGGTCACGAAGGCCAAGGAGTTCGCCGAGCGCTTCGCCGCCTAGCCCCTCCGGGGGCGGGCGAATGAGCCCCTGCCTCGGTACACCCCCCATGAGGCGACGGCCCCGCAGGTTCGTGACCTGCGGGGCCGTCGCGTCGCACGGGCCGAGGGCCCATGCGAACTGTTGTGCTGCATGGGCCGCCGAATGCCCACTGCCGCGGGGGATGGATCACAGCGGGCATCCGGCGGCGGTACCGGGGGACGAACGGGCCGAGTGGCCGAGTGGGCCGAGCCCGCTACTTGAACGCCGGGAGGCTGCGGCTCACCCAGCCGGAGAAGGGGGCGGCCGGGCGGCCCAGGACCTTCTCCACATCGGGACTGACCCGCTGTTCGGCGGGGAGCGGGGCGCCGAGGATGTCCAGGGTGCCGGGGATGACGTCCTCCGGCATGAACTGGGCCATGTGGGTGTGGGCGGCCTCGCGGGTCAGTTCCACGAAGGTCACTTCCTCACCGATGGCCTCGGCGATCACCTCGGCCTGCGCACGCGGGCTGACCGCTTCGGGGCCGGTGACCTCGTACGTACGACCGGCATGACCGTCCTCGCGCAGGACGACCGCGGCGACCGCGGCGATGTCCGCGGGGTCGACGACCGGCAGGGCCACGTCACCGAACGGGGCGAAGACCGTGCGGTCGGCGCGGACCGACTCGGCCCAGGCGAAGGCGTTGGAGGCGAATCCGCCCGCGCGCAGGATCGTGAAGTCGAGGCCCGAGCCGCGTACCGCCTCCTCGAACTCGCGCAGCCTGCCGTGCGAGGCGGAGTCGGGGCGGGTGGCGTTGATCTGCGAGGAGAGCAGGACGACCCGCTTGACGCCGGCGTCCCTGGCGACGGCCAGCAGGTCGGTCGCGGCCTCGCCGTAACCGAGCAGTTCGCCGGCGAGCAGGATGAAGAAGGCGTCGGCGCCTTCGAGGACCGGCCGCATGCTCTCGGCGCTGCCGAGGTCGGCCTGGGCGTGGCGGACACCGTCCGTCGGGGACGGCAGCGGGCGGCGCGAGACCGCCACGACCTGCTCCCCCGCCTCGGCGAGCGCCTCGATCAGCGGACGTCCGACATTTCCGGTGGCTCCAGTGACGACAATCATCAGAAAAAACTCCCTAGTGCGTTAATCCGAACCAGTAATCAGCAGTCATCAGTTGCATCGGTGTGGGGAGGGGAGTGGAGAGCGGGGTGGGGGTGGGGGGTGGGGGTCGGGGTGGGGGTCGGCGTGGGGATCGGGGTGGGGATCGGGGTGGGGATCGGGGTGGGGAAATCCGCCGGTCATCCGTGGTTGGCGGCCATGACAGGGACGCTAACATCCTCCGTATAGTAGGTACCTAGAGGAAAGTGGCTATCCAAGCGAGCCTCTTCCCCGCGCCCGCCGTACACCGCGGTGAGCGAGCGGCCCAGACGTACGAGCGACTCCCGCGCCTCCGGAGGATCGAGCACCTCGACGCGGCTGCCGAGACCGGCCAGTTGCGCGGCGAGCACCTCGACCGAAGGACCGTCGGCCGTGAACTCGACCCGGCCGTCGATCTGGGCCTCGCCCGTCCGCAGCCGACCGCCCAGCAGTTGCCGCAGCACCGGCAGGGCGTCGCGGTCGGCCCGCGCCCGCACGGTCGCCGCGGTCAGCCGCTGTTCCACCTCGGCGGCCAACTCCCGCCAGGCGGCGGCGAGATCGAAATTCTCCGGGCGCCGCACCGGCTCACCGGTCCTGGTCGCGGAGGTGACCCGGCCGAGCCGGAAGGTGCGCAGCCCCTCCTCGGTACCGGCGACGAGGTACCAGCGGCCGGCCTTCGAGACCAGGCCGAGCGGGTGCACCGTGCGCTCGCCGGGAGCCCGGTCGGGAGGGGCGTAGCCGAGCCGGACCTGTTCGCCGTCGAGCACCGCCCGCTCCAGAGTGTGCTGGTGGGGGCCGCCGCCACCCGCCGTGCGCGACCAGTCGACACCGTCGATGAGGATGGCCTTGGCGGCCGCCTCGGCGTGCGGCCGCATGGGCGCGGGCACCGCCCGCATCAACTTCCGTAACGCGGCACGCAGTTCGGGCGAGGCCGACAAGGGGCCCGCGGCCAGGAACAACGCCCCGATCTCCCGCGAGGTGAAACCGGTCAGATCGGTGCGGGCGCCGCCGACCAGACTCCAGCCACCGCCCCGGCCGCGCTGCGAGTAGACGGGGACACCGGCGGTGGTGAGAGCCTCCAGGTCGCGGCGCGCGGTGCGCTCCGACACCTCCAGCTCCTGGGCCACCTCGCGCACGGTCACCCGCCCGCGCGCCTGGAGCAGCAGCAGGGTCGCCACCAGACGGTCAGCCTTCACAACAACCGGCCCTCTCCGAGACGTTGAGATCTGAGATTTTGAGATACTTCGAGCCAATACATCTATTTTCAGCAAGATCTGATGAGGCTTTAGAAATAGGCCACAAGATGACCTGTTTGACCTCGACGATGAAGACATGACTCAAGACATGGCTGACAGCACCAATTCCCCCGCCAACCCGCCCGCCGACCCCCGTGGCGGCCTGTTCAAGGCCGTCGAGCTCACCGGACGTACGCTCGCCGCGCTGCGCCCCGAGCAGTACGACACCGTCACCCCGTGTCCCGACTACTCGGTCCGTGACATGGCCAACCACGTGGTGTCCGTGCTGCGCCGGGTCGCCGTCATGGGCGCGGGCGGCTCCTTCATGAGCGTTCCGCACTTCGCCCAGGACGTCCCCGACGGCGACTGGGCGAAGGCCTGGGCGGAGGCGACGAAGGAGTTCGACGCGGTGTGGTCGGACCCGGCCGTACTGGGCCGCCAGATCGGTCTGCCCTGGGGCCCGGTTCCCGGGGTGGTCGCCTCGGTGATCTACACCAACGAGTTCGTGCTGCACGCCTGGGACCTGGCGAAGGCGACCGGTCAGAGCCCCGAGTGGGACCCGGAGATGCTCGCCGCGCCGCTGGCCAACATGCACCGGGCCGTGCCCGCGGAGCCCCGCGGCGGCCAGGTGCCGTTCGGTCCGGTGGTGGAGGTGCACGAGGACGCTCCCGACATCGACAAGCTGGTGGGCTGGTACGGACGTCGTCCCTGACGGGGCGACGCGGCAGACGATCGAGCGGGCGGGCCGCCGGAGACCGATCCGGCGGCCTTTCCCTCTGTTCGGGTTCAAGAAATGTCCGGGATCACGAAGCGTCAGGCTCCGATGCCCTGGGCGAACTTGAAGTAGCGGTACGGGTCGTACTTCGCCTTCACGACCTTCAGCCGCGCGTAGTTCTCGGCGTAGTACGACTGCCGCCAGTTCGGCAGCTCCGCGTCCATCCAGTTCTGGTACGTCTCGCCGTTGGACAGCGGGTCGATGGTGTCGAACCCGTGGTCCACCCAGCTCGTGGCGACGGCCGTGGCCTCGGCGGTGACCTGGGCCGGGTCGTTGATCAGGACCCGGTAGTTGACGGAGAAGAGCGAGTCACGGTGCACGTACGCCGTGTCGGTGCGGGCCGGGTCGTTGGCCGCGCCCCCGAAGAAGTGGAAGTCGAGGTACCGGGCCTGCCCGGCCTTGCGGTCGGCGTCGAAGGCCGTCACCACGCTCGCCCAGTCGCTCTGCGCGTAGGGCGCGCTGCCCAGCCGGGTCCGCTCCAGACCGAAGGCCGGCCGGGTGAGCACCCCGCTCGGCGACTTCCCGGCGCGCTGGCACTGGTCCTGGGTCAGGGTGCTGCAACCGAAGATCATCATCATGACCTGCTGGTACGTCATGACCGCGTCCTGGCGGGCCGTCACCGCACCGGTCAGCGACAGCAGCCGCGCCGCCTCCGAGGCCAGTTCGGCCGGGGTGCCGCGGGAGGCGAGGAAAACGTTGAGCGCCGGTACGGTGCCGGGCGCCGCGTCGGCCTGGACGAGGTAGGCGCCGCCGCCGATGGTGCGGGGGGCGTCCACCAGCCACTGGCCCACGCCGTGCAGCACCTCGGCCGCGCGGTCGTACGGGAAGATCAGGTTGCTGATGGCCATCTGGTCGCCCTCGTGCGGGGTGACCGTGAAGCGGGTGACGACACCGAAGTTGCCGCCACCGCCGCCGCGGATCGCCCAGAAGAGGTCGGGGTGGCTGGTCGGCGAGGCGGTGACCACGCAGCCGTCGGCGAGGACCACCTCGGCCGAGGTGATCGCGTCGCAGGCCATGCCGGTCGGGCGGGTCAGGAAGCCGAATCCGCCGCCCTGGAGGAAGCCGCCGGCCGACACGGTGGGGCAGCCGCCCTCGCTGACCACCAGGGCGTGCGGGGCGAGCGCGTTGAGTATCTCGACGTTCTTGGCGCCGGGGCCGATGTCGACGGTCCCGTTGCCGACGGTGATCGCGTTGAGCCGCGACACGTCGATGATCAGGCCGGGCGTGGTCGAGTAGCCCGCGAAGCTGTGGCCGCCGCTGCGGACGGCGGACGGGAGTCCGTTGTCCTGGGCGAAGCGCAGCGCGACGGAGACGTCGGAGGAGCTGACGCAGTACGCGACGGCCCGCGGATTGACCGAGTCGAACTGGCCGAGTTCCAGCTGCTTGGCCACGCCGTAGCTGGAGTCGGTGGGCAGCACCAGCTGTCCCTGGAGCTTGCCGGCGAGGGTGCTCCAGGGGGCGGAGGAGCCTGCGGAGACGGGGCTGTTGGGCAGGACGGCCAGGCCGACGGCGGCGGTTCCCGCACCGATCAGTGCTCTACGAGTGATCACGGATGTCCCAAGGTTCTAGGAAACGGTGGATGTAGGTGGAAATCAGTGAGGGGGAGACGTGCAGAGAGGAGCAAGGGGGCCGGCGCCGGGCCCACGGGGGGAAGGTGGGCCCGGCGCCGGAACCGGGGGGAAAGTGGCTCTGTGAAGGCGGGCCCGGGAGACGGGCCCGGGAGGCCGGGCCTTCGAAGCGGTGCCTCGCGATGAGGCCTCGAGAGGGGCCGGGGTCAGGACACCTTGCGGCCGCGCACCCCCTGCTTGACGACGCCGGCCAGCATCGATCGGCCGAGGTCGCGCATCTCCTTGGGGCCGGAGGTGCTGGCCCACCACATGAACTTCATCATCGTGGGGGTGGTGGCCCGGAAGAACCGGAGGTCCTCGGGGCCCTTCCAGCCGAAGGGCGTGTTGACGGACTCGCAGTCGCGGATCGCCTCGAAGACGATGTCCGCGGCCTTGTCACCGTCGATCTCGCCCGCCTCGTACCGCTCGCAGGTCTCGGCGGTGGTGTCGAAGAGGACCTTGAAGGCGTGGCTGTCCGGCCACCACAGGCCGGTGTAGGGCGCCTTCTCCATCTCCTTGAAGTGCCGGTCGTCACCGTCGAGCTGGAAGTTCTGGCGCGCCATGATCTGGCGCATGGTGGCCGGCGTGGTGAAGCACGCCCACACCCGGAACACCGCGTTCCACAGCCGGAAGTGGCTGAAGGCGATGTAGGAGCTGTTGACGATCTTGTCGTTGTACTCCAGGAGCCCCTGCTCCAGGCGCTCCACGTACTCGAAGCGCTCCTCGGTGAAGTCGTTCTCGCGCAGGGCGTCCAGGATCCGGTAGGCGAGGGCGTCGACGACCTCGAAGGTGTTGGACAGGCCGCGCGAGTACAGCGGGTCGATGAAACCGGCCGCGTGCGACATCAGGCACCAGCGGGCGCCTATGGTGCGCTTGGAGGAGTACTGGAGGCGGTCGGTGGAGACCCACTCGCGGATCCGCTTGGCGCCCTCGAACTGCCGCTTCACCGCCGGGTACATGTCGAGGTAGTGGTTGAACTCCTCGTCCGGCGTCATGTCCTTCGGCTTGGGGTACAGCCGCTCGTCGAAGGTCAGGCCGACACTGCAGGCCGGGTTCTTGGAGTCCTTGTAGTTGTCGAACGGGATGATCCAGAACCAGCCCCGTTCGATGAGGTGGTGCAGGGTGCCGCCGTGGAAGGGCGACTCGGTGGGCGGGCGCAGCGCTTCCGGGTAGTTGCACACGTCGTCGTACGGCTTGATGCCGACGTAGTGCGTGAACAGTGAGCGCGCGTGGTGCTTGTGCCGGGGCGGGTTCTCGCGCAGGTCGAACTTCTGCGCGAGCGGGGAGCGGAAACCACTCGCGTCGATCAGGTACTTGGCTCGGAAGACCTCGCCGTTCCTGCCGGTGATGGTGACACCGTCGTCGTCGACGTCGAGGTCGGTGGCGAACCAGTTCTGGCGGAGCGTGCAGCCGTACTTGGCGGCGACGTTCAGGTAGTGCGAGTCCGTGTCCTGCCGGAAGAGGTGCACCGCCTCGGTGAGCATCTTCGGGATGACGAACATCGTCGCCTCGTGCGGGTCCGGCTCGCGGTTCGGCCGGTGCGTGACGAAGCCGAAGCTCTGCTTGCGGCCGTGCGTCGGGCCGATGTGCTCGGTGACCGCCTTCACGTCCAGCATGTGCTTGATCTCGGGCACGTCGTAGCGCACGGCCAGAATGTGCAGCCACTCGACGAGCTGCGGGTTCTGGGACTCGCCGACGGCGAACCTGGGGTGCTGACCTGCGTCGATGAGCACCACGTTCGCGCCCTGACGGGCCAGGATCGCTCCCATGATCGAGCCCGCGAGGCCCGACCCGAGGATGGCTACGTCGCATTCGGTCCACTCGGCGGCCTTGTCGGCCTTCTTCGCTTCCTCAGCCTTGGTGGGCAAGACCGCACTCCTCTTTCTCGTTTCACGGACGGGTCGGATGGGTGGCGCGCGTCCTACTGGAGGGATTCGGATCAACAGGTCGGATCAACAGGTCTGGTCGACCGGGGGCTTCAGGCGGCGGTGCCGGGCTCGCCGAACCACTGGGCGAGCGCGTCGGTCAGGCCGTCCGTGGAACCGTCGGTGCCGACCCAGGCGATGTAGCCGTCGGGGCGTACGAGGAGGTCGGCGGCCGGGGCGGCGGCGTCGGGCCGGGTGGCCGTGACGACGTCGACACGGTCGGACCAGGCGGCCGCGGCCTCGCGCAGCGCCGCGTTGTCGTGCAGGTCGAGGAGGACCGGGCGGCCCTGGTGCAGCAGCTCGTACGTGGTGGTCTTCTCGTCGCCGACCAGCAGTTCCTGGTCGGGCAGCCGGCGGCCGAGCAGCGGGTGACCGCCCTCGACGGCGCTGTAGGTGATGTCCAGGCCGGTGACCAGGCCGACGAGGTGACGTCGTACGTCCTCGATCTGGACCAGTTCCGCGAACAGGTCGCGCAGCGGCTGGGCCTCGGGACCGCCGAGGTAGAGGGTGCGCTGGACCAGGGTGTTGTAGACGATGCGGGCGCCGACCGGGTGGCGCTCGGAGTGGTAGGTGTCGAGCAGGCCCTCCGGGGCGTGCCCCTTGACCGCGGCGGCGAGCTTCCAGCCGAGGTTGACCACGTCGCCGACGCCCGCGCTGATGCCCTGGGCGCCGATCGGCAGGTGGATGTGGGCGGCGTCGCCCGCGAGGAAGACCCGGCCCTTGCGGTACTCGGCGGCGTGCCGGCTGGCGTCGGTGAAGTAGCTGGTCCACAGCTGCTTGGCACCGCTGATGTCCTCGCCGGTCACCCGCTGGAAGGCGGCGGCCACCTCCTCGAAGGTGGGCGGCTCCTGGGTGGGTCGGACACCGGCGCCGCGCTCGAAGACCACCACGCGGGTGGCGCCCGGGCCGAGCGGCAGGACCACGACCATGCCGGCCTCGCCGACCTCACCGGTGGGGCGCAGCCGCAGCTGGACTCCGGCGACGTCCGCCATCTTCATCTCGATGGTGGCGCTGACGCCGGGGAAGTCGATCCCGGCCAGGTGGCGGACGGTGGAGCGGGCGCCGTCACAGCCGACGACGTACGCGGCGCGCAGCGTCTCGACGCCCTCCGGGCCCGCGACCTCGACCTGGACCCCGTTCTCGTCCTGCGTCAGGCCGATGACCTCGTGGCCCCGGCGGACGTCGGCGCCCAGACCCACGGCCCACTTGTTGATGATGGCCTCGGTGCGCGACTGCGGAACACCGCGGACACCGAAATTGCCGCCCTCGACAATGCGGTAGTCGATGGGGAGTCCACCGAAATGGCCGCCGGGTATGGTCTCCAGCGGACCGAAATCCTCGAGAAGGCCGCGCTGGCCGAATTCCTCGATCGTACGGGCGGAGAATCCCAGCGCACGGGACTGCTGCATCGGCTGTTCCAGCCGGTCGAGCACGATGACCGAGAGACCCGAGAGGCGCAGTTCTCCCGCGAGCATGAGACCCGAGGGCCCCGCTCCGGCAACGATCACATCGGCATTGAAGGCGTCCATATTCCCTCTCCCGCTGGCGTTTTCTCCAGTATTCCGAGGGCTCCCGGGAAGCTGAATGGCCGTCGATACAGAACTCTGACAAGTTCTGACAAGTTCGTCAGAGGCCCTGCAGCTACTGCGTGGTACCGGGTGGCGAGTACCGGGCAGGTACAGGCGGAGCATGCGAGAGGGTGCCGGAAGCGTCTTCCGGCACCCTCTCGACCCGTATGTGCTCCGGGAGTTCGGTACGGGCCGTTCAGTACAGGCCCATCACGCGGTCGACCGCGATCTCGATGACCGCGAGGCCCGGGGGCTGCGGCGGCTGGGACCAGTACCGCTTGGCGTAGCGGCGCATCCCCTCCACCACCCGGGGCGGGTCGGTGGAGACGGTGGCCGGGCCCTCCAGGGTGATCCAGCGGGGGCCGACCAGCTGGCACACGGCGGCCCGGCCACCGGCCCTGGCTAACAGATTGCGGGACTTGCGGCGGTGCACCGTGGTCATCACCCGGGCCAGGCCCGCCTCACCGTCCCAGGTGAACCGTACGGGCGCGACGTGCGGCGTGCCGTCCGGGCGAAGGGTGGTGAGGGTGCACAGGGCATTCTCGGCGAGGAACTCCTCCGCCGCGGCGGACAGGGGCAGGGGTTGGGACATGGCCGGGTCCGTTCTTCCGTCGTCCGACTTCGGTCTCTGGTCTGCCGTCAGGCGTGCGCGGGGACGGCCGCGGACTGCTCGGAGGACTTGGTGAAGGGCAGCAGCACCAGGGTCACCACGAAGGCGGCCGCGGCGAAGCAGGCGCCCACGAGGAACGCGTCGTGGAAGACGGTCGTACGGGCCTCCTGGACCAGGGCGGGAACACCGTGGGCCTTGGCCGTCAGCTCGTCGACCCGGCGGAAGGCGTAGGTCGCCGCGACCGCGAGGCCGAGCGCGCCGCCGACTTCCTGGGCGGTGTTGATGAGACCGGCGGCCAGACCCGACTCGCGCTCCTCGATCCCCGCGAACGCGGAGACCTGCAGCGGGACGAAGGACATTCCGAGGCCGAGGCCCATCAGGACGAAGGCGGGCAGTACGTCCGTCAGGTAGGAGGCGTCGGACGGGGCACGCCACAGCAGCATCATGCCGGTCGCGGCGAGCGCGAGGCCGACCAGCAGGACGGGCTTGGCGGCGACCTTGGTGACGACCTGGGAGGCGACGCCGGCGCCGACGGCGGTGAGCACCGCGAGCGGCACGTACGCGAAGCCGGTCTTGACGGCCGAGTAGTCCAGGACCTGCTGCATGAAGAGGCTGGCGAAGAAGAACAGGGTGACGCAGGTGCCGAGCAGCAGGATGGCGATGCCGTTGGCGGCGCGCAGCGAGGGGCGGCGGAAGATGCCGAGCGGCATCAGCGGCTCCTTGGCGCGGCGCTCGATGACGATGAAGGAGACGAGCAGGATCGCGGAGAGGATGAACCCGCCGACGACCCGGCCGGTCGGGACGTCGGAGTCGGAGACGGTCTGACCGAGGGTGAAGATCAGCAGGACCAGGCCGGCGGTGAGGGTGACCGCACCGGCGACGTCGAAGGACTTGGTGCGCTGGGCGGAGCGGCTCTCGCCGACGACCATCGGGGCGACCAGGGCGCCGATGACGCCGATCGGGACGTTGATGAAGAAGATCCAGCGCCAGCCGGGCCCATCGGTGAGCAGACCGCCGAGGGTGACACCGGCGACGGCGGCGAGACCGCTGAGCGCGCCCCAGGCACCGAGCGCCTTGTTGCGGGCCGCGCCCTCTTCGAAGTTGTTGGTCAGCAGGCTCAGCGCGGCGGTGGCGATGAACGCGGCCCCCAGGCCCTGGGCACCGCGGGCGCCGATCAGCATCGCGGCGTTCTGCGAGACACCGGCGAGCAGAGAGGAACCGGCGAACAGGAGCAGACCGGTCTGCAGCATCCGGCGGCGGCCGAGGGTGTCGGCGAGCCGGCCGGTCAGCAGCAGGAAGCCGCCGAGGAGCATGCCGTAGGTCGTGACCACGTACTGGAGAGCGGTGGTGGAGATGTTGAGCTCGTCCTCAATGGTCGGCAGGGCGACGTTCACGATCGACACGTCGAGGAAGGTCATGAAGCCGGCCAGGCAGAGGAAGGCCAGGATGAGGCCGGGGCGGCGGACCGGCCCGGACTCGCCCGCCGCCTTGGCGGGGCTGTGGGTGGACTCTTGGATGGACATGTCACTCCCTAGGAGCATGAGGATTCTCGGACGGGGACGTACAGGGAGGTACTGGCTTTGCTGGCTTCTTGGAAGCTAGCATCCTGGGTATAGTAGGTACCTAGAGGAAAGTGACTTCCCGGAAGGTGATGGTCGGAATGAAGGACACAGCCACGCAGGGCCGTACGGCCGCGAGCGGCGCCGCCGACGCGACCGGCACGCCGGTCGTGACCAGCCCCGAAGCCGCGCACGCGGCCGCCGCCGGCACCCCGCAGAGGTGCCCGATCGCCCCGGTCCTCGACATCGTGTTCAGCCGCTGGACCACGCCGATCCTGTGGACGCTGAACGCCTTCGGCACCCAGCGCTTCGTGGAACTGCACCGCAACATCGGCACCATCACGCCGAAGGTGCTGACGCAGCGGCTGCGTCAGCTGGAGCGGGACGGGCTGGTGATCCGCACGTACTACCCGGAGGTGCCGCCCCGGGTGGAGTACGAGATCAGCGATCTGGGACGGACCCTGGCCCCCCTGTTCGCCTCGCTCTTCGACTGGTCGACCGGCCACCTGCCGCTCGTGGAGCAGGCGCGGCAGGCGTTCGACGAGGCGGAGGAGCAGGCCGCGGCCCGCCACTGAACCTGGTAGGTCCTTCAGCTCCATGCCGGTGTCCGCATGGAGCCCTGGAAGAAGATCAGCGGGTCCTCCTGTTCGGCTTCGGAGGGCGCGCGCAGACCGACGACCTCGCCCAGCAGGATGGTGTGGTCGCCGCCGTCGTACTCGGTGACCAGCCGGCACTCCAGATGCGCGAGTGCCTCGCTGAGCACCGGCAGGTCGAGGACAGACCTGTGGTGCGGCACCTCCTCGATCCGGGCCGTCCGCCGACCGGCGAACGCCCAGGCCACGGGCTCCTGTCGCTGCGTCAGGAAGTTCACGACGAAGCCGCCGGACTCCTGGACCACGGGCAGCAGCCGGGAGTTGTCGTGCAGGCAGATGAGCACCAGCGCCGGGTCCAGGGAGACCGAGGTGAAGGAGTTCACCGTGGCGCCCGTGGCGTTGTCGCCGCTGCCCGAGGTGATGACCGTGACACCGGTGGCGAAGTGTCCGCACACGGTGCGCAGCGCGCGGCCGTCGACCGGACCGAGCTGCTCGGGGATGGCTTGCGAAACGGGGATCACGACAGCCCTCTCGTTCTCGGGTACGGGGTTACGGAGTTACGCGGTTACGGAGTTACGGGGGTGCCGGGGGCGTTCCTGATCAGGCCGCGCGTGAAGCCGGGGTCTCGGACGGCTCGGACGGCTCGGGCACGACAGCCGGCGCCGGACGACGCCTGGACAGCAGCGGACCCGCCATCGCCGTCGTGACCAGCGCCATGATCACGAGCATCGTGAACATGCGGGTGTCGAGCACGCCCAGGCTGACGGCCGCGTTGAGGATGATGAGTTCGGTCAGACCCCGGGTGTTCATCAGCAGCCCCAGGTCCTTCGACTCACGCCAGGAGAACCCGGCCAGCCGCGCCGGAAGGATGGCGCCGACCAGCTTGCCGGTGCAGGCCACGACGATGATCGCGACGAGCGCGACGACGTCGCCGGCGGTGAGCGCACCGAGGTCCACGCCGAGCCCGGTGACGATGAAGAAGACCGGAAGCAGCACGACGCTGACGTGATCCATGGGCTTGCGCAGATGCTCCGCGAGGACCATGGCGGGCTCACGGGGCATCACGAACCCGAACAGGAAGGCCCCGAAGATGGCGTGGATGCCGATCCAAGTGGTCAGCCAGGCCGAGGTCAGGGCGCCCGCGCACAACACCGCGAGCAGCGCCGACCAGCGCTCGGTGGCCGCCCAGCGCCACACCAGCCGGGCCACCAGCGGGCGTACGACCAGCAGCATCCCGGCCACGTAGAGCACGCTGTAGAAACCGATGCGGGCGAGGTCGGAGTAGTTCCCGTTCGCCGTGACCAGGGCCGAGACATAAGCCAGCAGGCACCAGGCGAGCAGGTCGTCGATGGCGGCGCTGGCCAGCGAGAGCGAACCGGCCCGGGTGTCCAGGAGCTTGTTCTCGGTGAGGATCCGCGCGAGCACGGGGAAGGCGGTCACCGACATCGCGGTGCCGATGAAGGTGGCGAACGCGACGAAGGAGATGTGGTGTCCGGCCACCGTGGAGTGCTCGTCGTACAGGAACGGGGCCAGCGCCACCCCGAGGCCGAAGGCCATCGCGATCGACGAGAGCGAGACGCCCGCGGCGAGCCGGGCGTGCGGCCTGATCAGGCGCTTCTCGAACTCCCAGCCGACCACGAACATGAACAGGATCAGACCGACCTGGGAGACCGCGGACAGCAACGGCCGTACGTCGGCGGGGAAGAGACGCTCGGTGGGGTTCCCCGGCAGTAGGCCGAGGACGCTCGGGCCGAGCAGGATGCCCGCGGTGATCTCGCCGACCACCATCGGCTGACGCAGCTTCTGCGCGAGCCGGCCGAGTGCGGCGCCGGCCACGAGCACCACGCCGATGTCGGCAAGCATGATCGCGAGTTTCATGTCCTGGGGACTGGCCGCCGCCAGCGTCGTCATTGGGGCTCCCGGGGTCGGGGCGGGGTGCCGCGGGTCCACAGCACGCGGAAGGTCAGTGAGGAGAGCCGCCAGCCCTCCGCGGCGCGGCGGGCTTCGCCGGTCGCGAGGGTGCCGACCTGGAACAGGGGCCCGTCCGCCGCGTCGGGGTGGTGCACATGCGTCGAGACGAGGTTGGCGCGCAGCACGGCCCGTTCACCGGCGTCGTCGAGGTCGACGACCGCGGGCGAGCCGAGGTGCTGGGTGGCGGCGAAGGCCGCCAGCGCGTCACGGTGGTAGCCGGCGAGTCCGTCGAGGCCCTCGTGCCGGCTCATGGGGAACTCGACCAAGGCGTCCTTCGTGAAGAGCCCCCGCGCCCACGCGTCGTCGAGTTCGTCGTCGTCGAGACCGATGAGGTACCGGTCAAGGAGAGTGGATATCTCTAATACTTCCGGGCCTGACTGCATTACCCGAGCATGGCGCCCACGCCAATCGGCAACCAAGGCCGCTTTTCACAGCCCTGACGAAGTTGAGAAAGATCTGACACCGCCCTCGAACAATTGACAAAAGCGCTGCCAATCCTGAAGTGCCGACCCTTTCACATGGGCAGATCTTCTTGCCATGCTGCATTCGTAGCTCCATTCGTAGCTCCACCCGCACCTTCATTCGCACCTCCATTCGCACTCCCATTTCCTCGAACGGAAGAGACGAGAGAATGCCGAAGATCGCAGCCGATGGTCAGCACCTGACCGTTCTCAACCTGTTCTCGACCGACGCCGCCGAGAAGCAGGTCAAGCTGCTCGCCGCGATGCGCCAGATCGTCGACACGGCGGCCTACGAGGGCTGGATATCCAGCACGGTCCACGCCGGGCAGGACAAGCCGGGAACGGCCAACTTCATCCAGTGGCGCAGCACCGAGGACCTGGAGAGCCGTTACGCCGGTGAGGAGTTCAAGCACCGCACCCTCCCGCTCTTCGGTGAGATCACCACCTCGATCCGTCTGCTCCAGAACGAGATCGCCTTCACGCAGCAGAAGCCGGAGCTGGGCGGCGTCACCGAGATCTCCCCGTCCCGCGACGACTACACGGCCATCGAGCTGTTCGGCGTTCTGCCGGAGAACCAGGAGGACCTGATCGACGCCCTGGGCGAGTCCCAGACGTGGCTGGTCGACGTCCCCGGCTACCGCACCCACACGGTGCTGCGCGGCCTGCGTGCCCGCGGCATCGAGGGCAAGTTCGTCGTCGTCTACTCCCAGTGGGACAGCAAGGAGGCGTACGACGCCTTCCGCTCCGTGCCGCAGGGTGAGCGCTCCCCGGAGCGCCAGAAGGTCGACGCCCGCGTCGCCGCGCTCCAGACCTGGCAGGACGAGAACACCTACCAGGTCGTCCACACCCGCGCCGCGGGCGAGTGAGCCACCCGGTGGCGGGCCGACCGGTCGGGCGGCGGCCGGCCCGCCACCGGGTCTGCACGTTGTTTCACGTGAAACACCCGCACGGCAGCTCTGAAGACATGGCAGCCCCGCCCGCACGGCAGACCCACGCACAACCGAAGCACGTATGACAGATCGCGCACGGACGCGGACGCACGGGCGCGTTCCCATCCCCACTGGCTGGCCGCTGCCGGGAATCCCCCACCCGGCAGCGGCTTTTCTGTCCGTCACGTTCCCGTTCCCGTCCCGCCCCCGCGCGCCACACCAGGACGAGGAGACAGCACGCATGGAACACCCGGGCATGCGCCAAGTCGCGCACGAGATCAACATCGCGGTCCCGGCGGACACCGTCCACCGGCTGATCGCCGAGGTCGGGAACTGGCCACGGATCTTCCCCTCGGTCATCCACGTCGAGCACGAGGAGGCTCCCGAGGGCGAGGAACGGCTGACGATCTGGGAGACCGCACCGACCGCGGCGGGCGAACCGCGCTGCCGTCCGCTGCGCCGGATCGTCGAACCCGCCACGCTGCGGGTCAACTTCCAGCACCTGGTCACCGCGTCCCCCGTCGCCGGCCTCGGCGGCGCCTGGCTCGTCGAACCGCTCGGGGAGAACGCCTCCCGGGTACGGCTGCTGCACGAGTTCCGGGCCGCCGACGACGACGCCGGGGCCCTGGACCGGATCGGCGCCGAGATCGACCGGAGTGCCGTCGCGGAACTCGCGGCGCTGAAGGAGAACGCGGAACGCGAATACGCCGAAGCCGAGTTGACGTTCTCGTTCGAGGACACCGTCTACGTCGACGGGTCCGCCAAGGACCTGTTCGCCTTCATCAACGAGGCGAACCTGTGGTCGGAGCGTCTGCCGCACGTGGCGACGGTCCGTCTGGAAGAGGACACCGTGGGACTCCAGACCCTGGAGATGGACACCCGGGCCAAGGACGGCTCCGTCCACACCACCAAGTCCTACCGGGTGACCTTCCCCCACCAGCGCATCGCGTACAAGCAGGTCACCCTGCCCGCGCTGATGACCCTCCACACCGGCCACTGGACCTTCCAGGACACCGACCAGGGCGTCGCGGCCACCTCCCAGCACACCGTCAGTCTCAACACGGACAACATCGCCCGCATCCTCGGTGACACCGCCACCGTCGCCGACGCGCGCGAGTACGTCCACACCGCCCTGTCCACCAACAGCCTGGCCACCCTGAACCATGCCAAGGCTCACGCGGAGGGCCGCCGTTGACCCCGACGGTGCGCCGGCTCGCCGTAGCGCGAGGGGAGTTGGACGTGTGGCTGCTGCCGCCGCCCGACTCGCCGCGTGACGTCCCGTACGACGAGCTCGACGCGTACGAGAGAGGTCGGGCCGACTCCTACCGTCGCCCCGACGACCGCCAGATGTACGCCGCGGCGCACGTGGGACTGCGCCGGGTCCTCGCCGGTTACACCGGCATCGAACCGAGCCGGCTCAACCTCGCCGGCGAGCGGTACAACGGCAACGGTGAACGCCACGGCCGGCCCGTGGTGCTCGGCGTGCCCGGCGGCGCCCCCCAGTTCTCGCTCTCGCACAGCCACGGCCTGGCGATCGTGGTGGTGGCGGAGTCGCGGGTGGGCGCCGACGTCCAACGGCTGCCGTCGCCCCAGACCGCCGAGGCGTGTCTGCCGGCGCTGCATCCGGCCGAGCGTGAGGAGCTCGAGAAGATTCCCGAGCACGAACGGACCATGGCCTTCGGCCGCCTGTGGACACGGAAGGAGGCGTATCTGAAGGGGCTGGGCACCGGGCTGACCCGGGGGGCCGACCTCGACTACCTCGGTGAGGCGGGACTGGCCGAGCGGCCGACGGGCTGGGTGGTGGGCAACCTGCCCCTGTGTTCCACCCACATCGCGGCGGTGGCGCTGGCCGGGGCGGGGGATCGGCCCGTCGCCCTTCGCGCCGTGCCCACCGCCTATCTGTACGCCCCGGATGCGGTGGAGCGTCTTGTGGAGATGGAACCGGGGCTGCGGTCGATGCTCCGGGATCCCGCTCAGCACGGGGATCTGGAGCGCTGAGGAGATGGGGGGACTGCGGGTCGGCCTCAGGGTGCGGGTTGTCCTGGGCTGGTCGCGCGGTTCCCCACGCCCCTGAGGGGGCACGGCCAAGGGGCCGGAGAGTTCCTGTGAACTCTCCGGCCCCTTCGGCCTGTTTCTTCCCCCGAAGGGCCCGGCTCAGGCCGCCGCTCGCCAGGTGCGGGGGCCGTCGAAGCCGGTGACGCGTTCGGGGCGGCGCCACAGGGCGACGACCTGGTGCTTGCGGGCCGTGTCGTCGGGTGCGACGCCGGGGCCCGCGGTGACGGCCATCAGTACCGCGGTCAGCGCGGCCAGCTCCTCCGGGGAGGGGCAGCCGCGCTCGATCCGGAAAAGCGGACCGGCCGCGGGTTCGCAGACGGGACCGGCCGCCGGTTCGGATACGGGATCGGGGGCGGGAACGGGATCGGGAACGGGGACAAGGGCGGGGCGCTGGATGCTCATGGTTTCCTCCCTGCTCACTGGGGCGGGTTGCCGTGCTTGCGGCGCGGCAGCTCGGCGTGCTTGGCCGCGAGCATGGCGAGCGAACGGGCCAGGACCGCCCGGGTCTCGCGCGGGTCGATGACGTCGTCGACCAGCCCGCGTTCGGCGGCGTAGTAAGGGTGGACCAGCTCCTCCTTGTACTGGTCGATTTTCTCTTGACGCATCGCGTCGGGGTCGTCCGCGGCCGCGATCTCCCGCCGGAAGACCACGTTGGCGGCCCCCTCGGCACCCATGACCGCGATCTCGTTGGTCGGCCAGGCCAGCGCGATGTCGGCGCCTATGGAGCGGGAGTCCATCACGATGTACGCGCCGCCGTACGCCTTGCGCAGCACCACGGAGACCCGCGGCACGGTCGCGTTGCAGTACGCGTACAGCAGCTTGGCGCCGCGCCGGATGATGCCCTCGTGCTCCTGGTCCACGCCGGGCAGGAAGCCGGGCACGTCGACCAGCGTGACCAGCGGGATGTTGAAGGAGTCGCAGAACTGCACGAACCGCGCGGCCTTCTCGCTCGCCTTGATGTCCAGGACACCCGCCATGGCGGCCGGCTGGTTGGCGACGATGCCGACGGTGTGACCGTCGATCCGGGCCAGGGCGCAGACGATGTTCGGCGCCCAGCCCGCGTGCACCTCCACGTAGTCGCCGTCGTCGACGAGTTCCTCGACGACCCCGCGCATGTCGTACGAACGGTTGCCGTCGTGCGGCACCAGGTCGAGCAGCACGTCCCCGGACCGGTCGCCCGGGTCGCCGCTGACGTGCCGGGGCGGCAGCTCGCGGTTGTTGGACGGCAGCAGCGACAGCAGATAGCGCACCTCGGCGAGGCAGCTCTCCTCGTCGTCGTGGACGAAGTGCGCCACTCCCGAGACAGCGCCGTGCACATCGGCCCCGCCGAGCCCGTTCTGGCTGATCTCCTCGCCGGTGACCGCGCGGACCACGTCGGGCCCGGTGATGAACATCTGCGAGATGTCCCGGACGGCGAAGATGAAGTCGGTCAGGGCGGGCGAGTACGCCGCGCCACCCGCGCACGGGCCGAGCATCACGCTGATCTGCGGGATGACACCGGAGGCCCGGGTGTTGCGCTGGAAGATGCCGCCGTACCCGGCGAGCGCGGAGACACCCTCCTGGATGCGGGCGCCCGCACCGTCGTTGAGCGACACCAGCGGCGCCCCGGCGGCGATGGCCATGTCCATGATTTTGTGGATCTTGCAGGCGTGGGCCTCGCCCAGCGCGCCGCCGAAGACACGGAAGTCATGGGCGTAGACGAAGACCGTACGGCCCTCGACCGTGCCCCAGCCGGTGATCACACCGTCGCCGTAGGGCTTCTTGGCCTCCAGGCCGAAGCCGGTCGCACGGTGCCGGCGCAGCGGTTCGACCTCCTGGAAGCTGCCCTTGTCCAGCAGTAGTTCGATGCGCTCGTGAGCGGTCAGCTTGCCCTTGGCGTGCTGTCGTTCGGTCGCCTTCGGGTCCTGCCCGGCACGGGCGATGTCCTTGCGTTCGGCCAGCTCCATCAGCCGGCCGCCCAGTTCGATGGGTATCGCGGGCTCCATGTACGGATCTCCCATTCAAGTGGATCAAAGTGGATCAAGAGGAACGACGGTTCGGTCAGCGGGCGAGCAACGCGGTCAGTTCGCCGACGGTGCTCTCCCGCAGCACCTCGGCGGGCACCTCGGCGTCGAGGGCGCGCCGGATCCGGCGCCCCAGGTGCAGGGCGTCGAGCGGGTCCAGGCCCTGGCCGCGCAACGGCAGACCGGGCGAGAGCCGGTGCCCCGGCGGGACCGCGAGCAGGTCGTGCAGTTCGAGGCGCAGGCAGTGGCCGATGGTGCGGGCTCGTGCGTCGGGGGGCATGGCGCGCAGCTGGACCGGGTCCGGGAGCCGGTCGAGCCAACTGCACGGGGTGTCGTCACTCAGGGGACTCATGGGGCTGCCTTTCAGGGAGAGGGCCGGGCCCGAGGAGTGCCGGTTCCGGCCGATGGCTGGGAAGGAATCGACGTGTGCGCCCCGCGAGCAGCACCGCGAGCGCCGCCGCCGACGAGGCGAGCCCTCCCACGTACAGGCCGGAGCGCGCACCGTGACGGACGGTGAGCCAGCCCACGAGGAGGGCGCCGAGTGGGGTGAGTCCTTGCAGGATGAGCGTGTAGAGCGCCATCACCCGGCCGCGATAGGCGGCGTCGCTGCCCAACTGGATGCGGTGGTTGGCGGCTTGGGCGAAGTAGAGGGTGGCGAAGCCGGTCAGAAACAGCAGCAGGGCCGCCCACGCGTAGGTGGGCGACCAGCCTGCCGCCGTCTCGAGGAGCCCGAAGGCGAGTGCGGAGGCGGTGACGGTCAGGGCGGCCGGGCGGGCGCTGCGCACGGTGGAGGCGAACGCGCCGAGCAGCGAACCGGCGGCGAACGCCGTGGTCAGCAGCCCGAACGCGGTCGCGCCCGAGTGGAAGACGGTCTTGGCGAGCAGCGGCAGGGTGAGCTGGAAGTTGAAGCCGAACAGGCCGACCACGGCGACCAGCGCCAGCGGCACGAACAGGTCAGGGTGCCCGCGCACGTACCGCAGCCCGTCGACCACCTTGACCCCGCGCTCCGGCGGGGCCGTGCGCAGGAGTTCCCCCGGGCGCATCAGCCGCAGCCCGGTCACGGTGGCGAGATAGCTGACCGCGTTGATCAGCATGGCCGTCCCCGCGCCGACCGCGCTGATCAGCAGTCCGGCGAGGGCGGGACCCACCACGCGGGCGGTGTTGAAGTAGGCGGCGCTGAGCGCCGAGGCGTTGGGCAGCAGTTCGGGGCCGACCATCTCGCTGACGAACGCCATCCGGGTGGGCACCTCGACCGCGTTGACGGTGCCGAGGCCCAGCGCGAACAGATACAGCTGCCACAGCTGGGCGGAGCCGGCCAGGACGAGTACGGAGAGTGCCAGCGCGAGGGCGCCGGAGACCAGGTTGGCGAGGGTGAGCAGCAGCCGCTTGTCGTGGCGGTCGGCGAGCCGGCCGCCGTACAGCGTGAACAGCAGCAGTGGGGTGAACTGGAGCGCGGTCACGGTGCCCAGGGCCGTGCCGGAGTCCCCCGTCAGGGAGAGCACCAGCCAGTCCTGGGCGGTGACCATCATCCAGGTGCCCGCGACCGAGACGACCTGGCCGGCCGCGAAGAGCCGGAAGTTGCGCACGGACAGAGACCGGAAGGGCGTACGACGGCTGCCGACGCCCGCGGCCGACCTGCCCCTCCTTCCCCGCCTCGCCCTCTTCGTCGTGTCCCTGGCGCCGGGCCGTGTGGTCGTCATGGCATCAGGGCGTCACGGACGCGCCCGCGGACCGGCGCGCGAGGCATTCCTCGAAGAACGCGAACGCGCGCAGGTGGTAGGTGCGGGCGGCCCAGCCGAGGCTGATGTTGTGCCCGGCACCGGGCTGACGGTCGACGGCTGCGGACGGCGCCGAGGCGAAGTGCGCGGCGAGGTCGGCGACGGTGTCCTCGTCGTGGTGCCACCACAGTTCCTGCTCGGCGAACGTCAGCCGCACCGGGACCTGCACGGCCGCCGCCGCGACCGGGAACCGCCGCGGCCACTGGAGTGCCTCGGCCTGCTCGCGCGGGGGCATCGGGGCGACCAGGCCCTCGGCCTCGCGGAAGGTGTTCGGCGGGTAGAAGCGCAGGGCACCCCAGTTCCGCTTCCAGTGCCGGTGCTGGTGCGGGTCGGGGCCGCCCTCCGGGTGGTCGACCGCGTAGTCCCGGCCGAGCCCGGAGATGTCGAGCCCGAGCAGCGGCGGTACGGCCGGATCCGGATCGCCGGCCTGGCAGGCGGCGTACGTCAGGGCGAGCTTGCCGCCGAAGGAGTGCGCGAGCAGGAACACCCCGGCGCCCGTCTCGGCGCGGCCGGCCAGGTGCCGCAGTGCCGCGTGCAGCGCCGCTGACTGCTCGGCCAGGGTCTGACCGCTCGGGGCGTCCGCGGCGGACAGCCCGTAGCCGGGCCGGTCGACGGCGACCATGGTGTAGCCGAGCCGGGCGCCGAGGGCGAGCAGGGAGACGTCGGGGTGGGCCTGCCCGTCGAAGTACCCGGCGCTCATTCCTCCCCCGTGCACCGCGACGACCGTGGCCCGCGGCGGCCCGGAGGGTTGGGCGATCAGCGCGGAGAGCGTGACGTCACCGGCCGCCAGGGCGACGGGGCGCACACCCGGGGACATCGAGGGCATGGCCGGACCGGGTACGGACGAGGGGATGGTCTCGACCGTGGGAACGCTCACTGGGGTACTTCCTCTCGTGTTCGTGCTTGCGTGTTCGTGCTTTCGTGTGGGTGCTCTCGTGCGGAGCGGTTGCCGGTGGTGGCTCTCAGCGGGCTTCGGGTGCGCCGAACCAGCGGCGCAGCGTCGCGCACAGCTCCGCCGAACCGGTGTCCGCCCAGGCCACATAGCCGTCGGGGCGGACCAGCACCGCGGCGGCGCCGCCGAACGCGGCCGGGTCCTGCGGGGTGCCGGTGACGACGGTGACGCGGTCCTTCCAGCGGGCAGCCGCCTCGCGCAGTACGGAGTCGTCGGCGAGGTCGAGCAGCACGCCCTGGGCGGCGTGGAGGAGTTCGGGCGTACGGACCTCGCCGGCGGCGGTGTTCAGCGCCCGCGGCGGCAACCTGCGCCCGACCAGCGAGTCCCCGGCGCCTCCGAGGTCGTAGCGGACGTCGAGGTGGCTGACCACCCCGGCGAGGTGCCGCTTGACCGAATCGAGGCCGATGAGCTCGGCGAACAGATCACGCAGCGGCTGGGACTCGGGGCCGCCGAGGAAGACCGTGCCCTGTGCCTTGGTGTTCATCAGCAGCCGCGCGCCGACCGCGTGACGCTCGTCGTGGTAGGTGTCGAGCAGTCCCTCGGGAGCCCGGCCCTGGACGGTCGCCGCGAGCTTCCAGCCGAGGTTGACCGCGTCCTGGACACCGGTGCTCAGTCCCTGGCCGCCGGCCGGCAGATGGATGTGCGCGGCGTCGCCGACGAGCAGCACCCGCCCGCGCCGGTACTCGGTGACCTGGCGGGTGGCATCCGTGAAGGAGCTGACCCAGTCCGCGCCGCCGCCGGAGATGTCCTCACCCGTCAACCGCTCCCAGGCCGCCGCCACTTCGGCGAACTCCGGGGTCTCACTGCGGTCGGCCGGCGGGGTGCCGTGCTCACACACGATGATCCGGTCCACGCCCTCCTTCAGCGGCGCGGCCATCACCATGCCGCCGGGCAGCCGCTCGCCCAGGAAGCGCGGCGGGATCTCGCAGCCGACGACATCCGCGAGATACATGCCGCGGGTGGCGGGCGTACCGGGGAAGTCGAAGCCCGCGGCCTTGCGCACCGGGCTGTGCCCGCCGTCGGCGCCCACCAGGTACGCGGCGCGCAGCGTGCGCTCGCCGTCGGGCGCGGCCACGGTGACGGTGACCCCGGTCCCGTCCTGCTCCAGCGCCAGGAACTCCCAGCCCCGCCGGATGTCCGCGCCGAGCTCGCCCGCCCACTCCTCCAGAACCGCCTCCGTCTGGGACTGGGGGACGCCGCGGGCCCCGAAGTGGGCGTCCTCCAGCACGGTGTAGTCGAACTGCACCCCGCCGAAGTGGCCCATCGGGCTCTTCTCCAGCCCGCCGAAGCGCGGGACGAGACCGCGCTGGTCGAAGGACTCCATGGCGCGGGCGGTGAACCCGAGCCCGCGCGACTGTCCGGTGGGCCGCGCCAGCCGCTCGGCGACGATGACGCTCACCCCGCCCAGCCGCAGTTCCCCGGCCAGCATCAGCCCGGCCGGGCCGGCGCCGACGACGATGACGTCCGCGTCCATCTGCGCGTCCATGGGTGTCCTCTCCTCGCGCGCCCGGGCGCGCGTCGCATCGGTGGGTGACGTGCGGTGCCTCAGCTGTGCGTGTGCTGGTCCGTGCGTGTGCGTGAGCTTGTCCGTGCCCTGCCGTGCCGTGCCTTTGCCTGTGGCTGTGCGTGCGCCTGGGCTTGTCCGTGACGGGCCGTGCGGTCGTACGCCGTCCTTGGTCGTACTCAGTCGTCGGCGGCCGCGGTGCCGAACCAGCGGGTCAGCGCCCGCGCCAGACCGGCCGCACCGGAACCGGCCCAGGCCACATAGCCGTCGGGGCGGACCAGCAGGGTCTGCCCGGCCGACAGCGGGCCGCCGGCCACGGGGCGGTCGGCGACGAAGGCGACCCGGTCCGACCAGGGAGCCGCCGTCGCGCGCAGCGCCGGGGCGCCGTCCCCGTCCAGGGACAGCAGCAACCCGCGACCGGTGCGCAACAGTTCGGTCGTACGGCGCCGCGCGCCGCCCTCCGCGGGCTCCAGCCACACGTCCGGCAACCGCCGCCCGAGCAGCGGGTGTGCGGCGGAGTGGATCTCGGGGCCCTCGACGTCGTACCGGATGCCGAGGCCGCTGATCATCCCGGCGAGATGCTGCCGTACGCCGTCCAGGGCGACGAGTTCGGTGAGCAGGGCGCGGGCGGGTTCGACCTCCGGGCCGCCGAGCAGCAGCTCGACCTGGGCCCGGATGTTCGCGAGGACCTGGCGGCCCACGGTGTGGCGCTCGGAGTGGTAGGTGTCGAGGAGGTCCTCGCCCGCGCTGCCGCCGACGACGGCGGCGAGCTTCCAGCCGAGGTTGAAGGCGTCCTGGACGCCCAGGTTGAGGGCCTGTCCGCCGCTCGGCATCTGCCGGTGCGCCGCGTCCCCGGCGAACAGGACGCGACCGTGCCGGTAGTGGGCGAGCTGCCGGTTGGCGTCGCCGAAGGCGTTGACCCACAGCGGGGTGCCCTGGCTGATGTCCTCGCCGGTGACGCGCTTCCAGACGTCGGTGACCTCCGCGAAGTCCGGCTCGGCGCCGCCGCGTTCGGCGGCGGGGCGCCCGAACTCGTGGACCATCACCCGGGTCACCCCCTCGCGGGTGGCGGCGATGGCGAGCCCGTGCTCCAGGCGCTGGAAGCGCCGGTCGGCGACCTCGACGCCGCAGACGTCGGCGCGCAGCAGTTCGCGTGCGGCGTCCCGGCCCGGGAAGGGGGCCCGGACCAGGCGCCGTACGGTGCTGTCCTCGCCGTCGCAGCCGACCAGGTAGCGGGCCCGGATGCGGACGGGACCGTAGGGACCGATGGCCTCGGCCTCCACCCCGTCCTCCGCCGTGAGGGACAGCAGCTGGTGCCGGCGCCGGAGATCGGCGCCCAGCTCGGCGGCCCGCCGCTGCAGCAGCTCCTCGGTGCGGGTCTGCGCGACCTTCCACTGCCCGGGGTGCGAGCTGGGCAGCGTCAGGTCCAGCGGTACGCCGCCGAAGTGACCGCGCGGCTCGCACGGCGGCGTACCGAGCTCGTTCAGCAGCCCGCGGGAGTCGAGGATCTCCATCGTGCGGGCGTGCAGGGTGGAGGCCCGGGATTCGGTGGTCGGGCCGGGGCGCTGGTCGACGACGACCACCTCGGCGCCGCCCAGCCTCAGCTCGGTGGCGAGCATCAGCCCGGCGGGGCCCGCTCCGACCACGAGGACGTCGGTGTCCAGGATGGCCGTGTCGGTGTCCTGATGGTCCGTCGTCATCGTCAACGCCTGTTCTCTGCGAAGGCCTTGGCGTGGGTGAGGGTGGCTCGGCTGTTGGTGGACAGGGCCGTGTGGACGTACTCGCGGGCGTCGGCGACGGTGGCCCCGCAGCCGAGGATGCTCTCGATGTTGTCCGTGTTGAGGGTGACGGTGTGCTGGGAGGTGGCCGCGACGCCCTGGTCGGTGTCCTGGAAGGTCCAGTGGCCGGTGTGGAGGGTCATCAGCGCGGGCAGGGTGACCTGCTTGTACGCGATGCGCTGGTGGGGGAAGGTCACCCGGTAGGACTTGGTGGTGTGGACGGAGCCGTCCTTGGCCCGGGTGTCCATCTCCAGGGTCTGGAGTCCCACGGTGTCCTCTTCCAGACGGACCGTCGCCACGTGCGGCAGACGCTCCGACCACAGGTTCGCCTCGTTGATGAAGGCGTACACGTCCTTCGCCGAACCGTCGACGTAGACGGTGTCCTCGAAGGAGAAGGTCACCTCCTCCGCCGCGTGCGCGAACTCGACGTTCTTCTTCAGCGCGGCCAGCTCGGAACGGCTGTTCTTGTCGACGGCCTGGTCGATCCACAGGAGGTCGTGCGGGTCGTCGTCGACGGCGCGGTAGTCGTGCAGCAGCCGTACCCGGGAGGCGTTCTCGCCGAGCGGCTCGATGATCCAGGTGCCGCCCATCGCGGCGACCGGCGGGGCGGTCACCTCCTGGCGGAAGGTGATGCGCAGGGCCTCGGGGTCCAGTTCGCGGCGCGAGGTCCAGTTCTTGGCCTCGCCGTTGGCGGTGGCCCAGATCCGTATCCGCTCCTGGGAGCCGTCGTGCTCCACGCGGTCCACGTGGATGGTGGGCGGGAAGATCCGGGGCCAGTTGGTGACCTCCGCCAGCAGCCGGTACACGGCCGGTGCGGGCGCGGCGATCGTGATCTCGTGCTCTACCTCACGGGTCGTCATGACGCTTTCTTCTCCATGGCTGGGTACGGGCTGCCGGTCGGTGGGGGTGCTCAGAAGTTGCCGAGTCCGCCGCAGACGTTGATGGCCTGAGCGGTGACCGAGGCGGCCGTGTCGGAGGCGAGGTAGGCGACCATGCCGGCGACCTCCTCGGGGGTGGAGTAGCGGCCGAGCGGGATCTTGGCCTGGAACTTCTCGAGGATGGCGTCCTCGGAGGTGTCGTAGGCGGCCGCGTATCCGGCGCGCACGCGCTGGGCCATCGGCGTCTCGACATAGCCCGGGCAGACGGCGTTCACGGTGATGCCGGTGGGGGCCAGCTCATTGCCGAGGGCCTTGGTGAAACCGACCACGCCGTGCTTCGAGGCGGAGTAGGGGGCTCCCAGGACCACGCCCTGCTTGCCGGCCGTGGAGGCGATGTTGATGATGCGGCCACGGCTCTTGTGGCGCATGCCGCCGGTGTTGAGCACCTCCCGCGTCAGCCGGAACACGCTGTTGAGGTTGGTGTCGATGACATCGGTCCACAGCTCGTCCTCGATGTCGGCGGTGACGCCGCCACCGGACCGGCCGGCGTTGTTGACCAGGACGTCGACGGTGCCGAAGCGGTCGACCGCGGCCTGCACGAAGGCGCCGACCGAGGCGGGGTCGCGGACGTCGAGGACCGTGCCGTCGGCGTCGATGCCCTCCTCCTGGAGGATCTTGACGGTCTCGGCGACGTTGTCCGCGCTGCGGGCGCCGATGAACACACGGTGGCCGGCCGCGGCCAGCGCCCGCGCGGACGCGAGGCCGATGCCGCTGGTGGCCCCCGATATGAGAGCGACCCGCTTTTCCAGCGTTGACATGTGCTTCCTCTCCCTCTTGTTCTGCGGGATGGCGCTTGCTTCTGCGGGGCTGCGGCGGAGCCGGACCGGACGAGGTCACGAGGTCAGGTGAAAGGTTTCGCCCGGTCCGGGAACGCCGTCGGGCGTCAGGCGGCGGCGGGCTCGTCGGCGCCGAACTGCTGGTTCACGGCCTCGATGAGGGCGCGCGGGGTGTCGGCGTCGGTCAGCAGGTCCTCGTCGAGGACGATCCCGTACTCGCGCTCGATACGGCTGCCGGTCTCCAGGAGCGCCAGCGACTCGTAGCCGAGGACTTCGAACGGCTCGTCGAGGATGTCGCCGTCGAGGTCGACGCCCTCGTCGACACCGGCGCCCTCCTGGAGGATGCGGCGCAGGTCGTCCAGGGTGAATTCCGAAGTGGACACGTGGGTTCCTTCCCAGGTCGAAATGGATCGTTCAGTCGGGGGTCTTGGGGGTGTGGGGGGCAGGGGGTGCCGGTCAGTCGACGGCGCGGACCACGACGGCCGAGTTGAAGCCGCCGTAACCGCGGGCCAGGACCAGGGCGGTGCGCACCTGGGCGGTGCGCGACTGGTTGAGGACCAGGTCGAGGCCGTACTCCTCGTCGGGGTTGATGTGGACCGTCGGAGGGATGAGGCCCTCCTCGATGGCCAGCAGCGCGGTGGCGACGTCGAGCGGGGCCGCGCCGGAGTACAGCCGGCCCGTCATCGTCTTGGGCGCGGTGACCGGGACACCCCGGACCCCGAAGACCGCCGAGATCGCGTCGGCCTCGACACGGTCCAGCTCCGGCACGCCCGCCGCGTCCGCGAAGACCACGTCGACGTCCTCGGGGGCGGTGCCCGCGTCGGCGAGGGCGAGTTCGATCGCCTTGCGCAGGGCGGGCTCGCGGTCGCTGCCGGGCCGCGGGTCGAACGTCGAGCCGTAGCCCGCGATCTCGCCGTAGATCTTGGCGCCGCGCTCGCACGCCGACTCGACCGACTCCATGATCAGGATGGCGCCGCCCTCGCCCGGTACGTAACCGGCCGCGTCGGCGTCGAAGGGCAGGTAGGCACGGGTCGGCTCGTCGCTGGTGCTCAGCCGGTCGCCGGCCATCTGCGCCACCCAGCCCCAGGGGCAGATCGACGCGTCGACGCCCCCGGAGACGATCATCGGGGTGCCCTTGCGGATGAGCCGCCGGCCGTGCGCCACCGCGTCGAGACCGCCGGCCTCGTCACTGACGATGACGCCGCTGGGGCCCTTGAGCCCGTTGCGGATGGATATCTGGCCGCTGTTGACGGCGTAGAACCAGGCGAAGGACTGGTACGCGGACACGTACTGGCTGCCCTGGCTCCACAGCTTCTCCAGCTCGCCCTGTCCGAACTCGAAGCCGCCCGAGGAACTGGCCGTGACGACGCCCATGTCGTACTCGGGCAGTTCCTTGGGGTCGATGCCCGCGTCCGCGAGCGCCCACTCGGCGGCGACCAGCGCCATCCGGGTCATGTGGTCGGTCTGCGGCAGCAGCCGGCTCGGCAGCACGTCCGCGGCGACGAAGCCGGGCACCTCGCCCGCGAGGGTCGAGGGGTAGGAGGACGGGTCGAAGCGGGTGACCCGCCCGATGCCGTTCTTGCCGGTCCGGGTGGCGGCCCAGTAGTCCTGTGTGCCCAGTCCGTTGGGGGCGGCGATGCCCAGACCGGTCACTACCACCGTGGTGGTCATGCCACGCTCCTCTCGGGACGCGCCAGCACCATGGCGCTCTGGAATCCCCCGAAGCCGCTGCCGACCGTGAGCACCGCGTCGGTGAGCTGCTCACGGGCGACCAGCGGCACGTAGTCGAGGTCGCACTTGGGGTCGGGGGTGGTGAGGTTGGCCGTGGGCGGCACGACGTGGTTCTCCATCGCCAGCGCGGACGCGGCGATCTCGATGGAGCCGATCGCGCCGAGCGAGTGCCCGACCATCGACTTGATCGAGCTGACCGGGGTCCGGTAGGCGTGGTCGCCCAGGCTCCGCTTGAACGCCTCGGTCTCGTGGCGGTCGTTCTGCTTGGTGCCCGAGCCGTGCGCGTTGATGTAGTCGATCTCGGTCGCGTTCATCCTGGCCTCGTCGAGCGCGACCGTGATGGCCTCGGCCATCTCCGCCCCGTCCGGACGCAGACCCGTCATGTGGTACGCGTTCGAGCGCGTCGCATAGCCCGCGATCTCGGCGTAGATGTGTGCGCCGCGCCGCTTGGCGCTCTCCAGCTCCTCCAGGACGAACACGGCGGCACCCTCCCCGAGGACGAACCCGTTGCGGGTCCCGTCGAAGGGGCGCGAGGCACGCTCGGGTACGTCGTCCCGGGGCGTCGTCGCCTTGATCGCGTCGAAGCACGCCATCGTGATCGGCGAGATCGGGGCGTCGGACGAACCCGTGATCATGACGTCCGCCGAGCCCTCGCGGAGCAGCTCCACGGCGTGCCCGACCGAGTCGATGCCGGACGTACAGCCCGTGGAGACCACCGTGTTGGGGCCCTGCGCGCCCACGGCCCACGCGACCTCGGCCGCGAAGGAGCTGGGGACCAGGTAGTTGTACAGGTGCGGGGCCGTGTAGGCGTGGTCGACCAGGTGGAGCCGGCCGCCGTCGCTGACGACGTTGTACTCCTCGTCCAGACCCATGGTCGCGCCGACCGCGCTGCCGATGGTGACGCCGACCCGGTACGGGTCGTAGGCGTCGATGTCGATACCGCTGTCGGCGACCGCACCACGGGCCGCGACCACCGCGAACTGCGCGGCGCGGTCCATCCGGCGTATCTCCTGCGGGCGCAGCCCGTGCTCCGCGGGATCGAAGTCGATCTCGGCGGCGACCCGGGAACGGAACGGGCTGGGGTCGAAGAACGTGATGCGGCGGGTGGCCGTACGGCCCTCGCTCAGCAGGTTCCAGAAGTTCTTCGCCCCGACACCACCGGGGGCGAGCACCTCGATACCGGTGATGACAACTCGTCGGCCGGTCACGCGGACGCCTCCCAGTTGTAGAAGCGTGTGGCCATCGCGTCGGCCGGGGAGCGCCAGGTGGCCGGGTCGTACGCCTCGATGAACGGCTTCAGGTCCTCGCTGATCTGTATGAAGCGGGGGTCGTGCCGGGCGTGCTGGATCAGCTCGCCGCCGTTGTCCGCGTCGAAGTCCTGGAGGTGGAAGTACAGACCCCGGTACTGGAAGAGCTGGCGCCGGCGCGTGCCCATGCGGTGCGGCATTTCCGTGTCGTCGAAATCACCGAAAATCTTCGCGACGTCGACGCTCGACCCGGGATCCATCCGAGCCACAATCAGCGTGCTGTACATACGTTTCCCTCTCCTCGGGGCCCACCACACAACAGTTGACGAAAGCTCATATTCAGTATCTTGGGCGGTACGAGCGGTTTCAATATTCCCCGTGTCAGGGAATTGTCAGACCGGTTCAGAATTGCGCTGGAAAATGCCGGGGAATACTGGAGACCGCCAGGGAATACTGGGGACTGCCGGGGAATTCAGCTGGTGATTTCGCACATGGCGGCGCCCGCGGCGACGGACGCGCCCACTTCGGCGGTGAGGCTCTTGACGATCCCCGAGCGGTGGGCGTTGAGGGGCTGTTCCATCTTCATGGCCTCCAGGACGACGACGAGGTCGCCCTCCTTGACCTCCTGGCCCTCCTCGACCGCGACCTTGACGATCGTGCCCTGCATGGGCGAGGCGAGCGTGTCACCGGAGGCGACCGGGCCCGACCTCCTCGCCGCGCGGCGCTTGGGCTTGGCGCCGGCCGCGAGGCCGGTGCGGGCCAGGGACATGCCCAGCGAGGACGGCAGCGAGACCTCGAGGCGCTTGCCGCCGACCTCGACGACGACGGACTCGCGGCCCGGCTCGCCCTCCGCCTCCGCCACCTCGGCGGGGTGGGTGAAGGCCGGGATGTCATTGGCGAACTCGGTCTCGATCCAGCGGGTGTGGACCGTGAACGGGTCGGCGGAGCCGGTCAGTTCGGGGGCGAAGGCCGGATCCTTGACGACCGCGCGGTGGAAAGGAAGCGCGGTGGCCATCCCGCCGATCTCGAACTCCTCGAGGGCGCGGGCGGCGCGCTGGAGCGCCTGCTCGCGGGTGGCGCCGGTGACGATCAGCTTGGCGAGCAGGGAGTCCCAGGCCGGACCGATCACGCTGCCGCACTGCACACCCGCGTCCAGGCGGACGCCGGGGCCGGAGGGCGGCGCGAAGGTGGAGACCGTGCCGGGGGCCGGGAGGAAACCCCGGCCGGGGTCTTCGCCGTTGATGCGGAACTCGAAGGAGTGGCCGCGCAGGGCGGGGTCGCCGTAGCCGAGTTCCTCGCCGTCGGCGATGCGGAACATCTCGCGGACGAGGTCGATGCCGGCGACTTCCTCGGTGACGGGGTGCTCGACCTGGAGGCGGGTGTTGACCTCGAGGAAGGAGATCGTGCCGTCCATGCCGACGAGGAACTCCACGGTGCCGGCGCCGACGTAACCGGCCTCCTTGAGGATCGCCTTGGAGGAGGAGTACAGCTCCGCCACCTGGGCGTCCGACAGGAACGGCGCGGGGGCCTCTTCCACCAGTTTCTGGTGGCGGCGCTGGAGGGAGCAGTCGCGGGTGGAGACGACGACGACGTTGCCGTGGGTGTCGGCCAGGCACTGGGTCTCGACGTGGCGGGGCTTGTCGAGGTAGCGCTCGACGAAGCACTCGCCGCGGCCGAACGCGGCGACCGCCTCACGCACGGCGGAGTCGTAGAGCTCGGGGACCTCTTCGAGGGTGCGGGCGACCTTCAGGCCGCGTCCGCCGCCGCCGAAGGCGGCCTTGATCGCGATCGGCAGCCCGTGCTCCTTGGCGAAGGCGACGACCTCGTCGGCGCCGTTCACCGGGTCGGGGGTGCCCGCGACGAGGGGGGCGCCGGCGCGCTGGGCGATGTGGCGGGCGGCGACCTTGTCGCCGAGGTCGCGGATGGCCTGCGGAGGCGGGCCGATCCAGGTCAGGCCGGCGTCCAGGACCGCCTGGGCGAACTCGGCGTTCTCCGACAGGAAGCCGTAGCCCGGGTGGATGGCGTCCGCGCCGGAGTCCTTGGCGGCCTGGAGGACCTTGGCGATGTCCAGGTAGCTGGTGGCGGGGGTGTCACCGCCCAAAGCGAACGCCTCGTCCGCCGCCCGGACATGCGACGCGTCCCTGTCTGGTTCCGCATACACGGCAACGCTCGCGATCCCGGCATCCCGGCACGCCCGGGCCACGCGGACAGCGATTTCGCCACGGTTGGCGATGAGCACCTTGCGCACGATGAACCTCCCAGACTCCGCTCGGAGCCACAAGACTGTTCGAGTGCGCACTTCCCCTTCAATACGGTCCGTTGCAGAACTGGGTCAGAATCCGCAGACCCGGGGCAGTACTTACCGGAAGAGGAAAGAGGAAGGTCAGACCTCCGTCAAATAGCCGGACCCGGCGGACGGATCCACCGGGTCCGGAAAGAAAAGGAATGCGCCATTCCGCAGAGAATTTCTAGGGACGATCGGGGGGCGTTCGGAGGCGTTCCGGGACGGCGTTCGGGAGGGTTCCGGGACGGCGTTCCGGAGCGGCGTTCGGGAGGGGTTCGGGAGGCGCTTCACAACGTCCCGCGGGGTTTCGCGGGACGGTCGACCACGTGGCAGATCAACCACGTGGCCGGTCGAGCTCCCGGGCTCGTCCCCGGTCAACCGTCCCGCAGGGCCTTGCGGTACCAGGGCGCCGCGAGGGGGAAATCGGTGTCGAAACCGGCGCCGGGTGCGCGACGCAGGTCGGACCAGAGCGGGGTGCTGTCGAAGACGTGGTCGGTGGTGAACATGTCGAGTCCGGACGGAGGTACGCCGTTCTCGGCCAGGACCGCCCGGGCTCGGTCGACGGTCAGTTCCCGGTCAGGCCGGTCGGCCCCGGTGCACTCGGCGACCGCCCGCAGAAGAGTGTCCACGGGGAGGGGCTCCGGGTGGGTGGCGTGGTAGATGGAGGCGGTCAGGTCGGCGGCGGGAGCGAGCGCGCTGGCCACCAGCAGCGCGGCCAGTTCGGGTACGGCGATCACGGAGCTCCGGGCGGGCCAGCCCTCCACCGTGCCGGGCAGCACGCGCAGCATCCGGGTCAGGCCGGGCACCACCCACCTGTCGCCCTCCCCGTACACCAGGTGCGGGCGCAGGACGACACCGCCGGCCGCGAGAACGGTGTCCTCGGCCGCGGCCCGGGTGCGCGACGTGGGCGAGCCCGGGTTGCGGCGCAGTTCTTCGGGCCGGGCGCCGCGGAAGGTGCCACGGCCGTAGACGGACGCGGTGCTCAGCTGGACGATGCGCGCAACCCCCGCGCGGCGCGCTTCCTCGACGAGCGCCGCCGTGCCACGGGCGTTGACGGCCTCGTTGGCCTCGACGCCGCCGCCGATCCGCGAGGCGCAGTGGATCAGGACGTCGACGCCGTCGCACACCCCGCGCAAGGACGCGGGGTCGGTCAGATCGGCCCGAACGACGCGAGCACCGTCATGGCCCGCAGGACCCTCCTGGGTCGGGGGACCGGAGCCGAGCAGGGGACTGCGATGGGACATGAGCCTCAAGTCGGCCCGGTACCGGGCCGCTTCACGGATGACGTGTCCGCCGACGAAGCCGGCGGCGCCGGTGATCAGGATGGTGGGCACGGGTCTGTCTCCTCGGGATGGGGACGATCTCCCAGGCGTACGGAGGATGCGCGGGCTCAGCGGCCGCGCGGGCTCAGGACGAGCTCGGCGGTGAAGACGGTCTCAGCGTGCTGCGTACCGCGCACCCGCACCAGTACGCCGCCCTCCGTACCGTGCGGTTCGGCCTGCGGCTCGATCCAGCAGGGCGCGTCGAACTCGGCGTAGCGCGCGAAGTTGCTCTTGAGACCCAGCAGGAGGGCGTCCGGCATCCCGGTCGACACGAGGCCGGCCTGCCGGGCGGCTTCCAGCAGGACCATGCCCGGTATGTGATCGACGGGGTGGTCGAAGAAGGTGGGATGGGCGGTGTCGACGCGCAGTTCCCAGCGGTCGCCGCTGCCGGAGGCCGATCCGGGCTCGGCGAGCAGCACGTGCCGGTCGTCGGCGTGGCCCACCGCGGCCGGGTCGATCGCGGGCGGCACGACGCGGTCGGTGGTGGTGGGCCGGCCGGCGCGCAGCCTGCGGTGGACGGCGGGACTGGTGCAGCTGAACGCGGCGCCGGCGGTGGCCAGCGCCCTTCCGTCGCGCAGCACGGTGACGTCGTAGCGCATACCGCCGAGCACCCGGCCCCTGCGGACGATGTCGCGGCAGACCGTGCGCAGTTCGACCTCCGTGGGGACGGCGTCCGCGACGAGGAGTTCGGGGGAGGTGCTGAAGAACATGTCCCACATCAGGAACTGGTGCCCGAAGGGGACGCCGAACTCCGCGTGCGCGAGCAGGGAACCGATCTGGCGGACGGACTCGATCAGGAGCATCGGGTCCTGGTAGCCGCCGGACTGGGTGAAGAAGGAGTGGCTGCGCGGCCATTGGGCGCTGACCGCGAATTCGTCCGGGTCGGGTCCGGCTGGCTCGGCGGCGGCCTCCCAGCCGGTCAGCAACACCTCCGAGACGGCGGCGCGATGGACGTACTCGCGCGGAACCGTCGTGGTCAGCCGCGGCGTCAGAGTTCGCGTGGCGGTCTGAACGGAGGCTTGGGCAGAGGCCTGGGCAGAGGTCTGAACGGCGGGTTGAACAGCGGTTCGGGCAGCGGGTCGTGAGGCGGTTCGTGAGGCGCTGGTGCCCACCGTCGCGACGTCGTCTTCGACGGACACACGGGTGGAGGTGGTGTACGACATGTACGGCACTCCTGTCTGTTTCCGAGCAGGGGGCAGCAATCCGTACCGCCGGCAGCCACCCCCCGTGGCCGACGTTCTCTCGCCCACACAAGATACAGACATGTCTGTTCGGTTTTTCAAGTAAAGCTTTAGCATCCTTCGAGCGATGAGCCGCCGCTACGGGCCGATACAGCACGATTGCGCCACCGGGGACGCCCGATCTTACAAACCGTGCAGACCTGCATGGTTAGCGCCAAGGACACACGCAGGACAAGGAGGTCCACCCCGACCGCAACCTGCCGGAAACATGACCTTGAAGCGTTGAGTCTCTCCACATACACGCAGGTCAACATGGGTAGATTGGAAAAGGTACGGACCGACGCGCGGGGGATTTCGAACGCGTTGACAATCAGACAAGTCTGTTTGCTATCGTCCTCATTGTGAGAGTTCAGCAGTCCGTTCCGTGATGACGAGACTGTGCCTCAGGAGGAGCAGATGAATCGGCAAGCCGTGGATCTACTCGACGCCCGATCGCAGCGCAATCTTCCGCACCGCCCCACGATTCCCCAGCCCGGGCGGGCCGTTGCCCCACAGACGGCCGCCGACCACCCCGGCCCCCCGGCCGGCGCACTGCGCGTCCTGGTCGTAGAAAACGACGTCAGGGCCGCCGACTCCCTCGTCCAGGGCCTGCTGCGGCAGGGGTACGCCGCGCAGAGCGTGGCCACCGGCACCAAGGCGCTCCAGGCGCACCGCGATGCCGATCTCCTCCTGCTCGACCTGGACCTGCCCGACCTGGACGGGCTCGAGGTGTGCCGGGGCATCCGAGCGGTCTGCGACACCCCGGTCATCGCCGTCACCGCGCGCGGCTCCGAGCTCGACAGGGTGCTCGGACTGCAGGCCGGCTCGGACGACTACCTGGTCAAGCCGTACGGCTTCCGCGAGTTGCTGGCCCGGATGGAGGCGGTGATGCGCCGGGTGCGTCAACAGCCCGCCGCCGCCCAGGTCATCACCCACGGGCCGCTGCGCATCGACGTCGGCACCCGGGTGGCCACGCTGCACGGGAAGCCGGTGGACCTGACCCGCAAGGAGTTCGACCTGCTGCACTTACTGGCCTCGCAGCCCGGCACCGTCATGCCGCGACGCCAGCTCATGGCGCAGGTCTGGGACGACACCTGGTCCCACCGCGGGCGCACCATCGACACCCACGTCAGCAGCCTGCGCGGCAAGCTCGGTTCGAGCAGTTGGATCATCACCGTACGCGGTGTCGGTTTTCGGCTCGGCCACCCCTGAGCGGCACCCGCAGGCCGTATGAAGACCACGCAAAAGCCGCTTGAGGGGCCACTTGAAGACCACTCGAGGTCCGCTTGAGAAGCACTCGGTGAACGGCCGAGGACCGACCGAAAATCGAGCCAAACCGGAAGCAAATACTCCCGCGTACTGGCGGCGTGCCGCCTTGCCGATACAATACAGACCAGTCGGTAAAATTCCAGTGGGCGAGAGCAAGGACCTGGTATGGCCACACAAGAGCGCGGGACGAGGTCGAGGCACTCGATCCTGGAGTCCGCGGCCCGCGTGTTCGACGAGCGCGGCTACGACGCGGCGAGCACCAACGACATCCTGGCCCGGACGGGCCTCACTCGAGGAGCGCTTTACCACCACTTCCCCTCCAAGGAAGCGATCGCCGTGGCCCTCGTGACCGCGCACAGCGAGGCGCTGGTGGTGCCGGACCAGGCGGTGAAGCTCCAGGCCGTCATCGACCTCACCCTGGAGTTCGCCCAGCGTCTCCAGCGCGATCCGGTGCTACGGGCCAGCGTGCGGCTCGCCGTCGAGCAGACGTCGTTCTCGCGGCCGCCGCAGACGGCGTACGAGCAGTCCGGCGCCGCCATACTCGCTCTGCTGCGGCAGGCCGAGGAGCAGGGCGAGATCCTGCCGGGCGTGGACATCCAGGAAGCCACGTCGACCATCGTCGGCGCCTTCACCGGCCTGCAGTTGATGTCCCAGGTCTACAGCAACCGCGAGGACCTGCCGGAACGCATCGGTGCGTTCTGGCGCTTCATGCTGCCCGGCCTGGCCACGCCCGGCATGCTCGGCCGCCTCCGCACCATCCCGCCGCCGGCCCGCGAGACGGCCTGACCCCCGCCCGGCACCTTCACACCCGAGTCCCACAACCGAGCCCCGCGCCCTGCCCCCACCCTGCACCGCGCCCCGCACCGCCTGCCGAACAACACACGGCGCCCCGAACGCGAACTCCCGGGCGGGGCCGCCTCACCCGTGACGGACCCGAGCCCGACACCTCACCCGGGCCAAGCCCCCCACCACGGGGCCCCTTCACATGCCACGGGTCCCCTTCTCATGCCGTCCCGTTCACAGGCACCGCCCCGCAACCGACCTCTGGACACCGAGGGCTCCACCCACACCCGGGCTCCAGCCCTCTCCCGCCTGCCGGACGGGGCCGGTGTCCCCCGGGTCCTGGGCCGCGTACCCAAGCCCTGCCGAGTTCCGCGCACCGGCCCTCAGGCCAACTCCGCCCAGGACGCGGGACCTTGAGGAGACCGCGGAGGCCCGCCCTCACCCCCGCTGCCGAACTCAGCCCGCCTCGGACCCGCTCCCCACCCGTCGTTCCTCTCCCGCCAGCCCCTCCCCGGCCAACGAGAACAACGGGCGCAGCAACACCCACAACCGCTTGGACGTCTTGGGGTCCCACCACTCCGCGTCCGTGTGCCCGAGCGACTCCAGCCCCGCGGCCACCACCACCGCCAGGTCGGCCAGATCCTCCGGCGCCGGCACGACGTCCCGGTGCGCGTCGACCACGCGCCTGCGCACCAATGCCAGTACGTCGTCACGCAACCGAGGCGGGTCCGCCGACCCGTCCACCGCCAGCTGTATGCCGGCCCGGACCAGTTCCTCCGTACGCAACGCCTCGCACAGGGCGACCAGGAGGCGCTCCGGGGCATCCTCCACGGGCCCCTCGAAGGCCTCGTCCATCAGCGCGACGACCCGCTCGTGCGCCTGCTCGTACACCGCGGCCGTCAACTCCGCGGTGGAGGAGAAGTGGTGATAGAGAGCCCCCCGGCTCACCCCGGCCCGGCGACAGATGTTGACCAGTCCCGCATCGGAGAGCCGGCCGTTCGCTATCAGTTCCGCCGCGGCACGGACGAGAGCCTGACGGGTCTGTTCGGACCGGGTCTGCATCAGGCTGCACCTGCCTATTCCTGCTCTTGGCATGAAGGAGCGCGCGGGTGCCCCGAAGGCGCCAGCAACAACCGGAATCATACAACCATGCCTGTTTTAGTCGACAGCCCCGTGAACCCGGACCTCCATTCAATCCCCATAAATCCTGCAGCTCTTACCCATGGACGGACTCTTGACGGCCGGGCGATCCCGTGACCACACCCCATCCGGAACGCCCGTCCACTCTTGACAATCAGACAAGTCTGTTTGTTACGTTGGCGATGGCCACGTTGCCCCGGCACCCAAGCGTCACCCGAGCGTCGAGGAGTCCGATGAGCAGCACGACCGCCCCCACCGCGCCCACCTCCACGACAGCGCCGACCTCACCGACCAGCCCGGTCTCCGCTGTCACCGCGGCCATCCCCCTGGTCGGCAGTGGATTCGGCGAAGCCCTGCACGAGGGCCTGGTCCGCGCGGCGGCCCGGATGTCGTCCCGCCCGGGCCACTCCCCCCTCATGTCGTCCACCACCACCCTGGGGTCCTGGGAGACCGGCGCCGTCCTGGACCGCTTCGCCGCCCGCCTCCCCACCGCACTCGCCCCCGCCGAGGCGGAAGTGCCCACCCTGCTCACCACGCTGACGGAGTTCGCCCGCACCGCCCTGGCCCGCGCCGCGGACACCACCCCCGCACCCATCCCCATCGCCCCGCCCGCCGCCTCCCCGCACCAGGTGGCCGCCGCGGTCGCCCTGCTCCTCGAGTGCGCCCTCCTGCACGTCCTGGAGAACGGCATCGCGCACCACGAGAGCGCGCTGCCCCGCGCGGTCGCGGTCGTCCGGCGCCTCGGCGAGGTCGTCCGGGAGGCAGGGGAGGGCATGTGGTCCGGCGACGACGGCCGCGGCGAGCGCCGCCGGCTGGCCCGGCAGCTGCACGACGAACTGGGCGGCGCCCTGTCCCTCGCCCGACTCAGCCTCGACGCCGCCGCGACCTGCGCTCCCGTCAGGACCGGCTCACCCACGCCTGACTCTCCCGGCGTCGTCGCGGCCCACCTCGCCACCGCCCAAAGCGCACTGGCCGCCGCGGCCAGGGAGAACCAGGCGCTCATCGACGGCGTGCGCCACCGCGCCGACCTGCCGCCCCTGCGCGAGGCCCTGGAGGCCTTCCTCGCGGGCCCCCGTCCCCGCGACGGCCGCCGTGTCCAGGCCTCCGTCGAGGTCATCGGTGACGAGTGGACCCTCTCCGAGCGGCACCGGGAGGAGACCTTCCTCGCTCTGCGCGAGGCCCTGCGCGACCGCCTGGCCCGCTCGGGCGCGCGCCGCGTGGACACCGTCGTACGCATCACCAGGCGCTGGCTGTACGCGAAGGTGACCGACGACGGCCACGGCCCCGCGGCGGGCTCCGCCGGCTCCGCCGATTCCGCGCGGGCCCTGCGCTCCCTCACCGACCGCGTCGAGGACCTCGGCGGCCGGACCGGCATCACCCCGGGCACCCCCACCGGCACCCTGCTGGAGATCCATCTGCCCCTGCGCAGACACCCCTGAGCCCCGCCCGAGGAAAACTGAGAGACAGAACACACTCCGACCGGCACCCCGGCCAACCCCACCCCGGCTCGCCCCCGGACCCGTACCGGAGACATGGAAAAGGGCCCATCGTCTTGACGATGAGCCCTTTTCGCTGGTGCGCGAGGGGGGAGTTGAACCCCCACGCCCTTGCGGGCACTGGAACCTGAATCCAGCGCGTCTGCCTATTCCGCCACCCGCGCATTGGGTGTGTCTTCGGTCTCTCACCAAGTGGTGCGAGCGCCTGTCGACATGCAGAAGATTAGCACGCTGTCCGGGGTGGAATCACATCCCTTTCCACGGCCACGGGCCCCGCCGGCACCGCACGTCTCAGGCCTAACCGGTTCACGTATCAACCTCGTACCGGTCCAGGCCATCTCCCCAGGAGCAGGACAGGGTGCACAGTCAGGTGCGGGACACTGGTCTCGGGTCGCCTCTACGATCCTTGGCAGGAGTAGTGCCGGGAAGTGTTCGAAGAGGAGCCCCGGAGGGAACTCCGGGAAGGGACTTCGGAAGGCGTCGACACCCGTCGACAGGGCCGACAGGGGGAACCAGCCGATTTCCCGACGCGTGGATACGATCAGTAAGCAGTACCAGCAGGACCAGGACGACTACGGCAGGCCGTGGGACACGGTGGGCCGTACGCAGTACGACATGGACAGCAGGCAGAACCAGGACGGTCACGAAGGAGGAGGTGCCCCATGGGAGTCCTGAAGAAGTTCGAGCAGCGTCTCGAAGGTCTGGTCAACGGCACCTTCGCCAAGGTGTTCAAGTCCGAGGTCCAGCCCGTGGAGATCGCCGGAGCACTGCAGCGCGAGTGCGACAACAACGCCACGATCTGGAACCGCGACCGGACCGTCGTACCCAACGACTTCATCGTGGAGCTGAGCACGCCGGACTTCGAGCGCCTCAGCCCCTACTCCGGCCAGCTCGGCGACGAGCTCGCCGGGATGGTGCGCGACTACGCCAAGCAGCAGCGCTACACCTTCATGGGACCCATCAAGGTCCACCTGGAGAAGGCGGACGACCTCGACACCGGTCTCTACCGGGTGCGCAGCCGTACGCTCGCCTCCTCCACCGACCAGCAGGCACCCGAGCGCGCCCCGGCGGGCCCGCCCCCCGGCCGACCCGGTGGCTACGGCTATCCGGCAGCCGCACCGAGCGCGGGTCCCACGGGCGCTCCCCCGATGCCGTCCGCGCCGCCGCCCGGCGTGCGCCCCGGCCCCTCGCCGATGGGCTCACGGCCCGGCGCGGCTCCGGGCCCGGCAGCCGGCGGCCGCATGCGGCACTGGATCGAGGTCAATGGCGCCCGCCATCAGATCTCCCGCCCGACGCTGGTGCTGGGTCGCAGCACCGAAGCCGACGTGCGGATCGACGACCCCGGCGTATCGCGCCGGCACTGTGAGATCCGGACCGGAACGCCCTCGACGATCCAGGATCTCGGGTCCACCAACGGCATCGTGGTGGACGGGCAGCACACCACCCGCGCTACGCTCCGCGACGGCTCGCGGATCGTCGTGGGCAGCACCACCATCATTTACCGGCAAGCCGAAGGGTGAAGCGGGGGCAATGTCAGAGCTGACCCTCACGGTCATGCGGCTGGGTTTCCTGGCCGTACTGTGGCTGTTCGTGATCGTGGCCGTGCAGGTCATCCGCAGCGACCTGTTCGGAACGCGCGTCACACAGCGCGGCTCGCGCAGGGACGCCTCCAGGCCGCAGCAGGCCGCGCGCCAAACCACACCACCTCCGCAGCGCCAGCAGCAGGCGGCGCCGCCGAGCGGCGGCGGTGGCCGACAGCGCCGCGGCGCCCCCACCAAGCTGGTCGTCTCCGAGGGCACTCTCACGGGAACGACCGTCGCGCTGCAGGGGCAGACCATCACCCTGGGCCGCGCGCACGACAGCACCATCGTGCTGGACGACGACTACGCGTCCAGCCGCCATGCCAGGATCTACCCGGACCGGGACGGCCAGTGGATCGTCGAGGACCTCGGCTCCACCAATGGCACGTATCTCGACCGGAGCCGACTGACGACTCCCACGCCCGTTCCGCTGGGCGCGCCGATCCGCATCGGCAAGACCGTCATCGAGCTGCGGAAGTAGTACGACAATGAGCGAGCGGAGCGAGCACGCAGCAGCGGTCCACACGACGGACCGCGGCGCGCTCCCGACCGGAGGGTGGGCACCGTGCGGATGTACCCGGAGCCGACGGGCGAGGTGCGCATGAGTCTGTCACTGCGCTTCGCCGCCGGATCGCACAAAGGCATGATCCGCGAGGGCAACGAGGACTCCGGTTACGCCGGTCCCCGCCTACTCGCGATCGCCGACGGCATGGGCGGCCAGGCCGCCGGTGAGGTCGCCTCCTCCGAGGTGATCTCCACCATCGTCGCGCTCGACGACGACGTCCCGGGCTCCGACATCCTCACCTCGCTGGGCACCGCCGTGCAGCGTGCCAACGATCAGCTGCGGATGATGGTCGAGGAGGACCCCCAGCTGGAGGGCATGGGGACCACCCTCACCGCACTCCTGTGGACCGGTCAGCGCCTCGGCCTCGTGCACGTCGGCGACTCGCGCGCGTACCTCCTGCGTGACGGCGTCCTCACGCAGATCACCCAGGACCACACGTGGGTGCAGCGCCTCGTCGACGAGGGCCGCATCACCGAAGAGGAAGCCACCACCCACCCGCAGCGCTCCCTCCTGATGCGCGCGCTGGGCAGCGGCGACCACGTCGAGCCGGACCTCTCCATCCGCGAAGTCCGCGCCGGCGACCGCTACTTGATCTGCTCCGACGGCCTGTCCGGCGTCGTCTCCCATCAGACGATGGAGGACACGCTCGCCAGCTACCAGGGCCCGCAGGAGACCGTCCAGAACCTCATCGAGCTCGCGCTGCGCGGCGGCGGCCCCGACAACATCACCGTCATCGTCGCCGACGTCCTCGACATCGACTCCGGCGACACCCTCGCCGCACAGCTCTCCGACACCCCGGTCGTGGTCGGCGCGGTCGCCGAGAACCAGCACCAGCACCAGCTGCACGACAACGGCGCCATGCAGACCCCCGCGGGCCGCGCCTCCAGCCTCGGCCGTCCGGTGCCCGGACAGGGCGGTGGCGGCGAGTTCGGCCCGCCCGGCAGTGGCGACACCACCGGTTACGTCTCGACGGGCGGCTACGGCGACTACTCCGACGAGGACTTCGTCAAGCCGAGCGCCGGACGCAAGTGGCTGAAGAGATCCCTTTACACCACGCTGGCCCTCGCCGTCATCGGCGGCGGTCTGTACGGCGGCTACCGGTGGACGCAGACGCAGTACTACGTCGGCACCCAGGACGAGCACGTCGCGCTGTACCGCGGGATCAGCCAGGACCTGGCCTGGGTCTCGCTCTCGAAGGTGGAGAAGGATCACCCCGAGATCGAACTCAAGTACCTGCCGCCGTACCAGCAGAAGCAGGTCAAGGCGACGATCGCGGAGGGCGGCCTCCAGAACGCCCAGAAGAAGATCAGCGAGCTCGCCACACAGGCCTCCGCGTGCAAGAAGGACGCCGAGCGCCGCACCGTCGACAGCCAGAACAACGCGAAGACCGGCACGGGCCAGGCAGGTGGAACCACGGGAACCACATCCACCTCTCTGACGTCCAAGGCCACGTCCAGCCCGTCCGCGACGCCGAACCCATCGAGCTCGGCACCGTCTTCGAAACCGTCCACATCCGCCGCACCCACTCCCACACCCGGCCCCAGCCTCTCCGACGAGGAGCAGAAGCTGGTCTCGCTGTGCGGTAAGCAGTAAGAAGCCGTGAGGGGCCCTGTCACACCATGAGCAGTAGTACGAACACGCCGACGCACCACACATCGACCATCGGTTCGATCGGCACACCGAGCCGCCGCAACACCGAGTTGGCGCTGCTGGTGTTCGCCGTTCTCATCCCGGTCTTCGCGTACGCCAACGTGGGCCTGGCCATCGATGAGAAGGTGCCGGCCGGCCTGCTGAGCTACGGCCTCGGCCTCGGCCTGATCGCGGGCGTCGCGCATCTCGGCGTCCGCAAGTTCGCGCCGTACGCCGACCCGCTGCTGCTGCCGCTGGCGACGCTGCTCAACGGCCTCGGCCTGGTGATGATCTGGCGCCTCGACCAGTCCAAGCTGCTCCAGTCGCTGCCCAACTTCGCCCAGGCGGCGCCCCGCCAGCTGATGTACACCGCGCTGGGCATCGGTCTGTTCGTCGCCGTGCTGATCTTCCTGAAGGACCACCGCGTCCTGCAGCGCTACACCTACATCTCCATGTTCGGCGCGCTGATCCTGCTCCTGCTGCCGCTGGTCCCCGGTCTCGGCGCCAACATCTACGGCGCCAAGATCTGGATCTCGATCCCCGGTCTTGGCACCCTCCAGCCCGGTGAGTTCGCGAAGATCATCCTCGCGGTCTTCTTCGCCGGCTACCTCATGGTGAAGCGCGACGCGCTGGCCCTCGCCAGCCGCCGTTTCATGGGCCTCTACCTGCCGCGCGGCCGCGACCTCGGCCCGATCCTGGTCGTCTGGTTCGTCTCCATCCTGATCCTGGTCTTCGAGACCGACCTCGGTACCTCGCTGCTGTTCTTCGGCATGTTCGTGATCATGCTGTACGTCGCCACGGAGCGGACCAGCTGGATCGTCTTCGGTCTGCTGATGTCGGCGGTCGGCGCCGTGGGCGTGGCGAGCTTCGAACCGCACATCCAGACGCGTGTCCAGGCCTGGCTCAACCCGCTGCACGAGTACAAGCTCAGCCAGGCCGGAACCCACGACGGCATCCTCCACTCCGAGCAGGCCATGCAGGCCCTGTGGGCCTTCGGCTCCGGCGGCACGCTCGGCACCGGATGGGGACAGGGCCACTCCGAACTCATCCGGTTCGCCGCCAACTCCGACTTCATCCTCGCCAGCTTCGGCGAGGAACTGGGCCTGGCGGGGATCATGGCGATCCTGGTCATCTACGGCCTGATCGTGGAGCGCGGCATCCGTACGGCGCTCGCGGCCCGCGACCCGTTCGGCAAGCTCCTCGCCGTCGGTCTCTCCGGCGGCTTCGCGCTCCAGGTCTTCGTCGTCGCGGGCGGCGTCATGGGCCTGATCCCCCTCACCGGTATGACGATGCCGTTCGTGGCCTACGGAGGCTCCTCCGTCATCGCCAACTGGGCGCTGATGGGCATCCTCATCAGAATCAGCGACACCGCCCGCCGCCCGGCCCCCGCACCCGCACCCAGCCCCGACGCCGAGATGACCCAGGTGGTCCGCCCGTGAACAAGCCCCTGCGCCGGATCGCGATCTTCTGCGGACTCCTCGTCCTCGCCCTGCTCATCCGCGACAACTACATCCAGTACGTCCAGGCCGACAGCCTGCGGACCGACACGCTCAACCGCCGCGTCGCCATCGAGCGGTACGCCACCCCGCGCGGCGACATCATCGTCGACGGCAACCCGATCACCGGAGCCACCAAGTCGGCGAAGAGCGGCATCAACGACTTCGAGTACAAGCGCACCTACAAGGACGGCGCGATGTGGGCCCCCGTCACCGGGTACGCCTCCCAGGCCTTCGGCGCCACCCAGCTGGAGAGCATCGAAGACGGCATCCTCACCGGCAACGACGACCGGCTCTTCTTCCGCAACACCCTCGACATGATCACGGGTAAGAAGAAGCAGGGCGGCAACGTCGTCACCACCCTCAACGCCGCCGCGCAGAAGGCCGCGTACCAGGGCCTGCTGAAGCAGGGCAAGGGCGCCGTCGCCGCGATCGACCCGGAGACCGGCGCGATCCTCGCCCTCGCCTCCACCCCGTCGTACGACCCGTCGACCTTCGCCGGGAACTCGTCGAGCGTCGACAGCAAGGCGTGGACGAAGCTGCAGAAGAAGAACAACCCCGACGACCCGACGCTCAACCGGGCGCTGCGCGAGACCTACCCGCCCGGCTCCACCTTCAAGGTGGTCACCGCGGCCGCGGCGCTGCAGAACGGGCTGTACACGTCCGCGGACCAGAAGACGAACTCGCCGCTGCCGTACACCCTGCCGAACACCAAGACCGAGCTGAAGAACGAGGGCAGCATCCCCTGCAAGGACGCGAGCATGCGCATCGCGCTCCGCTACTCCTGCAACACCGTCTTCGGCAAGATCGGCGCCGACCTCGGCAAGGACAAGATGCTGTCGGAGGCCGAGAAGTTCGGCTTCAACGCCGAGCAATTCACGCCGGTCCGCTCGAACGCCTCCGTCTTCCCCAAGTCGATGGACAAGCCGCAGACCGCGCTCAGCTCCATCGGCCAGTTCGAGACCGCCGCGACCCCGCTGCAGATGGCCATGGTGGCCTCCGCCGTCGCCAATGACGGCACCCTGATGAAGCCGTACATGGTCGACAAGCTGCAGGCCCCGAGCCTGGACGTCATCTCGCAGACCGAGCCGCAGAAGATGAGCGAGCCGCTCTCGAAGGACAACGCCCAGATCCTGCAGTCGATGATGGAGACGGTCGTCAAGGAGGGCACGGGTACCAAGGCGCAGATCCCCGGCGTCACCGTCGGTGGCAAGACCGGCACCGCCCAGCACGGCGTCGCCAACAGCGAGAACCCCTATGCCTGGTTCATCTCGTACGCGAAGCTCGCCGACGGCAGCTCTCCGGTCGCCGTCGCCGTGGTGGTCGAGGACGAGAGCGCCAACCGGGACGACATCTCCGGTGGTGGTCTCGCCGCCCCCATCGCGAGGAGCGTGATGAAGGCAGTCATCGACAGCAAGAAGTGACCCCTGTCACGTCCCCTTCACATCGGTGCACGTTGCGATACCGGTCCTGTATCGGGTGACGGGCTTGGCCAGGTCACAGAAGCCGAGCCGGGTACGGTATGCCCGGACGGCACACCGCCGGACCACACAAGTGTGCGGTCGGGACCGACGGAGAGGGCTGGTAGGTAGCTATGGAAGAGCCGCGTCGCCTCGGCGGCCGGTACGAGCTGGGCCAGGTGCTCGGTCGTGGTGGCATGGCGGAGGTACATCTCGCCCATGACACCCGGCTCGGCCGCACCGTGGCGGTGAAGACGCTGCGAGCCGACCTCGCACGCGATCCGTCGTTCCAGGCCCGGTTCCGCCGGGAGGCCCAGTCGGCCGCCTCGCTCAACCATCCCGCGATCGTCGCCGTGTACGACACGGGTGAGGACTACATCGAGGGCATCTCCATCCCGTACATCGTGATGGAGTACGTCGACGGGTCCACGCTGCGCGAGCTGCTGCACTCGGGCCGCAGACTGCTCCCCGAGCGGTCCATGGAGATGACCATCGGCATCCTCCAGGCCCTCGAGTACTCGCACCGCGCCGGAATCGTCCACCGCGACATCAAGCCGGCGAACGTCATGCTGACGCGCAACGGCCAGGTCAAGGTCATGGACTTCGGTATCGCCCGCGCCATGGGTGACTCCGGCATGACGATGACGCAGACCGCCGCGGTCATCGGCACCGCCCAGTACCTCTCCCCGGAGCAGGCGAAGGGCGAGCAGGTCGACGCGCGCTCGGACCTCTACTCGACCGGCTGCCTCCTCTACGAGCTGTTGACCGTGCGTCCGCCGTTCGTGGGCGACTCCCCGGTCGCGGTGGCGTACCAGCACGTACGCGAGGAGCCGCAGCCGCCATCGGTCTTCGATCCCGAGATCACGCCCGAGATGGACGCGATCGTCCTGAAGGCACTGGTCAAGGACCCGGACTACCGCTATCAGTCCGCCGACGAGATGCGCCAGGACATCGAGGCCTGCCTCGACGGCCAGCCCGTCGCCGCCACGGCCGCCATGGGCTCCGTGGGCTACGGCGGCTACCCGGACGACCAGGCCACCACGGCACTGCGCTCCTCGGACGCCCAGGCCACGTCCATGCTGCCCCCGATGAACCCGGACGAGGGCGGCTACGGCTACAACAACTACGACGACCGCCCGGCCCGCCGCCGCCAGCAGAAGAAGTCGAACACCTCGACGATCTTGCTGGTCGTGGCGGGTGTGCTGGTCCTGGTCGGCGCGATCCTGATCGGGAAGTGGATGTTCGGGGGCGGCGGGGTGAGCAACAACAGCGTCACCGTGCCCAACCTCGTCAGCCAGTCGCAGAAGGAAGCCACCCAGCTGGCCACCAACGCCGAGCTGAAGGTTTCGATCACCAAGAAACCCTGCGAGAACGAGAAGACGGGCAACGTCTGCGACCAGGACCCCAAGGCGGGCGTGAAGGCCACCAAGGGCGACACCATCAGCCTGGTGGTGTCCACGGGAGCGCCCAAGGTCGCGGTGCCCAGTGTCCTCGGCAAGAGCCTGGACGACGCCAAGACGATCCTCCAGGGCGACGGCTACCAGTTCGAGGTCAAGACGAAGGCCCAGGAATCCACGGAGACCCCGGACACCGTCCTGGAGCAGTCCCTGCCGCTCGGCAAGGAGGTGGAGAAGGGATCGACGATCACCCTCACCATCGCCAAGGCCGCCGAGAAGGCCACGGTCCCGGACGTCACCGGCAAGTCGTGTGACGAGGCCAAGGCCGCGATGACGGCCAACAACCTGGTCGGCAACTGCACCGAGATCGACGTGGCCGACCCGAACCAGGCCGGCAAGGTCGTCTCGACCGTTCCGGCGATCGGCAGCTCGGCCGACAAGAACTCCAGCGTGAACATCCAGATCGGCAAGGCGCAGGCCCAGCAGAAGCAGGTCCCGAGCGTCTTCGGCAAGACCGTCCAGCAGGCCAAGCAGATCCTGCAGCAGAACGGCTTCAACAACATCCAGTTCGCCGACGGCAGCGATTCGAGCGACAACGCGTTCGTCATCAACCAGGACCCTGCGGCGGGAACGCAGGCAGACCCGAACGCCACGACGATCACCCTCACCACCCAAAGCTTCGGCAACAACGGCGGCAACAACAACGGCGGCAACGGCTTCGGCGGTCTCACCGGAGGCTGACGCAGCGGTTGGAACAGCGGTCGAACGAACTGTGCCCCGCCCGGGAATCCTCCCGGGCGGGGCACAGTTCGTTCGCGTTCGGTCGAGTCGTTTGACCGGCCCGCCTCAGCCCAGTTCCTTCGGCGGCGTGCGCGCGCTGTCCACCTTCTGCACGCGCTCCAGCTCGCCCCACACGATGTAGCGGTACTCCGACGTGTAGACCGGCGTGCAGGTCGTCAGGGTGATGTAGTGGCCCGGCTTCGTCTTGCCCGACTGCTTCGGGAGCGACTGGAGGACCTTGACGTTGTACTTCGAGGTCTCCGGGAGGATCGAGAAGACCTTGTAGACGTACCAGTCGTCCTTGGTCTCGAAGACGATCGGGTCGCCCTTCTTTATCTTGTCGATGTTGTGGAACTTGGCGCCGTGGCCGTCGCGGTGGGCGGCGAGCGTGAAGTTGCCCGTCTTGTCGGTCATCGGCAGCGTCGCCTTGACGGGGTCGATGTAGTAGCCGGCGACACCGTCGTTGAGGACCTTCGTGGAGGTGCCCTTCTCGACCAGCACCTCGCCGTTCTTCATGGACGGAACGTGCAAAAAGCCGATGCCGTCCTTGGTGTCCAGCGCACCCGGGCCGCTCTTGTCCTGGGCCCAGTTGTCGCGGACCTTGTCACCCTGCTTGTCGGCCTTGCGGTCCGCGACGACGTTCGTCCACCACAGCGAGTAGACGACGAACAGGCCGAGCACCAGGCCCGCGGTGATGAGGAGTTCACCCAGGATGCTGACCGCCATCGCGATCTTGCTCGCCCCACGACGCTTCGGAGCGGCCGTTTCGGCGTCGGCGTCGGCCTCGGCGCGCTCGTCGTGGTCGGTCCTCGCTGCCACTGTGCATCTGCCCCGTCTGGTCTGTCTCAGGTTGTCTCACGTGCTGGTGCCCGACGGGGCTCCTATCCGAGGAGCGCGTCCGGCTTGCCCTTGCTGCGCGGGCGTTCCTCGACCATCTTGCCCCACACGATCATGCGGTACTTGCTGGTGAATTCCGGCGTGCAGGTGGTCAGTGTGATGTAGCGGCCCGGCGCCGTGAAACCGGACCCCTGGGGGATCGGATCCAGCACCTTCGTGTTCGACGGGGACGTCACCGGCAGGATCGACGTCATCTTGTAGACGAAGTAGTCGTCCTGGGTCTCGACCACGATGGAGTCGCCGGGCTTGAGCCGGTTGATGTACCGGAACGGTTCTCCGTGCGTGTTGCGGTGCCCCGCGAGACCGAAGTTGCCGGTCTTGGCGTCCGGCATCGCCGTCTTCAGGGCTCCCTCGCCGTAGTGACCCACCATTCCGCGGTCGAGGACCTTCGACTTGCTGGTGCCCTCGGCGATCGGAGCGACCACGTCCAGCTTCGGGATGTGCAGGATGGCGAAACCCTGCCCAGGCTCGAACGTCCCCGGACTCCGCTTGCCGCTCGCCCAGTCCTCCTGGAGGTGGTGCGCGGCACTGCCCGCCTGCTGGTGCGCCCGCACGTTCGACCACCACAACTGGTAGGTCACGAACAGCAGCATCAGGACGCCGGTGGTGATGAACACCTCGCCGATCAGCCGGCTGACGAGGACGGCCGCACCCGGCTTCCGCGCGCGCGCCGCCCGCCGGGCCTGAACACGGCTCAGCGGGGCCTCAGCGGCCCTCTCCGCCGACTCCACCGACTCCTGGGCACCCGGGGACTCCTGGGGCTCCTGAGCCCCTCCGTGGCGCCCGTGGCGCCGCGCCGCCTTGCGCCGCGCCGCACGGCCCCCGGGAGCGGGCATCCCCTCGTTCGTGGCCCGACCCGCCAACTGCTCGGCCCTGCGCCGCGCCTCGGAGATCTCCGAGGCGCGCAGCGCCACGGTCTCGTCGTCCAGCTTCGGGGCCGCGACGACCGGTTCGGCGTACACGGGCATGGGTCTGGTGGGCGGTGCGCCGTAGGCGGGAGCAGGATCCTGCGCACCTCCGGGCACCCCCTGCCAGTCGGGCGCGTACCCCTCGGGGCCGTCCGCGGCGTACTGGTGCTGTCCCTGACCGGACCACTCCTGGCCCGGCAGCGGATCGGTGAGCGGATCCGCGAGCTGCTCGACCGCGGCCTCGAACGCGCCGGGTCCCCCGTACGGCTGCTGCCCGTACGAGGACCCGTCGTCTCCGGTGCCGCCGTAGGCGGCGCCGGACTCGCGCTCGGGGCGCAGGGCGGTCACGCCGTGGCCCTGCCCACCACCGGGGCGAGCCCCACCGACCTCGCCACGGCACCCTGGTCGCCGCACTCCACCAACCAGTTGGCGAGCATCCGGTGACCGTGCTCGGTCAGCACCGACTCGGGATGGAACTGCACACCCTCGACCGGGAGTTCACGGTGGCGCAGCCCCATGATGATCCCGTCGTGGGTACGGGCGGTGACCTCCAGCTCGGCCGGGACGGTCTCCGGCTCGGCGGCCAGCGAGTGGTAGCGGGTCGCGGTGAAGGGGGACGGCAGTCCGTCGAAGACCCCTCTGCCCTCGTGCTCCACCAACGACGTCTTGCCGTGCAGCAGCTCGGGCGCCCGGTCCACGACACCGCCGTACGCCACCTGCATCGACTGCATGCCGAGGCAGACGCCGAAGACGGGGACGCCCGTGTCCGCGCAGTGGCGGACCATGTCGACGCAGACGCCGGCCTGCTCGGGAGCGCCGGGGCCGGGTGACAGCAGTACGCCGTCGAATCCGTCCTGGGCGTGCGCGGTCGAGACCTCGTCGTTGCGCAGCACCTCGCACTCGGCGCCGAGCTGGTACAGGTACTGGACCAGGTTGAAGACGAAGCTGTCGTAGTTGTCGACGACGAGAATCCGCGCGCTCACTGGTTGTCCACCGTCACATCGTTGAAGGGGAGCAGCGGTTCGGCCCACGGGAAGACGTACTGGAAGAGTACGTAGACCACCGCGAGGACGAGCACGAGTGAGATCAGCGCCTTCACCCATGCGTTACCCGGCAAATGCCGCCAGATGAAGCCGTACATGCTGTCCCTTCCGTCGCATCACGGCACCAGAGCCACGCCCTACACCATCGGACCCACGCCGTACGGGACCAGACTAACGGCGTAGCGCCTGAGGTTTCCCGGCCTCCACGGGCTGCGTGGAATCCAGGTGGGCCCAGACGATCAGCCGATGGCTGTGTCCCCACTCCGGATCGCACGTGGTCAGCGTGAGATAGCGGCCCGGAGCCGTGTACCCGGACTTACGTGGCACAGGATCGATCACCTCAACGTCCGTGGGCACTGTTTTGTAGGGGCCTTTGTCGATCCGATACGTGAACCAGGTCGTCCCGTCGGTCAGCACCACCGCGTCCCCCCTGCGCAGCTGGGGAAAGTCCTTGAACGGGTCGCCGTACGTGCGCCGGTGCCCCGCGACGGCGAAGTTCCCCTCCTGCCCGAGCTGGGCCGTCCCCCGGTAGTGGCCGAGCCCCTTCTGCAGGACGCTCGTGCCGGTGCCTTCGAGTACGGGCTTGTTCCACGTGAAACCAAGACGGGGGATATACATCACCGCGAAGGGCTTGCCGTAGGCGTAGGGGCCCGGGGCCTTCGGGCTCTCGGTCGTTCTCGCCGTCGGCGTCTTCGGGTTCCCGGTTGCCGGGGTGGTGGTCGGGGTGGTGGTCGGGCTGCTCGGAGGCGCCTTCGACCGCTGCGCGACCGATCCCTTCGACCACTGCTTCTGGAGCTGGTCGATCTGGTGGTTCATCTCGCTGTCGGCCTTCACGCCCGTCCAGAACAGGACGTAGACCACGAAGAGCACGATGAGCGTGCCGATGGTGATGCACAGTTCGCTCACTGTCCGGACGAGCACTCGCACCGACACGGGACCCCCAGCGGCAGCTGCTTCAGCCACTACTCCACAGGTTTTGCGTAGTGGAGATCCACTGTGCCCGAGTAGCCGGGAAGAGTCACCGTCCCGTTCTCCTCGACTTTCCAGCCGAGCCCGTAGACGTTGACGTACACCATGTAGTTCTGGATCGCCGGAGAGTCGGCGAGGGCCTTCTGGAGCTTCTGGGGGTCACCGATCGCGGTGATCTTGTACGGGGGCGAGTAGACCCGGCCCTGGAGGATCAGGGTGTTTCCGACGCAGCGCACGGCGCTGGTGGAGATCAGCCGCTGGTCCATCACCTTGATGCCCTGGGCGCCACCCAGCCACAGGGCGTTCACCACGGCCTGCAGGTCCTGCTGGTGGATAACCAGGTAATCGGGCTGTGGCTCGGGGTAGCCGGGCAGCTTGGCCGTGGCGTTCGGCGGTGCGTCATTGAGGGTGACCGTGACGGCCTTGCCCTTGAGCTTCTGGGTGCCGGTGTTCTTCTCCAGCGCGGCGAGCTTGGCGGTGTCGGCCTCGCTGCCGCCGTTCTCCCGCCCGGCGAGCGTGTCGACCTCGTCACGCAGGACGCCGTTGGACTCGTCCAGCGACGCGTTCTTGTGGCTGCGCTCCTGGATGAGGTCGGAGAGCTTCAGCAACGACGCGTCCGTGCGAATATTGGTGCCCTTGGCCGTGTTGAAGCTGGTGAAGAAAATCAGCCCGGCGAGCGCGAAGACGGCGACGGTGAGTACACGTACGGGCCGGAAACGGCGCGTAACGGCAGGACTCGAACCCGTCCCGGGGGAGTCGGCAGAATTGCTCAACGTACCCTTATCTCCTTCGGCGCCGCGGAAGCACTACGCTAACGGACGCCCGGGGGAGCGCTCAGTGTCCCCTTGTACGCTGCCCCGGAGCCCGCCCCAGTTCCCTGCGCGGCCACGCAGCGCATCGACAGGAGAGACCCTCGTGCCGAAGTCACGTATCCGCAAGAAGGCCGACTACACGCCGCCCCCGGCGAAGCAGGCGACCAACATCAAGCTGACCAGCCGCGGCTGGGTCGCACCCGTCATGCTGGCCATGTTCCTCATCGGCCTCGCCTGGATCGTCATCTTCTACGTGACGGACGGCTCGCTGCCCATCGACGCCCTCGGCAACTGGAACATCGTGGTCGGCTTCGGCTTCATCGCGGCGGGATTCGGCGTCTCCACGCAGTGGAAGTAGCTCTGCCCAGGGTTATCCACTGAGTTATCCACAAGAGTTTTCCACAGGTGGAAAACTAAGACGATCTGTGGATAACTCATCCGGGGTTGACGCCGGTGTGACTGACCTACCGGGATCCGCAAACCTGTTCGCCCCCTGTCCGACCTGCGAAAACTCGGGTCAGCGACAGGGGGCACAGCTGTTCCCACACAGCGTGCACAAGATCCACCACGGTCTGTGGACAACACAGCTCTCCCAGGCTTCTCGGGTGAGCCGAGCGGTACCTCAGGTGAGCTGAGCCGTCCTGACCAGCGTCGCGACGACCACCGCGGCCAGGACCACGGCACACACCCCGTACTGGATCAGGGCCCGTCGCTCGCGCGGGGCGTGGACCATGGCGTAACCGACGACGACACCACCGACGAGTCCGCCGATGTGGGCCTGCCAGGCGATGTTGCTCCACCCGAAGGTGAAGATCAGGTTGATCACCAGCAGGGCGATCACGGGCCGCATGTCGTAGTTGAGCCGGCGCATCAGGACGGCGGTCGCGCCGAAGAGGCCGAAGATCGCGCCGGAGGCGCCGAGTGAGGCCTTTTCCGGGGCGACGAGGAAGTAGCTGAGTGCGCTGCCCGCGAGGCCCGAGACGAAGTAGAGGGTGAGATAGCGGGCACGGCCGAGGGCCGCTTCCAGGGGGCCGCCGATCCACCACAGGCTGAGCATGTTGAACAGGATGTGGACATAGCTGCCGTGCAGGAACATCGCCGTCAGCATGCGGTACCACTGGCCCTCGGCGACGCCCTCGGCCGAGCCGAGCAGCGGGATGTACGCGTGACCGATGAGGTAGAAGCGGTCGGTGAAGCCGTCGCCCACCGACCGCTGGACCAGGAAGACGGCGAGGTTGAGCCCGATCAGGATCTTGGTGACGAGCCGGGGGTCCGCGGCGATGGTGCCGCCCGCGAGGGTGCGGGGCTGCGAGGCGGACGGCGCGTGGCCCGTACCGGAGCCGGCGCGGACGCACTCGGGGCACTGGAAGCCCACGGAGGCACTGATCATGCACTCGGGGCAGATGGGGCGCTCGCAGCGGGTGCAGCGCACGCCGGTTTCACGATCCGGATGCCGGTAGCAGGTGGGCAGGGCCTGGGCGTCCTGATGCCCCTGGTCCTGCGGGCCCTGCGGGTTGCCTGGCGCCTGGTCCATGGGGTCCCCTCAATCCGGTCGTACGCAATGCACCGCCCCGCCCATCCTTACGGATGAGCGGGGCGTTTGGTTCCCTGCGGGAGCCCTCGGGACCTTCGGGTCCTTGGGCCTCAGCCTTCGTCTCAGCCTTCGCGGGGTTCAGCCCTCGCGGGTCTCAGCCCTCGCGGGGTGGGTCTCAGCTCTTGCGGGTCTCGACGACGACCGACTCGATGACGACGTCGTTGACCGGGCGGTCGGTGCGCGGGTTGGTCTGGGTGCTCGCGATGGTGTCCACGACCTTCTGGCTGGCCGCGTTGGTGACCTCGCCGAAGATGGTGTGCTTGCGGGTCAGCCAGGCTGTCGGGGAGACGGTGATGAAGAACTGCGAGCCGTTGGTGCCGGGGCCGGCGTTGGCCATGGCCAGCAGGTACGGCTTGTCGAAGGCGAGCTCCGGGTGGAATTCGTCCTCGAACTGGTAACCGGGGCCGCCGGTGCCGTTGCCCAGCGGGTCACCGCCCTGGATCATGAATCCGCTGATCACCCGGTGGAAGACCGTGCCGTCGTAGAGCTTGTCGGTGGACTTCTCACCCGTCTCCGGGTTGATCCACTCACGCTCGCCCGTGGCAAGCTCGACAAAGTTCCGGACCGTCTTGGGCGCGTGGTTCGGCAGAAGCCGGACTTCGATGTCGCCTTGGTTGGTCTTCAGGGTGGCGTAAAGCTGCTCAGCCACGATCTGCCTTCCGTTGCCTTCTTTTGACCCCCCGATCCTCGCACGGACCGGGCCGCGCGTCGCTCGACCACCACCTCCGAGCGAATATCCGGGGTCGCCCTTGCGGAAATCCCATCGAGTCCTTGCGTGGACGGGACGCGAAGCGACGATCCGTGGCATTGTCGGCGACAAGCTCCTGTTGCCCCGTATGCCCTATCTCGCATGCCTCGCGGCCCCTCGGGGGGCATGATCTCGAACAGGGCGGAAAGGTGAACCGTGCCCCCTTTGGGGTACTCGAACGCCCACGTACGCCACCGAGGAGGAGGAAGACCCGTGACCCGCATTGACAGCGTGCGCGCCGCGACCGGCTCGGCGAAGGACAGCGTGCTGCACGCCGCGGAAGTGGTGGCGCCTTACGCCGACACGGCCAAGGACCGGGCCTCGTACTACGCGAACGAGGCACTCGTACGGCTCGCGCCCAAGGTGTCGCTGGCCGCAGAACAGGCCCGCGTCCAGTACGGCGCCCATCTCGCGCCGCGCCTTGAACAGGCCCGTACGCATGTGCCGCCGAAGGTCGATCAGGCCGCCGTCCGTACCCGGCAGGCGGCCGTGCAGGCCGCCGAGTACACCAGGCCGAGGATCGAGCAGGCGGTGGCCGCCGCCCAGCCTGTACGTGAGGAGGCCGCATCACGCGGTGTGGCGGCCATCGCCGCGCTGCGCGGACAGGTCTCGCCCCAGGAGATCCAGAAACTGGTCCGCAAGCACGAGCGGCGCGCGAAAGCCGGCCGCGTCGCCAAGGGGCTGCTCGTTCTGGGGATTCTCGCGGGCGGCGCCTTCGCCGCCTGGAAGTGGTGGGACAAGCAGGCCAACCCCGACTGGCTGGTCGAGCCGCCCGCCGCGACGGAGGTGCCCGAGACGGGCCGTCTGTCCTCGGTCGACGGCACTGGCCTGTCCGACCTGGACCCCGAGGTCCAGGCCAAGCAGGCCGAGGAGGAGACGGACCGCGACGACCGCCGCTGACCCCGGACCAGGAAAACGGGCCCTGAGCAAGGGCAACAACATCGCCGTGGGGCAGGAGACTTGAGAGTCTCCTGCCCCACGGCGATGTTTCACGTGGAACCGGCGGAACCGGCGAACCGGGGCGGCGGAACCGGCGGAGTGGAACCGAACGACGGACCCGTGGGCGCGGCACGCGAACAAGCCGATTTACGCCTTCCGCCACGATGCCGTTTGCAACGACCGATGCTCACAACATCCACACAGACTCTCTTCACCCTGCGCATTGCCATGATTACGCATATCTGCTTACAGCAGCTCACGGGATGCTTCGACGGCGGCGCGGACCGCCCCCCTGCCACGTAGGCCACCGGCGGGGCGCCATCGACGCCCGCACGCAAGCCGATCGTTTGCGCAAACAACTGCAACGACTGCGAAGCCTGCCGCGTGACTCAGGTCACCGAAAAACAAGAACCGGCCAGCCGCCTCGAAGGGCGTCTGACCGGTCCGGGATGTGGAGCCTAGGGGAGTCGAACCCCTGACATCTGCCATGCAAAGACAGCGCTCTACCAACTGAGCTAAGGCCCCGGAAGACAGGCGTCCAGCCGGTGGAATCGGATACCGGTGGGGCGCCGCAGACCAGAGTACCGGGTCACCCCCGGGATCTCGCAAAAAGATTGGGGGTCCCCGTGGGCGACCACTCTCCGTAAGATGCTCGACGTGGTTCGCGACAGCGAACCGCCGTATTTGGGGAAGCGATGGGGAGACGCAATGGACGCTGCACAGCAGGAAGCAACCGCAAGAGCCCAAGAGCTGCAGCGGAACTGGTACGGGGAGCCACTGGGGGCGCTCTTCCGTAGGCTCATAGAGGATCTGGGCCTCAACCAGGCGCGTCTTGCCGGGGTGCTGGGACTTTCCGCGCCCATGCTGTCGCAGCTGATGAGCGGTCAGCGTGCCAAGATCGGCAATCCGGCGGTGGTCCAGCGCGTGCAGCTGTTGCAGGACCTGGCGGGGCAGGTCGCGGACGGCAGCGTCAGCGCCGCCGAGGCGACCGAGCGCATGGACGAGATCAAGAAGTCGCAAGGGGGCTCGGTGCTCAGCAACACCACACAGTCGACGAGCAGTTCAGGTGCGCCCACGGTGAAGCGGGTGGTCCGCGAGATCCAGTCGCTGCTGCGCTCCGTGGCAGCCGCGGGGGACATCATCGACGCGGCCGACACCCTCGCCCCGACCCACCCGGAACTGGCAGAGTTCCTCCGGGTGTACGGCGCCGGCCGCACCTCCGACGCGGTCGCGCACTACCAGTCGCACCAGAACTGAGCCGACGGCCCGGACGCCGCACACCCGGCGCCGGGGGCTCAGGACGCCCTCCGGCTCCGCACCTCGGGCCGCCGGGCGTCTCAACGGGGGGCCTGCGCCGGACCGACCGCCGAAGGGGAGCGACGCACGACCATGGGTGAGGTCTTCGCCGGACGCTACGAACTGGTCGACCCGATCGGCCACGGGGGAGTCGGTGCGGTCTGGCGCGCCTGGGACCAACGGCGGCGCCGTTATGTGGCCGCCAAGGTGCTCCAGCAGAGCGACGCGCACGCGCTGCTGCGCTTCGTGCGGGAGCAGGCGCTGCGGATCGATCATCCACATGTGCTCGCGCCCGCCAGCTGGGCCGCCGACGACGACAAGGTCCTGTTCACCATGGACCTGGTGGCCGGGGGCTCCCTGGTCCACCTGGTCAACGACTACGGCCCGCTGCCGCCCCCGTTCGTCTGCACCCTGCTCGACCAGCTCCTCTCGGGAGTCGCCGCGGTACACGCGGAGAGCGTCGTGCACCGTGACATCAAGCCCGCCAACATCCTGCTCGAAGCGACCGGTACGGCCCGTCCACGGCTGCGGCTGTCCGACTTCGGCATCGCGATGCGACTGGGTGAGCCACGGCTGACCGAGACCAACTACGTGGTCGGAACGCCCGGTTACTTCGCTCCCGAGCAGATGATGGGCGCCGAGCCGGACTTCCCCGCCGATCTGTTCGCCGTCGGGCTGGTCGCCCTCTACCTGCTCGAAGGGGCCAGACCCGATGCCAAGGCCCTGATCGAGTACTTCGCGGAGAACGGCACACCGGCCGCTCCCCAGAGCATCCCCGAACCGCTGTGGCAGGTCGTGGCCACGCTGCTGCAGCCGGACCCGCGGGCACGGTTCCGCACCGCGACCGGGGCACGCAAGGCGCTGGCCTCGGCCGCCGAGCTGCTGCCCGAGCCCGGCCCCGACGACGAGCTGGTCGAGGTCTTCGACCAACTCGGTCCGCTTCCACCGGGGTTCGGCCCGGAAGGGCCGCTCAGGGCGACCACGGCACGCACCGCGGAGAACGCGGCTTCGTGGTCCGGCTCTGCCTCCGACACCGGCACCGGGACCGGCCCCGAGCCCGCGACCGGCTCCAGCACCACTTCTGGCACGGCGTCCGGCGCTGCCTCCGGCACCGGTTCCGGCCCCCACGACTCGAGGCCGTGGCGTCACGATTCCGGGGCGCTGTCCGGGGAGCCCGTCTCCGGTGCCGCGTGGGCGGATCGTTCCTCCGGGGGCGTACGACACGAGGCCGCCCCCGCCGCCGTACGACACGAGCCCGCTCCCGGCGCCGCACTTCCCCGCCCCGCCCCGGGCGCCGCGCCACCGCACCCCGCTCCCGGCGCCACACCACCGCACCCCGTTCCCGACGCCACACCCCCGCAGCCGTCCACGATGTCGGACACCGGCAGCTTCCACCTGCCGCCACCGCAGCCACGGCCCCAGTCCTTGTGGCAGCACGATCAGCCGCCCACTCCCCCCACCTCGGTCGTGCTGCCGGTGCCGGCCCCCACCCATGCCCTGCCGTTCGACCACACGCCCGTGCAGCCGCCCTCCCTCGTGCGGCCCGCGGATCCGACCGCCGCGACGCGTCAGCACGCGCAGCCCCGCCCCGGACCGCCCGCGAAGGTGGCCGTCCCGGTGCTGCTCCTCGCGCTGGCCTGTTTCGCGGTGGGCTTCTGGGCGCTGACCCAGATCTGAGCTCCGGTGCCCGTAGGCCCTGTCCCCCTTGACGGGCCTACCAGCCGCGCGGCGTCGCCCGCCGTCGTGCGGCCAGCGTCCACAGCCCGAGCGCCAGCACCAGGACGGTCCCGGTGCCGATACCGCCCACGGCGACCAGCTTCATGGTGGTGGCGTCGTCGCTCCCGCCGCTTCCGGCAGGCGCCATCCCACCCGTGGCCGGCACGGAGTCACCGGTCGCGGAGTCGAACACGTCCTGCGGTACGGCCCGCCCCGCGTACGCCGGGCCGGTCTGCGCGGCGCCGTCCACCCGTACGCGCAAGGTCAGTCCGAACGGCCCGTCGCCGAACTTGTCGGCGACCTGCGCCGCGAGGTGTACGACGAGGTAGTACGAACCGGCGAACCGCATGCCGCTGGTCCGGTTGTTGAAGGCGTAGCGGTTGTCGTACTCGACGGGCGGCAGCGGATCCAGAGCGGCCGACCGCTGGCTGCCGTCGTATCCCGCGCCCACGTCGGTGACGAGTCCGCGCACGGGGTTGTAGAGGGACATGACGAGAGCCGTGCCCATGGATCCCTCACCGCCGCTCGAACTGCCGAGTTCGGCGGTGGCGTGGAACTGCTGTCCCCAGTCGACCGGCACCTTGTAGAAGAGCGTCTGCGCGGGGCTGATCCCGTCCTTCCAGACTCCCTGTTCGAGGGCGCCGGCCGTGGTGAACCCCGCGCCGCCCCGGCGTGGCCGTGCGTCCCCCTGGAGGGCCTCGGGCGAGGCGGAGTTCCAGGTCTCGGGGGCACTGGTCGAACCCGCCTTCTTCAAGCGGGGTTCCGACACATAGCTCAGTTCGAGGTCCCAGGCGTCGGGGGAGGAGGGCGGGGAGGCCGGGGAGACGGGTGCCGAGGTGCGCTCGACGACCACGTAGTACGTTCCGGCCGCCTGGCAGGCGTACTTGCCGGGGCCTATCTCGCGCGACGCCCAGGCGGTGATGGGGTGGGGGCTCTGGGAGGCGCCGAAGTGGGCGGTCGTGGAGGAGGAGCAGCTGCTGCTGTTGCCGTCCTGTACGGAGACCTTGACGCCGTCGGAGTAGGCGACCTCGGCGCCGGGCCTGGGGACTGCGGTGGCGGCGATGTACGCGTTGGAGGTGGCGTCGAGCTCCAGGCGGTAGTAGAGCTTGCCGTCCTTGCCGAGGGAACTGCGGTACGTCCCGCCGCGCTCCAGCCGTACGGCGTCCGTGGTGCCCGTGGCTCCCCGGACCGTCGTGGCGTCCTGGGCGAAGGCGTACGGCTTCGGTGTACCGGTCTCGGCTGCCGCGGCGGGCCGTCCGGGCAGGGCCGCCGTCGCGCACAAGACCGTTGCCACGATCGCGAGCGGCCGACCGCCGTGCCACCATGCCGTGCGCCGCCCCATCACGCGCCACCCCTCGTCGTCGCCCCGGACCGTGGCCCATCCTGCCCCGCCGGTCACGGGGTCACCCCCGCTATCCGTACAAGCGGCCGAAACGACCCGCCCAAAGGCCGATGCCTTCGCCTACGCAATCAATTCGTTCACTGAAGCGAATTCAGGACGAGTCGGGGCAATACAAAACCCCGACCGCAAGGGCGGCCGGGGTCTGATCTGAGACTGGTGTCGATTCTCACGAACCCGTGGGCACGGAGTCAGTCGCCTCCGTCCACAGATCCTGCTCGGCGCGATCCGCCTGGATCTGGCGGTACACGAGGAGCCCGCCGATGGCGGCCAGTGCGACCAGGAGAAGCTTCTTCACCGCGCGACCTCGTCTTTCGTTGACGTAGGGGACCTCTGGCGCCCGACTATACACACCGACCGATATCGATCGGTGACCTGCATCGGCCGCCAACTGCCGCCCGGCGGAGAGCAGTAGGAGCGGATCCGGCCGCTCCGACCACGGTCGTATCGCAGGGTGATCACACCTCACATACAGCGACTTTCGGCACCCTCTCGTGCCTTCCGGGCACTTTTCCGCCCTCTTGCGTCCATCCGAGTGGTGTTGATCTGAACATCGACGCGCCACGGGCGTCGGTCCACCACTTCGCAGCCCGCATACACATCATGAGGAAAGTACGCAAATCGCCTGACCCGAAAGTGAGGGGCCATGACCCAGAACAAGGTCATGAAGCTGTGGACCGCCATCGTCACCGCCTTCGTCGCGCTGTGCACGGCGCTCGGTTTCATCACGACCACCGCGGCCGCGGCTGTACCGCAGGCCGAAGCGACGCGCAACAGCACGGTCTCCGCGACAGTACCGACGATCTCTCCCTGGGTCGGTCCACACAGCCGGGCCCTGCCCCCCACGATGAAGCAACGCATCCGCGCCGAGGCCCACGGCTCCTCACCGAGCTGCCGGCACCGCCCGCCGACCGAGGCCACCGAGGCCGACCTGGCCGATCTCGCGTCGCTCTACGCTCCTGACCCCCACACCGAGCCCGAGACCCGCCTGCAGCGCTGACAGACGCGGCTCCGCCCCATCCCCAGTCCCTCTCCCCCGACGTAGCGGCGAACTTGCGTACACCGCACTCACGGATCCGAAGGCCCGGCACCTCGAAAGAGCTGCCGGGACTTCGCCATGTCCGGCACCTCGCCCCGTCCCGCACACCAGCGCCGCTCGACAATCGTGCCGCTCGACAATCGTCAGGATCGCCTCCCGGTGGCCGCAGATCCGGCCCGTCCAGTGGCGTCCGTGTCGTGGTTCACGGCCACCAGTTCAGGGGCAGGCAGACCACGCCGTGGGCCTGCTGGGCGAGCCCGGCTCGCACTGAGAAGGACGCCTCCCTGGCGAACTCCACCGGCCGACCCGGTGCGGCGCTCCGCGCAATCATCGCTTTCCTGAGCCCGCACTGATGTCAGCCGTAGATGCCCAAAAACCCCCGGGTGTGATCACCCGGGGGTTTTTTGGTTGGTGGGGCTAACAGGATTTGAACCTGTGGCCTCATCCTTATCAGGGATGCGCTCTAACCAACTGAGCTATAGCCCCGCCGCGCTTTGCGGTGTGTGTCCCGCGCGCTGACCTCTGAAGATTAGCGCACGACGCGGCCAGTCCCAAAATCGGTATCCCAGGCCTCCTGGCCGAGCCCGACGAGCTGCTGTTACTCGTCCTCGGCGAGGGTCAGTTCAATACCGCCGACGAAGCCCGCGGAGAGGTTGTAGATGAACGAGCCGAGCGTCGCGAGCGCCGTGGCGAGCACGACGTCGATGACCGCGATGATCGACGTGAACATCAGGACGTGCGGCAGGGAGAGGAACGACTGCAGGTCGAAGCCGTTCGACTCGTTCGAACCCGTCGCCTCGGAGATCGTGCCGCCGACCGTCGAGAAGACGCCCATCGCGTCCAGGACCATCCACAACACCGCCGCCGCCACGATCGTGCAGATGCCGAGCGCGATGGAGAGCAGGAAGCTGACCTTCATCACCGACCAGGGGTCGGTCTTGGCCACCCGCAGCCGCGCCTTGCGGGTGCGGGGCGCGGTGCGCGCTCCGGTCCGCGGCCGGCGTACGGCGCCGGACGGCGTCTGAGCCGGGTACGCCTGCGGCGGGTGGTACGGCTGCGCGGGCTGCTGCGGCTGCCGTTCCCCCGGCAGCGCGGAGCCGGCCTCGGGTGCGGCCCCAGCAGGGGCCGCCGAAGCGGTCGAACCGGCCGAAGGAGCCCCCGGTGGGGCCGCCGCACCGGGCGCGGCCTTGGTCTTTGCCGGACCGGCCGCCGCCGGGCCCGCTCCGGCCGCGTACTGCTGGGCCTGCGGGCCTCGGGTGTCCGTCACAGTTCCCCCCTGGGATCCATGAGAGTCATGGGAGTCAGCCGCCTCCGCGGCGGAGCCACGGCCGCCGTCCGTATCCGTACCGGTCGATCCGGCGCCCGTGGCTCCGCTCACGATGACTCACTCCTCGCGCTACTCGGGCGAGGACTGCTCGCCCTCGTCCGTACCGACGGCCTCGACGCCCTCGGCGGTCTCGTCCTCGGCGATCTCGCCGTCGACTTCCTCCGCCTCGCGACCGGCCTCGGCGTTACGAGCGATGCCGACCACGGCATCGCGCTTGCCCAGGTTGATCAGTTGGACACCCATGGTGTCACGGCCCGTCTCCCTGACCTCGTTGACTCGCGTGCGAATCACACCGCCGGACAGGCTGATGGCGAGGATCTCGTCCGTCTCCTCGACCACCAGCGCGCCAACGAGGGACCCGCGGTCCTCGACGATCTTGGCGGCCTTGATACCGAGGCCACCACGACCCTGAACGCGGTACTCGTCAACGGCGGTCCGCTTCGCGTACCCGCCGTCCGTAGCAGTGAACACGAACGTACCGGGTCGAACAACATTCATCGAGAGCAGCTCGTCGCCCTCGCGGAAACTCATCCCCTTGACGCCCGAGGTCGCACGGCCCATGGGCCGCAGAGCGTCGTCCGTCGCCGTGAACCTGATCGACTGCGCCTTCTTACTGATCAGCAGCAGATCGTCCTCGGCCGATACGAGCTCGGCTCCGATCAGTTCGTCGTCGGAACCGTCCTCCGTCTCGCGCAGATTGATCGCGATGACACCGCCGGAGCGCGGGGAATCGTAATCCTTCAGAGGCGTCTTCTTCACGAGGCCGCCCTTGGTGGCCAGCACCAGATAAGGCACCGCCTCGTAGTCACGGATCGCGAGGATCTCGGCGATCGCCTCGTCCGGCTGGAAGGCCAGCAGGTTCGCGACGTGCTGTCCACGCGCGTCCCGCCCGGCGTCCGGGAGCTCGTACGCCTTCGCGCGGTAGACGCGGCCCTTGTTGGTGAAGAACAGCAGCCAGTGGTGCGTGGTCGACACGAAGAAGTGGTCGACGATGTCGTCCTGCTTCAGCTTCGCGCCGCGTACGCCCTTGCCGCCCCGCTTCTGCGAGCGGTAGTCCTCGGTCTTGGTCCGCTTGATGTAGCCGCCACGCGTGATGGTGACGACGATGTCCTCCTCGGCGATCAGGTCCTCGATGGACATGTCACCGTCGAAGGGCACCAGCTTGGAGCGACGGTCCTCGCCGAACTTGTCGACGATCGCCGCGAGTTCCTCGCTGATGATGGAGCGCTGGCGCTCCGGCGAGGCGAGGATCGCGTTGTACTCGGTGATCTTCGCCTGGAGCTCGTCGTGCTCCTGGATGATCTTCTGACGCTCCAGGGCGGCCAGTCGGCGCAGCTGCATCTCGAGGATGGCGTTGGCCTGGATCTCGTCGATCTCCAGGAGGCCCATCAGGCCCTCGCGCGCGATCTCGACGGTGTCACTGCGCCTGATCAGCGCGATGACCTCGTCGATGGCGTCCAGGGCCTTCAGGAGACCGCGCAGGATGTGCGCGCGCTCCTCGGCCTTGCGCAGCCTGAAGCGCGTACGACGGACGATGACCTCGATCTGGTGCGTCACCCAGTGGCGAATGAACGCGTCGAGCGACAGCGTGCGCGGAACGCCGTCCACCAGCGCCAGCATGTTGGCGCCGAAGTTCGACTGCAGATCGGTGTGCTTGTAGAGGTTGTTCAGGACGACCTTGGCGACCGCGTCGCGCTTCAGGACGATGACCAGCCGCTGGCCCGTACGGGACGAGGTCTCGTCGCGGACGTCCGCGATGCCGCCGACCTTGCCGTCCTTCACCAGGTCGGCGATCTTCTGCGCGAGGTTGTCGGGGTTGGTCTGGTAGGGGAGCTCGGTGACCACCAGGCACTGGCGGTTCTGGATCTCCTCGACCTCGACGACCGCGCGCATCGTGATGGAGCCACGGCCCGTGCGGTACGCCTCCTCGATGCCCTTTCGGCCCACTACAAGGGCGCCGGTCGGGAAATCGGGGCCCTTGATGCGCTCGATCAGGGCGTCGAGCAGCTCCTCGTGGCTGGCCTCGGGGTTCTCGAGGTACCACTGGGCGCCGGCCGCGACCTCACGGAGGTTGTGCGGCGGGATGTTGGTGGCCATGCCGACCGCGATGCCCGCCGAGCCGTTGATCAGCAGGTTCGGGAACCGGGCCGGCAGAACCGTCGGCTCCTGGTTGCGGCCGTCGTAGTTGTCCGTGAAGTCGACGGTCTCCTCGTCGATGTCACGGACCATCTCCATGGACAGCGGCGCCATCTTGCACTCGGTGTAGCGCATGGCGGCCGCGGGGTCGTTGCCCGGAGAGCCGAAGTTGCCGTTGGAGTCCACCAGCGGCATTCGCATGGACCACGGCTGCGCGAGGCGGACCAGCGCGTCGTAGATCGAGGAGTCACCGTGCGGGTGGTAGGTGCCCATGACGTCGCCGACGACGCGGGCGCACTTGTAGAAGCCCTTCTCGGGCCGGTAGCCGCCGTCGTACATGGCGTACAGGACGCGGCGGTGGACGGGCTTGAGGCCGTCCCGGACGTCGGGCAGCGCGCGCGACACGATGACGGACATCGCGTAGTCGAGATACGAGCGCTGCATCTCCGTCTCGAGCCCGACGGGCTCGACGCGCAGGGTGATCTCGCCGCCTTCTTCAGGCGTGCTGGGAGTGTTCTCGTCGGCCATTGCTGGTGAGGATCCTTTCTGCTGCGGTCAGCTGAGACCGACTCAGATGTCGAGGAAGCGGACGTCCTTGGCATTGCGCTGGATGAACGCGCGGCGGGCCTCGACGTCCTCGCCCATGAGGACCGAGAACAGGTCGTCGGCCTGGGCGGCGTCGTCGAGCGTGACCTGGCCGAGGACCCGGTGCTCTTGGTCCATGGTCGTGATCCGCAGCTCCTCGGCGTTCATCTCGCCGAGGCCCTTGAAGCGCTGGACCGAGTCGTCGCGGATGCGCTTGCCGGCCTGCTTGCCCAGCTCGATCAACGCGTCGCGCTCACGGTCCGAGTACGCGTACTCGAAGTCGTCCCGGCCCCACTTGATCTTGTACAGCGGGGGGCGCGACAGGAACACGTGCCCGGCCTCGACCAGCGGCCGCATGAAGCGGAACAGGAAGGTCAGCAGCAGGGTGTTGATGTGCTGGCCGTCGACGTCGGCGTCCGCCATCAGGATGATCTTGTGATAGCGGAGCTTCTCGATGTCGAAGTCCTCGTGGACCCCGGTGCCGAAGGCCGAGATCAGCGCCTGGATCTCCTGGTTCTGCAGGATCTTGTCGATCCGCGCCTTCTCGACGTTGAGGATCTTGCCTCGGATCGGGAGGATCGCCTGGTACTGCGGGTTGCGTCCGGACTTGGCCGAGCCGCCGGCGGAGTCACCCTCGACGATGAAGATCTCGCACTTGGTGGGGTCGTTCGACTGGCAGTCGGACAGCTTGCCCGGCAGGGACGCCGTCTCCAGGAGGCCCTTGCGGCGGGTGAGGTCGCGAGCCTTGCGGGCCGCCACGCGCGCGGTGGCCGCCTGGATGGACTTGCGGACGATGTCCGCGGCCTCGTTCGGGTTGCGGTCCAGCCAGTCGTTGAGGTGCTCGTAGACGGCCTTCTGGACGAAGGTCTTCGCCTCCGTGTTGCCCAGCTTGGTCTTCGTCTGGCCCTCGAACTGCGGCTCGCTCAGCTTGACCGAGATGATCGCGGTCAGACCCTCACGGATGTCGTCACCGGTGAGGTTGTCGTCCTTCTCGCGCAGCAGCTTCTTGTCGCGCGCGTACTTGTTGATCAGCGAGGTCAGCGCCGCACGGAAGCCCTCCTCGTGCGTACCGCCCTCGTGGGTGTGGATGATGTTGGCGAAGGAGTACACGCCCTCGCTGTAGCCGCTGTTCCACTGCATCGCGACCTCGAGGGACAGGCTCTTGTCCTTGTCCTCGGCCTCGAGATCGATGACGGTGGGGTGCACCACGTCTCCCTTGCGGGAGTTGAGGTACTTCACGAAGTCGACGATGCCGCCCTCGTAGTGGTACGTGACGGTCTTGACCTCGGCCTTCTCGTCCGCACCCGCCTCGTCCGCACCGGCCGTGGCCTTCGCCGACTCGCGCTCATCAGTGAGTTTGATCGTCAAACCCTTGTTGAGGAACGCCATCTCCTGGAAGCGCCGCGAGAGCGTCTCGAAGGAGTACTCGGTCGTCTCGAAGATGTCGCCGTCGGCCCAGAAGGTGACCGAGGTGCCGGTCTCGTCGGTGGCCTCGTGCTCGACGAGAGGGGCGGTCGGGACGCCCATCTTGTAGTCCTGCGTCCAGCGCCGTCCGTCGGTCTTGACCTCGACGGAGACCTTGCTCGACAGGGCGTTCACGACGGAGACGCCGACGCCGTGCAGACCACCGGAGACCGCGTAGCCGCCGCCGCCGAACTTACCGCCCGCGTGCAGGACCGTCAGCACGACCTCGAGGGCCGGCTTCCCTTCGGAGGGAACGATGCCCACGGGGATGCCGCGGCCGTTGTCCACGACGCGCACGCCGCCGTCGGCGAGGATCGTGATGTCGATCGTGTCCGCGTGGCCGGCCAGCGCCTCGTCGACGGAGTTGTCGACGACCTCGTACACGAGGTGGTGCAGTCCGCGCTCGCCGGTCGAGCCGATGTACATACCGGGTCGCTTGCGAACCGCGTCCAGACCCTCGAGGACGGTGATGGCGCTGGCGTCGTACGAGGCTGTGACCTCGCCGTTCGAGGTCGTGGCCTCGGCGTTGTCGCCGGCGTCGGTGGACGGGGTGTTCTCGTTGGGGTTGCCGGAATCGGCCACGAAGCGCCCTTTCTGGCACAGCACAAGCCAAGCTCGTCGGCGGGTTGCCGGAGCGGCTGCGGCACGTTGCGTTGGTAAGCCTTGATCAGCGTTGCTCAGCTTTTCCCGGACGGTCCCCGCAAGCGGGGCGGGATTAGCTTCCAGTCTACCGGTAGCGCCGACAGTGATGGGTGTTTGCCGGTACCTGAGTCCGCATGTGCCGCCCTGAACCGGTCTCTCCCGACTCCCCATATGTGGACCCGGGCTCAAAGAGGCTTACAGCGGCACTCAGCGCTTCCGGGTGTCAACCCTTGGCTACCGCGGAGTCAGGTCGGTGTTCGCAACCGCGTGCACTCCCGCGCAGGAGCCGGTCGATGTGGCCTCTGTCACCCGTAGGTGTCGCCGGGACCCGTGCTTCCAGGGGCGCGCAAGGGGCCGAAACGGCGCGCGGGACCGTTGGGGCCCTGCACCTTGATCAGTCGCACCGTGCCGTGCCCGAGGTCCTGGTTCAGCCGCGCGACCACCTGCGGGGCGAGCAGCCGCAACTGGGTGGCCCAGGCGGTCGAGTCGCACTGCACGCTCAGCACCCGCTCGTCCTCTTCGTACTTCTGCGGGACGCAGTGCTTGGCCAGGTCCTCGCCGACGATCTGCGGCCAGCGGCCCATCACACCGCCCACCGCGGCCGGGGTCTCCCAGCCGCGCTCGGTGAGCAGCCGGTTGATCGCGGCGCCGAGCGCCATCGGATCACGCCCGTCGGCGCGCGCGCCGGAGCGCAGGCCGCCGCGCCGCGCCTGCTTCTTCTGCTGCGCCGCGTCCCCCCGCGCGCGTGCCTGCTCCTTCGCCGCGCGCAACGCCACGCGCGCGAGGTCGACGCCGGAGTGCTCGGGGGTCTTCTTGGAGGCCGTTTCCGGGCCCTTTTCCGGAGCTCCCTCGGAGGCGGCCGATCCGCCGGGTGTGTTCTCCGTCATACCCGCTCCACCAGGCCCTCGGAGACGGCGTACCGCGTCCCCGTCAGTACGTCCGGTACGTCGTCGTCGACCGCGGCCGTCACCAGGACCTGCTCGCCGGGAGCGACGAGTTCGGCGAGGCGCTCTCTTCTGCGGCTGTCCAGCTCGGCGAAGACGTCGTCGAGGACCAGCACCGGTTCATTGCCCTCGGCCCTCAGGAGGTCGTACGAGGCCAGGCGCAGCGCCAGCGCGTACGACCAGGACTCGCCGTGCGAGGCGTATCCCTTGGCGGGCAGCTGGCCGAGTTTGAGGACCACATCGTCCCGATGGGGTCCTACGAGGGTCACGCCCCGCTCGATCTCCTGCTTGCGGACCTCGGCGAGCGCCGCCATCACCTGCTCGTACAGGTCCTCGCGGGTGTGTGCCTCGCCGGGCGCGGACGACTTGTACTCCAGGGCGACGGGTCCGCCGCCGGGGGCCAGCTGCTCGTACGCCTTGTCGGCCAGCGGCTGGATCGCGGCGACCAGGTCGAGCCGTTGGGCCAGCAGCTCGGCGCTCACGCGCGCGAGGTGCTGGTCCCACACGTCGAGCGTGGAGAGGTCCATGGTGCGGCCGCCGTGACGGCGGGCCAGCATGGCCGACTTCAGGAGGGTGTTGCGCTGCTTGAGGACCCGCTCGTAGTCGGAGCGGACGCCCGCCATCCGCGGGGAGCGGGCGGTGATCAGCTCGTCCAGGAAGCGGCGCCGCTCACCGGGGTCGCCCTTGATCAGCGCGAGATCCTCGGGCGCGAACAGCACGGTGCGCACGATGCCGAGCACATCACGGGGTCTGACCTGCGAGGACCTGTTGATGCGGGCGCGGTTGGCCCTGCCGGGGTTCAGCTCGAGCTCGATGAGTTGCTGGCGCTCGCCCTGGCGGACATTGGCCCGGATGATCGCCCGCTCGGCGCCCATGCGCACCAGCGGTGCGTCGGAGGAGACGCGGTGGCTGCCGAGGGTCGCGAGATAGCCGACCGCCTCGACCAGATTCGTCTTGCCCTGTCCGTTGGGGCCCACGAACGCGGTGACGCCCGGGTCGAGCGGGACCTCGACCCGGGCGTACGAGCGGAAGTCGGCCAGCGACAGGTGCGTGACGTGCATGGTCGTTCGCCGACCTCCCCCAGGGTTGTGGATCCACCGCCGTACGGCCTGTGGATCTGTGGATTACTTCGTCTCGACCGCGTGGCCGCCGAACTGGTTGCGCAGCGCCGCGACCATCTTCATCTGCGGCGAGTCCTCCTGCCGCGAGGCGAACCGCGCGAACAGCGACGCGGTGATCGCGGGCAGCGGCACCGCGTGGTCGATGGCGGCTTCCACCGTCCAGCGGCCCTCGCCGGAGTCCTGTGCGTAACCGCGCAGCTTCTCCAGGTGCTCGTCCTCGTCCAGGGCGTTCACCGCCAGATCCAGCAGCCAGGAACGGATGACCGTGCCTTCCTGCCAGGAGCGGAAGACCTCGCGCACGTCGGTGACGGAGTGGACCTTCTCCAGGAGCTCCCAGCCCTCGGCGTAGGCCTGCATCATGGCGTACTCGATGCCGTTGTGGACCATCTTGGAGAAGTGGCCCGCGCCGACCTTGCCGGCGTGCACCGCGCCGAAGTCGCCCTCCGGCTTGAGTGCCTCGAAGATCGGCTGCACCTTGGCGATGTTCTCGGCGTCGCCGCCGTACATCAGCGCATAGCCGTTCTCCAGGCCCCAGACGCCGCCGGAGACGCCGCAGTCGACGAAACCGATGCCCTTGGCCGCCAGCTCCTCCGCGTGCTTCTCGTCGTCCGTCCAGCGGGAGTTGCCGCCGTCCACGACGACGTCCCCGGGCTCCAGGAGCTCGCCGAGCTGGTCGACGGTGGACTGCGTGGCGGCACCGGCCGGGACCATCACCCACACCACGCGCGGACCCTTGAGCTTGCCCACAAGCTCTTCCAGGCTGTGGACGTCGGCGAGGTCCGGGTTGCGGTCGTATCCGATGACGGTGTGGCCTGCGCGGCGGATCCGCTCGCGCATGTTGCCGCCCATCTTGCCGAGGCCGACGAGACCGAGCTCCATCAGTTGTTCCTTAGGTTTTCGACGTGGCGTGAGGGCACTTTCGTACCTGTGTCTGAGCCTAAACCCGGACTCTCACGCACACCTGTGGGCATAGCCGCTCAGACGTACGCCCCACCTGTGGGTGAGCCCGCCGGACCGATCAGACCGATCGGTCCGGCGGGCTCAGCTCACTCAGCCGCTCAGACGCACCGGCATGATCAGGTACTTGTAGGCCTCGTCCGCCTCGGCGTCCACCGCGGGCCTGCCGCTCAGCAGCGCGGGCTTCGTGGACGTCGTGAAGGAGAGCTGCGCCACCGGCGAGTCGATGGCGCTGAGGCCGTCGAGCAGGAACGTCGGGTTGAAGGCGATCGAGACGTCGTCGCCCTCCAACTGCGCGTCGACCCTTTCCACAGCCTGTGCGTCGTCGCTGGAGCCCGCCTCCAGGATCAGCACGCCCTGCTCGAAGCTCAGACGCACCGGGGTGTTGCGCTCGGCGACCAGGGCGACACGCTTGACGGCCTCCACGAAGGGGGCGGTCTCGATCACCGCGATGGAGTTGAACTCCGTCGGGAAGAGCGAGCGGTACTTCGGCAGGTCGCCCTCCAGCAGGCGGGTGGTCGTACGCCGCCCCGCCCCCTCGAAGCCGATGAGGCCCTCGCCGGCGCCCGAGCCGGACAGCGCCAGGATCACGCTGTCGCCGCTCGTGAGGGCCTTGGCGGTGTCCAGGAGCGTCTTGGCGGGCACCAGGGCCACCGCGGACGCCTCGGGGTTCTCCGGCTTCCACAGGAACTCGCGGACCGCGAAGCGGTAGCGGTCGGTGGAGGCCAGCGTGACCGTGTCGCCCTCGATCTCGATGCGCACACCGGTGAGCACGGGCAGCGTGTCGTCACGGCCCGCCGCGATGGCCACCTGGGCGGCCGCCGATGCGAAGACCTCACCGGGGACGGTGCCGGTCGCCAACGGCATCTGCGGCAGCGCGGGGTACTCCTCCACAGGCAGGGTGTGGAGTGTGAATCGCGAGGAGCCGCAGACCACGGTCGCCCGTACACCGTCTGTGGAAATCTCCACCGGCCGGTTGGGGAGGGCGCGGCAGATGTCCGCGAGCAGACGGCCGGAGACGAGGACCGTGCCCTCCTCGTCGATCTCCGCGTCCACGGAGACGCGTGCCGAGACCTCGTAGTCGAAGCTGGAGAGGCTCAGGGCACCCTCCTCGGCCTTCAGAAGGAGGCCGGCGAGCACAGGCGCCGGCGGACGGGCCGGGAGGCTGCGTGCCGCCCAGGCCACTGCCTCCGCGAGTACGTCGCGTTCCACCCGGATCTTCACCGTTGCCGCCTCCGTCTGTTGCCGGCGCTCTCGCCCTGCTGGCCTTCGTCGTCTGACTCGGTGTCGTTCAGCCCTGTGGCGGGCAGGACACCGGGGACCAGTCTGACGCACCGCACTGACAGTCGGTGCCCCTCGGGGTCAAGTCGTGCCGAGCGGCACCAGAGCCTCCGAGAGCAAGTTGTGCACAGCCCCGTCTTCGAATCGATTCCCAGCCTCTATCTAGTTGGTCTTAGTAGTAGGGCCTGTGGAAACCGTGGATAACCGCGTTTGCGCAGGTCAGCCGGGATTTTTTGTCCACTGACCCTGTGGGCGGAGACGGTGGACAACCGGGGGTCTCTGTGGACGACGAAAAGTTCTGCACACTCGATGCACAGGCTCGGGCCACTTCTCCCCAGATCCGTCCCCAGCTTTACCCACGTTCCCCACAGGCCAATCCGGCACCTTGGTGTGACGCCTTTCACTCGACACGGTGATCGGGCGCGTCACGTTGCCGAACAGTGGACAGGGGTGTGGAGAAGCCGGGGATGGCTGGGGACAACCAGCTCCAGCCTGTGGGTCGTCGGTGGACAACTTCGCGCACACCCTGTGGATCCTTTCTTCGTCCACAGTCTGTGGAGAGTCTTCGTCCACGAATCCACAGGGGGCTGACCTGGTCTGATGGTCTTTCGACAGTGACCCCTGTGGACACGATCGGGACAACTTCGCGGTCCCCAGGGTGTGGACGCCAGAAAGTCACCGAATCTGTGGAGAGTGGCCGTAACCCGGCTCGTATTCGAACATCTGATGTCGTTCCGGTAGCGGTGAAACGAGAGCCGACGGCCTCGGAACAGGCCCGGGAAGCCCTCGGAGCCCCCTTGGGACCGGGTCTCAGGAGCTCGCGGGGCCCCTCGGAGCGAGGTCCAGAGCCTTCCGGGGGCGTCTCGGAGCGGATCCCGAAAGCTCCGAAACGGCTGCCGGAATCCCTCGCGGCGCGCATGCGAGAGCCGCGGGTCGGAGCTGCGGGCTAGCCAGATCAGCGCGCCAGAACAGCGAAAGGCGCCCTCGGGACCGTGTCCCGGGGGCGCCCTCGGCGGCGTACTGCCGCGCCTGTCAGCCGTTCTTGATGCGGTTGGTGAGCTCGGTGACCTGGTTGTAGATGGAGCGGCGCTCGGCCATCAGCGCGCGGATCTTGCGGTCGGCGTGCATGACGGTCGTGTGGTCACGGCCGCCGAACTGCGCGCCGATCTTCGGCAGCGAGAGATCGGTGAGCTCGCGGCACAGATACATGGCGATCTGCCGCGCGGTCACCAGGACGCGACTGCGTGAGGACCCGCACAGGTCGTCCACCGTGAGGCCGAAGTAGTCCGCGGTGGCCGCCATGATCGCCGTGGCCGTGATCTCCGGAGCCGAGTCCTCGCCGCCGGGGATCAGGTCCTTCAGGACGATCTCGGTCAGGCCGAGGTCGACTGGCTGCCGGTTGAGCGACGCGAACGCCGTCACCCGGATCAGCGCGCCCTCCAGCTCACGGATGTTGCGCGAGATCCGGGACGCGATGAACTCGAGCACCTCCGGCGGAGCGTTGAGCTGCTCCTGCACCGCCTTCTTACGAAGGATGGCGATACGGGTCTCCAGCTCGGGCGGCTGGACGTCCGTGATCAGACCCCACTCGAAACGGTTCCGCAGCCGGTCCTCCAGGGTCACCAGCTGCTTGGGCGGCCGGTCGCTGGAGAGCACGATCTGCTTGTTCGCGTTGTGGAGCGTGTTGAAGGTGTGGAAGAACTCCTCCTGCGTCGACTCCTTGTCCGCCAGGAACTGGATGTCGTCGACCAGCAGGATGTCCATCTCCCGGTACCGCTTGCGGAAGCTGTCGCCCTTGCCGTCGCGGATGGAGTTGATGAACTCGTTGGTGAACTCCTCGGAGCTCACGTACCGCACCCGCGTGCCCGGGTAGAGGCTGCGCGCGTAGTGCCCGATCGCGTGCAGCAGGTGCGTCTTGCCGAGACCCGACTCCCCATAGATGAAGAGGGGGTTGTACGCCTTCGCAGGCGCCTCGGCGACGGCGACCGCGGCCGCGTGCGCGAAGCGGTTCGAGGCGCCGATGACGAACGTGTCGAAGAGGTACTTCGGGTTGAGGCGCGCGGTGGGCTCGCCCGGACCGGACGCCGGCGCCGGCTTCGCGCCCAGCGGGCCGGGAGCGCCGCCGGAGGACTGCAGCGAGGGGCCGCCTCGGTGTGGCGGCGCACCGCCCGAGGACGGCTCCTGGAGGTCGCGGCGGTCGGGGCGCTCGTACTCGGAGCGCGGCTGGTCGTAGTCCTGGCGCTGCTGCTCGTAGGGCGGGCGCTCCATCGACTGCGGCCGGTAGTCCTGCGAGGGCGAGGCGTACGGGTCGCGGTCGGGGAAGCCGAGGCGCTGCTGCTGCCAGCCGTAGTCGTCCTGGGTGTGCCGCGGCCAGGCGCCGGGCTCGGGGCGCTGGTAGTCCGGGTAGGCGGGGCGGGCGGTCGGCAGGTGGTCCGCGCGGGACTGGTCGGAGCGGCCGGGCGGCAGCTGGTCGCCGGGGGCGCCGGGGAGCTGGTCGGAGCGACCGCCTCGGTGGTCACCCCGGTGGTCGTCGGCGCGGTGGCGGCCGTACCCCTCGTACCCGTCGCGGCGCTGAGCGTCATAGGGGTTGCGCTCGTCACGGCCCGGGGAGTCGTAGCCGCCCCGGTCTTCGCGGCCCTGGGAGTCGTAGGCGTGGCGCTCGTCACGGCCCTGGCCGCCGTAGCCGTTGCGGTCCTCGCCGCCCTGGCCGCCGTAGGGGTTCCGCTCGTCGCCGCCCTGACCGTCGTACGCGTCACGGCCCTGGCCCGCGCCGGAGGGGAGCTCGGACTCCTCGTACCGGGCCTGGGGGGCGGGCGGCGTCGGAGGCTGGGGTTCCCCGGCCGAGTCGTCGACGGTGATCGCGATGCGGATCGGGCGGCCGCACTCGCGGCTCAGCGTGTCACTGACGATCGGCGCGAGACGTCCTTCGAGGACGCCCTTCGCGAATTCGTTCGGAACCGCGAGCAGAGCGGTGTCCGCGACCAGTGCCAGCGGCTGGCAGCGCTTGATCCAGTGCTCGTCCTTCGCCTCCACACCCTGACCGCGGCCCTCACCGAGGAGCTGTTCCAGTACTCGTGGCCACACTGCGGCAAGATCGGCAGGTACGTCAGCCACAGGGCACGCTCTCTCACGGGTCCCACGAACGTGTGGTTCTGGGAACAGGTTGGGAAGTCAGTCGGGTGGGGCGGTGGGAACAAATCCGCTGGGGCGGTGGGAAGGGAACGAATCGGAGTTCAGCCACGGTAGTCAGGGCGACCGCTGCGGTTCAAGTTGTTGTCCCCAGCCTGTGGATAGTGTCTCCCGCCAGGAGCCGGTTTGACCGGATGGCGTAGCCGCGCGTACCGTGACCAGGTCGAGTTGTCGATGGCTGCTGCCGCCTGCCTCCGATGGGCACAGGTCACGTCGAGTGATCGGGAAGCGGTGCACTCGGGCGTAATTACGAGCTACCTCGTGGGCGCACGGTGACAGCCAAGGCGGCACCCCGCCACCACCGATTCTTTCTGGAGCCCCCGAGTGAGCAAGCGCACCTTCCAGCCGAACAACCGTCGTCGCGCCAAGACCCACGGCTTCCGCCTGCGGATGCGCACCCGTGCCGGCCGCGCGATTCTCGCGAACCGCCGTGGCAAGGGTCGCGCCAGCCTGTCCGCCTGATAACAACAGGTCATGATGTCGTGCTGCCTACCGAGCATCGGCTGAGGCGGCGCGAGGACTTCGCGACCGCGGTACGCCGAGGACGCCGGGCCGGACGCCCGCTCCTCGTCGTCCATCTACGTAGCGGTGCAACGGACCCGCACGCGCCTGGGGAGAGCGCTCCCCCGACGCGTGCGGGTTTCGTCGTGAGCAAGGCCGTGGGCGGGGCGGTCGTCCGCAACAAGGTGAAGCGCAGACTTCGCCATTTGATGCGTGACCGAGTCGCCCAGTTGCCCCCCGGTAGCCTGGTAGTCGTACGAGCGCTGCCCGGTGCGGGCGACGCCGACCATGAACAGCTGGCCCGAGACCTGGATGCCGCCCTTCAGCGGCTGCTGGGAGGGGGCGCGCGATGAAGTACCCGCTGCTGGCTCTTATCAAGCTGTACCAGTGGACGATCAGCCCGCTGCTCGGGCCGGTGTGCAAGTACTACCCGTCGTGCTCCCACTACGGCTACCAAGCCATCGACCGGCACGGTGCGATCAAGGGAACGGCACTCACCGCCTGGCGCATCCTCCGGTGCAATCCGTGGTCGCTGGGCGGCGTGGACCATGTTCCGCCGCGCAAGCGTCCGCGGTGGCACGAAATGCTGCGTAACGCCTGGCGCGCACGCAAGGGCGGGAACTCCGCCGCCGAACCGGCCATTGAGGGTCATGGAATGTCCGACCATCCCTCGAGCCCGGCCGCCGAGACCCCGTCCCATGCTCAAGGAGCCTGATTAGTGGACACGATTGCCAGTCTTTTCAGCTTCATCACGACACCCGTTTCCTGGGTCATCGTCCAGTTCCACTCTGTGTACGGGAAGATCTTCGGTCCCGATACGGGCTGGGCCTGGGGCCTGTCCATCGTGTCCCTGGTGATCCTGATCCGTATCTGCCTCATTCCGCTCTTCGTGAAGCAGATCAAGTCGACTCGGGCGATGCAGACGCTGCAGCCCGAGATGAAGAAGATCCAGGAGCGCTACAAGAACGACAAGCAGCGCCAGTCCGAAGAGATGATGAAGCTGTACAAGGAGACGGGTACCAACCCGCTCTCCTCGTGCCTTCCCATCCTGGCGCAGTCGCCGTTCTTCTTCGCCCTGTACCACGTGCTCAACGGCATCGCGACCGGCAAGACGATCGGTGTGATCAACCAGGGCCTGCTGGAGAGTGCGCAGAAGGCGCACATCTTCGGCGCACCGCTCGCGGCGAAGTTCACCGACAGCGCCGACAAGGTCTCCCAGCTCGGTGCCACGCTGACCGATGTCCGGGTCGTCACCGCGATCATGATCGTGCTGATGTCGAGCTCGCAGTTCTACACCCAGCGTCAGCTGATGACGAAGAACGTCGACACCACGGTGAAGACGCCCTTCATGCAGCAGCAGAAGATGCTGATGTACGTCTTCCCGGTCATGTTCGCCGTCTTCGGCATCAACTTCCCGGTCGGTGTCCTCGTCTACTGGCTGACCACCAACGTGTGGACCATGGGCCAGCAGATGTACGTCATCCGCAACAACCCGACCCCGGGTTCCAAGGCTCAGGCCGCGTACCTCGAGCGCCTGGAGAAGCACGTCACGCACCACGAGAAGACGCGCAGCCGTGGCGAGAAGGCCATCGTCAAGGCGATCGTCGCCAAGGGCCGCGACCGTAACGAGTTCGAGCGCAAGTTCATCAACAGCCTGACCAAGGTGGGCCTGGTGGCCCAGGCTGACGGCACTGTGGTGAAGGGTCAGGCCGAGGCGACCGTCGAGGCCGAGGACGGCACCACGACCACCACGGGTGGCGCTCCCAAGCGTCAGCAGCCCAAGCGCCAGTCCAAGTCCCAGCGTCAGTCGGGCACGGCGGCCGGTGGGGCGAAGGCGGCGGGTGAGGCCGAGCCGAAGACCTCGCTGACCAAGTCCGACGAGCCGCAGGACGCCAAGCCCGCCGCCAAGCCGGCCGGAGGCGGCAACAAGCCGGGCACCGGTACCCGCAGCAAAGCCCAGTCCGGACAGCGCAAGGGTCCGCAGCGGCCCAAGTCCCCGTCCAAGAAGTAAGAAGGAGTCCATCCCGTGACGGAAGGCACCACCTCCGCCGCCGCTGAGGGCGACACCCTGACCCGCCTTGAGCAGGAAGGCGAGATCGCGGCGGACTACCTCGAGGGTCTGCTGGACATCGCCGATCTCGACGGCGACATCGACATGGACGTCGAGGCCGACCGCGCCGCTGTCTCGATCATCAGCGACGCGAGCAGCCGTGACCTGCAGAAGCTGGTCGGTCGCGACGGCGAGGTGCTCGAGGCCCTCCAGGAGCTCACGCGCCTGGCCGTTCACCGGGAGACCGGGGACCGCAGCCGACTGATGCTGGACATCGCGGGCTACCGCGCCAAGAAGCGCGAGGAGCTCTCCGAGCTGGGCGCCAAGGCCGCGGCCGAGGTGAAGAGCTCCGGCGAGCCGGTGAAGATGAAGCCGATGACGCCCTTCGAGCGCAAGGTCGTCCACGACGCGGTCAAGGCCGCGGGTCTGCGCAGTGAGTCCGAGGGCGAGGAGCCGCAGCGCTTCGTCGTCGTGCTTCCCGCCTGATCGGTACGAAGGTTTCTTCGGCCCCGTCTGTTGAGCAGGCGGGGCCGAACTTTGTCAGCCTGATAGTCCCTCGTAGTTCCTGGTAATCCCTGATAGCCCTGGTGTCAGCGCTCAGCGCGCTTATGCGGTACGGAAGGACGGTCCCCGTGACGGAGGCAGCGGAGCTTCCCCCTGCGCCCGAGCAGGCGCGCGAGGTATTCGGCGATCGCTTCGCAGACGCGGTCCGGTACGCGGAGCTGTTGGCCGAGACGGGAGTGCAGCGGGGGCTGATCGGCCCCCGCGAGGTGCCCCGACTGTGGGAGCGGCACCTGCTGAACTGCGCGGTGCTCTCCGAGGTCGTGCCCGAAGGTGTGACCGTGTGCGACGTCGGCTCCGGCGCGGGGCTCCCCGGCATTCCGCTGGCCCTGGTCCGGGATGACATCAAGATCACTCTGCTGGAACCGTTGCTGCGGCGGACCAACTTCCTCACCGAGGTCGTCGAGCTCCTCGGCCTCGACCATGTCACCGTCGTGCGCGGTCGCGCCGAGGAGGTCATGGGAAAGCTGCCGGCGGTCCACGTGGTGACGGCCCGGGCTGTCGCTCCACTGGACCGGCTGGCGACGTGGGGCATTCCCCTCCTCCGCCCGTACGGCGAGATGCTGGCTCTCAAGGGCGACACCGCTGAGGAGGAGCTGAAGAGCGCCGCGACGGCCCTCAGCAAGCTCGGCGCCGTGGAGACGTCGATCCTGCACGTCGGTGAGGGCATTGTGGACCCGCTGTCGACCGTGGTGCGGGTCGAGGTCGGGGAGAGCCCGGGTGGCGTGCGTTTCGCCGCGAAGAGGGCGAAGGCGGCCCGGACGGGGCGGACGCGCCGACGGCGCTGATCCTGAGCGCGAAGTGGATCGTGGACTCCCGGTTCCGCAGGGCGGAGCCGGGAGTTCTTTATCACTCCGGCTGATCCTTCCTGACGACGAGCCGTACTCCACACAAGCTGCCAAACCTACGCATCTCGGAGTGTCGCGCCGCGATGGCCCTGGCCGCTAGGCATCGTGTTTCACGTGAAACGTCGCTCACTGCTGCACGGCATCATCAGTCGCGGCCGCGCCGCGGCCGAACCCCGCGACCGGAAGCCTCTCGGTTCACTCGCGGAGGGTGCGGAGTTGTCCACAGAGGTGGATTTCTCCACAGAAGAACGGGCCTCGCTGGTTCATGACCCCGAAGACATGGGAGGCTCTGTTCATTGCGAGCCTGAAGTCGAGGAGAGTGAATCCTTGCGGTCCGACGCCAACATCGCGGGACCGATGACCGATCCGGTCCCCGGTCCCCGTACCGAGTCGATGGGGGAGGATGTTTCACGTGAAACACCGCCCCCAATGGACGACACTCCTATTGGTCGTGCTGCCCAACTGGCGGTGGAGGCGCTGGGTCGCGCCGGTGAGGGCCTGCCACGGCCCGAACAGACCCGCGTCATGGTCGTCGCCAACCAGAAGGGTGGGGTGGGCAAGACCACGACCACGGTCAACCTTGCTGCCTCGCTTGCCCTGCATGGCGGCCGTGTCCTGGTGATCGACCTCGACCCTCAGGGCAACGCCTCCACCGCGCTCGGCATCGATCATCACGCCGAGGTGCCTTCCATCTACGACGTGCTGATTGACAGCAAGCCGCTCTCCGAAGTCGTCCAACCGGTCCCCGATGTCGAGGGCCTCTTCTGTGCGCCTGCCACGATCGATCTCGCCGGTGCGGAGATCGAGCTGGTGTCCCTGGTGGCACGGGAGAGCCGGCTGGAGCGAGCGATCCAGGCGTATGAGCAGCCGCTGGACTACATCCTCATCGACTGCCCGCCGTCGCTCGGCCTCCTGACGGTCAACGCGCTGGTCGCCGGTGCGGAGGTCCTCATTCCTATCCAGTGCGAGTACTACGCGCTGGAAGGCCTGGGCCAGCTCCTGCGTAACGTCGACCTGGTGCGGGGGCATCTCAACCCCAACCTCCATGTCTCGACGATCCTGCTCACCATGTACGACGGCCGGACGCGCCTCGCGTCCCAGGTCGCGGACGAGGTGCGCAGCCACTTCGGTGACGAGGTGCTGCGGACGAGCATTCCTCGCTCGGTCCGTATCTCCGAGGCCCCGAGCTACGGCCAGACGGTGCTGACCTACGATCCAGGGTCGAGCGGTGCCCTCTCGTATCTTGAGGCCGCACGAGAAATCGCCCTCCGCGGAGTCGGAGTGGCGTACGACGCGCAGAACGCCCATGTGGGCGTACAGAACAGTCAGAACATGGTGGAGGGGATCCAGTGAGTGAGCGACGACGAGGGCTGGGGCGGGGCCTCGGCGCACTGATCCCCGCGGCTCCGACAGAGAAGACGGTTCCCTCGCCGGCGGGCGGAGCCTCCGCCTCGTCGGCGGCTGGACCCGTGCTCACGGCAGAGCGCGGGGTCGCCGCGGCGAAGGTGACCACGCTGCCGCCTGTTTCACATGAAACAGAGGAGCCGGCGACGATCGGGACCCCGGAGGTGCCCTCCTCGCCTGTCGGCGCTCACTTTGCTGAACTGCCTCTCGACTACATCACCCCCAACCCGCGTCAGCCCCGTGAGGTGTTCGACGAGGACGCTCTTGCCGAGCTGGTTACCTCCATCAAGGAGGTCGGGCTTCTCCAGCCGGTCGTCGTGCGTCAGGTGGGTCCGGCACGCTACGAGCTCATCATGGGTGAGCGGCGCTTCCGTGCCTGCCGTGAGGCGGGGCTTGAGGCCATTCCCGCGATCGTGCGGGCCACGGAGGACGAGAAGCTTCTCCTGGACGCGCTGCTGGAGAACCTGCACCGTGCTCAGTTGAATCCGCTGGAAGAGGCGGCTGCCTACGACCAGCTGCTGCAGGACTTCAACTGCACGCACGACCAGCTGGCGGACCGTATCGGCCGTTCGCGCCCGCAGGTCTCCAACACCCTGCGGCTGCTGAAGCTCTCGCCGGCGGTTCAGCGTCGTGTCGCCGCAGGAGTACTCTCCGCGGGCCACGCCCGCGCCCTGCTCTCCGTCGCGGACTCGGAGGAGCAGGACCGGCTGGCCCACCGCATCGTGGCCGAGGGGCTGTCGGTGCGGGCCGTCGAGGAGATCGTCACCCTCATGGGATCGCGCCCCCAGACCGCTGCGCGCTCCAAGGGACCGCGGGCCGGCACCCGTCTCTCCCCGGCACTGAGCGACCTTGCCACCCGCCTCTCGGACCGCTTCGAGACCCGCGTGAAGGTCGACCTGGGGCAGAAGAAGGGAAAGATCACGGTCGAGTTCGCCTCGATGGACGACCTCGAGCGGATCCTCAGCTCTCTCGCCCCCGGTGAGGGAGGCGTTCTCCAGAGGAGTCTCCTGGACGAGGACTCCGAGGACACGGAGGCCTGAGTCGCGCGGCGACATCCCGTTGGTCGACCACAAGAGCGGGCTGTGTCCGGTGTGTACCGGAACACGGCCTGCTCTTTGCTTTCAGGCAGTATCGATGCAATCGCATCGTGGATACGATGCCATCGGGTATGGCGCATCCACCTGGCGGCACCTTCATTGGGGAGGCGGGGGCCATGCAAACCGTGAGCCGTACCGGACTGGTGACCGCGGGCCTGGGACTGGGGGCGGTCGGTGGGTTCATCGGCAGCCTGCTCAGGGAGCGAAGCGCTCTGACAGCCGCTCGCGATGCTGCGGGCGAAGGAAGCGAGGAACATCCTTCATGGGGCGCAGGCTCGTACCGCTCACGCTGGACAACCTTCCGGACCTTCCCAAGCGCTGTCGCGCGTGTGTCTTCTGGGAACTGGATCCCGTCAGTGGGGAAGCCGCGGTAAAGGCGGGAAGGCCCGAACTCGAGAAGGAGGCGTGGATCTCCGCCGTCCTGCTGGAGTGGGGATCCTGCGGCCGCGTCGTCTACGTGGACGACGTACCGGTGGGCTTCGTGCTGTACGCACCCCCGGCCTATGTACCCCGCTCCACGGCGTTCCCCACGAGCCCGGTCTCACCGGACGCCGTCCAGTTGATGACCGCCTTCATCATGCCGGGCTACCAGGGCCAGGGCCTCGGCCGGGTGATGGTGCAGACGGTCGCCAAGGATCTGCTGCGCCGAGGCTTCAAGGCGATCGAGGCTTTCGGGGACGCACGGTGGAAGGAACCGGCCTGCGTGCTCCCCGCCGACCATCTCCTCGCGGTCGGCTTCAAGACGGTGCGCCCCCACCCGAGGTACCCCCGCCTGAGGCTGGAGCTGCGGACGACGCTCTCCTGGAAGGAAGATGTGGAGTTGGCTCTGGACCGCCTCCTGGGAGCGGTACAGAAGGAACCAGCGCTTCGTCCTCTGTAGCCGTGATGCCGCCCGCCGACGCAACCCCTCCGTCATGCGAATGGGCCAGCCCTTTCGGGCTGGCCCATTCGTGTTTCACGTGAAACATCGCCGCCGTTGCAGGACGGCGCTTCCGGTCAGACGGTCTTCTCGGCGCCCTCGGTGATGAAGTCCTCCAGGTCGCGGACGATCGCGGCCTTCGGCTTCGCACCCACGATGGTCTTGGCGACCTCGCCACCCTGGTAGACGTTCAGGGTCGGGATGGACATGACGCCGTACTTGGCGGCCGTACCCGGGTTCTCATCGATGTTGAGCTTGACAACCTCGATCTGGTCGCCGTACTCCGCGGCGATCGCCTCGAGGGACGGCGCGATCTGGCGGCACGGACCGCACCAGGCGGCCCAGAAGTCCACCAGGACGGGCTTGTCGCTCTTGAGGACGTCCTGCTCGAAGGAATCGTCGGTCACATTCTTCAGGGTGCCGGCCACGGCGGGCTCCTTAACTGGTTGGTGCGGTGGGGCGGACGGGGGTCAGACGGTGGCAGCCGCGGCGCTCTCGCTGTCCGCGAGGGCAGCGAGGTAGCGCTCGGCGTCGAGGGCGGCGGAGCAGCCGGTGCCGGCCGCGGTGATCGCCTGGCGGTACGTGTGGTCGACGACGTCACCGGCGCCGAAGACACCGGTCAGGTTCGTCCGGGTCGAAGGCGCCTCGACCTCGAGGTAGCCCTCCTCGTCCAGGTCGAGCTGGCCCTTGAAGAGCTCGGTGCGCGGGTCGTGGCCGATCGCGATGAACAGGCCGGTCACCGCCAGGTCGGAGATCTCACCGGTCTTGAGGTTGCGCAGCTTCAGGCCGGCAAGCTTGGGGTCGCCCTCGATCGTGGCGATCTCGCTGTCCCAGACGAAGTTGATCTTCGGGTCGGCGAAGGCACGCTCCTGCATCGCCTTGGAGGCGCGCAGGGTGTCACGGCGGTGCACGATCGTCACGGACTTGGCGAAGCGGGAGAGGAAGGTGGCCTCCTCCATCGCGGTGTCGCCACCGCCGATCACGGCGATGTCCTGGTCCTTGAAGAAGAAGCCGTCACAGGTCGCGCACCACGAGACGCCGCGTCCGGAGAGCGCGTCCTCGTTGGGCAGACCGAGCTTGCGGTGCTGCGAGCCCGTCGTGACGATGACGGCCTTGGCGCGGTGCACGGTGCCCGCGGTGTCCGTGACGGTCTTGATCTCGCCCGTCAGGTCGACGGCGACGACGTCGTCCGGGATCAGCTCGGCACCGAAGCGCTCGGCCTGGGCGCGCATGTTGTCCATGAGCTCGGGGCCCATGATGCCGTCCTGGAAACCGGGGAAGTTCTCCACCTCGGTGGTGTTCATCAGCGCACCACCGGCGGTGACGGCGCCTTCGAAGACCAGCGGCTTCAGCGACGCGCGCGCGGTGTAGAGCGCTGCCGTGTAGCCGGCAGGCCCGGATCCGATGATGATCACGTTACGGACGTCGCTCACGGCTTGATTCCTCGTCTCTGGAGACTGCTGCGTACTACTGGTGGGAGCCTCTCTCAGAACTCTCACCCCACCCAACGGATCCTAAGGGGCGTGCATTCCCTCTGTGTCCGGGCACACGGAGACGAGACACTGCACAGAGATCCCATGGGGTTATTGGGGAGGCGGCCGGTCGACGCGGAGGCGCTCAGGAGCGGGCGTACGAGTGCGTCAGCAGGAGCTTGCCAGGGGACGCCGAAGCCTGCTTTACGCACGCGGCTTCGACGATGTACGCCGTGACCTTCGTGCTGTCGGAGGCATCGGGCACTACGACGAGATACACCGTCGTCCCCTTGTACGTGCCCTGCTGCGCCGCGAGGATCGTCGCGGTGCTTCCGGTCCCCTTCTGAATACAGTCGGGGACCTGCACCGTGGGCGTGATCAAGGTGTCGACCCCGGCGGACCCGTTGCCCGCCTCGTTGGACTGAACTCCCCAAGGACGCTTCGGGCTGGCGGAGGGGGTGCGCGCGCTCTTGTTCCTCGCGAGGAGATCCGCGACCTGAGTCTTCAGCTTCCCCTCGGAAAAAGTGTCCTTCGCTCCCTGCTGTGTCACGGTCTGCGGGCTCTTGCCGGAGCCGTCGCCCAGCGACTGTACGAGGATCGTGCCCAGCCCGAGAGCAGCGGCCGTGAACACCGTGCCGAGAACGACCACCCTGCGGCGCCCACGGCGGCCCCGACGTGAGCGACCGGGGCCGGTGGCAGCGTGGGGACGTCCCGAGGGACGGTCGGTGAGGGAAGCGGGGCTCGGTTCGCCGGACGTGTGGGAAACCCCGGCGAGCGATGTTTCACGTGAAACGCTCGTGCTGTCGCCCTCGGCCGTTGCGCGGTCGGGCGCCGTGGCACTCAGCAGGGCCTCCGCGGCAAGGGCGGCATCGATACGGCCGGCCACATCATCGGGCATGCGCGTGGGGCCCGGCAGAGTGCCGAGCAGCCCCCGGATCTCCTCCAGGGAGTCGTACACGTCGGCGCAGAGCACGCACTCGTCGAGGTGTCGCCGTACGTCCGCGGTGCGGGAAGGCGGGAGCAGCCCCTCGGAGAGGTCGGAGATCTCCGCGACATCCGGGTGCCCGGCCGTATCCGTCGTGGATGTCACGCTCGCCCACCTCCGCCCTTCACAGCAGCTGAATCGCTTGGTCCTGCCTCGCGTGGACCTGCATCGTGCGGTCCCGCTGCCGGTGGGACGGATGTCCCCTGCGTCCGGTTCCTTCCGCCGCCCGACTTGTTGCCGCCCCCGCCGCTTCCGTTCTCCGTACGGAGATGGGTGAGCAGTGGCAGCAGTCTGGCTCTGCCCCGTGCGCAACGGCTCTTCACCGTTCCGACGGGCACATCGAGGACGCGGGCCGCCTCTGCCACGGGGTAGCCCTGCATGTCCACAAGGACGAGAGCGGCGCGCTGGTCGGCCGGGAGCGTACGCAGTGCCGCCAGCAGCTCGCGGTGCAGATCGTTGCGCTCGGCCGGGGCGGAGGCGGACTCGTGCGGTTCGAGGAGCTGTTCCAGGCGTTCGGTGTCATCGACAGGGGACGTCTTCCTGGATGCGGCTTTGCGCGCGCGGTCCAGGCAGGCGTTCACCGTGATGCGGTGCAGCCAGGTCGTGACGGCCGACTGGCCGCGGAAGGTGTGAGCGGCCCGGTAGGCGGAGACCAGCGCGTCCTGGACGGCGTCAGCGGCCTCCTCGCGGTCTCCCAGCGTCCTCAGGGCGACTGCCCAGAGGCGGTCGCGATGGCGCCGCACGATCTCGCCGAAGGCCTCGTGGTCGCCCTCTACGTGACGGGCGAGGAGGTCCTGATCGCTTGCGTTGCCGTATCCGGTTTCATCGGCCATCGGACCCCCTCCCTTTCGTCGACGAGCGTCAGCCGGTGAACTTCACGTCCGTGATGGCTTGCTTGTAGCCGGCGCCGCTGTACTGATCACCGGACGCGTAGGGCATCGCCGTGATCCAGAGCAGCACGTACTGAGTCTTCGCCTTCTGGCTGACCGTGATCTTCGCGCTGGTGCCGCTCGTCGTGATGGTCCCGATCTTCGTCATCGAATCCACCGGCGTCGAGGAACTCATCGAGTCCGTCCCATAGAGGGTGATCGTCGTGTGATCACCGGGGTACCGGAGCCCTATCGAAGCAGCCGTGACGGTCTGCTGGGAACCGAGGTCGTAGACGATGCCGACGCCGGGCTTGAAGGCCGGCTTCATCTCCGGACCGTCCACGAAGCTCTTGCTCCGCCAGTACGTCGAGCTGTCGCCGTCGTACGTCTTGCCCACGTCCCCGGACGCCTGGGCGTCACCCTTCGCGACGTACTCCTGCGCACCCTTGATGGCGATCGGCTTGACCGGCTTGGTCTTGTCGGTGCCCTTGCCGTTGCCGTCCGTCGTCTTGGGCTTCTGTGTGTCGTTGGACTTTGCGTGGTCCATCAGGGCATCCGCGAGCTGCCAGCTGCCGAGGCCCAGGGCGGCGATCAGGAGGGCCGACACGGCCCACTTGAGGGCCTTGCCGGTGCGGCTCTGCAGCGGGGGCGGCGGGGCCGGTACGGGCTGCGTGGCGCCCATGTGGGGCGCGGGGCGGCCGTAGCCCTGCTGGTACGAGGTGCGCTGGTACTCCGGCGGGGCCGTGAACGTGGGCTCCGGCGGGCGGATGCGGGGCATCTCGGCGATCGCCTTCACCAGTTCCTCCGGCGTGGTGCACGGAGTCTCGTGGCGGGAGGCGGTCGCGCCGTCGTTGGCGAGCGCACGCATGGCGAGCTCCGACAGACCGCGGTGAACACCGGCACGTACCTGGTCGGGGGCGATCAGGCCGACCCCCTTGGGTAGCCCGGACAGACCGTAGGCGTCGTTGTCGTAGGGCCAGCGCTGGGTGAGCGCGGCGTACAGGAGCGCCCCGATCGCCTCCGTGTCGGTGCGCTGCGGGGTGTCCGAGCTGATGCCGCGCAGCGCGGCGTTCACGGCCAGCCCACGGATGCGCCACTGGCCGGTCGAGGTGCGCAGCACGGCGCTGGGCGTCAGCCGCAGATGCGCGAGGCCCTCACGGTGCGCGGCGGCCATGGCCTGGGAGACCTGGCTGACCATCTGGTAGGCCTCGTGCACCTCCAGCGGGCCGGAGGCCAGCAGCGAGGTCAGCTCCGTGGCGTCCGGCAGCCACTCGTGCACCACATAGACGAGGTCGTTCTCCTCGACCGCGTCCAGGACCTGGACGAACCTGGGATCGCCCAGCAGGGCCGAGGAACGGGCCGCCGCCAGTACGGAGCGGGCCCGTGGATGGTCGGCGGGCAGGAGATGCACACCGACGGCGCGGCGGAGTTTCTCGTCCACCGCACGCCAACTGCTGAAGCCGTCCAGACGGGTGACGCACTCCTCGAGGCGGTAGCGCCTGGCGAGTTTGTGTCCGCTGTGCAGTTCGGGCGGTGAGGCCTTTCCGGGACTCTCGGTCCCGCCGCTCCCCTGTGCCTCTTCGCTGTCCGTCTCCCGCTCCCGGTTCTGGGCCACCCCGTCGGACGTGGACTGGTCCGCCTTGGCGGTCAGCGGCTCGTCGCCGCTGTTGTCTGCCACGTCGACGGCAGCCGTGCTCCGTTCCGCCACCGTCGTTCCCGCCTCCCCATTCGTTGCGCGCTGTCCGACGCAGAAACCAATTGTGCCCACAGTCCGGCGCTATGCACGACACACGGCGACGGACGATGGTTGTGCGCGTACCCCCGCCTTAGCGCCCCAGGCGCCCGCGGACCATTCCGACCATTGAGTTGAGTTCTTCGATGCGCATCTTTCGCGCGGCGACGTAGAAGACACCGAGCAGGGCGATGCCGCCCGCGAGGAGGGCCGCCAGGGAGCCCCCGACGCCCTGTCCGAGGGTGTGGCCGATGCCGTAGCAGGCCGCGCCGCTCAGCAGGGCTGCGGGCACCGAGGCGATGCCGAGACGGGCGTACGTCCGCAGGACGCGGGTGCCGTCCAGGTCACCGCCGAGCCGCTTGCGCAGCCTGCTCCAGGCCACACCGACGCCGATCGCGTAGGCGACACCGTAGGAGGCGGCCATGCCGACCACCGCCCAGCGGGCCGGAAGCACGAAGTAGCACGCGGCGGAGGCCACGGCGTTGACGGCGGCGACGATGACCGTGTTGTAGAAGGGGGTGCGCGTGTCCTCGTACGCGTAGAAGGCACGCAGGACGACGTACTGCACGGAGTACGGGATCAGGCCGAGGCCGAAAGCCATGAGCATGAAGCCCATGTTGGTGGCTTCGCTGGTGCCCGAGGAACCGAAGATCAGGGTGCACATCGGGATGCCGAGGGCGACGAAGCCGAAGGCGATCGGCACGATGGCCACGGCAGTCGTGCGCAGTCCCTGAGAGATGTCGTCACGGACGGCTCCGCCGTCTCCCTCATGGGCCGAACGGGCGATGCGCGGCAGCAGCGCCGCCATCAACGAGACCGTGATGATGGCCTGCGGCAGGCCCCACACGAGCTGGGCGTTGGCGTAGGCGGAGAAGCCGACACCCTTGACCTTGCTGTCATTGGTGGCGGCGGTGGCCAGCTGGGTGACGACGAGGGCGCCGGCCTGGTTCGCGAGGACGAAGAGCACGGTCCACTTGGCGAGCATCGCGGCCTTGCCGAGGCCGTGGCCCTTCCAGTCGAAGCGCAGCCGCATCCGGAATCCGGTCTCGCGCAGATACGGAATCATCGCGAGGGCCTGCACGACGAGGCCGAGGAGGACGCCGACGCCGAGGAGCCGCTGCCCGTCCGGCGGGATGTTCGTGACCTCCATGCCGGAGTTCGCCGCGGTGCCGTACACCCAGATGAACATGCCGAGCGTCACGATGATGACGATGTTGTTCAGGACCGGGGTCCACATCATCGCGCCGAATTTCCCGCGGGCGTTGAGGATCTGGCCCATCACCACGTGGATGCCCATGAAGAAGATCGTGGGCAGGAAGTAGCGGGTGAAGGTGACGGCGACCTCATTGGCCGCGGGGTTGTCCGCGACCGACGTCGACAGCATCCGGACGAGCAGCGGGGCGGCGAAGACCGCGAGTGCGGTGAGTACGCCGAGCGCCACCATGACGAGAGTCAGCAGCCGGTTGGCGAAGGCCTCGCCGCCGTCCTCGTCGTCCTTCATGGCGCGTACCAGCTGTGGCACGAAGACCGAGTTGAGGCCGCCGCCCACGGTGAGGATGTAGATCATCGTCGGCAGCTGGTAGGCGACCTGGAAGGAGTCGCCCAGGAAGCCGATCCCCAGGGCCGAGACGATCAGCGCGGAGCGGATGAAGCCGGTGAGCCGGGACACCAGCGTGCCCGCCGCCATCACCGCGCTCGACTTCAGCAGGCCCGACGCGCGCCCGCCGGGCTTCTTCGCGGCGGGCGCCGGTTCGGGCGCGGGGGTCTGCGGGGCGGCCGGAGCCGGCTCGTGGGCCGGAGACGGTACGCCTGGCGGGGCGACGGATGTACGCGTGCCTGCCTGGCCCTGGTCGCGGAAGAGGTGGGCGAAGGCGTCCGGCTCGTGCTGCTGCTCGCCGGCCTGGGTCACGAGGTCGTCCACGCCGACGAACTGGGTCGTGCGGGCGTCCTCGCCGTAGGGCAGGTGCCGCGTCGGCCCCGCGGGCTCCGGCGGGGGCGTCTGGGCCCACACACGGGGGTCGGGGCTGTACTGCGAGGCGGGCGGCTGGGCGTAGAGCGGCTGCTGTGGGTAGTAGGAGCCCGGGGGCGGCGGGGGGTGCGCCGCACGGTCGTAGAGCGCCTCGGTCACCGGATCCTGGGCGGCGAGGTCCTGCGCCCGGTACGGGTCCTGGGTATAGGCGTCCTGAAAGTACATGTCCTGGTACTGCCCCTGCGGCTGCTGCGCGGGGTCGGCCGGTGGCCCCTCCGGGTACCCCTCGGGGTAGCCGGCGTTGGCCATGCCCTGGTCCGGGTAGCCCGAGCCGCCCGCGGCCTGGTCCGGGTAGCCCTCGGGGTAGCCCGAGTTGCCCGCGCCCTGGCCGCGGTCACCGTCGTACGGCGCGTTCATGGTTACCCCACCTCATCGTCCCCGGGCCCACCGGCCACGACATCGCTCAACGGTCCACTCTCTCACCCGTGCCGGACGGGTCGGTGCTTTCCGGTGCGGTGTCCGGTGTCGGGTCACTCGGGTGCTCCGGGTCGTCTGCCCCGGACTCCGTCGTGGACTCCCCGTCGGGACCGTCCTTGGAGCGCTCAGTGTCCTCAGTAGTGTCTACGGTGCCCTCGGCGTCCGTGTTCACGCCGTTCAGAGCCTCGGCCCCGCCCTCGGTGTCGGGGGTGTTCTCCTGCTCCTCCTCGGCCTGGCGGGCCGCCGCGCGCTTGCGCTGGGTGTACATCCGGAATCCGGCGAGCACGAGCAGCAGGACGCCACCGCCGATCACCAGCATCACCGTGGGAGTGATCTCGGTGACCTTCACTTCGAACTTGACGGGGGGACCGTACGCCTGGCCGTCGTCCGTGAACAACTGCGCGACGACCGTCACCGGACCGTTGGCCTTCGCGGAGGTGGTGAACTTCACCGACTGGCTGTGCTCGCCCGCGACCTGGATCGGCCGCTCGTCGAAGGCGTCGTTGCCGATCTTGAGTCGGGTCGGCTGCAGTGAGGTGAGACGCAGCACCAGGTGGTGGACGCCCTGCACGAGGTTGTTCTGCACCGTCACGGGGATCGTGGCACTGCGGCCCGAGAGCTTCGCGTCGGACTTGTCGATCAGCCTGACGAGACCGGTGAGGTCGTCGAGGTACGACTTGACGCCGCTGCGGAAGGTCCCCGCCTGGTCGGCACGGCCGCGCCAGGACGTGGACATCCCTCGGTCTATGGCCCGACCGAAGGGAGTGACCACGCGGGACTTGTCGGTGAGGATGACCTTGAAGTTTTCGAGCGCGCTCTGTGTGCGCTGGATCTGCTCGAAGGCCGACCGCGGCAGCTCCTGCTTGCGCAGCGAGGAGGGGTACGAGGACGCCGAGGGCACCTTCGTCGTGGCGCTCGGGTCCGGCTTGGCTTTGGCGGCCGCGGGGAGGTTCTGGGAGTCGGACCAGTTCCCGTCCTGGAGGGCCCTCACCGCCGTCGCCATGGTCTGGGCCTGGCTCACGGAGGGCATGCGCTGCGGGGCGACGACGATGCTCCGCTGCTTGCTCGGCTCCTGCAGATCGACCATCAGGCTCTGGGCCAGGAATTCCTGCACGGCGAGCGTCGAGTTGTCGGCCTTCGCCATGTCGCCCTCGAACGCGGTCGACAGCCTGGAGTCCGCGACCACCGCCGTCGTGCCGCCCCCGATGGGGCGGGCGGCGGTGGGCGTGTAGGTGAGCCCGCCGGTCTCGCGCAGGCTGTCGCTGCGGGCGATCACCTTGTCGGCGCCGGCGGAGGTGGCGACCTTGACGATCGACGGATCGACCGCGCCCTCGGCGGGCCAGGCGAAGTCCGTGTTCGGCTTCACATGGAGGATCGTCTGCACCGTGCTGGAGGCCACGGTCGTGGCGTCCTTGAGGTGGCTGAGGGAGCCCGTGACGTCCTTGCCGTTGTGCGCCAGCGACGCGAGGTCGGGGTCGGCGAAGGGGAGAGCGACGACTTCCTTTTCCTTGTCCGCGACGGTCTTCTCGAGCTTGTCGAGCCACGCCTTGGCGACGGCCTGGTTCTTGCCCGCCGTCGTGGTGTCGCCGTTCTTGATCTGGTAGTTGCGCGTCATGGCGTCGACGGAGGCCAGCAGGTCCGGGTCGAGGACCCAGGTGACGTCGAGGTCGCTGCCCAGGGACAGGAGCTGGTCCAGGCGGCCGCCGGGGGAGATCTCCTTGGCCAGGTCGTCGTTCTGGAAGACAGGCGTCTGCTGCGCGTCCGAGCCGGTCTCCGCCCGCAGGTGGACCGTCGAGATCAGCGGCCAGAGATACGTCGTCTTCGTCTTCGTGTCGGCGCCGGCGGGCTGCCAGGGCAGGAACGTCCGCTTGATGCCGAGCACCTGGTCCCACGGCTGCGCGGCGGTCTGGCCGGTGAGGGAGACCCCGAGCTGGTACACCCCGTCGGAGTCGAGGTTCAGGTCTTTGACGGGCACCGAGATGCTGAAGTGCTGCGAGACGCCCGCGGCGAGCTTGGAGAACTTCTCGACGTACTTGCCGCCGACCTCCAGGGGGTCAGGACCCAGCTGGAACCCGGTGCGCTTCGCCGCGTCGTCGATGGCGACCCGGCCCTGGAGGGTCGGGCCCACCCGCAGGCCCACGTGCGCGCCCGTGACCGTCTGCTTGCCCTTGTTGGTGACCGAACCGGAGACGGTGATCGTGTCGCCCTCCGTGGGCGCGCTGGGGGTCAGCGAGTCCAGGGAGATGTCCACCGTGCCGGACCCGGTGGCGTCGGCCACAGCGGCCGTCTGAGCGGCGTGTGCGGCCGGGGAAGAGGGCAGCTGGAGCACGCCGGCCAGCAGGGGCGCACCGGCCAGCAGTGTGCCGGTGCGCCGCAGCCACCGGCGGGCAGGTGAGGGACTCATCCCCTGGAAGTCTGCCGCCTCGGCCACGCGCTCGTCCGTCCCTCGTCATCGTCAGTGGTCGTCGGAATGTGCGTCCACGCATGGTAACGATGTGCGCTGAGGGTAAGTGCCGCGGACCGCTTCGCAAGATCAGTAGACAGGGTCGAGTGTCCTGTATGCGTAAGTATTGATCCCCCACGAGAAGGGGATGGCTGTGCACGTTTTATGGAGGCGCCCGCGAGTGCCTCGGCCACGTACCCTTTTCTGTTGTGCCGAACGCCAACGAAGACAACCCCAGTGCCCTGAGTCAGGTGCAGCGCCGCGCGGTGAGTGAACTGTTGCGGGTGTCCCCTGTCGCCGACGACCTCGCCCGCCGTTTCCAGGAGGCGGGGTTCTCACTCGCCCTGGTCGGTGGCTCGGTCCGAGACGCGCTCCTTGGCCGGCTCGGCAATGATCTGGACTTCACGACCGACGCCCGCCCCGATGACGTACTGAAGATCGTGCGGCCCTGGGCGGACGCCGTCTGGGAGGTCGGGATCGCTTTCGGCACCGTCGGCGCGCAGAAGGACGCACGCGTGGACGACGTGCAGCAGTCCTTCCAGATCGAGATCACGACGTACCGCTCCGAGGCGTACGACCGGACCTCGCGCAAGCCCGAGGTGTCCTACGGCGACTCGATCGAGGAAGACCTCGTGCGCCGCGACTTCACTGTGAACGCGATGGCCGTGGCGCTGCCGGAGAAGGAGTTCATCGATCCGTACGGCGGTCGGGACGACCTGTCCGCGCGGGTCCTGCGCACTCCGGGTACACCCGAAGAGTCCTTCTCCGACGATCCGCTGCGGATGATGCGAGCCGCGCGGTTCGCCGCGCAGCTCGACTTCGAGGTGGCGCCCGACGTCGTCGCCGCGATGACGGACATGGCCGGGCGCATCGAGATCGTCTCGGCGGAGCGGGTGCGGGACGAGCTGAACAAGCTGGTCCTCTCCGCTCACCCGCGCAAGGGTCTGACGCTGCTCGTGGACACCGGCCTCGCCGACCATGTGCTGCCGGAGCTTCCCGCGCTGCGACTGGAGCGTGATGAGCACCACCGGCACAAGGACGTCTACGACCACACGCTGATCGTCCTGGAACAGGCCATGGCGCTCGAGGAAAATGGTCCGGACCTGACGCTCCGGATCGCCGCGCTGCTGCACGACATCGGCAAGCCGAGGACGCGGCGCTTCGAGAAGGACGGGCGGGTCTCCTTCCACCACCACGAGGTGGTGGGCGCGAAGATGACCAAGAAGCGGATGACGGCGCTCAAGTACTCCAATGACCTCGTGAAGGACGTCTCGCGTCTGGTCGAACTTCATCTGCGCTTTCACGGATACGGCACCGGCGAGTGGACGGACTCCGCGGTCCGTCGCTACGTCCGTGACGCGGGTCCGCTCCTCGACCGCCTCCACAAGCTGACCCGCTCCGACTGCACCACGCGCAACAAGCGCAAGGCGACGGCGCTCTCTCAGGCGTATGACGGCCTGGAGAAGCGCATCGCCGAGCTCCAGGAGCAGGAGGAGCTGGACGCGATCCGTCCCGACCTCGACGGCAACCAGATCATGGAGATCCTGGGCATCGGCCCTGGTCCGGCGATCGGCCAGGCGTACAAGTTCATGCTGGAGCTGAGGCTGGAGAACGGGCCCATGGGGCACGACGCTGCGGTGACGGCACTCAAGGAGTGGTGGGCCGAGCAGGACTGAGGCTCACAGAACGGGCCGCGTGGGGTCATGTTTCACGTGAAACATGACCCCGGGGTCTGTGCCGGGAACAACAAGGGGCGGTGTTTCACGTGAAACACCGCCCCTTGGCACGTTCAGATCGGCTGGGTTACTTGTTGGCCCCGAGGCACAGCGTGAAGGACTCGCCGGTTTCCTTCCACGTCAGCGTCGCCGTCGTGCCCGTGACGTTCTGGCACGTCAGTGAAGGAAGCGAGGCGCCGTCCGCCTTCTTGAGGACCTTGTGTGTGGCCTTGGAGTCGGTGCAGTCGACCTGGATGACGTCCGGGTCGTTGGCGGTCCCCTTGTTGTACAGGCAGTCGCCCACGGCCAGCTTCTTGGCGTCCTCGCTGTCGTTATTGAGCACCAAACCGCCCACGACGACGCTGAGGCCCGCAATGGCAAGGACTATGCGCAGGTACCACTTGACGCCGCGCTTCGGGCGCTGCGGTGCGACCGGAGCGTAGGGAATCGGTCCCTGCTGCGGGAAGCCCGGCTGGGCGGGCTGCTGGGGATACCCCTGCGGCGGCGCCCCGTACGGAGCCTGGCCCTGGGGCGGCTGTCCGTAGGGCTGCTGGCCCTGGGCGAACGGGTTCTGGCCCTGGGGCGGCGGAGTGGTCACTTAGGGGTCCCCCTAGAACGTAAGTGCGTGGCGTGAATAAGACGCACGTAAGTTATCGGGACCGACTGACAACGCAGTAGTCCAGAGAGGCTCTGTGGCCCTGATGTGACACTTACTGCATCTCAAAGCGGGCCATAGCAACAGCAATTGCTGTGTAGACCGCGGCCAGTGTGACGACGAGGGAAGCTGAGCGGCCGTCAGGAGGCAGCATCAGGGCGGCTACTGCGGCCGCGCCGACGAAGGCGATGTTGAACAGGACGTCGTAAACGGAGAAGATCCGGCCGCGGTAACCATCGTCGACCGAGGACTGCACGATCGTGTCGGTGGCGATCTTCGCGCCCTGTGTGGTCAGGCCGAGAACGAAGGCGGCGGCCAGCATGGGCGCTGCCTCGAAAGGGAGGCCGAGCGCCGGTTCCAGGACCGCCACCGCGGCCGCGCACGCGGCGATCCAGCCACCGGGGCCCAGTCGTCCCACGGCCCAGGGCGTCACCACGGCCGCGACGAAGAAGCCCGCCCCGGAGATGCCCACCGCCAGGCCCAGCAGGGCGACCCCGCCGTCGGAGCCGGACGACCAGGCGTACCGGCACAGCATCAGCACCATGACGGTCAGGGCGCCGTAGCAGAAGCGCATCAGGGTCATCGACAGGAGCGCCCAGGCCGCCTCCCGCCGCGCGGGCTCGGCGAGATGGCGCACACCGGCCGCGAGACCGCGCGCGGTGCCGGTGAGCGCCGTACGCAAGCTCGGCTGCACCAACTCCTGATCGGGGCCGAGCAGTTCCGGTGCCATGCGCAGCGAGGCGAGCGCGGCGCACAGATAGAGGGCCGCACCGAGGAGGACGACCGCCGCGTCCGAGTCCGAGGCGACCAGGCGTACGACGAACGCGAGACCGCCGCCCGCGGTCGCGGCGAGTGTTCCGGCGGTGGGCGACAGGGCGTTGGCCATGACCAGCCGGTGGGAGTCGACGACACGGGGCAGGGCGGCCGAGAGGCCCGCGAGGACGAACCGGTTGACCGCGGTGACGCACAGCGCGGAGGCGTAGAAGAGCCAGTCGGGGACATGGCTCAGCATCAGCAAGGCCGTCACACAGGCCAGCGCGGTCCGCAGCAGATTGCCGTACAGGAGGACCTGGCGGCGCCGCCAGCGGTCCAGCAGGACGCCGGCGAAGGGGCCGACCAGGGAGTACGGCAGGAGCAGTACCGCCATCGCGGAGGCGATAGAGGCCGCTGAGGTCTGCTTCTCCGGTGAGAAGACGACGTACGTGGCGAGCGCGACCTGGTAGACGCCGTCGGCGCCCTGGGACAGCAACCGGACACCGAGCAGGCGTCTGAAGCCTTGGAAGCGCAGGAGGACGCGCAGGTCACGCACGACAGCCATGGGGCACAGCCTCACATACGAGGAGGGTCCCCGGGTCAAAGACCCAGGGACCCTCGACGGGCAGGAGCGAAAAGCCCCTCGGCGCTCCGCGCCGTGTCTCGACGGCGCGCGGAGGCCTGTCTTGCTAGCGCTCGACCTCGCCCTTGATGAACTTCTCGACGTTGGCGAAGGCCTCGTCGTCGAAGTACTGGACCGGCGGGGACTTCATGAAGTACGAGGACGCCGACAGGATCGGGCCGCCGATGCCGCGGTCCTTGGCGATCTTCGCGGCGCGCAGGGCGTCGATGATGACACCCGCGGAGTTCGGGGAGTCCCAGACCTCGAGCTTGTACTCCAGGTTCAGCGGGACGTCACCGAAGGCGCGGCCCTCGAGACGGACGTACGCCCACTTGCGGTCGTCGAGCCAGGCCACGTAGTCCGAGGGACCGATGTGGACGTTCTTCTCGCCCATGTCGCGGTCGGGGATCTGCGAGGTGACGGCCTGCGTCTTCGAGATCTTCTTCGACTCGAGGCGGTCGCGCTCCAGCATGTTCTTGAAGTCCATGTTGCCGCCGACGTTGAGCTGCATGGTGCGCTCAAGACGGACACCGCGGTCCTCGAACAGCTTCGCCATCACACGGTGCGTGATCGTGGCGCCGACCTGCGACTTGATGTCGTCGCCGACGATCGGGACGCCCGCCTCGGTGAACTTGTCCGCCCACTCCTTGGTGCCGGCGATGAAGACCGGGAGGGCGTTGACGAAGGCGACCTTGGCGTCGATGGCGCACTGGGCGTAGAACTTCGCCGCGTCCTCGGAACCGACGGGCAGGTAGCAGACGAGGACGTCGACCTGCTTGTCCTTGAGGATCTGGACGATGTCGACCGGCGCCTCGGCGGACTCCTCGATGGTCATGCGGTAGTACTTGCCGAGACCGTCGAGGGTGTGGCCGCGCTGGACCGTGACGCCCTTGTTCGGGACGTCGCAGATCTTGATGGTGTTGTTCTCGCTGGCACCGATGGCGTCGGAGAGGTCGAGGCCGACCTTCTTCGCGTCGACGTCGAAGGCGGCGACGAACTCGACGTCACCGACGTGGTAGTCGCCGAACTGGACGTGCATCAGACCCGGGACCTTGGACGCCGGGTCGGCGTCCTTGTAGTACTCGACGCCCTGCACCAGCGAGGCGGCGCAGTTGCCCACGCCGACGATGGCTACGCGAACCGAACCCATTCCGGTTGCTCCCTGTGTGTACGAGGTGAAGCCCCGACTGGACCTCACGTGGTGGTGTCGTCGGACGGATCCGGCCGGGACTGGTCCCGGTGCCGGGGCAGGCCGCCCGTCTCTCCAGATGTGCTGTTCTGCTGAGCGGAGCCTTCGAAGGCGCCCGGAGAGCTGCCTTCGGGGACACCTCGTGAGGTGCCTTCGGAGGCGGAGTCCTTGACGTCCCGTCCTGCCCGCTCGCTCTCGATGAGCTCGTTCAGCCAGCGCACTTCGCGCTCCACGGACTCCATTCCGTGGCGCTGGAGCTCAAGGGTGTAGTCGTCGAGGCGCTCCCTGGTGCGTGCCAGCGAGGCACGCATCTTCTCCAGTCGCTCCTCGAGCCGACTGCGGCGGCCCTCCAGTACGCGCATGCGCACGTCGCGTGACGTCTGCCCGAAGAACGCGAAACGAGCGGCGAAGTGCTCGTCCTCGTATGCGTCGGGCCCCGTCTGCGCGAGCAACTCCTCGAAGTGCTCTTTACCTTCAGCCGTCAACCGATAGACGATCTTGGCGCGACGCCCAGCAAGCGGAGCGGCGAGGGCGTCCTCGGTGGTGCTCCCCGATTCCTCGATCAACCAGCCGCTCGTGACCAGCGTCTTGAGGCAGGGGTAGAGCGTCCCGTAGCTGAACGCACGGAACACACCCAGTGACGTATTGAGTCGTTTGCGCAGCTCATAGCCGTGCATCGGGGACTCGCGAAGCAGGCCGAGTACGGCGAACTCGAGGATCCCGGAACGCCGGCTCATGTCGCCTCCTCACTGCCACGGTGTCCTCGGCACGTTCTTTATGCCGAGCTGATGTATCGACTCGATACATCAGCACGATAGATCGGCCATCCGTCTGCGACAAGGGGGGCCATGGTGAACGGCGTCACATCACCGATTCATACGAAGCAAGTTGCCTGATTTGGGGTGAACTTCAGGATTAGGGGGGTTTTGACGGTGCGTAGTCTGTGCGCCATGCAAAACCACCGGGAACCGAGTGACGCCTGAGGGCGTCCTCATCCCTGGTGCAGTACGGGTGAATGCGCAAACGACCGCATCCGTACTTCGGGGGGACCGGAAACCAGCTGCCGTTTCCAGGCGCGCACGGGTGCGCCTGCCCGAGGAGTAATCGTTCGATGAGCGAGCACCGTCGCAAACCGTCGCAGCCACAGGGCGGCGGACGTGCCGCGGCCCGACGCGGCCAGACCGGCCCGTCCTCCGGCCGCCGTGCGGCACCGCGAGGCGCCACCGGGTCCCCTGCCGACTCCTACGAGTCGGGAGGTGAGGAGGAGCGCCCCTACACCGGCCGCGCCGAGGCCCGGCGCGCAGCCCAGAGAAGCAGCAGTGGCGGCCGGCGCAGAGGCGCCGACGCCACAGGGCCCGGCGGCCGCCGCGGCGGTCCTGAGGGACCCGGGCGCGCGCGGGCCTCTGGGCCCGTAAAGAAGCGTTTCATCGACTACCCGCGCGCGGGTAAGTCGGGGGCCGGGCGCTGGATGCCCTCCTGGAAGCTGGTGACGGGTACGTTCCTCACCTTCTGCGGGGGGTTGCTGGTCGCGGCAGGCATCGGGTACGCCATGGTGGGCGTCCCGAACCCGAACGACACCGCCCTGGCCCAGAACAACGTCTTCTACTGGTCCGACGGGACTCAGATGGCAGCCACCGGCGGCCAGACGAACCGGCAGATCGTGGGGCCGGAGGCGATCCCGAAGGCCATGAAGAACGCGGTGGTCTCCGCCGAGAACGCGTCCTTCTACAAGGACCGAGGTGTCGATCCGAAGGGCATTGCGCGCGCCTTCGTCAACATGGCCCGGGGTGGCGAGACACAGGGTGGCTCGACCATCACTCAGCAGTACGTGAAGAACACGTACCTGAACCAGGACCAGACCATCACGCGCAAGTTCAAAGAGCTCTTCATCTCCATCAAGGTGAACTCGAAGCTGAGCAAGGACCAGATCCTCGCGGGCTACCTGAACACCGCGTACTACGGGCGCAACGCCTACGGGATCCAGGCGGCGGCCCAGGCCTACTTCGGTGTGGACGCCGAAAAGCTCAGCACCGAGCAGTGCGTCTTCCTCGCGTCCGTTCTCAAGGGCCCGAACCTGTACAACCCCGACGGGGGTGTCGGGGCGCTGGCCGATCCCGACTCCAACACCAAGCGGGTCAAGGAACGGTGGACATGGATCCTCGACCGTGAGGTCACGGTCGGGAACATGACCCAGGCCGAGCGGACCAAGATTAAGACATTCCCCACGCTCAAGAAGGCGAATTCGACCCTGTCCGGCCAGACCGGTTACCTCGTCGACATCGCCAAGGAGTACGTGGCGAAGAAGGCCGGCATCACGCCGGAGCAGTTGGAGAAGGGCGGCTACCGGATCTACACGACCTTCGACAAGAAGAAGGTCACTGAGCTGGAGAAGGCCGTCAAGGCGACGAAGAAGAGCTTCCTCGATACCAAGGCGCGGCCCAAGACCGACAAGGACGTGCAGTTCGGCGCGGCGTCGGTCGATCCGAAGACCGGCAAGATCGTGGCGCTCTACGGGGGCGACGGCTTCGACAAGGGCCACTACTCCAACAACGCCAATACGACGGGTGTGCCGGTCGGATCGACCTGGAAGCCGATCGTGCTGGCCACCGCGATGCAGTACGGAACGTACAAGACCACCCCAGAGCCCCTCTCGCCGATGGCCCGCTACAACGGCGACGACCTTCTGGTGATCAAGGACCAGAACGGCGACCCGATCATGGGTAACGACGGGAAGCCGTTCCGGCAGAAGAACGAGGGCACCAAGGCCTGGGGGATGGTGACGCTCAAGAAGGCCATGGAGCAGTCCATCAACTCCCCGTTCGCGCAGCTGGGCGTCGACGTCGGCCTTTCCAAGACCCGGAAGGTCGCGCAGTCCATGGGCATCCTGCAGGACTCCTTCGACCAGGGAAACCTCAACAACGTCTCCTTCTCCCTCGGTACGTCGACCCCGAGCGCCATTCGCATGGCCGACGCGTACGGAACCTTCGCCGCGTCGGGCTCGCACTACGAGCCGTACTCGGTCACCAAGGTGCTCAAGGACAGCGAGCCGCTCCCCGACTTCAAGCCGCCCGCCGAGCAGACCGCGATGCCCGAGAACGTGGCGAACAACGTCACCGACGTCCTGCAGAACGTGGTCCAGAACGGAACCGGCAAGAAGGTCGCCGACATGGGCTTCCCCGTGGCCGGCAAGACGGGTACGACCGACAAGAACAAGTCGGCGTGGTTCGTCGGCTACACCAGGGAGCTGTCCACGGCCGTCACCCTGTTCAGGTCCGACCCGAAGACGAGCAAGCTGGAATCGATGAACGGCACCGGCGGTGTGGCGTCCGTCCACGGTGGTGACATCCCGGCCCAGGTCTGGAAGGACTACATGGCCGTGGCCCTGAAGGACTCCAAGCACGAGGACTTCCCGAAGGCCGAACCGCTCGGCGAGATCCTCAACGCCAGCCCCAGCCCGAGCCCGACCCCGTCGACCACACCGTCGCCGTCGGCCAGCCCGACGCCGAGTACCTCGCCGAGCCCGTCCCTCAGCAGCTCTCCCACGGCCTCGCCGACCGACACCTGCGGCAACTTCAGCTGGAACTGTGGGAACAACGGTGGGACGGACGCGGGGGGCAGCGGCGGTCCGACCGGAAGCACGTCACCCACGGCGACGGCGACCATTACCAACGGGAACACCAGAGGTAATGGCAACGGCGGCATCTTCGCCGGACAGAACGGCGGATAGGTAGACGCGTAACCCGAGGAACAGGGGCCGTCAGCTGTGGCTGACGGCCCCTGTTCTCTTACCGCCCCTGCGGCCATTCTCAGACGCGTACGGCAGGATGTGCGCCATGCCCAGTGCAGAGACGACGCGAACGAGCGTGCGCGAGCCGGAGCCGGTGCGGCCGACCAAGGACGATGAGGTCGCCGCGGCCGGAAGTGAGCTGATCGGCGGCCCCATCGGACGGAGAGCACTGCTGGGGGCGTCCTGGTGGACCCCGGTACGGGTGATCGCACTCGTCGCGATCGGCATGTTCGCCCTCGGTATGGTGCAGAAACTGCCCTGCTACGACAGTGGCTGGTTCTTCGGGGCCAGCACGCAGTACACGCACGCGTGCTACTCGGACATCCCGCACCTCTACCAGGGACGCGGTTTCGCCGACGGGCTCGTGCCGTACTTCGACAAGCTCCCCGGCGACATGGACTACCTCGAGTACCCGGTCCTGACCGGTCTGTTCATGGAGGTCGCGGCCTGGCTCACGCCGGGCGGCGGCAGCATCCAGCACCAGGAGCAGATCTACTGGATGGTCAACGCCGGGATGCTGATGGTGTGCGCGGCGGTCATCGCCGTATGCACCGCGCGCACCCACCGCCTGCGCCCCTGGGACGGCCTCCTGGTCGCCCTCGCGCCCGCCTTCGCGCTCACGGCCACCATCAACTGGGACCTCCTCGCGGTGGCCCTGCTGGCCGCCGCGATGCTCATGTGGTCGCGTGGCCGCTCCCTCGCTTTCGGTGTCCTGCTCGGGCTCGCCACGGCCGCCAAGTTCTACCCGTTCCTGCTCATGGGACCGCTGCTCGTGCTGTGCTGGCGGGCGGGCAAGTGGCGGGAGTTCGGGAACGCGCTCATGGGCGCGGTCGGAGCCTGGCTCGTGGTGAACCTTCCCGTGATGTACCTCGCGCCGGAAGGCTGGGCGAAGTTCTACAGCTTCAGCCAGACCAGGGGGATCGACTTCGGTTCGGTCTTTCTGTTCATCTCCACCTGGTGGAAGATCCCGATCAGCTACCAGACGGCGAACGCGTGGGCGCTGGTCCTGATGGTGCTCGTCTGCGTGGCCATGGCCGCGCTCGTGCTCACCGCCCCGCGCCGCCCCCGCTTCGCCCAGCTGGCCTTCCTGATCGTCGCGGCCTTCATCCTCACCAACAAGGTCTACTCCCCCCAGTACGTGCTGTGGCTGATCCCCCTGGCCGCGCTGGCCCGGCCGAAGTGGCGGGACTTCCTGATCTGGCAGGCGTGCGAGGTCGCGTACTTCCTGGGGATCTGGATGTACCTCGCGTACACGACCAGCGGGGAGGCCCACAAGGGCCTCTCCTCCCACGGGTACCAGTTCGCGATCGCCGCCCACCTCCTGGGGACGCTGTACCTGTGCGCCGTGGTCGTACGCGACATCCTCATGCCGGAGCGGGACGTCGTGCGCAGGGCGGGCGAGGACGATCCCTCGGGAGGCGTCCTGGACGGTGCGGAGGACGTCTTCGTGCTCGGCGAGGCGGCCCATCCACCGCGGCACGCGGCGCACTTCGACGGACCCCAGGTGGAATGGGGCGGCAACGGCGGCGGGTCGGCCCGGGAAGACAGTTCACTCTGAGCGAACAGGGCTCGGCCCGGCTCTGACGGGCAACGCGAAAGGCCGTACACGGTATGTGTGTACGGCCTTTCCGCTGTTTCCTCAGGGGGCGGAGACAGGTGTCCCCGTCCCGGGATCAGCGCTCCACGATGCGGTCGAACTGCGTGGTGGTGTGCCGCAGATGGGCCACCAGCTCGTCGCCGACCCGCGGCTCCGTGGCGTCCGACGGCACGAAGAGGATCGACACCTGCATGTGCGGCGGCTCGGCGAACCAGCGCTGCTTGCCGGCCCAGACGAACGGAGAAAGGTTCCGGTTGACCGTCGCCAGGCCGGCCCGGGCGACGCCCTTGGCGCGCGGCATGACGCCGTGCAGAGCCTTCGGAGCCTCCAGGCCCACTCCGTGCGACGTACCGCCCGCCACGACGACCAGCCAGCCGTCGGAGGCCGTCTTCTGCTGCCGGTAGCCGAAACGGTCGCCCTTGGAGACACGGGTGACGTCCAGGACGGCTCCGCGGTACTCGGTCGCCTCGTGGTCCCCCAGCCACAGCCGGGTGCCGATACGGGCGCGGAAGCGGGTCTGCGGGAACTGCTGCTGCAGCCGCGCGAGCTCATCGGCCTTGAGGTGGCTGACGAACATCGTGTGCAGCGGCAGCCGGGCCGCGCGCAGACGGTCCATCCAGCCGATGACCTCCTCGACGGCGTCCGAGCCGTCGGTGCGGTCCAGCGGCAGGTGGATGGCGAAGCCCTCCAGCCGGACGTTCTCTATGGCGGAGTGCAGATGCGGCAGATCCTGCTCGCTGACACCGTGCCGCTTCATCGAGGACATCACCTCGATGACGACACGGGCGCCCACGAGGCCGTACACGCCGTCGATGGACGACACCGAGCGGATGACACGGTCGGGCAGCGGTACGGGCTCCTCGCCCCGCCTGAACGGCGTCAGGACCAGTAGATCGCCGCCGAACCAGTCCTTGATCCGGGCGGCCTCGTACGTGGTGCCGACGGCCAGGATGTCCGAGCCGAGGCGGGTGGCCTCGTCGGCGAGCCGCTCGTGGCCGAAGCCGTAGCCGTTGCCCTTGCAGACGGGGACGAGCCCCGGAAACTGCTCGGACACCTGCTTGTGGTGTGCCCGCCAGCGCGCGGTGTCGACGTAGAGCGTGAGCGCCATGGCCGGTCCCGGAACCTTTCTCGTGGCTGCGGTGAATCAGAGGTAGGGAAATTGTGGCGGATCCGCCGGACCGACGGGGCCACGCCGGGCCGGATGGGAGGCTCGGCATGCGCTCCGGGCCGGCTCAGCGGCGCGACCTGTACGGGCTCAGCGGCGTGACATGTAGATGTCGAGCGCCTTGTGGAGCAGCTTGTTGAGCGGGAAGTCCCACTCGCCGAGGTACTCGGCGGCCTGCCCGCCCGTGCCCACCTTGAACTGGATCAGACCGAAGAGGTGGTCCGTCTCGTCCAGCGAGTCGGAGATGCCGCGCAGGTCGTAGACGGTCGCACCCAGGGCGTACGAGTCGCGCAGCATCCGCCACTGCATCGCGTTCGAGGGCCGGAACTCACGCCCGATGTTGTCCGATGCGCCGTACGAGTACCAGACGTGCCCACCGACGACCAGCATCGTGGCCGCGGACAGGTTCACGCCGCCGCGCCGGGCGAAGTAGAGCCGCATCCGGTTGGGGTCCTCGGTGTTGAGGGCCGACCACATGCGCTGGAAGTACGACAGCGGGCGCGGCCGGAAGTGGTCGCGGATCGCCGTGATCTCGTACAGCCGCTGCCACTCCTCGAGGTCGTGGTAGCCGCCCTGGACGACCTCGACGCCCTCTTTCTCGGCCTTCTTGATGTTGCGCCGCCACAGCTGGTTGAAGTTCTTGTGGACCTCTTCCAGGGAGCGGTTGGCCAGCGGTACCTGGAAGACGTAGCGGGGCTGTACGTCGCCGAAGCCGGCGCCGCCGTCCTCACCCTGCTGCCAGCCCATGCGGCGCAGCTTGTCGGCGACCTCGAAGGCGCGCGGTTCGATGAAGTCCGCCTCGATGTCGCGCAGGCGCTTCACGTCCGGGTTCTGGATGCCGCCCTTGATGGACGTGGCCTCCCAGCGCCGGATGATCACCGGCGGGCCCATCTTCACGGAGAAGGCGCCCTGCTGCTTGAGGTGCGCGAGCATCGGCTGCAGCCACTCGTCGAGGTTCGGCGCGTACCAGTTGATGACCGGGCCCTCGGGGAGGTAGGCGAGGTAGCGCTTGATCTTGGGCAGCTGGCGGTACAGCACCAGCCCGGCGCCCACCATCTCGCCGGTCCGCTCGTCGAACCAGCCCAGGCTCTCGGAGCGCCACTCCGCCTTGACATCGGCCCATGCCGGAACCTGCATGTGGCTAGCCGCGGGCAGGCTCTGGATGTAGGCCAGATGCTGCTCTCGGCTGATGGTCCTCAGGGTCAGGCTCATTCGGGGCGCTCCTCGGGCTGGTGTGTCCCCATGGGTACAGGGGCTCCGGCTCTCGCGCCGAAGCCTACTGCGCCCCGGGAGCGCCCCGACTGGGCCGTACTGAACCTGCGTCCCGACCGAAGCGTGGTCAGGACGTTCTGAGGTGATGTGTCCGGCTGTATCGGCAGGCGGTGGTGTCTCCGGCCGCCCGGACGAGGTTGTGTCCGGCTGCCTCAGCCGATGATGCCGCCGAAGAGGCCGCCGTGCGCCATGCCGAGGAAGAAGCCGACGGCCGAGGCACCGAGACCCAGGATCAGGCCGAAGCGTTCCCGGGTCGTCTCCGAGATGAACTGCCCGGAGGCGCCGGTGATGATCCCGATCAGGCCTGCCCACGAGCTGATGAGGTGCAGGTTGTTGAAGGCTGCCGTGATGAGAGCGGTGACTCCGAGGACCAGAGTCACCGCGAGCAGCGTGTCTTGGAGGGGGTGGGGCTTGTTGTCCGTCGCGAACAGAGAGCCGGCAACGGTGGGTCGCGTCTGTGCCATAGGGCACCTCCTGCGGAAGGCGGCGCATCGTAGCGCCATACACACCCGATGTGTACAGATTGACGGTGACCCCGGCCGGATTTCAACCGGAAGCGGGTGTGCAGGTACTCTGTACCCTCTGCACCGGTGTCTGCCCAGGCCATGGCCAGGTCACGACAAGGATTCCCCTTCGGTTCACCGTTCACTCGGTACATCGACGGGGTCGTCTTTGTCAGTGGCGTTGTCAGTGGCGGCGGATACCGTTGCGAACGCATCACAACCCTCCTGCCACGGAACCGCCGTGGCCGTTGAGTCCAAAGGAGGTGGGTTCCACATGCGTCACTACGAGGTGATGGTCATCCTCGACCCCGATCTCGAGGAGCGCGCTGTCTCCCCGCTGATCGAGAACTTCCTCTCCGTCGTCCGTGAGGGCAACGGAAAGGTCGAGAAGGTCGACACCTGGGGCCGTCGTCGTCTCGCGTACGAGATCAAGAAGAAGCCCGAGGGCATCTACTCGGTCATCGACCTGCAGGCCGAGCCTGCGGTCGTCAAGGAGCTCGACCGCCAGATGAACCTGAACGAGTCGGTCCTCCGGACCAAGGTCCTCCGTCCCGAGACCCACTGAGCTCTGCAGCTCAGCTGATCTCGGGCATCGAGTAGCAGCACTAGCAGCCAGCAGCAAACCCGCCGAGAGGTTCCCCCATGGCAGGCGAGACCGTCATCACGGTCGTCGGCAATCTTGTCGACGACCCCGAGCTGCGCTTCACCCCTTCCGGTGCGGCGGTCGCGAAGTTCCGTGTCGCGTCCACCCCCCGCACCTTCGACCGTCAGACCAATGAGTGGAAGGACGGCGAGAGCCTGTTCCTGACCTGCTCGGTCTGGCGTCAGGCGGCGGAGAACGTCGCCGAGTCGCTCCAGCGAGGCATGCGCGTCATCGTGCAGGGCCGGCTGAAGCAGCGGTCCTACGAGGACCGTGAGGGCGTCAAGCGCACGGTCTACGAGCTGGACGTCGAGGAAGTCGGCGCCAGCCTGAAGAACGCCACGGCCAAGGTCACCAAGACCACCGGTCGAGGTGGCCAGGGTGGTTACGGCGGCGGCGGTGGCGGCCAGCAGGGCGGCGGCTGGGGCGGAGGCTCCGGCGGCGGCCAGCAGGGCGGCGGCGGAGCTCCCGCGGAGGATCCCTGGGCGACCAGCGCTCCTGCCGGTGGCAACCAGGGCGGCGGCGGTGGCGGCTGGGGTGGAAACTCCGGCGGCTCCGGCGGCTCTGGCGGCGGCTACTCGGACGAGCCCCCCTTCTAGGCCCCCGGGCCGAGGGTGGGCCGTACCCCCACTTCTTGATCACACAGGAGATACACCATGGCGAAGCCGCCTGTGCGCAAGCCGAAGAAGAAGGTCTGCGCTTTCTGCAAGGACAAGGTCACGTACGTGGACTACAAGGACACGAACATGCTGCGGAAGTTCATTTCCGACCGCGGCAAGATCCGTGCCCGCCGCGTGACCGGCAACTGCACGCAGCACCAGCGTGACGTCGCCACGGCCGTGAAGAACAGCCGTGAGATGGCGCTGCTGCCCTACACCTCCACCGCGCGATAAGGGAAGGGTGACCGACCAATGAAGATCATCCTCACCCACGAGGTCTCCGGCCTCGGTGCCGCGGGCGACGTCGTCGACGTCAAGGACGGTTACGCTCGCAACTACCTGATCCCGCGGAACTTTGCGATCCGCTGGACCAAGGGTGGCGAGAAGGACGTCGAGCAGATCCGTCGTGCTCGCAAGATCCACGAGATCGCGACCATCGAGCAGGCCAACGAGATCAAGGCCCGCCTCGAAGGCGTGAAGGTCCGTCTGGCCGTCCGCTCCGGCGACGCCGGTCGTCTCTTCGGTTCCGTCACCCCGGCCGACATCGCTTCGGCGATCAAGGCTTCCGGTGGCCCCGAGGTCGACAAGCGCCGCATCGAGCTGGGCTCGCCGATCAAGACCCTGGGCGCCCACGAGACGTCCGTGCGTCTGCACCCCGAGGTTGCCGCCAAGGTCAACATCGAGGTCGTCGCGGCCTGACCGCTGCGCTCGGCATAGCTGAGAGAAGGGCCGTACCCAGTTGGGTACGGCCCTTCTTCGTTCGGCAGGAGCGAGTTTGCGAGAGCGAGTTCGTTCGGCAGGGGCGAGCTGCTCTGTGTTTCACGTGAAACGGGTCTGAGGGCGAGGGCGAGGGCGACGGCGATGGCGTGGGCGATGCCCTGGACGAGGGCCAGGGCCAGGGCCAGGGCCAGGGTCAGGTCGGGTTGGCCGGCCGGGCTGGTCGTTTCACGTGAAACGGCCAGTGCGCTGGTTCAGCGCGTCGCGCCCGTGACGATCCAGCGTCCCGAGTGGGAGCGCAGCCACAGGGTCAGCATCCTCACCGTCATCATCAGCGTCATCGCTCCCCAGAGGGCGGTGAGCCCGCCCCCGAGCGTGGGCACCAGCAGCGCGACGGGAGTGAAGAGCGCCAGGGTGAGCAGCATGGCCCACGCCAGGTAGGGCCCGTCTCCCGCGCCCATCAGGACTCCGTCGAGCACGAAGACGATCCCGCTGATCGGTTGTGAGACGGCCACCAGAACCAGCGCGGGAAACGCCGTGTTCTGGACGGCCGAGTCGCTGGTGAACAAGGGAAGGAAGATCGGGCGGGCGGCGATCACCAGCAGGCCGAGCACGACACCGGAAGCGATGCCCCACTGGACCATGCGGCGGCAGGCCTCGCGAGCACCCTGAGCGTCGTTCGCACCGAGATGGCGTCCGATGATGGCCTGTCCGGCGATGGCGATCGCGTCGAGCGCGAAGGCGAGCAGACTCCACAGGGACAGGATGATCTGGTGTGCGGCCATGTCGGCGTCCCCGAGCCGCGCGGCGACAGCCGTGGCGATCATGAGGATCGTCCTCAGTGAAAGCGTGCGCACGAGCAGGGGCGCACCGGCCTGAGCGCAGGCCCGTATCCCGGCGACGTCCGGTCGCAGCGAGGCCCCGTGCTTCCGGGCCCCGCGGACGACGACGAACAGATACACCGCGGCCATCCCGAACTGGGCGATGACGGTGCCCCAGGCGGAGCCGGCGATACCCAGTCCGGCGCCGTAGACGAGGCCCACGTTGAGCGCGGCGTTGGCGACGAAGCCCCCGACGGCGACATAGAGGGGGGTCTTCGTGTCCTGCAGTCCGCGCAGGACCCCGGTGGACGCGAGCACGATGAGCATCGCGGGGATACCGAGCGAGGAGATGCGCAGATAGGTCGTCGCGTACGGGGCCGCGGTGTGCGAGGTGCCGAAGAGTTCCACGAGTGCGGGTGCCGTGGGCAGGACGGCGGCTATGACGAGCGCGCCGAGCAGGAGCGCGAGCCAGATGCCGTCCATGCCCTGGCGTATCGCGGCCCGCAGATCACCGGCGCCGACCCGTCGGGCGACGGCGGCGGTGGTGGCGTACGCGAGGAAGACGAAAACACTGACGGCGGTCGTAAGGAGGGCGGAGGCGACACCGAGGCCGGCCAGTTGTGCGGTGCCTAGGTGTCCGACGATGGCGCTGTCGGCCATCACGAACAGAGGCTCGGCGACGAGTGCGCCGAAGGCCGGAACGGCCAGCGCGACGATCTCTCGGTCGTGCCGGCGTCGGGCGGCCTCGGGTGCCGGGGGAGCCTGTGTCATGGGCACCAATCTAATCTTCCACAGGTAAGAGATGCAACGTGATAGTGACCATTACCTGCGCTCCCGTCGGGCGTGTCGCCGTGTACCGTTTGCAGCGATCTTTGTCCGACCGGGAAAGTTTTTCTTCTGCACAGCCGGTGGATGGTTAACGAGCAGGTCAGAGCGGTTTCTTTCGAGTGGTTGAGGGCTTGTTCACAGGCCTGTCCACCGGGTCGTACACAGGTTTTGTGGAGTTCTCCACAGCATCCGGGCCGTCGTCCACATGGCCTGTGGATAACCAGATTGGCTGTCGGTGCCCGCGGGCCTACCGTGGTGCGGCGCCCGCTCTCTTTTCTGCCTTCGGATACCTCGCAAAACCGACACGTCAGAACCGGAGTTGGGCCTCTTAGTTGTCAGTGCCGTGCCGTAGAAATGAGAGGCACGGTTAGGTCCGCTCGGCGGACGGGAGGAGGTGGCTCGGTGAGTATTTCCGAGCCCTTGGACGACCCGTGGGCCGACAGCGGTCCCAGTGATCGTCTGCCCGCTTCCCGCCGAGGCCGCGAGGGTGGCAGGGGCCGCGACGAACAGCACGACCGCGACCGGGACAACGGGCCGTGGGAAGGCGGAGGTTCGTCCTTCGAGCGCGTACCTCCCCAGGACCTCGACGCCGAGCAGTCCGTCCTCGGTGGCATGCTCCTGTCCAAGGACGCCATCGCCGACGTCGTCGAGGTCATCAAGGGCCACGACTTCTACCGGCCCGCGCACGAGACCATCTACACCGCGATCCTCGATCTGTACGCGAAGGGCGAGCCGGCCGACCCGATCACGGTCGCAGCCGAGCTCACCAAGCGGGGTGAGATCACCAAGGTCGGTGGTGCCTCGTATCTGCACACCCTCGTCCAGACGGTCCCCACGGCGGCGAACGCCGAGTACTACGCGGAGATCGTCCATGAGCGCGCGGTCCTGCGCCGCCTGGTCGAGGCCGGCACGCGCATCACACAGATGGGATACGCGGCCGACGGCGACGTGGACGAGATCGTCAACACCGCCCAGGCCGAGATCTACGCGGTCACCGAGCAGCGCACCACCGAGGACTACCTGCCGCTGGGCGACATCATGGAGGGCGCGCTCGACGAGATCGAGGCGATCGGTTCACGGTCGGGGGAGATGACCGGTGTGCCGACCGGCTTCACCGACCTCGACTCGCTCACGAACGGTCTGCACCCGGGCCAGATGATCATCATCGCGGCTCGTCCCGCGATGGGTAAGTCGACGCTGGCGCTGGACTTCGCGCGGGCCTGTTCGATCAAGCACAACATGCCCAGCGTGATCTTCTCGCTCGAAATGGGGCGCAACGAGATCGCGATGCGCCTGCTGTCGGCCGAAGCCCGCGTGGCCCTGCACCACATGCGATCCGGCACGATGACCGACGAGGACTGGACGCGACTCGCGCGCCGGATGCCCGACGTCTCGGCCGCACCGCTCTACATCGACGACTCCCCGAACCTGTCCATGATGGAGATCCGCGCCAAGTGCCGGCGCCTCAAGCAGCGCGCCGATCTGAAGCTCGTCGTCATCGACTATCTGCAACTGATGCAGTCGGGCGGCAAGCGGTCCGAGAGCCGGCAGCAGGAGGTCTCCGACATGTCGCGAAACCTGAAGCTGCTGGCCAAGGAGCTGGAGCTGCCGGTGATCGCGCTGTCGCAGCTCAACCGTGGTCCCGAACAGCGCACGGACAAGAAGCCCATGGTCTCCGACCTGCGTGAATCCGGATCGATCGAGCAGGACGCGGACATGGTGATCCTGCTGCACCGCGAGGACGCCTACGAGAAGGAGTCACCGCGCGCGGGCGAGGCGGACATCATCGTCGGCAAGCACCGTAACGGCCCGACGGCCACGATCACCGTGGCCTTCCAGGGTCACTACTCGCGCTTCGTGGACATGGCACAGACCTGATCCACCGTCCTGGGCGCGGTGCGGAAGACATGCGCCCGGTCTTCGGGGAAATGCACTCGACGTGCGGTGCCGGGCCGGGTGGACTGAGGGCATGACGACACCCCAGGAAAAGCTCCTTCCCGGCACGCGCCGGGCTCTGTTGCACCGCATCGCCGCCGCTCAGGCCGAGGGGCGGGCGCCGTCGCTGGTCGCGGCGGTCGTCCGCGGCGGGGAGCCGGTGTGGCACGGGTCGCGCACCTCGGTGGACGGGCACGGACCGGACGAGAACGTGCAGTACCGGATCGGTTCGATCACCAAGACCTTCACGGCCGTGCTGGTGCTGCGGCTGCGCGACGAGGGACTGCTCGACCTGGGCGACCCGCTGGAGCAGCATCTTCCGGGCACCGGTGCGGGGGAGGCCACCATCGCCCAGCTCCTCGCGCACACCGCCGGGCTGGCGGCCGAGACTCCCGGTCCCTGGTGGGAACGCACACCCGGTTCGCTGCGCCCCGAGCTCTCCGACGTGCTCGGTGAGCAGCCCTTCCTGCATCCGGCCGGGCGGCTGCATCACTACTCGAACCCCGGCTACACCTTGCTGGGCGCACTGATCGAGGAACTCCGGGGGGTTCCCTGGGAAGAGGCCCTGCGGCGCGAGGTGCTCGACCCGCTGGGCCTGCACCGCACGAGTGGGCAGCCGCAGGCGCCCCATGCGGGCGGCTGGGCCGTGCACCCGTGGGCGGACGTCATGATGCCGGAGCCCTGCGAGGACCTCGGCCGGATGGCCCCGGCCGGACAACTGTGGTCCACCACAGGGGACTTGGCGCGCTTCGCCGTCTTCCTGACCACGGGGCACGCGGCGGTGCTCAGCGCGGAGTCCCTGCGGGAGATGCGTACGCCCGCGGCCCCCTTGGAGGCCGATCAGCTCGCCTCGGGGGACTCCTACGGGCTGGGACTGCAGGTGCTGCATCGGTCGGGCCGCATCCTGGTGGGCCACTCGGGGTCGTTGCCAGGCTTCCTTGCGGCGCTCGCGATCGGTGTGGAGGACGACGTGGCGGCGGTGGTGCTGTCCAACTGCACCTCCGGTCCGCGGGTGCTGACCGTGGCCACCGATCTCGTACGGATCGTCGCCGAGGCCGAGCCGCGCATTCCCGAGCCATGGCGTCCGGCCGCCGAAGTCGATCAGTCCGTCCTGGAGTTGGCCGGCCCCTGGTACTGGGGTACCCAGGCGTGCGCGCTTCGTCTGAGGGCCGATGGCATGGTCGAGCTGGGCCCGCTGGCCGGGGGTGGCCGCGGTTCGCGCTTCCGGGCGAACGGTGACGGGACCTGGACGGGACTCGACGGCTACTACATGGGGGAGCCGCTACGGGCCGTACGGCGCCCGGACGGGTCCCTGAGTCACCTCGACCTCGGTTCGTTCGTCTTCACGCGTCAGCCGTACGACGAGGGCGCTCCTGTGCCGGGTGGAGTGGACCCCGAGGGCTGGCGAGGGATTCAATAGCCGCTGTCATGCGGGGGTCTGTTTCACGTGAAACAGACCTCCGGCGTACGCAGGTGGCTCAGAGCGCCAGCTTGAAGCCCACGTGTGAGGCCGTGAAGCCGAGCCGCTCGTAGAAGCGGTGGGCGTCAGTGCGGGTGGCGTCGGAGGTCAGCTCGACCAACTGGCATCCCTGGCGCCGGGATTCCTCGATCGCCCACTCGATGAACCAGGTGCCGAGACCGCTGCCGCGTTCGGCGGAGTGGATGCGCACGCCCTCGATGAGAGCGCGGGTCGAGCCCTTGCGGGACAGCCCGGGAAGGACCGTGAGCTGCAGGGTGCCGACCACGCGTCCCTCGCGCACCGCGACCACCAGGTGCTGATTCGGGTCGACGCTCAGCCGCTCGAGCGCGGCCAGGTAGGGGGTCAGGTCGTCGGGCGATTCCCGCTGGGCGCCGAGCGGATCATCGGCGAGCATCGCGACGATGGCGGGGACATCGTCCGAAGCGGCCGGTCGAATCTCAAGATCTCCCATGGCCACAGCGTATCCAGGCACCTGTACGGGCTGTGTGGGCACCCGGCAGGGGGACGGGAGGTCGTCCCTGCCTAGGGCCTGTCCGGTGGATCATGCCGCAGACGCGGGGCTGGGCACGCCCATCTGCGGCGTTGTCGTCGGTTGCCGACGCTCCGCGTCGCCGCCCTCCTCCGCCTTGCAGCTGGACGCACCAAGGCCCGCTCACCAGCGTCGATGAAGCACCGCCCGTTTCCTGCGACTTGATCCGCCGGACAGCCCCTAGGCGGACACACTCGCCGACTCCACGACGCGGACCAGTGGGGCCAGTTCGGGGGACTTGGCCGCTTCGTCGAGCGCCTCGCGCAGGGCGGTGTCATTGGTGGGCCGTGCCTCTTCGAGGAGCTTGAGGCCGGCCTCGCTGACATTCGTGTAGATGCCGCGGCGGTCGGTCGGGCACAGATAGCGGGCAAGCAGACCACGGTCCTCGAGCCGAGTGACGAGCCGTGTGGTGGCGCTCTGACTGAGCACGACCGCGTCCGCGACCTGCTTCATCTGCAGGTGACCACCTTCGCCGTCGTGCTGTCGGCTGAGCACGTCGAGCAGGGAGTACTCCCTCACGCTGAGGTCGTGCTTGGTCTGCAGGGCGCGCTCGATGTGGGCCTCGATCCTCCCGTGCAGCAGGGAGAGGGCGCACCACCCCTGAGCAAGGGCGGTGAGAGCGGGGTCCGTGGCTGTCATGGCGTGTTCCTCCGTCCCGGAGCGGCTGACACCAGGGTAGAGCACGGGCGCAATAGTCCGCTCTTGCATTTAGCCCGCGTCTGCAACTATTGTGAACGCACGCAAAGTGCTCCTGCAATCGTTTGGGAAGGTGTCCCCACCATGCCTCTCGCGCTTCTGGCCCTCGCGATCGGGGCCTTCGGAATCGGAACCACCGAGTTCGTGATCATGGGTGTGCTGCCTGAGGTCGCCGGTGACTTCGGTGTCTCCATCCCCACGGCCGGACTGCTGGTGACCGGCTATGCCCTCGGCGTGGTGATCGGCGCCCCGATCATGACCGCGCTCGGCACGAAGGTGTCCCGCAAGCGGATGCTGATGCTGCTGATGGGGTTGTTCGTCGTCGGCAACCTGCTCTCCGCCGTCGCCCCGGCCTTCGGGCTGATGCTGGCGGGCCGAGTCGTCGCCTCTCTCGCCCACGGCGCGTTCTTCGGCATCGGATCGGTCGTCGCCGCCGAGCTTGTTGCGCCGGAGAAGAAGGCCGGGGCGATCGCCATGATGTTCAGCGGTCTCACCATCGCCAATGTGGTCGGTGTCCCCCTGGGTACGTTGATCGGGCAGTCCGCGGGCTGGCGGGTCACCTTCGCCGGAGTCGCCGCGCTTGGAGTGATCGGTCTGATCGGTATCGCCAAACTGGTCCCCGAGATGCCGAAGCCCGAGGGTGTGCATCTCCGCCACGAACTTGCCGCCTTCAAGAACGTCCAGGTCCTGCTGGCCATGGCGATGACCGTGCTCGGCTTCGGAGGTGTCTTCGCGGCCATCACCTACATCGCGCCGATGATGACCCACGTCGCCGGCTTCGCCGACACCTCCGTCACCTGGCTGCTGGTCCTCTTCGGCCTCGGCATGGTCGCCGGAAACCTCATCGGAGGCAGGTTCGCCGACCGCGCCCTGATGCCGATGCTGTACGTGTCCCTGGGCGGCCTCGCCATCGTGCTCGCCCTGTTCACGGTGACCGCGCACAACAAGATCCTCGCGGCCCTCACGATCGCGCTGATCGGCGCCCTCGGGTTCGCGACCGTGCCGCCGCTGCAGAAGCGCGTCCTCGACCAGGCTCACGGTGCCCCCACCCTGGCCTCGGCCGTGAACATAGGTGCCTTCAATCTCGGCAACGCCCTCTCGGCCTGGCTCGGTGGCCTCGTCATCGCAGCCGGCCTCGGTTACACCGCCCCCAACTGGGTCGGCGCGGCGCTCGCCGCGGGAGCCCTGGTTCTCGCCGTCGTCTCGGCAGCTCTGGAGCGCCGAGCCGAGGCCGCCGGCACCGTCGCCGCCGCAAGCCCGCCCATCGAGCAGCGGACCGCCGTCCACCACTGAGCCACTGAGCCACCGAGTAGCAGCCGGCCCCTCACGGCTGAGCCCACCACCCTGATCGGCCACGCCCGACCAGCACCTCAAGGAGAAAGTCTCTTATGACCAGCACCACCGTCGCCGTTGCTCCGCTGACCATCCAGGACGCCGAGGTTCTCGTCTCTGCGGCCCACCGTGCCGCCGAGGCCGCCGGAGTCACGGTCAGCGTCACCGTCCTCGACGCGGGCGGCCATCTGCTCGCGTTCCGGCGCGACGACCGCGCCGTACTGATTTCCGGCGAGACCAGCACGCGCAAGGCCTACACGGCGCTCCAGCTGGACTCCGCCACCAGGGAACTGGTCGACGCGGTCCAGCCCGGCGGCCTCTTCCACACCCTGCCCACCGCGCTCGACCGCCCCCTCCTGTTCATCGCGGGCGGTGTTCCGGTCCGTCGTGACGGTCGTCTGATCGGGGCGATCGGGGTCGGTGGCGGAGCGCCCGACCAGGACCACGAGTTCGCCGTCGCGGCGGTGGAGACGCTCGTCTGACCGCACCCCCGTAGACAAGCGCCGGTCCCCCAAAGACGACGGGGACCGGCGCTTCTCTACGCGGTGAGTGATTCTCCGGGCGGTGGATGCGACTGCACCCCGGCGGCTCTCAGCCCGCCGCCACCGTGAGCGGAGCGAAGCGTCGCGTCCAGTCCCCGGGCAACTCCGAGATCCCGTACGTCATGACCGTGTTGAAGCTCGTGGGCTCCAGGCCGTGTTCCTTCGCCCAGGACAGCAGCTCTTCGTGCCGTACGTCGATGTCGGTGCGCAGCGGGCGGTCGGTGTGGGCGGCGAGCGAGGCGATGAGTGCCTTCGCCGTCTTGGTGTCACGGGCGATCAGTGGACCCACCACATGGGTGTACATGTTGGGCCAGGCCGCCGCGTAGCCGATGATCCGGCCGTTCTCCACGGCGACACGCAACTGGTCGGAGAAGGCGGGCAGCCGCGTGATCACATGCGTGCGGTCGGAACCGAAGACCTCGGCGTCGAGCCGAAGAATCGTGGTCAGATCCTCGGCGGTGGCCGGGCGCGTGGCCACCTTCGGGTCCGGCCCGCCAGGGACGAAGTGGCCACGGACCATCTCGGCGCGGCCCGTGACCTTGAAGCCCAGCTCCTCGTAGAGCGGTTGGCCATAAGGAGTCGCGTGCAGGGTCAGCGGGGTGGTGCCCATCTCTGCCACGACATGCCGCATCAGGCGTCGGCCGACACCCTGGCGGGCATGCCGCTCGGCGACCAGCACCATTCCGATCGCTCCCAGTTCAAGCCTCTCCGGCGTTCCGTACTTGGTCACGATGCAGGCGGTGACGAGACCCCCGTCGGGGTCGTCGATGCCGTAGCCCGTCCCGGCGGTGAGGAGCAGACCCCACTTGTGTTCCTCGCGGGGCCACCCCCGGTTCTCTGACAAATCGGCGCAGGCGGTGAGATCGCGAGGCGTCAGTCGGCGGATGGGCAGAAGGGCGGGGGAAGGTGTCGACACGCAGGTCAGGCTGTCTGACATACACCCCTGACGTCCACCTGTTTGCCAAGGGGTCTATGCGTTTTTGGCCATGTCGTGCCTCAGGTACGGGCAAGGAGGCAGCGTCGCTTCCCACAGCACACGGACAGATGTTTCACGTGAAACAGCGAAAGCTGCCCGGGCCGCTAGCCTCGGTTTCCATGCCACGACTTCATCTCTTCGACCTTGACGGAACGCTGCTGTACGGGAGTTCCGCACCCCAGGAGATCTCACGGCAGATCGGCCTGGAGGCCGAGACGGTTGCGCTTGACCAAGCGATCTCGGCAGGACGGATCGGCTCGCCGGAGTACGCCACACAGGTGCACGCCCTGTGGGCGGATCTCAGGGAGGAACATGTGGCGGCGGCCTTCGCGGGCGCGCCGTGGCTGTCCGGCATCGAGGACGTCTGGGCGGAGATCAGAGGCAACGGCGACTACTGCGCCGTTATCTCCCTCTCGCCCTCGTTCTTCGTCGAGCGACTGACGGCGTGGGGTGCGCATGCGGCATACGGTTCGCGTTTTCCCGCTCTGCCGTTCAGCGAGCCCGTTGATCTCGCGGGCATTCTCACTGCCGCGGCGAAGGTGCAGATCGCGGACCGGCTCTGTGAAGAGTTCGGGGTGATGCGGGCCGATTGTGTCGCCTATGGCGACTCGCTGTCCGACAAAGACCTGTTCGAGACGGTGCCGGTCTCCGTCGCGGTCAATGCGGATCGGCATCTGGCAGGCCTTGCCACGCACTCCTACGTGGGACGAGACCTGTGGGATGCCTATGAATTGATCCGACGCGCCTTGTAATTGCGGCAGTTGAGAGTGGGGCGCCCCATCTTCGGGCGGAAGGCAGGGGGTACTTGTTTGTGGGTCGGCTGCCGGTATGGTCGACTCCGGTTCGCGTCCATCGTGATGTACGCACGTCTCGTGGGGCACGAACGCAGGCCAATGCAGCGTAACGGGACGGAGAGATCGAAGACCCGTATTTTCCGTTATGCGGCCGGGTGCTGACTCAGAGTGGGATGCTGCAGTGAGGGTAGTGCGGCCAATGTCACATTCTCGCCTTACTTGTCCGTAGAGAGTGGCAATCCGGGTTGAATGTGGCCGCATTGGCCGGTGGGGACTGAACGGGGCAGGAAAGCAAGTCGTCTACGGGGGAAAGTAGGCATCTTCCGACCGCGGAAGTGCGCAGACCGACCGAAAGATGTTCGAGGCGAGGCACACCATGGACGCTCCGACCACCGCGTCGGCCGACAACGGCACTTCCGGAGGCAATGGCGGGGGCGGCTGGTTCACGCCGCGCAAGGAACCACTGCCGTCCGATGGGGAGAAGGAGCCCGCCGACGGCCGCCGTCTGGCAGCGATGCGCCCGGTCGGCCGACCCGCCGCGGGTCGGGGAACGACACAGCAGGAACGAATATCCTCCGCCGCGGAGGCAGAGCCGACTTTCCAGCAGGCCGCGCCCACTGAGGCCCCACCCCCCGAGCCGGAGCCCGCTCACGCGTCCGCTCGGCCGTGGTCAGGTCCGGCTGGCCCCGACCGCGGCTCCTCTGCGCAGTCCGATGCCGGCCCGGAGCAGTCCGTGTTCGGGCGGGAGCGGACGGATCCCGGGCATGAGCAGCCCGGCCCCGGCCCACAGCCGCGTGTACCCACCCAGGAGCAGCACCCTGCCGAGCCTCGGGTCCCGGTCCAGGAGCAGCGGTTCCGCGAGCCTCCTACGCCCTTCGACGGGCCGCGGTTGCCTGAACCTCCGGCTCCCTTCGACAGGCCGCGGTCGCCCGAGCCGCCCGAGCCCTTTCAGAAGCCGCGGTCGCCCGAGCCTCCTGTCTCCCTTCAGGCGCCCTCGCTGCCCGAGCCGGGACCCTCCGGCCAGGAGCCGCGGTTGCCCGACCAGAGGTCCGCCCCCACTCCGCAGCCGTCTCCGGACGCCGTGCTCATCCGCCGGACCATGGCCGAGGTCGGCCCCGTCGCCGACAAGGTCACTTCCTACTTCTACGCACTCCTCTTCGTGCGCCACCCGGATCTACGGCCGTTGTTCCCCGCGGCGATGGACACCCAGCGAGACCGACTGCTCAAGGCGCTGCTGACCGCCGCCGAACACATCGACAACACTCCGGTTCTCGTCGATTACCTGCAGAACCTCGGCCGTGGCCACCGTAAGTACGGCACCCGGCCCGAGCACTACCCGGCCGTCGGTGAGTGCCTCATCGGCTCGCTCAGCCGTTTCGCCTCGGCGATCTGGGACGCCGAGACCGAGGCGGCCTGGGTGCGCGCGTACACGACGATCTCCCAGGTGATGATCGACGCGGCGGCCGCGGACGAGCTGCGCGCCCCGGCCTGGTGGTACGCCGAAGTCGTCGCACACGACCTCAGGACGCCGGACATCGCCGTCATCACGGTCCGCCCCGACCAGCCGTACCCCTTCCTCGCCGGGCAGTACACAAGCCTGGAGACACCGTGGTGGCCGCGCATATGGCGGCACTACTCCTTCGCCTCGGCGCCCCGGTCCGACGGACTGCTGTCCTTCCATGTGAAGGCGGTCCCGGCGGGCTGGGTTTCCAACGCGCTGGTGCACCGTGCCCGTCCCGGCGACATCATCCGGCTCGGGCCGCCGGCCGGATCGATGACCGTTGACCACACCACCGACAGCGGACTGCTCTGTCTCGGCGGCGGCACCGGCATCGCGCCCATCAAGGCGCTGGTCGAGGACGTCGCCGAGCACGGGGAGCGGCGGCCGGTCGAGGTCTTCTACGGTGCCCGCACCGATCACGACCTGTACGACATCGACACGATGCTGCGGCTGCAGCAGAGCCATCCATGGCTTGCCGTACGCCCGGTCGTCGACCAGCGGGCGCATCTCCATCTGCCCGACGCCGTACGCGAGTACGGCCCGTGGAACGAGTACGACGCCTATCTCTCGGGGCCACCCGGCATGATCCGCAGCGGGGTGGACGCTCTGAGGGAAGCGGGCATCCCGTCGGACCGCATACGCCATGACTCGGTCGAGGAACTCGTCGCGGCAGGGGACTGACCGGGCCCATCCGGCAGACGGGGCCACGACCCCGACCCGAAGAGCCTCAGCCCAGGTCCGGTGCGTGCATCGCCCGTACGCCTTCGATGTTCCCGTCGAGATAGTGCCGCAGGGACAGCGGTACGAGGTGGACGGAGGCGATGCCGACCCGGGTGAACGGCACCCGCACGATCTCGTACTCGCCGCAGGGCTCGTCCACCTCGGGGCCGTGCCGCTGGGACGGATCCATGGACTCCAGACGGCAGACGAAGAAGTGCTGCACTTTCACACCGGTCGCGCCGCCGTCGTCACCGATGTGCTCGACGGTGTCGACGAAGCAGGGCACCACATCGGTGATCTTGGCACCGAGTTCCTCGTGCACCTCACGATGGAGTGCGTCGACGACAGTCGTGTCTTCCGGTTCGACCCCGCCACCCGGTGTCAGCCAGTAGGGATCGACGCCGGGTTTGGTGCGCTTGATCAAGATCAGGTCGTTGCCATCGAGCAGGATGGCGCGGGCGGTGCGCTTGACCACGGGTCGGACGGTCATGGGAGAAATGTGGCCCGGCTGGTTCCACGTGAAACATCGCGGAGCCCCGAGGCACTCAGGAAGGGCTCAGAAAGCCCCCTGGGAGGCTCAGGGAGCCCTGGGAGGCTCGGGAGGGCATCAGGACCAGTCGGCCGCGGCGTGGAGCAGCCAGTCATGCGCCCGTGCGATGTGCGGCATGGCCAGCGTGCCGGTGCGGACCACCAGGAAGTACGTACGCAGCGGAGGCACCGCCGGGTCGAGAAGCGCGACCACGTCACCCCGTTCCAGGGCTCCGGCGCACAGATACCGGGGCAGTACCGCGAGGCCCGCGCCCGTGGCGGCGCAGGCGAGCACGGCGCGCAGATCGGGGACGACGACGGTGCCCGAAGCGGCCGGATGGGAGTCGAAGACGGATGCCCAGTAGCGGGCGACGAGCGGCAGCGACTCGTGCACTTCGACCACGGGGAAGTTCTCCAGGGCCGGCGAGCCCTTTCGGCGGAGCTTTCCCGCACCTATGCGGGCGGCCCAGCGCGGGGCGGCGACCAGCACGTGCTCCTCGTCGCAGAGCGGAGTCGCGGTGAGCAGGGTGCCACGCGGACGGGCCGTGGTGATGGCCAGATCATGATGTCCGGCGGCAAGCCCTTCCAGTGTCTCCTCGGCGTTGCCGAAGGAGGCGCGCAGCGCGAAGCCCTGGCCGTCCTCGCCCGTCAGCTCCGTGAGCGCGGGCAGCGCCCGCTCGGCGGTGAACTCCGGTGGCCCGGCCAGATGCAGGGTGCGCAGTGACGAGTCCTCGTCGAGTCCGGTTTCGGCGATCTCCACCAGGGCGTCGAGATGCGGCGCGGCCTTGTGGGCGAGCTCGTCACCGATCGTCGTGGGGGTCACCCCACGGGCCTGGCGAAGAAAGAGCGGTCGCCCCAACTGCCGTTCCAACGTGCGGATCTGTGAGGTGACGGCAGGCTGCGAGAGACCGAGCAGCGCGGCAGCGCGAGTGAAGGAACCGGCCCGGTGCACGGTCAGAAATGTGCGCAGCAGGGCCAAATCCATGGTGCCCCTCCCCTCTCAGCACCCCCGACCGAGCCCCAACTATAAATAAGTCGATAGGTCTCTGTCGCTACTGTGATTGGACACTGACACAGAGTCAACTAGCCTTGTTCGCGCGGTTCTTCGCGCGCAGAACCGGGACGGTCCGAGCCACGAGGGGGGAGGCTCGGACCGTCCGTTGTACGTAGCGAGGTACCAAGCGGACAGCCTGGACGGATTCCGCAGGATACTCACCGGTCGTTCAGGTAGGGGTCACTCCGCGGATTCGTCGAGCGCGCGCAGTACGTCAGCCACCAGGTCCTCGGGGTCTTCGGCGCCGGCCGAGAAACGGATGAAGCCCTCCGGCACGGCGTCGCCGCCCCACCGGCCGCGCCGCTCGGCGGTGGACCGCACCCCGCCGAAACTCGTCGCGTCGTCCACCAGACGCAGCGCGTCGAGGAAACGGTCGGCACGCGGGCGCGTGGGCAGTGTGAAGGACACCACGCATCCGAAGCGCCGCATCTGCTGCGAGGCGATCTTGTGCGAGGGATCGTCGGGCAGTCCCGGATAGCGCAGCCCGGTCACCTCGGGCCGACCGCGCAGCGCCTCGGCGATCACCAGGGCGTTGGCGTTCTGCCGGTCGGCACGCAGCTGGAGCGTGGCGAGGGAGCGATGAGCCAGCCAGGCCTCCATGGGCCCGGGGATCGCTCCGACGATCTTCCGCCAGCGCCGCACGGGCGCCATCAGGTCGGCGTCGAGCGCGGTGACGTATCCGAGCAGGATGTCGCCGTGCCCGGTGAGCATCTTGGTGCCGCTGGCGACCGAGAAGTCGGCACCCAGCTCCAGCGGGCGCTGCCCGAGCGGGGTCGCCAGGGTGTTGTCGACCGCGACGAGGGTGCCCTGCGCGTGGGCCGCCGCGACGAGGCGTCGTACGTCGCAGACGTCGAGCCCCGGGTTCGACGGGGTCTCGATCCACAGCAGCTTCGCGCCGTCGAGCACCTCGAGCTGGGCGTCGCCGCCGGTCGGGGCGGTGCGTACCTCGATGCCGTACGCGGTGAGCTGCTCGCGCACCAGTGGCAGCACCTGGTAGCCGTCGACGGGCAGGACCACCACGTCTCCGGCCTTCAGCTGGGAGAAGAGCACCGCCGAGATGGCGGCCATCCCGGAGGGGAAGGCGAGCGTCGTGACACCGTCCTGCCCGGGCGCCTCCAACTCGCCGATGGCACGCTCCAGGAGCGTCCAGGTCGGGTTCTCGTCACGACCGTAGGTGTACGGGCCGGTCGGATCGCCCGGCAGATGGAAGTGCGCGGCGAAGACCGGGCCCGGAAGCGTCGGCTCGTATTTGACGGGGTCGGGCAGCCCCGCCCGTACCGCTCGCGTGCCGTCGCCGCTTCCCGTGACGAAATCCCCTGACGTCATGCTGCCCGTCCCTCCAGTTCTTGCTGTACAGCGGCGAGCAGTCCGGGGCTCGCCGCCTCCACCATCTCAAGACACTCCTCGAAGCCGTCCATGGGTCCGTAATACGGATCGGGAACGTCCAGGTCGTCGCCCGCGTCGGGGTCGTACGACCGCAGCAGCCGGACCTTCGCCGCGTCCTCGGGAGTGGGCGCGATCCGGCGCAGGGCCGTGAGGTGGCCGGAGTCGAGGGCGATCACGAGGTCGAGGCGGGAGAACCACGAGGCGTGGAACTGACGGGCCGCATGGCCGCTCTCGTAGCCGGCCGCCTCCAGGACGGCGACGGTGCGCGAGTCCGCACCGTCGCCCTCGTGCCAGCCGCCCGTGCCCGCGCTGTCGACCTCTACCAGGCCATCGAGTCCGGCCTCTTCTATGCGGGCACGGAAGACGGACTCGGCCATCGGCGAGCGGCAGATGTTGCCGGTACAGACGAAACAGACGCGATAGGACATCGGACGCTCTCAGTCCTCGCCGTCGGGCAGCACGACATTGAGCGCCCAGGACACGACCGAGATGATCAGGCCGCCCACCACGGCGGTCCAGAAGCCCTCCACATGGAAACTGAGATCGAGCTTGCCGGCCAGCCACGAGGTGAGCAGCAGCATCAGGGCGTTGACCACGAGGGTGATCAGGCCGAGCGTCAGAATGAAGAGCGGGAAGGTCAGCACCTTCACCACCGGCTTGACCAGGAAGTTCACCAGACCGAAGACCAGGGCGACCACCAGCAGCGTGCCGACCTTCTTGCCGGTGCTGGTCCCGGTCAGGGTGATCTTGTCGAGCAGCCACACAGCGACGGCCAGGGCCCCCGCGTTGGCGATCGTCTTGACTACGAAATTCTTCATGTGTCTGATCGTGGCAGAAGAGATCGACTGGTGAGCAAGGCTGTGGACACAGCTTTCGGAGCACGGGAGCGGACGAGGGCGATGAAGGCATTCCGGCTGGACGAACTGGAGGCGGAACGGGCCGCCAACGACGGTGCTTATCTACAGTTTCTGCGCGAACGGAACATGTCGGTCGGCCTGTACGCGCTCGACGCGGGTGCGCCCGACCCGCAGAAGCCGCACCAGCAGGACGAGGTGTACTTCGTCGTGAGCGGCCGCGCTTCGATCACGGTCGGCCTGGAGACCACCCAGGTCGCGCGTGGCAGCGTCGTCTACGTACCCGCGGGGGTCGCCCACAAGTTCCACCACATCACCGAGGACCTGCGGGTTCTGGTGGTGTTCTCTCCGCCCGAGAGCTGACGGGGGCCTCAGGGTTCCCTAGGGGGACGGTCAGGGGAGGACAAGGGGTGCGGGGCCCCCGCCGGCACCTTCGCGGCCCTAGCATCGAATGCAGGACATCACAGAACCCGGAATCGGAGTCCCGGACTTGGGGCCACGGGCGTAGAGAGGCTAAGGACAAGGGCGATGCGAGAGATCTTCGGCGGGATGCCGTGGTGGGTGAAGTGGATCGCGGTGCCGGTCATCGCTCTGGTCGTGTTCGGCACGGTGATAGTCAGCGTGCTCAGTGTGTTGATCGGCCTGCTTTTCAAGGTCTTGATCTTCGTCGCCCTCGTCGGCGGATTGATCTACGTGGTACGGAAGTTCATGTCGAGTTCGTCGTCACGCAGCGACTGGTGAGACACAACCGGGTGAGTAACGGGTAACGGGCAGGTCAGGAAAGGGAACTCAAGGTTCCCTCGGCCGAGGGAAGTTTTCCGGCGAGGCCGTCTGCATGCGGTGATGGGCGGTTACAGTCCGGAATTCGACGCGGGGCCGACCCCCCGCGGGCAGCGCACAGCCCCCTCCCGTGTCCCCCCGCACGGGCGGTTCCCCTCGCGCTTCGGGAGTGCCCCTTGGCCACGGTTGACACCGCACCCGCACAATCACCCGCCCCACCCCTCCAGCGGTCCAGCGCTTCCGCGGGGACATGTCTCCCACCCACCCAACCGCGCACCTCGCCCGCCGAGGCGCGTACCCCCCTGCCGGAGGCACGCACTCCTCCCCTGCAAGCCGTCTCGCCGGAGCCGCATCCCACGACCCTGATCGGCTCCGTGCAGCGGGCGATGCGCCTGCTGGAGGCCGTTGCCGCGCGCCAGCACGGGGCGCCCGCGAAGCAGCTCGCCCGGGAGGCCGGGCTCGCGCTGCCGACGGCCTACCACCTGCTGCGGACCCTGGTCCACGAGGGCTATCTGTGCCGTGACAAGGGGCTGTTCTTCCTCGGTGAGGCCGCCGAGCGGTTGAGCAGTAGCGGAGCGCAGCAGAAACGTCGCAGCACGGTGAGCGAGACGCTCGCCCAGTGGCGCGATTCGATCGGTGCGCCCGTGTACTACGCGGTCTACCGCGAGGGCGAGATCGAGGTCATGTGCGTCGCCGACACCCCAGGGAATCCGGCGGTGGAGGAGTGGGCGGACTTCCGGGAGACCGGACACGCCCATGCGATCGGTCAATGCCTGCTGTCCCAGCTCGACGAGAAGGCCCGCCGGGATCATCTCGACCGCTACCCCGTGCAGTCGATCACTCCCTATACGGTGCGTGACAACGTCAGTCTGCTGCGGCGGCTGGAGCGGACGGGGCGGATGGAGCCCGTCATCGAGCGCCAGGAATATGCCCTGGGCACGGTCTGTGCGGCCCTTCCCATCACGGTCGGCACAACTGCCGCCGCAATGGCCTTTTCTCTCCCTCTTCATCAGGCCGATCGACTGCTGCCCGCAGCGCACCAATTGCAAGGTGAGATCGGCAGACTACTGGGGACACTCGCGATCTCTATCAGCATCTGAAAACTCACTCCTTGTGATCTCTTGTGCACGTTGAGCAATATTTCAGCAGAGTCAGGGGGATGATTCCTGGCCGGTCGACGGCAAAACGACGGGGTAGGCGATGCGCGAGTCGGTACAGGCAGAGGTCATGATGAGCTTCCTCGTTTCGGAGGAGCTCTCTTTCCGCATTCCGGTGGAGCTGCGATACGAGACCTGTGATCCCTACGCCGTGCGGCTGACCTTCCACTTGCCCGGCGACGCCCCCGTGACCTGGGCGTTCGGGCGGGAGTTGCTGATCGACGGCGTGGGACGGCCGTGCGGTGACGGGGATGTGCACATCGCGCCCGCCGACCCGGAGGCGTTCGGTGAGGTGCTGATCCGGCTCCAGGTGGGTGGCGACCACGCGCTGTTCCGGTCCGGGGCGGCGCCGCTCGTGGCCTTCCTCGACCGCACGGACAAGCTGGTGCCACTGGGACAGGAGCGTTCTCTCGCGGACTTCGACGCCCATCTCGACGAGGCGCTGGACCGCATCCTGGCGGAGGAGCAGAGCGCGGGCTGAAGCCCCCAGCACCCCCCAAGCGGAGTGCGCCTCCTCACCGGTGACGCGGGCGTGAGGAGGCTTCAGCGCTTACGGCGACGGCCCTTCCCGCCGCGTGCCGGCGCCCTGCTCTCGACCGGCTCCGTGGCGGCGGCCGGGACTGCCGGACGGTCCGCGGAGACCACCAGGGCGGCCAGCAGTGTGGTCACCGGCACCGAGGCGACCAGGCCGATCGAGCCGACCAGGGTGCGCACGATCTCTTCGGCGACCAGTTCGCTGTTGGCGACCGTGCCCACACTGCTCTGCGCGATCGAGAAGAGCAGCAGCAGGGGAAGCGCGGCACCCGCGTACGCCAGGACGAGCGTGTTGACGACCGATGCGATGTGGTCACGGCCGATCCGGATGCCCGCGCGGTACAGTTCGCGCCAGCCCATCGTCGGACTGGCCTCGTGCAGCTCCCAGACCGCCGAGGTCTGCGTCACCGTCACATCGTCGAGCACACCGAGCGAACCGATGATGACGCCCGCGAGCAGCAGACCGCTCATGTCGATGGACGGATACAGGCCGTGGATCAGACCGGTGTTGTCGTCCGTGTTGCCGGTCAGTGCCGCCCAGCCGATGAACTCCGAGCCGAGGATGCCGATCAGCACCAGGGAGAGCAGGGTGCCGAGCACCGCCACCGACGTACGGGCCGAGAGGCCGTGGCACATGTAGAGCGCGATCAGCATGATGGCGCTCGCCCCGACCACGGCCACGACCAGCGGATTCGAGCCCTGCAGGATCGCGGGCAGGATGAAGAAGGTCAGGATCAGAAAGCTGATGGCCAGTGCGACCAGCGCCATGACACCGCGCATCCGGCCCACCACCACGACGGCCAGCGCGAAGATCCCGGCGAGCAGCGCCATCGGGAACTTCCGGTTCACGTCGGTAACCGAGTACTGCAGGTCCCTGGGCGCGGAGGGCTCGTACGCGGCCACGACCTTCTCGCCCTCGTGCAACTGCCGTGACTGGTCGGGCTGGATGATTTCCGTGAACGTACGGCCCTTGTCCTTGCCGGTGTCGATCCGGATCGTCGCCTTTTTGCAGTCGCCCGTCGCCTGTTGCTGCGCGGAGGAGCCCTCGGCGGTGGACGTGTCGCCGGTCGGGGTCTCCCCCGACGCGTTCACGGACTTGCAGCTGACCTTGTCGACCTTGGTGACCGTGGCCTGGTGGGTCTGCCGGTCGAAGCCGACGCCAGTGCGCTCGTGGGAAGGGGCGCCACCGGGCCAGAGCACCGCGAGACCCACAACGACCGCGGCGGCGAAGGGGATCAGGATGGCCGCGATGACCTTGCGCAGATGTTTGGACACGGGCGCGGCGGGCCCATGGCTGTGACTGTGCGAGTGCCCAGACCCGTGCCCGTCCCCAGACCCGTGCCCGTCTCCACGGCCGTGCCCATTCCCCGGCCCAGGTCCCTTCCCAGACCCGTCCCCAGACCCGGACCCGTGTCCGTGTCCGTCCCCGGGCCCGTGCCCGTGTCCCTCACCCGGTCCGTGCCCATGCCCGCCTCCTGGACCGGGGCCGGGGCCACCGCCCGGCCCGCGTCCGCGGCCGTCTCCGGAGCCAGGTCCATAGCCGTCTCCGGGACCGCGTCGGCGCGGCGGCTCGGACGGCGGGAACGGGGGCTGCTGCGTTGTGGTCACCGACCGATCATCGCAAGAACGGCGAGGGCCCTCTGTTCACCGCGCCAGATATGACGCTAGCGTGGAGTCACCTTTGCACACGCGGGAGCTCGGAGCACCGGGCTGAGAGGGCGCTGACCTCCGTCTTAGCGATGTTTCACGTGGAACGAGTGATGTTTCACAAGGGACGTCGGCAGACGGAATCCGCTGCGTCGACCGCCGAACCTGTTACCGGGTAATGCCGGCGTAGGGAGTAGGTCTCATGACCAACAAGGACGTACGCACGCCTGCCTCCAGCCAGATGGGCGGGGTGCCTGCCGCGCCCGAGGGCGAACAGCCTCGGGAGGCCGGGAAGTCCATCGGCTGGCACAAGGGATACATCGGGGGTTCGCGCCCCGATCTGCGGGTGCCGGTCCGTCAAGTGCACCTCACCAACGGGCAGTCCATCACGCTGTACGACACCTCCGGCCCGTACACCGATCCGATCGTCGACACCGACGTACGCAGGGGCCTCGCGCCACTGCGCGAGAACTGGATCATCGCCCGCGGTGACACCGAGGAGTACGCGGGCCGTCCCGTCCGTCCCGAGGACGACGGAATCAAGCACACCTCGCCGCGCGGGGGCCTGCGCAACCTCGACGCGGTCTTCCCGGGGCGGCCGCGCCAGCCGCGTCGAGGCCGTCCCGGAGAGGCGGTCACACAGCTCGCGTACGCCCGGCGGGGCGAGATCACGCCCGAGATGGAGTTCGTGGCGGTCCGCGAGAACGTCGACCCCGAGGTCGTACGCGAGGAGATCGCCGCCGGTCGCGCGGTGCTGCCCGCGAACGTCAACCACCCGGAGATCGAGCCGATGATCATCGGCAAGCGGTTCCTGGTGAAGGTCAACGCCAACATCGGCAACTCCGCCGTCACCTCCTCCATCGAGGAGGAGGTCGAGAAGATGACCTGGGCGACCCGCTGGGGCGCGGACACGGTCATGGACCTGTCCACCGGTCGCAATATCCACACCACGCGGGAATGGGTCCTGCGCAACTCCCCCGTCCCCATCGGCACGGTGCCGCTCTACCAGGCTCTGGAGAAGGTGGACGGCCGCGCCGAGGAGCTGACCTGGGAGATCTACAAGGACACGGTCATCGAGCAGGCCGAGCAGGGCGTGGACTACATGACCGTCCACGCGGGCGTGCGGCTGCCGTACGTGCCGCTCACCGCGAACCGCAAGACCGGCATCGTCTCGCGCGGCGGCTCGATCATGGCGGCCTGGTGCCTCGCGCACCACAAGGAATCGTTCCTCTACGAGAACTTCGAGGAACTCTGCGAGATCCTCGCGGCGTACGACGTCACGTACTCGCTCGGCGACGGGCTGCGGCCCGGGTCGATCGCGGACGCCAACGACGCGGCCCAGTTCGCGGAGTTGAGGACGCTCGGGGAACTCAACACGATCGCGAAGCGTTTTCATGTACAGACGATGATCGAGGGCCCGGGACATGTCCCGATGCACAAGATCAAGGAGAACATCGACCTTCAGCAGGAGATCTGTGATGAAGCTCCGTTCTATACGCTCGGCCCGCTGACGACGGACGTCGCGCCGGCGTACGACCACATCACCTCCGGCATCGGTGCCGCGATGATCGCATGGTGGGGCACGGCCATGCTCTGCTATGTCACGCCCAAGGAGCACTTGGGCCTGCCCAATCGTGACGACGTCAAGACCGGCGTCATCACCTACAAGATCGCCGCCCACGCAGCCGACCTCGCCAAGGGGCACCCAGGTGCGCAGGAATGGGACGACGCGCTGTCCGACGCCCGCTTCGAGTTCCGGTGGGAGGACCAGTTCAACCTGGCCCTCGACCCGGACACGGCACGGGAGTTCCACGACGAGACCCTGCCGGCCGAACCCGCCAAGACGGCGCACTTCTGCTCCATGTGCGGCCCGAAGTTCTGCTCGATGAAGATCAGCCAGAGCATCAACGAGCAGTTCGGCGGTACGGCGGCCGCGGGGGCGTCGGCTGAAGAGGTCGCCGAGGGGATGCTGCAGAAGTCCAGGGAGTTCGCCGCCGCGGGCAACCGGGTCTATCTGCCGCTCGCGGACTGAGCCGCACGCAAGCGCAGTCGTGCCCGGAGCCGTTCGCGGCGTACATCAGGCGCAACGAACGGCTCCCGGGCCGGGTTCTCTCGGCAGACTGGGCCCATGACATCGACATCCATGAGCAAGGGCGCCAACCTTCCCGTCGCCGCCGGGGCGGTGCGGGCCGTGCTCGGCTGGAGAGGAGGTGCCGGTGCGCCGGACGCGGATGCCTCGGCGTTGCTGCTCGGCCCGGGCGGACGCGTGCGGGACGACGGGGACTTCGTCTTCTACAACCAGCCGCAGCACGCCTCCGGCGCCGTACGGCATCTCGGTAAGCAGCGGGACGGCGCTGCCACGACGGACACCGTCGAGGTCGACCTGCGTGCCCTGGAACCGGAGATCGAGCGGGTCGTCCTGTGCGCCTCGGCCGATGGCGGCACCTTCGGCGGGCTGTCCGGACTGACGCTGCGGCTGCTCGATGCCGGGAACCAGCAGGAGATCGCGTGCTTCGAGATGGAGGCCACGACGGAGACGGCGTTCATCGGGGGCGAGCTGTATCTGCGGGGAGGTCGGTGGAAGTTCCGGGCGGTCGGGCAGGGGTATGCGTCCGGGCTGGCGGGTCTCGCCAGCGACTTCGGTATCAGCGTGGAGTCCGACGGGGCCGGTGCGTCCGGGCCGGAGCCGGCGGTTTCGCCCGAGGGCACAGCGGCGGTCTCGCCCGTGCTCCCGCCGACTGGCTCGCGGACGGCCGCTTCCAGCGCTGCGGGCGCCCCGCCGGCACCCCCGGCACCCCCGGTGTCCCCGGCTTCCTCCCCGCGTCTCAGCAAGGGCGAGGAACGGTTGCCCGTGGACATGCGCAAGCGGCTCTCGTTGCGCAAGGAGCAGGTGGCGGTCAGCCTGCGGAAGCACGGTGCGGAGGGGGTCGCGGCGCGCGTCGTGTTGATCCTCGACGCCTCCGGTTCCATGTCGTTCCTGTACTCGAAGGGCGTCGTGGCCGACGTGGTGGAGCGGATGGCCGCGGTGGCGGCGCAGTTGGACGACGACGGGGTGATGCAGGCGTGGACGTTCGCCTCCCATGCCGCCCGGCTGCCGGACCTGAGTCTGGGCGAGCTGCCCGAGTGGCTGGAGCTCCATGTCCGGGTCGGTGAGCTGAGCCTGTTCCGGCGGAGCAACAAGCCGCGGAAGGGCCTGCTGCCGGGGCAGGTGGACATGCGGTCGGTCGGTATCCAGAACGAGGAGCAGAAGGCGATCGCCGAGGTGCGTACGTATGTACGAGAGCACCCGGCTGTCGATCCCACCCTGGTGTTGTTCTTCTCCGACGGAGGTGTCTATCGGAACAAGGCGATCGAGCAGGAGCTGAGGGCCGCGGTGGAGGAACCGATCTTCTGGCAGTTCGTGGGCCTGGGGCGGTCGAACTACGGCGTGCTGGAGCGGTTCGACACGCTGCCCGGTCGGCGCGTCGACAACGTGGGGTTCTTCGCGGTGGACGACATCAGTGTCGTACCGGATCCGGAGTTGTACGACCGGCTGCTTTCCCAGTTCCCGGCCTGGATGACGGCGGCCCGGGGGCTCGGCATCATCTGACGGGGCGCGCCGGGACCGTACGAGCGGCCCGAGCGGGGCGGGCGCCGGTGAAGGGGCGGGCAGCGGCAAAAGGGCCCGCGCCGTATCGGCGCAGGCCCCTCGTTCCCGTCACCCCGGTGTCGGCCCGCCGGGTGTCACTCCGGCTGGTGCTCGGGCCCCCCGAAGTCCGGGCTGGTGAAGTCCGGGCTGGTGAAGCTCGGGCGCGGACCCGCCGCGGGTCCGCCGTCGGGGCTGCTGAAACCCGGCCGGTCGTAGCCGAGGTGCGGCATGCGGCCGGTGGTCGGTGTCGGTGACGGACGCGTCAGTGCCGCCGTGGCCGGATCGGCGAGGGCCTCCCGGAGGAACGGCATGATGCCGCGCTCCAGCAGGGCCTCGCGCCAGGCTTCCCTGGCCCGGGCCACCTCCGCGTCGAGCTCGCCGGGCGCTCCGGCCTGGAGCGAGGACGAGCCGTTGCGCAGAGCGGTGAGCAGCAGACCGACCGCGGCGACCAGGATCGCGGCCGCCGTGACCGCGCCGAAGACCCACCCGGTGGTCAGCAGGGTCTGGGCGAACGCCAGCTCGGGGGTGAGGACCTTCAGGATGAATCCCACGAGCAGGAAGATCGCCGCGGCTGTTCCGGCGAGGACGGGCGCGAGCACCGCGACGACGGCGATCGCGCCGGCTCCGGCGGTCTCGGTGACCTCCCCCATGGTGGCGGCGAGCCCCATCGCGGTCGCGCCGGGCTCCACGGGGCCGGCGCCTTCGCTCACGGTTGGGGTGGACGGCGCCGGGCGGCGCAGTTCCTCGCGGACCTTCACGTAGTGCGCGTACTCGGTCGCCGCGGCCGCCGTGATGAGTGCGGTGGCGTTGAGCGCCATGGTGCGCAGCTGTTCGGTGTTGAGCCGCCGGCCGACAGCGGCGAGTTCCGGGCGGTGTGGGGCGGAGCGCAGCGCCTCATCGAGGATCCGCTCGTATTCCTGGCGGTCCTCGCTCAGCAGGTGCTGCGGAACGCTGTTCATGTGCATCCCCCGATGCTCCGTAGGGCTGGTGGCTCGCACGCTGACGAGCCGTCGGGCAGAAACGGAGGGGAGCCTGCTACGGATAAGCCGATGGTAGAGCGGTGACGGCACGCCGTGACAGGGGGTTTCCAGAAATTGCCCCCTGGCCAGCGCTGTCCTTCGTGGGGGATGCCTGCCCGAAGAACCCTCAGCTATCCAGGGGCAGTTGCTGGACCAGCAGTTTTCCGGCCATGGTCACTCCGCCGTCCATCGCGATGGCCAGTCCGTCGGCGTAAAGATGTGGTCCCTCCACCACGGGGCCCGCGGCGTCCTCGCCGTCCTCCGAGCCGACCTCGCCCAGGAGGTACGGGATGGGGCTGTGGCCATGGACGACACGGGTGCCGCCGTAGGTGTCCAGCAGGGACAGCGCCGCCTCGGCGCCGCCTTCGTCGCGGAAGGCGAAGCGTCTGGTGAACTTCCGGAAGAGGTCCCAGCACTCGTCCGCGTCGTTGCGCGTGAGGGTTTCGCGGATGGTGTCGTTGACCGCCTCGATCGAGTCGCCGTAGTCGAGGTAGGCGGTGGTGTCGGAGTGCACGAGGAGGTGCCCGTCGACCTGCTCCATGGCGTCCAGGCGGGCCATCCACTGCAGGTGGTGGTCCTGGAGGCGGTCCATGTCGGTCTTCTGGCCGCCGTTGAGCAGCCACGCGGCCTGGAAGGTGGCGGTGCCCGCGCCGGAGTTGACGGGGGTGTCGCCGAACCGCTTGGCGCCGAGCAGCAGCAGCTCGTGGTTGCCCATGAGCGCCTTGCAGTAGCCGCCGACCGCGGCCGCCTCGGCGGACAGCCGCATCACGAGGTCGATCACGCCGATGCCGTCGGGGCCGCGGTCGGTGAAGTCGCCGAGGAACCACAGGCGCGCGGTCCCGGCGGACCAGTTGCCCGCGGCGTCGAGGAGGCCCTGCTCCTGGAGCGCGGCGACCAGCTGGTCCAGGTAGCCGTGCACGTCGCCCACGACGTACAGCGGACCCGGTCCGTCGGCGGGCTGGGGGGCCGCCACGGCGGCGGGGTCCATGACGACCTGCACCGTGTCGCCCCGGTTGATGACGGGCAGGTCACGCCGGGTGGGCGTGTAGCCCTCGGGCTCCTCGCCGGCTCCGGCCGACTCGCCGGGAGCTGCGCTCGGCGGGTACGGACCGGTCTCGTGGATGTACGCGGGCACCCGGAAGTCGCGCAACGTCTCCGTCCGCACCGCCTCGGGTCCCTGACCGGCCCCCTGAGTCATCGACCCCTCCACCACCATCGCGCCGCATCTGCACCGGATCGGACTGCCTGGTCGCAGCGGCCCGCGGTGTCGTGGGCCCATCATAGGAATGCGGATCGCGCCATGTGATGACCCAGGGGTGGTGAATCGGAGCAGGAGCCCTGTTCGCCACGGTTTTCGCCCGAAATGGGCGGGGCTTTCCCTGGTGGATGCCCCGCCGCCGATAGGACGGACGTCAACCTCAGCGTACGCCGAGCCACTCCTCCCCGGGTGACCCGGACTACCCCTTCTCGGGTGACCGGGGCGGGCTGACCGTCGTACGGGGTGGACGCCGCTCGGAGGAGGTCCGCACGATCAGCTCCGTCGGTATGACCTGTTCGACCGGTTGGTCGGTTTCCGCACCCTCGATGGCGTCGATGAGGAGCTGGACGACGGCGGTGCCGATGCGGCGAGGTTTGAGCGAGAGGGTGGTGATGGGCGGCTCGGTGCTGGCGTAGACGGTGGACTCGCTGCAGCAGACCAGCAGCAGGTCGTCCGGGACGCGCAGTCCGTAGCGGCGGGCCGCGGCCAGCAGATCGGTGCCGTTGGGGTCGAAGAGGCCGTAGACCGCGTCGGGGCGGTCGGGCCGGGCCAGCAGCCGGTCCGCGGCGACGGCGCCCGCACACGGGTCGTGGGCTGGGTAGGCCTCGTACACCGGATCCTGTCCGACCCGCTCGCACCAGTGCAGATATGCGGTGGTGGACAGGTGGGTATAGGTGTCGGTGGAGGTGCCGGTGAGGAGGCCGATGCGGCGGGCGCCGGCGTCGGCGAGGTGGTCGAGGATGTCCAGGACGGCGGCTTCGTGGTCGTTGTCGACCCAGGCGGTGACGGGCAGGGTGCCGGCGGGGCGGCCGTCGGAGACGACGGGTAAGCCCTGACGGACGAGTTCGCTGACCACGGGGTCCTGGTCGGAGGGGTCGATGACGACGGTTCCGTCGAGGGCGACGTTGGACCAGACGTCGTGGCGTGAGGTGGCGGGGAGGATGACCAGGGCGTAGCCGCGGGCGAGTGCGGCGGAGGTGGCGGCTCTGGCCATCTCGGCGAAGTAGGCGAATTCGGTGAAGGTGAAAGGTTCATCCCCGTAGGTGGTCACGGTCAGGCCGATGAGGCCGGACTTGCCGGTACGGAGGGTTCGGGCGGCGGCCGACGGGCGATAGCCCAGCCGGTCGGCGACTTCGCGGACGTGGCGTCGGGTGGCGTCCGGGAGCCGGCCCTTGCCGTTGAGGGCGTCGGAGACGGTTGTGATGGAGACGCCTGCGGCCGCGGCGACGTCTCTGATTCCCGCCCGGCCCGGTCGACCGCCTCGGCGGGTAGTCTCCGCCCGGCTCACCTGGTGCTTCCCTGCTGCTGTCATGGCGAGCCGATAGTAGGGCTCATGCGGTGGGGTAGTGCGGACGCATATGCACGCGTTGACAGGCACGTTTCTGCATGATCAACAATGCCCTACTCCCTTTGAAACCAAGTCAGTTAAACGATCCAATGGCAGTACGTGACGCGTCGGCGCGCATGGGCCTGCCAAGTGGGTCATGTTTCGAAGAGGTCTCAACTCACCTGCACGGGTGATGCGCGCCACGGCGTGAGCCACCAGCGCACAGCCTCGAAAGCAATGCGCCCCCCGATTCGTGCGCCTTCGTACGAGGATGACCGCGGAGTCCGCGCGGAGACGGTCGCCGGGGAGTATGACGATGATCACCAGGGTGTATGCGGCGGGTCGTCGGCCCGGGCCAGGGGCGTCGCATGGTTGTCCCCGGCCCATTCGCAGCGGCGCCGAATCCTCATAAGGTGAGAAGCATTGGTAGCCGGTGGTGGTCATGAGCCAGCGGTGGTCGCGAGGAGGACTGCGGTGAGCGAGACGAGCCCCAAGCTGCGTGCCGAGCTGGAGGGTATCCCCACCTACAAGCCGGGCAAGCCCGCCGCGGCCGGCGCGGTGGCGTACAAGCTGTCCTCCAACGAGAACCCCTACCCGCCGCTGCCCGGGGTGATGGAGAGCGTGACCGCCGCGGCCGGTACGTTCAACCGCTACCCGGACATGGCGTGCACGGGACTGATGAGCGAGCTGTCGGACCGCTTCGGGGTCCCCCTCTCGCACCTGGCGACCGGCACCGGTTCGGTCGGGGTGGCCCAGCAGCTGCTGCAGGCGACCAGCGGACCGGGCGACGAGGTGATCTACGCCTGGCGGTCCTTCGAGGCGTACCCGATCATCACGCAGATCAGCGGGGCGACCTCGGTACGGGTGCCGCTGACCTCGGACGAGGTGCACGACCTGGACGCCATGGCCGACGCGATCACCGACAAGACGCGGCTGATTTTCGTCTGCAACCCGAACAACCCGACCGGCACCGTGGTGCGCCGGGCCGAGCTGGAGCGATTCCTCGACCGGGTGCCTGACGATGTCCTGGTGGTCCTGGACGAGGCGTACCGCGAGTTCATCCGGGACGTCGAGGTGCCGGACGGCGTTTCGATCTACCGTGACCGTCCCAACGTCTGTGTGCTGCGCACCTTCTCCAAGGCGTACGGGCTCGCGGGCCTGCGGGTCGGTTTCGCGATCGCGCACGAGCCGGTGGCCGCGGCGCTGCGCAAGACGGCGGTGCCCTTCGGGGTGAGCCAGCTCGCGCAGGACGCGGCGGTCGCCTCGCTGCGCGCCGAGGACGAACTGCTCGGTCGGGTCGGCGCGCTGGTGTGCGAGCGCAACCGTGTGGTCGAGACGTTGCGCGGTCAGGGCTGGACGGTGCCCGAGACGCAGGCCAACTTCGTGTGGCTCAGGCTGGGGGAGCGCACGCTCGAATTCGCCGCCCACTGCGAGCAGGCCGGGGTCGTCGTGCGGCCCTTCGCCGGGGAAGGGGTGCGCGTGACGATCGGCGAGACCGAGGCGAACGACATCTTCCTCAAGACGACCGAGGGGTTCCGCAAGGAGCTCTGACGTCACATTCCCGCTGACAACCCCGCTGCTCCGGTGCCTCGCGGCGCCGGAGCGGCGGGGTTGTCGTCGTCGGTCCGGAGGGCACCGTGGTGCGGTCCGGAGGACACCTTGGTGTGTTCGAGACCTTCCGAGGGGTTGACGCAAAGGGGGACCCCCCTTCGAAGGTCGAAAGCCAGTGCGTCATAATTGCTTGTGAATGTGAACGCGTTCACAAGCGTGTCCCGATTGTCCCGTGATGTATGTAGCAAAAGGGGCAAACTGCCGCTGTAACCACGGCGGCGTAAGGAGACTGACGACGTGGAACTGGCTTTGGCACCGGAGACTCTGGCTCGGTGGCAGTTCGGCATCACCACCGTCTACCACTTCCTCTTCGTCCCTCTGACGATCTCGCTCGCCGCTCTCACGGCGATTCTGGAGACCGCCTGGGTGCGGACGGGCAAGGAGCACTACCTCAGGGCGACCAAGTTCTGGGGAAGGCTGTTCCTGATCAACATCGCCATGGGTGTCGTGACCGGCATCGTGCAGGAGTTCCAGTTCGGCATGAACTGGTCCGACTACTCGCGCTTCGTCGGTGACGTGTTCGGTGCCCCGCTTGCCTTCGAGGCCCTGATCGCCTTCTTCTTCGAGTCCACCTTCATCGGGCTGTGGATCTTCGGCTGGGACAAGCTGCCGAAGAAGGTGCACCTCGCCTGTATCTGGGTGGTCTCCATCGGCACGATCCTGTCGGCCTACTTCATCATGGCGGCCAACTCCTTCATGCAGCATCCGGTCGGCTACCGGCTGGTGAAGAAGGCGGACGGCACGATGCGCGCCGAGCTGACCGACTTCCCCAAGGTGCTCTTCCAGGAGACGGCGCTCGTCAACTTCTGGCATGTGATCAGCGCGTCCATCCTGGTCGGCGGCGCCTTCATGACCGGCATCGCCGTCTTCCACCTGCGCAAGAAGCGGCACGTGCGCACCATGCGGATGTCGCTGCGGCTCGGCCTGGTCACCGCGCTGGTCGGCACGCTCCTCACCGTCGTCAGCGCCGACACCCTCGGCAAGGTGATGTACGAGCAGCAGCCGATGAAGATGTCGGCCGCCGAGGCCCTGTGGGACTCGCAGCAGCCCGCGCCCTTCTCGCTCTTCGCGTATGGCGATGTCGCCAAGGGGCACAACACCGTCGCCATCGAGATCCCGGGGATACTCTCCTTCCTCGCCAAGAACGACTTCAACGCCAAGATCCCCGGCATCAACGACATCAACAAGTCCGAACAGGAGAAATTCGGGCCCGGTGACTACCGGCCCAACATCCCCACCGCCTACTGGGCGTACCGCTGGATGATCGGCTTCGGTGGGGTCTCGATGGCCCTGTGCACCGCCGGCCTCTGGCTGACCAGGCGGAAGTTCTGGCTGGCGCCGGAGCACCGCACCGGGGACGAGGACGTCCCGAAGCTCATGCTCACCAAAAACATGGAGCTGACGCCGAAGCTCGGCATCTGGTGGTGGCGGCTGTCCCAGTGGACGTTGATCTTCCCGCTCATCGGCATCTCCTGGGGCTGGATCTTCACCGAGACGGGGCGTCAGCCCTGGGTGGTGTACGGCCTGTTGAGGACCAGGGACGCGGTCTCGCCCGGGGTCTCCCAGGGGGAGGTGCTGACCTCGCTGATCGTGTTCACCCTCATCTACGCGATCCTCGCCGTCATCGAGGTGAAGCTGATGCTCAAGTACGTGAAGCAGGGTCCGCCGGAGCTCACCGAGGCCGACCTCAACCCGCCCACCAAGATCGGCGGCGACCCCCATGACGCCGACAAGCCGATGGCCTTCTCCTACTAGGCCCAGGGAGCTGCTGAGTCATGGAACTCCACGACGTCTGGTTCGTCATCATCGCGGTCCTGTGGACCGGCTACTTCTTCCTGGAGGGCTTCGACTTCGGGGTCGGCGTCCTCACCAAGCTGCTGGCCCGCGACCGCACCGAGAAGCGGGTCCTCATCAACACCATCGGACCCGTCTGGGACGGCAACGAGGTGTGGCTGCTCTCGGCGGGCGGCGCGACCTTCGCCGCCTTCCCGGAGTGGTACGCCACGCTCTTCTCCGGCTTCTATCTGCCGCTGCTGCTCATCCTGGTCTGCCTGATCGTGCGCGGAGTCGCCTTCGAGTACCGGGTGAAGCGGCCCGAGGAGAACTGGCAGCGCAACTGGGAGGCGGCGATCTTCTGGACCTCGCTCGTCCCCGCGTTCATGTGGGGCGTGGCCTTCGGCAACATCGTGCACGGAGTGAAGATCGACAAGAACTTCGAGTACGTGGGCAACTTCGGTGACCTGCTCAACCCGTACGCGCTCCTGGGCGGTCTGGTCACGCTGACGCTGTTCACCTTCCACGGGACCGTGTTCGTGGGGCTCAAGACCGTCGGGGACATACGAGAGCGGGCGCGCAAGCTGTCGCTCGGGGTCGGGCTGGTGGCCGCCGTGGTGGCACTCGTCTTCCTGATCTGGACCCAGGCCGACAACGGCGACGCGAAGTCCCTGGCCGCGTTGATCGTGGCCGTGGTCGCCCTCGTCGCCGCGATCGCGGTGGCCCAGACGGGCCGCGAGGGCTGGGCGTTCGCGCTGTCGGGGCTCACCATCGTGGCGGCCGTCGCGATGCTCTTCCTGACGCTCTTCCCGAACGTCATGCCGTCCTCGCTCAACCCGGACTGGAGCCTGACGGTCAGCAACGCCTCGTCGTCTCCTTACACCCTGAGGATCATGACCTGGTGCGCGGGAATCGCCACACCGATGGTCCTGCTCTACCAGTCGTGGACGTACTGGGTGTTCCGCAAGAGGATCGGTACGCATCACATCGCCGCGGATGCTGCGCACTGAGCCTGGCCTTATGGGCTGAATCCGACCTCATGGACCAAGTCCGACCCAAGGGCATGTTTCACGTGAAACATGCCGGATGAGCCAAGGGTGTGTTTCACGTGAAACCAATCGATCCGCGTCTGCTGCGGTACGCCCGCGCCACTCGCTTCTTCCTCATGGCGGTCGTGGGGCTGGGCGCGGCCGGGGCGGCGCTGGTCATTGCCCAGGCGATGCTCATCGCCGAAGTGGTCGTCGGCGCTTTCCAGCACGGTCACTCGGCTTCCGAACTCCGGACGCCCCTGGTCCTGCTGGTCGCGGTGGCCATCGGGCGAGCGGTTGTCTCCTGGCTCACCGAACTCGCCGCGCACCGGGCGAGTGCGGCGGTCAAGTCGGAGTTGCGGGGACGGTTGCTGGAGCGGGCCGCCGCGCTCGGCCCCGGATGGCTGAGCGGGCAGCGAACCGGGTCGCTCGTCGCCCTCGCCACGCGGGGAGTGGACGCCCTCGACGACTACTTCTCGCGCTATCTCCCCCAGCTGGGACTCGCGGTCGTGGTGCCCGTGGCCGTGCTCGCGCGGATCGTCACCGAGGACTGGGTGTCGGCGGCGATCATCGTCGTCACCCTGCCGCTCATCCCCGTCTTCATGGCGCTGATCGGCTGGGCGACCCGGTCCCAGATGGACCGTCAGTGGCGACTGCTGTCCCGGCTCTCGGGGCACTTCCTGGATGTGGTCGCCGGTCTGCCCACGCTCAAGATCTTCGGGCGGGCCAAGGCGCAAGCCGAGTCGATCCGGCGGATCACCGGCGAGTACCGCCAGGCGACCATGCGGACGCTGCGGATCGCCTTCCTTTCGTCCTTCGCGCTGGAGCTGCTCGCCACGATCTCGGTCGCCCTGGTCGCGGTGACCATCGGGATGCGGCTCGTCCACGGCGACATGGATCTGTACGTCGGGCTCGTCATCCTCGTCCTCGCTCCCGAGGCGTATCTGCCACTGCGGCAGGTGGGGGCGCAGTACCACGCCGCCGCCGAGGGGCTCGCGGCGGCGGAGGAGATCTTCTCGGTGCTGGAGACCCCGGTGCCGCCCACCGGTTCGCTTCTCGCGCCGGAGGGGGAGATCGGCTTCGAGGGAGTGACGGTCCGGTATCCGGGACGCTCCGGGGACGCGGTCTCCGATGTCTCCTTCTCGGTCGGGCCCGGTGAGACGGTGGCCCTCGTCGGACCGAGCGGTGTGGGCAAGTCCACGCTGCTGAATGTGCTGCTGGGGTTCGTGGAGCCCGTCGCGGGGCGGGTGCGGATCGGAGGAGTCGATCTCGCCGAGGCCGATGTGGAGGAATGGCGGTCCCGGGTGGCATGGGTGCCCCAGCGGCCTCACCTTTACGCCGGTTCGATCGCCGAGAACGTACGGCTCGCCCGGCTCGACGCCGACGACGCGGCGGTGCGGCGGGCGCTGGCCGACGCGGGGGCGCTGGAGTTCGTGGACGCCCTGCCCGACGGGGTCGGGACGGTCCTCGGTGAGGACGGCAGCGGACTCTCCGCCGGGCAGCGTCAACGTCTCGCGCTGGCCCGGGCGTTTCTCGCGGACCGGCCCGTGCTGCTGCTCGACGAGCCGACGGCTTCGCTGGACGGGGCGACGGAGGCGGAGGTCGTGGCGGCGGTGCGCAGGCTCGCCGTCGGCCGGACGGTGCTGCTGGTGGTGCACCGGCCCGCGCTGCTGGAGGTGGCCGACCGGGTGGTGCGGCTCGAGGCCGCGGCGTCGGTCGTCGCGACCGGTACCGTCCACGGCGAGGGCACGAAGGAGCTCCCGACGGTCGAGACGGAGGGCGTGCCCGCGGCCACTACGGAAGAGGCCCACGCGGCCCCTCCGCGACGCGGAGGCGTACTTGCCCGGGTCCGCGCGACGGCCGGCCCCCGGAGCGGTCGTTTCGCGCTCGCCCTTCTCCTCGGGAGCCTCGCCCTCGGAAGTGCCGTCGGGCTGATGGCCACCTCCGGGTGGCTGATCTCGCGAGCGTCGCAGCAGCCGCCGGTGATGTATCTGATGCTGGCCGTGACCGCCACGCGGGCGTTCGGGATCGGCCGGGCCGTCTTCCGGTACGCGGAGCGGCTCGTGTCGCACGACGCGGTGCTGCGGATGCTGGCCGACACCCGGGTCGCCGTCTACCGACGTCTTGAGCGCCTGGCCCCCGCCGGACTGCGCACGGCCCGGCGGGGAGACCTGCTGTCGCGGCTCGTGGCCGATGTGGACGCCCTGCAGGACTACTGGCTGCGGTGGCTGCTGCCGGCCGGGGCAGCGCTCCTCGTGTCCGCCGCCTCCGTCGGCTTCACCGCCTGGCTGCTTCCCGAGGCCGGGGCCGCCCTCGCCGCCGGGTTGCTGGCGGCCGGGGTCGGTGTCCCGCTGCTGACCGGCGCCGTGGCGCGCCGCGCGGAGCACCGGCTGTCCCCCGCTCGCGGCGCCCTGGCGACCCGGGTGACCGACCTCCTCACCGGGACGGCCGAGTTGACGGTCGCGGGCGCGCTGCCCACCCGTACGGCCGAGGCACGACGGGCCGACACCGTGCTGACCCGCATCGCCTCCCGGGCCGCCACCGCGACCGCGCTCGGCGACGGGCTCACCGCACTGGCGACCGGACTGACCGTCGCGGCGACCGCCCTCGTGGGCGCCCAGGCGGTCGCAGGCGGGCGCCTGAGCGGCGTGGCGATGGCCGTGGTCGTCCTCACCCCGCTGGCGGCGTTCGAGGCCGTCCTGGGGCTGCCGCTCGCCGTCCAGTACCGGCAGCGGGTGCGCAGGAGCGCGGAGCGTGTGTACGAGGTGCTGGACGCCCCCGATCCCGTACGCGAACCGGAGGTCCCGCAGCCGGCGCCCGCGACACCGTTCCCGCTGCGCGTACGAGGGCTCAGGGCGCGCCATGCCGGACAGGACCGGGACGCGCTCGCCGGCCTCGACCTGACCCTCGAACAGGGCCGCAGGGTCGCCGTCGTCGGCCCCTCCGGCTCCGGCAAGACCACGCTCGCACAGGTGCTGCTGCGGTTCCTGGACGCGGAGGCGGGGACGTACACCTTGGGCGGCACGGACGCGTACGGGATGGACGGGGACGACGTGCGCCGACTGGTCGGGCTCTGCGCCCAGGACGCGCACCTCTTCGACAGCACGGTGCGCGAGAACCTCCTGCTGGCCCGGAAGAACGCCACCGAGGCCGAGCTGCGCGACGCGCTCGCGCGGGCCCGGCTCCTGGAGTGGGCGGACGGACTGCCCGACGGGCTCGACACACTGATCGGCGAGCACGGGGCGCGGCTGTCCGGTGGTCAGCGCCAGCGGCTGGCGCTCGCTCGCGCGCTGCTGGCGGACTTCCCCGTGCTCGTCCTCGACGAGCCCGCGGAACACCTCGACCTGCCGACGGCCGACGCGCTCACCGCGGACCTGCTGGCCGCGACCGAGGGCCGTACGACGCTGCTGATCACGCATCGGCTGGCCGGTCTCGCGGCGGTGGACGAGGTGATCGTGCTGGCGGCGGGACGGGTGGCCCAGCGGGGTGCGTACGCGGAGCTGTCGGTGGTGGAGGGGCCGTTGCGGGAGATGCTGGAGCGGGAGGCGGCGGGGGATCTGCTGGTCGGGGCGGCGGCGCGGTAGCGACTCCCCGGCAACGGTCCGACTTTCCGGCCCCAACGGTCCGACTTTCCGGTCCAAAGAGGACTAACTACTCTCGAGGCATGTCAGTGGTTCCCGCCTCCCCCCGCCCGGACGGCGGCTCGGACGTGCCGCGGCTGCTGGAGGCGGTGCGGTCGATCGGGTCGGGGCTGGAGCTGCATTCGACGCTGGACCGGATCTGCGAGAAGGCGGCCGAACTGGCGGACGCGCGCTACGCCGCCATCGGGGTCGTGGCGGAAGACGGTGAGGGACTCGCGGACTTCGTCTTCCACGGCGTCGACGAGGAGACCGCCCGGCGGATCGGGCGGCTGCCCGACGGACACAAGGGGCTGCTCGGGGCGCTCATCCACGACCCGGCGCCGGTACGGCTCGCGCGCCTGGACGAGGATGCGCGCGCGTGCGGATTCCCCGAGCACCATCCGGCGATGCGCAGTTTCCTGGGGGTTCCGATCCGGGTGCAGGGGGAGATCTTCGGGAATCTGTACCTGGCCGAGAAACGCGGCGGTGGCCCGTTCACCGACGACGACCTCAAGATGGTCCGCGTGCTGGCCGCGGAGGCGGGTATCGCGATCGGCAACGCCCGGCTGTACGAGGCCGCCCAGCAGCGCGAACGGTGGATCGACGGCTCGGTGGCCGTGACCCGGGCACTCCTGTCGGCCGACGACGCCGAGGACGCGCTCCAGGTCGTCGCGGAACAGGCCCGCAGGCTCTCCGGATCGGTGGCCGGGATCGTGCTGCTGCCCGCCGCGGAGGGCGGTCTGGAGATCAGCGCGGTCGCCAAGGACCGCCCGTCCCAGGTGCTGGGAGCCGTCGTCCCGCCGGAGAGCGAACTGGTCGCCGAACTCCTCGACGGAGAGGCCGTGTTCCTCGACGACGCGGCCACCGACCCGCGGATGGTCACCGACTTCGCCCGCGAGTACGGGCCGACGATGATGCTTCCCCTGCAGAGCGACGGCCGTCTCCTGGGAGCCCTCGTCACTCCCCGGGAACGGGGCGGGCGTCCTTTCACCGAGACCGAGCGCACCCTCGCCGCGCACTTCGCCTCGCAGGCCGCGCTCGCGCTGATGATGGCCGAGGCACAGCGCGACCGTGAGCGGCTCGCGGTCTACGAGGACCGTGACCGGATCGCCCGTGACCTGCACGATCTCGTCATCCAGCGGCTGTTCGCCACCGGGATGATGCTGGAGAGCGCACAGCGGAACTCAGCCGTGCCCGTGGTGCGGCAGGGCGTCGAAAAGGCGGTCGACGAACTCGACGTCACCATTCAGGAGATCCGCACCGCCGTCTTCGCGCTCCAACAGGGACCTGCCGAAGTGCCGTCCGGGCTGCGCACCCGGGTGCTGCGGGAGATCAACATGGCCGCCGTGCCGCTCGGCTTCAAGCCCACGCACCGCTTTGTCGGGCCCGTCGACACGGCGGTCGGTGAACTCACGGGCAAGAACCTCATCGCGGCCCTGCGCGAGGCGCTCTCCAACGCCTTCCGGCATGCAGGGGCCTCCCGCATCGACGTCGTCGTCGACGCGTCCGTCGTCCTGCCGGACGGTCGGCAGGGTGTCCGGCTGACCGTCGAGGACAACGGCGTCGGCATCCCCGAGGGCGGCCGGCGCAGCGGCCTGCGCAACCTCGGGCGGCGCGCCGAGTCGCTGGGCGGCGACAGCTGGTACGGACCGGGGCCCGGAGCCGACGGTGCCGGTACGACGGTGGTGTGGCAGGCGCCGCACGCTCCGCAGGCGGAGCCGCTTTAGAACCCCGGGCCGCTGTGGAACCGCCGCTCCTGCATGCCCAGCCGCTCCTACAACCGCTCGGCGAGGATCTTCTCGATGACGACCGCCACCCCGTCCTCGTTGTTGGCGACCGTGCGACCGGAGGCCGCGGCGATCACGGCGGGGTGCGCGTTGCCCATCGCGTACGACGTGCCCGCCCAGGTCAGCATCTCGACGTCGTTCGGCATGTCTCCGAAGGCGACGACCTCCTCGGGGGAGATGCCGCGCTCGGCGCAGCACAGTTCGAGCGTGCTGGCCTTGGAGACGCCGGGGCCGCTGATCTCCAGCAGGGCGCTGGGGCTGGAGCGGGTGATGGTGGCGCGGTCGCCGACGGCGCGACGGGCCACGGTGAGGAAGGCGTCGGGGTCGAGCTCGTGGTGGAAGGCGAGGATCTTGAGCACCGGTTCGCCGGCGCCGGGGGCGTCCGGGGCCAGGAGCCGCTCGGCGGGCGCGAGGGTGTCGGGGATCTCCATGTGCAGCTTGGGGTACGCGGGCTCCTGGTAGAAGCCGTACGTCTGCTCGACGGCGAACACGGTGCCCGGCGCGGCCTCCCGCAGCAGTCGTACGGCGTCGAGCGCGTTCTCCCGCGCCAGCTCCCGGACCTTGACGAACCGGTGGGCGCCGGGGCCGCCGTGCAGGTCGACCACGGCGGCGCCGTTGCCGCAGATCGCCAGGCCGTGGCCGTGGACGTGGTCGCTGACGACGTCCATCCAGCGGGCCGGGCGGCCGGTCACGAAGAAGACCTCGATGCCGGCCTCCTCGGCGGCGGCGAGGGCGGCGACCGTGCGCTCGGACACGGACTTGTCGTCGCGCAGGAGGGTGCCGTCGAGGTCCGTGGCGATCAGGCGCGGCGGAAGGGCGGCTGCCGGGGTCTCTGGCTGTCGGGTCGCTGAGGTCACCGGGCCATTCTCGCGCATATGCCCGCACGGCCGTGCGGGAGCCCGCACAGGTGAGTGGTTACCGCTCTCACCAGTACCGTTACGCCCCGTTGTCGCCATCCGTGGTGGCTCTGGCCGTCAGGCCAGCTGCGCCGGGGCCTCCATGGCGATGCGCTCGAAGACCTTCTCGTCCGCGGCGAAGTCCGAGTCGGGGATGGGCCAGTGGATCACGATGTCGGTGAAGCCCAGCTCCGCGTGCCGGCCCGCGAAGTCGACGAACGCGTCGAGGGACTCCAGCGGACGGCCACGGTCCGGGGTGAAGCCGGTGAGCAGGATCTTGTCGAGTTCGGACACGTCACGGCCGACCGCGGCGCAGGCGGCGGCCAGCTTCTCCACCTGTCCGTGAATGGCCTGAACCGACTGTTCAGGGGTGCCCGTTTCGTACAACTTGGGGTCGCCGGTCGTCACCCAGGCCTGTCCGTGGCGGGCGGCGAGCTTCATGCCGCGCGGGCCGGTGGCGGCCACCGCGAAGGGCAGTCGGGGCCGCTGGACACAGCCCGGGATGTTGCGCGCCTCGTGTGCCGAGTAGAAGTCGCCGTCGGAGGAGACCGAGTCCTCGGTGAGGAGGCGGTCGAGCAGCGGTACGAACTCGCCGAAGCGGTCGGCGCGCTCGCGCGGGGTCCAGGGCTCCTGGCCGCTCTTCAGAAGTGTCGTGGCGTCGAATCCGTTGCCGCCGGCGCCGATGCCCAGGGTGATCCGGCCGTTCGAGATGTCGTCGAGGGAGATCAGTTCCTTGGCGAGGGTCACCGGGTGCCGGAAGTTCGGCGAGGTCACGAGCGTGCCCAGACGGAGCCGGTCGGTGGCGGCGGCCGCGGCGGTGAGCGTGGGCACGGCACCGAACCAGGGGCCGTCCCGGAAGGTCCGCCACGACAGGTGGTCGTACGTGAACGCGGTGTGGAAGCCGAGCTGCTCCGCACGCTGCCAGGCGGCACGCCCGCCCTCGTGCCAGCGGAGGTACGGCAGGATCACAGTGCTCAGACGCAGACTCATGCATCGAGCGTAAGCGGAGCCGCGGGGTGGTCGTGGCCACCGCGTGATCGCTCCACCGGTGCCCCTTGGCCGGCCGGTCGGCGGACGATCAGTGTGGGCCGGGGAAGCGCAGGTACTTCGGCGGTACGGCCTCGGTGAGCCACACCCCGTTCGCGCTGACCCGGAAGGCATGGCCGTCGCGGTGCATGGCGGCGGCGTCCACGCCGAGCACGACGGGCCGGCCGCGGCGGGCGCCGACGCGGGTGGCGGTCTCGCGGTCGGGCGAGAGATGCACGTCGTGCCGGTTCATGGGCCGCAGGCCCTCGGCCCGGATCGCGTCCAGATTTTGGGCGACGGTCCCGTGGTAGAGGTAATCGGGCGGAGTCGCCGGGGGCAGTCCGAGGTCGACCTCGACGGAGTGGCCCTGGCTGGCGCGGATGCGGGTGCCCTCCACGGCGAAGCGCCGCTTGTCGTTCGTGGCCACCACATGGTCGAGCTCCTCGCGGGTGATCCGGAAGCCGTGCTCCGCCGCTGCCGCGATCAGCGTGTCGATCTCGACCCAGCCTCCCTCGCCGAGCGTGAGCCCGATCCGCTCGGGCTGATGCCGCAGATGCTTCGAGAGGTACTTCGACACCTTCACGGTGCGTCTTTCATCCATCGGTTCGTTCATTCTGCCAGCGTGCCTGGCGAGAGGCGGATCACGCATTTGATTTTGGCTCGGAGGTTTGATCCACAAGCAAGTCCGGTTATCCACAGGCGAATTGACGAATCTGTGGACAACGCGCGGAAGATTTAGGGTGTTTCACCAACAGCATTGTGATTGTTGTAATTTGAGGTGAGATGGTCCAACGTCCTGGCCTGGACCTCTCGTTCGACGGAAGCCACGACGAAGGCCGCCACCTGCCCGGAACCAACCAGGGTCTCCACGGCCCGCATTGTGGCGACCGGGAGCTGAACGGAACGCGTCTCGTCCGTAGCGACTTGGGACGGCCCCGCCCCAAGACGTTCACGCAGGTGTCGCGTCGCGAACAGCCGCATGGCGCGGGCCAGTTCCGCGTCCACCGTCTGCTGCGCGAGCGGTCGCAGACGGCGTACCAGGGAGGCCGCCTCGGCCGCTTCCGCGTCACTCGGCGGATGCTCACCGAGATAGCGCGCGAAGACGTGCTCGGTCGTGAACTCCAGGAAACGCGCGGCGATGTGCTCGACCTTGCCCCTCAACTCCCGCAGATGGCCCGAGATCGCGGACAGCGGAACGCCCGCCGCGTACAACTCCACTGCCACGGCGAGCTCTTGGGGGCTCGGGACCAGGTAGACCTCGCCCTCGCCGGGGACGCGCTCCAGCACTCCGAGCTCCACCGCCTCCGCCACCGCCGCGTCGTCCGGACTGCCACCGAACCGCTCGTCCAGCTCGGCCCGCGACATGCGCACGGCCTCCTCGTCGGTCCACGGTCCGTCGACCTCCGCGACCAGCCCGAGGATCCCGCCCAGCCCCCGGCCCGCGTCCCAGGCCTCCAGGAGTTCCTTGATGGAGGCCAGGGTGTAGCCGCGGTCCAGAAGGTCGGCGATCTGCCGCAGCCGGGCCAGATGCGCGTCCGCGTACACGTTGGCGCGACCGCGCCGCTCGGGGCGGGGGAGCAGCCCGCGGTCCTGGTAGGCGCGGATCGTCCGGACCGTGGCGCCGCTGTGATGCGACAGATCCTCGATGCGGTACGCGACCCGGACCGGCTCGTCGTTCACGCTGCCTGCCTCCCGACCTCCTGGGTACTACGCGTCGGCCCCGCGCGGCGAGCCCTCCTGCGAGGGATGGTACGACCGCCGCGGACAGCGGGACATGGCCGTGCCGAGCTCCTCCCGAGTGGGCAACAGGCCCTTGCGCACAGCCCTGTTGCGGGCATCCACGAGCCTCACAGCGGTGGCTCCATCCGCGCGATCGCGCGAAGCGCCCTCGGCGCCAGCCGGGACATCAGGCGGCCACCGCGCGCCTCGGGGGTGACGGGCACGACCGCCTGGTTGCGGACGACCGCGCGCAGGATCGCGTCGGCCACCTTCTCCGGCGGGTAGTTGCGCAGCCCGTACAGCCGCGCCGACTTCTTCTGGCGGCGCTTCTCCTCGCTCGCGTCCACCCCGGCGAAGTGCGCGGTCGAGGTGATGTTCGTGTTCACGAAACCCGGGCAGATCGCCGAGACGCCGATGCCCTGCCCGGCCAACTCCGCGCGCAGGCACTCGCTGAGCATCAGCACGGCCGCCTTCGAGGTGCTGTAGGCGGGCAGCGCCTTCGAGGGCAGGTACGCCGCCGCCGACGCGGTGTTGACGATGTGGCCGCCCTGCCCACGCTCGGCCATCTGCCTGCCGAAGAGCCGGCAGCCGTGGATCACGCCCCACAGATTGACGTCGAGAACCTTCTTCCAGTCCTCCGGAGTCGTGTCGAAGAAGGACCCGGACAGTCCGATCCCGGCGTTGTTCACCAGCACGTCCACCACGCCGTACTCGCCGGCGACCCTTTCGGCGAGCTTCTCCATGGCCTGCTCGTCGGAGACGTCGACCGTCTCGGCCCACGCTTCGGGGGAGCCGATCAGCCGGGACATCTCCGCCGTGCGCGCCGCGCCCTCCGCGTCCCGGTCGACGGCCACCACGCGCGCGCCGGCCTGGGCGAACGCCAGGGCGGTGGCCCGCCCGATGCCGCTGCCCGCGCCGGTGACCAGCACGAGCTGCCCGCCGAACCGGTCGGCGTACCTGCCCGAGCCGATGGTGTCCCGCAGCGGCACGCCGGCCTCGTTGGCGTGCACGAAGTCCGTGATCCAGGAGGCCAGTTGGTCGGGCCGCGTACGCGGGATCCAGTGTTTGTCCGGGAGGGTGCGACGCACCAGCTGCGGGGCCCACTCCTCCAGGTCGTCGTAGAGCCGCTCGGAGAGGAACCCGTCCCCCAGGGGCGTGACGAGCTGCACGGGCGCGTGCGCGTAGGCGTCCGGGCGTGGCCTGCTCAGCCGGGCCCGTACGTTGTCGCGGTACAGCCATGCGCCGTGCGCCGCGTCCGTCGGCAGCGAGGAGGTCGGATAGTCGCCCGCGGGCACCTTCTCGACCCGCCGCAGGATCTTCGGCCACTGCTTGCCGAGGGGGCCGCGCCAGGCGAGCTCCGGCAGCACGGGCGTGTGCAGCAGATACACGTACCAGGACTTGGCGCCCTGGCCGAGGAGCTGGCCGACCCGGCGCGGGGTGGGCCGCCGCACACGCCGCTTGATCCAGTGGCCGAAGTGGTCGAGGGACGGCCCGGACATGGAGGTGAAGGAGGCGATCCGGCCCTGGGTGCGCGCGACCGTGACGAACTCCCAGGACTGCACCGAACCCCAGTCGTGCCCCACCAGGTGCACCGGGCGGTCGGGGCTCACCGCGTCGACGACGGCCAGGAAGTCGTCCGTCAGCTTCTCCAGGGTGAACCCGCCCCGCAGTGGCTGCGGGGCCGTCGATCCGCCGTGGCCACGGACGTCGTACAGCACCACGTGGAAACGCTCCGCGAGGCGGGTCGCGACCTCGGACCACACCTCCTTGGAGTCCGGATAGCCGTGCACGAGCACCACCGTGGGCCTCGCCCGATCGCCCAGCTCGGCGACGCACAGCTCGATCCCGCCCGTCCGCACCCGGCGCTCGCGCGCGCCTTCGAGAGTCACGAGAGTCACTTCTCCTTCGTCCAGCGCCGCACGGTACGTGTCCGTAACGTGACACTGGCGAATGTGACAGTTGTTAGAGGCTGCGTCAATAGACTTGCGCGGCACCTGTGGACAACCGGTCCGATGTGGATAAACCCCCGCTGGTTGTTCGACTTCAGGGGGACCCCTACGGGCCCGTACGACTGGAGTCGGACGCGGATCCAGCTCCGTGGGTTGACGACCGCTGTGGCGTGCGCCACTACCTTCGACAACGTGACTGTGATCGCGACCGAAAGCCTGAGCAAGCGGTACCCACGGGTGACCGCTCTTGACCGGCTCTCCGTGGACGTCGGACCCGGTGTGACCGGACTCGTCGGAGCCAACGGAGCCGGCAAGTCCACACTGATCAAGATCCTGCTGGGTCTCTCCCCCGCCACCGAGGGCCGCGCCGAAGTGCTCGGACTCGATGTCGCCACCCAAGGCGGCGCCATCCGCGAGCGGGTCGGGTACATGCCCGAGCACGACTGCCTGCCCCCCGACGTCTCGGCCACCGAGTTCGTCGTCCACATGGCGCGCATGTCCGGGCTCCCGCCGGCCGCGGCCCGCGAGCGCACCGCGGACACCCTGCGCCACGTCGGACTGTACGAGGAGCGCTACCGCCCCATCGGTGGCTACTCGACGGGCATGAAGCAGCGCGTCAAGCTCGCGCAGGCCCTCGTCCACGACCCCCAGCTGGTCTTCCTCGACGAGCCGACCAACGGCCTCGACCCGGTCGGCCGCGACGAGATGCTCGGCCTGATCCGCCGTATCCACACCGAGTTCGGGATCTCGGTCCTGGTCACCTCGCACCTGCTGGGCGAGCTGGAGCGCACCTGCGACCACGTCGTGGTCGTCGACGGCGGCAAGCTGCTGCGGTCCAGCTCCACCACGGACTTCACCCAGACCACGACGACCCTCGCCATCGAGGTCACCGACACCGACGAGCACCCGGACGGCACCAGCGCGGTCCGCGAGGCGCTCCACGCGCGCGGGGTCGAGACCCACGACGGCAGCGGGCTGCCGGGCGCCGGCCACATCCTGCTGCTGACCGCCGAGGGCGAGGAGACCTACGACCTCGTCCGCGACATCGTCGCCGACCTAGGCCTCGGCCTGATCCGGATGGAACAGCGCCGGCACCACATCGCGGAGGTCTTCCGCGAGGAACAGACGGGCGGGACGGACGTGCAGGGCGTACGGAAGGAGGCAGTGGGCCATGGCAGTTGAGCAGTCCCTCACCCCCCGCGGTGAGCAGACCCGGATCCACGACATCGGCTACCGCCACTACGAAGGCCCGCGCCTGGGCCGCGCCTACGCCCGCCGCTCGCTGTACTCGCAGTCCCTGCGCGGCTCCTACGGCCTGGGCCGCTCGGTCAAGTCCAAGGTGCTGCCGATGCTGCTCTTCGTGGTGATGTGCGTTCCCGCACTCATCATGGTGGCCGTCGCGGTCGCCACCAAGGCGAAGGCCCTGCCGGTCGACTACACGCGCTACGCGGTCATCATGCAGGCCGTCATCGGCCTGTACGTCGCCTCCCAGGGACCGCAGTCCGTCTCGCGCGACCTGCGCTTCAAGACCGTGCCGCTGTACTTCTCACGCCCCATCGAGACCGTCGACTACGTACGCGCCAAGTACGCGGCGCTGGCCTCGGCGCTGTTCGTCCTGACGGCCGCGCCGCTGATCGTGCTCTACGTAGGGGCGCTTCTGGCGAAGCTCGACTTCGCCGACCAGACGAAGGGCTTCGGACAGGGACTGGTCTCCGTGGCGCTGCTGTCGCTTCTCTTCGCCGGGATCGGCCTGGTCATCTCGTCGATCACCCCGCGCCGCGGCTTCGGCATCGCGGCCGTCATCGCGGCGCTGACCATCTCCTACGGAGCCGTGTCGACCGTCCAGGCCATCGCCTTCGAGCAGTCCAGTTCCTCGGCCGTGCCCTGGCTCGGCCTCTTCTCTCCCATCACGCTCATCGACGGGGTGCAGACGGCCTTCCTCGGCGCCACCTCCGCCTTCCCCGGCGGGGAGGGCCCCTCGTCCGGACAGGGAGTCGTCTACCTCGTCGTCGTCCTGGGGCTCATCGCGGGCTCCTACGGCCTCCTGATGCGCCGCTACCGAAAGGTCGGGCTGTGACCACGCTCAACATCGACCATGTCTCGCGCTGGTTCGGCAACGTGGTGGCGGTCAACGACATCACGATGACGATCGGCCCGGGCGTCACCGGCCTGCTCGGCCCGAACGGCGCCGGGAAGTCCACCCTCATCAACATGATGGGCGGCTTCCTCGCCCCCTCCACCGGCACCGTCACCCTCGACGGCCGACAGGTCTGGCGCAATGAACAGATCTACAAGCACATCGGCATCGTCCCGGAGCGCGAGGCGATGTACGACTTCCTCACGGGCCAGGAATTCGTCGTAGCCAACGCCGAGTTGCACGGCCTTGGAGCGAAGGCCGCCCAGCGGGCGCTCGCCACGGTCGAGATGGAGTACGCGCAGGACCGCAAGATCTCGACGTACTCCAAGGGCATGCGGCAGCGCGTGAAGATGGCCTCCGCGCTCGTCCACGACCCGTCCCTGCTGCTGCTCGACGAGCCCTTCAACGGCATGGACCCGCGCCAGCGCATGCAGCTCATGGACCTGTTGCGCCGCATGGGCGACGAGGGCCGCACGGTGCTGTTCTCGTCCCACATCCTCGAAGAGGTCGAACAGCTCGCCGCCCACATCGAGGTGATCGTCGCCGGACGGCACGCGGCCAGTGGCGACTTCCGCCGCATCCGGCGCCTGATGACCGACCGCCCGCACCGCTACCTGGTGCGCTCCAGCGACGACCGGGTACTGGCCGCCGCGCTGATCGCCGATCCGTCGACGTCCGGCATCGAAGTGGACCTGGCCGAGGGCGCGTTGCGCATCCAGGCGGTCGACTTCGGCCGGTTCACGGCGCTGCTGCCGCGCGTCGCGCGCGAGCACGGCATCCGGCTGCTCACGGTCTCGCCGTCCGACGAGTCCCTCGAGTCCGTCTTCTCGTATCTCGTCGCGGCGTAGGAGGCCAAGATGTACGACCCCACAGTCGCCCGGCTCACCTATCGAGCCCTGCTCGGCCGCCGCCGGGCCCTCATCCTCTGTGCGCTGCCCGTCCTGCTCATCGTGATCTCCGCGGCCGTCCGCAGCTTCGCCGGAGCCGACGACCAGGTGGCATCGGACCTGCTCGGCGGCTTCGCGCTCGCCACGATGGTGCCGATCATCGGCGTCATCGCCGGCACCGGCGCGATCGGCCCCGAGATCGACGACGGCTCGGTGGTGTATCTGCTGGCCAAGCCCCTGAAGCGGCCGACGATCATCTTCACCAAGCTGATCGTCGCGATCGCCGTCACCATGGCGTTCTCCGCCCTGCCGACGTTCATCGCGGGCATGATCCTGAACGGCAACGGCCAGCAGGTCGCCGTCGCCTACACCGTGGCGGCGCTGGTCGCCTCGATCGCGTACGCCGCGCTGTTCCTGCTGCTCGGGACGGTCACCCGGCACGCGGTGGTGTTCGGGCTCGTCTACGCGCTGGTCTGGGAGGCCCTGTTCGGGTCGCTGGTGTCCGGCGCGCGCACGCTCAGCGTCCAGCAGTGGGCGCTCGCCGTGGGCCACAAGGTCACCGGCGGCGACCTCGTCACCTCGGACGTGGGCCTGCCCACCGCGACGGTGCTCCTGGTCCTGGTCACCGTGCTCGCCACCTGGTACGCCGGGCAGCGGCTGCGGTCGCTGACGCTGGCCGGCGAGGAGTGAGCCGGGGGTGCCACGCGCGCGTGCCGGTTGTCGCCACGCACGCGCGCGTGGCGCCCCCTTGTTTCTTGACAGTGGCTTCACCTCTGTCCCGGCACACTGGGCAGAGGGACGCGCGGCTAGGAGGAACGGGGATGGCGGAACCGCAAGGTGAGGGACAGAGGGAGACCGAGGACGTCTGGGACGACCTCGTACTGGACGAGAGCTTCATACGCTCGGCGGAGACGACCGAACCGTCCGCCCGCGCCCGTATGCTCGCCGCCCGCTGGCGCGAGGGGGGACCCGACCCGCAGCCCTGGCGCTCCGACGAGCCGCCCGCGGGGTGGTTCTTCAGCAAGGCACGTCGGCGCAGGTGGCGCCGCCGATAACCCCCCTTTGAGCCGCCGAAGACCCCCCTTTGAGGGGCGGCTTTATTCAGTGGCGCCCAAGTCGGCCTACGGGCACAGTGGTTATGTCCACGTCGCCGCATCGAGTCGGCGCCACGTTCTGGGAGAGGAGCGCGACGATGCCCATGAGTAGCAGTCCGTCGAGCTCCCTACAGGGCAGCCCGCGGCAGGCTCAGGAGTAGTTACCCCTCCGTGGAGCCCGCCCGCACGGGGGGCTGCCCGGGGCGGCCGCTTCGAGCGCGCGTACGCCGCGCGGGCCGCCCACCCGGAGGATTGGCCGAGAGGTAAGGCACCGGCTTGCTAAGCCGTGGTCGGGGTCAACCCCGCGCGCGTTCGATCCGCGCATCCTCCGCGAGACGTTGTCACAGGGACTCGGCAGGGTCGGGGCCTGACGGGGCATCCGGCGCCCGCAGGCTGTGCCCTCACCCGCTATCCCAGCAACCGCTCCAGCACCACCGCGATGCCGTCCTCCTCGTTCGAGGACGTCACCTCGTCCGCGACAGCCTTGAGCTCGTCGTGGGCGTTCGCCATCGCCGCGCCGTGGGCCGCCCAGGCGAACATCGGGATGTCGTTGGGCATGTCACCGAAGGCGATCGTGTCCGCGGCCTTCACACCGAGCCGACGGGCGGCGAGGGACAGCCCCGTGGCCTTGGAGAGGCCGAGGGGAAGGAGTTCCACTATCCCCGCGCCCGCCATGGTGACGCCGACCAGGCCGCCCGCGACCTTGGCGGCCACCGCGGCCAGTTCGTCGTCGGAGAGCGTGGGGTGCTGCACGTACACCTTGTTCAGAGGGGCCGACCAGAGGTCCGTCGCGTCCCTGATCGGGACGACCGGGAGCGAGCCGTCCTGCCTGCGGTAGCCGGGGCCGACCAGCACCTCGCCGTCGAGCCCGTCGCGGCTCGCGGCCAGCAGCAGCGGGCCGACCTCCGCCTCGATCTTGGCGAGCGCGAGCCCGGCCAGCTGCCGGTCCAGCGTCACCGAGGTGAGCAGCCGGTGCTCCCCCGCGTCGTACACCTGTGCGCCCTGGCCGCACACCGCGAGGCCCTCGTAGCCGAGGTCGTCGAGGATGTGCCGGGTCCAGGGCACCGCGCGCCCGGTGACGACGATGTGCGCGGCGCCCGCCGCGGTCACCGCGGCGAGTGCCTCACGCGTGCGCTCCGAGACCGTCTCGTCGGAACGCAGCAGCGTGCCGTCGAGATCGGTCGCGACGAGCTTGTAGGGGAACGATCCGGTCGGACCCGTGGAACCGGTCGGACCGGTGGATCCGGTCGACCCGGCGGCGGCGGTCACTTGGAGATCGGCTCCAGAACCTCACGGCCGCCCAGGTAAGGACGCAGCACCTCGGGCACCCGCACGGAGCCGTCGGCCAGCTGGTGGTTCTCCAGGATCGCCACGATCGTGCGCGGGACGGCGCACAGCGTGCCGTTCAGCGTGGCGAGCGGCTGGACCTTCTTGCCGTCGCGCATGCGCACGGACAGGCGGCGGGCCTGGAAGCCGTCACAGTTCGAGGCCGAGGTCAGCTCGCGGTACTTGCCCTGGGTCGGGATCCACGCCTCGCAGTCGAACTTGCGGGACGCGGAGGAACCGAGGTCGCCCGAGGCCACGTCGATGACCTGGAAGGGCAGCTCGAGGCCGGTCAGCCACTGCTTCTCCCAGTCCAGGAGCCGCTTGTGCTCGTTCTCCGCGTCCGCGGGGTCGACGTACGAGAACATCTCGACCTTGTCGAACTGGTGCACACGGAAGATGCCGCGGGTGTCCTTGCCGTAGGTGCCGGCCTCGCGGCGGAAGCACGGCGAGAAGCCGGCGTAGCGCATCGGGAGCTGGTCGGCGTCGAGGATCTCGTCCATGTGGTACGCCGCGAGCGGGACCTCGGAGGTGCCGACCAGGTAGTAGTCGTCCTTCTCCAGGTGGTACACGTTCTCCGCGGCCTGGCCGAGGAAGCCGGTGCCCTCCATGGCGCGCGGGCGGACCAGGGCCGGGGTCAGCATCGGGATGAAGCCGGCCTCGGTGGCCTGCGCGATCGCCGCGTTGACGAGGGCGAGCTCCAGGAGCGCGCCGACACCCGTCAGGTAGTAGAAGCGCGAGCCGGAGACCTTGGCGCCCCGCTCGACGTCGATGGCGCCGAGCGCCTCGCCGAGCTCCAGGTGGTCCTTGGGCTCGAAGCCCTCGGCACCGAAGTCGCGGATCGTGCCGTGCGTCTCCAGGACGACGAAGTCCTCCTCGCCGCCGACCGGGACGTCCGGGTGGACCAGGTTGCCGAGCTGGAGGAGCAGACGCTTGGTCTCCTCGTCCGCCTCGTGCTGTTCGGCGTCGGCGGTCTTGACGGCGGCGGCGAGCTCCCCGGCCTTCTTCAGCAGCTCGGCCTTCTCGTCGCCGGATGCCTTGGGGATCAGCTTTCCGAGCGCCTTCTGCTCGGATCGGAGCTCGTCGAAGCGGACGCCGGACGACCTGCGCCGCTCGTCGGCGGAGAGGAGGGAGTCGACGAGGGCGACGTCCTCTCCACGGGCGCGCTGGGAGGCGCGAACACGGTCGGGGTCCTCACGGAGCAGGCGAAGGTCAATCACCCCTCAAGGCTACCGGTGCGCGCTTCCGGCCATCGACTCGATATTCCGCTCCGTCACTTCTGTGACGTTATGAGTGAAATGCCGTATCGATATTCCTTGATCGCCAATGATCACCCATGAGTGCCGATCCGCGTCAATAAAAGGGACGGTACTCCCTGAAACGGGGCAGACGGTAATCAGGGGGTTGACTGGATTCCCTTGTGGAGAGCGGTACTTGAGGAGGGGTTGTCCACAGGGATTCACGCCCCCGCAGAGTTATCCACAGGCTGTGCGGAAGATCTGTGGACTTCGGAGGTGATCGTTCCGAAAGCCGCATGTGGGGCGAAGGATTCCCGGGTCAAACCATCCGTACACCCACGTTCGAGTGGAAATGCTTCGCTCCAAAGGATTGATCAAGGGAAAAGAGTGGACGAGGGGTGACGTGCGGGGCTGTGGACGAACTTGGGCCCTGTAGGCCGATTTGTCGACGATGTAGTGCTTCGTTGTCGACTTGTCCCCAGGTCGAGAAGCACACCTGTGGATAACGTCTGTGGATGACGAAAATCGGCAGGTAGGACTGGTGGAATGTGGAGAAGAGCAGTGGAAAAGCCCGCGCCGACGAGCCGCCGACGCGGGAACCCGAAGGGGCCTGATCCGCTCTAGAACCGTCCGTCCTGGCAGCGCGCCAGCCAGTCCGACGCCGCCGAGAACGCACTGTCGGATGTTCCGGGCCGCAGCGGCCGTACGTCCTCCAGGGCGACCCCGGCCCGCGGATAGGACCCGAGGAAGCGCACCTGGGGGCTGATGCGCTTGAGGCCCATCAGCGCCTCGCCCACACGGCGGTCGGTGATGTGGCCCTCGGCGTCCACGGAGAAGCAGTAGTTGCCGATGCCCTGGCCGGTCGGCCGTGATTCGATCCGCATCAGGTTGACGCCGCGCACGGCGAACTCCTGGAGCAGTTCGAGCAGCGCACCCGGGTGGTCGTCGCCGAGCCAGATGACCACGGACGTCTTGTCGGCGCCGGTCGGGGCCGCGGGCCGGGCCGGACGGCCGACCAGTACGAAGCGGGTCTCGGCGTTCGCCGCGTCGTGGATCTCGGTGACCAGCGGCTCGAGCCCGTAGGTCGCCGCCGCGAACTCGCCCGCGAAGGCCGCGTCGTACCGGCCCTCCTGGACCAGCCGGGCACCGTCCGCGTTCGAGGCCGCCGACTCCCACACGGTGTTCGGCAGGTGGGCGCCGAGCCAGTTGCGTACCTGCGGCTGGGCGACCGGGTGGCCGGTGACCGTCTTGATGTCCTTCAGGGCCGTGCCGGGCCTGACCAGCAGGGCGAAGGCGATCGGCAGGACGACCTCGCGGTAGATCATCAGCGGTTCGCCCTTGGCGAGCTCGTCGAGGGTGGCGGTGACACCGCCCTCGACCGAGTTCTCGATCGGGACGAGGGAGCCCGCGGCCTCGCTCGCGCGCACGGCGTCGAGCGCGGCCGGCACGGACACCATGGGTACCAGCTCCCGTGTCGCGGCTTCCGGGAGCGTACGGAGGGCGGCCTCGGTGAACGTTCCCTCGGGGCCGAGATAGGTGTAGCGCGTCGCCGACATACCCGTCACCCTAATGGGCCGCCACCCGCACGGATCACCCTTCCAGCAGCCGCTGCCCGACGTACTCCCCCTCCGCCGCCCCACCCGGCACCGCGAACAGCCCGCTCGCCTCGTGGCGGATGAAGGTCGACAGGGCGTCGCCGCGGTCGAGCTTGCGCTGCACCGGGACGAAGCCACGCAGCGGATCCGCCTGCCAGCAGACGAAGAGCAGGCCCGCGTCGGGCACCCCGTCCGTGTCGAAGCCGTCGTGGAAGGAGAACGGGCGGCGCAGCATCGCGGCGCCGCCGTTCTGGTCGGGCCGGGTGATCCGGGCGTGCGCGTTGAGGGGGACGACCAGGTTGCCGTCGGCGTCGGTCTTGTCGAGGTTCATCGCGGTCGTCTCCGCGCCACCGGTCAGCGGCGCCCCGGTGGATTTCTTCCGCCCTACGACGTCCTCCTGGGCCTTGACCGACAGCTTCTCCCAGTCGTCCAGGAGCATCCGGATGCGGCGTACGACTGCGTAGGAGCCGTTCGCCATCCAGGCCGGGTCGCCGGCGGCCGGCACGAAGATACGCCGGTCGAAGTCGGACTCGGACGGCTTCGGATTACGGGTGCCGTCCATCTGGCCCATCAGGTTGCGGGCCGTCATCGGCTGGGCCGTGGCGCCGGGCGAGCGGTTGAAGCCGTTCATCTGCCAGCGCACCCGGGCCGCGCTGCCCGCGTCCTTCTGGAGCGTGCGCAGGGCATGGAAGGCGACCAGGGCGTCGTCGGCGCCGATCTGCACCCACAGGTCGCCGTTGCTGCGGGCCTTGTCGAGGTGGTCGGAGGAGAAGTCGGGCAGTGGGTCGAGGGCGACCGGGCGTTGCTTTTCCAGACCAGTCCGGGCGAAGAAGCTGTTTCCGAAACCGAAGGTGACCGTCAGGGACGACGGTCCGGCGTCACGGGCGACGTCCGTGTCGTCCTGCGCGGCAGCCTCGCCCGCCATCAGCCGCTGGGCCGTCGTCGACCAGCGGCGCAGCAGTGCGGCGGCCTCCTTGCGGCCCGCGCCCGCGGCCAGGTCGAAGGCGACGAGGTGGCCACGGGCCTGGAGAGCGGTGGTGATGCCGGGCTGATGTTTCCCGTGAAACATCACCGTGTCCGCGCCGAGCGAGGTCAGGGGCGCGGCCTTGTCGGCGGCGGGCGCTGCCGCGTACCCGGCGGCACCTCCGGCCGCGCCCAGGGCGAGTCCGGTGGCACCGGCGGTGCCGAGGAGCCGGCGCCGGGAAAAGACCCCGCCAGAAGAGGGCTTCTGGGAAACGGCCTCTCCTGGAGGGGTCTTTTCCGTGGTGGCTTCCGGAGTGGGCTGGTCAGCCATGGTGAGGTTCAGCCGATCTTCGCGTTCTTGGTGACGGTCGTCTGGTCGATGTCGGAGGTGCGCACGGTCACCGCGATCTCCCAGTCGCCCGCCATGGGGATCTGCACCCCGATCGCCGACCAGTGGCCGGTGGCGATGCGGTCGGGGGTCACGGGCAGCGGGCCGATCTTCTTGGCCGCCAGGGTGAAGGCGACCTTCACCTCGAGGACGTCGAAGGCCTTGCCGTTCGGTCGTTCCACGAAGACGTGCATCTCGTTGCCGCCGACGCGGGCCGGGTCGAGGGTGACCTCCGCGGTGCCCTTGCCGTCCTGGCCGCCCGTGTCGAACGGGAGCTTCAGGGAGAGCGGCCCGGACCGCTGCGAGGAGGACGAGGTGGCCTGCTGGGCCGCCTCCTCCGTGCGCCCCGGCTCGGTGGACGTCAGCACGGTCGTCACGGCCAGCAGGACGACGGCGACGCCGGCCTCGGCGAGCACCGAGCGGCGCAGGCCCGCCCGGGCCGGGTCGGCGTCGCGGAGGCGCTTTTGACGCGCGGTGGCCACGGCGGCCTGCTGCCGGGCGAGTTGAGCGGCGCGCCGGGAGTTTCCGGAGTTCGAGCCCGCGGAGTTCGAGCCCCCGGAGTTCGCGTCCCTGGAATCCGAGTCCGTGGAATCCGAGCCCTCGGAGCTGGAGTCCCTGGAATTCGCGGGCACCTTCGTCGGCTGCTTCGTCCGCAGTTCGGCGAGAGCCGTCGCCCCGGCTGTCCTCCCGGCTTTGGCCCCGGCCGTCGCCATGGCCTTCGTCCGCGGCGCCTCGGACAACTGCGCCGTCCAGCGCCGCGAGATCCACGCGATGCCGACGAGGACCGCCACCAGGCCGATCTTGATGAGCAGCAACTGTCCGTACCACGTTCCGGTCAGCGCCGACCACGAGCCGACCTGGCGCCAGGACTGGTAGATCCCGGTCGCGGCCAGCACGGTCACGCTGCCGAACGCGAGGCGCGAGAAGCGCCGTACGGCCACCGCGTCGATCTGTGTCTCGGCGGGCGCCCGGAACAGCGCCACGAGCAGCGTCGACAGGCCGCCCAGCCAGACGGCGACCGCCAGCAGGTGCAGCACGTCGACGGGCATCGCGAGGCCCGCCTGGATACCGGTGGAGGCGTGCTCGGCCATCGCCCAGCTCGCCGCCAGGCCCGCCGCGACGACGGCGCCGCCGATCGCGAGCCCGAAGGTGAGGTCCCTCTTCTCGGCATCGACATCGACACCGCCCTTGTCGGACCCGTCGTCCTTGCCGGACGCGTCGGCCTCGTCCCGCCGCGCGTACGCCCCGAAGAGCACCGCGATGAACAGCGCGCCCGCGGCGAGCAGCAGCAGCCGCGAGACCAGTGCCGCGCCCGACTTGGTCTGCAGCACCTGCCCGAGCAGCGTCAGGTCGAAGATGTCGCCGACCTTGCCGGAGCCGACGTAGGAACCGCGCAGGAGCAGCAGCGCGAGGGTGGCGCCGGTCAGCGCGAGCCACCCGGAGACCACGAGCCGTTGCACCGGACGGACCCCGGCGCCGCGCTGCCAGCAGGCCAGTACGAAGGCCGCGCCACCCACCAGAAGGATGAATCCGGCGTACGAGACATACCGCCCGATCCCATAGAGCGCGCCGACGACTCCGCCGCCCACGGCAGGGTCGGAGAGCGCGACGGAGGTCTGCGAGGGCGCGCCGACGGAGAAGGTGAAGGCGCCCGAGACGGGATGGCTGTCCGCGGACACCACCTGGTAGGTGACGGTGAACGTGCCATCGGGCAGCCCCGAGTGGAGCTTCACTCCGTAGGTGGTGCCGCCCAGGTCGGTCGTCTTGCCGGTGTCGACGCGCTTGCCCTTGGGGTCGAGCACGCGCACCGAGCCGTCGGACATCGCGACCTTCTCGGAGAACGTCAGCGAGACCTGGGTGGGTGCCCGGCTGACCACCGCTCCCTGCTGGGGGTCGCTGCCGGTCAGCGCGGCGTGCGCGGAGGCGGGCGCCGCGCCGGCCAGGACCGCGCCGATCACGGCGAGGAGCAGCAACAGCAGTACCCGTACCCGAAAAGCGACCCCTCCAGTGGTGGTGGCAGCCGCACGGGGAGCGATGGTCTGTGTCACGGTGATCCCTCCCTCAGTGCCCGGTCTTGGGGTTGTACGTCGCGGACTTCACCGGCATGGAGACCTTCACCGTGCCCGCCTTGGCGAAGTGCAGCGTCACCGACACCTTCTCGCCCTCCAGAGGCTTGTGGGTCAGCTTTTCGAACATGAGGTGGTTGCCGCCGCTCGCGAAGTCGAGTGACCCGTCGGCGGGCACGGCGAACGACTTCTGCTCCTCCATCGCGCCGCCCTTGGTGGAGTGCAGCGTGACGTCGGGGGCGAGGTCGCTGGTGACGGAGGTCAGGGTGTCGGCGCCGCCGGAGTTGGTGACGGTGAAGAAGCCCGCCGCCATGGTGTCCATGACGGGGGCGGGCATGTAGGCGCCGGTGATCTTCAGTTCGGGCTTGCCCGCGTTGTTCGAGGGGGAGTCGTCGGAGCCGCAGCCCGCCAGCGCCAGCGCCAGCGCCAGCGCCGTGGCCGTCAGCGCCACGCATCCCGCGAGGCGCCTCGAAGGGGCTCCGGGTCGGCTCACGGATTCTCTCCCTTGATGAGCTTGGGGAGGTCCTTGGTGTAGTCGTCGACGGTGGCGTCCTCGCCGTAGATCACATAGCCCCCGTCGGTCTTCGGCGAGAACGCGATGACCTGGGTGCCGTGCACCGAGACGAGCTTGCCGTTCTTGTCCTTCGCCGTCGGCTCGATGGAGATGCCCAGGGTGCGGGCGCCCGCCTGGATGGTGGGGAAGTCGCCGGTGAGGCCGACGAAGGTGGGGTCGATCCCCTTGAGCCACTTGCCGAGCGCGGCGGGGGTGTCGCGGGCCGGGTCGGTGGTGACGAACACGACCTTGAACTTGTCCTGTTCGGCCTTGGGCAGCTGCTTCTTGGCGACGGCGAGGTTGCTCATCGTCGTCGGGCAGACGTCGGGGCAGTGGGTGTAGCCGAAGTAGATCAGCGTCGGAACGCCCTTGGTCTCGGCCCGGAAGTCGTACTTCTTGCCGTTCGTGTCGGTGAGGACGAGGTCGGGCTTCTCGAACGCCTTGTCGAGGACCGTGGCGGCCTTGCCCGTGCCGGCCTCGGCGGACACGTCGGCGACCGGCTTGTTGCTGTCGTCGCCGCTGCCGCAGGCGGAAAGGGTCAGTGCGGCGGCGGCGAACAGGGCGGCCGCGGCATACGTCTTCTTGCGCATAGAAAAATGTCCCAGATGTGAGGGCTCCGGTGTGCACCGGGGTCGTACGACCTCTTTGACGAGGGCGTACGACCTGCCGGTGCACAAAGGAGGGGTGCGGTGGGCCTCAGGCCTCGGTGCGCCGACGGCCGGCCAGAACGCCGTACGCCACGCCCGCCGCGCCGACGACGATGCCGACGACACCGAGGACGCGCGCGGTGGTGTCACTGCTGTCCGCGGAGGAGGCGGAGGTGGACGAGGCGGGGGCCGTCGTCGAGGTGTCGGAGGCATCCTTGGCGGTACCGGAGGACCCGTGGTGGCCGTCCGCGGACGCTTCGGAGAGCGTGAGCACCGGAGCCGGGTTCTCGGGCTCCTCCTGGCCCTCCTGCTGCGGCTCGATCCAGCGCACGACCTCCTTGTTGTCGTACGACTGGATCGCCTTGAAAACGAGCTCGTCGGTGTCCTCGGGGAGCGCGCCGACGGAGAGCGGGAACTTCTGGAAGAAGCCCGGCTCGATGCCCTTGCCGGTGGCGGTCCAGGTGACCTTGCTGACGGCCTCGGAGATCTTCTCGCCGTGCATCGTGAGCGGCTTGGCCAGCTTGGTCTTGGTGACCTTCACGGACCAGCCGTCGAGGGGCTGAGGCATGACGGAGGCGAGCGGGTGGTCGGTCGGGAAGTTCACCTCGACCTTGTTGGTCGAGGCGTTGTCGCGCTCGTTGGGGACCTTGAAGTCGACGACGGCGTAACCGCCCTTGGCGGCCTCGCCCTCCGGCTGCACGCTGACGTGCGCGAAGGCGGGGGCGGAGACGGCAAGGACGGCCGAGGCGGCGACGGCAACGGCGGCGGCGATACGGGAAGCCTTCATGGAAGAGAGCACTCCACTTTCAGTCCGATGAGAAGAGAAGGGGGGTGCGCGTGCGACAGGTGCGACGGGCCCCTGGGGGTGTTTTCGCGTGCACGCGCGCGTGCCGCACGACGGCATCCCCTTCGGATCCTTCGGATCGGTCCGGACGGATCGTTCGGATCGGTCCGGCGGAGTGGCGCGTCGTGTCAGGCGGCGAGGACGAGAGCGCTGGAGTGGGGCGGTCCGCGGCGGACGACGCTGTGCTGGAGCTCGGCGGTACGGGGCTCGGGCGGCCTCAGAAGTGCGGTGCGCCGGGCGCGCGGTGTCGCGTCGGGCGTACCCGGCAGTCCGGCCCGCAGGGCGCGCACGAGCGCGAGCGCCCCGCGCAGGGACCGTACGAGCGCCCCTTCCGCGACTCCGTGAGCGGACAGCCGCATCAGCCGCAGCAGCGCCAGATCACCACGGCGCAGCACCCAGCCGGCGGCGACGGCCGCGAGGACGTGGCCGAGCAGCATCGGCAGGGAAGGCCACACGGACATCGAGGACCCCGTGGCGGCCGACATCGAGTCCGAGGAGTGGGGCATGGCCATGGACATGGACGGGGTCGTGCCCGTGTCGAGCCGTGCGGCGGCGAGGATCTTCATGGCCTGAGCCGGGCTGATCGCCGCCGCGGTCGTGCCGCACACGAGGCGTGCGGCACGTTCCACGAGTGAGGTGTCGGCCATCGACATGGAACCCGAGCCCGCCGTGGCGGTCCCGGCGACCCCGAAGAGCGTGTGCAGGGCGGTCTGACCGCCCGCGAGCAGCGCGGCGATGCCCGGCAGCGAACGCTCCCGTCCCGCCAGCGCGGCGGCGACGGCGAAGACCGCGAGGAATCCGGCGCCGAGCGTCCACAGCGGGACGGTGGCGCAGGAGGCGAGCCCATGACCGGCCGCGGCCAGCACGACACAGACCGCGGCGAACACCGCGGCCCGCAGAATCCGGAGCTCGTGTCCGGAGCGCGCCCTGCGCTGGTGGGGGGCAGTCATGGCGGGCTCATCATCGCACTCGACCCACCCGCTCCCTACGGCAGGTCCGCAAGATGACGGTCCGCGAGACCTGGTCCGGAAGATCACGATCTGGGCTGAACCACCCGCACATACACCGATCGTTGTCGCGTGCGCATCCGCCGTATGGGCGGCATCACGTCATGCAGGCGATTGCGCACAGGTGCTTGCGGCAATACGTAACGGTATGTCGAGCCGCGGCCGGGAGGCTGGAGCATGAGCATCTGGTGGTCACTCCATTTGCGGCGTGAAGCTGCGAGCGTTCCGCTCGCCAGACGTCTGCTGCTCGGCACGATGGAGACGGCGGGTGTCGATCCGGACGTCTCGTACGACCTCTCCGTGGCTCTCACCGAGGCTTGTGCCAACGCCGTGGAGCACGGTGGCGACGCCGCTCCCGGTACCGCGTCCGAGGCCTATCGGGTCACCGCCTACCTCGACGGCGAGAAGTGCCGCATCGAGGTCTCCGACTCCGGCCCGGGCTTCGCCCCGGGCCGTGCGCGTCCCGCGCTCCGCCCGGTCCGCGGCGACGCGGAGCACGGCCGGGGACTCTGCCTGATCCGGGAACTCGCCGATCACGTCCAGATCGGCAACGAGCCGGGGCGGGGTGGCGCGGTGGTCAGCTTCGACAAGATCCTCAAGTGGAAGAAGGACGCGCCGCTGATGGCGGTTTAGCGCCCGGGCGGGAACGGATCGCCGAGGCGGTCTCGCGGATCGTCAAGGCGGTCTCGCCCAGCGGGAGTTCGGCCCTGACCTCGAAGCCGCCTCCGGGCCGGGGCCCGGCCCGAAGGCGGCCGCCCACGGACTGGGCGCGTTCGCGCATGCCGACGAGACCGAAGCCGCCGCCCGGGACCGGCGGTGTGGGCGGGGCGGACCCGATGGTGCCTCCGTCGTCGGCGACCGTGAGGGTCAACCGGTCGTGGGCGTAGGCGAGCCGGACCCGGGCGGTCTTGGTGGTCGCGTGTTTGGTGACGTTGGTGAGCGCTTCCTGCACGATCCGGAACGCGGTGAGATCCGCCGCCGGGGTGAGCTGCCGGGGTTCCCCCTCGGTGCTGACGGTGACGTCGAGACCGGCGGACCGGAAGGAGGCGGTCAGGTCGGCCAGGCGGGCGAGTCCGGGAGCGGTCGGCGAGGATGCGCCCTCGGTGTCCTCGGTGGTGTCTGCGGTGTCCTCGGTGCCCTCGTGCCGCAGCAGGCCGACGGTGTCCTTGAGTTCGCGCAGCGCCGCGGAGGTGGTGGTGGCGAGGTCGGCGAGGATCTTGTGGACCTGGTCGGGCTGGCCGCGCAGAAGGTGGGCGAGGGTGCCGGCCTGGGCGTTGGCCAGGGCGAGGTGCTGGGCGGTGACGTCGTGCAACTCGCGGGCGATGCGCAGCCGCTCCTCGGCGACCCGGCGCCGGGCCTCCTCCTCGCGGGTGCGCTCGGCGTGCTCGGCGCGGGCCCGGACGGCGTCCAGGTAGGCGCGCCGGAGCCGGACCGCGCTGCCCAGAGCCGTCGGCATCAGCACCCAGGCGGCGGGGCCGACCGTCTTGAGGTCCAACGGGCGGTCGGCGGGCCCGGCGATGAGCTCCGTGGCCATCAGGAGCGCGGCGACACCGAAGGCGTAGCTCCTGCGCAGGGCGTTGTGCTCGGTGCGGAGGGCGAACGAGTAGAGCGCCACCATGAGCGGCCCCAGCGACAGCACGGTGAGCAGCCGGCCCTGCGCGGCCGAGGTCACGGCGGCGGCGGTGGTCAGGGCCAGTGCGCTGCGCGGGTGGTCGCGGTGGAAGAGCAGGGCGGCGCAGGAGACACAGGACAGGAGCGCGGCGGTCCACCACGGGGCGGCCGGGTCGGGGGAGCCGGTGGCGACGTACAGGCTGCCGGGAAAGGAGACGGCGAACAGCAGCAGGGCCGTTGTCGTGTCCTGGGCGCGGGGACTGCTTCGTACGTGTCGCTGCCAGTTGGCGATCATCACCGGTTCCTGTCGGGGGTACGGGGCGAGGGCCGCCCGTGTTCGGCACGGGCGGCCCTCCGGCGCGCGGGGACGGTCAGACGCGGGCCGGTTCCCGTGCGGCCGGGTCGGCGTGCGCCGGGGGCGCCGGGGCGATCGCGGACTGCTGGGTGAGCTTCATGGACCTTTTCCTTCGGCGGGGAGTCTGTAGAGGCGTGAGCTTCCGGATTCAACGATCCCGTCGGAAGCTCGCCGCCACGAGTGAGTGCTCTCCCGAACCTGTGGTGTGGCGGGCTACACCATCTATCTGGAGCCTGCTCTCCCGCGCAGCCGCACCAGGCGTGCCTAGCCTGGACGGCATGGGAACGACAGTGCGGCAGGCGGCGCGAGCCACGGTCCAAGGGGGACGGGCCGCCGTACTGGCGTTCGGCTCGATCATCTTCATCACGGTGCTGCTGCTCACGGCCGTCGCCACCCTCGTGGTGGTCGGTGCCGGACTGCTGCCCGAGACGGTGCTCCTGGTGCGCCGCTTCGCCGGCGCCAAGCGGCGCCAGGTCGCCGAGTGGACGGGCCGGGAGATCCCTCCCCGAGGCGTACCAGCGCGTCGAGGGTCCGCTCCGCCGGCGGCTGCGCACGGCGGTCCGTGACCCGGGCACCTTCAACGACCTGCGCTGGATGGTCGCCCACTACGCCTACGGCTTCCTGAGCGTCCTCGCGCTGCCGCTGTGGCCGGCCGGCCTGCTCGTCGACGGCGTACGACAGGGTCTACTGGGCCGTTCACCGCTGGTCCTGCCGCTGATCAGCCGTCTCGCGGACCTCGACGCCGCCTGGTCCACCGCCCTGCTCAAGCCCTCACCCAAGGCCCTGCTCGTGGAGCGGGTCGAGGAACTGACCGAGACCCGGGCGGGCGCGGTCGCCGCGCACGAGGCCGAACTGCGCCGCATCGAGCGGGACCTGCAGGAGGGTACGCAGGCGCGGCTGGTGTCGCTCTCCGTGCGGATCGGCATCGCCAAACGGGCGTACGAACGTGACCCGGACGCCGCCCGCAAACTCCTCGACGACGCCCAGGACCAGGTCGAAGAGGCGCTCACGGAACTGCGTCACGTCGTCCGTGGCATCCACCCGCCGATCCTCACCGACCGTGGACTCGTCGGGGCGGCGCGGGCGTTCGCGGCGAGCAGCGGACTCGACGTGACCATGGACGTGGACGGTCTGGAGGACGGGGCGCAGAGCGGGGCCCGGGCCCCCGCGACGATCGAGGCGGCCGCGTACTTCGTGCTGGCCGAGGCGCTGACGAACGCGGGCAAGCACAGCGCCTCGGAGCGGGCGGAGGTCCGGCTCGCCCGTATGCCGACGGGGCTGCGCGTGGTCGTCCGCGACGAGGGCCGCGGCGGCGCCGACGAAGCGGCCGGTTCGGGACTGATCGGTATGCGACGGCGGGTCGCCGCGCTCGACGGGGCCGTGCGTCTGACCAGCCCTGCCGGGGGGCCGACGCTGATCGAGGTGGACCTGCCGTACGCGTGGTGACGCCCTCGGCGTTTCGGCGACACCTTTGGCGTTTTCGTGCTCCCTGGAGAGGGCGATTTTCCGTCGACTTCAGCTTTCTCAGAATTCTTACCCTCCTCACAGCCCCACCCCATGCCCCTGACGGTTGCCCTTCCTAGCTTTCCGATCATGACGAGAAGCCACAAAGACACTTCGGTCACCCGGCGCCGTGCGCTCGCGGTGACGGGCGGCACGGTCGCCGCGGGCGGGCTCGCGGTCGCCGGCTACCAATCGGCGTTCGCCGACGAGACGACCACCGCCACCGACGCCGAGGCGACCGCCTCGGCGACCTCCATCAGCAGCGGCCAGTGCGTGCTGATGTCCAGCGTCACGGAGGGGCCGTACTACCTGGACGGCGCTCTGGTGCGCAAGGACATCACCGAGGGCAAGGGCGGCGTCCCGCTGACGCTGCGCATCACCGTGCAGGACACCACCGACTCCTGCGGCCCGGTCGCGGGTGCGGCCGTGGAGATCTGGCACTGCGACGCCTGGGGCTACTACTCCGGCTACACCACCGCCAGCCCCGGCGGTTCCGCGCCCGCCGAGAGCGAGGACGGCTCGACGGCGAACGACCAGACCTACCTGCGCGGCTACCAGGTCGCCAACGCCAACGGGGTCGTCAAGTTCGAGACGATCTTCCCCGGCTGGTACACGCCCCGCACCACGCACATCCACGTCAGGGTGCACACCGGCGGCGAGAAGGCGGACGGCACCTACGAGGGCGGCAAGGTCAACTTCACCGGCCAGTTCTTCTTCGACGACGACGTCGCCGCCGAGGTCCAGGCCCTGGAGCCGTACTCCAAGCACACCGGCAGCTACACCAAGCTCGCCGACGACATGGTGTACGACGGCGGCGGCGCCTCCAGCGGGCTGCTCACCCTGAAGCCGGTCCACAAGAAGGACCCGTCCAAGGGCTTCAAGGGGTCCATCATCCTGGGCATCGACCCCGACGCCGAGAGCACCGGCGCGGGCAGCGGTGGCGGTGGTACGCCCCCGAGCGGCGCGCCGACCGGTACGCCGCCGACCGGTACGCCGCCGAGCGGTGCCCCGAGCGACGCCCCGAGTGACAGTGCCAGTCCGTCCGCCTCGGCGTCCTCATAGCGTTCGCGCGTGAGCAGCCGCGAGGACGAGACGCTGGCGCGGGCCGCCGTGGCCGCGCTGACAGGGCAACTGGAGCTCACCCCCAAGCCCGGCCTGCCCGATTCGCGCGATCTCGGCGCCCGGGCCACCCGCCAGGACCTGTGTTCCCTGCGCTGGTCGGCCAAGGCGCTGACGCCCGGCCTCGCGGCCATGGCGGCCGCCGCCCGCCGCATCGGCCGGCCCACGCCCGAACTCCGTACGGAACTGGGCGCGATCGGCCGGTCCACCGAACACTCGGTGACGCTGGCGGGCGGTGGCCACCGCGGGGCGCTGTGGGTCCTGGGCTTCCTGGTCGCGGCGGCGGCCCTGGAGCCGGGGGCCAAGGGTTCCGAGGTCGCCGCCACCGCCAAGCGGATCGCGACGCACCCCGACCGGCGGGCGCCGCGGCGGCCCTCCCGGGGGTCGTCCATGTCCGCGAAGTACGGCGCGGCCGGGGCGCGGGGCGAGGCACGCGCCGGATTCCCGCACGTACGACGGGCGTTGGACGCGCTCGCCGCCTCCCGCTCCGCCGGCGCGTCCGAGCCGTACGCCCGGCTCGACGCCCTCCTCACCGTCATGTCCACGCTCCAGGACACCGAGTTGCTGTACACGGCGGGCCCGCACGGGCTCCGGCACGTCCAGGCGGGTGCCCGGGGCGTGCTGGAGGCGGGCGGTACGGCGACGGAGGCCGGCCGCGCGGCTCTGGCCGCCTTCGACGACGACCTCCACACGCGCGCGTGGAGCCCCCGTGGCACGGGGGGACTGCTCGCGGGCGCCCTGTTCGTGGACTCGCTTCCGGTGGTGGTCAGTTCGCCGGTACGGGTTGCTGCTTGACCCGGTCCTGCGTCTGATTCCCGTCCCGGTCCCGGTCCGGGGCTTGGGTCCGATTCCCGTCCCGGTCCTGGTCCCGGCGGTGGGCTGTCACCTCGTGCGTGGCGGCCCATCGCACCGCCGGTCCCATCCCGTACGACGCCCCCAGCATCAGTCCCCCCAGCAGCAGCCACCCTGGCGTGCCCCAGCCCACCAGCAGCGCGGTCAGGACCAGCGGGCCTGCGGTACGCGCCACCGTGACGCCCGTGCCGAAGAAGCCCTGGTACTCGCCCATGCGGTCGGCCGGGGCGAGGTCGAAGCCCACCTGCCAGGAACCCGCCGACTGCTGCATCTCGGCGACCACCTGGAGCACCGCGCCCGCCACCAGGACCCCGGCCGCGACCCACGGCGAGGCACCGGCCGACAGCGCGAAGACCGCGCAGGACACCAGCATCACGAGCCCGGAACGGCGTATCGCGCGCGTGGCCGAGGCGAGGCCCGTGACACCGCGCGCCATCCGCACCTGAAAGACCATCACCGCACCGGTGTTGAGGACGAACAGCGCGGAGACCAGCCAGGCGGGCGCCTGGGTGCGCTCGGTGATCCACAGCGGGATGCCCAGACTGAGCAGCGGCATCCGGAGCAGGAGCACGGTGTTGAGGAATGTGACGAGCACGTACGGGCGGTCGCGCAGGACACCGGCCCCGTGACCGCGCCGTACGGTCACGCGCGGCACGGACGGCAACCGCAGCAGCACACCCGCGCAGAGCAGGAAGCTCACCGCGTCCAGCGCGAACACTCCGAGATACGCGTCGCGTGTTCCGGCGTGCAGTGCGAGCCCGCCGAGGCCCGCCCCCACCGCAAGACCGGCGTTGAGGGTCGACTGAAGATGGGCGAGCAGCCCGGTCCGCTCCCCGGCCGGTATCAGCCCGGCGAGCAGCGCCTGCCGGGCCGCCCCGAGCCCCGACTGTGCGGAGGCGTACGCGCAGGCCGCGAGGACGAAGGGCAGGAAGCCGCGGACCACCAGGAAGGACGCCACCGCCGCTCCGGTCGCGACGGCCAGCAGTACCGCCGTGCCACGGGGCCCGCGCCGGTCGGCGAGCCGCCCCAGCGGTACGCCCACAAGGGAGCCGATCGCCCAGGCGACGGTCAGCCCGAGCCCCACGCGTGCGGGGGCCAGCCCCACGACATGCGTGAAGTACAGCGCGGAGGTCACGTAATAGGCGCCGTCCCCCACGGAGTTGGTCAGCTGGGCGAGGGCCAGGACGCGTTGCGGTCCCGCGGGCGGGACGAGGCGGCTCGACTGCGCGGATGCTGCCGGATTCGTCATGGCTTCGACGCTACGGGCCCGGTGGACCCGTCAACAGGCCCAATCCTCACGCCTTTTTGCGACCCAATTGGCTCGCGTCCGGCACTCCCTGGCTCGCGCCCGACACCCTCTGGCTCCCGCCCGACACCCCCTGGCTCCCGTCCAGCACCCGCCCCAACGTCTCCAGCGCTTCCGGATAGACCCGCTCCCGGGGAGTCCCGTAGCCCACGACCAAGCCCTGAGGCCGCCCCTCACCGCGCTCGTGCCAGTGCTCGCCGAGATGCCCGACCGCGAGCCCCTCCTCCTCCGCCCGCGCCAGCACCTCCGCCTCGTCGGCCACGTCCACCAGTGCGTGCAGCCCGGCCGCGATACCGCGTACGCTCCCGCGCGCCCCCAGCCGGTCGAGCAGCTGGTCCCGGCGTCGCCGGTACCGCAGCCGGCAGGCGCGCACATGACGGTCGTACGCGTGGCTGGTGATCATCTCGGCCAGCGCCAACTGGCCGATGGACTCGGTGTGATGGTCGCTGTGCAGCTTCACGTCGGCCACCGCGTCGACCAGGTGCGGCGGCAGCACCATCCAGCCGAGCCGCAGGGCGGGTCCGAGCGTCTTGGACGCCGTACCCAGGTAGGCGACCTGCCCCGGTGCCACGCCCTGGAGTGCGCCGACGGGTTGCCGGTCGTAGCGGAACTCACCGTCGTAGTCGTCCTCGACGATCAGTCCGCCGCGTGCGCGTGCCCAGTCGGTGAGCGCCCGCCGCCGCTCAGGGTGCAGGGTGACCCCGGTCGGGTACTGATGGGCGGGCGTGACGACGACCGCGTCTGCCGCCGAGGAAGCCAACTCCTCCGCACGGGCGCCTCGTTCGTCCACCTTCAGCGGCACCACCGCGCCTCCGCCCCGCCGCACCACGTCCCGGTGGAACGGCAGCCCGGGGTCCTCCATCGCGACCACCCCGCCGTCCAGCACGCGCGTGAGAAGGGCGAGCCCCTGCACGTATCCCGAGGTGATCACGATCCGCTCGGGCGGCGCGATCACGCCCCGGGCCCGTCCCAGGTAGCCCGAGAGCGCCGTCCGCAGTTCGATCCGGCCGCGCGGGTCCCCGTAGTCGTACGCCAGGGAGGGCGCCGTCGCGATCGCGCGGCGCAGCGCCCGCAGCCACGCCGCCGCCGGGAACGTACCGACGTCCGGGCTGCCCGGGCGCAGATCGAAACGGGGCGCACGCGCGCGGGGAGCCCCGACGGCCTCCGACACGGCGTCCGCGGGAAGCACCGCGACCTCGGTGCCCGATCCCTGCCGGGCCGTCAGATACCCCTCGGCGACCAGTTGGTCGTAGGCCCCTTTGGCCGTTCCGCGCGAGATGCCGAGTTCGGCCGCGAGGCGCCGGGTCGGGGGCAGCCGTGTGCCCGGAGCGAGCCGTCCGTCGCGTACCGCGTCCCGCAGAGCCCGTTCGAGCCCGGTCCTGCGTCCCGCGGCCACGTCCGGCTCCAGATGCAGATCCACCCCGACGCCGGACCAGAAGTCGTCGCCCACTAATCCCCCCTGTGAGTTCCCGCGCCCAACGGGGCGCGGGGAACTGCGCGACCAGTCACGACCTACCCGCAGACGAATGGCCGGGCACGTCTCGTACCCGGCCATCAGCCCTATATGAGCCCTACATCAGCCCTACGTCAGCCCTTCAGAGCCGCCATCCACGCCTCGACCTCGTCGGAGCGGCGCGGCAGCCCCGCCGACAGGTTCCGGTTGCCGTCCTCGGTCACCAGGATGTCGTCCTCGATGCGCACGCCGATGCCCCGGTACTCCTCGGGCACGGTCAGGTCGTCCGCCTGGAAGTACAGGCCCGGCTCGACGGTCAGGCACATGCCCGGCTCCAGCGTGCTGTCCACGTACGTCTCGGTCCGCGCGGCGGCGCAGTCGTGGACGTCCATGCCGAGCATGTGGCCGGTGCCGTGCAGGGTCCAGCGGCGCTGCAGACCCAGCTCCAGGACGCGCTCGACCGGGCCCTCGACCAGACCCCACTCGACGAGCCTCTCGGCCAGCACGCGCTGCGCGGCGTCGTGGAAGTCGCGGTACTTGGCACCGGGCTGCACGGCAGCGATACCGGCCTCCTGGGCCTCGTACACGGCGTCGTAGATCTTCTTCTGGATCTCGCTGTAGCGGCCGTTGATCGGCAGCGTGCGCGTGACGTCGGCGGTGTAGAGCGTGTGCGTCTCCACGCCCGCGTCGAGCAGCAGCAGGTCTCCGGAGCGCACGGGCCCGTCGTTGCGCACCCAGTGCAGCGTGCAGGCGTGCGGGCCGGCGGCGCAGATCGAGCCGTAGCCGATGTCGTTTCCCTCGACCCGGGCGCGCAGGAAGAAGGTGCCCTCGATGTAGCGCTCGCTGGTCGCCTCGGCCTTGTCCAGGACCTTCACGACGTCCTCGAAGCCGCGCACCGTCGAGTCGACGGCCTTCTGCAGCTCGCCGGCCTCGAAGTCGTCCTTGATCAGTCGCGCCTCGGAGAGGAAGACCCGCAGCTCCTCGTCGCGCTCGGCGGTGACCTTGTCGGTCAGGGCCGCCTCGATGCCGGCGTCGTAGCCACGCACGACCCGGACCGGGCCGGTGGCCTCACGCAGCTTGCCGGCCAGCTCCCGCACGTCGGAGGCGGGGATGCCGTACAGCTGTTCGGCCTCGGTGAGGGAGTGGCGGCGGCCGACCCACAGCTCGCCCTGCCCGGACAGCCAGAACTCGCCGTTCTCGCGGTCGGAGCGCGGGAGCAGGTAGATCGTCGCCTTGTGGCCGCCGCTCCCGTTCGGGGAGACGGTGGGCTCCAGGACCAGGACGCCGTCCTCGGTCAGGTTGCCGGTGAGGTACGCGTACTCGACCGAGGCGCGGAAGGGGTACTCCGTGTCGTTCGACCGGGTCTTCAGGTTGCCCGCCGGGATCACCAGGCGCTCGCCCGGGAAACGTGCGGAGAGCGCGGCGCGGCGGGTGGCGGTGTACTCGGCCTGCGCGATCGGCGTGAGGCCGCGCAGCTCGGTGTCGGCCCATCCGGACTTCATGTTCTCGGCGAGCTCGTCGGACACGCCCGGGTACAGGCCGTTCTTGCGCTGCTTGATCGGCTCTTCTTCGCCCGCTTCGTCAGCGGCATCGTCGAGCACGGCTTCCGGGGTCTCCGGGTTGAGCGCCTCCGACACGGTCTGCCTCCTAGATACGACTCTGGACCTTCCCCCCAGCTCTCCGCTGTGCTCGAGCAGGGGGACACCATCATCGTACGGTCGTACAGAAGCGGGCCCAGGGTCGGAAGTCCTGTTACGCGCCGAGCTCAGCGCGGCGGCCCCAGGGCAGCACTCGAAGCCTGGACCTCACCCGAAGCCTGGACCTCACTCGAAGTGCGGACCGCACCCGAAGCGCGGACCTCACTCGAAGCGCGCCGCCAGGAGTACGACGTCCTCCGCGCTGTCCGCCTCGTCCAGCCCGTTCGGCAGCACGGACCGCAGAACATGGTCGGCGAGCGCGCCGGGATCCTCACGCAGCGTCCTGGGGACGCTGGCGGCCGCCGCGTGCAGCCGGGCGAAGGCGCGGTCCATGGGGTCGCCGGTGCGGTGCAGCAGGCCGTCGGTGTAGAGCAGCACGGTCTCGCCCGGCTCGGCCGTCAGTTCGACACTGGGCGCCTCCCAGCAGGCGAGCATGCCCAGGGGCGCGGACAGCGAGGTCTCCACGAACTCGGTGCGCCGCGCGCCGATCACCAGCGGCGGGCTGTGTCCGGCACCGGCGAGCGTGATCTTGCGCAGGGCGGGCTCGCAGTACGCGAAGAGGGCGGTCGCGGAGCGGGCGGGCTCGGTCAGGCGCAGCAGCAGTTCGAGGTCGGACAGGACGGCGACGGGGTCCTCGCCCTCCATCACGGCGTACGCCCGCAGGGAGGCCCTCAGCCGGCCCATGGCGGCGACGGCGCTGGGCCCGGCCCCGGTGACGGAGCCGACCGCCAGGCCGAGTGCGGCGTCGGGCAGCGGCAGCGCGTCGTACCAGTCGCCGCCGCCGCGCGGGCCCGTGCGGTGCCGGGCGGCGAGCTGGACTCCGGAGACCCGGGGCAGCCGCGGCGGAAGCAGCTCCTGGGAGATCGTCTTCATGCACGCGCGTGTGCGGTCCAGCTCCAGCAGCCGTGCCAGGTGTTCGGTCGCGTAGCGGGCGTAGAGGCCGACGAGGTGGCGCTGGCGCTCCACCGGTTCGGCGGGTTCGTCGTAGAGCCATACGGCGGCGCCCAGCCGGCCCGCCGCCTTGGTGGACAGGGGAAGCGCGTAGCTCGCGGCGTAGCCGAGCCGGGCGGCCACCTCGCGGTGGCGGGGGTCGAGCCCGTCCTCGGAGAGGAGGTCGGGCTGGGAGATCTCGCCCTCGCCGCCGGGCAGTCCGTCCAGGATCCTGCCGTACGACATGGCGCTGCGCGGGACGGTCTCGATGTGGCCGAGGTCGGCGCGGGCGAGGCCCAGGCCGATGGTGGTGTCCGGGCCGAGTCCGTCGCCCGGTTCCATGACGACAAGACCGCGCCGGGCACCCACGAGGGCGGCTCCGGCGTGCAGCAGCTCCTGCAGCGCGTCGTTCAGTGTCGCGGTGCGCACCAGGCGCTCGGTGAGTTCGTGGAGGGTGGTGAGGTCGGACACCCAGCCGGCGAGCCGATCTTGGAGAACGGCTCCGGGACCGGTGGACGAGGTGGCCGAAGAGGAGCCCGTTGCGGAACCCGTGACGGAGGTCGTCGGCGCGACAGTGTGTGCGGGCGCGGGAACCGTTGAATCGATTCCGGCCACTTTCGGAACGTGAGGGGCGTTCATGGCGTCCGGCTTTCCGACCGGTGCGTATTGCTCGATAGCATCGCAAACCCCCATGTCGTTCTGCGCCGCTAGCAGTGTCTCCACATGTACACGCACTCGTGAGGGGATGTCCAGCATTGTCCTGCTGGGATTCCTGGTGTCCATGAGACCCTCGGTAACCCTTGCGGGAAAGCAAAGTTGGCTTAAAACTAACTCGGGTAACGGGTTATTGAGGTCGACTGGCCTCGTTCCACGGAGCGTCACAGCGGTCGTGATGGGTACGTACTCGGTGAAGGCCAGGGGTGGTTGGGATCCGCCCGGAACCTGGCGACGGACCCGGGCGTCTTAACCACCGACGACCGTGCCCCATCCTCCCGTGGCGGAGGCGGCAAGAAACAGCGGGACGGCAAAACGCCAGGCGCCGCCACCCCACGCCATGCCCATGCTTTAGACAGACGCAGTATGGACGCGGACGCAGCCAATGCTCGGCCCAGATGGGTTCCCCTTGCCGTGCGCAAGGGTGTGATGCGCCAGCAGGTACGCACAGTGAAGTGATCGACACATGACGTGATGTGATCCACGGTGTTGCCAGGCGTGCAACGGAAAGGAACGAGCGCTCATGCGCGAGATCCTCGGAAGGCGACGCAGGCTCCTGTCCAGGCGAAACAACGGGAGGCCTGAGATGCTCAGCGCGGCCCTGACCTTCGCGACCGATTGGCAGTGGCCCGTGCTCCCGGGTGTGGCACCGGACCCGCAGGGGCGTGCCCGCTGCGGGTGCCCGGACCCGGAGTGCACGGTGCCCGGTGCTCACCCCTTCGACCCCGGCCTCCTCGCGGCCACCACCGACGAGCGCATGGTGCGCTGGTGGTGGACCAACCGGCCGTCCGCACCCATCGTGCTGGCCACCGGAGGCAGGGCCCCCTGCGCGGTGAGCCTGCCCGCCCTCGCGGCGGCCCGCGCACTCGACGCGCTCGACCGTACGGGCATGCGCCTCGGCCCGGTCGTCGCGGCGCCCACGCGCTGGGCGATCCTCGTCGCGCCCTACTCCATGGAGCAGCTCGGCGAGCTCCTCTACGCCAAGGACTTCGTGCCGGGGTCCCTGCGCTTCCATGGCGAGGGCGGCTACATCGCGCTGCCCCCGTCCGAGACCGGCCAGGGCCAGATCCGCTGGGAGCGCGCACCACTGCCCGGCTCGGCCGCGCCCTGGGTGCCCGATGTGGAGGCCGTGGTGGACGCGGTGGTGGAGGCGCTCACTCGTACGGGTGTGAGCGCGCCCGAGTTGTAGGGTGCCCGGCGCGCGGTGAGCCGCGCGCCCACCCGCGCTCGTTATGTTCCGCACTATGCAGCGTCATTCCGGGGGACACAGAGCCCCATCGTCTCTACGTTCCGGGCCGGACCACGAGAGGGTTCGCCTGGTGGCGCTGGCGGGCCTCGTGGTGTTCGCGGTCGCCCTGCCACTGACCGTGGCCTCCGCAGGACCCGTCGGTGACGGGAGCTCCGAGGCCGTACGCGCGTCCCGGAGGATCGACGACAAGGGAACGGCGGCCCCCGCCGCGCCCCGTTCCGCCTCCGCGACCCCTCCCGCTTCCGAGACCCCTCCCGCTTCCGCGCCCGCGCCACGGCTTCTGGGCCTCGGCCGGGCCACCGCCGCCCGGTGCGGCCCCGAACTCTCCTCCCCCGACGGGATCGAAGCGCAGACCTGCGTCATGACCCAGGGGGAGGACACCTGGGCGCGCACCTACTACCGCAACGCGACCGGTGACGAGCTGAGATCCGCACTGAGCCTCATGGGCCCCGGTGGCCGCACCGTGGAGATGAACTGCGTGGTGCGCGCCGAGGACGACCCGGGGGTGTGCGAGACGCCCAGAGGGCGTACGGCGGGGGGTGTGGGGGCGTACGCGGCGGTCGCCGAGTTCGCGAGGAGCGCCGGAAGCGGGCCGATGCTGCTGCGGTCGGGAAGCGAGGCGGAGAGCGCCTCGGGGAGCGCCTTGGGGAGCAACTCGGCCCCGTAGCAAGGCGGTTGACGCGGCGGGAAAATCCGCGCATGGAAAGACCCGGTTGCTGGCGACGGGGGATGCACCAGCAACCGGGCTACTCGAACGGTAACAAGAGATCGGCGGTTCGCAAATTCGATCTCGGCTATTCGGACACGGATTTACCTGTCACCGCCGGGAGTTGTGACAGGAGTCACCTGCTCCGTGAAGCACCGACCAGCTGACCGGTCGGTCAGTGCCCCGGCTGTGTGTCAGCTGAGCGTGACCTGTCGGTTCGTGAGGCCGCCGCGTGCCCGCCGCTCGTCCGGGGTGAGCGGTGTGCCCGCGGCCAGGGCGGTCGCGAGGCGCTCGGCGAACTCGGCCGCCGGCTTTTCCACATCGTCGGCCGTGACGCCCGTCGGCAGGTCCCAGACCGGCACCGTGAGCCCGTGCGCGCGGAAGGAACCGACCAGCCGCGTGCCCTCGCCGAGGCTCGAGCGACCGGCCGCGTGCAGCCGCGCGAGCGCGTCCAGAAGCTGCTCCTCGGGGTACGGCATCACCCAGCGCAGGTGGTTCTTGTCGGGGGTCTCGCACCAGTACGCCGCGTCCACGCCGGAGAGCTTCACGGTCGGGATCGCCGCCGCGTTGGCCCGCTCCAGGGAGGCGGCGACCTCCGGTGTCGAGTGCTCCGCGTCCGGGACCCAGAACTCGAAGCCCGAGTGCACAACTGGCTCGAACGCGCCTTCGGGGTCGAGCAGTTCCTGCAGTCGCGGGCCGTCGGCCGGGGCGCGGCGGCCCTGGATCGGGGTGCCGGGCTGGGCCGTGAGCGCGCGCTGGAGGGTGTCGGCGAGGTCGCGGCTGATGTCGCCGGACGCCGTGTCGTTCTGCAGGCCGATCAGGACCGAGCCGTCGTCGCGGCGCAGCGCGGGCCAGGCCATCGGCAGGACGGTGGCGAGCGTCACCGAGGGAACTCCCTCGGGCAGGCTCTCCTTGAGCTTCAGCTCGACCGTGGCGGCGGGCACCAGCTCGCGCAGCGCGACCCAGTCGCCCTCGCGCGGCAGGCCCTCGAAGGGGCGCTGGACCAGCTCCGTCACCGCGTGTGCGGCGGCCCGGCCGTGGCAGGCCTTGTAGCGGCGGCCGCTGCCGCACGGGCAGGGCTCGCGAGCGCCGACTACCGGGATCTCCCCGTCCTTGAGCTGAGGCTGCTTGGCCTTCGTCTGGGGTCGCTTCTTGGCCATCGTGGGTGTCTCCCGATCACGGCTCGTCTCGTACTGGCGCGAGCCTAGCCGCTCGTACGTCGGCCGACGGGACCCTGTGGACAACGCACCGAGTCGTCTCGGAACCGGGCCTTCCGTCCGGGGCTTCCGCCCGCGGTTTCCGCCCCGTCCGGTCCCGCTCCGGTCCGCCCCGCCCTGCCCCGTCTCCTGGTCAGTCCAAGTCGTCGAAGGCGTCCGCGAAGTCCAGCCCGGGCAGCCCCGTCACACCCGGTGACGCGACGCGCGTAGCGAAGTCGTCACGCCGGCGCGCGGCGGCCGTGTCCGTCACGTCGTCCTGGACGACGACCCACACGGTGACCTCTCCGCGGGTGTCGTCCCGTACGCCCCAGTCCTTGGCCAGCGCCGTGATGATGTTCAGCCCGCGGCCGCCGTGTGCGGTGACCGAGGGCGTGGCGGGAACCGGGCGGGTCGGACCACCGCCGTCCGTCACCTCGACGGTGAGCCTCCCGGACGCGTCGACGCGCCACGCGGCCCGGACGTCGCCGTCCCCGGCGAGGGCGTCGCCGAGGGGCCTGCCGTGCCGGCACGCATTGCTCAAAAGTTCGGAAAGGATCAGTACGGCGTCGTCGATGACCGATTCCGTCACTCCACCGGTGCGCAGTTGATCGCGCATCCGATGTCTTGCTTTCCCCACGCCCGCAGGGCCATGGGGAACGGCCATGCTCGACGACGTGGGCACCTCCCGTGCCACCACCAACGCCACCCCCGAGACCTCCTTTGCCCCACGCCACGGTGTGGATGCCCCTTTGGGCTGGACCGGAAACCGGCCAATCCACGTCTGCTGACGCACTCGTAACGATCGAATACGGAACGAACGCGCCGGTGCACTCCTGGTAACCGTGTGGCTGGATTTCGACGGTGGTTGACGTGGTTCGACGGCCGTCGTCGGCACCTCGAGCGGTGGTTTCCGGACGACGAGCCGCGAGGTCAGCGGCCGAGTTGACGCAGCACCGCGCGTGGGCGGTTGGTGATGATGGCGTCGATGCCCAGTTCAACGCAGAGATCGACGTCCTCGGGTTCGTTCACCGTCCAGACGTGGACCTGATGACCGGCTCTTTTCAGCCGTTCGATGTATCCGGGGTGACTGCGTACGATCCGCATCGAGGGGCCCGCGATCCGGACACCGGCCGGCAGTCGTCCGTCGCGCAGCCGGGGCGAGATGAACTGCAGAAGATAGACCGTCGGCAGCGTCGGGGACGCGGACCGGACGCGGTGCAGGGAGCGCGCCGAGAAGCTCATGACGCGCACCGGAGAGGTGGCGGCGCTCGCCGGGGCGTCCAGGCCGAAGCGCTTCAGGAGGAGCTGCAGCCGGTCCTCGACCTGGCCCGCCCAACGCGTGGGGTGCTTGGTCTCGATGGCCAGCTCCACGCGGCGGCCCGCGTCGGCGACGAGTTCGAGCAGTCGCTCCAGGGTGAGGACGGAGGTGTCCTGCGGGTCCCCGGGGTCGTACTCCCAGTCGGGCGACTCGTCGCGGTTCTTCCAGGAGCCGAAGTCCAGGGCGGCGAGGTCGGCGAGCTCCAGTGCGGAGACGGCTCCGCGGCCGTTGGACGTACGGTTGACGCGGCGGTCGTGCACACAGACGAGATGTCCGTCCGCGGTCAGCCGTACATCGCACTCGAGGGCGTCCGCACCGTCCTCGATCGCCTTCTTGTACGCGGCCAGCGTGTGCTCGGGAGCCTCTTCGGAGGCCCCGCGGTGGGCGACGACCTGAATCGGGTGCTGTCGTGCGTGGGTCACCGCGTCATGGTGCCACCGTCACAGGGCCGACGTGAGGGCCGAGACACCACGAATGTTTCTTTTTAGTATAAAAAGCCCGATATAAAGGATGGTCCTGGACCCACAGCCACCGCTTATGGTGCTCTGACGTCCCGTGGGAAAAGCTGACGGCGTACAAAAAGCACATGCACACCAGCACAGCTGCATCGCGCCGGACCGTCTGACAAGCGTGAGTGAGCGTGACCGAGTGCGACCGAGAACAACAGCCGTGGACCGAGGAGAAGAGCTGTGAGCACCGAGAACGAGGGCACTGCAGTACCCCCGGCCCCGTCCGCACCTCCTGTGCCGGTGGAAACTCCCGCTGCTTCCGCGCAGAGCGCTGCGCCCGAAGGGGGCGCGCCGACCGCCCAGCTCCCGGCGGTGCCTCCGAGCGCCCCCGGCGCACCGGAGCAGACACCGGCGTACGCGTCGATGGGCGCCGGGACTCCTGAGGCGCACGGGCACGCCCCCGGAGCGCCGGTCTCCGCCGCCGAGGCGGGCTGGCCGCCCCCGCCGCCCGCCGTTCCCTCGTACGCGGACGGTGGCGGCTCGGGAGCGGGCGGCTGGGGCTCCTCCTACGGGCAGCCCGCGCCGAAGCCCAAGAACGGGCGCGGCGGCCTGGTCGCGGCGATCCTGGTGGCCGCGCTGGTCGCGGGCGGCGTCGGCGGCGGCATCGGCTACTCGCTGGCCAAGAACAACGACAACTCCACCGACTCGACGACCGTCTCCGCGCCGAGCGGCAGCGGCGACGTGAAGCGGGCCTCGGGCACGGTCGCGAACGTGGCCGCCAGGGCGCTGCCGAGCACCGTCACCATCGAGGCCGAGAGCAGCAGCGGCTCGGGCGGCACCGGCACCGGGTTCGTCTTCGACACCCAGGGCCACATCCTCACCAACAACCACGTCGTGGCGGAGGCGGTCGACGGCGGCAAGCTCACCGCGACCTTCCCCAACGGCAAGAAGTACGACGCCGAGGTCGTCGGCCACGCGCAGGGCTACGACGTCGCGGTCATCAAGCTCAAGAACGCGCCGTCGGACCTGAAGCCCCTCACCCTGGGTGACTCCGACGCGGTGGCGGTCGGCGACTCCACGATCGCGATCGGCGCGCCCTTCGGCCTCTCGAACACGGTGACCACGGGCATCATCAGCGCCAAGAACCGCCCCGTGGCCTCCAGCGACGGCAGTGCCAGCAGCAAGGCCTCCTACATGAGCGCCCTGCAGACGGACGCCTCGATCAACCCGGGCAACTCCGGTGGCCCTCTCCTGGACGCCCAGGGCGCGGTCATCGGCATCAACTCGGCGATCCAGTCCTCGAGCAGCGGCGGTCTGGGCGGCACCAGCCAGTCCGGCTCCATCGGTCTCGGCTTCGCGATCCCGATCAACCAGGCGAAGCACGTCGCCCAGCAGCTGATCAAGACCGGCAAGCCGGTCTACCCGGTGATCGGCGCCTCGGTCTCCCTCGAGGACGGCACCGGCGGCGCGAAGATCACCGAGCAGGGTGCGAGCGGCTCCGCGGCGGTCACCTCCGGCGGCCCCGCCGACAAGGCCGGTCTCAAGCCCGGCGACGTCATCACCAAGCTCGACGACCAGGTGATCGACAGCGGCCCGACCCTCATCGGCGAGATCTGGACCCACCAGCCCGGCGACGTCGTGAAGCTCACGTACACGCGCGACGGAAAGACCCACACGGCCGAGGTCACCCTCGGACAGCGCGACGGCGACAGCTGACCGGTCGGTCTTGTCCCCGCGCCACCGACGATCGCCGGTGTCGCGGGGCGGGTTGCCCGAGCGGCCACCGCCGCAGTTCATGGACGTGCTGGTCGGATGGGGTGTCACTCAGTGAGTGGCACCCCATCTGTATGGCGCCTGTCTCACCTTGATCTGGCCCGGTCGCGTTGTGCGTCAGCGCGTGTGGACCAGGCGTGGACCAGGAACCGGCGGACCAGGTCCGCGAATCCGCTGCTCAGCGGCCTTGCCTGGTCCGAGGTGTGAACCGTCCCAGGGGCGCCGGGACCCGCGGGTCATCAGGACCCGCGAGTCATCACCTGGACGGCATCGTCGCCCGGACCTGGCCTCCCGTGCCGCCCGGTACTCGCTGCCGCCCGAGATGTGGCTCAGCCCACGGAGATGGCGGCCGTGGTGTGCGAGCCTGGCCGCGGAGCCCCATGTCTCCTGACCGTGTGACGCACGCCACGGGAACCTGCCCTGCCGTGTGGACAAGGATGGACGTGGACTACTCATTGCACACCCGGATACGGGCAGGCGACCCCGAGGCGTTCCGCGAGCTCTTCCGTGACCACGCCCGACTGGTCCACCGGCACGCGGTGCGCGTGACCGGGGACTGGACCGTCGCCGAGGACATCGTCTCGCTGACCTTCTTGGAGGCGTGGCGGCTGCGCGTCAAGCTGCGGGACGAGGGCGACAGTCCGCGCCCCTGGTTGATGGGCATCGCCGTGAACGTACTGCGCAACACCACCCGCGCTGCGCGCCGCCACCAGCGGGCCCTGGAGCGCCTGCCGGCCAAGGAAACGGTCCCGGACTTCGCCGACGAACTCGTCGGCCGCATAGCCGATGCCGACCAACTGGCTGCCGCCCAGCGGGTGCTGAAGAAGCTGCGCCGGAGCGAGCGCGAGGTCTTCACGCTCTGTGTGTGGTCCGGGCTCGGCTACGCGGAGGCGGCGGCCGTGCTCGGCGTCCCGGTCGGCACCGTGCGCTCCCGCCTGTCCCGCGCCCGCAAACGACTGAGCAAGCTGGCCGACGAAGAACTGAGGAAACGCAGGGAACCGCTACCGCGCAACGGACAAGTACAGGGCGGCCGCACTTCTGCGGCCCGGTCACACGAGTCGTACGAGGAGAGGTCCGAATGATCCGCAAGAAGTCTCGGCGTGAGGAGTCGCTGGACCACGCGGAGCTGGCCCGGTTGCTGCCGGCGCCTGGAGACCCGCACCTGTCGCTCGACCGTCACCTGCTTCTCGAGGAGCACCTGATGCGCGAGATCCAGCCCGTTGCACCCGCCCCTGCGCCGTCCCGCCGCGTGGCACGCCGTGTCCTGCTGATCGGTGTCCCGGTCACCGCTGCCGGCCTGGCCGGCGCCTTCGCCTTCACCGCGCTGACCGGTTCCGGGGGCAGCCGCACGACCGCGGCCACCCCGCCCCCGGTCGAAGCGCCGGTCGTCCGCATCGAGCCCGGCAGCACCGCCCAGCTCGCCTCCACCGTCGAGCACATCGCCGCCGCCGCCTCGGCCGACAAGACGCCCGAACCCGGCCCGGGCCAGTACATCTACATCAAGAGCAAGGTCTCCTACCTCTCCGTCTTGCACACCGACACAGACAAGTCCAAGACCTTGGTCCAGCCCCTGCATATCCGTGAGGCATGGAATTCCCCCGACGGCAAGCAGGGCTGGCTGGACGAGCCCGGGTACCAGCCCAAGGGCGGTGTCACCCTCAACAGCGACGTCGAGAGCAGCTTGAACGCCCCCTCCTACGACTACCTCAAGACGCTGCCCACCGACCCGGACGCCCTGCTGAAGAAGATCTACAAGGAGACCAAGGGCCAGGGGAACTCCCCGGACCAGGAGGCATTCACCACGGTCGGCGACCTGCTGGGGGAGCAGCTCGCACCGGCGAAGCTGAACGCAGCGCTGTACCGGGCCGCGGCCAAGATCCCCGGGGTTGTGGTGGTGGACCATGTCACGGACGCCGCGGGACGCGAGGGCATCGCCCTGGCCCACGTCGACCAGCAGAGCGGCGATCGCACCGAGTGGATCTTCGACCGCAAGACGTACGCCTATCTCGGCAGCCGCGGTGTCCAGGTCAAGCAGGCCGACGACGTCAAGCCTGGCACGGTCCTCGAATACACCGCCGTGCTGGAGCGGGCCGTCGTCGACGCCCAGAAGCAGCGCCCCGGCGCGCAAGGTACCGGTGCGTAAGAACGCGATCGCCTCGCTGGGCAGCGTATATGTCGCCACGCGATCAGGACCGGCGCGTCGAGCGGCACTGCGAGTCGGGCGACCTTCCACGCCTCCCCGTACTCCTTGGACAGGAGGTGGCCGCCCTGAGCCGCACGAAGCAGCCGGCCATCCTCGCCGGTGCCGAACTCCTGGACGTGCTCGCGGACCAGCCTCACGAGAACCGGCGGAATCGGTACCGGCCGCGTCGCCTTGCGGGCCCGCTTCTCATTTGTTGTCGGCTTTCGCCGCGTGAGTGGCGCCGGATAAACCGGGCCTTCGGGATCAGCTCAGGGCCTTGCCCACCTCGTAGATCGTCGGCCGGTTCTCAGAGGCATGGCTGAGCATCGCGTCGATCAGCTCACCCAGCTCACCGGGCGCTTTGACGGGACGCCGCCGACCGTTCGCCACTGCTCCTCTCTGTACGGGGCGCGGAGCGTCGTCGGCGTACTCGACGGCCCGCCAGCCGGTGGCGGAGATGAGCAGGGAGGCGCCGAGTGCGTAGATGTCGGCTTCCTGCGTCGGCTCGGCTTCCCTGGTGGCGAGCAGGCTGCGCGCGATCTCCGGTGCCTCGTAGTGGAGCGCGTTGCAGACATTTTGGGACTCAGTGAGCGGGCGGAAAAGCATCTTGCCCCTGGTGCTGCATAGCTCTTACTCCAAGGAGTCGCGGGAGGGCGCGGGCACAGGGCCCAGCGGGGCCGTTCTCTCTGGGGATGCCGACAAGGCCAGCACAGTCCTCGGCTTACCCGCGTCGGCCTGGGGCCGCGGACCGGGTGCTGATGATTGGCGCAGTGGGCATGGGGCGCGGAACAGAGCCAGTGGACCCCGTGTGGACCATGCCCCCGCGAGACGCTCGGGGCCGGGTAGGCTGTAGCCGCTCCGACCCTGGTGGGCGGGGCCTAGGTGGGTTGCCCGAGCGGCCTAAGGGAACGGTCTTGAAAACCGTCGTGGCAGCGATGTCACCGTGGGTTCAAATCCCACACCCACCGCAGGTGAACGGCCCCTGACCAGGTAAATCGGTCGGGGGCCGTTCTCATGTGCGTTGTCCGTCAACCACCGTGGTTGCCCGTCAGTTACCCAACTGCTGAGAGCGTTCACGAGAGCCACGAAGGCGCCCACGCCGAAGACAGTGAGGACAACGAACCCGACCGCCACCAACGAGCAACACGAGGCGACCGCCACCATGACCGACGCCCGCCCCACGGCCCGGTGGTACTCGGTGCCATCGCCCCAGTTCTGATCAACCATGCCGCCCCTCTCCCCGCGCCCTGTACGGAGCGGTCGGCGGAGCGCATGGACGTGTGGGTGTGGGATTGGGCGGACGTGGTGTTCAGGCTGCGGGCCCGGTACGGAACGCCCTGGTGGAGTCTCACCATCATGCGGATCCAATTCGGGATCGCGGGAGCTGTTTTCCTGGCGGCCGGGGTTCACACCCTGGTGTGCTGACGGCAGCGGCCGTCAGCACATGTCAGCTCGTTGCGGCTTTGACGCGTCTCTGAACGGCAAGCCCGCCAGGCTGGACATGCGCGCTGTCAGGGGTTCTCACTGAGGTCGTTGGCCAAGGACACAGAACTCGTTGCCTTCGGGGTCTGCCATGACAACCCAGGACTGGTCACCCTGACCAATATCGACACGCTGTGCGCCAAGAGCCTCCAGGCGAGCCACCTCGGCGTCCTGATCACCAGGCACGAAGTCGAGATGCAGTCGGCTCTTGGCCTTCTTGCTCTCATCAAGCCGGACGAACTCCAACCCCGGCAGGCGATCCGGCTCCGGGCGGATCGCGAACTCCACATCAGAGGTGTGGACCACAACCCAACCAAGAGCCTCGGCCCACCACTGGCCCAGGGCCTCCGGATCTGCCGAGTGGACAATTACGTTGTGCCATTCCAAGGTCATCAGCCGAGCCTAGGCCTACCGGGGTTTCGAGAGAAGGCGCTTGAAGCGCTCGAGGGAAGCCACGCAGCGGCTGACTGGTCGGCCTCCCGAACCACCGCTCCGGCCCACCACTCTCCCCCGCTCCCATCCCGTCCACCGTCGACGGCTCACAGTTCGAAGTCCTGGGCGGCTTCCTCCCAGGGGATGGCGCGCAGGGTCGGATCGGCGGTGTGGCCGGACGGGATGTCGGGGGTGGCCTGGAACCACGCGACCGCGAGGGCCGAGCGGTGCAGGACGGGGTCGACGGCGGGGTCGACCGCGCTGGAAAGGAAGAGGCCGACGCAGGTCACGGCGGGGAGCAGTTCGACCGGGCCGAAGCCGCGGGCGGGCAGGTCCGGATGGTCTCGGTGGGGTGTGACGAGGTGCGTCGGGGTGTTGGGGAACGCCGCCGCGGTACGCCGGGCCAGGCCGTCGACGAGGCGGTCGTTCCAGCGCTTGAAGGGGTAGCCCTCGAGCATTCCGCCGTAGGTCGAGGTGAGGCGCAGGTCGGATATCTCGACGGTTCTGCCCGAGGTGAGGGTGACGCGGGTCAGTGCCATGGCCCGCAGCCTAGGGACGGGCGGTTCGTGGTGTCGTTCCGTTTTCCGGTGGCCAGGGGCGTGGGAACGTCATCCGGGACGCCGAGGCGATCGTCGAGCGGGCCTCGCGTTCGGTGAGGCCGGTGCGGAGGGCGGCCTCGACGAGGGCGGTGGTCAGTTCCGGGCCGATGCCGTTCTCGTAGGCGCGGCAGGCGGCCCAGAAGAGGCGGGTGTTGCGCTGGCCTTCGTGGGCGGCGAGCACGAACTGGACCAGCCCCTGGCCGTGTTGGCCGGTCGCAGGGGGCGCGTGGTGGTGCGCGCGGGGCGGGGGCGTGAGCAGGCGCAGGAGTTCGCGCGGGCAGGGCGCGGGCGCCAACTGGGCGGTGCCCGGGGCCGTTGCGTACACGCCGTGCTCGGTGCGGGAGCCGGGGCCGACCAGGTAGCCGCCGGCGCCGCGGATGTCGATGCCCGGGGCCAGTCGGCTCGCCGAGTTGGGGACGACCACGTCGGGCGGTCCGGTCAGCCAGAGGTGGCGGCCGCCGCTCGGGGTCAGCACGACCACCGTCTCCGGGATCGTGAACAGGTGGCGCAGGGCCAGTTCGCACAGGGCGGCCGAGGAGTCCGTACCGGATTTGGTGTCGAGGTCGATGCCGATGAGGCGGTGCGGATCGAGGCCGCAGGCGATGCCGTAGCCGGTCGCCCAGGGCGCGGCGGCGAAGAGCGCGCGGATGCGGCGGGGGTCGGTGGAGGCGTCGTACACGCCGTGTCCGAAGCGGCCGCATGCGCCGTGGCAGGGAGGGGACGTCGGGTCGGGATCGGGGTCGTCGCGGTGGGGGGAGCGCAGGGCCGGGAGCTTCGTGCGGGACAGCGGGATCACCGCGAGTCCGCGTTCGGCGGCGGACAGGGCGTGGGCCAGGGCCAGGGTCGTGGCCTGCCGGTCGATGGTGGCCATGCATCCATGTTCGTACGAGTGTTCGAAAAAGGGAAGGGCTTGCCGTGCGCGGGGGCGCCGGGAAGGGGATTTGGGGAGGATTGGCCAAAAAGTGGCGGAACGGTTCCCCTCTTGGGGCGCCCGGGGTCGAGCTGTCCGATCCAGTCTGATCTGCGGTTTCTTGTCATGAAGAGGGTTTATCGACATGTACTCACGCTTGAGGGCGAATCACGGCTTCCGGGGTGGTTCGGTGGGGATTCGGTGGGCAACTCTGGAGTCGCGACGTCGTGATCAGCGCCGGGGCGGTCGGCCAACCGCCTTGGAACGAGCAGTACTTCCCGGTTCACGCCGGTCCGTACATCCGGTTCTTGGAGGAATTCACATGGCAAGCATCCGTACCGCCCGTGTTCTCGCCGCCGTCTCGGCGCTGCCCCTCGCCGCCGCCCTCTTCACGGGCGTCGCCGCGGCGGACAACGGCGCTTTCGCGGACGACGGATCGAACGCGGGCGTGGCAACCGTCAGCGGCAGCGGGGTCGGACACGACAACAGCGGCAACTCCTCGACCACACAGCAGCAAGCGGTCGGATTCGGGGCCTCGAACCACAGCAACACGGCTCAGGTCAAGAACTCCGCGTTCACGGCCATCGACCAGTCGCACACCGTCATCAACTTCACCCGCCTCTGGTGAGCCGGGGCCGGTTCGCCCGACCTCGACGGGCTCACCGGCCTTGAAGCACCGTGTGGGGTGCTTTGTGGGGTAGTAACGCGTCTGTGCGACGGTGCTTCGGTGCCGTCGCGCAGGCGTTTTCGCGTGTCCGTCCTCGACGGTCCCGTCGTGACCTTGACAGCCCTCGTTATCTGACGGACAGTCAGAAAACCTTGTTCGTACGAGGTCCGGGAGGGCCGCCGCCGTGCACCTCGCCCCCACCGAGCGCCAGCAAAGGCTGCGCGCCGAACTGCGTACGTACTTCCGGGACCTGATGCCCGACGGTCCCCCGCCCGCCGACGACCCCGGCAGGCAGCGCGCGCTGCTGCGCCGCATCGGCGCCGACGGACTGCTCGGCATCGGCTGGCCCGTCGCGTACGGGGGCCAAGGGCGCGGAGCCGACGAGCAGTTCGTGTTCTTCGACGAGGCGTACCGGGCCGGAGCGCCGGTGTCGATGGTCACGCTGAACACCGTCGGACCGACCCTCATGAAGTACGGGAGCGAGGCGCAGAAGGAGTACTTCCTGCCGTGCGTCCTCAGGGGCGACCTCGTCTTCGCGATCGGGTACTCGGAGCCCTCGGCGGGTACGGACCTGGCCTCGCTGCGCACCCGCGCCGTGCGGGAGGGCGAGTCCTGGCTGATCGACGGGCAGAAGATCTTCACCTCCAACGCCCAGCACGCCGACTGGATCTGGCTCGCCTGCCGTACCGACCCCGACGCGCCCAAGCACCGGGGCATCTCGATCGTCCTCGTGCCCACGGACGCGCCGGGCTTCTCGTGGACACCGATCGAGACGGTGGGCGGGCTGACCACCACGGCCACGTACTACGACGGCATCCGCGTCCCCTCCTCGAACCTCGTCGGCGAGGAGAACGGCGGCTGGGATCTCATCACCAACCAGCTCAACCACGAGCGGGTCGCCCTCGCCGCGATCGGCATGCAGGCCGAGGACTTCTACGCGGCCGCGCTGCGGGCGGCGCGCACCCCCGATCCGGTGACCGGGCGGCGTCGGGTTGACGAGCCCTGGGTGCGTTTTCGGCTGGCCGAGGTGCATGCCCGGCTGGCGGCATCACGCCTGCTCAACTGGCGTTTGGTGGGGGATGTCGGGGCCGGCCGGCTGGCCCCGGGCGACGCGAGTGGCGTGAAGGTCGCGGGAACGGAATCGGCGGTCGCTTCGTACCGAATGTGTCAGGAAGTCGTGGGTGCGCAGGCGCTGGTGCGCTCCGGTTCGCCGGGTGTGTTCGGGGACGGCGAGCTGGAGCGGATGAACAGGGCGGCGCAGATCAACACGTTCGGGGGCGGGGTGAGCGAGGTGCAGCGGGAGATCGTGGCGACCATGCGGCTCGGGATGACGAGGGGGCGGCGGTGAGCGACGAGGCGGCCGAGCTGGAGGCGCGGCTCAAGGCGTACGAAGGGCGTGCGGCCGCCGTCGCGGGCGTGGGCAAGGACCCGGTCAACGAGCCGATGATCCGGCACTGGTGCGAGGCGATGGGCGACACCAACGCGGCGTACACGGGCCCGGACGCCGTGGCGCCGCCCACCATGCTCCAGGCGTGGACGATGGGCGGCCTGTCCGGGCACGAGGGCCGCTCGGACGCGTACGACGAGCTGCTCGGCCTGCTCGACGAGGCCGGCTGCACCTCCGTGGTCGCCACCGACTGCGAGCAGGAGTACCTGCGCCCGCTGCGGCCCGGCGACGAGATCACCTTCGACGCGGTGATCGAGTCGGTCTCCGAGCGCAAGACCACCAAGCTGGGCACCGGGCACTTCGTCACGACACGGATGGACGTACGGGCGAACGGAGAGCCGGCGGGGACGCACCGGTTCCGGATCCTCAAGTACGCCCCGGCGCGCGCCAAGCCCAAGGCGACCCGGCCGCGACCGGTCGTCAACCGGGACAACGCCGGGTTCTGGGAGGGCGTCGGCCGGCACCAGCTGCTGATCCAGCGGTGCGGCGGCTGCGGGACGCTGCGGTTTCCCTGGCTGCCGGGGTGCGGCGCGTGCGGCTCCCCGGAGTGGGACACGCTCGAGGCGAGCGGCGACGGGACGGTCTACTCGTACGTCGTCATGCACCACCCGCCGTTCCCCGCCTTCGACCCTCCGTACGCCGTGGGCCTGATCGAGCTCGCCGAGGGCGTCCGGATCGTCAGCAACGTCATCGGGGTGCCGTCCGACAAGGTGCGGATCGGGATGCCCGTGCGGCTCAGGTTCGAGCGGTACGACGAGGAGCTGGTGCTGCCGGTCTTCCGGGCCGGTGCGGAGGGGGGACGCTGACATGGACTTCACGCCCACCGAGGAACAGGCGGCCGCCCGCGACCTGGCCGCGCGGATCTTCGGCGACCTCTCCACCCCGGAGCGGCTCGCCGCGGCCGGCAGCAGCAGCGACGCCGAGACATGGAAGGCGCTGTGCGCGGCCGGGCTGGTGGCGGCCGTCGCGGACACGGGGCTCCTCGGCCTTGTACTGCTCCTGGAGGAGCAGGGGCGGACCACGGCCCAGGTGCCGTTCGCGGCCAGCTGTGTGTACGGGCTGCTGGCGGTGTCCGCCCACGGATCACCGGAGCAGCGGGAGCGGCTGCTGCCGGGGATCGGGGACGGGACGGCGGTGGTGTGCGGGGCGGTCTTCGAGCCGGGAGGCGTACGGGCGGACGCGGCGGGGCGGCTGAGCGGCGTCGTCCCCGTGGTGCCGTGGCTGAGGGACGCCAGCCATGTGCTCGTCGCGGACGACCGGCGCCGGTTGTGGCTCGTGCGGACCGCTGACGCGCGGTGCGCGCCGGTCGAGCTGACGGCGCCCTGGGCGGCGGGACGGCTGACGCTGGAGGGGACGCCGGGTGAGCCGGTGGGCGGGACGGACGCGTACGACGACGTGCTCGCCACCGCCCGGACGGCCTTCGCGGGGCTGCAGGCCGGGGTGTGCGCCGGGTCGCTGGCACGAGCCGTGGAGCACACCAACACACGCGAGCAGTTCGGACGTCCGCTCGCGGCCAAGCAGGGTGTCCAACTCCGGGCCGCGGACGCGTACATGGACACCGAGGCGATACGGGTGACGGCGTACGAGGCGGCGTGGCGGCGCGACGAGGGGCTCGCGTACGCGACGCACGCGCTGACCGCGGCCTGGTGGGCGTCCGAGGCGGGTCAGCGGGTCGTTCACGCGGGCCAGCATCTGCACGGAGGGACGGGCGCCGACCTGGAGCACCCGGTGCACCGGCACTTCCTGTGGGGGCGGCAGCTGGACGCGTACCTGGGGTGCGGGAGCGAAGTCCTCCAGGAACTGGGGGAGCTGATCGCGAGCGGGGAGGAGGAGACATGAGGGTCGGGGAAGGGGAGCGCGCCCGGGGCGTGGAGGGACAGCGCGTGCGGGTCGGAGAGGACGGGTGCGTGCGAGTCGGAGAGGGCGAGCGGGCGCGGGTCGGTGACGAGCTGCCGCCGCTGGAGATCGAGATCACGCGCACGCTGATCGTGGCCGGGGCCATCGCCTCCCGGGACTACCAGGACGTGCACCACGACGCCGAGCTGGCACGGCACAGGGGCTCCCCCGACGTCTTCATGAACATCCTGACCACCAACGGCCTCGTCGGGCGATACATCACGGACCACTTCGGACCGGCGGCCGTCCTCCGCAAGGTGGCCATACGGCTGGGAGCGCCCAACTACCCCGGCGACACGATGGTGTTGACCGGCAAGGTCGAAGAGGTCGAGGGCGACACCGCGACCGTGCGCGTCGTCGGGGCGAACGGCATCGGCAGACATGTGACCGGGACCGTGACGGTCACGCTGCCGACCGGAGGCGCCTCGTGAGCGTACGCACGAGGGACCGGCTCGGCGGCCGGGCGGCGATCGTCGGGATCGGGGCCACCGAGTTCTCCAAGGACTCCGGGCGCAGCGAGCTGACGCTCGCCGCGGAGGCGGTGCGGGCGGCCCTCGACGACGCGGGGCTGACGCCGGCCGAGGTGGACGGGATGGTCACCTTCACCATGGACACCAGCCCGGAGATCACCGTCGCCCAGGCGGCCGGGATCGGCGAGCTGTCCTTCTTCTCCCGGGTGCACTACGGAGGGGGTGCGGCCTGCGCCACCGTCCAGCAGGCGGCGCTCGCGGTGGCGACCGGGGTGGCCGAGGTCGTCGTCTGCTACCGGGCGTTCAACGAGCGGTCGGGGCGGAGATTCGGAGCGGGGGTGCAGCAGCGGGAGCCGTCGGCCGAGGGCGTCGCGCTGGGCTGGGCCCTGCCGTTCGGGCTGCTCACCCCGGCGTCCTGGGTGGCGATGGCGGCCCAGCGGTATCTGCACACCTACGCACTGACGCCCGAGGTGTTCGGCCATGTCGCCGTAGTGGACCGCAAGTACGCGGCGACGAACCCGGCGGCGTACTTCCACGGCAGACCGATCACCCTCGCCGAACACGCGGCCTCGCGGTGGATCGTGGAGCCGCTGCGGCTGCTGGACTGCTGCCAGGAGACGGACGGCGGCCAGGCCCTGGTCGTCACCTCCGTGGAGCGCGCCCGGGAGCTGCCGCATCCGCCTGCGGTGATCACGGCGGCGGCCCAGGGTGCGGGCCGGGCGCAGGAACAGATGACGAGTTTCTACCGGGACGAGCTGACCGGGCTGCCGGAGATGGGGGTCGTGGCGCGCCAGCTGTGGCGGACCTCGGGGCTGACCCCTACGGACATCGACGTGGGCATCCTGTACGACCACTTCACGCCGTTCGTGCTGATGCAGTTGGAGGAGTTCGGGTTCTGCAAGCCGGGGGAGGCCGCGGACTTCGTCGCCGAGGAGCAGCTTCCGCTGAACACCCACGGGGGGCAACTCGGGGAGGCGTATCTGCACGGGATGAACGGGGTGGCGGAGGCCGTACGCCAGCTGCGCGGCACGTCCGTGAACCAGATACCGGGCGCCGGTCGCACCCTGGTCACCGCGGGCACCGGGGTCCCCACGTCGGGGTTGATCCTGGGGGCGGACGGGGTGTGAGTACGCTGTCGGGCTCTCCCCGCTCTCCCCGCCTCACAGAGCCTTCGGGGGCCCGCGGGGACATCCCGGGTAGTACGGCGGCCGCCGTCGTACTACGGCCGTACGGGTCTCTCAGGGGTGAACCCTCAGGGTGCGGGCGCCGCTCGTCCACCCTCAGGAGGTGGGGCCGGCCCCCCTCCTACAACCTGAGGGGGACACCTCTTCGGGACCTGCGGCCGATCCGAAAAGGTAGGGGTCACTCCTAGCGTGGAGCCATGACCTCACTCGTCTGCACCAGCGGTTCGAACGGTGGGACGCGGACCCTTCCGTACCCGTCGTTCTCGTCGTACATGAAGGCCCGCCAGCCGGTGCTGCTGCGTACCGCCCGCTCGCTGACCGCGAACCCGAGCGACGCCGAGGACCTGCTGCAGACCGCGCTGACCAAGACCTACGTCGCGTGGGAGCGGATCGAGGACCACCGCGCGCTCGACGGCTATGTACGGCGTGCGCTGCTGAACACCCGGACCTCGCAGTGGCGCAAGCGCAAGGTCGACGAGTTCGTGTGCGACGAGCTCCCGGAGCCGGAGGACGTCCCCGCCGGGGACCCGGCCGAGCAGCAGGCGCTGCACGACGCGATGTGGCGCGCGATCATGAAGCTCCCGGCGCGGCAGCGGGCCATGGTCGTCCTTCGGTACTACGAGGACCTGAGCGAGGCACAGACCGCGGAGGTGCTCGGCGTCTCCGTCGGCACGGTCAAGTCGGCGGTGTCACGGGCGTTGGGCAAGCTGCGCGAGGACCCGGAGCTGGAACCCGTGCGCTGACTGACCTTCGGCAGATCCGGGCCGAACGGCCCCTGTGACCTGATCGATCGGCCGGAGCTAGTGACATACCGCGTGGTATGTGCGCAGAATCAGCGCATCCCTTACCGCCTCGTAGGCAATGTCGCCCCGGGAGGACGCCGTGCTGAGCACGATGCAGGACGTACCGCTGCTGATCTCGAGGATCCTGACCCACGGGTCGGCCATCCATGGCACCTCGCAGGTGATCACCTGGACGGGTGAGGGAGAGCCGCAGCGCCGTTCCTACGCCGAGATCGGCGACCGGGCCGCCCAACTCGCGCACGCGCTGCGCGAGGACCTCGGTGTCGAGGACGACGACCGTGTGGCGACGCTGATGTGGAACAACGCCGAGCATGTCGAGGCGTACTTCGGGATCCCCTCCATGGGCGCGGTCCTGCACACGCTCAACCTCCGCCTCCCCGCGGAACAACTCGTCTTCATCGTCAATCACGCCGCCGACCGCGTGATCATCGCCAACGGCTCGCTGCTCCCGCTGCTCGCGCCGCTGCTCCCCCATCTGCCGACGGTCGAGCACGTGGTCGTCTCGGGCCCCGGTGACCGTTCGCTGCTCGAGGGCGCGAGCGTCCAGGTGCACGAGTACGACGAGCTGATCGCGGGCAAGCCGACCACGTACGACTGGCCGGAGCTGGACGAGCGTGCCGCCGCGGCCATGTGTTATACCTCCGGCACCACCGGCGACCCCAAGGGCGTCATCTACTCCCACCGTTCGATCTACCTGCACTCCATGCAGGTCAACATGGCCCAGTCGATGGGGCTCACGGACCAGGACACCTCGCTCGTGGTGGTCCCCCAGTTCCACGTCAACGCCTGGGGCCTGCCGCACGCCACGTTCATGACCGGCGTCAACCTCCTCATGCCGGACCGTTTCCTCCAGCCCGCGCCGCTCGCCGAGATGATCGAATCCGAGCGGCCGACGCACGCCGCGGCCGTCCCCACCATCTGGCAGGGCCTGCTCGGCGAACTGCACGCCAAGCCCCGGGACGTCTCCTCGCTCACCCAGGTCACCATCGGCGGCTCGGCCTGCCCGCCCTCCCTCATGGAGGCCTTCGACAAGCTGGGCATGCGCGTCTGCCATGCCTGGGGCATGACGGAGACCTCCCCGCTGGGCACGATCGCCCGGCCGCCGGCCGCCGTCGTCGGCACGGACGAGGAGTTCGCGTACCGCCTCACCCAGGGCCGCTTCCCGGCCGGCGTGGAGGCCCGGCTCACCGGCCCCGGCGGCGAACGCCTCCCCTGGGACGGCGAGTCCGCGGGCGAGCTGGAGGTGCGTGGCCCCTGGATCGCGGGCGCGTACTACGGCGGCCAGGGCACCGAACTGCTTCGCCCCGCCGACAAGTTCAGCGAGGACGGCTGGCTCAAGACCGGCGACGTCGGCACGATCAGCCACGACGGCTTCCTGACCCTCACCGACCGCGCCAAGGACGTCATCAAGTCGGGCGGCGAGTGGATCTCCTCCGTCGACCTGGAGAACGCGCTGATGTCCCACCCGGCCGTCGCCGAGGCCGCCGTCGTCGCCGTCCCCGACGACAAGTGGGGCGAGCGCCCCCTCGCCACGGTCGTCCTGAGGGAGGGCGTCACCGCCGACTTCGCGTCGCTGCGCACCTTCCTCGCCGAGGAGGGCAAGATCGCCAAGTGGCAGCTCCCCGAGCGCTGGACGATCATCGAGTCGGTCCCGAAGACGAGCGTCGGCAAGTTCGACAAGAAGGTGCTGCGCAGGCAGTACGCGGAGGGTGCGCTGGACGTCACCCAGCTCTGAGGCCCTCGACGGCAGAATGACGGTTGGGGTGCTGTTTCACGTGAAACAGCACCCCAACCGTCGTATGTGTGAGTCCAGTTCGAGGCCCGCAGCGCAGCGGGTCAGTTCGTGCCGATGCGCGCCAGCAGATCCACGATCCGGTCCTGCACCTCGGCGCTCGTCGAGCGCTCGGCGAGGAACAGGACCGTCTCACCCGCGGCGAGGCGCGGCAGTTCGGCCTGGTCGACAGCCGCGGTGTAGACGACGAGCGGTGTGCGGTTCAACTGCCCGTTCGCCCGCAGCCAGTCCACGATCCCGGCGCGTCGACGCCGTACCTGCATCAGATCCATCACGACCAGGTTCGGCCGCATCTGAGAGGCCAGCGTGACGGCGTCCGCGTCCGTGGACGCCCGCGCCACCTGCATTCCGCGCCGCTCCAGCGTCGAGGTCAACGCCAGCGCGATCTCCGCGTGCTCCTCGATGAGCAGCACGCGCGGCGGGTGCTGGTCGGAGTCCCGCGGCGCGAGCGCCTTCAGGAGTACGGCGGGATCGGCGCCGTACGCAGCCTCGCGCGTCGCCTGCCCCAGTCCCGCCGTCACCAGCACCGGGACCTCGGCGGCAACGGCGGCCTGGCGCAGCGACTGCAGCGCGGTGCGTGTGATCGGACCGGTCAGCGGGTCCACGAACAGCGCGGCCGGGAACGCGGCGATCTGCGCGTCCACCTCCTCGCGCGAGTTCACGATGACGGGCCGGTAGCCGCGGTCGCTCAGCGCCTGCTGGGTCGTCACGTCCGGCGCGGGCCACACAAGGAGGCGGCGCGGGTTGTCCAGCGGCTCCGGGGGCAGCTCGTCGTCCACGGGCCGCGGCTGCGGCTGGTCGGCGACCTCGACCGCGCCACCGGGACCGTCCAGCGGCTCAGGACCCTCGTCGGCGTTCTTGTCCGGGGCTCCTATGGCGTACGAGCGACCGGCGCCCTCGGTCGCTCCGGGCAGCCTCGGCCCGGGAGCCGTGGCGGTCTGCCCAGCCTGCGGGTGCGGGCGCGCCGTCGCTTCGGGGCGCTCGGCGGCCGGCTCGGGGGGAGTGCCGAGCTTGCGGCGGCGGCCGGAGCCGTTGGTCTGGTGCGGGGGAGGCGTGGCGGTCTGCTGCGCCTGCGCCTGCGCCCGGGCCGGTACGGCCCCCGGCTGGTTCGGCGCCGACTGACGGCTGAACGGCACGCCCTGCCCGAGCGTCCGCACGCTGAACGCGCGCCCCTGCGTCGAGTTGGGGTCGATCGGCGCGGCGGCCTCGGCGGGCAGCGGCTGAGCGACCCGCGGCTGAGCCCCCGGCCGGGGCACCGACTGCGCGGGCTGCTCCGGCGGGAGGGGGGTGCCGGGCGCCGGAGTCTGCGCCTGCGGTTGCGGCTGGGCCTGACGGGCGGCGGCCGCCGCCGGGGCGGGTGCACCGGGCGGTACGGGCGCTCCCGGAGGTACGGGGGCGCCGGGCGGTACGGGGGTGCCGGCGCCGGAGGTGTCGTCGGCGTTCGGGGCCGGCCAAGGGGCCGGGGCCTGCGCGGGGACGGCCTGTGCCGGGGCTCCGGGCGCCGGGGTGGCCGGTACGGGGACGCCCTGGGCCGGAACCGCCGCCGCGTCGGGCCGAGCTGGGGCCGGGGCCTGGCGGGTCCGCACTCCCGACGGCGCGGAAACCGGGTGCGGCTGGGGCGGAGTGTGATCGTCGGCCGGGTCGTGCGGCATCCCGTCGTGCCGGCCCTCGTCCCGCTGGCCACGACCGGCGACGGCACCGACGGCGTCGCCCGCCTGCTCCAGGAGCTGCTGCTGGGCCCGTTGCGCCTGCTGGGCCTGTTCGGCCTGGATGTACTCGGGTGAGCGGTCCGCTTCCGCGGGCGGAAGCGCGAACACGGTCCGGGCGCCGCCTTCCTGCGCGGCGGCCCGCTCGGCCGCCGCCGCCAGCGCCCGCCGACGTCGACCGGTCGGCTGCGCGCCGGCACCTTCGGCGGGGACGGCCTCCGGGGCACCCGGAGCACCGGGCGCGCTCGGGGCGCTGGGCGCCGCGGGCAACGCGGGCGGCAGCGCGTGCTGTTCGCCGTCACGCCGTGCCCGCCGCCCGGACGGCACGGGCACCCCTTGCGGAGAAGCCACGGGAACCCCCTGCGGAGGCACCGTCCCGCCCAGTCCAGTACCCACGGCCGCGGTTCCCGCCGCGTGCTCGCCCGCCATGACGACCGCGCCCTCCGACACGCCCTCGGCCGCGTCGCCGTCCGCGCCCTCGACCGGGCTCGGCCGCCCGCGACGGCGCCCGGTGGCGACGCCATCGCCGTCACCGGGGCCCTGGGCCTGCGCGGGCACGGACACCTCGGCGGCCTCCTGCTCCGCGGCCGTACGGCGCCTGCGCCGCCCGGTGGGAGCGGCCGCACCGCTCTCGGTCGTGACCGGCTCCGCGGGGGCGACCTCGCTCTCCAGGAAGGCGTCCACGGAGGACCGCCGGGCCCGCCGCCTGCCACCGCTCTGGTTGCCGCCGTTCTGGTGCGAGGCCTGCTCGGGGAGGGCGATCTCGGCACCGGTCGACGCCGGGGCCTCGGGGGCCATCGCTCCGGCCCCGTCGCCGATCGGCACCTCCAGGACGAACGCGCTGCCGCTCATCCCCGGCACCTCGTGCGTCTGCAGTACGCCGCCGTGCGCGCGCACGATTCCGCGCACGATCGGCTCGTGCACCGGGTCTCCCCCGCTGTACGGGCCGCGCACCTCGATGCGTACGACCTCGCCGCGCTGCGCCGCCGCCACGACGACGGTGTTGTCCATGTAGCCGCCCGCGGACGCCGGCGCGTTGCCGGTCGCGTCGACGCCGGCCACGTCCGCGATGAGGTGCGCCAGCGCCTGCGCGAGCCGCTGCGGGTCGACCTCGGCCTCGATGGGCGGCGCGTGCACGGCGAACTGCACACGCCCGGGCCCGATCAGCTCGACGGCCCCGTCGACACCGGCCGCGACGACCGCGTCCAGCATCACGTTCGTACGGACGATCTGCTCGGCCCCCGCGTCCAGCCGCTGATAGCCGAGCACGTTGTCGACGAGGGTCGTGATCCGCGAGTAGCCCGCCGCGAGGTGGTGAAGTACCTGGTTGGCCTCGGGCCACAGCTGGCCGGCGTCGTCGGCGGCGAGCTTGGAGAGCTCACCGCGCAGCTGGTCGAGGGGCCCGCGCAGGGACTGGCCGAGCACGGAGAGGAGCTGATCGTGCCGGGCGGTCAGCGCCTCGTAGCGGTCCTTCTCGCGCTCGCCGAGCGCCGCGTACCGCTCGTCGCCCGCGGCGAGTTCCTCCTCGTGGCGCTCGCTCACCTCGGCGAGCTCGGCGGCGTGCCGCTCGCGCAGCGCCGCCAGCTCCGCCGCGTGCTCCTCGCCGATCCGCTCGATCTCCTCGGCGTGCTGGGTGGCCTCGGCGTCCTTCTCCTCGACGAGGCTGTCGTACGGCCGTCGGTCGGTGAAGGTCATCACGGCGCCGACGAGCTGGTCCCCGTCGCGCACCGGAGCGGTCGTCAGGTCGACCGGCACCTTGTTCCCGGACTTGGACCACAGCACCTGCCCGCGCACCCGGTGCTTGCGCCCGGAGCGCAGGGTGTCGGCGAGCGGGGACTCCTCGTACGCGAAGGGCTCGCCGTCCGCGCGCGAGTGAAGGATGAGGGCGTGCAGGTCCTGCCCGCCGAGATCACTGGCCCGGTATCCCAGGATCTGAGCGGCCGCCGGATTGACGAGGACGACCCGCCCCTCCGTGTCCGTGCCCACGACACCCTCGGCCGCCGCGCGCAGGATCATCTCGGTCTGTCGTTGCGAACGCGCGAGTTCGGCCTCGGTGTCGACGGTGCCCGACAGATCGCGTACGACGAGCATGAGCAGCTCGTCGGGGGTGGGACCGTAACTGTCGTAGGCCTGCTGGCCGTTCTCCAGGTTCGCGCTGGTGACCTCGACCGGGAACTCGCTGCCGTCGGTCCGCCGCGCGATCATCCTGGTCGGCTTGGTCCGCCCGCGCTGGTCGATCGTCTCGGGCCGCCGCATGGACCCGGGGATCAGCCGCGAGTCGAACTGCGGCAGCAGATCGAGCAGCCCCCGGCCCACCAGAGCCGTACCCGGGGCCTCGAAGGCCTCCAGGGCGATGGTGTTGGCGTTGACGACCGTGCCATTGGCGTTGACCAGCACCAACGCATCGGGCAGCGCGTCCAGTATGGCTGCGAGGCGAGCAGCGCCTCGGGATGGCCTGCTGCTCACGAGACGCTTCCTCCCTGTTACCGCACCTTGCCGACCGCGAGGGCCATCTTGCCAACCTGCCCGCAGCGTGTCACGCGAGGGAGTCTACGGGCAGAGGTCGCGCTCGCGGCGCCGGATGAGAGGGAGGTCGCACGCAGAAGAACCGAAGAACCTGTGACCGCGCATTTCATCTCTTCCCTCCCTACCCCGCCGAACCGTGGCCTCACCATGATCGAGCCGTGCCGCGGCTGTGGGCGGAGCCGGGGAGCAGGGGGACGAGGGCGTCCCAGCGCGCGATCTGGCAGCCGTCCGCCCGGTCGAACCGCGCGTCGACGGGCCGCCCGGCCCAGGTCCCGGTCACATGGGCGGTGGCCGGACCGCCGTACATCATCGTGCACATCGTGCCGGGCGCCACGGGGGCGAAGGGGTCCTTGCCCCAGGTGGTGCGCTGGTCCAGCGTCGCGCACGCCTTGCCCACGTCGGGGTGACTGCCGCTATTGGGATGACACCGCAGCTCGTACCTCCCGTCGCCGCCTTCCGCGTGCTGGACGGTGACGGTCAGCCTGTCCCCGGAATCCTCGCCGCGGGCCGGCGGAGGCATCAGGCTCAGGGAGGCCGGTTCCGCGCGGGCGGCTCCGGCCTGGGCGACGGCGGGCAGGGCGGGCACGGCGGACAGTGCCGCGACGGACGCGGCGGCGGTGAGGACGAGACGACGCAACATGACCTGACTAACGCGAGGGGCCCCGAGCGGTTGCGCGCGGCCGCCGCGTGCCCCGCGCCTCTCAGCGGTTCGGCTCTCCGGCTCTCCGGCTCCTCGGCTCACCGGCTCCTCGGGACTTTGCCCTGTGACCCGACTGCCTAGTACCGTGGGAGCCGATTGGTGACACCCCACCCGGCTGTGTCATCATCTGCACGCACCACTCGCGCTCGCGTGGGCGGTTGTGCGGGAGGCGTCGCCTAGTCCGGTCTATGGCGCCGCACTGCTAATGCGGTTTGGGCCTTAAAGCCCATCGAGGGTTCAAATCCCTCCGCCTCCGCGCCAAGATCCGAAGCCCCGGTCCACCTGGACCGGGGCTTCGGCGTTGAGTCCCTCTGGAGCGCGTTTGCCCAGCTCACAAGGGGTGCAGCAAACGGATTTCACATGGCGGCGGCAGTCATGTAATGTTCTTCCTGTCGCCGCGAGCGGGCCGAAAGCCCGGGAAGCGGGACGAAGCAGGAAACAAGAAAACAAGCACTCGTAGCTTAACGGATAGAGCATCTGACTACGGATCAGAAGGTTGCAGGTTCGAATCCTGCCGAGTGCACATCAGATCAGAGGCCCTGTGGAGTGATCCACAGGGCCTCTGGCTTTTGCGGGCCGTTGAGGCGCACGACCCCAAGGGCGGCCACGAGGGCAACGACTTGGGGACCTCGATCGGACAGGCCCGCACCTCGCCGAGTCCGGCAGTTGCGCCGTGCCGAGATGGCCGACGACCGCACTGTCCGCCATGACGAAGAGGGGCTCGGCGACGAGTGCGCCGAAGGCCGGGACGGCCAGCACGACGATCTCTCGATCGTGCTGTCGCCTGATGACCCTGGGGGTCACGGGAGCCTGCGCCATGAGTACAAATCCATTCATCCACAGGTAATGGATGTAAAGCCTTTCTGCCCCTTACCGCTCGGCTCGTTGCGCATTCTGTCGTGCACTATTTCTGGACACCGCGAGCGACGAAATCGTGCGCCTGGTCGTGCAGGCGTCTGCGACCGGCGTGTACGTGTGGGCGGTCCACTGGATCGAGCGCCGCTGAACCTATGCCGCCTGGGAGTACACGAGTACTCCCAGGCGGCCCACCGTGTACCGACATTGCGTCCTGGTCAGCCGACGGCGCCCTTCTGGCGATCGACGTCATCGCGAAGGACGTCGAGTCCATCGTCGAGATCCTCGACATCAACCGTGACTACGACGAGAACGACTTCGTGAAGCAGGAGCCGGGACAGACGTGGGTGTTGACGAGTTCGGCAGGCAAAGCAAGAAATCCTGTACGCCGACCGCCAGGACGACAACGGACACCTCGCGCAAGCGCCCAAGCGCGCGACACGGATCGAGTCGCCAGACAAGCGGAAGGTCGCCCGAACGGCAGGCCTGCCTAGCGTGCGGCCCATCCGGCAGGTCGCGGCTTCCACGAGCGAAGCCGCAGTTCCAAGGCATGTTGCGTGACATCAGTAGCTGACATCAACAGAGGCGTACAACCACGCACGGCGGCGGGCCCGTAAGCGGCGGACGGACCAACAGATCCCAGCAGGCGAACGGTCCGTGATGGTGCTGCACGCGCCTACGGAACAAGGGGCGTGGCGCTTGCTGCAGGCGGTCGATGGATGTTCCTGGAATTGAACGCGTGAACGATCACTCGCCGTCCCGACTTGAGGCCGGTCCGAAACGCTTTCGTCCTCACCGGTGACTGACCGGCGAGACCGTCGTCGCAGGCCTTTGAGGGTTGTTGTCGCCAAAGCCCTGCCAGATTGTCAGACAGATGCAGATTGCAGCGTTTCGACGCGTTTTATGTTCTTTCATCAGGTTTCATTACCTGCGCGACAGCGGTGTTTGTGTGTTGTCGCTCTATCGCCCCCGGGCCGTTTTCTGACGTAGCGGGGAATTGCTTCAGGAGAGGATCGGCGTGTTGTGACCAATGACGTTCACAGATCTCAAAGTTGGGGCGAGCGGGGCCTCTGGCGTGTCACTGGTCGTCGGGCGGCGCAAGTGTCGGCTTCAGCGGCATCGCCGGCCGGGCCCGGGCGGGGTTGGTGGCGTATGGGCGTCACCGTAGCGGTGTGTGCCGTGCTCACTGGTGCGGGGGTGCCGGCGGCCGTCGCCGACTCTCCGACGGCAGGTCATCGCAGCGGCAGTCGGGCAGCCGCGCCAGTCAGTCAGACCTTCACCTTCACCGGCGCTCCGCAGACCCTGACGGTTCCTGCGGGAATGTTCGTGACGATCACCGCGGACGGGGCCGGCGGTGCCGACAACACCGGCACCCCCTGTTCCGTCACGGGGACCGGTGGGGCGGGGGCGCGGGTCGTCACCACGCTCCCGCAAACCGCCGCACCGACAACGTTCACCATCAACGTCGGCGGCACCGGCGGCAAAGGCTGCAACGGCACCGGGACGCCGGGTGCCGGTGGGTTCAACGGCGGCGCCCCAGGTGGGAGTTTTCCGGCCAGTGGTTTTCGTTTTGAAGGGCCGGGTGGGGGCGGGGCCTCCAGCATCAGCACGGGCGGCTCCTTGCTGGTGGTCGCCGGGGGCGGCGGAGCTGCAGGCGGCACCGGAGCGGGCTCTAAAGGGGGGAACGGAGGCAACGGCGGGACAACGCCGGATGCCACCGGCGGTACCGCGGGAAGCGCCACCGGCTCTGGGGCTTCGCCGGGGCAGGGTGGGGGCGGTGGCAGCACCAGCACCAGCACCGGCGGGGCCGGCGGGGCCGCCGGCACCGTTCCATTCTGTGCGGTCACGAACGGCGGGCCGGGGAGCGGGTTCTCCGGTGCCACGGTCGGTACCGGTGGCACCGGGGGCAACTTCGACGGCGGCTGCGCCGCCACTGCCATCGCTGGTGGTGGGGGCGGTGGGGGCGGGTACTTCGCCGGCGGGGGCGGCGGCAGCGGCGCCGTCAACAACCTGGGCACCGCGGCGGGCGGGGGCGGTGGTGGTGGGGGCAGCAGCTTCGCCACCACTCCGAGCACCGGTACACACTATGCGCCGTCCACGATCGGGACGGCGAACAACAACGGCCAGGTGACCATCTCCTACGGCCCCCCCGGCCCGAGCTTGACCATCGGCAAGAGCCACAGTGGCAGTTTGGTGCGGGGTCAGTCCGGCTCCTACACGCTCACGGTCGGTAACGACGGGATCGATGCGACCGACGGCACCGTCGTCACCGTGACCGACACTCTCCCGGCTGGGCTTACCGCGACGTCGTTGAGCGGTACCGGGTGGACGTGCACGCTGGCCACGCTGACCTGTACCCGCAGTGACGTCCTCGCGTCCGGTGGCAGCTATCCGGCGCTCACCCTCACGGTCAACGTCGCCTGTACGGCCTCCGGTCAGGTCACCAACGCCGCCTCGGCCACCGGCGGCGGGGACACCGCCACTCACACCGCGACCGATCCCACGACCATCACTGGCGCCTGCCCGCCCACGCTGGCGATCAGCAAGACCCACAGCGGCGCGTTCGGGCAGGGCAAGAGGGGCACCTACAGCATCACGGTCACCAACAGTGGCACCGGCCCGACCGACGGCACCACCGTCACTCTGACCGAAACCTTGCCCAAGGGACTCACCCCCGTCTCGCTCAGCGGCACTGGATGGGCCTGCAGCCGATCCACCGTGACCTGTACCCGCAGCGACGTCCTCCCCTCAGGGAGCAGCTACCCACCCATCACCCTCAAGGTGGACGTCTCCTGCAAGGCCCCCAGCACCGTCACCAACACCGCCACCGTCACCGGAGGCGGCGACACCACCACCCACACCGCCACCGACCCCACCAAGATCAAGCGTCACCAGCACGACGAGCACTGCGATCACCACGACCACTGGTAGGGCGACTCCCCTTGATGAGATCCGGCTAGAGCTACGGATCAGAAGCTGCCCGTGCCCCATCCGCGCAACAACACGGCCCCCTGACCGTCTCGTCCGGTCAGGGGCCATTCACCGGCGCGGTGGGTGTGGGATTTGAACCCAGGGTGGCTCGCGCACGACCGTTTTCAAGACCTGTCTGTCGTTGGCGGGCCGGATCTGGCGTCCGGCTGATCCGGCAGGTTACGACTTCACGAGCGAAGCCGCAGGTCCGGGGCCTATTGCGTGACATCAGTAGCTGACATCAACAGAGGCGTACAACCACGCACGGCGGCGGGCCCGTAAGCGGCGGACGGACCAACAGATCCCAGCAGGCGAACGGTCCGTGATGGTGCTGCACGCGCCTACGGATCAGAAGGTTGCAGGCTCGAATCCTGCCGAGTGCACACCGGACCAGAGGCCCCGTGGAGTGATCCACGGGGCCTCTGGCTTTTGCGGGACGGCGTCGGCCTTCTGGGCGCGCACGGACTCGTCGTCCGGTGCGGAGTGCGAAGTCGACGGGGCCGCGTGAACCTGTGACCCCGCTGCCACGGCCGGACTGCCGAGCGCGAGGGCGTCGACCGCGGCGGTCTTGAAGGTCGTGCTGACTTGCTTGCCTTGGGCTGGTCCGTGGGAGTCGGTCATTAGCTCGCACTCGTCGAATTCGATATCCACACCGTGAGGATCGCGGAATGGGCCTGCGGTAACGGAGACCAGGTGTGCGGACGGCGCGCAGGCGGTCCAGAGGCCCCGGAGGGATCCGGGGCCTCTGGCATTCGGGGAGTACGGGGCTGTGGGTTCGGTCGTTGTCGGAGCGCTCGTTCTTGTGGGTGTCAGTCGGCACGGGTGGCGTGGGTGTGCGGGTTGTGGACGCTCGCGAGGAGTTGCTGGTACGTGTCATGCATGGGCTTCTCCTTTCCCTTCGGGCTGAGAGAGACGATCTCGATGAAGTGGGTGTCGCCGGCGATGAGGCGGGCGGAGCCCGCAGCGCCGTCAGGGGCGGAGAGACGCGCGTCGAGGCCCGGCTGCCCGTGAACCGTGATCTTGTGGACGCCGGTGCTGGAGAGCTTGTGTTTGGGGGACTGGGCGCCCGCGTTGTAGCCGTCCACCAAGCCCTGAAGAGCGTCGTCGAGCTCTCCCTGGGCGCGGGGCAGGTCGAAGACCGCGAAGACGATGACCCCGTTGTCGGTCCTCACCTTGTAAAGGCGACCGTCCATTCCGTCCACGGCCTGGGTGAACTTTATGACCTCGGGCTTTCCGGGGAGCTGGAACTTGATGCCGCTCACGGTGTCGGTGGTCTCCACCCATTCCTTGGCGGAGGCGGGGCTGCCGTGCGGACGGTGAGCGTCGTGATCGGAGGCGACCGTGGTGACGGTGGCCGGGTGCGGCGCCGCCGTGGCGGCCATCGCGCTGCTGGGCAACACCGCTCCTCCGGCGATCACGGTGGTCGAGGCGGCGAGCAGCAGAAGGCGCTGGAAATGGGAACGGCGAGTCATGGAAATTCACATCCCGTGGAAGTGGGGGGAGGGTGGACAGGAGGTTGATGAATGGTCTGCGACTTATGGGTTTCCGGCCGTGCATCGCATGTGTCCATTAGGCCCGGTCCTTTGAATCGGGTCATGCCCCTGAATCACGTGACGCGAGAATTCGGGACTTGACCGATGCCGTTGGTCCGAGCACAATCCCCGCCCCGCACGCCGTCGCCGCGGCGGGCTTCCCGTGGGGGTGCTTGCGGGGAATCGATCCTGCTGTCGCCTATCGAGTGAACGTCAGTGATTTCTACGGGAGTTGCATGCTTCCTTGCCTATTTTCCGGCGTGGAGGTGATGCTCGATGGACGAGCAGGACGCGATCGACGTCGACGACTTCGTGTTCGCGGCGACGGGGGCGCGGGTGCGGAGGCTGACGCCGGCTGAGGGGGAGCACTGGTTCCCGGCGGCGGACGTGGCCAAGGATCTCGGCTACGCCAACACCCGCCAAGCCCTTCTCTGGCATGTTGCTGAAGATTGCCAACAGAGCCTCGAGGATCTTGCACGAAGCGTCTATGGAGCAGACGCATTGAGCAAGATTGCAGGTCACGGGCTCAAGAAGTCGATGAAGATGGTGAATCTGCAGGGGCTCATCAGACTGGTCAACGGGTGCACCAAGCCCGAGTGCGAGCCCTTCAAGGCCTGGGTGGCCGAGGTCGTCGTGACCATCCAGCGCGACGGCTGCTACGAACTCGAGCCGGCCCCTGTACAGCCCGCCCCCGGCGGTGGCGTCGCCTACGTCGTGCCCCAGCAGGTCGCCGATGCCATCGTGCGACTCGAGGAGCGGAACATTCGGGCGGACGAGGAGTTCGCGGCGCGGGCGGCGGCGCGGAATGAATTGCTGGCCGAGCGGAATTCCCTGATCGCCGAGGGTAATCGGCTGGCGGCTCAACGGGAGCAGTTGATGGCTGAGCGGAATCAGCTGTTGCGGGAGTCGAGCGGTGACCGGAGCGCCATGGCCCGGAACCAGGACGCGATGGCGCGCAGCCAGGAAATGATCTTTCGGAGTCAGGAGGTGATCGCTCGCAGCCAGGAGGTGATCGCCCGGAGCCAGGACGCGATGGCGACGGCCCTGGGGCGCATGGCCGAGTCGTTGGACCGGATCGCGGGGCGGATGGGAGCGGGCGGCGGGGGCCGGAAGCCGCTGGTGATGACTCCGCAGGAGCTGCTGGCGATGTGGCAGGCGAGGAATCTTGTCGTCACCGCGGATGTGCACGCCGTGGCGGCGTATCTCGCGCCCGCCCTCGTGCGGGGGAAGGCGCAGTACCGGCTGGAGGACATCGCCGGGCGGACCGGGCTGACGGTGGAGCGCGTGCACGACAGTGTGCGGATGCTGCTCAAGCGCGGATGCATGAAGCAGAGCGGGTGCGCGGCGGACGGGGCGCCGGTGTACGTGCTGCCTTAGGGGGGTCGCCAGGAGGACGCCGGGGGCCAGGGAACGCCGAAGGACGTCGAAGGACGCCGGATGAAGGAGAAGGGCCCGAAGTCGCATCCCATACGTGCGGCTTCGGGCCCTCTCCACGTTAGGTGAAGGCGTGCCGGCTCAGTCGCGCTTCCGCAGCTCCTCCAGGTATTCGCCCATCAGCCTTCCCGTACGGGTGAACCAGTCGTACAGGACTGCGATTTCGGCGGGCGAGTAGTCGGAGAAGAGTTCGGTGACGCGGGCGTGGTGCGGCTCGTAGAGGGCCTTGACGCGGGCGACCGCGTCCGGGTTCGCGGCCACGCGGACGCGGCGGCGGTCGTCGGGGTCGGGACGGCGGGTGACGTAGTCGGCGCGTTCGAGGCGGTTGAGGATCCCCGTGACGGCGCCCGTCGTGACATGGGCCCGCTCCGCGAGGTCGCCGGCCGTGAGCAGTGTGTCGCCCGCCTCCAGGACGAAGCCGAAGCACGTGAGGTCGGTGACGTTCAGGTTCAGCCGCTGGGCCATCTCCTGCTGGCCGATCATGCCCGTCGCGATGAGGTGGTCCATCGCGATCAGCGCCTGGGCCGGAGTCGCGGGTGGGCGCGGCGTGCCCTGCTGCATGGGCATTTCCCTTAGTGCGTGAGATGTTTCTGGGGTAGATTTCTTAGCGTATGAGGGATTCTAGTCCCTCACGTCACGAAACTCCGCTGTTCGGACAGAGGGAGGCAATACGTGAGCAAGCATGACGAGGGGCACACCCTCGCGGGCTGGACCGGATTCGGGATCGCCACCGTGGGGGTGGTGGGCATCGGGCTGGGGGTCTGCGCCGACAACGCCCTCGGCGAGTGGGGCGGGCTGGCGGTCGTGGCCGTGAGCGTGCTGGTCACCTGGGTGCTCCATCTCGCCGGGTGGGGCAAGCCGCCCGGGCGGCGGCCGACCTCTCAGTGGGGGCTGCGGGTCAGGGACCTCGGTGCGCGGCAGGGGCACCCCGGGTGTGTGGGGTGCCGGCTGGCGGGTCGTGGGCGGCCCGCGATCAGGTCGGACGTGGCTGTCGGCGGTAAGCCTGTGAGTGGTGAACCCGTGACCGAGTCCGCCTCCTGAACGGCTGCCCGGGCCGAGGGGGCTTGATCGCCGGCCCCGTTGTCGGCGGCAACGCCTACGCTCGTGAGTGATGGCACAGACGTGGAGATGTTCGGGTCTGCGGTGGTCGGCGGACGGCCCCGTGCTGATGTGGGGCGGCGGGCGGGGCAGTGCGCTGTCCTGGGGGAAACGGGTGGCCTTTGGGGTGGTGGACGAGGGCGTACGGACGTGTGTGGGGGCGCGGGGGAACGCGTGTCCGCTGCGGGCGGTGGTGTCGGGGCGGAGTGCGGGGGCCCGTTGTGAGGAGTGCGCGCGGCTGGACCGCACGCACTCCGTGGCCGCCGACACGATGGCCGACGACCCGCGGCCGTACCGCGTGTACCTCGCGTGGTTCGGGCCCGGCCTGGTCAAGGTCGGGATCACCGGGGCCGCGCGCGGGTCGGCTCGGCTGCTGGAGCAGGGGGCCGTCGTCTTCAGCTGGCTGGGGCAGGGGCCGTTGATGGCGGCGCGGCGGACCGAGGAGCTGCTGCGGGCGGCGCTCCGGGTGCCGGATCGGATCCCGTACGCCGAGAAGAGGGCGGTGCGGGCCGCGTTGCCGGGGGCGGGCGAGCGGCTCGAGGAGATCCGGGAGCTGCACGCGCGGGTCATGGAGCTCGAAGGCTGGCCCGAGTCCCTGGAGCGGGCGCCCTTCCAGGCCGTCGATCACACCGAGGTGTTCGGGCTCGAAGGGCTCCCGCCCGCTGTCGGTGTCGTGAGCGAGCTGGTCGCGGGCGGTGTGGTGAGCGGGGAGCTGGTCGCCGCGGCCGGGCCCGATCTGCATCTGGCGACCGGGCGTGGGGTCGTCGTGGTCGATACGCGGCTCATGACCGGGTGGGAGCTGACCGCGGTCAGGGGTGAGCAACTGACGGTTCCTGTAAGGGAGTGGGAGGACAGGAGCGTGAAGCAGGACGGGCTCTTCTGAGTGCCCGGGTCCGAGTGGCCGGGTCCGAGTGGCCGGAACCGAGTGGCCGGGTCCGAGTGCCCGCGTGAGTGCCCGGGTCCGAGCGTCCGAGCGGATGCCGTTCTCCGAGGGTCAAGAGATGGATCCCTCTTGGATCCCGTTCGGAAAGGGCCTGGACGAGTGGGGACACGTGGCCCGACAGTGGCTGACATGAGCGATCACTCCATGACACCTGTCGCAGCCCATGAACCCCCCTACTACGCCGCCGTGTTCACCTCCGTCAGGACCGAGGACGACGGAGGGTACGGAGAGACCGCCGAGCGCATGGAGGAGCTGGTGAAGGACATCCCGGGCTACCTCGGCATGGACCAAGCGCACACGCCGGGCGGGCTGTCGATCACCGTCGGGTACTTCCGGGACGCGGACGCGATCAGGGAGTGGAGCGGACATGCCGAGCACCGCGCGGCGCAGCGGCGTGGCCGCGCCGAGTGGTACGAGCGCTACACGCTGCACATCGCCAAGGTCGAGCGGAGCCATGGGTTCGAGCGGACTCCAGGGGAGTGAGCAGAGCATCGGGACTGAGCAGAGCACGGAGGTAGGGCGGAGTGGCAGGAGCGAGCGTGCGGGCGACTGACGGGTCTGACGGGTCTGACAGGTCTGGTGGGGAAGACGTACGGCGGTTCTGGGAGCGGCTGGGGCTCCCGGGGCTCGTCGATGTCCACACGCACTTCATGCCCGAGCGCGTCCTGCACAAGGTGTGGGACTACTTCGACGCTCTCGGGCCGCTGACCGGCGGCGTCGAGTGGCCCATCACCTACCGTGCGGAGGAGAGCGAACGGCTCGCGGTGATTCGGGAGTTCGGGGTACGGGCCTTCACCGCGATGCTCTACCCGCACAAGGCCGGCATGGCGCAGTGGCTGAACTCCTGGGCCGTCGACTTCGCCCGCCGGACGCCCGACTGTCTGCACACCGCGACCCTGTTCCCCGAGCCGGGCGTCGAGGGGTACGTGCGGGAGGCCCTGGAGCAAGGGGCTCGCGTCTTCAAGGCGCACGTCCAGGTGGGGGCGTACGACCCGAGTGATCGACTCCTCGACTCCACCTGGGGGCTGCTCGCCGAGGCCGGGGTCCCTGTCGTGATCCACTGCGGGTCCGGTCCCGCGCCCGGCAAACACACCGGGCCCGAGCCGGTCGCCCGTGTCCTCGCCCGGCATCCCCGACTGCGGCTGATCGTGGCGCACATGGGGATGCCCGAGTACGAGGACTTCCTCGCCCTCGCGGAGCGCTACGGGGAGGTGCGGCTGGACACGACGATGGCGTTCACGGACTTCAGCGAGCGGTTCGCGCCGTTTCCGCGGGAGGCCAGGACCAGGCTCGCCGCCCTGGGTGACCGGGTCCTGCTGGGGACCGACTTCCCGAACATCCCCTATCCGTACGTCCACCAGCTGCACGCCCTCGAACGGCTCGGGCTGGGGGACGACTGGCTGAGGGCGGTCTGCTACGAGAACGGCGCTCGTCTCTTCGCGATCAGTCCCTGAGCGGGACGCCTTGTCAGTCCCTGAACGGGGCGCCCCGGAACGCCCCTCGAGAACTTCGTGATCTTCCCAGGAGTTCCCTGAGAGGCACCTGTGTGTTTCTCAGGGAAATCACAGGTTCCCGAAAGCGCGTTCTCAGAGGACCCCGACAAGGTGTCCGCTATGACCACGACCTCGCCCCAGGGGCGCACCGAACTGCTGAGGCCGGACGGGAGCCCCGTCCGAGTGCTGGTAGTGGACGACGAGCTGTCGATCACCGAACTGCTCTCCATGGCCCTTCGCTACGAAGGCTGGCAGATCCGCAGCGCGGGGGACGGACAGGGCGCGGTGCAGACCGCGCGCGAGTTTCGGCCCGACGCCGTTGTCCTCGACATGATGCTGCCGGACATGGACGGTCTCGCGGTCCTGGGGCGTCTGCGCCGCGATCTGCCCGACGTGCCCGTCCTCTTCCTCACGGCCAAGGACGCCGTCGAGGACCGCATCGCGGGGCTGACGGCCGGCGGCGACGACTACGTCACCAAGCCCTTCAGCCTCGAGGAGGTCGTGGCCCGGCTGCGCGGACTGATCCGCCGTTCCGGTGCCGCCGACCGGCGTTCCGACTCCGTGCTCGTCGTCGGCGACCTCACTCTCGACGAGGACAGCCACGAGGTCTCGCGTGCCGGGGAGAACATCCACCTCACCGCGACCGAGTTCGAACTCCTGCGGTTCCTCATGCGTAATCCCCGACGTGTACTCAGCAAGGCACAGATACTCGACCGCGTGTGGTCGTACGACTTCGGCGGCCAGGCCAACGTCGTCGAGCTCTACATCTCTTACCTGCGCCGCAAGATCGACGCCGGACGTGAGCCGATGATCCACACCAGGCGTGGGGCCGGTTACCTGATCAAGCCCGCGGCGTCATGAGCGGGCGACGACGGCCGCGTAAGCAGGGGCGAGGACGACAGCCGCGCACGCTGCGGACGCGGCTCGTCGTCTCCGCGGTGACGCTGATCGCGGTGGTGTGTGCGGTGATCGGTACGGTGACGACGTTCGCGCTGCGCTCGCATCTGTACGACCAGCTGGACGGCAAGTTGCGCGAGACCGCCGGGCGGGCGGCCGGTCCTCTCAAACTGGGGGGCGGGGATCCGAACGGCGCTCCTCCGAACGCGGGAAATGCCGGGAGTGCCGCGAACAACGCTGGTTCCGCCCCGGACGACGACACCTTCGGCTTCCTCAAGAGGGGGCCGAACCCGGTGGGCACGATCGGCGCCCTCGTGGGCAGCGACGGCCGGATCACCGAGGCGGTGTTCTCCAAGGAGAAGACGTCCAGCGACCAGTACCAGATGCTCACCGAGGACCTCACCCCCGCCCAGCAGGCGGTGCTCGCTTCCGTGCCGAAGACCGGCGTGCACAGCGTGGAGATTCCCGGCCACGGTGAGTACCGCGTCACGTACCAGACCGGCGCCAGGGGCAACTACTACGTCGCCATCCCCACCAAGGACGTCACCAACACCATCAACACCCTGATCCTCGTCGAGGTCAGCGTCACCGCCGCCGGTCTCATCGCCGCCGGTATCGCCGGCAGCGTCCTCGTCGGGCTCGCTCTGCGCCCCCTGCGCAAGGTCGCCTCCACCGCCACCCGCGTCTCCGAGCTCCCCCTGCACACCGGCGAGGTCACCCTCTACGAGCGGGTGCCGGAGTCCGAGGCCGACCCGCACACCGAGGTGGGCCAGGTCGGCGCCGCGCTCAACCGCATGCTCGATCACATCCACAGCGCCCTGCACGCACGCCAGCAGAGCGAGATGCGCGTACGGCAGTTCGTCGCGGACGCGAGTCATGAGCTGCGTACACCGCTGGCGTCGATCCGCGGTTATGCCGAGCTGACCAGACGCGGTCGCGAGGAGACCGGGCCCGACACCCGGCACGCCCTCGGCCGGATCGAGTCCGAGGCCGGGCGCATGACCCTGCTCGTCGAGGACCTGCTGCTGCTCGCACGGCTGGACGCCGGACGCCCGCTCCAGTACGACCAGACCGACCTCGTACCGCTCGTCATCGACGCCGTGAGCGACGCCCGGGCGGCCGGACGCGACCACAACTGGCGGCTGGAACTGCCGGAGGAGCCCGCGCTGGTCCTCGCGGACGCCGCACGGCTGCAACAGGTCATGGTCAATCTGTTCGCGAACGCCAGAACGCACACCCCGCCCGGTACGACCGTCACCGCACGCGTGCACCGGTACGGACCGTGGCTGTGCGTGGACGTCCAGGACGACGGGCCCGGCATCCCGCCCGACCTGCTTCCGCGTGTCTTCGAACGCTTCGCACGCGGTGATTCCTCGCGTTCCCGGTCCTCCGGCTCGACGGGTCTGGGACTGGCCATCGTGCAGGCCGTCGCCGCCGCGCACGGCGGCGCCGTCACCGTGGACAGCATGCCCGGACGGACGGTATTCACCCTTCATCTGCCCGCGATCGCCGTCGATCCGTTCGTGGAAACAAAGGCGCAACTGTTCTCACAGGCACAGCACAGCGCCACCACATGGGTGCAACAGGGCGTTTGACGAGAGTCGTTCGCATGCGAACCGACTCTTCTCCCGGCAACCTGCCGGCGCGGGAGCACCTCCCGGCCGGGTCCGCCGGTACGCCTGTCCTGGACGTAGTGATCCCCGTTTACAACGAGGAGAAGGATCTCCAGCCGTGTGTGGTGAGACTGCACGAGCATCTCAAGCGCACCTTCCCCTACGCGTTCCGCATCACGGTCGCGGACAACGCCTCGACGGACACCACCCCTCAGGTGGCCGCACGGCTGGAGTCGGAGATACCGGAAGTCAGGTCCTTCCGGCTTGAGCAGAAGGGCCGCGGGCGGGCACTGCGCACCGTGTGGTCGGCCTCGGACGCTCCGATCCTCGCCTACATGGACGTGGACCTGTCCACCGACCTCAACGCCCTCCTCCCGCTGGTGGCCCCGCTGATCTCGGGCCACTCGGACCTCGCGATCGGCTCCCGGCTCGCCCGCAGCTCGCGCGTGGTGCGCGGCGCCAAGCGGGAGTTCATCAGCCGCACCTACAACCTGATCCTGCGCGGCTCGCTGCAGGCCCGCTTCTCGGACGCGCAGTGCGGCTTCAAGGCGATCCGCCGCGATGTCGCCCAGGTACTGCTGCCGCTGATCGAGGACACCGGCTGGTTCTTCGACACCGAGATGCTGGTGCTCGCCGAGCGCGCCGGACTGCGCATCCACGAGGTGCCGGTCGACTGGGTCGACGACCCGAACTCGACCGTGCACATCGTGAAGACCGCGACCGACGACCTGAAGGGCGTGTGGCGCGTGGGGCGCGCCCTCGCCACCGGATCGCTCCCGCTCGACCGGCTCGCGCGCCCCTTCGGGGACGATCCGCGCGACCGCGACCTGACCGACGTACCCAAGGGCCTGGCCCGCCAGCTCGTCGGCTTCTGCGTGGTGGGCGCCCTGTCCACCCTCTTCTACCTGCTCCTGTACAGCGGCTTCCGCTCGTTCTCGGGCTCGCAGATCGCCAACGCGCTCGCCCTGCTGGTGTCGGCCGTCGCCAACACCGCGGCCAACCGCCGGCTGACCTTCGGCGTCCGCGGCCGCGGCAGCGCGGTCCGGCACCAGGCACAGGGCCTGGTCGTCTTCGGTATCGGCCTCGCCCTCACCAGCGGCTCGCTCGCCGCCCTGAACGCGGCGACGAGCAGCCCCGCGCACTCCACCGAACTCGCGGTGCTCATCGCCGCCAACCTCGCGGCGACCGTGCTGCGGTTCCTGCTCTTCCGCGCCTGGGTCTTCCCGGACCGGCGTGACGAGACGGCGGCCTCGACCGTCGTCGCCTCGCACAACCCGGCCTCGCACAACGCGTCCTCGCCCACCTACAGCACGACGACGGGGGCGCACCAGCAGCACCACCCGCACCCGCACCAGTACCCGCTCCCACACCAGCAGCACCCGCACACGCCGCTGCCCCAGCGCCCGAACGCGACGGCGCCCCAAGCTCCGTACATCAACTACGACCACAACCAGACCAACGAGTTCCGCGCCGGTGAAGCCGCGGACCGCACCTGGGGGGACGCAACCATGCAGATGCAAGCGGTGCGCCCGCACGATCACGACCCGAGGGACACGAGGGACGCACGATGACGACTCAGTCCGACACGAGCCATCAGGGGGGCGCGAGCCCCTCCGGGGGCGCCGAGCCCTCCTGGGGACCGTCGAGCTCGACGGCTCTGCAGGAGCCCGTGGCGCCGACCACCGCGGCCCCCCGGTCCGGTGAGCCCAGGCAGCCGTTCCTCCACAGAGCCTGGCGCGGCCGACCCGAGGACCCGCGCTGGGTGCGCCCCGCCTTCCTCGCCCTGCTCGTCGCCACCGGCCTGCTCTACCTCTACAACCTGAGCGCCTCCGGGTACGCCAACTCCTTCTACTCCGCGGCCGTCCAGGCCGGCAGCCAGAGCTGGAAGGCCCTCTTCTTCGGCTCGCTCGACTCGGCCAACGCCATCACCGTCGACAAGCCCCCGGCCTCGCTGTGGCCGATGGCCCTGTCGGTGCGGATCTTCGGTCTCAACTCGTGGGCGATCCTCGTCCCCGAGGTGCTGATGGGCGTGGCCACGGTCGGGGTCCTGTACGGGGCACTGCGCCGTCGCTTCAGCCCAGCGGCCGGTCTGATCGCGGGTGCGGTGCTCGCGCTCACTCCCGTCGCCGCGCTGATGTTCCGGTTCAACAACCCGGACGCGATGCTCGCGCTGCTGATGACCGTCACGATCTACTGCGTGATCCGCGCTCTGGAGGACGGCCGGACGAAGTGGCTGGTCTGGGCGGGTGTCGCGGTGGGCTTCGCGTTCCTCGCGAAGACCCTGCAGGCCTTCCTGATCCTGCCGCCGCTCGCGGTCGTGTACGCGGTCTGCGCGCCGGTGCAGCTCAAGAAGCGGTTCGCCCAGCTGGGTCTTTCGGCGGTGGCGATGGTCGTCGCCGGCGGCTGGTGGGTGGCGATCGTGGAGCTGTGGCCCGCGTCCTCCCGCCCGTACATCGGCGGCTCGCAGAACAACTCCTTCCTTGAGCTGACCTTCGGATACAACGGCCTCGGCCGTATCAACGGCGACGAGACCGGCAGCGTCGGTGGTGGCGGTGGCGGTGGCACCGGCCAGTGGGGCGAGACCGGCTGGAACCGGATGTTCAACTCGGAGATCGGCAGCCAGATCGCCTGGCTGCTGCCCGCCGCGCTGATCCTGTTCGTCGCGGGCATCGTGCTCACCCTCCCCCACTCTCGGCTTCGCTCGAGCGGGGGGACCCCCATGGCCAGGCGGACCGACCTGACGCGCAGCTCGTTCCTCGCCTGGGGCGGCGCGCTGCTGATGACGACGATCATCTTCAGCTACATGGCCGGCATCTTCCACCAGTACTACACGGTGGCCCTGGCCCCCTACATCGCGGCCGTCGTCGGCATGGGCGCGACGGTGCTGTGGGAGGAGCGGAGCAAGGTCTGGGCCTCGCTCACCCTCGCCGGCGCGGTCACCGCGACCGCCGCGTGGGGATACGTCCTCCTCAACCGCACCCCCACCTACCTCCCGTGGCTGAAGTGGCTGGTCCTCATCGGCGGTCTGGTCGGCGCGCTCGGCCTGATCTTCGCGGCCAGGCTGGGCCGTCAACTGGCCCTCGCTGCGGTCGGACTGAGCTTCGTGGCCTCGGTCGCGGGTCCGACGGCGTACACGCTGTCCACGGTGAACACCGGGCACACCGGTTCGATCGTCACGGCCGGTCCTGCGGGCGCCAGCATGATGGGCGGCGGCCGGGGCGGTCCCGGTGGCGGTGGCGGCGGTGGCATGCGGGGCGGCTTCCCGGGCGGCGGCAACACCCAGGGCCAGAACCAGCAGGGCGGCAACGGCACCACCCAGCAGGGCGGCGGCATGGGCCAGCCCCCGACTGGTGGCACGGGCGGTACCGGTGGCTTCCCCGGTCAGAACCAGCAGGGCAACGGCAACACCCAGGGCCAGAACCAGCAGGGCGGCATGCCCGGCGGTGGCGCGATGGGCGAGGGCGGCATGGGCGGTGGCGGCGCGGGCGGTCTGCTCAACGGCGCGACCGTCAGCTCCGCGGCCAAGAAGCTGCTGGAGACGAACGCGGACGACTACACCTGGGCGGCCGCGGCCATCGGTTCCCAGAACTCCGCGAGCTACCAGCTCGCCACCGGCAAGCCGGTGATGGCGATCGGCGGCTTCAACGGCACCGACCCGTCCCCGACGCTGGCCCAGTTCAAGAAGTACGTGACGGACGGCAAGATCCACTACTTCATCTCGGGCGGCGGCATGGGCGGTGGCATGGGCGGCGGCAACTCCTCCTCCACCACCACCTCCACGTCCTCCCAGATCAGCTCGTGGGTCACGGCCAACTTCAAGAAGGTGACGGTCGGTTCGGCCACCTTCTACGACCTGACGCAGCCGACCAAGTAGCTGACGGCAGGTCCTGTACGCAGGGCGGTGGCCCGGAGCGATCCAGCTCCGGGCCACCGCCCTTTCCGTACATCCTTCTCGTACGTCCCTCTCGTACGCCCTCTTCGTACGCCGGAGAATCACGTTGTACGCTGTATGGGGACTGTTCTACGGTGTACAGCATGTCCACGACTCCCCCAGGACCCCCCGAGGACCAGCCACCAGGCCACCCTCAACGCTGGCTGATCCTCGGCGTCATCTGCCTCGCCCAACTGACCGTGCTGCTCGACAACACCGTCCTGAACGTCGCGATCCCCTCCCTCACCCGGGAGCTGGGCGCGGCCACCTCCGACATCCAGTGGATGATCAACGCCTACTCGCTGGTGCAGTCCGGGCTGCTGCTCACGGCGGGCAGCGCGGCCGACCGCTACGGCCGCAAGAAGATGCTGATCGCGGGGCTCGCTCTCTTCGGGATCGGCTCGGTGGTGGCCGGACTCGCCGACTCCACCGGCCAGTTGATCGCCGCGCGGGCCGGGATGGGCGTCGGTGGCGCGCTCCTGCTGACCACCACGCTCGCCGTCGCCATGCAGGTCTTCGCCCCCGCTGAGCACCCGAAGGCCATCGGCATCTGGAGCGCCGTCAACGCCCTCGGCTTCGCGGCCGGACCGCTCCTCGGCGGCTTCATACTGAACCACTTCTGGTGGGGCGCGATCTTCCTGATCAACCTGCCGGTGGTGGCCCTGGGCCTCGCCGCGGTGGTGGCCCTCGTACCGGAGTCGAAGAGTCCGCGCGGGGACCGCCCCGACCTCCTGGGAGCGTTGCTCTCGACGATCGGCATGACCGCACTCGTGTACGCGATCATCTCCGGCCCCGAACACGGCTGGACGTCGGGCCGGGTCCTGGCCACGGACGCGGTCGCCGTGCTGGTGCTGGCCGCCTTCGCGTACTGGGAGAGCCGGATCCCGTACCCCATGCTCGACCTGCACTTCTTCCGCGACCGGCGCTTCACCGGAGCCGTCGCGGGAGCCGTCCTCATCACCTTCGGCATGGGCGGGGCCCTCTTCCTGCTCACTCAGCACCTCCAATTCGTCCTGGGATACGGCCCCCTGGAGGCCGGATTGCGTACGGCGCCGCTCGCGCTCGCGGTCGTGGCGCTGAACTTCTCCGGCGTCTCGGCGAAGTGGACGGCGAGACTCGGCACTCCGGTGTCGATCGCGCTCGGCATGACGCTGATGTCGGCCGGGCTGGTGTCGATCGCCACGCTCGCCGCGCACGGGTACGGCGGCACACTGCTCGGGTTGTTGCTGATCGGCGCGGGCGCCGCCGTGGCCAACCCGGCCATGGCACACGCCATCATGAGCGCGATTCCGCCGGAGAAGGCGGGCGTGGGCGCGGGCATCAACGGCACGCTCGCCGAGTTCGGCAACGGCCTCGGCGTGGCGGTGCTCGGGGCGATCCTCAACTCCCGGTTCGCGGCGCTGATTCCGGTGGCGGCGGCCTCGCTCCCGGCGGCGCTGGCCTCGGCGGGTTCGGAGGAGGAGCGCGGGCGGATCACGGACGCGTTCTCGTCGGGCCTGGAGACCAGCCAACTGGTGGGCGCGGTGGCCGTCCTTCTCGGTGGACTGCTGGCCGCGGCGTTGCTACGACGTGCGGAGAGGGCAGACTCCGCGGTGGCGGTGTCGGCGTAGCGCCCGCTTAGCATCAGGGTTCCGTGTCATGAGTTCCGAGTCATGAGTGATGAGTTTCGAGTTCCGAGGAAGGTGCGCCATGGTGAGGGCAGCCGACCGTGCCGAGCGTCCGGCGCGGACCAGTGTCTGGCTGGAGGGCAAGGCTCCCCGGGGCGCTGCGGCGCGCGGGGGCGGGCAGCCCTCGGGGCTCGACCGGGACCGGATCACCGAGGTCACCGTACGGCTGCTGGATGCCGAGGGCATGGCGAAGTTCTCCATGCGCCGGCTGGCCGCCGAGCTGAACGTCACCGCGATGTCCGTGTACTGGTACGTCGACACCAAGGACGACCTGCTCGAGCTCGCCCTCGACGCGGTCTTCGGCGAACTGGAGCTGCCCGACGCGGAGTCGGGCGATAACTGGCGCGACCAGCTCCGCTCCCTCGCCACCGGCTACCGCGCGCTGCTGGTCCGCCACCCCTGGGTGTCCCCGCTGATCGGGACCTTCCTGAACATCGGCCCGCACTCCATGGCCTTCTCGCTCTGCGTCCAGCAGGTGATCCGCAACACCGGCCTGCCCCGGCACGGCCAGATGGGCGCGCTCTCGGCGGTCTTCCAGTTCGTGTACGGGTTCGGCACCATCGAGGGCCACTTCGTGCAGCGCTGCGCCTCGGCGGGGATGACCCAGGACGAGTACTTCCGTCAGGCCATGAGCACGATCGGCGAACAGCCGCAGTTCTCCGCCAACTTCGAGAACGCCGCGGACCTCATGGAGGCCCGCGGCGGTGACACGGTCGAGGAGATGCGGGAGCGGGACTTCACGTTCGCGCTGGAAACGCTGATCGCGGGGATCGAGACGATGGTCGCCCGGGGTTAGGGCCTGTCCCGCTCCTCCCCTCGGTCGTTCCTGTACTACTCCTGGGGTGCCAGTCGGGCCGGGAAGCCGCCCGTCGCGACCGGGCCCCACTTCACCGGCGTGACCCGGATGATCGACTTGCCCTGCTTGAGCATGGCCTCCCGGTACTCGTCCCAGTCCGGGTGTTCGCCCGCGATGTTCCGGTAGTACTCGACGAGCGGCTCGACGGATTCGGGGGGGTCGACGACCTCGGCCGTGCCGTCGATCTGGACCCAGGGTCCGTTCCACTCGTCGCTCAGCACGATCAGGCTGACCCGCTCGTCCCGCTTGGCGTTACGGGTCTTCGCGCGTTCGGGGTAGGTCGAGACGACGATCCGCCCGGCGTCGTCGACCCCGCAGGTCAGGGGGGAGCCCTGGGGGCTGCCGTCCGCCCTCCGGGTCAGCAGGATGGCGCGGTGGCGGGGGCGTACGAAGTCGAGCAGTTCGTCCAGGGACACGGCGGTGTTCGTAGCGATGTTCGGTGCCATGTGAGTCAGCCTAGGGTGCCCGCCGGGAAGGTGCCCGCACCTCACGCCTGTGGGAGGGGTGCTCCCTGTACCGCCTGGATGTCCAGTTCCACCTTCAGCGTGGTGCCGATCGCTGAGATGCCTGCCTGGATGACCTGGTTGTAGTTCATGGCGAATTCCTCGCGGTGGAGTTCGGTCGTCGCCCGGAAGGCGGCCCGCGTGCCGCCCCAGGGGTCCCCGCCCGTGCCCAGGTAGGCGAGGTCCAGGTCGACCGGGCGGGCGATGCCGCGCATGGTGAGTTCGCCGTGGACGGTCCAGCGGTCGGAGCCGGCCGGGGTCAGGCCGGTCGAGCGGTAGGTGATCTGCGGGTACGTCTCGACGTCGAGGAAGTCGGGGGACTTCAGGTGGCCGTCACGCATGCCGTTGCCGGTGTCGATCGAGGCCGCGGAGATCACGGCTTCGACGCGGGACTTGGACACGTCGTCCGGGGAGATCTCGATCGCCGCCGAGAAGTCCGTGAAACGGCCGTGCACGCTGGAGATGCCCAGGTGCTGCGCGACGGCGCCGACGGAGGAGTGCGCCGGGTCGACGGTCCAGGGGCCGGGCGGCGGCAGTTCGTTGCCGCCCTGGCGGGCGAGGGTCACGTTGCCGACCTCGGCCCGGCCGCTCACCGTGACGATCGCGCTGGAGGCGGCGGGCGCGTACCCGACCGCGGTCACGATCACGGTGTACGCGCCGGGCGTGAGCGGGGTCGGGTCGTGCACGGCTCCTTCGGTGTCCGCCTCGGCGCGCAGCACCTGCGTCCCGGTCATGTCGGTCACCGTGACGACCGCGTGCGACACGGCCCATCCGTCCCGCGTGCGAATCCGTGCGGTCAGTCCCATCCCGTTTTCTCCCTGCAAAGCAGTAAAAATTGGTCGCAATGAAACCGGCCCGTGGGGGGCGCACCTCCGCTCAGAGTGCGCGCGTCCCCACGGGCCGGGGTATCAGCTACTCGCCGGGGTGGGCGAGGGCGATGTCGTGGTCGTCGACGCCACTGCCGGAGACCGTGAGAGCCGTCGCCACCGGGGGGTAACCCGTCGCGATGACGGTGTACTCGCCGCCGTCCAGGTCGGTGAAGGCGTACGCGCCGTCCGCGCCGGTCCTGGCGGTGCCGATCACGTTGCCGGCCGCGTCGACCAGCGTGACCCGGGCGTCGGCCAGGGGGCCGGCGGGGGCCCGTACGACACCCTGGAGCTGGGCTCCCGCGCTGAGCTCGACCTCGATCCGGGTGACTCCGGCGCCGCCGACCTCGACGGGGAGGGCCTGCGGGCGGTGGCCCGCCGCGTTCACCGCGATGGTCACCGGACCCGGGACCAGCTCGGTGAAGGCGAACTGGCCCTGCTCACCGGTGGTCCCGGTGGCCAGTACATCACCGCGGACGTCGGTCACGATGACCATGGCGTCCTTGACCGGGGTGCCGGTCCCGGCGGCCCGGACGATCCCGCTCAGCCCGCTCGTGCCGCTCAGCAGGATGTCGTACGCCACCGGCTCGTCGTTCACGACGATCGTCGAGGCCTGCGGCTGGAAACCGTCGGCGGAGGCGATCAGGACGTACGAGCCCGTGCCGGGCGCGTCCACCGCGTAGGAGCCGTCGGCCTGCGCGACCGACCGGCCCAGCTGCCGTCCCGCGAGCGAGATCAGCGTGACCGCGGCCTGCGGGACGGGCGCGCTCTCGGTGCCGCGGACGTGACCACGGACCGGGATGCCGCCGGAGGTGGGCAGCGGGGCGCTCTCCCGTGTCGCGGTGGCGACGGCGGCGAGCCGCTGCGTGCCCTCGGGTCCGACCGCGGGGCTCGTCTCGGCGACGGCCGCCGCCCAGCTCGGGATCCTCTCCTCGGCGGCGGGTGCCTCGGCGGCGGCCGGAGCCTCCGCCTTGGCCTCCGCGGCCTGGGCCAGCGCGCCCGAGGTCCGCAGCGGGACCTCCTTGATGAACAGGACGATGAGGAAGGCGAGCAGCGCCAGGACGGAGGCGATCATGAAGACGTCGGCGATGCCGTGACCGTAGGCGCTCTCCAGGACGGTGCGCAGCGGGGCGGGCAGCGCGTCCATGTCCGGGATGGTGCCGGAGCCGGAAGAGGACGCGGCGGCGTACTTGGGGTCGAGGCCGGCCAGGCCGTCCTTGACGTAGTCGGTGATCCGGGTGGACATGATCGCGCCGAGCGCGGAGACGCCCATCGCACCACCGAGGGAACGGAAGAACGTCACCGTGGAGCTGGCCGAGCCGAGGTCGGACGGGGCGACCTGGTTCTGCGTGGACAGCACCAGGTTCTGCATCGTCATGCCGACGCCGAGACCGAGCAGCGCCATGAAGACCGCGACGTGCCAGTAGGTCGTGTCGTAGCGGATGGTGCCCAGCAGGCCCAGGCCCGCGGCGATCAGGACGGTGCCGCTGACCAGCCAGTACTTCCACCGGCCGGTCTTGGTGATGACCTGGCCGGAGACCGTGGAGGCGATGAACAGGCCACCGATCATCGGGATGGTCATGACGCCCGACATCGTCGGGGACTTGTCGCGGGCCAGCTGGAAGTACTGGCTGAAGAAGACGGTGCCGGTGAACATCGCGACGCCCACGAAGAGCGAGGCGAGGGAGGAGAGGGTGATGGTGCGGTTGCGGAACAGCCGCAGCGGGATGATCGGCTCGCTCGCCTTGGACTCGACGAGCACGAACAGCAGCCCGAGGACGATCGAGCCTCCCACCATCGCGTACGTCTGCCCCGATATCCAGTCGTACTTGTCACCGGCGAAGGTGACCCAGACCAGCAGCAGCGAGACCGCGGCGGAGATGAAGAACGCGCCGCCCCAGTCGACCTTCACGTCCCGCTTCACGGTGGGCAGGTGCAGGGTCTTCTGCAGCACGATCAGCGCGATGAACGCGAACGGCACGCCGACGTAGAAGCACCAGCGCCAGCCGAGCCACGAGGTGTCGGTGATGACACCGCCGAGCAGCGGGCCGCCGACCGTTGCGACAGCGAAGGTCGCGCCGAGGTAACCGGAGTAACGCCCGCGCTCACGCGGGGAGATCATCGCGGCCATGACGATCTGGGCGAGGGCGGACAGACCGCCGACGCCGACGCCCTGGACCACACGGCATGCGATGAGCATGCCGGGGTTCTGGGACAGGCCGGCTGCGGCCGATCCCAGCACGTAGATGACGAGGGCTATCTGTACGAGCGCCTTCTTGCTGTACAGGTCGGAGAGCTTGCCCCACAGAGGTGTGGTCGCGGTCATGGCCAGCAGCGAGGCCGTGACGACCCAGGTGTAGGCGGACTGGCCGCCGCCCAGGTCGCCGATGATCTCGGGGAGCGCGTTGGTGACGATCGTCGACGACAGGATCGCGACGAACATGCCGAGCAGCAGCCCGGAGAGGGCCTCCATGATCTGGCGGTGTGTCATCGGAGTGCCGTCGGCGGGTCCACCTCCGTGCTTGGCGTGAGCCCGCACACCGGCTGGTGTGGTCGTTGCCATGGGCTTCCTTCTCTTGTCTTATGCGGGTGTACGGGTGGTCAGTTCGGTTGCTTCCGGCACGTAGGGCGGCCGGGGTACGGCACGGCAGTCGCCGAAGCTCTCGCGCAACCGGCCCATCAGGTGGATGAGCAGGCCGACCTCGTGGTCGGACCAGTCGCTCAGCCGGTCGGCGAACAGCCGCGAGGAGCGGCGGGAGAGTTCGGTGAGCTGCTCGCGTCCCGCGTCGGTGAGGCGCAGGATGCGGGAGCGTTTGTCGGCGGGGTCGGGGAGGCGTTCGATCCAGCCCCGGTCGGCGACGTGGGCGACGTGGCGGCTGGTCACCGACATGTCCACGGCGAGCAGCTCGGCGAGCTTGCTCATCCGCATGTCGCCGTGCCGGCCGAGGAGGGTCAGTACGGCGGCGGAGCCCGCGGGGCAGTCGTGCGGCAGGATCCGCCCGAGCTCCCGCTTCACGGCACCGATGGCACTGAGCTGACGAGCCAATTCCTCGTACTGCGCCTGCTCGGCCATCACCCCTCCTGTATTCGTTGCTTGGGGCAACCATAAATGCAGTTGGTTGCTGCAGGCAAACGATATCGCTGCCGCTGGGCTAAAAAGATGGCAAAGGCAAGTATTGGCGAATGTAAACCTGCTGGTGGGCGGGGTGTGTGGCTTTGAGCCCGCTGTGGATCGACGGAGCGTGGCCTTCGCGGGGCGGACGGGGTGGGGCGAGGCGGGGTGGTGGCCGGACTGTGCGACCTTGCACCCCGCACCCTGTGCCTTGCCGGCGGCCGGAAATCGGGCCCTTGGCCGACGCTGCGCTCCGGCCGCCGGTTGGGCTTCGTGTTGCCTGGGTGGGGATGGGGGTGGGGGTCTGGGCGAGGGTGGGTGTCTGGCCTCGCCCAGGGCTGCGCCCCGCCCGGCCGGGGACGGGGCGCCTGGCTGATGGCTGGGACTGTGCTGCTGCCTCTTGTCAGGGGCCGAGCTCCGGTCACTGCGGGACGGGACGTCTGGCTCCTGGAGGGCGGGCTCCGGTCACCTGGGGGCGGGGCTGTGCGCCCGACCCCTGCGGGGCTGCGGGTCTGACTCCTGCGGGGTCGAGCGTCTGACCCCTGCGGGGCTGGGCTCCGGTGATCTGGAGGGCTGTGCGGCCGACCTCTGCGGGGTTGTGTGCCTGACTCCTGCGGGTCGAGCGTCTGACCTGTGCGGGGGCCCCGGGCCGCTGGGCGGGCGATTCCGTCCATCCGGGCGTCTCCGGCTGTCGGCCCGGCCGGTGGGGGCTGGGCGCGCAGTTCCTCGCGCCCTTGGCGGGGCGCTGTCGGCGGGGCGTGCGGCATCCGGCTCGCTGGCCAGGCCATCCAGAACTGGGGAACGGGGGAGGGCGAGGGGAACCCGGCGCTTGGGTAGGGGGCATGTATTCGCTAGGGTCCTGGGCCATGGCAAACACCCAGGGCCCCGAGGGCAACTACGACCCCGCGGGTAGCACCCAGATGTTCCGCGCTTTCGTCGACGAGGGCCCCCAGGCCCGGCAGCAGCAGGCGGCCGCCCCGGCGGGCCCCCGCATCGGCCTGATCATCGGCATCGTCGTCGCCGTGGCGGTCGTCGCCGCCGTGGCGTGGCTCGCGCTGGCGTAAGGGCAACAACCCGCCCGCCCCGCCGGTAGGACCGGTGGAGGCGGGTCACTTCCACTGGACGGACACGTCCCGCGTCTCGATGTGCATGCCGAGCGGCACGCGCCAGTCGTCGACGCACACCGTCCAGGTCTTTGTGCTGCCCGCTCCGGCCGCGATCGGCACGGGCAGATCCCGCTTCGAGTCGATCGTCGCCCAGTCGATGCCGAGCGCCCCGATGATGTGCGTCCCGAGGGTCACCGTGCCCGAACGCACGGCGCTGCCACCGGTGTTGCGGAAGGAGACCGTCACCTTCTCGCACCAGCGCTGGTCGGTGGCCTCCCGCGTGGGCTCGCTCACGTCGAGAACAGCGGGGCCGGCGGGACCGGAAGGACTGGGGGTACCGGGGGGACTGGTACCTGCCGTGGAACCCGGGGTCGGCCGAGCGGAGGGCGCCGATGGCGCGCCCGAACCGGCGTCCGCGCGGGGCGAGTTGTCGCCGCCGGGGTGCGTTGCCGTGCCGGGCGAAGCGGAGAGTGGGGACCGCGGGGGTGAACTGCCCTGCTGAGGTGTTCCCTTGGCGGCTTCCGTGAGTGGCGTGGACTCGGGCAGTGGGGTCAGTGAGATGCTCCCGGTCGGGGCCACCATGGGCCCCGAATCGGCCGGCGCCCCCACCGCCACGTATCCGCCGCCGCTCCCACCGTCCCCGCACGCGGCCAGAACCGCACCCAGGCAGACAACAGCCGTCGAGGCGCCCACCAGGGCGCCTCGACGGCCATGGAGCCAAGTCGCTCGACGCATCGCGCCAGTGTGGCTGACGATCCGTCAATTATGAAGGGTCGAGCACGGGAGGTCTCAGTCGGAGATCAGGCCCTCGCGGAGCTGGGCCAGCGTGCGGGTGAGAAGGCGGGAGACGTGCATCTGCGAGATGCCGACCTCCTCGCCGATCTGCGACTGGGTCATGTTGGCGAAGAAGCGCAGCATGATGATCCGGCGCTCGCGGGGCGGGAGTTTGGCGAGCAGCGGCTTCAGCGACTCGCGGTACTCGACGCCCTCCAGCGCCGTGTCCTCGTAGCCGAGGCGGTCCGCGAGGGAGCCCTCGCCGCCGTCGTCCTCGGGGGCCGGGGAGTCGAGGGAGGAGGCCGTGTAGGCGTTGCCGACCGCGAGGCCGTCGACGACGTCCTCCTCCGACACGCCCAGGACCGCGGCGAGTTCGGCGACGGTCGGGGACCGGTCGAGCTTCTGGGAGAGCTCGTCGCTGGCCTTGGTGAGGGCCAGGCGCAGCTCCTGGAGGCGCCGCGGGACGCGGACGGACCACGAGGTGTCACGGAAGAACCGCTTGATCTCGCCCACGACCGTCGGCATCGCGAACGTCGGGAACTCCACGCCGCGTTCGCAGTCGAAGCGGTCGATCGCCTTGATCAGGCCGATGGTGCCGACCTGGACGATGTCCTCCATCGGCTCGTTGCGGGAGCGGAAGCGGGCCGCCGCGTACCGCACGAGCGGGAGGTTGAGCTCGATGAGGGTGTCCCGGACGTAGGCACGCTCGGGGCTGTTCTCGCCGAGTGCGGCGAGCCGCAGGAACAGGGAGCGGGACAGGGTGCGGGTGTCGATGGCTCCCGAGGTCTCGGGGGCCGCCGGGACGGCTTCGAGGGCCGGAGCGGCATCGGGGGCCGGGAGGGCCGGGACATCGTGAAGCGCGTCGGGCGCGGATTCGCTCTTCGTGAGCGTGAGCACCTTCGAGCTGCCCTGGTCTGCGGACATGCCACCCCCTTTGGGTCGCGGACGGTCGCGGCGGACGCTCCCGTCGGAGGAACGCAGCCTCCACCTGAATACCGGAGGCGGGGCTGCGCCAAACGCTCTTCCGGCAGAATGTCACATGTCGGCAACACGCTGTAGTGACATGTCGACATGGAGGGGGTGAATCGGCCCTGGAAAAGGGGGGTCTGACGGTTTTTCGACGCTGAACTGTCGGAAAAGGAGACGTTGAGCGATTCGCTCTTTCCGGTTACGCCTCGATCCTGTTTGCGGATCGAAGCCGTGCGAAGCTCCGGGCGAGCAGCCTTGACACGTGCATCTGGGAGACTCCCAGCTCGGCACTGATCTGTGACTGCGTCAGATTGCTGTAGTAGCGCAGGAGAAGGATCCGCTGCTCGCGCTCGGGCAGTTGTACGAGGAGATGGCGGACGAGGTCGCGGTGTTCGACCCCGTCGAGGGCCGGGTCCTCGTAGCCGAGCCGGTCGAGCAGTCCGGGCAGCCCGTCACCCTCCTGGGCGGCTTCGAGGGAGGTCGCGTGGTACGAGCGTCCGGCCTCGATGCAGGACAGCACCTCCTCCTCGCTGATGCGCAGCCGCTCGGCGATCTCGGCGGTCGAGGGGGAGCGCCCGAAGGCCGTCGTCAGGTCCTCCGTCGCGCTGTTCACCTGCACCCACAGTTCGTGCAGCCGGCGGGGCACGTGGACGGTGCGGACGTTGTCGCGGAAGTACCGCTTGATCTCGCCGACGACGGTCGGCATCGCGAAGGTCGGGAACTGTACGCCCCGGTCGGGGTCGAAGCGGTCGATCGCGTTGATCAGGCCGATGGTGCCGACCTGGACCACGTCCTCCATCGGCTCGTTGCGGGAGCGGAAGCGGGCGGCCGCGTAGCGCACGAGCGGCAGGTTCGCCTCGATGAGCGCCCCGCGTACGCGGTCGTGCTCCGCGGTGCCCGGCTCCAGCGTCTTGAGCTGGCCGAAGAGCAGCTGGGTGAGGGCCCGGGTGTCGGCGCCGCGGCGTCGCTCAGGGGTGGCCTGCTCAGGGGTGACGCGTTCGTGGGCGATGTGCTCCGGGGCGAGGGGTTCCGTGGCGGCGCGTTCCGTGGTGACGCGTTCCTGGGCGAGGGGTTCCGTGGTGATGTGTTCCTTGGGGATTTCCTGTGGCGGTGCTTGAGGCGCAGTACTGGCCGGCACGGTCAACTCCACCTCTATGATCCGTCAGATCCATCAACTCATCCGTCAAAAGCGGTCATAGCATCACAAGACATGTGCACTGTGTGCAAGCACCGTATAACCCCGTGTTGAACAGGATTTAGGGAGAGTTGGGGCATAGGAAACAGAAAAGCCCCCCGCCGCTTTCCGGCGAGGGGCTCAGAGCGTGTCGGCTCGGATGGGTTCAGAACGGATAGTCGGCGATCACCCATGTCGCGAACTCGCGCCACAGCGCGACGCCCGCCTGGTGCGCGGGATGCTCCAAGTACCGCTTCAGGGCGTCGGTGTCGTCGACCGCGGAGTTGATCGCGAAGTCGTACGCGACGGGCCGGTCGGTGATGTTCCAGCCGCACTCCCAGAACCGCAGCTCGGGGATCTGGTCGCCGAGCGGGCGGAAGGCGGCCACGCCCTCGACGACGCGGGGGTCGTCACGCTCGACGCCTTCGTTGAGCTTGAAGAGGACCAGATGGCGGATCACGGGTACTCCCTGGTGGTACGGGCCGTGCGGGGGCGGCCGATCAGTTCTTGGCCCCGTCGGCGATCCACGTCATGAAGTCGCCGATGGACCGGGCGGCGGTCGAAATGCCCTCGAACCCTATCTGGACGTAATCGGCCGCCTTCGCCGGATCCGTGATGATCACGTAGAGCGCGAAGACCACGAGTATGTAGACGGCGATCTTCTTCGAATTCACCGCCATCGCGGCCTCCCTGTGACTGCTGCGCCCAGTGGGCCCCCTGTGCCGGCGGTGAGTGTAACCTTCACCCCACTTTTTTTGGACCAATGGCCCGCTGGCCGAAGTCCTTTGCCGTACGCACGAAGGGCCCCGTCTTGCGACGGGGCCCTTCTCAAGCGGTAGCGGAGGGATTTGAACCCTCGGTGACTTGCGCCACACTCGCTTTCGAGGCGAGCTCCTTCGGCCGCTCGGACACGCTACCGAGGGAGACCCTACCCCAAGGTGGGCCGTGGTCTGAAATCCGTTTCCCGCCGCCCCGTGGAGTCAGCGGTCGCGGAAGAAACGCGTGAGCAGACTCGCGCACTCGTCCTCGAGTACGCCCCCGATCACCTCGGGGCGGTGGTTGAGCCGGCGGTCGCGTACGAGGTCCCAGACGGAACCGACCGCGCCCGCCTTCTCGTCGCGGGCACCGTAGACGACCCGGTCCACCCGGGACTGGACGAGCGCGCCCGCGCACATCGTGCAGGGCTCCAGGGTGACGACGAGCGTGCACCCGGCCAGCCGCCACTCGCCGAGCCGCTGGGCGGCCCCGCGGATCGCGAGCACCTCGGCGTGCGCCGTCGGATCGCCCGTGGCCTCGCGTTCGTTGTGTCCGGTCGCGAGCACCGTCGTACCGTCCGTGGACAGCACGACGGCGCCGACGGGAACATCCCCGCCCTGGACGGCCCGGTGGGCCTCGTCCAGGGCGAGCCGCATCGCGGCCCGCCAGCGGTCGCGTACCGGATCTGCCGGATCTGCTGGAAAGGTCTCTTTTGTCGGGCTCACCCGGGAAATCTATCGGGCTCGCCAGGGAAACCGCCTCCCCCGCAACCGCGGGAGCCGGGCCCTGCCTGCCGGATCGGGTCCCTGGGGCCCGTCCGGCGGATCAGGCCCTAGCGGACGGTCTCCAGGACCTCTGCCGCTCCCAGGGCTTCGGCGATCGTGCTGAGCGCGTCGCCTTCGTCCAGGGCGAGCAGTTCCTTCTCGCTGACACCGAGGTCGGCGAGGATCTCGCGGTCCCCGACGGGGCTGTGCGAGACGATCTCGCCGGAGACGCTCTCCTCCTCCTCGTCGTCCTCGGAGTCGTTTGCGTCGTCGGGTTCACCGTCCTCGGTGCCGTCCAGGTCGAGGGAGTCCAGGTCGGCGTCGTCGTCGCCGGGCTCCCGTCCTAGTAGTTCGTCCGTGAGCAGGATCTCGCCGTACGAGCTGCGGGCAGCGGCTGCGGCGTCCGAGACGTAGATGCGAGGGTCCTCCTCACCGTCCACGCGGACGACGCCGAACCACGCGTCCTCCTGCTCGATGAGTACGAGCACCGTGTCCTCCTCCGAGGCTTCACGGGCCAGATCGGTCAGATCCGACAGGGTCTCCACATCGTCGAGCTCTGTGTCGCTCGCTTCCCACCCGTCTTCGGTGCGCGCGAGCAGTGCGGCGAAGTACACCGTGACTCTCCCACTGGTCATAGGCGTGCCGGTTGGGGGTCCCCCCGGCGGAGGTCGATTGGGCGGGGAGTGCTGCTCCGAGACCCCACCCACTCGGAATCGTGGCAGAAACAGAGCGTTCAGGGGACGTCTTCGGCCTGCTGTGTCTGCCTCTTTTGATCGCTAACAGCGGATCGTACGCGGCCCTCGGCGTCGTGTGTGCATGTCCCCGCCCTCACGGCGTGGGCCGGACACCAAGGAGCTACCGAAGGACTACCAAAGGACTACCGACGGAGCCACCAATGGAGTCGGCGGCGGAGCTACCAACGGAAGGTGCGCATGCGCATGGCGTGACGGAGGCGGGCGACCTTGGCGCGGCGGGGCTGGACGCGGTCGCGCAGTTCGCGCGCCTCGGTCAGGTCCCGGAGGAACTGGGCGCGGCGCAGTCGGCGCTCGGCGTCCGTCTCCGGCTGCCCGATCCGTTCGGCCCGTTCGGCCCGTTCGGGCCGTTCGGATTGTTCGGATTGTTCGACGCGGCGAAGTCGTCCGGCCCGTTCGGCCCCATGAGCCCGTTCGGCCCCCTCGGTTCGTCCGAGTCGTTCCAACTGCTCCGGGGACTCCTCTTCCCGGTCCGGCATAGGCCCACCACCCCAGGTACGTCCCTACCGCCTTCCCTCTGACGGGCGGTTTGATGCCAGCGCAGGGGGTGCGGGGGCACGGTTACTGTTATGGGCATGCGTCTCCACGTCGTCGACCACCCCCTGGTCGCCCATAAGCTCACCACCCTGCGCGACCGGCGCACCGACTCCGCGACCTTCCGGCGGCTCGCCGACGAGCTGGTCACCCTGCTCGCCTACGAGGCCACCAGGGACGTGCGCACCGAGCAGGTCGACATCGTGACCCCGGTCGCCGCCACCACGGGCGTCAAGCTGTCCTACCCGCGCCCGCTGGTCGTACCGATCCTGCGTGCGGGCCTCGGCATGCTCGACGGCATGGTGCGACTGCTGCCGACCGCCGAGGTGGGCTTCCTTGGCATGGTGCGCGACGAGGAGACGCTCCAGGCGTCCACGTACGCGACCCGGATGCCGGACGACCTCTCCGGGCGCCAGGTGTACGTCCTCGACCCGATGCTGGCCACCGGCGGCACGCTCGTCGCGGCGATCCAGGAGCTGATCAAGCGCGGCGCCGACGACGTCACCGCCGTGGTGCTGCTCGCCGCGCCGGAGGGCGTCGAGGTCATGGAGCGCGAGCTCGCGGGCACGCCGGTGACGGTCGTGACCGCGTCGGTCGACGAACGGCTCAACGAGCACGGTTACATCGTGCCGGGGCTGGGCGACGCGGGGGACCGGATGTACGGGGCGGCCGAGTAGGTTCCCGCACCTGCGCGGGACCTGCCACGGTCCTACGTGACCGTCGCGGCCGAACGGGGCCCCTCAGCCGTCCCTCGGGCCCTCAGCGGCCTTGCCGGGGCCATCCAGGGGTTTCGGGGCCTTCAGGGCCCATCGGTTCGGTTCTGAACGATCAGCGGTCTCACGAAGGCTGTCTGCGGTCCCTACGGGGCTGCCGACAGCCTTCGCCGTTCAGCAGCTCTTCGGAGAGGCGGACGCGGCCGGCCGGGGCCCGGACAGGGTGGCGAGGGCCTTGTCGGCGTCCTCCTTCTTCGCGAGGCTCTTGAAGGCGGTGCCGATGATCAGGTCGACCCGGTCGGCCTGGGCGCGGCCGTCCGTCTTCACCTCGGCGCCGGACAACTGCGTGCCCAGCACCGGCAGCGCGGCCTGTGCGGCTCCCTTGGCGCCCAGCAGTATCCCGGCGCCGTTGACCTTCTTGTCGTACGTGGCCGTCGCGTTGCCCACGTCGCCGATGCGGAACCCGCGCTTCTTCAGCTCGTCCGCCGTCTGCTTGGCGAGCCCGCTGCGCGGCGTGGCGTTGAGGACGTTGACGGTGATCTGCCCGGGCCTGGGCAGCGTCCCGGCGGCGGTGGACGTCGTGGTCGCCTTGGCCGACGGGCCGACCTTGGACGTGCAGTCGCCCTTCGTACCGGCCGCCGTGGCCTTGTCGCCCTTGCCCGTGAAGACGTCGATGAGCTGCAGGGTTCCCCACCCGACCAGCCCGAGCGCGGTGACGGAGGCGACGGCCAGGAACACGAGCCTGCGACGCCCTCGGCGTCGGCGCATCCGTGGGTATTTGTCCCCCGTGATCCGGTACTGGCCGCCCATGCCAGGGGGAGTGAGCATGCTCATGGGCGCAGCGTAGTGCGCCGCGGCGGTGATTCCTACAAAATGATCATCGGTCGAGGTTCAGTCCAACCCAAAAGGGTCAACGAGCGGGGATCTTGGGCCTCGATGAGGCCGTCGTGTCCCGGGCGCCCGGTCCCGGCCGAGTTCGTCTCGGTCGAGTCGGCCGAGTCAGTCGAGTTCGAGCACACGTGCGTGGAGCACTTGGCGCTGTTGCAGCGCGGCGCGTACGGCGCGGTGCAGGCCGTCCTCGAGGTACAGGTCGCCCTGCCACTTCACTACGTGCGCGAACAGGTCGCCGTAGAACGTGGAGTCCTCGGCGAGGAGGGTCTCCAGGTCCAGCTGGCCCTTGGTCGTCACGAGCTGATCGAGGCGGACCGGGCGCGGCGCGACGTCCGCCCACTGCCGGGTGCTTTCCCGGCCGTGGTCGGGGTACGGCCGTCCGTTTCCGATGCGCTTGAAGATCACACGGAAAGCCTACCGGCCCAGACCTTCCGGGCGCAGCCATGGCGACGTAGTGCGACGCTGGAAAAGACGCCGTAAATCAGTGCAAACCGGGAACAGGGGCCTGATATGAGCGACAGCGAAGCGCCTCCCGTGGTGGCACCCGAAGGTGTGAGCGGCGCCCGCGGGCTCCCCCAGGAGGCCCTGGAGATCGCCTCCGGTTACGCGTTCGCCGGACCCGCGCTCGACCTGGGCGTCCTGCTCTGGGACGGGCGGTGTCTGCCGGACGCCCGGATCCGCATTCCGCTGCCCGTGCTCAACCGGCACGGGCTGGTCGCCGGAGCCACCGGCACCGGCAAGACGAAGACGCTGCAGCTGATCGCCGAACAGTTGTCCGTGCAGGGCGTGCCGGTGTTCCTCGCCGACATCAAGGGTGATGTCTCCGGGATCTCGGCGCCGGGCGTGTCGAACGACAAGGTGCTGGCGCGTGCCCAGGAGGTCCACCAGGAGTGGACGCCGACCGCCTGCCCGGCCGAGTTCTACGCGCTCGGCGGCATGGGCAAGGGGATCCCCGTACGGGCGACGGTCACCAGCTTCGGCCCGGTGCTGCTCTCCAAGGTGCTCCAGCTCAACCAGACCCAGGAGCAGTCGCTCGGCCTGATCTTCCACTACGCCGACCAGAAGGGTCTCGAACTGTTCGACCTCAAGGACCTGCGGGCCGTCGTCACCTTCCTGACCTCGGACGAGGGCAAGACGGAGCTGAAGGGCATCGGTGGCCTGTCGCCCGCGACGGCAGGCGTGATCCTGCGCTCCCTGACCGCCTTCGAGGCGCAGGGCATGAGCCCGTTCTTCGGGGAGCCGGAGTTCGACACGAGCGAGCTGCTGCGGATGGCGCCGGACGGGCGCGGGACGGTGTCCGTCCTCGAACTCCCCGAGGTCCAGGACAAACCGCAGCTCTTTTCGACCTTCCTGATGTGGATGCTCGCCGATCTCTTCCACGACCTCCCGGAGGTCGGCGACCTCGACAAGCCGAAACTGGTCTTCTTCTTCGACGAGGCGCATCTCCTCTTCACCGGCGCGTCGAAGGCCTTCCTGGAGTCGATCACCCAGACCGTGCGGCTCATTCGTTCGAAGGGGGTCGGCGTCTTCTTCGTGACGCAGACCCCGAAGGACGTGCCGTCCGACGTCCTCGCCCAGCTCGGCAACCGCGTTCAGCACGCCTTGCGCGCTTTCACCCCGGACGACCAGAAGGCGCTGAAGGCCACGGTGAAGACCTTCCCCAACTCCGCGTACGACCTGGAGGAGGTCCTCACCGGCATCGGCACCGGCGAGGCCGTGGTGACCGTGCTGAGCGAGAAGGGCGCGCCGACGCCGGTCGCGGCGACCCGGCTGCGGGCCCCGCAGTCCCTGATGGGCCCTGTCGATCCGGCCGCGCTGGACCGGGCGGTGCAGGCGTCCCCGCTGTACGGGCGTTACGCGCAGGCGGTCGACCGCGAGTCCGCGTACGAGAAGCTCGCGGCGCGGGACGCGGCAGCCGCGCAGGCCGGGCGGGCGCCCGCGAAGGACGGCGGCCGGGCGAAGGAGGAACCCTCGGTCGTCGAACAGGTCGTCGGCAGCGGGATCTTCAAGTCCCTGGCACGGTCGATGGGCACGCAGATCGGCAGGGAGATCACCCGCTCCCTCTTCGGGACGGCTCGGCGCAGGCGGTAGCCGGTAGCCGGTGGTTGGTTTTTGTCATCTGTCATCTGTCATCTGTCATCTGGCGGCTGTCAGCTGTCAGGCGGTGAGGCGACCGCCCCGCCCACGGGCGGGACGGTCGCCTCACCGTTCCCTGTGCTAGCTGTTTCCGTGCTCCTTGGGCGGGGGCGCCTGCATCTGCGGGGCGTCCGGTGCGGGCCTGGGTTCGGGCTGCGGCTTGGGCGTGTTGCGGACGGCTTCCGCGCGCAGGAGGGCGCGCAGGACCGCGTACGGGTCGGTGGGCATGGCTGTGTCCTTGCGTTCGCTTGGTTCACTGACTGGCTGGTGGGGACGGTCCGGAGGCCGGGCCGGGCCTGTCAGCAGCGCAGGACCACGGAGCGCAGGGCGTGCAGCGTGCGGGAGGGCGACGGCGGTACGTGACGGGGGTGGGGCGCCGGCTCCGGGCAGTCGGGAGCGGTCGGCGCGGGGCGCAGTGGGGCGAGGGGGCGGTGGTCCTGCCGGGCGGGCGGGCGAAGGGCCGTGTCGAGTACGTCGTGTTCGGCGCCGCAGCCCGCTTCGGCGGAGGCCACGTCGGCGGTCGGGGCGAAGGCGTCGACGTGGGCGCCCGCCGCGAGGATCGTGACGACGAGGAGTGTCAGAACCCGCATCCACGCGTGCCGGTGCGGCGGGCGCGGCCGGCGGTGCGGAGAGGAGCTCATAGGGGTCGTGTCCCCATCCGGAGTGGGTGGTTCATCGGGTCGGCGGCGAGATCCGTCCTCATGGGCTACGGGTGAGGCGCGGAGTTGACGTACGGCGTGGACTCGTCGTGCGGTTGCGGTCCTGCGGTCCTGCGGTCGGGCGTGCGGTCAGACGACGGCCGGGATGCGCTTGGCGCGGCCGCGGATCACGAACGCCGTGACGATTTCCGTGACGCCGACCGCGATGAGCCAGCAGCCGCCGACGAGGGTGAGGACGGCGACCGAGGTGAACGGGGACACGATGAGGACGATCCCCGCGAGGAAACTCACGATCCCGAGGAAGATCTGCCAGCCGCGGGCCGGCACGGTCGGGTCGGACGCGGCGGCCAGGGTCTGGGTGATGCCGCGGAACAGCCAGCCGATGCCGATCCACAGGGCGAGCAGGAGGATCGACTGCATCGGGCCGCGGAAACAGAACAGGCCGAGCAGGATCGAGAGGGCGCCGCTGATGAAGGCCATGACGCGCAGCGAGGTCGCGGCGTGGGTGCCGAACGCGGCGACGAGCTGGAGTACGCCGCTGAAGAGCAGGTAGAGGCCGAAGAGCACGCCTGCGGCCAGCAGGGAGGCGCCCGGCCAGACCAGCACCAGCACGCCCAGGACGAAGGCCGCGATGCCGGCGAGCAGGACGGCTTGCCAGGCGCTGCGGGCGATGAAGTGCAGGGGGCCTTCGGGGGTGACGCGTGGTTCACGGTCGTGGACGTGGCGGTCGTCGTACTGCGGGCCTTGGTGGGAGGCGTTCGGTACCTGGCTCATGTTTCATGTTTTGGCCGCGTGGGGCCGCTCTGCCACCGCGGTGACCCATCCGACGGACCCGCGCCCCGCCCGAGGGGCGCGGGGAACTGCGCGACCGGCCTCCGCCATCCCGCAGCCGACAAACTCACCCCGGCGTCGGGAAGTGCCGGGCTACTTGCCGGAGGCCTTCGCCTGGGCCTTCATTTCCTGCTTGTGGGCGCGGACCTTCGCCAGGGACTCCGGGCCGGTGATGTCGGCGACGGAGCGGAAGGAGTCCGGCTCGCCGTACGCCCCCGCCGCCTCGCGCCAGCCCTCGGGCCGCACACCGAACTGCTTGCCGAGCAGAGCCAGGAAGATCTGGGCCTTCTGGGCGCCGAACCCGGGCAGTTCCTTGAGCCGCCGCAGCAGCTCCTCGCCGCTCTTGACGCCCTCCCAGACCTTGGCCGCGTCCCCGTCGTAGTGCTCCACGAGGTACTGGCACAGCTGCTGGATCCGCTTGGCCATGGACCCGGGATAGCGATGCACGGCCGGCTTCGCGGTGAGCAGCGCGGCGAACTTCTCCGGGTCGTACGCGGCGATCTCGTGCGCGTCCAACTCGTCCGCACCCATGCGCGAGGCGATCGTGCGCGGCCCCTTGAACGCCCACTCCATCGGCACCTGCTGGTCCAGCAGCATCCCGGTCAGGGCGGCGAGGGGGCTGCGGCTGAGCAGCGCGTCCGCTTCGGGATCCTGGGCGATGTGAAGGCTGACGTCCATGCCTCGATGATCCCGCGTGAGGGTGCGGAACGCCTCTCAGGCCTCCGTGCGCCAGTAGCCCATCGCGTTCACCCGTTGCCTCGGGACGGCGAGTTCCTTGCGGACGTACGTCGTGAGGGTGCGGGTCGTGGTGGTGTCGCAGGCGATCCAGACGTAGGGGGCGGACTGGTCCTTGAGGAGGTCAGGGAGGGACTCCTTGACCCGGGTGACGAGAGGGGCGCCCCGGCGCGGGACCGGGCGCAGGTCGTGGAGTGAGGGGCGGGTGCGCAGCGGGAGCCCGTCCGTGCCGTGGTCCGTCTCGAACCAGATCGTCGCCGGGGCCGTACCCACCGCGTCCAGGAGGGAGTTGAGGGCGGGGAGGGAGGCCGAGTCGGCGACGGCGAGGACGTGGGACGGGGCCGGGTCCGGCTCCGTGAACGCGGTGCCGTGGACCGTGGCCTCGATGGTGTCCCCGGGCTTCGCCGCCCGTGCCCAGTCGCTCGCGCGTCCCTCGTGCAGCGCGAACTCCAGCCCGAAGGTGCCGTTCGCGGGGTCGGGGTCGACCAGGGTGTACGCCCGCTGGTGCGGCTTGCCCGCGTTGTCGAACCACAGCCGGACCCACATGGTCGGGTGCACCCCGGTCGCCGCGAGCATGCCGCCGTCGGTCAGGCGCAGGCGTCGGTAGCGCGGAGTGATGTCTTCGGCTCCGGTCACCGTGAACTCGAAGTCCTTGCCGCGCAGCAGCTTGAGTACCGCGCCTTCCCAACCATGCCCCTGGCCCATCGGCCCTCCACCCCTCACGTACGATTTCGCCCCAATGGAAGTTAGGTTAGCCTAACCTGATAAGTGTGGGGATGGATTGTGACCGCCGAGCTCTACCGTGACCCTTGGGGGATCCCCCACCTGCGCGCCACCGACGCCCGCGCCCTCGCCCGTGCCCAGGGCCGTGTCACCGCCCTCGACCGTGCCTGGCAACTGGAGGTCGAACGGCACCGCGCGCAGGGCACCTCCGCCGCGTTCCTCGGCGCCGAGGCCGTCGGCTGGGACCGGTTCGCACGCCGGGCCCGGCTCGACGACACCGCGAGACGTTGCTTCGCGGCGCTGGAGAGACGGGATCCGGAGACCGCCGACTGGGTCGTGGCGTACGTCGACGGGGTCAACGAGGGGCTGGCCGAAGGCGCCCGGCGCACACCGGAGTTCGCGGCGACCGGGCTCGCCCCGGGGCGCTGGGAGCCCTGGACCCCGCTCGGCGTCTGGCTCGGCGCGCACATCCTCTTCGCCGGTTTCCCCGCCAAGCTGTGGCGGGAGGAGGTCGTCCGACGGATCGGACCGGAGGCCGTGGACCTCTTCGCCGCCGACGGTCCCGGCACCTCCGGCAGCAACGGCTGGCTCGTCACGGGCGAGCGGACCGCCACCGGGCAGCCGGTCATCGCGGGCGACCCCCACCGCTTCATCGAGGACCCCGGCGTCTACCAGCAGATCCACCTCTCCTGCCCCGAGTTCGACGTCGTCGGCCTCGCCGTCCCCGGCGTCCCGGGCATCGCCCACTTCGCCCACACCGGCACGGTCGCCTGGGCCATCACCAACGCGATGGCCGACTACCAGGACCTGTACCGGGAACGACTGCGACGCGTCGGGCCCCAGGGACCGGAAGGACCGGAGCGATCGGAAGGACCCGAGCGATCGGAACGTTGGGAGGCGCTCGACCCCGACGGGGAGTGGCGGGCCGTCGCCCGGCACGTCGAGACGGTCGAGGTGGCGGGCGGTGAACCCGTCGAGGTCGAGGTCGTCGAGACCCCGCGCGGACCGGTCGTCATCGGGGGAGCGGAGCAGACCGAGGGCGTCGAAGCCATCAGCCTCCGCTACCCGCCCCGCGTCACCGAAGAACTCGGCTTCAGCGCGCTCCTCCCGCTCCTCCGGGCCCGCGAAGTCGCCGACGTCGACCGGGCGTTCGACCACTGGGCCGAGCCCGTGAACGTCGTCCAGGCCGCCGACACCGAGGGCGGCGTACTGCACCGGGTCGCCGGCCGAGTCCCGCTCCGCGACGCTGACAACCGCACCCGGACCGTCGCCGCCTGGGAGCCCGGGCACGAATGGCGGGGCTGGCACGAGATGCCGTACGGGACGGTCGAGGACGGCGTCGCCGTGATGGCGAACCAGCGCGGCCCCGCCGGCCCGCTCGGTGTCGAGTTCGCCCCGTTCCACCGGGCCGCCCGGATCCGGCAGCTCCTCGACGAACGGCCGAAATGGTCGGCCCAGGACATGGCGGACATCCACATGGACACCCATCTCGCCTCCGCCGCGCCCCTGATGGACCACCTCGCCGCGCTCGACGGACTCAGCATCGAGGCGACCGCCCTGCGCGACCGGCTGCTCGGCTGGGACCGCCGGATGACGGCCGACAGCATGGCGGCGGCCGCCTATTCCGCGGTGCGCGGCGCGGTCGTACGGCGGCTCGCCGCGCACCCCGCCTTCGCCGCGCTGGCCGACCCGCCCGCGTACCCCGAGGTCTTCCGCCCCTGGCTCGCCCTCCTCCCCCGTGTCGGCTTCGCCCTCGAACACCTGCTGAAGGCCGAGGAGTTGTACGGCATCGATCGTGCCGCCCTCGTCCGCGAGGCCGTCGAGGAAGCGGCCGCGCAACCGCTCGGCGTCTGGGGCGACACCCACCGGCTCGCGCCCTGGCGCGCGCTCCCGACCACCTCGCAGGACGAACCGGGTCTCTCCGGAGACCACGACTGCGTGCTGTGCACCTCGGCGGTCCCCGGCCTGACGGACCTGAGCGCGCGCGGCCCCGCGGCCCGTTACGTCTGGGACCTCGCCGACCGCGACCAGAGCCTCTGGGTGGTCCCCTTCGGCGCCTCGGGCGTCCCGGGCTCGGCCCACCACCGCGACCAACTCCCCTTGTGGCTCAAGGGAGAACTGGCCCCGGTCAGCACCGACTGGAGCCGACTGACACCGGAGCAGGAGACAGAGAAGGGTGAGGACACCATGAGCAGTGAGCCGTACGCCGCCGACCGCGAGGCCGTGCACGAGGAGACGCTCGACGGCTACGGGACCGTGCGCGTCCTGCGCGTCGACCCGCACGCCGACCTGGACGTCATCCACCGCTGGGTGAGCGAGGAGCGTGCCGTGTTCTGGGGCATGAACGGGCTCACGAAGCAGCAGGTGCTGGAGACCTACGTCCATCTGGACTCCCTCGACACCCACCACGCCTTCCTCGCGGTCAAGGACGGCGAGCCCGCCGCGCTCTTCCAGACGTACGAGCCCGAGGCCGACCGGGTCAGCGAGTGCTACGCCGTCGAACCCGGCGACATCGGCGTCCACCTGCTGATCGGCCCCGCGGGGTCCGGAGGTGGCCGGCCGGGCTGGTCGTCCGCGCTGCTGACCACGTTCACCACGTACGTGCTGGTCGGCCTCGATCGGCAGCGGGTCGTGGTCGAACCCGACGCGCGCAACGAGAAGGCGATCGCGCGTCTGGTCCGACAGGGCTTCGTACCCGGCCCGGAGATCGTGCTTCCCGAAATCGACCTTCCCGGGGTCTACTTGCCCGAGAAGCGGGCCCGGCTGGCCTTTCTGACGAGGGAGACGGCCCTCCCAGGGGCTTCCCCGGCGGGTTCCTCGCCGGGTTCCCCAGTGGGCTGATCGGTGGGTTCCTCGCCGGGGGAGTGAGCACGGCGCCGGATTCGTCCGTACGTATCCGTGACTCTGGAAGTGCGGACCGGGCGGACCGGAATGCGGAGACCGCAGGGCCGACGGAGACGACGGAGACAGCGTGTGAGCGGACGTGGAGCCGGACAGCGGGAGCGACGGCGGATCGCCCAGGGGCTGGCGCTGCTGGGCACGGTGCTGGTCCTGGTGCTGTTCGGCGGTGTCGGCGGCGCGTCCGCCCACGCCGCGCTGACCGGCACCGATCCCCAGGACGGCAGCGTGCTGAAGACGGCGCCCACCGAGGTGACGCTGTCCTTCAGCGAGTCCATCGGGCTCCTCGACGACTCCTTCCGCGTGCTCGACCCGGACAACCGACGCGTGCACACCGGCGAACCGGGGCACGCGGGCGACCGTTCCGACACCGCCCGTGTGACCCTGCCGAAGGGCCTGGGCACCGGCACCTTCACGGTGGCCTGGCGGGTCGTCTCGGCCGACAGCCACCCGATCTCCGGCGCCTTCACCTTCTCCATCGGCAAACCCTCCGCGACCCCACCGCCGGTGCCCGTCGACCCCGCCGGGGGCACCGTCGCGAGCACGCTCTACGACGCCGCCCGCTACCTGGCGTACGGCGGTCTGGCCCTCCTCATCGGCGCGGCCACCTTCGTCCTGGTCTGCGGTTTCCCGGACGCGGTACGGCGACTGCTGTTCACCGGCTGGTGGGTCCTGCTGCTGTCCACGGCCGCGCTGCTGCTCCTGCGCGGACCGTACGAGCGCGGCAGCTCCCCGACGGACGCCTTCGACCCGTCCGTCCTCAACGAGACCCTGACCAGCAGGCCGGGGCTGGCCCTGCTGGCGCGGCTGGTGCTGCTCGGGGCGACGGTGTTCTATCCGGTACGCGAGCAGGTGCGGGGGCGGCTCGTCCTCGCGCTCGGCGGGCTGCTCACCGTCTCCCTCGCCGTCACCTGGGCCGTCGCCGAGCACGCGTCCGCCGGGATCCAGGTCCCGGTGGCGATGGTCTCCTCCGTACTGCACCTGCTGTCGATGGCGGTCTGGATGGGCGGCCTCGCGGCCCTGCTCACCACGCTGTACCGGTCGGCCGAGCCGATCCCCGCGGCCGTCGTCAACCGCTTCTCCCGCCTCGCCCTCGCCTCGGTCACCGTCCTGGTCGTCACCGGCGTCTACCAGTCCTGGCGCGGCCTCGGCTCCTGGGACGCGCTGACCTCCACCTCGTACGGCAGGCTCCTCCTCGCCAAGCTGGTGGCGGTGCTGGTGCTGCTGGCGGGGGCGGGGGCCTCGCGGCGCTGGACCGGGCGGCTGATGCTCGCGGCGGACGAAGCACGGACAGCGGCGGCGGTGCCGGTGGAGGAGCGGGTGCCGCAGACGGTGGGGGCCTCGTCCGCCCCCACCGACGTACGGGTCGGGAGGGCGGACGGCCCCTCGGACGGCAGCCCGTCGGATGGCGGCCCCTCGGACGACGGTGCATCGGACGACGGCGCACCGGATCCGGATCACGAGTTCTCGGACGAGGCCTCCGACAAGAGCTCGGGCAAGATCTCCGACAAGCCCTCCGACGAGGCCGACCGGTACCGGCGGGCGTTGCGCCGTTCGGTGCTGGTCGAGGTCGTCGTCGGCATCGTCGTGCTGGTGATCACCACCCTGCTCACCGGTACCCAGCCGGGCCGCGCGGCCACCGAGGCCGCGGCGGCCTCGGCCACCGCGGCCGCCGGGGAGACCACGGCCTCGACGACGACGATCCCGTTCGACGTCGGCACGGAGGGCGGACACGGCAAGGTGCAGATCCAAATGACACCGAGCCGGGTGGGCGAGAACTCCGTGCAGGCCGTGATCTACGGCTCCGACGGCGGCTTCGCCACCGTGCCCGAACTGCGCCTGACCTTCACTCTGGAATCCCAGCAGATCGGCCCGATCGACGCCGGGCTGACGGACAAGGGCGGCTACTGGACCGCGGACGGCGTCACCCTCCCGGTGGCCGGCACCTGGACCATGAAGGCCACCGTCCGCACCACCGACATCGACCAGGTCACGGTGTCGAAGACCGTGAAGATCGGCTGACGGGACCACCGCGTCGGCTCACGGGGTCTGCTTCATGCCGTCGACGACGGCCCGCTTGAGGATCGCGCTGGTGAAGGTCACGGTGCCGGGCTTCATCAGCGCGTCCTCGCCGGTGCTCTGCTTCACCTGGACCGAGCGCTCGCCCAGGAAGACGTGGGTCTTCTTGTCGAAGATCCACTCCTCGCGCTGACCACTGGTCTCGTCCAGCCGCGCCACCGCGACCCCGTGCCGGCCCACCGCGTCCACCGCGTCGTCGACCACGACGACACCGGGGATCTTCGCGGCGGCCTTGAACAGCACCGGGTAGAGGTTCGCCGGAGGATAGCTCTCGCCGAGCAGGTCGCCGATGGTGGTGAACGCCTCCTGGTCGGGCGAGTTGCCGTGGCCCTTGGTCTCCTTGTAGATCGTGGCCAGGAGCCGGTCGGGGTCGGTGGTCAGCTTGGCCAGGTAGTCGTACGTGGGGTGGTTCAGGCCGCCGACCGGGGTGTTGCCCTGTTCGTCGGGCAGGCTCAGGGTCTCGCCCTCGGAGCTGTCGTTGACGGCCGGGTCGATCAGCCAGCCCTTGGTGCCGTCGGCGGACTGCCAGATCTTGCGGGTGTGCAGTGCGTGGCTGGCGAGGCTGCTCTTGTCGCCGACGGTCTTCACGAAGGTGTCGGCCGTCTTGGACTCTATGTAGACGTACTGGCCGGGCTCGACGGCCGGGTGGCTTCCCTCGGTCGCGGCCGCCGCCAGTGAGATCTGGCCCAGCAACTGGGGGACGCCCTTGGTGGTCGCGGGACCGATGTGGGTGGTGAGGGCGGGTCCGGTGGCGACGCCGCCGTCCCTGACCCCGCCGCCGTCGTTCATCACCACTCCGGCGACGACCGTACCGGCCAGGGCGGCGGCCAGCGCGGGCAGCGTGATCGCCGGACGCGGCAGCCGCAGCCGCCGGGTCCGCGCCGGGGCCACCGCCTCCGCGGCCGCCGTGCGCTCTTCCTGCTGGATCTGGTGAATCTGGGCCATCAGGCGCTCCTTGTGGAACTGGTGACGGCCCGCCGGGAGGTCGCGCGCCGTGCGGGACAGGAGCTGCTGGGCGCTCTCGTCCTGCTCGGCCGGACTCTGCCGGGGCGTGTTCGCGTTCATCGGTTTCCTTCCTGTGCGGGCCGGATCACTTGGGTGCGATCGCCTGTTACCTGTCGGGCGCGGAGGCTGCCTTCCCGTCTTCCGTGAACTTTTTTCAGCGGCGGTTCGGGTTCTTGGCGCGCCGGTCCGGGGTCGGTGAGGGTGCGCAGCTTCTTGCGGGCGCGGGAGAGCCGGGAGGCGACCGTGCCGACCGGAATCCCCAGCGCCTCGGCCGCGGCCTCGTAGTCCAGGCCCTCCCCCAGGCAGAGTGCGATGACCTCGCGCTCCGCGGGACGCAGCGTCGCGAGGGCGGTGAGGGCGGTCGCGAGGCGGCGCCGGTCGTCGACCCGCCCTGCCACGTCCTCGGCGTGGTCGGGCACCGACAGCTCGGCCGCGGCGGCGGCCTGGGCCGCCTGCCGGTAACGCCGGTTGCTGCGGTACTGGTTGCGCGCGGTGTTGGTGGCGATGCCCAGCAGCCAGGGCCGCAGCGAGCCGCCCTCGGGGTCGACCCGGTCGCGCAGCCGCCATGCCTCCAGGAAGGTCGCGGCCATCACGTCCTCGGCCGTCGACCAGTCGGCGGTCAGCCGGAAGGCATGGTTGTAGACCGCGCGCGCATAACTGTCGAAGAGCTCCGCGAAGGCGCTCGATTCCCCGGCCCGTACCCGGGTACGCATATCAATGCTCACCCCTATGAGCTGTCCGGCACCCGACACCGACTTCCCGTGACCTGCGTCACACTTCTCCGTGTGCGGTGGGGGCCGGCGCGGCAGGGCGCGGGGCTCCGTGGAACACCTGCCGAGTGTGCCAGTCCCGGTGGTGCGCGGCGATGGGCGTGGTGCCCGGCTGGTCATCAACGACGTCATTCTGCTCGGTGACCGCGCCTGGTTCACCGACTCGCGCGACGCCGTCCTCTACGGCTTCACGACCGGGTACGCCACCGAGATCGCGCTGATCGGAGGTGTGCGGCGCACCGCCGCCCGCCGGCGCGACCGTCTTTACCTGGTCAACGCCCGCTTCACCAGTCCCCAGACGCCGGACACGACGTTCGACGCGGTCGCGGTGACCCTCTGACTCTCCGGGGCGGCGGGGCCTAGGCCCAGGCCAGGGCCCGCTGCGGCCGGCGTGCCGGGCTGTTCACCCGTACCGGTTCCGTGGCCCTGGTCCGTCCGCCGGCGAAGACGTAGAGGCGCAGGAGGAGGAAGCGTCCGATGCCGGCGAGGCCGGAGGCACTGAGGTAGACGATCTGTTCGGTGAGCATGCTCGGAGAGTCCCGGAGGGTGTGCAGGACGAGGACGGCGACGGAGGTGACGGCGTAGGCGGCCGCGGCCGATCCCGCGGACTGCCAGTGCCGGCGCCATCCGGCGTGCTTCCCGCTGCCGAAGGTGAAGCGTGCGTGCAACTCGGTGCAGAGGAGGGTCGACGCGACGGTGATGACCGCGTTGGCCACCGCCCAGGGCATCAGTCCGGCGACGAGGGGGACGGCGAAGCTGGAGAGGACGCCGATGCCGCCGCCGCAGAGGACGAACCGGGCGAAGGAGGCGAGCGGACCGGGGGCGGCCGGGGCCGCCGGTATCCGGCGGGCGTCGTGGGCGCCGGTCCCGGTCGGCTCCGCACCCCGCACCGCGGACTCCGTCTCCGGCTTCGACGAGAGCAGCGCGTTCATGGGGCTTTCCTTCCGGACGGCGGAGCTGTGAACCTCTGGGACCAGCTGGGTTCAACGATGCCGTCGTCCGTGCGCCGAAACGATGAGGTGCACTCCCGAACCGGGGGTGTAGCCAGCTGCACCCCCGCCCCGGGGGAGAGCGGGATGTTCAGAAGGGGGCAGCGTCCGGGTGGGCGGGTGAACGATCGGCGCCCTTCAGCAAGTTGACGACGCGCTCGTGGACATCGCCGACCCGGTCCACCACACGCACCCGTACGTACACGCTCTCCAGCTCGCGCATGGCCTTCTCGGTGAACCAGCCCAGAAACAGCTGCCCCTGCCCCTGCCCGGGGATGGGGTAACCGCGTCCGACAAGGTTCAGCTGGAAGTCCTGGCGCTCCGCCAGCGCACGGCTCACGATCGCCGCTGTCGCCTCCGGCTGGCTCATCCACTCCGAGGAGTCGACGGCGCCGGCGGCGCGTCCCGCGGAGGTGTACTCGATCCAGTAGCTGGTGTCCGCGGTGATCGCCACCTCCTGCCCGCCGTTGAGGAGCTTGCACATCCAGGCCAGCCGCTCGTTCGGAGCCGTGTTCGCGACGACGCGGCCCCCGTATCCGATGGCGGGCCGCACCGTCCGCGCGTACTGGGCCCGGGCCAGCGCGGCTCCTCCCGTACCGAGCACCGCCGTGACGGCGCTCTGTATGTCCAGCAGTCTGAGCTTCCAGGGCCAGTCATGGGTCAGCCGTGCCGACAGGTTCTGCCTGAACAAGCTGTAGCCGAGCAGCAGGACCGCCACACCCACCAGCACGACCAGCAGCCGTGAGAACAGCCCACTCCGGTGGATCACACGCTGCGCCGACTCCATACCCGCCCACCCCACCCCGCTCGCCCGTCACTCCGACGAGACTGTAGGCGCAGGGAGTTGACGGGGCGACAGGGCATCGGCTCCCGCCAGGAGGAAGTCGGCACAGCACCCGGCGATCACGACCGGGGCGTCCGCGACGCGCGGGCCCGGCGCGGCTCAGCGGGACTGGCGCATGATCCAGTCCCGGATGCCGGGGATGGTGTAGGCGACCTGCCAGGTGGCCATGTGCGCGCTGGTGGTGGAGCCGGACGGCACGACGGTGCCGGTCTCGAAGGCGGCGAAGTTCACCGGGGTCCGCTGTGCCTTCATGCTCCGGACGTCCGCGGCGAACTCGGCGTCCGTGGACCGGCCGTCCCACAGGGCGGTGCTGACCTGTGTGCCCTGGTCCCGGATGACCTCGGTGATGGCCTGCTCGCCGGGGTAGGCCTTGGTGTCGTCCGCGGAGACGAGGATCCACAGCTTCTTTTGGGCCAGCGGCGCGGCCTGGGTCTCCGGCCACTGGCCGGCGACGATGAACGCGGCCGCGAACAGGTCGGGGTACCTGATGTTCAGACCCAGCGACATCATCGCGCCCATCGACTGCCCGGTCGTGTAGAGCCGGTCCGGGTCGATGCTGTACTCCTGCGTCACCGACCGGACGAGGTTGGCGGTGGCCTCGAACAGCGTCGACGGCTCGTAGTTGTCGTCGATCACCACGGAGCCGTATTCGGGGGCCAGGACGAAGGACTCGTGCCGGGCCTGGTCTTCCGGGCTCGCCCAGCACACGGCGCCGAGGCCCTGGACCAGGGGGCCTTGCGTCGCGACGTTGACCACGCTCGCGTCGTGCATGAACAGGACCATCGGGTAGCTCTTGCGGTGGTCGTAGTTCTTCGGGACGAACAGGTTGTACCTCAGGGTCTGCCCGGTCGCGGGGTCGCTGAACGAGAGCTGCCGGAAGTCGTCGACGATCAGGTTCACCACGGCGTCGGTGGACCGCGCCGTGCTGTCCGCGGCGTAGCGGCGACCGCGGGTCGTGGTGACGGTGCCCGGCTGGGTCAGCGTGGCCCGCGCCGCGACGATGGTTCCTCCCGGTGTGGTGTCGCCGACCACCGGGCCCCCCGCCCCGGGCCCGCCTCCGTCGCCGGACCCGCCGCCCGACCCGTCGCCGGGAGGAGTGCCGGGACCCTGCTGTGTCACCCACAGGGCCGCCGCGGTGTCGTCCGGCGACAGCTCCACGATGACGTAGCGGCCGTTCCTGCCCCGCCGCGCGAGGTCGGCCGTCCTGTTCGTGTAGACCTTGGTCACGGTGCGGTCGGTGACCGCGAACGTCGACGTCGAAAGGGTCGAACCGTCGATGTCGCTGTCGTACTCGACCGCCACCGCGACCAGTTTCTGCCCGGAGCCGAAGACCTGCGTGATGGCGGTGACGCTCCGCACGTGGTCACCCCCCGAGCCCGTCCGGCCTGCCTCGTCGGCCGAGCCGGGGGTCGCGCTGCCGAGCACCGCCAGGGCGCCGGCGGTCGCAGTCGCAGATCCGGCCATGAACGTACGCCTGTCCATGAAGATGAGCTCCTTCGAGAGTGATTGCCAGGGCTACTGAGTGACCACTGTTTCGCCCCATGCTGTGAAGCGCTTCGAGAAAGCAGCTCTTTTTTTCACAGGCTACGCAGAGGTTTCCTGGTCGCGTACGTGAATTCGCGGAGCGCAATCTTAGATAACGCGCCGCAATTGTTGGCGCCCTCAATTCCCGGTGTGAGGATCCTCGAAAATTCACAGAACTCTGGCTGATTACCGCGTGTCTTGAATATGGAGGAGAAAGCTGTGGTTCCCAAGAACGTGAACGCGAACAGGAACGAGAACACCCGGCTCGGCAGCCCGCTGCATCGGCGGTCGTTCCTGAACGGCTCCATCGCCGCGGCGGTGACAGCCACTGCTCTGGGGGGCGCCACGGCGGCGCAGGCGGCGGACGCCGAACCGGTGCTGAAGGAGGCGGTACTGAAGGCGGGGGCCGGCCGGGCCGCGATCGACATCCCGTCCGCACTCCTGCCGCTCGACGGTTTCACCACGGTCCACGACGACCTCTACGTACGGATCCTCCTGCCGGAGAACGGCTCGCGGCGCGTCGCTCTCGCCGTGCTGGACCTGACGTCCATCAGCGCGGAGGCGATCGCCGCGATGAGGACGACCATCGCGAAGGCGTCCGGCGTGGCGACGGCCGACATCGTCGTGACCGTGACGCACACGTTCTCCGCCCCGCACGCGCAGGCGACCACCTCTTCGCCGGCAGCGGCTCAGTACGTGCAGCAGATCACGAAGGCCACCGCGACCGCGATCGCGGCGGCGGTCGAGGGCCTCAGGCCCGCGCGGGTCGGCTTCGGCACCGGCACCTGCGACGTCAACGTCAACCGGGACGTCCTCACCGCCGACGGCTGGTGGCTCGGCACCGGTGAGAGGGGCTCGTCCGACAAGGGCGTGGGCGTCACCCGCCTCGACGACCTGGACGGCAACCCCATCGCCGTCCTCATCAACTACGCCGTCCAGTCCTCGGTCATGATGGAGTCGGTCATGGCAGGCGGCGACCTGCCGATCACGGCCGACCTGGCGGGCGCTGCGGTGCAGCACGTGGAGAAGCAGTACGACGGCGAGGTCGTCGGGTTCTTCCTGGTCGGCTCCTGCGGGGACCAGGCGCCGGCGTTCAGGTCGAAGCGGTACACCATCGACAAGGACAAGAAGTGGTCCCAGGTCGATGCCCAGGACGCCGGCTGGCTGCTTCTCACCGTGCAGGGCGAGCGGCTGGGCACCGAGGCCGTCCGGGTCAGCGAGACCATCAGGACCTCCGGCGGTGGTTCGGGCTCGACCGTGCGCCTCCTCACCGACACCGTCACGGTCGACACGATGGCGATGGGACACCCGACGGGACCGACGAAGACGTACGACTTCACCCCGACCGGCAGGGCCGACGTACCCGCCTGGATCCTCCAGCTCGGGAACGGCGTGTTCGTGGGGGTCGAGCCGGAGCTGTCCACCGACACCGCGCTGGCCATCAAGAAGCACTCGCCGTTCCCGCACACCGCCGTCATGTCGATGCACGAAGGCGGCTCGAAGAACATGGCCGAGGCGCAGAGCTACGCCCGGATCACGTACGAGGCGATGGACTCGTCGTACGCCCAGGGCTCGGCCGAGACGGTCGCCGCAAAGATCGGCACCCTGCTGCACTCCCTACGCGCCTGACCCCGCCCGCTGCTAACCGGGAGGGTCGATGGTTCCGGAACCCGAACAGATCACCGCGACTTCCAGAGTTCCCCGCTGGATTTGAGGGAGCACCGGAAATGAGTGAGGCCCTTTCTTTCCACCTGTTGTGATGAATGTTTTCTGCGCGTCTGGAAGCCGGGGCGGAAAGCGAGGGTCCGCGGTGACGGAGGGTGTGGCGGAAGGGTGGGCTGCGGGTGCACCGGACGAAGCCGTGTCGACCGGCGTCCCACTCGCAGCCGCTCGATCCCCCGTTGACGCCGTACTGGTGCATCCTGTCAACGCGAGTAGAACTACCTGAACGACTATCCCTATTCGTCCGAGCGAACCTTGAGGCTGGACGGTCCAGAGCCGGCCGGCGGCAACCCGTGCGGTCGGAAGGCGGGCTACTTCATGACGCTCGCCACACGGCTGCGACCGAGACGGCCAACGCCGAAGGGCCCCACCGCAAGCGGTGGGGCCCTTCGGTATCGGTTCAGAAACCCGGGAGCGTTGACCGCTAGGTGTCTCGCCGTCCGTGATCGTGGCTGTCGACTTGCTCCGTGGGCTTGTCATCTGGAGGGGGTGGTGGTGAGGGGAACAGGAGGTCTTCGAAGAGGTCCAGCGCCAGCATCAGGAGCAGGAGCACTACCGGCACGAGCAGAGCCAGCACGACCACGATGCCTCCCGACGAATCGGTGATCACGGGAACGGCGCGGCGGCGGAAGGTCCAGTCTCAGTGTGGGCTGGACGGGTGAGGGTCGCATGCCCGAGGCGAGGGCGTGTAAGCCGTACGGGTGACATTGGTCCGGCGTCGGCCTGCTCGCGCAGGCGCAGGTACTGCCACAACGTTGGCGCAGCACCGCTGAGGGCGTGAGGGCGCGAAGACACAGCAGGGCCCGGACGGGTGGCCGTCCGGGCCCTGAGGCACCGCTTGGGCTGTTGGCTCATGAGATGGCACAAGCTCGAACACAGAGGCGGTCCGCCGTCGTCTACCCCGCCCGGAGCGGGTCGGAGCGATCCGGCACCGCGTCGTCCGTGCGGCCGGCGCCGAGGGCTCGTCGCGGCCTCGGCGGCGCTGCGGGGTGGGCTCCGAGAACTCCGCGGGCTCACAACTCGCCGAGATCTGGCAGAGGGACGCCGGGCAATGCGTCGAGAAGGTCGGCCTGGGCGGCGCGGATGCTCTGCGCTCGCGCATCAGCTCCCGGCGCTCGCGGGTCAGCAGCCCGTACGCGAGCCGCCGGCGGCCGCGACGGCGGCCGCCCTCCCCGCAGGTTTCAGCCCTTGCGGGGGTAGAAACTGCCGCCGGCGTCGCCGTGGGCTGTGCAGTCCATGTCGCGGTAGCGGTCGACGAAGGTACCGGTGATGACGGTGAACGCGTCGTACGTCTGGTCCAGGGGGAGGTCTTTACTCACCCTGAACCGCAGCTGCACGTGGACGGACTCGCGGGGCTTCAGCGTCTTCGGGCCGGGGATGGTGCCGCGGGCGTTTCCATCGGCCTGGCGCAGCGTCTTCCAGGCGCGCTGCAAGGTGTCCCAGTACTGCAGATCGCCGTACGCGCTCAGGTCGCGGTCGCCCTCGTTGTAGACATAACTGCCCAGCTTGGCGCTGAGTTCGAACGACTTCAGCTCCTTCGCCGAGGCGTTGGTGAGGGTGGCAGTGTAGGTCGTCCAGTCAGTGCCGAGAGTGATCGACTTGGGTATGCCGAACGAGCGGCCCACGAAGGTGTTGTTGTGGTACTGCCCGTAGGCGGTGTCGAGGTCGTAGCCCGTCGGGATTTTCGCGACAGGGGACGCCTGGGAGGCGGGCGCGGCGGCCACCGCCACGGGGAGCAGGGCGGCCGTCGCGGCCGAGACCGACAGGGCGCGGCGCAGTTTCATGAAGATCTCTTTCCCGGTTCTTGGACCCTTGGAGCCTTTGTTTCCAGCGTCATTGAGTTCTAAGGCCATGGATCCTTGGGTTATCAGGTTCTTAGAAAATTGGTTGGGCTTACGCGGTGACGTCCGTGGCGCCCGGACCGGCCACGCCCTTCCGGCGGCGCACGGCGATGACCGCACCCGCGCCGACCACCATCGCGGCTCCGCCAGCGAGAGCGATCGCCGGGAGCGTGGACGAGGAGCCGGTCGCGGCGAGGTGGGCGCCGTCCTGCGGGCTGAGGCCACCGGTGGAATCGGAACCACCCGTACCGCCGCCGGACGCGGCGCTCTGGCTGGGCTCGGCCGTGCCACCTGGCTTGCCCGGCCCACCCGGCTTGGTGGTCGGGGGCTGCGTCGGCTTCGCGCTCGCGGGGAGGATGGTGAAGTCGTACCAGGCTTCCTTGGCCGAACCACAGGAACCGTCGCGGTTGCGGTAGTCGCCGGCGGCGAGCGCGTACCCGGCGCCGGGCTTGGCGTCCTTGACCACGCGGGTGCGCAGTTGGAGCGTGATGGTGCTGCGCGGACCGACGGCAAAGAAGCCGAACAGGTCGCCGGGCGCCGCGTCATGGAAGGTCTTCCACTGCCCCGTCTTGGCGTCGCGCTACTCGGTCTCCAGCTCCCAGGACGGCCGGTCGACATCTTCGGCGGAGGACACGCGCAAGAAGGGCTGGACCTCCTCCAGGGGCTTGCCGGTGGTGTTGGTAAGCGTCATGGAGAAGGGGGTCCTGGCGCCGCCCGCAGTCAGCTGGGGCGGCAGCCCGTGGACGGCCACGTGCAACTGGTCGGACTCGAACGCGCAGGACTGACCCGCACCATCGGAATCACCGGCGTCCTTGCCTCCACCGGTGGCACCACCCGCGCCGGTGGTCCCTTCGGCGGTCCCGGCGGCTTTCGACGGCTTCCCTGGGGCGGGAGGGACAGCCCCGTCGCGGTCCTGGGATGCCAAGCCACCGGCAGCGGCTTCTTCCAGGCGCCGCGGCTCGTCCGGGTTATCCGTTCCGCCGCCGCTCGTGGCGGAATCCGCTGGCCGGTCCGCCGATGTTGCCGCGTCGGGAGAGGCGGGCGTGCGGGGACCGGCCTCGGACACCGGCTTCGTTGCGAACGCGGCGGCGGGCGCGGCCAGTACGGCGGCGGGCGCTATCGCGGCAGCCGCTGCGGCGGCCATCAGGGCGTGGCGAATCTTCATCCAGCAGACCTCTCGGATCCCAAGTGCCGCCTGGACGACGCAGGTTGACGTCCATCATGTTCAGGCCGTGCATGACGCATGGTGTGCGTGAGTGCGCATGCAGACATGAGTACGTGCGCACACCTGCGCCAGGTACATGACCACTCGCATTGCGAAAAGGTTGCGCACTCAAGTCACTGAAGTGGCGCATAGGGGGACAGTCTTGTGCTCCATCGGGACCGGCGGCCGTCCGTTCACTCCACGATGTCCTGCCGCCCGGTTCTCTCGGACGCGTAGCTCGTACTTCTTCAGCTTCTCCTGGTGAGCCTCGATCTCGGCGGCCAGGCGCTTCTCCGCGCGGGCCACCGTCCGCTCGGCGGCTTCGACCTTGATCCGGATCTCCGTAGGCGAATGCATAGCCCGTTCATGCAGTGGGCGCGTGGTCGACTACATCCTCCAGCAGCGCGTGGATCTCTTTCTCGCACGGGGAGATGGTCTCCTCCGGGCGGTGGGGACCCGTTCGACGGGCAGGAACAGCCGGCGCCGACGATCAGTTCGCATCGCTCGCAGCGTATGTCGCCCATGGCCGCGCCTTACCTCCTGGCACTGTGTCCAGCTGTCTGCACCGTGGCAGCCGCTCAATCGACGTGCAGGCACAAACGAGACGAGCGCGGAGCATGTAGGTACCAGTCGAGGCACCCGACTGCGCCGGTCAACTCACGGTCCATTACGGCGAGCATGACGGGCACGACGTCTCTCAGCAGAGTGACCACTCGATGGTGCCGCAGCGTATCTCCTCCCACTCGCGTGCCATGCCGATGAGTGTGGTCTCTGTCCTGCGGCCGTCCGCGAGGGGTACCCCGCCCTCATCTCTCTTCTTGAAGCAGCGTGAGCGGGGCCTGCTAGGGCATTCGAAGGTTCACACGCGGTGGAAGACGTCGAGCGGACCGTAAGCAGTCGGCTTGCTGTTGGCCAGCTCAGGGTGGTTGCCGACGCGGTCCCGAAGGATGCCGATGGTGTCGGGCCATACGGTGAAGTGTGCTCCGTTGCCCGTGAGGATGCGGTCCCAGTCCTGGGAAGCCGAAACGCCGGTTCGGTCGATGACGAAACCGCGGCACTCGGCTGCGTCCTGGTCGAGCGTGCGCACCAGTGCTGCTACGGCCTCCTCGCGGTCGGGTGCCGGGACGTCGGTGAGGCGCAGTGTGATGCTCTGCGTCGTCTCGTCCGTGCGTCGCACGATGCCGGTCAGGGACTGGTCGTAGCCCTTCCAGCAGGCGAACTCGGCTTTCGAGTAGCGGTCGTCGGCCAGGGCGGCGGCGAGGGCTGTGCCATCACCCATCAGGGGTTCGCGGTTTCCGGTCGGCGTCTCGCGGAAGCCGAAGAGGGTGTTTGTCAGGGGGTGCACTGCGGAGAGTCCCGCGTTCTCCAGATGGGCGAGGAGCTGATGGGCGCTCGTGCTGTTCAGCTTCGGCACGTACCAGGTGAAGAAGCCGACGGACTTGGGAGAGGCCGCTGCGGGGCCGTTGTCCGGGAACTCTTCCTGAAAGATTTGCCTGGCCCGCTCGTCGGATACGGCGGGGGCGGTGTAGCTGTTGGCCCGGATGTGCTCCAGGAACTCCTGCGGTAGGGCGACATGGTGACGGCGCACGTAGTGCACGAGGTCGACCGGCCAGATCCAGGTGCCGTCGGTCAATAGGGACTCGGAGCCCGCGATCCACTCGTCGCCGGCGAGGGCGTCGCGCTGAGCGCCCATCGTGGTGTAGATCTCCCGAGCCGATTCCAGGTAGGCGACGATGCGGTCCTCGTCCCAGGGCCCGCTGCTTCGCACGTCATCGCGCAGGGACGGCGCATCGCCTGCTGTGGCATCCGGGCCGCTGATCTCCTGGTAGAAGCCCGCTCGCTTTGTCATCTTCACTCCCGTGGGCCTGCCGTCAGTGGGCCATGGGCAGGTAGGTGCGCCAGTAGCCATTGTTGCCGATGGTGGGGGTCTGGTTGAGTCCGAGGTCGGGGGACGTGCCCACCTTGCTCGTGGGTGCGGTCACGGGTACGCCGAGCTCGTTGGCGACGGACTGAGCGAGGGGCAGCTCGGGAGGTCTCGCGTCGGCGCCGGAGTAGCAGGAGATGAGGCGTACCGGTTCACCGTGGTAGTTGGGATTGCTGCGGATGGCATCCGCGATGTGGTTGGGATGCACTTCGAAGTCCGTCAGGGTCTTTCCCGCGGCATTGATGCGACCGGGTACGAACACTCCCTTGTCCGTGCCGTGGATGACCACGTCGTGTACGCCGGGGATCCGGGCGACCCGCTGCAGGTTGTTGAGGGTGCGCTCGTCGTAGCCCACCGTGGTGGTGGTCCTACCGAAGTAGACCGGGTCGCCCGAGATGAGTTCGTAGTCGCCTGCCTTCACGGGCGCTACGGGGATCTTCGAGTCCGGGGCCTGGATCAGCTTCCAGGTACGGGACTTGCCCATCTCGTCGAGGGCCGCGCTGTTCAGCCGGAAGCCGTTGAACAGGCCCTCCATCCCGCCGTTCTCGGTGACGATTCGGGCTGTGCTTCCGCCTGCTCCGAACGCGCCGCCGAACGCCATGCCGTAGAGGGCGGAGTCACTCACCTCGTCGAGGCTCAGGCCCTTGCTCTCCCCGGTGGCCATCGCAACGGGCTGGGTGACGGCCAGGTCGACGGTGATCGATTCGAGTCCGCCGATGGCGGCGGTGGCGAGTGTGGTGCCGGCGATGGTGGCGATCTCGGTGGAGACGGTCACGCCGAGGGTGGCGGACAGTTCCAGGATCGAGGCGGTGGCGGCGGCTGCGGCGCCTTCGGAGATGCCGAGAGTGAAGACCGCGAGGGCGGTGCCGGCGACGATGGTGGCGCCGACGATCTCCAGCTCGTGTTCCAGATGCTTGACGGCCTTGTGGACGACATCGGCGTACTGGTCGAGGGCCTTGGCCATGTCGCGGGCGCCGTCGATCATGTCCTGGAGCCAGCCGTGGCCGTCGTAGTAGTAGCGGCGCCAGAACGGGTCGTCGAAGGCGGATATCGCCTCGCCCTTGTTGTGCTCGATGATGCCCCGGGCCGACTTGTTCGCGGCGGCCGTGACCTCTGCGAGGTCGTCGGCAAAGTCCCGCCACGCCTTGGCCGCGTCCCGCAGACCGCCCTCGTCGGCATCCGGCCACCACATGCCGGTCATGTCCTGGACGATCTTCTTGACCTTGTCGGTTGCGCTCACTGCGCGGTTCCGTCGCCGTCGTGCGGAGCGGGCTGGATCTTGCTGAACATCGAGCGGACGAGCAGTTCGTTGTCGATATGGCCGTCCGCCATGTCGGTCATGGCCGCCTCGATGCTGGCCAGGCCGAGCGCCAGGATCCCGGCGGCTTCTTCCATCTTCTTCACGTGCGGGCCGTACTGCTCGTGGAACTTCTGGCCCTGCTCGTCGTCGCCCCACGGTGAACCGGCTGCCGCCAGGCCGGCCTTGAGCTTGGTCAGCGCCTTGGCCAGGTCGGAGCTGTGCGTGTGGAAATGCGGGGCTGTCGCCTTCAGGTCGGCGATCTTGATGTCGAGTATCTTGCCGTCGCTTTTGTCGCCCATGGCGTCGTCTGCTCCCCCTGAGTCGGCTGACTGGCCCGAAGACGGTAGTTCACCGAGCAGGTTTGCTGTCGCGATCTTGACAAAGGGCCGTCAAATTCCTGATCAAGGCGGTCAAAAGGTGAAGGCTGTGCGGCCTGTATTCGCTGACTTGCTTCCGTCGGTGCGACGGCGCAGCTGTGTGTCCGCCGTCGATGTCGGCGGTGACGCAGCGGGCGAGCTGGAGACAGTGACGTCAGCGAGTCGGCCGGTGAAGGTGTCCTTTTCTGCCTGTCCGAGGAAGCCGGCGGCTGACCGCCCTGCGTAACTGAGACCACACAACGTCGAAGGGCCCCACCGCAAGCGGTGGGGCCCTTCGACATCGTGCCCGGTGAGGCACTGGCGGAGGATACGAGATTCGAACTCGTGAGGGGTTGCCCCCAACACGCTTTCCAACTGTCCGCATGGCCGTACAGGGGCGTCCATTGGGGTTCACGCGGCAGGTCAGACGGGGTGAGCGTACGAAGGTGAACGGTGGCGTCCGTCAGCGCACTGGACAAAGACCAGGACAAGGAGCGGTGCCGAACGGAACGCCACCGGCGGCTGCTCGATCGGGCATGTGGAGGGCATGTGTGCCCCTGCTGTCGCACTCTCGGTCGCCAGACGACCTTGCTGCGCACTCGCGCGGGGAGTGGCTCGCGCTGCCCCGTAGAAAGGCGCCGTCGGCTGACCAGGACGCATGTCGGTACACGGTGGGCCGCCTGGGAGTACTCGTGTACTCCCAGGCGGCATGGGTTCAGCGGCGCTCGATCCAGTGGACCGCCCACACGTACACGCCGGTCGCAGACGCCTGCACGACCAGGCGCACGATTTCGTCGCTCGCGGTGTCCAGCAGTCGGCGCGCCCGCATCCGGGCCGGACTCAGCCGCGTGGTCTGCGGCTTCTCACCGAGAGGCAGGCCATCAAGGTGCTGGTCAGAGTTGCTTTGACAGTGGGAGCCCGTAGGCTCGTCCTCGGTGGGAATCGTGACCTCCTCAGGTCGTCGGTTCTTGCTGTCGAAGTCGGTGGCCTCCTGTTGCGAGCAGGGGGCCGCCGCCGTATTGGCGGCGGCACCAAAAGGCCGCCAAGGAACATTCTGTGGCGCGGGACTGACACTTTGCGGGGCAGCTGGAGCCGTTCGTCATCTCTGGCTTGTCATTTCTACGGCGCGCACCTGACAAATGAGATGCCCAACTCCGCTTTGGTACGGGCAAGTTGAGCCAACGCGTCGTTTCACATGAAACCTGCTCATGGTCAACCGCGCTGGAGAGAAGGGCAGTTCAGCCGCTCGGCTCGCTGATAGTGGCACGCTCACGGCCCAAGCCCAATCTGGCTATCCACAGGGCCCTGCGCACAACCTCCTTGGTTCTGTGGATACTTGACCTCCCGCTGTGTGCAACCCCCTGGGCAGGCCTGTGGATAGCTGGCCGCGCCGCACAAGATGGCAGGCTTGAGCAGCAGGTTTCCCCGTCCCCAGCCTGTGAGGAAGAAAAACTTCCCTAGTTAGACCAAGATCGCTGCAAATGGTGCATGACAGAGCGCGCAACGAGCCGAGCGGTAAGGGGCATGAAAGCTTTACAGCCCTTACCTGTGGATGAATGGATTTGTGCTCATGGCGCAGGCTCCCGTGACCCCCAGGGTCATCAGGCGACAGCGCGATCGAGAGATCGTCGTGCTGGCCGTCCCGGCCTTCGGCGCACTCGTCGCCGAGCCCCTCTTCGTCATGGCGGACAGTGCGGTCGTCGGCCATCTCGGCACGGCGCAACTGCCGGACTCGGCGAGGTGCGGGCCTGTCCGATCGAGGTCCCCAAGTCGTTGCCCTCGTGGCCGCCCTTGGGGTCGTGCGCCTCATCCGCCTTGTTGATGAGGCGCACCGTGACGCCCTCGATCTCACGCAGGGCGCCCCCTCGGTCGGTCACGAGCACGGCTGACACCGTTTAGCCCCTCCGCAGTGCTGCGCACTACGCACGCAGTGGGCACAGCACGCGGGAACAGCGACGGCCCGCAAAAGCCAGAGGCCCTGTGGATCACTCCACAGGGCCTCTGATCTGATGTGCACTCGGCAGGATTCGAACCTGCAACCTTCTGATCCGTAGGCGCGTGCCTACCAACTGCGCGGCTGAAGGGCCAGCATTTGTGGCCCCCGTCTCAGGCCCGTACACGGCGAAGGGGTCTTCAGCGGTCCGCCATTGTGCGTGCCTGTTGATGTCAGCCGTTGATGTCAGGGCCGCCGGTACCGCCCGCAGGTGACCCATTTCCCACACGCCAGGATCGGCACGTTCGGCGCCGACGTGGTTCCTTCGTCGGCATGGATCGGTCAGACACCGTGGCTTCCCAGCAGTGGGTCAGCTCGCCACTCGGCTCTTGGCGTGGGCGTTGTCGTCCTTGGTTTGGGCACGGGTGCCGGGAGTTACGCACACCAGGTCACTGGCTGTCGCCTCCCGCCACACGTACCCCGACTTGCACTTGGGGTCGTTGGCGCTGACTCGACGGCTCTTGGCGTGGGCGTTGTCGTCCTTCACCTGGGCGCGGGTGCCGGGGGTGACGCAAACGTGGTCACTGGCTGTCGTCTCCCGCCACACGTACCCCGACTTGCAAGTGCCTGCGGCCGCAGAGCTCGCCACTCGGCTCTTGGCGTGGGCGTTGTCGTCCTTGGTTTGGGCGCGGGTGCCGGGAGTTACGCAGACCAGGTCACTGGCTGTCGCCTCCCGCCACACGTACCCCGACTTGCACTCGGACTTGGGGTTGTTGGCGCTGACTCGACGGCTCTTGGCGTGGGCGTTGTCGTCCTTCACCTGGGCGCGGGTGCCGGGGGTGACGCAAACGTGGTCACTGGCTGTCGTCTCCCGCCACACGTACCCCGACTTACAAGTATCCGCTGCTTGAGGCGTTCTCACCGCCGCGACAGTGACACCCGGAAGGGCGATGCCACCCGCGACTGCCACCAGAACGGCAGCGGTAGCGCTGACCCTGCGACGACGCTTCGGGATGCTCGCCATGGTTGCGCACTTCCTTTCATGGACTGATGCGCTCGAGCGCCGCTTGAGAATGCCCCTGCCAAACATTGGGCCCTAGCTGGGCCGGTGTGTTGGGTACGGCCCTTGCGCTCGGTCTCGAACGACAACTCGCGCTTGTCTCATCCGGCAGGTGGCGGTCACTCGACATGACCCCTCACTCCGCATGCGAACACCCCGAGGCACGCGGCCGGCTCGACGGAAAGTACACCTTCCCTCTCCTGCCGATTTCGCGTCTTATCGTGACATTGCATGCCCTCTTGCGCATCTTGAGTGACTGACGGGCACGATGGCCTGCATGCCCGCGCCACCCGTCGTGTTGGAAGTGGCCGTTGCTGTCAGGGTGTCGCTCCGTCTCCGCTGGTCAAGTCGTCGCTAGCCCCTGCGTCTACTCTCTGGCGGGGGAGCGTTGCCGCATCCCCGTAGCTCACTTCCTCGGGCCCCACTGGCAAGAGGTCATCTGGCCGCGCTAGCTCACCCGCCCGACGTTGCGCGAGCCACCCCGAGCGCCTGTGAGACGGGGCCTCAGTGCGTACGTGCTGGAATCCCAATCGCTCGTAGTAGGCGTGCAGCCCAGTGTTCGTGCGCCAGGTGTCGATGCGCACCCAGGTTCGCCCTTCCAGGGCAGCGAGGCGGGACATCCAGTCGATGAGCCGCGTTCCGAGCTGACGGTCGGACGCTTCACGAGCGACGATCAGTTTGTAGAGGTACAGCGCCGTTTCGGGGCGATCGGCATCGGTCCAGAAGTCCCGGTCGACAGGACCACGGCTGACGGTCGCGAGCACCCTGTCACGCTCGCCAACCACAACCCACGCACGCCCGTCATCTATGCTCCCGCGCCATTTGGCGATGGCCCGTTCCCCGGTCTCCGGGTCGCTCCACTGGTCTGTTCCCTTGGTGCGCAACCACCCTTCAGCCTCTGCTCGCAGAGACAAAAGGGCGGGTACGTCCTCCGCCGCTGCGGGGCGGAGGTACTCAGTCCGTACTGACTTCATAGAGGATCTTGTGCCTGTCTCCGGGGAGGATAGTGACCATGCAGCGAAGCGGCCGGTTGTCCGCGTCATAGCCGGTTCGGGTGTGCTCTGCAACCGGCGTTGCCGCAGGTAGGCCCAGTAGTTCGGCCTCACGTCGAGTCGGCATACGCACTGAGATTTCGTCCACGTACTTGGCTTGGACCAGTCCCACGGAGGCCAGGATGCCACCAGGGGCTGAGACATCTCGGGGTTCCATCAAAGGTGTGCCGCTCACAAGTTCCTGAGGAAAGTACGAGTCGGCGAGCGCATAAGGCCGGTTGTCTATGTACCGGACGCGCTTGCGCGCCACGGCCAATCCGTCTGCGGGGAGTTCGAGGCGCTCACGGACGTGGGACGGAGGTTCCACGATCGACACAGAGATCTCTTGTCGGGGAGCGTTGCCGTTCTCCGCGATCACGCTTGCCCACTGGTCGCCGGCGGTTCGCCCTTCAACCGCGTTGGCGTGACGACTCCGACTCTCCAGCGTCGTCCAGTTCCACACGACAGGCGGATAGTCCTCACGGACGTACTTCCCCTGGCCCTGACCCGTGACCACCAAGCCTTCCTCGATCAAGAGGCGAACACCGGCGCGGATCGTCTCGCGGCTGTAGCCGTACTGGCTCATCATCTTCGATTCGCTGGGGAGCGCCTCGCCCCCCGCCAACGCCCCAGACAGGATCTGTTCACGCAGGTCATAGGCGATTTCTTGGGCCTTCGTCATACCGCGTCGCACCGGCAATGGGTCCTCTCTACTCCGACTCCTCCGTACAAGTTAGACCAGAGGGGTTGACTCTCCAAGCCCGACTCGTGCAACCTTTTGCCAAGGCACTCCTCCAGACAGGTCGGACGGGGTGTCATGTACGGCCCTGCCGTACAGGTGTGCCGGAGGAAAGCCCGCGGGGGTGAGTACGAAGGGAGCGCCGCTTGGTTGAGAACTCAACAGAGTGCCGATCCAGCCGCCTGCACACGGGCGGTCGATGGGTCGATGTGAGCCCGAGTGCTCACGGTCCTTGACGCCTCTCTACCGGGCGTCATGGGCCGTGTCTGCTCGGCCGAGCAGATCAACCCAACAACGGCGTGCGGCTCCCGGGGTGCCACCCGGGAGCCGCTGTTCGGGCCGTTCCACTGTGAAGGAGTCACGACCCATGAAGTGCATCGTTGCTGGTCATGAAGCCGTTACCGCGACGGAGTTCGCGGAACTGGCATTCGGTATCGACCCGGAGCTGTTCACCGGTCCGGCCGTGGAGTCCGCGGACGAGCGGGTGGTGCGACTGGCCGTGGCGCGCGAGGTACTCGCGGAGCTGCGGGAGTCGGACCGGGAGGCCGCGGCGTACGCGGAATCGCTGCTGCGGATGAGCCCGCTGAAGGACGCGCGGGCTGCTGCTCGCCGGCCGCGCCGGAGGTCGGCGCGGCGTCCGGCGCGTCGCCACGTGGCAGGTACGGCGGTGGCCGCGTGAGCGCCGCGGCCCGCGTCGACGTACGGTCGACGGGCGTCGAACCCGCGTTGACGCCCGTCGGCGTGGAGCGTGCGATCACCGCCCTGGCGAGCGTGCTGACGGTGGTCCTCACTGCGGTCGCGTTCTGGCTGTCGTACGAACACTTGCAAGAAGTCGCCGCCGCGCACGGAATGGCCGAAGCCGTGGCCCGTTCGTGGGCCTGGCCGGCCACGGTGGATCTGTTCATCGTGATCGGTGAGCTGTTGATCCTGCGCGCCTCGCTCGCTCACCGGGTCGACTGGTGGGCAATCGGGCTGGTCACCGCTGGTGACGGTGCCTCCATCGGGCTGAACGTGGCCGGGGTCGGCCAGGACGCGGGCGCCCTGAACTACGTGGTGGCCGCGGTGCCTCCGGTGGCCGCATTGCTGGCGTTCGGTGCGTTGATGCGGCAGGTGCACGCCTACCTCGCGAGCCGCGCGGTGACGGGCGTCAATGCCCCGCCGCCGGGCGTCGAAGCGCCGTCGACGCCCGTCATCGTGAGCGTCGACCGCCCGACGGCCACACCTACGGTGGAGCCCGCGGGCAGGACGGAGCCGCTTCCGGAGCTCCCGGCGCTCATGCCGGAGAGCGAGGAAGCGTCGACGCCCGTCGACGTGGAAGCGGCCCCCGTCGCCGCGTCGTCGACGGCCGTCGACCTGTGCACGCCGGTGGTCTACCCGAACCGGGTGGATCAGTTGGTCCGGGCCCTGTACGGCACCGACTTCACCCAGCCGAGCACCGCCCGCATGACGCAGGCGATGAAGGCCGCGGGATTGGGCGCGTCGGAGTCGACGGCCCGCACCGCGCGGGGACGGGTCAAGACGCGTGAGCCGTACCTGACCGACTTCCCCACCGCGATCACCGGCTGAGCGGCGGGCAGTCATGTCACTCGCCTACGCCGACTGCTACGACCCGACCGGGCTCCGCTACGGCATCCCAACTGGAGTTCACGCGGGTTCGCCAGCGCTTCTTGTACGGGTAACAGTGCAAGTGGGGAGGTGAGGGCCTTCTTTCTGGCTGTCACCCGTCCGTGTCGAGTTTCCCAAGTTACTGGCAGATTCTGCGAGTTCGGCCAGTAACTTGCGGGGCTATGCGGGATTCAGGAAGTCGCCGCCGTCTGACATTGCTCACCGGGCAGCCGGAGGATGGCGATGCACAAGGCTCCGGCGGGCTGCGGGACAGCGGCCTGGCGGACGTGCAGGTGCTGCAACGGCGGGCCGCTGCACAGACCGATGCCGTCGATGAGCAGGGCTTCTACCTGGACACCGTGTCCGAGTATCTGTGGGCCCGGGACGTCGCCGGACTTGCTCCCACCACCTTGGAGAACCTGGTCCGGCCGGTGATGGAACTGTGCTCCTTCTACGACCTGGTGCCGTGGCGACTCACGCCGCGGCACGTGGACCGGTTCTATGCCGGGCAAGGACGTCGGCGGGCCCGCTCGACGGTGCGGAGCAAACTGGTCAAGGTCGACAGCTACTTCGCGTTCCTGGAACAGCGCTATGCCGGGGAGATCGCCCGGAGGTTTGGCGCGACTGTCGAGTCGCCGGTCGACACCTTCAACAGGCCGGTCCACCGTGGGGACTTCGGGCTGCGGATTCCCCCGTCGCAACGAGCGCTGACGGAGTGCTTCACCCAGTGGAGGGCATCGCTCCCGGCGACGCGCAAGTACCAGGTCGCCGTACGCGACTACGTGATGGCCAAGATCGCTTACATCTCCGGGGTCCGTGCGAGCGAGTTGTGCGCGGTCCGGCTCGGGGACATCCACTGGGAGCTGGGGCAGTGGGGTCGCTTCGTGGTCCAGGGCAAGGGGGCCGGCGGCTCGGGCAAGCGCGAGCGGCAGGCCTACCTGTTCGCGGAGGGACGCGAACTGCTGTGGTGGTACATCGAGGAGATCCGCGGCTCGTTCAGCGACGACGCCACAGACCCGGCCGCACCGCTGTTCCCTTCCGAAAGGCGACCGCGGGCGCTGGCTGCCGTGGACATCGCCGTGGGCATGCCGGTGAAGGCCGACGCGTTCCGCAAGGCGCTCAGGACTGCTGGCGAGCTCTACCTTCCAGGGCCGGTGACCTGCCTGATTCCCCATCTGCTGAGGCATGCGCGGGCGACTCATCTCTATGAGAGCGGCATGGCGCTCTGGGATGTCCAGAAGGTCCTCGGTCATATCTGGGCCAGCACTACGGTCGGCTATCTCTCGACCGTCCAGGCAGACCCGGAGCTGGCCGGCCTGCAGTCCGCACGCCGGGCGGTCCGCCGACTGAGCATGGAGGCATGAACGATGAAGTGGAATCTGCGGATGGTCGCCGCGCAGCGCGACATCTGGCGGCCGACCCAGCTGCAGACCGTGCTCGCCGAGGTGGGGTTCACGCCCTCCCTCAGCAAGGTCGCCGCACTGTGGAGCGGCAAGCCGGTCACGGTCCGGCTGGAGGACCTGGACAAGATCTGCGCGGCACTGGACTGCACCGTTGCTGACCTCATGCAGGCCGAGCCGGAGTCGTATCTGGCTTCCCGAGAGCAGGGCGAACGCCGGGTGGCCGGCGCTCGACACGATCACGGGACCGCTGTCCGGCCGGTCCCGGGAAGCGGCCGCGGGCTCCGCGGGCTTCCGCCCAACTGAGCGTCGAACGGGATGCATTGGCGTCAGCAGGTCTTCCGCTTCGGCCCTGAGCTGCCAGTTCTCCGCTGGCGCCCCTGGTCGCCGGAGCTGGCAGTGCCCACTGTCCGTGACGATCCCAGAGTCTGTCCTGCGCAGGTCCCCGGTCAGCTGTCCTTGCTGTCTCTGCCCCGAACACTGACGGTGGACCACGCCCACCGGATCGCGGACCGTGCCTTCCCCGAACTGCCGGCGATCGCCGCAGCCGTCACCCAGATGGCAGCGGAACGGAGCCTGAGCGAGGGGTGGAAGCGCCTTGGCCTTCATATGGCCCGCCTCGCGCTCGCCGGCCGCGAAGCCGACCAGCAGCTGGTGCGTGAGCAGGACATTGCCCAACTTCCCGAACTCCGCGGTCCGATGGTGGAGTTGTTCCAACGCACGGAGCTGCTGCGACGCCGCCCGAATCGGTGGCATCTGGCGCTTCACCCTCATCTGCCGGCTGTCAGCTGTCAGCACTGTCTGTCCTGGTCCGGCACCACGTCGAGATTGTGTTCTGCCTGCAAGAACTGGCGGCGATTCGCCGTCGGCACAGGTGAGTGCCGACGCTGCCATCGGGTCCTTCCGGTGTCCCTGGGGCGCTGTCGCCGCTGCCGTGTCGTCCAGTTGGAGCAGACCCTGGTCGATGCCCCTGTCCCAGACCAGCTCTGGTTCGGCGGCGAGATCGACATCTACGCGAACAAGACCGGCCGCGACCTCAACACCGCACGAGAGCGCCAGGCCCGCCAGGCCCGGGCAGCCCACCGCTACTGGCCCGAACACCTGATCGATCCTGCCCAGCTCGAACTCTTCCCCGTTCCGGAACGGAACTGGAAAGCGGTCCCAGACCCCGGGTTGTTGAAGATCAGCCCCGCGGCACAGGCGATCGTCGACGAACTCGACCAACTCGCCCGAGCGCAATCGTGGAACTCCGCGACCCGCAAGAAGAGCCTTCGCACCCTGCGGGTGCTGCTGGGCTGGCTCGGCACCCAGACCCCGATCCTCGAACGCGACGTCTACGGCGTCGGCCGCATGACTCCGTACTACAACTCCGTCCGTGTCGCCGGGTTCCTCCAGACCAAGGGCCTGCTGGTCGCTGACTCACAAGCGATCGGAGCCGACGAAGCATCCGTTCATCGGTGGACAGCGCAAGCGCCGCCGCAGTTCCAGGCAGACCTCCGGGCCTGGGTGGCCGTGCTCCGTGGCAACGGCAAACGGCCCTCCCCGCCGATGCCCTGGAACACGATCCGCGGCTACATGCTCCACGTCGCGGCCGTCCTGGACACCTGGGAGCACCTCACCTCACTCAACGAAGCCACCGAGAAGGAGGTGAAGACGGCCGCCGTCAACTACTCATACTTCACAGGGCTGCGGTCGCTCTTCAGAGCCTTGCGGCGCGAGCGCCGTATCTTCCGCGACCCAGCCCGAAACGTGCACCTCAAGGCTCCCGTCAGAGTCCCCCGGGCCATCCCGTCGGACCAGCTCAGGGGGCTCTTGGATCAAGTCCCCGGCGCCAAGGACAAACTCGCCCTCGTCCTGATCGCTGTCTATGCCATCCGCCCCAAGCAGGTTGCCGAGATTCGGCTGGACGATCTCGACCGATCGACCGGACGCCTGCGGATCCGCCGACCGAACCGGCTCGACCACGAGGTCTGCCTGGACGAGTTCGCCCTCCGGCTCATCAAAGACTGGTTGGTCGAGCGCCACCACCGGTGGCCGCACAGCACCAACCCCTATCTGATCGTCAGCCCCATCACGGTCATGCACGTCGACCAGCCCGCAGTCGGCGTCTCCAACTTCCACACGCTCCGCGACCGGATCGGGATCAACGCCACACAACTGCGGCAAGACCGGCTCCTCGACGAGGCCCGCGAGACCGCAGACCCGATCCGGCTCATGCGTCTGTTCGGAATCACCTCTCACACCGCGATCCGCTACGTCCGCACGGCTTACCCCGAGCGCTTCACCATCGATCCCATCCAGGCCTAGCAGGTGCTGGAGATCCAGTCCTCGTTGTTGCGGTGGCGGTCCAGCCCCACGGCCTCGAACTCGTCCTCGCCCAGGCTCCTTCGTGCGCCTAGCCGCTGCAGGGCCTGGGAGATGGGGCTGACTGCCCGAGAGAACCGCTTCTTCGTCGGCTCATCCAGCGGCCCCAGTGCCAGTGCGCCGTCAGCCCAGACGGCGGCTCGTTGCTCGCCGACTCCCCCGAAGTATTCAGCCTCCACATAGGCGATCGGCCCTGCGGCGGACCACTGAGCCAGCAGCGTGCCGAAGCCCCCTGGCAGCCGCCAGAACCCCAGGTCGCCTGCGTCGCTGCCGTCCGTGACGGCATCGAAGACCTCATCGGTCATCGGCATCAGCGACAGGCCCTGACCAAGAGGCACCACCTGGGATCCAGGAACCTCCCGCGACGCGACGCGCAGCAACTCGTCACCCGCGATGACCGCCTGCAATTCGTAACCCACCCCGAGGCCTCCCCAACCGATTGGAGCCTCATCTTGCCTGACACGACGCGCATGAACCCGCGTGCCTCCCCACCCCAGAACCCACACCCACCAGCGGGTTCCTGCCACATGAACCTTCAGATTCCACGAACCCGCTGGTTTCGGCCTACCCCTACCGCCTTGCCCCGAAGGGCCTGGCCACCCGCCGCCAACTCCGCGCCCGCGGCTTACGTCCGGGCGGGCAGCCGATCGCCGCGCAGCTCATGCGGGTCAACCGGCGCGCCGGCGGCCACCAGGTTGCCTACCTCTACCGCATCGACCTGGCCAAGCCCGTTAGGCCGATGACCTCCCGTAAGTGGGGCGCGCTCGCGCTGGCGATGCTCGCCCGCCGCACCTGCCCCCGCTGCCGGCTGGATGTCGGCTACTGCATCCCGCGCTCCTACGGGATCTGCGGCTTGTGCATCGCCGTCGAGGAACAGCGCACCGCCTGAACATCCGAATCTTCGTGAGGAGTTGCTCTGTGAGCACCCAGACCACCGTCGCCGGTAAGGCCGTCGGTTTCCACTACGTCCTGACCGTCCAGACCCGCGGCGGCGAGCAGTTGACCGTGTCGTCGGTCGCCACCTTTGACCCCGCGTACTTCTCCCGCTCCCAGGCCTACCAGGAGATCCGGGCGATCGCCGCGGACGAGCTGGGCCACGGCGACTTCACCGTCCTGTTCTTCTCGCTGGAGCCGGACGCGTTCTAGCTAAGACCGGCGCGACCCACCGCTTGCAGGCCAACGGGCCGCGCCGGCACCCCGACCTCTTCGAGACGGAGCACTCCAGCATGACGGAACTCAGCACAGAACCGGTAGCCGTCGAGGCTGCCCCGACCGCACCACCCCCGCGGCCCGACACCCCGCCCGCTCCCACGTCCGCCGCGGCAGAGGTGGACCACACGCCCGGTGGCTGGCCGGTCGTGCCTCTGGCTCTGTCGGGTGCGAACACGACCGTGGGCATGGTCGCCGCTGCATCCCTCGCGGGCGGTCCGATCGCCGCCATAGTGGCCGCTACCGGGGCCGTTGTCCTCGGAACGGTCGCCGCCACCCGCTCCCACAAGCCCGGCGCACGCCGCGAGACGCGGCGCGCTGCTGCTCGCACCGCAGGCCGGGCCGCCGCCCGCACCTCGGGCCTGCACCGTGGAAGCGCGGGCCGGACCGGGGCCGGGAGCCGTTCGCTCACCTCCGGCGCCGGGGGCAGGTCTGGCCGGGTGCCGGGCCAGCACCGCCGCGGGACGGGCACCACCGCAACGCACGGCAGCACCGCCACGGGCGGCAAGACCCGCAACGGTGCCGCGCACGGTTCACCCAAGCGCGCGCATGGTGGGGCGGGTCAGGCTGCGGGCCGGGCCGGCCAAGTGCGGGCGCTGCGCGCGGCGCAGCAGGCTGCGGGCGGCTCGCGGGCCGGGCAGCGGGCGCAGACCACTGCCGCCCGCCGTGCGGTCGCCGATGCCCGCCGCAACGCCAAGGCCGCAGGCGGCGCCGGCCGCGCGGGCCGCTCGGGTGGTCTGGCCGGGCGGATGCTCGGGGGCACCGCGCGTAGGGCCCGTGCCGTGCGGGATGCGGCGATCGCCAAGAACCGCGCCCGGCGGGACGACAAGGCCCGCGCCGCGGTCGACGCGCAGCGCGGCGCCGTGCGCAAGGCACCCGCGAGGAAGGCGGCCCGCAGCGCGCTTCGGCGGTCCGCGGCCCGCTTCCATGGGCGTCGCCTGCTCGCCGCCCTGCTCGCCCTCCCGGTGGGCCTGCTCGGCCTCTTGACCAGTCCGATCGGCCGCAAGTTGAAGTTGCCGTGGCTGATCCACCCCGGCCGGCGCCTGTACCGGCGCCTGTGCCAGACCGCCCGCGAGCAGCGCAACCTTCGCGACGACGCGATACGCGAGGAACTGGCCGAGCGGGAGGCTGCGGCGGATGCCGAGGCCGTCCAGGACGGCACCGACGGCATCTCCGACCACGTCCAGCGGCCCGCGACGCAGGTTCCGACCAGTACGAACACGACTGTCAGTGAAGGAGAGCACGTGTCCGGCTTCCGGTTCGAAGAGGTCGCTTCCGAGATGGAGCAGGCCGCCAACTCCTACGACCCCGAGGACGCCATGGAGATCCTTGCCATGGTCGAAGGCCTCCCGGCCGCGCTGACCAGCGTGGCGAACGTGATGAAGATCCTCGCCGAGCGCTCCGACAACGAGTTCCCGCTGGAGAAGGAAGTCGCGGACGCCTTCAACGACATCTTCGGCGCCCTGATGAGCGCCGTCGCCGTGGCGGAGGACATGGGCCCGCTGTTCAGGCAGGTTCACGCGCAGGACATCGCACGGCACGAGGACCCCCGCAACGGCCCGCAGGCAGAGAAGGGTTGGAACGTCTGAGATGAGCACCGCCACCGCCAAACAGCAGGGCAGTGGCCCGGTGCTGGACTGGGCGGCTGGTCACGGACCTGTGACCGGCGCTCTGTCCGCTACCACCGGAGCCTTCGCCGTCGCCACCACCGGTGCCGCCACCGCCATGCCCCCGGGCTGGGCGCTGGCCGTCGGTGCCGCCGGTGCCCTCGGCCACACCATCGTGGGCCTGCGGGTCCGCAACGCCGGCCGCACGCTGGCCACCCGCGCCGCGTCCTGGCTCGTCGGGGCCGGTTGGACCACTTGGGCTATGACCCACGGCCCCCTCACCTGGGCCGCCCTCGGCTCCCTCGCCACGATCGGCGTCGGCATCGGGGCCGCGGCCCGGTCTGCCGCGCTGTTCGAGGAGGCGCGCGAGGAAGAAGCCCTCGCCGCAGAGCAGCGTGAGATTGCCCGGGAGCTGTCCGCGGAGCGTCGGGCGATCGCCGCGGAATGGATCGAGCGAATCCAGCGGATCTGCCACATCAGCGTGCGCGTCCACGGGGTGGAGAAGTGGGAGACCGGCGCCGGCTACTCCCTGGATCTCGAACCCGAGGGCGGCATCACCTACGACCGGATCGCGCAGCACTCCGTGCAGTTGTCCGCGGATGCCCAGTTGCCGCACGGCTGCACTGCCACCGCGGGCCCTGGCATCCATCAGGGACGCACGATCTTGGACGTGACCACGGTCAACGTCCTCCAGGACGACCGCCCCTACCCCAACGACTACGGGCCCCTGTCCGTGCTCACGGGGATTCCGTGGGGCGTGCGGACGAACGCTGAGCTGGTGCCTGCCTACCTGCGCGAGCAGTGCGCGTTGGTCGTCGGGCCCACGGGTTCGGGCAAGACGAACATGGTCCACACGATCCTGGCCGGGTTCGCCCGCGCTGAGGATGTCCTCACGTGGGTGATCGACCTCAACGCCGGATCCGCGGGCCTGCCCTGGGTGCTCCCGGCGTTGAACGGGGAGCTTGAGCGGGAGGACGGCAAGCCGGTCCGGCCTGGTATCGACTGGCTTGCCGGCACTCACGAGGAAGCCCTCACGATGCTGGACGCGGCGCTCGCGATCGGGCTGCACCGCAAGAAGGCCTACCAGGACGTCTTGTCCAAGGCGAACACGGACCTGCTCCCGATCAGCGCGAAGATTCCGCAGATCATGCTGGTCATCGATGAGGGTGCGGAGATCCTGGTCAGCACCGACCGGCAGATGAAGGAACTCGCGAAGAAGATCCTGGAAGTCATCCGCATGCTGCGCGCCATGGGCCTGCGCACGGTCCTGACCGCGCTCGGAGCGACCGGCAGCGTGCTGGGCAACCTGATGATCCGACGCGAGGGAAAGGTGCGCGTCGCCCTCACGGGTGGCGAGACGGAGGGCATGGACCTGGGGAAGATGTTCCCCGGTCGCCGTGGGCTGCGCGTGGACCAGGCCCCGTACCAGGGCGCCGGGTTCATGGGCACCCCGGAATCGCCGGCCGCGCTGTTCAAGGCGTGGCGCATCCTCCCCAACCAGATCCGGGAGATCACCGCGGCTACGTCCGAGCGGCACCCGCGGCTGGACGACGTGTCCGCCAAGGCTGCCGGACCCGCATACGCGCGGCGCTGGGACGCGGACCGCACCGCGTGGATGCGCGACCTCACCCCCGACAGCGGCGCCGGCATCGAGCCGTCCGCAGCGACCGGGTCTGGGCTGAACCTGTCCGCGCTGCGCAGCGAACCCGAAGCGCCGCCGCACGAGGACGAGATGCTCCGCCGCTTCCGGGCCGAGATCGACGCACAGTTCGGCACCGCACCCGAGCCGACCGCGACGGGTGCCGAGCCCCCGGCGCCGGGTGGGCTGAACCTGTCCGCGCTCAACCGCGAGCAGGAGCAGGACAGCCCGGCGCAGCGGGCCGCGCTCGCCCTGCTGCTCGCCTCCGGGACCGAGGGCACCGGAGCGTCCGCGATCGCCCGCGCACTCACCGACGAGTACGGCACCACCCGCCAGACGGTCGTTCGCTGGCTCCAGGAATGGTCCAAGGACGGCACCGCCGTACGCGTCGGGGAAGGCACCAAAGCCCGCTACGTCCACCGCGACAACGCCCCCGAGACACCACCCGAAAGCTGACCTTGTCGCTTGTCGCCCCCCGCCCAAAGAGAAGCCGTGCAGCGGGTCCGTGGGGCCCGGAAACGGCTTGTGACCTGGGAGGCGACAAGCGACAAGACAAGCGACAAGACAAGACAAGCGACAAGCCACACGACAAGAGAGACGACAAGCAACGCGACAAGCAACCCACCCCGCCGCACGGGCCCGCGCCACCTCTGGCGCGGGCCCGCGGCATACCCCGAGGGAGCCAGAAATGAGCCAGCACATCCCGCCCGGCCAGATAGCCCCGCACATCCCCGCCGACGTCTTCCAGCGCGCTCAAGCGACCGGCCAGCCCGTCGTCTTCGTCGTCAACGACACCCCGCCCGCCTTCCCCTGGCAGCGGCTGCTCATCCCGTTCGCCATCGCCGGCGCCGCGGCCCTCGGCACGTGGGGTGTGGTCGCCGCCCTGTGCTGGCTGATGGACGTCGCCGCGCACACCGCCACCGTCATCGGCGGCGCCGCCGGACCCATCGGAGCCGGCGGCATCACGTTGAAACTCGCCCGCGGCAAGGGCGCCTAGCTACGCCAAGGGCGGCCCCCTCGTCTCGCCAAAGTCGCGGGGCCGCCCTTGCTCACCAGCACCTCACCAAGGAACTGGAGACCTCCCAGCATGACGCAACCCACCAGCCTGCCGCGAGCCTTACCCGCGGGAGCTCCCGCCGCAGCCGGCATGCGGTTCTACCTGACCACCCACAAACGGCACTGGCTACGCCTGACCAATGTGCCGCTGTTCTTGAAGTCCGAGCACTTCGACCGCGCCGTCAAGTGGGACGTCGCCCAAGGCCCCTATGCCGTCGATTCCGGTGGCTTCATGGAGCTGAAGAGCAAGGGCACCTGGACCCGTCCACCCCGCCAGTACGTCGATGACCTGCGCCGCATCTGGGAGCACGTCGGCCCCTACGACTGGGCCGCCCCGCAGGACTGCATGTGCGAGGACGCCATCATCAACGGCGGCTGGTTCGGCGGCCAGCACTTCGTCGGCACCCATCTCAGCGTCGCCGAACACCAGCGCCGCACCGTGGCCAACTTCCTCGAACTGCGCTCCCTCGCCCCCGACCTGCGCATCGCCCCCGTCATCCAGGGCGACAACGTGCCCGCCTACGAGCGGTGCGTAGAGCTGTACGAGGACGCCGGCGTCGACCTGAGGGCCGAACCGGTCGTCGGGCTCGGCTCCGTGTGCCGACTGCAGTCCACCCGCGAAGGTGCCGCGATCGTCACCGCGATGGCCGCGCACGGCTTCAAACTCCACGGCTTCGGCTTCAAAATCCTCGGCCTGGAACGCGTCGGCCATCTCCTGGCCTCCGCGGACTCCGCTGCCTGGAGCTCCCACGCCCGCCGCCGCCCGGCGCTGCCTGGCCACACGCACAAGAACTGCGCCAACTGCATCGACTACGCCCTGAAGTGGCGCGAGCGCGTCATCCGCGCCATCCCCACCCATCAGCAGATGCTGCTGACCGACCGGAGCGCAGCATGAACCGGCCCGCTCACCTGCGGACCGCGCTCGAACTCGCGGCAGCCGGCGTCCCGCCGTTGCCGCTGCGCGTGGGGAAGCTGCCGTTCGGGAACTGCCGCGCCTGTGCGAAGAACGCGTGCGGCGGCCGGCCGAACATGAAGAACGCTGGCCCCTGCCGTTGCCCTGGTGTCTGCCACGGGTGGGCCGCCGCCACCACCGACCCACGCACTCTCACCTCACCCGCATGGGCGACGGTGTGGCGTCAGGCTGTGGCGGTGGCCTACCACCCCGGTGGCGCCGGTCTCACCGTAGTCGACCTCGACAGCGCGGCGGCCATCGGGTGGGCCCGCGCGAGCCTGCCCGCCACCCGGATCGTGCCGACGACGCGGGGTGAGCACTGGCTTTACCAGGGCGTCATGCAGTCGGCCAACGCCGTAGGGCCCGGCGTGGACGTCAAGTCGTCCATGCAGTACGCGCGATGGCTCGGGCCCGGCACCGGCACCATGACGGCACTCCCTGACGTCGTCCGCGCGCTGATCGTGAAGGTGCCCACCGCAGTGCGAACGACGGTCGTCACGGTGCCCGCGCCTGCCGGGGGCGGGGAGTGCCCGCACCGCACGCCGACCTATCTGGACCGTGGCATCGCCATGGCGGAACAGCGCATCACCGAGGCCCGTGAGGCGGTGCACGTAACCGTCTACCGGACGTTCCTCGCGGTGCTGTCCACGCACGGTCGGTGTGGCTGCCTCACCGAGGCGCACACCGCGCGGCTGTTCACCGCCGCGCAGGCCAAGGGCGAGTCCCCGCGGCACTGCACCGACGCGTGGACCAACGCCCTGACCACGTTGGGACTGAGCCATGTCTGAGGACGAGAAGAACCCCGCCCGCGAAGTCATCGCGGACTACGCACAGTCCCACTTCCGGTACTTCCGCACCGCCGACGGGACCGTGTACGCGCAGAAGAACGGCCACCCCGTGGCCCGGCCGATGCGCTCCCAGGGCACCACCGGCAGCCACCGCCAAGAACTCATCGTCGGCATGTACAGGGACGGGGTCGGGGTGTTCAACGGGACCGCGCTCAAGGAGGCGTTGGACTTGATCGAAGCGCTCGCGCTGTACGAGGACACGCACGCCGTGAACATCCGCGTGGCCCCCGGATTCGACGGGGCGACGTGGCTGGACCTGGGCCGCGATGACGGGCAGTCCGTCCGCATCCATCCTTCGGGCTGGGAGATTCTCACCCCTGACCCGCGTGAGGTGTGCTGGCGGCGGACCCAGCTCACCGGGGAACTGCCCCTGCCCGCCAAGGACACCGACGGCAAGGGCATCGACCTGCTGATGCGGCTGTGCAACTTCGCCAACGCGGAGACCGAATGCCTGGCCATCGCCTGGCTCATCGGATGCCTCGGGCCGTCCGTTCCCGTCCCGGCGCCGTTCCTCACCGGGCCACAGGGCGCGGGCAAGTCCACCGGGGGCCGGATGCTCACCAGGATCATCGAAGGGATGAGCGGTGACCTGCGGCGGGCGCCGAAGGATGAGGAAAGCCTGATCGCGGCGGTAGCGGCGGGGTGGGTCACCGCGCTGGACAATCTCTCCCACGTGACGCCGGATCTGTCGGACGCGATGTGCTGCATCGTGACCGGAGCTGAAAGCGTCAAGCGGGCCCTGTTCACCGACGGGGACGTGTTCCGCGTCGGCTACCGCCGCCCCCTGCTCCTGACCGGCATCGACGTCGGTGTCATCCGGCCCGACCTCGCGGACCGGCTCCTGCCGCTGCGGTTGGAGCGGCCCAGCGTCCGTCGCACCGAGGCGGAACTGTGGGCGGAGTACGCGGAAGTGCTGCCGGTCGTTCTTGGCTCGCTTCTGGACCTCACGGTCAAGGTCCGGGCCATGAAGGCGGAGACCCCCACGGACCTGCGGATGGCGGACTTCGCGCACCTGTGCGCGCAGTTCGATGCGGCAACCGGGCTGGGAGCTCTCACCGCCTACCGGACGAGTCTGGACGACCTGAACGACGACGTGATCGAGGGTGATCTCCTCGCGCAGACCGTCCTCAGGCACGCCGAGACCATCGAGCCGGGCGCGTCACAGCGGATGACGTCCACGGAGTGGCTGTCCTGCCTCAGCAGCCTCTACAGCGGCGACGACTGCCGCCCCCTGCCCAAAGGGTGGCCCACCACCGGCAAAGTCCTCTCCGACCGGCTCAAGCGCCTCCAGCCGACGCTGGCCGCCCGGCGCGTCCTTGTCGACTCGGGCCGCACCAGCGCGGGCCGCTACCTCGAAATGACCCGCACGCTCCCCCCGGCCCCACACGAGCAAGCACGGGCGTTCTGACCCGCGATCCGCACGCACAAGCGAACAGCAAGAAGAGCACGTGCTCCTCTTGCTGTTCGGCGGAACGCCGCCCCAAGGTCGCGCCGCGCAGCGGCCCCTTCTTCGCTCTGTGAGCCGCACCGAACTACAACAGGCAGCCCCTTCTTTGTCCTAAGAAGGAAGACGTTGCGTCATGTGCGTCATGCGGGCCGGAAAACGGCACCTGACCTGCGCCAACAGGCATGACACAGACGGCTTCCTCTGCGTCATCCTGCGTCATCTGCGTCATCCGATGACACACGCCGTGACGCGGCGATGACGCACGCCCTAACTGCTGCGTCAAGCAAAACCACAGGTCAGAGCCCCGAATGACGCTACCGACGCAATGACGCAGAAATCCACGCCTCGGACACATGCGCGCATCTGCTACCCCCGCAAGGCCCCCAAGCCCGCTCCTCGCTCCCAGGGAGATCTCCGCATGGATACGGCCCCCGTCGACGCAGCCGACAACACCCTCGTGCTCCTCACTGTCGAGGAGGCGGCCCGGCGCCTCCGTATCGGCCGCACCACGTGCTTCGCACTCATCCGCACCGGCGAACTGGAGTCCATCGACATCGGTCGTCTCCGTCGCGTCCCCGCAGACGCGCCCGCCGAATACCTCGCCCGCCGGCGCGCGGCCAAACGAGCCGCTTGACCACGCCTGGGGCGGCGGCACTCCCGGACAGGACAGCCCGCCGCCCCGGCCCCAATCTGATGCTAAGAACAGGAGTTCTGCCTGTGGCAGAGAAGAAGAAGGGCACCCGCCGTGCCAACGGCGAGTCCGCGATCTACTTCGGGAAAGATGAGCGTTGGCACGCCCGCGTACCGATGGGCTACAAGGACAACGGCGAGCCCTACCGTCGCCACTTGACGCGCAAGACCCGCGATGACCTGGTTGACGAAGTCAAAAAGCTGGAGAAGCAGCGCGACGGCGGTTCGGCGCAGCAACCGGGTAAGGCATGGACCGTTGAGAAATGGCTTTGGCACTGGGCTGAGAACATCGCCAAGCCGACCGTCAGCGAGAACACGTACGACGGCTACGAGGTCGCCGTGCGCGTTCACCTCGTGCCCGGTGTCGGCAAGCACCGGCTCGACCGCTTGCAGCCCGAACACCTGGAGAGCCTTTATCGCCGCATGCAGGCGAACGGGGAGCGCAAAGCCGGCACGGCTCACCAGGCCCACCGCACCGCCCGAACCGCGTTGGGGGAAGCGGTGCGGCGCGGCTACGCGGCGAAGAACGCCGCTGCGTTGGCGAAGCCGCCACGGATGGAAGAGGACGAATCTGAGGTAGAGCCCTACTCCGTGGAAGAGGTTCAGTGCCTGCTGCTCGAAGCAAACAAGCGCCGGAACAGCGCGCGCTGGATGCTGGCACTGGCGCTCGGACTGCGGCAGGGCGAGACGCTCGGACTGCGCTGGGCTGACGTCGATCTGGATAATGAGTACCTGAAACTGCGCCGGAACCGTCTGCGCCCCCGGTACGAGCACGGGTGTCCGGAAGCCTCGCCGTGCGGTCGGAAAGCGGGGTACTGCCCCGGCAAGGTGCAGGTCCGGCGCGAGACCAAGAACACCAAATCCCGAGCGGGCCGGCGAGCTGTGCCCCTGCCGGGCCCATTGGTCGGCATGCTCCGTGCACATCGCGAGACGCAAGGGCGTGAGCGTAAGGCGGCCGGCGACCTGTGGGCCGAGTCGGACTACGTGTTCACCAAGCTTCTGGGGGGCCCACTGAGCCCGAACACGGACTATCACGACTGGAAGCGGCTGCTGGAGGACGCGGGGGTTCGGAACGCTCGACTGCATGACGCACGTCACACGGCCGCCACCGTGCTCATGCTGCTCGGTGTCCCGGCTCGCGTCATTGATCAGATCATGGGGTGGGAGCCGGGCACCTCCGCGAGCATGCGGGCGCGGTACCTGCATGTGCCGGACACCATGCTCAAGGACGTCGCCCGGAAGATCGCCGAAGCTATCTGGGGACCTGCGGAAGAACCCGCTGTGGACAAAAACCAGGACAACGGGGGTTGAGGACAACGTCGAAGGGCCCCACCTTGCGGTGGGGCCCTTCGACATCGTGCCCGGTGAGGCACTGGCGGAGGATACGAGATTCGAACTCGTGAGGGGTTGCCCCCAACACGCTTTCCAAGCGTGCGCCCTAGGCCTCTAGGCGAATCCTCCGCGGCAAACAATACAAGACGTTGAGGAGTGCTCGCGAACTCGTTCCCCCCTCCCGGATCAGGTACTCTGTGCGGAGCCCCTCACGTGGCGCTATCTGACTGAACTCCCCCAGGGCCGGAAGGCAGCAAGGGTAGGTTGGCTCTGGCGGGTGCGTGGGGGGCGCTTGCGTTCGTGGGGCGGGATGCGGCACGGGGTCCGGCCGCCGGGGCCCGGGGGCTCAGTGAGCGGTCCCTGTTGTCAGTGGGCGCCTATAACCTCGTATGTGTGTCGTCTCTCGCGCTGTACCGCCGCTATCGCCCGGAGTCGTTCGCCGAGGTCATCGGGCAGGAGCATGTCACCGACCCGTTGCAGCAGGCGCTGCGGAACAACCGGGTCAATCACGCGTACCTGTTCAGCGGGCCGCGCGGATGCGGGAAGACGACCAGCGCGCGGATTCTGGCCCGGTGTCTGAACTGCGAGCAGGGGCCGACGCCGACTCCTTGCGGGGAGTGCCAGTCCTGCAAGGACCTCGCGCGGAACGGGCCGGGGTCGATCGACGTCATCGAGATCGACGCCGCCTCGCACGGTGGTGTCGACGACGCTCGTGACCTGCGGGAAAAGGCCTTCTTCGGGCCTGCGAGCAGTCGGTACAAGATCTACATCATCGACGAGGCCCACATGGTCACCCCGGCGGGCTTCAACGCCCTGCTGAAGGTGGTCGAGGAGCCGCCCGAGCACCTCAAGTTCATCTTCGCCACGACCGAGCCCGAGAAGGTCATCGGGACGATTCGGTCGCGGACCCACCACTATCCGTTCCGGCTCGTGCCGCCGGGGACCCTGCGGGGGTACCTGGGCGAGGTCTGCGGGCGCGAGGGCATTCCCGTCGAGGACGGCGTGCTGCCGCTGGTCGTTCGGGCCGGCGCCGGCTCCGTGCGTGACTCCATGTCCGTCATGGATCAGCTCCTCGCGGGGGCGAGCACCGACGGTGTGACGTACGCCATGGCCACCTCGCTGCTGGGGTACACGGACGCGTCGTTGCTCGACTCCGTGGTCGAGGCGTTCGCCGCGGGCGACGGCGCCGCGGCCTTCGAGATCGTGGACCGCGTCATCGAGGGGGGCAACGATCCCCGGAGGTTCGTCGCCGACCTGCTGGAGCGGCTGCGCGACCTGGTGATCCTGGCCGCGGTTCCCGACGCCGCCGAGAAGGGGCTCATCGACGCCCCGTCGGATGTCATCGAGCGCATGCAGGCCCAGGCCGGGGTCTTCGGCGCCGCCGAGCTGAGCCGCGCCGCCGATCTCGTCAACGAGGGGCTGACGGAGATGCGCGGCGCCACCTCGCCGCGACTCCAGCTCGAGCTCATCTGCGCGCGCGTGCTCCTGCCCGCGGCGTACGGGGACGAGCGCTCCGTCATGGCCCGCCTGGACCGCATCGAGCGCGGGGTGAACTTCTCCGGTGCCGGCGCGGGCGCCCCCGCCATGGGGTACGTACCCGGCCCCGAAGCGCATGGAGGGGCGCCGGCCGCGGCCGCTGCGATGACCCCGCCGGGCGGCGGGGTCGCCGCGGCCCGGGCCGCCGTGCGGGCCACAGGTCCCGGCGGGCAGGGACCGGCGAACGAGGGGTACGGGGCCGGGGGCACCGGCGGGGTTGCCGCGGCGCCGGGTGCGGGGGCTGCTCCCACCCCTGCCTCTGCCCCGACACCCGCTCCGGGTCCCGCCGCTGCCGCTGCCGCGCCCGCGGCTCCTCCGGCTGCCGCCGCGTCCCCGCCCGCGTCCCCGTCCGGAGCAGCGCCCGGCGCCTGGCCCACCGCGACGGCCGTGGGCAGTGGTCGGCGTCCGGGCGGCTGGCCGACCGCGACACCCGCGGGCGGGGGACAGGCCCCCGCCACCCCCGGCGCGCCCGCACCCGGCGTACCCGCACCCGCTGCTGCGCCGACGGCGTCCACCCCTGGCCCGGGCCCCGGCCCCGCGCAGGCCCCCGCTGCCGGTGGCGTCGACCCCCGCGTGCTCTGGCCGAACATCCTGGAGGCAGTGAAGAACCGCCGTCGCTTCACCTGGATCCTGCTCAGCCAGAACGCGCAGGTCACCGGCTACGACGGCACGACCCTGCAGATCGGCTTCGTCAACGCGGGCGCGCGCGACAACTTCGCGAGCAGCGGCAGCGAGGAAGTCCTGAAGCAGGCGCTGTCCGAACAGTTCAATGTGCAGTGGAAGATCGAGGCGATCGTCGACACCTCCGGTGGCTCGGCACCGTCACCGATGTCGGCCTCCGGCCCTGGTCCCGGGTTCGGTGGCAGCAGCAGCAGCGGTGGCTACGGCGCTGGTGGCGGTGGTGGTGGTGGCGGTTACGGCGGAGCTCCGGCCGGCTCGCGCCCCGCCTCCCAGCAGCCCCCGGCCCCGGCTCCGCGCCCCGCCGCGTCCCAGGGCCCGTCCGCGGGCCAGGCCTCGGCCGCGCCCGCCTCGACGCCCGCCCCACCACCCCCGGCCGCCTACGAGCCGCCTCCGGTGGCCCCCGAGGACGACATCCCCGAGGACGACGACCCCGACCTCGACGAGTCCGCCCTCTCGGGCCACGACCTGATCGTCCGCGAACTGGGCGCGACGGTGGTGGAGGAGTTCTCCAACGAGTGAACACCCGGGCCCCTCTCGGAGGATCGCACCAACTCTCCCCACGCCTCGCTTCGGAAGCCCCCACAAAGGCACCCGGCCCCGACGGTTAGGCTGACCCCGTGAAGGTCCTCGTCATCGGTAGTGGCGCCCGTGAACACGCCCTGTGCCGTTCCCTGTCCCTCGACCCCGACGTCACCGCCCTGCACTGCGCCCCCGGGAACGCAGGCATCGCGGAGACGGCCGAGCTGCATCCGGTCGATGCCCTCGACGGCGCCGCCGTGGCCGCGCTGGCCACGGAGCTCGGCGCCGAGCTGGTGATCGTGGGCCCGGAGGCGCCGCTCGTCGCCGGGGTCGCCGACGCCGTGCGCGCGGCGGGCATCCCCTGCTTCGGCCCCTCCGAGGAGGCCGCGCAGCTGGAGGGCTCCAAGGCCTTCGCCAAGGATGTGATGGCAGGGGCGGGCGTCCCCACGGCACGTTCGTATGTCTGCACGACGCCCGAGGAGGTCGACGAGGCGCTCGACGCCTTCGGCGCTCCGTACGTCGTGAAGGACGACGGACTCGCGGCCGGTAAGGGCGTCGTCGTGACCGACGACCTCGCGAAGGCCCGCGCGCACGCCATCGCCTGCGACCGCGTCGTCATCGAGGAGTTCCTCGACGGCCCCGAGGTCTCCCTCTTCGCGATCACCGACGGCGAGACGGTCGTCCCGCTCCAGCCGGCCCAGGACTTCAAGCGCGCGCTGGACGGCGACGAGGGTCCGAACACCGGCGGCATGGGCGCGTACTCGCCCCTCCCGTGGGCGGACCCGAAGCTGGTCGAGGAGGTCATGGAGACCGTCCTCCAGCCGACCGTCGACGAGCTGCGCCGCCGCGGCACCCCGTTCTCCGGCCTTCTCTACGCGGGTCTGGCGATCACGAGCCGCGGTGTACGGGTGATCGAGTTCAACGCCCGTTTCGGCGACCCGGAGACCCAGGTGGTCCTGGCCCGGCTGAAGACCCCGCTCGCGGGCGTCCTGCTCGCCGCCGCCGAAGGCACCCTCGCCGATCTGGCGCCGCTGCGCTGGAGCGACGACGCGGCGGTCACCGTGGTCGTGGCCTCCCACAACTACCCCGACACCCCGCGCACCGGCGACCCCATCACCGGGCTCGACGAGGTGGCGGCGCTGGACGCCCCGTACGCGTACGTCCTGCACGCCGGGACGAAGCACGACGGCGACGCGGTCGTCAGCGCGGGCGGCCGGGTGCTCTCCGTCACGGCGACCGGCATCGACCTCACCGAGGCCCGCGCCCGCGCGTACGCGGCGGTCGCCCGCATCGGCCTCGACGGTTCGCAGCACCGTACGGACATCGCGGCGAAGGCGGCGGCGGACGCCACGGCCGAGGCCACGACCGAGGCATAGAGCCCCTGACGGAGGCGCAGCCTCCACCCCCGCACGCACCACTGGGCCCCGGATTCTGTACGGAATCCGGGGCCTGATCCTTGCCCACGGTCATCCACCTTTCCCCAAAGCCATTCCATCGAGTGAGCGATGCCCCATCCGGCTGACGGGGGCCGAGGCCCCAACTAGGGTGCGGCGAAAGCGTTCCGGCACTTGGCCCACCGGCATTGCGATGTCGGTGGTGGGTGCCACAGTGGGGGAGTGAGCAACACCAGGGCATCCTTCGGCGCGGGCTGCGAGACAGCCCGGGCCGGGCCGACAGCAGGGGGTGACATCCGGTCGTGACCGGTATGGGTGTGGAGGTGGGCGCGCAGTCCGCGCGCTCCCGGGCGCTCGCCGTGCTGCGTGTCCGCAGCAGGGCGCTGGCCGTCGCCCTGCTGCCCGCGGCCGTCGCCGTCGTGCTGCTCGTCGGCGGCTCGACCGGGCACATCACCGGCGGAAGCTGGCCCGTCACTCGCTGGATCGTGACGGTCCTCGCCGCCCTCGTGCTGCTCGCCGCCGCGGGCATCGCGCTCGTCGTCGCCCGCGCGCGGCCCGCCGTGAGCCCCACGGTCCCGATCGCGGAGGCGTCCGCTCCCGACCTCTACCGCCTGGTCCGGGATTTGGCCGACCGCCTCGACGTCCCGCCGCCCTCGGCGATAGCGCTGACCCCGGACTGCGACAGCTGGCTGGAGGACCGCACCCACCCGGCGCACGGCCCGCCGCCGCCCGAGCACCGCGACGAAATAGCGGGCGCACGAGGGATGGGAGGCGGAGCCGGGCGTCCCCGCCGAGCCCCCGCGGCTCCCGTCCTCGTCATCGGCTCGCCCTTCCTGTGGTGGATGCGGGTCGGGGAGCTGCGCGCGGTCCTCGCCCCGGTCGTCGCCGGTACGGGCCCTTCGGCCCACCCCGACATAGCCGCGGCCCGCCGTTTCGTACGGGGTCTGGACGCGGCCGTGGCCGTGACCTCCGAGCCCGCCCGCGGCCCCCTGGTCCGCACGGTCCTCGCAGGCGTCGGCTGGGTGACCCGCCTGCTGCTGCGCAGCTGTCGGGGTCATGCGGCCGAGATGGAACGGGGAGTGGCGGCTGCCGCCGCCGAGCGTGCACAGGCTGTGGACTACGGCCTGCGGATCGTCGCTCAGGAACAGGTCGGCCTGGCGTACGCGGGCTGGGACCGGCTGCTGACCCGGGTCGCGCTGCCCGCCTGGCGGATGGGCCGCTGGCCGGCCCGGCTGGACGCGGGTGTCGTCGCGGCCCTCACCGAGCTGTCGCGCCGTGACCGGCTGGCCGAGGGCTTCGCCTCCCGCCTCGGCGAGCGTCCCGCCTGCGACCTGCTCGAAGAGCCCGGTTCGGTGGACGAGGCGGCCTCGCTGCTCGCCGCGCGCCTCTTCCACGGCGGGCCCGCGGAGCCCGGGCCCGACTGGGCGCCGGTGGACTGGCAGGAGTATCCGGACGAGGTCGTCGACCGCACCTGGCGCACCGAAGCGGCCCGGCTGCACCGGGTGCTGGACGCGCTGGGGGTCCGCCACCCCACGGATCCGACCCAGCCCGACCCGGGTGGTCCGACGCTGGCACGCGTGCTCGACCATCTGACCGCGCCTGCCACGGACGACGCCGACCTCTCCGTCGATCGGCGCGAGGCGTACGGGGAGAGGGGCACGGGCGTGAGCCTGAACGAGACAGAGACAACAGAGGCAAACGAGACAGAGGGAGAGGCCGAGGTCGAGGTCGAGGAGGAGGTCGGGGAGGACGGCGAGCCCGTGCTCGGGAGTGAGCGGACGGCGGCGCTCGCCGCCGGGCTCAGCGCGGAGCTGGCCCGTGAGGAGGCGGCGGCGCCGGCCGTCGCGTCCGGGCCGGGCGGGGGTGCGGAGCAGCCGGGCCCCGACTGGTCGTTCTGGGACGACGGGATGCTGCCGCTCTTTCCGCTCCAGCCGCCGCGCAGTGGGCGTGAGCTGTTGGCCGACCATGTCACCGCGATGGTCTGTTGTGCGGCGATGGACACTGCCGGGGCGGCGCCGGGGCTCGACTGGCTCGATGGCCCCGCCCTTCTCGTCGACGGGGTGCGGGCCGCCGATCTGGGGCCGCGGGTCCTGACCCTCGTCGAGGACGGCGACCCGGAACCTCTCCGGGACTGGCTCCGGCACCTGGGCGTCCGCCCCGAGAAACCGGTCCGCCTGGTCTGACGCCGCCACCACCGTCCCTACTCCCAGCCACCCCTATCCGCCTCTTCGACCGGAGCACCGCGTTCCGTTCACGTCAATTCGCGACGAACGGTGACGGAGTGCGTGCGTAATGTGATGTGCTGGGACCGATCGCGTGCAGGGCAGAGGTTTACAGAGCAGAGGCTCACAGAACTGACGGGGGCACGAGGGAGGGGAGCAGGCATGGGGTCGGAGCAGATCCGCCGCTGGGAGTCGGGCGCACTGGCGCACGCCGTGACGGACCCCTTCGGCCAGGGCCCGGTTCCCTGGCTCAGGGGCGACGAGCAGTACTTCGACGACACGGGCCATGTCGTCCCGTGGTACATCGATCACATTGATCACGTCGATCAGGCAGGTCGGGCCGGTCAGCCCGGTCAGGCCGGGGGTCCCGGTGGCTCCGCCACCCTCCAGGGCTCCCGCAAGCCCCCCATCCCCCACCCCCGCGCCGGCGGCCCCCGCTCGGCCGACGACGTGCACCGCCAGATCAAGGGCTTCGCCTCCAACGGCGCGGCCGCGCCGGGCGAGGCCATCGACTTCCACGTCACCGTCGACCCGCCCCAGGAATTCAGCGTCGACATCTACCGCATCGGGCACTACGGAGGCGACGGGGCCAGCAAGATCACCACCAGCCCCCGCCTGTCGGGCATCGTCCAGCCGCCGCCCCTCACCGCCGACAGAACCGTTTCCTGTCATCACTGGTGGCTCTCCTGGCGCCTGCAGATCCCGAGCTACTGGAACATCGGCGCGTACGTGGCCGTACTCACCACGGCCGACGGCTACCGCTCCCACGTCCCCTTCACCGTCCGCGACAACCACCCGGCGGACCTCCTTCTCCTGCTCCCGGACATCACCTGGCAGGCGTACAACCTCTACCCGGAGGACGGGCACACCGGCGCCAGCCTCTACCACGCCTGGGACGAGAACGGCCGTCTGCTCGGCGAGTCCGAGGCCGCGACGACGGTCTCCTTCGACCGCCCGTACGCCGGCGCGGGCCTTCCCCTCCACGTCGGCCACGCCTACGACTTCATCCGCTGGGCCGAGCGCTACGGCTACGACATCGCCTACGCCGACGCCCGCGACCTGCACGCCGGCCGCGTCGACCCCACCCGCTACCGCGGCCTGGTCTTCCCGGGGCACGACGAGTACTGGTCGTCGGCCATGCGCCGCACCGTGGAACTCGCCCGCGAAAGCGGCACCTCCCTGGTCTTCTTCTCCGCCAACACCATGTACTGGCAGGTGGAGTTGGCCCCGTCACCGTCCGGCATCGCCGACCGCCTGCTGACCTGCCACAAGCGCAGAGGCCCGGGAAGGCCGGCGCTGTGGCGCGAAATCGACCGTCCTGAGCAGCAGCTCATCGGCATCCAGTACGCGGGCAGGGTCCCGGAACCCCACCCCCTGGTCGTGCGCAACGCCGACCACTGGCTGTGGGAGTCGACCGGCGCACACGAGGGCGACGAACTCGCCGGCATGGTCGCGGGCGAGGCCGACCGCTACTTCCCGCGCACCCCGCTGCCCGAGCACCAGGGCCGCATCCTCCTCGCCCACTCCCCCTACCAGGACAGCGAGGGCGCCACCCGCCACCAGGAGACCTCCCTCTACCGGGCCCCCTCCGGCGCTCTGGTCTTCGCGGCCGGGACGTTCGCGTGGTCCCCGGCCCTGGACCGCCCCGGCCACGTCGACGCCCGTGTCCAGCGAGCCACCGCGAACCTCCTCGACCGCATCTGCAAACGGGACTGAGAACGCGCACCCCGCACGATCACCACAGGCCCCCGCCCACCCCCTGGCCAAAGCCGCTCCCCGAATACGGGAGAATCGAGCCACTTGGACAGAACCACGGGGAGGAACCGTGTCCGGATTCGTCGAAAAGCCCGAGCCCCTCCAGGTCCCGGGTCTGGTACATCTGCACACCGGCAAGGTGCGCGACCTGTACCAGAACGAGGCGGGCGACCTCGTGATGATCGCCAGTGACCGCATCTCCGCCTACGACTGGGTGCTGCCCACCGAGATCCCCGACAAGGGCCGGGTCCTCACCCAGCTCTCGCTGTGGTGGTTCGACAAGCTCGCCGACCTGGTCCCCAACCATGTGCTGAGCACCGAGCTCCCGCCGGGCGCCCCCGCCGACTGGGAGGGCCGCACCCTCATCTGCAAGTCCCTGCGGATGACGCCGGTCGAGTGCGTCGCGCGCGGCTATCTCACCGGCTCGGGCCTCGTCGAGTACGACGAGTCCCGCACGGTCTGCGGCCTCGCCCTCCCCGAGGGCCTCGTCGACGGCTCGGAACTCCCCGCGCCGATCTTCACCCCCGCCACCAAGGCCGCGGTCGGCGAGCACGACGAGAACGTGTCGTACGAGGAGGTCGCCCGCCAGGTCGGCGCCGAGACGGCGGCCCAGCTGCGCCAGACGACCCTCGCCGTCTACGGCCGCGCCCGTGACATCGCGCGCGAGCGCGGCATCATCCTCGCGGACACCAAGTTCGAGTTCGGCTATGAGGGCGAGACGCTCGTCCTCGCCGACGAGGTGCTGACCCCGGACTCCTCCCGCTTCTGGCCCGCCGACGTCTGGGAGCCGGGCCACGCCCAGCCGTCCTTCGACAAGCAGTTCGTCCGCGACTGGCTGACGTCTCCCGAGTCGGGCTGGGACCGCAGGAGCGAGCAGCCCCCGCCGCCGCTGCCGCAGCACATCGTGGACGCGACCAGCGCCAAGTACATCGAGGCGTACGAGCGCCTGACCGGCACCAGCTGGAGCTGAGGACGCGAAGGAGCACACGAAGAAGCCCCCGACCCTGAAGGGCCGGGGGCTTCTTTCTCTGAGCGGACGACCAGGTTCGAACTGGCGACCTCAACCTTGGCAAGGTTGCGCTCTACCAACTGAGCTACGTCCGCATGCGCTGTGGTGCGAGGACAACTATACCCAACCTCGCTCCCGTGCGAGACGCACCGCCGCGTGACGGTTCTCCGCCCCGAGCTTCGAGACGGCCGACGAAAGATAGTTGCGTACCGTCCCCTGGGACAGTGCCGCCCGCTCCGCGATCTCCGCGACGGGCGCCCCGTCGGCGGCGAACTCGAGCACCTCGGCCTCGCGCGCGGTCAGCGGCGAGTCCCCGGCGGAGATCGCGTCCGCGGCCAATTCCGGGTCCACATAACGGTTTCCCGCATGCACGGTACGAATGATCTCCGCGAGCCGCTGTGCGCTCACCGTCTTCGGGACGAACCCGCGCACACCTGCCGCGAGCGCTCGCTTCAGATGCCCCGGCCGCCCGTGGCTCGTCACGATCAGCACCTGGCAGCCGGGCAGTTCGGCCCGTAGCGATGTGGCCACCCTCACACCGTCCGCCCCCGGCATCTGCAGATCCAGAACGGCGACATCGGGCGCGTGCGCCAGCGCCATCGCCAGTGCCTCGGGCCCGGTCGCGGCCTCGGCGACCACCACGAGGTCGTCCTCAAGCCCCAGCAGCGCGGCGAGCGCACCCCTGATCAGGTGCTCGTCGTCGGCGAGCAACAGCCGCACGGGAGGTGCGGATGGGACGGGTGGGACGGATGAGGTGGGTGGGGTGGGCGTCATGAAGTGACCTCGCTCACAGGGTGGGGGACGGGTCGGGGCGAGCCGCCCGGTTCCGGGGCCGGAGCCCGTTCCGGGACCGAGTCAGGGGGCAGCGGCACCTCGGCGGTCAGGCGGAACAGGTCATCCCCGGCGGGCCCGGCCCGCAGCACCCCGTCCACCTCCCTGAGCCGCTCCCGCAGCCCGGCGAGCCCGGACCCCCTTCCCGGCTCGGCGGTACCGGTACCGGTATCGGTACTCGAACCGGTACTGGTACCGGGCGCCCCGTCGTTCTCGACGGTGAGGGTCACCCGGCCCTCCGCCACCCGCAGGGACACCGCGCACCTTGCGGCGTCCCCGTGCCGCAGCACGTTCGTCGTCGCCTCCCGTACGACCCAGCCGAGCGCGGACTGGATCTCCGCGGGCAGTCCCGTCACCGGGCCGCTGACCTCGCAGTCGATGCTGGCGGCCGTCAACACGCCCTGGGCCCCCGCGAGTTCGGTCCGGAGATCGGCCTCGCGGTAGCCGCGTACGACCTCGCGGACCTCCCGCTGCGTCTCCCGTGCTATCCGCTGGACCTCGATCATCTGCTCCACGGCCTCCGGCCGTCCGCGCCGGGCCAGTTGCACGGCGAGCTCGCTCTTCAGCGCGACCACCGCAAGGTTGCGGCCCATCACGTCGTGCAGATCGCGCCCGAAGCGCAGCCGTTCCTCGGCGACGGCGAGCCGGGCCCGGGTCTCGCGGGCCTCGTCGAGTTCGTAGACGGCGTTCAGCAGCCAGACGGAGAAGGCGGAGGTGAAGGTGAAGAAACCGGCGGCGAGGACGACCGCACCGGCGGCGACGGCGGCGCCGGGCGCCGGGACACCCGCCGGGACGGCCACGGCGCCGGCACCCACGGCGGCGCCGAGCACGCCGAACACCATGCGTCGTGCCTCGCGCACCGCGAGCGCCAGAGTGCCGATCCCGAACGACAGGACGCCGACGAACACCGTGCCCGCCGCCGCCCCGTTGTCCGCGCCGCGCGGGCCGTGCAGCGCGACCACCAGGCTCACGACGGCGATCACCACGGTGGCGGTGCCCAGCGCCCAGAGCAGCCGTACCGGCAGGGGGCGGCGGCCGCGGGTCCAGTCCAGGGTCAGCGAGGCGGTCACCGCGGCGAGCGCGGCGTGCGCGCTCACCAGCAGGAACAGGATCCAGTTCACCGGGGCGGGCACATATCCGAAGGACGGCAGCGCGAAGGTGGCCACCTCGATGAACGGGAAGGTGTGGAACGACCACCGTGTGTACGTCTCGACCTTCGCCGGCGTGCTCTTGCCGCGCCACCAGCCACCGCGCCCGCCCATGCCCACCACCAAGTCCCTGGTCAACGCCGCGGCTCCCAGCGGAACCACCGCCGTACAGCAAACACCGCGAACACGGTCCAGGCCACCGCCGTCCCGAGCGCGCCCAGGGTGTCGTGCGCGGAGAGGTCGCCGGTCCAGCCGCCGCGTATCAGCGTGATCACCGGGGTCAGGGGCAGCAGTTCGCAGGCCGAGGCCAGCTGGGCCGGCATGAGCTGGAGGGGAAAGAAGGTGCCGGAACCGAACAGCGACACCAGCATCAAGGGCATGGTGGCGACCTGGGCGCCCTCCACGCTCTTGCTGAAGTTCGCCGTGATCGCCGCGAGCGGGGGCCACATCGCCAGGCCCAGGAGCAGCCCCAGGACGGCGAGATGGGGTGCCCGGGGCGCGCCGACGTCCAGCAGCGCGGCGCACGCGACCGTCAGGACCAGGCACTGCACCAGGCCGATCGCGACCGAGGGCAGGGCCGCACCCGCGAGGATCTCCGCGTCCCGCAGCTCCCCTGTGCGCAGCCGTTTGAGGACGAGCTCCTCGCGGCGGGCCGCGTACACACTCACCAGCGGGCTGTAGACCGCGAAGAGGAGTGAGAAGCCGACGGAGGACGGCACGATGACCGAGCCGACCGAGAGCCCGGTGCCCTTCAGGTCCATCTGGTCGACCGTCGAGCGGAGGCTGAACGGCAGGAGCAGCGGCATGAACACGGCGGCGGCGAGGGTCGCTTTCGAGCGGCCCAGCAGGGTCAGTTCGGCGCGCGCCAGGGCGGCCATCCGCCCTGCGGCCGTCGTCGTACCCGCACCCGCACCCGCACCCGCACCGGTACCGGTACCGGCTTGCCCGGTCGCCGGGACTGTCGCGCTCATGCCACCGTCCCCCTTTCCTGCTCCCGCACACCCGCACCGGGCGCATCCGCACCGGGCACACCCGCACCGGGCGCACCCGCACCCGGCGCATCCGCGTCCCGCGCACCCGCACCCCGGCCCGCGGCGTCCCGCGCTATCCGCAGGAACGCCTCCTCCAGTGAGGCCGACCGCACATCGAGCCCCCGCAGCTCGACCTGCTTCTGGTGGGCCCACACCAGCAGCGCGGTGGCGGTGCGCTGGAGCTCGTCGGTGCGCAGCCTGACGGCACGGCCCGTCGTCTCGTGGTCGGTCACGCCGAGTCCGGCGAGCGGGGGCAGATCTCCGAGGAAGTAGCCGTCGGGCAGTTCGAAGGAGATCCGGGACGGTGAGGAGGCGGTCACCTCGGCAGGGGTGCCGGAGGCCGCGATGTGCCCTTCGTGGAGGATCGCGAGCCGGTCGGCCAGCTCCTCCGCCTCCTGCAGGTAGTGCGTGGTCAGCACCACGGTCGTACCGCCGTCGCGCAGCTCGCGCACCAAGTCCCAGGTGTCCCGGCGCCCTTCGGCGTCCAGGCCGGTCGTCGGCTCGTCGAGGAAGAGGACCTCGGGGCGGCCGAGGAGCGCGAGGGCCAGGTCCAGGCGCCGTTTCTCGCCCCCGGACAGCTGCTTCACCCGTACCCCGGACCGCCGGGTGAGCCCGACCATCCCCAGGGCCTGACCGGTCGGCCGGGCTCCGCTCGTGCAGCCCGCCCACATCCGTACGGTCTCCGCGACCGTCAGTTCGGAGGGGAAGCCGCCCTCCTGCAGCATCACGCCGATCCGGGGCCGGACGGCCGCGCGCTCCTCGTACGGATCGTGTCCGAGGACCCGCACCCGGCCGCCCGCCGGAGGGGCGAGGCCCTCCAGCAGCTCGACGGTGGAGGTCTTGCCGGCGCCGTTGGTCCCCAGCAGCGCGAAGAGCTCACCGCGGCCCACGGAGAAGGTGATTCCGCGCACGGCCTCGAAATCTCCGCCGGCTCCCCGGTCTCCCCCGTACACGCGCCGCAGATCAGTGACCTCGATCACGTCATCTTGCTCGTTCGTGTTCATGAAATCAGCGTCCCCGCGGACGGGACCCGACAGCAGTGCGCGGTGTCATCACTCCGCATGACAAATGTCAGGGGGGCGCTCGGACGCGCACACGAGAAAGACCCCGGTCGATGACCGGGGTCTTTGCTTCCTGGAGCGGACGACGAGGCTCGAACTCGCGACCTCAACCTTGGCAAGGTTGCGCTCTACCAACTGAGCTACGTCCGCATTGCCTCCGACCAGCTTTCACCGGTCGGTGCGAGCACCACCCTACCTGATCCACAAGAGTGGTCGGTAAGGGCTGCAGAGCGGGTGACAGGAATTGCACACTGCGCCTTCCCCCTGGAAGGGGGATGTTCTGCTACTGAACTACACCCGCGTGACTCCTCGGGGTCCGGCTTTTCCGGCCTTGCCCCTCGGCGTGCTCCAGACTCTAGCTGATCAGCAGGGGGTCAGCGCAAGTCGGTTGCGCGCGGGGGCGGATGGCCGACCGGGGCGGGACCCCGGCGAGCCATCCGGCGGACCCTCGGACTCAGTGCGCCTCGGCGAACGCCTCGTAGACCTTCTTGGGGATCCGGCCGCGCGGCGGCACGTCCAGCTTGTTGGAACGGGCCCAGGCGCGGACGGCGGCCGGGTCGGGGGTCAACGCGGTGTGCGTGTACGCCTTCCCGGACTTCGACTGCTTGCGGCCGGCCTCGAGGTAGGGCGCGAGCGCCTTACGCAGTTTCTTGGCATTGGCTGGATTGAGGTCGATCTCGTACGACTTGCCGTCGAGTCCGAAGGCGATCGTTTCCGCCGCTTCCGAGCCGTCGATGTCGTCAAAGAGAGTGACCACGACACGCTGCGCCACGAATATCGGTCCCTTCGTGCGACACCTCTGCGATCGCCCCCCATGACGTGCGTGGACGTCACGGAGTTGTCGGGGAGATGTCGACTGTCCGGCTGTTATTGGGCAAAGTATCGGCTATTGCCAATTCCTTTGTACAGTGCCGGGCATTGCATTGTGAAGCCCGACTAAAACCTTCCGCGTGTCCGAAGGTAATGGGGCCCAGCCGCTCTTCTGCGATTTTTCCCAGGATTTTCCGTACAAGCCCCCGCGTCGATGCGGGATCGTGATCGGGCTCACGTAGGATTCTACGAATCTACGCGAGTAGAAATTTTGTGCGGGTAGTCTGAAGCGACCTGCTCAGCACCACACACCGGGAGTGCCAGTGGCACGCGTCGTAGTCGACGTCATGCTCAAGCCGGAGATCCTCGACCCCCAGGGCCAGGCGGTGCAGCGTGCACTGCCGCGCCTCGGTTTCGACGGTGTCTCCGACGTACGTCAGGGAAAGCGATTCGAACTGGAAGTGGACGGACCGGTGGACGACGCCGCGCTCGCCCGCATCCATGAACTGGCGGAATCCTTCCTCGCCAACACCGTGATCGAGGACTTCACCGTCAAGGTCGAGGAAGTCGCGGAGGCAGGAAAGTGACCGCTCGTATTGGAGTCGTCACCTTTCCGGGCAGTCTCGACGACCGGGACACCCAGCGTGCGATCAGGCTCGCCGGTGCCGAACCCGTCGCCCTCTGGCACAAGGACAAGGACCTCAAGCAGGTCGACGCCGTGGTGCTGCCCGGCGGTTTCTCGTACGGCGACTATCTCCGGGCCGGTGCCATCTCGCGCTTCTCGCCCGTGATGGAGACCGTGATCGAGCAGGCTAAGTCCGGAATGCCCGTCCTCGGCATCTGCAACGGCTTCCAGGTCCTCACCGAGGCGCACCTCCTCCCCGGCGCGATGCTCGGCAACAACCACCTCCACTTCATCTGCCGCGACCAGAAGCTGCGGGTGGAGAACGCGGAGACGTCCTGGACGGCCGACTACGAGTCCGGCCAGGAGATCCACATCCCGCTGAAGAACATGGACGGGCGGTACGTCGCCGACGAGCGCACCCTGGACATGCTGGAGGCGGAGGGCCGGGTCGCGTTCCGCTACGTGGACGTCAACCCGAACGGCTCGCTGCGCGACATCGCCGGCATCACGAACGAGGCGGGCAACGTCGTCGGTCTGATGCCGCACCCGGAGCACGCCGTCGACCCCCTCGTCGGCACCAGCCGCACCGACGGCCTCCCCTTCTTCACCTCGATCCTCAAGAAGCTGGTCACCGCATGAGCCGCACGCCTCTGGACACGGTCGAGAACGCGGCCGCGACCCCCGACGTCGAGCTGCCCTGGGCCGAGCTGGGCCTGAAGAAGGACGAGTACGAGCGGGTCGTCGAGATCCTCGGCCGCCGCCCGACCGGCGCGGAACTCGCCATGTACTCCGTCATGTGGTCCGAGCACTGCTCGTACAAGTCCTCGAAGGTCCACCTCCGCCAGTTCGGCGAGAAGGCCCCGCAGTCCGACGCCCTCCTCGTCGGCATCGGTGAGAACGCCGGTGTCGTCGACGTCGGCCAGGGCTACGCCGTCACCTTCAAGGTCGAGTCGCACAACCACCCGTCGTACGTCGAGCCCTACCAGGGCGCGGCCACCGGCGTCGGCGGCATCGTGCGCGACATCATCGCGATGGGTGCCCGCCCGGTCGCCGTCGTCGACCCGCTGCGCTTCGGCGCCGCGGACCACCCCGACACCAAGCGCGTCCTGCCGGGCGTCGTCGCGGGCATCGGCGGCTACGGCAACTGCCTCGGCCTGCCCAACATCGGCGGCGAGGTCGTCTTCGACGCCTGCTACCAGGGCAACCCCCTCGTCAACGCCGGAGCCATCGGCGTCATGAAGCACGAGGACATCCACCTCGCGAAGGCGTCCGGCGCGGGCAACAAGGTCATCCTCTACGGGGCCCGCACGGGCGGCGACGGCATCGGCGGCGCCTCCATCCTGGCCTCCGAGACCTTCGATGACGCCAAGCCGTCGAAGCGCCCCGCGGTCCAGGTCGGCGACCCCTTCCAGGAGAAGCTGCTCATCGAGTGCACGCTCGAGGCCTTCGCCGAGAAGCTGGTCGTCGGCATCCAGGACCTCGGCGCGGCCGGTCTGTCCTGCGCCACCTCCGAGCTGGCCTCCAACGGCTCCGGCGGCATGCGCGTCACCCTGGACGACGTACCCCTGCGGGACTCGACTCTCTCTCCCGAGGAAATCCTCATGAGCGAGTCGCAGGAACGCATGTGCGCGGTCGTCGAGCCGGAGAAGGTCGACCGGTTCCTGGAGATCTGCGACAAGTGGGACGTCATCGCCACGGTGATCGGCGAGGTGACGGACGGCGATCGCCTCGAAATCTTCTGGCACGGCGGCAAGATCGTCGACGTCGACCCGCGCACGGTCGCGCACGACGGCCCGGTCTACGAGCGCCCCTACGCCCGCCCCGAGTGGCAGGACGCCCTCCAGGCCGACGACGCGAACAAGCTGCCGCGCCCGGCGACGAGCGAAGAGCTCAAGGACCAGGTCCTCAAGCTCGTGAGCTCGCCGAACCAGGCCTCCAAGTCCTGGATCACCTCCCAGTACGACCACTTCGTACAGGGCAACACGGTGCTGGCGCAGCCCGAGGACTCGGGCATGATCCGCATCGACGAGGAGACCGGACTCGGCGTCGCCATCGCCACGGACGGCAACGGCCGCTACGCCAAGCTCGACCCGTACACGGGTGCGCAGCTCGCGCTCGCCGAGGCCTACCGCAATGTCGCGACGACCGGCGCCAAGCCGCTCGCCGTCTCCGACTGCCTGAACTTCGGCTCGCCCGAGGACCCGGCCGTCATGTGGCAGTTCGCCGAGGCCGTCCGCGGTCTCGCCGACGCCTGCCTGCAGCTGGGCACCCCGGTGACCGGCGGCAACGTCTCGCTCTACAACCAGACGGGCGAGGTCGCCATCCACCCGACCCCGGTCGTGGCCGTGCTGGGTGTCATCGACGACGTCGCCCGCCGCACGCCGGTCGCCTTCCAGGAAGAGGGCCAGCTCCTCTACCTGCTCGGTGACACTCGTGAGGAGTTCGGCGGTTCGGCCTGGTCCCAGGTCGTCCACGACCACCTCGGGGGTCTGCCCCCGAAGGTCGACCTGGAGCGCGAACGCCTGCTCGGCGAGATCCTCATCTCCGCCTCCCGCGACGGCATGATCGACTCGGCGCACGACCTGTCCGACGGCGGTCTGATCCAGGCCGTGGTCGAGTCGGCGCTGCTCGGCGGCAAGGGCGCCCGGCTGGTCGTTCCCGACGGTCTCGACGCCTTCACCTTCCTCTTCTCGGAGTCGGCGGGCCGCGCGGTCGTCGCCGTCCCGCGCTCGGAGGAGCTCCGCTTCAACGACATGTGCGGTGCGCGGGGTCTGCCCGTCACCCGCATCGGTGTCGTGGACTCGGACGCGGTCGAGGTCCAGGGCGAGTTCGCACTCCCGCTGGACGAGCTCCGCACGGCCCACGAGGGCACGATCCCGGCGCTGCTCGCGTAGGCCGGTCGTACGACGCCGACGGCCCCGACCGTTTCGACGGTCGGGGCCGTCGTCATGCCGCGACGGGCTCGGTCTCCCGGGGCGGGGCCGCGGCGCCCTTCGTGTCACCGGCCTTGGGCAGCCGCAGCGCGAGGAGCGCGGCAAGGGCCATCAGTCCGGCTCGCCGGGCAGGCCCTACGCTCGACACATGCCGCCGGCCAGGAAACGCACCCGTACCTATGACCCCGCCAAGATCCGCGTGGCCGTGCTCGCGCAGTTCGGGAACGTGCGGCAGGGTGTCCATACCCTGACCGAGGAGCAGTTGGCGCGGCCCGCGCGGCTCGGGGAGTGGAGTGTGCGGGAGCTGGCCGCGCACCTCACGATGGCGGTCGAGACGGTGAGCCGCAACCTCGACCGGCCCGAGCCCGGCGCGAAGGAACTCGCGCTGCTCGACTGGCCGTTCGCGACGGCGGCACGCGCCGGGGACATCGCCGACGGCACCCGCGAACTCGCCCGCGACAACCCCGACCTCGACGCGCTCTACGCGCGCGTCGAACAGCGGGTCACCGAGCGCCTGGCCACGGCCCCCGACGACCGGCTGCTCGCCGCGCGCACCGGAGCCATGACCCTCGCGGACTACCTCGTCACCCGCGCCGTCGAACTCGTCGTGCACACCGACGACCTGAACCGCGCCGCCGACGCCGACATCCCCCTCGACCGACAGGCCCTCGCCGCCTGCACCCGGCTGCTCGCCGACGCGCTCGCCGTGAAGGCGCCCGGCGCGTCGACGGAGGTGCGGATCCCGCCGTACGCCGTCGTGCAGTGCGTGGAGGGCCCCCGGCACACCCGGGGCACACCGCCGAACGTCGTGGAGACCGACCCGCTGACCTGGATCCGGCTGGCGACGGGACGTACGGAGTGGAAGACCGCGCTGGACGAGGCGAAGGTCAGCGCGAGCGGTGAGCGGGCCGACCTCGGCGGCCTGCTGCCCTTGATGGGCTGACCCCACCCGGCGGTTCAACCCGCCGACCTCACCCGCTGATCCCACCCGCCGACTCCACCCGCTGTCCTCACCCACGTCGACTCCACCCGGCGGCTCAACCCGCTGACTGCACCCGCTGTCCTCAGCCGCTGACTGCACCCGCTGTCCTCACCCGCTGACTGCACCCGCTGACCCCACCCGCCGACTCCACCGGCGGAGCCCACCGGCGGAGCCCACCCGCACCGCCCCGGAGGGGAACCGGCCACCCCATCCCTCCCGTCACACCGTCATGGACAAGCAGCGACTGACCCTCAGCGTCCTGACCCTGCTTCCGCTCGCCGTGGCCTGCGGCACCGAGACGGCGGGCGGCGGTTCCGTGGGGACCGGATCGTCCCCGGTCACCGGCGTTCACTGGAGTGTCGACACCCTCACCACACAGGGCCGGACCCGGCAGGCCCCGGACAGCACGTATCTGCGGATCGGCGAAGACGGTCGCGTCAGCGGCAACCTCGGCTGCAACACTTTCGGCTCGACCGTCACCCTCAAGGGTGACCGTGTCGACTTCGGGAACATCGAGGCGACCGACATGGGCTGCCAGAAGGACCCCATGAGCTTCGAGCAGAGCCTCAGCCGCGCCTACGTCGACAACACGTTCACCAGCGAGGTCAAGGGCGACAAGCTGACGCTCACCACCGACGGCGGCGACCGCGTCGATCTCACCAAGGAACCGGACGCGCCCCTGTACGGCACGAAATGGACGGTCACCTCCCTCGGGGACGGTGACGTGGCCCAGTCCCTTCCCGAAGGGGCCGACGCCCACTTCACCCTCGACAAGGCGAACGGCACCCTTTCCGGCCGCCTCGGCTGCAACGACGTCACCGCCAAGGCCACCGTCCGCGACGGACATATCACCCTCGGCGCCGCCAAGACCACCCGGATGATGTGCGACGGCTCACTCATGGACACCGAGAGGACTTTGCTGGGCCTCTTCAACAGCACGGTCGTATACGACTTGAACCACCGATCCATCGCGCTGACCAGCACAAACGGAAAAACCGTCCAAGCCGTCGCTCACGAGTGATCCGTCAAAGATCCGTATCCCCAATTCGGACCAGTGGTCGATCTCGCCTACACTCGGTGGCGTGCCACGTGGTGACGGTCGACTCAATCATGATCTGCTCCCCGGCGAGAAAGGCCCCCAGGACGCTTGCGGCGTCTTCGGAGTCTGGGCCCCCGGTGAAGAGGTCGCCAAGCTCACTTACTTCGGGCTCTACGCCCTCCAGCATCGAGGCCAGGAATCCGCGGGTATCGCGGTAAGCAACGGCTCTCAGATCCTCGTCTTCAAGGACATGGGCCTCGTGTCCCAGGTCTTCGACGAGACCTCGCTCGGTTCGCTCCAGGGTCATATCGCGGTCGGTCACGCCCGCTACTCGACCACTGGCGCCTCCGTGTGGGAGAACGCCCAGCCGACGTTCCGTGCCACCGCGCACGGCTCCATCGCGCTCGGCCACAACGGCAACCTCGTCAACACGGCGCAGCTCGCCGAGATGGTCGCCGACCTTCCCAAGCAGGACGGCCGCACCACCCGCGTGGCCGCCACCAACGACACCGACCTGCTCACCGCGCTCCTCGCGGCCCAGGTCGACGACGACGGCAAGCCGCTGACCATCGAGGAGGCCGCTCACGCGGTCCTCCCGCAGGTCAAGGGCGCCTTCTCGCTCGTCTTCATGGACGAGCACACCCTCTACGCGGCCCGCGACCCGCAGGGCATCCGCCCGCTGGTCCTCGGCCGTCTGGAGCGCGGCTGGGTCGTCGCCTCCGAGTCCGCCGCCCTCGACATCTGCGGCGCGGCCTACGTCCGTGAGATCGAGCCGGGCGAGTTCGTCGCCATCGACGAGAACGGCCTGCGTACGTCCCGATTCGCGGAAGCGAAGCCCAAGGGCTGTGTCTTCGAGTACGTGTACCTGGCCCGCCCGGACACGGACATCGCCGGCCGGAACGTGTACCTCTCGCGTGTCGAGATGGGCCGCAAGCTCGCCAAGGAAGCCCCTGTCGAGGCCGATCTGGTGATAGCGACCCCGGAGTCCGGAACGCCCGCCGCGATCGGTTACGCGGAGGCCAGCGGCATCCCGTTCGGCGCCGGCCTGGTCAAGAACGCGTACGTCGGCCGGACCTTCATCCAGCCTTCACAGACCATCCGCCAGCTGGGCATCCGTCTGAAGCTGAACCCCTTGAAGGAAGTCATCAAGGGCAAGCGCCTGGTCGTCGTCGACGACTCGATCGTGCGCGGCAACACCCAGCGGGCCCTGGTGCGCATGCTCCGCGAGGCGGGTGCGGCGGAAGTCCACATCCGGATCTCCTCTCCCCCCGTGAAGTGGCCCTGCTTCTTCGGCATCGACTTCGCGACCCGCGCCGAGCTGATCGCCAACGGCATGACCATCGAGGAGATCGGCACCTCGCTCGGCGCCGACTCCCTCTCGTACATCTCCATCGACGGCATGATCGAGGCGACCACCATCGCCAAGCCGAACCTGTGCCGCGCCTGCTTCGACGGCGAGTACCCGATGGAGCTCCCGGACCCGGAACTGCTGGGCAAGCAACTTCTGGAGACCGAGCTCGCGGCGGGTCCCGCCGCCACGGCCGCGACCGACGCGATCCGTCGTCCGTAAGCGCCGCAGAGCCCCGTATCACCAACCCGAAAGATCCCAGGCAATGTCTGAGACCACTACTTCCGGTGCTTCCTACGCGGCTGCCGGCGTCGACATCGAAGCGGGCGACCGCGCCGTGGAACTGATGAAGGAGTGGGTGAAGAAGACGCAGCGCCCCGAGGTCCTCGGTGGCCTCGGCGGCTTCGCCGGCCTCTTCGACGCCTCCGCCCTGAAGCGTTACGAGCGCCCGCTGCTCGCCTCCGCCACGGACGGCGTGGGCACCAAGGTCGACCTCGCCCGCCGACTCGGCGTGTACGACACCATCGGCCACGACCTGGTCGCGATGGTCATGGACGACATCGTGGTGTGCGGCGCCGAGCCGCTCTTCATGACCGACTACATCTGCGTCGGCAAGGTCCACCCGGAGCGCGTGGCGGCCATCGTGAAGGGCATCGCCGAGGGCTGTGTGCTCGCGGGCTGCGCCCTGGTGGGCGGCGAGACGGCCGAACACCCGGGCCTGCTCGGTCCGGACGACTTCGACGTCGCGGGCGCCGGTACGGGCGTGGTGGAGGCCGACCGGCTGCTCGGCCCGGATCGTATCCGTACGGGTGACGCGGTGATCGCCATGGCGGCCTCCGGTCTTCACTCGAACGGGTACTCGCTCGTCCGGCACGTCCTCTTCGACCGGGCGAACCTCAGCCTGGACCAGCACGTCGAGGAGTTCGGCCGTTCGCTCGGCGAGGAGCTCCTGGAGCCCACCAAGATCTACTCGCTGGACTGCCTGGCGCTGACGAGGACCACCGACGTGCACGCCTTCAGCCACATCACCGGCGGCGGGCTCGCGGCCAACCTGGCCCGGGTGATCCCGGACGGGCTGCACGCGATCGTGGACCGCGAGACCTGGACGCCGGCCCCGGTCTTCGACCTCGTCGGCAGGACGGGCGAGGTCGAGCGTCTGGAGCTGGAGAAGACGCTGAACATGGGCGTGGGCATGATCGCGATCGTCCCCGAGGAATCGGCGGACGCGGCGCTGGCCACCCTCGCGGACCGCGGCGTGGACGCCTGGATCGCCGGTGAGATCACCGAGCGCGGCGAGCACGCGACGGGCGCGGCCCTGATCGGCGACTACGCGAGCTGAGGCCTTCGGGGCAGCACAAAACCCGGTCCGGCGTTGAGGCCCCGGACCGGGTGAAGTGCGGTTGCTACGAGAAATCCGCCAACAGAGATCTGCTCACCGCTACAGCTACGAGAGATCGCGGAAACCGCGAGGGACGCTGGTGCGTCAAGCGCCGCGACGTTGAGACTGTGGACCGGACTCGTCCTCATCCTCATCGTCGTCGTTGTAGAGATCCGCGTACTGGGCGTACGGGTCGTCTTCCTCGTCGTCGTCCTCGAACGGCTCGCCATTCGGCGGCTGGCTCGAAGTCGAAGCGCCCAGCTCATTGGCCAGACGCGAGAGGTCAGTCCCGCCGCTGCTGTACTTCAGCTGGCGGGCGACCTTCGTCTGCTTGGCCTTTGCCCGGCCGCGCCCCATGGCTCGACCCCCTCGGATACGGGGCTCGGTGGCCCCAGAGTCTTGACACGCGTTCATGATCTGGAACGGGCTCTCCATGGAGAGACCGGTCCGTAGGGCTTCCACGGTACCTGAGCCCGCGCCCATACGGTACGTCGCCCGCAGGACGCGCCTAGGCCCAGAACCTGCGAGGTGCCCTGTCCCCGCTGGTCAACCGCGATTTTAACCTCTTCTTGGCGGACGACCCGCCGACGGGAGTGAGAGTTCTCTCGAAGTGTCCCCTCGGCGGGTCCCTGACAAGCGTCGAGACACGCGTGGAATGCGACGGAACGGAGGGTTCCGTTATCCGCGGCGGCGTGCCTCCGCCATCCGCTGCTCGGCGATCCGGTCGGCCGCGGCGGCCGGCGGAATCCCGTCCTCCTTCGCACGTGCGAAGATGTCCAGCGTGGTGTCGAAGATCTTCGTGGCCTTCGCCTTGCACCGGTCGAAGTCGAAGCCGTGCAGCTCGTCGGCGACCTGGATGACACCGCCCGCGTTCACCACGTAGTCGGGCGCGTAGAGGATCCCGCGGTCCGCGAGGTCCTTCTCGACGCCCGGGTGCGCGAGCTGGTTGTTGGCGGCGCCGCAGACGATCCGCGCGGTGAGTACCGGCACGGACGCGTCGTTCAGCGCCCCGCCCAGCGCACAGGGGGCGTAGATGTCCAGGCCCTCGGTGCGGATCAGCGCCTCGGTGTCCGCGGCGGCCGTGACGCCCGTCGGGTGCTTGTCCAGGATCCGCCGCACGGACTCGTCGCGTACGTCCGTGATCACGACCTCGGCGCCGTCCTCGCGCAGGTGGTCCACCAGGTGGTGGCCCACCTTGCCGACGCCCGCGATGCCGACCTTGCGGCCGCGCAGCGTCGGGTCGCCCCACAGGTGCTGGGCACTGGCCCGCATGCCCTGGAAGACCCCGTAGGCGGTCAGGACCGAGGAGTCGCCGGCGCCGCCGTTCTCGGGCGAGCGGCCCGTCGTCCAGCGGCACTCGCGCGCCACGACGTCCATGTCGGAGACGTACGTACCGACGTCGCACGCGGTGACGTAGCGCCCGCCGAGCGAGGCCACGAACCGGCCGTAGGCGAGGAGCAGGGCCTCGCTCTTGATCTGCTCGGGGTCCCCGATGATCACGGCCTTGCCACCGCCATGGTCGAGACCGGCCATGGCGTTCTTGTACGACATCCCGCGCGAGAGGTTCAGCGCGTCAGCGACGGCATCCTCCTCGTTCGCGTACGGGTAGAAGCGCGTCCCGCCCAGGGCGGGGCCCAGAGCGGTGGAGTGGATGGCGATGACGGCCTTGAGGCCGCTGGCCCGGTCCTGGCAGAGCACGACTTGCTCATGACCCCCCTGGTCCGAATGGAACAGGGTGTGCAGGACGCCGTCGGTTACGTCGGTCACGGTGGTGACTCCCAGGTAAGTAGCGGCGGTTGTGGACGGTGCCCGTGCGGATGGCGGGCTTCCGTGGGCATGAGATTAGAGCCTGTGCCCGGTCGCCATCCGCGCAGTGTTCAGGATCACCTCCTCCCGGAGTACGTTTCCGCACGGTCGTGGGACGATTTGCAGTGTTTTCCCGGTCGTGCGCGTGCCGCCCGCCCGGGATCCCGCCCGGGTTTCGTGTCCGGTCCGTTGGGGAGGGAGCAGGGGTGCCCAAGGTGTCCTCGGTGATCGTCCCGTACGCGTCCTATCTGCGCGTGTACGAACCGCTGGCCGCCTTCCCGGAGCCTGAGCGAACCCACTGGGCGCGTTACGCACGGCGCGCCGAGCGCCCGTCGTACCAGGACGAGTTGCGCCGCTCCCTGGCCGACCTGCTGCCCACCCCGCCGATCCCCGTACCGGTGCACGAGAGCGCGGACGCGTTCGTGCTGAGCGTCGACGGAGTGCTCTGCGTCTGTCCCTGGCGCACCCGGCTGCGCGGCTGGCAGGCGCTGGAGGAGCTGGCCGACGAACTGCCCGTGTCCGTCCTGGACGCGGTCCTGCCGCCGCTCGTACGCCGCCAGGCGGCCCTCGACTACGAGCGCTGGCTGGCCCGCAACCCCGACGCCCGCCCGTGGATCCGCACCTCGACCTGGCAGGTGCCGCTGAACTGGTTCGTGCTCGTCACCGACGAGGAGCGGCGGTACGAGAAGGGGGCGGGCGGCGACGGAGCCGCGCCCGCGCTGCGCTATCGGACGCCGATGGTGCAGGCGCGGCGGCGGACGGCACGCGCCCTGAAGACCCTGCGGGACACCCTGGACGAGGGACCCCTCATCGACGGCCTGGTGGACGTGGGGCGCTGGCTGGAGGAGTTCCATCCACGCTCGCTGGTCGAGCTGGACTACGGCGGGCTCGTGCACGCCCTGCCGGCCGGGGACCTCGAGGACGACCACTCGGCGGCCGACGTCGCCGAGGGCATCGAGGCACTGCGTCATGGGGACGGGGCGGCGGCGGGCGAGGCGTACGGACGGCTCGTGGAGCGCTGGCGCTCGGTCCGGGACCGGCGCTCGGCGAACTGAGGGGCGTCCAGGGCCTTCGGGCCCGCGGGGCGCGTGGGTCCTGTGTGTCGCGTGGGTTCTGTGTGCCCTGTGGGGCCTGTGTGTCCTGTGGGGTGTCTGAGTACCTCGGGGGTGTCTGAGCGCCTCAGGACGGCTGGGACGGGTTTGCCGCACGAGAAGTGTGATGTGCTTCTCACTGGTGTTCGCCCGAACTGACGTATGGTCCTCGCACGCTGAAGAACCCTCACTGCGGGAGAAGACCACACAGGGCGGGACCTAGGTCCCGATCCGGTCTTTTGTGTCAACGATGCGTCAAGCGTGACGTATGGCACTTACCTGTCTCTTGCATCGCTTGCCCCTCCTCGTGCCAAAATAGGACAAGGAGCCCGGGGGAGGGCTCCATCCGTCCATGTTTGGGCGGGAATCTCGGTATTGCGCGCTATGGGGGGTCTGACGACTCCTGATCGTCCTGTGACTGATCGTCACAGTGGCGTGACTGTCCGCTATGGCATGGTCCATCGGCTTCCGTCGCTGATGAACACCTGGGAGGGCAATTCCATCGGTTTGGCCGACGCGGCTGGACGGATGGTGTAGTTGTAGTGCCGAGGACAAGCCGTTCGTCCTATAACCGACTCGACTCGCGTCCGCCATTTCGGGCAACGCGGGTCAAGGTGCAGAATTTAGAGGAAAGAACCGAGAAGGTTCGGTTCTCCCGAGGAGGCCGCTCATGACCGCTCGCACCCCTGATGCCGAGCCGCTGCTGACCCCGGCTGAGGTCGCCACGATGTTCCGCGTCGACCCCAAGACGGTCACGCGGTGGGCGAAGGCCGGCAAGCTGACATCCATCCGCACGCTCGGCGGGCACCGCCGCTACCGCGAGGCTGAGGTCCGCGCGCTACTCGCGGGTATCCCGCAGCAGCGCAGCGAAGCCTGAACAATCGCATAACCGGGCAATTCGGCGGGTCCCCCAACCTGTCAAGACGCCCGAACCACAGCTCCAAGCGACGCGGGTCCTGCCCCAACAGGGCTCACGCCCGACCCAGTTACACATGCGACAAGGGTGCGTCGTCGATCGCGCTGGACTCCGCCGGGTCCAGCGCGATTTTTTTATGCCCTGCTCAGGCGCCGAAGGGGCGCGGGTGTGGGTCGTGCGGTGGGTCTGTGAGCGGCCTTGTCGGAGTCTGGGGAGGGCTGTCGGATCTCCTGTGGGAGCCCTCGGAGAGTGGTGCAATTGCACATATTAAATTGACCAGTTGTAGGTGGGGTGTAAGTTCCGCCCTTCTGAAAACTTATGCGGTGACACCCGTCACATGCCAGGGTCCTTGTTGCCTGTGACGCGTCTGCGCTAAAGGAGTTGGGCGGATGTGCTCTCCCGTGTGAGGTCACGCATGGGAGGGGGTTTCGTCCTCGGCCGCCGTCTCGTCCTCCTCACCGTGCGCGGAGGGCTCCATGGCCAGTCTCAGGAGCTGATGGCAGATCGGGCAGTGCCGCGTCAGATGGCGATAGCCGGAGGCGGCCGACAGATGGGCGCGGAGCAGAGCGCGCGTCTCGTGCCGAGCGGACGCCGCCATGAACCACCTCCGGGGGGTCGAGTGCCCTGGATTCCGGGGTACCCGCCGAATGTGACGGCGTCAAGGTGCGGGGAGCTCCGTCGGTGGGGACGGGACCGCGTCCGGCGTTCGGTGGGAGGGCCTGGGAAGCGGCCGTGTGGAGGTGGGGGCGCGCGAGGCGCGTGAAGGGGCGTGAGGGGCGTACGCGGCGCTCGGAGTCTGTGGATACGCGCGGGGGGGACCCGAATGTGCGCTGCCGGGTGCTCGGTCCGCGCGGGGTGGTTCGCGCGCGGGTGGTCCGGGAGCCCAGGGGCGCGAGGGGTCCGTGAGTTCGTACGGCTGCGCGGAGCGCGTACGCACGAGAGCCCGGGTCCGAAGACCCGGGCTCTCGTATCTCTTGCGGTCCTGACGGGATTTGAACCCGCGGCCTCCACCTTGACAGGGTGGCGAGCACTCCAAACTGCTCCACAGGACCAGGTTTCGCAGTCACTTTCTTGCGTTGTGCTGCGAGAAGAGACTGTACAGGAGGGTGAGCCCGGGGTCGAACTCACCGACCGTGCAGGTCCCGTTACGGCACCGCCGCGTCGATCGCCTTCACGATGCGCTTGTCGGAGACCGGGTACGCCGTGCCGAGCGCGTGGGCGAAATAGCTGACCCGAAGCTCCTCGATCATCCAGCGGATGTCCAGGACCTGCTGCGGGACCGGCCGGCCCTGCGGCATCTGCTCCAGGAGCCAGGCGTACTCGTCCTGCATCTCGTGGACCTTCTCCATGCGGGTGGTGTCCCGCTGGACGCCGGTCGGCATCTGCTGCAGGCGACGGTCGGCGGCGACCAGATAGCGCATCAGGTCCGGGAGCCGGCGCAGGCCGGTCGCCGTGACGAAGCCGGGCTTCACCAGGGCGTTCAGCTGCGTCCGTACGTCCGTGAGGTTTGCCAGCAGGGTGGGGCTGCTGGTGGCCTTCAGACGGCGCTCACAGGCCTGCCAGGCGGCGAGGACCTGCTGCACCTGGCCCACCGTCCGGACCGTCGTGTCGACGATCTCGGCGCGCACCTTGTCATACAGCTTCCGGTACGACTCCTCGTCCCACGCCGGCCCCCCGAAGTCGCCGATCAGCTTGTCCGCCGCCGCCATCGCGCAGTCGTCGAACAGGGCCTGCACGGAGCCGTGCGGGTTGGCGGACAGGGCGAGCTTCTGGGCGTTGGTGAGCTTGTCCGAGGCGAACTTGGCAGGGTTCACCGGGATGTTGCGCAGGATCAGCCGCCGGGTGCCCGTCCACATGGCCCGCGCCTGCTCGGCCTCCGTGTCGAAGAGACGTACGGAGACGGTGTTCGCCGTCGGTCCGTCGTCGACCAGGGCCGGGTACGCCTTCACCGGCTGGCCGGCCCGGCGCGTCTCGAAGACGCGCGTCAGCGTGCCGATCGTCCAGTCCGTGAGGCCCGTGCGTTCCAGGGACTCGCCGCCCTCGCGTTCCGCCGTCGCCGCCGCGGCCTGCGAGATCGCCTTGCGCGCCTTCGGCTTCAGCTGGAGCTGGAGGGTCGAGAGGTCCTTGTCCTCGGCCAGATTGCGGCGCCGCTCGTCGACGATCCGGAAGGTGATCTTCAGATGGTCGGGGACGCGGGACCAGTCGAAGTCGTCGGCCGTGACCGGCACACCGACCATCCGCTTGAGCTCACGGGCGAGGGTCGTCGGCAGCGGCTCCTGAAGGGGCACGGCCTGGTCGAGGAACCGCTTCGCGAAGTTCGGGGCGGGGACGTAGTTGCGGCGGATGGGCTTGGGGAGGGAACGGATGAGCTCGGTGACCACCTCTTCGCGCAGACCCGGGATCTGCCAGTCGAAGCCCTCGTCCGTCACCTGGTTCAGGACCTGGAGCGGGATGTGCACCGTGACGCCGTCGGCATCCGCGCCCGGCTCGAACTGGTAGGTCACCCGGAACTTCAGGCGGCCCTGACGCCATGAGTCGGGGTAGTCGTCCTTGCTGACGTCACCGGCTCGCTCGTTGATGAGCATCGAGCGCTCGAAGTCGAGGAGTTCGGGCTCGTCGTGGCGCTTGTGCTTCCACCAGGAGTCGAAGTGCGCGCCGGACACGACGTGGGCCGGCACCCGCTGGTCGTAGAAGTCGAACAGCGTCTCGTCGTCGACCAGGATGTCCCGTCGGCGGGCACGGTGCTCCAGCTCCTCGACCTCGGTCAGGAGCTTGCGGTTGTCGGCGAAGAACTTGTGGTGCGTGCGCCAGTCGCCCTCCACGAGGGCGTTGCGGATGAAGAGGTCGCGGCTCGTCTCGGGGTCGATACGACCGTAGTTGACCTTGCGCTGGGCGACGATCGGGACGCCGTAGAGGGTGACCTTCTCGTACGCCATCACGGCCGCCTGGTCCTTCTCCCAGTGCGGTTCGCTGTACGTGCGCTTGAGGAGGTGCTCCGCCAGGGGTTCGACCCACTCGGGCTCGATCTTGGCGTTCACCCGGGCCCAGAGACGGGAGGTCTCCACCAGCTCGGCCGACATCACGAAACGCGGGGGTTTCTTGAAGAGGGCCGAGCCCGGGAAGATCGCGAACTTGGCGTTGCGGGCACCGAGGTACTCGTTCTTGCCCGTGCTGCGCCCGCTCTCGCCCCCGGTCTCCTTCACGTCCTTCATGCCGACGTGCGAGAGCAGGCCGGCGAGGAGGGAGACATGGACGCTCTGCTCCGCCGCGTCGTCCTCGTTGAGGTGGATGCCCATCTGCTTGGCGACCGTGCGCAGCTGGGTGTAGATGTCCTGCCACTCGCGGATGCGCAGGAAGTTGAGGTACTCCTGCTTGCACATGCGGCGGAAGGCCGACGAGCCTCGTTCCTTCTGCTGTTCGCGGATGTAACGCCAGAGGTTGAGGAAGGCGAGGAAGTCGCTCGTCTCGTCCCTGAAGCGGGCGTGCTGCTGGTCCGCCTGCGTCTGCTTGTCCGCGGGGCGCTCGCGCGGGTCCTGGATGGAGAGCGCCGCGGCGATCACCATGACCTCGCGCGCACAGCCGTTCTTGTCGGCCTCCAGGACCATGCGGGCCAGCCGGGGGTCGACGGGGAGCTGGGCGAGCTTGCGGCCGGTGTCCGTGAGGCGCTTGCGTACGTCCTTTTCGGACGGGTCGAGTGCGTTCAGTTCCTGGAGGAGCTGGACGCCGTCCCGGATGTTGCGGTGGTCCGGCGGGTCGATGAAGGGGAACTTCTCGATGTCGCCGAGGCCGGCCGCCGTCATCTGGAGGATGACGCTCGCCAGGTTCGTACGGAGGATCTCCGCGTCCGTGAACTCCGGGCGGGCGTCGAAGTCGTCCTCGGAGTACAGACGGATGCAGATGCCGTCCGACGTACGGCCGCAGCGGCCCTTGCGCTGGTTGGCGCTGGCCTGCGAGACCGGCTCGATGGGCAGGCGCTGGACCTTGGTGCGGTGGCTGTACCTGGAGATACGGGCGTTGCCCGGGTCGATGACGTACTTGATGCCCGGGACGGTGAGCGAGGTCTCGGCGACGTTGGTCGCCAGAACGATCCTGCGGCCGGTGTGGGGCTGGAAGACGCGGTGCTGCTCCGCGTGGGAGAGGCGGGCGTAGAGGGGGAGGACCTCGGTGAAGCGGTAGTTCTTTTTCGTGAGTGCGTCCGCCGTGTCGCGGATCTCGCGTTCGCCGGAGAGGAAGACCAGGATGTCGCCCTTGCCCTCGGCCTGCAGTTCCTCGACCGCGTCCGTGATCGCGGTGATCTGGTCGCGGTCGGCGTCGTCCCCTTCCTCCTCGAGGAGCGGGCGGTAGCGGACCTCCACGGGGTACGTACGGCCGCTGACCTCGACGATCGGGGCCTCGCCGAAGTGGCGGGAGAAGCGCTCCGGGTCGATCGTGGCCGACGTGATGACGACCTTGAGGTCCGGGCGCTTGGGGAGCAGCTGGGCGAGGTAGCCGAGCAGGAAGTCGATGTTGAGGGAGCGCTCGTGGGCCTCGTCGATGATGATCGTGTCGTACGCGCGCAGCTCGCGGTCCGTCTGGATCTCGGCGAGCAGGATGCCGTCCGTCATGAGCTTGACGAAGGTGCCGTCCGGGTTCACCTGGTCGGTGAAGCGGACCTTCCAGCCGACGGCCTCGCCCAGGGGGGTGTCCAGCTCCTCCGCCACCCGCTCGGCGACCGTGCGGGCGGCGATGCGGCGGGGCTGGGTGTGGCCGATCATGCCGCGGACGCCGCGGCCCAGTTCGAGACAGATCTTGGGGATCTGGGTGGTCTTTCCGGAGCCGGTCTCACCTGCGACGATGACGACCTGGTGGTCGCGTATGGCGTCGGCGATGTCGGACTTCTTCTGGCTGACCGGGAGCTGCTCGGGGTAGGTGACGGCGGGCACGCGGGTGCGGCGCTCGGCCATGCGGGCCTCGGCCTTGGTGACCTCCGCGTCGATCTCGGCGAGCACGGCGGTGCGGGCTTCGGGTTTGCGGATCCGGCGCGCGCCCTCGAGCCTGCGGCCGAGCCGGTGCGCGTCGCGCAGGGACAGCTCGGCCAGGCGGGGGGCGAGGTCGCCGAGGACGGGGGCAGGATGCGTAGACATACGCCGTCCAGGATCTCACCTCGCCGAAATTACTGGCGAGTGCTTTATCCGGGGACCTGTGGGGCGCCGGGTGCCGGTGGTGGGGCGGGGCCGTGGCGGAGCGTCGAGCCCGTCGCCGCCGGATCAGACGTGGGCCGGGCATGCGAGCCGCTGCTCGATCCGAACGTAAGCGACGGGCCGGGCTTGCGACGCACCGCCACGGCCCCTCGCGTCGCACAGCGGCCTCGCGTCGCGTGGTGGCCATGCGTTGCATGGTGGCCTCGGGTGGTCGGCGGCTGCGGGTGGTCAGGGCTGCGGGTTGTCAGGGGTGCGGGGGGACGGGGGCGTGGGGGTTGGGGTCTCGGTCGGGGGTGTCGGGGTGGCGCGGGGGGCGCCCTGGGCCATTGCCTGGGCGGTGTTGGAGACGGCCTTGATGCCCAGGTATGCCGTGGTCATGGTGCTGACCGCGGTGAAGGCCGCGGTCAGCACGCCGATGATCACCGACTTGTCGCCGCCCAGGCGCCATACGCCGACGATCGCGACGGCGACGATCGCGAAGTTGCTCAGGACGACCGCCGTCAGCCCGTACAGGGCCCGGTACCGCTCCAGGTCGAGCTCCCGGATCGGCTTCGCCCCGTCCTTGCCCACCATCACTGGTCCCCCTTGCTCACCACACGACGTCGGTCAGCCAGAACGTAGTGTCCTGCCCGGGGCATGCCAAGTTCGGCTCGCCGGAGGTACGACGAAGGCCCCGTCCGCAATGGACGGGGCCTTCGTTGTGGTGGCTGGGGCCGGGGTCGAACCGGCGACCTATCGCTTTTCAGGCGATCGCTCGTACCAACTGAGCTACCCAGCCACAAGGTTTCATGTGAAACCTCAGCGGTCCTGACGGGATTTGAACCCGCGGCCTCCACCTTGACAGGGTGGCGAGCACTCCAAACTGCTCCACAGGACCAAGCTGTTGCGTGCGACGCGTAGAACAGTGTCGCACACGGTGTTGCGTGCCCCCAACGGGATTCGAACCCGTGCTACCGCCTTGAAAGGGCGGCGTCCTAGGCCGCTAGACGATGAGGGCGAACAGCCAATACCGCTCTGCTTCGTCTTCGCGTTCCCGAAGGGGACGTGAGAAGCATGTGACTCCGCTTTCCCCCGAGGGGTTCCGCTTCTCCTTCGCTTCGACAGAAGCTCGGGACGGTCAAGCCCTGACCGGCGCCCTTGGGCACGAACAGACTGTACTACGTGGCCTGGACGCGGACCAAACCAGATAGGAAGGGGGGGTCAGGGCTCGTTCTCCTTCGGGAGGTGGCGGCTGACCTCGGCCGTCGTCAGGCCCAGGCCGCCCAGTTTGATCTCGTCCCAGGCCTGGAGACGGCGGGTGTCGCGGTCGACGTAGAGGACCGAGGCCTCGATGGGATCGGGGTACTTGCCCTCGATCGCGCGCAGGCCGCTGCCGCCCGTCGAGCCCTCGACGCGCAGGCGGGTTCCGTACTTCATGACCTCCGTCTGTTCGTGGTGGAGGTGACCGGCCAAAACGAGGGGCACCTCGCCGTCCGTCCCGCGGGCCGCCGACGGCTCGTGGGCGATGGCGATGTCGACGGGGGTGCCTGCCGTGCGCTGGTCGCGGAGGGCGGAGGCCAGGCGGGCGCCGGCCAGATCCTCCGCCGCGTCGCCGCCCGGGGCGACCGAGCGGTCGGGGGTGAACTGGGGGTCGCCGATGCCGGCGAAGCGCAGGCCGGCGACCGTGATCGCGCGGCCGTCGTCCAGGACGTGCACGTTCTTCAGGCGTTGCAGGTAGCGCTGGGTGACGAGGCTGTCGTGGTTGCCGCGCACCCAGATGTAGGGCGCGCCCAGGTCGGGGATGGGGTCCAGGAAGCCGTTCTCGGCCGACGTTCCGTGGTCCATGGTGTCGCCGGAGTCGACGATCACGTCGATCGCGTACTGCTTCACCAGTGACGCGATGATCTTCCAGCTCGCGGGGTTGAGGTGGATGTCGGAGACGTGCAGGACCCGGATCGTGGACGGGTCGGGCTCGTACGTCGGGAGCGTGGAGGTGACGTCGTACAGCTTCGTCACGTTCGTCACCAGACGTGCCAACTCCTTCTGGTAGACGTCGAATTCACTGACGATGCTGCGGGCGTTGCCGACGAGGGAGGGGGCGGAGGAGAGCAGTCCGGAGAACCTCGGTTCCAGCACCGAATTCGGGTTCCAGGTGGCGAAGGCCGTCGCTCCGGAGGCGGTGAGCAGGATGAGGGCCAGGCCGCCGGCGGCCAGGGCGCGGCGCGGGCGGCGGTAGACCGCGAGGCCGAGGGCCGTGGCGCCCGACACGACCGCGACGCAGGACCGTACGGCCAGGTCGAGGGTGCCGTGCTCGACGTCCTGCGCGACCTCGTCCTGCAGGCCCGAGAGCCGCTCGGGGTGGTCGACCAGGGCCTGCGCGCGGACCGGGTCGAGCTGGTCGACGTTCACGTCGAGGCGGACCGGGGCGATGTGGCTGTTCAGCTCCAGGGCGCCGAGCGGGGAGACGTTGATCTTGGTGCCGCCGGTGACCGAGGGGCGCAGGGTCATCGTGGTGTTCATGGGGCCGACCGGGACGCGCACATTGCCCACGATCAGCAGGCCCAGCCAGGCGCCGAGGAGGACGACCGCCATCAGGCCGAGCGCCCGGGCGTACGGGTTCGGCTGCTGGACGAGTTCCTCGGTGACGGGGCGGAAGCGGCGGGTGCGGAGGGAGCGGCGGGTGTGGTGCTTGCGGGTCAGGGCGGTGGTGACGGTGGATATGGCGGTGGTGACGGCGGATGTGGCGGTGGTGACGGCAGCGGGGACGCGGGCCATTGGTCCCGTATGCCCAAGTGCGGGGGTGGGTATGCGGGGGTGTTCGGGGCTGTCGTCGACTCTCCTGCGAGGCGGTCGTACCGGACAATGGCCGTGTGCTGGAGATGACGCGCGAGGAGTTCGAGGAACTGGTCGCCGAGGCGCTGGACCGGATTCCGCCGGAGCTGACGCGGTTGATGGACAACGTGGCGGTGTTCGTCGAGGACGAGCCCGACCCCGCCGATCCCGAGCTGCTCGGGCTCTATGAGGGAACTCCCCTGACCGACCGCGGGGAGTGGTACGCGGGGGTGCTGCCGGATCGGATCACGATCTACCGGGGGCCGACCCTGCGGATGTGCGAGACGCGGGAGGACGTGGTCGCGGAGACCGAGGTCACCGTGGTGCACGAGATCGCGCATCACTTCGGGATCGATGACGAACGGCTGCACGCGCTCGGCTACGGGTGAGTGGGCGGAGAGTGGGTGGCGGGGGCTGACGCCCACTCGGACTCGGGACGCGTGTCATGTTCCCGCGTGTCCTCTTGCGGGCGGCGGGAGTTGGGCAGGGGGACTCGCCGATCCATCCCCAGGCTCTCGGCCTCGCCGAGCAGGGGAGACCCCCTCCGGAGGTGGCTGCCCGTGCGCGCCTTGTACGTACCCGTCCGTCTGGCCGCCACGGTCATCGTCGTCGCGTCCGCCGCCGGCTGTATGAGCGTGGGTGACGACGCGGGCCGGCCGGGGCCCGCGCACTCGGCGGGGCGGCACGGTGGCCAGGCTCCCGGCGGGGGGTCCGCGGGGGGCCGGGGTGGTGGCGGGTTCCACGGGGGGCCGGGTGCGAAGGGCGGCGCCTCCGCCAAGCCCGGTGAGCACGCCTCCGGGTCGGCGTCCGCGTCCGCGTCGGCCTCCGGCGGTGCGAAGCCGTCCGCCAGGGCGACGGGCAAGGGGGACGGCAAGGGGCAGCCGGAGCAGCCTCCGCCGTCGAACGGGGTGCCGAGTCCCACGCATGCCACGTCCGATTCGACTCCGCCGCCCCCTCCTCCGCCACCGCCCGTGACGCCGACGCCCGATCCGACCACGGCGGAGCCCTCGTCCTCGGCGCATGAGCAGACCACGCAACTGGTGGATCGGGAGCCGGCGCCACGGGCGGGTCAACCGGCGTGAACGGGGTGGTGGACGGGCGGCGGGGAGGGGCGGAGGGCCGACGAGCGGGGAGGCGGCGGGAAAGTCGGCGGAGGGGCCGGGAATACGCTCGGCCACCGCTGGTGTTGGAACCCCTGCCAGCAGACGTAAGACCTGCCCTGCGTGTCTGACCTGCCCCTTTGGGGGTCAGTTTGCCTTCAGGGGTGGGGGGTGCGTATGGTGGTAGATCGTTTGATCCCATTTGCCCGGCGCCATTGCAGAGAGCGCCGCGTGTGGCGCGTACTCTCCCTTGCCGTGGCCGGACCGCATAGAGGCGGTCGATTGCGACTTCACGGAGTTTGGGCGCGTGCCGAAGAACTCCGGAAGGTTCGCATTTCGCATGTCTGTTTCCAGTACTGATCACGTCGTCGTGCCCGAGAACAACGAGAACGACAACAACGAGGGCGTCCAGGCCGCCGTCGAGACCGTGGAGACGGTCGAGACCGTCGAGGCCGTCGACGCTGCCCCCGAGATCACCTTCGACTCCCTCGGCCTCCCCGAGGGCGTCGTCCGCAAGCTCGCCCAGAACGGTGTGACCACCCCGTTCCCGATCCAGGCCGCGACCATCCCGGACGCCCTGGCCGGCAAGGACATCCTCGGCCGTGGCCGCACCGGCTCCGGCAAGACCCTCTCCTTCGGTCTGCCGACCCTGGCGCGGCTCGCCGGCGGTCACACCGAGAAGAAGAAGCCGCGCGCCGTCATCCTCACGCCGACCCGTGAGCTGGCCATGCAGGTCGCCGACGCGCTGCAGCCCTACGGCGACGTCCTCGGCCTGAAGATGAAGGTCGTCTGCGGCGGTACGTCGATGGGCAACCAGATCTACGCGCTGGAGCGCGGCGTCGACGTCCTCGTCGCCACCCCGGGCCGCCTGCGCGACATCATCAACCGTGGCGCCTGCTCGCTGGAGAACGTCCAGGTGGCCGTTCTCGACGAGGCCGACCAGATGTCCGACCTGGGCTTCCTGCCCGAGGTCACCGAGCTGTTCGACCAGATCCCGGCCGGCGGCCAGCGGATGCTGTTCTCGGCCACCATGGAGAACGAGATCTCCACGCTGGTCAAGCGCTACCTGACCAACCCGGTCACGCACGAGGTCGACAGCGCCCAGGGCAACGTCACGACGATGTCCCACCACATCCTCATCGTGAAGCCCAAGGACAAGGCGCCGGTCACCGCCGCGATCGCCTCCCGCAAGGGCCGCACGATCATCTTCGTCCGCACCCAGCTGGGCGCCGACCGTATCGCCGAGCAGCTGCGCGACGCCGGTGTGAAGGCCGACGCACTGCACGGCGGCATGACCCAGGGCGCGCGGACCCGGACGCTGGCCGACTTCAAGGACGGTTACGTCAACGCGCTCGTCGCGACGGACGTCGCCGCCCGCGGTATCCACGTCGACGGCATCGACCTGGTCCTGAACGTGGACCCGGCCGGTGACCACAAGGACTACCTGCACCGCTCCGGCCGTACGGCCCGTGCGGGCCGCAGCGGCACCGTGGTGTCCCTCTCCCTGCCGCACCAGCGTCGTCAGATCTTCCGGCTGATGGAGGACGCGGGCGTCGACGCCGCGCGTCACATCATCAACTCCGGTACGGCCTTCGAGCCCGAGGTCGCCGAGATCACCGGTGCCCGGTCGATGACCGAGGTCCAGGCCCAGTCGGCCGGCGACGCCGCGCAGCAGGCCGAGCGTGAGGTCTCGCAGCTCACCAAGGAGCTGGAGCGCGCGCAGCGTCGTGCGGTCGAGCTGCGTGGGGAGGCCGACCGTCTGGTGGCCCGTGCCGCGCGCGAGCGGGGCGAGGACCCAGAGGCCGCGGTCGTCGCGGCCGCGGAGGCCCTGGCGGAGCAGGCGGTGGCCGAGGCCCCTGCCGAGACGCCGGCCGTGTCCGAGCAGCCCGTCGCCGAGCGTTCGTCCTACGAGCCGCGTCAGCGCCGTGACGAGCGGGGCAACTACGAGCGCCGCGACAACGACCGTGGTGACCGTGGTGGCTCTGGCTTCCGTCGGGACAATGACCGTCGTGATGACCGTGGTGGTCGTTCGTTCGAGCGTCGTGACGACCGTGGTGGTTCCGGCTTCCGTCGGGACAATGACCGTCGTGATGACCGTGGTGGTCGTTCGTTCGAGCGTCGTGACGACCGTGGTGGCTCTGGCTTCCGTCGGGACAATGACCGTCGTGATGACCGTGGTGGTCGTTCGTTCGAGCGTCGTGACGACCGCGGTGGCTCCGGCTTCCGCCGTGACAACGACCGTCGTGACGACCGAGGCGGCTTCGACCGCGACCGTCGGGACGGCGACCGTGGTGGTCGTACCTTCGAGCGTCGTGACGACCGCGGTGGCTCCGGCTTCCGCCGTGACAACGACCGTGGCACCGCCGGCCGCTCCTTCGAGCGTCGCGACGACCGTGGCGGTCACCGTGGCAGCGACCGTCCCTTCAACCGCGACCGCCAGGACAACCGTCCCTCCAGCGGTTTCCGCGCCGGCAGCCACGACCGCCCGTACGGCCGTCGCGACGACCACCGCGGCACCGGCACCGGCACGGGTACCGGCACCGGTTCCTTCGGCCGCCGCGACGAGAAGCCCCGCTGGAAGCGCAACGGCTGACGTCGGATGACATCTGCTGACGTCCGCTGACGTCCGCGAGTGCTGAACGCCGTGGCCCCCACCGAATCCGGTGGGGGCCACGGCGTTTTCCGTGCCCGTGGCTGTGCCCCGCGCTGTTTCGAAAGGCTTTCCGGAAACTTTGAACTCGCTGTAAGATCAGCCGACTTCTGAGACGGATGCGACGGCCGGGGGGCCGGGGGCATCGAGAAGCGGTGCGCGTCCCGTCTCGTTCTTCGGGGAGGGTCTTCTTGACTCGTCATGCCTTCGTGCGCCTGCGTCTCGTCGCCGCCTCCGCGGTGCTGGCGGCCGGCCTGAGCCCGTTGCTGCCGTCGCCGACGGCGGTCGCGGACGCGCCGCGGGAGACGGTGGTGCCGGCGACACTGCGCTCCACCTACCCCGCCGCCGAGCTCTACAGCGGGTCGTCGCCCAGCGGCCACGACGGCGCGGGGCAGCAGGGCGTCTTCCACACGCTGGAGGGGTCCGGGCTGGTCTGGACGCGGTACGCGGACGGGACGTCCGTGCCCGTGACGCGGCCGACGGAAAACATGGGCGTCTGGGGGACCGGCGGCGATGTCCTCGCGTACCGCTACCCGGGAGACCGGGTCGACCTGTGGAACGCGGTCGACGGGACCACCCGCACCCTCCATGTGCCCTCGGGCCTGGGGCTGCTCACCGTGTTCAGCGACCTGGCGGTCGCCTACCGAGGCGTGACGGACGAGAAGGGCCTGACCTGGCGGGAGATGCACCTGTTGCTCCCGGAGGCCGACGGCACCACGCGTGACGTGCCGGTCAGCGGAGTGCCCGCGGGAGTGAACCTCGGGGCGCCCGTGGGCGGGGACGCCGACGGGCTGCTGTTCCAGGGCTCGAAGGACGGGCATTACCTGTCGCTCATGGTCGACCGGCACACGGGGCAGGTGCGGGACTGGACTCCGCTGCGCTCCAAGGTCTACCTCAGGGCTCAGGTCACCGCCGAGCACGTGGTCCTGTTCAACACCGGCCAGACCGCCGTGCAGGTGTTCTCCCGCTCCGATCTGTCGGCGGCCCCGACCGAGGTCCCGCTGTCGGGCAGCGGCGTGAACCCCGTGCAGGACCTCGCCGTGGTCGGCGACTGGCTGGTCCGCCGCTCTGGCGGCAGTACGGTGGTGACCGCCCAACCCATAACGGGCGGACCCACGGTCACCCTGATGCCCTCGTCGGGTGCCTACTTCTCCGCCGTCTCCGACGGCACCGCCGTCCTGATCGGCCGCACCACCGCCGACGACTGGGGCGTCCAGCGCATCAAGCCGGGCCCGGACGGCAGTCCGGTCGTCACCCAGGTCAAGGCGCTGCCCAAGCCGCCGGTCAAGATCCAGGGACTGTCTCTGGAACAGGGGCGGCTGCTCGTCGCCGACACCGGAGGCCCGGGCGGATACCGCGACGACTACGTACGGACCGTCGCCGTGACCGGCACCCCCGAGTTCGGCGCACGCTCGTCGTTCGACGGCACCGCACTGAACCTCGGCACCTGCCCGGCGACGGAGGTCGGCTGCTCCCAGCTCCACGGCACGGCCGACGGTCGCGCCGCCTGGCTGACGAAGGACACCGCGACCAGCGACGGCATTCGCGTCAACGGGCCGGCCCCGTACACCTTCTGGGAGCGCAGTGTCCCCGCCGGCGGCCGGATCACCGACGTGTCCGGCCAGTACCTGATCCACACGACGGACACCGCGCAGACCGTCTACAAGATCGGCAACTACGGCACCCCGGCGCTCACCCGCACGCCCGGCGCCGCCGCCCTCTCCGGCGACACCCTGTGGACCCCGGGCACCACTCCCGGCACCGTCACGGCGTACAACCTCACCACGAAGAAGACCACCGAGACCCTCACCATCGACGCCGGCTGCGCACCCACCGAACTGCGGGCCAACGGCCGTTGGCTGTACTGGAGTTGCGCCGAAGGCACGGCCGGCGTCTACGACCGTACGGCGAAGAGGTCCGTGCCCGTCCCGGCCGGCGAGGCGGAACTCGGCGACGGATTCGTCGTCACGCACGACAGACAGGCCGGGCAACTGGTCCTCACGACCGTCGCGGACGGCACACCGGTGAGCCGCGTGATCGGCGCACTGCCCGACACCGGAATCTCCCAGCGCGAGGTGCGCTGGACGGTCGACGAGTCGACCGGGAACGTGGCCTACGTCGACGGTCAGGAGCGTGTGCACCTCGTGCCGACCGGCGTGATCCAGCAGCCGCTGCGCCTGCTGGCCCCGGTCGATTCGGCGTCCACCCTCGTCGCGCGAGAGATCGACACGACGCCGTCCACGCTGACCACCCTGCTGCTGTCGAAACCGGCCGCGGGCTGGCGGCTGACCGTGCGCAGCCGCGTCACCGGCAAGGTCGTGGACACGCGGGACGGCGGTGCGACACGCGGCGAGGTGAAGGTCGGCTGGTTCGGGACGGACGCCAAGGGGGCGTTCCTGACGAACGGGCGGTACGACTGGACGCTGTCGGTCACTCCGGCCGACGGGGTCGGCGCCCCGGTCGCCACGAGCGGCACGGTCGCGCTGTCCGGTGCCGCTCCGGCCACCCACGACTACATCGGCGGCGGCGACTTCATCGGCGACCTGGTCACCCTCAGCTCCTCGGGCACGCTGGGCTTCCGGCAGGGCTCGGGCAAGGGCACGTTCTCCGTGAACCTCGGCACCAGCAGCGGCTGGACGACGACCAACAAGGTGGTGCCGTTCGGCGACCTGAGCGGCGACCGCTGCAACGACGTCCTGGTCCGGCTGACCAGCGGGGCACTGCGCGCGTACAAGCCGGACTGCTACGGCACGCTGAAGCCGTCGACGGCGTACACCTCGCTCGGCACCAGCGGCTGGAACCAGTACGACGTCCTGACCTCGCCCGGCGACATCAGCGGCGACGGCCGCCCGGATCTGATCGCCCGCAACGCCGCGACCGGCACGGTGTACCTCTACAAGGGCACGAGCACGGGCAAGCTGTCCGCGCGCGTGAAGCTGTACGCCAACTGGAAGGCGTACAAGAAGGTCGTCGGCGTCGGTGACCTGAACGGCGACGGTATCGGTGACCTGCTCGCCCAGGACAAGACCAACACCCTGTACCGCTACTACGGCACCGGCAAGGGGTCGTTCGGCGCGCGGGCGAAGGTGTTCGCGGGCTGGGGCGGGTCGTACAACGTCGTCGTCGGCGCCGGGGACATCACGGGTGACGGCAAGGCGGATCTGGTCGCGCGGGACACCGCGGGCAATCTGTACCGTCAGAACGGCACCGGCAAGGGGTCGTTCGCGGCGCGGGTGAAGATCGGGAGCGGCTGTCAGGGCTACAGGGGCCTTTTCTAGCCAACCCGACGTCTTGATCGGTGCATGTCGATCCCCCGGCGAGGGAATCGCTGGGGGCATGACAGATGACGCCAAGGCGAGTGGGCTGTCCGACGAAGAACGGCTTGCCCAGCTCGGCTATACGCAGGTTCTCGCCCGCCGCATGTCGGCGTTCTCCAACTACGCGGTCTCGTTCACGATCATCTCGGTTCTTTCGGGGTGTCTGACGCTGTATCTGTTCGGCATGAACACCGGCGGCCCCGCCGTGATCACTTGGGGGTGGGTCGCGGTCGGACTGATGACGCTGTTCGTCGGGCTGTCGATGGCCGAGATCTGTTCGGCCTATCCGACCTCGGCGGGGCTGTACTTCTGGGCCCACCGGCTGGCGCCCGCGAGGTCGGCCGCCGCCTGGGCCTGGTTCACGGGGTGGTTCAACGTCCTCGGGCAGGTCGCGGTGACCGCCGGGATCGACTTCGGTGCGGCGTCCTTCCTGGGCGCGTACCTGAACCTGCAGTTCGACTTCACGATCACGCCGGGCCGCACGATCCTGCTCTTCGCCGGGATCCTCGTCCTGCACGGGCTGCTGAACACCTTCGGGGTCCGGATCGTCGCCCTCCTCAACGACATCAGCGTGTGGTGGCACGTGCTGGGCGTCGGGGTGATCGTGGGCGCGCTGGCCTTCGTGCCGGACCACCATCAGTCGGCGTCCTTCGTGTTCACGCACTTCGTGAACAACACCGGCTGGGGCAGCGGTGTGTACGTCGTCCTCGTCGGCCTGCTGATGGCGCAGTACACCTTCACCGGGTACGACGCCTCCGCCCATATGACCGAGGAGACGCACGACGCGTCGACGGCGGGCCCGAAGGGCATCGTGCAGTCGATCTGGACCTCGTGGATCGCCGGATTCGTCCTGCTGCTGGGCTTCACCTTCGCCATCCAGTCGTACGACAAGGAGCTGGGCTCGGCGACGGGCGCGCCGCCGGCGCAGATCCTGCTCGACGCGCTGGGGGCGACGGCGGGCAAACTCCTGCTCCTGGTCGTGATCGGCGCGCAGCTCTTCTGCGGGATGGCGTCCGTCACCGCCAACAGCCGCATGATCTACGCGTTTTCGCGCGACGGGGCGCTGCCGTTCTCGCGGGTCTGGCACACCGTGAGCCCGCGCACCCGCACGCCGGTCGCGGCGGTGTGGCTGGCGGCACTGGGCGCGCTCGTGCTGGGGCTGCCGTACCTGATCAATGTGACGGCGTACGCGGCCGTGACGTCGATCGCCGTGATCGGGCTCTACATCGCGTACGTCATCCCGACGCTGCTGCGGCTGCGCAAGGGGGAGGCGTTCGAGCGGGGGCCGTGGCACCTGGGCCGCTGGTCGCGCGCGATCGGCGTCGTCTCGGTCGCCTGGGTCGTCGTGATCACGGTGCTGTTCATGCTGCCGCAGGTCTCGCCGGTCACCTGGGAGACCTTCAACTACGCCCCGGTCGCGGTCCTCGTCGTCCTCGGCTTCGCCGCGACCTGGTGGCTGGTGTCGGCCCGCCACTGGTTCCTCAACCCCGACCACGCCCGCACGGTCGCCCGCGTGACGGCGCGCAAGGACGCGCCCGAACCGGTTGATCCATAGGGCTGTTCGCTGTTGGCGTGGCCGGGACGCGGATACCCGATCGGAGTCCCGGCCACGTCCGGCTATGCTCGGGGATGCATCGGCACGGGATCGATACGGGCCGGCGTGTGGACCCTTAGCTCAATTGGCAGAGCAGTGGACTTTTAATCCATTGGTTGTGGGTTCGAGTCCCACAGGGTCTACCGAAAAGCCCCAGGTCAGAGGGAATCTGACCTGGGGCTTCGGTGTGCTTGGGGAGCGTGGGGCCCGAGGGCTCAGCCCGCCGTGAGCTCCGGCAGGGGGAGCGTGTGCTGGGTCTGGAGGACCTTGGCGCGCAGGTAGCGCACGTTGTGGGCGGTGGTGAAGACGCCCGTCGGGACGCGGTGGGAGACCGTGACGCCGAGGTCGCGCAGCTGCTCGGCCTTGTCCGGGTTGTTGGAGAGCAGGTCCAGGTCGTCGATGCCGAGGGCCTGGAGCATCTGGGCCGCCGCGGCGTAGTCGCGGCCGTCCTCGGGCAGGCCGAGGGCGGCGTTGGCGGCGTACGTGTCGAGGCCCTGGTCCTGGAGGGCGTACGCGTCGAGCTTGTTGTAGAGGCCGATGCCGCGGCCCTCCTGACGGAGGTACAGGAGCACTCCGCCGCGCTCCGCGATCTGCTCCACCGCCTCGCGCAGCTGCGGGCCGCAGTCGCAGCGGGCCGAGCCGAAGACGTCACCCGTCAGGCATTCGGAGTGGAGCCGCACCAGCGGGGTCGCGCCGGGCGTGCCGAGCACGACGGCGAGGTGCTCCTTGTCGTCGACGAGGCCGTGGAAGGTGACCAACTGCGCGTCGACCGAGTAGCCGTCGCCGAAGCGCAGGGGCACAGTGACGCGGGTGCGCACCGTGGCGGTGGGGAATTCGCGCATGTTGTCTCTCCGGTCCAGCGGGTGTGGTGCGAGTTGTGCCGGTGGTGCTTCAGTTTTGAAGCACTGCCTCGGAGACAGACAGTACACGGTGCTTTAAAGTTCAAGCAACGACTTTGCTCGATTCTGTGTCGTACGGCTCACTAAGAGTGCTGTCGTACGGGTCACGACGAACGCCGTTGCCGACTACGAGGAACGCCGTCGCCGACTCACGAAGAACGCCGTCGCCACGGCAGATCTTCCCCGCAGGCCCCGGGATTCTCCCCCTGGATGCCGCGGGTGATGGCCCCGCAGATCTCCTCCAGCTGCCCCACCTGCTCGGGGGTCAGCCGGTCGAAGACCGCCGTCATGACCTGCTCCGCGTGACCCGGCGCCGCCCGCTCCAGAACGGCCATCCCCTCGTCCGTGAGGACCGCGACCTGGGTGCGCTTGTCGCTGTGGCAGCCTTCTCGGCGCACCAGACCGTCGTTCGCCAGCCGGGTCACGCCGTACGTCAGCCGACTGCGGGTGATCTTCAGGATCTCGGCGAGGTCGGTCATCCGCAGCCGCCGGTCCGGCGCCTCGGACAGCATGGCCAGGATGGAGTAGTAAAGGTGGGGCATGCCGGTCTCGGCCTGGAGCTGCCGGTCGATCGTGTCCTCCAGGAGCGAGGCGGCGCCGATGTACGCGCGCCAGGCGCGCTGCTCGGCGGGGGAGAGCCAGCGGGTCGTCATGCCGCCAGTCTAGGTATTGTTTAAAACTTGAACCACTAGGAGCCCTGCGCTCGGAGCTGGAGAGTGCGCCCCATGCCCCACCCCTATGTCCTGTTGTCCGCCGCCGTCTCCCTCGACGGCTTCCTGGACGACACCGGCCCCGAACGCCTGCTGCTCTCGGGCCCGGCCGACTTCGACCGGGTCGACGAGGTACGGGCGTCCAGCGACGCGATCCTGATCGGCGCCGGCACCATCCGCGCGGACAATCCCCGACTGCTGGTCAACTCCGCCGAGCGGCGGGCGGCGCGGGTCGCCGCCGGGCGCCCGGAGTACCCGCTCAAGGTCACCGTCAGCGGTTCCGGCGACCTCGACCCGGACGCCCAGTTCTGGCACACGGGCGGCGAGAAGGTCGTCTATACGACGGACAAGGGCGCCGAGCGCGCCACCGACGCCCTGCGCGGACTGGACGTCGACGTGGTCCCGACCGGCGCCGAGCTGGACTGGCGCGTCCTGCTCGAACACCTCCACGACGTCCGCGGGGTGCGGCGGCTCATGGTCGAGGGCGGGGGGCGCGTGCACACCCAGCTGATGACACAGGGGCTGGCGGACGAGTTGCAGCTCGCCGTCGCGCCGCTCTTCGTGGGGGAGCCGGACGCGCCACGGCTGTTCGGGCCCGGGGGATATCCGCCGGGCCGGATGCGGCTGGTGGAGACGCGACCGGTCGGGGACGTCGTCCTCGTCCGCTACGTCCCCACCGCACCCGGGGAAGGCGCCCTCGCCTCCGCCGCGGACCGGCACTGGCTGGGCGTCGCCTGTGAGCTGGCGGCGCTGTGCCCGCCCTCGGAGACGGCGTTCAGCGTGGGGGCGGTGGTGGTGGCGGCCGACGGCACCGAGCTGGCGCGCGGGCACTCGCGGGAGGGCGACGACCCCGTCGTGCACGCCGAGGAGGCGGCGCTCGCGAAGATCGATCCCGCGGATCCGCGGCTGCGCTCCGCCACCGTGTACAGCAGCCTGGAGCCGTGTGCGCGGCGGGCGTCCCGGCCCGCGCCCTGTGCGCGGCTGATCCTCGACGCGGGGGTACGGCGGGTGGTCACCGCGTGGCGCGAGCCCGACACGTTCGTGACGGAGGCCGACGGGAACGGTCTGCTCGTGGCCGCGGGGGCGGACGTCGTCGTACTGCCGGAGTTCGAGGAGCGGGCCGTGGCGCCCAATCGTCACCTTCTCGCGGCCGGCTAGGGGCGGCCCCGCGGTCGTCCGCGAAAAGCCTGGTGAATCGGGCCCCGCGGATGGCGTACACTAATTTCAACGACGCGGGGTGGAGCAGCTCGGTAGCTCGCTGGGCTCATAACCCAGAGGTCGCAGGTTCAAATCCTGTCCCCGCTACTGAAGGCCAAGGGCCGGAACTCGGAAACGAGTTCCGGCCCTTGGTTTTTTCCCGTTCACCGTCCCGGTTTTCTTGCCGCCGGATTTCCCGATTGCCGTCCCGCCCCGATTTTCCCTGCCGACCCGACTTTCTGTAGTCTTCCGCTCACTATGAGTTGTCATCGGTGGCTGGTCCGGCGCGCGCCGGCGCTCGCGCTGCTGCTCGCCGTGTGCGCGCTGTTCCTCGGGGCCTGTCACGGCGGTCATGACTTCGTGCCGGACGGCGGGACCGTTGTCGCCCCGGCCGGGCACCACCACGGGCGCGGCGGAGCGGGCGGCGTCCGGTGGTCGGCCTCGGACTGACGTGTCCCCCGGTCGGCCCCTCACCGCTCGCCCCCCGCCCCCGTCCCGGGAAGCCTGGACGGGTGGGGCAGCAGCAAGGAGGCGCGCGGTGGGCCGAGGAGCCGTACGGCGAGCCGGGCGAGGAGTCGTGTGACGAGCCGTACGACCGGTCCGGTGGGCGGTTGCCCGAGGACCCCGTGCCCGATCCCGGACTCGGGGACGAGTCGGAGCCCCGCCCGGCCGACGCGGACCGGTGCCGGATCTCCTGCGCGCGCAGCCTCGTCCGGGTGCTGCCCGCGCTGCTCATCCTGGTCGGCGCGTTCTACGACTACTTCACCCCGATGGCCTTCACCGCGGGCCCCCTCTTCACGGCCGCGCCGCTCGTGGCCGCCCCGCTCTTCTCGCTGCGCGGCACCGTGCTCACCGGCGTCGCGGCGCTCGTCGCGGTGCTCACGACCCACATCCGGCTCGGCATCGTCTTCAAGGTGGACGCGCTCACGGAGGTCGCCACCGTGGCGACCGTCGGCGTGCTGGCCGTGCTCATCAACATCCTCGTCCGCCGCACCGACGAACGACTCGCCTCGGCCCACCAGATCGCCGAGGCGGTCCAGCGTGCCGTCCTGCCGGAACCCGACCAGCGGATCGGCGGCCTCGACGTCGCGGCGCGCTACGAGGCCGCGCAGGCGGGCGCGTTCATCGGCGGCGACCTGTACGCGGTGCAGGACTCCCCGCACGGCGTACGGCTGGCGGTGGGCGACGTACGAGGGAAGGGCATGGACGCGGTGGCCGCCGTCGCGGTGCTCATCGGGGCGTTCCGGGAGGCGGCCGAGCAGGAGGCCACGCCGGAGGCGGTCGCGCAGCGGCTGGAGCGGGCGCTGGCCCGCGAGGGCACCCGGCGCGGGGGCGTCGACGCCTTCGAGGGGTTCACCACCGCCGTCCTCGCGGAGATCACGCACGAGGGCGGCCTCGTAAGGATCGTCAACCGAGGCCACCCGCCACCGCTGCTCCTGCACGCGGACGGAACACTGGTCACGCTCGCCGCCGCGAACCCCGCACTGCCGCTCGGCATGGGCGAGTTGGGCAGCTGGCCGGACCGTGCCGAGGAGACGGAGTTCCCGCACGGGGCCACGCTCCTCTTCCACACGGACGGACTGTCCGAGGCCCGCGACGCGCAGGGGCGCTTCTACGATCCGGCCGCGCGCCTGGCCGGACGGACCTTCCCCGGCCCCGACGCCCTGCTGGCCACGCTCGTGGAGGAGGTCCGGCGGCACACGGGTGGCGCCCTGACGGACGACATGGCCCTGCTCGCCGTACGGCGGCCGTAGCCACGGAAGGGGCTTTCTTGATCGATGTCACGAGGGGTGATCGGTCGATGCCCCTCCGCATAACGACTGACGCACCGTCAAATAACCGCCAAGTAGGGAAGCGCGGCCAACTCGCCCGAATTCCGCCGGTCGTGGGCGGTAAGTCCTGGCCGAAAGTCGTTAATGATCAGTACGAACAGCTTGGAATCCGGTACCCGCGTCTATTAACGTTCGATAACGCAGCGCGGTCGTCCCAGCCGTCACAAGAGTCGGCTCCGTGCGCACGCGCCGAATCCCGCGAGGGAACCGGGGAACCACCAACTTGGGGTGAATCGAGCGTCTTTCACGGTGGAGACACCGTGGGTTGACGCGCGTAGGAGACCTTCCTGCTCCGAACCCGTCAGCTAACCCGGTAGGCGAGAAGGAAGGAAAGGAGCACGCCCACGTGGCGTCCAACCGGCCCGCCCAGCCCACTTCGTTCCCGCCGAACGACACCCAGACTTTTGGCTACGCCTACGGCAAGGACGAGGGCCCCTGGGAGGAGTGGAACCCCACCGAGGATTCCATCCGTCCCCTCCGCGGCCGGCACCGCGTCTCCAAGCAGCGCGGCGGGGGACTCGCCCGCAGCTCCACGGTCCTCGGTGTCGGCGTCATCGCCGCCGTCGGCGCGGGCGGCATGGCCACCGCGGCGCCCGGCAAGCCGCCGGTCTCCATCTCGCTGCCCGACCTCTCCTCGGTCACCGAATCGGCCAAGGCACTGATATCCGACGGCGGTCCCAGCACGCCGAAGGGCTCCGCCACCCCGCTCACCAGCGCCGGTGTGACCAGCGCCGACGCCGCGCAGGGCAACACGGACGCGGGCGAGGCGCTGCGCGCCCGCATCATCCAGCAGGCCGAGTCGCAGCAGGACCAGATCGACAAGGCGGCCCAGGACGCCGCCGAGGCCGCCGCCGCGAAGAAGGCGGTCGCGCTGGCCGCCCAGCAGAAGGACGACGCCGAGGCCAAGGTCGCCGCCGCGAAGAAGAAGGCGGACGAGGACGCCAAGCAGAAGGCCGAGGCCGCGCGCCTCGCCGAGCTCGCCAAGAGCTACTCGCTGCCGACCTCCTCGTACACCCTGACCTCCCGCTTCGGTGACGCCGGTTCCATGTGGTCCTCCGGCTATCACACCGGCCTCGACTTCGCGGCCCCCACCGGCACGCTGATCAAGGCCGTCCACAGCGGCACGATCACGGAGGCGGGCTGGGCCGGCTCGTACGGCTACCGCACCATCCTCACCCTCGACGACGGCACGGAGCTGTGGTTCTGCCACCAGTCGTCCATCAGCGTCAGCGTGGGGCAGAAGGTGGCCACCGGCGACGTCATCGGGCGCGTGGGCGCGACCGGCAACGTGACCGGGCCGCATCTGCACCTGGAGGTTCACCCGGGCGGCGGCAGCGCGATCGACCCGATGGCGTGGCTGCAGAGCAAGGGCATCAACCCCTGATCGTTCCCAGGGGCCGTGTGCGGAATACGGCAATCCGGTACGCCTGTTGAAATAAGGCATGACTTCCCTTCGCAAGCTCGGCTCCTCCGACCTCGAGGTCTTCCCGCTCTCCCTCGGCGGCAACGTCTTCGGCTGGACCGCCGACGAGGCGCAGTCCTTCGCCGTGCTCGACGCCTACACGGCCGGGGGCGGCAACTTCGTCGACACCGCCGACGGCTACTCCGCGTGGGTCCCCGGCCACAAGGGCGGTGAGTCGGAGACGGTCATCGGCAAGTGGTTCGCCGCGCGCGGCAACCGCTCCGATGTCGTCCTCGCCACCAAGGTCAGTACCCACCCCGAGTACAAGGGCCTGTCCCCGGCGAACATCAGGGCCGCCGCCGACGCCTCGCTGCGCCGCCTCGGAACGGACTACATCGACCTCTACTACACCCACTTCGACGACACCTCGGTGCCGGTCGAGGAGATCATCGGCGCGCTGGACGAACTGGTCCGGGCCGGCAAGGTCCGGGAGATCGCCGCCTCCAACATCTCCGCCGAGCGGCTCGCGGAGTCCGTGGAGTTCTCCGACCGCGAGGGTCTCGCGCGCTACGTCGCCCTCCAGCCGCACTACAACCTCGTCTCGCGCGACACCTACGAGGGCCCGCTCCAGGAGGTCGCCTCCCGGACCGGCCTGGCCGCCGTCCCCTACTTCGCGCTCGCGTCCGGCTTCCTCACCGGCAAGTACCGCCCGGGTACGACGGTCGAGTCCGCGCGGGCCGCGGGCGCGGGCAAGCACCTCGACACCGAGCGCGGCATCCGCGTCCTGGCCGCCCTCGACGAGGTCGCCGTGGCCCATGACGCCGAGGTCGCCACGGTCGCCCTCGCCTGGCTCGCCGCCCGGCCGACGGTCGCGGCGCCCATCGCCTCCGCACGGACGGTCGAGCAGCTGCCGGCCCTGCTGGCGGTCGCCGACCTGACCCTGACGGACGCGGAGGTGGCCAGGCTGACGGAAGCGTCCGCCTGAGAGCTAAGACTGGTAGGGGTTGTACGCGGGGTACGGCGTCGCCGGGGCGGGATACGGGGTCGTCGCGCCGGCGGGGTACGGGGGCGCGCCGGCGGGGTTCGCCTGGCCGGGCACCGGCGCGTAGCCGTACCCGGGCCACGGCGGCGGTAGCTGCGGCGGCACCGGTACGGCCGGGGCCGACGTGTGGGCCGCGTACGCGAGGGAGGGGCGGGCGATCTCCCGGCGGCGCCACAGCTCGTGCAGCAACTCCCGCTCCCGTACGACGAAGTCGGCGTTGGCGCGGCCACTGCGCCCCCGGTGCCGCAGAAACGCCAGCGAGGTCGCGTACGCCTCGTACTGGGCGACCGAGCGCGCCGCCGCCCTGCCGAAGTGGTGGGCGGCGTACTCGCGGGCCAGCCGCCGCGCCCGCATCGAGCCGAGCACGTACGGCTCGGGCGGGGTGAGCCAACCGGCCGCCGCATACGCCGGAAGTTCGGTCCGTACGGTCTTCAGCTCCCGCTGCCGGGTCCAGATGACGAGGAAGGTGAGCAGACCGAACGCGGGCACCATGAACGCCCCGTACACCGCGTAGAAGCCGTACTCCCCGAAGTTAGACGAGCCGTTCCACATGGAGTGCATGCCCATCGCGAGCAGCAGTCCGGTCAGGGGCAGCAGGACGCGGCGCACATGCTGGCGCTCGGCGGACAGCGCCGCGATGCCGAAGCCGATGCCGGTGAGCACCGTGAACAGGGGGTGCGCGAAGGGCGACATCACGACGCGGACGAAGAAGGTCGCGGCGGTGACGGAGGCCAGGCCGCGGTCGCCGTTGAGCTGGTCCGTGCCGAAGGCGGTGCCGAGATAGAGGATGTTCTCGGTGAAGGCGAAGCCGGTCGCGGTGACTCCGGCTATGACGACCCCGTCGACGATCCCCGTGAAGTCCCGGCGGCGGAAGAGGAAGACCAGGAGCACGGCGGCGGCCTTCGCGGACTCCTCCACGATCGGCGCGATGACGGTCGCGCCGAGGGTGTCGGCGCTGGACGGGTCGGCGGTGGCGGTCGCTATCCATCTGGTCGCGAAACTGTTGGCGACGATCGCTATCAGCGCCGCCGCGCAGGCGCCCCACGCGAAGGCGAAGAGCAGATTGCGCCAGGGGCCGGGCTCCACCCGGTCCAGCCAGCGGAACGCGGCGACGAGGAGCGGCACGGGCAGCACGGCGAGGCCGAGCCCGACCAGGAAGCCCTCGGTGCCGGTCTGTTGGCGGACCAGGGCCAGGATGACGAGGCCGGAGAGCGCGAGCAGGGTGATCAGCGCGCCGTAGCGCACCCACTTCCGCTGCCACCAGTGCGCGTGCCGCAGTGCACCGTCGGCCGGCCCACCGGTGGGACCGCCGGGATACGTCGGGTACGGGGGAAAGGTGGCCACGGCATTGACCCTAACGAGGGAGGGGCGCTGCCCGCGACGGCGCCTGGTGGTGTGCGTCCGCGGGTCTTCAGTCGCCGGATGTGTCCTGGTCTCGGTGCTGTACGCGCCGGAACAGGAGGTCGTTCACCACATGACCCTTCTCCAGTCCCTGACCCTCGAAACGGGTCAGCGGCCGGAAGTCCGGACGAGGCGCGTAACCGCCGTCCGGCCGGGTGTTCTCGAAGTCCGGGTGCGCGCTCAGCACTTCCAGCATCTGCTCGGCGTACGGCTCCCAGTCGGTCGCGCAGTGCACGAGGGCGCCGGGCCTGAGGCGGGTCGCGACGAGGCTGAGGAACTCCGGCTGGATCAACCGCCGCTTGTGGTGCCGCTTCTTGGGCCAGGGATCGGGAAAGTACACGCGCAGCCCGCTCAGGGAATCCGGCGTGAGCATCTCCCTGAGCAGAATGATCGCGTCACCGTTGCCGACGCGGATGTTGGTGAGTCCGCGCTGGTCCGCGAGATTGAGCAGGTTGCCCTGCCCCGGCGTGTGCACGTCGACGGCGAGGATCCCCGTCTCCGGGTCCTCCGCCGCCATCCGCGCGGTGGCCTCGCCCATCCCGAACCCGATCTCCAGCACGACGGGCCGCTCGCCCCCGAACAACTCCGCGAGATCGATCACCCGCTGCCCGTCGATGTCGAGCCCCCACTTGGGCCACAGCCGCTGCAACGCGTCCGCCTGGCCCGTGGTGACCCGGCTGCGCCGCGGCTGGAAACTCCGGATCCGCCGCTCGAAGTGCGATCCGGCGGGGTCGGCCTTCGGCCCGTCGGGGAACCGGGGCTCCCCCTTGGCCCGGACAGGCCGATGGGGCTCACCTCCGGCGACGGAGCTGGACCGGGGCTCTTCGGGGGAGTCAATGGAGTCAGACACAGTGAGGACGATTTTACGGCGCCCCCGAGACCACTCTCCCGCCGCCGCGGGCGGGGGCTTCGCCCCGCATCCCACGCCCGCCCGAGTTCGTTCGGCTGACGGCCGGTGGGGGCTGGTCGCGCAGTTCCCCGCGCCCCTGAGGCGGGGGCTGCGCCCCGCATTCCTCGCCCGGCCGGTTCGTTTGGCTGCGGGGCCGGTGGGGGCTGGGCGCGCAGTTCCCCGCGCCCCTTGAGGGCGCTGGCGCGCATCTTTCAGCCTGTCCGGCGTTTGAGGACGAGGCCGTTCAGGCCGATGCGGGGTCAGGGGCGGAGCCCTGCGGGGGTCGAGGGGGCGGAGTCCCTGGGGATGGGTTGGGTAGGGGCGGCGGGGGCGAGGGACTCAGGGCGGTCACCCCGTCACGTCCCCGCCAGCACCCCCAGTGCCCGCCGCGCAACCTCGCGCCCGATCGGGAGCGACGCCGTGGCGGCGGGAGACGGCGCGTTCAGGACGTGCACGGTCCGCGGACCCTCCTCGATGAGGAAGTCGTCCACCAGGGTGCCGTCCCTCAGGACGGCCTGGGCCCGGACACCCGCCGAGGCCGGGACCAGGTCGTCCGGCGTCACCGCCGGCAGCAGCCGCCGCACGGCCCCGGTGAACGCCGCCTTGGACACCGACCGCCGCAGCTCCCCCGCCCCGTACCGCCAGTGCCGCCGCGCCATCCGCCAGGAACCGGGCCACGCCACGGCCGCGCCCACCTCACGGGGCCGGACGACCCCCCACCCGTACCCCTCCCGGGCGAGCGCGGGCACCGCATTGGGCCCGATGTGGACATCTCCGTCGATCCCCCGGGTGAGGTGCACGCCGAGGAAGGGGAAGGCGGGGTCGGGGACCGGGTAGACCAGGCCGTGGACCAGCTCGGGACGCGCCAGGGAGTAGTACTCGCCGCGGAAGGGGATGATCCGCATGCCGGGCTCGTCCCCGGCCAGGCGCGCGATCTCGTCGCAGTGCAGCCCGGCGCAGTTGACCAGCACCCGTCCCCGCACGACCGCCCCGTCCTCCGTGCCGACGGCGACACCGAGCGCGGGCCGACGGTCGATGCGGACGACCTGCGCCCCGTACCGGATCTCCGCCCCGGAGGACTCGGCGAGCTGCCGGGCCACGGCGACGAAGTCGCACACTCCCGTCGTGCCGACGTGGATCGCGGCGAGCCCGCGCACCTGCGGCTCGTACTCCGCTATCTGGGCGGGGCCCAGCTCCCGCACCGGAATCCCGTTTTCCCGGCCGCGCTGCACGAGCCCGTGCAGACGGGGCAGCTCGGCCTTCTCCGTGGCGACGATCAGCTTTCCGGTGACGGCGTGCGCGATGTCGTACTCCGCGCAGAACTTCACCATCTCGGCGGCGCCCCGCACGGCGTACCGCGCCTTCAGCGAGCCGGGCCGGTAGTAGATCCCGCTGTGGATCACACCGCTGTTGCGCCCCGTCTGATGTCGGGCGGGGCCCTGCTCCTTCTCCAGCACCGTCACCCGCGTGCCCGGCGCGGCGCGCGTGATCGCATAGGCCGTCGCCAGGCCGACGATCCCGCCGCCGATCACCAGCACATCGCAGTCGTAAGCGACCCGCACCTGTTCCACCTCCCGGCTTCAAGAGTGCACTGCGCCACTGACAACGCCTTCAAACCCAGGAAGTGGGCCGCGCCCCCGAAGGGGCGCGGGGAACTGCGCGCTCAGCCACCCACGGCCCGCAGTTGGCCACCGCCTTCCCGGCGGAGCGCCTACGCCGGGGTCATCAGCAGCGGCCGTGCCCGCTCCCTCAGCTCCACCACACGTGGTTCGTCGCCGTAGGGCTCCAGACGGTGCAGAAGGTCCTTCACGTACTCCGTCGTGCGCGCGGAGGAAATCCGCCCGGCGACCTCCACCGCCCGTACGCCCTGCTCGCATGCCGCGTCGAGATTGCCCGACTCGAGCTCGGCGACCGCCGACACCACCAGTCGCAGACCGTGGGAGCGTACGAACTCCTCCGTCGGCTTCGACAGTGCCTGCTCGGTGAAGCGGCGCACCTGGCGCGGCGCCTTCAGGTCGCGGTAGCACTCGGCCGCGTCGGCCGCGAAACGGTCGTACGAGTAGAAGCCGAGCCAGCTCGGGTCGTGGTCGCCGTCCCGGGCCCGCTCCAGCCAGCCCTCGGCGGCCTTCAGGGCTCCGCCGGCCGCCTGGGCGTCACCCGCGCGCGCGTGGGCGCGTGCCTCGACGAGACGGAAGAAGCTCATGGTGCGGGCGGTGGCGAGCCCCCGGTTGCGCTCCAGGGCGGCCTGGGCGAGGTCGACACCCTCGTCGCCGAAGCCGCGGTAGGTCGCCTGGAGGGACATGGAGGCCAGTACATAGCCGCCCAGAGGGACGTCGGCGGCGGCTCGGGCCAGGCGCAGGGCCTGGATGTAGTAGCGCTGGGCGGCCTCCTGCTGGCCCGTGTCGAAGGCCATCCAGCCCGCCAGGCGGGTCAGCTCGGCACTCGCCCCGAAGAGGGCTCTGCCCACTTCGTCGGAGTAGGCGCCGAGCAACAGCGGGGCCGCCTCGACCCGCAGACATTCCGGCACCATCGACGAACGCCAGTCGCCACCCCCGTACTTGGAGTCCCAGCGCCTGGCGTCCTCTGCTGCCTCGCGGAGCTTCTGCACGTCGCTGTGGCCGACTTTCAGTGGTGCCCCGGAGCCCTCGGAAGGGTTCACGTCCCGCGCCACCGAACTGTCGGCCGGGGTTATCAGCCACCGTGAGGCGGGAGTCGCGTAAGCGCTCACTGCGAAGGATCCCGCCAGGGACTGCCAGATGCCGCCGCCGCCGGCCCGGCGGCCGGCGAGGTCCAGGCGGTACAGCTCGGTGGCGGACCGCACCGCCTGCCCGACGTCACGGGGGAAGGCGAGGCCCACTTCGGGCGCGGGATCCGCGTCCGCCAGGCCGATCTCGTGGAGCGGCACCGGGCGGCCGAGCTTCTGACCGATGGCGGCCGCGATGAGATGCGGCGCCGCACCCTGCGGCACCATTCCCTTCGACACCCAGCGCGCCACCGACGTCTTGTCGTAGCGAAGAGTCAACCCGCGTTGAGCGCCAAGATCGTTGACGCGCCGCGCGAGTCCTGCATTGCTGATTCCCGCGAGGGCGAGAACGGCGCCGAGTTTTTCGTTCGGCCCGCGTTGCTCCCTGGACATGCGCCACCCCTCGACACAGACGGCTGCCGCGCTGGCATAACCATGCGGCATTCGTAAACCCAGCGTAGTTCGCCGCATCCCAAGCGTTAAGGGGCGTTGTTCCGGATGGCGGGATTGTGGTCCGTACGGAAGTACGGACGGTTGCATCGTGCTCCCGTTGTGTGGCTGTGCGCCCGTCCGTGCGCTCTTCTCCGGCCATCGGGGGAGCGCTTCCATGGATCGTGCGTGGGTCGGCCCGCTGTACTGGATCCAGTGGGCTGGGGGACACCGCCGCCTACATCCCCGCGGGCGGCGGACCGGTCCGGGAGGCGAACTCCGCCTCCCGGACTGTGCGTTGCCGGAGCGGCGCGCAGGGCCTGTACGGAGCGTGTGCACGCCTGTCCGCCCGCAGCCGATTTGGCCGAAAATCGACGGTGGCCTTTGCGGGCAAATAGCGCTCCCACCACGTCACTTGAGGGCGCATGAGGTGCTTTCGGGGAGCGTACCGGGGGCGCATTCGCGTCGCCGATCCACCCCCGCCCACTCGTCGTTCCCAGTGAATCCTTCGTGATCACCTTGCCTCGGGCGGGTGTTCGCATCTGCTTCGGATCGGCTTTGCAGTGGCCTCCCAACGGCGCGAACGTATTCGCGGGGGCGCATTCCAGGGGGCGCAAGCCGCCCCAGAGGCCCTCCCGTACGCGGTCTTCGTGGCAGCATGGAGCCGAGTTCGTACGGTGCACTGGTTGTCCACAGCCTGTGGAGGCGTCGATGCGGTGGTTGGTGGGGTGGAGCAGTACCGCCGCCCGAGCGCCCGAGATCGGCTTGGCGGGCGCCACCGGAAGCGACGGCGAGACCGTGCACCCGGTGGGCTCCCAACTCCTGTGGGGCGACCCCGATCCGCTCTGGGCGGTCGGCGACTGGCGCCCCGACGAGGTCCGCGTCATCAAGGCCGACGCGCAGAACCGGATCGCCGTCCTCGGCACCTGCGGGGCGAGCGACGAGGAACTCAAGGTCGGCCTCTTCGCCGCGCGCGGCGGGGCACTGCGCCACCTCACCGCCTGGTCCGGCAGCTACACCGCCGTCGTCCAGGTCGGCCGCCGCACCACCGTCGCGGGCGACCTCGCGGGCGCGCGGCCCGTCTTCCACACCCCCTGGGCGGGCGGTACGGCCTACGCGACCGCGGCCCTGCCGCTGGCCGACCTCATCGAGGCCAACCTCGACTTCGGGCACCTGGCGGCCCTGCTCGCCGCCCCCGACGTACCGGCCGCGGTCCACGACTCGACCCCGTACGAAGGCGTACGACGCATTCCGCCGGGGCACGCGCTGATCCTGCGCGCGGGTGCCCGCGAGGTCGCCGGCTACGAGCCCGTCGCCTCCCTCGCCGTCGCCGCGCCCACCGCGGATCCCGACCGCGCGGTGGACGGCGTCCGGGACGCCTTGGTGGAGGCCGTACGCGCGCGCCTCGCCGCTCCCCGGCACGTACCCGGGACCGACATCGACCCCGGGCCCGTACCCGGGATGGGGCCCGCGGAGCGGCGCGCGGCGCGTGGGATGCCCGTACCGGGAATCGGGGCCGACCTCTCCGGAGGGCCCGCCTCCGGGACGCTGGCCCTGCTCGCGGCGGGGCTGCCGGGGGCGCCCGGCACGGTCCTCGGGCACGGCACGGGCGCCGGTGAGCGGCTCCTCGCCGTCACCTTCAACGACCTCGCCGTGCGCGGACGGGAGGCCGAGGTGGAGCGGGCCGGGACGCTCGCCGCGAACCCCCGGCTGCACCACGTGGTCGTCGCCGGGGGCGAGGAGACGCTTCCGTACGCCGAGCTGGAGGGGCCGCTGACGGACGAGCCGGGCCCCTCGCTGGTGACGGCGGCGCGGCACCGTGCGCGGCTGTCCTCCGGCAGCGCGGACCACTTCACGGGATACGGGGCCCGGCAGGTCCTGGACGCGCACCCCGCGCGGCTGGCCGACCTGCTGATGGACCGCAAGAGACGCCATCTGGTCCGGCCCGTCGCCGCGTTGGCGAAGGCGGACGGGTCCGTCATGGTTCCCGCGCGCGTGTACGGCGCCGCGCGCAAGCTCGCCCGTACGCCGTACCGGACCGGCGTCGACGTTCTCGCCGACCGGCTGCTGCACCGGCGCTTCGACGAACCGGGAGGCGCGGTGGGTGCGTCACTCGCTGCGCTCACCTGGGCCAGGCCTGGTCCCGCGGCGCGTTGGCTGACCGGTGAGGCGCTGGCTGAAGTATCGGTTCGCCTCCAAGGAGTCGCAGGTCGGACGGGGGTGGTCGGTCCCGGGCAGCGGCCCGGTGACTTCCGCGCCCGGGCGGCGCTCGCGCGCCACGCCGCCGATCTTCGCGTCCTGGAACAGGCCGCCGGGATCCGCTTCCAGCGGCTGCACGCGCCGTTCCTGGACAACCAGGTCGTCCGCGCGTGCCGTGAGTTGCCGGAGGCGCTGCGGGTCCAGCCCGGGGCGCGCGCCGCGATCCTCCGGACCGTCCTGGAGGGCGCCGGGGTGGCCGACCTGCCGCCCGGCTGGGGCGCGCCCTCGCACGCGTCCTCGGCGGCGGCCGCGCGGACGGGGTTGCGGGTGGCCGCGGATTCCCTGATCGCCTTGTTCGACACTCCTCTGCTGGCGCAGGCGGGGCTCGTCGAGGCACGCGTCGTCCGCAAGGCCCTGCGGGCGGCCGCGGCGGGGGAGCCGCTGCCGCTGGACGGGCTGGCGGATCTGGTCTCCCTGGAACTGTGGCTGCGCCGCCTGCTGGCCCGCCGCGGCACCTGCTGGACGGGCACGCCCGCCCGCCAACGGGCCGTACCCGCGGGGATCGTGCCGCAGGGGCGGGCGTTGGGGGCGGGGGCCGGGGGGCGGGGCTAGCCGCCGGATCGTCCCTGGGTCGTCTCCGGGCCGTCGTTGGGTCGGGGCCGTGCCGGTACGTCGAGCCCGTCGCCGCCGGATCAGGCCTTGCCCTACAAGGAGCCACTTCCAGACCCGAACGTAAGCGACGGGCTTACGACGCACCGGCACGGCCCCTTCCGCACGCGGACGCCTGCGGGCCGGCTCCCCGCCCACCCGTTTCGTTTGGCTGCGGGACCGGTGGGGGTTGTTCGCGCAGTTCCCCGCGCCCCTAGGCGGGGCTTCGCCCCGCATCTTTTAGCCCGTCCGGCGTTTGAGGACGAGGCCGTTCAGGCCGATAGGGGGTCTGGGGCGCAGCCCCGGCCCCCCAGGGGCGCGGGGAACTGCGCGATCGGCCCCCACCGGCCCGCAGCCGACGAACCCACCCGGGGGTCTGGGGGCGGAGCCCCCAGTGGGGTCGAAGGGGCGGAGCCCCTGGGGATGGGACGGGTAGGGGCGGCGGGGGCGGAGAACATGGGTGTCGGCCGGAGCGGAGGCCCGCCGGGGAAAGCCTCGGCTCTGCGCACCGGGCGAGGTGAGAATAGGCGGGTGCGGTACAGAATCCTGGGGGTCGCCCAGGCGGAGGATGATCAGGGGGCCCCGGTCACGCTGGGCGGCCCCCGGGTACGCGCCCTGCTCACGGCGCTCGCCCAACGAACGGACCGCACCACGACCCCCCAGACCCTGATCGACGAGGTATGGGCGGACGACCCCCCACTGGACGCCCCGGCGGCGTTGCAGGCCCTGGTCGGCCGCCTGCGCCGAGCGATCGGCAAGGACGCGGTCGCCTCGGAGGCGGGCGGCTACCGGTTGCGGGCCACCAAGGACGACGTGGACCTGTTCGTCTTCGAGCGGCAGGTACGGGACGGCAAGGCCGCCCTCGACCGCGGCGACCCGTCCACCGCCGCTCACACCCTGCGCGCCGCCCTCGCCCTGTGGCACGGCCCGGCCCTCGCGGACCTCCCCCACCGAGACGCCGCCACCCGCTGGGACGCGCTCCGCCTGCAGGCGACGCACACCCGCATCGACGCGGACCTGCGACTGGGCCGCGCCCCCGACGTCGTACCGGAGTTGAAGGAGCTGACAACCGCCCACCCGTACGACGAGACCCTGCACGCCCTGCTCATCCGCGCCCTGCGCGACGCGGGCCGGGGAGCGGACGCGCTGGCCGCGTACGAAGGGGTGCGCCGCGCCCTCCAGGAGGGTCTGGGTGCGGATCCCGGCCGGGAACTGCAGAGGCTGCACGCGGTGTTGCTCACCCCGGCGGAAGCGGGCGGGCCCGGGCCCATACCCGTGGACGCCGACCTTCGCGTACGGCGGGAAGGGGACGCGGCGGAGGCGGCCACGGGGCGAGGGCGTCGCGTCGACGCCGGCTCCTTCGAAGAGCGACCGACTCCGCACCCGACCGAGGACGGACGCCTCCCCGGCCCCGACCCCCGCTTCGACCCCGAACGCACCGGCAACCTCCGCCCCCGCCTGAACTCCTTCGTCGGCCGGGAACCCGAACTCGACGCGATCCGTTCGGATGTGCAGAGGGCACGCCTGGTCACGCTGACCGGACCGGGCGGTTCGGGAAAGACCCGCCTCGCCGAGGAAGCCGCCGCCGGGCTCCCGCAGGCCTGGCTGGTCGAGCTGGCCCCGCTCGACCGGCCCGAGGCGGTCCCGGGCGCGGTGGTCAGCGCCCTCGGTCTGCGCGAGACCGTGTTGATGACCCACGAGATGGCGATGGTCGGCCAGGACGACCCGCTCGGCCTGCTCGTCGAGTACTGCGCCCCGCGCAGCCAGCTCCTGATCTTTGACAACTGCGAGCACGTCATCGGCGCGGCCGCCGAACTCGCCGAGACCCTGCTCACCCGCTGCCCAGAGCTCACCATCCTCGCCACCAGCCGTGAACCACTCGGCGTCCCCGGCGAGTTGGTGCGCCCGGTCGAGCCCCTGCCGCCCGACCCCGCGCGCCGACTGTTCATGGAGCGCGCGGCGGCCGTACGTCCCGACCCCGACGCCGCGCTCCACGACTCCGAGGCGGTGGACGAGATCTGCCGGCGGCTCGACGGCCTGCCCCTGGCCATCGAGTTGGCCGCCGCGCGCCTGCGGCTGCTGTCACCCCGCCAGATCGCCGACCGGCTCGACGACCGCTTCCGGCTGCTCACCTCCGGGAGCCGCACGGCGCTGCCCCGCCAGCAGACCCTGCGCGCGGTCGTCGACTGGTCCTGGGACCTGCTCGACGAACGGGAGCGGGCCGTGCTGTGCGAGGCGTCCGTCTTCGCGGGCGGCTGGGACCTCACGGCCGCCGAAGCCGTCTGCACCGGTTCCCTCACTGGTTCCCTCACTGGTTCCCGCACCGGTTCCGTCGCTGGTTCCCTCACCGGTCCGGTCGCCGGTGGCGTGGCCGATCTTGTCGGGGCGCTCGTCGACAAGTCACTGATCGTCGCGACCCCGTCCGCCCCGTCCGCCCCGTACGACGAGGACGGTGGCGGCGGCATGCGGTACCGCATGCTGGAGACGATCCACGAGTACGCCACCGAGCGCGCCGCCGAAGTCCCCGAGCTGCGCGCCGCGGCCGAGCGGCGCCACCGCGCGTGGGCGCGTGACCTCGTCGAGGAGGCCGAGCCACTGCTGCGCTCCGCCGCGCAGCTGCCCTGGATCCACCGCCTGGAGACCGAGCTCGACAACATCCGGGCGGCGCTGCACCGCGCGATCGTCGCCGGTGCGGAGGAGGACGCCGGCGCGATCGTCCTCGCCATGGGCTGGTTCTGGTGGCTGCGCAACTTCCGCAGCGAGGGCGGGGAATGGACGGAGCGCCTGCTGCGGCTGGGCGCGGCGCTCGACGCGAGGCGCGTCGTGTCCGAGGCGAACCGGGCGCACGGCGGGGAGGGCGGCGACGGTGGCGACGGCGGTGATGGCGGGGACGGGTGCGAGGGCCGCGGCGGTGGCGACCTCCTCGCCGACCTGGACCGGTTCGACCCCCTGGCCGCCTTCCTCGACGCCCCGGACCACGAGGAGTCCCATCCGCTGCACGGCATGCGGATGCGGGTGCGCATGCTGCACCTGTTCATGCTGGTGGAGACCGATCCGCTGGACGCAGGGGCGTATCCGTGGATTTCGGAGTACATCCTGCGGGTGCGGGACTTCTTCGAAAAGGGCGGTCCGGCCGCGGCGACCATGCCGGGCATCGTCTGGCCGATGACCGCCTTCTTCCTGAGCGGTTGGCACGACGTGCGTCCGTCGATGGACGCGGCGCTCGCCAACTGCCGTGTGTACGGCGGCGAGTGGGAGATCGGCGTCACCTTGATGTTCCGTACGCACATGGTCGTCGACGCCCCGGGCGGCATGCCGGGCGTGGACGACGACCTCGCGGAGCTACGGGTGCTCAGCCGGCGGGTGGGCGACCGCTGGGTGCGCGCCCAGGTGTGCAGCGCCGCGGGGGAGGCGGCCATGGCGCGCGGTTTCTACGACGAGGCCAAGGGCGAGTACGAGGAGGCACTGCGGCTGGCCTTCGAGGTCGGCGCGTACGCCGAGACGCCCTTCCTCATGGCGCGGCTGGCCGAGCTCGCCTACCGAGCGGGCGAGCGCTCGCGGGCGCTGACCGCCCTGGACGAGGCGAACGCCGCGGCCGAGCGGTACAGCGTCACGGACTCCGGCGCCTTCGTCCGTCTGCTGCGCGCCCAGCTGGCCCTGGACGACGGCGAGGTCGCCTTCGCGCGTGAACAGTGGGAGCAGGCGTGCGAGATGACCGCCCGCGCCACCCCGCCGCCGCAGTTCATGGCGGCGCTGAACTGGGTCGAGGCGCTCGTGACGGCCGCCGAGTCCGGCCCGGAGCCCGGCCTGCGCAAGATGGTCGACGCGTTGGCCGGAGCGGTGACGGGGCGGTGCGCCGATGTGGTGACGGCGAGCCTCGTCGAGAGTGCGGCGGGTCTGCTGTCCGAGCTCGGCGACCATCCCCGAGCGGCCCGTCTGCTCGCCGCCGGTACTTCCTGGCGCGGCGGTCACCCCCGTCCCACCCAGGAGCGCACCGGCGCAGAGCGCACGGAGACCGCCGCGCGTGCCGCTCTCGGTCCCGTCCGCCATGAGTCCGAGCGGACGACGGGGGCGGCCTTCAGCCAGACCGACGCCCTGCGGGAGCTCGCGGAGGCGCTTAAGGAGTACGAGTAAGGAGTACGAGTAGGGAGTACGGGGCCGCGTGAGGGAGTAGTTCACCTCACTGGCACTGGAACTTGGACTCCGCCCAGTCCGCCAGGGCCACCGCGTCGAATCTCGTGTGCGGTTCGACGGCCAGCCGAATCGTGGTGCGGCCGGTGAGGTTCACATGCACGGGGATCGCGGGTTCGCCGCCCTTGACCAGTGGCGACTGCCACAGGCGCGCTCCGTCGGCGTACACGGAGAAGCTCACCTGGCCGAGGCCCAGCGTCAGGTCGTCCACGCCGACCAGTGCGTCGTACGCCGAGCAGCTGCGGTTGAGGTCGATGGTGACCGAGGACTCGCCGTGCACGGTCACGCCGTGGGTGTACCGCTGACCCGCGATCGAGACTCCCCACCGCTGCCACACCCAACTGCTCCCGCCGAGCCGCATCTCGGGCTTGGTGTGGTCACCGGTGACGTCGTACTTCAACTCGTTCCACTGGTAGACGACCGGTGCGGGAGGCGGCGGCGGGGTGGGCGTCGGCGTGGGGGCCGGCGCGGGGGTGGGTGTGGGCTTCGGCTTCGCCCGCGTCGGGGTGGGTGTGGGTGACGGCTTGAGGGTGGGCTTCGGGGTGGGCCGGGGAGCCGGGGTCGGGCTGGACTTCCGTGCGGAGGCCACCACCGGGGCCCCTGGCGCGGGCTTCTTCGACGGAGCCGGAGTCGGGGTCGGCGTGGGCTGTGGCTGTGGCGCTTCGACCACCGGCGAGGTGGCCGACGGTTTGGCCTCGGGCTTCTCCTTGGCCGGGCTGCCGTTGCCGACGAGCGCCAGTGCCAGCGCCGCCGCGGCCACCGCGACGACTCCCGCCGCGATACCGGCCTTGACCGGCGCGCCGAGCCCCTCCGAGGCCGCCGCGCCGCCCCCGGCGCCCGCCCCGCCCGAGCCGCCGCCCGCCGCTCCAGCCGCGCCCGCCGCCCCGCCCGAGCCGCCGCCCGCCGCTCCAGCCGCGCCCGCCGCCCCGCCCGAGCCGCCGCCCGCCGCTCCAGCCGCGCCCGCCGCCCCGCCCGAGACCGCCGCCCCGCCCGAGCCGCCGCCCGCCGCCGCTGCGCCCGCCGCCCCGGCCGCGCCCGCTCCGGCGCCACCGGCGATGAGCGCGACGGCCTTCGCGTACCCGGCGGCACCGAACCAACCGATGACCGCGACCGGCACGACCGCGGGGATCCCGCTGGCGACTTCCTTGATCTGGCCCGCGGCCAGCCGGCACTTGGCGCACTCCTCCAGGTGCTTGCGCAGTCCGCGCTCGGCCCGGGTGCGCAGGCCGCCGCGGGCGTAGGCGCCGAGCCGGTCGGCGTAGCGCGCGCACTCCTCGTCCATGATGAGCGTGGCGCTGACGTGTGCCTGGAGGTAGGCCTGCTTGAGGCCCTCGCGGGCGCGGCTGGCCAGGACGCGGGTGCCGTTGGCGTCGAGCCCGAAGAGCGTGGCGACCTCGCTCGGGGACTCGTCCTCGACCTCCGTGTGCCACAGCACGGCCTGCCAGCGCTCCGGCAGCGACCGGAACGCCTGCATGGCCATCGACTGCTCGGCCTCGTGCATCGCCCGTACGTCGGCACCCAGGTCCAACGTTTCGTCGTCGGACACCTCGGAGGTGCGGGAGGACCGCGCGGCGAACACCGCGAAGTCGTCGACCAGTTGTTCCCGTTTCGCGGACTTCGTCCAGCTCGCGGCGACGCGGCGGACCGTGGTGAGCAGATACGCGCGTACGGCGTGCTCGGGGCCGTGGCCGCGGCGGACCGCCTGGAGCATGCGGGCGAACACCTCGGCGGTGAGGTCGTCCGCGGTGTGCGCGTCCCGGCAGCAGGTGCGGGCATAGCGACGGACGGCTTCGGCGTGACGGCGGTACAACTCCTCGTACGCCGTGTCGTCGCCCGCCCGCATCCGCCCGATCAGATCGGCGTCGGAGGGCGGCAGCTCGATCGGGGGTGGCAGGACGGCGTCACGCCGGTCGAACCGGTCGCGTTGCGCCGGAACGCTGGCGTCCCTCGGGGCACCCGAGGTACCTGGAGCACCCGGTGGACCCGAGGGTTCCGGGGTGATGCCCGACGGACCGCCCTGGCTCGGTACCTGCCGCGAGGGCGACCCGCCGGCCTCCGCGCCACCGTCACCGAGTGACTCGTCCCGCCCGTCAACGCTCATCGCGGAAAGCCCCCGCCTGCACACTCGGACCCGAATACCGGGACAGAGTGCCACACGCTTCAGGGACGGGACCCCACCGCACGGACCAACCACTCGTCCGTGGGGACTTGCCACACGACAGCACTAGTGGTCACCCGTTTGGGGAATAGTCAATAAACGCTCCCCACAAGGCAGTTGCGCCACGGCCGGAATGAGCGGACTCCGAACAACGTCATCTCGGACTCCGTCACCCCGGCCGCCGTCACACCGGCCGCGAGCGCAGCCCCTCCAGCAGGATGTCCAGCAGCCGGGCCGAGGCCGCGGCCTGCTGGACGGCATCCGGCAGCGAGGGCGCCGCCGTGGCTATGACCAGCAGTACGTCCGCCACGGTCACGTCCGCCCGCAGCTCGCCCGCCGCGCGCGCCCGATCCACCAGCCGACCCACCACGTCGAGCAGCGCGGCCGCACCGGCGTCGTCGGCCACCGAGGCCATGGCCTCCTCCTCGGGCGCCGACCGCTGCTCGACGAGCCGGAGCTCGGGGGCGAGCTGGGACCGCTGCTGCGGCACCCGCGCCTCGTCCGCCGAGGGCCCCTCCTCCGCGACGCCGACCCGCAGCACCTGCGGCGGCAGCAGCCGCCCGGCACCCGAGGCCACCGACGTGCGCAGGAAGCGCGAGAGCGCCGACCACGGCTCGTCCTCCTGACCGAGCGCCGCGCGCGCCTGGTCGGTCAGCCGGGAGGTCTCCTCCTCGGCTATCCGACGGACCAGGACGTCCTTGCTCGGGAAGCGCCGGTACACCGTGCCGACGCCGACCCGGGCGCGCCGCGCGACGTCCTCCATCGGCGCGCCGTACCCCAGCTCGCCGAAGACCTCGCGCGCCGCGCGCAGTACGTGCTCCAGATTGCGCTGTGCGTCCACCCGTAGCGGCGTCGTCCGCGATCCGTCCACCGGACCGCGGCCATTGCCGCCCGTTGCCGCGCCGACCGTGCCACCGGACGTGATGGCAGACGCGGAAGACCAATGAGCATCCTGAATGTGCATAAGCGTTCCCCCGGTAATGACGTCTCCCCCCGGAGACTCTCCCCGCCATTGGAAGCCGGAGCGAGCGGAACAAGCTTGATTCACGAACCCGTCGTGCGGACTCGTCGAGCGCATCCCCCTACACCCCGTCGACACACGAACATAGTTGAGTGGGGGTCAATTCAGAAGGGGCAGGTTCCGCACGGAGCGCCCCCCGATCGGAGTACGGGTCGGGTACCTCCCGATTACGCCCCCTCCGATCCCCCTGGGTACCCCCTCTGACCTGCGCACTCTTCCCGTACTCCGGCAAACAGGGCAACCCCTCGGGCCCCCGGCCGTCGGTCACACAAATTGTCGAGCCTGTGGACAAACTCAAGAGCGGGGTGCGTCATGGGATGGTGAAGGAACCTGTGCGCATTCTCATCGTCGGCGGCGGCTACGTCGGGATGTACACCGCCCTGCGCCTCCAACGAAAGTTGAAGCCGGAACTGGATCGGGGCGAGGTCGAGATCACCGTCGTCTCCCCCGACCCCTATATGACTTATCAGCCGTTCCTTCCCGAAGCCGCCGCGGGCCTGATCTCGCCGCGCCACGTGGTGGTCCCGCTGCGCAGGGTCCTCGACCGGTGCCGGATCGTGGTCGGCGAGGCCCACAGCATCGACCACGCCAAGCGCACCGCGACGCTCAGCACGCTCGCCACCGCCGAGGAGGGCGCGGGCACGGAACAGATGACGTACGACGAGCTCGTCCTCGCCCCCGGCTCGGTCTCACGCGCCCTCCCGATCCCCGGACTCGCCGACTACGCCATCGGCTTCAAGACCATCGAAGAGGCCATCGGGCTGCGCAACCACGTCATCGAGCAGATGGACATCGCCTCCTCCACCCGCGACCCCGCGATCCGCGACGCCGCCCTGACCTTCGTCTTCGTAGGAGGCGGTTACGCGGGTGTGGAGGCGCTCGGCGAACTCGAGGACATGGCCCGCTACGCCGCCCGCTACTACCACAACGTCAACGCCGACGACATGAAGTGGATCCTCGTCGAGGCCTCCAACCGCATCCTCCCCGAGGTCGGCGAGGAGATGGGCAAGTACACGGTCACCCAGCTGCGCCGCCGCAACATCGACGTACGCCTCGAAACCCGCCTCGACTCCTGCGCGGACCGGATCGCCGTCCTCAGCGACGGCGCCCGCTTCCCCACGCGCACGGTCGTGTGGACCGCCGGCGTGAAACCGCACCCGATCCTGGCCGCCACCGACCTCCCTCTCAACGGGCGCGGCCGCCTCAAGTGCACTGCGGAACTGACCGTGGACGGCGCCCCGCACGCGTGGGCGGCGGGAGACGCCGCCGCCGTCCCCGACGTCACCGCAGGGGAGCCCGGCAAGGAGACCGCGCCCAACGCCCAGCACGCGGTACGCCAGGCCAAGGTCCTCGGCGACAACATCGCCCACTCCCTGCGCGAGGAGCCCCTGGAGACGTACTCCCACAAGTACGTCGGCTCGGTCGCGTCCCTCGGGCTGCACAAGGGTGTCGCACACGTCTACGGGCGCAAGCTGAAGGGCTATCCTGCCTGGTTCATGCACCGCGTCTACCACCTGAGCAGGGTCCCGACCTTCAACCGCAAGGCCCGCGTACTCGCAGAATGGACCTTGGCGGGGCTCTTCAAAAGGGAGATCGTGTCTCTCGGATCGCTCGAACATCCTCGAGCGGAGTTCGAACTCGCGGCCGGTGGAAAGCATCCTATCGACCCGAAGCTCGACCCGAAGGGGTCGTCCTGACCGGACCCAGGAACTCCACCGATCAGGCAGGCGTCTGACGGATGGCGGACCGGTCGGCCAGACTGGTCCCGACCTTGGGCGGGCCGACGGTTCGCTCATCCGCACCCACAGGCTTCTTCCCCAGCGCCGCATTTCCCGGGTTCCGATCAGGGAGGCAGCGCTCCAGTGGCTCCGGCCGCGGGCCGGACCCCCGGCCGGATTCCGGAGCCGACCGGAGACGACAATCACGAGGCAAGGATTCGGTGAACTTCACCCGCTGGAGCGCCCGGCTCCCCGGAACGCAGCGCCGCACCGCGGCGCGGACCGAACACACGGCCTCCCCGGACCGTCGAGGCGAGGGCTCCGTGCCTGCGGCCCGCGGCGAGCAGCTGACCGACGACGCGCCGCCCGTCCCCGCAGTCGACGACCTGCCCGTGCGCGAGGTCCTCGACCGCGTCCCGGCCCTCGTCGCCCTCGTGCACGGCCACGACCACCGCGTGGCCTACGTCAACGACGCCTATGTGGCGGCCTTCGGCGCCCGACCCGTCGGCGAACCCGCACGCGAGGCGCTGCCCGAGCTCGCGGAGATCGGCCTGCTCCCGCTCCTCGACCAGGTGCTGCGCAGCGCCAAGCCGCGCACGGTCAAGTCCCGCAAAGCGCCCGGCGGCCGCTCGTACACCTTCACCTGCACGCCCGTCGACGCCACCCCGGACGGCCAGGACGGCGGCGTACTCGTCTTCGCCACCGACGTCACCGACCACGCCGAGGCCGCCGAGCGACTGCGCGCCAGCGAGCGCCGCCAGCGCGAGACCGCCGTCACCCTCCAGCGCTCCCTGCTCCCCCAGGAGCTGGAAGAACCCGACGACCTGCGCGTCGCCGCCACCTACCAGCCCGGCGGCACCGAGGCCGCGGTCGGCGGCGACTGGTACGACGTGATCACCCTCGGCGGCGGCCGCACCGCGCTCGTCATCGGCGACGTGATGGGCCGCGGAGTGCGGGCCGCGGCCGTCATGGGGCAACTGCGCACCGCCGTACGCGCGTACGCCCGCCTCGACCTGCCCCCGCACGAGGTCCTGCAACTCCTCGACGGACTCGCCACGGAGATCGACGCCAACCAGATCGCCACCTGCGCGTACGCCGTCCACGACCCCAACGAGGGGCGGCTCGTGTACGCCTCTGCGGGCCACCTCCCGATCCTCGTCCGCGACGAGAACGGCACCGTGATCCGCGCCGACGAACCCACCGGACCACCGCTCGGCACCGGCGGCTGGATGCACTCCTCGGGCTCGGTCCCGCTGGGCCCCGGCTCCACGGCCGTCCTCTACACCGACGGCCTGGTCGAGCGCCGCAACGAGGACCTCGACGAGGGGATCGCGTCCCTGGAGCGCGCCCTCGCGGGGGCGACGGGCACGCCCCAGGTCGTCTGCGACCGCCTTGTCCGCTCCGCGGGCGTCACCGCCGACCACGACGACGACGTGGCCGTCCTCGTCCTCCAGCACCCCGCCCGTACGGGCCCCGACGGAGAGCTCTTCCGCAACGCGGCCCTGGAGCTGCTGGGCGGGGTGGAAGCGGCTCCCCGCGCGCGTGCCTTCGCCTCCGGCGTGCTGACGAGCTGGCGTTTCCCGTCCGACCTCCATGATCTCGGCGTCCTCGCCACCAGCGAGCTGGTCGCCAACTCCCTCCAGCACGGCACCCCGCCGATGCGCCTTCGGCTGCGCCGTACCGACCGCCGCCTCATCATCGAGGTCACCGACGGCGACGACCATCTGCCGCGTCGGCGTCGCGCCGAGCCCGCCGACGAGGCCGGCCGTGGTATCGCGATCGTCGCGACGATCGCTTCCGGTTGGGGGTCGCGGCGTACGCCCGGCGGAGGAAAGGCGGTCTGGTGCGAGTTCGCCCTACCCCGCGCCGCCGGCTGACCCCCTGCCCCCGGGTGTGTGTTCTCTGAGAAACAGGAGACGGCTGCCGCCACGGTGAAACGTGGTGACAGCCGTCGTACGCACGTCGTACGAGCCTCCGTCAGGCGCTCGCCCGCACCGGCTCCGCGGGTGCCGCCCCGCCCTGAGCCACCACCCGGCTCGTCGCCAGCCACGGCTGGTTCTGTACGGGGCTGAGCTGCCGCCCGAGCCGCAGCGCCAGGAACGTGATGCCGAGCGAGAAGAGCAGAAACGTCACGACGTACGGACCGTGCAGCGAGGCCCCCATCGGACCGCCCACCGCCGGACCGACCGCCAGCGCGAGCTGCTTCACCAGGGCGAAGGCGGAGTTGTACTGGCCGGCCAGTCCCGTCGGCGCGAGATCCGCGACCAGCGGCGCGACCGTCGGCGACAGCATCGCCTCGCCGAGTCCGAACAGCGCGTACGTCGAGACGAACGCCGCCGTCGCCATCGTCTGGCTGCCGTGTCCCAGCCCCGCGTATCCGGCGGCCAGCCACGCCACGGCCCAGATGAGGCCCACCGCCGCGATCACCCGCGACCGCTTCCGGCGCTCGACGAACTTCAGCACCGCGAACTGCGCCACCACGATCATCGCCGTGTTCGCCGCCATCGCCGTACCGAGCGCGGAGGTCGAGATCCCCGCCGCCTCGACGCCGTACGCGGACAGCCCCGACTCGAACTGCCCGTAGCAGGCGAAGAACAGCACGAAGCCCAGCACGGACAGCTGCACCATGGCCCGGTTGCCCAGCAGTTGCTTCCAGCTGCCGCCCTCGGCCTGCGGCGCGTCCCCCTCGATCCGCGGCGCGTGCGGCACCCGTACGGTCGCCATGATCACGACCAGCACCAGGAACATCGCCGCCTCGATCGCGAACAGCAGCGTGAACGAACTCGCGCGGGTCGTGTCGACGATGTGGCCGCCGATCAGGCCACCCACGCCGAGCCCGAGGTTCTGCAGGAAGAACTGAGTCGCGAAGGCGCGCGACCGGGTGTCCGCCGTCGAGCAGTCCACGATCATCGTCGCCAGCGCCGGCTGCATGACCGCTTGTCCCGCACCGAGCGCCGCCGCCGACAGCAGTACGGCCGTGGCGTTGCTCGCGAGCCCCAGGCTCAGTGCCCCGATGGCGGCGGTGACCAGGGCGGTGAGCAGGACCGGCAGCGGGCCGCGCAGGACGATGGCCCGTCCGGCGAACGGCAGCACCACGAGAGCGGCCACGGCGAAGACGGCGAGTACGAGGCCCGCCGTCATGGAGCCGAGTCCCCGTACCTGCGCCACATAGACGTAGAGAAAGGGGACGGTAAAGCCGAGCCCGAACGCTCCGAGTGCGTTGCCCACGTGGATCCGGCGCATCGCTGCGCCCATCGCCCTGGTCACTTTCACCTGCCTTGGTCGTGATGCCTCGGCGCGCATGGATGCAGGCCTGAAGACTTCGAAGCTAAAGTTAGATGTTGAACTGTACAGCTTCAAGGACTTCAATGCCAAGCGAGCCCATGCGATACTTCGGACATGGGCGACACCCCCGGCCTCACTGCGCCGACAACCGAGCCGACACTCGACGAACAGATCGCCGCCTACCAGCGCGAGTTCCGGGACCTCGACCCCCAGGTCGAGAAGATCGTGGCGGCCCTCGGCCGCCTCAACCGCCGGATGAACGTCGCCTACGGCCGCCAGACCGCCACCCTCGGCATCAGCAACGCCGAGTGGGAGGTGCTCAAGGCCCTCGTCCTGGCCGGCGAGCCGTACCGGATGGGCCCCAGTGAGCTCGCCAAGCGGCTGGGCCTGACCCCGGCCGCGATGACCCACCGGATCGACCGGATGGTCGCGGAGGGTCTGGTCACCCGGGAGCGCGACGAGTCGAACCGTGTCCGCGTGATCGTGGAGCTCACGGACGAGGGGCGCGAGAAGTGGCTGGAGGCCATGCGTCTCGCCACGGTCTTCGAGGAGGACCTCCTCCAGGACCTGTCCGCCGACGAGCGCGGTGTACTCGGCGAGGTTCTGACGCGCCTCCTACGACGCGTGGAGCACGCCCAGCCGGACGCGGGCGGCCGGCTCAGCGACCTCGATTAAAAGATCTTGACAGAGACGGTTGACACCGCCTTGACGGATCCGTAAGGTTCTTCGAGTTGCCACGGGGCCGTAACGGTTCTGCGGTAGCACCTCCGCCGCAGAAGCGGCACCCCAACCATCAGCACGATCTCCCAAACGGGTGAATTCGGCGTGCCCGAATTCAATTCGATTGGGGCACGGCGGTCCGATTAGGAACTGCCGAGAGGATCCGCTAAAGTTTGGGACGTCGGAACGGCCCAAGGGCCTGGAAGACAAGCCCCGCTGACTGGGAATCAGGCCCGAAAGGATCTGATAGAGTCGGAACCGCCGGAAAGGGAAACGCGAAAGCGGAAACCTGGAAAGCACCGAGGAAATCGGATCGGGAAACGGTCTGATAGAGTCGGAACGCAAGAACAAAGCAAGACAGCAGGACCGAAGGGAAGCGCCCGGAGGAAAGCCCGAGAGGGTGAGTACAAAGGAAGCGTCCGTTCCTTGAGAACTCAACAGCGTGCCAAAAATCAACGCCAGATATGTTGATACCCCGTCTCCGGCCGATCGGCTGGGGCGAGGTTCCTTTGAAAAAGTCCTGCCGGGCACTGCCTGGCAGGCGCACAGCGAGGACGCTGTGAACCGGGGGGATTATTCCTCTCCTTGGTTCCGCTCTCGTGGTGTCGTCCCGATTACGGGAAAACATTCACGGAGAGTTTGATCCTGGCTCAGGACGAACGCTGGCGGCGTGCTTAACACATGCAAGTCGAACGATGAAGCCCTTCGGGGTGGATTAGTGGCGAACGGGTGAGTAACACGTGGGCAATCTGCCCTTCACTCTGGGACAAGCCCTGGAAACGGGGTCTAATACCGGATAACACCTGCCCGGGCATCTGGGTGGGTTAAAAGCTCCGGCGGTGAAGGATGAGCCCGCGGCCTATCAGCTTGTTGGTGAGGTAGTGGCTCACCAAGGCGACGACGGGTAGCCGGCCTGAGAGGGCGACCGGCCACACTGGGACTGAGACACGGCCCAGACTCCTACGGGAGGCAGCAGTGGGGAATATTGCACAATGGGCGAAAGCCTGATGCAGCGACGCCGCGTGAGGGATGACGGCCTTCGGGTTGTAAACCTCTTTCAGCAGGGAAGAAGCGAAAGTGACGGTACCTGCAGAAGAAGCGCCGGCTAACTACGTGCCAGCAGCCGCGGTAATACGTAGGGCGCAAGCGTTGTCCGGAATTATTGGGCGTAAAGAGCTCGTAGGCGGCTTGTCACGTCGGGTGTGAAAGCCCGGGGCTTAACCCCGGGTCTGCATTCGATACGGGCTAGCTAGAGTGTGGTAGGGGAGATCGGAATTCCTGGTGTAGCGGTGAAATGCGCAGATATCAGGAGGAACACCGGTGGCGAAGGCGGATCTCTGGGCCATTACTGACGCTGAGGAGCGAAAGCGTGGGGAGCGAACAGGATTAGATACCCTGGTAGTCCACGCCGTAAACGGTGGGAACTAGGTGTTGGCGACATTCCACGTCGTCGGTGCCGCAGCTAACGCATTAAGTTCCCCGCCTGGGGAGTACGGCCGCAAGGCTAAAACTCAAAGGAATTGACGGGGGCCCGCACAAGCAGCGGAGCATGTGGCTTAATTCGACGCAACGCGAAGAACCTTACCAAGGCTTGACATACACCGGAAACGGCCAGAGATGGTCGCCCCCTTGTGGTCGGTGTACAGGTGGTGCATGGCTGTCGTCAGCTCGTGTCGTGAGATGTTGGGTTAAGTCCCGCAACGAGCGCAACCCTTGTTCTGTGTTGCCAGCATGCCCTTCGGGGTGATGGGGACTCACAGGAGACTGCCGGGGTCAACTCGGAGGAAGGTGGGGACGACGTCAAGTCATCATGCCCCTTATGTCTTGGGCTGCACACGTGCTACAATGGCAGGTACAATGAGCTGCGAAGCCGTGAGGCGGAGCGAATCTCAAAAAGCCTGTCTCAGTTCGGATTGGGGTCTGCAACTCGACCCCATGAAGTCGGAGTTGCTAGTAATCGCAGATCAGCATTGCTGCGGTGAATACGTTCCCGGGCCTTGTACACACCGCCCGTCACGTCACGAAAGTCGGTAACACCCGAAGCCGGTGGCCCAACCCCTTGTGGGAGGGAGCTGTCGAAGGTGGGACTGGCGATTGGGACGAAGTCGTAACAAGGTAGCCGTACCGGAAGGTGCGGCTGGATCACCTCCTTTCTAAGGAGCATCTAGGCTGCCGGGCTTGCCCGGTGGTCCAGGGCCATTACGTCGGCACACGTTCGACGGTGGTTGCTCATGGGTGGAACGTTGATTATTCGGCATCTTCAGTCATCTCAGGCTGTGAGTACTGCTCTTCGGGGCGTGGAAAGCTGATCATGAGTGGCGGGGGTGCCGGGCACGCTGTTGGGTGTCTGAAGGTACGGCCGAATCGGCTGCCTTCAGTGCCGGCCCCAGTGCACTCCGGTTGTAACCGGGGGTGATGGGTGGTTGGTCGTTGTTTGAGAACTGCACAGTGGACGCGAGCATCTGTGGCCAAGTTTTTAAGGGCGCACGGTGGATGCCTTGGCACCAGGAACCGATGAAGGACGTGGGAGGCCACGATAGTCCCCGGGGAGTCGTCAACCAGGCTTTGATCCGGGGGTTTCCGAATGGGGAAACCCGGCAGTCGTCATGGGCTGTCACCCATACCTGAACACATAGGGTATGTGGAGGGAACGCGGGGAAGTGAAACATCTCAGTACCCGCAGGAAGAGAAAACAACCGTGATTCCGGGAGTAGTGGCGAGCGAAACTGGATGAGGCCAAACCATATGCGTGTGAGACCCGGCAGGGGTTGCGTATGTGGGGTTGTGGGATTTCTCTTTCACGGTCTGCCGGCCGTGAGACGAGTCAGAAACCGTTGATGTAGGCGAAGGACATGCGAAAGGTCCGGCGTAGAGGGTAAGACCCCCGTAGTCGAAACGTCAACGGCTCGTTTGAGAAACACCCAAGTAGCACGGGGCCCGAGAAATCCCGTGTGAATCTGGCGGGACCACCCGCTAAGCCTAAATATTCCCTGGTGACCGATAGCGGATAGTACCGTGAGGGAATGGTGAAAAGTACCGCGGGAGCGGAGTGAAATAGTACCTGAAACCGTGTGCCTACAAGCCGTGGGAGCGTCGGGCAAGCACTTGTGCTTGCCTCGTGACTGCGTGCCTTTTGAAGAATGAGCCTGCGAGTTTGCGGTGTGTTGCGAGGTTAACCCGTGTGGGGAAGCCGTAGCGAAAGCGAGTCCGAATAGGGCGATTTAGTAGCGCGCTCAAGACCCGAAGCGGAGTGATCTAGCCATGGGCAGGTTGAAGCGGCTGTAAGAGGTCGTGGAGGACCGAACCCACCAGGGTTGAAAACCTGGGGGATGACCTGTGGTTAGGGGTGAAAGGCCAATCAAACTCCGTGATAGCTGGTTCTCCCCGAAATGCATTTAGGTGCAGCGTCGTGTGTTTCTTGCCGGAGGTAGAGCACTGGATAGGCGATGGGCCCTACCGGGTTACTGACCTTAGCCAAACTCCGAATGCCGGTAAGTGAGAGCGCGGCAGTGAGACTGTGGGGGATAAGCTCCATGGTCGAGAGGGAAACAGCCCAGAGCATCGACTAAGGCCCCTAAGCGTACGCTAAGTGGGAAAGGATGTGGAGTCGCAGAGACAACCAGGAGGTTGGCTTAGAAGCAGCCACCCTTGAAAGAGTGCGTAATAGCTCACTGGTCTAGTGATTCCGCGCCGACAATGTAGCGGGGCTCAAGCGTACCGCCGAAGTCGTGTCATTGCAGCAATAGGGCCAACGCCCGCTGTGATGGGTAGGGGAGCGTCGTGTGCCGGGTGAAGCCGCGCCGGAAGGCAGTGGTGGACGGTTCACGAGTGAGAATGCAGGCATGAGTAGCGATACACACGTGAGAAACGTGTGCGCCGATTGACTAAGGGTTCCTGGGTCAAGCTGATCTGCCCAGGGTAAGTCGGGACCTAAGGCGAGGCCGACAGGCGTAGTCGATGGATAACCGGTTGATATTCCGGTACCCGCTGTGAAGCGTCAAACATTGAACCAGGCGATGCTAAGTCCGTGAAGCCGCCCCGGAGCCTTCGGGCAAAGGGGAGTGGTGGAGCCGACGGACCAGACCTGCAGTAGGTGAGTGATGGGGTGACGCAGGAAGGTAGTCCATCCCGGGCGGTGGTTGTCCCGGGGTAAGGGTGTAGGCCGTGTGATAGGTAAATCCGTCACACATTAAGGCTGAGACCTGATGCCGAGCCGATTGTGGTGAAGTGGATGATCCTATGCTGTCGAGAAAAGCCTCTAGCGAGTTTCATGGCGGCCCGTACCCTAAACCGACTCAGGTGGTCAGGTAGAGAATACCGAGGCGTTCGGGTGAACTATGGTTAAGGAACTCGGCAAAATGCCCCCGTAACTTCGGGAGAAGGGGGGCCATCACCGGTGATCGGATTTACTCCGTGAGCTGGGGGTGGCCGCAGAGACCAGCGAGAAGCGACTGTTTACTAAAAACACAGGTCCGTGCGAAGCCGTAAGGCGATGTATACGGACTGACGCCTGCCCGGTGCTGGAACGTTAAGGGGACCGGTTAGTCACTCTTCGGGGTGGCGAAGCTGAGAACTTAAGCGCCAGTAAACGGCGGTGGTAACTATAACCATCCTAAGGTAGCGAAATTCCTTGTCGGGTAAGTTCCGACCTGCACGAATGGCGTAACGACTTCTCGACTGTCTCAACCATAGGCCCGGTGAAATTGCACTACGAGTAAAGATGCTCGTTTCGCGCAGCAGGACGGAAAGACCCCGGGACCTTTACTACAGTTTGATATTGGTGTTCGGTTCGGCTTGTGTAGGATAGGTGGGAGACTTTGAACTCTGAGCGCCAGCTCAGGGGGAGTCGTCGTTGAAATACCACTCTGGTCGTGCTGGATGTCTAACCTGGGTCCGTGATCCGGATCAGGGACAGTGTCTGATGGGTAGTTTAACTGGGGCGGTTGCCTCCTAAAGAGTAACGGAGGCGCCCAAAGGTTCCCTCAGCCTGGTTGGTAATCAGGTGTTGAGTGTAAGTGCACAAGGGAGCTTGACTGTGAGACCGACGGGTCGAGCAGGGACGAAAGTCGGGACTAGTGATCCGGCGGTGGCTTGTGGAAGCGCCGTCGCTCAACGGATAAAAGGTACCCCGGGGATAACAGGCTGATCTTCCCCAAGAGTCCATATCGACGGGATGGTTTGGCACCTCGATGTCGGCTCGTCGCATCCTGGGGCTGGAGTCGGTCCCAAGGGTTGGGCTGTTCGCCCATTAAAGCGGTACGCGAGCTGGGTTTAGAACGTCGTGAGACAGTTCGGTCCCTATCCGCTGCGCGCGTAGGAATATTGAGAAGGGCTGTCCCTAGTACGAGAGGACCGGGACGGACGAACCTCTGGTGTGCCAGTTGTCCTGCCAAGGGCATGGCTGGTTGGCTACGTTCGGGAGGGATAACCGCTGAAAGCATCTAAGCGGGAAGCCTGCTTCGAGATGAGTATTCCCACCCCCTTTGAGGGGTTAAGGCTCCCAGTAGACGACTGGGTTGATAGGCCGGATCTGGAAGGCGGGTAACCGCTGGAGGTGACCGGTACTAATAGGCCGAGGGCTTGTCCTCAGTTGCTCGCGTCCACTGTGTTGGTTCTGAAACCACGAACAACCCCGTTGTCGGGCCACGGCAATGGTGCGGTAGTTACAGTTTCATAGTGTTTCGGTGGTCATAGCGTGAGGGAAACGCCCGGTTACATTCCGAACCCGGAAGCTAAGCCTCACAGCGCCGATGGTACTGCAGGGGGGACCCTGTGGGAGAGTAGGACGCCGCCGAACAAATTTTGAGAAGAGCCCCAACTTCGGGTAGGTACCCGAAGTTGGGGCTTTTTTGCGTTCACCTTGGTGCCCTGGCTGCGGAAGCGGCGCGGGGTATGCGGGGCTGAACAGCAGCCCCGCATACCCTCACGCGGTTCCTTCAGGCGACTCGGTTACTTCAGGCGGGACGACGCGACGATCGAGACGATGTGCGCGGGGACCAGCAGCCAGACGATCGCCGTCACGGCCACGGTCGCGATCTTCGTCGCCGTCAGGTCGCCGAGCGCCAGGTCGACGATCGCCGTCACGAGCAGCAGGATGGTGCACTCGATGCCGTTGACCAGGCGGTGCAGGCCGACGGCCGAGGTGAGGCGGCGGACCCGGGCGAGGCCGCTGGAGCGCGGGACGACGGACTGGTCGGTGGCCTTCTGCATGCCGCTGTCGGAGCGGGCCACCTGGACGAGGTCCGAGGACGACTTCAGGAGCAGCACGCCGATCGCGGCCGCCAGGCCAGCCACCAGGTAGAGGTTCAGGCCGAGTTCGGCGGCGCGGACGCCCATGCCGACCATGACCGCGGCGTCGGCGAGGTAGGCGCCGAGGCGGTCCAGGTAGACGCCGAGCGGGCTGAACTGGCGGCGCCAGCGGGCCACTTCGCCGTCCACGCAGTCCAGGAGCAGATACAACTGCATGAAGAGGACGGACAGTACGGCGCCGCCCAGGCCGGGAACGACCAGGGCGACTCCGGAGAGTACGCCCGCGAAGACCATGACCGTCGTGATCTGGTTCGGTGAGACGCGGGTGCCCAGCATCAGCCGGGTCACCCGCAGGGAGAGCGATCGCATGTAAAGGCGGCCGGCCCAGTGTTCCGCCCTGCTCTCCAGCTTGCCCGCGGGGTGGATGACCTCGCGGAGTTCCTCTAGTTGGACCTTGGTCATGCGGCTTTCTCCCCTGGGATCAATGTGAGTACAGGGAAGAGCATGACGGGGTCCCGGACAGCGGGGATCGGCAGGGTGGAATTCAGATGAGCGATGTCGAACGCGAAGACTACGGTGGGTTCCATGAACCATGTGATTCGTTCCATAAGGGCCGACGAGTGGCCCGCGGCCAAGGAGTTGCGGCTTGCCGCCCTGCGGGACCCCGTGGCGCATCTCGCGTTCCTGGAGACCTACGAGCAGGCGGTGGCCCGGCCCGACTCGTTCTGGCAGGAGCGGGCGGCGGGGGCCGCCGAGGGGGACGGGGCGCGGCAGTTCGTCGCGGTCGGGCCGGACGGGGTGTGGGCGGGTTCCGTGGTCATGCTGGTCGAGAAGGCCGGGCGGCGGGACTTCTTCGAGGCCGTGATCGACCAGGACCAGGGGCATTTGGTGGGTGTCTTCGTGCGGGCCGAGCACCGGGGGAGCGGTGTGACGGACGCGCTCGTCGACAGCGCTCTCGCCTGGGCCTGGGAGCGCGGGCTCGAGCGGGTACGGCTGTTCGTGCACGAGAAGAACGGGCGCGCCGAGGCCTTCTACCGCAGGGCGGGGTTCGTGCCGACCGGGGGTTCCGTGGCATCCGAGGGGAACGAGGGGACCCGGGATCTGGAGTTTGTGATCGCCAGGCCGTAGGTGTCGTCAGACCGGGAGTTCGTGCTGGGGCCAGCGGGCCCTGGCCTGTTCCTGGGAGCGGAGGAGGGCCAGGGTGGGCAGGCCCTGGTCGGCTCCGGTGGCGAGCAGCTCCGGGAGCTGGGGGAGCGGGGCCACCGCGGCGACGTCGTCCAGGACGAGCGTAAGTGGTGGGTCGAGGCGACCGGAGGATGACCGTTCGGCCATGCGCCGGCCGCGCTCGACCACGCTTGAGGCGAGGGCCGTCAGGAGCGGCATCGCGCCGGGGTTCGCCTTGGGGTCCTCGATGGGTTCACCGACCACATAGAGCGTGCCCCCTTCGTTGACGAAGGAATCCAGCGCGAGGGCGTCACTTCGGTTCGGGGTGCAGGATTCGCGGACGTTGACCGTGAAGAGGGCGGACAGGGCGCGGGCCGTCAACTCCTGTGCTATGTCGCGGCGTTCCGGGTGTGAGGTGAGGGCGGCCTCGAGTTCGCCCGCCGCGCCGGAGGCGGCCTTGGGGTTCGTGCGGAGGGTTCGTACGGCGTCCTGTACCTGGGTGCCCTGGGCCCAGCGGTGGACGTGGCGGAAGGCCTTGTCCTCCACCGCGGCGGCGTGCAGATAGCTGCGCAGGAGCGTTTCGGCGACGTCTGCCATGGCCTGGTCGACCTTGGCGGTGGGGCGTACGGGGCCGAGGAGGGCGATGGCTCTTTGCGCGGCCGTCGTCTTGTCCTCGCAGCCGGTGGAGGGGGACCAGTGGAGGCGGGCCGGGGTGTCGCAGAGGTGGGAGGGGTCGTAGAGGAGCACGGGGCCGAGTTTGGCTCTGGCGTCCTTGGTTTCCGACCAGATGGCGGGGTTGGAGGTGATCACCAGGGCGGGGCCGTCCGCGTCTCGTACGGCTTGGGTCGCGGTGGTGTGGCGGGATTCCGGTGGGGCGAGGATGAGCGCGCCTGCGGCGCGATTTCTCTCCCACCCACCGACCCGTTTGCCGTCCACTGCCAAGGGAGCCGTCGAAAACGCCGGCTGCGGCGCCTCCTTGGGCAGCTCGGCCGGCTGCGGCTCGGGTCGCGGCAGCGGGACCTCGTGATGCGGCGGGACCTGTTCGGCGGCGGGAGTCGGAGCCGGTTCGGGCACCTGTGCCGGCGCCGGCGTCGGTCTCGCGTACGCCCCCGCCTTCCGTCTCGCCCGGACCGCACGCCACCGTGCCCATGTCCCCATCACGAAGATGGTCATCACGACCAGCACCATCAGCTGGCCGATGAACAGGCCCCAGAAGAGCCCGTACCCCGAGAGCTGGTCCGCGGGGGTGTCCGGCCAGGCGCCCGTCACGTCGTGCGGGTGCCCGATCAGGTACCGCAGGGCCAGCGGCGTACGGGCGAAGGTGACCGCGTTCGGCCAGGCGCCGTGGGCGAACCAGCCGGCGAGTCCGGTGGCCGACCAGATCAGGAAGGTCATGCCGAGCAGGAAGGCGAGCACCCCGACCAGCAGGCCGTCCGGGATGCCGCCCTCGCTCTCCGCCTTGCGGCGGTCCCGCCCGTCCCGGCTCATCTCACGCCACCGTGGACTCGGACGAACCGTCGAGATCGGCGAGGTGCTGCTCCACGAAGGCCGCGGCGCGTTCCTCGGCCTCGAGTTCGGCGGCGCGCAGCGCGTCGTCGGCGAGGTGGTCGGCGGAGGACTCGGTCATGGCGCGGTCGGTGAAGACGAGGGGGCGTTCGGTCTCGGTGATGAGGTGTTTGACCACCTGGACGTTTCCGTTGACGTCCCAGACGGCGATACCGGGCGTCAGGGTCGGGATGATCTCGACGGCCCACCTGGGCAGGCCGATCACCCGGCCCGTCGCCCGTGCCTCGTCGGCCTTCTGGGCGTAGATCGTCCGGGTGGACGCCATCTTCAGGATCGCGGCGGCCTCCTTGGCCGCGGCGCCGTCCACCACGTCGGACAGATGGTGGACCACCGCCACGAAGGACAGACCCAGGCGTCGGCCGAACTTCAGCAGGCGCTGGAAGAGTTGGGCCACGAAGGGGCTGTTGATGATGTGCCACGCCTCCTCCACCAGGAAGATGCGCTTCTTGCGGTCGGGGCGGATCCAGGTGTGTTCCAGCCACACGCCGACGATCGCCATCAGGATCGGCATGGCGATGGAGTTGCGGTCGATGTGGGACAGGTCGAAGACGATGAGCGGGGCGTCGAGGTCGATGCCTACCGTCGTGGGGCCGTCGAACATGCCCCTGAGGTCACCGTCGACCAGGCGGTCGAGGACCAGGGCGACGTCCAGGCCCCACGCCCGTACGTCGTCTATGGCGACGTTCATCGCCTCGGCCGACTCCGGCTCGGGGTGGCGTAGCTGTTCGACGATGTCCATCAGTACGGGCTGGCGCTCGACGATCGTCTCGTTGACATAGGCGTGTGCGACCTTGAGGGCGAAGCCGGAGCGCTCGTCGAGGCCGTGGCCCATCGCGACCTCGATGATCGTGCGCAGCAGGGCCAGCTGGCCCGTCGTCGTGATCGCCGGGTCGAGCGGGTTGAGGCGGATGCCCATGTCCAGGGCCGCTGTCGGGTCCAGGCGGATGGGAGTTATTCCCAGCTCTTCCGCGATGAGGTTCCACTCGCCGACGCCGTCCTCGCCCTGTGCGTCGAGCACGACGACCTGGCGGTCGCGGAAGCGCAGCTGGCGCAGGACGTAGGTCTTCTCGAGCGCCGACTTGCCGTTGCCGGACTCGCCGAGCACCAGCCAGTGGGGCGCGGGGAGCTGCTGGCCGTACAGCTGGAAGGGGTCGTAGATGTAGCCCTTCCCGGAGTAGACCTCGCGTCCGATGATGACGCCCGAGTCGCCGAGGCCGGGTGCGGCGGTCGGCAGGTAGACCGCCTGGGCCTGGCCCGTGGAGGTGCGCACGGGCAGGCGGGTCGTCTCGACCTTGCCGAAGAGGAAGCCCGTGAAGGCGTCTGTCGCGGCGGACAGCGGATCCCGCATCAGAACATCAGCTCCTACCTGCGGATTCCGGTGGCGAACGGCAGTGTGTTGACGAAGGCCCGGTGATGCTCGCGGTCGCACCACTCCAGCTTCAGATACGACTTTCCGGCGGAGGCGCGGATGGTGCGCTTGTCGCGGGCGAGGGCCTCCGGGGAGCGGGAGCTGACGGTGATGTAGCCGACGAGGTTGACGCCGGCGGCACCGCTCGCGAGGTCCTCACCGCGCTGGTCCAGGCGGTTGTGGGAGGCGACGTCGCGGGGGTCGACCGTGCGGTTCATCTTCAGCTGGCGGCTGGCCTCGGCGTCGTCGTTCGTCTTCTCCGTCAGCATGCGCTCGATGGCGACCTCGGTGGGTTCGAGGTCCATCGTGACGGCGACGGTGCGGATGACGTCCGGGGTGTGGACCAGGAGCGGGGCCAGGAAGTTCACGCCGACCGGGGTCATCGGCCATTCCTTCACCCAGGCCGTGGCGTGGCACCAGGGGGCGCGGGTGGAGGACTCGCGGGTCTTCGCCTGGAGGTAGGTGGGCTCCATGGCGTCGAGCTCGGCGGGCCAGGCATTACGTTTCGTCATCGCCTGGATGTGGTCGATCGGGTGGTCGGGGTCGTACATGGAGTGCACGAGGGAGGCCAGTCGCCCCTGACCGAGCGGCTGGCGTACGCGGATGTCGGCTTCCTGGAGGCGCGAGCAGATGTCGGTCAGCTCGCGTGCCATGACGACGGCGAGCCCGGCGTCGCGGTCCAGCTTCTTGCCGCCCTGGGGACGGGCGGCGCGCGCCATGGCCTGGGCCTCGGCGGCGAGTTCACGGTTGTAGTGCATGCACGCGACGAGGTAGGCGCGGTGCTGCTCGCTGCTGGTGGACACCATGGACTGGAGCTGGTCGTAGGACTGTTGGAGCCAGGCCGGTGCCTTCTCGTCCCCGCGCTGGGCGACGTCCTTGGCGTGGGCGTCCGGGTCGGCGGGGAGGGTGCGGGCGAGCATCTGGAGGCGGGTGACGAAGCCGTCGCCGTTCGCCACGTGCTTGAGCAGCGTGCCGAAGCGGTCGACGAGGGCCTCCTGGTCCTCGCTGTCGCGCAGGCCGACGCCCGGGCCCTCGATCTCGATCGCGGCGGTGACGGTGCGGCGGTCGGCGTGCAGGAGTACGGCGATCTCGTCGGGGCCGAAGGGGGCCGCGAGCCAGGAGATCCGGCCGATGCCGGGCGGCGGCCCGATCTCGACCTCCTTGCCGTCCAGACGCGTACCGGCCTCCTGGACGCTGCTGCGGTACGCCGTGCCGCTGCGCAGGTTGCGCTTGTAACTGCGGTTGATCTCGAACCACTTGTAGAACGTGCGGCGCTTGTACGGGATGTACACCGCGGCGATGGCCACCAGCGGGAAGCCCATCAGCAGCACGATCCGCAGGGACAGGACGGGGACGAGCAAGCCGCACATCATGCCGAGGAACGCGCCCGCGATGATGAGCGCGATCTCGCCGGACTCGCGGTTCCGGCCGACGATCGCGTTCGGCCGGGCGCGGCCGATCAGATATGTACGGCGGGGCGTGACCGGATGGGACACGTGGGATTCGGTCGTCAACGCCCTTCACCTCCCGTGCGGTTGGAGCTGCTGCTGTTGCGGGTGTTGCCGCCGGTACGCGGTGGTGGTGCGGCGGAGGGGACAGATCCGCCGCCTCCGTTCGGCGTACGGGTGCTGTGGGCGGACACGCCTCCGGAGACGGGGTTCGCGGGGCGCGGCTGGCTGTTGCCGCCGCCTGCGCCGCCTCCGCCGTTGTTGTCGGCGCGGGTGCTGTGGGTCTTGATGCCCTGGGCGACCAGGGTGGCGGGGGAGCTGATCACGGCCGCGGCCTTGCCTTCGGCGCCCTGCATGATGCGGTTGTTGCGGCCGTTGGCGATCTCGTCGCCGAAGCCGGGCACGAAGCGGTAGATCATCGCGCTGGCGAAGATGGCGAGCAGGATGATCGCGAGGCCGGAGACGACGGCGGAGAAGGAGTCCGGGCCGCCGTTGGTCGACAGTGCGCCGGCGAGGCCCAGCACGATCACGATGACCGGTTTGACCAGGATGACGGCGATCATGATGCCGGCCCAGCGGCGGACGTGGCCCCACAGGTTCTTGTCGACGAGCCCGGCGTAGACGACGGTGCCGAGCAGGGCGCCGACGTACAGCAGGGCGGCGCGGATGACGAGCTCCAGCCACAGGACGCCCGCGGCCAGGATCGACACCAGGGAGACGACGATCAGCATGATCGGGCCGCCGCCGATGTTCTCGCCCTTGGCGAGGGCGCCGGAGAAGGTGCCGAAGAAGGTGTCGGTCTGGTTGCCGGTGGTCTTGGCGAGGACGTCGGTGACGCCGTCGCTGGCCGAGACGACGGTGTAGAGGATCAGCGGGGTGAACGCCGACGCCAGCACCGTGAGCCAGAGGAAGCCGATCGCCTCGGAGATCGCGGTGCCGAGGGGGACGCCTCGCACCGCCCGCTTCGCCACGGCCAGCAGCCACAGGAGGAGGGTGAGGATGGTGGACGCGGCGAAGACCACGGCGTACTGCTGGAGGAACTTCTGGTTCGTGAAGTCGACGTTCGCCGTGTCCTTGACCGCCGCGGAGAGCTTGTCGATGGTCCAGGACGCGGCCTCGGCGCAGCCCTTGGCCAGTGAGGAGAGGGGGTCGAGCGTGGAGGTGGTACCGGGGTCGGTGGTGGCGCCGCCGGTGCTGCCCTTTTCGCAGTACTTCTTGGCCTCGCCGACGATGAGCCTGCACGAGTCGGTCGAGGCGCTCGCGCTGCCACTGGGGCTGGGACTGGGGCTCGAGTTCGGCGTCGGGCTCGGTGGAGCCGCGTAGGCGTGGGATGCCAGCAGAACGACCGCGGTCTGTACGGCCGCGACGGCGCTGGTGAGCCTGAGTACACGGCGCGGGCTACCGGGCATAAGTGAACCCTCCGTACTCCTCGATGACCTTGCTGATCTCGTCGGAGGTGGCGGCCTTGTCGTCACCGGGGACCGGGGCGGGGCCGTCCTTCTGCGAGTCGGTGACGATCTTCCAGTCCCCGCCGGACCACTGGAGCTCGAAGGTCCACGTCTTCCAGGTCGAGGTGACGGGGTCGGTCGAGTTCTGCGCGGACATTCCGATGAGTCCCAGGTACCAGACCGACACCTTGGCGTCGGTGGCGCTGTACTGCTCGACCTTGCTGCCGACGGGGATCGTGCGGGAGACGAAGGTGCTGCCCCGGGGCGCGTTGCCGGCCGCGTCGAGTCCCAGCTTGTTGAGGAAGCCCGTCGAGTAGGCGTCGTCCAGCGGGCCCTGGAGGCGGCCGGCCGCGGCGGAGGTGTAGAGGGTGTCGACCAGATGGTGCCGACCGGCCTTCTGGAACATGGTCGTCGACCCCAGCGCCACCGCGTAGTTGGCCGCCGCGCTCTGTGCGCCCTGCTCGCTGTGCGCGAACCCCGTGGGGATGCCCCCGGTGTTCGTGTCCACCGGGCGTTGGCCCGAGGGGGCCGTGGGGGAGGTCTTGGTGGCGTCGCCGCCTGCGTTGCCGGTTCCGGAGGAGGAAGAGGAATCGTCTCCTCCACGGTTCGCGAAGGCGATGGCCGCGATGAGGAGGACGACGACGCCGACCACCGTCACCAGGCTCCGCGAGGAGGAGCGGCCGCGGCGGGCGCCGCCGTAGACGTCTCCGGGGCGGTCGGGGAGGCGGGTCCGGGTCTGGCCAGTCCCCCCGTATCCCCCGTCGTCGCCGCGGGAGCCGTCCCCGTATCCGGGTTCGTCACCGAGACTCATGTCGCGTACGCCCCCTCAACCTCTTCCTGAACCGCGTAGTACGACGGTAGTCGTGCTGGTTCCCGCGCGGACGCGGTGTGGTGACTCGACATCAGGGAAACGCAACCTCAGCCGGTGGGCACGACGGACGGGTGGGTCGGACAGGGAGGGAGGAGATGAGGTGAGGAGCCGGGTGCCCGGCCGAAGCTAGACGGCCATGCCGTACACGATGGTGAAGAGCGTGCCGAGGGAGCCGATGATGAAGACTCCGGTGAGGCCCGCGATGATCAGACCCTTGCCCTGTTCGGCGCTGAACGTGTCGCGGAGCGCCGTTGCTCCGATACGTTGCTTCGCCGCTCCCCAGATCGCGATCCCGAGGCAGAGCAGGATGGCGACGGCCATCACGACCTGGATCATCGTCTTGGCCTCGTTGCCCAGGCTGCCGAAGGGACCCCAGTCCGGGGCGATTCCGCCGATGATTGTGGTGATGTCGCCCTTGTCGGCTGCGAAAAGCATGTAAGTCACCGCCCCTAGTGGGTAGTTCTGCACCCCCTGCCACTGTGCGCAGAGGTCGGGCCCATTCTCGCCGACAATGCCGCTGTCGTATGTCGACTTGGCGTCATTGATTGGCGGTTTTCGTACGAATCCCTTGTCACCGGCGTACGCGGGCCCCTTTCGGGAGGCGTGCGACGGTATGCAAAGAGTCGTATGGTCACTCTGTGTATCACGGCTGGTCACGCCGGGCAATGAAGTCGAACCGGAACCTGTGGTGTGGTTCCGTCGTTAACCCCTTCTACGACGAGTGCGGGGTGGTCGCCCCGCCGCTCCTCGCACCATCCCTGCGCGCCCGCCGCGTTTCTGACGGGTTGTCGAGCCGATGTTCTTCGGGTCGCGCGTCCGCCCGATGTGGACGCACGGCCGCTGCCCCGAAGGCTATCCCCGTCGCCGTGGCGCACGGAAACGGGCCGCGGCTGGTTGCCGCGGCCCGTTCCCCGCACTGCCGGAGGATCCCCACGTCCTCCCCGGCAGTTCCCCCCGCTTTCCCGTGCTTTCGGGGGTTTTCCGTATCTCCGGCGGGTCAGCCGGTGAAGGCCGAGACTCCCTCCGGGGTGCCCCAGCCGGTCGGGCCGTCGTAGCCCGACTTCGCGGTGCACAGATAGCTGGAGCCGCAGCTGCCGTTGCTGCCGGAGGTCACGTCGTTGAGGGCCGAGGTACCGGCCGACGCGTAGGGGAAGGACGCCGGGTAGGAGCTGCTGGAGGGGGTGCCGCCGAGGGCGTACACACCGGCGATGATCGGCGAGGACGCGCTCGTGCCGCCGAAGGTGTACCAGCCGGCCGTGACCCCGTAGGAGTCGTAGACCGAGACGCCGGTGGCCGGGTCGGCGACGGCCGAGACGTCGGCGATGGTCCGCTTCGAGCAGCCCGAGTCCGTCTGCCAGGTCGGCTTCGCGTCGTACGAGGAGCAGCCGGAGCCGGTGCCCTCGGTACTGCTGGTCTCCCAGACGCTCTCGGTCCAGCCGCGGCTGTTGGAGCTGGTGGACAGGGCGGTGCCGCCCACGGAGGTCACGTACTTGGAGGCGGCCGGGTACTCGGCGCCGTAGCCGGAGTCACCCGCGGAGACGGTGATGGCGACGCCGGGGTGGTTGAAGTACGAGGTGTCGTAGGTGGTGTCGGAGGAGGACTCCGAGCCGCCGTAGCTGTTGGAGACGTACTTCGCGCCCAGGGTGACGGCCTCGTTCACCGCCTTGCCGAGGTTGGCCATGGTGGCGGAGGTGGCCTCGACGAGCAGGATGTTGCAGTTCGGGCAGATGGCGCTGGCCATGTCGACGTCGAGGGAGATCTCCTCGGACCAGCCGGCGTCACTGGAGGGCAGGGAGGTCGTCGAGCCGGTCTGGCTGACCTTCTTGAAGCAGCCGTTGGCCGTGGTGCAGGCCGACAGGCCGTAGTACGAGCGGTACTTGGCGAGGTCCGCCTCGGCGTTCGGGTCGTTGTACGCGTCGACGATCGCGATCGTCTCGCCCGAGCCGTTGGAGGCGGCGGCGGAGGTCAGGCCGTAGGCGCTCTGGAGGTTGCTCGGCCCGTACCCGGACGGGGTGGCGGCGTCGGCGGCCTTCGGGGTGACGGCGTCCGCGTGGGCGTTGGCCTTCTGGAAGGCGGTCGTGCCGCCGGTGACCCGCAGCGCCTTGCAGGCCATCTGGCCCTTCGCGGGGGTGGAACAGGCCGGGCTCCACGTCACCTTGGAGGAGGTGGAGGTGGCAGCTGAGGTGGCCTTGGCGGCCGGGGCGGCGCTCGCGGGGCCCGCGGCGCCGAAGCCGGCGAGGACGAGAGCCGCGGTGCCGACGGCTGCTGCTCCGATACGGCGCCACCCGCCGCGTACGGCGGGTCTGGCGGGCTCTTGGGGATTCGAGGTACGCAACGGACAGCCTCCTGAGAGTGTTTGACAGGGGCAGTGCGGGTGCGCCGCCGGTGCGGTGTCCCCGGCGGAGGGCCGAGCGGCCCGCCGATGACCATCCTCTTGTTGAGTACGTGACAACAAGAGGCGTCTGGAATCCTGACTTCCGTATTACTGAGCGAGGCCGCCGCGTTACTCCTCGATGGCCGCTCGATGGACTGCGGCTGAGCGCCACTTGACTCAACTCACAGGAAGGTCAAGGGATTTACCAAAGTTTCCGATCGGGTGGACGTGATGGCGAACGGGCCGCGGCAGGCTGCCGCGGCCCGTCTCGGGCGCCGCCGGTGGATCCCCACTTAATCCGTCGCCCGGCGGCTCCGTGCCGTGCGGAGGGTGATGCGATCAGCCGGTGAAGGCCGAGACTCCCTCCGGGGTGCCCCAGCCGGTCGGGCCGTCGTAGCCCGACTTGGCGGTGCAGAAGTAGCTCGTGGAGCAGGAGCCGTTGCTGCCGGACGTCACGTCGTTGAGCGCGGACGTGCCGGCCGAGCCGTACGGGAACTTCGCCGGGTACGAGCCGCTGGACGGGGTGCCGGCCAGGGCGTACACGGCCGCGATGATCGGCGAGGAGGCGCTGGTGCCGCCGTAGGTGACCCAGCCGGTGCCGTCGCCGTAGGTGTCGTAGACCGAGACGCCGGTGGCCGGGTCGGCGACGGCCGAGACGTCCGCGATCATGCGCTTCGAGCAGGAGGTGTCGGCCTGCCAGGTCGGCTTCGCGTCATAGGCGGAGCAGCCCGAGCCGGTGCCCTCGGTGCTGCTGGTGTTCCACACCTTCTCGGTCCAGCCGCGGCTGTTGGAGCTCGAGGAGAGGGCGGTGCCGCCGACGGAGGTCACGTACTTGGAGGCGGCCGGGTACTCCGCGCCGTAGCCCTCGTCGCCCGCGCTGACCGTGATGGCGACGCCCGGGTGGTTGAAGTACGAGCTGTCGTAGGAGGTGTCGGAGGAGGACTCCGAGCCGCCGTAGCTGTTGGAGACGTACTTCGCGCCGAGCTTGACCGCCTCGTTCACCGCGGTGCCGAGGTTGGCCATGGAGGAGGACTTCGCCTCGACCAGCGTGATGTTGCAGTTGGGGCAGACGGCGCTGGCCATGTCGAGGTCGAGCGAGATCTCACCGGCCCAGCCGCTGTCGGCGGAGGGCAGGGAGGTCGTGGAGCCCGTCTGACTGACCTTCTTGAAACAGCCGTTGGCGACGGTGCAGGCCGACAGGCCGTAGTACGAGCGGTACGCGGCGAGGTCGGAGGCCGCGTTCGGGTCGTCGTAGGCGTCGACGATCGCGATGGTCTCGCCCGAGCCGTTGGAGGCGGCGGCGTCGGTCAGGCCGTACGCGTCCTGGAGGTCGCTGGGGCCGTAGCCGGTGGGGGAGTCGGCGGCGGCCTTGGGGGTGACGGTGTTCGCGTGGGCGTTGGCCTGCATGAAGGCGGTCGTGCCGCCGGTCACGCGCAGCGCGTTGCAGGCCATCTCCCCCTTCTTCTTGGGCTCGGCGCAGGAACGGGTCCAAGTGACCTTCGTGGAAGCGGCCTTGGCGGCGGTGCTCTTGCTCACGACGGTCTTCGTCGCGGTCGTGCCGGCCGCCGCGCTCGCGTCGACGGCGGTGCCGAAACCGGCCACCAGGAGGGCGGCGGTGGCGACGGCCGCGGAGCCCATGCGGCGCCAGTTGGTGCGTGCGGCCGATCTGTTGCCGGGTGTGGGGGACGTGGGGGGTATGGGGGGTGTAGTACGCAACGTACAGCTCCTGAGAGAGGTTGACAGGGGCGGTGCGGGTGCTGTTGCCGTCGGTGCGATGTCCCCGGCGGCCGGGCCGTGTGACCCGCGTAGACACTCGCTTGTTGAGTACGCGACAAACAAGAGAGATCTGGAATTCTGACTTCCGCCTTACCGAACCCGGGTGATCGGGTTACCCCTCAATGGCCCCTCGATGGCTGGAAGTTGACGTCGGCTTGACTCGCTTCGCGGCTCGGCTGTGCATCGGGCGAGGCGCAGGTGGTGACGGCGGAAGCCGCCGCCCGTGGGGCCGCGGATCGCACGAACGCGGCGTACACGGGGGCGGCACCGGCCGAGAGACGACGGGGTCGCCGACTGTCTTGAGGGATCGCGTCAGCCCACGGCCGCGGCCAGGACCGAGGCCGTGGCGGCGACGAGGGGGCTGTCGGCGGCGGCGTCCTGCGCGGGTTTGGTGCTGAGGACGGCGAGGGCCACGGGGGCACCGTCCGGGGTCCAGGCGATGCCCACGTCGTTGCTGGTGCCGTAGTCGCCGGTGCCGGTCTTGTCGGCGATCGTCCAGTCCTCGGGCAGGCCCGCGTGGAAACGGTCGCCGCTGGTGGTGTTGCCGAGCAGCCACGTCGTCAGGCGGTCACGGTCGCGGTAGTGGAGCGCGTCGCCGAGGACGAGCCGGGCGTAGGTGCCGGCGATGGCACCCGGGGTGGTCGTGTCCTCCACCCGCCAGGGCTCCGCCGTGTTCAGCTCCGGTTCCCAGCGGTCCAGGCGGGTCTTCGGGTCCCCCAGCGAGCGACAGAAACGCGTGATCGCCGTGGGGCCGCCCAGTTCGCGGAGCAGCAGATTGGCCGCCGTGTTGTCGCTGTGGCGGATCGCCGCGTCGCACAGTTCCCCGACGGTCATGCCGCCCGCCAGGTGCTCCGGCTCACCCGTCTTCGGTGAGTACCCGGCCAGGTCCGCCGCCGTGTAGTGGATGCGCCGGGCGAGTGTCTCCCCGTGCTGGTCCAGATCCCGCAGCACGGCCGCCGCCGCGAGCGTCTTGAACACCGAGCAGCCGGGGAAGCGTTCCGCCGCGCGGTGGCGCACGGTGGCCTCTGTCCTCAGGTTGTACGCGAACGCGCCGATCCTCGCGCCGTGCCGCGCCTCCAGCTCGCGCAGCCGGGCGCGGGTGTCCCGCTGTCGGGGATCCTCCGCGTACGCCGGTCCCGCGCCGAGCGCGAGGGTGGCGGCGGTGGTGGTGGCCGCGGTGAGCAGGGTGCGGCGTGTTGTCGTGGTCCCTAAAATCTCTCGTCCTCCAGTCCTTCCACGAAGTGGTCGAACTCGCCCGCCTGTACACCCAGAACGAAGGCGTCCCACTTCTTCCGAGTGGTAGTGACGATGTTGGTGGGGTCGCTGGTTTCGCGGATGTGGACCAGGTCTTCGGCGTCGAAGGCGAGTTCGATCCAGGGGCCGGGGCCGGTCGCGTCGTCCGGGGCGGCGCGGACCCAGTCGAGGTCCGGGGGGACGTCAGCCACGGGGGACTTCCTTCCTTTTCACAGGTCGTGGATCAGCTTGTGGATGAAGTCTCGCGAGTCCTCGGGGGCGAGGGACACCGATTCCATCCGGTCGAGGAGGGCGCGGTACATCCGCAACTGGGCTTCGGCGTCGAGGAACACCGGCCCGTGGGACTGGTCGAGGCGCACGGTGTCGAGCGGGGGGACCGGTCCGCCGGCGTAGAAGACCGACTGGCCGGAACCAGGGAAGGATCCGGTGGCGAACGGGAGCACCCTGAGGGTGATGTGGTCCCGCTCGCTCATGTCCAGAAGGTGCCGCAACTGGGACGTGGCCACGGTGAGGCCGCCGAACCGCATGCGCAGGGCCGCCTCGTGGATGACCGCCACCAGAGCGGTCGGGGCGTCTGTGAAGAGGACGGTCTGGCGCTTGACGCGGAACGACACCCGGTGCTCGATCTCCGGTGGTGAGAGCTCGGGCACGACGTGCCGCAACAGCTCACGGGCGTGATCGGTGGTCTGGAACAGGCCCGGGATGTGCATCGTGACCGCGGTACGCAGCCGCCCGGCGTGGTGCTCCACCTCGGCGAGGTCCAGCAGAGCGGCGGGCAGGATCTCGCGGTACTCCTCCCACCAGCCGCGCGAGCGCTCGGTGGTCATGGCGCTGAGCGCGTCGACGAGGGCCTGGTCCGAGCAGCCGTAGTGGCCGGCGAGCGCGCGCACCCGTTCGGCGCTCACGCCCACGCGCCCGGCCTCCATGTTGCTGACCTGGGTCTGCTTGATGCCCAGGAGCTGACCGGCCCCGGTGGCCGTCAGGCCCGCGCGCTCCCGGAGTTTGCGCAGCTCCGCGCCGAAGCGGAGTTGGCGACCCGTCGGGTTGCTCCTCACGGACTCCTCCGTCTCCTGGCTGTCGCCGGTCGCCCGCACGAGTGGTAGTGAACTCGATCCCTGCCGGCCGGTGAACATGTTTACCGTTCGCCGTGTTCGTCCACAGGCTGTGGGCAGTTTGCGGCGTCGAGTGTGCGTGCGAGGGCCGGGGATGGGCCGTACGGTGGACCTGCCGTCGTGACTCCGTTGGCTCCCACCGGTGACTCATAGGAGATTCTCAGTGTGGTTCCAGGATTTTTCTTAATTCCGTGGGCCAGAGTGTGAACCGATGAAGCGCACCACTCGTCCCCCTGGCAACCGGCGGAACGCTTTGTTCGTCGTGGTCGTGATGCTGGCCGTCACGTCCGCGTCCGTGGCGTCCGCCGATGACGGCCCCGGGCCGTTCGGCGTGACCGTGCAGGCCGACGTGAACAAGGCGAGCGCCCGTGTGGGCGCCTTGTTCGACGCGGGTGACGGCCTGAGCGGACACTTCTGCACAGCCTCGGTCGTGCACAGCGAGGGGCGGGACCTTCTGGTGACCGCCGCACACTGTCTTGACGGGGGCGGAAAGTTGCGGTTCGTCCCGGGATATCGGGACGGCAAGGCGCCGTACGGGATCTGGGACGTCAAGAAGACCTATGTCGGTGACGTCTGGACCGGCGGTCAGGACGAGGACAGTGACGTCGCCTTCGCCGAGGTCGCCAAGCGGGGCGCGAAGGGCATCGAGGACGTCGTCGGCGGGAACGCCTTCGCCACGGGGCGGGAGACCGGGGCCACCGCCGTCACGGTCACCGGCTACCCCAGCACCCTCGACGCGCCGATCATCTGTACGAACAAACCGACCGTCCACAGCCGAACCCAACAGCGCATCGAGTGCCCCGCCTTCGCCGGCGGCACCAGCGGCAGCCCCTGGGTGAACGGCGACGGGCAGGTCGTCGGGGTCATCGGCGGCCACGAGGCGGGCGGGGACACCGACGACGTCTCGTTCAGCGTCGTCCTCGGGAAAGAGGCCGCGAAGTTGTACAAGGCGGCGCGCAAGGCGGGTTAGGGGCGCGCGGGGCGGGTGCGAAGTGTGCGGGGCGGGTTCGGGGCGTACGGGGCGGGTTCGGGGCGTGCGGGAGGGGTTCGGGGCGCACTTCGCGCCCCCGTTTCTTGTCGTGTGTGATCGTTTCCTCGCACAGGGGTCGCCTCTAGACTGACGTCCGGCGGACTCCCGGGCGGCGAGGGGCGGTTGACGGTGCGTAAGACGTGGGTCGTGGTGACCGCCGTCGCCGGGGTGGGGCTCGCCTTCATGTCGGCGCTGGTCGTCGGCGTCTACATGGTGGCCGGGAACCTGGCCAACGGAGTCGGCGGCGGATCGGTCGGGCTCGCCAAGGGTGCCGTGCCGGCCGCGTACCAGACGCTCGTACAGAAGTGGGGCAATCTGTGCGGCGCGATCAATCCGGCGCTGCTCGCCGCACAGCTGTATCAGGAGAGTGGATTCAACCCGAACGCCAAGAGTCCGGCGGCGGCGGAGGGTATAGCGCAATTCATCCCCGGCACCTGGGCCACGCACGGAATCGACGGCAATGGGGACGGCAGGCGCGACGTATGGGACCCGAATGACGCGATTCCGTCGGCCGCCTCCTACGACTGCAAGCTCGCTTCCTATGTGAAGGACGCGCCGGGGAACACCACCGAGAACATGCTCGCCGCTTACAACGCGGGGGCCTACGCGGTCATCAAGTACGGAGGCGTGCCGCCGTACAAGGAGACCCAGAATTATGTGAAGACGATCACAACTCTGGCGAAGAGCTTCGCGCGGCCGGTGAGCCGGGTGGATCCCTCGCAACAGGCCGCCGCGGCGATCTACTACGCGCAGAAGAAGCTCGGCACGCCCTACCTGTGGGGCGGCAACGGAACCGCTGACCAGGGCGGACGCTTCGACTGTTCGGGTCTGACCAAGGCGGCGTACGAAAGCGTCGGAGTCACCCTGCCGCGCGTCGCCAACGACCAGTACAACGCCGGACCGCACCCCGCGCGCGCGGAACTGCTTCCAGGCGATCTGGTGTTCTTCTCCGACGACCTCACCAACTCGCGGACCATTCGGCACGTCGGTATCTATGTGGGTGGCGGGTACATGATCGACGCACCGCGAACGGGTGCCGTCATCCGCTTCGACCCCATAGACACCCCCGACTACTTCGGCGCCACGCGCGTGACCGAAGATGGCGCGAAAGCGTTGCCGACGACGGTTTGATCCCACCCCTGAGCTGCGACGATGTATCTCTCTTCGATAACGTCTGCGTGATCATTCGGTGGAGGGTGGAACGTACTGAAGGGGAATGTGCGTTCCTGTTGACGTAGAGCCGATCTACAACCACGGGGGTGGATCGGGCGCCGCACGAAAGGCTGCGCCCGCGGAAAGACGACGAAGGGGCCGCAGCACCATGGCTGGACTCGCCGAATCCGGTTCGAACCCCGACGTGGACCTGCTGTACGACATCAACGGCCTCGCCAAGGACGCGCCGCACTGGTTCGACCGCGGCATGGAGTTCGTCGGAGAGTACGGGCTGCTGCTCGCCATGGTCCTGCTGGTGCTGTGGTGCTGGTGGACCGTGCGGCGGCGCGGCGACGAGAACGCCGCCCCGTCGGTGGCCGCGCTCGTCTGGGCGCCCCTCGCGGCCGGCGTCGCGGTGCTGGTGAACGTGCCGATACGGGGCTTCGTGGAGCGGCCCCGCCCCTTCGTGGACCACCAGGGGCTCGACGTCCTGGTCAGTGGCAAGACCGACTTCTCCTTCGTCAGCGACCACGCGACGCTCACCATGGCGATCGGCGTCGGGCTGTTCGTCGCGAACCGGAGGTTCGGGCTCGTCGGGATAGGGGTCGCGCTGCTCGAAGGCTTCTGCCGGGTCTACATGGGCGTGCACTATCCGACGGACGTCATCGGCGGCTTCGCCCTCGGCACCGCCGTCGCCCTGCTGCTGTCCCCGCTCGCCATGGCCCTGCTGACCCCGGTGACGAAGGCCGTGGAGCGCTCGCCGCGCGCCGGATGGCTGATCCGGGCGCGGAGCGTGGGGCGTGCGGGGCAGGAGGCGCTGATTCCCGGGGCGCGGGCGGAGCGCCCCGAGGAGCCGGACCTCGCCGCGTAGGCGCTCCGCCGGGTGGCGGTTGCCTACGGGGCGCTCAGAGGGACTGGGGGAAGGTGAAGAAGCGGTTCGGGTCGTACTGCTTCTTCAGGGCCGCCAGGCGGGTCGCCGCGTCGCCGTAGTACGCCTTGCGCCAGTTGGTGAGGGTCGCGTCCGTGTAGTTCTGGTAGGCGGCACCGGAGGCGTAGGGGGCCATCGCGGAGTGGGCGGAGGTCAGCCAGGACTGGACCGTGGTGCCGGAGGCGCCGGCGCCCCAGGAGGCGATGTACTGGGCGAGCATGCGGGAACGCCGGTGCACGAACGCCGTCGCGGTCGGCGAGACCCGGTTGACCGCACCGCCCAGTGCGGTGAGCGCGATGCTGCCCGCGCCGCCGCGGACCGAGGAGATCTGGTGCAGCAGCGTCTGGATGCCGGCCGCGGAGATCGAGTGGTCGAAGAAGTCCGAGCGGGCCGCGTACGTCTCACGGCCGAGGGCGCCCTGCGAGGAGCGGCCCGGCGTCGAACCCGGCAGATGGCACTGGGCCTCGGTGGGGAACGAGGAGCAGCCCGCGTACGCCTCCATCGACTCCTTGTAGGAGTGCTTCTTGAGCGAGACGCTGCGCGCGGGGCCGCCGACTTTGGTGGCCAGGCGGTCCACGGCGTTCTGGAGTTCGCCGTAGGTGCCCAGGGAGAAGGCGGCGACGGCGACGGTGGGCGTGCCGCTGCCGTTCTCCAGGTGGAGCGAGGACCAGATCTCGTCCGGCTGGCTGGGGCCCCACTCCTGCCAGGCCTTCACCACGGCGGCGGCCTTCGCCCAGGGCCACGTCATGTACGCCGACACGGCCTGCGGGGCGGCGTGGGTCTTGAAGCGCAGCTCGGTGACGACACCGAAGTTGCCGTTGCCGGCGCCGCGCAGGGCCCAGAAGAGGTCCTTGTTCTCGCTCGCGTTCGCCACGACCTGTTTGCCGTCCGCGGTGATCAGCGTCGCCTGGGTGAGGCTGTCGCAGGTCAGGCCGTACGCCCGTGACACCACGCCGTGGCCGCCGCCGAGGGTCAGACCGGAGACGCCGACGGTCGGGCAGGAACCGGCCGGGATCGTGACGCCCTTCGCGGCGAGCGCGCGGTAGACGTCGATCAGCTTGGATCCGGCGCCGACCACCGCCTCGTTCGCGGACGCCCGGATGGTGTTGAGCTTCGACACGTCCAGGATCAGCCGGCCGTTTCCGGAGGACCAGCCCGCGTAGGAGTGGCCGCCGTTGCGGATCGACAGCGGGATGTTGTGGGCGCGGGCGTAGGCCATGGTCGTACGGATGTCGTCCGCGTGGGCGACGTACGCGACGGCGGTGGGCTTCAGGGAGTCGAAGCGGGTGTTGTACAGCTGGTGGGCCGTCGACCAGCTGCGGTCGCCGGGGCGGACCAGCGAGCCGTCGAGGTCCTTGGCGAGGGCCGTCCAGTTGGCGGCGGCGTGAGCGGCCAGGCCGCTGCCCGTGCCCGTGCTGGCGGTGGCCGTGTGGATGGACGCGTCGGCCGTGTCCGTGGCCGCCGCCTTGCCCCCGCTGCCCTTGCCGTTGCACGCGGCCGTGGCCGCTGCCGCGAGTGCGGCCGCGCCGCCACCTATGAACGTACGCCGTTGCATGTGCGCCTCCCGTTGTTTCCCGTGCGTGGGACGAGACGTGTGCCGGGTTCTGGGGGTTCCGCGGCGGCCGGGCGCGGGACGGAACCGGGACATGTCCGTGATCCCGCGCGGATCTCGCCCCCATCTTGAACCTGGTCTGGGCCTTTTTGGCCGCACATGGGCGAGAGGTTGGTCACGCCGCTTTTGGGGCGCTATGTGAGCGGTGTGTTCACCAAGTGGCCCGCGGCGTCGGTGCGGGCCAGGCTGCGGGCGCGGCGGGCCGGGCCTCGCCAGCCGCAGGTGCAATGCGCCAGACAGAAGCGACCCTGCTCGATCGTCGTCGTTCGGTGTTCCTGGACGGGACGGGTCTCCTCCGGTTGCGCCACACCGACAACGTTACCCAAGGCAAGTAAAGGAATCGACGCCGCGTGACGGCCGTCCCTACCCGTCGTTAACCGGAACGACAGGAGGCCCGGGACGGACCGGCTGGGGGTCGGCGGACGATGGTGGCGCAGCAGCAGAGTCGGATGGGCACGGGTGTCGTCGCGGTCGCGATGGCGGGGCTCATGGTCTGCGTCGGCGGATGTTCCGTCGGCAGGGCCGGTGCCGAGGACGCGCGCGAGGGCATCACCTCCGTCGAGGTACTGCACCGGGCCGCCGCCACACTGGAGCGCGCAGGTAGCGCAAAGACCCGTACGTCGATGGAGATGGCCACCGGCGGGACCCGGGTCACCATCCGCGGCCAGGGTGTCTACGACTTCAAGAAGCAGCTGGGGCAGTTGAAGGTGCTGCTGCCGCAGGATCCCGCGGGCGCCGTCGAGCACCGGCCGATCACCGAACTCCTCGCCCCGGGCGCCCTGTTCATGAAGAACCGCGGCGCCGGTGTCCCCGCCGACAAATGGGTGCGCGTCGACACGGCCACCCTCTCCGACGGGAACCTCGTGACCGGCGGCGCCACCGACCCGTTCGCCGCGGCGGAGCTGTTGCGGGGGGCGCGGACGGCGACGTACATGGGGAGGACGGAGGTGGCCGGGACGCCGGTGCGGCACTATCGCGGGACCGCCGACCTGGACATCGCCGCGCGGAGCGCCTCGCGGGGGAACCGGAGGGCACTCGCGGCGGCGGCGAAAGGGTTCGCCACCGCCGAAGTCCCGTTCGACGCCTACCTCGACGACCAGGGGCGCGTCCGCAAGCTCCGGAACCGGTTCAGCTTCATCAACGGGCGGCAGAAGGGCACTGTCGCGGTCGCCTCGACGACCTTGCTGTACGACTTCGGGGTCCCGGCCCGCGTACGGCTTCCGGAACCCGAGGACATCTTCGCGGGGAAGATCGCGGAGCCGTAGACGTCCGTCCGCCGGCGTGGCTGCCGGTGCATGGATGAGGAGGAGTTGAGGGCTGGAAATGGCCCTTCCGTGCCATGCGCGGTGTGTAGGCCGCTCCCTACCCTAGGAAGTCGGTGACGGCAGGAAGAGGTGATGCACGTGGCTCCGGTCGGCGGTACGGCAGTTCAGGACCACGTGGCCCTCGCCGAGATCGAGCTGTGCGGCGACCTGATCATCGCGGCCTCGGCCGCCCATGAGGAGCGGCTCAGCCTGGAGAGCATCGACGAGGTGCTGAAGGTGGCCGAAGAGCGCACCCGGGGGAGCGGCACGGGGGAGTAGGCCCGCTTCACGTGCGCACTTCGGTATCCCCGTGCGCTCGTGTCATGTGCGCAGCAGGCGGCCGATCGCCTTCGTGGCCTCCTCGACCTTCGCGTCGATCTCCTCGCCGCCCTTGAGGGCCGCGTCGGCGACGCAGTGGCGCAGGTGTTCCTCGAGGAGCTGGAGCGCGAAGGACTGGAGGGCCTTCGTGGAGGCGGAGACCTGGGTGAGTATGTCGATGCAGTAGACGTCCTCGTCGACCATCCGCTGCAGACCGCGGATCTGGCCCTCGATGCGGCGCAGGCGCTTGAGGTGTTCGGCCTTCTGCTTGTGGTAGCCGTGGATGCCGCGGTCGTGGTCGGTCACGACGCCTCCGGTCTCGACGGCTCCGGTCTCTGCTCCCTCGCTCACGACGTCCTCGCTCCCGGCTCCGTCGCTCCCGACTTCCTCGGTGTCTGTGGGGGCCTGGATGTTCGAAATGTCCCGGACCTCCTGAACCGATTTGGTCTCGCCGGAGGGCGCCGTCGCGCCGGCCTCGGTGGTCGTCATCGCGTCCTCCTGATGGTCCGGTATATATACCCCTGGTGGGTATATGGTAACGAACTTTGCTGGGTATAGGGCCCTTGCCGGATGCCGGGACCGGACCCTGTGCTGATCACTGTGCCTGATGGGCGACACTGGGGGACGGCCGGTTAGCCGTGGCCGGATGATGCGCCTAGCATCAGCCTGACCGAACAAAAGGACTCCGAGGACCCCAAGTGCGCTTTCGTCTGACCCCCAGGGAGACGAGCTTCTACGACATGTTCTCCGCCTCCGCGGACAACATCGTCACGGGCTCGAAACTCCTGATGGAACTGCTCGGGGCGGACGCCTCCGCCCGGGCCGAGATCGCAGAGCGCATGCGGGCCGCCGAACACGCCGGTGATGACGCCACTCACGCGATCTTCCACCAGCTGAACTCCTCCTTCATCACGCCGTTCGACCGCGAGGACATCTACAACCTGGCCTCGTCCCTCGACGACATCATGGACTTCATGGAGGAGGCCGTCGACCTGGTCGTGCTGTATCAGGTCGAGGAGCTCCCCAAGGGTGTGGAACAGCAGATCGAGGTACTGGCCCGGGCCGCCGAGCTGACGGCCGAGGCCATGCCGAACCTGCGGACGATGGACAACCTCACCGAGTACTGGATCGAGGTCAACCGGCTGGAGAACCAGGCCGACCAGATTCACCGCAAGCTGCTCGCCCACCTCTTCAACGGCAAGTACGACGCCATCGAAGTCCTGAAGCTCAAGCAGATCGTGGATGTGCTGGAGGAAGCGGCCGACGCGTTCGAACATGTGGCGAACACGGTGGAGACCATCGCCGTCAAGGAGTCCTGAACTTCGTGGACACCTTTGCGCTGGTCGTGACCATTCTGGTCGCGCTCGGATTCACGTACACGAACGGCTTCCACGACTCGGCGAACGCCATCGCCACGTCGGTGTCCACGCGGGCGCTGACCCCGCGGGCCGCGCTCGCCATGGCCGCGGTGATGAACCTCGCCGGTGCGTTCCTCGGGAGCGGGGTGGCGAACACGGTCAGCAAGGGGCTGATCGCGACGCCCGAGGGGTCGAAGGGGATGGGGATCCTCTTCGCCGCGCTCGTCGGGGCGATCGTCTGGAACCTGGTCACCTGGTACTTCGGGCTTCCGTCGTCCTCCTCGCACGCGTTGTTCGGGGGACTGGTGGGGGCCGCGCTCGCGGGCGGTACGAAGGTGTTGTGGTCCGGGGTCGTGGACAAGGTCATCATCCCGATGTTCCTGTCGCCGGTCGTCGGTCTGATCGTCGGTTATCTGGTCATGTGCGCGATCATGTGGCTGTTCCGGCGGGCCAATCCGCACAAGGCCAAGCGGGGGTTCCGTATCGCGCAGACGGTGTCCGCGGCCGGGATGGCGCTCGGGCACGGTCTTCAGGACGCCCAGAAGACGATGGGTGTTGTGGTGATGGCGCTCGTCATCGGCGACGTCCAGAAGTCGGACGACCCGATTCCGGTGTGGGTGAAGATCGTCTGTGCGGTGATGCTGTCGCTGGGGACGTATGCCGGTGGGTGGCGCATCATGCGGACGCTCGGGCGCAAGATCATTGAGTTGGATCCGCCGCAGGGGTTCGCCGCGGAGACGACGGGGGCGTCGATCATGTTCGCCACGGCGTTTCTTTTCAAGGCGCCGATCTCGACCACGCATGTCATCACTTCGGCGATCATGGGTGTCGGGGCGACGAAGCGGGTGAACGCGGTTCGCTGGGGTGTCGCCAAGAACATCGTCCTGGGGTGGTTCATCACGATGCCGGCCGCGGGGTTGGTGGCTGCCGCCAGCTTCTGGGTCGTGAACCTGGCGTTCCTGTAGGACGCCGGGCGCAGCACCAACGCTTCTCGCCCCCGCCGCCCCTACCCGTCCCATCCCCAGGGGCTCCGCCCCTTCCACCCCGCCAGGGGCTCCGCCCCCGGACCCCCGATCGCCCAAAGGGCTCGTCCTCAGACGCCGGACGGGCTGAGTGATGCGGGCCGGGGTGGGTGGGGAATCGGTCTCCGGGCTCGCCCTCAGGCGCCGGACGGGCTGAAAGATGCGGGTCGGGGTGGGTGGGCGCATCGGCCTCCGGGCTCGTCCTCAGACGCCGGACAGGCTGAGTGATGCGGGTTGGGGTGGGTGGGTACATCGGCCCCCGGGCTCGTCCTCAAGCGCCGGACGGGCTGAGTGATGCGGGTCGGGGTGGGTGGGTACATCGGCCTCCGACCTCGCCCTCAAGCGCCGGACGGGCTGAAAGGTGCGGGCCCGGGGCGGGGCTTTCAGGGGCGCGGGGAACTGCGCGATCAGCCCCCACCGGCCGGCAGCCGAAGGGCTCCGGGTGGGTGGGGGATTCGGGGCGAAGCCCCGTCTCTGGGGGCGCGGGGAACTGCGCGCCAAGCCCCCACCGGGCCTGCAGCCAAACAAATCGGGTGGGTGGGGGATGTGGGGCCCCCGCTTCTGGGGGCAACTCCCGTCGGCCCGTAGCCGGAAGACTCCCTCCCCGACCCCGACCGACCCCTCGCCCTTGGTCCTCGTCCTCGTCGAAGACGAGCGGGCCCGCCCCCGGGAGCCAGGGGCGGGCCCTTCTCGTCCTCGCGGTGGCACCGCCATGCAGCACCGCGAGGGGTATGGGTGGAAACGGCTCAGCCGAAGCGGCCGGAGATGTAGTCCTCCGTGGCCTGCACCGACGGGTTGGAGAAGATGCGCTCCGTGTCGTCGATCTCGATGAGCCGTCCCGGCTGGCCCACCGCGGCCAGGTTGAAGAACGCGGTGCGGTCGGAGACACGCGCGGCCTGCTGCATGTTGTGCGTCACGATGACGATCGTGAAGCGCTCCTTCAGCTCGCCGATCAGGTCCTCGATGGCGAGGGTCGAGATCGGGTCCAGCGCCGAGCAGGGCTCGTCCATGAGGAGGACCTGCGGCTCCACCGCGATCGCCCGCGCGATGCACAGACGCTGCTGCTGACCACCGGACAGACCCGAGCCGGGCTTGTTGAGGCGGTCCTTGACCTCGTTCCAGAGGTTCGCGCCCTTGAGGGACTTCTCGACGACGTCGTTCAGCTCGGACTTCTTGTACGAGCCGTTCAGACGCAGACCCGCCGCCACGTTGTCGAAGATCGACATGGTGGGGAAGGGGTTGGGACGCTGGAAGACCATGCCGATCGTGCGCCGCACGGCGACGGGGTCGATGCCGTGGCCGTAGAGGTCCTCGTCGTCGAGGAGGACCTTGCCCTCGACCCGGCCGCCGGGGGTGACCTCGTGCATACGGTTGAGCGTGCGCAGGAACGTCGACTTGCCGCAGCCGGAGGGGCCGATGAACGCCGTCACCGAGCGCGGCTCGACCGTCATCGAGATGTCTTCGATCGCCTTGTGGGAGCCGTAGTAGGCGGTGAGACCGCTTACGTCGATTCGCTTGGCCATGTCAATCACTGCTTCTTTCGAGGGGGATGCTGCTGGTCGCTGATATGGCCGCGTCAGCGACCTGTCTTCGGTGCCTTCCAACGGGCGATGCCGCGAGCCACCATGTTGAGAATCATCACGAAGGCGATCAGGGCGAGCGCAGCCGCCCAGGCACGGTCGTACGCCGCGTTCGAACCGGCGCTGTTCGCGTACTGCTGGTAGATGTACAGCGGCAGCGAGGCCTGCGCTCCGGAGAACGGGTTGGTGTTGATGAAGTTGGTGCCCCACACCAGCAGCAGCACCGGGGCGGTCTCGCCCGTGATGCGTGCGACGGCGAGCATGACACCGGTCGTGATGCCACCGATCGAGGTCGGCAGGACCACCTTGAGGATCGTGCGCCACTTGGGCACGCCGAGCGCCAGGGAGGCCTCGCGCAGCTCGTTCGGTACGAGCTTGAGCATCTCCTCGGTGGAGCGGACCACGACGGGCATCATCAGGATGGCCAGGGCCAGCGAACCGGCGAAGCCGAAGGGCTCCAGGTCCAGGATGAGCATCAGGCTCAGGATGAACAGACCGGCGACGATCGAGGGGATGCCCGTCATCACGTCGACGAAGAACGTGATGGCCGTGGAGAGCTTGCCGCGCCCGTACTCCACCAGGTAGACCGCGGTGAGTACACCGATCGGCGCCGCGATCAGGGTGGCGAGACCGACCTGCTCCAGCGTGCCGATGATGGCGTGGTAGATGCCACCGCCGGGCTCGGAGTCCGCGACCACGCCCATCGAGTGGGTCAGGAAGTAGACATCGAAGACCTTCACACCGCGCTTGACGGTGGTCCAGATCAGCGAGGCCAGCGGGACGACCGCGATGAGGAAGCAGACCCAGACGAGGCTGGTCGCGACGCGGTCCTTGGCCTGTCGGCGGCCCTCGACGCGCGCGGCGATGCCGTACGTACCGAGGACGAAGAGGATTCCGGCGATCAGACCCCACTGGACCTTGCTGTCGAGACCGCCGACCAGGCCGATGACCACGGCGAGCACGATGGCGCCGGCGGCGATCGCCCACGGGGACCACTTCGGCAGGGTCGCGCCGCGCAGGGTGCTGGGGCGCTTGCCCATGGCGGGTGCTGAGTGGCTCATGCGTTGGCCCCCGAGTACTCCGCGCGACGGGCGATGATGACCCGGGCCGCGCCGTTGACCAGCAGGGTGATGACGAAGAGGACCAGACCGGACGCGATCAGCGCGTCACGGCCGTCCGCGGTCGCCTCGCCGAACTTGCTGGCGATGTTCTGTGCGAAGGTGCCGCCGCCCGGGTCGAGCAGGCTGGCGTTGATGTCGAAGGTCGGCGAGAGGACCGTGGCGACGGCCATTGTCTCACCGAGCGCGCGGCCGAGACCCAGCATCGACGCGGAGATGACGCCGGAGCGGCCGAAGGGCAGCACCGACATGCGGATGACCTCCCAGCGCGTGGCGCCGAGGGCCAGCGCGGCCTCCTCGTGCATCTGCGGGACCTGGCGGAAGACCTCGCGGCTCACGTTGGTGATGATCGGCAGGATCATGATCGCGAGCAGGATGCTGACGGTGAGCATCGAGCGGGGCGCGCCGCCCTGCCACTCGAAGATGCCGGTCCAGCCGAAGTACTTGTCCAGCCAGCCGAAGAGGCCGTTCATGTGCGGCACCAGGACGAGCGCGCCCCACAGGCCGTAGACGATGGACGGCACGGCGGCGAGCAGGTCGATCACGTAGGCGACCGGGCCGCTGAGCCTGCGCGGTGCGTAGTGCGTGATGAACAGCGCGATGGCGACCGCGACGGGAACCGCCAGGGCCATGGCGATGATCGAGGAGACCACCGTGCCGAAGGCCAGGACGGCGATGCCGAAGACCGGCGGGATGGTGTTGGTGTTCCACTCGAAGGTGGTGAGGAAGTTGCCGTGGTCCTTGCTGATCGCGAGCGAGGCGCGATAGGTGAGGAAGACCGCGATGGCGGCCATGATCACCAGCAGGAAGATGCCCGACCCACGGGAGAGACCGAGGAAGATCCGGTCACCGGGTCGGGTGGTGCCGCGGCTCGCACGCTTCTGCAGGGCCACGGAAGGCTGGGGGGTGGGGGGAGGAGCTGCGTCTGTGTTCTGTGTCGATATGTCCATCGGGATCTCCGGTCTGCAGAGCCGTACTTGGTGTGCGGCTCCTGGCGGCGGTGCACCGGACGGTGCGGCCCGGCCCCGAACCGGGGCCGGGCCGCACACTTTGGTTAGCTGAGGCCCGCGATGGTGGTGCGGACCTTGGCGATGATGTCGGCCGGGATCGGCGCGTAGTCGATGGAGGAGAGGACCTTCTGGCCGTCCTCGCTCGCGATGTAGGTCAGGAACGCCTTGGTGGCGGCCAGCGAGTCCGACTTGTTGCCCTTGTCGCAGACGATCTCGTACGTGACCAGGGTGATCGGGTAGGCGCCGTCGGCCTTGGTGGCGCGGTTCAGCTTGAGCGAGAGGTCCTTGCCCGTGCCGATGACCTTGGCGTCCGCGATGGCCTTGGTGGCGTTCTCGACGGTGGCGTCGACCGGGGCGCTGGCGCCCGTGTCGATGCTGGCCGCCTTGATGCTGTCCTTGGCGAACGACAGCTCCATGTAGCCGATGGCGCCGGAGGTCTGCTTCACCTGCTGGGCGACACCGGAGGACTGCGGAGCGGACTGGCCGCCCTTCGCCTGCCAGGCCTTGCCGCCGGAGTACTTCCAGTCGGCGGGGGCCGCGGCGATCAGGTACTTGGTGAAGTTGTCCGTGGTGCCGGACTCGTCCGAGCGGTGGAACGCCTGGATCTTGAGGTCGGGCAGCGTGACGCCCGGGTTCAGCTTCGCGATCGCCGAGTCGTTCCACTTGCTGATCTTGCTGTCGAAGATCTTGGCGATCGTCGAGGCGTTCAGGACGAGCTTGTCGACGCCCGGGACGTTGAAGCCGACCGCGATCGGGCCGCCGACCATCGGGAGGTCGATGCCCTGGCCACCGCTGGTGCACATCTTCTTGGAGGCGGCGAGCTCTTCGGGCTTCAGCGCGGAGTCCGAGCCGGCGAAGGCGACCTGGCCCTGGGTGAACGCGGTGACGCCGGCGCCGGAGCCGCCGCCCTTGTAGTTGATCTGCACGCCGGAGCAGGCGGCGCTGAACTGCTTGACCCAGGCGTCGATCGCGTTCTTCTGCGCGGACGAGCCGTCGGCGAGGAGCTGGCCCTTGGCGTCGTCACACTTGATCGAGCTGGCGGAGCCCGTCGTCGCGCCGCCCGTGGCGCTGCTCTTGCTGCCGGTGTCGTCGGAGCCGCACGCCGTGAGGGCCAGGGCGCCGGAGACGGCGACAGCACCGAGCGAAAGGGCGCGAAGCCGGTTCTTGCGCTGAAGCTTCACTGTTGGGGTGTTCCTTCCAGGAGCCGCCGTCTGGTTGGCGGCGTGCGAGGTGTGTGTGATGCGGAGGCCACACGCAGGAGGCGTTCCGCACCGGGTAAGGCCGAAATTAGGCAGATCAGGTGAAGGCGTCGATGGCCGTAAGTGAACGGAGGGTGAACCCCTGTGGGCGGTGCGGTGAGGTCACGGAACGCTTACGTCGAGGACACGGTGGGGTCCCGATCGTTGTTACTGCATGCGACCGGGTGTGTACGGATATGGCTGGTTGGTTCGCTTAAGTGAGGTGCAGCACACTCAGCAGGGCGTCAACCAGATCGGCGTCCCTGGGCTGGGTCAGACGGTCGCGGGCCGCGGCGGGGGAGAGCCACAGGATGCGGTCGACCTCGTCGGTCGGAGTGAAGTGGCCGTCCGTCGCCTCGGCGGCCCAGTAGCGGACCTCTTTGGGGCGGCCGGCGACGGGATAACGGAGGGTGGGCAGGGCCGTGCCGGGCACGGCGGTGTACCCCGTCTCCTCCCGGACCTCCCGCAGCGCCCCCGCGAGCGGTTCCTCGCCGCGCTTGAGCTTGCCCTTCGGATGCGACCAGTCGTCGTACTTCGGCCGGTGGACGAGACATATCTCCAGCTCACCGCCGAGTGGCGAGCGGCGCCACAGGACGCAGCCCGCCGCCCGTACGGCCTTGAAGGTGTCCTCGGTCATCAGGCCTCCCTCACGGGGTGCGCACGGTTTCCTTCTGCCAGTTCTGCTGGAACGCGAACCGTGCCGCCTCCACCTCGTGCCGCTGGTCGGCGTGGAGCACGCCGAGCGCGTACGCGGTGGCCGGGGCGATGCGCGGGGTGCGGGCCGCCGACGCGGCGGCCGCGGCCGCCTCCGCCGCGTCCCGGTGCCGGTTGAGGGCCTGACCCGCGCGGAGCAGTCGTACGTCGATGGGGGCGTCCTGCCCGTAGAGGACCTCGCACGCGTAGCGGTGCAGGCGCAGCAGCAGCCGGACCTGGTGCCAGGGCGCGTCCTGGGGATGGGGCGCGGTGTCCGCGGAGAGGCCGTGCACGAGGGCCTCGGCGTTGTACGGGTGGCCCGCGGTGACCAGCGGCAGCGCGGCGACCGCGTCGGTCAGCCGGTCCGACGCGGCGGCGGCCAGCGGGCGCAGGTCGGCCGTGGTGGCCGCCGGGGTGAGCGGCACCTCGCTGGCGAGCACGGCGACGCTGTCCGCGACGGCGTGGAAGCGGGAGGAGCCGAGCGCCTGCAGGGCGGCCGAGTGGGCCCGGGTGCGGGCCAGCGTCAGCTGGCGGTCGAGCAGCGCGCCCGCCTTCGCGGCGCCGACGGTCAGGCCGCCTTTGGCCGGCGCCCCGGTGTCCTGCGCGGCCTGTGCCGGGAAACCGGCCGCGCCCGAGAGCCGGTTCAGCGCGCCGATCAGCCGTTCCAGGCGGGCCGCGTAGGCGTGTTCACGGGCCAGGGTGCCCGAGAGCCACGCCAGTTCGGGCCGCATGCCCTCCGACCACTCCGCGTCGAGCAGCGGTCGGAAGGTGTGCAGGGTGCCGCTGATGCGGCGGGCCGAGCGGCGCAGGGCGCGCGCCGCGTCGACCGATTCCCCGGAGCCGTTGTCCCCCGCTCGTGACACGTCTCGCGACTCGGCGCGCGACTCCGTTCTCGGCTTCGCCCGGGCGGTGGTACCCGCGTCGGTGCCGTTCTCCCGGTGCTGTCGCAGGGAGCGGAGGAACTCCGTGGCCTGGGCCCTCAGGTAGCCCGCGAGGGCGTCTCCTGACATGGGCCCGGCCGGGGAGTCGGTGGGGGGTTCAAGGTGTTGCTGTGCCACGCCGGCGCCTCCGGGCGTCTATGAGCATCTCCTGGACGTTCCGCAGGGGCTGGCCGTCCGCGTCGGTCGAGTGCCGGGTCCACTCGCCGTCCGGGCCCAGGTGCCAGGAGGCGGTGGTGTCGGACATCCCGGTCTCGAACAGCCGGTTGAGGGCTGCGCGGTGTGCCGGGTCGGTGATCCTGACCAGGGCCTCGATCCGCCGGTCCAGGTTGCGGTGCATCATGTCCGCGCTGCCGATCCAGACCTCGGGCTCGCCGCCGTTGCCGAAGGCGAAGACACGGGAGTGTTCGAGGAACCGGCCGAGCACGGACCGTACCCGTATGTTTTCGGACAGGCCGGTGACGCCCGGCCGGACCGCGCAGATGCCACGCACCCACACGTCGACGGGCACTCCGGCCTGGGACGCGCGGTACAGCGCGTCGATGATCGCCTCGTCCACCATCGAGTTGCACTTGATGCGGACATAGGCGGGGCGTCCGGCGACGTGGTGCTGGACTTCCTTGTTGATCCGCGCGATCAGCCCGTCACGCAGGGACTTGGGGGCGACGAGCAGACGGCGGTAGGTCTCGCGGCGCGAGTAGCCGGAGAGCCGGTTGAAGAGGTCGGACAGGTCCGCGCCGACCTGCGGGTCGGCGGTGAGCAGGCCGAGGTCCTCGTACAGCCGTGCGGTCTTCGGGTGGTAGTTGCCGGTGCCGACGTGGGAGTAGCGCCGGAGCGTTTCCCCCTCCTGCCGGACGACCAGCGACAGCTTGCAGTGGGTCTTCAGCCCGACGAGTCCGTACACGACATGGCAGCCCGACTCCTCGAGCTTGCGGGCCCACTTGATGTTGGCCTGTTCGTCGAAGCGCGCCTTGATCTCGACGAGGACGAGGACCTGCTTGCCGGACTCGGCGGCGTCTATCAGGGCGTCGACGATCGGCGAGTCGCCCGAGGTCCGGTACAGCGTCTGCTTGATGGCCAGCACGTCCGGGTCGGCCGCCGCCTGCTCCAGGAAGGCCTGTACGGAGGTGGAGAAGGAGTCGTACGGGTGGTGCAGCAGGACGTCACGCTCGCGCAGGGCGGCGAAGATGTCGGGCGCGGACGCCGACTCGACCTCGGCCAGGTCGCGGTGCGTTCCCGCGATGAACTTCGGGTACTTCAGCTCGGGCCGGTCGAGGGCGCCGATGCCGAAGAGGCCGGTGAGGTCCAGGGGACCCGGCAGGGGGTACACCTCCGCCTCGGAGATCTTCAGTTCCCGTACGAGGAGATCGAGGACGTACCGGTCGATGGACTCCTCGACCTCCAGGCGCACCGGCGGCCCGAAGCGGCGCCGCATGAGCTCCTTCTCCAGCGCCTGGAGCAGGTTCTCGGCGTCGTCCTCCTCGACCTCCAGGTCCTCGTTCCTGGTCAGCCGGAAGGTGTGGTGCTCCAGGACCTCCATGCCCGGGAAGAGCTCCTCCAGGTGTGCCGCGATCACGTCCTCGATGGGGACGTAGCGGTTGGGGGAGGCCTCCAGGAAGCGGGAGAGCAGCGGCGGGACCTTGACGCGCGCGAAGTGCCGGTGGCCGCTGACCGGGTTCCGTACGACGACCGCGAGGTTCAGGGACAGACCCGAGATGTACGGGAAGGGGTGCGCGGGGTCGACCGCCAGCGGGGTCAGGACCGGGAAGATCTGGTGCCGGAAGAGGGTGAAGAGGCGGGCCTGCTCCTTCTCCGTCAGTTCGCTCCAGCGGACCAGATGGATGCCCTCCTCCGCGAGCGCGGGGGCGACGTCCTCCTGGTAGCAGGCCGCGTGCCGGGCCATGAGCTCGCGCGAGCGGGCCCAGATCATCTCCAGGACCTCGCGGGGCTGCAGGCCGGAGGCGGACTTGGTGGCCACGCCGGTCGCGATGCGGCGCTTCAGTCCGGCCACCCGGACCATGAAGAACTCGTCCAGGTTGCTGGCGAAGATCGCCAGGAAGTTCGCCCGTTCGAGCAGGGGCGTGCTCGGGTCCTCGGCGAGCTCCAGCACCCGCTCGTTGAACGCCAGCCAGCTGCGCTCGCGGTCGAGGAACCGGCCCTGCGGCAACATGATGCCGTCCTGCACCAGGTCCTCGTAGGCGTCGAGGTCGGCGTCGATGTCGGGCTCGAGGTCGGAGACGTTCGCCGCCACGGTGTGCGGGCGGTGCGCGGCGATGGAGCCGACGGAGGGCTGCGGGTGCTGCACCGGTGCCTGGGCGCTGGGCTGGTTCATGGACCCATTCTTCCGCGCCGGGAGCGAGACCGGCGCGTCGGAGAGCGCGAGCGGCAGCGGGGTGAGGCGGATGTTCCCGTTCCGCGACCCCGGTACCGCCTTGCTCCCCGTCGTCGGAGAGGTCTCGTGCTCCGGCGGAGGCGACGGCTCTGGCACGGCGGGCTTCATTGGCTGAGCGTCGCAAGCTCGTCTGAATCGATGGTTACGGCGACATGACGTGCGGGATATCGGGGAGCGGCTCCCGGACGTCTACATGCCAGGGAGCCGCGTACGCCCCACCCCCCGTGGGGGGCGTACGCGGCCCCGGCACGGGGGGAGCTATGCGGTGCGGCGGCGCAGCAGCCGGAAGGCGGCGGCGGTGGCCGCGGCGGTCAAGGTGAGGACGATGCCGGTTTCCACCAGCTGGAGGGGCCAGAAGTGGGAGTCGGGGTGGTAGACGAAGTACTGGCCCGTGACACCGTGCTCGGTCAGGCACCGCTTGGCTTCCGTGGCCGTGCCCTGGCAGTTCCCGTACCCGGGGTCCGGGACTCGTTTCCCGTGGACGAACACCCCCGACTCCAGATCCCAGACGGGACCGGACACCTCGTAGGCTGCGGCGCCGGTACGGGTGATCGTGGGCCACAAATCCGCGCGGTACCGGTCCAGGCACTGGCTGAGCACCAGCATCACGGCGAACGAGACGCTCAGAGCGGGCAGCGAGCGCCGTAGCGCCAGACCGGCGAGTGCGCCCACGACCAGGGCGCACAGGGCGTACGCCACCATCGCCGGGCCGCGGGCGACGAAGACGGCGGTGGCGGGCCAGTCGCCGATGACCCGGGCCGGCCTGTTCGACCAGCTCCAGCGGTACGCCGCCACGAGCACCGTGCCGCTGAGCGTGATCAGCAGTGCGGGCATGGCGAGCTTGGCGGCCAGCCAGCGCGCGGGGGACACCGACTGGGTCCAGGCGAGCCCCGCGGTGCCGGACTCCAGTTCACGGGCGATCAGTGCCGCGCCCGCCCAGGCGGCGACGCCGTAGAAGCAGTGGCTGAGAACGGTGGCGGTGTATCGGAGGATCGCGCTGTACTCGAGCGTGGCCGTGACGTCGCAGCTGTCGGAGTGCAGACAGTGGAAGGCCTCCGCCCGGGCGGGGCCGGCCGTGACCCCCATCGCCCACACCAGGAATGCGACGACGGCGACGACGAACGAGCCCCAGACGATCAGCGCGGTGCGGTGCACGCGTACGACGGTCCACGGCAGGCCGCCGACAGCACCCGGGGTGCTCACAGGGCGGCTCCCTTCGTGAGCGGGGCGCTGCCGGTGCCGCGCTTGAGCAGGCGGAAGGTGACGAGCAGGACGACTGCGGTGAGGGCGAGCACCAGGCCGGTCGCCACGAGCTGGAGGGGCCAGTAGTGGGACTGGGGGTGGGAGTCGGTGTAGAAGCTGACGGCGTCGAGCCGATGGTAGATCGCGCCGCACTCCGAGTTGTGGCTGCTGCCGCACAGCGGGTCGGGCAGCCGGGCCCCGGTCGAGGTGAGGAGACCGTCGTGGACGGTGATCCCGAGGCTGGTGGGGCGGTCGTGGGTCAGGCTGGTGACCGTCCGGACGGTCGGCCACAGGTACGGCAGGGCGAGGCCGAGGGCCGCCCGGACGCCGACCGTGCACACCACCGACATGACGAGTGCGCTCAGGGAGCCGCGCAGCGTGATGCCGGCGAGCGCGCCGACGGCAAGCCCGGACAGGGCGAGGGCGACGGTGGTCGGGCCGTTGGCGTGGAAGACGAAGGTGTCGGTCCAGCTCTTGGTGTTGTCGATCCGGCCCTGGCCGCGCACCCACATCTGCCGGTGCAGTACCACCAGCACGCTGGTCCCGACGGTGACGAGCGCGGCCGGCACGGCCAGTTTCACCGCCAGCCAGCGGGCCGGGGAGACCGACTGGGTCCACGCGAGCTGCGCGGTGCCGGTCTCCATCTCGCGGCCGATCAGCGAGGCGCCCGCCCAGGCCGCGACGAGGAACGGCAGGAAGGTCAGCGCGAGGGAGGCGTACTGGGAGTACGACTTGTACCTGAGGATCGCGTCCTGGTCGTAGGCGCAGGTGGCCTTCGTGCAGCGGTCGTACTCCCGCCACGCCGCGGCGGCCGCGTCCGTCGCCGGGCCGTACAGCCACAGCAGCAGGGCCGCGAGCGCGATGAACAGACCGGCCCAGAGGTAGAGCGCCGGGCGGTGCAGCAGCAGCACCGTGCGCACCAGGCCGCGGGTGGCGGACGGGCGGCGCGTGGGCGCCGCCGTGGTGCCGGGGGCGGTCAGTGTGGTCATGCGGCGGACTCCTGGGCGGCGGTGCGGGCGGAGGCGAGGATCAGCGCGGGGGCCTCGGGGCTGCGCAGGTGCGCGAGGACCAGTTCCTCCAGGGAGGGCGTGGTGGCGCGGGCGTCGGGTCCGCCGGAGAACGGGCCCTGAGGGCGGATCAGGGCGGTCAACTGGCGCCCCGTGGTGCGCGATTCGACCACGGTGTGCGGAGCGAGGTCACGGACCGGCCCGGTGGTCAGGGTGTGCGCGGCCAGCAGGTCGTCCAGGTCGCCGGCCAGTCGCACCTGACCGCCGCCTATCAGCAGCAGGTAGTCGCAGGAGCCCTCCAGCTCGGCGACGACGTGCGAGGACATCACGACCGTCGTGCCGTACTGGGCGGCCTCGGCCATCAGCGTGCCCATCAGCTCGTGGCGGGCGAGCGGGTCGAGGTCGGCCATCGGCTCGTCCAGGAGCAGGAGTTCGGGCCGCTTGCCGAGCGCGAGGGCGAGCGCCACGCGGGTGCGCTGACCGCCGGAGAGCGTACGGACCTTGGCCTTCGGGTCCAGCCCGCCGCTCTCGTACGTGATCCGCTCGGCGACCGAGGCGTCCCAGCGGGCGGGGTTGAGCTCGTGGCCCAGGCGCAGCGTCTGGGCCACCGTGAGCTGCGGGTACAGCGGCTTGTTCTGGGCGACGTACGCGATGCGTTCGCGGGCGGCGGCCGGGTGGCTGCCGAGCACGGTCAGGGAGCCCTCGGTGGGGGCGAGCAGTCCGGCGGCGTGGGCCAGCAGGGTCGACTTGCCCGCGCCGTTGGGTCCGACGACGGCGCAGACGCGCCCCGCGGGGAGCCGGAAGGAGCACTCGTGCAGTGCCCAGCCCCCGCGCCGCCCGAACCGCTTGCCGAGGCCGGTCGCCTCCATGGCGGTGTCGCTCATTCCTTGTCTCCCTTGCTGAACTTTTCCAGTACGGCGGTGAAGAGCGCCGCCACGTCGTCTTGATCGAGCCCGGCCTCGCGGGCCCTGGCCGCCCAGTCGTCGAGCTCGGCGCGCAGGGGCGAGTCGGCGGAGGCGGTGCCCAGCGAGCGCTTCACGAAGGTGCCGAGGCCGCGTCTGGCCTCGACCAGGCCCTCGCGCTCCAGCTCGCGGTAGGCCTTCAGGACGGTGTTCGGATTGATCGCCGTGGCCTCCACGACCTCGCGGGCCGTGGGGAGCTTGTCGCCCGGTTCCAGCAGGCCCAGGCGCAGGGCCTGTTTGGTCTGCTGGACGATCTGGACGTAGGTGGCGACACCGCTGCGCCGGTCGATGCGGTACTCGACCACTCGGACAACCACCCTTTCACTAATTGAGTAGTGAAAGGGTGGTGCAAGGGGGTGTCCGGAGTCAAGTCCGAACATCGCAGAGGCGAGCCGGGAAGCCGCGGAGGTGCGCCGGGAAGCCGCGGAGGCGAGCCCGGAAAATTCGATGCCGGATGCGTGAACCGATCGGCGGGGCTCGTCCGATGAGGGGATGTGAGGGAAACGAGAAGCGACGGGGAGCTGCTGCGGGCCATCGCGGCGGACACGGACCGTCGCGCCTTCGAGGAGCTGTACCGGCGGTATGCGCCGTGGCTGACCGCGCGGCTGCGCGGCCGGTGCGCCGATGCCGGGGTCGTCGACGACGTCGTGCAGGAGACCTTCCTCGCCATCTGGCGCGGCACCGCGCGTTACCGGGAGGAGGGTGACGCGGCGGGCTGGCTGTGGCGCATCGGCTCGCGGCGGCTGATCGACACGCTGCGCGGCGATGGCGCGCGCGGCCGGTTGCGCCAGACACTGACCCGCTTCCGCCACCGGCACGAGGCCTCCGCCGAGGAGCGCGTCCTGGCCGGGGTCGAGCACGGCGACCTCGCGGGCGCGTTGATACGGCTCTCGCCCGAGCTGCGCGCGGTCCTCCAGGCCACGGTGATCGACGGACTCACGACCCGGGAAGCGGCCGTCCTGCTCGGCATTCCACCCGGCACGGTCAAGACGCGGGCCCTGCGGGCGCGCAAGCAGCTGCGGGAGGAGCTGGCATGAGCGGCGGAGACGACGAGGCCATCGGCGGAGACCGCCGGGACATGGGTGGAGGTGGAGAGAACATGAGCGGGTTGGACGAGGACGCGGCCGCCGGTCGGAGCGCGTCCGGTGCGGCTGCGGGTGACGCCGATCGGACCGCGTCCGGCGCCGACGGTTCCCCGGACGGACGGTGGCACGCGGACGCCGAGGACCTTCGGGCCTATGCGCGGGGCGAGTTGGCGCCGCCCCGGCTCTGGTCCGTCGACACCCACCTCGTGGCGTGCGCGCCCTGCCGGGAGGCGCTCGCCACCGTGAGCGATCCGGTCGTCCTGGACGCCGGATGGGAGCGGCTCGACGCCGAGCTGGACGCGCCACGACCACGGCTGCTCGAGTCGTTGCTGGTGCGGATCGGCGTCGCCGACCACACGGCACGGCTGCTGGCGGCCACGCCCGTGCTGCGCCGCTCCTGGCTGGCCGCGGTCGCCCTCGTCCTCCTCATGGCCGTGGTGGCGACCGACGCCGGACGGGCGGCCTCGCCCACGCTGTTCCTCGCCCTCGCCCCCCTGCTCCCGCTCGCCGGGGTCGCGCTGTCCTACGGACCGGTGCTCGACCCGACGTACGAGATGGCCGTGGTGTCACCCCTCCACGGATTCCGGCTGCTGATGATCCGCACGGTGGCCGTGCTCACCACCGGCCTCGTTCTGAACGGCCTCGCGACCCTCGCGCTCCCCGCCTACGGGCTGCGCGCGCTGGCCTGGCTGCTGCCCGCCCTCGCCCTCACCGGGACGGGGCTCGCACTGACCGCCCGCTGGGGCCCGGTCCTGCCGCCCTGCCTGGTCGGCGGAGCGTGGGTCACGCTGCTGATGGTGGCCCACGCGAAGGCCGACGGCGGCACCCTCGCGCCGTTCACGGCACTCGGCCAGGGCGTCGCCGGCGCGGTCGCGGTACTGGCCGCCGGGCTGCTCTATCTCGTGCGGGACCGGTTCGACTTCTCCCCCTCGCACGCCTTCTTCGCCGACCACACCGACTTCTCCGACAGGAGCGCCGCATGACCCCCACCGTCTCCGCCTCCGGGCTCACTCTCCGGTACGGCGGGACCGTCGCCCTCGACGACGTCACCCTGCGCCTGAGCGAGGGCGTGACCGGGCTGCTCGGGCCCAACGGCGCAGGGAAGACCACCCTGTTGCGGGTGCTCGCCACCGCCGTGCCCGCCGACCGGGGAGCCTTCACGGTGCTCGGGCACGACCCCGGCACACCCTCCGGCCGCCTGGACGTGCGGCGCGCGCTGGGCTATCTGCCGCAGACCCCGGCGTTCCACCCGGACTTCTCGGCCTTCGAGTTCGTCGACTACGTGGCGATCCTGAAGGAGCTGACGGACCGCTCCGCCCGGCACCGGGAGGTGCGGCGCGTGCTGGAGGCCGTCGACCTGTCCGACATACGGGGCAAGCGCATCAAGAGGCTGTCGGGCGGTATGCGCCAGCGGGTCGGGCTGGCCGCCGCGCTGGTCGGCGACCCCGGCTTCCTCGTCCTGGACGAACCGACCGTCGGCCTGGACCCTGAACAGCGCATGCGGTTCAGGGAAATGATCGCCGAGTCGGGCGTGGGACGCACGGTCCTGCTCTCCACCCACCAGACCGAGGACGTCGCGATGCTCTGCCACCGCGTGATCGTCATGGTCCGCGGCAGCATCCGCTTCGAGGGCACCCCGGCCGAGCTGACCGCACGGGCGGCGGGACGGGTGTGGAGCAGTACGGCCCGCGACCCCGGCGCGAGAGCCGGCTGGCGTACGGGCACGGGTTCCTTCCGCAATGTCGGCGACCCGCCCAAGGGCGCCGACCTCCTCGAACCGACCCTGGAGGACGGCTACTTGCTCACTCTCGACGGCGAGCCGGCGGAGGTGGCGGCATGAGCGAGCTGGTGACCCGCACGGTCGTGGAGGAGGCGGCCCCCACGGGGGTGGAGCCGCCCGCCCAGGACCCGCACCAGAACAGGACGCGGGCCGTCGTCGCCCTCGCCCGCTTCGAGGCACGCGAACTGCTGATGCAGATCCCGGTGCTCGTCTTCCTCCTCCTGTACGTCGCCTACACCGGCTGGGGAATGTTCAACGGCCGGGAGGGCATGGACGACTATCCGGTCCTCCACGATGTCGACCGGTCCACCCAGACCGCCCCCCTGCTCCTCGCCCTCGTGCTGTTCGTCAGCATCAACCGCGCCGTGCTCCGCTCCCGCAGGCACGGCACCGACCGACACTTCGACGTGCTGGTCATGGAGCCGTGGCGGCGCTCGGTGGCCCACGCCCTGTCGGCCGTGCCGTTCGCGGTGTTCACCGCGCTGGTCGTAGGATTCGAGTTCACCTGGGCGGCCCTGAAGCCCGGCGCGGTCGGCCACGGCTCGCTCGCCGAACTGGTCGTGGGCCCGCTGTCGATACTCCTCGCCGGGGCCCTCGGCGTCCTGGTCGCACGGTCGATCCCCTTCACGTTCGCCGTCCCGCCCTTCGTCATCGGCATGTACGTCCTCACGACCCTCGTGGCCGCGAGCACCCAGGGCACGCACTGGGTGCAGTGGCTGGCACCGGTGGTCACCGAGGAAGGCGCCCACCCGTTCCCCTCCGACCTGCTGGGCCGCCCGGCCGCCTGGCACGTGCTGTATCTGGTGGGGCTCATCGTGCTGCTGCTGTGCCTCGCACTGCTGATCAACGGCGGTCGTACGCCCAGGATCAAGGCGATCACGGTCCTCGCCCTCGCCGCCATGGCCCAGGGCATCGCGGGGCAGGCCCCGGGTGACTCGGCCGCGCTGATCGCGGCCCGCGCGAAGGCGTCCGCCACCCCGGAGAAGGTGCAGACCTGCGTCGCGCACGAAAGGTCGACGTACTGCGCCTACCCCGAGTGGACCGGCCAGACCGCCGACTGGGCCGAGGTGGTCCAGCGCGTCCAGTCCCTCGCGGGAGGCCCGGCCTCGGCCGAGCGGCTGACGGTGCGCCAGCGGGTCGACGCCCGCTCCGGCCTGGAGGGCGACTCCGCGCTGGAGCCGGCCACAGCGCCGGGGGTCGTGACCGTCGGCACGCGCTGGGGCGGCAACCGGATCCCGGAGTTCGCCGTGGGGGTGGCCTCGGTTCTGGTGACGGGGGACGAGACGTCCAGCGTCGAGGTGTGCGACGCCCGCGCGGTGATCATCATGTGGCTGGCGCTGGGCTCGGAGTCCCACCCGCTGACCATGCTGCGCCATGTCCGCATCGACGACTCCATCACCGGCGGAGGGGTCGCTCTCGAACCCACGAACTCGCTCTCCATGAACGCCGCGCAGACAGAGGTGATCAAGGAGCTGCTGCGGAAGCCCCGCTACAGCGTCATCCCCAAGGTGAAGGCCCACTGGGCGGAGCTCACGTCCCCCAAGACGACGACGGCCCAGGTGGCTCAGCTGCTGGGAGTGCCGGCGCCGACCGGCCCGGGCGCGCTGAGCGTCAAGACATGCGAGGGGTGACCGTGCGCGACGACACAGGTACGGCCGGAAGTGCGGAGCGTGCCGGAGGCACCGGGGGTACGGAGAGCGCCGGAAGGGCTGGAAGCGGCGGGGCTGGAAGGGCGGGAAGCGGCGGAAGGGCGGGAACCGCGGGAGCCGTAGGAACGGTGGGAAGTGGGGTGACCGCGGGAAGTGGGGTGACCGCGGGCGGTATCCCGTCCCGGGGGCGCCCGTACACCGTGGCCCGCGCCCTCCTCCGTCCCCTCTGGAGCTCCCTCCCCCGGCGGGCGCTGGTGACCGGAGCCGTACTGGGGCTGCTGTTCGCCGGGATCCCGCGGCTGTTCTCCCTCCAGCTCGACACGTGGGCCGGCCTCAACCTCCTGCGGGCCGCCGCGCTCACCTTCGCCCTGGGCCTGGCCTTCCTGCTGGACGATCCGGCCCGGCACATCACCGCGGCGGTGCCGACCCGGCGTCCGGTGCGGGTCGGACTTCGAGTGGCGCTCGTCGCCCCGTCGGCCGTGCTCTGGTGGACGGCCGCGCTGTTCCTCATACCGGAGCAGGCCCGGCCGCCGGTGGGCGCCGTGACCTTGGAAGCCGCCGCCACGGCGTTGCTCGCGCCGGCGGCCGCGGCGGTCATGGTGCGGTTCACCAACCGGGCCGAGCCGGGAGGCGCGGTGGGCGTCGGACTACTGGTCACGGCGGTGCTGGCACACCTGTTGCTCCCCGAGCGGTGGACGCTCTTCCCCGCTCCGTCCGCCCCGCGCTGGGAAGGCGCCCACCAGACATGGGCGGTGGTCCTGGTCGCGGCGGCGCTGGCCGGGGCGTGGTCCTGCGCGGAACCCCTACGGAGGTGGCGACCCGCCGCCTTCGCTCACCGGTGACACGAAGACGCGGGCACGGACGGGCAGGGACACCGGACAGGACCGGTAAGGACACCGCGGACCGACAGGCACCGGACCGACGTACACCGGACCGGCAAGGACACCGGACCGGTGGTCAGGACTCGCTGCGGTACATCAGGTCCGTCTCGTGCGTGCGGAAGCCGAGCCGCTCGTACACGGTCATGGCCGCCTTGTTGTCGGCGTCGACATAGAGCATGGCGGTCGGCAGACCCTGCCGGGCGAGGTGGCGGAGCCCGATCGTGGTGAGGGCCTTGCCGAGACCGCCGCCCTGGGCGCCCGGGCGGACTCCGAGGACGTACACCTCACCGAGGCCCTCCTCGGCGTGGACCTTCGTCCAGTGGAAGCCGACGAGTTCGTCGCCGCGGAAGGCGAGGAAGAACCCGGACGGGTCGAACCACACCTCCGCCTTGCGGTCGTCCAGGTCGCGCTGGGTGAGGGAGCCCTGCTCAGGGTGATGGGCGAAGGCCTCGGCGTTCAGAGCGAGCCAGGCCGCGTCGTCCTGGCCGGGCACGAAGGTACGGACGTTCACGCCGTCCGCGAGCTTCGGTTCGGGCAGGTCGAGGTCGGTCAACGGCCGCCGCAGCTGGCGCAGTTCGCGGAAGAGGGTGAGGCCGAGGACCTGGGCGAGATGCCGGGCGGCGGAGTGACCGCCGTGCGCCCACACACGCAGCCGCTTGCCGGACTCGGCGAGCAGGGCCGAGCCCAGGGCCCGACCGTGGCCGTGGCCGCGGTACGTCGGGTGCACGACCAGTTCGGCGGCCGGGGCCTCCACCGGGTCGGTGTCCTCCAACTGCGCGTACCCGATCAGCTCGTCGCCGAGGGTCAGCAGCAGATGGCGCACACCCTCGCGGGCGCCGCCCTTCAGCTGGAGCCGGCCCTGCTCGGAGACCGCCTGCTGCCCGTCGGCCCGGGCGGCCTCCGCGAGCAGCCGGAGCACGTCCTCGGCCTGGGCCGGGGAGAGCGCGGTATGGGTCTCGATGGAGCGAGTGAGGGCGTGGGGCGCGGTGTCGTCGCTGGTCATGGATACGAGGGTACGGCGCGGTGTTTTGCGGACAAGGAGTTGCGCGGCGTCGATGTGGCTCGTGGCGGGGTGAGGAGGGGGTTCCGTCAGGTGGTGAGGCGATGGCAACCAGTCTGTAACCCCGAACCCCCTGTTGCGCTACGCGCGTTGATTCTAAAGTGCGCGTAAAACCACAGCCGTCCCACTGGGGGGAACCCATGCTGCCGACGCCCCGGCACAGACGTACCCATCGCATCCTCGCCGCCGCCGCTGGGCTGGCCACCGTCGGCGCCCTGGCCGCCGCGATGCCCGCGAGCGCAGGGCAGGACAGGTCGACCCCGCACCACCACCCCGGCAGCGGCCGCTACCAGGACGTACAGCTGCTGTCCTTCAACGACCTGCACGGCAACCTGGAGCCGCCGGCCGGGTCGTCCGGCCGGGTCACGGAGCTCCAGGCGGACGGCACGACGAAGTCGATCGACGCGGGCGGTGTCGAGTACCTCGCCACGCATCTGCGCGAGGCCCGCAAGGGCAACAAGTACTCCATCACGGCCGCCGCCGGAGACATGGTCGGCGCCTCTCCGCTGATCTCCGGGCTTTTCCACGACGAGCCGACGATCGACGCGCTGAACAAGCTCGACCTGGATGTGACGAGCGTCGGCAACCACGAGTTCGACGAGGGCGCCAAGGAGCTGGGCCGCCTGCAGAACGGCGGCTGCCACCCCACGGACGGCTGCTACGACAAGAAGGCGAAGTTCCAGGGCGCCGACTTCCCGTACCTTGCGGCGAACGTCACCGACGAGAAGACCGGCAAGCCGATTCTCAAGCCCTACTGGGTGTGGAAGAAGAACGGCGTCAAGGTCGGCTTCATCGGCGTGACGCTGGAAGGCACCCCGAACATCGTGTCGGCCGACGGCGTCAAGGGACTGAAGTTCGGCGACGAGGTCGAGACGATCAACAAGTACGCCAAGGTGCTCCAGCGCCAGGGCGTGAAGTCGATCGTCGCGCTGATCCACGAGGGCGGCGCGCCCGCGTCGACGGCGTACAACTACGACTGCGACAGCCCCGGCGCCGGTGACGGCATCTCCGGGCCGATCGTCGACATCGCGAAGAACGTCACGCCGGCCGTGGACGCCCTGGTCACCGGCCACACCCACCAGGCGTACGCGTGCACCATCCCGGACCCGTCGGGCAAGCCCCGCATGGTGACGTCGGCCTCGTCCTTCGGCCGCCTCTACACGGACACGACGCTGACGTACGACCGCTGGACCGGCGACATCGCGCGTACGGCGGTGAAGTCGGCGAACCACGTGGTCACCCGTGACGTGGCGAAGGCCGCCGACATGACGTCCCTGATCAGCAAGTGGAAGACGCTCTCCGCCCCGATCGCCTCGCGTCCCATCGGTTACATCGCGGGCGAGATCGGCAACGCCGGCAACGAGTCCCCGCTCGGCGACATGATCGCCGACGCGCAGCTCGCGTATGCCAAGTCCGTCGACCCCGAGGCCGACCTCGCGGTGATGAACCCGGGCGGCATCCGCGCCGGGCTCACCTACGCGGCGAGCGGCAGTGAGGGCGACGGGGTGGTGACGTACGGGGAGGCGTACACGGTCCAGCCGTTCGCCAACACCGTGAACCTGGTGAACCTCACCGGCGCTCAGGTGATCACGGCACTCCAGCAGCAGGTCAGCGGGGCCAACGAGGCCGCGCCGAAGATCCTGCAGATCTCCAAGGGCCTGACCTACACGCTGGACCTGACGAAGACGGGCGCGGCACGGGTGGTCGCCGACTCGATCAAGCTCAACGGCGCGGCGATCGACCCCGCCGCCACCTACCGCGTCGCGATGAACTCCTTCCTCGCGGGCGGCGGCGACGGCTTCGCCGAGCTCGGCAAGGGCGCAGACGTCCGGGTCGGCGGCGACGACCTGGCGGCCTTCGAGTCCTACCTGACGGCCAACTCCTCGGCCACGGCGCCGTACCCGGTGCCGACGGCGGACCGGATCACGGTCGTGCGGTAGTCCCTTACGGAACAGGCGGGGCCGGTACGCGGATGCGTACCGGCCCCGCTTTTTTTCGACCTAAATTCTGTGTGAGTAGTGGATTGGTTCCACGGTCCATCTGAAAATTTGTTTCAGCCGTAATTCATTGAGGTCTCAGTCGAATTGGCGATTTCAGGGTCCGGGGTCCCGTAGTGTTTTCCATGTCGAAAGCGAACAGCGCAAACGACAAAGGGAATTCACCCGCAGGGAACAAGGAGACACCCATGAGCTTCCACAAGATCGCCCCGGTCAAGAAGCACCACAAGCCGGCCCCGGCCCCGAAGAAGCCCGCGAAGCGCCGGCCCGCCAAGCCGGCCCCGGTGGCGCAGAAGCCCGGGCGCCGCCCTGTCGGCAACAAGTAAGCAAGATCCACCTCCGATCAACAGATCCACCCGCACCCAGCGGTTCACCACCCGCGACCAGCGGATCAGTCAAAGCCACGAGAGGGAAACCCATGAGCTTCCACAAGATCGCCCCCGTCAAGAAGCACCACAAGGCGGCCCCGGTCGCGAAGCGCCGGCCCGCCGAGCCGGCCCCGGTGGCGAAGAAGGCCGTCGCTCCGAAGAAGCGCCCGGTCAGCCGTCAGGGCCAGTAGCAGCCCGCGCGAGGCGGGGTCCCCGGGAATTAGTGGTTTCCGGTGGCCCCGCCTCGGCCATGTTCCGGACCGGAAAGGGAAGTTGATTTGATATGCGGGAAGTACGGGAGGCATTCGCACGCTTCTGGCCGCTGACGCGCGGCGACCGTAAATGGCTACTGCTGATCATCGGCTGCGTGGTCGTGGCCGCGCTCGCCGAGACGGCCTCGATCCTGCTCTTCGCCCAGCTCACGGACCACGCCCTGAAGGCCGGTTCGCTCTCCGCGTTCTGGGAGCCGGCCGGAGCCTGGCTGGGCGTCGCCGTGATCGGCGCGATCGTCGGCTACCTCGGCAACTCGCTCGCCGTGTGGACCGCGGAGAGATTCGTCCTGCGCCTGCGCGCGAGTGTCTTCCGGCACGTCCAGGACCTGCCGCCCGACTTCTTCCAGAAGCACCGCCAGGGCGACCTGGTCGAACGGCTCACCGGTGACGTCGAGGCCATCGAGCAGATGGTCGTGTCGGGCGTCGTCGGGACGGTCTCCGCCGCCTTCTCCGCCGTCTTCTACGCCACCGCCGCGCTCTGGCTGCGCTGGGACCTCGCCCTCGTCACCTTCCTCCTCGCCCCCCTCTTCCTCGTCGCCGCCCGCCGGTTCGCCGGCCGCATCAAGACCGCCTCCCGGGAGGAGCGGGCCGCCGACGGCGCGATCACCTCGGTCGTCGAGGAGTCCCTCGGCAACGTGGTCCTCACCCAGGCCTACAACCGCCACCGCGCCGAGGAGAAGCGGCTCGACCGCGAGGCGCGCGCCTGGATGCGGGCGTCGGTGCGCGGGGCACGGGCGAGCGAGATGTACGAGCAGTTCGTCGAGGTCGTCGAGACGCTGTGCGTGCTCGCGGTGATCGGCCTCGGTGCCTGGGAGATCTCCAAGGGGCGCATGTCGCTGGGCCAGTTGCTCGCCTTCGCCGCGTTCCTCGGGTACCTGTACCCGCCGATCCGCAATCTGGGGCAGCTCGGTCTCACCCTCACCGCCGCCACCGCCGGCGCGGAACGCATCCAGGAGATCCTGGACACCGAACCCGCCGTCACCGAACCCGCCGAGCCCGTCCGGGAGTGGCCCGTGCACGGCTGGGTCAGCTTCCACGGCACGTCGTTCCGCTACCCCGGCGCCGACCGCGAGTCCCTGCACGATGTGACCTTCACCGCGAGACCCGGCGAACTCGTCATCGTCACCGGCCCGAGCGGCGCCGGAAAGTCGACGCTCTCCAAACTCCTCACCCGCTTCTACGACCCCACGGCCGGCGTGGTCTGCCTGGACGGCGTCCCGCTGCCCGACATGTCCCTGGAGTTCCTGCGCGAGAACGTGGCGCTGCTGCCCCAGGAGACGCTGATCCTGCACGGCACGATCCGCGAGAACATCGAGTGCGGCAGGCCGGGCGCGTCCCAGGCGGACATCGAGCGGGCGGCGACGGACGCGGTCGCGCACGACTTCATCAGCGCGCTGCCCGACGGATACGACACCGAGATCGCGCCCGGCACGGCCACCCTGTCCGGCGGGCAGCTCCAGCGGATCGCGATCGCCCGCGCGATGCTGCGCGCCGCGCCCGTCCTGGTCCTCGACGAGCCGACCGCCGGGCTCGACTCGATCGCCGCACGCCGGGTGGTGCAGCCGCTGCGGCGGCTGATGGCGGGCCGTACGACCATCATGATCACGCACGATCTGAGCCTCGCCCCCGACGCCGACCGGATCCTGGTGGTGGACGGCGGCCGGCTGGTGGAGGCGGGCACGCACGACGAGCTGATGGCGTGGGGCGGGGCGTACGCCCGGCTCGCGACGCCTGAAATCGACTACTTGGCGGCGCGGAGCGTGTAGCCGAGCCCCCGCACGGTCTGGATGAGCCGCGGTTCGCCGCGGCTCTCCAGTTTCCGGCGCAGGTACATCACGTACACGTCCAGCGTGTTCGACGTCGGCTCGAAGTCGAAACCCCAGACCTCCTTGAGGATCTGGGCGCGGCTGAGGACCTTGGCGGGATGCCGGAGCAGATACTCCAGCAGGGCGTACTCGGTCCTGGTCAGGTCGAGCGGGCGGTCGGAGCGGGTGACGGTGCGGGTGGGCCGGTCCATGGCGAGGTCCGCGAAGGCGAGCCGGTCGTCGAGACGGGGAGCGCACTGTTTCGGCTGCGGGCTGCGGCGCAGCAAGGCCCTGACCCGGGCGAGGAGTTCCTCGGCGGCGAAGGGCTTCATGAGGTAGTCGTCGGCGCCGTTGTCGAGGGCGACGATACGGTCGCCGACCGCGTCCCGGCCGGTGATCATGAGGATGGGGACGGTGGACCCGGAGGCTCTGATCCGGCGCGTCGCGGCCAGCCCGTCGAGGCCGGGCATGGTGACGTCCATCAGCACCAGGTCGGGCCGCTCGTCCACCCCGGCCACCAGTTCGAGGGCCTCGCGGCCGTCCCCGGTGAGGACGGTCTCGTACCCCTCGAACCTGAGCAGCCGGTCGAGCCCCTCACGTACGGCCTCGTCGTCATCGGCCAGCAGAATCTTCCGCGCCATCCCCCCAACGTGTAACGGGGCGCTGTGGGAGGGCTTGGAGAGGGGTGTGGGGAGGCTGGGCGGTGTCCGCGCCCAGCCTCCCCGGCCGGGAGGACCCGGCCTTCCCCAGGAGGCGGTGGGTGTCCAGTCGCCGAGCCAGCCGGCGATCGACTGGCCCGCGGCCTGCGCGTCCGTCAGCTGCGGTCGCTCACCGCTCGCGGCGCCCGCGCCGGCGCCGGTGTTCCTGTACTCGGCGAAGCGGTCGTTCTTCCAGGAGAAGCCGCCCATGTCGGACCACGGGTTCGACCGGATCGCGGCGCTGAGCGTGGAGTCGCGGACGGTCGTCTGCGGCCTGAGGGTGGCGTCTCCGCCCGCGTGCCAGTTGCGGCCGAGGGAGAAGGAGCCCGCGGCGACATCGCCGGTCACCGTGGAGTGGGTGATCAGGAAGCCCTGCGGTTCGCCTGCGTGCTGGGCGCGGTGACGAAACCGGCGGACGAGCCGTCCCAGAGCTTCTTCAGGTTGATGACCGACTTGTTGATCACGGCGGTGGCGCGGCCGAAGACGACGTTGTGCACGCCCTGACCGAGGAAGAAGCCGCCGCCGACGATCTGCCCGGCGGTACCGGAGCCGATGAGCGTCTTGTCGCTGGCGACCTTGATCTCCTTGCCGACCGGGTCCATCGTGATCGCCGAGGCGACGACGATGACGTACGGGTCGGCCGCGGTCGCGTACTTCTCCAGGTCGGCGAGGGTTCTCACGGTGACGGTCTTGCCGTCGCGCCCGCCGTAGGTCCCGTTCTGCCCCATGGCGTGGACGGAGGCGAAACCGTCGGCGGACTCGGTGGCCCAGGCCGGGGTGTTCGTCGCGGCCGACGCCTTCGGCTGGGCGTCGTCGCCGAAGAGTCCGAACACCGTGCCGTACGCCATCGCTCCGGCGGCGGTCAGGGCCAGCGGCACACCGACGACAGTCGCCACCGGGGAAGGAAAGGTTGCCGCGGTGCGGCAACACGAACGCGCCCCCGTCCGGTGAGGGACGGGGGCGCGCGGTGCCCGGCGCTGTCGGCGGGTCTACGGAGCCTGTGGAGGCGGTGGTTCTATGGAGCCTCGGGGGGGCGGTGTGGGCGCGCCCGGCAGTCGTAGCGTCGCCACCGTTCCGCCGCCCTGTGCCGGTTGCAGGGACACCTCGCCGCCGGACTGCTGCACGGTCCTGGCCACGATCGACAGGCCCAGGCCCGAGCCCGGCAGTGCGCGGGCGGACGGGGAGCGCCAGAAGCGGTCGAAGACGTGCGGGAGTTCCTCGGAGGGGATGCCGGGGCCGTGGTCGCGGACGGTCAGTTCGCCGGCCTTGAGGATGACGTCGATGGCCTCGCCCTCGGGGCTGAACTTCACGGCGTTGTCGAGGATGTTCACGATCGCCCGCTCCAGCGCGGACGGCTCCGCCCGTACGAACCAGGGCTGGAGGTCCGCAGTGATCGTCAGCTCGGGGCCGCGCAGGCGGGCGCGATGGAGGGCCGCCTCGACCGTTTCCTGGAGGTCGACCACCTGGATGCGGTCGCCCGACTGGTCCGCGTCCGAACGCGACAGCGTCTGCAGGTCGCCGATCAGCGCCGCCAGCTCCGTCATCTGCGCCTTCACCGACGACAGCAGCGCCTTGCGGTCCGCCGGGGGGATCGGGCGGCCCGTCTCCTCGCTGCGGGTGAGGAGTTCTATGTTCGTACGCAGCGACGTGAGCGGCGTACGCAGCTCGTGGCCCGCGTCGGCGATCAGCTGCTGTTGCAGCTCGCGGGAGTTGGCGAGGGCGGACGTCATCGAGTTGAAGGAGCGGGAGAGACGGGCGACCTCGTCCTCGCTGTCGTCCTCGACGGGGATACGGATGGAGAGGTCCTCCGTGCGCGCCACGTGCTCCACGGCCTCGGTGAGCTTGTCGACCGGGCGCAGGCCCGCGCGGGCGACCGCCAGGCCGGCGGCTCCGGCGCCGACGACTCCGATGCCCGAGACGAGGAGGAGGACGAGGGCGAGGTCGTTGAGGGTGGCCTGGGTGCTCTTCAGGGGGATGGCCACGAGGAAGGATGCGTCCTGGACCAGGACCGGGCCGCTGCCCGGAACCTCGCCGGCGACGACGAGTGGCATGGTGATCACCTGGACGTCGTTGCCCTCGCTGTCGGTTCCGGTGCGGATTCTGGTGACGTCCCAGCTCGGGTTCTTGGCCTCGTCCTTGTCGCTCTCGGTGACCTTCACCGTGCCTGCGGAGCCGTCGAACGTACAGGCGGTTCCGTCTGCCTGGACCACCTGGGAGTAGTACTCGGACCGCCCGCGGGGGCCGTCGCTGCCGCTCTTCGGGTCCTTGCCGCAGTTCTTTATGGCGCGCTGGAACGATCCGTAGGCAATGGGTCCCTTCTGTGCTTTGAGGGTGTTGTCGATCTCGTCGTACAACTTGCCCCGCACTATGAACCAGCAGGTCACCGAGACCGCTGCCACCCCGAACGCCACCGCCGCCGCGACCAGCATGGCCAGCCGGGAGCGGATCGGCAGGGATTTGAACCGGCGCAGGATCCTCATCACTCGGCGCCGCCCGACCGCAGGACGTACCCCACGCCCCGGACCGTGTGCACGAGGCGCGGCTCGCCGCCCGCCTCGGTCTTGCGGCGCAGGTACATGACGTAGACGTCGAGGGAGTTGGAGGAGGGCTCGAAGTCGAAGCCCCAGACCGCCTTGAGGATCTGCTCGCGGGTGAGGACCTGGCGCGGGTGGGCCAGGAACATCTCCAGCAAGGTGAACTCGGTGCGGGTCAGTTCGACCGCCCGGCCCCCGCGCGTGACCTCGCGCGTCGCGAGGTCCATCCGCAGGTCGCCGAAGGTCAGCGCGTCGTCGTCCGGGCTGCCGACCGTCGCGGCCGCGTAGGAACTGCGTCGCAGCAGTGCCCGGACCCGGGCGAACAGCTCGTCCAGCTCGAACGGCTTGACCAGGTAGTCGTCCGCGCCCGCGTCGAGGCCGGTCACGCGGTCGCCCACGGTGTCGCGGGCCGTCAGCATGAGGATGGGGGTCGTCGTGCCCGCCCCGCGCATCCGGCGGGCGGCCGTCAGGCCGTCCATCCGGGGCATCTGGATGTCCAGGACGACCAGGTCGGGCTGGTACGCGGTCGCCTTCTCCAGCGCGTCCGCTCCGTCGACCGCGACCTGGGTGTCGTATCCCTCGAAGGCGAGGCTGCGCTGAAGTGCTTCGCGCACGGCCGGCTCGTCGTCGACGATCAGGATGCGCTGGGTTTCACGGTCGCCTTCGGCGGGGCTCATGGGCGTGGGTTCCTAGGGGTGCGGTGGGACCGGGCCGGACGCTTTCAGCCTCGCACGTTCCGGCCGGGGCAGAAAGGATCAGCGGAGATCGGCGGGGATCGGTCGGGATCAGCGGAGATCAGTGGTGATCGGTGGTGATCGCAGGGGATCGGCGGAGATCGGTCGGGAACCGCTGGGATTGGCCGGGTTCGGCCAGGGGCGGTGCGTCGGGTCGGGCTTGCGGCCTGCTCGGCCTGCTCGGCCTGCTCAGCCGCCCCTCGGCCCGCTCAGCCGCCTCGGTCTCCTCGGCCCGCTCGGCCTCCTCGACCCGCTCAGCCAACGCAGCGCGCTCGTCGGCTCAGACCCCCAGCGTGCTCAGCTGGCTCAGGCGGCTCAGGCGGCTCAGCGGGACCTTGCGGCGGTGCGGGTGATCGGCGGAGAGGTGCAGGCCCATCATCTGCGGCTGCGGGACGGTCACCTCCGGAGCCCGGGGCACCGGCCGGTGCAGTTCACGGGCGACGGAGAGGGCCAGGTCGAGACCGGCGGGGTCGGTGCCTTCGATGCTGTGGGAGACGCGAGTGATCATTTCAACCTCCGGGAAGGACTTGGCCGAGAAGGACTCAGCTGTCGGAACCGCCGACCCGCAGGCTGGCGAGGTCCGACTTGACGGTGTTGATCGGGATGGCGAAACCGAGGCCGACGCTGCCCGCGCTCGACGAGCTGGACGAGGAGTCGGCGGCCGAGTACATCGCGGAGTTGATGCCGACGATGTTGCCGTTCATGTCGATGAGGGCGCCGCCGGAGTTGCCGGGGTTCAAGGACGCGTCGGTCTGGATGGCCTTGTACGTGGTCGTCGAGGAACCGGTGTCGCCGTTGAACTGCCGGCCGCCGAAGGAGAACGGCCACTGGCCGCTGCCGCCGCCCTGCTGCTGTTGCTGGCCCTGGCTCTCGTCCGTGGAGACGGTGACGTCACGGTTGAGTGCCGAGACGATGCCGCTGGTGACGGTGCCGGTCAGTCCTTCGGGGGAGCCGATCGCGACGACATCGTCGCCGACCTGGACGCCGTCGGAGTTGCCGAGCGTGGCGACCTTCAGGCCGGAGGGCGCGTTCTCGAACTTGATGAGCGCGAGGTCCTTCTTGCTGTCGGTGCCGACCACCTTCGCGGTGTACGACTTGCCGCTGCTCAGCTGCACCTTGATCTCGGAGGCGCCCGAGATGACGTGGTTGTTGGTGACGATCTCGCCGCTGGACGAGATGATCACACCCGAGCCGGTGGACGAACCCGCGTTCGAGGTCGCGCTGACCTCGACGATACTCGGGCTGACCGCCTGGGCGACACCGGCGACGGTGCCCTTCTTGGCGGCGGGTACCACGGTGGTGCTGGTGCTGCTCGACGCGGTGTCCTTGCCGGTCAGCTCCTGTATGCCGTACGCGGTGCCGCCTCCGATGGCGGCCGCGACTATCGCCACGGCGGCGAGCAGGCCGATCGTGCCCTTCGCACGCTTCTTCGGCGCGGGGGCCGGGGCGGCCGGGACCGGCTGCGCCTGGAGCACCGCGGTGGAGGAGACGGCGTCCGGCTCGGGGTAACCGGCGTAGGCGCCGCCTGCGCCGTAACCGCCCGCACCGCCGTCGCCACCCTGACCGGAGCCCGGCCACACGGTGGTACCCGGGTCGACGGCGACCGGAGCGACCGGCTCGTACGCCGGCGGCGGAGGCCACTCGGGGTTCACGGGAGAGGAAGAGACGGGCTGCTGCTGGGGGTACGCCGCCCGCATGGGGTCGGTCGCCTGGTGGTCGTCGCCCTGGGGGTACTCGCCGCTGCGGCGGAAGCTCTCGGTCATGGAAAAAGCTTGTCCCCCGATCATGAGAGCTCCCTGAGTGGCCGCTGAGAAGCCCGACAGAACCTCGTATGCCCGATATAAAGGCGCCCGAGCCCGCTGAAATCGGGGAAACAGCGGGTTGCGTGGGGGTGATGTCACGGAAGGCGACGGACGAATACTTGTCTGTCTGCTGTGTAGTACATGTGTTCTGGGGCGGATGAGGCCTACGATCTCCGCGCCGGAGGGGGGCTCCGCGGTGTGCCTGAATCGATGCAGGCGGTTGTCGGCCATGGCCGTGACCGCTGTCATCGATCGGGCCGGTGCGTCGTATGCCCTTCTCGGGCCTCCTACGTCATGGAATCCACACGCACCCACACCAGGAGCCCTGAGTGATACGTGCCCTGCGCGACCGCTGGAGACGCCCCGCCACGGCGTTGCCCACGGCCGCTCTCGCGCTGGCGCTGACCTGCGCCGGCGCCTTCGCGGCGCAGCCCGCCACCGCGGCGGACGGACCCTCGCTGCCGAAGGCGAACCAGTCCCAGCCCGCGAAGCCGACCGTCTCCGACAAGGAGCTGCGCGGCCGGGTCGCCGCCGCCGTCAAGGACCTGGCGACCCCGGACACGACCCCCAAGAAGACACCCTTCATCATCGGCGGCACCGAGACGACGATCTCCTCCGCGCCGTGGATGGTCCAGCTCTCCTACTACGACAGCACGGCCGGCGTCGGCTACTTCTGCGGTGGCACCCTCGTCGCCCCGAACAAGGTCCTGACGGCGGCCCACTGCGTCGCGGGCCTGGACTGGGTGAAGAACGGCGCGGTGCTGGCCGGCGCCACCGGACTGCTGGACGACACCAGCGGCACGGTCGCGGGCGTCTACCGCCAGTGGAACCACTCGCACTACAACTCCACGACCGTCCAGAACGACATCGCGGTCCTCACGCTCGACCGCCCGCTGGACCAGCAGTGGCAGCGGCTGGTGGCCGCCGGTGACAGCGCCTCCTACAAGGCCGGCAACTCCGCCACCGTCTACGGCTGGGGCCTGACCTCGGGCGCCGACGACGCCGACCTGTCGGCGAACCTGCGCAAGGTGACCCTGCCGCTGGTCGCCGACTCCACCTGCAACTCCGCGATGCAGTCGGTCCTCGGCGAGGACGACTTCGTCGAGGGCGCGATGTTCTGCGCGGGCACCCCGGCCACCGGCACCGACGAGGGCACCAAGAGCCCCTGCAACGGTGACTCCGGCGGTCCCGTCATCGTCGGCGGCAAGGTCGTCGGCATCGTCTCGTGGGGCGTCGCGGGCTGCACCGCGAAGGGCGCCTACCCGGTGTTCACCAAGGTGTCCTCGTACACCTGGGCCGCCCAGCCGCGCATCGACGACGCGGACCTGACCTTCGACGGCAAGGCCGACCTGCTGGAGCGCACGCCGTCCGGCGGCCTCTTCCAGCAGGACAGCAAGGGCACCTCGCTCGCCACCCGCGCCTACCAGGGCAACGGCTGGCAGAACGCCAGCTGGGGCCTCCAGGCCGACCTGGACCGGGACTTCTACCAGGACCTGATCATCCGCGACAAGGGCGACGGCAAGCTGTACCGCAGCTACCTGAACCACACCTCGGGCGAGTACGACTGGATGCAGATCAGCACGGTGTGGGGCGGCTACAAGTCGTACGCCATCCCGGGCGACATGACGGGTGACGCCCGCCCCGACCTGGTCGCGGTGGACGCCGACGGCTCGGTCTACCTCTACCCGGGCAAGGGCAACGGCCAGTTCTACGGCAAGGTCAAGGTCGTCGACAAGGCCTGGAAGAACGTGAAGATCTTCGGCCACGGCGACCTGTCCGGCGACGGCAGGGCCGACCTGCTGGTCCGCAACAGCTCCGGCGTCCTGTACCTCTACCGGGGCACGCAGGTCGAGAAGACCCCGTTCGCGGCGCGGATCCAGGCGCGTACGGGCTTCACCTTCACCTCGTACGTCGCCAACGGCGACGTCACGGGCGACGGCATCGCGGACCTCATCACCCGCGACTCCGCCGGCAAGCTCTGGCTCTACCCCGGCACCAACAAGGCCTCCAGCAGCCTCTTCGGCTCACGGATCGGCCTGGGCAGCGGCTTCAACCAGTACAACCTGCTGTTCTGAGCGACTACAAAAACGCGCGCCGGCCCCGCAATCCGCGGGGCCGGCGCGCCCTTGTTCTTAGGGGCGCGAGGCTGTGACATATGCGGCTCCGCCGCGTGGGCGCGCCCAGCCACATCCGGCCCGCAGCTACTCACAACCGCAAGAGCGCCGGACGACCAACCGCGACGGAAACACCTTCAACCGTTCGCGCCGCGACCCCGCGACCCGCAGTCCGTCATCCAGTACGAGATCCACCGCGGCCCGCGCCATCGCCGACCGGTCGGAGGCGATCGTCGTCATCGGCGGATCCGTCAGCGCGGCTTCCTTGACGTCGTCGAAACCGGCCACGGCCAGCTGCCCCGGTACGTCGATGCGCAGCTCACGCGCGGCGCGCAGCACGCCGATCGCCTGGTCGTCCGTGGAGCAGAAGATGGCGGGCGGGCGGTCGGGACCGCCGAGCAGCTGGAGGCCGACCTGATAGGCGTCGTAGCGGTTGTACGGCGCTTCGAAGAGGCGCCCCTCGGTGGGGATCCCGGCCTCCTGCATCGCGCGCCGCCAGCCCTCGACGTGGTCGGAGACCGGGTCGCCGACGGTCGGGGTCTCCGCGAGGCCGCCGAGACAGGCCACGTATTCGTAGCCGTGTTCGAGGAGGTGGCGGGTGGCGAGCTGGGCGCCGCCGACGTCGTCCGTGACGACGGCGACGTCGTCGATGGCCTCGGGGCGCTCGTGCAGCAGCACCACACGGGCGTCCCACGCGTCGATCTCCGCGGCAGCGTTGTCATTGAGCGCGTGGCTGACGAGGATCAGCCCGGAGACCCGCATGCCGAGGAAGGCGCGCAGGTAGTGGACCTCGCGCTCGGCGATGTAGTCGGAGTTGCCGACGAGCACCATCTTCCCGCGCTCCGCGGCGGCCTGCTCGACCGCGTGCGCCATCTCCCCGAAGAAGGGCTGGCGCGCGTCCGGCACGATCAGGCCTATGAGCTCGGTCCGCCGCGACGCCATGGCCTGGGCGACCCGGTCGGGCCGGTACCCCAGTTCCTTGATCGCGGCGAGAACGCGCTCGCGCGTGGCCGGGGCAACCGGCCTCGGTCCGTTGTTGATGACATAGCTGACAACGGCGGTGGACGTACCCGCCAGTCGCGCTACATCGTCCCTCGTCACCTTGGCCACGCGCGGAGTCTACGCGGATGGACCCGCCCCTGGGCAGGGCGTACGGAGGCTTGCTGCGCCTCCGTTACCGCCTACTGCGCCTCCGCCGCCGCCTCGACCGTCTCGACGGCGTCCAGGTGCGCCGTCTCGTCCGCATCCTCCGGCTTTGGCTGGGCCGCCCTGGCCCTCGCCTCCTCCGCGGCGCGGTCCACCTTCTCAGGTGTAACGAATCGATAACCGACGTTCCGGACGGTACCGATCAGCGACTCGTGCTCGGGTCCGAGCTTCGCGCGCAGCCGCCGTACGTGGACGTCGACCGTCCGCGTACCGCCGAAGTAGTCGTAGCCCCAGACCTCCTGCAGCAACTGCGCGCGCGTGAAGACACGGCCCGGGTGCTGCGCGAGGTATTTGAGGAGCTCGAACTCCTTGAAGGTCAGGTCGAGGACCCGGCCCTTGAGCTTGGCGCTGTACGTCGCCTCGTCGACCGAGAGGTCGCCGTTGCGGATCTCCATCGGGGAGTCGTCGTTGACGATCTGCTGGCGGCCCATGGCCAGCCGCAGCCGCGCCTCGACCTCCGCCGGTCCCGCGGTGTCCAGGAGCACGTCGTCGATGCCCCAGTCGGCGGTGACGGCCGCGAGGCCGCCCTCCGTCACGACGAGGATCAGCGGACAGCCGGGCCCGGTCGAGCGCAGCAGCTGGCACAGGCTGCGCACCTGCGGGAGGTCGCGCCGACCGTCGATCAGGATGACGTCGGCACCGGGGGTGTCGACGAGAGCGGGGCCTTCCGCCGGAGCCACTCGCACGTTGTGCAGGAGCAGGCCGAGAGCGGGAAGCACCTCCGTCGACGGCTGAAGAGCATTGGTCAGGAGCAGCAGAGAACTCATCGCGCCCCACCTGCCTGGGTCGTCCTACGGTCATGCAAGGTTCGCTCGCCCATAACGTCTGGTTCCTCCTCGGTCCCTGCGAGGACGTTTGCGGCACTGCTTCCTACGGTGCGGCTCCCGCGCCCCTGGGAGTCGCCGGACGGCCCACGGGGGGTCGCCACACGTTCTATGCGTTCGCCGGCTTCGTACACCTGCGGTTTCCCGCTTCGTATACAACGCTTCAGAAAGCACAAAAGGACCCGGGGGCTACGCTGCCCGAGTCCTCTGCCCAGCAGAATAGCCCACATGAGCTCAGGTCCGGCAGGTCAAGCGACGGGATCTTCCGATCGTCCACCCCTTGAGACGCCCCCGCGCACCCCTTTGCGGAGGTTTCTGCACACGGTCGACGGGGTGACGATCGATGCGGCGTACGACCCTGGAACGCGGCCTTCTGGTGACTCGGCCACCGGCTTGAACGATGTGGCCATTGTCGTCGCGCACGGCTTCACGGGCGATCTGGACCGTCCGCACGTGCGCCACGCTGCGGCCGTTCTCGCCCGGCACGCGGCGGTGGTCACCTTCTCCTTCCGTGGTCACGGCGCCTCCGGCGGCAGCTCCACGGTCGGTGACCGCGAGGTCCACGATCTGGCCGCCGCGGTGGCCTGGGCCCGCGAACTCGGGCACACGCGCGTGGCCACCGTCGGCTTTTCGATGGGCGGTTCGGTGGTGCTGCGGCACGCGGCGCTGCACCGTGGTCCGGACGGTCGCTCGGAGGGTGGCTCGGACCGGGGCGCGGAGATGGAGCACGGGGGGCGCACCGGGGCGCGTACGGACGCCGTGGTTTCGGTGAGCGCACCCGCCCGTTGGTACTACCGGGGTACGGCCCCTATGCGGCGCCTGCACTGGCTGGTAACCCGGCCGGTGGGCCGCGCGGTCGGCCGATACGGCCTGCGCACCCGGATCCACCACCGTGACTGGGACCCGGTACCGACCTCCCCGGTCGAGTCGGTCCCGCTCATCGCGCCCACTCCGCTGCTGATCGTCCACGGCGACCAGGACGGCTACTTCCCGGTCGACCACCCGCAGATGCTCGCCGCCGCCTCCGGCGGCCACGCCGAACTGTGGATCGAGCACGGTATGGGCCACGCCGAGCACGCGGCGGACGACGAGCTGCTGGGCCGTATCGGGGCATGGGCCGTCGCGGCGGCGGGCTAGCCTGACCGTGTTCACAGAAACCACTGATGACTGATCCGTGTTCACGGAAAACACCGATTGAGGAACGAGATGGCAAAGGGCACGGTGCGTTACTGGGCCGCCGCCAAGGCCGCGGCGGGCGTCGCGGAGGAGCCGTACGACGCGGGCACGCTCGCCGAGGCGCTCGACGCGGCCCGCGTGCGACACCCCGGCGAACTCGTCCGCGTGCTGCGGCGATGCTCCTTCCTCATCGACGGTGACCCCGTGGGCACTCGCGAACATGAGACGGTACGGCTGGCCGAGGGCGGCACGGTCGAGGTGCTCCCACCGTTCGCAGGAGGGTGAGCGAGACGATGAGCGACCAGCCGTACGAGGGCCGGTACGAGGGTCAGTACGAGGGGTACGACCCGTATCCAGGGCCTCAGCAGCAACAGCGGCAGGGGCAGCCTCAGCAGCAACAGCCGCCGCAGCCCGAGTGGCAGCAGCACACCCAGCAGTGGGAGGGGCAGACCTGGGAGACCCAGGTGCAACCCTCGATGCCGGCGGCGGACACGACGTATCTGCCGCCGCAGGGCTACCAGGCGTACCCCGAGCCGCAGACGTACGGCACGGTCGGGCAGCCGCAGCCGCAGCCGCAGCCGCAGCCGCAGCCGCAGCCGCTGCCGCAGGAGGCACCGGCGCCGACACGGGCACCGGAGTGGACGCCCGCGTACCAGCCCCCCGTCCAGCAGGCGCCCGGCACCGGCAGCGCGGTCACCCCTGACACCGCCTCCGGCTACGGCCCTCCGACCGTCACCGGCAACGCCCGCGTCACCGACGCCCAGCGCGCCCGCGCCGAGGGCCGCTCCCCGATCATCGAACCCGGCATCCAGCCCGCCGCGCTCACCGCGGTGCTCGGGCTGCTGCTCTCCGGGACGGCGGCGATCGGGCAGTACGCCCTCGTCGTCCCCCTCGTCCTCCTCCAGGCCGTCACCGCGGCGGGCTGGTTCCGGCTGAACGGGATGTGGCCGGCCCGTCAGGGCATCGCGCTGGCGTTCCTCGGCGCGGTCACCGCGGACATCGCGCTCCTCGCGGCGGGCCGGGAGAACGCGCCCGCCGCGATCCTCGGCACCCTCGGCGTGTGGGTCCTGCTCACCCTCGTCCTGCAACTGCGCAGCCACGCCGACCCGGACACCCGGATGTACGGCCTGATGGCGACCGTCACCTCGGCGGCGCTCGCGATCATCGCGACGGGGCACCTCGCGGCCGAGCCGGACGCCGTCACGGTGGGCGCCGCCGCGGTCGCCGTCGCGATCCTCGCCCGCGCCCTGCCGCTGCCCACCGCGGCCTCCGTGGTGGTGGCGCTGCTGGCCGCCGCGGGCGCCGGTATCGCGGTCGGCGGGATGACGGACCTGGGCAGCAAGGGGGCCTTCCTCGGCCTCGGCGCCGGGGTCTGCGCGCTGATCGGCCACCGGGTCGCCAGTTACGACTACCCGTCCCGCTTCGTCCACTTCACCGCGGGCGTGGCCCTGCCGCTGGCCGCCGCGGCCCCCGCCGTGTACCTGCTGGGCCGCGCGCTCGGCTAGGAACCGGGCCGGTGGCCGTTCGTCACAGGTGATCTACAACTACTTCGGAGGGCCCCGTCGCGGGGCCCTTCGGGGTTAGGTTCGCGAGGGAGGGCCACTCGGTCGTCCGGATCCGTTCGAGGTGGGGGAACACCGCGCATGCGTGCACTGCGAATAATCCTGATCGTCACCGTCATCCTGGGCGGCCTGTTCGTGATCGCGGACCGGGTGGCGGTCGGTTTCGCGGAGAACAAGGCTGCGGACCGGATCAAGAGCACCGAGGGCCTGGCGAACACGCCGGACGTGTCCATCGAGGGCTTTCCCTTCCTCACCCAGGTCGTCGGTGGCGAACTCGACGACGTGAAGATCGGCATCAAGGACTACGAGGCGTCGACGAGCGGCGCGGGCAGTGCCGGCGGCACCGGCACCATCCGTATCGACGACCTGAACGCCGAGATGCACGGCGTCGCCTTCAACGGCGACTACAGCTCCGCCACCGCCAACAGCGCCACCGGCTCCGCGTCCATCGGGTACGCCGAGCTGCTCAAGACCGCCAAGTCCCAGCCCACGCAGGTCGCTCCCGGGGTCACCGCCCGGGTCGTCGGCCTCTCCGACGGCGGCAACGGCAAGATCAAGGTGGCGGTCGAGGTCAGCATCGGCGGCACCAAGGTGCCCCAGCCGGTCTCCCTGCTCAGCTCGGTCACGGTCGTCGGCGGCAACACGGTCAAGGTGCACGCGGACTCCCTCCCCAAGCTGGGCGTCGACCTCGCCGAGAACCGGGTGCGCGCGATCACCGACTTCGAGCAGAAGATCGGCGAGCTGCCGGGCGGCATCCAGCTGGACACGGTCCAGGCAGCCGCGAACGGCGTGGACGTCTCCGTGAAGGGTTCGAACGTCAAGCTGGTCGGGTAGAAGGGTCAGCGGCCGGAGGTCCGAGTACAGAGGCCGAAGTCAGAGGGCAGAGGCCAGAGGACAGAGGCCAGGGAGACTGCGGCCGGAGAGCTGTCCGAGGAGCGAGACGGGCCCGTCCGTACCGCAGATGTGCGGTCGGTGTGATGACGGATACGGCCGCCCGGAATCCCCGCGGGGGCCGCCCGGCGGTGAAGGCGTCCCACATCCCGGACGATCGCATCTCAGCATCCGACACACCGGTGACATGCCCGCCTGTCCGTCCCTACGATCGGACCCATGAAGCGACAGGCGGATCTCACGAAGCGGCGGGCAGTAGACCTGTGCCGCGTCGCCGCCATGCTCTGTCGCACCTTCTGAGCGGGACATTCGTCCGTCCGCCCTCCCCTGGCCCCTCTTCGCCAGGGTCCCCGTGCGCGCCGCGCAGCCTCGACAGGCATGACCGCGCACCCTCTGTCTAACGCACCGCCCCGCCGCAACTGCCCCGGAGGAGAAACAGCATGAGCCGCAGCGACGTCCTGGTCGACGCCGACTGGGTCCAGGACCACCTGGACGACCCGAGCGTGGCCATCGTCGAGGTCGACGAGGACACGTCCGCGTACGAGAAGAACCACATCAAGAACGCGATCCGGATCGACTGGACCAAGGACCTCCAGGACCCGGTCCGCCGTGACTTCATCGACCAGGAGGGCTTCGAGAAGCTCCTGTCGGAGAAGGGCATCGCCAACGACACGCTGGTGGTCCTCTACGGCGGCAACAACAACTGGTTCGCGTCCTACGCCTACTGGTACTTCAAGCTGTACGGCCACGAGAACGTCAAGCTCCTCGACGGTGGACGCAAGAAGTGGGAGCTCGACTCCCGCGACCTGGTCGTCGAGGTCCCGAACCGTGCCGCGACCGACTACAAGGCCAAGGCCCAGAACACCGCGATCCGCGCCTTCCGCGACGACGTCGTGGCGGCCATCGGTTCGCAGAACCTGGTCGACGTCCGCTCGCCCGACGAGTTCAGCGGCAAGCTGCTCGCCCCGGCGCACCTTCCGCAGGAGCAGTCGCAGCGTCCGGGCCACGTCCCGAGCGCCCGCAACATCCCGTGGTCGAAGAACGCCAACGACGACGGCACCTTCAAGTCGGACGACGAGCTCAAGGAGCTCTACGCCGAGGAGCAGGTCGACCTCGCCAAGGACACCATCGCGTACTGCCGTATCGGTGAGCGTTCCGCGCTCACCTGGTTCGTGCTGCACGAGCTGCTCGGCGTCGAGAACGTCAAGAACTACGACGGTTCCTGGACCGAGTACGGCTCCCTGGTCGGCGTCCCGATCGAGCTCGGCGCCAACAAGTAACCCTCAAGGCCTGAAGGACGGAATCGAAATATGTGTGGAGCGAAGGCCGGCGGCCCCGACGCCTCGACGATCAAGCCCGGTGAGACCACCATCCAGGGCCAGGTGACCCGCGACGGCGAGCCCGTCACCGGTTACGTGCGTCTGCTGGACTCGACCGGCGAGTTCACGGCGGAGGTCCCCACCTCCGCGACGGGCCAGTTCCGCTTCTACGCGGCCGAGGGCACCTGGACCGTACGCGCCCTGGTCCCCGGCGGCACCGCGGACCGCACGGTCGTCGCCCAGACGGGCGGCCTCGCCGAGGTCGCGATCGCCGTCTGACGGCACCTCTGAGTGGCCGAAGGGCCGCACCCCAGGGTTGGACGCTCGGGGTGCGGCCCTTCGGCATGTACGGGCCTACGCTTGAGGTATGTACGCACGACGGCGACACGTCTACTTCGCCATGATGGGGACGTGCATCGGTCTTTTCGTCCTGGCCTGGGGAGTCGTAAGGATCTGGTCGATTCCCGTGGCCGTGGGGATGTGTGTGGTGGCGATGGTGATTCCGCCGTTCGCCGCGATGGTCGCCAACCGGCGGGGGCCCGAGGACCGCTGGTGGGACGACCCGTCCGGGGATCAGAAGTCCGACGAGTGGTGGGACGAGCTCGACGGCAAGAAGCGCCGCCCGTAGCTCGACGGCAAGAAGCGCCGCCCGTAGGAGGGCGCGCGCAACACCTTCAGTAGACGAGCGCCTGGGTCTCGTCCGCCATCGCCTCCTGGACGAACACCTGGGCGCCAGCGATGCGTACGCCGTCGATGACGTCCTTCTCCGTGATGTCCCGGCGCGCCGCGCACTGGGTGCACAGGGTGAGCCGGCCCGCGGCCAGGACCGAGTCGATCAGATCGGGCAGCGGCGCCGCGTGCGGCAGTTCGAACTCGGCGGCCCGGCCCGGCAACGCGAACCACGCGGACTCGCCGGTCAGCCACAGGGAGACCTCGACCCCGCTGGCCACGGCCACCGCCGCGACCGTGAACGCCTGCGAGCAGCGCTCGGGGGCATCGGCCCCCGCCGTCACCTTGATCACGAGCTTCTTCGCCATGGCCGCATGGTAGTCCGGGGGGCGTTCGGGAGAGTCCGAATCGTGATCATGTCCCTTACAACCCCGTGAGATTCCCATGGGTCTCCTGTGCGCGCGGATACGGAATCCGTGCGTCGCGTTCCGTGGGGGGATGTCGTGGAAGTCGAAGAGATGGATGAGGAGATCCGCGAGGAGATCCCTGAGGGAATCCGTGAGGAGAGCCCTGAGGAGATCCAGGAGGAAACGCCTCGCGTACGTCGGCGGGGGCGTACGGCCCTGTTGATCGCCACGGCCGCCGTGCTGGGACTGGTCGGGGGCACCTGCGCCGGTTTTCTGATCCAGGCCGACCGGGAGCCGACCAAGCTGCCGTCGCTCTCGCAGCCCGTGGTCGCCCAGGCCAAGGGCGCCGGTCCCGAACCCCTGTCCGCCGCGCAGGACCGCCGGGTGAAGACCGACGGCGACCTGCGCAAGCTGCTGGTCAAGCGGCCGAAGGGGACGCGGGACGCCGAGTACGTGCCGGGCGCCAAGGGCTGGATGGGCATCGCCGACTACGCGGAGCAGTACACCAAGCCGGCCAACGCCTTCGGCGACCTGATCGGCGCCGAGTTCCGGCGTGCGGTTGCCACCGGCTGGACGGTGGGCAGCACGTACAGCGTGGAGGTCCGCCTCATCCAGTACCGGCAGGAGGAGGAACTCGGCGCCTCCGACGCGGCCGCCGAGGGCCACTACTGGGCGAACACGAAGAGCGGCACCCATGTCTGGGCCGTCCCAGGGACGGGCGACGGCATGGCCTACGTCCACACCAAGCCGGACACGAAGCCCGGTTACCTCCCGATGTACGGGGCCGAGGCGCACGCCTGGCGCGGTGACATCGCCATGGAGATCTGGATCTACGACACCAAGCCGATTCCCAAGGCCAAGATCATGGACCTGGCCGAGCGGCAGATGGAGCGGCTGTGACCGACGAGCAACCGATGAGCGAGCAGCCTGTTCAGGAACGCGTCGAGGAGCTTGTTCAGGAGCCCGCGCCCGAACCCGCCGCGCCCGAATCCATCGCCCCCGTCACGAAGCCCAAGAAATCCAGGAAACCCCTCCGCCGGGGGCGCGTCGCCGCCGTCGCCGGTTCCGTGCTCCTCGTCGCGGCCGTCCTCGGCGGCGCCGGCTACACCGTCGTGACCGTCCAGGACGCCGACCGGGACCCCGGCGCGCCCTCCTGGACCTTCCCGGTTCCCGCCCCCAACGACGCCAAGACGGCGAAGACCGCCTCGGGACTCGCCGGGATGCTCGTGCCGTACGGCACCGAGGGCTGGACCCGGGGCCCGGACATCGGCGAGTTCGGCTCCGACGCCTCGCTCAGCGGGCCCGAGGCCACCGCTCTGCGCAAGGAGGCACTGCGCGACCTGCCGCGTTCCCAGCGGCGGGAGTTGGAGAAGCGGATCGACAAGCAGCGCACCAAGGGCATCGCGATGCGCAGCTACCTCAGCACCTCCAGCGGGATCAGCTCCACGCTGTATGCCGACAGCGGCTTCACCATGAGCGTCGCGCTGGCCCAGATCGAGGACAAGGCGGCGGTGAAGGGCATGTCGACGTTCCAGAACGAGTTCTTCGACGCCCTCAAGATCTTCCGCAAGGGGCCCGAGATCAAGGGCTACAAGAACGCCAAGTGCTTCCTGCCGCCCAAGGACAAGGACGAGAAGCTCGACATGATGGTCTGCTCCGCCTACCAGGGCGACGTGCTGGTCAGCGCGACCGCCTTCGGGGCCAAGCCGTTGAACACCAAGGGTGTCGCGATGCTGCTGCGCGAGCAGCTCGACCGCATCGCCGAGCCGGGGGAGGCGGTATGACCGAGCAGACGAGCTCCGTCGAGGACGCGGCGGCGACGCCGGTCGAGGACGCGACCACGGCTCCGGTCGAGGACGGGACCACGACTCCGGTCGAGGTGCCGGTCGCGCTGCCGCCCGCGCCCGAGGAGGCGCCGGCGGCCGCCGCCCCCGAGGCCGTGCCCGCGGTCGTCGACCCGGAGGTGCCGTCCACGGCCGTCGCGCCCGAGGTGCCCCCGGCCCCGGTGCGCAAGGACCGTCGGGTGCTGCGGGCCCTGCTGCGCTGGACCGCCGCCACCGTGGTCTTCGCGGCGGTCGGCACGTCGGTCGCGTACGGCATCACCCGCATGGACCGCACCGACGTACCCGGTCTGGCGACGGAGTCGGACGGGCGCTGGGACTACCCGACGATCACCCGCCCGCCGCTGCCCTCCGGCAGCCCGCGCCCGCTCGCCGAGTCGAACAGGACCGGTACCCACTACGCCGACCTGCGGCGGCTCGTGCTGCCCGCCCCGAAGGGCGCACACGTCGACGCGGCGCTGCGCGGGACGGACGGCTGGCTGGCGACGAAGACGTTCCTGGCGGAGTACGCCACGCGGGACGACCGGGAGACGGTCGGGCAGCAGCTGACCGACCACGGTCTGCGGCACATCGCGGCGCGCGGCTGGACGACGCCGGACGGTACGCACACACGGATCTACCTGTTGCAGTTCGACTCGGTCGTCGTCGCGGACGAGGTGAACTCGCCCGGGCTGACCAGCTACAGCGCGCCGCTCTACGCGCTGCGCGGCGCCGAGCGGACGATGGCCGACGACCGGTTCCCGGACCGCGCCGCGGTCGACGACGTGATCCGCCACGCGTACGACGAGGTCAAGCCGTACGGCGCCGAGCAGGTCCGCCAGGCGTACCTCTCGGCCGGGGACACCCTCGCCCTGGTCGTGCAGTCCCGCAAGGGCGCCGCGAAGGCGGTGCCGTTCCAGCAGACGGTGGTCCTCCAGAGCCAGTTGCTCGGCTGAACACACCCGGGCGTACCTCGCAAAGAATCGCCCAGGAGTACCTCGCAGAGAGCCCCGAGCCCCGGCCCACTAAGCTGGGGCTCGGCTCTTGTACCGCCCACCCCGCTCATCCGAGGAGCACCCCGTGGAGATCTTCTTCGAAACCCTGCTGGTCCTGGTCTGCGTCGGCGTGCTCGCCTTCGCCGGGCTGACCGTGAAGAAGCTGTACCAGGGCCAGCGCTGACCCCCATCGAGGAACTGCCGAGCTCATGATCGAGATCCCGTCCGACCTGCACAAGGACCTGCTTCCCCTTGCCTTCCTGCTCGGCAGCTGGGCCGGTGCGGGCGTTCACGACTTCCCCGGCTCCGAGAAGTGCAACTTCGGGCAGGAGGTCACCTTCACCCACGACGGACGCGACTTCCTGGAGTACCACTCGCACACCTGGGTGCTCGACGCCGACGGGAACAAGGTCCGGCCGCTGGAGAGCGAGTCCGGCTTCTGGCGCATCGACTCCGACCGCAAGGTCGAGGTCGTCATGACCCGCGACGACGGTGTCGTCGAGATCTGGTACGGCGACCTGGCCGCCAAGACGCCGCAGATCGACCTGGTCACCGACGCCGTGGCACGGACGGCGGCCGCGGGTCCCTACACCGGCGGCAAGCGCCTCTACGGCTATGTGAAGAGCGACCTCATGTGGGTCGGTGAGAAGCAGACCCCCGAGGTCGAGCTGCGCCCCTACATGTCCGCGCACCTGAAGAAGGTCGTCACTCCGGAGGACGTCGAGCGCTGGGCCAAGGCCCTCCCGGACGACATGCCGGACGACGGAATCGCGTTCTTCAAGTAGTCGGACAGCAGTTCGGAAGCTGGTCAGGAAGCAGTTCGGAAGGCGTCCGGCCGGTTCGGCGGCTCTCCTCAGGTCGTCACCTCCCGGAATGGTCCTAGACTTCCTGTGTGGTGAGCACCGACTGGAAGAGCGACCTGAGGCAGCGCGGCTACCGGCTGACGCCGCAGCGCCAGCTTGTCCTCGAAGCTGTGGACACCCTGGAGCACGCGACCCCCGACGACATCCTCATCGAGGTGAGGAAGACGGCGTCGGGGGTCAACATTTCCACCGTCTACCGGACCCTGGAGCTCCTGGAGGAGCTCGGCCTGGTCAGTCACGCCCACCTCGGGCACGGCGCGCCGACCTACCATCTCGCCGACCGGCATCACCACATCCACCTGGTCTGCCGGGACTGCACGAACGTCATCGAGGCCGACATCTCGGTCGCCGCGGAGTTCACCGCGAAGCTCCGGGACACGTTCGGCTTCGAGACGGACATGAAGCACTTCGCGATCTTCGGCCGGTGCAAGGACTGTTCTCTCAAGAGTTCAACTACCAAGTCGTAGGCTAGGTGTATGAAGAGCCCTCTCCTGTCCCTGCCCGGCGCCGTCCCCGCCGAAGGCGTGGATGAACAGGTCGCAGCCCATTACGGTGACCTGTTCCGCGAGCAGCGCGCCCTCGCCGACGGCAACGGCTTCGTGGACCTCTCGCACCGCGGCGTCGTCGCGGTCACCGGCGAGGACCGGCTGAGCTGGCTGCACCTGCTGCTCACCCAGCACGTCTCGGACCTCCCGGCGGGCCGCGCCACCGAGGCGCTGATCCTCTCCGCGCACGGCCACATCGAGCACGCGCTGTACCTCGTCGACGACGGCACCACGACCTGGGCCCACGTCGAACCCGGCACCCAGGACGCGCTGCTCGCGTACCTGGAGTCCATGAAGTTCTTCTACCGCGTCGAGACCGCCGACCGCACGGACGACTTCGCGGTCGTGCACCTGCCGGCCGGTTCGATCGCCGAGGTCCCCGAGGGCGTGGTCGTACGCGAGACGCCGTACGGGCGTGATCTCTTCCTGCCGCGCACGGACCTGGAGTCGTACGCCGGGAAGGCCGGTCCGGCGGCCGGGCTGCTGGCCTACGAGGCGCTGCGCGTCGAACACCACCGCCCGCGGCTCGGTTTCGAGACCGACCACCGCACGATCCCGCACGAGCTGGGCTGGATCGACAGCGCGGTGCACCTCCAGAAGGGCTGCTACCGGGGCCAGGAGACCGTCGCCCGGGTACAGAACCTGGGCAAGCCCCCGCGTCGGCTCGTCTTCCTGCACCTGGACGGCAGCGAGGTCCATCTGCCGCCGCACGGCGCCGAACTGCGCCTCGCGGACGACGGCCCCGACGGCCGGAAGATCGGCTTCATCACCACCTCCGTACGCCACCACGAGCTCGGCCCGATCGCGCTCGGCCTGGTGAAGCGGAACGTGCCGCTGGACGCGCGGCTGCTGGCGGACACGACGGCGGCGGCGCAGGAGGTCGTGGTCGAGCCGTAGGGGCTCAGGCAGGTCGCATTTCCTGGGTCACCTTTCCTGGGTCACATTTCCAGGAGCACGGTGAACGGGCCGTCGTTCGTCAGCGAGACGCGCATCTGCGCGCCGAACCGGCCCGTCGCCACCGTGGCGCCCAGCGCGCGGAGTTGGGCCACGACCTCGTCGACGAGGGGTTCGGCGACATCGCCGGGGGCGGCCGCGTTCCAGGTGGGGCGGCGGCCCTTGCGGGCGTCGCCGTACAGGGTGAACTGGCTGATGACGAGCAGTGGCGCGTCGATGTCGGAGCACGACTTCTCGTCTGCCAGCATCCGGACGGACCAGAGTTTGCGGGCGAGTTGGGCCGCCTTCTCCTTGGTGTCGTCGTGCGTGACGCCGACGAGGACGCACAGCCCCTCGCCGTCGATCGCCCCGACCGTTTCCGGACCGCGTTCCCCGTTCACGACGACGCTCGCGCCGTCCACCCTCTGCACCACCGCACGCATGGGAACCATCATGCCGTGCGGGACGCAGCCCCCTGCACGGGGCTCAATGCCTTCGCGTCACGGGGCTCAATGCTTTCGCGCGTGATCCCCTGACCTCTTTCGAGGGGTCCTTTGGGGGTTTCTTTTTGCTCCTTACCCCCCCATCTGGGGCCGATCGGGGGCACTCGGTCACATAGCGGCCACTTGGGGTGGCACGATGCGTGTGTTGCGGTGCAACCGTGGGGTGGACCGCGCCGGTCGAGGGGACGGTAGAGGCACATGAGCACACCGAGTACCGGGCAGCAGCCGCCCGGGGCTGTGTCGTTGACCCGTACGAGTCCGCGGGCGGGAGGCGGTCGTTCGGGGGTTCATCGTCCTCCCGTGCAGCGCACCGACAGCCCGCTGCACCCGGACCTGCCCGCGCCCGATCTGCCCCTGCTGCGGCTGCCCGAGCTGCGGACCCTGCGGCGCGACGCGCAGCGCGACGAGGCCGACCTCAGCTATGTGCGGCGGCTGCTCCAGGGGCGCATCGACATCCTGCGGGCGGAGCTGGCGCGCCGCGGGGGACTGCGGGCGCCCTCCGCGACGTCGGGAGCGCCGCTCGTCTCGGGCCTGGGAACGAGTCCGGGGCTGCGCGCGGCCGGGGGGAGGGGGGCGGGTTCCGGCTCCGGCGGGGCGTCGGTCGTCGACCGGCTCGCGGAGATCCTGACGGACGCGCCCGCCCGGCACCGTTCGTCGGCCCGCCATGTGACGGTGGGCACACCGTACGGCGAGGAGTACCGGCGGCTCGCCGCGGACATGCTCGCCGAGGTGGAGCTGTCGGACCTGGAGGCACGTACGGACGACGAGCTCGGCGCGGGGATGGGACGGCTGGTGCGCTACGAGCAGCAGGTCTCCCGGCGGCGCCAGCACCTGCAGCGCACCGCCGACGATTGCAGCGCCGAGATCGCCCGCAGGTACCGTGATGGGGAAGCACAAGTAGACGACCTGCTCATGTGACGCGGTGGCCCCCGGCGATCCCGGGGGGTGCGTGCGACGGCTGTGGCGGCGCCGGCGGTCCGGGACATCCGGGGCCGGGCCCCATGGCCGCGCCCGGTTCCGCGGTCGCGGCGGCCGCGCCCGGGAACGGCCCGGGTCGCGGTCGTGGGGCTCGGCCGGGGACACGCCATCGGGGGACCTCCCGTACGGCGCCGCGGTTCGATCACCGGGCGGGTCCCTGTCATGGAAGGCCACCGCCGATGTCCGCCGCCGCTCCCGCCGTACCCGCAGACCCCTTCATACCGCCTGTTCTCGCCGAGGTCGTCCGTTCGGGATTCGTCGAGGGGCGGCATCGGGGCAGCCTGGTGCTGCTGGCCGCGGACGGGTCGGTCGAGCTGGCGCTGGGCGAGGTGACCGCGCCGGTCTTCCCGCGCTCGTCGAACAAGCCGATGCAGGCGGCGGGTGTGCTGCGGGCGGGCCTTGACCTGGCCGGTGAACGGCTGGCTCTCGCCGCCGCCAGCCACTCCGGGGAGGCCTTCCACCGCGATCTCGTCCAGAAGATGCTGGCCGAGCACGGGCTGGACGCCGGGCAGTTGCAGTGCCCGCCGGATCTGCCGCTGGACCCGGCGGAGGCGGAGACGTATCTCGCCGGGGGCGCGGTCCGTGACCGGGTCACCATGAACTGCTCCGGCAAGCACGCGGCGATGCTCGCGGTGTGCGCGCTGCGAGGCTGGCCCCTGGACTCCTACCTGGACCCCGGGCATCCGCTCCAGCAGCTCATCCACACGGTGGTCGAGGAGGCGGCGGGGGAGTCGGTGGCGGCGGTCGGTACGGACGGCTGCGGCGCGCCGCTGATGGCGATCAGCCTCACAGGCCTTGCCCGTGCCTTCCGGTCCTTCGTCCTCGCCGCCCCCGGCTCCGCCGAACGCCGTGTCGCCGACGCGATGCGTGCCCACCCCGAGTACGTCGCCGGTACGCGCCGTCCCGACACCTGGCTCATGCGGGAGATACCGGGTGCCCTCTCCAAGATGGGCGCGGAGGCCGTCCAGGCGGTGGCCCTCCCCGACGGCAGGGCCCTCGCCTTCAAGATCGACGACGGCGCCACCCGAGCACTCGGCCCCGTCCTCGCCCGCGCCCTGTCCCTCCTGGGCACGCAATCCCCCATCCTCTCCAAAATCGGCCACTCCCCCCTGACGGGCGGAGGCGTCGAGGTCGGCGAGATCCGGGCGGTGTTCTAAGCCCGCCCCTCAAACGTTCCTCGCCCCCGCCGCCCCTACCCGTCCCATCCCAGGGGCTCCGCCCCGGACCCCGTAGGCCGTCCTTTTGACTGCGGGTGGGTGGGGGCTGGTCGCGCAGTTCCCCGCGCCCCTCAAGGGCGCTGGCGCGCATCTTTCAGCCCGTCCGGCGTTTGAGGACGAGGCCGTTCAGGCCGATCGGGGGGCCGGGGGCGCAGCCCCCCGCCTCAGGGGCGCGGGGAACTGCGCGAGCAACCCCCACCGGCCCGCAGCCGACGAACCCACCCGGGGGTCTGGGGGCGGAGCCCCCAGGTGTGGATGGGACGGGTAGGGGCGGCGGGGGCGAAAACGGTGCGACAGGGGTGTGTTCGGCGTCCTAGCGTGCCCCCATGAGCCGTCGCGAAGAAATCGACGTACGAACGATCACAGAGACCGAGATCCCGGCCTGGATCCGCGCGCTGAACACGGGGTTCCTACGCTCCCCGGCCGTATCGGACGAGGAGATCACCAACCGCGGTTCGCGCATCCTCCTCGAGCGGACCCTCGGCGCATTCGACACCGACCTCCCCCACTCTCGACTTCGCTCGAGCGGGGGGACCCCCATCGTCGCCACCTTCCGATCGTTCCCGCAGCAGCTCACCACCGTCGGCGGCACCCCCGTCCCCGCCGACGCCATCACCAACGTCTCCGTCGCCCCCACCCACCGCCGACGCGGCCTCCTCACCCGCATGATGGCCACCGACCTCACCGCGGCGAAGGACCGCGGCGACGTGGTCGCCACCCTCATCGCCGCGGAGTACCCGATCTACGGGCGGTACGGCTTCGGCCAGGCCACCACCGCCACCGAGTGGACCATCGACGTCTCCAGGTCGGGCCTGGACCCCCGCTGGTCCGGGCCGACCGACGGCGCCCGTATCGACCTGGTGGACGGCGAGGACGTACGCAAGCTCGGCCCGGACCTGCACGACCGCCTCCGTCGCACCCAGCCGGGCGCGGTCAGCCGCGACGAGCACTGGTGGCAGATCAACACCGGCGTACTGAGTCTGAGCGGCGATCCCTGGAAGGAGCCCTTCTACGCCGTGTACCGCTCGGCGACCGGCGAGGTCGAGGGCCTGGTCTCGTACGAGTCGGACGACAACTGGGGCGACGTCAAGCAACCGCTGAACACGGCGGAAGTGAACTGGCTGATCACGGTGACCCCGGCGGCCGAACGCGCCCTGTGGCGGTACCTCTGCTCGATCGACTGGATCGCCCACGTCAAGACCGGCTGGCGGGCTCCCGACGACCTGCTCCCGCACTTCCTGCCCGATCCGCGCGCCGCCCGCATCACGACCCAGGCGGACTGGCTGTGGGTGCGGATCCTGGACGTCGTACGGGCCCTGGAGGCGCGTACGTACGAGGGGTCCGCGACCTTGGTCCTGGACGTCACCGACGGGGACGGACTGTCCGCCGGGCGCTACCGCTTGGAGGCCGGACCCGACGGGGCGACCTGCGCACCGACCACGATGACCGCCGATCTCACCCTGAACGTGGGTGAGTTGGCGGCCCTGTGGCTGGGCAACGAGTCGGCGGTGCGGCTCGCCGCGCTCGGGCGGGTGTGTGAAGAACGAGAGGGCGCCGCCGTCGTCGCCGACGCCCTGCTCCGCACGTCCAGGCGACCGTGGTGCCCGGACATCTTCTGATTCCGATGCTGATTCCGATTCCGATTCCGAATGGTGCGGCCTGAAAGGCTGGTGTGGTGCTCCTTCCGGTTTTGTCGGTGAGTGGTGGTGCACTGCATCCGTAGCCGTGCGGTGGTGCGGTTGTGTGGTTCTTCGATGGTGCGGTGGTGCGTGGTACGGACTGACCGAGCTCCCGGCTCCCCTCCGGAGGGGAGCCCGGTCAGCCGGACTGCCGGACGGTGGCGTCCGATCAGCCGGACTGGGCGAGCAGCATCACGAGCAGGACGGCTCCGATGCCGCTGATGGTGGTGTTCTTGGCCTTGAGGCCGACAGACAGCGCGACGAACGCGATGATGCCCAGCGGCCCGTACTTCCACTGGATGAGTTGCTCGAATCCGATGGCGAGGGCGGCGACGGCGAGGGCGATGAGCGGCATGACGTTCCCTCCTTGAGATCCTGGGGAGGACGACTCTGGCGGCCAACCCTCGGGAAGTGTGACCATGTTGCGTAAGTTGGCAACCAACTCACTCATACTTATCTCCGCGTTGGGTCGACTCATAACCACCTATCCCGCAACTGCCCAAAGATGGCGCGAAGTTGTAGTGTTTGGTCGTGGAACCGGAACACGCCTCCGTCAATGGACGGAACAGGTCACCACGGCCACAGAGGTCACACCGTGAGGTGGCCGACGAGCTGCGTAGCCGGATCAGGTCCGGCCAGCTGAGGCCGGGGCAGCGCATGCCCACGCAGGCCAAGCTGGCCGTCGAGTTCGGTGTCGAACGCGGGGCGGTCCGGCAGGCGCTGCGCATCCTGCAGTCGGAACATCTGCTCGTCAACGTGTCCAAAGGGAGCCCGGCGACCGTCGCCGACACCCTGGGACGGGCTCTGACCGGCCCGGAAGCCTCACCGCAACCCACCACGGTGGCACTCGGCGGCCGGATCACGGCCGCCTTCGAAGCGCCGCACGTGGAGATCGACGCGCTGTGCCTGACGTCGATCTCGCTCACCCTTGCCATGGGCGAACCCCTCCGGCAAATTCACGCGGGCCGAATAAAACCGGCCAGGGTGGACGTCCGCGTGCTGCTTCCCAGCAGTGACATCGACCTCGCCTTTCCCGCGCCGGTGGACGCACCGGTGGACGCCTCGACGGCCGGCCGGCTCCAGCGCAGCTGGCTGACCAACCGCAACGCCCAGGGCCAGGTGCTGCGCCACAACCTGCTCGCCCTGCGCGCCACGCACGGCATCGACGTCAACGTCACCTTCCGCGCGCTTCCCTTCACCCCGCCGGTGAAGTTGTACCTGCTCAACGGGGTCGAGGCACTCTTCGCCTACTACACGCTGACCAGGCGCGAGGAGGAAGTGGACCACGAGTACCTGGAGATGTACGACGTCCAGGGCACCCAGTCCATGCTGTTCCCCTTCGCGCAGGGGACCGGGCTGCGGGACACCACGTTCGTGGAGCAGTCCCACCTCTGGTTCAACGCGCTGTGGGAGACCATCAGCTCGAAGCTGATGCTCTCGAGCTGACCGACTCTCCTCTGCACGTCACAGGGCAGGACCCGCGACCATCAGGGCGAGGACGACCGCGCCGATGGAGCTGCAGGTGGGGCTCTTGGCCTTGATTCCGATGGTGAGGAGCAGCAGGCCGATGACGCCTGTCGTGCCGTACTGCCACTGCACGAACTGGTCGAAGCCGACGACGAAGAGGGCGGAGAGAAGGGCTATGGCGGGCATGGGCGGTTCTCCTGTTTCTACTGTGGCGTGGTGGTTCCTCTGGGGTGTGCGAGGGTGAGACCGGGTGAGTCGGTGACGGACTCGGGTGGGGGAGGCAAAACTTCCGCCAACTTGGCCAAGTTGGTGACCAACTCTGATTAAGTTGTCCCCACTTGGCTACTAGTCATAAACAACTTTCAAACAACTCCCCGTAGATGGATGAGAGTTGTAGCGTTTGGTCGTGACCCAGGAGAACGTTGCAGTGAACGGCAGCAGAAGGCTCTCGCCCCAGGAGATCGCCGACGTCCTGCGGGATCGGATCCGAGCCGGTGACCTCAAGGCGGGTGACCGCCTGCCAACTCAGGCCGAGTTGGCAGAGGAGTTCGGTGTCGAGCGGGGCACCGTCCGGCAGGCCCTGCGCGCGCTTCAGGACGACGGACTGCTGAGCAACGTCAGCAAGGGCAGCCCCCCGCGGATCGCGGAGCCGCCGGCCTCGGACCGCGGCGAGCCGCAGACGACGATGGTCGGACTGGCTCCCCGGCTGGCGGACGCGTTCTCCGCGCCGCACGTCCGGGTCGACGCGGCCTGCCTGACCGCCGAGACCCTGATGCTGGCGCTCGGCGAACCGGTCCGGCTGATCCACGAGGGCCGCATCCGTCCGGATTCGATCGACGTCCGTATCCTGCTCCCGTCCCGGGACATCAACCTCGCCTTCCCGGTCCCCGTCGACGGCCGCGGTGACGACGACCCGGTCCACGAACGCTGGCTCGCCCAGCGCAACGCCCAGGTCCACGTCCTCCAGCACAACCTGCGCGCCCTGCGCTCCTCGCACGGCATCGACGTACGCGTGGCGTTCCGGGCCCTGCCCTTCACCCCGCCCATCAAGCTGTACCTGCTCAACGGCGCCGAGGCTTTGATCGCCTACTACATGGTCACCCGGCGCGAGGAGGAGATGGCCGACGTGACGCTGGACATGTACGACGCCCTCGGCTCGGACTCCCTCCTCTTCTCCTTCGAGAAGCGGACCGGTCAGCGGGACGCCGCGTTCGTGGACCAATCCCAGAAGTGGTTCGACGCCCTCTGGGAAACCATCACCACGGACCTGACACTCTCCTAGTGACTTCTGATACGGCGCAGACTGAACCTGTGGCAGCAGAGACCGAGAACTTGCGGGAAGTGATCGAACGCGCTCGCTTTGTGCTCTTCGACTTCGACGGGCCGATCTGTCGGCTGTTCGCGGGGCACTCCGCGGAGGACGTGGCGAAGGACCTGGTGGAGTGGCTGGAGCGGCAGGGGCTGCGGGGGCTGCTCACCGAGGAGGAACAGGTCCACCCGGACCCGATGGTCGTCCTCTACGCCGTCCACCGCCGCCATCCGCACAGCGATCTGGTGAGCGAGCTGGAGGAACGTCTCACCCAGCAGGAACTCAAGGCGGTGCCGTCCGCCTGGCCCACCGCGTACGCGGACCCGCTGATCCGGACCTGGAGCGCCGTCGGCGCACGGCTGGCCATCGCGACCAACAACTCGGCCCGCACGGCCACCGGTTACCTCGCGAGCCGGGATCTCACCAACTGCTTCGCCCCCAACATCTACGGCCGGGGCCAGGACCTGCACCACCTCAAGCCGGACCCGCACTGCCTCAACCGCGCCCTGAACGGCCTGGGCGCGGCCCCCGCCGCCGCCCTGATGATCGGCGACGCCCCCTCGGACTACGAGGCCGCCCGCCGGGCCGGCGTCCCCTTCCTCGGCTACGCCCACACCGCCTACAAGGAGAAGCTCCTGCGCGAAGCGGGCGCCGAGGACGTGGTGGGCTCACTGGAGCCGGTGCTGAGGGTGCTTCGGGGGCAGGCGTGAATCGTCGGCAGCCCTGGAGACGTCAGGTCTGGATCTGAAGGGTCAGCAGGAAGAAGAGGGCCGCCGACCACCAGGCCAGGCGTGGGTGTCCCGCTCGGACCCCCACCAGAAGGAGGGTCAGCAGAACCAGACCCACCAGCCCGAGCTCCATCCGCACGAGCTGCGTCACGCTGAACTCGATTCCCACGCACACCAGTTGAAAGAAGATCACGTATCCCACCCCGTCCACTCCAGCGGATCCGTCAACTAGTCGTCCAATTGGACTGGTTACCTCGAATTGGATGTGCCCTGTCCGCTTGATCCCTTAACGGCCAGTCAACTTCCAGCCCTGCCAACCTTCCAATCCGGTCACTCACGTGCCGGGAGGCGGGTTTGCCCATGGGGCGGGCGAGGTACGGTCGCGGTGTGAGCGGAGAACGCGGCGAGGGAGGCGGTACGGAGTTCCAGCGCATCCTGGAGACGCTGCGAACCCGTATCGCCGACGGCACGTACGCGATCGACTCCCACTTGCCCGCGCAGCGTGAGCTCGCCGAGGAACTCGGGGTCTCCCGCGACACCGTGCAGCGTGTACTGCGAGAGCTGAACAACGAAGGCTGGATCAAGTCCCGTCAGGGCAGCGGATCGCGGGTCGTGAAGAGCCCGACCCACCTGGGCAACCCGAAGCAGGAAGTGCCCCGGGTGCGCGCGACTCTGGGCACCTTCGTCGCACGGGCCTTCGCCCAGCCGACCGTACGACTGGACGTGTTCACCCTCACCTCGGAGTCCCTGGACGCCCATATCCGACTCCAGGCCGAGCACATCCGGCTCAAGGAGATCGCCCCCGAGCGCATCGAGCTGCGCATACTGCTGCCCTCGGAGTCGCTGGACCTTCCCTATCCGCGTAGGAAGAAGTCGGGTGAGGACCAGCCCGCGCAGCCGGAACCCGACCAATCGGGCCGGTTGCAGGACCGGCTCCGTGCCATCACCCTGCGGCATACGATTTCGTTGTGTGCCGCTCTGCGCGATCTGCAGACGGAGGGTCTGGTGCCCTCCGTGCGGGTGGAGATCCGGCATGTACCACTGACACCGGCGTTCAAGCTGTATCTGCGCCCGGGCGTCGAGGCGCTGTTCGGTCCGTATCAGGTGGTGGAGCGGCCCATCCTGCTGGACGACGGCGTGGAGGTCGAAGCCACGGATGTCCTCGGTCTCGGGTCGACCCTGACCCGTCACGTCAACGACGAGGGCGATCCGGACTCCTCCGGGTCTGTGTTCATGGAGAGCATGCAGGCCTGGTTCGACTCCTGCTGGCATCTCCTCGCGGAGACGTCCTGAGATGACGCGGAGGAGTCGACCGGGCCTCCAGCAACTCCGTGTTTCCAGGAGGTACAACTCTTTCTCAAGTAGGCACCGATTTCCTGGAGGACTCAGCCGGACTTCTGGGCGGGCACTAGGGTGTGCTCACCCTCATCGCTATGCATGAACATCGGCGATTATGCACAGTTATTCAGGAGTGACCGTGGGTGTTCCGTCGCTGCCCGGCCTGTCCGGCCCGCCGGCTCTGGAAAGTGCGGCGGACACGGCGTACGAGGACTTCGTGCGCTACGCCAGGGCATTCGGGTCGTTCGGCCGCGGTCACCACAACCGGAACTACATGGTGCGTCCCTTCACGGAGAACGACTCCCGTCTCGTGGCGTGCGACGACCGTGCGCCGGTGACCGTGCGGGAACGTATTGCCTCGGTCGTGCCCGTGGTCATCAGAACCTGGCAGGACGAGGCGGAGATCCTCAACACGATCTGGCGCGTGCTGCCGCACGTTCCGCGGTGCCTGGTCAAGCGCGGTGACGTGACCATCCTCAGCTATGTCGAGGGCGTGCCGCTGTCGCGCATCTGCCCCAACGGCAAGCCGGTGGACTCCAGCCTGATCCTCGCGCTGGTGGATCTTCTCGCGGACATGACGCAGGTTCGCAGGCAGCATCTCCCTCCGCTGCCGGCGTCCTGGCCACGCTCCAGCAGGGACAGCAGAGGCTTTCTGCGGGCGTTGGCATCAGCGGCCGATGAACAGATCCGCCGACGCAACTGGGACGATTTCGGCGGGCTGTTCGCGATGCTGGGCATCCCCGAGGACGCGATGGTGCGGTTCGCGGAACGCGTGCCGGCGCTCATCAGCCGCCCCTTCAGCCTGCTCCACACGGACCTGCACCGGGACAACGTCATCGTGTCGTACGACGGTGACCCGCCCCTGATCTGCGTCGACTGGGAGCTGGCCAGCTACGGCGATCCGCTGCACGACCTCGCGACGCACCTCGTGCGCATGAAGTACCCCGACCACCAGTGGCCCGAGGTGGTCGAGGCATGGCGTGAGGTCATGGGCCGACGGCGGCCCAAGGCCGTACACGGTCTGGACCGGGACCTGAAGCACTACCTGGCCTTCGAGCGCGCCCAGTCCGTCTACCCGGATGTGATGAGAGCCGCCACGTCGCTTCGTGGCTCCTTCGACCAGCGGGAACTCGAAGCGGCGACGCAGGAGGTGCACCGGGCCCTGAGGCTGGCCGAGGAACCGCTGCGGCTCGCGAGCGTGCCGGATGCAGCCGAGATCGAGCGCATTCTCTTCCGGTGGAACGAGTCCCACGCGAGCCGAGATCACCCGAACGGTCCGATCTCACAGATCGTCTGGGAACCCGACGACCGGGTCCAGCCGCATCCACGGTTTCCCGCGCCCGTCGTGAGCAGGGCCCTCTTCGAGGAGGGGGCCGCATCCGCGGAACGTGTGTTCAAGGGAACGGCCCATCTCAATACGGCGGTACGGGTGCCGGGATACCCCCTTCCCGTCATGGTTCGCCGGAAGATCGGCACGGCGAACGCCCGGGAGCGCCGGTTCCTCAACGAGCATGCCGTTCTGGGCGCCATCGAGCGGTCAAACGTTTCCGTACGCGCCCCGCGCGTGCTGGCCCTGGGTACCAGCGGCCTGCGGGAGCAGTTCACCATCCAGTCCTACGAAGGTCCGGCGGACGGGTTCCGCCCACCGGACCACCCCACCGACGGGCTCCGGCCGCACGAGGCGGACGATCTCGTGGATCAGCTCGCGGCGCTGACCCTCGTCGCCTACGAGACGCTGGATCCGGAAGCGGCGCGGTTGAATTTCTACCGGGAGCTTCAAGGCGAACTGGTCCGCATGGTGACCGAGCTCCCCCCGGCGACCCGAGATCTGATGCGAGAACTGGGACTCCCCAACGGAGGCCGTCTCGGTGAGATCCTCGGTCGCCACACCCTGGTCCCGCGCCGCCCCGTGCTCCTGCACGGCGATCTCAACCCCTGGAACCTCGTGCGCCGTGAGAGTGGCGGTCTGACCCTCATCGACTGGGAGATGGCGATGGTCGGTGACCCGCTGTACGACCTGGTCCGCCACATACACCTCACCCCCACGCGTCCGGAGATCCGTGAGCGCCTCTTCTCCCGCTGGGCCCGTCTGCTGCCCGAGGACTGCACGAAGGGCTGGCGTGAGGACTGGCGTGTCTACCGGTGGATGGAAGTCGTCCGCTCGGCCTACGTGGACCTCGACCGCCTCGTGACCGGCGACAGTCTGGACGCCCCCAACGTCCGCCGTGCGGTGGACGCCTACGCGATGACCCTGGCCGGCGCCACGGCCGCGCTGGGACTCCCGGACAAATCGACCGCGAATCCCTATCTTGCCCGCGCGCTGCCACGGGGAGACCACGGGGGCCAACGAACAGCCGAGCACTTCGCGGACGCCTGATCTGTCGTCGGCTGCGGGCGGTCGGCGGCCCCGATACGACGTTCTCTCACACCTCCAATACCACCTTCCCCACCAACCCCCGCCCCTCAATGGCCGCATGGGCCTGAGCCGCCCGTTCCAGTGGGAACACCTCCCCGATCACCGGCCGCAGCCGCCGCGCCGCGGCCTCGGCGTAGGCGTCGGAGGTGAAGCGGCGCAGGTCGGTGGGGTTGAACTGGACGTCGGCGATGCCGAAGACCTTGATCCTCCGGCGGGTGGCCTCCTCCGTGTCGAGGGGAGAGAAGCCGCCCGACGCCGCCCCGTGGGCGGAGAACCGGCCGCCGTCGACCGTCAGGGGCAGGGCCGAGGCCCCCAGGCCGCCGCCCACACCGTCCAGGACGATGTCCGCCCCCTCGACGGCCCCGCCGAGCGCCTTGCGGGCGGCGGACACCCAATCGTCCCGGGTGGCGTCCACCACGTCGTCCGCCCCGAGGTCCCGTACCAGGGCGAGTTTGGCGTCCCCGCGGGCCACTGCGACCACCCGCGCCTCACGCCCGTGGGCCAGTTGGACGAGCAGCGTGCCCATGCCGCCCGAGGCGCCGAGGATCAGTACGCGGTCGCCGGGGCCCACGGCGGTCAGGTCGAGCAGGCCGCCCGCGGTGACGCCGTCGTGCACCAGGGCCGCCGCGTCGCGCAGGTCCAGGCCGTCGGGTACCACCGTCAGCGCCGACACCGCCGCCACGGCCCGCTCCGCATAGCCGCCCGTGACATAGGACGTGACCCGGCGCCCCAGCCACTCGGCGGGAACGCCCGCACCCAGGGCGCCGACGACACCGGACACGCCGCCCCCGGGGACGTACGGCGGAGCCACCTGGAACCATTCCCGCCCCCACCCCGCCCGCACCTGCGTCTCCACGAAGATCGTGTCCACGTACGCCACGTCGATCACGACCTCGCCCGGCCCCGGAACCGGATCGGGAAGCTCCACGGGGACGAGGACCTCGGGCCCGCCGAACTCCTTCGCCTGCACTGCTCGCATCGCATGCTCCTCAAAGCCGAAGAGAAGGTGTCACCGAACGCCGGACAGTCTTCGACCTGAACCTCGGTTGAGGTCAAGGCGGTGCCAGGGCGTGCGTAGGCTCGGGGCATGGGTGAGATCGGACTGCGCGAGCGCAAGAAGCAGCGGATGTACCAGGCTGTCTCCGATATCGCGATCGGACTCTTCCTGGAGAAGGGGTTCGACGCCGTGTCCGTCGCGGAGGTGGCCGCCGCCGCCGAGATCTCCAAGCCGACGCTCTTCCGGTACTTCCCGACCAAGGAGGACCTGGTCCTGCACCGGTTCGCCGATCACGAGGACGAACCCGCGCGCGTGGCCGCAGGCGGGCCGTCCCCGTTGACGGCGCTGCGCCGGCACTTCCTCGACGGGCTGGAGCGCCGCGACCCCGTCACCGGCCTCAACGACGCTCCGCAGGTCCTGGCCTATCACCGTCTCCTCTACGGGACGCCCTCCCTGGCCGCCGGGATGTTCCGCTACCTGGAGCGGTCCGAAGCCGCGCTCGCCGGGGCGCTCGGCGGCGACCTCGGCGCCCGGCTCGCCGCCGGACAGATCATCGCCGTACAGCGCGTCCTCGCCCTGGAGAACTGGCGGCGGATCGCCGACGGTGAGGCTGTCGAGCAGGTGCGGCCCGACGCGGTCGCCGCGGCCGAGGAGGCGTTCGCGCAGCTGGCGGCCGGTCTTCCGCGCTATGCGTAGCTCCATGGGATGAGCGACCGGGCAAAGAGGGCTACTAAGTAAAGAATGTTACTCGGTAACGTTATTCGCTATCCTTGGCCGAGTGACGTCAACCGACCCCGCCCTCGCCCGCTCCCTCACCCATGAACGCGCCCACCACGACGCCTGCCGGGCCGGCCTCGCCGCGATGGTCGACGGCGCCGAGGAGCAGGTCGTCACCGGCGAGGACGTCTCCGCCTCCGGTGCCGACGCCGAGGTGCTCGGCCGGCAGCTGCGCGGCCAGGCCAGGGATCTGCGCGAACTGCCCGAAGGCCCGCTGTTCTTCGGCAAGCTGGACTTCGGCCCCGGCGGTGGTGAACACGCCGGGCAGAGCTACCACATCGGCCGCCTGCGCATCACCGAACACCCCGCCGCCCCACCCCTCGTCGTCGACTGGCGCGCCCCCGTCTCACGCGCCTTCTACCAGGCGAGTGCCCACGACCCCCAGGGCGTGGCCGTGCGCCGGCGCTTCGGCTGGGCGCCGGGGAGCAAGGGGGACTCGGCGGACCTCACCGGCCTGGAGGACGAACACATCGGAGGGAGCCGACCGGATCGGGGCCATGAAGGCACCTCGGCTCCGGAGAGCCGCATTCTCACGGGGGAGATCGAACGCCCCCGTGTCGGCCCCATGAGGGACATCGCCGCGACCATCCAACCCGAGCAGGACCACCTCGTCCGCGGAGACCTCGCCACGTCCGTGTGCGTACAGGGCGCCCCCGGCACCGGCAAGACGGCCGTCGGCCTGCACCGGGCCGCGTACCTCCTCTACACCCACCCCCAGCGCATCCGCCGCGGTGGACTGCTGATCCTCGGCCCCAACCCCACCTTCCTCGCGTACATCGCCGAGGTGCTGCCCGCCCTCGGCGAGAGCGGCGTACGGCAGTCGACGCTCGGGGACGAGATCGCCCGTCACCCCGTCACGGCGCGCGACGACGAGCGCGCCGCCGCCGTCAAACACGACGCACGGATGGCGGAGGTCCTGCGCCGGGCCCTGTACGGGAACATCGGCACGTACGCCGACCCGCTCGTCGTGCCGGACGGTTCGTACCGGTGGCGGGTGTCGGCCGAGGAACTGAACCGCATCGTGGACGGCGTACGGGCGGAAGAACCCCCGTACGCCATCGGGCGTGAGCGGGTACGGACGCGGGCCGTGCGGCGTCTGCGGGAACAGGCCGAATGGCGCGCCGGACCCCAGACGAACGCCTGGGCGCGGAAGGTCTCCGGGTCCCGGCCGGTCGGCGCCTACGTCGACGCGGTCTGGCCCCGGATGCGGCCCGAGGAGGTCCTCGCCCGGCTCCTCACCGACGCCGAGGCGCTGGCCGACGCGGCGGACGGGCTGCTGGACGCCGACGAACAGAAGGCGATCCTGTGGGCGAAGCCGCCCCGCTCGTACAAGTCGGCCCGGTGGTCGGCCGCCGACCTCGTCCTTCTCGACGAGGTCGCCGGGCTGGTCGAACACCCTGAAGGCTACGGCCACGTGGTCGTCGACGAGGCGCAGGACCTGTCACCGATGGAGTGCCGGGCGATCGCGCGCCGGGCCCCCTTCGGGTCGCTCACGGTGCTCGGGGATCTCGCCCAGGGCACGACGCCCTGGGCGGCCCGGGAGTGGGGCGAGCTGCTCGGGCATCTCGGGAAGCCGGATGCGGCCGTGGTGCCGCTGACGATCGGGTTCCGGGTGCCGGAAGCCGTCGTCGGGCTCGCCAACCGGCTGCTGGCACGACTCGACGTGCGCGTACCGCCGGCTCGGTCACTGCGCCGCGACGGGGAGTTGACGGTCCGCGCGGTTCCCGACGCACGGGACGTACTGCCCGCCACCGTCGACGCGGTGCGCGGCGCGCTCGCGCACGAGGGGTCCATCGGCGTCATCGCGGCCGACCCGGACATCGGGCGGGTGCGCGAGGTGCTGCGCGCCGCCGGGGTCGAGGCCGCGGGGCCCGAGGAACTGGGCGCACGCGTCGCGGTGGTGCCCGCCACCCTCGCCAAGGGGCTCGAGTACGACCATGTGGTGGCCGTCGAACCGGCGGCCGTCGCCGAGGCGGAGGCTCGGGGCCTGCACCGGCTGTACGTGGTGCTCACCCGGGCCGTGTCGCGGCTGGAGGTCGTACACGCGCGGCCCCTGCCCTGGTGACCCGGCGGCTACCGGGGCCAGGTCCGGCCGCGGATCCGGTGGACGTGAGGGACGCGACCTCGCTGGAGACGTGGACGACCCGCGGGTGCCTCGGACGTGACGTCCAGGCGCAGCATCGCGATCACGTGGGGTGCTCCTCGGGGCGGTGACCGGACCACGGTAGGCGTACGGGGGTCCGGTCACCGCCCGCGCCACTCGGCGGAGGTCGGCCGACTTCAGGAGCGGGTCAGGGGGTGGTCACTGCCTCCAGGGCCGGGATCAGCTGTTCCTCCTCGTAGGCGAGATGGGCTTCCAGCTCCTGCGTCAGACGCACCACCTCGGGGAGTACGCGGGTCGGGTCCGCGGGCCGCTCGCCGACCACCCGGCGCAACTCCTCGATCAGCTCCGCGATCCGCTCGTGCTCGACGCGCAGCCGGTCCAGGACCGGGGTGAGGCCGGGGTTGCCGTCGGCGAGGGCACGGAAGAGACCGAGGTCCTCGCCGGTGTGGTGCCGGTGCAGGCCCCGGCAGAGGGAGAGGCAGTTGACCCGGAGCTGGGCGCCGAGGGAACTGCCCGAGGCGGCGAACTCCTCGCGGATGAGAGCCAGTTCGCGCCGGAAGGCGTCGTGGATGACCCTCAGCGCCTCGCCCGTCGAGCCCGCGTTGACCTGCGGTGGGCCGTCCCGCGGGATCTCGCGGAGCGCGACGACGGGGATCACCCGGTCCGTCTTCGCCTGGTACTCCGCCCATCCCTGGTCGGCCTCCACCGCGCGGGCGAAGAGCCGGTCGCGCTCGGCGCCCTCGAGGACGACGGCCTCGGCGTCGTAGGTGAAGACGCCGCTCTCGACCCGCGCGCGCGGATGGGCGACGAGGTTGCGGTACCAGTCCGGGTGCCGGTGCGCGCCCCCGGCGGAGGCGATGACGATGACGCGGTCGCCGTCGTCGGGGTAGTAGCCGACGGGGGTGGTGTGCGGGGTTCCGGTGCGGGCGCCGGTGGTGGTGAGCAGAAGGAGCCGGGCTCCCTCGAAATATCCGCCGACTTTCCCGTGGCGGGCGCGGAACTCTTCGATGACTTTCTGATTGAAGGGGTTGGGCATGCGTCGCTTTCTTTTGTTTTCGGGCAGGGTGAATTGCCGCGGGGCGTTTTGGGGCGCGGCGCGGTAAGGGGGTGCGGGAGAGCGCGCGGAATTCCGGAAGAAGTGGACGCGCGGTGAGGTGAAGAGGTGATGCGAAGAAGAGGGTGGTCGGGGTGGGCGGGGCTCTACCCCGCCTCGGCCTCACTCGGAGGCCGGGCAACCAACTCGCTCACGGCACAAGGCCGACCCGGCAGTCATGGGCGCAACGGTAATGCCGTACGCGCGTCGAGGCAATCCCGTATCGCGGGAAATGCAGAAGCGAGGGAGATCTGCTGAAAGCCTGGCCGCGGTCGACGGCTACGGAAAGGGGGCTGTCCAAAGGGGATGCCCGAAGGGGGGTTCTCGAAGGGGGGTAACCGAAGGGGGCTGCCCGCTCCTTTCCACTCTCAACGTATAGCGCACAGGGGGGCTTGCGGCAAGGCCCGGGGCGTGCCGCAGAATGGCCGGCCAAGGCCAGTACCTGCGGAAACGGCGGACGCCGGTGGGACCCGCGGTGCGGTCGGCCGAAATCCAATCTCGTCGGATGGGCTTTTGATGATTGACGTGATCGTGGTCGGCGGCGGACCGACCGGCTTGATGCTGGCCGGCGAGTTGCGGCTGCACGGCGTGCACGTGGTCGTACTGGACAAGTTGACCGAGCCGACCAAGGAGTCCCGCGGGCGCGGCCTGCACACGCGCAGCGTCGAGATGATGGATCAGCGCGGTCTGCTGGACCGGTTCCTCGCGGTCAGTGAGAAGTTCCAGGTCGGCGGCTTCTTCGGCGGCATCCTCAAGCCGTGGCCGGACAGGTTGGACACGGCTCACCCGTACGGTCTCTCCACCCTGCAGCCGGCCACCGAGCGGCTGCTCAACGAGCGTGCCGTCGAACTCGGCGCCGAGATCCGGCGCGGCTGCGAAGTGGTCGGGCTGAGTCAATCCGACGACGGGTCCGGGTCCGGGGCCGGGTCTGGGGCCGGGGTGACCGTCGAGCTGGCGGACGGCACGCACCTGCGCTCGCGCTACCTCGTCGGGTGCGACGGCGGCCGCAGTGTGGTGCGCAAGGAGCTCGGCGTCGCTTTCCCCGGTGAGCCCGCCAAGGTCGAGACGCTACTGGGCGACATGGAGATGACCGAGGATCAGGCGACGGTCGCCGCCGTCGTCGAGGAAGTCCGCAAGACCCACCTGCGGTTCGGCACCATCCCCAACGGGGACGGGACGTACCGCGTCATCGTGCCCGCCGAGGGCGTGTCCGAGGACCGCACGACCGCGCCGACCTTCGAGGAGTTCACACAGCGGCTGCGGGCCGTCGCGGGCACCGACTTCGGCGTGCACTCGCCGCGCCGGCTGTCCCGGTTCGGCGACGCCACCCGGCAGGCCGAGCGCTACCGGGTCGGCAGGGTGCTGCTGGCCGGCGACGCGGCGCACATCCACCCGCCGACCGGCGGGCAGGGGCTCAACCTCGGCGTGCAGGACGCGTTCAACCTCGGCTGGAAGCTGGCCGCCGAGGTCAACGGCTGGGCACCTGAGGGGCTCCTCGACAGCTACCACGCCGAACGGCACCCGGTGGGCGCCCGCGTGCTGGACAACACCCGCGCGCAGATCACGCTGCTGGGGACCGATCCGGGTGCGACCGCGCTGCGGGAGCTGTTGTCGAAGCTGATGGACTTCGAGGAGGTGAACCGGTACGTGACCGGGATGATCACCGCGGTCGGGGTCCGCTACGACTTCGGCGAGGGCCATGAACTGCTCGGCCGGCGGATGCGGGACGTGGGGCTGAAGCGGGGGCGCCTTTATGAGCTGATGCACGGCGGCCGCGGGCTGCTGCTCGACCAGACGGGCCGGCTCTCGGTGGCGGGCTGGGCGGACCGGGTCGACCACGTCGTCGACGTCAGCGAGGAACTGGACGCGCCCGCGGTGCTGCTGCGGCCGGACGGCCATGTGGCGTGGGTCGGTGAAGACCAGCGGGATCTGGTCGGCCGGCTGCCCAAGTGGTTCGGCGCCGCCGCCGGCTGAGCGCGCGGGCACCTCCTTCGTGGCGCAGCGCACGGGCACCCCTTTCGTGGCGCAGCGCACTTTTGCAAGCGGGTGCTTGCAATTGTTAGCGGAGGTGCGGCAAGGTGGAGACATGGCATCACTCAACGTCGGCAATCTCGGTGAGTACCTGCGCGAGCAGCGGCGCAACGCGCAGCTGTCGCTGCGGCAGCTCGCCGACGCCGCCGGGGTGTCCAACCCGTATCTGAGCCAGATCGAGCGCGGGCTGCGCAAGCCGAGCGCGGAGGTGTTGCAGCAGGTCGCGAAGGCGCTGCGGATCTCCGCCGAGACGCTGTACGTGCGTGCCGGCATCCTCGACGCCGAGCGGGACCGGGACGAGGTGGAGACACGTGCCGTCATCCTCGCCGATCCCACGCTGAACGAGCGGCAGAAGCAGGTGCTGCTCCAGGTCTACGAGTCCTTCCGCAAGGAGAACGGATTCGAGATCACGCCGGACCTGGCCCAGGGCATGGCCCAGAACGTGACCCAGGACATGGGGCAGGACGAGGCACAGGGCATGGCAGAGCACATATCGGGCACCCAGCAAGCGCCGGACACCGCCGTCCGGGGCCCCCGCACGGCCGACGGCAGCGATGCCGACCCGCAGCAGACCGCCAGTTGACGACGACGACGTGCAGCACCGCCGGCCCCCACGTGGGCCTGCCGGTCTCGCCGCGGAACACCAAAACCCTCAGCTGAAAGCGACCGGAGGACCATCACCATGGCCATCACCGACGACATCCGCAAGGCCGCCACGGACCCCACCCCGCTGTACTTCCTGGCCGGCACCGCCGACCTGGCCGTCCAGCAGGCGAAGAAGGTCCCCGGCCTCGTGGAGCAGATCCGCGCCGAGGCCCCGGCGCGGATCGAGACCGTGAAGAACATCGACGCGAACACCGTCCAGGAGAAGGCCGCCACCCGCGCGAAGGAAGCGCAGGAGACCATCCAGGCCAAGGTGACGGAGTTCATCAGCACCCTCGACACCGACCTGAAGAAGCTCGGTGAGTCCGCTCAGGACCTCGCCCTGCGCGGTGTCGGCGTAGCCGCCGAGTACGCCGTGAAGGCCAAGGAGACGTACGAGAAGGTCGCCGAGCACGGCGAGCAGACCGTGAAGACCTGGCGTGGCGAGGCCGCCGAGGAGATCGAGGAACTGGCCATCGCCGTCGAGCCGAAGGCCGAGCCGGTCGAGGTCAGGTCCGAGGAGAAGCCGGCCGCGACCGCCTCCGTGCCCGCTCCGGCCAAGAAGCCCGTGGCGAAGAAGGCCCCGGCCCGCAAGATCACCACCAAGAAGACGACGCCGCCCGTGAAGTAGCAGACGACGGGACTCCTGTCCCATGACGACGGGCCGGGCACTCTCAGAGTTCCCGGCCCGTTCTGCGGGTACGGTGGCCGTAGAGATGAATCGACTCGGGCGGTGGGCATAGTGCTGTTGACGGCATTCGGCGGCTTCTTGTCGCTGATCTTCCTTGCCATGCTGGTGCTCGCCGTGGTGGCACTGGTGATGGCAGCGGTGGCTCGCGAAGACGCGTACCGCGCGGCCGACAAGCAGAACAAGATGTTCTGGCTGATCATCCTGGGCATCACGGTGGCCGTGAACCTGCTGGTCCCGATCATCTTCCTGCAGATCGCGGGGCTGGTCGCCACGATCGTCTTCTTCGTGGACGTGCGCCCCGCGCTCCGGCAGGTCTCCGGCGGTGGCCGGGGCCGCGGCGGAAGCAGCAGCGACGGCCCGTACGGCCCCTACAACGGAGGCCGCTGACCACCGGCGGTCACGTTCAAGTCGACCACCGGCGGTCGGTCCTGCGGGCTACGCGGGCCGGGCCGTCGGCCAGGCCCGACCGTCACGCGCTCGTACGGCGGTCACGGCGTGACCGTCACACAGTCCTACGGCGGTCACGGCGTCCGGTCCAGCAGGAGCACCGCCACGTCGTCCGTCAGTTCTCCGCCGTTGAGGTCCCTGACCTCGTTCACCGTCGCCCGCAGCAGCTCCTCGCCCGCCAGGCCCTCGGCGAGCCGGCGGCGGACCAGGTCCACCATGCCGTCCTGGCCCAGCCGCTCCTTGCCCTCGCCGATGTGACCCTCGATCAGGCCGTCGGTGTAGAGCATCAGACTCCACTCGCCGCCCAGCTCCACCTGCCGGCGCGGCCAGCGGGCACCGGGCAGCAGGCCGAGCGCCGGGCCGCCGTTCTCGTACGGCAGTAGCTCGGCGGGCCGGCCGGGGCGGGAGATCAGCGGGGACGGATGGCCCGCCAGGCAGAGCCCGGCGCGGCGCCCGTCCGGCGCGATGTCCACGGTGCACAGCGTCGCGAAGATCTCGTCGTTCTCGCGCTCGTGCTCCAGGACCTGCTGGAGGGTGGACAGGAGTTCGTCGCCGCACAGGCCCGCGAACGTCAGCGCCCGCCAGGCGATGCGCAGCTCCACGCCGAGCGCGGCCTCGTCGGGCCCGTGCCCGCAGACGTCGCCGATCATGGCGTGCACCGTGCCGTCGGGAGTACGGACCGTGTCGTAGAAGTCGCCGCCGAGCAGGGCGCGGGAGCGCCCCGGGCGGTAGCGCGCGGCGAAGCGGAGCGAGGAGCCCTCCAGGAGAGGGGTCGGCAGCAGACCGCGCTCCAGGCGGGCGTTCTCCTGGGCGCGCAGCCTGGACTCGGTGAGTCGGCGCTCGGCCTTGTCGGAACGTTTCCGCTCCACCGCGTACCGGATCGCGCGGCTCAGCAGCCGCCCGTCCAGCTCGTCGCGGAACAGATAGTCCTGGGCGCCGACGCGCACCGCCTCCGCACCGCGCTCGGCGTCACCGGAGGCGGTGAGCGCGAGCACGGCGTGCCGGGGCGCGAGCCGCAGCACGTGCTTGAGCGTGGTCAGCTCGTCGTCGCTCTGGGTGGCCGCCCGGCCGGGGGCGGGCAGCGCGAGGTCGAGCAGGATGCAGTGGACGTCGTCGGTGAGCAGCCGCTCGGCCTCGGTGAGGTTGCGGGCGGTGCGGATGCGGATCGGCTTGCCGGCCGCGTCGAGCATCTCGGGCACGCTGAGCGAACCCGCCGGGTCGTCCTCGATGACCAGCAGGGTCAGATTGGTGGTGCTGTCGACCGGGGTCGTGGCGGCTTGGGGCGCCGGTACTGCCCCGGCCGGGCCGCCGGTCGCTTCTCCGGATGGGCCGCCGGGTGAGAACGCGCCTTGAGCCTGACCGCTCTCCGCGGCCGGGATCGCTCTCTGCCGCGGTATGGGTACGGGCATCTTGTGGGTTCCTTCCCTCCCCCCGAGGGCGTGGTGGGGCGAAGGTCCTCGACCCACCGACGGGGACCATAGCGGTAGCGGACGCCGCAACGGAATGGTGTGCGTCATGGCGTCCGGCAGGCGGCCACCGTCATATGCCGCATCCTGTACCGCACTTGGACAGGATGCGGTTGTGCCCGGAATGACGAACGTCACGTCCGCGAGATTGAGGGGTCTGTACAACCGTGGGGTGAGTCACGTGCGGTGCATCACGCGGAGCAGAGCGCTTTTTCGGGGTTGATGGCGGTTTGGCCGCCCGAGTTGCTCGGTCGGCCCGATCCGCCCCGGCTCCCTGCTCCCCGCCCCGTCACGCGTCCGGTCGTACGATCCCCAGTATCGGCATGGACCCGGCCCCCGTGATCGTCACCGTCCGGCCCGGGCGCGGCGCGTGCACGATCGCGCCGTCGCCGATGTACATCGCGACATGGCTGGCGTCGTCGAAGTAGATGATCAGGTCGCCGGGGCGCATGTCCTTGACGTCGACATGGGGAAGCTGTCTCCACTGCTCCTGCGAGGTGCGCGGAATGCCGTGGCCGGCGGCGGCCCAGGCCTGTGAGGTCAGCCCCGAGCAGTCGTACGAGCCCGGGCCCTCGGCGCCCCACTCGTACGGCTTGCCGATCTGGTCGGTGGCGAACTTCACCGCCTTCTTGCCCTGCTCGGACGCCTTGCCGCTGATCTCGGCGAGGACGCCGGAACTCAGCCAGGCCGTCTGCGCCTTGTACGCGGCCTCCTCCTCGAGCTTCGCCAGCCGCTCCTTCTCCTTCTTCTGGAGCTGGGACTCCAGCTTCTCGGCGGCGGCGATCTGCTTCTTGATCTCCTTCTGCGCCGTGGCCTTGGCCTGGCGGTTGGCCTCCAGCTTCTGCCACTGAGCGGAGGCGTCCTTCGCGTACTGCTCCAAGTCCTGCTGCGTGCGGGTCATCTCGGCGAGCAGGCCCTTGGTCGCGTGCTCGCCCTGGAGCACCCGCCCCGCGCCGTCCAGGTACTGCTGGGGGTTGTCGCTCAGCCACAGCCGCATCTCGGGCGGCAGACCGCCGCCCCGGTACTGCGCCCGGGCCGCGGCGCCCGCGCGGTCCTTCAACTCGTCCAGCTTGTCCTGGCCCTTGACGATCTCGCGGGCCAGGTCGACGATCTCGGCCGACTGCTGCTTGGCCTGCTCCTCGGCGGCGTTGTACGCGTCCGTGGCGACCGCCGCGTCGTGGTAGAGAGCGTCCAGCTTCTTGCGGATCGCCTCGAGGTCCTTGCCGGCCGGCGAGGTTGTCGGAGTCGGCGTCGGTGTGCGCGTGGGCGCTGGTGTCGGGCTCGCGTACGCCACACCCGGTGCCGAAAGCACCGCGCAGGCGCAGGCCAGAACCATGGCCGCCGTGGTCAGGCTCCGCTTGCCGGATCCCATTGCTCCGCCCCCAAACTGATTTACCGTCAGTAACTTACGGACGCCTGGGGGATCGTGCCATGTCGGCGCGCAATGCGACAGAGGTGGGCAAGAACTCCCATCCCCCCGGCCCGCCTCCGTAAAACGATCTCCCCGCCTGTGTGACGAGCCAGTCACGCAGTTCGTTCCATGCAGCTCACGGGCATGCGGTGGCCACCCCTCCACCGACCAAGCACGCCCGCGCGACCCCCGGCGTCCACCGTCCGCGCGACACTCCGGCCTCGCACGCCCGTGCGTCCCGGTTCGCCGCACCCCAGCCTTCAACGCCCGTGCCTCGCCCGGGTGTCCCGTGTCTGTGCGGCGCTTGACGCCCGCGCGTCATCCAGACGTCGCACGCCTGTCCGGCACCCTCACGACCCGCGTCCCACACCCCGCGCTCCGCGTTTACGCGAAGGCCCCGCGGGGTGCCAACGCCTCCCAGCGCACCGTGACTTCGCCCTGGCGCCAGCGGGATATTCCGTCCGTCACCGGCCAGTCCGCCGTCAGGTCGCCGACCGTGCGTATCCAGCGCTGCCGCGCGCCGTACGAGGCGTACGGCGCGGCCGCGGCCCAGGCGCGGTCGAAGTCGCGGAGGAACGCGTGCACGGGCTCGCCCGGGATGTTGCGGTGGATCAGCGCCTTGGGCAGGCGCTCGGCGAGGTCGGACGGGCGGTCCAGGGAGCCCAGGCGGGTGGCGAAGGTGACCGTGCGCGGGCCCTCGGGGCCCAGGGCGACCCAGACGTGCCGACGGCCGATCTCGTCGCAGGTGCCCTCGACGAGCAGCCCGCCCCGGGAGCCGGGGCCCGCCGGTGCGAGGCGTGCGCACAGACGCTGCCAGACCTCGGCGACCTGCTCCTCGTCGTACTGGCGCAGCACGTTCGCCGCGCGGATGAGCGAGGGGCTGCCCTGCACCGGGACCTCGAAGCCGCCGTGCCGGAAGACGAGTCCCTCGCGCTCGTACGGCCGGGCCGCCGCGACCCTCGCCGGCTCGATCTCCACGCCCACCACGCGGGTGCGGGGGGCGGCCGCGCGCAGGCGGGTCAGCAGCTCGACCGCGGTCCAGGGAGCCGCCCCGTATCCGAGGTCGACCGCCACCGGGTCGGCGCTTCTGTGCAGCTCGGCGCCGTGGGTGGCCGCGATCCAGCGGTCCATGCGGCGCAGTCGGTTGGGGTTGGTGGTCCCGCGCGTCACCGTACCCACGGGGCGGGACGCGGCGCGGGTTGTCATGCGTACGAGAGTAGGCGGCCGGGAGGAAGCCCGTGCGGGCCTGTGGATAACCTCCGGCAGCCCACCGTCGACCTGTGGAAAAGAAGGGAAGAGGGCCGCGCACGCAACACGCCCTCGAACGGTTGAGCGACTCTCGGTAATGATTCGGCAAAGGGGTGCGGGAGGGAACGCGGAAGGGAAATGGAGCGGACCGCTCCGGCGTTGGCGCTCTTTGGAGGGTGCCGTGCGTCCTCCGACCGGCATGCCCGCAGCAAGGAGGAACGCCACGTGAGCCAGTACGTCAGCAGGCTCGGGCGACGCTCCCCGGCGACGCCCTCACGGCTCAGGCTGCACCGAAGGCCCCGTCGCGTCGCGATGCTCTCCGTCCACACCTCTCCGCTGCACCAGCCCGGCACCGGCGACGCCGGCGGCATGAACGTCTACATCGTGGAGCTCGCCCAGCGCCTCGCCGCGATCAACATCGAGGTCGAGATCTTCACCCGGGCCACCACGGCCGCCCTCCCGCCGACCGTCGAACTGGCCCCCGGCGTCCTCGTCCGGCACGTCGACGCGGGCCCGTACGAGGGCCTCGCCAAGGAGGACCTGCCCGCCCAGCTGTGCGCCTTCACGCACGGCGTCATGCAGGCCTGGGCCGGGCACCGCCCCGGTTACTACGACCTCGTGCACTCGCACTACTGGCTCTCCGGCCACGTCGGCTGGCTCGCCGCCGAACGCTGGGGCGCGCCCCTGGTGCACGCGATGCACACCATGGCCAAGGTCAAGAACGCCGCGCTCGCCGAGGGCGACACCCCCGAGCCCGCCGCCCGTGTCATCGGCGAGACCCAGATCGTGCGCGCCGCCGACCGCCTCATCGCCAACACCTCCGAAGAGGCCGACGAGCTCGCCCGCCACTACGAGGCCGAGCCTGGCAAGGTGGCCGTCGTCCACCCGGGCGTCAACCTCGACCGCTTCCGCCCGGCCGACGGCCGCGCCGCCGCCCGCGCCCGCCTCGGGCTCCCGCAGGACGCGCTGATCCCGCTCTTCGCGGGCCGCATACAGCCCCTGAAGGCCCCCGACGTGCTGCTGCGCGCGGTCGCCGTCCTCCTGGACGAGCGCCCCGAACTGCGCGGCAACATCGTCGTCCCCGTGGTGGGCGGCCCCAGCGGTACCGGTCTCGCCAAGCCCGAGGGGCTGCAGAAGCTCGCCGCCCGGCTCGGGATCGCCGATGTCGTGCGCTTCAGGCCGCCCGTCGACCAGGAGCAGCTCGCGGACTGGTTCCGGGCCGCGTCGGTGCTGGTCATGCCCTCCTACAGCGAGTCCTTCGGGCTGGTCGCCATCGAGGCGCAGGCGGCCGGCACGCCGGTCCTGGCGGCCGAGGTCGGCGGGCTGCCCGTCGCCGTGCGCCACCAGGAGACCGGATTCCTGATCCCTGGGCACGATCCCGTCGCCTACGCGCGCGTGCTGCGCGATTTCGCCGACGACCAGGCGCTGTCGGCCCGGATGGGCGAGGCCGCCGCCCGGCACGCGCAGCGCTTCGGCTGGGACACCGCGGCCGCCGCCACGGCGGACGTGTACACGGCGGCGGTACAGGCCCACCGCCGCAAGGTGCGCGCCCACCAGGGCTGACGCGCGCACCGCCCGAGGGCCGGTCCGCCGGACGCCTGACGTACGCTCCCTCCATGGCTGACGCAGCGTCGATCATCGAGCAGGTCCTCACCGAGGCCGAGCTGGAGTGGGAGAGCCCCAAGGCGGGCTCGTACGTCGTGAAACTGCCCGGCACCCGCAAGCTCTCGACGACCGTGTCGCTGATCGTAGGCAAGCACTCCCTGTCGCTGAACGCCTTCGTGATCCGCCACCCCGACGAGAACCAGGAAGGCGTCCACCGCTGGCTCCTGGAGCGCAATCTCAAGCTCTATGGCGTGAGTTACGCGGTCGACCCCCTGGGGGACGTGTATCTGGTCGGCAAACTGCCGCTCGTCGCGGTCACGCCGGACGAGGTCGACCGGCTGCTCGGCTCGGTCCTGGAGGCCGCCGACGGCGCTTTCAACACTCTCCTTGAGCTCGGTTTCGCCTCCGCGATCCGCAAGGAGTACGCCTGGCGGGTGTCCCGCGGCGAATCGACCCGCAATCTGGATGCGTTCACCCACCTGACTCAGCGTCCCGCTGGCTGAATTCCAGGTCCAGTCCAACTAAGTAGTGCATGACCCCTTCCGGGCCGGGGGTCTCAGTGGCATGCTCACCGCCGACGCGGATCTGAACGTCATTCACATCCATGGATATCCATGGAATGCGACGGAAGGCGGGCGGGTATGAGCAAGGAGTACGTGAGCATCACCAGACGGGGCTTGCTCGGCAGCGCCGTGGCCGTGGCGGCCGCCACGGTGACCGGCGGACCGGCGACGGCCGCGACCGCTGTCGCACGCCCCCACGACCCAGGTCGAGTCCCCACCATCTGGCGCGAGTTCACCCGCACCCCCTTCACCCATCCGCAGATCCCGTACGTCGGCAGGGCCGGCCACCGGGGCGGGTCGGCGCGCTTCCCCCGCCACCCCGTCGTGGCCGACGTCCGCGCCTACGGCGCCGTGGCGGACGGCACCACGGACTGCGCGCCCGCGATCAACCGTGCCATCGCCGCTGCCGGGAGGGCCGGCGGTGGCACGGTACTCATCCCGCCCGGCACCTTCCGCATCGACGACCTCATCCGCATCGGCCACTCGAACGTCGTGCTGCGCGGCGCCGGAAGCGACCGTACGAAGCTGTACGCGACCAGGAACCTCACCGAGCTGATCGGCGTCTACGGCTCGCGCTACGGCGGCGACAAGTCGTCCTGGTCCTGGGCGGGCGGCCTCATCTGGCTCGCGCCCACGGCCCGTTGGGACTCCCTCGTCGCCGCCATCAAGGACAAGGCCTGGCCCTTCGAGGGCTGGACCGGCAACAAGCGCGACGAGTGGGAGACCCTGACGACCGTCGCCCCCGCCACCCGCGGCTCCTGGTCGGTGACGGTCGCCGACCCCCGCCCGCTGAAGCCGGGCCGGCTCGTCCTCCTGCGGCTCGCCGACGACGCCGACCACACCCTCCTGGAGCACATGGCGGGCGGCGGTCCGGGTCCTGAGGCGTACTACTGGGACGACAAGACCAAGCTCACGAGTTACGTCCCCTACGAGTGGCCCGTACGCATCACGCGGGTGCGGGGCAGAAAGGTCACCCTGGAGCGCCCGCTGCCCCTCGACGTACGCCCCGAGTGGGACCCGCGTCTGACCACCCACGTCGAGCCGCTGACCGGCTCCGGCGTCGAAGGCCTCACCCTGGAGGCCGTCGAGACGCCGCAGTCCCCGCATCTCCTCGACAAGGGCTACAACGGGGTCGTCCTCCAGTGCGCGTACGACTGCTGGGTCGACGACGTGACGGTCCGCCACGTCGACAACGGCTTCGGATTCGTCGCCGCCTCCGCCTGCACCCTGCGCCGCACCCGTGTGGCGGGTCGTGGCTCGCACCACCCGTACTTCTGCCGCGAGGGCTCGCACGACAACCTCGTCGAGGACTTCACCATCGAACAGCGCACGGTCCCGGCCCCGCCGAACACCCAGCTCCACGGCATCAACGTGGAAGGCCTCTCCTCCTACAACGTCTGGTCGCGCGGCGACCTGCGGATGGGCACCTTCGATTCCCACCGGGGCCTGCCCTTCGCCAACGTCCGCACCGACATCACCGTCGACAACAACGGCCGGCACGGCGGCGACGCGAGCGCCGGTCCGCTCTTCGGCGCACGCTTCACCCACTGGAACGTACGTGTCACGAACGGCCGTGCGGGGCTGATGAAGATCGACGGTCTGGCGCCCTACTCCGCCACCGTCGGCCTCAACGAGGTGACCGAGTTCGACCAGATCGACGTCCCCGACTTCACCGGAGACCTGCACTCCCGCCTGGAGCTGTACGGGACCACGGACGTCGTACGCCCGCGCAATCTGTACGAGGCCCAGCGGGACCTCTGACGGGGGTCACGCCGGCCTCGAGCGTGCGTAGCGCCCCGGAGTCACCCCGACGAACTTCTTGAAGTGCCGGGTGAGATGGGACTGGTCGTAGAAGCCGGTCGCCGACGCCACCTCGCCCGGCGGCCGGCCCTCGAGGAGGAGACGGCGGGCCCGTTCGACACGGCGGGACATCAGGTACTGGTGGGGTGCGATGCCGTAGGCGCCGCTGAACGCCCGTACCAGATGGGCGGGATGCGCGTGCACGAGCCGCGCGGCCTCGTCGAGGCCGATGCCCTGGGTGAGGTGTCCGTCGAGGAGTTCGCGCAGGGTGCGGGCGAGACTGGGGGAGTCGCGCGGGGTGGCGGCGGGAGTGCTGGGCCGTAGATGCGTGCGCAGCCGCTCGGCGATGAGCGTCAGTCTGCTCTCGGCCTCCAGTTCGTCACCGGGGTGACCGAGCGCGGTGTGCAACTGGCCGACGCGCAGTCGCAGCACGGGGTCACGCAGGTCGGGCCCGTCCACCGCGGACCCGATGAGATCCTCGCCCAGATGCGTGCCGTCGAGATAGACGACGCGCTTGCGGAAGCCGTGCGCGGTGACCGGGGAGCCGTTGTGCGGGACGTGCGGCGGCAGCAGGGACACCGTGTCGTGCGGGGTGCCGTGCTCGTGCCGGTCGAGGTCGTACCGTACGGCCCCGTCGTCGACGATGAGCAGCGTCCAGGCCTCGTGCACGTGCATCGGATAGGCGTACTCGGTGAAGTGGGCGTGGAAGACCTCCACGACACCCGGAACGCGCGAGCGCCAGGCGGAGACCTCCGGCTGAGCGACCATGCAAAGAACGTACAAGACGGCGCCGTACGGCGGTCGGCAGTCTCGACGTATGAACAGCGAACCGATCCGCTTCGACACGAAGATCGTCGTCCTGCTGCGGGACGACCTTGAGCCCTGGCAACGTCTGAACGTCACATCCTTCCTGGTCAGCGGCCTGGGCACACAGGTCCCCGAGGTGATCGGGGAGCCGTACGAGGACGCGGACGGGGTGCCGTATCTGCCGATGTTCCGGCAGCCCGTGCTGGTCTTCGAGGGGACGAAGGAGGTCCTTGTGGCGGCACACGGCAGGGCGCTCAGCCGTGCGCTGCCCCGGGCCGTCTTCACGTCGGATCTCTTCAGCACCGGCAACGACCGGGACAACCGGGCGGCGGTGCGGGCTGTCGCCACGGCTGGACTGGATGTGGTGGGGCTGGCCGTGTACGGGCCTCGGAACGCGGTGGACAAGGTGGTGAAGGGGGCGCGGATGCATCCGTGAGGTCAGCCGGGGCGTTTTTCCGGGGGAGCTCTTGATGTACAGACGGCCGTCGACTCCGTAGGCCTCCCGTGCCGCACCTCCCTGTACACCCCGTGGGGTGCAGGGAGAGCAGGGAGTCGGCGTCAGGCCGCGCTGACCTCGGGCTTCGCCACCGCCGGGCCGGCCTCCACCGCCGGTTCCTCCGTGGGCAGCCGTCGCATCAGCAGGCCGTACCCGAGCCCGGCCACCGTGCCCACCAGCGCGCACAGCCCCCACAGCCACTCGGCCCCGAACCGGTCGATGACCACGCCGGACATCAGGGGAGCGATCAGCGCGGCGAGTGACCAGGAGAGGGTGTACATGCCCTGGTAGCGGCCCCGGCCGTGGGTCGGGGAAAGCTGGACGACCAGGCCCGTCTGGGTGGGCGCGTTGACGATCTCGGCCAGGGTCCACACGCACACGGTGAGCGCGTAGACGCCGACCGACCCGGCGAAGGCGGTGAGCCCGAAGCCGTACCCGGCGAGGACCGAGGAGATCACGAGCAGCCGGCGCGGATCCCGGTGCTGGATGAAACGGGTGACCGGGATCTGCAGCACGACGATGAGGACGCCGTTGACGGCGATCGCCATGCCGTAGTCGGCCGGGGTGAAGCCCGCCTCGCCCATCGCGACGGGGAGGCCCACGGAGCCCTGCTGGAAGACCAGGGCGACAAGGAAGGACAGGCCGACGACGCTCATGAAGCGCCGGTCGCGCAGCACGGTCCCGAGGCCGACGTCGTCCTTCGCTTCCTTGGCGTTCTGCACCGGCCGGGACTCGGGCAGCTTCGCGAAGACGACCAGCGCGCAGACGAGGGTCATGCCGGCCTCGATGAGGAAGCCCGCGAGGTAGCTGAACTCGGCGATGAAACCGGCGGCCATGGAGGAGACGGCGAAGCCGAGGTTGATCGCCCAGTAGTTGAGGGAGAACGCCCGGACGCGGTCCTCGGGCCGCACGATGTCGGCCATCATCGCCTGGACGGCGGGCCGGGAGGCGTTGCTGGCCATTCCGACCAGGAAGGCGACCGCGGCGATGCTCACCGGGTCGTGCATGAAGCCGAGCAGTGCGACGGAGGCGGCCGTGGAGGTCTGTGCGACGAGGAGCGTGGGCCGGCGCCCGAGCCGGTCGGTCATCACGCCCGCGCCGAGCGAGGAGACGACACCGCCGAGCCCGTGCAGGGACGCCACGAGACCCGCGTACGAGGCGGAGTAGCCGCGGTCGAGCGTCAGGTACAGAGCCATGAAAGTGGCGACAAAAGCACCGAGTCGGTTGACCAGGGTGCTGGTCCACAGCCACCAGAACTCGCGGGGGAGCCCCGAGACGGTCTCTCGGGCGGCGCGTCGCATGACGGCGAGTGGCATCGGTCGTCCCCCACGGATGTAAGCGGCTCATGTACTGATGGCAACTTACGAGCGGGAGGTCTCCGGGGCCACTCAATTAGCAGATGCCGTCAACTGTCCGGCTTCTGGGCAGGGGCGCGAGGGGACGAAGGCTTCCATTACGCTCGGACGTATGGCCGACGCACCGTACAAGCTGATCCTCCTCCGCCACGGCGAGAGCGAATGGAACGCGAAGAACCTGTTCACCGGATGGGTGGACGTCAATCTCAACGAGAAGGGCGAGAAGGAGGCAGTCCGCGGCGGTGAGCTGCTGAAGGACGCCGGCCTGCTGCCCGACGTCGTGCACACCTCGCTCCAGAAGCGCGCGATCCGCACCGCCCAGCTCGCGCTGGAGGCCGCCGACCGCCACTGGATCCCCGTCCACCGCTCCTGGCGTCTGAACGAGCGGCACTACGGCGCTCTCCAGGGCAAGGACAAGGCCCAGACCCTCGCCGAGTTCGGCGAGGAGCAGTTCATGCTGTGGCGCCGCTCGTACGACACCCCGCCGCCGCCCCTCTCCGACGACAGCGAGTTCTCGCAGGCGAACGACCCGCGCTACGCGTCGATCCCGCCGGAGCTGCGCCCCCGCACGGAGTGCCTGAAGGACGTCGTCTTCCGCATGCTGCCGTACTGGTACGACGGCATCGTCCCCGACCTCCTCACCGGCCGCACGGTCCTGGTCGCCGCCCACGGCAACTCGCTGCGCGCCCTCGTCAAGCACCTCGACGGCATCTCCGACGCCGACATCGCGGGCCTGAACATCCCGACCGGCATCCCGCTCGCCTACGAGCTCGACGCCGACTTCAAGCCGCTCAACCCCGGCGGCACGTACCTCGACCCGGATGCGGCCGCAGCCGCGATCGAGGCGGTCAAGAACCAGGGCAAGAAGAAGTAGCCTTTGTGATCATGCCCCCGACCTGCTCTTATGGCGCGGATCGGGGGCGTTTTCACGGCCAGGGCCCGCTCTGGGCCCTCAGCGCCCCGGCTCTTGCGGCCGGAGTGCCAGGCCGAGAGCTTTCCGGGCGTGGTCCCGGCTACTGGGCATGACGTGCGCGTACAGGCGGGGCGGCATGAGTCCCCCGCCCTGGATTGCCGTCCTGAGGCACGTACGGGCTGCGGTGTCAGGTCGGGTTCAGAGAGCGTGACGCCGCGTGTGCCTAGGGGTTTGAGTGCCAGGACCACCTGACTGTCAGAGGGCTCTACCTTCTCGATCGACCCGATCAAGAAGGTAGAGCCCTCTGACAGCACCGCGGCTTGCTTGCCGGTGGCAGTAGCCCTCGGGCCGTCCGCCCCTCCCCTGAAGCCAGGCCGGCACCGGCAGCAACGGCCGGATGGCCGCCCACTCCGCGTCCGTCATGTCCGACGGATACCGGCGCGCCCGATCGGGTCGGCAGCGATGCCGAACACGTGCGCGTGGCAATCACACGATGCTGCAGCCGAGTTGAACCGGACGGGCTTGGACGCGCACAACAACGACACCAGGGACTCCCGGCCTTGCTCGGTCAGATTCGCATCCCCGAGCTACCGAGAGGCCCTGTCATCATGCGCGATCACCGACGGCACTTGCACGCCTCCCCGAGAGGACAACACGACGCGTCATCCCTGCCGCAGGGCCGACGGTGTCATGCCTGACCAGCGGAAACACAGCAGTCACGTTCGGAAGACAACGGCTTCTCAGGTGATGCTTGACGTCTGCCCTAGACGATCTTCCGGCGGTTGTGTTCGCCGGACTTGCGGACGGCCACCTCTTTCCTGGTCGCTCGGGGGACGGTGGTGATCAGGTCGGTTCCGAGGAAGACCCGGACGGTGTCCTCGGCCAGGCGGACGGTGACGACCTGACGGGCATGGGCCCGGCCGAGCTGGATGCGCCGATCAGACCCCTCACTTCTCGATCACCTAAAAATGCGCTGACCGCATGGACCTGCTAGGGGTAAACACGAAAGGCGCCACCCGGAAAGCCATAGTCGGGTGACGCCTTTAATTGCCCTAGATCTCTCCAAGGATAGATGATGCACCCTGCGAGAGATTTTATTCCGAGTGCCCAAGAAGTTGTCGATCAAGCGGAGATCGATTTACCCCTCGCGCGACTCGCCTTCGCGAGCAGGATGAACATGAGCAGACTGGAAGCGAACGTGAATGCATATTCTGGCCAGCCATCCGCAAGTATGAACTTGTTGACAGAGAAGAGAACTGCCGCCCATGCGACGAATATTGCGAGCTTCGACATAGTTGCCGCCTTTCATGGTCTCCCAGCTATTCCGCGAGCCAGAGACACGTTTGTGGGTGCGACTGCACTATGGGCAGATGCTCCGGCAGGCTGGACGGGGCCTGCCGGAGCGAGCTTGGCGCCATAGAGACGAGATCAGAGTCTAGCCAGCGAGAGCCGAGATGCAGGCGGTCGCACCGGCGGCCACCGTGTTGCGGGCTATCTTCTCGGCCAGGTCCTTGTTGAACCGCCCCACTATGAGAGCTCCGGCCCCTGCGACGGCTCCCTTGATCAAGCAGTCCTTGGCCTTCTTGGACATTTTGAGACCCTTGATCATGATCTCGCAGGACTCTTTGTCGCCGTAGTAGCACTTCCCTGCCGCAATATCCTGCCAGGTGTCGATCGCTGGCGCGGCAACGACAGAAGAGGTCTGCCTGCTGGGCACCTCATCCTGAGTTTGGGCATATGCAGGAGTTACCCCAATTGCCAACGCGCCCAATACGGCCATCGAGGCGAGCTTGGTCTTCAACTTTCCCCCAGTTTCTTATTGCGTGGCGTGAATGACGCCTGTGCTGCGCCGTGGTCAGCGGCGCAGTGGATGAGATCAACCTAGGGAGATCGCGCACGCAAGATCAACTCAATTGATCAATATTTGAGGTTGCCGCGGGCAACGGGAAACTGCTGGCTCCGAGGTTGTCCCTGGGGCCGTCTCTGGGCCGTCTCTGGGTCGTCCGAGGGTGGCCGACGTCGACAACTGACGACAGTCGACAACAGCGGCGCCCCTGTTCAGAGGTGGCGCAACGGGCACTTGCGCAGGTGTCCGTCGGCATAGGTGAGTTGAGACGGGACTCGGCCCATTGCAGGCGCCATCTAGCAGTGAACGCGGGACGGCTCTTCAGAGAGGGGGGAGCATGGTGTGCACGGCCGCCGACCCCTGCTGAAGGGCCTCGGAAAAGCCCATAGGGCGGCACGGGGGCACGCCACGGGCTCAACTCGGACAGCGGCCGGCGCGCGAGCGCAGTACGAGGCATACCGGGCAACCCAGGGCGATGCCTGAGCGGTCAGGAAACCTGACGGCCCCTGGCGGGAGCTCCGGGCAATAGCAGCGCGGGCCACCGTTCCGGAAGCCTGCGGCGGGCTGCTTCCAGAGTCTGCGAGGATCGGCCGCTATCCGCTATCCGCTATCCGCTATCCGCTATCCGCTGACGCCCAGGTCGTGCGGTTTTGGTTGCTATCAGGGCCGCTAACGTTAGCGGCCCCGCCCGCTGGCGATAGCGTCTCGGATGTGTTCAGGGCTCAAATGACTGCTCCTTCAGGGGCAGCCGCATTCGACCCACTTCTGCTCACAGATGCTGCATGTCACGTCGGCCGTCCTCGGGCAGACAACGTGCTCGTACCGCTCGTACCGCCCGACGCTGTGGGTCTGAATCTCTTGGCCAGCCTCGATCGGGGTCGCTACAGAGAGGGCAGGTGCTGTCGTACTTCGCGACGAAACTCACTGCGCCCCCACGCAGCACAGGTCTCGACGGACGTAACACCCCACGAGTCGCCGAACGACAAACAACCACCAGCAACAACGTTTCAATTGCAGGTCAGTTGAGCTGGATACCCCGCTGATCAGCGCCAAAAGGCGGGCGGTCGAAACCCAGGGCAAGAAGAAGAAGTAACTCCGACTGATCAAGTCCCCTACCTACGGGTTCTCCGTCGGTCTGCCGCAGTCGTGGGCTGGGGACTGACGATCTTCCTCCTTTCGCTTTGAGAGACCCCGTACCGGATCCGGAGTAGCGGTCGAGCTCACTGCTTGAGGGAGCGAGAAGCGAACTCGCCAAGCCCGCGCGTCGCGGCTGGCATCAACGCCTGACACCAACAGGCCCGGACAACGGCGGTCAGTGCCGAACCCCGGTGGACAATCAGCCGAGGGCTATGGCCGGTTGACCGACGTCGGCGACGCCCCGTCCCACGGGATGGCGTTCCGGCTGCCGGCAACTGGGTCGTCTGGCCGGGACGGTGATGCCAGGGACTACGGCTCACCTCTCTGCAGGATGTAGGTGCTGCGCGAGTCCGGGTCGCCGAAGAAGAAGTAGAGCTTCAGCGCTTCCTTGTCGTCGCGCCGCAACTCGAATGTCCACGTGTAGGTCTTGGGTGTCTGAGGGCGGTCCGCCGACGGGTCAAGCGGCTCGTTCGGCTCCGGCGCACGGGTCGCGACCGCGGTACGTGAGGTGAGAGTCAGTCGGACATGCTGGCCGTCGTTCCATCCGGTCCGCTTGTCAGTCAGCTTCCAGGTTCCCGTGCCTGACAGGCGCCACCTGTCGTCGAAGTCCCATTCCTGTCCGTCCAAGAGACGGATGTCGGCCTTCCCGTCAGGCCAGAAGACAACGTTCGTCCGGTCGTAGCCGATCCATGACCCCGATACTTCTGCCCGCTTCGCGTCATGCAGCGCGGGCACTTCGTCATACATGCGGGGATTGCATCCCGCGAGCGCGAGCAGACAGGCGACGAACACCGCATGCCACCCCCTGGCGAGGCCGGATGAGTGGGTCAGCACGGCCCTTCCCTCCCCAAAAGAAGCCGCACCACAGGCGACTGCGACCAACCGCTTACCGATCACGGCTCCGTCATGCTGGCACCATTTCTGAACACGTTCAACTCCTGTGCTGAGCCGAGTGGTCGCGGGCGATGGCACAGCAGCGAAGAGCGCCGGACAAGGTGAGTGTCCAACTGCGTGACGACGCCCACGTGCGGCGGCAGACAACCACGGGCGGCAGACAACCACGTACGCGTGCGGAGCCACGTACGCGTGCGGAGCATCGGTGGCGGCCGCCACGCCGGCCAGTCGCCCGTGCCGCCCGGCCTGGCGGGACGGAGCAGCTCCCAGCCGCCATGGCCGAGGAAGACCGGCAAGGCACCACCCGCACCCCCGGTGACAAGCAGGCTGCGCCCCATCCGCAGACGAACGCCCGAGCCGGACCCGCCACGGCAAGGCAGGCGACCGCCGTCAGCCCAGGGAAGAGCGCTCAAGGCCATCCGCAACGACGCCGGACGGAGACGTACACCAGCGACTCTGTCCGGCCGTCGCATCGGCCCACGGCGGCAGCCGGGGTGGGCTCGGATCGAACTCCTACGGCGGTGCTCGCCCGATACTGATGGTCATCTACTGATGGTCATCAGGGCTGGGTAACTCGCAGGTGCCGTCGTTCGGCCAGTTCCTCCGCGCCGACCACGGTCAGAACCGGGGTACCCGGCGGCGCGAACATGGTCACCACCAGCTGCGACTGCGCGTCCGAAAGGTTGTTGGCGCCCTGGTAGTGGATCACGTCGCCCCCAGGCTCGAACACGGCGTCACCGGCCTTGAGTACCCGGGGCGGCTGCCCCTCCAGCTCGAAGAGGATCTCGCCCTGGGTCACGTAGCCGAAGAGCGGCCCGGGGTGCCGGTGCGGCGGCGCGCCCGGGTCACCGGGCCGCAGGGTGACCCGGACGGTCCTGGCCTCGGCGCCGGCCGGGATCCGGGCCGCCGCCTCCGGCAGGGTCGTGATCACCTCAACGCCTGGGTGCGGGTGTGCGTGCTCAGCGCTCATGTATTCCTCCAAAGGGACTGTCCACAGAGAGGACAAGACGGCTTCCTCGTTTGTGACAGCCCTACGCGGCGAACCTGCCCAGGGCCGTGCCGGAGATCCGGCCGATCGAGCGGATCAGGGCGCTCGGGTCGCCGGCGGCAATCTCTACAGCTCCACATGGCCGTTCACCCTCGGGGTGCCTGCTCGGCATGGACCTACGTCGCGTCGGCAGCGGCGAGCGCATGACCTTCGGCAAGCCCGGAGCGACTCTTGGCCAGTGGATGTCGGAGCACGCCCTCGACAACCCGGCGTTGGGCGCACCGCCCGGCCGAGCGGAATGAGCCGGTCAGGAGTGTCCACGGTCGGGCCGCGGTGCGCGCGGCGGCGGGTTGTTCTAGCGTCGAACAGAGGAGGGGCAGTCCTGCCGAGCCGCCGGGTGGGGGCCCGTGGCCATGGTCGTACGCCAGGCGCGTTCGCTGCTCGGCGCCTTGAATCCGCGCATCCCCGACCAGTCCCGGAGAGCAGGTGCCTCCCATGCACACGGCGGCCCGTATCGCCGGTGTCCTCACCGGTTTGACCCTCACACTCGGCGGCGTGGCCTTCGCCGCCCCCGCCGCCCACGCGGACATCCCGGCCTGCACGAACATGGTCCAACAAGCGGGCGTCCACGTCTCGGACGCCGTCAGGACGGCGTGCACCCAAGGTGTGCACGGTGATCTGCGGGGCTGTGTGGGCGCCCTGACCCAGGCCGGCACGCCGGGCGGCGCCGCGAACGGCGCCTGCCGAATGGCGGCCAACCCTCCGTGACGGCCGCTGCCGGCATACGCCACCGCGCTCATGCAGAAGGGGCCCCGTCATGGTGACGGGGCCCCTCTGGGTGGGGCTGTGCGATCAGCCGCACTGGCACGGGTTGCCCGACTGGCACCCGCACCCGCAGCCGGAGCCGCAGCCGCAGGCACCGAACAGCGGGAGGCTTTTGATGTCGGCGGGCTGGTCGGTGTCGCGGTCCAGGGTCGGGTCGGGCGTGGCGGGAGAATCGGCCATGGTGTCCTCCTCAATGAGGCCTCAATGAGGCATCGAGGCCGGGTGCCTACGCCTGTACGCCTAGGCGCCTAGGCGTAGGCGCGGGTACCTACCCCCATTGCATGCCCGCTCCCCTGGGCGCATCAACGGCGCACTGAGGCTCGCCCGCGCCCCCGGAGTGAGACGGGAGCCCCGGGTGCTCCCGGCCTCAAGCGCCCTCGGCCCCCGTGACCGGCTGAATGTCGGGCTGGAGCTCGTCCGCGTGCTCACCCGTCACCAGGTACACCACGCGCTTGGCCACCGACACCGCGTGGTCGGCGAAGCGCTCGTAGTAACGGCCCAGCAGGGTGACGTCGACGGCGGTCTCGATGCCGTGCTTCCAGCGGTCGTCCAGCAGGTGCTGGAAGAGCGTGCGGTGCAGCAGGTCCATCTCGTCGTCGTCCTGCTCCAGCTGGAGCGCCAGGTCGACGTCCTTCGTGATGATCACCTCGGCCGCCTTCGCCATCAGGCGCTGCGCGAGCTGACCCATCTCCAGGATCGTGGCGTGCAGGTCGTGCGGGATCGCACGCTCGGGGAAGCGCAGCCGGGCCAGCTTCGCCACGTGCTGGGCCAGGTCGCCGGAGCGCTCCAGGTCGGCGGACATGCGCAGCGAGGTGACGACGATACGCAGGTCCGTTGCCACCGGCTGCTGGCGGGCCAGCAGGGCTATCGCGCGGGCTTCGAGCTCGTGCTGGAGATCGTCGACCTTCTGGTCGGCCGCGATCACGCTCTCGGCCAGCTTCAGATCGGCGTCGAGGATGGCCGTGGTGGCGCGCCCGATCGCCGACCCGACGAGCCGGGCCATCTCGACCAGGCCGTCGCCGATCGAGTCAAGTTCCTCGTGGTACGCGTCACGCATGTGGTTTGTCCCTCTCTTACGTCACCTTGGGGTCCGGGGGCCGGGCTGCCCTGACCGCCGGACGGACCGCCGGACGGGCCCCGTGAACCCCACGCTCCCACGTTCCGGCCCGTACGCGTCCGTTTCCGGCATCCCAAATGAACCATCCCTGGCTCCTGGGTGAACTCTGGGCGACGAGTGTTCGAGGTCGCACTCCGATGGCTGTGGCCTGGCGTGTCGCCATGCCTAACCTGGGGGCATGGACGTGAACGCGGCGGTCGCCGCAGCGGCAGCGATCGCCGGAGTGCTCACCGGTGTTATCGCCATGCTGGCGTTCCGCTGGAGCGAGCGCGACCAGAAACGCCCCACCCGCACATCCCTGCACACGGACCCGGTGCTTCCGCCGGGCGTCGACACGGTGCTCTCCGTGCTCCGGTCCTCGGCCGTCGTCCTCGACGAGGCCGACGCCGTGGTCAAGGCCAGCTCGGCCGCGTACGCCCTCGGGCTGGTGCGCGGCGGCAAGCTCGCCGTCGAGCCGATGATGCAGATGGCCCGCGACACCCGTCGCGACGGGGAAATACGCCAGGTCGAGCTGGATCTGCCGAGGCGGGGGACCGGACGGGGGGAGGCCCTGGCCGTCTCCGCGCGAGTCGCCCCGCTGGGCTCCCGGCTCGTGCTGCTCCTCGTCGAGGACCTCACCGAGGCCCGGCGGATCGAAGCGGTACGGCGCGACTTCGTCGCGAACGTCAGCCACGAGCTCAAGACGCCCGTCGGCGCGCTCTCCCTCCTCTCCGAGGCCGTCATGGACGCCTCGGACGATCCGGAGGCCGTCGAGCGCTTCGCCGGACGTATGCAGATAGAGGCCACCCGGCTCACCAACCTCGTCCAGGAGCTCATCGACCTGTCGAGGGTGCAGAACGACGATCCCCTCGAGGACGCCGAGCCGGTCCGCGTGGACGAGCTGGTCGCCGAGGCCATCGACCGGTGCCGCCACCAGGCCGGCACCAAGCAGATCACCATGGCCGCCGGCGGCACCGCCGACCTGAGCATCTGGGGGAACCGGGGCCAGCTGGCCGCCGCCCTCGGCAACCTCGTCGAGAACGCCGTCAACTACTCGCCCGCCCGCACCCGGGTGGGCATAGCCGCGCGCCGGGTGACCGCGCCCGGCGGAGACCTCATCGAGATCGCCGTGACCGACCAGGGCATCGGCATCTCGGAGAAGGACCGGGAGCGCGTCTTCGAGCGCTTCTACCGCGTCGACCCGGCCCGTTCCCGCCAGACCGGCGGTACGGGTCTCGGTCTCGCGATCGTCAAGCACGTGGCCGCCTCGCACGGCGGGGAGGTCACCGTGTGGAGCTCCGAGGGTCAGGGCTCCACGTTCACCCTGCGGCTGCCTGAGGCGGCCGCGGCCCGCGATCGCGGGATCGACCACGACATGCCCGGACTCGACGATGAGGACGAGAACGGGCAGCCCGACGGGACGACCACCGTCACATCCCCGTATGAACCGCTTCCCGCTCCGGAGGTCCTTCCGTGACCCGTGTGCTCGTCGTCGAGGACGAGGAGTCCTTCTCCGACGCCCTGTCGTACATGCTCCGCAAGGAGGGCTTCGAGGTCGCCATCGCGACCACCGGGCCCGACGGACTCGACGAGTTCGAGCGCAACGGCGCCGACCTCGTCCTCCTCGACCTGATGCTGCCGGGGCTGCCCGGCACGGAGGTCTGCCGCCAGCTGCGCGGCCGCTCCAACGTTCCGGTGATCATGGTCACCGCCAAGGACAGCGAGATCGACAAGGTCGTCGGGCTGGAAATAGGAGCCGACGACTACGTCACCAAGCCCTTCTCCTCCCGCGAACTGGTCGCCCGCATCCGGGCCGTCCTGCGTCGCCGCGGGGAGCCGGAGGAGGTCACCCCGGCCGCTCTCGAGGCGGGTCCCGTCCGGATGGACGTCGACCGCCACGTGGTGACCGTCTCCGGCTCCAAGGTCGACCTGCCCCTGAAGGAGTTCGACCTCCTGGAGATGCTGCTCAGGAACGCGGGCCGCGTGCTGACCCGTATGCAGCTCATCGACCGGGTGTGGGGGGCCGACTACGTGGGCGACACCAAGACGCTGGACGTCCACGTGAAGCGCCTGCGCGCCAAGATCGAGCCGGACCCGGGCGCGCCGCGGTACCTGGTCACGGTGCGTGGCCTCGGCTACAAGTTCGAGCCGTAAACCGAACCCGTCCCACGGCGGCACGTACGACGCGACCCGCCCGTACGACAAAGGGCGGCACGTACGACAAAGGGCGGCACCCTTCGGGGTACCGCCCTTCGCGCGTGCTGGATCAGTGGCCGGCCGACGAGGAGGCCGTGGCCGTCGCGCTCGCCGAGGCCGCGTCGGTGGGAGTGCCGGTGGGCGTGCCCGAGACGGAGTCGGACGGCGAGGTCGAGGCCTTCGGCGACTTCGAGGAGGTCGCGGAGCCGGTGGCCGTCGCGCCGGGCGCCGCGGGCAGGGTGGTGGGGCCCCACTTGGTGAAGTAGCTCTCGGCCGGGACGACGAACGCGCGCAGCTTCACGTCACCGGTCTTGCTGAAGGTGAAGGTGATCGGCTGGGCGTTGCCGTCCTTGACCGCCGCGCCGGGGTTGCTGAGGGCCGCGGAGGCGTTGCCCTCGCCGCCCAGGATGACGTGGCCGCCGGCGGGGATGGTCAGCTTGCCGCCGCCCTTGGCGGGCGTGATCTGGGCGACGCCGTCGCCGCCGATCTTGACCGAGTCGAGGGTCTGCGGGGTGCGGCCGTTGTTGAAGACGGTCGCGGAGACCACCGCCGGGCCCGTGGACGTCGTGTCGGGCTGGGTGATGACGAGGACGTTCTGGATCTTGATGTCGCCGACGCTGGTCGCCGCGTTGTCCGGCTTGACCTCCAGCGTCTGTGCGTTGTTGCCGGCCCCGCACGCGGCGAGCGAGGCGATCGAGAACGCAATGGCGGCGGCGGCGAGAGAGCCGCGTCGAAGGCTGCTGCTCACGGCGGCGGCAACTCCTTGAACGTGGGCGAAGCAGAGCGGCTCCGGTGTAAAGCCGCCCTAAGGGTCTGTCAGCGGCCTTAGGTTACCGAGCCGTTCCCACGCCGCCGCACCCGACCCGCCCCTTGGCGCCCGCGAGCCCCGTTGCGCCGCTCGTGCGCCCCGGTCCTCGAGTGGTTCCGGTCCGCCTCATCAGCTACTTTGAGCTTCCGTTCGTCCACCATTCACATAAGCGGCTGTACGAGTTGCCGCGAGAGTAGTGACGAGATCCGCTTGGGGTTTTCCGGTAAGGAATCCGGGGCGGTCCGGAAAATTGATCATCGGTAGATCGGCGCGGTCCGTGATCAATTCCGGATTCGTCTCGTACCCGACTCCGCTCACCGAACGGAGTAGCGGAAGTCGAGCTCCTGGAGCGGGACAAACCGGGATGTTCAGACCCTGGTCAGGAACGTCCGGTGTGTGTAACGTACGCGTTTCTCTTGCCCTGGACAGCCGCTCCCACCTGCGAATACCCTCTTCCGCTCCCCCTTCGCAGCACGTTCCAGTCGCGGTTGTCAAGCCCCGAGATATGCCCTGACCTGCGAAAACGCCATTCAGAAGACGCCGTTTCCGTGTTACCCTGGATAGCCACGGAAGGGGTACCTGTCACATGACGTTCAAGGTTGGCGACACCGTGGTCTATCCCCATCACGGGGCCGCGCTGATCGAGGCCATCGAAACTCGCCAGATCAAAGGCGTGGACAAGACCTACTTGGTGCTGAAGGTCGCCCAGGGCGACCTGACGGTGCGTGTGCCAGCGGACAATGCGGAGTTCGTCGGCGTGCGTGATGTGGTCGGTCAGGATGGGCTGGACCGGGTCTTCGAGGTGCTGCGCGCGCCGTACGCCGAGGAGCCCACGAACTGGTCTCGTCGTTACAAGGCAAATCTGGAGAAGCTCGCCTCCGGCGATGTCATCAAGGTCGCGGAAGTCGTGCGTGACCTGTGGCGTCGTGAGCGCGAACGCGGACTCTCCGCCGGAGAGAAGCGGATGCTCGCCAAGGCCCGCCAGATCCTGGTGAGTGAGCTCGCCCTCGCGGAGAACACGAACGAGGACAAGGCCGAGGCCCTGCTCGACGAGGTTCTCGCGTCCTGACGCAGACAGTCGAGACGGTGGCCGCTCACCCGGCGGTCGTCCCGGCGTCCACACAAGGCCGCACAGCTGCGCAATGAAATGCCGCGGTGCCCGATGACGTAATTGCTGTCGCTCCACACGATGGCTGTCGCCGGGCGCTGCGGCATGTTCGTACCCGCGCGATTTCGGAAACGCGTGGCCCGAATACACCTGCGTCCCATGGAATACACCTGTGTCCCATGCGCTTGCGTCCCCGATGCCGCGTCGATACCCGCGTCCCCGATACTTGGCGTGCCGGGCCCGGACAGCTTGCTCGACCGGATGTCACGGAAGGGTCCGGTCAGGGCTCGCGCCCGGCACTGCCCCGAGCTCTCGGCTTCGCTCGAGCAAGGGGCACGCCCAGGCCATACCCAAGCACGCCGAGTACACAAACCTGACAGGAACCGATGTCTGACGATTCGCGCTCCTCGCTGCCCGGAGGCCGCACGGCGGCCGTGATTCCGGCCGCCGGACGGGGCGTGCGCCTCGGTCCGGGCGCCCCCAAGGCGCTTCGCGCGCTGAACGGGACCCCCATGCTCATCCACGCGGTGCGCGCCATGGCCGCCTCCCGCGCGGTGTCGCTGGTCGTCGTCGTGGCCCCGCCCGACGGTGCCGCCGAGGTGAAGGCGCTGCTCGACACGCACGCGCTGCCCGAGCGCACCGACTTCCTCGTCGTCCCCGGCGGGGACAGCCGTCAGGAGTCCGTGAAGTACGGGCTCGACGCGCTGCCCCCCGGCGTCGACATCGTCCTCGTGCACGACGCGGCCCGCCCGCTCGTGCCGGTGGACACGGTCGACGCCGTCATCGAGGCCGTACGCGACGGCGCGCCCGCCGTCGTACCCGCGCTGCCGCTCGCGGACACCGTCAAGCAGGTCGAGCCGGCGAGCGAGCCGGGGATGCCGGAGCCCGTCGTCGCCACGCCCGAGCGGGCGCGGCTGCGGGCCGTGCAGACGCCGCAGGGGTTCGACCGCGCCACCCTCGTCCGCGCCCACGAGACCGTCACCGACAACGTGACCGACGACGCGAGCATGGTCGAGCAGCTCGGGGAGCGGGTGGTGGTCGTGCCGGGGCACGAGGAGGCGTTCAAGGTGACGCGTCCCCTGGACCTCGTCCTCGCGGAGGCGGTCCTCGCGCGCAGGAGGGCCAACGATGGCTTCTGAGTCGCACGCGCCGGTGCCCTTCGTGCTGCCGCAGGTCGGCATCGGTACCGACATCCACGCCTTCGAAGAGGGGCGGGAGCTGTGGTGCGCCGGGCTGCTGTGGGAGGGCGAGGGGCCGGGGCTCGCGGGGCACTCCGACGCGGACGTCGTCGCGCACGCCGCCTGCAACGCGCTGTTCTCGGCGGCGGGGATCGGTGACCTCGGCGCCCACTTCGGGACCGGGCGGCCCGAGTGGTCCGGCGCGTCCGGGGTCACGCTGCTGACGGAGGCCGCGCGGATCGTCCGCGCGGCGGGCTTCACCATCGGCAACGTCGCCGTCCAGGTCGTCGGGCCCCGCCCGAAGATCGGGAAGCGACGGGACGAGGCGCAGAAGATCCTCTCCGAGGCGGTCGGGGCACCGGTGTCGGTCTCCGGCGCCACGACGGACGGCCTCGGCTTCCCGGGCCGCGACGAGGGCCTGATGGCGATCGCCACGGCCCTGGTGGCCCGCACGCCCTGACGCGCGTCGGCCACGGCGCCGGCCCTGGCCCCGGTGCCGGTGGCCGCGCGCAGATGTCACGAATAAGTCCTCCTTGCGAGGGAAGGTCGCGGGGCACTCCCCGTGGCCCACTACCCTGGAGTGGTGACCATTCGCCTGTACGACACCAGCGCCCGGCAGATCCGTGACTTCTCCCCGCTCAAGCCGGGTTGTGTCTCGATCTACCTGTGTGGTGCCACCGTGCAGGCCGCACCGCACATCGGGCACATCCGCTCGGGCCTCAACTTCGACATCATGCGCCGCTGGTTCGACTACCGCGGGTACGACGTCACGTTCATCCGCAACGTGACCGACATCGACGACAAGATCATCACCAAGTCGGCGGACCAGGGCCGCCCTTGGTGGTCGATCGGGTACGAGAACGAGCGCGCGTTCAACGACGGGTACGCCGTGCTCGGCTGCCTGCCGCCCACCTACGAGCCGCGGGCCACCGGGCACATCACCGAGATGGTGGAGATGATGCGCGGGCTCATCGAGCGCGGGCACGCCTACGAGGCCGACGGGAACGTCTACTTCGATGTGCGGTCCTTCCCCGGGTACCTCCAGCTGTCCAACCAGGAGCTGGACAACCTCCAGCAGCCGTCCGGCGTCGGTGAGACCGGCAAGCGGGACCCGCGCGACTTCGCCATGTGGAAGTCCGCGAAGCCGGGCGAGCCGAGCTGGGAGACGCCGTGGGGACGGGGCCGACCCGGCTGGCACCTGGAGTGCTCCGCCATGGCCCACAAGTACCTGGGCCCCGCGTTCGACATCCACGGCGGCGGGATCGACCTGATCTTCCCGCACCACGAGAACGAGATCGCGCAGGCCAAGGCCTTCGGCGACGAGTTCGCCAAGTACTGGGTGCACAACGCCTGGGTCACCATGAGCGGCGAGAAGATGTCCAAGTCCCTGGGCAACTCCGTACTCGTCTCCGAGATGGTCAAGACGTGGCGTCCGATCGTGCTGCGCTACTACCTCGGCACCCCGCACTACCGCTCGATGATCGAGTACAGCGAAGAGGCCCTGCGCGAGGCCGAGTCGGCGTTCGCGCGCATCGAGGGCTTCGTGCAGCGGGTCGTCGAGAAGGCGGGGGGCGTCGTCGAGCCCGCCGCCGAGGTGCCGCCGGCCTTCGCCGAGGCCATGGACGACGACCTGGGCGTCCCGCAGGCGCTCGCCATCGTGCACACGACTGTGCGACAGGGGAACTCGGCCCTGGCCGCCGACGACAAGGAAGCCGCCGTCGCCCGCCTCGCCGAGGTGCGGGCCATGCTCGGCGTCCTCGGGCTCGACCCGCTCGACGAGCAGTGGGCCGGCGAGGGCGACCGCGGTGAGGATCTGCACGGCGTCGTCGACACCCTCGTCCGGATGGTCCTCGACCAGCGCGAGGCCGCCCGCACCCGCAAGGACTGGGCCACCGCGGACGCCATCCGCGACCAGCTCAACCAGTCCGGTCTGGTCATCGAGGACGGCCCGCAGGGGCCGCGCTGGACGCTCGGCCCCCGCTGAGCGGGCCCCCTCGGGCCCTCCGCAGGGCCTCCTCGGGGCCTCTCGGCCTTGATCGATTGTGCCGCCCGGGCCTCCGGGCGGCACACTGCATATACGACACCTCAAGAACGTACGCACGCTCGCCTCACACAGACAGGTAGGTCATGGCCGCTAACAACCGCCGCATGTCCGGCAAGAAGGGCGCGCAGGTCGGCAGTGGCGGCCAGCGACGCCGGGGCCTGGAAGGCAAGGGCCCCACCCCGCCCGCCGAGATGCGCAAGGGGCACAAGAAGAACCGCATCGCGGGCGCCAAGGCGAAGCAGGTCGCACGCCGTCCCGTCCCGCGCGGACGCGGCGGCAAGGGCACGTCCGAGATGGTCGTCGGGCGCAACTCGGTCGTGGAGGCGCTGCGCGAGGGCGTGCCCGCGTCGATGCTGTACGTGCAGCAGTTCATCGACAACGACGAGCGGGTGCGCGAGGCGCTCCAGCTCGCCGGTGAGCGCGGCGGCATCCACCTCATGGAGGCCCCGCGCCCCGAGCTCGACCGCATGACCAACGGACTCAACCACCAGGGTCTCGTCCTCCAGGTCCCGCCGTACGAGTACGCGCACCCCGAGGACCTCGCGGCCGCCGCGTACGACGAGGGCCAGGACCCGCTGATCGTCGCCCTCGACGGCGTGACCGACCCCCGGAACCTGGGCGCCGTCGTCCGTTCCGTCTCGGCCTTCGGCGGCCACGGCGTCGTCGTGCCCGAGCGGCGCGCGGCCGGCATGACCGCCGGTGCCTGGAAGACGTCGGCCGGCGCCGCCGCCCGTACGCCCGTCGCCCGCGCCGCCAACCTGACGCGAGCCCTTGAGTCGTACAAGAAGGCCGGGCTCGTCGTGGTCGGACTCGCCGCGGACGGCGAGGTCGAGGTCGGTGATCTGGAGGCCCTCGGCGGTCCCGTCGTCATCGTCGTCGGCAGCGAGGGCAAGGGACTGTCCCGACTGGTCGGCGAGACCTGCGACTTCCGGGTGCGGATCCCGATGCCGGGCGGCACCGAGTCGCTGAACGCCGGTGTCGCGGCGGGAGTTGTGCTGTACGAGGCCTCACGCCGACGCGTCTGAACAGACGCCCGAACGGATATCTGAACAGGTGTTTGAGCAGACGTCTGAGTGAGTCACCCCCCGTGGGGCAATCGGGATGTTCGCGATGACCTTGACGCGGTCCGGACAGATCGGCGCAGTCAAGGCAGTGTCCTAAACACACATCACTCGGTTAGATGAGTGTGGACACCAGAACACCCCGCACACCCACGGGGGACCGCTCGTCGGGATTCGACGACGCTCCCGCGCTGAGCATGGTGAAGGTGCCGAGCGATCCGGCGCAGGTCATCGTCAATCATGCGAGCTTCCGCGTGCAGCTAGGCGGCGCGACGCGAACCCCATCCTCGCGCGTCGCACGGCACTTGGGCGCCGACGACACCGCGCGGATCCCCGTCGTCGGTACGGCGGGCAGAGCGGGCGGCCCGGCCGCCGGGGCCCGCCGCCGCGCACCCGTCGTCTGGAGCGGGCGGTCCGACCCCGACGACACCGGCGCCCACCGCCTGCTGCAGGCCGTGCGCAGCACCAGCGTGCGCCACGGCGCCGTCGACCCGACGGGCGACGCCGGCGCCACCCGGGTCATCCCCCGCGTCGACGAACACCTTGGCTACGCGGACGAACACCTTGGCTACGCGGACGAACACCAGGGCTACGCGGGCGACTTGACCGTCGAAACGGTCGAGACGCCCCTCGTCGGCAGCCAGCGCGGCCACGACCACGACTCCGCGGGGACCCGGCTGCTGCCGAACATGCGCAGCGTGGACAGCGCGTACGACGAACCGCGCTACACGGGCGGGCAGTTCGCGGTGGAGAACCCCGACGACTACGGCGACGACGGCGACGACGGCGGCACACCGGCCAGGCGGCACGGCTCGGACCCGGTCCGGCACGCCTACTACCCCGGGCGCCGGATGAACCTCGGCGTGGTGCTGCTCCCGCTCCGCGTCTTCCTCGGCTTCATCTCCATCTACGCCGGCATGGGCAAGCTCTGCGACCCCGTCTACTTCGACGGCGGCAAGCGCGGCTCCATGGTCAAGTGGCTGAACACGCTGCACCCTTGGGACGTCGCCGAGCCGCTGCGGCAGTTCGCGCTCCAGCACCCCGTCGGCTCCGGGCTCGTCATCGCCTTCCTCCAGGTCATCGTGGGCGTCCTCACGGTGCTCGGGCTGTGGCAGCGGGTCGCCGCCGTGGTCGGCGCGATGCTGTCGGCCGCGCTCATCGTCACCGTCAGCTGGAAGACGGTCCCCGCGTACGACGCGCCGGACATCATCTACCTCGCCGCCTGGTCGCCGCTGATCATCGCGGGCGCGCCCGTCTACTCCGTCGACGGACGCCTCGCGAGCGAGGCGTGGCGCACGCTCGGGCCCCGCGCCGACATCTGGGACCTGCGGCACCGGGTGCTGCGCCGCGGCGCGCTCGTCTCGGCCGTCGTCGTCGGCCTCACGCTCCTCATCGGCTCGCTCCTCGGCGGCGCCGTCCGTGACGCCGACCGGGTGGTCGTGCCGGGACCGGGCGAGGCCCCGCGCAACGAACTGCCCGGTTCCCCGCTTCCCGAGGAGCCCGGCACGCCCCAGCACAAGACCACCACTCCCTCGGCCTCGGCCAAGGCGCCCACCCACGGCAGTTCCTCCTCGCCGTCGGGCGCGGCCACCACGCCGGGCGCCGCGGTCCGTGAGACGGGCGGCACGGTCACCAGCGGCCCCAGCCAGACCCAGGGCACCGGCCAGGCCCCGCCCCAGCAGTCCTCGCCGGTCCACCAGGCCCCGAGCACCAGCGCGGGCCCGACGTCCAGCGGCGGCAGCTCCAGCACCGGTGGCAGCGGCTCGAGCGGCGGCACCTCCTCCGGCGGTTCGAGCGGCGGCAGCGGCGGCAGCGGCGGCGGCGGTGGTGGCGGCACCTCCGGCGGCTCGGACAAGCTGGTCGGCGGTCTCCTCGGGTAACGCGTCACGCCCCCTGGCCGTACGAGGACGGGCCCCGCACATCAGATGTGCGGGGCCCGTCCTCGTACGGCCGGAAAGGGGCTCTCAGCCCTCGTGCTGCCAGGAAGGGGCTTCTCCAGCCCCCGTGCTGCCGGAAGGGGGCTCTCAGCGCCCCAGGGCCGCGAGTTCCTTCGCCGCCTCCGTAAGGTCCTTAGCGGTGTCGATGGCGCGCCAGTAGGCGCCCTGCGGGAGCGGGAAGCCGGCCAGGCGGCGTTCGCGGGCCAGGTGCGGGAACGTGGTGCGCTCGTGGTCGCCGCGCTCGGGGAGCAGGTCGGCGAACTCGGCGGAGAAGACGTAGACGCCCGCGTTGATCTCGTACGTGGTCGGCGGGGACTCGATGAAGTCCGTGACGCGTCCGAAGCCGTCGGTCTTGACGGCGCCCCACGGGATGCGCGGACGGGCGAGGGCGAGGGTCGCGACGGCGTCGCGCTCGGTGTGGAAGTCCGCCATGTCGCGCAGCGAGAAACGGGTCCAGATGTCGCCGTTCGTCGCGTACCAGGGCTTGTCCGGGTGGGGGAGGTGCGCGGCGGCGTACTTCAGGCCGCCGCCCCGGCCGAGCGGTTCCGTCTCGACGACCGTCGTGATGTTGACCGGGAGGTCGGCCGAGTCCAGCCACTTCTGGAGGACCTCGGCGAGGTGGCCGCAGGAGACGACGACGTCGGTGACGCCCTCCTCGGCGAGCCAGGTCAGCTGGTGACCGATGATCGGGGTCCCGGTGCCGGGGATCTCGACCATCGGCTTGGGCCGGTCGTCGGTGTAGGGACGCAGTCGGGAGCCCTGACCACCGGCCAGGACAACGGCTTGAACGGGGCGTGACGCGGCGTTCGGATGGGTCATGCCCGAACTGTACGTGGCGCCCCGCTCACGACTTCTGTCGGCAACCGTTCCCTTAAGCAGCTGTTACCTGACAGAACAGGTGGGGCCGGTGGGGCTCAGAGATGCGTGGCCGCGACCCCCGATGCGAAGGACGTGTCGCAGACAGGGCGCGCGAACGCCTGGGCGCGCGTCGGGCCGTACGCGCGGACCGCGGCGCGGCCGAGGGCGCGGGCGATGGAGACGCAGTGCTTGGCGAGCGACGGGCGGCCGTTCACGGCCTCCTGGAGGTGGGTGAGGGCGACGCCCGGGTTCTTCTCCTGGAGCTCCAGCAGGAGCCGGTCGCGCAGCACGTCCTGCGGGGCACGGGAGACGGCATGCGAGGAGACGTCCGAGGAGGAGGCGGTGAGCACCGAGTCCGAGGAGTTCCCCGACCAGTTGACTCGGGTGACCGCCAGGGTCCCGGAGAGCACCAGGACGACAGGCAGAACGAGGGCGAGGGTGCGACCGATTCGGCGCGCGGGGCCACGGCCACGCCGGGTCCGTTGGTTAGTGGTGGAGTGCTTCACGCGAGTGAGGGTAGCGCGGGGTGATGATTTGGCGACATTTAGTAATCAGTTCGGGGGATAGGGGAACGGGTTTCGCTGGGTGGTGAGTTGACGTACAGGGATCGAAATGACCGGCTTGCCGGGGTATTTGTCGACAACGAAGAGGGCCCCACAGCAGGCTGTGGGGCCTTCTTCGTCAGCTTGGGTGAATTCGACCGCGGCGCGGTTTTCGTCCGCCCGATTTGCTTTTCGTGATGATCAGGGCGATCAGTCGGAGAGGCGCTCGCCCGTGGAGGTCGAGAAGACGTGGGTCTCGCCCGGCCGCGGCACGACGTGCAGCGTGGCGCCCTTGTCCGGGACCGCGCGGCCGCTGACGCGGACGACCAGGTCCGTGAGCTTGTCGTCGACCTTGGCGCTGCCGTAGACGTAGCCGTCGGCGCCGAGCTCCTCGACGACGTTCACCGAGACGGCGAGGCCGGCCGGGGCGTCCGCGCTGTCCTTGGTCAGCGACTTGGCGGCTTCGCCGTTGTGCTCGACGATGTCGAAGTGCTCCGGGCGGACGCCGACCGTGACGGTGCGGTCGCCCTTGTCCGCGGCGGCCTTCAGGGCCTCGCGGTTGACCGGCACGACGGAGTTGCCGAACTTCACGCCGCCGTCCGTGATCGGGACCTCGACGAGGTTCATGGCGGGGGAGCCGATGAACCCGGCGACGAACAGGTTCGCGGGGCGGTCGTACATGTTGCGCGGCGAGTCGACCTGCTGGAGCAGACCGTCCTTGAGTACGGCCACGCGGTCGCCCATGGTCATGGCCTCGACCTGGTCGTGGGTGACGTACACGGTGGTGATGCCGAGGCGGCGCTGCAGCGAGGCGATCTGCGTACGGGTTGAGACGCGGAGCTTGGCGTCGAGGTTCGACAGCGGCTCGTCCATCAGGAAGACCTGGGGCTCACGCACGATGGCGCGGCCCATCGCGACACGCTGGCGCTGACCGCCGGAGAGGGCCTTCGGCTTGCGGGCGAGGTAGTCCGTGAGGTCGAGGATCTTCGCCGCGTCCTCGACCTTCTGGCGGATCTCGGCCTTCGGGACACCGGCGATCTTGAGCGCGAAGCCCATGTTGTCGGCGACCGTCATGTGCGGGTAGAGCGCGTAGTTCTGGAACACCATGGCGATGTCCCGGTCCTTGGGCGGCAGGTGAGTGACGTCGCGGTCACCGATGCGGATGGCGCCGGCGTTCACGTCCTCGAGCCCCGCGAGCATGCGGAGCGAGGTGGACTTGCCGCAGCCGGAGGGACCGACGAGGACGAGGAACTCGCCGTCCTCGATGTCGATCTCCAGAGCATCGACGGCGGGCTTCTCGGAACCCGGGTAGATCCGGGTTGCCTTGTCGAACGAGACAGTGGCCATGGTGAGGGGCCCCCTTCACCGGCAGGAACGTGCCGGACGATCCGTTGTAAAGGTGGTGTCCACCGCGAAGCCTTCGCGGTGGTGTAGTCCACGAGAGTGAACTGGCTCAGGACGGTACCTGGCGTTCACCTGGTCTGTCAGTAGCCAGGGGGCTGTGAACTTCGCGGAAATTTTCGAGAGGGCGCGGCTGGGGCATGGGTACACTGCACGGGCACACGCGTGCAGGCCTCCTTAGCTCAGCTGGTCAGAGCGCCGCTCTTGTAAAGCGAAGGTCGTCGGTTCGAATCCGACAGGGGGCTCCAACAGCGTAAACAACACGGGCATCCCGCGGCGATGCCCGTGCTTTTCCCTGCCGTGCCCCGCTTTACGGCCTTACCCTGTTGGGCACCATCAGGGTGCCGCGCCAGCTGTGTGGAGGTAACGGGGTGAGAGGGCGCAGTCCGGATCGGGTCCGCAACGAGCTCATGGTCTCCATCGTGGACGCGTTGCAGGGGTCGGCCACGGTGAGCCAGGTGAGCAGCCGCGAGGTTTGGCGGGATCTGCTGGCCGGTGAACTGGCCGCGCCCGTGGAACCCTTCGGCGGGGACCGGCTGCGGCCGTGGCTGTTACAGGTGGTGAAGGAATGCACCGCCGTCGGTGACGGCCTGGCCTGCCTGGTGCGGTCGCTGGAGTACGTGGAACAGCAGTCGGCGACGGTGGCCGAGCTGTGGCCGCTCGTGGACGAGTGGGAGGCCGTCGACTTCTTCAACAACGCCGATCTCGGTCACCTGCGGCCCGTCCTGCTGGCGATGGGCTCCACGGATCTGGCCGTCATGGCGCGCCGAGCGAGCCGCTCCCGGGTCCAGGAGCTGCCCGGGTGGTGCCAGACGGGGTGGCAGGTCTTCCTGCGGCTGGCGGGTGAGAATTCCCCGGCGGGTGAACTCCCGCCCAGCATGGCCTTCCTGGCGCTGTCGGCCGATCGGCTGATGGAGGACGGCCAGTCGGAGGCCGCCGAGGTACTGCGCCGCTTCAACCGCACCCAGACGCTCGCCCTGGGTATGGAGGGCCTGCTGGCGGACTGGCAGCAATCGGACTTTCCGCAGCCCGCGCCCTCCCTCGTCCCCGCGTATCTGATGATCCAGTTCGAGCCGGACCGCATCGAGCCGGACAGGTACTACCTCTCGCACTGGCGTCAGTCCGACTCCGAGGGCTGGCATCCCGTGCGCGGCGAGACCGTCCACCTGGGCCGGGAGGAGCTCCCGGGCGCGGTGGAGCGGCTGATAGAGGAGGCCGAGGAGAAGTGGGCCGACCTGCGGCAGCCGGTGATCCTGGAGTTCATCCTGCCCTGGGAGCTGCTCAACGAGCCCGTGGAGTGGTGGTCGAAGGAGTCCGGCTCCGAGGCCCCGACCCCGCTGGTCATGGACTATCCGGTGGTGGTGCGCAGCATCGAGCGCCTGCAGCGGGCCGCCTGGCACCGGCCCTGGCACCACAAGTGGCGGCAGCTGCGGGAGCGCCCGGCGGACAGCCACCCGCACTGGAGCAGTCCGGCGGAGGACGAGGCGTACTTCTTCCATCTCGAGCGTGAGCTGAAGGAGGACCGGCACGCGGTGTGCCTGGTGCTCAGCCAGCCCCCGGGCGACGAGTCGGGCGCCGGCCGCCGCGAGGTCCTCGCCGGGCTGCGGGCCGGGGTGCCCGCGATGATCTGGCACCGCAACGACTGCGGGGACCCGAAATTCAAGGACGCCATCGGCGAGATACTCCAGGACCGAGGGCTGGGCAGCCTGGCGGAACGGGTCGGGGAGTGGCGCAAGGACGCGCTGGCCCTCGGCCCGGGGGCGTGGGACCTGCACGTGGGTCGCCATCTGGCCATTCTGCTCGACGACCCCGAGCGCAAGCCGAGTCCGCCCGGACCGGTGTAGGTCATCATGCGCCCATCGCCCGGAAGGGGCCTCCGACCGGCGCGCGGAGGCGGATGGCACACGGTCTTGCACACGCAGACGCCGACTGTCAGGCTATTGGCGAGACAGCGCCACCGGCTGTCCCCAGGGGGCAAGTACCACCCGGCGATTGACTTTCGGACCCTTCTACCGTCTCCTGTGGCCTGCCATGTTGCACCGCAAGCAGACCACTGCCAGGCTTGGCACGTGGATGTCACGCATGCCCGCGGACTGCGGGACTCCTCCTCGGTGCTCCCTCCGTCGTCGGGCATGACCGGACGTTCTGAGGGCGCTTATGCAGTGTGACGACGGTCCACGACCACCATCCGCATCGGCATCGGTATCCACATCGGTATCCGCACCGGCACCGGCTTCTGACGAAGCGTCACTCGACGTGGTGTCGCGCGCCCTGCGTGGCCTCGGACGGGCTTCTTCCGCGGACCGCTCGGACGTGCCGCCGGACGTACTGCTCGTGGTCGACGACTACGTGACCATGCGGGTCTGGGACGAGACGGTCACCCGACTGGCCGACGAACTCGCCCGCCAGGAGACGCTGGGCCCGATCACCCGCTTACGGCTGCTGAGTTCGGACGACACCGAGCCGGGCCGGATCCGCCTGGAGCACCTGCCCCCGCCCGTGGGTGAACACCGGGTGGTGCTGGTGCTGACCGACGGGCTGGCCGCGGGCTGGCGTTCGGACGCGGTGCTGCCGCTGCTGCGCGAACTCGGCCGCTCCGAGCCCCTCGCGGTCATGCACCTGCTGCCCCAACGGCTCTGGTTCCGTACCGGCTTGGACGTCTACCGCATGCGCCTGCGCTCCGGGCACCCCTGGGCGCCCAACGACTCCCTGGGCTGGGAGCTGCGCACCTCTCCCCTCGAACCGGTGGACGACGACCCGGCGGCACGGGCCGGCGTGGTGCCCGTCCCGGTCCTGGAGCGGACCGGTCACTCCCTCACCGGCTGGGTCGACCTGGTGACGGGCCGGGCCTCGGAAGGCGTGGAGATGTCGGGCGTGCGGGCCCGCGACTGGAAGCGGCGGCCGGACGCCGCGCGTGCCGTGCCCTGGGTCGACGACGTGCCCGACCCCGCCAGCGCCGTACCCCCGTGGGAGCGCGTCTCGGAGTTCCGGGCCGCCGCCTCGCCCACCGCGTTCGCGCTGGCCAGCCGCCTCGCGGCGGCTCCTCTGACGCTGCACGTCATGAGCGCCCTGACGGCCTCGGTGCCGGGTGCCGGACCCGCCCACCTCACCGAGCTGCTGATGAGTGGTCTGGTGCGGCCCGCGGGCGCGGAGGCCGAACGCGCGGGCGACATGGTCTTCGCCTTCGGCCCGAACATCCGCCAGGAGTTATTGGCGCTGGCCCGCCGCCGGGACACCGTGCGGGTGCTGCACGACGTACGGGTGCTGATGGCGGTCCCGGAGGGCTCCGACCCGGTCCTGCCCGCCGCCGACGAACTCCTCGAGACGACCGACGTGCCGCCCGTGACCCCGCGGAACGTGGCGTTCCTGCGCATCGAACTGGCCGCGCTGCGTGCCCTGTCCGGACGCTTCCTGCCCCCGGCCGAGCGTCTCGCGCGGGCACTGCGCGCGTACGACCTGCAGAACACGGTCAACCTGGGCAAGGACGCACGTACCCATACGCGGCACCTGGACCCCGCCACCCGGGCCCACGGGGATGCCGCACACGCCCCGAGGGGGCCCGAGACAACTTCAGAAGGAGCCACGAACATGGCCACCACGCAGCAGCCCACGGTGGAGAACGCGCGCTCGACGCAGCCGCGCATCTGGGGGAACATCCCCCCGCGCAATCCGAACTTCACCGGCCGCGTGGACCTTCTGGAACGACTGCGAGAGCGCCTGCGGGAAGGCACGACCACCGTGCTGCCCGAGGCCATCCACGGCATGGGTGGTGTCGGCAAGACCCAGATGGCGATCGAGTACGCCTACCGGCACCAGTCCGAGTACGACGTCGTCTGGTGGATCCCCGCCGAGCGCCCCGGGCAGATCGGCCAGGCGCTGGTGGAGCTCGCCCAGCGGCTCGGCCTGGGCACCAGCGCCGAGGCCAACATCGCCGGACCCGCGGTGCGCGAGGCGCTGCGCGAGGGGCGGCCGTACTCGCGCTGGCTGCTGATCTTCGACAACGCCGACAGTCCCGAACGCGTCCGCGACTACTTCCCCACCGGCGGCAGCGGCACCATCCTCGTCACCTCCCGCAACCGGCGCTGGAGCGTCGTGGGTCCCTCCCTGGAGGTCGATGTCTTCACCCGGGAGGAGAGCAAGGAGTTGCTGCGGCGTTCGGGTTCCCCCGGGGACCTCGACGACGCCGAGGCGGACCGCCTCGCCGATGCCCTCGGGGACCTCCCGCTCGCGCTGGAACAGGCCGCCGCCTGGCGTGCGGAGACGGGGATGCCGGTATCGGAGTACCTGCGCCTGTTCGAGGACAAGCGCAGTGAACTCCTTGAGGTGTCACCGCCGCCGGACTACCAGCTTCCGGTCGCGGCCGCGTGGAACGTCTCGCTGGACCACTTGGAGACGCGCAGCCTCGCCGCGCTGCGGCTGCTCCAGCTCTGCTCGTACTTTGCGCCGGACCCCATCTCCCGTTCGATCTTCTCCGGCCTCGGCGGTTCCAGCATCGACCCCGAACTCGACCGGGCCCTCAACGACCCGATGCGGCTCGCCCGCGCCATTCGGGAGATCAACCGCTACTCTCTCGCCCGCATCGACCACCGGACCAACTCGATCGAGATGCACCGCCTGGTGCAGGCCGTGCTGATCAACCGCATGACCCCCGAGGAACAGAAGCGCATGCGCAATGGCGCCCACACCCTTCTGGCCGCCTCCGACCCCAAGGGACCCAACCAGTCGGCCAACTGGCCGCGCTACGCGGAGCTCTACGGCCATGTCATCGCGTCGGGCGCCGTCGAGTCCGACCAGCCGTGGGTGCGCGAGCTCGTGATGAACGTCGCCAAGTACCTCTGGTACTGGGGGGATCACAAGGTCGCCCGTGAGTTCTCGGAGCAGGCCTGGGAGGTGTGGCAGCGGCTGTTCGGGGAGGAGGACCAGCAGACGCTTCTGATGGGTTGGTGGCTGGGCTTCCTGTACCTGATGGTCGGGCGCTACGACGACGCCTCCCGGCTCGTGGCCCAGCTCAGGGCCGTCTACGACCGCACCGCGCCCGCGAACCAGGAGGACACACGCGAGGACGCACTGGTGGCGCTGAACCTCGAAGCCGCGGTACGCCGCCACCAGGGGGACTTCGGTGCCGGTGCCGAACTGGACGAGATGGCCTACGAGCGTGCTCGGCGCGCCTTCGGCGAGGACGACCCCACCACGCTGGTCACCGCCCACAACCTCGGGGTGAGCCTCCGGCTGGTCGGCGAGTTCCAGCGCGCGCTGGAACTGGACCGGCACACGCACGCGATGAAGACACGGCTGTTCGGCCGCGATCACCAGCAGGCACTGGTGACCGAGGCGAGCGTCGCCGTCGACGTGCGCGAGACGGGTGACTACGTCGGCGCGCGGTCGCTGCAGCAGGCGGTCGTCGACGGCTACCGGGCGGCCTTCGGAGCCGGTAACCCCACGACTCTGCGGACCGTGCGGCAGCTGAGCGAGGCCTGCCGCAAGGAGGGCGACCACACCACCGCGCTGGAACTGGCGCGCGACACGTTCGACCAGTTCACCCGCCGTTACGGCGACACGCACCCGGAGTCCCTGACCGCCGCGCTCGCCCTGTCGGTGGCGTTGCGGCAGAACGGTCAGCTGGAGGCCGCCAGGGAGCGTGGCGAGAAGGCCAGCGAACGCTTCCGCACCATCTACCAGCACGACCACCCGCATGTCCTGGCTGCCGACGTCGACCTGGCGGTGACGCTGCGGCTGCTGGGACGGGCGCAGGAGGCCAGGCAACTCGACGAGGCGGCGCTGGAGTCGCTGACCGGGCGCCTCGGGGAGAGCCATCCGATCGTGTTGGCCTGTGCCATCAACTTGGCGAGCGATCTGAGTGCGCTGGGGCGGGTGGAGGAAGCCCGCGAACTCGGCGAGAAGACCGTGGCGTTGTGCCGGACGCGGCTGGGTGAGGACCACCCGACCACGTTGGTGGGTGCGGCGAACCTCTCCCTGGACCTCGTCGCCCTCGGGGAGGAGGCGGCGGGCGAGGCGCTGCGCGCGGACACCCTGAGCCGTATGGAGAGGGTCCTGGACGGGCCCCGCCTCAGGTCTGCCGAGTCCGCTCCCCACCCGGCGACCGTGCAGGCCCGGGCCAGGAAGCGGACCGACTGCGACATCGACCCGATGCCGATGTGATCCGTCCCGGTCAGGCCGGAGCCGAGCCGAGCCAGGTGGCGAGGTGGATCGGGTCCGGTGGGGTGTCCGTGACCTGCCGCAGGGAGCGGTGCACCGCTCGCGCCCGTTCGGGGTGGTGGCACAGCAGGTGGGCCGCCGTCGGTTCGGTGTCCGCCGCGGCGAGGGCACGGCCGAGGCCGGCCCAGGCTCCGGCCCGGTCGGGCTGCACGGCCAGGTCCGCCAGGTAGGCGTGCCGGGCAGCTGTGGCGTCGCCCGCGGCCAGGAGGGCGTCGCCGGCCAGTGCTCCGGTGACGCGGGCCGCGGCCTTCTCGGGCCAGTCGGGCGAGGGCCGGTCGTCGTCCGTGTCGCCGAGGCGGTAGCGGACGAGCATCGCCAGGCTGTCCAGCCAGCGCGCCGAGGGATCGGGCACGACCTCGGGCTCGGCGGCCAGGGCACCGGGCGGGCCGCTCGCCCCGTCCAGCCAGGCGCGTACGGCCGCGTCGACCGCAGGCGCGGCGGGCCGCAGGTGGTGTGCCCGCCAGCGCGCGACGTGGTCGTCGGTGCACAACCGAGCCAGGGCCCGTTGCTCCTCGGGAACCGGCTCCGCCAGCCACTGCGCGCAGTGGCCGCGCAGCGTGTCCAGCAGGGCCGTGCCGAGCGGTGTGAAGCGCGGATGCCGGTGGATCTGCTCCATCGCCGTCGCCACATGGGTCCGCCACAGCGCGAACTCGAACTGCGCCATGGCGGTCTGCGCGGCCGCGGCCGTGCGGTGCGCGCGCCAGAAGCGGGTGATCCCCACAAACGCGTAAATGCCTTGCAGCAGCCCCCCAAGAGGCCGGGGATCGTCCCGCCAAGGCGCGTACCACAGCTCCGTACCGCCGTCGGAGCCGTCCGTCAGCAGCGGCGTCAGATGGAGCAGTCCGCCCAGTTTGGTGTGCTGGAACTCGTGCACGAGGGTGACGGCCAGTTCGATGGCGTCGTCCGGTTCCGAGGCCTCGATGCCCCCGAAGGCCTCCCCGGCTGTCACACTGCGTGGCCGAAACCTTTCCCTGGCCGCTGTCGGCGTCAGTGAGAACACGCTCCGCCGCATGGCCTCCGCCGTGCCGGTCTGCTCTCTCAGTAACACCGCCCAGGCCCGCTCCAGCAGTTGCCCCCAGTGCGCGGCGGCCTCCTCGGACAGGGGACGCGGCTCGGTCGGCTGCGGATACGTCCGGTACGGATCCACGTCGTCCAGCGCGATCTCGAGCCGTCGGCCTGCCGGGCCGACCGTCAGCCGGCGCACCGGATGCCACCCCGCTCCCGCCGAACCGAACGGGAGCGGTATCACGACCCCGGCCCCGGACGCTTCCACCACGGCGCGCCCGGCCTCGGCCCGCACGGTGGCCGTCGTCCATGGTTCGGTCGTGGGCAGCACCGCACAGCCCAGGGTCGGCAAGGGCACCCGGCCGTGCCGCACCGGCACCTCGATGCCGAAGTCCAGCTCCGCGCGTAGCGCTGCCGCCGCAGCGAGCGCCGAGAAGTGGCCGAGCACCACCCATAGCGGCGGCTCCGCCTCGGACGCCGTCCCCCGCAGCCGGTGCAGCGCGGTGGCCAGCCACATGCCCGTCTGCGGATACATGAGCAGGTCGTCGACAAGGGCGGGCGCGCGTTGCTGCGCCTGGCTGAGGAGGTCCCACGCGGGGCCGAGATCCGTGGCGTCGTCGAGCATCCTCAGCAACAGCAGACGACGGCTGCGTTCGGCCCCGAGCAAAGAGGTGAGGGTGGCCGGGCCGCCCTCACCACGGACCAGTTCGGCCAGGCTGTCCGGCGGCAGGCGATGATGCGGCAGGGACGGCTCAGCACTCACGAGCGACCCCGGCGGTGTCAGTCGAAACGCTCGGCACCGCCGTCGATTCCGCTGACGCTGGCCATCTGGTGGTCGATTCTTCGCTGCAGTTCCTCCAGCGACGTGGCGAGGACCCGGCTGTCAATGGAGCGCAGCGTTTCAAGAGATACCCCCGCGAGATCGACCAGGCTGGACTCGACGGCGGCCACAGACGGCTCCATGACGGCCAAACCCCTTCCCCCCGGCTGCATTTGTGGATGCGGGCTGCTCACATCCCCCTGATAATGGCCCGCCGTGCCGAGGATGAAACCCCGCACCCGCTGGGCGGCGCGATATCAGGTCAGCGGCTCTCACCGGCTCGACGGTGGCGCCGGGACAACTCCACCGCCTCTTCGTCCATGCGGGCCACCCCGGCGGAGTCGCCCTCCATCAACCGTATCGCTTCGAGGAGTTGGTCCAAGGTCCCCGGGTAGCGAAGGCAGGTCCGCAGGATGGCGAACACGTCCGGTCTCAGCGCCGGTGTCCTCGGACTCATGGCCGCGACGGCCGGGTTGATGCTGCCCAGGACCAGGGCCAGGGTGGTGCGGTCGCTCACCGTGGGCAGTGCCGTCAACGCGCCCACCAGCCCGTCGAGTTCGCGCAGCGGCAGGTCGTCGCGCAGGTCGGCCAGGGTGACCGGGCCCGCCGCGGCGGGCCGTGCGGACGGGATGCGGGGCAGCTCGGACGCCGACGCGGGCAGGCCGGCGCACTCGTGCAGCAGGGCCAGTTCGGACCTGGTCAACAGCTCGTACCAGCGGTCCACGCGGACGGCGGCGAGGCGGCCGAGACCGTCCGTGCGGTGGTGCGCGCTGACCAGGCCGACGATCGCGTCGTCGTGCCAGACCGCCGCGCCCGACATGCCCTCCCAGGGCGACCGGTCCGGCTCGGCGTCCGACTCGGGCGGGGTGACGGCGAGTTCGAGCGTGCCCTCGCGGCGATTGGACAGCACCGAGGTCATGCCCGTCGCATGGCAGGAGTCGCGGTACTGGGACGCCGAGCCGTCGTCGAGCCGTCGCATCCGGTCCTCGCGCAGCTTGAACCGGGGGAAGCCCATCGCGCTGCACGGCAGGACGAGGTCCGCGTCGGGCACGGCCCCGTACGAGGGGGGTTCGGTCACGGCCGCGTGGACGCCGTGCGGCGCGGATCCGTCCAGTTCCAGGAGCGCCACGTCGGCCTGCTCCGAGGCCAGTACCACCCGGGCGGCCACGGTCCACTCGTCGGCGCGGTCGGCCTCGAACCGTACGTCGGTGGTTCCCGTTCTCGCGTCACGGACGACGTGCGCGGCGGTGAGCACCCACCAGGGACCCACCCGGTAGCCGGAACCGCGCCGCCCCGGGCCCCGCCCCGCGAGCGGTCGCACCATCACCTCCGCCACCCGGACCGGATCCAGTCCGCGGCGCGGATCCTGTGGCGCCACGGCTCAGCGCTCTCGTTCGGTCTCGGCCCCGCCCACCCACGGGGCCCGTCCGCCGCCGCTGTGGGTGCGCGGGTCGAGCGTCAGCTTCACCCGGTGCGTGACGCTGTCCGCCACCCGTCCGTCCGCGCCCGCCTCCACCACCCAGAAGCGGATCTTGCCGCCCGCCGTCGCCGACCGCTCCACGACCACGGCCGCCTCCAGCTCCACCGGACCCACCTCGAAGTACAGATCCTCCCCCTCCGCGGCCGTCCGGGCCGCGGTCAGTTCCCTGCGCAACTCCTCGATCAGTTCAGCGAGTTCAATCACACCCGGTCCCTACCCCCACCGCCCGTGCTCCCACCGCCCTTCCGTCACCCGATCCGGGCCGATTCCGCGCTGTGGCCCCGTGTGACGACGTTGATGCAATAGGGTCACCCAAGTAGCCTGAAATCCCTGGAAACGCCATATTCAGTGATATCTAAGGCATAGATCGCATCACCTCACTGTCACAGGGGCGCCGCCATGGAGAAGTCCGGAGTCGAGTCCGAGCTGATCGACCTCAGCGACGTTCCGCTGGACGCGTGGCCCCAGCTGGACCTGCCGCCCGCGCAGGGCTCCATGCGCCGACTGCTCAGCCGTATCGACGACCCCGCGAGCAGCCTCGGCGGCTACAACCCGCAGCGCGACGCGTAGCGGCGCGAGAGGTGCACCAGACGGCCCGGTCCCACGCCCTGCCCCACGTTCTGTCCCACGTCCTGCCGACGCAGTCGTTCGACGAACTGCTGTGCGGTGGGGGCGGCCCCGCGACGGTGGACCGTCTGCGTGTGAGCGAGCGGAGCTGGCGGCTGCTCGTCGTCCGGGCCCTGCTGGACTCGGCCGCGACGGCACCGGCCGCCCCCCTGCCCCCCTTGGCGGACGGCTGGAAGTTGCTGTCGCGCGCCTGGGCCGTGTCCAAGGAGGCGGTGGAAGACCTGCTGGCGTATCCGGCCGTGGGTGTGTGGGCGGCGCACACGCTGCGTCGGCTGCGCGGGACGGCCCAGGACGACGCACCCCTCTGGGCGGACACCGGGCACCTCCACGCGATCGCCGCGGTCGCGGCCGTTCGCGTCGGCCTGGAGTTCCGTACCGACGTCCCGGTCCGCCACGGCTGGGTGGTCCTGCCCGCGCTCGGGGCGATGCGGGTGCCCGGCCGGGCGGACTGGGACGTGGCCGAGGTCAGCGCCTCGGCGGGATCCGTGCGGATCGCCGGGCGCCCACTCGGGGGGCCGGACTGGCACGCCCTGACCGAGCTGCGCGCCGACGGCTGCACCATGCTCCTGGACGACACCGACCCCTACCGCGACCTGCGCGGACCGACCGGGGTGGAACCGATCGACTCCGCCGCCGAGTGGCAGGACCTGTTCGGCCCCGCCTGGGACATCCTGCGGCGCACCGACACCGAGGTCGCCGAGGCACTGGCCGGCGGGCTGGTGTCGGTGGTGCCCCGTCCGCGCGCCGAGAGGTTCCGGCCGCACAGCGCGTCCTCGGGCGACGCCTTCGGCACCGCCCTGGCATCGGCCCCGGACGACGCCGAGCAGTTCGCCTCGACGCTGGTGCACGAGTTCCAGCACAACAAGCTCAGCGCGTTCATGCACCTGTTCACCCTGTACGACGACCAGGGCACCCGGCTCCACTACGCCCCCTGGCGCGACGACCCCCGTCCCCTGGGCGGGCTGCTCCAGGGCGTGTACGCCTTTTTCGGCGTCACCGCGTTCTGGCGGCGGCGCGGCCACGCCCTCGGACAGTTCGAGTTCGCGCTGTGGCGCAGCCAGACCGCGTACGCGCTGCGCGCCGTCGGTTCGGCGGACGGGCTCAACGAACTGGGGCGGCGGCTGGTGGCCGAGCTGACGCGGCGCATCGAGCCCTGGCTCGACGAACCGGTCGAGGCCCGGGTCCGGGCCGCGGCGGCCCTGGCGGTCGCCGACCACCGTGCCACCTGGCGCGCCTGCCATCTGCGGCCCGCGCCGGGGACCCTCCGCGCCCACGCGGCAGCCTGGGCCGACGGAAACCCGCTGCCCAGGACGACGGACGAGCCCGAGCCCGTGCCCGTCCCGGGCAGTCCGGCGCGGGGCATCGACACGCGGGCGGTGCTGCTGCGATGGCTGCTGGCGGACCCCGCGGGCTTCGCGGCGCTGCGGGACGACCCCGGCGCGGTGGTCGCCGGCGCGCGCCTCGAGGACATCGCCCTGGTGGAAGGCCGCACCGCCGAGGCCCTGAGCGCGTTCCGTGCGCGCATCGCCCGCGGCGAGGGCGACCCCGAGACCTGGGTCGGGCTCGGCCTCGCGGCGCGGGCCGCCGGAGACCCGGCGGGAGACGGTCTGCTGGCCCGCCCGGAACTGGCGATGGCCCTGTACGGCGAACTGAACGAGCAGGCCGATCCACTGGCACTGGGGCGCGCCCTCGCGTACGGGGCCTGAGCCAGAGGAGGACCTAGGTTCCGCGCGGGGCGCCCCGCAGCCGACGCGCGATCTCCAGCTGGACCGCCTCCAGCGGGCGGCCGTCCTCGATGTCCCACAGAGTGTTCTGTAGGACACGACCGAGGGTCCAGGCACGGGCCCGCTCGCGATCCAGGCCCATGACGTCGGTCATCGCGTCGAAGCGCCAGCGGATCTCGGCGGGCTCGAAGCGGTTGCCGAGCGCCGGGCAGAGGTCGAAGCCGGGGTCGCCCGCGAGCGGCTTGGGGTCAATGGCGACCCAGCGCCCGCGGCCGACGGAGCGGGCGTCCCCGTCCTGGAGACCGTCGGGGTCGCGGAGGTCCTGCAGGACGTTGTCGTAATGGAGGTCCCAGTGGAGGAGACGGTCACCCGGCTCGGTCGCCACCTCGCGCACCGCCGCCGCGCAGTCCTCGACGAGACGACGCTCGGCCTGGTCCGCGATCAGTTTCAGGGCCCCCGGCACCCGCTCCAGCATGGCCCCCGCGATGTCACCGAGCCGCCGCATCCCCTCCGGCGCCGGCACGGCCGTCAGCCGGGCCAGCAGCCGCGCGACGACCAGCGCGGCCTCGCGTGTGTCGGGGAGGTGCGTCAACATGCGGGTCTGATCGAGCCGTTCGAGCAGCAGGGTGCAGGTGGCCTCGTCGTGGGCGAGGAGACGTACGGCCGCGCCACCGTCCCAGACACGCAGGGCGGCCGGCTCACCCGCGCTCTCCTCGTCCAGGAGCTGGAGCTTGAGCACGGCCGGGGTGCCGTCGGCCCGCAGCACCGGCAGGACCAGCGCCGTGACACCGTGCATGGAGGGGCCGTCGAGGCGCAGCTCCCAGCGCTCCAGGAAGTGCGCCGCCCGCTCGGGCAGCCCGGCGACGAAGGCGCGCCCCGCCGCTCCGTTGTACTTGTCCTGCGAGGCGGTCAGACCCACCGGAACGTCGATCACAGAGCCGAGCCTACGTGCGGCGGTGAGGCGGCTCATGCGCATTGACGGGGCCCTGCACCGCGTCGGGAGCTACATACGCAGTGCCCCCGGCACTTACGTGTGGCTTGGGATCCTCTTCGTCACCACAGTGGCTCTGCACCACATGTCTCCGGATTTCGAAGAGGACTTCCTGCGCCAGCGGTCCACGAACATCCACGAGCTGTCGGACAGCCCCGTACGGGTGCTGATCACCAGTGCGATGTGGATCGACGGCGGTCTCTGGCTGCCGTACGCCGTCCTGTTCACCGCCTTCCACGCCCAGGCGGAGCGCTGGCTGGGCACCCTGCGCTGGCTGGCGGTCGCGGTGGCCGCGCACGTCCTGGCGACGCTGATCAGTGAGGGAGCGCTGCTGGGCGCGATCAAGCGCGGGGCGGCGCCGCACTCGGCGGTCGACACCCTGGACATCGGGGTGAGCTACGCGCTGGCGGGCGTCATAGGGGTCCTCACCTACCGCGTCGCGGTGCCGTGGCGGTACCTCTGGCTGGCGGTCATCCTCGCGGTCTACGGCCTGCCGCTGGTCACCGGCCGCACCTTCACCGATTTCGGGCATTTCATATCGATCCTGATAGGTCTCTGCTGCTATCCGCTGGTCAGAGGCCGCGGAAAAGCATGGAATCCGAAGGAGACACTGGCCACCCTCAGGGGTTAACGTCCCGGCCATGAGCAGCAGCACAGGCAGCGGCACGGCCAACGGCGGCATCTCCTTCTGGTACGCGGACGACGGTCTGCCCGAGCCCCGCGAGCCCCTCCCGGGCGACGCGACCGCCGACGTCGTGATCGTCGGAGGCGGCTACACGGGCCTGTGGACCGCGTACTACCTCAAGAAGGCGGCCCCCTTCCTGCGCGTCACCGTCCTGGAGCAGAAGTTCTGCGGCTACGGCGCCTCCGGGCGCAACGGCGGCTGGCTCTACAACGGCATCGCGGGCCGCGACCGGTACGCCAAGCTGCACGGCCACGAGGCGGCGGTCCGTCTCCAGAAGGCGATGAACGAGACGGTCGACGAGGTCGTCCGGGTCACCGCCGAAGAGGGCATCGAGGCGGACGTCCACCAGGGCGGCGTCCTCGAAGTGGCCTACACGCCCGCCCAGCTGGCCCGCCTGAAGGCCTTCCACGCGCACGAGCTCTCCTACGGCGAGAAGGACCGCGAGCTCTACGGCGCCCGGGAGACCGTCGAGCGCGTCCGGGTCGCGGACGCGGTCGGCTCGACCTGGACCCCGCACGGGGCGCGTCTGCACCCGGTGAAGCTCATCAAGGGGCTGGCGGCGGCCGCCGAGGCACTCGGCGTCACGATCCACGAGAAGACGCCGGTCACCGAGATCCGCCCGAAGCACGCGGTCACGCCGTACGGCACTGTGCGCGCCCCCTACGTCCTGCGCTGCACGGAGGGCTTCACGGCCTCCTTGAAAGGCCAGAAGCGCACCTGGCTGCCCATGAACTCCTCCATGATCGCGACCGAGCGGCTGACCCCGGAGCAGTGGGCGACGATCGGCTGGGAGGGCCGCGAGACACTCGGCGACATGGCGCACGCCTACATGTACGCCCAGCGCACCGCCGACGACCGCATCGCGCTCGGCGGCCGGGGCGTCCCGTACCGCTTCGGCTCGCGCACCGACAACGACGGCCGCACCCAGCAGGCGACCATCGACGCCCTCCACGAGATCCTGGTCCGCTTCTTCCCGTCCCTGGCCGGCGTACGGGTGGCGCACGCCTGGTCGGGCGTCCTGGGCGTCCCCCGCGACTGGTGCGCCACCGTCACCCTGGACCGCTCCACCGGCCTCGGCTGGGCGGGCGGCTACGTCGGGTCGGGCGTCGCGACGACGAATCTCGCCGCGCGCACCCTGCGGGACCTGATCCAGCAGGACTCGGGCCAGGCGGGCCCGACCGACCTGACCGCCCTCCCGTGGGTCGGCCACAAGGTCCGCAAGTGGGAGCCGGAGCCGTTTCGCTGGCTGGGCGTGCAGGGCATGTACGCCACCTACCGCACGGCCGACCGCCGCGAACTCACCACGCACAGTGCGCAGTCGTCGCGGCTCGCACGGATGGCGGACCGCGTCGCGGGCCGGCACTGACCACCCCTGCGGGAGCTGGGGAAGCGGGTTCAGGGGACCGACTCGGGCACGGGGGCCGGTGCGGTCGCGTGTCTGGGGGTCCTCGCGGTGACCATGAGGCCCGCGACCAGACCGGCCAGGAGCGTGATTCCGGCGGCCCACCAGATGGCGACCGTGTAGCCGTGCACGATGCCCTCGCGGACGATCAGGGCCTTCCGGGTGGGGCTGGCGAGGTGCGCGGCGATGTACACCGCGCCGCTGGTGGTGGCGATCGTGTTCAGCAGGGCCGTACCGATCGAACCGCCCACCTGCTGTGAGGTGTTGACGGTCGCGGAGGTCACGCCGGAGTCCTGTGGGGCGACCCCGGCGGTGGCGGTGGCGAAGACCGGCATGAAGATCAGGCCCATGCCGAGGCCCATCAGGATCAGACCGGGCAGCAGCCGGCCCGCGTAGTCGGCGTCGACCGTGAGGTGGGTGAAGAACAGCATCCCGGAAGCCGCGAGGAGCGCTCCGGGGACCATCAGCACGCGCGGTGCCACGCGGCGCAGCAGTCGCGCCGAGATCTGCGTCGTACAGATGACGATCGCGGCGGTCATGGGCAGGAAGGCCAGGCCCGCCCACACGGGCGAGTATCCGAGGACGACCTGCAGGTAGTAGGTCATGAACAGGAAAATGCCGAACATGCCGATGACGGCGAGGGCCATCGTCAGGAAGCAGCCCGCGCGCGTGCGGTCCTTGATGATGTGGAGCGGGAGCAGCGGGCTCGGGGCCCTCGTCTGCCAGTACACGAACGTGGTCAGCAGCACGATTCCGCCCGCGAGGAGGGCCAGCACCAGCGGGTCCGTCCAGCCGCGCGGCTCCGCCTCGCTGACTCCGTAGACGATCGTGACCAGTCCGCCGCAGCCGAGCAGCACACCGGGGATGTCGAGCCGGGCGCGGGTGTTGCCCGGGGGGTCGGGCAGCAGCGCGAACGCGCCGAAGACCCCGACGACGGCGATGGGGATGTTGACGTACAGGCACCAGCGCCAGTTCAGGTACTCGGTCAGCAGCCCGCCCATGATGAGTCCGATCGCCGAGCCGCTGCCCGCGAGGGCGCTGTAGACGCCGAAGGCCTTTCCGCGTTCCTTCGGCTGGGTGAAGGTGGTGGTCAGCAGGCTGAGCGCGGAGGGGGCCAGGACGGCGGCGAAGGCGCCTTGGAGGGCGCGGGCGCCGTAGAGCATGGCGGAGTTGGCCGCCGCGCCGCCGATCGCGGAGGCGGCCGCGAAGCCGATGAGGCCGAAGACGAAGGTGCGTCTGCGGCCGACGAGGTCCGCGATCCGGCCGCCGAGCAGCAGGAGACCGCCGAAGGCCAGCGTGTACGCGGTGATGACCCACTGCCGGTTGCCGTCGGACATGCCCAGAGCGCGCTGCGCGGAGGGAAGCGCGATGTTCACTATGGTCGCGTCGAGGACGACCATCAGCTGCGCGAGGGCGATGACCACCAGGCCCCACCAGCGGCGGGAGTCGGCGCCTTGGGAGGTTCCAGGGGCGCCGCGTTCACCTGATCGGGTGCGGCTCACTTGCCCAGAAGACCATGAATTGGTATGTATCGCATCTTTCCGGATGGTGATCCCGATTCATGGCTCCAGAACCACCTTTCCGAGGGTGGCGCGGGTCTCCAGGGCCCGGTGGGCCTCGGCCGCCGCGGCCAGCGGGAAACGGGTCACGGCCGGGGTGAGGCGGCCCGCGGCGGCTTCGGCGAGAGCCCTCAGCTCCAGCGTGCGGACGGGGTCGGGACCGCCCGCCGCGCGCAGCATCACGGGGCCGAGGACCTGCTCGGACACCCCCTCCACGAGCAGTGGCCCGCCGCTCTGGATGCCCTCGCCGGACCAGCCGAAGACGAGGTGTTTCCCGCCGGGGCCGAGGAGGTCGACGGCGGCGCGGGCGACGTCGCCGCCGACGCCGTCGAAGACGACGGTGACCGGCTTCCCGCCCAGATGGGCGCGGACCCGGTCCGGCCAGCCGCCGTCCTTGTAGTCGACGGCCAGGTCGGCGCCGTTCTCGTGGACGCGGGCCGCCTTCTCCGGGCCGCCCGCGAGACCGATCACGGTGGCACCCGCGTGCCGGGCGTACTGCACGAGCAGGGTGCCGATACCGCCCGCGGCGGCGGGGATCAGGGCCACGGAGCCGGGGCCCAGCTCGGCGAACTGGAGGATCCCCATCGTCGTACGGCCCGTGCCGATCATGGCGACGGCTTGGGCGAAGTCCAGGTTCTCCGGGATCTCGTGCAGGCGGTCGACGTCGGTGACGGCCAGTTCGGCGTAGCCCCCGGGGGCGAACCCGAGGTGGGCGACGACGCGCCTGCCGAGCCAGTGGCCCTCGACGCCCGCACCGAGGGTCTCGACGGTGCCGGCGACCTCACGGCCGGGGATCGTGGGCAGCGGGGTGGGGGCGGGCGCCGGGCCCCGGGCGCCCGCGCGCAGGGCGGCGTCCAGGAGGTGGACACCGGCCGCGGCCACGGCGATACGGACCTGCCCCGGGCCCGGCTCGGGATCCTCGGTCTTCTCGTAGGTGAGGTTCTCGGCCGGGCCGAAGGTGTGCAGGCGGATGGCGTGCATGACGGTCTCCCTCGCTGACGTCCTGAGGCGTGCTTGATCGCTCGGTGGTGGTGCGGCTCAGCGTTCAGCCTCAAGCGCGCTTGAGGTCAAGGCGCGGGTGAGGGGTGTGCGGGGTCGGAGGCGCGGGTCGGGGGCGTTGTCAGTGGCGGCGTGCAGGATGGGGGCATGGTGCGAAAAGCGGCGGGCGGGGCGAGCGGGCGGGGCCAGGGGGCGCGGCGGCCGGAGGTGCGGTTGCCGCCGCTGGAACCCCATGACGGCTCCGAGCTGGAGCCGGACGGGGACTATGACGGGCTGGAGTTCCGGGAGGCGGACTTCGTCGGGCAGGACGGCGGAGGAGCGACCTTCATGGACTGCGCCCTGACGGGGTGCGCGCTGGACGAGACGCGACTGCACCACGCGCGGGTGCTGGACTCGGTCCTGACGGGCATACGGGGTGTGGGCACCGATCTCGCCGAGTCGACCTGGCGCGACGTCGAGTTGGTGGACGCCCGCTTGGGCGGGGTGCAGTTGCACGGGGCGGTGCTGGAGCGGGTCCTGATCCGCGGCGGCAAGATCGACTATCTGAACCTGCGCAAGGCCCGGCTCAAGGACGTCGTCTTCGAGGGATGCGTGCTGGTCGAGCCGGATTTCGGGGCCGCCCGGCTGGAGCGCGTGGAGTTCGTGGACTGCGTCCTGAAGGGGGCGGACCTCACCGCGGCCACCCTGACGGACGTGGACCTGCGCCACGCGGCGGAGCTGGACATCGCGCGGGGCGTGGACCGGCTGGCGGGGGCGGTGATCAGTCCGAGCCAGTTGCTCGACCTGGCGCCCGTGTTCGCCGCGGCGCTGGGGGTGCGGGTGGACGGGGGACCGGGACCGGGAGCGTCCTGAGCCGGCGTCGAGTGGGGGGTACGGGGGTCTCAGCCCACTCGGGGGAAGCGGGCCTGGAGGGTCCAGATCGCCGGGTTCTCGGCGAGGTCGTCGTGCAGGTCCGTGAGGTCGGCGATCAGGTCGTGCAGGAAGTCGCGGGCCTCGCGGCGCAGTGCGGAGTGGGAGAAGGTCAGTGGCTCCTCGTCGCCCGGCATCCAGTCGGCCTCGATGTCCACCCAGCCGAAGCGCCGCTCGAAGAGCATGCGGTCCGTCGACTCGGTGAAGTCGAGCTCCGCGTGCTGGGGGCGCGAGGCCCGGCTGCCGCGCGGGTCCCGGTCGAGCTGCTCCACGATGTCGCACAGGGCCCACGCGAAGTCGAGCACCGGCACCCATCCCCAGGCCGTGGACAGCTCCCGGTCCGCCTTGGTGTCGGCGAGATAGACGTCACCGCAGAACAGGTCGTGCCGCAGCGCGTGGACGTCCGCGCGGCGGTAGTCGGTCTGCGGGGGGTCGGGGAAGCGGTTGGAGAGGGCGTAGCCGATGTCGAGCACGTAGGTGATGGTGTCATGGGCCCGGGGGAGGGGACACGGTTCCGCGGCGCGGGCGTGACCGGCCCCCACCGGCCGGCGGCCGGGCCCTCGGGCGGGGCGCGCGGCCTGGAGTGGGGTTGTCGGAGCCTCGTAGGATCGCCGGTGTGCCCCGATCTTCCGTCACCGTCCGCTTTGCTCAGGCCCCGGCTCTCGCCCTCGCTCTCGCGCTCACCCTCACCGCGTGCGGCGGCGGCGGTGGTGTGCACGGCAAGCCCGGTGCCACCGGGGCCCGGGATCCGTACTTCCCGAAGATGGGCAACGGTGGCTACGACGTCACGCACTACGCCCTGACCCTCTCCTACGACCCCAAGGCGCACCATCTCGACGGCACCGCCGAGATCACCGCCCGGGCCACCCAGAACCTCAGTGCCCTCAACCTGGACCTGAAGGGCCTGGACGTCACCGCCGTCACCGTCGAGGGCAAGGAGGCCCGCTGGAACCGGGCGGGCCAGGAGCTGACCGTGCGCCCGCACTCCGACCTCGACAAGGGCGAGACGTTCCGCGCGACGGTGCGCTACTCGGGCACCCCCGAGACACTCACCGACCGGGACGGCTCGCAGGAGGGCTGGCTGCCAACCGCCGACGGCGCCCTCGCCCTCGGTGAACCCACCGGCTCGATGGCCTGGTTCCCCGGCAACCACCACCCCTCCGACAAGGCGACGTACGACATCGCCGTCACCGTCCCGAAGGACCTGCGGGCGGTCTCCAACGGCGAGTTGACGAGCGAGACGACGGCGGCCGACGGCCGCAGGACCTTCACCTGGCACACGGCCGAACCGATGGCGAGCTATGTCGCCACGGTCGCGATCGGCCGGTACGTCATCACGCGCTCGACGACGAAGAACGGCCTGCCCGTGTACGTGGCGGTGGACCCGACGCAGACCGCGGCCGCGAAGAAGGTGCTGGCCGAGATCCCCGAGATCATGGACTGGGAGGCGTACAACTTCGGCCCGTACCCCTTCTCCTCGACGGGCGCGATCGTGGAACGCCGCGACGACGCGGGCTACGCCCTGGAGACCCAGACCCGCCCCGTCTTCCCCGGCGCCCCGGACACCGGCATCCTCGTCCACGAACTGGCCCACCAGTGGTACGGCGACTCCGTCACGCCCAAGTCCTGGCAGGACATGTGGCTCAACGAGGGCTTCGCCACGTACGCGGAGTGGCTGTACCAGGAGGACCACGACGGCGAGAGCGCCGACGAGATCTTCAACTCCCTCTACCGGGGCGACTACTACGACACCCCCGAGAAGAACAAGGCGGTCTGGGCCTTCCCGCCCGCCAAGCCCTCCAGCGCGGCCCACATCTCCGACCCGCCCGTCTACGAGCGTGGCGCGATGGTCCTGCACAAGATCCGCCGGACCGTCGGCGACGACACGTTCTACGACATCATCCAGGGCTGGGCCGCCGCCCACCGCCACGCCAACGTGTCCACGGCCGACTTCACGGCCTACGTCGAGAAGAAGGCCCCGGGCAAGGACTTCAGCGGCATCTGGAAGGACTGGCTGTACGGAGAGGGCAAGCCGCCCCGGGCATGACTCAGGTCCTCCCGTTCAGTGCTTTGCGCAGTACCGCGCAGGGGCGGCCCAGTTGGCGGTCCTCGCGGTGTCCGATGGTCTCGTAGCCGAGGGCGGTCCAGAAGGCGAGGCCCTGGGGGTTGTTGTCGAGGACGGCGAGGCGGGTGGCGTCTCGGCCGGTGCGGCGGAAGCGCTCCTCGACGAGTGCCGCGAGTTCACGTCCGTATCCCTTCCGCCGCTCCCGTGCGTCCACGATCAGCAGGCCGATCCACGGATCCGGATCGGTGGGGTCGGGATGGTGCGCGAGGGTGATCGCGACCCCGACGAGTCGTCCCGCGCTCCGCGCGAGCAGCACCTCGGCCCCCGGATGCGCCATCTCCTCGGTGAGCGCCGCCGCGACCTGCTCCGGCCGGATGTCGTGGGCGTCGGGGAAGTCCCCGCTGAGGGAGAAGAACTCGTGCTGGGAGGCGTAGAGGGAGGCGAGTTCGGTGAGGACGGTGACGGGGATGTCCTGGCCGGGTACGAGGGCTTCGAGAATCACCCGGTGCAGGCTAGCCAACGGGCTGGCCGGCCGGTCCCGTGCCCGGTGGTGGCCGGGCACGGGTGGGCAGGAGCGGGGACGGTCAGGTCTCGTCAGGGGTGGACGGGGGGCGGGGGCCGCCGAAGCCGTGTGCGGAGAGGTCGAACCAGTTGCCCTCCGGGTCCATGGCCCGGTACCCGGCGAAGGGGCGGTCGGTGAAGCGTTCGGCGGGCTTGTCCGCGCCCGCTTCGACCAGCGCGGCCGAGGTGGCTTCCGTGTCGGAGACGTGGAAGCCGAAGTGGTTCATGCCGAGCGGGGTGTCGCCGTCGAGGCGGTGCTTGATGAGGGCCAAGGAGAGATAGCCGTCGGAGAGGAAGCAACTGCCGTCGGGGTCCCGGTGGAAGAGTTCCATCGAGAAGACCGAGGTGTAGAAGGCGGCCAGTTTCTCCGGGTCCTTGGCGACGATCGCCAGGTGGCGGAGGCTCGGACGGGCCTGTTCGGACGCGGTGGGCTGCGGCACGGCGGCTGTCTCTTTCGGGATCGCCAAGATCATGTTGTGGAACGCGATGAGGTGCCAGTCCCCGGTGGCGGTCCGCTCCGCCATCGCCAAGGCGTGTGTTGTCGCCAGGGGCGCGCCCGTGGCGGTGAGGATCGTCGACTCGGCCTCGACCGTCGCCAGGTCGGGACGCAGGTGACGGACCGCGACGATCCTCGCGTCCAGCCGCGTCGAGGCGTACTGCGCACGGAACAGGCGGTCGTGGCCGGCCGCGATGCCCGCCCGGCCCGGTGGCTTGTCCCCCCGCACGGTGGTGAAGTCGCAGTCCGGGGAGAAGACGGAGGCGAAGAGCGCGGCGTCGGCCGATGCCCAGGCGCGGGCCATCGTTTTCCACAGGGTGTGGATCGCGTGCGTTTCGGCGGTCGTCATGACGTCAGACACCTACCGCGGTGCTCGTACGGACGCGCAGGGGGAGTTCGGTGCAGTCACTGTCGAGATGTTCGGCCGGGGGCGGAGCCCAGGCCGCGAGCGCGTGGTAGAACGCGTCGGCCCGGCGCTCCAGGTAGCAGATGATGTTGATCGGCCAGGCCGTCCGCCCGAAGACGTGGCGGTCCATGGGGGTGGGGCGCTCGCTGAGAACGAAGGCGCGTTCCCGCGGCGGCCCTATGCGGTGCCGGGGTGCATGTGGATGGAGCCCAGCAGTTCCAGGCCCAGGGCGTCCGCTTCCTTGGAGGCCTTGAGGAGGTCCCGGGAGTCGATCCACCAGGCGCGGTGCTCGTTCTCGTAGGCCGGTCCGAAGCGGGGCACGATCGTCTCGCTGAACTCGAGGCGGGCGGCCGGGTCCGAGGTGCGGGCGTTGCGGCCGAAGGCGACGCGTTCGACGTGGAGGGTGCCCCGGCCGGCGTTGCCCAGGAGGAGGGCGAAGCAGGGGAGGGGGGTTTGGGGGGTGATGAGCTGGTACTCGGTGACCGCGGCGGTGAGGAAGTCGTCGAGTGCCTGGTTGTCCATCAGGACGGTGGGGGGAGCGCTGTCGTTCGTACAGTGCTCGTCCGATAAGTCGGACAGGGAGTGGGACATGAGGTGGGGGCTCCGTTTCCCGTGGGGGGTGAGCGGGACGCCTGGGAGCCTAGAGGTGAATGCTTGAAGGTTTCAGTACCTTGCTCGGAACGTGGAGATATCCCTACGGAGGCAGGGGGCGGGGCGCGTGTGGTGGGAACGCGAGGAGCCCCTGGCCCGGTGTCCCGGGTCAGGGGCTCCTTCAACCGCCTTGTACGGATCAGACGTTGACGCCGAAGTCCTGGGCGATGCCCACGAGGCCCGAGGCGTAGCCCTGGCCGACCGCGCGGAACTTCCACTCCGCGCCGTTGCGGTAGAGCTCGCCGAAGACCATGGCGGTCTCGGTGGCGGCGTCCTCGCTCAGGTCGTAGCGAGCGATCTCGGCGCCGCCGGCCTGGTTGATGATGCGGATGTAGGCGTTGCGGACCTGGCCGAAGTTCTGCGAGCGGTTCTCCGCGTCGTAGATCGAGACCGGGAAGACGATCTTGTCGACGTCGGCGGGGAGGCCCGCCAGGTTGACGTTGATCGCCTCGTCGTCGCCCGCGCCCTCGCCCGTGCGGTTGTCGCCGGTGTGGACGATGGTCTGGTCCGGGGTCTGCTTGTTGTTGAAGAAGACGAAGTGACCGTCGGAGTAGACCTTGCCCTGGGTGTTGACCGCGATGGCCGAGGCGTCGAGGTCGAAGTCGGTGCCCGTGGTGGTGCGGACGTCCCAGCCGAGGCCCACGGTGACGGCGGTCAGGCCCGGAGCCTCCTTGGTGAGCGAGACGTTGCCACCCTTGGACAGGCTTACAGCCATTGTTGGGAGTCCCTTCCCTCGTTGCGTACGTGCGCTGTGCCCGTACGTATGGGCTTCGTACGGGCACGAAGCTACAGCTACACCTAAGAACGCCGAGAGGGGCGTAGAAGGTTCCTGCCCTCTTTACTTTCTTTACCCTCTTGGCGGACACCTGACGGCGAAAACGGGGTGACGTGGACCGGACATCCACGCGACCATGGACTCATGCCTGGTCCTTACGTCATCCGCGGCTCCGTCTCCCTCCCCGAGGCCGAGCTCCTGTGGCGTTTCTCCCGCTCCAGCGGGCCCGGCGGACAGCACGTCAACACCAGTGACTCGCAGGTCGAGCTGAGGTTCGACCTCGCGAAGACCGAGGCACTGCCCCCGGTCTGGAAGGACCGCGCCCTCGCCAAGCTCGCCGGGCGGCTCGTCGACGGCGTCATCGGCGTCCGCGCGTCCGAGCACCGGTCGCAGTGGCGCAACCGGGAGACCGCGGCCGTACGGCTCGCCTCCCTGCTCGCCGAGGCCACCGCGCCACCGCCCAAGCCCCGCCGGGCCACCCGCATCCCCCGGGGGATCAACGAGCGGCGGCTGCGCGAGAAGAAACAGCGCTCCGACACCAAGCGGGGCCGCTCCGGACGCGACTGGGGTTAGGAGCACCCGAGGCACCCCGCGGCACCCGAGGCACCCGCGTGTCTTCCGTGGGTGTCTCTTCTGTGGGCGTGTCGGCCACTGCGTGGGTATGAGGTGACAGGCCTTTGTGCCGAGTTGTCGCTAATCTCATGGAATGGACGGATACGAGGACAGGGCGCACCTGGAGTGGTGGGCCAATCGATCGACCTGCCTGGCGCGGATCCCCGTCCGGTTGCGGCAGGCCGCCGTGCCCGACGCCCGTGCGTGGGACGCCGTCGTCTCCGCGCCGCTGGACAGCGGCGCGCGTGAGGACATGCAGTTCCTGATCGAGGCCAGTCCGTACTTCACCCTCCGCTTCGCGGACGATTCCGTGAACGAGGTCGAAGTGGAGCGCTCCGGGGACGGCAGCCGACTGCGACTGAGCGCCGTCCCGGAGACGTGACGTCACATCAGGGGGCCGCGGTCCGTCAATGCCATGACGGGCAAGTCCGTGCCGGACCGCGGCGGCGACCAGGAGATGTGACGTATGAGCGACAGCGAATTTCCCGGAGAGAACGGGAATGACGACAAGAATGCGAAGAACGCGAACGCGAAGAAGGCCGAGAACGCGAAGGACGGCGCGAACGCGAACGAATTTCTCGCCGCGCGATTCGAATCCCACCGCGGTCACCTCCGCGCCGTCGCCTATCGCATGCTCGGCTCCCTCTCGGAGGCCGACGACGCCGTCCAGGAGGCCTGGCTCAAGCTCAGCCGCGTCGACGCCGACCGGGTCGACAACCTCGGCGGCTGGCTGACGACCGTCGTCGGCCGGGTCTGTCTCGACATGCTGCGCTCCCGCCGAAGTCGCGGTGAGGAGCCGCTCGGCCCCCTGGCGGAGGGGCCCGGTGTCCGGATGCCGGAGCCGGTGCTCAGCCCCGTCTCGGGCATCGACCCCGAACAGGAGGCGCTGCTCGCCGACTCGGTGGGCCTCGCCCTGTTGGTCGTACTGGAGACGCTGACGCCCGCCGAACGGCTCGCCTTCGTGCTGCACGACCTGTTCGCGGTGCCCTTCGAGGAGATCGCGCCCCTCGTGGGCCGTACGTCGGCGGCGTCCCGTCAGCTCGCCAGCCGGGCCCGGCGCAGGGTCCAGGGCGGGGCGCCCGTGCCCGATCCCGACCTGGGGCGGCAGCGGGCGGTCGTGGACGCCTTCCTCGCGGCGGCGCGGGAGGGCGACTTCGACGCGCTCGTCGCCGTGCTCGACCCGGACGTGGTGGCCCGGAGCGAGGGCGGGGTGACGGCCGGTGCCATCGCCGTGGCCTCGGGGGCGAGCGGGTACGCGCACCTGGCCCGGATCGCCCGGCCCGCGCTCGTCAACGGCGCCGCGGGTGTGGTCGTGGTCGTGGAGGGGCGCCCCGTCGGTGTCCTCGCCTTCACGGTCGTGCACGGCAGGATCGCCGTCATCGACATCCTCAACGACCCGGAGCGGCTGGCCGGGCTGGACGTCACCGTCCTCGACCGGTAGCCCCCCGGCCCTCGAAGAAAGGGCGTCAGCCCAACTGCCGGTAGCGCCCCTTGAAGTGCAGCAGCGGTCCGCCGTCCCCGCTCGGTACCGACGCGGCCAGCACCCGCCCGATGACGAGGGTGTGGTCACCGGCGGCGACCCGCTGCTCGGTGCGGCACTCCAGGGTCGCCAGGGCGCCGCCCACCAGGAGTGCCCCGGACGCCTCTCCGCGGACGTACGGGATGTCCTCGAAGAGCAGGCGGTCGCTGATGCGGCCCTTCATGGCGAAGCGGCCCGCGATGTGGCGCTGGCTCTCGGAGAGCACGGAGACGGCCCACAGGGGCTGTTCGTCGAGCAGGTCGTCCATGCGGGAGCCCTCACGCAGGCTGACCATGACGAGTGGCGGGTCCAGGGAGACGGACAGGAAGGCCGTCGCCGTCATGCCGACGTCCTCGCCGCCGGGGCCTTCCGGGTCCAGCGCGGGCTCGTGTGCGGTCACCAGGACCACACCCGCGGCCAGCCGGGACATGGCGGCACGGAACTCGTCGTTGCTCACCCCCTCAGCATGCACGGAGGGGGTGAGCGGAGCGGCAGAGGGAGTGTTCAGCACGCCGAAACGCTAGTCTCCGACCCCGGGGAGCCGCATCGGGCCTCGGCCCGAGCCGAGTCCTAAGTCTGGTCCTAAGTCTGGCCCTGAGCCGAGTCCTAGGTCTCGGGACGGACACAACTGCTCACAGTGTCTACACAGCGTCCAAATAAGCGTTCAGTAAACGCACGGGGGAAATGCAGAAACCCCACTCAATTGCTCATCTTCCGCTGTGACTTGAGTCACAGGAGCCATATTTTGTTGACCCTGTGTACCGAGTGGGCAGCGCGCTGTGATTCAGTGGCGTGGAAGCTATGCACGAAGCTACCAAGTAGTACGCGAGAGAACCGTAAGAGAACCAGGTACGCCGAAGACAACCCTGGAGTTGCTGCGAGGTCTCGAGGGGAGGGCGAATGGAGACCGAGTCGGAGCCCTACGTCCGTCTTGCGACCCTGCGGCAGCTCCATCAGGTGATGGCGGACATGAACACCGCGCGGAGCCTGGCGGACACGCTGCAGACCGTCGCCGACGGCGTGGTCACGGGCCTCGGCTACGAGCTGGCGTGTGTCAATCTCGTACGCCCCGACGGCGACCTCGTGGTCGCCGCGCTCGCCGGCAACTCCGCCGCCGAAGCGCTGATCACCGGCCGGGTCGGCTCCCGCACCTCCTGGGACCGCCGGCTGAACATGGGCGAGGCCTGGGGCGATCTGCGCTTCATTCCGCACACCGAGGGCTGGGTCCTCGACGACGACGACGTACCTCAGTGGTACACCGACGGGCCCGCGCCGCGCTTCGAGGACGAGTGGCACCCCTCCGACCGCCTCTTCGCCCCCATGTACACCCCGGGAATCTCCGGGGGCAGCACCGGTGAGCTGATCGGCGTCCTGTCCGTGGACCGGCCGCGCAACGGGCGGCGCCCCGGCGCGTGGGGACGCGAGGCGCTCCAGATGTACGCCTTCCAGGCCGCCATCGCCATTAGCAACGCGCGTCTACGAGCCAATATGCAGCGCGCCCTGGTCCGGCTCGAGCGGGAGCAGCAGGCCCTGCGCGCCAGCGAGGAGAGCTTCCGGCAGGCCTTCGAGTACGCCCCCTCCGGCATGGCCATCGCCGAGATGGGCGGCGACCAGCACGGCCGCATCCTGCGCACCAACGACGCCCTGTGCCGCCTCCTGGGCCGGCCCGCCTCCGCGATGCGCCGCTACTCCTTCTCCGACCTCGTGCACCCCGAGGACATCGGCACCCTGCTCCGGACGTCCGCCGAGGGCGGGCGCGCCGAGCTCAGACTCGGCCGCCGCGACGGCACCTACGTCTGGGTCTCGCTGCGCAACTCCGTCGTCGCGGACGCCGCCGACGGCCCCCGCTTCCTGCTCACGCACGTCGAGGACATAGAGGAACGCAAGCGCCGCGAGCTCCAGCTCGCCCACCGCGCCTCGCACGACTCGCTCACCGGCCTGCCGAACTCGGCCGAGCTGCGCTCCCGCCTCGGCTCCCGCCTCTGCCAGCGCCCCGGGGCCCTTCAGCCGGGCACGGTCGAGTCGCTGGACGCGGCGTACGGGCACGGCCCGTTCGCGGACCAGGCGGCCGAGCACAACTCCTACGACAACCACCTCGGCGGCGGCGCGGGCAGCGCGGGCAACGGGAGCGGGCACGGGTTCGACCTCGGGCCGGGCTTCGAGGCGTACGACGCCTTCGACCACCATGTGCACACCATCGCGCCCGAGGGTGAGACGGACGACGGCACCAAGGGGCTCGCGGTGCTCTTCTGCGACCTCGACGGCTTCAAGTCGATCAACGACCGCTTCGGGCACAACGCGGGCGACGCGGTGCTCATCGAGGTCGCCCGACGCCTGACCAACGGTGTCCGGGACGGCGACACGGTGGCCAGGCTCGGCGGTGACGAGTTCGTGGTGCTCGCCGACGGGCTCGGCCGGGCGGACGCGGCCGACCTCGCCGTACGGCTACGGAACGCGATCATCCCGCCGATCCGTGTGGACGGCCGGGCCGTCCGGGTGGGCGCCAGCTTCGGCATCGGGTGGGCACACTGTGGCATGACGGCGGACGAGGTCTTGAAATCCGCTGATGAACGGATGTACGTCGAGAAACGGTCTCGTCCCAAACAGCATCGGCGTGCCGGATAAGTCACAGGTCAGTGGGTTGATGCGGTGAAGCCCACCCGTTTGGTCCCCTGGGAGCGGGTAGGCTCGCTATTCATCCATGTACCGCATCTGAACCGCACCTGTTGAGGAGACCAAGGGATGACGCCCGGCAACAACGGCGCGAGCACGCCCGAGGACGACGACCCGTTCGGCTATCTGTACGCCGACGGTCAGGCCAACGGCGCCACTCCGCCCAGCGGAGGCGGCGGCTACGGCTACCCCGGCTCGGTCAACCGGGTGCGGGCGGTCGGCGAACGCCAGTACGGACAGCAGCAGCCCGGTTACGGCCAGCAGGCTCCGACCGCGCAGTACGGCCAGCAGGCCGCCCCGACGGCACCGTACGGCCAGGTGCCGCAGCAGGGCGCCTACGGGCAGCCGAACGCGCACTACGCGGCGCCCGAGACGGTCCCCGGCGGGGCTCCGACCGGCCGGCAGTCGTCGGGAGGCGGCCGCGGCCGTGGACCGAACACCAAGGGCCTGCTGATCGGCGCCATCGCCGTGGTCGCCGCCGTCGTCATCGGCATCGGCGTCGCCATGATGAACGGTGACTCGAACGACAGCAGCAAGGTCACGACGGGCGGCGACGCGACGTCCTCGGCCTCCGAGAGCGCCTCCCCGAGCGCGTCGGCCTCGGAGTCGGCGGCCGCCGGGGAGCTCCCGAAGATCGACGCGAAGGCGCTGAACCTGGGGACGGGTGTCACGACGGCGTCGGACGTCGAGGGCGCCAAGTCCGACGGCGGCACTTACGTGACCGGCCTCAACACCCCCGGAGCCTCGGTCACCTGGACCGTCAACGGCATCCCCGACGACGGTACCTACACCCTCTTCGCCCGCTACAGCGCGGCCGGTGCCGACGGTTCGATGACGCTCACCGTCAACGGCAAGGTGTTCGGCTCCAAGCTGGGCATGAAGAACTACGCGCACGCGGCCGACGGTGACTTCGCGAAGGGCTGGACGAAGACCTACTCGTGGCCCACCCTCACCAAGGGCACCAACACGATCACCATCTCCTGCGGGGACGGCGACAGTTGCAACGTCCTCCTCGACCAGCTGTCGCTGAAGCAGGGTCAGGTCACGAAGTAGCGGGGCGCTGCGGGCGGCGGCTATCAGGCCGCCGTGGCGTCCGCCGCGACCGTGATCTGGTCGAGCAGGGTGTCGTACGCCTGGCGGTCGAACTCGCCCGCCACGGGGGCCAGTACGGTCGCCGTGGCGAGGGCGACGGCCCGGGCCAGGCGGTCGGGCCAGGGAAGGTGTTCCACCAGGCCGGACAGCAGGCCCGCGACCGCGGAGTCACCCGCGCCGGTCGGGTTGCCGTGGACGCGGCGTGGTGGGGTGGCGCGCCAGAGGCCGTCCGGAGTGTGGGCGACCAGGCCCTGGGCCCCCAGCGAGGCCACGACGGCGTGCGCGCCGCGCCTGCGGGCGTCCCGGGTCGCCTGCAACGGCTCGTGGGACCCGGTGAGTTCGGCCAGTTCGTCGGCGTTCGGCTTGACGATGTCGGGGCGGGCGGCGATGCCCCGGCGCAGGGGTTCGCCGCTGGTGTCCAGGAGGACCGGGACGGCCGCCGCACGGGCGGTGCGGATCAGCCCCGCGTACGCGCCCACCGGCACCCCCGGCGGCAGGCTGCCGCACAGGGCCACCGCCGACGCGGAGCGCAGCAGCACCTCGTAGGCCTCCTGGAAGGCCGCCCACTCGGCAGGGGTGATCTCCGGTCCTGGTTCATTGAGTTGAGTCGAGTCACCCGTCGTCGTGTCGACCACGGCTATCGTGCGGCGCGTCGCCCCCTCGACCGGGATCAGCGCGTCCACCACCCCGGGTGTGTCCGCGAGTTGGTCCCGCAGGGCGCGGCCCGTCACGCCGCCCGTGAAGCCCGTGACCGTCACCTCGTGGCCGAGGGCGGCGAGCACCCGGGCCACGTTCAGGCCCTTGCCGCCGGGGCGTTCGGTGACCTCGGTCACCCGGTGCGCGGTGTGCGGGCGCAGGGACCGTACGCGATAGGTGATGTCGAGAGCGGTGTTCGGTGTGACCGTGAGGATCACCTGGACCGACCTCCCCCGATGAATGCGCTGGCCGACAGTTTCGAGTTCCGGAGAATCCGGAGGCTCGATCATGCCAAAGACAACGGCGGTCGGCCCAGTCCCGGGACGACCGCCGTACGTCACATCGCGTTCCAACCGAAGGGCGAATCAGCCCAGTTGTGGGTCAACCACCCATTCGCCCCGGCGCATGACGCCCTTGAGGGCGAACTCCGCGTCCAGAACCACCAGGTCGGCGTCCTTGCCGGGTTCCAGCGAGCCCACCCTGTCGTACAGGCCGAGCAGGCGGGCCGGGTTGGCGGACAGGGCCGCGACGATGTCCTCGACCGGCAGCCGGTCGACGGTCACCGCCCGCTGGAAGGCGCGGTCGAGGGTGAGCGTGGAGCCCGCGATCGAGCCGCCCTCCACCAGCCGGGCGACCCCCTCGCTGACCTCGACCTCCAGCGGGCCGAGCCGATAGCGGCCGTCGCCGAAGCCCGCCGCGTCCATGGCGTCCGTGATGAACGCCACCCGGTCCGCGCCCGCGTGATGGAACGCCAGCTGGAGCGCGGCGGGGTGGAGGTGGGTGCCGTCGTTGATCAGCTCGACGGTGATCCGCTCGTCCTCGAGGAGGGCGGCGATCGGGCCGGGCGTGCGGTGTCCGAGCGCGGGCATGGCGTTGAACAGGTGCGTGGCGACGGTCGCGCCCGCGTCGATGGCCTCCACCGTCTGCTCGTACGTCGCGTCCGTGTGCCCGATCGCCGCGATCACCCCGTGCTCGGCCAGCAGGCGTACGGAGTCGATGCCGCCCGGCAGTTCGGTGGCGAGGGTGACCATGCTGGCCCGGCCGCGCGCCGCGTCGATCAGCTTGCGGACCTCGGCCGGGTCCGGGTCGCGCAGCAGCTCCTCGGAGTGCGCGCCCTTGCGGCACGGCGAGATGAACGGGCCCTCGAAGTGGATGCCCGCGATGTCGCCCTGCTCGGCCAGCTCGGAGAGCAGCCCGGCGCGCTGGGCGAGGCCGTCCATGTCGCCGGTCACGGTCGAGGCGACGAGGGTGGTGGTGCCGTGCAGCCGGTGGGTGTGGACGCCCTGGAGGACCTCCTCGACGGTCCCGGAGGTGAAGGAGGCACCGCCGCCGCCGTGGTTGTGGAGGTCCACGAAGCCGGGGACGAGCCAGTGGCCCGACAGGTCCAGTGTCCGCGCCGACGAGGGCGCGCTCCCGGCGATGCGTGTGCCGTCGACGATCACACGACCGTCGTCGACGACTCCGGTGGGCAGTACCACCCTGGCACCGGCGAGAACCGTTCTAGGGGCCATCAGGTGGTTACCTCCGAAGTCGGTCGGGAAGTGGTCGGCTGATTCAGCAGGTCCCAGGCCAGCAGGCCCGCGCCCAGGCAGCCGGCCGTGTCCCCGAGGGCCGCGGGGACGAGGGACGGCAGCTTCTGGAAGGTGACGCGCCGCTCGACGGCGGCCCGTAGCGGTGTGAACAAGGTTTCCCCGGCCTCGGCGAGACCGCCACCGATGATCAGCGTGCGTGGATCCAGCAGGGTGAGCGCGGTGACGAGCCCGTCGGCGAGCGCGTCGATGGCGTCCTGCCAGACCTCCCGCGCCCGCGCGTCCCCGGACTCGACGGCCTTCGCGCAGTCGGCGGCGTCGGCCGCCGGGTCCCCGCAGGCCTTCGCCCAGGCCTGGCTGACGGCGGCGGCGGACGCGTACCGCTCCAGACAGCCGTGCTGTCCGCACGGACACGGGGTCCCGCCGGGGCGTACGACGACATGGCCGATCTCGCCCGCGAAACCGTGCGCGCCCGCCTCGACACCGCCGTCGATGCCGATCGCCCCCGCGATGCCGGTGCCGAGGGGGACGAACAGGAAGCGGTCGGCCCCCTGCCCCGCGCCGATCCGGCCCTCCGCGAGCCCGCCGGTGCGCACGTCGTGTCCGAGCGCCACCGGCACCCCGCCCAGCCGGTCGCCGAGCAGCCGGCGCATCGGGACGTCGCGCCAGCCCAGGTTGGCCGAGTACACCGCCACGCCCCGGCCGGCGTCGACGATGCCGGGGACGGCGACTCCGGCGGCCGCCGCGGCCTCGCCGAGGTGGTGCTCGCCGTACGCGCGCAGCGCGGCCGCGAAGTCGAGGATCGCGTCGACCACGGCGTCCGGACCGCGCTCGCGGCCGGTGGCGCGGCGGGCCTGGTGGAGGAGCTCGCCCTCCGACCCGACCAGGGCGGCCTTCATCCCGGTGCCGCCCACATCGAGGGCGATGACATGTCTCACGGGGACAGTGTCGCCCCTTACCCCAGGAGAGGTCTAGTCCACTCGCGTGGTGTAGACCTTGTATCCGCATTCCGAGACGGATGCAACGAACGCAGAAGCAAAGACGGGCAGCCCCGGGACAGGGGCGGCCGGGGGTTGGGAGAAGTGCGGTGCAGCGGCGTAGGGCAGGACGTAGGACGGTACTGATCGCGGCGGCGTCCGCGCTGGGCATGACGGCGGCCCTCGCGGGCTGCGGCGGCTCGGCCGGTTCCGGGGACGTGACTCTCAGACTCGTGGCCGCCGACTACGGGGACTCCAAGGCCAACAGCTCCCAGAAGTACTGGGACAAGCTCGTCAAGGCGTACCAGGCCGACCACCCCGGGACCAAGGTCGAGGTCACCGTCTACCCGTGGACGGACGTCGACCGCAAGGTCAAGGAGATGGTGGCGCGGGGTGACGCCCCCGACATGGCGCAGATCGGCGCGTACGCCGACTACGCCGACAAGGGCGAGCTGTACAAGGCCGAAGAGGTGCTCTCCATACCCGTCCAGGCCGACTTCGTCGCGCAGCTCACCGATGCGGGGAAGATGAACCGGGTGCAGTACGGGATGCCGTTCGCCGCCTCCACCCGGGTGCTCTTCTACAACACGAAGCTGTTCGCCGCCGCGGGTCTCAGCGCGCCGACGACCTGGAGCGAGCTGGCCGCCGACGCGCGGGCGCTGAAGGCCCGGGGTGTGAAGATCCCGTACGCGCTGCCCCTCGGTCCCGAGGAGGCGCAGGCCGAGACCATGCAGTGGCTGCTGAGTGGCGGCGACGGCTACACCGACGACGTCGGCACCTACAGCCTCGACTCCGCCCAGAACGTCGCCACCCTCACCTGGCTCAAGGACGACCTGGTCGGCAAGGGGCTGACCGGACCGGTCGCGCCCGCGAAGCTCAATCGTGCGGACGCCTTCGCGGCGTTCGCGCGCGGCGAGGTCGGGATGCTCAACGGGCACCCCACGCTGATGAAGATGGCCGCCGCCAAGGGCGTGAAGTTCGGGATGGTGCCGATGCCCGGCGTCAGCGGGAAGACCCGGGCCGCGATGGGTGTCGCCGACTGGATGATGGCCTTCAAGAAGAACGGCCACCGGGAACAGATCGGTACGTTCCTCGACTACGTCTACAGCGAGAAGAACGTGCTCGACTTCTCGCACGAGTACGACCTGCTGCCGGTCACGACGTCCGCGTCCGAGGCGATGGCGGCGGACAGCGACGACGCGGACCTCACCCCGTTCCTGGACGAGCTCGCCTCCTCCCAGCTCTATCCGGTCGGCAAGACGTCCTGGGCCGCCGTCAGCGCCGACATCAAGAAGCAGATCGGCAAGGCGGTCTCCCCGGACGGCAGTCCGGCCGGGATCCTCGGCTCGCTCCAGCAGACGGCGACCACGAGGGACTCCGCGGGGTAGCTCCGCTGTCGGTGGTGGGCGCTACGGTGCGGTCATGGACGAACTGAGCGGGAGGGAGCGGGGGATCCTCGCCATGGAGCGCCGTTCCTTCGCGGGGCCCGGCGCGAAGGAACGAGCGATACGCGAGCAACTCGGCCTCGCCCCCGTCCGCTACTACCAACTCCTCAACGCCCTCCTCGACGACCCCCGCGCCCTCGCCCACGACCCGATCACGGTGAACCGCCTCCGCCGCATCCGGGACACCCGCCGCGCGGAACGCTGACACCGCCTGACGTGACTCGGTGAGCCGTGGGTGCGCCCGGGGGCGCGCGGATAGGGTCGGAGCATGGGCAGCCACTCGGAAAACCCGGAATCCTCGGACGTCATGGAACCCTTGCCGACACCCGTGACCCCCGCCGGACGCGACGGCCTCGACGCCATCCTCACCCGGCCCGACCGGGCCGTCATCGCGCTCGACTTCGACGGAACACTCGCCCCCATCGTCGCCGACCCGGAGCAGGCCCGCGCCCACCCCGACGCGGTCCCCGCCCTCGCGGCCCTCGCCCCGAAGGTCGCCTCCGTCGCCGTCGTCACCGGCCGCCCGGCCGGAGTGGCGGTCCGCCACGGCGGTTTCGCGGGCGTCCCGGGCCTCGACCACCTCGTCGTCCTCGGCCACTACGGCGCCGAACGCTGGGACGCCCGCACCGGCACCGTCAACGCCCCCGCCCCGCACCCCGGCGTCGCCGCCGTCCGCGCCGAGCTGCCCGGGGTCCTCGACGGGATCGGCGCCTGGCACGGCACCTGGATCGAGGAGAAGGGCCGCGCCGTCGCGGTCCACACCCGCCGCGCGGAGGACCCCCAGGCCGCGTTCGAGGCACTGCGCGAACCCCTCACCGACCTCGCCACCCGCCACGGCCTGATCGTCGAACCCGGTCGGATGGTCCTCGAACTCCGTCCCCCGGGCATGGACAAGGGCGTGGCCCTCCTGGAGTACGTCCGCGAGGTCCGCGCCGAAGCCGTCATGTACGCCGGCGACGACCTGGGCGACCTCCCCGCCTTCGCCGCCGTCGACAAACTCCGCTCGGACGGCGTCTTGGGCCTGCTGGTGTGCAGCGGCAGCGCGGAAGTCACCGAACTGGCCGAACGGGCCGATCTCGTCGTCGACGGCCCCGCGGGAGTCGTACGCCTGCTGAAGGCATTGGCGAGTCGCCTGGACCGTTGATCCCTACTCAGCCCTCCAACTCCCGCAACTGCTCAAGAAACCACTGCGCCGGAGGCAACGCCGTCCCGGCGGCGGCCAACCGCTTCGTACGTTCCGCCCGTTCCCCCACCGGCATGGTCAGCGCCGCGTCCAGCGCCCGCGCGGTGCCGACCACGTCGTACGGGTTCACCACCACCGCGTCCTCGCCCAGCTCCTCGTACGCCCCCGCCTCCCGGGAGAGCACCAGCACACACCCCTCGTCGGAGACGACCGGCACCTCCTTGGCGACGAGGTTCATGCCGTCGCGGATGGGGTTGACGAGGGCGACGTCGGCGAGCCGGTACGCGGCCAGGGAGCGGGCGAAGTCGTCCTTGACGTGGAGGACGACCGGGGTCCAGCCCGGCGTCCCGTACCGGTCGTTGATCTCGGTCGCCACGCGCTGCACCTCGGCCGTGTAGTCGCGGTAGACGGCCAGGTCCTGACGGGAGGGGTAGGCGAAGGCCACGTGGACGACGCGCTCGCGCCACTCCGGGTGGTCCGCCAGCAGCTGCCGGTACGCCAGCAGGCCCCGAACGATGTTCTTCGACAGCTCGGTCCGGTCGACCCGCACGATCGTCCTGCGGCCCTCGCCGATCTGCTCGCGCAGCGCGGCCATGCGGTCGGCGACGTCCGCCTCGTGCGAGCGCCTGCGCAGGAAGTCCGCGTCCGCGCCGAGCCCGTGCACGCCGATCCGGGTGTCGCCGAGCCCGCCGACGAGCGCGTCGCAGCAGGCGGTGAACGCGTCCGCCCAGCGCTGGGTGAGGAAGCCGAGCCGGTCCGCGCCGAGCATGCCGCGCAGCACCTGTTCGGCGATGTCGTCGGGCAGCATCCGGAAGTAGTCGACCGGCGCCCAGGGGGTGTGCGAGAAGTGGCCGATCCGCAGGTCGGGGCGGAGTTCGCGGAGCATCCCGGGGACGAGGGTCAGGTGGTAGTCCTGGACGATCACCACCGCGCCCGGCGCCGCCTCCGCGGCCAGCGCTTCGGCGAACGCGCGGTTGTACGCCTCGTACGACGCCCACTGGCGCCGGAACTCCGCGTCGAAGACCGGCTCCAGCGGGGTCTGGTACAGCATGTGGTGGACGAACCACAGCACGGAGTTCGCGATGCCGTTGTACGCGTCCGCGTGCACGTCGGCGTCGATGTCCAGCATCCGTACGCCGTCCTCGGCGATCCCGCGCCGGACCGCCTCGCGGTCGCCGTCGCCGAGCGCCGAGCACACCCACAGGGCCCCCGCGTCCGGCCCGATCGCGGAGAGGCCCGAGACCAGCCCGCCGCCACCGCGCTTGGCGCGCAGCGAGCCGTCCTCTTGGACCTCGTAGGTGACCGGGCCGCGGTTGGAGGCGACGAGGATGTTGTGGGCGCCTTGCGTTGAAGCCATGCCTCGAAACTTAGCCCCACGTGGAAACGCTCAAACGTTCCCTTCAGCCGTATGCCGTCTGCGGGCCGGTGGGGGCTCGTCGCGCAGTTCCCCGCGCCCCTGACGGGGCGCTTCTACGCCGCCCTGCGTTTCTGGTACTCGGCGATTTCGACCATCGGGGGACGTTCCTCCGTGTCGACCGAGTAGGTACGCGGCTCGAAACCGTCCCCGCCCCGTTCGAACTGGGTGAGGGCCGGGCGGATCAGGTGGCCGCGGGCCAGCCGGAGCTGGGCCGTGCGGTAGATCGCGGCGGACATCCGGCCCAGCGCCTGCCCGTCCTGGTGGCGGTGCTTGCGCACGCCCACGTCGACCTGGGCGAGCGCGTCCAGGCCCACCAGGTGCAGGGCGTCGACCAGCATGCCCAGCTCGATCCCGTACCCGACGGGGAAGGGGAGCTGTTCGAGCAGCGAGCGGCGGGCCGCGTACTCCCCGCCGAGCGGCTGCACGAAGCCGGCCAGCTGCGGCCAGTGCATGTTGAGGAGGGGGCGGGCCATGAGTTCGGTGACCCGGCCGCCCTGCCCCGCCGCACCGCCGAGCGGACGGTCGTACATCGCCTTGACGAGGTCCACACCGGGCTCGGTGAGCAGCGGCCCCACGATCCCGGAGACGAAGTCCGAGGAGAACTCCTTCAGGTCGGCGTCGATGAAACAGACGATGTCCCCGCTCGTCACGAGGAGGGAACGCCACAGCACCTCGCCCTTGCCGGGCACGGTCGGGATGCGCGGCAGGATCTCGTCCCGGTGCACCACGCGCGCGCCCGCCGCGGCGGCCACCTGCGAGGTGCGGTCGGTCGAGCCCGAGTCGACGACGACGATCTCGTCGACGAGGGGCACCTGCTGCATCAGATCGTGGCGGATGATGGCGACGATCTCGCCGACCGTCTCCTCCTCGTTCAGCGCAGGCAGGACGACGCTCACCGAGGAGCCCGTGGCCCGTTTGGCGGACATGAGTCTGTGGAGCGGGCGATCGGTCACGGACCAGGAGCGATTGCTCAGCCAGCGCTCAGTTTCCTTCAGCACAGTCTGCGGCTCCTCACTGTCTGATCACCCGGTGTCTCACGGTGTGATCCATCTCGCGGTTCGGACGACTATCTCAACTGTCCTGGCCTTCGGTTACAGTCTTGAACAACGCGGATGACCATCGCATGTCGTAGATCATTTGCGGACCACCGCACCACCGCACGACACAACCGAATACCGCTCATCCAGAGGGGCAGAGGGATACGGCCCGATGAAGCCCCGGCAACCCTCCAGCTGGTCCTGTCACATTGATGTGGCGAGGCTCCCGGCTAGGGAAGGTGCCAAATCCGTCTCACGGCGAAGTGCGTCGTGAGGAAGATGAGGAGAAAGGGCCTCGCCTCCATGGCTGCGCAGACTGTTGCAAGTTCGACTGTTGCAAGCACCACGAACCCTGTCGCGGGCGACACCACCACCGTAGTCGGTGTGGATCTCGGACCCGCCGCCGCGCTTTCCTGCCGCGAGTGCGGGCACCGCGTGCCGCTCGGCCCGGTCTTCGCCTGCGAGGAGTGTTTCGGCCCGCTGGAGATCGCGTACGACTTCTCGGCCTACGAAACCGAAGAGCTCCGGGCGCGCATCGAAGCGGGCCCCGCGAACATCTGGCGTTATGCGCCGCTGCTGCCCGTCCCGGCCGACGTCGCCGACAAGCCGAACATCAACCCCGGCTGGACCAAGCTCGTCAAGGCCGACAACCTCGCCCGCGAGCTGGGCGTCGAGGCCGGCAAGCTCTTCGTCAAGGACGACTCCGGCAACCCGACGCACTCCTTCAAGGACCGCGTCGTCGCCCAGGCCATCGAAGCGGCCCGCGCCTTCGACTTCACCACCCTCTCCTGCTCCTCCACCGGCAACCTCGCCGGCGCCGTCGGTGCCGCCGCCGCCCGGGCCGGTTTCCGCTCCTGCGTGTTCATCCCGCACGACCTGGAGCAGGGCAAGGTCGTCATGGCCGCGATCTACGGCGGCGAGCTCGTCGGCATCGAGGGCAACTACGACGACGTGAACCGCTTCTGCTCCGAGCTGATCGGCGACCCGGCCGGCGAGGGCTGGGGCTTCGTCAACGTCAACCTGCGGCCGTACTACGCGGAGGGCTCCAAGACCCTGGCGTACGAGATCTGCGAGCAGCTGGGGTGGAAGCTCCCCGACCAGCTGGTGATCCCCATCGCCTCCGGCTCCCAGCTCACGAAGATCGACAAGGGTCTTCAGGAGCTGATCAAGCTCGGACTGGTCGAGGACAAGCCGTACAAGATCTTCGGTGCCCAGGCCGAGGGCTGCTCGCCGGTGTCCGTCGCCTACAAGGCCGGCCACGACGTCGTACGGCCCCAGAAGCCGAACACCATCGCCAAGTCGCTCGCCATCGGCAACCCGGCCGACGGGCCGTACGTGCTGGACATCGCGCGGCGCACGGGTGGGGCCGTGGAGGACGTGAACGACGAGCAGGTCGTCGATGCGATCAAGTTGCTCGCGCGTACCGAGGGGATCTTCGCGGAGACCGCCGGTGGCGTGACGGTGGGCGTGACGAAGAAGCTGATCGAGAGCGGGCTGCTCGACCCGACGCTGACCACCGTCGTTCTGAACACCGGTGATGGTCTGAAGACGCTGGACGCGGTGGCCGGTACGGGGCTGACGGCGACCATTCGTCCGAGCCTGGACTCCTTCCGGGAAGCTGGGCTTGCGTAAGCGTCGTTGTTCGTCTGCGGGCCGGTGGGGGCTGGTCGCGCAGTTCCCCGCGCCCCTAAAAGCCCTTACCTGACCGGAGGTCACAAGAATGAGCGTTTCCGTCCGCATCCCCACCATCCTGCGCACCTACACCGGTGGTCAGGCCGAGGTGACGGCCGAGGGTGGGACCCTCGGTGAGGTCATCGCGGATCTGGAGAAGAACCACACGGGTATCGCCGCGCGCGTCCTGGACGACCAGGGCAAGCTGCGCCGGTTCGTCAACGTCTACGTGAACGACGACGACGTCCGCTTCGAGCAGGGTCTGGAGACGGCGACGCCGGACGGCGCGGGCGTCTCGATCATCCCCGCCGTCGCCGGTGGCTGACCTCCTCGAGAGCCGTTACCCAGGGTGAGATAGTTACCCTGGGTAATGCCAATTACCGAGAGTTCATCGAATTGCCCCCTCCGTGAGAGAAGCGGAGGGGGCAATTCTGTATGGTTGAGCGGGGTACAGTTGGGGAACCCGCTCCACTTTGCATGCCGGGCGCATATGAGTTCGCGCCCGAAGTCCGGCAAGAAGTAGCCAAAGTGTCCCGCGCTTTTGAGCCTTATATGGCTTTTATGGGGCCCGACTTGCCCTGAATCTTCGCAAATTCTCCCTATATTCCCGATCGGTCGTGCCCGGAATTCTCGTCCGATTGACCTGTTGCAGACGGCAGTTGGACAGATACATTCAGCCGCGGTCGACGCGTTCCGGCGCACACCCCCAACCGTTGGGGGGTGAGGTCTGACCCGGGTCCGCGAAGTGCGGTCCTGTGCAAGGGCCAGTAATAGGGGAGTTAGGCATGGCTCAGGGCACCGTCAAGTGGTTCAACGCGGAGAAGGGGTACGGCTTCATCGCGGTCGACGGTGGTGCGGATGTATTCGTCCACTACAGCGCGATTCAGATGGACGGCTACCGCACCCTGGAAGAGGGTCAGCGGGTCGATTTCGAGATCTCGCAGGGCCAGAAAGGGCCGCAGGCGGACATGGTCCGACTCGCGACCAGCTGAAGCACGCGCCGACTGACTGTTCGACGTGACGAAGGGCTCGTATCCCATGGGGTACGAGCCCTTCGGTCTGTCCGCGCACTGTCATGACACCGTCGTGGGCCCGCTCGCGCACCGGCGCGACGCGCGGGTTGCGCGCCCCTTCTCACCTGCGGATCAAGGGAAGGCGCTTGCACTCGGCAGGGGCGAGTGCTAATCATTGGCGTTAGCACTCTGAAGGTGAGAGTGATAACGAAGGACCGGGTCGGTGAGGCCCGCAGGCCAGGTGGTGCAAGGAACCACGGGGCAGGCAGGCCGTCCGTCGCGGGCGCCAGCGCGGTCCGGAGCAATCCACCCCAGTCCGGGAGGACCACTTCACATGGCCAAGATCATCGCGTTCGACGAGGAGGCACGGCGCGGTCTCGAGCGCGGGATGAACCAGCTCGCCGACGCCGTCAAGGTCACCCTTGGCCCCAAGGGCCGCAACGTCGTCCTCGAGAAGAAGTGGGGCGCCCCCACGATCACCAACGATGGTGTTTCCATCGCCAAGGAGATCGAGCTCGAGGACCCGTACGAGAAGATCGGCGCCGAGCTGGTCAAGGAAGTCGCCAAGAAGACGGACGACGTCGCCGGTGACGGTACGACCACGGCGACCGTGCTCGCCCAGGCGCTCGTCCGCGAGGGCCTGCGCAACGTAGCCGCCGGCGCCAACCCGATGGCTCTCAAGCGTGGTATCGAGAAGGCCGTCGAGGCCGTCTCCGGTGCCCTCCTTGAGCAGGCCAAGGACGTCGAGACCAAGGAGCAGATCGCTTCCACGGCCTCCATCTCCGCCGCCGACACCCAGATCGGCGAGCTCATCGCCGAGGCGATGGACAAGGTCGGCAAGGAAGGCGTCATCACCGTCGAGGAGTCCCAGACCTTCGGTCTGGAGCTTGAGCTCACCGAGGGTATGCGCTTCGACAAGGGCTACATCTCGGCGTACTTCGCCACCGACATGGAGCGTATGGAGGCCGTCCTCGACGACCCGTACATCCTGATCGCCAACTCCAAGATCTCCTCGGTCAAGGACCTGCTCCCGCTGCTGGAGAAGGTCATGCAGGGCGGCAAGCCCCTGCTGATCATCGCCGAGGACGTCGAGGGCGAGGCCCTGTCGACCCTGGTCGTCAACAAGATCCGTGGCACCTTCAAGTCCGTCGCCGTCAAGGCTCCGGGCTTCGGTGACCGCCGCAAGGCCATGCTCGGCGACATCGCCATCCTCACGGGCGGCGAGGTCATCTCCGAGGAGGTCGGCCTCAAGCTGGAGAACGCGGGTCTGGACCTGCTGGGCCGTGCCCGCAAGGTCGTCATCACCAAGGACGAGACCACGATCGTGGACGGCTCCGGCTCCGCCGACCAGGTCCAGGGCCGGGTCAACCAGATCCGTGCCGAGATCGAGAACTCCGACTCGGACTACGACCGCGAGAAGCTCCAGGAGCGCCTGGCGAAGCTGGCCGGCGGCGTGGCCGTCATCAAGGCCGGTGCCGCCACCGAGGTCGAGCTCAAGGAGCGCAAGCACCGCATCGAGGACGCCGTTCGCAACGCGAAGGCGGCCGTCGAGGAGGGCATCGTCGCCGGTGGTGGCGTGGCCCTCATCCAGGCCTCCTCGGTCTTCGAGAAGCTCGAGCTCTCGGGTGACGAGGCGACCGGCGCCAACGCCGTGCGGCTCGCCCTGGAGGCCCCGCTCAAGCAGATCGCCGTCAACGGTGGTCTCGAGGGTGGCGTCATCGTCGAGAAGGTGCGCAACCTGCCCGTCGGCCACGGCCTGAACGCCGCGACCGGTGAGTACGTCGACATGATCGCCGAGGGCATCATCGACCCGGCGAAGGTGACGCGCTCTGCCCTGCAGAACGCCGCCTCCATCGCCGCGCTGTTCCTGACCACCGAGGCCGTCATCGCCGACAAGCCGGAGAAGGCCGCCGCGGCCGCTCCGGGCGGCATGCCGGGCGGTGACATGGACTTCTGATCCTTCCGAGGATCGGTTTTCCTGCCGAGGGCGGCACTCCCTGGAAACAGGGGGTGCCGCCCTCGGGCGTGTCCGGGGTCACAGGGCGAGGTGCCGGGCGGCCGGAATGACATGAACGGCCGGAGAGTTGTGGTTGACGCACCATCGATGCATACGCACATACCATCCGGTACTCGAGGAGCCCCCACACGTGTCTACGACTGCCCCCGCCTCCCGCGCGGCCGAGATCCTGTCCCGCCCTGTCTCGCTGAACGGCCTGACCGTCCCGAACCGGATCGCGATGGCACCGATGACCCGGCAGTTCTCCCCGGGCGGCGTCCCCGGTGAGGACGTGGCCGAGTACTACGCCCGCCGCGCTGCCGCGGGCGTGGGCCTCATCGTCACCGAGGGCACGTACGTCGGCCACGACTCGGCGGGCGAGAGCGACCGCGTCCCGCGCTTCCACGGCACGGAGCAGCTCGCGGGCTGGACGAAGGTCGCCGACGCGGTGCACGCGGCGGGCGGCACGATCGTTCCGCAGCTGTGGCACATCGGCATGGTGCGCAAGGCGGGGAAGCCGCCGTACGCCGACGCCCCCGCGGTCGGCCCCTCCGGCATCCGTCTCGACGGCACCGAGGGCACCGGCAAGGCCATGACCCAGACCGACCTGGACGAGGTCATCGCCGCGTTCGCCGAGGCCGCCGCCACCGCCGAGCGGATCGGCTTCGACGGCGTCGAACTGCACGGCGCGCACGGCTATCTGCTCGACCAGTTCCTGTGGGCGGGCACCAACCGGCGTACGGACGCGTACGGCGGTGACCCCGTCGCCCGTACGAAGTTCGCGGCGGAGATCGTCGCCGCGGTCCGTGACTCGGTCTCGGCCGACTTCCCCGTCCTCTTCCGCTACTCGCAGTGGAAGTCGGACAACTACGACGCCCGGCTCGCCGAGACCCCGGAGGAGCTGGAGGCCATCCTGACCCCGCTCGCCGCCGCCGGCGTCGACGCCTTCCACGCCTCCACCCGCCGCTACTGGCTCCCCGAGTTCGACGGCTCCGACCTGAACCTCGCGGGCTGGACCAAGAAGCTCACGGGCAAGCCCACCATCACCGTCGGCTCGGTCGGCCTCGACGGCGACTTCATCAAGGCCTTCATGGGCGAGAGCTCCCAGGTGGCCTCCCTCGACAACCTCCTCGACCGCCTGGAGCGCGACGAGTTCGACCTCGTCGCCGTGGGCCGCGCCCTCCTCCAGGACCCGGAGTGGGCGGCGAAGGTCCTGGACGGACGGCTCGAGGAGCTCGGGTCGTACGACCCGAAGGCGCTGAGCACGCTCAGCTGAACGAAGGCAGGGTCATGCGTCCGCCGTGGCCTCCTCGCGGCGACGCATGACCCGGCGCTCGATCGCTTCCACGTCCAGGCGGGCGTCGGGGTCGTCGCCGCGCGCGCGTACGGCGGCGCGGACGAGCGCCAAGTAGAAGAGCGCCGGAGCACAGGGCGTCCACGACTCGGCCGGCTGCTCCTGGATGAAGGAGAGTACGGACTCGGGGTCCGAGGGAACGAAGGCGAACCTGTCGTGCTCCCACTTGTCCTCGATGCCACGGCTCCAGCGGTTGCGCAGCTCGTCCTCTCCCAGCCCGGTGAGCACAGCTCGGAAGAAGGCCGCCCACTGGTTGTTGCGCAGGTCCAGGCCGAAACCGAGGAGCTCCAGGTCGACGTCGTCCGACGCCTGGACGGCCAGTTCCTCGCGCAGGGCGCGGCGGGCCACCGCGTACAGGCTGATCCGGCCGTCGGCGGACACGTCGTGGTTGGCCGCCATGCCCTCGTTGGCGGAGGAGTTCCAACGGGACTTGTTGGGACCCACGACCTGGGCGCTGCGGTGCGAGAAGAGCATCTTCGAGTCGGTGCCGGTCTCCACCGCCACGTTCACACCGAAGCTGCAGAACATGTACGCCGGAGCGTCGACCGGATCCCGGCTCTCCAGATACTGCTGACGCAGGGACAGCCCGTTCTCCTGCTTGCGGTCCAGATTGATGGAGGTGGTGAGGAAGTCGTAGTAGTCCGCGTCGCGAAAGGTGAGCGTGACGACCGGCTCCTCCTTCGTATGGGTGCGGGTGACGACCAGCCGTTCCACGGCGAAACGGGGGTTGTTCCAACGGTGCGGTTCGCCCGCTGCCTCTCTGCGCCTCTCTTCGTCCTCGATCGCCCGGCGCCACCGGCCGATTTCGTCGGGGAACTCCACCCGCTCCGGGATGTATCTGATGCGGACGTTCGCCTCGTGGATGGGGCGGGTGCCGTCACCCTCGTACAGGTGACAGTCGGTCTGCCTGCCGACCACGTTGACCCTTTCCCGCTGAGCCATCAACTGCCCCTTCAGTAAAGTAAATTGCTCAGATCATCTCTCGGTGTGCGGCAGCCATACTAGGGGGCGGGGTGAGGCTATGTCCCGGTCTGCGCCACATGGGGCATTACGGGCGGAGGGGCTCGTCGCGACGGTCGTCGTCGACACCTACGACAACCCGAACCGGCAGGGCGGACGCGAGATTCTCTCCCATGTCGGGGAGGCCCGGCGGAAGTTCACGCGGCTCGTCTGCCCCGGACTCGGGTTCGGTGTCCAACTGCGGCTCGACGAGGCGGGCAGCTCACGCCAGCACCTGTGGACGGGCGTGGAGGAGTTCCGCGCCCACGGGGCCAGACGGAAGATTCTCTACTGGACCGGACACGGCGTGGACCTGGGAGAGAAGGGTTACTACCTCGCCTGCCGAGACAGCTGGGCGGAGGGCAGCTTCGACGGCGGCCGTGCCATCGCCCTGACGGAGCTGGTCGACTGCCTGCTGGCGCCCGGCGGCGAGGCGGAAACCTTGCTCGTCGTCGATGCGTGCTCGTCGCACGGGCACCTTCCGCAGGCCCTGAACCGCGCGCTGAGCAAGGACAGGGAAACCGTCGGCACCGCCTACCGGGAGCGCGAACACGGGTTCGTGGTCATCGGTACCTCCGGCGTCGGCCGCGCCATCCCCGAGGGCCGATGGGTGGACTGGCTCGACGAGGCGCTCGCCGATCCGGGCGTACGGATGGCGGATTACGTACGGCCCTTGGAGCCCTCGGCGCTGTACCTGCCCGTGGAGTACCTGCGGGAGGCGGTGGACCAGCGCGCCGCCGCCTCTGGGCTGGACCAGGCCGAGGAGCGGCCCGGCTATGTCGAGGTGCACTCCCTTCCCAACAGCTTTCTGCACAACCCGTACTACAACGAGGACGACCAGCCGCACCGGACGGCACAGCTGCACGGCGACGATGCCGAACCGTGGCTGCGGACCGAACACTTCGGTCTGGAGGACGGCGGTGACCTGGAGCAGATCTTTGCCGGACGGCACGGCGCGCTGAGCCGACTGGTCAGATGGCTGGACACGCATTCCCAGGGGCTGCTGGCCGTGACCGGACCGGCAGGCTCGGGCAAGACCGCGCTGTTGGGCCGGCTGGCGCTGATGTCCGTACCGAAGAAGTGCGAACGCCTGGACCCACCTCCCCCGCCACAGGTGCGTCCCCGGCCGGGCACCATCCACGCGGTGATCTCCTGCCACGGTCAGTCGCTGGTCACCCTCACCAGAGCGCTGTGGCAGGTGCTCACGGCCTTCGACGAAATGGCGCCCCTGCCCGAAGGCGCGACCACGACGACCACCTGTCTCGTGGCGATCGACGCGCTGGTGCGCAGCAGGGGCTCCCTGAACGTGATCTTCGACGGACTCGACGAAGCCATGCCGGAGCAGGCGCACGAGATCGCCAGGCATCTGTTGAATCCGCTCGCCCGCTCCCGAGGGGTCAAGGTCGTCGTCGGCACCCGCCCGCAGCCACGCCAGCAGGCCGCCTATCGGGAGCCGGAGGAGACCCTCCTGGAGACGCTGGACCAGACCGCTCCCGCACTCGCCCTCGACGAGGACGACGAGACGGAGCGGGACATCGCCCGGATGGTGGAGACCGTCCTCGCCACCGGCTCGTCCTGGGCCGGCGTCGAGGCACGGGAGGAACGGCACCGCGCGGCGGAACGTATCGCGGAGGAGAGCGGACGGCTCTTCCTGGTGGCCCGGCTGATGGCAGCCGAGCTGGTCCGTGAGCACGCCCGCATCTCCGAAGAGCAGCTGGTGGAGCGCATCCGCGCGGGTGGCGCCGGACTGCGCGAGCGCCTGGCCCAGGAAATCCGGTACCTCGGCTCCGCGGGCGCGCTGCGCGCGGAGGAACTGCTGCGGCCGCTGGCGCTCGTCCAGGGACGCGGCCTCCCTGCTGCCCGTAGACCGGACAGACGGCTGTGGCTCGCGCTGGCGAACTGCCTGCGTAACCCGGCATCGGAGGAACTCACCGAGGGGGCTCTGTCAGCCGTGTTGAAACGGGCCGTGGGCAGCGTCGTCACCGCCCAGCGCGAGTCAACCGAGGCCCGCAGCTACCGCCTCGCCCACCCGAGCTACGGTGCGTACCTTCTGGAGAGCGCCCGACTGGACCCGGGCGAAGGACACCGCCGCGTCGTCGAGACACTGAGCGCACACGACGAGGCCGACTGGGACGCGGCACACCCCTACGTTCTGCGCTATCTCGGCGCGCACGCGGCACAGTCCGGCTCCCGGTCGCTGGAGTCGCTGTTCGCCGATCCGCATTTCCTGGTGCGCACCGACCCGGACGTCATGCTGCCCCTCGTCACTCCGCTGCTGCGTGAGTCGGAGGGAGCGGCGCTCTACGCACGGGTGGCGGACCGGTTCCGGTTCCATACGGAGGTCGTTGAGCGGAAGGCGATCCTGCGGGCCGCCGCCTTCGTGAGCCACCGCGACGGCCTTTACCGCATGCTCCTCACCCGCGCCGGTTTTCTCGAACTGCCCTGGCGCGAGCTGTGGACGGACGCGCCGCCCGAGCCCCTGGAGCTGCGCTGGCCGGCCCCGCTGGGAGGTGCGCGTGCCATCGCCTGGACCACCTCCGACGGCGGGCAGCGCATCTCGGTCGGCGGGCAGGGAGAAGTGGTGGTGCAGGACGCGCGCACGGGCAGGCGGCTTCTCACCCGCCGGACGGGAGACGACCGCGGTGTACGCCGCACAGCCCTGACCGAGGTCAGGGAGACCGGGGCCGGCAGCCGTCGGGTGACCGTGGCCAGCGACAGCGGAGTTCTCTCGTTCTGGGTCGGCCCGGAACGGACCCCTGCGCAGGCCTACCAGTGGGGCGGCGCACCGCACAGCCTGACGCTCGAGCGGTGCGACGATGTCGTGCTGGCCATGGCGGCGGACGGACGCATGATCTGGGCATGGCGCTGGCCGTACCGGGAGCGCCCGGCGGACGGAGGGCTCGCGGACGTGCCCGGCGTGGCTGCCGACCGGATCGCCCTGGCGGCACTCGGCGGGCGCCGCTTCCTCCTGGTCGCCCATCGGGGGGTCACCTTGTGGGAAGTCCATCCCCAGGCACCACACGGCTCCGGGCTGCTCGGCGACTCCTGGGTGCTGAGCGGGGAGGGCGCACCCGCGTACGCGACGGCGGCCCTCCCCGACGGTGAATCGCGGACCTGGCTGGCCGTGGCGGACGGCCAGACGGCCACCGTCTGGCGACTCTCGGCACCCGTTGGCACCTTGGCACCCGGCAGCTCATCGGCGCGTCGTCCGCCGGACTGGGAGGAGATGCTGACGGTGGACACCACGGCACGGGGCATCACGCTCGGGCATCTCGCCGACCAGCCGCTGATCGCTCTGCACGAGGGTGCCACGATCAGGGTGCGCGGCATCCTCGACACCGCCCTGGCCTGCTCGTTCGAGCTGAGCAGCCCACGAGAACCCGAGGCGTTGGCTTTCGATCCCGCCGGTTCGGGGCTCTTGGCGGCGGGCGACGGCCCGGACGTACGGCTTCTGGACGTCGCTTCGGCGCTGCGCGCGGTGCGCCGGGCCCGCCGTCGCGGGCACTACCAGCGGGCCCTGGTCGCGCTCGCCGCGTCCGGTGAACCGGACGGACCGACGCTGCTGTGCCAGGTGTGGGGCGGCGACGTCCTCGTCGGGCTGCAACCGGAAAGCCGCCCCGGCGCCGGTGTCCACACTCTCCTCCACCATGAAGAGAGCGTCGCGGCGGTCCGCGCGCTGTGGCATCACGACCACTGGATCGTCGCGGTGGCCGCCGGACGGCAGGTACGGATCTGGCGGCTTTCGGCGCAGCTCGACGAGCGGAAGCAGGACGACCCCCTGGAACTCGAGGACGATCCGGGTGTGCCGGTCCCGGGGTTGGGACTCACGTCGGCGGGTGACGCCGTACGGCTCTTCGTCCCGGAGCGCGGAGAAGTGACGTGCTGGGAGATTCCACGGGAAACGGCGGGAGCGCGTGCCGGCCGGCGCAGAGCGGGCGCGGTCTACGCCGGAGTCACGGTGATGTGGTCGTGCGCGAGCGCGATGAGGGACGGCCGGACCTGGCTCGTGACGCATGCCGGGGACGGTTTCCGGCTGTGGGAGAGCACGCCGGACGGCTTGGCCGCCGCCTCCGGGATTCTGGGCGCGGGGACCGTCACCGTGGATGCCGTGCTCGGGGAGTACCACGTCGATGAGCAGTCCGTCCCGCTCGTCGCGTGGGCGGAGGGCGAGCGGGTGCGGATCGCGGAGTGGACCGGTCGCCGCTGGAAGCCCACCGACCTGACCGTCCCCAGGCCGGGGCCCACCGCGTTGCGGTTCTCCGGAACTCCTGATCGCCCGCTGCTCCTGGTGTGCGGGGGCACACACACGCTCTCCGTGTGGGACATGCGCAACGGCGTGTGGGTGGACGAACTCGCGGTTCCGTACCGCGGCTTCGATGTGGAGACGGCGGACGCGGTCTCCACGGCATCGGCTGGGGGGATCACGCTCGCGCTTCAGGGGAGCCAACGCTGCGACCTGATCGAGGTCCGTCCCGACGCGCTGCCCCGACCGGTGACGAGGAGACGGACCGGCGGCCTGTGACGTGTCTCAGGACAGGCCCCCTACGACAGAACCCGAACGACCGTGGCCTTGCCAGGGCCGCGGCGCTGGATGAACGCGACGGAACGCGACAGATAGGAGACACACCGATGGAGCACGACCTCGTCGTCTTCGTCCCCGGCATCCTCGGCAGCCGACTCACGCGGGGCGGCGAGGACGTCTGGCACCGGTCCTCACAGCGCATCATGTTCCACTCCGTCAAGGAGTTGGCGAAGCGGCCGCTGAAACCGGCGGCGGCGTTCGAGGAACTCATGCTGCCGCCGGGCATCGGGGACAACCGTCCGGAGCCGCGGTGGGCGGTGTCGGCGGACGAGCCGGTTAAAGGTGCCGATGCGCTGCCGGGCTTGCTGGCCACCCTCGGCCAACCGGACATCCGGGGCATGCTGGGAGGCCTCACCGACGGGCAGTACGTGTCGTTCACGTACGACTGGAGGCTGTCGAACCGGGTTACGGCCGCCGAGCTCAAGAAGCGGGTCGGGCGTGAGCTGGCGCGCTGGCGGGAGTATGTGAAGCAACATCTCCCGCACGTCGAGGACGAGCCGAAGGTGATGTTCCTGTGCCACTCGATGGGCGGGCTGATCACGCGCTACTACCTGGAGTGTCTGGGCGGCGCGGAGACCGCCCGGGCCCTGGTGACGATCGGCACCCCGCACCGGGGGGCCGCGAAGGCGGTTCGCTTCCTGACCGGCAACGGGGTCGGACCCGGAGACGACCAGCCGTGGCTCGTGCGGGCGGGCGCCGTGGCCGCCGGCGCCTATCTCAACAGCGCGCTCATGGAAGTCAGCCGTACGTTCCCGTCCGTGGCACAACTACTGCCGGTCTACCAGGCCGTGGTGGAACCGGGCAGGACCCGCAGACGCTACTTGGACGACGAGGGCGTGTCGGTTGCCGACCTGCCGTCGGAGCTGATCAAGGACGCTTTCGCGTTTCACACCGAGTTCGAGGAGGCGTGCGAGCGCAACCGGCTGCGCGGCGGTGGACCGTGGCCCTCGTACCGCGTCCACAGCATCGGTGGGCGAGCCCACCCCACCGTGCACGGAGTCCAGATCGAGCCGGGCGGTCGGCTCAAGTTCCCGAACCAGCTCGACGACACTTGGGACTGGACCGGTGATGGCACCGTGCCCGAGGAGTCGGCATTCCCCGGGTGGGCCCTGCGCGACATGAGCGACGGGGTGTGGAACGGCTACCGGCACGCCGCTCTGCCCGGCGGCGGGTCGGTCGGCCACCAACTGGTGACCATCCTGCGGGGCCGCACCGCGCGGAACACTCTGGCGGGCGATGAGGAGTTCGGCATCACGGCCCCTGAACTGGCCGTGGCCGGGGAACCGTTCGACGTCGTGGTGCAGGGTGCCGACGACAGCCGTACCGTTCGCGCCGGACTCAGGCAGGACGGGAAGGCCGCCATCGAGCCGGTGATCCTGCGGCCGGACGGGGACGGACTGCTGCGGGGCGAGCTCACCGCGGCGGCCGGCACCTGGGTTCTACAGGTAGAGGCGGACGGGCCGCAGGTAGTGCACCGGGATGTGGTGACGGTTGTAGAGCCGTGAGCGCCAGAACCTGTCTCTCGCGAACACGACGAGAGGGTCTGTCCGAAATCGCATCCAGGCGGTCACCTCCCCATCCCCAGGGGGTGATCGCCTGGTTGTTTCGTAGCACGCTGTTCCCTCAAGGACCCGTTCCGGTCCACCCGTACCCAGGGAGCCGTCGTGACGTCAGTAGGAGCGAGCGTGGTGCGCACCCACGCCGGTGCGGTGCGTGGTCGCCGGGAGGACGGGCTGGTGGTCTTCCGGGGCATTCCGTTCGCCGAACCGCCGGTGGGGGACGCGCGGTTCGCCGCCCCGCGTCCGGTGACCGCCTGGGACGGCACCCGCGACGCCTTCGCCTTCGGGCCGCCGCCCCCGCAGGAGTCGGGATTCCAGGGCCGTACCCGGGTGATCGACGCGCCCATGGGCGACGACTGGCTGACCGTGAACGTCTGGACGCCCGACCCGGACCCGGCCGCCGGCCGTCCGGTGATGGTCTGGATCTACGGCGGCGCCTACAAGCTCGGCCACTCCGGCAGCCCCGGATACGACGCCCGCCGCATCGCCCGCGACGGCGACCTGGTCGTCGTCACCCTCAACTACCGCCTCGGCGTGGAGGGTTTCGCCCGGATCGACGGAGCCCCCGCCAACCGGGGGCTGCTCGACCAGGTCGCGGCCCTGGAATGGGTACGGGAGAACATCGCGGCCTTCGGCGGCGACCCCGGCCGGGTCACCGTCTTCGGCGAGTCCGCGGGCGCCGGGTCCGTCGCCTCGCTGCTGGCCATGCCCAGTGCGGCCGGGCTGTTCGGTCGGGCGATCGCGCAGAGCGTGCCCGGCCCCTTCTTCTCCGACGGCCTCGCCCGCGACATCGCCGCCGCCATCGCCGCCGAGGCGGCCCTGCGCCCGACGGCCGCCGACCTGTCCTCGGTGGATCCCCGCCGACTGACCGCCGTGGGCGAGGCGTTGGGGCCCAAGATGCGGGAGTTCGAGGACAGGTGGGGCATGGTCGCCCACACGCTGACCGCCTTCTCGCCCGTCGTCGACGGAGAGGTACTGCCGACCGCCCCCTGGCAGGCGCTGGCGGCCGGCTCGGCACGGGACGTGGAACTGATCGTCGGGCACACACGGAACGAGTACCGGCTGTTCGCCGCGCTGGGCGGCCAACTCGGGACGATCACGGATGAGCAGGCGACGGCGGCACTGCACACCTTCGGACCGGGACCGGGCTTCGGGGCTGACGGCGAGCGGGCCTACCGCGCCGCCTTTCCCGACGCCTCTCCCGAGGAGCTCTACGAGTGGGTGCACTCCGACGCGGTGTTCCGTATGCCCTCGTTGCGCCTGGCCGAGGCGCAGATCGCGGGCGGTGGCCGCGCGCACGTCTACGAGCTGGCCTGGCCCGCGCCCGCCTACGGAGGCGCGCTGGGTGCCTGCCACGGCCTCGACATACCGCTGCTGTTCGGAACCTTCACCGCCGACCTCGGCCTGATGCTGTTCGCCGGGGTCGGCTCGTCCCCGGAGGCCGAGGCCGTGTCGTCCCGCTTCCGCACGGCCTGGACGGCGTTCGCCACGACCGGAGACCCGGGCTGGCCCGCGTACGACACCGAGCGGCGGCCGACCCAGGTCTTCGACACGGAGTCGGTCGTCACCGCGTATCCGCATGAGACCTCGCGCCGGCTATGGGAGCACCATGACTTCGGGGCGCTGCCGTTGATCGGCTGAGGGCTCGGGTACGTCAACCGGCCGGCTTCTCGGTGCGCAGGACCGTGGCCAGGCGTGGGAGTCCGTCCGGTCCGTGGCCGGCGGCGACGGCCCGGTCGGCGGCGCCCTTCGCCGCGGTCAGCGCGCCCACCTCCAGGCCGTGGGCGGTGGCCGCGTCGATCAGGTGGGTGATCGTCGTCGCCGCGGAGGCGATCGTGGAGCGCTCGCCGGGGTAGTCGCCGGTGCGCAGCTGACCGGCGAACCGCGGGATCATCTCGGACAGCAGACCGCTGATCCCGATGGCGAACGGGGCGAGGTCGTCGGGTGCGATGCCCTCGGCCGAGGCGAGGGCGAAGGAGTGCGCGACGCCGTACACCGACGTGGTGAACAGGTCGAGGAGCGCCACCTCGTATGCCGCCGCCCGGCCGGGATCGGCACCGAGATACCTACCGGTGCCGCCCACGGCGGCCATCGTGTCCCGTACCGCCTCGTGCACCTCGTGCGCCCCGCTGTAGAGCACGGCGGCGGCCGCCGTGCCGACGACCTGGGTGGGGGTGAGGATCGCGCCGTCCAGGTAGCGGATGCCGTGCGTGGTTGCCCAGTCCGCCATCGAGCGGGCTCGGGCCGGCGCCCCGCTGGTGAGGTTGGTGAGCAGGCGCCCCTCCCAGCGCGCCGGCGCGACCGGCTCCAGCACCGCCCGTACAGCGTCGTAGTCCCGCAGGCAGGCGACGACCACCCGCCCGGCACCCACCGCGTCCGCCACCGACCCGGCGACGGCGGCACCCCGGTCGGGCAGGTCGCCGGCCCGGCCTGGCGTGCGGTTCCACACCGTCACCGGGTGACCTGCCGCCAGGAAGGCGGAGGCCAGGGCGCGGCCCATCGGGCCGAGGCCGAGGACGGTGACGGGAGCGGGCGGGGCGGACGGGTCGGGGTACGGCCGGGTGGTGTCCTGCGTGGATGAGGTCATGCTTGGACGCTAGACATTCACGTTGACGTGAGAGTCAAGTCCCTGTTGGACTCGGCCTCATGAGGATCGGTGAACTCTCACGGCGTACGGGTGCCAGCCCGCGGGCCCTGCGCTACTACGAGGAGCAGGGGCTGCTGTCGCCGACCAGACTGCCGAGCGGATATCGCGAGTACGGCGAGCGGGACGTGATGACCGTGCGGCGCATCCAAGTCCTGATCTCCGCCGGACTCGGCACGTCCGTCATCGCGGAGATCGTGCCCTGCGTGGAGGACGACACCGTCGTCCTGGCGGGCAAGTGCCCGGAGCTCATCGAAGGACTCGCGCAGGAGCGCGGGCGGATCACGGCGGCGATCGACGACCTGACCGCCGCGCGCGACATCCTCGACTCCCTCGTCGGCCGCCCTCTCTGGAAAGACCTCCGGCGCGTGTAAGGAAATGCCGGGCTCATGACATCTACAGGGTGTGGAGAACATGAAGACCGCGACCGACCGTGAACGCGCCGCACGGTTCACGGCCTTGTATGTCCGCGACCACCCGCGTGTGTCCGCCTTCGTGCACCGGCGGGTGGGTGACCGCGATGCGGCGGAGGAGCTCACGGCCGAGGTCTTCCGGATCGCTTGGGAACGCGCGCTCGGGGGCACGGAGGTGACCACCGGCTGGCTGTTCGTCACCGCGCGCAATCTGCTGAGCAATCACCACCGCGCCACGACCCGGCTGACCGAGCTGCACCGGCGCATCACCGACGAACTGGACCGTGCGCCGGCGTCCGCGGAGGACTCCGTGGTGCTCGAAACCCTCGAACGGCTTCCCGAACGACACCGGGATGTCCTGCTGTTGCGCTACTGGGACGGCCTCAGCACGGCCGAGACCGCCGAGGTCCTCGGATGCAGTGGCCCAGCGGTCTGGGTCCGGCTGCACCGCGCCCGCGAAGCCTTCCGCGACGGTTACGCCTCACCCGCGTCCCTCTCATCCGAGGAGTCGGCATGATCAACGTGAAATCCCTTGTCCAGCACGTCAATCCGGTGCCGGATCCGCCCACGAACGGCATGTCGGCGCGTGCGCGGGACGAACTCGCCGAACTGATCGGGTCCGACCTGGTCGAGGCCGTCGAGACGAAGCGGCGGGGACCGGCCCGGAGGCCGTCACGGCGGGGGGTCCTCGTGGCAGCCGTCGCCTGTACGGCCGCCGCGGTGGTCGCGGGAGTCGCCGTCTTCGCCCTGAACGACCCGAAGGAGCCCGGCGGGGGCGGCGGGGGCCCGATGGCGGACGAGCCGTACTTCAGGACGACCGCCGAGCTGGAGTCCGCTTCGGTCCTGATCGTCCGCGCGCGGCTGGGCGCCGGGCACGAGGAGACGTCCGACGGCCTCACCGAGACCGTCGCCACGGCTGAGGTGCTGGCGACGGCCAAGGGCACGTCCCCGACGGGCGGCAGGATCGAGCTGGCCTATACGACACCCGGATCCGGGCCCGAGACGGCGGACCTCGCCGCCGGGAAGGAGTACGTCCTGCTGCTCGACGAGCTGGACGGCGGGCGCTTCACCCCGGTCAACACCACCCAGGGCGTGTACGGGGTCGATGGCGGGCACGCGGTCGCCGGCGCCGACAACGACGTCACCCTGAGCGCGGGAGTGGTCAAGGCCCTGAAGCTGACGCCTTGACGGTACCGAGGGCGTCAGATCGCGCCAAAATTGCTGACAATTTTGTGGGCGATTGCTTCGGTTTGGAGGTCGGCACGGCAAGGTGACCGTGGTTGTGGCTGGTCAGGGCGGTGGCCGGATCCCGGTGCCGTCACTGGAGACGCAAAGGAAGGCTTAAGAAACGGCTGTTGTCCTGGGGGCTCGTTGTTCGAACGAGCCGCGAAGATAGGAGATGGTCGCGAAGTCAGTGAAGCGCGGGACAGTGGTCATGGGGCTCACCGTGGGTGCCGCGGTGCCGGCGGTCGGGTTCGCCTCTGGTGCGCGGGCGGCGAGCCGAACGTCCGCGGCGTCGTCCGCGGCGTCCACGGACTCCTCCCTGGTCTTCGATCCGAGCAGCTACACGGAGTTGACCACCAGCATCACGGACACCACCGGCACCGCCCACGAGGTCGTCTACCACTTCTACAAAGTGGCCTCGTACGTGGCCACCCCGGTGGACGCCACCTATCAGTCCCTCAACGTCAGCGTTCCGGTGAAGATCGACGGGAGCGTCGTGGACGCGTCCGGCGCTCCCATCCTCTTCGCCAACCAGGTCGGCGGCTACATGCCGTCGTCCGTCGCGAACGCCACCGGCATCGGCGCGGGCGGTGGGATGGGCCCCGGCGGCCCGGGCGGGCCCGCTGAACGACGAAGCGCGCACGCCGACTCCGCCGCGAGCCGCCAGCAGCTGGCACTCGCCGCCGGGTACGTCGTCGTGGAACCGGGCGCACGCGGGCGGTCACTGGTCGACTCCAGCGGGACGTACTACGGCACCGCTCCCGCCGCCATCGTCGACCTCAAGGCCGCGGTGCGGTACGTGAAGTTCAACAAGGGGCGCATCCCGGGCAACGTGGACCGGATCGTCTCCGCGGGAGTCAGCGCGGGCGGCGCGCTGTCCTCGCTGCTCGGCGCGTCCGGCGACAGTCCGGTCTACGACTCCTACCTGCGGGAGCTGGGCGCGGCCGACGCGAGCGACGCCATCTTCGCCACCGGTGCCTGGTGCCCGATCACCGATCTCGAACACGCCGACATGGCGTACGAGTGGAACTGGGGCGCCAACCTGCTCAGCAGCGGCTCGGCCGTCGACCAGACCATCTCCAAGGCGCTGAGCAGCGCGTACGGCGACTATCTCGCCTCCCTGAGGCTGACGGCGAAGGGCTTCGGCACCCTTACGGCGCGCAACCTCGACGAGTACCTGGTCAGGACCCACCTGGAACCGTCGGCCACCCAGTACCTCGCGGCGCTGTCGGCCGCGGACCGCGCGACCTATCTGGCCGCGAACTCGTTCATCACGTGGTCCGGCGGCCGGGCGGCCTTCTCCTGGGCCGACTTCCTCACCCACGTGGGCGCCCGCAAGAAGAACACCCCGGCGTTCGACGCCTTCGACCTGTCCGCCCCCGAGAACAACGAGTTCGGTACGGGGACCACCGCCAACCGGCACTTCACCCTCTACAGCCTGCGCCACGAAGAGGGTGCCAGCGCGCGCCTCGACAGTGACATCCCCGCGAAGCTCCATCTGATGAACCCGATGTACCACCTCGTGGACAGGGTCAACGAGCACCGGTCGAAGCACTGGTGGATCCGCCTCGGCACCAAGGACAGCGACACCGCGCTCACCGTGGCGGGCAACCTCGCCGCCCGCCTGAAGAACCTCGGCGACGACGTCGACACCTCGTACTACTGGGACGCCGGCCACGGCGCGGACAACGACCCGGGCGACTTCGTCAAGTGGATCGCGACGGTGTCGGGCTACAGGTTCTAGCCTGGAGGTATGGGCGGTGGCCTCGTCACGCTGTTCCTGGCCGGTGATGTGATGCTCGGCCGGGGAGTCGACCAGATCCTTCCGCACCCCGGCGATCCGAAGCTGCGGGAGTCGTACGTCAAGGATGCCCGCGCCTATGTGGAGCTGGCCGAGGCGGCGAACGGCGTGATTCCCCGCCCGGCCGGCTTCACCTGGCCCTGGGGCGACGCGCTGGACGTGCTCGCCGCGGTGGCCCCCGACGCCAGGATCCTCAACCTGGAGACCGCCGTCACGCGCAACGACGAGGCCGCGCCCGGCAAAGAGATCCACTACCGGATGCACCCGGCCAACCTGCCCGCCCTCGCCGCCGCCCGTCCGCACGCCTGTGCCCTGGCCAACAACCATGTGCTGGACTACGGCCGCCGAGGGCTGGAGGAGACCCTCGACGCCCTGGCGGACGCGGGTCTTCGCGCGGCGGGAGCGGGGCGGGACGCCGACGAGGCCCGGCGTCCCGCGATCGTCCCCGTCACCGGCGGTCGGCGCGTACTGGTCTTCTCCGTGGGGGTGGCCTCCAGCGGCATACCCCGCGGCTGGGCCGCCACGGCACAGCGCAGCGGGGTCGACTTCGTCGCCGAGCCGTCGGACGCCGCCGCGGCCGGGATCGCGACCCGGCTGCGGCCGGCCAAGCGGCCGGGCGACATCGTGGTCGTCTCGGTCCACTGGGGATCCAACTGGGGCTACCTCGTCCCGCGTGACCAGGTCCGCTTTCGGCCATGCGCTCGTCGACGGCGGCGCGGACGTCGTGCACGGGCACTCCTCGCACCATCCGCGGCCGTTGGAGTCGTACCGGGGAAAGCTCATCACCCACGGCTGCGGCGACCTGATCAACGACTACGAGGGCATCGGCGGCTACGAGGAGTACCGGGACGATCTCCGGTTGCTGTACTTCGTCACCGTGGACCCGGTCGACGGCAGGTTCCACGATGTGCGCGTCGTCCCGATGCGTTCCCGGCGGATGCGGCTGGAGCACGCGACGGTCGAGGACTCGCGATGGGTGCGGGACGTTCTGAGCCGGATCAGCCGGGCCTACGGCTCACGGGTCGAACTCGACCCGGACGGCACCCTCACCGTCCGCCCGGCTCCGGACCGTCCGGACCGGACTACTTCACTCGGGACTCGAGGAGCTCACCTCACCCCGGGAGGCGACCATGTACTTCGCTGATCGAACCGACGCGGGCCGGCAGCTCGCCGCCCGGCTGCACCACCTCAAGGGCCAGGACCTCGTGGTCGTGGGACTTCCCCGCGGCGGCGTCCCGGTCGCCGCGCAGGTCGCCGAGGCCCTCGGCGCCCCGCTCGACGTCTGCCTCGTGCGCAAGCTGGGGGTGCCCTTCCAGCCGGAGCTGGCCATGGGCGCCATCGGGGAGGAAGGCGTCCGCGTCATCAACGAAGAGGTGCTGCGGGGGACGGGTGTGACGGACCGTGCGCTGGCGGCGGTGGAGGAACACGAGCGCGGCGTCCTGCAGCAGCGGGCCCGCCGCTACCGGGGGGAGCGGCAGCCGGCCCGGTACGAGGGACGGACGGTCCTGGTGGTGGACGACGGGCTGGCGACCGGCTCCACGGCGCTCGCTGCCTGCCGGATCGCACGCGCCCGCGGCGCGTCACGGATCGTGCTGGCGGTACCCGTGGCGCCGCACGACTGGTCGTCCCGCCTCGGAGGCGCGGCGGACGAAGGCGTCTGTCTGCACACCCCCCGGCTGTTCTACGCGATCGGCCAGTTCTACACGGACTTCGGGCAGACGAGCGACGAGGAGGTCATCGCCTGCCTGGAGCACAACCGCGCGGCGCACGCCACGTTCGACGCACCGCCGGCCGCGGGCAGCGCCTCCCCGGAGCACGCTCCCCCGCCCTATGACGGGGAGGTCCGGATACCGGCCACGGGCGCCGCGCTCGACGGGCGGCTGACGGTACCCCGCGGCGCCCCCGGGGTCGTCCTCTTCGCCCACGGCAGCGGCAGCAGCAGGAAGAGTCCGCGCAACCGCTTCGTCGCCACCGGGCTGAACCGCGCCGGTCTCGGCACCCTTCTGTTCGATCTGCTCACCGAGGCCGAGGCGGTGAACCGGGACAACGTGTTCGACACGGCGCTGCTCGCCCGCCGCCTGATCCAGGCGACCGCATGGCTGCGTGAGCAGCCCGGCATCCAGGGCATGGAGTTCGGATACTTCGGTGCCAGCACCGGCGCCGCCGCCGCGCTGTGGGCCGCGGCGGAGCCCGCGGCGGACGTCGCGGCAGTCGTCTCCCGCGGGGGCAGGCCGGATCTGGCCGGCGCCAGGCTGCCGGAGGTGAAGGCTCCGACGCTGCTCGTCGTCGGAGGCCGTGACCACGTCGTACTGGATCTCAACCGGCAGGCCGCGGCGCGCCTGAACTGTGAGCATCAGCTGGCCGTCGTCCCCGGTGCCACCCATCTCTTCGAGGAACCCGGCACCCTGGAATCGGTCACCGAGCTGGCCACGGACTGGTTCAGCAGACATCTCGCCTGACGCAATGACCCAGGGGGCCGGATCGGCTACAGGTTGCCCATCGGCTCGATGTCCACCTTCACCGGTGTGCCCCAGATGCGCAGCACCTCGTAGTCCGTGAACTCGTGGACCAGGCGGTAGGCCATGCCGGGGCGCGGGGTGCGGCGCTCCGCGGCGAGATACCGCTCCGCCTCGACGCGGTCGCGGCGCGGGGTGCCGCACAGCTGCCACGCCTGCCCTGTCCACACCTCCGGCAGCCAGCGCTGCTGGGGCTGGGGGCGGTCGGCCCGCACGCCGTACCGGGACATCGTGCGCTCGGGTGCCTCGTCGGCGCCGCCGGGGCGGCCCTGCGGGAAGGCGTCGTTGACCTCGGTGCGGCGGGCGGTGCGCCGCCGTGTCTCGCAGAGCAGACAGAGGTCGACGGCGCCCTCGTCCACCGGGCCATTGGGGTGCTCGGCGCAGCGCGTCGTGGGCACCGCCGTCGTCACCGTCTCCTCCAGCAGGTCCAGCGCCCGCTTCAGGTCGGCCTTCACCTCGTGCAGCTTCGCGTCGGGCGTGTCGGCGTTCAGCGCGTCGCCGTGCTCGCCGAGCACGCGCAGGGCGCGGCCGAGGGCGGTCAGCTGTGCGTGGTTCACGGTGGTGGATTCCCTCCCGGGTCGGTGTCCTGCCCCTCCTTCGAAGAATCGCACACGCCACTGACAGTGCCCCCGACCGTCCTTGCGAGGCCGAAGAAGTACGTCGCCGCGAAGCCCACCGCATACCCCGTCAGCAGCCCGCCCGCGTAGACCGCCGCCGTCAGGGCCAGTCCGCCCGTGCCCTTGAGCAGGGGGAACAGCGCCCAGCCCGAGGGGCCGATCGCCGTGGAGCCGATCTTGTCGCCGAGCATCGAGAAGAAGCCGACGAAGGCGCCGCCCGCCGCCCCGCCCGCGCAGGCGGTGACGAAGGGGCGGCCGAGGGGGAGCGAGACGCCGTAGATCAGGGGTTCGCCGACGCCCAGGAGGCCCGCGGGCAGCGCCGATCTGATCGTCGTACGGAGGGACTCGTCGTGGTGGAGGCGGACGTAGACCGCGAGTGCCGCGCCGACCTGCCCGGCGCCCGCCATCGCCAGGACGGGGAGCAGGACCGTGTAGCCCTGCTGCTGGATGAGGGTGGTGTGCAGCGGGATCAGGGCCTGGTGCAGGCCCAGCATCACCAGGGGGAGGAACAGGCCGCCCAGGACCAGGCCCGCGAAGACGCCCGTGTGGTCGAGGAGCCAGTTCGCGCCCGTCCCGATGGCCGTCGACAGCTCGCCTGCCGTGTACATCAGGACGTAGAGCGTCACCAGGCCGGTGAGCAGCACGGTGAGGGTGGGGGTGACGAGGACGTCGAGGGCTTCGGGGACCCAGCGGCGGCACCACTTCTCCACGTACGTTCCCAGGAGCGCGGCGGCCAGTGCGCCGAGTACCCCGCCCTGGCCCGGCGCCAGGGTCATGCCGAAGGCCGTCACCTTCGCGACCCCCGCGTACACGACGATCGCCGCCACCGCGCCGCCCAGGACCGGGGTGCCGCCGAACTCCTTCGCCGTGTTGTGGCCGACGAACACCGCGATCAGGGCCATGAAGCCGGAGGCGATCGCGGCGAGGGCGGGGGTGAGGGAGGGCAGCCACCCCAGATTGACCAGCAGGCCGCCCAGGCCCGCGATGACTCCGCAGCCGATCAGGGCGGGGATCAGGGGGACGAAGATGTTCGCGATCCGGCGGAGGAGGAGTTTGAGGGCGGTCGCGTTGCGCTGTTGCCGGGCCGCCTTCCACTCGGCTCCGCGTGCGGCCAGCGCGTCGGCCGTGCCGGTGACCGGCGCACCGGCCGTGCCGGCGACGAGTGCCTCGAACTCGGGGGCCACCCGCGCGACCGCGCCCGGCCCCAGGACGATCTGGTAGCTGTCGTCGTCCGCGACCACGCCCAGTACGGCGGGCAGGGACCGGAGAGCGTCCTCGCGTACGAGTGTCCGGTCCCGCAGGCCCAGGCGCAGGCGGGTCATGCAGTGGGCGACGGAGGTGACGTTGGCGGCGCCGCCGACCAGGGGGAGGATCGCGGCGGCCGTGGCGGCATGGGGGGTGAGGTCGTTGGTTGTGCGCACTCCCCGAGGGTGCTGGTCAGCCCGTCGATGCGGCGAGCGCCGCGCGCAGATGGCCGTCGCTCTCCTCCAGAAGGCGGGCCGCCGTGGGCCCGTCCACGCCGCCGAGGATGGTGAGGATGGCGTTCTTCACCTCGCCGTCGGTGGCCGCGAGGGCCTGTTCGATCTCCTCGTCCGAGGCGCCGGTCGCGAGGGCGACGATACGGCGGGAGCGGGCCCGCAGCTTCTCGTTCGAGGCGCGGACGTCGACCATCAGGTTCCCGTACGTCTTGCCGAGACGGATCATCGTGATCGTCGAGAGCATGTTCAGGACGAGTTTCTGCGCCGTGCCCGCCTTGAGGCGGGTCGAGCCGGTCAGCAGCTCGGGCCCGACGACGATCTCGATGCCGTGCTCGGCCGCGGCGGCCAGCGCGCTGTGCGCGTTGCAGGACAGGCCGATCGTCAACGCGCCGCGCGCACGGGCGTGTTCGACCGCGCCGACGGCGTACGGGGTGCGGCCGGAGGCGGAGACGCCGACCACCGTGTCGTCGGGGGTCAGGGAGAGCTCCTTCAGGTCGGCCTCGGCCAGCTCCTTGGAGTCCTCGGCGCCCTCGACCGAGGTGACCATGGCGCTCGGGCCGCCCGCGATCAGGCCCACGACCTCGGACGGGTCGGTGTTGAAGGTGGGCGGACACTCGGAGGCGTCCAGCACGCCGAGGCGGCCCGCGGTGCCCGCGCCCGCGTAGATCAGCCGGCCGCCGCGGGACATGCGCTCGGCCACGGCGTCGATCGCGGCGGCGATGCGGGGCAGCTGGGTCGCGACGGCCGTCGGCACGGTCGCGTCCTCGGCGTTCATGATCTTCGCGATCTCCAGCGTCGACAGCCGGTCGATCTGGGACAGCTCGGGACGGAACGCCTCAGTGGTCAACGTCTCCAACTCGGCCCGCAGGGAGTGGTGGTTGGAGGAGGCGTCGGCGGTGGAGGAGGTCATGACGAACGGCTCTTTTCAACGCGGGGTGGTAAAGCGCCCCTTCAGGGGCGCGGGGCTGCGGACATATGCGGCTCCGCCGCGTGGGCGCGACCAGCCACATTCGGCCCGCAGCGTGACGACGGCATCCAGTTTTCCCAGGCTCCCGGCGGAGCGTTACCGCATACGGCCCCGAGGACTGTGGCGGTGCGCCAGCGCCTCGTACGACGCGGACAGTGCCGGCGCCGCCGTCTCGTACGTCCGCTGGGCGACCCCCACGAACAGACAGTCCACCACCAGCAACTGGCTGGTGCGCGACGACATCGCCGCGGGACGCAACTCGCTCTCGCGGGCCGTGGACGTGGTCAGTATGTGGTCGGCGTACTGCGTGACGGGCCCGTCCGGACGGCCGGTGATCGCGACCGTCGTCGCCCCGCGTTCGAAGGCGACCCGCAGCGGCTCGATGACGTCGCCCGTCGAGCCGGAGTGGGTGATAGCGATCGCCACGTCCTTGGCCCGCAGCTGCACCGCGTTGGTGACGGCGAGGTGCGGATCGCTGTGCGGGTGGGCTATGAGTCCGATGCGCAGCAGCTTCTGGGCCAGGTCCTGGGCGACGAGGCCGGACGCGCCGACGCCGTAGATGTCGATCCGGCGGGCGGCGGCGAGTGCGGTGACGGCCGCGCCCAGCTGGACCGTGTCGAGTCCCGCCGCGGTGTCGGCGAGGGTCTGCTGCTCGTCGTACGCGAGTTTCGCGACGACGTCCGCGATGGGGTCGTCGACCGCGATGTCCGCGGTGACGGCGGGGGCGCGGCCCGACTGCTGCTGGGCGGCGAGGCCCGCGAGCGCGAGGCGCAGGTCGCGGTAGCCGGGGTAGCCCAGCAGGCGGGCGGTGCGCACGACCGTGGCCTCGCTGGTGCCGGTGAGCTCGGCGAGGCCGGTGACCGTGAGAGCCGCGCAGCCGGCCGGGTCGCCGGCGACGGCCTCGGCGACCCGTTGCATGGAGCGGGTCATCGACGGGGCGAGCGTCCGCACCTTGGCCGCGAGGGCGGCGGGAGCGGGCGGAGCCTCACCGGCGAAAATTTCCTTCACGTTTGGGGTCACTTGTGAAAGATATTTTCTGCTGGGGTATGCGGTCAAGGGTGCGCACAATGGGTGCATGGACCCCACCAGCCGTCCCGTCAGCCCCTTGGAGCAGGCGTTGCACGCGGCCCGCGCCCTCGTACTCGCCGATCTCGTCGCGGGTGAGGTCGCCGAAGCGGATGTCGTCTCGCTCGTCGAGGACTCGGTGGTGCAGCGCCGATGGTGGGTCGAACAGTGGCCGGAAGGCGTCGGCTATGTGGCCGGGCTCGTCGCCCAGGACGTACAGGACGCGTTGCTGGAGCGGTACGGGCGGTGGCCGTTGTGTCCGGTCTGCGGCTCGGGCGACCCGCACGCCCTCGACGTCGAGCCGGAACTCGGGCCCGATCCGCACTGGGTCTGCCACAAGGCGGGCGTGAAGGTCGCGTCCGTGGGATGCCTGGGGTCGGCGACCGGCGAGATGCCGTCCTCGTGACCGTCTACATCGACCCACCCGCCTGGCCGGGGCACGGGCGGCTCTGGTCGCACCTGGTCAGCGACGTCTCGTACGACGAACTGCACCTGTTCGCCGCGGACTTGGGCGTACCTCCGCGCGCCTTCGAGCGCGATCACTACGACCTGCCCTCCCACCGGTACGCGGACGCCGTGCGCGCCGGGGCGGTGGAGGTCAGCAGCCGCGAGGTGGTGCGGCTGCTGTACGGGGCGGGGCTGCGCCGGCGCAAGTACGTCGGTCGGTAGGCGGACCGGTCGGCCCGTCCCGGCGGGCGGAGGTCAGTCCGTACGGGCGTACACCCGCAGCGACGGATCCAGGGCGCGCAGTTCGTACGCGTACTCCTCCTCGTCCTCGCTCACCCGGGTGAATCCGGCGCGCGCGATGACCCGCTGGGAGGGCGCGTTGGTCCGCTCTATGGCCGCGAAGAGGACGTCGAGCTCGTCGCGGTCGAGGGCCCAGGCGGCCAGGGCGCGCAGGGCCTCGGTCGCGTAGCCGTGGCCGCGGGCGTTCTCGGCGAGGTCGTAGCCGACTTCCGCGCGGCCGTTCTCGTCGGGGGCGCCGTGGAAGCCCATCGCGCCGACCGCCCGGCCGTCCTCGCTCCGTACGAGCACGAACATGCCCCACTCAGGGCGGTGCACCCCGCTCTCGTACGCCTTCATGACCATTCCGGCGGCGTCCCGCGTGCCGTCGAAGGGGCCGCCCTCGATCCACTCGAAGCCGCCGGTGCCGCCCGCGCGCAGATCGGCGGCGGCCGCCGGGGTGACTCCTTGGAGGGTGAGCCGTCCGGCCTCGATCACCAGGTTGTTGCTCCAGCGCCACTCGGTGAGCGGCGCGCGGCCGGGCAACTCGCCGCGGCCGGTCGCCCACAGGAGCGTGGGCCACGGCTCGGACCCCGGCCTGACGTGCGGAAAGATCCGGGAGAGTACGTCCGCGCAGAGTTCGGCCGGCGGCTCGTAGGCGACCTTGAGACCCTGCGCGATGTCGTGCGTGTGCAGGAGCACCTCGGTGACCCCCATCGCGGCGAAGCCCTCGCGGTTCGCGCTGCGGAACGGGTAGGGGTGGAAGGCACGCACCTCGCGCGGCGTGGTGCGCACGGCGGCGGCGAGCAGGGCGCCGGTCGTCTCGATCACGTCGACGACGCCCGCGTTGTCGGTGCCGTCGTCCAAGGTGATCTCGAAGGGCACGTACGCCGTGGTGGCCCGCCCCGCCAACTGGCCCGCGTACGCGAGGAGATCGTCCGCGATGTGCTCGGCGGTCCTGCGGCAACTCCACTCGAGACGGCCCGCCCCCACGCCGTCCCAGTCCCGCCCGGCCACCGTCCGCAACAGCGCGGCGGCGCCCGCGACGGCTTCCTCCACCTGGTCCCCACCCATGGATCGCATGCGGCTGAGGATAGGCGCGGTCAGACGTCGTTACGTACTGGATTGTTGGTCCTGTCGGCCCTTTCGGCCTTCCTGTTCATGGACACCACCACGCGGGAGGCCCGGGTACGGCGCTGGAGGCGCAGCGAGACCGCGGCCACCCCCAGGCCCGTCACCGTCATGGCCGCGCCCGCCCAGGCCGTCGCCGCGTAGCCGAGACCCGCGTCGATGACCGTGCCGCCGACCCAGGGGCCGCCGGTGTTGCCGAGGTTGAAGGCCGCCGTGGTGGTGGCACCGGCCAGGGTGGGGGCGGCCCCGGCGAGGTTGAAGAGCCGGGCGTTGAGCGCCGGGGCGGTGAAGAAGCAGGTGACGCCGAGGAGGAAGGAAAGAGCCACGGCCGCGAACGCGAACTGCCCCAGGAGCGCGAGCGCCACGAGGACGGTGGTCGAGGCCGCGGTGCCGGAGAGGAGCACCCCGAAGAGGTGCGCGTCGGCGACCCGCCCGCCGATCGTCGTACCGATCAGCGCCCCGACCCCGAAGAGCGCGAGCACGCTCGGCACCCAGCCGTCGTCGAGCCCGGCGACATCCGTGAGCAGCGGCGAGAGATAGCTGAACGTGCAGAAGACCCCGCCCGCGGCGAGCATCACGAGGGCGACGGTGAGCCAGACCTGCGCGTCACGGTAAATGGAGACTTCCCGCCTGAGCTGCGGCTTCTTGCCGGGGAGCGGAATGCGGGGGATGAGGGTGACGACCCCGACCAGAGCGATCGCGGAGGCCGCGCCGACGGCCCAGAACGCGGACCGCCAGCCGAGGTGCTCGCCGAGGAAGGCACCGGCCGGGACCCCGAGCACGTTCGCGATCGACAGGCCGCCGATCATCACCGCGAGCGCGCGGGCCCGGGAGGTCACCGGGACCATCGCGATCGCCACCGCCGCGCCCACCGCCCAGAAGCCCGCACAGGCGAGGGCGCTGACGATCCTGGAGGCGAAGAGCACGGCGTACGTCGGCGCCAGCGCGCCGGCGATCTGGCCGAGCCCGAAGACGGCGATGAGCGAGACGAGGGTGGTACGGCGGGGGAGGCGGAGGGTGGCCACGGCGAGCAGCGGCGCGCCGACGACCATGCCTATGGCGAACGCCGATATGAGCAGACCCGCCTGCGGAATCGTGACACCCATGTCGTCGGCGATGGGCGGCAGGAGCCCCGAGAGCATGAACTCGCTGGTCCCGAGGGCGAAGACGGAGAGGGCGAGGATGTAGACGGCGAGGGGCATACGGGGGCCGGGCGGCGGACTGGAGCCGGTCACTTGGTGTCCTTCCGGGGCGGGTTCGCCGATTCCGGGGTGGTTTCGGTGAGGTGGGTGAGCTCGCGCCGGATGTTCTCCCGGGCCCGCTCCTCCCACTCCCGTGTTCCGTACGGCGTCCTGAACAGCCGTGGCAGATCGATGAGTTGACGCAGTACGGCCGCCCGGCCAGCCCGGAACGCCTCGTCCGGGACGAAGGCGTACTCCTCGCGGACGGCGGCGGTGTAGGCGGCGTAGGTGTCCGGGGTCGAGGCGAGGATCGCGAGGTCGGCGTCGCAGAGGACCTGGCCGTTGCGGTCGTCGTCGGTCGGGGCGTGGGTGACGGTGAGCCGGACAAGACGTCCGACCTCGGCTGTTTCGGCTTTCCTCACCCCGGCCTCGGGGAGGGCGCGTTCGGCGAGGCGGGCGGAGCGTTCCTCGTTCTCGGAGCGGTCGGGGAGGTAGACGGCGTCGTGGAACCAGGCGGCGAGGCGGACGAGGGCGGGGTCGTCCGCGTGCTTCTCCAGTACGTCGATGTGGTCGAGGACCGCGGTGAGGTGCGCGACGGTGTGGTAGCGGCGCTGTGGCTCCTGCCAGCGGGCGAGGAGGTTGTCCGCGTACGGGGCCGGGTCGGGGCCGCCGGGGGAGCGGGCGCCGTCGAGGGCATGGGACCAGCGGGTGCGCAGCGCGTCGAGGTCGGGCATGCGTCGATTCTCCCGCTCGGGCCGCTTGGCACCTAGCGCCTTCCCTCGCCCCCGCCGCCCCTACCCGTCCCATCCCCCGGGGGCTCCGCCCCCGGCCCCCCGCATCGGCCTGAACAGCCTCGTCCTCAAACGCCGGACGGGCTGAATGATGCGGGCCGGGTGGGTGGGTGCGCCCTCGAACGCCAACCAGCCCGAGGCTTCCAGAGGCGCGGGGAACGACGCGACGAGCCCCCACCGGCCGGTGGACGAGCGACTGGGGTCGGCGGGGGACCCGGGGCGCAGCCCCTGGCCCAGGGGCGCGGGGAACTGCGCGACAAGCCCCCACTGTCCCGCAGACGAACGATTTCGGGTGGACGGGGATCCGGGGCGCAGCCCCGCCCTGGGGGCGCGGGGAACTGCGCGACAAGCCCCCACCGTCCCGCGGATGAACGATTTCGGGTGGACGGGGATCCGGGGCGGAGCCCCGTCTTGGGGGCGCGGGGAACTGCGCGACAAGCCCCCACCGTCCCGCGGATGAACGATTTCGGGTGGACGGGGATCCGGGGCGGAGCCCCGTCTTGGGGGCGCGGGGAACTGCGCGACAAGCCCCCACCGTCCCGCGGATGAACGATTTCGGGTGGACGGGGATTCGGGGCGGAGCCCCGATGATGTGTGCCGGTAAAGGGCGAGGCCTTCTCGCGGGGGTCGGTGGCCGCGGCGTACCCTGAGATTGGACTAGACCTGTAGCCGCCCCAGAGGAAGAGGCCCCATGAGCGAGCGCAAGCGTGCAGTCCTGGAGGTGATCGCCCTCGGCGTGGAGGACGCGGTCGCCGCCCAGGCGGGAGGCGCCGACCGGCTGGAGCTGGTCACCGACATGGCCGCCGACGGGCTCACCCCGGCGCTGGAGACCTTCGTCGGGATCCGCGCCGCCGTCGACATCTCGCTGCGCGTCATGCTCAGGCGGACGGACGGCTTCGCGGCGGGCGCCGCCAAGGACGTCGACGCGCTCGTACGGCTCGCGGGGGAGATGCGGGCCGCCGGAGCGGACGAGTTCGTGCTCGGCTTCCTCGACGAGCACGGCGGTCCCGACCTGTCCGTCGTGGAGCGGATCGTCGCGGAACTGGACGGCTGCCCCTGGACGTTCCACCGCGCGATCGACCGCGCCGCCGACCGCGACTCCCTGCGCAAGCAGCTCGCGGACCTGCCGGGCCTGGACGCGTACCTCACGGCGGGTTCCCCGGACGGCGTGGACGACGGTTTCCCGACCCTCCTCGCCGAGGCCGCCCGCCGCACCGAACCCGGCTACGAACCCCGGATCATGGTGGGCGGCGGCCTGCGTCTCGATCACGTTCCTCGGCTGAGGGCCGCGGGGATCGACGCCTTCCACATCGGTGGGGCGGCCCGGCCCGGCGGATGGGACGGGCCGGTGGCGGTGGCGGCCGTACGGGAGTGGCGGCAGGCCCTGGACGCGTAGCGGCCGTCGAAGGGCCCGCCCGGCTAGGCCAGTTGCTGCGGCAGCGGGGCCGCGTGAGTGACGGTCAGGCCCGAGACCGCTCGGGTCAGGGCCACGTACAGGCGGCGCAGTCCGGTCCGCTCGTCCGGTTCTCCGTCGACCACGGCCTGCGGCTCGTCCAGGACCACGTAGTCGTACTCCAGGCCCTTGGCGAGGGAGGCCGGGACGAGGGTGAGGCGGGTCTGAGCCGTCGTCTCCTCGCCGGGGCCCAGGTACGTCAGCCCCGCCGCCGCCAGCGCCTCGGTGAGCGCCGGGATCCGGGCGTCGGCGGCGATGAGACCGATCGAACCCTCGTTGCGCAGCAACTCCTGGCAGGCGTCCACGACCTGCTCGTCGGCGGTCGTCGGTCGCACCTCGAAGAAGCCCGGGTTCTCACGGACCGACGCCACCGGGGTCAGGCCCGGCGCGATGTGCGGCAGCAGTCGGGAGGCGTAGGTGATGACGTCGGTGGGGACGCGGAAACCGGCGGTCAGCTCCTCGATCACCGCGTCCCCCTTGCCGAGGTGGGCGAGCGCCTCGTCCCAGCTCCGCGTCGCCCAGGGGGTCGTGCCCTGTGCGAGGTCACCGAGCACGGTCGCCGAACCCGTCGTGCAGCGCCGCCCGACCGCCCGGTACTGCATCGGCGACAGATCCTGCGCCTCGTCGAGCACGACATGGCCGAGGGAGTGGGTGCGCTGGACGAGATCGGTGGCCTCGTCGATCAGCACGGCGTCGGCGGGCGCCCACCTGGCCGACTTCACCGACCGCACCGGCTTCGACCAGAGGATCTCCTTCTGTTCGTCCTCGTCGAGGATTCCGTCCGCGTGGACGGCCAGGAAGTCCGCGTCGGTGAGCAGGCGAAGGACCAGTTTGGCCGGGTCGACCGGCGGCCAGATCGCCTTGACGGCCGCCTTCACCGCGGTGTTGCGGGCCACGGCGTCCTGCACCCGGTCGTCCGGTGCCTCGCCCGAGCGCTCCATCTGGACCAGCACGGCGTGCGCGATCCGCTGCGGAAGGGCCTCGCGGGCGGCGCCGTACCGGATGTCGCGGTCCAGCAGCTCCCCGACGATCGTCTCGAGTTCGTACGCCGGGACACGCCAGCGCCGCGACCCGCGCACGACCACGACGCCCTCGGTCGGGAGCGTCACATGCGAGCGGACGGCCCGGCGCAGCACCTCGGCCATCCGGGCGTCGCCCTTGACGACGGCGGCGGTCGCGTCGTCCGTCCCGCGTACCTCCACATGCGCGACGAGGTCGTCGACCGTCGCCTGCTTGACCTCGAGCTCGCCCAGCGCGGGCAGCACCTGCTCGATGTAGTGCAGGAAGGACTTGTTCGGCCCGATGACCAGGGTGCCGGTGCGGGCCAGCCGCTCCCGGTGGGCGTAGAGGAGGTAGGCGACGCGGTGCAGGCCGACGGCCGTCTTCCCGGTGCCGGGGCCGCCCTGCACACAGACGGAGCCCGAGAGACCCGACCGTACGATCTCGTCCTGCTCCGGCTGGATGGTCGCCACGATGTCCCGCATCGGGCCCACGCGCGGGCGCTCGATCTCCTGCTGGAGCAGCTTGCTGGTCGCCGCGGCCTCGGAGGGGTCGGACAGGTGCTCGTCCTCGTACGCCGTGAGGTCGCCGCCGGTGTACCCGAAGCGGCGGCGCAGTCCGACGTCCATCGGGTCCTTCTTCGAGGCCCGGTAGAACGGCTGCGACACCGGCGCGCGCCAGTCGATGACCATCGGGTCGCCCTCGGCGTCGTGCACATGCCGGCGCCCGATGTAGAAACGCTCGCCCTCCGCGCCCTCCGCCTTGTCGGCGCCGGGTGCGTGCAGATAGTCGAGGCGGCCGAAGAACAGCGGGGTGTGACTGAGGTCGGCGAGAGCCTTGATCCGCTCGTCGATCTGGTGCTGGAGGACCGCGGCGTTCACCCAGTTCGCGGTGACGTCCTTGATGTCGAGGTTCTCCACGTCCTCGCGCATCGCGCGCAGTGCCGCGCGGGACGAGCCGAGGTGGGCGCGCTCGCGGGAGAGGGGGTCCTGGGCGGGTGGGGTGGACAACGTGGTGCCTCCGGAAGACCTGCTGCGTGTGAGTGGGTACGGCGGTCGAGCCGTTGGATGCTGTCCGGTTTCCGGCCGGGCGGCGGCACTCCGTCGAGGGAGGCGGGCAAGAGCGGAGATTCTAGGTCAGGGGAGGAGGTCCGGGCCAACTCTTTTTCGCGGACCGCTCGCGGCATCGTTCAAGGCATCGCTCCCGGCGTCGTACGCGGCATCAGGGATGCGACCCCCATATCCCTAAGGGTCGCCGTCCGTCGTGAGGCGTACACGCAGAGGCCTGGAGGCGTACGAGGGGCCGCCGAGGTTCGGTCCATAGGCCGACGCCATATGGGGTCGCGGATTCCATCATGGATACATGAGCGCAGCAACCTTCACCTCAGGCCCTTCCCGGCGCGGTCCCGCCGCTCATGGCGCGACCGCCTTCTCCGCCGTCCACCACCACCACCGTGTCGGCGACGCCTTGCGCGCCGTCAAGGTCTTCGTGGGCGCGGCGTTCGGCGTCGTGCTCCTCGGGGAGTACGAGGAGGAGGCGGGCGTCCGACACCGGTGAGCCGTCCGCCGGGGTGAACCGTCCCGGCACTAGGGTCACTCCGTGCTGCAGCGGAACGTGACCGATCGCTCACTCGACGAAGTTCTCCCGTTCTCCGTCCCTCGTTTCTCCGTCTCCCGCTTTCCCGCGTCTCTTCTTCCCTTCCTCCTGCTCGCCACTTCCCTCGCCGCGTTCGCCGCGCTGTGTCTTCTCCGGCGCACTCCGATGGCCGACGCGCTCGTCTACCGGGCCGAGGGTGCGGCCGTCGTCCACGGCACGGATCTCTACGGCTTCACCGTCACCGAGTGGCAGCTGCCCGCCACGTACCCGCCCTTCGCGGCGGTCCTCTTCGTCCCGCTGGCCTGGCTCCCGCTGTCCGTCCTCAAGGCGGCCTTCGTCGCCGGGAACGTGGCCCTGCTGGCCGTGGTGGTCCGGCTCTCCTGCCGTCTCGCGGGCCTGCCGACGCGGCTGCCCGCGCTCTGCGCCGCCACCGCGCTCGCCCTGTGGCTCGAACCCGTCTTCCAGACCGTGCTCTTCGGCCAGATCAACCTCGCCGTCGCCTGCCTGATCCTCTGGGACCTGACACGGCCGCCCGGCGCCCCCGGCAAGGGCATCGCCCTCGGCATCGCGGCCGGGGTGAAACTGACCCCCGCCGTCTTCGTGGCGTATCTGCTGCTCAGGGGCCGGCGGCGGGAAGCGGCCACCGCCCTGGCGGCCTTCGCCGGGACCGTACTCCTGGGAGCGCTCGCCCTTCCCGCCGCGAGTGTCGACTTCTGGACCCGGCGGCTCTACGAGACCGGCCGCGTCGGCAAGGTGTGGATCGTCGACAACCAGTCGCTCCAGGGGCTGATCGCCCGGGCGCTGGGGGACCCGGCACCGGGTCCGCTGTGGGCCGTACCCGCGCTGGCCCTCGCGTCGGCGGGACTGTGGCTGGCCCGCCGCGCGCGCACCGACCGCCAGGGCGTCCTCGTCATCGCCCTCACGGCCCTGCTGATCTCACCCATCAGCTGGTCGCACCACTGGGTGTGGTGCGTCCCGCTGATCGCCGTGCTGTACGCCGAACACGGTCCGCGCCCGGCCGCCGCCACCGCCGTGGTCTTCGCGGCCCGCACCCTCTGGCTGGTCCCCCACCAGGGCGATCTGGACCTTCGTCTCCCCTGGTGGCAGCAGCCGTTCGCCTCGCCGTACCCCCTGCTGGGGCTGGTCCTGCTGGTTCAGTTGTCGGCCAGGAGCTCGTCGGCGTCGACGATCCGGTAGGCGTACCCCTGCTCCGCCAGGAACCGCTGCCGATGGGCGGCGAAGTCCTGGTCGATGGTGTCGCGGGCGACGACGGAGTAGAAGTGCGCCTGGTGGCCGTCGGCCTTCGGGCGCAGCACGCGGCCAAGGCGCTGGGCCTCCTCCTGGCGCGAGCCGAAGGTGCCCGACACCTGGATGGCGACGGTCGCCTCCGGCAGGTCGATGGAGAAGTTGGCGACCTTCGACACGACGAGCACGCTGATCTCGCCCTCCCGGAAGGCGCCGAACAGCTTCTCCCGCTGCGCGTTGCTGGTCTCGCCCTTGATGACGGGCGCGTTCAAGTGCTCGCCCAGCTCGTCGAGTTGGTCGATGTACTGGCCGATCACGAGGATCTGCTGCCCCGCGAACTTCCGTACCAGCGCCTCGGTCACCTTCCGCTTGGTGGCGGTCGTCGCGCAGAAGCGGTACTTCTCCTCGGTCTCGGCGGTCGCGTACGCGAGCCGCTCGGAGTCGGTGAGGTTGACGCGGACCTCGACACAGTCGGCGGGCGCGATGTACCCCTGCGCCTCGATCTCCTTCCAGGGCGCGTCGAACCGCTTGGGCCCGATGAGCGAGAAGACGTCCGACTCGCGCCCGTCCTCGCGGACCAGGGTCGCGGTCAGGCCGAGGCGCCGCCGCGCCTGGAGATCGGCCGTGAACTTGAAGACGGGCGCGGGCAGCAGGTGCACCTCGTCGTAGACGATGAGTCCCCAGTCCCGGGAGTCGAACAGCTCCAGGTGGGGATAGACGCCCTTCCGCTTGGTCGTCAGCACCTGGTAGGTGGCGATGGTGACCGGGCGGATCTCCTTCCTCGTCCCGCTGTACTCGCCGATCTCGTCCTCGGTCAGCGAGGTCCGCTTCACCAGCTCGTGCTTCCACTGCCGGGCGGAGACGGTGTTGGTGACGAGGATGAGCGTGGTGGCCTTGGCCTGCGCCATGGACCCGGCGCCGACGAGCGTCTTCCCGGCTCCACAGGGCAGGACGACAACGCCCGACCCGCCGTGCCAGAAGTTCTCCACGGCCTGCTTCTGGTACGGCCGCAGCGCCCAGCCGTCCTCCGCCAGCTCGATCGGGTGCGCCTCCCCGTCGACGTACCCGGCGAGGTCCTCGGCCGGCCAGCCCAGCTTCAGCAGCGTCTGCTTGATCTGCCCGCGCTCGGAGGGGTGCACGGCCACGGTGTCCGGGTCGAGCCGGTTGCCGACGAGCGGGATGATCCGCTTCGACCGCAGGATCTCCTCCAGGACGGGCCGGTCGGTGGTGGTCAGGACCAGCCCGTGGGCCGGGTGCTTGCTGAGGGTGAGACGCCCGTAGCGGTCCATCGTCTCGGCGATGTCGACGAGCAGGGCGTGCGGTACGGGGTAGCGGCTGAACTCGACGAGCGCGTCGACGACCTGCTCGGCGTCGTGGCCCGCGGCGCGCGCGTTCCACAGGCCGAGCGGTGTCACCCGGTAGGTGTGGATGTGCTCGGGTGCGCGCTCCAGCTCGGCGAACGGCGCGATGGCCCGACGGCAGGCGTCGGCCTGCTCGTGGTCGACTTCCAGGAGCAGGGTCTTGTCGCTCTGGACGATGAGGGGTCCGTTCACACCCGTCCCTTTCTGCGTGCCGTCACCCCGCGCGGATGACCGGCCAAACGTCCAGTGTGCCTCACGGGGCGGTGATCACGGCTGGTCGTCGGCGAGCTCGGCGACCCCCGTCACGCGGTGCAACGGATAGGTGCGGACCTCGTCCGCGGTGTGGTCGTACGCCGTCACGAAGCCTCCCTCCACCCGGATCGGGGCGATCACGCGCTGGCTGGCGGCGCCCTCGGCGTTCACGTACCCGATCCACACCGCCTCGCCGGTCATGACGGCGGCCTGCATGGTGGCGAGGGTCTCGGCGGAGCTGGTGCGCGGCAGCTCGCCGTTGCCCGGCGCCGGCGCCTGCGTGTCCTTGCGCGGGGTCGTGGAGGCCAGGTCACCGGCGCGGATGGCGCGGACCGCGGCACCGAGGAGCGTGGTGTCGGGCACCGGCGGGCCGTCCGGGACCGGCACGGGGGCGGAGCGCGGCGGGGTGCGGTGGGCGTGCGCGCGGGTGATCAGCACATCACCCTCGGCGGACTCCGCGGCGGGCGCGAAGCCCATCGAGCGCAGGCCCTCCAGCAGGGCCGCCGGGTCGGCCTGGGCGGCGAGCACGGTGGGTGCGAGGCGGCGCAGCCGCAGTCCCTGCGAGCGCTTGTCGGCGAGGATCTCGCTCAGCAGCGCGTCGTCGTCGCAGCGCACGTACGCCGAGGCCGCCCCGATCCGCAGATGGCCGTGCCGGCGCGCCACGTCGTCGATCAGATAGGCGAGCGGCTGCGGGACGGGCGTGCGGGAGTGGGCCGCGAGGAACGCGTGCAGGTCCGAGGCCGACCGGCCCGCGTCCAGGGCGCGCCGTACCGACCCGGGGGTGAAGCGGTAGACCGTCGCCCCGCCCTTCGACTCGATGTCCGCGAGCACGCCGAGCGTGTCGGCGAGGGGCCGCTCCAGCGGGCCGGGGGCGACGGCGGTCAGGTCCGCCTGGAGGAGGACGTGGTCCAGGGGCTCGGGCAGCAGCGGGGCGAGGAGCCGGGCGGCGTGGGCGACGGCAGCGGCCTGCTCGGCGGGGGAGCGCGGGGTTTCGGAGAGGGGGGCCTCGACGGCGGGGCGGTGGTGCTTGTGGGCGGGGAGCTTGTCGCCGGGACCGGACGGGGCGCGCGTCCCGGTCTCCCGGGCGCTCGCCGACGGCAGCCCCAGCAGCGCCCGCCCCTGTGCCGAGAGGGCGCCCCGGCCGGTGACTCCCAGCAGCTCCGACTCGGACAGCGTCCACCGGGCGAGCCGGGTCCGCAGATCCTCGGCCGTGCTCCGGTCCCCGCGCGGCGGACGCTCCCATTGGAGGTGGGCGAGGACCGAGTCCGGGGTGGCGGCGGCGCCCTCGGGCAGGGTGGCGAGGAGGGTGAGGACGCGGTGGCGGACCTCGGGGGCCGCCGAGCGGTCGAGGCCGGGGCCCAGTGCCGACAACGTACGGTCCTTGGTGTCCCGCCCGCCGATCAGGCCCGCCGTACGGGTCGCGGCCAGCCACGCGGAGGCGAGCGTGGCCCACCGTTCGGCGGCGGGCCGCTCCAGCCACTCGTCATAGGCGGGGGTGGCCGCGTACCGCTCGTCGGCCTCCCCGTCCGAGGCCAGCAGGCCCGCCGCGTAGGCGAGCTCGACCCAGAACGCGGCGATCGGCTCCGCGACGTCCAGCGCCACCGCCGTCCGCTTCAGGTCCCGCACGCTGAGCCCACCGGCGCGCAGTACGACGGGCCCGCCCTCGTGCCAGTCCTTCAGCAGCTCCTCGATGGTGGCGAGCGCCGTGTACGCCTGGCCCGCCGCCGCACTGTCCACAACCTGTGGACGGTGCGTGCGTGCGACCTCGACCGCCGGGGCCACCGGTTCCGTCGCCCGGTGCGCGCGGCCCGCCCGCAGATGCAGGGCGACCTCCCGGGGCAGTACGACCGTGCCGGGCGCCGTCGGCAGCAGCAGCCCGCGGTCGATCAGCCAGCGCAGATGGCGTGCCGGGTCGGCGGTCACCTGGCCGTACGGCGGCCCCCACACCAGCCGGGACAGCACGTCCACCGCCTCGGCCGGGGCGGTGTCGAGGAGCGCCGACATCCGGGACCGGTCGGTGAACAGCGCGGTGAGCGAGGCGACGGCGGAGACGGAGTCGTGGGTGGTCGGCAGCCCGGCCTCGGCCACGATCTCCTGGATGCGGCCCGGGGACATCCCGGCCGTGGCTTCGGCGACGGTCGGGCCCAGGCCGGTGGGGGACGGGTGCTGGGGGGACGGCGCGAGCAGCTCGCGCGCCGTGCGTACGAGGCGCAGGCGGTCGTCGGGGCCCCACACCAGGGCCTGCTCGCGGAGCGTCCCCAGAGCGCGCGGGAACGCCGCCGTGACCGCCGGGTCGTTGTCGTCGCCCGCCAGCAGTGCGAGCAGTTCGTCGCGCGCCGCCGGGTCCGACGCGACGGCGAGGGCCTCCGCGGTCTGGAGCGCGAACCGGTCCAGGCGCTCCAGGGCGCGGACCACCGAGGCGCGGGTGCCGGCGCGGGTGGCGAGCTGGGTGAGGTCCGTGGGGACGGGGGTGATGAGGTCGGGGCGGGTGCGGAGGAGGGCCGACAGGGAGGCGTCGTCCCGGGCGCGGAGGGCTTCCGCGAGGGAGCGCGGAGCGGTGCCCTGCGGGGCGGGGTCCGGGGTTCGGTCCGGCGTGGGGTGCTCCTCTGTGCTCATCCGCTCAACGGTAGTGGTTTCTCGCCCCCGCCGCCCCTACCCACCCCATCCCCGGGGCTACGCCCCGGACCCCGGGAGTGTTGCCCACCTGCGGCCGACCGGAGACCCGGCACGCAGTTCCCCAGGGCCGGGGCTGAGCAGTTGTCCGGCTGTCGGCCGGTGGGGGTTGATCGCGCAGTTCCCCGCGCCCCTGGAGGGGCGCCGGGGCGGAGCCCCGTGCCTTAGGGGCGCGGGGAACTGCGCGACCAGCCCCCTCCCGCCCGCAGTCGAAGAACCCACGCGGGGGTCTGGGGGCGAAGAACTCGGGGCGTACGCGGTACCGTCGTGGCCACCGGGTTTACAACGTGCGCGCCCCGGAGGGGACTTCGTGGGGATTGAGAGCGACCAGCTCGTATTCGACTATCTGAGCCGCGTCGGAGACCTGGCCCAGCAGCGCCAGCTGCCCTCGGCCACCCGCATGCGACTCGTGTCGGAGCTGCGCAACGAGATCGACCGACGCCGGGCGAAGGCCCCCGTCGACAGCCCGGCCGCCGTCCGCCGCATCCTCTCCCGCCTCGGCACCCCGGACGACATCGTCGCCGCCGCCCGCGAGGGCGCCCCCGAGACCGGTACGGACACCCGGGCCGTCGTCCCCACCCAGCGCGCCGGCGAGGCCGAAGACCGCCCCAAGGGCCTGCGTCGAGTCGTCCCGAGGCCGCGCCCGGCGGAGCCGAAACACGCGCCCCGCCCCACCGAGTCCGACGACGCCCCCTCCCCGCCCCACCTCGCGAGCACGCACGAACTGGGCGACAGCTCCGCGGATCCGGACTGGTGGCGCAAGGACACCAGCCCGTTCGGGCTGGGGGACAACGTGCCGGGATTTGTCGGCGGCGTGGAGATCCCCGAACTGCTCAAGCCGCCACCGAAGCACGAGGACGACGACGAGGACGCGACCGGGGACGAGGACGATCCGACCAAGTCCTCCAAGTCCTCCAAGCCCTCCAAGCCGGCCAAGGCACCCAAGTCGCCCAAGGTCGAGAAGCCCGCCCCCGTCGAGGACCCCGACGTCACCGTCGCGCCCCGTCGCCGACTCCCCCGCCCCGGCAACTGGAGCAACCCCCTCCTTCTGCTGGCCGCCGTCCTCCTCGTCGTCGGCGCCGTCCTCGGCAACTGGTTCGCCCTCGGCCTCGGCTGGCTCATCGCCTGGGCCTCCCGCCGGCTGAGCCCCGTCGAGTCGAAGTGGGCCGTGCTCGGCATGCCGGGGCTGGCCGTGACGGCGGGCGTCGTCTGGCTGTGGGGCCGTACGGACGGCCGCTGGGGCGATCCGATCGTCAAGGGGCACATGAACGAGGCGGTCGCGCAGACCTGGCCGTGGGTGGTCAGGGGCGCGGCCGTGGCCTCGGCGCTGTACCTGGTGTGGCGCTCACAGCGACGCCGCTGACCCGCGAGGACGCCGCTGACCCGCGCGACCGACCGCCACCGGCCACCACATGGGCACGTGGGCACAATGGTCCATATGCCTATCGCATCGACGACCTCCCGGACTCCCCACCTGCTGACCGTCGGCTTCGACCTCGACATGACCCTGATCGACTCCCGCCCCGGCATCCACGCCTGCTACCAGGCACTTTCGGAGCGCACGGGGACGTACATCGACTGCGACCTGGCCGTCACGCGGCTCGGACCGCCGCTGGCGGAGGAGCTGATCAACTGGTTCCCGGCGGAGCAGGTGCCCGCGATCGCCGACCTCTACCGCGAGATGTACCCCGTGCACGCCATCACCGGCACACTCGCGATGCCCGGCGCCCGCGAGGCCGTCGCGGCGGTCCGCGCGGCGGGCGGGCGCGCGGTCGTCGTCACCGCGAAGTGGGAGCCCAACGCCAAGCTGCATCTGGACCACCTGGGCATCGACGCCGACGCGGTCGTCGGCAACCTGTGGGCCGAGCAGAAGGCGCAGGCGCTGCGGGAGCACGGCGCGAGCGTGTACGTCGGCGACCACACCGGCGACGTCCGCGGCGCGCGCACCGCGGCCGCGTACTCCGTCGCGGTCGCCACCGGCCCGTGCGACGCGGCGGAGTTGCGCGCGGCGGGCGCGGACGTCGTGCTGGCCGACCTGACGGAGTTCCCGGCGTGGCTGAGCGACTACCGCGGGGATTACCGGGAGGCCGTACGGGCCTGAATCGCGCGGGCCTGACGGCGTCCCGCGGCGACGGACCGCAGCACCCCCGCCGCGGCGATCAGGAAGCCGACACCCATGAGCATGCTCAAGCCGAACATGTACGTAGGGAAAGGCGTCGTATGGAGGAGTAGCGGGGCCACAGTGACGAGTGTGGCCACGGCTCCGACGAAGAACACGATGGCACCGGCACGGATCAGCCGGTCACCGGGCTCGGCGGAATTCGGTTGGGTTTTGTCACGCACCGGACCAGGGTAGTTCCCAGCGCGAAGGAACAATCCGGCGACGTCTTGTCACCGGCCCCGGGACCATTAGCCTTGGTACCGGCGGGTCCGACGACCCGCTGTAGTGCTATCCGGGGCAGTTTCCGACCGTTGCCCGTGCAACGGCCCGAGTATGCGCCCGTGCAGTTTCAGAGCAGTTTCCGACGAGTACGAGGACGAGGACAGACGTGCCTACCGGCAAGGTCAAGTGGTTCAACAGCGAGAAGGGCTTCGGCTTTCTCTCCCGCGACGACGGCGGCGACGTCTTCGTTCATTCCTCGGTCCTGCCCGCCGGAGTAGATGTGCTCAAGCCCGGCCAGCGCGTGGAGTTCGGCGTGGTCGCCGGCCAGCGCGGTGACCAGGCGCTTTCGGTGACCATCCTGGACCCGACCCCCTCCGTCGCGGCCGCCCAGCGCCGTAAGCCGGACGAACTGGCCTCCATCGTGCAGGATCTGACGACCCTTCTCGAAAACATCACGCCGATGCTGGAGAAGGGCCGCTACCCCGAAAAGGCCTCAGGCAAGAAGATCGCGGGCCTCCTGCGCGCGGTCGCCGACCAACTCGACGTATAGCCCGCGGGCGGGCGGAAGGAAGCGCCGGAGGCGTATCCGGGCCGAGGGGCGTGATCAGCCCCTCGGCCCCGTCCGTACCGTCGGCCGGGGATCAGGGGAATGACAGGGCGTGGGGTCCGAGTGCCGGGACCAGTCCTTCGGCGGCGGCGCGGGTGAGCAGGCCTCGGATCGCGGCGTAGCCGTCCTCCCCGAGGTCGGCGGTGAACTCGTTGACGTACAGGCCGATGTGCTGGTCGGCGACGGCCGGGTCCATCTCCTGGGCGTGTTCGAGGACGTAGGGGCGGGAGGCCTCCGGGTCGTCCCAGGCGGCGCGGACCGAGGAGCGGGTGGCGTCGGCGAGGCCCTTCAGACGCTCCTCGCCCAGCGCGCGCTTGGCGATGATCGCGCCGAGGGGGATGGGCAGTCCGGTCGTGCGCTCCCAGTGCTCGCCCATGTCGGCGAGCTTGTGCAGCCCGTAGTTCTGGTACGTGAAACGGGCCTCGTGGATGACGAGTCCGGCGTCGACCTTCCCGTCCCGTACCGCCGGCATGATCTCGTGGAAGGGCATGACGACGATCTCGCCGACCCCGCCGGGAACGGTGTCCGCGGCCCACAGACGGAAGAGCAGGTAGGCGGTCGACCGCTCGCTCGGCACGGCGACCGTGCGCCCGGTCAGGTCCGCGTCCGGCTCCCGGGTGAGGACCAGGGGCCCGCAACCCCGGCCCAGCGCGCCCCCGCACGGCAGCAGCGCGTACTCGTCGAGGACGTACGGCAGGACGGCGTACGACACCTTCAGCACGTCGAACTCGCCGCGCTCGGCCATGCCGTTGGTGATGTCGATGTCCGCGAAGGTCACGTCGAGCGCGGGCGCGCCCGGGACGCGGCCGTGGGCCCAGGCGTCGAAGACGAAGGTGTCGTTCGGGCAGGGCGAGTACGCGATCTGCAGCGTCTTCTCAGGGCTGGTGGTCTGGGTCATGTGGGTTCCAACTCTCCAGGACGGGCGCGAGCTTCCCGAACGCCTCGGTGAGGGCCGCGAGAGCCTCTCCGATCCGCCAGGCGGCGCGGTCGCGCGGGCCGACGGGGTTGGAGACCGCGCGCATCTCCAGTACGGGCACACCGTGCGCGGCGGCCGCCTCGGCCACCCCGAAGCCCTCCATGGCCTCGGCGAGGGCATGCGGGTGCCGGGCCCGCAGCTCGGCGGCGCGCTCGGCGCTGCCGGTCATGGTGGACACGGTCAGTACGGTTCCGGCGTGTCCGCCCGTGGCCGACACGACCTCTCGTACGAGTGATTGCGGCGGACGGTGGCTGACGGTCCCGAACCCGAGCTCGGTGACCGGCAGGAACCCGTCCGCGGTCTCGGCGCCCAGGTCCGCCACGGTGATCTCGTCGGCGACGACGAGGGATCCCACCGGGGCCTCAGGCTGAAAACCGCCCCCGATCCCGGTGGAGACGACGAGGTCGTAGGGGGCGCCGTCCAGGGCGGCCGCGGTGAGCGCGCCCGCGGTGGACGCGGCGGCCGGAGCGGGCCCCACCCCGGCGGCCAGCAGATCGAGGGTCACGCGGGCGGCAGTGCTGTCACGGGAGGCCGGGGACAGCCGCTCCAGGGTCGTCCCGGGCAGCCGCAGCGAACGGCCGGTGGCAGTGAACGCCCCGGCCACCGCGTCCCTCTCCACGGGAACGGCGGTGGCCACCAGCACCTTCAGCCCAGCGGCAGCGATCAGGCGTCCTTCTTGAGCTTGAAGGACCACAGCCCGGTCACCGTCTTGTCGCCCTCCTTGATGGAGACCAGCGTGGAGTTGCCGCTCGCGCCGTACTGCGCGTTGAAGAACACGCTGCCCGGGATCGTGCGGTACGTCTTCTTGCTGGAGTCGGTCAGCGGCTGACCGTTCATCAGGATCGTCCAGCCGTTGTCGGCGATCTTCGGGTCCACACCGAACCGGACGGTCTCGTCGGGGTCGACCTTGATGGACTTGATGTCCGTGCCCTTGAGGCACTTGGCCAGGTCCGCGGTCTTCACCTCCTTGCCGTCGTTGTAGCAGTCGGTCTCGGAGCTCACGGAGTTCTTGCCGACCGTGATGGTGGCCAGCGGCGTCGGCTTGTCACAGGCGGACAGGACGAGAAGTCCGGCGGAAACGGCGCCGAGAGCGGCAACGGCGCGGCGGCGATGTCCATTGGCGGCTCTGCCGCGGGGCAGGGAGGTCATGGCCGAAGGCTATCGGGCACGTCCACCGCTCTCCCCACGTGGGGTACGGCGTGCCGCCGTCAGGCCACGCGTGAGCGCACCGGGCCCCCGCGCCGCGCCGCGCCGAGCAACCCCCGCGTGGTGGCCAGCCATCCGACGGCGACGATCGCGGCGGCCACGGACAGGCCCAGTGTGCCGTTGAGGGGCAGCACGATGCCGATCGCGCCGCCGAACACCCAGGCCACCTGCAACAGCGTCTCCGAGCGCGCGAACGCCGACGTACGGACGAGTTCCGGCACGTCCCGCTGGATCAGCGCGTCCAGGGAGAGCTTGGCCAGCGCCTGCGAGAACCCCGCGACCGCCGTCAGACAGGCCACCAGGAAGGCCCCGAAGAATAGGGCGGCGGTGATCGCGGCCCCCAGCACACACGCGACGACCGTCACGATGATGATCTCCGGGGCGCGCGATTTCAGCCAGGCCCCGACCGCCGTGCCGAGCGCGTTGCCCGCGCCCGCCGAGACACCCACTATCCCGAGCGAGACGGCCGCGCTCTCGCCGGTGAGCGGGTGCTCGCGGAGCAGGAAGGCGAGGAAGAAGATCAGGAAGCCGGAGAGACAGCGCAGGGCGGCGTTGGCGCCGAGGGCGTGGGTGACGGCCGTACCGACGGTGCGCAGTCCCGGCCGCCGCAACTTGTCCTTGATGAGCTGCGGTCGGTGCAGATGCTCCTCGTCCGCGACGAGCAGCGCCCGGTCCTCGCCCTTGGCCGAGTCGACCTTGGGCGGCAGCGTGAACGACAGGAACGTGCCCGCGATGAAGATGACGAAGGCGCCGTAGAGCGGATAGCGCGGGCCGAGGGCCTGCAGCCCCGCCCCGATCGGCGCGGCGACACCGGTGGCCAGGAGTCCGCCCAGGGTGACCCGGGAGTTCGCCTTCACCAGGGAGAACCGGGGTGGCAACAGCCGCGGCACCACGGCGCTTCGTACGACCCCGTACGACCTGGACGCGACCAGCACGCCCAGCGCGGCGGGATACAGCTCCAGGCCGCCGGTCACGACCGCGCCCGACAGCAGCAGCGCGAGCAGGGCCCGGGCGAACATCGCGCCCGCCATCGCGGCCCGGCGGCCGTGCGGCAGACGGTCCAGAAGCGGGCCGATCACCGGGGCGAGGACGGTGAAGGGCGCCATGGTGATGGCGAGGTAGAGCGCGACGCGCCCGCGTGCCTCGTCGGTGGGCACCGAGAAGAAGACGGTGGAGGCGAGCGCGACGGTGATCATGACATCGCCGGCGCCGTTCACCGCGTGCAGCTCGATCAGTTTCCCGAGGCCGGATTCGCCCGCCCCGTGCGCGTGCGTCGCCTTGCGGATCCCGCGCGCCGTTCCGGTCACCGGGAAGTGCAGGGCACGGCCCACCGCGCGGACGGAACCGGTCATCCGGCCCGATCCGCCATTTCTGGTGCCGCCCTTGGCAGCGCCGACACCGGCGGCTCCTTGGGGCGACCTCGCGGCTGCCACTCCGCAATAGTGCCCCGAGAAGTGCGTACGTAGTGCGGTTACCGCGCGTATGGCGGCCGAGTGGGCGGGTGACGGGCCGCATGCGGGGCGCGTGTCGGGGTGCCGAACCGGACCGGGTCGGGGGCGAGGAGCGTTTTCCGGCCGACCGCGACGGTTGTGCGAGGTTCTTTTCGATCCGTACGAGAGGCGGTGTGGGGTGCGAAAACACTGCCTCGGAGCGGTCCGGAAACCTGGCGCGGAGTGCGGAAGCGCCCCGCCGGTGTGGGCCCAGGGCTCAGGAGAAGGTAGCGTGCGTAGCGCGCCTGCGGCGGTTGTTCTCGGCCGCGCGCCTCTCGGTCATCCCGCAGAATGGATGACGTAGGTGCGCCCGAGTGCGATCGGGCGTGGACGTCGACGCGGCCCACCGGTCCGCTCCGTCCGCACCCCCGCCGAGGGATGGCGCACCCGTGAGACGGCGTAGGAGAGAAGCGATACCTGTGAGCGCAGCGACAACGCGAAGCCGCACCCCCGACCGCCTGTGCGCCGAGGCCGTCGACCTCGCGCGCACCGCCGCCGAGGAGGCCGCCGCCCCCGGCGTCGTCGGCGAACACGTGGGACTGGTCTCCGAGGGGGACCGCGTTGTCACGCACTACTTCGAGTGCAAGGAGTTCGGGTACCGCGGCTGGCGCTGGGCCGTCACCGTCGCCCGTGCCTCCCGCGCGAAGGTCGTCACCCTCGACGAGACGGTGCTGCTGCCCGGCCCCGACTCCCTGCTCGCCCCCGAGTGGGTGCCGTGGAGTGAGCGGCTGCGCCCCGGGGACATGGGCCCGGGCGACCTGCTGCCCACGGACGCCGAGGATCTGCGTCTGGAGCCCGGTTACTCCGGGGAGGACGAGCCCGCGCCGAACTCCGCGGTCTCCCAGGACATGGCGGAACTGGTCGAGGCGGAGGACGCCGAGGTCACCGCCGGCACCCCCGCGCATTTGCCGTTCGCCCCGCGCCGCGGCTCGATCGCGGCCGTCGCGGAGGAACTCGGCCTGCGCCGGGCCCGTGTGCTCTCCCGCTACGGCCTGCATGTCGCGGCCGACCGCTGGGAGGAGTCGTACGGCCCCAAGACGGCGATGGCCCAGGCCGCCCCCGCGTCCTGCGTCAGCTGTGGCTTCCTGAACCCCATCGGGGGCTCGCTCGGACAGGCGTTCGGCGTCTGCGCGAACGAGTTCTCTCCGGCGGACGGGCGTGTCGTCTCGCTCTCCTACGGCTGTGGCGGCCACTCCGAGGCCGCGGTCATGCCCACGCCTCCCCGCCCGGCCCCTCCGGTCATCGACGAGACCAAGGTCGACCCCTTCCCCCTGCGCCCGTCCCCGGACTCCGGTTCGGTCTCCGTCACCCCCGACGAAACCGCAGCCGAACTGGGCCACTCGTAACTCCCCTCGCCCCCGCCGCCCCTACCCATCCCATCCCAGGGGCTCCGCCCCTGCACCCCGCCGGGGGCTGTCGCATTGCCCGAAGGGCTCGTCCTCGAACGCCGGACGGGCTGAAGATGCGCGCAGCGCCCCTTAGGAGCGCGGGGAACTGCGCGACCAGCCCCCACTCGGCTGCAGCCGAGCGATTCGGGCGGGCGGAGGCACGGGCCCTGGAACGCCGGGTGCCCCGAGGTTTTCAGGGGCGCGGGGAACTGCGTGACCAGCCCCCACCGGCCCGCAGACAGGGGATCTGTGGGCGGGGATCCGGGGCGTAGCCCCGGGTCAGGGGGTCCCGGAAGCCCGCGGCCGGGCGGACCCGGGCAGGCCGGAATCCGGGGTCCCGGCCCCGGCGTGAGAGGCCCGCAGGCCAAGACGCACCGTGGGCCGGGCCAGAACCCCTTCCGCCGCGCGGTACCTTCGTGCCGCGACCGAGCCCAGCGCTCGCGATCGCGCGAAGCGAGAGGGAGAGTGAACCGTGAGCAAGTTCGTGCGGCCGGCAGCCGAGGGCGCGGACCCGTTCGGCACGGCCCGCCTGCGCCGCGGCGTGCAGGACGCCTGGGCCACCAGCCCGGCCCGGTTCCGCGAGGACGCCAACGCCGAGGAGGACCTCGTCCTCGGCGGCTACCGGGACCGGCTCGTCGTCGAGCTCGCCCAGAACGCCGCCGACGCGGCAGCCCGCGCCGGCGTCCCCGGCCGTCTCCGCCTCACCCTCCGCGACGGAGTACTCCTCGCGGCCAACACCGGCGCCCCCCTCGACGCGGCCGGCGTCGAATCGCTCGCCACCCTCCGCGCCTCCGCGAAGCGGGACGCGCACGACACCGCCGTCGGCCGCTTCGGCGTCGGCTTCGCGGCCGTCCTCGCGGTGACCGACGAGCCCGCCGTGGTCGGCCGGCACGGCGGCGTGCGCTGGTCCCTCGCCGAGGCCCGCGAACTGGCGGCGGACACCGCCCGCCACAGCCCGGGCCTCGGGGACGAGATCCGTCGGCGCGACGGTCATGTGCCGCTGCTCCGGCTGCCGTTCGCGGCCGAGGGCACCGCCCCGGACCCGTACGACACCGTCGTGATCCTCCCGCTGCGCGACCCCGCCGCCGAGGGCCTCGCCGAGCGCCTCCTGCAGAACATCGACGACGCCCTCCTGCTCGCCCTCCCGGGCCTGGAGGAAGTGATCGTCGAGGTCGGGGAGGGCGGCGAGGACGTACGCACGCTGCGGCGCCGCGGCGACGAGCACGGCGTCACCATCGAGGACTCCCGCCACGGCACCACGCCGTACCGCACCGTCTCCCACCACGGCCCCCTCGACCCCGCCCTCCTCGCCGACCGCCCGGTCGAGGAGCGCCTGCGCCCGCACTGGTCGGTGACCTGGGCCGTCCCGGTGGACGAGGACGGCACGCCCGCCCGGCCCCGTACCAGCCCCGTCGTGCACGCGCCCACGCCCAGCGACGAGCCCCTCGGCGTGCCGGCCCTCCTCATCGCCTCCCTCCCGCTCGACACCACCCGGCGCCACGCCGCGCCCGGCCCGCTCACCGAGTTCCTGGTGGAGCGCGCCGCGGACGCCTACGCCGAACTCCTCGCCGCCTGGCGCCCGGTGGACACCGGGATCATCGACCTCGTGCCCGGCCCCCTCGGCAAGGGTGAGCTGGACGGCACCCTGCGTCAGGCGATCCTGGACCGGCTGCCGCGTACCGCCTTCCTGCCGCCCGCCGTCCCGCAGGCCAAGGACCAGGACGCTCCGGCGGACTGGCCCGAGGGCGAGAGCGACGCAGCCGGGGCCGGGATCGGTCTCGCGGAGATCGCGGAGAACCCGGACGCCCTGCGGCCGCGCGACGCCGAGGTCGTCGAGGGCGCCGGGGCCGACACCGTCCGCGTCCTCGCCGAGGTGATCCCCAGCCTGCTGCCCGCCGGGCTGGAACGCCGGGTGGAGCTGCGGACGCTGGGTGTCGCCCGCGTCCCGCTCACCGAGGCAGTGGACCGGCTGGCCGGCCTCGAGAAGGACCCGGGCTGGTGGCGGCGGCTGTACGACAGCCTCGCCGGCGTCGACCCGGACCGGCTCTCCGGCCTGCCCGTACCGCTCGCCGACGGCCGTACGACCATCGGTCCCCGCCAGGTCCTGCTGCCGCTCCCCGAAGGGCCCACTCCCGACGACACCTGGGCCGCCACCTCCGACGCCCTCGCCCGCATCGGCCTCAAGGTCGCCCACCCCGACGCCGCCCACCCCCTCCTGGAGAAGCTGGGCGCCCTCCCGGCCACCCCCCGCGCCGTCCTCACCACCCCGCAGGTGCGTGCCGCCGTCGCCGCCTCCCTCGACGACGAGGGCGCGGCCTGGGACCAGGAGACCCCGGACAGCGAGGAGTTGGCGGACCTCGTCCTCGCCCTCGTCCGCGACGCCGCCCTCGAACCGGGCGACGAACCCTGGCTCGGGGCCCTCGCCCTGCCCGACGAGGAGGGCGAACTCCTGCCCGCGGGCGAACTCGTACTGCCCGGCAGCCCCTTCGCCCAGGTCATGCGCGAGGACGAACTCGCCTTCGTCGACGGCGAGCTGGCCGACCGCTGGGGCGAACAGCCGCTCGCGGCCTGTGGTGTGCTCGCCAACTTCACCCTCGTCCGCGCCACCGACGTCGTCCTCGACCCGGACGAACTGGAGCCCCGCGACGCGGACTTCGCCGAACCCGACGACGCGGGTCTGCTGGACGCCGTCGACGTGTGGTGCGAGGACGTCCTCGACCGGCTGCCCGACACGCCGGTGCCGCCGGTCGCGACGGAGATCGTCGCCGTACGGGACCTGGACCTGGTCGACGACGACCGCTGGCCGCAGGCACTCGCCCTGCTCTCCCGGCCGCCCCTGCGGGACGCGCTCACCCAGCCGGTGCGGATCCTCCTCCCGGACGGCACGCACGAGATCGTCCGGCCGTACACGGCTTGGTGGCTGCGCGACCACCCCGTCCTCGACGGCCGCCGCCCGGCCGGTCTGCGGGCGGCAGGCGGCGACCCCCTCCTGCACGGCCTGTACGACGCCGCCGACGCCACCGGTTTCGACGACGAGCAGGTCCTGCGGGCGCTGGGCGTACGCACGTCCGTGGCCGCCCTCCTGGGCGAGCCCGGCGGCGCCGCCGAACTCCTCGACCGGCTCGCCGACCCCGACCGCGAGGTCTCCGGAGCGCAACTCCACGCCCTCTACGGGGCCTTGGCCGACCTCGAACCCGAACAGGTGACCCTGCCGGACGAGTTGCGGGCCGTGGTGGACGGCGAGGTGGTCGTGGTGGACGCCGCCGACGCCGTGGTCGTCGACTCGCCCGACCTGCTGCCCTTCACCGGCGGAATGCCGCTGCTCCCCGTACGGCCCGCGCGCGCCGCCGATCTCGCCGAACTGTTCCAGGTGCGGCGGCTCAGCGAGTCGGTGACCGGCGAGGTGACCTCGGAGGGCACCGAGCACGACGTACCGGAGTCCGTGCGGGTCCTGCTGGGCCACTCGACCCCCACCTCGTACGTCGAACACGAGGAACTCGTCGTCGACGGCACCGAATTGGACTGGCGCCGCACACCAGATGGGGTGCTGCACGCCGCCACCCTGGAGGGCGTGGCGGCCGGCCTCGCCTGGGCGGCCGGACAGTGGCCGCGCCGCTTCGAGGTCGCGGCCCTGCTGGAGGACCCGTCCCGCACGGAGGAACTGGCTCGGGACCGCTGGTTCGACTGAGACCTGAACCCGCGCAGGGCGCCACCGGATCCGTCGGTGGCGCCCTCGCGTTCGCCAGGCGGCGTCCCGTTCGGTCAGGAACGTGAGCAGCAGGGCAAAGAGGCGTTCCACCGCATGCTGTTGCTGTTCATGGCCGGTGACTTCGACGGGGACGGCAAGGGCGGACTGGCGGCCGGCAAGAGCATGTGGCCGACGGTCTAGGTGTTGTGTGACGCGAGGGCCGGTTCCGGACTTTCCGGGACCGGCGTTTCGTGTTGCGTCATGCGGAACCGAGGCGTGACGCACGCGTATCCCAAACATTGATCATGTACGGGTAAAATCCGCATCGCCCCTTACAACCCGCCGCGCCCGCCACGGATCAGAGCACGTGAGTCAACAGACTCCTCGATCACTTCTCCCTCTGGGGAACGCACATGCGCATACGCGCCACCGTGGCCGCCGTCTCCGGCGCCCTGGCCCTCTCCGCCTTTGCCGTACCGGCCGCGCACGCCGCCGCCGCGCCCAACGTCACCTTCTCCAACGTGAAGGTGAACAAGGCCAAGGCGATGGTCGTCGGCACCAAGAAGACCGTTGTCACGGTCACGTACACCCTGACGCACCCCGCCAACGTCAGCATCGCCCCCGACAAGCTCGGCACCGGGCCGATCCTCTACCGCGGCTCCTCGCTGACGGAGCGGACCGCGGCCTTCGGCAGTGACGAACCGGGGACCTGCAAGGCCGCTTCGACGACCGTGGCCAACTGCACGGCGACCATGTACTTCCGTCCCACCGTCGCCGACGAGATCGCGAACGCCGACGCCGGGACCTGGAACGTGGGCGGTGTCGCGGTCACGGCCGGCGGCGCCATCAAGTGGCAGGGCGGCCTCGGCACCACCAAGCTCCAGCGCGCCTCCAAGCTGACGGTCAACGCGGCCCCGGAGCCGGTCAAGAAGGGCAAGACCATCACGGTCACCGGTGCCCTGACCCGCGCCGACTGGCAGACCGGCAAGTACACGGGCTACACGGGTCAGTCGGTGAAGCTGCAGTTCAAGAAGAAGGGCGCCAGCGCCTACACCACGGTCAAGACGATCAAGACGACCACGGGTGGCGCGCTGAAGACGACGGTCACGGCGTCCGTCGACGGCACCTTCCGCTACTCCTTCGCGGGCACCACGACCACCCCGGCCGTCAGCGCCACGGGTGACTACGTCGACGTGCGCTGATCCTCGAGGGCCGTAACGCGAAGGCCGGGAGCCGCCCTGTTGACGGGCGGCACCCGGCCTTTTCTCTTCCCGGTGGGCGCCGACCCGTCCGCGTCCTTCTCGTAGCGGGCGACAACGAACCGCATGGCATCACTTTCCGCGTGGTGGGACGGCATGGTTACGCCGGGAATCGGCGGTCCACCCATCTCCACAGGAACTCCAGGGTGGCCGCCGCCACCACCGAGATGCCCACCGCGATCCACGGCATCTGCACGCCCACCAGCTTCAGGGCGAAGAAGTGCTGGAGCCACGGCACGATCAGTACGACGAGGAACGCCAGGCCCATCGAGGCCACCAGGGCGACGCGCCACCAGGTGTACGGGCGGGCGACGATCGCCAGCACCCACATCGAGATCAGGAACAGGGTCAGCGTGGCGGCGCTGGTCTCCGCGTCCAACTCACCCGGCCCGGTGTAGTGCTGACGGGCCACCATGTACGTGATGAAGGTGGCGACCGCCGCGACGACGCCCCCGGGGATCGAGTACCGCATGACCCGCTGGACGAAGTGCGGTCTCGCCCGCTCCGTGTTGGGGGCGAGCGCGAGGAAGAACGCCGGGATGCCGATGGTCAGCGTGGACAGCAGGGTCAGGTGCCGGGGCAGGAAGGGGTATTCGACCCGCCAGCACACCACCAGGATGGCCAGCAGCACCGAGTAGACCGTCTTCACCAGGAAGAGGGTCGCGACGCGGGTGATGTTGCCGATGACCCGGCGGCCCTCCGCGACCACCGAGGGCAGCGTCGAGAAGCTGTTGTTGAGCAGCACGATCTGGGCCACCGCCCGGGTCGCCTCCGAGCCCGAGCCCATGGACACGCCGATGTCGGCGTCCTTCAGGGCGAGCACGTCGTTCACGCCGTCGCCCGTCATCGCCACCGTGTGGCCGCGTGACTGGAGCGCGCCCACCATGTCCCGCTTCTGCTGCGGGGTGACCCGTCCGAACACCGTGCCCTTGTCCAGCGACTTCGCCATCTCCTCCTTCTCGTCGGGAAGGTGGCGCGCGTCCACGACAGTGCCGCTCAGGCCGAGCTTCCCGGCCACCGCGCCCACCGAGACCGCGTTGTCGCCGGAGATGACCTTCGCCTTGACGTCCTGCTCGGCGAAGTAGCGCAGGGTGTCCGCCGCGTCCGGGCGCAGCCGCTGCTCCAGGACCACCAGGGCGGTGGGGCGGGCGCCCTGCGTCACCTTGGGGTCGTCGAGGTCCTTCGAGGCCTTGGCGAGCAGCAGCACCCGCAGCCCGTCCTCGTTCAGCCGCGCGGTCTCGGCGAGCGCCGGGTCGTCGTCGGGCAGCAGGACGTCGGGGGCGCCGAGCAGCCACGTACTCGACTCTCCGTTGCCCTCGCTGAAGGACGCCCCACTGTACTTGCGGGCCGAGGAGAACGGCAGCGACTCGGTGCAGCGCCAGTCCTCGCTGTCCGGGTAGGAGTTGATGATCGCCTGGAGGGAGGCGTTCGGGCGCGGGTCGGACTCGCCGAGCGCCCCGAGGGCCTTGCGTATGTACGTCTCGTCGGCGCCCTGGATCGGCCGCAGCTCGGTGACGTCCATGCCGCCCTCGGTGAGGGTGCCGGTCTTGTCCAGGCAGACGGTGTCGATGCGGGCGAGGCCCTCGATGGCGGGAAGTTCCTGCACGAGGCACTGTTTCCGGCCAAGCCGGATGACGCCGATCGCGAAGGCGACGGAGGTGAGCAGGACCAGGCCCTCGGGGACCATCGGGACGATCCCGCCGACCGTACGGGCGATGGAGTCCTTGAAGCCGTGCTGCTTGACCACGAGCTGGCTGATGACCAGACCGATCGCGGTCGGGATCATCATCCACGTCACGTACTTGAGGATCGTGGAGATACCGCTGCGCAGCTCGGAGTGGACCAGCGTGAACCGGGACGCCTCCTCGGCGAGCTGCGCCGCGTACGCCTCCCGTCCCACCTTCGTCGCGGTGAACGCGCCGCCGCCCGCGACCACGAAGCTGCCGGACATCACCTCGTCGCCGGCGTGCTTGACCACCGGGTCCGCCTCACCGGTGAGCAGTGACTCGTCGATCTCCAGACCGTCGGCCTCGACGCACGAGCCGTCCACGACGATCTTGTCCCCGGGCCCGATCTCGATCATGTCGTCCAGCACGATCTCCGACGTACTGACCTCGCCCGCGACCCCGTCCCTGCGCACCGTCGGCTTCGCCTCGCCGATCACCGCGAGCGAGTCCAGGGTCTTCTTGGCCCGCCACTCCTGGATGATGCCGATCCCGGTGTTGGCGATGATCACGTACCCGAACAGGCTGTCCTGGAACGGCGCCACGAACAGCATGATCAGCCAGAGCACACCGATGATCGCGTTGAACCGGGTGAAGACGTTGGCGCGGACGATCTCGCTGATGGAGCGGCTGCTGCGCACGGGGACGTCGTTCACCTCGCCGCGGGCGACCCGTTCGGCCACTTCGGCGGCGGACAGCCCCGGGGCCCGCTTGGAGGCGGGCAGGGGCACGGGGTGAACAGGATCGAGTTCGGCGCCCGCGTCGATGTGCGTCATGCATCCGACGGTACGTGCGGAAATACGGCTTCACCCGCCGAGTGCCCCAAAGATCCGACCAGGGGAGGACCGGAGCGGCGGCCAGTGATGCCGTGGTTGTAGGGGGAACTGGTTGCTCCGCAGCAGCGGACGGTTACTCCGTAGTGGCGGAGGGCTGTTGCTCCGCTTCGGCGGCGGCCTTCTTGAGGGCGGCGTCGCGCCCACGGACGTACCAGATGCCGATCAGGCCGAGGCCCGCGCCGGCCAGGCAGGTCCACACCCACCACAGGTGCCCGTGGTCGTCGAACCAGCCGTAGAACGGCAGCTGCACCAGGAAGAGGACGAACCAGAGGATCGTGCCGCCCGTGATGGTGGCGACGACGGGCCCCTCCAGGGGCTCCGGCGCCTCGTGCTTGGGGGTCCACTTCGCCATGGACACAGCTTACGAGGCCGTCCGCCCCGGCTCCGCCGGACCCGTGCGGGCCCTTGTATACCAATGGTCTACGCGCGGAGATAGCGATTTCGAACTCATATGTTCATACTGAAACGGTCCGAGTCTGGCTCTTTCTGTTCGTACGAAACTCCAACAGAAACATCTGAGAAACCTGTTGGTGATCGCGCGGCGGCCAGACTCGATCATGTTTCCCCCAGCCCGGCGCCTGTCCCCGCCCGGCGCCAGTCCTGGCCCGCAAGGCCCCGCACGTATGAGGTCACCCATGTCCACCTCGGCCACCACCAAGGCCCCCGCCCCGGACCAGCCGGGACCCGGCCCCGCGCAGGGCGCGCTGGACCGCTACTTCAAGATCTCCGAGCGCGGCAGCTCCCTGCCCCGCGAGATCCGAGGCGGTCTCGCCACCTTCTTCGCGATGGCCTACATCATCGTGCTGAACCCGATCATCCTGGGCAGCGCGAAGGACATGTACGGGCACCACCTGGACAACGGCCAGCTGGTCACCGCGACCGCCCTGACCGCGGCCTTCACCACGCTGCTCATGGGTGTCATCGGCAACGTGCCGATCGCGCTGGCGGCGGGCCTCGGCGTGAACACGGTCGTCGCCCTCCAGCTCGCCCCGCGGATGTCCTGGCCGGACGCCATGGGCATGGTCGTCCTCGCGGGCTTCATCGTGATGCTGCTTGTCGCGACCGGTCTGCGCGAGCGCGTCATGAGCGCTGTGCCGCTGGGCCTGCGCAAGGGCATTGCGATCGGTATCGGGCTGTTCATCATGCTGATCGGCCTGGTCGACTCCGGCTTCGTCACGCGCATCCCGGACATCGCGCAGACGACCGTGCCGCTCCAGCTCGGCGCCGACGGCCACCTCAACGGCTGGCCCGTCCTGGTCTTCATCCTCGGCACGCTGTTCACCCTCGCGCTGATGGTGCGCAAGGTGCCCGGCGCGATCCTGATCTCGATCGTCACGATGACGGTCGTCGCGGTGATCATCAACGCCGTCGCCAAGGTCCCGTCCTGGGGTCTGACCACCCCGAAGTGGCCGGGCAACCCGGTCGCCACCCCGGACTTCGGGCTTGTCGGCAAGGTCAGTCTCTTCGGTGGCTTCGACAAGGTCGGCGTGCTGACCGGCATCCTCTTCGTGTTCACCGTGCTGCTGTCGACCTTCTTCGACGCGATGGGCACGATCATGGGCATCAGCGACGAGGCCAAGCTGACCGACGCGCAGGGCAACATGCCCGGCATCAACAAGGTCCTCTTCGTCGACGGCATCGCGGTTGCCGCGGGCGGCGCGACCTCCTCCTCCGCCACCACCTGCTTCGTGGAGTCCACGGCGGGCGTCGGCGAGGGCGCCCGCACCGGCTTCGCGAACGTCGTCACCGGTGCGCTCTTCGCCGTGGCGCTGTTCCTCACCCCGGTCGCCACGATGGTCCCGTCCCAGGCCGCCACGCCCGCGCTCATCGCGGTCGGTTTCCTGATCATGTCCCACTCGGTCAAGGAGATCGACTGGGCGGACCACACGATCGCCATCCCGGCCTTCGTGACGATGATGATGATGCCGTTCACCTACTCGATCACGAACGGCATCGGCATGGGCTTCATCACCTTCGTGGTACTGCGCCTGGCCGCCGGCCGCGCCCGGGAGATCCCGGTCGCGATGTACGTCGTCTCGGCGGTGTTCGCCTTCTACTATCTGATGCCGGCCCTGGGCCTGACGTAAGCGGCTCCGTGGGGGTCGCGCGAGCGGCCCCACGGGGTCTCACGTGACCCCGTAGAACTTCTCCGTCTCCTCGACCGCGGTCTGGAACCGCTCGTCGAAGTCATCGCGAATGAGCGTCCGGACGACATAGTCCTGGACGCTCATTCCGCGTTTGGCGGCATGGTGTCGGAGCCGGTCGAGCAGCTCCCCGTCTATCCGCAGGCTGAGCACGCTGGTCCCCATGCAGTCGAGGGTCGCGGGAGCAGGAGGGACGCGGGGTCACTTTCTGGCTGCGACTCACTCATATGGGTGACGTGACGGTTCAGTCACCCGTGTCACGGGCACCCCGTGGCTCTTTAGAGAGGGTAATGAGTTACTCTAAAGACATGGCTGACCTTACCCATGGCGACGACGCTGCCGCCGTGAACGCCCTGCGCTCCGCAGTAATGCGCCTGTCGCGTCGACTCAAGCACCAGCGGGTCGACGAGTCGCTGAGCCCGACCGAGATGTCGGTGCTCGGCACCCTCGCCCGCTGTGGCACCGCCACGCCCGGCGAGCTCGCCCGTAAGGAGCATGTGCAGCCACCGTCGATGACCCGCATCGTCGCGTTGCTGGAAGCCAAGGGCCTGGTCAGACTGGAGCCGCACCCCGAGGACCGGCGCCAGAAGGTCGTCACCCAGACCGACAAGGCCGAGGCGATGCTCGAGGAGAGCCGCCGCAAGCGCAACGCGTTCCTGGCCGGACTGGTCGAGGCCCTCGACGAGGACGAGTGGGCGAAGGTCCGCGAGGCCGCGCCCGTCCTCGAAAAGCTCGCGCAACTGTGACAGGGGCGCACACCCGGCCCGGGCCCGCACGCGACAGGCGCGGGTTCGGCGCGGGCGCCGCGCGGCGGTCGCAGCCGCGCACGGCGGACCGCCGGATGTGCGCCGGCCACGGTGCCCCCTGCACCGCCAGGGGCACGCCGTGACGGCCGTGCGCACTGCCCCGCACGCTCCGCCGTGCCCGAACCTCACCGTGACAGACGCGGCCGCGCCCGCGTGCAATGACGTCCCACGCTAGGAGGCGAATCCCTTTGAGTACGGGATCCGGAATACCTTCCGCCCCCGGACCAGCCACCCCCGACTCCCCGCCCACCTCCGAGAGTTCCTCCCGTTCCCCCCGCTCCTCGATGTTCAGCTCGCTGAGGATCAGGAACTACCGGCTGTTCTTCCTCGGCCAGGTTGTCTCCAACACCGGCACTTGGATGCAGCGCATCGCCCAGGACTGGCTGGTCCTGAGCCTCACCGGCTCCTCCGCCGCGGTCGGCATCACCACCGCGCTGCAGTTCCTGCCGATGCTGCTCTTCGGGCTGTACGGCGGCGTCCTCGTCGACCGCCTCCCCAAGCGCCCCACCCTGCTGGCCACCCAGACCGCCATGGGCGTCACCGGCCTCGCGCTCGCCTTCCTGACCCTCTCCGGACATGTCCAGGTCTGGCACGTCTACCTGGCGGCCTTCGCCGTCGGCCTCGCCACGGTCGTCGACAACCCGGCCCGCCAGTCCTTCGTCTCCGAGATGGTCGGCCCGGGCCAGCTGCAGAACGCGGTCAGCCTCAACTCCGCCAACTTCCAGTCCGCCCGCCTGGTCGGCCCCGCCGTCGCGGGCGTCCTGATCACCGGCGTGGGCACGGGCTGGGCGTTCCTCTTCAACGGCCTGTCCTTCGTGGCCCCCCTCGTCGGCCTGCTCCTGATGCGCGCCCGCGACCTGCACCCCATCGAGCGGGCGCCGCGCGGCAAGGGCCAGCTCCGCGAGGGCCTGCGCTATGTCGCCGGCCGCCCCGAGCTGATCTGGCCGATCGTCCTCGTCGGCTTCATCGGCACGTTCGGCTTCAACTTCCCGGTCTGGCTCTCGGCGTACGCGGACGACATCTTCCACGCGGGCGCCGGCGGGTACAGCCTCTTCAACACACTGATGGCGGTCGGCTCGGTGGCCGGCGCGCTGCTCGCCGCCCGCCGCGGCACGGCGAGACTGCGCGTCCTGATCGCGGCGGCCGTGGCCTTCGGCATCCTGGAAGTGGCGGCGGCCCTGGCCCCGTCCTTCTGGCTCTTCGCCCTCCTCATGGTCCCCATCGGGATCTTCGGTCTCACCGTCAACGTCACGGCGAACACCGCGGTCCAGATGGGCACCGACCCGGCCATGCGCGGCCGGGTGATGGCGCTGTTCATGATGGTCTTCATGGGCGGTACGCCCCTGGGGGCGCCCCTGGTCGGCTGGGTCACGGACGCCTACGGCGCCCGGGTCGGCTTCGCCCTCGGCGGCCTGGTCTCGGCCGTCGCCGCGATCACCGTCGGCCTGGTCCTGGCCCGCGTCGGCGGCCTGCGTCTGTCGGTGGGCTGGCATCGCGGCCACCCGCAGGTCAGCTTCGTACCGAGAGAAGCCGGGGAGCAGAAGGAGCGGATGGCCACGGCGGTGTGACGACGACCGCCGTACGGTTGCCCGGCCGACCGCCGTACGGTGGTCGGCCGTCGGCACGGCTCGAGGGTGGCCCGGTGATCCATTCCCTGGAAGGGTGATGGGCATGAGACTCTTTGCGGCCGTGCTGCCACCTCAGGCCGCGGTGCGTGAACTCGGCACGATGGTGGACGAGTTGCACCGCCTGCCGGGCGCGGACGGACTGCGCTGGACGGGCCGCCTCGGCTGGCACTTCACCCTCGCCTTCTACGGCGAGGTGGCGGAAGAGCTCGTCCAGCCCCTGTCGGACCGCCTGGCCCGCGCGGCCCACCGCACGCCCTCCTTTCCCCTCGCCCTCCGCGGCGGCGGCCACTTCGGGGGCCGGGCGCTGTGGACCGGGGTGTCGGGAGACGTCCCTACGATGCGGCTGCTGGCCGACCGGGCGGAGGCGGCGGCGCGCAAGGCGGGCGTCGGGACGGGCGAGCACCGTCGCTACCGCCCGCACCTGACGCTGGCCCGCAGCCGCGACACCGCGGACTTCGCCCCGTACGTGACCGCCCTGGACGCCTTCGCCGGGCGGGACTGGACGGTCCGGGAGCTGTGTCTCGTACGCAGCAATCTGCCGAGGTCAGGACTCTCGGGGGAGCAGCCGCGCTACGAGACGGTGGCGCGCTGGCCGCTGGACGGGGCGGGCGGCTGAAGGTCCTCGGGGGCGGCCGGTTAACCTCGATGGCGTGAACCCGAAGACCCGAAACCAAATCATGGCCGGTGTGCTCGTGCTGATGTTCGTCGTGGTGGCGCTGGCGGCGGCGGTCAAGTAGGGCCGGCCAGGCCGCTTTGCCGGTTCGGCCGGAACTCCGCGCCGCTCGTCCGCCTGCGGGCGGTCGTGGCCGGTCGCGCGGTTCCTCACGCCCCTTGAGGGGCGCCCGGGCGGGCGCCCCCTGGGGAGCGTTACCAGGCGAAGGCCTCCGGGGACGGGCCCGGACCCGGGAAGATCTCGTCCAGGCCGGTCAGCAGCTCGTCCGACAGCTCCAGCTCGACCGCGCGCAGGGCCGAGTCGAGCTGTGCGGCGGTACGGGGGCCGACGATGGGGCCGGTGACGCCGGGGCGGGTCAGCAGCCAGGCCAGGGCGGCCTCGCCGGGCTCGATCCCGTGCTTGTCGAGCAGATCCTCGTACGACTGGACCTGCGCGCGGATGGTGGTGTTCGCGAGGGAGTCGGCGGCCCGGCCGCTCGCCCTGCGCCCGCCCTCGACCTCCTTCTTGATGACACCGCCGAGCAGCCCGCCCTGCAGCGGAGACCAGGGGATGACCCCGAGGCCGTACTCCTGCGCGGCCGGGATGACCTCCATCTCCGCGCGCCGCTCGGCGAGGTTGTAGAGGCACTGCTCGCTGACGAGACCGATGGTGCCGTGGCGCCGGGCGGCGATCTCGTTGGCCTGGGCGATCTTGTACCCGGGGAAGTTGCTGGACCCCACGTAGAGGATCTTGCCCTGCTGCACCAGTACGTCGACGGCCTGCCAGATCTCCTCGAAGGGAGTGCGGCGGTCGACGTGGTGGAACTGGTAGACGTCGATGTAGTCGGTCCGGAGCCGCTTGAGGGAGGCGTCCACGGCCCGTCGGATGTTGAGGGCCGAAAGCTTGTCGTGGTTGGGCCAGGCGTCGCCGTCGGCGGCCATGTTCCCGTACACCTTGGTGGCGAGCACGACCTTGTCGCGCCGCTCACCGCCCTTCGCGAACCAGTTCCCGATGATCTCTTCCGTACGGCCCTTGTTCTCGCCCCAGCCGTACACGTTCGCGGTGTCGAAGTAGTTGATTCCTGCGTCCAGCGCCGCGTCCATGATGGCGTGGCTGTCGGCTTCGTCGGTCTGCGGACCGAAGTTCATGGTGCCGAGGACGAGTCGGCTGACCTTGAGTCCCGTGCGTCCGAGCTGCGTGTACTTCATGACTCCCTAGCCAACGGGGTGGAGTGCGCTCTAGGCAAGGGAGGTGTCCGCGTGGCGGGTCAGTCGCGGGGGAACTCGTCCGTTTTGAGGGTGAGTCCGACGGGGGTGGTGGTGAGGTCGATGTCCACCCCGAAGGCGACGGACAACTCACTGACGTACTCGCCGTCTTTGGGCTGGGTGAAGAGGTGGCACCTGCCCTGGTAGGGGTCGGCGATGAGGTAGACGGGGACCTCCGCGAGTGCGTACGCGGTCTTTTTGGGGCCGTAGTCGTTGGAACCCGTACTCTGCGAGATGACCTCGGCGATGAACTCGACGTTCTTGTAATGCCAGCGGCCCTCGTCGTCCTTCTCGGCGGAGTCGCTGAGTTTGGCCACATCAGGGCAGAAGCCGTTCTCGCGGCCCGGGAAGTCGATGCGGACGTCCGAGAAGACTTTGACGTCCATCCCGAACCTGTCTTCGACGGACCGCACAATCCTGCGGATGATCTCCCAGTGGGTGTCACGCTGCGGCGTCATATGAACGGTGCCCCCGACGATCTCAACCCTGAATCCTTCGGGGACGGGCATACGCTCAAGCCGCTGGAACCATTCGTCCAAGCGCTTGGTGTTGGCGTCGGCCATCTCGATCCTGTCTTCAAGGACGGTCATCGTGGCGCTCCTCCCCGGCCGCAACCCGGTCGAGTGCAGCCGCGCGGTACAACGATACGCACGGTGACGTGGTCACGTGGGGATCAGTTCCCGGCGGTCGCTTGAGTCTCCCGTAGGGGGAGGCGGCAGGGTGGGGGCATGGACGGCGGCATGAATGACCCCCTTGGTCCGCTCTGCTCGATCGGTGAGCTGGCGCGGCGGACCGGGCTGACGGTCAAGGCGATTCGGTTCTACTCCGATCGGGGCATCGTGCCGCCGACCGGTCGAAGCCCGGCCGGCTACCGCCTCTACGGCGCCGACGCCCTCGCGCGTCTGGATCTCGTGCGGACCCTGCGTGAGCTGGGAGTGGGACTTGCGGACATCCGGAAGGTCGTGGCACGCGAGCTCTCGCTCTCCGAGGTCGCGGCAGCGCACGCGGACGCGCTCGCCGTGCAGATCCGTACCCTTCGGCTGCGGCACGCGGTGCTGACGGCGGTGGCCCGGCGCGACTCCAGCCCTGAGGAGATGGATCTCATGCACCGGTTGGCAAGGCTCTCCGCGGACGAACGCCGACGTCTGATCGACGACTTCCTCGACTCCGTCTTCGCCGGGTCGGCCGGGTCCGGCGCGTTCGTCGGGATCCGGCGCTCGTTCACCCCCGAACTGCCCGACAACCCCGAACCCGAACAGATCGCGGCCTGGGTGGAGTTGGCCGAGCTGTCCCAGGACGGGGAGTTCCGGGCCGTCGTGAGGCGGTTGGTCGAGCATCTGGAGGCGGAGCAGGCGGGTGCCCGGGGCGGCGGGCCCCGCCCCGGACTGGTCCCGGCCGTTCGTGAGCTGGTCGGCCCGGTCCTCGCGGCGGGGATCGAGCCGGGAGACGGTGCCGCCGCGCCGGTCGTCGAGGCGCTCCTCGCTCACGACGTACACGTCCTGACCCGGCTCGAAGCCGTCAACGACCCGCGCAGGGAGCGGTACACGGAGCTGCTCGCCGTCATCAACGGCTGGCCGGCCCCGGAGAGTCTGGCGCCCGTGCTGGACTGGGCCGTCGAGGCGCTGCGCGTCCGGGGTTGATGACTCACGTACGCCACGACGACACCGCCGAAGCCGCCGGCCGGCGTCGGCGGTCAGGCCGAGTAGGGCTCGCCCAGGTCCCAGGCCTGGTACATCGCCTCCGCGAAGGCCTCCGCGATCTTGTGCTCGCCGGACGCGTTGGGATGCGTGCCGTCGTACGTGTCGTGGTGGACGTCGTAGCCGGGGGGCGGGGAGGCGAGGAGGACGGGGGAGCGGGGCTCGTCCAGGTCGGCCACCGCCTTCGCCAGGAGTTCGTTGAAGGCGGCGACCTCGGCGGCGAAGGGCGCGTCGGACTCCGCGCGGACGTTCGGTATCACCGGGAGGAGGACCAGGTGGATGCGCGGGTTCGCCGCACGGGCCTCGGCGACGAAGGCGCGGGCGTTCGCCGCCGTCTGTACGGCGTTCGTGTAGAAGCCCAGGTCGATCAGGCCGAGGGAGACCAGGAGCACGTCCGCGCGCTGGGTGCGGACCGCCTCACCGATCAGGGGCACCATGTGCTGCCAGCCCTCGCCCCAGCCCGCGAGGTGGGCGCGCGGGAAGTCCGGGTCCGCGTACTCGTGCGAGTCGGGGGACTCCGTCGCCTTGTCGTACAGCGTCTCGCGCGGGCCGACGATCCGGAACGGGCCCCCGTACGTCGCGCGCAGGTGCTGCCACATTCGGTAACGCCATGTGTGTTCGCCCGCGCTTCCGATCGTCATGGAGTCGCCGACGGGCATGAACCTGAGCATCCGCTCATCATGGATGATCGGGCGGGCGATCAGTAAGGGCCGTGTGGGGTGTGAGGTGTGAGGATGGACACGCCGGGGGCGGCGGCTCCCCGTGGGCTCGCCGGGTCCCGGCGGCCTGGGGATGGCAGGCTTGGGCCATGCGCCGATCGCCCTCGTTCCTCGCCGGAGCCGCCTCCGCCGCTGCCGTTCTCGCCCTAGCGCTGCCGGCACCGGCCCTCGCCGCCGACGGGGACGGGGGGTTCACGATCAAGGATCCCCGGATCACCGAGTCGAGCGGGCTCGCCGCCTCGCACCTCCACCCCGGCATCTACTGGACCCACAACGACAGCGACGACGGTCCCTACCTCTACGCCGTCGACAGCAGGACCGGCGAGACCGTCGCCACCATCACCATGAAGGGGGTGGGCGCGCCGCGTGACGTCGAGGCCATCTCCCTCGGGCCCGACGGCGACCTCTACGTCGGCGACATCGGCGACAACCTCGGCGGCAAGTGGTCCTACGTGTGGATCTACAAGCTGCCCGAGCCGAAGGTGCTCAAGGACCAGACGATCCGGGCGACGCAGTACGTCGTGAAGTACGCGGACGGGCCCCGCAACGCCGAGGCGCTGATGGTCCACCCGAAGACCGGACGGGTCTACATCGCCGACAAGAACGAGGACGGCGGCCACCTGTACGAGGGTCCGGCCCGGCTCTCCACGTCGGGCGCCAACATCTTCCGGTCCGTCGCCACCATCGACCTCTGGGTCACCGACGGCGCCTTCTCGCCGAACGGCGAACAGCTCGTCGTACGCGGGTACTTCGGCGGGATCGCGTACGCCTGGAACGACGGGAAGCTCAAGCGCCAGGGGCGGTTGGACGTGCCGCTCCAGCGGCAGGGGGAGTCGGTCACGTACACCCCCGACGGGTCCAAGCTCATGTACGGCAGCGAGGGCAAGGACAGTCCGGTCCAGACCGGCTCGGTTCCCGGGGGCGGGTCCGACTCCAAGTCGCCTTCGGAGGGCGGGGGTTCGGCGTCGGCCGGCGGGAGCGGCGGCGGCATGAGCTCCGCTGCCAAGGGGGCGCTCGCCCTCGCGGCGGTTCTGGTGGCCGGGTTCGGGCTGAAGAGGGTGTTGCGCAAGTCGTAGTCGCCCCATGGTGACGTGCGCGGCGACGTGAGGATGCGTACGGCATGAGAAAGGGGCGCCCGGCGCGCATGTCCGCGCCGGGCGCCCCCTCTGCGTACGAGTGAGGACTACAGCTTTTCGATCACGTAGTCGATGCACTTCGTGAGCGCCTCGACGTCCGCCGGGGCGATCGCCGGGAACATCGCGACACGGAGCTGGTTGCGGCCGAGCTTGCGGTAGGGCTCGGTGTCGACGATGCCGTTGGCACGCAGGACCTTGGCGACGGCGGCGGCGTCGATCTCGTCGGCGAAGTCGATCGTGCCGATGACCTGCGAGCGCTTGGCGGGGTCGGCGACGAACGGGGTCGCGTACTTGCTCTCCTCGGCCCAGGTGTACAGGCGGGTCGAGGAGTCCTTCGTACGGCCCGTGGACCACTCCAGACCGCCCTGGCCGTTGATCCACTCCAGCTGCTCGTTGAGCAGGAACAGGGTGGCGAGGGCCGGGGTGTTGTACGTCTGGTTCTTGCGGGAGTTGTCGATCGCCGTGGGGAGCGAGAAGAACTCCGGCACGTGACGCCCGCTCGCGTGGATGCGTTCGGCGCGCTCGATGGCGGCGGGGGAGAAGACGCCGATCCACAGGCCGCCGTCGGAGGCGAAGGACTTCTGCGGGGCGAAGTAGTAGACGTCCGTCTCGGTGATGTCGACCGGGAGGCCGCCGGCGCCGGAGGTGGCGTCCACCAGAACGAGGGAACCCTCGTCGGCGCCGTTGACGCGCTTGAGGGGGGCGGCGACGCCGGTGGAGGTCTCGTTGTGGGTGTAGGCGTAGACGTCCACGCCCGCCTCGGCCGCCGGCTCGGGGTGCGTGCCCGGGTCGGAGGAGATGACGGTGGGTTCGGCGAGCCAGGGGGCGAGCTTGGCGGCCTTCGCGAACTTGGAGCTGAACTCGCCGAAGGTGAGGTGCTGGGACTTGTTGTCGATCAGGCCGTGGGTCGCGACGTCCCAGAAGGCGGTGGAGCCGCCGTTGCCGAGGACGACCTCGTAGCCGTCGGGGAGCGAGAACAGGTCGCGCACGCCCTCGCGGACCTTGCCGACCAGGTTCTTGACCGGGGCCTGGCGGTGGGAGGTGCCGAGCAGGGAGGTACCGGTCGCGGCCAGCGCGTCCAGCGCCTCCGTGCGCACCTTGGAGGGGCCCGCGCCGAAACGTCCGTCGGCGGGCTTGATGTCAGCGGGGATCTGGATATCAGCCACGGTGGGAGCGTATCCGTTCTGCGAAACGCGGTGGAAACTTCGTCCGGCCGGTGAGACGGGACGGCGGCCACTTTTCCTCGCCCCCGCCGCCCCTACCCGTCCCATCCCCGGGGGCTGCGCCCCCGGACCCCGTAGGCCGTCTTTTCGGCTGCGGGTGGGTGGGGGCTGGTCGCGCAGCTCCCCGCGCCCCTCAAGGCCTTCAGCCCGTCCGGCGTTTGAGGACGAGGCCGTTCAGGCCGATGCGGGGGTCTGGGGCGGAGCCCCTGGGATGGGACGGGTAGGGGCGACGGGGGCGAGGGAAGACCGGGGCTAGTCGGCGGTCAGGTGTACGGGGAGTTCGTGGAGGTCGTTCTGGGTTACTACCGGCTTGTTGCGGAGTTCCGAGGCGGGGATCGCCAGGTCCAGGGACGGGAAGCGGGCGTACAGGGCCGGGAGGGCGACGGCCGCCTCCAGGCGGGAGAGGGCGGCGCCGGGGCAGACGTGGGGGCCGTGGCCGAAGGAGATGTGGCGGTTCTTGGTGGTGCGGGTGATGTCGAAGTCGCCCGCGCTCGGACCGTGGGCGTTCTCGTCCCGGCCGATCGCACCGTACGAGACGATCAGGGCGTCGCCCGCGGGGATCACCTTGTCCCCGACGGGTACGTCCTCCGTCGCGAAGCGGATCAGGACGTGTGAGGTCGGGGTGGAGTACCGGAGGGTCTCCTCGACGACCGCCGACCAGTCCGCCTCGCCGGAGAGGACGAGGGCGCGCTGCTCGGGGTGGGCGGAGAGGTTGACCACCGCGTTGACGATCAGGGAGATCGTGGTCTCGTGGCCCGCCGCGACCATCAACTGGAGGGTGGAGACGATCTCCTCGTCGGTGAGGTGGTCGCCGTCCTCGGAGGCCAGGATCAGGGCGGAGGTCAGGTCGTCGCCGGGCTCCGCCCGCTTCGCGGCGACCGTCGCCGCCATGATCCCGGCCAGCTCCGTCAGCGTGGCGATGACCTCCGCGGGCGGGGTCTGCGTCGAGAAGAACTTCTCGAAGAGCTCCTTGAGGCGGGGGAGCCGGGACTCCTCGATGCCCATGAGGTCGGCGACGACGTACATGGGGAGGGGGTAGGCGAAGGCGGCCTTCAGGTCGACGACCCCGCCCGGGCCCGGCACGAGGGCGTCCAGCAGACCCTCCGTCAGTTTGGTGATGCGCTCCCGCATCTGCTCCACCCGGCGCGGGGTGAGCGCCTGCGCGACCAGCGTGCGCATCCGGCGGTGGTCCGCGCCGTCCACCGTGAGCATGGACCGGCCGGGGTTGGCGAGCCCGATCAGCGGCCAGTCGGGGGCTATCTCGCCGCGCTGCCAGGCACCCCAGACGTTGATGTCCTTGACCAGCCGGGGGTCGGTGAGCAGGGCGCGTGCCTCGGCGTGGTGGGTGACGGCCCACACCGGGACGCCGCCGGGCAGTTCGACGGCGGCGAGCGGGCCCGCCTCCCTGAGCCGGGCGCTCTCGCCGTCCAGGTCGGACACGAACGGGTCCAGGGCGATACGACTGGTCATGCGGGGGTGCCTCCGAGGGCCGGGGTCGGGGTGAAGCGCACGGGCAGTTCGGTCAGGCCCCGCAGCCACGGTGAGGGGCGCCGGGTCAGGGAGTCGGCCGGGACCGCCAGGTCGATGTCCGGCAGGCGGTCCAGTACGACCTCGATCCCCGTCCGCGCGATGACCTCCGCCACCTCCTGCGCCGGGAACGGGCAGCGGTGCTCCCCGTGACCGAAGGAGAAGTGGGCGTTGTTGCCGCCGGTGAGGGCGGAGCCGTCGGTGCGGACCTGCGGGTCGGAGTTGGCGCCCTGGAGGCCGAGGAGGAGGAGATCGCCCGCGCGGACGCGGTGACCGCCGAGCTGGGCGTCGCGGGAGGCCCAGCGGCCGGCCACGTTCTGGGTGGGGGTGTCCTCCCAGAGGACCTCGTTCATGGCCTCGGCGACGCTGTTGCGGCCGCCGAAGAGCGAGGCGGCGAAGCGTTCGTCGGTCAGCATCAGGCGCAGCGAGTTGCCGATCCAGTCCGCGGTCGGCTGGTGGCCGGCGGCCATCATGACCATCAGGTCCTGGATGATCTCCTCGTCCGTGAAGCCGGCCGTGTTCGCGAGCATGCGGGACACGACATCGCTTGCGGGCGCGGCCTTCCGGTCGGCGATCAACTGGGCCATGGAGCCGGCCAGGTGCTGCTGTCCGGCCAGCGCGTTCTCACGGCCGTTGACCATGTCGTTGAGGGCGGTGACGAGGCCAGGACCCTGTTCCTCGGAGAAGCCGTAGAGCATGGCGAGGACACGGACGGGCAGCAGGGCGGCGTAGCCCCCGATGAGGTCCGCCTCGCCCTTGGCGCACGCCGCGTCGATGAGTTCGTCGGCGAACCTCTCAGCTTGGGCGCGCAGTTCGAAGGGGTCCACGGCTTCGAGGGCGTCGCTGATCATCGCGGCGCGCTCGCGGTGGCGTTCGCCGACGGTGTAGAGGATCGAGGGCTGTTTGCGGCCGATCATCGGCAGCAGTGGCCAGTCGTCGGGGATGCGGTCCCACTGGTTCCACAGCTCGGAGTCGCGGCTGAACAGCACGGGGTCGCCGGTGACCTGGTGCAGTTCGCGGTAGCCGAGCACCAGCCACGCCGGGATGTCGCCGTCCAGGACGACGGGCGTCACGGCACCGTGGTCGCGCCGCATCTCCCGGTACAGCTCGGCGGGTTCGGTCTGGAACCGGGGCCCGCTGAGGGGCACGGGGGCGGGGGTCACAGGGCCAACTCCGGTGTTGTGAGGGCGCTTTCGGCGGCGTGCAAGGTCTTGAGGTGCTCCACCAGCGTGATCAGCACGCGTTTGCTGGACTCCCGCGAACGCGCGTCGCAGTCGATCAGCGGGACCTGCGGATCGAGGTCGAGGGCCTCGCGGATCTGGGCGGGGGTGTGCGCGGAGCCCCCGAAGTCGTTGCAGGCCACGATGAACGGCGTCCCGTGGTGCTCCAGCCGGTCGATCGCGTACCAGGAGTCGTCGATACGGCGGGTGTCGACGAGGACGACGGCCCCGAGCGTGCCGGAGAACAGCCGGTCCCACAGGAACCAGAAACGCTCCTGGCCCGGCGCGCCGAACAGGTACAGCACATTGCGGGCGTCCAGCGTGATGCGCCCGAAGTCGAAGGCGACCGTGGTCGCGGACTTGCCGCGCACCTCGCTGATGTCGTCGACCGCCGCACCGGCCTGCGTCATCGTCTCCTCGGTGTTGAGGGGACGTATCTCGCTCACGGAGCGGACCAGGGTGGTCTTGCCGACGCCGAAGCCGCCCACGACGACGATCTTCAGACCGTTGTCGGCCTGTGCCCCCAGAGGCGTACGGGCGTCGGCCTCCTGGGACGTACGGGCATCAGAGGTTACGGAGTCCAACGAGCACCTGCTCCAGGATGTCGGGATCGGGAAGAGCGGCTTTTTGGGGGTGGCGGGCACTGACGCGGCCCGCGGCGAGCAGGTCGGAGAGCAGGATGCGGGTGATGGACACCGGCAGCTTCAGCACGGCGGCGATCTCCACGACCGCCGTCGGGCGCTCGCACAGCCGCAGGATCGCCGCGTGCTCCGACTGCATGCCCACCGCCGGATCGCACTCGGCGACCACGAGTGTCACCAGGTCGAACGGGGTGTCGGGCGCGGACCGGCTGCGCCCTCCGGTGAGGGTGTAGAGCCGGTCGGGCGCGTCGTCCCTGCCCGGACGGCTCATGACGTCCGGGGCTGCGCGCTCAGGTGTTCGCCGAGTTGTTCCACGAGCTCGCTCATGTTGTGCCCGACCAGACCGGCGTCCGCGTCCTCGGCGGTGACCACGGCGAGGTGGGCACCGTCGCCCGCCTCCACGATGAACAGGACCCCGCCGTAGAACTCGGTCATCGCCGAGCGCACGCCCCCCGTGCCGTCGCCGAACTCCACGGACGCCCCGTGGGACAGCGACTGGATGCCGGCGGCGATCGCGGCGAGCTGGTCGGCGCGGTCGACGGTGAGCTCCGGCGTGCGGCACAGCTTCAGGCCGTCCCGGGAGAGCACGAGCGCGTGCCGGGCGCCCGGGGTGCGCTCGAGGAGGCTCTCGATGAGCCAGGAGAGCTTCTCGTCGGCGGTGGTGGTGCCGGTCATGAAGTGGTGTCGCCTTCCGGATGCGAAGAGGTGTGCGAGGTGGCGTGCGAGGGATGCGCGGGGGCGGGCTCCCGTACGGCTTCTTCGCCGCGTACGGCGTTCCCGGATTCGGCCTGTACGGATTCGACCCGTACGGCGTCGTCCTCGGGCACCGTTCCCTGGACCGCCGCCTGGTCCGGCGCGGTGCCCCGGACGGCCTGGCGGAAGCTGCTGAAGCGGGCGGCGGTGGCCTTGGAGTCGGTCGTACGGGGCTCGGGGTCGGCCTGGTTCGTGAGGTGGGCGCGGCTGCGCTCGGCGTGCGCGAGGGTCCGGCCGCGGCGGCGCTTGGGGAGGCCGCCGGTCGCGGGAGCGCCCGCCGTGGGGGTGCCGTTCGGCGGGGTGTCGGTGTCGGTGGCGTGCCGGGGCGACTCGTGGGTGGGGACCGGGTCCGGGTCGAGGTCCTCGGGGGCGCGGGCGGCGGCGTACGACGCCTGCGGACGTGGCTCGGCGAGCGAGCCGTCCTCGGCGGGCGGGGTCGCCATGGCGGGCTTGACCTGGGGTTCCGTCGCCGCCGGGGCGGCCGGGGCCGGTGCGGAGGGCAGGCTCAGGATGTCCTGGGGGATGAGCACCAGGACGCCCGTGCCGCCGCGCGCGGAGGGCCGGAAGGACACCTTCAGGCCGTGCTTGCGCGCGAGCCGGCCGACCACCGCGAGGCCGAGCCGGGTGCCGGTGAGGCCGCCGAGGTCGGCGGCGTTCTCGGCGTCCGCGGAGACGGCGCGTTCGGCGCGGCGCAGCTGGACGTCGCCCATGACGAGGCCGCTGTCCTCGACGGAGACGATGACACCGGCCGGGACCTCCTCGACGTAGACGTGGACCTCGGCGGTCGGCGGCGAGAAGTTCGCGGCGTTGTCGAGGAGTTCGGCGAGCGCGTGCATCACGCCCTCGGCGGCGTGCCCGGCGACGGCGGCGTCGCTCGCGGAGTGGACGCGCACCCGCTGGTAGCCGCCGATGCGGCCCATGGCGCCGCGCAGGATCGACTCCATGACGATGGGGCGCGCCCAGCGGCGGCCGGACCGGGCGCCCGCGAGGACGGCGACGGAGTCGGCGAGGCGGCCCGCCTGCGCGGTGCGGTGGTCGAGGTGGAGGAGATCGGCGAGGACCTCCTCGTCCGAGTGCTTGTCCTCCATGGCGCGCAGGTCGGCGAGCATGCCGGTGGACAGTGCCTGCATCCGGCCGGCCGCGTTGGCGGTGGCCGAGATCGCGGCGGCCCGGTCACTGCCCGCCCGCCGCATGCGCTCGGTCAGCCGGGTGTTCTCCTCGGCGAGTTCGGCGAACCGCCGCTGCTCCTCGGCGATCTCGGCGGTGAGGCGCTGCCGCTCCTCCTCGAACCCCTTCGTGAGCAGGGCGCGTTCGCGGGCGTCGGCGTCGGCCAGGCGCGCGCGGTCGCGGGCGGACTCCTCCGCGAGCCGGGACCGCTCCTGGTTGAACTCCTCCGCCATGCGGGCCCGTTCCTGCAGGAGCCGTCCGGCGTCCTGGGCCACGGCGTCGAGGCGGCGGCGCGCGAGCTTCGCGGTCTGCAAGGCGCGTGCGGCGACCGCGACGGCGACGCACAGCAGCACGGCGGCGGCGCCCGTGCCCCAGGCGAGGGGGACGCGTGCCGAGTCGGGTGCCAGGGAGACGGCGACGACGACCGCCACCGCCGCCGCGACGGCGGTGAGCAGGGGCGCGGGGGCGCTCGCGCGGAGGGTGGGTCGTTCGCCGGAGGGGATGGGCGCGGTCATGAATCGTGTCCTCGGTCGTGTCCTGGACGAATTTCCTGGGGCGAGGTTCCTGGGAGGAGGTTCCTGGGCGAGAGCCGACACCGATTGCTCAATTTGCCGTCACTATATGAGAGTTCGTGTTCGCATTGGGAAGGTTCCGGATCCGCGCTCCTAATCCGCTGGTGATCGGTCTGTGATCGGTCTGTGATCGCGCCGGTGATCGGTCAGGGATCGGTCAGGGATCGGTCGGCGATCGGCCAGTGATCGGTCGGTGATCGATGCGTCACGGTTACGGACCGTTGTCGGTGCGCGGGGTCATCCTGGAGACATGACGGATCTTGGCGCGAAGGACGGCACCAGCGACGCGGCGGACCCGCCCGACGTGGACGGGCTGCGGGCCGCCCTCGCGGCGGAGATGCGCGGCGAGGTCGCCTTCGACGTGACCGCGCGGGCGCTGACCACCATGGACGCGTCCAACTACCGCCGGGTCCCGCTCGGGGTGGTCCGCCCGCGCGACGCCGACGACGTGGCGGCCGCCCTGTCCGTGTGCCGGACCCACGGGGTGCCGGTCGTGCCGCGCGGCGGCGGCACCTCGATCGCCGGACAGGCGACCGGCACCGGAGTCGTCCTCGACCTCACCCGCCACATGAACCGGATCGTCGCGCTCGACCCCGAGGCACGCACGGCCGTTGTCCAGCCCGGTGTCGTCCTCGACCGCCTCCAGGAGGCCGCGGCCCCGCACGGCCTGCGTTTCGGACCCGACCCCTCCACCCACAGCCGCTGCACCCTCGGCGGCATGATCGGGAACAACTCGTGCGGCTCGCACTCGGTGGCCTGGGGCACGACGGCGGACAGCGTGCGCGAACTGTCGGTGGTCAAGGGAAACGGCTCCGTCGTACGGCTGGGACAGAGCTGGCAGGGCGCCCCGGACGGCCTGCGGACGATGGTCGAGGGGGAGCTGGCCCGCCTGCGCACGGGCTTCCCGCAGCTGCCCCGCCGCATCTCCGGCTACGCGCTCGACGCGCTGCTGCCCGAGAAGGGCGCCGACGTCGCCCGCTCCTTCTGCGGCTCCGAGGGCACGCTCGGGGTGCTCACGGAGGCGGTCGTACGACTGGTCGAGGCACCGCGCGCGCGGGCGCTGGCCGTGCTGGCGTACGCGGACGAGAGCGCGGCGGCCGAGGCGGCGGCCGGGCTGCTGCCGCTGGGGCCGCTCACCGTGGAGGGGATGGCCGCGGACCTCGTACCGCCGGACGCGGGGCTGCCGCGCGGCGGCGCATGGCTGTTCGTGGAGACGGGGGGCGCGGACCCGGCGGAAGCACGCGCGCGTGCGGACGCGATCGTCCGGGCCGCCGACGTCCTCGACGCCCTCGTGGTCACCGATCCGGCCGGACAGCGCGCCCTGTGGCGGCTGCGCGAGGACGCGAGCGGCACGGCGACCCGGATGCCGGACGGGAGCGAGGCATGGCCGGGCTGGGAGGACTGCGCGGTGCCGCCGGCCCGGCTCGGCGCGTACCTGCGCGACTTCCGGCGCCTGCTGAGCGCCCACGCCCTGCGCGGCACCCCGTACGGGCACTTCGGCGACGGCTGCATCCACGTCCGCATCGACTTCGACCTGCTGACCGGTGCGGGCATCGGCCGCTTCCGCCGCTTCTCCGAGGAACTGGCCGAACTGGTGGTCTCCCACGGAGGCTCCCTCTCGGGCGAGCACGGGGACGGGCAGGCACGGGCCGAACTGCTGCCCAGGATGTACGGCACGGAGCTGGTCGGCCTCTTCGAGCGGGCCAAGGACCTCTGGGACCCCGACGACCTGCTCAACCCCGGGATGCTGGTGCGCCCGCACCGGCTGGACGAGAACCTGCGGTTCGCGGTGCTGCCGCGCGAGCCGGTGGACGTGGCGTTCGGATATCCGGCGGACGGCGGGGACTTCTCGGCGGCGGTGCGCAGATGCGTGGGGGTCGCCAAGTGCCGTACGACGGCCGCCGACGCGGGCGTCATGTGCCCGTCGTTCCGGGCGACGGGCGAGGAGGAGCACTCCACGCGGGGGCGGGCCCGGCTGCTGCACGAGATGCTCGCGGGCGAGGTGGTCACCGACGGCTGGCGCTCGACCGAGGTCCGGGACGCGCTCGACCTGTGCCTGTCCTGCAAGGGCTGCCGGTCCGACTGCCCGGTGGGCGTCGACATGGCCACGTACAAGGCGGAGTTCCTGCACCACCACTACGAAGGTAGGAGGCGCCCCGCCGCGCACTGCACGATGGGCCGACTGCCGGCGTGGCTGCGCCTGGTCGACCGCACGGGAACGGCGCCGCTGCTCAACTCCCTGGCGTCCGTAAGGCCGTTCGCGGCGCTCGGCAAACGGCTCGGCGGGATCGCACCCGAGCGGGAGATCCCGCGCCTGGCGCAGGAGACGTTCAGCCGGTGGTGGGGGCGGCGGTTCAAGGAGCGGGTGCGGCGGATGATGCGGGAGGGGGTGTACGACCCCGAGGTGGAGCTCGACGGGTCCCCGAGGGAGGTGGCGATCCTCTGGCCGGACACCTTCACCGAGTACCTGTCGCCCTCCGTCGGGCAGGCGGCCGTACGGGTGTTGGAGGCGGCCGGGGTGGACGTGATGCTCCCGCCGACGGTGGTGATGCGCAAGCGGACGCCGCGGGCCGGGGAGAGCGTGTCCCTCTCGCACCACCCCTGGTCGGTGGGCGCGCGGGGCCACGTCTGCTGCGGACTGACGTACGTCTCCACGGGCCAACTCGACCGCGCCCGCGCGGTGATGCGCCGCACGCTCGACCTGATGGGCGTGTTCCTGGACCCGGACGTCCACCCGCGGCCACCCGCCGTCGTCGTCCTGGAACCGAGCTGCGCCGCCGCCCTGCGCACGGACCTCCCTGAGCTCCTGCACGACGACCCGCGCGCGGCGCGCCTCGCCTCGGCGGTGCTGACGTTCGCCGAGGCCCTGGAGCGCCTCGCCCCGGACTGGTCGCCCCCGCACCTCGACCGTCCGGTGACCGGCCAGACCCACTGCCACCAGCACGCCGTCCTCGGCGACGGCGCAGACCGCCGGCTGCGCGAGGCAGCGGGCCTCACCGGCTCCCTCGCGGGCGGCTGCTGCGGACTCGCGGGCAACTTCGGCTTCGAGAAGGGCCATTACGAGGTGTCGAAGACCTGCGCGGAGGAACAGCTGCTCCCGGCCGTGCGGGCCGCCACGCCCGACACCCTGCTTCTCGCGGACGGTTTCTCCTGCCGTACGCAGCTGGAACAGCTGGCGGGGCGCAAGGGGCGGCATCTGGCGGAGGCGCTGGCCGAGGCGCTGGACCAAGGGGTGGACCCGGAGGTCGACCAGGGGTCGGACTGACGGCGTGGATATCCAATACCCAGGTTTTTTAGGCAACTCTCAGGTTTCATAAGGGGATTCACAGTCGTCATGTGCTGCATTTTGCTGTGCCTTGAGGTGCGGGGCGTGTAGGTTCCTTGATGTCGGGCGGCAGGGAAAACCGAGGTGACGACCAGGAATTCCCGCCCGTTTCCGTAGAGAATTCTCGCACCATCGCACTATTGCGCTCGCTATTGCGTAGCCAGAAACCTCAAGGAGTTGGCATGAGCTTCAAGAAGCTTGCCCCCCTGCCCCCCAAGCCCAAGTCGAAGCAGCTCCCGCCCCCGCCGGCGCCGAAGCCGCGCAAGAAGGCGCACAAGCCGCTCCCCAAGCCGTTCCCCAACGACGAACGCTGATCGAGCGGCTGATCGAGCGGTAGCAGAGAGGCCGACGGTGCGCCGTCGGCCTCTCTCTTTTGAATTCCTCGGCACGGCCTGCAATTCAAATGAGGAGGGCCATGACCCGGCAAAGGCAGAATCAGGGGTACGAGAAACACAAGGAATACGCGGAAACCGGCGCCGGCGCGGTCGCGGACGATCGGTACGAGGATCATGAGTACGAGGACGACGCGTACGAGGACGACGATGAACTCGACCACGACACGCCGACCATCCCCGCCCGTACGGCGTTCCGGCGCTTCTGGCCGCTGACCAAGGGACTGCGGAGCTGGCTGCTGGCCATCTGGCTGTGCACGGTTCTGGCCGCCCTCGCCGAGACCGCCGCCATCCTCCTCTTCAGCGACCTGACCGACCACGCCCTGCAACAGGGCTCACTGGCCGCGTTCTGGGCCCCGGCCGCCGAATGGCTGGCCGTCGCCGTGCTCGGCGCCGCCGTCGCCTACGCGGGCAACTCCCTCGCCACCTGGGTCACCGAGCGCTTCGTGATGCGGCTGCGCGAGCATGTCTTCGACCACGTACAGCAGTTGCCGCCGCACTTCTTCCAACGCCACCGTCAGGGCGACCTGTTGTCCCGGCTGACCAGCGACGTCGAGTCGATCGAGACGATGGTCGTGTCCGGGCTCGTCGGCGCGGCGTCGGCGGCGTTCAGCGCGCTGTTCTACGCGGCCGCCGCCTTCTGGCTGCGCTGGGACCTGGCCGCGGCGACCTTCGTGCTCGCCCCTCTGTTCTGGCCGGCCGCCCGCCGCTTCTCCGGCTCCATCAAGTCCGTCTCGCGCGACGGCCGGGTCGCCGACGGCGCGATCACCTCCGTCGTCGAGGAGTCCCTCGGCAACATCGTCCTCACCCAGGCGTACGACCGCCGCGACGCCGAGCGGCGGCGGCTGAACCAGGAGGCGAACGCCTGGTTCAGGGCCTCCGTACGCTCCGGGCGCCTCAACGAGCTGTACGAGCAGCTCGTCCAGGTCATCGAGACGATCTGCGTGCTCGCGGTCATCGGCCTCGGCGTGTGGGAGATCTCCGGCGGCCGGATGACCCTCGGCCAGCTGCTCGCCTTCGCCGCGTTCCTCGGCTACCTCTACCCGCCCGTGCGCGGCCTGGCCCAGCTCGGTCTGACCATCGCCGCCGCCACCGCCGGCGCCGAACGGCTGATCGAGATTCTCGATGTGCCGCCCGCGGTCGCCGATCCGACGCGTTCGGCGGAGAGCCGGCTCGGCCGCCCCGACGGCGCCGTGGAGGTCCGCGACGCCACCTTCCGCTACCCCGGTGCGGAGAGCGACGCCCTGCGCGGTCTGTCCTTCACGGTCAACCCCGGCGAGCTCGTGATCGTCACCGGCCCGAGCGGCGCGGGCAAGTCCACCGTGTCCAAGCTCCTCCTGCGCTTCTACGACCCGGACGCCGGCTCCGTGCTCCTCGACGGCATCCCGGTGGGCGACTTCCCGCTGGCCCGGCTGCGCGAGTACGTCACGCTGCTGCCGCAGGAGACCCTCGTCCTGCACGACACCGTCCGCGCCAACATCGGCTGCGGTCGCCCCGGCGCGAGCGACGAGGCGCTGGTGGAGGCCGCGCGCGCCGCCGACGCGCACGACTTCATCATGAAGCTGCCGGACGGATACGACACCAAGATCGACCCCAACTCGGCCCGCCTCTCCGGCGGCCAGCTCCAGCGGCTCGCCATCGCCCGCGCCATCCTGCGCGACGCCCCCGTCCTCGTCCTCGACGAGCCGACCACCGGCCTGGACGCGATGGCCGCGCGCCGCGTGATCAAGCCGCTGCGACGTCTGATGCAGGGCCGTACGACGATCATGATCACCCACGACCTCAACCTCGCGCCCGACGCCGACCGCATCCTCGTCGTCGACCGCGGCCGCGTGGTCGAAACCGGCCGCCACGACGAACTCCTGGCCCGCGGCGGCGCGTACGCCCGTCTGCACGGATCGCAGAACAACGCGGTGATGGACACCGGAGAGCTGCGGCTGCCGCTGTTCACGGAGGCGGAGGTTCCGGTGGGTGGCGCGGTGCCGGTGGGGATGCCGACCGGGGTGCCGGTGGGGGTGCCGGCCGGAGACCCGGTGGGGGTGCCGGCCGGGGTGCCGATGGATTACGCGAGGGGCTTCGTGGCGGAAGCGGCTCCGCAGTACGCGTACTACGGGGCCGCCGGGCAGTCCGGGGCCGAGGGAGCCTGGTACCCCGGTGCGTTTCCCGGCCCTTACCCCCTCCCCGACCCCTACCCTCTCCCCGTTCCCGATCCTCTGCGGGACCCCCTTGACGGCTATCTGCCCGACGGCCGGCCCCTCTTCCGCGACGAGACACCCTGGACAGGCGCATAAAGGGTTCACGTGCCTGACTTAGTCCATTACTGTGGACTGAGAAGTGCACCTTGATGCACGACTCCTGAGTCGAGCCCCTGGAAGGCCCCGTGAACACCCCCAGCGCCGCCCCGTCTTCCCCGGCGTCTCCGTCCTCCCCGGCCTCGGCCGCCCCGGCGATGGCGCCCGCGCCCACCCCGGGCGAGGGCGCCCCGAACCGGTGGGGTGCCCTCGGCCCCGTGGGACTGGTCCTGGCCGGAGGCGTCTCGGTGCAGTTCGGCGGCGCGCTGGCGGTCACCCTCATCCCGCGCGCGGGCGCGCTCGGGGTCGTCACCCTGCGCCTCCTGGTGGCCGCGATCGTGCTGATGGCCGTCTGCCGGCCCAAGGTGCGCGGGCACTCGCGGGCGGACTGGCGCACGGTCGTGATCTTCGGTCTCACCATGGCCGCGATGAACGGCCTCTTCTACCAGTCGGTCGCCCGTATCCCGCTGGGCCCCGCCGTCACCCTCGAGGTCCTCGGCCCGCTCGTCCTCTCGGTCCTGACCTCCCGCCGTGTCCTGAACCTCCTCTGGGCGGGCCTCGCCCTCGGCGGCGTCTTCCTGCTCGGCGGCGGAGGCTTCAGCTCCCTCGACCCGGTCGGCGTCGCCTTCGCCCTGTCCGCGGGCGCGATGTGGGCGGCGTACATCGTCTTCAGCGCGCGTACGGGCCGACGCTTCCCGCAGGCGGACGGGCTCGCGCTCGCCATGGTGGTCGCGGCGGTGGCGTTCCTGCCGCTGGGGATCGCCGAGTCCGGGACCCGGCTGATCAACCCGACGACCGTGGCCCTGGGCGGCGCGGTCGCCGTGATGTCGTCCGTGCTGCCATACACCCTCGAACTGCTCGCACTGCGCCGCCTGCCCGCCGCGACCTTCGCCATCCTGATGAGCCTGGAGCCCGCCGTCGCCGCGACCGCCGGCTTCCTCGTCCTGGACCAGGCACTCTCCGCCACCGAGGCCCTCGCGATCGCCCTGGTCATCGCCGCGAGCATGGGGGCGGTACGGACACAGGTGGGGCGGGGCAGGGCGAAGAACGTCGGTTCGGGCGGGTCGGCTGCTTCGGCTGGTTCGGCTGCTCCGGCTGGTTCAGAGGGGTCGTAGCAGCCGGAGGATCATCTCGACCGTCCGCTCGACGGGGCGGGCGCGTGCCGTGGCGCTGAACAGCAGTGTGCGGGTCAGGACGGCGCCCAGCAGCATGTCGAACACGTCGTCCGGGTCCATGGTGGGGTCGACGGTTCCGGGTGGCGCGGCGCGCAGGATGTCCTGGAAGAGCGGTCGCGCCGACATGCGGACGTACACCTCCGGCGGGCCGGTCCGGTCCGACGTCCGGTGGTGCGCGAGCAGCCCCGCGGCGGCCGCGCGGGCCGCGGGAGTGCTGAAGGCCCGTCCCTGCCCCACTCCGTCGCGTCGAACGCGGCTTGTCGGTGCCCTCGTTTAGTGTGCGTGCCGCACATGCAGACGGTGATCCGAGCGGGGGAGTGGGGCTGCGTCATGAGTGATCGAACCGGGCAAGGGGTGGCGGACCGCGACGAGTTCGCGGCGCTGGTCATCAGGACCGACTTCGGCGACGAAGGGGCGTGGACGGCGCTGAGACGCGCGCTGTCCCTGCCCTGGGGCCCCGGAGACTTCGAGCCACGCCTCCATGTTGTCGACGACCCCTCCTGGGCGGGGTTCACGACAGCCGACGTACTCGCCGCGGTCTCCGCCGACGACGAACTGGCCGTCGTCTTCCTCGCGGACGGGGGCGCCCTGCGCACCGGCCAGGGAGCTCTGCTGGCGGTGTCCACGCTGACCAGGGAAGAGTGCGAGAGCGACGAGGAGTTCGAGGCCGAAGGCGGCGAGTTCCGCACGGTCCCGGCCGGGGTCCACGAGATTCACGCCAACCTGATGATCGCCAACCTCGACTTCGCCGATTTCGCCGACGCGGCCGAGGCGGCGCCCGACGGCGTCTTCCGTTCCCTGTAGTCCGCGCGGGACGTCTCTTCCTGCAACCCGCTCGGGGCGTCTCCCTGTAGCCCGCGCGGCACATCAATTAATGCAAGCATGCTTGCTTGTTTCTGTGCCCGCTGCCATGCTCCAGAGCGCACCGCGAAAGACTCCGCACGCCCGCCGCGCATCGCGGCGCATCGCCGCGCGCCGCCGCACACCGTCGTGCCCCGAGGGGAGCTCCATCGTGTCCGACCCGTCGTCAGTGATCGACGATCTGCACCAGGAGAGCGAAGAACTCGACCTGCTGGTAAGGGACTTGGCGGAGAGCCGCTGGGCACTCGCCACCCCCGCCGCCGACTGGACCGTCGCTCACCAGATCGCCCACCTGGCCTGGACGGACCGTTCCGCCCTGCTCGCCGTGACGGACGCCGAGGCCTTCGCCAAGGAGGTCGAGAAGGCGATGGCCTCGCCCGGCGGATTCGTGGACGAGGGCGCGGAGGAGGGGGCCGGGCTGCCGCCCGCCACGCTGCTCGGCGACTGGCGGGCGGGGCGAACGGCGCTGGAAGAGGCCCTCCGCGCGGCCCCCGCCGGCACCCGTTTCCCCTGGTACGGCCCGCCCATGTCGGTCGCCTCCATGGCCACCGGCCGCCTGATGGAGACCTGGGCCCACGGCCAGGACGTGGCGGACGCGCTGGGCGTGGCACGCACTCCCACCGACCGCCTGCGCCACGTCGCACGCATCGGCGTACGGGCCCGGGACTTCGCCTTCCACGTACGGGGGCTCACTCCGCCCGCCACCGAGTTCCGCGTCGAACTGGTCGGCCCCAAGGGCGAGGTGTGGACGTACGGGCCCGAAGAGGCCCCCCAGCGCGTCACCGGCCCCGCCTTCGACTTCTGCCTCCTGGTCACCCAACGGGCCCACCGCGGCGACCTCGCCGTACGGGCGGACGGCCCCGACGCCGACCGCTGGCTGGACATCGCACAGGCCTTCGCGGGTCCACCCGGACAGGGGCGCGCGTCCAAGGGAGACGCCAGGTGAGCGTCGCGCCCCTCCGGATAGGCAACGCCTCAGGCTTCTACGGCGACCGCTTCGACGCGATGCGCGAGATGCTCACCGGCGGCCCCCTGGACGTCCTCACCGGCGACTACCTCGCCGAACTCACCATGCTCATCCTCGGCCGCGACCGCCTCAAGAACCCCTCCGGCGGCTACGCCCGCACCTTCCTGGGCCAGTTGGAGGAGTGCCTCGGCCTCGCGCACGAGCGGGGCGTGCGGATCGTGGCGAACGCGGGCGGCCTCAACCCCGCCGGACTCGCCGACGCCGTACGGCAGTTGGCCGACCGCCTCGGCATACCGGTACGCGTCGCCCACGTCGAGGGCGACGACCTGACCGCCGGCCACCCCAGGAGCCTCGCCGCGCACGCCTACCTCGGCGGTGCCGGGATCGCCGCCTGTCTGCGCGAGGGCGCGGACATCGTGTTGAGCGGGCGGGTCACGGACGCGGCGCTGGTCACCGGGCCCGCCGTCGCCCACTTCGGCTGGGCGCCGGACGCGTACGACCGCCTCGCCGGCGCCGTCGTCGCCGGTCACGTCCTGGAATGCGGCACCCAGGCCACCGGCGGCAACTACGCCTTCTTCACCGACCACGACCCGGCGCGCCTTCGCCGCCCGGGATTCCCGCTCGCCGAACTCCACGAGGACGGCACCAGCGTCATCACCAAGCACGACGGCACCGGCGGCCTCGTGGACCTCGGCACCGTCACCGCGCAACTCCTCTACGAGACCTCCGGCGCCCGGTACGCGGGCCCCGACGTCACCGCCCGCCTCGACTCGGTCCGCCTCACCCAGGAGGCCCCCGACCGTGTCCGCATCTCGGGCGTACGCGGCGAGGCCCCGCCCCCCACTCTCAAGGTCGGTCTCAACCGCCTCGGCGGCTACCGCAACGAAGTCGCCTTCGTCCTCACCGGCCTCGACATCGAGGCGAAGGCCGCCCTCGTCCGGGACCAGATGGAGGCGGCCCTCGACGCGGCCAAGTCGCGCCCCACGGAGGTCCGCTGGGACCTCGCCCGCACCGACCACCCCGACGCCCCCACGGAGGAGACCGCGAGCGCCCTCCTGCGCCTCGTCGTACGTGACCCCGACCAGGACGCGGTGGGCCGCACCCTCAGCGGCGCCGCCATCGAACTGGCCCTGGCCAGCTACCCCGGCTTCCACGTGATCGCGCCCCCGGGAAAGGGCTCCCCGTACGGGGTCTTCGAGGACGTGTACGTCCCCCAGGGCGCCGTGGAGCACGTGGCGGTCCTCCATGACGGGCGGCGGGTGCCGGTCGCTCCGGCCACCGACACCCTCGTACTCGAACCGGCGCTCGAGCCCGCCCTGCCCGAACCGCTCCCTCCGGGGCCGACGCGACGCGCTCCTCTGGGTGTGGTCGCGGGTGCGCGCAGTGGGGACAAGGGAGGGAACGCGAATGTCGGGGTGTGGGTGCGATCGGACGACGCGTGGCGCTGGTTGGTTCATCAACTGACAGATGACAGATTTCAGAATCTGATAACTGAAAGCCGTCATCTGAAAGTTGTCCGTCACACTCTGCCGAACCTCCGCGCCCTCAACTTCGTCGTCGAAGGAATCCTCGGCGAAGGCGTCGCCGCCCAGCACCGCTTCGACCCCCAGGCCAAGGCCCTGGGCGAATGGCTCCGCTCCCGCCACCTCGACATCCCGGAGGCACTGCTGTGACGGTCCTGGCGTCCGCCCTGGACACCGCCGCCCCCGACTACACCACCCACCGCGAGGCCATGCTCGCCAAGCTCGCCGAGCTGGACACCGAGCACGCCAAGGCGCTCGCGGGCGGCGGCGAGAAGTACGTGGCCCGGCACCAAAAGCGCGGCAAGCTGCTCGCCCGTGAGCGCATCGAGCTGCTGCTCGACCCCGACACACCGTTCCTGGAGCTGTCGCCGCTCGCGGCCTGGGGGAGCGAGTACGCGGTCGGCGCGTCGCTGGTGACCGGGATCGGGGTCGTCGAGGGCGTGGAGTGCCTGATCACCGCGAACGACCCGACGGTGCGGGGCGGCGCCAGCAACCCCTGGAGCCTGAAGAAGGCCCTGCGGGCCAACGACATCGCCCTCGCCAACCGGCTGCCCTGCATCAGCTTGGTGGAATCGGGCGGTGCCGATCTGCCGTCGCAGAAGGAGATCTTCATCCCCGGGGGAGCGATTTTCCGCGACCTCACCAGGTTGTCCGCGGCGGGGATCCCGACCGTCGCCGTCGTCTTCGGGAACTCCACCGCCGGAGGCGCGTACATCCCCGGCATGTCCGACCACGTGATCATGGTCAAGGAGCGGGCGAAGGTCTTCCTGGGCGGGCCGCCGCTGGTGAAGATGGCAACCGGGGAGGAGAGCGACGACGAGTCCCTGGGCGGCGCCGAGATGCACGCGCGCGTGTCGGGTCTCGCGGACTACTTCGCCGTCGACGAACAGGACGCCCTCCGCCAGGCCAGGCGCGTCGTCGCCCGGCTCAACCACCGCAAGGCGTTCGGCGATCCCGGTCCGGCCGAGCCCCCCAAGTACGACGAGGACGAGCTCCTGGGGATCGTCCCCGGCGACCTCCGACACCCCTTCGACCCGCGCGAGGTCATCGCCCGTGTGGTCGACGGCTCCGACTTCGACGAGTTCAAGCCCCTCTACGGGACGAGCCTGACGACCGGCTGGGCAACCCTCCACGGCTATCCCGTCGGCATCCTGGCCAACGCCCAGGGAGTGCTGTTCAGCGCCGAGTCCCAGAAGGCCGCCCAGTTCATCCAGCTCGCCAACCAGCGCGACATCCCCCTCCTCTTCCTGCACAACACCACCGGCTACATGGTCGGCAAGGAGTACGAGCAGGGCGGGATCATCAAGCACGGCGCGATGATGATCAACGCCGTCTCCAATTCGAAGGTCCCCCACCTGTCCGTCCTCATGGGGGCCTCCTACGGAGCCGGCCACTACGGCATGTGCGGGCGCGCCTACGACCCGCGCTTCCTGTTCGCCTGGCCCAGCGCCAAGTCCGCCGTCATGGGCCCCCAGCAGCTCGCGGGCGTCCTCTCGATCGTCGCCCGGCAGTCGGCCGCGGCCAAGGGGCAGCCCTACGACGAGGACGCCGACGCGGCCCTGCGCGCCATGGTGGAGCAGCAGATCGAGTCGGAGTCCCTGCCGATGTTCCTGTCCGGGCGGCTGTACGACGACGGGGTCATCGACCCCCGCGACACCCGCACCGTCCTCGGCCTGTGCCTGTCCGCGATCCACACGGCCCCCTATGAGGGGGCGCGCGGTGGCTTCGGCGTCTTCCGGATGTGAGGTCCCATTGATTACTTCTGTCCTCGTGGCCAATCGGGGCGAGATCGCCTGCCGGGTCTTCCGCACCTGTGGTGAGTTGGGGATCCGGACCGTCGCCGTGTACTCGGACGCCGACGAGAACGCCCTCCACACGCGTGTGGCCGACGAGGCGGTACGGCTGCCGGGGGCGGCGCCCTCGGACACGTATCTGCGCGGCGACCTGATCGTGAAGGCCGCCCTGAGCGCCGGCGCGGACGCCGTGCACCCCGGGTACGGCTTCCTCTCCGAGAACGCCGGCTTCGCGCGGGCCGTCCTCGACGCGGGCCTCGTCTGGATCGGGCCGCCGCCCGAGGCCATCGAGGCGATGGCCTCCAAGACGCGCGCCAAGAAACTGATGGGGCTCGAACCGCTGGAGACGGTCACCGCCGCCGATCTCCCGGTGCTCGTCAAGGCGGCCGCGGGTGGCGGCGGACGCGGTATGCGTGTCGTACGCGAGCTCGACGCCCTCGACGCCGAGCTGACCGCCGCCCGCGCCGAGGCCCTCAGCGCCTTCGGTGACGGCGAGGTCTTCGTCGAGCCCTACGTAGAGGGCGGTCGGCATGTGGAAGTGCAGATCCTCGCCGACGCGCACGGCACGGTCTGGGCGCTCGGCACCCGCGACTGCTCCCTCCAGCGCCGCCATCAGAAGGTCGTCGAGGAGGCCCCGGCCCCCGATCTCGGAGACCTCACGGAAACCCTCTACGACCTGTCCGTGCGGGCCGCCCGAGCCGTCGACTACGTGGGCGCGGGAACGGTCGAGTTCCTGGTCGCCGACGGCAAGGCCCACTTCCTGGAGATGAACACCCGCCTCCAGGTCGAACACCCGGTGACGGAGGCGGTCTTCGGCGTCGATCTCGTCGCGCTCCAGATCCAGGTGGCGGAAGGCGCGGCGCTCGCGAACGACCCGCCACGCGCGCGGGGGCACGCCATCGAGGCCCGCCTGTACGCCGAGGACCCGGCACGGTCCTGGGCCCCGCAGACCGGCACCCTGCACCGCCTCGCCGTCGCGGAGGGCGTCCGCCTGGACACCGGATACACCGACGGGGACCCGATCGGCGTCCACTACGACCCGATGCTGGCGAAGGCGATCGCCTACGCGCCCACACGTGCGGAGGCCCTGCGCAAGCTGTCCGGTGCCCTGGAACGTGCCGACATCCACGGCCCGGCGACCAACAGGGATCTGCTCGTACGCTCCTTGCGGCACCCGGAGTTCGCCGAGGCCCGCATGGACACCGGGTTCTACGAGCGCCACCTCGCCGCCCTCACGACGCCGGCCCCGGACCCGTACGCGCCCCTGGCGGCGGCCCTGGCGGACGCGCGGGGCCACGCCCGCTCCCGGTTCGGCGGCTGGCGCAACCTCCCCTCGCAGCCCCAGACCAAGCGCTACGACCTGGCCGGCACCGAGCACGAGGTGCGCTACCGGCACACCCGTGCGGGCCTCACGGCCGACGGGGTGCGCGTGGTGCACGCCGACGCCCGTCTCGTCGTACTCGAAGTGGACGGCGTACGGAGGAAGTTCGAGGTGACGCGGTACGGCGACCAGGTGTTCGTGAACGCCACCGCCCTCACCGCCCTGCCCCGCTTCCCCGACCCCACCGCCCAGCAGGCCCCCGGCTCCCTCCTGGCCCCCATGCCCGGAACCGTCGTCCGCGTCGCCGAGGGACTGGCCACGGGAGCCGCCGTACGGGCCGGAGAGCCCCTCCTGTGGCTGGAGGCGATGAAGATGGAACACAAGATCTCCGCGCCGACGGCAGGCACGCTCAGCGCCCTGCACGCCATCCCCGGCCAGCAGGTAGAAGTCGGGACTCTCCTGGCAGTAGTAGATCCAACTCCGTGAGAAGAGCGCCCCGAAAGGGGCGCGGGGCTGTCACATCATGCGGCTCCGCCGCGTGGGCGCGACCAGCCACAAACAACCCGCACTCTTCGTACTCAGCAGGAGCCCCCATGAGCCCCGCAACAGAAACCGAAGAACACAAGGCCCTCCGATCCGCCGTGGCCGCCCTCGGCAAACGCCACGGCCGCGACTACGACATCAACACCCTCTGGTCCGAGGCCGCCAAGCTCGGCTACCTCGGCGTCAACCTGCCAGAGGCATACGGCGGCGGGGGCGGCGGCATAGCCGAACTCTCCATCGTCCTGGAAGAACTCGGCGCCGCGGGCTGCCCCCTCCTGATGATGGTCGTGTCGCCGGCGATCTGCGGCACGGTGATCGCCCGCTTCGGCACGGAAGCCCAGAAACAGGAGTGGCTCCCGGGCCTGGCCGACGGCACCCGCACCATGGCCTTCGGCATCACCGAACCCGACGCGGGTTCCAACTCGCACCGCATCACCACCACCGCGCGCCGGGACGGTGCCGACTGGCTCCTGAGCGGCCGCAAGGTGTTCATCTCCGGCGTCGACATCGCGGACGCCACCCTCATCGTGGGGCGCACGGAGGACGCGCGCACGGGCAGCCTCAAGCCCTGCCTGTTCATCGTCCCGCGCGACGCCGACGGCTTCGGACGGCGGCGCATCGACATGGAACTCCACAGCGCGGAGAAGCAGTTCGAGCTGACCCTCGACGACGTGCGGCTGCCCGCCGACGCGCTCGTCGGCGACGAGGACGCGGGCCTGCTCCAGCTCTTCGCCGGGCTGAACCCCGAGCGGGTGATGACGGCCGCGTTCGCGATCGGCATGGGCCGCTACGCGCTCTCCAGGGCCGTCGAGTACGCCCGCGAGCGCACCGTCTGGAAGCAGCCCATCGGCGCCCACCAGGCCGTGGCGCATCCCCTCGCGCAGGCCCACATCGACCTCGAACTCGCCCGCCTGATGATGCAGAAGGCGGCGTACCTGTACGACTCCGGGGACGACGTCGCCGCAGGTGAGGCCGCCAACATGGCCAAGTACGCGGCGGGCGAGGCCTGTGTGAGGGCGGTCGACCAGTCCGTGCACACCCTCGGCGGCAACGGCCTCACCCGCGAATTCGGCCTCGCTTCGTTGATAACAGCCTCGCGCGTGGCTCGTATTGCTCCGGTGAGCCGGGAGATGATTCTCAACTACGTCTCCCACCAGACCCTGGGCCTGCCCAAGTCGTACTAGCCCGCCGCTCCACGAGCCGCTCCAGGAGGAACCGTGTTCCGCAGCGAGTACGCCGAAGTCCCGGCCGTAGAGGAACCCATTCACGAGGCGGTCCTCGGCCGCGCCGCCGAGCGCGGCGACACGCCCGCGCTGATCGACGGAGTCGACGGCAGCACGCTCACCTACGGGCAACTGGACCGGTTCCACCGCCGGCTGGCCGCCGCGTTCGCCGACGCGGGTGTCCGCAAGGGTGACGTCCTCGCCCTGCACAGCCCGAACACCATCGCCTTCCCGACGGCGTTCTACGCCGCCACGCGCGCGGGGGCGTCGGTCACGACCGTGCACCCGCTCGCCACGCCCGAGGAGTTCGCCAAGCAGCTGCGGGACAGCGCCGCGAACTGGATCGTGACCGTGTCGCCCCTCCTGGGGGCGGCGCGGCAGGCCGCCGAGCTCGCCGGCGGGGTGCGGGAGATCTTCGTGTGCGACAGCGCGCCGGGGCATCGCTCGCTGATCGACCTGCTCGGTTCGACCGCGCCCGAACCGGAGATCGACATCGACCCGGTGACGGACGTCGCGGCCCTGCCGTACTCCTCCGGGACGACCGGCATACCCAAGGGGGTGATGCTCACCCACCGGTCCATCGCCACCAACCTGGCGCAACTGGTGCCCTTCTTGCCGATGGGCGAGGGCGAGCGCATCCTCGCGGTGCTGCCCTTCTTCCACATCTACGGGCTGACGGCCCTCATGAACGCGCCCCTGAGGCAGGGCGCCACCGTCGTCGTACTGCCCCGCTTCGACCTCGACACCTTCCTCGCGGCCATCGAGAAGCACCGCATCAGCGGCCTCTTCGTGGCGCCCCCGATCGTGCTGGCCCTGGCCAAGCACCCGGCCGTCGCGCGGTACGACCTGTCGTCCCTGAAGTACATCGTCTCCTCCGCCGCGCCCCTGGACGCCAAGCTCGCGCTGGCCTGCGCCGAGCGGCTCGGGCTGCCGCCCATCGGCCAGGGCTACGGGATGACGGAACTGTCTCCCTGCACGCACCTGGTCCCCCTGGACGCCGCCCAGGACGCGCCCCCGGGAACGGTCGGCAGGCTCGTCCCGGGCACCGAGATGCGCATCGTCTCCCTCGACGACCCCGACAAGGACCTCGGCGTCGGGGAGGCGGGCGAGATCGTCATCCGCGGTCCCCAGGTCATGAAGGGCTATCTGGGGCAGCCCGACGCCACCGCCGCGATGATCGACCCGGACGGCTGGCTGCACACCGGAGACGTCGGCCATGTGGACACCGCGGGCTGGCTGTTCGTCGTCGACCGCGTCAAGGAGCTCATCAAGTACAAGGGCTTCCAGGTCGCGCCCGCCGAACTGGAGGCACTGCTCCTCACCCACCCCGGTATCGCGGACGCCGCGGTCATCGGGGTCTACAACGAGGACAACAACGAAGTCCCGCACGCCTTCGTGGTGCGCCAGCCGTCCGCGGCCGGTCCGGCTGGTCCGGCCGGTCCGGCGGCGGACCTCTCCGACGTCCCCGTCCTCTCCGAAGGAGAGGTGATGATGTACGTCGCCGAGCGCGTCGCCCCGTACAAGAGGGTCCGCGGCGTCACCTTCATCGACGCCGTCCCACGGGCGGCCTCAGGAAAGATCCTGCGCCGGGAACTGCGAGGCCTGTCATGACCGTTGAACCGGTTGTCCGCGTGGCGCACGACCGCGCCGTCACCACCCTCACCCTCGACTCGCCCGCCAACCGCAACGCCCTCTCCGCCGCCCTCGTGGGCGAGCTCGCGGACGGGCTCACCCGGTGCGGCAAGGACCGTGACGTCCGCGCGGTCGTCCTCGCCCACACGGGGAACACGTTCTGCGCGGGCGCCGACCTGCGCGATCCCCCGCACCCGGACGCGCTCGTCGCCCTGCTGCGGCAGATCGTCGAGCTGCACAAGCCCGTGGTGGCCCGGGTGACGGGCCATGTGCGGGCGGGCGGACTGGGGCTCCTCGGAGCCTGCGATCTGGCGATCGCCTCCAAGGAGGCCACGTTCGCCTTCACGGAGGTACGCATCGGCGTCGCACCCGCCGTGATCTCCCTTCCCCTGCTGCCCCGTACGGACCCCCGCGCCCTCGCCCGCTACTACCTCACGGGCGAACGTTTCGACGCGGCGGAGGCGGTACGGACGGGACTCCTGACGGCGACCGGCGACGACGTCGACATCACCCTGGAACCCGTCCTGGACGGCCTGCGCCGCGCCTCCCCCCAAGGCCTGGCCGAGACGAAACGGCTGCTCACGGCTAGGGTGCTGGAGGCCTTCGACCGGGACGCGGACGCCCTGACCGCGCTCTCGGCCGAACTGTTCTCCTCCGCGCAGGCCCGCGAGGGGATGACGGCCTTCCTCGAACGACGGGATCCCGCATGGGTGGTGTGAGCACGACGGAAGCCGCGGAGCGCGCGGAGCCCACGGACGCTGCAGACGCGACCACGGACGCCACGGACGCGACCACGGACGCGACAGAGCCCGCCGAAATCGCCCCCCGCAGTCCCCGGCTTCCGCACGTCCCCAAGCAGGACCGCAGCCGCGCCACCCGGCAGCGGCTGCTCGCGGCCGCCGTGGCCTGTCTCGCCGAGCACGGCTGGGCGGGCTCCACGGTCTCCGTCGTCGCCGAGCGCGCGGGAGTGTCCCGGGGGGCCGCCCAGCACCACTTCCGCACCCGCGAGGACCTGTTCACCGCCGCGGTGGAGTACGTCGCCGAGGAGCGCTCCACCGCCCTGCGCGCCCTGTTCCCGGAGGGTGCCGCAGACCGCCGCGAGGTGGTCGCGGCCCTGGTCGACCTCTACACCGGCCCCCTCTTCCGCGCCGCCCTCCACCTCTGGGTCGCCGCCTCCAACGAGGAGCAGCTCCGCCCCAGGGTCACCGAGCTGGAGGCCCGTGTGGGCCGCGAGACCCACCGGATCGCCGTGGAACTCCTCGCCGCCGACGAATCCCGCCCGGGCGTTCGCGAAACGGTCCAGGGCCTGCTGGACATGTCCCGCGGCCTCGGCCTCGCCAACCTCCTCACGAACGACGGGGGGCGACGGGAACGGGTGGTGGCGCAGTGGGGCGCACTGCTGGACGAGGCGCTGGGCTGAGCCCCGCCGAGTCACGGACCGAGCCCCGCCGACGTCACGGACTGAGGCGCTCCGCCCGCCAGCTGCCGTCCGGCTCCACCACGTACAGCAGCCGGTCGTGGAGGCGGTTCTCGCGGCCCTGCCAGAACTCGACCGTCCGTGGGGCGACGCGGAAGCCGCCCCAGTGCGGGGGCACGGGGACCTGCTCGCCCTCCGGGTAGCGGGCGCTCAACTCCTCGTAGGCGGCGTCGAGCTCGTCCCGGGAGGAGATGACCGAGGACTGGGCGCTGGCCCAGGCGCCGAGCTGGGAGCCGTGCGGGCGGGTGCGGAAGTACGCGGCGGTCTCGTCGCGTCCGGTGCGCCGTGCCGTTCCGGTGACGATGACCTGGCGGGCCATCGGGTGCCAGGGGAAGAGCAGCGAGACGTACGGGTTCTCGGACAGCTCGCGGGCCTTGCGGGAGTCGTAGTTGGTGTAGAAGACGAAGCCCTGCTCGTCGTACTGCTTGAGCAGCACCGTGCGTGAGCTGGGCCGGCCCTCCGCGTCCGCCGTGGAGACGACCATCGCGTTCGGCTCGTACACCATGCCCTGCACGGAGGCCTGCGCGGCCTGCTTGAACCAGCGGGCGAACTGGTCCATGGGATGTGCGGCGAGATCGGCCTCGACGAGCCCCTCGGCGCGGTAGTGGGCGCGCATCGCGGCGGGGTCGGCGGCGAGTTCTTCGGCGTCGCCCGTGGCTTCTGCGGCGGCGGCTTCCGCAGCGCGCAGGACGAGGGGCTCGTCGGCGGATTCATCCGGGAGGCGGTCGCGGTCGGTCACGCGGTCATCTTGCCGTATCCCGGTACGGCATTGAGTGTCAGTGGGTGGCACTGAGTGCCGCAGGGCCTCCCCAAAGGTGGCACTCGGAGATATGGTGCTGCCACCGTTCCGGTGGGATGACCGCCGGCCGCACGGGGCATCACCGGGAAGACGTACCGGACCGCGAGTCCAAGAGCCGACCGTGGAGCCGGACGTCGACCACCCATCACCGACGCACGGATTCCCCCTTCCAACCGCAAGACGCGCCCCCCATCGTCACCCCCACCATCACCCCCATAAATCCCCCGTCGTACACATCACGAGGAGCCGCCTGATGTCCGACTTCGTACCCGGACTCGAAGGAGTCGTCGCGTTCGAGACGGAGATCGCCGAACCGGACAAGGAGGGCGGCGCACTCCGGTACCGGGGCGTCGACATCGAGGATCTGGTCGGCCACGTCTCCTTCGGAAACGTGTGGGGCCTTCTCGTGGACGGCGCCTTCAACCCCGGTCTGCCGCCCGCCGAGCCGTTCCCGATCCCCGTCCACTCCGGCGACATCCGCGTCGACGTCCAGTCCGCGCTCGCCATGCTCGCCCCCGTCTGGGGCCTCAAACCCCTCCTCGACATCGACGAGGCCCAGGCCCGCGAGGACCTCGCCCGCGCCGCCGTCATGGCCCTCTCGTACGTCGCCCAGTCCGCCCGCGGCCAGGGCCGGCCCATGGTTCCGCAGAGCGAGATCGACAAGGCGCACTCCGTCGTCGAACGCTTCATGATCCGCTGGCGCGGCGAGCCGGACCCCAAGCACGTCGCGGCCGTGGACGCCTACTGGACGTCCGCCGCCGAGCACGGCATGAACGCGTCCACCTTCACCGCCCGCGTCATCGCCTCGACGGGCGCGGATGTCGCCGCCGCCCTCTCCGGCGCCGTCGGGGCCATGTCCGGGCCGCTGCACGGCGGCGCGCCCTCCCGCGTCCTCGGCATGATCGAGGAGATCGAGCGCACGGGCGACGCGGAGGCCTACGTCAAGAAGGCCCTCGACAAGGGCGAACGCCTGATGGGCTTCGGCCACCGGGTCTACCGCGCCGAGGACCCGCGCGCGCGTGTCCTGCGCCGCACCGCCCGCGAGCTCGGCGCCCCCCGCTTCGAGATCGCCGAGGCGCTGGAGAAGGCGGCCCTGGAGGAGCTCCACGCGCGCCGTCCGGACCGTGTCCTGGCGACGAACGTCGAGTTCTGGGCCGCGATCATGCTCGACTTCGCCGAGGTCCCGGCGCACATGTTCACGTCGATGTTCACCTGCGCCCGTACGGCGGGGTGGTCGGCGCACATCCTGGAGCAGAAGCGCACGGGACGGCTCGTACGGCCGTCCGCGCTCTATGTGGGCCCCGGTCCGCGCAGCCCCCAGGAGATCAAGGGCTACGAGGACATCGCGCACTGAGTCACCGTCGAGCCCAGGAGTGGCCGGTCATCACGCGGGGGTGAGCAGCTCCGCGTGATGACGGGTGGCGACCAGCGGGTGGGCCCGCAGTTTGCCCTTCAGCTCGTTGAAGCCGTACTCCGCGAACAGCGGGTTCGCCGGGTCGTCGGTGACGCCGGGCGCGGCGGAGGCGTGCGGGAAGGGCAACGGCTCCACGCGCGCGTCCAGGCGCGGGTTGTAGAAGAAGGGCACGGAGAACCGCTCGGTGGCCCCGGGCGGACTGACGACCCGGTGGTTGGTGGCGACGAGGTACCCGTTGGTGGCCACTTCCAGCAGCTCGCCCAGGTTGACCACGAAGGCTCCCGGCAGCGGCGGCACCTCGTGGAAGAGGCCGTCCTCGCGCTGCACCTGAAGGCCGCCGACCTGGTCCTGGAGCAGCAGCGTCAGGAATCCGTAGTCCTTGTGCGCGCCCACGCCCTGGTCGGCGCCGTCGCCCGCGCTGCCCGGGTAGCGCACGAGCTTCAGATGCGGATGGGCCCGCTCGCCGAAGATCGGCTCATAGAAGTCGGCGGGCGCCCCGATCGCGGTGAGCAGCTCGCGCAGCAGGCGGGCCGCGACCGAGCTGAGCCGGTCGATCCAGGCCAGTGCGGCGGTCCGCAGCTCCGGCAGCGCGGTCGGCCACTGGTTGGGCCCTTCCAGCCACCAGTAGGCGGGCTCGCCGGGACCGGGCCTGCGCGCGGGCCGCTCGGCCCCTATGTCGAGCTGGTCCCGCCAGTCCCGGCTGCCGCCCGTGCGCTCGTCGCCGGTGCGCGTGTACCCGCGGAAGTGCGGCGAGTTGACGTTGTCGAGGGCGAGCCGCTCGGCCTCGGGCAGCGCGAAGAACCGGTGCATGGCGTCGAGCAGGGCGGCGGTCTCGCCCTCGGTCACCCCGTGCCCGACGAGCTGGAAGAAGCCCACGTCGTGGGCGGCGCTGTGCAACTGCGCGTGCAGCAGGGCGCGGGCCTGGGGGCCGCGGTCGGCCGCGGAGAGATCGATGATCGGAAGCTGCTGGTAGGGCCGGTGCTGTCGGCTCGGCAGGCTCGGCAGGCTCTGAGCAGAAGACGTGTTCGTCGTCATGAGGTGCGTCCGCAGGGTGTACGGGTGCCCGGGCGGCCGCCGGGGATGGGGCGGGGGCCACGGGTGCCAAGGGGAAGAAAGGGGGCCGAGGTCAGGAGGAAGCCCGACAGCCCATGCTCGTGACGCGCAGGAAGTCCACGTGTCGGCGTCGAACGAGCATCGGAAGCATGGTCCAAGAGTACTGCGGACCCCGTGAAATGCATGTGCCCCACCTCACATGCCCTGCGAAACGCAGACGACCCGCGAGCTCGGGTTCCTCCGCCTCACGGCGGAGGAGCCGGCCGGACGTACCGGCGAGCTCGCGGGTCGGGTGACTGCTTGGGATTGGGGCCGGCTGCACGCTCATTTCACGCGCTGGTCCGGCACCGCACTGGATGTGGTGACGGGCCGCTAGCCCGCAGCCACCTCACGCGTCCGGTTCTTATACATCTGCCGAACCACCTCCCTTCTCGTGTAAACCACACCTTAGGAACCGATCGCCGACAGCTCAACCACTTTTTTTCGATCCCTGCGATTCCTGGGGCTGACGGGGCGGAATCCCTGCGTACAACGATTTCGTCCAATCTTTGGGGAACACGATGTGGGCTGGGTCACGTTCGAGTTGAATGAAGGCGAGTGAGCGAACTGTCTCGCCGTACGTGCGGACGCAGCCTGCAGGGGGTCCAGGTGAGTGCTTCCCGGCGTAGTGGGACCACCGACGAGCTGGGGCCGGACGAGCCCGAGCCGGCTGGTTCCGATCTGCTTGCCGCGCTGCTGGACGGGATGGACGCGGCGCTGTGCGCGTTCGACGCCGATGGGGTCGTCACCCATTGGAACCGCGAGGCCGAGCGGATTCTCGGCTGGACCGCGGCCGAGGCCGTGGGGCGGCGCGGGTTCGCCGGATGGGCCGTGCGGACCGCGGACGCCGAGGAGGTCGAGGCGCGGCTGCTGTCCGCCATGGAGGCCCCCGGGCGTCAGGTGCACGAGTTCGCGCTGCTGACCAAGGACGGCGGGCGCGTGCTGGTGCGGACCCAGTCCGCCGCCGTGCGCGGAGCCGACGGGAAGCCCGCCGGGGTGTACTGCGCCTTCAGTGAGGTGCACGCGCAGATCGATCTCGAGCGGTCCATCGCTCTGAGCGAGGCGTTGTTCGAGGACGCCAGCTGGGGCGTGGTCCTGGTCGACGCGGACCTGCGGCCCGCCGTCGTCAACGCGCACGCGGCCCGGGCCCTGGGGACCGGGCGTACGGCGGTGCTCGGACGGCCGCTCGGTGAGCTGCTCTCCCAAGGGGTCGAGGAGCTGGAGAGCGCGCTCACGCACGTGCTCGCCGAGGGCGCGCCGCCCGCGCCCGCCGAGATGTGGGTGAGCGTGCGGTCGGCCGAGGGCGAGAAGCGGCGGTGCTGGCGCAGCGGGTTCCTGCGGCTCGCCTCGCCGCTTGCGGAAGAACCGGTTCCGCTCGGGGTCGGGTGGCTCTTCCAGGACGTGACCGAGGCCAAGCACACCGAGCAGGAGGCGAACCTGCTGCGGTTCCGGGCCAACCAGCTGCACCGGGCGGCACGGGCGGCGGCCGAGTGCGAGGACCCCGGGGAGGCCGCCACCGTCCACCTCGACTTCGCGCTCGCCGGGTTCGCCGACCACGCGCTGATCGACCGGGTCGCGACCGGGTGGCCGGCGGGGGACGACGAAGGGCCCGTACGGCTGGTACGCGCCGTCACCACGCCCGCCGGGGCGCCCGGGCCGAGTCTGCTCACCGGGAAGGCCGGACTGCCCGTGCGGTACGCCGAGGGGCATCCCGCGCTTCAGTGCGTGGAGCGGGCCGGGTCCGTGCGGGCCAGCTCCGGTGAGACCACCCCCGAGCGGAAGCGGGAGTGGGCCACGGCCCGCCAGTGGCCGCCGGACTCGGTGCACGCCTTGTGCGCGGTCCTGCGCAGCCGGGGGCGCACGCTGGGCGTCGTGACGTTTCTGCGCGGGGCGGGGCGCAGCCAGTTCGAGCGCACGGACGCGACATACGCGGAGGACGTGGCGGTACGGATCGCCACGGCGCTGGATCTGGAGGGGCTGGCGGCCCACCCGTAGCACCACCGCACGCACCCACTCCCCACCCGATCGGCTCAGCGGCGGTAGAAGATTCGGTCGCCGTACTCCGTCATCACTCGGCCGTTCCACTCGTGGCCGCCGTCGACGTTGCCCGAGCGGAGCAGGGGCGGCTCGATGCCCCGGTCGGCCAGCGCGCCCGCGGCCGTGGCCATGACGGCCTGGAGGAGGGCCGTCGTGACCACCGTGGAGGCGGGAGCGAAGGGCGCCTCGATCGTCTCCAGGGTCAGTTCCGCGTCGCCGACCGCGATCTTCGAGTCGAGGACGATGTCGCAGTGGTCCTTCAGATACGTCCCCGAGACGTGCCGGGACTTCGTCTCCGAGGCGTAGGCGACCGAGGTGACGCCGATGACCTTCACGCCCAGGGCCCGCGCCTTCGTGGCCATCTCGACCGGGAGCGCGTTGCGGCCGGACAGGGAGATGATCACGAGTACGTCGCCGGCGCGCACCGGGCTGGAGTCCAGGACCGCGCTCGCGAGGCCGTCGACCCGCTCCAGGGCCGAGCCCAGCGTCGCCGGCATGACGTCGACGCCGACCACGCCCGGCACGGCGAGCAGGTTCATCAGGGCGAGGCCACCCGCACGGTAGACGACGTCCTGCGCGGCGAGCGAGGAGTGCCCGGCGCCGAAGGCGAAGAGCCGGCCGCCGTTTGCGACGGTGTCGGCGATCAGGGTGCCGGCCGCCTCGATGTCTCCCGCGTCCTCGTCCCGCACCCGCTGGAGCAGGCCGATCGCCGCGTCGAAGAACTGCCCGGCCAGCTTGCGGTCGCTCATCGGCGAAGCCCCTTAGAAGTCTCGTCGGCGTCGGGTGGGCGCTGGGTCACGCTTTGTGCCGCGGATCACGTTGCGGTCTGGACCAGTGCGCTGTCAATACGGCCTGCGGAGGTGGCCGCGGAGGCACCCGGTGGGGCGTCCACAGGGGCACTCGTAACCCTGCGGTTTCAACGGCGAGGCACGCTTGTCAGTGGTATGCGTCAGAATTGGGTTCAGGGCCAGCGCACACGCCGGTGAGCCACCGAGCCTTCGGCAGAGCTAATCAAGGGGCACGTATGTCCGGACTGATCGACACCACGGAGATGTATCTCCGCACCATCCTCGAGCTGGAGGAGGAAGGCGTGGTCCCCATGCGCGCCCGGATCGCGGAGCGGCTCGATCAGAGCGGTCCGACGGTCAGCCAGACGGTGGCGCGCATGGAGCGCGACGGTCTGGTGGCGGTCGCCACCGACCGGCACCTGGAGCTGACCGAGGAGGGCCGTCGTCTCGCCACCCGAGTGATGCGCAAGCACCGCCTCGCGGAGTGCCTGCTCGTCGACGTGATCGGTCTGGAGTGGGAGCAGGTGCACGCCGAGGCGTGTCGCTGGGAGCACGTGATGAGCGAGGCGGTGGAGCGGCGCGTGCTGGAGCTGCTGCGCCACCCGACCGAGTCGCCGTACGGCAACCCGATCCCCGGCCTGGAGGAGCTCGGCGAGAAGGACGGCGCCGACCCGTTCCTGGACGAGAGCATGGTGTCCCTGGCCGAGCTCGACCCCGGCCTGGACGGCAAGACGGTCGTCGTGCGCCGGATCGGCGAGCCCATCCAGACGGACGCGCAGCTGATGTACACGCTGCGGCGCGCGGGCGTGCAGCCCGGCTCCGTGGTGAGCGTGACGGAGTCGGCGGGCGGCGTGCTCGTCGGCAGCGGTGGTGAGGCGGCGGAGCTGGAGTCGGACGTCGCGTCCCACGTGTTCGTCGCCAAGCGCTGACATCCGGTGATCGTGGGAGGCCTCGCACCCCGGTGCGGGCTTCCCGGCCCTGAGCCCGCGAGGGGCAGCTCCCGGGGGTGGGCCACGGGGTCCGGCATCCGCCGAACCCCGGGTCGGCCTCCGGGCGCCCGCCGACCGTCGTGGGCAGGCGTCGACCCGGCCCGCCCACTGCGCGTCGGTGGCGATCGAGCCCGCGCACGGTGACACCGCCCGTCGGGGCCGACCCGGCGCTCCGTTCAACGCGCCGGGCGCGGGCGTGGGCGCCATGGCGCAGGTCGCTCGCCGTGGAGCGTGTCGTCCGCCCGCGGTGACCCAACGCTCCATCCCCTTCCCGCACCTCCGTCGACTCACCTCGGTCATGTCAACTCCCGCGACCACAGGGGCAGTTGTGATGTTTTCGATAGATGGCCGAAACCAAGATTCAGTGTGCGGAATCGCAGCGCCGCGACCGTTTGCGTGCGAGGCTGACCCGTGAGGCATATGACCTGAGGGCTCTTGACCGTGTCCAAGAGGGATGTCGCACGGTTGGGGAGGGGGCGGGAAGGATGTGCCGTAGATGTGGAGAGGGCCCCGGCACCTTACGGCGCCGGGGCCTGTCCTCCCCTGTGCTGACCCGGAGCCCCGAGCTCCCAGGGTCATCCCCTTCGGACCAATTTCCCCGAGCGGTCCGCCTCCCGCTGAAGATCTCCCCTCGGCGACGGCGGTCAATCCCCGAGGGTGGTCACTCGAACGAGGGGTATTGCCGCCGAGAGGAGTATTTTCGAATGCTCATTCGATAGCCTGGCGGCGTTTCACAGGCAAATCGGGTACATGTAGAGCAATGCATCAGCAGACTCAACGGCACGAAAGCGGCACGAAAGCGGCACGACAGCAGCAGGAAGCGCGGCAGGAAGCGGTACGAGTGGACCGGCCGACTCGAGCGGGAGCGAGCGGTCCGAGCGAGCTAGGGGGGTGCCAGACCTATGGTGCGGCGCATCGACGTGACGGGCGCGGGCGGCCTACGCCTCGCTGCCTGGGAGTTCGCCGATCCTCCCAAGACCGACCCGCCCAGGACCCCGCCGGCCCCCGGCGTGCTGCTTCTGCACGGCCTCATGGGCCGCGCCTCCCACTGGGCGTCCACCGCCCGCTGGCTCTCCGAGCGGCATCGCGCGGTCGCCCTCGACCAGCGCGGCCACGGCCAGAGCGACAAGGCGCCGGAGGGGCAGTACACGCGGGAGGCGTACGTCGAGGACGTCGAGGCCGCTCTCGAGCAGCTGGGTCTCGCCCCGACCGTCCTCATCGGGCACGCGATGGGCGCGCTGACCGGCTGGCAGCTCGCCGCCAAGCGCCCCGACCTCGTCCGCGGGCTGATCATCTGCGACATGCGGGCCTCGGCGTTGGGGGCCGCGTCGCAGCGTGAGTGGGAGGACTGGTTCAAGGCCTGGCCCATGCCCTTCGCCACGCTCGCCGACGTACGGAAGTGGTTCGGCGAGGACGACCCCTGGGTGGAGCGCCCGAACCCCTCCCGCGGCGAGTTCTACGCCGAGGTGATGCACGAGTCCGCCGACGGCTGGCGCCCGGTCTTCGAACCCGAGCAGATGCTCAAGTCCCGCCAGACCTGGGTGTACGACGCCCACTGGGAGGAGCTCGCCCAGGTCCAGTGCCCCGCGCTGGTCGTACGGGGCCTGGACGGCGAGCTCGGCCGGGCCGAGGCCCAGGAGATGGTCCGCGTCCTGCCGCACGGCCAGTACGCGGAGGTGGCCGACGCCGGTCACCTCGTGCACTACGACCAGCCGGAGGCGTGGCGAGCGGCGATCGAGCCCTTCCTCGACGGCGTACTCACCGGCCAGGACCGCTAGGGCCCGTCGTTTGAACCGGACCTGGGCCGCGGGACGCCGACCGGACAGCTCGCCCTCCCCGTCGCCCTGCTCATCGGCCTCCCCGTCGGCTCAGCCCTTGCTGACCGCCGCCAGGATCTCCGGCAGCCGTCGGGCCGTCCGCGGCGCCGCCATCCGCAGCCCGAACGCCGTGATCAGCGCCCCGTATCCGGCCCCCAGCGGCAGCAGCAGCCAGCTCCACCGGTCCCCGTCCGCCGTCACGTTCAGCCAGATCGTGAGGGCGATGACGGGAGCGGTCAGCAGCGCCGCCGAGACCATCCCGCCGAAGATGGCGATCCAGGCGAGGCCCGCCTGCCCGGGGGCCACGTTCTTGTAGCCCTCCTGCGGGATCGAGTACGGGAAGCGGGCCGAGGACCAGGCGCCGGTGGCCAGCATCGCGCCGAGCAGCGCGAAGGACAGGCCGAGCACCTCGGGCAGCTTGGACCAGTCGTCGAGCATCGCCGTCGTCAGCACGGTCACGAGGGTCGCGTACGGCAGGGTGATCACCAGCAGCGCCAGCGCACGCCCGCGCAGTTCGACGTACGCGTCGTGCGGGGACGCGATGGCCATCGCGACCATCCAGAACGCGGAGGTGTCCTGACCGAACTGGTTGTACATCTGGATGCCGAGCATTCCGGTCGCGAAGCACGCGAAGTAGATCGAGCCGGTGCCCTGCAGGGCGTTGAACACGGGCACGATCAGCCCGATCGCCAGCGAGGTCACCCACGCGGCCTTCGTCTTCGGGTCGCGCCACACGTACCGCAGGCTGCGCTCCATCACGGTCCCGGTGCGCCCCGAGGGCAGCAGCCGGCGCAGCCCGCCCGTCGGGATCCGCTCCCGCGCCGCACTTTCGCCCGCCTGCAACGTCGACCCGTCCGGGGAGGTCATCAGCAGGGTCAGGTGCCTCGACCAGAGCGCCAGCAGCCCCACCAGCGCCGCCGCGCTCAGGACGAGTTGGGCGACCCCCACCCCGTACGAGCCCCTGCTCATCGAGTCCACCGCGCCGATCGCCGACCCGGGCGGCACCCAGCGCAGCACGTCCGCCGCCGGGTCGAGCCGGGACAGTCCACCCGCCGAACCGAGCTGCTGTGCGCCGAAGTTGACGAGCTGTGCGCCGATCGCGATGACGAGGCCGCTCAGTACGGCCAGGTCGCGGCCCTTGCGGCTGGACAGCAGCCGGATGTTGGCGGCGGCCACGGCCCGCGCGAGGGCCACACAGACGAGCAGCGCCAACGGCACGGCCACGACACCGGTGACGTATGCCGCCGTGCCGTGCGCCACGGAGATCACGGAACCGACCAGCAGGCACAGGGTGAACAGCGGTCCGATACCGACCAGCGAGGCCACGAGCAGCGCCCGGACCAGCGGGTGCGGTCGCAACGGCAGCATGACGAGCCGGGTCGGGTCGAGGGTCTCGTCGCCGCTGGGGAAGAACAGCGGCATCACGGCCCAGCCGAGCGCCATGACCGCGATCAGCAGGACGGTGACGGACGCGGCGTGCGCGTTGCCGCGCAGGGCGATGAGGCCGAGCAGTTGGAGGGCGGCGAAGAGGAGGACGACGACGACCGAGGTGATGTACGCGGCCCGCCGCCCGGCCGACTGTCGCAGCCCGTTGCGCAGCAGCGACAGCTTCAGCCGTACGACGACGGGGGTGATCGAGGCCTCGGAGGAGACTCCGGAGGTGCTCGTGCTCATCGCGTCGCCCCGCCGCCCAGCCAGTCCAGGTCGGACCCGCGGTCGCGGCCCTGTGCGCCGACCAGTTCAAGGAACGCCTGCTGGAGGGAGGGCGCGTCGCCGCGGACCTCCGCGAGCGGGCCGTGCGCGCGGATGCGCCCCGCGACCATGACGGCCACCCAGTCGCACAGCGATTCGACGAGTTCCATGACGTGGGAGGAGAAGACGACCGTGGCGCCCGATGCCGTGTAGCGCTCCAGGACGCCGCGGATGGTCTGCGCGGAGACGGGGTCGACGCCCTCGAACGGCTCGTCGAGGAAGAGGACCTCGGGGTTGTGGAGGAGAGCGGCGGCGAGGCCGATCTTCTTGCGCATGCCCGTCGAGTAGTCGACGACGAGTTTGTGCTGGGCGCCCGCGAGGTCGAGGACGTCGAGGAGCTGGGTGGTGCGCTTGTCGACCTCGGCGCCGGGCAGGCCGCGCAACCGGCCGGTGTAGGCGAGGAGCTCACGCCCGGAGAGCCGTTCGAAGAGCCGCAGGCCCTCGGGGAGTATGCCGATCCGGGCCTTCACCGCCGCCGGGTCGCGCCAGACGTCATGGCCGACGACCTCGACGCCGCCCTGGTCGGGCCTGAGCAGCCCGGTCACCATTGAGAGAGTGGTCGTCTTGCCCGCGCCGTTGGGCCCTACGAGCCCGATGAACCGCCCCGCCGGCAACTCCAGATCGATCCCGGCGACCGCGACCTGCTCCCCGAACCGCTTCCAGAGCCCTTGCACACGTACGGCGGGAGCGTCTGCCCCTGTTTGCTCGGCCATGTGAGCACCCTAAGGGCGAGTGCCCTGCTTTTAGGCTTTTAGGGGCGCGAGGAACTGCGCGACCAGCCACAGCGAACCCGCAGACGAATACGGCGCAGACCGGCGTCAGCGATCCCGCCCGCACGCGTAGGCGAGCGGCGAGATCAATTCCTCCGCATCCGGCAGCCACCGATTCGCCGGCGTCGGCCGGCAGGCCCACTGCACCGCACCCCGTGAACCGAACCGGGTGGGCGGAGCCGCCACGTACGAGCCTTCGCCCAGGGTGACCAGGTCGAGGGAGGCGGGCGGCCAGCCCAGTCGGCGTACCAGGTCGGGGACCTTCACCGCCGCGCCGGGAAGGACGAAGAAGTGCATGCGCCGGTCCGGCGTGCACGTCACCGGCCCCAGCGTCAGTTCCATCCGCTCCATGCGGGCGAGCGCGAGGAACCCGGCTGTCTCCGGCACATCGATCGCATCGAACGTACGCCCGGTGGGCAGCAGGATCGACGCGTTCGGCTGCTTCGACCACATCCGGCGCGCGGCGGTCGCACTGCCCGTCGCCTGCGTCGCCCAGTCCTCGCGCGTCGCGTGTGCGCCCGGCGTGGGGCAGGTGGCCTCGCCGCAGGAGCAGCGTTGCATCCCTTCGACGGCCTCGAGCCACGTGCCCGGGAACACGTCCCAATGGCGCTCTTCGGCATATCGCACGGCGGTGTCAAGCAGTGATTCGCCACGCTGCTTCGGGATTTGGACGGCCTCGGGCCCCGCGATGGTCTCTTCCACGATGAACACAACTCTAGTCGCCACAGGGGGTTACGGGGGGCCCGTGCGCGGGGGAGGGGCATCGTTCCCGCGTGTGGGGCGCATGGATGCACGGGTGGGGGCGCGCAGGGGGAACGGCAGCGGGTCGTGGGTAACCAGGGGTGGGGTCGAGGCAACCGCCTGTACCCCGGCAATCCTCACATGTCTCGCATCTTCGGTATATCGGCGGGGCATTGATCTTCATGGCCGACTTCCTTCGCTGTGGTTGGCCGATGAGGACACGTCAACTCGGTGCGTGGGCAGGCACCGCAGCCACAGGGGGTACGCCATGGCCGCAAGGCCTCTCGTCGCCAGGCAGCCGAACGAACGGCTGCAGGCGCTCATCCAGGAAGCGGGCTGTTCCAACGCCGGCCTGGCCCGCCGGGTCAACATGTGCGGCGCCGAGCACGGCCTCGATCTGCGCTACGACAAGACCTCGGTGGCGCGCTGGCTGCGCGGTCAGCAGCCGAGGGGGCGCGCTCCCGCGATCATCGCCGAGGCGCTCGGCCGCAAGCTGGGCCGTACGGTCACGATCGACGAGATCGGCATGGCCAACGGCAAGAACCTCGCGTCGGGCGTGGGGTTGCAGTTCTCGCCGACCGTCCTCGGCGCCATCGAGCAGGTGTGCGAGCTGTGGCGCAGTGACGTCGGGCGCAGGGACTTCCTGTCCGGCTCGTCCGTCGCCGCCTCCGCGCTCGTCGAGCCGAGCCGCGACTGGCTGATCTCCGCGCCGGACTCGCAGGTGGCGCGCGCGGCGGGTCCACGGGTCGGGCTCTCGGACGTGGCGGCGGTCCGCGCGATGACCCAGGCGCTCACGGACCTGGACCACCAGTACGGCAGCGGGCACGTGCGCCCGGTCGTCGTGCACTACCTCAACAGCGTGGTCTCCGGCCTGCTCGCGGGTTCGTACCGGGAGGGCGTCGGACGTGAACTCTTCTCGGCGGTCTCGCGGTTGACGGAACTCGCGGGCTACATGGCCATCGACACCGGTCAACCGGGCCTCGCCCAGCGGTACTACATCCAGGCGCTGCGGCTCGCCCAGGCGGCCGGCGACCGTGGATACGGCGGGTACGTGCTGGCCGCGTCCATGAGCCACCTGGCGGCGCAGCTCGGCAACCCGCGGGAGATCGCGCAGTTGGCGCGCGCGGCGCAGGAGGGGGCGCGGGGGCGGGTGACACCCCGCGCGGAGTCGATGTTCCACGCCGCGGAGGCGCGCGGGCACGCCCTGATGGGCGACGCGCGCGCCGCTCAGGTGGCGTCCGGGCGTGCGATCACCGCGCTCGAGGGCGCCGACGATGCCTCGGGGGACGACCCGACGTGGATCGCGCACTTCGACGAGGCCTATCTCGCCGACGAGTTGGCGCACTGCCACCGTGACCTGGGTCAGGCGGAGGCCGCCGCGCGCTGCGCCGAGGAGTCCCTCGCCGGGCATCCGGAGTCGCGGGCCCGCCGCCGGGCCATCGGTTACGTCCTGCTGGCCACCGCGCAGGTCCAGCAGCGCGAGGTGGAACAGGCGTGCCACACGGGTCTGCGCGCGGTCGAACTCCTCGGCACGCTCCGCTCCAACCGCGGCGCCGAGTACCTGGACGACTTCCAGCAGCGCCTGGAGCCGTACCGGGACGAGGCGGTGGTACGGGAGTTCGGGGCGCGGCTGGAGTTGCAGGCGGCGGCGTGAGTGGATCGTGTGCGCGCCGGTGAACACGCGGTGTGCATGGGTGTGAACGCCGGGCTAACGAAGGCGCTGGGAGTGGGAGGAGTCAGATACAGCGCACGGCGGGGCGTATTCGTTACCCCGGTCACAGGGGGCGGGGGTAACGCCCTGTGCTGCGTGGCACGGGTGCGTGGAGACCCGGTAGCGTGAGCCGACGATTCCGAAGGTCCCCCATTAGTAGGAGTCCCGGTGACGCAGAGTGGACAGGGCGAGCAGCCCTCGGCGCGCACGGCGCGCGAAGGCATCGTGCTGCCCTCCGACGGCGGCGAACCGCTGTTGCCGGGCATGACGGGCGACCGGGCCGTTCCGGCGGCCCCGGCCATCCCGGCGGGCGGTCAGACCTGGGACCAGCCGTGGGGACCGGACCCGTCGGCGGCACCGGCCCCGCAGCCGGCCGACGGCTGGGGGGCGCCCGTGAACGGCACCCAGACGTGGAGTGGCTCCGAGCCGCCCCAGTCCGGCGCCCCCACCCCGGACTGGGGCGGCCACGACCCGTCCACCCAGACCTGGGCCGCGCCCGAGCAGCCGGCGCAGGGCTGGGGCGCCGCCCCCGCCCAGCAGCAGGGCTTCCCGGCCCAGCAGGCCCCCGGCGGCCCGCTGCCGGCCGAGGGCACCCAGCCGCCTTCGTACGGGGAGCAGCAGCCGCCGGCGTACGGCGGCCAGGAGACGTCCTCCTACGGCGGCCGGCAGGATCCGGCGTACGGCGGCCACCAGGGTGGTGCCGTACCCCAGCAGCAGCAGCAGCAGCCGCAGGGCGGGCATGCGCACGCCGCCGCGCTGCCGCCCGCCGTCGACGAGGGCGCCACGCAGTACATCCCGCCGGTTCCGGCCGCGGCCGAGGGCGCGACCCAGTTCCTGCCGCCCGTCCCCGCCACGTCCGCCGAGGGCGCCACGCAGTACATCCCGCCGGTGGGCCCGGGTGCGCTGCCGCCCGAGGTGCCTTCGGGGCCGCTGCCCCAGGCCGCGCATCCCGACGCCGAGGCCACGCAGTACATCGCCCCCGTGCCCGCCGAGCATGGTGCGGCGCAGTACGGGATACGTCCGGGCGGGCCGGAGGACCGGCAGCCGCCCGCGGAGTTCGACAGCCTGTTCCGCAGTGCGCCCGGCGCGCCGAGTGCGTCGGAGGGGCCCGCGTCCACGCAGCAGCTGCCGCGGTTCGAGGCCCCTGCCCCGCACGCCCCCCACACGCCGCACGCCCCGTACGCCGCGCAGGCCCCCGGGATGCCCGGAGCGCCGGGCGGGCGGGCCGCCACCCGGCGCGGCGCGGCCGACGACGGCGGCGGTGGCCGCGGTGGAGGGAGCCGCTCGCGCGTCCCGCTGATCGCGGCCGTCGGGATCGGCATCGTCGTGCTCGGTATCGGGGCCGGCGCCATGCTCAGCGGCGGAGGCGGCGACAGCGGCAAGGACGACAGCAGCAAGAACGTGTCGGCGACGGCCGGGGCCACGGACGGCTCGTCGTCGTCCGCGGCCGACCCGGCCAAGGCGCAGGCCGTCGCGCTGGACAAGCTCCTCGCGGACAGCAACAACAGCCGCGACTCGGTGATCAAGGCCGTGGAGAACGTGAAGGTGTGCAACAACCTGGACCAGGCGGCCAGTGATCTGCGCGACGCGGCCAAGCAGCGGTCCGAACTGGTGACCAGGCTCGGCGGTCTCTCGGTCGACAAGCTTCCGAACAACGCCCAGCTGACCGCCGCGCTGAACAGTGCCTGGCAGGCCTCCGCGTCGGCCGACAACCACTACGCGGCCTGGGCCGACCAGGTCAAGGACAAGAAGGGCTGCAAGAAGGGCCACGCCCGCAGCACCGGCCAGAGGGCGGCGGGCGACCAGGCCAGCGGCACCGCGAGCGCGCAGAAGGCGAAGGCCGCCAGGCTGTGGAACTCGATCGCCTCGACGTACGGACTGACGCGGCGCACGACGACCCAGCTGTGACCGCGCGGCGGTCGGCCGCCGCCCGGTCCGGGCCCGCGTCTCAGTTCGAGTCCGCGGTCTCCAGCGTCTTCGACACGTCGATGAACCCGTTGCGCTCGGAGGCCAGCTGGCCCTTGCGTACGACCTGGAAGGTGACGTGGGCGTTGACCAGGCGCGGGAAGTCGACGGCCGCGATCAGGTCCTCGTAACGCCAGCTGAGGGTCGGGGTGAGCCGGCCGGTGGTCACCTTGAGGCCGTTGTCGAGGGCGTGCCGGATCGCGAGCGAGGTGATCGGGCTGTCGCCCAGTGACTCGACGACCGACCTGAGCACGTTGTACGCGATCCAGGTGGTCTGCACGCCGGCGTCCGCGGGGTCGATCCGGTTGTCGCCGAAGGCCTGCTCCTTGATCACCTTGCGCATCGGGTCCCAGCGCTTGTCGCTCGCCACCGGGTACCAGCCGGTGACGTGCGCGCCCTCGTACGGGCTCGACGGGCCGCCGGTGGAATCGATCAGGGACTGGTCGAGGCTGCCCAGCACCGTGCCCGTGCCGACCTTCGGATAGTCCTGGCGGTCGCGCCGGAACGAGTCCATGAAGGTCTCCGTACGGTCCCCGAGCGCGGACACCACACAGCCCTGCTTCAGCGGGTCCGAGCTCGCGCGGCCGAGCGCGAGCTCGGTCTGCTTCGAGTACTCGGTCGCGTCCTCGGCGGCCCGCTGGTCGGTGCCGGCCGCGTGACCTTCCGCCTTCAGGCCGGCGTTGAGCAGCACCGGGAGCTGGTCGCCCGCGACGGTGTCGGGGCGGACGAGCGCCACCGGGCCGCACGCCTTGCCGAGCTGCTCCCCGAGGCCGGCCAGCAGGGCGGGCTCGCCGCCGTTGATCGGATAGGAGAGCGGGCTCGAGAACTCGTCGTCGGTGACGCCGTAGCCGCCGATGTACGGGATGCCGGCGGCCTCCAGCGGGGCCAGGAAGGAGCGGCCGTGCTGGCTGTAGGAGCCGACGACCGCGACCACGTTCTCGTCGGCCGCGCGCCGGGCGCACTTCGCCGCGTACACGGTGTCGTTGTGGTCGTTGCAGGTCAAGACCTTGAGCTTGTGGCCGTTGATGCCACCGTTCGCGTTGACCCAGCGCGCGTAGGCCTCGGCCATGGCGGGCATGCCGGGCTTGTTGGTCGCGGGAGTGTCCTGCGGCGCCCAGGTCATGACGGTGATGGGGTCGTCCCCGGAACCCCCCGTGATACCGGGGACGACCCCGCACCCGACAGCGATCGACGCACACGCCACCACCGCGCCCGCGAAGAGGGCTCTGGTCTTGACCTTCTTCGAGATTTTGGACCCGGTCCGCTGGGAGCGGACGGGTGGGGTGGTGCTGGTGCGTCGCCTACCGGTCATAGACACGCACGATTCCGTCACATCACTAACCTGCGTGTGACCAGCGGTCAACGTGAGGTGACGCAGAGGTGAATTGCGGGGGCCGATGATCGCATTTTTGCGGGGAACGTACGATCGACGACTGTGCAAGGTTCGGAGAACTCTTCCCGTCGCGGCCGTCGCTCCTCCACCATGGGCGGCATGCCACTGAACGACATGCCCTGGTGGCGCTGGCGCAGCAATGTGCGCTCCGCGCTGCACATGCTCTCCGACCCCACCTTCCAACGAGACGTCTGGCTCGCCGGGATCGACGGGTACGGGGACGTCACCGACGCCGTGTACCGCTTGGTCGAGGACACCTGGCTGGACAGCTGGTCCGCCGAGAAGTACGTCGGCACGATCTTCCGGGACTCCCAGGAGGCGGCCCTCGTCGACACCGCCGTGCTCCGCGTCCTGCGGATCATGCACCAGGTCGGGCCCGACGCCCCCGTCTCCGCCTACCTCGACCACCAGGGGTGGCCGGATGCACTGCGGGCGGCGCGCGACGCCCACGTACGTCTCGCGGTGAGCGACGGCGAGGACCCCGACGCTCCGCCGCGGACGCTGGAGGTCCTGCGGATCCTGACGCGGTCGGCGTAGCGTCCACGCGGCGGGACGCTCGCTGCCGCGTCCGCGTGGCGGGACGGTTCGTCCGGCGCGGTGTCTCGTATGGGACCCTGTCCCGCATGAACGATCAGTCCACCGGCGCCGCCGCGCCCGCCGAACAGTACGTCCTGACCCTCTCCTGCCCGGACAAGCAGGGAATCGTGCACGCCGTGTCGAGCTACCTCTTCATGACCGGCTGCAACATCGAGGACAGCCAGCAGTTCGGCGACCACGACACGGGACTGTTCTTCATGCGCGTCCACTTCTCGGCGGAGGCGCCGGTGACCGTGGACAAGCTGCGCGCGAGCTTCGCGGCGATCGGTGACTCCTTCCACATGGACTGGCAGCTCAACCGGGCCGAGGACAAGATGCGGGTCGTGCTGATGGTCAGCAAGTTCGGCCACTGCCTGAACGACCTGCTCTTCCGCGCGCGGACCGGCGCGCTGCGCGTCGACATCGCGGCCGTGGTCTCCAACCACACGGACTTCGCCGAGCTCGTGGCCTCGTACGACGTCCCCTTCCACCACATTCCGGTGACGAGGGACACGAAGGCGCAGGCCGAGGCGCAGCTGCTCGAACTGGTCCGCTCCGAAGGCGTCGAACTGGTCGTGCTGGCCCGCTACATGCAGGTGCTCTCGGACGACCTGTGCAAGCAGCTCAGCGGCCGGATCATCAACATCCACCACTCCTTCCTGCCGAGCTTCAAGGGCGCGAAGCCGTACCACCAGGCGCATGCGCGCGGTGTGAAGCTGATCGGCGCGACGGCGCACTACGTCACCGCCGACCTCGACGAGGGGCCGATCATCGAGCAGGAGGTCGAGCGCGTCGGCCACGACGTGACGCCCGACGGACTGGTCGCCATCGGGCGGGACGTGGAGTGCCAGGCGCTGGCGCGCGCGGTGAAGTGGCACGCCGAGCGCCGGATCCTTCTGAACGGCCGCCGCACGGTGGTATTCGCGTAGGGCACGCGGAGGCTTCGCCCCCGCCCCCGGAGATCGTTTCGGCCGCGGAGGGGGGCGGCCGGCCTACATCCGGCTCAGGGACGCGGCGGCGAAGAGTACGTCTCTGATGGCCTCGCGGTCGCCCACCTGACCCGCCGCCGCTTCCTCTGGCGACACATGCCCCGCCGCCAGCCGACAGAACTCCACCCCGTCCAGCGCGACATGCGCGACCTCGTGCTCGGCGGAGGCGACGCTCGCCGGGGAGTCGAGCGGGATCAGCCACTCGCCCCCACCGGAGCCCTCGATCTCCAGACGCAGACTGCGCCCGGGCGCCCCGGCGGCGACGAGCCGGCGGGGCGCCGGAGCCGACAGCCCCGTCCGCCGCCGCTCGGCGAGCGACACGGGCAGCATCCGCGCCGCCAGGTCGATCATCCGGTGCAGATGACGTGGCGCGGGCGGCTCGTACGGATAGTCCACGGCGTCCGCGATGTCCCCCGCGTGCACCCAGCACTCGAAGGCGCGATCCAGCATCGAGTCGCTGAGCGGCAGTGCGAAACCGCCGTACGACACGGCGAGCCGCCCGGAGCCTCCGCCCGCGAACGACACCGTACGCACGATGTGGTGGCTCTGCTCCCGCCAGGGCGCGCGCACCGCCCGGGTGGGCGGGAAGTGCGAGGCACGCCAGTACGCCTCGGTGCGCTGCGAAGGGGTCGGGGCGCCCGCAGCCGCACCCTCCGCCTCGGTCTTCTCGGCCGTCGCGCCGCCGAGCGGGTCCTCCAGGCCCAGCGCGACCCCCACCAGCCCGTCCACGGAGAGCAGATGCGCGATGACCCCGGCCACGGTCGTACGCCGGCTCACGGGCCCGTCGCCCTCGAACCAGCGCAGCCGCACCGGCGCGTGCCACTCCGCGTCTCCTATGTCCTGCAACAGCGCGTCGAGCCGCGCGGCCTCCGCGTCGTAGGGCGTCGCCCACTCGGGCACCGGGATACGTGCAGGACGCCGGTCCAGGCAGCCCTCCAGGACCCGGGTGCGCAGCGTCGGGTCGAGATCGAGGCTCTCCGGCGGGTGCAGCAGCCCGACCGCCCCGCGCAGCCGGAGCGCCTCGTCCGCGCACGAACCGCACTCCCCGAGGTGCTCCTCGACCGCCGCCGTCTCCTGCGCCGAGCAGGCGGCCAGCGCCCACGCGCCGAGCAGCGACTTCAGCACCCGGTGTTCCAGGACGAGCGGCGCGGGTTCCGGCAGCGGCAGTCCGGTGTCCTCGACGGAGGAACGCGGCAGGGGGATGCGCGGCGGCTGCCCCGACCCTGCGGGGCCGACGGGACCGGTGAACCCACCGCCGCCCCCATCACCCCCGCCTCCGGCAGGGGCGTCACCATGACTGCCGTCGACTTCGTGGGGCCCGCCGGAACTCCGGTCGGCCGCCTCCTGCGCGCGCCCGCCTCCGTCCTCGCCGTCCCCCTCACCGCCCTGCTCTTTCGCCTCGTGCTCCTCGTGCTGCTCGTGCTCCTTGTGCTTCTCGTGTTCGTCGAGAGGCCTGTCGAAAGGCTCGTCGACGGGCTCGTCGAAGGGCTCGAACCGGTCCACTCCTCCGCTCACCGCGCACCTCCGTATTCGGGCGGCGTGCCGGAGAGCCCGGCGTCGTGGGCGGTGGACAGCAGTTGCAGGCCGAGGCGGAGCCGGCGGCGGGCCTCGTCCTCGGTGACGCCGAGGTCGGCGGCGGCCTGGCGGTAGTCGCGGCGCTGGAAGTACGCCAGCTCCAGGGCGGCCCGCAGTGGGGTCGGCATGGACGTGACGATGTAGTCCGCGCGGGCTGCGACGGAGGCGCTGCGCACCTTGCGTTCCAACTCCTCGGTAGTGCCGCCGCCGTCCAGGGCGAGCGCGGCGGTCTCGGTGGCGCGCAGTCGCTGCACGGCGAGCCGGTGAGTCAGCGTGGCGATCCAGGAACGCAGGGGACCCTGCTTGGGGTCGTACGACTCGGGACTCTGCCAGACGTGGGCGAACACCTCGCGGGTGATGGTGTCGGCGGCCCGTTCGTCGCCGAGTACGCGGTGCGCGAGGCCGTGCACGAGCGAGGCGAACCGGTCGTAGAGCTCACCGAGCGCGGCCGCCTCCCCGCGTGCGAGCCGCTGCTGCATCTTGCGGTCCCAGCGGGGCGGTGCGTCCTTCGTCGCCATGCGGCCCCCTCACTCTGCTCCTGCCCGGCGCCTGTCCCTGCGTCCCTGTCCGTACTTGTCGGCGGCCGGCGTCCCCGTCCAGCCTGTGTGCATCGCTGTCTCGAATGTAGTCGGCACGTCCGACAGCGCACGCCCCTTTACGTCAATGTGCGCCCCTGGAGGGGGTGCGGATGGTAGAAGCCCATCGCTTCCCCCTTGGATCCGATCGAACTAGACCGTATGTGACCACTGAACGACCGAAACAGCTCGGTCGTCCAGCGTTTTCGACCGTAGACCGACGTTTCATCGATCGCGTACCGGTGTTTCATGGAACGACGGTGGGGCAGCCGCGCTGAAAGGAAGCGTAAGAAGTGCTTCCGTTTTTCGGCGGGCGAGGCGAGCGGGAGGCGTTGTGGTGACGCTCAAGGTGACCGACGACGAGTGGGGCGAGTGGGGTGAGTGGGCCGTGCTCCGGGTGTCGGGCGAGATGGATCTCGTGACGTCTCCGGTGCTGCGCCGACGGGTGCACGAGGCGGTGGCGGAGGGTCGCCACAGTCTGGTCCTGGACCTCTCCGAGGTCCTCTTCTGCGACTCCAGCGGCGTCGGCGTCCTCATCGCGACGCGCCGCCTGGTCCGCTCCTGCCAGGGGCGCCTGCGGCTGATCCTGCCGGCCCGGGGCGCGTCCGACGTCTCCCACGTCAACCGCGTTCTCGGGGCCCTCGGCGTGCGCCGCCTCTTCGACGTCTATCCGGACGTCGTCTCGGCCGTCGACGAGGAGTCGAGCCCGCTGTCGGCGTGAGCCCGCGCCACACAGTTGTCCGGGAATTCCCTCGGTCTTGGCACAACCGTCGTTTTCCCGCACCCCCGGTTGCCCGGGCGTCGTACGCTCCGTGCCAGATGAAACCGCAGTCCGGCTGAGAGTCCGGCTGAGTTGTTAGGCGGTCCGAGAAGACCATGGTCAGTACCGAGTACGAGCGCAGGATTGCCGCCCGCTTCGCCGGCTTCGACCAGGACGGCAACGGCTACATCGACCGGGAGGACTTCAACGCCGCGGCGAAGGCGGTTCTCGCCGAGTTCGATACGGCGGCACGGTCGGACAAGGGTCAGGCCCTGTACGTCGGCGCGGAGGCGTTCTGGCAGGGCATGGCGGGGATAGCGGATCGTGACGGCGATCAGCGCATCACCCGGGAAGAGTTCGTGAACGGCGCCGTGAAGCGGCTGCGCGACAATCCCGACCGCTTCGGGGAGATCGCCCGTCCCTTCCTGCACGCGGCCCTCGCCGTCGCGGACACGGACGGGGACGGCGCGGCCACGGTCGAGGAGGCCGCCCGCGTACTCAGGGCCCTGGGCGTGCCCGACGGCGTCGCAGCCGCGGCGGCCGCCACGCTCGACACGGACGCCGACGGCCGGATCGGCGAAACGGAGGTCGTCACCTCGTTCGCCCGCTACTTCACAGTTCCGGAGTAGACCTGCTCCACAGTTGTCTTCACGGTGCCGGGTCCGGCCCTACAGCCCCGGCACCTCCGGCACGCCCCGAAAACCGCTCCCGGAGCTTGTACTTGAGTACCTTCCGGAGTGTCTCGTTGCGGGGGAGGGCGTCCACCACCTCCAACTGCTCGGGGAGTTTGTGGACGGAGAGTCCCTCCTCGCGCAGGTAGGAGACCACGACGGCGAGCGTCAGTTCGTCGGCGCCCGGTGGCTGTTCGACCACGGCGCAGACCCGCTCGCCGCGGTCGGCGTCCGGGAGGCCGATCACCGCGACGTCGCCGACGGCCGGGTGCCGGTGCAGCAGGTCCTCGATCTCCTTCGCCGAGATGTTCTCGCCCTTGCGGATGATGACGTCCTTCAGGCGCCCGGTGAGGACGAGGTGCCCGCTCTCCGTCAGACGACCGACATCACCGGTGATCAGGAACCCGTCCTCGTCGAAGGCCTCGGCGGTCTGCGCCGGGTCCAGGTACCCCTGGCAGACGGCCTCCCCACGCAGCCGTACCTCGCCGTCCACGATCCGTATCTCCATGCCCGCCGGCGGCCTGCCCTCCGTCGTCGCGAGGTTCTCGGCCGTGTCGTCCGGCGCCCCCATCGTGATCATCGGGACCTCGGTCATCCCGTACCCGTGGGTGAGCTGCACGCCCATCTCCCGGACGACGGAGTGGTACACCTCCGGCGGCTTCGGCGCGCCCCCGCCCGCCAGCAGCCGCAGCGTGGGGACGACCGGCTCGGAGGGCCGCTTGCGCTGCTCGGCGAGGAACATCGAGTAGAACGCCGTCGAACCGCCCGCCACCGTCACCCCGTGCCGCCGGTACTCCGCCAGCGCCTCCGGCAGCGCGAAGTGCTCGAACATCACCGCGGGGAAGCCGTACAGCAGCAGCATCACCGTGTAGTCGGGCCCGGCGATGTGTGCGTACGGGAAGGCCATCGAGCCCACGTCGGCGGCCGACAGCCGCAGCGCGTGGGCGAGACACGACCCGCCCGCGATCAGCGAACGGTCCGTGTGGAGGACCCCCTTGGGGTCGGACGTCGTGCCCGAGGTCCAGTAGATCCAGCGGACCGAGGTGCCCTCGGCGGGCGGCGCGGGCAGCACGGCGGGATCGCCGTCCGGCAGCACGTCGTACGCCTCGAACACACCCTTCGCGCCGAGCCGCCGCGCCATCGCCGTGTGGTCGAACCCGCGCCACTCGCCCGGTACGGCGAAGTACTCGGCCTTGGACTCCCTGAGCGCGAAGCCGACCTCGCGGTCGCGGTAGAAGGGGATCACCGGGGACTGCACGGCGCCGAGGCGGGCCAGGGCGAAGGACAGCAGGGCGGTCTCGATACGGGTGGGCAGCTGCCAGGCGACCACCGTGCCGGGGCGTACGCCCAGGTCGTACAGGCCCGCCGCCACCCGTTCGGCGCGGTCGCGCAACTCGCCGAAGCTCAGGGTGCGGTCGCCCTGGAGGAGGACCGGGCGGTCGGGGGTGAGGTCGGCCCGGCGGGCGACCAGTTCCCAGAGGGTGCGGGATGCGCTCAGTGCGTGGGCGGTGTCGTTCACGGCGGCGGCCCCCTGTGACCGTGATGGAGCTGACGGACAGTCAGATCGTGGCAGAGCGTAGGGCTCGGCGCCTTGTCGGTCCAGGGGTGCGGGACTAGCCTGCTGAGGAAGTGAGAATCTGACGGCCCATCAGATATGTACGCCAGGCGGAGGGGAATCATGACCGAACTGCCCCGCATCATCAGCGTCGACGACCATGTGATCGAGCCCGCGCACCTCTTCGAGACCTGGCTGCCGAAGAAGTACCAGGACCGGGGACCCAAGCCCCTCACGGCCGGCATCGGTGAACTCGCCTACGTCGGCGGCAAGTACCAGATCACCATGGACCCGGACGGCCCGCCCGCCGACTGGTGGATTTACGAGGACCTCAAGTTCCCGTACAAGCGCAACATCGCCGCCGTCGGCTTCGACCGCGACGAGATGACCCTGGAGGGCATCACGCGCGCGGAGATGCGGCGCGGCTGCTGGGACCCCGTCGAGCGGCTCAAGGACATGGACCTCAACCACGTCGAGGGAAGCCTCTGCTTCCCCACCTTCCCCCGCTTCTGCGGGCAGACGTTCGCCGAGGCGCACGACAAGGAAGTGGCCCTGGCCTGCGTGCGCGCGTACAACGACTGGATGGTCGAGGAGTGGTGCGGCGACAGCGGCGGCCGGCTGATCCCGCTGTGCCTCATCCCGCTGTGGGACATCGAACTGGCGGTCGCGGAGATCCGGCGCAACGCCGCGCGCGGAGTGAAGGCGGTGACCTTCTCCGAGATCCCCACCCACCTCGGCCTGCCCTCCATCCATTCCGGCTACTGGGACCCGTTCTTCGCGGTCTGCCAGGAGACGGGGACGGTCGTGAACATGCACATCGGTTCCTCGTCGCAGATGCCCGCCGCGTCCCCGGACGCGCCGCCCGCCGTACAGGCCTCGCTGTCCTTCAACAACGCGATGGCCTCGATGATGGACTTCCTCTTCAGCGGGGTGCTGGTGAAGTTCCCACGCCTCAAACTCGCCTACTCGGAAGGGCAGATGGGCTGGATCCCGTACGCCCTGGAGCGCGCCGACGACGTCTGGCAGGAGCACCGCGCCTGGGGCGGCGTCCGGGACCTCATCCCGGAGCCGCCCTCGACGTACTACTACCGGCAGATCTTCTGCTGCTTCTTCCGCGACAAGCACGGCGTCGCCTCGCTGGACGTCGTGGGACGGGACAACGCGACCTTCGAGACCGACTACCCGCACGTCGACTCGACCTTCCCGCACACCAAGGAGGTCGCCCTCGACCATGTGAAGGGCCTCGACGACGAGACCATCCACAAGCTGATGCGCGGGAACGCCATCCGCATGCTCGACCTGGATCTCGACAAGTAGCGGGCCCATGGACCTCACGTACACCCCCGAGGAGGAGGAGTTCCGCGCGCGGCTGCGGGAGTGGCTCGCCGAGGTGCTCCCGTCGCTGCCCCCGAAACCGTCCCCGGACGATTGGCCCGGCCGACGGGCGTACGACCTCGGGTGGCAGCGGATGCTGTACGACGCCGGGTACGCGGGGCTGCACTGGCCCGTCGACGCCGGGGGCCGGGGCGCCACGCCGACCCAGCACCTCATCTACCTGGAGGAGACGGAAAAGGCGGGCGCCCCCTACGTAGGGGCCAATTTCGTCGGACTGCTGCACGCCGGGCCGACCATCGCCTCCGAAGGGACCCCCGCACAGCGGGCGCGCTGGCTGCCGCCCGTGCTGCGCGGCGAGGAGGTCTGGTGCCAGGGGTTCAGCGAACCGGACGCCGGCTCGGACCTCGCGGCACTGCGCACCCGCGCGTGGCGGGACGGCGACGACTACGTAGTGAGCGGGTCCAAGATCTGGACCTCCCACGCCGAGGTCGCCGACTGGTGCGAGCTGCTGGTCAGGACCGACCCGGCGGCCCCGAAACACCGAGGGATCTCGTGGCTCGCGATGCCGATGGACGCGCCCGGGATCACCGTCCGGCCATTGCGCACCCTCGCGGGCTCGACCGAGTTCGCGGAGGTCTTCCTCGACGAGGTGCGGGTGCCCGTCTCCCACCGGCTCGGCGCCGAGAACGACGGCTGGCGCGTGACCATGGTGACCCTGTCGTACGAGCGCGGCACCGCCTTCGTGGGCGAGGTCGTGGCCTGCCGACGGGTGCTGGGGGAGGTCGCGCGCGAGGCCCGGAAGAACGGCCGCTGGGACGATCCGGCACTCCGGCGGCGGCTGGGCGGGCTCAACGCCGAGTTCCGCGCGCTGTGGCGCCTCACGCAGTGGAACGTGAGCGAGGCACAGCGGAACGGGGGAGTGCCGGGGGTCGGCGGTTCGGTTTTCAAACTGAGGTACTCACACGCGCGGCAGGAGCTGTACGACGCCGCCGCCGAGGTTCTCGGGCCCGAGGCGCTGGACCTGGGCAGACAGTGGACCCTCGACCGGCTCAGCTCCCTGTCGTACACCATCGCGGCCGGCACCTCGCAGATCCAGCACAACATCGTGGCCGAGCGGATCCTGGGCCTGCCGAAGGGACGGTGAGTACTTCCCCGTGGACTTCCAACTCACGGACGACCAGCGAGCCTTGAAGGCGGGCGTGCGCGAACTGCTCGCGGGGCGGTTCGGCCGGGAACGGCTGCGCGCCGCCGTGGACGAGGGGCCGCGCCTCGACCGGGCCCTGTGGCGCGAGCTCGGCGAGGCCGGGTTCTTCGCGCTGCGCCTGCCCGAGGCGGACGGCGGCGTCGGACTCGGCCTCCCGGAGGCGGTGCTCGCCTTCGAGGAGGCGGGGCGGGTCCTGCTGCCCGGCCCGCTGATCGCCACACACCTCGCGGCGGGCGTGGTGGACGGGGCCGCCACCGGAGAGACCGTGGTGACGGCCGTCGACGGCGGCGGCCTGGTGGAGTGGCTGGCCGAGGCCGACGTCGTACGCGGGGACGCGACCGGCGCCGAGCCGCTGCGGCCGGTGGACCCCCTGACGCCGCTGCACCGGGTACCCGTATCCGGCGGAGCCGGTCTCACCGACGTGCGCCCCGTGGGTTCCACCGGCGCACTCCCCACGGCTCCCCTCACTTCGCTCTTCACGGCGGCCGAACAGCTCGGCACCGCCGCCCGCGCCTGCGAGACGGCCGTGCAACACGCCCGGACCCGCGAGCAGTTCGGGCAGCCGATCGGGGCCTTCCAGGCGGTCAAGCACCTGTGCGCGCAGATGCTGGTGCGGGTGGAACTGGCGCGCGCCGCGGTCTACGCCGCCGCCGTCACGGCCGACCCCGTGGACATCGCGGCGGCCCGGCTGCTCGCCGACGAGGCCGCCGTGCGCGGCGCCCGCGACTGCCTCCAGGTGCACGGCGGCATGGGCTTCACCTGGGAGTCCGACGTCCACCTGTGTCTGAAGCGGGCCTGGACTCGGACTCAACGTGCGGGAACAGCTACGGAGAGTGAGGAGTTGTTGGCGGCCGACCTGGTGTCCGGAGTGGGCCGATAGGGCTCTGTGCAGGCACGGTCCGGAAAGGGGCGCGATGAATGTCGCGGATCGTGGCATACCGGAATTACGGAGCGTTGATATCGGGTTGTGTCCTACGCGTGACTTGTCACGGCCTGGAGTCGGCGGCGCGCTCGGGTACCTTGTGTGAGATGCGAGTGGTTCCGAGATCGAGCGATCCCGGTGTTGCCTCTGAGGCCGCGCCGGATCCGGCGATGCTCGCCGCTCGCAAGGCGGTGCGGACCCCCGTGACTGCCTGTTCGACTCCCCGTGGCGAGCGTCGCACAGTATGCCGCACGCGTACTCCTTCGCGCTGGAATATGCCCGAAGCGCTTGTTGGGGTGACTGTACGTCAACCATGCTGTCTCTCAAGGGAATCACGTTCCGTGATCCTGGTTCTGGTCATGCAGGTCATGGCCACGATCGTGGCCCTCGTGAGGCGCGAGGCGATGTGTCCGCCGGTTCGGATGGTGTGAGCGGTGCAGGTGCTTCAAGTGCAGCTGGAGATCCGGCCCGACCCCGCGGAGGTGGGGCGAGCTCGGAGGTGGGCCCGTTCGAGGCTCGCCGGGTCCGGGATAGGGGTCGATGAACCGCTCGCCGAGACGCTGATCCTGCTCGTCTCCGAACTCGTCACCAACGCCGTGGTGCACACCGGCTGTCCGGCCGTGCTGCGGCTGTCCCTGCCGGGCGTCCTCGGTGAGCCCATCGGCACCGTCCGCCTGGAGGTGGCCGACTCCAGCGCCCGCCCCCCGGTACCCCGGCACGCCGAGGGTGACGAGACCAACGGCCGCGGCCTGGAGTTGGTCGACGGCCTGGCGGACCGCTGGGGCTGGAACCCCGAGGGCGCAGGCAAGAGCATCTGGTGCGAGATCGACCGCTGTACGCAGGGCGCCCGGGCGGGGGGTGCGTACGCGGCCTCCCCCTACGAGGACTTCGCGTACGAGGCGTACGAGGCGGTCTAGTCCGCGGCCGAGTCCGCGGCCGAGTCCGCGTCCGAGTCCGCGTCCGCACCCGCTCCCGTACCTCTGGTGCCTCATGGTGCGGGAGCACGGTTCGTGCATCTGTGCACGCGTTCCGTTTCCGCGGCCCGGGTCAGGGCCGAGTGCGCCGGGATGTGCTTCCGTGCGCGCCTTCGCAAAGGGTGCGTAAGTGATAATTCCCCGAACGGGTGTTGACGTGACGTGTCCGTTTGATCACGCTTGTGTTCAGCGATTCGCCGCGAGGGGACGACGAGGGCTTCGGTGACGGGAGCCCTCGGCGAGTGCGGGTCGTGATTCGGCGTCGGCTCCTACAGGGCCAGAGGGAGCGGGGCGGGTACGCCGGAACCGGATGGCGGCGCGCGATGCCGTGCTCGGGGCGCGCAGTGGCGCGCCGCCAGCCGACCCATTTCCCCGGGGGCTCCAGGGGGTGATCCAGGACCTCAGAGGATGGCCACCGGTGCCACGGGGGTCCCCGTGCCGCCCACGAAGGGTTCCGGCATCGCTGTCAGGAGGAAGGCGTAGCGATTCTCTTGTCCACAGGCTGTGGACAACTCTTCGAGATTCCAGTTCTGGCCCTGCAGCATCCCCATCTCGACCAGGTCGAGCGCGTGCACGGGCAGCCACAGGTCCTCGATTTCGGGAGGAAAGATCTCAAAAGTGAGAGTGTCGTTCGCGACGGCCGCGACATCGCGCGCGTGGAACCACTCGGGCGTACGGATCGACAGCCCGGGCGACGGATACCCGTACGCGTGCTTGTCGCCGGCCAGGTAGACCTGGATCTGCCCGGTTCGTACGAGCACGATGTCCCCGGACCGCACCCGTGCGCCCGCCAACTCCTCCGCCGCGTCGAGGTCTTCGGGCGTCACGGCGTGCCCGCCGTCGAGGCGATCGACGCCCCGCGCGCGCGGGATGTCGAGCAGGACGCCCCGCGAGACGATGTGCCGGGGCTTGTCGATGCCGCTGAACTCGGCGCCGCCGTGCGGGGTGATCGTGCCGGCCGGACGGCCGTTGTAGAGCTTCCCGGAGTGTGAGACATGGGTGAGCGCGTCCCAGTGGGTCGCCGCCTGGAGCCCCAGGGTCACGGTGTCGTCGCTGCACGCGACCGTTCCCGGACCGAAGATCTCCTGGTTGATCTGCACCATGACATGCAGCGGATTGACCCGCCCGGGGATCATCCCGGTCTGCACCCCGTCCTGCTGGAGCGGGAGCGCGAGCGGAACACGCCGCCCCGTGCGGACGCAGGCGACGCCCTCCCGCACCACCTCGTCGGTGATCAGGTTCAGGGTCCCGATCTCGTCGTCGGCGCCCCAACGCCCCCAGTTGTTCACGCGCTTGGCGATGTCGTGGAACTCGACCGGAAGTGACATGAGTCCTCCGCGGGGCTTGTCTCCGGGTATCTGACGGGTCGTAGAATCCGAGGAGACCGAATCTAACGGACCGTCAGAAACTGCGGGAAGGGGCCGGACATGGGGAACTTCTTGGCAGGAAAGGTCGTCGCCGTGACGGGGGCGGGCCGCGGGATCGGCCGCGCCGTCGCGCTCGCCGCGGCCGCCGAGGGCGCACGGGTCGTCGTCAACGACTACGGGGTGTCCATCGAGGGCGCCGAGCCGACGAGTTCGATCGCCGACGCCGTGGTCAAGGAGATCGAGGCGGCGGGCGGGGAAGCGGTCGCGGTGGCCGACGACATCTCCACGATGGCCGGCGGCGGGCGGGTCGTCGACGCGGCGCTGACCTCGTACGGACGTATCGACGGAGTGGTGTGCGTGGCCGGCATCCTGCGTGAACGGATGCTCTTCAACATGTCCGAGGAGGAGTGGGACCCCGTCGTCGCCACCCATCTGAAGGGCACGTTCACGGTCTTCCGTGCGGCCTCGGCGGTCATGCGCAAACAGGGCGCGGGCACGCTGATCGGCTTCACCAGCGGCAACCACCAGGGCTCGGTCGCGCAGGCCAACTACAGCGCGGCGAAGGGCGGGATCATCTCGCTGGTGCGCAGCGCGGCACTGGGCCTGCACAAGTACGGGGTGACGGCGAACGCGGTGGCACCGGTCGCCCGTACCCGCATGTCGGCCAATGTCCCCATGGAGCTGAAGGAGATCGGCGAACCGGAGGACGTGGCCGCGCTGGTGGTCTACCTCCTCTCCGACCGTGCCCGCGAGGAACGCATCACCGGGCAGGTCTACACGATCGCCGGCCCGAAGATCGCGGTGTGGGCACAGCCGCGGGAGCTGCGCGCCGGGTACGCGGAGGGCGGCCCCTGGACTCCCGAGCGGATCGCGGACTTCCTGCCGGGGACCGTGGGCGTGGACCCCATGCCCCTGCTGGAACAGGTGGAGGCGATGGCGCGGGCGGCGGCGCGCAAGGCGCGGCCGAACGCGTGAAGTGCCGTTGTTCTGTTGGGGCCGTGGGCGAGGGGGACACATGGAGTTCGGATTCGACGCCGAGGACGAGGCCTTCCGGCGCACGGCACGGGACTGGCTGACCGCGCACCCGGTCGGTGAGCCGGTCGTCCGCCAGGACTGGGAACGGGAACTGGGTCGGGGCGGCTGGATCGGCCTCGGCTGGGCGGAGGACGGCTACGGCAACCGGCGGGCGAGCCTGACCCAACAGGTCGTCTGGGCCGAGGAGTACGCCCGTTCCAATGCCCCGGCCCGCTCGGGCCACATCGGCGAGAAGCTCCTCGCCCCCACCCTCATCGCCCACGGGACCCCGGAGCAGAAGGCCCGCTTCCTGCCCCTGGTCGCCCGCGGCGAGGAACTCTGGTGTCAGGGATACAGCGAGCCCGGCGCGGGCTCGGACCTGGCGGGGATCCGTACGGCGGCGGTACGGGACGGTGACACCTACCGCGTCAGCGGCCAGAAGATCTGGACCTCGCTCGCCCACGAGGCGGACTGGTGCTTCGTCCTCGCCCGTACGCAGCCGGGGTCGACCCGCCACCACGGCCTGTCCTTCCTTCTCGTCCCGATGGACCAGCCCGGTCGCGTCGAGGTCCGCCCGATCCGCCAGCTCACCGGCACGAGCGAGTTCAACGAGGTCTTCTTCGACGGGGCGGTGGCCCGCGCCGAGCACGTGGTTGGCGGTGCGGGCAACGGCTGGCAGGTCGCCATGAGCCTCCTCGGTTTCGAACGAGGGGTCTCGACCCTGGCCCAGCAGATCGGGTTCGCGCAGGAGCTGGGCCGGGTGATCGAGACGGCCGTCGCCACGGGCGCTGCGGCCGACCCGGTCGTCCGCGACCACCTCGTACGCCAGTGGGCGGAGCTGCGCACGATGCGCTGGAACGCCCTGCGGACACTGGGCGGTTCGGGCGACGCGGGCGCGCCCAGCGTCGCCAAGCTGCTGTGGGGCCGCTGGCACCAGCGGCTCGGTGAACTGGCGGTACGGGTACGGGGTGCGGAAGCCGCGACCGGCCCCGCCGACTGGTCGGCCGTGGCCCCGTACGAACTCGACTCCTTTCAACACCTGTTCCTGTTCAGCCGGGCCGACACCATCTACGGCGGCTCGGACGAGATCCAGCGCACGATCATCGCCGAGCGCGTGCTCGGTCTGCCGAGGGAACCCAAGGGCTGAGGGAGGCGCGATGCGAGGCGTGATCTTCGACGGCAAGCGGACCCAGGTCGTGGACGACCTGGAGATACGGGATGCGGGGCCCGGCGAGGTGCAGGTCGCGATCTCCGCGGCCGGGCTGTGCCACAGCGACCTGTCGGTCGTGGACGGGACGATCCCCTTTCCCGTCCCCGTGGTCCTGGGACACGAGGGCGCGGGGGTCGTCGAGGCGGTGGGCGCGGGCGTCGACCATGTCCGCCCCGGCGACCATGTCGCGCTCTCCACGCTCGCCAACTGCGGGGCGTGCGCGGAGTGCGACCGGGGGCGGCCGACGATGTGCCGCAAGGCGATCGGGATGCCGCGGCAGCCGTTCGCGCGGGGCGGGCGGCCGCTGTACCAGTTCGCGTCCAACTCCGCGTTCGCGGAACGGACGGTGGTGAAGGCCGTCCAGGTCGTCCGCATCCCCAAGGACATCCCCCTCCCGTCCGCCGCGTTGATCGGATGCGGCGTCCTGACGGGAGTGGGCGCGGTCCTGAACCGCGCGAGGGTGGACCGGGGGGACACCGTCCTCGTCATCGGCACCGGCGGAATCGGGCTCAACGTTCTCCAGGGCGCGCGGATCGCGGGCGCCCTGAAGATCGTCGCGGTCGACGCCAACCCGGCGAAGGAGGCCGTGGCCCGGCGCTTCGGCGCGACGCACTTCCTGACGTCGACGGAGGCCGTGAAGGACATCCTTCCCACGGGGGCGGACCACGCCTTCGAGTGCGTCGGCCGTGTCGAACTCATCCGCCAGGCCATCGACCTGCTGGACCGCCACGGCCAGGCGGTCCTGCTCGGCGTACCCCCGGCCACGGCCGAGGCGTCCTTCCTCGTCTCCTCCATGTACCTCGACAAGTCCATCCTGGGTTGCCGATACGGCTCCTCCCGTCCCCAGCGTGACATCGCCCTGTACGCCGACCTCTATCGAGAAGGCCGCCTCCTCCTGGACGAACTGGTCACCCAGACCTACCCGGTGGAGGACTTCGACAAGGCGGCGCAGGATGCGGAGGGGGGGAGGGTGGCGCGGGCGGTGCTGACGTTCTAGGGGGTCGGTTCATTCGTCCGCGGGTGGGTGGGGGCTGGTCGCGCCCCGCGGCGGAGCCGCTGATGTACACAGCCCCGCGCCCCTTAAGAGCGCTGGCGCGCACCGAGGTCCTCGACTCTGGAGGCCCCGGAGGTCTGGAAAGTGCGCCGATACGCGGTGGGGGTGACCCCGAGCACCGCCTGTAGGTGCTGCCGCATCGACTGGGCCGTGCCGAAGCCGGCGTCCCGCGCGACCTGGTCGATGGACAGGTCGCTGGTCTCCAGCAGGTGCCGGGCCCGTTCGATGCGCTGCTGGGTCAGCCAATGCCCGGGGCTGACCCCGACCTCCTCGCGGAAGCGGCGCGTGAACGTGCGTACGGACATGGCTTCCTGTTCGGCCATGTCGCGCAGCTGGATCGGCTCGTGGAGGCGGGCCAGCGCCCAGGCGCGGGCGGCGGTCGTGGTCGCCGCCTGCGGCTCCGGCACCGGCCGCTGGATGTACTGCGCCTGCCCGCCGTCGCGGTGCGGGGGTACGACGGTGCGGCGGGCCACGTCGTTGGCGACGGCGGTGCCGTGGTCACGGCGTACGAGGTGGAGGCACAGGTCGATTCCCGCGGCGACGCCGGCGGAGGTGAGGACGTCGCCGTCGTCGACGAAGAGCACTTCGGCGTCGACCTTGATCTTCGGGAAGAGCCGCTGGAAGTGCTCGGCGTGCATCCAGTGGGTGGTGGCCGGGCGGTCGTCGAGGTAGCCCGCGGCGGCGAGGACGTAGCTGCCGGTGCAGATGGAGACGAGACGGGTGCCGGGACGGATGTGGGTGAGGGCGGCGGTCAGTTCGGGGGTGAGGATGCCTTCCTCGTGGACGGGGCCGAGTTCGTAGGAGGCGGGGATGACGACGGTGTCGGCGGTGGCGAGGGCCTCGGGGCCGTTCGCGACGAGGACGGCGAAGTCGGCGTCCGTCTCGACGGGGCCCGGCGGCCGGACCGAGCAGGTGACGATCTCGTACAGCGGCCGCCCGTCGGCGTCGCGTGCCTTGCCGAAGATGCGCTGCGGGATGCCGAGCTCGAAGGGCAGCAGCCCGTCGAGGGCGAGGACCACGACGCGGTGGCGAGGCGTACCGTGAGAGGCCATGGCTCGATCCTAGCGAATGCTGTCCTTCGGGCCACTCGTTGGCGAGAGTGGCAGGCCCGAAGCTCTATGTCGTGACCCAGACAACCGATGCCGCCTCCCCGGGGGGCGCCGCAGCCGCGGAGGACCCCCGCCCCACCGAGCCGACCGACTCCACCGACTCGATCGAGCCGACCGACTCCACCGAGCCGACCGACTCCACCGTGCCGACCCGCGCGTCCACCACCCGCGTCCGCATCCACCGCGCCTGGTTCGTCGCCGCCGTCACCTTCGTGACGATCATCGGTGCGGCGGCCTTCCGTTCGCTGCCGGGTCTGCTGATCGACCCACTGCACCAGGAATTCCACTGGTCGCGCGGCACGATCGGCGCGGCGGTGTCCATCAACCTCGCGCTGTACGGGCTGACGGCGCCGTTCGCGGCGGCACTGATGGACCGCTTCGGCATCCGGCGGGTGGTGGCGGTCGCCCTGATGGTGATCGCGCTCGGTTCCGGTCTGACCGTGTGGATGACGGCGGCCTGGCAGCTGCTGCTCTGCTGGGGCCTCTTGGTCGGTCTGGGGTCCGGTTCCATGGCGCTGGCCTTCGCGGCGACGGTCACCAACCGCTGGTTCACGGCGCGCAAGGGCCTGGTCACGGGCATCCTGACGGCGGCCTCGGCGTCCGGCCAGCTGATCTTCCTGCCGCTCCTGTCCTGGATCGTCACGAAGCACGACTGGCGCCCGGCCGCGGTGACGGTGGCCCTCGCGGCGCTCGCGGTCGTCCCCTTCGTATGGCTGCTGCTGCGGGACCACCCGGCGGACGTGGGCGTGAAGCCGTACGGGTCGGCGGAGTTCGTACCGAAGCCCGCGCCCGTGCGGGGCGCCGCCCGGCGCGCGGTGACGGTCCTGCTCTCCGCCGTCCGCACCGGCCCGTTCTGGCTGCTGGCCGGCACCTTCGCGATCTGCGGTGCCTCGACGAACGGCCTGGTCCAGACGCACTTCGTGCCCGCGGCCCACGACCACGGGATGCCCATCACGGCGGCGGCCTCGCTGCTCGCGGTCATCGGGGTCTTCGACGTGGTCGGAACGGTCGCCTCCGGCTGGTTCACCGACCGCTTCGAACCGCGCCGGCTGCTCGCCGTCTACTACGCGCTGCGCGGCATCTCTCTCCTCTTCCTCCCCATGCTCCTCGCCCCCTCCGTCCATCCCCCGATGATCTTCTTCATCGTCTTCTACGGCCTCGACTGGGTCGCCACCGTCCCGCCCACCCTGGCCCTGTGCCGCGAGCAGTACGGCGAGGACAGCGCCATCGTCTTCGGCTGGGTCCTCGCCTCCCACCAGGTCGGCGCCGCCCTCGTCGCCTTCCTCGGCGGCGTGGCGCGGGACGCGTTCGGCTCGTACGACGTGGTCTGGTACGCCTCGGGCGCGCTGTGCGCGGCGGCGGCCCTGATGGCACTGGTGATCCGACGACGCCCCGCGACGGGCACCCCCGCGGTACCGGCGATCGCCTGACGACTCCAGCACTCCGACCGGGCGGCCTGCCACCGAACTCCGAACTAGAGGAACCGGCCCTTGTGGAACAGCAGCGGCGCGACGGCGTCACCGTCGCTCGCGCCGAGCGCGTCCACCCGTCCCACCACGATCAGGTGGTCCCCGCCGGTGTGCACCGCGTGGATCGTGCAGTCGACCCAGGCCGCGGCCCCCGCGAGACGCGGCGAACCGGAAATGGGCGCCGCGTCATACACGACCCCGGCGAACTTGTCCGCCCCGCTCACCGCGAACCCGCGGCACAACGCGCCCTGGTGCGCCCCCAGCACGTTCACGCAGAACACGCCCGCGCGGGCGATCCGCGGCCAGGTCGCCGACGTACGCCCCACCATGAAGCAGACCAGGGGCGGATCGAGCGAGAGCGACGCGAACGACTGACAGGCGAACCCGGCCGGTCCCCCGCCACCCGTCTCGTCCTCGACGCCCGGCGCGGTGATGACGGTGACACCCGTCGCGAAGTTCCCCAACACCCGCCGAAACGCCGCCTGATCGACCGGTGCCCGCTCATCGTCCCCCACCGCGCGCAGCTCAGGCCGCGGCAGCGCCTCAACACGCCCCGCGACGGTGGAAGCCCCGGCCGACCTGAGATAACGGACGGCGGCGGCCGCCATTCCTGCGTGTCCCATCACACCACCCATTGAAGCTGACGGAGTGTCAGATAGGAAGGGATGGGACTGACTCAGCGGCCTCGGTAGTGGGGGGTTCGGCGTTCCGTGAAGGCGGCTACGCCCTCCGTCGCGTCCGTCGTGGTCATGTTGATCTCCTGCGCGGCGGCTTCGGCGGCGAAGGCGGTGGTGCGGTCGGTGTCGAGGGAGGCGTTGACCAGCTGTTTGGTGAGGGCGAGGGCGCGGGTCGGGCCGGTGGCCAGGCGCTCGGCCCAGTCGCGGGCGGTCTTCTCCAGATCGTCCGGTGGTACGACCCTGTTGACGAGCCCCAGCCGCGCCGCGTCCGCCGCCGTCAGCGCGTCGCCGAAGAACATCAGTTCCTTGGCGCGCTGGGGGCCGATGAGCCGGGGCAGCAGATACGCGCCGCCGCCGTCGGGGACCAGGCCGCGGCGTACGAACACCTCGATGAACTTGGCGGAATCGGCGGCGAGTACGAGGTCGCAGGCGAGGGCGAGGTGGGCGCCGAGGCCGGCCGCGGTGCCGTTGACCGCCGCGATCACGGGCTTCTCGCAGTCGAGGACCGCACCGATCAGACGCTGGGCGCCGAGCCGGATCGTGCGGGCCACGTCACCGGCCACCCGCTCCCCGGCCGGCGGCCTCCCCGTCGACGATCCCCCGCGCAGGTCCGCGCCCGCGCAGAAACCACGGCCGGTCGCCGTGATCACGACGGCCCGTACGTCCGGGTCGGAGGAGGCGTGGGAGAGGTGCTGGATGAGGCGTTCGCGCTGGTCAGGGGTGATGGCGTTGAGCGCTTCGGGGCGGTTGAGGGTGATCCACGAGACGTGATTGTCAGTGGCGTGCAGTACCAATGAGTCGACGGGATCAGCAGATTCGGCAGATATCTCGGCAGATTTCTCGGGGGAGGATGTCATGGGGGTGCTCCGGTTCTTACGGGGGGTGGTGCGGCGGGGGCTGCCGCGGGGGCTGGGGCGTGGAGGCTCAGCGGCAGACGACCAGCGCGTCCAGCGCCACCGCTCCCTGGCCCCTGGGCAGCACCATCAGCGGGTTGATGTCGAGCTCGGCGATGTCGTCCCCGAGTTCCAGCGCCATCCGCTGTACGCGCATGACGACCTCGATCAGCGCGTCCACATCCACCGGCGGCCCCCCGCGCACGCCCTCCAGAAGAGCCCGCCCGCGCAGCTCGCCGAGCATGCCCCGCGCCTGGTCCTCGCCGAACGGCGGCACGCGGACGGCCGCGTCCCGCAGCACCTCGACGAGCACGCCACCAAGACCGACGGTCACGGTGGGCCCGAAGAGCTGGTCGTGCGTGACGCCCACGACCATTTCCACACCCCGCTCGACCATCTGGCACACCAGCACCCCGTCGAGCGAGATCCCCTCGTAGCGCGCGATGTCGGTGAGCTCGCGGTAGGCGTCCCTGACCTGGCTGGCGGAGGTCAGTCCGATCTTCACCAGACCCAGTTCGGTCTTGTGGGCGATCTGGGCGCCGGACGCCTTCATGACCACCGGGTAGCCGACGAGACTCGCCGCGCGCACGGCCGCCGCCGCGCTGGTCACCAACTGTTCGCGCGGCACCCGGATCCCATAGGCGCGCAGCAGCTGCTTCGCCGCGTGCTCGCTCAGCTGCTGCCCCGGCCGCATCAGCGCCTGCGTCTTGCGGAAGGACGGCGAGGGGGTGCGGGGAGCCTCGTCGAAGGGGGAGCGGTAGGAGGCGACGAACCGGTGGTGGTCCAGGTAGGCGCGCACGGCCGTGATGCAGTTGGCGAAGGTCCGGAAGGTGGCGACCTTCGACGAGCCGAGCAGCGTCTCGCGGTAGGCGGCCTCGGTGCCGACCGGCGAGCCCCACACCACGCACACCAGCTTGTCCGTCTGTTCCGCCGCGTCCACCAGGTCCTGCGCGAGCTTGTCGCTCATGGGAGGAAAGGGCCCGGTGATCGGACAGATCAGTACGCCGACCTCCGGGTCGGCGAGGATCGCGTCGATGATCTTCCGCCCGCGCCAGTCGCCGACCGGGTGCCCGCCGTTGTCGACGGGATTGGTCACGCTCAGGTACTCGGGTATCCACTGGTGCAGCTCGGCCTGCTTGGGAGCGGAGAGATGCGGCAGGGGCAGCCCCGCCGCCGTCGCCAGGTCGGCGAAGTGCGCCCCCGTGCCGCCCGAGATCGAATAGACGACGACACCCTCGGCCCGCGGGGCGCGGGCGCGGGCCAGCAGAGCGGCGGTGTCCTGGAGTTCGTCGAGCCCGTCGACACGGATCACGCCGTACTGCCGCATCGCCGCGTCCACCACCGTGTCGGCGCCGGTCAGCTTGCCGGTGTGTGAGGCGGCGGTGCGGGCGCCGGTCTCGGTGCGGCCGACCTTGACGGCGACGACGGGCACTCCGCGGCGGGCGGCGCGGTCGGCGGCGAGCAGAAAGGAGCGTCCGTCCTTCAGCCCCTCGACGTAGCAGGCGATCGCGCCGATCTCCGGCTGCTCGGAGAAGTAGGAGATGAAGTCGGCGGTCTCGAGGTCGGCCTCGTTGCCGGTGGGCGCCCAGTGGGAGAGCCGTACGCCCAGCTCCTGCATAGCGAACACCGGTCGGCCCTGGTGTCCGGACTGGGTGATGAGGGCGATCGCGGGACCGTCGAGATCGTCGCGGAACTTCTCGAAGGCGTTGAGGTTGGTGTTGGGCCCGAGGAGCCGGAGGCCGGCGCGGCGGACGGCGGCGGCGAGGTGGGCCTGCGCGGCGGCGCCCTCGGCCCCGGTCTCGGCGAACCCGGAGGCGAAGGCGACGGCGAATTTCACCTTGGCCTCGGCCAGTTCCCCGATCACGGGGAGCGGGTCGCCGACGAGGAGCACGGCCAGATCGACCTGCTCGGGCAGGTCGGCGAGGGAAGGGGAGCAGGGGATGCCGAAGACGAACTGACGGGTGGGGTGCACGGGGTGCAGCCGGGCGCCGACCCGCTCGGCCCAGGCGATCAGCTGCCGGGTGATGCCGGTGTTCGGCCGGCCCTCGGCGTCCGAGGCGCCGACGACGGCCACGGACCCGGGACGGAAGAAGCGGTCCAGATCGGGTACGTCGGCGTACAGCGGACGGCCGCTGACGTCCAGGTCGTCGACGTCGGCCGGGCGGCCGTGCACGACGGGTGAGGGCTGCTCGCCGCAGGCGATGACGCGGGCCCGGCGGGAGTCGGTGGTGAGGGTGCCGTGGGTTGATCCAAGCATCGGTCCGCCCGCTCCTGTGTGACAGCCAATTAACTGACGCTCTGTCAGATTACTTAACTGACGCCGCGTCAGGAACCGTCGTGCAAGCAAAAGGCTGGGCGACGGACGGTTCTCGGGCCCGGTTGCCGCGCGGCCGGTCGTGCGGAACGTCGTGCGGGACGTTGCGTGCAACGTTGTGCGGGGCGTCGTGGGGACGTTGTGCGGCGGGGACCTGGTTCGTACCCGCCGCGCGAGGGGTCGGAACCCGTCGGGGTGTCGCGCAACCATCAACTCCCGCTGATTGTCCATGACTTGGTTCTGTCGGCTCGCGCCGGTCAAGCCACCGCTTCTGTCCTTTTCCTCACTTTTCTTCGCACTCTTGGGGATGTCATGAGACCTGTCTCCCTCGGCCGCGCGCTGCGGCTCGGAGCCTGTACGACGCTCGCGGCCGGACTCGTCACCGTGGGGCTCACCGCCGCCCCCGCGCTGGCCGAGACCGAGTCCGACCAGTTGTGGATCGACGCACCCTCCGAGCAGACCCTGCCGCTCGGCACGGACGGCGGCGCGCCGCAGAGCCGGACGCTCGACGTGGGGATCTACCACGACAACGGCCACTTCACGGTGACCGACGGCAAGGTGACCGTCGACGCCTCCGGGCTGGCCGGGGTCGGCGAGGTGACCTGGCCGGACAACTGCGCGCCGAGCGGTACGACCGCGGTGTGCAGCGTGCCGGACGTGTCCGTGATCGGGTCCCACTACAGCCGGCAGATCCACCTCGGGATCCGCGCGGCCGACGGTGCGCAGGCCGGGGCGCAGGGCAGGATCACCTACGGGGCGACGGCCACCGGCGGCCCCGACGGCACGCTCACCGCGCCCGAGGACAGTTTCGAGACCGACTTCACGGTCGCCTCGGGCCCCGACCTCTCCCTCGCCCCCGTGGCCGACGTCGAGCACGCGCAGCCGGGTGGCACCGAGACGATCCCCTTCGCGCTGACCAACAAGGGCAACGAGAGCGCGCACGGCGTCACGGTGAAGATGGCGGCGTCGTACGGGCTGGAATTCCTGAACAAGTACGACGCCTGCACCTACACGCGGTCGGGCGGTGACGAGTACGCGCCGATGGCGGCCGCGACCTGCACGTTCGACCAGGTGCTGGCCCCCGGCGACTCCTTCGAGCTGCCCGCGCCGCTGCGGCTGGCGATCGCGCGGCACGCCCTGAACGACCGGCTGGACATCAGTGTCGACCCGGCCGACGGTGCGACCGACCTCGCGAGCCGCGACAACTACGCGGCTCTGCAAGTCGGCACGGACAACACCGCCGACTTCTCGGTGACCGGCGCCGCGGTCACCGGTACGGCGGGCCAGACGGTGACCGCCCCGCTCACCTTCAAGAACAACGGCCCGGCCTGGTTCGCGAACCTCGGCTCCGGCGACCCGGCCGCCAAGGTCAGGCTGATCGTCCCGACCGGGACGACGGTCACCGGCGTCCCCGCGGACTGCGTCCCGCACACCCTCACGGGCGGGTACTACGAGAAGCGGACGGGCGCCCCGCGCTACGACTGCGCTCTGCCGTACTGGGTGTCCGAGAACACCGAGCGCACGTACGCCTTCCAGCTGCGGATCGACGCGGCGGTGCCCGGCACGACCGGTGAGGTCGGCATCCACCCAGAGTTCGGCGACTTCGCCTTCGACCCGGACACCACGAACAACGCGGCTGCTCTCGCCGTCAACTGACGAGGACTCAGTGCGCGGCGCGGGTGTCTCCCGTGTCGCGCGCCCCCGTCTGCGCCCCCGCTTTCGGCGCCGCCTTTTCCTTCGCCTTGGCAGCTGCCCTCTCCGCCTTCTGCGCGGTCCTCGCGACCGCCTTCGCGATCTTCTCCGCGTCGAGGGCGAGTTCGCGGAACATGCCGCTGATGGGGTTGGTGAAGCCGGTGAAGTAGAGGCCGGGTGCATTCTTCGGGGTGCGGGCGCCGTGCACGACCGGACGGCCACGCCCGTCGAGGACGTCGAGGTGGCCGACGATGCCCTCCAGGGCGCGTACGTACCCCGTCGCGGCGATCACGACGTCCGGGTCGATCCGCTTCCCGTCGGCGAGGACGACCTTGTCCTCCTCGAAGCCCTCCACCGCGGCCACGACCTCGACCCGTCCCTTGCGGACGGCGTTGATGAGGCCGACGTCCTGGACGGGGATGGAGCCCTCGTTGACGCGGGAGTAGAGGCCGGTGTCGGGGCGGGGCAGCCCCTGCGCCGCCAGGTCCGGCACGCTGGCCTTGGCCATCGGCCCGGCGAGTGCGTCGACGAGGCGCACCGGCAGCCGTCGTACGAGGATCCCGGTGAACTGGGCGGCCCAGCCGGCCGTGGAGCGGCGCACGATGTGCGGCGCGGTGCGCACGGCGAGCCGTACCCGGGAGGCGCCGCCCTCGACCAGGTCCACGGCGATCTCGGCGCCCGTGTTGCCGACGCCGACGACGAGGACGTCACGGCCGGCGTAGGGGGCGGGGTTGCGGTAGTCGCCGGCGTGCAGGAGTTCGCCGGTGTACGTGTCGCGGCCGGGCCAGTCGGGCAGGCGCGGGGTGTGGTTGTGGCCGGTGGCGACGACCACGGCGCTGCCGGTCAGTTCGCGGCCGCCGGTGGCGTGCAACAGCCAGCCGTCGCCGCCCGGGGCGGGCTCGACGCGTGAGACCTCGACGCCCGTGACGATCTCCAGCTGGTGGTGCTCGGCGTACTTCTCCAGGTAGCGCACCACGTTGTCGCGCGAGACCCACCGCCCGAAGGAGCGCGGCATCGGGAGGCCGGGCAGGCCGGACAGCCGCCGGGTCGTGTGCAGGTGCAGTCGGTCGTAGTGGCGCCGCCAGGACGCTCCGACCTGGTCGGACTTCTCCAGTACGACGGCCCGTGCGCCCTGGGCGCGCAGCGCGTACGCCGTCGCGAGTCCCCCGGGGCCGCCGCCGATGACGTACACGGGGCGGTCTTCGTGGGACGGCACCGGGCGGGGGGTCGAGGAAGCAGTCGAGTCGGCCATGTGCGCGAGCGTAATCACGTCGTCACTTGATAGGTCTCGGTCAAGCCCGGAATCGGTTGCGAACTGATCACGACTGTAGGAGGAGTGGGTGGGGCTGGTGGCGTAGGTCACTCGGTTGTGTTCGAAGAGGGGGGACGAGTGAAGGGGAGGGTGGCGTACGCCTCTTGCGCGGGCGTCCTCCGTGCGCTGAACTGACGTACCGTCAGAAACCGAAGGGGGCGTGGACTGCCATGGACACGATCTGGCTCGGCGGAGCGGAGTGGCTGGCCGTGCTGCGGATCGGGCTCGGGCTGTGGTGGCTGGAGAGTTGGCGGCACAAGGACAAGAAGGGCTGGTTCGAGCGGGGGACCGGGATCGCGTGGGCGGCGGACGTCGCGGGCAAGCACCGGTGGAACGCGGTGCGCTCCGGCTTCGACACCGTGGTCGCGCCCCGGCCGCGGACGATGGCGTACGTCGTCGTGTACGCGGAGTTGGCCCTAGGGCTGGGACTGGTGGCCGGGTTCCTGACGCCGATCGCGCTGGTCGGCGGACTGCTCCTCAACGTCCTGTACTTCACCCTCATGATCCACGACTGGGCCGAGCAGGGGCAGAACGCGATGATGGCGCTGATCTCGGTCGTCGCCTTCTTCGGGATGGGATGGCAGACGTGGTCACTGGACAGCGCGATCGGGCTGTTCTCGTGAGGCGCGGGTCGATCAGGGTCGGGGTGTGCTCGTGAGCGGGGAGCGTCCGTCAGGCGAAGTGCGTGCGGCGGACAGGGCGCGTGCGTCGGGCGGGGCGCGATTCGATCTGCCCGAAGTCGATGCCTTCACCCGGCCGTACTGGGACGCGGCGGCGGAGGGCCGGCTGCTGATCCGCCACTGCGCGGGCTGCGACCGGGCCCACCACTACCCCCGGGAGTTCTGCCCGCACTGCTGGAGCGAGGACGTGCGCTGGCTGCCCGCGAGCGGACACGCCACGCTCTACACCTGGTCCGTCGTGCACCGCAACGACCTCCCGCCGTTCGGCGAGCGGGTGCCGTACGTCGCCGCGGTCGTCGACCTCGCGGAGGGGCCGCGGATGATGACCGAGGTGGTGGAGTGCGAGGGCGACGCGCTGCGGATCGGGATGGGGCTGGAGGTCACGTTCAGGGCGGGGGTGCCCGTGTTCCGGCCGCGGTCCGGCGCTGTCCCGCCTCCTTCCTCCGCCGTCCCATCCCCCTCCTCCGTGTCGAAAACCACTTCCTGAACCCCTCCGGGCCCCGTGAATAATGGCCGGATGCCCGACGTTCACGAGAAGTCCCTCGCCCACCCCTTCCCCGTGCTCGACGGCCACGGTCTGCGGCTGCGCCCCTGGGACCCGGAGTCCGAGGCCGATGTCGCGACCTGGCTGCGCGGGCTGTCCGACCCGGAGTTCCAGCGCTGGAACACCCCGGTCAAGATCGTCCGGGACCTGGACAGCGCCCGTGACTCGCTCCGCTCGCGCGCCGAGGCCGTCGCCGACGGCACCGCTGTCGCCTTCTGCATCACGGACGCGGCCACCGGTACGACCCTCGGTCACATAGGCGTCAACGACATCAACCACGTCATACGCGTCGGCATCGTCGGCTACTGGGTCCTTCCGGAGGCCCGCGGCCGGCAGGTCGCCACCCGTGCCCTCGCCCTGGCCGCCCGCTACGCCTTCGGCGCCGTCCGTCTGCACCGCGTCGAACTGGGCCACGCCCTCGGCCACGACGTGTCCTGCCGGATCGCCGAGCGGTGCGGGTTCCCGTACGAGGGGACCCTGCGGGAGGCGATGTTCGAGGCGGGTCGGCACGACGCGTTCCGGGACGTCCACCTGCACGCACGGATAGCGACGGACCCGGAGCCGACGCTGCCGGACAGGCCCTAGCGCCGGGCGCCCGGAAAATCGGAGTGCCGGGCAGGGGATGAGCGGGATCATGGCCGCCATGACTCGTGACGCGCGTGACTGGGTGTTCACCCACGATCTGGACGAATTCCTCACGAGCGCGGGGGACTTCATGCGCTCGCGGCCCGCGGCGCACACCGTGGCGCTGTCCGTGACCGACGCGCTGCGCAGACGAGGGCCGGACGTGTTCGGGGAGGAGGCACCGTTCTTCGGCCGACTCGCAGACGCGGATGGTCATGTCGACGGGGTCGGTGGGGTGTCGGCCGTGCTGTTCCACACACCGCCGTACCAGCTCAACCTCACCGGCCTCCCGGCGGAAGACGTCGACGCGCTGGCCGCGCGGCTCGCGGACGAGGGGTACTCGTTCCCGGGCGTCGGCGGTCCGGTGGGCACGGCCGCCGAGTTCGCCGCGGCCTGGGAGCGCCACGCCGGCGACCGGGCCCAACTCAGAAGAAGCGAACGGCTGTACCGGCTCGGTACGCTCACGCCGCCGACGCCCGTTCCGCCGGGCCGCGCCCGGGTGGCCGGCGAGGGCGACCACGCGCTCGTCGCGCGCTGGTACTCCGAGTTCGCCGAGATCTTCGAGCGGAACGAGCGGCAGGACCCGGACCGCTGGGCCGAGAGCCGACTCGCGTACGGCGGTGTCACGCTCTGGGAGACGCCGGACGGTACGCCGGTGGCCATGGCCGGAGCGACCCCCCTGATCGCCGGGCAGATCCGGGTCGCCCCCGTCTACACCCCGGCACCCCTGCGCGGACGCGGCTACGCGGGGGCCGCCACCGCCGAGGTCAGCAGGGCCGCGCTGGCCACCGGAGCGGACGAGGTACTCCTCTTCACCGACCTCGCCAATCCGACCAGCAACGGCCTCTACCAGCGCATCGGTTACCGCCCCGTCGCCGACTTCGCCGTCTACGACTTCGTGAAGTAGTGACCCTTTTCGAGGTCCTCGACGAGGCCGGGCCGCTCGGGGTGCCATCCCAGCCGCTTCCGCGTGAGGGCGCTCGACGCCGGGACGTCCATCGCGAAGAAGTGTCCGAGCCAGCCGAAGTGGTCGGCCGCCTCCTCGCGAGGGACGGCGGCCACCGGCAGCTTCAGGTACCGGCCGACGGCCTCGGCGATGTCGCGGACCGGTACGCCCTCGTCGCCGACCGCGTGCAGCCGCGTGCCGCCGGGCGCCTCCTCCAGGGCCAGCCGGTACAGGTGCGCGGCGTCGAGCCGGTGCCCGGCGGCCCAGCGGTTGGAGCCGTCGCCGGGGTAGGCGGAGACGCCCTTCGCGCGGGCGACGGAGATGATGTGCGGGACGAAACCGTGGTCCCCCTCGCCGTGCACCGACGGCGGCAGCCGCACCACCGAGGCCCGCACCCCGCGCTCGGCGAACGACAGCGCCGCCGCCTCCCCGGGGATCCGGGCCGCCGCGGGCGAGGAGAGATCCTGCTCGTCGTCCTCGGTCGCGACACGGCCCGGCACGAGCGTGAGACCGGCGGTCCCGGAGGTCACGACGAAGGGCCTGTCGGAGCCCACGAGCGTCTCACCGAGCGTCCGGATGGCACGGATCTCCGCCCGGGCGGCGGCAGCGAAGTCCGAGGATCCGTGCTGGAACGCCGTGTGGATCACGCCGTCCGCCGCGTCCGCGCCCGCCCGCAGACCGTCGAGGTCGTCGAGGGCACCGCGGTGCACCTCTGCCCCCGCGGCCGTCAGCGACGCGGCGGCCCGGTCCGAGCGGGCGAGGCCGAGAACCCGGTGTCCCGCATCCAGCAGTTCGCGTACGACGGCGCTGCCGACGAATCCGGTGGCTCCGGTGACGAACACACGCATGGTGCACTCCAAAAGGGGTGATGAGGTCCGGCCCGGCGGTTCTCCGCCTGTCGGTTCTCCTCCGGTGGTTCCGGATCCACCGTGCGGCCACGTGGGGTTTCGCGTCCAAGGCCTGTTTCGCAACAACACATGCGTTTCAGGCATCACAGCAGGTCAAGGGCTAAGGCTTGCGGTCAGCCGGTGGTCGCGGGGAATACCATGAAGGCATGACGTCCGACTCGTCGCCGCAGCAGCAGCCTTCGCCTCCGGTCGACCTCGATCTGCGCCTCGTGCGGTACTTCACGGTCGTCGCCGAGCACCGGCACTTCGGCCGGGCCGCCACCGCCCTGTGCATCGCCCAGCCGTCCCTGAGCCGGCAGATCCGCCGCCTCGAACAGCAGCTCGGCGCCCGGCTGCTGGACCGTACCCCGCAGGGCAGCCGGCTCACCGACGCCGGCGAGGTCTTCCTGCCCCAGGCCAAGGCGCTGCTGCGCTCGGCCACTCAGGCCGCGGCGCGCACCCGGGCCGCCGCCCGGCCCGGCCGTGTCACCATCGGCTACACCTCCGGCATCATCGTCACCCCGGCGGTGCGCGAGATGCGCCGGCTGCACCCGGACGCCGAGGTGGTCGCCCAGCACCTCGTCTGGAACGACGCCCACGCGGCCCTGGTCGAGCACCGGGTGGACGTGGCGGTGACCCGCCTCCCGATGCGGACCGACCAGCTGCACGTCACGATCCTCTACGACGAGCCCCGCGTGCTCCTCGTCCCCGTCGACCACCGCCTGGCCGGCAAGGAGTCCGTCACCCTCGACGACATCGCCGACGAACCCCTGCCCCGGGTGTCCGATTCGTCTTGGAACGCGTTCTGGCGCGTCGACCCGCGCCCCGACGGCAGCCGGGCGCCCGACGGTCCGCTCATCGAGGCCCTGGAGGACAAGTTCGAATTCATCGCCTCCGGGCAGGCCGTGGCCATCGTCCCGGCCGACCCGCGCGTCGACAGAATCCGCCCCGACCTCACCACGGTCCCCCTGCACGGCGTCGAACCGAGCCACGTCGTGCTCGCGACCCGTACCGACGACCGCAGCCGACTCGTGACGGCCTTCCGCAAGTGCGCCCAGGCCCACCTGAGCGGTCCCGCGTCTCAGGGCCAGAGCAGCTCCTTGCGCCAGCCTCCGCCCTCCGACGAAGGTTCCGTACGACGGTAGACGAGGCGTACGTGCCGACGCCTCGCGTCACCCTGGAAGAACTCCACCTCTTCCGGCCGGAGGCGGTAGAGGGTCCACGTCGGGGCCGGGGCGTCGGGCTCGCGCTGAGCGCGGTCCCAGGCGTCGTCCGAGGCCCGCCCCAACTCCTCCACGGAACCGAGCACTTCACTCTGCCCGCCCACGAGCGCGGCGGCCAGCGCCCCCGTGGAGCGGGCGTGCAGATCCGCCTGCCCCTCCTCGGCCGGGGCGACCTCGACCGGCCCCCGCAGCCGGATCTGACGGCCCTGGGCGGGCCAGTAGAACCCAAGAGCCGCGTACGGGCGGGCGGCCAGCTGGCGGCCCTTGCGGCTGGTGACATGGCTCGCGAAGGCCCAGCCGTCCGCGTCCGCGCCGTGCAGCATCACGACCCGGACGTCGGGCAGCCCGTCCTCGTCCGCCGTCGCCAGCGACATCGTGTGCGGTTCGCTCTGCCCGGCCGCGACCGCCTCCGCGAACCACTCCGTGAACAGGGGGAGTGGTTCGGCGGGTGCGGATGCCGGGTCGAAGGAGGGCAGCTCTACGTCCCACACCCGCAGTGACCTGAGCAGCTCGTGAAGATCCGTTCCCATGCCCCGAGTATCACTCGGGGGTCCGGCAAAGCCGCGCCATGAGCACCCCGTGGAATCCCCCTCTTGCAAGAGGGGGAGGGTGTGAACTGGACGGCCTTCCTCCGTACCGTCCGTTGAGGCGGTCGGCTCACCCCCGTCCCAGCACCACCGTCCCCGACGAGCAGAACCACCCGCCCGTCCCGGAGGCCACCGCCAGCTCCGGGAGCCGTCCGCCCGCCTTCCTCACCTGCCGCTCCCCGGCCTCCCCGCGCAGCTGCCGTACGGCCTCCACCAGGAGGAACAGGCCCCGCATTCCTGGATGCTGGGCCGAAAGCCCGCCCCCGTCCGTGTTCACCGGCAGCTCCCCGCCCACCGTCAGGCGCCCCTTCTCCACGAACTGACCGCCCTCGCCCTTCGCGCAGAAGCCCAGGTCCTCCAGGGTCACGAGGGTCATGTAGGTGAAGGCGTCGTAGAGCTCGGCCACGTCGATCTCGTCGGGCCGCACCCCCGCCCGTTCGAAGGCGAGACGTCCGCTCACCGCCGCGGGGGAGACGGTGAAGTCCGGCCACTCGGACATCGTCGTGTGCGAGACGTGCTCGCCGGTGCCGAGGATCCACACCGGGGCCGTACGGCAGTCCCGTACGTACTCCTCGGCCGCCAGCAGCACCGCCGCGCCGCCGTCGGAGCGCAGACAGCAGTGCAGCTTGGTGAAGGGGTCGGCGATCATCGGGCCGGACAGGACGTCGTCGGTGGTGATCGGGGTGCGGAACATCGCCTCCGGGTTCAGCGCGGCGTTCGCCCGCGCCTGGACGGCCACCGAGGCGAGCTGTTCGAGTGTGGTGCCGTACGCGTGCATGTGGCGGCGCGCGGCCATCGCGTACTTGGCGATGAGCGTGTGGCCGTAGGGGACCTCGAACTGGAGGGGGCCCCGGGCGCCGAAGGAGAGATTGCCGGTGCGGCGGCCCGCCTTGATGTCGGCGCGGGCGGTCGAGCCGTAGACGAGGAGGACGGCCTCGGCGTGGCCCGCCGCGATCGCGTCCGCCGCGTGCGCCGCCATGACCTCCCAGGTGGAGCCGCCGACGGCGGTGGAGTCGACCCAGGTGGGGCGCAGGCCCAGGTACTCGGCCACCTCGACCGGCGGCAGGGTGCCGAGGCCCGCCGACGCGAACCCGTCGACCAGCGAGCGGTCCATCCCCGCGTCCGCCAGCGCGCGCCTGGCGGCCTGGGCGTGCAGGGCGTAGGGCGTCGCGTCGTCCACGCGACCGCAGTCCGAGAGGGAGACACCCACGACGGCGGCCTTGCGCTTCCCCGGAGTCATGAATCTGACGGTACATCAGATGTGGCGGCATGCGGGAGGCCGTCGTGGCTCTGGGCATCCGTAGCGCACGGCGCTAATGTGACGGACCGTCAGATCGGGAGAAGGGGCCTGGCCATGGACGCCCGTTTCACCGCCGAACAGGACGAGATCCGCCGCACCCTGCGGGAGCTCCTGCTCAAGCGCTGCGGTCCGGAGGAGGTGCGGTCGGCCGTGCGCACCGGGGTCGGATACGACGCCGGGCTCTGGGAGACCCTCGCGCAGCAGCTCGGGCTGCCGGGGCTCGCCCTGCCCACGGCGTACGGCGGGGTCGGCTGCTCGTTCGCCGACCTCGCCCTCGCCTGCGAGGAGTCGGGGCGGGTCCTCGCGCCCTCGCCGCTGCTCGCCACGGCCGCCCTCGCGGCTCCGCTGATCCTCGCCCTCGGCACCGACGCCCAGCGCGCCGGGCTGCTGCCCAGGATCGCGGTCGGCGAGCTGACCGCCGCCCTAGCGATACCGGGCACCGGGCTCCCCACCGCGCTCGGCCTGGTCGGCGACAACGGCGGGGACTGGGCGGGCGGCGGCCGGGCCGGGGGCGTACAGGCCCGGCCGGACGAGGAGGGCGGCTGGCGCCTCTACGGAGAGGTGGAACGCGTCCTCGACGGGCACAGCGCCGGGCTCCTGCTGGTCGCCGCGCACACCGGGGGGTTCGCCCGGGCCCGGACGCGGATCTTCCTCGTGACGGAGGGCGCCCAGGGGCTCGTACGGATGCGGCAGACGTCCTTGGACGAGACGCGGGCGCAGGGGCGGGTGCAACTGCGCCAGGTGCGGGCCGAGTTGCTCGGTGAGGAGGACGCCGACGTGCTCGGCGCGCTCGCCTCCGTCGGGGACACCGCCGCCGCCGTGCTCGCCGTCGAAGCCGTGGGGGCCGCGGACCGGGCACTGGAGCGGACCGTCGCCTACGTGCGGCAGCGGGAGCAGTTCGGTCGGGCGATCGGGTCCTTCCAGGCGGTGAAGCACCGGCTCGCGGACGTGTACGTGCGGGTGCAGGCGGCCAGGTCCGCCGCGTACTACGCCGCCTGGGCCGCGGGGGCCGGGGGCGAGCGGGTCGGGGGGCTCGCGCTCGCCCAGGGCCTGGAAGCGCTGCGCACGGCCGCCGCCGAGGCGATCCAGCTGCACGGCGGCATCGGCTTCACCTGGGAGCACGAGGCCCAGCTGTACTTCAAGCGCGCGGCCGGCGACGAACTGCTCTTCGGGCCCGTGCACCGGCTGCGGGCGTACGCCGCCGACGCGGCGCGGCTCTTCGACGGGGCGGAGGTGGCGGTCTGATGGCGCCGGGGATCCGGTCGCGAGCCGTCGTACGGGGTGTGCAGAAGGTGTCCTCGACGCGGGCCTTCGCCCGGGTCGCCCCGCACCTCGTCCCTGCCCTCGACCGCGCGGTGCACCGGCTGACGCGCGGCAAGGTGCTGCTCAGCGCGCAGCTGCTGCCGGGGATCGTGCTGACCGTGCGGGGCGCCCGCAGCGGGCTGGAGCGGCGTACGCCACTGGCCTGTATGCCGGAGGGAGAGGGCGGCTGGATTCTCGTCGGGTCCAACTTCGGGCGCACCGATCATCCGGCCTGGACCGCCAACCTTCTCGCCCATCCGGACGCCGTCATCAGCTGGCAGGGCGAGGACATCCCCGTGAGGGCCCGTCTGCTGGAGGGGGAGGAGCGGGACGCGGCGTGGAAGGCGGTGCTGGCGTTCTGGCCGCCGTACGCCACGTACCAGGCGCGGATCGACCGGGAGATCCGGCTGTTTCGCATCGTGCGCCGCGGCGCATAGCGCAGCAGGCGGCAGTCCACGAGGTGGACTGCCGCCTGGATGACAGGATTTGGGCCGAAGGGGGCCCCAAGAGATACGGTCGCGCTACTTGGTCGGCTTCTTCCCGGTCACCCCGAGGTGCACCAACAGCGCCAGGTTCGGCTTCAGTTCGGCCTGCTTGACGCCCCAGGTCTGGAAGCCCTTCTGGTGCGAGGCCACCGCGGCGAGCATCGCGACGAGGGAACCTGCGATCGCCGCGGGGTTCACGTCCTTGTCGACCTTGCCCTTGGACTGGAGCTCGGAGACGGAGTCCGCGAGGGAGTTGTTCACCGAGTTCAGGATCTTCATGCGGATCTTGTAGAAGCGTTTGTCGCCCTCGGCGGCGCCCAGGTCGACGACGCGCAGAATCGCCTCGTTCTTCCGCCAGAACTCCAGGAAACCGTCCACGAGTTCCTGCGCGGTCGCCCAGCCGGCCTTGCCGACCCAGGAGCGCCCTTCGAGGAGCTGGGTCAACCCGGCGCCCTCCGCGGCCATTTGCTCGGCGATCTCCAGGACGGCGCCTTCGACGTCCGGAAAGTACTGGTAGAAAGTCGCCGGCGACGTGCCCGCCTTCCGGGCGACATCGATGACTTTGACGTCCCGGTACGGCGACGAGCTGAGCATTTCACTGAGGCAGTCGAGCAGTTTCTGCCTGGTCGCCTGCCCTCGCCGTCCGGCCACGCGGCCGTCGACGGTACGCACTTGTCCTGTCATGCCGTCAGCTTACCGAGGGGTGATCGGAGCGCGATTCGGCCGACTGCAAATGGGGTGCGTGGGGGAGTGCGGGCGGCGAGTGGGGGCCCTGGGAGGTGTCTGGGGGTGTCCGGTCCGTCGCGCGGAGTGGATGAAAGGCCGTTAACTTGGCCGCATGGCCGTATCCCGGGCGTCCGACGCAACGCACGCCTACCCGGAGGGCGTCCCCTGTTGGGTCGACGCGCAGCTTCCCGATGTGGAGGCGGGCAGGCGTTTCTACGGTGAGTTGTTCGGCTGGACCTTCGGGGAGGGGTTCGAGCCGCACCAGGAGGGCGTGTGGGCGCGCCATCACGGGGAGCCCGTCGCCGCCCTCACACCCAAGCGGGACGGCCGGATGCCGACCGTCTGGACGGTGTCCTTCGCGACCCCGGACGCCGCCGCGCTCGCGGCCCGGATCCAGGCGGCGGGCGGGCGGGTGATCACAGCGCCCACCCAGCTGGGCCCCTACGGTACGACCGCCCTCGCGACCGACCCCGAGGGCGGGGTCTTCGGCCTGTGGCAGGCGGGCACCCACCCCGGTTTCGGCAAGCGGCACGAGCCGGGTTCCTTCTGCTGGGCCGAGCTGTACGCGCGGGACCCGGAAACCGTCGACCGTTTCTACGGCACTTTGTTCCACGAAGCCCTGTTCGGCCCCGACGCCTCGCCCGACTTCGGTCGCGCCCCGGTCTCCGGTGTCTTCCCCGCCGAGATGCCGCCGCACTTCCTCGTCCACTTCGGAGTGGAGGACGTCGACGCGGTTCTCGGTACGGTGAACCGGCTCGGCGGACGTGTTCAGGCGTCCCCTTTCGACACCTCGTACGGAAGGGCGGCCGTCGTCACGGACAATCAAGGGGCGTCGTTCGCCGTACTCGAGGTACGGGGCCGGTGATTATGTCCCGAGACACCCCGTTCCGCCCCCGGGTTCGCAACCTGTGGCTCGGACAGGAAGAATCGGGGTGCGTGCCGCCATGGCGGTGCGGTGGTGAGACGCTGCACGGGGCTGCGTTCATACGTGGATGACGTGGCTCGTACGGGGAGGTGGCAGGCAAGTGGTGGATCAGCTGACACAGCACGATCCGCGGCGGATCGGGCCGTTCGAGGTGCTGGGACGGCTGGGTGCCGGCGGCATGGGGCTGGTCTATCTCGCGCGCTCGGCTTCGGGCCGACGCGTGGCGATCAAGACGGTCAGGACCGAGCTCGCCGAGGACCAGCTGTTCCGGGTCCGCTTCACTCGTGAGGTGGAGGCCGCGCGAGCGGTCTCCGGCTTCTACACGGCGGCCGTGGTCGACGCCGACCCGCGCGCGGCCGTGCCGTGGCTGGCCACCGCGTACGTTCCGGCGCCCTCCCTCGAAGAAATAGTGAACGAGTGCGGGCCGATGCCGGCCCAGGCGGTGCGCTGGCTGGCGGCGGGCGTCGCGGAGGCGCTGCAGTCGATCCACGGCGCCGGGCTCGTCCACCGTGACCTGAAGCCCTCGAACGTGCTGGTGGTGGAGGACGGGCCGCGGGTCATCGACTTCGGTATCGCCTCCGGTGTCTCGAACACCCGTTTGACGATGACGAACGTCGCCGTCGGCACCCCGGCCTACATGTCCCCCGAACAGGCGAAGGACTCGCGCAGCGTGACGGGCGCGAGCGATGTCTTCTCGCTCGGCTCGATGCTGGTGTTCGCCGCCACCGGGCACGCGCCCTTCCACGGCGCCAACCCCGTCGAGACGGTCTTCATGCTGCTGCGGGAGGGCCCCGACCTGGAGGGCCTCCCGGACGAGCTGCGCCCTCTCATCGAGTCCTGTATGCAGATGGAGGCGACCGGCCGCCCCAACCCCGCCGACCTCCAAGCCCAGTTGGCACCCCACCTCTTCGGCTCCGGCTCCGACGACAGCGGTACGGCGTCGGCGTGGCTGCCCGAGCGGGCGGTGGGACTGATCGAGTCACGCCGTGGGGGCCGTCCGGCGGTGAAGCCCCCGTCCTCCGGCGGTCGCAGCGGTGGCGGACGCCCCGCCCTGCCCCCGCCGCCCTCGCACGCTCCCGTGCCCGTCGGAGCGCCCGACACAGGCCCCGTGCGGCTCGCGGGCGGCCAGGTGCCCATCGGCCCCGGGCCGCGCGTCGCCGACGCCCGTGCCGCCGCCGTGAAGGCACCTCCTCCGGAGGCGGGACTCGCCGCCTCCTGGTCCCGCCCGCGCGTCGGCGTCAACGGCGCCGACCCCGCGCCGGCGGTCGCTCCGCCGCCCGCCCCGGACTCCCCGTCCGGCTGGCGGCCCTGGCGCTTCCGCATGTCGAACGACGTCTGGGGTACGCCCTCCGTCGCGGGCGACCTCGTCTACGTCACCTCCTTCGAAGTCCACGCCCTGGACGTCGCGACCGGCCGCCGCCGCTTCAAGACGCGGGACGTGGCCTGGTCCATGGCGGTCGCGGACGGCCGCATCCACGCCTCCGACGGCCCCACCCTCTTCGCCCTGAACGCGCGGGAGGGCGCGGACCTGTGGCGTCTGTCCACGGACGCCTGGGTGTACTCCCTGAAGGCCGACCGCGGGACCGTCATCACCGGTACGCGCGGGGGCGGCGTCCAGGCCTGGGAGGCCTCCAACGGCCAGAAACTCTGGGAGATCACCGGCGCCCAGACCGACTTCGAGTCCCCGGAGGCCGGGCCCGCCGTCCACGACGGCACGGTGTACGTCTGGAAGGACGCCCGGCTGCGTGCCCTGGAGGCCCGTACGGGTGAGGAGCGGTGGTCGTACCCGATCGGCGACGCGGCGTCGTGCGGGGGCGTACCCGTACGGATCACGTCCGCTCCCGACGGCTACGTCTACATCTCCGCGGGCACCCGCGTCCTCGCCGTCGACGTCGCCGGCGGGCACGTGCGCTGGCACTTCGAGGCCCCCGCGGTCTTCCTGTCCCCGCCGACCTTCGTGCCGGGCCCCGCGGTCACGGGAGGCGGCGTCTACCTCGCCGACTACCTCGGCACGGTGTACGCCCTTGACGCGACGGACGGGCGCGACCGCTGGCGCATCGCGACCGAGGCCCGCTCCTCGATCGATCCCGTCCTGGTCGCGGCCGGCCACGTCCACGTCGGCAGCGGCAAGGGGTTGTACACCCTCGACGCGGTCACCGGCACTCCGAAGTGGCGCTTCCAGGCCGGGGGCGACCTCGTGGGCGCGCCCGCGGTCGCCGAGGGCCGCATCCACTTCGGCTCCACGGACCATCTCCTCTACACCCTGAAGGCCGACGACGGGCGGCTCCGGTGGAAGCTGGCGACGGGCGGGGAGATCACCGGTGCGCCGGTGGTCAAGGACGGGGTGGTGTACGCGTGCAGCAAGGACCGATGCGTGTACGCGTTGGACGCGGAGAAGGGGACGGGGACGGCCCGCACGACGTAGGGGTGACAGGGCCCCCCGGGGTGCGGTGATTCGGCTGCGGGCCGGTGGGGGCTTGGCGCGCAGTTCCCCGCGCCCCTGGGGCACGGGGCTGCGCCCCGGCGCCCCATCGGCCTCCCAGCCCCCACCCGCCCCGCAGACGAATCACCGCACCCGGAACCCGTTCGGTTGTCGCGCGGAGAACAACTCCGTCTGTCGGGCCGGGGGCAGGTTGCCCAGGGAGATGAGGTGCGGCGCCTGGGTGAAGGCGTGGGCGCGGGCGGCCTCGTGGGCCGTCCACAGGGCGCGTACGGTGCCCTGCACCCCCTCGGAGGGGTAGGAGGCGATCACCGTGGCGCAGCGGACGGCGGCCTCCAACGCACCCCCGGGTGGGGTGAGTTCGGACACCCATCCGATGTCGTACGCCCGCTGCGCGGACATCCGTTCGGCGTTCCCCATGAGTGCCATCCGCGCCGCCTCCCCGTACGGCATCCGGTGCGCCGCGTACACCGACTCGTACGCGCTGACCATGCCGTACGTCGTGTGCGGGTCGAAGAAGGTGGCGGTCTCGTCGGCGACGACGAACTCCGCCTCCCCGAGGAGGTAGAAGGCCCCTCCGCACGCCATCCCCCGCACGGCCGCCACGACCGGTTTCCACAGGTCGTTGGCCTTGGGGCCGATACGCAGGAGCGGGTCGTCCACCATGTAGGGGGAGGTGGGCTGGGGGGTTTCGGTGGTGCGGTCGAGGCCGGTGGAGAAGGCCCGTTCGCCCGCGCCCGTGAGGACGACGGCCCGTACCGAGTCGTCGAAGCGGAACGCCCGCCAGGTGGCGGAGAGTTCGGACGCAAGGGCCTCGTCGATGGCGTTCAGTTTCTCCGGGCGGTCCAGGGTCAGGACCGCGACGCCCGTGTCCTTGTCGGCCGCGATCCGCAGCGCGCCGCCGTTCACGACCGGCCGTCCAGAACCCACTGCGGCAGCCCCTCCCCGCCGAACACCACCCGTACCCGCGCTCCGATCCGGATCCGGTCCGGGGGGAAGGAGTCGAGCCGGGCGCCCGGCGCCGTGACCAGGTTGCCGACCAGGCGGATGTGCGGGGCCTCGGCGATTTCGACGACGATCGCGTTGTACGGGGCCACGGCCGCGTACGCCGGGAGCAGCGGCGGGTGCGGGACGACGTACGACCAGACGCGGCCCAGTCCGCTCATCCGCCGCCACTCGCTGCCGAAGGACCGGCAGTGGGGACAGCAGGGACGGGGCGGGAAGCGCAGCTCGCCGCAGTCGGCGCACGCCTGGATCCGTAGCTCGCCCTGGGCGGCGTACCCCCAGAAGGGCGCGCCGTCGTCGTCGAGGACGGGGGTGAGAAGGGGCTCGGTCATCTCGGCTCCTCAGTTCCTCAGCAGGATCGCGGAGGTGGGGACGCCCTCCCCCGCCGTGACCAGGCAGGTGGCGGCGCCGGGGACCTGGGCGGTGCTCGTGCCCCGCAACTGCTTCACGCCCTCGTTGATGAGGTTGAAGCCGTGGACGTACGCCTCGCTGAGTCCGCCCCCGCCGGTGTTGAGGGGCAGCCGGCCCCCGATCTCCAGGGCGCCGCCCTCCGTGTAGGCCGCGCCCTCGCCGCGTCCGCAGAAGCCGTAGCCCTCCAGGGAGAGCGGGACGAGGGGGGTGAAGGCGTCGTAGACCTGGGCCACGTCGACGTCGTCCGGGGTGAAGTCGGCGTGTTTCCACAGGTGTCGGGCGGCGGTCCAGGCGGGCCCTGTGAGCGGGTCGTCGTTCCAGTAGTTGACCATGCCGTGGTGCTGGGCGGGCAGACCCTGGGCGGCGGAGTGGACGTACACGGGGCGCTGCCGGCAGTCCCGGGCGCGCTCGGCGGACACGATCACACAGGCCAACGCGCCGTCCGTCTCCAGGCAGTTGTCGAAGAGGCACAGGGGTTCGCTGATCCAGCGGGAGGTCATGTACATCTCGCGGGTCAGCGGGCGCTCGTACATCATCGCGGCGGGGTTCTGGTTGGCGCGGTTGCGGCAGGCGAGGGCGACGTTGAAGAGGTGGTCACGGGTGGCGCCATACTCGTGCATGTAGCGGCGGGCCAGCATGCCTATCTCGTCGGCCGGTCTGAGCAGCCCGAAGGGGCGGGTCCACTGGGCGGGGGTGGGGAGTTGGACGGTGGTGTTCTTCCACGGCCGGGGCCCGCTGCCCCGCTTGCGCGACCGCCACGCCACGCCCACCGTCGCCTGGCCGGTGGCGACGGCGGCGGCGAGATGCGCGACGGTGGCGCAGGAGCCGCCGCCGCCGTAGCCCACCTTGCTGAAGAAGGTGAGATCGCCCAGGCCGACGGCCTTCGCGACCTCCACCTCGTCGGTCTCCTCCATGGTGTACGAGGCGAGCCCGTCGACTTCGGAGGGCGCGATTCCGGCGTCGTCGAGGGCGGCGAGGATCGCGCGGCAGGCCAAGGTCTTCTCGGACTCGGGGAGTTGCTTGGCGAAGGGGGTCTGACCGATGCCGACGACGGCGGTGGCGTCCTTGATCCCCGGCATGGGTGCACCTCCACGGAAGGGCCCGACTGCTGACAGGCCGTCAGGCTACAGCTAATCTGACGGGTAGTCAGCTAGTGGGTTCGTGGCTACGGGAGGCGTGAGATGCGCGGGGACCTGGAATGGGGCAGCATCCCGGGGCTGATGCGGTCGGCGGCGACGCGCTTCGCGGACCGCGAGGCCGTCGTCGAGGGCCGTACGCGGATCTCCTACGCCGAACTGGGCGCCCGCGTCGAACGCGCGGCGGCCGCCTGCCTCGCGAACGGGGTCCGGCTCGGCGACCGGGTCGCCATCTGGGCGCCGAACACCCTGGACTGGATCGTCTCCGCCCTCGGCGCGGTGTCGGCGGGCGCGGTGCTCGTCCCGCTCAACACCCGCTTCAAGGGCACCGAGGCGGCGTACGTGCTGTCCCGGAGCCGCGCGCGGCTGCTGTTCGTGACGGGGACGTTCCTGGGGACGTCGTACGTGGCGTCGCTGCGACGGGCGGCGGGGGAGAGGGCGGAGGCGGGGGAGGGCGCCGGAGACGGCCCCCTCCCCGGACTCCCGCACCTCGAACAGGTGGTGGTACTGGCGGACGACGCCCCCGCCGACTTCCGCACCTGGAAGGACTTCCTGGCGGACGGGGAGGGTGTCGGGGCGGCGGAGGTGCGGGAACGGGCGGCGGCCGTGCCGGGATCGGCGCCGTCGGACATCGTCTTCACCTCGGGCACGACGGGCCGGCCCAAGGGCGCCGTGATCACGCACGAGCAGAGCCTGCGGGCGTACGAGGTGTGGTGCGAGCTGGCCGGTCTGCGCCGGGAGGACCGCTACCTGATCGTGAACCCCTTCTTCCACACCTTCGGCTACAAGGCCGGGGTGCTCGCCTGTCTGATGCGGGGCGCGACGATGATCCCGCAGCCGGTGTTCGACGTGGACACGGTGCTGGCGAACATCGCGTCCGAGCGGGTCACGGTCCTGCCGGGCCCGCCGACCCTCCACCAGTCCCTCCTGGACCACCCGGCGCGGGCGTCGTACGACCTGTCGACGCTGCGGCTGGTGGTCACAGGAGCGGCCGTGGTCCCCCTCCGCCTGGTGGAACGCCTGCGCACCGAACTGGGCGTGGAGACGGTCCTGACCGCGTACGGCCTCTCGGAGGCCAGCGGATTCGTGACGATGTGCCGCCGGGGCGACCCGTCGTCGGTGATCGCGTCGACCTCGGGCCGGGCCATCCCTGGCGTGGAGGTACGAGTCGAAGCGCCCACGGGCACCCCGGGTGAGGTGCTGGTCCGCGGCTTCAACGTGATGCGGGGCTACTTCGAGGACGCCGAGGAGACCGCCCGCGTCCTGACCTCCGACGGCTGGCTGCGCACCGGCGACGTGGGCGTCCTGGACCCGGCGGGCAACCTCCGCATCACCGACCGCATCAAGGACATGTTCATCGTCGGCGGCTTCAACGCCTACCCCGCCGAGATAGAACAACTCCTCGGCCTCCACCCGGACATCGCGGACGTGGCGGTCATCGGCGTACCCGACGACCGCCTGGGCGAGGTCGGCAAGGCCTACGTGGTCCGCCGCCCGGGATCCGCCCTCACCTCCGACGACCTCATCGCCTGGTCCCGCCGCGAGATGGCGAACTACAAGGTCCCGCGGACGGTGGAATTCGTACGGGAGCTGCCGCGGAACGCGAGCGGGAAGGTGGTGAAGGGGGAGCTGCGGTCTGGGACCTGCTGAAACTACGGCGCGGGGAACGGCCAGCCCCTCGGCTCGGAACAGGAAGTCCAGAGAGCGACGGCGGCCGTCAGGCGTACGGAGTTCGGCCTGGCTCTCGGGGTGAAGGCCCGCGTCGTGCAGGCGCAGGCGCGCGACGGTCTCCGCGGGGGAGCCGGAGCCCGGATCGGCGAGCTTCAGTCGGCGGCGGCCGCTTTCCGCTCCGCGCATGGGCGCTTCGAGCGCGAGGGAGACCAGGGCGGCGGTCGCGACCGGCGAGCGGCATGCGGTGTACGCGCACGCCCTTCCCGCCGCTGCGGAGAGTGAGGTCGGGGTCGATGAACTCCATGTTCCCCTCAGCCATCGGGGTGAGCGTCTCGATCCGCCAGAGAGCGGCCGCCGAACGGTGACTCACGACGAGCCGCGGCTTGAGGAGCTGCACGGCCCGCAGCCGAGTGGCGAAGTTCTGCCAAAGGCCCAGGAGCGAGGCGAGCAGACGCACATCGGCCGCGGCGGCTCCCCCTCCGCGCCGCCGCGGCCGATCCCCGTCGTGATTGGTCAGTTGGACGGTTCGGTTGTTGCGTGCTGGTCCAGCGGCTTGATTTCGCCACCCGTGGCGTGCTGGTCCAGGGCGATGAGCTCTTCGTCGGTGGCGTGCTGGTCCAGCGCGACGAACTCCTCACCCGTTGCGTGCTGGTCCAGCGGCTTGACGATGGGCTCGCTCTTCTTTTCGCTCATAGCGGTCAACTCCCCATTTCGTTCCAGGCAAGAGGCTTGGGGGCCCGCCCGGCAGCTCCCCCGATGGACGCCGGACGGGCACCAATTGGCCGCTCAGATTAACCTCACGGCCTCACTGCCGATCCGCCTGCCCCCCGACGCGACGGAACGACAGGAGTGAGCATGTCGGGCGGCGATAAACGTTCGATGAACGCCCCGACGGTCGGCTAGGCGGCGGCGGCCGGGTTCAGCAGGCCGCGCACTTCGGCCGCTTCGGGAGATCCCAACTCCTCGTAGATCCCGAGGGCTTCACGCCAGCAGACTTGGGCGCGACCGGTCTGTCCGATGCCGTTGAGGGCGCGACCGAGCACAGTGAGCACGAGCCCACGTCGCCACTCCCCACCGATGCCCCGCAGCACGGTCAGAGCCATCTCCGCGTTGGACGCGGCCTGCGCCGGCCGTCGGGCGGCGAGGTCCACCTCGGCGAGCCGGAAGAGAGTCATCCCCTCCCAGAGCCGCTGGCGACTGTCGCGGAAGGTCTCCAGGGCCTCCACGAGGCTCTCGGTCGCAGAGCCGAGGTTCCCGTTGCGGGTGAGCGCCAAGCCCAGGGCGTAGCGCCCGTTCGCGCCCCTGAGGGCGTTCCCCGTGGAGTCGTAGATGTCGATGCCTTGCTGAGCGAGAGTGACGGCGCTGTCGACACGTCCCGTGGCCAGGTGAATACGGGACAGGTTGCACAGCGCGCTGGCCTCGCCCGGCCGGTTCTTGTTGCTGCGGAAATTCTCGATGGCCGAGGTCAGGTACTGCTCGCCCTCGGCGTGCCGACTCTGGTAGATGGCGATGATGCCGCGGGTGTTGGGGGCCCAGCAGCTGGCAACGGGGTCGTCCGCCTCCTGTGCCATGCGCATGGCTTCGACGGCGGCCGCGTCAGCCTGGTCGAAGCGTCCCGCGACCAGGTGGACGTCGGTGAGCGTAGTCAGCGCACGCCCGGCGGTATGCGCGTCGCCAATGGCACGAGCACGCTCGAGCGCCGCGTTCGCGGCGACCTCGTATTCGCGCGAATTGGCCCCCGACTCGGCAAGGTCCTTGGCGGCCCAGAGCAGGTCGACAGCCCTGCGAAGTCGGCTGTCCGCCACGGACTGGCGTACGCACGAAAGGAGGGCGTTCGCCTCGGCGTACAACCAGTCCTGCGCCGGATGCCGATCGTCGAACACCAGCCCCGGGTGCTCCGTCGGCTCCAGATGGTCCACCAACCGGTCCCCGGGTCGTTCGATCGCGTACACCCCGGCGGCTGTGGCCAAGTAGAAGTCCAGGAGGCGTGACATCGCCGCGTCGCGTTCGCTCGGGGGCTGTTCGTCGCGTTCCGCGCAGGCGCGGGCGTAGAGGCGTACGAGGTCGTGGTAGCGGTAGCGGCCGGGGGCGGCGGATTCCAGGAGGGAGGTGTCGACGAGGGATTCGAGGAGGTCCTCGGTGTCGTCGATCGGGAGGTCGAGGACGGCGGCCGCGGCGGCCAGGGAGATGTCGGGGCCGTCGGCCAGGCCCAGCAGGCGGAAGGCGCGGGCCTGGGCCGGCTCGAGCTGGCCGTAGCCGAGTTCGAAGGTGGCCTTGACCGCCAGGTCGCCGGCCTGGAGCTCGTCGAGGCGGCGGCGCTCGTCGCCGAGCTTCGCCGCCAGGACCGAGACGGTCCAGGTGCGGCGGGCGGCCAGCCGGGAGGCCGCGATGCGGATGGCGAGGGGGAGGAAGCCGCAGGCCGCGACGACGTCGAGGGCCGCCTCGCGCTCCGACGCCACCCGCTCCTCGCCGACGATCTTCGTGAAGAGCTGGAGGGCCTCCTCCGGGGACATCACGTCGAGGTCGACCAGGTGGGCGCCCGCCAGGTCCACCATCCGCACCCGGGACGTGACGAGGGCCGCGCAGCCCTCCGTGCCGGGCAGGAGCGGGCGGACCTGGGCCGCGTCGCGGGCGTTGTCCAGGAGGACCAGGACCCGGCGGCCGTCCAGGACCGAGCGGTAGAGCGCCGAGCGCTCCTCCAGGGAGTCGGGGATGGAGGAGTCCGCCGTGCCCAGGGCACGCAGGAACGCGCCGAGGACCGTCTCCGGCTCCGCCGCCCGCTGGCCCGCGCCCTGCAGGTCGACGTACAGCTGCCCGTCGGGGAACGCCGCGCGCGCCTGGTGGGCCACGTGCACGGCGAGGGTCGTCTTGCCGACGCCGCCGATGCCCGCGAGCGCCGAGACGGCCATGACCTGGCCCTCGCCCTCGGCGGAGGACGCGGAGGCCAGGACGTCACTCAGTTCCTGGACGAAGGACGCGCGCCCCGTGAAGTCCGTGACTGTCGCAGGGAGTTGGGCCGGGCGGACCGGCGCCGCGGCGGGCTCGGCCGCCGGGGCCGAGGGTTCCGCGAGGCCCGGGTCGGCCTGGAGGATCCGCTGCTGGAGCTCCTTCAGGCCCGGGCGCGGGTCCACGCCGAGCTCGTCGGCGAGGAGGCGGCGCGTGTCGGCGTACACGGCGAGCGCCTCGGCCTGCCGCCCGCTGCGGTACAGGGCGAGCATCAGCAGTTCGCGCAGCCGCTCGCGCAGGGGGTGCGCCGCGGTCAGGGCGGTGAGTTCGGAGACCGCCTCCGCGTGGCAGCCCTGCTCCAGGTCCATGTCGAGGCGGGATTCGAGGAGTTGGAGACGCCACTCGTCGAGGCGGGCCCGCTGGGTCTCCGCGTAGGGCCCGGGCACGCTCGCCAGCGGCTCCCCGTCCCACAGGCCCAGCGCGCGGTTCAGCAGGTCGCGGGCGGAGCACAGGTCGCCGGAGTGCTTGGCCTTCTCGGCGTCGGCGGCGAGTTCCTGGGCCTCGGCGAGGTCGAGGGAGCTGTCGCTCGCGGCCAGCCGGATCGCGTAGCCGCCGGACTCGCTGATCAGGACGCCGGGGTCCAGGGCCTTGCGCAGCCGGGAGGCGTACGTCCGCACGGCGGCCAGCGCCTGGGGCGGGGACTCCTCGCCCCACAGGGCGTCGATCAACTCGCCGGACGTGGCCGTCCGGCCCTCCCGCAGCAACAGCGCGGCCAGCAGGGCGCGTTGCTGCGGGGACCCCGTGGGCAAGGAATCCTCGCCGCGCCAGGCGCGCACCGGGCCGAGCACGCTGAAGCGCAACGCCGCCGATTCCCCGGCACGTCGCTGCTCCGGCACTCGCGGTACACCGTCCATCGCCGTCCCCCTGCCGAACCGTCAGTACTACGAGGCCAGTTTGCCTTGTTCATGGCGGATGCGTCAGCCGTGCGAGACGGCGATCACAGGCGCGCACACCGTACAGGCACGGGGAATCACAGGGCTCTCACAACCCCTGCGCACATCTCCGCACAGAGCCGCCCATTCCAGAGGCGTGCGGGGGCGTACGGCGGCGGAGCGGGCGGCCGCGAGTTGGCGGCGGGAGGCGATGAGTTGGCGGCGGGCAGCCGATGGGTGGCTTACGGATAGCTGACGGGTCGTCAGATCGGCGCTACCGTGAGCCGTATGGAGACCACGAGGACCACTGAGGCCGCCCAGGCGTCCACGACCCCGTTCCCGAAGATCATCTCCGTGGACGACCACACCGTGGAGCCACCCGGCGTCTGGCGCGACCGCCTCCCCGCGAAGTACCAGGACACCGGACCCCGCATCGTCCGCGCGCCGCTGAAGGAGATGACCTTCCTCGGCGGCAGGTTCGCCCCGGTGATGGGCGGCCCCGGCGACGACGGACCCATCGGCGACTGGTGGGTCTACGAGGACCTGCACCGGCCCCTCACCCGCCTCGACACCGCCGTCGGCTACGACAGGGACGAGATACGGCTGGAGATCATCACGTACGAGCAGATGCGCCCCGGCTCGTACGACGTCCCCCAGCGTCTCGCCGACATGGACGTCAACCACGTCCAGTCCGCGCTCTGTTTCCCCACCTTCCCGCGCTTTTGCGGCCAGACCTTCACCGAGGCCAAGGACCGTGAGCTGGGCCTGCTCGGCGTGAAGGCCTACAACGACTGGATGGTGGAGGAGTGGTGCGGCCCGGCGGCCCACGGCCGGCTCATTCCGCTCACCCTCGTACCCCTCTGGGACCCGGAACTCGCCGCCGCGGAAGTGCGCCGCAACGCCGCCCGTGGCGTCCGCGCGGTCGCCTTCTCCGAGATCCCGCCCCACCTCGGACTCCCCTCCGTCCACACCGACGACTGGGACCCCTTCCTCGCCGCCTGCGACGAGACCGGCACGGTCGTCGCCATGCACATCGGCTCCAGCAGCAGGATGCCCTCGACCTCGGCCGACGCGCCGCCTGCCGTCGGCTCCACCATCACCTTCGCCAACTGCTGCTTCTCGATGGTCGACTGGCTGATGAGCGGCAAGTTCGAACGCTTCCCGAACCTCAAGGTCATGTACGCGGAGGGCCAGATCGGCTGGATCCCCTACATCCTGGAGCGCGCCGACGTGGTCTGGGAGGAGAACCGCGGCTGGGGCGGCGTCGCCGACAAGGTCCACCGCCCGCCGTCCGAACTCTTCGCCGACCACGTCTACGGCTGCTTCTTCGACGACGCGTTCGGCCTGCGGAACCTCGATGCCATCGGGGTCCCGAACGTCCTCTACGAGACCGACTACCCCCACTCCGACTCCACCTGGCCCAAGTCCCGCGAGGTCGGCGAGGCCCAGATGGGGCACCTGGACGCGGACGTGGTGGAACGGATCGTCCGGGGCAACGCCATCGAGCTGCTGGGGTTGACGGAGGACGGGCTGTGGCCCGGACCGGGAGGCCCCCGTTGAACCAGTCCCCGTTGAACCAGTCCCCGTTGAACCAGTCTTCATCGAACCAGTCCCCGTCGAACCCGGCGCCGTCGGACCCCGCACCCCTGCTCTACGGGATGCAGCTCCCGATCCAGTCCCAGAGCACCCTCTACGCCGAACCCTGGGAGGCGGACGCCGGTCCCGGCGAGCTCGTCGCGGTCGCCCGCGCCGCCGACCGCGCCGGCTTCGCCTACGTGGCGAGCTGCGACCACGTGGCCGTCCCGCGCCGTCTCGCGGACGCCATGAGCACGATCTGGTACGACCCCGTCGCCACCCTCGCCTATCTCGCGGGCGTGACCGAGCGCGTACGGCTGCTCAGTCATGTCGCGGTCGTCGGGCTGCGGCATCCGCTGGTCACGGCCAAGCAGTACGCGACCCTCGACCACCTCTCCGGCGGGCGGCTGATCCTCGGGGTCGGCGCCGGGCACGTGGCGGAGGAGTTCGAGGCGGTGGGCGCCGACTTCGCGCGGCGGGGGGCGGTGCTCGACGAGTCCATCGACGCGCTGCGCGCCGCCCTGGGGGCCGACGAGTTCCCCGTGCACCACGGGAAGCTGTTCGACTTCGAAGGACTCGGGCAGCGGCCCCGGCCCGCGCAGGAGCGCGTGCCCGTGTGGGTCGGCGGCTCCTCGCCCGCCGCCGTGCGCCGGGCCGCGCTGCGGGGTGACGGCTGGCTGCCGCAGGGGGATCCGCGCGAGCGGCTGCCGGAGCAGATCGCCCGTCTGTACCGGATCAGGGAGGAGGCGGGGATCTCCGCGCCTCTCGTCGTCGGGGCCATCACCGAGCCCCTGTACGTCGGCACGCCGGACTGGCACGTCGGGCGGCGCACCGTGAGCGGGGCCCCGGAGGCGGTCGCCGAGTCGTTGCGGGCGTACCGGGCGATGGGGGTGCACCAGATCCAGGTGCGGTTCCGGGCGCGGGGGCTGAGTGAGCTCGTCGACCAGATCACGGCGTTCGGCGCCGACGTCGCGCCCCACCTCGACTAGACCGCACCTCATCTCAACCAGACCGCATCCCATCTCAACCAGGGAGTCAGGGCATGGGCAAGCTGGACGGACGCGTCGTCATCGTCACCGGGGCGGCGCGCGGGCAGGGCGAGCAGGAGGCGCGGCTGTTCGCCGCGGAGGGTGCCAAGGTCGTCGTCGCGGACGTGCTCGACGACCGGGGCGAGGACGTGGCCAAGGAACTGGACGCGCTCTACGTCCACCTCGACGTGGGCCGGGAGGACGACTGGGCGGCCGCCGTCGCCGCCGTGAAGGGCGCGTACGGGCGGATCGACGGGCTGGTCAACAACGCGGGCATCCTGCGCTTCAACGCCCTCGTCGACACCCCGTTGGACGAGTTCCTCCAGGTCGTGCAGGTCAACCAGGTCGGCTGCTTCCTCGGCATCAAGACCGTCGCGGGGGAGATCGCGGCGGCCGGCGGGGGCACGATCGTCAACACCGCCTCGTACACCGCGATGACCGGGATGGCGGCCGTGGGCACGTACACGGCGACCAAGCACGCCATCCTCGGCCTCACCCGGGTCGCCGCTCTGGAGCTGGCGCACCAGCGGATACGGGTCAACGCCATCTGCCCGGGCGCCGTCGACACCCCCATGTCGAACCCGGCCCAGCTCGACCCGACGGCCGATCCGGAGGAGATGACCAGGGCCCTGGACGAGCTGTACAGCAAGCTCGTGCCGCTCGGGCGGGTGGGCAGGCCCGAGGAGGTCGCCCGGCTCGCCCTGTTCCTGACCTCCGAGGACTCCTCGTACATCACCGGGCAGCCGTTCGTGATCGACGGGGGGTGGCTGGCGGGGGTCAGCGTGATCTGACGGGCAGTCAGGTATTGACGGTGCAGGCCCGTGGTGCAACAGTCGGCGGCAAGCCAATCTGACGGATAGTCAGAAACATACTGGGGACGGTGAACCTCCTTGGAATTCGGGCTCTTTGTACAGGGATACGTGGGCAAGCGCGCCGAGACCGACCCGCTCGCGGAGCACAAGGCGCTGATGGAGGAGACCGAGTACGTCATCCAGGCGGACAAGTCCGGCTTCAAGTACGCCTGGGCGTCCGAGCACCACTTCCTGGAGGAGTACTCGCACCTCTCGGCGAACGACGTCTACCTCGGCTATCTCGCCCACGCCACGGACCGCATCCACCTCGGTTCGGGCATCTTCAACCCGCTCGCCCAGGTCAATCACCCGGTGAAGGTCGCCGAGAAGGTCGCCATGCTCGACCACCTCAGCGAGAACCGCTTCGAGTTCGGCAGCGGGCGCGGCGCGGGCAGCCACGAGATCCTCGGCTTCCTCCCCGGCATCACCGACATGAACTACACCAAGGAGATCTGGGAAGAGACCATCGCCGAGTTCCCGAAGATGTGGCTCCAGGAGGAGTACGTCGGGTTCCAGGGCAAGCACTGGCAGCTCCCGCCCCGCAAGGTGCTCCCCAAGCCGTACGGGAAGGCGCACCCCGCCATGTGGTACGCCGCCGGGTCGCCGCCCTCGTACGCCATGGCCGCTCGCAAGGGCCTGGGCGTGCTCGGCTTCAGCGTGCAGAAGGTCTCCGACATGGAGTGGGTGCTCCAGCAGTACAAGACCGCCATCGTGGACGCCGAGCCCGTCGGGGCCTTCGTCAACGACAACGTGATGGTGACGACCACCGCCATCTGCGCGCCGACGCACGACGAGGCGATACGGATCGCGGTCGGCGGCGGACTGCACTACCTCCCCTCCCTCGTCTTCCGCTACCACGACACCTTCCCGCGCCCCGAGGGCTTCCCCGTCTGGCCGGAGACGCTCCCCGAGTACAACGCCGAGTTCGTCGAACTCCTCATCGAGGAGGAGCTGTTGATCTGCGGCGACCCGGACGAGGTGCTCACCCAGTGCAAGCGCTGGGAGCAGGCGGGCGCCGACCAGCTCTCCTTCGGGCTGCCGGTCGGGGTCCCGAAGGAGGAGACCCTGCAGACGATCCGGCTGATCGGGGAGCACGTGATCCCGAAGATCGACACGGATCCGGTGCACCGGACGACCCGTTTCCGCCAAGCGGTCTGAGGAGGGTGCGGCCATGCTCGACCACGTCATCAAGGGCGCGACCGTCGTGGACGGCACGGGCGCGCCCGGCTACACCGCGGACGTCGGCATCCGCGACGGCCGTATCGCCGCGATCGGCACGGTCACGGAGGCGTCCCGCACGAGCGAGGACGCCTACGGTCTCGTCCTCGCGCCCGGATTCGTCGACCCGCACACGCACTACGACGCCCAGCTCTTCTGGGACCCCTACGCCACCCCGTCCCTGAACCACGGGGTGACGACGGTCGCGGGCGGCAACTGCGGCTTCACCCTCGCCCCGCTGAACCCGGCACGGCCCGAGGACGCCGACTACACCCGCCGCATGATGTCCAAGGTCGAGGGGATGTCGCTGGTCGCCCTGGAGGAGGGGGCGCCCTGGAACTGGCACAGCTTCGGCGACTACCTCGACGCCCTGGAGGGGCGGATCGCCGTCAACGCGGGCTTCATGGTGGGGCACTGCGCGCTGCGGCGGTACGTGATGGGCGCGGACGCGGTGGGCGGCCAGCCGACCGGGGAGCAGCTGGAGCGGATGCTCACCCTCTTCCACGAGGCGATGGACGCCGGCGGCTGGGGCCTGTCCACCACCCAGTCCTCCACCCACTCCGACGGCGACGGGAGACCGGTCGCCTCCCGGCACGCGAAGCCCGCGGAGCTGCTGGCTTTGAGCAGGGCCGTCGGCGAGCACGAGGGCACCCAGATCGAGGCGATCGTCGCCGGCTGCCTCGATCAGTTCAGCGACGACGAGATCGACCTCTTCGTCGAGATGAGCGCGGCGGCGGGCCGTCCGCTCAACTGGAACGTGCTGACCATCGACGCCGCCGTCCCCGAGCGCGTACCGAGGCAGCTGGTCGCGAGCGAACGGGCGCGGAAGGCGGGCGGCCGGGTGGTGGCCCTCACCATGCCGATCCTCACCCCCATGAACATGTCCCTGGGCACGTTCTGCGCGCTGAACCTGATCCCCGGGTGGGGCCCGATCCTCGCCCTGCCCGTCCCGGAACGCATCGCACGGCTCAGGGACCCCTCCGTGCGCGCCGAGATGCTGGCCCGGGCGAACAGCAAGGAGGCGGGCGTCTTCCGCCGCCTCGCCAACTTCGGCCGGTACGTCATCGGGGACACCTACAGCCCGGCGAACGACGGCCTCACCGGGCAGGTCGTGAAGGACATCGCGGCCCGGCGCCACCAGGAGCCCTTCGAGTGCCTGGTCGAGATCTGCGCGCACGACGACCTGCGGACGGTGCTGTGGCCCATGCCCACCGACAACGACACCGACTCCTGGACGCTGCGCGCCGAGACCTGGCAGCACCCGGACGTCATGCTCGGCGGCTCGGACGCGGGCGCCCATCTCGACCGCATGTGCGGGGCCCCGTACACGACCCGGTTCCTCGGGGACTGTCTGCGCGGGCGGAAGCTGACCACGCTGGAGGCGGCCGTGAAGATGCTCACGGACGACCCGGCGCGCCTCTTCGGACTGAGGGAACGCGGGCGGATCGCGGAGGGCTTCCATGCGGACCTCGTGCTGTTCGACCCGGAGCGCATCGACGCCGGCAAGGCCACCCTGGTGCACGACCTGCCGGGAGAAAGCCCCCGGCTCGACTCCAGGGCGATCGGCATCACGGCGGTCTGGGTCAACGGGGTCGAGTCGATCCGGGGAGACGTGGTGACGGGCGCCGTACCGGGGAAGGTGCTGCGCTCCGGCCGGGACACGGAGACGGTGAGTACGAGGTGACCGACGTGCGGGGGCCGGGCGACGAGCAGCGGCTGTTCATCGGCGGCTCGTGGGTGGAGCCCGACGACGGGCACTACGAGGTGATCGACCCGGCGACGGAGGGTGTCGTCGGGATGGCGCCGGAGGCCTCGCGGAAGCAGGTGCACGCGGCCGCCGCCGCGGCCCGCGAGGCCTTCGGACCGTGGTCGCGGACGCCCCCCGAGGAGCGCGCGGCGCTCCTCGGCCGGGCGGCGGACGTCATCCGGCGCAACTTCCTCTCCTACGCCGATCTCGCCCAGGCCGAGAGCGGTGCCACGACCGGGACCGCGCGCGGGATGCAGGTGGGGGTGGGCGCGGCCCGTTTCCGGCGCTACGCGCGCGTGGAGCCCGTCGAGCAGCCGCTGCCGCCGCAGATCAACGAGGCCGGGCCGTTCGGGAAGGCGGCGGTCATGGGCGCCCTCGCCGTCCGCCAGCCGGTCGGCGTCGTCACCTGCGTCACTTCCTACAACAATCCCTGGGCCAATCCGGCAGGCAAGATCGCCCCCGCCCTGGCCATGGGCAACACGGTGGTCGTGAAGCCCGCCCCGCAGGACCCGCTCTCCGTGTACCGGATGGCTCAGGCACTGGAGGCGGCGGGCGTACCGCCGGGTGTCGTGAACGTGGTGAGCGGTTCGCGCGCGGAGGTCGGCGAGGCGGCCGTGGACTGCGAGGACGTGGACATGGTCAGCTTCACCGGCTCGACGGCGGTGGGGCAGCGCATCGCCGAGGTGTGCGGGCGCGGGATGAAACGCCAGTTGATGGAGCTGGGCGGGAAGGGCGCGGCGGTCGTCTTCGACGACGCGGACGTCGAGTCGGCGGCGCTCGGCATCGGCACGACGTTCTCCTTCTACAGCGGGCAGATCTGCACGGCGCCGACGAGGGTGATCGCGCAGAAGGGGATCTACGGCCGCCTGGTCGAGCAACTGGCCGCGTACGCGGGACGGTTGACGGTCGGGGACCCGCGGGAGCCCGGGACGGTCGTCGGGCCGGTCATCTCGGCGGCCCACCGGGACCGGGTCGAGGCCTACGTCGAACTCGGCCGCAAGGAGGGCGCGCGGATCGTCACGGGCGGCACGCGTCCCCCGTACGACCGCGGCTTCTACGTCGCCCCGACCCTCCTCGCGGACTGCACCCCCGACATGCGGGTGGTCCGCGAGGAGATCTTCGGGCCCGTCGTCGTGGTCGTCCCCTTCGACGACGAGGAGGAAGGCATCGCCCTCGCCAACGACAGCGACTACGGGTTGATCGACTACGTCTGGTCGGGCGACGTCGCCCGCGCCTTCCGCGTCGCCCGCGCGCTGCGTGCGGGCGGGGTGGGCGTCAACACCGTCGGCCGCAACATGGAGGCACCGTTCGGCGGCTTCAAGAAGAGCGGGGTGGGGCGGGACGTGGGGTCGTACGCACTGCACGCGTACAGCGAGGTGCAGGCGATCGTCTGGCCGTCGGGGAACTAGGGACAGGCCCTGGGGCGGCATGATCGGCCGGACGGGCCCTGGGCCTGTCCGGACCGGCAGGGTGGGGCATCCGAGCGGGGGTGTCGTGACCGTCCGGCATGGCGCCGGGGCCCGCGGCGCCACGCGGCGGATGCTGATGGCTTCCACCCCGCAGGAGAGGCCCGTGAACGACCCCAGCCCGCAGGGAACCCGAAAGCCGGCATCCACCGGGGCCGGATACGACTCGGCCGGCCAGGCCGGGGTCATCGGCATCGGACTCGCCGCCGTGCTGACGTTCGCACTCGCGCAGGGGTCCTGGCAGTGGTTCTCCACGTACATCGGGGTGACGCTTCTTGCCGTGATCTTCGCCTTCCAGCGACGGCCGGCGTGGACGCCCGGCATCCGATCGGCGTACATGCGTGGCCTGGTCGCGTATGCGCTGGTCGTCGGCCTGTGTGTGGCGATCGCGCTGGCCCCCATGATGCAGCGCTGGGCCTGGCTCTTTCCGATGTCGGGCACGCGGAGCGGGTGCGAGGGGACGGGCAGGTACGAGGCCCTCCGGTCGAGGGCCGCGCTGGCGAACCTGGCCGACAGCGACGGCGCCGCCCTGGCGTACGCACAAGTGACCCAGAGCGGCAAGGCCGTTGCCGACTGCCTGGCAGCCACGACGACCCTGTGGCTGCCCGTGTACGGAGCTGCGGCCGCCGTGCTGGTGGGCGCGGGCGCGTGGGCCCGCGACCGGGCTCGGGCGACGAAGGGGACTTAGCCGGAGACCTCCTCGCCGGGGCCGGTAAGCGCCGGAACGCGGCAGGATTGACGGGCCCGGCCGGCCGGGGTCTACAGGTCGAACACGACTCGGAGTCCGATCTCGACGGCCTCCATGACCCGTTCGTCGACAGGTCCCAGCTCTTTGGTGAAGCGAGGGGCCGACAGGGTGCGGGACTCGCCGAGCACGACGGTGCCCGAGGAAGGGGTGTCGACGGGGATGTCGACATCACCAGGGCGTGCGCGGGACTTCCGGCGAACGACAGCTCGTAGACGTGGCCGCGCTTCACCTGCCCGCGAGCCGCGCCCAGCGCTCCAGGGTGGCGTCCTCGCTCTCGGCGGGTTCCGAGGCCGTGGTCACGATTCCGGCCTCGGCCCGCATCCGCGCGGACTTCTCCCATTCCTCGGCGAAGTTCTGCCGCCGCAGGATCCGGGCGGTGTACGGGGAGGCGTTCCCCTTGGCCTTCACGAATGCGTCCATATCCTCGGGCAGGTTCATGGTGTTGAGTGTGGCGGCTGCAGGAACACCGGCCCTGGTGCGGCGGGTGAGCGAGCGTCGGCTCAGGCCTCGTCCCTGAGGCGGGCGCGCTGGATCTGGCGGGCGAGGGTGCGGCGTACGGAGGCCGATTCGGTGGTGGCTCCCGGGGGGACGGGAAGGTCGAGGGCGCGGCTGATCTCGTCGTAGGCGTGCCGGTGGCCGTCGGGCAGAGCGGTCCGGTGCAGCCGCAGGTCCTCCTCGACCAGGCGTCGGAGCTCGTCGACGTTCTGGGGTGTGAAGTGTTTCCGGCCCCGGGCGACGGCGTTGACGTAACGCGTGCAGTGGGCGGCGTCGTGGAGGGTCTCGGAGATCTCCTCGGCGAGGCCCCAGAGGCGTCCCTCGAGCCAGGGGGTGTCGTGCCGGTCGAGTGCGAGGCGTGGCGGGGGCGACGGGTCGTCCCCCTTGTGCTTGGTGACCTGCTTGGACACGGCGGGCTGACTCATGCCGGTGAGGCGGGCGATCCTGTCCTGGGTCCAGCCGAGGTCGGCGAAGAGCCTGATCATCTCGGCGCGCAGCCCGCGCATCTCCTCGCCCGCGCGGATGACGTCGTTCATGTCGGCGAACATCCGCTCGGCCTGCGCCTCCGTCAGGGGCTCGGTCGGGGGCTCGGGGGTTCGACGCGTGTCCTCTTCGACTGCCATAGCTCGGTTATATACCCAGGCCGAGTGCCCCAACGTCACCATAACCCGGTTGTATAACCCGGTTATTACTGTCAGGATCCACGTCATGCCCACCTTCACCGCACCTGACGGAACCCGCCTCGCCTACCGCCTGATGGGAGGCGGGAGCGGAGACGGCGGCGGCGATCCGGTCCTCTGTGTCCCCGGCGGCCCCACGGACTCCCGCTACCTCGGCGACCTCGGAGGCCTCTCCCGGCACCGTCGGCTGGCCGTCCTGGACCTGCGCGGTACCGGCCGGTCCGCACTCCCGCACGACACCGCCGGCTACCGCTGCGACCGCCTGGTCGACGACGTCGAGGCGCTGCGCGCGCACCTCGGGCCGGCCCGGCTCGACCTGCTCGGCCACTCCGCCGGAGCGAACGTCGCGACGCAGTACGCGGCCCGGTATCCGGAGCGCGTCGGCAGGCTCGCCCTGATCGGCCCCGGCACCCGGGCCGTCGGCATCGAGGTCACGGGGGAGGCGCGGCGCGCGCTCGCGCGGCTCAGGGAGGGTGAGCCATGGTTCCCGGCGGCGTTCGCCGCGCTGGAGGCGATCGGTGCGGGGACGGGCAGCGACTGGGAGGCCGTCGCCCCCTTCTTCTGGGGCCGTTGGGACGCCGTGGCGCGGCAGCATCATGCGGCCGCCCGGCCGGGCAACGAGGAGGCCGTGGCCTTCTTCGGGGCCGAGGGTGCCTTCGACCCGCCCGCCACCCGCGCGGCGCTCGCCGCCTGCCGAGCCCCCGTCCTGCTGCTCACCGGGGAGTTCGACCTGAACAGCCCGCCCGGGGCGACGGCCGAGTTCGCGGGGCTGTTCCCCGACGCGCGGCTCGTCGTGCAGCCGGGCGCCGGTCACTACCCCTGGCTCGACGACGCCGGGCGGTTCGTGGCGACCGTAGCGGCGTTCCTGGGCTGAGCGCGGTTGCCCGTAGCGCTGCTACCGCGATGGTGTTAGCGTTGCTTCGTCGGGTGGTGAACACCGCTACCCCCGCCCCATCGAGGAGCATCGTCATGACCGAGCACTCCAGCACGTCTCGAACGCCCCGCCGAGTGGCCGTCGTCACCGGCGGATCCCGCGGAATCGGCCGGGAGAGCGCCGAGCGCCTCGCGGCCGACGGTCACGCCGTCGTCGTGAACTACGCCGGCAACGAAGCCGAGGCCGACAAGACCGTCGCCGCGATCACCGAGGCGGGCGGAGTGGCGATCGCCGTCCGCGCCGACGTGGCCGACGAGACCGAGGTGGCCGCCCTCTTCGACGCCACCGAATCCGCGTTCGGCGGGGTGGACGTCGTCGTCCACGCGGCCGGTGTCATGGCGCTCGCGCCCCTGGTCGACCTCGACCTCGACGCGCTGGACCGCATGCACCGCACCAACATCCGCGGCACGTTCGTCGTCGACCAGCAGGCGGCACGACGGCTGCGCGCGGGCGGCGCGCTCATCAACTTCTCCAGCTCCGTGCTCGCGCTCGCGATCCCCGGGTACAGCGCGTACGCCGCCACCAAGGGTGCCGTCGAGGCCATGACCCTGATCGTCGCGCGTGAGCTGCGCGGCCGGGACGTCACCGTCAACGCCGTGGCCCCCGGCCCGACCGCCACCGCCCTCTTCCTGGACGGCAAGGACGAGGAGACCATCGCGCGGATGGCGGCCCAGCCGCCGCTGGAGCGCCTCGGCACCCCCCGGGACATCGCCGAGGTGGTGTCCTTCCTCGCCGGTCCCGCAGGCCGCTGGGTCAACGGCCAGGTGCTCCGGGCCAACGGCGGCATCGCGTAACTCGCCCGGATTCAACTCGCCTCGATTCAAAAGGAGTTCAGTCATGGATGCTGCCGCGCGCAGGACGATCGTCATCACGGGGGCCGGATCCGGCTTCGGCGCGCTGTCCGCCCGTGCCCTCGCCCGCGCCGGGCACACGGTGTACGCCGCGATGCGGGACACCGGCGGGCGCAACGCGGCCCGGGTCGCGGAGGCCGAGGCGTACGCCGCCGAGCACGCGGTGGACCTCCGTACGGTCGAACTCGACGTCCTGTCCCAGGAGTCGGCGGACGCGGCGATCGCCACGGTGCTGGCGCGGGCCGGTGGGCTGGACGTGCTCGTCCACAACGCCGGGCACATGGTGACCGGCCCGACGGAGGCCTTCACGCCCGCCGAACTGGCCGCGGTGTACGACACGAACGTGCTGGGCACCCAGCGGGTCAACCGGGCCGCGCTGCCGCACCTGCGGGCCCAGGGCCACGGTCTGCTGCTCTGGGTCGGCTCCACCTCCACGCGCGGTGGCACCCCGCCGTACCTGGCGCCGTACTTCGCCGCCAAGGCCGCGATGGACGCGCTCGCCGTGTCGTACGCCGCCGAACTGGCCCGCTTCGGCATCGAGACGACGATCGTGGTGCCGGGCGCGTTCACCTCGGGCACGAACCACTTCGCGAGCGGCGGCCACCCCTCCGAACAGACCGTGCTCCCCGCCTACGAGGAGCACTACGCGGGCCTGATGGACCAGGTCGCGGGACGCCTGGCGGCCCTCACCCCGCCCGATGTCGACGTGTCGCTCGTCGCCGACGCGATCGTCGACGTGGTGGACACCCCGTACGGGAAGCGCCCCTTGCGGGTGCACGTCGACCCGGCGGACGACGGTTCGCAGGAGGTCAGCCTGGTCGCGGACCGTGTCCGCGCCGAGTTCCTGACCCGGATCGGCCTGGCGGACCTGTTGTCCCCCGTGGCGCGGAAGGGGGCGGCGTGACCTCGGACGACTCGGATAACGTCGCTACCGTGAGCACGTCCGTGAGCAGTACGAAAGCGCGCATCCTCGAAGTGGCGGCCGAGCTGGTGGCGAACTCCCCCGACGGGGATGTCTCCACCCGGGCGGTCTGCGAGGCGGCGGGGGTCGGCGCCCCGGCCCTCTACCGCCACTTCGGGGACAAGGAGGGCCTGCTGTCGGCGGTGGTCGACCACGGATACGAGCAGTACCTGACGACCAAGCGCAGCCGCAGGCCCGGCACGGACCCCATCCAGGACCTGCGCGACGGCTGGGACACCCACACCGACTTCGCCCTGCGCAACCCCAACCTCTACCGCCTCATGAACTCCCCGGCGATGCGTACGCCACCGGCCGCCGCCCTGGAGTCCCACCGCATCCTCACCGCGGACCTCCGGCGCGCGGCCGAACAGGGCAAGCTGCGCCTGGCACCCGAACTCGCCGCCCAGATGATCATGTCCGCCAACGTCGGCGTCTCCCTGATGCTGGTCTCCCGCCCGACGACCTTCACGGACGAGACCCTGTCGCGCCGCATCCGGGACGCGGTGCACGCGGTGGTCTTCACCCCGGAGGCGAGGGGGCCGGAGACCACGTCCGCCGGCGACGAGGAAGCGCGAGCGGGAGAAGCGGGGGCGGAGGAAGCGGGAGCGGAAGAAGTACTCCCCGCCACCGCCACTCACCTCGCCGCCCTCCTGCGCCGGACCCCGAGGCCGGACTTCACCCCGGGCGAGTCCGCCCTCCTGGGCGAGTGGCTGGACCGCCTCTCCAACACGACATCGGAGTAGCCGTACTCAGGCCACGGCCTCACGGCGACCTGAGTACGACATCGGATGCCGACCGGTCGACACCTTCGTAACGTCGGCCGCATGGCGAACACCCACACCACCCGCTCCCGGCGCACTCCCCTCGACTGGGCCGGCCTGACCGCCCTCGCGATGCTGGTGCTCGTCACCGGAGGCCTGGTCGCCACCTTCGGCCCGCTCCTCGCCATCGCGTGCGACACCTGCCAGGACGGCGTCCGCACGCCCCACTTCGAGAACGCGCTCATCCTGGTCGCCTGGCTGGGCGTACCGCTCACCACGCTGCTGACGGTCGCCGGGATCTTCCTCCCCCGGGGTGGCGCGAAGGCGGGCGGAATCGGCCTGGGCGTCCTGACGGTCCTCATGGTGACGCTGCTGGTCCTCGGTCGGTGAGCCGCTCGCCGGGAGGTGGTCCTCCGCCCACACGAGCAAGGCGGCCAGGGGGATGAGGAAGGCGTTGCCGTGCGGAGAGAGTGCGTAATGGGATCGCGAGGACGGGCCGGTTCGGACGTCTCGAGCGACGAGGCCGACCGCGGTCAGTTCCTGGAGGCGCTGGGCGAGCATGCGGTCGCTGATGCCGGGGACGCGCTCGCGCACCTGCGCGAAGTGGGCCGGGCCTTTGGCCAGGGCCACAAGGATCAGGGCGTTCCAGCGTCTGCCCAGCAGGGCGAAGGCCCGAGTGGCGGCCGGAGGGGGCCCGGCCGGCCGCGGGCGCTGTGAGGTGGTCATGGTGGGTGTCCGTTCCGGTACGGCGCGAGGCATCGCGGTTCCACGCCTCGCGCCGTAGGCCGTACGCGTGGCGATGGCGGGAGTCGGCCCGTGTGTCGTCCGGGCCGCGCCTCCCAGGTGGCGGTGCGGCCCGCTGGGAAGGGGCCGCCCCCCTTGCGAGGTCAGCTCGTGTGGACGGCCGCGATTGCCGTCCCGCATGAAGCGTTCGGCATCAGTAGTCATCGTCGCTGCGACGTGCGTGAGCGTGTGCGTGCGCGTGCGCGTGACGCCGGTCCGGCGAAGCGGCGCCGGACGTCGGCAAGGACGAGAGCGACGCTCCGGAAGCCGTCGCACCGGTCTTCGCGCCGGGTGCTCGCCCGGTGATCCGCCGGCCGAACATGACCGCTGTGAACCCGCAGACGCTCCACAGGGCGAGGACGGCAAGGTGGCCGGAGCCGCCGTTGCCGTCGAAGTGCGCGGTGTCGCGAAGCAGGCTGGCTCCGGCGCCGGGGGGCAGCCACTGGCCGACGTAGTCCACTCCCTTGGGGAGCATCTCCGGAGCGGAGCCGGCGCCGGAGAAGGGGTTCCCGACGAAGACCATGAGCGCGGCGCTGAGCCCGAGGCCCGCCTGCCCGAGGAGTCGGACCAGCCCGGCGGCGGTGGTGCTGATGGAGATCAGGACGAGCGACAGGACCGCCCACGTGGCCACGTGATCGTGGGGCAGCGCCCCGAGGAAACCCTGGGCCACGAGGTAGGCGCCGAGCCCCGCGACGGCGCATGCGACGAGCAGTGTCAGCAGTCGGTGCCATGGGCGTCGCAGGCCGCGAGCGGTCGAGACGAACGCCCCGATCAGGATGCCGCAGATCGTGAGCGGGAAGACCGCCGAGCTGAACACCACCCCCCTGGGGTCCTCCGCGGCGACGGGCACCACGTCGAGTGCCGTCACGTGGATCTTGGCCGAGGGCCGAGTACCGGTGGTCCCCTGCTGGGCGGCCCGCTCGGCCAGCTGCTGTCCGACCTCACCCAGAAGCTGGGCCACGGAGGTGCTGGCGGCAGGGGCCGTCAGCACGGTGATGTCGTGGGCCGAGATGGCGAGGGCGCCGTAGACGTCCCGGTTCTCGATCGCCGACCGCGCGGCCTGCTGGTCGGGGTAGAGGTGGAAATCGAACGCGCCGGGCTTCTCATGGACCAGGCCCTCCACCGCGCGCTGGCTGGCCGCTCCGGTGCCCACGATTCCGACCGGGACATCACGCGGCGCGGTCCGTCCCGCCGGCCAGGCGAACGACAGCACCACCAGGGTGATCACCAGGGGCAACACCAGGACGGCAACGGCCGCTTCCCGCCCTGCCGGGTGTCCTGACAACGGGCTCCTCACGGTCAGCCCCTCTCATAAAAAAAGAAATGATCGTTCTATTAATTCCCCAGCCTGACCCGCTGCACGAGCAAACGTCAACACGAATGTTCGTTTTTCTTGATAGGGTGAGCCCATGCCCAAGGTCACCCAGCAGTACATGGACGCCCGCCGTGAGCAGATCTTGGACGCGGCGCGACGCTGCTTCCTCCGCGACGGTTTCCACTCCGCGTCCATGCAGGACCTGTTCACGGAGGCGGGGCTGTCCGCGGGAGCGGTGTACCGGCACTTCACCAGCAAGGACGAGATGATCCTCGCGATCGCCGAGGAGAACATGCGTGAGGTCCTCGACATCACGCTCACCGTCGCCACGAACCGGCAGGGCCAGTCCATGGGGGCGGTCATGGCGGAACTTCTCGACGTGATCCGGGTCAAGTCCGCCGAGGGGAACCTGGCCGGGCTCGCGGTTCTGGTCTGGGGAGAGGCCATGCGCAACCGCTCGGTGGCTCACAAGCTCGACCAGCTCATGGGCCGCATGCGCGCCGACCTGGTCATCATGGTCCGTGACCACCAGGACCACGGCGACTTGCCCACGACCGTGACCGCCGAGGCGATCGCTTCGGCGATGCTCTCCGTCCTCCCGGGCTACATCCTCCAACTGGCCGTGCTCGACCCGGCTGTCGTGGCCGAGGTGCCTGAAGCGGTGCGGGCGTTGTGGCCGGAGCCGACCGGTGAGCGCTGAGCGGTCCCGCCGCTTCTCGCTCAGCAGTACCCATCGGCCGACGGCCCCATCAGGACGTCAAACCAGCCGACTCAAGTCCCGAGGAAAATCGGGTTCGTGAACGCCGCCAACGCCCCCGGTACCGGACCCGCCGCCGTCTCGTGGCGCAACTCCGCGCGTACGTAGGCCGCGTACTGCGCCGTCGTGTTCCACTCCACCGTCCCGGAACCCGACACCGGCAAGGGGGCGCTCGTGAAGAGGACGCCCTGGTCGGTGACGAAGCGGACCGTGCAGCGGGGGACACCGGTGGCCTCCAGGCGGACGGTGACCGGGGTGTCGGGGGCGACCCGCAGGCGTTCGCCGATGCCCGCGTGCTGGCCCTTCGCACCGGCTGCCGAAAACGTCAGGGACACCAGCTTCGACTCCGCCACGTACGAGCGGCCCGCGCGCAGACCCTCCTGGATGGCCTCGCGGGTCAGGTCGTCGGCGAGGACGACCGTCTGCGGGCTGCCGACCGGGTCGGGGTCGCGGTGGGCGTCGCTGTTGCCCATCGCCGGGAGCCAGGAGCGGTCGGCGTTGCCCGAACGGACGGCCGCCACCAGCGTGTTGTCCCAGTCCGCGAGCGTCACCTCGTCGTCGGGGGTGTACGGGCCGTTCCACACCTCCACCGCGTCCGCCTCCCCGAAGCCGAACTTCCAGCCGCAGCCGACGCAGGTGGCGTGCGGGTGGGCGGGGACGACGAGGCCGCCCGCGCGGCGGATCTGGCGGGCGAAACGGCCGAAACGGTTGTCGCGGGCCCGGTAGCGCCAGTCGACGAACGTGCCGGGGTCCGTGCCGAGGGCCACCACGTGGCCGTTGCGGGTCGTGACCTCCTCGCCCAGCAGGATCAGCAGTTCGCCGTCGGGATGGGGGCCTGCCTGGTCCGCCCAGTGGGGGTGCGAGCTGTGCGTGTTGTGGTCCGAGCTGTTGATGAAGTCCAGACCCGCGGCGCGCGCCAGCGCGGCGATCTCCGCGGGGGTGCGGCGACCGTCCGAATACCAGGAGTGGAGATGGCAGTCACCCCGGTACCAGGCGCGGCCCCGGCCCTTCGCACGGGACGGCGGGTACGCCGGGACCGGGGCGGCGTCCTGCTCCCCGTACGTCAGCGTGATCGTGACCTCGTACGGCAGGCCCTGCGGCGCCACCGTGTAGGGGCCGAGCGCGATGTGCCAGGTGCCGGGGCGGATCCGGCCGGGGATGTACCCCGGCGTCGCGTCGTCCGCGCGGACGAAGAACTCGGTGCGCGCGCCGCCCGACCAGCCGCGGAAGCCCTCGCCGCCCAGTGCAGTGCCGCGTTCGTCGAAGAGGCCGATGTCGAGCGCGTTGCCCGCGGTGCCGGCCGGGACGGACGGCTTCTCGTAGGTGTACGCGACGTGGATCTCCCGCACCCCGCGCGGGATCTCCACCGGGAGGTACACGAAGTCCGGTGAACCGGTGGGCAGGGTGCCGGACACCGTACGGGTCTCGGTACGGTCGGTCGCGTCGGAGCCGCTCGCGAAGGTCACGCTTCCCAACGTAAGGGCGGCTGCCGCCCCCGTCACGAACAGCGCGCGTCTGCCGATGCCGTCGAAGCTTTCGATGCCGTGCTCGTCCTCGCACATGCTGCTGCTCCCAGGGTGTCGTGAGAGTGACATGGGTGGTGCACGTTGGCACGTACAACCCTGGTAGTCGGCTGTGAACTGCGGGGCAAGAGAAGGAAATCGCCAGCTTTCGGGGAGGCGGCGCGCCTGCCGGGGCCCGGCCCGCGCGGGGCGCCAGTGGCACCCTGTAACGATCTGCGGCCCCGGAGGAATACGGCCACGCCCTGTAACGCCTGATCACCGCGATCGTATGCTCGAAGGATGACGACCACCGCGACCTCCGGAACCGGCCCGACCGAGAACTCCATGCGTCGCGCCCTCAAACGCGCCCGTGACGGCGTCGCCCTCGACGTGACCGAGGCCGCGGTGCTGCTCCAGGCGCGCGGCGAGGCCCTCGATGACCTCGCCTCGTCCGCCGCCCGGGTGCGGGACGCGGGGCTGGAGGCGGCCGGCCGCCCCGGCGTGATCACGTACTCCAAGAGCGTCTTCATCCCCCTCACCCGCCTCTGCCGCGACAAGTGCCACTACTGCACCTTCGTCACCGTGCCGGGCAAGCTGCGCCGCGCCGGGCACGGGATGTTCATGTCGCCGGACGAGGTCCTCGACGTCGCCCGGCGCGGCGCGGAACTCGGCTGCAAGGAAGCCCTCATCACGCTCGGCGACAAGCCCGAGGAGCGCTGGCCCGAGGCCCGGGAGTGGCTGGACGCGCACGGGTACGACGACACGATCGCGTACGTCCGTGCCATCTCCATCCGGATCCTGGAGGAGACGGGACTGCTGCCCCACCTCAACCCGGGGGTGATGTCCTGGACCGACTTCCAGCGGCTCAAGCCCGTCGCGCCGAGCATGGGCATGATGCTGGAGACGACGGCGACGCGGCTGTGGAGCGAGCCCGGCGGTCCGCACCACGGCTCTCCGGACAAGGAGCCCGCCGTACGGCTGCGGGTCCTGGAGGACGCGGGGCGGTCGTCCGTTCCCTTCACCAGCGGGCTGCTGATCGGGATCGGGGAGACGTACGAGGAGCGCGCCGAGTCGCTGTTCGCGCTGCGGCGCGTGTCCCGCTCGTACCACGGCATCCAGGAACTGATCATCCAGAACTTCCGCGCCAAGCCGGACACGGCGATGCGCGGGATGCCGGACGCCGAACTGGACGAACTGGTCGCCACGGTGGCCGTCGCCCGGCACATCATGGGACCGGCCGCCTGCCTCCAGGCCCCGCCGAACCTCGTCGACTCCGAGTACGGGCGGCTGATCGGCGCGGGCATCGACGACTGGGGCGGGGTCTCGCCGCTCACCATCGACCACGTCAACCCCGAGCGGCCCTGGCCGCAGATCGAGCAGCTGGCCGAGCAGTCGCGCGCCGTCGGCTTCGAACTGCGCGAGCGGCTGTGTGTGTACCCCGAGTTCGTGCAGCGCGGGGAGCCCTGGCTCGACCCGCGGCTGCTGCCGCACGTACGGGCGCTGGCCGACCCGGAGACGGGGCTCGCCCGCGAGGACGCCGTCGTCGAGGGACACCCATGGCAGGAGCCGGAGGAGGCGTTCACGGCGTCGGGGCGCACCGATCTGCACCGCACCATCGACACGGAGGGACGCACCGGCGACCGCCGGGACGACTTCGACCTCGTGTACGGCGACTGGGAGGCGCTGCGGGAGGCGGCGGCGCCCGGGATGCTGCCCTCCCGCATCGACACCGACGTCAGGGCGGCCCTCGCGACCGCCGCCGACGACCCGACGAAGCTCACCGACGACGAGGCGCTCGCGCTGCTGCACGCGGACGGTCCGGCGCTCGACGCCCTCTGCCGGATCGCGGACGACGTGCGCAGGTCCGCCGTCGGCGACGACGTCACGTACATCGTCACCCGGAACATCAACTTCACCAACGTCTGCTACACCGGCTGCCGTTTCTGCGCCTTCGCCCAGCGCCGCACGGACGCCGACGCGTACACGCTGTCGCTGGACCAGGTGGCCGACCGCGCCCAGCAGGCCTGGGAGCTCGGGGCCGTCGAGGTCTGCATGCAGGGCGGCATCCACCCGGACCTGCCGGGTACGGCGTACTTCGACATCGCGAAGGCGGTGAAGGAGCGCGTCCCTGGCATGCACGTGCACGCCTTCTCCCCGATGGAGGTCGTCAACGGCGCGACGCGTACGGGGATGTCCATCCGTGAGTGGCTGACCGCCGCGAAGGAGGCGGGCCTCGACACCATCCCCGGCACGGCGGCGGAGATCCTCGACGACGAGGTCCGCTGGGTCCTGACGAAGGGCAAGCTGCCCGCGGCGACCTGGATCGACGTCGTCACGACCGCGCACGAACTCGGCATCCGCTCCTCGTCCACGATGATGTACGGGCATGTGGACCAGCCCCGACACTGGCTCGGCCACTTCCGCACGCTCTCTCGCATCCAGCAGCAGACCGGCGGCTTCACCGAGTTCGTGACGCTCCCGTTCATCCACACCAACGCGCCGGTGTACCTGGCGGGCATCTCCCGCCCGGGCCCGACCACCCGCGACAACCGCGCGGTGGTGGCCATGGCCCGCCTCCTGCTCCACCCGCACATCCCGAACATCCAGACCAGCTGGGTGAAGCTGGGCGCCGAGGGCGCGGCGGAGATGCTCCGCTCCGGCGCCAACGACCTCGGCGGCACGCTGATGGAGGAGACCATCTCCCGGATGGCGGGCTCCTCGTACGGCTCGTACAAGTCCGTCAAGGACCTCATCGCCGTCGCGGAGGCGGCCGGGCGTCCGGCGAGGCCGCGGACGACCCTGTACGGGGAGGTCTCCGAGGAGCGGCAGCGGGCGGCGGAGGTGTCGGACGGGCACCTGCCGGAGCTGCTGCCGGTTCTGGAGTGACGGCCGAAGCGTGCGGTGGCCCCGGGCGTGTCGGAGTACGATGATCCGACCCTCGGTGGAGGGCCCGAAGCCCGGTGAATCCGAGGAGTTGCGTGTCCGTGCCTGCCCGACGGCTTCCCTCCTGGATCTGGGTCACCGGACTGACCACGGCGGCGATCGTGGGCGTCACCGCCCTCGCCGCGCAGGCCGACCAGGGGGCGCACCCGACCGCCGCCCACGCCGCCGGGGCGAAGCCGTCCGCGTCGGCGAGCCCGCGGCCCTCCGCCTCGTCCAAGAAGGCCGAGCCGGTCGCCGTGCCCGACGCCTCGGGCACGGGACGGCGGATCGTCTACTCGCTCGCCCAGCGACGCGTGTGGCTCGTCGACACCGGCGAGGCCGTCCGCCGCACCTTCGCGGTGTGGCCGGGCACGGTGAGCCCGGCGCCGGGCCGGTACGCGGTGTCGACCACCGTCCCCTCCACCACGGGAACGGACGGCACGAAGGTCGAGAACATCGTCTACTTCACCGTCGCGTCCGGCGTGAACATCGCCTTCTCCAACGCCCAGGACGGCTCCTCGCCACAGCCCGCGGCGGGCGTGAAGACCGGCGGGATCCGTATGCACAGCGCGGACGGGGACGCGGTCTGGGCATTCGGCACCAAGGGTACGAAGGTCTCCGTGGTGAAGTAGCTCAAAACTCGCTACGGCGTTGCCAGTTGCCCCTGTTAGCCTCCAGCGGCCCGTGTGATCCACGGGCTCGGGGATCACAGGGGAGGATCAAATGGCCTACGAGAAATGGGTAGTTGGAGGAAGACGGCTGGCGGTGGGGTGTTGTGTCGCGGCCGTCGTGGCGGGCGCGTCCGGCACGTCGTACGCCGCGGGCAACCTGCCGCCGAGGCAGCCGCTCGTGCAGGATCTGCGGACCGGGACCGAGCCGTGTGCGACGGGTGACGACACGGCGTACGTCGCGCAGTCGCCGAAGCTGAGCGCGGTGCTGTCCGACCCTGACGGCACCCAGGTCAGCGGTGAGTTCGAGGCCGGATGGACGGACACCGCGGGCGCCGAGCAGCACAGGACGTACACGACCACCGCGAAGGCGTCGGGCAGCCCGTTCAGTGTGCAACTGCCCTCGGACATCCCGTCGGACACCGTCGTCTCGTGGCGGGTTCGTGCCAACGACGGCAAGGCCACCTCTCCTTGGAGCTCCGAGGGCGACAGCGGCTCGCTCTGCGCGTTCGTGTACGACGCCGTGAACCCGGAGAAGGCGACGATCACCTCCCCCGAATACCCGCGGCCGGAGGACGTGTTCTGGGTGGACGGGGTGGGCTTGTACGGCCACTTCACCATGGACTCGCCCTCCGACGACGTGGTGGCCTACACGTACGGTTTCATCGGCGGCCCCTACGGAACAGTCCGGGCGGAACAGCCCGGCGGTGCCGTGACCATCCCCTACCTGCCGCTCCGTCGGGGCGTCCAGATACTGACGGTCCACGCGATCGACCGCGCCGGACGCAGCAGCGGCCAGTCGACGTACGACTTCAACGTGAAGGAGGGTCACGCCCCTGCCGCCCAGTGGAAGCTCGCCGACGCGGCCGGCGCCACGAGTGCGGTCGCCGAGACGGGAACCGACGCTCGCGCCGGCTCCGGAGTGACCTTCGCGGGAGCCGCGCCGGAGGGCACCGGCCTCACCACCACGGCCCACCTCGACGGCGGTGACCAGGCGTTCCTCACCCCCGACGCACCGGCCGTCAACACGGGCGGGACCTTCGCGGTCGGCGCCTGGGTGCGCCCCGAGCGCACCGACCGCGACATGGCGGTCGCGAGCCAGGGCGCGAACGGCTCCAGCGGCCTCGCACTCGGACTGCGCGCCGGGGACGCGCACCCCGTCTGGTCGTTCACGGTCGGCGGCCAGGAGATCTCGGGCGGCGTACCGGAGACCGGCGAGTGGGCCCATGTCCTGGGCCTGTACGACGCCGAGACCGGACTGGCGCAGCTGTACGTCAACGGCCACGAGACCGGTACGAAGACACGGGTCACGCCCGCGGCGACCACCGACGCCTTCCGCATCGGCCAGGGCCCCGGGGTGTCGGCCTGGCAGGGCGACATCGGCGACGTCCGCGCCTACGACCGGGTCGTGGTACCGACCGAGGCCGCTGAACTCGGCTACCGCACACCGCGGTTGCTCGGACACTGGTCCCTGGAGACGGCGTCGGACGGTGTCAGCCCCGAACAGGGCGGCGGCGCTCCGCTGAAGCTCGGCTCGGGCGCGACGATCCACCGCGGCCCCGACGGCTCCTGCATCCCGGACCTCGACCCGGACTGCCCCGACGTGCCCTACGCCCTGGTCGGTGACGGTCACCTCCAGCTGGACGGTGAGACGGCCTACGCGGCCACCCAGCAGCCGGTCGTGGACACCGGGGACAGCTTCACCATCGGCGCCGTCGTACGGCTGGCGGACTCCGAGCCCGCCCACCCGATGACCGTGCTGTCGCAGGCCGGTGAGCACACGGACACCTTCAAGGTGCGCTACGAGCCGTCGCAGCACGCGTGGCAGCTGGTCATGCCGGTCGCGGACGAGGAAGGTGCGGCCGAGACCGTGGTCTCGCAGATCGAGGCGGCCGACGGCGGCGAGGGCCAGGGCCACCGGCTCGCCGTCGTCTACGACGACGCCACCGACACGATCAAGCTCTACTTGGACGGTTACACCAACGCGGCGGCCACCGCGGCCTTCCCGAACGGCCTGCACAGCTTTGGCCCGTTGCAGGTGGGCCGGGGGCACACGGCGGACGGCTGGGGCGAGTACCTGCACGGCGACGTCGACGAGGTACAGGCGTACGCGGGGGCGCTGAGGGACAGAGACATCATCGGGCTGGGCCACGGCACCGACCCTTGCCTGTGCTGAGCCCGACCGTGCGCCGCACCTGACCGATCGTCCCCGCCGGCATGCACGACGGCGGGGACAACCGAGGTCGACTCCCTGATGGTTCAGGGCAAGTTGGGCCAGACTGGGAGCCGGACCCGGTCGGGAGCGGCGAGGAGGTGGGCGGATGGCGCGGACGCGGCCGTCCATGCAGGACCTGATCAGGGACCGCAGACGTCGCGGCTTCGTCGGCCGCGGTGCCGAACGCGCCGCGTTCCGGCAGAATTTCGATCTGCCGCCGGAGGACGAGCGACATCGCTTCCTCTTCCACGTCCACGGCAACGCGGGCGTCGGAAAGACCTTTCTCGTACGGGAGTTGGAGCAGATCGCCCGGGCCTGTGGGGCGCTGACGGCGTACGTCGACGACGGCGTCGGCAGCCTGCCCGAGGCGATGGCGGCGATCAGCGCGCGGTTCGCCCGGCAGGGGCACCGGTTCAAGGACCTCGACCGTCTGCTGGCCACCCACCGGGAGCGGAGCCACGAGGCCGAGTCGGCGGCAGCGGCGGCGGCAACACAGACATCCGAACTCCAGCCGTCGGCACCGTCGGCCGCGAGCCTGACCGCCGCCCGGGCGAGTCTGGTCGGGCTCGGTCTCGTACCCGGCGTCGGCGCCTTCGCCGGTGCCGTCGACCCGGCCCAACTGGCCCACGGGGCCGACCGGTTGAGGGCCGGAATCGGGGCACGCCTGGGCAGCCGGGAGGACGCGCAGCTCGTCCTGTCGCCCGAGCGGGTGCTCACCCCCGTGCTGCTCGACGAGCTGGCCGGGGTCGCCGCCGAAGCCCCCTGGCTCGTCCTGATCTTCGACACCTACGAGCGGACCGCGCCCCTCCTCGACGGCTGGCTGCACGATGTGATGACGACCGACCGGCACGGCGCCCTGCCCGCGAACGTCGTGGTCGTGACGGCGGGGCAGCGCCCCCTCGACACCGCCCGCTGGGGCGGCCTCGCCGACTTCGTGGCGGACGTGCTGCTGGCGCCCTTCACGGCGGCCGAGACACGCGGCCTGCTCGCCGACAGGGGAGTCGTGGCCGAACCCGTCGTCGAGGAAGTGCTGCGGCTGACCGGCGGACTGCCCGTCCTCGTCTCCACCCTCGCCGAGTCCCGGCCCGGCGCCCCGGACGACATCGGCGACCCGAGCGCCACGGCCGTCGAACGCTTCCTCAAATGGGAACGGGACCCCGTCCGCCGCGCCGCCGCCCTCGCCTGCGCCCTGCCCCGCCGACTCGACGCGGACGTCTTCCGTGCCGCCGTGGACTGCCCGGAGACCGAGGCCGACGCCCTCTTCGGCTGGCTCCGAAGCCTCCCCTTCGTCACCGACCGCGGACACCGGATCCAGTACCACGACGTCGTACGGGCCCCGATGCTGCGCCTGCAGCGGCTGCGCTCCCCGCGCGGCTGGGCGGGGCGGCACACCCGGCTCGCGGAGACGTTCGGGCGCTGGCGCACGGAGGCCGAAGCCGGTCTGGACGCGGCCGAGGTGTGGGCGGACGGCGGCTGGCGTGAGCTACGGCTCGCGGAGTCGTACCACCGGCTGTGCGCGAACGCCCGCACCGCGCTGCCCCTGGTGCTGCGGGACTTCGTGGACGCCTGCGACAGCGTCGACGGCGGCGTCTTCGCCGAACGCTGGGCACGGGTCCTGGCGGAGGCGGGCGAGGACGCGGACACCGAGCTCGTACGGACCTGGGGGCGCGACCTGCTGGCGGCGCTCGCGGGCGGCGGAGTGGCCGCCGCGCTGGGGCTGCTGCTGAACCGGACCGGGTTCGAGGAGCGCTGGCAGGCCCGGGCCCGGGTGGCCCGGGGACGGGCCCTGCGGCACGCCGGCGCGTACGCTCCCGCGCTCGCGGAGTTCGACCGGGCCCTCGCGCTCGATCCGGAACTGGCACGGGCGTACCGCGGCAGGGGCTTCAGCCACGGCGGCCTCGGCGACCACGAGGCGGGCCTCGCCGATCTGGACCGGGCCGACGCCCTCGAACCGGACCACGCCCCGACCGTCTCCGTACGCGGCGAGTACCACCGCATCCTCGGCCACTACGACAGGGCGCTCGAAGACCTGGACCGCGGGATCGCGCTCGACCCCTCCCACCACTTCGCCTGGGCCTCCCGGGGAGCCGTCCGCCAGCTGCTGGGGCAACCGGACGAAGCCCTCGCGGACCTGAACCACGCGCTGGAACTCAAACCGGAGTACCCCTGGGCGCTGATCCGCCGGGCCCGCGTGTGGCGCACCCGCGGCGAGCACGGGCGTCAACTGGCCGACCTCGACGAGGCGGTCCGCCTGTACCCCGACGGGATCTGGGGCCTGTGCGAACGCGGAGACGCCCTGCGCGCCGCGGGCCGCCCGGAGCAGGCCCTCGCCGACTACGACCGGGCCCTCGCCCTCGACGACGGCTACGCCTCGGCGTACGCGAGCCGAGGCGTCTGCCGCGGGGCGCTGGGCCGCCCCGAGGAGGCGCTCGCCGACCTCGACCGGGCCCTCGCCCTCCAACCGGACTACCCCTGGGCACTGCGCCGACGTGCCGAGCTCCACCTCGAACGCGCATCCCACGACCGCGCCCTGGCCGACCTCGACCGGGCGCGCGCCCTGCGCCCCGACGAGGCACCGATCCTCGTCTGCCGCGTGCGGGCCCTGCTCGGGCTCGGGCGGTTCGAGGAGGCACGCGCTGACCTGGACCGAGCCCTCGAACTGAGTTCCGACACCGAGCGGGCCCGGCTGGCCCCGCTCGGGGAGTGGATCGCCGCGGAAAACACGGCCGAACGCCGTTCATAAGCGAGCACTTGGTTCACTCGGGTCACAGTTCGCATACCGTTCCGGGCCCTGAACGGACCGTTCCCGGTCGATTACAGTGCTGAGCTGTCGGACGTACGGACAGTGCCTGGGGAGGTCTCGGTGGGTGCGACAGCCGGTGCCGTCTGGGGCCGTGCGGAGCAGCAGGACTTCCGTAGCCGGGTACGGGGGACCCTGCTGGGCGCGGCCGTCGGGGACGCCCTCGGGGCGCCGGTCGACGGGCTCACCCTGGAGGGGATCCGGGAGGCCCACGGTGCGGAGGGGCTGGTCGACCTCGCCTTCGGGCACGGCCGGCGTGGCTCCGTCACCCACCTCACCCAGCTGACCCTCTTCTCCCTCGACGGTCTGATACGCGCCCAGGTGCGCCGTGACACCGGCGCCTGGCATCCGCCCACCGACCTCCACCGGGCGTACCGCCGCTGGGCGGCCACACAGAGCGACTGGGGCCCCGACGAGCGCCGCAAGGACGACGGCTGGCTGGCCCGCGAGGAGTGGCTGTACGCCCGCCGGGACCCGGCCCGCGCCTGCCTGATCGGCTTCGGCGACGACATCATGGGCACGCTGGACGCGCCCAAGAACCCCGGCGAGCTCGGTCCCGAGGCCGCCGCCCGCTCGGCGCCCTTCGGGCTGCTCGTCGGCTGGGAGCCGCAGCTCGTGATGCAGCTAGCCGTCGAGTGCGCCGCGCAGACGCACGGGCACCCCACGGCGTACCTCGCGGCGGGCGCGTACGCCGTCATCGTGCACGCGCTGGCCCGCGGCGAGAGCCTCGACGGGGCCGTGCAGCGGGCGCTCGCGATCCTCGCGGCGCGGCCGGGGCAGCAGCCCGTCGCGGACGCGCTCCAGTACGCGCTGGGGGCCGTGCGGCAGGGGATGCCGACGCCGGGGCGGGTGGAGGAACTCGCCGGGGACGGTACGGCGGAGGGGTTGCTCGCGGTGGCCGTGTACTGCGCGCTGGTGGGCGACGACATCCGGCACGGCCTGTGCCTCGCGGTGAACCAGGGTGGGCCCTCAGGGGCGGCCGGCGCCCTCACCGGGGGGCTGCTCGGGGCCCTGCACGGCGAGACGGCCCTCCCGCCCGCCTGGCTGGCCGAGCTGGAGGGCCGTCCCACGATGCTGGCCCTCGCGGACGACTTCGCCATGGAGATGACCCAGGGCCCGGCCCTCCACGGCCCAGCCGGCTCAGCCCCGGGCTGGCTGGCCCGCTACCCCCGGGCCTAAGACGTTCCTCGCCCCCGCCGCCCCTACCCGTCCCATCCCCAAGCCGGGGGCTGGGGGATGCGGGGCGAAGCCCCGCCCGAGGGGCGCGGGGAACTGCGCGCCCAGCCCCCACCGCCCCGCAGCCGAACGACGGTCCCGCCCAAGGCACCGGCGGCCGGCAGCCGTACGACTGCCGGCCGCCGGGGGTTCTCAGACGCCGGACGGGCTGGCGGTGCCCGCCCCGTCCACGGCCTCCGCCGGAGCCGGGACCGCCGCGGCAGCGGCCCCGTCCCCGTCTCCATCCGTGTTGATCTTCTCGATGATCGCGTCCCGCTCCGGCGTGTCCTCGGGCTTCAGGAAGCCGATGAGGATGTACAGGACGAGGGAGATGACCATCGGAACGGCGACCTGGTACTCCAGCTTCACATCGGTGCGCTGGGAGAAGTCCAGGTTGTAGTTGACGAAGAAGAACGCGAGCAGACCACAGGCCCAACTGGTGAGCGCCGCCGTCGGACCGGACTTACGGAACGGTCGCAGCAGACCCAGGATGAACGGGATCGCGATCGGCCCCATGAGCCCCGCCACCCACTTGATGACGACCGTGATGATGTCCTTGAAGGTGGGGGAGTTGACCTGCGTCGCCACCGCCATCGAGAACCCGAGGAAGGCGACGGTCGTGATCCGCCCCGCGATGAGGCCGGCCCGGGTGTCCCAGGCACGCGCGGCCTTGGAGAGAACCGGCGCCACGTCCCGGGTGAACACCGCGGCGATCGCGTTCGCGTCCGACGAGCACATGGCCATCGTGTGCGAGAAGAAACCGACCACGACCAGACCCAGCAGCCCGTGGGGAAGGAGCTGTTCGGTCATCAGACCGTACGCGTCCGAGCCGTCCGGCTTCTTCGCCGTGACGAGGAGCGGCGACAGCCACATCGGGATGAACAGGATCACCGGCCACACGAACCAGAGCCCGGCGGACAGGAAGGCCGACTTCGTGGCCTGCTTGGCGCTGCCCGTCGCCATGTAGCGCTGAGCCTGGTTCCACATCCCGCCGTTGTACTCGAACAGCTTGATGAACAGGTACGCGATGAAGAACACCGTCAGATACGGGCCCGCGAATCCGTTCGCGTGACCGTGCAGCTTCGGCGAGTCGAGAGCCTTGGACAGGCCACCCTGGTCGGAGATCTTGTTCAGCACGATGATCAGCATCGAGAGCCCCGCCAGCAACTGGATCACGAACTGACCCAGTTCCGTCAGCGCGTCCGCCCACAGACCGCCGATCGTGCAGTACACGGCCGTGATGCCACCGGTGATGAGGATGCCCTGGGTGAGCGTGACCCCGGTGAAGACGCTCAGCAGGGTCGCGATCGCCGCCCACTTCGCACCGACGTCCACGATCTTCAGCAGGATGCCCGACCAGGCGAGCGCCTGCTGCGTCGGCACGTTGTAGCGGTCCTTGAGGTATTCGAGCGGTGAGGCCACGTGCAGCCGGGAGCGGAGCCGGTTGAGCCGGGGCGCGAACAGTTTCGCGCCGAGCAGCACGCCGATGGCGATGGGCAGCGCCCAGGTGACGTACGAGGTGATGCCGTACGTGTACGCGATACCGGCGTACCCGGTGAACATCACCGCGCTGTAGCCCGACATGTGGTGCGAGATACCGGACAGCCACCAGGGCATCTTGCCGCCCGCGGTGAAGAAGTCGCTGACGTCGTCCACACGCTTGTGGGACCAGACACCGATCGCGGTCATGACACCGAAGTACGCGACCAGGACGGCCCAGTCGAAGCCGTTCATGTGCCCCCTCCAGGGGTCCGCCTTGTGAACTTGCAGATACCGGACGGCACTTCGCCAGTACGCACATGGGCGGCGCCCCCGTGCGGGAGCGGGGACTTCGGGGATTGAACCGCCGTTCGGAGGGGGCGGTCAAGACCTTTCCCGGTCACAGATATGAACACAGATCAGAAAGCAGAACGATTTTGCCTCCACTTTACTCGTAGGGCTGTTGTCGTGCTCGTGACGTGGACCACACCATGAGCGGGCACTTCGTCAGACCACACAGACAGGTTCACACCGACAAGTCGATCAGGCGTACGGGATGCGGGTCCCGCGCGGCTGGGAGGGGACGGCCGACCGGAATCCACCATCGGTCCCGCTAGCGCATGAGTTCGCCGGCGTTCACGAGCAGCGACTGCCCCGTGATCGCCCGCGCCCGGTCGGACGCCAGGAACACCGCGGCGTCCGCCACGTCCCCGTCCGTGGCCAGTTCGGGCAGCGCCATCCGCTCGGTGAGCCGCTGCAGGACGTCCGCCTCCGGTACGCCCTCGGTGTGCGCCGTGAACTGGACGTACGCCTCGACGGGCGGCCCCCACATCCACCCCGGCAGCACGGTGTTCACGCGGACGCGATGGGGGCCCAGCTCCCTCGCCAGCGAGTACATCGCGCTCGTCAGCGCGCCCTTGGACGCCGCGTACGCCGCCTGGCGCACCTGGCTCGGCGCGGCCACCGACGACTGCGTCCCGATGATGACGACCGAGCCGCCGCACACCTTCAGCGCGGGCAGGCAGGCCCGGGTCATCCGCAGGGTGCCCAGCAGATTCACGTCGATGACCGACTGCCAGGTGGTGAAATCCGCGTCCTCCAGGCCGCCGAAGTAGCTGTCCCAGGCCGCCACGTGCACCACCGCGTCGATCCGCCCGAACCGCTCCGTCGCGAGCTCCGCGAGCGCCTCGCACTGCTTCTCGTCCGTGATGTCCGTAGCTCGGTACGCGGTGTGCGCGCCGTCCGGGTCGAGCTCGGCCGCGGACGAGGCGAGATTGGCCTCCGTACGCGCCCCCAGTACCGCGTTGCCCCCGTCCCGTACGACGGCCGCCGCGACCTGATGGCCGAGCCCGGCCCCGACCCCCGAGACGACGACAGTCTTCCCCGCGAGCAGTGACATCCGAGGCCTCCCCGACTCTGGCGCATTGTCTGACGGAGCGTCAGAGTATGGGCGTCCGACGGAGGAAGGAAGAGCGAGGAAGGGGATCGTCATGTCGGAGGAGACCCGTAGCGAGGTGTACGCGGAACTGGCCGCCCTCGGCCCGTACGGCGTCCACCCGGGCCACGCCCTGATCACCATGGTCGAGCCGCACCCGGGCCACGAGTACGCGTACAACCGCTGGTACGAGGACGATCACTACTACGCCGGCGCGATGGCCATGCCCTGGATGTACGCGGGCCGTCGCTGGGTCGCCACCCGCGATCTCCAACTCCTGCGGTACCCCGAGAAGTCGGCGGTCGCCCAGCCGGTCACCGCCGGCTGCTACCTCTCGACGTACTGGGTCACCGAGGGCCGCTACGACGACCACATGAGGTGGACCGTCGGCATCAACAAGCGGCTGAATCGCGACGGCCGTGTGTACCAGGACCGGACACATGTCTTCACGGCCTTCCAGGACCACGCGGCCACGGTGTACCGCGACGGCGCCGCCGGCCCCCGCGACTTCCACGCCCTGGACCACCCCTACGCGGGCCTCGTCCTCCAAGTCGTCGACGCCGACTCCGCCGACCGGCGCGCCGAACTGCTGGAGTGGCTGCGCGCCCGCCACCTTCCCCGGCGCCTGGCGGGCTCCCCAGCCGCGATGGTGACCGTCTTCCGCCCCACCCCACTCCCCGGCGACCGTATGACGTATGTGAAGCAGGTCGAGGGCGTCGACACCCGGCTGACCCTCCTGTGGTTCCTGGAGACGGACCCGCGGGAGTGCTGGGAGGACCACTTCGGCGGACTGGAGGAAGCGGTGGCGGAAGGGGGATTGGGGAAGGTGGAGCTGGTGGCCCCCTTCATTCCGACGGTGCCGGGAACAGATCGCTACGTGGACACCTTGCGCTGAACAGACGGCGCCCTACGGCGAGTGAGCCGAAGGGGCGCGCCTGTGTCGAGAGCGCGAGCGCGCGGAGGCCCCGACGAAGGAGGGGTCGAGCACGGTCGCGCTCTCGACACAGGCTTCTGCGCCCCGGAGGCGAACCGAGCCACAAAAAAAGGGATAGCCCCCTCGGCCAGGACGGCGGGCCAGTCGAGAGGGCTATTTCGGTGGTGCATATGCGGTTGGTCGGTGCAGTTGTGGTGGTGGATGCAAGCGTCGACGCATCAGGCGAGGTCGAAAGCCCCTCGGCTGACCTCGGCCACGAAGGCGTTCCACGAGTTCGCGGGGAACGCCAGCGTGGGGCCCGCGGGGACCTTGGAGTCCCGTACGGCCATCGCCGCGAGAACCGGGGACTTGACCTCGACACATGCGCCGTTGCCGGTGGAGTAGGAGGACTTGGTCCACGTGTCCGTGGCGCCTTGCTGGATTGCCATGTTCGCTCCGGATAGCCAGTTGTTGAGAGTTGCTGTCACCGCACGGCGGGTTCGCTACGGAACTCGCCGCGCGGTTTGCGCCAACGTTGTTGCTCGATGGCGTGATCGACGCTACTCGCCAACATCGGCGGGCGAAGGGGTCGTTCACTCGACCGGGTGGCATATACCAGTGGAGTCTTCCGTCCAAGCGTGGTGAGGGTGTACTCTGTGGCACTTTCCCGCCGGAGGCCCGTTCTCAGGGGTGCGCGTCAGCGCGCGTACTCCTTGGCGATGTCCGCGATGAACTGCCGCGACTGCTCCACGTTCAGGGCCTGTGCCCGCAAATGCTCGTACATCACACTGTATTTCTGGACGTCGTTCGCCTTCTCCAGATACAGGTCGCTGGTGACGCCCTCGATGTAGACCACGCTGGAGTCCGCCGCGTCGGGGAACTCCAGGATTGCGTACTGCCCGTTGAGTCCCGGGTGCGCGCCCATGTCGAAGGGGATCACCTGCACGGTGACGTGCGGGAGCTGGGACTGTTCGACGAGGTGTTCCAGCTGGTCGCGCATGAGGGAGCGGTTGCCGACGACGCGGCGCAGGGCGGCCTCGTCGAGGACGGTCCACAGCCGGAGCGGGTTCTCCGGGGCGGAGATACGTTCCTGTCGGCGCAGCCGAACCTGGACGCGCTTGTCGATGTCGCCGGAAGCGGTCTCCGGCAGCGCGCCCGCGATCAGAGCCTCCGCGTACGGCCGGGTCTGCAGGAGACCGGGGACGACCTGGGGATCGTAGACGCGAAGTGACGCGGCGTCGGTCTCCAGTCCGATGTAGACGCTGTACGGGATGTCCCCGAAGGAGTGCCACCAGCCCTGCTGGCGCGAGTCCTTGGCCATCTGCATCAGGGAGTCGACGATCCGGTGGTCCTCGACCTCGTAGACCCCGCACAGATCGCGGACGTCACGCTGGCTGATACTGCGCCGTCCGTTCTCCAGCCGGCTGATCTTCGACTGCGAGACCAGCAGACGCTCGGCGACCTCTTCGGCCGTCATGCCCTTGAGCTCGCGGAGCCGGCGCAGCTCCTGGCCCAGCCGGCGCCGCCGGACGGTGGGATTGACACTTGACGCCACGGGACGTGCACCTCCGGCTGCGGGCCTCTACTTTGCGTATCTGCTGTTGAGCAGACTGCCACCAAGGTGCGTTCTACCGCTGGAAAACACCGGATATGCGCTGGGTACACGACAGTTCGGAGGTCTGGCACGGATATCGCGCGGATCGCGTAAGCGTACGTCGCCTTCACTCGTACCGTCCGCATATGCGCGGCACCCGCGAAATGCGGCCGCGCGGGGCGGTGGGGCCGTGTCGTCGTCCGGACGTACGGCCCCACCGCCCCGCGCGAGCCAGCGGCTCCCGAACCGGGTCTTGGGGACTGCGGTGCGGCGCTGGGGTCGTGCAGGCGGTGCGTGGCGGTGCTGTGGTGCGTGGTGGTGCTGTGGTGCGTACGGTGCCTGGTGGCGCCGTGGGACTGCGGCTCAGTGGACCACGGCGCGCGCCATGGAACCGTGGCGCGGTTGCATCGGAACACCGCGGGCGGGTTCCGGTGCGGACCTGACGCCGGCGGTGGCCGGACGGCCTGCCGGTGCCGGGTTGCGGCGTGGCTGTGCACCCACGCCGTTCTGAACGTCCATGACCGCGTGGGCCACGAGGCCGCCCATGGGGTCATGCCTGATCAGGTCCCGTAGCCGGGAGCGGGACGAGCGTCCCTCGTTGCCCGGATACAGGTGCTTGCCGAGTCCGACCGCATGGGCCAGCGCGGCGAGCGCCGCGGTCCGCGGGTCCGGCGGTACGCCGGTGCGGATCGCGCTGTCCAACCGGGACTTGATCTCCCGGCTGATTTCCGTGTCCGTCGCTTGGTAGCGAGTCGTCGGAAGCACCCCGCACATCTGGCCGGCCACGGCATGGACCATGCCGCACCTCTCCAGATGCGAGAGGTAGGTCTGGCGCAGCCCCAGTCGGGGTCCGCCAATCCAGTTGACCGCGCGTACGGGTGCTCCGCGTCGGCGAAGCAGTTCCAACGCACAGTCCAGTGTTGGATCTCCAGTCGGCCGTGGCTGCACCACGGCGATACGATCCCCGTCTGGGGCTATCCGTCCGGCCAGCGCCAGCTCTACTAGCTGTGCTCCGGCCAGACCGAGGTCGAGCGACTGCGGCTGTGCAGTGGTACCCGTGGTCGGGTCCAACGCCAGCAGCAGAAGCTCTTCCGGAAGAGTTCTGCGGCTCCTGCCCATCCATGCCTCCCCGCGTGGATGAATGACAGGGTGACCCCTCTCACATTGGTCTGTCGAGAGTGCCTGACCGGTTCGTGATGGAACCAGCAGGTATGTCGTTCTCGTCTACCGCAGGGGTTAAGCCCGCACACAGGACACTGGTACATGGTTCGGACAGCGATGTCCGGGCGGCGGGACAAGGGTTCACGGTTCGTTGGGCGCCCGGTGAGTGGCGCACGGAGGAGGCATCGGTGGCGGGCGAGTCCCCCGACAGGTCGAAGCAGCATGAGTCGTCGGCGTCGTCGGCACAAGCGACGCCGGGGACCCCGGCCGCGGTTCCGGGCCCGAACCGGGCCGCCGCGGCGGCGGCCGACCCCCGTCTGGCGGTGGCCCGCGAACGGGCCGCCACGGTGAGGGTGGATCAGGCGACGGCGGTGTTCTCGACGCGGGCGTTGACGGAAGGTTCCGCCGGGTCCGGAGGGAAGGGCCCCGCGGAGGACGCGCGACTGCGCGAAGCCGTGGCCGCCTGGGTCGCTGGGACGGACGAGGAGGCCCCTGAGGGGGAGTCCGAGGTTCCGGAAGCCTCCAAGGGCCCGGAGGGCCCTGACAAGGCCTCCAAGGGCGCGGAGAAGGCCGGTACGGCGGCGGAGGCCGGGACCGGGGCTGAGGCTGAGGCTGAGACCGAGGTGGAGACCGACGCTGGGGCCGAGGTTGAGGCTGCGGCTGGGGTTGAGGGCGAGGCTGACGGGGAGTCGGCTTCGAGGTCCGACGTCGACGCCGGTGCTGACATCGATGCCGCCGCTGATGCAGACTCCGACTCCGACGCGGACTCTGACGCCAAGTCCGAGTCCGAGTCCGAGGATGAAGTTGAGGCCGAGGGCACGGCGGCGGATGACGCCGGCACCGATGCCGACGCCGAGCCGAAGACGGATGCGGAGTCCACGTCGGACGCCGAGTCCGAGACGGCGCCCGAGACCGAGTCCGAGACCGAGGACGCGAAGCCGGCGGAGGCGAAGGACTCTCCGGAGAAGGCGTCCGAGACGTCTGAGATTTCGGAGAAGGCCTCTGAGTCCTCCGAGGATTCCGAGACCGCCGAGACCTCCGAGGACTCCGAAGGTCCCGAAGATTCCGCGAGCCCCGAGGCCCCTTCGGACGTCGAGGACTCCAAGGACTCCAAGGACTCCAAGGACTCCAAGGGCTCCCAGGACGCGGCGGCGCAGAAGGACCCCAAGGGCACGCCGCCCGCCGACGGTTCGACGTCCGCCGACGACGCGCCGTCCGCGAAGGACGCCCCGGACGCCGATGACGCGCCCGAGACCCCCGTCGACCAGCCCACCGCCATCTTCAAGGCGCCGAAGCGCCCGGCGGTGGACCAGCCCACCACCATGCTCAAGCTGGGCGGTGCCAAGCCGGCCACCGACAAGCCCGCGGATGAGTCGAAGGCCGACCAGCCGAAGGCCGAGCAGTCCAAGGCCGACGAGTCCAAGGCCGACCAGCCCAAGACGGACCGGCCGAAGTCCGAGACCCCGTCCGAGCGCACCAGCAAATTCGTGGCTCTCAAGCCCCTCGACGAACCCGTGTCGAGGGTGAAGCCGAAGGCCACCTCGACCCCGTCCGTTCCCTCCGCCTCCTCCGCGCCCACCAAGGTGGCCCCCGCCGACGCCACCGCCGCCCTCCCGCAGGTCGGCCCCGAGCGCACCACCCAGCAGCCGTTGCCGCCGAAGCCGCCGCTGGACCTGCTGGCCGAGCTGACGAACACGCCGCCGCCCCCGCAGACCCCGGTGCGGACACTCGCGCGCCGGGTGAAGATCTGGACGCCGCTTGTCCTGCTGCTCGCGGTCGTCTTTGCGGTCGCACAGTCGCTCCGGCCGCTGCCGACCCCCACGCTCGACCTCACCGCCGAGTCCAGCTACACCTTCGGCGGCGGCGACGCCTCCATCCCGTGGCCGTCCTCCGGCCAGGGCGCGCTCGACGTCCAGGGCATCGGTTCGTTCGGCACGTCCGGCGCCCAGAAGGCGGCGCCGATCGCGAGCGTCGCCAAGGTGATGACGGCGTACCTGATCCTGCGCGACCACCCGATCAAGTCCGGCGACGGCGCGAAGATCCAGGTGGACCAGAAGGCCCAGGACCAGTCGGACGCCGGCGACGAGTCGACGGTGAACGTGCACGCGGGCGACACCATCACGCAGAAGGAGGCCCTGGAGGGTGTCCTGATCGCGTCGGCGAACAATGTGGCCCGGCTGCTGGCCCGCTGGGACGCCGGTTCCGAGACGGCCTTCGTCGCCAAGATGAACGCCGCCGCCAAGGACCTCGGGATGACGAACACGACGTACACCGACCCGTCCGGCCTCCAGAAGACGACCGTGAGCACGGCCGCGGACCAGGTGAAGCTGGCGAAGGCCGCGATGAAGGACGCCTCCTTCCGCGAGGTCGCCCGGATGATGGAGTACACCGACTACAAGGGCACCAAGCACAGCAACTGGAACCACCTCGTCGGCTCGAACAACGTCATCGGCATCAAGACCGGCACCACCACCGCGGCCGGCGGCAACCTCGTCTTCGCGGCGACCAAGGAGATCGGCGGCGAGGTGCGGACCATCGTCGGCGCGGTGATCAGCCAGGGCCCCGGCGGCAGTGACAACACCATCCTCGGCGGCGCCCTGGCCGCGGGTGACAAGCTGATCCGCGCCGCGCAGGCCTCGTTGAAGTCCGCGACGATCCTGAAGAAGGGCGATGTCGTCGGTTACGTCGACGACGGGCTCGGCGGCCGTACGCCGGTCGTGATCACCAAGGACGTCACGGCGGTCGGCTGGGCCGGACTCAAGGTCAAGCTGTCCTTCGTCTCCTCGGAGCTGCCGCACTCCGCGAAGGCCGGCACCAAGGTGGGCTCGCTCACCGTGGGTGACGGCGGCAGCAGCAGTGCCGTGCAGGTTCCCGTCGAGCTCCAGAAGGACCTCGCCGAGCCGGGCTTCGGCGCCAAGCTGACTCGCGTGAGCTAGCGGCCGTACACAGTGGGACGAGCGGACGTACGCAGGAGGGTCCGGGCGTACGGGTACGGGTACGGGCGTACGAGTGGGGCGCGCTTCCGGCAGGGGGCGTATCCCCCGTACGCCGGAAGCGCCCCGAACGCCATGTGAACGCGCCGTGAGCTCGCCGTGAGCGCGGTACGAACGCACCGCACCCCGTCGGGGCGCCCCGCCCGGGAGCTCCCCGGCGGGGCGCGTGCTAGCGTCGCGAGATCGGGGCAGGTCGCGGGCCGCGGGTCCCGGGCCGAACACGAGAAAACGGGACACGGGAGCCTTGCAGTGGCGACAGCGGAGCCGACACACGCCGACGACGCCGATCCTGGCCCTGGCCCTGGACCGGGTCCTGAGCCGGATCGCGGACCGGGCTCGCGAATACGGCTGCCCGCACACGCCACCGACGACCCCGCTGACGACGGCCTGACGGACGACGAGCCGCGGGAGCCCGTGACACCGGAGTCCAAGACGTCGGAGTCCGAGACGTCGGAGTGCGAGACGTCGGAGTCCGAGACGCAGGGCCGACGTACCCGCCTCAAGGCCTTCGCCGGCCGCCACCCCGTCGCCTTCGTCACCGTCGTGGCGGGCCTCCTGCACGTCGTCTGGTTCTTCACCTTCGCGAACAGCGGCGGAGACCTCGCGGCGCAGGACGCGTGGGCGGAGTTCGTCGGACGGCACCCGGACTCGGCGTACAACCTCGCCTGGTACGGCGGTATGCACCCGGTGTCGTACAGCGTGGTGTCGCCGTATCTGATGTCGGTCCTCGGCGTCCGTACGACGATGATGATCGCCGGGACGATCTCGGCGGGCCTGCTGACGATGATCCTCATCCGCAGCCGTGCGATACGGCAGCCGCTGACCCCCGCCTTCGCGGGTGTGTTCGCGCTCATCTGCAACGCGATTTCGGGGCGGGTGACGTACGGCCTCGGCATGGTCTTCGGGCTCGCCGCGGCCGCCGTGGTCTTCTGCTGGCCGTACCGCTGGCGCTACAAGCGCTGGGCGAAGGCCCTGTGCGCGGCGCCGCTCGCCGCGCTGGCGACCGCCGCGTCGCCGGTGGCCGGACTGTTCGTGGGCCTGGTCGCGGTCGCCCTCTTCCTCCAGAAGCGCCGTCCCGGCGCGTACGCGCTCGGCATCGCGCCGACCGTCGTCGTCGCGGTCTCGGCCTGGCTGTTCCCCTTCTCCGGCACCCAGCCGATGTCCTTCGGCTCGGCCTCGCTGCCGCTGATCTCCGCCGGGCTGGTCTTCGCGCTCGTTCCCAAGGAGTGGAAGACGGTCCGGATCACGGCGGCGGTGTACGGACTCGCCGTGCTCCTCGTGTGGCTGATCAGCTCGCAGATCGGCTCGAACATCACCCGCCTTGCGATGCTGCTCGAGGGCGTCGTGCTGCTCGCCGCGCTCCCCTTCACCGTGCCGAAGTCACGCAAGTGGTACGTGACCGTCCTCGCCTTCACCGGATTCGTCGGATGGATCGGCTTCAAGTCGGTCGACGACATCATCCATACGACACCGGCGGCGTCCTGGGCCCGCGAGCTCGCTCCGCTGGTGAACCAGCTCCAGGTCGTCGGTGCCGAGAAGGGCCGCGTGGAGGTGGTCCCCGCCCGCTCGCACCGCGAGGCGTCCGCGCTCGCGCCGTACGTGAACCTCGCCCGCGGCTGGAACCGCCAGGCCGACATGGAGCGCAACCCGCTCTTCTACGACGACACCCTCAACTCCGCGAACTACCACGAGTGGCTGCAGCGCTGGGCCGTCCACTACGTGGTGCTGCCCAAGGGCGAACCGGACGGGGACGGCGGCGAGCGCGAGCGTCAGCTGGTCCAGCGCGGCATGCCCTACCTTCGCCAGATCTGGGGCGACGCGAACTGGCAGCTCTTCTCGGTCACGGATCCCACGCCGCTGGCCGATCCGCCGGCCGTCGTCGACCGGGCGGAGCAGGGCGAGCTGACCATCGAGGTGAAGAAGGCGGGCCGCGTTCTCATCCGCATTCCGTACTCGCCGTGGCTCGGGCTCGTCGACGCCGAGGGCAAGAGCGTGAAGGCTCCGCAGGAGACGCAGAAGTCCAAGCACCGTGCGGAGGGTACGCCGAAGACGTACGACAACCTCAACGGCTGCCTCATGGAAACCGCGGAGAACGCCTCCGGCGACAAGTGGACGGAACTCCTGGCCCCCGCCCCCGGCACCTACCGCCTGGCGGCCCCCTACCAACTCCCCCGGGGAACCCCGTGCCCCGAGGAACTGCGCTGACCTGACGGGATGCGCCGGAGGCTCTTCGGCTGACGGCCGGTGGGGGCTGGTCGCGCAGTTCCCCGCGCCCCTAAAGGCCTTCAGCCCGTCCGGCGTTTGAGGACGAGGCCGTTCAGGCCGATGGGGGGTCTGGGGGCGCAGCCCCCAGGGATGGGACGGGTAGGGGCGGCGGGGGCGAGAACCCTCCGGTGCCCGCCCCCGCCCGCGTCTCACCTCACCTCACCGGAAACGCCACGTCACACACCGCGTCCTCCGGCCCCGCCGCATCCCAGTCCGCGAAGTACACCTCCCGGCAGGGACCGTCGTACGACAGCCCCCGCTCCCCGATCCACGCCTCGACCGCCTCGAACGCGGCGATGATCTGCGGATGAGCCACCTGCGCCTTGGTGATCCGCGCGTACGCGAGCCGTCGCGCCGGCTCCACCCGCACCCCGATCCCCGACGCCCGCCCCCGCTTCTCGGCCCACGCCCGCGCAGCCTCCTCGTCGGCGACCGGCACGCACGACTCGGCGGGCCCGTCGCTCTCCATGCTGACCTCGGCGTAATAGACGACGAAGGGCGAGCCGGTCGTCCCACCGCACTCCCGCGCCCCGTCCTCCAGCCGCGCCAGCGAGGCCGGAATCCAGACCGGCAGCTCATCCGCCAGCGTGTGCCGCTTCTCCGTCAGCACCACCCGCTCCGGCACATCCACCGTCTCGACCACGAACTTCCCGTACATCTCGGTACTCCTCCCGGACAGCCGTCCACGGAGGTACTCGGCGAGCGTCCGCTGCGAAGCGAACCGCGCCTCGGCATCCGCCCAGTACGTGGCGAGGAGCACGGAGCCCTGCGCCGCCCCTACCTCCACCACCTCGGCGATCCGCGCGAGCGGCATGTCGAGCTGCCGCAGCAGCGCGACCAGCCGGGCGCGCTCGACCTGGTCGGCGCGGTAGTAGCGGTATCCGCTGACCTCGTCGACATGGGCCGGAGCGAGCAGTCCGAGCCGGTCGTACAGCCGAAGCGCCTTCGGCGAGAGCCGCGCGCGGGCGGCGAACGCGCCGATCGTGAGCAGTTCCTGTCGCACGAGCCCATCCTCCGTCACCGGGCGCCTTCCGCCCGGTGACAAGGGACGCTGCTCCCTGCCCCAGGGGCAAGGTCAAACAGTTCAGGCGCCCAGGTGCTTCTCCACCGCCGCCACGACCTCCGCCGACTCCGGCTCGGTCTGCGGCGAGAACCGCGCCACCACGTCTCCACCCGGCCCGATCAGGAACTTCTCGAAGTTCCAGCGGATGTCACCGGTGTGGCCCTCGCCGTCGGCGGTGTCCACGAGACGCTCGTACAGCTCGTGCCGCGCGTCCCCGTTGACCTCGACCTTCTCGGTCATCGGGAAGGTGACGCCGTAGGTCGCGGAGCAGAACTCGGCGATCTCCTCGGAGGTGCCGGGCTCCTGCCCCATGAACTGGTTGCAGGGCACACCGAGCACGGTGAAGCCCTGCCCCGCGTACCGCTCGTGCAGCCGCTCCAGGCCCGCGTACTGCGGGGTCAGCCCGCACTTGGAGGCCACGTTCACGATGAGCACGGTCTTGCCGCGGTACTGCCCGAGGTCCGCGGTGCCGCCCTGGAGGGAGTCGATCTGGACGTCGAGCACGGAACTGCTTGAACTGTCAGTAGTCATAAACGGATGCTAACTCCGCTTGATGGCGCCCCGGCCACGTCCCCGTTCGCTCGGTAAGGTCGCGAACGTGACCACCGCGAACACGATCAAGGGCATCTACGAGGTACTCGACGACCGCTTCGTCACCGGCCGCTGCACGAACGGCGACGGCAGGCTGGAGGTCCTCCACGACGGCTCCCGCTGGGCCGAGGGCCCGCTCTACGTGCCCGCCTGGCGCCAGCTGATCTGGAGCGACATCCCCAACGACCGCATCCTGCGCTGGGACGAGCCCACCGGCACGGTCGGCGTCCTGCGCACCCCCGCGGGCAACAGCAACGGCAACACCCTGGACCGTGAGGGCCGCCTGATCAGCTGCGAGCAGGGCAACCGCCGGGTGACCCGGACGGAGCACGACGGATCGGTCACCGTCCTCGCCGACCGTTACGACGGCAAGCGGCTCAACAGCCCGAACGACGCGGTCGTACGGTCGGACGGTTCGGTCTGGTTCTCCGACCCGGACTTCGGGATCCTGAGCGACTACGAGGGTCATCGGGCCGAGTCGGAGATCGGCGCGTGCCACGTCTACCGCCTCGACCCGGGGACCGGCGAGGTGCGGCTCGCGGCGGACGGCTTCGACGGGCCGAACGGCGTCGTCTTCTCGCCCGACGAACGGCAGCTGTACGTCTCCGACTCCCGCGCCGCCCGCATCCGCGTCTTCGACGTCCGCGACGACGGCACCCTCACGGACGGGAGAACATTCGCGGAAGCAAAGAATGGTGTTCACTTCGACAACATTCGCTTCGACGACGAGGGCAGGCTGTGGGCGGCCGCCCTGGACGACGGGGTGCACTGCTACGACCCCGACGGCACCCTCATCGGCCGGCTTCTGGTCCCCGAGAGGGTCTCCAACATCACCTTCGGCGGCCCCAAGAACAACCGCCTCTTCATCACGGCGTCCACGTCCTTGTACGCGCTGATGATGTCGGTGACCGGCGCCCCGCGCATCCAGCGGCACCGGTAGTCCGGTAGTCCGGGAAACCGGTAACCCGGGGCACCCGCTCCTCCCGGCCTACTCCCGTTGGGCCTTCACGAGCACCTCCCCGGCGGGCGTACGGGAGTACAGCACCGACCGCCCGGCCCGCCCCCTCCGTACCAGCCGGGCGTCCAGCAGCACCTTCAGATGGCGTCCGACCGAGCCGAGACCCTGCCCGGTCAGGGCCACCAACTGGGTCGTGCTCATCGGGGAGTCGAGGAGGACGAGGACCCCGGCGCGGGCGGGTCCGAGCAGCGCGCCCAGGCTCTCCGGCACGGCCTCGGGAGCGGTGTCGGCGAGCACGCCCGAGCAGGGGTAGACGACGGCGTACCGGTCCGGCTCCTCCCACGCCACCCAGCCGTGCCGCTGCGGCGTGATCGGCACGAACACCAGCTCGGCGCCGGAGATCTCGCGTGGCGGGTACTCGTGGAGATTGACCTGCAGCCGGTTGTCGCCGAGCCAGCGCGTGCCCGGCCGCAGCGCGTCGAGGGCCGCCGCCCAGCCGCCCTGGCTCAACTGCGCCGTCCGGGCGACGACATCGGCCTCCAGGACGCGCCGCCGCCGGTCCCAGTAGGGGCGTACGGCCTCGGTCCAGACGTGGGTGAGCAGGTCGGCGGCGCGCTCCGGGAGGTCGTCGCGGTGCAGGGCGGCGGGCAGCGGCCCGGCAAGGGAGACGGTGAGATGGGCCCGCGCGTCCGCGGCCGACGCCTCCCGCACCCGGGCGACCTCCTCCTCGAAGTCGGCCTCGCCGCGCGGCGTCGGCGTCAGGAAGTCGGCGATCCAGTTCCGCCCGAGCCCGGACCGTATGAGCAGCGCGGTGACGGGGTCACCGGCCAGCCGCTTCTTGTACGCGGGCAGATGGGCGTCGAGCCAGGCCCGCTCCCCGGGGTGCGCCGCCGTCCCCGCGTGCAACAGCTTGACGGCGGCGAAGGTCTCGGCGAGCGGGGAGAGCGCGAAACGGGTGCGGGCGAGGGTGTCGGCGTTGATCTGCCACCAGCCCATCCGCACCTCCCGCCGCTTCTCTCCCGCCGGCCATGGCCCTGCGTGGTTTCGCTTCTCCGCGAAACAATAACGACCACGCCGGGCGCCGTCCGAGACTCCGGGCATGCGCAGCTACTCCGACCTTTTCCGCACCCGGGAGTTCACCCCCCTCTTCCTGTCCTCCGCGCTCAACTCGGCGGCCTCGACGATCGCCGGCCTGGCCGTCGGGACGCTGGTGTACAGGGCGACGGACTCGCCACTGCTGTCGGCGGTGAGCATGTTCGGGCCGCAGCTCGCCCAGGTGATCGGCGCGACCACCCTGCTGTCGGCGGCGGACCGGCTGGCGCCGCGCGCCACGATGACGGGCATCGCCCTGTCCTTCGCCGTCGGTACGGCGGTGATGGCGACGCCGGGCCTTCCGGTCTGGGGGCTGTTCCTCCTGATCTCCGTCCTCGGTCTGGTCGCGTCCCTCGGCGGCGGTGTCCGCTGGGGTCTGCTGAACGAGATCCTGTCCAAGGACGGCTATCTGCTGGGCCGTTCGGTCCTCAACATGGCGAACGGCCTCACGCAGATCACGGGTTACGCGACGGGCGGCGTCCTGGTGGCGGTGCTCTCGCCGAGGATCACGCTGGCGGGAGCCGCGGCCCTGTATCTCGCGGCGGCCCTGATCACCCGCTTCGGCATGACCCGCCGGGCGCCGAGGGCCACCGGCCGCCCCTCGATCGCGCAGACCTGGCGTACCAACGCGCTGCTGTGGTCCTCGCGCCCGCGCCGGACGACGTACCTGCTCCTGTGGATCCCGAACGGTCTGATCGTCGGCTGCGAGTCCCTGTACGTGTCGTACGCCCCGGACCGGGCGGGTCTGCTCTTCGCCTTCGCGGCGTTCGGCATGTTCGTGGGCGATGTGACGACGGGCCGATTCATCCCGCCCGCGGTCCGCGGGCGCCTGGGCATCCCGTTCCTGCTGCTCCTGGCGACGCCCTATCTGCTGTTCGCGCTGCGGCCGGGGGTGGCGGTGGCGGCGGGCGCGGTCGCCCTCGCCTCGGTCGGCTTCGGGGCGAGTCTGATCCAGCAGGAACGCCTGATGGCCCTGACGCCGGACGAGTTGAGCGGGCACGCCCTGGGGCTGCACTCCTCGGGCATGCTCACGATGCAGGGGGTGAGCGCGGCGCTTGCGGGGTCGGTCGCCCAACTCTCCTCGCCCGGAACGGCGATGACGGTGATGGCGATCGCATCGGTCGCCGCGACGCTGCTGATTTCGGGCTCCCGTCAACGCCCGGAGGTGTCCACACCACAACAGAAGCAACCAGAAGTGAACGCCCTCTGAACGCCGAAAAGTTGTACGACCGGAGCCACAACTCCCCTGCGGAGGATGCCGTCGAACGGGATGACCACACGCGCACAGACCTACGCGCGGACCTCATCGGCCCTCAGGGCCCCGTTGGGCCCATCGGGCCCCGTGGAGGAGAACCAACCATGTTCAGTCGCCGCATCACCGCGCTGCCGAGGGCGCTGGCGCTCGCCACCGCCGCCGTGGCCGTCACCCTCGCCGCCCCCGCGGCACAGGCCGCGCCCGCCAAGAGCGCGACCGCGGTCGTCGTAGGCCAGAAGCTGTTCTACACGGCGGCCGCCGGTCAGACGAACCACCTGTCCGTCTCCTGGGCGCTCGGCGCGTTCGACCCGGATTCCCAGCTGAGCGACTTCATCTACACCTTCGACGACACCGTCAAGATCTCCCTCGGCGCGGGCTGTGTCCGCCCGGCCGGCGGCGACGACACCAAGGCCGTCTGCACGGTGACCGAGCCCAACACCTCGGCGTCCGACCTCGACTCCCTGATCGTCGACCTCGGCGACGGCAACGACACCGCGACGACCAGCAACACCAGCGGCGGGTACACGAGGATCTACGGCGGTCCTGGCAACGACACCCTGACCGGCCACGGCGTCGACGTCCTCTACGGCCAGGGCGGCAACGACCGTCTCTCCGGCGGCGGCGGGGTCTACGACGAGGGCGCGAACGGCGGCGCGGGCAACGACACCCTCGTCAACTGCAGCGCCGAGTGCCACGGTGGCGCGGGCAACGACAGCCTGTCGGGCACGAGCGGCGACAACTCGCTGTTCGGCGACGACGGCAACGACAAGCTGTACGGCAACGCGGGCCACGACCTGCTCCAGGGCGGCCGGGGCAACGACACCCTGTACGGCGGCGCGGGCGACGACAAGCTGTACGGCAACAGCGGCGACGACGTCCTGCACGGAGGCGCCGGCAAGGACTCCCTGTCCGGCGGCCCCGGGCGCAACAAGACGTACCAGAACTGACCCGTTCGCGGGGTGGTCGGGCGCGGGCGTGCGGAACGCCGGCCCGACAGGCTCTCGGTCTCCCTGAGGCCGAGAGCCTGATCGTCCCCCCGAGGTCAGGCCTTGCCCGTCCCGGCCCCCTCGACGGCGCGCAGGGCCTCGATGACGCTGGCCACATGAGCACGGGCGGCCGCCTCGGCGCGCTGCGGATCACGCGCGGCGATGGCCTCGACGAGGGCGAGGTGTTCGCCCAGGGAGACCTGGGGGCGCCCGGACTGCAGGGCCAGCCGGAACTGGTGGCGGACGATCTGCGCGTTCAGACGGGTGAGGAGTTCGGCGGCGGTGTCCTGGCCGGAGATGTCCCGGACGAAGTCGTGCAGTTGGCGGTTGAGCTCGGAGTACTTCAGGGGCTCGGCGGCCTGGACGGCGGCACGCAACTGCTCGCCGAGTGCGAGGAGTTGCGTGATCTGCGCATCGGTGACCCGTTCGGCGGCCTTGGCCGCGCACAGCCCCTCGAGCACCATGCGGCACTCGTAGATCTCCACCGCCTCGCTCACGGACACGGTCCGGACCCGGGCCCCGCGGTTGCGGATCCGCTCCACGAGGCCGTCGGCGGCGAGATCGACCAGCGCGGCCCGCACGCTGGCCCGGGTGACGTCGAACTGCTCGGCCAACTCGGCCTCGACCAGGCGCTGTCCTGGCACCATGTCACCGGCGAGGATGGCCCCGCGCAGCGCGACGAGGGCCTGCTCCTTGGCCGCGGCGCCGCTGCCTTTGGCACTGCCGGTAGCTGGGGACACGTACGTACTCCTTCGGTCTCGAGCTCCTGGAGCGCCTCGGGCTTCCTCGAGCTCTCCGCTCTCCTGGGAGATGGTTACCGACCGTAGGATGGGTACACAAAATCGTCAACAATCTGGCCCCGACCGTGGGGATCCGGGCCCGGTGGCTGCTGGCATTCTGGGGGGGGTGGTCGTGGAGCGGATGAGGATCCGCCGAGGAGGGGAGCGTGCCATGGGCGGGGCGGAACGGGAACGGGTCGCTACGGGGCCGATGAGTCCCGAGCAGATGATCGCGGAGGCGCGGAAGGCGTTCTTCGTGATGTTCGGGTTCCTGGCGCTGGTCTGGCTGGCGCAGCTCGCGAACTTCGCCGACCACTACGCACTCTCGCGGGACTACGGAGTGGTGTCCGGCGACATCGGCACGCTGCCCAACATCCTCACCGCACCCTTCCTGCACTGGAACTGGGCACACATCGAGAGCAACTCGGGACCGCTGTTCGTCTTCGGATTCCTCGCCGCCTACCGAGGGGTGGTCCGTTTCCTCGGGCTGAGCCTGCTCATCGTGGTGACCAGCGGTTTCACGGTCTGGTTCCTCGAGCGGGGCGACGTGGACACGGTCGGCGCCAGCGGCCTGATCTTCGGGTACTTCGGCTATGTCGTGGTGCGCGGGCTCTTCGACCGGCATCTGATCGACACGCTGATCGGTGTCGTCATGGCTGCCTCCTTCGCCTACATGCTCACCGTGGCGGTGCCCGGGACGCCGGGGGTGAGCTGGCTGGGACACCTCGGCGGCCTGATCGGCGGCCTGGTCGGGGCCTGGCTCTTCCGGGACCGACGCCCCCGGCCCGCCAAGGACACCCACGCCGGCGGCAGCACCGGCCCGACCACCCGCGGCACCCTTCAGCCCCGCCCCGACAACCCCCGCGCCGACCTCCACAAGGAACTCGGCGACCTGGGCCTGCTCTAGAAGCTCCGCTCCAGAACCCGCCGCCCGTCGGTTCACTCCCGGCCCGCGGAGCCCCGCCGTCGCCCACGCTCAGGGTCGGTGAAGCAGGTGCACGCCAGTGTGTACCTGCGTTGGTGCCGTGTGCGGCCTGGCTCACACCAATAGGCCCGTATCGCACGGTGGACAGTGGGTACGCGCCATCCGTGGGCTTCAGCGGCGCCGTCATCCACCCTGAAGGGTGCATATCCGGCAACCTTGTCATTTGACCGTCGGGCATGTGATCGGGGGCTTCCGTGGCCTGTCCGAAAAAGAAGGACGACCCTGGAACGGGGGACGCATGACCCAGGCGGACGATCGCAGGGGACTGGCCGGCGTGGCCACGAGACAGGGGCTCGAGGGGGCGCTCGCAGAGGAGGCGCCGTTGCCACAGGCGGCCCCCGCGCCACGGGTGATCCCGGTCAGGCGGGGCGCCCGCGCGGACCGGCTCGCCGCGTTGGACGGGCTGCGATTCCTGGCGGCGCTGTCGGTGGTCCTCTTCCACTTCGTCGGCCAGACCCCCGGGGCGATGGTCGTCGTCTGGGGCCGCCCGTACCAGAGCACCTTCCCGCAGGCGCACGCCTACTTCGCCTTCGGACGGCTCGGCGTCGACCTGTTCTTCCTGATCAGCGGCTTCGTCATCTGCATGAGCGCGTGGGGGCGCACCCCGCGTGACTTCTTCATCTCACGCGTCACCCGCCTGTACCCGATGTACTGGATCGCGATCGTGCTGTCGGCGTGCGTCATCTACTTCGCCGACACCCCGTTCGGGCACCCCAACCCGCGGGTGCTCTTCGCGAACTTCACGATGTTGCAGACCCCGCTCGGTGTGTCCAACCTGGACCCGGTCTACTGGACGCTCTGGCCGGAACTCTGCTTCTACCTCACGTTCGCGGTCGTGGTGTGGAAGGGCCTCACCCATCAGCGGGTGGTGATCTTCTGCGGGTTGTGGACGGTCGCCGCGGTGCTGGCGCCCAGCGCCCACATCCCGCTGCTCACGCTGATCGTGAACCCGACGTCCGCCCCGTACTTCATCGCGGGCATGGCCTTCTACCTCATGCACCGCTTCCGGCCGACGCCGCTGCTGTGGGGGATCGTCGCCATGTCGTGGCTGCTGGCGCTGCACTTCCTGCTGGCACCCCACGGCGGCCGCGTCAACTGGGCCACATGGGCGCCATGGCGCGGCTGGCTGATCCTCCTGACCACGCTGTTCTTCCTGGCGATGGGCGCCATCGCGCTCGGCGGCACCCGTCGGATCCGCTGGCGCGGGCTGACCGTCGCGGGTGCGATGACCTTCCCGCTGTACCTGTTGCACGACACGATCGGAATGACCGTCGCCCACCACTACGGCGACCGGATCGACCCCTCGGCGCTGGTCGTGGCCACGGTGATCGCTTTGATCGTCCTGTCGTACTTCGTGCACCGCTTCGTCGAGCGGCCGATCGCGCTCGCCATGCGGCGCTCGCTGAACACGGCCGCGTTCGACCGGCAGCCGCCGACGCCGCGCTCTTGACGGATGGTGGTACGACGGCGCCCCCGGCAATCGCCGCCCGGCTGCCTGTCCGGAGAGTCCGCGCGCCATGAACGTGCTGGCCAAGCAGGCTGTTCCGCCGCGGGTGCTGTTTGGGTAAAGGGTTCGGCATCGAGTGTTCAATGGTCTTGTCCTGTGCATGTCTCACTCGATGGGATGCACGGAGACCACTCCGTGCAACTCAGGACCATCCAGGGGGATTCATGCACATATCCCGTACCGGGCGCGGCGTCGCGGCCTCCACGGCCGCCACCGCCGCCCTCGCGGTCGCCGCGCTGGCGACCGCTCCGCTGGCCGGCGTCACCGCCGCCGCGCCTGCCGCCGTACCGCACACCAAGGCCGTCCCGGCCATTGCCGGGCACACCCTGGTCCGCGACGTGGCCAGCCCGCTCTCCAGCGAGCAGTGCCAGGCCAAGTGGCACATCGCCTGTTACAACCCGCTCCAGTACCGCACCGCGTACGACCTCAACGCGCTGTACCGGAAGGGCATCACGGGCAAGGGGCGCACCATCGTCATCGTCGACTCGTACGGCTCCCCGACCGTCCAGCACGATCTCGACGTCTACAGCAAGCAGTTCGGCCTGCGCAGCACCAAGGTCAACGTGGTCAAGTGGGGCAAGGTTCCCGTCTTCGATCCCAAGAACGCCGACATGACCGGCTGGGCGGGGGAGACCACCCTGGACGTCGAGATGGCCCACGCCGTGGCGCCCGACGCCAAGATCGTCCTGGTGGAGACGGCGGTCGCCGAGACCGAGGGCACCACCGGTCTGCCGGAGATGATGGACGCCGAGAAGCACCTGATCGACCACGGCGTCGGCGACGTCATCAGCCAGAGCTTCGGCGCCACCGAGGACACCTTCCCCGGATTCGACAAGGGCGACTTCTCCAGCATCAAGAAGCTGCGCTACGCCTTCGAGGCCGCGAACCGCAAGCACGTGACCGTCCTCGCCTCCTCCGGTGACGGCGGCGCCACCGACCTGAAGGCGGACGGCAAGACCTACTACGACAAGCGCGTCAACTCCTGGCCCTCCTCGGACCCGCTGGTCACCTCCATCGGCGGCACCCAGCTCCACCTGAACGACAAGGGCCAGCGCGTCAAGCCCGACAGCGTCTACAACGACTACGGCTCGGGCGGCGGCGGCCAGTCCCACGTCTTCTCCCGCCCGGCCTTCCAGAACGGCGTGAAGAACGTCGTCGGCGCCCGCCGCGGCACCCCGGACGTGTCGCTGGCCGCCGCGGTCAACGGCGGTGCCTGGATCTACTCGAGCTTCGACCCGACCGCCACCGGTTGGGACGTCACCGGCGGGACCAGTGAGGCCAGCCCGCTCTTCTCGGGCATCGTCGCCCTCGCCGACCAGGCGGCCGGCCACCGGGTGGGCAACATCAACGAGGCGCTGTACGCCCTCTCCAAGCGTTCCGCCCACCACGACAGGAGCGCCGGCGTCGTCGACGTGAACGACGGCACGAACAACAGCTACGAAGGCGTCACCGGCTACAAGGCCGTCAACGGCTACGACATGGCCACCGGCGTGGGCACCGTCGACGCCCTCCGCTTCGTGCCCGCACTCGCCCGAGCGAGCCACCGCGGCTGAGTCGCCGCTGCGAGTCGGCCCCTGAGAGGTGCCCCTGAGACGGCCCGGGTTCCACACCCGGGCCGTCCGTCTGTTCATCTGCAGAAATCAAGTCGGTGGATTCCGTCCGCCGCCTCGGTTCAGGCTGAGAGGATCGAAATACTCGAAATCGACGGCAGGCATGATTCATGCGCGCTTGCACATGTCCTCCTTCGGTATGCCGCCCTCTTCCTCGATTAGCGTGTCGGACAAAGGGCCACGTTCACCCTTGTTACTGTGCGGGCCCCAAGGGCTGCTCATGCAAGGGCCGTCCATACAGGGGCTGTCCACAAAAGATGTCACGCGCCGCCCTGCGGACAAGATTCGCCTTGGTCGAATACTGGCGCAGTCCGGTCGAGAGGAAACGGACCATGCACGATTATTCTCGTCGCGGCCTGTTCAAGGCGACGGCGGCCGCCGGTGCCGGGGCGGTGGTTCTCCCGGGTGTCGCGGCAGGGGAGGCCCCGGGCGCGAGCGCCGCGACCGAAGGGGCCGAACACGCGAAATGCAAGCCGGCGAAGCTGACCGGCCGCATCGTCCGTCCCGACGACTCCGGGTACGCGAGTGCGAGCCTGGGCTGGGACGAGCTCTTCGCTCACTATCCGCTGGTCATCGTCTTCGCCCAGAACACCCAGGACGTGGTCAACGCCCTGACGTGGGCGCGGCAGAACGACGTCGCGTTGCGGGTGCGCAGCGGCCGCCACAGCCTCGAGGGCTGGTCGAACGTGGACAACGGCATCGTGATCGACGTCAGCGAGTTGAAGTCGGTCCACATCGACACCGACTCTCGTGTCGCGACGGTCGGCGCCGGGCTCAGCCAGCTGGAGGCCGTGACCACCCTCGCGAAGAAGGACCTCGCGGTGACGACCGGGACGGAGGGCACCGTGGGTCTGTCCGGTGCGACGCTCGGCGGCGGTTTCGGCTTCCTCACCCGCTACCTCGGCATGGCCTGCGACAGCCTGGTGGGGGCTGAGGTCGTCGTCGCGTCGGGTGCCGAGTGCGCCAAGGTGGTCAAGACGGACTTGAACCACCACTCGGACCTGCTCTGGGCGCTGCGCGGGGCGGGGAACGGCAACTTCGGGATCGTCACGTCACTCACCTACAAAACGGCTCGGCTGAAGAGCGTCACTTATGTGCAGGCGACGTGGGCGGGAATCGGGGACCTGCACGGGGTCTTCGACGCGTGGCAGCGTACGGCGCCGACCGCCGACAACCGCCTCGGAACCCAGGTCGAGATCCACAAAAACCAGATCCTGCTGTTCGCGGTTCTCGCTGAAGGATCGCCGGAAGAGGCGAACGCGTTGCTGGCCCCGATTCTGTCGGTCGGCAACCCCCAGCTCTCGGTGCAGGTGGGTAACTGGGGCGACGTGTACGCCGGATTCCAGATTCCGACCGGGGACGAGCCCGCGAACTGGAAGTTCTTTTCGCAGTTCACCAGAAAGCCGTTCCCGAAGGAAGCGATCAGCCTGATCGCCTCATTCATGCAGGACGCCCCCACGGATGACAGCAACTTCTTCACCCAGGCCTTCGGCGGTGCGGTCAGGAAGAGTCCCCGCGGCGGCGCGGCGTTCGCGCATCGCGACGCGCTCTTCTACTCCGAACCCGGCGCCGGCTGGGGGAAGCGCACAGGGCAGCCAGGTGTCTGCGACCCTCTCACCCCGCAGGCCCAGGCCTGGATCGCCGAGTTCAGCCAGGCACTGCGGCCGTACGTGAACGGCGCCTACGTCAACGTGCCGAACATCGGAATGCAGGATTGGGAGACCGCCTACTGGGGATCCAACTTCGACCGGCTGCGCAAGATCAAGGCGAAGTACGACCCCCGCAACGTCTTCCAGTACGAGCAGAGCATCCCGCCCGCGTTCTGCTGACCGAACCAACGCAAAGGGCCGGCTCGGGAGGGAAGCCCCTCCCGAGCCGGCCCTTCTCGGACGTCGTACGTGCCATGTCGCCGCACTGAGTCATCTACCTGTCCGCGGGCGTCTCTTCAGAAGGCGCACTGCCACCAACGATGTGGTGGATCGCCGTACGGCACAGCGTCAGGACGCTCGAGGATCTTCAGATCGAGAGACTGCACGATGCTGTGGAGCTCGCGCGAGCTCTTCTTGGGGAGAGCACAGATCGCCAGCTCCAGTAGATCTCGTTCGTCCGCCGGTTCGGGGCAACAGTCCGGGATGCCGCACCGGTCGCTGAACGGGGAAGGGAGTTGATCTCTCGGTGCCCTTGCGATGGCAGCCCACCGGGTGAGCGCCTGCTCGATCAGACCGGGCTGGAGCCGCGTCCGTTCCAGCAGAATGATCTGTGCTTGAGCTGGGCCGGAGAGCCGACCGATCTTTGAGTAGCTTCGATGTGCAGGAAAGTGCCTGTTGTCCGCCCTGAGGCGTGAGGGGCGCCTACGCGGCATAGCCCTTTCGGCTGTGAGTCATGGGCAGCAGTCTGACACGCGGCTGGACTGGTGCGAAGGTAGCCCGTCGGCGCTGAGCGGGTCCGGCGCGCGCCTGGCGCGAGGCCACACGAAGTGGCGTACGCAGGTCACTCCAGGAATGGCGGGCTCCCCGGTCATGAAGTAATGGCCTGCGACAAGCCGTCGTCGGCCGTGACCGACCGCACGATGCGGCACGGCAGCGGCAGCCGGTCCTTGCCCAAAGACGCAGGCCTGCTGGACGCAGGCCTGTCAGTGTCCCAGCGAGGGATTGCGACCCCGAACCGCCGGCTCGAAGCGGCGCGGCATCCGCCGTAGAAGCCCGGCCCGCGTCCACTCGGCGGTGGTCGGCATCGGAGACACCGACGGCGTCACTGGCGCCGCGTGTCATCCGTATGCCGCAACGGAAACCGATTCACCCGTCCGGCCGACCTGGCGTGCCGTCGGCTGACGTGCCGGGAAGCCTAGGATCCGCCACTAGAGAGAGGGGCGTCGCCCACCCCTGTCTGGCATCGGCGAGCCCACGTCATGACCGGAAGGAGACGGGATGCTGCACCGCGGCAGAACCTCCTGGAAGCGCTTTGCCGCCGTCCTCGCGCCGAGTGTCATGGCCGCCGCTGCCCTCGGAGTCGGTATGGCCCAAGGAGCACTGGCCGCGTCGTTCCTCATCTCCGGCCAGAAGTTCCAGGTGGCCCTGGACACGCTGGACGTCCGTGGTCTGAGCATCTACGGCATGGTGGACGTGACCAGGAAGGGCACCCTGGTGCCCGTCTTCGTCACCGGGGCCAGCCGTGCGGAGATCAGCGGGCTGTGCCAGTCCGTGGTGGTTTCGGTCCCGGTTCTGGGCCCGTACACGCTGAGGATCACCGGCGGCGACCGCAGGCGGGTCGAGGCGAAGAACCTGTTCCTCGACGCGACATCCTTGTCGAGCACGCAGGCGAACTTCGACGACCTCGACATCGGTGTGGCGGCGGGAGCGGTCAGCAAGGGCCCGATCAACCGGGGGGACAGGAACTCCCGGTTCTTCGACCCCAACGGCTTCGCCCAGCAGGCGGATTCTGCCTTCCTGACCAACGTGCACTTCACCACGGTCGCGGTCTCGGCCGCCACGTTCAACGTCCCGGACCTCGATGTGCGGCTCAGACAGGGCCACCACGAGTGCTTCTGACCCATCGTCACGAAACACCCATCCTTCGCGCCCGCTCGCCCCGTACTCCCGCCCGCCGAACATCACGGAAAGCCCACGTGTTCTTCGAACGATTCGGCAGGCGCCAGAACGTGCGCGTCGCCGCCACCGCCGCCCGACGAGGATTCAAGACCTGGCGGGACGAACGCCCCTTCTGGGCAGGCCTGTTCACCCTCGCGGCGGGCTTGCCCATCATCTACTTCCCGTACGCGCACCTGAAGTTCGGCGCCATCACGCTGGCACTGTCGACCTCGGCCGGCGCGGGGTCGCTGATCATCGGAGTCCTCCTCGTGGCCCTGGCCATCTCCCTCTGGTTCCACCAGCAGGTGCGCGTGTTCGCAGGGATCGCGGTCATTCTGCTCGCCCTCGTCTCCTTTCCCGTCGCCAACTTCGGGGGCCTCCTCATCGGGTTGACCTCCGGCCTGATCGGCGGATCCCTGGCCTGTGCCTGGATTCCTCCGCCGCCCGCCACCGAGCCGCAGCCCGCAGCGAACCCCGCGTCAACGACCATCCCCGCGGGTGAGGACCACGGTGGCACGTGACGCCCTGACCGGCTGTGCGGCAAGCGGGCCGGAGTCCGATCCCCGCCATCCGAGCAGTGCGGTGAGGAGCCGCCCGGCCGGCCAACTGCTGTGGCCCCTCGCCTGCGCGCTGGCCGTGGCCGGCCTGCCCTTGGTCCTGCAGCTCGCCACACCAGCGGCCTCGAAGGCGTTGCTCGCCCCCGGCGGCATCCGTACATCCAAGGCACCAGCAGATGCCGGCACGCCGGTCGCCCGACTGCCGGGCCGTCCGGCGAACGTCCCCTGGGTGCTGCGCGCCGACAGACTCGTACTCCACGGCAGTGCCTTCCGCGGCGTGGTCACCGTCCGGACCGCGGCCGGGTCCACGCGGGCGCTGAAGTTCACCGCACGGTCGCTGGACTTCGGCGACCTCGATCTGACGGCGGGCCGCGGCCGCGCGGCGATGCGTCTGCGGACCAAGCCCGCGAGCACATCCACGGTCAAGGGCAAGGACGTGGTGACTCTGTACACCCAGAAGCTGTCCGGCACGCTCGTCGGACTGGGCGGCGCTCCGCTCCCGGCGGACCGCAGCGTCACCGTCACCCCCGACACACTGCCCCCGTGGCTCTCCCACCCCGCTGTTCCCACCCGCACCATCACCTTCGAGAACGTGACCGTTTCACAGGTCGCCCAGCTCAGCGGCGACCTGTCCATCGCCGGGCCGGCCCTCAGCGCGAGGCCATGAGTCCGGCCGCACCCCTGTCCCGCGATCCCGCCGACGGACCCCTTCCAGCGGGGTCCACCACTTGGTGGACCCGAAGTTCAACCTGTCGAGGCTGTCGGCACGAACCCCCCGCCGACCAGCATGAACGGCATGAAGAATCTCCCCGTTCGCATGGCTCGTTGGAGCGCCGGGCACCCCTGGCGCGCGATTGTCTCCTGGCTGCTGTTCGTGGTCCTCTGCTTAGGCGTGGGCATCACGGTCGGCGGCAACCCGGCCACCACGGAGGACTTCCGTATCGGTGAGGCGGGCCGGGCGGAAGCGCTGGCCGCCGAGGGCGGGCTGCAGCAGCGCCCCGTCGAACGCGTTCTGATCACCGCGCGGCCCGGGTCCGGCCGCCTGGACCTGACCGCCGCCGACGCCGCCGCGAAGGACGTGGCCGACCGGATGCGCGGGCTTGACGAGGTCCGCTCGGTGGCCGACCCCGTGCACGCGGCGAACGGCACCGCCGTCCGCGTCGACGTCACCATGAACGGCCCCGAGCTGGAAGGGAAGAAGCACGTCGCCCCGCTGCTCGCGCAGACCGCCGCCGTGCGGAAGGCCAACCCGGATCTGCGGGTGGAGGAGACCGGATCCCCCTCCATCAGCGAGGGCGTCGACAAACTGCGCGGCGACGACCTCTCCCGCACCGAGGTGATCGCCCTGCCGGTCACCCTGATCACCCTGTTGCTGGTCTTCAGCTCCATCGTGATGGCGCTCGTACCGCTGCTGCTCGCGCTCTCCTCGATCGCCGCGGCCATCGGCCTGTCGATGCTGGCCTCGCACGTCTTCCCGGACGCCGGCGTCGGCACCAACGTCATCCTGCTCATCGGCCTGGCCGTCGGCGTCGACTACACGCTCTTCTACCTCAAGCGCGAACGGGAGGAGCGGGCCCGGGCCGGCGGCCGGCTCAGCCCGCAGGCCGTCGTCGAACTCGCCGCGGCCACGTCGGGACGGGCCGTCATACTCTCCGGTCTCGCCGTCGCCGTCTCCAGCGCCACGCTGTTCCTCGCGGACGACGTGATCTTCTCCTCGATCGCGACCGGCGCGATCGTCGTCACCCTGGTCGCCGTGCTCAGCTCGCTGACCGTCCTGCCGGCCCTGCTCGCCAAGCTCGGCGAGCGAGCCGAGCGCCGCGCCGTGCGCAGGGAGGCCCGGGCCGTGAAGCGCGGTAGGACGCCCCGGCCGCGGAAGCAGCCCAAGACCGGTGCGGGCCGCCTCACCACGGCGGTGCTGAGTCTCGTCGGGAAGCGCCCCGCCGCCGCGCTGACCGTCACCGTCATCGCCATGCTCGCCCTCGCCGCCCCGGTGCTCGGCCTGAAACTGACCGACATGGGCCGTGAGACACACTCACGCTCCATCGCGGCCATGCAGGTGTACGACCGCCTCAACGCGTCCTTCCCCGAGCTGAAGTCCATGCACCAGGTCGTCGTACGAGCCGACGCCAACCGCTCGTCCGAGGTGACCGCCGCCCTGCGCGAGCTCGCGGCGGACGTCAAGGACGATGCCCGACTGAGCGGCACCTCACAGCTGTTCACCTCGCCGGACAAACGCATCAGCATGCTCCAGCTCCAGGTGCCGTACTACGTGAGCACCGACCAGGCCCAGTCGTCCCTCAAGGACATCCGCAGGACCTACGTCCCCGAGACCGTCGGCAAGGTCGCCGGCACCGAGACCGCGGTGACCGGAGACGTCGCCCGCTACACCGACTACCCCACGCATCAGCAGCAGAAGCTGCCGCTGATCATCGGAGCCCTGCTGCTCGTCACCTTCGTCATGACGGTGTGGGCGTTCCGCTCGCTGGTCCTCGCACTGGTCGGCGTACTGCTCAACCTTTTGTCGGCCGCCGCCTCGCTCGGCGTGCTGGTCCTCGTCTTCCAGGACACGTGGGCCGAGGGGCTGCTCGACTTCGACTCCACCGGTTCGATCGGCTCCCGGGTGCCGCTGTTCCTCTTCGTCATCCTCTTCGGGCTGTCCATGGACTACCAGGTGTTCGTGATCAGCCGGGTGCGTGAGGCCGCTCTGAACGGGGTTCCGACCCGCAAGGCCGTGATCGACGGCATCGGCAGCTCGGCCGGTGTGGTCACCAGCGCCGCCGTCGTGATGGTGACCGTGTTCGCGAGCTTCGCCGCACTGCATCTGATCGAGATGAAGCAGATCGGATTCAGTCTGGCGGTCGCCGTACTCCTCGACGCCTTCGTCATTCGGATGCTGATGCTGCCCGCGCTCATGCTGCTGCTGGGCGAGGCCAACTGGTGGCCCTCACACGGGATCCGCAAGGCCCGCGACACGACCCCCGCCCCCCGCACCCTCGAAAAAGTAAGCTGAACCCATGAAGCAGCGGCCGCAGCCCGACGACCGTCACTCCCTGGGCCCGCTCCACCTCTGGAACACCATCTCCTGGGTCGTCCTTGGCCTGTTGCCCACGGCCGTCGCCGTACTCGACGCGGCCGAGGCGAAGAAGTACGGGTCGTTGGGTCTGCTGGCGCTGATCACCCTGTGCTACGTGCTCGTCCTGGCTCCGCCGCGCAAGCCGGTGCTGCGCCCCGAGGTCTTCCTGGGACTGCTCGCGCTGGTGGAGGGCGGCGTCTCCTACCAGCTGGGCGGCGCGGCGGCGTTCTACATCGTGTCCCTGCCGCACTTCTGGATCTTTGCCCGCAACCCGAGGTCCTCTCTCGTGCTGAGCGGCTTCGGCGCGGCGACCACCGTCTTCGGCGGCACCCTGCGTCAGGGCTGGAGCCCCCAGTTCCTCACCGGGAACGTCGTCTTCACCGTGGTCGCCTACGGCGCGGGCGTCGTCCTCGGCCTGTGGGTGCACCGCTTCATGAGTCAGAGCAACGCCCGCGCCGAGCAACTGGCCTCCGAACTGCACAGTGCACAGGAGCAGTTGGCGGAGGCCTACCAGCGGCAGGGAGCGGCGGCCGAACGCGAGCGCATCGCCCGCGAGATCCACGACACCCTCGCCCAGGGGTTCGCCTCCATCATCGTCCTCGCGGAGGCCGCCCGCGACGCGAACGGCACCGACGCCGACACGTGCGACCAGCAACTGCTGTCGATCGTGCGGACAGCGCGCGAGAACTTCGCCGAGGCGCGCGTGCTGGTCGGCTCCGCCCCGCAGAGCGGAGTCGCCCCGGGCTCGGTGGCCACCACGCTGCGTCGGACCCTGGACCGCTTCATCCAGGACACGGGGCTCACCGTCACCGCGGACTTGGCCGACGTCGACTGCGACCAGACGACCCGCATCGCACTGTTGCGCTGCACCCAGGAGTCTCTTGCCAATGTGCGCAAGCATGCGGCCGCCACCACGGTGGGCGTCGTCCTGGCCCGGCCTCCGCACGGCATCGAACTGGAAATCACCGACGACGGCCGCGGTTTCGTGCCGGACGAGGCCCAGGGCTTCGGCCTCGCCGGCATGCGCAAGCGGCTGGCCGAACTCGACGGCGACTTCACGGTCACCAGCTCCCTCGGAGACGGAACGCGCATCCTCGCCACGATCCCCACGAACAGTCAGGACTGACATGGCCCGACCGACGACCGACCAGGCGGCCGCGCCGCGGGCAACGGACAGGATCCGTGTGATCGTGGTGGACGACCACACCGTGATGCGGGCGGGAGTCGTCGCCCTCCTGGCGTCCGAGCCCGGAATCGCCATCGTCGGAGAGGCGGGCAACGGCAGGGAGGCCGTCGAACTCGTCCAGAGCCTCGCGCCCGACCTGGCCCTCATCGACCTGCGTATGCCCGTCCTTGACGGCGTCGCCGCGACCGCGGAGATCGTCGCCGGCAGGACATCGACCCGGGTGCTGATCCTCACCACCTACGACACGGATGTGGAGATCGAGCGCGCCGTCGAGGCCGGAGCCATCGGCTACCTCCTGAAAGACACCACGCGCGAGCAACTGGTCGACGCCATCAGAGCCGCGGCCCGCGGTGAGACGGTTCTGGCCCCGAAGGTGGCCGAACGCCTCGTCGCCCGCATGCGCCGCCCGGCCCCCGTGGCGCTGACCGGCCGAGAACTGGACGTCCTGAACGCGGTGGCCGACGGTCTCTCCAACGCCGAGATCGGCAAACGCCTGGTCATCGGCGAGGCGACGGTGAAGACCCACCTCCTGCGCGTCTTCGCCAAACTGGACGTCAGCGACCGTACCCACGCGGTGGTCGTGGCCCTGGAACGCGGACTGCTCGTACGCCCGGACCGGGAGGCGCTCTGAGGGCCGGGCCCCCAACGCGCAGCTGACTTGGACGTGGAGTCGGCGGCCGAGGCGGAGCGCGCGCTGGGCGCGCCGGTGCGGACTGGGGGGCACGGGCGCATGACGGGGGTGACGGTGGGACTCATCTCGTGGTGGTTGCGGGTGCCGTCGTGTCATGCGGTAGTGACAGGGAGATGGAGTCACCGCAGGCATCGATCTGTGCCGCTGCATGATGTGTGTCCATGACTGGGACGTTCGTGCGCTCACGGTCGGGGTTGTGCGGTGCCGAGACCAGCGCTTCGCCCTCCTTGACGCAGTAATCGCCGGCGCCTTTCGCACCGCTGGGCGTGTATTGAAGGTCGACCGTCACTTTTGCCCCCTTGTGCAGAGTGACCGGCTTGGGGTGTCCGTGGCCGACGCCCTCAATGCTGTTCGCCTTGCCGTTGTGGACGCTGAATCCCGGGTAACCGGCGAACACGCAGGTCTTGGGCCCCTTGTTGGCAGCGGTCAAGAGCGCGTTGCGCCGACTACTGCTTTGCGTGGGGAGCAGTACCAGCGTCCACGTCAAAGAACCGGTTCGGCACTCGGTGGGGTTCGGCGCCTCGGAGGACGTGGCGGATGAAGTGACGGACGGAACGGACGGACTCGCCACGCCACTCGCGGGAGTGGCGGTCCCGTTCTCTCCGGCTTCGTGGCCACAGGCCGTTACGGCCAGGCCCACCAGGAGCACACCCAACCCGGCGGTGAGACGTGTGGTCGCTCGCATCGTTCCCCCTGAATGCATGGTCTATCCCGTTTGACGAACGGTTGGGCGCCGCGGTCGCAGGCCGCGGCCGGAAAAATCTGCGTACTCAGTACGCGCGAGCCGCCTCGCACGACAGCGACCACCTGGCCGTGGCGCACGCAACCGGCGTGGTGCGAGGCTGCTGTTGGGTTCCACGGAACTGCTGTGCGTGTCAAGTGCCGGGGTAGACCAGCGTGTTCTCGGTACCGAGGGACGTGTGAGCAGTATCGGCGTACAGGGTGGTCTCGCCGTCGGACCAACGGACGATCAGGTCGTCGTTGACGCCATTGGGCGTGTAGTTGCCCGCCGTCATGACCAGGTCGTGCTTCCACAGGTCGTTGGGGTCGCGCATGCGGGCCTCGGCGCCGAGGCCCGCGGTCGAGGTGGCCACGTAGGTGTCGAGCTCGCCGTCCACCCAGCGTACGAGTACGTCCCAGTTGGCCTTGCCGCTGAAGTTCCCGCTGGTCAGCAAGGTGGCGTTCTTCCAGGTGTCGTTCGGAGCCAGAAGGCGCTTCTCGGTCCCGAAGGTGCCGGCACCGACATAGGTGTAGAGGGTCAGTTCGCCGTCGACCCAGCGCACCATCAGATCCGTGGCGTACTTTCCGTTGTGGAACTGCCCGGCCGAGATCTGAATCGCGTTCTTCCAGACGGAGCCGGAGGGCGCCATCCGGACTTCGTTGCTCATGCCCGAAGCGCTGACGTCCGGGTAGAGAGTGACCTCACCGTCGGACCAGCGCACCATGAGGTCGGAAAGATCGGAGCCGGTGAAGTCGCCGCCTGTGATGGTCTCCGCGTGTGTCCAGGTGGAGTTGGGCGCCTGAAGCCGTTTCTCCGGCAGGAACGCGCCCTTGCCGTCACCGGGGTACAAGGTGACTTCGCCGTCGGACCAGACCACGATCATGTCGCTGCGGCGGTTGCCCGTGTAGTCGCCCGAGGCCAGCAGTTTCGCGTGCTGCCACAGTGCCGCTCCTCCGGGGAGCTTCGCCTGGATGCCCTGGTACGGGGGCAGGTTGGACGGTGGCTGCCGGTCAGCTATGGCGTCGGCTAGGAGGTTGGCGGCGTCGGAACCGAACGCCGGGGCGTAGCTGATGTAGTCGACGTTCGCGTCGTTGCCGCCGCCGTTGTAGCCACCGAGGTTGCCGATGACATGGCCGGAGCGTGCGTCGTCCTGATAGTCGGTGATCCACGGGCTGCCGGAAACGCCACCGTAGTAGCCGCCGCAGGTCATCGACATCTGACGGAACCCAGGCAACTGCTCCGTCGGTACGGTGCACTTGATGGCCTGTCCGGCCCCGTTGTGGTCCTTGCCCGGATAGCCCACGACCGTGATGTCTTTGTGGTTGTAGCCGGCCGGCCGGGTGAAGGTCAGCCCTCCACCCACGGCGTCCTGGAGCTGCTGGCCGCGCTGATTCGCCGAGACGCGCGCGAACGCGGTGTCCAGATCGGACCAGGGCTTCTTGGTCGACGAATGGCCCTTGTCAGGTATGTAGCGGGGGTCGATGAAGATGTGCTGGATGTGGAAGATGCCGTAGGGCTGCTGGTCGGGTCCCGCGCCCTTGATGAACTTCGGTACGAAGATGTAGTTGTTGCTGTAGCCAAGTCCGCAGTGTGCTGCGGTGAGGATCACGTTCCTGGCCGGGGTATCGATCACGCTGCCAGTGCACGACCAGTTCGTACCGGTGGGGCTGCTGGAGCCGAAGAACGTCCCTACGAGGCGGGTTCCGCCGAACAGGGTGCCGTTCCGAGAGACGTTTCCCGCCGCCGGCATCGCATGTTTGTGGGCGGACGGTGCTGACCGTAGGGCGTTCAGCGGCTGGGCGTTTGCCATGCGCTCCGCGGTCCAGTACTTGGCAGCCTCTTGAGCCTCATGGCCCGCAACTGCCCCCGGAGACGCAGACGGAGACGGAGGCGGGGACGGGGACGAGGTCGCGGACGGGGATGAGACTGCGGGCGGAGAGACGACCGCGGAGGGGCTCCGCGTGGGCGCTGACGCTGACGCGGATGGCCGAGGCGTGTTCGTGGCGTTCGGCGTGGCAGCGTCCGCGGCGGAGGACGGACGCGGTGACGGTGACACAGCCCATGTGGTCGGGGCCGCGGTGCCGAGCACGGCCGCGCACAGCACGGCGACGACTGGCAGGTGTCTTCGATACGACAACGTTCCACTCCTGTGGGCTTCACGGATTCTGAGCACGAAAAATCGACCTTCCGCCGAATCGCGGGGGGCCGGAATCGGCCTACTGTCCCGAGTGGTTCCGCGGAAAGCCGGCGGTAACGTGAGGGATGAGGCGGTCAGTTGCACACAACGGCACGGGGCAGCACTACGGCCGCCATTCCCTTTGATGTCACGAGGTGGTACTGGTAGCGCGGCTCAGCCGCGCTACCGCCCTGGGAATGTGCCTGTCACGTACATCGCGCTCGCCGAAACTGGCCCCCACGGCGCAGAGTGGGGCCATATTTCGGGAGGCCTTCAGCGGTCTCGCTGATGAGAACCACCTGGGAAAATAGGCAGGTTCGATCAGACTTGACAGTGGTGTCCCAGCTGGGCCGGACGTTGCACCGCTTCATACGCTGGCGACTTCGGTGAAAAGAGCATGGAGATTCCCCCTGAATCATGCCCGCCACCTGGTCGGGGCAGCGGACCACGCGATGTTCGCATGAGTTCTGCAATCAGGACCAGGGAATTGAGCAAAGCTTGAGGGCAGGAGGCTGTGTCCTGAGACGTGGGACGCGAGACCCCGCACCCCCAGCGGCGCGACCCGAGCGCGAAACCCGCCTGTCCCTCGATCACCTGCCGCACATAAAGGAGTTGAGTACCTCGGACGACCGGCCGACCTTGTGCGAACACGGTTGACCCGGTTCGCACACCACTGTGGGTACGGGCTGTTCCACGCTGTCGATGTCATCGGAGCCGTAAGCGATCAGCCCTGCTGCCTCCCAGGCGGTGATGTCAGCCGGACGATCTGTGCCGGCCGGGACCTGCCCGGTCCCGGCGCGGCGAGTGACCTGGTCGGCTAGCCGTTGACGCAGACGTTGCCCGTCGCCGGGTTGAGCAGTCCGATGACGTTCACGGAGTTGCCGCAAGCGTTGACCGGGATGTCCACCGGTACCTGCACCACATTGCCGGACAGCAGACCGCCCGAGCCCGTCGCGGTGCCCACCGCTGTTGCTCCCTTTTTCTTGACGGTCAGGGTCGCGGGGTCCGGGGGATTCAGGCCAACCGTGGTGATCGCTTCGGGGCGGTTCACGTAGGTTCCCGCCTTGTCGGCGGTGACGTTCACCGTGACCGTGCAGGACTTCTCGCCGGCGGCCAGGTCGCCGCCGTTCAGAGCAACGGACGTGCCCCCCGTCGTCGCGGACACCGCGCCGTTGCCGCAGGTCGTCGACGCGTTCGCGGCCGAGGCCACCTTCACACCGGCGGGCAGGTCGTCGGCGAAGCTGAAGTCGTTCTTCGCCGCCAGTTCACTGGTGTTCGTCACCGTCATGGTGAGCGTCGACGTGGCGCCCTTGTCCACGGTGGCAGGACTGAACGCCTTGTCCAGTTGCGGAGTCGCATCCAGGATCCGGATGTTGTCGAATGCATGGTCATTACCGAACCATTCGCCTTGCCCATTGACCATCTTGATGCCCAACTGGCTGTCGTTGAACAGTACAGCTCTGTTGCCGGCGAATGCCCCGGCCCTCAACCCGCTTCCTCCGGGATAGGGCTTGGAGTTGGGATCGGTGCAGGGATTGATGGGGGTGGTGAAGGTAGGGATGTCCGCCCCGTTGCCGGTCAGATAGAACTTCAGCAGCGGAGGAGCCGCTGAGTCGCAATTCACGGCGGCCGCGTCCACTGCGAAGGTGATATAGCGGTTCGGCTTCGCGATCGGGATCGGTCGCTCGGTCCGGAACTCCACCCGGTCGGTACCAGGTGACACCCAGTTGGTGTAGGCCGCGACCACGTGGTTGGTCGGCGGATTCGTTCCGCCTACCTGTCCCAGCGCATTGGCCATGTTCTTCAGTACTGCCGGGCAGTCAGGCTGATCAGCACCGGTCTGATCGAGGATGATGCCGTTGCACTGTCCGTGGTCGAGCCACGAGGGGTCGGCTGTGTATGTCTCGTTGAGCGGTGGAGCGCCGACGTAGTCCTCCAGGAAGATCGGAGTCTCGCCTGCGGTTTCGAAGTCTTCGGCGAACACCGTGACCGGGGCCTGCGGGGCCCCCGGAGTGCCGGGCGCATGCCGGGCGTTCACACCCAGCGGCATCACCAGGGCCTGGGCTTGAGAGGCCAGCGGAGCACTCGCGATCGCAAGTGCTACCAGGGACACCGGCGCAGTGTGCGTGCGCCAGGAAAGCTTAACCGCGGAAATTTCCATCATCTCTTTTCCAATCACCACGGCGTACCAGCAACAGCGGGCATGGGAAGAAATGACGCAGCCCGGACTATTAGCCATGCACCCCGATAGGCAGGTCGCCGACATTCCAGCACGCGCCCTCAAAAGAAGACAACCAGCGAGCGCGGCGACTGCATGTTTCACCGCATTGGTCGCACTCGGACCAAAATCCGGTAGACGTATATCAGAATTTGATCCGGTGATATGACTCACGACGGCGGGGGAGGCCCCTCGGACAACAACAAGGACGACACTCGGGCGTAGTGGCATGGCACCGGAAACGGCCAAGGGCCAGCCCCGGAGGAAACCCCTCCTGAGCCGGCCCTTCTTGCTGTGCCCCTGGCAGGATTCGAACCTGCGACATCCGCTCTAGAAAGCCTTCTGACCCTCGCCGGCCGGACGGCCGAAGACTGCAAGGAACGGTCTTCGGCCCTCCGGCTGGGTATGGCGGCCGTGCCCGCTATGACGACGGGTGGGAGAGGGCGTGGCCCTCCGCGTCACAGCACAGCCTCCAAGGCGGGCTAGCGGTGGCCGAGGTAGCGGTCCAGATCCCGGTGCCGGTCGCCGTACCAGCCGTGGCGCCCGCCCCGGTCCTGGTTCCAGCCCCGACCCCGGTCCCAGCCCCGACCCCGGTCCCGGTCGTGGCCCCGGTCCCAGCCCCGGTCGTGGCCCCGGTCGTGGCCCCGGTCCCAGCCCCAGCCCCAGCCCCGGTCCCGGTCGTGGCCCCGGCCCCGGTCGCCGAAGTGGCCGTCGCGGTCGTGGTCGCTCCTGTGACTGTGCGAGTAACCCCTCCCGTTGTCGCGGTCGTGGCCGCCTCCGGCTGCCAGGGCCGGCATGGCGGCCGCGCCGACGAGTACGCCCGAGGCCACACAGGTGGCGATCAGGCGGACCGCCGTACGAGAAACAGACATGAATCTGTCACCTCACGTTCGTGCACACCGACCCTGGTCGGGGCCGGGCGTGCAATCCGAAGTTCCCGGCTCGGTGCCGAGGTCCCACACTGTGGCCCTCCATGGCGACACCAGACCAAGGAAACGATTCGCGTTACAAAGTGCAGATATATCCGTAACTCTCCCTTGTATGGGCCATTGACGTGGGGGAGGGACCTGGGTGTCGGCTCTGTCCTGGCTCGGAATCACGCTGAGAGCAGGAAAATGAGCAGCTGACGGTCCGTGACACTCTTGGCTGTCTCGCCGCCTCAACTCCTTCGAACGGCCCAACGGCTTCAGTAACGACGGGGAGCCTCTGTTCGGGGGACCGTTGCGGTCCGCGGCGATCCGGTCGATCGGTAGCAGGGTGTCGTCGCGATTCGGGGACGCCTTGGTGAAAGCAGCCTTCGCGGCCTGGAGGCCGGGGTCGGGGCGAGGGTCGCCGGTACCTCCACGGCGTCGGCGAGGCAGTCGGACCCGGGGCGACATCCGCTGGGCCCTGGCGCCCGTGTCGTATCCACCGGGTGAGCCGGTCGCCGCACCCGGATGCAAAAGGGCACCTACGGCGATCCGCAGGTGCCCTTCTTGCTGTGCCCCGGCAGGATTCGAACCTGCGACACCCGCTTTAGGAGTTCGGCTTCGACTCCCTGCGAACTGCCGGAACAATGAGCGACGGCGGCTCCCCGATCCGACCGAGACCACATGCTGTCCGCACTCGAGGTACACGGCAGCAGAGCCGGCCAGGCTCACCTACGGATCCCTCCTCGTCCAGGCGCGCCGGAGGCCCGTACGTGTGAGGGTGCGGAGTCCAGGTTTTGTTCGGCCCAGATGACTTTGCCGCCCGATGTCGTGCGGCAGCCCCATCTGCGGGACAGCTGGGAGACCAGGAAGAGGCCGCGGCCGCTCTCGTCGTTGGCGCGTGCGCGACGTAGACGTGGAGAGCAGTCGTCGGTGTCGAACACCTCGCAGGTCAGGACTTGATGCTGGATCAGGCGCAGACGGATCGGGCCGGTGCTGTGGCGGACGGCGTTGGTGACCAGTTCACTGACGATCAGTTTCGTGGAGTCCTCAAGACCTTCCAGGCCCCATTCGGTCAGCCGGCGGGCCGCCAGGTGCCGGGCGCTGGGGACAGCGGTCGGGTCGTTCGGCAGCGTCCAGGAGGCGACCTGGGTGGGGCTGAGTGAGAGCGTCCGTGCCAGGAGCAGGGTGATGTCGTCGGATGGTGCCTGGCCCTGGAAGGTCTCCGTGGCTCGGGTGCACAGGTCTTCCAGGGAGCGACCGGGTTGGGCCAGGGCGGTGCCCAGGCGGCGCATTCCCACGTCGATGTCGTGGTCGCGGGTTTCGATCAGGCCGTCGGTGTACAGGGCGAGGAGACTTCCCTCGGGCAGTTCCAGCTCCACGGCCTCGAAAGGGACCCCCAGCCCGATGCCGAGCGGGGTTCCGGTGGGAAGGTCGGGGAAGGTGACCCCGCCCTGCGGGTCGATGATCGCGGGCGGGGGATGCCCGGCCCGCGCCATGGTGCACCGGCGGGTGACCGGGTCGTAAACGGCGTACAGACAGGTGGCGCCTACGACCGTGGGGGTCTGGTCCGCGGCGTCGGCGTCTTGCTCGGCCAGTCGCTGGAACGTGTCATCGAGATGGGTCAGCAGTTCGTCGGGAGGCAGCTCCAAGTCGGCGAGCGTGCGTACGGCGGTGCGGAGCCTGCCCATGGTCGCGGCGGCGTTGATGCCGTGTCCGACGACATCACCGACGAGGAGCGCCACCCGGGCGCCGGACAGCGGGATCACGTCGAACCAGTCGCCTCCGACGCCGGCTTCCGCGTCGGCCGGCAGGTAGCGCCAGGCCGCCTCGACCGCCTCGCCGCCCATCAAACGGCGGGGGAGCAGGTCGCGTTGCAGCGCGAGGGCCGTGGTGTGTTCGCGAGTGTATTGGCGGGCGTTGTCCAAGGACAGCGCGGCCCGGGTGACGAGCTCCTCGGCGAGGAGCAGGTCGTCCTCGTGAAACGGAACGGGGTCCTCGGTGCGGAGGAACAGCGCGATACCCAGGACGGCGCGCCGCGCAATGATGGGCACGATCATCAGGGAGTGAATCCCGTACTCACGGATCTTTTGCGCCCGCGCTGGATCCCGGTCGACCCATGTCCCGGGGGAGGCGTCCAGCACCGGTTCCAAATGGGACCTTCCCGTGCACAGAACGCTGGTGAGCGGCGAGGCCGGGGGGACGAAAACCGTCTCCCCGCGCGCAAAGGTCGATTCTGGGATTCCTGGGTGGATCGAGGCCTGACCGGCACGGAGGAAAACGGTAGGGCGATCGCTCATCGTGTCGATTCGGGGCGAGGGCTCTTCGCCGAACGGGATGGATTCCCCCAGGTCGACGTAGGCGTAGTCGGCCAGCAGGGGCACGGCAAGGTCGGCCAGTTCCTGCCCGGTCTGCATGACGTCCAGGGTGCTGCCGATACGCGTGCTGGCCTGGCTGAGGATGGCAAGGCGCTCGCGCGCCCGCTGACTGCTGGTGACATCAACGCTGATCCCGCACAGCCCCAGTGTCTTGCCGTCCGCGTCCTGGAGGCAGAAGTACGAGGCCGAGAATGCATGCTCCCGGCGCGGATCTTCCGCCGGCCACGCCCGGTACTCGTGGACCGCGGTGGTGCCGTTCCGCAGCGCCTGCCGCATCACCGCTTCAAGGGCTTCGGCCTCGAAGCCGGGCCGTGAACCGGTGAGTCGCCGGTCCAACCGCCGGTCACGGGAGATGCCGTCCTGGCTCTCCATCGTGTCGTTCACCCAGACGCAACGTAGCTGCGGGTCACGAACGATGATGCCGATCGGCGCATGGGTGAGAAGCGACTCCCGCACCGATCCGTCTCTCGCTTCCCGGGAGAGCGTGCCGATGTCGGTGACGGACACAAGCCACCGGAATGTTCCGTCCTGCCCCCACACCATCGAGATCCGATGGTTGATGTCGAGCATGTGGCCGTCGCGGTGGCGCACCGTCATCGTGCCCGACCAGTCGTTGTGGGCACGCCACTGCTCGATGAACGCCGATATCGTCGGCGTTTCCCCGGAAGACGGCAGCACGAGTGCGGCAGACCGGCCCACCACGTCCCCGGCGGAGTACCCGAGAAGCTGCTCGGCGGCCTGCGTCCATGCGAACACCGTCCCACGCTCGTCGAGCATCGCGACCGCCGACTCGGATACCTCGTGCGTGTTCGATCGGTTACCAAGGGTCAGCCTGTCAGTGCTGGTCATCGAGCTGTCCTCCTCACCTAGGGGACTGTCGTTCTTACGTAGGTCGGATGCGGCTGCGGCGACCAGGACCACGGCGGGGTGGACAGCTGGAGCAGCATGTGTCCGGGCAGGACATGGACGGCCTCGGCCGGGTCCTGCTGAGATCAATCCGACCAAGTTTGCACCTTTTGGGTAATGGACCGGACAGAGCTCTGATCTGTGACAGGGCTGCAGCCATAGCTGACACCAACGCGGTCCACCACGGCCGCCGCAGGGCCGCGGGAGGGATGGACACGCCGCGGGAGGGATGGACACGCCGCGGGTGTAGGTGAAGCCTTCATTTCTGCACTGGCGTCGTTGACCGTGTGGCGTACGTCAAGAGTCGGTGGGCACCCACTGACGCACACCGTGTCCGTTCGTGCCGTACCAGTAGTGGGACAGGCCCTTGATGCTGCTGGTGCGGAACGGGCGGCCGTGGTCGTCGATGCGGACCGTGCCGGTGCGGCCCTGGGAGGACCAGTCGAGTTCCAGGTACCACTTGCAGTCGTAGGTCTCGGTCGTCGCGGTGACCAGCAGCACCTCCGGGTCCTCGGCGGAGACGCGGTAGGGGAACTGCACGGCGCGCGCGTGGGGGATCGGGCGGTTGATGTCCAGGTTCACGGAGAAGTCACGGGGCGTCAGGCCGCCGCCGCAGCCCTGGCCCATGGCGTACGCGGTGCCGGTGACCGGGGTGCCGCGGCTGACGATACGGACCCGGAGGGCCTCCAGGACCACGGCCGTGGACGACTTCCCCTGCACCGAGATCTGCACCATCGTCTGCCGCCCGGGCACCGCCCCCTGCGTCGCCGCCCACACCGCGGCGTCCTGCTCCACCGGCGGCGGGGGCACCTGGGTCGGCTCCTTGTCGATGACGTAGTCGTACCCGCAACCTCCGTCCCAGATCTGCGAGTCGACGGTCCAGGAGAGCGGCACACCGGTCGGCGCGGGGGCGTCGCTCGTCGTGCCCGCCGACGGTCCGCCCTTTGCCTCGGGACTCCCCGTAGCCCGTGCTCCCGCGGACGGCGAGGCCGACGCGGGGCTGGGGGAGGGGCTGGTCGCTGTGGCCGAGGGGTGGTGTGACGTATCGGTTTCTGTCGTACGGGACCGACCGGTGGCTTTTGCCGAGTTGTCGTGAGACCGGTCGGCCGACAGCGCCGACAGACTGCCCAGCGTCACCAGCAGCACGGTCGCCGTGGCGGCGACGGCGGTGGTGCGGCGACGGCGGTACCAGGGCCGTCCGGTCGAGCGGGTGGCAGCCCACTGGACCGTCGGCTCGGGACTGCCTGGTCCGGGAGCGTCGGAAGTGGGCAGCCCGGCGTCGGATGCGCCCGCGTCGGATGTGCTCGCGTCGAGTCGCCGTGGTGCACCGCTCGTGCCGCCCCCGTCACCACCGATGCCGTCTGCGCTGCCACCCGCGCCCAGCGCCGTCCGGCTGTCCGGACCCGAAGTCTGCCGGCCACCTGCCGGCTCCGGCACCCCCTCGGCGTTCGTCGGCTCCGTTGCCTCCTCGGCCGTTGCCGGCTCTGCCGCCCTCTCACCCGCCCTCGACCGCTGTCGTGCCGTCACCGCGAGCAGCCACAGGCGGTGCAGTTCGAGGCGTTCCTCTGGTGTCGCTCCGCAGAAGGCGGCCAGGCGCTCCACCGGGGCATAGTCCTGCGGGACCGCCTCGCCCGCGCAGTAGCGGTGCAGCGTGGAGGTGTTCATGTTGAGGCGCCGGGCCAGGGAGCCGTAGCTCCGGTCCGTGCGGTCCTTCAGTCGGCGCAGCAGCGCCGCGAACTGCTCGACGTCGTCCCCGGTCGACACTGTGCCCCGTCCTCCCCCGTATCCCCGTATCCCAGGCGGTCCTTATACCTGCACGTCAGATGGGCTGGGATGGTTCCACCGTCGCCGGACGGGCGTCCGGCGTTGCGCCGGGCCGCCGTGACGGCCGATGCTCTTGGTGTCGCACCGACCAGGGCCGGGCCGACCAGCCAGAGGCCAGCGACAGCCGACACCCATCCACTCATCCACGGGGGACACCCATGCCCAAGCGCATCCGAGCAGGCGCGCTCCTCACACTCACCGTCACGGGCCTCGCCCCCGGCACGACGCTCGCCACACCGGCGAACGCCTAGGCCAAGGCGCCCGGGTTCCTCGCGGCGACCCGATCTCCCGCCGCACCCGAACTCCTCCTGAACGACCGGCAAGGTCGCCGCGGGCGTACCGGGGCCGTGGAACAGGACCGCTGCCTGAGCATGAAGCCGGGCGACGACGGCTCGGCTCGCGGCTGACCAAGAACATCAAGTCCTGTGCGGTGTCCATCGAGAAGGCCGACCCGGAGACCGAGGCCGCGCTGAAGGACTACAGCACGCTGCCTGTCGAGGTGAGCACCCAGGTCCACGGCCTGCACACGGTGATCTCCTGGGGCGCCTCCGACATCCGTCTGTTCTGCGTCTGCTCTCCGTCGGCTGGGACGGCAGGACCGTCACGGCCGCGAACAAGCTCCACTGGCCACATGACCGGGGCCGCCCTCCGCCACGGGGGTGGGGAGGGCGGCCCATCGCCCACCGACAGCGCCATTCGGCGCGATTCGTCACGACTCGAAAAGCCACGACTCGAAAAGCAGGGAACACACATGAGCAGCAAGACCCGCACCGTCCTGACCGCCGGCGCTCTCGCCATTGCCCTCGGCCTCGGCGCCACCGCCCAGGCATCCGCCGGCGCCCCGCGCAGCGTCAGCGGCAAGCCGTCCGACGACATCACCCGCATCGCCGACTTCTACGGCGCCTACAGCGACGCGGTGCTCGGCGAGGACCGCGGCCACCTCGGACAGGCCCTGCGCAGCCACTACCTCACCCCCGCCTTCCAGAAGGAGCTGGCGGCCTGGGAGGAGAGGGAGCACGCCGACGGCGTCCTGCGCGCCCAGAACGTCCCGCTCGCCTGGAAGGTCACCGACAACGGCACCACCCGCACCTACACGGAGGCCGTCGTCACCCTCACCTGGGGCAACACCACCACCAAGCTTGTCGTCGACATGGCCCGCGACAGCCACAGGATCTTCCACATCGGCGACAAGGGCGTGGGACGCAAGTAGTCACTCCGGGCGCGGGCTCCGCGTGAGGATCTGGAACGGTCGTAGCCCGAAGGCCGAGTCGCTCTCGTGCAGCCGCCGTTCCAGCAGGGCTGACACCTCGGCCCGGCCCACCGGGAGCCCCGGACCCAGGTGGCCCGCGCCCGCCCGCCCCGGGGACTCGTACAGCCGCACCATCGGATCCCCTCCGCCGACTTCACCGACTCGACGGTCACGGCCGGCTGGTCAAAGGCCACCTACGGAGATCCGTAGGTGGCCTTCTCCTTGGTGCCCAGGCAGGATTCGAACCTGCGACACCCGCTTTAGGAGAGGCCTCAAAGCCTCCCCTGTCTGTGTTGAGCCCAGCAGAACGCCGCCAAGACCCGGGTCGTCACGGATGGCGACGGCCACGTGCTCTTCTGCAGTCCGGCCAGTCCCGGCAGCTGCGCGGACATCACCCACGCCCGCCAGTCAGGGCTGGTCGAGCTCCTGGAGACGCGCGGATGCCGGCTGCCAGGGTCGAGGTGCGCGGACCGGCGGGCGGGTGGTGACCCCGCCGCACCGCAAGTTCAAGTAGAACGCGCCGGACTGGTACGAGGACATGCGCGAGCGTCAGTGCAAGGCGCACTCCTCGCGATGCATCGGGATTGAGCACGGCATCGCTCGCCTTCAGAGCCGCGCTGGAACAGTCCTGTCAGCCAACCTGTGGCTGGCTGACTTCCTTTCTGTGTCCGCGGCGGCCCCGAGCCGCTGCGCCCCCTCCGATACGGATCACCAGGAGTCGACGAAGGTCCGGCCCACTATGGGCGAGTGGGGGGAAGATCTCGTACGACGCGTGAGGTGGAGGAGGAGCGGGCGGCCGGCGGCCCGGTCCACGGGTCCGCGGGTCCGTGGGTCAGGCCTCCATGTGGAACTTGTCGATGTCCCAGTGCTGGTTGCCCCGCTCGCTGAAGACCAGGACGTTCAGCCGACCGCTGTTGAAGTTGAAGTCGCAGGTCTTGGACTTGCCCTTGCCGCCCACCTTGCACACGCGGACGTTGTCTGAGGCGGGCCCGAAGAGACTGACGGCGAAGGTGCGGCCGTCTGCCTTGAGGTCCTTGACCGTGACAGTGTCGGTGGCAGGGTTGTACGACATGGAGCCCTGGGCGTACCGCTCGTTGACATTGTGCGGGGCTGCCGAACTCGTGCCCGCGCCGATAGTGAAGGCGAGGCCGAGGCCGACGACGGCGGAAACGGGGGCCGTGATCAGTGCCCGGCGTATGGACTTATGCATGCGCGTTGCTCTCTCCAGCTGAATGACCGCGAAACAGTGGTTTCTGTGCAGATGCTAATCGCACGGGGTGACTTGGCGGCCCGGGGGGGGGCGTCCCGATGGCATGCAACACGCCGTCCAGTTGCGGAGCCTGACACCTCATCACCAAAGAAGGCATCGCGCAGCGGCAGTACGCCTCCTGCCTTCCGCCCTGGCTACGCGGCGACCTCGACACGGCAACAACGGCCGGGACACCGTGGTCCACTCGGCATCCGACATGCCTGTCGGGTAGCGCGTTACCTCCACCGCTGGGCCGCCGCGAGCACTAGGCCGTGTCTTCACCGGTGGGCCATGGACGGCACGTTCGAACAGATGCTCCGTGCCGCCCAGGCGCGGGCCGACGCGGCCGGGGACGTCGACTGGCTGGTGTCGGCGGGAACACCAACGACTGCACCCAGTTCACCGCCGTGATGGAGGCGATCCGGGTACCCCGCATCGGCCCGGGACGCCCCCACGTGCGGCCCACCCACGTCCTGGGCGACAAGGGCTGCAGCTCCAGAGCAATCCGCGGCCGGCTCCGACGGCGAGGCATCCGCCACACCATCCCCCAACGGGCCGACCAGGTCCGCAATCGCCTCCGGCGCGGCAGCCGCGGCGGGCGTCCGCCAGCCTTCGACACGCAGCTCTACAAGCGGCGCAACGTGGTGGAACGCTGCTTCAACCGGCTCAAGCAGTGGCGCGGCATCGCCACCCGGTACGACAAGACCGCCGAGTCCTGCCAAGCAGCCGTCGCCCTCGCATCGCTCCTGATGTGGGAGTGACATCTGAAGACAACTCCTAGGCCCTCACCTCCCGCACCGCCTCGGCAGCCCCGCGCGTCCTGGCCGGCGGCCCCGGACACGCCACGGCGCCCTGCGCGGTACGGATGCGAGGGCGCCGTGGCAGCACGGGGGCGGGTCAGCGGGTGCGAGAAGATCCTGAGCCGCCCGGGGTTCGGGGCGCCCAGGTCGGCTCTGCCGTGGCCTCCTTCATGGACGGTTCGTCCATGAGGACGTGCCAGCCGTCGTCGCCCGCGTTCCCGTCGAGGCGCACGCTGATCTCCTTCGTCTGCCCGGTGTCCTGGAAGTACAGGACGACGGCCTGACGCTCGGAGCCTTCGCCGTAGAAGTCGGCTGCGACCTTCCCGCCCGCTCCCTTTCCGAATGCCTTGATCCAGTTGTCGGCCGTGCTGCGTGCGGCGTCCTTGCCGCCGTCACCGGTGGCGAGTGCCGCGAGCCGGTCGGCGGAAGCGTCCGCGATCCGCCAGACGAGCTGTTGCGTGACGCCGAGTGAGCCGGTGGAGGGGTAGCCGAGCACGTGCAGGGGTTCATGGCCGGTGTACTCCTTGGCGTAGCGGGTGTCCGCCGTGTCGTCCGTGGACGAGCACCCGGTCAGCGCCGCGAACAGCACACTGGCTGCCAGCGCTCCGGTCATCGGGCCGCGCGCTGCGGTCCCTGCCCTCATTTGGCACTCCTGGGTCGGATGATCAGGACTCGTTGTATCGGGTTGCTGGTGCCGCGGTACCGCGCCAGCACATCGTCGAGCGTGGTGTGGTTCTTGATGCCGTGCTGGGAGAGTCCCAGGTGTCCCCGCACCTTGGAGGTCACCACCGCGGCGTGGTTGTAGCGCCGTTCCTTCTTCCATTTGAAGAAGACGATGTCGCCCAGCTGGGCGTTGTCCGTCTTGGAGATGCGGGTCGCGGGACGGTGACACCGGAACTTCATGCCGCCACCGTGGTAGAGGGCCGTGGGCCCGGGCGCGACCAGGACTCGTCGGGGAAGCCGTTCTCGCCCAGTTCGATCGAGCCGAGGTCGTCCGAGGTGCCGTCCGAGTCCTCCGCGGAGGTGGTCTCCACCAGATCATGTCCTTACGGGGTAGCCCTCGGTTGTGAGACACCGTGCCGGATAGTGCTGATCCGTCCGAGAAATATCGGGGCCTAGCGACCCGTCCGCTCACGCACTGCTCACGCAAACGGCCCCGGACGAGGAGTCCGAGGCCGAACAAAGTGCCTCCCTGGGCGAGAAACCCCAGGTCGGCGGCGTACTGCGTTGTGCCCCCGGCAGGATTCGAACCTGCGACACCCGCTTTAGGAGAGAGGTTCGAGAGTCCGTCCGCCGGCCTGGGGCTTCGATACGTGGTGAGGCGGACGGCAGCGCGGCTGTAGGACGCCCTCGTTGACCGTGGCTGACCCCAGTATCTGGCACGGTTGTGGCACGAGCCTCAGCCGACGACAGCCAGCCACGATGGCGGGTGCGCCGTCCGACCAGGCGCGCGTATGTCTCGCTGTACCCCCACCGGCCTTGGCCACGCCACCGGCTTGTGTCGTCGGCCGGATGCCACGGCCGTCCCGTGACGGGAGTGCCGGAGCGCCGTGCCTCGGAACTCTTTGCTTGGGAATCTGCGGCCATTCGCGGCCAGTTCAGGCGCTTACCCGGGCGAACGGTGACCTGCGCGGTCAAAGATCAAACCGAGGTGGTGGGGAGGGGCTGTTCGGTCCAGATGGACTTGCCTGTGCGGGTGTGGCGGGTGCCCCAGCGTTGGCAGAGTGCGGAGATGAGCTGGAGGCCGCGGCCGCCCTCGTCGGTGGCGGAGGTGTGGCGGATGTGCGGTGTGGTCAGGCTGGCGTCGGAGACCTCGCAGATCAGTGCGCGGCTGCGGAGCATGCGCAGCCGGATGGGGCCGCAGGCGTGCCGGATGACGTTTCCGACCAGCTCGCTGACCAGGAGTTCGGTGGTCATGATCAGGTCCTCATCGGCCAGGTCCCAGTCGGTGAGCTGGGCGCGGACCAGCTCCCGGGCCTGGCCCGCCGCCACCGGGTCCTCCGGCAACGGCCACTCGGCGACGTTCTCCGCGTCCAGCGGGTGGGTGCGGACCAGCAGCAGGGCGGCGTCGTCTATCAGCTCGCCGTGGGCGGGAAGGAGCGCGGAGGTGATGGTGGCGCAGAGGGCGTCCAGGTCGGACGCGTCCGCCTGTGAGGTCGGCATGGTGTTCACGGACTGAAGGAGGAGCTCGGCGAGGCGGCTCATGCCGGTGGTGACATCCCTGTCCTTGCTCTCGACCAGGCCGTCGCTGTAGAGGGCGAGCAGGCTGTCGGCGGGCAGGAGGGTCTCGAGGGCTTCGAAGGGCGGAGCGGCCACCCCCAGTGGCGGGTCCGGGGTCATGGGCAGGAAGGTGACGGTGCCGTCGGGGTGGGCCACCGCCGGGGGCGGCTGACCGGCGCTGGCGTACGACAGACGCCGGGTCACCGGGTCGTAGATGCCGTACAGGCAGGTTACGAAGGCATCGGTGCCCAGCTCGCCGACGATGTCGTTGAGGTGTCCGAGGATTTCGTCGGGCGGCAGCTCCAGCTCCGAGAGGGTACGGACGGCCGTGCGGAGCCTGCCCATGGTGGCGGCCTCGGCCATGCCGTGGCCCATGACGTCTCCGATCACAAGCGCCACCCGGGCCGCGGAGAGCGGGATCACGTCGTACCAGTCGCCGCCGACGTCGGCTCCCTGCTTGGCCGACTGGTAGCGCGCCGCCGCCGTCACCTCGGGCAGCTTGGGCAATGCCTGCGGCAGCAGGCTGCGCTGGAGCGTACGGGCCCGGGTCGTCGCCTCGTCGTAGAGCCCGGCCCGCTCCAGGGCCTGCGCGATCAGTCCGCTGAGAGCGGTCAGCAGCGTTCGTTCGTCATCGTCCAGCACCCGCGGTCGACCGAAGGAGATCACCGCCGCGCCGATGTCGCGCCCTGATGCAGTCAGCGGCAGAACGGCCCACGCCTGCTTGCCGCTCTCCCGGACCAGGATCTCGGTCTCCGGGTACCGCTGCAGGAACTCCTCCGGGGAGGAGATGAAGAGGGTGGTGCGGGTGCGCAGGGCGTCCCCGACCGGGTTGGCGACGTCCCTCACTGTCCAGTGCCCGTCCAGCAGTCGGGTGAAGCGCTCCGAATACCCACGGGAGCCGACCACGGTCAGCCGGTCGCCGAACACGTCGAGCATGACGAGTCCGGTGGCCCCGAGGGGTGTCATCACGCCTTCGGCCACCGCCGCCATCACGTCCTGGGCCGTGACAGCCTCGGCCAGCTCCCGCGTCGTCCGCTGCACCAGGGCCGCCCGTTTTCCGGCCGCCCGCTCCGCGGCGGCCCGCTCGACCTCCCGTAGATGTCGCTCGGTGGTGTCGGTGATGTAGAGCGTGAGGCCTTCCGGCACCGGTACCAGCCGCAGGTGGTACCAGGACGTCCCGTTCGACCCCGGTACGTCGAATCCGGCCGGCTGGCCCTGGGCAGCCGTGGCCCGGCACCGTTGCTCCAGTCCCGGCACGGCACGTACCGCGGGAATGTCCCAGAGCAGGGCTCCGGCCACATCTCCCGCGGCGCCGAAGAGCCGCTCGGCGGCCTGATTGAGAAATCCGATGCGCCAGTCCGTGTCCAGGGAGACGAAGCCGTCGCTCATGTGTCGCAGCGCCCGCCCCACCGACTCGGCGGCGGCGTGCGTTTCGCTGCTGTCCCGGAGGGTGCCGATCACCTTCACCGGCATCCCGTCTTCGTCCGTGATCGTCCGGGCACGGGCCTCGATCCAGAGGTATGTGCCGTCCTGGCGCCGGATCCGGTACTCGTTCTGGAAGCCGCCGCGCATCTGGATGCCGGTGTCGAAGCCGGCTACCGCCCCTGGCAGGTCGTCCGGGTGGATCAGCTCTGCCCACGCCTCGATGCCGCCGCTCATCACCTCCGGATCGATGCCGGCCAGCACCTCCACGACGGGCCGGTCGGAGGTCAGCTCGCCGGTGCGCAGGTCCCAGGTGTACGTGATGGACGGCACCGCTTCCACACCCCACGGGGGGACGGCCTCCCGCGGTCCTGGCCCGTTCTCCAGGGCGCGCAGCAGGGTGGGGGACGGATTGAGGATCCCGGACGACTTGAGCCTCCCGGACATCCAGGTCGCCACCTCGTTCAGAAACGCGCGCTCCGCCGCGCCGGGCTCGGTGCCCGGGGCGAAGAGGACGGAGAGCGCGCCGCGTCGCCGGCCACCGCCCGGAATGGGGACGGCCAGGTGACCGATGCCGGCGGGGAGTCCGGAAGGCCACAGGGCGGCGGGGTCCCGGCCTGGCACTGGGTCGGGCGGGGCCAGATCGGGCTGCCAGGTGATGGTGTCGTTGCGGGCGGCGCTGCTGGGCGGCGCCGTGCCCCGTACCGGGATGATCAGCCAGGGCCGGGTCATCGACTCCGGCAGGCCACTGTCTGCGACCAGGTAGAGGATGCCGCTCATGCCGCCGCCCGGGAGATGCACCATGCCGCCCAGGCCCTGCACCTCGGCTACCGCCTGCTGGAGCGCGGTCAGCAGCACTGCGACAGTGCGCCGGTCCTCGTCCACGGCGTCCAGCAGCCGCATCCGCATGCGGTGTCGCTTCAGGGGCCGTACGGTCTTGGTCCGGCCCTGCCGCTGGTGCAGTGGATGGGGGACGTGAGGTATGGACGGGCCGGTGTTGTCCGCTTCGCCGCCTCTGGTGTTCACCACTGCCGACTGTCGCCTCCGCTCACCGCTTGGGTACCCGCTGGGCCGCATGTGATCGGATGTGGACCTGCAGCGATCTATACGCAGCCATTTCATGCTAATCGGAATAACTTAGGCGATTTCATCGCCATGGGGAACCTTTCACATCCGATCAACCTTATGCGGCGTTGGCTCACCCTTAGTTACGGCTGAGGTCTTGTCTGCTGGCTTGGCGCGTCGGCGCTACTGGCAGTTCGTCAGACCCGGCAGTAGAGATCAAGGCCGTGCCCCGCAGTGACCGCGTCGATCAGGGATGGGGGGCGGCACGCATGTGGCACGGCGCCTGAAACGGCGAAGAGCCGGCCTGGGAGGGGGTACCTCCTGGACTGGCCCTGTGTTCCGTGCCCCCGGCAGGATTCGAACCTGCGACTCGCGTGTTCACGGGGCTTCCCGGCCTCATGTGTGCCGAATCCGTTCGCGGAGCGTCTGCGTAGCAGCGCCACTGGTGATCGGTGCGAAATCGCGCATCGCAGAGACAATGCTGTACCTGCTGAACATCTCCGACCTCGACCGGCTGTCGGCGGATTCCGGGGCGGGCCGGCCACGGTGTTTTCCGGCATGCGAGCGGTGGTCTGCCCCGGGTCGGACGAAGTGGGGTTACTGGACCACGTGCAGGCCCGACGGGTGCGCAGGTGGGTCGAGGCAGGCCGCCTGAAGCTTGCCATCCCATGGTCCCAGGAGCACTGTGGATACTGCCTGCGACAAGAGATCAGAGACCACCATGCACACCTGGGGCAGGCGGAACACTCGCCAATTCACCGGTGCTCGCTTGGACGTGTCCGCCGCGGCAGGCGTGCTGGACCGGGACGGCTGCGTGACCCACTGGAGCAGTGGTGCGCAGGAACTGCTCGGATACGCCCCTGTTGAAATCATCGGCAGGCCGGTGGACGACCTGCTGACGGCAGAGGGAACGCTGCGGCACCGCGACGGCCTCGCGCTGCGCGCGCAGGTGCACTTGTGCCCGCTGCAGGACACCGATCGGGATTGCGGCTTCCTGCTCCTGCTGACGGCCGTGCCCGAGGCCGCGACAGGCGCACCACGGCATGCCTTGCTCCCGCAGTGGATATTCGAGCAGCAGCCGCTTGCCGTTGCCATTTGCGACCTCGACGGGCGCCTGCTGCGCGGGAACCAGCCGATGCTTGGAGTGGGGGGCTTTTCCGAGGAGGAGGCCCGCGGGCGGCGCCTGACCGAGATTCTCCAGGGCAACGCGATCGAGGAGGTGGAGCGGCGGGTCCTTCGAGTGGCCCGGACCGGAAAAGCGGAAGCGGTGGAGCCCATCGTCAGGCTCCCCGGGGAATCCAAGGCCCACGCCTGGGCCATGGACGTCTTCCCGCTCAGGGACGCGGACGGCTCGGTGCGTGCGGTGGGCGTTGCGGCGTCCGACTACTCCCAGCAGTACGACTCCAGGGAGCGCATCGCCTTGATCAGCGAGGCCAGGACCCGCGTGGGTACGAGCCTGGACATCGTGGGAACCGCACGAGAATTCGCGGAACTCGCTGTCCCTCGCTTCGCCGACTTCGTCAGTGTGGACCTTCTGGAGCCCGTCTTCCAGGGGGAGCTGCCCGCGCCAGTCCTTCCTCGGGGTGTCACTGCCCTGCGCATGGCGGCATACCAGTGGGCCGCCCGGCACGCGCCCGATGCGGTGATCGGCGCTACGGAAGTGCACACCCATCCATGGTCGTCGCCGGTCGCGCGGTGTCTGGCCGAGAACCGGGCCGTTCGTCACAGCACCAAGGATTTCGAGGTCATCCGTTGGCTGGCCGAGGATCCCGTTCAGGCGTCGCTCGCGGAGACGTTCGGCCCCCACTCGCTCATCGCTGTGCCGATCCGTACTCAGGGCGTTTCCCTCGGGGTAGTCCTGTTCGTCAGGTACGAGGCCTCGCATGAAGAAGCCTTCGGCCCCGACTGCACGGCGATCAGCGAGGACCTCGTCGACCGGCTCGCGATCTGTTTGGACAACGCCCGCCGGTTCACGCGGGAGCGCGGCGTCGCGCTCGCACTGCAGCGGGCCTTGCTGCCCCGGGAGTCGACCGTGCACCCCGCCGTGGAGACGGCCGCCCGTTACCTGCCTGCGGGCGGCGGCGCCCAGGCAGGCGGTGACTGGTTCGACGTGGTTCCCCTCCCCGGAGCACGAGTCGGCTTGGTGGTCGGCGATGTCGTCGGACACGGCATCAACGCCTCTGCGACCATGGGCCGCCTGCGTACCGCCGTGCGCACCCTCGCCGACATCGACCTGCCGCCCGAGGAACTCCTCACTCACCTCGACGACATCATCACCCACACCGCGGGTGAGCAAGGTGGCGAGCCCACCGGTGAGATCCCCGGCGACATCGGTGCCACCTGTCTGTACGCCGTTTACGACCCGGTCTCCGGCACCTGCTCCCTGGCCCGCGCCGGCCACCCCGCCCCCGTGCTGATCCACCCGGACGGCACCAGCAGTGTCATCGACATGCCCTGTGGCCCTCCGCTGGGACTCGGCAGTCTGCCGTTCGAGGCGGCGGACGTCATCGTGCCTGAAGGGGGCCTGCTGGCACTGTTCACCGACGGTCTCCTCACCACCTGGGATCGCGATGTCGACGAAGGGTGCTCCGACCTGTGCAGCGCCCTCGCCCTCCCGGCCACCTCGCTTGATGCTCTGTGCGACACCGTCCTGGACACCCTGTGCCCCGAACCGCATGCCGACGACGTCACCCTGCTCCTGGCACGCCCCTGCGTGTTCGGCGAGGACCGCCTCGCCAGCTGGGACCTGCCCAGCGATCCCGCGGTCGTCGCCGACGCTCGCCGGCTCGCAGCGGAGCAGCTCGCCCTGTGGGGACTGGCGGAGGCCGCGTTCGTCACGCAGCTGGTGGTGAGCGAGCTGGTCACCAACGCGATGCGGCACGCTGGAGGGCCGATCCGGCTGCGGCTCATCAAGGGTGAGACGCTGATTTGCGAGGTCAGCGACGGAAGCAGCGTCAGTCCGTATTTGCGCCGGGCCCGAGTATTCGACGAGGGCGGCCGCGGCCTGTTCATGGTCGCCCAGTTCACTAAGCGCTGGGGCACCCGCTACACCCGCACCGGCAAGACCATCTGGGGCGAGCAGGTGCTGCACATGCCGTAGGTACGGCAATCCGGCCCGGGAGGGCGTTCAGGATCGGCAGCGACATCAGCCTTGTAAGTCTGAGGATGATCTCCAAGCGTCTGCCCTGATCGCCCGACCCGTGGCCACCGTATCGCCTGAGCCGGGCTTTCTCGCCACTGTGATGTGCGAATGACCGTTGCCGACCGCTCGCTTCCGGCACGGCCGAGGTATGAGCCACTACCGCTGCAGACGCCGGTGCCGCTGCTCACAAACCTGTTCATAATGGAAAGGCAGCAGCTTGGAGCACTCGTGATGCCGGATCCCATGCAGGCCGGGGAGCGGACGGCTGCGGTCGGACAGGCCGCAGCATGGTGGAATCTGTTGCCCGTCGCCTTGATCGTCTCCGACGGCACCGGACGGATCAGGCAGTGGGCGAAGGCAGCCCCCGAACTGCTCGGCTACGCCACCGGTGAGGTCATCGGCCGTGACCTCACCGATCTCGTCCTCCCCGACCATCGCCGGGAGGCACGCGCCGTGCACGATGCGGTTGCCGCTGGGCGCAGCGTGACCGGGCAATTTCCGATGCGGCACAAGAACGGCTCCACCATCGGGATGGAGGTGTGGGCGTGCCCCGTGGCCGCACAGGGCGGGGAGGGGTGGGACGTACTGCTCCTGGCCGCCGATGCCCGTGAAGCGCGTCAGACCCGTGAAGCGCGTCAGCTCCGCGAAGTCGGTGGCCCGCTGGACGCGCTGTTCGCCCGCTCGCCGGTGGGACTGGCGATCTTCGACACCGAGCTGCGGTTCCAGCAGATCAATCGCGCCCTGGAGGCGATGAACGGGCTACCCGCCGCGGCACACATAGGGCGCCGACCGTCGGAGGTGCTACCCGGGGTCAACAGCGAGCAGATGGAAGCGGCGATGCGTCGGGTGCTGGTCACCGGTGACCCCGTGGTGAACTTCCGCCGTATCGGCCGCACGCCCGCCAGCCCCGACCACGAGCGCGTGTGGTCCTGCTCCTACTTCCGCCTGGAGGACGCGGAAGGCGAACCGCTGGGGATCAACGCCTCGATCATCGATGTCACCACCCAGGAGAAGAGCGAGCGGGAGGCCGCCGCCGGCCGTCAACGCATGGCGCTGCTCAACGAGGCCACGCTGCGGATCGGCACCACCCTCGATGCGGCCCGAACGGGACAGGAACTGGCCGACATCGCCGTGCCCCGCCTCGCCGACATCGCCACCGTCGACGCCCTGGCCGACCTCACCGAAGCCACCGAGCCGATGACCAGCCTGTGGGGCGGCGCCGCTCTGCGCCGCCTCGGCAAGGCTCCCGCCCGAGATCACGCGGCCGCCGACATCCTCACCCCCGTCGGCCGCACCTTGCACTTCCCCGTCGGCGCGCCCTACGCGCAGGCTGTCATCGACCGTCGGCCCTTCCTCCTGCGCCGCATCGACGCCCGTGCCGTCGCCCAGGCCGCACGCTATTCCTCGATTCCCGAACGGCTCCGGTCCCTGGGCGTGACGTCGATGATGATGGTGCCCCTCACGGCCCGCGGCCTGGTTCTCGGCGTCGCCACCTTCCTGCGGGATGGCGACCGGCCTGCCTTCGACGCCGCCGACCTTGCGCTCGCCGGCGATCTGGCCGCCCACGCCGCCGTCTGCATCGACAACGCCCGGCTGTATCACCGCGAGCACGACGTCGCGCTCACCTTGAAGCGCAGCATGCTTCCCAGCCTCCCGAAACCCCCGGCGGGCATCGAGATCGCCCACTGCTACCGGCCCGCCTCCGACGTCCACGAGGTCGGAGGGGACTGGTTCGATGTCGTCACCCTCGCCCCCGGTAAGGGCGCCCTGGTCATCGGCGACGTGATGGGCCACGGCATACAAGCTGCCGCGATCATGGGGCAGATGCGCACCACCGTGCGGGCCTTCACTCACCTCGACCTGCCCCCCGATCAGCTCCTGCACCATCTCGACGACGCGCTCCAGGAACTCGACAGCCCCCTCCTGGCCACCTGCCTGTACGGGATCTGTGACTGCACGGTCTGCCGCTGCTGGCTCGGCCGCGCCGGCCACCCCCCGCCCGCCCTCGTGACGCCCGACGGCAGCGCCCGCCTGCTCGACCTGCCCGCCGGGGCTCCCCTGGGTATCGGCGGTATTCGCTTTACCACCACCGAGGTCGTCCTGGACCCGGGCAGCATCGTCGTCTTCTACACCGACGGCCTCATCGAAACCCGCGGGATCGACCTGGACGAGCGTCTGGACGAACTCATCCGCCTTCTCTCCGGCGCGCACAACGACCTCAACCAGTTGTGCGACACCCTCATGGACCACTTCGCCCCCAGCCCCGCCGAAGACGACATCACCATCCTCGCCGCCCGCATCGGCATCCCCACCGGTGCCACCGATTCCGCCGAACCCCCTCCTCGGCGGTCCTGCGCATCGCCGGTCCGCCCGCCTGACCCCGCTCGGTCCGGCCGAGGATCCGACCAAGGCCGGCAACGCAACCGACAGTTCTGCTGACTCGACCTCAGCCCGGTAGGGCACTCTCGGACGCCGCACGTGGGGATCGTGCTGGTTGCCCCGACCCTGCGGCCGCGACTGGACGACAAGCACCACGTCGCTGATCGCGTCCCGAGGTCTGCAACGAGGACGCCGGTCTCATCACCGTCGCCAAGCAACTCGTGGTGGACGGCTGGGAGGTGTACGAGGACGACCCCAAGACTGACCCCGGCGCGCGGACCATCGCGCTGGACTCCGACACGGTCCAGGCCTTCATGCGGCACCGCGCCCAGCAGGACGAGGACCGCGAGGAATGGGGGAGTGCCTGGGCGGAGTCCGTATCAGGTTGGGGCTGCGCGTTCGCTCGCTACGACAAGAAATCTCCTCGAAGGCCCCCCTCCCGTTTCTATTGAAGACGGGATGAAAGAGATCGCTGAATCTGATAGGCGCCTGGCACTCGCATACGAAACGGTGCAGATGCTCGGAGATGAGCATGTCGGCAGGGCTGCACATGCGTTTCGCTCGGCCTTGTGGCAACTGAGTGACTACGCACGCGGATTGATTGACGTGGACGCAGCGGAGTGGGAAAAGGCATATAAGAGGTACCGGATATCGCGTGACGGATTCCATGCCGCCATTCGTCACGACCTTGGAATAGCTGGGCGAGGATATCAGCGCAATACAGTAGGTCTTTCGTCTCGTCCTCCCAGCGCTGGAACCCCGTGAGATGAGCAGATACTGCCGAGCTCGGCTCTGTGAAATCACCGCTTTAGGAGCGAGGTGGGGCTAGATGCTGGCTGGCCTGCCGTTCCGCCGGGCAGGTGGGTTACGGCGTCCGTACCCGTTGGTGGCCGCTGTTCCCCGTGGCTCCCCGCCCGATCTGGCACGGTTGTGGCACGAGGCCTTCTGATCCGTAGCTCTCTAGCCGGATCGGTCAGCGACGGTCATTCCGGTCGCTTCACGGCCCCGAAGGGACGCTACCGTTCGGGGCGGCTGCTGGGTTGCGGTACTTCGCTGCTGTACCGGGAGACGGCTCCGCGCGAGCAGGCGGATCGGCGGAGTGGTCGCCTCGGGCTGACACGGAGGCAGGCACGACCTCCGGTGATCATGAGGTGTCGAGTCCCTGATCACCACGATGGAAGACCGTGCCCGCCCGCTCATCCTCGCTCATCCCGGACCCTCGCGGACTCGCCGAAGCCCGGATGCCGGCGGCCCAGATCCGTGGCCTCGCGGCGCTGCCGGGGCCTGCCCGATGATTCGAGCAGGCCCCGGAAAGACTGCCGGCTGCGGACGATGATGCAGCGTGCCGCGAACGCCCGCTGCGCCGGTTCCTCAGGAGGCCGCCGACGGGTACACCGGGAGGCCGTCGATCGAGTCGCGCCCCTTGGCGGTGTCCGCGTACAGCCGGGCCTCGGTGATCAGCCCGTCGTTCACGGTGAACAGCAGACAGTGTTCGTTCTCCATGGTGCGGCCGGTCTTCGCCTTCGCCCGCGCCCTGACGGGAACGATTACGTGCGACCCGGCATCGAGCACCGTGTGTGCGTCGTAGTTGAAGGTCTCGTAGTAGTGATCGTAGATATCCCGGTAGAAGGCGAGAAACCCTTCAGGCCCATGGAATGTCCCGCCATAAGGCAGGGAAGCTGGGAAGTTGAAAATCACCTCGGGCGACATCAGGGCCACCAGGTCCGAGGAATCGTTCTCCTCGAATCCGGAATATGCCCGCCAGCAAGCATCCACGATTTCCTGATTGCGCGACACGTTTCCTCCATATTGCGGCAGAAATGAGTAGGAATCCGTTCAGTCGCGGTCGGCATCCGGCGAGTCTGAACCCGGGGCGGTTCAGACGTCTGCCTGAGCTCGGTCGGCTGACGGATACCGTCGCAAGTCAGTGGGACTGCGACGGGGGCCACTGACCGCGGGAGAGGTCGTGGTCGAGCAGTCGGTCGCTGACATCGCCCTTGTAGAAGAGGTCCGAGCCGAACTCGTCACCGAAGTGCTCCGCCAGCAAGGACGAGAACAGCAGGGCGGCTGACTGTGGCCGGTGGTTCATGACCAGCTGACTGGTCTCGCCCGCCTCGTTGAAGTACACGACGACGAAGTTGTAAATCTCGATTCCACCCGGACGGTAGGTCTCGCTGCCACGGATGGTGGAGCGGTAGTCCTCCAGGAAGAGATCGCCGCGCTTGCCGAAGAAACGGAAGTCCTGGAAAGCGTAGTTGCTTCGAGCGAAGCTCAGTAGCTTCCCTACCTTTTCCTTGCCGGTCACTTCACCGTTGGCGAAATTGCCCTGGAGGATGACGTCGTCGGCGAGATTGTCGAGCCACTCTGGGTAGTAGTCCAGGTGCGGCGCCTGATTCTTCAGCTTGCCGGTGGGCTCGTTCGGTGTGGTCATGGCAGTCGTCTCCTCGTTCCTGTCGTCAGGGGGATATCGAGCGCCTCGGCGACCAGCCTGTTGATCGTGGCGGTCACCTTGCGCTTGTCCTCCAGTTTTGATGTGCCCGCCAGCAAGCATTCCTGCTTCGAGCAGTTCCTCCGATGAAGAGAATCGTTGACCGCAATGGTCGCTGTCCAACGAAAGTCAGAGACTGCACTTATCTCACTGAGAGATAAGTGGGGGGCTCTCTGGCGGATACTGGGAGGGTGGAACTGCGCCAGCTCGAGCACTTCGTCGCGGTCGCCGAGGAAGCGAACTTCACCCGTGCCGCCGCACGGCTGCACGTCGTCCAGTCCGCGGTCTCCACCACGATCAAGAACCTCGAGCGAGAACTTGGCACGCCGCTGCTGGAACGCACCACCAAACGCGTGCTGCTCACCGATGCCGGTGCTGCCCTGCTCCCGCGCGCCCATGCCGCTCTCGACGCCGCCCGGGAAGCCGCAGACGCGGTGGCCGAGGTCCGCGGAGGAGTGCGCGGCACCCTGCGGCTGGGAACGATGACCACGGTGGGGCTCATCGACTTTCCTGCGCTCCTCAGTGAATTCCACCGGCGTCATCCCGGTGTGCTCCTGCAGACCAGCGCCGCCGCCTCCGGCTCCCAGGGCCTGATCGACGCCCTCCTCGAACGGCGGCTCGACCTCGCCTTCGTCTCCCTGCCCGGACCGCACCCGACGGGCATCACGCTGACCGACCTCGTCACCTCGGTGCTCGACCTCGTCGTGCCTGCCGACCATCCGCTCGCGAAACGTCGCACCGTGCCGATCACCGAACTGGCCGGCCTGGACTTCGTCGACTTCCCCGTGAGCTATGGCATCCGGACCGTTGCCGATCAGGCCTTCGCTGCCGCCTCCGTGACCCGGCGCGTCGCCCTCGAGATCACCGACGTCCCCACCGGCGTGGCCTACGTCCGCAACGGCCTGGGCGTGGCGCTATTGCCACGGCCTGCCCTCGCCAAGGCGGAGGACGTCGCCACGCTGACCATCGACGACGCCGACCTGGACTGGCCGTTTTCCCTGGCCGTTCCGTCCGAGCGCACGCCCAGTCGTGCGGCACGTGCCCTGATCGCGATAACGCACGAGTTCCTCATCTGGCGAGGATGAGCATCGCCTCGGAGTGTTCAGACCGGGTTTTGTAGTCGCGCATGGTTGACCTTGTGGACGATCCGGATGTCTGGTCGGTGTAGCGGCTTTGGGCAGGAGCTGCCATGGGGCGAGAGATCGGGGCGCAGTTCTTCCGAGTCCGAGCGGAGAGCGTGGGCGATCCGGGGAAGGATGGCCACGGGATCGGAGTGATTGAGGGCAAGGCCGATCACGGCCACTCAGACGTGCGGCTCCCCGCGGTCAAAGGCCGCGTCGATTTCCCCTGGCTGGTCCATCCCGAGCAGGCCCGTACCCCTCTGCCCAGTTGTAGGCCCAGTCAGGAGAACCTGTGCCTGCACGCTCGCTTGTCACGCGCCGACCTTACGGCTGGCCGTGTACCGCCGCGAGATCAGCTCCGCTGGAAGTGAAGGGCCGGGTCTCTGACCTGCGGCCGTGTAACGATCAACGCTGCGACCTGCGACTTAGCTGTCGGTGGTTGTCAGCGTTGGTCGTCGCTGAGCACCCCCGTACGGCCCAGAGGCGGCCCGAGCGGAGGTGTCGCGGTGTGCCCCTCGATGCGAACTACGGGCACGATGGTCGCTGAGGTCTGCGGACCTGGTGAAGGAGGTGTTGGCGGCCACCGCAGGGCGCTGGTGGCCAAGGAGGTTGCTGTAGCGCGGACAGCTACGACGTGCCTGAGCGGCCCGTGTTGTCGGTGGCGGAGGTCTTCGGCGTGGCCGATGCCATGGCCCCGCGCTACCGGCTGCTAGTTCTCCTGGCCGCGTTCACGACTCTCCGCTTCGGCGAGTTGGCCGCGCTGCGTCGCAAGGACATCGACCCGGCCGGCCGCCTGGTCGTGGTCCGCCAGGCGCAAGCCGAGTTGCAGGACGGGCGGCTCTTCGACAAGGCGCCCAAGTCGGCTGCGGGGGTGCGCACGGTCTCCTTCCCCGGTGAGCTGGTCGACGCGATTACGCTCCACCTGGAGCACTACGCCGCTGCTGGACAGGACGGTCACGTGTTCGTCGGGCCGCAGGGTGGGCAGCTGCGGCGGAGTAACTTCCGCGACGACTGGGTCAAGGCGCGGAAGGATGCGGGCGTCACGGCCGAGCTGCACTTCCACGATCTGAGGCATACGGGCAACACGCTGGCCTCCACGGCCGGGGCCAGCACCCGGCAGCTGCTGACGCGGATGGGCCACAGCAGCTCGCGGGCCGCGCTGATCTATCAGCACATGACCAGTGACCGTGATCGGGCCATTGCTGACCGCCTCGGCGTGATGATCCGCGACGGCGGGGGAGACCCCTCGGACAACGGCGACAAGGGCTCAGCACGGACGTAGTGGCACGCGTGTGGCACGGCGCCTGAAACGGTGAAGGGCCAGCCTGGGAGGTGAATCCTCCTGAGCTGGCCCTTCTCTCTGTGCCCCCGGCAGGATTCGAACCTGCGACACCCGCTTTAGGAGTTCGATCAACTGAACCTCCTTCCTGGGTGCGGAGCTGGCGACGAACCATGGTGAGTGTCCCGGGAGGTGCCCAAGGCCGATGCAGTCTGCCGACGTTGCCGTCAGAGGTTGCCGTCAGGACCCCTTCGTCCCGAAGCAACTTGGGCGGGGGTCTGACCTTGAGTCGTGAGGCTCTCACTTGCTGTGATGGTCCACAGGTGTGTGCGCTCGTCCGCTGCTGTCCGTCGGCGTTGTCACGCAGTTAGACACTCATCGAGCATCGCTAGAAGGTGTTTCCGCGGCTGGCGGCAGCTTTCTGCTGTCCTCCATGGCTTGGCCGAAGCTCTTGCAGAACTCAGTGAAGCCCCACTGGGCGCTCGGGGCTGGCACAAACGAGGCGAACGCTCCAACCTGCTCGCCACTCACTGCTATGTCCAACGTGCCCTGCTCGCCGATGTGCGCACTTGGACACTCTCGAAGGTCCTGCGCGAACATGGGGCTGGTCTGTCTGCCCTGTCCCAGCCAAGCACCCCAGTAGATGGTCCGGTCCGTGAGGAAGAGGACTCCATCCTGAGGACCGTCCCACAGGTTCCGTGCGGGCACACTGGCAATCTTCCGTTCTCCAGGTTCAAGCACGGGCTCAATACTCTGCCAGTACTCCGCCTGAGCTTTGTCGTAACGCCGCTGTGCCCACCGTCGCAACATCGCCGATAGCCCCTCTCCCTCAGCTGCGCTCAGTATCGTGCGCTGTTCAGCAGCTAGCACTGTGTTCGGGTGATCTCGCACTAGGCGGGGTCATGACTGTCGAGTGGCTGCGACGATGGCGCCCCGCCGAGTGGTGTAGCCGATCACAGCAGCGGAATCCGCAGGTCGGGGGCGGTGGCTCCGCTGGGGCCGGGTGGTCAACTCGCCTCAGCAGGGCGCCTCGTGGACTACCGCGTCTGCGGAGATCGTCAGCTGCCTCGTACCGGAACCCGCAACGCTTGATCGCCTACACCACAACGCGGGACACGACCGCTGCGACTGCTGGCAGGGGCAGGCGTTTAGAAGGCGCAGGGCTGGTTTGGGTTGCTGCAGCTCCTGACCTGCAAGCTTGTCATTACTCGCCTGGCAAGCAGAACATCCTTCGACACGCATTCGACAAGCACCAGCCGTATCTTCCTGGCTGCGGGAGCTCGTACGTACTTGGCCTGCGGGTCACAGCCCAGCGCTTAGAACGGCCTGAGCCGAGGCTATGAAGTGGTCTCGGCGTTTCGCAACGTACGGGGCATGGTAGCTAGGTATACCCCCCGGAAGCTTTGCGGGATCCCCTTGAGCGTTGCTAGCCCACTGCTCGACATGTCGATGCCAATCGGATATTTCCTTTACCAAGGCATCGCCAGCACGGAAGACGTCTTGCGGTCCTTCAAGTTGAAGAAGAAGGGACACCCTTTCTAAATCATTAAGGGCCAAAAGTAGTTGGCGTGAGTCCGCGGTGAGCCTTGCCTGAAGAACTATGGCCGCGGTTTCGCGGGTGTCATTCATGGAAAAATCGGTAATGCCGTACAGTATTCGGGCAACTTCGTTCGCCGCATGAAGTACTTCCACATAGGTATGACGCCGTGCGTCTCTCTGCTGGCCGCGCTGCTGTCGCTTCGCCGTGGCTGCAGCCGTGACGTAGGCGAAGCTGGCGGTGATCGACGCGCCACCGAGGGCAGCTGCCACAACTGGCCAAGAACTTGACATGTCGTCATGTCTGCCCAGTTTGCGACGAAGTTACAACAACGACTCCGGAGAGTCTTTCAGATGCCTGCGTTTCTCCTGGCCAGCCGATGTGTAACCGCCCTGGTACAGGCAACCTGTCCACGGACACGGAGTCGGAGGCCGGCTGGGTTCTGGGCGTCCTGGCCAAACATCGCCCGTATGCGGATTACACGGCGGGCCCCTTTGAGGCTAAGGTCTCCGGTTTATGCGCATGAACCTTCGTGCCACCATAGCTTCGAGGGGAAGAAAGGAAATAATCTGTTCGTCCATCCGAGTCTCGCTGTGGTCAGGGCCATACCGATCGAGGTCTATCTGGAGTGCCCTGTTTGCAATTTCGAGAGCCTGTTGTTCATCCCCCATCAGGGAATACGTCCGAGCCAAATGTAAGAGAGTCGCCGGTAGCGGCGCGGCGTTAGGAATCCTGTCCATTATCTGGATGGCTTGCATCATGTCTTGCCTCGCTCGATACAACGATTTGTCGCCAGGCTGACACGAAAGAAGTAGTATTCGTCCACGGCAGGAGAGGTATTTGGAATTCAGTAGATCGCTTCCGCTAGGTATTGTAGCGAGGAAACGCTCCACTTCTCCAAGGAGAGGAGTTGCCTCCGCGACGTTCGCTTCGTCTAGGTACGAGTCGGCCAGTTCGAGTACGTTCTCCATGTAGACCACGCTGTGGGTCACGCTATTTGCCAGTTGCTCCACAACTGCCTTCTGGTGTTGAAGACGATCTCCCGTATTGTTGCGATGGAGCGCAAGGGCGGCAGCGTCACTGTATATAGCGGCTGAGATCGAATTTCGATCCTCACTGAGCTGCCTCTCGGTGATCTTCCGTAGGCACCACAGGTTGACCTGCGACGCCTCTTCGTCTCTGTTTAGAAGGAGAAGAATTCCAAATTTGATGTGAGCCGTCATTAGGCGGGTCCATATTTGGACCTCTGCGATCTGCGGATCCTCCTCTGAAGTTGGATCCGGGATCCTGTTGAGCGCCATCTCTGCAAGGCCGCTATCGTGCAGGCGGCAGGCTATTCGTCCTAGGTCCGTGTACGCGTACATCTTGGACGTTAGGTCGTCTGGATAGTGGTGCAACACAATGGAGATGTTTTCCATCGCGACGTCGATTGCTTCTTCACGGGCGCCCTGGTATGCGAGTGCGCTACCCAGTGTCTGCGATATCCTGAAGAAGGTGGTCGCAGTGACGAACCCTTGAGGTATGAGCCTTCTGCCTACTTGATGAATTTCAGTAGCTAGGTTTACTGCCCCGTCGATATCTCCGAGGGTGAGTAGCTCCTCGCAAACGGAGACGGCTGTGAAAATCACTGCCGGGCCAGTAAGATCCTCTATCAATGCGAATCGGACCGCCGACCTAGTGTGGCCTGTGTAGCGGTACATTGGAATGCCCTCGGACCTGGTTTCCTCCTCCGCAGGCATTAGCGCCCCGGTTAGTACACCGATCGCGGATTCGATCCAGGGAACTTTGTCCTTTGTAGCTGCTCTGATGATTAGCTGGACCAGAGGGTGCACTACCAGGTGTCCGTCATCGATTCTGCATAGCGCATACTTACAGAGTGATGTGACCGCTTCATCCCGTTGCAAATTATCCCAGAGGGCAATTCTGGAATTCCAGCCGGATTCATCATCTGCGCACCCTCCCCATTCGGGAAGCTTGGTTTTTTGCCATGGGAATCTTTTGATCCGCAACTTTTGATGCCCGTTTGTTACCCATGGGCGGATGGGTTCTTGGGCAAAGAATGATACGGGGATCGGTTCGGCGCTGAGGAATGAAAGAGTGCGAATTAGGCTGCCTGCCTGACCTCCTGCCTCGTCAACTGCTGCCAAAGCAAGGAGGATTGCCTTGGCTACGCTGATGGGGTGCCTGCTCGCTTCACCTAGGCTCAGAAGTTCTAGTGATTGGGACTCTAGCCGGACGATGTATTCGCTGAGTAAAATGCGTGAACTATTGCAATAATTGACCGCTTGGCTGAGGGCCAAAGGATGGCCGGCAAGATGCTCTAAGAGTTCGCTGACGTTGTCTGCGAGTTCCGGCGGCAGTGACTTCGCGACGAAGGACTTCGATTCCTCTTCCGTCCACGCCCCTAGGGCAACGTATTGGAAGCCCTCGTCGATATGATGTGCTGTGCTAGTGATGATTATTCGAGTCAGTGATTTTCTTGGTATAACACCTCGAACTATGCTTGGGTCCGTCACTCCGTCGATAATTAGAAGAGTGGCCGATGACTCGATTAGCGGAGGAGTTTCTGTACTGGAGGCGCCAAAATCGCCACTCATTGAGGTACTCGCGGGAACTCCAGATACCACGGCAAGAGACTCAAGCAGTCCTGCTTTAGTGCTGCCGTCCACGAAGATCGGACGTAGAGTGTCCTGCTCGGATATTGCAAATTGAGACGCGAGCGAACTCTTGCCGATTCCTGCGAGTCCATGAATTACGACAGGCGCGACAGATTCGGCATCGCCAGGGCGTAAGAGGTCGCGAATTTGTTCCAGCTCATGAGACCTTCCGGTGAACAAGGAGTCCTCATGAATGGAGCGAACAGGGGCCCTATTTAATTCGTATGCCGCCTGCCTGTCGGATTCGAAAAGAATAATGTTTCGTAGTGTATCTGCGGACAAGTACCCTTCGAAGTCGGGTCGGTTTATTATGTCATCCCGAATCGTCGGGCTCATGGATCTGGAAGTACCGCTTCGCGATTGCGGTAGTTGGGTACCTGTCTCGCCAATCGATCTAACCAGAGCCTTATAGCTATTCTCGGCGAACTTGGTGTTACGGCCGTTCATTTCCAGATAACTTGCGGTTCTCCGGATCCCGACATCGCTGATCTCGTTGCGGCGGGGAAGTGGTGTGGCTGGCAAATTGAGATGCCGAAGGAATTCCTCGCTGTCGGAAGCGATTGCCCCGAGGGCGCTTGCTAGCTTGGCAATTAGGGTGCTGGTCGGGCTGGCTTCTCCCGTGCAGACGCGCCAAATTTCATGTCCAGTTCCGGAGAATCCGGCATTGCTCCAGAATGCGACTGTGCAGGTCCGTCCTGCCGCGCACCAGGCATCGTAGAGATCCTTAAGGACGCTGTCTTTTCTGAGTGCCGACCAGCTCCATGAGGAATCTCCTGATCGATTCGCTTCTCGATGCTTAATGGAGACGAGTTCGGGAAGTCCGGATATGGGGAGGGTGATTACATCTGTAGAGTGCTCAATGAGCACTCCCTCTAGATCGTCTGAGAGGTGATCTAGTATGAATAGAGCAATGCATTCGTCTTGGTATTCGAAGCGCGCCCGTGTTCCGGGGGCGGTGTTTTTTCGATCTTTTGGGATGCCTCTAAGGGGGCTTGGTACATCCGGCTGATTGTTCGAGCTCTCCCGGTTCCCCATAAAAGATGATCCTAGCTTGGCTGTGCTGGGGTGGAAAGGTCGCCGAGGGCGGCGGAGCGGCTTTGGGCGGGAGCTGCTTTGAGGCGAGTGATCATGGCCTCGTAAGCTCATGGCGAGTCGGGCAGTCCTAAAGTCGTGGAGCCGACCGCCCCAGCTACAGAGGGTTTTCCCACTTCTGCCCGCTGCACGTAGCGCGCCGCCGGGCGCGGCCAGCCGGGGCGGAGACAGGAGGCAGGCCGCGCCGCAGAGGCGGCGCGCGCCCGCGCCGTGCGCGGGCCTTGATGACGTAGGGAAAGCGCGTCGGCGTTGTGATCCGGAACGTCCGGCAGCCTGGCTGTCGGCGATCCGCCGGCCGGGTTACGACGCGCGTCGGTTACAAGCGGCCCCGGTGGGGAGTGCGTGACGGACGGCCCGTCGCGTAGCTTCGCTGTGTGCTGGCACTTTTCGACCTCGATAACACCCTGATCGATCGGCGTGAGAGCCTTGAGGATTGGTCCCGCGCCTTTGTGCGCTCGAGGCGCCTGCCCCGAGAGGCGGAGTCCGTCATCTGTGATCGGCTCCGGGAGCGGGCCTACCCCGCAGACTTCGTACACCTGCGGGAGGCACTGGGGCTCAGCGACAACCCGGGCGACCTCTGGCACGAATACGTCGATGGCATCGCCCAGTCGGTGCGCTGCTGGCCGAAGGTTCGGGACAGCCTCGAAGAGCTGCGCGGTACAGGGTGGACTCTCGGTATCGCGACGAACGGCGCGGGAGACATCCAGCGCGCCAAGCTCGCCGCGACCGGGCTGACTTCACTCTTCGACGGGATCTGTGTTTCGGAGGAGGTCGGCGCCCGGAAACCAGCGCGCGCTCACTTCGAAGTGGCCGCTGCACTGTGCGGTACCCGGCTGAGCGCCGGAGGGTGGATGGTAGGGGACAACCCCGAGACGGACATGGAAGGGGGCCGCGCTGCGGGACTGCGAACGGCGTGGGTCGCCAACGGCCGTGAATGGACCGATGGCCTCCGTGAGCCCGACATCGTGGTGCGAGGCGTCGCAGAGACCATCGAGGCAATGCGGGCGGCGGCAGCCTAGCCAGGCTCGTCGTCCGGGGTGCTGTGGAGGTGTTCGAGAGCCTGAGGGACGTCCAAGGACGAATCCTTGAGGTCGTCCCACCGACTCATGACCACGGCCGATGCCTCCGCTAGGTCAGGAGGAAGCCCGACGTCTCGGAGGGCGGACGCCGCCTCTCGCATCTCCGGCCCCCAGCGCCACGACCGCGCGGCCACCTTCGGGATGTAGGCCGTCTCAGCGAGGTAGCTGGTGGTGCGGCTCTGGGCGATGTCGAGCAGTTCCTCCTCTACTCCGTAGTCATGGGCGAGGGCGTACGAGACCGCGGCTAGTACGCGGCTGGCCTTCTGATAGCTGCTGTACGACAGCTTCAGCGCGGAGGCACGGCCGACGCCGCCCGTCAGTTGGTAAACCTTCACCGCTGAGTCCGCGAAGAGCGACGCCACGGGCGTTAGTGCGTCAGCCGGGCCGGACACATACAGGCGAGCGGACTTAGAAGCGGACGGGGGCGAGCCGATGACAGAGCCGTCGACGACGGTCGCCCCGGTCGGTGCCACGATGGAGCAGACACGCGCCATGCTGGCGGGAGAGATGGCGTTGCCGTCCACATAGACGCCTGTGAACAGGTGAGCCGAGACCTCGGCCGCGACGTCCGCCGCGTGCGCCGGTGGGCAGATACTGAGGATGATGTCGGCTCGCTCCGTCAGCTCTCCGAGGTCGCTCACAGCCGTTAGCCCATACCTCTGAGCCCGCTCCTTGGTCGCGGAGCTGCGTCCGGTCGGCAACCACAGAACCTCGGCCCCATTGCGGCTGGCCTGCGCTGCCACGGCCGCGCCCATGCTGCCCGGATGAAGGACCCCGACGACGGTCATCCGACCAGCCTACGGACGTCGCGCCGTTCAGCGGGCGCGCAAGCCAATCGGGCATCGTCGATTGCCTGTGCTGCCTGAGCTGCGCTGACCTGGTCGGTTCTGAGGACGAGCGACCAGGGCTCTGCCGCATGGTCCACGAGATCCTGTCGGGTCTCGTGCCAGACCTTGAGTCGGGCGTCCAGATCCTTGTCCCCGCGTACCTGGCAGCGTTGACGCGTGGTTTCTTCGGGGCACCACAACAGAACGCGCACCCAGTTGATGGGGAAGGTGGCGACGGCGCGAGCCCCGGCAACCTGGCCCATGTGGAGGACGGGAATGCGTCCGGCGTCGACAAGCGCGGAGACCTCACCTCGGTCGATGGCGTATTGGGCGTCATACCGGCTATTTCGATACAGAACCTCTCCGGCCCGCGTCAGTTCCTCGATGTGCTGCGCTGTGGCCAGTCGGTAGCCCGTGGTTCGCCCGGGGCCCGCTTTGAGCCGCTGGAAGAGCGTGAACTCCGGCCGCAGGCGTGATAGCTCGGCTGTAATCGTGTCCTTTCCGGCCCCTGGGGGGCCGTAGAGGATGACTCCGGAAGGACTCATAGCCCGCCGCCACTCAGCACGTCACGGGCTTCGTCGACCAGGGCCACGGCGGCGCCAAGCCGGTTGTCGACAACGAAATGCGGGCCCTCCGGCCGCATCTTCAGGTTGAGTCCCGAGGCGTATTCCTCCCATGCTGCCATCTTCCAGGCATCGCGCGCGGCACCCCGGAATTCGATGTACTCGCGCATCGATTCGAGGTCGCACTCAACCCATATGGTTGCGACGGAAACACGCTTGGATCGGCAACGATTCTGGAAGCGCTGCATCCATTCAGCTTGGGAGAATTCAGTTATGAACGGAGCATCGAGGATCGCAGAAATCCCGCAATTCAGGTTGTCCCATGCGGCTTCCATGAGGCACCGATATTCCAGCGGCCGGACCTTTTCGCGGTAGAGTTCAGAACTTCGGTCGTGCGCCTCTCCGCCCAATGAAACCAATAGTTGGTCCACCAGTGGACGCGTTAGCGAGTCCTTGTCGAGGATCGGCCACCCGGTGAGCCCTCCGAGGAACTTTGCGAACTCCGACTTCCCTGACCCGGCGTAACCCCCGACCAGGACCACGGTCGGGCCTTCGGCATTTACCCCTGCGGTGTGGCGACGCCATGCGTCGACTATACGATTGCGCAGAGCTTCACTGTCCACATCGTCGGATCCTTCACGGATGCTGCTCAGCGCTTTACGTACTGCGTCCGGCTGGTCGGGGAGCTTTCGCTCAGCGGAAGCGGGCGCCGGTACGGATTCCACAGGGGCATCCTCTCCGGGCAGGGCTTTACGGAAGCCGAGTTGAGCTTCGTTGCGACGATAGAGACGGCAGTACGCCCGACGGTAATGCGGACCGGGATACACCGAACCCTTTTCGTGGCCCCAAATCGTCTGGAAGTTCGCGGCAATGTTGAAGCCGTGACGCCCCGCGATTTCGCGAAGCTTCTCCCCCGTATCTTCCAAGGTGAGCCCTATTTCCTCGCGATGCATTCGCAGGAGATCGGGCTTCCAATCTGGGTGCTTCCGAGCCATCTGCCCCTCCTAGATAGCTAGTCGGAACCGCGAGTGTAGCGGCTCGACTAGGCCTATGGAAATTCGTGATAGCGCCTGTGTAAGCGGATGTATAAAACCGCTTGGACTTTCTCAGGTAGCGGGACGTGATACCAGTTTTCGCGCCGCGGCGGTGAACTTGTGCTCACACCGAACGAGGAGGTTCAGATGCCCCGCGCCGCGGCTGTCCAGGCCCAACCCCGGCTTGCTGGAAGGTCAGCTTCCTTCCAGGGTCGCGACGCGTTGGCGAAGCTCCCCTACTTCGTTCCGCAGTTGCTCGACTTCCGCGCGCAGTTCGGCCACGGTCCCGACCGGATCGGCGAGCTGCGCGGCGCGGCCGGCGTCCGGCGTCAGGAAGGCGCCCTTGCCCTGGTGGCTCACAGCGAGGCCATCCGTCGTCAACTGCCGGATGGCGGCGCGAGCGACGGTCACTGTGACCTCGTACGTCTTCTGAAGCTGCGCCAGCGAGGGGAGCTGTCCGGTGCCGGCGAACTCGCCATCTGCGATGCGTCGCCGCAGGTCATCGGCCACCTGCTGATAGGCGAACTTGCCGGTCCACTCGACCATCTACACCCCAAGTCTCGTCTCGGTCTCTGCCTCATAGTGCCCAAGTCGCAGAGCTAGAACCAGCGTCCCACGCCCCTTGTTCCGTGAGGGGACTTGACGGACTCTGCCTCACAGTGCACTCTGAGGCAGAGTTGAGAAAGTGGCTCACCCCGAAAGGGGTGGAGCGCTTGAACGACCTGCTTGACCTGCACGAACAGCGCCCGGATGCACGGCCCGGAGCACGCGCTGCGAAGAACTGAACAGTGATCGTGCGGGGCTGACGCGAGTCGGCGGTCGCGGTAGGTGCCTAGGGCGAGGGTCCGGGGGCAAACCGCCGCGATGAACGTCGTCTCTCCCCTAAGCGCCAGGCAGGCGCCACCCGGTTTTCGGGTGTGGGGAAGTGCAGCGGGGCCCCAACGCACGTGGCGGCAAGAGTGAGACCGCCCCCGCGGCGACCGGGTGATGTCGTCGGCGGCACGCCACCCTGCACGGATTTGTGCAGGCCGCCCTGCTGGCGTCAGAGCAGTGACGATGACGCACCCGATGTTCCCGGCTCGGGACCGGTGCTCCGTGGCAATGGCACACCGGTGAAGCCGTATCCCTGCTCTCTGCGGGAGGTCGGTGTGAACCGACGACATACCCAGGCGCCGCCGTGATGGACCGGCCGGCGGCGCCTGAACTACTTCCGGTCTGCATCTTGCTGGCCTCGCAGCGGATCGCGCTGCGGCCGGTTGCCTCCTCCGCCCGTCCGGTTCCGCGTACTGCGCGGCGCAGAACGGGCGGGGTTGCAGGGAGCCGGATCCCCCGGTTCTACAACGGCGCGCGGCCCCGGTGCTCGAACACCGGGGCCGCTGTTTCGGGCCGTTCCCACCTGAGAGGAACACGACCCATGAAGTGCATCGTTGCTGGTCATGAAGCCGTTACCGCAGTGGAGTTCGCGGAGCTGGCGTTCGGCATCGACCTGGAGTTGTTCACCGGTCCGGCCGTGGAGTCCGCGGAGGAGCGGGTGGTACGGCTGGCCGTGGCGCGCGAGGTGCTCGCGGAGCTGCGGGAGTCGGACCGGGAGGCCGCGGCGTACGCGGAGACTTTGCTGCGGACCAGCCCCTTGAAGGACGTGCGGGCCGCGGCTCGCCGGCCGCGCCGGACGTCGTCGACGCGCCGGCCGGTTCGGCGCCACGTTGCGGTTATGGCGGTGGCGGCGTGAGCGAGAACCTGACGCTGGATGATGTGGCCGTGCCGCTGCGTGCTCTGCGCATGCTGGCCGCCGACTTCGGGCACCTGCCGGCACCGGACGTGCACGTGTCCACCATCTACCCGGAGCGGCTGGAGTTGTCGTTCTACGACGACCTGCCCGGCTTCGAGATGTGGCGGGAGGCCCTCGGGGCCGACCCGGACGCGGTGACCTACCGCGAGCAGGGTGACGGCCGGACGCGCGTCCTGCGCTCGACGGCCGCCTACGCGGGCGCCGAACTGGAGCTGATCGGCTACGGCGACATCGCCGTCCCGGTGACGGTGGAAGCGGGTGCGGCATGAGCGCCGCGGCCAGCGTCGAAGTACGGTCGACGGGCGTCGACGCGCCGTTGACGCCCGTCGGCGTGGAGCGCGCGATCACCGCCCTGGCGAGCGTGCTGACGGTGGTACTCACCGCGGTGGCGTTCTGGCTGTCGTACGAGCACTTGCAGGAAGTCGCCGCCGCGCACGGCATGGCCGCAGCCGTGGCCCGCTCGTGGGCGTGGCCCGCCACGGTGGATCTGTTCATCGTCATCGGTGAACTGTTGATCCTGCGTGCCTCGCTCGCCCACCGGGTCGACTGGTGGGCAATCGGCCTGGTCACCGCAGGCGACGGAGCCTCCATCGGCCTGAACGTGGCCGGGGTCGGCCAGGACGCGGGCGCCCTGAACTACGTGGTGGCCGCGGTGCCTCCGGTGGCCGCGTTGCTGGCGTTCGGGGCGCTGATGCGGCAGGTGCATGCCTACCTTGCGAGCCGCGCGGTGACGGGCGTCAACGCCCCGCCGCCGGGCGTCGAAGCACCGTCGACGCCCGTCATCGTGAGCGTCGACCGCCCGACGGCCACACCCACGGTCGAGCCTGCGGGCAGGACGGAGCCGCTTCCCGAGCTCCCGGCGCTCATGCCAGAGATCGAGGAAGCTTCGACGCCCGTCGACGTGGAAGCGGCCCCCGTCGCCGCGTCGTCGACGGCCGTCGACCTGTGCACGCCGGTGGTCTACACGAACCGGGTCGATCAGTTGGTGCGGGCCCTGTACGGCACCGACTTCACCCAGCCCAGCACCGCCCGCATGACGCAGGCGATGGCCGCGGTGGGGTTGGGCGCGTCGGAGTCGACGGCCCGCACCGCGCGCGGTCGGGTCAAGGCACGTGAGCCGTACCTGACCGACTTCCCCACCGCGATCGCCGGCTGAGCGGCGGCCGGCCATGTCACTCGCCTACGCCGACTGCTACGACCCGACCGGGCTCCGCTACGGCATACCAACTGGAGTTCACGCGGGTTCGCCAGCGCTTCTTGTACGGGTAACAGTGCAAGTGGGGAGGTGAGGGCCTTCTTTCTGGCTGTCACCCGTCCGTGTCGAGTTTCCCAAGTTACTGGCAGATTCTGCGAGTTCGGCCAGTAACTTGCGGGGCTATGCGGGATTCAGGAAGTCGCCGCCGTCTGACATTGCTCACCGGGCAGCCGGAGGATGGCGATGCACAAGGCTCCGGCGGGCTGCGGGACAGCGGCCTGGCGGACGTGCAGGTGCTGCAACGGCGGGCCGCTGCACAGACCGATGCCGTCGATGAGCAGGGCTTCTACCTGGACACCGTGTCCGAGTATCTGTGGGCCCGGGACGTCGCCGGACTTGCTCCCACCACCTTGGAGAACCTGGTCCGGCCGGTGATGGAACTGTGCTCCTTCTACGACCTGGTGCCGTGGCGACTCACGCCGCGGCACGTGGACCGGTTCTATGCCGGGCAAGGACGTCGGCGGGCCCGCTCGACGGTGCGGAGCAAACTGGTCAAGGTCGACAGCTACTTCGCGTTCCTGGAACAGCGCTATGCCGGGGAGATCGCCCGGAGGTTTGGCGCGACTGTCGAGTCGCCGGTCGACACCTTCAACAGGCCGGTCCACCGTGGGGACTTCGGGCTGCGGATTCCCCCGTCGCAACGAGCGCTGACGGAGTGCTTCACCCAGTGGAGGGCATCGCTCCCGGCGACGCGCAAGTACCAGGTCGCCGTACGCGACTACGTGATGGCCAAGATCGCTTACATCTCCGGGGTCCGTGCGAGCGAGTTGTGCGCGGTCCGGCTCGGGGACATCCACTGGGAGCTGGGGCAGTGGGGTCGCTTCGTGGTCCAGGGCAAGGGGGCCGGCGGCTCGGGCAAGCGCGAGCGGCAGGCCTACCTGTTCGCGGAGGGACGCGAACTGCTGTGGTGGTACATCGAGGAGATCCGCGGCTCGTTCAGCGACGACGCCACAGACCCGGCCGCACCGCTGTTCCCTTCCGAAAGGCGACCGCGGGCGCTGGCTGCCGTGGACATCGCCGTGGGCATGCCGGTGAAGGCCGACGCGTTCCGCAAGGCGCTCAGGACTGCTGGCGAGCTCTACCTTCCAGGGCCGGTGACCTGCCTGATTCCCCATCTGCTGAGGCATGCGCGGGCGACTCATCTCTATGAGAGCGGCATGGCGCTCTGGGATGTCCAGAAGGTCCTCGGTCATATCTGGGCCAGCACTACGGTCGGCTATCTCTCGACCGTCCAGGCAGACCCGGAGCTGGCCGGCCTGCAGTCCGCACGCCGGGCGGTCCGCCGACTGAGCATGGAGGCATGAACGATGAAGTGGAATCTGCGGATGGTCGCCGCGCAGCGCGACATCTGGCGGCCGACCCAGCTGCAGACCGTGCTCGCCGAGGTGGGGTTCACGCCCTCCCTCAGCAAGGTCGCCGCACTGTGGAGCGGCAAGCCGGTCACGGTCCGGCTGGAGGACCTGGACAAGATCTGCGCGGCACTGGACTGCACCGTTGCTGACCTCATGCAGGCCGAGCCGGAGTCGTATCTGGCTTCCCGAGAGCAGGGCGAACGCCGGGTGGCCGGCGCTCGACACGATCACGGGACCGCTGTCCGGCCGGTCCCGGGAAGCGGCCGCGGGCTCCGCGGGCTTCCGCCCAACTGAGCGTCGAACGGGATGCATTGGCGTCAGCAGGTCTTCCGCTTCGGCCCTGAGCTGCCAGTTCTCCGCTGGCGCCCCTGGTCGCCGGAGCTGGCAGTGCCCACTGTCCGTGACGATCCCAGAGTCTGTCCTGCGCAGGTCCCCGGTCAGCTGTCCTTGCTGTCTCTGCCCCGAACACTGACGGTGGACCACGCCCACCGGATCGCGGACCGTGCCTTCCCCGAACTGCCGGCGATCGCCGCAGCCGTCACCCAGATGGCAGCGGAACGGAGCCTGAGCGAGGGGTGGAAGCGCCTTGGCCTTCATATGGCCCGCCTCGCGCTCGCCGGCCGCGAAGCCGACCAGCAGCTGGTGCGTGAGCAGGACATTGCCCAACTTCCCGAACTCCGCGGTCCGATGGTGGAGTTGTTCCAACGCACGGAGCTGCTGCGACGCCGCCCGAATCGGTGGCATCTGGCGCTTCACCCTCATCTGCCGGCTGTCAGCTGTCAGCACTGTCTGTCCTGGTCCGGCACCACGTCGAGATTGTGTTCTGCCTGCAAGAACTGGCGGCGATTCGCCGTCGGCACAGGTGAGTGCCGACGCTGCCATCGGGTCCTTCCGGTGTCCCTGGGGCGCTGTCGCCGCTGCCGTGTCGTCCAGTTGGAGCAGACCCTGGTCGATGCCCCTGTCCCAGACCAGCTCTGGTTCGGCGGCGAGATCGACATCTACGCGAACAAGACCGGCCGCGACCTCAACACCGCACGAGAGCGCCAGGCCCGCCAGGCCCGGGCAGCCCACCGCTACTGGCCCGAACACCTGATCGATCCTGCCCAGCTCGAACTCTTCCCCGTTCCGGAACGGAACTGGAAAGCGGTCCCAGACCCCGGGTTGTTGAAGATCAGCCCCGCGGCACAGGCGATCGTCGACGAACTCGACCAACTCGCCCGAGCGCAATCGTGGAACTCCGCGACCCGCAAGAAGAGCCTTCGCACCCTGCGGGTGCTGCTGGGCTGGCTCGGCACCCAGACCCCGATCCTCGAACGCGACGTCTACGGCGTCGGCCGCATGACTCCGTACTACAACTCCGTCCGTGTCGCCGGGTTCCTCCAGACCAAGGGCCTGCTGGTCGCTGACTCACAAGCGATCGGAGCCGACGAAGCATCCGTTCATCGGTGGACAGCGCAAGCGCCGCCGCAGTTCCAGGCAGACCTCCGGGCCTGGGTGGCCGTGCTCCGTGGCAACGGCAAACGGCCCTCCCCGCCGATGCCCTGGAACACGATCCGCGGCTACATGCTCCACGTCGCGGCCGTCCTGGACACCTGGGAGCACCTCACCTCACTCAACGAAGCCACCGAGAAGGAGGTGAAGACGGCCGCCGTCAACTACTCATACTTCACAGGGCTGCGGTCGCTCTTCAGAGCCTTGCGGCGCGAGCGCCGTATCTTCCGCGACCCAGCCCGAAACGTGCACCTCAAGGCTCCCGTCAGAGTCCCCCGGGCCATCCCGTCGGACCAGCTCAGGGGGCTCTTGGATCAAGTCCCCGGCGCCAAGGACAAACTCGCCCTCGTCCTGATCGCTGTCTATGCCATCCGCCCCAAGCAGGTTGCCGAGATTCGGCTGGACGATCTCGACCGATCGACCGGACGCCTGCGGATCCGCCGACCGAACCGGCTCGACCACGAGGTCTGCCTGGACGAGTTCGCCCTCCGGCTCATCAAAGACTGGTTGGTCGAGCGCCACCACCGGTGGCCGCACAGCACCAACCCCTATCTGATCGTCAGCCCCATCACGGTCATGCACGTCGACCAGCCCGCAGTCGGCGTCTCCAACTTCCACACGCTCCGCGACCGGATCGGGATCAACGCCACACAACTGCGGCAAGACCGGCTCCTCGACGAGGCCCGCGAGACCGCAGACCCGATCCGGCTCATGCGTCTGTTCGGAATCACCTCTCACACCGCGATCCGCTACGTCCGCACGGCTTACCCCGAGCGCTTCACCATCGATCCCATCCAGGCCTAGCAGGTGCTGGAGATCCAGTCCTCGTTGTTGCGGTGGCGGTCCAGCCCCACGGCCTCGAACTCGTCCTCGCCCAGGCTCCTTCGTGCGCCTAGCCGCTGCAGGGCCTGGGAGATGGGGCTGACTGCCCGAGAGAACCGCTTCTTCGTCGGCTCATCCAGCGGCCCCAGTGCCAGTGCGCCGTCAGCCCAGACGGCGGCTCGTTGCTCGCCGACTCCCCCGAAGTATTCAGCCTCCACATAGGCGATCGGCCCTGCGGCGGACCACTGAGCCAGCAGCGTGCCGAAGCCCCCTGGCAGCCGCCAGAACCCCAGGTCGCCTGCGTCGCTGCCGTCCGTGACGGCATCGAAGACCTCATCGGTCATCGGCATCAGCGACAGGCCCTGACCAAGAGGCACCACCTGGGATCCAGGAACCTCCCGCGACGCGACGCGCAGCAACTCGTCACCCGCGATGACCGCCTGCAATTCGTAACCCACCCCGAGGCCTCCCCAACCGATTGGAGCCTCATCTTGCCTGACACGACGCGCATGAACCCGCGTGCCTCCCCACCCCAGAACCCACACCCACCAGCGGGTTCCTGCCACATGAACCTTCAGATTCCACGAACCCGCTGGTTTCGGCCTACCCCTACCGCCTCGCCCCGAAGGGCCTGGCCACCCGTCGTCAGCTCCGCGCCCGGGGCTTACGTCCGGGTGGTCAGCCGATCGCCGCGCAGCTCATGCGGGTCAACCGGCGAGCGGGCGGCCACCAGGTCGCCTATCTCTACCGGATCGACCTGGCCAAGCCCGTGCGGCCGATGACCTCCCGCAAGTGGGGCGCGCTCGCGCTGGCGATGCTCGCCCGCCGCACCTGCCCCCGCTGCCAGTTGGACGTCGGCTACTGCATCCCCCGCTCCTACGGGATCTGCGGCCTGTGCATCGCCGTCGAGGAACAGCGCACCGCCTGAACATCCGAACTCTCGTGAGGAGTTGCTCTGTGAGCACCCAGACCACCGCCGCCGGTAAGGCTGTCGGCTTCCACTACGTCCTGACCGTCCAGACCCGCAGCGGAGAGCAGCTGACCGTGTCGTCGGTCGCCACCTTCGACCCCGCGTACTTCTCCCGCTCCCAGGCCTACCAGGAGATCCGGGCCATCGCCGCGGACGAGCTGGGCCACGGCGACTTCACCGTCCTGTTCTTCTCGCTGGAGCCGGACGCGTTCTAGCCCAGCCCGGCGCGGCCCCCCGCTTGCAGGCCACGGGGCCGCGCCGGTACTCCCATCCCGCATTCGAGACGGAGCACTCCAGCATGACGGAACTCAGCACAGAACCGGTAGCCGTAGAGGCTGCCCCGACCGCACCACCCCCGCCGCCCGACACCCCTTCCACTCCGACCCAGGCCGCGGCCGACGTGGACCACACGCCCGGCGGTTGGCCGGTCGTGCCGCTGGCTCTGTCGGGTGCGAACACGACTGTGGGCATGGTCGCCGCCGCATCCCTCGCGGGCGGTCCGATCGCCGCCATGGTGGCCGCCACCGGGGCCGTTGTCCTCGGAACGGTCGCCGCCACCCGCTCCCACAAGCCCGGCGCACGCCGCGAGCAGCGACGCACTGCTGCTCGCACCGCAGGCCGAGCCGCCGCCCGCTCCACGGGCCTGCGCCATGGCGGCGCGGGCCGGACCGGGGGCGGGGGCCGTTCGCTCACCTCCGGCGCCGGGGGCAGGTCTGGCCGGGTGCCGGGCCAGCACCGCCGCGGGCCGACCACTGCCGCACGGCACGCAAGTACTGCTACCAGCGGGAAGACCCTCAACAAGGCTGGTCACTCGTCCGCCAAGCGCGCGCACGGTGCGGGTCAGTCTGCGGGCCGGGCTGGCCAAGTGCGGGCGCTGCGCGCGGCGCAGCAGGCTGCGGCCGGCTCGCGTGCCGGGCAGCGGGCGCAGACCACTGCCGCCCGCCGCGCGGTCGCCGATGCCCGCCGCAACGCCAAGACTGCGGGCGGCGCAGGTTTCACCAGCCGTGCCGGGCGCCGGGGTGGTCTGGCCGGGCGGATGCTCGGTGGCACGGCGCGTAAGGCCCGTGCCGTACGCGATGCGGCGATCGCCAAGAACCGCGCCCGGCGGGACAACAAGGCTCGCGCCACGGTCGACGCGCAGCGCGGCGCGGTCCGCAAGGCACCCGCGAGGAAGGCGGCCCGCAGCGCGCTTTGGAGGTCTGCGGCCCGCTTCCACGGTCGTCGCCTGCTCGCCGCCCTGCTCGCGCTCCCGGTGGGCCTGCTCGGCCTCCTGACCAGCCCGATCGGCCGCAAGTTCAAGCTGCCGTGGCTGATCCACCCCGGCCGGCGCCTGTACCGGCGCCTGTGCCAGACCGCCCGCGAACAGCGCAACCTCCGCGACGACGCGATACGCGAGGAGCTGACCGACCAGGAGGACGCAGCGGATGCCGAGGCCACCCAGGACGGCACCGACGGCATCACCGACCACGTCCAGCGGCCGGCAACGCAGGTTCCGACCAGCACCAACACGCCCGTCAGTGAAGGAGAGCACGTGTCCGGCTTCCGGTTCGAAGAGGTCGCTTCCGAGATGGAGCAGGCCGCCAACTCCTACGACCCCGAGGACGCCATGGAGATCCTCGCCATGGTCGAAGGCCTCCCGGCCGCGCTGACCAGCGTGGCGAACGTGATGAAGATCCTCGCCGAGCGCTCCGACAACGAATTCCCGCTGGAGAAGGAAGTCGCGGACGCCTTCAACGACATCTTCGGCGCACTGATGAGCGCCGTCGCGGTCGCCGAGGACATGGGCCCGCTGTTCCGGCAGGTCCACGCGCAGGACATCGCCCGATTCGAGGACCCCCGCAACGGCCCGCAGGCAGAGAAGGGTTGGAACGTCTGAGATGAGCACCGCCACCGCCAAACAGCAGGGCAGTGGCCCGGTGCTGGACTGGGCGGCCGGTCACGGACCCGTGACCGGCGCCCTGTCCGCCACCACCGGAGCCTTCGCCGTCGCCACCACCGGCGCCGCAACCGCCATGCCCCCCGGATGGGCGCTGGCAGTCGGCGCCGCCGGCGCCCTCGGCCACACCATCGTCGGCCTGCGGGTCCGCAACGCCGGCCGCACCCTCGCCACCCGCGCCGCCTCCTGGCTCGTCGGCGCCGGCTGGACCACCTGGGCCATGACCCACGGCCCCCTCACCTGGGCCGCCCTCGGCTCCCTCGCCACCATCGGTGTCGGGATCGGCGCCGCCGCCCGGTCTGCCGCGCTGTTCGAGGAGGCCCGCGAGGAAGAGGCCACCGCCGCAGCCGAGCGGCAGATCGCGCGGGAGTTGTCCGCGGAGCGCCGGGCGATCGCCGCGGAATGGGTGGAGCGCATCCAGCGGGTGTGCGGGATCACCGTGCGCGTACTGGGTGTCGAGCAGTGGCCGACCGGGGCCGGGTTCTCCATCGACGCCGAACTCCCCCAGGGCGGCGCCACCTACGCCAAGATCGCCGCCGAGTCGGCGAAGCTGTCCGCGGACGCCCGGCTGCCGCACGGCTGCACCGCCACCGCGTCCCCCGGCATCCACCAGGGCCGCGTCATCATCGACGTGACCACGGTCAACGTCCTGGAGCAGGAGCGCACCTACCCCGCCGACTACAGCCCGCTGTCCCTGCTGTCCGGGATTCCGTGGGGGTACCGGACGAACGCGGCGAGCATCCTCGCCTACCTGCGCGAGCAGTGCGCCCTGGTCGTCGGGCCGACCGGTTCGGGCAAGACGAACATGGTCCACACGATCCTGGCCGGGTTCGCCCGCGCCGAGGACGTCCTGACGTGGGTGATCGACCTCAACGCCGGATCCGCGGGCCTGCCCTGGGTCCTCCCGGCACTGAACGGGGAGATCGAGACCCCGGAGGGCAAGCCCGTGCGGCCGGGCATTGACTGGCTTGCCGGTACCTACGACGAGGCCATGGCGATGCTGGAGACCGCGGTGCGTGTCGCCAAGCAGCGCAAGATGGGCTATCAGGACCTGTTGGCCAAGGCCAACACGGATCTGCTGCCTATCAGCCGGAAGATCCCTCAGGTCATGCTGGTGATCGATGAGGGTGCGGAGATCCTGGCCAGCTCGGACCGGGCGATGCGCAAGCTCGCGGAAAAGATCCTGGAAGTCATCCGGATCGCCCGTGCCATGGGCGTGCGTACCGTCCTGACCGCCCTTGGGGCCACCGGGGCGGTGCTGGGCAACCTGATGATCCGCCGGGAAGCCAAGGTCCGCGTCGCCCTCACCGGCGGGGAGACCGAGGGCATGGACCTGGGCAAGATGTTCCCCGGATCCCGCGGCCTTCGCGTGGACCAGGCCCCCTTCAAGGGCGCCGGGTTCATGGGCACCCCGGAGTCCCCGGCCGCGCTGTTCAAGGCGTGGCGCATCCTCCCGAACCAGATTCGGGAGATCACCGCGGCCACGTCCGAGCGGCACCCGCGGCTGGACGATGTGTCCGCCAAGGCTGCCGGGCCCGACTACGCCCGCCGCTGGGACGCCGACCGCACCGCATGGATGCGCGAGCACACCCCCGACGACGGAACGGGCGGTGCGCCTTCGGGCGCGGGTGGGGGTGGGTTGAACCTGTCCGCGCTGAGTGCCCCCCGAGCGGAGCAGGGCTCGGAGGATGACGAGATGCTGCGGCAGTTCCGGGCACAGATCGACGCCCAGTTCGCCACCGCGCCCGAACCGCAGGCCTCCGATGATGGCCCGCCGGCTTCGGGAGACGGGCTGAACCTGTCCGCGCTGCGGGGTGAGCGGGAGCACGGCCCGGCATGGCTGCCCGCCGCGCTGGAGGCGATCAAGGCGACCGGCGCGGAGGGCATGAAGCCCTCCGCGGTCGCCGAGCTGGCCGGCAAGGACCGCAAGACCGTCCGCGCCGCCCTGCAAGCCGCAGTTGAACGGGGTCAGTTGGTCTACCGGGACAACGGCCCGCACTCGGTCTACGTCCACCCCGACCACGCCTGAGCGCCCGCACGCAGCGCTACTGAGTAGTGGGTAGCGGGGAACGCCCCACTACCCGCTAAAGGCCCCTACTGGGGCGCACAGGGGCTATGAGCAGGGCTTCCCCACTGGGGACCCCACTACCCACTACCCAGTAACCCCCGCACACCCGTCACGCAACGCCACCACCAGCCCTTGCCGAAGGGACGCCGTTGTGCACCCCGACACCTCGTACGAGATCACCACCGCTAACCGGCCGCGGCCCCATTCGCTGGCCTACCACCCCGACTGGAGCCAGCCGCTGCGGATGCTTCCCGAGGAACTCCCGCCCGGCGTGCAGGTGGTCACCCTGCCCGGCGGGATGCGCACCCTCGCCTACACCCAGCCCCCCGCCCACACGGCGCCGCCCGTACCGGTGGTTCAGCCGATTCCGGCGTGGGCCAAGACCACCGCCCTGCTCGCCCCCACCGTCGGATGCGGCATCGCCGCCGCATCCGTCGGCATCTCCTACGCCGCACCGGGACTGATTGCCATGAGCCACGCCCTGTGGTCTGCCGTCGCCCTCATCGCCGCCGGCGTCGTCGCCATCCCGGTCATCCTGCGTGCCGGGCGCCGCCCCACCGGCCCGGCACGGATCACCCAGAACATCACGGCCACCGGCCTGTTCGGTCGGGCCAACGGCACCATCAACCATCGCTGAGGAGACCGCATGTCGTTCGGAGAGACCCCGATCACCATCGTCGGCAACCTGACTGGTGACCCGGAGTTGAAGTTCACCGAGGGCGGGGCCGCGCTCGCGAAGTTCACCATCGCTGTCACCCCGCGCAGCTTCGACCGCACCTCCAACCAGTGGAAGGACGGCACCACCGCGTTTTACCGCTGCGCCGCCTGGCGCACGCTGGCCGAGCACATCGCCGACAGCCTCAAGAAGGGCTCCCGCGTGGTGGCCAGCGGGCGGATGCGGCAGCACGACTGGACCACCGAGCAGGACGAGAAGCGCTCCATGCTGGCCGTCGAGATCGACGACATCGGCGCCTCCATCCGGTTCACCACCGTCACCATCAACGCCAAGCGCGCCCCCCAGAACGGCCCCGCGAGCGACGACCCGTGGACCAAGAACAGCGACACCACGGGCGGCTCGGAGTACAGCGCAGAGCCCCCCTTCTAGCAACGCCAAGGGCGGCCCCCGTCTCACGCCAATGAATCCGGGGCCGCCCTTGCCCAACCAATCCAGAACAGATCTGTTGGAGGTCTTCCAGCATGACGCAACCCACCGACATCCGGCGAGTATCGGCTTTAGCCGCACCGCTCCGGGTGCTGGACGCCTACTGCTGCATCGGCGGTGGCACCAAGGGATACAAGCGCGGCATCCCCGGTGTGCACGTCACCGGTGTCGACATCCAGGCGCAGCCGGACTACTGCGGCGACGCCTTCCACCAGGGCGACGCGATCGACTTCATCCGCGCGCACGGCCACGAATTCGACTTCATCCACGCCTCTCCGCCCTGCCAGGGCGAGGGTGCCCCGACCAAGGGCACGAACGCGGCTCGCAACGCGGCGATCGGCCGCACCTACCCGAGGCTGATCGCCCCGACGCGCGCCGCGCTGGAGGCCACGGGCCGGCCGTACGTGATGGAGAACGTGCCCGGCTCCGAGGTACGCAAGGACATCCGGCTGTGCGGAGAGCAATTCGGCCTGGCCGTGCTCATGCACCGCTACTTCGAACTCGGAGGCTGGACCACCGTGCAGCCAGCCCATCCCCGGCACCGGGGCCGGGTACGCGGCTGGCGCCACGGCGAATTCCACAAGGGTCCGTACGTCGCCGCGTACGGCAAGGGCGGCGGCAAAGCCACTGTCGAGGAGATCCGCACGGCCAAGGGCATCGACTGGTCCACCGACCACTTCCGGCTCCGGGAGGCCCTACCGCCCGCCTACACGGAATGGATCGCCCACGCCTACCTCGCCACCCTCGCCGCCACTCTGGAGGTCGCGGCATGAGCGAGCCGATGACCGTGGCCCTGGAAAGCCTGCACCTGCTCGCCGCCGCGCTGCTCTCCGCAGAGCGCGGCTGGCCCGTCATCCCTCTGCACCCGAACACCAAACGGCCCGCCGGGCACCCCGAGCGGGCATGCCCCCGCACCGGACGCTGCGCCGGCGGGCACCGCACCCCGGAGCAGCGGGCGACCACCGACGCCAGCCTGATCCAGACCGCTTGGGCGAACCGCCCGTACAACGTCGGCATCGCGACCGGCCCGGCCGGTCTGCTCGTGGTCGATCTGGACGTGCCGAAACCGGAAGAGCAGGAAGGAGCGCCTGACGGCGCCACTTCTTTCAAGACGCTCTGCGAGCGCGCCGGACAGCCACTCCCGCTCACCTACCAGGTGCGGACTCCCAGCGGGGGCAGCCACCTGTACTTCACCGCCCCGCCCGGTATCCAGTTGAAGTGCAGCGTGAAGCGGCTCGCCCCGCACATCGACACCCGTGCCTGGGGCGGCTATGTCGTGGCGCCCGGCAGCACCACCGAGCAGGGCGTCTACGAAGTCGCTGAGGCGGCGCCCGTCGCGCCGCTCCCCGCGTGGCTCGCCACGCTCCTCACCGAGACCGCCAAACCGGCGGCGGCGCCCGTCCCGACGCCAGTGTGGGACGGCACCAAAGCCGCCCGCACCGCACTGGAGCGGGAATGCGCCGTCATCCGGGGCGCCAGTGAGGGCGGCCCTCACGGGCGGAACAACACGCTGTACCGCAGCACCTGCAAGGTGGCCCGGTTCGTCGCCTGGGGCCACATCTCGCGCCCCACGGTCGAAGAGGCAATCCAGGCGGCGGGGGAGTCGACGGGACTGCCGGCTGCCGAGTGCCGCACCACGATCCGCAGCGCCATGGAGTGGCTCCTCACCAACGCCACACCGCGGGAGGCCGTATGACCGCCCCCCGCTCCCCCCGCCTGGATTGCCCCATCCCCGCCATGGACAGCCCGCAGGACGCCGAACAGGCCCGCAGGACAACGGGTGTGGGCGCCCGAGAGAAGTCCGCCCGTAAGGGCGTCCTTTCAGCTCTTCCCACCGCCCTCCGTATCGCGGGCACGGCCCGCTGCTCCGACAGGAGGTATGCCGCATGACCGCCACCATTGACGGGGCCGCGCTGCTCAATGAGGTGGAAGCCTTCCACCGCCGCTTCAACGTCTTCCCCCGCGAAGCCGCCTACGTCGCCGTGGCCCTGTGGGACGCGCACGCCCATCTGATCGAGTGCTTCGAGACGACGCCAAGGATCGCGTTCCTGTCCCCGGAGCCCGGGTCGGGGAAGTCGCGGGCGCTGGAGATCGTGGAACTGCTCACCCCCCGACCGGTTGCCACCGTGTCCGCATCCGCCAATGCCCTCTACCGGCTGGTCGACTCGGCCGAAGGACTGCCCACCGTGCTGTTCGACGAGGTGGACACGATCTTCGGTCCCAGGGCCGGCGCCGATGAGGCCCTGCGCGGCTTCCTGAACGCCGGATACCGGCGCATCGGCGGCGCCCTGCGCTGCGTCGGCGAAGGCTCCAACCAGAACGCGCAGGTCTTCGATTCCTACTGCGCGGTCGCCATGGCCGGGCTCGGGTCCCTGCCCAACACCGTTCTCACGCGCGCGGTCATCGTCCGCATGCGCAAGCGCGCCCCCAACGAGAAAGTTGAGCCCTACCGGCAGCGCACCCACGAGAAGCAAGGCCACGCCCTGCGGGACCAGCTCGCCAAGTGGGCGGACACCGTCCGCGACCGGGTGGCGAACGCGTGGCCCGAGATGCCCGAGGGCGTGACCGATCGGCCCGCCGATGTGTGGGAGCCCCTGCTCGCCGTCGCGGATGCAGCCGGGGGCGACTGGCCGGCACGGGCGCGGGCCGCCTGTGTGGAACTGATCAGCGCAGCCCACGACAACGACGAATCCTCCATCGGCATCAGGCTGTTGACGGACCTGCGGGACAAGGTGTTCTGCGGCGCGGACCGCATGCCAACCGCCGTGATCATCGAATGCCTGCTCCGCATGGACGACGGACCGTGGGGCGATGTCGACGACAAGCCGATCAACTCCCGCACGCTGGGACGGCTGTTGGGGCAGTACGTCACCCAGGCGAACAAGCCGATCAAGTCGCGCGGCATCCGCACCCCTTCCGGATTCCCCAAGGGCTACTACGCGGAGGACCTCGCGGACGCGTGGGTGAGGTACTGCCCTCCGCCCCCTGGAGAATCCGCCACGTCCGCCACGTCCGCCACACTGCAGGTCAGCGGGGGTGAATCCGTGGCGGATAGTGCCACGGCTATCCGCCACACGTCCGCGGAATCCGCCACACAGCCCGTCCTCGCCGGCTGACCAAACCGGCTCTCCCGGTGCCGCCGCATCCCCTGGGTGTGGCGGTACCTATCCGCCACAAAAACGCTATCCGCCACACGATCAAGGCTCTGACCTGCGATGTGGCGGCGTGGCGGACGTGGCGGATTCCCCACAAGGAAGCCAACAGCCCCGTTTGGGAGGCCGCAGTGAGTTCCGCCCTGCCCACTACTCACCAAGCGCTCACGGTTCCCGAAGTGATGGAGGCATTGAGCCTTAGCCGTTTCAAGGTCTACGACCTCATCCGCTCTCGACAGCTCAAGAGCATCAAGATCGGCCGATGCCGCCGCGTGCCTGCCGATGCTCTTCGAGCCTTCATCAATGACCAGTTGGAGGAAGCCGCCTGATGGCACGCAAGAGGAATCCAAACGGCGCCGGCAGCATCTGGCAGCGCAAGGATGGTCGGTACGAAGCCCGTGTGTACGTTCCGCAGCCTGACGGCACCCGCAAGCGCAAGACGGTCTACGGCGCCACGTGGGAGGAGTGCGACACCAAACGCCAGGAACTGGTCCGACGCGACCGCCAAGGCATCCCCACGCCCGCCCGCTCCGCCAAGCTCTCCGAGTGGCTGCCGTACTGGCTGGAGCACTACGTCGAGCCGCGTCGCAAGCTCAGCACGTACGACAAGTACGAGGCGCATGTGCGGCTTTACCTGGTCCCGATCCTGGGCGCCAAGCGGCTGGAGTCCCTGAGCGTTGCTGACGTGCGCCGCTTCATCACTCGGGTGCAAGGCGCCCACACGGCCGCGACCGCGAAGGAAGCACACCGGGTGCTGCGCACGGCGCTTTCGGCAGCCGTCCGAGAGGAACTGATCACACGCAATGTCGCCGCGCTGGTGGAGCCGCCGCGCGTCAAGCAGCGGGAGATTCGCCCGTGGACGCTGGAGGAGACCCTGTCGTTCCTGGAGGCGGCGCGAAGCGACCCGCTCTACGCCGCGTTCGTGCTCGCTGTCGCTATGGGACTGCGCCGCGGTGAACTGGTGGGCCTGCGCTGGTCGGACCTGGACTTGGACAACCGGGTGCTGCACGTGCGTCAGCAGACCCAGCGCCGCAGGGGCACGCTCTACGACGACGACCCCAAGAGCCGTCGCAGTCGGGTGGTCCCGATGCCCGCCCTGTGCCTCGCCCCGCTCCGGTGGCACCGGCTCCGGCAACGGGAGGTGTTCGCGCGCACCGGTGTCGCCTGGTCTGAGAACGGCCACGTCTTCGCGACGAGGAACGGCCGGCCGGTGGAGCCGCGGAACGTCTACCGGTCCTTCACTCGGGTTGCCGCAGACGCCGGGCTGAGGGTGGTCCGGCTGCATGATGCACGGCACGGCTGCGCCACGCTGCTGACTGCGGCCGGGGTCGCCCCGCGGGTCATCATGGAGATCCTCGGGCACAGCCAGATCAGCATCACCATGGACGTCTACACGCACGTCGTGCACGACACGCAGCGGGAGGCGATCAGCCACATGGACCGCCTGCTCAAGCGCCGTCTGCCTGCTGCCTGAGAGGCGACTGCCGTCAAATGCTGCCGTCAAAGGCCCCGGACCATGATCGGTCCGGGGCCTTTTGGCTGGTGCCCCCGGCAGGATTCGAACCTGCGACACCCGCTTTAGGAGAGCGGTGCTCTATCCCCTGAGCTACGAAGGCGGGGGGATCTCTGTGAGACCCGGCGACTAGCGTAGCGGATTCGGTGGGGTGGGGGTTCTGGCGTTCGGTCAGTGGGCGGTTCGGGTTTCCAGGCCGTCCAGGACGCGGTCGAGGCCGTACTGGAAGTTCTCGTCGCGGGCGGTGCGGGGATCCTTGCCGCGTTGTTCGGCGTAGCCCTCGCGGAGGTGGGGGTAGGACTCGGCGGCCTGTTCGGCGGTGGGCCAGAGGCTTTCCACGTACTGCTGTTCGGTGTGGCCGCTGCGGGCGAGGACGTTGAGGTAGGCGGCCTCGCTGGTGGCCATGCCGGTGACGTAGGCGACGAGGGTCGAGGCGGCCTGGTCGGCCTCGGTGGTGGGCAGGCCCGCGCGGGTGAAGAGGGCGAGCAGGAACTCGGCCAGGCGCATGGCGTTCGGGCCGAGGTACGACATGCCCATCTCGCCGAGGACCGAGGCGATCCACGGGTGGCGCAGCATCGTCGCGCGCAGGCTCTGGGCGCAGTGGGTCGCGTCCGCGCGCCAGGTCGCGGGGTCGGTGGACCGGGGGATCTCGATTTCGCCGTAGATCTCGTCGATGGCCAGCTCGATGAGCTCGTCCTTGTTGGCCACGTGCCGGTAGAGCGAGGTGGCTCCGGCGCCGAGGCGGGTGCCGAGCTTGCGCATGCTCAGGGCGTCGATGCCGTCGGAGTCGAGCAGGCGTAGCGCCTCGGCGACGATCTGGTCCCGGCTCAGCGCCGGCTGTTCGCGACCGGCCCGGGGGCGGGTCCACACCGACTGGACGGGCGTCGGCGGCCCCGCTTCGGCCTGCTCCTGGGGGGACATGCGGCTTCCTCTCTCCCGGTCCGGCCACCGTAGCGCACAGCATACGCAGGGTGCGTACGCATGGCCCTAGATCCGTACGGCGTTCTCTCTTGCGTACAGTGTGCGCATCGCCGTACGGTGTTCCACGGAGCGCACGGTGTGTGCGGCTCAGCCCGTCGTTCGAGAGGTAGTGAGATGGACCGTCATCCGCGTCGCTGGCTCATCCTGATCGTGTTGTGCCTCAGCACTCTGGTGCTGGTCGTCGACAACATGGTTCTCACCGTGGCGATCCCGACGATCGCCGAGGACCTGAAGGCCAGCGCCCAGGACCTCCAGTGGATCCTCGACTCGTACATGCTGGTCTTCGCCGGGCTGCTGCTGACCGCGGGCAGCCTCTCCGACAAGTTCGGGCGGCGGAAGGTGATGGTCATCGGGCTCGCGCTCTTCGGGGCGGCCTCGGTGGTGGCCATGGAGGCCGCCACGCCCGGGGCGCTGATCCTGGGGCGGGTGCTGATGGGCGTCGGGGGCGCGCTGATCATGCCCAGCACGCTGTCGATCCTGGTCACCGTCTTCGACGACGCCGAGCGGCCCAAGGCCATCGCCGCCTGGAGCGCCGTCGCCATGGTCGGGCTCGTCGGTGGTCCGGTCGTCGGGGGCGCGCTGCTGGCCCACTTCTGGTGGGGGGTCGTCTTCCTCCTCAACATCCCCATCGCCGGTCTCGCGATCGTCGCCGCGCTGGTCCTCATGCCCGAGTCCAAGGGGCCCTGGCGCAAGGCCGACCCGATCGGCATGGTGCTGTCGATGGTCGGCATGACCGCGCTCATCTGGACGATCATCGAGTTTCCCAAGGGCGGCCTGGGTCAGCAGGGCACGCAGCTCTCGCTCGGCGTCGCCGTGCTCGGGCTGGTCGGGTTCGGGGTGTGGGAGAGCCGTTGCTCCTCGCCGATGATCCCGGTCTCGATCTACCGCAACCGTGTCTTCACCGGCGCCAGCTTCTCCCTCGTGCTGCTGACCCTGGCCCAGGGCGGCCTGATGCTGGTGCTGACCCAGTACCTGCAGTTCGTCCTCGGCTACTCCGCCACCCAGACCGGTCTCGCCTTCACCCCGCTGGCCCTCGCGACCCTCGCCTTCAACAGCGTCGGCGCCGCCCTGCTGCCGAAGACCGGCAACCGCGCCATGGTGGTCTTCGGGCTCCTCGTCATCGCCTCCGGGTTCGGGCTGCTGTCCACGCTGAACCCGGAGAGTGGGTGGGGCGTCCTCGCCGGTGCGATGTGCCTGATGGGCGCCGGCGGCGGGCTGACCATGCCCGCGGCGATGTCGGCCATGATGGGTGCGATCCCGGACGAGCACGCCGGTGTGGGCTCCGCGCTCAACGACACCGTTCAGCAGGCCGGCGCCGCGCTCGGTGTCGCCGTCCTCGGTGCGGTTCTCTCCAGCACCTTCACCGGCCACATGCCCGCCGCCGCCCCGGCCGCCGCCCGCCACTCGATCGGCGACGCCCTCGCCGTCGCCGCCCGCACCGGCGACAAGTCCCTGCTCGCCTCCGCCCACGACGCCTTCACCAGCGCGATGTCGGCGAGCTTCCTGGTGGGCGGGGCGGGAGTCCTGGTCGCGGCCGTCCTCGCCGTCTTCCTGATGCGCGACGGCAGGGCCGCCGGAGCCTCGGACCAGGGTGCCTCGGACCAGCGTGCGGTGGACCAGGGTGCGGCGGACGAGGGTGTGTTGGGCGAGGTCGTGTCGGTTGGGAGTGCGGGGGTCAGCCGCTGACGTCCAGGGGGGATCCTCACACCTGCGCCCGCCTGTGTCCGGACCACGTTCCCTTGGTCCGGGCACAGGCCTTCACGTGCTCAAACGGTCGTCAGAAGGGGTACGCGCCGGCGCGTCACGTCCGCGGTACCCGGCGGAACCGTCCCGCCACCCACAGATCCTCCTCGATCCTTCCCACCGTGGCCCGCAACTCCGGCAGCACCTCGGCGACGCACTCCTCGGGCGTACGGCGGCTGCTGTGCATCGCGACATTGACGGCGGCCACGACCCGCCCACCGCGCTCGCGCACCGGCACCGCGACCGAGCGCAGCCCCACCTCCAACTCCTCGTCGACCAGGGCGTATCCCTCTTCCCGTACGCGGTCCAGGACGGCCTTCAGCCGAGCGGGGTCCGTGATCGTGCGGGGGGTCAACGGAAGCAGTTCGGTGAGCGGGGGCTCGGGCAGGTCCGCCAGTATCACCCGGCCCAGCGCGGTGGGGTACGCGGGCAGACGGGTGCCGATGGTGATGTGGACGCTCATGACGCGGCTGGTGGAGACGCGGCCCGTGTACTGGATCTCGTCGCCGGTCAGGACCGCCAGCGACACCGAGTCGTGCAGCCGCTGCGAGAGTTCGGTGAGGTGCGGGGCGGCGATCTCGGCGAGCGAGGTCCGTGACAGGGGTGGGAAGCCGAGGCCCAGCACGCGGGGGGTGAGGCGGAAGACGCGGTCGTGCGCGGTGACGTATCCGAGGTGTTCCAGGGTGATCAGGGCGCGGCGGGCGGTCGCCCGGGCGAGTCCGGTGGCCCGGGCGACCTCGGTGAGGTTCAGTTCGGCGCGGCCCTCGCCGAAGGCGGTGATGACGGTGAGGCCCCGGGCCAGCGACTCGATGAACTCCCGGCCCAGTTCCTGCTTGGAGGCGCCGGTCCAGACGGCGAGGCCGGAGGGGGCGGTGGTGGTGCGGGGCGTGGCGGATTCGGCGTGCTGTGCCTCGCGCAGTTCCCGTTCCATCGCGGCGACGGCCTCCCGCAGCCGGGGCAGCAGGGTGTCGCGCAGATCGGCCGCGGTGTGCCGGCTGGTGTGGCTGACCACGCTCACCACACAGGCGATGCGGCCCGCCTCCCGTACGGGCATGGAGAGGGCGACCAGGCCCGGTTCGATCAACTGGTCGTCCAGCGCCCAGCCGGCCTCCCGCGCCTCGGCCGTACGCTGCTCGAAGTCGTCGCCGAGGGTGGGGAGTCGACGTGCGCTTCGGTCGGCTCCCGGCTCCTCCGGCCTGTCCGCTGCGAGGCTTTTGCCGACGGTGAGGTCCCTGCCGACGGTGAGGCCCTTGGTGACGGTGAGGTCTTTGGCGACGGTGAGGTCTGTGCCGTTTTTGCTGTTCGTGCGGCTCGCGCCGATCCTGTCCTTCTCGTCGTTTCGGCAGTCCTCGCCGTCCTCGCCGTACTCGATCGGCCGGCTCCGCGCCGGGACCGCCGGAAACCCCCGGTCCTCCGGGTCGGCCGCGCGCCGCTCGCGCCACCGCGCCCACTCCCGATCGCCCCACTCGGTGGCGAACAGCGGGCCGGGCGCGGTGCGTTCGGCGGGCAGCAGGTCGCCGATGCGGAAGCTCAGCGACATGGCGCGGCGCCGGGTCGCCTGGTGGATGAAGCGGATGCCGTCCTGGTCGCCGACCGCGAGCGAGACGGACTCGTCGAGCTCGTCGGCAAGGGCGTCGGCGTGCGCGTCGAGGAGGCGGGGCAGGCGCAGGGCGGCCAGGTAGGCGTTGCCGAGTTCCATCAGACGGGGGGCCAGGACGGCGTCGCGGCCGTCGAGGCGTACGTACCCCCGGCGCGCCAGGGTCGCGGTGATCCGGTCGACGGTGGAGCGCGCGAGCCCGGTGGACCGCTCCAGACCGCTGAGGCTGGACACTCCGTCGGCGTCGGTCAGCCGCCGTAGTACGGCGATACCGCGGATGAGGGGGGTGACGGCCTCGGCGGGAACCGCGGCCTCGGCGCCTGCGGCGCTGCTGGTGCCGGTCCCGGGGGCCGGTGCGACGTTCGATGGCATGGGCTCTCCGATGCGGATCTCTGAAGAGACGCAGTCGCGGATCTCCGAAGAGACTCAGAACAGACACCGTAGTCCTTGCACGGCCAGGTCAGCAGGTCGGAGGCCGGGAGGGGCGGGGGGAGAGACCGGTAAGGGGAGGGGGAGCGGCCGGTCAGCGGCGGGTGACGGACACCCGGTAGTCACCGCTCGGATCCGACGCCGTGACCGCGATCGTGATGCCCGTCTTGGGGTCCTTGAAGGACTCGCCGGGGGTGAAGGGGGCGTCGGAGAGTTCCGCGTGGACGTTGGGGCTGCGGGTGCAGCCGCCGCTGTGGCGCTTGGAGTCGTAGACGGTGATGGGGCCGTTTCCGGTGTCCACGCCCGCGTCGACCTTGTAGATGAGGATGCCGGGGCGGCAGATGGCGGAGTCGTTGCCATCGTGGGTGCGCAGTTCGAAGGCGTACCCCGCCTTGGTGCTGGTGGGTACGAAGACCAGTTTCTCGCCGCCGGGCCGGGACAGCGGGGTGAGGGTGTACTCCGTCGTCCCGGGCGACGCGACGCATCTGACCTGCGACTCGTCGAGCCAGCCCAGCTTCCACTTGTGCCAGCCGAGGAGGTCGTTGTCGGCCCCCCAGTCCTCGCTCATGATGTCCCAGTGGCCGACCGCGCCTCCGCCCTCCGGGGTGTAGAGGTCGGGCAGGCCGAAGGTGTGGCCGTTCTCGTGGGGGAGTACCCGGTAGCCGGTCTCGGCGTAGGAGCCGGAGCCGTCGTCCTGGCGGCTGTAGACGAAGGACGCGTTGGAGACGGGGACGCCGTCGGCTATGGGTGCCTCGGTGTTGCCGGCGAAGGTGACGGACAGGACGGTGTCCAGGGCGGAGGGCCCGGCGTTCGGCGTCACCAGCACGTTCAGGAGGTCGTACGAGTGGAAGTCGACCTCGGGGTCGGCCGTGGCCACTATGTCCTGGACCAGATCGCGGTAGCCGGGGTCGAAGGGGGCGCCGCGTTCTATGCCGTACGCCTTGAAGGGCTTGGGCATGCGCAGCCAGTGGTGGATGGGGGTCTCGGGGCGGTAGTCGAGGCGGCCGTAGGAACTGGTGCGAAACCAGTTCTGGGTCTGCGGGAAGAACTCGGCGAGCCGTTCGAGTGCGCTGCCCGGGCCGGGCGCGTCGGAGAAGTCGACCATCAGGGTGAGGGCTCGGACGGTGCCGGTGGAGCGGGCGTATCCGGGTTGGGTCGGTATGCCCTCGCCCATCTGTACGCCCATCGGGCCGGTGATCATGCAGGGACCGAGCGCCGTGGAGCGGGCCAGCGCGATGGAGCCCGCTGTCGTGGAGCCCGCCGGGAGGTGACCGGTGCCGGCGGAGGTGCTGACCGTCAGCGTCAGAAGGGTCACCGTGGCGAGGGCGGCCACGCGGCGCGAGCGTATCCGGCGGGTGGTGGGCTGCATCGGCTGCATGCAGGGGCCCTTCGCTCACGGCAGCCGCCCGGTCACCGGCTGCACCCTGTGCGATCACCCTGTGACGGGGGATGCGGGGGCGCGCGCTGGAAGAGCCCGAACGTGGGTTTCTTGCCGGGAGAGGGGTGACGGGAGCCGCGTCAGAGGTTTGGCCATGAGTTGGGGTGGGGCGGATGCGCGGGTGCGGTGCGGTGCGGTGCGGTGCGGTGCGGTGCGGGGTGGGGTGGGGTGGGCGTGCGGGCGTGGGGTGGGTTGGGGTGGATGTGCGGGCGTGGGCTGGGACGGATGCCCAGCCGTGGCTGGGGTGGATGCTGAGCTTCGGGCCGCGTCGGATCTTCGGCAGCGCGCCGCGCCGTGCTGGGCGCTTGGCCGGGAGCCGCGCTGGGCGCATGGGCGCCGGCGGGATGCCGGTCGCGAGCCGCGCCGGATGCTTGGTCGTGCGCTGGACGGGATCCCTGCCGGGAGCGGTGCCCGGTGCTCGGCCGGTGGTCGTGGCGGATGCTTGGCCGTGCGCTGCGCGCGATGCTCCGCTGGAAGTCTCGGCAGATGCTCTGCCGGGAGCCACGCCGGATGGTCTGCCGGAGGCACGCCGGATCGTCGGCCGTGCGCTGCGCGGGATGCTCTGCCAGTGGCACGGCGAATGCTTGGTCGTGCGCTGGACGGGATCCCCTGCCGGGAGCGGTGCCCGGTGCTCGGCCGGTGGTCGTGGCGGATGCTTGGCCGTGCGCTGCGCGCGATGCTCCGCTGGAAGTCTCGGCAGATGCTCTGTCGGGAGACACCCCGGGTGCTCTGCCGGAGGTACGGCGGATGCTTCGCCGTGCGCTGCGCGGGATGTGATGCCAGAGGCCCGCCGGGTGCCAGGCCGCGTGCCGCGCAGGTTGCTGCACCCGGAGTCTGGCCGGATGCTCGGCCTGGAGTCACGCCGGACTCCGGGCCGCCCACCATCCCAGGCGCCGGGCCGCTCACCACGTCGGACGCCAGGCTGCCCGCCGCGCCGGGCATCGGGCTGCGCACCACCCCAGACGTCGGGCTGCCCGCCGCGCCGGACCTCGGACGCCGGGCCGCTCACCACGTCGGACGTCGGGCCGCCCGCCGCGCCCGACGCCGTCCCCCACCCCGACGCCAGGCCGTCCCCCACCCCCCAACGGCAGACCGCACCCCACCCACAATTCCTAGTGACGCAGGTCACATCAGATCTCTGGGAATGCGGGAAATAACCGGGGACCGTTTCCCCGTTTAGCCATGTGTCCGAGCGAAACGGGGACGGATTCCCCGGATCGCGCCACAGTCTTCCTACACCTACGTCTGAGGAGTACGCCGTGGAGACCGCCACCCCCGTGAAGCGTCGCGTGCCCCGGCCCCGCGCCGATGCCCTGCGCAACCGGGAGCGGATCGTCGCCGCCGCGCGTGAGATGTTCGTCGAGTTCGGCCCCGACGTGCCGTTCGACGAGATCGCCCGCCGCGCCGGTGTCGGCAACGCCACGGTGTACCGCAACTTCCCGGACCGCGACGCGCTCGCGCGGGAGGTCGTCTGCTCGGTCATGGACCGTACGTCGGAGTGGATCGAGTCGGCTCTCATGGAGGGCGGCGACGCCTTCCAGGCGCTGAGCGACTTCGTGCACTTCGCGGCGGACGAGCGGATCGGCGCCCTGTGCCCCATGCTCTCCGCAGCCTTCGACCAGCACCACCCGGATCTGTTCGCCGCAAGCGAGCGGACCATGGAGCTGGTCGGCGCGCTGATGAGGCGCGCCCGCGAGGCCGGACAGTTGCGGCCCGACGTCGAGTCAGGTGACCTCATGGTCGCCGTCAGTCAGCTCACCCGGCCGCTGCCCGGCACCGCGTGCCAGGGCATCGACCGCTTCGTGCACCGTCATCTGCAGCTGTTCCTGGACGGTCTGCGGGCACCGGCCCGCTCCGTACTGCCCGGAGTGGCGGCCACCGTGGAGGATCTGCGAACAGCCTGACCAGCAGCCAGACCAGCCTGACCGATGAGATCGGCGCACAGCGCCAGTCTTCAGTCCGACGTTAGTCCAGCGTTAGTCCGAACTTAGTCCGACAAGCTTCCGGAGGCTTGCGGCCGTCGTCGACGACGAGCCGCCGGCTCCCGTGACCTTCCCTCACCTTTTTCACTGCGAAGTACCGGAGTGGGTATCCCCATGTCTGAAACAGGCACCTCAGCCTCGGCAAAGTCGGCGGCCGAACTCGCCGACGCACACAGCAACCGCTGGAAAGCGCTCGCGTTCATCGCGCTCGCCCAGCTGATGGTCGTCCTCGACGCGACCATCGTGAACATCGCGCTGCCCTCCGCCCAGCAGGACCTGGGGATATCGGACGGCAACCGGCAGTGGGTCATCACGGCCTACGCCCTCGCCTTCGGCGGTCTGCTGCTCTTCGGCGGCCGTATCGCCGACCTGTGGGGCCGCAAGCGCACCTTCGTCACCGGTCTGATCGGCTTCGCGGGCGCTTCCGCCATCGGCGGCGCCGCGCAGAGCGAGGCGATGCTGCTCGGCGCCCGCGCCCTGCAGGGCGCCTTCGGTGCCCTCCTGGCCCCCGCCGCGCTCTCGCTGCTCGCGGTGATGTTCACCGACGCCAAGGAGCGCGCCAAGGCGTTCGGCATCTACGGTGCGATCGCCGGTGGCGGTGGCGCCGTCGGCCTGATCCTCGGCGGCTTCCTCACCGAGTACCTGAACTGGCGCTGGACGTTCTTCGTGAACATCCCGTTCGCGATCATCGCCGCCCTCGGCGCGTACTTCGTCATCCGTGAGCCGGCCGGCGGCCGCAACCGTTCGCCGCTCGACATCCCCGGTGTCATCCTCTCCACCCTGGGTCTGGTCTCCCTGGTCTACGGCTTCACCCGTGCCGAGTCCAACGGCTGGGGCGACTCCACCACCATCGGTCTGTTCGTCGCCTCGGCGGTGCTGCTCGCGGCCTTCGTGTTCACCGAGTCCAAGGTCAAGGCCCCGCTGCTGCCCCTGCGCGTCATCACCGAGCGCAACCGCGGCGGTGTCTACCTCTCGCTCGGCCTCGCGATCATCGCGATGTTCGGCCTGTTCCTGTTCCTGACCTACTACCTGCAGATCGTGAAGGGCTACTCGCCGGTCAAGACCGGCTTCGCCTTCCTGCCGATGATCGCGGGCATGATCACGGGCTCCACCCAGATCGGCGCCCGTCTGATGACCCGCGTCCCGCCGCGGCTGCTGATGGCACCGGGCTTCGCCCTGGCCGCCCTGGGCATGCTGCTGCTGACCCAGATGGAGATCAACTCCTCCTACGCGGGTCTGCTGCTCCCGGCCCAGCTGCTGCTCGGCCTCGGTATGGGTACGGCGTTCATGCCCGCCATGTCCCTGGCCACGTACGGTGTCCAGCCGCAGGACGCCGGTGTCGCCTCCGCGATGGTCAACACCTCGCAGCAGGTGGGCGGCGCGATCGGTACGGCCCTGCTGAACACGATCGCCGCCTCGGCGACCACCTCGTACATCAAGGACCACATCGGTGGCGCCGCCTCCAAGTCGCAGCAGCAGCTCGTCCAGCTGCAGGGCATGGTGAACGGCTACACCAACGCCATCTGGTTCGCCGTCGGCATCCTGGTGGTCGCGGCCACGATCGCCGCGACCCTCGTCAACACCGGCCGCCCGGACATGTCCGCGGCCTCCGGCGCGGGCGACGGTGCCGAGGACGAGGTCAAGGTGCCGGTGATCGCCCACTGATCACCCGTACCGCCCGTACCGCCGCTGGTACCTCAGGTGCTTCGAGTGCGGGCGCGGGGTGGGGACGCCTCGCCCGTACGATTCCCAGGGTCCGCCCCGGTTCCGAGTTCATCGGGACCGGGGCGGACCCGCGTCCGCTCCCGGTCAACCCGTAACCCCGTAACCCCGTCAGCCCGTCAACGCAGCCAAGGCAGGTCCGCGCCCGCGTCCTTCGGCTGCAGCCCCTCGGCGATGATCCGCATGGCCTCGCCGAGGGCTTTGTGCTGTTCGGGCGTGAGCCGGTCGAAGAAGGCCTGCCGTACGGCGTCGACATGGCCCGGCGCGGCCTTGCTCAGCACCTCGTAACCGGCGTCGGTGAGGACGGCGAACTGGCCCCGCTTGTCGGAGGGGCAGTCCTCGCGGCGCACCCACCCGTTCTTCTCCAGGCGGGCGATCGCGTGCGAGAGGCGCGAGCGGGTGATCTTCGCGTTCATGGCCAGCTCGGTCATCCGCAGCCTTCTGCGCGGCGCCTCGACGAGCTGGACGAGCAGACCGTAGTAGACGTGCGGCATGCCCGCGTCGCGCTGCAGCTGACGGTCGAGATGGTCCTCGAGGAGGGTGGCGGCGTTCATGTACGCACGCCAGGTGCGCTGTTCCTCGTCGGTGAGCCAGCGCGGCTCTTCAGCGGATGCGGATGCCGTAGTCATGTACTCCACTGTACGAGCCCCTTCTTGAATGTTAAACAAATCGGGAGTATGGTTCCGCATGGAAGCTTGAGACTTCAAATAACTTCCCAATCGGTCTTACGATAGGGGGGACCCCCCGGAGGGAGTAGCCGCCATGTCTGTCGCCACGTCTGCCGTCACCGAGGGGCGTGCCCCGCAGGAGCGCATGCCCGCCCTCTACCTCAGTCATGGCGCTCCGCCGCTCGCCGACGACCCGATCTGGCCCGGAGAGCTGGCCGCCTGGTCCGCCGAACTGCCCCGTCCCAAGGCGATCCTGATGGTCTCCGCCCACTGGGAGGAGGCCCCGCTGGCCCTCGGCGCGGTCCAGACCGTACCGCTCGTCTACGACTTCTGGGGCTTCCCCGAGCACTACTACCAGGTCCGGTACGCGGCTCCCGGCGCCCCCCAACTCGCCGAGTCCGTACGGAAGCTGCTGCGCGCCCCGGGCGTTCCCGTCCAGGACATCCCGGACCGCGGCCTCGACCACGGTGCCTACGTCCCCCTCGTCGAGATGTTCCCCGACGCCGACATCCCTGTCCTGCAGATCTCCATGCCGACCCTCGATCCGGTGAAGCTGATGGAGATCGGACGCAAGCTGGCGCCGCTGCGCGACGAGGGCGTCCTGATCGTGGGCTCCGGCTTCTTCACCCACAACCTGGCCGCGCTGCGCCAGGCCGGCGTCCCCTCCTGGTCGGTCGAGTTCGACGACTGGGGCCACCGCGCCCTGGACGCCCGTGACTGGGACGCCCTGCTCGACTTCGGCCACAAGTCCCCGGCCGGCCTGCTCGCCCACCCCCGCACCGAGCACTTCGCCCCGCTCTTCGTGACGATGGGCGCGGCGGACGCCACGGGCGAGCTGGACGAGCAGCGGTCGGTGATCGACGGGTTCTGGCTGGGGCTGGCCAAGCGGTCGGTTCAGTTCGGCTAGAGGTTCTTCCCGTATCGGCTAGAGGTTCTTCTCGTACCAGGCCACATCCCAGTACCGGCCGAACTTCCGGCCCACCTCCCGGTACGTACCGACGTAGCGGAACCCGAAGCGTTCGTGCAGCCGCACGGACGCTTCGTTGGGTTGGGCGATGCCCGCGTAGGCGCGGTGCACGTCCTCGTCGGCGAGCGCCTCGAAGAGGGCCTTGTAGAGCAGCGTGCCGACGCCCCGGCCGCCCGCGTCCGGGGCGAGGTAGATGGTGACCTCGACGGAGGTGGCGTAGGCGGGCTTGGGGCGGAAGGCGCTTGACGTGGCGTATCCCAGAATTCGCTGTGCGTTCCCGGGAACCCCCTGTGAGTCCGTGTCCGTGGCAACCATCAGGCGGTGCGGGCCGTCTTCAGGGTGGGAGAGCAGCCAAGGACGACGCTCTTCCGAGGTGAAGACGGCAGTGTCGAAGGTGATGGGCGTCTCGCGGACGTAGTGGTTGTAGATGGCCGTGAGAGCGTCGAGGTCGGCCTCGACTCCTGGCCTGACCTGCACCTCTGTACGTTCCGTTGCCATCCGACCTCCCGCTGTGGCGGCACAGGGTACTGCATGGTCAGAAAAATAGGAGGGCGGGTTGGGAATTCTGTCCGGATTCCAGTCGTTGTTTCCTTCGGATGCCGGGCACTCGGAAGAGTGTCCGAGCCGCCACTAGGACCCGCAAGCCCACCATCGCAAGGGAGCACGCATGGCAACCCGTGCCGTCGCCCGTCGTCAGTCCGCCACCGGCGAGACCACCGACGCGGCACGCAGTGTTCGCGCCGTAGGCGGCGAAATCGCCGACCGCGACCTGGTCGGCATGTACCTCGACGAGATCGCGCGTACGCCGCTGCTCGACGCCGCCAAGGAAGTCGAGCTGTCCCAGATCATCGAGGCGGGTGTGTTCGCTCGGCAGATCCTCGACGACGAGGTCGATGCCCCCAAGGCGGATGCGACCCGCGAGGAGCTCGAGGCGCTGGTCGCCGAGGGGGAGCGGGCCAAGGATGTCTTCATCCGCTCCAACCTGCGGTTGGTCGTCGCCGTGGCCCGGCGGTATCCCCGTAGCGGCCTGCCCCTGCTCGACCTGATCCAGGAGGGCAACGCGGGCCTGGTGCGCGCGGTCGAGAAGTTCGACTACCGCAAGGGCTTCAAGTTCTCGACGTACGCCACGTGGTGGATCCGTCAGGCCATCACCCGCTCCATCGCCGACCAGTCGCGCACGATCCGCCTCCCCGTGCACCTGGTCGAGGAGCTGGGCCGGATCCGTCGCGTGCAGCGCGAGTTCAACCGCAAGAACGGGCGCGAGCCCGAGCACGCGGAGATCGCCGCCGAGCTGGACTCGACCCCGGAGCGTGTGACGGATGTCCTGGACTGGGCCCGCGACCCGGTCTCGCTGAACATGTCGGTGGACGACGACGGTGACACCCAGTTCGGTGACCTCCTCGAGGACACCTCCGCGGTCTCGCCCGAGCAGTCCGTCCTCACCCTGCTGCGCAGCGAGGAGCTCGACGACCTGATCGGCCGCCTCGACCAGCGCACGGCCTCGATCATCAAGATGCGGTACGGCATCGACGACGGCCGGGAGCGCACGCTCACGGAGGTCGGCAAGGAGCACGGGCTCACCCGTGAGCGCATCCGCCAGATCGAGAAGCACGCGCTGCTGGAGCTGAAGAAGCTGGCTCGCGACACCGGTTTTGACGCGGCGGCTTAAGAATGTCCGTGGTTAGTGCGGTTTGCGTGGTTCATGTGGTTGGTGTGCCACGTATGGTTCGTACGGGTTCGACGGATCTGACGGATCTGATGGCCCCGAGGTCGGCCATAAGTCGACCGGACATGGCCATGTAACGCCGCTTAACTCGCTGGGCTCTGGGCACAAGACTTCAGGGCCCAGGGTTCAGGGTCCCGGGGCGCAGCCCCAAGACCCCCCAGAACCGAGTCCCGACGCACTCCCCCCCCCCGCGCCGGGACTCTCCAGAGCCGAGCTTCGGCGCCTTCCCCCCCCCTGGCGCCGGGGCTCGGCTCCTTTTTGTGCGGGGTTCGGCGGGGTCGGTCGGGGTTCGTCCGGGGATGGGGCGGGGTTCGTCCGGGGGTGGTTCGGGCCTCGCTGCGGGGGAGCGGTGGTTTTCGGGCAGGCCGACGGGCCACCCCGTACCTGAACCCCGGGGTGACCCGGATGGCAGATTGTGCCACAGGGGCATAACCTGCCGTCCGTGACCGGTACGGACCGCGCGGCCGCCGCTCCCGGGCTCTCGCTCACGGAGCGACGCAAGGCCGCCACCCGGATGGAGATCGCGCGGGCCGCGGCCGGGCTCTTCATGAGGCACGGTCTGCGTGCCACCCGAGCCGAGGACATCGCCCGCGCCGCCGGTGTCGCGCCACGCACCTTCTACCGCTACTTCGCCGGCAAGGAAGAGTGCCTCGCCCCGCTCTTCTCCGCGGGCGTCGAGAAGTGGGCCGAGGCCGTCCGTGACGCCCCGGCCGACCTGTCCGTGCCGGAGGCGCTTCGCCACGCCGTCGTCCAGACCCTCACCCCGGGCGTCGGGCTGCGACCTGAGTCCATGGACTGGGTCCGCGCTCTGCTCCGCTTGGCCGAGGGGAGCCCGGCGCTGCTGAGGGTGTGGGGCGAGGCGTGTCAGGGGGCGGAGCGGACGCTGGCGCAGGTACTGGAGGCGAGGGCGTCCGTGGCGGGCGGCGGGGCGGAGTTCCGGCTCGGTGCCGCCGTGGCCGGTGCGGCGGTTCGCGTGGCGGTGGAGGCCTGGGCCGCCGGTGACGAGCCGGCCGACGGTCCGGCCGGACCGGTCGCGCTCGCGGTACGTCATCTGGAAGCGCTGCGTGACTTCCCCTGGGGCGCTGTGTGACTTCCCCTGGGGCGCCGCGTGACTTCCCCTGGGCACCGTGTGAGCGCGCCGCGGACCGGTCGGGCCCGCGCGGGGCTCACCCGGCCCTGACGCCGCGCCCTTCCCGGCGGCCACCCTCCGCCCCGTCTCCCGCCCTGCCCGCCGCCCCGCCCTCCGACCCGTCTTCCGGGCCGCCCGCCGCCCGAGTCAGGCGCCCGCCCAACTCCCGTACACACTCCACCAGTTCCGCCGGCCGCCGCACCGTGAACTCGCAGTCGACCATCGCGAGCCGTACCGCCAGCCACTCCACGGCGTCCCCGGCGGAGGAACGCAGCAGACAGTTGCGCTCGTCGATCGGCTCGGGCGCGCCGAACCACTTGGGCAGGCGGGCCGCGACGAACGCGGCGGGCGCGGCGAAGGCGACCTCGAAGTCGTACGTCTCCTGGCGCCCGTACATCGACTGCCGCAGGTATTCGGCCGCGTTGCCCGTCGGCAGTTCGCGTGGCGTGAAACGGACGCCGGTCGCGAAGGGCTCGGCGATCCGGTCGACGCGGAAGGTGCGCCAGTCGTCGCGGTCGAGGTCGTAGGCGACGAGGTACCAGCGACGGCCGGTGGACACGAGACGGTAGGGCTCGGCCAGGCGTCGTGAAGGGGTGTCGTCCCCCGAGCGGTAGGCGAACCGCAGCCGTTCCCGCCCGGTCACCGACGCGGCGATCACGGTCAGCGTCTCGGGCGCGATGCTCGCCCCGTCCCCGCTGGTCAGCGGGGTGGTCGCGGCCTGGAGCGTGGACACACGGTGGCGCAGCCGGGACGGCAGCACCTGCTCCAGTTTGGCGAGGGCCCGCACCGAGGCCTCTTCGACGCCCTCGACCGCGTGCCCGGCGCCGGCCCGCAGCCCCACCGCGATCGCCACCGCCTCCTCGTCGTCGAGCACGAGCGGCGGCATCGCCTTGCCCGCCACCAGCCGGTACCCGCCGTCGGCCCCCTTCGTCGCCTGTACCGGATAACCCAGCTCCCGGAGCCGGTCGATGTCGCGGCGGACGGTACGCCGGGACACGCCAAGACGCTCGGAGAGCTCGCCGCCGGGCCATTCGCGGGGCGTCTGGAGGAGGGAGAGCAACTGGAGGAGCCGGGCCGGGGTGTCCGTCGTCATGTTTCCCAGAGTGCCGCACATCTAGGACATGATCTGACCTAATGGGGGTCTACCTTCAAGCCATGACCTCCACCGAGACCACTCCCAGCAGTCCGGCCGAGCCGCCGCAGGGCCCGGCAGCCGTGGCCGACCGACGGCGCTGGTTCGCGCTCGCCATCGTGATGACCGCGGCCTTCATGGACCTGGTCGACGTCACGATCGTCAACATCGCGATTCCCTCGATCAAGCAGGACGAGGGCGCGTCCTTCAGCCAGATCCAGTGGATCACCGCCGGCTACGCGCTCGCCTTCGCCGCCGGGCTCATCACCGGTGGACGGCTCGGCGACATCCACGGCCGCAAGCGGCTCTTCCTGGTCGGCATAGGCGGCTTCACGATCGCCTCCGCGCTGTGCGGCTTCGCCGCGAACCCGGAGATGCTCGTCGCCTCGCGCATCCTGCAGGGCGGGATGGCCGCGCTGATGGTGCCGCAGGTGCTGTCGATCGTGCACGCGACCTTCCCGGCGCACGAGCGGGGCAAGGTCTTCGGCCTCTTCGGAGCGATCGTCGGCCTGGGCGCGGTGTCCGGCCCGCTGCTCGGCGCGCTGCTCACCGAGTGGAACCTCTTCGGTCTCGAATGGCGGCCGATCTTCCTCATCAACCTGCCGGTGGGCATCGCCGCGCTGATCCTGGGACGCCGCTTCATCAGCGAGTCCAAGGCCCCGAAGGCCCTCAAGCTCGACCTCGTCGGCGTGGCCCTCGTGACGCTGGGCCTGCTGATGCTGCTCTACCCGCTGACGCGCGGGCGTGAGCTGGGCTGGCCGCTGTGGGGGTACGTGTCGATGGGCGGCGCCCTCCTCGTCTTCGCGGCGCTGGTGGCGTACGAGCGGCGGAAGGCGGCGCGGGACGGTTCGCCGCTGGTGGAGCTGTCGCTGTTCAAGGTGAAGAGCTTCGCCGCGGGCATCGCCGTCCAGACCGTCTTCGGGGTCGGCCTCGGCATCTTCTTCCTGGTCTGGACGCTGTACATGCAGGTCGGCCTGGGCTGGCGCCCGCTGCGGGCGGGTCTGACCGGGGTCCCGTTCTCGATCGCGGTCTCGGCCGCGGCGGGCATGTCGGTGCAGCTGCTCGTCCCGCGCTTCGGGCGCAAGGTGCTCCAGGCCGGCGCGCTGATCATGGCGGCCGGGGTGCTGCTCTACATCTGGGAGTCCGAGCGGTACGGCCTGTCCATCGCCTCCTGGCAGATGGCGCTTCCGCTGGTCGTCATGGGCGCGGGCATGGGCTTCATCGTGGCCCCGCTGACCGACGCGGTGCTGTCGGAGGTGCCGCGCGAGCACTCCGGTTCGGCGTCGGGCCTCATCAACACCGTGCAGCAGATGGGCAACGCGCTCGGACTCGGCCTGGTGTCCGTGGTCTTCTTCGGCCAGATCGGCGACCGCCTGACCCCCGCCCAGGTGGGCCCGGCCTTCGTCAACGGCTTCCAGCACGCGCTGGGCTGGGTCGTGGCGGTGATGGTCGCGATCTTCCTGCTGATGTTCGCACTGCCGAAGCGGCCGGCGCAGCATGTCGAGGGGGTGGAGGACACCGCGGCCGGCGAGCCGGAGAACGCGAACCCGGCGGCGGGCACCCCGGTGTCCGACAGCGAGCCGGCGCTGCTCGGCTGACGTCCTGGTGTCGACGCCCTGGTCGTGTGCCCGCCCTCCGCCGCCGGAGGGCGGGCACACCTCGCTGGGGAGTGGTTCTGCGTTTCTTGAGAGCACACGTTGATATACGGTGACGTAATGTCATCGAGGGAACACGTCACCCCCCGTGAAGCGGTGGTGCCCGGGGCGCCGCAATCCTGGCTTCCCACCTTGTCGGCACTCTCGCTCGAGGAGGTCGCGGCCCTTGATGACGCCGTTCTACGGCCGTCGATCGAGCGCTTGACGTATCGCGTCGGCCGTCCTGTGTCCACGATCGCGGGCAGCGAAGGCGGCTAGGCCCGCGGATGCGTCTTCACCACCTCTCCAACCCTGTCCTGGACGCGCTGAACTCCGTCACCGAGAACGAGGAAGCCGTCGGTTTTCTGCTCGACGCGGAGTCGAGCCGACGCCTGTTGCTGTTGCGCGCGATCCTGGACGCGGCAGCGGACGCCGACGACGTCCGTCGGGCCTGGAAGCTGCTCGAAGCCGCCGAGCGGGCGGACCCGGCGGCCTTCCGTACGGTGCTCCTCGACCCGCAGGTGGGTGTGTGGGCGGCGAGCCTGCTGCGCAGACTGTCCCGCCCGGATCCGGCGGCGGCGACCGAGATCGAGACACCGCTGCACGTGGAGCTGGGGTTCCTCGGACAGTTGGCGGCGGCCGTGTTCATCACCGCCGGGGCCGACTTCCGTGCGTGTGTGCCGGTGCGGGAGGGGCGGGTGTTCCTGCCAGGCCTTGGCCGGGCCACGGTCGGTGGCGATCTCCGGGGAACCGCCGAGGTGTGGAGGCAGGACGGGGTGGTCCGGGTCGGCGCGGGCGGTGTGACCGTGACGGTGCCGGACGAGACGGAGAACGACGCCCCGGGATGGGAGGGGCAGCGGTGGCTGCGTGCGCAGCACGCGGGAGTCGACCTCACCCTCGCCCTCGACGACCTCGGACCCTATGCACCGGTGCCGCAGCTGACGGCGCCCGGACGTCTCGCTCCCGCGCAGTTCGCTTCCTGGCAGCGCTGGTTCGAGCGCATGTGGCCGGTACTGGTGGAGGGTCACACGGACGGCGCCCGGGCCTTGGCCGCGGGCTTGCGATCCGTCATTCCGCTGCCGCGGGGCGAGCGGCTGCGCGCGCGGGCGGCTTCGTCGAGCGACGCGTTCGGGTGCCTGCTGCTGTCCGAGCCGGACGAGGACGAAGACGTCCTCCCGGCGCAGCTGGGGGTCGCCGTCCTGCATGAGTTCCGGCACACCCTGCTCAACGGCCTCATCTTCCTTACGCCGCTGTTCGATGAGTGCGACGACCTGTTCTACGCGCCCTGGCGCGACGATCCGCGCCCCCTCGGGGGGCTGGTGCATGGGGCCTATGCCTTCTCAGGGGTCGCGCACTACTGGCGCACGCGCGGCCCGGAAGGGCTTGCGGGCTTCGAGTACGCGCTGTGGCGGAGCGCCGTCCGCACGGTGCTCGGGACCCTGCGCGACCACCCCGCCCTGACTCCGCTGGGGCGCTCGCTGATCGGCAGCCTGGACGAACAGACCGCGCCCTGGCCTGCGGAGTCGGTGGGAGCGCGTGAACAGCGCCTTGCGCATCTCGCGACGGTCCACCACCGTGCGACCTGGCGTGTGCACCACCTCCATGTGCCCCCGGCGCATGCGAGGGAGCTGGCTGACGACTGGCGGGCGGAGCGGCGCGTGGATGTCGGCATGCGCCCCGAGCGCGCGTTGCGGGCCGATTCGGGCGCCTGTCGGCTCGACACACTCGCGCTGCTGGCGCGCCTCAGCCTCATCGCCCCCGGCGAGTTCGACGCCCTGCGCGCGGCGGAGAACCCGGCGAGGACGGTGCCGGGTGTCGTTCCCGCCGATCTGGCGCTGGTGGACGGCGACGCCGCGAGCGCGGTCAAGCTGTACACCGAGGAACTCATGGGTCCGGTCGCCAGACCCGCCGCCTGGGCCGGACTCGGCCTTGCGCTGGCCGAGTGCGGCGAGCGAGCCGCCGGGACCGCCCTGATCGAACGACCCGAACTGGCCCTGGCCGTCAGCCGGTCGCTGCCCACCCCGCCCGATCCGGCACTTCTGGCTCACTGGCTCGCGGAGTAGGGGTACTGCTCGGGCCAAGCCCGACCCGAGCGGCGCGGATCTGTCACAGCGGCATCGGATCGATGTCGCAGTTCGCGCGGTGGTCCCAGTCCGCGGCCTGGGCGACGGCCGGGTGTCCGCTGCCCAAGGTGCGGTGGAGACGGTCGCGGGTGTCGCCGTGCAGTGCCTCCGCCTCCTCATCCCGTCCCACGGCCCGTAGGTCCATGGCGAGGTTCGCGGCACAGGCCAGGGTGGAGGGGTGTGCGTCGTCGAAGACCTCCCGGGACCTGCGGAGTGTTTCGGTGTCGAGGTCCAGCGCGCCGACCGCGTCACCGAGCGCGTAGTGGTCGCTGGCGAGATTGGTGCGGCACACCAGCGCGGAGGGGTGCGTCGCGTCCAGCGTCCGTGTGAACTGCTCGAGCGCCACGGCGTCGATGTACTGTGCGGCCGCGGCGTCGCCCAGGAGCCGATAGGTGATCGCGAGGTTCACCGCGGCGGACAGGGCATGCGGGTGGTGCTTGCCGTACGTCTCCTCGTACCGTCGGCAGATCGCCGTACCCAGACGCAGTGCTTCCTCCAGGTCTCCCCGGTGGCGCAGGTGGATGGTCAGTTCGAGGGTGGCGGCCATCGACTCGGGGTTGCGGTCGCCGTACCGGCGGACGAGGTCCGCGCGAATGCGCTGCGCCGTCGCGGCGGCCTCCTCGTGCTCGCCGGCCTTGCGCAGGGCGACGGCCAGGAGGCGGATGCAGGACAGGGTGAACGGATTGCTGCCGCCGAGCAGTGTGGTGGCCTGTTCGGTGATCTCGCGGTGGTAGGTCAACGCTGTTTCGTAGTCGCCGAGTTCGCGGAGGTCGACGATCATCCCGAGCCAGGTGCTCAGTGAGTCGATGTGGTCCTGGCCGAAGATCTGGATGCGGTTGTGCCAGGTCTGCTGGTCCAGCTCGTAGGCGCGGGCGAACTTCCCCACCAGGCGCAGGCTCACGCCGAGGTTGTGCGCCGCCCGCAGTGTCTCCGGGTCGTCCGGACCGATGAGTTGCAGGTACTGCTGGTGCACGGAGTCGGAGAGTTGGAGGGCCTCGGTGAACGCGCCGCGCACGCGGTGGTCTATGGCGACGTTGCCGAGCGCGGCGAACGTGTCCTGGTGGTGGGGACCCAGCGACCTGAGATGTGCTTCCAGCGTCTTCGTGTTGAGCTCGGCAGCCTCCTTGTAACGGCCCATGCTGAACTGGAGGAACGCCAGCCACCGGGCGATCTGCAGAGTCTGGGTGTGCTCCGCGCCCAGGCGACCGGACCAGTCGTCGTAGGCGGACCGGGCGAGTTCCAGACAGGATTCGTAGTCCCCCCAGCGCCGCAGGTACTTGACCTCGTTCACCACCAGCCTGCGCACCCAGGTCTCGTCGGACTGCATCGCGCCGGAGACCACCACGTGGGGATAGAGCGCGCCGTACCGGTCCCAGCGCAGCGCGTTGCTGGGGTCGTTGGGGTCGCTCGCCACCAGCAGCATGTGCGCCCCGTGCCGCATGGTGGACCGGTCCGCCTCCGTCATCCGGAACTGCAGCGCCGCCTGCACCAGCCGGTGCATCTGGAGGGAGTTGGTGCGGTGGTCGAAGCGGGCCAGGGAGTAGCGGCCGATGTCGCGGATGGCCTGGCCGAGCCGGATCGGATCCTCCAGGGCGGCGTCCAGCTCGGGGGTGATGGGACTGGGCGGCATCCGCATGAACATGGTCCGCGCGATGGGTTCGGGCGCGTAGAAGGAGCACACCTGAAGCAGCTGGTACGCGGCCGGGCTCTTGGCCTCCAGCCGGTCCAGGGAGATGTTCCAGGCCGCTATCACCGGATGCTGGTTGCCGAGCGGCGCGGTGCCGCGCAGCAGGTCCACGCGCTTCTCGTCGAGCAGCCGCAGGTACTCGTCCACGGGCATGCCCGTCTCCGCGTGCCAGGCGGCGGCCTGCTCGATGGCGAGCGGCAGGTCACCGAGTGCCTCCGCGAGCCGGTCGGCCTCCGCGTCGCTGATCTCCGGGCCGCGTATGCGCAGCAGCTGTTTGCTCTCCTCCCGCATGAAGACGTCGACCTCCAGCGGCCGGGCGACGGAGGCCCATTGCGGATTGCGCGAGGTGACGAGGATGTTGCCCGGTCCTCCGGCCGGGAAGAACTGCCGTACGGATTCCGGGCTTTCGGCGTTGTCGAAGACCAGGATCCAGTTGGCGTAGGGCACGCCGATACGCAGCGCCTCCAGGACCGAGGCGACGGTCGAGGAGACGTCGGACCCGGTCGGCAGGCCCAGGCGCGGTGCCAGTTCCACCAGGGACAGGGAGATCTGCGCGGTGCGCTCCGCGGAGATCCACCAGACCACGTCGTACTCCGCCATACGACGGTAGAGGTACTCGACGGCCAGCAGGCTCTTGCCGACGCCGCCCATGCCGTGCAGCGTGTGGGGCAGCACGGCGGTCGCCTTCTCCCGCAACAGCCGCTGGTGCAGCTTGTCGAGGAGTTCCTCGCGGCCCGTGAAGTTCGGATTCCTGGGCGGGATGTTTCCCCAGATCGTGGGCGTGCTCCTGGTACGTCCGTTGCCCACCGTGCTCGCCGGGGCCTGCTGCGGCATCACCGGCCTCCTCTTCCCCTGATCGGTCCGACGGTCGGCGTCGTCCGGGAGCCGGACGACGGCATCGCTGGGTGCTGTGGGTGTTGCGGGTGCGATGGCGGTGCCGTGGTGCTGTGCGTGCTGCGGGCGGGTCCGATCGGCCGGGGCGGCCGCGAGGGCCTCGTCGACCTCCCTCGCCGGCTTCAGGAACGGCCCGGACAGGGCGTGGAGCACAGCGCTCTCCGCCATGAGCCACGGCCCGGACTCCGCGTCGACCGGCGGGAGTCGGTGCACGGCGGCCCCGCGCAGCAACCGGGGCAGTCGCCACAAGTGTTCCCCGCCGGATCCCCGGCGATCCCCGATCAACTCGACTACCCGCACCACATCGGTACGCCGTCCGGTGGCCAAGAGCTCCTCGCGGATCCCGGGGGCGAACGCGAACGTGGTGTGCCCGCCGTCGGCCGGCCGGACCAGGCCGTGCACCAGTAGGTGTGCGACGTCGGTGAGGGAGGTGCCGGGCAGGAGCGCGCCCCGCACCTCCTCGATCAGCCCGGCGTCGAGGGGTGTCGCGGAGAGCATGGTGGCGAGCGTGAACACGCTCCGGGGCACGGACGACTGGAATCGCGCCACCCGAGCCGCCGGGGTGGGGTCGGGCTCCGCCGCCGGAGCGGCGGGTACGCGCGCGCGGGGGAACATCACCGTCATCGGCAGCCACGACGGCGGGCCCCCGCCCAGCAGGCCGGACCAGGCGTCCAGCCAGCGGGGGGCGAGCTCGAGCACGGGCACCGCCACGTCGGGACGGTGGGCCGGCGGCAGGCCGTGGAGATCGGGGCCCAGGCCGCGGGGCCGCCACCGCATTCGGTGGTTGGCCGCGCCCGGGGCGGGCGCGCGCAGCAGCACCTGCCAGCCGCGCAGCCCCGTCGTGTGCCACACCGGGTGCGGCAGCAGGTGGATCAGCGCGAGCGGTCCGGACTGGCCCCAGCGGCGCAGCAGCGGTTCCACCTCGTGGGTGCGCCAGCGTGGGCCCGCGCCGTCGGTGAGGAGCAGGGTCAGCCGGGTGCCCGCACGGTGACGCGGCAGGGTCGCGGGGTCGGCACTGTGCCCGTACGGCAGCCTGTGCGTGGTGATCCGGCCGAAGGCCCCGCACCGATGCAGCGCCGTGGCGAACTCGTGGACCGTCCGGTGCCAGATCCCCATCGTCGGCCCCGAGTCCGCCACCACCGCCACGTCCCGGACAGCGGTGCGGCCGACCGCGGTGCCGAGCGCGGTGCCGAGCGCGGTGCCGATGTGCCGCAGGGCCTCCGGGAGCCCCGGCGGGAGCGCCGCGGGAAACGGGCCGGGCCCCGTCATGGCTCCTCCGGCGCGGTCCACTGCCAGAGGGTGTCGACGGCCTCCTGCCAGTCGCCGCCCTCCGCCACGGCCTGGAGGACACCGTCGGCGGCCAGGCGGAGTGCGTCCAGGAACCGTTCCAGCACCGGTCCCTCGGTGGCGGTGGCCCGTTCGACGAAGGCGTCCACGGCGTCCGGCGCCGGGCCGGGACGTCCGGGCTCCGCAGGGAATCGGTTCGCGGCGATGGCGCGCAGCAGGTCCGGGCCGGGCCGCTGGGTCCGCAGGGTCACACAGCGGCGTACGAGATCCGATGGCAGATCCCGCTCACCCGTGGTGGTGATGACCACCACGGGGAAGGCTCGGCAGCGCACCGTTGCGTCCGGCAGGGAGAATCCTCCGGCCGCCAGTACCGTGCACAGGTCCTCGGGCAGACTGATCTCGGCCCGGTCCAGCCGGTCGATCAGCAGCACACGGGGCCTGCGGTACGGCAGCAAGGCGGTGCCCAGGGGCCCGAGCCGGATCCCATCGTCGTGCCCGCCCGCGTCATGACCTTCGTGCGCGCCGTCGTACGGGCCGTCGTGCGGGCCGTCGTACAGGCCCTCCCGAAGTGTGCTCAGGGAAGTGATCTGCCAGCGCAGGACCGGGCCGAGGCCGAGCTCCCCGCTGATGCGGTAGGCGAGGGACGACTTGCCGGTGCCGGGCTCGCCCGTGACGAGCAGGGGGCGGCGCAGGTGCAGCGCCACGTTCACCCGGGCCACCTCGTCCGGTGGAGCGGGCAGTGGCTGCCTGATGGTGCCCAGCACCGCGGGGGCGCACGGGTCGTCGACGGGGGGCGGGGGGAGCTCGGGGCCGCCGCCGAAACTGCGCCAGGCCGGTGCCTGGGGCCACTCCTCCTGTGTCGCACCGGGCAGCCCCGTGCCTCGGTACAGTCCCCACGACTGGCTGTTCGGCGGCATGAGCGGCGTCCCTCCGTACGACGACTGGGGTGGCGATGCCCGGACCGGTGGCGCCGGTCCGCACTGCTGGTCCGTGGTCATGGATCCGCACTGCTGGTCCGTGGTCACGTGGTCCGAGGTCACGGTGGCTCGGGACGCACGGGTTTGCGGTCGGGGTCGTCCCACAGGACCGCGAGGTGGCGGCCGATGTGTGCGGCGTCCTCGTCGTCGGCGGCGTCGATCGCCGCACGGCGGCGGTAGGCGGCCACCTTGGCCGGGAACCGCGACAGGCCCTCGGTGAGGAGCCCGTCGAGGACACCCCGGAACTCCTTGGTGGAGCGGCCCGCGCGGTGCCAGATCACCACGGGCAGCCCGCTGCGCAGGGCCGCGTGCAGCTCCCGGCGGCCGTTGCCGTGGTCGGGCAGCGGCGGCTCGCTCAGCACCAGGGCCACGCAGTGCTCGTTGTCCCCGAGGCGGGCCTCCAGGCCGCGCAGATGGTTGCCGTTCTGGTGCGCGACGTTGACGTACACCGACTTCGACGGGTGTTCGTCGCGCGCCAGCTGCTGCCAGCGGGTACGCCAGAACCGGTACCAGTCCCGGTTCTGCAGCCGGTCCAGGCTGCGCACGACCACCGGGTAGTCCACCGCGAGCGGCACGTTCGGTACTTCGGTGGTGTCCCGGGGCCACCAGTCGACGGGCAGGTTGAGCAGTTCGAAGGGGAGCACGAACTCCAGCCACACATGGGCCAGCCGGTCGCCGCCGCCCCCTTCGACCGTTTTGATGATGCGGGTCACGGCATGCTGCAGCCCGTCGGTCGGCACCCGCTGCATCGGGTCGCCGTGCTGCCAGTTCGGGCCGCCGGCGTCGGACATGAGGGAGTGCGAGACCGTGTAGCGCCCGTTCTCCAGCGGGTCCGGAGCGATGTGGATCGCCAGGTATTCCTGGCCCGGCCTGACTGCCGGCGGTGGCGCCGGAGTCCGGGCGCGGTCGAGGTCGAGCAGCTCGGCCAGGCCGCATCTCAGGGCCCACTGCCGGTTGCGTGCGAGCAGCTCGACCGCGACGGGGTGGCCCATGGCGTCGGCGGTGCGGTCGAGGTAGACCATCCACGGTGGCAGCCCGCCCCGTGGAGCTCCCTGCCCGGCCATGTGCAGGAAGTCGTGCCAGCAGGTGTCGGCGTGCGGCGGCGGGGCGGAGACCCTGGCCTCGGTGGCCGTCCGGACGAGGGCCGTCCGCATGGCGTACGACATGGCCAGCGTGCCCAGGGTGGCACCGAGGAACTGCCAGGAACCGGTGACCTCCGGCAGGCCGTCGAGCGAGTCCACGGCCGTCCATTCGTCGGCGAGCCGTTGCACGACGGGTCCCTGCGGGCAGCCCGGCTCCAGCATCGGCAGTTTCCGCGCGAGCGCCGACAGTCCGTCCTGGTGACGGGTGCAGAAACGGAACAGTTCCAGCAGCTGCAGCGGCACGGTGGACTGTTCCCGCAGGTCGGCCCGGTGCCCCAGCGCCTCGCCCACCAGATCGGTCAGCAGGGCGCGCGCGTATCGGTCGTGGAGCGCGGGGACCGCGAGCAGTGCGTCGAGGGTCTCCTCGCCGATCCGCTCCCGTATCCGTAACGCCGGGTTGTGGCGGCCCGCGCCGCCCCGTCCCGTCAACGTCGGCCCGCCGGGTCGGGGAAGCGCGGAGGTGCGGCGTGCCTGGTGGGGACGGTGCGGGTGACGCCGACGGCGTCGAGCAGCCGGGTGCGGGCCTCGTCCTCGCCGAGGCCCGTGAGGTCGGTGTGCGCGATCGTGGACAGTGGCCATGGGGGCCGACACGGCTCCACCATGACCGGCACCAGCAACCCGGCCATGCCCTCCGGGCTCCGGCGGTGCATGGCCTGCCAGGCCTGCTGGACGGGTGCGGAGCCGACGTAGGCCGGGGACAGGACGGCGAGCACGCGTTCGCGCTGTTCCAGACCGTTCAGCGGTCCGTCGAGGAGGTCGAGGCGTACGCCGACGCCCGCGTCCTCCAGGTGCCAGGCGATCCAGGACGCCCATGCGAGGTCGGTGACGGCGCAGGAGAGGAACAGGTGAACAGGGGGGTCGGCGTGCGAGGGGGCGTGCGGTGGTGCGGCCCCGACGTGCTCCCGTACGACGTGCTCCCGCACCAGCTCACCGACGGCGTCGGCCGTCCGGCTGCGGCCCTCCAGCAGTGACACCGCGTCGGCCAGCGCGGACAGTCCGTGGTTCGCCGCGATCTCCTCGCGGACGCAGAACCGCACCAGTTCGAGCAGCTGCAGCTGCGTGGTCGCCTGTTCCCGCAGGACCACCGGCCGCCCCAGCCGGTCGCCGATCAGCTCGGCCAGCATCGCGCGGGCACTGCGGTCACCCAGGACCGGGGAATCGCACAGCGCCTGGACCACGGCCTGCTGCCAGTCATGGTCCGGGCGGGCGCGGAGACCGTCCCTGTCCACAACACCCCCCGAGAAGTTGTGTCCCGCATTCCAGGATACGGACGTGATGACACGGCGTCAGGGCTTCTGCGAGGCCGGAACGAGCGGGGCGGAGGGCTCACCTCGATGCCCGTTTGTGTCCACCTGAGACCCGAACCTGTTTACTTTCCGGAAATCCGGGCGTAGCCTCCGAGCGAAACCACAAGTTCGGGCATCGGCCGCACAGAAATCGGAGGCGAACGGACATGTACGCACCGGAGCGGCAGCAGGAGATTCTCCGGCTCGCCCGTGACGGCGGTCGGGTGGACGTGCTCTCGCTGGCCGAGGAGTTCCAGGTCACCGCGGAGACCATCCGCCGCGATCTGAAGACCCTCGACCGCGCGGGACTCCTGCGGCGGGTGCACGGCGGTGCCATACCGGCCGGGCGGCTGGACTTCGAGCCCGACCTCGCCGAGCGCGAGTCCACCGCGGCCGACGAGAAGGACCGCATCGCACAGGCCGCCGTCGCCGAGCTGCCGGACCAGGGCACGATGATCCTCGACGCCGGCAGCACGGTCGCCCGGCTCGCCGGGGACCTTCCGCTGGAGGCGACGCTCACCGTAGTCACGCACAGCCTGCCGATCGCGGCCCGCCTCGCGGACCACCCCGGCATCCAGCTCCACCTGGTCGGAGGCCGCGTCCGGCACCGTACGCGCGCCGCCGTGGACGCCTGGGCGCTGCGCGCGTACGCCGAGATCCGCGCCGACGTCCTGTTCGTCGCGGCCAACGGCTTCTCCGCCGAGCACGGACTGACCACCCCCGACCTCGCCGAGGCCGCCGTGAAGCGCGCGGCCATCCGCGCCGCGCGCCGTGTGGTGCTGCTCGCCGACTCCTCCAAGCACGGCCAGGAGCACTTCGCCCGCTTCGGCGACCTGAGCGACGTGGACCTGCTGATCACCGACAGCGGGCTGAGCCCCGAAGACGCCACCGACATCGAGCGCGGTGGCACGGAAGTAGTGCGCGCATGATCCTCACCGTCACCCCCAACCCCTCCCTCGACCGTACGTACGAGGTCCCGTCGCTCGACCGCGGCGAGGTCATCCGGGCCACCGGCGAACGCATGGACCCGGGCGGCAAGGGCGTGAACGTCTCGCGCGCGGTCGCGGCGGCGGGGCAGCGCACGATCGCCGTACTGCCGCTGGGCGGCGCGCCCGGCGCACTCGTCGCCGAGCTGCTCCACGCGCAGGGCATCGAGGTCGCGCCGGTCCCGGTCACCGGGGCCACCCGCTCGAACATCTCGGTCGCCGAGCCGGACGGCACGCTCACGAAGATCAACGCCCCCGGCCCCGAGCTCACCGCCGCCGAGGCGGAGCTGCTCCTGGAGACGGTGCGTCAGCAGTATCGTTCCGGCGACACCGACTGGATCACCTGCTGCGGCAGCCTGCCGCGCGGACTCGGTCCTTCCTGGTACGCCGACCTCGTCGCCCGCGCCCACGCGGCCGGCGCCAGGATCGCGCTGGACACCTCCGGCCCCGCGCTGCTCGAGGCGCTGCGCGAGCGGCCCGACGTGGTGAAGCCCAACGCCGAGGAGCTCGCCGAAGCCGTCGGGCGCCCCCTCGTCACCGTCGGTGACGCGGTCAAGGCCGCCGAGGAACTGCGTGCGATGGGCGCCGACGCCGTGCTCGCGAGCCTCGGCGCGGACGGGCAACTGCTCGTGGACGGCGCGGGTGCCTGGTTCGGCAGCGCACGGGTGGATGCCGTACGCAGCAACGTGGGCGCCGGTGACTCCTCCCTCGCCGGTTTTCTGATCGCCGGTGGCCGCGGCCCGGAGGCCCTTGCCTCCGCCGTCGCCCATGGCGCCGCGGCCGTACAGCTGCCCGGCAGTGTGATGCCGGGCCCGGCCGACCTCGACCCCTCCGCCGTGACCGTCACGTCGGAGGTCCCCGCGGACCGCGTACTGACGGAGCCGGTGTCATGACGAATCCCCGTGTCATGACGACCGCCACTCCTGCGGCCCCACCCCCTGGACCGGCTCTGATGAGGCGGGGTTTCCCCGGCCCCGCCTCCGCCATCTCAGTCCCGGTCTCTCTTCCCCTGTACCCCGCGCTCCTTGAGCGCGGCACCCCCGTCCCCACCCCCGCCCAAGACTTCCCCCGGGCGATACGCGTGCGAAGGAGCCCGCGATGAGCGAGATGATCACCGCGGACCTGGTCGATCTCGACCTGTCCGCCGAGACCAAAGAGGCGGCGGCACGCGCCCTCGCCGAGCGCATGGTGACCCTGGGGCGGGTGACCGACCTAGAAGGCTTCCTCGCCGACGTGGCCGCCCGCGAGGCCCAGATGCCCACCGGCCTCGACGGCGGGATCGGCATCCCGCACTGCCGGAGCGAACACGTCACCGAGCCGACGCTCGGCTTCGGCCGCAGCGCGGCCGGGATCGACTTCGGCGCGCCGGACGGCCCGGCCGACCTGATCTTCCTGATCGCCGCCCCGGCGGGCGCCGACGACGCGCATCTGACGATCCTGTCGTCGCTGGCCCGTCAGCTCATGAACGCCGAGTTCACGTCCGCGCTGCGGGCCGTGGACGACGCGGCGGCCGCGGCCGCGCTCATCCGCGGGGACGAGTCCCCGGCGGCCGCGGCCTCGACCGCGTCCGAGGGCACCGAGCCCACCGAGGGCTCCAAGGACTCCGTGGCGGTGTCGGCGGCGGCCTCCGCCGACACCGCCACGGGCACCACGACCGACACCACCACTGCGGACACCGGAGCCTCCGGCGAGCGTCCGTTCCGGATCGTCGCCGTCACCTCCTGCCCCACCGGCATCGCGCACACCTACATGGCGGCCGAGTCGCTGGAGAACGCGGGCCGCGAGGCGGGTGTCGAGGTCGTCGTCGAGACACAGGGCTCGGCCGGCTTCACCCGGCTCGACCCGGCGATCATCGCGGCCGCGGACGGTGTGATCTTCGCGCACGACGTGCCCGTACGGGACAAGGACCGGTTCGCCGGCAAGCCCACCGTCGACGTCGGCGTGAAGGCGGGCATCAACAAGCCCGCCGAGCTGATCACCGAGGTGCGTGGCAAGGCCGCGCGCGGCGAGGTCAGCGCGGGATCCGCGCCGGGTACGCCGGTGGAGCGCTCCGGCGACTCCGCCGAGGGATACGGCACCAAGCTTCGCAAGTGGCTGATGTCCGGCGTCAGTTACATGGTCCCGTTCGTCGCCGCGGGCGGTCTGCTGATCGCCCTCGGGTTCGCGATCGGCGGCTACAAGATCAACAAGGCGCCGTCGGTCATGGACCACTTCATGTGGCTGCAGGCGGACAGCTGGGGCGCGCTGTTCTTCCAGATCGGCGTCGTCTCCTTCGGCTTCCTCGTCCCGGTCCTGGCCGGCTACATCGCCTACGGCATGGCGGACCGGCCGGGTCTCGTGCCCGGCTTCGTCGGCGGCGCGATCTCCCTCACCATCAACGCGGGCTTCCTCGGCGGTCTGGCCGCCGGTCTCATCGCCGGTGGTGTGGTGATCGGGATCCAGAAGGTGAAGATCCCGGCGGCGTTGCGCGGCATCATGCCGGTGGTGGTGATCCCGCTGATCTCCGCGGCGATCGTCGGATTCCTGATGTTCGTGGTCATCGGCAAGCCCATCGCCTCCGCGCAGAAGGGCATGACCGACTGGCTCAACGGCCTCACCGGCACCAACGCCGTCCTGCTCGGCGCGCTGCTCGGCCTGATGATGTGCTTCGACCTCGGCGGCCCGGTCAACAAGGTCGCGTACACGTTCGCCACCGCCGGTATCGCGGTCGCGAGCCCCAGTGACTCGGCGATGAAGATCATGGCGGCCGTGATGGCGGCGGGCATGGTTCCGCCGCTGGCCATGGCGCTCGCCACGACGGTGCGCGGCAGGCTCTTCACCGAGACCGAGCGGGAGAACGGCAAGGCGGCCTGGGTCCTGGGCGCCTCCTTCATCTCGGAAGGCGCGATCCCGTTCGCGGCGGCCGACCCGCTGCGCGTGATCCCCTCCGCCATGGTGGGCGGCGCGGTCACCGGCTCCCTGTCGATGGCCTTCGACGCCACGCTGCGGGCCCCGCACGGCGGCATCTTCGTGGTCCCGCTGATCGGCAACCCGTTCCTCTACCTGATCGCCATCGCGGCCGGTGTCTGTGTCACCACCGCCCTGGTGGTCGTCCTGAAGGGCATGCGCAAGCAGGCCCCCGAGGGGACCGGTGCGGGGGTCGCCGACACCGCGATAGCGGCGAAGGTCGACTCCAAGGAGCCGGTCGCGGCCTGAACGGCCAACTACTCGCCCTTTTAGGGCATCTGCGAGATACGTCACGGTCCGGGGCCAAAGTCCCGGACCGTGGTGTCTACTGGGGGCATGCCTGAGCATGTGTCGAGCCTCCAGCTGATGGGTGTGGCCGTCCTCGCCCTCGCGACCGTCATCTGGGTCGTCGGCCTGTCCCGCCTGCTGCGCCGCGCGCGCACCGGGGCCGCCGTGCGCCATCACGGGCAGGTGCTCCGCGCCATACCTCGTCAGCGCCGGTCCGGCCCCGCCGCGGAGACCGTGGAACTCACCCCCGAGGAACGCGCCGCGTTCGCGGGCCTGGTACGCCAGTTCAGCGACAGTCGCCCCTGACGAACGGGGCTTCCCCTGAGGGAAGAGGGGCTCCCCTGACGAACGAGGGCTCCCCCTGACGAAGGGGGTGTTCGGCTCGACCCGCCAGGCTCTAGGCGAGCCGCGCCGCCCGGCGTTCCATGGCGGCCCGAGCCGCGTGCTCCGTCGGATAGACCTCACACATGTGCCGGCCGTCCGGCGTCGCCGTGTGCTCGACCTCCCACAGGGAGATCTCCTGGCCGTCGCGGAGCAGGAACGCGTGCTCGTAGAGCGAGAAGCACAGCCCGACCTGGCCCGCCCGGCAGGGGCGCCCGAAGGCCTGGGTGATCTGGTGCGCGAACGCGGTGCGCAGCAGCAGCGTCGTGATGTCGGCCCCCGGCCGGTCCGCGTTCTCCGCCCGCCGCAGCAACCGCCGCGCGTGATCCGCCGAGTCGTCCGTCAGGTAGACGTGCCGCGGCTCGGGGACCGGTGACGGATGGACCATCACGGGCAGCTCGAAGTCCGGCGTGTCCGGCGGCAGCGGCAGCCGGGCCGTGGCGGCGCGCAGCTCCTCCTCGTCGACATACACCTCGTGCTGCGGCTCACTCCCGAGCGCCGTGTTGTGCACGAGCTCCCACAGCGTGACCGCCGAGCCGTCGGCGAGCAGCCAGGTGTGCCGGTACGTCTCGCGGTGCAGCCCCGCGCTGTGGTGCGCGGAGTGCAGCGAACTGTCGTGCGCCAGCGCGCAGTCGAGCCGCCTTATCGTCTCGTCGGGCAGCTCGAAGGAGTTCAGGGCACGGCCGAGGAGTCGCTCGAGGTGCTCCTCCGGAGACTCGGGCGACTCGGGTGGTTCGTACGCTGCTGTCTCGTACGGAACGCTCAAGGCTTCTCCCGGCGTTGCTGCATGTCACCTTGTGGGTGCATACCGTAGCCCCTCGGTCGGACATCAATCCTGCGAACCGAGAAAACGTACGGACAGAAAACGAGCGGGCCGCGCGGCAAGTTCCCGCGCGGCCCGCCGTGACGTCAACGGCCCCAGGTCAGACCGTACTTCCCGCGGTCCACGCACTCCAGGACATGTTCCAGCCGTTCAGTCCGTTGTCCGGCGAGACGGTCTTGTCGGGCGAGTTCTTCACCACTACGACGTCCCCGACGAGAGAGCTGTCGTAGAACCACTTCGCGCTGGTGTCGCCCTGCGCGCCCTGTACATCGGCGAGACCGACACATCCGTGGCTGGTGCCCTGCTGTCCGAAGGGCGGGTTCCCGCGGTTGTACCAGTAGTTGCCGTGGATGAACGTCCCCGAGGACGTCAGTCGCATCGCGTGCGGCACGTCCGGGATGTCGTACTCGCCGCCGTAGCCCACCGTCGAGCCGTTCATCCGCGTCTGGACGAACTTCTCGGATATCACCATCTGACCGTTGTACGTGGTGTGCTCCGGGCTGCCCGCCGAGATCGGCACCGACTTGAGCGTCTTGCCGTCACGCACGACCGTCATGGTCTGCGTGTTGACGTCGACCGTGGAGACCTGGGAGCGGCCGACGGTGAAGGTGACCGTCTTCTTCTGCACCCCGAAGACGCCGTTCGCGCCCTCGACGCCGTCCAGGTCGATCTTCATCGTGACCTTGGAACCGGCCTTCCAGTACGTCTCGGGCCGGAAGTCGAGCCGCTGCGAGCCGAACCAGTGCCCGGCCACCTGCTGCCCGCTGCTGGACGTGACCGTGATGTGCGACTGCACGGCCTTCTGGTTGCTGATCACCTTGTTGAAGTTGAACGACACCGGCATTCCGACGCCGACCGTGGTGCCATTGTCGGGCGTGTACGTGCCGATGAAGCTGTTGCTCGAGGAGACCGTCGTGAAGATGGAGTTGGCGGCGGCCGTGCGCCCGCTCGCGTCCTTCGCGGTCGCCGAGATCTGGTACTTCGTGCCGCGCTCCAACTGCGCCGCCGGCTTCCAGCCGGTCCCGTCCGCGGTGATCGCCCCCGGCACCGCCGTCCCGGACCCCGACACCGTCATCTTCACGTCGGTCAGCTTGCCGTCGCTGACCTTCACGCCGGTCGCGTTGATGGACGCGTCCGTCGAACCGTCCTTGGCCGAGATGACGATCTTCGCCGTGGACGTCTTGGCCGAGGTACCGCCGTCCTTGCCACCCTTGGCGTCGGCGCTGGCGTTGCCGCCGCAGCCGGTCAGGGTGAGGGTGCCGACCATCAGGGCGGCACAGGCCCCCAGTGCGCGCCGCGCTGTCATGTTCGGCGTTGTCACGGGCTACTCCAGTTTCTCGTGATGTGCGTGATCCGCTCCAGTGCGTGGATAGAGAGCGAGCGGTGCCGCGAAGGGTTCCCCCCGTCCCCGGCCCAACACCGTCGCGTGACAGAACCGGGACAATCACCCACCGGGCCCACGACGAACTCCCCCTCCTCCTGACCCGACTTGGCGTCGGCGAGGGCAGCGGGCCACCCGCGGTCACGGGCCAGGACTCGTCCTAGGCGCTCCCGTACAGCTCCTCGTACGACGGCCACACCCCGCCAGGTCCGTCCACCGGGTCGGCCGCTCGTACCGCGCGGACGATCGCCCGGGTCACCAGATCCGCGCCCGCCGCGAGGATCTCGTTGAGGGCCAGGGGGTTGTCGGATTGGAGCGGGCGGGCGCCCGTGGCCAGGGCGAAGACCGTGTCGCCGTCGTTCAGGAGGTGGACCGGGCGGACGGCGCGCGCGATGCCGTCATGGGCCGTGCCGGCGAGCTTGTGGGCCTGGGCGCGGGTGAGCTCGGCGTCGGTGGCGACGACGGCGAGTGTGGTGTTCAGCGGGGGAGGCGCGTTCTTCGCGGCGGCTTCGGCGAGCCGTTGCCGCGCCGCCTCGTGGACCTCGGCGGAGGGATAGGCCGTACGACCGTCTCGCAGCAACTCCCCGTACAACACCCCCGTCTCCGGATCCACCGCCGAACCCGCCGCGTTGGCCACCACCAGCGCGGCCACCGTGATCCCCGAGTCGAGCACGGCGCTCGCCGTCCCGATCCCGCCCTTGATCCGCCCGACCGTCGCCCCCGTCCCGGCGCCCACGCACCCCTCCGGCACCGGCGCGCCCGGCCCGCTCGCGTCGGCAGCCTCGACCGCGGCCCGGCCCGTGGCCGCGTCCGGCCTCGCCCGGAAGTCGCCACCGCGACCCAGGTCGAAGACACAGGCGGCGGGCACGACCGGCACGACGTGCGCCGGATCGAGGCCCACCCGCACCCCGCGACCCCGCTCCTCCAGCCAGGCCATCACCCCGGACGCGGAGTCCAGCCCGTACGCGCTGCCGCCGGTCAGTACGACCGCCTCCACCTTCTGCACCAGGTTGCGCGGGTCGAGCGCGTCGGTCTCCTTGGTGCCGGGCCCGCCGCCGCGTACGTCCACGGCCGCGATGGCGCCGCCCGCGGGGGCGAGCACGACCGTGGTGCCGGTGAGCCAACCGTCGCCGGTACGCGTCGCGTGTCCCACGCGCAGTCCCGCGACATCCGTCAGAGCGTCAACTGTCATGTCTCCAGTGTTTCCCGCCCCGCGCTCCCCACCCCCTCCGTTGTGACCATCCGTGCCGTCAGGGCGACCCCGACCGCCACCGACAGAGCCGCCACGACGCCCGCCGCGAGCACCGCCCAGCTGTGCAGGAAGGTGCACAGGATCACCAGCAACGCCGTCGTCGGCAGGATGAGTTGCTGTGTGATGCCCATCTTGAAATGGCGCGCGTGCAACACCCACACCGTGAGGAAGTACAGCGCCGTCGGCAGTGTCACCGCGGCGGACGCGGCGAGCGTCGAGATCGGTGTCTTGCCGACCGCCTGCTCGACCGCGACCTCCAGGCCCGCGCCGATCGCGGCCGCCGACGCGAAGATCAGGTAGTGGCCGTATCCCCACAGGAATGCGTGGACGCTGGACCGCAGGCGCCCGTGGATGGGCACCACGAAGTAGATCCACCAGGCGGAGAAGACGATCAGCAGTCCGCCGGCGGCGATCGGCAACAGCTCGCCCAGCGCGTCGTGCTCGTCCACCGCCGACTTCACGGCCATCGTCGACGCGGCGATCGTCTCGCCCAGCACGATGATCGTGAACAGGCCGAACCGCTCGGAGACGTGGTGCGGATGCCAGGAGGTGGCGAAGTCCTTCTCCGCGTACGCGGGGACGCACATCTCGGCGATCGCCATCACCAGGAACACCCAAGGACGCCCGGGCTCCGGCAGTACCAGCAGCCCCAGCCAGCCGACCTGGCACAGCAGCACACCGCCCGCGTACCGCAGCGCCATGGTTCTCTCGGGGCCCTTCGTGCCGCGGGCCACCCGCAGCCACTGGGCGATCAACGCGAACCGCATGATCACGTAGCCGAGCCAGACGGCCAGGTACACATGGTTCTCGAACGCCCGCGACACCCCGGCGGCGAGGACCAGGACACCGGCGATCTGCACCAGCGTCACGACCCGGTAGAGCGCGTCGTCGTTGTCGTACGCCGAGGAGAACCAGGTGAAGTTCATCCACGCCCACCAGATCGCGAAGAAGATCATCGCGTAGTTGAGGATGCCCTCGCCCGCGTGTCCCGCCGCCACGGCGTGCACCAGCTCGCCGCCCGCCTGGGCGATGGCCACGACGAAGCACAGGTCGAAGAAGAGCTCCAGCGGCGACGCGACGCGGTGTGCCTCGTCCCTCCTCCGGGCGGTCATTCTGCGCAGGGGCCCGAGTCGGGCCGTCCTGGGCGTCGGGGTGGGTTCGGAAGCGGCGCTGGACGTCATACGGCCAAGCACAGCAGAAAAGAGTCCAGGTCGCTCGGGTTGACGGCCGCAGGACGCGGCCGTACCGGGGTGGGCTGGGGACCCCTCGGCGTACTCTGGGACGCATGAGTACCGGCCCCGCCCCCACCTCCGAACCGCGTGACGCGTCCGCACCGCGCGATCCGAAGTCCGCGCTGATCTTCGACGATCCGCTGAGCCAGCAGTCCTCGGACGACACGGACCGGGGATGGGGCGAGCAGTCCGGCGGTGACGGTGACAGCGTGGCGGACCTGAAGCGGTTCCTCGACGAGAAGCCGCCGCACCACCTCTGAGCCGCCGTACCTCGGCGCCGCCTGCCGCCGACCCCGCCATGGCGAGCGCCGGTCCCGAGGCCGCGGCGGCCGGACCTGCGGTCGCGGATCCCGGCCTGGAGAGCACGAAGGACGATTCCGAGCGTCCGGAGCCGGCCTCCGGGCGTGCGGAGGCGGCCTTCGATCGTGCGGAGCCGGCCTCCGAGCGACCGGAGAAGGCCCCTGAGCGTGCCCACCACGCCCTCGGCGTGCGGCCCGAACCCGACTGTCCACGGCTGGGCCGCGCGTTTCCGGAGCCCGACTGCCGTCCGCAGCCGGCCCCCGGGCTTCCGTAGGCCGCCCCCGGTCTTCTCCGTCAGTGCTGGCTGTTGCCCGAACCGCGCTGGGCCACCAGGGCGTCGCGGATTTCCTTGAGCACCTCCAGCTCGGACACCTCGATGACCTCCTGGGTGTTCTCCTTCGCCTTCTGCCGGGCCGCCTGCCGGGCCAGGAACTTCGACATCGGCAGGACCATCAGGAAGTAGACGACGGCCGCGGTGATCACGAAGCTGAGCGTGGCGCCCAGCACGGAGCCCCACATGATCCGGATGCCCGTCGCCGTGTCCCCGGTGCCGGTGCAGCGGGGTTCGAGGCAGGAGCTGTAGCTGTCGAGGTTCTGCGTGCCTATCGCACCCACCAGCGGGTTGATGATGCCCTTCACCACCGAGTTGACGATGTTGGTGAAGGCCGCGCCGATGACCACCGCGACGGCCAGGTCGATGACGTTGCCCCGCATCAGAAAGGCCTTGAAGCCCTCCCAGACACCGGGTTGCTTCTTCTCGCTCACCAAAAGGCCCCTCTGCACAAGTTGTGGAACAAACAGCTCCGCAACCTACGGCAGGGCCCGCCGGACCTGTCCAATTCGGTAGCACCATCGTGCGAGTTGACACCGATTCGATATCCAGGAAGGTCGTCGGTACGGCATTGCGCACGACGCTCAACACAGCGTCACCGCCAGCCGCGCCGTCGTGCCCGCGCCCGCCAGTCGCGCCGCCGTGGCCCGGGGCACGGAGAGGACCACCAGCGCCCCGGTCTCGGTGGCGGCGAAGTCCGGAACCTCGGCCACCCGCGCCCCGGCCGCGACCACGCGGCCCTCGCCGCCCCCGTCCGCCGCGATCACGTCGACCCGGTCGCCCGGCCTGAGCAGCCGCACCGTGGCCGCGTCGGCGATCCGCACCGGCGCCGCCACCGTCTCCACCGCGCCCCGCCCCCGCACGGACGCGGTAGGGGAAGAGGGAGAAGAGGACATGGGGGAGGAAGCGGACGTGGAGGGGGGAGCCGCCGCCGGATGGCCCCGTGCCCGCCCGGAGCCACCGGGGCCCGCCGCCACGAGGGCCGCCGCCGTGACGGCGAGCCCCGCGGCCACGGCCCGCCGCTTGTGACGGGTGAGGCGCCGCAGCCCGTACCGCCCGCCGCGCACGTGCACGGGGGCGAACTGCGGCACCTCGCGGATCGGAGGCGCGTCCACACCGGGCGGACGTACAGGATCTGTGCCCGGCGCCCGTACGAGATCCGTGTCCAGCGGGCGTACAAGAGGAGCGTGCTGTGCCATGGGACCACCACCTGCGACGAGAGATCGGCTTGCGATCCCACGATGGGGCTTCGCGGCGGAGCCCGTCGGCGCCGGTGGACTACCGACGAGTTGTGGACAACTCCCTCACCCGAACGGGAAGTTCCACGGCGTGGAAACGCCCGTCAGCGCCCGGCAGTACCCATTGGCGCCCGGCAGTACCCATCGGCGCGCACCGAGCGCCCGTCGAGGCCATCGTCACGGCAGCTCGAAGCCCGGATCCATGCCGCCCAGCGCCTTCGTGCACAGACAGTCCCGCGTCCCGTTCCGCGGCAGGGCCGCCACCGCGTCGTACAACACGTCCCGCAGCCGGTCCACGTTCGACGCGAACACCTTCAGCACGTCGTCGTGCGAGACGCCCTCGCCGGCCTCCGCGCCCGCGTCGAGGTCGGTGACCAAGGTCAACGAGGTGTAGCAGAGCTGGAGTTCACGGGCGAGCGCGGCCTCGGGGTGGCCGGTCATGCCCACCACGGACCAGCCCTGCGCCTGGTGCCACAGCGACTCGGCGCGGGTGGAGAACCGCGGTCCCTCGATCACCACGAGCGTGCCGCCGTCCACCGGCTCCCAGTCACGCCCGCGCGCCGCTTCGAGGGCGGCCTTGCGGCCGACGGGGCAGTAGGGGTCGGCCAGCGACACGTGTACGACGTTCGGCACGGTGCCGTCCGGCAGCGGGAGCCCGTCGAAGAACGTCTGCGTCCGCGTCTTCGTACGGTCGACCAGCTGGTCCGGCACGAGGAGCGTTCCCGGCCCGTACTGGGGGCGCAGTCCGCCCACCGCGCACGGTCCGAGGACCTGATGGGCGCCTACGGAGCGCAGCGCCCAGAGGTTGGCCCGGTAGTTGATGCGGTGCGGCGGCAGATGGTGGCCGCGGCCGTGGCGAGGAAGGAAGGCGACCCTTCGCCCGGCGATCTCGCCGAGGAACAGGGAGTCGCTCGGCGGCCCGTAGGGGGTCTCGACTTGTATCTCGGTCACATCGTCGAGGAAGGAGTAGAAGCCCGAGCCGCCGATGACACCGATCTCTGCGTTCGCCATGACGATCACAGTAGCGGGCTTCGAAGATCTGACTCCGAAAACGTCGAGGACGCTGTCTCCCGAAAACACCGAGGACCCCATCGTCGTACGACGACAGGGTCCCGGCGAGAAAGTCCTACGCGGCCGAGCTGCTGCTCGACGAGCCGCTGCCCGACGACTTCGAGTCCGACGAGGACGACGAGGTCGTCGACGGCGAGGACGAAGTCGACGTGGTCGACGGCTTGGACGCCGGCGAGCTGCTCGACGAGGAGCCACGGCTGTCGTTGCGGTAGAAGCCGGAGCCCTTGAAGACAATGCCGACGGCCGAGAACACCTTCTTCAGGCGTCCACCGCAGTTGGGGCACTCGGTCAGGGCATTGTCGGTGAACTTCTGCACCGCCTCGAGGCCCTCGCCACACTCGGTGCACTGGTACTGGTAGGTCGGCACTTGTCTTCCTCCTGGCACTCTCACTCAATGAGTGCTAACGACGATCCATACTGACGTATTCCGTGAGATCAGTCCACTGTCACCGGCACTCGGTGACCGACGCCACGTGCGACGGTGCGTCCGGTGGGCCGCGTGGCCAGCCGTGAGCGCAGGGCCACCAGGGTCGCCAGCGCCAGTGCCGTACCGGCCATCGGCACCAGGAATCCGGCACCGTTCCACAGGCGGTCCTCCAGCTGTCCGGCGACCGTGACGGCCGCCGCCTGGCCGAGCGCGACGGCGCCGGTCAGCCAGGTGAAGGCCTCGGTGCGGGCGCCCGCCGGGACCAGGCCCTCGACCAGCGTGTAGCCGGTGATCAGGGACGGAGCGATGCACATGCCGACCAGGAGGCCGATCGCGGCGAGCACGACCACGGAGTGCGCGGCCCACAGTCCGCACGCGGCGAGCGCCAGGGCGGCGTAGCCGATGACGAGCCGCCGCTGCGGGGCCACCTTCCAGGCGATGGCGCCGCAGACGACGCCGGAGAGCATGTTGCCCGCGGCGAAGACGCCGTAGAGGACGCCGTTCAGACCCGGCTCGCCGATCGACTCGCTGAACGCGGCGAGCGAGACCTGCATACCGCCGAAGACGGAGCCGATGCCCAGGAAGGTCACGATCAGCACGCGCACTCCGGGGACCCGCAGCGCGGAACCGTGCTCCACGCGCGTGTGCCCGGCGGCGGCGACAGCGGGCTGGGTGCTCTTCTGCGCGGCGAAGAGGAGACCGCCGATCAGGGTCAGCCCGGCCTCGGTCAGCAGGCCCGCGGCCGGGTGCACGGCGGTGCACAGCGCCGTGGCGAGCAGCGGGCCGAACACGAAGGTCAGCTCGTCCGTGACGGACTCGAAGGCCGCCGCGGTGGTCATCAGGGGCGAGTCCTGGAGTTTCACGCCCCAGCGGGCGCGCACCATGGGCCCGACCTGGGGCACCGAGGCGCCGGTCGGCACGGCGGCGAGGAAAAGAGCCCACAAGGGGGCGTCCGTCAGCGCCAGCGCCGTCAGGGAGAAGGCCGCCAGGGTATGCACCAGGACGCCGGGCAGCAGGACGGCCCGCTGTCCGTGGCGGTCGGCGAGACGGCCGGTGAAGGGCGCGAATAGCGCCATGGAGACGCCGGTGACGGCGGCTACGGCGCCGGCGGCCCCGTATGAGCCGGTGGTGTGCTGGACGAGGAGTACGAGGGAGAGCGTCAGCATCGCGAAGGGCTGACGTGCGGCGAAGCCGGGAAGCAGGAACGTCCAGGCGCCGCGGGTGCGCAGCAGCTGTCCGTATCCGGGGCGGGAGGTGACCGTGGATGCCACGGCCCGTGCCTTTCTGCCACCTGGTAGCGCGGCCCCATTTTGTTGGGCGGGGGCGCCGAGAGCTGTCCTCTTGCGCGGAACTGCGGTAGATGCCGCGCCGCCCACTGCGGGGAGGTCGCGACCGCCATACGGTCGCGCCAGCTCTGCTTCAGGCAGAGTTGGTTCGATCAAGTGCCTTCATCGTACAGGGGCGAGTGCTGCGGTGCCTGTGAAAGTGAGCACCATGGCGGTGTTCGCCTGTGAATGCACATCGCCCCTTAATGTCCCGTTTACTGTCCGGAATGTCGGGAGTGCGGTCCGGTGCCGTTGCCCGCGAGGCCCAGCCAGCCCGCCAGCTTGCCGCCCTGGCCCACCGCGCGCAGCCGTCGCTCGGCCGCGTCCCGGACCGGGTCGGTGGCCACCACGAGCAGCTCGTCGCCGCGGCGCAGGACGGTCGTGGGCAGCGGCACGAAGGAGGTCCCGTCGCGCACGACGAGGGTGACGGCGGCCCCCGAGGGCATGCGCAGCTCGGCCACCTCCACGCCGTGCATGCGGGAGCCCTTCGGGATCGCGACGGACAGGAGATGGCCGCGCAGTCGCTCCAGGGGCGCTGATTCGATCCCGAGGTCGGCGGCGCCCTCGGACTCGCCCAGTCGCAGCTTGCGGGCCAGCCAGGGCAGCGTGGGGCCCTGGATGAGGGTGTAGGCGACGACCAGGACGAAGACGATGTTGAAGATCCGGCGGTTCTCCGCGACGCCGCTCACCATCGGGATGGTCGCCAGGATGATGGGCACGGCGCCGCGCAGGCCCGCCCAGGACAGCAGCGTCTGCTCCTGCCACGGGATCCGGAAGGGCAGCAGGCCGACCACGACGCTCAGGGGGCGCGCCACCATGGTGAGCGCCAGGCCGATGACGAGGGCCGGCACGATGTCGTCGCCCATCTCGTGCGGGGTGACCAGCAGGCCGAGCAGGACGAACATGCCGATCTGGGCGATCCAGCCGAGCCCTTCGGCGAAGCCTCGGGTGGCGGGCCAGTGTGGCAGTTTGGCGTTGCCGAGCATCATCGCCGCGAGGTAGACGGCGAGGAAGCCGCTGCCGTGCGCGAGCGCGCCGGCGGCGTAGGCGGTGACCGCGATCGCCATCACGGCGATCGGGTAGAGGCCGGAGGCGGGCAGCGCCACGTGCCGCAGCCCCCAGGAGCCGAGCCAGCCCACCGCGAGGCCGATGGCCGCGCCGATGGCCAGCTCCAGGGCTATCTCACCCAGCAGCACGTACCAGTGCTCCACGGGGCCCGCCGTGCAGAACGCGACGACGAGGATGACCACCGGGGCGTCGTTGAAGCCGGACTCGGCCTCCAGGATGCCCGTCACGCGCGCGGGGAGGGGTACTTTCCGCAGCACCGAGAAGACGGCCGCCGCGTCCGTCGAGGACACCACCGCGCCGATGATGAGCGCCTGCCGCCATTCCAGGCCGATCAGATAGTGGGCGGCCGTGGCCGTCACTCCGACGCTCACCGCGATGCCGACCAGTGCCAGCGAGGTGGCCGCAGGCAGGGCCGGCTTGATTTCCTTCCACTTCGTGCCGAGGCCGCCCTCGGCCAGGATCACGACCAGGGCCGCGTACCCGATGACCTGCGTCAGTTCGGCGTTGTTGAAGTGGACGTCGCCGACCCCGTCCTGGCCCATGGCGATGCCTATGCCGAGGTAGACGAGCAGGCTGGGGAGCCCGCTGCGCGAAGAGATACGAACCGCTGCCACCGCGACGAGCAGAACGAGCGAGCAGACGAGCAGGAGCTGGTTGAGGTGGTGGACAGTCAGCGGCTGTTCCCTTCTCGCCAATCCGGGCACTGGATTCGAACGTGTGGATGTGAACACGTCGATTCGATGTGATCGCGTCGAAGTCAACGCGTGGAATCGAGGTGATCGCGTGGATCCCAGCACGTCGATCCGACCACCCGAAGTCGGTACATGAGTCCAAGTACTTCGTTACCTTACCTAACTCTTGACGCTTTCTTGACACTCCAGGGGCCGAGATCGAACGCTCGTCCGTCCTGTACCCGACTCCGCGTCAAGGCGCGTCGGGCCCTGCGCCTATGGTTGCTCCAGCACTCCAGGACCGCCTGCCGCTCGCGTTAGGACAGCAAGGACAGCGATGCCCCCGAACACCACCGCCTCTTCCGGCCAGAAGCCGGGCAAGTCCGGCAGGAAGAAGGGGCGCAAGGCCCGACTGTTCCTGATTGTCCTGGTTCTGGCCCTCTTCGGAGGCGTTGCCTATGGCGGCTACTGGGGGGTCAGTACCGTCCGTGCCTCCTTCCCGCAGACCAAGGGCTCCCTCACGCTCGACGGGCTGTCGGGCCCCGTGGACGTCAAGCGGGACGGCAACGGGATCCCGCAGATCTACGCCTCCTCCGACGAGGACCTGTTCATGGCGCAGGGCTACGTCCAGGCGCAGGACCGGTTCTACGAGATGGACGTACGCCGTCACATGACCTCGGGCCGGCTGTCCGAGATGTTCGGCTCCGGCCAGGTCAAGAACGACGAGTTCCTGCGCACGATGGGCTGGGACCGGGTCGCCAAGGAGGAGTACGACAAGAAACTGTCGGCCTCCACGAAGAAGTACCTCCAGGCGTACGCCAAGGGAGTCAACGCCTACCTGAAGGGCAAGGACGGCGAGGACATCTCCCTGGAGTACGCGGCCCTTGGTTTCACCAACGACTACAAGCCCCAGGAGTGGACCCCGGTCGACTCGGTCGCGTGGCTGAAGGCGATGGCCTGGGACCTGCGCGGCAACATGCAGGAAGAGATCGACCGCTCCCTGATGACCAGCCGTCTGGGCCCGAAGCAGATCGCCGACCTGTACCCGGAGTACCCCTACAGCCGGAACAAGACGATCACCCAGGAAGGCCAGTACGACAGCGTCACGGGATCGTACGTCCAGGGCGGCAGCACGACGGCGGGCAGCGGGACGCAGTCCACGTCGGGCACCGGCCTCGCGGGGAACACCACCGCGCCCGACGGCCTGCAGAGCCAGCTCTCCAAGCTCTACAACGTGCTCGACAACGTGCCCACCGCCGTCGGCGTGAACGGCAACGGCATCGGCTCGAACTCCTGGGTCGTCGCGGGCGAGCACACGATCACCAACAAGCCGCTGCTGGCCAACGACCCGCACCTGTCGGCCTCGCTGCCCTCGGTCTGGTACCAGATGGGCCTGCACTGCACGAGCGTCTCCAGCAAGTGCCAGTACGACGTCTCCGGCTACACCTTCGCGGGCATGCCCGGCGTGGTCATCGGCCACAACCAAAACATCGCCTGGGGCATGACCAACTCCGGGGTCGACGTCACCGACCTCTACCTGGAGAAGATCACCGGCGAGGGCTACGAGTACGACGGCAAGGTGCTGCCCTTCACGACCCGCAAGGAAACGATCAAGGTCGCGGGCGGCTCCACCAAGACGATCGTCGTCCGGGAGACCAAGGACGGGATGCCGCTGCTCTCCGACCGCGACGACGAACTGGTCAAGGTCGGCAAGAAGGCCACCGTCGACAGCGGGGCACCCGACCGCGGCGACGGCTACGCCATCGCGCTGCGCTGGACCGCCCTGGACCCGGGCAACTCCATGGACGCCGTCTTCCAGCTGGACAAGGCGTCGAACTGGTCCGAGTTCCGCACGGCGGCCGCGTCCTTCGACGTGCCCTCGCAGAACCTGATCTACGCCGACACCAACGACAACATCGGCTACCAGCTGCCGGGCAAGATCCCGACCCGGTCCAAGGGTGACGACGGCTCGCTCCCGTCGCCCGGCTGGAACTCCAAGTACCAGTGGACCGGCTACATCAAGCAGTCCGCGCTGCCCTACGAGTACAACCCGAAGCGCGGCTACATCGTGACCGCCAACCAGGCGGTCGTCGACAAGGACAAGTACCCCTACACGCTCACCACGGACTGGGGTTACGGAACGCGCAGCCAGCGGATCTCCGATCTCATCGAGGCGAAGATCAAGGGCGGCGGCAAGATCTCGACCGACGACATGCGCCAGATGCAGCTCGACGACAGCAGTGAGATCGCCAAGCTGATCGTGCCCAAGTTGCTCAAGATCGACGTCGCCGACAAGAACGTCCGCGACGCGCAGAAGCTCCTGGAGGGCTGGGACTACACCCAGGACGCCGACTCCGCGGCGGCCGCGTACTTCAACGCGACCTGGCGCAACATCCTCAAGCTCGCCTTCGGCAACAAGCTGCCCAAGGAGCTGCGGGTCAAGGGCCAGTGCCTGAACGTCGCCCCGGTCGACTCCACCGGCCCCGCGGACGAGAACCAGACGGTGCGCGAGTGCGGCCAGCGTGAGGCGGACCAGGCGCAGCCGGACGGCGGCGACCGCTGGTTCGAGGTGGTCCGCAAGATCATCGACGATCAGAACAACGACTGGTGGAAGGCGCCCAAGACGCGCCTCGACAAGGCGGCCGACAACCGGGACGAGCTGTTCGCGCGGGCCATGAAGGACGCCCGCTGGGAGCTGACCGCCAAGCTCGGCAAGGACATGGACACCTGGAGCTGGGGCCGGCTGCACCGCCTGTTCCTGAAGAACCAGACCCTGGGCACCGAAGGTCCCGGCGTCCTGCAGTACATGCTCAACCGCGGCCCCTGGAAGCTCAGCGGCGGCGAGGCGACGGTCAACGCGACCGGCTGGAACGCCGCGGGCGGCTACGGAGTGGTCTGGGTGCCGTCCATGCGGATGGTGGTCAACCTCGACGACTTCGACAAGTCGAAGTGGATCAACCTCTCCGGCGCCTCCGGGCACGCCTACAGCGCCCACTACACCGACCAGACGGACAAGTGGGCCAAGGGCGAACTGCTGCCGTGGTCCTTCTCGGACAAGGCGGTCGACAAGAGCACGAGCGACACCCTGGTGCTCAAGCCGTGAGCCATTGACGGCGACAGGCGAAAGGGCCCTCCACACACGCGTGGAGGGCCCTTTCGGCTACCCGGACCCGCAGTCGAAGCGGCGCACCCCCGAAGGCGTCACCACCGCGTGGACGGGACGGTCGTGAGGTTCCGCCGGGACATGCTCGACGACCTCCGCGTCGTACAGCAGCACCACCAGCGCGGGATCGGCCCCCGCGCGCTCCAGGCGGGCCAGTACGCGGTCGTACGAGCCGCCGCCGCGCCCCAGGCGCATTCCGTGCCGGTCCACGGCCAGGCCGGGCAGCAGGACGGCGTCGGCCTCCTGGACGGCCTCGGGACCGAGCCGCTCACCCGCCGGCTCCAAGAGAGCCATCCTGCCGCCGTGTCGGACACGCTCCAGGGAGCCCTCTCCGGCGTACGCGCCCCAGTCCAGGTCGTTGTCCGCCATCAGGACCGGCAGCAGCACGCGCACCCCGCGCGTGTGGAGCGCGTCCAGGAGCGCGAGGGTGCCCGGCTCGCTCCCCACGGAGACGTACGCCGCCACCGTGCGCGCGTGCGCCAGCTCCGGCAGCTCCAGCGCCCGCAGGGCCAGGGTCCCGGCGGATTCCCGCAGGTCGTAGGGTGTCAACCTGTTTCTCACCGCGAGGAAGCCTCGCCGCAACATTCGCTTGTCAGGCTCTGCCGCACGTCCCACGTGGCTCACAGCTCACTCCGTACCGTTCCTTATGCGCTCATATGAGAGCTATTTAACGGGACCAACAGATTGCGCTCATAGCCACCGGATATGGTTACGCGCATGACTGAGTCGCACCCCAGGATCAGCAAGGCTGTCATCCCCGCAGCAGGCCTCGGCACCCGGTTCCTGCCGGCCACCAAAGCCACTCCCAAAGAGATGCTGCCGGTCGTAGACAAGCCGGCGATCCAGTACGTGGTCGAAGAGGCCGTGTCGGCGGGTCTCGACGACGTCCTGATGATCACCGGACGCAACAAGCGCCCCCTCGAGGACCACTTCGACCGCAATTATGAGCTGGAGTCCGCCCTTCAGAAGAAGGGCGACGCCAACCGGCTCGCCAAGGTCCAGGAGTCCAGCGACCTGGCCACCATGCACTACGTGCGCCAGGGCGACCCCAAGGGCCTCGGTCACGCCGTCCTGTGCGCGGCGCCGCACGTCGGCCACGAGCCCTTCGCCGTGCTCCTCGGCGACGACCTGATCGACCCCCGCGACCCCCTCCTCGCCCGCATGGTCGAGGTCCAGGAGCAGCACGGCGGCAGTGTCATCGCGCTCATGGAGGTCGAGCCTGAGCAGATCCACCTCTACGGCTCCGCGGCCGTCGAGGCCACCGGGGAGGGCGACCTCGTCAAGGTGACCGGCCTGGTCGAGAAGCCGGACCCGGCGGACGCGCCCAGCAACTACGCGATCATCGGGCGCTACGTCCTCGACCCGCACATCTTCGACATACTCCGCAAGACCGAGCCGGGCCGCGGCGGCGAGATCCAGCTCACCGACGCCCTCCAGCAGCTCGCGCAGGACGAGAAGGTCGGCGGCCCCGTGCACGGCGTCGTCTTCAAGGGCCGCCGTTATGACACCGGCGACCGAGGCGACTATCTGCGTGCCATTGTCAGGCTCGCGTGCGAACGTGAGGACCTGGGCCCGGACTTCCGGACCTGGCTTCGCAGTTACGTAGCCGAGGAGATGTAGGAATTTGAGCAGCGCCGCGACCCGTGTCACCGGCCAGGACCACCTCTGGTCGGTGACCGAGCACCTGGAGGACATCCTCGCGACCGTTCGCCCTCTCGAACCCATCGAGCTGCAACTCCTCGACGCCCAGGGCTGTGTCCTGGTCGAGGACGTCACGGTGCCGGTCTCCCTGCCGCCGTTCGACAACAGCTCGATGGACGGGTACGCGGTCCGGGTCGCCGATGTCGCGGGCGCGAGCGAGGAGTACCCGGCGGTCCTCACGGTCGTCGGCGACGTCGCGGCCGGCCAGGGCGCGCAGCCCCATGTGGGCCCCGGTGAGGCCGCCCGCATCATGACCGGCGCCCCGCTGCCGCCCGGCGCCGAGGCCGTCGTCCCGGTGGAGTGGACCGACGGCGGCCTGGGGGAGGGCCCCGTCTCCGGGATGCGCGCCCACAGCGCGGCCCCCGACGGCGCCTCCGGCCAGGTGCACGTCCACCGCCCGGCCGAGGCACGCGCGCATGTGCGCGCGAAGGGCAGCGACGTGAAGGCGGGGGACCGCGCCCTCGAAGCCGGCACGATCCTCGGCCCGCCGCAGATCGGCCTGCTCGCCGCGATCGGCCGCGGCACCGTACGCGTGCGCCCGCGCCCGCGTGTGGTCGTCCTGTCCACCGGCAGCGAACTCGTCCAGCCCGACGAACCGTTGGGCAGCGGCCAGATCTACGACTCCAACAGCTTCGCCCTGTGCGCCGCCGCCCGCGACGCCGGGGCCATCGCCTACCGGGTGGGAGCGGTCGCCGACGACGCCGAGACGCTCCGCGCCACCATCGAGGACCAGCTCATCCGCGCGGACCTGGTGGTCACCACGGGCGGCGTGAGCGTCGGCGCGTACGACGTCGTCAAGGAGGCCCTGTCCTCGGTGGGCGACGAGGACGAGGAGGGCAGCGGCATCGACTTCCGCAAGCTCGCCATGCAGCCCGGCAAACCCCAGGGCTTCGGCACGATCGGCCCCGAGCACACCCCGCTGCTCGCGCTCCCCGGCAACCCCGTCTCGTCGTACGTCTCCTTCGAGCTGTTCGTCCGCCCCGCGATCCGCACCCTGTCGGGCCTGGACGACATCCACCGCCCCACCACCAGGGCGACCCTGGAGGCGGGCAAGGCGCTGACCTCGCCGGACGGCCGCCGGCAGTTCCTGCGCGGGAGGTACGCCGACGGCAAGGTGACCCCGGTCGGCGGCGCCGGATCCCACCTGGTCGCGGCCCTCGCCCAGGCCGACGCGCTGATCGTCGTCCCCGAGGACGTCACCTCGGTCGAGCCCGGCACCGAGGTCGAAGTGGTCCTGCTCGGCTGAGTGCCCCGAGTGGCGGTACCGTGTCGCGCACAAGAGGCCCGACCGGGAGCGCCGCGCAGACATGAGTACGCAGGACCGACTGACCCACATCGACGAGGCGGGCGCCGCCCGCATGGTCGACGTCTCCGGGAAGGACGTGACCGCGCGCACCGCCCGCGCCAGCGGCCGTGTCCTGGTCTCGCCCCGTGTGATCGAACTGCTGCGCGGTGAGGGTGTCCCCAAGGGCGACGCCCTGGCCACCGCGCGCATCGCGGGCATCATGGGCGCCAAGCGCACCCCGGATCTGATCCCGCTCTGTCACCCGTTGTCGGTCTCGGGTGTCAAGCTTGATCTGTCGGTCGCGGACGACGCCGTCGAGATCCTCGCCACCGTGAAGACCACCGACCGTACGGGCGTCGAGATGGAGGCCCTCACCGCGGTCAGCGTGGCGGCCCTCACCGTGATCGACATGGTCAAGGCGGTCGACAAGGGGGCGGTCATCACGGACGTACGGGTGGAAGAGAAGACGGGCGGAAAGTCGGGCGACTGGAGCCGGGCATGACGGCACCGTCGTACCGCGCGCTCGTGGTCACGGCCTCGAACAGAGCCGCCGCGGGGGTCTACGAGGACAAGGGCGGCCCCTTGATCGCCAAGGGGCTCACGGCGTACGGCTTCGAGGTCGACGGCCCCCGGGTGGTGCCGGACGGCGACCCCGTGGAGGCGGCACTGCGCGCGGGTGTCGACGCCGGGTACGACGTGATCGTGACGACGGGCGGTACGGGGATCTCGCCCACCGACCGGACGCCCGAGGCGACCCGGCGCGTACTCGATCACGAGGTGCCGGGCATTCCGGAGGCCATCAGGGCGTTCGGGAGAGAGAAGGTGCCCACGGCGGCGCTGTCCCGGGGGCTCGCCGGAGTCGCGGGACGGACGTTGATCGTCAACCTGCCGGGTTCCACCGGCGGGGTGAAGGACGGCCTGGCCGTTCTGGAGCCCCTTCTGATCCACGCCGTCGACCAGATCCGTGGCGGCGACCACCCCAGACCCAGCGGCAGTGGGGGTGCGAGCTGAACAGCCCATCCTGGCCCGTCGAGCTGGTGGACGGCGATGTCGTCCTTCGGCCGATAAAGGTGCGCGACCAGCGGGCCTGGCGCGAGGTGAACCGGCGCAACCGGGACTGGTTGCGGCCCTGGGAGGCGACGATTCCGCCGCCCACGCCCAGCGGTCCGATAGCGCACCGGCCGACCTACCGCCAGATGGTCCGGCATCTGCGCGCCGAGGCCAACGCGGGCCGGATGCTGCCCTTCGTCATCGAGTACCAGGGTCGTCTGGTCGGGCAGCTGACCGTCGCCGGGATCACCTGGGGATCGATGTGCTCCGGGCACATCGGCTACTGGGTGGACCAGTCGGTGGCGGGGCGCGGAGTGATGCCGACGGCCGTGGCGATGGTGACCGACCACTGCTTCCGCACGGTCGGACTGCACCGCATCGAAGTCTGCATTCGCCCGGAGAACGGGCCGAGCCGCCGGGTGGTGGAGAAACTCGGATTCCGCGAGGAAGGGCTCCGGCCGCGCTATCTGCACATCGACGGGGCCTGGCGGGACCATCTCGTCTTCGCACTCACCGCGGAAGAGGTGCCGGAGGGGTTGCTGGGGCGTTGGCGGCGGGCACGATCGATGCAGGCCCGTTCGGAGAACCAGAGCAAGCCCGGCACTCAGTAAATGAAATGTATGTTCGAAATTGATCGGTGCGTGATCGGCTCGGGGCATTAAATTCGCGCTCCCTGCGGCCTGCTGATCGCATCGGTCACAAAAAAAGCTCGAAATATCAGCCGGATCGTGCGACACACCGGCCGAATTGGCAGATGGCCTCACGCAAACCCCTCTACCGTGTGAGGCGTGAGCAGCAGCGGCCTCATCTACGCAGTCATCGTCGGGGCCTGGGCCGCCTACTTGGTGCCGATGTGGCTCCGTAGGCAGGACGAGCTGAACGAAGCCCGTCCGACGGAACGCTTCAGCACCGCCATCCGGCTGCTGTCCGGACGGGCGGGAATGGAGCGCCGGTACGCCAAGGACCTGCAGGCGCGCTCCACCGAAGAGGGGGAGCCCAGCGCCGATCCGGACGCCGTCACCGACTCGGTGGACGTCCGGGCCTTCGCCATGCCTCCGGTCCGGCAGCAGACCAAGGCCCAACTCCCGCCGCCCGCCCAGCCCGAACCGCAGCAGGCGCCACAGGCCGCCGCCCGGCAGGGTGCCCCACAGGGCTCCTCGACGGCCGGCCGGGCGGTGCCGCAGCAGTCGGCCCCACCCGAGCCGAACTCGGGCTCGGCATCGGGATCGGGCTCGGCATCGGGATCGCGATCGGATTCGGCCAACTCCGGGGCCTCCAGGGTTCCGGCCGCCCGGCGGGCCTCCGCGGCGGAGGCCGCGGCGCGCGCCCGGCGCTCGAAGGTGCTCGCGCGCCGACGGCGTACGACCGTGATGCTCTTCCTCGCCTTCACGCTCGGCGCGATCGTGGCGGCCGTCGGGGGGCTCGCGTTCCTGTGGGCGCCCGGCGTGCCCGCCGTGATGCTGAGTTCGTACATCGTGTACCTGCGCGCCCAGGAGCGACGGCGCTTCACGTACACCATGGACCGGCGCCGGGCCGAGGCCGCGGCGCAGCGGCTCAGGGAGCGGCAGCCGCGTCGGCGGCCCACCCTCGACCCCGGCGCCGACGAGCCCGACGACAGTCCCGAGCCGGAGACCGACCCCGGTCTGTCCGCGCTCGCGGCCGACCGCCGCGCCCTCGTCGAGCAGACCGACCACGCCGAGTGGGTCGACCAGCAGCGTGAGCGTCAGCGGGGCCCCGGCCGGGGCGACAGCTGGGATCCCGTGCCGGTTCCGCTGCCCACGTACGTGACCGCGCCGGTCGCGCCCCGGGCCACGTCCAGTGTCGATCTGGGGGCGCCGGACGCGTGGAGCTCGGCGCGCTCCAGCGCCGCCGAGCCGAGCGAGCCGGAGGCGGAGCCCGCCGCCGAGGAGGGCCACGAAGCCGCCGAGACGGCCGAGACGGCCGAGGCCGCCGATGACGGTCGCAGTGACGCCCGGCGCGCCGCGTCCGCCCGGCGGGCCCGTGAGCGCGGTCGCACTCCGCTGTTCGACCAGTACGAGGACGGCGAACGGCCGCGTGCCGCCAACGAATGACCAGGCGCTCGGGAGCCCCGGCTGACCTGCCAGGAACGGATTTCCGAGCACCCCGACGGGGATGCTAGAGTTTCACTCGTTGCAAGGGCCTGTGGCGCAGTCCGGTAGCGCACCTCGTTCGCATCGAGGGGGCCAGGGGTTCAAATCCCCTCAGGTCCACTGCAATTCAGAACCCCGTCGGATTCGTCCGGCGGGGTTCTTGCCTGTTCGGCCGCACTCCCTCGTTCACTGAATGCTCAGCGGCTTGGCATAGCAGAGGCTCAGTTCGTGGAAGCGGTAGTAGCCGAACTTGGCACACGGCTCGTAGCCGCTGGAGAGATAGAGGGCGACCGCCTCGGGCTGCTTGGCGCCGGTCTCCAGGACCATGCGGGTGCGGCCGGCCGTGCGGGCGTCGTCCTCCAGGGCGGCCAGGATGCGGCGGGCGAGGCCGAGACCGCGGGCCTCCGGGGTCACGTACATGCGCTTGAGCTCGGCGTCGCCGTCCGCGTACCCCTCGTCGTTCCTGTCCTGGCTGCGCCAGCCGCCGGACGCGATCGGGCGGTCCCGCTCGTCGTAGGCGAGGAGGTACAGGCCGAGCGGCGGCTTGAACATCGACGCGTCGAGCGGTGTGACATCGCCCTCATCGCCGTAGCGCTCGGCGTATTCGGCCTGCACCTGGTCGTTGAGCTTGACGGCGTCGGGGTGGTCGTACGGGACCGGGCGGATATGCATGCGGTGTATCGTACATGTATGCGCCCGCTGGGTGGAATGGATTAAGTATCGTGCCCGGGTGCTGACTGTTACCTCGGTGAATGTGAACGGGCTCCGGGCCGCCGCGAAGAAGGGCTTCGTGGAGTGGCTCGCGGAGACCTCCGCGGACGTGCTGTGCCTTCAGGAGGTGCGGGCCGAGCCCGGGCAGCTGCCCGAGGAAGTGCGGGCGCCGGAGGGGTGGCACGTCGTGCACGCTCCCGCGGCGGCCAAGGGGCGCGCGGGCGTCTCCCTGTACACCCGGCGCGAGCCCGACCGGGTGCGGATCGGGTTCGGGTCCGAGGAGTTCGACTCCAGTGGACGGTACGTCGAGGCCGACCTCCCCGGTGTCACCGTCGCCAGCCTCTACCTGCCCTCCGGCGAGGTCGGCACCGAACGGCAGGACGAGAAGGTCCGGTTCATGGACGAGTTCCTCGCCCACCTGAAGGAGCTGCGCGAGCGCGCCGCCGCCGACGGGCGCGAGGTCGTCGTCTGCGGCGACTGGAACATCGCCCACCAGGAGGCCGACCTCAAGAACTGGCGTGCCAACAAGAAGAACTCCGGCTTCCTGCCCGAGGAGCGCGAGTGGCTGGGGCGGGTCCTGGACGCGGACGACGGCGGGTACGTCGACGTCGTACGGGCACTACACCCGGACGTCGAGGGACCGTACTCGTGGTGGTCGTACCGGGGGCGGGCCTTCGACAACGACAGCGGATGGCGCATCGACTACCACGTCTCGACACCGGGGCTCGCGGGCAAGGCCGTGAAGGGGTTCGTGGAGCGGGCGGCGACGCACGCGGAGCGCTGGTCCGACCATGCGCCGGTGACGGTCGTCTACGAGCTGTAGCCCTGCGGCCGCCGGTGACGGTCGTCTACGAGTCGTAGTCCCGCAGCCGCCGGTCCAGGGCCATCGACACCTCCGCCTCCACCACGCTCTTCGCCAGGGGACGTAGGCGTTTGAGGTCCTCGGTGGTGCGGTTCTCCGTGAGGACGATGCCGGCGAACAGGTCGGCGAGGGCGTCGGCGTGGTCGCGGACGCGGCGGGCGGCGGTGAGGACGTCGGCCAGGGGGATGCCCTCGCGGACCAGGGCCGCCGAGACGTCGAGCAGGCGGCGGCTGATGTGGACGATCTCGCCGCCGTCGATGCCGAGATAGCCGAGGTCGAGGGCCGCGGCGAGGTTCTCCGGGGTGGCCTGGCCGGCGAAGACGTCGGCGAGCTCCTCGGGGGAGAGGCGGACGGGGGTCTCCTCGGTGGGCTCGCCCAGACCGAGGAGTTCACCGACGTCACGGCCGTGGTCGAAGGCCTCGGCCAGCTCCGCGATGCCGTTGAGGGTGTGGCCGCGTTCCAGCAGCGCCGAGATCGTGCGCAGGCGGGCCAGGTGCGTGTGGTCGTACCAGGCGATACGGCCCTCGCGGCGGGGCGGCGGTATCAGCTTGCGCTCCCGGTAGAAGCGCAGGGTGCGCACGGTGATGCCGGCCTCCTCGGCCAGCTCCTCCATCCGGTACTCACGCTTCTCCGCCACGTGCGAAACCCTACGTCGTACCGTCGGTAACTTTCGTCGTCGCAACCCTACCCATCAGTACGGAGCTGCTCTACGCTCCCATTGCGCCAGTGTTCACTGGCGGAGTCGGGCGGCTAGGGAGGCGTGGGATGGTCGGGATGACCGAGCACGAGCATGTGCGCGTCGCGGTGATCGGGTCCGGGTTCGGCGGTCTGGGGGCCGCGGTGCGGCTGCGCCGCGAAGGGATCACCGACTTCGTCGTCCTGGAACGGGCCGGAAGCGTCGGGGGAACGTGGCGGGACAACAGTTACCCGGGATGCGCCTGTGATGTGCCCTCGCATCTGTACTCGTTCTCGTTCGCGCCCCACCCCGACTGGCCGCGCACGTTCTCGGGGCAGGAGCACATCCGGGCCTATCTGGAGCACGTCACCGATGTCTTCGGGCTGCGCCCGCATCTGCGCTTCGACTCCGAGGTGAAGATGATGACGTGGGACCAGGAGAAGCTCCGGTGGGGGATCGAGACCAGCCGTGGCTTCCTCACCGCCGATGTCGTCGTGTCCGCGACCGGGCCGCTCTCCGATCCCAAGATCCCCGACATACCGGGGATCGACTCCTTCCCCGGCAAGGTCTTCCACTCGGCCCGCTGGGACCACGACTACGATCTGCGCGGCAAGCGCGTCGCCATGATCGGCACGGGTGCCTCCGCCATCCAGATCGTGCCCGCCATCCAGCCCGACGTGTCCCGGCTGACCCTCTTCCAGCGCACGCCGCCGTGGGTGATGCCCCGGGTCGACCGGGCCATCACCGGCGCCGAACGGTGGCTGCACAAGCAGCTGCCCTTCACCACGCAGGCCCGGCGCGGACTGCTGTGGGGGATCAGGGAGTTGCAGGTCCAGGCGTTCACGAAGCGTCCCGACGAGCTCGGCCTCGTCGAGCGGCTGGCCAGGCGGAACATGGCGCGGGCCGTCCACGATCCGGCGCTGCGGGCCAAGTTGACCCCCGACTACCGGATCGGGTGCAAGCGGATCCTGCTCTCCAACACCTACTATCCGGCGCTCACCCGGGCCAACGTCGACGTCGTGGCCTCCGGGCTCGCCAAGATCGACGGCTCCACGCTCGTCGCCGCCGACGGCAGCACGGCCGAGGTCGACGCGATCATCTTCGGTACGGGCTTCCACGTCACCGACATGCCGATCGCGGACCGGGTCGTCGGAACGGAGGGCAGGACGCTCGCGGAGGTGTGGCGCGACGGCATGAAGTCGCTGCGCGGGGCCACCGCGGCCGGGTTCCCCAACTGGATGACGATCATCGGCCCGAACACCGGGCTCGGGAACTCCAGCATGATCCTGATGATCGAGTCCCAGCTGAACTACATGGCCGACTACGTGCGGCAGCTGGACGTCCTGGGCGGACGCGCGGCGCTCGACGCCCGCCCCGCCGCCGTGGAGGGCTGGAACGACAAGGTCCAGCAGCGGATGCTGCGCACGGTGTGGAACACCGGCGGCTGCACCAGCTGGTACCTCGACGCGAACGGCCGCAACACCACCATCTGGCCCGGCACGACGACCGAGTTCCGTAGCGCCACCCGGCGGGTGGACCTGGGAGAGTACGAGGTGCTGCGCGCCCCCGGGTCGAACACACCCGGGCCGCGCACACCCGAGTCGCGCACCAAGAACTCCGGCACAAAGGGCGCCAAGAAGGTGGAGGCGGGAGCGTGAGTCGACTGACGCATGTGGAACACGGGGCGTACGCGCCGCCCGCGCCCGCGCGCGAACTGACCGCCGTCTCCGCCGACGGCGCCCGGCTGCACGTAGAGGTGCACGGACCCGAGGACAACCCGGCCGCGCCCGTCGTCGTCCTCGCGCACGGCTGGACCTGCTCGACCGCTTTCTGGGCGGCGCAGATACGGGACCTCGCCGTCGACCACCGGGTGATCGCGTACGACCAGCGCGGGCACGGCCGCAGTCCCGCGAGCGAGACGTGCACCGCGGACGCGCTCGCCGACGACCTGGAAGCCGTGCTCGCGGCCACCCTCGCGCCCGGTGAGAAGGCCGTGCTCGTCGGGCACTCCATGGGCGGGATGACGCTGATGGCGGCCTCGACGCGGCCGCGTTTCCGGGAGCACGCGGTGGCGGCCCTGCTGTGCAGCACGGGCAGTTCGCGGCTGGTGGCCGAGTCGCGGGTGGTGCCGATGCCGGCCGGATGGCTGCGCACCCAGGTGACCAAGAGGATCCTCGGGTCGGCCGCGCCGCTCGGGCCCGTCACACCGCTCGCCCGGCGGATCCTCAAGTACGCGACCATGGGCGCCGGTTCGTCACCGGGCATGGTGGAGGCGTGCGCGCGGATCGTGCACGCCTGTCCGCGCAGGGTGCGGTACGCCTGGTCGAAGGTGCTCGACCTGCTCGATCTCGACCACGGAGTAAGGGCGTTGACGGTGCCGACGGCCGTGGTGGTGGGTACGGCGGACCGGCTGACGCCCGTGGTGCACGCGCGCGCCCTGGTCGCGACCCTGCCGAACTGTGTCGGCGTCACCGAACTGACCGGGCTCGGGCACATGACACCGGTGGAGGCGCCGGAACTGGTCACCGCCCGCATACGCGAACTCGTCTCCACCTACGCAGAGATCAAGGAGGGCAGCGCATGACCAAGGTGAGCCTGGAAGGGCAGGTCGCGGTCGTCACGGGGGCCGCGCGGGGCGTCGGCGAACTCCTCGCCCGCAAGCTCTCCGCGCGCGGTGCCAAGGTCGCGCTGGTCGGCCTGGAGCCGGACGCGCTCAAGCAGGTCTCGGACCGGCTGCACGGCGAAAGCGGCTTCTGGCATGCCGATGTCACCGACCACGAGGCGATGGCCCAGGTCGCGACCGAGGTGAAGGAGCGGTTCGGGAAGGTGGACATCGTCGTCGCCAACGCCGGTGTGGCGAACGGCGGTCCCTTCGTCGAGTCCGATCCCGTCGCCTGGCGGCGGGTCATCGAGGTCAACCTCATCGGATCGGCGGTCACCGCACGGGCGTTCCTGCCCGTGCTCATGGAGAGCCGGGGGTATCTGCTGCAGATCGCCTCGCTCGCGGCCATCACCCCGGCGCCGATGATGACGGCGTACTGCGCGTCCAAGTCGGGCGTGGAGGCGTACGCGCACAGCCTGCGTGCCGAGGTCGGCCACAAGGGCGTACGGGTCGGGGTCGGCTACCTGTCCTGGACCGACACCGACATGGTGCGCGGGGCCGATCAGGACGAGGTGATGCGGGAGTTGAGGCAGCGGCTGCCGTGGCCGTCCAACAAGACGTATCCGCTGGGGCCGGCCGTCGACCGCATCGTCGCGGGGATCGAGCGGCGGTCCAGTCATGTGTACGCACAGTGGTGGTTGCGCGGGATGCAGGGCGTCCGGGGCTACCTCCCCGGGATCATCGGGGCGGTCGGACAACGGGAGATGCGGCGGTTCGAACCGCGGCTCAAAGGCGTGAGTACGGGGCTCGTGGGTGCCGGCGGGGCGGCCGACGAGCAGCGCCAGCAGGGGATATCACCGTGAGTGACTGATCGAAATGCGTGCGTAGTCCGTGCGTGTAAGTCTGGTCGAGCCCGATCCCCCTCACCCACAAATGGGAGTGAAACCTCATGGGCAAGAAGGACCAGATGCAGAACAAGGCCGAGCAGATGAAGCAGCAGGGCAAGAAGAAGATGGGCCAGGACATCGGCCACGAGAAGGCCCGTCCCGGCGAGCACTCCCCGCAGCCGGGTGCCCGCACCTCGCAGCCGGGTACGCGTTCCCCGCAGTCGGGTGAGCGCTCCCCGCAGAGGGGCGACCGGACGATCCCGGAGGCCGAGCGCATGCAGCGTGAGGCGAAGGACCGGCTCGACCAGGACTACGACGTCTGACGGTTCGCTGCGCCGGCTTAGGCCGAGTTGTGGGGCGCCCCTGATTGTTGGGGGCGCCCCACGCTTTTGGTTGGCGTCGGGGGGTGCGTTGTCGGGTGCGGGTGGGTGGGGGCTTGTCGCGCCCACGCGGCGGAGCCGCATATGTGAACAGCCCCGCGCCCCTTCAGGGCGCTGACCCCTCCCCCTATTGAGATCTCGGGGGGAGTTTTGGTCTTGATCTGTCGGGGGCGTTCGAGTAGTCGGGTGGGGAGGCCGCGTGGTGGGTGGTCAGGAGGTCCAGGGCCAGTTGGATGGCGGTGTCCATTTCGGTGTGGTGGCCCTCCGCCCAGTCCAGGGGGGTGCGCAGGACCGCCAGGTCCGGGGGGACGCCCTGGTTCTCGACGGACCAGCCGTACGCGTCGAACCAGGCCGCGTTCATCGGCACCGTGATCACCGTGCCGTCGCCGAGGCGGTGGCGGCCGGTCATGCCGACGACTCCGCCCCAGGTGCGCTGGCCGACGACGGGGCCGAGCTTCAGCAGCTTGAACGCGGCGGTGATCATGTCGCCGTCGGAGGCGGTCGCCTCGTCGGCGAGGGCGACGATCGGGCCGCGCGGGGCGTTCGAGGCGTACGACACCGGCTGGGCGTTGCGTGTCAGGTCCCAGCCCAGGATCGTGCGGGTGAGCTTCTCCACGACGAGTTCGCTGATGTGGCCGCCCGCGTTGCCGCGCACGTCGACGATCAGTGCGGGGCGCGAGACTTCCAGGCGCAGGTCGCGGTTGAACTGGGCCCAGCCCGAGCCGCCCATGTCGGGGATGTGGAGGTAGCCGCACCGGCCCCCGCTCAACTCCCGGACGACCTCGCGGCGTTTGGCCACCCAGTCCTGGTAGCGCAGGGGGCGCTCGTCGATCAGCGGGACCACGGCCACCCGGCGTGAGCGGCCCTCGCCCGCCTCGGGGATGAACGTGAGCTCCACCGTCGTACCGCCCGCGCCCGCGAGGAGGGGATAGGGGCCGGTGACCGGGTCGACCGGGCGGCCGTCGACGTGGGTGAGGACCGCGCCCTCGCGGATGCCGGTACCGGCGAGCGGTGAGCGTGCCTTGGAGTCGGAGGAGTCGCCGGGGAGGATTCGCTTCAGCGTCCAGCTGCCGTCGCGCCGGACGAAGTTGGCGCCGAGCAGGCCCTGCCAGCGCTGGTAGTGGGCCGGGCCCTCGTTGCGGCGGGCGGCGGCGACGTACGCGTGGGAGGTGCCGAGTTCGCCGAGGACCTCGCGCAGGAGGTCGGCGAAGTCGTCGGGGGAGGCGACCCGTTCGACCAGCGGGCGGTACTGGGCGAGCACACCGTCCCAGTCGATGCCGCACATGTGGGGTTCCCAGAAGTAGGCGCGGGTGAGGCGGCCCGCTTCCGCGTAGGCCTGGCGCCACTCGGCGGGCGGGTCCACCTCGTGGATGATGCGCCGCAGATCGATCCAGACCGTCGAGTCGGAGTCACCGACCTCGGTCGAGGGGACCGCTCGCAGGTCGCCCTCGTCCACGACGACCAATCGGGAGCCGTCGCCGCTGACCGCGAACCAGTCCAGGTGCTGGACGAGTTCGGACTTCTTCGCCTTGCTGATGTTGAAGAACTCCAGGGTCGGCCGGCCGGAGGTGTCGTCGGGGTTGACGAACGTCTCGCCCAGCGCGCCCGAGATCGGCCAGCGCAGCCAGACCAGGCCGCCGCCCGCGACCGGGTACAGCGCCGAGTACTTGGAGGCGGTGACCGGGAAGGGGGTCACCCGGCTCTCCAGGCCTTCCAGTTCGACGCTCACCGCGCCGTCCGCGCTCTCGTCCTCGATGGGGTCCAGGCCGCCGGCGACCGGCCGCCCGTCGGGGTTGAGCGCGAACGGGGAGGGGGTGGCGGAGGACAGGGGGACGAGGTAGGGGCGGCAGCCGAGCGGGAAGGAGAGGTCGCCGGTGTGGACGTCGTACACCGGGTCGAAGCCGCGCCAGGAGAGGAAGGCGAGGTAGCGGCCGTCGCGGGTGAACACGGGGTTTTCGTCCTCGAAGCGGCCGTTGGTGACGTCGACGATGAGCCGGTCCTTTATGCGCGCGATCTTGATCTGGCGCAGGGAGCGGCCGATCCCCGGGTGCGACCAGGTCAGCCAGGCCCCGTCCGGGGAGAAGGCGAGGTCCCGGACCGGCCCGTTGATCGAGGTGATCAGCTCGGTGACCTCCCCGCCCTCGGACTCGGTCGGCGAAGTGCCCTCGGGCTCTGTCCGTGAGGTGTCCTCGGACTCTGTCGGAGAGGTGTCCTCGGACTCCGGCTCCGAGGTGGTGCTGTCGGACTCTGTCAGGGAGGCTTCCTCGGGCTCCGGCCCGGACGTGGACGTGTCCCCGGACTCCTCCGTCGCGTCGAGGATCAGCAGGCGTCCGTCGTTCGAGGCGATCGCGAGGCGTTCGCCCTGCGGGTCGGAGACCATCTCCAGCACGCGCCCCAGTTCGCCGGAGGCGAGGCGGCGCGGCTCGCGCTGGCCGGAGGCCCGGGGGAGGAAGGCGATCTCGACGGCGTCCTCGCCGTCCGCGTCGGTGACGTAGGCGATCCGGCCGCCGGAGCCCAGCATCTCGGGGAGCCGGACGCGTACGCCGGGGGTGTCCGCGATGGTGCGCGCGGGGCCGTCGCGGTGGGTGAGCCAGTACAGGCTGCCGCGTACGACGACGGCGCTGGCCCGGCCCGTCTCGTCGACCGAGATGCCGTCCACGTGCTGCGCCGCGGGCACCTGGTACGTACGGCGTCCCGCGCGCGGGCCGCCGAGGCGGACGTCGAGGCGGCGCGGGACCGAGTCCGGGGACAGGTCTTCGACGATCCACAGGTCCCCGGCGCACTGGTAGACGACCCGGGTGCCGTCGCTGGAGGCGTGCCGGGCGTAGAAGGCGTCGTGGTCGGTGTGGCGGCGCAGGTCCCCGCCGTCGTACGCGCACGAGTACAGGTTCCCGATGCCCTCGTGGTCGGAGAGGAAGGCGATACGGCCGCCGACGAACATGGGGGAGTCGAGGTGGCCGTCGAGATCGGCGAGCAGGCGCCGTCCGTGTAGCCACAGCCGGCCGGTGGCGCCGCCCCGGTAGCGCTTCCAGGAGGCGGGTTCGTGCGGCGGGGTACCGGTGAGCAGGAGCGTCTTGTGTTCGCCGTCGAGGTCGGCGACCTGGATGGCGGCGACCGGGCCCCAGGGGAGCGCGCCGCCGGGGTCGCCGTCGGTGGGGACCTTGTAGGCCCAGGTGAAGTACGAGAAGGGCTGGCCGTGGGAGGCGACGGCGAGGATGTCGCTGTGCCCGTCCTTGTCGGGCGGCGACCAGCCGCAGACCTGGGTGTCCGCGCTGCCCCAGTAGGTGAGCCGGCGGGAGGGGCCGCCGTCCACCGGCACCAGATGGATCTCCGGCACGAGACTGCGCCAGCTCGTGTACGCGATGAGCCGGCCGTCGGGGGAGAAACGGGGGTGGCCGACCTTGGTCCGGTCGACGGTGAGCCGCCAGGCGCGGCCCGGCCCGTCGAGGGGGGCCATCCACAGGTCGTCCTCGGCGGCGAAGCAGAGGTGGTCGCCGCTGAGATGGGGGAAGCGGAGGTAGCCGGATGCGTTGCCCCTGGTGGTCGCGTTGTCCCCGGGGGGCGCATGGTCCGTGGTCGCCTTCTCATACGCGTCGCTCACCTGCCCATGCTTCTCCTCCCGGAGGCGCCCGGCAACTTGTGAGTAGGTTTCCTTTCGGGTGTGCGTGACCCAGCACACGTACGAAACGGTTTCGTTTCTTTGAATCGCGGGGTATCTTCATAGGTGTACGAAACCGTGTCGTCCGGAGCAGAGAAGGTGAGTGGGATGACTGAAGCCGCAACGGTGCGTCGCAGTCGGATCACCCCCGAGCGTGAGGCCGAGCTGTACGCGGCCGTGCTCGAACTGCTCCGAGAGGTCGGCTACGACGCCCTGACCATGGACGCCGTCGCCGCCCGCACCCGGTCCAGCAAGGCCACCCTCTACCGCCAGTGGGGCGGCAAGGCCGAGCTCGTCGTGAAGGCGCTGCGGCACGAGAAGCCGATCACCAGTGACATCGACACCGGATCCCTGCGGGGCGACTTCCACGCCATGGTGAGGCGTGAGGACGACTGCCACATGGAGCAGAACTCCGCGCTGATGCGGGGTCTGGCCACGGCACTGCACGGGAACCCCGATCTCCTGCGTGCATTCCGCGAGTGGATCATCGAGCCGGAGACCGAGATGCTCCGCGAGATCCTGCGGCGCGCCGTCGATCGAGGTGAGATCCGGGCGGACAACCCCGCCCAGGACTACGTGCTGCACATGATGATCGGCGCCTTCGCGGTGCGCGGCATCGTCGACGAACTGCCACCCACCCAGGACTTCCTCACCTCGTACATGGACGCCGTGATCCTCCCCGCTCTCGGCGCCTGAGCCTGCCCGACCTTCAGTAACGCCTACGTGCACCTGACGCGACCGCTCACGTCGTCGGGCTGATCTCCCCTGCCCAGCTGCCAGCAAACGACCTGACCGGGAGTACGCCCTCGTGGCCACATTCCTTTACAAACTCGGCCGATTCGCCTTCAGGCGACGCCATTTCGTCGCCCTGATCTGGGTGGCCCTGCTGACGCTGGCGGGTGTCGGCGCCGCCTCCGCGCCCACCGCGGGAGCGTCCTCTTTCTCGATCCCCGGCACCGAGGCGCAGAAAGCCTTCGACCTGCTCGAACAGCGCTTCCCCGGGATGAGCGCCGACGGCGCGACCGCCCGTGTGGTCTTCAAGGCGCCCGCCGGCGAGAAGATGGGCGACAAGGCCAACAAGGCGACCGTCGAGAAGACCGTCAAGGCGCTCGGCGACGGCTCCGAGGTCACCTCCGTGTCCGACCCCTTCAAGTCCCACGCGGTGAGCAAGGACGGGTCGGTCGCCTACACCTCGGTGAAGTACAAGGTGTCCGGCATGGAGTTGAAGGACTCCTCGAAGACCGCCCTGGAGGAGGCCGCGCAGCAGGCGCGGGACGCCGGGCTGAGCGTCGAGGTCGGCGGTGACGCGCTCCAGGCGACGCCCGAGACCGGGTCGACCGAGGTCATCGGTATAGCCGTCGCCGCGGTCGTGCTCGTCATCACCTTCGGTTCGCTGATCGCGGCCGGGCTGCCGCTGCTGACCGCGCTGATCGGCGTGGGCATCGGCGTCTCGACGATCACGGCGCTGGCGAACGCGCTGGACCTGGGCACCACCACCTCCACCCTGGCGATGATGATCGGCCTCGCGGTCGGCATCGACTACGCCCTCTTCATCGTCTCCCGCTACCGCGCCGAACTGGCCGAGGGCCGGGAGCGCGAGGAAGCGGCCGGACGGGCCGTCGGCACGGCGGGCTCGGCGGTCGTCTTCGCCGGTCTGACGGTCGTGATCGCGCTGGTCGGTCTGTCGGTCGTCAACATCCCGATGCTGACGAAGATGGGTGTCGCGGCGGCGGGCACGGTCGCCATCGCGGTACTGATCGCGCTGTCGCTGATTCCGGCCCTGCTGGGCTACGCCGGCCGCAAGGTCCAGCCCGCGGGCAAGAAGAGCAAGCTGCTCGGCGGTGGGCGTGCCGCGAAGAAGGAGGGCAAGCCCAACATGGGCACCCGCTGGGCGAGCTTCGTCGTGCGCCGGCCGCTCGCCGTGCTGCTGCTCGGCGTGATCGGCCTCGGCGCCGCCGCGCTCCCGGCGGCCTCGCTCGAACTGGGTCTGCCCGACGATGGTTCGCAGCCGACGTCGACCACGCAGCGCCGGGCGTACGACACGCTGTCCGACGGCTTCGGTCCCGGCTTCAACGGTCCCCTGATGCTCGTCGTGGACGGCAAGTCCAGCGACGACCCCAAGGCCGCGGCCACCAAGGTCACCGACACGGTCAAGGACATGAAGGACGTCGTGTCGGTCAGTCCGGCGGCGTTCAACAAGGCCGGGGACACCGCGACGATCACGGTCATCCCCGACTCCAAGCCGTCCTCCGTCAAGACCGAGGACCTGGTGCACGCCATCCGTGACGCGGGCGGCAGCATCACGACGGAGACCGACGCGAAGGTGCTGGTCACCGGTACCACCGCGATGAACATCGACTTCTCGCAGAAGCTGAACGACGCGCTGATCCCGTATCTCGCGCTGGTCGTCGGCCTCGCCTTCCTCCTCCTGATCGTGGTCTTCCGCTCGATCCTGGTCCCGCTGAAGGCGGCGCTCGGCTTCCTGCTGAGCGTGATGGCGGCGCTCGGCGCGGTCGTCGCCGTCTTCCAGTGGGGCTGGCTGTCCGGCCTCCTGGGCGTCGAGGAAACCGGCCCGATCATGTCGATGATGCCGATCTTCATGGTGGGTGTCGTCTTCGGTCTCGCGATGGACTACGAGGTGTTCCTCGTGACCCGGATGCGCGAGGCGTACGTCCACGGGGAGAAGCCCCACCAGGCGATCGTGACCGGGTTCAGGCACGGCGCACGCGTCGTCACGGCGGCCGCGGTCATCATGATCGCCGTCTTCTCGGGCTTCATCGGCTCCAGCGAGTCGATGATCAAGATGATCGGCTTCGGCCTCGCGATCGCGGTCTTCTTCGACGCGTTCGTGGTCCGCATGGCGATCGTCCCAGCGGTGCTGGCCCTGCTCGGGAAGAAGGCCTGGTGGCTGCCGAAGTGGCTGGACCGGGCGCTTCCCAACGTGGACGTCGAGGGCGAGGGCCTGCGCACGGCGGCGGAGAAGGGGCAGGGACCCGGCGACGGGGGCCGGGACGAGGACCGGGAGCTGGTACGGGTCTGAGGCCCGACCGGCTGTCCGTCCGGTCGGCCGACTGATGTGCTGAGGGGCACCCCGCATTGCTGCGGGGTGCCCCTCACTTCTTGCTCCTTGCTGTGGAATCATCCGGTCCCAGGCTCTCTCACCAGGAGGTCCGCCGATCGTGTTGCACGAGTCGGTCTTCAAAAGCGCGGACCTGCCGGTCGGTGACCGGTTCGAGGCGTGGACGCAGCGCATGGGCCGTACGCACGCGCCCATGCAGCTGGCCAGCGACCGCGCGGCGGACTACCGCGCGCACCAGCGCATGATCGGGCTGGGGGACGTCACGGTCTGGCCGGCGACCTTCGACCACCTGGTCTTCCGTCGGACGCCGAAGCTGATCCGCCAGTCCGATCCCGAGGTGTTCCACCTCTCCCTCCTGCTGCGCGGAGAGGGAGCGGCGGCCTGGGACAGACGGCAGGCCGCGTACCGGGTCAACGACATCCACACGAACTGTTCCTCGCGGTCGTACGAGATACACACCGGCGCCGACCCGGTCAGTCTCGTGGGAGTCGAGATCCCGCGGTCGCTGGTGGCGCTGCCCGCGAACCGAGCCGACCAGGTGATCGGCAGCCGGATCTCGGGCCGTGAGGGAGTCGGCGCGCTCCTGGCGCAGTTCCTCGTCCAGCTGGCCTCGGACACCGGCTCCTACCAGCCGTCGGACGGACCCCGGCTGGGAACGGTCCTCTCCGATCTGGTCACGGCCGTCTTCGCGGGCGCCCTGGACGCCGAGGCCCTGCTGCCGCCGGAGTCCCGCGGCCGGACGCTGACCCTGCGCATCAAGGCGTTCATCCGCCGGAATCTGGGCGACCAGGAGCTGACCCCCGCACGGATCGCCGCCGCGCACCACATCTCGCGCAGCCATCTGTACCGCCTCTTCCAGGCCGAGGGCCTCACCGTGGCCTCCTACATCCGCGATCAGCGGCTGGAGAACGCCCGCCGCGACCTCGCCGACCCGGCACTGCGCGCGATGCCGGTCCATGCCGTCGCCGCCCGCTGGGGCTTCCCCCGCGCCGCCGAGTTCACCCGGGCCTTCCGCACCGCCCATGGCGTCCCGCCGAGTGAACTCCGCAGGCAGGCGGTGGCCGAGGAGCGTGAGGCAGGTCCGGAAGGCCGTGGACCCTGCGCCAAGTAGGTGGCGACTGTGTGCCAACGACAGGCGGGCGGTCGGCCGCGCATTCTGGTGATCGCCGCGCGGCGAGGGACGGGCGGACCGGAAGGGGCGGGCCAGGATCGCGGGGGTGTCCTGGCACGGCCCCGGCCGTATCGACTACGCCGCGTCCCCGGTCCGAGCGACTACGCCGCGTCCCCGGCCCGGTCGGCTACGACGACAGCGCCGACCGTACCGCCCGTACCAGTGCCTGCGCCCGTGGGTCCGCCGTCACCGTCTTGCGGAAGCCGTTCGTGATGTAGCCGAAGGCGATGCCCGACTCGGGGTCCGCGAAGCCCAGGGGGCCGCCGCGGCCGGGGTGGCCGAACGAGGCCGGGCCCAGCAGCGGGGAGGCCGTGCCGTGGAGCATGTAGCCGAGGCCGAAGCGCGTGGTGATGACCAGGGTGCGGTCCGGTCCCGCGGACGCCTCGGCGCGGGCCAGGTCGACCGTGGCCGGGGTGAACAGCCGGGTGCCGTCCAGCTCGCCGATCAGGGCCGCGTAGAAACGGGCGAGACCGTCGGCCGTGGCGATGCCGTTCGAGGCGGGGAGGGCCGCCGCGCGATAGGCGGGGTCGTTGTCGTCGGGCGGCGGGGTGATCGCGGCGAAGGCGCGGACGGTCGTCGAGTCCGGGTCCTTGTAGGCCTCGGCCACCGACCGCTTCGGGCGGGTGCGCAGGGCGCTCGACGGCTCGGGCGAATCGACGCGGCCCGCGCGGCCCACCCGGTGGGCCTCGGCCCCCGGCAGCCCGACCCAGAGGTCCAGGCCGAGCGGGGCGGCGATCTCCGTCGCGATGAACTCGCCCACGCCCCGGCCGCCGGTGACGCGGCGGACCAGTTCGGAGAGCATCCAGCCGAAGGTGTGGGGGTGGTAGCCGTGGTCCGTGCCCGGCTCCCAGAGGGGGGTCTGCGCCGCGATCGACTCGGCCGTACGGTCCGGGTCCGCGGCCTCGGCCGGGGTCAGCGGCACGTCGACCACGGGCACGCCCGCCCGGTGCGACAGCACATGCCGGACCAGGAGGTGTTCCTTGCCCCGAGCCTTGAACTCGGGCCAGTACTTCCCGACCGGTGCGTCCAGGTCCAGCTCGCCGCACTCGTGCAGCATCAGGAGTACGGCGGCCCCGACACCCTTCGTCGCCGAGTGCATGACGTGGGCTGTGCCGTGCTCCCAGGGCGCCGAATCCGCCGTACCGTCCACGTCCCGCGTGCCGCCCCACAGGTCGACGACCTTGCGCCCGTGCCGGTACACGGAGACCGCCGCACCGCGCTCCCCGAGCGTCTCGAAGTTACGCGCGAACGCTTCCCTGACCGGCTCGAAGCCCTCGGCCACTTCGCCGTTCACGTTCACGTCCGTACTCCCTGTCGCCCGGCCACCCTCAACAGTGGTTGCAACACACACGCGGAAGGCTCGATTCCTAGCCGAGCAGGATCGTGACCTCGATGTTGTTCCGGGTCGCGTTCGAGTACGGGCAGACCTCGTGCGCCGCGTCCACGAGCTTGGTCGCGACGTCCTGGTCGAGGACGGGCAGCGAGACGCTCAGGGCGACCGCGAGGCCGTAGCCGCGCTGCTTGTTGGGTCCGATGCCGACCTTCGCGGCGACGGTGGAGCCGGTCAGGTCCAGTCCGGCGCGGCGGCCCACCAGTACCAGCGCGTTGTGGAAGCAGGCGCTGTACCCGGCCGCGAAGAGCTGCTCGGGGTTGGTGCCGTTGCCGTCACCGCCGAGCGCGGGCGGCATCGCGACCTTCAGTTCGATCTGGCCGTCCTGGCTGGTGACATAGCCGTCCCGGCCGCCGTGCGCGGTGGCCTCGGCGACGTACATGATCTTCGTCGGACGAGTGTCGACAGCGGTGTCGCCGACAGCGGTGCCATCGATCATGGCGGGACCTCCCCCAGGACGGAAAACACAGAAGCGTGCAAGTACATCGTGCACAAGGTACCGGCCGGTACGGAAGGGTGATCACCAGGGGGTAGAAACCGTCGGTAACCCCTGCCCGGGCAGGTCAGCGCCCGCGCCCCGCCGCACCCTCCGCGCGCTCGGCCAGCCCCCACAGCTCCTGCCGCAACCTGGCCACCTCGTCCCCGGCGAGGCCGGTCGACGCCAGCAGCGCCCGCGGTACGCCCGCCGCGCGCTCCCGCAGCGCCTCACCGCGCCCGGTGACCGCCACCAGCACCGACCGCTCGTCGCGCGGCGAGCGGTCACGGCGGACCAGACCGGCCGACTCCAGGCGCTTGAGCAGCGGCGACACCGTGCCGTAGTCCAGCCGCAGCGCGCCCGCCAGCTCCTTGACCGTGGTCTCGCCGCGCTCCCAGAGGAACAGCAGGACGAGGTACTGCGGGTAGGTGAGGCCCAGCTCCTCCAGCAGCGGGCGGTACGCGGCGGTCACCGCGCGCTGGGCCGCGTACAGCGCGAAGCACAACTGGTCGTCGAGGAACAGCGACCCGGCCGATCCGAAGTCCTCTTGGTCCCCTTGTTTCGTCACGCGCCCATTGTCACGGAGTACGCACAGCTGTCGAGCGCGGATCGAAACCGAAGGGCAGCTCCAGGCGGTGGGTGCGCATCAGCTCGTCGTCGGAGAGCAGCTCGCCGGTCTTCCCGTCCGCCGCGATCACGCCGTCGCTCAGGATCAGCGCCCGGGGGCACAGTTCGAGGGCGTACGGCAGGTCGTGCGTGACCATGAGGACGGTCACGTCCAACGACCGCAGGATGTCGGCGAGTTCGCGGCGCGAGGCCGGGTCGAGGTTGGAGGACGGCTCGTCGAGGACGAGGATCTCCGGCTCCATCGCGAGGACGGTCGCGACGGCCACCCGGCGTCGTTGCCCGAACGACAGATGGTGCGGGGGGCGGTCGGCGAAGTCCGCCATGCCGACCCGCTCCAGGGCCGTACGGACGCGTTCCTCCAGCTCGGCGCCCTTCAGGCCCGCCGCGGCCGGTCCGAAGGCGACATCCTCCCGCACGGACGGCATGAACAGCTGGTCGTCCGGGTCCTGGAAGACGATGCCGACCTTGCGTCGGATCTCCGCCATGTGCCGCTTGCCGACCGGGAGTCCGGCCACCGTCACGGTCCCGGCGCCGCCGGTCAGGATGCCGTTGAGATGGAGGACGAGGGTGGTCTTGCCGGCGCCGTTCGGGCCGAGCAGCGCGACGCGCTCGCCACGCCCGACGGTGAAGTCGACGCCGAAGAGGGCCTGGTGGCCGTCCGGGTAGGCGAAGGCCAGTCCGGCCACTTCCAGAGAGGGGGTCACAGGGTCCATCCCAGCAGGCAGACGACAAGGGCGGCGAACGGGAGGGCGAGGGCGTACGACCACTGCGCCCGGGACGCGGTCACCTCGTCGATGACCGGCATCGAACCGGCGTACCCCCGGCTCACCATGGCGAGATGGACGCGCTCCCCGCGCTCGTAGGAGCGGATGAACAGCGCGCCCGCCGACTTCGCGAGGACGCCCCAGTGCCGTACACCCCGGGCCTCGAAGCCCCGTGACTCCCGCGCGATCCGCATCCGCCGCATCTCGTCCGTGATGACATCGCCGTAGCGGATCATGAAGGAGGCGATCTGCACGAGGAGCGGGGGCAGCTTCAACCGCTGGAGCCCCAGCAGCAGTTCGCGCAGTTCGGTCGTCGAGGCGAGGAGCACGGAGGCGGCGACGCCGAGGGTGCCCTTGGCGAGGACGTTCCAGGCGCCCCACAGGCCGTTCACGCTGAGCGACAGACCGAGGACGTCCACCCGCTCGCCCTGCGCCACGAACGGCATGAGCACGGCGAAGGCGACGAACGGGATCTCGATCAGCAGCCGCTTGAGCAGGAAGGCGGCCGGCACCCGGGCCTGGTACGCCACCGTGGCCAGGAGCGCGGCGTACAGCGCGAAGGCCCACATCGCCTCGCGCGGGGTGGAGACGACCACGACGACGAAGGCGAAGGTCGCGGCGAGTTTGGTGTGCGGGGGCAGGGTGTGCACGGGGGAGTGCCCGTGCCGATAGAGCCGGTGGGCGTGGCCCGCGCCCACCTCAGGCCACCTGCGAGGGGGAGACGTCGGCGGTACGGCGCCTGCGCACCGCCCAGAAGATCCCGCTGCCCGCGACGACGGTGACGCCGACGCCGATCACGCCCGCGAGGCCGCCGGAGATCCGGGCGTCGGAGATGTCCTTGACGCCGTACCCGGCGAGCGGGGAGTCCTCGGTGTGGTGCTTCTTGGTGTTCTTGTCGATGCCCTGGTCCTTGGCGACCTTCTCCAGGCCGTCGGGGCTCGCGGAGGCGTAGAAGCTGACGAAGCCCGCGAGGACGAGGGAGGTGACGAGGCCGACCGCCCACACCTTGCGGCGGGAGGTCCGGGCGGCCACGGGGACGGCGGCGGGCGCGGGTGTGTCGACCAGTTCGCCGCCGACGCGCAGCTTCAGCCGCTGCTGCAGACCGCGCGCCCCGTACACGAGGTCCGGTCGTACGGCGATGACCGCGCCGACCGTGAGAGCGGTGATGGTGGCCTCGCCGATGCCGATGAGGACGTGCACGCCGATCATCGCGGTGGCGACCTTGGAGATCGGGACGTCGGTGGTGCCGCCGAGGGCGTAGATGAGGGTGAAGGCGACGGCGGCCGCCGGGACGGAGAGGAGCGCGGAGACGAAGGCCGCCACGGTGATGGAGCGCTTCTTGCGCGGCAGGACCTTCACCAGGCCCCGGAAGACGGCGTACGAGACGACCGTCGTGACGATCGCCATGTCGGTGATGTTCACACCGAGTGCGGTCAGGCCGCCGTCGGCGAAGAGGATGCCCTGCATCAGCAGGACCACGGAGACACAGAGGACCCCGGTGAAGGGGCCGACGAGTATCGCCGCGAGCGCGCCGCCCAGCAGATGTCCGCTGGTCCCGGCGGCGACCGGGAAGTTCAGCATCTGTACGGCGAAGATGAAGGCGGCGACCAGGCCGGCGAGCGGCGCGGTCTTCTCGTCGAGTTCGCGGCGGGCGCCCCGCAGGCTCACGGCGATGGCGCCGGCGGCGACCACTCCGGTGACCGCGGAGACCGGGGCATTGATGAATCCGTCAGGCACATGCACCGTTCGATGATAGTGCCTTGTTGCGAACGGCTTGCAAGAGCGAGCTGTCCATGAATAGCGGCGAGGCGGCGATGCATGGCGGGGGCTGATCCGGGAACCCGGTGAGTATGGGACTCCGTGGGCGAAATCTCCGAAATGTGCGACATTGGAGAGGTGACGGATTCATATATTCCACACAGGTAACGCAGCGCAAGGAGTCGGTTCATGTCTGCCGTCGAACAGTACGCACGCGCCCACATCGTCACCGACACGGCAGACTCCTTCGAGGACGAACACCAGGCCGTCCCGGTGGCCCTGAGCTACGACCCCGATGCTGATCCCCGCCAGGTCCACATGACGCTGCCCGGCCCCCACGAGTGGGCCTTCCCCCGGGAACTCCTCGAACGGGGACTGCGCGGTCCGGTCGAGTCCGGCGACGTACGTGTGTGGCCGTGCGGCCGGGTGCAGGCGGTCGTGGAGTTCCACTCCGCGCAAGGCGTGTCGGTGGTGCAGTTCGACTCGAAGGTTCTGATCCGCTTCCTACGCCGCACGTACACCGCGGTGACCCCGGTGGCTCACTGACGGTCGGTCCACCTCGCGCGCGGCATCAGCCCGCGTGCAGCATCAGACCGATCCCCACCACCAGCAGCCCCGCCGCCGCGATTCGCGGCGCCCCGAACCGCTCCTTGAAGAACACCGCCCCGATCGCCGCGCCGACGATGATCGAGGATTCGCGCAGGGCGGAGATGGGAGCCAGCTCCGCGCGCGTCTGTGCCCACAGCACCAGCGCGTACGCCGCCACGGACAGCACCGAGCCGAGCAGCCCCAGGGCGGCGAAGGGCCGTAGGGCGGGGATGAGCCGGGAGCGCAGGCGGTAGGCGGCGTACGCCGGGATCACGACCCCTTGCACCGCCATCAGCCAGGCGATGTACCCGAGCGAGGAACCCGAGGCGCGTACGCCGAGTCCGTCCACGACGGTGTACGCGGCGATCGACACACCGGTGGCCAACGCCGCGCCGATGGCGGCCCAGTTGGGCCGCCGCCCGCGCATCCCCCACAGCGCGACCCCCGTCAGCCCCGTGCACGACACGGCGATCCCCGCCGCCGCCCACGCGTTCGGCACCTCGTGCGCGAACACGGCCGCGAGCACGGTGACGACCAGCGGGGCGGTCCCGCGGGCGATCGGATAGGCCTGCCCGAAGTCGCCCAGCCGGAAGGAGCGCATCAGCAGGGCGTAGTACAGGACGTGGATCGCGGCCGACACGAGCAGATACGGCCACGCCCCGGCCGCCGGCACCGCCATGAACGGCATCAGCGCCACCCCGATCAGCACCCCGCCGCCCGCGATCAGCGTGAACCCGACGAGTTTGTCGGTGATGCGGTGCGCGATCGCGTTCCAACTGGCGTGGGTGACCGCGGCGAGCAGCACCGCCGCGGTGACCAGCGGGGTCACAGGTGCTGCTCGCGCACGTCCACCAGCGTGCCGCCCGCATGCGCGACCAGCGTCTTGGGGTCCATGGGGAACACGGTGTACGGGGTGCCGGCCGCGGCCCACACCACGTCGTGGTCGAGCAGCGAACGGTCCGCGAGCACCCGCGTCTTCGTACGGTGGCCGAAGGGCGGCACCCCGCCGATCGCGTACCCGGTCGTCTCCCGTACCAGCTCGACCCTGGCCCGCGTCACCTTCCCGGCCCCGAGCTCCCGCCGCACGAGCTCCAGATCGACCAGCGACGCCCCGTCCATCAGCACGAGCACCGGCACCCCGTCCGCGGCGAAGATCAGCGACTTGCAGATCTGGCTCAACTCGCACCCGATCGCGGCGGCGGCCTCTGCGGCGGTACGGGTCGCGTCCGGGAAGCGGCGGATGCGCGGCAGCAGATCAGCGAGGCCCAGCTCTCTCAGGGCCTCGGCGAAACGGGGGTGGGCTCCGGACTCTTCGGCGGCATCGGTCGTCATGGGCGGCACGCTATCGGTCGGTGTAGGAGGCACGCGAGCGAGTTCCAGCTCGACCGACATCGTTCCCTGGGCCGACCTGTTCCCCGCCCGGACAGGCCTTGGCCCACCGCCCGGACAGGCCTTGGCCCACCGCCCGGACAGGCCTTGGCCCACCGCCCGGACAGGCCTTGGCCCACCGCCCGGACAGGTGCCAGTCGCCCGCCCGGCTAGCTTCCCGCCTTCAGGAGGGCCGCCACGATTGGGCCCGCCGTGTCGCCGCCGTGGCCGCCCTGTTGGACGACGCCCGCCGCGGCGAGGTCGCCCTTCCACGCGGTGAACCAGCCGTTGGGCTTCTTCTGGCCGTCGACCTCCGCGGAGCCGGTCTTCGCGCCGTAGTCGGGGCCGAGGCCGGACATCGCCTCGGCGGCGGTGCCGTACGCCGCCGTGTACTGCATGAGTTCGCGGAGCTGGGCGAGGGTGGTGGCGGAGAGGGTGCGGGAGGCCGTCGCCAGCTTGCGGTTGTCGACCGTCGGAGACACCAGGTACGGCTGGTGGAAGGCGCCCGTCTTGACCGTGGAGGCGACCGAGGCCATGTTCAGCGGGTTCATGCGGACCCCGCCCTGGCCGATCAGCGAGGCCGCCATCTGGGCCGCCGACTGGACCGGGACCGAGCCGTCGAAGGACGGGACGCCGATGGCCCAGTTGTTCATGGACAGGCCGAAGTACTGCTGCGCCTGGTTCGTCAGGTCGGAGTTCGACAGTTTCTTGGCCTGGCTGATGAAAGCGGTGTTGCAGGAGCGCGCGAAGCTCGCCTTGAACGTGCCGCCCTTGATCTCGAACTTGTCGTCGTTCTGGAACTTCCAGCCGCCGTACGTCACGTACTTCGGGCACGGGTGCTGCTTGTCGGCCGAGGCGAGCCCCTTGTCGATGAGCAGCGACGACGTGATGACCTTCATGGTGGAGCCGGGGGCCAGCGAGCCCTGGAAGGCCGTGTTGAAGCCGTGGCTGGTGTTGGCGACCGCGAGGATCTCGCCCGTCGAGGGGCGCATCAGGACCACGGACGCCCGGTCCTTCTTGGCGACCTGCTGCTCGGCGTCGGCCTGGAGGGTCGGGCTGAGCGTGGTCTTCACGGTCCCCGGGGTGCCCTCGCTGAGGGTCACCAGGGTCTTGTCGGGGGTCTTCTGGGTGCCCTTGGTGGCGGCCTTGCGGACCACGCGCAGTTCGATGCCCGCCTTGCCGCCGGCGATCTTTCCGTACTTCTCGCGCAGCCCGTCCAGCACCGTGCCCAGCGAGGGGTACTTGGCCGTGGTGATCTCGCCGCCGTCGCGGTCGAGGGCGGTGACCGGGGGAGTGCCCGCCGGGCCGGTGACCAGGCGGTCGCCGTCCTGGAGGTCGGGGTGCACGACCGACGCCTTCCAGCCGACCAGCGCCGCACCGTCCTTGGCGCGCCGCACGACGGTCAGCTTCGAGTCGTACGCCAGGGGCTTGCTCTTGCCCTTGTACGTGACGGTGGCCTTGACGGAGAAGGGGACGGAGGACCCGGACGCCGTGCCCGGCGTGAGCTTGACGCCGGTGATGTGGGCGTCCTTGCCGTAGCCGGTCAGCAAGGTCGTCGCGGCCGCCGAGTCGTCGGTGGCCGCGGCCGCCTTCGCGACGTCACCGCTCTGCCAGGCGGTCAGGAACCGCGTGGACAGCGCCGTGACCTCGGCCGCCGACGGCGGACCGGTCTTCACGGCCTTGCGGGCGGCGGTCTCCGACGTGCGGTCCTCGGCCGACGCCCCGCCGCCGTACAGGCTGTAGGCGCCGAACGCCCCGCCGACGACGACCACCGCGATCAGCCCGCCGACCACGGCGGGCTTCGTCTTTCGTCGCTCGGCGACGCGCCTTCTGTTCCCCACAGCTCTCGATCCTCCGCCTGTTCCCCAAGTCCCCCGGCACCCTCATGCTCCTCAACGAGAACCCCCACCCTAGGGTCCCGCCCTGTCAAGGGTGACTTCAGCCGCCCGTTCGTAGCACAGCTGCGACGATCGGACCGGCCGCGTCCACCCCGTGCCCGCCTCCCTGGGTCATCGCGGCGGCCGCGATGTCGTTCCGATAGCCGGTGAACCAGCTGTTCGACTTGGACTGGGCGTCGACCTCGGCGGAGCCGGTCTTGGCGCCGATGTCGCCCCTGAGCCCCGCCATCACCTGGGCGGCGGTGCCGCTGGTCGCGGTGAGGTTCATCATCGCGCGCAGTTGCGCGGACGTACTGCTGGGCAGGCCCTTCGCCGTCGCCAGTTCCCGGTCGTCGAGCTTGGGCGAGACGATGACCGGCTGCCGGAAGGTGCCCGTCATCGCCGTCGCCGTGACCGACGCCATGTTCAGCGGGCTCATCTGGACCTGGCCCTGGCCGATCGCGTTCGCCGCGCGGTCCGGGCCGCCGGAGGCGGGGATGTTGCCGTCGAAGGAGGGGATGCCGGTCTTCCAGTTGTTCTGGCCGAGGCCGAAGCGCGTCTGTGCCTCGGTCGTCAGGGACTCGTCCGTGAGCGGCTTCTCGTCGATCAGTTTCACGAAGGCCGTGTTGCAGGACCGCATGAAGCTGTTGGCGAGGCTCGCCTTCTCGTTCGGTGCGAGGTTGGTGAGGTTGTGGAAGGTCTGGCTCTGCCAGGTCGCGGTCGGCGGGCAGGGCGCCGGGCCGTTCATGGTGGTCACGCCGTTGTCGATGAGCATCGCCGCGGTGATGATCTTCATCGTGGAGCCGGGGGCCAGGGTGCCCTGGAAGGCCGCGTTGAAGCCGTCCGCACGGTGGTTGGCGACCGCCAGCACCTCACCGCTGCTCGGCTGCACGGCCACCACGGACGACTCGGCGTACCGGGAGACCGCCTTCTCCGCCGCGGCCTGCGCGCTCGCGCTGAGGGTGGTGCGCAGCTTGCCGGCCTTGCCCTTGGCGAGGGTCACCAGGGCAGTGTCCCCCGCGCCCTCGGTCGCGTGATGGATCGCCAGCTCGACTCCGGCCGTACCGCCCGCCGTGTCGCCGTACTTCTCGCGCAGCGCGTCCAGGATCGGTCCCAGCGAGGGGTACTTCTCCTTCGTCAGGACAACGTTGTTCCGGTCCACGGCCTCGATGGGTGGGCTCGCCGACTCGCCCGTGACCAGCGTGTCTCCTTCCTGCAACTCGGGATGCACGACGGACGGCTTCCAGTCGACCAGCGCCTTCCCGGTGGTCTCGCCGCGTACGACGGTCAGCCGGGAGTCGTACGCGAAGGGCTTGGACTTCCCTTCGAACGACACCGTCGCTTTGACGGAGAACGGCACGGTGGTTCCCGTCACCGCCCCCGGGGTGATCCTCACACCGGTGACGTGTGCGTCGTCGCGGTAACCGGCCAGCAACTCCTGTGCCTTCTGGGCGAAGTTGGTGTACGCGGCGGCCTTGGCGGCGTCCCCCTGCTCCCAGGCGGCGAAGAACTTCGTCGAGGCCTCCTTGACCTCCGCGCCGCTCGGCGGCCCCGTCTTCACGGCCGCGGGTCCGCCGCTCCCCGAGCCCCCGCCCTCGCTCCCGCTGAGTGCCGACATCACGTTGAAGGCGCCGTATCCGGCACCCCCCACCATCACGGCGAACACACTGCCGATGACGGCAGCCTTTGCCCCCTTGCGCATCGCGCGAAACCCTCCCCGTGGACCCCTCTCCCGAACTTCTGAACGCGTTCAGAAAAGTCGGTCTGCAGGGCACTGTATGCGGGAGGAGTGGTGGATGGGGCGGAGATTCTCCGAATCGTTAGACCGGGCATTCAGTTACGTACGTGAACGCGGGTCAATGACCAGTACGGGCCGGTCTTGGGCAAGGCAAGGGTGGATCATGGACGTTTCTTGAGGAGGGGGCTGACACGATGGCGGCTGCGTGTCAGCGCTGGAGTGAACGACTGCGACGGCCAACTGGTGGACCTCCAGGGACCGTTCACCCTCAACCGGCATTCTCGTCACGCGCTCGGTCGGTCGACGTCGGTCGACGACTCGGCACTGCACCTCAGCACTGCACCTCAGCACGCCGCCCCGGGGCTCACCGCCCTCACCGCGAACGCTTCGTGGAGACCTCATGCATAGACCTCGCCCCGCTGTCGGGGTGTCCGTGGCCGTGCTCATCGTGGCGGGGGTGATGAGCGGCGGGGGTACCGGTAGGGCGTCGGCGGACCCGGGTTCGGCCGGGACGTTGTACGTGAACCACGACGTGGCGTGCAGCGACACGGGCGCGGGCACACAGAGCGCGCCCTTCTGCACGGTGCAGGCGGCGGCGGACGTGGTGGAACCGGGGCAGACGGTCCGGATCGAGTCGGTGGACGATCAGACGTACTCGGAGTCGGCGACCTTGACCAGGTCGGGCACCAAGGACGCCCCGATCACGTTCACCGGGGCGCCCATCAGCGCGGGCGGCTCGTGGGCGGAGCTCGCGTCCACGGGCTCCGCGCCGGCGCTGACGCTCAAAGCGGTGCACGACGTACGGGTCGAATACCTGGCGGTCCGGTACCGCGGCGGAGACGGGGTGGCGGTGACGGACTCCGAAGGCGTCGACCTCGACCGGCTGTCGTTCCCCCGCCCCGCAGTGCGGGCCCCGGGCGCGGGGACCGCGGTGACCGTGGACGGCGCCTCCTCGGACGTGACCGTGTCGCGGAACTGGATCGGCGACGGATACGCCTTCGGCGTACAGGTGGAGCCAGGAGCGGCGCGGGTCACCGCGACGACCAACGTGGTGACCACCCCGCGGCTCGGCGGGATCGCGGTGACGGGGGCGTCCGGCGCGAACGTGACGAGCAATACGGTCATCGCGCCCTGCGCCACCGGAATCTCGCTGGGCGGCGGGAGCTCCGGGGTGGTGGAGAACAACGTGGTCGCCTCCACGACGGCGAGGCAGAGTGACACGTGCCCGGCACCCACCGCTCCGCTCTACACGGTGTCGGCCGACTCGGCGGCTCAGGTCACCGGTGACTACAACGTGGCGGCGAACGGTGCGCCCGGTGGCACCCGGCCGCGCCCCGAGTACTCCTGGGCGGGCGCTCCCTACTCGACCACCGCGGCACTGCGGGACGCGACCGGGCAGGGTGCGCACGACATCGACGGGCTCAACATGCTGTCCCTGACAGCGCCGAACGAGCACTCCGTCCTCATCGACTCGGCCGACGCAGACGCGCCCGGCGAGCTCTCCACCGACATCAACGGCGCCTCGCGCATCGACGACCCGCTCGTCGCCGACACCGGCACCAGCGCGAGCACCCGCCCCGACCGGGGCGCCATTGAGCGGCAGGACACCATCTACTTCCGGGTCGGCGACACGCCGTCGCCGACGATCGGGCTCGCACCGTTCGTCACCTCGCTGAGGACCGATGGCGCCACCAGTTCGTGGGGCGAGGCATTCACGTACTCGGTCGACTTCGGCGACGGCGGCGCCCCGGCCACCGGCGCCGCGGGCGCCCCGGTCACCCACACCTACACCACGCCGGGCAGGTACACCCCGAGCATCACGGTGACTGATACCGACGGGTCGAGCCGGACAGGGCAGTACGTCCCGGTCCTGGCGGCTACGGCCACACCGCCCGCCGCGTCGCTGTCCGGCGTTGCGGACACCACGAGCGACGGGCAGGTCAACGCGGGGTATGCGCGGTTCACCGTTCCGGAACCGGCGGACGTGTGGGAGATCGCGTACCGGTCCCTGACGTTCGGCGACGGCAGCCAGCAGAACCTGGCCAACGGCGCGCAGGAGGTGCCGCACCAGTACCCCACCCCCGGCACCTACACCGCCACGCTGACGCAGACGGACCAGCTCGGCCGGACCACTACCGCCAAGGCGACCTTCCACGCCGCGGACGCCTTCGTGGCCATGACCCCCGAGTTCGACACCGAGAAGACGATCGCCGCGCACGGCGTCCTGAAGCTCTCGGCGGCCACCGTGCGGGCCGACTCCGACGGCGTGGACGCGGCTCAGCTGCAGATCGTCACCAGTGCGGCCAAGGCGAGCGGCTCTCTGACCCTCTACACCCACGGAACCACCCGCCCGGGCACCTCCAGCATCAACTTCGAGCCCGGCCGGAGCGCCCGCAACGAGGCGACCGTCAAGGTCACCCCGACCGGTTCGGTCGACATCTACAACGGCAGCTCCGGCGCGGTGACCGTCAACGTAGCCACCGTCGGTCTTCAGTCGCACGCGCAGTTCGCCGAGACCTACCACCCGGCCACGCCCGTCCGGCTGCTCGACACCCGGGGCGCCACCGGCGGCGTCACCGGACCGGTCGCCGGCGGCCACTCGGTCACGCTGACGGCCGCCGGCACCCACGGCGTCCCGACCGGGGCGAGCGCCGTGGTCCTCAACGTCGGGGCGACCACCACCAAGGCGTCCGGCAGCCTCACCGTCTCCACCCACGGCGACTCCGGCTCCAGCGTGACGGGCCCGTACTGGACCACCGGGCAGACCGCCTCCGCCCAGATCGTGCTCCCGCTGGTGGACGGCAAGGTCGTCCTGCGCAACACCAGCAGGTCGTCGGCGAACCTGATCGCGGACCTCGTCGGCTGGTACGGCCCCACCGCGAGCGGTTCGCAGTTCCAGCCGGTCACCCCGGTGCGGATCCTCAACACCCACACCGGCGCCGGAAGCGGAAGGATAGCCAGGCTCGGTGCCCACGCCACGCTGAAGCTCAAGGTCACCGGTGCGCACGGGGTCCCTGCGAGCGGTGTGAGCGCCGTGGACCTCAACCTCACGGTGCCAGCGCCGTCCGGCACCGGCTACCTCATCGCCTACGCCGACGGCACCTCCCGCCCCAGCGTGCACTCGGTCGACTTCACGACCAAACACACCGTGGCCAACCGCGCGCTGGTCAAGGTCGGCACCAACGGCGAGATCGACCTGTACAACGCCGGCTCCACCTCTGTCGACATCTACGCCGACCTCCTCGGCGACTACGCCACCCACCCGGCGGGCTGACCGCCCGACGACCACCACCAACGACGACGGCGACGACAGCGCGGCTCTCGAGGCCAGACAGAGGCAGTCGACGGCCTTTCGCGTACGTCCCGACCCAGCCCTTGTTTCACCTATCGAATTTCGATAGATTCCCATCGCAACTCGATGGGGAGATGGGTCATGGGAAAGCTGACAGTGCGCGCGCTGCGCGCCGTGCTCGTGGTGGTGCTCACCGGCACCGTGTTCGTACAGGCATTGATGGTGTGGGCGTTGGTCAGCGGGAGTGACCCGGAGGACGGGTCGCTCCCGCTGACCCCGCTGCGCGTGATCACGATCCTGGGCATCGGGGCGGCCCAGGTCGCCCTGGTCTGTGTATGGCGACTGGTAACGATGGTGCGACGCGGAACCGTGTTCTCCCACGCCGCCTTCCGGTACGTGGACGGCATCATCGGCGCGATCGTCGCGGCTGCTCTCGTGTGGTTCGCGGTCACGGCCGTCAATGCGCCCGGCCAGCGGGACGACCCGGGCGTCACCCTCATCATGGGCGGGATCGGCGTGGCCATCCTGGGAGTCGCGCTCATCGTGCTCGTGCTGCGGATGCTGCTCGCCCAGGCCGTCGCCCGCGACGTCGAAGCGGCGCAGATGCAGGCCGAGTTGGACGAGGTGATCTGATGCCGATCGCCGTCGACATCGACGTGATGCTGGCCAGGCGGAAGATGTCCGTGGGCGAGCTCGCGGACCGCGTAGGGATCACGCCCGCCAACCTGGCGGTACTCAAGAACGGCCGCGCCAAGGCGGTGCGCTTTGCGACGCTCGCCGCGCTTTGCGAGGTGCTCAAGTGCCAGCCGGGCGACCTGCTTCGCTGGGAGGCCGAGGACACCGCGGGCGAATGAACCGTGCCTGCCGACGCGTCATCGCCGATTCCGCTGGAGCGTCTGGCCGAGGTGCCCGACCCTCGCGATCCGCGCGGCGTACGGCACGCTCTGGTCGTCATGCTTGCGCTGACCGCGTGCGCGGTTCTGACCGGAGCGACCTCCCTGCCGGCGGAGGCGACGGTGCGTCGGCTGCTGGGCCGCATCGACGGTGACGCGTTGGACCGGGCGGTGGGCCGGTGGCCGGCCGACCGGCGCGCTGGCGCCGACGGCCGGCTGCGCGCAGTGGCGGTCGACGGCAAGACCCTGCGCGGAGCGGCCAGGGCCACGGGCCGCAAGATTCATCTACTCGCCGCACCAGCGACGCCATGCACACCCAGCGCGAGCACGCCGGCTACCTGCTCGGCCGAGGCGCGCAGTACATCGTGATCGCGAAAGGGAACCAGAAGAAACTCCACAAACAGCTCAAAGCCCTTCCCTGGAAGCAGATCCCGCTGCAGGGCCGGACGGCGCGGGACGGATTTGAGGGCGCCGGAAGCTACCTGGGCACCTCTCAGGCTGCTCGTTATCGTGGAGCGTCACACACTCACTCGGGGGGCGTCTGTGATCGAGCTCGGCGTGCTGTTTGGTCTGTTGGTGGCAGCGGTACTGGTCCTGCTCTTCGTGCTCCTGCGCCGAAGGAACGGCAGCACGGAGAACGTCGACGGCCGCCTGATCGAGCAAGCGCGGCGGCTGCAGGCGTACAACGACAGGGTCTCCTACAACGCCGCCTCAGTGCACAGCTCTTCGCCCACCATGACCGACCACTACCGTCCCTGACCCGATGGGGGACTACGGAGGGCGCGGCAGACTGCCGCGCCCTCTTGGTGTGTCTGTGCAGCTAGACCCAGGTGTCCAGCCACATCCGGGAGCGCCACTGGTCTATGGGGATCGCGGTGCCCGTGTACAGGGGCCAGAAGTAGATGAAGTTCCAGGCGATCAGGAGGACCAGGACGCCCGCGCTCGCCGCGCCGATGACGCGGCGGCGTTCCGTGGAGCCGGGTGGGCCGAGGATCGCGCCGATCATCATGGCGACCGCCAGGCACAGGAACGGGACGAAGATGATGGCGTAGAAGAAGAAGATCGTGCGCTCCTGGTACATGAACCAGGGGAGGTAGCCGGCCGCGATGCCGCAGGCGATCGCGCCCGCCCGCCAGTCGCGGCGGAAGGCCCAGCGCCACAGGACGTAGACGATCGCGAAGCAGGCGGCCCACCAGAGGAGGGGCGTGCCCAGGGCCAGGACCTCGCGGGCGCACTTGCCGCCCGCGTCCGCCGGGCAGCCGTCCTTGCCGGGCAGCGGGGACTCGTAGAAGTACGAGACAGGGCGGCCCAGGACGATCCAGCTCCACGGGTTCGACTGGTAGGTGTGCGGGGACGAGAGGCCGACGTGGAACTCGTACACCTCGTGCTCGTAGTGCCACAGGCTGCGCAGCCAGTCGGGCAGGAAGGCCCAGCTGCCGCCCTTGCCGTCGGTCGCGGCCCAGTTGCGGAAGTAGCCGCCCTTGCCGTTCGTGGGGGAGAGGATCCAGCCGGTCCAGGAGAGGAAGTACGTGGCGATCGCCACCGGGACCGTCGCGAGGAACGTGATGCCCGTGTCGTGCTTGAGGGCCGCCACATACGGGTGTCGGGCGCCCGCGACCCGGCGGGCGGCGACGTCCCACAGGACCGCCATCACGCAGAACGCGAAGAGGATGTACAGGCCGCTCCACTTGGTGCCGAGGGCCAGGCCCAGCATCAGACCGGCCGTCCAGCGCCAGGGGCGCCAGCCGAGGCGGGTGGACTCGGCGATGTGTGCGTCGGGGCGTACGAGACCGTCCGGGTCCGTGGGCAGGGCGGCCGCCAGTCGGGCGCGCGCGCGGTCGCGGTCCACGATCAGACAGCCGAAGGCCGCCAGCACGAAGAACATCAGCACACCGTCGAGCAGCGAGGTGCGGCTCATCACGAAGTGCAGCCCGTCCACCGCCATCAGCGCGCCCGCGAGACAGCCCAGGAACGTCGAGCGGAACATCCGGCGCCCGATCCGGCACAGCAGCAGCACCGACAGCGTGCCGAGCAGCGCCGTCATGAAACGCCAGCCGAACGGGTTGAAGCCGAACATCCATTCGCCGAGCCCGATGACGTACTTGCCGACCGGGGGATGCACCACATAGGCGGCGTCGGAGGGAATGCCGACGTGCCCGTTGTTCTGCAGGATCAGGTCATTGGCGTTCTTGTCCCAGTTGACCTCGTACCCGCGGTGGATCAGTGCCCAGGCGTCCTTGGCGTAGTACGTCTCGTCGAATATCACCGCCTTCGGGCTGCCCAGGTTCCAGAACCGCATCAGCCCCGCCATCAGGGTCACGAGCAGCGGGCCGCCCCAGCCCGACCAGCGCGTGATGCGCTCCGCGATCTCGTGGCGCAGCCCGAACGCAGCCCAGATCCGGGGGCTGGGCTCGGCGTACGGCGGCACGAGCCGATCACGCACATCGCTTCTGGGCGGCGCGTTGTATCCGAAGCGGCGCAGCCGCTGCTGCCACGACGGCCGCCGTTCTTCGGTTGCCTGGCCCTGCCGGGTGTCCGTGGAGGACGCGGTACTGGTCACCGCGCCATCGTAGGGAACAGGTCTGTGGGAGTCCCGTGCACGGGCCTAATGGGTGGATGCGGCCGCCGCCGAATGCCCCTGCGAGGATGGAACCGTGACAGGAACCCTTGTTTTGGCCGGCACCCCCATCGGCGACGTGGCCGACGCCCCGCCCCGGCTCGCCCAGGAGCTGGCGGGCGCGGACGTCGTCGCCGCCGAGGACACCCGCAGGCTGCGCCGGCTGACCCAGGCGCTGGGCGTGCAGCCCACCGGGCGCGTGGTGTCGTACTTCGAGGGGAACGAGGCCGCCCGCACGCCCGAACTCGTCGAGGCGCTGGTCGGCGGGGCGCGCGTGCTGCTGGTGACCGACGCCGGGATGCCGTCCGTCTCCGACCCCGGGTACCGGCTGGTCGCCGCGGCCGTCGAGAAGGACATCAAGGTCACCGCCGTACCCGGCCCGTCCGCCGTGCTCACCGCGCTCGCGCTGTCCGGGCTGCCCGTCGACCGGTTCTGCTTCGAGGGATTCCTGCCGAGGAAGGCGGGCGAGCGGCTGTCCCGGCTGCGGGAGGTCGAGGGCGAGCGCCGCACGATGGTCTACTTCGAGGCCCCGCACCGCCTCGACGACACCCTCGCCGCGATGGCCGAGGTCTTCGGGGACGGGCGGCGGGCCGCCGTCTGCCGCGAGCTGACCAAGACGTACGAGGAGGTCAAGCGCGGACCGCTGGGCGAGCTGGCGGCCTGGGCCGCCGAGGGCGTACGCGGGGAGATCACGGTGGTGGTCGAGGGCGCGCCGGACAAGGGCGCCGAGGAACTGGACGCGGGCGAACTGGTACGCAGGGTGCGGGTGCGGGAAGAGGCGGGAGAGCGTCGCAAGGAGGCCATCGCGGCGGTCGCGGCCGAGGCGGGGATTCCCAAGCGCGATGTCTTCGATGCGGTGGTCGCGGCAAAGAACGCGGCGCACAGCGCCCCATAGAAGAGCAAAGGGCCTGCACGGAAAGCAAAGCTCAGGCCGTGTCTCGGCGGCATTCCGACAAGGAAAGGCCAAAACGACTCCAATAGTCGACAGGCCTGATGCGTTCCCGCGCGGAGAAGCGTCCACTGGTTGAAGGGACGTACCCGTCCCTCGCCCCCGCCGACCGGGGGCGCTTGTCCAGCGGAACAGCAGGAGCTGGCATGAGTGAGATCGCAGGGCAGACCGGCAACCGCAGCGCGGCGACCGCCGTCGTCAACGAGTCGTATTCCTTCGCATGCATGCGCTGCGGGCACGGCTGGGAGCAGTCGTTCGAGATAGAGCACCACCGCGACGCCGAGGGCGGCGAGTTCGTGATGTACGTGGCGGACGGCCATGTCGTGCCGTCGCCGCTGAGCCGGCCCTCCTGCCAGAACTGCGACGGACACGTGGTGCGCATCATGCGCGCAGGGCAGGTGTCCTCCGTCCAGAACTCCATGCACCAGCACACGCACCGCCCGGTGCCGGTCCACCCCGAGCAGGCCCACGACGAGGCCGTCGACCAGCCGGCCGTGCCCAGGGAACCCCACCACTGGCACCTCTCCGACCTGCTGCACCCCTTCCACCACCGCAAGGCGGGCTGATCGCGGGAGCGCGGTGACCTCGCCCGGGTGAGGTCCGGTCCGGCATGCCCCTTTCGTAGGATCGGGGCATGTCCTCCGACAAGACCGAAGCACCTCCGCTCCCCGAGCCGCTGCGCGTCCCCGTCGCCGACTCGCACACCCACCTCGACATGCAGTCCGGCACCGTCGAGGAAGGCCTCGCCAAGGCCGCCTCGGTCGGCGTGACCACGGTCGTCCAGGTCGGCTGCGACCTGAAGGGCTCCCGCTGGGCGGCCGAGACCGCCGCCGCGTACGAGGCCGTCCACGCGACCGTCGCCCTGCACCCCAACGAGGCGCCCCGTATCGTGCACGGCGACCCCGACGGCTGGTCCCGCCAGGGCGCGCGGCAGCCCGGCGGCGACGGCGCCCTGGACGAGGCCCTCGCCGAGATCGACCGCCTCGCCGCCCTGCCCCAGGTCAAGGGCGTCGGCGAGACCGGGCTCGACTACTTCCGTACGGGCCCCGAAGGCAAGGTCGCCCAGGAGCGCTCCTTCCGCGCCCACATAGAGATCGCCAAGCGGCACGGAAAAGCCCTGGTCATCCACGACCGGGACGCACACGCCGACGTGCTGCGCGTCCTGAAGGAGGAGGGCGCGCCCGAGCGGACCGTCTTCCACTGCTACTCCGGCGACGCGGCGATGGCCGAAATCTGTGCCCAGGCCGGGTACTACATGTCCTTCGCCGGAAACATGACCTTCAAGAACGCCCAGCCACTGCGCGACGCGCTGGCCGTGGCCCCCCTGGAGCTCGTCCTCGTCGAGACCGACGCGCCCTTCCTGACCCCCGCCCCGTACCGCGGACGGCCTAACGCGCCCTATCTCGTTCCGATCACGGTGCGCGCCATGGCGGCCGTACGGGGCATCGACGAGGACACGCTGGCGACGGCGCTCGCGGCGAACACGGCGCGGGCCTTCGGTTACTGAGGGATAACACTTCCGGCCATTGTGCGAGGTCACACCTCAGGGCAGTGTCGCGACACAGCGTAGCCGCGTTGCTTTGGAGAGTGACGACCGCTCCGCTAGGTTCTGGTCGCCCACCCGTCTCCCGCCACCACCCTGAACGAGCCCTCCGGGCACCCCTCTCACTCCGCCGGATCTCCTGGAGCGTGTCGTCGTGAGCAACTCGCCCAAGTCGCAGTACGAGACGTATGGCCTGACTGGAATGTCGTTCGTGGACCGAGGAACTGGTGAGCAGCCGTCGTACGGTGCCGGAGGCCCGGACCGCGGCGGCTACGTGGACACCTACCGGCCCGCGTACGAGGCACTGGCGGTGTCCGAGGCGCCGACCGAGCCGATACTGCCCCGGCAGACGCCCACGTTGGTGCAGACGCAGGCGCTCGGGGATTCGGGGGAGGGGCCCCGGTCCGGCGGGCGGGCCGCTGCCCGGCGCGCCGCCCGGCGCCGGCGCGCCGCCGAGCGTCCCGACCCGCTGCGGCTGCTGCCCCAGGCGCTGGTCGTCGCCTTCCTCGCCGGCGGCGCCTCCGCCTTCGTCGCCAGCGACAAGGCCATCGAGCTCAGTGTCGACGGGAAGGAGCGCACGCTGCACACCTTCGCCGACGACGTGACCGAACTGCTCGCCGAGGAGGGCGTGCGCGTCGGCGAGCACGACGTGGTCGCGCCCGCCCCCGGCACCGGGCTGACCAGCGGTGACGAGATCGCGGTCCACTACGGGCGGCCCGTGCGGCTCACCCTCGACGGACAGCCGCACGAGGTGTGGACGACGGCGCACACGGTGGACGGGGCGCTCCAGCAGCTCGGGGTGCGCGCCGAGGGGGCGTACCTGTCGACCTCGCGCTCCCAGCGCATCGGCCGTCAGGGCCTCGCGCTCGACGTCCGCACCGAGCGGACGGTGACGATCATGGCGGACGGGCGGGCCCGGACGATCCGGACGAACGCGGCGACCGTCGGCGAGGCCGTCGAGGAGGCCGGGATCACCCTCCACGGCGAGGACACGACGTCCGTCCCGCCAGGGAGCTTCCCCCGGGACGGACAGACGGTCAGCGTGATGAGGATCACCGGCACCCAGGAGGTCCGCGAGGAGGCCATCCCCTTTCTGACGACACGGACGAACGACCCCTTGCTGTTCCGTGGCACCGAGGTCGTCGACCGGGCCGGGGAGCCCGGGGCCCGGCGGGTCACCTACCTGCTGCGGACCGTCAACGGGGTCAGGCAGAAGCCGCGGAGGGTCGGGGACGAGGTGGTCCGGGAGCCGCGTGGACAGGTGGTGCGGGTCGGTACGAAGCCGCGGCCCGATTCCATGCGGGATGCGGACCGTCTGAACTGGTCCGGGCTCGCGGCGTGCGAGTCCGGCGGTCGCCCCGGCGCCGTGGACCCCTCAGGCACCTACGGCGGCCTGTACCAGTTCGACACCCACACCTGGCACACGCTCGGAGGGTCCGGGCGGCCCCAGGACGCGCCGGCCGCGGAGCAGACCCGCCGGGCGAAGAAGCTGTACATCCGCCGGGGCACGAGCCCGTGGCCCCACTGCGGAGCCCATCTCCACGACTGACGGGCGCGCAGCGCCCCTTCAGGAGCGCGGGGAACTGCGCGATCGCCCCCACTCACCCGCAGTCGAACCATGCACCCGGGGTCTGGGAAAACGGCTCACGCCGTCGCACCCGTACGCTTGGGGCGTGAACAGCCCCACCCCCGACGCCCTCCTGGGCCCCGCCGACGTCCGCGAGCTCGCGGGTGCCCTCGGCGTGCGGCCCACCAAGCAGCGCGGCCAGAACTTCGTGATCGACGCCAACACCGTGCGCCGCATCGTGCGCACCGCCGGCGTGCGGGCCGACGACGTGGTCGTCGAGGTCGGCCCCGGCCTCGGCTCGCTGACCCTCGCGCTGCTGGAGGCGGCCGACCGGGTCGTCGCCGTGGAGATCGACGACGTACTCGCGGGGGCGCTCCCGGCGACCATCGCCGCCCGTATGCCGGCCCGCGCCGACCGCTTCGCACTCGTGCACTCCGACGCCATGCACGTGGACGAGCTCCCCGGCCCCGCCCCCACCGCCCTCGTCGCGAACCTCCCGTACAACGTCGCCGTCCCCGTGCTGCTGCACATGCTCGCCACCTTCCCGACCATCGAGCGCACGCTGGTGATGGTGCAGGCCGAGGTCGCCGACCGGCTCGCCGCCGACCCCGGCTCGAAGGTGTACGGCGTGCCGAGCGTCAAGGCCAACTGGTACGCCGACGTGAAGCGGGCCGGCTCCATCGGACGGAACGTCTTCTGGCCCGCGCCGAACGTCGACAGCGGCCTCGTGTCGCTCGTCAGGCGCGCCGAGCCCATCAGGACCACGGCCTCCAAGCGCGAGGTCTTCGCGGTCGTCGACGCCGCCTTCGCCCAGCGGCGCAAGACGCTGCGCGCCGCCCTCGCCGGGTGGGCCGGTTCCGCGGCCGCCGCCGAGGTCGCGCTCGTCGCCGCCGGGGTCTCACCGCAGGCCCGCGGGGAGTCGCTGACAGTGGAGGAGTTCGCCCGTATCGCCGAGAACAAGGCCGAGAACAAGGCCGAGAACAAGGCCGAGGGCAAGGCTGAGAACGCCGAGAGCAAGGCCGAGAACAAGGAGAGCGCTCAGCCGTGACGGAGTCGAAGACCGAGCCCACGACGCACACGGGCAGGGTCACGGGCACGGACGTCGTGACCGTACGTGTCCCCGCCAAGGTCAACGTCCAGCTCGCCGTCGGCGCCGCCCGCCCCGACGGCTTCCACGACCTGGCCAACGTCTTCCTCGCCGTAGGGCTGTACGACGAGGTCACCGTGACGCCGGCGGACGAGCTGCGGATCACCTGCGAGGGCCCGGACGCCGACCAGGTCCCCCTCGACGCCACGAACCTGGCGGCCCGCGCGGCCCTCGAACTCGCCCGCCGGTACGGCGTCGAACCGGGGGTCCACCTCCACATCGCCAAGGACATCCCCGTCGCGGGCGGCATGGCGGGCGGCAGCGCCGACGGCGCCGGCGCGCTGCTCGCCTGCGACACCCTGTGGGGGACGAACGCCTCCCGCGAGGAACTCCTCGACATCTGCGCCGAGTTGGGCAGTGACGTGCCGTTCAGCCTGGTGGGCGGGGCGGCGCTGGGTGTCGGACGGGGCGAGCAGCTGCGGACGCTCGAGGTCGGCGGGACCTTCCACTGGGTCTTCGCGATCGCCGAGCGCGGGCTGTCGACCCCGGCGGTCTTCCGGGAGTTCGACCGGATGAACGAGGGTGTGCGGATCCCGGAGCCTGTCGCCTCGCAGGAGCTGCTCGACGCGCTGGCCAAGGGGGACGCCGGGGCCCTCGCCCGCGCCGTCTCCAACGACCTCCAGCCCGCCGCCCTCTCCCTCTTCCCGACCCTCGCCGACACGCTCGCCGCCGGGCGGAACGCCGGTGCGCTCGCGGCCCTGGTCTCCGGCTCGGGGCCGACCACGGCCTTCCTCGCGGCGGACGCCGAGTCCGCGCGGGCGGTCGCCGACGCGCTGCGCGCCTCCGGCACCTGCCGGACGGTACGGGTCACCGACGGCCCCGCCCCCGGCGCGACGGTCGTCTGACCGCACGGGCACGTCACGGGCACCCAGTACTCAGCGGCACGTCACGGGCACCCGGTACTCAGAGGCGAATTGAGTACGGGCGCGCTGACGCCGTAGCGGCGGACGGCGCGACCGTACTCGTATGGCATCAAGCGCTCACGCCCTCGCCGCGGCCACACCCGCCTCGCGCGACAAGTACGTCGACCTGCTGCGGGTCGCCTCCCTCGGCACGGTGGTGCTCGGGCACTGGCTGATGGCCGCCGTGTCGGTGCGCGGCGACGGACGGGCCGAGGTCGGAAACCTGCTCGCCGTGGAGCCCCGCCTCCAACTGCTCACCTGGGCCCTCCAGGTCATGCCCGTCTTCTTCTTCGTCGGCGGCTTCTCGCACGCGCTGTCGTACCGCTCGCTGCGGCGCAAGGCCGGGGAACACGGAGAGAACGGAGAGAACGGGGAGCAGGGAGAGAACGGAGGAGGGGCTCTCTACTCCGTGTTCCTGCGCGCCCGGTTGCAGCGGCTGCTGCGGCCGACCGTGGTGTTCATCGGCGTGTGGGGAGCGCTCGCGCTCGCTCTGCAACTCGCGGGCAGAAAGGGCGGGTTGCTGGACGTGTCGCTGCGACTCGTCGCCCAACCGCTGTGGTTCATAGGGATCTATCTGGCGATGGTGGCCTTCACCCCGCCGCTGCTACGGCTGCACGAGCGGTACGGGTGGGGCGCGTTCGGCGGGCTCGTCGCCGCGGCCGGGCTCGTGGACCTGCTGCGGTTCGGGTTCGGGGTGCCGTACGTCGAGTTCCTGAACTTCGCCTTCGTCTGGCTCGCCGTCCACCAGCTCGGATTCCTGCGCGCGGACGGGAAGCTGCGACGCCCCTACCTCCTCGCGGGCGCCGGGCTCGCCGGGGTGGTGCTGCTGGTGGCGTACGGGCCGTATCCGCTGTCCATGGTGGGGATGCCCGGCGAGAAGATCTCCAACATGGCGCCGCCCACCTTCGCGCTGCTGTGCCACGGGCTGTGGCTGGTCGGCGGGGTGGAGTCGCTGCGGGGCCCCGCGCGGCGGTGGCTGCGCCGGCCACGGGTGTGGCGTGCGGTCGTCGCGGCGAACGGCGTGTCCATGACCGCCTTCCTGTGGCACCTCACCGCGATGCTCGGCGTGTACGGGGCGCTGCTGGCCCTCGGCGTACGGCTGCCGGAGCCCGCGACGGGGGTGTGGTGGGCCCAGGTGCCGGTGCGGGTGGTGGTGGCCGGTGGGGTGACGGCCCTGCTCGTCACCGTGTTCCGGAGGTTCGAACAGCCCTCCGCCGTGGTCCTGGGGGAGCCGGGGGTGTCGCCCGCGGGCGCGCGGCCGGCCGCCGTGCTCGGCGTGACGCTGTGCCTCTTCGGGGTGCTGGGGCTCTCCATGGTCGGGTTCGGCGGGTTGCTGGAAGGGCGTACGGCGGTACTGATCGCGGTGCGGGTGACGGCTCCGGTCGCCGTGGCGATGACACTCGTGGGGTGGCTGCTGGTGGAGCGGGCGGGACGTGGGCGGCCTGCGGCCGCGCCCGCGTAAATATGCGGGGCGGTGCGTTGTCCGCCGAAGCACCCACCCGTGTGGCTCGGGAGGTGAGGGAGCCGGACTACCCTTGAGGGTCGATCGTCCCCCTTGTTCAGGAGAGAAATGGCCGTCAACCTGGTCAATGTCGAGTCCGTCAGCAAGGTGTACGGCACCCGTGCCCTGCTCGACGGAGTCTCCCTCGGCGTCAGCGAGGGCGACCGGATCGGTGTGGTCGGGCGGAACGGCGACGGCAAGACCACCCTCATCCGCATGCTCGCCAAGCTGGAGGAGGCCGACACCGGCCGTGTCACGCACTCCGGCGGGCTGCATCTGGGAGTGCTGACCCAGCACGACTCCCTCGATCCCACCGCCACCGTCCGGCACGAGGTCATCCGTGACCTCGCCGACCACGAGTGGGCGGGCAACGCCAAGATCAGGGACGTCCTGACGGGACTGTTCGGCGGCCTTGACCTGCCGGGGTTCCCACAGGGGCTCGACACGGTGATCGGCCCGCTCTCCGGCGGTGAGCGCCGCCGTATCGCGCTCGCCAAGCTGCTCATCGAGGAGCAGGACCTGATCATCCTCGACGAGCCCACCAACCACCTGGACGTGGAGGGCATCGCCTGGCTCGCCCAGCACCTGCGGGAGCGGCGGTCGGCGCTGGTGTGCGTGACCCACGACCGGTGGTTCCTCGACCAGGTCTGCACCCGTATGTGGGACGTGCAGAAGGGCGCGGTGTACGAGTACGAGGGCGGGTACTCCGACTACGTCTTCGCGCGCGCGGAGCGTGAGCGCATCGCCGCCACCGAGGAGGTCAAGCGGCAGAACCTGGTGCGCAAGGAGCTGGCCTGGCTGCGGCGCGGCGCCCCCGCCCGTACCTCCAAGCCGCGCTTCCGCGTCGAGGCCGCCAACGAGCTGATCGCGGACGTGCCGCCGCCCCGCGACAAGAGCGAGCTGATGAAGTTCGCCAGCTCGCGCCTGGGCAAGACGGTCTTCGATCTTGAGGACGTGACGGTGCAGGCGGGCCCGAAGGTCCTGCTCAAGCACCTCACCTGGCAGCTCGGGCCCGGCGACCGGGTCGGGCTCGTGGGTGTGAACGGAGCCGGCAAGACCTCCCTTCTGCGCGCCATGGCCGAGGCCGCCCGCAGCGAGGGGGAGACGCAGCCCGTCGCCGGGCGGATCAGCACCGGCAAGACCGTCAAGCTCGCCTATCTGTCGCAGGAGGTCGCCGAGCTCGACCCGACCTGGCGGGTGCTGCAGGCCGTGCAGGCCGTCCGTGACCGGGTCGACCTGGGCACGGGACGCGAGCTGACCGCGGGGCAGCTCTGCGAGACGTTCGGCTTCAACAAGGAGAAGCAGTGGACGCCCGTCGGGGACCTCAGCGGTGGTGAGCGGCGGCGGCTTCAGCTGCTGCGGCTGCTCATGGACGAACCGAACGTCCTCTTCCTCGACGAGCCCACCAACGACCTCGACATCGAGACGCTGACCCAGCTGGAGGACCTGCTCGACGGCTGGCCCGGCTCGATGATCGTGATCTCCCACGACCGGTTCTTCATCGAGCGCACGACGGACAACGTGTTCGCGCTCCTCGGTGACGGCACCCTGCGGATGCTGCCGCGCGGGATCGACGAGTACCTGGAGCGGCGCAAGCGCATGGAGGAGGTCGCCGCGGCCGCCGTGCTCGCCGCCGCGCCCGCGCCGTCCGCCAGGGCCGCCTCCTCCGCCGACGCCCGCGCCGCGAAGAAGGAGCTGCAGAAGATCGAGCGTCAGCTCGACAAGATCTCCGAGAAGGAGAGCAAGCTCCACACCCAAATCGCCGACAACGCGACGGACTTCGAGAAGGTCGCCAAACTCGACGCCGAACTGCGTCAGTTGATCGGTGAGCGCGAGGAACTGGAGCTGCGCTGGCTGGAGCTCGCCGAGGACGCGTAAGCCCCTGGCAGGTGGCGCGCGCGTCCCGTGAAGGGGGCGTGAAGGCGCATAACGAGGGCATCACGGGCCGGTCCTCCCTTGGGAACAGGGGGAGTACCGGCCCCTTGTTCGCGGTCTCCAGAGTGATAGAAAGGTCCGTCTGAGAACAGTCTGAGAACCACCGGTGTGGCGCGAAATCGGCGCCGCCGACCGCGCCGCCGGTGGGGCGCCACATCAGTGAACTAGGGGGAACGCGCTGATGAGTCAGCCGCCGAGTGAGCCGCCGCAGGGTGGCTTCGGAGCACCGCAGGACCAGCCACCGACGCCGTCGACGCCACCGGTTCCACCGGCGGCACCGGCGCAGGGAGGGTTCGGCGCACCCCCCAACACGCCCCAGGGCACGCCTCCTCCGCCCGCCGGTCCGCCGGCACCCGGTTACGGATATCCGCAGCAGCCCGGGCCCTACGCCCAACCCGGCCCGTACGCACAACCGCCACAGCAGCCGACGGGCCCGTACGCACAACCGCCGCAGCAGCCGGGGCCGTACGCCCAGCCCGGCCCGTACGCGCAGCCCGGCCCGTACGGTCAGCAGCCCGCATACGGTCAGCAGCCCGGATATGGGTCCGGGTACGGCTACCCGGGCCAGGCGCAGTATCCCGGCGGCCCCGGCGGCCCGGGTACCCTTCCGCCTCCTCCCGGTGGTTCCAATAGTCCCTTCAAGGGCCGCCCGGCCATGGTCGTCGGCGCCGCCGTGGCCGCGCTGCTCGCCGTCGGCGGGACGGTCTGGGCCGTCAGCGGCGGGGGCGGCGACGACGGCAAGAAGCCGGTCGCCCAGGACAGCAAGGGCGGGAAGGCCTCCTCTTCCGCCGATCCGGTCAACCCCGGTGACGGCAGCGGCAACGGTGGCGGGGACCCCGAGAACCTCAACGCGGGCCGCCAGGCCGGTGAGGCGAAGGTGCTCTGGTACAAGCAGGCGCCCGACGCGCCCGGTTCCGGCGCCGACGCCCCCGGCCTGTGGATCACCGACAAGGCGGCGGTGAAGGCCGCGTACACGCAGGTGTTCGCGTACAACGTCGGGGACGGCAAGCCCAGTTGGGACCCGATCACGTTCCCGCAGCCGATCTGCGCGGTCACCCCGCAGAAGACGTCCGACGACAAGGTCGTCGTGGCGTACAAGAGCGGTGCCGGCGACAACGCCAAGTGCAACCAGCTCCAGCAGATAGACCTCGACTCCGGGGCCAAGGGCTGGAGCGGCAAGGTCGCCGACGGAGCGCTCTTCGACAGCACGCTCACCATCGAACTGTCGGTCACCGGCAAGACGCTGATGGTCGGTCGCTCGCAGTCCGGCACGGCGTACGACATCACCAGCGGCAAGAAGCTCTGGGACAAGAAGAACTACGGCCAGGCCTGCTACCCGGCCGCGTTCGCGGGCGGCGCCAAGCTGCTGTCCGTCGCCTCCTGCGGTGCCGCCACCGACACCGAGCACGACGAGGTGCAGCAGCTGGACCCGGCCACCGGCAAGGCCAAGTGGACCACGAAGATACCCAAGGGCTGGACGGTCGAGCGCACGTACTCCGCCGACCCCGTCGTCATCTACATGACCAACAAGGACCAGAAGAAGGTCAACGTCACCACGTTCAAGGACAACGGTGCCGTCCGCTCGCAGCTCAAGAGCAGCGACGCCTTCAGGCCCGAGTGCGGTTTCGCCATCCTCGACCGCGACCTGACGGGCTGTTTCGGCACCGCCGCCGACGCGAACACGCTCTATCTGCCGACCGACGCGAAGAGCGGCGCCAACGAGATCGTCGCCTTCGACCTGTCGACCGGCAAGGAGAAGTGGCGCGTCAAGTCTCCGGCCGCCGAGTCGATGCTGCCGCTGAAGATGGACGGCACGCGGCTGATCGCGTACGTCGAGCCGTCGTACGACGCCGGTGGGCAGATCGTGTCGATCCCCACTACCGGAAGCAGCCACAAGACCACCAAGCTGCTGCAGAACCCGCAGGGCACGGCGTCGGTGGAGAACGGCTTCTTCTCGAAGGCGGTCGACTACGTGGACGGGCGCTTCTACATCTCCACCACCCGGCTGACGGGCAACGACCAGTCGAAGGAGAAGTTGATGCTGGCCTACGGCAAGTGACGGACGCTCACGCCACCTTCGCCCCGTTCGCCACCTTCTTCGTCTCGCGCATCTCCGTCCCCAACGCATCCGCATCCGAGGTAGACACGTCATGAGCCAGCCGCCGCCCCCACCACCGCCGAACCAGCCGCCACAGGATGGCTTCGGCGCGCCGCAGGACCCTCCGCCGGGTGGGTTCGGTGCGCCGCAGGCTCCGCCGCCGGGTGGGTTCGGTGCGCCGCAGGCTCCGCCGCCGGGTGGGTTCGGCGCCCCGCAGCCTCCGCAGGGTCCCGGTTACGGCTACCCGCAGCAGGCACCCCCGCCGGGGCCCCCGGCCCAGCCGGGCTACGGCTACCCCGGCCAGCAGCCCGCGCAGCCCCCGGGACCCCCGTACGGCTACGGCTATCCGCAGCAGCCGCCGACCTACCCGATGCAGCCGCAGGTTCCCCAGGGCGGGGGCGGCGGGCGGAAGCCGAACAGCCAGGTGGTCATCATCGTGGCGGCCGTCGTGGCCGTCGCGCTGATCATCGGCGGCGGGGTCTGGTACGCGAGCTCCGGCAAGGACGACAGCAAGAACAACTCCTCCGGTACGAGCGGCGGCACTGGAGGCAAGGGCGGCTCGGGCGGCGACAAGACCACCGGTTCCACCGGCAAGGAGAAGGTCCCCGCCAACACCGGCTCCAAGGTCCTCTTCCAGGTCCCCGCGCCCGCCGTGCCCGCCGAGACCAGCGTGTCCACCGTCGGCTCCTGGCTCACCGACAAGGTGTACGCCAAGAGCGGCGACGCCGAGATCAATGGCTACGACCCCGACTCCGGCGCCAAGGCCTGGACGATCAAACTCCCCGGCCCGGTGTGCACCGCCAGCCGCCACACCACCGACGCCGGCCGGACCGCGATCGTCTACGAGCCCGCCATGCCGACCAAGGCGAAGCCTTCCCACGGCTGCAGCGAGGTCTCCGCCCTCGACCTCGCCGCGGGCAAGCTGCTGTGGACGAAGTCGGTCAAGTCCGGTGACCAGAAGATCAGCCTCAACAACGTCACCACCAGCGCGAACACCGTCGCCGTGGGCAGCACCAGCGGTGGCGCCGCGTTCGACATCTCCACCGGCAAGGCGCTGTGGGCACCCAAGCCCACGGACAGCTGCTACGACGCCGGGTACGGCGGCGGCGACAAGCTGGTCGCGGTCCGCAAGTGCGGCGAGTACGGCAGTACGCGGCAGTTGCACATCCAGACCATCGACCCGACGTCCGGGAAGGTGATCTCGGAGTACAAGATGTCGCCCGGCATCGAGTACGCGAGCGTCGTGTCGACCGACCCGCTGGTCGTGGCCGCCGACGTCGGCGACTCCGCCGGTGACGGCAGCGGCATCTCGGACTTCTTCTCCATCGACAACAAGACCGGCCGGCTGCGCACCAGGATCTCCGCGCCGGGCAAGACCTACGCCGCCAAGTGCGACGGCATCACCAGGATCGAGGGCTGCGCGAAACTGGTGGTCGGCAACGACAGGCTCTACATCCCGACCGAGCAGCACGACGGCGGCCAGTCCGGCCGGATCAACGAGATCGTCGCCTTCGACCTGGGCACCGGCAAGCAGACCGGCCAGCGTGCGGACGCGGGCGACGGCTACGACATCTCCCCGCTGCGCATGGACGGCGGCAACCTCCTCGCGTACAAGCGTCCGCCCTACGACAAGGGCGGTCAGATCGTGAGCATCGACGGCACCTCCTTCAAGGAGACCAAGCTCCTGGAGAACCCGGCGACCGAGGCGATCCGCGACGCGGAGACGAGCATGCTCCCGGACTACGCCGAGATCCTTTACAGCGAGGGCCACCTGTATATGTCCGCGATCTACGCCCACAAGCCGTACAGCACCTCCCAGAAGGAGTACCTGGCGATCGCGTTCGGCACGCAGTAGGTCAACTTCTTTTGACCATGGCCCCGTCCCAGCTCAGGGACGGGGCCGTTCGCTTACCCCTCATCACTCCCGAATGCGAGGAATTTCGATATTCCGGGGCACTTCTCACCAGTAGGGGAAGCGCAACGTCGAACAAGCGTGTAGCTTCCGGGGGATGGAGAGCCGGGGGGCTCCTAATCCACGGGGAACCAGTGGGGATGCTTGGGGGGACTGGGGGGTTGCTCGATGGGAGTGCGGCTCATGGTGGTCGACGACCACCGACTGCTCGCCGAGGCGTTGGCCTCGGCGTTGAAACTGCGGGGGCACCGGGTGCTTGCCGCGGCGGCGCCCGCCGCGGGAGCGGCGGAGCTGGTGATCACCAGGGCACCGGAGGTGTGCCTGATCGGCACGGCGACACCCGCCGAGCCGGGAATCTTCGACCCGGTGATCAGGATCAAGCGGGAGCGTCCGCAGGTGGCGGTCCTGGTTCTGGGGCCGGTCCCGAACCCGCGCGGCATCGCCGCCGCGTTCGCCGCGGGCGCGTCGGGCTACGTACGCCACGACGAGCGGATAGAGGGAGTCGAGCGCGCCATCATGAAGGCGAGGGCGGGTGAGGCGGCGGTCGCCCCCGCCCTGCTCCAGGGCGCCTTCAGCGAGCTGCTGAACCCCGCCGCCCAACCGGACGACGAGGGCCAGCGGCTCCTGCAGATGCTCACCCCACGCGAGGTGGAGGTCCTGGTGAGGGTCGCGGACGGGGAGGACACGAGGCTCATCGCGGCCGGTATGGGGATAGCCCCGTCGACCGCCAGGACCCATGTCCAGCGGGTGCTGATGAAGCTGGGGGTGGGGTCGCGGCTGGAGGCGGCCGCCCTGGCCGCGCGGACGGGGCTGCTGGACCGGGCGGGGCCGGTGACGGCGGTGCTGGGGAGTACGCAAGACCCTCGGCCCACGTAGTCACCCTGTCGAGGGTGTGGCGGGTCGATCGAGTGCCCAAAAAGCGTTGGGTTCGACGGTGAAGTACCGCCGAACCCAACGCCACGACGCCACACGCTCAGACCGCGATGTCAACCGTGTGAGTCACCGACACGGTGCACGGTGAACGACCGGTCACGTGCACGCCGCGGAGAGCTGCGCGTCGGTGGCGAGCACCGCGTTCAGCGCCGCGGTGATGTTGGCCGGGACGGGCGGGTTGGCCGCCAGCGCGGCGGCGAGGACCTTCAGGTCCGCCTGCAGTTGCACGGCGAGGGCCGCGCAGGTCCGCTGCGTCGGAGGCGCTTCCGGGAGGCACCCGGCGGCGCGGAGCCGTGCGACCGTTTCCCCGGCTGCGGAGACTGCCGCCTGGGCCGCGGCGACGTTGGGCGTCGGCGTGGCGGCCAGAGCCGTCGCGGCGGCCTGCAGGTGCGTGGTGAGCTCACCGCTCAGAGTGGCGCAGAGCGGCGGGGTCGTCGGGGGCGTCGTCGGAGGCTTCGGGGGCTTCGGGCCCTTGGACTCCTGGACGATGGGCGTGACGGGCTGCGGGTCCGTAGCCGCCATTGCCGCCGGGGCTATGACCAGGGACAGGGATGCCAGGGCCGCGGCCGACGCGACAGCGGATCCGAAGCGCTTGAAATGGAACATTCCACGCCTTTCTTTGTGTGTGAGTGAGGAAGCCGGGGAGGTATCCCCGAGTTCAGGAGGCCTCGCGGCGTGGCCACCGGCAACTCCATTTGTCCTATTCACTCCGGGTCGTGACGGCGGCCGAGGCCCTCGCCGGGAAGAAAGGTGCAGGTCACAGGCGCGTGGAGGAGATGATGTGAACGGGGCTGCCCTCTACTGTGAACGGGCGACCACCTAGAGCGATCGTTCCTCGTCGGACAACGGCACGGGCGGTGCCAGCGGGCGTAGCCACAGCCACAGCAGGAAGAAGATGCCGAGGGCGAGCATGCCGAGGCCGGTCCAGAGGTTGATGTTGACGCCCTGGGCCTTGGCGAGTTCGGCCTTGGAGGCGGTCAGGCCCGCGAGGGTGACGATGACGCCGTAGACGACGAACAGGCCGCCGATGATGGTGCGGATGTCGAAGAGGCGGGTCGCGGTCGCGGACTGCTGCTCCAGCTCCGTGACCTCGCGCTGGACATCACGGTCCGAATAGTGGTCGGACATGGTTGCTCAGGCCTCCTGCGTCAGAACGAGAACGGGATGTAGCAGGCCGCCGCCAGGATCAGCGCGCCCCAGCCCAGCAGTGCCGGCCTGCGGTACCACGCGTCGTCGCCCACGGCCGGCGGCTCGGCCATGCCGGGGGAGACGGTGCCGTAGACCAGGCCCTGGAGGTCCTCCGCCGGTTTGGGTGCCGTGAAGAGGGAGACCGCGACCATCACCACCGCGCCGGCCACGAAGCCCGCGATCGCCGAGACGAAGTTGGCTCCCTGGTCGGAGGGGATGGCGATGATCCCCTGCTTGTAGATGACGAAGTAATTGACCATCGCCGCCGTCGTGCCCGCCAACAGGCCCCAGAAACCCGACTTCGCCGACGCGCGCTTCCAGAACATGCCGACGATGAAGGCCACGAACATCGGCACGTTGAAGAAGGAGAAGAGGGTCTGCAGATAGGCCATGATGTTGGAGAAGGACGACGCCAGGAACGCCGTGCCGATCGACGCCAGGACGCCGATCACCGTGATCAGGCGGCCGAAGCGGACGTAGTAGGAGTCCTCCCGGTCGGTCACGACGTACCGCCGCCAGATGTCCGACGTGAACACCGTGTTGAACGACGAGACGTTGGCCGCCATGCCCGCCATGAAGGCCGCCAGGAGCCCCGTCACCGCGATGCCCAGCACGCCGTTCGGCAGCAGTTCCTGCATCAGGTACGGGACCGCGTCGTTGTACTGGAGGTTCGAGCCGTTCGTGCCGATCCTGGGCACCAGGACCGCCGCCACCAGGCCCGGGATCATCACCAGGAAGACGATGAAGATCTTGGGGAACGCCGCGATGAGCGGGGTGCGCTGGGCCGCCGACAGGTTCTTCGCCGAGAGCGCGCGCTGCACCTCCGCGAAGTTCGTCGTCCAGTAGCCGAAGGAGAGGACGAAGCCGAGTCCGAGGACGATGGTCAGCCAGTTCGCGCCCAGCGGGTTCACATGACCGATGCCCGTACCGCCCCAGGCGGTGGTGAAGTCACTGCCGTGCGTCTTGTCGAGCGAGTGGGTCAGACCGTCCCAGCCGCCGACCCGCTTCAGACCGAGCGCGGCGATGGGGATCAGGGCCGCGAGGATCACGAAGAACTGCAGCACCTCGTTGTAGATCGCCGAGGACAGGCCGCCGAGCGTGATGTACGCCAGGACGAAGAACCCCGCGATCACGATCGCCACCCACTGCGGCCAGCCGAGCAGCGCCTCGACCACGATCGCCAGTGAGTACAGGTTGACGCCCGCGATCAGGATCGCCGCGAAGGCGAACAGGATCGAACTCAGCAGGTGCGCCGCCTTGTCGAAGCGCAGGAGCAGGAACTCCGGGACCGAGCGGACCTTCGAGCCGTAGTAGAACGGCATCATCACCAGACCCAGGAACACCATGGCGGGGATCGCGCCGATCCAGTACCAGTGCACGGTGTAGACGCCGTACTGCGCGCTGTTCGCGGCCATCCCCAGGATCTCGGTCGCGCCGAGGTTGGCGGAGATGAACGCGAGGCCGGTGATCCAGGCGGGCAGTGACCGCCCGGAGAGGAAGAAGTCGAGGCTGGTTTTGACCGAGGCCTTGGCGGCGAAACCGATGCCGAGCACGACGACGAAGTAGATGCCGAGGATCGTGTAGTCGAGCCCGTTCGTGGGGAGCCGGAGCCCTGCGGCGAGGTATGTGGGGGCATGCATGCCCGTATCCATGCCCCATGAGTCCCACGATGCTGCCCAAGCTTCACAGACACCCCCCAAACCCCCGCAGGCATTGACGTCCCTGTTGCTTTGTGGTTTGTTGTGTTCGGTTCTGTTTGATGGTTGGGTGTGGTGTGGATGAGGAGTCCAGCGGTGAAGAAGACCTCGACCCGGCTTGCTGACGGTCGTGAGCTGATCTACTACGACTCGGGCGACAACACGGTGCGCGACGCGGTGGACCGACGCCCGCTGGAGCCCACCGTCACCAGCTCCCAGGTGCGCCGCGACCCGCTCCTCGGCGACTCGGTCGCGATCGCCTCGCACCGCCAGGGGCGTACCTACCACCCCCCGGCGAACGAGTGCCCCCTGTGCCCCTCGCAGGGCGGCCGGCTGAGCGAGATCCCGGACTCCTCGTACGACGTGGTCGTCTTCGAGAATCGTTTCCCCTCGCTCGCCGGCGACTCCGGACGCTGCGAGGTCGTCTGCTTCACCTCCGACCACGACTCGTCCTTCGCCGACCTCACCGAGGAGCAGGCGGGGCTCGTCCTGGAGGCGTGGACGGACCGCACGGCGGAGCTGTCCCACCTCCCCTCCGTCGAACAGGTCTTCTGTTTCGAGAACCGCGGCGAGGAGATCGGCGTCACCCTCGGCCACCCGCACGGGCAGATCTACGCCTACCCGTTCACCACCCCGCGTACGGCCCTGATGCTGCGCTCGCTGGCCGCGCACAAGGAGGCCACCGGCGGCCAGAACCTCTTCGACGACGTCGTCGCACGCGAACTGGCCGAGGGCGACCGGATCGTCCTGGAGACCGAGAGCTGGGTCGCCTTCGTGCCGTACGCCGCGCACTGGCCCTACGAGGTCCACCTCTATCCCAAGCGGCGGGTGCCCGACCTGCTCGGGCTCGACGAGGAGGCGCGCACAGAGTTCCCCCAGGTCTATCTGGAACTCTTGAGGCGCTTCGACCGGATCTTCGGTGACGGGGAGCCTCCGACGCCGTACATCGCCGCCTGGCACCAGGCGCCGTTCGGCGCGCTGGCGGAGTTCGAGGGTGTGAGCAGGGACGACTTCGCGCTTCACCTCGAGCTTTTCACCATTCGCCGCACTTCCGGCAAGCTGAAGTTCCTCGCGGGTTCCGAGTCCGGCATGAGCGTGTTCATCAACGACGTGCCGCCGGAAGCCGCGGCCCAGCGACTACGAGAGGTAGCGAGTTCATGAGTGGGAAGTATCTGGTCACGGGTGGCGCGGGTTATGTCGGCAGTGTGGTCGCGCAGCATCTGATCGAGGCCGGTCACGAGGTGACGGTCCTCGACAACCTGTCGACGGGCTTCCGCGAGGGCGTCCCGGCCGGGGCTTCCTTCATCGAGGGCGACATCCGCGACGCCGGCAAGTGGCTGGACCCCTCGTACGACGCCGTGCTGCACTTCGCCGCGTTCTCGCAGGTCGGCGAGTCCGTCGTGAAGCCCGAGAAGTACTGGGACAACAACGTCGGCGGCACCATGGCGCTGCTCGCGGCGATGCGCGAGGCGGGCGTGCGCAAGCTGGTCTTCTCCTCCACGGCCGCCACGTACGGCGAGCCGGAGCAGAGCCCGATCGTCGAGTCCGCGCCGACGAGGCCCACCAACCCCTACGGCGCCTCCAAGCTCGCCGTCGACCACATGATCACCGGCGAGGCGGCGGCCCACGGACTGGGCGCGGTGTCGCTGCGCTACTTCAACGTGGCCGGCGCGTACGGGGCGCAGGGCGAGCGCCACGACCCCGAGTCGCACCTCATCCCGCTCGTCCTCCAGGTCGCGCAGGGACGGCGGGACGCGATCTCCGTGTTCGGCGACGACTACCCGACGCCGGACGGCACCTGCGTCCGCGACTACATCCACGTGGCGGACCTGGCGGAGGCGCATTTGCTGGCCGTCGAGGCGGCCACCGCCGGTGAGCACCTCATCTGCAATCTCGGCAACGGCAACGGCTTCTCCGTCCGCGAGGTCATCGAGACCGTCCGCCAGGTCACGGGGCACCCGATCCCCGAGGTCGTGGCCCCGCGCCGGGCCGGGGACCCGGCCGTACTCGTCGCCTCGGCGGCGACCGCGCGCGAGCGGCTCGGCTGGAACCCGTCCCGCGCGGATCTCGCGGGGATCGTCGCGGACGCATGGGCGTTCGCTCAGAACAAGGAGCGGTAGGTAATTCGGTGGGCGTTCGCGAGGGGTTCGAGGAGCTGTACGGGACCGCACCGGAAGGCGTCTGGGCGGCGCCGGGGCGGGTCAACCTGATCGGCGAGTACACGGACTTCAACGAGGGGTTCGTGATGCCGCTCGCCCTGCCGCACACGGCGGTGGCGGCGGTGTCCCGGCGCACGGACGGGGTGCTGCGGCTGCACTCCGCCGACATCGAGGGCCCGGTCGTCGAACTGCACGTCGACGAGCTGGCGCCGCTGACCAACACCAGCTGGGCCGCGTATCCGGCGGGCGTGGTGTGGGCGCTGCGCGAGACGGGGCATGCGGTGACGGGCGCGGACGTGCACCTCGCCTCGACCGTGCCGACGGGGGCGGGCCTGTCCTCCTCCGCCGCTCTGGAGGTCGTGACGGCGCTGGCCCTCGACGACCTGTACGAACTCGGCCTCACCGGGCCCGAACTGGCCCGCATCGCCCAGCGCGCCGAGAACGACTTCGTCGGCGTGCCCTGCGGGATCATGGACCAGACGGCGTCCGCGTGCTGCACCGAGGGGCACGCCCTGCACCTCGACTGCCGCGATCTGTCCATCCGGCAGGTCCCCTTCGATCTGGCCTCCCAGGGGCTGGAGCTGCTGGTCGTCGACACGCGGGTGAAGCACGCGCTGGGCGACGGGGCGTATGCCGAGCGGCGCGAAGGGTGCGAGGAGGGCGCGCGGCAGCTCGGGGTCTCGCATCTGCGGGATGTCGCGTACGAGGAGCTCGACGCGGCGCTCGCGCGCCTGTCGGACGAGCGCGTACGCCGATACGTCCGCCACGTCGTCTCCGACGACCACCGGGTGGAACGGGTCATCGCGCTGCTGGACGCCGGGGATGTCCGGGCCATCGGTCCTGTCCTCACGGACGGGCACGCCTCGCTCCGGGACGACCTGCGGATCTCCTGCGAGGAACTGGATCTGGTGGTCGCCACGGCCAATGCCGCGGGGGCGCTGGGTGCGCGGATGACCGGGGGCGGCTTCGGCGGCTCGGCGATCGTGCTGGTGGAGTCGGCGGATGTGGACACGGTGACGAAGGCGGTGACCGAGGCGTTCGGCTCCGCCGGTTATACGGCTCCCCGGGTCTTTCCGGCGGTGCCCTCGGCGGGCGCCCGGCGTCTGAGCTGACCCCGGGGTGCGGTTTTCGTCTGCGGGCCGTGGGGGCTGGGCGCGCCCACGCGGCGGAGCCGCATGATGTGACAGCCCCGCGCCCCTAAAGGCAAAGGCCTCAGGGCAACTGCTTGGTCAAGGTGTATTCCGTGATCCCCGGCGGGTAGTCGGGGATCACGCATACGACCTCGTAGCCGTGTTTCCTGTAGAACTCGGGGGCCTGGAAGTCCCAGGTTTCCAGGCGGGAGTTGCGGCAGCCGCGCTCCTCGTGGGCGAGGCGCTCGGCCTCGGCGAGGAGCCGGCCGCCGAGGCCCGCGCCGCGGTGGGGCGCGTCCACCCAGAGGTACGTCACGTGCAGCCACGTCGTCCAGGTGTGTCCGACGAGCCCGCCCGCGAGCGCCCCGTCGGCGTCCAAGGCCCAGACGTGGAGCGGAAGTTCCCGTTCGGCAGGGGTGCCGCGCAGAGCGCGGAGGATCGGAGACGCCTGTGTGTTCGTGTCGCGCAGTCGCCGGCGGAGCAGATCACGCCGGTCTTTGTCGTCTCCTGTCTCCATACGAAACATACGGCTCACCATAAACGCGCTGGCCAATCAGTTCTGCAAATTGCCTTCCGCTGCCCGCCCCCGGTCGTACCCTGTGAACAGCGCCGGTGGGGGCCGGTGCTGATCAGGGGGCGAGACAGTCGGGTACGACGCCCGAAGTGGGGGTAGCAGTTCCAGCACGGCGGCGGCCGTGCGGCTGCGGCACCCCGTGTTCCGAGTTCGAGCGGGCTCGGGATCACTTCGGGTGTCGTACCTGCGCCGGTCCGTCCCCCGACCAGTGGGGGTATCAGTGGTTCGCATCCGTGTCCTGGTCGTCGACGACCACCGCATCTTCGCCGAGTCGCTCGCCGCCGCCCTGGCCGCCGAGCCCGACGTCGACGTGTCCGCCGCCGGCAGCGGCCCGGCCGCGCTGCGCTGCCTGGAGCGGGCGTCCGCGGAGGGCCGCAGATTCGACGTGCTGCTCGTCGACGCCGACCTGGGCGGCAATCTGCCCGGCGCCCGTCCTGCCGTACCGGTCCAGGAGGGCAACGAGGACGGGCTCGTCGACGGCATCTCGCTCGTCGCGGGCGTCCGTTCGGGGCAGCCGAGCGTGCGCATCGTCGTCCTCGCCGAGAAGGACGATCCGCGCCGCGCCGCCCTCGCACTGCAGGCCGGCGCCTCGGGGTGGGTCGCCAAGGACTGTTCCCTGTCGCGGCTCCTGACCGTCATACGGGGTGTGCTGCGCGACGAGACGCATCTGCCGCCCGCCCTGCTCACCGGCGTCCTGCGGGAGTTGACCGCCGCGCGCAAGCACCGCACCGAGAGCGAGCGGCTGGTCGAGTCGCTCACGCCGCGGGAGCGGGAAGTGCTGCGGTGCATGGTCGCGGGGCTGGGGCGGAAGGCCGTCGCGGAGAGGTTGTTCCTCTCCCCGCACACCGTCCGGACCCATATGCAGAACGTGCTGGGGAAGTTGGGCGTCCACTCGACGCTCGCCGCGGTCGCCGTCGCCCGCCGGGCCGGGGTCGGGCCCGTCGACCTAACCGGGGATGTTGTCGAACGGGGCGGTCAGCTGGCGTAGCAGGGACGCGAGTTCACCGCGCTGCGCCCTGCTGAGCTCGGCCAGGATCGCGCGCTCCTGGTCGAGGAGTCCGGCCAGCGCCTGGTCGGCACGGTCGCGTCCCTCGTCCGTGAGGCGCACGAGTACGCCCCGGCGGTCGCTCGGGTCCGGGAGGCGCTCCACCAGGCCCTTCTTCGTCAACCGGTCGATGCGGTTGGTCATCGTGCCGGACGTGACGAGCGTCTGTGTGAGCAGCTGGCCGGGGGAGAGCTGGTACGGGGAGCCCGCGCGCCGCAGTGCGGTCAGCACGTCGAACTCCCAGGGCTCCAGGCTGTGCTCGGAGAACGCCAGCCGTCGGGCGCGGTCCAGGTGCCGGGCGAGCCTGCTCACCCGGCTGAGTACCTCGAGCGGTTCCACGTCGAGGTCAGGGCGCTCCCGGCGCCACGCTGCGACCAGCCGATCGACCTCGTCCTCCATGACGATCAGTGTAGTGGTTGTGTCGACATGAAGTCTCTTGATATCAAGTCTCTTGACGTCGAGATAAGTGTGAGGGGAAAGTAGCAGACATGACCACTCCCACCTGGGACCCCGCCCAGTACCTGCGCCACGCCGGCCACCGCGCCCGCCCGTTCATCGACCTCCTCGCCCGGGTCCCCGACCTCCCCGGCACCCCGCCCCGCATCGCCGACCTCGGCTGCGGCCCCGGCAACGTGACCGTCCTCCTCGCCGACCGCTGGCCCACCGCGCGCATCACCGGATACGACAACTCCCCCGAGATGCTCGCCAGGACACAGCCGTACGAGGGCCCCACGGCCGGCGGCGGACGCCTCGACTTCGCCCACGCGGACGCGGCGACCTGGGCGCCCACCGAGACGTACGACCTGATCGTGTCCAACGCGGCGCTGCAGTGGGTGCCCGGGCATCTGGAACGGTTCCGCGACTGGGTCGCCGCGCTGGCGCCCGGCGGCACCTTCGCCTTCCAGGTTCCCGACAACATCGACGCGCCCCTGCACGCCCTGATGCGCGAGCTCGCCGCCTCCGCCCGCTGGAAGGACCGCCTCGAAGACGTCCTGCGACACGAGGACTCCGTCCACGAACCGCTGGTCTACCTGGACCGGCTGGCCCGCCTCGGCTGCGAGGCGGACGTCTGGCAGACGACGTACGAGCAGATCCTGACCGGTGAGGACCCGGTACTGGACTGGGTGAAGGGCACAGGGCTGCGCCCGGTGCTGACGGCCCTCGCCGACGACCCGGAGGCCCGCGACGCCTTCGTCACCGAATACCGCGACCTGCTGCGCGACGCCTACCCGACGGCCCCGTACGGCACGGTGCTGCCCTTCCGCCGCCTGTTCGCCGTGGCGCACAAGGGAGCGTGAGCGGATGCTCGCCGCCGTCGACCACGTCCAGCTCGCGGCCCCGCCCGGCTCGGAGGACTCCCTGCGCGGGTACTACATAGAGGTTCTCGGCATGACCGAGATCCCCAAACCGCCCGTCCTCGCCGCCCGCGGCGGCTGCTGGTTCCGCGCGGGGGCCGTGCAGCTGCACCTGGGGATCGAGCAGGACTTCCGGCCCGCGAAGAAGGCCCACCCCGGGCTGCGCGTCACCGGCATCGAGGCGTTCGCCGCCCGCCTGCGCGCCCACGAGGCCGAGGTCACCTGGGACGACAACCTCCCCGGCCACCGCCGCTTCTACTCCGAGGACCCCGTCGGCAACCGACTGGAGTTCCTGGAGCCACTCGGATCCGCGGCCTAGGACTTGCGATGCCCGATCAAGCGCGGCTTCGGCTCCAGACCGTCCAGGCCGTGCCAGGCCAGGTTCACCAGATGGGCCGCCACCTCCGCCTTGCGGGGCTTGCGGACGTCCAGCCACCACTGGCCCGTCAGGGCGACCATGCCGACCAGGGCCTGGGCGTAGAGGGGAGCCAGTTTCGGGTCGAAGCCGCGCAGCTTGAACTCGCGGCCCAGGATGTCCTCCACCTGGGTGGCGATGTCCGAGATCAGCGACGCGAAGGAACCCGTCGACTGGGGAATGGGCGAGTCGCGGACCAGGATCCGGAAGCCGTCCGTGTACTCCTCGATGTAGTCCAGCAGGGCGAATGCGGCCTGCTCGCACAGCTCGCGGGGGTGACCGGCGGTGAGGGAGCCGGTCACCATGTCCAGCAGACGGCGCATCTCGCGGTCCACCACCACCGCGTACAGCCCCTCCTTGCCGCCGAAGTGCTCGTAGACCACCGGTTTGGAGACGCCGGCCTTCGCCGCGATCTCCTCCACCGACGTCCCCTCGAAGCCCTTCGCCGCGAACAGGGTGCGACCGATCTCCAGCAGCTGCTGACGGCGCTCCGCACCGGTCATGCGGGTGCGGCGCGCACGCCGCGGCTTTTCACTGCTGCTCGGGGTGCTGCTGGAGTCGGTCGCCACGCCGTCAATCATGCCGCTTCAGCGGTTTCCGTCTTGCCTCGGGAGGCGGACCCGTCCGTGTTGCGCTTCGAATCGATACGCGAGCGTGACGGCCAGCGCACGTCGTACGCCCAGCCGAGCTGCTCGCACCAGCGGATGATCCGCGCCGAGGAGTCGACCTGGCCGCGCTGCACGCCGTGCCGCGCCGAGGTCGGGTCGGCGTGGTGCAGGTTGTGCCAGGACTCACCGCAGGAGAGCACGGCCAGCCACCACACGTTGCCCGAGCGGTCCCGCGACTTGAAGGGCCGCTTGCCCACCGCGTGACAGATCGAGTTGATCGACCAGGTGACGTGGTGCAGCAGCGCCACCCGGACGAGCGAACCCCAGAAGAAGCCGGTGAACGCGCCCCACCAGGACATCGTCGCCAGACCACCGATCAGCGGGGGGAGAGCGAGAGACAGCAGCGTCCAGTAGATGAACTGGCGCGAGATCGCACGGATCGCCGGGTCCTTGATCAGGTCCGGCGCGTACTTCTCCTGCGGGGTCCGCTCCTCGTCGAACATCCAGCCGATGTGCGCCCACCACAGGCCCTTCATCAGGGCCGGCACCGTCTCCCCGTAGCGCCACGGCGAGTGGGGGTCACCCTCGGCGTCGGAGAACTTGTGGTGCTTGCGGTGGTCGGCGACCCAGCGAACCACGGGGCCCTCGACCGCCAGCGAACCGGCGATCGCCAGCCCGATCCGCAGCGGACGCTTCGCCTTGAAGGAGCCGTGCGTGAAGTAGCGGTGGTAGCCGATCGTGACGCCGTGGCAACCCAGGTAGTAGAAGAAGACCAGCAGGCCGATGTCCAGCCAGCTCACCCCCCGGCCCCAGGCCAGCGGCACCGCTGCCACGAGGGCTACGAACGGAACAGCGATGAAGAGAAGCAGCGTGATCTGTTCGAGTGACCCCTTCCGCTCGCCACCCAGCGTGGCGGCGGGGAGCGAAGCGTCGTCGGGCGACCGCGGGGCGTCGTCGATCACGTCGGAACTCGTGGGCATGAGCATCCCCTTGTGGGGTTCGAGGGCGGGGGAGATGGCCGGTTACGGGATCTCAGAGTCCTCCTGCCAGCTGACGGGAGGCCCTACGCATCCGTAACTTACGGCGTCGTAAGTATGGCAGCGCGCAGCCCGGCGGCAAGAGCCCAACAGCCTGCGCGTCCGCATGGACACCTATCCTTGGATTCGGTCGGACAGCGCGGTCCGTTCTGTTTTCTTCCCGGATGCCACGTCCCTAAGCGGCACCCCGCCGCGCGACCACCATCCGGGTTCCCTCCCTGACGAGCTTCAGACGAGCTTCCACACTCTTCAGCCGAGCTTCCACACTGCAAGGAGCCGCACCTGTGAGCAGTGCCGACGACCAGACCACGACGACCAGCAGCGAGCTGCGCGCCGACATCCGCCGCCTGGGCGACCTGCTCGGTGAGACCCTCGTCCGTCAGGAGGGCCCCGAGCTCCTGGAACTGGTCGAGAAGGTCCGCCGCCTGACCCGCGAGGACGGCGAGGCAGCCGCCGAGCTGCTGCGCGGCACCGAGCTGGAGACCGCGGCCAAGCTGGTCCGCGCCTTCTCCACGTACTTCCATCTGGCGAATGTCACCGAGCAGGTGCACCGCGGCCGCGAGCTGCGCGCCAAGCGGGCCGCCGAGGGCGGACTCCTCGCCCGAACGGCGGACCGGCTCAAGGACGCCGACCCCGAACACCTGAAGCAGACCGTCAAGAACCTGAATGTCCGCCCGGTCTTCACCGCCCACCCGACGGAAGCCGCCCGCCGTTCGGTCCTCAACAAGCTGCGCCGTATCGCCGCACTCCTCGAGACCCCCGTCATCGAGGCCGACCGCCGCCGCTACGACACCCGGCTGGCCGAGAACATCGACCTGGTGTGGCAGACGGACGAACTGCGCGTGGTCCGCCCGGAGCCCGCGGACGAGGCCCGCAACGCCATCTACTACCTGGACGAACTGCACGCCGGCGCGGTCGGCGACGTCCTGGAGGATCTCACCGCGGAGCTGGAGCGCGTCGGCGTGCGGCTCCCGGACGACACCCGCCCGCTCACCTTCGGCACCTGGATCGGCGGCGACCGCGACGGCAACCCGAACGTCACCCCGGCCGTCACCTGGGACGTCCTGATCCTCCAGCACGAACACGGCATCAACGACGCCCTGGACGTCATCGACGAACTCCGCGGCTTCCTCTCCAACTCCATCCGCTACACCGGCGCCACCGAGGAACTCCTCGAATCCCTCCAGAGCGACCTGGAGCGCCTCCCCGAGATCAGCCCCCGCTACAAGCGCCTCAACGCCGAGGAGCCCTACCGGCTCAAGGCCACCTGCATCCGGCAGAAGCTGGAGAACACCAAGCAGCGCCTCGCCACCGGCACCCCGCACGACGAGGGCCGCGACTACCTCGGCACCGGCGAACTCCTGCGCGACCTCACCCTCATCCAGACCTCGCTGCGCGAGCACCGCGGCGCCCTGTTCGCCGACGGCCGGATGAACCGCACCATCCGCACCCTGGCCGCCTTCGGCCTCCAGCTCGCCACCATGGACGTACGCGAGCACGCCGACGCCCACCACCACGCCCTCGGCCAGCTGTTCGACCGCCTCGGCGAGGAATCCTGGCGCTACGTCGACATGCCCCGCGACTACCGCGCCAAGCTCCTCGCCAAGGAACTCCGCTCCCGTCGCCCGCTCGCCCCGACCCCCGCACCCCTCGACGCCGCCGGTGAGAAGACCCTCGGCGTCTTCGGAACGGTCAAGAAGGCCCTGGAGATCTTCGGACCCGAGGTCATCGAGTCGTACATCATCTCGATGTGCCAGGGCGCCGACGACGTGTTCGCCGCGGCCGTACTCGCGCGGGAGGCCGGCCTGCTCGACCTGCACGCCGGCTGGGCCAAGATCGGCATCGTCCCGCTCCTGGAGACGACGGACGAGCTGAAGGCCGCCGACACGATCCTCGAGGACATGCTCTCCGACCCCTCCTACCGCCGCCTCGTGGCGCTGCGCGGGGACGTCCAGGAGGTCATGCTCGGCTACTCCGACTCCTCGAAGTTCGGCGGCATCACGACCAGCCAGTGGGAGATCCACCGCGCCCAGCGCCGCCTGCGCGACGTCGCCCACCGCTACGGCGTACGCCTGCGTCTCTTCCACGGCCGCGGCGGCACCGTCGGCCGCGGCGGCGGCCCCTCCCACGACGCGATCCTCGCGCAGCCCTGGGGCACGCTGGAGGGCGAGATCAAGGTGACCGAGCAGGGCGAGGTCATCTCCGACAAGTACCTCGTGCCCTCGCTCGCCCGCGAGAACCTGGAACTCACGGTCGCAGCCACCCTCCAGGCCTCCGCCCTGCACACCTCCCCCCGCCAGTCCGACGAGGCACTGGCCCGCTGGGACGCGGCCATGGACGTCGTCTCCGACGCCGCCCACAACGCCTACCGACGACTCGTCGAGGACCCGGACCTCCCGGCGTACTTCTTCGCCGCCACCCCCGTCGACCAGCTCGCCGACCTGCACCTCGGCTCGCGGCCCTCCCGCCGCCCCGACAGCGGCGCCGGTCTCGACGGCCTGAGGGCCATCCCCTGGGTCTTCGGCTGGACCCAGTCACGGCAGATCGTGCCCGGCTGGTTCGGCGTCGGCTCCGGCCTCAAGGCACTGCGCGAGGCAGGCCTGCGGCAGGAAGGGGACACCGTGCTCGACGAGATGCACGAGCAGTGGCACTTCTTCCAGAACTTCCTCTCCAACGTCGAGATGACCCTCGCCAAGACCGACCTGCGGATCGCCCGCCACTACGTCGACACCCTCGTCCCCGACGACCTCAAGCACGTCTTCGCCACCATCGAGGCCGAACACGAGCTGACCGTCCGCGAGGTACTGCGCGTGACCGGCGGCAAGGAGCTCCTGGACACCAACCCGGTCCTCCAGCAGACCTTCTCCATCCGCGACGCCTACCTGGACCCGATCTCCTACCTCCAGGTCGCGCTCCTCAAGCGCCAGCGCGACGAGGCCGCGGCCGGCGCCGAGCCGGACCCGCTGCTCTCGCGCGCGCTGCTCCTGACGGTCAACGGTGTGGCGGCCGGACTGCGCAACACCGGCTGACGCCCGAGGGATACATGCAGAAGCGGTGCCCCGCGTTCGTACGAACGCGGGGCACCGCTCATTTCAAGACCAGGTCACAGAACCAGGAACGTGGCCGTCAGCTGCGCGATCCCCGCCCCCGCCAGCACCCACGCCGCCCGCCGCAGTCGCAGGCCACCCGCCACCACCACCGAGGCGAGCAACAGAGCGCCACCCAGCGGGACCCAGGCGTAGAGAACGCCCGCCGGACCACTACGGACGACATCACTGATGCCGGGTTTCACGGTCACCGTGTACGTCCGGCCCTTGCGCACCGCGACCGCCTCGTCGATGGTGACGTGCGCTCGCGCCCGCGACCCCGTCGAGGTCGGCGCGTACGTCCCCGTACAGACATCGCCGGAGCACTCGGTCACGGTCATCGTCCCCTGCTCCCGGCCCTTGCTCAGCATCACGTGCTGGGCCGTGCCCCAGGAACCCCAGACGCCCGCGATCAGGATCAGCGCCGCGACCGTACCCATCGCCGCGAGCCGCCCGAACCGCAGCGCCGGATGTGCGCTCCGACGGGAGCCTCGATGTGCGGCGACGGCAGGCATGGCGGCGATCCTTGGCCATGGCTGCGCGCCCGGTCAACTCCGGCCGGTTCCGACGGGCGACAAGTCGGCAGTTGTACGCGTACATCGACCGCCTCGGAGATCACCACGGAGGACCACCCCGGAGAACCGCTCAGGAGTTGTACGTGCCCTGTGCCCGCTCCAGCCCCTCGATGACGAGGCACTCCACGGCGTCCGAGGCCCGGTCCACGAAGTAGTCGAGTTCCTTGCGCTCCGCCGAGGAGAAGTCCTTCAGGACGAAGTCGGCGACCTGCATCCGCCCCGGAGGCCGCCCGATGCCGAACCGCACCCGGTGGTATTCGGAGCCCATCGCCTTCGTCATCGACTTCAGCCCGTTGTGGCCGTTGTCGCCACCGCCGAGCTTCAGGCGCAGGACGCCGTAGTCGATGTCCAGCTCGTCATGGATCGCGACGATGTTCGCCGTCGGCACCTTGTAGAAGTCCCGCAGCGCGGTCACCGGGCCGCCGGACAGGTTCATGTACGACATCGGCTTGGCCAGGATCACCCGACGGTTCGCCGGACCCGGCGGGCCGATGCGCCCCTCGATCACCTGCGCCTGTGCCTTGCCGGCCCGCTTGAACCTGCCGCCGATCCGCTCCGCCAGCAGGTCGGCGACCATGAAGCCCACGTTGTGCCGGTTCATGGCGTACTCGGGGCCGGGGTTGCCGAGGCCCACGATCAGCCAGGGGGCGCCCGCATCGGTCGTCATGTCGGTGTCTCCCATGTGTCCTTGATACGCGGCAGCCGCCGCTCCTGAGGGGAGCGGCGGCTGACACAGATGAAGATTCCGGGGGAATCAGGCCGATCAGGCTTCGGCGGCCTCGGTGCCCGCGGCCTCGCCCTCGGTCGGCTCCTCGGCCTGGGCGGACAGGACCTGCAGGACGACCGCGTCCTCGTCGATCGCCAGCGTGGTGCCCTTGGGCAGCGGGATGTCCTTGGCGTGGATGGAGGCACCGGCCTCCAGGCCCGCGATGGAGACGGTGACCGACTCCGGGATGTGGGTGGCCTCGGCCTCGACCGTGAGGGTGTTCAGCACGTGCTCGAGCAGGAAGCTGCCCGGGGCGAGCTCGCCCTCGGTCTGCACGAAGACCTCGACGGTGACCTTCTCGCCGCGCTTCACGAGGAGCAGGTCGACGTGCTCGAGGAAGCCCTTGATGGCGTCGCGCTGGACGGCCTTCGGGATCGCCAGCTGGGTCTTGCCCTCGATGTCCAGGGAGAGCAGGACGTTCGGGGTGCGCAGGGCGAGCAGCAGCTCGTGGCCCGGCAGCGTGATGTGGACGGGCTCGGCACCGTGACCGTAGACCACGGCGGGAACCTTGCTGTCACGGCGGATGCGGCGGGCGGCGCCCTTGCCGAACTCGGTACGGGTCTCGGCGGCGAGCTTGATCTCGGACACGTGCACTCCTCGTAGAAATCTGGGGAAGGTGGTCACCCGGCCAAACAATCGGCCTGCTACGAAGAGCGCGTCGATAACGGACCGCCGCACAAAAAAGTGCGGCCTCCCTCGCCGAGCAACTTGGGCAGTCTACTCGGCAGGGAGGCCACACCCAAAAGGATCTTTACTGCTCCTCGAACAGGCTCGTCACCGAGCCGTCCTCGAAGACCTCACGGACCGCGTTGGCGATCGTCGGCGCGATCGACAGGACCGTGATCTTGTCGAGCTCCAGCTCGCCCGGGGTCGGCAGGGTGTCCGTGAAGACGAACTCGCTGACCTTGGAGTTCTTCAGACGGTCGGCCGCCGGGCCGGAGAGCACACCGTGCGTGGCCGTGACGATGACGTCCTCCGCGCCGTGCGCGAAGAGGGCGTCGGCGGCGGCACAGATCGTGCCACCGGTGTCGATCATGTCGTCGACGAGGACACAGACGCGGCCCTTCACGTCACCGACGACCTCGTGGACGGTGACCTGGTTGGCGACGTCCTTGTCGCGGCGCTTGTGCACGATCGCCAGCGGGGCGTCCAGGCGGTCGCACCAGCGGTCGGCGACGCGCACCCGGCCGGCGTCCGGGGAGACGACGGTGAGCTTCGACTTGTCGACCTTCGCCCCCACGTAGTCCGCCAGGATCGGCAGCGCGAAGAGGTGGTCGACCGGGCCGTCGAAGAAGCCCTGGATCTGGTCGGTGTGCAGGTCGACCGTGAGGATCCGGTCGGCGCCCGCCGTCTTCATCAGATCGGCGATCAGACGCGCCGAGATCGGTTCACGTCCACGGTGCTTCTTGTCCTGCCGCGCGTAACCGTAGAAGGGCACGATGACGGTGATGCTCCGCGCGGAGGCCCGCTTCAGAGCGTCGATCATGATCAACTGCTCCATGATCCACTTGTTGATGGGAGCCGTGTGGCTCTGCATCAGGAAGCAGTCGGCGCCGCGCGCGGACTCCTGGTAGCGGACGTAGATCTCACCGTTGGCGAAGTCGAAGGCCTTCGTCGGGACAACCCCGACACCCAGCTTATGGGCGACCTCCTCGGCAAGCTCGGGGTGGGCGCGGCCGGAGAAGAACATCATCTTCTTCTCGCCGGTCGTCTTGAACCCGGTCACAGCACTGTCTCCTCAGAGGTGTCTCAGCTGGGGTGTGAGGAGTCTTCTCAACCGGAGTGCGAGAAGCCTTCTCAGCTGGGGGTACGGGTGCGCATTTATGCGGGTGTGCACTTATCACGGTACGCCGTGTCAGACGCACCTGATTCCGGTCAGGCTTCGCCCTCCGGCTCCCGGGAGGCCGCCTCGGCCGCCTTCGCGGCCGCGCTTCCGGGACGCTTGCGGGCCACCCAACCCTCGATATTCCGCTGCTGGCCACGGGCCACGGCCAGCGAACCGGGGGGTACGTCCTTGGTGATCACGGAGCCCGCCGCGGTGTACGCGCCGTCCCCGACCGTGACAGGAGCCACAAACATGTTGTCCGAACCGGTACGGCAGTGGGAGCCCACGGTGGTGTGGTGCTTCTCCTGCCCGTCGTAGTTCACGAAGACGCTCGCCGCACCGATGTTCGAGTACTCGCCGATCGTCGCGTCGCCCACGTAGGACAGGTGCGGGATCTTGGTGCCCTCGCCGATCGTGGCGTTCTTCGTCTCCACGTACGTGCCGATCTTGGCCTTCAGGCCGAGGCGCGTGCCCGGACGGAGGTACGCGAACGGGCCCACGCTCGCCTGCGGCCCGACCTCGGCCCTGTCGGCGACGGTGTTGTCGACGCGGGCCCCCGCGCCCACCGTGGTGTCCTTGAGGCGGGAGTTGGGTCCGACCTCTGCGCCCTCGGCGAGGTGCGTGGCGCCCTGGAGCTGGGTGCCCGGGTGGACGATCGCGTCCTGCTCGAAGGTGACCGTCACGTCGATCCAGGTCGAGGCGGGGTCGACGACGGTCACTCCGGCGAGCATGGCCTCGGTGAGCAGCCGGTCGTTGAGGATGCGGCGGGCCTCGGCGAGCTGGACGCGGTTGTTGATACCGGCGATCTCTCGGTGGTCGCCGGCGACGGCCGCCCCGACCCGGTGCCCGGCCTCGCGCAGGATCCCGAGGACGTCGGTCAGGTACTCCTCACCCTGGCTGTTGTCCGTCCGCACCTTCCCGAGCGCGTCCGCGAGGAGCTGCCCGTCGAAGGCGAAGACCCCGGAGTTGATCTCACGGATCGCGCGCTGCGACTCGTTCGCGTCCTTGTGCTCGACGATCGCGGTGACCGCGCCGCTGGCGCCGTCCCGCACGATGCGGCCGTAGCCGGTGGCGTCGGGGACCTCGGCGGTGAGCACCGTGACGGCATTGCCGTCGGAGGTGTGGGTGGCGGCGAGCTGCCGCAGGGTCTCGCCGCTGAGCAGCGGGGTGTCGCCGCAGACCACGACGACCGTGCCGTCGACGCCGCCGCCCAGCTCCTCCAGGCCCATCCGGACGGCGTGGCCGGTGCCGTTCTGTTCGGCCTGTACGGCCGTCCGTACGGCGGGGTCGATCTCGGCGAGGTGCGCGGTGACCTTCTCGCGGGCGTGACCCACCACGACGACCAGGTTCTCGGGCTCCAACGCGCGTGCGGCCGCGAGTACATGGCCGACGAGGGAGCGGCCGCACAGTTCGTGCAGGACCTTGGGTGTGGCCGACTTCATACGGGTGCCCTCACCCGCTGCGAGAACGACGACGGCTGCCGGAGGATTGGCGCTCACGGATATGCCCTTCGGCTTCGGATGGCTGGGGTGTGGACATCCGCAGGATACCGGGGCGTATCAGCAGTGACATGAGAGCGGGCCCTGACAGAGCTGTCAGGGCCCGAACCAAGGCCTTGTGTGCTGTGGCTCCCCCGCAAGGATTCGAACCTTGTCCTACTGGTACCAAAAACCAGTGTGCTGCCAGTTACACCACGGGGGATGGCCCTTGAGACCTTACCCGAGTCGGGTCTGAGTCTGGGCCACGATTCTGCCCCACCAACCTTCAATGCGGCAGTAGAGCTCGGCTCCCTGCAGAACCCGGACGACGAGGCAACCGCGGTACGCGTCGCCGACGTTCTTGCGGACGGTCTTGGGGTTGTGCTTCTTGAGCGTCGTCGGCTGGAGGGCGGCGGCGTCGATGTCGACGAGGTCGGCCCAGTACCGCTCGGCGGTGGCCACATCCGCGGTCTCGTGGATCATGACGCGGAAGCGCAGCCGTTCTCGTGGCACGTCCAGCAGATCCAGCCACGCGAGGTAGACCTGAATCACTCCGGGGTCGCTGTTGATGAAGATGACGGATTCCCGGCGTTGGTACGGTTTGCTCTTCTGTCCCTCGGCCCAGTAGCCCGCGACGAGGCCACGGCCCGACGGGTACGGGGGTTGCTGACCGCCGGCCTCTGACCCCACCGACGCGCCGAGGGCATGGCGGCGTCGGCAGCCGACCGTGGCCCTGGGGCTGGAAGCGGTCCCGGCGAAGGTCGAGGGGTTGCGCGGCGCCCGTCCGGCACCGCACACGCGCCCCGGACGGCGACCTTAGAGGGCGACCCCGGCCATGAACAGTTCCCGGTCGGACAGTTCTCCGATGGACTCGGCAGCCTGTCGCTTGGTTTCCTCGCGTACCCGGTCCTGCTCGGCGCGCAGTCGTGCGAGCCCCGCGTTCATGCGGGCTCGCTGTTCCTCCGGGGTGCAACGGGGTTCCGGGTGGGGCAGATCCCGCACCCACAGCGAAACCGAACTTTTCGAGCAGCCCAGCTCGGCCTGGATCTCGTTGTACGTCCAGCCCTGCCCCCGCAGCTCACGGGCCCTGTCCCGCAGGTCGTCCTTCGCGTTCGGGCGCTTGGTCCACTCCGGGGGCGGCTCGCCCGTGACGAGGCGTTGGAGGGTCTCCTTGTTGTGGACCTGAAGCTCGTCCCGGATCTGCCGGAGGCTGAGTCCCGCCCGGCGCAGCGCGATCGCTCGTTCGCGCAAGGTCTCGAAATCCGCGTACTTGTTCTGTGGATGTGCCATGGGCATACCGTCCGGGCGGAATGTGATCTTCCGTGGACGAACGGTGAGTGAATCAGCAGTTCGAGGGATATTGGTGGGTTTCGCTTCTGTTCGATTGCGGGGTGTGGTGTAGGCCAGGAGGTGAAAGTCACCGGAAATGGGGCGGGGTGCGAACGTAGGCTGGGAGGCATGACCACGACGGGGGAAGAGCACACCGCGGCCGGTACCGGGCCGTGGTGGTGGGTCAGATGGCGTAGTGCCGTGTTGGACGCGAGTCTCGCGTCGGCGTCGGCGGTGGAGTGCGCGATCGAGGGGATTCCGTTCGCGCGCGACGCGGGCGTGCCGGTTGCGGTGGGCGTGGGGTTCGGGCTGGTCGCCGGCTTCGTGCTGCTGTTGCGCCGGCGCTGGCCGATCGCGGTCGTGCTGGTGTCGATCGCCATCACGCCCGCCCAGATGGGGTTCCTGATGGGACTCGTCGGGCTGTACACGCTCGCCGCGTCCGAGCTGCCGCGCCGGATCATCGGGGCGCTCGCGGGGATGTCCTTCGCGGGGATGCTGATCGTCACGTTCGTGCGGGCGCACCAGGGCATGGTGCGCGGGGACGTGACGATGGGGGACTGGTTCGTTCCGTTCGTCTCCATCACGACCGCGATCGGGATGACCGCGCCGCCCGTCCTGCTCGGGCTGTACGTGGGGGCGCGGCGGCGGCTGATGGAGAGCCTGCGGGAGCGGGCGGACTCGTTGGAGCGGGAGTTGCAGCTGCTCGCCGAGCGGGCCGAGGAGCGGGCGGAGTGGGCGCGCAACGAGGAGCGGACGCGGATCGCGCGGGAGATGCACGACGTGGTGGCGCACCGGGTGTCGTTGATGGTGGTGCACGCGGCGGCGCTGCAGGCCGTGGCGCGGAAGGATCCCGAGAAGGCTGTGAAGAACGCCGCGCTGGTGGGGGACATGGGGCGGCAGGCGTTGACGGAGTTGCGCGAGATGTTGGGTGTGTTGCGTACGGGGGACGGGGTGTCGTCCGTGCGGGTGCGGGCGGTGCCGTTGGCGGCCGTGGGGGTGGCGGCCGCGGCGGCGGCTTCGCGGGCGGTCGATGACGGGGCCGAGGGGCCGAGTCTTGCCGAGCTGGACGAGTTGGTCGGGCAGTCGGCGGCTGCGGGGATGGTGGTGGATCTCTCGGTGGAGGGTGACACCCGGGGGTATGCGGCGGAGATCGAGCAGACGGCGTACCGGGTGGTTCAGGAGGCCCTGACCAACGTGCACAAGCATGCGGCGGGGGCGAAGACGCATGTTCGGCTCGCTCATCGGGACGCGGAGATCGCGATGCAGGTCGAGAACGAGTGTCCGCCGGAGCCGGGGTCGGCGTCGGCCATGCATCTGCCCAGCGGTGGTAACGGCCTGGTGGGTATGAAGGAGCGGGTTGCCGCGCTGGGGGGAGTGTTCGTGTCCGGGCCGACGGATTCGGGTGGGTTCCGGGTGTCGGCGGTGATCCCGGCGTAGGCCCTTCGGGGGGCGCGGTTGTTGGCTGCGGGTGGGTGGGGGTTGAGCGCGCAGTTCCCCGCGCCCCTGGGGGCGGGGCTGCGCCCCGGCCCCCCGCATCGGGCTGAACGGTCTCGTCCTCGAACGCCGGACGGGCTGAGGGCTTTTAGGGGCGCGGGGAACTGCGCGACCAGCCCCCACCGGCCCGCAGTCGAGGAACCCTCCCGCGGTCAGCCGGCCGTCAGGCGGACCGGGGCGATGCCGGACAGGAGGGTGGTGAGGGCGGAGTCGATCTCGGGGCCCAGGTACCAGTCGCCGGTGTGGTCGAGTGCGTAGACGCGGCCCTCGGAGTCGATGGCGAGCAGGGCGCGGGAGTCGGACTCCTCGCCGAGGGGGCAGACCTCGGTGTCCAGGGCGCGGCCGAGGTCGCCGAGGGTGCGGGCCATGTGGAGGCCGTGCAGGGGGTCGAAGTGGAGCGCGGTCGGCGCCAGCTGGCGGCCGGGCCCGGAGGGCTTCACGTGCAGACCGCCGAATTCCGCCCACGCCTCCACCGCCGCGGGGAACACGGCGTGCCGGTGCCCCGCGGACGACTCGTGGCCCCGCAGCGCGTCGGCCCAGTACTCGGCCTGCTTTATGTCCCAGCGCCCGGGCTGCCACCCGGCGGAGCGCAGCGCGGCGTCCACGGGTACGGGGAAACGTGGTGAGGGTCCCCCCTGCTCGAGCGGAGCCGAGAGCTTGGGGGAGGAGGAGCGGTCGGCGTGCATCTGCCCTTCGTTCGTCGAGGGTCGGGACATCGGCGCGCTGGCGGGGGCGCCGTCGTACGTACGGGTGCGGGGATGGGGGAGTTCAGGAGTCGCCGGTCGTCGCCGTCGGGTCGACGACGCGGACGCCGAAGTGGTCGCTGAGCGCCGTGCAGGCGCGGCAGGGCGCGGCGAAGCTGCCGTGCAACGGGTCGCCGTCCTCGCGGATCCGGCGTGCGGTGAGTTTGGCCTGTTTGAGGGCTTTGCGTGCCTCGCCGTTGGTCATCGGCTTGCGGGCGGCGCGTTTGCTGCGGGTGGCGTCGACGGTGGCGATGTGCCGGGAGATGAGGATCGCCTCGGCGCAGCGGCCGGTGTAGCGGTCGCGTTGCGCGCTGGTGAGGGTGTCGAGGAAGTCCTGGACCAGCGGGTGAAGGGCGGGCGGCTGGTCGCCGCGGGCGGCGGTGCCGGTGAGGGTGGCGCCGCGTACGGAGAGGGCGGCGGCGACGGTGGGAAGTATGCCGTCGCGGCGGTGCAGGAGGGTGGGTGCGTGGGCTGCCTCGGCACTGCTCCAGCCGACGCGCGGGTCCCCGGACGTGCCCGTATGTGTCGCGTTCATGATCGTTCTTCCCTCCCGTGCATCCCCCGATGCGGCTACAGACTGCCAAATGGCATGGCGGGTGCGGTAGCTGGGGCGCGCGACACGCCCGGGCTTCGTCATACCGTCACGGCGGGGTGACGGCAGGTCACGGAACCGGAGGCCCGGTGACCGGTGTCTTCCAACCGCATAGGCTGTCGATATCCGCGATCCAAACAGCTATTGAGAACGCCGCAGGGGGCAACCGCCATGACGACAGGTCGGCTCGGGCAGCAAGCCGCGCCGCCGAACGCGGCCTACGCCGGGCAGGTCGTGCATTTCCCGGATCCGGTCCGGGCCGCTCGCCACCCCAGGGGTGTACGGGTCGACGCGCACGGCTACCCCGACTTCTCACCGTACGCGCGTGCCGCCGCGGAGATCGCCGAACCCCCGGAGGGTTTCGGCGTGGACGAACTGCGGTTGACGGACTATGTGTCGGCGAACGCCGCGCTCGCCGCCGCGGGGCACGATCTGTGGGACACGATTCCGCCCGTGGCCACTCCGCATGGCTGGACCTGGCATCACGTGCGGGGCACGCGGCGCCTGGAGCTCGTCCCCGTGGAGGTCAAGGCGCTGTTGCGGCATCACGGCGGCATCGCGACGGCGGCCGTCGATCACGGCAAGCGGGGGACGCGTCCGTTGCAGGACACGCGGCCCGCGCACTTCGGGCTGCCGAAGTCGTCGGTCGCGGTGAGCGAGCAGCAGGTGCTCGGGGTCGAGGAGGATCTCGGCTATCGGCTGCCGGGTGCCTATCGGTCCTTCCTGAAGGCCGCGGGCGGGTGTGCGCCGGTCGGTGCCGCGCTCGACGCGGAGCTGGGTCTGCTGGTGGACCAGCCGTTCTTCACGGTGCGCGAGGAAGCCGCCGTGAACGACCTCGTCTACATCAACAAGTGCCTGCGCGACCATCTGACCAAGGACTATCTGTGCGTCGGATTCGTGCAGGGTGGCCTGCTCGCCGTCAAGGTGAAGGGTGACGCGATCGGGTCGGTCTGGTTCTGCGCGTACGACGATGCCCGCGACCAGGACGCCTGGCCGCCGGCCGAGCGCGTGCAGCGGCTGTTGCTGCCCTGCGGCGCCGACTTCGACCAGTTCCTGTCTCGACTCGCGGGCAATCCGCCGGAGTTGGAGACGGTGGCGAACCTGATGGTGGACGGTGGCTTCGCGCGCGCCGTTCCTGTCTCTTCCCTGGGGGAGTGAACGTCCGATGGTGACCTTCGCGCAGGCGCAGGAGCGCGCGGAAGAGTGGATCAACGGCGAGGTGCCCGGGTACCAGCACCGTGAGGTGCGGGTGCGGGAGTTCGAACTCGGGTTCGTGGTGTGGGCCGAGGACCGAGTCGACGGTCCGCGTTCCGACGGGGGCGCGCAGCGGCTCGTCATCGCGCGGGACAGCGGGGAGGCGACGCTCTGGCCCGGGCTGCCGGTCGGTGAGGTGATCCGCCGGTACGAGGAGGAGTACGGGGTGCCGCAGGCGTCCCCGGAAGTGGCCCCGGCGCCTCCGGCCCGGGTCGATCTGAACCAGACGTCGTTCTTGCTGAGCCCTCCGGAGTGGTTGCAGGAGGCGGCTGACAAGCTGGGCATTCCGGATCGGCGGGCGGGTGCGACGGCCGGCGGTGCCAACGGGGCGGGTACCGGGGCCGGCCTCGGTGCGGGTTCCGGTGCGGGTTCCCACGCGGGTTCTCATGCCAACGGGGCTTCCGCTGCCGGTGGTTCGACGACGCCTTCTCCCTCCTCTCACTCTTCTCCCTCCTCTCACTCTTCTCCCTCGCCTCACCCTTCGGTCTCGTCCCCTTCGGACGCGCCGCCGTGGCCCGCCGCCGCGGCCGGTGACGAGCGGGACGCGGGTCCGCGGGATGCCGTGGGGGCGCCGGGCGTGCCCGCTTCGGCGACTCCGTGGGCGGGGACGGACACCGCCGGGGACGGGGGCGAGGACCGTTCCGTGCCGTTGCCGGCGACGGTGTTCGCGCCGCAGCTGACCGACGCCGACGACAACGCGGGTCCGGGTGCGCCGCCCGGTGCGACCCCGGACGCCAAGACGGCTCTGATGTCGGGCGGCAGTCAACTCCCGCGCACGGCGCAGGCGCCCGCGGTCGACGACCGCACGGCCCCGCCGGCGTACGGCTATCCACAGACAGGCCCGGGTGCGCCGGGCATGCCGGGCACGCCGCCTCCGGGCGTGCCGGTTCCTGCTGGTCCGGTTCCGGGTGGTCCGGTTCCGGGCGGTCCGCAGGGCGCGCCCCCGCCCGGTGCGCCCGGGTACGGGTACCCGCAGGGGCAGGCCCCCGTCGCGCCGCCGCGGCCGCTGCCGCCGAACGCCGGTGACATCGCCGACGCCGCGACCAGCAAGGCGCAGGCGCCGCCGAGGGGCGCGCGGGGTGGTGGCGTGAGCGCGCCGCCTCCGCCGAGCGCCCCGGGCGTACCGGGTGTGCGGCCCGGGAGCGCCCCGCCGCCTCCGCCTCCGCCGCCGTCGTCCGGGCCCGGTGCTCCGGGCACCCCGGCGGGCGGGTACGTACCGACGCAGCTCGTCTCGCAACTCGGCCCGAACGGGCCCGGAGTTCCTGGTGCGCCTGCCGCCCCCGGTGCTCCGCAGCCTCCGGGTGGTACGCCTCCCGGGGGTGTTCATCACGCCGCGACCATGCTGGCGGGTCCGCCCGCGGGCGGGCCCGGCGCGCCCCAGCCTCCCGGTGCGCCCGGTGCACCTGGTGCGCCCGGTGCTCCGCAGCCTCCGGGTGGTACGCCTCCCGGGGGTGTCCATCACGCCGCCACCATGCTCGCCGGTCCTCCGGCCGGTCCTCCGGTCGGCCCTCCGGTCGCCGGTCCCGGCGTACCGCCGCCCCCGCAGGCCCCCGGCATGCCTCCGGGCGCGCCGCAGCCGATGCCGGGACAGCCCATGCCCGGTCAGCCCATGCCTGGTCAGCCCATGCCGGGACAGCCGATGCCCGGTCAGCCGATGCCCCCGGGGCAGCAGCCTCCGGCGTACGGCTACCCGCAGGCCGGTCAGCCGACCGTCGGGCCGGGGTATCAGGCCGTCCTGCGTTACCGCGCGCAGGACGGTTCCGAGCAGCAGTTGATCCGGCGCTCCGCGCCGGGGACCCCGCACCCGGAGTGGCAGATCCTGCACGAGCTGCGCGCGATGAACGTGCCGCCGCAGCAAGTCCTGGAGCTGCACACGGAGTTGGAGTCGTGCGAGCTGCCGGGCGCGTACTGCGCGCGGATGATCCGGGAGAGCTGGCCGCAGGCACGGATCACCAGCATCGCGCCGTACGGCACGGATCACGCGAGCCGTCAGCAGGGCATGCACCAGCTCCTCGCGCACCAGGGCGAGTTGCACCAGGTGGCGGACGGTCCCGCGCGTCCGGCGCCGGTGCGGGCGCCGATTCCGCCGGTGCAGCCCGCACCGCCGGTTCCGCCGGAGGCGATCGGGCAGGAGCTGGCGGCGGCGTTCGGGCCGGGTCTGTTCCGGTTCGACCAGGCCGCGGTGTCGCGGCAGGGTGTGCCGAACATCGTGGCGCACACGCTGGTGGTGGCCGGACTGCCGGTCGACATGGGCCCGTTCTTCTGGGCGCAGGCGCAGCCCGGCCGTCCGGTGCCGACGCTCGCCGAGCTGGCGCAGGAGCGTGGGGTGCAGCCGGCCGCGGACGCGGGCTCGTACCTCGTCATGGGCAGTGACTTCGGCAAGGCGATCTGTGTCCAGTACGGCACGGCGAACATCGTGGCCGTGCCGGTGGAGGCGGGCCCGGGCGGTGCCTCGGTGCCGCCGCAGTTCGTGAACACGGGGCTGCCCGAGTTCGCGCGCTGTCTGGCCCTGCTCGGCCGGATGTGGCGGCTGCGGTTCGGGCTCAACCAGGAGCAGGCGGGCCGCTGGACCGTGGACTTCCAGGCGCAGCTCGCCTCGCTCGACCCGGCGGCGCTCGGCTCGCCGGAGAGTTGGTGGTCGGTGTTGCTGGAGCAGATGTGGGACGGCTTGCTGTGATGCGCCGCTGAGTGCCCGTCAGGGAGCCGAAAGGGTTGGACCCGGTCGTATGACCGGGTCCAACCCTTTTTTTACGCGGCTGACCGCTACGAATGCGCGGAGTGTCGCGTTATGAACACTTACGCCTGATCCACCAAGATATGCGCCAAATCGTGTTGTACGTCGCACAGTGGAGAGGGGACCGGGGATGAGCAGCGCATCGGTGTCGCCGCACGGCTTCGTGGCCGTACGGGGGCGCGGTTACCGTCCCGAGCAGGTCGACGCGTACTTCGCTGCGCTCTCGCGGGTCCGCGACACCGCCTGGGAACGGGCCGCCCGGCTGACCGTCCTGGCCAAGGAGATGGACGCGGAGGTCGGGCGGCTGCGGGAGGTCGTGGCGCGGCTGGCCCCGCAGACGTACGAGACGCTCGGCGAGCGCGCCTGCCGGATTCGCGAGCTCGGTGAGGAGGAGGCCGCGGCGGTGCGCGAGAACGCGCGGAGCGCGGCCCGGCTGGCCGTCGAGGAGGCCGAGGCGGAGGGACGGCGGCTGCGTGAGGCGGCGCAGGCGTACGCCGACGAGGTGCGCGGCGAGGCCGAGGAGCGCGCCCGGCACCGTCTCCTCGCCGCCCGCGCCGAGGCCGACGAGATGCGGATCGCCGCCCGCCGCGCGGTCAAGGAGGGCCGGGGGGAGGCGCTGGCGGCACTGCGCGAGGCGCGGCAGCGCACGGAAGGCTTCCTCACCCAGCAGGAGAGGGAACACGCAGAGCGCTGGGAGGAGGCGGAGTGTGCGGCGGTGGAGCGGGCGGCCGCGCTCGACGCGCACCACGTGGAGCGAGGGGCGCGCGCCGAGGCCGCGTTGGCCGAGGCCGAGCGTGCTTTTGCCGAGGCCGAGGAATTCGCTCGGCACGGGCAGGAGGACGCGACGGCGCGGGCGGCTGAGGTGTTGGCCGAGGCTCGTGTTCGTGAGGAGCGGATCGGTCGGGAGACGGATCGGGTGCTGCGCGAGTACGGGGAGCGGTGGGACGACGTACGGGCACAGATGGAACAGGTGCGTACGAGTCTCATGACGCTGATGGGGCGGGCACCGGTGGAGTAGCGCTGCTCCTTACGGCGTTCTCCGTACCGCCCCCGCCAGGATCCACCCTTCCACCGCCTCGTACTGTCTGCGCTGTTCCTCCGCCTTGCGGCGCCCGGAGATCACCGTCCCCAGCCACCCGTAGGCGAAGCCCAGGGGAATGGACACGAGGCCGGTGGTGGTGAACGGGAACCAGTTGAAGTCGGCCTCGGGGAAGGCCGAAGTGGGGGAGCCGGAGACCAGGTTGGTGCCGGTCATGAGGATCAGGACGGTCAGCGTTCCGCCGATGAGGGTGCACAGGAGGCCCGTGCGGGTGTAGCGGCGCCAGAAGAGGCCGTAGACCAGCGCGGGCGCTATGGCCGAGGCGCCCAGGCAGAACGACAGCGTGACCAGGGGTTGCAGGCTGCGGTGCTGGACGAAGGTGGCGAGCAGGATCGCCGGTGCGCCGACCGCGAGCGCGGAGACCCGGGCGAGGGTCATCTCGCGGCGCGGGGACAGCTCCCGGATCCGCCCGGCGAACACGTCGTGGGCGAGGGAGTTGGCGCAGGCGAGGATCATCCCGGCGACCGAGGCGAGGAGCGTGAGGAAGATCGCCGTCGTCACGGTCGTGAAGAGGAGGGTCTCGGCCGTCGACACGTCCGGTCCGAACGCGGCCCTGGATCCCAGCAGGTAGGCCGTGTTGCCCTGCGGGTCGGCACCCGCGATCACGGACCGTCCGATCAGCGCCGTGGCCCCGAACCCGACGACCGTGATGACCAGTACGAACACGGCCACGCAGGGCACCGCCCAGGACATCGAGCGGCGGACCTGACGGGCGCTGCCCGCGGTGTACATGCGCATGGTGATGTGCGGCAGGCAGGCGCCGCCGAGGACCACGGTCAGCTCCGAACTGATCATGTCGATACGGGGGTTGGGTCCGCCCGCGAACTGCAGGCCGGAGTGCAGGAACGCGGTCCCGACACCGCTGTTGCGGGCGGCGGTGTCGAACAGGGCCCCGGGGTCCCAGCCGAAGCGCTGCAGGATGAGGGCGGAGACCACGGTGCCGGAGCCGAGCAGCATCACGATCTTCAGGATCTGGATGAGGGCGGTGCCCTTCATGCCGCCGATCGCCGCGTAGCTGATCATCAGTGTGCCGAGGCCGATGATGCAGCCGGTCTTGAGGGAGTCGCTGGAGAAACCGAGGATGAAGGCCAGCAGATCGCCCGCGCCGGCGAGTTGGACCAGCATCAGCGGCAGCAGGGCGACGAGGGTCGCGGCGCACGCCGTGATGCGTACCGCGCGCCCCGGCATCCGTCGTGCGAGCGCGTCGCCCATGGTGAACCGGCCCGCGTTGCGCAGTGGTTCGGCCAGCAGGAACATCAGCAGCATCAGCGACAGGGCGGTGCTGAGGGCGAGGACGACACCGTCGTACCCGGCGAGGGCGATGACGCCGCCGGTGCCGAGGACGGTCGCGGCGGAGATGTAGTCCCCGGCGATGGCGAGGCCGTTGCGCATCGGCGACAGGGAGCCGTAGCCCGTGTAGAACTCGTCGAGGTCGTCGCGGTCCGGCCCGGTCATCACGCACAGCAGCAGCGTGATCGTGGCGACGGCCGTGAACGCCACCAGGGACATGGCCCGCGCGGAACTGCTGAACCCGACCATGCTCGTCAGGGCGGTCACCTCGGACACCTGGCTCATCGGGCCGCCTCCCGCTTCGCGTCCAGCTGGGTCTGCCGGCGGATCCGGTCCGCGATCGGGTCGACGCGCCGGCGCGCGGTGTACTCGTACAGCCCGATCGCCAGGCAGGTCACCGGCACCTGGAGCAGGCCGAGCAGCAGTCCGGTCGGCAGTCCGCCGGAGACTTCGCTCGCCATCAGCCCCGGCGCGAACGCCGACAGGAGGAGGAAGAGAGTGAAGTAGCCGAGCGCGGTGAGTGTCGCGACCCGCCGTTGCCGGCGGTAGGCGCCCCGCAGGACGCGGATGTCGCTGTGCCGGCCGAGCGCGTGGTGACGCGGTTGTCTCCTTCTCTCGGGCTCGGGTGGCTGGGGCTGCGGTTGCCAGGGATAGGTGAGGTGCGAGGGGGATGTGTGGTGGGGGAACGGGTGCGGGGACGGGTGCGGCGGTGGGTAGAGCGGGTCGTACGGCGGCCGGTGCCGCCTCTGGTACTCGGGGGACGAGAACGCGTCTTGCATCCCGTGATCTCCTTGCGTGGCTCGGGCCCGGTGCGGACCGCAGGGAGTTGGGGGGTGGGCGAGGCACGCACGCTACTCGCAGGTAGCCGGTATGCGTGAGGCTTTCACCAAACTGAGCGGTCGGTATGCGCTTACTTCGGCGGTCCGGGGTGTTGTCCGCGTTTACATCGGGAGTTCACCGACAGTTCCACTCCGGCCCTGCCACCCAGGGCGGCAGGGTCTCCTCAGTCCCCGGGATTCTTGATGACCGGAAAGCGCCGCGGTGCCACGAACAGCAGGACCAGGAAGGCGAGTGCGGCGGCGCCCGCCGCGCCGAGGTAGACGGCGTGGACCGCGTCGGCGACCGCGTGGCGCACATGTTCGGCGGGCGCGCCCGAGTCCAGCGCCCGCGTCACCGCGTCCAGGTCCCCGGCGCCGCCGAGCCGCGCGGCCAGCACCCCGTTGGCGATCGCGCCGAACAGGGTCGCGCCGATGGTCTGCCCGGTCTGGCGGCAGAAGAGGACCGACGCTGTCGTCGTGCCGCGTTCCTCCCAGCCGACCGTCGACTGGACGCCGATGATCAGGGGGAGTTGGAAGAGGCCCAGGGCGCCGCCCAGCAGGAACATCAGCAGGGCCGGCTGCCAGGGCTCGCCGGGGTAGGGCAGGAAGGGGAAGGCGAGCAGGATCAGGGTCGCGGCGGCGATGCCGAGCATCGCGGTGTTGCGGAAGCCGATCCGCCCGTAGACGTGCTGGCTCAACGCCGCCGACACCGGCCAGCTCAACGTCCACACGGAGAGCACGAATCCGGCGGCGACGGGCGCGAGGCCCAGGACCGCCTGCGCGTACGTGGGCAGGAACACCGTGGGGGCGACCATGAGCAACCCCAGTGCGCCGAGCGCCAGGTTGACGGCCGCGATCGTGCGGCGCCGCCACACCCACCCGGGGATGATCGGCTCGGTCGCCCGGCGCTCGATCACGACCACGGCACCGATCAGCGCGAGTCCCGCACCGAACAGGGCGAGCGACGGGGCCGACAGCCAGTCCCAGGCGACCCCGCCCTGCACCAGCGCGGTGAGCAGCACACCGCCGCAGGCGAAGACGGCCAGCGCGCCCGCCCAGTCGATCCGGGGGCGGCGGCCGGAGGACTCCCGTACCGGCTCGTGCAGATGGCGGACGATCAGCCACAGTGCCAGCGCGCCGATCGGCAGGTTGATGAGGAAGATCCAGCGCCAGTCGGCGTACGCGGCGAGCACCCCGCCGAGGGAGGGGCCCGCGATCGCCGAGGTCGCCCACACCGTGGACAGCTTGGCCTGGATCTTGGGGCGCTCCTTGAGCGGGTAGAGGTCCGCGGCGAGCGTCTGCACCGTGCCCTGCAACGCGCCGCCGCCCAGACCCTGCACGATCCGGAAGGCGATGAGCGCGGCCATGTTCCAGGCGGTGGCGCACAGCAGCGAGCCGAGGAGGAAGACGGCGGCGCCCGCGACGAGGACCGGCTTGCGGCCGAAGGTGTCGGAGAGCTTCCCGTACACCGGCAGGGTGACCGTCACCGCGAGCAGATAGCCCGAGAACAGCCAGGAGAAGACGGAGAAGCCGCCGAGGTCGCCGACGATCTGCGGTACGGCCGTGGAGACGATGGTGGAGTCGAGCGCGGCCAGCGCCATGGAGAGCATCAGGGCGGCGACGACGGCACCCCTGCGGCTGCGCGAGGCCGGCGGGTGTTCCGTCGCCGTGGCCCGTATTCCGGTGTCCCCCTGGCCCACTGGAGCGCCTCCCCTGATCGGTTCCCCCTGCAACTATCCGCCGTCCCCCACCCTCTCACTTGACCTTCACGTAGCGGGAGGGTGGACGCTGACTGGGACCGAGGGTGGAGGCAACCCCGAGAGGGACTCCACCGAAGGGTGGACTGCCCCTAGGGGTCTCTCCCCACTAGGGCTCGGGGGGCGTTCGTACCGGCGGAGGACGAGACGGGGCGCGGCCGTCCTTAACCTGGCTTTATGCCGCTGAGGGCGGTGGACCGGACCCGCGGGGGTGGGGTTTTCCCCCGTAGAAGACTGCGCTGGGCACCAGCGCGCCGGACCACCCCTCGCCACCAGACTTACCGACGTAGCGAAGAGCACTTCATCCGCTGACCGACATAGGAGATACACCGTGACATCGGCTGTGACCATTCCCAGGCACGGGGGCACTGGAGGGCGTACGGCCGTTGCCGCACGGGCGCGGCAGGTCGTCAAGGCGTACGGGTCCGGGGAGACCCGGGTCGTCGCCCTGGACCAGGTCGACGTGGACATCGCGCGGGGGCAGTTCACCGCGATCATGGGCCCCTCGGGGTCCGGCAAGTCCACGCTGATGCACTGCCTCGCCGGACTCGACACCGTCACCTCCGGCCAGATCTACCTCGACGAGACCGAGATCACCGGGCTCAAGGACAAGAAGCTCACGCAGCTGCGCCGGGACCGGATCGGGTTCATCTTCCAGGCGTTCAACCTGCTGCCGACGCTGAACGCGATAGAGAACATCACGCTGCCGATGGACATCGCGGGCCGCAAGCCGAACAAGGGCTGGCTCGACCAGGTCGTGGAGACCGTCGGACTCGCCGACCGGCTCAAGCACCGGCCCAGCCAGCTCTCCGGCGGCCAGCAGCAGCGCGTCGCGGTGGCACGGGCACTCGCCGCGCGGCCCGAGATCATCTTCGGGGACGAGCCGACCGGAAACCTCGACTCCCGGGCGGGCGCCGAGGTGCTGGGCTTCCTGCGCCGCTCGGTGGACGAGCTCGGCCAGACCATCGTGATCGTGACGCACGACCCGGTGGCGGCCTCGTACTCGGACCGCGTGCTGTACCTCGCCGACGGCCGGATCGTCGACGAGATGTACCAGCCGACGGCCGATCAGGTCCTCGACCGCATGAAGGACTTCGACGCGCGGGGGCGTACGTCATGACCGTCCTGAAGACCTCGATGCGCAACTTCTTCGCGCACAAGGGGCGGATGGCGCTGTCGGCGGTCGCGGTCCTGCTGTCCGTGGCCTTCGTCTGCGGCACGCTGGTGTTCACCGACACCATGAATACGACGTTCGACAAGCTGTTCGCCGCCACCTCCTCCGACGTGACCGTCTCGCCGAAGACGGCCAAGAGCGACAGCACCCCGCAGAACGGCAGGCCCGACTCGCTGCCCGCCTCGGTCCTGGAGCGGGCCAAGAAGGCGGAGGGCGTCAAGTACGCCGAGGGCGCCGTCAGTTCGATGAACGTGACCGTCGTCAACAGCGCCAACAAGAACATGGGGTCGAGCACCGGGGCCCCGACGATCGCCGGCAACTGGACGCGCAACGACCTGCGTTCGATGGAGATCACCTCCGGTCACGCCCCGCGCGGGCCGACCGAGACGATGGTCGACGCCGACACCGCCGACAAGCACCACCTGAAGCTCGGCGACGAACTGCGCACCATCGCCGTCACCGGTGACTTCAAGGCCAGGATCGTCGGCATCGCCACCTTCAAGGTGACCAACCCCGGTGCCGCCGTCGTCTACTTCGACACCGCCACCGCCCAGCGCGAACTGCTCGGCACCACCGGCCGGTTCACCAACATCAACCTCTCCGCCGCCACCGGTGTCACCGACGACACGCTCAAGCAGAACGTCATCTCCTCGATCGGCGCCGGCGCGTACAAGGTGCAGACACAGAAGGAGTACTCCGACGAGAACCGCTCCGGCGTCGGCTCCTTCATGAACGTCATCAAGTACGCCATGCTCGGCTTCGCCGGGATCGCCTTCCTGGTCGGCATCTTCCTGATCATCAACACCTTCTCCATGCTGGTCGCCCAGCGCACCCGCGAGATCGGCCTGATGCGGGCGATCGGCTCGTCCCGCAAGCAGGTCAACCGGTCCGTCCTGGTCGAGGCGACCCTGCTCGGCATCTTCGGCTCGATCCTCGGCGTCGGCGCGGGCGTCGGCCTCGCGATCGGCCTGATGAAGCTCATGTCGGCGGCGGGCATGGACCTGTCCACCCGCGACCTGACCGTCAAGGCGACGACCCCGGTCATCGGACTCGTGCTCGGTGTCGTGGTCACCGTCCTCGCCGCCTATCTGCCCGCCCGCCGGGCCGGCAAGGTCTCCCCGATGGCCGCACTGCGCGACGCCGGTACACCGGCGGACGGCAAGGCCGGTCTCGTCCGCGGCATCATCGGCCTGGTCCTCACCGGCGCCGGAACCTTCGCGCTCTTCACGGCGGCCCACGCCGACAAGGCGACCGACGGCTCGCTGGTGCTGGGCGCGGGAGTCGTCCTGACCCTGATCGGGTTCGTCATCATCGGCCCGCTGCTCGCGGGCGGTGTCGTCCGGGTCATCAGCGCGGTGCTGCTGCGCTTCTTCGGCCCCGTCGGACGGATGGCGGAGCGCAACGCGCTGCGCAACCCGCGCCGCACCGGAGCCACCGGCGCGGCCCTGATGATCGGCCTCGCCCTCGTCGCCTGCCTGTCGGTCGTCGGCTCGTCCATGGTCGCCTCCGCGACCGACGAACTCGACAAGTCGGTCGGCACCGACTTCATCATCCAGGGCAACCAGCGGATCGTCCCGCAGGCGGCGAAGGCCATCGAGACGACACCCGGACTGTCCCACGTCACGCACTACCGGGACATCGAGGCCAAGCTCACCACCCCCGACGGATTCTCGGACAGCGACGGCGTCACGGCCGCCGACCCCACCTACGCGCAGGACCTGCACCGCAAGACGACGGCCGGTGAACTGACCGCCGCCTACGGCAAGGACTCCATGTCCGTCGGCTCGGAGTTCGCCACCAAGCACCACGTGAAGCTCGGCGACACCCTGACCGTCGCCTTCAAGGGCGGCAGCACGGCGAAGCTCAAGGTCGCCGCGATCACCGACGACGACGTGGTCATCGACCAGGGCGCGCGGTACCTCAGCACCCAGACCATGCGGAAATACCTCCCGGCCAACCGGATCCCGCCGGACCAGATCATGTTCGCCAGCGCCAAGGACGGCCAGGAGAAGCAGGCGTACGCGGCCCTGAAGAAGTCCATGGAGCAGTACCCGCAGTACCAGGTCCGCGACCAGACCGACTACAAGCAGGAGCTCAAGGACCAGATCGGCCAGCTCCTGAACATGGTCTACGGCCTGCTCGCCCTCGCGATCGTCGTCGCCGTCCTCGGCGTGATCAACACCCTCGCCCTGTCGGTGGTGGAGCGGACGCGCGAGATCGGCCTGATGCGCGCCATCGGGATGTCCCGCCGCCAGCTGCGCCGCATGATCCGCCTGGAGTCGGTCGTCATCGCCCTCTTCGGCGCGCTGCTCGGCCTCGGCCTGGGCATGGGCTGGGGTGCCACCGCCCAGAAGCTCCTCGCCCTGGAGGGCCTGAAGGTCCTGGAGATCCCCTGGCCGACCATCATCGGGGTCTTCATCGGCTCGGCGTTCGTGGGCCTGTTCGCCGCCCTGATCCCGGCGTTCCGGGCGGGCCGGATGAACGTACTGAACGCCATCGCCACCGACTAGCCGGCGGCAGCAGCCGCCGCGAAGCCACCGTATACGGGGGTTACGGGGGACGGGCCCGGCCCAGGAGGACATCACCTCCTGGGCCGGGCCCGCGGTCGTACGCGGCGCCTCAGGTCCGCCGCTCCAGGAGTACGTAGCCGTAGGCGGCGCCCACGACGTCGTACGCGGCGCGGGGGTGCAGACGGGCGGCGTACGCCTGGACGTCCCGGATCGCGTGGTCGGAGTCGTCGAGGGCGATGAAGTCCGGGGTGACGCCACCGGTGTCGCCCGTCCAGAAGACCCGGCAGCGCGCGACGAGCCGACTGCTCGGGCCGACGTTCGCCTCGACACTCGCCCCGTCCGGGACACGCGCCAGCAGCCGTTCCACGGCACCCACGCGCGCGGGCTTGCGATACGCGGCGGACTCGCCCAGCACCGACAGCGGGAGCGAGGTCGTCAGCGCGAGCGCGGCCGCGACCACGGCCGTGGGCAGGTGCAGCGCGTACGAGCGCAGCCACGGGCGCGGGCTCCAGCGGGCCCGGGAGAGCGCGTCGGCGAGGGCGAGGGACAGGACCGGCATCAGGACGGCGCTGTAGTGCCAGTCCGTGCCCCAGTAGTGCGGGTCCGAGGAGAGGAAACGCCAGCCCAGGGTCGGCAGGGCGACCAGGAGGAGCGGGGAGCGCAGGGCCAGCAGACCGGTGGTGGGGATCAGCAGCCAGGCGAGGGTGCGGAGTTTGGTGCCCACGCCGTCGAGGGGATCACCGCCGGCCTTGTTCCAGTAGGAGTAGGTGTCCGCGGTGTTGAAGGCAGGGATCACCACCGTGAAGGTGAGCAGCGCGGCCAGCACTCCGAGGACGGCGACCCCGAGCGCGCACAGGGCCGTACGCGGGGCGGGCTTCCGGGCCCGCACGGCCACGACCAGGGCGATCGCGGCCAGGGTGAGCCCGAGGTCCTCCTTGACGAGGACCAACGGGAACGCCCACAGCAGGGCCGCGCGCCACCGTCGCTCCAGGACCGCTTCCAGGGCGAAGGCGATCAGCGGGACGGCGAAGCAGATCTCGTGGAAGTCGAAGTCGACGGCGCGCTGGATCCCCCACGACAGCCCGTACGCGAGACCCAGCGCGAGTCCCCGGGAGCGGCCGAGGAGCCGGGCGGCGCCACGGGTGACCGGGACCGCGGACAGGGCCAGCAGCGCGGCCTGGGCGACGAGGAGGGTGACCGGGGTGGGGAAGAGACGGTACGCGGGCGCGAGGAGGGCCATGACCGGGCTGAAGTGGTCGCCGAGGAGGTTGCTGCCCGGGCCCCTGAGATCGGCGACGGGGGCGCGCAGGTGGGCGTAGGCGCGGACGGCCTGCTCGAAGATGCCGAGGTCCCAGGAACGGGTCGCCAGATGCCGCCAGCGGCAGACCGACAGGGTCGCGTACGCGGTGAAGAGCAGGACCGCCAGGAGCTGGGGGTCGCGGGGGCGTCGGTCACGGGCGGGGACTGCCGTGACCGGCGCGGGTATGGGGGCGCTGTCGGTTCCTGGGGCGGTGTCGGCGGCGGCGGTGGCGGTGTCGGTGTCGGCGGGGGTCGGGTTCGAGCTCATGCGGCTCCCGGTACGTGATCACGTGTCACGGGGTATACGCCGGGGACGTGGGATGTGGTTGACGGTTGGGGGTGGGGTGTGGTGCGGGTCACTCCCCGTGGGGTGGGCGGGGGCTGGGTTGTTTGGCTGCGGGGCGGTGGGGGCTGGTCGCGCAGTTCCTCGCGCCCCTGAGGGCGGGGCTGCGCCCCGATTCCCCCGACGGGCCGTCGAACCGGGACCGGGGCCGGGGCCCGTCCACCTCTTGCGTCTCACAGGGAGCGCGGCGCCGTCGTAGGCTGGACAACCCCGGCCCGTCGAGACGTGTCGGGCGGTTCGCGTTGCCCTCTCTCCGGGATGGAAGCCCTTCATGAGCCTGCACGGTCTGCTCGACGCCGTCGTCAAGGACGCCGCCCTCGCGGAAGCGGTGAAGGCCGCCACCGACGGCAACCGGATGCACATCGACCTGGTCGGCCCGCCCGCCGCCCGCCCCTTCGCGGTGGCGGCCCTGGCCCGCGACGCCGGCCGCCCCGTACTGGCCGTGACGGCGACGGGACGCGAGGCCGAGGACCTGGCCGCGGCGCTCAGGTCCCTCCTCCCGGCCGACACGGTCGCGGAGTACCCGTCGTGGGAGACGCTCCCGCACGAGCGGCTCTCCCCCCGCTCCGACACCGTCGGCCGCCGTCTCGCCGTGCTGCGCCGCCTCGCGCACCCGCACCCCGACGACCCCGAGACCGGCCCGGTGTCGGTCGTCGTCGCCCCCGTGCGCTCGGTGCTGCAACCGCAGGTCAAGGGCCTGGGAGATCTGGAGCCTGTCGCGCTGCGGACGGGCCAGAGCGCAGACCTGGGCGGGATCGTCGAGGCGCTCGCGGCAGCCGCGTACTCCCGGGTCGAGCTCGTCGAGAAGCGCGGCGAGTTCGCCGTACGCGGCGGCATCCTGGACGTCTTCCCGCCCACCGAGGAGCACCCCCTGAGGGTGGAGTTCTGGGGCGACGACGTCGAGGAGATCCGTTACTTCAAGGTCGCCGACCAGCGCTCCCTCGAGGTCGCCGAGCACGGACTGTGGGCGCCGCCCTGCCGCGAGCTGCTCCTGACGGACGAGGTGCGGGAGCGGGCGGCCCGGCTCGCCGAGGAACACCCCGAGCTGGGCGAACTGCTCGGCAAGATCGCCGAGGGCATCGCCGTGGAGGGAATGGAGTCACTGGCTCCGGTCCTCGTCGACGACATGGAACTGCTGATCGACGTCCTGCCCAAGGGCTCGATGGCCGTCGTCTGCGACCCGGAGCGGGTGCGGACGCGGGCCGCGGACCTGGTGGCGACCTCGCAGGAGTTCCTGCAGGCGTCCTGGGCGGCGACGGCCGGGGGCGGCGAGGCCCCCATCGACGTCGGCGCGGCCTCCCTGTGGGCCATCGCGGACGTCCGCGACCGGGCCCGCGAGCTGGACATGATGTGGTGGTCGGTGTCGCCGTTCGCGGCCGACGAGGAGCTGGACGCGGACACCCTCAAGCTCGGCATGCACGCGCCCGAGACCTACCGAGGCGACACGGCCAGGGCGCTCGCCGACACCAAGGGCTGGCTCGCGGACGGCTGGCGCACGGTGTACGTCACCGAGGCGCACGGCCCCGCCGCCCGTACCGTCGAGGTCCTCGGCGGCGAGGGCATCGCGGCCCGCCTCGACGCGGAGCTGACCGAGCTGACGCCCGCCGTGGTGCAGGTCGCCTGCGGTTCGATCGACTACGGCTTCGTGGACCCGGCGCTCAAGCTCGCCGTCCTCACGGAGACCGACCTCTCCGGCCAGAAGGCGGCCGGCAAGGACGGCGCGCGCATGCCGGCCCGCCGCCGCAAGACCATCGACCCCCTCACGCTCGAAGCGGGCGACTACATCGTGCACGAGCAGCACGGTGTCGGCCGCTACATCGAGATGGTGCAGCGGACCGTCCAGGGCGCGACGCGCGAATACCTGGTGGTGGAGTACGCCCCGGCCAAGCGCGGCCAGCCCGGCGACCGCCTCTACATCCCCACCGACCAGCTGGAACAGATCACCAAGTACGTCGGCGGCGAGGCCCCCACCCTGCACCGCCTGGGCGGCGCCGACTGGACGAAGACCAAGGCGCGCGCCAAGAAGGCGGTCAAGGAGATCGCGGCGGACCTGATCAAGCTGTACAGCGCGCGCATGGCGGCCCCCGGCCATGCCTTCGGTTCCGACACCCCTTGGCAGCGCGAACTCGAGGACGCCTTCCCGTACGCGGAGACCCCCGACCAGCTCACGACCATCGCCGAGGTCAAGGAGGACATGGAGAAGACGGTCCCGATGGACCGCCTGGTCTGCGGCGACGTCGGCTACGGCAAGACGGAGATCGCGGTCCGCGCGGCCTTCAAGGCGGTGCAGGACGGCAAGCAGGTCGCGGTCCTGGTGCCGACGACGCTGCTGGTGCAGCAGCACTTCGGGACCTTCTCCGAGCGCTACTCGCAGTTCCCGGTGAACGTCCGCGCCCTGTCCCGCTTCCAGACCGACACGGAGGCGAAGGCCGTCCTGGAGGGCTTGCGGGACGGCGCGGTGGACGTCGTCATCGGCACCCACCGGCTGTTCTCCGCCGAGACCAAGTTCAAGGACCTGGGCCTGGTCATCGTCGACGAGGAGCAGCGCTTCGGCGTCGAGCACAAGGAGCAGCTGAAGAAGCTGCGCGCCAACGTGGACGTCCTGACGATGTCCGCCACCCCCATTCCCCGTACGCTCGAAATGGCGGTGACGGGCATCCGGGAGATGTCCACGATCACCACCCCGCCGGAGGAACGGCACCCGGTGCTGACCTTCGTCGGCCCCTACGAGGAGAAGCAGATCGGCGCGGCCGTCCGCCGCGAACTGCTGCGCGAGGGCCAGGTCTTCTACATCCACAACCGGGTCGAGTCGATCGACCGGGCGGCGGCGCGGCTGCGTGAGATCATCCCCGAGGCGCGTATCGCGACGGCGCACGGCCAGATGGGCGAGCAGGCTCTGGAGCAGGTGGTCGTCGACTTCTGGGAGAAGCGGTTCGACGTGCTCGTGTCGACCACGATCGTCGAATCCGGCATCGACATCTCCAACGCCAACACGCTGATCGTGGAGCGCGGCGACAACTTCGGCCTCTCGCAGCTGCACCAGCTGCGCGGCCGGGTGGGCCGAGGCCGTGAGCGCGGCTACGCCTACTTCCTGTACCCGCCGGAGAAGCCTCTGACGGAGACCGCGCACGAGCGGCTCGCGACCATCGCCCAGCACACGGAGATGGGCGCGGGCATGTACGTGGCGATGAAGGACCTGGAGATCCGCGGCGCGGGCAATCTGCTCGGCGGCGAGCAGTCGGGTCACATCGCGGGCGTCGGCTTCGACCTGTACGTCCGTATGGTCGGCGAGGCGGTCGCGGACTACCGGGCCTCCCTGGAAGGCGGAGTCGAGGAGGAGCCGCCCCTGGAGGTCAAGATCGAGCTTCCGGTCGACGCGCACGTCCCGCACGACTACGCGCCGGGTGAGCGGCTGCGCCTGCAGGCCTACCGCGCCATCGCCTCCGCCAACACGGAGGAGGACGTCAGGGCCGTACGCGAGGAGCTCACCGACCGCTACGGCAAGCTGCCCGAGCCGGTGGAGAACCTGCTGCTGGTCGCGGGCCTGCGGATGCTCGCGCGGGCGTGCGGCGTCGGCGAGGTCGTGCTTCAGGGCAACAACATCCGCTTCGCACCGGCGGAGTTGCGCGAGTCCCAGGAACTCCGCCTCAAGCGGCTCTACCCGGGCACGGTCATCAAGCCGGCCGCCCACCAGCTCCTGGTGCCCCGCCCGAAGACGGCGAAGGTGGGCGGGAAGCCGTTGGTCGGGCGGGAGTTGCTGGGGTGGACCGGGGAGTTCCTGGCGACGATTCTCGGGTCCTAGGGAGCGAACGCCAGGCTCACGCCGACGGTGTCTCACGTCGCCGGTGGCTGGAACAGCATTCCCGTCAGGGTGCGGAAGACCTCCTCGGGGTCCTGGTCGCCGACCACGGCGTCCAGGTTGTGGCCGAGGAGCAGCGTGGCGAAGCCGTGGGCCAGGGACCAGGCGGCGACTCCGGCGAGGCGGGGGTCGGTGCCGGGTTCCGGCGCCCGGCCGGAGACGGCCTGGCGCAGGCGGTCCGCGGTCAGGGCGCGGGCCGTGGTCAGCTCCAGGTCGTTCTCGCGCAGCAGCTCCGGCGTGAACATCACCTGGAAGTGCGCGGGGTGCTCACGCGCGAAGCGTACGTAGTGGACGCCCGCGTCCCGTAGGTCCGTGGCCTCGGCGAGCCCGGCCGACAGCAGCGCGTGGCCCTCGGCCGCGATCGCCGTGAGCAGGCCGGTGCGGTCCTTGAAGTGGTGGGCCGGAGCCGCGTGCGAGACGCCTGCCCGGCGGGCCAGGTCGCGCAGACTCAGCGCGGACGGGCCTTCGGCGGCGATGACGTCGAGCGCGGCGCTCAGGATCGCGCGACGCAGATCGCCGTGGTGGTAGGGGCGTTCGGGAGTGGTCTTCGCGGTCTCCATGGTCGTCAGCGTACGCGGAATCTAGGCATTGACAAGTTTGACGGGTTCGGGCAATCTTGTCAGTGTCAAGTTGTCGCAGGGGTGGGAACGGGACGAGGGGGTTCGTCATGTCGGAGCACGGTAGTGAGGTGGCCGGGATGGTTCAGGGGGACGGGGCTGTCGGTATGGAGACCGGGATCGGGGCGGCGGTAGGGGGCGAGGTCGGGATCGAGCTCGGCGAGGTGCGTCGGCTGTGGCACCTGCTGGAGCCCCTGCACGCGGTGCTCTACTACGCGCCGGAGGTCTTCGAGGAGTCGGCCGCGCTCGGGTACGCCGGGTCGGCGGAGGACCGCTGGCCGACCTACTTCCCCTTCCGCGCCGCGCCGTTGGGGGCGGTCGGGAGCGAGCGCGTGTCGTCCGCCTTCTACAGCTTCAGCCCGCGCATGGTCGCCGCGCACATGGACTCCGCGTGGGACACCGCGAGCCCCGCGGACGTGCTGAAGGCGAGGGAGCGGGGCATGGACCGGGCGTACCGCGCGATATTCGGCGACCGCGCGGCGAGCCCCGAACTCGTCGAGGGCGCAGGGCTGTTGCGCCGTGCCGCCGAGGCCGCGAACACCGCGGGCCGGCCCATGGCCGCGGCCAACGCGGAGCCGGCGTGGCCGGCCGCCCCGCACCTCCAGCTGTGGCATGCGGCGACGATCCTGCGCGAACACCGCGGCGACGGACACCTCGCGGCGCTGCTCGTCGCCGGGCTGGACCCCGTCGAAGCGCTCGTGTCCTTCGCGGCGATCGGTGCGGCCTCCGTCGAGCGCTTCGAGAGCCGCGGCTGGAGCCCGCAGGAGTGGAGCGCCGCCCGTGAACGCCTCGTCGCGCGCGGCCTCGTGACCGAATCCGGCACCGCCACACCCGCGGGCCGCGAGCTCCGCGCCGAGGTCGAACGCCACACGGACGAACTGGCCGCCGCCCCCTGGCTCGCCCTCACCCCGGCCGAGCGGAGCCGACTGACCGAGCTGCTCGGCGAGTTCTGGGTCGCGGTGCTGGGCTCGGGGCTGCTGCCTTCGGAGTCCACGTTGGGGATCGGGAAGGTGTGAGGGGAGGGCGTGAGGATGTGCGTCGCCGGGCGACGCGCGTGAAGCCGCCCGCGGGAGTGGGGCTTCGCGGACGGCCTCGGTGTCACGGTCGATCGGTGGGCGCGTCGTGCCTCGGGCGTCTGCGCGGCTACGGCTGATCGGGGTCTACGGCCGATCGGGCCGGTCGGTCGGTTCGCGGTCCATGCCCATCGCGCCCTCGATCCTCTGCTGGGCGTCGTCGACTTGGTCCGTGTACTTGTTGCCCGTCTTCTCGTTGATCTCCCGTTCCCCGGCGTCGGACATGTCCTTGCGCTTGGACTTCGCCTGATCCTTGAATCTGTCGAAGATGCCCATGCGGGAACTCCTTCCGGAGGTATGTCACCACCGACGATACGCCCGGTGTGCACCTATTGCCCGTTGGGGGAGGGTATGGGGTGGGCATGCTCGCCGCTACCGTGGGCACCAGGGAATCGCGCCCTGTGCGGGGCGGACCCGGGGAACAAAGGGGAGGGGCGTCGTGGTGCGTCTGAGGGGTGGGGCGGCGGCTGCCGCACTGGTGCTGTGCGTCGTCGGCGCGGGGGTCAGCGGCTGCAAGAAGGAGACCACGGGCTCCGCCGGCCCGCAGGGCACGGCGGCCGGCGGCGCCGCGCTCACCGCTGTGGACTCGCTGACCGTCAAGGGGCGCGCGCCCAAGACGGGCTACAGCAGGGAGAGGTTCGGCACGGCCTGGGCCGACACGGACTCCAACAAGTGCGACACCCGCGACGACATCCTCAAGCGGGACCTGAAGCACGTGAAGTTCACCGGCGGCACCTGCAAGGTCGTCTCCGGGGCGCTCGACCCGGACCCGTACTCCGGCAAGGAAGTGACGTACAAGCGCGGTCGCAGCCTGGTGGACATAGACCACCTCGTCGCACTCTCGGACGCCTGGCAGAAGGGCGCCAAGTACTGGGACGCGAGCAAGCGGATAGCGCTGGCCAACGACCCGCTCAACCTGCTGTCCGTCGACGCGAGCACCAACCGCAGCAAGGGCGACGGCGACACTGCGACCTGGCTCCCGCCCAACAAGGGGTACCGCTGTACGTATGTGGCCGCGCAGGTGGCCGTGAAGAAGAAGTACGGGTTGTGGGTCACCGGCGGGGAGAAGGCCGCGATGAAGAAGGTGCTCTCCGAGTGCCCCGGCCAGAAGCTTCCCGCGGGCGGCAATCCGACCCAGGCGCCGAAGCGGTTCACCGCCAACTGACGCCATTTCATACCGCCCGGCGCAAGGGCGACATGATGCACCTTGTTCCCTGGCCGCGCGGATCTGGCGTGGGTCGTGGAAGCGGACCTGCCGGATACTTGCCGGTCGAGCAATTCTCAGGGTCCCGAGCGGAGGCCGCGTGATCAGTCGCTGATGTTGACGGTCGCGCACTCCTCGATACCGAGATCGGTCAACACGGCCCGAAGTCGTTTCGCCGCCGGGCCGGGGGCCAGGCCGGCCCCGATCTCCAGGTCGAGACGGCAGCCTCCCATGCCGTAGCCCGCACCCGTTATCTGGCTCATCGCAGAAGAGGGTGTAGTCGGGGTCTGTCGGTTTTCGAGGTCGCCGGTACGGATTTTCACGCTCGGCTGCACTCCTGTCCGGGCACGACGAGACGTGCGCCGGGGAACGAGCTATGCACCGTCGTTGCCATCGCGCAGGGAATGGATCATGCTCTGCAGGATCCGGAACGCGCCTGACTGCTCGGTCTCGGTCATGCCGGCCAGCATTCTGACCTCGACGGACCGGACCGCTACGGTCGCCTTCTCGAGGCTCCGTCGGCCGCGAGGCGTGAGCCGCGCGGGAAGAACCTTCCCGACGGGTGCCTCTGCGGGCCTGGTCACGTAGCCCTCTCGTTCCAGGGCCTGGAGCAGCACGTTCATGGTCTGTCGTGTCACGAACGCGCCCCGCGCGAGCTCGGAGTTCGACAAGCCCGGTCGTTGAGCCAGCAGCTCGAGACAGGAGTAGTGCGTCACGCTCATCCCGAGCGGCCGCAGCACCTCCTCCATGGCTGCGCGGAGGGCGCTCGACGCCTCTTTCAGCAGGTAGCCCAGTGACGTCTCCAGGTCCACACCGTCTTGATTCATGTCAGGATTCTGACATAGGTTGAGCTGTGTCAGAAAGCTGACACGAAAAGAGGAGCATCATCATGCCCGCCACCGGCCCCGACTTCATCTCGCTCCAGGCGCGCGACCTCGACGCTTCGCAGGCGTTCTACGAGCAGTACCTCGGCCTCGTCCGCTCGCAGGCCGGACCTCCGCACGCCGTCGTCTTCGAGACGAAGCCGATCGCGTTCGCACTCCGCGACGTCGTTCCCGGCACCGATCTCGCATCCGTTGCTCAGCCCGGCATCGGTGCCGCGATCTGGCTCCACGCCACCGACGTCCAGGCCATTCACGATGCTCTCGTCGCCGACGGTCACACCATCGTCTCCGCACCGATCGACGGCCCCTTCGGTCGGACATTCACCTTCGCCGACCCCGACGGCTACCAGGTCACTCTCCACGACCGCGCCTGACCGACCAAACGCCACCGGACGATCACCGAGGAAGCGGTGTGGGATCGGTACACGTGGGTCGAACAGTGAGCATCGCCGTGTCCGTCGGCGTCCGTCCGGTGGCCGGACTGATTGCGGCAGTAGACGGATGACGGGGGATGGTCGTGGGAGTGGGCGCGGGTATGCCTTTCTTCCCGTTCGTCGGCGTCGTTGAGAACCTCGGATTGACTCAGGTGCCGGCCGTAATGGTGAAGTCACTGGAGCCACAGGTCGATGGAGGAGTATCGACGGGGACTGACACCGGGTTCGGCTGTGCGGAGCACGTCTGGAGCAGCCAGTGCAGGGCAGTCCGGAGGAGTCGAACGCACGTTCAGTAGGCTCGTGTTGCCCGGATGCCCGGATGCCCGGATGCCCGGATGCCCGGATGCCCGGATGCCCGGACGCCCGCTGTCCGAGAGTCGAGTGATTCCATGAGCGACGACGTCCTCTCGGTCATTCCGACCAACCCGTACTGGCAGCCCGAACGGGCGGCGGCCGCCCATATCTGACCCATTCGTCACCCCGCCTCAGCGAATCTGTGTCGCTGCCCAAGGTCCCGAGGTGAGGCGGGCTCGGCGGATGGTGCCAGTGATGGGCGGCCGCGCCGAACCACCGTCCCCGCCCGGCAGGCATCCGACGCGGACGGCTACAGAGCCGCTTCCAGGGTCACCGACTGGGACGCGAAGCCGTTGCGCTCGTAGAAACGAATCGCCTCGGCGTTGCTCGCATAGGCCGTCACCTGTGCCGATCCGGCGCCCGATTCCTTTGCCCAGGACCGGAATTCGTCCACCATGCGTCTGCCGATCCGGTCGCGCCGGTATGCGGGGCGCACATACATGCTCACCAACGTCGCGACCTTCATCGGTCTCATCGCGGAGGGCTTCACCAGCGTGCCCGTGAGATGGCCGACCACTTCGCCGCCGTCGCGATCGACGACGCAGTCGGTTCGGGTCCGCCAGACCGGACGCGAAACGCTGCGGTCCGTGCTCGCGAGGCCAGTTGATGTCGACGCCCGGGTCACGGGTACCAGCGTCCTCCGCGAACAGCGCGCTGCTGCAGGCGACAAGCCCCTTGATGTCGGCTTGTTCGGCCCTGCGGACGATCACCTCATGCCGTTCATCACTCATGGGCTGTGACGCTGGCGGCGGGTACTGACATGGCTGAGTGCGTCCATGGGGGAGGGTGAGGGGCCGCGGGGAAAGGGTCTCGACCGGTTCCCTCCGCGACAATGCGTCAATGCGCCGCATCCGAGCAGTCCACATCGACGAACTGCCCCTACTCCAGGACATCGAGCGCGCCGCCGGGCGGTGTTTCGCCGACATCGGCATGCCGGAGATCGCCGACGACGAGCCCCTCCCGCTCACCGACCTCGCCCACTATCAGCAGGTCGGCCTGGCCTGGGTCGCGGTTGACGAGGTCGACAGGCCAGTGGCGTACCTCATCGCGGAACACGTCGACGACAACCTGCACATCGAGCAGGTGTCGGTGCACCCGGACAGTGCGCGGCGCGGCATCGGACGGTCGCTGCTGGACCATGTCGGTCACCGGGCCGGGGCGGACGGGATACCTGCTCTGACCCTCACCACCTTCGCCGACGTCCCCTGGAACGCGCCCTACTACGTGCGCTGCGGTTTCACGTTCCTGGATGACAGTGCGCTCGGTCCCGGGCTCCAGGACATCCGCCGACGCGAGGCCGCCCACGGTCTGGAGCGCTGGCCGCGGGTCTGCATGCGCCGGCGTCTGTGACCTCCGGGTTCGTTACGCCTCTGCGGCGAACAGTTCTTCCGCGGTGGTGGCCGTGAGGGCCCGGTCGAACCAGGTGCCCAGCAGTTCCAGGTCGGTGCAGCCGGTGATGCGCTCGCGGGCGGCCTCGGGGATGTCGATGGCGCGGAGGTCGAGGATGCGGAGGATGTCCTCGGCTCGGCCTTCTGTACGGCCTTCAGGTGCCTCCAGAATGCGCGGCTCTGGGTGTCGCCCAGGCCGACCTCGGTGTATTCCGCCCAGTCCTGCGCGGTCTCGCCTCCGATGGTGGCGAGCGCCGTCGCCTCCGGTATGAGAATGGGGTCGGTTCAGTCCCCCGGGTGAATACGCCTCGGCTCCGTGCGATGCGTGGTCGAGGTCAGCGCGTCACCGGCAGAGCCGTCGCGAACCGGTGGCCGTCGGCGCGGGTCTGGACCGGGAAGTCGACCTTGAGGGCGCCCTCCTGGCCCTCGACGGTCAGGTGGGTGACCACCTTGAGGCCGAGGAAGGTCTTCTTGGGCGCGCTCGCGGTGACGTACGGGCGCGGGAGGTTCATCAGCAACTTGCCCGGCTTGCCGCCGCGGTTGCCGTCGAAGAACAGGATCCGCTGGTTCGTCAGGACGAGGTACATCGGGCGCGGGGTGACCGTCGCCATCACCGTTCCCGCGCTGAGTACGCCGACCACCGCCGCGGTGAGGGCCTGTTTGCGCACCGAGACCGTTCCGATGCCGGCCAGACTCGTGAGTTCGACCTGCTCGCCCTGGAGCAGCAAGGGGGCCGAGGCCTCGAGCAGTTATCTGGCGCGACGGGCGTTGAGTGCCACGGGTGGGGCTCCTGGTGAGGGTGGGGCGACTGCGACGGTGAGGTGGCCGTGGCGGTGACAGGGACGGCATGGATTCTTCCAAGCCACCGGAAAGGCGGAAAGTCACCTCCCACAAGGCGAACTCAAGTTCGAGTCATGGCTCGGTCAAGATCAGTCATCGAAGGGTCAAGTCAACGCCCGTATGCACCGTTTGGGCCTTGTGTTCCCACAACCTCCCCACACCTGGGCGAAAACCGTCTCCAACCCGCCACTTACCATCCGCTCCATGTCGACCGACGCGTCCCTCCCACCCCCCGACTTCGAACTCGCCTCCGCCTTCCCCGAGGTCGGCTGGCTGCGGCAGGCCACCGCCGCGCGGGACTGGGCGGGAATCAGGAGGTACGCCGACGGACTGCCGCAGGGCACCGACCGGGCGTTCCTCGTCCGGGTCGTCGCCGAGGTGCCCGGCGTCGAGCACTTCCTGCGGGAACTCGTCGCCGCCGCCCCCGACGACGTACTGGCCCTCACCACGCTCGGGACCCGCGAGATCGAGATCGGCTGGGAGATCCGGAGCAGCGCGCGCGCCGAGCACGTCAGCCGGGAGCAGTTCCGGCAGTTGCACGAGCATCTGCGGCAGGCCGAGCGGCTGCTCATCCGGGCCACCGCCCTCGACCCGTCCCACGACGCGGCCTGGGCCGCGCGCCTGACCACGGCCATGGGACTGCAGCTCGGGCAGAACGAGGCGCGGCGAAGGTACGACCGACTGGCCGCGTACCACCCGCACCACTTGACCGGACAGGCCCGGCTGCTTCAGCAGCTGTGTCCCAAGTGGAGCGGGAGCTGGGAGGCGGCACACGGGTTCGCCCGCGAGTGCCTGCTGAATTCGCCCGAAGGGTCGCTCAGCGGTGGTCTGGTGGCGGAGGCGCACCTGGAGCGCTGGCTCGATCTGCCCTCCGCGGGGAGTGAACGGACCGACTATCTGCGCCGGCCGCACGTCCACGCCGAACTCGTCGAGGCCGCCGAACGGTCCGTCCTGCACCCGTACTACCGACCCGCGTACGGGTGGGTCACCATCCAGGGCGTCTTCGCCGCGCTCTTCTCGCTGATCGGCGACACCGCACGCGCCGCCGCGCACTTCCGCGCCCTGGGCAACCTGGCCTCCGACTACCCGTGGAGTTACCTCGGCAAGCCCGCGGACGCGTACGTCAAACACCGTTCCGCCGCCCTCGGAAGAGGCTGAGTGGATGCCGAACAAGACAGGCAGAGGCAGACGATGAGCCAGGGCATCCATCACACCGAGGTCGACGGCATACCCACCCTCTTCGCGTACGCCACCGGGCCCATGCGTGCCGGACTGGTCTTCCGCGTCGGTGTCGCCGACGAGACGCTCGCCGGGGCCGGGATCACCCACCTGGTGGAGCACCTGGCGCTGCACCGCCAAGGCCTGGCCGACTACCACTTCAACGGCGCGACCAAGGCCGCGTTCACGCACTTCCACGTGGAGGGCGCCGAGCACGAGATCGTCGCCTACCTCGACGGCGTGTGCACATCCCTCCTCGATCTGCCCATGGAGCGGCTGGAGACCGAGAAGGAGATCCTGCGCACCGAGGAGGCGAGCCGGGAGCCCGGACAACTGCCGCTGTGGCGGTACGGGGCCCAGGGGTACGGGCTGGTCAGCTATCCGGAGTGGGGCGTACGGGGGGTGCGGCCGGACGACGTACGGGAATGGGCCGGGACCTGGTTCACCCGGGACAACGCCGTGCTGTGGATCGCTGGGGAGCGGCTGCCGGCCGGGCTCTCGCTCAAACTGCCCGCCGGTCAGCGGCGCCCGATGCCCGCCGTCACCTCCGCCCTCCCCACCGCCCCCGCCTACTTCTCCGACGGCAAGGGCGGCGTCCTGCTCGACGCCGTCGTCACCGACACCACCGCCGCCCGGCTCTACGCCGGTGTCCTGGAACGCGAACTCTCCCGCTCCCTGCGTCAGGAGGGCGGCTACTCCTACACGGCGGCCAGCGACTACACCTCGCGCCGGGACGGTTTCGCGACCGTCACCGCCTTCGCGGACGCGCTGCCCGCCAAGCAGGACGCGGTCCTCGGCGGGTTCGTCGACGTGCTCGCGGGCCTCCAGGTGGGCCGGATCGCGCAGGCCGACCTGGAGGCCGTACGCGGGCGCAGCGACGCCACGCTGACCGCGCCCGACGCGGCCGTACGGCGGCTGCCGGGCGCGGCGGAGGAACTGCTCGCCCACCGTCCGCCGCGCGGGCTCGACGAACTGCGCGCCGAGCTGTGGGCGATGACACCGCAGCATGTGCACGCGGTGGCGCTGGAGGCCGCCGGGACGGCGTTGCTGCAGGCTCCCTCGGGGCACCGGGCCGACTGGGCCGGATACACGGCGGCCCCGACCACGTCGTCGTACGCCGTCACGGGCACGCGGTTCGAGGCCGTACGCAAGGACGGGCCGGCCATGGTCGTCGGGGGCGAGGGGGTCAGCCTGACGGCGGGGGGCGAGGCGGCCACCGTGCTCTATCGCGCGTGCGCCGCCCTGCTCAGCTGGCCCGACGGCGGGCGCCGGCTCATCGGCACCGACGGGCTGTCCGTGGAGGTGGAGCCGGGGGAGTACGGGATCGACGCGCACACCATGGCGACCATCGACGCGGCGGTGCCTCCGAGCGCGGTGGTGCGGCTGCCGCCCCGGCAGCAGCGGCAGCGGCAGTCGGCGGGTGCCGCTTCGGCGGGGGATGCCAGGGGATCCGCCGGTGCGGTTCAGCGGAAGACGGTGGCGCGGCGTACCGGCGGGCAGACGGCGATGCTCGTCATCTTCGGGCTCCTCGCGGGGCTGTGGTCCCTCCTGGCCCTCTCGTACACCGTCTTCGGCTTCTCGGACCCGGAGACCAGCACCGGGGAATGGGCCGCCCTCACCGTCTTCCTGTGGGCCGTCGGGGCGCTGCTGGCCTGGCCGGCCGTCAGGGTGGTGCGAAGCACCCGGCGGGGGTGAACCACCCGGCGCCTCGACCCCGTACGGGGACGCGGGTCTCCGGGTGACCTCAGCGCAGATACGGGTTGCCCGGCGCCGGACCCGGGAAGGGCCCCGGCACCAGACCCGCGTTCGCCGCGGCGTACTTCGGCGTGCGCTTGTCGAACAGCGCGAACAACAGCAGGCAGACCGCCATCGCCAGAGTGAAGATGACGACCGCGCCGAAGATGAGATCGCCCGCGTCCGACTCGATGGTCGTCCACAACAGCGTCACCAGCTCGTACAGCGCGAACGCGGAGAAGGCGCCCCAGTCCGAGCCCCGGCCGCGGCGGATCGCCACATACAGGAACGGCACCCACACCAGCAGCCCCAGCGACACGATCACCAGAACCGACCACGCGAGCCGCTGCGCCCAGCCGGCTTCCAAGCGCTTGCCCATGCCCATCACACCCCCCGAGCACTCACCAGCGCCCTACGAGCCCCCCCGAGATGTTTCCCGGGCTCCGAGAAACATCTCGGGGTGTCATGTTCCCACCCGATGGGTCATGCGTGCTGGTGTTCGCCCTTCAGGGACGTCACGATCCGGGTCGCCAGCTTCTTCGCCGTGGCGGCGCCGTTGTCGTGCCCGTCCGTGGACATGACGCTGACGACGTCGGTGCCGGCGCGCACGGCGATCAGGGTCGTGCCGTTCTCCCAGGCGCTGTCGGTCAGGGTGATGGTGTACGCGGCGTCGCCCAGGCCGGGCGTGGTGGCGCCGGTGACCTTCACCTTGGTGTGCGTGTCGGAGTCGGTGAAGGTCGCGCACGTGGTGGCGATCTTCTCCAGGTTCGTCAGCACGGTCGTTGAGGTCGTTCCGCGGAAGGTGTCGATCTCCTGGGCGATGTCCTCGGACGTGTTCTTGCTGACGTAGTCGTTCTGGGCGAAGGACACCCCCGAGTCGCCGGTGATCGTTATCCAGCTGGTGCCGCCCAGCAGGGAGCAGTCCGGCTTCGGCGCGGGGGAGGAACTCGGGGCGGTGTACGTGGTGCCGGAGTCCCGTGCACCGCTGGGGTCGACCGCGAAACCGGTGGCGAAGAAGGACGCGGGCGCCAGCGCCTTCTTGAGTTGCGCGCCTGTCAGCAGACCGGCGTTGGGGTCCTTGGCCTGCTTCGTCTTGGCGGACGAGGGCTGAGCGGTGGTTCCGGAGGAGCAGGCCGCCAGGGCGAGCGGGAGCACGGCTGCGGCGAGCAGGGCCTTGGCCGTGCGAGAGGGGTGACGCATCGGGATGTCTGAGTCCTTCTTTGAGAAGTGGTGCTGTTGAACCGAGCGGACTCTATGGGTGCACAGGCCATGCACAGCCACCGGGGTACCAAAGATCGGTAAAAGAGGGGCTCGATCGGGCCGGGGTTCCATGGACTCTCCATGTTTTGCCGTGGCTTGAGGGATTCTTGTGGCGATTGAGATACGAGGTTTCCCGATCAAGGGGGTGGCGTCGGTTACGGTGCGATCCGCCCCGCGCGCCGGGGGTCGGTCACCCTCTCTCGTCGGTGAGCCGGGATGGGCGCCGACGGGGCCCAACTGTCTTGAAGTGTCTTGATTCGATCTATATGACCGCATGTTCTGCGCGCTCCGCGCGCCGTGACGTGCGCGTGTCATGAATGGGGTGGGGATGTCCAGCCATCGGATGTCTAAGAAGGGCCGTTACATCGCTTGGGCGACGGCAGGCGCGGCCGTGGTCGCCGGGGCCGGGATCGCGGCGCAGACGTCCATGGCGGCGACCACCTGGCCCGCCCAGCGGACGTTCACGGGCCGGGCCTTCGACACCTGTGCCGCACCCTCGCTGACGGCGATGAAGGCCTGGCACACCGGCTTCTACGGAGCCGCCGCCGTCTACATCGGCGGCAAGAACCGCGGCTGCAGCCAGCCCAACCTCACCGCGTCCTGGGTGAAGTCGGTCAGCACCCTGGGCTGGAAGCTCATCCCGCTGTACGTCGGCGCCCAGCCGTCCTGCCAGACCGGCTCCAACCCGGAGAAGCTCACCGCCACCAACGCCGCCTCGCTCGGCGCCACCGACGCCGCGGACGCGGTGGCCAAGGCGTCCGCGCTGGGCATGAAGGCGGGCAGCCCGATCTACCTGGACATGGAGTCGTACGACATCACGAACGCGGCGTGCAACAAGGCCACGCTGACCTACGTACGCGCCTTCGACAAGGCGCTGCACGCCAAGACGTACCGGACCGGGTTCTACGGCTTCACCAGCTCCAGCGCCAAGGCCATCGCGACCGCGACCGACAAGACGGACCTGCCGGGCAACCTCTGGTACGCGCTGTGGGACAAGGCCAACACGACGACCTCGGACTGGCCGTGGGGTTCCACCCAGTTCACCGGCCACAGCCGCGCCCACCAGTACATGGTCAACAGCAAGGAGACCATCGGCGGTTACACGATCACCGTGGACCGCGACGCCTGGGACGCGCCGGTCGCCATCACCGGCTGACCCGAGACCACCCACGGCCTCGAGTTCGCGGACGACGTGCTCCTGATCCTGGTGTCGATGGTCGGCGCGGCGGTGCACGCCTGGACGGTCTGGCCCCGGCGCGTCGGGTACCAGCGGCGCACCGGCCGGACCGGCGGGACCGGCCGCACGGGTCGCATCGGCCGCACGGGCCGCACGAAAGCAACGGAAGCGCGGAAGACCGAAGAAGCGGAAGTACGGGAACCACGTGGTCAAGCGGGTCAGGCAGGTGCCGCAGGCGCAGCGCGCGAAGGCGGCGCGCGACGCCACGCAGGAGTCGAGGCTCGGCGCCGGTGTGCGGGCGGTACTCCAGTGGCCGCGTGTGCTGGGCGGCAGAGGTGTCGCGATGGTGGCGGGTGCCGTGATCGTCGCGGTCGCGGTCGCCGTCACCGGCTACTTCCTCTCCCGCACCGACACGAAGCGACAGGCGCCCGACACCCGGGCCCGCCACTACAAGGACGTCGACGCCTGCCTGCTGACCGGCAAGGACGGGATCACGGCCGGGACCACGGCGGCCGAGGTCTGGCAGGGCATGCAGGACGCGTCCCTCAAGACGCACGCGCGTGTGAGCTACGTCCCGGTGACCGGTGAACAGTCCGCGGCCAACGCGCGGCCCTACCTCAACGGCCTGCTCCAGCGGTCCTGCGACGTGGTCGTCGCGACCGGAAAACCCGAGGTCACGGCGGCCACGCAGACCGCCCCGCAGTACCAGAAGGTCGACTTCGTGCTGGTGGGGGACGCCGGAGCCGATTCCACGGGCGCCAAGAACATCACCGTGACGCGCGTCGGCGACGGACTGCGCGCCGAGGTCGCCGGGGTCGTCGAGCGCGAGGTCAAGACGCGCGGTTAGCCGGGGCCGGTACGACAGGACGCGATCCGCCGTACGCCCCGACGGGCCGGTCGTGCGACCGGACTTGATCGGTCGCACGAGTTGATCTGATCGGTCGTACGAGCGCATGTGAACGGTCGTACGAGCGGACGGTGGCCGTCCCGCTCGTCACGTCGGCCGCGCCGGTATCTGAAGTCTCCGCGAATCGTTGGTCGAATGGCTGGCCGAGAGCCGGGCCACTGCCTACCATCGATCACCGCAAGACTTTGTGCACCGTCGCACAATCTCCTCGGGAGGTTTCCTTGCACCGCCGCCGTCGCACCGTGTTCGTCCTCTCCGCCGCGATCGTCGCAGCGGCCCCCCTTCTCACGGCGTGCGGTGGCGAGGCGCACGCAGGCGCCGCGGCCGTCGTCGGTGGCCGTCGGATCACGGTCGCGCAGTTGGAGAGCCGGGTGAACGAGGTGCGCTCGGCACAGCGGGCCGCCGTCAAGGACGAGGCCCAGTACGAGCAGGTCGTCGCCAAGACCGGCAGCCTCGGCCGCGACACCCTGCGCACCATGGTCCTCGACCAGGTTCTCGACCGGGCCGCCAAGGACGCGGGCGTGAGCGTCACCCGCGCGGACACCCAGCGGATGCGGGCGACGCTGGAGGGCCAGGCGGGCGGTGCGAAGGCGCTGGAGACGGCCTGGCTGCAGCAGTACGGGGTGGCTCCCCAGCGTCTCGACGACAACCTCCGTACCGAGATCGAGGCCCAGAAGCTCGCCGCCGCGCTCGGTGCCGACATGAACACCACCGACGGCAAGGCCATGTTCTGGAAGGCCATGTCCGACGCGTCCAAGAAGCTGAACGTCGATCTGAACCCGCGCTACGGCGCCTGGGACGTCCAGAAGAGCAGCCGCGTCGATGTGAAGACGCCCTGGCTGCGGGAAGTCACGTCGACGGGGACGCAGCAGACGGCGTAGTAGGTCGGTAGGTCAGTAGTCAGTAGGTCGGTGAGAGCCCAGTAGGTCATGGGGCAACGCCGGGTACTGGCCTGGGGACGGGGCTGTGGATAAACGGGTCGGTCGCCTCCCGGCCTGTGGATAACTCCTGGGGGCGTCGGTGGCGTGGGTTACGTTCGTGGGGTGAACGCAACCAGCTCCGACGCCACCGCCCCGGTTCCCGACCCCGGCCGTATCGTCCTGCTCACCACCAGCCACCGCGTCGCCCCCGGGCTGCTGTCCTGGCCCGCCTGGCAGGTGCTGCGCGCCGCCGACCAGGTGCTGTGCGCGGACGGCGCACATCCGCAGCTGCCCTATCTGCGTGAGGCGGGCATCACCGTCGACGAGGCTTCCCCCGATGCCCAGGACCTGGTGGACGCCTGCGCCGGTGGCCGCACGGTGGTCGTCGTCGCCACCGGGGAGGGCGAGCCGCGCCTCACCGACGGCCTGGCCCGCCTCGCCGGCTCCGGCCGCATACAGATGCCCGACCTGGAGCTGCTCCCGGCCTCGTACGACCTGCCGGGCGCCCGCCTTCTCGACCTCGTCCAGGTCATGGACCGCATCCGCGTCGAGTGCCCGTGGTCGTCCCAGCAGACCCACAAGGGCCTCGCGAAATACGGGATCGAGGAGGCGTACGAGCTCGTCGAGGCGATCGAGGAGGGCGACCGGGACGAGCTCAGGGAAGAGCTCGGCGACGTGCTGCTCCAGGTCGTCTTCCACGCCAGGATCGCGGAGGAGGACGCCGAGGCTCCCTTCTCCATCGACGACGTGGCCGGCGGCATCGTCGCCAAGCTGATCCACCGCCACCCGCACGTGTTCGGCGACGAGACGGCCACGACCCCCGAGGAGGTCAAGGAGCACTGGCTGCGCACCAAGGCCGAGGAGAAGCGGCGGACGTCCGTGACGGAGGGGATACCGCTGGGCCAGCCGGGCCTGGCCCTCGCGGCGAAGCTGGCATCGCGCGTGCGCACGGCGGGACTTGAGGTCGAACTCCCCCGAGGCGAAGGCGTCGGCTACGAACTGCTGGCCGTGGCCGCCCACGCGGAGGCCGAGGGAGTGGACCCGGAGGCGGCCCTGCGCGCGGCGGCGCGGGCCTACCGGGACGCGATCCGGGCGACGGAGACGGGCTGAGGAAGCGGAAACGGGGTGGGAGAGGGGGAGGGGAGGGGGAGGGGGAGGGACCCCAGGGCTACGTGTGGGGGGCGCGGCTTGTCGGGTTGTGCCAGTTGGGGTGGGGGCGGTCCAGGAGCCACTCCGCGGGGCCCAGCGGGCGGGGGCGGCTGGGGTCGGCGGGTGGGAGGAGGTCGTGGAAGATCTGTTCCGGCGGGGTGCCGAGGGCGGGAAGGGCCTCGGCGATCTCTTCGACGAGCTGGGGCGGCCCGGCGAGATAGACGTCGTGGCGGGCCCAGCCTGCGCGGTTGCCCAGCGCGGTCAGCAGGCGCTCGGTGGCCTGGGCCTTGGGGCGGCCGGGTGCGGGGGTGATGAAGGTGACGCCGAGGCGGGGTAACCGGGACTGGAGTCGTTCCACGGCCGACCGGTCGTAGAGGTACGAGGTGTCGCGGGCCACGAGGAACAGCCGGGCCTCGTGCGTGGCGTCCAGTTGCTGGAGCAGCGCCTTGACGGGGGCCCATCCGGTGCCGGCCGCGATGAGGGTCAGCGGCCGTTCCACCGGCGCCCGCAGGGTCAGGGCGCCGCCGGGTGCGCCGAGCCGCAGGACATCGCCCTCCCGGGTCTGGCGGACCAGGGCGGTGGACAGCACCCCGTCCTCCACGCGGCTGACGTGCAGGTCGACGGTGTGGTCGGCGCGGGGCGCGTTGCCGAGCGAGTACGGGCGCCAGATGCCCGGCAGATGGGGGACGCTGACGCTGACGTACTGGCCGGGGGAGTAGCGCAGCCGCTGGTGCGGGCGGAGGGTCAGTACGACGAGGTCGTCGCCGTGCCGGGTCCGGGACACGACCTCGGCGTCCCACCAGGGCGGTTCACCCTCGTGCTGTGCCTCCCACGCGCCTTGGAGCATGACGTTCGTGATCGCCCCGTACGCCTCGGCCCAGGCCTTCTCCGCCTCCGCGCTCCAGGCCGACCCCGCGACGGCGGCGAACGCGGCGATCAGGCTCGCCCCCACGGCGGCGTAGTGCTCCGGCTCGGCCAGGTACTTCCGGTGGTCCCGTCCCAGCTCCCGCAGGTACCCCGGCAGCGTCGGATCCTCCAGCCGCTCCATCACATATGTGAGTGCCGCGAACAACCGGTCCCGCTGTCGCTCCATGTCCTCCGGGAAGTCCAGGGGGAAGAGCCCGCGGACATCCGGGTTGTGCCGGAAGAGATGCGAGTAGAAGTACTTGACCGCGAACTCGGCCCGTCTCTCGACGACCGCGAAGCTGGATCTGAGTATTTCGGGGTCCACGGCGCGAATTTAGGGAGGAGGCGAGCCGTGGAGTCAAACAGCAGTCGATTTCGGGATAGCCCGGGATGAATGGGGCGCGTTCTGCATCGCCCCCACACGCATACCGCCCCCACCCCGCTCCCCCTCCCTCCGGATACCGTCAGGGAGTGACCGATCAGCCGCCGCCGTTCAGCCCCGCCCCGGAACTCTTCACCTGGGAGTTCGCCAGCGACCCCTACCCCGCGTACGCCTGGCTGCGGGAGCACGCCCCCGTGCACAGGACGCGGCTGCCGAGTGGGGTGGAGGCCTGGCTGGTGACGCGGTACGCGGACGCCAAGCAGGCGCTCGCCGACACGCGGCTCAGCAAGAATCCGGCGCACCACGACGAACCCGCCCATGCGAAAGGGAAGACGGGTATTCCGGGGGAGCGCAAGGCCGAGTTGATGACGCATCTGCTGAACATCGACCCGCCGGACCACACCCGGCTGCGGCGGCTGGTCTCGAAGGCGTTCACGCCGCGACGGGTGGCCGAGTTCGCGCCGCGCGTGCAGGAGCTCACCGATCAACTGATCGACCAGTTCGCGGCGAAGGGTTCCGCGGACCTGATCCACGAGTTCGCGTTCCCGCTCCCCATTTACGCCATCTGCGACCTGCTGGGCGTGCCCCGCGAGGACCAGGACGACTTCCGGGACTGGGCGGGGATGATGATCCGGCACGGTGGCGGACCGCGGGGCGGGGTCGCGCGGTCGGTCAAGAAGATGCGCGGGTATCTGCTCGAGCTCATTCACAAGAAGCGGGAAGGCCTTCCCGACACGCCCGCGCCCGGTGAGGACCTCATCTCCGGTCTCATCCGCGCGTCCGACCACGGCGAGCACCTCACGGAGAACGAGGCCGCCGCCATGGCCTTCATCCTGCTCTTCGCCGGGTTCGAGACGACCGTCAATCTCATCGGCAACGGCACGTACGCCCTCCTCACCCACCCCGAGCAGCGCGCGCGCCTGCAGAAGTCCCTCGCCGCCCGTGAACGCGAACTCCTCGAGACCGGCGTCGAGGAACTCCTCCGATACGACGGGCCCGTGGAACTGGCCACGTGGCGGTTCGCGACCGAGGCCGTGTGCATCGGCGGTCAAGGCATCGCGCCCGGCGACCCCGTCCTCGTGGTCCTCGCGGCTGCGGACCGTGACCCCGCGCGGTTCGAACGGCCGGACACGCTCGACCTCTCCCGCCGTGACAACCAACACCTCGGCTACGGCCACGGCATCCACTACTGCCTCGGCGCCCCGCTCGCCCGCCTGGAGGGTCAGACCGCGCTCGCCACCCTCCTCACCCGTCTCCCCGACCTCCAACTCGCGGGGGATTCGGCCGATTTGCGCTGGCGCGGCGGGCTCATTATGCGCGGATTGCGCACGCTTCCAGTGGAGTTCACGCCTCCGGTACCGGTCTCGCGATAGCGGGCGACCATACACCTACGGGCGCTCAAACCTGACGCGTACTCAACTCTGTGATCTTCACGTGATCTACGCTGCATCGACTTGTGACAAGCGTTCGGGTGCGGATACGTTCACTCGTCAACGCGACTCACACGTCGCGTAGTCACCTGCTGTCACGTGAAAGGCTTCCGCATGCTCTCCGGGAACGGCCGCCATCGTCGCCCCCGTCAGGCCCCAGCCCTCATCGTCGCGGCAGGAGTGACCGGATCCGCCATCGCGATCCCGTTGCTCGGTGCCACCAGCGCGAGCGCGGCCGACGGCACCACGTGGGACCGGGTCGCCGAGTGCGAGAGCGCCGGCCAGTGGAGTGCCGACAGCGGCAACGGGTATTACGGCGGGCTCCAGATCAGCCAGGCGGACTGGGAGAAGTACGGCGGTCTCGCCTACGCGTCGAGCGCCGACGAGGCCAGCCGCTCGCAGCAGATAGCCATCGCCGAGAAGCTCCTCGACGACCGGGGCCTCAGCGCCTGGCCGACCTGCGGACCGCTCTCCGGGCTGAGCAAGCACTCGGGCGACATCCTGGTCGACACGGGCGTGGCGAACGACTCGTCCAGTACATCGGACTCATCTGGTTCATCCGATTCGTCCACTTCGTCCGCGACTTCGACTCCGTCCGGCTCTTCCGGCTCTTCCGGCTCTTCCGGCTCGTCCGGCTCGAAGTCCGATTCGTCTTCGTCCGGTTCGTCCTCGAAGGCGACCGAGAACACGACGAAGGCCGACGCCGGCGGTGACACCCAGGGGGCGGACGGCTCCGACACGGAAACGACGAAGAGCGACGACTCGGGCAACTCCGGCCAGGGCGGCGACTCTTCCGGTACGTCCGAGAACGCGACGACCGGTGCGGGGCGCCACCGTGGCGGCACCGCGGACGAGAACACCACCGACAGCGCCGTGGACGGCCGTAGCGACGACTCCTCCGGGCGGCACGCCTCGCGAGGCGCCGGCGCCTCCCGCGAGGCCGTCGACGGCTCCTACGTCGTGCGCGCCGGAGACAATCTCTGGACCATCGCGGACGCCCTTGACCTCGAAGGCGGATGGGCCGAGCTGTACGACGCGAACAAGAAGACGGTCGGCGTCGACCCGAACCTCATCCTTCCCGGTCAGAGCCTTGCAGTTGGTGCTGAATCGGGCGAAAAGTAGGGGCAGTTCGCGTCATGGTTCGCTGTGTAATGTCCGGTTTGGCGCGAGTGAGAGATGGATCTCAAAGGCCCTGATCGTCTTTGGAATTCAGCCGATCGCCTGCTTACGGTCGTCACCGCTCGCCACAGCGGGCCCCGATGGTCGTCAACGCCGAATCCTGCCAACGGCCGTACGGGAACAGTCGACGCGTCAGCGCCGTAGGCAGGAGCGGGGGACCCAAGGTATGCGCCGCGCCCGGTAGTTGACCGGGAGCGGCTTGGGGTGAAGCCGAGCGCTCAGAGCGCACGGCCGGGCACTCACCCGCCCGAACCCGACAGCTCACCTCGCAGGCGTCGGTGAGGGGATCTCTCCATGCTGTTTTCCAGCAAGGGCAAGCACCGCCGTCCGTCCAAGGCCACGCGTGTCGCCACGCTCGCCGGCGTCACCGGTGTCGCCATCGCCGCTCCGCTGATGGCGGCCGGCAACGCCTCCGCCGCCACCGCCTCCCAGTGGGACGCCGTCGCCCAGTGCGAGTCCGGCGGGAACTGGTCCATCAACACCGGCAACGGCTACTACGGCGGTCTGCAGTTCTCGGCCTCCACCTGGGCCGCGTACGGCGGCACCGCGTACGCCGCGACCGCCAACCAGGCCTCCAAGTCCCAGCAGATCACCGTCGGCGAGAAGGTCCTCGCCGCGCAGGGCAAGGGCGCCTGGCCGACCTGTGGCACGGGCCTGTCGAGCGCCGCGTACACCGGCGGTGCGAGCGCCCCGTCGACCTCGTCCTCCTCGAACAGCTCCTCGTCGAACAGCTCGCCGAGCACCAGCACCACCACCCGCTCGACGGACACCGCGGCCTCCCGTTCGGCGTCGCGCCCGGCCGCCGAGAAGACCGTCTCCACCCCGACCGGCAAGAAGGTCAAGAAGGGCGACGGCGAGTACAAGGTCGTCAAGGGTGACAGCCTCAGCTCGATCGCCGAGAAGAAGCAGGTCAAGGGCGGCTGGCAGCAGCTGTTCAAGCTGAACAAGGACATCGTCGAGGACGCCGACTTCATCTACCCGGGTCAGCGCCTGCACCTCAGCTGATGATCGGCAGCTTCACCTCGGCTGAATGACAGGTCCCGCATAAAAGGGGTCTCCACACTGGAGACCCCGGTGAGGGTCACCCCCGTCCCCACGGGCTCCCCGCTCCGGTGCGTGTTCCCCCGTACGCGCCGGAGCGGGGTCTTTCGTCTCCAGCACTTCGCGCCGAGCATTTCGTACCCGGATTTCCGTACCCGTTTTTGTTCCGTTCTGGAACAATGTGTACGTTCAGTTCTGCCCAAGGGGTGGGCGACCGGCTGGCCGATCCCCCCGGGGCGGTTAGGCTCATGTCGCGAAGCCATCACAGGCTCCGCGTACCCGCGTCACATCCCAGAAGGAGATGCTCGTGCCGTCCATCGACGTCGTCGTAGCCCGGGAAATCCTGGACTCCCGAGGCAACCCCACGGTCGAGGTCGAGGTCGGCCTCGACGACGGCAGCACGGGTCGTGCCGCCGTTCCGTCCGGCGCGTCCACCGGCGCCTTCGAGGCCATCGAGCTCCGTGACGGTGACCCCAACCGTTACGGCGGCAAGGGTGTCGAGAAGGCCGTCCTCGCCGTCATCGAGCAGATCGGCCCGGAGCTCGTCGGTTACGACGCCACCGAGCAGCGCCTGATCGACCAGGCGATGTTCGACCTGGACGCCACCGACAACAAGGGCTCGCTCGGCGCCAACGCCATCCTCGGCGTCTCGCTCGCCGTCGCGCACGCCGCCTCCGAGGCGTCCGACCTCCCCCTCTTCCGCTACCTGGGCGGCCCGAACGCGCACCTGCTGCCCGTTCCGATGATGAACATCCTGAACGGCGGCTCGCACGCCGACTCCAACGTGGACATCCAGGAGTTCATGATCGCCCCGATCGGCGCGGAGTCCTTCTCCGAGGCCCTGCGCTGGGGTGCCGAGGTCTACCACACCCTCAAGAAGGTGCTGAAGACCAAGGGCCTGTCCACCGGCCTCGGCGACGAGGGCGGCTTCGCCCCGAACCTGGAGTCGAACCGCGCCGCGCTCGACCTCATCCTCGAGGCCATCAAGCAGGCCGGTTACATCCCCGGCGAGCAGATCGCGCTCGCGCTCGACGTCGCCGCGTCCGAGTTCTACAAGGACGGCAAGTACGAGTTCGAGGGCAAGTCCCGCTCGGCCGCCGAGATGACCGAGTACTACGAGGAGCTCGTCTCCGCGTACCCGCTGGTCTCCATCGAGGACCCGCTGTACGAGGACGACTGGGCCGGCTGGAACGTCATCACCGAGAAGCTGGGCGACAAGGTCCAGATCGTCGGCGACGACCTCTTCGTCACCAACCCGGAGCGCCTGGCCCGTGGCATCGAGGAGGGCTCCGCGAACGCCCTGCTCGTCAAGGTCAACCAGATCGGCTCGCTGACCGAGACCCTGGACGCCGTCGAGATGGCCCAGCGCAACGGCTTCAAGTGCATGATGTCCCACCGCTCCGGTGAGACCGAGGACGTCACCATCGCCGACCTCGCCGTCGCGGTGAACTGCGGCCAGATCAAGACCGGCGCCCCGGCCCGCTCGGACCGCGTCGCCAAGTACAACCAGCTGCTGCGCATCGAGGAGATCCTCGACGACGCCGCGGTGTACGCCGGCCGCAGCGCGTTCCCCCGCTTCAAGGGCTGACACCCGCGGAGGGTCAAGCCTTAGCCAGTCGTACGTACGTCCCCGTACCCGGTCCCGTACCGTGTCCGGGGACGTACGCGCGTGTGAACGGGAGGCGGGACATGGCCGTGAAGGACCGGGACCGGTTCTCCACCGCGACCAGGCTGAAGCTGCTCGGCGAGCAGACGGCGGCCCGGGTCTACCGCTCGCAGACCAAGCGCCAGGCCCGCCGCTCACGCCTGACCGGCCGCGCCGCGCTGCTGGCTCTCGTACTCTGTTCTCTGATCGTGGCCCTCGCGTACCCGATAAGGCAGTACGTGTCCCAGCGCGCCGAGATCGCCGATCTGGAGCGACAGCAGGAGCAGGCCCGCGCCCGGGTCGAACAGCTGCGTGACCTCAAGGCGCGTTGGCAGGACGACGCGTACGCGAAGCAGCAGATCCGGGAACGGCTGCACTATGTGATGCCGGGCGAGACCGGATACGTCGTGATCGACCCGGACGCGGCGAAGCAGTCGCGTACGGATCTGGGGGTGGCAGCCCGCCCCTGGTACGCCAACGTCTGGGACGGCGTCGACAAGTCGGACCAGTCCGACCGGTGACCTGATGGCCGGTGACCTGACGACCGGTGACCTGACGACCGGTGAACCGGTGAATTGAAGAAGAAAGAGACTTGAGCACAGGCATGGAAACGCCCCCGCCGCCCACCCCGCGCACCGAGCCGACCGACGCGGACGTCGAGGCCTTCAAGCAACAGCTCGGCCGGCCACCGCGCGGGCTGCGGGCGATCGCGCACCGCTGTCCCTGCGGTCAGCCGGACGTGGTGGAGACGGCGCCCCGGCTGCCGGACGGTACGCCGTTCCCGACGACGTACTACCTCACGTGCCCGCGCGCGGCCTCCGCGATCGGCACGCTGGAGGCCAACGGTGTCATGAAGGAGATGACGGACCGGCTGGCGACCGATCCCGAGCTGGCCGCCGCGTACCGGGCCGCCCACGAGGACTACATCGCGCGGCGCGACGCCATCGAGGTGCTGGCGGGCTTTCCGAGCGCCGGTGGGATGCCGGACCGGGTGAAGTGTCTGCATGTGCTGGTGGCGCACTCGCTGGCCGCGGGGCCCGGGGTGAATCCGCTGGGCGACGAGGCGATCGCGATGCTGCCGGAGTGGTGGCGCAAGGGTGCGTGCGTGGTGGCGGCGGAGCCGCCGTCCGAGGGGGAGTGAAGGGGCTGCGCCCCCTCTTCCCGGTGCGTGTTCTGTCTGCGGGTGGGTGGGGGTTGAGCGCGCAGTTCCCCGCGCCCCCCAGGGCGGGGCTTCGCCCCGATACCCCGTCTGCGCCGAGTGCTTTGTCCGCGGACCGGTGGGGGCTGGGCGCGCAGTTCCCCGCGCCCCCCAGGGCGGGGCTTCGCCCCGGATCCCCATACGCCCGGAGCACTTTGTCTGCGGGCCGGTGGGGGTTGAGCGCGCCGTTCCCCGCGCCCCTGAAGGGCCGGGGCCGGTCGCGCGTCGTCGAAACGAATTCACGAGCAGGAGACAACAACCGATGACCAGGGTCGCCGCCATCGACTGCGGTACGAATTCGATCCGCCTCCTCGTCGCTGACGCGAACCCGGTGACGGGGGAACTCGTCGATCTGGACCGCCGGATGACGATCGTCCGGCTCGGCCAGGGCGTCGACCGCACCGGACGCCTCGCCCCCGAGGCCCTGGAGCGCACCTTCGCGGCCTGCCGCGAGTACGCGGCGATCATCAAGCGGCACGGCGCGGAGCGACTGCGCTTCGTGGCGACCTCCGCCTCCCGCGACGCGGAGAACCGGGACGATTTCGTACGCGGCGTGCTGGACATCCTGGGTGTCGAGCCCGAGGTCATCACCGGCGACGAGGAGGCCGAGTTCTCCTTCACCGGCGCGACCAAGGAACTGACGGGCCGGGACGACCTCGCCAGGCCCTACCTGGTCGTGGACATCGGCGGCGGGTCCACCGAACTGGTCGTCGGTGACGACCACGTGCGCGCCGCCCGCTCCGTGGACATCGGCTGCGTACGGATGACCGAGCGGCACCTCGTGCACGACGGGGTCGTCAGCGACCCGCCGACCCCCGCCGAGATCGAGGCCATCCGCGCCGACATCGAGGCGGCCCTCGACCTCGCCGAGCGGACGGTCCCGTTGCGCGAGGCCCACACGCTCGTCGGCCTCGCGGGTTCGGTCACCACGGTCGCGGCCGTCGCGCTGGAACTCGCCGCCTACGATTCGGCCGCCATCCACCACTCCCGGATCCCGTACGAGAAGGTCCGCGAGATCACCGAGCGGCTGTTGGTCTCCACCCACGCCGAGCGCGCCGCGATCCCTTCCATGCACCCGGGGCGCGTCGACGTCATCGCGGCCGGTGCCCTCGTCCTGCTCGCGATCATGGAGCGGATCGGTGCGACGGAGGTCGTGGTGAGCGAGCACGACATCCTGGACGGGATCGCGTGGTCCATCGCGTGAAGGGCTGACCGGACGGGGCCGAGGGGTGCCGTTTCCGGGTGCGGCTCTTGAGGTGAGGGAGCCTTTACTACCTGCCGGTAGCCTCCCTTGAGCAGGTCGGATAACGTATGAGCGCGCCCAGGGGGCCATTCGGGCCCTCTCGGCGACACGCCGCCGGAAAACTTCGTGAAGTTCTTCACAAGGAATTCGGGCCACTGGGGGGACGATGAGCCCCCTTGAGTGCTCTTAGGGGGCTCACCAGGCTCGGGAGGGTGCTCAACGGAGTGTTCCGGGAGTGTTTCCGGCGGGTGAAGTGGAGGGGTGGTTCGACCGGTTCGGACACCCGGAGCGGCAGCTCACGCGGTGTTGACAACGGTCGCCACTACACGGTGGTTCCCCCTCGCCGCCATGACTTGGGTCACGTGAGCGGCGCAGTGTAGCAGAGGCCCCACCCAAGCTTGTGAAGGGGCGCACGAGCGACCCTCCAGGGGCGGGTGGATACTCGATGGCATGAGCACCACGGAGCGTCCCAGGATCCTCGTAGTAGGCGGTGGGTACGTAGGCCTGTACGCAGCTCGGCGCATTCTCAAGAAGATGCGCTACGGCGAGGCGACCGTCACGGTCGTTGACCCCCGGTCGTACATGACCTACCAGCCCTTCCTCCCCGAAGCCGCCGCCGGCAGCATCTCCCCTCGGCACGTCGTCGTCCCGTTGCGACGCGTCCTGCCCAAGGCGGAGGTCCTCACCGGCCGGGTCACCACCATCGACCAGGACCGCAAGGTCGCCACGATCGCCCCCCTCGTGGGCGAGGCGTACGAGCTGCCTTTCGACTACCTCGTCATCGCGATGGGCGCGGTCTCCCGCACCTTCCCGATCCCCGGCCTCGCCGAACAGGGCATCGGTATGAAGGGCATCGAGGAGTCCATCGGCCTGCGCAACCACGTCCTCGAGCAGCTCGACAAGGCTGACTCGACCACGGACGAGGACATCCGCCGCAAGGCGCTCACCTTCGTCTTCGTGGGTGGTGGCTTCGCGGGTGCGGAGACCATCGGCGAGGTCGAGGACATGGCCCGCGACGCGTCGAAGTACTACACCAACGTGTCCCGCGAGGACATGCGCTTCATCCTCGTCGACGCCGCGGACAAGATCCTTCCCGAGGTCGGCCCCAAGCTCGGCCAGTACGGCAAGGAGCACCTGGAGAGCCGTGGCGTGGAGATCTACCTCTCCACCTCCATGGACTCCTGCGTCGACGGCCACGTCGTGCTGAAGAACGGCCTCGAGGTCGACTCCAACACCATCGTGTGGACGGCCGGCGTCAAGCCGAACCCCGTCCTCTCCCGCTTCGGTCTGCCGCTCGGCCCGCGTGGTCACGTGGACACCCAGACCACCCTCCAGGTGCAGGGCACGGACTACATCTGGGCCGCCGGCGACAACGCCCAGGTGCCGGACGTCGCCGCGCGCAAGGCCGGGGTCGAGAACGCCTGGTGCCCGCCGAACGCGCAGCACGCGCTCCGTCAGGCCAAGGTGCTCGGCGACAACGTGGTCTCCGGTATGCGGGGCTTCCCGCAGAAGGAGTACTCGCACGCCAACAAGGGCGCTGTCGCGGGTCTCGGCCTGCACAAGGGCGTCGCCATGATCGTCATGGGCAAGATGAAGATCAAGGTCAAGGGTCGCCTGGCCTGGTACATGCACCGCGGCTACCACGGGCTGGCGATGCCGACGTGGAACCGTAAGATCCGCGTCTTCGCCGACTGGACGCTCGCGATGTTCCTCAAGCGTGAGGTCGTCTCGCTCGGTGCGATCGAGACGCCTCGTGAGGAGTTCTACGAGGCCGCGAAGCCGGCTCCGGCTCCGGCTGCCGCCGCGGCTCCGGCCGTCGCCAAGACCGAGGAGAAGGCCAAGGCCTCCTGACCTCCGGTCACCTGTTCGTCCCTGAGGGACCTTCCGCCATCCGTGGTGCGGGAGGTCCCTTCGGCGTTGTTCGGCCGCGGGCCGGTGGGGGCCGGGCACGCCCACGCGGCAAAGGCGCACCATGCCTCAGCCCCGCGCCCCGGAAAGCCTCGGGGCGCCCGGCTTTCCGGAGCGTGCGACCCTCTCACCCCCTCGAAAGAACGTGGCGAGTACAAGTATTTTGCTCAGCTGTAACGCGGAAGGGGGACTGCGCGCGAGGCCAGTTGGTGTTTACGTGGTGTTGGAGCGTTCGGGAGTTTTGTCTCGGAGGTGTACGCCATGCAGGACGCCGCGCCGCGGCTGAAGAGCCTTGTCGAACAGTTGGTGGGGGCCTCGCTCCCGATCCGCATCCGCGCCTGGGACGGCTCGGAAGCGGGCCCTCCCGGCGCCCCCGCCGTCGTCGTGCGCAACCGGCGCGCCCTGCGCCGGCTGCTGTGGAAACCGGGTGAGGTGGGGCTCGCTCGGGCCTGGGTCGCCGGGGACCTGGGGGTGGAGGGCGACCTCTACACCGCGCTCGACCTGCTGTCGGGGTTCATCTGGGACCGGGGCGAGGACGCGCGGGGCCTCGCGGAGGCTCTGCGCGATCCGGAGGTACGGGCCGCCGTCCGCGGACTGGTGAAGATGGGCGGCCTCCCGTTGCCGCCCAGCCCGCCCCAGGAAGAGATGCGCAGGCGCCGCCGCCACCTCCACACCAAGCGCAGCGACCAGCGCGCCATCAGCCACCACTACGACGTGGGCAACGACTTCTACGAGATCGTCCTCGGGCCCTCGATGGTCTACTCGTGCGCCTACTGGGAGGACGGCGGCACCCTCGAGGACGCCCAGCGCGACAAGCTGGAACTCATCGCGCAGAAACTCGATCTGAGGCCGGGGCAGCGGCTCCTCGACGTCGGCTGCGGCTGGGGCTCGATGGCGATCCACGCCGCCCGCGAGCACGGCGTGAGCGTCGTCGGGGTCACGCTCTCGCACGAGCAGGCCGCGTACGCCCGTAAACGGGTCGCGGACGAGGGGCTGACCGACCGGGTGGAGATCCGGGTGCAGGACTACCGGGACGTCGCCGACGGGCCGTACGACGCGATCTCCTCCATCGGCATGGCCGAACACGTGGGCGCCGAGCGCTACCTGGAGTACGCCGAGGTGCTGTACCGCCTCCTCAAGCCGGGCGGGCGGTTGCTCAACCACCAGATCGCACGGCCGCCCCGGCGGGACGAATCGGCGTACGACGTCGACGAGTTCATCGACGCCTACGTCTTCCCGGACGGCGAGCTCGCGCCCATCGGCACGACCGTCACCCAGCTGGAACGCGCCGGGTTCGAGGTCCGCGACGTCGAGTCGATCCGCGAGCACTACGCCCTCACGCTCCGCCGCTGGGTCACCAACCTGGAGGCGCAGTGGGCGCGGGCCGTGGCGCTCACCGGTCCGGGCCGCGCCCGTGTCTGGCGTCTGTACATGGCGGCCTCCGCGGTCGCCTTCGAGCGCAACCGCATCGGCGTCAACCAGGTACTGGCGATCAGGACCCCCGAGCCGTCCGGCGCCTCCGGAATGCCCCTGCGGGCCAGAACCTGGAACCCGGCCCACTGACAGTGGCCCGCCGACGACCGGGGCCCCGTTCCGATCCGGAACGGGGCCCCGACGTTCGTAACCGGTTCTCCGCTACTCCGACTTGATCGCCGACAGCATGTTCAGGCGGGACGCCCGGCGGGCCGGCCACAGCGCGGCCAGCACGCCGACCGTCCCCGCGAGGAGCAGGAAGAGGGCCATCCGGTCCCAGGGCAGGACCAGTTCGTACGTCGACATCCTGCTGCCGACGAGCTCGCCGGCCGCCCAGCCGAAGAACACGCCCAGGCCGATGCCGAGCACGCCGCCGAAGAGCGAGATGACCAGGGACTCCAGGCGGACCATCCGCTTGATGCCCTTGCGGTCGAGGCCGATCGCGCGAAGCATCCCGATCTCCTGGGAGCGCTCGAAGACCGACATGGCCAGGGTGTTGATGACACCGAGGACGGCGACGATGACCGCCATGGCGAGCAGGCCGTAGAGCATGTTCAGGATCAGGGTGAACATCTGCGCGATGCCGTTGGAGATGTCCTTCTTGTCCTGGACCTGGACGGCCGGGTTGTTGCCGAGGGCCTTCTCCAGCTTGTTCTTGGTCGCGTCGGACGTGCCGCCGGCCGTCTTCAGCATGACCTGCATGTCGGCGACGTCCGTCAGGTGCGGGGCGAGCGTCGCGTTGTCGACCATGATGCCGTTGATCATCAGGTTGCCGTGGTAGATCCCGGCGACGGTGAGGCGCTGCTTCTTGCCGTCCTCGTAGGAGACCGCGAGGTTCGAACCGGCCTTCCAGCCGTGCGACTTGGCGGTGTCGTCGTCCACGACGACCTGCGTGCCGCCGACCTTGAAGGCGCCCTCGTCGAGCGTGAGGTCGGTGAGCTTGGCGATGGACTCGCCGTTCACGCCCGCCAGCAACTCGGACGTGCCGTCGATGCGCGAGGGGGAGGTGCGCAGGGGGCTGGTGTCGGTGACGCCGTCGAGGTCGGCGAGGGTCTTCGCGACGTTCGGGGAGAGGGGGACGCCGTTCGCCATCGACACGACGTAGTCCGCCTTGATCGCGGAGCTGGCCATCTTGTCGATCGACTTCTGCAGGCTGCCCGCCATCACCGTCATACCGGTGATCAGGGTGAGCCCGATCATCAGGGCGGAGGCGGTGGCGGCCGTACGGCGGGGGTTGCGCACCGAGTTCTGGCGGGCGAGCTTGCCGGAGACCCCGAAGACACGGAGCACCGGTGCCGCGGCCGCGATCAGGGGACGGGAGAGCAGCGGGGTCAGCACGAAGACACCGATGATGAGGAGGACCGCGCCGAGACCCATCGGGGCCTGGCCGTCCGAGCCGCTCATGGTCGTCGCGTACAGGACGACGGCCACGCCGGCCGCGGCGAACAGGGCGCCGATCGTGTTCCGTACGACCAGGGACTTCGTCGTCGCCTGTGCGTGCACGCTGCTCATCGCGGCGACCGGCGGGATCTTCGCGGCGCGACGGCCGGGCAGCCAGGCGGCCAGCATGGTGATGAGGATGCCGACGAGCAGGGCCGTGGCGATCGTGCCGGGCGAGATCACCAGCGGGCCGTCCGGGACGGTGGCGCCGAGCGAGCCCATCAGCGAGCGCATGCCCGCGCCGATGCCGATGCCCGCGAGCAGACCCGCCACCGCGGCGACCGCGCCGACGACGAAGGCCTCGACGAGCACGGAGCGGGTGACCTGGCGGCGGGAGGCGCCGACGGCGCGCAGCAGGGCCAGTTCCTTGGTGCGCTGGGCGACCAGCATGGTGAAGGTGTTGGCGATGATGAACGTACCGACGAACAGCGCGATGCCCGCGAAGACCAGCAGGCCCGTCTTCATACCGCTCATCGCGGAGGCGATCGCGCTCGCCTGGTCGTCGGCGAGCTGCTTGCCGGTGGTGGTGGAGGCGACGCCCTTCGGGATGACCTGGTCGAGGGCGGTGCGCAGGGCGGTCTGGCTGGTGCCGGACGCGGCCTTGACGTCGATCTCGTCGTACTCGCCGACGCGGTGGAAGAGCTGCTGCGCGGTCGCCGTGTCGAAGAGGGCGAGGCTGCCGCCGGCCGCGACGTTGCCGTCGTCGGTGGTGAAGACGCCGGCGACGGTGGGCTTGAGGACGGGGCCGTCGACGGACAGCCGTACGGTGTCGCCGACCTTGTAGCCCGCGCGCCTCGCGGTCTCCGAGTCGATCGCGACCTCGTTCTCGCCCTTGGGCGCGTGGCCGCTGGTCAGCGGGTAGCGGGCATCCTTGGTGCCCCAGTAGTTGCCGCCCTGCGACTGGAAGCCGCTGCCGACGAGTTTGCCGTTCTTGTCGGCTATCGCGGTGAAGCCGGTCACGACGCCCATGGTGGTGCCGGCGCCGGGGGCCTTGGAGGCCTTCTCGAGCAGTGCCTGCGTGAGCTTCTGCTCCTTGCCGACCTTGTCGCCCTTGTCGTCCTGGGTCTTGGGCTGGATGGCGACGTCGACCTGGTCGAAGCCCTTGGCGGAGCTCTTCTGGTAGGCGTCGGAGATGGTGTTGGTGAAGACCAGGGTGCCCGATACGAACGCCACGCCGAGCATTACGGCGAGCACGGTCATCAGGAGCCTGGCCTTGTGCGCGAGCACGTTGCGCAAGGCGGTTCGGAACATGGGGTTTCTCAGTCCAGGAGGGTGAGGCGGTCGGCAGGCGGAGGGTGTGGCGGTGTCTGCGGTGAGTCCGTCGGCTGCGGGCGGGTGGGGGCTGGGCGCGCAGTTCCCCGCGCCCCTTGGGAGCGCCGGCGCGCGGCCTTCTCGGTCAGCTGGTGCGGCCCTTGGCGTCGAACTGCTTCATGCGGTCCAGGACGGAGTCCGCCGTCGGTCCGTACACCTCGTCCACGATCCGTCCGTCCGCGAGGAAGACCACGCGGTCCGCGTACGCCGCCGCCACCGGGTCGTGGGTCACCATCACCACGGTCTGCCCCAACTCCCGTACCGAGTTGCGCAGGAAGCCCAACACCTCCGCACCCGAGCGCGAGTCGAGGTTCCCGGTCGGCTCGTCGCCGAAGATGATGTCGGGCCGGGAGGCGAGCGCGCGGGCGACGGCGACGCGCTGCTGCTGGCCGCCGGAGAGCTGGGAGGGCCGGTGGCTGAGGCGGTCGGAGAGACCGATCATCGTGATGACCTTGTCCAGCCACTCGCGGTCGGGCTTGCGGCCCGCGATGTCCATCGGGAGGGTGATGTTCTCCAGGGCCGTCAGCGTCGGCAGCAGGTTGAACGCCTGGAAGATGAAGCCGATCTTGTCCCGGCGGAGCTTGGTGAGCTGCTTGTCCTTGAGGGAGCCGAGCTCGGTCTCCCCGATGCGCACGGAGCCGGAGGAGAAGGTGTCGAGGCCCGCCACGCAGTGCATCAGCGTGGACTTGCCGGACCCCGAGGGGCCCATGATCGCGGTGAACTCGGCCTGCCGGAAGTCGACGGAGACCCGGTCGAGGGCGACCACCTGGGTCTCGCCCTGTCCGTAGACCTTCGACAGTTCCGTGGCGCGGGCGGCCACGGTGGTGGCCCGGTCGGCGAGGGGCGTGCTGGTCACGGGAGGGTGCTCCTGTCGGGACGACGGCGTTTCTGGGGACGTGTCCCATCCTCGCGGCCGTTCGGCGCCTCGGAGTCAGCCGCTGTTCCGGTTCCGGGGGCAGCCTCGGGTCGGACCGCGGACGGTCTTGTCATACCTGGGGATGAGGGCGCGCCCTGAGTGCTCCCTGAGTGCTTCCCGAGCGCCGTCCGGGTACGACTCCTGCGGGTGCGTCCGTTCGGACGGTGAAATTCCGTCATTCCGTATACGCGGGTCTGTGCCGCCCGAAAGGCTATTGGCAAGTGCGGATGGCCCGTACCGGGGGCTGATGCACCCTCAGACGTCAATAAAATAAGACAACATCGGTTCGCTCGCCCACTGTTCGAGGGATGCGCCCCGATAGGCTCGGATCCTCAATGCGGAGCCCATGGCCTGCCCGGATGGTGGAATGCAGACACGGCGAGCTTAAACCTCGCTGCCCCTCGCGGGCGTACCGGTTCAAGTCCGGTTCCGGGCACCTCCTCTCATATGACACCTGAACTGACAAAACGGCAGAAGGCCCCATACCTCTTTCGTGTCGCGGGAACACCGCGGGAACGCATCGCGTTCGTCCTTCACCTCGACGGCCGCCGTTTCGCGGGTTCCTGGAATCGCGTCGACCGCGACCTGGTCGCGGCGAAATGGAGCCCCCGGCGGCGAGGCGCTCCCGCTGCCGCGCGCCGTCGTCGCCAACGGCGACTTCGAGCAGTGCCGACGGTTCCACGTCCACCGTGAACACCGGCGCATCAGCGCGACGCTCTTCAGGGGCAACTCGGCATCGCGGCATGACCGTTCGAGCTTCGCCCACAGGAAAAAACACGGCCCTTATGATCTCCATCTGACATGTCATGTTCCGAACGGAGGCATACTCCGTTCATCCGATGGAAGGGTGCGTGTGGCACTCATACGGACACTCAGACCGCTGGCGGTCCTCGCGGCGACGGCAGCCCTGTTCGGCGGGCTCACGGTGCAGGCCGCGACCGCGGACGATCCCGTGGTGTCGAAACTGACCCTGGGCGCCGACCAGTTCAAGATGACCGACACGAGCTACGAGTCGGCCACGAACAACCTCTACAACAACGTCCTGACGAACCACGTCGACCTCACGGACGTCGTCACCACCGACTTCACGAAGAACTCGTCCGGGGCCACCGACACCTGGATGAATCTGCGTTCCATGCGCGCGTGCGCCGGCGACGAGACGAAGGCGCTGCCGCCGGTGACCAAGAAGGTCGCCTGGTGCTGGTCCTCGGCGCATGCCGACGACAACACGCCGCGCTGGTTCCCGCAGGGCATGAGCACCACCGGAACCGCCGACGGGGGTGACGGCGCCATCCAGGGCAAGCACGTCACAGCGGTCGCCTGGCACTACAAGACGTTCAAGACCGACTCGGCCGGCGACCTCGAGGCCAACGACGGCTGCAAGACGAACAACCTGCTCAAGCTCACCTTCATCGACAGGGACACCGGCAAGTACCGCCACGTCCTGCTCGCCGAGCCGACCAGCACCTCGTCCAGCGCCTCGAACTTCAAGTTCGTCACCGGTCACGGCGGCGGCATCGCCTGGTACGCGAACTACATCTACGTCACCGACACGGCCCACGGCATCCGGGTCTTCGACATCAACAAGATGGCGAAGGTCGACACCTATGGCTCCGGCCTCAACTCGTACGGGGTCAGCGGCGGCACGTCCAGCGCCTGCGGTTACCCGTACGTGCTGCCCGAGGTGCACTACTACCAGCAGTCGGGCACGCCGGACTCGTGCGCTACCGACGCGGGCGACGGCACGCCCGACGCGCAGCAGCTCTGCTACTCCTGGCTCTCCCTCGACAAGACCGGCGGCAGCCCCTACAAGCTGGTCACGGGCGAGTGGTACGGCTCGGCGGCAGGCGCCCGCGTGGTGCGCTACCAGCTCAACCCGACGAGCGCCTCGACCTACCCGGGGCTGCTGAACATGTCCGGCGGCAAGACCGTGATCCAGGACGCCTACACGCTCCCCGGCTACTGGGGTCTGCAGGGCGGCATGACCTGGACCGACAGCGCCGGCCTGCTGAACTTCGCCTTCAGCAAGGGCTGCGGCACCAAGCCCGCGGTGTTCTCCCACACCTGGGTGGGTGACACCCGGGCTGTGACCAGCTGCGCCTCCGGCGGCAACTGGGCGGTCGGCTCGCCGCAGGCCCTCAGCTACTGGCCAAAGCTCGACGCCACCCAGGTGGACGAGCTGTGGGGGCTGACGGAGGGCATCTGCGCCGGCACCTCGCTGCGGGCCTCGTACCCGTACGAGTTCCCGGCCGTCTCCGAGAACGGCAACGCCTGCGACGGCTACAACGGTACGGACAATCTGTCGCTCCGCTCGGTCTTCGCCGTCGGTTTCACCGACTCGGCTGTCCAGAACCTGCATTGACGTACGGCGGGCACGCCTGACGCACACCGGGGCGGGACCCGGACCCAGGCGCCGCCCGGCGCTCCGGGCCCGCTCCGGATTTCTTCGTGAACCGTTGACAGTGAGCGTGTGCGATCGGAGACTTCTGCGAAGATGGTGAAGTAAATTTCACCAGACGAACAAGCTGGGCAAGACGAGCAACAACCGTGCGGCGGAGTCGAACACCGCGAACACGTCGTGGGTTGAGCGGAACACGAAGGGGTGTGCCGGATGCGTACCACCGTCGGAATCATCGGAGCCGGGCCGGCCGGCCTGCTGCTGGCGCGGTTGCTGCACAACGCGGGGATCGACTCCGTCGTGCTGGAGAGCCGCGACCGGGCGTACGTCGAGCAGCGCCAGCGCGCCGGGATCCTGGAGCAGGGGACGGTGGACGTGCTGCGGGCCGCCGGGGCCGGTGGGCGGATGGACCGGGAGGGGCTGCGGCACGACGGGATCGAGCTGCGGTTCGCGCGGGAGCGGCACCGGGTCGACTTCCCCGCCCTGACCGGCGGCAGGTCCGTGATGGTGTACGCCCAGACGGAGGTCTGCAAGGACCTCATCGCGCTCCAGATCGAGGAGGGCGGCCCGCTGCTCTTCGAGGCCGAGGCGCTGGCGGTGGAGGGGGTGGAGAGCGAGCGGCCACGGGTCCGCTTCCGGCGCGAGGGGCACGAGGGGCACGAGGACGTGCTGGAGTGCGATTACGTCGTCGGCTGCGACGGGTTCTGGGGGGTGGCCCGGCGGGCGATACCCGCCGAGCACTCCCGTGTATTCGAACGGACGTACCCCTTCGGCTGGCTCGGGATCCTCGCCGACGTGCCGCCCTCCCACGACGAACTGGTCTACGCCCGCCACGACCGCGGCTTCGCCCTGCTCAGCATGCGCTCGCCCGCCGTCTCCCGGCTCTACCTCCAGGTGCCCGAGGGCACGGACGCCGGTTCGTGGGCGGACGAGGAGATCTGGGACGAGCTGGAGCGGCGCTTCGAGACCGCGGACGGGTGGAGTCTGGAGCGCGGAACCATCACCTCCAAGTCCGTCACCCCGATGCGCAGTCACGTCCACGAGCCCATGCGGCACGGGCGGCTCTTCCTCGCCGGGGACGCCGCCCACATCGTTCCGCCGACCGGCGCCAAGGGACTGAACCTCGCCGTCGGCGACGTGGTGACGTTCGCCCGCGCGTTGGTCCACCTGGAGGAGACCGGATCGGCGGAACGTCTCGACGCGTACTCCGAGACCTGTCTGCGCCGCGTCTGGCAGGCCGAGCGGTTCTCGTACGACATGACCACCCTGCTGCACCGCGCCCCGGACGCGACCCCCTTCGAGGACCGCGTCCAGTTGGCCCGGCTGCGCCGTATCGCCACCTCGCGGGCGGCCGAGACGGACCTGGCGGAGGGTTACACCGGGTTTCCTCTGGACTGATCGCCGCAGAGTGCCGAGACCCCGCCAGGCAGGGCGTAAGGGGCCTGTCACGGCTTGGTACCAGTGCGCGCGGGCCGGGAGACACACGCGTACCTTGGCAGCGTGAGGGAAAGATCCTCCCCAAGCAGTAGGGTCAATCCTTTGCCTACCCATTACCCTTGAGCCAAGGCTACGCACGGTGGCCATGGAGGAGTGAAATGAGGAGCAGCAACCCGGTCTTCTCGCGACGGGGGTTCAGCCGCGACAACGGCTACGCGGGATTCAACGCGGCGCCGCAGGCCGGGGGACCCGCTGTCGGCACGCAGGCCAATCCGTACGCGCAGGGTGGCAACCCCTACGCGCAGAACCCTTACGCCCCGCAGGACCTCCAGCAGGGTGCCCCGCCGCAGGCCCCGGTCTCCACCGGCCGGATGACGATGGACGACGTCGTCATGCGCTCGGCCATGACGCTCGGCACCGTCACTGTGGGCGCGATCCTCGCCTGGGCGCTGCTTCCGGTGTCCAGCACCAGCTATGGGCTCGCCATCGGCGCCGCGCTCGTCGCGTTCGTCCTCGCGATGGTGCAGTCCTTCAAGCGCACGGCCTCGCCCGCGCTGATCCTCGGTTACGCCGCCTTCGAGGGCGTCTTCCTCGGGGTCATCAGCGAGATGTACAACAGCCGGTGGAGCGGCGCGCCCTTCCAGGCCGTGCTCGGCACCATGGCGGTATCCGGAGCGACCCTCCTCGTCTACAAGGCGGGCTGGGTCCGGGTGACCGCGCGGTACGCGCGCATCGGTATGACCATCGCGATCGCCTTCGTGGTCGTCACGGCGGTCAACCTGCTGCTCGTCGTCTTCGGCGTAGCCAACGACGGCGGACTGCGCAGCATGGGCCCGCTGGGCGCGATCGTCGGCATCCTGTCGATCCTGATCGGCGCGTTCTTCCTGACCCTCGACTTCAAGCAGATCGAGGACGGCATCGCGTACGGCGCGCCGAAGGAGGAGGCCTGGCTGGCCGCGTTCGGCCTGACCATGACCCTCGTGTGGATCTACGTCGAGATGCTGCGGCTGGTCGCCATCTTCAGCGGCGACGACTAGTCGACCCCGCCGGCCGAACGGGCCGGTGACCGACCTGAAGGGCCCGCGAACCGACGGTTCGCGGGCCCTTTGCCATGGGGATGCCTGGTCCTGGTGGTGGTGCGCGCTCAGAGCAGTTTGCGCGCGGCCCTCCTCAAGTCGTACTCATGAATGATCGCCTTGGCGTGGCCGTACGCGAGGTTGTGCTCGGCGCGGAGCCAGCTGACCTTCTCCTCGAAGCGGAAGAGAGCGGGGCCTTCGTCGACGGTGCGCAGCCAGTCGGACACTTCACGACCGGTGCAGTGGGGAATGCGGGCGAGCAGATTGCGGTGGGTCTCCTGGGAGAACACTTGGGACATCGGCGCCTCCGGACGCAATGGGGTGTAAGCCGGTCCTTCACGCCACGGTGCCTGAGGGTTCGGTTGTTGGCAACAGTCCCGTCGCGGCGCGTAGTCTCGCGGCGTGCTTGATACGACGCCGCTGACCCGAGCCGTGGACCACTTCGCCGACCGGTTGCGGGCCGCACCGCAGAGCCGGCTGCAACGGGGGGCCGCCGCGGAGGCGCTGGGGCTGGCCAGGGAGTTGGCACGGTGGGCGCAGCGTGTGGAGGACCCCGCGGCTGAGCCCTTGGAGATGCCGGACGCGGGGATGTTCGCCGTCGCCGATCAAATCACCGTCGCGGCGCACGATTTGGCGGTCGTCCTGAGGGACGAGGGGGAGCTCGCGGAGGCGTTGATGTTGGTGGAGGAGGCGCAGAAGAGAGCCGGGGTGTGAAGCCGGTACAGGGCCCCGCAGGGACCTACAGGGACCTAGGGACCTAGGGACCTAGGGACCTAGGGACCTAGGGACCTACAGGGACGCTATGACCCTGTCCGCCAGGATGTAGATGCTCTCCTCGCCGCAGGCGAAGGTCAGGGCGTAGGCGCCGGAGACGCCGGAGCCGCCGAGGAGGACCGCGGATTCGCCGGCGCGCAGGGCCGCGGCCAGCCGTTCCGCGGTTTCGCGGTGGCCGGGGGTCATGCACAGGGTCGTACCGTCGGCGAAGACGTAGACGTCGAGGGTGCCGAGCGGGCCGGGGCGGACGTCCGCCAGCTCCGTGCGGGACTCGGCGAGCTCCTCCAGGCAGGACACCGTGCGCTCGTGGTCGTTCACGACGGGTGACTGGACCGGGACGAAGTCCGGGTGCGAGGGGTGACGGCGGCGGGCCGCGGCCAGTTCGGGCGAGTCACCCGCGTACTCGTCGGCGTCGAGGCCCGCCTCGGTGACCGGCTCCAGGGGTTCCAGGCTCAAGAAGTCCGCCTCGCGGGGCATGAACAGTTCGCTGTCGGGCAGACCGAGTAGCGAGGGCGCGTCCGAGGCGTCACGCGCCTCCTGGGCGGCCCAGAACGCCCGTGCCTCGGCGAGCTCCCGCTCCCGCTCCTCGGCGAGCGCCTCGGCGACGGCAGCGCGTATCTCGTCCGTGTCCGCGGCCGAGCGCGCCGCAGGTACGAGGCCGTGCGTGAGGGCCGTGGCGCGGCTCTCGGCCAGCTCGTTGTGCAGGGCCGCGATCTGCCGGCGCAGACCCTGCAGGGTGCGCAGAACGGCGACGCCCACGGCCGCGGTCGCGGCGGTGGTGAGCAGCAGAGCAATTGGCATGGCGCTCACTGACGTACTCCCGGTTCAAAGTCGACCCCCCGACTTCCTACATCAGCTTGAAGGGCGGACCATCCCGTTGTCAGTGCGTAACGTCACGAATGGGACAGGACTTTGGCCCCGGGGTTTAGTCGCGCAGTGGCTCTGACCTGCGTAAATCGCTCTCGAAGGGGAGATAGGTCACATCTTGGGGGGGATTGGATCACAAATCGGCCCAGAGTCCCGGTGGTTACTGGGCTCTGGGCCGATTCGGTCACGCTGGGCTCAGCGTTGGTCACCCGTGCGGAACTAGCTGAGGCGCTCGATGACCATCGCCATGCCCTGGCCGCCGCCCACACACATCGTCTCCAGGCCGAACTGCTTGTCGTGGAACTGGAGGGAGTTGATCAGCGTGCCGGTGATGCGGGCGCCGGTCATGCCGAAGGGGTGGCCGACGGCGATGGCGCCGCCGTTCACGTTCAGCTTCTCCAGCGGGATGTTCAGGTCGCGGTAGGAGGGGATCACCTGGGCGGCGAAGGCCTCGTTGATCTCGAAGAGGTCGATGTCGTCGACGGTCAGGCCGGCGCGCTGGAGGGCCTGCTTGCTGGCCTCCACCGGGCCGAGGCCCATGATCTCGGGCGAGAGGCCGGTGACGCCGGTCGACACGATGCGGGCGAGCGGGGTGAGGCCGAGCTCGCGGGCCTTGGTGTCGGACATGATCACGAGGGCGGCGGCGCCGTCGTTGAGGGGGCAGCAGTTGCCGGCCGTGACCATGCCGTCGGGGCGGAAGACGGGCTTGAGGCCCTGGACGCCCTCCAGCGTCACGCCCGCGCGCGGGCCGTCGTCCTTGCTGACGACCGTGCCGTCGGGGGTGGTGACCGGGGTGATCTCGCGCTCCCAGAAGCCGTTCTTGATGGCTTCCTCGGCGAGGTTCTGGGAGCGGACGCCGAACTCGTCCATGTCCTGGCGGGTGACGCCCTTGATGCGGGCGAGGTTCTCGGCGGTCTGGCCCATCGCGATGTAGGCGTCCGGGACGAGGCCGTCCTCGCGCGGGTCGTGCCAGGTCGAGCCCTCGGACTGGGCCACGGCCTCGGTGCGGGCCTCGGCCTCCGCGAAGAAGGGGTTGCGCGTGTCGGGGAGGGAGTCGGAGTTGCCCTTGGTGAAGCGGGAGACCAGCTCGACGCCGGCCGAGATGAAGACGTCGCCCTCGCCGGCCTTGATGGCGTGCAGGGCCATGCGGCTCGTCTGGAGGGACGAGGAACAGTAACGGGTGATGGTGCAGCCCGGGAGGTGGTCCATGCCCATCTGCACGGCGACGATGCGGCCGAGGTTGTTGCCCTGCTCGCCGCCGGGGAGGCCGCAGCCGAGCATCAGGTCGTCGATGTCCTTGGGGTCCAGCTCGGGGACCTTGGCGAGGGCGGCCTGAATGATCGTGGCGGTGAGGTCGTCCGGGCGGAGGTCCTTGAGGGAGCCCTTGAAAGCGCGGCCGATGGGGGAACGGGCGGTCGAGACGATCACGGCTTCGGGCATCACGGCTCCATGGGCGCTATGGGGTGGACAGGCAGGGCTGCTTGGGAAGTTACCCGCCCGTACCGCCCGGGTCACCGCTCCGACGGTGTGACTAGGACCGCATTTCTAAGCGCTTGCTTTCCTCACCTCGGTTGCTGGAGCCATCCAGAGGCACGGGATTCCGGGGCGCAGCCCCGCCCTGAGGGGCACGGGGAACTGCGCGACCAGCTCCCACCGGCCGGTAGCCGAAGAGCGTCGGGCGGACGCAAGATCCGGGCGCAGCCCGCCCTGGGGGGCGCGGGGAACTGCGCGACCAGCCCCCACGCGCCCGCAGCGGCAGGACACCCCCCTCACCCCCCGGCGCCCGCCGCCTCACGCGGACGGCGTCGGCGCGGGAGCCGGGTCCGTGGCGGGGACACGCCGGCGCCGACGGCGCTTGAGGAGGGCCCACGGGCCCCGCGGCCCCGTGGGCATGGCGGCCGTGACCTCCGTGCCCGGCTCGGACGCCGCCTCCGCCGCGGCCCGCGCGACCGGCAGGAAGCCCTCGCGACGGGAGACGTCCGGGCGTTCCTCCTCGGCCGGCCAGAGGCCCAGCGCCGCACAGACGGTGGGAAGGACGGCCATCGCCGCCGTCGCGTACCCCTCCGCCGAGGGGTGGTAGTTGTCGGGGCCGAACAGCTCGCGCGGATTCGCCTCGAACTCGGGCCCCAGCAGATCGCCCAGCGAGACCGTACGGCCGCCCTGCTCGACCGTGCCGATGGTCTGCGCGGCGGCGAGCTGGCGCGAGGCGCGGCGGGCCAGCCAGCGCAGCGGCTGCTGGACCTGCTCCACCGTGCCCAGGTCGGGGCAGGTCCCGACGACCACCTCGGCCCCCGCCGTACGCAGCCGTCGCACCGCGGCCGACAGATGGCGGACCGACCGCGTCGGCGGCATCCGATGGGTGACATCGTTGGCGCCGATCATGATCACGCAGACGTCCGGCACCCGCGAGGTGTCCGCGAGGGCGACCGCGACCTGCCGGTCGAGGTCGTCGGACTGGGCGCCGGGCAGTGCGACATTGCACATCTCCACGGGGCGCTCGGCGACCGCCGCGAGCCCGGACGCCAGCAGCGCGCCGGGCGTCTGGCGGGCCCGGTGCACGCCCTGCCCGGCCGCCGTCGAGTCACCCAGCATCGTCAGCCGCAGCGGCGGCCCGTCCTGCACGGCGTACGCGTACCCGTAGAGACCGTCGGCGCGGGGCGCGTGCGCGTGCCCGTTGCCCACATGGCGCTTCGCCAGCTGCACCTCGGCCAGTACCACTCCGACCGCCGCGGCACCCACTAACCCGATCCCGCCGCCGCCGTACGCGGCGCCCGCCGCGATCCGCCGTGCCACCCTCGCCCTCGACAAGCTCGACATACGTCGCCGCCACCTCCTTGTAGCCGTACAAACACTGCTTGCCCCGTGGAGCAGGTCGGCCAATCTCAACGGCGAGTGAACCGTCACCCAGGGCCTTAGGCTGACGGGACCATTCCTGTTAAAACGCAGCTCCGGAGACAACGGTGCAATTCCACGACTCGATGATCAGTCTCGTCGGCAACACCCCGCTGGTGAGGCTCAACAACGTGACCGCAGGCATCCAGGCGACCGTCCTGGCGAAGGTTGAGTACTTCAACCCCGGCGGGTCCGTGAAGGACCGCATCGCCCTGCGCATGATCGAGGCCGCGGAGGAGAGCGGCGCCCTCAAGCCCGGCGGCACGATCGTCGAGCCCACCAGCGGAAACACCGGGGTCGGGCTGGCCATCGTGGCCCAGCAGAAGGGCTACAAGTGCATCTTCGTCTGCCCCGACAAGGTGAGCACTGACAAGATCAACGTGCTGCGCGCGTACGGCGCCGAGGTCGTCGTCTGCCCCACGGCCGTCGACCCGGAGCACCCGGACTCGTACTACAACGTCTCCGACCGGCTGGTCCGTGAGACGCCCGGCGCCTGGAAGCCCGACCAGTACTCCAACCCGAACAACCCCCTCTCGCACTATCACTCCACCGGCCCCGAGCTGTGGGAGCAGACGGAGGGGAGGATCACCCATTTCGTGGCGGGCGTCGGCACCGGCGGCACGATCTCCGGGACCGGGCGCTATCTGAAGGACGCGAGCGACGGCAAGGTCAAGGTCGTCGGCGCCGACCCGGAGGGGTCCGTGTACTCGGGCGGGTCCGGGCGGCCGTATCTCGTCGAGGGCGTCGGTGAGGACTTCTGGCCGACAGCGTACGACCGTACGGTCGCGGACGAGATCGTGGCCGTGTCCGACAAGGACTCCTTCCAGATGACGCGGCGGCTCGCGAAGGAGGAGGGGCTGCTCGTCGGCGGCTCCTGCGGGATGGCCGTGGTCGCCGCGCTGCGGGTGGCCGAGCGGCTCGGACCCGACGACGTCGTGGTCGTGCTCCTCCCCGACAGCGGGCGCGGTTACCTCAGCAAGATCTTCAACGACGAGTGGATGGCCGACTACGGGTTCCTGGAGGACTCCGGCCCGAGCGCGCGCGTCGCGGACGTGCTCAACGACAAGGTGTCCGGCGCCATCCCCTCCCTCGTCCACATGCACCCGGACGAGACGGTCGGCGAGGCCATCGAGGTGCTGCGCGAGTACGGCGTCTCGCAGATGCCGATCGTCAAGCCGGGCGCGGGGCACCCGGACGTGATGGCCGCCGAGGTCGTCGGGTCCGTCGTCGAACGGGAGCTGCTCGACGCCCTGTTCACCCAGCGGGCCTCGTTGCAGGACCCGCTGGAGAAGCACATGTCGGCGCCGCTGCCGCAGGTCGGCTCCGGCGAACCGGTCGGCGACCTGATGTCCGTGCTCGGCAGCGCCGACGCGGCGATCGTGCTCGTCGAGGGCAAGCCCACCGGTGTCGTCAGCCGCCAGGACCTGCTGTCCTTCCTCGCCAAGGGCGGCGCCAAGCAGTAGGCGCCGACGGGCCGCCCGCGGGCAAGAAGGCGCCGGTCGGGGCGATTTCCGCAGGTGGCAGGAGGATATTTCCTGAAGTTCCCCTCCTGAGCGGGATCTTCCTGTCTTTCGGCAGGGAACTTCGCGGAAGTGGTACGAGCGCGTCACGTCCGCGCAGCACCCGCTTAACACGGGTCCGGCACATTAGTGGGTGTCGGCAGGGCGGGAGCGGCTCCCCGCCCCGGCCGACGCCAAAACGGCGCCAAGGACCTCCGGAGCGGCTCCCGGACCTCCATGGACGCCACGGACGCGCAAGCCCGGCCCTGACCCGGCCCGCGTCCCTCGCGGGGACCGCCGTCGTCCCGCCCCCCGGTAACGGGGGTGCGGCGGTCTCCGCGCAACACGTGAGAAGGGCCCGGCACCAGTCAGGTGCCGGGCCCTTTCCCGTGTGTACGCCGCGATCCACCGACGCTCCAGGCCCTAGTCCTCCCAGTCGGAGTCCGACCTGCCCCTGCGGCGGCCGAAGAAGTTCGGGGTGACGCGCGCGGCCTGGACCACGTTGACGCCCACGATGCCGGCCCAGGCGACCATCAGGCCGGGCAGATGCGCCGCGCCGCCGCCGATCGCCGACAGCGGGACCGCCAGGACCAGCGACACGATCCCGAATCCGAAGCGCTCCCCCCACGAGTCGGTAGTCCCCTGCGGGGAGCGCGTACCGCGGGCCACCACCATCTGCTGCTCGGCCAGCTGCCGCCGTACCCGGCGGTCCACCGCGCCGTCGACACGCTGTTCGACCTTCTCCAGGAACGAGTCGACGAGCGCGGACTCGTACTCCTCGCCCAACTCCCTGCGCGCGTGCAGGGTGGCGTCGAGTTCCTTCTTCAGTTCGGCGTCGCCGCCCGCTTCCCTACCGGTCATGCTGTTCACGTTACGGAGCGACGACCCCCGTGGCACTGGGGATAGCCCCCCTGTTGGGGCTGGGCTGCACCCCCGACCCGACATCCGCCGGACAGGCCCTAGGGGAGGAGAGTGACCAGGCTGGAGTCGAGGTCGAAGCGGGCGGCGGCCACATGCGCCGTGGTGAAGGCCGGATCCGCCCGGATCGCGTCCCGGACCCAGGCCGCGTGTGCCCGCACGGTGTGGTCGGCCCAGTCCCCGGGAACCGCCCGGGTACGGAGCGCCGCGGGCGTGATCTCGTCCACCAGAAGGGCGAGATGGCCGGGCACGGGTGGTGCCCCGGTACGGAGGTGTTCGAGCGTCGCCGCCACGGCCCCGCAGCGCTCGTGCCCCAGCACCAGCACGAGGGGAACGCCCAGCTCCTCCACCCCGTACTGGACGGATGCGAGGACCGCCTCGTCGAGCACCTGCCCGGCGGTCCTTATGCAGAGCAGGTCCCCGATCCCCTGGTCGAAGACCAGCTCGGGCGGGACACGGGAGTCGATGCAGCCGACGACGACCGCGAACGGGTGCTGCCCGGCGGCGAGGACATGCCGCCGGGCGCGCTCCTCGTGGGGATGACGGGGCTGCCCGGCGGCGTACCGCCGGTTGCCCGCGAGAAGTTCGTCGAGCGCCGCGCGGGCGGTCGCCGGCCGGGAGCGGGGCGCGGCGACGGCCGGGGTCGACGCGGTGGTGGTCAGTACGGAGGCGGTAGTCGCCGCCAGAAAGGCCCTGCGGTTCGGGGGCATGACGCTCCCTCAGGAGTTGTGCTTGTAACGCTCATTCACCGTACGCACACATGCACTCACCCTGAGTGTCGATTTAATGATCCTTGGTCGAATCGTCGTCGGATCATCGCTGCCGCGATACCGCCCCTTGATCAGGCGGCGGAGCTGTCCACGGGAAGGTCCAGGGGGCGCAGTTCGTCCGCGTACGAGACGGAGATCCGGCGCATCAGGCCGTCCTCGGTGATGTCGTACTGGCCCAGGCGCCACAGCGGCGGCGAGTACGCGTGGATCGACACCGCGTCGTCGGTGGCGCCGGTCAGGCGGTGGATGTGCTCGGGGCCGAAGCAGAAGGACTCGCCCGCGCCGACGGTGACGGACGGATGGCTGCCGCCGATGCGCGGGTTGGACTCGGTCAGCGAGCCCTGCACGACGCCGACCGCGCCGGAGGATATGTCGTGGTCGTGCCAGCCGGTGTCGTTGCGCCGGGTCCAGCACAGCAGCCAGACGTCGACGTACTCGTCGCGGTACAGAGACGCGTAGTGCCGCTCCTCGTCGGAGAACGCGACCTGTTCGCGCCAGAGTTCGGGGCGGGTGGCGAGGTCGTCGACGAGGGCCTGGAGCTCGCGCTTGTCGAGCGTGCGGTCCGGCAGGGCCTCGTACGTCATGGGGTGGCTCCCTTCAGGAGGCGGGCGGGGTTGACGGTGCGCAGGGCGTGGACGGCGGCGGCCGCGCCGAGGTCGGGGACGGTGGGCGAGGCGTAGGGGCGGTCGCTGCCGCTGACGACCACGTCGATGCCGACGGCCCGCACGAGCGCGTCCACGGCGCGCGTCCCGTACGAAGAGGTCTCGTAGAAGGCGTCGAAGTCGACCTCGCCCCGCCCGCCGCCGCGCGCCGCGAACCGTTCGCCGTGCAGCGGGGCGAGTCCGGCGAGGGCGGCGAAACAGACGCGCAGGCGGGGGTGGCGGGGGCGGCCGAAGGCGCGGAAGGCGAACCAGGACGCGTGCATCTGGTGGACGTACGGGACCAGCGCGGGCCACCAGGGCGGGGTGCCGGGAGTGGGCGGGGCCGTGCCCGGGTGGACGAACAGCGGCTTGTCGTGGCGGGTGAGGACATCGAGGAGGGGTGCGCAGAAGTCCCAGCCGGCCGCGTCCAGCAGGGCGGTGGCGGGGAGTTGGAGGCCTGCGCAGCCCCGGCGGAGTTCGCGCTCGACCGCGTCCGGGGCTGTTTCCGGTTCCGACAGGCAGGGTGAGGCCCAGACGCCGAAGGGGGCCGGGAGCGCGAGGGCGCCGTCGTGGAAGGCGGCGAGCAGCGGGGCGGCCTCGGCGGGCGGCAGGTGTTCGATGCCGAGCGGGCTGGAGAGGGAGACCAGGGCCAGGTCCAGGCCGTCGGCGTGGGCGAGTGCGGTGCGGGCCGCGACGTCGTGGTCGGCCGGGTCGACCTCGTACGGCGGCTCGCCCGCCAGGTGCAGGGTCCAGCCGTCGAGGTACGGCGGTGCGGTGCGGGTGCGCAGCAGCTCGACGAAGGCGGGCGGCCAGATGTGCTGGTGGACGTCGGTGGGCACGCGGCGGTCCTCGGGTCCTCGGTCTTCGGGGAGGGATGGGGTGGGCTGACTGGTCTGAGCATGGTTAACCGCTTCACTTATGCGGTTAACTTAAACGGTTAACAAGCCTTTCTGTCAACCATGCGCCCCTGGGTGGAGGGCGCCGCATGCCCACGATGCGGACGTGTCCCGGTAGGCTTCCCGGCATGGCCAGGCCCAATAAGCGCACCACCCTCCGGGAGGTGGCCGAGGCCACTGGTCTCTCCACCGCCGCCGTCTCCTACGCCCTGCGTGGCAAGCACGTCTCGAAGGAGACGGAGGAGCGGGTGCGCAAGGCCGCCGCCGAGCTCGGCTACGAGGCCGACCCCATCGCCCGCGCCCTCGCCAGCGGGCGCACCAGCATGGTCGGGGTCCTCGCGGGCGACCTCCAGGACCTCTGGCAGCAGCAGCTGATGGCCGCCATCGGCCGGGAGCTGCTGGCCGGTGACCGCTACGCGCTGATCCTCGACGCGGGCGGTGACCCCGACCGTGAGCTGAAGCTCGCCAAGCAGCTGCGCGACCAGCGTGTCGACGCGTTGCTGGTGTCGCCGGTGAATCCCTCGGCCGAGGGGTGGGCGGCGATCGCCGACGCGTTGCCGGTGGTGGCCGTCGGGGACTCGCTCAGCACGGCCCGTACCGCCGGGCAGGTCATCTTCGACAACCGGGCCGGCATCGATTCCGTCCTGGAATATCTGTACGGGCTCGGCCACCGCCGGGTGACCGTGCTGACCCCGACCCGGCCGAGCACGCCCGACCGGCCCGCCGACGTGTACGTCCGCGAGGCCGCCGAACGGCTCGGGCTGCGTGCCGAACTGGTTCCGTGCCCGCAGGAGTTGGGCGAGGCCACGGTCGTCGCCCGACGCCTTCTGGACGGGCCCCGGCCCGCGACCGCCGTCTTCTGCTTCTCCGACTCGCTGGCGTACGGGGTGTACGCCGCCGCCGCCGAGGCCTCGCTCTCCGTCGGCCGGGACGTCTCGGTGGTCGGCTTCGACGACCACCCCGTGTCCCGGGTCCTCACCCCACCGCTGACCACGGTGGACTGGGGTCTCTCGGAGATCGCCGCGGAGGCGGCACGTCTGACCGTCGCGGCGATCGAGGGGAAACGGGTCCGGAAGAAGCGGATCCTTTGCGCGCCGAGGATGAGCGAACGGGGCTCAGCGGTCCGGGTATAGCCCCACAGGGTCCTCGCCCCCGCCGCCCCTACCCGTCCCATCCCTACCTGGGGACTCCGCCCCCAGACCCCCGCACGGCCTGAACGGCCTCGTCCTCAAACGCCGGACGGGCTGAAGATGCGGACCGGGACGAGAGAGACACGACCTCCGACCTCGCCCCTGAAGGGGTGCCGGGGCGCAGCCCCGTGCCCCAGGGGCGCGGGGAACTGCGCGACCAGCCCCCGCCGGGCGGCAGCCGAACGACTACAGGCAACCGGGGATCCGGGGCGCAGCCCCGGCTCCCGGCCTCGCTCTGGAACGCCGGTCGGCCCAAGGCTTTTAGGGGCGCGGGGAACTGCGCGACCAGCCCCCGCCCACCCGCAGCCGAAGAACCCATCCACTGGGGCTGGGTCGTAGCCCCGAGGGAGGGGATCACGTCAGCTTCTTGCTCTTCAGCCAGGTGTTGGCGACCGCGTCCGGGTCCTTCTTCTCCTTGTCCACCAGGCGGTTGAGCTTGGTCAGTTCCTCGGAGGTGAGGACGTTGCCGAGGGTGGCCAGGGCCTTGCGGACCTTCGCGTCGGCCTTGCGGGAGGCGATGAGGGGGACGATGTGCTGGGAGGGGATCAGGTTGAGGGGGTCGGTGAGGACGACCCAGCCGTTCTCGATGACGTCCACGTCCGTGGTGAAGACGTTGGCGACGTCGATGTCGCCCTTCTTCAGGGCGCCCTTGACCAGCGGGCCCGAGGAGTCGAGGGACTTGAACTCCTTGAACTCCACCCCGTAGCGGTCCTTGAGGCCCACGACACCGACGACCCGCTTCTTCATCTCGGCGGCGGCACCCAGGACCAGTTTGCCGTTGGCCTTGCGCAGGTCGGCGAGGGAGGTCAGACCGTACTTGGCCGCCGTCTCCTTGGTGACGGCGAAACTGTCGCGGTCCTCGGCCGCCGCGTAGGGGAGAACCTCGAGGCCGCTGGGGAGCACGGTCGTCAGCGTGTTCTGCATCGCGCCGGCCTCGGTGTCCGTGGCCTTGTCGTCCAGGTACAGGAGCAGGCTGCCCTGGTATTCGGGGAGGAGATCGATGTCGCCGCCCTCCAGCGCGGGCACGACGATCTCGCGTGAGCCGAGGTTGGGGCGGACCTTCGTCTTGATGCCCGCGGCGCCCAGGACACCCGCGTACAGGTAGCCGAGGATCTGGTTCTCGCTGAAGTTGGCGGTGCCGATGGTCACGCCGCCGGCGCTGGATCCGGAGCCGCCGCCGCTGCCGGCGCCGGAACTGTCCAGCGAGGTGATGCCGCTGCTGCAGGCGGCCAGGGCGGGGACGGAGGCCGCGGCGAAGAGGCCGCCGAGCAGAGTCCTACGGTTCATGGTTCTTCGGCTCCTCAGTGGGCGGCGGTACGGCGGTGACGGAACAGGTAGCGCTGGAGTCCGGCCAGCGCGAGGTCGAGCACGACGGCGACGATCGCGACCAGCGCCGCCCCGCCGAGGACCTGGACGAGGTCGCGCTGCGCCAGGCCGTCGAAGACGTACCGGCCGAGGCCGCCGAAGCTGACGTACGCGGCGATCGTGGCGGTGGACACCACCTGGATGAGGGAGAGGCGCAGGCCCGTCATGATCAGGGGGAGGGCGAGCGGGATCTCGACCTGGAAGAGGACCTGGTGGCCGCGCATGCCCTGGCCCCGCGCCGCGTCCTTCACCTCCGGGTCGACGGCGCTCATGCCGGCGTAGGTGTTGGTGACGATGGCCGGTACCGCGAGGACGACCAGGGCCACGTACACCGACCACAGCGACAGGCCGCTGACCAGGAAGACCAGGACGACCAGGCCCACGGTCGGCAGCGCCCGGCCGAAGGAGGACAGGTTGATGGCGAGGAAGGCGCCCTTGCCGGTGTGACCGATCAGCAGGCCGAGCGGGAGCGCGATCGCGGCCGCGATGAGGGTGGCGAAGAGCGAGTACTCCAGGTGCTCGGCGATCCGGTGCGCGATGCCGTCGGTGCCGGCCCACTGATCGCCGCTGACCAGCCACTTGGCGAGGTTCTTGAAGAGTTCGTACATGTCAGGCTCGCCGCCTCGTCCACGGAGTGAGTACGTACTGGACCGCGACCAGCAGCGCGTCCGCGACCAGCGCGAGCAGCAGGGTCAGGACCACGCCGACGATCACCGGCGTCGGGAAGTTGCGCTGGAAGCCGTCCGTGAAGAGCTGGCCGAGTCCGCCGTCGCCGATGTAGGTGGCGACGGAGACCAGGGAGATCGACATGACCGTCGCGATCCGTACGCCCGCCATGATCACGGGGAGGGCGAGCGGGAGTTCGACGGTGAGCAGGGTCCGCAGCGGGCGGGTGCCCATCGCCTTGGCGGCTTCCTTGGTCTTCACGGGGACCGAGTCGAGGCCCTCGACCGTGTTCCGGAGCAGGACGACCAGGGTGTAGACCGTCAGGCCGATGACCGTGGTGGTGCGGGTCAGGCCGCTCACCGGGAGCAGGAGGACGAAGATCGCGATCGACGGGATCGTGAAGAGGACGTTCGAGAGGCCGAGGAGCACGCCGCGCAGGGCGCGCACCCGGTGGGCCACGACGGCCAGCGGGAGGGAGATCAGCAGGCCGAAGAAGACGGCCAGCAGCGCGGCCTGGAGGTGGGAGAGGGCGAGGGAGGTGAGGTCGTGGGTGTGGTCGCCTATCCAGGACCAGTCGACGGTCATATCGCCACGCTCGCGGTGCCGTGGGTGCCGTGCGCCTTGCTCGCGTGCTCGTGGATGTCGTCGCGGGAGGTGACGCCGGTGAGCGCGCCCTCGGTGTCTACACGTGCCACCAGTCCGGTGGGCGAGGCGATGGACTCGTTGAGCGCCGCCAGCAGGGAGTCGGTGTCCTCGAGCGGCCGTACGGGGAGTTCGGCGTCGTCCGCCGTCGCGCGCCAGTGCCGCGGCTTGCGGGCCTCGTCGAGGACGAGGGTCCAGGCGCCGCCCTCGGGGGCCGGGCCCTGCGGTACGTCGGCGAGGTGCTGGAGCGAGAGGAGCTTCAGGCCCCGCTCGGCGCCGAGGAAGTCGGCGACGAAGTCGTCCGCGGGGCGGGCGAGCAGGTCGGCCGGGGTCGCGCACTGCACCAGATGGCCGCCGGTGCGGAAGATCGCGATCTGGTCGCCGAGCCGGACGGCCTCGTCGATGTCGTGAGTGACGAAGACGATGGTCTTGTTGAGCTCCTTCTGGAGGCGGAGCAGCTCGTCCTGGAGCTGGGTGCGCACGACCGGGTCGACCGCGCCGAAGGGCTCGTCCATGAGCAGGACGGGCGGGTCGGCGGCGAGCGCGCGGGCCACGCCGACGCGCTGCTGCTGGCCGCCGGAGAGCTGGTGCGGGTAGCGCTTGCCGGCGTCGGCGGCGAGGCCGACGGTCTCCAGGAGCTCGGCCGCCCGCGCCCTGGCCTTCTTGCGGCCCCAGCCCAGCAGCAGCGGCACGGTGGCGATGTTGTCGAGCACCGTGCGGTGCGGGAAGAGGCCGGCCTGCTGGATGACGTACCCGATGGAGCGGCGCAGTTCGGCCGCGTCCTGTTCGAGGACGTCCTTGCCGCCGACGCGGATGGTGCCGGAGGTCGGATCGACCATCCGGTTGATCATCCGGAGGGTGGTGGTCTTACCGCAACCGGAAGATCCGACGAGGACGGTCACGCCGCCTTCCGGCATCTCCAGAGAGAGGTCGTGGACTGCGGTGGTGCCGTTGGGGAAGCGCTTGTGGACCGTGTCGAACTGGATCATGAGGTGTCCCTTGCCCGGTCTGCATATCGTCATGCAGAGTTCTCTGTACCTGAATAGGTTGTCAACGGTCCGGTGTTAATCGCTGGTTACTTATGGCCACCAGGCAAGATCCAATGTCCGGATTGAGGGGAGTTTTTGCTCTATGTCGTCTCGGAATGCGGACACGTCGAGTGAGGTGGTGGCCGGCCTCACCGCCGGTCTCGTGGTGCTCGACGGGTGCAGCACCGGTGTCACCGACATCGTGCGGCTCGCCGACGGGGCCGCGCGGCCCGTTCCCGGCACCGAGGCGATGAAGCGCGTCGAGCAGTCCTGGGACGCCGCCCGGCAGATCGCCGCCACCGGTCGCGTCTACGGGCGCTCCACCGGCGTCGGCGCCAACCGGAACGAGGACGTGCCGACCGAGGCCGCCGCCGAGCACGGGCTGCGCCTGCTGCGCAGCCATGCCGGTGCCATCGGCGAGGAGCTCCCCGCGCGCCAGGTCCGGGCCATGCTCGCCGTCCGCGCCAACCAGCTCCTGGCGGGCGGAGCGGGCCTGCGGCCCACCGTCGTCACGGCACTGTGCGAGGCCCTGGAGACCGGCGCGTACCCGGTCGTGAACGAGTTCGGGTCGGTGGGTACGGGGGACATCGCGGCGCTGGCCCAGCTGGGGCTGGCGCTGGTGGGGGAGCATCCCTGGCGGGGGCCGGAGCAGGGCATGCCGCCCCAGGTGCAGGCTCCGTCGGTCCAGGCCCAGGTGCAGGCTCCGTCAGCCCAGGCCCAGGCGCAGGCTCCCTCGGTCCAGCCCCAGGGGCCGTCGCCGCTCGGTCTCGGGGAGAGGGTGACGTCCTTCGGGGAGGAGGTGTCGTCCGTCGGGCGGGGCCTGCCCCCCGAACCCCAGCCCCTCGACAACAACGACGCCCTCGCCCTCATCAGCAGCAACGCCCTCACCCTCGGGCAGTCCGCGCTCGCCCTGGACGAACTGCGGGGGCTGATCGAGGCCACCCAGGTCGTCGCCGCGCTGTCCCTGCTGGCCGTCGACGGATCGCACGAGGCGTACGCGGCGCCCGTGCACGCCGCGCGCCCGCACAAGGGCTCGGCCGAAGTCGCGCGCCGGATGCGGGAGTTGATCGGAGCGGCGGACCGGCCCACCCCGCCGCTCGGGCGGATCCAGGACCCGTACGGCTTCCGGTGCGTCCCGCAGATCCACGGGCCCGCGCAGGACGCCGCGGACGCCCTTGAAGGGGTCCTGGTCATCGAGATCAACGCCGCCGCCGAGAACCCCCTCATCTCGCCCGAGGACATGGCCGCGTACCACCACGGCGGCTTCTACCAGGCCCAACTCGCCCTCGCCCTCGACCACTTCAGGCTCGCCGTCACCCAGGTGGCGCGGCTGTCGACCTCCCGGCTCTCCACCCTCAACGAACCCGCCTACACCCGCCTGCGCCCCTTCCTCGCCGACCACGAGCCCGCGTCCTCCGGCGTGATGATTCTGGAGTACGCCGCCGCGGCCGCCCTCGGCGACCTGCGCGCCTTCTCCGCGCCCGCCTCGCTCGGCCACGCTGTACTCTCCCGGGGCGTCGAGGAACAGGCGAGCTTCGCCTCGCTCGCCGCACGGCAGACACTGCGGGCGTGCGGTGCCTACCGTCTCGTCGTGGGCTGCGAACTGGTCTCCGCCGTACGGGCGCTGCGCCAGCGCGATCTGCGGCCCGACCCGGAGCTGCCGGTCGGACGGGCGATGGAACTGGCCGAGTCCGTGCTCGGCCTGGACCAGACCGACCGGCCGCTGACGGACGACGTGACGGCGGCGGCCGCGCTGCTCGACCGGTTCACGGACATCTGGAGGGGGAGCGAGTCATGAGCGTGGACAGGAGCACGGACGTGAGCGCGGAGGCCAAAGCCGGCGTGAAGGCCGACGCGAATGCCGGCATGAAGGCTGATGCGAAGGCTGATGTGAAGGCTGGCGTGAATGTCGACGAGAGCGTGATGGACAGTCCCGCCGGGCGCCTGCAGGCGCTCTTCGAGGGGCACCGGCTGACGCCCACCCAACGGCGCATCGCGCACAGCATGGTGCGCAGCGCCGCCGACGTGCCGTTCCTCTCCAGCGTCGAACTCGCCGAACTCGCCGGGGTCAGCCAGCCCTCCGTCACCCGCTTCGCGGTCGCGCTCGGCTTCGACGGCTATCCGGCGCTGCGCAAGCACCTGCGCGAGGTCGCGCCCACCGAACAGACGGCGGCCCCGGGCTCGTACAACGAGTACCAGCAGGCCGTCGAGGCCGAGATCGAGAACCTGAAGCACCTCGCCGAGGTGCTCGCCGACCCGCGCCCGGTGCAGCGCGCGGGACGGCTGCTCGCCGCCTCCCGTCCGCTCCCGGTGCTCGGGCTGCGCGCCGCCGCCTCCCAGGCGTACGGCTTCGCGTACTTCGCCGCCAAGGTCCACCCGGACGTACGGCTGCTGCACGAGGGCGGCACCATGCTGCACGACCGCATCGACGCGGCCGTCCACGCCGGAGCCACCGCCCTGCTCTGCTTCGCGCTGCCCCGCCACCCGCGCGAGGTCGTGGACTCGCTCGCCTACGCCAAGGAGGCCGGGCTGACGGTGGTGACGGTCGCGGACTCCGCGTTCGCGCCGGTCGCCAAGGTCTCGGACCTCCTCCTGCCCGCCGCCGTCGGCACCGGGCTCGCCTTCGACACGGCCTGCTCCCCGATGCTCCTCGGGCGCGTCCTGCTGGAGGCGATGTGCGACGACATCCCGGACGCCCAGACGCGGCTGGAGGAGTTCGACGCGCGGGCGGCGGCCAGGGGCCTGTTCGTGGAGTAGTCACGGTTCGGTGGAGCGGCCCCGCTTCTCAGACTCGTCTCACCTTCGCTCGTTAGCGTGCGCGCCCAAAGACGCTGAAGACGTAAGGCACGGGAGGCGGAGAACGTGGCGCGCGGAGGACAGGGGTTGGCTCGGGTGGCCGTCGTGGTGAGAGCCGGGGCGGCACCACTGTGGTGGTTCGGTGTGTTCGCGGCCGGTATCGGGGTGCTGTTGCCGGGGCTGACCGGACGCCGGATCGGGGTCATGGCCGGGGCCGCGCTGTTCATCCTCGCGGCCGTCGTGGTGGCGTACACCCGCAGGAAGCGGTACGCCGCACTCGTCCGCTCGGCCGCACGCGCGAGCAAGCAGGACGTGCTCCAGGACCGGGCCGTGACGGTACGCAACTGGCGCCGGGGCCACCGCTGGTGGCTGCTGCTCGCCTTCGTGGCCGCGCTCGGCAGCTCCTTCGCGGTGCCCGCCGCGGGCGGCATGCTGCTCGCCGGTGCGGGCGTCGGGCTGTGGCTCAAGGCCGGCTGGCTCGGGCGCCGGGAACGCGCCGAGGAGGCGCTGATCTGGGTGCGCGTCGACTGGCTCGGCCGACGTGCCGGGGCTCCGGCCGGAAAGCCGGTCAAGGCATGCCGGAGCACCGGAGTGGCGGCCGGCGACGCCGCGCCCGGCGGAGCGCGACGCCGCTGACCCGAGGCGGCGACAGGGGGTCGCTACACCTCGAGGTCCGCCTCGATCCTCTTCAGCTGGTGCCGGGCCATCGCCAGGTTGGACCGTTTGGCGTCGAGCACCAGGTACAGGAAGAGGCCGTTGCCGCCGCGCCCCTTGATCAGCCGGATCAGGTGGTACTGGTCGGACAGCGTGATCAGGATGTCCTCGATCTCGCCCTTCAGCCCGAGGTGCTCCATGGTGCGGATCTTGGCGCGGACCACGTCGGTGTTGCCCGCCGCCGCCACGGTGAGGTCGAAGCCCTTGCTGCCGCCGATCGTGCCCAGCGCCATTCCGCTGGTGTAGTCGACGAGGGCGGCTCCGGTCGCGCCCTCGATCGAGGCGAGTGCTTCCTTCAGCGCGGTTTCGGTGTTCGTCATGGTGTGGTTCTTCCTTTCGGCTTGTCGGTCCGACTTTTCGGCCCGACCTTCGGTCCGACTTTTCGGTCAGCTTTCCGATGCGGTGGGGGTGTTGGGGGCGGGGGTCGGGGGCGTTCGGGGAGTGCCGCGCGCTGTACGGGTGCGCGTCGGCATGGAGGCGGGCCGTGTGGGAGCCCGCGCCGGGGTGACCGGTTCGCCGCGCGCCGTCGCGGCCTCCACGAGCTCGCCGATCCGGGTACCGGAACGGCGCCCCTCCAGATGCAGCCGGCCGACGTTGACCCGGTCCTGGGCCAGCAGCGTCAGCACGGCGGAGCCACCCGCCGCGTAGGTCGCCACATAGCCGTCGACGCCGCGCACCAGCAGCTCGCGGAACTCGCCCTGCCCGGTGGCGTCCGCCATCCGCACGGCCACCCCCAGCGCGGCCGCGGTGAGCGCGGCCACGCCCTCGGGCTCCACTCCGGGTGTGTCGTGGGCGAGTACGAGTCCGTCGACGCTGGCCGCCAGCGCACCGGTCAGCTGGGGCACGCGGGCCCTCAACCGGTGCAGCTCGTCGAGGACTTCGGGTTCCGCCGCCATCAGCAGTCTCCTCTCGGCACGCTGTCGCAGCGCGCGGATCACAGGGCCTCCAGCGCGTCTCGGAGCCGGCGCAACAACGCGACGTCGGGATCGGCGGAAGACTGGGTGAGCACTTTGGGCAACGGCGCACGCTCCGGCGCGTTCGCCGCCGTGACGAGCCCGGCCGCGGCCAGCCGGCGGACGTCGACGAGGGTGTGGAACGCGGGCCGCCCCAGGGCGAGCGAGATGTCCGACGCCGTCCGCAGCCCGTCCACCCGGCCGAGCACGGCCCACTGGCGCAGAGGGACCGACGGTTCGGCGGCGCGCCGGGCGCGTGCCAACGGGGCGGTGTCCGTCGCCGGGTCGGGCCAGACCCGGTGCAGCAACTGGCGGCGGCGCAGCGTCTCACGCTCCACCGCGGCCACGGGCACGGGACGCACGGGGCCGAGCCAGTGCGCGGCCCCGTACCGGAACCGGGCCGGAGTGCTGCTCGGACCCAGCACGAAGTACGCCGCGTCGTACAGCGCCCCGAGATGGCACAGCTCCAGCGCGCCCTCGGCGATCCGCCCGCGCTCGACCAGGAACCGCCCGACCCGCCGCCGCGCCCCGGCCTCGGCGACTGCCTCCCGCCAGGACTCGGCCGCCAGCACTCCGCGCGCGGTGAGCAGTACGTCGAGCGAGGGGGTGGCGGGGCTCTCGGCGTGCACGACCTCTCCGTCACAGAGATAGAGCACCCCGCGCTCGCGCACCAGCACGCCGGTGGCCCGCTCGGCGGCGAGTCGGCTGAGCATGGGCGAGAGGCCGACGGGGACCGCCGCCCTGTCGTTGTCGTTGCTGCTGTCGTTGTTGCGGTCGTGGTCCTGGCCGCTGTCCTTGTGCACGGCGAGTTCGAGTGCGGGCGGTGTTCTGACCGTCGTCATCCCAGTACCAGCCGTCCGGCCATCTCGCCGAGCCGGATCCGGGCCAGCGCGAGATTGCCGTCCGCCCGGTCCAGCCACAGATGCAGGAACACGCTGCTGTCGAACGTGGTCCTGACGAACCGCAGCAGGTGGTAGCTGTCACGGTTGCTGACGATCAGGTCCTCGACCGGGGTCTCCTGCTCGGACCAGTCGGACCCGTCGGACGGGGCGAACGCCTTGTGCTCCGCGGCGAGCCGGGCGAGCTCGGCCGCCTCCGCCGCGGTCGTCTCGTGGTCACCGCCCGGGGCGTCCCCGACCGTGCCCAGGGCCAGCCCGCTGGTCCAGTCGACCACCGCGGCGCCCCGGGCACCGGGCAGTCGCATGGCTTCCAGTAGGCACTCGTCGATTCCGGGCACCACGTATCCCCTCCCGCCAAAGGGTTCGGCCGAGTGACGCCGAAGTTACGCAACGTGTGCGCGACGGGTGAGCGATCTGGCATTTTCCTGTGGAACATGCGCGCGGTGACTAAGGTGGGTCAACTGACCATATTTTCCGTCCTCTTGAGGCTGTTCGGATGCCGGTCAGGGCGTTGCGAAGGCGTGCCAGGGGGCGCTCGCAGGTCCGCAGGGGTGCGCGTCGAGGCCACGCACGCCGTGTTCTATTTCGGGGTGCCAGGTGCCAGGTGCCAGGTGCCAGGTGCCAGGTGCCAGGTGCCAGGTGCCGGGCGTCGGGGGCTACAGCGCCGTGAGTGCCGTCGGCCGCGCGCCGCCCGACTCCGCGACGATCTCCTCGACGCCCTGCTGCTCCCGTACGACCGCGAACCGCACGTCCGTACCCCCGTTGCCGTTGCCGTTGCCGTTGCCGCCCTCGACCGACGCGAAGCCGTAAACGCCCGGCCGGGCCAGGGAGTTGTACGCGTAATGGTGGGCGAAGTAGTACGCGCCCGTGTCCAACGCCGCCGCGTAGTCGCCCTGTTCGAGCAGCGGGAGCGCGCGCCCCTCGGCGAGCAGGTCGCCCGCGAAACAGGCGGGCCCCGCGATGTCCTGGACGACGTCCGGCCCCGCCTTGGGGCGCCCCAACGCGTCGTACGCGGCGATCCGCAGCGGCCAGGACCCGGGCGCGTACACCGTGCGGGTCGCGATCTGCACCCCGGCGTGCGTCACCGCGACCGGCCGGCCTCCGGCGGACTTCGCGTACTCGACCCGCGCGACCACGGTCCCGTGTTTGGCCAGCAGCGACCGCCCGAACTCGGTGACCAGTCCGTACCGCCCGTCGAAGAGCCCCGGCACCGCCTCGGCGAGCAGCCGTGCGTACTGCGCGTACGTCGGGGTCGTGACGTCGGAGCCGAAGTTGACCGGCAGTCCGCCGCCGATGTCGAGCGTGTCGATCTGCTGCCGCCCGACACGCCGGTTGATCTCCTCGGCGAGCGCGTACGTCTCCGCGATCCCCCGTGCCATCAGTGAGAGCGGGATGCCCTGCGATCCGGTGTGCGCGTGCAGCCGGGTCAGCCACGGACGGTCGGCGTACGCCTGGACGATCCACTTGCGGGCGCCCTCGTCGCGCAGCGCGACCCCGAACTTCGAGGTCGGCGTCGCCGTGGACAACGCCTCGATGGAACCCCCGCCGACCTGCGGGTTCACCCGGATTCCGATGGGGGAGCGGGGGTGCGGGGATCCCGCGGGGGCGCCGTTCGGCCCGCCCGGCAGGTCCCCTACCAGGCCGTCGATGCGGTCCAGCTCCTGCGGATTGTCCGCGTTGACGGCGATGCCCAGCGCCAGCGCCTCGCGCAGTTCGGCGATCGTCTTGGCGGGTGAGTCGAGCACGGTCTCGGAGGGTGGCACTCCGGCCGCCCGTGCCAGGGCGAGCTCGCCGGGGCTCGCGACCTCCGCGCCGATGCCGTGCTCGTGCAGCAGTCGCAGTACGGGCACCAGCGGGGTCGCCTTCACCGCGAAGGCGTGCAGCACGGGCGTGCCCGGCGCCGCCACCGCGTCGAAGGCGGCCCGCAGCTCCGCCACCGAGGCCTTGATGCCGGGAACGTCGAGGAGGGCGATGATGGGGGCCTCGGGCCCCAGCAGTCCATGCTCCACGGCGGCCCGGACGGCATCGTCGCGCCGCGCCACGCGATCGGAGCCGGACTCGCCCCCGCCCGCCGAAGGCAACTCACCCGAACGTGCCCCGCCCGCCGAAGCCCCACCCGAAGGCGCCGCCGCCGAAGGCGTCCCGGTCGACGGCGTCCCCGTCGAAGACGCCCTGGTCCCTGCTGCCCCATCGCTCACTGAATCCTCCGTCGTGTCCCTGTCTGCGCCCATACATCCCAGCCAAACATCCGCGCCACGCCCCCGCTGGCCCACTCATCTATTGACTAGCTCTATTCAAGAAGCGAGGATGTGAATATCTACTGCAACAGTCCGCTAGGAGGCAGACCATGTCAGGACCCCGCCCCGTCCGAGCGCCGCGCGGTACGGAACTGAGTGCCCTGGGATGGCAGCAGGAAGCCGCCCTGCGGATGCTGCAGAACAACCTCGACCCCGAGGTCGCCGAGCACCCCGACAAGCTCGTCGTCTACGGCGGCACCGGCAAGGCCGCCCGCGACTGGCGCTCCTTCGACGCCATGGTCCGCACGCTGCGGACCCTCAAGCAGGACGAGACGATGCTCGTCCAGTCCGGCCGTCCCGTCGGCGTGATGCAGACCCACGAGTGGGCCCCGCGCGTCCTCATCGCCAACTCCAACCTGGTCGGCGACTGGGCGAACTGGGAGGAGTTCCGCCGTCTGGAGGCCCTCGGCCTCACCATGTACGGCCAGATGACCGCCGGCTCCTGGATCTACATCGGCACCCAGGGCATCCTCCAGGGCACCTACGAGACCTTCGCCGCCGTCGCCGCCAAGAAGTTCAACGGCACGCTCGCGGGCACCATCACCCTGACCGCGGGCCTCGGCGGCATGGGCGGCGCCCAGCCGCTCGCCGTGACGATGAACGACGGCGTCGCGATCTGTATCGACGTCGACCCGCGCGCCATCGAGCGCCGCATCGAGCACCGCTACCTGGACGTGAAGGCCGACTCCCTGGAGCACGCACTCCAGCTCGCCGTCGAGGCCCGTGACCAGCGCAAGCCGCTCTCCATCGGCCTCCTGGGCAACGCCGCCGAGCTGCTGCCCCGCATGCTCGCCGAGAGCGCCCCCATCGACATCGTGACCGACCAGACCTCGGCCCACGACCCGCTGGCCTACCTCCCTATCGGCATCGACTTCGACGACATGGCTGACGCGGCCGCCAAGGACCCGGCGGGCTTCACCACCCGCGCCCGGGAGTCCATGGCCAAGCACGTCGAGGCGATGGTCGGCTTCATGGACGCGGGCGCCGAGGTCTTCGACTACGGCAACTCGATCCGCGGCGAGGCCCAGCTCGCCGGGTACGAGCGGGCGTTCGCCTTCCCCGGCTTCGTCCCCGCCTACATCCGCCCCCTCTTCTCCGAGGGCAAGGGCCCCTTCCGCTGGGCGGCCCTCTCCGGCGAGGCCTCCGACATTCACAAGACCGACAAGGCGATCCTCGACCTCTTCCCGGAGAACGAGTCCCTGCACCGCTGGATCAAGCTGGCCGGCGAGCGCGTCCACTTCCAGGGCCTGCCCGCCCGTATCTGCTGGCTCGGCTACGGCGAGCGCGACAAGGCCGGCGAGCGCTTCAACGACATGGTGGCGTCCGGCGAACTGGCCGCGCCCCTGGCCATCGGCCGCGACCACCTCGACTGCGGCTCCGTCGCCTCCCCGTACCGCGAGACCGAGGCCATGCTCGACGGCTCCGACGCGATCGCCGACTGGCCGCTGCTCAACGCCATGGTGAACGTCGCCTCCGGCGCCTCCTGGGTCTCCATCCACCACGGCGGCGGCGTCGGCATGGGCCGCTCCATCCACGCCGGCCAGGTGTCCGTCGCCGACGGCACCAAGCTGGCCGGCGAGAAGATCCGCCGCGTACTCACCAACGACCCCGGCATGGGCGTCATCCGGCACGTCGACGCCGGGTACGACATCGCCGAGTCCGTCGCCCAGGAGCGCGGCGTGCGCATCCCGATGCGCGAAGGCGACGAGGGCGGCGCCGCGTGACCTTCCACAGCATGTGGGCGGAGCTGCTGCCGATCGGCCGCAGCTCCGCCTCCGGCGGCTACCGCCGCTTCGCCTGGACCGGGGCCGACATGGACTGCCGGGCCTGGTTCCGGGCGCAGGCCGAGTCCCGCGGGCTGCGCTACGAGCTGGACCGCAACGGCAACCAGTGGGCCTGGCTCGGCGACCCCGCCGAGGGCGACGCCGTCGTCACCGGCTCCCACCTGGACTCCGTGCCCGACGGCGGGGCCTTCGACGGGCCCCTCGGCGTGGTGTCCTCCTTCGCCGCCCTGGACGAACTGCGCGCCCGGCAGGCGGAGTTCACCCGCCCCCTCGCCATCGTCAACTTCGGCGACGAGGAGGGCGCCCGGTTCGGGCTCGCCTGCGTCGGCTCCCGGCTGGCCGCCGGACAGCTCACCGTCGAGCAGGCGCACCGGCTGACCGACGGCGACGGCATCACGCTCCCGCAGGCCATGGAGCGCGCCGGATACGACCCCGACACCATCGGTCCCGACCCCGAGCGCCTCGCCCGCATCGGCGCCTTCGTCGAACTGCACGTCGAGCAGGGCCGCGCCCTCGACCTCAGCGGCGACCAGGTCGGCATCGCCAGCGCCATCTGGCCGCACGGCCGCTGGCGCTTCGACTTCCGGGGCGAGGCCAACCACGCGGGCACCACCCGGCTCGTCGACCGCCGCGACCCGATGCTGTCGTACGCCGAGACCGTGCTCGCCGCCCGCCGGGAGGCCCAGCTCGCCGGTGCCGTCGCCACCTTCGGCAAGATCTCCGTCGAGCCGAACGGCGTGAACGCCATCCCCTCCCTCGTGCGCGGCTGGCTCGACTCCCGCGCCGCCGACCAGGCGACCCTCGACACGGTCGTCACCGGCGTCGAGAAGGCCGCCCGCGAGTACGCGGAGGCCCAGGGCGTCGAACTCGACGTCGTCCGCGAGTCGTTCACCCCCGTCGTCGAGTTCGAGCACGCCCTGCGCGACGAGCTCGCCCGCATCCTGGGCAAGGACGGGAAAGAGGCTGCGGGACTCACGGTTCCCGTCCTGGGCACGGGCGCCGGACACGACGCCGGAATCCTCTCCGGGACCGTCCCGACCGCCATGCTGTTCGTACGCAACCCCACGGGTGTCTCGCACTCCCCGGCCGAGTACGCCGCCGAGGACGACTGCGTGGCCGGGGTGACCGCACTCGCCGACGTACTCGAAGGGCTGGCCTGCAGGTGACGCAGACGTACTGGCTTGAACACGCCTGGCTCGACACCCACGTCGAGCCGGGCGTGGCCCTGGACGTGAGCGACGGGCGGATCACCGCCGTCCGCGAGAACACCGCCACCCCGCCCCCCGGCGCCGAGATCCTCCGCGGACTCACCCTCCCCGGTCTCGCCAACGCCCACTCGCACGCCTTTCACCGCGCCCTGCGCGGCACCGTCCAGGTCGGCTCCGGCACCTTCTGGACCTGGCGCGAGATCATGTACTCCTTCGCGGACCGGCTGACCCCGGACACCTACCACGCGCTCGCCCGCACCGTGTACGCGGAGATGGCGCTCGCGGGCGTCACGGCCGTCGGCGAGTTCCACTACGTGCACCACGCCCCCGGCGGCACCCCGTACGCCGACCCGAACGCGATGGGCGAGGCGCTCATCGCGGCCGCGGGCGAGGCCGGCATCCGGATCACCCTCCTCGACACGGCCTACGTGTCCGCCGGCTTCGGACAGCCGCCCAACCACCACCAGCTCCGCTTCTCCGACGGCAGCGCGGAGGCCTGGGCGGAACGCTCTTCACTTCTCAAGGAACGTGATCACGCACGGATCGGTGCGGCCATCCACTCCGTACGGGCCGTGCCCGCCGGACAGCTGGCGACGGTCGCGCGCTGGGCCGAGGAGCGGCGGGCCCCGCTGCACGTGCATCTGTCGGAGCAGACGGCGGAGAACGACGCCTGCCAGGCCGCCCACGGGTGCACCCCGACGCGGCTCCTCGCCGACCACGGCGTGCTCGGCCCCCGCACGACCGGCGTCCACAACACGCACCTCACGGACGAGGACATCGCGCTGCTGGGCGACTCCCGGACGGGCACGTGCATGTGCCCGACGACGGAACGGGACCTGGCGGACGGCATCGGCCCCGCCGTCGCCCTCCAGCGAGCCGGCTCGCCCCTCTCCCTCGGCTCCGACAGCCACGCCGTCATCGACCTCCTCGAAGAGGCCCGCGCGATGGAGCTGAACGAGCGCCTGCGCACCCGCACCCGCGGTCACTGGACGGCGGCCGCCCTGCTGCGCGCCGCCTCCGCCGACGGCCACGCGGCCCTCGGCTGGCAGGACGCGGGCATCCTCGAAGCGGGCGCGCTCGCCGACTTCACGACGATCGCCCTCGACTCGGTCAGAACAGCGGGACCGGTGCCGCGCCTGGGCGCCGAGACGGCCGTATTCGCGGCGACGGCGGCCGACGTACGGCACACGGTCGTGGGTGGCCGGCACGTCGTACGCGACGGGGCGCACGCTCTTGTTCCCGATGTGCCGCAGGCCCTCGCGCAGGCAGTCGAAGCCCTGCGCGCCTAGAGACGACCGCCGAACCCCGCCCCCACGAGGACGCCATGAGCAGCACCACCGGCACGACCACCGTCATCACCAACATCGCCAGTCTGGTCACCAACGATCCCTCCCTCGGTGACGGATCCCCCCTCGGTCTGATCCAGGACGCGGCCGTCGTCATCGAAGGCGACCGCATCGCGTGGACCGGTGACTCAAGAAAAGCACCCGCCACTGACAACCGGGTCGACGCCGGTGGCCGGGCCGTGATTCCGGGCTTCGTGGACTCCCACTCGCACCTCGTCTTCGCGGGCGACCGCACCCAGGAGTTCAACGCCCGCATGTCGGGCCGCGGCTACACGGCGGGAGGCATCCGCACCACCGTCGCCGCCACCCGCGCCGCCAGTGACGAGGACCTGGAGCGCAACCTCACGCACTACCTCCACGAGGCCCTGCGCCAGGGCACCACCACCTTCGAGACCAAGTCGGGCTACGGCCTCACCGTCGAGGACGAGGCCAGGGCGCTGCGTATCGCGGCGGCGCACACCGACGAGGTCACCTACCTCGGCGCGCACATCGTCTCCCCGGACTACGCCGACGACCCTGCCGCGTACGTGGCCCTGGTGACCGGCGAGATGCTCGACGCCTGTGCCCCGTACGCCCGTTGGATCGACGTCTTCTGCGAGAAGGGCGCCTTCGACGGCGACCAGGCCCGCGCGATCCTCACCGCGGGCAAGGCGAAGGGCCTGCACCCGCGCGTCCACGCCAACCAGCTCTCGTACGGCCCCGGCGTCCAGCTCGCCGTCGAACTCGACGCGGCGAGCGCCGACCACTGCACCCACCTCACGGACGCGGACGTCGAGGCCCTGGCGAACGGCCGCACGGTCGCGACCCTGCTCCCCGGCGCCGAGTTCTCCACCCGCGCCGAGTGGCCGGACGCCCGCCGCCTCCTGGACGCGGGCGTGACCGTCGCCCTCTCCACCGACTGCAACCCGGGCTCGTCCTTCACCTCCTCCGTCCCGTTCTGCATCGCGCTGGCGGTACGGGACATGGGGATGACCCCGGACGAGGCGCTCTGGTCGGCCACGGCGGGCGGCGCGGCGGCCCTGCGCCGCACGGACATCGGCCGCCTCACCGTCGGCGCCCGCGCCGACCTCGCCCTCCTGGACGCGCCCAGCCACGTCCACCTCGCCTACCGGCCGGGCGTACCGCTGGTCACCGGCGTCTGGCGGTGCGGCGCACGCGAGGTCTGACGCCGGGGTCACGAGTCCGAGGCCGCGAGGCCGGGGTCACGGCGCCGGGGTCAGGACGCCGGGGTCACGAGGCCCCCGCCCGCCACCGCTGACTCGTGCCCCCGTCGAGCGGCAGCAGGGACAGGCCGTCCCCGCCGCTCGGCGTGACCGCGGTCTCGAGGGCGATGGACGGGCGGATCACGCCGTCGTCGTCCACGGTGAACCTCAGGTTCTGGCCGTGGCTGCCGTCGATCGAGTCGCAGTCCCAGATCCCGACGCCGTTGTCGACGGAGCCGCGGCTGTCCAGACAGAGGTCGGAGTCGGCGTACGACTGCAGGACGCCGCGCCCGGAGTCGACCCGCCACCGCTGGGTGCGGGCCGAGGTGCAGGGGGCCGTGACGACGTCCGTGCCCTGTGTCAGATCGCCGTCGCGGATGTCCAGGCACAGGCCCGAGGCGAGGTTCACGACCTGGGCGTAGTTGCTGCCCGGCGGGTAGGTCGGGGTGGGCGTGGGGGACGGCGTCGCACTGGCCGATCTCGAGGGGGAGGGGCTCCGCGTCGGGGAAGTCGGGGAAGGGGACTTGCTGGTCGCGGAGGGCAGCGGGGCCGGGGGCGAGGGGGTCGCCGAGACGGTCGCCGTCACCGTCACCTGCGGCACGCTCGACGGGGTGGTGACCGAGCCCGCCGTGTTCTGGGACGGCGAGCCGCCCGACGACAGCACGACGAACAGCAGCGGCACCAGGGCGACGCCGAGGGCCGCCGCCGAGGTGAGGACGAAACGGCGGGACGGCGGCCAGGGCCCCGACGAGGCGGTGACGCCGGGCCGGGGTTCGCCCGCCTCGCTCACGACGTACGCCGTGCCCGCCCACGGGAGCAGTCCCTCGGCCAGGGCGGTGCGCGGATGGTCGCGCAGGGCGGACAGCTCCTCGTACGCCGTCGTGCAGTGCGCGCAGTGCGCCATGTGGGCGTGCAGATCGGGGCTGGAACGGGGGTTGTCCGGCCGTAGCGACTCCTCGATCAGCCGTCGGAAGTCCCCGCAGCGCGGGTCGTCGGAGGCGGCGAGCCGGGACTTCAGACAGGCCTGGCCCAGGGCGTGCAGCGCGGGCTGCGCGCCGTACGTCACGTCCTCACGGGTGAGGCCGAGCAGGACGGCCGCCCGGTCGGCGGGTTCCTCTTCCACGACCCCGTACCAGAGCAGGCCCTGGGTGCGGGACGGGAGGGACTGGAACGGGGCGAGCATGGGCGGCACGGGCCCGCCGGGGCCGGCCGCGCTCAGCACGAGGAGCAGACCGGGGTCGAGGCCGGCGGCCCGTTCGTCCCTCGCCCACGAGGCGGCCACCTGTCCCGCCAGCAGCAGGAGCCGGTGGCGCCAGGGGACGCTCGGGTTCGAGCCGCGCGCCGTCTCCTGGGCCGCCAGGGTGAATGCCTGCGCCGCGAGCTGCCGTGCGGCCGACTCGCTGCGGGTGCACAGGCGGGCGTAGGCGAGGACGGACGGGCGGTGCCGTTCGCGGAGCTCCTGGAGGGCCGGATACGCGCTGGGGGTGTCGGCGCTCAGCAGTTCGGTGAGCCGCGTGTCGGACGCGCCCGCGTCGTCCTGAGCCATGTGCCGGCCTCCTCGTGCCCCGTGCGGTCACTCGCTCCCGTCCTGACATACCAGCCAGTTTGGAGTGCTCATAGTGACGGGGGTGGCCCTTTGAGGAAAGAGGGAGGAAGGAGGCGCATGAAAAAAAGCGGCCCGGCGCCGTCGGCGCCGGACCACTCTGAGCTGAAAAGCCGGACCACTCCGTGCTGAAAAGAGGTGCCGGAGGGGGCGGGGAGTGTCACTCCTCGACCGTCAGTCCCTTCCGCAGTCGCACCAGCGTCCGCGACAGCAGCCGCGACACATGCATCTGCGAGATCCCGAGCTCGTCACCGATCTCGGACTGGGTCATGTTGGCGACGAAGCGCAGCGAGAGGATCTGCCGGTCGCGCGAGGGGAGTTCGGCGATCAGGGGCTTGAGGGACTCCACATACTCGATGCCCTCGAGGTCGTGGTCCTCGTAGCCGATGCGGTCCGCGAGCGCGCCTTCGGAGTCGTCCTCCTCGGGCTGGGCGTCCAGCGAACTGGCCGTGTAGGCGTTCGAGGCGGCCATGCCCTCGACGACCTCGTCGTTGGTGATGCCCAGGCGCTCCGCCAACTCGCCCACCGTGGGCGCCCGGTCGAGCTGCTGGGCGAGTTCGTCGCCCGCCTTGGCCAGGTCGAGACGGAGTTCCTGCAGTCGGCGCGGTACGCGCACGGACCAGGAGGTGTCGCGGAAGAAACGCTTGATCTCGCCGATGATGGTTGGCATCGCGAAGGTGGGGAACTCGACGCCGCGGCTCAGTTCGAAGCGGTCGATCGCCTTGATCAGGCCGATCGTGCCGACCTGGATGATGTCCTCCATCGGCTCGCTGCGGGAGCGGAAGCGGGAGGCGGCGAACTTGACCAGCGCGAGGTTGAGCTCGACCAGCGTGTTGCGCACGTACGAGTAGTCGTGGGTGCCTTCTTCGAGGGACTCCAGCCGCTTGAAGAGGGTCTTGGACAGGGCCCGTGCGTCCACCGGTCCCACCTCGTCGTACGGGGGGATCTCGGGAAGTCCGTCGAGTCCGTCGAGTCCGCTGGTTCCGGTTTCGTCGAGACGCTCCGGGCGTTCCAGAGAAGGTGTCGACGTCGCCGTCTGGGTCTGCGATGCGTCGAGCCGGGGTGACATGGTGTCCTCCATCGTTCTCGGCATATGGCCGCCGATGCCAATGCGTGCACTGCGGTGTGCGGGCGCCTCCAAAGCCGGCCGTGTCGAATAGGTGTCGCTACTAGCCCTACCCGCTTTCGCGCGTCGCCCGCAAGTGCGTTGCGCGATGAAATGTCCATTTTCAGGGGGTTGTTCGGGTGTCGGGGATCGTGAGGAAGGCGTAGTGTTCGAGTGCGTACATCAGCAGTCGCGACGCTCGGGAGAGAGACGGCATGGACCGCCAGACGGTCGGCAGCGCACAGTCGGGCCGGCTTCTAGTCGAGGTGCGGGAAGAGGGCTCAAGCGCCGTCGTGACCCCCGCGGGTGAGTTGGATCACCACACGGCTGAATTGTTGCGTGAGCCACTCGAGGACTGCCTTGACAAGGGGCATTCGCGACTGGTCGTGGACTGCTCGCGACTGGAGTTCTGCGACTCCACCGGGCTGAACGTGCTGCTCGGTGCCCGGCTGAAGGCCGAGGCCGCGGGGGGCGGAGTCCATCTGGCGGGGATGTTGCCGGTGGTGGCCCGGGTCTTCGAGATCACCGGGGCCGAGGCCGTCTTCACCGTCCACGAGACGCTCGATGCGGCCCTGGCCGACTAGCCGGGGCGGTCGGGGCCCCGCCTCGGCATGCTCCGCAGTGCCCCCTGCGATCGCAGCATCGCCCGCGTCACACGATCCCCGTCGTGCAAAGGGGGTGTTCCGACGGAACGGTCGGGCAGGAGACAACCTGACTATGTCGGCAACAATCGGTGGGAACGTCGTAGGTGATCGTCGTAGATACGTAGATATTCGTCCGGACGCCCTGAGTGCGGAAGCACCCGCGGCGCGTACCACATGCTGAGTACCGAGTCTTGAATCGTGAAACTGGTGAATCGGTGAGGTGAAGCGCTGATGAGCACCACCCGGCCTTACTCGCCGGGCGACCGCGGCCCGGAGTCGGGCGACGGCGGCGCTTCCGGGATGCCTGGGGGCGGCGGCCTGGCCGTCCCGTCCGGGGGGCGTCAGGCCCGCAGACTGAGCTTCGACGACGAGAGCGGCGTCGTGCCGCTGGCCCGCGACTTCGCCCGCCAGGCGCTGCACGCGTGGGGCTGGCTGCCCGCCGCGAGCGCCGACCGGCGGGCAGCCGCCGAGGACGTCCTGCTGGTCGTCTCCGAACTCGTCACCAACGCCTGCCTGCATGCCGAGGGCCCGGACGAGCTGCGGATCTCCTGCAACAACAAGGTGCTGCGCGTCGAGGTCTCCGACCGTGGCGCGGGCCAGCCCGCCCCGCGCACCCCGCACCGCGCCGGCCGCCCCGGCGGCCACGGCATGTTCATCGTGCAGCGGCTGTGCCTGGACTGGGGGGTCGTACGCACTCCGGGGGTCACGGGCAAGACGGTGTGGGCGGAACTCGGAGCGCCCGCGTAGCCCCACCCGATCCCGGGTGCGACTCCCACCTCGGGTTACCCCCGGTTCGAACCCTTCTTCGTACGTTGCCGAACGCGCGCCGGATCTCCTCGGATCCGGCGCGCACTTTGTCTTCCCTCCACAAGGCACCGGGCGTACCTTGACGGCCGATCTGATGTTCCGTCAGGAATGAGGCCCCGAGGTGTCGTACCGGACGTACCAGAAACGAACCGCCGCGCTCGCGTTCGCCGCGGCCCTGGCCGGCTCGGCGGTGCTGATGGCCGCCCCCGTCGCCGAGGCCAACGTGGTGAACGTCAACTACCAGTGCAAGACGCCGATCGGGGACAAGAGCGCCGTCTCGCCCATCGACATCAAGAGCGTCAAGAGCGGCAGCGGCTACAAGCTCACCATGTCCTGGCAGAAGGGCGTCTCCTCCAGCCCGGTGGAGCTCGGCAAGGGCGCGATGAGCCCGAGCGCCGTGATCAAGGTGGGTGGCGCGGACACCGGCACGGTGGCCGTCAGCGGCCCCGCCAACGCGGCCGCGATCCCCGCCAACACCCCCATCAAAATCAGTGACTTGTCGGGTACGTACACGCCGGAGAAGACCGGCAAGGTCACCTTCACCGCGGGCGTACTCACGATCAAGGCGCTCGGCACGACGACCACCTGCACCCCCACGAACAACCCCGGGCCGTCGCTGACCCTCGACGTCACGGCGGCGGGCGGCGGGTCGGGAAGCGGCGGATCCAGCGGATCCAGCAGCTCGGGCGGTTCGACGGGCTCGACCGGTACCGACTCCGGCGGCCAGCTCCCGCAGACCGGCCCCGCCGACTCGGCGATCGCCCTCGGCACGCTCGGCGGCACGGTGCTGCTCGCGGGCGCGGCGGGCACGCTGTGGCTGACCCGCAGGCATCAGACGAACCGCCGCTGAGGGCGCCACGCCCCCGTACGACGGTACGACCGTACGACCAGCAGGAGCCGCCGATGCCGTACGCCCCCGTCCTCCGCTGTGCCGTCGCCGTGCTGCTGTCGGCCGCCGCCGCCCCGGTGGCCGCGGCCGACGACGGCTGGTCCCTCGCGCCGTCGGCGAGCGCGCCGGGCGGACGGCCGTACGTCTACGCGGAGGGTGCGCCCGGCACGGTGCTGCAGGACTCCGTGTCCGTGCTCAACCCGGGCGCGCGGCCCGTGACCGTGCGGCTGCGAGGCGCGGACGCCGACAACACCGCGGACGGCGACCTCACCGTGCGCGCCGCCGGGAAGTCCACGGACACGGGCGCGTGGATCGCCTTCGCGGGAGAGCGGGGCGGCCGCCGGGTCCCGGTGCGCGCGCTCTCGCTGCGGGTGCCCGCGCACACCCGGGCCGACGTGCCGTTCACCGTGAGTGTCCCGGCGGGCGCGACGCCCGGCGACCACCCCGGCGCGGTCGTGGCGGGCGCCGGCGGCCGGTCCTCGGCGGTCCGGGTCCAGCTGCGGGTCGGCGGTCCCGCGGTGTCGGCGCTCACCGTCGAGCACGTCGCCGTGCACGGCGGGCGCATCTCGTACGAGCTGGTCAACCGAGGCAACACCGTGCTCACCCCGAAACTCGCGGTACGCGCCGACGGCGTCCTCGGCCGGGCCCTGGACCGCGCCCCGCGCACCCTGCCCCTCGACCTCCTGCCCGGCCGTCGCGTCACGCTCACCGAGCCCTGGCGCGATCCCCCGGCGCTGGACGCGGTCGACGTACGACTGACGGTGACGGCGGCGGGCGGGGCACGCGCCACGGGGTCCGCGTCGGTGCGGTTCGTGCCGTGGGGCGCGCTCGCGGCCGCCGCCGGGGCGGCGCTCGCGGCGCTGGGCGCCTGGTGGGGCGTACGACGGCACAGGCGTCGTACGGCGGCGGACGGCGGGACGAGTGAACGGCCGCGTACGGAAGTCGAGTGGACGGGAGCGGTGTCGTGAGCGGTGTCCTGAGCGGCAAGGCGCGGATGTCGGCGCTGGTGGCGGCGCTCGCGCTCGTCCTGGCCCCGCTGGCGGGACCGGTGTCCCCGGCGTCCGCGGCCGGGAAACCCGGCGTGAGCCTGTCCAAGTCCGAGGCGGGGACGGGCGGTTCGATCACCGTGACCGGCAACGGATGGCGGCCGAAGACCCTGCTGATGATGCTGATCTGCGGGCAGGCCGTGCCGTCCCGCGGGGTGATCGGCGGCACCAACTCCTGCGCCAACGCCGACGGCCGGGCCGTCACCACCGACGCCCAGGGCCACTTCAGCAAGGAACTGCCGGTCACCGAGCCGCCCGAACCGTGCCCGTGCGTGGTGCACGTCGCCACGGTCACGGGGGAGAAGGCGGAGGCCGACGCGATCTTCATGGTCGCCGGGCACTCGGTCGAACCACTGCCGAAGGAGGTGGGCGGGGGACGCCTCTCGGTGCTCACCGACACCCGCCTCGACGGGTCGAGCGGGCTGCTGACCTGGTTCGGCGCGCCGCCCTCTCGCGGGCTCGTCTTCACCGTCGGCAACATCGGCACCGCCGCCGTCAAGGACCCCGTGTTCCAGATCGGCACCTCCCACGGCGTGTTCGCGCCGCAGTGGGAGGAACAGGACTGGCGCGGCACGATCGCACCCGGCAAGAAGGCGCAGATCAAGCTGCCGGTCGAGCTCGCGGCCGGGGCGCACGGCGACTACACGGTCTCGCTGCGGTACGGCGGCAAGGTCCTCGCCGAGCAGCCCTGGGGGGTGGGCCGTCCCTGGGGGGTGACCCTCTTCTGGATCCTGCTCGCCGTGGTGGTGCCGGCCGCGGTCTTCCGGGTCGGGATGGCCGTGGTGGACCGGGTGCGCCCGCACAGGTCGGCGGGGCGGGCGGGGCGCCATCGGAGCCTGCGCCTGCCCGAACTCGCCTCCCGTGTGCCGAGGCCGGCCCCGTTCCGCATGGCCGAGGCGAGCCCGTCCCGTGTGCCCGGAGCGAGCGCGTCCGCGGCCACATCCGTGCCGCCCGGCACTACTACCAACCCGACCCTGCCGTGGTTCACGCCGGACAACGTTCCGGGGACCGCGGCGAACGGTCAGCTCTCCGCACCGCACGACACCGGTCCGACGACGAAGGGGAACACGTGAACAGGCGACGGAGAGTTGTGCCCGGAGGCCGCAGAACGAGCGCGGCCGGGGTCGCGCTGATGCTCGGCGGCGCGGGCATCCTGGTGGGCGTGGCCGCGGGCCCCGCCCAGGCCGCCGAGGTGTCCTACGCGACCAGATGCGTTCCGCCTGCGGCCTCGGGTCTTGATCCCGTCGAGGGCACCACCAAGGTGGAGATCACCGCGCCCGCGACGGCGCGTGTGGGCGACGAGGTCACGGTGGTCTGGAAGTTCACCCAGGCCGCCTCCAAGAACCCCGACCTCATCGACCTCCCGGCCAACTCGGTCCAGCCGAGCGGCACCCTCAAGGCGGCCGGTGCGCAGACCGCCGACCTGGCGATGCAGGGACCTCGGGAGAACCCGGCCATCCCCAAGGGCGGGGCGATGGTGCTCTCCGACATGAAGGGCACGCTGAAGCTGACGACGCCGGGCGAGGTGACGCTGACACCGGATGCGTACAGCATCAACGCCTTCTCGACGGACACGAAGTGCGCACCGACCCAGACGGTGGGGCCCGCGGCGACCATCGAGGTCACGGGGTCGTCGACGACACCTTCGTCCACACCGACGACGACACCTTCCACCACGCCCTCGACGACTCCTACGACCACTCCCTCCACCACGCCGTCGACGCAGCCCACCGGATCGTCGTCGGCGAGTCCCAGTGACAGTGGCCAGACCGACTTCACCGGCAAGGAAGTCTCCGTCCCCTACGCGTGCAAGACGCCCATCGGGGACAAGAACGCCACCTCTCCCGTGCAGATCGACGCCAAGAAGAACGGCGGGAGTTTCGACCTCACCGTCCAGTTCAAGAAGTCCGTGATGGACAGCCCGGCCGACATCCCGGCGGACTCGGTCAAGCCGTCGATGGAGGTGGCCCTGGGCGGCTCGGACAAGGGCACGGTCCATGTCGAGGGGCCGACCAACTCCCAGGCGATCAAGTCGGGCGACCCGATCGAGATCCCCGACCTCACGGGCACGTACAAGCCGGGCGCGAGCGGGCAGTCGACGCTGTCCCCGGGCGTGCTGACGATCAAGGCCCTCGGTACGACGACGACCTGCACCCCGACCAAGTCGGAGGTCTCCCTGACCCTGGACACCACACAACAGGCGGGCGGCGCGTCGGGCGGCGACTCCTCGGGCTCCTCGGGCAGCTCTTCGGGCGGCACGTCCTCCAGCGGCGGCCTCGCGCAGACGGGCGCCGACGACCACGGCACCCTCAGGGCACTCGGCCTGGTCGCGGGGACGGTGATCCTGCTGGGCGGAGCGATCTTCACGTTCATGCCGCACCACCGCACACGCTGAGCCGGGCGGCGACGGGCCCTCCGTCCGCACCCGCCAACGCCGAAGGGCCGCCGCACCCCAAAGGATGCGGCGGCCCTCCAGTAAGCCCTGGACGTGCGTCAGTGGACGTCGCCCATCAGGACCTTGACCTTCTTGCGGTACATCCACACCGCGACACCGGCGACCACGGCGAGCGTGGCCTCCAGGGCGACGATGCCCGTCTTGTTGAGGTCGACGTTGGCGATGGACAGCAGACCCGTCGTGGCGTCACCGGCGGTGACGGCCAGGAACCAGACACCCATCATCTGGGAGGCGTACTTCGCGGGAGCCATCTTCGTGGTGACGGAGAGGCCGACCGGCGAGAGCGTCAGCTCACCGACGGTCTGCACGAAGTAGATCGCGACCAGCCACATCGCGGCCGCCTTGTGACCGCCCTCGGCGATCGTCAGCGGAGCCAGGAACAGGAAGAACGAGGCACCGATCAGGATCAGACCCGACGCGAACTTGGTGGCCGTGCTCGGCTCCTTGCCGCGCTTGTTCAGCGCCAGCCACGCCCAGGCGAACACCGGCGCGAGCGCCATGATCATGACCGGGTTGACGGACTGGTACCAGGAGACCGGGAACTCCCAGCCGAAGATCGTGTTCTCGGCGGAGGAGTCGGCGAAGATCGACATGGTCGAGCCGCCCTGGTCGTAGATCATCCAGAAGACGGCCGCGGCGACGAAGAACCAGATGTACGCAGACATCTTCGACTGCTCGGCGCGGTCGAGGTCCTTGTCCCGCTTGATCCGGGCGATGACCAGGACCGGGATGATCAGACCGGCGATGGTGATCGGGACCAGCAGCCAGTTCAGGGTGTAGTGGCCCGAGAAGCCGACGATGCAGTAGAAGACCACCGCGACGGCCGCCCACAGCGCGGACTTGCGCAGCGTCGCGGCCTTCTCCTCGGCCGACAGCGGCGTGGGGACCTCGTGCGAGCGCGGGTTCAGGTGACGGCCGCCGAGCAGGTACTGGGCCAGACCCAGCGCCATGCCGAGCGCGGCGAGCGCGAAGCCCAGGTGCCAGTTGACGTTCTCGCCGACGGTGCCGATGACCAGCGGAGCGGCGAAGGCGCCGACGTTGATGCCGATGTAGAAGAGCGTGAAGCCACCGTCACGGCGCGGGTCGTCCGGACCGTCGTAGAGGTGACCGACCATCGTGGAGATGTTGGCCTTCAGCAGACCGGAACCGATCGCGACGAGCCCGAGGCCGCCGTAGAACGTGCCGGACGACGGCAGGGCCAGCGTGAGGTGGCCCAGCATGATGATGACGCCCGCGACGGCGACCGTCTTGCGGGGGCCGAGGACACGGTCGGCGAACCAGCCACCCGGCAGGGCGAGCAGGTACACCAGCGACAGGTACACCGAGTAGATCGCGGTCGCGGTGGCCGCGCTCAGGTGCAGGCCGCCCGGTGCCACCAGGTACAGCGGGAGCAGAGCCTTCATGCCGTAGTAGGAGAATCGCTCCCACATCTCGGTCATGAAGAGAGTGGCCAGTCCGCGGGGGTGGCCGAAGAAGGTCCTCTCGGAACCGGGGGTGCCCGGAGTCGCCGAGTCCTTCGTCAGGCTGGACGCCATGGTCGTTCCTTGCTGGTCGGGACGCGCTGCTTGAGCGTTACGCGCCCGGTGGGGGGCGGCCGGCACCGGCGGGGCTCGACCGTCCTTCCCCACGCCCACGGGGAGTCCGCTCCGGATTGCGAAGCGGTGGACGGCGACCACCGGGATCCACGCCCGTCACGCATGTGATGCGCTCGGGCCCGGCCACAGGTCATTCCTTTCGAGGCTGGCGAACACCAGCCCGCACATGAAAGAGACCTTCAGCGTCAAGTACGCGCCAAAGGTCCCCTACTGGTGCTACAGGCGTCTGGTCACCATACGACATGTCAATGTGGCATATGGAAGGACTTGAGACATGGATCACAGGTAATAATGGAACCACGGACACCTATTCGAAGGTGTCAGGCAAGATCGCTTCCCACAGCCGCAGGCAAGAAACCGTACAGCCCCAGGTAAGAATTACGGTTGGCGATCACACCACAGGCGCTGTCCGCGGCGGACTACCATCACCCCATGACCCGTGTACTGCTCGCCGAGGACGACGCGTCCATCTCGGAGCCATTGGCCCGTGCCCTGCGCCGGGAGGGTTACGAGGTCGAAGTGCGCGAGGACGGACCCACCGCGCTCGACGCCGGAATGCAGGGCGGCGTCGACCTGGTCGTCCTGGACCTGGGCCTGCCCGGTATGGACGGCCTCGAAGTGGCCCGCCGCCTCCGCGCCGAAGGCCACACCGTCCCCATCCTCATCCTGACCGCGCGCGCCGACGAGGTGGACACCGTCGTCGGTCTCGACGCGGGCGCCGACGACTACGTCACCAAGCCCTTCCGCCTTGCCGAACTGCTCGCCCGTGTCCGGGCCCTCCTGCGGCGCGGCGCCGCGGAGCCGCAGCAGCCGCCCGCCACGCACGGGGTGCGCATCGACGTCGAGTCGCACCGGGCCTGGATGGGCGACGAGGAACTCCAGCTCACGGCGAAGGAGTTCGACCTGCTGCGGGTCCTCGTCCGCGATGCCGGCCGGGTCGTCACGCGTGACCAGCTGATGCGCGAGGTCTGGGACACCACGTGGTGGTCGTCCACCAAGACCCTCGACATGCACATCTCCTGGCTCCGCAAGAAGCTCGGCGACGACGCGGCGAACCCCCGCTACATCGCGACGGTACGAGGAGTCGGCTTCCGCTTCGAAAAGAGCTGAGGCCCGCGGGAGCGGGTGGCGGGGGGACAGGGGGCGGCTCCGGGCGGGCCGGGGATGCGGGGCCCCAGGGGCGCGGGGAAGTGCCCGCCCAGCCCCCACCGGCCCGCATACAGGCAACGACCCCACCGCACCTCACCCACCCGCGCCCGAAGAACTCCGGCGATACCCGAGCGCCTCCCCTGCCCCAGCCGAGCGCAGCGTCAAGGCACACTGGTCCACGTACAGCCACCCGCCCGGAGGACCCCGTGCGTCGCCGTCTCATCCAGTCCACGCTCGCCGTCGTGCTCGTCGTGATCGCCGTCTTCGGCGTGTCCCTCGTGATCGTCGAGACCCGCACGATCAGCAACAGCGCCCAGGAACGCGTGGACTCCGAGGCCCTGCGCCTGGCCAGCATCGTCGACAGCCGCATCCTCGGCGACGAGCACATCAACGCGGAGATCCTCAAGAACCAGGTCGCGGAGGACCGGTACGCCGTGATCCGCATCCCCGGCCAGGCCCCCCTCGAGCTCGGCCTCCAGCCCAGCGGTGACGTCATCCACTCCACGGCCAAGGGCGAGGAGGGCGAGACGGTCACCGTCCAGGAGCCCCGCTCGGCCGTGACGCGCGAGGTCGGCCGCACCCTCCTGATCATCGCGGCGGTCGCGCTGCTCGCGATCGTCGCCGCGGTCCTGCTGGCCGTACGGCAGGCCAACCGCCTCGCCTCCCCGCTCACCGACCTCGCGGAGACCGCGGAGCGGCTCGGCTCCGGCGACCCCCGCCCGCGCCACAAGCGCTACGGCGTCCCGGAGCTGGACCGTGTCGCCGACGTGCTGGACGGCAGCGCGGAGCGGATCGCACGGATGCTCACCGCCGAGCGCCGCCTCGCCGCGGACGCCTCCCACCAGCTCCGTACGCCGCTGACGGCCCTCTCCATGCGCCTGGAGGAAATCACCCTCACGGATGACCTGGACAACGTGAAGGAGGAGGCGACGATCGCCCTGACCCAGGTCGAGCGCCTCACGGACGTGGTGGAGCGGCTGCTCACCAACGCCCGCGATCCCCGTACCGGCTCCGCCGTCACCTTCGACCTCGACGAGGTCATCAAGCAGCAGCTGGAGGAGTGGCGCCCGGCCTACCGCAGTGCGGGCCGCGCCATCGTCAGCTCGGGCAAGCGGCATCTGCAGGCCGTCGGCACCCCGGGCGCGGTCGCCCAGGTACTGGCCGCGCTCATCGAGAACTCGCTCATGCACGGGGGTGGCACGGTCGCCCTGCGCACCCGTGTCACGGGCAACCAGGCCGTCGTGGAGGTCACGGACGAGGGCCCCGGTGTCCCCACCGACCTGGGCGCCCGCATCTTCGAGCGCACGATCAGCGGGCGCAACTCCACGGGCATCGGCCTCGCGGTCGCCCGCGACCTCGCGGAGGCGGACGGGGGCCGTCTGGAGATGCTCCAGGCACAGCCGCCGGTGTTCGGCCTGTTCCTCTCCCGCACCCCGCTGAAGAGACCACCACTGGTGGACGACGACGAGGAACGAACGGTCAGGTAGCCCCGCCGGACAGCCCCCGGAGGGCTCAGTTCGCCCGGGCTCGTGCCCGGGACCGTCGAGGCTCCGGCTCCTCGTCGAGGATCGCCTCCGCGCTCTCCAGGACCTCACGCGCCTCGTCCGGGACCGTACGGAACACCCACGTGCGGTACGACCAGAACCGGAACAGCGTGGCGACGCCGATGCCGAGGAACTTGAAGATGTTGCTCTGCAGCGGGCTGTCCCAGCCGAAGCTGTACGTCGCCACGTACAGCACACCGTTCTCGATGACCAGCCCCACCGCGCTGAACAGCACGAACAGGCCCATCTCCTTGGTGCGGCCGCCCCGGTCGCGGTCCCGGTACGTGAAGTAGCGGAACCCGATGTAGTTGAAGACGATTGAGACGATCGTGGCGATGACACTCGCCCGCACGACCTGCAGCCCGGTCGCGCTGCGCACCAGGTTGAAGGTCACCAGGTTGACGAGAAGCCCCGCTCCGCCGACTGCCCCGAACTTCGCGATCTCCCGGAACAGCTGGTCGAACCGGCGGCGAACCGCGCTGCGGGGCCGTACGTGAAGCCCCGAAGAAGCACTGCCCATGGTGTCGCCAGCCCCCGTAGGTCGGACATCGGTCGAAAAATTCAACCCAGCCACTCTAACCAGCGGGCCGCCCTCGTGCCTGTGGAGGGCCTCACGGGACCGGAAAGAGCGGGCCACAGCGAGGGAAAACCGGGCCGCGGCCGGGATCACAGTCGGGATCGCAACCGGGGCCACGCCGGGATCTCGCCGGGATCACGGCCGGACCGCAGGCGTGGAAACCGGCCCCCATGGCGCGACCGATACCCTTGCAGCGTGACGTTCCCGGTAGTCGGCATGGTCGGCGGGGGCCAGCTCGCTCGTATGACACACGAGGCGGGCATCCCGCTCGGCATCAAGTTCAAGCTCCTCAGTGACACCCCTCAGGATTCCGCGGCGCAGGTCGTCGGCGATGTCGTCATCGGCGACTACCGCGACCTCGACACGCTGCGTGAGTTCGCGCGGGGCTGCGATGTGATCACCTTCGATCACGAACACGTACCCACCGAGCATCTGCGTGCCCTGGAGGCGGACGGCATCCCCGTCCGCCCCGGCCCGGACGCGCTCGTGCACGCCCAGGACAAGGGCGTGATGCGCGCGAAGCTCGACGAGATCGGCGTGCCGTGCCCACGGCACCGGATCGTGACCGACGTCGAGGACGTCGCCGCGTTCGCGGCGGAGGGCCTCGCCGAAGGGGCCGAGGGCGATGGTTTCCCGATCATCCTCAAGACGGTCCGCGGCGGCTACGACGGCAAGGGCGTCTGGTTCGTCCGGTCGATCGAGGACGCGGCCGAGCCCTTCCGGGCCGGCGTGCCCGTCCTCGCCGAAGAGAAGGTCGACTTCGTACGGGAACTCGCGGCGAACGTCGTCCGCTCCCCGCACGGCCAGGCGGTCGCGTACCCCGTGGTCGAGTCCCAGCAGGTCAACGGGGTCTGCGACACGGTGATCGCCCCCGCGCCCGGCATACCGGACGAGCTGGCCCTGCAGGCCGAGGAGCTCGCGCTGCGCATCGCCAAGGAACTCGGTGTCGTCGGTCACCTGGCCGTCGAGCTCTTCGAGACCCCCGACGGCCGCATCCTGGTCAACGAACTGGCCATGCGCCCGCACAACTCGGGCCACTGGACCCAGGACGGCGCGATCACCTCACAGTTCGCCAACCACGTCCGCGCGGTCCTGGACCTCCCCCTCGGCGACCCGCGCCCGCGCGCCAAGTGGACGGTCATGGTCAACGTCCTGGGCGGCGACTACCCGGACATGTACTCCGCGTACCTGCACTGCATGGCCCGCGACCCCCAGCTGAAGATCCACATGTACGGCAAGGACGTGAAGCCCGGCCGCAAGGTCGGCCACGTCAACACCTACGGCGAGGACCTGGACGACGTCCTCGAGCGCGCCCGCCACGCAGCCGGTTACCTGAGAGGCACGATCACCGAATGAGCCCCGTCGTAGGCATTGTCATGGGGTCGGACTCCGACTGGCCCGTCATGGAAGCGGCCGCGCAGGCGCTGGACGAGTTCGAGATCCCCTACGAGGTGGATGTCGTCTCCGCGCACCGCATGCCGCACGAGATGATCACGTACGGCGAGCAGGCCGCGGAGCGCGGGCTCAAGGCGATCATCGCGGGCGCGGGCGGGGCGGCCCACCTGCCCGGCATGCTCGCGTCCGTGACCCCGCTGCCCGTCATCGGCGTGCCGGTCCCGCTGAAGTACCTCGACGGCATGGACTCGCTGCTGTCGATCGTGCAGATGCCGGCCGGCGTCCCGGTCGCGACCGTCTCCGTCGGCGGCGCGCGCAACGCGGGCCTGCTGGCCGCCCGGATGCTCGCCGCGCACGACGAGGAACTCCTCACCCGCATGCGGGAGTTCCAGCAGGAGCTGAACGACCAGGCCACCGAGAAGGGCAAGCGGCTGCGCGCCAAGGTCGAGGGCGCGGGCGGCGGCTTCGGCTTCGGCTCCGGGAAGTGACGCCCATGGCCTCCTCCACGTCGTCCTCCACGTCGTCCGCCACGTCCACGGCACCCCTCGCCGAGGCCCGCGCCCTCCTCGCCGACTTCCCCGTCGTCGACGGCCACAACGACCTCCCCTGGGCGCTGCGCGAACAGGTCCGCTACGACCTCGGCGCCCGCGACATCGCCGCCGACCAGAGCGCCCACCTGCACACCGACCTGGCCCGGCTGCGCGCGGGCGGCGTGGGCGCGCAGTTCTGGTCGGTGTACGTCCGCTCGGACCTGCCGGGCGCGGTCACCGCGACGCTCGAACAGATCGACTGCGTACGGCGGTTGATCGACCGTCACCCCTCCGACCTGCGGGCCGCGCTGACCGCCGCAGACATGGAGGCGGCGCGCGCGGAGGGCCGTATCGCCTCCCTGATGGGCGCGGAGGGCGGCCACTCCATCGACAACTCCCTCGCCGTGCTGCGGGGGTTGTACGCGCTGGGTGTGCGGTACATGACCCTCACCCACAACCACAACATCGCGTGGGCGGACTCGGCGACCGACGTGCCCGCCGTCGGCGGTCTGTCGGCCTTCGGCCGTGAGGTCGTGCGGGAGATGAACCGCGAGGGCATGCTGGTCGACCTCTCGCACGTCGCGGCGACGACCATGCGGGACGCGCTCGACACGAGCTCCGCGCCGGTGATCTTCTCGCACTCCTCCTCGCGCGCGGTGTGCGACCACCCGCGCAACATCCCGGACGACGTCCTGGAGCGGCTGCCCGCCAACGGGGGAGTGGCGATGGTGACGTTCGTACCGAAGTTCGTCCTCCAGGCGGCGGTCGACTGGACGGCCGCGGCCGACAAGAACATGCGCGCGAACGGCTTCCACCACCTCGACACCACCCCTGACGGCATGAAGATCCACCGCGCTTTCGAGGAGTCCCACCCGCGCCCCGTCGCCACGGTGTCGACGGTGGCGGACCACCTCGACCACATGCGCGAGGTCGCCGGCGTCGACCACCTCGGCATCGGCGGCGACTACGACGGCACGGCGTTCACCCCGGACGGCCTCGACGACGTCTCCGGCTACCCGAACCTGATCGCCGAGCTGCTGGACCGCGGCTGGTCGAAGACCGACCTCGCCAAGTTGACCTGGCAGAACGCGGTACGGGTGCTGGGTGCCGCGGAAGACGTGGCGCGCGGTCTTCAGGCCACCCGCGGTCCGTCCGTCGCGACGATCGAGTCCATCGACGGCGACGGGGCCTGAGCGTCCAGGGCGGGGTAGTCGGTGTAGCCGTCCGCCCCGCCCACGTACATCAGGTACCGGTCCCGGACCGGGTTGAGCGGGGCGCCCAGGCGCAGCCGTCGCACCAGGTCCGGGTTGGCCAGGAACGGGCGGCCGAGGGCGACCAGGTCGGCGCCGGCCGCCAGCATGTCCCGGGCGGCCCGCGTCACGGCCTCGGTGGTGAGGTCGGTCAGGACCGGGTTGCCGATCAGGACGCCGGGCCAGTCGGCGCGGATCCGCCGGTACACCGTCGTGTCCGGGTCGGCGTGCACGAGGTGCAGATAGGCGAGGTCCAGGTCCTTCAGCCGGGCCAGGAGCGCGGGGTAGAGGGCTTCGGTGTCGTCCTCCCGCACGCCGTTGACGGTGCTGCCGGGGGAGATGCGCACGCCCACCCGGTCGGCGCCGATCGCGTCGGCCACCGCCTCGGTGACCTCCGCCGTGAACCGCACCCGTCGCCCCGCCGGGCCGCCGTACCCGTCCGTCCTGCGGTTGGTGTTGCCGGCCAGGAACTGGTGCAGCAGATGCCCGTTGGCCGAGTGCACCTCGACGCCCTCGAAGCCCGCCGCGACGGCGCGGCGGGCGGCCGCGGCGAAGTCGGCTGCGGTGGCGCGGATGTCGTCGCGGGTCATCTCCCGGGGCACGACGGCGGGCCGGTGCCCCCGCGGAGTGAAGATCGTCTCCGGCAGCGGCACGGAGGAGGGCGCGACCGGGGTCAGGCCGGTGGTCGCCGGATGGCTGACCCGCCCACCGTGCTGGAGCTGCAGGAACATGTGCCCGCCCGCCGCCCGCACCGTCTCGGTGACCCGCCGCCACCCGGCCTCGTGCCGGTCGGTGTGGATCGCGGTGATGTTCGGGTACGTCTGGCCGACCGCGTTCGGTGTCGACGCCTCACCGATGAGCAGACCGGCCGTGGCGCGCTGGGTGTAGTGGGTGACCATGAGCGGCCCCGGGGTGCCGTCCGCCTCCGCGCGGTTGCGGGTGAGCGGGGCCATCACGAGGTGGTGGGGGAGCCCGAGCCGGCCGAGCCGGGCCGGGGCCAGGAAGTCCGTCGTCCGTGTCATGACCGTACGCTAGAACCCGACACTGATGTCAGATTCAAGTCCCGGACGGCGGAGGCGGCATGCGGATCGGTGAACTCGCCCGGCGCACGGGCGTGAGCGAGCGGTCGCTGCGCTACTACGAGGCCCAGGGGCTGCTGGCGTCCGAGCGCACGCCCGGCGGACACCGCGCGTACCCGGAGGCGGCCGTCGACCGGGTGGTACGGATCCAGGAGCTGTACGCGGCCGGGCTGCACAGCACGAAGATCCGGCAGCTGCTGCCGTGCATGCGCGACCAGGACGGCGGGCCCTCCGCGATCGCCACCCCGCGGCTGGTCGCCGATCTCACCGCGGAACGCGACCGCATCGACCGGATGATCGCCGACCTGGTCCGCTCCCGGGAGACGCTGGACGAGGTGATCGACGCGGCAGGGGACGCCTGACCGACGTACGTAGGCCCCCTTGGCCTTGGCGTCGGCCTCGCCCGCTTCTCCCGCTCGTCCTCAGCGGGCGCAGAGACAGAAGGGGTGCCCCGCCGGGTCGGCGTACACCCGCCAGGTGCGCGAGCGGTCCTCGGTGTCCAGCGGCTTCGCGCCCAGCGTCAGCACCTCCTTCTCGGCCGCGTCCAGATCCTCCACCACCAGGTCCAGGTGGAACTGCTGCGAGCCGTCCGGCGCCGGCCACCGCGGCGGGACGAAGCCGGCCGCCTGCTGGAAGGCGAGCGCCTGACCGCCCGGCACCTTCAGGTCCACCCACGAGCTGTCCCCGGGGTCCTCCTCCACGCTGCCGCCGAGCACCTGCGCGTAGAACCCGGCGAGCGCGCGCGGGTCGGAACAGTCCAGGACGACGACACCCAGCTTGGCGAGAGCCATGACTTCCTCCGATGGGTTACCAACGACACCGACGAGTTACCGCAAGACCTCATCAAGAGGTAACGGTTACTGCATGCTGCCGCATAGGAGGTAACGTCGCAACCATGAATGACCGTGCGCCCGCACCCGGCGGTCTGGCTCTGATCCAGTCGCTGGTGAACACCCTGGACATCGAGTCGGGCGCGGACTCGCTGGACACCGCCGACGGCCGGGCGCCCTTCGGCCTCGCGGAGGGCGACGCGGAGGCGGCCCGCGAACTGCGCGAGTCGTTGCGCGCGGTCTGCCTGGCACACGCGGGCCACCCGGCGCACCGCGCGGTGACCCCCCTCGGCGAGCTGCTGGCCCGGGCCCCGCTGCACGTGACGGTCGACCAGCACGACGGCGCGGCACGGCTCGTCCCCGCGGGCGCCTCACTCGCGTCGCGCGTCGCGGCGGCCCTCGCGGACGCGCTCGTCGAGGGCACCTGGCTGCGGCTGAAGGCCTGTGAGGCACCGACCTGCCACTGGGCGTACTACGACCGCTCCCCGGCGGGCCGCGGCCGTTGGTGCTCGATGTCGGTCTGCGGGGCGCGCGCGAAGATGCGCCGCTACCGCGCGAAATAGCCCGTCCGTACGCGCGATCCGTACGCGTGAAGTGGGACAACCGGCCGCACCGGTCGCCGGGAGCGTGGAGAATGGGTGACGACGGCGGTCCGGCCGACTGAGCCTCGGCCGGACCGCCGTCACCTGCGAAGCGCTACGGGGGTCACCCGCGAAGCCCCACCGGGGCCACTACTAGGGACTAGGGGCTACCAGGGACTGTCCGGCCCTAGGCGGTCGGGCGGCCCATCGCCCGGTACGTCCATCCGGCCCGGCGCCACACCTCGGGGTCGAGCGCGTTGCGGCCGTCCAGGAGCACCCGGGCCGAGGCGGCCTCGCCCAGCACCGCCGGGTCCAGCTCGCGGAACTCCCGCCACTCGGTCAGGTGCAGAACGACGTCGGCGCCGCGCACGGCCTCGACGGCGGAGTCGGCGTACCCGAGCGTCGGGAAGAGCCGCTTGGCGTTCGCCATGCCCTTCGGGTCGTAGACGGTGACCTGGCCGCCCTGGAGGTGGATCTGCCCGGCGACGTTCAGCGCGGGCGAGTCCCGGACGTCGTCCGAGTCGGGCTTGAAGGTCGCGCCGAGCACGGCGACCCGCTTGCCGAGGAAGGATCCGCCGCCCAACGCCTCCCGGGCCATCTCCACCATCTGGCCGCGACGGCGCATGTTGATGGAGTCGATCTCGCGCAGGAAGGTCAGCGCCTGGTCCGCGCCGAGCTCACCGGCGCGCGCCATGAAGGCGCGGATGTCCTTCGGCAGGCACCCGCCGCCGAACCCGATCCCGGCCCGCAGGAACTTCTTGCCGATCCGCTCGTCGTGCCCGATGGCCTCGGCCAGCAGGGCGACATCGCCGCCGGCGGCCTCGCAGACCTCGGCCATGGCGTTGATGAAGGAGATCTTGGTCGCGAGGAAGGAGTTCGCGGAGGTCTTCACCAGCTCGGCGGTCGGGAAGTCGGTGACGACGAAGGGCGAGCCCTCGGAGACGGGCGTCGCGTACACCTCGCGCAGGATCTTCTCGGCCCGCTCGCTGCGCACGCCGGCCACGAGACGGTCGGGGTGCAGCGTGTCCTGGACGGCGAAGCCCTCACGCAGAAACTCCGGGTTCCAGGCGAGCTCGGCGTCCTCGCCGGCGGGGGAGAGCTCGGCGAGCGTGCGCGCCAGCCGCTCCGCGGAGCCCACCGGCACGGTGGACTTGCCGACGACGAGGGCGGGGCCCAACAGATGCGGGGCGAGCGTCTCGAAGGCGGCGTCGACGTACGACATGTCGCACGCGTACTCCCCGTGCTTCTGCGGCGTGTTCACGCAGACGAAGTGGACGTCGCCGAACTCCCCGACCTCGGCCCAGTCCATGGTGAAGCGCAGCCGGCCGGTGGATCCCTCGATGCCCGCCACATGCTTGCGCAGCAGCTCCTCGAGCCCCGGCTCGTACATCGGGACCTCGCCCCGCTGCAGCATCTCGATCTTCTCGGGGACGACATCGAGCCCCAGTACCTCGAACCCGAGCTCGGCCATGGCCGCGGCGTGGGTGGCGCCGAGATAGCCGGTGCCGATCACGGTGATCTTGAGGGCCATGGGTGCTCCTGGGATGAATGGGCTCGGTGCGCTGCCCGAGCATAGTCGGGGCATGTTCGGCCCCCTCATCGGGCAGGTTCCCCCCTGTCGCCAAGCTCACGTATCCCTCCCGTGGGCGGACCCCTAAAATTTGGGTTACTTAACGGTAATTAGCGTCTTTGGAGCGTGAGAGACCTTGGCCGGATCGGCTGATTTCGACCTGTACCGCCCGTCCGAGGAGCACGACATGCTCCGTGACGCGATCCGCTCCCTGGCCGAGGCGAAGATCGCGCCGTACGCGGCCGTGGTGGACGAGGAAGCCCGTTTCCCGCAGGAGGCCCTGGACGCCCTGGTCTCCTCCGACCTGCACGCCGTGCACGTGCCGGAGTCGTACGGCGGCGCGGGCGCCGACGCGCTCGCCACGGTGATCGTGATCGAGGAGGTGGCGCGTGTCTGTGCCAGCTCCTCCCTGATCCCGGCCGTGAACAAGCTGGGCTCGCTCCCGGTGATCCTCTCCGGTTCCGAGGCTCTGAAGCAGAAGTACCTGACCCCGCTCGCCAAGGGCGACGGGATGTTCTCGTACTGCCTCTCGGAGCCGGACGCGGGCTCGGACGCCGCGGGCATGAAGACGAAGGCGGTCCGTGACGGCGACGACTATGTCCTCAACGGTGTGAAGCGCTGGATCACCAACGCGGGCGTCTCCGAGTACTACACGGTGATGGCGGTCACCGACCCCACCAAGCGCTCGAAGGGCATCTCGGCCTTCGTCGTGGAGAAGTCGGACGAGGGCGTCTCCTTCGGCGCCCCCGAGAAGAAGCTCGGCATCAAGGGCTCCCCGACGCGCGAGGTCTACCTCGACAACGTCCGCATCCCGGCCGACCGCATGATCGGCGAGGAGGGCACCGGCTTCGCCACGGCCATGAAGACCCTGGACCACACCCGCATCACGATCGCCGCGCAGGCGCTCGGCATCGCGCAGGGCGCCCTCGACTACGCCAAGGGCTATGTCCAGGAGCGCAAGCAGTTCGGCAAGGCGATCGCCGACTTCCAGGGCATCCAGTTCATGCTCGCCGACATGGCCATGAAGATCGAGGCCGCCCGCCAGCTGACGTACGCCGCGGCGGCCAAGTCCGAGCGCGGCGACAAGGACCTCACCTTCCAGGGCGCCGCGGCCAAGTGCTTCGCCTCGGACGTGGCGATGGAGGTCACCACGGACGCCGTCCAGCTCCTCGGCGGCTACGGCTACACCCGCGACTACCCGGTCGAGCGCATGATGCGCGATGCCAAGATCACCCAGATCTACGAGGGCACGAACCAGGTCCAGCGCATCGTCATGGCCCGCAACCTCCCGTAACCCACCCCGCACCACGAACTCGAGGGGCACCCCGCCGGGGTGCCCCTCGTTCTCGTCCTCGGTCGGCCGACGCACGCGCCGGTTCCGCGCCCCTACTCCGCGTCGAACCATTCCTTCTGCGCGGCCCAGTGCCCGACCCACCCCGCGAACCCCGGTGCGGAGGTCGTGAACCCGAACTCGGCGCCGAAGGGAACGGCGCCCTCCCCGGTGATGTGCCAGATGTGCCCCCGGTGCGGGCCCGTGACGACGAGATGCCAGTTCATTCCGCACCCGTCGGTGCCCAGCACGACGGACCCGTGGTCGAAGACCCGCTCGACGACCGGATCGATCTCCTCGGCCGGCCTCGGGTCGTCCTCCCACAGCCACGCCTCCGTGAGCGGGAACGGTCGGGTCAGGTCGCGCCCCTGCCCGTCGTCGCCCCAGTCCCCGGGCAGCTCGGCCAGGGACACCAACCCGTACTCCGGCGGCCCGGAGTACGACCCGTCGGTCACCTCGGCGACGAACGTCCGGTACGGCTCGGGCAGCACGATGTCGTGCGCCGACTCGAAGGCGTGCACCGCCGCCCAGCCGAGCGCCGACTCCCCGCCGTCGGCCACGTCGAACGCCCTCCGCAGCGCCGCGAGTTCCTCCGGGGTGGCCTGATCGTTGTTCATGCGGTCATGGATACCAGCCGGCTCCGACAGCGCCCGGTGCGGTCGGCCTCACAGGCCGTTCAGGGCGGTCCGCAGATCCTCCGGCGTGCGGTAGTGGACGGTCCGCATACCGAGTGCGGCGGCGGCCTCCACGTTCTCCAGGGTGTCGTCCACGAACAGGCAGCGCTCGGCCGGGACGCCGGCCCGCTCGACGGCGATGTCGTAGATGCGCCGGTCGGGCTTGGCGATGCCCACCCGCGCGCTGCTGACCACGTGGTCGGCGAGGTCCGTCAGACCCAGGGACTCCAGGTCCTCCTCCAGCTGGACCGAGGTGTTGGTGACGAGGACCAGGGGCATGTGGGTACGGGCCCGGCGCAGCAGCGCCACCACCGCCTCGTCGGCGTGGAACGGCGAGCGTGTGAGCGCCGTGCTCAGCTCCACCGCCGTCCCGTTGGCCACCAGCCCGGTCAGGCCCCGCAGGATCGACTCCGACCACTCGTTCGGTGTGATCCGGCCCAGCACCAGCGGAAGCACCGTCTCCGGTGCGAAGGCCACCTTCATGGTGGTGCCCTCGGCCAGCCCGGCGGCGCGCTCCAGCGCGTACAGGTGGGCCGGTTCGTAGACGCGGATCACGTTGTCGACATCACACAGCACCGCGTCGAAGGGGCGTCCGTCGGAAGCGGACGGGGTGGCGGGGGAGAGGGTCATGACGTCACCCTGACATCCGCCCGGGAGCTACCCTCGGCCAGGGCCACCGGCCGGGGTGACTTCCCGGCCCGGTCCTCGGACGTCCAGCATCGCCGGACCCCTGCTTGCCCAGGCCCTCGCGTCCCTACCTGTCCAGCCCCTCGCATCCCGACTAGTCCAGCCCCTCCGCCGCCCGCTTCTCCCGCAGTTCCATGATCGCCCGACGGCGTGCCAGCCGGTGGGTGCGCCGGATCTGGGCCTCCTGGTAGCGCCGCTCGTCGCGCTCGGTCTCCGGGAGGACGGGCGGCACGCGCCGCGGCTTGCCGTCGGCGTCGACCGCGGCGAAGACGAGATAGGCCGAACCGACCTGCTGGGGCGGCGTCGACTCGTTCCAGCGCTCGGCCAGCACGCGCACGCCGACCTCCATGGACGTCCGCCCCGTCCAGTTCACCTGGGCCTTCACATGGACGAGGTCACCGACGCGGACCGGCTCCAGGAAGACCATCTCGTCCATGGAGGCGGTGACGGCGGGCCCGCCGGAGTGCCGCCCGGCCACCGCGCCCGCCGCGTCGTCCACGAGCTTCATGATCACTCCGCCGTGCACCGTGCCCAGAAGGTTGGTGTCGTTGTGGGTCATGATGTGGCTGAGGGTGGTCCGGGACGCGAAGGTCGGCTTGCCCGGTATGTCGGATTCCGGGTTGGGCGCCAGGTCTGTCATGCCGTCCACCCTATGCGGGGGCGTGCGAGGGTCGCTTTGCATCAGCTCTGCAACAGGCGTGACCCAGATCTCCCCGGTCTCTTGTTAGGCACACCGTGCGGACCTGCAAACTGGTCCGCATGAACGATTGGCCCGACGGGTGGTCCGACAGCAACCGCAGCGACCGTTACGGACGCGGCAGCGCAGGCGCTCAGCCTGAGGGCGCCCGCGTCATGCGGCAGGTTCAGCGTGGCCCGGGAACGCCCGGTCCGCGCCCGTCCGCCCCGCCGTACGGCGGGGTGCCCCAGCAGCCGACGTACGACGACGGCCAGGGGTATGACAACGGGTACGACTCCGGTTACAACACCGGGCACGTCTACGGTTCGCCGGGCGGCCCCGGTGGTCCGCAGGGTCCCGGCGGTCAGGGCGGCCGTGGCCCGCGCCCGGCGCCGAACTGGCGCCGGCGGATCAAGTGGATAGCCATCACGCTGGTCACGCTGCTGGTCGTGGTCTCCGTGGGCACCTACTTCTGGGCCGACTCCAAGCTCCACCGTGACGTGGATCTCTCGCAGGTCATCGACCGGCCCGACACGGGCAAGGGCGCCAACTACCTGATCGTCGGCTCCGACAGCCGCGCCGGCATGTCGGCCGAGGAGAAGAAGAAGCTGCACACCGGGTCCGCCGAGGGCAAGCGCACGGACTCGATGATGATCCTGCACGTCGGGGACAACGGCGACACCCTGATCTCCCTCCCCCGCGACTCGAACGTGACGATCCCGACGTACAAGGGATCCGCGTCCGGCAAGACCTTCCCCGGCACGGGCCGCCAGGTGAAGCTGAACGCGGCGTACGCGGAGGACGGGCCGACGCTGCTGGTCCGCACCATCGAGTACAACACCGGCCTGCACATCGACCACTACGTGGAGATCGGTTTCGCCGGGTTCGCGAACATCGTCGACTCGGTCGGCGGTGTGGAGATGACCCTCGACCAGGGCTTCAAGGACAAGTACTCGGGCGCCGACTTCAAGGCGGGCAAGCAGACACTCAACGGTGAGCAGGCCCTCGCCTTCGTCCGTACCCGCCACGCCTTCGCGGCCTCGGACCTGCAGCGCACCAAGAACCAGCAGAAGTTCCTGTCCGCCCTGGCCCACCAGGTCGCGACCCCCGGGACCATCCTGAACCCCTTCAAGCTCTACCCGACCATGGGCTCCGGCCTCGACAGCCTCACCGTCGACAAGGACATGAGCCTGTGGGACCTCGCCAGCATGTTCTGGGCGATGAAGGGCGTGACGGGCGGCGACGGCAAGTCCATGAACATGCCGATCTCCGGTTCCACGGGCGGCAACCTCGTCTGGGACAAGGCCAAGGTCAAGACGCTGGTGGACGAGCTGAAGAACGACCAGACGGTGACGGTGTCGAGCAACTGACCCGCACCACCACGAAGGGCCCCGCCGGACGATACGGCGGGGCCCTTCGGGTGTCCCGTGGACGCGTGCGTCACCTACGTACACACCACCTGATCTCCCGTCACCACCCGGGTCTCCCCCTGGTAGGGATCCTGCACCCGGACCCGTGTGACCTCCTTGAAGTCCGCCCCGGCGATCACCTTCAGCAGCGGTCCCCGCCCTTTGACCTCGCGCAGCTCGCTGCCCGGGAGCGCGGCGGCGAGGGACTTCGCGGAGCGGTCCCAGCGCGGGTCGTAGACGATGACGCTGTGCCGGGCGCCGCGGTCCTGGGCGTTGACCGGGTGGCCCGTCGTGCGGAACCCGGTGGCGGCCAGGGCGCTGTCCATGCGTTTGCCGAGGCCGTCCGTGGGCGTCCCGTTCTCCACCTGGACCTGGATCTGCTTCGGCTCCACCTCGACGCGCACGGTCTTGGCGTGCGCGACCTTGTGCGGGGGAGCGAGCGGCTTGTCGTCGCGCAGTGACTGGAAGAGCGCGCCGGCCTTGTTGTCGTCCCACTTCAGTGTGGAGCCGATGCCCTTGACGGCGTAGGCCATCTGTCCGATCGGCACGGTCGTGAACTCGGAGGAGGAGGGGGAGAAGTTCCGCATCGCCCGGCCGAGGTCCAGCAGCTCGTCCGTGCCGAACCCCTGGTCGGCGCGGACCGAACCGAGCACGGCCCGGGTGACATCACGGAACTTCATCGGGTTCAACAGCACCCCCGACGACGTGGCCCGCTCGATCAGCGCCGCCAGGAACCGCTGCTGGCGCTGCATCCGGCCGATGTCGGAGGCGCCGTCGACATGCCGGGACCGTACGTACTGGAGTGCCTGCCCGCCGCTCAGCGTGTGCGTGCCGGCGGTCAGGTCGAGTCCGGTGTACGAGTCCTTGAGGGGCCCTGCGGTGCAGATGCTCACGCCGCCGAGCACGTCCACCGTCCGCATGAAGCTGGTGAAATCGACCTCCAAGTAGTGGTCGATCTTCACATGGGTCATGTTCTCGACGGTGCGCACGGTCAGCTGCGGGCCCCCCTCCGCGTACGCCGCGTTGAGCTTGAGCTGGTGGGGGCCGTGCTCGGCGCCGGTGGTCTGGTCGGTGTGCGCGGGCACCTCGGCGTACGAGTCGCGCGGCAGGCTCACGACGCTGGCCCGCTTCCGGTCGGCGGCGATGTGCACGATCATCATCGTGTCGGTGCAGTGGCAGGGGGCACCGCCCAGACGGTATTTCCGCCGCTCCTCCTCCGTGATCTTGTCGCGGCCGTCGGTGCCGACCAGCAGCACGTTCATGCCGTGGCCCCCCGCGGGGCGGTTCTTCATGTCCTTGAAGGGGTCGACCCGGGCGATGCCCTCGCCCAGGCTGGTGACCACCGCGTGCCCGATGCCCGCCGAGGCGAGGACCACCACCGAGATCGTGGTGACCACCCGCATGGCCCAGCGCGGCTTTTTCCTCCGTACGGGGGGCCGTACGGTGGACCGCTCCGGAGGCCGCCGGGAGCGGGGCGGCTGCGGGCGGCTCTGGGGGCGGGGCTGCGGGCGTGCGGGGGAGCGGGGCGGCGTGGGCAAGGGGGACACCTCCGCGGGGGTGAACGTGGGGATCCGTGAGCACCGTAGGGCCATACGATCTGCTGCCCGGCCCGCGGACCGGGCGGCGCGCGCCCGTGTCCCCCATTCGCGGTAACGTGACGTCCGATGAGCGAGAAGTCTGACGTGCGGCCCCCCGCCGTTTCTGTGATCATGCCCGTCCTCAACGAGGAGCGGCATCTGCGCGGGGCCGTCCAAGCGATCCTGGCGCAGGAGTACGACGGCGAGATGGAGGTGGTGATCGCCATCGGTCCGTCCTCGGACCGTACGGACGAGATCGCCGCCGAACTCGTACGCGAAGACCCGCGCGTCCACACCGTCCCGAACCCCACCGGGCGCACCCCCGCCGCGCTGAACGCGGCGATCAAGGCGTCCCGGCATCCCGTCGTCGTCCGCGTCGACGGGCACGGCATGCTCTCCCCGAACTACATCGCGACCGCCGTGCGCCTCCTGGAGGAGACCGGCGCGCAGAACGTCGGCGGCGTCATGCACGCCGAGGGCGAGAACGACTGGGAGCACGCGGTCGCCGCCGCGATGACCTCGAAGATCGGGGTCGGGAACGCCGCCTTCCACACGGGGGGCGAGGCCGGCTCCGCCGAGACCGTGTACCTCGGTGTCTTCCGGCGCGAGGCCCTGGAGCGCCAGGGCGGCTACAACGAGGAGTTCATCCGCGCCCAGGACTGGGAGCTGAACTTCCGGATCCGGGAGGCGGGCGGCCTCATCTGGTTCTCGCCCGAGCTGCGGGTGTCCTACCGGCCCCGGCCCTCGGTCAAGGCGCTCGCCAAGCAGTACAAGGACTACGGGCGCTGGCGCCATGTCGTCGCCCGCTACCACGAGGGCTCCATCAACCTGCGCTACCTCGCCCCGCCGACCGCCCTGTTCGCGATCGCGGCGGGTGTCGTGGTGGGCGTGGCGCTGACGCCCTGGGGCTTCGTGATCCCCGGCGGCTATCTCGCGGCGATAGCCGCGGGTTCGCTGCCTGCGGGCAAGGGGCTGCCCCTGAAGGCCCGCCTGCAGATCCCCGTCGCCCTCGCGACCATGCACATGTCGTGGGGCTTCGGCTTCCTCACCAGCCCGAAGGCGCTGGCGAAGAAGGTCATCGCCTCCCGCCGCCCGGCGGTACTCGGCTCCACGGAGCCCGCCAACTGAGCCCCATTCATAAGTAGTTGGGCCCCTCTCGACATCGAGAGGGGCCCAACCGCTTTCTGCCGACCGGCCTACGGCCAGGTGCGGTTTCCTACGACCAGGTGTAGTCCTTGTTGACGTGCATACAGGCGTCGGTCTTGGCGCCGTTGAGCACGTCCGCGGACTCCGGCGTCGTGTTGTCCTGTGCCTTCGCCTTGTACGCCGTGCCCTCGCGCCAGTCGGCGCCGACCACGAGCGTGACGCCCGAGACGTCCGTCGACTTCTTCACCGCGCTCAGCGGGACCCCCAGCGCCTTGGCGACCGCTTGGGCGTCGCCCTGCAGATCGGCGCTCGGGTAGCGGATCACCGTCGTCTCCTCGGCGGTGGCCGTCGAGGTGTCCGCCTCGGCCTTGGTGAAGCCCTTGCCGACGAGCAGCTGGGACACCGTGCGCGCGCGTCCGCCGACCGGGCCCAGCGCGGCCGTGCGGGTGCCGTTCTGCACGATCACACCGATCTGGTCGTCCGCGGCGGCCGGGTCCGTGGAGGCCTTCACCGCGGTCGCCGTCTTCTTCTTGTCCTTGCCGTCGAGCGCGATGTCCTCACGGACGAGACGGAACAGCTGCTCGGCCTCGACCGGCTTGGGCTCCACGCGGTTGCTGTCCGACACGGCCCACTGCCAGGGCATCGTGGTCATCGTGATGCGCTTCGGCTCGACCTTCTTGAGCTCGTTGCCGAGGTCGTAGAGCTTCAGCGGGCTGCCCAGGCCCTTGTCGACGGTCAGCGCCTTGGTGGCGGTCTCCGCGAGGCTGCGCAGCTTGCCGGGGTTGCTGATCGTGGCGTTCTCGCGCAGCTGGCGGACCATCGAGTTCATGTACTGGTGCTGGGCCTTGGTCCGGCCGATGTCCGTGTTGTCCTCGAAGCCGTACCGCGTCCGCAGCCACGCCAGGGCCTGCGTGCCCTTGACGGGGGTCGTGCCCTTCTTCAGCTTCAGCCCGGAGCCGTGGCCCTGGCTGTCCTTGGAGTAGATGTTGGCGTCCACGCAGACCGGGACGCCGCCGATCGCGTCCGCCATCGACACCACACCCGAGAAGTCGATCTTTATGAAGTGGTCGATGTGGATCTTGGTGAGCTTCTCCCAGGTGGCCACCGTGCAGCCCGGACCGCCGCGCCCGAGTGAGGTGTTGGTCATCAACAGCCCGACGGTCGCCGGGTAGACCTTCTTGGTGTCCGGGTCCGTGCACTTGGGCATCTTCAGCAGAGTGTCGCGCGGCATGCTGATCACCGACATGTTGCTGCGGTCGGCGGAGAGGTGCAGCAGCATCTGGACGTCCGCGAGCGGGGTACCGCCGAAGGTCTCCTTGGCGCCGCCGAGGGACTGGTTCTCCTTGGTGTCCCGGGCGTCCGAGCCGATCAGAAGGATGTTCAGGGGGGTCTGCCCGGCCGCGTTCGCCTTGCTCTTGGCCGCCCGGTCCTTCTCGTCGCCGAGGTTCAGGTCGTCCTTCTTGATGTTGGCGCTCAGGTGCTGGTAGTAGAGGTAACCGGCGCCCGCCGTGCCAAGTATCAGAAGCGCCAGGACCGACGCCGACCAGCGCAGTATGCGGCGTCTGCGCCGTGGGTGCCCGCCGTCGCCGCTGCCGCGCCGACGCCCGCCGCCACCGCCGTGCCGACCCTGCCCGCGCGGTTCGCCCGACGCGTCGTCGCCGTCCTTGTCGACCGGACGCCCGTCGCGTCCGGCCCCTCGGCCGTCGGCGTCGGCAGAATCGCCGCCTCTGCCGCCGGAAGCTCCGCCTCCGTCGGTGGGATCGCCGTTCTCGTCGTACAGGCTGTCGTCCCAGCCCAGATCGTCGGCCTGTCGGACACGTGGTCGAGCCCCCTCCCCACGCACACCGCTTCGCGCCATCTCCCTGCCCCTCCCCACCCTGCGCCTGACAAACGGGTCCGTCCCGCGCCCGATCGGACGCGTACGTCTGGCCGGACACCCCTTGCGTCCGGCCCGGACGCCCCCGCGCCCTGTTAGACGTCTGACAGACCCGTTAGGTCATCAACTGGCGCACACTGTCTTGTCCGCCGTGGACTTGTCGACCTCGGGCGCCTTGGTCGGAGTGGTCAACGACACCCCTGCGCCCTTGAAGTCCTTGCCCAGGGTCAGCACGATCGCGGGCAGACCCTGTGAGTTCTTCTCGCTCTTGCCAGGCTTCAACGCCGAAGCGGACAGCCCCATGAGGTCCGCCAGTTTGCGCGCCTGATCGGCCTGGTCGGGAGCGTACTCCAGGGTCGTCTTGCTCAGTGTTGCGTCGGCGTTACCGAGCTGGCTGGACTTGAGCACGCCCTCAGTATTCTGCAGCCAGTTAAGAGTCTCCTGTGCGCTGCCGGCGGGGGCGCCGCCGTTGTAGATGTCGACGCGGATGTCGGCGGCGGCGGAACGGGTGCCCTTGAGGCGGGCGGCGACCTCGGCCTTCTCCTTCTTCTCCTTCTGCTTCACGGCGGTGAAGGAGACGTCGCCCTTGATCGCGTCGAAGACCGCGGGGGCCTGCGACTGGTTGACGACGACGGTCGCCTTGACCTTCTCGGCGGGGTTGTCGAGGACCGGCACCGTGGTGAAGGTGATGTTCTTCGTGGGCACCTTCTTCAGCTCCAGGGCCACGTCCTTGAGGGTGCTGACCTTTCCTATGCCGGTGTCCACCGTCAGTGCCTTCGTGGCGGCCTCGGCCAGGCTGAACAGCTTGGCGGGGTTGCTGAGGGTGTCGCCGGAGGCCATCTTGCGCATCAGGGAGCCCAGGAACTGCTGCTGCACCTTGATGCGGTCGAGGTCGCCCTGGTTGCCGAAGCTGTGCCGGGTGCGGACGAAGGCCAGTGCCTGCTCGCCCTCGACCGTGGACTTGCCCGCGGGCAGCTTGAGGTGCGACTCCTTGTCGTTGACGGCGTGCGCCACGCACACGTCGACGCCCCCGACCGCGCTGGTCAGCGTCTTGACCGCGTTGAAGTCGGCCATCATGAAGTGGTCGACCGGGATGCCGGTGACGGCCTTGACCGTACGCATGGTGCAGCCCGGGTCGCGGCCGTCCTGTCCCAGGCTGGTGTTGAAGCGGACGTTCTGCGTACCCGGGACGACCTTGGTGGTGCCGTCGGGCTGCTTCGTAGGACAGTCCGGGACATCGACGATCAGGTCACGCGGAATGCTCAACGCGGTCGCGTTCGTACGGTCCTTGGAGACGTGCAACAGGATGTTGGTGTCGGCGTGCCCGACGCTGCCCGCGTCGCCGTACCCCTCGTTGCCCGCACCCGTGCGCTTGTCGGTGCCGATGATCAGGATGTTGAAGGCCTCGTCCTTGCTGAAGCCCTTCTTGCCCGCGCTGCCGACGTCCGTCGTGCTGACGTTGCCCTCAAGGTGCTTGAGGTAGAGATACCCCGCTGCGGAGACGGCGACCAGCACGAAGGCCATCGAGCCGCCGGTCCACAACAGTATCTTCTTCGCCTTCGACTTCTTCGGCTTCGTGCGCCCCTTGCGACGGCCGGGCGGTGGCTCGGCCGGCGCGCCACGGCGCCGCCGCGGCCCGGGCACATCGGGGCTGGGCGTCGGCGGACTCTCCCGTTCCGGCGCCCGGCGCGCGCGTGTCCCCGCTCCCGGTCCCGCGTTCGCGGGGCTGCCCCGACGCGGTCTCGGGACTCCCGACTGCGGAGCGGAAGGGGTCAGTCGCAGTTCGTATTCACCGGTGTTCGGGTTGAGTACCCACTGGTCTGCGGGGTCGATGTTGTCCGCCCGCCCACGGCCTTGCGCGTCCACGGTTGTCTGAATCCTCCGTCGGGGCCACGCGGCGCCCTTCCCCCTCAAAGAGCGCTCGGGTCTCGGTCAGCAGTGCGCGACCCCCAGGACGGACCTCGTGGCCGGGTGCACCGGATCGCTCACACTATCCGGCCGGTTCGGGGTCAAGCGACGGTGGTGACAAATTCCACGTTCCTACAACTGGGCAATCCGCCCTATTTCTCAGAGACTTCTCAGCTCCGCAGTTCCCGCCTTGGCGCACGCTTTACCCGCAGGCGTCCTCGGCTGCCGTGTTACCGCGAAAAGTCGGCGCGGATGTGGGAGCCTCGGGCCGCTTTCCCCTCGACTTCCCGTTGCCGTGCGACTCCTCTTCGTAGTCGAATGCCGAGTCGTACGTACCTTCGCGACCACCCTCGTACGAGTTCTTGCGTTTCGCAGGGGAATCCGTCGGATGGTCCGTCGGAAGACTCGTCGGAACGCCGCTCGGTGGGGCCGTCGGAAGGCCGCTCGGCGGGTCTGACGGAAGGTCCTTCGCGACCGTCACCGGAGCGTCCGCGCGCAGCAGGGCGAAGAGTTTGTCGGCCGCGGGTTTCACCAGCTGGTCGCGATTCGCGTTGTAGACGTACGACGTTCTCGGCACCGTCAGGAATTGGACACGTTCCGTGGGGATATTGCGCATGCCACGGACCAGGTCGTACAGCCCCCGCAGGCTCGCCAGATCCGGGTCCGTGGTGAGCGAGGAAGTGGCCGCGTCGAGCATGGGATAGAGCCGTGCCGGATTGAGCAGGACATCGTTGCTCTGCACCTTGTTGACGAGCGCGCCGAGGAACCGCTGCTGGCGTTCCATCCGGTCGGTGTCGCTGCCGTCGCCGATGCTCTTGCGGGCGCGGACATAGCCGAGGGCCTGTTCGCCGTCGAGCACGACCTTGCCCGCGGGCAGCTTCAGCTTGGCCGCCTTGTCGTCGATGGGCTCCTTCAGGCACACCTCCACGCCGTCCACGGCGTCGACCATGTCCTTGAACCCGTGGAAGTCGACCACCATGTGATGGTCGACACGGATGTTCGTGAGCTTCTCGACGGTCCGGATCGTGCACGCCGAACCGCCCACCTCGAAGGCGGAGTTGAACATCGCGAACATGGGCTGGGTACGGGTGCCGTCCGGACGCCGGCAGCTCGGCACGTCCACCATCAGGTCGCGGGGCAGGGAGACGGCGGTGGCGCTCCGCCGGTTCGCGGACAGGTGCAGCAGGATCGTGGTGTCGGAGCGCTCGGTCCCGGAGTCCCGGCCGTACTTCTTGTTCCCGTCCCCCGCCCGCGAGTCCGACCCGATCAGCAGGATGTTCTGCGCGTCGCGCACCAGCGCGGTGGGCCGCTCCTTCTCGTAACGGGCGAGCTCGGCGGCGGCTTCCTCGTCAGCCGTGATGTTCCGGCTCAGCTTCTCGTACGCGACCAGGCCGACGCCGACGGCACCGAGGACCACGACGGCGACACCGAGCGCCGAGTACTGCACCCAGCGTCGCCGTCGCCGTCGTGCGAGTCCGGCACCGGTGGGCGAAGCCCCCGCTCCCGGCCCTGTCCTGTCGGTCACGTCGGAGTCCACCCCTCATGGCGAGCGAGCGTGCGGTGCTCCTACGACCATGGCTCGGAGACCCTGCGACGGCGGCAGATAAGGGGCCGAACGGGTGACGGGATCCGTCAGGGGCGCGGGGCCCCGGCAGGCACGGATCCGCGGCGGGACGGCAGGCGCGACCGGCCCCCACGAGCCCGCCCCGACAGGCGACCGGCCCCACGGGCCGGCCCGGACGTTGACCGGCGACTACCGAACCGTCGAAGTCACCCGCTCACTCTCGATCCGCTTGGCCAACGCGTCCTCGCCCAGTCGCTCCAGATGACGACAGAGCACCACGGACCCCCCGGAGGCGAGCGGCGCGTACAACCCCGCGCTCAGCCCCTCCCAGGTGTCGTACGGCAGCGCGGACAGGATCCGCGACCCGGGCCCCGTCAGATCCAGCGAGGCCGCCTCCGCCCGGGCCCGCTCGACGACCTCGGCCCCCGTGTGCTCGGCCCCGGCGACGATCAGCGCGGCCTCCTCGGGGTCCACCGGCGCGTACGGCTGGAAGCGGTCGCCCTGGCTCGGCACCTCGACGGCGTAGTCGGCGTATCCGGCGGGCGGTGTCGGGAAGCGGCGTCCCAGCGGCGCGAGCGAGAGGGCGACGCGCTCACCGGAGCAGGCGAGCCCGGCCTCGAGTGCGTCGGGCCCCGCGACGACGAGGTCGGCGGCGCCGGGGTCGCCCCCGACATCCGCGACGACCCCCACCGAGGAACACGCGAGCAGCCACACCGCCGTCTGCCAGTGCGCGGGCAGCAGCAGCGCCACCCGGTCGCCGGGCTCGGCGGACAACTCACCCTGGAGGAGGTTGGCGGTCTTGGCCACCCAATTGGCGAAGGTCGCGACGGACAATTCGACACGTTCGCCCGTGGCGTCGTCGTAGAAGGTCACCAGGGGGCGCGCGGGGTCCGCGGCGAGCGCGGATCGCAGCAGGTCGGCAGGGGTGCGGTCGGTGGCGTTCACGCGCGCAAGCGTACGCGGGGGCGCCCGGCGGGACGCGGCATCCGCGCCACCGGTTCGGCCGAGCGCGACCCGACGGTCCGTCAAATCCGCAATGGACAGATATGTATGACTATGTCCACGATCGGGGGCATGCATGGAATCCTTGCTTCCTCGGTCGGCGTCACCTGCGCGGCCGCACTCACCCTTCCGCTGGCCCTGTCCGCACCGGCGCAGGCCCGACCCCAGGCGGCGAGGACCGAGCCCGTCGCGCCGGGCAGTACCCAGTCCCTCCCCCTGGTCCCGCTCTCCGGCGACCGCTCGCTCGGACCCGCCGCGCCCGAACAGGGCCTCGGCAGACGGAGCGTACGGACGTTCTCGCTGGTCGGGGTCGTCTGGGACGATCCCGACACCGAACTGCGCGGTCGCGTCCAGGTCCGTACCCGTGCCACCGGAGCCAACCGCTGGTCCGGCTGGCAGGACATCGAGACCCACAACCACGAGCACGCGGCCGACCCGGACACCGCCGAGAGCGGCTCGGGCCGGGTGCGCGGCTCCACGGCGCCCCTCTGGGTGGGCGACTCGGACGGGGTCGAGGTCCGCGTCCAGGCGCAGGTGGACGAAAGAGCCACGGCGGGCGGCGAGTCGCCGCTCCCCAGAGGCATGCACCTCGAACTCGTCGACCCCGGCGCGGAACCCGCGCCCCGGGGCGCGCTGACGGGCGACGGGAGCGCGGGCGCGGAGAGCGCCGAGACGTACGCCACCTTTGCCACCAACGCCGAGCTCGCCCCGTTCGGCGCGACGGAGATCCCGGCACTGTCCAGGGCCGAGACCGAGCGCGAGTTCGCGGCCCTCCGCAAGGGCGCGCCGCACGCGGAGCCGTACATCGGTGAACGCCCGAGCATCGTCACCCGGCGTGGCTGGGGCGCGGACGAGAGCCTGCGCGAAGGCGGCTTCGTGTACACCAAAAAGGTGAAGGCCGCCTTCGTGCACCACACGGCCTCGGGCAACAACTACAGCTGCTCCCAAGCTCCTTCGGTCATCCGCAGTATCTACCGCTACCACGTAGTGAGCAGCGGATGGCGCGACATCGGCTACAACTTCCTCGTGGACAAGTGCGGCAACATCTACGAAGGCCGCGCCGGGGGCGTGGCGAAGCCCGTCATGGGTGCCCACACCCTCGGTTTCAACAACAACACGATGGGGATCGCGGTCCTCGGCACCTTCGGCTCCACCAAGCCGTCCGCCGCCTCGGTGACCGCCATCGCGCGGCTCACGGCATGGAAACTCGGTCTCTACGGAGCCGATCCGCGCGGCAAGACATACCTGAAGTCCGGCGGTGGCAATCTCTACCCAAAAGGTAAGAACGCACGACTGAACGTGATCTCTGGTCATCGGGACGGGTTCGCCACGGACTGCCCGGGGAGTCTCCTGTACGGCAAACTCGGCTCGGCCAGAACGGCCGCGGCCAGCTACCAGGGCCGCTGAGGTCTGCGCGGAGCCATCGAGGACAACCCCACTGCCGTCGAAGGCCTCTTACCACGGACTGCATACACTGGCCGGCCGAAACATCCTTCGGCCGGTCCTGGCAGGAAGCAGAGACGACAGGTGACAGAAGCGATCCTCCTGGTCGGGGGCAAAGGCACCCGCCTGCGCCCGCTCACGGTGAACACCCCCAAGCCGATGGTCCCGGCGGCCGGGGTCCCGTTCCTCACGCACCAGCTGGCGCGGGCGAGAGCGGCGGGCGTCGAGCACATCGTCCTGGCGACCTCCTACCTGGCCGAGGTCTTCGAGCCGTACTTCGGCGACGGTTCCGGGCTGGGCCTCCACATCGAGTACGTCACCGAGGAGGAGCCCCTCGGCACGGGCGGCGCGATCCGCAACGTGGCGGCGCGCCTGCACTCCGGCCCCGACGAGCCGGTCCTGATCTTCAACGGCGACATCCTGACGGGCCTGGACATCAGGGCCCTGGTGGCGACCCACGAGACGACCGGCGCGGACGTCTCCCTCCACCTCACCCGTGTCGAGGACCCGCGGGCGTACGGCCTGGTCCCCACGGACGCGACAGGCCGCGTGACGGCCTTCCTGGAGAAGCCCCAGACCCCCGAGGAAATCGTCACCGACCAGATCAACGCCGGGGCGTACGTCTTCCGCCGTTCGGTCATCGACACGATCCCCGCAGGCCGCCCGGTCTCGGTGGAACGCGAGACCTTCCCCGACCTCCTGGCCACCGGAGCCCACCTCCAGGGCATGGTCGACTCCACCTACTGGCTCGACCTGGGCACCCCGCAGGCCTTCGTACGCGGCTCCGCGGACCTCGTCCTGGGCCGTGCCCCCTCCCCGGCGGTCCCGGGCCGCTGCGGGGACCGTCTCGTGCTGCCCACGGCCAGGGTCGCCCCCGACGCCAAGCTGACCGGCGGCACGGTCGTCGGCGAGGGCGCGCGCATCGGCGAGGGCGCCCGCATCACGGGCAGCACGATCCTGTCCGGCGCGGTCGTCGAACCCGGCGCCGTCGTCACCGACTCCCTCATCGGCACCGGCGCCCACATCGGCGAACGCACCATCCTCTCCGGGACGGTCATCGGCGACGGCGCGGTGGTCGGCCCCGACAACGAACTCCGCGAGGGCGTAAGAGTCTGGTGTGACGCCAAGATCCCGGCGGGGGCGCTCCGCTTCTCGTCGGACCAGTAGACCGTCCAGATCGGCTGCGGCTGGGTGGGGGCTGAGCGCGCAGTTCCCCGCGCCCCTGAAAGCCTCGGTCCGCACGGCGTTGCGAGGCCAGGGCCGGGGCGGGAGCCGGCCCGAAATCCAGACCCCACCCACCCCGGCCCGCTTCTTTCAGCCTGTCCGGCGTTTGAGGACGAGCCCTTCGGGCGATGCGGGGGTCCAGGGGGCGCAGCGCCCCTGGTGGGGTTGAAGGGGCGGAGCCCCTGGGGGATGGGACGGGTAGGGGCGGCGGGGGCGAGAAACTCTCGGCCCGCACCGGGACGACTACAGCCGCCCGATATCCCCCCGCGGCATCCGCGGAACCCGCCGCGCAGGCACCCGCCCCGACAACAGAATCAACCGAGCCGCCCGATGCCGCTGCCCGGCATACGGCTCCAACAGCGCAAGCATCACGGAGTCGTCCGCATCCCGATCCCCCGCCAGCGCATACCCCACGATCCCCGGCAGATGAAGATCCCCCACGGTCACCGAATCCGCCGCACCATGACTCCGCTGCACGGTCTCCGCCGAAGTCCACGGCCCAATCCCGGACACCAACTCCAACCGAGCCTGCGCAGCCCCCGGCTCCATCCCCACCGCCTCCTCAAGCCGCCCCGCCACCCGAACGGCCCGCAGAATCGTCGACGCCCGCTTGTTGTCGACCCCGGCCCGATGCCACTCCCAGGAGGGAATCAGCGCCCACGTCCGCGGCTCCGGCATGACGGACATCCGCTCCGGCGCGGGCCCCGGCGCAGGCTCCCCGAATTTCCGTACGAGCAACCGCCACGCCCGATACGCCTCGTCCGCCGTGACCTTCTGCTCAAGAACGGACGGAATGAGCGACTCCAGCACCAGCCCGGTGCGCGTCAGCCGCAACCCCGGCCGCCGATGCCGCGCGACGGCGACCAACCGATGACGAGGCTCGAAGGCATCGGGATCGTCGGCCGCGCCGAGCATCTCGGGGAGCTGTTCGAGCAGCCATTCGCTCCCCGGCCCCCACGCCTCGCCCCGCACCACCCCACCCCGCGCCGAGACCCGCAACGTCCCGGCCCCGGCGGGCGTCCGGCTGGCCCGCCACACGGCCCCGTCCGGCGTCGCACGGAAGGTCGGATCGCCGGGTCCGCGGCGCAGCGGCCCGAGCACGAGCCCGAGATCGACCGGCCAGGGCGGCGTCCAGGTGCGCGTACGCCCAGGTGCGACGGCCTGTCGAGGCACCCCGCCGGAGGCATCCGCGGGCACGGCGACATGCCCGCCGCGCACAGTCGTACGCGTCGGCCGAGGAGCGAAACGTCCAGCCACGAAAGGGGTCCTAGGAAACTCGGGGTGCCCTACGAGAGTAGGCGCTTGGTCTCACCGCACCTCGACAAACGCCCCGGCATCCCGCTCGGGCCGAGCCCGAGGCTCCTCCGCCGCATGTCCGACCGCCACGGCCCCCATCGGATCCCACCCCTCCGGCAGCTCCAGCACGTCCCGTACGACATCGCGGCAGAACATCGTCGACGACACCCATGCGGACCCGAGCCGCTCCCCGGCGAGCGCGACGAGGAAGTTCTGCACCCCCGCGCCGACGGCGACCACGAACATCTCCCGCTCGGCCCCGTCCCGCCGCGGATCGTCGTACGTGTGCGACCCGTCCATGACGAGACACGGCACCACGAGGTAGGGAGCGTTGCGCAGCACATCACCGCGCCGCACCCGCTTGGCGATCGACTCCTCGCTCTTCCCGTCCCGCCGCAGATCCGCGATCCACGCGTCGCGCATGGCGTCGAGCAGCCGCGTACGCGACTCCTCGGACTCCAGGAGCACGAACCGCCAGGGAGTGGTGTGATGCGGCGCGGGAGCGGTGACGGCCGCGGCCACGGCCCGCCGCACGGCGCCCGGATCCACCGGCTCGTCGGTGAAGGCCCGTACGGTACGCCGCTGGGTCACGGCCTCCCGTACGGCCTCCGACGTGCCGAGCCGGAACATGTCGTCGCGCGCGCCCCGCACCATCGCCCGTGTCCCCTCCCCGTCGTCCTCGGCCACCACGTGGGGCAGTCCGCGCACGACGGCGACGGGCAGCCCGGAGGCCTTGCCCTTGACCAGGTCACCGGCGGCGGCGAGCTCGTCGGCGGTGGCGACGACGGTGGCGCTCAGCGGATTGCCGTGCGCGTCGGTGCCGCCACGCAGATCGTCCAGCACCCGTACACCCGCGGCGCCGATGGCGACATCGGTGAGCCCGGTGCGCCAGGGTCGCCCGAACGTGTCGGTGATCACGACGCCGACGTCGACCCCGAGGGTGTCGCGCAGCTCGTCCCGGATGGCCCGCGCGGACGCGTCGGGATCCTCGGGCAGCAACAGGACGGTGCCCGCCGGGGTGTTGGAGGCGTCGACCCCGGCGGCGGCCATCACGAGCCCCTGCCGGTTCTCGACGATCCGCAGAGCCCCGCGGCGCGCCACGACCCGTACGGTCTCGGCGTCGATGGCGGCCTCTCGGTCGGTGGCCTCGATCAGGCGCCCCTCGGCCTTGGACACGATCTTCGAGGTGACGAGGAGAACGTCCCCGTCGACCAGCCCGGGCTCGGCGACGGCGATCAACTTGCCGAGGTCGTCACCCTGTCGCACCTCGGGGAGCCCGGGCAGCGCCCAGACCCGGTAACCGGGAGAGGCGACGGAGGCGTCCCCCTCCTGGTCGCCCGCGCGCCCTTGTCCGGGAGCACGTTCGGGAACATCGTCCGGAACTTGTTCCGGAGAAGCCGGAGAGAGCCGAGCGCTCACGACTCCCGCACCTCCTCCGCCAGCGTCAGCGCCTCGCGCGCCATCTGCGCCGCGGTGTCCAGGTCGGACATCATCAGCGGCACGGCCCGGCACCGGATCCCGGCCGCCTCGACCTGCTCCACGGCGGACGCGTCCACCGTGTCGACGAGCCAGCCGTCGAGGAGCCCCGAGCCGTAGTGCTCGGCGACCGCCGTGGCCGTGGACTCGACGCCGACCGCCGCCAGCACCTTGTCGGCCATGCCCCGCACGGGCGCGTCGCCGACGATGGGGGAGAGGCCCACGACGGGCACGCCCGCGTCGGCGATGGCCTCCCGGATGCCGGGCACGGCGAGGATCGTGCCGATGGACACGACCGGGTTGGACGGCGGGAAGAGGATGACGTCCGCCTCCGCGAGGGCTTCCAGGACACCCGGTGCGGGCTTGGCCTGCTCGGCGCCGACCGGCACCACGGCCTCGGCCGGCACGGAGGCCCGCAGCCGCACCCAGTACTCCTGGAAGTGGATCACCTTGCGCTGTCCGTCGATCTCGACGGCGACATGGGTCTCCACGCGGTCGTCGGACATGGGAATCAGCCGGACGCCCGGTTTCCAGCGGTCGCACAGGGCTTCCGTGACCGCGCTGAGCGGATAGCCCGCGCTCAGCATCTGCGTCCGCACGATGTGCGTCGCGAAGTCGCGGTCGCCGAGCCCGAACCACTCGGGCCCGACCCCGTAGGCCGCGAGCTCCTCCTTGAGGTGGAAGGTCTCGTCGGTCCGGCCCCAGCCCTGTTCCTCGTTGATGCCGCCGCCGAGCGTGTACATCACCGTGTCGAGGTCCGGGCAGACCTTCAGGCCGAAGAGATGGATGTCGTCGCCGGTGTTGCCGATGACCGTGATGTCCGCGTCCGGCACGGCCCGCTGGAGACCACGCAGGAACCGGGCACCACCGATACCGCCTGCCAGAACCACAATGCGCATGGGGTTCAGTCTGGCAGGCGGGTACGACAACGCGTGAGGCGGTTACGAGACCGCGGGCGCTCTCAGGCCGTGACGACGGCGGGGGCGCACTGGGCCGAATGCATCGGCATCTCGGTAAGACCCGGGTAGTAAACGTGCAGGCTCACGGCCGGTTCCAGGGAGTCGTTCACGACCTCGTGGATGTACCCCGGCGCGAACACCCGCTGGGATCCTGCCCCCAACGCGCGGGTGTCGCGCTCCGTGCGCTCGGTCAACGCGCCCTCCAGGACGGTGAGTACGCCGGAGGAGCGCCCGTGGTCGTGGAGTCCGCTGCCCTGTCCGGGCACCCAGGACAGCAGCCACACCTCGTAGCCGGGTCCGGTGCGCAGCCGGTGGTACCAGCGGGAGGTCGCGTCGTACTGGACGAGGTGCTCCCACTGGGAGCGGTCGGCGGCGATGGAGCGGGCCAGGCCGACGAACTCGGACACGGTGGCGGGGTGCTCGCGCGGCGGCTGGAGCAGGTGCGGTACTTCGAGGATGTCGCCGGCGATCTGGAGGTCGCTGTCGCTGTTCATGGGTGCGGTGGTTCCTCGGCGGAGAGCTGGGGTGTCGCGGGGCCATTTCCGTCCGGGTCGCGGACGGGGAGGGTGCCCTGGTACGGGCGATCGCCCCGGAAGCGGGGCGGGGATTCGCCTCAGTGGCGGCGAGGCAGCCGGAGCGCGGTACGGCTCAACAGCTGGGACAGCAACAACAGCTACAGCGAGCGCGGGCAGCACCGTGGGACCCGGCGGTGCGGGTCGAGACGAGTGCCAAGTTCGCGAGCATGCCCATAAGGACATCGGTTCACACCTCGACTGTCAACTTACTGTCCGCTATGTGGGAAATGTTTCACCTCATCCGGTTCATCTGTATGGCGAAAGGTTTGCTCTGGAGCCACCCCGGACACATGGCGCACAACCGGGCGCGCAAACCTCGATGCGATCCCGTGATCCAAATGTGATCCGGTTCGCTTCGGAGTCCGTGTCGGAACGAGATCGAACTTCTGGGCGTCCTTCCCAGTGGCGGGTCGGGAGTCCGGGCGGGCCCTTTGGGGTTGTCAGGGTTTATGCCGATTTGAACACTTTCCGCATAGCCTTGGTTCCGCAGAGTGAATAAGGGGCCCAATAGCAGATCTCGGCTTGACTGGCCCGGATCGGCACACTTGTAATTTCACTCGTGTCGTTCAGCCGAAATCGGTAACGGCAGCATCACGGGGACGCGAAAGACAGACGAGGGGCGCACATGACCGAGCTGGTGCAGCAACTGCTGGTCGACGACGCGGACGAGGAACTCGGCTGGCAGGAGCGCGCGCTGTGCGCCCAGACCGACCCCGAGTCCTTCTTCCCCGAGAAGGGCGGCTCCACCCGCGAGGCCAAGAAGGTCTGTCTCGCCTGTGAGGTCCGCTCCGAGTGCCTGGAATACGCGCTCGCCAACGACGAGCGGTTCGGCATCTGGGGCGGTCTGTCCGAGCGCGAGCGCCGCAGGCTGAAGAAGGCCGCCGTCTGACCGCACGGCGCGCACCCCTCGTACCGATACCGGCAGGTAAGAACGGCCCGTCGCAGGTGGGTTATCCACAGGCGGCGGGCCGCTGTGTTGCCCAGCCGTTAGTGTGGGCCCTCGTCCGAGACGTCCCGCTGTCCCCGCCGGACACAGGCGTCCACCGCAGTCCATCGAACCGGGGCCCGTACCTCGATGTCCGTGCACAGCCATTCGGCAGTCCCACACGACGCCGCCACACCTGAGTTTCCGCGCCACGTGGTGACCGCGGTCCTCGTCTCCCACGACGGCGCCCGCTGGCTGCCCGAAGCGCTCGCCGGGCTGCTCGGCCAGGAGCGCCCGGTGCAGAACGCCGTGGCGGCCGACACCGGCAGCGCGGACGACTCCGCCCAGCTGCTGACCGACGCACTCGGCGCCGACCGGGTGCTGCACCTCGCCCGGCGCACCGGCTTCGGCCAGGCCGTCGAGGAGGCCACCCGCGGCGCCGGCGTGCTCACCCCGGACGACCTGCCCTATCTGAAGCGCCCCAGCGGCTGGGACCCGGTCACCCGGACCTGGCGCGACGACGCCTACGACATGCCGGATCTCCCGCACGGCGAGCCGGAGCAGTGGCTCTGGCTGCTGCACGACGACAGCGCTCCCGAGCCCGACGCCCTGGCCCAGCTGCTCCGGGTCGTGGAGAGCGAGCAGGAGCTCGGCAGGGAAGTCGCCGTGGTCGGCCCCAAGCTGCGCGGCTGGTACGACCGGCGAGCGCTCCTGGAGGTCGGCGTCACCATCGCCAACTCCGGCCGCCGCTGGACGGGCCTGGACCGCCGCGAGCAGGACCAGGGCCAGCACGACCACGTCCACCCCGTGCTCGCCGTGTCCACCGCCGGCATGCTGATCCGCCGCGACGTCTACGAGGAACTCGGCGGCTTCGACCGCCGACTGCCCCTGATGCGTGACGACGTCGACCTGTGCTGGCGCGCCCAGGCCGCCGGACACCGCGTCCTCGTCGCCCCCGAAGCGGTCGTCCGGCACGCCGAGGCCGCCTCCCGCGAGCGCCGCACCGTCGACTGCGTGGGCCGCACCGCCGCCTCCCCGCACAAGGTCGACAAGGCGGGTGCCGTCTACACCCTCCTCGTCAACGCCCGTACGGCACAGCTGCCCTGGATCCTGATCCGGCTCGTCCTCGGCACCCTGCTGCGCACCGTCGCCTACCTCGTGGGCAAGGTCCCCGGACAGGCCGTCGACGAGATCCGCGGCCTGCTGGGAATCCTGCTGCGCCCCGAGCGGATCCTCGCGGGCCGCCGCAGACGCGGTCGCCTCCAGGTCGACAAGGGCGAACTGCGCCCGCTGTTCCCGCCGCCCGGCGCCACTGTGCGCGCCACGGTCGAGCAGGTCGCGGGCAACTTCATGGGCAGCGACGACCCCGACGCCACCACCGGCGCCGGACGGCACGGCGGCGCCGTCGAGTCCGGACCCGGCGGCGACGACGCCGACTTCCTGCAGATCGAGCAGTTCGCCCGGCTCAAGCGCATCGCCCGCAACCCCGGCCCGATGCTCTTCCTGGTGCTGCTGTTCGTCTCCCTCCTGGCCTGCCGCGGCCTGCTCGGCAGCGGGTCGCTCGCGGGCGGCGCGCTGCTGCCCGCGCCCGCCGACGCCTCCGAGCTGTGGTCGCGCTACGTCGACGGCTGGCACCCGGTGGGCGCCGGCGGCACGGAGACCGCGCCGCCGTACCTCGCGCTCGTCGCCCTGCTGTCCTCCCTGCTCCTCGGCTCCACCGGGCTCGCGGTCACCGTGCTCCTGGTGGCCTCCGTCCCGCTGGCCGGCTTCGCCGCGTACTTCGCCTCGCGCCCCCTCGTCGAGTCGCGCCTGCTGCGCGCCTGGGCGTCGGTGGCGTACGCCTTCCTGCCCGCCGCCGCCGGCGCCCTCGCCGGCGGCCGCATCGGCACCGCCGTCCTCGCGATCCTGCTGCCGCTCATCGCGCGCGCAGGCATCGCCGCCAGCGGGCTGGCCCACTCCTCCGGCGCGCGCGGCAGCTGGCGCGCCACCTGGGCGTACGCCCTCCTGCTGACCTTCACCACGGCGTTCACGCCGATCGTGTGGCCCATCGCGCTGGTCCTCGGAATCGCCCTCCTCGTAGTGCGCCGAAGGGAAATCACCGCCTACGGGCCGCGCTTTCTGGCCCAGCTCGGCACCCCGCTGCTGGTCCTCGCCCCCTGGTCGCTGACCCTGCTCCCGTTCGGCTTCTTCAAGGAAGCCGGGATGCCCTACGGCGCGAGCGCGGCCTCCGGGCTCGACCTGCTCGGCGCCAGCCCCGGCGGTCCCGGCACGGTCAGCGGACTGATGCTCATCGGCATCGTGCTGGCGGCACTGGCCGCCCTGATGCGCGGCGAGCGGCAGCGAGCGGCGTGGGCCGCCTGGGGCGTCGCCCTGGTGGCGCTCGTCTTCGCCGTGCTGTCCAACAAGTCGGCCTGGGCGGGACCCGCCACCCTCGTCTACGGCCTCGCACTGCTTGCCGCCGCCACCATCGGCGCCGACGGGGCACGCGCGCGGGTGGCCGAGCAGAGCTTCGGCTGGCGCCAGCCGGTCGCCGCGCTCATCGCGTTCGCCTCGGCCGCCGCCCCGCTGCTGCTGGCCGCCGGATGGGTCCTCGGCGGCGCCGACGGCCCCGTGGAGCGCCGCGACCCGGTGCAGGTACCCGCGTTCGTCGCCGAGGAGAGCGGCACCCGCGACCAGGCCCGCACCCTCGTCCTCGACAGCGACTCCGGCGCCCGCGTCGGCTACACCCTGGTCCGCGGCTCCGGCGCCCGCATGGGCGACGGCGAACTCGCGGCCGAGGGCGGCGAGAACAAGAAGCTCGACAAGGTCGTCGCCAACCTCGTCGCGGGCTCCGGCGCCGACCAGGCCGACCAGCTCGGCGGCTTCGCCGTGCGCTACGTCCTGGTCCGCAAGGGCGCGCCCCGCGAGATGAGCCGCGTCCTGGACGCCACCCCGGGCCTGACCCGGCTCAGCCAGCAGGACGGCAGCGCCCTGTGGCGCCTGGACAGCCAGGTCTCGCGCGCCTCGATCGTCCCCAAGTCCGGCGAGGCCCTGTCCATCGCCGCCGGGCCGGTCGAAGTGCACACCACCATCCCCTCCGGGGGAGAGGGCCGCGTGCTGCGCCTCGCCGACACGGCCGACGTGGGCTGGACGGCGACCCTGGACGGAAAGCCGCTCACCCGCACCAGCGTCGACGGCTGGGCGCAGGGCTTCGAACTGCCCGCGAGCGGCGGCAGGCTGGACGTCACCTTCGACGCCCCGATGAGCCACACCGGCTGGCTGTGGGCCCAGGGCGCGCTCGCCGTCGTCCTGGTGGTCCTCGCCCTGCCCGGGCGGCGCCGTGACGTCGACGACGACCTCCCCGACGAGCCGGTCGTCCCCGCCCAGGACGTCACGGGCGAGGGCCGCCGCGCCCGCCGCCTGCGCGCCCAGGCCGAGGCCGAGGCGGAGCAGTCCGACCAGGCCGTCCAGGAAGAGGGCGCCCTTCCTCCTCCGGAGGAGGAGGCCGAGCAGACGCCCGTATCGGTCCCGCAGCAGCAGGCGTACGACGAGTGGGACGCATCGACCTACCCGGGCGCCGAGTACGGCACCTACGGCGGCGAGCAGTACCAGGGCCAGCAGCAGTACCCGGCGGGCACCTACGAGCAGCAGCCGTACCAGGCGGACCCCTACCAGGCGGGCCAGTACGACCCGTACGCCTACGGGGGCACGGCACCGTACGACCCGATGCAGACCTACCAGGGCTACGACGGGACCGGCCAGGGCTACGACGCCGCCTACGACCCGAACACGCCTCCGCAGCCGCCGCACGGCACCGACAGTGAGCGCCCCGACGGGAGCCAGCAGTGAACCGCACCACCCTGTCCCTGATCGCCGGCGCGACCGCGCTCGCCGCCGTCACCGGATTCGCCTCGCTCAACGCGCCGGCCGCCTCCGGCGACAACACCGCCAAGGCGGCCACCCAGCAGCCCGTGGAGCGCACCAGCCTGCTCTGCCCGCAGCCCAGCACCTCCGAGATCGCGGAGACGTCGTACACGTCGTACACGCCCGTCACCCAGGGCGCCGCCGACAGCGGCAAGGCCGAACTGCAGGCCGCGGCCGTGGAGTCGGCGGACTCCACGAGCGGCAAGAAGACCGGCAAGAAGACCGGTAAGAAGACCGTGAAGCCCGCCCTGAAGCCGGCGGAGCCCGGCAAGCCGGCCACCGGTGAAGGCTCCGGAGCCGAGCCGCCCGCCCTCGTCGGCACCGCCGAGGGCAAGTTCGCGCCCGGCTGGACCGTCCAGGAGACCACCGCGGTCGCCGCGGGCACCGGCCGCGGTCTGCTCGGCACCAACTGCACCGCTCCGGACACCGAGTTCTGGTTCCCGGGCGTCAGCACCGCCACCGGCCGCACCGACTATGTGCACTTGACCAACCCCGACGACTCGGCGGCCGTCGTCGACGTCGAGCTGTACGGCAAGGACGGCACCCTCAAGTCCACGGTGGGCGAGGGCATCACGGTCCAGCCGCACGCCAGCGAGCCGATCCTGCTGAGCACGCTCGCGAGCGGGCAGCAGACCGACCTCACCGTCCACGTGACCGTCCGCAGCGGCCGCGTCGGCGCCGCCGTCCAGGCACTGGACGACAAGATCGGCGGGGACTGGCTGGCCGCCTCCACCGACCCGGCGGGCAGCCTCGTCATGCCGGGCATCCCCAAGGACGCCACGGCCGTACGGCTGGTCGCCTTCGCGCCCGGCGACCAGGACGCCGACCTGAAGGTCCGCCTCGCCTCGCCCTCGGGCCTGATCACACCGGCCGGGAACGAGACGCTGCACGTGAAGGCCGGCATGACCGCGGCGGCCGACCTCGGTGACGTCACGCGCGGCGAAGCGGGCTCCCTGGTGCTCACCTCCACCGGAACCTCGACGCCGGTCGTCGCGGCCCTGCAGGTGGTGCGCGGCAAGGGCAGCAAGCAGGAGATGGCGTTCATCCCGGCCACCAGCCCGGTCGGCGGGCGCGCGACGGCCGCCGACAACAGCTCCAAGGGCACCACGCTCGCCCTGTCCGCCCCCGGCCAGAGCGCCCAGGTCAAGGTCACCGCGTCCGCAGGCAGCGAGGGCGGTACGGCGGCGACGAAGACGTACACGATCAAGGGCGGTACGACCCAGGACGTCGACGCACCGGTCCCGGCCGGTCTCAAGGGGACATACGCCCTGACGGTCGAGCCCGTCTCCGGAGGCCCCGTCTACGCCTCCAGGACCCTCGCCTCCGCCCAGGAGGGCGTCCCCGGGTTCACGATCCAGACCCTCCCGGACGACCGCGGGACGGTGGCGGTACCGGAGGCGGACCAGGATCTGTCGGTACTGCTGAAGAAGTGATCCCGTACGGGTGATCCACCGGGTCCTCGAGGGGACCCGGTGGCGTCGCGACCGTGCTCCCGGAACTGCTCGGGCGGGCCTCAGTCCTCGCCGTAGCGCGGGTCCACCGTCTCCGGTGTCAGCCCCAGCAGCTCCGCGACCTGCTCCACGACGACCTCGTGCACCAGCGCCGCGCGCTCGTCGCGGCCCTTGGTGCGGATCTCGACCGGGCGACGGTAGACGACCACGCGCGCGGGATGGTCCTCGTACGCCGGGATCGTGCCTCCCAGGGGCACCGCCTCGTCGCTCCAGCCCTCGCCGGAGCCGTCGAGGCGGGGCACCTCGAGGACCATGAAGTCGATGTCGGCGAGTTGGGGCCAGCGCCGCTCCAGCCGCTCCACGGAGTCCTGCACCAGGTCCGCGAAGACCTCGGCGCGGCTCGCGGCGAGCGGCACCTGGGGCGGCGCGACGGGGCCGCGCATGCCCCTTCCGTGGCGATCACGACGGCGGGGCCCGGGTGCGGCGGCGGTGGGCGGTACGGGGGTGTCCATCACTGACGAAGAGTAGTCCCCACGAGGTCCGCGTGCCCGGCCCCCACGCGGCTGCCCGCGGCCCGGGGCAGGAAGCCCGGCGCACGTTCCGGATGTCGCAGGATGACCATTCCAGCCAAGCTTGGGCTCGATTCCGTATCCCTCCAGGACCGTCGCTCACATGGCAATTGACGTGGTTTGCGCCAAGTGGTGACCGGATTCAGGTCCGTTCGGCATCTCGCCGCGGGATGTCGCCCCAGGTCAGGACGGGCGGTCCGAAGGCTTGTGTGGGCGGCCTCACAGCACGACACGGTGGGGTGACCTGGGGGAGAGTCGTCGCGGCCCGCTCAAGAGTGCGGTACCGTCCAACGTCGTGAGCCCTGTACGTCGCTGTTCGCGAACCGCTTGCGGCCGCCCCGCCGTCGCGACGCTGACGTACGTCTACGCCGACTCGACCGCGGTCCTCGGCCCGCTCGCCACCTACGCCGAGCCCCACTGCTACGACCTGTGCGCCGAGCACTCCGAGCGCCTCACCGCGCCGCGCGGCTGGGAGGTCGTCCGGCTCGCCGACGCCTCCGCTCCCTCCCGCCCCAGCGGTGACGATCTGGAAGCGCTCGCCAACGCGGTGCGCGAGGCGGCCAGGCCGCAGCAGCGCGCCGCTGAGGCCGGTGGCGGCGCCCGCTCGGCGGACCCGATGGAGGTCGCGCGCCGCGGCCACCTACGGGTGCTGCGCTCGCCGGACAACTGAGCGCCCGCCCCCTCCGTACCCAGGGTCGCCCCCGAACTGCCTCCCTCGGCTCCACTGAGTCGTGCGCGCCCCTTGACGAGGGCTTGTCGCGGACACGACGATTCCCTCACCCGCGAGAAAACGCTTTCCGCATCGCGGAACCCTCCGCACGGCGGAATCCGGGGAGGCGCCCGTGTACGTCCAGGAACTGGAACCCGTGGCCGACTCGCCCGGCCTCTCCGCCCTCGTGGCGACCCTGCCCGTCGTGATCGTCCTCGTCCTGCTCGGCGGCGTCCGCATGAAGGCGCACCGGGCCGGGCTCATCGGCCTCCTCCGCCACCGGTCGTCACCCTCGCCCAAGTCGCCGCCCAGTTCGCCGCCTCGAACTACGTCTCCGCGCAACTCGCCGACATCGGCGCGTCCTTGGCGGGCGCCGCCGCCCTGGACGTCGTCACCCCCCGAGGGCAAGCCGGTCGGGAGGCAATGTCCTCACGCTCCCGCTCGTGTCGACCGGCGGCACCCTCGTCCTGCTCGCCGGACTGTGCACGGCCGTCGTACTCCGGGCGCACGCGCGCGTGGCGGTCGAGGAATGGGCGGCGACGGTGCGCGAGTCGGGGCCGTGACGGCGACCTGCTGCGCAAAGTGCTCCCGTGGAGCGCCGGGCTGCTGTTGATCACGTGTCTGATCGTGCTGGGCCAGAGCTCACCGGTCCTCGACTGGATGCTGCCCTGACGGCCGGATTCGAGCCCGTGCGTTACCCCCAGGTGACAGTTGGGGCTCCCAGATGACGGGTGAGCGTCCGATCGGCCCCTTCACGGCGGGCTGTCAGCCGGTACGGGTAGTTTGGGGCGACCGATGTGGACTTCTGGAAGGTTGGCCGTGACTGCTGATCTGTCGCAGCTCGTGAAGGCGTACGACGTACGCGGGGTGGTCCCGGACCAGTGGGACGAGTCGATGGCCGAGCTGTTCGGGGCGGCCTTCGTCCAGGTGACCGGAGCGGACGCCATCGTGATCGGACACGACATGCGGCCCTCGTCGCCCGGCCTGTCGCGCGCCTTCGCACGCGGGGCGGCGGCACGCGGTGTCGACGTGACCGAAATCGGCCTGTGCTCCACCGACCAGCTGTACTACGCGTCCGGTGCGTTCAACCTGCCGGGCGCCATGTTCACGGCCTCGCACAATCCCGCCCAGTACAACGGCATCAAGATGTGCCGCGCGGGCGCCGCCCCGGTCGGCCAGGACACCGGCCTGGCCGAGATCCGTGAACTCGTCGAGTCCTGGCTCGACTCGGGCCTCCCGGCCTCCGACGCGACACCGGGAACGATCACGCAGCGTGACACGTTGGAGGACTACTCGGCGTACCTCCGCTCGCTCGTCGACCTGACCGACATCCGCCCCCTGAAGGTCGTGGTCGACGCGGGCAACGGCATGGGCGGGCACACGGTGCCGACCGTCTTCGCGGGCCTTCCCCTCGACCTCGTACCCATGTACTTCGAACTGGACGGCACGTTCCCGAACCACGAGGCGAACCCGCTGGACCCGGCGAACATCGTGGACCTCCAGCACCGCGTGCGCGAGGAGAGCGCCGACATCGGCATCGCCTTCGACGGCGACGCGGACCGCTGCTTCGTCGTCGACGAGAACGGCGACCCGGTCTCCCCGTCCGCGATCACCGCCCTGGTCGCCGCCCGCGAACTCGGCAAGCACGGCGGCGGCACGGTCATCCACAACCTCATCACGTCCTGGTCGGTGCCCGAGGTCGTCCGCGAGCACGGCGGCACCCCGGTCCGCACCCGCGTCGGCCACTCCTTCATCAAGGCCGAGATGGCCCGCTCCGGCGCGATCTTCGGCGGCGAGCACTCCGCGCACTACTACTTCCGTGACTTCTGGAACGCGGACACGGGCATGCTGGCCGCCCTGCACGTCCTCGCCGCCCTCGGCGGCCAGGACGGCCAGCTCTCCCAGCTCGTCGCCGAGTACGACCGCTATGTCGGCTCCGGCGAGATCAACTCCACGGTCGACGACCAGGCGGCCCGCCTCGCCACGATCAAGGCCGCGTACGAGGGCCGCGAGGGCGTCACCATCGACGAGCTCGACGGTCTGACCGTCACCTTGGACGACTCGTGGTTCAACGTCCGCCCCTCCAACACGGAGCCCCTCCTCCGCCTGAACGCCGAGGCGAAGGACGAGCCGACGATGGCGAAGCTGCGGGACGAGATCCTGCACATCATCAGAGGCTGACCCTCCCCCCGGGTGACTGGTCGCGCAGTTCCCCGCGCCCCTAAAAGCCTCGGCCCGCACGGCGTTGCGAGGCCGGGGCCGGGGCGGGGGCCGGGTCCGAAAATCAAACCCCACCCACCCTGTCCATCCCACCCCCCGGCCCGCTTCTTTCAGCCTGTCCGGCGTTTGAGGACGAGCCCTTCGGGCGATGCGGGGGTCCGGGGGCGCAGCGCCCCTGGCGGGGTGGAAGGGGCGGAGCCCCTGGGGATGGGACGGGTAGGGGCGGCGGGGGCGAAATCACCACGTCCACACACCCCGGCACCCCACCCCCCACAGCGGTACGCTGACCAGGCCGCATCCACCCCGTTCGAAAGGACACCCCATGCCGCTCGAAGCCGGCCTCCTGGAGATCCTCGCCTGCCCGGCCTGCCACGCCCCGCTCAAGGAGCAGGAGAGCGAGTTGCTCTGCACGGGCCAGGACTGCGGCCTCGCCTACCCCGTCCGCGACGGCATCCCCGTACTCCTCGTCGACGAGGCCCGCCGCCCCGGTTAAACCCCTACCGGCGACACCCACCCCACAGGCGAATCAGGCGACAGAGGCAACACACCGGCGATCGGGAGGCTGCCGACCCATGCTCGACGAATCGCTGCTCGACGACCCAGAAGCGCTAGCCCGCGCCGACCGTCGCGAGCTGCTCCGGGGCGCCGCGGAGGCCGGCGCCCGTGTGCGTACCGCAGTCCGGCACGCCGCGGAAGCCGGAATCGCGGAACTGAAGCCGGACGGCCGCCCACGCGCCGTCCTGATCGCCGGCCCCGGCCTGGCCGCCACCGGCGTCGCCGAACTGCTCGGCACCCTCGCCGGAGCCAGCTGCCCCATCACCCGGCTCACCCCCACCGGCGTCGCCCCCGCATCCGGCGCCCTCCGCTGGGAACTGCCCGGCTGGGCAGGCCCGGTGGACCTCCTGCTGATCGCCACCCCCGACGGCAGCGAACCAGGCCTCGAACTCCTCGTCGAGCAGGCATACCGGCGAGGCTGCTCCGTCGTAGCGGTGGCCCCCGCCGGCACCCCGATCGTGGAGGAGGTGCAGGGCACGCACGGCCTGTTCGTACCGATGGCGACCGCCCCGTACGAGCCGACCGAACCCTTCGCGGCCTCCTCCCCCGGCGTCCTGTGGGCCCTGCTCACCCCGTTGCTCGTGCTGCTGGACCGCACCGGCCTGGTCTCCGCCCCGCCCGAGGCGCTGGAGAAGGTCGCCGACCGCCTGGACCGCGTCGCCGAACGCTGCGGCCCGGCCATCGCGCCCTACGGCAACCCGGCCAAGACGCTCGCCGCCGATCTTGCCGAAGTACTCCCGGTGATCTGGACGGAAGGCACCTCCGCGGGCCCCGCGGGCCGCCGTTTCACCGCCGCGCTCGCGGAACTCGCCGGCCGCCCCGCCATCACCGCGGAACTCCCCGAGGCACTCGCCGCCCACAGCGTCCTGCTCTCGGGCGCGCTGGCCGCGGCCGCCGACCCCGACGACTTCTTCCGCGACCGCGTCGAGGAGCAGCAGGTCCTCCACGCACGCGTGGTCCTCCTGCGCGACCGCCCGGCCGGCGGCCTCACCGCCGCCCCGGCCGCCCGCGAGCTCGCCCTCAGCCACGACACCGCTCTCAGCGAACTCGAACCGGAGGAGGGTCCCGAACTGGAGACCCTCGCGGAGCTGATCGCCGTCACGGATTTCGCCGCCGTTTACCTGGCGCTCGCTTCAGGGGCCTGATCTTGTAGCCAGGCATCCCGGGTCGGCCTCGGCCGACCCGGGACCCTTGACCAGCGCAGCGCACGTACGGAGAGAACGACACACATGGACCGCCTCGAAAACACCGTCCGCCCCTACGCCTGGGGCTCGACCACCGCCATCCCGCGGCTGCTCGGCGTCGAGCCGACCGGTGAACCGCAGGCGGAGATGTGGATGGGCGCCCACCCGGGCGCACCCTCCCGCACGGCGCGCGGCCCCCTCGACGAGGTCATCGCCGAGGACCCCGAGAAGGAACTCGGCCGCGCGGCCGTCGCCAAGTTCGGCCCCCGCCTGCCGTTCCTGCTCAAGATCCTCGCGGCGGGCGCGCCCCTCTCCCTCCAGGTGCACCCCAACCTCGAGCAGGCGAAGGAGGGGTACGAGGACGAGGAGCTCCGTGGCGTCCCGATATCGGCCTCGCACCGCAACTACAAGGACGCCAACCACAAGCCCGAACTGATCTGCGCCCTCACCGAGTTCGACGGCCTGTGCGGCTTCCGCAACCCCGACGAGACCGCCGAACTGCTCGCCGGCCTGGACGTCGACTCCCTCAAGCCGTACGTCGACCTCCTGCACGCCCACCCGGAGGACGCGGCGCTGCGCGAGGTCCTGACGGCGGTGCTGAGCGCGGACCCCGACGACATGGCCCACACGGTCACCGAGGTCGCGGCCGCCTGCGCCCGCCTCGGCGGCGCTTACGCCCCTTACGCCGACCTCGCCCACCACTACCCGGGCGACCCCGGCGTGATCGCCGCGATGCTCCTCAACTACGTCCAGCTCCAGCCCGGCGAGGCGTTGTTCCTCGGCGCCGGTGTCCCGCACGCCTACCTGAACGGTCTCGGCGTCGAAATCATGGCCAACAGCGACAACGTCCTGCGCTGCGGCCTGACCCCCAAGCACGTCGACGTCCCCGAACTCCTGCGCGTCGTCCGCTTCGAGGCGGGCGACCCCGGCGTCCTGCGCCCGGAGGCGTCCCCGGACGGCGAGGAGGTCTACACGACCCCCATCGACGAGTTCCGCCTCTCCCGGTACGCCCTCGCGGAGGGCGCCGCCCCGCACGACCTCACCCGCGACACCCCGCAGATCCTGCTCTGCACGTCGGGTTCCGTACGCGCCGACGGCAACATGCTCGCCCCCGGCGAGTCGGTCTTCGTACCAGCGGGCGAAAAGGCAGAGGTGTCCGGTTCCGGCACGATCTTCCGTGCGACAGTGGTGGCCTGACGAGGCGACTGTGGCGGCCAGACGTACCGCCGTCGAACCGGGCTGCAACAATGGCCCACCGCAAAGGGCGGGCAAAGCCCGGACCGGCGTACGAGCGTACGAACGGGGCCCGGACGGCGGACGAAGGGACAGCAGGAGCACATGAGCGCTTCAGGCGGCACCAGGGCGATCGTGGCGGCACTCGGCGCCAATCTCGCGATCGCGGCATCGAAGTTCGTGGCGTTCGCGTTCAGCGGTTCGTCCTCGATGCTCGCCGAGGGCGTCCACTCGCTCGCCGACTCCGGCAACCAGGCCCTGCTCCTGATCGGTGGCAAGAAGGCCCAGCGCGAGGCGACCCCCCAGCACCCCTTCGGGTACGGCCGCGAGCGCTACATCTACGCCTTCCTCGTCTCGATCGTCCTCTTCTCGGTCGGCGGCATGTTCGCCGTCTACGAGGGCTACGAGAAGATCAAGCACCCGCACGAGATCGAGCACTGGTACTGGCCGGTGGGCGTCCTGGTGTTCGCGATCATCGCCGAGGGCTTCTCCTTCCGTACGGCCATCAAGGAGTCCAACGAACTGCGGGGCACGCACTCCTGGTCGCAGTTCATCCGCCGCGCCAAGGCCCCCGAGCTGCCGGTCGTCCTCCTGGAGGACTTCGGCGCGCTCATCGGTCTGGTCCTCGCCCTCGGCGGCGTCGGCCTCGCCCTGCTCACGGGCGACGGCGTCTGGGACGGTATCGGCACGCTCTGCATCGGCATCCTGCTCATCTTGATCGCGCTGGTCCTCGCCGCCGAGACCAAGTCCCTCCTGCTGGGCGAGGCCGCGGGCATCGAAGAGGTCAAGAAGATCGAGGCCTCGATCGTCGACGGCCACACGGTCACCGGCATCATCCACATGCGCACGCTCCACCTCGGCCCGGAGGAGCTCCTGGTCGCCGCGAAGATCGCCGTCCAGCACGACGACACGGCCGCCGAGGTCGCCACCGCGATCAACGCCGCCGAGTCCCGCATCCGCGCCGCCGTCCCGATCGCCCGCGTGATCTACCTGGAGCCGGACATCTACAGCGAGGTGGAGGCCGCAAAGGGCCCGAACCCCGAAGCGACCCCCGGGGGCCCCGCCCAGACACCTTCCGAGCACTGACCCACCCGGCACTCACCCCCTGGCACTCACCCGCCCGAAGACGAGCCGCACACCTTGTCCGCAACGATCGTCGGCCGGAGGCGGACTGGGGCGGCCCGGGGCGACCGGTGTAGCTTGGGGGCTGAGCCAGACGTCGCTGCTGATGGCGGTCGGGCGGTCCCACCGCGGACCGGCCGAGGGAGAGAGGGCCTCCGACGGACTGCGCTGCGCGCACCAGGCACTCCTGTGCCCTGCTGCGGGGCACGTCCGTGCCCTGCTCGGGCATGCGTATGCCCCGCGCCGCGCAGACAGCCGTATCCACCTCGCCCCAATCCAGACCCCGAGGAGCAGCTCGTCATGACGACTGTCGACAACCGACAGGACTTCAAGGTCGCCGACCTCTCCCTGGCCGAGTTCGGCCGCAAGGAGATCACCCTCGCCGAGCACGAGATGCCCGGCCTGATGTCGATCCGCAAGGAGTACGCCGCCACGCAGCCCCTCGCGGGCGCCCGCGTCACCGGCTCCCTGCACATGACGGTGCAGACCGCCGTCCTCATCGAGACCCTCGTCGCCCTCGGCGCCGAGGTCCGCTGGGCCTCCTGCAACATCTTCTCCACCCAGGACCACGCCGCCGCCGCCATCGCGGTCGGCCCGAACGGCACGCCCGACAACCCGCAGGGCGTCCCGGTCTTCGCCTGGAAGGGCGAGACCCTGGAGGAGTACTGGTGGTGCACGGAGCAGGCTCTGACCTGGCCGAACACCCCCACCGGCGGCCCGAACATGATCCTGGACGACGGCGGTGACGCCACCCTCCTCGTCCACAAGGGCGTCGAGTACGAGAAGGACGGCAAGGTCCCGTCCGTCGACACCGCTGAGTCCGAGGAGCACCGCTTCGTCCTCGAACTCCTGCACCGCACCATCACCGACGGCTCGCAGAAGTGGACCCAGCTCGCCTCGGAGATCCGCGGCGTGACCGAGGAGACCACGACCGGTGTCCACCGTCTCTACGAGATGCACCGCGACGGCACCCTCCTGTTCCCGGCGATCAACGTGAACGACGCCGTCACCAAGTCGAAGTTCGACAACAAGTACGGCTGCCGCCACTCCCTGATCGACGGCATCAACCGCGCCACCGACGTCCTCATCGGTGGCAAGACCGCAGTCGTCCTCGGCTACGGCGACGTGGGCAAGGGCTGCGCGGAGTCCCTGCGCGGCCAGGGCGCCCGGGTGATCATCACCGAGATCGACCCGATCTGCGCCCTGCAGGCGGCGATGGACGGTTACCAGGTCACGACCCTCGACGAGGTCGTCGACAAGGGCGACATCTTCGTCACCACGACCGGCAACAAGGACATCATCATGGCCTCGGACATGGCCAAGATGAAGCACCAGGCGATCGTGGGCAACATCGGTCACTTCGACAACGAGATCGACATGGCCGGCCTCGCGAAGATCCCGGGCATCGTCAAGGACGAGGTCAAGCCGCAGGTTCACACCTGGAAGTTCCCCGACGGCAAGGTGATCATCGTTCTGTCCGAGGGCCGCCTGCTGAACCTGGGCAACGCCACCGGCCACCCCTCGTTCGTGATGTCCAACTCGTTCGCGGACCAGACCCTGGCCCAGATCGAGCTGTTCACCAAGCCCGACGAGTACCCGACCGACGTCTACGTGCTGCCCAAGCACCTCGACGAGAAGGTCGCCCGCCTCCACCTCGACGCCCTCGGCGTCAAGCTCACCACGCTCCGCCCGGAGCAGGCCGCGTACATCGGCGTAGAGGTCGAGGGCCCGTACAAGTCGGACCACTACCGCTACTGAGCACCCCGCCGAGCAGCGGTACCACCGCTCGGCGTACGGATGTCAGCAGGCCCCTGCCCCCGTGGCGGGGGCCTGTCCCCGATGAGGACCTGAACGCCCATGCCACGCGGTCGCTATTCGCTCCATGATCCGCACGATCACACCCCCCTCGCCGAAGAACACTTCCACTGCGCGCCCGGCCCCTCCGGCTGGCGCTACGTCTCGCAACTGACCACCCCCTCCGGCGACCACGCCGGCTCGGTCGACCTCGCCCTCGACGAGCTCGGCCGCCCCATCCGTCTCGAACTGCACGCCGCGAGCTGGCAGGTCCGTGGCGCCGCCCTCGACGGCGTGACCTGGGTCCGCACCGACCCCACCGGCACCGAGGCCACCGAAGGCAATGTCCGCGCCCACGCCTTCACCGGCACATCCCCCGCCTTCCTCGTCGCCACCGCCCGTCTGCTGCGCCTCACCCCCGATGCCTCCGCAACCCGCGTACGCCTCGTCGCCTTCACCGACCCGGTCCTCGCCCCGCGCACCGTCGACCAGTCCTGGGCCTTGATCTCGAGAGAAACACACGCCACTGACAACGGCCCCTTGACCGTGGACGACTACCAGGTCACAGCCCTGGACACGGGGGAGCAGCACGCCGTACACCTCGCGGGAGACGTGGTCCTGGCGGCGCCAGGCGTGGAGCTCGAGCACCTCGAATCACCGCCGTCGGTCTTCGCCTGACGACGCCGGGACACCGTTCGGAGCGGGTTCAGGCGGGCGGCGCGAATCCGGTCGACGGGCGTTCGACTGGCTCGTCCCGCGGTGCCGCGGGCGGCGGCGCCTGCCGCGCCGACGCTGCCGGGGACGCCGACGGATACGGGTCCCGCGCCGAAGCGGGCGAGGAGGCACCCGCCTGCGGATAGACCTGCGGATAGGAGTGAGCGCCTGACTGCCCCAGGACAGGGCCGCCGCCCGCGCCGGGCGTCCCTCCGACGAACCCACCCGGGCCCCCGGGCACCGCAGGAGCGCTCCCGCCGCCGAAGGCCCGCCGAGCGTCCCGCGCCTGCCGTTCCTGCACCACGGCCGCCAGATAGGCGGCCGCCGGCACCCCCTGCGGCGCCGGAGCCCCCGTACGGGCGGCCAGATCGGACGCGAGCCGCTCCGCCATCGTCCCGCCGACCTGAGGGTCCAGCTGCCGCATCCGCGTCAAGTACTGACGAATGGCCAGCCACAGGCCGTCCGGCACGGCCGACAGATCAAGTCCGGAGAACCGCCCCGCCAGCCAGGGCGGCGGCGGAGGCACGAAGGCCGTATGTCCGACGGGAATCCGTTCCCGCACGACGAGGGTCCCCGCGAACACGTCACCGAGCCGCCGCCCCCGAGCCGACACGAGCGAGGCGATGCACGCGATGATCCCGAACGTCATCAGAATCTCGACCACACCGATCGCGCCACGCACCAACGCGTGCCGGAACCGGATCGGCCCCCCGTCGTCCCGCACCACCCGCAGCCCGAAGGCCAGCTTCCCCAGCGAGCGGCCGTGACTCAGCGTCTCCACCGCGATCGGGCCGCCCACCAGCAGCAGAACGAAACTCGCGATCGACACCGCGATCCGCGCCGCATCGTCCAAGGCCGCCGTCGCGGCCAGCAGGCCGATGGTGACGATCAAATAGGCGGTCATCGACACGGCCAGATCGAGCAGCACGGCCAGCGCCCGGCTCGGCAGTTTCGCGGGGCGCAGCTCCAGCGCCACCGCCTCGCCCGTCACTAGCTCACTCACAGTCGCCGTCCTTCCCCTGACCTGCCCTGAGAACGGTCAGTCTGCCAAGCTGAGGGCGCATCGCGCCGCAGTACGACAAGCTGACACGCAGTACGAGAGGACGAGGAGCAGCAGAACCGATGGACCTCGACGTCTTCGTGTCCGCCCACCGCGCCGAGTGGGACCGTCTCGATGCTCTGCTGCGCCGCCAACGCCGGCTCACCGGAGCCGAGGCAGACGAACTCGTCGCCTTGTATCAACGTACGGCCACGCATCTCTCCCTGATCCAGTCCAGCGCGCCGGATCCGCAGCTCACCGGTCGTCTGAGCCAACTGGTGGCACGCGCGCGTGGGGCCGTGACAGGCAATCGCCGCGCCTCCTGGCGCGATGTCACCCGCTTCCTCACCCAGGGTTTCCCGGCGGCGGTATACCGCTCCCGCCACTGGTGGGTCCCCACGGCGCTCCTGTCGACCCTGGTCGGCGTCGTCCTTGGGTGGTGGATAGGCACGCACCCCGAGGTCCAGTCTTCGATCGCGGCCCCCAGCCAGCTGCGCCAGCTCACACGCCCCGGCGGCGAGTACGAGACCTACTACTCGAGCCACCCGGCCGCGTCCTTCGCGGCCCAGGTCTGGACGAACAACGCCCAGGCCGCGGCGATGTGCCTGGTCCTGGGCATTTTCCTGGGGCTACCGGTTCTCTGGATCCTCTTCCAGAACATGCTCAACCTCGGCGTGGGCATAGGCCTGATGTCGTCGGCGGGCCGCCTCGACACCTTCCTGGGCCTGATCCTTCCGCACGGCCTGGTGGAACTGACCGCTGTCTTCGTGGCCGCGGGCACCGGTCTGCGACTGGGATGGACCCTGATAGACCCGGGCCCCCGCTCGCGCCGTACGGCACTCGCCGAAGAGGGCCGCGCCGCTCTCGGCATGGCGATCGGCCTGGCTCTGATCCTCTTCGTCTCGGGCGCCATCGAAGGCTTCGTCACCCCGTCCGGTCTCCCCACCTGGGCCCGTGTCGGCATAGGCATCGCCGCTGAACTGGCCTTCCTCGCGTACGTCTATGTCCTGGGCGGTCGCGCGGTACGGGCCGGCGACACCGGTGACGTCGACGAGTCCGAGCGCAGCGCGACTCTTCCGACGGCCGCCTGATGTGCGTTCATCCCCGTTGACCTGCTAGTCTCCTCTTCGCCGCACAGGAGCCGTTGACACGGAGCCGGTGGGGAGGTAGATTCGAACAGTTGCCTAGAGCTGGACAAGTCCAGACGGTGGCAGTTAGGATCTGCCAGCTTCTTGTGAATGCAATTCCCGAGAAGCACCTCCGATTATTCAGGACTGAGTGGCCGGTAAGGCCGGTCAAAAACTTCTGATAAAGTCGGACTCGCCGAAAGAGAGCCGGAAGGCAATCAAATAGGCAAAGGCCCCTCCAACGGCCACTGGAAATGAATTCCGACCGGAAACGGAACGGAAAACGGATCTGGTAAGGTTGGAAACACCGAAGGGAAGCGCCCGGAGGAAAGCCTGAGAGAGTCTCTCGGGTGAGTACAAAGGAAGCGTCCGTTCCTTGAGAACTCAACAGCGTGCAAAAAATCAACGCCAGATATGTTGATACCCCGTCTCCGGCCGATCGGCTGGGGCGAGGTTCCTTTGAAAAAGTCCTGCCGGGCACTGCCTGGCAGGCGCACAGCGAGGACGCTGTGAACCGGGGGGATTATTCCTCTCCTCGGTTCCGCTCTCGTGGTGTCGTCCCGATTACGGGAAAACATTCACGGAGAGTTTGATCCTGGCTCAGGACGAACGCTGGCGGCGTGCTTAACACATGCAAGTCGAACGATGAAGCCCTTCGGGGTGGATTAGTGGCGAACGGGTGAGTAACACGTGGGCAATCTGCCCTTCACTCTGGGACAAGCCCTGGAAACGGGGTCTAATACCGGATAACACCTGCCCGGGCATCTGGGTGGGTTAAAAGCTCCGGCGGTGAAGGATGAGCCCGCGGCCTATCAGCTTGTTGGTGAGGTAGTGGCTCACCAAGGCGACGACGGGTAGCCGGCCTGAGAGGGCGACCGGCCACACTGGGACTGAGACACGGCCCAGACTCCTACGGGAGGCAGCAGTGGGGAATATTGCACAATGGGCGAAAGCCTGATGCAGCGACGCCGCGTGAGGGATGACGGCCTTCGGGTTGTAAACCTCTTTCAGCAGGGAAGAAGCGAAAGTGACGGTACCTGCAGAAGAAGCGCCGGCTAACTACGTGCCAGCAGCCGCGGTAATACGTAGGGCGCAAGCGTTGTCCGGAATTATTGGGCGTAAAGAGCTCGTAGGCGGCTTGTCACGTCGGGTGTGAAAGCCCGGGGCTTAACCCCGGGTCTGCATTCGATACGGGCTAGCTAGAGTGTGGTAGGGGAGATCGGAATTCCTGGTGTAGCGGTGAAATGCGCAGATATCAGGAGGAACACCGGTGGCGAAGGCGGATCTCTGGGCCATTACTGACGCTGAGGAGCGAAAGCGTGGGGAGCGAACAGGATTAGATACCCTGGTAGTCCACGCCGTAAACGGTGGGAACTAGGTGTTGGCGACATTCCACGTCGTCGGTGCCGCAGCTAACGCATTAAGTTCCCCGCCTGGGGAGTACGGCCGCAAGGCTAAAACTCAAAGGAATTGACGGGGGCCCGCACAAGCAGCGGAGCATGTGGCTTAATTCGACGCAACGCGAAGAACCTTACCAAGGCTTGACATACACCGGAAACGGCCAGAGATGGTCGCCCCCTTGTGGTCGGTGTACAGGTGGTGCATGGCTGTCGTCAGCTCGTGTCGTGAGATGTTGGGTTAAGTCCCGCAACGAGCGCAACCCTTGTTCTGTGTTGCCAGCATGCCCTTCGGGGTGATGGGGACTCACAGGAGACTGCCGGGGTCAACTCGGAGGAAGGTGGGGACGACGTCAAGTCATCATGCCCCTTATGTCTTGGGCTGCACACGTGCTACAATGGCAGGTACAATGAGCTGCGAAGCCGTGAGGCGGAGCGAATCTCAAAAAGCCTGTCTCAGTTCGGATTGGGGTCTGCAACTCGACCCCATGAAGTCGGAGTTGCTAGTAATCGCAGATCAGCATTGCTGCGGTGAATACGTTCCCGGGCCTTGTACACACCGCCCGTCACGTCACGAAAGTCGGTAACACCCGAAGCCGGTGGCCCAACCCCTTGTGGGAGGGAGCTGTCGAAGGTGGGACTGGCGATTGGGACGAAGTCGTAACAAGGTAGCCGTACCGGAAGGTGCGGCTGGATCACCTCCTTTCTAAGGAGCACTTCTTACCGATCCCTCCGGGGTGAGGTCAGAGGCCAGTACATCGGCGAATGTCTGATGCTGGTTGCTCATGGGTGGAACGTTGATTATTCGGCATCTTCAGTCATCTCAGGCTGTGAGTACTGCTCTTCGGGGCGTGGAAAGCTGATCATGAGTGGCGGGGGTGCCGGGCACGCTGTTGGGTGTCTGAAGGTACGGCCGGTTATCGGCTGCCTTCAGTGCCGGCCCCAGTGCACTCGAACCGGAAGGTTTGGGGTGATGGGTGGTTGGTCGTTGTTTGAGAACTGCACAGTGGACGCGAGCATCTGTGGCCAAGTTTTTAAGGGCGCACGGTGGATGCCTTGGCACCAGGAACCGATGAAGGACGTGGGAGGCCACGATAGTCCCCGGGGAGTCGTCAACCAGGCTTTGATCCGGGGGTTTCCGAATGGGGAAACCCGGCAGTCGTCATGGGCTGTCACCCATACCTGAACACATAGGGTATGTGGAGGGAACGCGGGGAAGTGAAACATCTCAGTACCCGCAGGAAGAGAAAACAACCGTGATTCCGGGAGTAGTGGCGAGCGAAACTGGATGAGGCCAAACCATATGCGTGTGAGACCCGGCAGGGGTTGCGTATGTGGGGTTGTGGGATTTCTCTTTCACGGTCTGCCGGCCGTGAGACGAGTCAGAAACCGTTGATGTAGGCGAAGGACATGCGAAAGGTCCGGCGTAGAGGGTAAGACCCCCGTAGTCGAAACGTCAACGGCTCGTTTGAGAAACACCCAAGTAGCACGGGGCCCGAGAAATCCCGTGTGAATCTGGCGGGACCACCCGCTAAGCCTAAATATTCCCTGGTGACCGATAGCGGATAGTACCGTGAGGGAATGGTGAAAAGTACCGCGGGAGCGGAGTGAAATAGTACCTGAAACCGTGTGCCTACAAGCCGTGGGAGCGTCGCGCATTGAGTTTACTCAGTGCGTCGTGACTGCGTGCCTTTTGAAGAATGAGCCTGCGAGTTTGCGGTGTGTTGCGAGGTTAACCCGTGTGGGGAAGCCGTAGCGAAAGCGAGTCCGAATAGGGCGATTTAGTAGCGCGCTCAAGACCCGAAGCGGAGTGATCTAGCCATGGGCAGGTTGAAGCGGCTGTAAGAGGTCGTGGAGGACCGAACCCACCAGGGTTGAAAACCTGGGGGATGACCTGTGGTTAGGGGTGAAAGGCCAATCAAACTCCGTGATAGCTGGTTCTCCCCGAAATGCATTTAGGTGCAGCGTCGTGTGTTTCTTGCCGGAGGTAGAGCACTGGATAGGCGATGGGCCCTACCGGGTTACTGACCTTAGCCAAACTCCGAATGCCGGTAAGTGAGAGCGCGGCAGTGAGACTGTGGGGGATAAGCTCCATGGTCGAGAGGGAAACAGCCCAGAGCATCGACTAAGGCCCCTAAGCGTACGCTAAGTGGGAAAGGATGTGGAGTCGCAGAGACAACCAGGAGGTTGGCTTAGAAGCAGCCACCCTTGAAAGAGTGCGTAATAGCTCACTGGTCTAGTGATTCCGCGCCGACAATGTAGCGGGGCTCAAGCGTACCGCCGAAGTCGTGTCATTGCAGCAATAGGGCCAACGCCCGCTGTGATGGGTAGGGGAGCGTCGTGTGCCGGGTGAAGCCGCGCCGGAAGGCAGTGGTGGACGGTTCACGAGTGAGAATGCAGGCATGAGTAGCGATACACACGTGAGAAACGTGTGCGCCGATTGACTAAGGGTTCCTGGGTCAAGCTGATCTGCCCAGGGTAAGTCGGGACCTAAGGCGAGGCCGACAGGCGTAGTCGATGGATAACCGGTTGATATTCCGGTACCCGCTGTGAAGCGTCAAACATTGAACCAGGCGATGCTAAGTCCGTGAAGCCGCCCCGGAGCCTTCGGGCAAAGGGGAGTGGTGGAGCCGACGGACCAGACCTGCAGTAGGTGAGTGATGGGGTGACGCAGGAAGGTAGTCCATCCCGGGCGGTGGTTGTCCCGGGGTAAGGGTGTAGGCCGTGTGATAGGTAAATCCGTCACACATTAAGGCTGAGACCTGATGCCGAGCCGATTGTGGTGAAGTGGATGATCCTATGCTGTCGAGAAAAGCCTCTAGCGAGTTTCATGGCGGCCCGTACCCTAAACCGACTCAGGTGGTCAGGTAGAGAATACCGAGGCGTTCGGGTGAACTATGGTTAAGGAACTCGGCAAAATGCCCCCGTAACTTCGGGAGAAGGGGGGCCATCACCGGTGATCGGATTTACTCCGTGAGCTGGGGGTGGCCGCAGAGACCAGCGAGAAGCGACTGTTTACTAAAAACACAGGTCCGTGCGAAGCCGTAAGGCGATGTATACGGACTGACGCCTGCCCGGTGCTGGAACGTTAAGGGGACCGGTTAGTCACTCTTCGGGGTGGCGAAGCTGAGAACTTAAGCGCCAGTAAACGGCGGTGGTAACTATAACCATCCTAAGGTAGCGAAATTCCTTGTCGGGTAAGTTCCGACCTGCACGAATGGCGTAACGACTTCTCGACTGTCTCAACCATAGGCCCGGTGAAATTGCACTACGAGTAAAGATGCTCGTTTCGCGCAGCAGGACGGAAAGACCCCGGGACCTTTACTACAGTTTGATATTGGTGTTCGGTTCGGCTTGTGTAGGATAGGTGGGAGACTTTGAACTCTGAGCGCCAGCTCAGGGGGAGTCGTCGTTGAAATACCACTCTGGTCGTGCTGGATGTCTAACCTGGGTCCGTGATCCGGATCAGGGACAGTGTCTGATGGGTAGTTTAACTGGGGCGGTTGCCTCCTAAAGAGTAACGGAGGCGCCCAAAGGTTCCCTCAGCCTGGTTGGTAATCAGGTGTTGAGTGTAAGTGCACAAGGGAGCTTGACTGTGAGACCGACGGGTCGAGCAGGGACGAAAGTCGGGACTAGTGATCCGGCGGTGGCTTGTGGAAGCGCCGTCGCTCAACGGATAAAAGGTACCCCGGGGATAACAGGCTGATCTTCCCCAAGAGTCCATATCGACGGGATGGTTTGGCACCTCGATGTCGGCTCGTCGCATCCTGGGGCTGGAGTCGGTCCCAAGGGTTGGGCTGTTCGCCCATTAAAGCGGTACGCGAGCTGGGTTTAGAACGTCGTGAGACAGTTCGGTCCCTATCCGCTGCGCGCGTAGGAATATTGAGAAGGGCTGTCCCTAGTACGAGAGGACCGGGACGGACGAACCTCTGGTGTGCCAGTTGTCCTGCCAAGGGCATGGCTGGTTGGCTACGTTCGGGAGGGATAACCGCTGAAAGCATCTAAGCGGGAAGCCTGCTTCGAGATGAGTATTCCCACCCCCTTTGAGGGGTTAAGGCTCCCAGTAGACGACTGGGTTGATAGGCCGGATCTGGAAGGCGGGTAACCGCTGGAGGTGACCGGTACTAATAGGCCGAGGGCTTGTCCTCAGTTGCTCGCGTCCACTGTGTTGGTTCTGAAACCACGAACAACCCCATTCCCAGGGCCACTGGGTTTGGTGCGGTAGTTTGACAAGTTTCATAGTGTTTCGGTGGTCATAGCGTGAGGGAAACGCCCGGTTACATTCCGAACCCGGAAGCTAAGCCTCACAGCGCCGATGGTACTGCAGGGGGGACCCTGTGGGAGAGTAGGACGCCGCCGAACTAATTGTAGGGAGAACCCCCGTACCGGGAAATCGGTACGGGGGTTTTCTGCGTTCAAGATCTTTTTTTGGGGCCTCTCGAATCGAGAGGCCCCTTTTTTTGTGCCGGCTTACAGCCGTCCTGCCGCCTTGAGTGCCAGATATGCGTCCGCGAGGGCAGGCGCCAGGTTGTCCGGAACCGCGTCGACGACGGTTACTCCGTGGCGCTGGAGTTGTTCGGCCGTGCGATGGCGTTCCGTCTGGGCCTGGGCCGCGGCTGCCGCCTCGTACACCGCCTCGGCGCTTCCCCGAGCCGTAGCCATGTGCGCGATGTATGGGTCGGCCACTGAGGCCACGAGGACTGTGTGGCGGTGGGTGAGACCGGAGAGTACGGGGAGCAGGCCCTCTTCGATGGGAGCCGCGTCGAGGCTGGTCAGCAGCACGATCAGGGAGCGGCGAGGGGCCGTGCGGAGGGCCGTGGCGGTGAGGCCGCGGCCGTCCGTTTCGACGAGCTCCGGCTCCAGGGTCGCCATCGCGTTGACCAGGGAAGGGAGGACGTCGCCGGCTGAGCGGCCCTGGACCAGGGCGCGTACTCGGCGGTCGTACGCGAGGAGGTCCACGCGGTCGCCGGCCCGGGAGGCCAGGGCGGCCAGGAGGAGTGCCGCGTCCATGGAGGCGTCCAGACGCGGGGCGTCGCCCACGCGACCGGCCGAGGTTCTGCCCGTGTCGAGGACCAGAAGGATGTGGCGGTCGCGCTCGGGACGCCAGGTGCGTACGGCGACCTTGGTCTGGCGGGCCGTGGCGCGCCAGTCGATGGAACGGGTGTCGTCACCGGGGACGTACTCGCGCAGGCTGTCGAATTCCGTCCCCTCGCCGCGGGTCAGGACGCTGGTACGGCCGTCGAGCTCGCGTAGGCGGGCCAGTTTGGAGGGGAGGTGCTTGCGGCTGGTGAAGGGTGGCAGGACTCGTACGGTCCAGGGCACCTGGAGGCTGCCTTGGCGGGAGAAGAGACCGAGGGGGCCGTACGAGCGGATGGTGACGCGGTCCGCCTGGCGGTCGCCTCGACGGGTGGGGCGCAGGCGGGTGGTCAGGCGTCGACGCTCGCCGGCGGGGACCGTCAGGCGGTGGCGGGAGCCGGCCACCTCGGTGCCCGGCTCCCAGCTGCTGGGAGGCCAGGCGTCACGGAGGCGGGCGCGCAGGAGGCGGCCGGAGGGATTGGTGACGGTCAGGGTGACATCGGCGGTCTCGCCGAGGCGTACGGAAGTGTCGCCGGAGCGGGCCAGGCCGAGGCGGCGCACGGGTGCGGCCAGGGCCGCGTCGCAGGCGCAGGCCAGGGCCAGAGGAGCGTTCACGGCGAGGATGCCCGTCCAACTGGGCTCCCAGATGCCGACGGGGAGTGTGCCGAGGGCCGCCAGCAGGGCGGCGCGTCCGGTGAGTGCCATCAGCGGGGGACGGGGACGTGAGCGAGGATCGCGTTGATGACCGAGTCGGCCGTCACGCCCTCCATCTCCGCCTCGGGGCGGAGTTGGATGCGGTGGCGGAGGGTGGGCAGGGCCAGGGCCTTCACGTCGTCGGGGATGACGTAGTCGCGGCCGGTCAGCCAGGCCCAGGCACGGGCGGTGGCGAGGAGGGCGGTCGCGCCGCGCGGGGAGACGCCGAGATTGAGGGACGGCGATTCGCGGGTGGCGCGGCAGATGTCGACGACGTAGCCGGTGATTTCGGGGGAGACCGATGTCTTGGCCACGGCAGCGCGGGCGGCTTCCAGGTGGGCCGGGCCCGCCACGGGGCGTACGCCGGCGGCGCGCAGGTCTCGCGGGTTGAAGCCCTCGGCGTGGCGGGTGAGGACGTCGATCTCGTCCTGACGGGACGGCAGAGGGATCGTCAGTTTCAGGAGGAAGCGGTCCAGTTGGGCTTCGGGCAGAGGATACGTTCCCTCGTACTCGACCGGGTTCTGGGTCGCGGCGACCAGGAACGGCTCCGGGAGCGGGCGGGGGGTGCCGTCGACCGTGACTTGACGCTCCTCCATCGCTTCGAGGAGGGACGACTGGGTCTTGGGCGGAGTGCGGTTGATCTCGTCGGCCAGCAGGAGGTTCGTGAAGACCGGGCCGGGCTGGAACGAGAACTCGGCGGTGCGGGCGTCGTAGACGAGTGAGCCGGTGATGTCGCTCGGCATCAGGTCGGGAGTGAACTGGACGCGCTTGGTGTCGAGTTCGAGCGCGGATGCGAGCGCGCGGACGAGCAACGTTTTGGCGACTCCGGGGACTCCTTCTAGTAGAACGTGTCCGCGGCAGAGGAGGGCGACGACGAGGCCGGTCACGGCGGGGTCCTGGCCGACCACGGCTTTGGCGATCTCGGCGCGCAGGGCTTCCAGGGAGGAGCGGGCGGTGCCCGGATCCCCGGCGTACCCGGCGTTGTCAGTGGTCGGGGCCATCATGGACGGCGTACCTCTCTTTCGAGGGCGTCGAGTTGGTCGGCGAGGGAGATGAGGGCCGCGTCGTCGCTGGGCGGCGGGCCGAAGAGGAGGGTGTGCAGGGCCTGTCCGTCGCCGTCGAGACGGGCGGACAGGGCGGGGAGCAGTGCCTCGGGCGCGTGCGCCTGAGCGGGGGATACACCGACGAGGGGGGCGAGTCGGGTGCGGGTGGTGGAGCGCAGAGCGGCGCCCGCGCGGTCGCGGGCGTTGGCCTTGCGGTAGAGGCGTGCGCGGCCTTCGACGGTTTCGGAGGCGCGGATCGCGACGGGGAGGCGTTCGGGTACGAGGGGGCCGAGTCGGCGTGCCCGCCACAGGGCGGCCAGGCCTGCCGCGATGAAGAGCTGAAGGGTGCCCCAGAGCCAGCCCGAGGGGAGCAGGTCGAGGAAGGTCTTTTTGCCCGCGTCGGTGGCCGAGGTGTCGGAGAGGGAGGGGAGGTACCAGACCAAGTGGGGGCGGGAACCGAGCAGTTGGAGGACGAGCGAGGCGTTGCCCTGCTTGTCGAGACGGTTGTTGTAGAGGATGTCGGGGGCGCCGATGACGACGGTGTCGCCGTTCCCGGTGGCCGCCGGGATGCGCAGCAGGGTGGGCAGGCCGTCGCTGGGGTAGCAGACGTCGGCGCCGGGGTCGCTGGTGCTGTAGCGGATGCCGCCGGTGTCGGCGCTGCCCGCGCGGCGGGCGGCGGGCAGGTCGCAGTCGGGGGCGAGCGTCGAGTGGAAGCTGATCGCGGGATCGGCGGTGGCTCCGGGGGCGAGGGTGCCGAGGGAGGGCGAGTCGGGGGCGATCAGGATCGTGCGGCCACCGGAGTTCTTGGTCGCCGCGCGGAGGCCGGCCTGCTGATGGTCGGTCAGCAGGTCCGGGGCGGCGACGAGGAGCGTGGTGTCGGCGCCGGTCGCGGCGCGGGCCTCGTCCAGGGTGGTGACCACGCGCGTGGAGACCCCGCGGTCGCCGAGGAGTTCGGCGGTGGCGCGGCTGCCGTAGGGGTCGGCGGAGCGTGGGTCGAGGCGGCCGTGCTGGGCGCCGGAGCGGATCGCGGCGATCGCGACGGCGGCCGCGAGCAGGATCACGACGGCGAGGACGATGCCTCGGGTGCGGGTCCACACCTGGCGGGCGGTGGGCGAGGCCGAGGTGGACGTGAGGGTGGCCTCGGTCATGAGGCGGCCCCCTGGCGGCTGTTGTGGTCCGTGCTCTGGGCGCTTCTGGTGAGTACGGGTTTGGTGCGCTCGAGGTCGCGGTCGAGTTCGGTGAGGCGGTGGTATGTGTCGGAGCCCGCGGACCGGCCGCCGTATGTGACCTCGTCGAAGTCCCGGGCGGCGGCGCGCAGTCGGTCCGTGTGGGAGGGCAGTGTGCGGCCCGCTTCGGCGGCGGCCTCGTCCGCGGTGCGGCCCGGGCGTGGGTCGAGCAAGGCGCGTTCCTCGAGGGAGCGCACGACGGCGCGCATGCGTTCCTGGACGGCTTGGTTCCAGTGGCCCTGGGCGGCGTGTGCTTCGGCGGCCGCGCGGTGTTCGGCGGCGCTGCGGGGGCGGTCGTCGAAGAGTGCGGCGGAGGAGGTGGGGGTGCGGTGCGGGGTGCCGAGGCGCCACCAGAGGGCGGCCACGACTGCCAGCACCGCCACCACGATGACGACAAGTCCGAGCGTGCCGCCGGGAGTCGCCGTGGAGGCGGCGCTGAACAGTTTGTCGACCCAGTCCCAGAAGGCGTTCAGAGCGCGTTGCACCGGGCTGGGGTCGTTCTCGTGGTACATCCGTTTGGACAGTTCGCGCTTGGCCGCCTCCCGCGCGGGGTCGCGCGGGATCGTCACCGGTGGTTCGTCGTCGCGCGGCAGCGCGAGTACGGCCGTGGCGCCGGTGCGTGGCAGTGCCAGTACCGCTGTGAGAACTCCCCCCGCCGGACTCACCCCATCAGCTCCCCGGAGTGGGGCCGGGGGTGGTGGAGCCGTATTCCTGGACACCGGCGGCGCGTGCCAGGTCGAGGTCGAGGGCCTCGCGGCGGATGCGCTGGTCGATGTAGAGGAGCACGGTGACGCCTGCGGAGATCGGGAAGGTGATCATGGAACCGATCACCGAACCGATTCCGCTGACGATGAGGAACGTCCAGCCGGGGCTGCCGCTGCTGCCAAGGAAACCGGCGACGCCGTCGCCGCTCAGGGCGGAGGCGATGAGCGCGAAGGGGATCACGATGATCGACGCCACGATGTTGGCGATGATCGTGGCGAGCAGCTGGATGCCGAAGACGCGCCACCAGGAGCCGCGGACGAGCTTCGCGGAGCGGCTCATCGACTTCAGGACGCCCTGCTTCTCCAGCATCAGGGCGGGCGAGGCGAGCGAGAAGCGGATCATCAGCCAGAGGGCGACGACGCCCGCGCCGAGCCCGCCGAGGACCGCGAGTGCGGCGCCCGCGCTGCTCGAGCCGGCGACGGCGATGAGCAGGCCAGGAAGAGTGCCGACGGTGATGATCGCGATGGCGATGAGCGGCAGCAGGAAGGTCAGGGCGAACAGTTTCGGCAGCCGGGGTCTGGCGTCGCGCCAGGCCTCGGCGGTGGTCACCGACTTGCCGAGCACCGCGCGGCTGGTCACGGAGGTGAGCAGGGCCGTGGCGACGATGGTGCCGAGCAGGCCGATGAGCACGACGACGCCGGAGCTCAGCAGGGTGTCGCCCAGGGCGCGGCTCAGCTCGCCGGCGGTGGCGCTCGGGTCGTTGAGGACGTCCGTGCTCGCGCTGTCGTCCAGGACCAGGCCCTGGAGCAGGATGACCGCGATCTGTGTGACGACGGCGACGGTGAGCGAGATGCCCAGGACGGTGCGCCAGTAGGTCCGCATCGTGGAGACCGCGCCGTCGAGGATCTCGCCGACGCCGAGCGGGCGCAGGGGGATCACACCGGGCTTGGCGGCGGGCGGCGGGCCGCCCCAGTTGCCGCCCCAGCCACCGGGACCTCCTGGGCCTCCGTAGCCACGGCCGGGGCCTCCCCAGCCGCCGTAGCCGCCGCCCTGGCCTCCGTAGCCTCCCGCGCCCGGGGGCTGCTGGCCGCCCCAGCCGGGGCCGGGGGGCGGTGGCGGCGGGGCCTGGCTGGGGCCCTGCGGGCTGGGAGCGGACCACTGGCCGGGCGGGGGCTGCTCCTTGGACCACTTCGAGGGCGGCTCCGGCTGGTTCGCGCCACCTTGGTCCGCGGGCTGCTCCGGGGGCTCGGCGGCGCCGGAGTTGTCCGGCTCCTGCCCGTCGGAGGGGGCAGATCCGGGCGAGGCCCAGCCCGGAGTGTCTTTCATCGTCGCTCCTTCACGGTGCCCGTCCGCGGTCGCGGCGGCAGGTTGGCAGCCATCGTGCCACGGTGTGCCCGGCATGGGACCGGCCCTCGTATGGGGTGGACACCTTCAATTGTCCGCCTGCTACGGGGCAGACTGGGCGGATGGCTGATCAGTACGCGCAATTCCGCGAGGGCGACGGGCTACTGGGGATACCGGCGATCCGCTGGGACGAGCCGCCCGAAGGGCCGGTGCTGGTCCTTCTCGACCAGACACGGTTGCCGGCCGAGGAGGTCGAGCTGGTGTGCACGGACGCTCCCGCGCTGGTGGAGGCGATCCGCACGCTGGCCGTGCGAGGGGCGCCGCTGCTGGGTATCGCCGGGGCGTACGGAGTCGCGCTCGCCGCCGTGCGCGGCTTCGACGTGGACGATGCCGCCCGGGCGCTGGCGGGCGCCCGGCCCACCGCGGTGAACCTCGCTGTCGGTGTGCGCCGGGCGCAGACGGCGTATCGTGCCGCACTCTCCGGCGGCGGTGATCAGCGGCGGGCCGCGGGGGCGGCGCTGGAGGCGGCGCGGGCGCTGCACCGGGAGGATGCCGCGGCCAGTGCTCGGATGGCCGAGCATGGGTTGGCGCTGCTCGACGAGCTGCTGCCGGGTGGCGGGCACCGGATTCTGACGCATTGCAACACCGGGGCGCTGGTGTCCGGCGGGGAGGGTACGGCCTTCGCCGTGGCCCTCGCGGCGCATAGGGCGGGGCAGCTGCGGAGGCTGTGGGTGGACGAAACGCGTCCGTTGCTGCAAGGTGCTCGCCTGACGGCTTACGAGGCGGCGCGCAACGGAATGGCGTACACCTTGCTCACGGACAACGCGGCGGGATCACTGTTCGCGGCGGGGGAGGTGGACGCGGTGCTCATCGGGGCCGATCGGATCGCTGCCGACGGTTCGGTGGCGAACAAGGTGGGGAGCTATCCGCTCGCGGTGCTGGCCCGGTATCACCATGTGCCTTTCATTGTGGTGGCGCCGGTGACGACGGTGGACCCGGACACCCCGGATGGAGCATCCATCGAGGTCGAGCAGCGTCCCGGTCATGAAGTGACCGAGGTCACAGCACCCCAGGTGCCGGTGGCGGGAGTGGAAGCGGGAGGCGGGATACCGGTGGCACCCCTGGGGACCCAGGCGTACAACCCGGCATTCGATGTGACGCCCCCCGAGTTGGTGACGGCGATCGTGACCGAAGAGGGCGCTGTGTCGCCCGTGACAGCAGAGGCACTCGCTGAGCTGTGTGACAGGTCACGCCAGGTAACGATTTAGTTAATGGGATGATGTCGTTTATGAAGGGACGAGTCCTTGTCGTCGATGACGACACCGCACTGGCCGAGATGCTCGGCATTGTGTTGCGTGGTGAAGGTTTTGAGCCGTCTTTCGTAGCCGACGGCGACAAGGCGCTGGCCGCTTTCCGTGAGACCAAGCCCGATCTGGTGCTCCTGGACCTGATGCTTCCCGGCCGGGACGGTATCGAGGTGTGCCGCCTGATCAGGGCGGAGTCCGGGGTGCCGATCGTGATGCTCACCGCGAAGAGCGACACCGTCGATGTCGTGGTCGGCCTCGAGTCCGGCGCCGACGACTACATCGTGAAGCCGTTCAAGCCAAAGGAGCTGGTGGCGCGGATCAGGGCGCGGCTGCGTCGTTCCGAGGAACCGGCGCCCGAGCAGCTGGCTATCGGCGATCTTGTGATCGATGTGGCCGGTCACTCTGTGAAGCGGGACGGGCAGTCGATCGCCCTGACGCCGCTGGAGTTCGATCTGCTCGTGGCACTGGCCCGCAAGCCGTGGCAGGTGTTCACGCGGGAGGTGCTCCTCGAGCAGGTGTGGGGCTACCGGCACGCGGCGGACACTCGGCTGGTCAACGTCCATGTCCAGCGGCTGCGCTCCAAGGTCGAGAAGGACCCGGAGCGGCCGGAGATCGTGGTGACCGTCCGTGGTGTCGGTTACAAGGCCGGACCGAGCTGACATGTCCCGGGACAGTGCCGCTTCGGCGCCCGGTGAGACGGGGGTCCGTTCGGGGCGGCCTGTCGGCCGGAAGGTGACGGGCTCCCGTTGGGGACGTTTGTTGGAGGGCGGGCTGCTGCAAGGCGGAGTCCAGGGCAGCCCGGTCCTTCGGTTGTTCATGCGCTGGGTGCGCCGTCCGTTGCTGCCCGTGATGCGGCTGTGGCGGCGCAACATCCAGCTCAAGATCGTCGTCACGACGCTGCTGATGTCGCTGGGTGTCGTGCTGCTGCTCGGCTTCGTGGTCATCGGGCAGGTGCGCAACGGACTGCTGGACGCCAAGGTCAAGGCCTCGCAGAGTCAGGCCACGGGTGGCTTCTCGGTGGCCAAGCAGAAGGCGGACGCGGCTGTCACGGCCAATGGCGACGACGGTTCGAGTACGGACGGCCGTCCGTCCAAGAACGTCAGCCAGTGGATGAACGACCTCGTCGTCTCCCTTTCCAGTGGCGGCCAGGGCGCCTTCGACGTGGTGACGCTCAGCTCCACCGTGGCCGGCAACGGCGGTGCCGGGCGGGGTCCGCGTGCCTCGGGTGACGTCGATCCGACCGTGAGCATCCCGGAGAACCTGCGCGCCCGCGTCGACAGCAACACGATGGCGGCCCAGAGCTACACCAGGGTCGTCTACAAGGACGGCAAGGAGTCGCAGGCCGCCCTGGTCATCGGCAAGCAGGTCCTCGACCCCAACGGAGACGCGTACCAGCTCTACTACCTCTTCCCGCTGACGCAGGAGGAGAAGTCGCTGAGCCTGGTCAAGGGGACGCTCGCGACGGCCGGACTGTTCGTCGTGGTGCTTCTGGGGGCCATCGCCTGGCTCGTGGTGCGCCAGGTCGTCACTCCGGTGCGGATGGCGGCCGGGATCGCCGAGCGGCTATCCGCCGGGCGCCTGCAGGAGCGGATGAAGGTCACCGGCGAGGACGACATCGCGCGGCTCGGCGAGGCCTTCAACAAGATGGCGCAGAACCTTCAACTAAAGATCCAGCAGCTGGAGGACCTGTCGCGGATGCAGCGACGGTTCGTGTCCGACGTGTCGCACGAGCTGCGTACGCCGCTCACGACCGTCCGGATGGCGGCCGACGTCATCCACGACGCGCGCGTGGACTTCGATCCGGTGACCGCTCGGTCGGCCGAGCTGCTCGCCGATCAGCTGGACCGGTTCGAGACGCTGCTCGCGGACCTGCTGGAGATCAGCCGGTTCGACGCGGGTGCGGCGGCGCTGGAGGCCGAGGCGATAGACCTCCGGGAAGTCGTACGGCGTGTCGTCAGCGGTGCCGAGCCGCTCGCCGAGCGCAAGGGCTCGCAGATACGTGTCGTCGGCGACCAGCAGCCGGTGGTCGCCGAGGCGGATCCCCGGCGGGTGGAGCGGGTGCTGCGCAATCTCGTCGTCAACGCCGTGGAGCACGGCGACGGCAAGGAAGTGGTGGTCAAGCTCGCCACAGCGGGTGGGGCGGTCGCCATCGCGGTGCGTGACTACGGCGTCGGCCTCAAGCCCGGAGAGGCGACCCGGGTCTTCAGCCGCTTCTGGCGTGCCGACCCGGCACGCGCGCGTACCACCGGCGGCACGGGGCTCGGGCTGTCCATCGCCCTGGAGGACGCCCGGCTGCACGGCGGCTGGCTGCAGGCGTGGGGTGAGCCGGGCGGCGGTTCGCAGTTCCGGCTGACGCTGCCGCGAACCGCGGACGAGCCGCTGCGGGGGTCTCCGATACCCCTGGAGCCCATGGACTCGCGGCGTAATCGTGGACTTAATGACGCGGGACTGCCCTCCGGCGGCGGCGACAAGCTCGCCACGGTGCCGATGCAGGCCGCGGGTGGGAAGGCGGCGCCGCCCATGCAGCGGACGTCCGTGGTGCCGCGACTGGCCGGGGCGTCGCCCACGGCCGATCCGACGGCGCTGCCGGGCAACGGCGCGCGTGTGGTGCCGAGGCCCTCCGGGGCCGTGCGGCGGCTGGACGACATGCCCGCCGCGGGTGGGGAACGGAGCGTGCAGGAGCGTGGCCGGGACGGCGGCGGGCCTGAAGAACTCGGACAAGCAGAGCCCGAGGAACTCGGGCAAGGGGAGGCATTTCGTGGTCGCTGACCGCGAGGGGAGCGGCCGTCGGCGTCCCGCGCGCGTGGGGGTGTACATCGGTTGCGGTGCACTGCTGCTGACCGGGTGCGCCTCGATGCCGGACAGCGGGGATCTGCGCGGGGTCGAGTCCACGCCGAGGCAGGACTCGCAGGTCCGCGTCTTCGCGCTGCCGCCCCGCGAGGACGCCCCGCCGGCGGAGATCGTGCAGGGCTTCCTGGAGGCACTGACCAGTGACGACGCGCGGTACGAGACGGCGCGCAAGTATCTGACGGCGAGCGCCCGCAAAACGTGGGATCCGTACCGCTCGACGACCGTCCTCGCGGACGGGCCCAACCCCGAGTCGGAGCACTCGGGCACCAGGGAGGGCGACGACTCGTACACGCTCTCCGGCAGCAAGGTCGCCACGGTGGACGAGCAGCACGCGTACGCGCCGGACGCCGGTTCGTACCGGACGACGGTGCACCTCACGCTGCAGAAGGACACCAAGCAGTGGCGCATCGACGCGCTGCCGCAGGGCGTGGTGATGGGTAACTCCGACTTCCAGCGCAACTACGTGTCCGTCAACAAGTACTACTTCGCCTCGAATGTGACCTCCGGATCGGGTGGACCGCTGGGGACCGTCGCCGACCCCGTCTATGTGCGGAACAAGGTGGACCCGATGACGGAGATGGTCCGGTCGCTCCTGAAGGGGCCCACGCGCTGGCTGGATCCGGTGGTGACGTCGAGCTTCCCCTCCGACACGGAGCTGAAGAAGGGCGTCACGTCGCTGTCGCCCGACGACCGCAACAGGGTGACGGTCCCGCTGAACAAGAGGGCCGACCGGGTCGGAGAGACCCAGTGCAACAAGATGGCGACCCAACTCCTCTTCACGCTCCAGGATCTGACGCCCACGGGCGTCGACGAGGTGGAGCTGCAGCGGTCGAACGGTTCGCAGTTGTGCGTGGTCACCGAGAGCCGGGCGGAGACCGTCGCTTCGCACGGCACGGCCAAGCACCCTGAGTACGAGTACTTCATCGACGCCAAGCAGCGGCTCGTACGGCTGCCCAGCGGTAACAGTGACAAGCAGCCCGAGCCGGTACCCGGTGCGCTGGGAGTGGGCGACAAGAAGCTGCGGTCGGCCGCGGTGTCGCGGAGCGAGGACAGCGCGGCCGGCGTGTCGGCCGACGGGAGTTCGCTGTACGTCGGATCGCTGGTGTCGGGCGCCTCGCTGGGAGACGCGGTGCTGCACAGCCAGGGGGCGAAGGCGGACGACCGACTGACGACGCCCAGTTGGGACGGACAGGGCGACCTGTGGGTGGCCGACCGCGATCCGAAGAACTCGCGACTGCTCCTGCTGGAGAAGGGCGCGGGTACTCCGCTGGCGGTCACCGCGCCCGGCATCGACGGCCGTGTCCAGGCGGTGCGGGTGGCCGCCGACGGGGTGCGGATCGCGCTGATCGTGCAGAAGGACGGCAAGAGCTCGCTGCAGATCGGGCGCATCCAGCGTGACACCGAGACCGGCGGACGGCCTCTCGTCTCGATCCTCGAGCTGCGCTCCGCGGCGCCGCAGCTGGAGGAGGTCACCGCCATGTCGTGGGCCGGGGACAGCCGGCTCGTCGTCGTCGGGCGCGAGTCCGGCGGGGTGCAGCAGATGCGCTACGTCCAGGTCGACGGCTCCACTCCGGTGGGCACCGCACCCTCCGCGCTGACGGGGGTGAAGGAGGTCGCCGCGTCCGAGGACGAACGGCTGCCGCTGGTGGCGCACTCGGAGGAGGACGGGATCGTGCGGCTGTCGTCCGGGGAGCAGTGGCAGAAGATCGTCAAGGACGGCACGGCACCGGTCTATCCCGGGTAGCGGCCTCTCTCTTCCACGTACGGACCTGCCGGGCCTCCCTTTTCGGGCAGGCCCGGCTGCCGTACGGGGTGGATCTGGCCGTCGTACGGGGTGGACCTGGCCGGCATTGCGCACCGGGTCCACCGGACGGGTGATGGCCGTGGAGTTGTCCACAGGCGGTTGTCCACAGGGGTGGCCGGTCGGCCCGCGCGTTGGCACAGTGGTGGGCATGCGGGGGTGGTGGCAGGACCTCACCGATCTGGTGCTGCCGGCCGAGTGCGGAGGCTGCGGAAGGCCTCGCACGGTGCTCTGCCCGGAGTGCCGTGCCGCCCTGAGCGGGGCCGCGCCGCGCCGGGTGCGACCGGATCCGGAGCCGCCCGGGCTGCCGGTCGTGCACGCGGCGGCCCCATACGAGGACGAGGTGCGCGCGACGCTCCTCGCCCACAAGGAACGGGGGGCACTGACACTTGCGAGACCTTTGGGGACGGCCCTGGCGGGGGCTGTACGGGCAGGACTGGGGCACCTGCGCCTCCCGGTCCCGGAGGGGCTGCCCACGGCCTGGGACGGGTGCCTGAGGGGCGGCAACGGACAACTGCGGCCCGGGGGTGGTCAGGCGAGCGCGCCGCTTTCCGGCACAGGTTCTCTGCTGCTTGTTCCCCTGCCGTCCTCGCGGCAGGCGGTGCGGGCGCGCGGCCATGATCCGGCGCGGCGGATCGCGCTCGCGGCGGCGGGGGAGCTGCGGCGCACGGGGACACCGGCCCGGGTGCTGGCCGTGCTGCGGCAGCGGCGCGCCGTGGCCGACCAGGCGGGGCTCAACTCGCGGCAGCGACTGGACAATCTCGCGGGCGCCCTGGAGGTGGCAGCCGGAGGTGCCCGGCTGTTGGCGGGCGGGGGCCGGGTCGTGCTCGTGGACGACCTGATGACGACGGGCGCCTCGATGACGGAGGCGGCTCGTGCTGTACGGGCGGCGGTGGCGGAGATCGATCCATACCTGGACATCCCATACCTGGACATCGATGCATGCGTCGCGGAAGCGGGGGAAGCAAGGGGGGAACGGATGACCGAGGCAACGACAGTGGATACCGACCGGACACAAGGAGCTCGGGGAATGGCGGGTGTGAGCGGAGTCGACGACATGATCTGCGCGGCTGTGGTCGCGGCCCCGCCGGACTCTTTCGAAATAAACCGGAACTGACCGGGGTCTTCCATCGTTGCAGGTAATGACCAGGTCAATTCACCTGAACGGAGGTACGCCGCAGTAGAGGGTGACGACATCCGTCCAGGCGAGATATGTTCGGTTGTGAGGCAATGGCGCAGGCCGTACCTCGCCCATCCGAATGTCGTGCTGCGGGTTTCTGAATCACCCGTAGCGATGGGGTGTAGATCTTGCCCATGGGGGAGGAGGAGGTGAAAGTCACCAAGTCCGAGGTTCCGGCACTCACCGGGGCCTGGTGCAAAAGGGAGACGCTCCGCCAGTGCAGCGGAGCAATCCGGGAACGGAGTTCTGCGTGGACATCGTCGTCAAGGGCCGCAAGACCGAGGTGCCCGAGCGGTTCCGCAAGCACGTGGCCGAGAAGCTGAAGCTGGAGAAGATCCAGAAGCTCGATGGCAAGGTGATCAGCCTCGACGTGGAGGTGTCCAAGGAGCCCAACCCTCGGCAGGCCGACCGTTGCGACCGAGTGGAGATCACGCTTCACTCCCGCGGTCCGGTGATCCGGGCGGAGGCGGCGGCAAGTGACCCGTACGCGGCACTCGACCTGGCGGCGGACAAACTCGAGGCCCGTCTGCGCAAGCAGCACGACAAGCGCTACACCCGCCGCGGCAACGGCCGGCTCTCGGCCGCGGAGGTCGCCGACCACGTCCCCGGCGCCGCGACGCTCAACGGGAACGGGACCGTCGTCCACGAGGACGACACGGACAGCGTGCCGACGAAGAAGATCGGCTCCCTCGAGGTCATGGGCGAAGGCCCCCTCATCGTTCGCGAGAAGACCCACGTGGCCGCCCCGATGACGCTCGACCAGGCGCTCTACGAGATGGAGCTGGTCGGGCACGACTTCTATCTCTTCGTCGACTCCGAGACGAAGGAACCCAGTGTCGTCTACCGGCGGCACGCGTACGACTACGGCGTCATCCACCTCAGCACGGACCCCATGGTCACCCAGGCCGGACCGGACGCGCCGGGCGGTGCGCTCGGCGGCTGATCCGCCCCGATGACGGCTGAGCCGGTGCCCCTGGAGCGCGCGTGCGCCCCCAGGGGCACCGGTGTGCGACTACTTCGCGACCCGCTCTGTCACCCCACTGTCGTCCGGGCATGGAATCATGGCCGAACCGGCCCCAATTGGTGGGTCGTTGCCTCGGATCGGCGATGGCACAGGAACGCAGGCCACGGCCTTCAGGGGGAGGAACGATGGCGGACAGCTTCGGACCGATGCGTGACGGGGATGCCGACGGCGGCGTCGTCGGCATAGGCCCGGACGCGGGCTCTTCACGCAAGGAGCCCATTCGGGTCCTCGTCGTGGACGACCATGCCCTCTTCCGCCGCGGCCTGGAGATCGTGCTCGCGGCCGAGGAGGACATCCAGGTCGTCGGCGAGGCGGGTGACGGGGCGGAGGCGGTCGACAAGGCGGCGGACCTGCTTCCCGACATCGTGCTGATGGACGTACGTATGCCGAAGCGGGGCGGCATCGAGGCGTGCACCTCCATCAAGGAGGTGGCTCCGAGCGCGAAGATCATCATGCTGACGATCAGCGACGAGGAAGCCGATCTCTACGACGCGATCAAGGCGGGCGCCACCGGTTATCTCCTCAAGGAGATCTCCACGGACGAGGTGGCCACGGCCATTCGCGCGGTGGCGGACGGACAGTCGCAGATCAGCCCGTCGATGGCGTCGAAACTTCTCACCGAGTTCAAGTCCATGATTCAGCGAACGGACGAGCGCCGACTCGTGCCCGCGCCGCGGCTCACGGATCGCGAGCTGGAGGTTCTCAAGCTCGTCGCGACCGGGATGAACAACCGGGATATCGCCAAGGAGTTGTTCATCTCCGAGAACACCGTGAAGAACCACGTGCGCAACATCCTGGAGAAGCTGCAACTGCACTCCAGGATGGAAGCGGTGGTCTACGCGATGCGGGAGAAGATCCTCGAGATCCGGTGAGTCTGCGTAAGGCTGGTCAGGTTGGCCTCGGGTTGGCCGGTCAGGTCAGGCCAGTGCGCGGGTGAGTTCCTTCGCGAGGGGCTCGCGGAGGTCCGGGGCGTCCACCCGCTCCACGCGTACGTTCGTGCAGTCCACCCAGCTCGCTGCCTCCAGGAGGGCCTGGGCCACGGCAGGGACCGCCTTGGCGCCGTCCAGCGTGACCTGTTTGGCGACCAGGGTGCGGCCCTCGCGGGCGGGGTCCACGCGGCCGACGAGCCGACCCCCGGCGAGGACCGGCATCGCGAAGTAGCCGTACACCCGCTTCGGCTTGGGCGTGTAGGCCTCGAGACGGTGGGTGAAGCCGAAGATCCGCTCCGTGCGGGCCCGCTCCCAGATGAGTGAGTCGAACGGGGACAGCAGCGTCGTACGGTGGCGGCCGCGGGGCGGTGTCTCCAGGGCGGCCGGGTCCGCCCACGCGGGCTTGCCCCAGCCCTCCACCGTCACCGGGACCAGGCCCGAGTCCGCGATCACCGCGTCGACCTGCTCGCCCTTGAGACGGTGGTAGTCGGCGATGTCCGCGCGCGTGCCGACGCCCAGGGACTTGCCGGCCAGGCCGACCAGGCGGCGCAGGCACTCCGTGTCGTCCAGCTCGTCATGGAGCAGGGCCTCGGGGACGGCGCGCTCGGCGAGGTCGTACACGCGCTTCCAGCCGCGGCGCTCCGTGCACACCACCTCGCCGTACATCAGCGCGCGCTCTACGGCCACCTTGGTGCCCGACCAGTCCCACCACTCGCTGGTCTTCTTCGCGCCGCCCAACTCCGTGGCCGTGAGGGGGCCTTCCGTGCGGAGCTGCTTGATGACCTGGTCGTAGGTGCCGTCCGGCAGGTCGTGGTTCCAGTGCGGGCGGGAGCGGTAGGCGCGGCGGCGGAAGGCGAAGTGGGGCCATTCCTCCACGGGGAGGATGCAGGCGGCGTGGGACCAGTACTCGAAGGCGTGGGTGTCGGTCCAGTAGGCCTCGTCGACGGTTTTGCGGCCTACCGCGCCCAGGCGGGCGTACGGGATGAGTTCGTGGGAGCGGGCCAGGACGGAGATCGTGTCGAGCTGGACCGCGCCGAGGTGTCGCAGGATGCCGCGGACGCCGGCCCTGCGGTCGGGGGCGCCCAGGAAGCCCTGGGCCCGTAGGGCGATGCGGCGGGCTTCTTCGGCGGAGAGGTCGGTGGTGGGACGCGGGAGGCTCGTCATGTTCCACACCGTAGGCGGTGCCACTGACAGTGGACTCGCCCCCGCCGCCCCTACCCGTCCCATCCCAGGGGCTCCGCCCCAGCCCCCGCCAGGGGCTCCGCCCCCGGACCCCGGCGGGGCTGCGCCCCTGCACCCCGCCAGGGGCTGCGGCCCTGGATTCCGGCGAGGTTGCGCCCCTGCGCCCCGGCAGGGGCTCTGGCCCCGGACCTCGGCGGGGCTCCGGCCTTGGACCTCGGCAGGGCACCGGCCTTGGACCTCGGCCGGGTTCCGCCCCTGGATTCCGGCGGGGTTGCGCCTCTGCACCCCGGCAGGGGCTCTGGCCCCGGACCTCGGCGGGGCTGCGCCCCTGTCCCCCGGCCTGGCTGCGCCCCTGTCCCCCGGCCTGGCTGCGCCCCCGCACCCCGGCAGGGCTCCGCCCCTGTCCCCCGGCAGGGCTCCGCCCCTGTACCCCGGCAGGGCTCCGCCCCCGCACCCCGGCAGGGCTCCGCCCCCGGACCCTTCGAACCGCCCGTGGGGCGTTGCCTCTGAAATCCGAGAGGGGCTGTGTTTCGTGGGCTGCGGTGGGGCTGTTGTTGCAGGTCACCGCAGGGCTTCGCGGCGCACCCTGGCAGGGGCTGCGCCCCCGCATCCCACCGGGGCTGCCTCCCCGACCTCTGCGGAGCTGGCGTCCTCGCATCGAAGGGTTTTGCCCCAGCCCCAGCCCCGCCAGGGCGGTGCACCCTTCTGGGGCGACAGTCTTTACGGGGTGACGGGTGGGGCGGGCAAGTACGGGGCCGTTGAGGCCAGGCCCAGGTCTGAGGGGAGTAGGGAGCCGATCCAGCAGTCTCGGCGTACGCCCTTGTTGTTGAGGGCGGAGCGGAGGGTGCCTTCCAGGGTGAAGCCGGCGCGTTCGGCGACCGCGCGGGAGCCCTTGTTGCCGACCTCGGCGCGCCATTCCAGGCGGTCGACGGCGAGGCTCGTGAAAGCCCAGCGGGCGGCGGTGAGGGTGGCCTCGGTGATGTAGCCGTTGCCGCGGTGCTCCTTGGCAGCCCAGAAGCCGACCTCGCCGACGCCCAGGGAACGCATGCTGATGGAGAGCATGCCCGTCAGGTGCCCCGACAGGAGGAAGGCACCGAAGGTGAACATGGAGCCGTCCGCCCAGCCGTCCGGCACTATCTGGTCCGTGAAGCCCGTCGCGTGCTCGCGGAGATAGGGCGAGGGGATCGTGGTCCAGCGCTGGATGTCGGGGTCCTGGACGGCTTCGTACACCAAGTCGGTGTCGTGCGAGTCCACGGCGCGCAGGAGCAGCCGGTCGGTGTTCAGCGTGACGGGGTCCATCGGCCGATTCTGCTAGGGCCACCGAAAGGGCGCCATTCCTTTGCGGCGAGTGACGGTTCGGTTACTTTTCGCAGCGCGGGCACGGCACCTTCCGCCACCCCTGTCCGTTGTCGTAGTGGCTGTCACTGGCAGACCTCCCGGCGCGGTGGGGTCCTCGCTTACGATGGCCGTTGCTCAAGCTGTGATTTGAATCTGACATTGAACCCGACCGTCCCAGGCCCGACCGGCAAGGAGACAAACCCCCGTGTCCGTCCTCTCGAAGATCATGCGTGCAGGCGAAGGCAAGATCCTGCGCAAGCTGCACCGCATCGCGGACCAGGTCAACTCCATCGAAGAGGACTTCGTCGACCTCTCCGACGCCGAGCTGCGCGCCCTCACTGATGAGTACAAGCAGCGGTATGCGGATGGGGAGAGCCTGGACGACCTGCTCCCCGAGGCCTTCGCCACCGTGCGTGAGGCCGCCAAGCGCGTCCTCGGACAGCGTCACTACGACGTGCAGATGATGGGTGGCGCCGCGCTCCACCTCGGCTACGTCGCGGAGATGAAGACCGGCGAGGGCAAGACCCTCGTCGGCACGCTGCCCGCGTATCTGAACGCCCTCTCCGGAGACGGCGTTCACCTGATCACGGTCAACGACTATCTGGCCGAGCGCGACTCCGAGATGATGGGTCGCGTCCACAAGTTCCTGGGTCTGAGCGTCGGCTGCATCCTCGCCAACATGACGCCGGCCCAGCGCCGCGAGCAGTACGCGTGCGACATCACGTACGGCACGAACAACGAGTTCGGCTTCGACTACCTCCGCGACAACATGGCCTGGTCGCAGGACGAACTCGTCCAGCGGGGCCACAACTTCGCGATCGTCGACGAGGTCGACTCCATCCTCGTCGACGAGGCCCGTACGCCGCTCATCATCTCCGGCCCGGCCGACCAGGCCACCAAGTGGTACGGCGACTTCGCCAAGCTGGTCACCCGGCTGAAGAAGGGCGAGGCCGGCAACCCCCTCAAGGGCCTCGAGGAGACCGGGGACTACGAGGTCGACGAGAAGAAGCGCACCGTCGCCATCCACGAACCCGGCGTCTCCAAGGTCGAGGACTGGCTGGGCATCGACAACCTGTACGAGTCGGTGAACACGCCGCTGGTGGGCTACCTGAACAACGCCATCAAGGCCAAGGAGCTCTTCAAGAAGGACAAGGACTACGTCGTCATCGACGGCGAAGTCATGATCGTCGACGAGCACACCGGCCGTATCCTTGCCGGCCGCCGCTACAACGAGGGCATGCACCAGGCGATCGAGGCGAAGGAAGGGGTGGACATCAAGGACGAGAACCAGACGCTCGCCACGATCACCCTGCAGAACTTCTTCCGCCTCTACGGCAAGCTCTCCGGCATGACCGGTACGGCGATGACCGAGGCCGCCGAGTTCCACCAGATCTACAAGCTCGGCGTCGTCCCGATCCCGACCAACAAGCCGATGGTCCGCAAGGACCAGTCGGACCTGATCTACCGCACCGAGGTCGCCAAGTTCGACGCGGTGGTCGACGACATCGCCGAGAAGCACGAGAAGGGCCAGCCGATCCTCGTCGGTACGACGTCGGTCGAGAAGTCCGAGTACCTTTCGCAGCAGCTCTCGAAGCGGGGCATCCAGCACGAGGTGCTGAACGCGAAGCAGCACGACCGTGAGGCCCCGATCATCGCCCAGGCCGGCCGCCGGGGCGCTGTGACCGTCGCCACGAACATGGCCGGTCGAGGCACGGACATCAAGCTCGGCGGCAACCCCGATGACCTCGCCGAGGCGGAGCTGCGTCAGCGTGGCCTCGACCCCGAGGAGCACATCGAGGAGTGGGCCGCAGCCCTCCCCGCCGCCCTGGAGAAGGCCGAGCAGGCCGTCAAGGCGGAGTTCGAAGAGGTCAAGGAGCTCGGCGGGCTCTACGTGCTGGGCACCGAGCGTCACGAGTCGCGTCGTATCGACAACCAGCTGCGCGGTCGTTCCGGCCGTCAGGGCGACCCGGGCGAGTCCCGCTTCTACCTGTCGCTCGGTGACGACCTGATGCGGCTGTTCAAGGCCCAGATGGTCGAGCGCGTGATGTCGATGGCCAACGTGCCGGACGACGTGCCGATCGAGAACAAGATGGTCACGCGCGCGATCGCCTCCGCCCAGTCGCAGGTCGAGCAGCAGAACTTCGAGACGCGCAAGAACGTTCTGAAGTACGACGAGGTGCTCAACCGGCAGCGTGAGGTCATCTACGGCGAGCGCCGCCGCGTCCTGGAGGGCGAGGACCTCCAGGAGCAGATCCAGCACTTCACGGACGACACGATCGACGCCTACATCGCGGCCGAGACCGCCGAGGGCTTCGCCGAGGAGTGGGATCTTGACCGGCTGTGGGGCGCCTTCAGGCAGCTCTACCCGGTGAAGGTCACCGTCGACGAGCTGGAGGAGGCGGCCGGCGACCGTGCCGGTCTGACCGCCGAGTTCATCTCCGAGTCCATCAAGGACGACATCCGCGAGCAGTACGCGGCTCGTGAGGAGCAGCTCGGCTCCGAGATCATGCGGGAGCTGGAGCGGCGGGTCGTCCTGTCGGTCCTCGACCGCAAGTGGCGCGAGCACCTCTACGAGATGGACTACCTCCAGGAGGGCATCGGCCTGCGCGCCATGGCGCAGAAGGACCCGCTGGTCGAGTACCAGCGCGAGGGCTTCGACATGTTCTCCGCCATGATGGACGGCATCAAGGAGGAGTCCGTCGGCTATCTGTTCAACCTGGAGGTTCAGGTCGAGCAGCAGGTCGAGGAGGTCCCGGTCGGGGACGCCGCGCCGTCGCTGGAGAAGAAGGAGGACGTCGTGCCCGCGGGTGCGCGTCCCGAGATCCGCGCCAAGGGGCTCGACGCCCCGCAGCGTCCCGACCGGCTGCACTTCTCCGCGCCGACCGTGGACGGTGAGGGCGGCATCGTCGAGGGCGACTTCGCCAACGACGACGACGAGCCCGTGCGTTCCGAGGCGGACGGCCTCACCCGCGCGGAGCGCCGCAAGCAGCAGAAGAGCAACGGGCGGCGCCGCAAGAAGTGACCGATCGGCTCGCGAGAGCCGATGAGAGCTGAGAAGCGGTGAAGGGCCGGGCACCTGTGGGTGTCCGGCCCTTTGCGTTGCTCAGTGGGGGCTCAGGGGCTCGTGGGAGTTGCCCGTGGGGGTTCAGGGGTCCGTGGGAGTTTGTCAGTGGGGGTTCAGGGGCTGCTCAGTCGTCGGCCGGGCGGGGCATGCGGGGGCCGCCCAGTTCCACCGCCGTGCAGCGCCAGCGGAGGTCGGGGCCCTGTTCCAGGCGGAACGCCATCGCGCGGAGCCGGTCGCCCGCGCCGATGCGGGCGAAGGCCTCGATCGCGCCGGGCCGTGCCACGTAGTAGCCGATGTCGCGGACGACCGGGCGGGTGCCGCGGGTGCGCAGGGGGCCGCGTTCGGCGAGCCAGGCCAGCTCGTCATAGGCCCGGCCCGCGGTGTGGCGCAGCATGCAGTGGACGGGGCGTTGGCCGCTGAGCACGGCGAGGAGGCGGTCGGCGAAGAGGTCGGTGGGGCGGGGCTGCGGCGGCGGCGACGGCCGTGGGTGGTCGGCCGGTGGGGGCAGGAGGAGGGTGCGGGATGCGGCCTCCGCCGGGGGTGCCTGCGGTGCAGGCGCCTGCGGTGGGCTGTCTCCTGGGGCCGGGCGGGGTGCGCCCGCGCCCGGGGTGCGCGGTGGGGTCGTGCCGGGGCGGCGGGTGTCGTGGCGGCCGGGTGGGCGGGTGCCCGGGCGGCGCTTCGTCCTGGTCATCACCTTGTTCATGCGTCGTCCCCGTTCATGCGTCGTCCCGTTCGGCGTCGGTCCCGCTCGCCGCGACCGGTTGATACCGGGCGGTAACTTCGTGTTGGGGATCTTCTACGAGGGAGGAGCGGGTCCCCGCAAGGACGCCGGGCGCGCGCCGCGGAGGCGGGAAGGTTCACCTATCAGAGTGAGCGGGAGGGGTGGGAGGCCTGGCGGTGAAGGGATGTTCCGGGTGAATCGCGGGCCGGGGGTGGACGCCGTACGGGGGAGGGACCGGGACCCGAAAGGGGACGCCCGCACGTATCCTGAAGGCCTTCCCGGGAGGCGCGGGACCGCCCTTCCGGGAGCCCTCCGACCCGGGAACCCTCCCGACTACGAAAGCGGCCAGTCATGCGCGTCTACGTCCCCCTGACCCTCTCCGGTCTCGCCGAGGCGTACAAGACGGGGGAGCTGGCGGCGGGACCGGTCGTCGCGTACGCCGTCACGCCCGCGTTGCGCGAGTGGTACCTCTCCGACGACATCGAGGAGCTCGAGTACGCGGCGCTGAACCGGGCCGCGCTGGCCTCGCTGCGGCTGCTCGCGGGGGAGCCGGGGGCCGTGCGGCGGCGGGTGGTCGTCGCGGTCGACGTTCCCGACCGGGCCGCGGTCGCCGATCCCGACCGGGGGCTCGATCCGGTGGCGCTCGGTGAGGTGCGGGTGTCGGGGCCCGTGGCCCTGTCCAAGGCGGCCGCGGTGCACGTCGACGCCGATGACGCCGGGGAGGACGTCTCGGCCGCCGTGGACGCGCTCGGGGCGGCCGATCACGGGGACGACGACGCGCAGTTCATCGTGGACGGGGCCGAGGACCACGAGTTGTTGTGGTTCGCGACGCAGGAGATTCCCAACCTGGTGGGGCTGGAGGACTGAGCCTGCGCCCCGCAGGGCGTTGTCAGTGCGGGCGGGTAGTTTCTTGGTATGGGGAAGCAGGGCGCAGCAGCGCACATCGTGTGGGACTGGAACGGGACGCTGTTCCACGACAACGCCGCGATCATCGGGGCGACGAACGCGGCGTTCGCCGAGTTGGGGTTGGAGCCGCTCACGCTCGAGCGGTACCGGGAGTTGTACTGCGTGCCGGTGCCGAAGTTCTACGAGCGGCTGATGGGGCGACTGCCGACCGATGCCGAGTGGGAGGTCATGGACGACACCTTCCATCGGTACTACGCGGAGCACCGCGTGACGTGCGAGCTCACCGAGGGGGCGTCGACGTTGCTCGCGGACTGGCGGTCGGCGGGGCGCAGCCAGTCGCTGTTGAGCATGTATGTGCATGAGGAACTGGTGCCGCTGGTCAGGGGGTTCGGGATCGAGCCGCACTTCGTGCGGGTGGAGGGGCGGATCGGGCCGTCCGGCGGCAGCAAGGCCGAGCACATGGTCCGGCACATAGGCTCGCTCGCGGGCGTGAACCCGGAGCGCACGGTGGTGATCGGGGACGCCGCCGACGACGCGGTGGCCGCGCTGCACGTGGGGGCGCGGGCCGTGCTCTACACCGGCGGTTCGCACAGTCGCGCCAGCCTCGAAGGGGTCGGCGTGCCCGTGGTGGACAGCCTGGAGGAGGCGGTCGAGGAGGCCGAGCGACTGATGGCGGCGTAGGCCTGTCGTCCGAGCTCACTGCCCGGGGTGTGCGGCGGCTCCCGGGGTGTGCGGCACCCCTCGTCGGCGCGGTGCACCTCGTCGGCGGGGCAGCCGCGTATCCGGCTCAGATCTCGCCGGTGCTGAGTCGCGTACCCGGCTCACACCTCCCACGTCACCGCCCCCGAGGCGTTCAGCCCACCGGTGCCTTCGCCCTCAGCACCTTGAGGAACTCGCGCATCCAGGCTGGGTGGTCCGGCCAGGCGCGGGCGGACACGAGGGTGCCGTCGACCACCGCCTCCGCGTCCTGGAAGGTCGCTCCGGCGGCCTGCATGTCTAGTTCCAGTGCCGGGTACGCGGTGACGCGGCGGCCACTCAGGGCGTCGGCGGCGGCCGTGAGGAGCGGGCCGTGGCAGATCTGGGCCACGGGCTTGTCGGCGTCGAAGAAGGACTTGAGGATCTTGCGGAGTTCGGGGTCGTTGCGGAGGTACTCGGGCGCGCGGCCGCCCGGGATCACCACGGCGGCGTACTGGCCGGGGTCGACCTCCGAGAACGCGAGATCGGCGGGCCAGGTGTAGCCGGGCTTCTCCGTGTACGTGTCGAAGCCGGGTTCGAAGTCGTGGACCACGAAGCGGAGCTGCTTGCGGGTGGGGGCCGCGATATGGACCTCGTAGCCCTCCTCGCGCAGGCGCTGGTAGGGATACAGGACCTCCAGTGATTCCGCCGCGTCGCCGGTGACCATCAGGATCTTCGGTGTCATGTCGGTGCCGCTCCCTTCGGTGGAGCTTGGGTGGAGCTTCAGCGGGGCCCCAGCTCTATTCCGCCTCCGCCCCGCCGTTCTCGTCAACGGGGTGCCCCAGGAGAGGGTTACCGGAGGACTGCACGTTCCCGTCCCTTTCGTCCCTGTGCATACTGTCAAAGTTCCACCCCCGGTTTTGTACACATACGGCTCATGACGGGCCCCGGGTAGGGAGCGATAGCCTGGTGGCGTGATCAGCGCGATATCTCGCGGGGGCCCAGTTGCCCCTGCCTCGCGCCCGGAGCGCACGGACGACATCCGTGACCGGGCGGCGATCGCTGATCTTCACGGGCGGGACGGAGCGGCGACCGCGGCAAGCACCAGCGGAAACGCGGGCGCAAGCGGAATCGCGAGCGTCCTCCGTAGGCCGCGGACACCCCGGGGACGGACGACGCGGAGATCAGCGTCACAGTCGCCGAGGGTGCCGAGAATGGCCGATACACCCCCGCTCATCTCTCCATGCGGCATAGCGTCGGACCAGACCGGACACCCCGCGTCACGGCGTTACGTCGGAGAAGAGACCGTACTTCCTTCTACGTCACGCAACGGCGCGCGACAGGAGCCAGAGGACAATGCAGACCAAGCTGGACGAAGCCAAGGCCGAGCTGCTCGAGAGGGCTGCCCGGGTAGCTGAGAACAGCCCGGTCGGGGGGCACCTACCGACTGGGACGACGAGCGAGGGCACTCCGGACAAGGACACCGTGCTCGCGTTCCTCCAGCGCTACTACCTGCACACAGCCCCGGAGGACCTGACCGACCGCGACCCGGTCGATGTCTTCGGAGCAGCCTTCTCCCACTACCGACTGGCCGAGAACCGCCCCCAGGGCACGGCCAACGTCCGAGTGCACACGCCCACCGTCGAGGAGAACGGCTGGACCTGCAGCCACTCCGTCGTCGAGGTCGTGACCGACGACATGCCCTTCCTCGTCGACTCGGTCACCAACGAGCTGTCCCGGCAGGGCCGCGGCATCCACCTCGTCATCCACCCGCAGTTCGTCGTACGGCGCGATCTGACCGGCGAGCTCATCGAGGTGCTGCCCGGTCGGCCCACCCTCGAGGGTCTGCCGCACGACGCGCACGTCGAGTCCTGGATCCACGTCGAGATCGACCGCGAGACCGACCGTGCCGACCTGAAGCAGATCACCGCCGATCTGCTGCGCGTCCTGTCCGACGTCCGCGAGGCCGTCGAGGACTGGGAGAAGATGCGCGACGCCGCGCTGCGCATCGCCGAGGAACTGCCCACCGAGCCGACCGCCGACGACCTGCGCGACCAGGAGGTCGAGGAGGCCCGTGAGCTGCTGCGCTGGCTCTCGGACGACCACTTCACCTTCCTGGGGTTCCGCGAGTACGAGCTGCGCGACGACGACTCGCTGGCCGCCGTCCCCGGCACCGGACTCGGCATCCTGCGCTCCGACCCGCAGCACGGCGGTGACGACAGCCACCCGGTCAGCCCGTCCTTCGAGCGGCTGCCCGCCGACGCCCGCGCCAAGGCCCGTGAGCACAAGCTGCTCGTCCTCACCAAGGCCAACAGCCGCGCCACCGTGCACCGGCCGTCCTACCTCGACTACATCGGCGTGAAGAAGTTCGACGCCGAGGGCAACGTCGTCGGTGAGCGGCGCTTCCTGGGCCTGTTCTCCTCGGCCGCGTACACCGAGTCCGTGCGCCGCGTCCCCGTGGTCCGCCGCAAGGTCGAGGAGGTCCTCAAGGGCGCGGGCTTCTCGCCCAACAGCCACGACGGCCGCGACCTGCTCCAGATCCTGGAGACCTACCCCCGCGACGAGCTCTTCCAGACGCCCGCCGACGAGCTGCGTGCCATCGTCACCAGCGTCCTCTACCTCCAGGAGCGGCGCCGGCTGCGCCTCTACCTGCGCCAGGACGAGTACGGCCGCTACTACTCGGCCCTCGTCTACCTCCCGCGCGACCGCTACACCACCGGGGTGCGCCTCAGGATCATCGACATCCTGAAGGAGGAGCTGAACGGCACCAGCGTCGACTTCACCGCCTGGAACACCGAGTCGATCCTTTCCCGGCTGCACTTCGTGGTCCGGGTCCCGCAGGGCACCGAGCTGACGCAGCTCAGCGACGCCGACAAGGACAGGCTCGAGGTGCGGCTCGTCGAGGCCGCCCGCTCCTGGGCCGACGGTTTCGCCGAGGCGCTGAACGCCGAGTGCGGCGAGGAGCGCGCGGCCGAGCTGCTGCGCCGCTACGGCAGCGCCTTCCCCGAGGGCTACAAGGCCGACCACACCCCGCGCGCCGCGGTCGCCGACCTGGTCCACCTGGAGAAGCTCACCCGCGACCGAAGCAAGGACTTCGCGCTCAGCCTGTACGAGCCGGTCGGTGCCGGTCCCGGCGAGCGTCGCTTCAAGATCTACCGCACCGGCGAGCAGGTCTCCCTCTCGGCGGTCCTGCCGGCGCTCAACCGCATGGGCGTCGAGGTCACCGACGAGCGCCCGTACGAGCTGCGCTGCTCGGACCGTACGACGGCCTGGATCTACGACTTCGGGCTGCGCCTGCCCAAGTCGCTGAACGGCAACGGCGACTACCTCGGCGACGACGGCCGTGAGCGCTTCCAGGAGGCCTTCGCCGCCACCTGGACCGGCGAGGCCGAGAACGACGGCTTCAACGCCCTCGTACTGAGCGCCGGGCTGTCCTGGCGGCAGGCGATGGTGCTGCGCGCGTACGCCAAGTACCTGCGCCAGGCGGGCTCCACCTTCAGCCAGGACTACATGGAGGACACCCTCCGAAACAATGTCCACACCACCCGGCTGCTGGTCTCCCTCTTCGAGGCGCGGATGTCGCCGGAGCGCCAGCACGCCGGTGTCGAGCTGACCGACGCGCTGATGGAGGAGCTGGACGCCGCTCTGGACCAGGTGGCCAGCCTGGACGAGGACCGGATCCTGCGCTCCTTCCTCACCCTCATCAAGGCGACCCTGCGCACCAACTTCTTCCAGGAGGCGCTGGGCGGCAAGCCGCACGAGTACGTCTCCATGAAGTTCGACCCGCAGGCCATCCCGGACCTGCCGGCGCCGCGACCGGCGTACGAGATCTGGGTGTACTCGCCGAAGGTGGAGGGCGTGCACCTGCGCTTCGGCAAGGTCGCACGCGGTGGTCTGCGCTGGTCCGACCGGCGCGAGGACTTCCGGACGGAGATCCTGGGCCTGGTCAAGGCGCAGATGGTGAAGAACACCGTCATCGTGCCCGTCGGCGCCAAGGGCGGCTTCGTCGCCAAGCAGCTGCCCGACCCGTCCGTGGACCGTGACGCCTGGCTCGCGGAGGGCATCCGCAGCTACCGAACCTTCATCTCGGCGCTGCTCGACATCACCGACAACCTGGTCGCCGGTGCGGTCGTGCCCCCGGTGGACGTGGTCCGGCACGACGGGGAGGACACCTATCTCGTCGTCGCCGCCGACAAGGGCACCGCGACCTTCTCCGACATCGCCAACGAGGTCGCCGAGAGCTACAACTTCTGGCTCGGGGACGCCTTCGCCTCCGGCGGCTCCGCCGGTTACGACCACAAGAAGATGGGCATCACCGCGCGCGGTGCCTGGGAGTCCGTGAAGCGGCACTTCCGGGAGCTGGGCGTCAACACCCAGACCGAGGACTTCACCGTCGTCGGCGTCGGTGACATGTCCGGTGACGTGTTCGGCAACGGCATGCTGCTCTCCGAGCACATCCGCGTGGTCGCCGCCTTCGATCACCGGCACATCTTCCTCGACCCGACCCCGGACGCGGAGACCTCGTACGCCGAGCGGCGTCGCCTCTTCGAGCTGCCGCGCTCGTCCTGGGCCGACTACAACACCGAGCTGATCTCGGCCGGCGGCGGAGTCTTCCCGCGGACCGCCAAGGCGATCCCGGTCAACACGCACGTCCGCGAGGCCCTCGGCATCGAGCACGGTGTCACCAAGATGACCCCGGCCGACCTGATGAAGGCGATCCTCCAGGCGCCGGTCGACCTGCTGTGGAACGGCGGCATCGGTACGTACGTCAAGGCGTCCGTCGAGTCGCACGCGGACGTCGGCGACAAGGCCAACGACGCCATCCGCGTCGACGGCGCCGACCTGCGCGTCAAGGTCGTCGGCGAGGGCGGCAACCTCGGTCTGACCCAGCTGGGCCGGATCGAGTTCGCGCAGCACGGCGGCAAGATCAACACCGACGCCATCGACAACAGCGCGGGCGTGGACACCTCCGACCACGAGGTGAACATCAAGATCCTGCTCAACGCGGTCGTGACCAACGGCGATCAGACGGTCAAGCAGCGCAACAAGCTGCTCGCCGAGATGACCGACGAGGTCGGCGCCCTGGTCCTGCGCAACAACTACGCGCAGAACGTGGCGATCGCCAACGCGCTGGCCCAGTCGCCGAGCATGCTCCATGCCCAGCAGCGCTTCCTGCGCTTCCTGGTCAGGGAGGGTCACCTCGACCGGGCGCTGGAGTTCCTGCCCAACGAGCGGCAGATCCGTGAGCGGCTCAACTCCGGGCAGGGCCTGACCGGTCCGGAGACGGCCGTGCTCCTCGCGTACACGAAGATCACGGTCTCCGACGAGCTGCTCGCCACCTCGCTGCCGGACGACCCGTACCTGCAGAGCCTGCTGTTCGCGTACTTCCCCACCGCGCTGCGTGAGAAGTTCCGCGAGCAGATCGAGGCGCACGCGCTGCGCCGCGAGATCGTGACGACCGTCCTGGTCAACGACACGGTCAACACGGGTGGTACGAGCTTCCTGCACCGCCTCCGTGAGGAGACGGGCGCGTCCCTGGAGGAGATCGTCCGGGCGCAGACGGCGGCCCGCGCGATCTTCGAGTCGAGCAAGGTGTGGGACGCGGTGGAGGCGCTCGACAATGTCGTCGCCGCCGACGTCCAGACCAGGATCCGGCTGCACTCGCGCCGTCTCGTCGAGCGGGGCACGCGCTGGCTGCTCAACAACCGGCCGCAGCCGCTCCAGCTCGCCGAGAACATCTCCTTCTTCCGCGAGGGGGTCGCGCAGGTCTGGGGCGAGCTGCCCAAGCTGCTGCGCGGTGCGGACCTGGAGTGGTACCAGCAGATCTTCGAGGAGCTGACGGGCGCCGGCGTCCCCGAGGAGCTGGCCACGCACGTGGCCGGGTTCTCCTCGGCCTTCCCGACGCTGGACATCGTCGCGGTGGCCGACCGCATGGGCAAGAACCCGATGGCCGTCGCCGAGGTGTACTACGACCTCGCCGACCGCCTGAACATCACCCAGCTCATGGACCGCATCATCGAGCTCCCGCGTGCCGACCGCTGGCAGTCCATGGCCCGCGCCTCGATCCGCGAGGACCTGTACGCGGCCCACGCGGCGCTCACCGCGGACGTGCTCGCCGTCGGCAACGGCACCTCGACCCCGGAGCAGCGCTTCAAGGCCTGGGAGGAGAAGAACGCCGCGATCCTGGGCCGCGCCCGCACCACCCTGGAGGAGATCCAGACCTCCGACTCGTTCGACCTGGCGAACCTGTCGGTGGCGATGCGCACGATGCGGACGCTTCTGCGGACGCACTCGTAGATCGCGGTGACGCACGCGTGGGTCGCTGTGACCCACGCGTAGGGCACCTCTGGGTGCGCTTGACTCACTCGTGAGTGCACTTGTTTCACTCGATCGGATGTACGTCGATGGGGGCAGCCCCGGCCGGGACGGCCGGGGCTGCCCTTGTTTGTGCAGGTAGGTGCAAGCGCCTTGGCCGCCCTCTTGCCTCGCTCTTGCGGATCTCTCGGGGAAACCGGAACTGGAATTTACCTATTGCTGATAAAAGGGACAATTGTGACTGTGAACCTCTCCGAGGGGCGGGCCCGTGTAGGCCGGCAGGCCCCCGCACCTCCCCAGCCCGCACCAGCCGCCACTCCTCCCGGGGCGATCGAAAGGACCCGGCGGATCGTCCTCGAAGTGGTGAAGTTCGGAGCCGTCGGCGGTAGCGGTATCGCAGTCAACTTCCTGGTCTTCAACCTTCTCCTGCACGGTCTGAAGTGGGCCCCGATGGCCGCCACGGTCATCGCCAGCTGTGTCGCCATGGGCAGCAACTACCTCGGCTTCCGCTTCTTCGCCTACCGTGACCGGGCCTCGCGCACCCGACGCCAGATCGCCCTGTTCTTCGCCTTCAGCGGCATCGGCGTCATCATGGAGAGCGCGCTGTTCTACATCGGCTACCACGGTCTGGGCATGGACACCCCGCTCGGCTCCAACCTGGCCAAGGCGCTGTCGATCGTGCTGGCCTCGGCGTTCCGTTTCCTCGTGTACCGCACCTGGGTGTTCGAACAGGTGAAACACAGCCGCTAGACAGCCGCTCGCACCCCTTTGCGGGCGATCGGCATCTGCCTGGGTGATACGCAAATGGACTAGATCGCCTAGGTTGAACCATCAGGAATGTCTAGCATTAATAGGATGAGTGTGGATTACCCCTGCCCGCCAGCAGAAACAGCAGCCGTGCCCGCCGTGTCCGTGGTCGTGATCGTCTACAACGACGCGTCCCGGCTGACGACGGCCGTGCGCTCCGTTCTCGACCAGACCCTGCGCAGTGTCGAGGTCGTCATCGTCGACGACCGCAGTACGGACGGCTCGTACGACGTGGCACAACGACTGGCCGCCGCGCACCCGGACCGCGTCCGGGCCTTCAGACTGCCCGAGAACAGCGGCGGCTGCGGCGCCCCCCGCAACCACGGCATCCAGCAGGCCCGCGGCGACTACGTCCTCTTCCTCGACAGTGACGACGTCCTGGGGCGCAACGCCTGCCGCAACATGCTGGAGGCCGCCGAGTCCACCGGCGCGGACCTCGTCTCGGGCCTGTGCGTGCGTGTGCACGTCGACTCGCGCACCGGCAAGGAGGTCAAGTGGTACCCCTGGCTGTACGACCGCACCCGCACCCTGGAGTCCATCTCCGAGCTGCCCGACCTGCTGGTCTTCGACACGCTGTCGACGAACAAGTGCTACCGCAGGCAGTTCCTGCTCGATGAGGGCCTCGAGTTCCCGGTCGGGATCCACTACGAGGACCTGCTGTTCTCCGCGCAGGCCTACGTGGCCGCGCAGCGCATCACGCTCATCCCGAACCGGGTGTACGACTGGCGGATCGTAGACAAACCGGTGAAGTCGGCCGCCAAGTCCATCAGCAACCGGCGTGACGAGATCGCCAACTTCACGCACCGCATGGAGATCCACCGCCGGGTCGACCAGCTCCTCGCCGACCACGGCCTGCTGGAGCTGAAGTTCGCCAAGGACGTCAAGTGGCTCAAGCACGACCTGGTGCTGCACCTGCGCGAGCTGCCCTTCCGTGACGAGACCTACCGCCAGGAGTTCGCGCAGATCGCGCGCACCTACCTGGAGTCGATCGACCGTGTCGCCTTCGACGAGATCGAGCCGATCCACGCCATCTGCGCGTACCTCCTCCACGAGGCCGACTGGGACAACCTGCTGCCCGCCGTGGACACGCTCAGCAACCGCGACAAGATCTCCTCGCCGCTCGTCGAGCACGAGGGGCGCGTGTACTGGTGCGCCGAGCACATCGAGCACGACGCCTTCGCCCGGCACGTCCTGGACGTCACCGAGCTCGGCTACCACACCAAGCCGGTCGAGAAGATGTTCCTGCGCAACGCGCTGACCGGATACGCGGAGAGCGACGGCACCGTCCGGCTGGCCGGGCGCATCACCAACCCGCTCGGCGTGATCCCGCCCGACGCCCGGCTCTCCGCGCAGCTGGAGTTCTACGCCCGCCGTCCGGGCGTGCGCTTCCAGACCTTCCGCTTCCCCGTGGCCACCGTGCGGCACGAGGGCGAGGCCATCGCCTGGGAGGCCTCGGCCGACCTCGCCAAGGGCCTGCGCCCGCTCGGCATCGTGGACGCGGTCTGGGACGTACGCCTCCACCTCGCCGTCGCCGGTGAGGGCGAAGGCGCGGGGACGGTCCGCACCACGACCCGGCTCACGGCCTCCGAGCCCGAGCTGGCCCAGGGGCACCTGCCCGTCCGGCCCCGCCTGACCCGGCTGGTCGCCGACCGCATCGAGCCCGAGGTCTCCTCCCGCGGCCACCTCTCGTTCCGGCTCGTCCCGGACAAGAAGGCCAACGAACTCGTCCAGCGCGGTGTGCAGGGCCCGACCGGGCGGCTCGCCAAGACCGGCTACCGCAAGGTCAAGGCGCTGCGCAAGGAACTCGCCTCCGGCGACACCAAGCTCCGCGTCTACCACGACGTGTTCAGCCGCCTGCCCGTCAAGAAGGGTCTCGTCGTCTTCGAGAGCCACCTGGGCCGGCAGTTCAGCGACAGCCCCAAGGCCATCTACGAGGAGATGCGCCGCCAGGGCCTCGAGTTCGAGGCCGTGTGGGCCTACGCGGACAGTCCCCAGGGCTTCCCCGACGACGCCACCCTCGTACGCCGCTGGTCGCTGCCGTATCTCAAGGCGCTCGCGCAGGCCGAGTTCTGGGTCGACAACCAGAGCTACCCGCTGAAGGTCACCAAGCGGCCCGAGACGACGTACATCCAGACCTGGCACGGTTCGGCGCTCAAGCGGATGGGCTTCGACGAGCCGGAGTGGAAGCTCAAGTCCCGTGAGGAGCAGGCCGAGCAGCAGCGCACCCTCGACCGCTTCGACCGCTTCCTGATCCGCTCCGAGCACGACGTGCGCACCCTCGCGCGGGCGTTCCGGCTCCAGGAGCGGACGCTGCTGCGGGTGGGCTACCCGCGCAACGACGCGCTCGTCCAGGCCAAGGAGCACGAGGAGGCCACCGGGCAGCGGGAACGCGGCGCACTGGCGGCCGAGTTCGGCATCCCGCAGGACAAGCAGATCCTGCTGTACGCGCCGACCTTCCGTCAGCGCGGCGGCAAGCGCCGGTTCGAGCTGCCCTTCGACGTGGAGCGCTTCGCCGACACCTTCGGCGACCGCTATGTCCTCCTGGTGCGCTCGCACTACCTCAACCACGTCGTGCTGCCGCCCTCCGTGCGCGGCCGGGTCATCGACGTGACGAACTACCACGACATGACCCCCCTGCTGGCGCTCGCCGACGGTCTGATCACCGACTACTCGTCCGTGATGTTCGACTACTCCCTTCTCGACCGCCCGATGTTCTTCTTCACGTACGACTACGACGAGTACGTGCACGAGGGCCGCGGGACCTACTTCGACCTGCTGGAGAGGGCCCCCGGCCCGGTCGTCCGCACCGAGGACGAGCTGCACGCGGTCCTGGACTCGCTGGAGGAGCAGAAGGTGAAGTACGCGGCCCCGCGCGAGCGGTTCGTCGCCGACTTCGGCGAGTTCGACCAGGGCAACGCCGCGCAGAGCATCGTCGACCAGTTCTTCTCCCAGTGGAGGCGCGCGTGACCGCGTACAGCGAGCGGGACGTCTTCTTCGTCTCCAACAGCGTCGACGAGCTCGGCGGCGTGACCAGCTGGTCGCACCAGATGGCCCGGCTGTTCACCGAGCGCGGCCACCGCGTCCACGTCATCGGCATCACCGAGCCCGCGGTCGTCCAGGAGCTCGGCGAACTCCCGTACCCCACCACGACGTTGTACGACGTCCATCCGCCGCGCGTGGGCTCCGCGCGCGGCATCAAGGGGCGGCTCAACGTCGCCGAGCGCAGGCTGCGCGCCGAACGGGCGGCGGGCATGCGCGAGCAGGCCGCCAAGCTGACCCGGCTGTTCCGGGCCGCGCGCCCCGGCGCCGTCGTGATCGTCACGCAGGTGTGGGCGATGGAGTGGGTGGAGCTCGCCGACACCACCGGCCTGACCGTCATCGGCATGAGCCACGAGTCCTTCGCGTACTCGAAGGCGACCTCGCGCTTCGGACGGGTGCAGAAGCACTACAAGGACGTCGACCGGATGCTCGCGCTCACCCGCGAGGACGCCGACCTGTGGATCCGTCAGGGCCTCGACAACGCGTCCTTCATGCCGAACCCGATCCCCTTCATGCCCGAGGTGCCCTCCTCGCGCACCGAGAACGTCGTCGTCAGCATCGGCCGGCTCTCGGACCAGAAGGGCATCGACATGCTCCTCGACACCTGGGCCGAGGTGGCGCCCCGCCATCCCGACTGGACCTTGCGGATCTTCGGCTCCGGCGAGGACGAGGAGATCCTCAAGAAGCAGTGCACCGCCCTGGGCCTCGACGACTCCGTGGAGTGGATGGGCCGCACCAGCGACGTACTCGGCGCCCTGCGCGGCGGTTCCGTCTTCGTCCTGTCCTCCCGCGGCGAGGGCTTCCCCCTCGCCCTCATGGAGGCCATGGCGACCGCGCTGCCGTGTGCCGCCTTCGACTGCGCTCCCGGCGTCCACGAGATCGTCCAGGACGGCGAGGACGGTCTCCTGGCGGCCCTGGGCAACACCGGGGAACTGGCCCGCCGCCTCGACGCCCTGATGTCCGACAAGGACCTGCGCGACCGCATGGGCGAGGCGGCCCGCGTCAACATCCAGCGCTACACGACGGACGAGATCGTCCGCAGGTGGGAAGACCTGTTCACCTTCTTGGAGAGGTGAGCGGAGGCGCCCCAAAAGGGGCGCGGGGAACTGCGCGCTCAGCCACACACAACCCGTAGCCGACAGCGCGCAGTTCCCCGCACCCCCGTAGTCGCCCCTACTTCCCCGTGAACTTCTCGTACTCCTTGAGCACGTCCTCCGTGGGCCCGTCCAAGCGAAGCTCACCGCGCTCCAGCCAGAGCACGCGGTCGCAGGTGTCCCGGATCGACTTGTTGTTGTGGCTCACCAGGAACACGGTGCCCGCGTGCTTGCGCAACTCCCGGATCCGCTCCTCGGAGCGCTTCTGGAAGGAGCGGTCCCCCGTGGCCAGGGCCTCGTCGATCATCAGCACGTCGTGGTCCTTGGCCGCCGCGATGGAGAACCGCAGCCGCGCCGCCATCCCGGAGGAGTACGTCCGCATCGGCAGGGTGATGAAGTCGCCCTTCTCGTTGATGCCCGAGAAGTCGACGATCTCCTGGTAGCGCTCCTTGACCTGCTCGCGGGACATGCCCATGGCGAGCCCGCCGAGGTAGACGTTCCGCTCACCCGTGAGGTCGCCCATCAGGGCCGCGTTGACGCCGAGCAGCGAGGGCTGACCGTCGGTGTAGATCTTGCCGTTCTCCACGGGAAGGAGGCCGGCGACCGCCTTGAGCAGGGTGGACTTGCCCGAGCCGTTGGTGCCGATCAGACCGATGGCCTCGCCGCGGTAGGCGGTGAAGGACACGTCCTTGACGGCGTGCACCTTGCGTACGCCCGCGGCCTTCTCGGTCTGCTTGCGCCGCAGCATGCGGTTGAGCGCGGCGGTGGCGCTGCCCCGTCCCGCACCGGTGCCGTTGACCCGGTAGACGATGTCCACGTGGTCGGCGACGACGGTGGGGACGAGCGCGCCGACGCTGCCGGCCGCATCCTGGGGCCGGGCGTCCTGCGTGAGGGTGTCAGCCATGTCAGCCACGTCCGTACGTCTCCTCGGCCTTCCAGAAGTAGATGAAGCCGCCGACTCCGGCGAGCAGTGCCCAGCCGGTCGCCAGCGCCCACACGTGGTGCGGCAGCTGGTGGGCGTGGAAGCTGTCGATCAGCGCGTAGCGCGTCAGGTCGATGTAGACGGCGGCCGGGTTGCTCTCCAGCGCGACCATCGCCCAGTGCGGCATGTGGCTGTGCTTGAGCGTCGAGGCGATGCTCCACATGACACCGGAGACGTACATCCAGGTGCGCAGCACGAACGGCATGAGCTGTGCGATGTCCGGCGTCTTGGCTCCCATCCGCGCCATGATCATCGCCACGCCCGCGTTGAAGACGAACTGCAGCGTCAGGATCGGCACGACGAGCAGCCACGACGCGCTCACGGGAATGCCGAAGCAGAGCAGGATGACGACCAGCGCGGCCATCGAGAACAGCAGCTGCTGGAGCTGCTGGATGGCGTACGACACCGGCAGCGCGGCCCGCGGGAAGTGCAGGGCTCGGACCAGGCCGAGGCTGCCGGAGATCGCCCGGGTGCCCGCCATGATCGAGCTCTGTGTGAAGGTCCAGATGAAGACGCCGGTGACCAGGAACGGCACGAAGTCGGGCACGCCGTGCTTGGTGCCGAGCAGCACACCGAAGATGAAGTAGTAGACCGCCGCGTTCAGCAGCGGGTTCGCCACCTGCCAGACCTGGCCGAGCTTCGCCTGGCTGTACTGGGCGGTGAGCTTGGCGGTGGCGAAGGCGGTGATGAAGTGACGCCGTGCCCAGAGCTGGCGGACGTACTCCGGCAGGGTCGGGCGGGCGCCACTGACGGCGAGGCCGTACCGGGCGGCGAGCGCCGCGGGATCGTCGGTGGGGGGAACCGACGTCGGCGGTGTGTGGAGGACCTGGCTCACATCCGCTGCTTTCGCTCGGGGGGTGGGATGCGCGGGCCGTCCTTGACGTTTCTTAACTGCCGCTTTGCCAGCTACTTACGTCGGGACGGGACCGTATCGTCGCAACGCGAGACTATGGCTTCTTGACGTCGGAACGCAACCGTTTCGTCGTAACGCCCTATGCTGGAAGGCATGACGACGAACGCCGACACCACGAGTGCCGCCGCGAACGCGGGGAGTGCCGCCGGGAAGGCCCCGCGTCGTAGGGCTCCGGCGGGGGCGGCCGTGCTGCGCGAGGACGTGACCGAGGCGATCCGGGCCGCCGTCTTCGAGGAGCTCGCGGCCGTCGGCTACGCCCGGATGTCCATCGAGGGCATCGCGCGCCGCGCGGGCGTCGGCAAGACGGCGGTGTACCGGCGATGGCGTTCGAAACTGCACCTGGTGCTCGACGTGGTCTCCGCCATAGCGGTCCAGGGGCTGCCCGTCCCCGACACGGGCTCCCTGGAGGGCGACCTGCGCCTGCTGTACGAGGTCACCTCCCGTGCGCTGCGCCACCCCGTGGCCGGCCAGATCATCCCGGACCTCCAGGCCGAGGCGGCCCGCAACCCCGACATCGCGGACGCCATGCAGAAGGCGCTGCGAGAAGGCCAGCAGGGTGTGGCGAGCGGGATCGTCGCGGCGGCGGCCGCGCGGGGCGAGGTGCGCGAGGGGATCGATCAGGAACTCGCGCTCGACCTCATGTCGGGCCCGCTGTACTGGCGGGCGGTGGTGGTCCGCGGGCCCAAGCTGCCGAAGGGGTACCTGGCGAGCCTGGCCGGGGCCACGGCGGCGGCGCTGCGGGCGTTGTGAGGACGCCTGTCCGACGGGCGGGCATGGTGCGGGCACCTGTCCGACGGGCGGGCATGGTGCGGGCACCTGTCCGACGGGCGGCGAGTTCGGGCGCCTTTCGAAGCCGCTCAGGCGGCGTGCTGGCCCTCCTCACGGCCTTTGAGAAGGGTGCTGCACATCGCCCGGTCACCTGTTCGCCTACGGGGACTGCCGTTCGCCTAACCTGTGGCCATGCGAGAGACGGTGCGGCAGGCGGCGCGGGCCACGGCCGGTCTCGTCATGTCCGCCGCGCTGGCCTTCGGCACGATCCTCTTCATCACCGTGCTGCTGATCACGGCCACGCTGACGCTCGCGGTCGTCGGCGCCGGGCTGCTGCCTGAGACGGTGCTGCTGATCCGGCGGATCGCCGGGGCCAAGCGGAACCTGGTGGCCCAGTGGACGGGCAAGGTGATCCCCGAGGCCTACCAGCCCATCGAGGGCCCGCTGCGGCAACGACTGCGCACGGCGGTCCGCGGCCCCGGCACGCTCGGCGACTTCCGCTGGATGATCTGCCACTACGTCTACGGCTTCCTCGGACTGCTCACCGTCCCGCTGTGGCTGCTGGGCCTGCCCGTCGACGGCGTACGACAGGGGCTGCTCGGCCGTTCCCCGCTCGTCCTGCCGCTGATCGGCCGGCTCGCGGACCTCGACGCCGCCTGGTCCACCGCCCTGCTCGAACCCTCCCCGGAGGCGCTGCTCGCCGTCCGGATCGAGGAGCTGACCGAGACCCGCGCCGGTGCGATCGCCGCGCATGGCGCCGAACTGCGTCGCATCGAGCGCGACCTGCACGACGGCACCCAGGCCCGGCTGGTCTCCCTGTCGATGCGCATCGGTATCGCCAAACGGGCCTACGAACGCGACCCGGAGACCGCACTCAAACTTCTCGAGGACGCGCAGAGCCAGGCCGAGGAGGCGCTGACCGAGCTGCGCCACGTCGTCCGCGGCATCCACCCGCCGATCCTCACCGACCGGGGACTGGCCGGCGCCGTACGGGCGCTCGCCGCGAGCAGCGGGCTGGACGTCACCGTCGTCGTGGACGGCTTGGAGGACGGGGCGCAGAGCGGGTCCCGGGCCCCGGCGGCGGTCGAGGCGGCGGCGTACTTCGTGGTCGCCGAATCGCTGACGAACGCCGCCAAGCACAGCGGATCCGAGCGCGCCGAGGTGCGGCTGGTGCGCAACCGGGGCGGCCTGAGCGTCCGGGTCGCCGACGAGGGACGGGGCGGAGCCGGGGGCACCTCCCAGGCTCTCGGCTCCGGCGGAGAGGCGGGTGGCTCCGGGCTGCTCGGGATGCAGCGACGCGTGGCCGCGCTCGACGGGACCCTGCTGATGACCAGCCCCGTCGGGGGGCCGACCGTGATCGAGGTGGAGCTGCCGTGCGTGTGGTGACCGGGACAGTGGAGACGAGGCCGCCGTGCGTGTGGTGATCGCCGAGGACAACGCCCTCCTGCGGGAGGGGATGGTGCTGCTGCTGACCTCCGCCGGGCACGAGGTCGTGGCCGTCGCGGGCAGCGGCCCCGAGGTGCTGCCGGCGCTTCTCGAGCACCGGCCGGACGTCGCCGTGCTGGACGTCCGGATGCCACCGGGCTTCCGCGACGAGGGCCTGCGCGCGGCCCTGGAGGCCCGCAAGGAGATGCCCGGCCTGCCGGTGCTCGTGCTCTCCCAGTACGTCGAGGAGTCGTACGCCGCCGAGCTGCTCGGCGGTGGTGCGAGCGGGGTCGGCTATCTGCTCAAGGACCGGGTGGGCCGGGTCGACGAGTTCCTCGACGCGCTCGACCGGGTCGCGACGGGCGGTACGGCTCTCGACCCCGAGGTCGTCACCGAGCTCCTCACCCGGCGTCGTGACGACCCGCTCGACACGCTCACGCCCCGCGAGCGCGAGGTCCTGAAGCTGATGGCCGAGGGCCGCGACAACACGACCATCGCCAAGACGCTGGTCGTCACGGAACGCGCCGTCAGCAAGCACATCGGCAACGTCTTCCTGAAGCTGGGCCTGCCGCCGAGCGACAGCGGCCACCGCCGGGTGCTCGCGGTACTGGCGTACCTCAACAGGGACGCGTAAGCCGTACCCGGTACACACCGGGTACGCGTCGGCTCCCGGCGGCCGGCACTCACCCCGCCAGCCGCCGGGCCAGCCCGACGAGTTCGGCCGCCCTCAGCACCCGCCCGCCGAACCCCGGCAACGGCACGTGCAGCGCCGCCACCCACGGTCCAGGAATCCCGTCCACCCCGTAGACGGCTCCGGCCAGCCCACCCGTGACGGCGGCGACGGTGTCCGTGTCGCCGCCGAGATCCACGGCGGCCCGCACGGCGTCCTCGTACGAGCCCGTGCTGCGCACCGCCCACAGGGCGGACCCGAGACAGGGCCACACCGCGCCGTTGAACTCCGTGGCCTGATCCGGGTGCCAGGCGTCGGCGAGGACGACGGCGTACCGAGCCCGGTGGTCGGGATGCACGGCCTCCAGGACGTCCGGTACGGCGGTGACCGGATCGCCGCCGTCGAGCGCGACCCGGATCAACTCGTGGAAGATCGCGGTGCCTTCCCACGCCGCGCGGTCGCCGTGGGTGAGCGCGGCGATGCGGCGGCCGGCCTCCATGGTGGCGTCCCGCCCCTGTCGCGCGAAGTACACGGCGGACGTGGCCGCCCGCATCAACGCCCCGCTCCCGGCCGCGCGTTGGCTGACCTGGAAGTGCAGGGCCGCGGCGAGGTCCCAGGGGTCTTCGCCGGTGAGCACGGCCTCGGTCTGCAGGCCGATGTCCTTGGGGTCGGCGGCGGCCCAGCGCCGGAATCTGCGGAAGATGTCTGGGAGTTCGAGGGCGTCGTGGTCCGTCAGGGACTCGCCGACGAGCACCGCCATCTGGGTGTCGTCGGTCGCCTCGCCCGGGGCCCAGCCGCCCCCTCCGCACATTTCCCCGCCTTGCCCGGCGACGGGGAAGCGGGCCGAGAACGCTCCCTCGGGCCCGAACTCGAAGGGCGCGCCGAGGGCGTCTCCCACGGCGGAGCCGAGAACGGTGCCGACGGCGCGTTCTTGAGGGCGGGGCACGGGATCAGCGCGGTGCGGGGGAGTCCGGGGCACAGCCGCGGAGGGTGTGGGCGATGACGTGTTCCAGGTCCCTGTCCAGGGTTGCGCTGGGCAGGGTGACGCTGACCGCGAGCCGCGCGAAGCCGTTGAGGGTGCTGAAGATCGGGATGGCGATGGTTTCCAGGGGTCCTTCGCGGACCTCGCCCCGGCGCTGGGCCTCCGTGATGAGTTCCGCGGCCAGGCCCCCTATGCTCTGGGCGGCCTTGACCAGGGCCTCGGACGCCTCCGGGTCGTGCTTGACGGCGAACATGAGGTCGAGGAGTTCCGCGTTGGCGGTGGCGAAGCCCACGTAGGTGCGGGCCAGGGCGCCGAGCCGGTCGGCGAAGGACTCGCCCGCGGTCTCCTGCGACGCGGTCAGGGTGGCCAGGAGCCGTTCGAAGCCGGCCAGGGCCAGCGCGTCCAGCAGGGCCTGCTTGTCCTTGAAGTGTCGGCTCGGGGCCGCGTGGCTGACGCCCAGGTCGCGGGCCAGTTCGCGCAGGGACAGGGCGCCGGGGCCCTTCTCCTCGAGGGTTTCCTCGGCGCGGGTCAGCAGTGCGGCGCGCAGGTCTCCATGGTGGTAGCGGCGAGGGCGGGTCTGCATGCCCGACAGTCTATCCGGTATGTAACCGGCGACTACATTGTTGGCGCTGTCAGCTTTGTTGGCATCGTCATCATTGTTGTCGTTGACATCATTGTTGTCGACGTCTACATTCAGGGCATGGCTACCAAGCACTCGGCTGACCAGAACAGCAAGTGGAACGCGGGCGACATCGGTGACCAGCGCGGCCGCACGGCCGTGGTCACCGGCGCCAACAGCGGGCTCGGCATCGCCACCGTCGACGCCCTCGCCCGGGCCGGCGCCCATGTCGTCCTCGCCGTGCGGGACCCCGAGCGCGGCGAGGCGGCCGCCCGCACCGTCAACGGAAGCGTCGAGGTGCGCCGACTGGACCTCGCGGACCTGGCGTCCGTGCGCGAGTTCGCCGCGTCCTGGCGGGGCGAACTCGATCTGCTGATCAACAACGCGGGCGTCATGAACATCCCCGAGGCCGGCACGAAGGACGGCTTCGAGATGCAGTTCGGGACCAACCACCTGGGGCATTTCGCCCTGACGAACCTGCTGCTGCCGCACCTCACCGACCGGGTGGTCACCGTGTCCTCGGGGGCGCACAAGATGCCCGGCACCCGTATCCACTTCGAGAACCTGAACCTGACCGGCGAGTACTCGCCCGTCGCCGCCTACAACCAGTCCAAGCTCGCCAATCTGCTGTTCACCCTGGAACTCCAGAGCCGGCTGGCCGCCGCGGGTTCGTCCGTACGGGCCCTCGCCGCGCACCCCGGCTGGGCCGCCACCTCTCTCCAGGGCCGGGACGCCAGTGTGCTGCGGCGCACGCTGATGGCGGTGGGCAACCGGTTCATCGCCCAGGACAACAGGGCCGGCGCCCTGCCGACGCTGTACGCCGCGACGCAGGACCTGCCCGGCGCCAGCTATGTGGGACCCGACGGGCTCGGCGAGATGCGCGGCGCGCCGACACTGGTCGGCCGCTCGGCCGCGGCCAGCGACCCGGTGTCCGCGGTCCGCCTGTGGGCGGCCTCCGAGGAACTGACCGGCGTCACCTTTCCCCGGCTGGAATCCGAACAGAGCCAGAGCCGGACCCCGCAGACCGTCTCCGTCTAGGTCCGGTCCGCCGGACAAGGCCTGGGCGGACAAGGCCTGGGCCGACAGGATCTGGGCCGACAGGCGCTACGAGCGCGCCGCGCCGGGGTGCAGTCGTACCCACCCCGCCCATGCCGACGTGATCATGTCCTGCACGTCGTACTTCGCCGTCCAGCCCAGTTCCACCGCGATGCGGTCGGCGGAGGCGACGACGCGCGCCGGGTCGCCGGGGCGGCGCGGTGTGGTGACCGCGGGACGGTCGTAGCCGGTGATCGCGTTGATCCGGTCGATCATCTCGCGGACGGAAACGCCTTCCCCGCGGCCGATGTTGAGGGTCAGGTCCCGCCCGGGGGAGGCCTCGAGGGCGCGGGCCGCCGCCACGTGGGCCTCCGCCAGGTCCACCACGTGGATGTAGTCCCGAACGCACGTCCCGTCGGGCGTCGGGTAGTCGTCACCGAAGATGCGCGGCGGCGCGTCCTCCGTGAGCTTCTCGAAGACCATGGGGACGAGGTTGAAGACACCGACATCGGCGAGTTCGGGGGTCGCCGCCCCCGCCACGTTGAAGTAGCGCAGCGACGCCGTGGAGAGGCCCGTGGCGCGGCCCGTCGCACGGACCAGCCACTCGCCCGCCAGCTTCGTCTCGCCGTACGGGCTCATGGGTGCGCAGGGGGTCTCCTCCGTCACCAGGTTGACGTCCGGCATCCCGTAGACCGCGGCGGAGGACGAGAACACGAAGGAGCCGACGGACGTCGCCGTCACCGCCTCCAGGAGAACCCGCAGGCCCTCGACGTTCTCGCGGTAGTAGTGCAGCGGGAGGTCGACGGACTCACCGACCTGCTTCTTCGCCGCGAGGTGGACCACGCCGGTGATCGCGTGCTCCTCGATGGTGCGGGCCAGCAGCTCGGCGTCCAGCGTCGAGCCGACCACCAGCGGTACGTCGGAGGGGACCCGCTCGGCGATGCCCGTGGACAGGTCGTCGTAGACCACGGCCTGCTCGCCCGCGTCCCGCATCGCGCGCACCACGTGCGCCCCGATGTAGCCGGCGCCGCCGGTGATCAGCCAGGTCATGAACGGTCGTCCCCTCGGGAGTGTGATCGGTGTGAGGTCGGTGTGAGATCGATGGGTCGGTGTGACATCAGTGAAGCAGGCGCTTGAGCCGGCGGCGTACCACGTCGGTCATCCCTCGTAGTCCGGGCGCCAGACGCAGCGCCAGCGCCCCCGCGTGGGTGCGGTACGGCTGCACCAGCAGGACGCCGTACCGCAGGTTGGGGATCGCGCGGCGGCGCAGCAGGCCCCCGCCGCCGACCGCGTGCGCGGTGACGTCCCGGCTCGAACCGTCACGGTAGTGGACCCGCAGCCGCAGGTCCCAGGTGCCCGAGCCCAGCGCCGACAGGTCCACCGGCAGCTCGCCCGACCAGGTGGCCCTGTCCGCGTCCGGTGTCAGCTCGACCGGCAGGCTCAGCCCGATCCGGCCCTCGTCCCGGTGCGTGAACTCCACGTCCGCCGAGGCCGGACCGGCCTCCGCGAGCCGTCCGTACAGGTCGTGCAGGCGCAGCCGCAGCCGTGCCGCACGCGCGTGGGGACGCAGTTCCGCGTCGACCGCGGCGGGCAGCACCTGCGGAGGGCGCTGCAGGTAGTGGTCCAGCGTGACCTGCGGGAGGTCGTCCGACCAGACGGGCGTGCCGTCGGCGGCGCGGGCGTACGGCGGCCGCAACTGGGCCGGGCGGGCGGCGAGTTCCTTGAGGCGCGGCAGGTCGCGGGGCTCTTCGGAGGCGAGCACGACACGGGCGATCAGCCGGCCGGGGGCGGTCGGGTTGACGGTGAAGTCGCTTGCGTCGAACGTCGACAGGTACGTGCGCGTGAGCTCCCACCAGGACCGCCGGTAGTCGGCGTCGCGCAGTTCCAACTCGCGGACGTACATGCGCAGTTCATGGTCGAGGAACTTCGCGTTGGCGGCCCGGGCGAGCTGCTTCTCACCGGCGCCGAACAGGATCTCGTAGGCCGTGCGGTGCGCCTCGGTGCGGGAGCGCCAGTTCTCGATGTCCGCGCGGTCCAGCGAGATCGACAACTGCTGGGCGCCGCGCCGCACATGCCACACGTACACCGTGTCGGGGATCAGCGCGATGCGCGGCCCGGCGGCCAGCACGCGCGCGGTGAACACGAAGTCCTCGTAGGGGTGACGGCCCTCGGGGAAGCGGATCGCGTGTTCACGAAGGAAGTCGGTTCGGTACAGCTTGTTGACGCACAGCGTGTCGTGGACCAGACGGGGCCGCTGCGTCGGGTGGGGGATCAGCGCGGGCTTCGCGTAGAGGTCGCGCTCCCAGGGGACCTCGCGGCCCGAGGGCAGTTCGCGGCGTACGCACAGACCCGCCGCGACCTCCGTGCGCTGTTCCCGCGCCGCTTCGAGCAGCGCGTCCACGGCGCCCGGCGGTAGCACGTCGTCGCTGTCCAGGAACATCACGTACGGAGCGGTCGCCGCGTCGATCCCGTCGTTGCGGGGGCTCCCGCAGCCGCCGCTGTTCTCCGAGCGGCGTATGACCTTCACGCGCGGCTCATCGGCGGCGAGGCGGTCGAGGAGGTCGGCGCTGCCGTCGGTCGAGCGGTCGTCGACGGCCAGCACCTCCCGGACGGCCGGCCCCTGAGCGAGTGCCGAACGCACCGCGTCCGTCACGTGGTCGGCGTCGTTGTAACCGATGACGACGACACAGACCTGCGGGTCGTGAGGTTTCATAGGATCCACGGGACGAAATCGTAGGACTTGACAGTAATTTTCCTTTAAGAGGTACTTAGTGTCTGGTCCGGAAGACGACAGGAATCGGGTGGGGGTGCCGTTTCTGCGCGTCGTTTTTCGGCCGATCCACCACGAGCACGGGAAGTCCGGAGTGCCAGAGTCGGGTGAAGGACAGCACCGCCGCGGCCGCCAGCAGACCGTTGCGGATGAGCATGAGCAAACAGCCCGTCCAGGTGCTGTCGATGACCTCCCCGTACAGGGCGGGGTAGGCGACGGAGCTGACCGCCGTCGCCGCGACGACGAGCGCCGCCACCGGGCGCTGTGTGGTGTGCCGCGAGGTCAGGCACACGGCGGCCAGACCGAGCAGCCACACCATGTACTGGGGGCTGATCACCCGGCTCGTCACCGTGAACATCAGCACGGCGGCGAGTGCGGCGTCGCAGGGGGTCGCCGCCGTCCAGTGCCGTGCGCGCACCCGCCACAGCAGCAGCAGCGCGAAGGACACGGCCGTCAGGGCGAGCGAGAGGGTCGCGACGGTGTGGACGTAGGGGCCCACGAACTCCATCGCGCCGTACTGGTAGCGCACGCTGCCGGGCCAGCCCGCGTGGCGCGCGAAGCCGAGCACGGTGCCGCCGAGCGACTCGATCTGCACGCCCCGGCCGCCCTGCTGGCGCAGGAAGTCGAAGGGGTCGCTGAAGGCCGTCGCGAGGACGGCGAGCAGGGTGACCGCCGCGAGCGCCGCCGACGTCCAGGCCTCCCGGGTCGTACGGCCCCGGGGCGTGCCGATGAGGGCGAGCGCGGGCCAGACCTTCACCAGGGCGCCGAGCGCGGCGAACGCGCCGCCCGCGCGCGGGGAGCGCTTCATGGCCAGCAGGGAGACGACGGCGAACGCCGTGACCTGTACGTCGTAGCGGGCGAGCGGGATGTGCAGGAGCAACGGCAGGCTCAGCGTCCACAGCGCCGCGCCGCGCAGGCTGCGGCCGGGTCTGCTGCCCGCGCGTGCCAGGGCCAGCGCGATCACGGCGTCCGCGAGGAGCGTCAGGGCCACGAAGGCCTGCAGGTACGTCAGGCCCGGCAGCAGCCCGGGCGAGAGCAGTACGGGGCCCGCGCCCGGCGGGTACTGCCACAGCCGGTCGCCCACCGGATAGGCGCCGTGCGACAGGGTCTCGTACCAGCGGAAATAGAGGTGACTCGCTTCGCGGGTGACCCCGCCGCTGCCCAGCACGGAGAGGTTGTCGTGCGCGAGCAGCCACAGCATCAGGGCGCGGGTCGCCATCCAGGCGGCGGCGAGGGGGAGCAGACGGGATCGGCCTCGGGGGCTCAGGTAAGCGCTCATCAAGCCCGGATCGTAAGCTCTCGGATGCCTCACGAGAGCCGATATGACATCAAAGGTTAACGAAGATTAGTTAATAGTAAGAAATGGGACATGGGGGTAAGCGTGTTAATGAAACGGTCCGGTGACGGCCGCCAGGAGGCTGCGGAGGCCTCGGGGGTCTCGGTCGAGCCCGTGGCGCGGGTCGTCGCCGTGGTGCTGCCCGTGCTCGTCATGCTCACGCTCGGGCTCTGGAGACTCGACCGCGGGGGCATGTGGCGCGACGAGGCGGCCACCTATCAGGTCGCGCGGCGCTCGGTTCCGCAGATCTGGCATCTGTTGCACCACGTCGACGCGGTGCACGGCCTGTACTACCTCTTCATGCATCTTGTCCTCGCCCCCGTCCCGGGCGAGGTCGCCCTGCGTCTGCCCTCGGTCGTCGGCGCCGCCGCGACCGCGGGTCTCGTCGGCGCGCTCGGGGTCCGTCTGTGCAACCCCCGTGTCGGCCTCTGGGCGGGACTGCTGTACGCGGTCACCCCCCTGACCGGGCATTTCGCCCAGGAGGGCCGCTCGTACGCCCTGGTCGCGGCCGGGGCGACGGCGGCGACCCTGCTCCTCGTGCGGGCTCTGCGCGGGGGGAGGGGCTGGTGGGCGTACGGCGTGACCGTCGCCGTCACCTGCCTGCTGCACGAGTTCGCCGTGTTCCTCCTGCTCGCGCACGGGACGACCCTGGCGCTGACGCGGATGCCGTGGCGGGTGTGGTGGCGATGGGGCGTCGCGGCGGGGGGCACGTTGCTCGTCCTGGCGCCGCTCGCGCTCGTCTCCCACCGGCAGTCGGCGCAGGTGGCATGGCTGGCGGTGCCGAACCGCAAGAGCGTGGACCACCTGACGCACGCGTTCCTCAGCCAGGCCCAACTGGTGTTCGTGCCCTACGTGTTCCTGATCGCACTCGCCCTGTGGCGCCCGTTCCCGCGGCGCGGCGAGGTGAACCTCGTGTCGGTCGCCCTGCCGCTGCTGCTGGTCCCGCCGGCGGTCCTGATCGCGGTCTCCCGCTTCCGGCCGCTGTACGACGAGCGGTATGTGCTCTACGCGCTGGCGGGGGCGCCGCTGCTGGCCGCGGCGGGGGCGGAGCGGCTGACCGGGTGGGTGTCCCGGCTGCCGAGCGCCGCGGCTCCCCGCCTCGTCGCCCTCGCCGGTGTCCTCGCCATCTCCCTCGTCCTCGCCGTCCAGTTCCCCCTGCTCCGCAAGGACCGCGACCCCGCACACCGTCCCGACAACCTCGCCGCCGTCTCCGCCGCCGCCGGCTCCGAACTACGGCCCGGCGATCCGGTGTTGTACATGCCGTCGCTCACACGTCGTTCGGCGCTGGCCTACCCGGCGGGCTTCCGCGGGGTGCGCGACGTCGCCCTGAAGACGTCCGCCATGGCGTCCGGGACGCTGTACGGGACCGAAGTGGGCCCGCGCGAACTGCGCAGCCGGCTCGAGCGGCTCGACCGGGTGTGGCTGGTCTGCGAACCGTTCGTGTTCCGGCCGAACTGGCATCCGGACACCTCGGTCGCGACCGAGGAGACCAAACGCGCCGTACTCGCCAGGGAATTCACCCTGCGCGAGCAGATCGTCCGCAGGGGTGTCACCCTTCGCCTGTACGTACGCCACCGTTAGGACCCGTCGGGTGTACATACGCCACCGCTAGGACCTGTCCCGCGGATCGGACCCTAGGGAACGTCCGCGCCGGCCGCGTCCAGGGCCGCCGGGTCGAGCACCGCCGCGTCCAGCGCCGCCGTGAGCCGGTCGAGCCGCGCCTGCAGCTCCCGGATCTCCTCGAGGTGCGCACCCGTCGCCGCGGCGATCCGGCGCGGCACGCGCAGCGCACGCTCGCGCAGGGCCGTGCCCTCGTCCGTGAGATGGACGTGCACGGAGCGCTCGTCCACCGCACTGCGCTCCCGCCGCACCAGACCGGCCGTCTCCAGCCGCTTGAGCAGCGGGGACAGCGTCCCGGAATCGAGCCGCAGATGCTCGCCGACCTTCTTCACGGGCAGCTCGCCGTGCTCCCACAGCACCAGCATCACCAGGTACTGGGGGTAGGTGAGCCCGAGGTCCTTGAGGATCACCCGGTACACGCCCCCGAAGGCGCGCGAGGCGGCGTTCAGGGAGAAGCAGATCTGCTGGTCGAGACGGAGGTAGTCCCCGTCGGACGGGGCCTGGGTGCTCGGGGTCGGCATGGCGGTCATGACTCCAGGATAGCTCTTGCCCATCATTAAATTGTGCACAATTGAATTGCGTGCTCTAATTGAGGCCGTGAGGCGGTCGGACCGGCCGCCCCGGCAAGACCTTGACTTGAGAGGGATGGTCCCCATGGACGCGCTCTACACCGCTGTCGCCACCGCCACCCACGGCCGCGAGGGCCGCGCCGTCAGCTCCGACGGCAAGCTCGACCTGCAGCTGGCCGTCCCGGTGGAGATGGGCGGCAACGGCCAGGGCACCAACCCCGAGCAGCTGTTCGCCGCCGGCTACGCCGCCTGTTTCGCCAGCGCCCTCGGCCTCGTCGGCCGCGCCGCGAAGGTCGACGTCAGCGAGGCCGCGGTGACCGGCGAGGTCGGCATCGGCAAGCAGGGTGAGGGCTTCGGCCTGGCCGTCACGCTCCGCGTCGAGCTCCCCGACTCCGTGGACGAGGCCACCGGCCGCAAGCTCGTCGAGCAGGCCCACCAGGTCTGCCCCTACTCCAACGCCACCCGCGGCAACATCCCGGTCGAGCTCGTCATCGAGTAGTACGGGATCCAGTACGGGATCTTGTGATCACGCGTGACCCCCGTGCCCCTTCAGGGGCGCGGGGGTCACGCGCGCGAGGACCTCACCCGTGCGTCGGCTCCAATCCACCACCGTCGCCTCCTGCGGCACCCGACTCCACCGCGTCAGCAACAGCCACCGCACGTGATACCGCCGCACCACCGCGGAACGCCGCGCCCGCGTCGACGCGGGGTCGAGGTACCCCCGGACGGCCGCGAGCCGCCGCACCCGCTCCCGTTCGTCCAGTCCCGCGTCCGGCCACACGGGCGCGGCGAGGTTCGGGCCGTAGCCCGGGATCAGACGGGCGGCGTAGTACCCGTCGGCGATCACCACCTCGCCGGGCTTGATGTGCCGCGCCGCCCAGTCGTACGAGGGCCAGCGCGGCGGCTGGTCGAAACTCACCGGATCGAGTGAACGCGGTACGACGGCACCGGCCTGCACCGTGAGGAAGCCGACGCAGGCGCCGACGGCCGCCACCGCCCCCAGCGCCCGCCGCCACACCGGCCACGGCCGCGCCGCCGCCAGCTCGATCGCGAGCGCGAACTGCGGCGCCAGGAGCGCGAGTCCCAGGATCCTGCCGTAGGTGTAGTGCCCGCTGACCCAGCCGTACGCCACCACCAGGCAGTCCAGCGCGAACATCAGCACCAGTGGGTCCCGCCAGGAGCGTCGCGCGCGCAGCCACAGTGCCGGTACCCCGATCAGTGCCAGCCAGAAGTGCTCGGGCACCCCCTCGTACAGCCGCCGGTGCATCGCGTCCATGCTGTGGTCCCCGGGCAGCGCGAGGACGTCGAAGTACGGCCAGAGGTGGGCGACCATCAGTGCCGCCGCCCCCATGATCGCCCACCGGGCCGCCACGGCCGCCCGCCATCCCCGCTGCCACCCGGCCACGAACGCCACCGCCCCGAGCGCCGCCGCCGACGCGGTGATCGGATGGACGAGCAGGATCAGGCCGTAGAGGACGCCGAGCCCCTTGTACCCGGACAGACTCCGCAGCCCGCTCGGGCCGACGTACCGGACCGGGCCGCAGATCCCTCCCGCGAGCGTGCCCGTGAACGCCCAGGCCCAGAAGGTGAGTCCGATGGCGAACGTCGACGGATAGCCGAGGTTGCCCGTCAACGACATCAGCCCGAGGTAGCCGCTCGACCAGGCCCGCTCGGTGCCCCACAGCAGCACCATCGCGAGCAGCGCGCACACCGGTGCCCAGGGGCGGCGGGGCGCCAGGACGCGCACGAAGCGGCCGATCCCCGTGAGCAGCACCAGCAGGTTCAGCGGCGCCGAGAGCCGGACCACCTCCCAGCCCGCGAGGCCCGTCAGCCGGGCGAAGGCGCCCTGGGCCACGGTGTACGGCGAGTAGAAGGGGCTGCCCTCGCCCGGCAGGTCCGCCGTCGGATGGGCCGGATGCAGGAGGTTCGCCTTGAGGCGCTCGACGACCGCCGCGTGCTGGCCGAAGTCGCAGCACATCGGCACCCGCCAGGAGGCGAGGCACAGCACCAGCCAGAACAGTCCGCCGAAGACCTGGTAGGGCGTGGGGCGCCAGGGGGTGCCGCCGCGCAGCGCGGTCGCGCCGCGGGCGGTCCGCCGGACGGGGAGGCCGACCTCGGCCTGAGCTGTTCGGGTCATTTGTCGTATATGCCCACCGAAGCCAATGGCTTTGCCGAACTTCACCTCATCGAGCGACTCCGGCGTCCAGCTCGGCGCCCGTCCCGGCGCCCATGGCGGTGTTCGGCCCCGCGTCCGTCCGAAGCGGGCCCGGCACCGTGTCGAGCCCCCGCACCCGCGGCCGTACGACCTGTTCCAGCAGCAGCGGAAGTCCCACCACCGGCAGCACCCACGCCAGCACGATCAGCCGGTCGCCGTAGATGTTGATGTCGGGCTGTCCGGCCTGGTCGAGGACGCCGGTGAGCGCGCCCGCGACCAGGAACACCCCGAAGGCCGGACGCTGCCGCAGCGCGCCCCAGGCCCCGGCCTGCAGGGCCGTCGGGAAGAACGGCTGCCCGAGCTCGCGACGCAGCGACTCCACCCAGAAGTTGACCTCCAGGTCCAGGAACTCCGGCCACGGGCGGCTGCGGTCGGGCCGGGAGAAGTGGGCCGTGAGCAGGTCCTGGAGGGACTCCGACTCGGACGGGTAGCCCAGCACCTTGGCCGCGAGCAGGGTGACGGCGACTCCGCAGGCCGCGACCACCCCCACCTCGCGCAACGGCCGCGCGAGCCTCCGCAGCGGTTGCCGTAGTCCGCCGCGCCGGATGCCGAGCACCGCGCAGGCGCCCGCCAGGCACAGCCCGAGGAACAGCGCCTGCGCGTGCTTGACGGCGAAGAGCGCGGCCAGGGATCCGCCGACCAGCGCGGTCGCGGCCCGCGTCCGGCCCTCCAGAGCGAGTGCGCAGCCCCACAGCGCGGCCAGTGTCAGGGCCAGCAGCAGGCCCTCGGGCATGGGCCGCATGGCGGTCGTGCCGCACGGCAGGACGTAGAAGAGGGCCTGTCCGGTCAGCGCGGCGACGGTGGGGGCGCGCAGGGTGCGCAGTACCAGGAAGGCGAGTACGCCCCCGGTGACCGTGATGAGGACACTCGACGTCCACAGGCCCCACTTCACGCCGAGGACGGTGATGAAGGGGACCAGGAAGACCGGGTAGCCGGGGCGCGCCTCGAAGATCCGTATGAAGCGCGGCGGCATGAACGGCACGGTGTGGCCCGCCGTCTGCCCGGCGCTCAGCCGCTTCGACACCCACCCCCACTGGTCGCGCCGGCACTCCTCGACGACCCGCCCGGCGGGGCTCGGCTCGCGGAAGTGGACGACGTCGACGCTCTGGTCGCGGCGCGCGAGGGACGCCCGGCCGGCGCAGGCGTAGTCGATGGTGGCCGCGGCCGCCTCGTGCTTGCTCGCGCCGCGCAGACTCAGGGCGTACGAGAGGTAGTTCTTGGTGTCGGGGGTGTCGCGGCCGGTGACGTTCGCGAGCTGGAGCAGGGCGAAGGCGGCGGCCAGGACGACCACCCAGAACCGAGGCGGGCGCGGCTTCACGAACGGGCCCACGACGGTCATGAGGGCGCTCACGACGACGTGAGGACGTGGTGTCCCGCCTGCGCGGGCACCACCGCAACCGCCACCGGGTGCGCGACGCGCTCGCCGAGCATCAGCGTCCGTACCACCCGCTCGGCCGCCCGCCCGTCGTCGAACGCGCAGAACCTCGTCCGGAACCCGGACCGCAGCCGTGCCGACTCCTCGTCCCGCCAGGCCCCGGACGCGAACAGCCACGCCAGCTCCCGGTAGGAGCGGGCCACATGGCCCGGCGCGTCGGCCGTGATGTCGAAATACGCGCCCCGGCTCGCGGCGTACGCGCCCCAGTCGTCCGCGTGGATCACGATCGGCCGGTCCAGGTTGGCGTAGTCGAACATCAGGGCCGAGTAGTCCGTGACCAGCACGTCGGAGGCGAGCATCAGGTCCTCGACGTGCGGCTCGTCGGTCGCGTCGAGCACGACCCCGCGCCGGTGCAGCTCGGACAGGCCCATCCCGCGCGAGGGGCCGTCCGTGAGCGAGGGGTGCAGCCGTACGAGGAGGGTGTGGCCCTCGCCGAGGTCGTCGGCGAACCGGGCGAGGTCGATCCGGTCGACGAGTCCGCCGCGGACGTAGTCGCGGCGCGTCGGCGCGTACAGCACCACCCGGTGGCCGGCCGGGATGCCGAGGCGGGCGCGGACCGCCGCACCGTCCTCGGGCCGGGCCCGTACGAGGACGTCGTTGCGGGGGCTGCCGGTGCGCAGCGAGGTGAAGTGGCAGGGGTAGGCGCGGTCCCAGACCAGTTCGGAGTGGCGGTTGGCGACCAGGCTGTAGTCCCAGCGGTCGGCGCGGCGCAGCATCTGCGGCACGTCGAAGCCGTGCCGGGCACCTGGCTTGTCGCGCAGGTCGGCTCCCATGTACTTCAGCGGGGTGCCCTGGTGGGTGTGCACATGGACGCTGCCCGCGCGCTTGACCAGGGTGCCGGGCCAGTTGACGTTGTTGACCAGGTACGTGGCGCGGGCGGTGACCCGGCGGTAGCCGAGCGAGTCCGGCAGGACGTACTCGACGCCGGGCGGCAGCAGCGGCGCCTGGTCCTCGCGCACCACCCACACCCCCCGGACGTGCGGGGCGAGTTCGCGCGCCGCGTGGTAGATCGCGCCCGGGTCGCCGAGCACCCCGCGGTGCGAGAACGCCGAGTACACCGCGAGGTCCGGGTCCAGCGGCCGGTGCTCGTGCGCCGCGGACCAGCCGCTCTTGACCCGGGTGGCCGCCACCTTGCGCACCTGGAGCCCGCGTCGGCCGAGTTCCGCGCCGAGTCGGCCGGACTGGCGCCGGGCGAGGTAGGTCACGTAACCGCCCTGGAGGACGCGCAGTTCGCGCGGCACCGGGCCGCCGCCCTTGTGCTTGCGGAAGAGGGCGGCCGTACGCCGGAAGAACTCGCCCTTGTCGGACGCGGGCAGCCGGTCCGGCTTGGCGAGGATGTCCAGACAGTGCTCGCCCATCTTGCGGTGCAGGAACGGGCGCCAGCTCGACAGCCGCGGGCGGGAGTCGACGAAGGCGAAGACCCGCTCGTACTGGTCGTGGATGTCGAAGTGCTTGCGGCTGGTGGTGGACAGGATGTTGCCCTGGCGGCGCTGCCGGTAGTTCAGGCAGATCCGGTCCAGGGTGGCGATCCGCTCTGCGCTGAGCAGGACCGGGAACGTCCAGGGGGTGTCCTCGTAGTAGCCGGGCGGGAAGGTGAAGCCCTCCCGCTCGACGAACGCGCGGCGGTGGACCTTGTTCCACACGACCATCAACAGGTCGAGGATCTCCGGGTGTTCGGCGGCCGTGAAGCAGCCGTCGCCGCCCTCGGCGAGCACCTGCGCGAGGACGTTGCGGCGCGTACCGCCCCACCAGTAGGTGCGCGCGTAGTCGAAGACCAGCACATCGGGGTCGGCCGTCTCGTCGAGGCGGTCGGCCATGGCACGCAGGGCGCCCGGCGTGAGGGTGTCGTCGCTGTCGAGGAAGAGGAGGTAGTCCCCCGTCGCGTACGGCATTCCGGCGTTGCGGGCGCGGCCGAGGCCCACGTTCTGCGGCAGGTGCAGCACCCGCAGGCGCGGTTCGCGGGCCGCGTACTCGTCGAGGATCGCGCCGCAGCCGTCCGGCGAGCAGTCGTCGACCGCGATCACCTCGATGTCGGTGTACGACTGATCCAGGACCGAGTCGAGGCACTCGCGCAGAAAGCCCTGCACCTTGAAGACGGGCACGATGACGCTGAAGCGGGGCACGTCGTCAGCTCCTTACGAGGGTGGACGCGGCGGGGGCCGGAAGGCGCTCGGCGAGGGGGATCACCGGGGGGATCGCCTCGGGCGGCCGGCCCAGCAGCACTCTGCGCACGACCCGCTCGGCGGCCTGCCCGTCGTCGAACTGGCAGAAGCGCTCACGGAACGCGGCCCGCAGGGCTCGCGAGGAGTCGTCCGCGTAGGAGCGGTCACGGAAGGCCCCCGCGAGCTCCGCCGGGGTGCGCACCACCGGGCCCGGCGGTGCCTCCATCAGGTCGAAGTAGACGCCCCGCGTCTCCCGGTAGACCTCCCAGTCGTCCGCGTACACGACGATCGGGCGGTCGAGGTTGGCGTAGTCGAACATGATCGACGAGTAGTCCGTGATCAGCGCGTCGGCGGCCAGACAGACGTCCTCCGAGGACCGGTGCCGGGTCACGTCGATGATCCGGCCGCTGCTTCTGCCCCTGCCCTCGTCGTAGAAGTAGTGGGCGCGCAGCAGCACGACGAACTCGTCGCCGACCTCCTCGCAGAAGGCCTCCAGGTCGAGCCGGGACTCGAAGCCGGTGCTGTAGTCGCGGTGCGTGGGCGCGTAGAGGAGGGCGGTCTTGCCCTCCGGGACGCCCAGCCGGGCGCGGACGCGGGCCACGTCCTCGGCGGTCGCCGTGTAGTAGACGTCGTTGCGCGGATAGCCGTACTCCAGGGCCTCGTACGTGCCCGGGAAGGCCCGCTCCCACATCTGGGTGGAGTGCCGGTTGGAGGAGAGGTTGTAGTCCCAGCGGTCCATCCGGGCCAGCAGCTTGGCGAAGCTGCCGGTCGCGGCGGCCACGATCGGATACGTCGACTGGTCGACGCCCATCGTCTTCAGCGGCGTGCCGTGCTGGGTCTGCAGATGCACGCTGCCGGGCCGCTTGACGACACCGTCCGCGAAATTGGCGTTGTTGACCAGGTACTTGGCGCGGGCCAGCACCTCCCAGGCGCGCGGGCTGCCGATCACCGCGTGGTCGACGCCGTCCGGTACCTGGTCCGCCGCGTCGGCCTCGACCAGGAACACCGAGCGCAGATGCGGGGCGAGTTCGAGGGCCTTGGCGTGGATCGCGGCCGGGCTGCAGGCGTAGCCGCGGCCCCAGTAGGCGCAGTACACGACGAGGTTCTCGTCGAGGGGGAGGCGCAGTTGCGCGGCGTACTGCGCGCGGGCGCTCAGCCGACGGGGGCGCGGCAACGTCCCCCAAGCTCTCGACTTCGCTCGACCGGGGGGGACCCCCATTCCCGCCCTCGCCATCCGCCGGCTGACGCCGCGCAGCGCGCGGAAGGCGCTGTACGCCCCGGCCGCCAGGAGCCGGTACTGCACCCCGATCCGGCCCGGCGGCGGCCGGAACCCGGCGGGCCGGTGGCGCCGGTAGAGCCGGCCCGCGCGCCGGAAGAAGGCCCGGCGCCGGTGCAGCGGAAGCCGCTGCGGATGGGCGGCGGACTTCAGCACCGCCGCGAAGAGGTCACCGAACAGCGCCCGCGACCGCTCCACGGACAGCTTCTCCTCGGCCGCCCGGGTGAGCACCAGGTCGACCTGGTCGAGGAGCTGGAACTGGTGCTCGCCCGGCGTGTTCAGGCGGCTGCCCTGCCGTCGCAGCCGATGCCGTACGACGACCTGGCGCAGCACCGCCAGCCGCCCGGCGGCGACCGTCACCAGGCCGCCCCAGCCGAGATCCGTGAAGTGCCCCGGGGGGAAGGCGAGGCGCCGCTCCCGCAGGAACGCCCGGCGGTAGGCCGCGCTCCACGCCGGAAGGCCCGCGCCGGTCAGCCGCGGCGCCCGGTCCGGGGTGAACACCCCCTCCGGGGCCTTCGGGAGGGGCGGTGTGCTGGTCTCGACGTCCCACCAGTGGACGCGTTCGTGTCCGAAGTAGAGGACGTCCGCCTCCTCGGGCTCCCTCTGGAGTTCGTGGTCCAGGGCGGCCAGCGCGCCCGGCACCAGGACGTCGTCGCCGTCGAGGAAGAGCAGATACGTGCCGCTCGCCGCCCCGGTCCCGGTGTTGCGCGCCCCGCTCAGTCCGTCCGCGGGCGGTGAGTGGACCGGGGCGACCCGGGAGTCCCGCGCGGCGTACCCGGCGGCGACCTCGCCCGCCGGGGAGTCCGGCCCGTCGCAGACCGGGATCAGCTCGAAGTCGCCGAAGGACTGGTCGAGGACCGAGTCCAGTGCGAGGGCCAGTCGTCCGGCGACTCCATGAGTGGGGACGATGATGCTGAAGCGGGGCATTCTGCTCTTTCTCTGCTTACTTCTCTGACTGCTTCTCTGGTTGCTTCTGGGGCTACTGCTGGGGTGCCGGTGGGTGTCAGCGCCCGGGCCGCCCGGCGGGGCGCCAGGTGACGGGTCTCGTCGGTGTGGGCCGGGAGGGGCTGGAGGGCATGCCTGCTCCGGTTCAGAGGGTCTCGGCGACGGGGACGGGGGTGCCGGGCGCGGGCGCGGGCGCGGGCACGGTGGCCAGGGGGGTCCGGGGACGGGCGGCGGCGGCCGACGGGACCGGGTGGCGCTGCGCGGGCGGCAGCACCCGCGGCCGCCCGGCGCTCTCGCCCAGCACGACATGGCGTACGACCCGCTCGGCGGCGCGCCCGTCCTCGTACGGGCAGAACCGCTCGCGGAACGCGGTCCGCAGCTGGGTCGAGCGGGAGCCGCGCCAGTGGCCGGTCGCGAAGATGTCGATCAGCTCGTCCTCGCTGCGCGCGACCGCACCCGGCGGGAAGTCCCGCAGGTCGAAGTAGGTGCCCCGGGAGGCCTGGTACGCCTCCCAGTCGTCCGCGTGGATCACGATCGGCCGGTCCAGGACCGCGTAGTCGAACATCAGGGAGGAGTAGTCGGTGACCAGCGCGTCCGAGGCCAGGCAGAGTTTCTCGATGCTCGGGTGGTCGGAGACGTCGATGAGCCGGGCCCCGGAGCGGTTGCTCAGCGCGGCGGCGTACGAGTGGTGGGCGCGGGTCAGGACGACGAACCGGGGGCCGAGCCGGCGCAGGACGCGCTCCAGGTCGAGGGCGAGCCGCTGGGTGCGGCGGTAGTCGCGGTAGGTCGGCGCGTACAGGACGGCGACCGTGCCCTCGGGGATGCCGAGGGACTGCCGCAGCCGGGTGACGTCCGTCGAGGTCGCCCGCTGGAACACGTCGTTGCGGGGGAGGCCGTACTCCAGCGTCGTGTACGCGGCGGGGAAGACGCGCTCCCAGATCAGGGTGGAGTGGCGGTTGCCCGACAGGCAGTAGTCCCACTTGTCGGCGTTGCGCAACAGCTCGGCGAAGTCGGTGTCACGGGCGGCCGCCGGGCGGTCCTGGAGGTCGAGGCCCATGTACTTGAGCGGGGTGCCGTGCTGGGTCTGGATCATGATCTGGCCGGGGCGCTTGACCAGCCGGCGGTCGAAGTTGACGTTGTTGACGAGGTACTTGGAGCGGGCGAGCGCCGTCCAGTACGCCGTCGTACCGGGCCGCAGGCGGCGCGTCGAGGCCGGGATCGTGTGGTGGTGCTCGGGGTGCGCGATCCACGCCGTACGGATGTGCGGGGCGAGTTCACGGAACGCGGACTCCAGGGCGCCCGGGTTGCAGCCGTGGCCGCGCCCCCAGTAGCTGGAGAAGACGGCGCGGTCGGCGCGCAGCGGCAGGCGGAGCTGGACGCGGTAGTGGAACTGGAGGGCGCCGCCGCGGACCTTGCGCAGCAGTCCCTTGACGCCACGCAGTGCCTTCTTGTGGGTGCTCGTGGCCAGGCCGAGCAGGCGGTACGTGCGGTGGTTGCCGAGCCGGACCAGGGCGTGCCGGAGGCGGGTGCGGGGGCGGACGGGGGCGCCCGGGGCCCGGTAACGGCGGTAGTGGGTGCGGGCCTTGCGCAGGAACTCGGCGCGGGTGCCGCGCGGCAGTCGGCCCCGCTTGGAGAACACCGTCGAGAGGTGGTCGACCATGCGGCGGAACAGGACCGGACGCCAGCGTGCCAGCTCCGGGTGCGCGTCGAGATGCGCGAAGACGCGGTCGTACTGCTCGAAGATGTCGAAGTGCTTGCGGCTGCTGGTGCCGAGGATGTTGCCCTGACGGCGCTGGCGGTAGTGCACACAGACCCGGTCGAGGGTGGCGATCGTCTCGGCGGAGATCAGCGCCGGGTAGGTCCAGGGGGTGTCCTCGTAGTAGCCGGGCGGGAAGGAGAGACCCGCGCGCTGCACGAACTCCCTTCGGTACGCCTTGTTCCAGACCACCATCAGGACCCTGAGCAGTTCCGGCCGGTCGTCGAGCCGGAAGGGCGCGGGCCCCCGCTCGCTGAGCTGCTCCGCGAAGCGGTTGCGGACGATGTCCCCGTTCCAGTAGGTGCGCGCGTAGTCGTAGACCAGGACATCCGGTTCGGAGGTCTCCTTCAGCCGGTCGGCGATCGCGTGCAGGGCGTCCGGGGTGAGGGTGTCGTCGCCGTCCAGGAAGAGCAGGTAGTCGCCGGTGGCGTGTTCGAGACCCGCGTTGCGGGCGCGGCCGAGGCCCACGTTCCCCGGCAGGCGGACGGGACGGACCCGGGAGTCACGGGCGGCGAACTCGTCGATGATCGCGCCGCAGGCGTCGGGCGAGCAGTCGTCGACGGCGATCAGTTCGAGGTCCGGATAGGACTGCTCCAGCACGGATTCGAGGCATTCGTGCAGGTACGCCTGAACCTTGTACGCGGGGACGATGACACTGAACCTGGGCAAGGGACATCCATGGGTCGGCGCGGGCATACGGCCCGGCAACGGCCGAAGGAGTGACTTGGTTACGCCAGATGTGGCATACGGGGGATTCTGGGTGAACGCCGAGGGGCGAGCCGGTGTCCGGCTCACCCCTGATGTGGTTGTTTGTCCGACTACTTCACCGCGCCCGCCATCACCCCGGACACGAACTGACGTTGGAACGCGAAGAACACGGCCAGCGGGATGACCATCGAGATGAAGGCGCCGGGCGCCAGCACGTCGATGTTGTTGCCGAACTGGCGTACCTGGGTCTGGAGCGCGACCGTGATCGGCTGGCTGCCCGCGTCGGAGAACACCAGCGCGACCAGCATGTCGTTCCACACCCACAGGAACTGGAAGATGCCGAGCGAGGCGATCGCGGGACCGCCGAGCGGCATCACGACCCTGAGGAACAGGCGCAGTTCACCCGCGCCGTCGAGCCGGGCCGCCTCCAGCAGCTCCCGGGGGATCTCCGCGAAGAAGTTCCGCAGCAGGAACACCGCGAAGGGCAGACCGAAGCCCACATGGAAGAGGATCACCCCGAAGATCGTGCCGAAGATGCCGAGCTTGCCGAAGAGTTCGGCGATCGGGATCAGCGCCACCTGCACGGGGACGACCAGCAGACCGACGACCGCGAGGAACCACCAGTCGCGGCCCGGGAACTCCATCCAGGCGAAGGCGTAGCCCGCGAGCGCGCCGATGACGACGACGAGGACGGTCGCCGGGACGGTGATCAGCACCGTGTTCCCCAGTGAACCGGTGATGTCACCGTTCTCCAGGAGCTTCTGGTAACTGTCCACGGTGAGCTGGGAGGGCTCGCTGAAGACCTTCCACCAGCCGGACGCGCTCATGTCCTGTGGTGTGCGCAGCGAGGACAGCAGCAGCCCGATCGTCGGCACCAGCCAGAACAGGCCGACGAGGAGGAGGAAGACCCGGACGATTCCGCCGCTGACACCGCTCGCGAGCCGTGAGCCGAGCGACTGCCTGGCCTTGACGCCGGTGACGGGCGCGGTCTTCGTGAGACCGCCGGCTTGGGTGGTCATCGTCGTACCTCCCGCCGCAGACGACGCACGTTGAACCACACCACGGGGATCACGAGCAGCAGCAGGAACACGGCGATCGCGCTCGCGATGCCCGGCTGGTCCTCGGAGAAGCCCTTCCGGTACAGCTCCAGGGCCAGCACGTTCGCGTCGTCCTGGGAGGAGCCCGGCGGAATGATGAAGACCAGGTCGAAGACCTTCAGCACGTTGATCATCAGCGTGACCAGGACGACGGCGAGGACGGGCGCGAGCAGCGGCACGGTGACCCTCCGGAACACCTGCCACTCGTTCGCCCCGTCCACCCGTGCCGCTTCGAGGAGTTCACGCGGCACGCCCGCGAGCCCCGCCGCGATGAGCACCATGGCGAAGCCGGCCCACATCCAGACGTACGCGCCGATCACGGCCGGGGTGACGAGCGACGGGCCGAGCCAGTCGACGCCGTTGTACGGCTCACGGAAGTTGCTCGCCGGGAGCCGCAGTTGAGCCCCGTCGGCCTTCTCGGAGAGCGTGAAGGTGCCGTCGCCCCGCACCTTCGCCGCGTCGACGACCTTGCCGTCCTTCACCGCCTCGATCTTCATGCCCGGGTAGCCGAGTTCGCCCGGGTCGACCTGGCCGAGCCTGCCGACGCCCTTGCCCCGGGTGAAGTCCTGCCAGGCGGTGCCGGTGACCTTGCCGGGCTCGGACGGTGCCTGTACGGCCTTCTTCGCGCCGCCCGGCATCTTGTCGGGGGCGACGCCGACGAGGGGAAGGGTGACGGACTGCCCGGCGTGCACGGCCTGTTGGGTGAGGAAGCCGCCCTTCTCCGGCTGGAGCGGCGACTGCCGTCCCGGGTGGGCGTTCGGGAACGCCGACGACTCGGCGAAGGTGTCGTGCACCCCCACCCAGACCGCGTTCGCGACCCCCTTGTGCGGGTCCTGGTCGTACACCAGCCGGAAGATGATCCCCGCGGCGAGCATCGAGATCGCCATCGGCATGAAGACGACCAGTTTGAACGCCGTGCCCCAGCGGACCCGTTCGGTGAGGACCGCGAAGACGAGACCGAGCGCGGTCGCGACGGTGGGCGCGAACACGACCCAGATGACGTTGTTCTTGAGGGCGGTACGGATGCCGTCGTCGGTGAACAGCGCCTTGTAGTTGTCGACCCCGGCGAAACCGTCGCCGGACTGGTTGAGGAAGCTGCGGATCAGCGAGTACCCGATCGGGTAGACCACGAGCGCGCCGAGCAGCACGAGACAGGGCAGCAGGAACAGCACCGCCACGGCCCTGCGGGTGCCGGTCACGCTCTTGCGTGTGCGGACCGGAGGAACCGGTGCGGTTCCTCCGGTCGTTGCCGACGTCATCGCCGGATCAGCTTCCGCTGCCGTACGCCGCCGCCGCGTCCTTCTCCAACGTCGCCTGGGTGCTCGCGACGTCGGTCGGGTTCTTCAGGAAGTCCTGGAGGTCCTTCCACTCACCCTTGCCGGGGGTGCCACCGAAGGCCTGCGGGGCCTGGTCGGACATGTCGAAACGGAAGTCGTCGCCCGACGCGATCAGGGACTTGGCGATCTTCTGCTGCACCGCGTTCGGGTACGCCGCGTTCGGCACGTTCTTGTTGGGGGAGAGGTAGCCGCCCAGCTTGGCCTGGATCGTCGCCGCGTCCGGGGAGGCCAGGAAGGTGGCGAGCGCCTGCGCCGCCTTGGAGTCCTTCAGGATGACGGCCGCGTCGCCGCCGGAGACCACGGGCGCCGCGCTGCCCACGGCAGGGAACGGGAACACCTTCGCGTCCGTGCCCACCTTGGCCTTGGTCTCGCCGATGTTGACCTGTGCGAAGTCGCCCTCGAAGACCATGCCCGCCTTGGGCTGGTCGCCGCCGGTGAAGGTCTGGGTGACGGAGTTCGGGAACTCCGTCTGCAGGGCACCGTTCGCGCCGCCCGCGATGTAGTTCTTCTTGCCCCAGATCCCGGCGAGGGTGGTGAGGGCCTGCTTGACGGACGGATCCGTCCACTTGATCTTGTGCTGGCTCAGCTGGTCGTACTTCTCCGGGCCCGCCTGGGAGAGATACACGTTCTCGAACCAGTCGGTGAGGGTCCAGCCGTCGGCGCCGCCGACGGAGAACGGGGTGACACCGGAGTCGTAGACCGTCTGCGCGGTCGTCAGCAGGTCCTGCCAGGTCTGCGGCTCCTTCGCGCCCGCGTTCTCGAAGACCTTGGCGTTGTACCAGATCAGCGACTTGTTGGCGGCCTTGTAATACACGCCGTACTGCTTGCCGCCCACCTTGCCGATGTCCTGCCAGCCCTGGGAGTAGTTCTTGGCGAGTTCGGCCAGGGCCTCGGGGCCGAGGGGCTTGGCCCACTTCTTGTCGACGGCCTGTTTGATGGCGCCGGGCTGCGGGAGCAGCGCGACGTCCGGCGGCTGGCCGCCCGCGATCTTCGAACCGAGGAAGTTGATGATCGGGTCCTGGGCCGCCACGAAGGTCACCTTCGCGCCGGTGCGCTTCTCGAACTCGGCGAGGACCGTCTTGAAGTTCTTCTGCTCCTCGCCGGTCCAGACGGCGGCGACTTCGAGGCTCTCGCCGTCGAGCTTGGGGAGGGCGACGGTGTCGCCGCTCGCACTGGCACTGCTCGTACCGCCGTCTTCCTTCTTGTCCTTGCCGCCTCCGCCACACGCGGTGAGGGCGAGCGCGACGGCGACGGCGGCTGCGGCGGCCTGTGCGGCCCTGTGTGATCTGCGGTGGTGTGCGGCTCTGCGTGACCTGTGCGTCGAGTGGTTGGGCGACTTGTGTGTACGAAGAGCTCTGTGCATCACTGCCCCGTTCTCGTTCTTCGTCGAACGTCCGGCGCTGTCCCGTGCGCTCTGGTCTACGCCTGGGGCATCGAGGGCGGCAAGAGCGCCTGCGCCGTCAAGTGGGTGATCGTGACTGGGTCGTGACGTCGGCGGCTGTGCGAACGCGGTGCGGACTCTGTGTGCGTGAGGGTTGAGTGGCGCGTACGGCCGTCGAAGACCTACAGCAACGACGGCATCTCCACCGCCGCCACCGACCTCGCCGCCCGCTCGAGCGCGCTGGCAAGCAGGGCCAGGTCCGTGGGGCCGTTGCCGAGTTCGCGGACCGGGCGGCGGGCCGGGGGGTCGCCCATGCGGTGCCATTCGAGCGGGACGACCGTGGGGCGGAGGGTGGCCGTGCGGGGGATGCGGCCGGTGACCCGGCCGGCCTGGAAGGGCGTGAGGCGACCGTCGGGAGTGGACAGACGGCCCCGGCCGGGGGCGGGTTCGTCCGCGCCGGGGGACACCGAATCGAGGGAGATACGGAGCGAGGCGGCGCGGCCCAGTTCGGTGGTCGCCGTGCGGCCGTCGTCCGCGGCGGCCGCCACGAGGTGCACACCGAGGCGGTCACCCTCGCGGGCGACGGCCTCGAGAGCCCGTACGACCGAACCGGCCGCCGGTCGTCCCGGGGAGCCCAGCGCGGGGGAGAGCAGCGCGTCCAGGTCGTCGATGATGACGAAGAGACGGGCCAACGGGGGGCCCGGATCCGTCCGTTCGCGGGCAGCCGCCGGGCGCAGCCGCAGGGTGGAACTGGGGGGCGTATCGAGATCCGCGGCGCCGGAGGCGGAGGGGGAGGTGGAGCCGGGCTTCGCTCCCGGGGCGGGTTTGGGGGTGCGCTGGGCGACCATCCGGCCCGACAACTCGCCGCGCGTGTGCCACTCCGCGAAGCCGAGCCGGCCCAGGAGCTCGGCCCGCCGCTTCAGTTCGGCGCTGAGTGCCTGGGCGAACTCCCGCATCCGTACGGGGTCGTTGGCGGTGAGGTGGGTGGTGACGTGGGGCAGGTCCGTACAGACCCGCAGCCCCTCCGCTCCTTGGCCGGCGCCGTGGCCCCCGGTGCTGTCCCGCCCGTCCATCAGCACGATCCCGAGCCGGTCGGGGCGCTCCGCGGCGGCCAGGGACGCGGCGATCGCGCGCAGCAGCTCCGTACGACCGCTGCCGGGCGGGCCCTCGATCAGCAGGTGCGGGCCCTCGGCGGGGAGGTCCACGGCGACCGGGCCGCGCGGGCCGGCGCCGAGGACGGCCCGGCCGCGGCCGCCGAGCGCCTCCGTGTCGTCCGCCGCGTCCGCCCAACGCGCCATGAGTGACGCCGGGGTGGCCCGGGCCAGTCCCAACTCGTCCAGCAGACGGGCCGCTTGCGGGAGCGGCGCGGACACGCGCGCGTGGCGGTCGGCGTGCGCCCCGTCCGTGCGGAGGGGGGCGAGTGCGCGTGCGAAACGCTCCGCCCAGGCCAGTGACACCGCGTCCACCGCGGCGACCGTGCCGTGCCCCACGGGCCCGTCGGAACCCACCCGCATCAGCCGCAGCGCCGTCGCCACATCCCCGCTGAGCAGCGCGACCGCCCCGCACTCCCGGAACGCCGGTGACGCCTCGCAGGCCGCCTCGTACGTCTCCGTCACCGGGGACGCGGGCGACGCCGACACGGTCTCGGCCAGACACACCACGTGTATGCCCGCCCGCGCGCCCTCGTGCGTCAGCCGCAGCACCGCCTCCCGTACGTCGGCGCCTCCGGGGTCCCCGTCCACGACGAGCACGGTGAACGGCCCCTCGAAGTCCCGGTCGACGCCCGTCGGGTCCTCGTCGCGGGCCCAGGACGGGCGCCGTGCGCCGCCCCGCGCGTCCACGGGGGAGCGATCGGCCTTGTCGTACGCGCCCCGGGCGCCGCCCGTTTCCGTCAGCTGGTCCTCGAGGCGGCGCAGGAGCTCGTCCGTGCGGGCCGTCGCCTGTTCACGGTCGTAGGCGAGGAGGAGACGGCAGTCCTGGCCGTGGGTGGGGCGCAGATGCGGGAGCCAGCCGAGCCAGGACCACTCGGCGGTGCGCTCCTCCACAGGGCGGGAGCGGTCCGCGCTGATCAGGACGATGTCGAGGGCGTCGGGGGAGTGCAGCGCGGCGAGCTGGGCGACCACCGAGCGGGCCAGCCCGGCCAGCCGCGCCCGCGGCCCCGCCAGGCCCAGCGAGCCGACCTCCCGCAAGCCCACGGTCACCGGCACCGCGGGCACCAGTCCCGAACCGTCGGGGGCCGCCCGGTCCGCCGTGCCCAGCCGCACCGTCAGCGTCTCCGGGTGGCCCGGGCCGCGCTCCCACAGCCGCGGTCCCGGACCCAGCGCGGTGAGCAACAGCGTCGCGGGATCGGGCCAGCTCTCCGGGGCCTGCGTGGGCAGGGAGGCCGCCGCCAGGAACTCCGCCGCCTCGTCATCCCCGTCCGTGTCGTACGGATCTCCCGGTCCGGTGCCCGGCAGCTCGCCCCGGCCGCCGGTCAGCCGACGCGCCCACGCGCCGAGCCCGCTCCGCTTGCGCACCCCCGGGGGTACGTCCGTGCCCCGCGTGGGCGTGCCCTTGCGGGTGCCCGGCTCCGGACCGGCCGCGGCCCGGGACGTGGCTCCGCCCCCCGACGTGTCGGGGCCGGACGGCCGCGCGGGCCTGCTCTCGATCCGGGGTGCCCGGCCCTGCTCGGGCACGACCGGGCCGTGCTCCTGTGCTCCGGGGACGCCGCCCGCGGCGCCCCACTCCGCCGATCCGAAGCCGTGATGTGTGTCACCGACGGGCGGCACGGGCAGCGCGCCGGCGCCTGAGGCGCCCCCCACGCGCGCGTGGGGCACGACAGGAGCGGAAGGACCGGCGGGGGCAGCGGGACCGGTGGGGGCGGCGGAGGACGACGAGGGGCCGGGGCCGGTGGGCGGCTCCGGGCGGGTGGCCGTACCGGTGAGGGTCGTGACCCTGACGTGGCCCTCCCCGTCGGGCGTCGTGCTCACCGGATCCGCGCCACCGGGCGGAGCCAGTCGCAGGGAGGACTCGCCGACGCGCAGCAGCGCGCCCTGCCCGAAGCGGACCGGGCGGGTGCCGACCTGGGTGCCGTCCAGCGTCGTGCCGTTCGTCGAGCCCAGGTCGGCGACCGAGACGCGGCCCTCGGGGGTGACCGTGACCGCGCAGTGCAGGCGGGAGACGTCGGGATCGTCCAGCGGGACGTCCGCGTCGGCGGAGCGGCCGATGTCGATCCGGCCGCCGTGCAGCAGGTGGACGCCGCCCGCGTCGGGGCCCGCGACGACATGGAGCCGGGCCGCGACCCCGTCCACGTCAGGACCGGGTTCGGCGGGGCAGCCCAGGGACAGCACGGCGCCGTCCGTCAGGGGCGGCTCGCCCAGCGTGCAGCGCTGGCCGTCGAGGCGCTCGGCGCCCGCGTACAGCACGACGGGACCCCCGCCGAGCTCTCGGCCGCGGTCGTGCTGGCCCGCGCCCTCACCGCCGACCGCCGAGGCCAGACCCGCCGCCACCGCTGCCAACGCCGTCCCGGCGGGAGCGGTGACCAGCACATCGCAGGCCGCGGCTCGCCCCCGCGGCTCCGAGGGCGAGCCCAGCGGGTCTACGACGGTCAGCCGGATCTGCATCGCCGCCAGCGGTCCCTTCCGCGCAGGCACCCGCGCGGAGGGCGAGGCTGTGCCGCGGTCCCCCACCGCAGATTCCCCCACCGCACACGGGCACATCGGCCAGTACTGAAGGCATCCTCGCACCTGTCACTGACAACACGCCCGTCACCTACCGGCAAGTGATCTTGATTGGTCGGCTCTGCCCGTAAAAGTGCCTGACCAGTACCCGACCGGTGCCCGCTTGAGATCGGTCACGTCGCCCCCGAGGGCGCCGATCGGCAACCAACTGCCGAATGCGAGCGTCTTTCCATCGAACATGTGCAGGAACGCGTACGTAAGCGCTTATGCGAAGCACAGGCGCTTATGGGAAGCAGTGGGAAGCACAGGAAGACGACAGTCCGGTGCCATCTGTCTCGGCACTACAGTGGGGCGGAAACCGCCGTAGCACGTTGACGACGGCGGACGGACCAGGCAAGCAAGCAACAGGGAGCGCATGACGTGCGGCCGGTAGGGAGCAAGTACCTCCTTGAGGAGCCGCTTGGGCGCGGCGCCACAGGCACTGTCTGGCGAGCCCGCCAGCGGGAGACCGCGGGCGCCGAGGCGGCCGTCGCCGGCCAGCCCGGCGAGACCGTGGCGATCAAGGTCCTCAAGGAAGAGCTCGCCAACGACGCGGACATCGTGATGCGGTTCCTCCGGGAGCGCTCCGTCCTGCTGCGCCTGACCCACCCGAACATCGTGCGGGTACGGGACCTCGTCGTCGAGGGCGACCTGCTCGCCCTGGTCATGGACCTGGTCGACGGCCCCGACCTGCACCGCTATCTGCGCGAGAACGGCCCGTTCTCGCCCGTCGCCGCCGCCCTCCTCACCGCCCAGGTCGCCGACGCGCTCGCCGCCAGCCACGCCGACGGCGTCGTGCACCGCGACCTGAAGCCCGCGAACGTCCTGCTCAAGCAGGACGGCGGCCAGATGCACCCGATGCTCACCGACTTCGGCATCGCCCGGCTCGCCGACTCCCCGGGCCTCACCCGGACCCACGAGTTCGTCGGCACGCCCGCGTATGTCGCGCCGGAGTCCGCCGAAGGACGCCCGCAGACGTCCGCCGTCGACATCTACGGCGCAGGCATCCTGCTGTACGAGCTGGTCACCGGGCGTCCCCCGTTCGCCGGCGAGTCCGCCCTCGAAGTGCTGCACCAGCACCTGAGCGCCGAGCCGCGCCGCCCCTCCACGGTCCCGGACCCCCTGTGGACCGTCATAGAGCGCTGCCTGCGCAAGAACCCGGACGAGCGGCCCAGCGCCGAGAACCTCGCCCGCGGGCTGCGCACCGTCGCCCAGGGCATCGGTGTGCACGCCAACTCCGCGCAGATCGCCGCCGCGGAGGGCGTGGGCGCGCTGCTCGCCCCCGACCCGGCGCCGGCCGCGGTGCCGGGCGTGCCCGGCGCGGCCGACCCCACGCAGGTGCTCCCGCACAGCGCCCCGGGGGCCTACGACCCGAACGGCGCGACCAGCGTCCTGCCGCACACCGGCGCCCCCGGCATGTCCGGCGCCGCCGACCCCACCGCCGTACTGCCGCACCGCGGCGCCGCCGACCCGACCGCCGTCATGCCGCCGGTGCCCCCGCACCAGCCCGGGCAGCCGGGACAGCCCGGGCAGCCGGGTCAGGGCGAGGACCCGCACCCCTGGCAGAGCCAGCTGCGCGCGGCCCGGGACCGCAACGAGCAGACCCAGGTCCAGTACCTCGACCCCGACCAGGACCCGCTGCGCCGCCGTCCGCAGCGGCAGGTCGCGCGCCCGCAGCAGCGGCCCCAGCAACAGCAGCGCCCGCCGCAGGGACAGCAGCCGCCGCCCGGATACGGGTATCCGCAGCAGCAACAGCCGCAGCAGTACGCGCCTCAGCAGCAGCCCCAGCAGCCGCCGCAGCGCCGTCAGCGGCAGCAGCAGCCGCAGGGGTACGCCCCCGCGCCCCAGCAGCAGCCGCAGCGGTACGCGCCCCCGCCGCAGCAACCCGAGGCACCGGCGCCCCGGCAGTCGCGCGAACCGCGGCAGCGCAGCGCCAACCCGATGAAGATCCCGGGACTCGGCTGCCTCAAGGGCTGCCTGTTCACGATCGTCATCCTGTTCGTGGCCGCGTGGCTGATCTGGGAGTTCAGTCCCCTTCAGAGCTGGATCGGGACCACCCAGAGCTTCTGGGACGAGCTGCACGACGGGTTCAAGTCCGTGACGAACTGGATCGGGGATCTCGGCGGAGGCTCTTCCGGCGGCTCTTCCACCAACTAGTTCCCATAGTTCCCGTTAGCTCCCATGCGACTCTGGGGATTTGTCGACATCTGACGGGTGATTTCCGTCTCCGGAGTGAAGGTTGGCTCTTCGGACGCGTACTTTTAGCGGCAACACGCGTCAGTAGGAGCAGTCTTGGCACGGAAGATCGGCAGCCGGTACACCGCCCACCAGATTCTGGGGCGGGGCAGCGCCGGCACGGTGTGGCTCGGTGAGGGACCTGAGGGGCCCGTCGCCATCAAGCTGCTGCGCGAGGACCTCGCGTCCGACCAGGAGCTGGTGGGCCGCTTCGTACAGGAGCGCACGGCTCTGCTCGGGCTCGATCACCCACATGTCGTGGCGGTACGGGACCTCGTCGTCGACGGCAATGACCTCGCGCTCGTCATGGACCTCGTACGGGGCACGGATCTGCGCACCCGGCTCGACCGGGAGCGGCGGCTGGCGCCCGAGGCCGCGGTCGCGATCGTGGCCGACGTCGCGGACGGGCTGGCGGCGGCGCACGCGGCCGGGGTCGTGCACCGGGACGTGAAGCCGGAGAACGTGCTGCTGGACATGCAGGGTCCGCTGGGCCCGGGTGGCTCGCACCCCGCGCTGCTCACGGACTTCGGTGTGGCCAAACTCATCGACTCGCCGCGGCGGACGCGGGCCACGAAGATCATCGGGACGCCGGACTATCTCGCGCCCGAGATCATCGAAGGGCTGCCGCCGCGGGCCGCCGTCGACATCTACGCCCTGGCGACGGTCCTGTATGAGCTCCTTGCCGGGTTCACGCCCTTCGGGGGCGGGCATCCCGGGGCGGTGCTGCGGCGGCACGTGACGGAGACCGTCGTACCGCTTCCCGGTATCCCCGAGGAGCTGTGGCAGCTGATCGTGCAGTGCCTGGCCAAGGCGCCGGCGTCGCGGTTGCGGGCCTCCGAGCTCGGGGCGCGGTTGCGGGAGCAGCTGCCGCTGCTGGCGGGGATGCCGCCGCTGGACGTCGACGAACCGGACGGGGAGTCGGCGGAGGACGTCCCCGAGGGGGGCGAGACGGCGGAGCCGACGGCGCCGGCCTCGCGGGTGCGGCGGGGGGCGGTGCCGTTGGTGCCGGGGGCTGCGCCGGACTCCAACCGGGACACGCACACCTCGATGCGGGTGCCGGGGCCGGACGAGCTGGCGGGTGGGGCGCGCGGGACGGCTCGGGCGCCGCGGGCGGCGGGGGCGCCTCGGCCGGGGTCGGCTCGGCACCGGGCGTCGGCGCGGCGACGTCGGATCACGTTGGGGGTGGCGGGGGTGGTTCTTGTCGCCGCGGTGGGGGTCGGTACGTGGCTGGCCACGTCGGGTGACGATGCGGGGGCGACGCCGCACGACACGAAGAACTCGGCCCCCGCGTCCCCCTGACCCCCGCTCCGACCTGGGGCTCCGCCCCGGACCCCGGGGTGTTCGGCTGCGGGTGGGTGGGGGCTGGTCGCGCAGTTCCCCGCGCCCCTGGGGGCTGGGGCTTCGCCCCTGCCCCCCCGGCCGGAAGTTGCTTGGCTGCGGGTGGGTGGGGGTTGAGCGCGCAGTTCCTCGCGCCCCTGGGGGCTGGGGCTTCGCCCCTGGCCCCGGGCCGGTGGTTCTTCGGCTTGCGGGCCGGTGGGGGTTGAGCGCGCAGTTCCCCGCGCCCCTGAGGGGCGGGGCTTCGCCCCTGGCCCCCCGGCCGGAGGTTGCTTGGCTGCGGGTGGGTGGGGGTTGAGCGCGCAGTTCCTCGCGCCCCTGGGGGCTGGGGCTTCGCCCCTGGCCCGCTGGGCTGGTGGGTCTTTGCCCGTGGGCCGGTGGGGGCTGGTCGCGCAGGTCCCCCGCGTCCCTGGCCCCCGGAGGGGCCTGCGCTGCCCCCGTCGGACGAGGGGCAAGCCTCGCTTGCGGCAGCCGTTACGCTGGAGGCGTGGCAGTCGTCGATGTATCCGAAGAGCTCAAGTCCCTCTCCTCGACCATGGAGTCGATCGAGGCCGTCCTGGACCTCGACAAGCTGAGGGCAGATGTCGCCGTGCTCGAGGAGCAGGCGGCCGCGCCGTCCCTGTGGGACGACCCGGACGAGGCGCAGAAGATCACCAGCAAGCTGAGCCACCTCCAGGCGGAGGTCAGGAAGGCCGAGGCGCTGCGCGGGCGTATCGACGATCTGAGCGTGCTCTTCCAGATGGCCGAGGAGGAGGACGACCCGGACACCCGTGCCGAGGCCGAGTCCGAGCTCGTCGCCGTCAAGAAGGCGCTGGACGAGATGGAAGTGCGGACGCTGCTCTCCGGGGAGTACGACTCCCGTGAGGCCGTCGTCACCATCCGTGCCGAGGCCGGCGGCGTGGACGCCTCCGACTTCGCCGAGAAGCTCCAGCGCATGTACCTGCGCTGGGCCGAGCGCCACGGGTACAAGACCGAGCTCTACGAGACCTCGTACGCGGAAGAGGCGGGCATCAAGTCCACCACCTTCGCCGTCCACGTCCCGTACGCGTACGGGACGCTCTCCGTGGAGCAGGGCACCCACCGCCTCGTGCGCATCTCGCCGTTCGACAACCAGGGGCGCCGTCAGACGTCCTTCGCGGGTGTCGAGATCCTGCCCGTCGTCGAGCAGACCGATCACATCGAGATCGACGAGTCCGAGCTGCGCGTCGACGTGTACCGGTCGTCCGGCCCCGGCGGCCAGGGCGTGAACACCACCGACTCCGCGGTGCGCCTCACCCACCTCCCCACCGGCATCGTCGTCTCCTGCCAGAACGAGCGGTCGCAGATCCAGAACAAGGCGAGCGCGATGAACGTGCTCCAGGCCAAGCTGCTCGAGCGGCGCCGCCAGGAGGAGCAGGCCAAGATGAACGCCCTCAAGGGCGACGGCGGCAACTCCTGGGGAAACCAGATGCGTTCGTACGTCCTGCACCCCTACCAAATGGTCAAGGACCTGCGGACCGAGTTCGAAGTCGGTAACCCCGAGGCCGTTTTCGGCGGGGAGATCGACGGATTCATCGAGGCCGGAATTCGCTGGCGCAAGCAGCAGGAGAAGTAGTTCGAGGTATCAACATCACCTCGATGCCTCTTTGTCGACAAGGCAACTGCCGCCCATCGGGCGGCAGTTGCCTTTTGTGTGGGGGGATTCTGGGTTTTACGTCACAGTCACATGTCCGCACGGCAGGCAAATGTCACTGATCCGGACATCGCGTACGCAACGACCTTGACGTTGCTGTGAAAACTGGGAATGGTGACGCGTGGCATGCGTATCTCCGGGGCGCATGTGAACCGGGGGGCTGAGAGAGCCACCTGTGACGCCGTGGCCCCGGGCGCTGCTCCATTGACGATCAGCTACTGGGGGTAGCAAACATATGACCAAGAAGACGCGTATCCGCGTGGCACGCATAGCAGCCGGTGTGGTGATCGCCGCCGGTGCTTCGCTGACTGCCGCGGGTGCCGCCTCGGCTCTCGACATCAACGTCGGTGTCACGGTCGACGGAGACCCGAGCGCCACTCCGACCGTCACGGGCATTCCCACCGGCACGGCCACCCCGACGACGACGCCGGGCACGCCCACGCCGCCGGAGACGCCCACCATCCCGGCCACGCCGACCGGCCCGGCCACGCCCACCACCACGCCGCCGACGGACGAGCCCACCGACCCCACCGAGGACCCCACCGAGCCCACCGACCCGACGGACACCCCGACGGACGGTTCCGGCACCGGCACCGGTGGCAATGACAGCAACCCCGACGGCGGCGCCAAGCCCGTCGAGCAGGGCAAGGGTTCCTCCGGTCTGACCGACACCGGCGCGAACACCTCGTCCGACACCTCCGCCCAGGGCAAGAAGGGGCAGCTGGCCGAGACGGGTGCCGCCGAGACCACGTTCCTGCTGGTCGGCGCCGCCACGATGATCGCGGGCGGTATCGGCTTCCGTCTGCTGCCGCGCCTCGCGAGCGGCCGCGGCGCCGCTGCCTGACGCAGCTGCGCACAGCACAAGAACACAGCACGAGAGGGGCCCGGAGCAGCTTGCTCCGGGCCCCTCTCGCGTCAAGCACATCAGCGATGCTCGGGGTGGTTCACAAGGTGACCGACCATCTCAGATGGTGGACCACCATGACGAACGCCATCATGAACGCCACGATGGCCACCTGAGACGGTGACTGAGGTCACACCGCCGCTCTCGCGAGACTCACACCGTCTGGTGCGCCAGCAGCGCCATCGCCGCGATCAGCACGGCGAGCAGCGCGATCAGCGCCATCGGGTTCAGTCCCGCGAAGGGGCTCTCCTGCTGCAGCCGCTCCCGGTTCGCGCGGCAGACCGGGCAGCGGCCCTCGCTGACGGGCGCCGCGCAGTTCGCGCACACCAATCGGTCGTACGTCATGCGCTTGCCCTCCTTGCGCCGTCCTCCGCCGTTTACATAACGCTGCGGGGAACGCAACCGTTCCCCTTCCACTGTGCCAGGTTCCGCGGGAAACGGCGCGGCTCGCCTTATCCTGCCCTGTGCTCCGCGGGTTAGGCGGGGAAACGGGCGCTTCCGGAGAGGGGACGGCGTCGGGTTCGCGGCTGCCGGCCGGTGGGGGCCGTACGGGCCCGTACAAAGGCCCGTACAAAAGGGCCCCGCCAAAGATCTGTACAAAAACGCACAAGCCCCGCACAACCCCCGCGCAACCCTGACCGGCGACTGCGCTCGTGCACCCGGTTCGCGTATGGTCACGCTCACCTACCCCCGGCGACCCGTGGTGCATCCGTGATCCGATTCGACAGTGTCTCCAAGGTCTACCCCAAGCAGACCCGCCCCGCTCTCAGGGATGTCTCCCTGGAGGTCGAGCGTGGTGAGTTCGTGTTCCTCGTGGGGTCCTCCGGCTCCGGAAAGTCCACCTTCCTGCGGCTGATCCTCCGCGAGGAGCGGACCAGCCACGGCCAGGTGCACGTCCTGGGCAAGGACCTCGCGCGCCTCTCCAACTGGAAGGTGCCGCAGATGCGCCGCCAGCTGGGGACCGTGTTCCAGGACTTCCGCCTGCTGCCGAACAAGACGGTCTCCGAGAACGTCGCCTTCGCGCAGGAGGTCATCGGCAAGTCCCGCGGCGAGATCCGCAAGTCCGTGCCCCAGGTGCTCGACCTCGTCGGGCTCGGCGGCAAGGAGGACCGGATGCCCGGCGAGCTGTCCGGTGGTGAGCAGCAGCGCGTGGCCATCGCGAGAGCCTTCGTGAACCGGCCCAAGCTCCTCATCGCGGACGAGCCGACCGGCAACCTCGACCCACAGACCTCCGTCGGCATCATGAAGCTGCTCGACCGCATCAACCGGACGGGCACCACTGTGCTGATGGCGACGCACGACCAGAACATCGTGGACCAGATGCGCAAGCGCGTCATCGAGCTGGAGCAGGGCCGCCTCGTCCGCGACCAGGCGCGCGGCGTCTACGGCTACCAGCACTGACGACGGTCCACGGAAAGGCTTAGCAGACGCCATGCGCGCCCAGTTCGTTCTGTCGGAGATCGGTGTCGGTCTCCGTCGCAATCTGACGATGACCTTCGCGGTCGTCGTCTCGGTCGCCCTCTCCCTCGCCCTGTTCGGCGGTTCGCTGCTGATGAGCGACCAGGTGAGCACCATGAAGGGCTACTGGTACGACAAGGTCAACGTCTCGATCTTCCTCTGCAACAAGAGTGACGCGGAGTCCGACCCCCACTGCGCCAAGGGGGCCGTGACCGCCGAGCAGAAGGACCAGATCCTCGGCGACCTCAAGAAGATGGCCGTCGTCGAGAAGGTCTCGTACGAGTCGTCGGACCAGGCGTACAAGCACTACAAGGAGCAGTTCGGCGACTCCCCGCTGGCCAGCTCCCTCACGCCGGACCAGATGCAGGAGTCGTACCGCATCAAGCTGAAGGACCCGCAGAAGTACCAGGTCATCGCGACCGCCTTCGACGGCCGTGACGGCGTGCAGTCCGTGCAGGACCAGAAGGGCATCCTGGACAACCTCTTCGGGCTGCTCAACGGCATGAACTGGGCCGCGCGCGCGGTGATGGCGATGATGCTCGTCGTCGCCCTGATGCTGATCGTCAACACGGTGCGCGTCTCGGCGTTCAGCCGGCGCAGGGAAACCGGCATCATGCGGCTCGTGGGCGCCTCCGGGTTCTACATCCAGGCGCCGTTCATCATGGAGGCCGCGGTCGCCGGACTGATCGGCGGGGGCGTCGCCTGCGGATTCCTCTTGGTCGCACGGTATTTCATCATCGATCACGGCCTCGCGCTGTCCCAGAAGCTGAATCTGATCAACTTCATCGGCTGGGACGCCGTGCTCACCAAGCTGCCGCTCATCCTCGCGACGAGTCTGCTGATGCCCGCGCTTGCGGCGTTTTTCGCGTTGCGCAAGTACCTGAAGGTGTGACGCATGCCAAGGGGGCCGTACTGCCAACCAGCGGTACGGCCCCTTGCGTTGTCCTAGACTCACCGCCATGTCAGGCCGAGACCTGTTCTGCCAGCCCCGCCGCGCAGGCCGCGGGGCCGCCCTGACATTGCTTTTCGCGAGTGTCCTCGTCGCGGGGGCCGCGACCGGGTCCTTCGGTGATCCTGACCGGAAATCCCCGTCTCCCTCGGCGCGTTCGACGCCGACGGCCCACCGCGAGACGGTCACCGACGCCGCCGCCGAGGCGATGGCCGACGGCAAGTCCCCCATGGAGGCCGCCGAGCGGGCCGTCAGCCGCAGCGGGGACCGCTGGGGCGCCGTCTACTCCCAGGGCGAGTACGAGGAGTTCGAGGAGGCCCTCGACGGCCAGTACACGGGCGTGGGGCTGTGGGCCCGGCGCGAGCGTGACGGCCGGATCGAGGTGACCCGGGTGCAGAGCGGCTCGCCCGCGGCCGCCGCCGGGATCCGCACGGGCGACCGGCTGCGCAGCGTCGACGGCGAGAAGGTGGACGGCCGGCCGGTCACCGAGGTCGTCGCGTTACTGCGCGGGGACGCGGACGCCGCCGCCGCCGGTACGAAGGTCTCCCTCGGTCTGGAGCGCGGCACACGCGCGTGGAGCGAGACGGTGCGCCGGGCGAGGCTGTCCACGGACTCCGTGACCGTCCGAAGGCTCCCCGGCGGCGTCACCGTGATCAAGGTCGCCGCCTTCACCAAGGGCGTCGGTGACGCCGTGCGGACCGCCGTCGAGCAGACCCCCGAGCACGCCGGGATCGTCCTCGACCTGCGCGGCAACTCCGGCGGACTGGTCACCGAGGCCGTCACCGCCGCCTCCGCCTTCCTCGACGGCGGCCTCGTCGCCACCTACGACGTCAACGGCGCGCAGCGCTCCCTGCACGCCGATCCCGGCGGCGACACCACCAGACCCCTGGTCGCGCTCGTCGACGACGGCACGATGAGCGCGGCCGAACTGCTCACCGGGGCCCTCCAGGACCGCGGCCGTGCGGTCGTCGTGGGCTCCAGGACCTTCGGCAAGGGCTCGATCCAGATGCCGAGCCGGCTGCCCGACGGCTCCGTCGCCGAGCTGACCGTCGGCCACTACCGCACCCCCGCCGGGCACGCCGTCGACGGGCGGGGCATCACCCCCGACCTGGAGGTGGACGCGGAGGCCCTGGAGCGGGCGGAGACCGTACTCAGCGGTCTCGGCGACCCTTCGTAGTCACCGGCTCGATGCTCTTGTAACTCGGTGCTCTTGTAATCGGCTTTCCCCCGGACCCCCCTGTAGTGCGAAAATGGTCAGCACTATGAGCAAGGGAATGTACGTACCGAAGGAGTCCCAGCCCAAGCAGGGCGGAGGGGCCGCGAAGGCCAAGGACGGCAAGCGCAAGATCGTCGCGCAGAACAAGAAGGCTCGGCACGACTACGCGATCATCGACACCTACGAGGCCGGGCTCGTCCTGACCGGCACCGAGGTGAAGTCGCTGCGCCAGGGACGCGCCTCGCTGACCGACGGCTTCGTCCAGATCGACGGGAACGAGGCGTGGCTGCACAACGCCCACATTCCCGAGTACAGCCAGGGCACCTGGACCAACCACACGGTGCGCCGCAAGCGCAAGCTGCTCCTGCACCGCGAGGAGATCGACAAGCTGGCGTCGAAGTCGGAGGAGACGGGTCACACGATCGTGCCCCTCGCCCTGTACTTCAAGGACGGCCGCGCCAAGGCCGAGATCGCGCTCGCCCGCGGTAAGAAGGAGTACGACAAGCGGCAGACCCTGCGTGAGAAGCAGGACCGCCGGGAGTCGGACCGCGCGATCGCGGCGGCGAAGCGGAAGCAGCGGGGCGAGTAGCCACGGGGAATACGGTGGCATCGACGTGCGTTGGTCACGTACGATGGGATCTGCACCCCACAGCGGGTGCGCAACCCTCTTCGGAGGGGCTTGAAAACACAACATGGGGATGATCGGTTTCGACAGCGGATGTCGAAGCAGGGGAAGCGTGTCGAGGAAGCGACAATGATCTCGTTAACCATATGTCGCAACCAATAATCGCCAATTCCAAGAGCGATTCCCAGTCCTTCGCCCTCGCTGCCTAATAACAGCGACTGAAGGACCCTAAATGGGTGTCAGCCCGGGGGTGTTCCCGACCCGGACCCTGGCATAATCTAGGGAACTAAACCATCGAGCCCGGTCACGGGGTTCGATGGGAAATCAAACAGTGGCTGGGCCCGTCGGCGACTTGTTCGCGTGATCACCGGGGCCGAGAAAATCGCAGCGAACTGCACACGGAGAAGCCCTGATTCTGCACCGGTGGACGCGGGTTCGATTCCCGCCATCTCCACGATCAGGAGGTCCTCCCGGACCTCCACATCCCATGTGGGCAAAGGCCTCGTCGCTTTCGAGCGGCGGGGCTTTTGTCATGCCTGCCTGTGGTGATCGCCGCACCCGGCCGAGTCTGCGGTGGCCGTGGCCGTACTGACCGGTCTGGCCGTCCAGCCAAAGTAAGGAGTGGCAGGCAGTGGAGCGCTTCACCGCATTCGATTTCGGTGTCTCATGGGTGATGAGTTTCTTCCACCAGGACGGGACTCATGACGGGGACACGGCCGCCGACATCGTCGCGAAACACCTCTCGGAATCGGCCGACGAACTGGTCCTGGCGGTCCGCCGCGACGCCCGGACACTCCTCGACAACCTCCCTTCGGAGACGCTCGAGGTGCTGTGGACGGCCGGAGCGCAGTACATGGCGAGCTTCGAGGGGACCTCGGGATCGGAGTGGACGCGGACGGTCATCGGCCTGTGTGATGCCCGGCTCGCCGCGAAGGCGGATGTACGCCCGCTCACCGGGGCCGACGTGGAGGACGGCTGGGGGTGTCGGGACGCCGTCGTCGCTGAGATCGAGCGGGCGGAGTTCCTGGCCGTCGAGGTGCGCGAGGCGCTCGTCGACTGCGCTCGCCACTGCACTCCGGACCTGGCGTTCCGGGTGCTGCTGAGGGCTGTAGTGAACGCCCCTGGCGGGTCACTGTCCCCGGAGCAGTACACGAGGATGGAGACCATCGGATCGGCCCTCCACTACGGCGAGTTCGTGGTGGACTCCGCCGAGTTCCTGGTCGAAGGGGAGCCGCCGTCACCGGTATGAGCCTATGATCCGGCGAATTCCTACTGACCCGATGCCTGACTCCGTAAAGGACCCACCTGCCCGTGTTCCTGCTCCGTCTCCTCCCTCCGCTGCCCCGCGAGATATCCCTCGCCGTTGTCGGGCTTGTCTTCGGGCTGTTCCTGGCTGTGCACGGTGCCCTGCAGGCCTATGCCGAGGCGACCGGCGTCCCCGGCACGGTCACTCTCACCGACTGCACGCCGGCGACCGGTGGCTTGAGTGACCTGTGGCAGGACGGCTGGGCCTGCGAGGGCTCGTTCGCCGCCACCGACCACACCGTCAGCATCAGCAGCGTCGCCGTCGACGGGGTCATCGACACCCGCCCGGCCGACGGCACCCTGGCCGCCCTCGTCGACAGCTCCGGCGACCACACCGCGACCCGCGACGGCTCCGGCAGTTGGAAGATTCCGACGCTCACCGGCGTCGTCATCCTCGGCTTCACCGCTTGGCGGATCCGCTCCGTCAGGGCCCTGTTGCGCCTGCGCCGAGCCGTACGGACCGCCGAGTCGGCTACCTGACGGCTGGAGGGGCAGGGCCGTGTCCGTCACCTCGTCGGGGAGCTTCCAGGACGTGGCCTGTTCGCGAAGGAGGGTTCGGGCCCGGCCCAAGCTGCGGGCATGTCGGGGGAGGCGCCACTCGATGTCCCGGGGGAGCGCGGAAGGGGAGGGGCATGCCGACCCCGGCAAGGTCAGCTGCCTGGCACAGGTGCATGGCATGATCCGCATGCAGGCCTTCGGAGTTGAGGAGTCGGCAGCGTTCATCAGGAAGGTGGCAGAGGAGCTATGAGCGAACCGTTGGCATGGTTCAAGTCCAGCTACAGCGACTCCCAGGGCGGCGAATGCCTCGAAGTCGCCGTCTGCGCCCACACCACCCACGTCCGTGACTCGAAGCTCGGCGCTGGAAGCCCCCGCTTCGCGGTGCCGGCGGACGCCTGGGCCGCGTTCCTTGCGTACGCCGCCCGCGAGGCCTGAGGCGGAGCGGCCGGTGACGGCGGCATGAGCATCGGTCACGAACCGCGTCACCTCCTCGTCCGTGCCCTCGGCGCCCCGTCCCCGCTGTACGGGACGGACGCGGGACCCCTCGCGGAGGTCGCCGACTTCACACAGAGCGTGTCGGTCGACTCACTCGGACTCCCCGACGAGTCGGCTCGCGAGCTGCTGTCCTGGTCACTGACGCGCCCACCCGGCGGGTTCACCGCACGCCCGGCCTTGCGGAAGCACGTCGAACGGGGACTGGAGCTTGCCCGGGCGGTGGCGAGGCATCTGGGGCCCGCATGGGTGGTGCGGTACTGGGACGAGCGGCAGGACAGGGCGAAGTTAGTGTGCTGGGGATGCGGACGTCTGGACTGGGCCCTTGAGGAGCACGGCGAGCCCCCGCACCCGCTCCACATCGTGGTCGAAGGCGAGTTCAAGTGGTACCCGCTCCGCGCGGAGGGGTTCGGGGACTTCGCGCCGGACGGTCCCGTCGGCAGCCTCCATCTGTCCGAGGAACTGGTGGCCGATCTGTACGCGTGGGCGAAGAGCATCGACACCACGGTGAACCTGGACCTGCGGGACCGGGAGGACGGTAAGTACGACGACGAGTGGGAGCGGCTGTTCCACGCAGGGACGGAGCTGGCGAGACGCGTCGCGCACGAGCTCGGCCCTGCCCGGAAGGTGACCTACAAAGGCCTGGCGAACGGTGGTCCGGCCGCCATGACGTCGGTCACCTGGCACGGCGACCGGGACGTGTGAAAGTCCGCTGAACACGGCCGGTGAAGTGCGGTTCGTGTGCGACGTGAGAGACCTGAACGGCTGGAGGGGACGACTGTGACGGGACGGCAGGAGCCGTACTACGTGGAATACGACGCGGACTTCGGACTCAGTGGGCTCGCCGAGGCGTTCACGCTCTCGCCCGCTCCGGAGGACACCGGCGCGGCACTCGGGCTCGTCACGGCGAAGCTCGACGCGTATGACCGTGAGTGTCCCGTGGGCAGCGTCGACCATCTCAGCGCGGATGAGCGGAGCATCCTCGGCTATGACACCAGCCACGACGACTGGGGGTACGCCGAGGAGCTGCGCGAGGACGTGCGCGGGCTCGTCGAGTCCCCGCTGGCGGACGAGGCGATCCAGGCCGTGTGGCGAGCGGCCGCCGGGGGCGGGTGGGATCCCGCGGCGCACGGCATGAGCGCCCGTGACTGGCTGCGGCGCATCGACGAGACCTGCGCCGCACGCCCGCCCCGGAAGATCCCCGGGCGGCGCCCGGCACCTTCCTCGTGGTGGGGCGCCTGGCGGCCGGCGGCCGACGAGGCGCGTGACGACGTCGTCGCGGAGATCGCGGAGATACGGTCCTGTCGCGAGCGGTCGGCCGGTCCCCTCCCTTCCCCCGACACCCTGTCGGCCCTCGAAGAGGTGGCCGCCCGCGTGGATCCCGATCTCGGCTTCCGGCTCTTCCTCCGCGCACTGAAGGTGCACTCCGTGCGGATAGAAAAGGCGCGGTACGACCGGCTCCAAGCGCTCGGTGAGAGGTTCGGCCACCCCGCTGCGCTCATCGACTCCGGTCTCGACATCGCGTGGCCGCCCATCGACACCGCCCGCCGCGATGCCACCTGGGACTTCGGGTTCTCCCACCTCGCGGGGCAGGCCCATCAGGACTGGCGTGAAAGCCGGGAGGAGATCCGGAAGACGGTCGCGGGCGACGACATCGGGCAGACCCCGGGCTCCGAGGCGGCGGTCCTCCTGGAGGACACGCTCCGGCTGCTGCGGTCCGCACTGCCCGACGCCGCGGTCACCGCCCTGTGGGCCGGGGCCTCGAACAGCCCGGGGAGTACCGACGGCCGGGACTGGCTTCGGCTGATCGCGGACGTGTGCCGGGAGCGGCTGAGGGAGGCCGCCCCCGCGTACACACCCGTGGTGGCGCCCGCCCGCACCGAACTCGCCGACCCGGTGCTGCGGGAAGTACGGGAGACGGCGCTCGCGGTGGCGGACAAGGTCGTCAGCCCCCACTGGCATCCTGTTCCCGCCGCGGACGTCATGGACGCGCTGGAACACGTGGTCACCCGGATCGATCCCGATCTCGGGTTCCGCCTGTTCCTCCGCGTCCTGCGCACGCTGTCCGTGTCCCTCACACAGGAGCAGTACGACCGGTACAAGGCGATCGGCGAGCGCTTCGGGTACGGCGAGTATCACGTCTCCGACGTGGACCACCTGATCGAGGCCGGCTGACCCGCCTCAGCGCAGGGTGAACGTGGACAGCCGCACACCCCCGCTCAGCACCAGATACACGCCCGTACGCCCCTTCGCCGCGCCGGTGAGGGCGGCGTTGACCGTCGTGTAGTCGTACGGGGATGCCGTGCCGCCCGTACGAGCGGTGCCGACGAGCGGGCCGGTCGGCGAGCCCAGCCGGACCTCGACCGTGCCGGGCGAACCGGCGACGCGTGCGCTGAACTCGGAGGCACCGGAGCCCAGTTCGGTGTCCGCGAACTTCAGCCAGGCCCCGTCGGCCGTCGCGCCCACCGCCGTCCCGCGCGCCTTCGACTCATCGACCAGACGGACGGAACCGGGTGAGTAGTCGTCGAAGTTCTCCGCCCGGGTCACCTTCGTGAGGTCCCGGGCCGGGATCGTCTCGCCCCGTACCGTCCATGACGTCCGGGAGCGGATGTCGGAGGACGAGGCGCCGACCAGGACGTCGTACGTGCCGCTCTCCACCACCCACTTCGAGCGGGTGACGTCCCAGTGCGCGAGGTCCGACGGTCGTACCTTCAGTCGGACCGTCTTCGTCTCGCCCGGCTTCAGGGACACCCTCGCGTACGCCTTCAGCTGCTTCAGGGGCTGCTTGTCCCTCGATGCCCGCTGGTGGGTGTAGAGCTGGACGACCTCGTCGCCCGCCCGCTCGCCCGTGTTCGTGACCGCCACCTCGTAGCCGCCGGCCACCCTTTTCAGCGCGCCGTAGCGGAACGTCGTGTACGACAGGCCGTAGCCGAAGGGATAGAGCGGCCGCCCCTTGAAGTACTGGTAGGTGCGGTCGGACTTGATGATGTCGTAGTCGAGGATCGAGGGGAGGTCCGATGCCGACCGGTACCAGGTCTGGGTGAGGCGGCCCGCCGGGTTCGTGTCGCCGTAGAGGACGTCGGCGAGCGCGTTGCCCGTCTCCTGGCCCGCGTGGGTGGTCCACAGGAGGGCCGGGACCTCCTTCTGGAGGGTGCCGAGGGTGGTCGGGTAACTGTTCTCCACGATCACGACCGTCTTCGGGTTCGCCGCGCGCACCGCCCTGACCAGGGCCTCCTGTGACGGGGCCAGGCCCATGTCCGTACGGTCGTGGGCCTCGCGGCCGTTGATCGCGGGCATCGAGCCGACCACGACCACCGCCGTGTCCTTGCCCCGCACCGCGGCCACCGCCGCGTCCACACCGCTGCGGACGACGTCCTTGGAGTAGTGGGCGGCCCCCGACTTCTCGACCAGGCCCAGGGTGCCGTCGGGTCCCGTCGGGCCGAGGTAGACCGGGTTCGACCACCAGGACTCGGTGGTCTCGTATCCGGCGTACCGGAGCAGGTACGTCCCGTCGTCCTGCTGCTCCAGCTTGAACTGCTGCTGGACGTACCAACCGTTGGGCTGGACCTGGTCGTTGACGAAGTTCGACCAGTTGTAGCCGACGTACTTGCCGTTGGCGGCCGAGCGCAGGGTCACGATGCCGGAGCCCCAGTCGAACGCGTCGAACTGGGCCGCCACCCCTGTGTCCGTGCTCTCCCGCAGGGCTCCACCGGCCTGCGACACGCCCGCCGTCACGTACTTCCCCGTCGCCGTGTCCTTCAGCGCGATGCGGTCGACGCCCTCGCTGCTCCCCACCGAGGTGCCCAGCTTCGAGGCGATGCCGTCGGCGGGCGTGACCGCGTACGGCAGCGTGCCCGAGTACCAGTCCGTGTAGAGGGTGTCGGCGAGCGGGCCGACCACGGCCACGTTCTTCGCCGAGGTCTTCAGGGGCAGTACGCCGTCGTTGTTCTTGAGCAGGACCGCGCTCTCCGCCGCCGCCTCGCGGGCCAGTTTCTGGTGGGCCGGGCTGTTGATGACCGACTGGTCGATCGAGCCGTACGTGCCGCCGTTCGGGTCGAACTCGCCGAGCCGGACGCGGACGGCGAGGAGGTGGGAGACGGCCGTGTCGACGTCCGATTCCTTCAACAGGCCCGTATTCAAGGCCGACTTGATGGCCGTGGTCGTCGGGGCCGAGTCGCCGTTGTTGTCCGTGAAGCTGTCGATGCCCGCCTTGAGCGCCGCCGCGTCGCCCTCGGCGAGGGTGGGGTAGTACTGCTGGTCTCCGGTGAGATTGCCCGGGGCGAAGGCGTCGGTGACGTTCAGGAGATCTCGGGAGGACCACGTCCGTACGACGTCGTCCAGGTCCGGGTTCACCGTGTCGGGGCGGCCGTTGACCAGGTTGTACGACGCCATCACACCCGTCGTCGCGTCCGCCTCCACCGCCGGTCTGAACGCCGCCTCGTCGTACTCGTGCTGGACGCGCGGGCGCAGGTCCGAGGACGTGGTGGTGCGGTTCACCTCGTTGTTGTTGGCGAGGTAGTGCTTGAGGGTGGGGGCCGTCTTGAGGTGGTCGGGGTCGCCGCCGGTCAGACCCTCGCCGTACGCCGTGGAGATCGAACCGGTGAGGTACGGGTCCTCGGAGTAGCCCTCCTCGTTGCGTCCCCAGCGCGGGTCGCGCAGGAGGTTGACCACGGGCGCCCACAGGTTGAGGCCCCAGCCGTCGGGGCGTTCCTGCTGGAAGCCGCGCGCCTCGTCGCCGACCGCCGAGCCGACCTGCTGGATCAGCGCCGGGTCCCAGGTGGAGGCGAGACCGATCGCCTGCGGGAAGACGGTCGCCCTGCCGAGCCAGGCGACGCCGTGCAGGGCCTCGGTGCCGGTGCGGAAGGACTGGATGCCGAGGCGGGGGATCGCGGGCTCGTACTGGTGGAGGAGGGAGATCTTCTCGTCGAGGGTCAGCCTCCCGAGCAGGTCGCTCACACGTTCGGTGACGGGGAGGCGGGGGTTGCGGAAGGCGTACGTGGGGTCGTCCGCCCCTGCCGGAGTGATGGCTGTCAGACCGGCGGTCAGCGCCAGCGCCAGGACGAGGGAGGCCCGCTGTCTTCTCCTGCCTTCTCTGCTTCTCTTGCTTCTCTTGCCTTTCCTCATGTCACGGCTCCTCAAGGGGTGAGCGTGCGCGGTGCGGTACTCGCGCGTTCCGTCAGCCGGGGTGCGAGGAGCGTGGCCTCGGGTACGTCGGTGCCGCCCAGCTTCTTCATCAGCAGTTCCACCGCCCGCGCGCCCACCTCGGTGGACGGGATGGCGACGGAGGTGACGGGGACGCGGACGTTCTCGGCGAGCTCGTCCGGGCAGATCGCGGTGACGGAGAGGTCGACGGGGACGCGCAGACCGAGCTGTTCGAAGGCGTCGATCAGCGGTTCCAGGACCGGTTCGTTGTGCACGACGACGCCGGTGAGCGCCGGCTGTTCGCGCAGGAGCCGTTCGGCGACCCGGCGGGCGGCGGCGGGCGAGGCCTCGCAGGGGTGGACGGAGGACGCCAGCCCGTTACGGTCGGCGGCGGCGGTGAAGCCCTCCACCACGCGCTGGGCGAACGCCGTCCCCCGTACGTACACCTCGGGCGGCGACCCGACGAGCGCCACGACCCGGTGCCCCAGCCCCGCCAGCCGCTCGACGCACAGTTCACCCGCCGCCTTGAAGTCCAGGTCGATGCAGGTCAGCCCGGCGGGCCCGGCCGGGAACCCGATGAGGACCGAGGGGCGGTCCAGGGCGCGCAGCAGCGGCAGCCTGGGGTCGTGGAGCTGGACGTCCATCACGATCAGCGCGTCCACCAGCGCGGTGTCCGCGACCCGCCGCAGCCCCTCCTCGCCCTCCTCCTGCGTCAGCAGCAGGACGTCGTGATCGTGTTGCCGCGCCGCCGTCACCACCGACACCGCGAACTGCATCACCACCGGCACATGGATGCCCGCCCGCAGCGGCACCACCAGCGCCAGGACGTTGGACCGGCTGCTCGCGAGGGCGCGCGCCCCGGCATGCGGGCGGTAGCCGAGTTCGCGAATGCTGGCCTCGATGCGCTGCCGGGTCTCCTCGGAGATGGGGCGCTTGCCGCTCAGGGCGTAGGAGACGGTACTGGGGGAGACCCCGGCGTGCCGCGCCACATCGGTGATCTTCACCATCAGGCCGGCTCCACCGTGAGGAACCCGGTCCCCGCCTGTGCCCGCGCGGTCCGCTCCCCGGAGGCCAGCCCCCAGGGTGCCGAGGGATCACTGCAGGACGCCCGGAGCGTGTCCCCTTCCCGTACGACGGTGAAGGTCACGTCGCCGACCGGCACGGTCACCTGGGCGCCCCGCTCCAGGCCGTACGCCCTGAGCGTGACCCCGTCGGCGTGCGCGTAGTCGGGCCGGTCGTCCACCGCGCCCACCGGGATCACCGCGCCCGGCCGGACCAGCAGCGGCACGCTCAGGAAGCCGTGCCGCTCGCGCACCCAGCGCGGACCGGTCACCGTGCGCCCCGTGAGGAAGTGGGTCCAGGTGCCGTCCGGGACGTAGTAGGAGACGTCTCCCTCGTCGCTGAAGACGGGCGCGACCAGCAGGTCCGGGCCGAGCATGTACTGCCGTTCCAGGTGCGCGCACCCCGGGTCGTCGGGGAACTCGAGGACCATCGCCCGCATCATCGGCACGCCCTCCGCGTGGGCGGCACGGGCGGCCTCGTACAGATAGGGCATGAGGCCGAGCTTCAGCCGGGTGAACAGCCGCAGCACGTCCACGGCCTCCTCGTCGAACAGCCACGGCACCCGGTAGGAGGACGAGCCGTGCAGCCGGCTGTGGGAGGAGAGGAGCCCGAAGGCGATCCACCGTTTGAAGAGAGCGGGTGTAGGTGTTCCCTCGAAGCCGCCGATGTCGTGGCTCCAGAACCCGAACCCCGACATGCCGAGGCTCAGCCCGCCGCGCAGCGACTCCGCCATCGACGCGTACGTCGCCTCGCAGTCGCCTCCCCAGTGCACCGGGAACTGCTGGCTGCCGGCGGTCGCCGAGCGGGCGAAGACGACGGCCTCCGCCTCGCCCCGGTGCTTGCGCAGCACTTCGAAGACGGTGCGGTTGTAGAGGTAGGTGTAGTAGTTGTGCATGCGTTCCGGGTCGGCGCCGTCGGCGTACGCCACGTCGACGGGGACCCGCTCGCCGAAGTCGGTCTTGAAGCAGTCGACGCCCTGGGCGAGCAGCGCCTCCAGTTTCGAGGCGTACCAGTCGCGGGCGGCCGGGCTGGTGAAGTCGACCAGCGCCATGCCCGGCTGCCACAGGTCCCACTGCCACACACTGCCGTCGGGCTTCCTGAGCAGATGACCCAGGGCCTTGCCCTCCGCGAAGAGCGGGGAGCGCTGTGCGATGTACGGGTTGATCCACACGCAGATGTGCAGACCCTTGTCCTTCAGCCGCGTCAGCATGCCTTCCGGGTCGGGGAAGACGCGCGGGTCCCACTGGAAGTCGCACCAGTTGAACTCGCGCATCCAGAAGCAGTCGAAGTGGAAGACGGACAGGGGGAGTTCGCGCTCCCGCATGCCGTCGATGAAGGAGGTGACGGTGGCCTCGTCGTAGGAGGTGGTGAAGGACGTCGACAGCCACAGGCCGAAGGACCAGGCGGGCGGGAGGGCCGGGCGGCCGGTGAGCCGGGTGTACTTGCGCAGGATGTCCTTCGGGGTCGGCCCGTAGATCACGTAGTACGTCAACTGCTGTGTCTCGGCGCTGAACTGGACCCGGGAGACCGCTTCCGAGGCGACCTCGAAGGAGACACGGCCCGGGTGGTCGACGAAGACCCCGTAGCCCGCGTCCGTCAGATAGAAGGGGACGTTCTTGTACGCCTGTTCCGTCGCCGTACCGCCGTCGGCGTTCCACATGTCCACGACCTGGCCGTTCTTGACGAGCGGGCCGAAGCGCTCGCCGAGGCCGTAGACCTGGGTGCCGACCCCGAGGTTCAGCTGCTCGCGCAGATAGTGGGCGCCGGCCGTGTCCCGCATGATGCCCATGCCCTTGGGGCCGCTGGTGGTGAGGACGCGGCCGTGGGCGAGGAAGTCGACGTGCCAGGGGGTGGTGCGGGCGACCCGGACGGACAGGGCGCCCGCGGTGAGGGTCGCGTGCGCGTCGTCGTACTCCACGGTGGGGGTGCTGCGCTCTTCCGGAGGACATCCACCGGACCCTCGGACGCTCCGGTGGAGCTCGAAGCGGGGGCCGCGCGGTTCCTCGCCCTGGAAGTGCGTGAACGTGACGCCGATGACGTCCGGCATCGGCGCGTGCGCGCTGATCGTCACGACCGGTCCCTTCAGCAGGTCGCCGCGGTGGCGGATGGGCTGGGTCGGCGCGTGGATGTCGAGGGTTCCGTCGGACGCGCTGACGTCGAGGACCTCGACCGGGTGGGCCGCGGTGACGCCCTCGCGCAGCAGCCAGTAGCCGTCGGTGAACTTCACGCCCACACCCCTTACTTGACCGCGCCCACGGCGATGCCGCGGGTCAGTGTCCGCTGGAAGACGAGGAAGAAGACGATCGCGGGGAGCACGCCCAGGAGGGCCGCCGCGTTGGTCATGGTCGCGTCCATCAGGCGTTGGCCCTGGAGGACGCCGAGCGCCACCGACACCGTCTGGTTGTCGTTGGAGATCAGCATGACCAGCGGCAGCAGGAACTCGTTCCAGGTCCAGATGAAGAAGAAGACCAGGAGGACGCCGATGGTGGGGCGGCTGACGGGGACCACGATCCGCCACAGCACCTGCCACTTGTTCGCCCCGTCGATCCGGGCGGCCTCGATGATCTCGCGCGGGAACTGCCCGAGGACGGAGGACAGGAGATACGTGCCGAAGGCCGCCTGGACGACGGTGAACACGATGATCACGCTGAGCCGGGTGTCGTAGAGGCCCGCCTGCTTGCTCAGGTAGTAGATCGGGTAGACCAGCGCCTCCTGCGGCAGCATGTTCGCCAGCACGAAGAAGGCGAGGACCCAGGTGCGGCCCTTGATGCGGCCGATGCCGATCGCGTACGCGTTCAGGACGGACAGCACGGCGGCGCCGATCGCCACCGAGCCGGAGATCAGGATCGAGTTGACGAGTTTCTGGCCGTAGTCGACGCGCTGCCAGAAGTCCTTGAGGCCGTCGAGGTAGAGGCCGTGGGGCAGGCCGAGGGGTCCGTTCGACGCGTACTCGGCGGGGGACTTGACCGCGTTGATCGCGACGATGCCGAAGGGCAGCACCATGAACAGGGCCGCGATGATCAGGGCCACGAGGACGGGATAGCGGCGTACGGCGGTCATGCGCGGAGTCCTTCCTCGGCGTCCTCGGCGCGGGTCTGGAGCTTCAGGCCGATCAGGGCGAGTACGAGGATGATCACGGTCAGCACGGTGGAGATCGCGGCGCCGTAGCCGACCTGGGTCTTCTCGAAGAAGGTGGTGAAGGAGAAGTAGGACGGCACGTCGGTCGCGCCGCCGGGACCGCCCTTGGTGAGGACGTACACCGCGCCGAACACCTTGAGCGCGGCGATCGTGCACCAGAGGAGGACGACGTAGATCTCCGGGCGGATCTGCGGCAGCGTGATGTGCCCAAAGCGGCGCCACCAGCCCGCGCCGTCCAGCTCCGCCGCCTCGTACAGCTGGGGGTCGACGCGTTGCAGCCCCGCCATGAAGACGACCAGCGGGAAGCCGATCTGCACCCAGACCATCACGCCCATGACGCTGTAGAGGGCGAGGTCGGGATCGCCCAGCCAGTCCCGCTGGAGCGAGCCGAGGCCCACCGCCTTCAGGAGTGCGTTCAGGGAGCCGTTGTCGGGGGCGAGGATCCAGCTCCAGACGATGCCGGCGACGGCGATGGGCAGGACCTGGGGGAGGTAGAAACAGGCGCGCAGGACGGCGGCGACCTTCGTGCCGAAGTGCTTGCCGACGAAGTCGAAGAGGGCGGCGGCCAGCACGAGCCCGAGGACCGTCGGTACGGCGGCCATGGCGACGACCATGAACAGGCTGTGCCGGAAGGACGCCCAGAACTCGGAGTCGTCCATCAGCTCGCGGTAGTTGGCGAGCCCCGACCACTTCGGCGAGCCGACGCCCTGCCAGTCGGTGAAGCTCACGCCGGTGTTCATCAGGAACGGCACGACGATCACGGCGAGGAAGGCGAGGACGCCGGGGAGCAGGAAGAGGGCGTAGGAGGAGTGGGGGCGGCGCGGGCGGTCTGTGCGGCTGCGCTGCCGCCGGACCACCCGTCCGTCCCGTTCGACGGTGACCGTCATGTCTTCGGCGCGCCCTTGTCGTACGCCGTCTGCAGCGCGCTCAGATAGGCGTCCGGTTTCTCGCTCCCCGTGATCAGCTTCTGGGTCTCGGAGACGAGGACGTCGTAGAAGCCGGCGACCGGCCAGTCCGGGTAGAAGGCCAGACCGTCCTTGCCGGAGAGCGTGTTGAAGTCGGCGATCAGGGTCTTGGCCTTCGGGTCGGTGATGGCGGCGGTGTCGGCGCCCACCGGGACCCCGCCCTTGTTGCCCAGCAGGTTCTGGATCTTCTGCGACATGGTGATGTCGATGAAGTCGTAGGCGAGGTCCTTGTTCTTGGCGCCCTTGGGGACGACCCAGAGGTTGCCGCCGGAGCCGAGGGTGAGGTTGCTGCCGGGCCAGAGGAAGGTGCCCCAGTCGAACTTGTTCTCCGTCTGGAAGCGCCCGTACCACCAGCTGCCGCTGAACAGGATCGGGCTCTTGCCCTGGATGAAGGAGACGCCCGCGTCCTCGGCCTTGAGCGAGGTGGACTTCTTGCTGATGTAGCCCTTCTTCACCCAGTCGGCGAAGGTCGTGGCGGCGTACGTCCAGGCGGCGTCGTGGAAGTCCGTCTTGCCCTTGTAGAGCTCGTACTTGTCGACCCACGAGCGGTCGGCCTTGGAGAGCGCGAGCTGGTACAGGTACTGCTGGGCCATGTACTCGGCGCCCGCGTTCGCCAGCGGGGTGATGCCCTTCGACACGAACGTGTCCATGGCGGCGGTGAGCTGGTCGAGGGTGGTGGGCTCCGCGATGCCGTACTGCTTGAAGAGATCCTTGTTGTAGAACACCATCGTGTACTCGGCGTAGTTGGGCACGCCGTACCACTTGCCGGAGCCCATGACCCCGCCTGTGTCGTACTGGCTGGTGGTGCGCACGCCCGCGCTGAGCTTCTTGTCCCAGCCGCGCTGGGTCGCCTCGGCGGTCAGATCGGTGAGCAGCCCCTGCTTGGAGAGCAGCCCGGCCGTCGCGTTGCCCTTGTTGTACTCCATGATGTCGGGCGCGTCGTTCGAGTTGAGGACCATCGGGGCCGTCTTCTGGATCTGCTCGAAGCCCTTCTCCTCGAACTTCACCTTGACGCCGGGATGCTTCGCCTCGAACTCCTTGATGGCCTCGTTCCAGGCCACGCCCATCGCGCTGTCCGGCCCTTCGTAGTGCCACAGTTTCAGCGTCTTGCCGTCCGAGGAACCGCTGTCCGAGCCGCCGCAGGACGCCAGCAGCAGGGAGCCCGCCAGGGCCACCGCCGCCGTCGCCACCGCACGCCTTCGTGTCGTCGACATCCATTGCCTCCGGGGGAGTTGGATGGGTTTCGGGACCGTCACGCAGCGTTCGTCGAATCGTTTCGATGCGTGACGTCGAAGCGCTTCGACGGGGGAAGGTATGTGGGGGTCCCGGGTGCGTCAATGGGGTGCGTCGGAATTGGGGCCGAGGGATTGGCGGCGGTTCGGCGGGTCGGACGCCGGTGGGATCGTGAGGGAGATCGCGAGCGCGCTTCCCGCCGCTGCGATCGGCACCCCGTATCCCGCCGTCGCCGATATGTGTTCGACCAGCCAGCCGCCGGTCGCCGAGCCGCAGGCGATCCCGCCGAGCAGGCCGGTCACCGCGAGGGTCATGCCCTCGTTCAACCGGCCTTCGGGAGTGCGCCGCTGGACGAGGGCCATGCCGGTGACCATGGTCGGCGCGGTCGCGGCCCCGGCGAGCAGCAGTGCGCCCGCGAGGGCCGGGAGCGAGCCGGTCAGGGAGGCCGCGAGCAGGGGGAGGGTCATGAGGGCCGTCATGACCGCGAGGCACGACGGATGGCGCCGCTCGGCCGGACCGGCCGGCTTCCGCGCCCCGTACAGCAGCCCCGCCACGCACGACCCGGCCGCCTGGAGGGCGAGCACCGCGCCCGCCGCCGACCGATGCCCCTGTGCGTCCGCGAAGGCGATCGTGACGACCTCCATCGAACCGAAGACGGCACCGGTGGCGAGGAAACAGAGGAGCAGGGGCGGCATTCCGGCGGCCAGGAGAGGGGACCTGGAGGGCGTACGGGGCTGGGGCGGCGGCTCCGTCGAACGCTGGGCGGCGAAGATCAGCACGCCGGTCATCATCAGCACGCCGCCCACCAGCGTGCCCGCCTCCGGGAAGAACGTCCCGCACAGGAAGGCCGCGCACACCGGGCCCAGCATGAAACACAGCTCGTCCGCGGCCTGTTCGAAGGAGTTCGCGGTGTGCGCGGCGGCCGGGTCGTCCCGCAGGAGGTGGGCCCAGCGGGCGCGTGACATGCCGCCCGTGTTGGGGGTGGTGGCCGTGGCGGCGTACGCGGCGAACAGGGTCCAGTCCGGCGCCCCGAAGCGCACGCACAGCAGCAGCGCGACGCTTCCCAGCAGGGCGAAGGCCGTGGCCGGCACCGCGATCCGGGCCTGGCCGTGGCGGTCGACGAGCCGTGCGGTCCAGGGCGCGACCAGCGCGGTCGCCGCGAGGCCGGTCGCCGTCACGGCACCGGCGAGGGCGTACGAGCCGCGCGAGCCCGCGATCATGATCACCGCGCTGACGCTGAACATCCCCATGGGGAGCCGGGCGAGCAGGTTCCCGACGGTGAAGGCGCGGGTGCCGGGGATGGTGAAGAGGCGGTGGTACGGGGTTGTCCGGCGGTGCGGGGCCTTCTGGTGGCGTGGGGCCTGCCGGCGACGGGGGCGGAAGTCGGCGATCACCAGGCTGTCGCCGGTGGCGGTGAGCAGGAGCGGGAACGCGTGCTCGGAGGGCTGTTGCGGCATGGGCCAACCGTCGCCGGGTGTGGGGTGGACGGTCCAACACCTACTCCGTGGCCATTGACGCACCTGCGTTGTAAGTTCGCGTGATGCCTGCCCCTGCCGACCGCTCTCCCGACCGCTCTCCCGGCTTCTCTTCCGGCCTCCCCCATCGCCATCTCGACCCCCGACTCCTGCGCGGGTTCCTCGTCGTCACCGAGGAGTTGCACTTCACGCGGGCCGCCGCCCGGCTGTACGTCGCCCAACAGGCCCTCAGCCGTGACATCCGGCGACTGGAGCGCGAACTCGGGGCGGAGCTGTTCGTGCGCACGACCCGGCAGGTGACGCCGACCGCCGACGGTGAGCGACTGGTGCCGTACGCGCGGCGGGTGCTGGAGGCGCAGGACGCGCTGCTGTCCGCGTTCGCGGGGGACGGACCGGAGCGGCCGCTGCTCGTCGACGTCAACTCCCCGGGTCTCGTCTCCGGCCGCGTCCTGGACCGGGCCCGTGCGCTCGCGCCCGAGTGCGAGCTGATGGCCCGCTTCGAGAGCGGGCTCACCGGCGCGGCGGGGGAGATCCTCGCGGGACGCCTGGACGCGTCGTTCGGACGGTTCGCGGGGCTCGATCCGGCGGTCCGGGCGCGGCTCGAACAGCAGCCCGTACGGTACGAGCCGATGGCCGTCGTGCTGCCCGAGGACCATCACCTCGCCGGCCTGGACGCGGTGCCGCTCGACGCGCTCGCGGGCGAGACGGTGTACGCCGGGGCGGGGAATCCGCGGACGCGGGAGTGGACCGACTTGGCGCTTCACCTTTTCGAGGGACGCGGTATCGCGCTGGCGCCCCCTGCGCCGGTGGCTGTCGGAGCCGATGAGTTCCGGCGGGTCATGGCCAAGAAGCGGAATCCTGTCCTCGCTGTGGTGGATTTTCCGGCCATGTCTGAAACCGTGCGGAAACCGCTTGTTGGACCTGTTCCGTTGTCACCCGTGTCACTGGTGTGGCGAAAGGGACTGGTGCACCCCGGGATCGATGCCCTTCGACGAGCCGCCGGCGAGCTGGCTGCCGAGGAGGGGTGGCTGCGGCGCCCTGCGGACGGTTGGATTCCGGCCAGCGATGAGCTGGTGATGGCGGGGCAGGATTGACGCATAAACACACGGGTCTTCCACATGCGCTACATTCATGGTCCGGGTGCAGTGTGGTAAAGGGGGGCGCTCGGGGCGGGTGGGGGCTCGTTCCGAACGACATATACGTAATGCCCGGAGTCGTGCGCGCACCCGAAAACTGTCCCTGGGGGGATGTGCGTGCACGTGGAGAAGTGGCGAAAAGACGCCCAACCCGATCATCGAGATGGCGATCAGGTGGACGGGCGTGGAACCAGGGAGTCGGCCGCGCCGACCGCCCCGGCGGGGTCCGGAGAGTCGGTGGTGTGGCCCGAGGCCGCCCGTGCGACGTCGACGTGGCCTCAGATCGCGGGCGCCGCCGCCGTGGGGCTCGCCGCGGAAGCGGAATCCGACACCGATGTCGAACGCGGTGTCGAAAGAGAGCCTGGAGCTGGCGGCGAAGACCGACCGGGCGCCGATACGAGAGCTGACGCGGAACGTGGATCGGGTGCGGAACGTGGATCGGGCGCAGAGGGTGCGTTCGGCGCGGGCCGGTTGCCGGGTGCGGGCCGGCCGTCCGGTTCTGAGGGGTTGTCCGGTGCGGGCAGATCGTCCGGTTCTGAAGGGCCGTCCGGTGCGGGCCGTTCGTTCGGTGTCGGTGGTCGGGCTGGGGTTGAGCGACGGTTCGATGTGGACCGTCGGGTGAGCGCGGACGACGACGCGCGCGCCGACCGCCCCGGCGCGGAGCGCCATGACGAGGCGAACCATAAAGAAGGGGCTCCCCTCGGGGCCGAGGCGGTCGGCCGCGCTGGGTCGGACCGTCGCGCCGGGGTTGCCGACGTGGCGGTCGGATCGGCCGGCGCTACCGGTGCGCCCGACCGGGCCACTGGACCGGACGGCGTTGCCGGAGTCCCCGATCAGCCTGCCGGGCCGCGTGACCGGGCCGGGGTGGATCTGCGCGCCGAGGCGCCCGACAAGCCTGCCGGACCGCGTGACCGCATTGCACCGGATCAACTTGCCGGGGTGCCCGATCAGCCCGCCGGGCCGCGTGACCGTGCCGGAACGGATCTGCGTGGCGAGGCGCCCGACAAGCCCGCGGGACCGCGTGACCGCGTCGTACCGGATCAACTCGCCGGGGTGCCCAACCAGCCCGCCGGGCCTCGCGACCGTGCCGGAGCCGATCGACGCGTCGGCAAGGACGATCGGCCGGCCACGGGTGGCTGGCCGGACGCGCGCAGGCGCCCCGATACCCTCGGCCGATCCGACACCTTCGGCCGACCTGACACCCTCGGTCGGCCCGAGACCTTCGGTCGACCTGACATCCTCGGCCGACCTGACACCCCCGGTCGACCCGACACCCTCGGTCGATCCGACACGTCCAGCCGATCCGACGCGGTCGGCCGATCCGACACGCCCAGTCGGCCCGAGACGGGAGGCTGGCCGGTTGTGGATCGTAGGGCGGACACGCTCGGGCGGGGCCATGTGGACGGTCGGCCGACCGTGGGTCGTGGGGCCGACGCGCCCGGCGGGTCCGCTGCCGCGTCCTGGGAGCAGTCCGGTGAGCCGGGACACACCCACGATCCGCACGAGGTGACGGTTCAACTCGACGGAGTCGGACGGCGGAAGACGGAGGCGTGGCTGGTTCAGCAGGCCAAGGACGCCCCGGGCGTCCAGGACGGCTCGGACGGCCCGGTGTTCGTCGACGAGTCCGGCCGCCGCAGCCGCAGGTTCCGTCGGCTCGGCATCCTCGTCGGCATCGCCTGCGCGGTGTACGCCGTCGTCATCGTCGCCACCCTCCTGTCCGGCAACTCCAACGCGCCCTGGCTGCCGGTGCCCGGCCAGCAGGACGACACGCCGGCCGGGAAGGTCGACACCTCGCCGCTGCCCACCGACTCGGTGTCGCCGTCCGGTTCGAGCAGCGCCGCGCCCGGCGCGAGCGCCTCGGCGAGCGACGGTACGGCCCCCGCACCGGGCGTCAGCCCGACACCGGGCGCCTCCGCGAGCGCCACCGACCCGGGCACGTCCGCGGACACGAAGCCCTCGACGTCCGCCACCACCAGGCCGAAACCGAGCACCAGCACCACCAAGGACCCCGTCATCCCACCGTCCCTCCCGGTGTCCGGCTCGCCCGACCCCAGCCCCTCCGAGGACGGCGCCGCCTCGCCGAGCCCCTCGGAGAGCGCGGTCGGCGCCGGCGGCACCGGCACGGTCGCCGACAGCCCCGTAGAACCGGGCCCCATCGCCTCCGAGCCCGGCATCACCAGCTCCTCGTCCCCGGAGAACCCGGTGAGCCCGGCGACCCCGCAGAACCTGGAGAACATCCTCTGATGGCATCCCGTACCCACGCGCACGGGCCCGCTCCCCGTGCGCGGCGTCCGGCACCCAATGTCCGGCGCCGACGGCTGCCCATGCGCTGGCTGCTGCCCTCGCTGCTCCTCGTCGCCATGCTGGCGATGCTGATGCTGCGCGGCTATGTGCACAGCGAGATCCTCGCCGACCACCGCATCCAGCCCGAGGCCGCCACCGACAAGGTGCCGGACAAGATCCTCGACGGCGGCCCGGTCATCGACACCCGCGGTGGCCGCACGAACAGCCTGACCGTCCCCGACCACCGGCTCGTCCTCACCTTCGACGACGGCCCGGACCCCACGTGGACCCCCAAGGTCCTCGACGTCCTGAAGAAGCACCACGCCCACGCCGTCTTCTTCGTCACCGGCACCATGACCTCGCGCTATCCGGAGCTGGTGAAGCGCATGGTCGAGGAGGGCCACGAGGTCGGCCTGCACACCTTCAACCACCCCGACCTCTCCTTCCAGTCCACGAAGCGCATCGACTGGGAGCTCTCCCAGAACCAGCTGGCGCTGGCCGGCGCGGCGGGCATCCGCACCTCGCTCTTCCGGCCCCCGTACTCGTCCTTCGCGGACGCCATGGACAACAAGTCCTGGCCGGTGACGGAGTACATCGGTACGCGCGGTTACATCACCGTTGTCAACAACACCGACAGCGAGGACTGGCAGAAGCCCGGCGTCGACCGGATCATCCGCAACGCCACGCCCAAGGGCGGCAAGGGCGCGATCGTCCTGATGCACGACTCCGGCGGCGACCGCCACCAGACCGTGCAGGCGCTGGACAGGTTCGTGCCGGAGCTCCAGGAGCGCGGGTACCGGTTCCAGAACCTCACCGAGGCCCTCGACGCACCCAGCGCGCACACCCAGGTCACCGGCCTCGAACTGTGGAAGGGCAAGGCCTGGGTCTACCTGGTGCGCGCCTCCGACAACGTCACCGACGTCCTGGTCGTCGGCATCGCGATCATCGGCGTACTCGTCTTCGCCCGCTTCGGCATGATGCTCCTGCTGTCCGCCCTGCACGCCCGCCGGGTGCGGCGCAAGGACTTCCGCTGGGGTTCGGCGCCGGTCACCGAACCGGTGTCGGTGCTCGTGCCGGCGTACAACGAGGCCAAGTGCATAGAGAACACGGTCCGTTCCCTGATGGCGGGCGAACACCCCGTCGAAGTGCTCGTCGTCGACGACGGTTCGAGCGACGGCACGGCGCGGATCGTCGAGGACCTGCTGCTGCCGAACGTCCGCGTCGTGCGCCAGCACAACGCGGGCAAGCCCGCGGCCCTCAACCGGGGCCTGGCCAACGCCCGTCACGACATCGTCGTGATGATGGACGGCGACACGGTCTTCGAACCGTCCACCGTCCGTGAACTCGTCCAGCCGTTCGCCGACCCGAGCGTCGGCGCGGTCGCGGGCAACGCGAAGGTCGGCAACCGCGACTCCCTCATCGGGGCCTGGCAGCACATCGAGTACGTGATGGGCTTCAACCTCGACCGCCGGATGTACGACATCCTCGGCTGCATGCCGACCATCCCCGGCGCGGTCGGCGCCTTCCGCCGCTCCGCGCTGGAGCGGGTCGGTGGCATGAGCGAGGACACGCTCGCCGAGGACACCGACATCACGATGGCCCTGCACCGCGACGGTTGGCGGGTCGTCTACGCGGAGAAGGCGCGCGCGTGGACGGAGGCGCCGGAGTCCGTCCAGCAGCTCTGGTCCCAGCGCTACCGCTGGTCGTACGGCACGATGCAGGCGATCTGGAAGCACCGCAGAGCGGTCGTCGAACGGGGCCCGTCGGGCCGCTTCGGCCGGGTGGGCCTGCCGCTGGTCTCGCTGTTCATGGTCCTGGCCCCGCTGCTGGCCCCGCTGATCGACGTCTTCCTGCTGTACGGGCTCGTCTTCGGCCCGACGCAGAAGACGGTCCTCGCGTGGCTGGGCGTCCTCGCCGTCCAGGTGGCCTGCGCGGCGTACGCCTTCCGCCTGGACCGTGAGCGCATGAGGTACCTCATCTCGCTCCCGCTCCAGCAGATCCTCTACAGGCAGTTGATGTACATGGTCCTCCTCCAGTCCTGGATCACCGCGCTCACCGGAGGCCGGCTGCGCTGGCAGAAGCTGCGGCGCACGGGCGTCGTGGAGGCACCGGGAGCGATCCCGCGGCAGCGGACGGCACAGAGCGGGAACGATCGGAGGCCGGTCGCATGACCACGCACGAGTACACGGCGGGTGCGACGCCGCCGCTGGGATCGGCCCGGGTCCACCCCGAACCGGCACCATCGCCGACTTCCGCGCCGACATCCGAGCCGACACCCACCCCGGGATCAGCCCCGGGATCGGCCGCGCAGTCCGCTCCCGCGCCCAAGAAGCCCGGCCGTGACCGCTACCTGGACCTGCTGCGTTCGATCGCCCTGGTCCGTGTGGTCGTCTACCACCTCTTCGGCTGGGCCTGGCTGACGGTTCTCTTCCCTTCCATGGGCGTGATGTTCGCGCTGGCCGGCTCGCTGATGGCCCGCTCGCTCGGCCGCCCGGCCCTCGGTGTGATCCGCGGCCGCATCCGCCGCCTCCTGCCGCCCCTGTGGGCGTTCAGCGTGGTGGCACTCGCGTTGATGTTCGCGGGCGGCTGGAACGTGCTGAAGGACCCGGACAACGGCGGCACCTGGGGCCTCGTCAAGCTGATCGACTACGCCATTCCGATCGGCGCCCCGCCCTTCCCCTGGCACGTCGGCTCCAAGTCCGGCCTGCTGGAGGACACCTGGGCGGTCCAGGCGGCGGGCCCGCTCTGGTACCTGCGCGCCTATCTGTGGTTCGTGATCGCCTCGCCCCTGCTGCTGTGGGCCTTCCGCAGGATGCCCTGGGCGACGCTGCTGGCCCCCCTCGCCCTGACGGCGGTCCTCGGCACCGGCCTGGTCACCATCCCCGGCGAGACGGGCAACGCGATCTCCGACTTCACGGTCTACGGCGGCTGCTGGGTCCTGGGCTTCGCCCACCACGAGGGCGTCCTGCAACAGGTCCCCCGCTATCTGGCGGTCTCCTGCTCGGCCCTGCTCATGGCATTCGGGCTGTGGTGGGCCTCGGGACACCTGGGCCCCGACGGCTGGGACCTGAACGACATCCCCCTCGCCCAGGCGGCCTGGTCCTTCGGCTTCGTGGTCATCCTGCTCCAGTACTCCCCGTCCTGGCAGGAACTCCCCGGCCGGCTGGCCCGCTGGGACAAGCTGATCACCCTGTCCAACAACCGGGCCGTCACGATCTACCTCTGGCACAACATGCTGATCATGGCCACGGTCCCGATCATCGACCAGGCCTACAGCCTCCCGTTCATGCAGAGCGCCGGCGCGGTGGCCGCGCTCGACTCCTCGTACATGGTGTGGATGTTCCTCCTGGTCTGGCCCCTCATCGGCCTGACGATCCTGGCCTTCGGCTGGATCGAGGACATCGCCGCCAAGCGCAGCCCGAGGCTGTGGCCCGACGGCGCGAGGAGGAAGAAGGCCGCCTCGCGGGGGAGTCACCGGGTCTAGACGCAGGCAGGGGGCGACGGCACCCCGGACGTCCTCACCCGGACGTCCTCACCGTCGCCCCCTCGCTCTCGTGAGAGCAACGTTCCTTTCCGGTCACTCACAGCCACAGCGTCGAAACGCGTCCTCCCTACCTTCGGGACTCAGTCAGTCGTTGTACGACACCTGGGCACCGCACCGGAGAACCGTGGAGGCGTCATGACAGCCCCTAGTACAGCCCCCGCACCGAGCAGGGGAGGCCGCTGGATCCAGGAGTGGGACCCGGAGGACGAGACCTTCTGGAAAGAGACGGGTGAGAAGGTCGCCCGGCGGAATCTGCTCTTCTCCGTGCTCTCCGAGCACATCGGGTTCTCGATCTGGACCATGTGGTCGGTGATGGTGCTCTTCATGGGCCCCGAGTACGGGCTCACCCCGGCCGACAAGTTCATGCTCACCTCGATGGTGACGCTGGTCGGAGCCGTGGTGCGGGTGCCGTACACCTTCGCGGTGGCGATCTTCGGCGGCCGGAACTGGACCATCGTCTCGGCGAGCCTGCTGCTCGTCCCCAGCGTCGCCGCCTTCGCGGTGATGAAGCCGGGGACCTCCTTCACCACCTTCCTGCTGGTCGGTCTGCTCGCCGGCATCGGCGGCGGCAACTTCGCCTCCAGCATGACCAACATCAACGCCTTCTTCCCGTTGAAGAAGAAGGGCTGGGCGCTCGGTCTCAACGCGGGCGGCGGAAACATCGGCGTGCCCGTCATCCAGCTCGTGGCGCTCGCGATCATCGGCGCGAACGGCGGGCCGAGGGTCCTGCTGGGGATCTACATTCCGCTGATCGTCGTGGCCGCCGTGCTCGCCGCCGTCTACATGGACAACATCGCGTCCGTGAAGAACGACACCGGTGCCGCCAAGGACGCCGCGAAGGACGCCCACACCTGGATCATGTCCTTCCTCTACATCGGCACCTTCGGGTCGTTCATCGGCTACAGCTTCGCCTTCGGACAGGTGCTCCAGAACCAGTTCGGCCGCACTCCGCTGCAGGCGGCCTACGTCACCTTCATCGGCCCGCTGCTCGGCTCGCTGATCCGGCCCGTGGGCGGCTGGCTCGCCGACCGCTACGGCGGCGCGCGCATCACGCTGTGGAACTTCGTCGCCATGGCCGGCGCGACCGGTGTCATCGTCGTCGCCTCCACCCAGAAGTCACTTCCCCTGTTCACGATCGCGTTCATCGCGCTGTTCGTGCTCACCGGGCTCGGCAACGGCTCGACGTACAAGATGATCCCGGGCATCTTCCAGGCCAAGGCCGTCGCCAAGGGCCTCGAAGGGGAGGCGGCGGCCTCCTACGGGCGGCGGCTGTCCGGCGCCTCCATGGGCCTCATCGGCGCGGTGGGCGCGCTCGGCGGCGTCGGCATCAACCTCGCCTTCCGGCAGTCCTTCCTGTCCTACGGCTCCGGCACCGGCGCCTTCGTGGCCTTCCTCGCCTTCTACGCGCTGTGCTTCCTGGTGACCTGGGCCGTATACCTTCGCGGCCCCGCCACCCAGACCCGTACGGCCACTGCCGCAGAGGCGAAGCCGCAGCTCAGCTACGTCGAGGTCTGACGTAACACGGGTGACATCAAGGGGTACCGAGCCTGTCACGGGGCGTTGACAGGCTCGGTCAGCCGTATCCGCACGAAGCCCCCAGCGCGAGACGAGAGCCATGGACGACGAACAGCAGCGACCGGTCGGGCAGGACTGCGGCCCCCTCGCGGGGTTCACCGTGGGTGTGACGGCCGCGCGTCGGGCCGACGAACTCGGGGCTTTGCTCCAGCGACGCGGCGCCGTCGTCCAGCACGCGCCCGCCCTGCGCATCGTGCCGCTCGCCGACGACAGCGAACTCCTCGCCGCCACCAAGGAGCTGATCGACCAGGCGCCCGACATCGTGGTCGCCACCACCGCGATCGGCTTCCGCGGCTGGATCGAGGCCGCCGACGGGTGGGGGCTCGGCGAGGCCCTGCTCGGTCGGCTGCGCGGGGTCGAACTGCTCGCGCGCGGCCCCAAGGTGAAGGGCGCCGTACGGGCCCAGGGACTGACCGAGGAGTGGTCGCCCTCCTCCGAGTCCATGGCCGAGGTGCTCGACCGGCTCCTGGAGGAGGGCGTCGAGGGCCGCCGTATCGCCGTACAGCTGCACGGCGAGCCGCTGCCCGGGTTCGTGGAGTCGCTGCGGGCAGCCGGAGCCGAGGTCGTGGGGGTTCCCGTCTACCGGTGGATGCCGCCGGAGGACATCGGGCCCGTCGACCGGCTCCTCGACGCCGCCGTCACCCGGGGCCTGGACGCGCTCACCTTCACCAGCGCGCCCGCCGCCGCCTCCCTGCTGTCCAGGGCCGAGAGCCGCGGTCTGCTGCCCGAACTCCTCGCCGCCCTCCACCACGACGTCCTGCCCGCCTGCGTCGGCCCCGTCACCGCGCTCCCTTTGCAGGCGCACGGCATCGACACCGTCCAGCCCGAGCGCTTCCGGCTCGGCCCCCTCGTCCAGCTGCTCTGCCAGGAACTCCCCGGCCGGGCCCGTACGTTGCCCATCGCCGGCCACCGGGTCGAGATCCGCGGCCACGCCGTGATGGTCGACGGAGCGCTGCGGCCCGTACCGCCCGCCGGGATGTCGCTGCTGCGGACCCTGTCCCGCCGCCCCGGCTGGGTGGTCGCCCGGGCCGAGCTGCTGCGGGCGCTGCCGGGCGCCGGGCGGGACGAGCACGCCGTCGAGACGGCCATGGCCCGGCTGCGTACGGCACTTGGCGCGCCCAAGCTCATCCAGACCGTCGTCAAGCGCGGCTACCGACTCGCGCTCGACCCGGCCGCCGACTCCAAGTACGCCGACGTGTAGGTGCGGTGGCGGTACAGGAGCAGGGCGCGGGTGAGGCAGGCCAGGGCGAGCGTCGACAACAGGGCCCGTACGACGTTCCAGGCGACCCAGGTGTCCTCGAACCGCCGGCGCACGGCGGCCGGGTCGGCGATCGTCGCGGGGTTTCCGGCGTCCGCCAGACGGTTGTTGAGCGGGATGTTCACGGCGACCGTGAACAGGAAGGCCAGCGCGTACGCGGCGAGGGCGGCGAACACCCACCACCGGTGGGGGGACTTCCGCGACTGCCAGGCGGAGACCGCCGTGAGGACCAGCGCGCCCATGAAGCTCAGGAAGAACACCGGGTTCTGGATCACGTCGTTGACGTTCTGCATGACCTCGACGAAGACGCGGTCGTCACTGCGGGCCAACGACGGCATGACGTCGCAGGCGAAAATGTAGAAGACCCCGGCGATCAGGCCCATCGCGACCGTGGCCGCACCCAGGACACCTCCGGCGGTGGTACGCCGCCCCGTGCTGTTCTCTGTCATGCCATCGAGTCAACCGGCGTGGTCCTGCACCGGACATGGCCGAGGCGCGCGGTCTCATAAGCGGACGTCCACCCCCTGACCGGCACAGGTCTTCCGGTCGCGGGTGCAGCCATGCACTGTAGGGGGTACGACCCCTACCGACCCCTCACGGCGGTAACCCCAAGGCGGTGACAGGCACATGGCATCGGGCATGGCCACGGCCTCGTACGAGCTGAGATTCGACTCCGGGCGGATCTGCCTGGACCTCCTCGCGACCACCCACCCCGAGGAACGGCTGGACTCGGTGGACCGGCTGCGCGCCTGGATCACCCGCTCCGGGCTCGTTCCCGCGGGCACCCCGCTCCCGGCGGCCGACATCTCCTGGCTCGTGGGCTTTCGCGAACTACGCGGTCATGTCGCCCGGTTGGTCCGCGGTGAGCTGGACGCGCGGCCCGCCGACGCCGCGCTCGCCCGCGTCAACGCCGTCGCGCTCGCCGCCCCGCCCGCCCCCTGGGCCGTACGCGCGGACGACGGCTCGCTGCGGCGCCGGCTGCACACCCCGCCCGGCCGCCCCGGGTTGCTCGCCGTCATCGCCCGCGACGCCCTCGAACTGCTCACCGACCCGGTGGCGCGCGCGAGCCTCAGACAGTGCGAGGGGGACAACTGCCCGATCGTCTACCTCGACACCTCCCGGGGGCGGCGCCGGCGGTGGTGCTCCAGCGAGGTGTGCGGAAACCGGGAGCGGGTGGCCCGGCATCGGCGCCGGGCGGCCCTCGCCCGCGCGTGAACCGTGCAGGACACGCGTGAATCGTCTATGACACGCGTGAATCGTGTATGAAACGCGTCACAGCGTCCCGGTCTCGGCGACGCGATCCGGAGCCTCCGGTTCACCCCTATGTGATGTGTCGATCGCTTGAAGTGATCAACAAACTTCCTTCACAACTATTCCAAGAAATATGTCCCATCTCTTTGAACGCACGCACGCCCAGACACGTACTCCGGGACGAGCGACCGACTGGGGGATCCCCCGGACACCGGAGGTAGGCGTGCGCAAGGATTCCGCCGTGGCTGATGAACGAAGGTCAAGGGCCCGACATCGCATGAATCCGTCTGCGTCGGCTTCGTCGAACGAACCCGACGAGGAGCTGATGCGTGCGCTGTACCGGGAACACGCGGGTCCGTTGCTCGCGTATGTGCTGCGGCTGGTCGCGGGGGATCGGCAACGTGCCGAGGACGTTGTGCAGGAAACACTCATCCGTGCCTGGAAGAACGCCGGTCAGCTCAATCGGGCGACCGGTTCGGTACGACCCTGGCTGGTGACGGTCGCCCGGCGCATCGTCATCGACGGCCACCGCAGCCGGCAGGCCCGGCCGCAGGAGGTGGACCCGTCACCGCTGGAGGTCATCCCCGCGGAGGACGAGATCGACAAGGCGTTGTGGCTGATGACACTGTCGGACGCGCTGGACGACCTGACCCCTGCTCACAGGGAGGTTCTGGTCGAAACGTACTTCAAAGGGCGTACGGTCAATGAGGCGGCCGAGACGCTCGGCATACCCAGCGGCACCGTGCGCTCCCGGGTGTTCTACGCCCTGCGGTCGATGAAGCTGGCGCTGGAGGAGCGGGGGGTGACGGCATGAACGCATACGGGGGTTACGGAACAGGCGGTCCAGGAGCCATGCAGGGACCACGGGGACAACAGAACCCCGGTGACAACATTCACGAAACCGTCGGCGCCTACGCCCTCGGTATCCTCGACGACGCCGAAGCGACGGCGTTCGAGGCCCATCTCGCCACCTGCGAGTGGTGCGGCCAGCAGCTCGACGAGCTCGCCGGGATGGAACCGATGCTCGCCGCGCTCGCGGATCTGCCCGCCTCGCAGGGCACGCCCGCCATCGGCGATTCGCTGGCCGCCCGCCCGAGCCCACAGCTCGCCGAACGACTGGTCGACGAGGTGTCGGAGCGACGCGCGGTCAAGCGCCGGCGCGGCCTCTACCTCGTGGCGGCCGCGGCCGCGCTGATCATCGGCGGCCCGCTGACGGTGATGGCCGTCAACGGCGGCGGCAGCACCACCACCGCGTCGCCCGGCATGGCGATGGCCACCAGCCCGGCCAAGGCCGCCTTCGACGTCATGACGGACAAGAAGTCGGCCACGGACCCGAGCACCAAGGTCAACGCCGTCGTCGCGATCGAGAAGAAGGACTGGGGCACCCACGCCGTCCTCCAGCTCAAGAACGTCAAGGGCCCGCTGAAGTGCTCCCTGATCGCCGTCGGCAAGAACGGCGAGCGCGAGACGGTGACCTCCTGGTCGGTCCCGAACTGGGGCTACGGCATCGCGAACGCCAAGACGGAAGAAGGGAAGAACCCCCTCTACGTCCACGGCGGCGCGGCCTTCAACCCGACCGAGATCGACCACTTCGAGGTCATGACCTTCGACGGGAAGCGGCTCGTCGAGGTGAACGTGTGAGCGATCTCAGAGCGCGCACGTAGCCTCACGGGGTCCCCTTCGCGTACGGTTGACGGCTGCCCAGCACGTCAGAAGGGGGCCCGGTGGCCGCTCAGGCTCAGCAGGAAACCGCGCTCGACCAGATCCACGATTCCGCACAGGACGATTCCGTACGGGATCGTGAGATCAGCGTCGAGCAGCAACATCTGGACCGGGTGTACCGGCGCCTCGAGGAGAAGATCCACGAGGCGGAGTTCCTGATGAACGACGCCGCCCAGCGCGGCCAGGTCGGTACACCGGGGGCGCTCGCGGAGCGCGACGCCCAGGTGTTCCGCGCGGGGATTCATCTGAATCGCCTGAACAACGAGTTCGAGGACTTCCTCTTCGGCCGGATCGACCTGCTGCTCGGGAAGGACGGCAAGAAGGGCCCGGACGGCGCCTACACGGCCGTCGAACCGGCCGAAGGTGTCGTACAGGTGGACGAGGCCGGCCAGTACGCCTCCATCGCCGAGACGCTCCACATCGGCCGCATCGGGGTGCTGGACGCGGACTACGCGCCGCTGGTCATCGACTGGCGGGCGCCCGCCGCGGCCCCCTTCTACCGCTCGACACCGGTCGACCCGGGCCGCGTAGTACGCCGCCGGGTCATCCGCTCCAAGGGCCGCAAGGTCCTCGGCGTCGAGGACGACCTGATGCGCCCCGAGCTCAAGGCCACCCTCGACGGCCGGGAACTCCCGGTGATCGGCGACGGCGCCCTGATGGCCGCGCTCGGCCAGGCCCGCAGCCACACCATGCGGGACATCGTGGCGTCCATCCAGGCCGAACAGGACCTGGTGATCCGCGCCCCCGCCGCGTCGGTGACCTACGTGGAGGGCGGCCCCGGCACCGGCAAGACGGCCGTGGCCCTGCACCGGGCGGCCTATCTCCTCTACCAGGACCGCCGCCGGTACGCGGGCGGCATCCTGATCGTCTCCCCGACCCCGCTCCTGGTCGCCTACACCGAGGGCGTGCTGCCCTCCCTCGGCGAGGAGGGCCAGGTCGCCATCCGCGCCATCGGCTCCCTCGTCGACGGCGCGGAGGCCACCCTGTACGACTCTCCGGCCGTCGCCCGCGCCAAGGGCTCGTACAGGATGCTCAAGGTGCTGCGGAAGGCCGCCAGGGGCGCGCTGGAGACGCCCGGCGGCAGCCCGGGCCGGTCCACCGCCGCCGGGGACCGGTCGGAGCAGCTCGCCTTCGGCGAGGAGGCCGCCCCGGCCCCCACGGGTACCCCCACCCGCCTGCGTGTCGTCGCCTTCGGGCGGCGCCTGGAGCTGGAGGCCGCCGAGCTCGACCGCATCAAGCACAACGCGCTGAGCGGGACCGCGCCGGTGAACCTGCTGCGCCCGCGCGCCCGCAAGCTGCTGCTGGACGCGCTGTGGGCGAAGTCCGGGGCCGGTACGCGGCACACGGACCCGGAGCTGGCCGCCGAGCTGCGGTCGTCCTTCGACGAGGACGTCGCCTCCGAGGACAGCTTCATCGACTTCCTGAACGCGTGGTGGCCCGAGCTGACCCCACGGGGCGTCCTGGCCGCCATGGCCGACGAGCGGCGCCTCGGCCGCTGGGCGCGCCGGATCCTCAACCCCGGCGAGGTGCGCCGGGTCGCGCGCTCGCTCAAGCGGGACGGGCTGTCCGTCCACGACGTGGCGATGCTGGACGAGCTCCAGGCGATCCTGGGGATGCCCGTCCGGCCCCGCAAACGCCGCGAGCTGGACCCGCTGGACCAGCTCACCGGTCTCGAGGAGCTCATGCCCGTACGCGAGGAGTCGCAGCGCGAGCGGGCCGAGCGGCTGGCGCAGGAGCGCGTCGAGTACGCGCACGTCATCGTCGACGAGGCGCAGGACCTCACGCCCATGCAGTGGCGGATGGTGGGCAGGCGCGGCCGGCAGGCCACCTGGACCGTCGTGGGCGACCCGGCGCAGTCCTCGTGGTCGGACCCCGACGAGGCCGCGGAGGCCCGTGACGAGGCCCTGGGGAGCCGTCCCCGGCGCCGCTTCACCCTCACCGTCAACTACCGCAACCCCGCCGAGATCGCCGAGCTGGCCGCCAAGGTCCTCGCCCTCGCCATGCCCGGCTCCGAGTCCCCCTCGGCCGTACGGTCCACCGGGGTCGAGCCGCGTTTCGTGGCGACGGGCAACGCGGGCGCCGGCGTACGGGACTCGCTCGCGCAGACCGTGCGCGCCGAGGCCGCGCGTCTGCTGGACCGGGTGGACGGCACGGTGGGCGTCGTGGTGGCCATGAACCGGCGCGAGGAGGCCGCCCGCTGGCTCGCCGGGCTCGGCGAGCGGGTGGTGGCGCTCGGGAGCCTGGAGGCGAAGGGACTGGAGTACGACGCGACGGTGGTCGTCTCGCCGGCGGAGATCGCCGACGAGTCGCCCGCGGGTCTGCGGGTGCTCTACGTCGCCCTCACCCGGGCCACGCAGCAGCTGACGATCGTCTCCGGCGACCGCGACGAACCCGACGCGAACGGGGTGCCGGATCTGCTCAGGGACTGACCCCCGCGGGGGCCGACGCCCCGAATGAACTCTCGGGGTGGGAATTGCCTTACGGGGATCGTTTGTTACCGTGGATGTGACACCGGCCCGATCCAAGCCCCCGGGCCCAACCTTCGTCGCTACGAGCGACCACTTGCCGCGAGGCGAGCATGGCGGGTCGGTGTCACTGAACGAGGAGAGGCTCACGTCACCTGACGTGAGCCTCTTTCGTTGTCCTGCTCTCGTTGGCCGATCGTTTCCCGTGAGGTTCACGTACTCTCGTATGGTGGAAGTAGTCTTCCGAAATCGCCCGCCTTACCTGAGAACAAAACGTTCGCAATCCGGGGCGGCTACCACGTACTGAGGGGTAGGTGCGACGATCGGACGGCATACCCGCGAGACAGCGCGACCCAGCAGTACACGGTGAAAGCAGAGGAAGTCGGCCATGGCAACGGCGCCCAGCGTCTCCTACTCGATTACGGTCCGACTGGAGGTGCCCGCGAGCGGAACCGCGGTCTCCCAGATCACCACGGCCGTAGAGTCCCACGGAGGCTCGGTGACCGGCCTCGACGTGACCGCCTCAGGCCACGAGAAGCTCCGGATCGACGTCACCATCGCGGCGAGCTCCACGGCCCACGCCGACGAGATCGTCCAGCAGCTGCGCGGTATCGAGGGCGTCACGCTGGGCAAGGTCTCCGACCGTACGTTCCTCATGCACCTCGGCGGCAAGATCGAGATGCAGTCGAAGCACCCGATCCGCAACCGTGACGACCTGTCCATGATCTACACCCCGGGCGTGGCCCGCGTGTGCATGGCGATCGCCGAGAACCCCGAGGACGCCCGCCGCCTCACCATCAAGCGCAACTCCGTTGCGGTCGTGACGGACGGCTCGGCCGTGCTCGGCCTCGGGAACATCGGCCCCAAGGCCGCCCTCCCGGTCATGGAGGGCAAGGCGGCCCTCTTCAAGCGCTTCGCCGGCATCGACGCCTGGCCGCTGTGCCTGGACACCCAGGACACCGACGCGATCGTCGAGATCGTCAAGGCCATCGCCCCCGGCTTCGCGGGCATCAACCTGGAGGACATCTCCGCGCCGCGCTGCTTCGAGATCGAGGCCCGGCTGCGCGAGGCCCTCGACATCCCCGTCTTCCACGACGACCAGCACGGCACCGCGATCGTCGTCCTCGCCGCCCTCACCAACGCCCTGCGTGTGGCGGGCAAGGGCATCGGTGACATCCGGGTCGTCATGTCCGGCGCGGGCGCGGCCGGTACGGCCATCCTGAAGCTGCTCATCGCCGCGGGCGTCAAGAACGCCGTCGTCGCCGACATCCACGGTGTCGTGCACGCGGACCGCGCGGACCTCGTCGACGCGGCCCCCGATTCGCCACTGCGTTGGGTCGCCGACAACACCAACCCCGAGGGCCTCACAGGCACGTTGAAGGAGGCCGTGCGCGGCGCCGACGTGTTCATCGGCGTCTCCGCCCCGAACGTGCTCGACGGCGACGACGTGGCCGCCATGGCCGAGGGTGCCATCGTGTTCGCGCTCGCGAACCCCGACCCCGAGGTCGACCCCGCAATCGCCCGCCAGACCGCGGCAGTTGTCGCCACCGGCCGCTCCGACTTCCCCAACCAGATCAACAACGTGCTGGTCTTCCCGGGCGTCTTCCGCGGCCTCCTGGACGCCCAGTCCCGCACGGTCAACACCGAGATGATGCTGGCCGCCGCGGCCGCGCTCGCGGACGTGGTGACCGAGGACGAGCTGAACCCGAACTACATCATCCCGAGCGTCTTCAACGACAAGGTCGCGGGCGCGGTCGCCGGAGCGGTGCGCTCCGCGGCGAAGGCGGCGGGTGTGACAGCGGCGGAGTAGGGCACTCGGCGCCGGTGCGGGCGTCGCCGGGGGCTTGCCGCCCCTCGGATCCGGCGGTGTGACTTGCTGTGACGATCGCCACGACGGCGGCGCGTCGGCGCGTCGCGGGATGCGGGGTCCCTGGCCGCCCTCTAGGGTGGCGGCCAGGCTCAGGCCTCCCAGGCCCTGCGGTCCGCTGCCGGGAGCGGACGGAGCGTCACCACACTGAGGCAGTGGCGCTTTTCGTGTGACTCCCAAGGGTGTTCGTGTGACTCCCAGGGGTGCCGGATTGGCTTTCCCGCCGCAGGTGGGGGCAGGATGCGTCTTCGGGCGCGAGGGTCTGGCTACGGACCCGGGTCCGGGGACCGACCGAGGGCCCTGGCAGCATCGGCTTCGCCGCATCCAACATGCGGCTCCGCCGCGTGGCACGCCTCAACGGCAAGAAGAACACGGGAGTAACAACATGAACCGCAGTGAGCTGGTGGCCGCGCTGGCCGACCGTGCCGAGGTGACCCGCAAGGACGCCGACGCCGTTCTGGCCGCGTTCGCCGAGACCGTCGGCGAGATCGTCGCCAAGGGCGACGAGAAGGTCACCATCCCCGGCTTCCTGACCTTCGAGCGCACCCACCGTGCCGCTCGCACCGCGCGCAACCCGCAGACCGGCGACCCGATCCAGATCCCGGCCGGCTACAGCGTGAAGGTCTCCGCGGGCAGCAAGCTCAAGGAAGCGGCCAAGGGCAAGTAAGCCGCGTCCGTGTGCCACGGGACGGCGCACGAACCGCAGTAACGCCAATGGGGCGGCCCCCTTGACCGGGGGGCCGCCCCATCGTCGTACGCACGCCTGGAACCGCGACACGGGCGCCGACCGAGCCGTCCGGGCCCCGGACGGCCGTGTCAGCCGAGCGCGGGCCGTGTTGCCCGAGCGCGGGCCGTGCTGTCCGCGCGCCTGCCGTGTTATCCGAGCGCCTTGCCCGGCAGTTCCACCTTGGCGCCGAGTTCCACGAGCTTCTCCATGAAGTTCTCGTAGCCGCGGTTGATCAGGTCGATGCCGTGGACGCGGGAGGTGCCCTGGGCCGCGAGGGCGGCGATCAGGTACGAGAAGCCGCCGCGGAGGTCGGGGATGACCAGGTCGGCGCCCTGGAGCTTGGTCGGGCCCGAAACGACGGCCGAGTGCAGGAAGTTGCGCTGGCCGAACCGGCAGACCGAGCCGCCGAGGCACTCGCGGTAGAGCTGGATGTGCGCGCCCATCTGGTTCAGCGCGGAGGTGAAGCCGAGGCGGGACTCGTACACCGTCTCGTGGATGATCGACAGCCCCGTGGCCTGCGTCAGGGCGACCACCAGCGGCTGCTGCCAGTCGGTCTGGAAGCCGGGGTGGACGTCCGTCTCCAGGGCGATGGACTTGAGTTGCGAGCCCGGGTGCCAGAAGCGGATGCCCTCGTCGTCGATCTCGAACGCGCCGCCCACCTTGCGGTAGGTGTTCAGGAACGTCATCATCGAGCGCTGCTGGGCGCCGCGGACGTAGATGTTGCCCTCGGTCGCCAGCGCCGCGGAAGCCCAGGAGGCGGCCTCCAGGCGGTCCGGGAGGGCCGCGTGGGTGTAGCCGCCGAGCGAGTCCACACCGGTGATGCGGATCGTCCGGTCGGTGTCCATGGCGATGATCGCGCCCATCTTCTGCAGTACGCAGATGAGGTCCTCGATCTCGGGCTCCACGGCGGCGTTGGACAGCTCGGTGACGCCCTCCGCGAGCACCGCCGTCAGCAGCACCTGCTCGGTCGCGCCGACGGACGGGTACGGCAGCTGGATCTTCGTGCCGCGCAGCCGCTGCGGAGCCTCCAGGTACTGGCCGTCCGCCCGCTTCTCTATCCGCGCGCCGAACTGCCGCAGCACCTCGAAGTGGAAGTCGATCGGCCGGCCGCCGATGTCACAGCCGCCGAGACCCGGGATGAACGCGTGCCCCAGACGGTGCAGCAGCGGGCCGCAGAAGAGGATCGGGATACGCGACGAGCCCGCGTGGGCATCGATGTCGGCGACGTTCGCGCTTTCCACGTGCGACGGGTCGAGGATCAGCTCGCCCGGCTCCTCACCCGGTCGGACCGTCACGCCGTGCAGCTGCAGCAGCCCGCGCACGACGCGCACGTCGCGAATGTCGGGGACATTGCGCAGTCGGCTCGGAGCGCTGCCCAGCAGGGCGGCGACCATGGCCTTCGGTACGAGATTCTTCGCACCGCGGACACGGATCTCGCCCTCGAGCGGGGTTCCGCCGTGGACAAGCAGTACATCGTCAGAGCCGTTGACGGTCATGTATCTCGCGTTCCGATGAGTTGGGCAGGAATATGCGTCGGCAGGCCGGTTGGGCGGGAGCCGAAGAGCAAGGGTAATCGCCGCCCACCCCCCTTAAGTAAGCCCAAGGACCGCCCAGGAACGTCATAGCTTTGCCACAACACGAACCGTTCCGAATCGGGCACACGGGGTCACCGGTGACGGTGTGCGCGGGGGACGCTTCTCTGCGCCCTGAGCTGCATTCACTCGGGTACGGGTATTGGGTCCCCCTACCCGGGGAAGATGCGGGATCATGTCTGGCATGACCGAGGTGTCCTCGCTCACAGGGCGGCTGCTCGTGGCCACGCCCGCCCTGGCGGACCCGAACTTCGACCGCGCGGTGGTGCTGCTCCTCGACCACGACGAGGAGGGCTCGCTCGGTGTCGTCCTCAATCGGCCGACCCCGGTGGACGTCAGCGACATCCTGGAGGCCTGGGCCGACCTGGCCGGGGAACCCGGCGTCGTCTTCCAGGGCGGCCCGGTGTCGCTGGACTCGGCGCTGGGCGTCGCGGTGATCCCGGGCGGCGTCGCCTCCGGGGAGCGCGCGCCACTCGGCTGGCGGCGGGTGCACGGCGCGATCGGCCTCGTCGACCTGGAGGCCCCACCGGAACTCCTCGCCTCGGCCCTCGGCTCCCTGAGAATCTTCGCCGGGTACGCGGGCTGGGGCCCCGGCCAGCTGGAGGACGAACTGACCGAGGGCGCCTGGTACGTGGTGGAATCCGAACCGGGAGACGTCTCCTCCCCGTCCCCGGAGCGCCTCTGGCGCGAGGTCCTGCGCCGCCAGCGCAACGAACTCGCGATGGTGGCGACGTATCCGGACGACCCTTCACTCAACTGATGTCCGCGACCTTAAGTACCCTTGGCTCTCATGAGCACTCTTGAGCCTGAGACCCAGCCCCAGCGAGGCACTGGGACGGGGACCCTCGTAGAGCCGACGCCGCAGGTGTCGCACGGCGACGGGGACCACGAGCGCTTCGCCCACTATGTCCAGAAGGACAAGATCATGGCGAGCGCCCTCGACGGCACGCCCGTCGTGGCCCTCTGCGGCAAGGTGTGGGTCCCGGGCCGTGACCCGAAGAAGTACCCCGTGTGTCCCATGTGCAAGGAGATCTACGAGTCCATGGGCGCCGGCGGCGACAAGGGCAAGGGCGGCCAGGACAAGTAACGGGCCACGCCGAGGACCGGCGGCCCGACGATCACAAGGCCCTCGGGGCGCGTTCCGGCGCGCCCCGAGGGCCTTTGTGTCGTGTGCGCAGGCGGTCTTTGCGGTCTTTGCGCCGGGTGCCGTTGCGCATGGTGCGCCCCGTGGTCACAGAGTGGTGGAGACCTCTTGTGGACATGTTCATGTAGTCCATAGCCTCCGGTGTGTTGTGCAGAGCGAAACCGCCATTGCGTATGCTGCAACGCTCCCCATCGGAGGATGCTCGATGAAGCTCTCTGTGAAGCTGCCCGTGAAGCTCCCCGCCCGAACGGCCGTCGCCCTCGCCGCCCTTGTCGTCGCCACCGCCTGCGCCCCCCAGACCTCCGACAACTCCTCCTCCGGGAAGGACGAGAAGACCGGCACACTGCGGGTCTGGCTCTTCCAGGAGGTCAACAACGGGCCGAAGGAGAAGGTCGTCGACGCGGCCGTCAGCACCTTCAAGAAGGCACACAAGGACACCAAGGTCACCATCGAGTACATCCCCGTGGAGACCCGCGCCCAGCGCATGAAGGCCGCCTTCAACGACCCGAAGAGCGCCCCCGACGTCATCGAGTACGGCAACACGGACACCGCCGGCTACGTCAAGGACGGCGGACTCGCCGACGTCACCGAGGAGTTCACCGACTGGAGCGAGGCCAAGGACACCGACCCGACCGCCAAGCAGTCCGTGACGGTGGACGGGAAGATCTACGGCGCCCCGTTCTTCGTCGGCGTCCGCGCCCTTTACTACCGCACCGACATCCTCAAGGACCTCGGCCTCGAAGCCCCCACGACCCAGGCCGAGTTGATCACCACCGCCAAGAAGATCCGCGCGGCCGATCCCGACCTCTACGGACTCGTGGTCGGCGGCGCCTACACGTACGGCGCGATGCCCTTCATCTGGTCCCAGGGCGGCGAGATCGCCCAGGGCAAGGGCGGCTCCTACGCCGCGACCATCGACAGCGCGGCCGCCCGGAAGGGCATCAAGGCCTACACCTCGCTGTTCGGCGCCGACAACTGTCCCGCCGCCAAGTGCGCGGGCATGACCGGCAACGACACCGTCACCGCGTTCTCCTCCGGCAAGGCGGGCATGGCCATCGGCGGCGATTTCAGCCACGCCGCGATCGAGGCCGGGAAGATCAAGGGCAAGTACGCGGTCGTGCCGTTGCCCGGTGTGAAGCCTGGCTCGGTGGCACCGGCGTTCGCGGGCGGCAACAACATCGGCGTCCTGAAGAGCACCTCGCACCGCACCCTCGCCGTCGACCTGATGGAGCAGCTGGCGAGCAAGAAGACCCAGAGCGAGCTCTTCGACGCCATGGGGTTCCTGCCCACGTACACCGACGTGCGGGACGCGGTCGCGAAGAAGCAGCCGTTCGTCGCGCCCTTCGTGAAGACCCTCGCCTCGGGCGCCAAGTTCGTGCCCGCCTCGGCCGCCTGGTCCCAGATCGACGCCTCGCTCGTTCTGCCGACGATGTTCCAGGAGGTCATCAGCGGCAAGAAGGATGTCTCGGCGGCCTCGAAGGACGCGGCGAAGAAGATGAACGACGCGTTCAGCTCCGTGGGGTGAGCGGATGACCACGCAAGAGGCCGTCGCCCAACCGGTCACGGTCGCGAAGGCCGTGGCCACCCTCCCCGGCCGCCGGCGCGCCCGCTGGACCCCCTGGCTCTACCTCGCCCCCGCCCTCGTCGTCCTCGGAGCCCTGCTCGTCTACCCCATCTACCAGCTCGGCCTGATCTCGCTCCTGAAGTACACCCAGGCACAGGTCAGCGGCGGCGAACCGACCGCCTTCGAAGGGTTCGGCAACTACACCACCCTCTTCGCCGACGACCAGTTCTGGCAGGTCCTGATCGCCACGCTGGTGTTCGCGGCGGCCTGCGTGCTCTCCACCCTGGCCGTCGGCTGCGCCCTCGCCGTGCTCCTCACCCGCGTACGGGCCCTGCCGAGGCTCGCCCTGATGCTGGCCGCGCTCGGCGCGTGGGCGACCCCGGCGGTCACCGGGTCCACGGTCTGGCTGTTCCTGTTCGACCCCGACTTCGGGCCCGTCAACCGGGTCCTCGGAATCGGCGACCACTCCTGGACGTACGGGCGCTACAGCGCCTTCGTACTCGTCCTGCTCGAAGTGGTCTGGTGCTCCTTCCCGTTCGTGATGGTGACGGTCTACGCGGGGATCCGCGCCGTACCGTCCGAAGTGCTGGAGGCGGCCGCCCTGGACGGCGCCTCGCAGTGGCGGATCTGGCGCTCGGTGCTCGCCCCGCTGCTCCGCCCGATCCTGGTGGTCGTCACCATCCAGTCGGTCATCTGGGACTTCAAGGTCTTCACGCAGATCTACGTGATGACGAACGGCGGCGGCATCGCCGGGCAGAACCTCGTGCTGAACGTGTACGCCTACCAGAAGGCCTTCGCCTCCTCGCAGTACGGCCTCGGCTCGGCGATCGGCGTCGTCATGCTGGTGATCCTGCTGGTGGTCACGCTGGTGTACCTGCGGCTGCTGCGCAGGCAGGGGGAGGAACTGTGAGCCTGATACCCGGCTTCGTATGGCGTCCCCGGCGCCCCTGGCGGCTCGCCGCGGAGGCGTCCGCGCTGCTGATCGCGGTGGTCGTCGCCTTCCCCCTCTACTGGATGGTGCTCGGCGCCTTCAAACCGGCCGGGGAGATCGAGTCCACCGAGCCCCGGCCGTGGACGCTTTCGCCCTCCCTGGATTCCTTCCGGCGCGTCTTCGGGCAGCAGGAATTCGGCCGTTACTTCGTCAACAGCCTTGTGGTGGCGGGGTCCGTGGTCGTCGTCTCGGCGCTGATCGCGTTTCTCGCGGCGACGGCGGTCACCCGATTCCGCTTCCGTTTCCGGACCACCCTGTTGATCATGTTCCTGGTCGCGCAGATGGTGCCCGTCGAGGCGCTGACGATCCCCCTCTTCTTCCTGATGCGGGACTTCGGCCAGCTGAACACGCTGGGCTCGCTGATCCTGCCGCACATCGCCTTCTCGCTGCCGTTCGCGATCTGGATGCTGAGAGGTTTTGTGAAGGCGGTTCCCGAGGCGCTGGAGGAGGCCGCGTACATCGACGGGGCGAGCCGTACGCGATTCCTCTGGCAGATCCTTTTCCCGCTCGTCTTCCCGGGGCTGGTGGCCACGAGCGTCTTTTCCTTCATCTCGGCCTGGAACGACTTCCTGTTCGCCAAGTCCTTCATCATCAGCGACACCTCGCAGTCCACCTTGCCGATGGCCCTCCTCGTCTTCTACAAGCCCGACGAGCCGGACTGGGGCGGCGTGATGGCGGCGTCCACGGTGATGACGATTCCCGTACTCATCTTCTTCGTACTCGTACAGCGACGCCTGGTCTCCGGCCTCGGCGGAGCGGTGAAGGACTGACGTGAACGATGTGATTCCGGCGCCCCGCGCCGTCGAGGGCCCCATGCGCTGCGGGGTAGAACTCGACGCTGAGACCACCCTGTGGGCCGCTCCCGGCACGGACACCACGGAGCGCTGGCTGCGCGCCACGCTCGGCGCCGCGCTCGGCCTGCCGCTGCGACCAGGGCCCCAGGACGCCCGCAACGCCGTACGGCTGCTCCTCGACGACACCCTGGAGCCGGAGGCGTACAAACTCAGCGTCGTCGTCAACTGGGGCATCGAGATCCGGGGCGGCGGCGCGGCCGGGGTCTTCTGGGGTGCGCAGACGCTGCGTCAACTCCTCGGCCCCGACGCCTTCCGCCGCGCCCTCGTCCGGCCGGGGAGGACGTACGGAATCGCGCACCAGATCATCGAGGACGCCCCTCGATTCCCCTGGCGCGGTGTCATGCTGGACGTCTCCCGGCACTTCATGCCCAAGGACGGCGTCCTGCGTCACCTCGACCTCATGGCCGCCCACAAACTCAATGTCTTCCACTTCCACCTCACCGACGACCAAGGCTGGCGTGTCCAGATCAAGCGGTATCCGAAGCTGACGGAGGTCGGATCCTGGCGGGCGCGCACGAAATTCGGCCATCGTGCCTCGCCCCTGTGGGAGGAGAAGCCGCACGGGGGCTTCTACACGCAGGACGACATCCGCGAGATCGTCGCGTACGCGGCCGAGCGGCATATCAGTGTCGTCCCCGAGATAGACATCCCGGGGCACTCGCAGGCCGCCATCGCCGCGTATCCGGAACTGGGCAACACCGACGTCATCGACACGACCTCCCTGACCGTCTGGGACACCTGGGGCATCTCCAAAAACGTACTCGCCCCCACTGACAACACCCTGCGCTTCTACGAGGGGGTGTTCGAGGAACTCCTGGAGCTCTTCCCTGCGGACGCCGGCCCGTTCTCGGGGTTTGTGCACATCGGCGGCGACGAGTGCGCCAAGGACCAGTGGAAGCAGTCGCCGACCGCGCAGGCGCGCATCGGGGAACTGGGGCTCGCGGACGAGGACGAGTTGCAGTCCTGGTTCGTCCGGCACTTCGACAACTGGCTCTCCGCACGCGGGCGCCGGCTGATCGGCTGGGACGAGATCCTGGAGGGCGGGCTGGCCGAGGGGGCGGCGGTGTCCTCGTGGCGCGGCTACCAGGGCGGCGTCACGGCCGCCCGCGCCGGCCACGACGTGGTCATGTGCCCCGAGCAGCAGGTCTACTTGGACCACCGTCAGGCCGCGGGCCCGGACGAGCCGGTGCCGATCGGATATGTCCGCACCCTGGAGGACGTCTACCGCTTCGAACCCGTTCCACCCGAGCTCACCGAGGCGGAGGCACGGCATGTGCTGGGCACTCAGGCGAACGTGTGGACCGAGGTGATGGAGGACCCTGCGCGCGTGGACTACCAGACCTTCCCCCGGCTCGCGGCCTTCGCCGAGGTCGCCTGGAGCGCCCTGCCCGCCCCCGCCGAGCGGGACTTCGCCGACTTCGAGCGGCGGATGGCCGCCCACTACGGGCGACTTGACGCCCTGGGCGTGGCCTACCGCCCGCCCACGGGCCCCCTTCCGTGGCAGCGGCGCCCAGGTGTGCTCGGACGTCCTATCGAGGGGGCGCCCCCAAACGTGTGAGGTGACCCCCGACCGGCGTGTCACGGCCCGTTCGCCCCGACGCAGTGGCCCCACAAGGCAAAAGGCACCCAAGGGCCACCGAAGAGTGGCAATTCGTACTGACCGGCGATGCCGTAGGAAAACGGACCATCTCCCTGGTGAGGGGGCGAATGCCTCCTAGCGGACCCCCGCGTCGAGGGCCGGGGAAGATGTGCCAGAGTTGCCACGTCCGCCCTGTCAGCACGTACCGTACGCGCAACACAGGTGGGACCAGGTGGGGCAGCGGGAAGGGGCAGCCGGTTTGACCACGCACGCACCGCAGGCGGCGCAGGCCGTGACGCTGCCCGCCTCGCTCGACGAGGCAGTGGCGGCGCTGGCCGCCATGCCCGCCGCCGTCCCCGTGGCCGGCGGCACCGACCTCATGGCCGCCGTCAACTCCGGACAGCTGCGGCCCGCCGCGCTCGTCGGACTCGGCCGGATCAGCGAGATCCGCGGCTGGCAGTACCAGGACGGCCACGCGCTGCTCGGCGCCGGCCTCACCCACGCCCGCATGGGGCGCCCCGACTTCGCGGCCCTCATTCCGGCGCTCGCCGCCGCCGCGCGCGCCGCGGGACCGCCGCAGATCCGCAACGCGGGCACCCTGGGCGGCAACATCGCCTCGGCGGCTCCCACGGGGGACGCGCTGCCCGTGCTGGCCGCCCTGGAAGCCACGCTGATCATCGCGGGCCAGGGCGGAGCCCGCCGTGAGATTCCGGTGTCGCACCTGCTCGCGGGCATGGAGATGCTCCGCGGCGGCGAACTCATCGGCTACGTGCGTGTGCCGCTGCTGCACGCGCCGCAGGTCTTCCTGAAGGCGACCGGACGCACCGGCCCCGGGCGCGCCATCGCGTCCGTGGCGCTCGTCCTGGACCCGGCGCGGCGCGGAGTGCGATGCGCCGTGGGCGCCATAGCGCCGATGCCGCTGCGGCCCCTGGACGCGGAGGCGTGGGTCGCCCAGCTGATCGACTGGGACAACAACCGGGCGATCGTGCCGGAGGCGCTCAACGCCTTCGGGGAGTACGTCGCCGCGGCCTGCATTCCCGATCCCGTCCCGGCCGAGGACGGCTCCGTACAACAGCTTCCGCCCGCCGTACTGCACCTGCGACGCACCGTCGCCGCGCTGGCCCGACGAGCACTGGGGAGGGCACTGTCGTGACCGACGACCAGCACGGAGAGAGCACTCCGCGGACCAGCGGCAGGTGGGACCCCCTCCCGCAGGGGGACTACGACGACGGCGCCACCGCCTTCGTCAAGCTCCCCGAGGGCGGAATCGAAGCCCTTTTGGCGGAACGTGAGACGCCTCTCGCGGCGCCCGGCCACGGCTATGTGCCCCCCCGGATCACCACGACGCCCCCGGCGGCCGACCCCGGGGCGACGGGCACCTGGGGCGCGCCGGCCGAGGCCGTCCAGTGGCCGGACCCCAACGCTGCGCACCAGGAAGCCGTACGCCACGAGACCGGGCGCCAGGAGTCCGGGCATCAGCAGGCCGCGCACGACGGGTTTTCGTACCACCCCGGCGCCACCGGGCAGTGGGACTTCGGGGAGGCCACCCGGGAGGGTGCCTCCTCCGGTCATCACCCGGCCGACGCGCCTGGACACGACGTCACCGGACAGTGGTCGATCCCGGTCGCCGTGGGTGATCTTCCGGACGAATCGGGCGAGTTCACCACGTCGGCCCTGGTCGAGCAGTGGGGCGGCACCCCGCCCGCCACGCTCCCCGGCGGTGCGGCGGCGCCCTGGGCGACCTCGGAGATCGGCGAGCCGTGGTCCGCCGCACCGCGCGCGGCGACCCCCGAGGCCCCGGGGGCCTCTGAGGGCCCCGTGGAGCCCGCGCGGCACACGCATGCGGAATCGGCCGCCGAGGCCGCCCAGGCGGCCGCGCAGGCCGCTCACGAGGCTCCTGAGCCGGTCGCCGGGCCCACGCCCGCGACGGCCGAGGCGTACGGGACCCCGGACGGGGCCGGACCGGACTCCGACCCGGCCATGCGGACTGCTCGGGCAGCGGTCCCGGAGGACTCCTCGGAGTACCGTTCGGAGCATCCTCCCGAGCACCCTTCGGAGCACCCCGAGACCCCGGCGCCGGACGCCGCCGGTGCGGAGGCGGGCGACCCCGACACCTCTGCGCCTCCCCCGCACGACGAACACCCCCTGGCCTCCTACGTCCTGCGCGTCAACGGCGCCGACCGCCCCGTGACCGACGCCTGGATCGGCGAGTCGCTGCTCTACGTCCTGCGCGAGCGCCTCGGCCTCGCGGGCGCCAAGGACGGCTGCTCGCAGGGCGAGTGCGGAGCCTGCAACGTGCAGGTGGACGGGCGGCTCGTGGCGTCCTGCCTGGTGCCCGCCGTCACCGCCGCGAGCAGTGAGGTGCGTACGGTCGAAGGCCTCGCCGCCGACGGACAGCCCTCGGACGTGCAGCGCGCCCTCGCCAAGTGCGGCGCGGTGCAGTGCGGTTTCTGCGTCCCGGGCATGGCCATGACCGTGCACGACCTCCTCGAGGGCAACCCGGCCCCCACCGAACTCGAGACCCGCCAGGCGCTGTGCGGCAACCTGTGCCGCTGCTCCGGCTACCGCGGGGTCTTGGACGCCGTACGCGAGGTCGTCGCCGAACGCCAGGCGCACAGCGCGGGCGCCGCCGAGGCCACACCGGACGCGGACGAACCGCGCATCCCGCACCAGGCGGGGCCCGGCGCGGGCGGCGTCAACCCCTCGGCGTTCGAGGACCCTTCTCCGTACGACTCCCAGGCGCCGTATGAGCAGCCGTACGGCCAGGACGGAGGCCAGGCGTGAGCAACGAGACCGCGACCGCGACTTCCGCGGCACCCGAAACCGGCCCCGAGCCGCTGCCGCACGGGCTCGGCGTGTCGCTGCCCGCCGCTGAGGCCCGCGCCAAGACGGAGGGCACCTTCCCGTACGCGGCCGACCTGTGGGCCGAGGGCCTGCTGTGGGCGGCCGTGCTGCGCTCGCCGCACCCGCACGCGCGCATTCTGTCCATCGACACCAGCCACGCGCGCGAGATGCCCGGCGTACGGGCGGTCATCACCCACGAGGACGTGCCCGGCTCCGCCCTGCACGGCCGCGGCCGTGCGGACCGCCCGGTGTTCGCCTCCGAGGTCGTACGCCACCACGGCGAGCCCATCGCGGCCGTCGCCGCCGATCACCCGGACACCGCGCGGATGGCCGCCGCGGCCGTCATCGTCGAGTACGAAGTACTCGACCCGGTGACCGACCCGGAGCAGGCGTTCGAGGCCGAACCCCTGCACCCCGACGGCAACCTGATCCGGCACATCCCGCTGCGCCACGGCGACCCGGACGCGGTCGGCGAGGTCGTCGTCGAGGGCCTGTACCGCATCGGCCGCCAGGACCCGGCCCCGATCGGCGCCGAGGCCGGACTCGCCGTGCCCCGCCCGGACGGCGGCGTCGAGCTCTATGTCGCCTCCACCGATCCGCACACCGATCGCGACACCGCCGCCGCCTGCTACGGCCTGGAGCCCGAGCGGGTGAAGGTCGTCGTCACCGGAGTGCCCGGCGCCACCGCCGACCGCGAGGACCAGGGCTTCCAGCTCCCGCTCGGCCTGCTGGCCCTGCGGACCGGCTGCCCCGTGAAGATCACCGCGACCCGCGAGGAGTCCTTCCTCGGCCACGCCCACCGGCACCCCACCCTCCTGCGCTACCGCCACCACGCCGACGCCGAGGGCAGGTTGGTGAAGGTCGAGGCGCAGATCCTGCTCGACGCGGGCGCCTACGCCGACACGTCCGCCGAGTCGCTGGCCGCCGCGGTCTCCTTCGCCTGCGGTCCCTACGTCGTCCCGAACGCCTTCATCGAGGGCTGGGCCGTGCGCACCAACAACCCGCCCTCCGGCCATGTGCGCGGCGAGGGCGCCATGCAGGTCTGCGCCGCCTACGAGGCGCAGATGGACAAGCTCGCCAAGAAGCTCGCCCTCGACCCCGCCGAACTGCGCCTGCAGAACGCGATGGCCACCGGGGACGTGCTTCCGACGGGCCAGACGGTGACCTGCCCGGCCCCGGTCGCCGAACTGCTCCAGGCCGTACGCGACTACCCCCTGCCCGCGCTCCCCAAGGACACCCCCGAGGACGAGTGGCTGCTCCCGGGCGGCCCCGAGGGAGCGGGCGAACCCGGTGCCGTACGCCGCGGGGTCGGCTATGGCCTCGGCATGGTCCACATGCTCGGCTCGGAGGGCGCGGACGAGGTCTCCACGGCCACGGTCAAGGTCCACGACGGTGTCGCCACGGTGCTGTGCGCGGCCGTCGAGACCGGCCAGGGCTTCACCACCCTGGCCCGCCAGATCGTCCAGGAGACCCTCGGTATCGACGAGGTGCACGTGGCACCGGTCGACACCGACCAGCCGCCCGCGGGCCCCAGCTGCCGCGGCCGCCACACCTGGGTGTCGGGCGGAGCGGTCGAACGCGCCGCGAAGATGGTCCGTACGCAGCTCCTGCAGCCCCTGGCGCACAAGTTCGGCATGTCCACGGAGCTCCTCCAGATCACCGACGGCAAGATCACCTCCTACGACGGTGTGCTCTCGACGACCGTCACGGAGGCGATGGACGGCAAGGAGCTGTGGGCCACCGCGCAGTGCCGCCCGCACCCGACCGAGCCGCTGGACGAGGCGGGCCAGGGCGACGCCTTCGTGGGCCTGGCCTTCTGCGCGATCCGCGCGGTGGTGGACGTGGACATCGAACTGGGCTCGGTACGGGTGGTGGAGCTCGCGCTCGCCCAGGACGTCGGCCGGATCCTCAACCCCGCCCAGCTCACGGCCCGCATCGAGGCGGGCGTGACCCAGGGCGTCGGTGCCGCGCTCACGGAGAACCTCCGCACCGCCCGCGGTCTGGTCCGCCACCCCGACCTCACCGGTTACGCCCTCCCGACCTCCCTGGACGCCCCCGACATCCGCATCGTCAAGCTCGTCGAGGAGCGCGACGTCGTCGCCCCCTTCGGCGCGAAGGCGGCCAGCGCGGTGCCGGTCGTGACGTCCCCGGCGGCCGTCGCGGCCGCCGTACGGGCGGCGACGGGCCGCCCCGTCAACCGCCTCCCGATCCGTCCGCAAGCCGCCGTGGTGACCACGTCATGACCACCCCCGAGCCGACGACCCGCGACTTCGAGCCGACGACGACCCACGACCCCGAGCAGCCGCGCTACGAGCCCCCGCCGAGCGTCGGGAAGCTGGCGCTGTGGGTCCTGCTGTTCGTCGTCGCGGCCGTGGTGGTCGTCCTGGGCGGCCTGTACCTCACCTGAGCCGGGCGGCGGCCGCGGCTGATCGTCGGTGTCGGCCACGACCGGGCGCCCCCCGATGGCTTGAACCCGCGTGTTTCCGGGCCGTGCGCCCTGCGTGCCTGCGGGTTTCCGGCGTTGTCAGTGGGGCGGCGTATGGTTCTCGGTCAGTGGGGAAGTGCCGCTGGGCGGCGGCGAGTTCCCCGCGGGAAGCACATATGCGTTCACATGCGCGGGGGAGCCATGAGCACGACTGACACCGATGTCGTCGGCGCGATCACGCTGACCGAGGACGAGCTGGATCCATACATCACGCACACGGACACACGGCAGTGGCTGACGGGGCCCGGGCTGCCGGCCGAGGGCACGCTGCTGAGCTTCGGCGCCCTGCGGGAGCACGGGCTGCGCAGGGTCGCCGACCTGGCCGGTGACGCCGACAAACTCGCCACGGAGCTCCAGGACCAGCTGGTCGTGGGAGCCCTGCGGACCTTCGACCGGGACCTGGAGTCGATCGTCCTGGACGGGGCGACGGGGAAGGTCGCCACGACGTACTTCTTCTCCGACCCGGCTCTGATGGACCTCGCGCCCCTGGCCCCCTCCCTGGAAGCCCTGGTGCGCTTCTCGGCGGCGACGGAGGAACTGACGGCGTCCCGCGGACGGTTCGCCTCCCACGAGGGCCGGTTCGGCCCGAAGGCGGTCACGGAGGCCTCCGAGTCCCTCGCCGCGGTCTTCGAGGCGGGCGCCGGCGGCGAAGTGGCGCCGTACTGGCGGATGGCCGCCCTGATCCGCCCCCTCGCCCGGATCGCCGGCCCCGGCGAGGGCCTCGTCCTCGACCTGCCCAAGCGGCTGCTGGACGAGGAGTTCGGCGCGGGCGCGATCATGCGCTTCGAGGACGTCGACTTCCCGCCCGCGCTCGTGCACGAGCCGACCCGTCGCTTCCTGCGCGAGACCGGCCTGCCCGAGGACGGCCTCCTCTTCCAGCTGGACACGGAAGTGCCCCTGCCGGCCCTCGCCGACTACTACGCGGACCAGCGCCCCGACGACTTCTCCGCCGACGAACTCCCTCCGACGGCCGACCGCCTGATACGCCTCGGCTACCTCATCGAGGACACCAGCCTCGTGGTGGACGGCACCACGGGCGCGGTCCTCGCCTGGAGCGAGCCGGACATCACCCTGCGCCCCCTCAACGCCGACATCTCCACCCTCGCCTTCACGCTCTGGCTGCTCCACCGAGAGAAGGCCCTCGACGCGACCCACGACCTCACCGACTCCTACGAACAACTGGCCGCCACCATGGCCCAGACCCTCGCCACGGTCGACCCGATCGCCTGCGACCCCACCCCCACGCTGGAGGGCGACGACGGCTGGCGCTACTGGCCGGAGATATTCGAGGACGAGGCGGGCGGCACCCTCCACGGCTGAGACGGGTGCGGTTCGCTTCGAGGGACGCCTGATCAGGGAACCGTGCCGGCTCCGCGCGACCCTGCTCAGGCCCGACGCCGACGTCGCCGAAGGGAAGTTCGCCTGACGCGGCCAGATTTCTGCTTCTCGGGGTGGGACGTAACCCCGCGGCCACAGCGTCTTCAGAGTGTGGACGACGAACAGGATCTCGGATGAAGCGCCGGTACGAAGAGGAATTCATGGCGTTCGCCGCTGCGCGATCCGCACCTCTGTTTCGCTCTGCGTGCGTGCTCACCAGCGGTGATGTGCACCTCGCGGAGGACCTGGTGCAGGACACGCTGGGCCGGACGTATGCCAACTGGCGCAAGATCGCGCAGGTGGACGACCCGGCGGCCTACACCCACACCGTCCTCGTACGGACCTACCTGTCCTACCGCCGCCGGCGCAGCAGCTCCGAGCAGCCCACCGACACCCTGCCGGACTCCGGTGCCGCCACCCAGCACGACGCCACGCTGCGGGTCACGTTGCTCGATGCTCTCGGCCGGCTCTCCGCCCGGGACCGGGCCGTGCTGCTCCTGCGCTACTGGGAGGACCGCAGCGTCGAGCAGACCGCCGCGATCCTTCAGGTCCGGCCGGGCGCGGTACGCAACCAGAGCATGCGCGCGCTCGCCCGGATCCGGGACCTTCTGGGCCACGAGCTGTCCGAACTCGTCAGCCCCTGACCCCGGTGCCGCGGCACCTACCTCGCCCTCTTCACCGACCCCCGAAACACGGTGACCCGTCATGCCCATCGAAGAAGACTTCACCGAAGCCCTCCGCACCACCCTCCTGACCTTCGAGCCGCCCAACACCCCGTCGCTTCTGCAGGCCGGCGTCCGCAACGGCCGGCGCAGGCGCCGCCGCCGCGCCACGGCCGTCGGCGTGAGCGGAGCAGCCGTACTCGCGCTCGTCGGGCTCGGCGCGGCGGTCGTTCCCGGACTGCTGTCCGACGGGCGAACGGCCGACCACACGATCGCCCGACCGGCGGCCTCGGCAACCACCGGCTCGGCCACGGCATCCGCCACCCCGAAGCCGACCTTCACCGGCACACTGCCCGTCGACCGCGCGCTCGCCACCCTGACCGCGCTGCTGCCGACCGGCCTGACCCATTCGAGCCCGCCCGGCGGCCGGCAGTCCGGGCAGCTGTGGGTGGACGACGGCCACGGCAAGTCGCTGCTCGAGGTGCACGTCTCCCGGCAGACCTCCGCCAGCGCGATCCGCAGCCACGTCTTCGCCGGCACGAAACCCTTGGCCGACGGCACCCTGATCAAGTCCCGGCAGGCACCACCCGGAACGGACCCCGGGCACGAGACGGTGAACGTGCTGCATCCCGACGGGCTCTACGTCACCATCATGGAGTGGCAGGCACCGAGCCAGAACGGCCCCGCGACCCGTACCACGCCGATCCTGACACCGGCCCAACTGCGGGTCATCGCAACCAGCTCGCAGTGGCAGTAACGCCCGCAGCGGCCGGGGTCGACGGTCTGCGGCCAACCGAGACGGGGACTGACACGAACGGCAGCTGGGTCGGTCCTCCCACGGAGGACCGACCCAGCTGTATGCCCTGGTCAGGGCATGGGAGGCCGTGGCGGGAATTGAACCCGCGTAACTCGCTTTGCAGGCGAGCCCCTGAACCACTCGGGCACACGGCCGTTCTCAGGTGCGGCACGGCTCACTCGTTCCGAACCTGATGGGTTGAACGTAGGCGGGGCGGAGGGTGGGCTCAAGAGATGCGGGAGCGCTGCAACGGGACTGCCATACGCCGTTCATGAACGCCGGTTCCCGGACCTGCGGCGTACGACCAAAGGCCCAGGTGATCACGGTCTTTGGACAGGAGTCACTGTCAGTGGTGGCCCTTACGCTGGCGGCCATGACAGCGCTGGAAGCACGCGATGCCGCGGCCGCCCCGCCCGAGGGCAAGGGGGAGGGGGGTGTGCTGAGCCGTCCCTATCGGGCGCTCAGCATCGGGATCGTGTTCGTGGAGCTGCTGATCGCCTTCGAGGCGACGGCCGTCGGGACGGCGATGCCCGTCGCGGCGCGGGAGCTCGACGGGGTGTCGTTGTACGCGTTCGCGTTCTCGGCGTATTTCACGACGAGCCTGTTCGGGATGGTGTTCGCCGGACAGTGGGCGGACCGCGACGGGCCCCTGGCGCCGCTGACCACGGGGATCACGGCCTTCGCGGCGGGACTGCTGCTGTCCGGGACGGCCGGGACCATGTGGCTGTTCCTTCTCGGGCGGGCGGTGCAGGGGCTCGGCGGCGGGCTGGTCGTCGTGGCGTTGTACGTCGTCGTGGTGCGGGCCTACCCGGAGCGGCTGCGCCCGGCGATCATGGCGGCGTTCGCGGCGAGCTGGGTGATTCCGTCCGTGGTCGGACCTCCCCCACTGCCTTAAGGGCGTGGGAGGTGCCCCCAATCGCGGGCACGGTCACCGAGCACCTGGGCTGGCGCTGGGTGTTCACCGGGATACCGGTGCTGGTCGTGTTTCCGCTGGCGCTCGCGCTGCCGCGGATACGCCGGCTGTCGTCCGGGCGGTCGGCGGACGCGGGGACCGCCGGGCGCGTGCCCTTCGAGCGGCGGCGCATCCGGCTGGCGCTCGGGATCTCGCTCGGCTCCGGACTCCTCCAGTACGCCGCCCAGGACCTCGACCCGCTCTCCCTCGTCCCTGGCCTCGCGGGCGCCGCGCTGCTCGTCCCGGCCGTCCTCGGGCTGCTGCCGCGCGGCACCTACCGGGCGGCGCGCGGGCTGCCGTCCGTGGTGCTGCTGCGCGGGTTGGCGGCCGGTTCCTTCATCGCCGCCGAGTCCTTCGTGCCCCTCATGCTGGTCACCCAGCGCGGCCTGTCGCCGACGCTCGCCGGGTTCTCCCTCGCGGCGGCCGGCGGGACCTGGGCGCTGGGGTCGTATGTGCAGTCGCGGCCACGCACGGAGCCGTACCGGGACCGGCTGATGTTCCTCGGGATGGTGCTGCTCGCGGCTGCCGTCGCCGCCGTGCCCAGCGTGCTGATCCCCGCTGTGCCCGTGTGGACCGTCGCCGTCGCCTGGGGGTTCGGCTGCTTCGGGATGGGGCTGGTGATCGCCTCGACCAGCGTGCTGCTGCTGCGCCTCTCGACGCCGAAGGAAGTCGGCTCCAACTCCGCCGCGCTCCAGATCTCCGACGGCCTCTCCACCATCGTGCTCCTCGCGGCGGGCGGCGCGGCGTTCGCGGCGCTGGGCGGCGGCAAGGTCGCGGCGACGGCCACCGCGACGGCCGACGGCTCCCACCCCACCGCGTTCGCCGCCGTGTTCCTGCCGATGGCCGGGGTGGCGTTGGTGGGGGCCTGGGTGACGACGCGCTTGCGAGAGCGGTGATCCGGAAAGAGAGCGGTGCTCCCGTCCGGTCGAGTGCGGTCGTCGTGAACCGGTCGGCCTCGTACTACCTGGTCATCGACGTGGCGGCCGATGTGGAGCGCGACATCAAGGTGATCGGTGGGCGGTTGTGGGGTTTGTGAGGTGGGTCCCATCCATGGGTGACCCGGCGTCGTCCGCGCGTTGACAGCTCCGGGGCGCCGGTAGGGTGGCCCGGTTGTCATACGTAGCCGAGCCGCTCGACCCCACCACGGAGACCGTGACTACCACCGCCGCCAGCGCATCCACCTCGCACCACCTCTCACCCGCCTTCCCCGGCCGCGCCCCGTGGGGTACCGCCAGTAAGCTGCGTGCCTGGCAGCAGGGGGCGCTGGAGAAGTACATCCAGGAGCAGCCCCGCGACTTCCTGGCCGTCGCCACGCCCGGCGCCGGCAAGACGACGTTCGCGCTGACGCTCGCGTCCTGGCTGCTGCACCACCACGTCGTGCAGCAGGTGACCGTGGTCGCGCCGACCGAGCACCTGAAGAAGCAGTGGGCGGAGGCCGCCGCGCGGATAGGGATCAAGCTGGATCCCGAGTACAGCGCCGGTCCGCTCAGCAAGGAGTACCAGGGCGTCGCCGTGACGTACGCGGGTGTGGGCGTGCGGCCCATGCTCCACCGCAATCGCGTCGAGCAGCGCAAGACCCTCGTCATCCTCGACGAGATCCACCACGCCGGTGACTCGAAGTCCTGGGGCGAGGCCTGTCTCGAAGCGTTCGAGCCCGCCACGCGGCGGCTCGCGCTCACCGGTACGCCCTTCCGGTCCGACACCAATCCCATCCCCTTTGTGACGTATGAAGAGGGGAACGACGGGATTCGGCGCTCTTCCGCCGATTACACCTACGGGTACGGATCCGCGCTGGGCGACGGGGTCGTGCGGCCCGTCATCTTCCTCTCCTACAGCGGCAACATGCGGTGGCGCACGAAGGCGGGGGACGAGATCGCGGCCCGGCTCGGCGAGCCGATGACCAAGGACGCCATCTCGCAGGCCTGGCGCACCGCGCTCGACCCGCGCGGCGAGTGGATGCCCAGTGTGCTGCGCGCCGCCGACCAGCGCCTGACCGAGGTCAGGAAGGGCATCCCGGACGCGGGCGCGCTGGTCATCGCCTCCGACCAGGACTCCGCGCGCGCGTACGCCAAGCTCATCCGTGAGATCACCGGGACGAAGGCGACCCTCGTCCTGTCCGACGACACCGGCGCGTCCAACAGGATTGACGAGTTCAGCCACAGCGAGGACCGGTGGATGGTCGCCGTCCGCATGGTGTCCGAGGGCGTCGACGTGCCGCGGCTCGCCGTCGGCGTGTACGCCACCACCATCTCCACGCCCCTCTTCTTCGCGCAGGCCGTCGGCCGTTTCGTGCGGTCCCGGCGGCGCGGCGAGACCGCCTCCGTCTTCCTCCCGACCGTCCCCGACCTCCTCGGCTTCGCCAACGAGATGGAGGTCGAGCGCGACCACGTCCTCGACAAGCCCAAGAAGGAGGGCGAGGAGGACCCCTACGCCGAGTCCGAGCAGGAGATGGACGAGGCGAACCGGGAGCAGGACGAGGACACCGGGGAGCAGGAGCAGTTCTCCTTCGAGGCGCTGGAGTCCGAGGCCGTCTTCGATCGAGTGCTGTACGACGGCGCCGAGTTCGGGATGCAGGCCCACCCGGGGAGCGCGGAGGAGCAGGACTACCTCGGGATTCCGGGGCTGCTCGAACCCGACCAGGTGCAGCTGTTGCTCCAGAAGCGGCAGGCGCGGCAGATCGCGCACAGCCGCAAGAAGCCCGACGAGGAGGCCGACCTCCTCGAACTGCCCGCCGAGCGGCGGCCCGTGGTCTCGCACAAGGAGATGCTGGAGCTGCGCAAGCAGCTCAACACCATGGTCGGCGCGTACGTCCACCAGAGCGGCAAGCCGCACGGCGTGATCCACACCGAACTGCGCCGCGTGTGCGGGGGGCCGCCGAGCGCGGAGGCGACGGCGGGTCAGCTGCGGCAGCGGATCGCCAAGGTGCAGGAGTGGGCCACCCGTATGCGGTGACGCTGGGCGCTGTGCCTGGGAGGTCGTGGTTCGTGGGGCGCTTGTTGTGTTTCGGCTGCGGATCGGCTGTGGCTGATCGCGCCCACGCGGCGGAGCCGCACGATGTCAGCGCCCCGCGCCCCTTTCAGGGGCGCGTTCTTGTGCGTGCGCGCTGTACGTACGAGGACAAAGGATCCGTAAACGGGAAGAGTTCGTACCAGGTCGTGACCGGATTCTGGACGGAGACTTCCGCTGAGCGAACCGGCTCGCTACTGTCCCGCTACGCACACGCCCCGTGGCAGCGCCGCCGCGGAGCGCAGCCGTGTAGCGACTCCGCCCGGGAAGAGCCCGGGTCGTCAGCCGACGGCGGCCTCTGAAGCGCGTCGCCGACGGGACTCGGAGACGCAACCGCCGCGAGGGGCCGCCGACCTCACCACTAAGGAGTGGGCGTCGTGACCGCGGAGACCTCTCAGACGCTCGACCGGGGACTGCGTGTCCTCAAGCTGCTCGCCGACACGGACCACGGGCTGACCGTCACCGAGCTTTCGAACAAACTGGGCGTCAACCGGACCGTTGTGTATCGCCTGCTCGCCACGTTGGAACAGCACGCGCTCGTACGCCGGGATCTGGGCGGCCGCGCCCGGGTCGGCCTCGGGGTACTGCGGCTGGGGCGCCAGGTGCATCCGCTGGTACGGGAGGCCGCGCTGCCGGCGCTGCGCGCGCTGGCCGAGGACGTAGGGGCCACGGCCCATCTCACGCTCGTCGACGGCACCGAGGCGCTCGCCGTCGCCGTCGTGGAGCCGACGTGGACGGACTATCACGTCGCCTACCGCGCCGGGTTCCGCCATCCGCTGGACCGGGGCGCCGCGGGCCGCGCGATCCTCACCGCCCGGCAGCCCGGGGAGGCGGACGCCCCGGGATACACGCTCACGCACGGGGAGCTGGAGGCGGGCGCGAGCGGGGCCGCCGCTCCCCTGATAGGGGTGACCGGGGTCGAGGGCAGCGTCGGTGTCGTCATGCTCGCGGACTCCGTGCCGGAACGGGTGGGGCCGAGGGTCGTGGACGCGGCGCGAGAGGTCGCGGACGCACTGCGCTGAGACCCCACCCTCCGTGGCGGGCGGCGGGGTGGCTCAGGCGGGCAGGCCGCTGAGCCACTCCAACAGGAACTTGGTGAAGACGCGGGGCTGTTCCATGTTGGCGTAGTGGGCGGTGCCCTCGATGGTGATGGTGCGGCCGTCGGCGACGGAGTCGACGAGGCGGTCGGCCATCGCGATCTGAGCGGCCGCGTCCAGGGCGCCGTTGATGGCCAGGACGGGAACCGTGATGCTCTTGGCGCGCGCCGGGATGTCGGTCACGGGGACGGACCGGTCGGGTTCGTCGGGCGTGTGCTTGGAAATAGTCCCCCGCGCCATTTCCCGTACCCGCCGTACGAGTTCCGGGTCGACCTCGTCGAGCGTGCGATGCGGGCCGGCCACGACCGAGGCGAAGACGTCGACCCAGCCGTCGATGTCGCCGGCGGCCAGGGTGCCGCCCCAGCGGTTCATGATGTCCAGGGTCCAGGCGTCGGTGTCCTCCGGGTCGGTGATCCCGGCGCCGCTGACGACGAGCGCGCGGACGAGGTCCGGGTGTTCCAGCGTGGTGTCGACCGCGGTGGCCCCGCCCATCGACATTCCGACGAGGACCACGGGGCCCGTGTCGAGGTGGCGCAGGAGGGCGGCGAGGTCGTCGGTGGGGCGGAAGGGCTTCGTGGCGTTGGCGGACCGGCCGTGGCCGCGGGCGTCGGGCGCGATCACCCGGTGGCCGGCCGCGAGGAGCGGCACCAGGTCGTCCCACATGCGGTGGTCGGTGAAGCCGCCGTGCAGCAACACCAGCGGGGGACCGGTACCGACGTCGCGATAGGCGAGCGGACCGTCGGCGGACTCGAACATGAACACCTGTGCGGCATCAGTCATGACAACTAAGGTGTCATGTTGGGGTCGACTTGGCAACCAAGGTGTCATCCTGTGTCCGTGACCCACACCAGCAAGCCCGACGCCCCCGGTGAGCCCGACGACTCCCAATCGCTCCCGCCCGACGACCTCGCCCCCCGCCTCTACGAGGTGTTCGCCGTACTGGGGCCCCTGTACCGGCGCGTGAGCCGCAAGGTGGAGCTCAACGAGCCGATCGAAGGCCTGTCCATCGGCGTGCGCGCCGTCCTGGATCTCCTGCGTGCGCAAGGACCCCTGACGGTCCCTCAGATGGGTCGCGCGCAGGCGCTCAGCCGTCAGTTCGTGCAGCGGATGGTCAACGAGGCGGCGGCCCACGGCCTGGTCGAGGCCGTCGCCAACCCCGCGCACCAGCGGTCCTCGCTGATCCGGCTGACCGACGACGGCCGTACGGCCATCGACGCGGTGATCACCCGCGAGAGCGCGCTGCTGAAGCGGGTGGGCGGTGACCTCACCGGCGCGGACGTGGAGAGGTGCGTACGGGTGCTGACGCGCATGCTGGAGGTCTTCGAGGACGTGGACGTCAACTGACGGCCGGCCCCGAAGGGCGCAGGAAGCCACGGAATCCACACCGGAGCTCGTGCCGCGCAGCGGCACAGCACTCGGTGAGGAAGGCCAGAATCTCCCTGCTTCAGCAGGGGGAGCAAGTCAATTCGCCGAGGACATCACAGCCAGCCCTTCGTCCTCGACGACGGTCATCTGCCGGTGCCGCGCACCCCGGGCATCGGGGCCGAGCCGCTGCCGGAGGCGCTGTGCCGCTTCACCAGCACCCGGCGGGACCTGTACGGAGGTCGCGCCGAGCGGTGACGTTAGATTGGTCCCGTGCTCTCTCGCCTCACACGCCTCCAGGCCATCACCGTCTGCGCCGTTCCCGTCGTGGCCCTGCTCGCCACGGCGGCGTTCGCGCCGCTGCCGTTCTCCGTGGCGCAGCCCGGGATGACGGCGAACGTCCTGGGCGAGAACAAGGGCGACCCCGTGATCACGATCAGCGGAGCGCCCACCCGGACGACGAACGGGCAGCTGCGGATGACGACGATCGAGGCGACCGGGCCGGACGCGAGCGTCAGCCTGGGTGACGTGATCGACGGCTGGTTCCGTACGGACCGGGCCGTGATGCCACGCGACTCGGTCTACCCGAGCGGGAACTCCGTCAAGGAGATCGAGCAGCACAACGCGGACGAGATGAAGAAGTCCCAGGACACGGCCACCGAGGCGGCCCTGTCCTATCTGCACGAGAAGAACGACGTGAAGGTCACGCTCAAACTGGCCGACGTCGGCGGGCCCAGCGCCGGACTGCTCTTCACGCTCGGGATCATCGACAAGCTGGACGGCGACGGGAGCGGCGGCGACCTCACGGGCGGTCGCACCGTCGCGGGTACGGGGACGATCGACGCCGACGGCAAGGTCGGCGCGGTCGGCGGGGTCGCCCTGAAGACGCAGGCCGCCCGGCGCGACGGCGCGACGGTCTTCCTGGTCCCGAAGGCGGAGTGCTCGGACGCCAAGTCGGAACTGCCCAAGGGGCTGCGACTGGTTCCGGTGACCACGCTCAAGGGCGCGGTCGACGCGCTGGTGTCCCTGGAGAAGGGGAAGGGCTCGGTCCCCAGCTGTTAGTCGTCAGCTGTTAGTCGTCCCAGCTGGTAATTGTCCCAGTTGTTGGTCGGCAGGCCGCGTCAGTGCGCGACGGCGACGCGGGGTGCGGCGGCGAGCCGCAGGCCGACCTCCACGAGGGTCCAGCCGAGGCGCGTCCGCAGTTCGCCGGGGCGGCGGGCGGAGGCGGTGAGGTGGTGGGTTTCGGCTTGGGCTCGGAGCTCGGCGGCGCGCTGGTGGTGCAGGGCGAGGTGGGTGTCTGGGTGCGTCATGGGTGCGTCTCCGTTCGGTCCTGCCTGACAGGGAAGGCGTGGGTGTGGATGCGGACCTGCTCCGCGTCGGGGTCGTCCTCGGCGCCGGCGAGGGGTCGGTAGCTTTCGAGCAGGTCGTGCATCTTTTCGGTGAGTTCGCGGGCCTGCCCGGACGTCAGTCGTAGGGTCCAGTCGCTCATGTCGCTGGCCCGGTACCAGTCCTCGGACCAGTCGTCGCGCGTACCCAGCCAGGTCGACAGCTCACGCGTGTGCGTGGTCGCGACCTCGTGCAGGTACATGTCGGCCGCTCCGCGGACCGTCGGGTCGCCGTCCTTGAGCAGGTTCGCGTCGAAGTACACGCCCTGGTCGACGGCCTGCCACCAGCGCTCACGGCCCTTGCCCCGCTCGGGTGCGTCCTCGACGAAGCCGTGCGCGGCCAGCTGCCGCAGGTGATAGCTGGTAGCCCCGCTGGACTCGCCCAGCCGCTCGGCGAGCATCGACGCGGTGGCGGGCCCCCGCTGCCGCAGCGCGTACAGCAACTGCATGCGCAGGGGGTGGGCGATGCCGCGCAGCGTGCGGGCGTCGAGGGTGCGGACCTGTCGTTCCTCGGGCAGCGGTTCCTCGGGCAATTCCATGCATCCAAAGGTAGCGTTGCAAAGAAGTGGTTGCAAGGGTTTCTTTGCAACCACTTCTTTGGAAGCCGTCGCCCCGCTCACCCGCCCTTGACGAACCCCTCCTGCTTCATCCAGTCCAGCGCCACCTGATGCGGATCCTGCCCGTCGACGTCCACCTTGGAGTTCAGGGTCTGGGCCATGTCGTTGTCGAGCTTCTTGGTGATCGGGTCCAGGACCTGGGCGATCGCCGGGTACTTCTTCAGGGCCTTGGAGTTGATCACGGGCGCCGCGTTGTAGTTGGGGAAGAACTTCTTGTCGTCCTCCATCACCGCCAGGTTCATCGACTTGATGCGCCCGTCGGTCGTGAAGACCTCCCCGTACGTGCAACTCCCCTTCGCCACCTGGGTGTAGATGATCCCGGTGTCCATCTGCGTGATGTTCTTCGCGGGCAGACTCATCCCGTACGCCTTCTCCATGCCCGGCAGCCCGTCGGCCCGGTTGGCGAACTCGCTCTCCACGCACAGCGTGACCGCGCCCGGGTTCGACTTGGACAGCGCGGCCACGTCGGAGAGCGTCTTGGTGCCGTACTTCTTGAAGTTGGCCTGGTTCATGGCGAGGGCGTACGTGTTGTTGAGCGCGGACGGCGGCAGCCAGGTCAGCCCGTTCTTCAGGTCGGCGTCGTGCACCGCCTGCCACTGCTGCTGCGGGTTGGGGATGGGCTTGCTGTTGCCGAGGTACGTGATCCAGGCGGTGCCCGTGTACTCGTACATCCCGTCCGCGTCCCCGCCCTTGACGGCCTCCCGCGCGCCGATCGAACCCTGGATGCCCGTCCGGTCGAGGACGTCCGCGCCGGCCGCCTGGAAGGCGATGCCCATGATCGCGCCGAGGATCAGCTGCTCGGTGAACTCCTTCGACGTCACCGTCAGATGGGCGTCCTTGAGCGGCTGCCCCTGCCCGATCGAGCCGGGCGCGACGTTGTCGACCATGGGGGAGCCGCTGGTGAGCCCGCACCCGGCGGCCAGGACCATCGCCCCGGCCAGCACCGGACCCGTGCGTCTCGCGGCGGGTGCGGGACCCGTACGTCTCGCGGCGGTTGCGGGACCCGTACGTCTCATGAGTCCGCCTCCAGTCCGCGCGGCCTGAGCAGCAGTTCGACCAGGGAGGCGAGCCAGTCCACGAGCAGGGCCAGCGAGACCGTGAGGACCGAGCCGAGGACCAGGACGGGCATGCGCTGGGTGGTGATGCCGGTGGTGATCAGGACACCGAGGCCGCCGCCCCCGCCGAAGGTGGCGAGGGTCGCCGTGCCCACGTTCAGGACCAGGGCCGTCCGTACGCCCGCGAGGATCAGCGGCACGGCCAGCGGGAGTTCGATGCGGGTCAGCACCCCCAGGGGGGACATCCCGATGCCGCGGGCCGCCTCCAGCAGGGTCGGGTCGTTGGCCTTCAGGCCCGCGATCGTGTTGGAGAGGACCGGCAGGATGGCGTAGACGGTGATGCCGATCAGGGCCGCCCGCTGGCCGGTGCCCAGCCAGATGACCAGCAGGGCCAGCAGGCCGATCGCTGGCGTGGCCTGCCCCATGTTGGCGAGCGTCATCGCGACCGGGGTCGCCTTTCGGAACGCCGCCCGGGTGAGCAGGATGCCCAGCGGGATCGCGATGATCAGCACGAAGAAGGTGGAGATCGCGGTCAGCCGGATCTGCTGCCACAGGGCCTTCGACACCTGGCCGTTCGACAGCGCGTTCTCGGAGATCGGGTCCAGCCGGGCCTGCTGGAACCAGAGCCAGGTGGCCAGCAGCACGGCCGCGAGGACCAGGGGCAGGAAGGTCAGCTTCTGCCAGGTGATCCGGCGCTTGAGGACGACCTTCGGAGGTGGGGCCTCCCCCTCGACTCCGCCTTCACCGCCCCCGGGAAGGCCTTCGGGAAGGTCCTCGGGGAAGTCCCCGGAGTCCGGCGAGAACTCGCCGTCGTCCCGGAACGCGAGCCCCTTCACCTCGTGCTCGCCCTCGGGCCGCTCCCTGCGCTGTTCCTTGCGCCGTTCCTTGGAACGCTCCATGGGCCGTTCCTGGGGCCGTTCCTCGGGCGGGGGAGCGCTCACGCCTTCGCCTCCCCGCCGCCCACACCCTCCTGCTCGAAGTGGGTCTGCTGGGCGCGCGCCTCCTCCAGCTCGTGCTGGTGCTCCATCGCCTCCAGCCGGTCCGCCTCCAACAGCTCGTGCACGGAGTTCATCAGCGTCTCCATGTCGACGACACCGGTGAACTCGCCGCGCCGCCCGGTGACCGCGACCCGGCCCGTGTTGTCGATGAGCACCGCCTCCAGCGCGTCCCGCAGCGTGGCGTCCCGGGTCACCGTGTCGTGCACCAGCGTGCCCGCCCGCGCCAGCGAACCCCTGGCCCGCATCAGGTCGCCGCGCCGCAGCCACTTGTAGGGGCGGCCCCGCCGGTCGAGCAGCAGGATCTCGTTCGTGCCGCTGCTTCTGAGCTTGTTGAAGATCTCCTGGAGCGGGTCGTCCACGGTGACCGTCGGCCAGTCGGTGATCTCCACATCCCGTACCCGGGTGAGGTTGAGCCGTTTCAGCGCCGCGCCCGCGCCCACGAACCCCGACACGAAGTCGTCGGCCGGGTTGGTGAGGATCGCCTCCGGGGTGTCGAACTGCGCGATGTGCGAGTGCTCGCGCAGCACCGCGATCCGGTCACCGAGCTTGATCGCCTCGTCGAAGTCGTGGGTGACGAAGACGATCGTCTTGTGCAGCTCGCGCTGGAGCCGGATCAGCTCGTCCTGGAGGTGGTCGCGGGTGATCGGGTCCACGGCGCCGAAGGGTTCGTCCATCAGCAGCACGGGCGGGTCGGCCGCGAGCGCCCGAGCCACGCCCACACGCTGCTGCTGGCCGCCGGAGAGCTGGCGCGGATAACGTCCCTGGAACTCGGCCGGGTCGAGGCCGACCAGGTCCAGCATCTCCTCGACGCGCGCCCTGACCCGCGACTTCGACCAGCCGACCATCTTCGGTACGAGGGCGATGTTCTGGGCGACCGTCATGTGCGGGAAGAGCCCGGACGCCTGGATGGCGTAGCCGATCTTGCGGCGCAGCTTCACCGGGTCCATGTCGGTGACGTCCTCGGCGTTGATGCGGATGCGGCCGCTGGTCGGTTCGATCAGCCGGTTGATCATCTTGAGCGTGGTGGACTTGCCGCATCCCGACGGGCCCACGAAGACGACCAGCTCGCCCGCCTTGATCTCCATGTTGACGCTGTCCACGGCGGGTTCCCGGCTGCTGGGGTAGCGCTTGGTGAGGTTCTCCAGCTCGATGGTGGCACCGGTCGTGGAGGTGTGCGCGCCCTCCGGTGGCCCCGCGGCCTCGGTCGTCTCAGGCACGGATCCCCCTCGGAATGGTCAGCCGACCGATGAGGACGTAGGCGGCGTCGAACAGCAGCGCGAGGATGATGATCCCGATCGTGCCCGCGAGTACCTGGTTGAGCGCGTTCCTGCTGCCCAGGGACGCGAGGCCGCGGAAGATCTCGTTGCCGAGGCCGGGGCCGGAGGCGTACGCCGCGATCGCCGCGATGCCCATCAGCATCTGCGTGGAGACCCGGATGCCGGTGAGGATCGGCGGCCAGGCAAGCGGCAACTCGACCTTCAGCAGCCGGGCCGGACCGGACATGCCGATGCCCTTCGCCGCGTCCACCAGCGCGGGGTCGACCCCGCGCAGACCCACGATCGCGTTGCGCACGATCGGCAGCAGCCCGTACAGCGTCAGCGCGATCACCGTGGGCGGCACGCCCAGGCCCACGATCGGGATCAGCAGACCGATCATGGCGAGCGAGGGGATGGTCAGGATGGTGGAGGTGGTGGTCGTGGCGACGCCGCCCGCCCAGCCGCTGTGATAGGTGACGACGCCGATCACCACACCGACGAGCGTCGCGACGACCATGCACTGGAAGACCACGCTGGCGTGCTGGTACGTGTCCGTGAGCAGCTGCTGATGGCGGCTGCTCAGGTACTGCCAGAAGTTCACGCCACCTCCCCGGCCGTCGGTCAGTGCTCGCTCGCCGCCTGCTCCACCAGCGGGATGATCCGCAGCGGAACGGGGTTCTCCATGACGATCGCCGTGGAGGCCCGGACGATGCCATCAAAACCGACGACCCGGTCGATCACACGTTGGAGATCGGCGTTCGAGCGGGCCACCAGGCGGCACAGCATGTCGCCGCTGCCGGTGGTCGTGTGCAGCTCCAGCACCTCGGGGACGGTCGCCAAGTGCGCCCGTACGTCGGTGCCTTGTCCCTGCCTGATCTGCAGCGTCGCGAAGGCCGTGACGGGGTAGCCGAGCGCGGCCGGATCCACCTGCGGACCGAATCCCCGGATGACTCCATTCGATTGAAGGCGGTCGAGCCGGGCCTGCACGGTGCCACGCGCGACCCCGAGCCGCCGGGACATCTCCAGCACGCCGATGCGCGGCTCCTCGGCCAGCAGCACGATGAGCCGGCCGTCCAGGTGATCGATCGCCATGCCGTCCTCCCGGGGTGGTCATCATGTACAGAACGCCCGCCGACATGGACGTTTTGCTGAGCACATTGTCCAGCTCTCCCGCAAACTATTGCGCACCTTGTGGAACGGAGAGAGTCTGCGGCCATGACGCAGACCACACACCTCACTCCCGACACCGCGCGGCAGGCAGACCCCTTCCCGGTCAAGGGAATGGACGCGGTCGTCTTCGCCGTCGGCAACGCCAAGCAGGCCGCGCACTACTACTCCACGGCCTTCGGCATGCGGCTGGTCGCCTACTCCGGACCGGAGAACGGCAGCCGCGAGACGGCTTCGTACGTCCTCGAGAACGGCTCGGCACGCTTCGTCCTCACCTCCGTCATCAAGCCCACCACCACCTGGGGCCACTTCCTGGCCGAGCACGTGGCCGCGCATGGCGACGGGGTCGTCGACCTCGCCATCGAGGTCCCGGACGCGCGCGCCGCGTTCGCGTACGCCGTCGAGCACGGCGCCCGCCCGCTCGCCGAGCCGTACGAGCTCAAGGACGAGTACGGCACGGTCGTCCTCGCCGCGATCGCCACGTACGGCGAGACCCGGCACACGCTCGTCGAGCGCACCGGTTACGACGGCCCGTACCTCCCCGGGTTCACCGCCGCCGCCCCGATCGTCGAGCCGCCCGCCCACCGCACCTTCCAGGCCATCGACCACTGCGTCGGCAACGTCGAACTCGGCCGCATGAACGAATGGGTCGGCTTCTACAACAAGGTCATGGGCTTCACGAACATGAAGGAGTTCGTGGGCGACGACATCGCGACCGAGTACAGCGCCCTGATGTCGAAGGTCGTCGCCGACGGCACGCTCAAGGTCAAGTTCCCGATCAACGAGCCCGCCATCGCCAAGAAGAAGTCCCAGATCGACGAGTACCTGGAGTTCTACGGCGGCGCGGGCGTCCAGCACATCGCGCTGAACACCAACGACATCGTGCAGACCGTACGCACCATGCGCGCGGCCGGGGTCCAGTTCCTGGACACGCCCGACTCGTACTACGACACCCTTGGCGAGTGGGTCGGCGACACCCGGGTGCCCGTCGACACCCTGCGCGAGCTCAAGATCCTCGCCGACCGCGACGAGGACGGCTACCTGCTCCAGATCTTCACCAAGCCGGTCCAGGACCGGCCGACCGTCTTCTTCGAGATCATCGAGCGGCACGGCTCGATGGGCTTCGGCAAGGGCAACTTCAAGGCTCTCTTCGAGGCGATCGAGCGGGAGCAGGAGAAGCGCGGCAACCTGTAGGAATCATCTGCGGATATCTGTCAGTGTGACGCCGTGCGCCGCGGTGCCGGCGCCGGAGCCGGCACCGATGCCGATGCCGGCGCCGAAGCCGATGCCTGTGGCCTGGGTCGACGAGTCGCCCGCGGGGCCGCTGGATTCGCCGGGTTCGCCGGGCTCGCTGGGTTCGCCGGGCTCGCCGGATTCACGGCAGTGCCCGGCGGCCCCGCCGCGCCCTCCGGTTCCGCCGGGGTCTCGTCCTTCGGCTCGGGTGGCGGCTCCGCGGGCGGTTCGCCGAGGGCGGCCAGATCCTGCCGGGCCTGGGGGGCGAGGACGGGGGAGAAGTACGGGTTGATCTGGAGGGACTCCGCGAGGTGGCGGCGCGCGGGCGCGAGCAGACCCAGCTCGCGTTCGATCTGCCCCCGGTGGTAGACGTACAGCGCGCTGCGGACGCCGCCGCCCTTCGTCTTGTCCGTCGCCGTCGTCGCGAACTTCAGCGCCTCCTCGTCCTCCTCCGCCCGGTGCAGCGCCCACCCCAGCGCGTCCGCGACGGCGACCCCGGGCTGGCGCGCCCACTCCTCGCGCAGTAGGCGCACCGCTTCCTCCGGATCGCCGTGGTCCGCCTCGAACAACCCGAGGACCAGCTCGTTGTCGACACCGGCCGCGGCGTCGGTGCGCACCCGCTCCCGCAGCAGGGCGTACTGCGTCTGTGCCGCGTCGCGCGCCCCCAGCGTCTCGTACAGCTCGCCCAGCTCCAGCGCGTACCGCGGATCGGGCTCCTGGGCGAGCGCCGTCTGGTACGCACGCAGCGCCTCCGCGCTGCGCCCGAGTGCCGCCAGCGCACGCCCCTGCCCGGCGAGCGCGCCGTGCTGGTCGGGGTCGATGCTCAGCGCGGCCTCGTAGTAGCGCAGCGACTCCTCGCGGTCCCCGCGCTCCCAGGAGAGCCGGCCCGTTTGCGCCAGCCAGGTCGCCCGCTCGGCCGGAGCGGTGGCGGCCGCCGCCGCGTCCGCGAGGGAGGCCACCGCGTCCTCGCGCCAGCCGCGGTCCCAGTACACCTGGGCGGCCTCGGCCAGCACCGGCGGCCCGTGGTGCAGCCCCTGGAGCTTCTCCAGCGCGCTGCGGCTCGCCTTGTAGTCACCGAGGCCGCTGCAGGAGTCGATCAGCAGCGGATACGCCGTCCACCGCTTCGGCGCCAGTTTCAGCGCCTCCTCGGCCCACTTCCGTCCGGCCCGGAAGTCGTTGCGGGCGTTGGCGAGCGCGGCCAGCCCCTCCACCGCCGTCACATTCCCCTTCGGCTTCGTCTCCAGCGACGTGCGCAGCGCCTGCTCGGCCTTCGGGAAGTACGCGGGCGTGGCCGTCCGCCGCCCCTGCTCCACATACGCCGCGCCGAGCACCGCCCACGACCGCTCGTCGCGCGGATGGACGCGCAGATGGGCCTCGTGGTCGCCGATGAGGGCCACCAGATCGGGCAGCGCGGCGGGCACCCCGGCCCCCACCGCCGTCGCCGCCCGCGCCGCCGGACCCGACGCCGGCGGCGCCGCGGTCGGCCGCTGCGAGGGCAGCAGCACCAGCACCCCGCCGAGGACGACAGACCCCGCCACCAGGCCGATCAGCACGTACTTGGCGACGGAGGGACGCCGCCCGGAGGGCCCCTGGGGCGTGAGCCCCGTGAGCACCGGCTGTCGCTCTTCGATCTCCATGCCGCTCACTGTGCGTCAATACGAAGACCACACCCCGGCACGCCAAGCCCCGCGCGGATGGGGTTCACACCGATGGCCCCGAGTGCGACGCTGTGATCATGAGCCGTATCGAAGCGCCGCGCGACGAAGTCACCGGCAACCTCGTGGACCGCCTGCTGAGCGGCCTGCCGGCCGAGGCCGTCCTCATCGACCCGGACATCACGGCCTCGTACGCGAACGACATGGCGAGCTTCTGCGAGGCGGGCACCCCCGCCGTCGTCGTCCTGCCCCGTACCGTCGAACAGGTCCAGCACGTCATGCGGATCGCGACCGAGCTGCGTGTCCCGGTCGTCCCGCAGGGCGCCCGCACCGGCCTGTCAGGCGCCGCCAACGCCTCCGACGGCTGCATCGTGCTGTCGCTGGTGAAGATGGACCGCATCCTGGAGATCAACCCGGTCGACCGGATCGCCGTCGTGGAACCCGGCGTCATCAACGCCACCCTCTCCCGCGCCGTGAACGAACACGGTCTGTACTACCCGCCGGACCCCTCCAGCTGGGAGATGTGCACGATCGGCGGGAACATCGGCACGGCCTCCGGCGGCCTGTGCTGTGTGAAGTACGGGGTGACGGCCGAGTACGTCCTCGGCCTCGACGTGGTGCTGGCCGACGGACGGCTCATGTCCACCGGCCGCCGTACGGCGAAGGGGGTCGCCGGGTACGACCTCACCCGCCTCTTCGTCGGATCCGAGGGCTCGCTCGGCATCGTCGTACGGGCGATCCTGGCGCTCAAGCCGCAGCCGCCCCAGCAGTTGGTGCTGGCGGCGGAGTTCGGATCGGCGCGGGCCGCCTGCGACGCCGTGGTCCGGATCATGGAGGGCGGGCACGTCCCCTCCCTCCTCGAACTCATGGACCGTACGACGGTCAAGGCCGTCAACGACCTGGCCCACATGGGTCTCCCGGAGACCACCGAGGCGCTCCTCCTCGCCGCCTTCGACACCCACGACCCGGCCGCCGACCTGGCCGCCGTCGGCGCCCTGTGCGAGGCCGCGGGCGCGACGCAGGTGGTCCCCGCGGAGGACGCGGCGGAATCCGAACTGCTCCTCCAGGCGCGGCGGTTGTCGCTCACCGCGCTCGAAGCGGTCAAGGGCACCACGATGATCGACGACGTGTGCGTGCCGCGCTCCCGGCTCGGCGACATGCTCGAAGGCATCGAGCGCGTCGCCGAGAAGTACTCCCTGACCATCGGTGTCTGCGCGCACGCGGGCGACGGCAACACCCACCCCACCGTCTGCTTCGACGCCGACGATCCCGACGAGTCGCGGCGCGCCCGCGAGTCCTTCGACGAGATCATGGCCCTCGGTCTGGAACTCGGCGGCACCATCACCGGCGAACACGGCGTCGGAGTCCTGAAGAAGGAGTGGCTGGCCCGCGAGCTCGGCCCGGTGGGCGTGGAGATGCAGCGCGGCATCAAGGCCGCCTTCGACCCCCTGGGCATCCTGAACCCGGGCAAGGTGCTCTAGGACACCGCCTCGGCCGTTCCCGTGGGCCGAGTGCGGTCGTCCCCGTCACCCCCGTCACCCCCGTCACCCCCGTCCCCGCCCTGGTGAAGACGGTCCAGGAGGGCCAGTTCGTCCTCGGTCAGCCGCAGGGCGCCGGCGGCCACGTTGGCGGCCAGGTGGTCCGGGTCGCCGGTGCCGGGGATGGCCAGTACGTGCGGTCCGCGGTGCAACGTCCAGGCCAGCCGGACCTGCGCCGCGCTCACCCCGTGGGCCCGTGCGACGGCCCGCACCTCGGCGGCGTCGGCACCCCGCGCGCCCGCCGTGCGCCCGACCCCGGCGATCGCGTAGAACGGGACGAACCCGATCCCCTGCTCGCCGCTGCGCTCCGGCAGGAACAGGGGTGCGAACGGGTTCACTCGCCGTCCTTCGACTCGTCCGACGGCCACGGGTCGCGCAGCCACAGGTCGTCGGCCGGGGTCGGGGCCAGCAACTCGGCGAGGCCCTCGTCGAGGCCGAGCCGATCGGCCTCGAAGCCCGGCGGGACCGCCCGCAGGGTGCGCTCCAGCCAGGCGGACACCCGCGCGGTGGGCGCCTCGAGGAGGGCGTCCCCGTCCGGGGAGCTGAGCGCCATCAGGACGACGCTGCGGCCCGCGACCTTCGTCGGCCACACCCGTACGTCGCCGTGCCCGCACGGCCTGAACACCCCCTCGACGAGCAGTTCACGGGCGAAGGTCCAGCCGACGGGATGGTCGGAGCCGATGTGGAAGGTGATCTGGACGGCGTACGGGTCCTCGGAGCGGTAGGTGAGCCGGGCCGGTACGGCGATGCTGCGTTCGGCCGACAGGACGAGGTTGAGCTCGAGTTCGCTTTCCACCACGGTGTGCATGTCGATGCGCTTCCTTTCGGGTACGGGGCCCGCAGAGCGGGCCCGTACGAGTGGAGAGCGCGATCACGCCGAACCATTACGCGGGTTCGAAGAAGCTTTTTGGCGGGCGTTCCGAGGCCGTGTTCCGGGCGGCGATCGCTTGTGGCGGAACCTTGCCCGAAAGAGGTGGGTACGGCGGGAGCGCCGCTGACAGGCGCGCCCGTCTGATAGATGTGGAACCCCCAAAAACCCCCGAGCAGATACGGGACGACGGACATGAGCGCCCCAACCCCGGCCCCCGGTGACGACCGGCCCCGTGAAGGGTATTACCCGGACCCCTCCATTCCTGGATATGTCCGGTACTGGAACGGTGCCTCCTGGGTACCGGGTACGAGCCGTCCCGCGCCCTCCGACGGCGTACCGCTCACGCCGCCGTCCGGTACCCGGCCGACGGCCTCCGTTCCCGCACCCGCTCCGGCCCCCGCCGAGGAGACCGGCCCGCACTTCTTCGACGAGGACCCGCGCCCCGCCGCCGAGCCGCGCCGGGTGAGCCCGGCCGAGGCACAGCACGGCAACAGGCCCGAGCCCGCGGCCGCATGGGGCGCCGACCGCTCCCAGCAGTCCGGCTTCGGCGGCGAGCAGGACCGCCGGGTGTCCTGGGGCGCGCCTCCGACGGCCGACCCGCGGCTGGCGCGCGCGGCCGAACCGGGCGACGCGGTCGTCCAGCCGGACGGTGAGTCGGCCCGCGCCGACGGCACGGCGACGATCCCGCCCGCGGACCGGGGCGACGCCGCGCAACTCCCGGCGTCCGGCGGCACCGTGCGGTTCCGTCGCCCGACGGGACCGGCAGGGGCCACCGGCGCCGAGGGCGCGTCCGCGGCCCCGGCGAGCGGCGCGCAGTTCGCCGGCACCGGTCACCCCGACGGCGCCGCGGAACCCGCGCCTTCCGAGGGCACCATGATCTTCCGCCCGTCCGCCCCGCGCACGGGGCCGCAGCGCGGGGCGCAGGCGGGGGGCACGGCTCCGGCCACCGGCGCACTGGGGGCGGACACGCCCGCGGCGGACGGCCCGGCGGGGGCCGGGGGAGGCTTCGGCGCCGGGCAGGCCGCCCAGGCCGCGGCGGAGGCTGCGGCCCAGTCGGCCCACTCCGCCGCCGCGCGTCAGCCGGCCACCCCCGCACCCTCCACGCCCTCCAGCCCCTCCGCTCCCTCCGTGCCCCAGCAGTCCACCGGCCCCGCCGCCACGCCCCTCACCAGTGGCCCCGGTGGGGGACAGCCGTCCTGGGCCCAGCAGGTGCACCGGCTCGCGGGTGACCCGGGCGCCGACGGGCAGCCCGTCGTGCCGTGGAAGCCGCCGGTGGACGACGTGTTCCAGGCCGCCGCCCGCAGACAGTCCGAGGCGCGTCCGGCGAGCCTCGGCAGACGGCTGCTGGCCCGGATCGTGGACACCGCGGTCCTGGCGACCGTCACCGCCGTGGCCGCCGTACCGCTGGGCACCAAGGCGATCGACCACATCAACGAGAAGGTCGACGCGGCCAAGCGATCCGGCCAGACCGTCACGGTGTGGCTGCTCGACGGCACGACCACGGGCTACCTCGGGATCGTCCTGGCCGTCCTGCTCCTCTTCGGCGTCCTCTACGACGCGCTGCCGACCGCCAAGTGGGGCCGCACCCTCGGCAAGAAGGTGTGCGGCATCGAGGTCCGGGACATCGAGGGCCACGAACCCCCGTCCTTCGGGCGGGCCCTGCGCCGCTGGCTCGTGTACGTGGTCCCCGGCGTCCTCGTCATCGGTGTCGTCGGCGTCCTGTGGTGCCTGTTCGACAGGCCCTGGCGCCAGTGCTGGCACGACAAGGCGGCCCACACCTTCGTGGCCGCCTACGACAGGACCTAGCCGCCCGTACGCCGTCGTGGTGGCCTGACTCCCCGCGCGGCGGCGCGGCGGCGCGGCCGCCGGGAGTCCGGTCCCCCGGACGGCCGCTCGCCGGATGCGCGGTGGCGGGGTTCGCGGTCGACTCGGGCCATGAGCAGCGAACCGCCGCCCCCGGGTTCGGGTCAGCCACCGGACGAGGATCCGTTCAAGAAGCAGCCCCCGCCCGCCGAGGGCGGCGGCTCCCCCTACGACGGCTCCTCGCCGCCCACACCGCCCCAGGGCTCCCCGTACGACTCCCCGTACGGCGACCAGCCGCCCCCGCACGGCGGCGGCGACCCGTACGGGCCCGGCGGCCCCTACGGCGGCGACCCGCTGGCCGGCATGCCCCCGCTCGCCGACAGCGGCAAACGCACGGTGGCGAGGATCATCGACATGATCCTGGTGGGCATCGTGGTGTGGCTGCTGTCCTGGGCCTTCGGGGTCATGCAGTACAACATGAACGCCGACAAGATCGAGTACAGCAGGGGCTTCGGGCAGTCCGTGATCGCCGCGGTGCTCTACGTCGGCTACGACACCATCATGATCAGCAGATCGGGGCAGACCCTCGGCAAGAAGCTGTTCAACCTGAGGGTGGCCAACCTCGACAACGGCTCCACGCCCTCCGTGCAGAGCACGCTGGTCCGCTCGCTGGTGCTGTGGATCCCGTTCGCGTTCTGCTGCGCGTGCATCTGGACCGCGATCGCGGGCGGTTGGAGCTACTTCGACAAGCCCTACAAGCAGGGCCTGCACGACAAGGCGGCCAAGACGGTGGTGGTCAGCACGGGCTGACATACGCGATCAGCCGCACTCCGCGAGGAGACGGCTGATCGGGAGAGCGGCGGGTTCGTGGAATCACGGGCCCGCCGGTTCGCGTACGGCGGAGACTGCCGCCGACGACACGGACGACACGGACGCGGCGACGGACGCGGTCTCGCGCTGTGCGGGCACCCGCTCCTGAACGGGGGCCTGCGCGGGAGCCGGTACGGCGGCCATGGAGCCGGAAGGCACGCGCTTCGGCAGCGGAACCGTTACGGCGACGAGCAGTCCGAGAGCGAGTGCCGAGAGGGTGATCACCGCGATCCCCAGGCCCGAACTCGTCTGAGACAGCAGCAGCATGGCGAGGGTGGAGAAGATCACGGTGCAGGAACCGTAGGCGAGCTGTGCGGCGGTCGGACGAGGCATGGCGATTCCTCGGGGTGGGGGTTCTCCCCCCGTGCCTCTCGCGATGGGGGAGGATGCGGACAACAACGGGACCGGACGGCGACCGGGACGATCGACCACGGGAGTGGGGCCGCCGGTCAGGGTGGGGCTGCGAATCGTGGGACGACAACGGTGTCGACTTGCCAATCCGTTGACATTCCAACGCTCCGCCAATCGACTCTATTCGCCTGCATGCCCGAGTGGAACGTCCGGTAAGCGTGACCTTACCCACGGTGCCGGAGCACAGGGGGCGCACGGAGTCATCGCGTCCACCAAGTGGACGGACGGACGCGCCCGTTGAGGGGGCCGAACACGGTCCGGATACCGAACTGCCGCTCCGCATAGTGCAGTTGCCAGGTTCAAGTCAAGATCTGTCTTTTCTTTGGTAACTCCGGTCAAATGTCGTCACTTGACACGCGTATACGCGCGCGGACCTCCATCACCCCGGGATCCCCCCATCCGCGCGAACGGACGCAGGGGAGGACTTCAAGTGACCAGCAGACCATGGACGTTCAGAGCGGCCGCGGTGGGTGTCGCCCTCGCGGCGGCCACCGCCACGTTCTCGACGTTCGCCGTTGCGCAGGCAGATGATGCCGCATCGGCGGCGGCCTCGGCGAGCGCGAACCGCCACGAGCCCCAGCCGGCCGGCAACGAGGCCGAACACGACCTCGACGGCCCGCTCAGCAAGACCCAGGAAGCACAGCGCGAAGAGGCCCTGAACCAGGTCATATCCGGGGACGCGAAGGTCCAGGACTGGAACGGTTCGCAGGTCGTCAAGCTCAAGGGCAAGAACAAGTACGTCGAGCTCGGCCGCGAGAAGACCGACAAGATCTTCACGATCCTGGTCGAGTTCGGCGACCAGGTCGACAGCCGCTACGGCGGCACCGTGGGCCCGCTGCACAACCAGATAGCCCAGCCCGACCGCACCCAGGACAACAGCACGGCCTGGCAGGCGGACTACAACCAGGCGCACTTCCAGGACCTCTACTTCGGCACCGGCAAGAACACCGAGTCGCTGAAGAAGTACTACGAGAAGCAGTCCTCGGGCCGCTACTCGGTCGACGGCGAGGTCACCGACTGGGTCAAGGTCCCCTACAACGAGGCCCGCTACGGCTCCAACAAGGCGTCCACGGGCGCCTGGTACGCGGTCCAGGACGGTGTCACCGCCTGGGTCGCCGACCAGAAGGCGGCCGGCAGGTCCGACGCGGACATCAAGGCGGACCTGGCCAAGTACGACCAGTGGGACCGCTACGACTACGACGGCGACGGCAACTTCAACGAGCCCGACGGCTACATCGACCACTTCCAGATCGTGCACGCCGGTGAGGACGAGTCCGCGGGCGGCGGCGCGCAGGGCGAGGACGCGATCTGGGCGCACCGCTGGTACGCGTTCGGCACCGACGCGGGCGCCACGGGTCCGGCCGGCAACAAGCTGGGCGGCGCCGCGATCGGCGACACCGGCATCTGGGTCGGCGACTACACCATCCAGCCGGAGAACGGCGGACTCGGCGTCTACGCGCACGAGTACGGCCACGACCTCGGTCTGCCGGACGAGTACGACACCACCAACTCGGCCGAGAACTCCACGGGTTTCTGGACCCTGATGTCCTCCGGTTCCTGGCTCGGCACCGGCAAGAACGCCATCGGCGACCTGCCCGGTGACATGAACTCCTGGGACAAGCTGCAGCTCGGCTGGCTGAACTACGACACGGCCAAGGCCGCGACGAAATCCAAGCACAAGCTGGGTGTCGCCGAGTACAACACCAAGAACAAGCAGGCCCTGGTGGTCTCGCTGCCGGACAAGGCGGTCACCACCGAGATCGTCGCCCCGGCGCAGGGCTCGACCCAGTGGTGGAGCGGCAGCGGCAACGACCTCAAGAACACGCTGACGCGTTCCGTCGACCTCACCGGCAAGTCGTCGGCCGCCCTCACGCTCGACGGCTGGTACGACATCGAGGCCGACTTCGACTACCTCTACACCGAGGTCTCGACCGACGGCGGCGCCAACTGGACCGCGCTCGACGGCACGGTGGACGGGCAGCCGATCCCGCGCGACGGCAGTGGCAAGCCCGCGTTGACCGGCACGGTGGACGCGTACAAGAAGTTGTCGTTCCCGCTCGACGCCTACGCGGGCCAGAAGATCGACCTGCGTTTCCGCTACCAGAGTGACGGCGGCGTGGCGCTGAAGGGGTTCACGGCCGACGAGATCGCCGTGACCGCGGACGGTTCGGCGCTCTTCTCGGACAACGCCGAGACCGCGGACGCCGCGTGGACCGCCGCCGGCTTCTCCCGCGTCGGCGCGTCCTTCACCGACGACTACGCGCAGTACTACATCGCGGAGAACCGTCAGTACGTCTCGTACGACAAGACCCTCAAGACCGGCCCGTACAACTTCGGCTTCTCGAAGACGCGTCCGTCCTGGGTCGAGCACTACCCGTACCAGAACGGCCTGTTGATCTGGAAGTGGGACACCTCGCAGAAGGACAACAACGTCAGCGCGCACGCGGGCTCCGGGCTGATCCTGCCGGTCGACTCGCACTCCACCGCGCTGAAGTGGTCCGACGGAACGCTGATGCGCAGCCGGATCCAGTCCTACGACTCGCCGTTCAGCCTGTACCGCACGGACGGTCTGACGCTGCACAACGCGGACGTCGCGACGAAGATCCCGTCGAAGCCGGGGGTGCCGGTCTTCAACGACCACACCAGCACCTACTACGACACGACGGCCCCGACCGCGGGTGTCAACATCACTGACACCAACACCAAGATCAAGATCGTCAAGGAGGCCCGTGACGGGTCGACGATCTCGCTCGAAGTGGGCCCCGCGGTGAAGTAACCGGTATTTACGCAGGTCAGAAGCGTATCGGCGGCGACCCCCTGGCGGGTTGCCGCCGATCGTGTTTAGGTGCGTCCTGTGGATTTCTTATTGACACCGGTGCGCACGGGGGTGTGACTGCATGGCCGCAGGAGGTTTTTGCAAGCTGCCGAACGGCAGCGTGGTAGTGGCGCTGAACCTGCCCAGCCCGGCGGGCCCGGGCCCCGGCTCCGTGCGCTTTCTGGTCCTGGCCCAGAACCGCGCCCGCGCCCTGACGCGCCTGCGCAACCTCGGCCTGCGCGCGGTCTACCTCCGCGGGAACGCGGCCCCGCCCACCCCCGACGAGATCACCGCCGTCCTGCACCACCCCGACGGCCTCATATGGCGCACCACCCCGGACAGCGGCGTCCAGGGCCCCGACCTCACCCAGGAACTGTGGCGCCCGTTCAAATCCCTCCTGAGACGCCCGGCGCCCCAGGTATGACCGGCAACGGGCGGCCCGACAGCGAGGTCGGCCAGGACGGCTAGACGACCGGCTTTCCTGTCAGGTCCACGCCTGCTGCTCGGAGTTCTTCGAGGGCGCGGTCCGTGGTTTCCTCGGAGACTCCGGCCGTGAGGTCCAGAAGGACCTGGGTGCGGAAGCCGCTGCGGACGGAGTCCAGGGCGGTGGCGCGGACGCAGTGGTCGGTGGCGATGCCGACGACGTCCACCTCGTCGATCTCGCGGGCGCGCAGCCAGTCACCCAGCGCGACCCCGTTCTCGTCGGCGCCCTCGAAACCGCTGTAGGCCGCCGCGTACGCGCCCTTGTCGAAGACGGCGTCGACCGCGCCGGAGGCGACCGCCGGAGCGAAGTTCGGGTGGAACCCGACCCCCTCCGTGCCGGCCACACAGTGCGCGGGCCAGGAGTGGACGAAGTCGGGATTGTCGGCGAAGTGGCCACCGGGAGCGATGTGGAGGTCACGCGTGGCGACGACATGCCGGTAGCCGGCGGGCGCCTGCCCGATCAGCTCCGTGATGGCGGCGGCCACATCGGCGCCTCCGGCCACCGCGAGGCTGCCCCCCTCGCAGAAGTCGTTCTGCACGTCTACGACGATCAAGGCGCGGCGCATGGTCGGTGTCCTTCGACTGTGTCGACTATGGGATCGGTGAATGTGACAGGGGGTGTGCGGGACCGGCCTGTGGAGCCGAGCCTAGAGACTTCACGTGCGGCGCGGGAGGGGGCAATCGGTTACGGCCTGTCGCGGCGGCCGGTGCGGTGTGCGTGTTGCCGTTGCATTCCCGCTGACCGCCCGTTCATTCGTGTTTCCCCAAGGGTGGCCGGAGCCGGCCGGAGCGCCGCCCGCGCGCGCTCCGGCGCACCCCGCGCACACCGAGGGGGCCGTATCAGATGTACTCCGTCGGAATGACCGGTTCCCCGCGCGAGAGCTGTGTCGCCGACAACGGCAGGTTGGCGAGGGAGGTCGCGTGCCGGTCGCGTACGGCGTCGAGGGGCTCGCGGGAGAGGACCTGCCCGCCCTTGACGAGCTCCACCAGCAGTTGTCGGTCGGCGAGCTCCACGGGGACCGCCCCGGTGCCGATCACCTCGGCCTCGGCGACCCCCCGCTCGTCGAGCCGGCGCGCGGCCCACTTGCGCCCGCCGATCGAGGTCTTGCCGCCGGTGGACCTCTTGGCCACGGCCTCCAGCGGAGCCTTCGGGTCCGCCGACTCGGCGCGGGCGACCAGCTTGTAGACCATCGAGCAGGTGGGATGGCCGGAACCCGTCACCAACTGCGTACCGACGCCGTACGCGTCGACGGGCGCCGCCGCCAGCGAGGCGATCGCGTACTCGTCCAGGTCCGAGGTCACGATGATGCGCGTGTCCCTCGCGCCCAGCTCGTCCAGCTGCTGCCGCACCCGGTGCGCGACCAGCAGCAGGTCCCCGGAGTCGATCCGTACGGCCCCGAGCTCCGGCCCGGCGACCTCGACCGCCATCCGTACCGCCTCCGTGACGTCGTACGTGTCCACGAGCAGCGTCGTCCCCCGGCCCAGCGAGTTCACCTGGGCCTGGAAGGCGTCCCGCTCCCGGTCGTGCAGGAGGGTGAAGGCGTGTGCGGAGGTGCCGACGGTCGGGATGCCGTAGCGGAAGCCCGCCGCCAGGTCGGAGGTGGTCGCGAAGCCCCCGACGTACGCGGCCCGCGCCGCCGCCACCGCGGCCAGTTCGTGCGTCCGCCGGGCGCCCATCTCGATCAGCGGCCGGCCCCCGGCGGCGGAGGCCATCCGGGAGGCGGCGGCCGCGATGGCCGAGTCGTGGTTGAGGATGGAGAGGATCACCGTCTCCAGGAGCACGCACTCCGCGAAGGACCCCTCGACCCGCAGGATCGGCGAGCCCGGGAAGTACACCTCGCCCTCGGGATAGCCCCAGATGTCCCCGCCGAAGCGGTACGAGGCGAGCCACTTCAGGGTCGGCTCGTCCACGATGGCGTTCTCGCGCAGGAAGCCGAGGACGTCGGCGTCGAAGCGGAGGTTCTCGACGGCGTCGAGAACCCGCCCGGTGCCCGCCACGACGCCGTAGCGCCGCCCCTCCGGCAGCCGCCGCGTGAAGACCTCGAAGACCGAGCGTCGCTCGGCGGTCCCCGCGGCCAGTGCGGCCTGCAGCATCGTCAGCTCGTACTGGTCCGTGAAGAGCGCCGTCGAGGGAACGTCCACCGGCAGCCCAAGGTCCGCTGTGTTCATAAGCCTGGATGGTACCCCCATCTCGTCACTCTGACGATTTATGGCGGCCGTTGTATTCCGGTTGTATCCCGTTGTATTCCGGGGGTCCATTTGTGCGGGCCCCCCTCTCTGGTGGCAGCATGGGCCGTGTGACCGCTCCCGCACCCCTAGAGATCGAAAAGACCGAGTCGGCGGAGGAGGTCTTCGCCGTACCCGAGCCCGACGTCCCCTGGGTCACCATCGTGCACAACGACCCGGTCAACCTCATGAGCTATGTGACGTATGTCTTCCAGACGTACTTCGGCTACACCAAGGACAAGGCCACCAAGCTCATGCTCGACGTCCATCACAAGGGCCGTGCGGTCGTCTCCAGCGGCACGCGCGAGGAGATGGAGCGCGACGTACAGGCCATGCACGGCTACGGTCTGTGGGCCACCCTTCAGCAGGACCGGAAGTAGCGGGGCCGGAAGTCGTCGGACCGGCAGCCGTCGGACCGGCAGCAGCCCGAGCCCTCCCTGTAAACCGCGAGCAGGACCGGAAGTAGCGAACTCACTCCATGCCAGGACACTTCGAACCGCTCCCCGGCGGCGGCGCGGCCGTCGCGCTCGACGAGGTCGAGATCTCCATCATCCGCTCCCTCGCCGTACAGCTCCTGGAGCTCATCGGGCCCGGCCCCGCGGAGAACGCCCCCGACGACCCGCTCGCCGAACTGTTCGCGGAGGGCCCCAGCGAGCCGCCCTCCGACCCCGTGCTCCAGCGCCTCTTCCCGGACGCCTACAGCGGCCCCGACGTCGAGGCGTCCTCGCCGGAACAGGCGGAGGAGCAGCGGGCGTACTCCTCCGAGTTCCGCCGCTTCACCGAGAACGACCTGCGCGCCGGCAAGCGCGAGAACGCCCTCGCGGTGATCCGCTCGCTGGACGCCCTCACCACGGCGGGCGACGGCGGCGCGGTCCTCAAGCTCTCCCCCGGGGAGTCCGAGCAGTGGCTGCGCGCCCTCAACGACCTGCGCCTGGCGATCGGGGCCCGGCTCGACGTCGTCGACGAGGAGGACACCGACCTCCTCTACCGCCTCCCGGACGAGGACCCGCGCAAGCCGATGGTGATGGCGTACCTGTGGCTGGGCGGTCTCCAGGAGACGCTCGTCGAGACACTGATGTCCTGATCGTCGATGCCCTGATCGTCCGTCGAGATGCCCCGATCGGACGCTGCGACGCCCTGATGGGGCGCCGAGCGGGGAAACGGTCGTATGCCCTGGTCAGGGGTTGGTTCAGGGTTCGATCGGTGTTCGCTCAGAGGACGCTCAGATCCGGATAACGATCCCGTCACCGTCGTGGCCTGGTATGCACAGGTGAGTGCCGTTTGTCCGCTTCTCCCTGTGGCGTGCCTTACATCACCCGCGGGCTGCCCATGTTGCGGCCGTGATAAATCTTCACGACCGCCCGACAGGACACCACCCATGTCCGGTCGGGTGCGCCACCGAGCCGGCGACCGCCGGCCAGGCACAGCTCCATCACATCCGGGGGGATCGGAACCCGATCCGAAGCCAAGTGACTGGCTCGGACCGGCATGGAGAAAGGCGCACCACACATGACCTCATCGCAGGTCGACAAGACCGACGAGCCGCGTTTCGGCAGTGAGGCCGTGGGCGGCGACGCCCCCGAAGAGGGGTACGAGCGCGGGCTCGGCAGTCGCCAGGTCCAGATGATCGCGATCGGCGGCGCCATCGGCGTCGGCCTCTTCCTGGGCGCCGGGGCGAACATCGCCAAGGCGGGGCCCAGCCTCATCTTCATGTACGCCCTCGCGGGCGTGATCATCTTCTTCATCATGCGGGCGCTCGGCGAGCTGCTCCTGTACCGCCCGGTCTCGGGCTCCTTCGCGGAGTACTCCCGCGAGTTCCTCGGCCCGTTCTTCGGCTACTTCACCGGCTGGACGTACTGGCTGATGTGGGTGGTCACCGGCATGGCGGAACTCACCGCCGCCGCGATCTACGTCCACTACTGGTTCCCGTCCATCCCCCAATGGGTGACGGCACTCGTCTTCCTGATCGTCCTCTTCGTGGCGAACCTGATCTCGGTGAAGCTCTTCGGAGAGATCGAGTTCTGGTTCTCGATGGTCAAGGTCACCGCCCTGATCGGCATGATCGTGATCGGCCTCGGCGTCCTCACCTTCGGCTTCAGCTCGGCCGGTGACACGGCCTCCGTCGCCAACCTCTGGCAGTTCGACGGCTTCTTCCCCAAGGGCATCGGCTCGTCCCTGATGACCCTCCAGGGCGTCATGTTCGCCTACCTCGCCGTCGAGCTCGTCGGCGTCACGGCGGGCGAGTCCGAGGACCCGGAGAAGACCCTCCCCAAGGCGATCAACACCCTCCCCTGGCGCATCGCGCTCTTCTACGTCGGCGCGCTCACGGTCATCCTCTGCGTCGTGAAGTGGACGGAGTTCGCCCCGGGCGTCAGCCCCTTCGTCGAGGCCTTCGCGAAGATCGGCATCCCGGCCGGCGCCGGCATCGTCAACTTCGTGGTCCTGACCGCCGCCCTGTCCTCCTGCAACTCCGGCATGTACTCCACGGGCCGCATGCTGCGCACCCTGGCGGACAACGGCGAGGCCCCCAAGGTCTTCAGCAGGCTCTCCTCGACCAAGACCCCGGCGCTCGGCATCACCGTCTCCATGCTCTTCATGGGCATCGGCGTGATCCTGAACTACGTCGTCCCGGAGAAGGCCTTCGGCTACGTCACCTCCGTGGCCACCGCCGCCGGCATCTGGACCTGGCTGATGATCCTGGTCAGCCACATCCTCTACCGCCGCGCGGTCGACGCCGGACGCCTGCCCGCCTCCTCCTTCCCGGCCCCGGGCGGAGCGAAGTGCAGCTGGATCGCGGTCGTCTTCCTGCTGTTCGTCACGGGCCTCATCGCCTACGACGCCGACTCCCGCGTCTGCCTGTACGTGATGGCCGGCTGGGCCGCGGCCCTGGCCGTCGGCTGGTGGGTGCTCAAGGCACGCAACCCCCAGGTCACCGAGCGCCGCGAGCCGGCGTTCGAGAAGGTCGGCTGACCTTCCCGGTTCGGCACGGCCGACCTTCCCGGTTCAGCATGTGGGCCGCCCCGTACCACGCCTCGGTACAGGGCGGCCCTTCTGCTTATCCTGACCGACATGCTGACCATCACCCAGGCCCTCGTCGACCAGATCGTCGCGCACGCGCGCCAGGACCACCCCGACGAGGCGTGCGGCGTCGTAGCGGGCCCGGCGGGCTCGGGCCGCCCCGAGCGCTTCATCCCGATGCTCAACGCCGCCCGCTCGCCCACGTTCTACGAGTTCGACTCCGGCGACCTGCTGAAGCTGTACCGCGAGATGGACGACCGCGACGAGGAGCCGGTGATCATCTACCACTCCCACACGGCGACCGAGGCATACCCCTCCCGCACCGACATCTCGTACGCCAACGAGCCCGGCGCGCACTACGTCCTCGTCTCGACGGCGGACGCGGACGACGCGGGCCCCTTCCAGTTCCGCTCGTACCGGATCGTCGAGGGAGAGGTGACGGAGGAGGAGGTCACGGTCGTGGACGCGTACTGACGCCGCCCCGACCGCGCCCCGACGCTACTCCGATCCTTTGCTCCGGCACCGCTCCGATCCCGGACTTCGGGCAGAATTCATCCACCATCTGAGATCACACTCCGGGACCCGGACCGGGAATCGATACGATGAGCCCATGGTTTCCCAGGACGTGAGCGACAAGACGCCGGGCATGCTGCTCGTGGCGCGGCTGCACGTCGACCTGTGCAGGCTGCAGAGCGCCATCTGTACGCGCTGAACCCTGCCGCCGTACGGCCGTGAGCCACGGCTCCGCGGGGCCGCCACCGGCGTCCCCCTGCCCTTCCCGCGCCGCCGCGCGCCCACCGATCTGACTTTTCCTTCCGACAGGAGCCCGCAACCATGGCCATCGAGGTCCGCATCCCCACCATCCTCCGCACCTACACCGGCGGCGAGAAGGCCGTCGAGGGCGGCGGCGCGACCCTCGCCGAGCTCTTCGCCGACCTCGAGACCCGGCACGCGGGCATCCAGGCCCGGATCGTCGACGACGGCCAGCTGCGCCGCTTCGTCAACGTGTACCTGAACGACGAGGACGTCCGCTTCCTCGACGGCATCAACACCAAGCTCACCGACGGCGACAACGTGACGATCCTGCCGGCCGTGGCCGGCGGCATGGTCTGATCGGCTGCTGATCGCTGATGCGCTACGACTCCCCGCTCGCCGCGGTGGGCAACACCCCTCTGGTGCGCCTGCCACGCCTTTCGCCGTCCGCCGACGTCCGGATCTGGGCGAAGCTGGAGGACCGCAACCCGACGGGCTCGGTCAAGGACCGCCCGGCCCTCCACATGGTCGAACAGGCCGAGAAGGACGGCCGGTTGACGCCGGGCTGCACGATCCTGGAGCCGACGAGCGGGAACACCGGCATCTCGCTGGCCATGGCGGCGAAGCTCAAGGGCTACCGCATGGTGTGCGTGATGCCGGAGAACACCTCTCAGGAGCGGCGGGACCTGCTGGCCATGTGGGGCGCGGAGATCATCTCCAGCCCCGCGGCCGGCGGCTCCAACACCGCCGTGCGCGTCGCGAAGGAACTGTCGGCCGAGCACCCCGAATGGGTGATGCTCTACCAGTACGGGAACCCCGACAACGCGGGCGCCCACTACGCGACGACGGGCCCCGAAATCCTGGCGGACCTCCCCTCCATCACGCACTTCGTCGCCGGCCTCGGCACGACGGGCACCCTGATGGGCGTCGGCCGCTACCTCCGGGAGAACAAGCCGGACGTGAAGATCGTCGCCGCGGAGCCGCGCTACGACGACCTGGTGTACGGCCTGCGCAACCTGGACGAGGGGTTCGTTCCCGAGCTGTACGACGCGTCGGTCCTCACCTCCCGCTTCTCGGTCGGCTCCGCCGACGCGGTCACCCGCACCCGTGAGCTCCTCCAGCAGGAGGGCATCTTCGCGGGCGTCTCCACCGGGGCCGCGCTGCACGCCGCGATCGGCGTCGGCAAGAAGGCGCTCGCCGCCGGGGAGTCCGCCGACATCGTCTTCGTCGTCGCCGACGGCGGCTGGAAGTACCTGTCGACGGGCGTCTACACCGCCGCGACCACAGAAGAAGCCATCAAAACCGTCCAGGGCCAGCTCTGGGCGTAGGCCGTACGGGCGGCGGCGCGGACGGTTTTCGCCCCCGCCGCCCCTACCCGTCCCATCCTCCTGGGGCTCCGCCCCAGACCCCGAGGGGTGGTCTTTCGGCTGCGGGCCGGTGGGGGCTGGGCGCGCAGTTCCCCGCGCCCCTAAAGGCCTTCAGCCCGTCCGGCGTTTGAGGACGAGGCCGTTCAGGCCGATGCGGGGGTCTGGGGGCGGAGCCCCCAGGAAGGGATGATGGGGGTCCCCCCTGCTCGAGCGAAGTCGAGAGCTTGGGGGAGGGTAGGGGCGGCGGGGGCGAGGGACGGGCTCAGCCGGCCAAGTAGCGGACCTGGTCCCAGAGGACCGGATCCACCACCCCCACCCGCCGCCGGAACTCCCACAAGGGCACCTCACGCAGCTCGTCCGTCTCCAGGAAGCTCGCCCGCCCATGGGCATCGCCGACGGCACCCGGCGGCAACGGAATCACACCGGCCCGCTCGTCGTGGTACTTGCTCGTGATCTTCGCGACGGTCACCCGCTCGCCCCGCACGGCCAGCACCAGACACGGCCGGTCCTTCTCCCCGGGCCCGTCCTCGTACGGAACCCTCGCCCACCAGATCTCCGCCGGCCGCGGCCGAGGCACCCGGGGCCGCTTCCGCCCCCCGGCCGGCGGCCGCCCGGGCGGCCGGGTCCGACCGGCGGCCCGGCCCGGGCGGCGCTCCCGGCGTCCACGGCGCCCCCAGCCGTCCACCAGCGTCGCGACCAGCGCGAGCAGCACCACGGCCGCCAACGCGAGCCACCAGGACGTGTCCATACCAAAGAAGGTACCGGCGCGCACTCCGCCCCGCCCCCCGCCCGCGGAACCGAGGCATCCGACCTCCGGTCGACCATCCATCCGAACCGGTGACACCACAGGTGAGTTCGCCCACAACAGCCCCTGGTGGAGGAGCGACCCGCCCTTTTGCGCCTTACGCTCGACGGACCGCACGACCCCCGTTCCCGTATCTGCACCCGAGTACCTGCACCCCGCATCTACTCTCTGCACTTCCTGTCAGCGCGGAGGTTCCAGCTCTTATGAAGCTCACCGTCGTCGGCTGCTCGGGGTCGTTCCCGTCCGCGGAATCGGCCTGCTCGAGCTACCTCGTCGAGGCCGACGGCTTCAGGCTGCTTCTCGACATGGGCAATGGTGCCCTTGGCGAGCTGCAGCGCCACTGCGGTCTCTACGACCTCGACGCGATCTTCCTCAGCCATCTGCACGCCGACCACTGCATCGACATGTGCGCGTACTTCGTCGCGCGCTACTACCGCCACGACGGCGGCCGCTGCGACCCGCTCCCCGTCTACGGACCCGAGGGCACGGAACAGCGACTGACCACCGCGTACGCGGACACTCCCACCGCCTCCTCGATGAGCGAGGTCTTCGACTTCCACACCGTCAAACCGGCCACGTTCGAGATCGGCCCGTTCACCGTGCACACGGAGCGGGTGCGCCACCCCGTGGAGGCGTACGCCATCCGCATCGAACACGGCGGGAAGTCGCTGACGTACTCCGGGGACACCGGCGTCACCGACGCGCTGGACGAACTCGCCCGGGACACCGACCTGTTCCTCTGCGAGGCCGCGTTCACGCACGGCAAGGAGAAGATCCCCGACCTCCACCTCAACGGCCGCGAGGCGGGCGAGAGCGCCGACCGCGCCGGCGCCCGTCGCCTGCTGCTCACCCACATCCCGCCGTGGACGGACCCCGCGGTCAACCTCGCCGACGCACGCGAGGTCTTCGACGGTCCGGTGGAACTGGCGATGCCGAGGGTGACGTACGAGATCTAGATCCTGGGGAGGCAGTCCGTGCGGGCGGCCCCAGGGCCTGTCCGGGCTGCGGACAGCGGTCAGTCGTGGACCGTCATTCCGAAGCCGCCGTCGAGGCGTATCGACTCCATCAGCATGAAGGCGTTGCTCTCGGTGAAGACGTCGGCGGCGGCGAGGGTCCCGGTGTACTTGGTCACGACAGGGCGTGAGGCGACCGCGATCACCTCGTCGAGGTAGGTCTTCACCGCGGCCCAGGTGTTGTTGCCGTACTTGACGAAGTACGGCGTCGCGTCGACCGTCGTGAGTGCGCGGCGGATCTCCGCGTCGAGGTCGTCCATGTAGGCCTGGTGGATCTTGAGGTCGTGCCGCGTCCCCAGCCGGCCGAGGTGGCCTCCGATGAAGGTGGTCCACGGGTACTTCAGGGCCTTGGCCGGCGCCAGCAGCGAGCCCGGGATGTCCTCGTTGATGTTGAGGTTCGCGAACGGCACCCAGCCGGGCAGGGCGACGTCCACGAGCATCAGCGTGTCGTGGTCGGGCAGGTGGATGTAGATGTTGTCCGGGGTGTGGTTGGCGCCGTGCCATGCGAGTTCGATGCGCTCGCCGCCGATGTGGAGCACCCGGTGGTCGTCGAAGGTCTCCTCGGGGGCCGGCTTGTTGGGGTCGTTGTCCCGTATGAGCAGTCTGCGGGTCTCGGAGTGCCCGATCCGGGTCACCCGTCGGCCGAAGATGCCCGACCCGCCCGCGTGGTCGGAGTGGTGGTGCGAATAGATCAGGTGCGTGACCTTGTTGGTCAGCCCGTTGGGCTTCGTCACGTCGTCGATCGCGCGCTGGATGTTGTGGCCGAGCGACGGCGGCGCGTCGAGGAGCACCACGCCGTCGCGGGTGGTCAGGAAGGCCGAGACGTAGGTTCCGTCGGTGACCCAGTACAGGTTCCGTTTGATCCGTCCGACGTAGTAGCCCTGGCTGTTGATCGCCGGGCCGAGCGACGACCGGGGGACCGGGGCGTAGTCGGGCAGGTCGGTGGCGTCGGCGGCGATGGCCGGTGAGCCCAGTGCCGTGTCCGCGACGACGGAGCCGATCGCGGGTACCGCGGCGAGGGCGGCGGCGCGCGCCAGGAGGCTTCGGCGGGTGGCGTGGGTGTCCATGTTCCGGACCTCTTCTCTGCAAGTTCGCTGCAAGGCACATGACTTGCTTGACGGAGCAACCATAGAGCCATTTGATTGCTTGGGCAAGGAATCTGGCTTTCTCGTGGACGCCGCGGGCCGACTTCCGCCGGCTGCTGTCGGCCTGTGCCGGCCGGCGGCGTCCGGGGTCTGCAACTACGGCTGTGGAATCAGAAGTTCGTGCTGGCGAGCGCGTTCAGGAAGACCTGCGGGTTCCAGTACTCCCGGTAGTTCACGATGAGACCGTCGCGGAAGGTCACGAAGGTTGCGTAACTCATGTTGTAGGGATTGCCGTTGGACGCCACGCTGCCCTTCACGCTCCACTGCGCGATCGCCACGTTCTCGTCGTCGGTCGGATAGACGCGCACCGCCGGGATCTCCCGCACGTCGATGACGTCGGGGTAGCCGCGGAGGTAGTCGAAGAGGGCCTCGCGCCCCTCGATACGCGCCGGCGCTCCCTCCGGGGCGAACGGGAATTCGGCGACGACATCGTCGGCGCACAGGTCCGTCCAGGCCTTCATGTCCTTTGCGAGGAAGGTGTCGAGGCTGCGCCGCAGCAGGTCCACAGCCGAGGGGTGTTGCTCATCTTGCGCTCCGATCGTGGAGGGCGTCCGCCGGGAGGGGCGGCTGCCTGGGGGATTGACCGTGATGGACCGCAGGGTTCGCCGAGTCGGGGAGCATCGCACGCGCACTCATGACTCGGGCGAGCGGGATTCGTCACCCCGTCGGCCCGGCGGATGCCCGAGAGTAGCACTGTGTAAGTGACACAGCGACACTTATTTCCAAGCGGGACCACGGGTCACCCCGTCGGGCGCTCACCATTCGAGCGGCATCGTGAACTTTCCGAGACGGGCGACCGCGTCGGCGAGTTCCGCGATCGTGGTGTGGTCCAGTTCCGCCTCGAATGCCTCACGAGCGCGGATCAGAGCAGGCTGGAGGGCGTCCACGATGTTGCTGCCGACCGCGCAGTCGGCCGGCGGCGGCGTGCGGTGCATGGTGAACAGCCGGGTGTCCTCCACCGCCTCGTACACCTCAAGCAGCCGCATCTCCTCGGCCGGCTTGGCCAGGAGTGCGCCACCGCCCGCCCCGAGCTGGGACTTGGTGAGACCCGCGCTGCTCAGCCGGGAAAGCAGGCCCCGGATCACGACAGGACTCGTATGGGCCGAGTAGGCGAGGTCTTCGGAGCGCAGGGGCTTGTCGCCGCTGACCGCGAGGGCGACCAGGGCGTGGACGGCGACGACGAAGCGGCTGCTGGTAGGCATTGCGGTCCCGAAGTGTGTAAGGGGGGCAGGTGCACACGCGTCCGCACCGGCCCGTACCCGGGAGGTGCCGCGGCGTGTGGCGCTATCACGTCCCACTATGCCGCAGCGACGGCGGGCCCGAGCCGGTCACCGCTGCGTCCGGCGGCTGGTCGGTTTCCGGCGCCTCTGGTATCCGCGGCTTGCCGTGTGGCCGACAGCGGCACTTGCCGTGCGGCCGACGGCGGCGCACAATTGCTTGGCGGAGCAAGCTGTTGTGTGGGTGCCGCGCTCGTGGCCACCGCAGTCCACCGACCGGCGTCGCGAAACGAGGAGATGAACCATGGCTGATGTCTCGACCTCACGGGTCGCGGTGGTGACCGGCGGGGACGGCGCGATCGGCGGGGCGATCGTCCGTGAACTCGCCCGGCTGGGCCACCGCGTCGTGGTGCTGGACCGCGCCGGCGACATCGCCTGCGATCTCGGTGTGGAACAGGACGTACGGAGGGCTGCCGCCGAAGTCCTCGAGACGTACGGCCGGGTCGATGTGCTCGTCCACTCGGCCGCCGCGAGCGACCTGGTGGAACTCGACACCGTCGACCTCGCCACCTGGCGACGGATCCAGGCCGTCAACGTCGAGTCGGTTCTGCTGTTGTCCCAGGCCTTCATCCCCGGCATGCGGGAGCGCGGGTTCGGTCGGATCGTGCTCATCACCTCCGACACCGTATGGAAGCCGCCCAGCGCCGACCTGCTCGGCTACATCACCAGCAAAGGGGCTCTCACCGCGTTCGGACGCACCCTGGCCGTCGGGCTGGGCAAGGACGGTATCGCCGTGACGTCCGTGGCTCCGGGGCTCACCCGCACCCCGGCGACCGCGTATCAGCCCGACGAGGCGTTCGTCATGGCCGAGGCGACACAGGCACTGCCCCGTCCACTCGTCCCCGAGGATGTCGCGGCGACCGTGGGTTTCCTGGCCTCCGAGGCCGCGGAGGCGCTGACCGGCCAGGTTCTGACCGTGGACGGCGGCAGCCTGCTGCGATGAGGGCGCGGGCGTGACGAAGGCCCCCGTGGCCCAGCGATAGCCGGGCTGCGGGGGCCTTCGTCACATCGTGGCGGGCCTCACGCCTTCGTGAGGTCCTCGAGCTCCTCTTCGGGCTCGCGGCCCGGCGTGGGGAGGTTCCACCTAATGATCGCGAAGCGGAAGACCGCGTAGTAGATCACCGCGAAGACCAGGCCGATCGGGATGATCATCCAGGGTTTGGTGGCCAGGTTCCAGTTCAGGAAGTAGTCGATGGCGCCGGCCGAGAAGCTGAAGCCATGGTGGACGCCCAGGGCCCAGGTGACGGCCATCGACAGGGCGGTCAGGACCACGTGGATCACGTACAGGACCGGCGCGATGAACATGAACGCGAACTCGATCGGCTCGGTGATACCCGTGACGAAGGAAGTCAGCGCGAGCGACATCATCATGCCGCCGACCGCCTTGCGTCGCTCGGGACGCGCGCAATGCGTGATCGCCAGGGCGGCGGCCGGGAGCGCGAACATCATGATGGGGAAGAAGCCCGTCATGAACTGGCCGGCGGTCGGGTCACCGTGGAAGAAACGCGGCAGGTCACCGTGCCACACGGCACCGGCGGAGTCCTTGTAGGAGCCGATCTCCTGCCAGGCCACGGTGTTCACGAACTGGTGCATGCCGACCGGGAGCAGCGCGCGGTTGATCGCGCCGAAGATGCCCGCGCCGACGGCGCCGAGGCCGGTCATCCACTGGCCGAAGTCGGTGATGACGTTGCCGATCGGCTCCCAGACCAGACCGAAGAACACGCCGACGGCCGTGCCGATGAAGGCCATCAGGATCGGGACCAGGCGGCGGCCGTTGAAGAAGCCCAGCCAGTCGGGAAGCTTGGTGCGGTGGAACCGCTGCCAGGTGACGGCGGCTATCAGGCCCATGATGATGCCGCCGAGGACCTTGGGGTCGTTGTACGTTGCGGCGACGTCCGCGCCCTTGGTGACCTTGGCGTCGGTGATCGGGAACGCGGTGAGTACGTTCTTGTAGACCAGGAAGCCGACCAGCGCCGCCAGCGCCGTGGAGCCGTCGGCCTTCTTGGCGAAGCCGATGGCGATGCCGACGCAGAACAGCAGCGGCAGGTTGCTGAACACGGCGTCGCCGGCGGTCATGAACACGGCCGCGACCTTGTTCCAGCCGAGGCCGTCCTTGCCGAACACGTCGGGCTGCCCGAGGCGGAGCAGGATGCCCGCCGCCGGCAGCACGGCGATCGGGAGCTGCAAGCTGCGGCCGACCTTCTGCAGGCCCTGGAACAGACCGGATCCCCGCTTCTTCGCGGGTGCCGCCGTTGCGCTGGCGGTGCTCATAGTTCCTCCATGTGCCGGTGCTGCCGGGGGACGGGAAGGGGCAAAGAATGGGGCGGGCAGCATCCGCGTGGTCTACACCACTCAGTGGTGTAGACCTGTTGTAGCACGGTGAAGGTGAGATAAGGAACCCACGAATTTTGTGGCCCGGGCCATAAGGGGAGGAATCGGTTCCGGACACGACGAAGCCGCGCCCCGAAGAGGCGCGAGCCCACGGCCCGTGAACGAACCGCCTACGGCTTGGTCGTGTCCTCGTGCTCCTCCTCCGGCTCCCTGCCCGGAGTCTTCAGATCGAACTTCGTGATCGCGAACCGGAAGATCACGTAGTACACGACCGCGAAGCACAGCCCGATCGGCACGATCGCCCACGGCCTGGTCGCCAGATGCCAGTTGATGACGTAGTCGATGACCCCGGCGGAGAAGCCGAAACCGTCATGCACGCCCACCCCCCAGGTCACCGCCATCGACACTCCCGTCAGCAGCGCGTGGATCACGTACAGCACGGGCGCGACGAACAGGAAGGAGTACTCGAGCGGTTCCGTGATGCCCGTGACGAACGAGGTCAGCGCGACCGACAGCATGAGCCCGCCGACCTCCTTACGGCGCTCGGGCCGGGCGCAGTGCGTGATGGCCAGCGCCGCCGCGGGCAGCGCGAACATCATGATGGGGAAGAAGCCGGACGTGAACTGCCCGGCGTTCGGGTCGCCCGCCAGGAACATGGTGATGTCACCGTGCACGACCGTCCCGTCCGGCGCGGTGTAGCTGCCGAACTGGAACCAGACGGGCACGTTCAGGAACTGGTGCAGACCGACCACCAGCAGCGCCCGGTTGGCCACGCCGAAGACACCGGCACCCCAGGAGCCCAGTCCCACCAGCCAGTCGCTGAAGTGCTCGAGGCCCCGCCCCACCGGCGGCCAGACCCACAGACACAGCACGGCGAACGCGATGGCCACGAACGCCATGACGATCGGCACCAGCCGCCGCCCGTTGAAGAACCCGAGCCAGTCGACCAGCCTCGTGCGGTGGTAGCGCTGCCAGATGTACGCGGTCATCAGCCCCATGACGATGCCGCCGAAGACCCCCGGATTCTGGTACGTGAACGGGGCCACGGAGGCATCGGCCGCCTGGCAGCCGATGTTCGTGAGAGCCTTCGCCCCGCCCGGGCAGCTCACCGGGAACTGGCGCAGCACGTTGTAGTAGACGAGGAAACCGGCGACCGCCGCGAGCGCCGTCGACCCGTCCGACTTCTTCGCCATGCCGATGGCCACGCCCACACAGAACAGCAGCGGCAGCCCGAGCGAGCCGTCGAGCAGCGCGCCGCCCGCACCTCTCATGATCTTGGAGACGTTGTCCCAGCCGAGCCCCTCGGCGCCGAATACACCAGGCTGGCCGAGCCCGATGAGAAGGCCCGCGGCCGGCAGCACGGCGATCGGCAGCTGGAGGCTGCGCCCCATCTTCTGCAGCCCCTGGAACAGCTTGTTCCAGCGGGCCCGTGCGGGCGCGGGGGTGCTGTCGGCACTCATGGGCGTCCTCCGGACGGGGCCGGGTTGGCGACCGCACGCCCACTGGTGTAGACCAGTCGGCGAACGGTTGCGCTGTCGTGAACGCCATCATTCGGTACGCGCGACATGGCCGCTCGCAAAGATGGGCCAACTGTGGGTTACTGCGACAAAGCGGTTCGGATCAGGGAGTAGGACATGGCCACGAAGGCTGAGAAGATCGTCGCCGGGCTCGGCGGCATCGACAACATCGAAGAGGTCGAGGGCTGCATCACCCGCCTGCGTACCGAGGTCGTGGACCCGAGCAAGGTCGACGAGGCCGCCCTGAAGGCCGCCGGCGCCCACGGCGTCGTCAAGATGGGCACCGCCATCCAGGTCGTCATCGGCACCGACGCCGACCCCATCGCCGCGGACATCGAAGACATGATGTGAACCGATGTGAACCGATGTGAGCCGAAGGGGCACCCTTGAGCCCCCTACCTCACCCTTGAGGGGCCGCTTCCGCAACCGGAGGCGGCCCCTCAGCCGTATGCGACTAGGCTCAACGCCATGTCTCGAATCGACGGCCGCACCCCCGAACAACTGCGCCCCATCACCATCCAGCGCGGCTGGAGCAAGCATGCCGAGGGCTCCGTCCTCGTCTCCTTCGGCGACACCAAGGTGTTCTGCACCGCCTCCGTCACCGAAGGCGTCCCGCGCTGGCGCAAGGGCAGCGGAGAGGGCTGGGTCACCGCCGAGTACTCCATGCTTCCCCGCGCCACGAACACCCGCGGAGACCGCGAGTCGGTCCGCGGCAAGATCGGCGGCCGTACGCACGAGATCTCCCGCCTCATCGGCCGCTCCCTGCGCGCCGTCATCGACTACAAGGCGCTCGGCGAGAACACCATCGTCCTCGACTGCGACGTCCTCCAGGCCGACGGCGGCACGCGCACGGCGGCCATCACCGGCGCGTACGTGGCGCTGGCCGACGCGATCACCTGGGCGCAGGGCAAGAAGCTGGTCAAGCCCGGACGCAAGCCCCTGACCGGCACGGTCTCCGCCGTCTCGGTCGGCATCGTCGGCGGGATCCCCCTCCTGGACCTCTGCTACGAGGAGGACGTGAAGGCCGACACCGACATGAACGTCGTCTGCACCGGCGACGGACGCTTCGTCGAGGTCCAGGGCACCGCGGAGGCCGAGCCCTTCGACCGCAAGGAGCTGAACGCCCTGCTCGACCTCGCCGTCGCCGGCTGCGACGAGCTCGCGGCGATCCAGCGGGCGGCCCTCGAGGCAACCGCGGGATAATCCTTCGCGTTCTTAGGGGTACGGGCGTACGGTCCAGCCGTGCGCCCCCGTCGGCCCCGCACGGGCCGAGCCGACCGCGTCACGGGGTCGACCACATGTTTGTCCACGGGGAGGGACCGTTCCATGGCCGCGCGCCACCGACGCCGCACAGCCGCATTCGCCGTTACCGCCGTACTCGTCGCCCTGCCGGCGGCGGTGGGCTGCGATGCCGTCAACAAGGCCCTGGACTGTGTCCAGACCGCCGACTCCATCGCCGACAGCGTCACCAACCTCCAGCAGGCCGTGGAGAACGCGGCGAACGACCCGACACAGACCGACGAGTCCCTCAACGCGATCGAGAACAACCTCGACAAGATAGGCGACAAGACGGACAACGCCGACGTCAACAAGGCGGTCGACGACCTGAACAAGGCCGTCGGCAACGTCCGTACGGCCATCAAGAACGGCGACAACACCCCCGACGTCAGCCCGGTCACCGACGCGGCCGGAGAACTGACCAAGGTCTGCACGCCGTAACGAGCAACTCTCCGGCCCTTGGATACTGGTCCCCATGACCCGCCTGATCCTCGCCACCCGTAACGCCGGAAAGATCACCGAGCTGAGGGCGATCCTCGCCGACGCAGGTATCACCCACGACCTCGTCGGCGCGGAGGCCTATCCGGACATTCCCGACGTCAAGGAAACCGGCGTCACCTTCGCCGAGAACGCCCTCCTCAAGGCCCACGCCCTGGCCCAGGCCACCGGCCTGCCCGCCGTCGCCGACGACTCCGGCCTCTGCGTGGACGTCCTGAACGGCGCCCCCGGCATCTTCTCCGCCCGCTGGGCGGGACGGCACGGGGACGACCGCGCGAACCTGGACCTTCTCCTCGCCCAGCTCTCGGACATCTCCGACGAACACCGGGGCGCCCACTTCGCCTGCGCGGCGGCGCTCGCCCTGCCGGACGGCACGGAGCGCGTCGTCGAGGGCCAACTGAGGGGCACCCTGCGCCACACCCCCACCGGCACCCACGGCTTCGGCTACGACCCCATCCTCCAGCCGGAGGGCGACACCCGAACCTGCGCCGAACTCTCCCCCGAGGAGAAGAACGTGATCAGCCACCGGGGGAAGGCGTTCCGGGGGCTGGTGCCGGTGGTTCGGGAGTTGTTGGGCTGAGACACGGGGAGGGGCCGCCTCGCCGGACGGCCCCCCTGTGTGTGCGGCCGATGGGATTCGAACCCACATGGGCGCAAGGCCCAGAGGCACCTAAAACCTCCGCTTATACCATTCAGCAACGGCCGCGTGCGAACCCATGCTACCGGTGATGCGGTGCCCGTCTATGTTCGACGTCGGTTTCCGCCCCTGCACCACGTGCTGGTGATCGCGTGACAGTTGGGGCACAGTATCCGCAGGTTCTCGCGCCGGTCGTCGCTCCAGTCCCCGTTGATGTGATCGACCTCCAGCGTCATTGGCTCGCCGAGCCACTCAGGGCCGGTCCCGCACTCGGCGCATTCTTCGGGTACGCCAATTTCGCGAAGCGCTCGGCGAAGCAGCGCCGTTCGCGTGCGGCGGTTGCCGCTGTGTTTGACGAGCAAGTCCTCCGGTCGCTTCAGAGGTGTCGGGCCGGGTTTCCCGCGCTGATGAGCCTGCCCCAGGAAGTGGGAGGTGTCGATGCCGTATGCGGTGGTCAACTGCGGAAGCAGCGCGCGCAGCCGTGAGTTGTCCGGGCGTTGCAGTAACCGGAGAACGCCTGCGATGGAAATGGACTCGGTGACTGCTTGGCGCAACTCACTCTCACTCGGCAGGTCCTGCGGCCCACGTCGGCGATTGCGGGGGAAGTGAGAGGTGTGGTCGACCTCCAGGGGCAGTGGGTGCCCACGCCAGAGCGGTTCCGTACCGCAGCGCGCGCAACGCTCGGGTACTCCCAGGGCTGTCAATGCCCATTTGAGGCGGTCGCTGGGGATGCGCCGGGCGGGAGTGGCCGTCTGTACTGCGAGCAAGGCCTCCGGGGTCCGCGTACGTCTGGTCTGGCCACGCCGGGACGGTGCCTGGAAGTGCGAGGTGTCGATGTCATACGCCTTGATCCGGCGGCTGATATGCGTGTGGTAGCCGCCGACCACCTCAAGTCCGAGTCGGCGGAGCACCTCGCACATGTTCGTCGAGGCCGTAACCGCCGCCTCAAGGACCTCTTTCGTCCACCGCACGCCTTCGCGCTCGAAGTGTGAGATGTCGACCCCCAGCTTCTTCATTGCGCTCGTACACGTATCGCCGCGTCGAACTCTTCGGGTCCACCTCCAGTTTCATCAGCGCCTCCGACAACGTCCGCGACGAACTGGCCGCCGCCTCCAGGTGCTGGATCTCGTTCTGACGCGGCCCTGCGGGATGTGGTCGCGGGTAGCGTGCGGTGGGTGGGTGTGAAGTTCGATGTGGGTGCCGAAGGGGCGGCCTTCGAGGGTCGGGCGGGGGTCTGGCGGTTCGTCGAGGGCTTTGCCCGGTCCTGGCGGGAGCCGATCCGTGCCGGTGACGGCTGCTCGTACGAGGAGTTGGCCGATGCCGAGTACCGGCTTCGATCGCCGCTGCCCATTGCGCTGTGGGATGCGTACGGGCTGCTCGGGAGGCGTGCGGACCTGACCAGTGTGCAGGATCGGCTGCTTCCGCTGGAGCAACTGCGCATCGCCGAAGGTGCTTTGGTGTTCCGGTTGGAGAACCAGGCGGTCGCCGAGTGGGCCGTTCTCCAGGAGGACCTGGAGAAGGACGATCCGCCCGTGGTCTTCCGGCGCACGGACGGCAGCGCACCTGACTGGTCCCGCTTCCTCGACCGCTTCTCCCTCGCCTGCGTCGAGATGGTGCTGTCCGAGTCCGTACTCGCCCACGACGAGGACCGCGCGGACAATCGCCCCCTCGGAGCGAGCGAAACCCTCGACGCGCCGCCGGCGGGATTCGAGCGGCTGTCCTTGCCCGACTACCCGATGTGGGCCCTCGACGCAGGCGTGGTCCGCTGGTTCTCGTCCCCCGACGCCGTGCTGCGGGTGGACGGCGGTGACTGGCTGTGGGCCCTCGGCCGGTCCGCGCCCGCCCTGGATGCGGTCCGCGCGCTTCTCCCCGGTGACTGGATCAACCGGCCGTGGTGAGGAGCCCGGCGCCCGGTCAGTGCCCCGAGGTCACCTTCAGGCCCACCACGGCCACCAGGAGCAGGCAGACGAAGAAGATGCGGGCGGCGGTCGCCGGTTCGCCGAGGACGAGCATGCCCAGTACCGCCGCGCCGGCCGCGCCGATGCCGACCCAGACGCCGTAGGCGGTGCCGATGGGGAGGGACTTGGCGGCGTAGGAGAGCAGGACCATGCTCGCGATGATGCCCGCGCCGGTGAGGACGCTGGGGACGAGGCGGGTGAAGCCGTCGGTGTACTTCATGCCGATCGACCAGCCGACTTCGAGCAGACCGGCGACGAGCAGCAGGATCCAGGCCATGAGAGGCACCTCCGTGAGTGATCAACAGGGGTGCGTCGTCTTTGCCTGGGAGCTTTTCGCTCTCCGCCCGGTACGGCGCGTCTCGTCGGGGTCCTTCCAAGGCCTTCCACGGTAGCAAAGCACAGGCAAAAGGGGCTGGTGACCATGGTCACCAGCCCCGTCAGGTCAGCTACGCCCTACAAATACAAGCCGGTCGAGTCCTCGGAGCCCTCGAAGCGGTCCGCCGCCACGGCGTGCAGATCGCGCTCGCGCATCAGCACGTACGCGATTCCCCGCACCTCGACCTCGGCCCGGTCCTCGGGGTCGTAGAGGACACGGTCGCCGGGTTCCACCGTCCGTACGTTCTGTCCGACCGCGACGACCTCGGCCCAGGCGAGGCGCCGCCCGACGGCCGCCGTCGCGGGGATCAGGATGCCGCCGCCGGAACGCCGCTCGCCCTCGGCGGCGTCCTGCCGCACCAGCACGCGGTCGTGCAGCATCCGGATGGGCAACTTGTCGTGGTGGGGGGTCTGCTTGTCCCGATTGGCGCTCACGTCCCGAACCTACCTGCCTTTGAGCCGTCCGTACGCAGCCGGGTCGCGCCCGGCCGGGTCGAGTCGAGCCGATCGAGCCGGGGTCGAGCCGTTGTCAGCGCTTGCGTCGTCGTGAGCGCGTCACCACCAGGCCCACGACCCCGACCGCGACGAGCGCGAGGGGCACGATGCGCTCCAGGCGTGGCGCGCCGTCCTCGGTGACGAACTGCCCCTTCGCATCGCCGACCACCCGGTTGACGCCGACGTAGGCGCGGCCGAGCGTGTGGTCGATCTGGGAGGCGACCTTGGCCTTGGCGTCCCCGACGATCGTCTTCGGGTGGACCCGCACGCCGATCTCGTCGAGCGTCTCGGCGAGTGTTTCGCGGCGGCGCTTGATGTCCGCCTCGATCTGCGCCGGAGTCCTGGTATCCGACGTTCTCGACGTATCCGACACCGCGCTGCCTCCGTGGTCGTGTTCTTGAGCTTTGTCTCTGTGCCGCCGACAGTCTGTCAGCTCGGGCCGCCGCTCACCCCTCGGCACCCCCCATTACGCTCGTTCCCGTAGTTCCCTAAGCATTCACCCCGGCCACGTGAGGTACCGATGAGCGAGCGACTCCAGCCCGGCGACACCGCCCCCGCCTTCACCCTGCCCGACGCCGACGGCAACGAGGTCTCCCTCGCCGACCACAAGGGCCGCAAGGTCATCGTCTACTTCTACCCGGCCGCCCTGACCCCCGGCTGCACGAAGCAGGCCTGCGACTTCACGGACAACCTCGACGTGCTGGCCGGTGCCGGGTACGACGTCATCGGCGTCTCCCCGGACAAGCCCGAGAAGCTCGCCAAGTTCCGCGAGAAGGAGTCCCTGAAGGTCACCCTGGTCGGCGACCCCGACAAGACCGTCCTGGAGGCGTACGGCGCCTTCGGCGAGAAGAAGCTGTACGGCAAGACGGTCGTCGGCGTCATCCGCTCCACGGTGATCGTGGACGAGGAGGGCAAGGTCGAGCGGGCGCTGTACAACGTCAAGGCGACCGGCCACGTGGCGAAGATCATCAAGGATCTGGGGATCTGAGGATCCGAGTTCCCGCGGGTCGCTGTTGCGGGTCACTGTTTTCGTGACGTCAGTCCGCTCAGTGGCCCCGCTCCCGCGGTCGTCCCCGCCGTACCGCCGCCGTCCGTGCTCCCGCCCGACGGGGCCGCGGTGTCGCCACCGGTGGTGGTGCCCGCGTCCGTCGTGCCGCCGGTGGTCGTCCCGTCGGTCGTGCCGCCCCCGGTGGTGGTGCCGCCGTCGGTCTGGCCCTCCGTCTGGCCTTGGGTCTCACCTTCCGTCTGGCCCTGGGTCTGGCCCTCCGTCTCCCCCTGGGTCTGGCCCTGCGTCTGATCCGAGGGCGGGCTCTGGGAGGCCGTCCCGCCGGTGGTCCGGCCCCCGTCGTCCTCGTCGCCGGTGCCGGGGGACTCGTCGGTGGGGCCGGTGCTCGGGAGCTCCTGCTCCTCCGCGCCCGGCTGGAGCTGGAGGTCGAAGTCCTTCGCGCCGCTGCCCTTGAGCGCGGCCTTCGTGTACTGCGCCCAGATCTGCGCCGGATAGCCGCCGCCGTTGATACGGGGCTGGCCGAGGGCGCCGTACAGCGACTCGTGGGTGCCGGTGTCGGGGTCCTGGCCCATGACGGAGACGACGGTGGCGAGGTCGGGGGTGTAGCCCGCGAACCAGGCCGCCTGGTCCTCCTCCGCGGTGCCGGTCTTGCCCGCGGCGGGCCGGCCGGCGGCCAGCGCGGCGGTACCGGTGCCACCCTCGACGACGCTCTGCAGGATGGACGTGGTGGTGTCGGCGGCCTCCCGGGGCACCGCCTGCTCGGTGTCCTGCCTGGGCAGGCTCACGGCCGACGTGCCGTCCTTGGTGACCTTCTCGACGAGCGTGTACGTGCCGTGCCGGCCGTGGTTGGCGAGCGTCGCGTACGCCTCCGCCATGTCGAGGACGCTGGCCGTGGACGGGCCGAGCGCGATGGACGGGGTGCCGGTCAGGTCGGGGGTGGTGGAGGGGATGCCGAGGGCTTCGGCGGTCTGCTTGACCCTGACGGGGCCCACGTCGACGGCCATCTGCGCGTACACGGCGTTGACGGACTTGTCGGTGGCGGTGCGTACCGTGATGGGCCCGTACGAGAGCTTGTCCTCGTTCTCGGGCGCGTACGAGCCGCCGTTCCAGCCCTCCACGGGGCGCTTGTTGGTGCCGTCGTAGACCGTGTTCGGGGTGATCGCGCGGCCGTCCTGCGTCAGCGAGGCGTTCTGCACGGCCGAGGTGAAGACGAACGGCTTGAAGGTGGAGCCGACCTGGTAGTCACGGCGTGTCGCGTTGTTGACGTACTGCTTGGTGTAGTCGATGCCGCCGTACATCGCGACGACCTTGCCGGTGGCCGGGTCGATGGAGACGCCGCCGGCGCGGACGTACCGGTCGACCTTGCGGTTCTTCTTGTCGAGGTTCGACATCACCTGGTCGTCGACGGCCTTCACGAAGGCGTTCTGCCGGGACTTCTGGAGCGTGGTCGTGATGCGGTAGCCGCCGGTGGTCAGGGTGTCCTCGTCGATGATCTTGTTCGAGACGAGGTAGTCCTTGACCGCCTGCACCAGGTAGCCGCGCTGGCCCGACATGGCGGCGGCGACCACGTCCTGCTTGGGCTGCGGGAACGTGACCTTGGCCCGGTCCGCCCGGGTCAGCCAGTTCTTCTTGACCATGCCGTCGAGGACGTAGTTCCAGCGGGCGAGGGCCGCGGACTTGTTCTCGGGGTGCGCGACCACGTCGTACTGGCTCGGCGCGTTCAGGAGCGCGGCGAGGTAGGCGCCCTGACCGATCGTCAGGTTCTTGGCGTCGACGCCGTAGTACGCCTGGGCGGCGGCCTGGATGCCGTACGCGTTGCGGCCGTAGTAGCTGGTGTTGAGGTAGCCCTCGAGGATCTCGTCCTTGCTCTTCTGGCGGTCGAGCTTGATGGAGATGAAGAACTCCTTCACCTTCCGCGTGGCGGTCTGCTCCTGGCCCAGGTAGTAGTTCTTCACGTACTGCTGGGTGATCGTCGAACCGGACTGCCTGCCCTTGCCGGTGGCGGTGTTCCAGCCGGCGCGGATCATCGCCTTGGGGTCGACGGCCGACTCGGTGTAGAAGTCGCGGTCCTCGGCGGCGAGCGCCGCGTGCTGGGCGTCCTTCGAGATCTGAGTGAGTGTCACGTTCTCGCGGTTGACCTCGCCGTCGCGGGCGAGCTGGCTGCCGTCCGCGTACAGGTAGACGTTGCTCTGCTTGGTCGCGGCGGCGTTCGCGGGCGGGATCTTGACCAGGTAGTAGCCGAGTGCGAACAGGCCGATCGCGAGCAGTATCACGCCGAGGAACGTGCCGAGCACCATCCGCCAGGTCGGGATGAGCCGCCCCCAGCCCGTCCGCTTCCGCCTGGGCTTCTTCCCCGGCTTGCCCGGCGTGGCCGTCCCACCCGGATCGCCCGGTGTGCCGTCGCTGCCCGGTCCGCCCGGTGCCGCTTGAGGCGCCGGTTCCGGTTCCTTCGGGGCCCAGCCCTGGCTGCTCTGCTGCGGCTGCGGCTTGTCACTCATCTGTTCGCCGGACTCCTGTTTCGCATCGTACGTTCCCGTACGCCCTCATACGCCTGGTGCGCCCCCTGATGAAGACTGTCGCACCAAGCGTTCCGTTCCCGGATCCCGGCACGTGTCGCGCCTGAAAATGCCTGGCAGACGAAGCCGGGCGGGGCTAGGCTCCTGCGCTTCGGCCACAACGGCCCTTTTGGCGCAAGGAGGACATCCTCGTGGGGACAGGGCGGTTGTACACGGCCGTCGCGGTGGGCGGGTTCCGGCGCTACGCCACTTATCGGACGGCGACGGCGGCGGGGGTGTTCACCAACACCGTCTTCGGGCTGATCCTGGCGTACGTCTTCATGGCCCTGTGGGACGAGAAACCGCACCTCGGCGGCTATGACCAGGCCCAGGCGCTCACCTATGTGTGGCTCTCCCAGGCGCTGCTCATGGCGATGGCGACGATGGGCGGCGGCTTCGAGGACGAGTTGATCGAGCGCATCCGTACGGGTGACATCGCGATCGACCTGTACCGGCCCGCCGACCTCCAGCTGTGGTGGCTGTCCCAGGACGCGGGGCGGGCCATGTTCCATCTGCTGGGGCGCGGAGCGGTGCCCCTGGCGTTCGGCGCGCTCTTCTTCGAACTGGCGCTCCCCGCGGACCCGCTGACCTGGATCGCGTTCCTGATCGCGGTCGCGCTCGGGACAGTCGTCAGCTTCTCGCTCCGCTACCTGGTGGCCCTGTCCGCGTTCTGGCTGCTCGACGGGGCGGGCGTGGCGCAGATGTCCATGATCGCGGGTGTCTTCTGCTCGGGGATGCTGCTGCCGCTGAACGTCTTCCCGGGCGCGCTGGGCGAGGTCGTACGCGCCCTGCCCTGGTCGTCCCTGGTCCAAGGCCCCGTGGACGTCCTGCTCGGCACGGCGGACCCCCTCGGCACGTACGCCTTCCAGGCGTCCTGGGCACTGGGGCTCCTGACCCTGGGCCGACTGATCCAGTCGGTGGCGACACGGAGGGTGGTGGTGCAGGGTGGCTGACTCGACGGAGGTACCGGAAACCGCGCGGGGTTCCGGGGAGCGGGTGGCTTCGGCGCTGCTGGGGGCGCCGCAGGGGACGTGTGCCCGAGTGCGGGACGGATTCCGCGCCTACCGGATGATCGCCGGGATGTGGATCCGCTCCACGATGGCCTACCGCGCCTCCTTCGTGATGACCACCTTCGGGAACTTCGCGGCGACCGCCCTCGACTTCGTGGCCGTCCTGCTGATGTTCTCGCGGGTCGACCGGCTCGGCGGCTACAGCCTGCCCGAGGTCGCCTTCCTGTACGGCGTCTCGGCCACCTCCTTCGGGATCACGGACCTGGTGGTCGGCTCGATGGATCGGCTCGGGCGCCGGGTGCGCGACGGCACCCTCGACACGCTCCTCGTACGCCCCGCCCCCGTACTCGCCCAGGTCGCCGCCGACCGCTTCGCGCTGCGCCGCCTCGGCCGGGTCACCCAGGGGCTGCTGGTCCTCGCGTACGCGATCGCCGTGCTCGACATCGACTGGACGCCGCTCAGAGTGCTCATGGTCCCGCTGATGCTGCTCTGCGGCGCCGCCATTTTCGGGGCCGTGTTCGTGGCGGGCGGAGCCTTCCAGTTCATCGCGCAGGACGCCTCCGAGGTGCAGAACTCCTTCACGTACGGCGGCACCACGCTCCTGCAGTACCCGCCGACCGTCTTCGCCAAGGACCTGGTGCGCGGGGCCACCTACGTGCTCCCGCTGGCCTTCGTGAACTGGCTGCCCGGGCTGTACGTGCTGGGCCGGCCCTATCCGCTCGACCTGCCGACCTGGATCGCCTTCACCCCGCCCCTGATCGCGGCGGGCTGCTGCGCGCTGGCGGGCGTCGCCTGGCGGGCGGGACTTCGTTCGTATCGCAGCACGGGGAGTTGAACCGACATGGAAACAGGCCTGATGGCGGACCCGGTCAGGGATCCGGTGGGCGACTTCATCGAACTCGACGGCGTCGAGAAGGTCTTCGACGTCCGCAAGAAGACCGGCTTCCTGCGCAGCGAACGGCGCCAGGTGCGGGCGGTGGACTCCCTCTCCTTCACCGTGGCGCGCGGTGAGATGGTCGGCTACATCGGCCCGAACGGCGCGGGCAAGTCGACCACCATCAAGATGCTCACCGGCATCCTCACCCCGAGCGCCGGCCGGCTGCGGGTGGCGGGCATCGACCCGTCCCGCGAGCGGACCCGGCTCGCGCAGCGCATCGGGGTCGTCTTCGGGCAGCGTACGACCCTGTGGTGGGACCTTCCGCTGATCGACTCCTACCGGCTGATGCACCGCATGTACCGGATCCCGGACGCCCGTTACCGCGAGAACCTCGACCGCTGTGTCGAACTCCTCGACCTGGAAGCCCTGTTGGACGTGCCGGTGCGCCAGCTCTCGCTGGGGCAGCGGATGCGCGGCGACATCGGGGCGGCGCTGCTGCACGACCCCGAGGTCCTCTACCTCGACGAACCCACCATCGGCCTCGATGTGATCAGCAAGGCCAAGGTCCGTTCCTTCCTGCGGGACCTGAACGCCGAGCGCGGCACGACGGTGCTGCTGACCACGCACGACCTCAACGACATCGAGCAGCTGTGCCGGCGGGTGATGGTCATCGACCACGGGCGGCTGATGTACGACGGGCCGCTGACCGGGCTGCACGAGGTGGGGGAGAGCGAGCGGACCCTCGTGGTCGACCTGGAGCGGGAACTCCCGCCGATCGAGGTGGACTCGGCGCGGGTGGTGAAGGTGGAGGGGCCCCGGCAGTGGCTCGCCTTCCCCGCGGCGGCGTCGGCGGCGGAGCTGGTGGCGCGGATCGCGGCCGAGTTCCCCCTGGTGGACCTCTCGGTGCGGGAGCCGGACATCGAGGCGGTCATCAGCCGCATGTACGCGGAGAAGGCTCTCTCGTAGGCTGAGTCCCATGACCGAGGATGCGCCTTCCAGGGGAAGCGACGACCAGCGACCGACGCCGCCGGACCCCGGATCCCCGAGCCCGGAGCTGCGGGCCTCCGACGCCGATCGTGAACGAGTCGCCGAACAGCTGCGGGACGCCCTCGCGGAGGGCCGCCTCGACATGGAGGAGTTCGAGGAGCGGCTGGAAGCGACGTTCAAGGCACGGACGTACAGGGAACTGGCGCCGCTCACCCGCGATCTGCCGGGCGTGCACGCCGTGGCGCCGGTCTCGATGGTCAAGCAGCCCGAAGAGAACGGGAGTTGGGCGGGGCGGATCGTCGGCGGCGAGGGCTCGTCCTCGTGGGGTGTCGCGATCCTGTCGGGCTTCGAGCGCAAGGGCCGCTGGACGGTCCCCAAGCGCTTCAACTCCTTCGCCTTCATGGGCGGGGGTGAGATCGACCTGCGCGAGGCGAACTTCGCGGACCGCGAGGTCGTCGTCAACGTCGTCGCCGTCATGGGCGGCGTGAACGTCATCGTGCCGCCCGGCGTCGAGGTCGTCGTCCGTGGCATCGGCATCATGGGCGGGTTCGACCACCGCGAGGAGGGGCGGGCCGGGGACCCGGGCGCCCCGCGCGTGATCGTCACGGGCTTCGCGTTCTGGGGCGGCGTCGGCGTGGAGCGCAAGCTGACCCGCGCCGAGCGGCTGCGCCTGAAGGAGGAGCGCCGCCAGGAGAAGCTGGAGCGCAAGAGCGCCCGCAAGGAACTGGAGGGTTCACGGCGGGACGGCCTCGGCGACATGTTCGACGCCCTGGACGACGCCCACGACCTCGTCCGCGAACGCCACGAGGAACGCAGGGAGCGCCAGGAGGAGCGCCGGGAACGCCACCGGGAGCGCCGGGACGAGCGGCACCGGCGGAGGCACGGAGGCTGGTGAATCCCGGGCAGGTGGAGCGCCCCTTTTAGGGGCGCGGCTGTGACATTGTGCGGCTCCGCCGCGTGGGCGCGACCAGCCACGATGGCGCCGCAGCCGCAAAGCGACCGGACCCTACAGCTCCGCAGGCGCCGCCCCCTTCAGATCCCCGAGCTCGAACACCTCCGCCATCCGCTCGTACCCCTTGTCACTGGGGTGCAGATGGTCCCCGGAGTCGTAATCGGCCCGCAGCCGCCGCGGATCGTACGGATCCCGCAACGCCTTGTCGAAGTCGACGACGGCGTCGTACACCTTCCCCGCCCGGATCTCCGCGTTGACGGCCCGCCGTACGGCGTCACGCGACCGCGAGTACCCGCGGTGCCCGCCGAAGGGCATCAGCGTCGCCCCGACGACCCGCAGCCCGCGCGCATGCGCCCGCCGCACCATCTCCCGCAGCCCGTCGGTGACGGTCACCGGATCGACCTGGCCCTGGTTGCGCAGGATGTCGTTGACGCCGAGGTCGATGACGACGGCCTTGACGTTCGTACGGCCGAGCACGTCGCGTTCGAGACGGTTCAGGCCGCTCGGGTTGTCGGCGGGCCGGCCGAGCCCTTCGGCCAGGACCTGGTTGCCGCTGATGCCCTGGTTGACGACGCTGTAGCGAGGCACGTCCCCGGTGCCGGCCGCGGTGCGCAGCCGGTCGGCGAGGACGTCCGTCCAGCGGTGGTTGGCGCCCTCCGTGGAGGTGATGCCGTCGGTGATCGAGTCGCCCAGGGCGACGACGGTGCCGACGGATTCGTCGCTCAGTACGTCGAGCGCGGTGAGGTAGCGCCAGTGCGGGGTCTGCTCGGTGTACGCGGTGGCGGTCAGGTCCTCGGTGCGGTCGCCCTGGGCGGCGTAGGAGATCTGCCGTGCGTGCGGGTGGTAGGTGACCGGGCCGGACGGGGTCGGGGAGTACGTGGTCACGAGGACGTCGGAGTCGCGCGGGATGCGCACGCGCACGGCGTCGCTCATGATCTGCGCTCCGGCCGGGACGGTCACGGTGGTGCTGCCGGAGAAGGTGAGGCGGCGCATGGTGTCGGCCACCGCCGCCGCGTCGTTCTCGGCCGCGGCGACGGCGATCGAGGCGTGCGTGATGTTCAGCGGCTGCTGTCCGTAGAGGTTGGACAGGGTGATGCGGGCCTCGGTGCCGCCGACGTCCGTGTGCACGACGTTGCGCAGGGAGCGGCCCGCCATGCCGTTCGTCTCGGTGCCGGGCTCGGCTCCGGCGGGGGAGGCCGACCAGGTGCCGACCCAGGTGCCGGCGGAGGCGGGGGCGGCCGAGTCGCGCGGGGCGCGGTTGTCGGCGGTGGCGTTACGGGTGCCGCCGGTGCCGTCGTCGGCGGCGACACCCACGTATATGGCTCCGGATATGGCCACGATCATGGCGAAGACGGCGGCCAGCAGGGCATAACCATGACGCTTGGTCATGCGGTGCGTGTCTCCTCGGGCGAGGGGAGCCCGAGGCTCCGAAGTGATGATCACATGATGGGGTACGGGGTAGGGAGGAAAACGACGGGACCCCCCTCCCGCGGCCTCGAACAACCCGGAGACGCCCCCGAGGTGCCCCTGAGACGCCCCCGAGATTTCCCGGCGACGGCCCCAGGATTCCCCTGAGTTCCCCCCGTCCGAACAGACGCAGGGAACTCCTGTTCCGTTCCGGGAGTCGGTCAGGAAGGGACAATGTGTACGGAGCCCTCGGACGGCTCGGCGAACGGGTGGAGTGAATGGAACGAACAGAACCGGAAGACGCGGGCGCCGAAGGGCGGTCCGCCCGGCCCGGCGCCCCCGGCCACCACGCGACGACCGCCGTCGACCAGGCCGAACGCACGACGACCGGCCCCGGCCGGGAGCGGCGCGCGACGACCGCCCCCGGCCCGACGAACCGTGCGATGACCTCGTTCAGCCCCGCCGACGAGGAGAAGCGCCGCGGTGTCCGCCAGATGAAACTGACGGCCACCGGCCTGCTGCTCTTCGTCGCCCTCGTGTACGTCCTCGCGACATGGGCGTCCCACGAGGGCGCCGGAGCCTGGGCCGGCTATGTCGCGGCCGCCGCCGAGGCCGGCATGGTCGGCGCGCTCGCCGACTGGTTCGCGGTCACGGCCCTCTTCCGCCACCCGCTCGGCCTGCCCATCCCGCACACCGCGATCATCCCCACCAAGAAGGACCAGCTGGGCGTCTCGCTCGGCGAGTTCGTCGGCGAGAACTTCCTCTCCTCCGACGTCGTACGACAGCGTCTGCGCGCCGTGGGCATCGGCAGCCGTCTCGGTGCCTGGCTCGCCGAACCGGAGCACGCCGACCGGGTCACCGCCGAGCTCGCCGCCGCGCTCAGAGGCGCCCTGACCGTGCTGCGCGACTCCGACGTGCAGGCGGTGGTCGGAGAGGCGATCACCCGCCGCGCCGACGCCCAGGAGATAGCGCCCGGCATAGGGAAGATGCTGGAGAAGATCGTCGCGGACGGCGGCCACAAGCGGGTCGTGGACCTGATCTGCATCCGCGCCCACGACTGGCTGGTGCTCCACGACGAGCAGGTCATGGACGCGATCCAGGGCGGCGCGCCCGGCTGGACCCCGCGCTTCGTCGACAAGAAGGTCGGCGAGCGGGTCTACAAGGAGTTGCTCCGCTTCGTCACCGAGATGCGCGACGCCCCCTCCCACCCGGCCCGCGGCGCCCTCGACCGCTTCCTCACCGACTTCGCCTGCGACCTCCAGTCCGACACCGACACCCGCGCGCGCGTGGAGCGCCTGAAGGGCGAGGTGCTCGGCCGCGGCGAGGTCCAGGACCTGATCGCCTCCGCCTGGACGGCCGTACGATCCATGATCGTGTCCGCCGCCGAGGACGAGCGCAGTGAGCTGCGGCTGCGCGTGCGGGCCTCCCTGCTCTCGCTGGGCGCCCGCATGGCCACCGATCCCAAGCTCCAGGCCAAGGTCGACCGGTGGGTCGAGGGCGCGGCGGTGTACGTGGTCACGACGTACCGGACCGAGATCACCTCCCTCATCACCGACACGGTGGCCGGCTGGGACGCCGAGCACACGACCAGGAAGATCGAGGCCCACATCGGCCGTGACCTGCAGTTCATCCGGATCAACGGCACGGTGGTGGGCTCGTTGGCCGGGTTGCTGATCTATACGGTGTCGCGGATCGTGGGGGCGTAGATCCCTCTCGGGAGGGCGTGACCGCACTCGGGCGGGCGTAGGCCGTGCCCCGGAGGGAACCCGGGCAGGCGTCGCTCGACGAGGAGGGAGCCTCATGTCCACCGTTGAGGAGAAGGGCCGGGGGGAAGGCCGGGATCAAGCCGGGGGCCGGGTCACCAGCGCCGTTCCCGCCCGTCTCGACCGTCTCCCGTGGTCACGCTGGCACTGGACCGTGGTGATCGGCCTCGGCACGGTGTGGATCCTCGACGGCCTGGAAGTCACGATCGTCGGCAACATCGCCGGACGCCTCTCCGAGCCCGGCAGCGGCCTGCCGATCACCTCCGCGCAGGTCACCGGCACCGCGGCCGCCCTCTATGTCGCCGGCGCGTGCGTGGGGGCGCTGTTCTTCGGCCGCCTCACCGACCGCTTCGGCCGCAGGAAACTGTTCATGGTCACCCTGGCGGTGTATCTCGGGGCCACGGCCCTGACCACCGTCTCCTTCGAGCCCTGGTGGTTCTTCACCTTCCGCTTCTTCACGGGCTTCGGTATCGGCGGCGAGTACGCGGCCATCAACTCCGCGATCGACGAGCTGATCCCCTCCCACTACCGTGGCCGGGTCGACCTGATCATCAACGGCAGCTTCTGGCTGGGCGCGATCGGCGGCTCCCTGCTGTCGATCGTCGCGCTGGACACCGCCCTCTTCCCGGCGAACATCGGCTGGCGGCTGACCTTCGCCCTCGGCGTGGTCCTCGGCCTGGCCATCCTCGTCGTGCGCCGCAATGTCCCGGAGAGCCCACGGTGGCTGCTGATCCACGGCAGGCAGGAGGAGGCCGAGCAACTGGTGGCGTCGGTGGAGGAACGGGTCCGCGCCGACCTCGGCGGCCGCGAACTGCCTCCCCCGACCGGGGAGATCACCATCCACCAGCGCAAGACCGTCGGCTTCCTCGCCATCGCCCGCACGGTCCTCGCGACCTATCGCAAACGCGCCGTGTTCGGCCTCTCCCTCTTCATCGGCCAAGCGTTCCTCTACAACGCGATCACCTTCGGCTTCGGCGCGATCCTGACCAAGTTCTACGACGTCCCGACGGGCTCCACCGGCTACTACTTCGCCGTGATCGCCCTCGGCAACTTCCTCGGCCCGCTGCTGCTCGGCAAGCTCTTCGACACGGTCGGCCGCCGCCGGATGATCTCGTCGACGTATCTGCTCTCCGGGTTGCTGCTGTTCGGCACGGCCTGGCTGTTCGGCCGGGGCTCGCTGAGCGCGGTGACCCTGACGGCCTGCTGGTGCGTGGCCCTCTTCTTCGCCTCGGCGGGCGCGTCGAGCGCCTACCTCACCGTCTCCGAGATCTTCCCCATGGAGACCCGCGCGATGGCCATCGCCTTCTTCTACGCCATCGGCACGGCGGCCGGCGGCATCAGCGGACCGCTGGTCTTCGCGGACCTCACCCAGTCCGGCGTGGTCGGCGACACCGTGCTGGCCTTCCAGATCGGCGCGGGCCTGATGTGCGCGGCGGGCCTGGTCGCCGCGTTCCTGGCGGTGAACGCCGAACGGCGCTCGTTGGAGGACATCGCCGCCCCGCTGTCGACGGTGGCACCCGCCGACTCTTGAGTACGGGAACGGAGTTCGGGCCGAGTGCGGAAACCGAGTTCGGGCCGAGTACGGGAACTGAGTACGGGAACCTGAGTACGCGTACTCTGTCGGGCCGCCGCCCGGGCGGCAACCCTCGTACGCATGACCGAGAAGCTGTTAGGCCCTCTGCGAACGCGCCCCTGGCCGGAACGCTGGCTGACGCGCGTGCTCGGCGCCGCCCTCTCCGGCGCGGCGTACCTCCTCTGCCTCCCCTGGGACCTGCGCAACCGCCCCGGGGCGACCGGGGCGATCACCGAAACGACCTCGGTGACCGTCCTCGGCGCCGTCCTCCTCGGCGTGACCCTGCTGCTCCTGGCCGCCTACCTCGGCCGCCGGGACGCGTTGGCCTGGCCGTTGCTGCTGGTGGCGGGACCACCGGCAGCACTCATGTACCTCTCCTTCCACTCCCACCCGGAGCCCCCGGACGCGGCGGTCTGGCCGCTCACCTGGGCGTTCTTCACGCTGGTTGTCGCGGCGGGGGTGCTGATCGCGACGGCGGTGGCGAGGCGGTACCGGGCGGCGGACTGGACGAGTTCCTCGGGCTCCGGGGACTCAGGGGACTCCTGGGACTCGCCGGACGAGGCGCTCAGCCTCGCCCGGTGGTGGTGAACGCCCGGCGGGGGAGGACTCACGGACCGTTGAAGTGACGATTCACGGACCGTTGAAGTGGCGACGATTCACGGCCCGTGGAAGGGACGGTTCACGGACCGTAGAAGTACCGCGAGCCCTTCTCGATGAAGTGCGTGGCGTAGACGCGCCCGAGGGCCGGCTTGCCGCGGTACATGCCCACGTACGGGCGGGAGCTGTCGACCACGACAGGCCGTGTCATACAGGCGAACCGGACACGCTGGCGCTCCTCCGCCCATCGCACGGCGGCCGGGTCGACACGGTCGCTGACCAGGACGGGGAACGCGCCGACCCCGTTCTGCAGACCGACGGGCAGGCCGCCCTTGGTGTCCTTGGCGTACTTCGTCACCTGCTCGGTGAAGCCCTCGACGACGGGCACGGTGATCTCCGGAACCGCCGCGGCCACGGTGAACAGATACAACTTCGTCGCCATCCAGCGCAGCCGGAAGTCCGACCGTCGCCCCACCAGCACGGGCACCCCGGCCCAGTCCTCCCAGCGGGTGGCGCACCCGTCGGCCGTCAGCCGGCCCTCCAGGGTGGCGAGGTAGGCCGCCGGGGCCGAGGGCGTCGACGGATCGTGCGGTCCGTACACCTGTCCATGCATGAGCCGGATCCTAGGGCTAGGCGCCCGTGGTGGACCCCGGTCGGACAATCATCAGGATCGTGACGATGGCCCAGAGAAGGTTGAAGAGCCCGGTGAACATGGCGAGCCGGGCGGTGTCCCGCGGGCCGACACGGCCGGCTCCGGCGTTCGCCGCACCTTCCCCGCCCGCCCCCACGCCTTGTTCTATGCGTTCCTCCACGTCCTCCACGCCCTCTATGCCCTCCATGAGCGCGGTCTGCCGGGGCAGGACCAGCGCGGCGAGGACGACGGCGGCCAGGGTCGTCAGCGCGATCGAGACGATCAGCCAGGTGTCGCCGAGCACGCCCATGTTCTTGGCCGTGGCGAACCCGAACACGGGCACGGCGACGCCGACCGTCGCGTACAGGCGGCAGATGCGGTGCAGCACCCGCACGGTGGAGAGGGCCTGTGCGTCTGCGGGCTCGGCGAGTGCCTTGCGCGCGCTGGGCGGGAACATGCTGGCGGCGACGGTGACGGGCCCGACGGCGACGATCGCGGCGAGGACGTGCACGGCGAGTAGGAACTTGTTCACGGGCTGACGCTAGGGGCGCGCGCGATCTTGCAGAAGCGGCACTTCTGCCAGGGTCCAACGGATTCTCGCCAGCCGCAGTGCCACGGAGAATCGGTGCCCCGAACGCAGCCCTACGACGCTGTAGGCACCCTGCGAGGCAACGAGCCCCCCTTGGCGACAATCCGCTGTATGCCTACGCTCTGGCCATGCACACCGTAGCCGTACTGGCGCTCGACCAGGTCATCCCGTTCGACCTCTCCGCCCCGATCGACACCTTCGGCTGGGCCCGGCTGCCGGACGGCCGGGAGCCCTACCGGATCCGGGTCTGCTCGCCGACGGCGGACGAGGAGGTGAGCGCGGGCCCGTTCACGATCCGCGCCCCCTACGGCCTGGAGGCGCTGGCCGAGGCCGACACGATCATCCTGCCCGGCGTCGCCGACCCGGCCGCCCCGCTCCCGCCGGGCGTGACGGAGGCGCTGCGCGCGGCGGCCGCGAACGGCACCCGGATCGCCTCGATCTGCGTGGGCGCCTTCGTCTTCGCCGCCACCGGCCTGCTGGACGGGCTGCGCGCCACCACCCACTGGGTCGCGGCGCAGGACCTGGCGGCCAGGTACCCCGCCGTGACCGTCGACCCGAACGTCCTCTACGTCGACAACGGCCAGTTCCTCACCTCGGCGGGCGCGGCCGCCGCCCTCGACATGTGCCTGCACATGATCCGCAACGACCACGGTTCGGCGGTCGCCGCGCACGCGGCCCGGATGTCGGTCATGCCGCTCGAACGGGAGGGCGGCCAGGCCCAGTTCATCATCCACGACCAGCCCCCGGTGCCGGCCGGCACCACGATGGAGCCCCTCCTCGCCTGGCTGGAGGAGAACGCGGAGCGTGAGCTGACCCTGGAGGACATCGCCGCCCACGCCGGCATGAGCACCCGTACGCTCAACCGCCGCTTCCGCGACCAGACCGGCACCACACCGCTCCAGTGGCTGCACCGCGCCCGGGTCCGCCGAGCCCAGTACCTCCTGGAGACGACCACGTACCCGGTCGAACGCATCGCGACCCAGGCGGGGTTCGGCTCACCGACGGCGTTCCGGGAGCGGTTCAAGCGGGTGGTGGGAACGAGCCCGTACGCGTACCGCCGCGCGTTCCAGAGCACGGGACCGACCCCGGACCCGGTCCCAACCTCAGTCCCGGTCCCGGTCCCGGAATCCGTGTCCGCTGCCGCGGCCTCGTAGGCCCTCAGACCCTCAAGCCCTCAAGCCCTCCGACCCTCGGGCCCGTGGTGCTCTGCGCTTGCTCAAGCCCGCCGGTCGGCCACGGCCCACGAGGCGAGGGCCACGGCCCCGGCGACGCCGAACACGGAGGGCCAGGCGCCCACCTTCTTGGCCAGCGGGTGGGACCCGGCGAAGGCGGCGACGTACGCGACGGTCAGCGCCCCGGCGGCCTTCCCGCCCGCCTGCCGACGCCACTGCTGCGCGGCCGTGGCCCCGGCGGCGGCCAGCACCACCCCGCCGAGCTGCCGCTTCTTGGTCCACCGGGCCACGCCGTACCCGCCGATGAGCCCACCCGCGGCCACCGCCGCGGCCGGTACCTTCGCCATTGCTGCCTCCCGCTCCTGCCTGCGTCTTTCGAACAAACCGAGGCTAACGCGCACGAACGGACGCCCGACGACCGCCCCGCCTCACCCCTGCCTCCGCCCTACCCCCGGGCGACCGTGCGGGGACTGTTGTAGGCGGACACGCTGAGCGCCGGACGGGTCGACGGCAGCGCGTGAGCCGGCCAGGACAGGGTGACCGTCCGTGATTCGCCGGGCAGCAGCCAGAGGTAGTTGTCGCTGTACAGCGTCGGCAGGACGCGCTCACCGCTGTGATCGTCCAGCAGTGACAGCCGGACCATCGGGGCGAGGGCCGACCCACGGTTCTTGACGACAGCGGTCAGCTCACGTCGGGCACCGGTACCGGTACCGGAGTGCGACACGCGCGTGATCGAGGCCGAGAGCCTGACCCGCGGGAGGTCGTTGAGCGCCTTCATCGCGGCCGGGGTCCGATGGCGCCAGTAGGTGTTGGTCGAGACGGTACGACCCGTGTGGTCCTCGAGGGTCAGGCGCAGCAGGTGCAGATCGGGCAGGTCGTCGGTCCAGTCCACGGCGAAGGCGGTTGTGGTGGAGGCCGACGCGACATCGACCACGGCCTTCCTGGTCCCGCCGATCCGGCGACCGGCGAGGTCGTGCAGCCGGGCGGTGACGGTCGCATCCTCGACCTTCCCGCGCGTGTGGTTCACCACGAGGAGCTGCCACTTCAGCGGGTCGGCCTGGACGTGCAGGGGCTCGCAGGCGGTGCGGGCACCGTAGTAGGTGCCGTTGACGTCGAAGTCGTAGTCGTAGGTCTGCCAGACGGTGCTGTGCCAGGCGGGGTGGGACATCCACAGCATGAGGCCGCTGGCGTCGTCCCATAGGTGGGCGTTCCACGCCTCGAACATGCTGCGCGCGTTCTCGTAGTTGACGAACTGCGCCTTGCCGGCGAAGTCGTCGAGGTCCGTCGCGGTGCCCAGGCGCGCCTCGATCGCCGCCCGGTACTGCTGCGGAGCCTGATTCCCGTGCTCACTCCAGTCGTGGTAGTACCACGCTCCGCCGATCGGCCACTCCTTCTCGTCGCCCACCAGGTTGCGCATGCTCTCGGCGGTGGAGACGACCGGCATGCCGATCTCGGTGTGGAATCCGAAGCTGTTGCTGCCGTAGGTCGACGGGTCGTAGTACTTCTCGGGCTCGACCCAGTTGTAGGGGCCGCCGCCGGTGATGATGCCTCCGGCGGAGTTGTTCTGGTAAAGGATGCCGGGGGCCTGCTGCTCGACGGCGTCGCGCATGCCCTTGTCGATGGCGGCCGGCGGGTCGCCCTCGTTGGCGCCGCACCACACCACCACGCAGGGGTGGATGCGGTAGCGCAGTACGGTGTCGCGCGCGATCGCGTTGAACGCGTCATGGTCCGGCGGGTCCATGGCCCAGGCATTGGGGAAGTCGTTCCACACCAGGATGCCGTGTTCGTCGCAACTGGCGTAGAACTCCTCGCGGTTGATGCTGCCGACCCAGTTGCGGATCATCGTGAAGTTCATGTCGCGATGCATGCGCACCGCCGCGTCCATCCGCTCGGCCGGCATCCGCCGCAGCAGTTCGTCCCAGCCCCAGTTGCCGCCCCGGGCCAGCACCCGTACGCCATTCACGCTGATCTTCAGCGGCACCGGGCTGTTGTCCACGGACTTCACATCCGTCCAGGTGTCACCGTCAGACGACACCTGGATGACGTACGTCTTCGGGTAGGCCTGCTCCCACAGGATGGCCACCCGGTCGAAACTCTGGGCGGAGCCCAGGTCGACCTGGATCCACTGGTGGTCCTCGTACTGCGACGACCACCGGCTGTCGGGGCTGCCGTCGGTCGCGGCGGCGGCCGGATGGTCGGACTCCTCCGTGGAGGCCGTGGCCGCCTTGTGCAGCGCCAGGTCGGTGCCCGGACGGGAACTGTCGATCACCGAAAGGGACCAGAGGGAGTTGCCCCAACTGGTGTGGCGCACACCGCAGTTGATCCGGACGAAGCGGGCCGTATGGGCGGTGAAGTCCTCCACCTGCAGGCTCGCCCGGTCGGTGTTGAACGGCAGCGGTACGGCGGTGTTGTCCACGGACTTCACGTCCGTCCAGGTCGAGTCGTCCGTGGACACCTGGACCACGTACGTCCGGGCGTAGGCCTGCTCCCACACGAGGTCGACGCCGTCGAGGGACTGCTGGGAGCCCAGGTCCACGCGGATCCACTGGTCGTCCTGGTAGGCCGAGGACCAGCGGGTGCCGGGGTCACCGTCGGTGGCGTTGCCGGGGCCGTGGTCGTCGCCGTCCGTCGTGGAGGAGGTGGCGCTCGCGTGCAGGGCGAGGTCGGTACCCGGCCTGCCGCTGTCGGTCACGGACAGGGTCCACAGCGAGTTGCCCCAGTCGGTGGCCCGGGTCAGGCACCTGACCCGCACATAGCGGGCCTGCTGCCTTCCGACCGCCAGCGACTGGGTGCAGGCGTCGCCGGACGAGGTGAAGGGCAGCGGCACGTCGTACTCGTAGCCGAACTGGCGGATACCGAAGCGGGTGGTGCGCCGGTCGCTCTCCGCCCCGTCGACCGAGGCGGCCAGGGTGAGGTCGTGAAGGGCGGGACTGCCGAGCCCGTTGGGCCACCACAGCGCGGGGTTGCGCAGCCGCAGCCGGCTGAAGGCGTCCGGGGCGAAGATGACGTCGACGCTCCGGCCCGCCAGCACGGTGACGGCCTTGGAGACACGTATGTCACCGAAGGACGCGGAGACGGTCGTGGTGTGCTCGACCGCATCGGCGTTACGGACCGGGACGGTGAGGGTGACTTCGGCGACGGAGGTGTCGGGCAGGTCCGGCAGAACCGTGTCCACCCGGGGGTCGCCGATGACCACAGGCCCCGTGGATCTCAGCCGGACATGGTTCCAGATCCCCGAGACCCGGTCCCGTACGGCAGGCATCCAGTCCCACCCCGAAGCGGCCAGATACGTGGGCGAGTTGAGGTTCATCTGACCCGCACCCGCGTCCACCCAGGACTCACCGGCGGGACCCTTGTCCCCCGGGCTGCCGGGGACGGGCATCGGCGTGATCTTCACCGCCAGCGCGTTCCGGCCCTTCTCGGCGATCCACTCCGTCACGTCATGGGCGGAGCGGGCGAACGGGTAGGTGAGCCCTCCCACCTGGTGGCCGTTGAGCCAGATGTCGGCCTGATGGTTGATGCCGTCGAACTCCAGCCAGACCCTGCGGCCATGCCCGGTGCGCAGACCGGACGGCAGGTCGAAGTCACGCTTGTACCACCAGGAATGGCGGGAGAGCGCCTCAGGGATGTGCAGATTGTTCAGACCGGCGACCGGGTCCGGGAGCTTTCCCTGATCGACGAGTGACGCGAGGACCGTGCCGGGCACGGTGGCGGGCAGCCAGCCGCTGGTGTCCACGGTCGGCTTCGACAGATCGGGGCCCTCGCCGTCGGCCCAGTCGTCCAGGGTCAGCCGCCAGCCGGACTCCAGCGGCACCGTGCCGTCCGCCGCGACGGCCAGCCCGGGAGCCTCGCCGTGGTGGGTTCCCCAGTCGGTCCAGCCGGTGACCGCGGGACGCCGCCCGCCGGCCGTGCCGTACACCTCGAAACCGTTCAGCCCGAGCGGATTGGGACTGGACCGCCGCTGAGCCGTCATCCGCACCCACCGCGCCGTCACGGACCGGGCCAGCGGAATGTCCACCACCCCGCCCGTACCGGCGGTCGTGCGGTACACGCTCGTCCAGGAGCTGCCGTCCCTGGACGTCTCGACCACGAAGGCGAGCGCGTAACTGGACAGGATCTCCTTGCCGGTGGTGCCCTGGGCCGGGTTGCCGGTGGCCGGAGGCGTGAAAACCGGATCGCTCGCGTCGGCCTCGAAGGTGAGCCGAACCCGCGTCACCTGGCAGTCGGCCTCAAGATCCACCGAGATCCACTGCGGATCGTCCCCCGCCGCCGCGCGCCATCCGCTTCCCCGGACCCCGGGCGCCGCGAGACGGTCGACCACGAACTCGCCCGGAGTCGGCGCGTAGTCCGTCGAGGAGACCCGGACGGGGCGGTAGGCGGCGAGTTCACCAGACGGCGCTGCCGCGGTGAGCGCGTCGCTGCGCCCGGCAGCCGTGCTCGTCACCGGGAACAGAGCGCTTAGACCGAACCCGCCGAGAAGAGTCGAACCCGTAGTGACCACCGACCGCCGGGAAGGACCGGAAGGATCCCGCGGCGCATGTGACTGACCTGCCATGAACGTGAGTCCCATCAGAAAACAGCGCGGCCGACGAACACGCGGAGGCGCCGGAGCCGTTGGCATGACAACGTTGCCAGAGTGTCTGACAACGTTGCCAAAGGTGGCCGCGCGCCCAAGCTCCTGTCAAGACCTCGCACACGATCACTGTTGCTCCGACGCGGTCACGGCCCACTGAGCGCAAGTCGCCCCAGGGGCGGGGGAGTCATGAAGCAAGTCGCGGAATTTCCGGCGTGCCGACCCAAGGTCCTCTGGTTCGGCAGACGACCTTGAGTTGAGAAACGTCCTGCCAGGGGCTTCACGGCCACCCGCGGCCGGGGGCTCCAGTGCGACCTGGCCATGCGCCCGGATCGCAACACCGGGCAGATGCGCTCCCAAGCGAACGGCCGGAGGGAGTAGCGCTGTGGGCGCTACGAGCAGAAGGCACGTTCTCGCCCTGGCTGCCAGTTGCTCTGTCGGGCCGGGGCCGTCGTCAGCCATTGCGCGAACAGTCCCTGGCCAGGCATGATGCCCCGCGTCATTCGTGCGGCAGGGGTGGAACAGCTGTGAACCAGGAAGCCCGCAATGGCGGAGCGGAATCATCGGGAATGGTCGGCCGAGTCCGCTATCGGGCTTCGTGGCAACAGTCCCTGCCATTGGGCCTGGTCCTCGGCGCCGCCGTGCTGATGCAGTTGTCGAACCCCTTGCTGTGGACGCACCAACGGCCCGGGCTGCCCGGCCTGCCGTTCGAGTCGTGGGTCCTGGCCATGGTGCTGCCGTTCTTCATCACGCTCGAACTGTGGGTGCTGAGCCGCTACGTCGGGGTAACCCTGACCCCTGAGGCGGTCGTCGTCCACAACCTGCGGCGCCGGACCATCCCGTGGACCAACGTGGCCGAGGTCGCGGTCGAGCCGTTCACCGGCGGACGGCGGGTGGTCCTCTACGAGACGGATGGACGCCGCACCCCGCTACGAATGCCCAGCTCCAGTTTCCTGTCCCGCGACCGCCGGTTTGACGACAAGGTCGCGACCATCCGAAGCTGGTGGCTTGCCAACGGCGGCGCGGCCCAAGTCGAAGACACAGCTGGTGAACTCGGCGCCTGGGGGTATACCCACGGTCGGCTGCCCGAGCGACTGGGCATGCGACCTGCGCCAAGCCGGTCGGTGCCCACGGTCCTGCTGCTCGGCTGGCTTGCGGCTGATGCGGTGATGGCGGGGTTCGTCGAGGGGCCCGGCGCTGATCACTCGACGCTCCTTGGCCGCACGCTCGGCGCACTCGTCGCGATCTCGCTGCTGCTGGGCGCGGGCTTCCTGAGCTTCGGCAGAGGCGTCATCCTTACTCCCGACCACCTGGTCATACGAGGGCTGCGGCCCCGAACCGTTCCCTGGGACGAGATTCAAGGGATCGCCGTCGAGCGCCACCGCGGCGGGCGCAGGCTAGTCATCCTTGAAGCGAGCAGTCGCCGAACGCCATTGCCAGTACCGCGTGTTGGACGCGTGCTCTGGGACTCGGACTTCGAAGCGAAGATCCAAACGCTATGTCACTGGTGGCGCACCCACGCGGAGATTGGCCCGACCCCGACCGAAGCGGCGCTCCAACCCTCGGACCAGCCACCGCTCCTTCCCTACCGCGGACCGCGTCTGTGGCAGAAGGGAGTGTTGGCCCTGGCCTGCATCGTCCTCGGCTACGAGATCCTCCTGTCAATTCTAGTCGGATCTCTGTTCCTCACCGTCGGTCAGTGAAAAAACCTCACTCACTCCCGATAAACGGGCGGCGCATTCCTGTACGTATGCCCGGTGGGACTCGTCCAATTGGCAACCCCGGTATGCGGATCCCGCGTCACCCTCCACCCGGGATGGTGAGTCTTCAGCCGATGATGCCGCCGACACAACGGCTGAAGATTCTCAGGAACCGTCAGCCCACCCGCCTCAGGACGCTCGTGATCGAACGGCTCGACGTGATCGACATCGCAGCGATGCGCAGGCATCCGACAACTGGGAAAGGCGCAGTACCGGTCGCGCGCGATGACCTGCCGCTCGGCATCAGCCGTGGGCCGATAGGTTGTCGGATCGACCTTCACCAGCAGCCCACTACCAGGATCCGTAATGAGCCTCCGCCGCGCCGACCTCCTGTGCGGTGCCCGACTCCTCGACGTTGTCACGGGCGCTCATGCTCCGGCCCGAAGGGCGGACGGCCCCGCCGGCACGGCGGCGTCCTCACCTTCGCCAAGCCCGACAGCTGTCACGAGCCCGACGTCACCGCGGTCACGGACACCACCCGCTACGGCAAGGCCCAAGCGATCGCCTGGGACCGAATGCACCCAAGGCTCACTCACCGCGGCCCCTGGCTGGACCACGCCCAAGAGGAACTGCCCGTTCTGCACGGCACGTTGATCCGTCTCAAGGTCGAGCGCCTGCCGGGCGACCGTGACCCGAAACCGGTCTGGCTGTGGTGCTCCGCCGCTGCCGCCACCAGCGCTCAGGTGGACCTGTGGTGGCAGTCCTTCCTACGCAGATTCGATCTTGAGCACACATTCCGGCTGATGAAACAGACGCTCGGGTGGACCGCCCCGTAGGTCCGTCATGCCGACACCGCCGACCTGTGGACCTGGCTCGTCATCGCCGCCCACACCCAGCTCCGCCTCGCCCGTCCCCTCGCCGAAGACCTCCGCCGCCCCTGGGAACGCCGCACCGAACCCCGCCGCCTCACTCCCGCCCGCGTCCGCCGCGGGTTTCGCAACCTCCGACCGACCACGGCCTGCCCGGCAGCCGCACCGAAACCGTCCCGCCCCGGCCCGGGACGACCACCCGGTTCGAAGAACACCGACCGCGCCAAGCGTCACGACGTCGGCAAGACCGTCAAGGAACACCAGGCCCGCCGAGGATAAACGTCAAGCTAAGCGTCCGCCGCCCCGGACCGGGCCCGGTCACGCAACGGCGCCTCCGCGGCGAATCGCTCGAACATCCGCGACAGGACCTCGCAGGAGGAACGCCGGGCAGTGCCGTCGTCCGGCCCTCCGGGAAGCCGGTCCCAGGGAACAGCCGGGGCCGATTCCGCATCGTCGATCCAGTCGGTGAGCGCGTGGTGGTCGGGCGCCTCGTCCGGAGCGATCACCTCGTACATGAGCGTGCTGCCGGCCGTATTGACTGCCGTACAGAGCGCGTTGACCCGATCCCCGAGTCGTGTGGCTCCCTCGTCGGCCAGCCCTTTGAGGACCCGCACCAGGGCCAGTGCGGTGGGCTTGTGATCGATGACAGCGAGCCGGAGCGCTGTGTTGGTCATGTCCTGATTGCGGCAGGCGATCTCCGCGGGGGTGTAATCGGGCCCGTCACGGAACATCTCGGCGGCCCACCACAGTCGGGCGAAGGCTTGGCTGTAGTGAGGACCTACGAACCTGGCGCTGTTGACCTTCCTGAGCGCGCCGTCGCCGGACTCCCCGGACGGCATGTGCCGCCACAAGACGAAGTCCGGCGCGACGGCCAGGGCCAGGAAGTTCCATAGACCGGGGTTCGCCGCCTCGGCTCGGGTCATCCGCAGGGTCGCGTGCAGCCGAGGCGCCAGCCAGGCATCGGCGTCGGTCCGCGCCGCATCGAACCTGTGCATCGCCTCCTCGACGATCTCCCGTACCGGGGCGGCGCTCCACCGGACGGAGTCGCTCTCGATCGGCGTGCTCGCCCGGAGAATCGCCACCTGCGGCAGGCCGTCCTGTCCCGCGCGTACCCCATGAGTGAGGAAGGCCGTGGCGAGGTGACCGGGGAGCAGCGCGAGCCGTTCGGGGGGCTCGATGCGGTGTCGGCTCATCGGCTCACTTCCTGGGCACGGGTTACGGCACGGATGGCCGCCGTCAGATTCTTGGGCACCTGGCCGCGTCTTCCGGCTGCGAACTGAATCCGCGACTGGACCTCTGCCCACCCTCGGCCGTCACCTCGACGGCTGTGGGCCTCGCCCAAGGCCTCGGAGAGGGGCAGCCCGGGAAACACCTCGGGAAGCATGGAGCGCAGCACCGACTCCCGCCATCCACCAGGAAAGCGCGGGGTGCCGTCCTCGTCGAATTCGAGGTCGCTCAGCGCGGAGTGGAACATCGTCGCCCAGGCCTCTCCCGCGATCTGCGCGGCCACCAGTCCCGCGGCTGCCTTCTCCAACGGGCCACGAGCGCCGGACAGCAGCTCGGGAAGCCCCTCGAAGGACGTGTTGAGCAGGACGGCCGGCACGTCTCCGGTGGTGTCGATCAACCAAGGCGCATCCATGAACGGACGCAGCCACTCCTGCGGCCCGTCTCGGAAATCCTCCTCCACGATCTCCAGGTCGCGTTGTCTGGTGGGAGTACGGGCAAGCAGGTCCACGATCCAGGGCGTATCAGTGGTACCGAGAACACGCCCGTCGACTCCACCATGACTGCCGACAACGCTCACGTCCAGGACAGCGCGCGCCACATGAGTGGAGCGGCGCACTCGGACCTCGCCTCGCCAGTGGGTGTCGTCACGACGGCGTTCCAGGCGACTCACACTGCGGGTGTTGGTGGCTCCCTCGGACAGTACGGCGACGCAGGTGACTCCAGACCAGGGCCCGTCGGCCAATTCGTCCATGGGTAGGGAGACTTCGAGATCGAGGACGCCTTCAGTCCAGTCGTCACGCTCGATCTGATGGAGAGCGACGACCTGATCTCGTTGGGAGATCAGCGAGAGCTGCAAAGGCTTCCCGTCTATGCTCGCCCCTCGGACGGTGACCTCGATCTTCCCCACCAAGGTCGGGTACGCGTACACGGTGCTCACGCCGAAGCCTCCCGTGCCTGCTGGATATCCACGATCACACCGGCCATGGCGGCGGCCACCGGGTGGCTGCCGACAGCCGTGACGCCACCGAAGCGAGCCGACCGTACATCCGGATCGATGAGCAGCTTGCCGTCGACCACCTCGCAGTTTTCCTTCGCGGACAGCTCCGCCCACTCCAATGAAGGCCGCCCCCCTGATCGCACATCGAACTTGACCACCGGCAGTAGCTGCCAGCGGTCGTCGCGTTGCGGGACGATCAGCGTCACGTCCAAGGTCCAGGCCCCGTCTCTGTCCACCTTCCCGACGACCCGGTCCACGAGCGGGTGTCCCTGGCCACGACGACCGCTCACTGCGGCGGGCGCATCCAGGCGCAGCAGCTTCCGGAGGACCTCAGGGCCGGTCGAACCCTGACCGGCAGTCCGGCGGCCGATCACGCCCCGCAACGCTGCGTCCATGGCCGCGTTGAACTCGGTCAATCGCCGAGGCGCGTTGGCATAGTCGGCGGTGAGTTCCTCCGTCGCCCCCCACCTGTCGTGCTCCGGCGGCTCGGCGGCTCGTAGGAACGCCTCGGCGGCGTGGGTCGCCGCGCCGTCGTCGCCAGTGGCGAAACCGGCGAGCAGGACGGCTTGGAAGGGGTCCACTCCCGGCCGCAGGCCGCGAGGACGTCGGGCCGTGACAGTCATCCGGGTGCCGCGCATGCAGGTGATACGGCTGTGTACCTCGTCCTTGTCGGCGGCAGGAGTGACCAGGAGTACGGCACGGTGGCTGTGTCCTTCAGCCCTGCGCCCGGCGGCCCGCAGCGGCGGGACGACAAGGGCGACCTCCACGGCGGCGACCTGTCCGGTGGCCGTGAGCTCGTCGACCGTCTCGCCGTCGATGTACGCCCGGAGCGCGTGGGCCAGCGCCGGGTGCCGATCGAGCGGATCGACCCGCTGCTCCGGAACTACGAATTCACCATTGCGAAGAGCGCGGACCGAGGCTTCCAGCATGGCCGACGTCGAACGGCCGGAGGTCATGGCGGCCCAGAAATTGTCGGCCAGCGCCCGACTGAGGGCCCCGTGCAGGTCCTCCAGAGTGTCGTTGTTGCCGGCCGCGTCGTGAGCGCCGACGACGAGGAAGGAAGTTCCCGGATCGTCGCTGTCCCGATCGAGTCGCAGATCGGCGACCACCCGCTCGTCCGCCCACCAGGAGCGGGAGACACCTTCGTGCTCCTTCTCCGTGTCCGACTCACCGAGCCAGGCAGGCCCGGCGTAGGCGACTCCGTCGACCTCCCGCCAGGGAAGGTCGAGACGTCCGACCACCCGGCGGGCCGTCCGCCCCTCATACGTCTCGGACAGGGTGCTGTTGATCAGCACCAGCCCGAGCCGACTGGCTGCCCACAGGGTGGCCTTTCCCAGCCCGTACGAACCACCGGCCCGTTCGTTGCTTTTGTGACTGTCGAGCTGCCGGCGGACCACAGCGGCGTACCGGCCGTCCCCATACTCGGGTCCAGTCAGCCCCGAGGCGTTGTAGTCGTCCACCCGGAGAAGCAGAAGAGAGGAGTCTTCGCGCAACGCCCGCAGCCCCTCGGCGAGGACCCGGCCGACCTTCTGCCTGGACTGTGCCGCCGCTGCGTAGTGGGGCTCCAGCTCGTCCCACTTCAGCGCGGAGAGGAAGGAGTGCAGATGTTCGCCGGTCAGCTCGTGCAGGGTGAAGCGCACCCGCACCGGGCGTCGCGGGTCCAGCCGCTCGTCCAGGGAGTTCTGTGTGACCTCCCGGGCCAGTACGGCCAGGTTCGCGTCGAAGGCGAAGGCCGCCGCGTTGCCGTACTCCCGACCGCCGTCGTGATGGGCGATCCGGTGATACCAGCTGATCGGTCGGGCCGATCCGGCATCGGCGTCCCTGGTGACCAGGGTGGCGACGTCCGTCTCCAGGATCTCGGCGATCCTGACCATCATCTCCGCCCGCGGCTGTGCCCTGCCGGTGACCCACGCCGACACCGCCGCGCGCGTCAGGTCCAGCCGCTTGGCGAACTCCGCCTGCGAGATCCCCTTGCGGCGCAGCTGGCGCCCAAGCCACAGGCCGAAGTCCTCGGTGTCGTCCTCCATAGCCCCACTTCCCCATCGGTTCCGGGCAGCGCCACGGTAGCACCGTGGTTGACGCAGCCGACACTGTCAAATTTCAATAGACGTGTGCGATCGATTCGAGCGCCAGCGGAGTGGATTGAATTTTCTTCCGATCTTCAGATCGGCAGACGAACCGCATGCTACGGTTCTCTTGGGTAACTCCCCACGCGGTCAAGGCCGTTGAGGATGCGCTTGCCCGAGGGGGTGCCGAGCTCTGCCCTCAGACCAGTTGCACAGCTTTCTTTGCATGCGTCATCCAGTCACGGGCGCTCGTTGGCGCGCGCCCACAGGGAGGGGACCCACATGAACGACGATGAGGCCTGGATGGCGTGGTTCATCAAGGAGTACGACAAGACGGAGGACCCCGATCTCCGCGCCGAGCTTCTGACGTGTCACGGTATCCACCCCCAGATTCTGGCGTCGGAGCGGCGGCGTCTCGCCCGCCGCGCGCAGAGTCAGCCCACGGAGCAGCAGACGACCACCCCCTTCGTCCCGCACGTGCCCCGCACGTCCCGTGCCCGTGCCACTCGCCGCCCCACCACCCCTCGGCGCGTCGGTAGCCCCCGCACCTACCGGATCAAGGTCACCCGCACCAAGAAGATCCGCACGGCCAAGCGAACCGCGACTGTCGTGACCGTGACGACGACCTTCACCACGGTCACGACCGTCACCACGGTCACCACCATCAACAGCTGATCCCCCCTCTGCTTTTCTCGTAAGCTGTCCTGATTTGCTTCACCGGGGGTGCCGGCGTCATGCATCGGCACCCCCGTATCCCCCCGCGCGTCCTCGGTTCGTTTTCTCTCATTCGAGACAGGTGCCTCATGGCCGACCGGCAGCTCGCCGACCCTACGCTCCCGCCCGTGATCGACACCGTGATCCGACAGTCCTCGACCGTCCTGAAGACGTATCAGGTCGACCCGGGGCTGATACAGGAGCACGCCAACGGTGAGCGCCGTATCACGCAGGGCGGTTACGGCGAAAGGCAGTTGCTCGAACTCGTCCAGAACGCGGCGGACGAGATCGCGGCATCACCCGGCGGCAAGCTGCACGTCGTCCTGACCGAAAACCACCTCTACTGCGCGAACGAAGGCACCCCGGTCACGCCGGAGGGCGCCGAGACGATCCTGCGCATGAGTGTCTCGCGCAAGCGCGGCGGGCAGATCGGCCGCTTCGGCGTCGGCGTCAAGTCCGTGCTCTCCGTGAGCGACTCACCCCAATTCTTCAGCGGGAACGGTGCCTTCGGTTTCGGCTTCGACCGGGACTGGTCCGCCGCCGAGATCGCCCAGGCCATCGGCCGGCAGGGCGACATCGGAATGGACACCCCGGTGCTCCGTATGGCCCGGCCCCTCGATGTCGAGCAGGAGCGTGCCGACGACAACGTGCTGGACAAGCTCCTGCGCTGGGCCACCACCGTCGTCCGCCTGCCCCTGATGCCCGGTGCCGCAGAGCGTCTCGGACGGGACATCAGCGGGTACAGGAGTCGCAGCGGGCGGGTGACGGAAGCCTTCCCTGCCCACTTCCAGCTGTTCTCCTCCCACGTCGGCCAGGTACTCCTGCACGACGAGCGCACCATGCCCCCCGCACGCCGGGAGATCTCGATCGAACCCGAGGGCATCCACCGCACCCTCAAGGAAGTGGCACGCGGCGCCAAGCAGACCACCGAGCAGTGGAAGGTGTTCTCTGTCGCCCACTCCCCCACCGACAAGGTCGTGGATAGCGCTGGCGAGTTGCACAACCGGCCGGTGCTCGAGATCTCTTGGGCGGTGCCCGAATACACCGTCCGCAACGGCCTGTACACCACGCCCGTTGGTAAGGGGTCGTTCTGGGCGTTCTTCCCGACCAAGTACGAGGTGTCGCTGACCGGCATCCTGAACGCCCCGTGGAAGACCAACGAGGACCGCCAGCACCTTCTCGACGGCAGCCCCTTCAACCGGGAACTGCTGCAGGTCGCGGCCCGGTTGGTGATCGATACCCTGCCCCGGCTCGTGCCCGCCGAGGACCCTGCCGCATACCTTCCCCTGCTGCCGGGCCGCACCAAGGAGAAGCTCAACTGGGCCGACGAGCATTTCCTCCGGCAGTTCTGGGACATGGCTGCCCAGCGCCCCTCCCTGCCCGACCAGAACGGCGAACTCCAGGTCCCTCACGACCTGTTCATCACGCCGTCGAATCTTGACAAGGAATGGGTCCGGATCTGGTCGGAGTACAGAGGCCGCCCCACCAACTGGGTGCACGCATCCGTCGACGCCTCCGACACCGCCCTCCGCCGCGGCAAGATGATGCACATCCTGGACGCGGCCGGGAAGACACCCGAGAACGTCAAGGACTGGCTCGAGGCGCTCGTCGCCGACGGCTCCGCGGAGGCCTCGTGCCACGCCATCGAGATCCTGTCGCTGATGGTGCTCAAGGATCAGGCCGGACACTCCCGCGGGAACTTCTCGCTCACCCCCGAGGCCCGCAAGGCTCGGATCGTGCTGACCGAGGAGCACGGGGTCGTCGCCCCCGTTGCCGGTGAGATCTTCCACCGGACCTCCGCCGACACGCTTCGCGATGACATGGTCTACGTTCACCCGTCGATCTCCGAGCGCCCCGAAATGGCCCGGCATCTGCACAACATCGGCATCAGGGTCGCCGATGCGCAGGGACGGTTCGAGGGCGTCCTCGATCAGGGATTCGACAACTACGACAACAACGCGTGGTCGAACTTCTGGATCCTGCTGCGCAGCGCCGGCGGCAGCGCGCAGGTCAACCGCATTCGTGCCAAGGTGCCCAAGCCGCTGGAGACGTTGCGCGTCCGTACCCTGGACGGTCGGTACAGGCCGATGCGCGACTGCCTCCTGCCCGGACCGGTGGTGCCCGACGACGGGAGCCGCGACAAGGCCATCGCCGTCGACCTGGACTTCCATGAGAGCGACAGACCGGTCTTCCGCGACCTTGGGCTGTTCGACCGTCCCACCGGCGGATACCGGCCCCACGAGGAGACGTGGTTCGAGGAATACCGGCAGGTCATTCACGACCAGCACCTCCGCAGTCTGCCGAGCACCGCCCCCCGACCCAGCATCTCCCGCCTCTCCGTCGAGGGTGGTGCGACGTTGGGACCGCTGCACCTGCTGCCCGCGCTGTCCGAGGAGGGCCGCGCTGCCTTCGTGGCGGCTCTGCCGGCATCCGACATCTCGCGGCACTGGCAGATGCAGTACGGAACTACCGCCAACACCCGCAAGGCCGTCATGTCCCCGCTGCGCTGGATGATCTCCAAGCATGGCCTCGTGAAGACCTCCTTGGGACTGACCCGGGTGTCCGAGGCCGTCGGTCCCCAGCTCAAGGATTTCCGTGCTGTCCTCCCTGTCGCGGAGATCGCGGAGGAGGCGGCGCGGAGGCTCAACATGCCCACGACCTCCGACGAGGTGCCCACCCGGCGCTGGAGCAAGCTGTTGGATCTGGTGCTCCAGAGCGAGGACGATGCGTTCATCGGGCGCGCGTACGCACTGCTGCACAGGGTCGGCTTCGAGTTCCCGGAAGATGTGCTCACCCGCTGCCGGGTGGGATCCTCCTGGGAAGGACGCCCCGACAACGAGATCGCCGTCGCGACGAACGCGGTCGAGTTCAAGGAACTCATCCGTGAGCGACTCCCCGCGCTCCTGGTCACCGACAAGGCGGACGTGGCCACGGCGAAGGAGATGATCGAGGGTTGGGGCATGCTCAAGGTCTCCGACGTCATCAGCAGAGAGATCGAGCCCGTCAAGACCGGGCGGGCCGTGTCCCTGTTCGAGGAGTTCACGACGGTCAAGGCGCGCCTCGGTCAGGCAGGCAGCAGCTACAAGATCCAACGCTGCTCCGAGCTTGAGCAGGTGGTGCGCACGCCCATGGGCAGCAAGCGGAAGCCGCTCAAGTTCGCGAGGAAGGGCCAGACCCTTTTCGTACTGGACTCCCTCGACCGGCTGCAGGTTCTGCAGGCCGCCGATGAGGAGTTCAAGTGGGGCTTCGGCTTGGCCGGCTGCAGCCAGGCTCTCGCTCTCCAGGACAGGCAGGAGCAGGACCAGGCTCTGCTGGGGCGGCTGCGCGCGGTGCGGGAAAGCGAGAGCGTCATCGACAAGATCGCTCTGCTGATCGGTGAGGAGGCCCTGCGTGGCGAACTTCCGCCCGGGCTCATGGAAAGCGAGATTCAGGAGCAGGGCGCCGAACCGAGTCCCCGACGCATAGCCGAGATGGCCTTCAACGCCCACGGCGAAGCGATCCTTCGGGTCCACTCCCGGGATCTCGCTCTGGACTTCCCCACCCGCGCCCCCAGCTCCTTCACCGGGAACACGAAGGCCTTGCGCTTCGTCACCGACCTCGGGTTCCCGGACTCCTTCGCGGGTGCCCAGGTGCCCTCGCTGGAGCCCCGTCTCGAGGTCGACGGTCCGTCCGAGTTCCCTTCCCTGCACCCCTACCAGGAGGAACTCGCGCAGGCGCTGCTCGCTCTGCTGGAGAACTCGATGCCCCAGCGCGGCATGCTCAGCCTGCCGACCGGGTCAGGCAAGACACGTGTCACAGCGGAGGGAGTGATCCGGTGGATCCGTGATCGGAAAGATCTGCCCGGTCCGGTCCTGTGGATCGCCCAGACCGAAGAGCTGTGCGAGCAGGCCGTGCAGAGCTGGAAATTCGTCTGGTCGAAGGTGGGTCCCGAGCTTCCCCTGGTCATCAGCCGGCTCTGGGCCTCGAACGAGGCGACCCCCGTCGACGGACGTCCGCACCTGGTCGTCGCCACCGACGCCAAACTGGACAGCTGCCTGGAAAAGGAGGACTACGCCTGGCTGAGGGAGGCTGCCGAACTCGTCATCATCGACGAGGCGCACACCGCGATGTCCCCGCGTTACACACGGCTGCTCGAACAGCTCGACCTCACGCACCGCCGCACCAGTCGTCACCTGATCGGACTCACCGCGACCCCGTACCGGAACAACGAGGAACTGACCCGGCTGCTTGTGCAGCGGTTCGGCAACCGCCTCGACACCGGCGTCTTCGACGGCGATCTGTCCGTCGCCATCAAGGGGTTGCAGCAGATCGGTGTCCTGGCCCAGGTCAAGCACCGAGAACTAGTGGGCGCCGACATCGCGCTGACGGCGGACGAGCGTGCCCAGTCCGAGAAATTCTCCACCTTGCCCAAGGGCGCCGAGCAGCGGCTGGCCGAGGACCACGGACGCAGCCAGCGCATCGTCGACGAGATCGCCGCCATGCCCTCCGACTGGCCGGTGCTGGTGTTCGCCACCTCCGTGGCTCACGCCAAGCTACTGGCCGCCAAGCTCGGTGACCGGGACATCAAGGCCGCCGCGATCGACTCGACCACGCCCCCCAATGAACGTCGTAAGCAGATCGACGACTTCCGCAAGGGCAGGATCCAGGTCCTGACCAACTACGGCGTGCTCACCCAGGGCTTCGACGCACCGGCCACCCGCGTCGTGGTCGTGGCTCGCCCGACGTACAGCCCGAACATCTACCAGCAGATGATCGGACGCGGTCTGCGCGGCCCGAAGAACGGTGGCAAGGAGAGCTGCCTGATCCTGAACGTGCGGGACAACATCACGAACTTCGGCGAGGAACTCGCCTTCACCGAGTTCGAGTACCTGTGGAGCGAGGGCCAGTGACCGTCACCCCGCTCACCGAGCATCGACTCACCGACGCGCAGCAGGCCGTGGTGGACCAGCCCTGGGACGCCCGGGTGCTGGTCACGGCCGGTGCCGGCGCCGGCAAGACGCACACCCTCGTGCGGCGGCTCGACGTGTTGGTGGAGCGCGAGGAACTGGAGGCCGGGGAGATCCTGGTGCTCAGCTTCTCCCGTGCCGCCGTGCGCGAACTCACCGAGCGGATCGAGCGGCATGCCGCCGCCGCGCAGCGGATTCGTGTGCACACCTTCGACGCCTGGGCTGCAGCTCTGCTCAACCGCGCCTACCCGGACACGGACTGGGGGACGTACACCTTCGACGAGCGCATCGAGGCCGCCACCGAGGCGATCGACAAGGGGGCGGTCGAGGGCGGCGAGTACTTGCCCGCCCATGTGGTGATCGATGAGGTTCAGGACCTCGTGGGTGTCCGTCGGGAGATGGTCGAGGCACTGCTCGACCGGTTCCAGGAGAACAGCGGCTTCACCGTGGTGGGTGATTCGGCTCAGGCGGTGTACGGATTCCAGGTGTCCGATCCGGATCAGCGGGCCGAGGAGACCGACCGCTTCCTGGCCTGGGTGCGCGCCACCTTCGGTGAGGACCTGGTGGAAATCCATCTGGGCGACAACTTCCGGGCCCGCAGCGAGGCTGCCCGAATGGCCCTGCCCTACGGTGCCCAGTTGCAGCGGCTGCCCCGCGATCGGGCCGAGTCCGCCGCCGAGGCCGAGCGTATCCACGGCGACCTGCGTGCTCTGCTGCTCTCGGCACCGAACTTCGGGAGCCTGGAGGACGAGTTCGTGCGGGCAGCACTGCGCGACTATCCCGACACCACCACCATCCTGTGCCGCGACAACGGCCAGGCATTGACGTTGTCCGACATGTTGGCCGACGCCGATGTCCCCCACACACTGCAGCGGTCGGCGCGCGAGCGCTCGGCCCCTGTGTGGATCGCCGAACTCCTCGCCTCGACCGGCGCGTCCACTCTGAGTCGGGAGCGCTTCGAAGAACTGCTGGTCGACCTGAAGGGCCCAGCCGGCAGCACACCGGAGGCGCTGTGGCGGTCGGTGCGCAAGGTAGCGCGGGGCAGCGGCCGCGGCACCCTCGATGTCGTCGGGCTGCACCGGGCGCTCGCCGAGGGCCGGCTGCCCGACGAGCTCACCGCGGCCCAGTCGTCATCCCTCGTGATCTCGACCGTGCACCGGGCCAAGGGCCTGGAGTTCGACCGGGTCCTGATCGTCGAACCACGCGTGCTGAAGGAGCCGGCCCAAGTCCGGAAGAAGAAGTACGACTACGACCCGGCGGCGGAAGCCCGGCTGCTGTATGTGGCCATGACCCGGACCCGGGATGATCTGTACGTCCTGGACGCCCCCAACTCGTGGCTCCTCCGTAAGGACAAGAGGATCGACCGCTGGTACCTGGGTGGTCGCAGCACCTGGGCCCGCAACGGCATCGAGATGATCGGCTCGGACGTGTCCCACGAGCAGCCTCCGGGCACGGAGGGAATTCACCAGGACGCTGCGGAGGTGTCGCGGTACCTCCTGGCCGACGTCACCGCCGGTGCCGAGGCGGAACTCGTGCTGCTGCACGGCATCCCCGTCGCCGCCGACCAGTCCCCACCGTACGCGGTGGTGGTCGGTGGCCGACAGATCGCGGTGGTGTCGGAGCGCTTCCGCACCGACCTGCACCGAATGCTGCGCCGCACCGCGCACTCTGAGGTCGATCGCTGGCCGCCGCTGATCACCGGTCTCCGGGTCGAATGCGTGGAGAGCGTGGCGGGCATTCCTGCGGCGACCGAGGCCGCCGGGCTGGGTACACACGGCGCGTGGGTCGCACCCCGGTTGTGCGGTCTGGGGCGCTTCCAGTGGTACGCGGACGGACGGGAAGGGAACGAAGGATGAGCAGGTCGACTCACCAAGCACATTACGAGGTGCGCGACTCGCTCGTCGGCGCCCTGCGGCAAGACCTGCTCGGCCCCGTGGGTGGTCCGGACGAGGTTCTCACGGACGATGCGCCGATCACCATGTACCCGGTCGGTGTGCTCTTCCCGCGCTCGCAGGCGGACCGGTCCGGTATCTCGCCCCAGAGCGGTCCGGCCGAACAGGGGGATCTGGAGTTCGAGCGGGACGGGCCCGACGCGGTGCCACTCGGCACCCGTCGGGACCCCGAGGAAGGCCCCGGCGATCTGGGCGTCTCGCTGGCAAACGTCCGGATGCCGTCGTCCATCGGTTTGACATTCGCCGTGGACCCGACCGAGTCCGCGCGGATTCGGTTGACCGTACACGCTGCCGTCTATGCTCCCGAGGACTCCGAGGGGAATCCGGTGTCCGCGAAGCGGACCGAGGCCCGAAGCACGAAGGCCCAGCGGGAACATTGGCGCCGTTCCGCCCTGCGGATCGAGCCCGTCGACGTGGACGTCACACAGCCCGGCCTGCTCAAGCCCTTCGACCTCCATCCCGGGCTGGAACTGCGTGTGCTGGTCCGCCCCCGGTCCGAGTCGGACCGGACGGTGACCGTGACGGCCACGGTCGTCAACAGTCTGAAGGTCGGCCAGTTCGACCTCCGGGACGCGCACTGCTTCTACCAACCGGAGCTGATCGTCACCGCTGAGGACGGCAGCAGCCCGGTGTTCGTGGCACGGCCGACCGCTCTGGACGCGGTCGACTCGGAACATGCGCTGAGCCGCCTCCTGTACCGCCATGCGCCGAGCTTCGCCACCGGCCATGGCTGTGCGGCGCATTGGGACTGGCCGCCACCCCCGGTGGGATCCGTATCGATCGATCCTCCGGCCGTCACCACCCTGCGGACCGAGTTCGTCCCCTCCCAGGAGGTGTTGCTGACGGACTCCAACCCGGAGATCGACGACAAGGCGCTGACCATGTACCGGCTGGGAACCGACCCGACCCACGAGGTCGTCTCGGCCCTTCGCACCTTGCTGAGCGGATACGAGCGGTGGATCGAGACCCAAGAGGGTCAGGCCCGCCTGTTGCACGACACGGAACACGGCAAAATCGCGGCCGAACAGGTCCAGCTCTGCCGGCGAGCACTGCGCCGGATGCGCGAAGGCGTGGATCTGCTGGAGGACACGGAGCAGCCGAACATTCTGCGCGCGTTCCGGCTGGCGAACCTCGCGATGGCCGACCAGCGGGCACGTACCGCGTGGATCAAGGGCGGCAGGTCGGGCGAACCGGATAGCCAGGCCGGGCGGTGGCGGCCCTTCCAAATCTCCTTCATCCTGCTCTGCCTGGCCGGGATCGTCGCTCCGGACCACGACGACCGAAAGGTCTCCGACCTGCTGTGGTTCCCCACAGGTGGTGGCAAGACGGAGGCGTACCTCGGCCTGATCGCCTTCACCACCTTCCTGAGGCGCCTGCGGGACGGGGAGGACGGGGCCGGCGTCACGGTGCTCATGCGGTACACGCTCCGACTACTCACCCTCCAACAGTTCGAGCGCGCAGCGGCGCTCATCTGCGCGATGGAACTACTGCGGGCAGCCGATCCGGCGAGCCTGGGGCACGAGGAGATCTCCATCGGCATGTGGGTGGGTCGTTCGGCGACCCCCAACACGCTGGCCGTCGCCACGAGCAAGCTGGCCGATCTCGTGCGCAACGAAAATTTCCAGTTGGAGACCGAGAACCCGGTCCAACTGCGCAACTGCCCTTGGTGCGGCGAATCGTTGCGGGCGGCGGACTACTCGGTCGATGAGGACGCCGTACGCATGACCGTCAACTGCCCCTCCGGCACGTGCGACTTCCACTGGGGAGGGCTGCCGGTACACCTCATCGACGAAGCCATCTACGCCCATCGACCGACCTTGGTCATCGCAACGGTCGACAAGTTCGCCTCGATGCCGTGGCGACCCGCGTCGGCGGCCCTGTTCAACCGGGACGTGGACGGAGTGCGACCGCCCGAGCTCATCGTCCAGGACGAGCTCCATCTGATCTCGGGCCCGCTCGGCACGCTGACCGGCCTGTACGAGACGGCCGTGGACGCCTTGGCGGATCGTCCCAAGGTCGTCGCCTCGACTGCGACCATTCGACGCGCCGACGAGCAGGGCACCCGACTGTTCGCCCGTTCGGTGGAGCAGTTTCCGCCCTCGGGCCTCGACTCCCGGGATTCCTGGTTCGCCGTGGAGACGCCACGGGAGCGGAAGGCGGCCCGCCGCTACGTCGGCCTGCTGACCTCCAGCACCAGCCAGGCCACCTTGCTGATCCGGGTGTACGCGTCGCTGCTCCATCGGGCTCACACCCATGATGCTCCGCCTGAGGTGAAGGACGCGTATTGGACCCTGATCGGCTACTTCAACAGCCTGCGACTGCTTTCGGCGGCGGAGCTCCAGGTCCTCGACGACGTCCAGGAGCGTCTGGGACACCTCGCACTGCGTGACGGAGTCAAGGTACGCCGCGCCGACGCCCTCACGGAGTTGAGCAGCCGGGCGAATTCCAGCGACATCTCCCGCCGGCTCAAGGCCGTGGAACGACAGCTCCCGATGCCGGACGTACTCGACGTGCTGCTCGCCACCAACATGATCTCCGTGGGAGTCGACGTGGACCGACTGGGGCTGATGGCAGTGATGGGTCAACCGCAGACCACTGCGGAGTACATCCAGGCGACGAGCCGGGTCGGCCGGCAACATCCCGGTCTCGTCGCGATCATGCTCAACTCCGCTCGCTCACGGGACCGTTCGCACTACGAGGACTTCCAGAGCTTCCACTCAGCCCTGTACCGCGAGGTGGAGTCCACCAGCGTGACCCCCTTCTCCGCCCGGGCCCGCGACCGAGGACTGCACGCCGTGGTGGTGGCTCTGGCCCGGTTGATGCTGCTGGCCGCACGGGACAACGACGCCGCATCACGCGTAGAGGACTTCGTGATGGACCTCCGCGAGACCGTCGGTGCCCTCCTGCTCGACCGGGTGGCGGCGGTCGAGCCGGCCGAGCTCGAGTCCACCACAGCGGCCTTCGAGGACTTCGTCGGATGGTGGGAGGACGAGGCGCTGGCCAGCCCGAACCTCGTGTACGAGGCTCCGCGTGGCTCCCGCGTGCCCGCTCTGTTGGCCAATTACGACGACGAGTCGCCCGAGGCCTCGCCGTGGAAGACCCTGTGGAGTCTGCGCGACGTCGACGCTTCGTCCACCTTCTTCGAGGAGCGCTGAAGCATGAGCCCCGTCCCGCCTCGCACTCGTCGCCGCGGCCTCCCGTCGACCCCGGCCCGTACCGCCCGCAAGCTCGGAGAGATCCGCCGGGCCCAGCTCATCACGACGTACGGTGTCGGAGCCATGATCGCGGTGGAGAACGAGTCCTTCCTCGTCCGCGGCATCGACTCGTGGGACATCTCCGAGGCTCCCGTCATCTCGGAGCCCCGTCTGGCCTGGCAGTTGGGCGTCTCCGGCTTCCGGATGCCACCGGCTCCCGATCCCGACAAGGCCCGGGACGGCGTACGGGCAGTGCGCTTCCCGGAGATGTACTCATGCCCCAACTGCCATCAACTGCAGCCCTTCCGCAAGTTCAACTCGCCCGCCGGCCGGGCCGAGTGCTCGACCTGTCAGGAGAACCTGGTCCCGTCCCGCTTCGTGATCGCGTGCACGCACGGCCATCTGGAGGACTTCCCCTACTGGAAGTGGCTCCATAGGGGCAACCGGACGACATCCGGGGCCTGCGGGGGGCAACTGACGTTCCGGGCCGACGGCTCGACCGCATCGCTGCGTGCCGTGTTGATCGGTTGCAGTTGCGGGGTGGAGGAGGTGTCCATGGAGGGGTCGTTCCGACGGCAGGCCCTCAAGGACCTCGGCATCCGGTGCGCCGGCCGTAGCCCCTGGCTCAAGGACGCTCCAGCCGTGAGCTGCCAGGAGCCACCGCGCACCCTCCAGCGCGGTTCCTCCTCGGTGTGGTTCCCGGTCATGTACTCGGCTCTGTCCATCCCCCCGTGGAGCCAGGGCATCGCCAAGCTCGTCGCGCCGTACTACGAAGTCTTCAAACATGAGGATGCCGCCTCGATCCAGGCGTACGTGCGCATGCAGAAACTGCTGCGTCACCACCCGGAGTACACCGGCAACGACGTGGTGGCCGAGGTCGAGCGGCGGCGCGCGGCCGAGGCCGCCGCGACGGAGCCGGCCGATGGAACGGAGATTGCCAAGCGCGCACGCAACTACCGGCAGGAGATCTACGAGGGCGAGTACCAGAGCCTGTCCACGCCGCACCCCGAAGTCGCGGACCAGGAGCAGGAGTTCGTCTGCGAGCCCCCCACCACCCCGATCGGCGCTCTGCTCTCGTCCCATGGCTTGGCTCAGGTGATGCTGATCAAGCGACTGCGCGAGGTTAGGGCACTGCAGTCGTTCCGGCGCGTGGAGGAACCGAGTCCGGCGGACTCCCCACTGCGCGAGGCCGCGATCTCACTGGACCGGCCGAGTTGGCTGCCGGCTTTCGAAGTGAGCGGTGAAGGGGTGTTCGTTCGTCTCGACCCTGAGCGGCTGCGAGTCTGGGAGCAGGAACCGGGGCAAGTCGCTCGCGCCACCCTGATCCGGGAAAATCACGAGAGGCTGCTGGCAGCACGTATCGGCGACTCGGACAAGCCGGTTCCGCCCTCACCCGCCACGCCCCGTTTTCTCCTTCTGCATGCCCTGGCACACATATTGATCAACGAATGGAGTCTGGACGGCGGTTACCCGGCAGCTTCCCTTCGCGAGCGGATCTACGGCGAGGAAGGCATGGCAGGCGTACTCGTCTACACGGCCACCAGCGACTCCGCCGGCAGCCTCGGCGGCGTCGTCGCCCAGGGTGAACCGGACCGTCTCGAAGCCTCGCTCCGGGCTGCCCTGCACAGAGCGAGCTGGTGCTCGAACGACCCCCTGTGCATGGAGTCCGAGTCGAGCGGCGCGGACAGCCTGAACATGGCCGCCTGCCATGCCTGTCTACTGCTCCCCGAGACGAGCTGCGAGAACAACAACATCCTGCTCGACCGGGCAGCCCTCGTCGGGACACCGGACGGTCGAGTGCCAGGCTTCTTCACTCGCTGACGCCCTGGCGGTCCGGGGCCGGCACGTACACCGGCCAGGCGAGAGGGGCTTGGCCGTACACTGCCCTCTTCCCGTCGGGCCTGCTGAGGAGCGTGCCCCCGAGGATTCGGTGGAGCGCCTGGCGGACCATTTCGCGGAGCTGTTCGCGGACGCGCCCGTACGAAGGAAGGAAGAGAGCGAGGAGGGCCCGGAGGAGGAGTGATCCGCCTTTCGTCCTAGTCCTACAGGTGGGGAGGGCGCCAGGACTTCAGCGCCTCGATGGCTCGTTCCTTGCGGCTCTCGTCCAGCTCCAGTGCCGTGCACAGGACGTGCACGGCCAGGAGCGGCGGGATCGCGTTGCCGATCTGCTGCGCGACGTCGGTGCCTCGCCAGGGGTACTCGGCCGGAAAGGTCTGCAGGAGTCCGGCCTCGCGGAACGTGAACCGCTCCTGTTCCGGACCCAGTTCGGGCTCACCGTCCGCGTTGTAGCCCTTGAGGTCGTGCACTGTGTTTCGGCGCACCTTGCCGGTGACCGTGGCCGCCGGCGCGTCGGAGGCGCGGAGTCCTCGCTTCTTGGGATCACCCCCCGACCCGTAGTTGGAGCGGACGACGAAGTCCGTTGAACGCGAGTCCTTGAGCGCGTCGCCCATGGAGACCCATGGCTTCACCGAGTGGGAGGCCGGGGCACCGAAGAGCGGGCTCTGCGGGAGGGCAGGTGTCTGCACCTCGGATTCCTCCACCGCGGAGAGGCGCTTCGCCCCCTTGCGATAGCGCTGATGCGTCAGCGGCGGGAACTCGACACTGCGGCCTCTGCCAGCCCCCCGGTAACGGGCGATCAGCACCGCGCGACGACGTGTCTGTGGCACCCCGTATTCCTCGGTGTGCAGCATCTCGCAATCCGCGTCGTACCCGAGCTCGCGAAGGATCTCGCGGTACTTCTTCCATACGGGGAGGACGGTTGGGACCTGCTCCAGTACCACAACCTCATAGGGATCGGACTTGAGCTTCTTCTCGACGATCCACCGAAGCGGTTGGAGCACGAGTCCGGTGCGCTCGTCGGCCCATTCCAGGTCGACGGCTCTCCGCTCCACCTCCGCCCATGCCTTCTCCAGCTTCCCGACGGTCGTGCTGTCTCCCACGAGCTGGGCCAGGTCCAGCACCTCGTCGAGGGCTTTGTGTCCCTCCCGGTTACCCGCCACCGAGTAGGTCTGGCAGGGCGGACCTCCGGTGAGGACGCGGGCAGAGCGAACCTCGGGGTCGAGCGGGTTCAGCTTCGCCACGTCGCCCACCTCGGTGGTGCGTAGACCGGCGGCGTGCCGGGTCGCGCGGGTCGATTTCTCCCACTCCACACCGATAGCGCGTACTCCGAGCATCTCGGCTGCGATGTCCAGGCCACCCGGCCCCGCGAAGAGATCGACGATCACGGGTGGATCCTGGTTCGCGTTCATGAACGCGTCCGCGTCCGGATGTGGTGCTCGGGTCATGGGGTGCAAGTGTAGCCGGCCGGGCGTCCTGCGTTTGCGGGTATCAGGCAGACCTTCTGGCGCCCGCCATTTCTGCCCTGACCAGGAAAATCTTCGTTCAGGAACGGAGCGCGTGGGCTATGGCCAAGCCCAGTGCCTCGCCCACCGGCGGCGGGGAGGCGTGGCCGACCTGCCGGTAGCGGGCCGTCTTCTTTCCGGTGATCTCCCAGTCCTTCGGGAAGCTCTGGAGCAGGGCTGTCTGGTCCACCGTCAGCCGCACCATGTGGTCCTTGCCGAGTTCCGGCGTCCACGTGAAGTCCCGTCCGGGGATCTCATCGCCCAGCGAGTGGCCGTTCACCCCCATTTTCTCCCACTTCCGCTTGGTTCCGGCCGGGCCCAGGTCGGCCCCACCGCGATTCTTCGACCCGCCGACCAGCGTCGGAGCCACGGTGGCCGCCTGGGCCGCCCATCGGTCGGCGTCTTTCCAGCCACGCGACCGCATGGAGGGTGCCAGGGCTTCGCCGGCCGACACATGATCCGTCACGGTCCGAGAGGGCGGCCGAAAGGCCGGGAACCACCGCTTCTTGAGCGCCACCAGCACTCCCTGCTTGCGGTCCTGCGGCACTCCGAAGTCGGCGGCGTTGAGGACGAACCAGCTGAACTCGTAACCGAGATGATCCAGTTCGGCGCGGGCGAACTCGCGGAAGTCGTGGAACCTGTCGGAGTCCGCGAGGGCGGGCACGTTCTCGACGACCATGGCCCGAGGCTTGACCGCGTGGGCGAGGTAGACGGCGGCCTTCAGCAGCCGCTCCTCCTCTCCCGACTCGGTCCGTGCGGCAGTGGCATTGGACTTCACCCGCGGCAGTCCCGCGGACAGCAGGTCCACGTCATAGCTCTCCGGGTGCTCGCTCGGGTCGAGGTCCAGAAGGTCCCCTTGAAGCACGTTCCAGTGCGGTCGGTTGGCCCGTAGGGTCCGGCAGGCATCAGCGTCCTCGTCCAGGAGCAGTGTCGGCTCGAAGCCGGCCTGCTCCAGTCCCAGGGCCAGTCCACCCGCCCCGGAGCACACGTCCACAAAGGTCAGCCCGCTCATCGATTCGTCCCCCGTCCCCGTTGGGCTCTGCGTCGCGTCACCGCCGCCGCGACGCGCAGGGCCACATCCTCCGGCGCTTCATGCTCCCAGAACCGCAGGACCTCCCACCCGGCGGCCACGAGGTGCTCGGTGGTCTCCGCGTCACGCGCCATGTTGCGGTCCAGCTTGTGCCGCCACCACTCTGCGTTCGACTTCGGCTGCGTCGCGTGCTCGGGACAGCCGTGCCAGAAGCACCCGTCGATCAGAACGGCCACCTTGGCCCGGGTGAAGGCCACGTCGATGCGCCGCCGCGCCATGCCCGGCACGGGGTACTCCACGCGATAGCGCAGGCCCGCCGCGTGCAGCAATTGCCGCACGGCCAGTTCGGCGCTCGTGTCCTTGCTGGCCTGTCGGGACATGCGTGCGGAGACGCCGGGAGAGGAGGGCCTTACGTTGTCCACTGCTGTCGAGCCTCAAGAACGTACGTCGTCTCGGTCGATGACCACTGCATCCTGCCGGCTCGAGTCGATCGCACGGAATCGGACCAACGGGCGCTCGGGTCCCACCGACGACTTCGGGGCGACGAAGGAGAAGGCCATGACGAGGTCACCAGGGGCCAGTGCCCCGTCGGAGGCGAGTCGGGGCTCGGACTCGGCCACCGGGTAGAGCAGCAGTGCGCCTCGACGCGGGCGGACGTGCTGCTCGACCGTCGTGCTCCCCGTCGTCTCGACGGCGCCTGCGATGCGCAGGGCGGCGGCGCGGTGCTTGGGTTCACTGAGCGCGCCGAAGAGCGAGCCTCGCCGGCGGGTACGGCGGGCCGGGGTGAACGGGCCGTGCCCCAGGATGCGAGCCTCCACGCGCCTGGCGGAGGTCTGCAACGGAGTGATCACGAGCCAGTCGTCGATCGTCGTCTCCTGCTGCCCTGTCTCCAGCAGGAACTCCAGGTGCGGCGAGAACTGGCTCGGAATCGACCACCGCAGGTCGCACAGGACCTTCATCAGCGTGTCGTGCGAGACCGTCCCCACGCGCGCTTCGTACTCGGGGCCGTCCCCGACCGACAGGCGCACCGGGTCCTGACTCAGCGCGGCGAGCACAGGCTCCCAGCACTCGGTGTTGTGGGCCATTCCCTCCGAGGTCTCCGGGTAGGCGGTCGGCTCCACCCAGGTCCCGGGCGACCGCACCTCCACCAGCTCCGTATTGAACATCTTGTTCCGAGCCGACGGCTTCACCCATGGCAGATGCTGGGACACCAGGGGTGGGATCTGGGCGGGGGTGACCTGGGGGCGGCCGTCCACCAAGGGCGCGTAGCGGGCCAGCTCGGCGCGGAAGAGCTCCTCGTCTCGGCAGATCGCCTCGAAGGCTTCGTACAGGTCGACGGTCTTCGCGTTGCGGCCCTTGCCGAGCTGTTCCTCGCGGCCGATGTACAGCCGCACCAGGTCCCGGTACCCGGGCCGGAAGCCGAACCAGCGGCCCATCTGCATCAGGGTGTCCGCCTGCTGCGTCGTGCGGCGGTAGTACGTGATCGTCAGGCCCTCGACCGTGAAGCCGCGGGACAGCTTGGTGCCGCCGACGAGGATCTTCCAGACGTTCGGAGTACGGGCGAAGTCCAGGTCGGGCTGGGCGTAGTCGCGCTCGCTGTCGCCGTTGACGACCATGACGGGGCTGCCGCCGCGATTGATCAGTTGGATGGTGCTGGAGACGTACGGTTTGAGGTCCGCGTACGTCGCGGGGGTGGGCAGGGAGCCGTCCGCGTGGGGGCGGAAGTCTCTCTCGAAGAGGGCTGCCAGGCGCGTACGGCCCTCCGGGCCTGTGTGCGCGGAGTTGCGCCACATGGTCTCGATGCGCTCGGCGAGTGCGGCGTGCTCGGCCATGCGGACCGATTCGTGCACGAGCATCGTGTGGTGCCGGAAGTCGCCGGGGACACCGTGCTTCTCGCGGTAGGCCTTCAGAGCGCCCGTGAGGATGAAGGCGTCCAGGGCTTCCTGGAGGAGGTCGCCCGTAGAGTCGGAGATGCCTCGGACGTGTTTCCTCTCGGCCTCGCCCTCGCCACCGTCGAAAGTGTCCAGGTCATGGAAGTCCTGAACGCCCATGTAATCGCTGGGGCGGGGAAGGGAGATCAGGAAGTCGCGAGGGAAGAGGTCTTCCTCGTCACCCGGGTCGATGAACACGTTGGCGAAGGGAGTCGCGGTGTAGCCGACGTACTGGGCGCGCGGCAGGAGCTTGAGGAGCTTGCTGATCTGGCCGTTGATCGCGGTACGGGTGACCTTGCCGTCCTCCCACTTCTTCGGGTCCGTCGTGTTCACCGAAGCCTGGTCGGACTCGTCGTCGATGATCAGGGCCGGTATCTCGCCGAGGATCGGGCCCATCTTCTTGAGGTCCTTGACCAGCTTCTCCAGCACCGACTTGTTCTTCTTCACGACCATGACGCGTGCGCGGGCCGTATGCAGGTTCGCCGGGTCGTACAGGGGGCGGGTGCGGTCCGGCTTCTCGAACTCCAGGGCGCTGATACCGCGCTCCAGTGCCATGTAGTCGCGGTCGCGAGAGGTCAGACGCTCGATGTCGAAGGCGCCGAGCGTGGAGGGACGAGCGCCGAACGAGACGAACTTCGCGGGCCACTCCTCGTCGTCCTGGTAGTCGATGCCGACCAGGGCGTCAAGGTCCTTCGGGTCGGCGGCGCCCAGGATGTTCTCCTGGCCGATCAGTTCCATGTCGAGACGGCGCTGGGTCTGGCCGCGCAGCAGGTTCAGAGTGCCGCCCAGAACAATGACCAGGCGGTAGCCCGCGTCGATGGCCTTGGCGATGACGCCGGTGAAGTTGGCGGTCTTGCCGGACTGGACGTAGCCGACGACCAGTCCGCGCGCGCCGTAAGGGTCCTCGCGGGTGGGGTCGGCAAGCCGCTCCACGACCGCATGGGCGGCCTCGTCCAGGCTGGAGACCGCCGCGTCGTTCAACTTGCGGCGCAGCAGACGCTCGTACGAAGCCCAGTAAAAGGAGCGGTTCGCCGCCTGCTCCCGGGTGTACCAGGGCTGGAACTCGCGGCTGATGGTGACCAAACCCGGTTCCTTGTGGACCGGGACGGCCGCGTCGAGCGCCTTGCGCAGATCCGCGCCGAACGCGAGCTTGTCGTAGACCTCGGCGCGGCGCCCCGGGGTGCGCGGCGCGGTGGCCGACCACGTGGGGGACTCTTCGAAGTCCCATGCGGTGAGCTTGCGGCGCCAGAGGGCGAGCAGCTCGTCGCCGGGGTCCGCGGCCAGGATGCGGTCGTGGAAGCCGGTCGCGTCCGTGTCCGCCGGTTCGTCGGCGTCGGCGAGCGCGAAGGCGAGCTTGGCGAAGTTCTTGGGGCCGCGTCGGCTCATCGCGTCGAGGACCTCGCCGTGGAGGTCGGTGAGGCGATCGGGAGCGGGTGCGTTCTCGGTGGTCACGGCGGTTGGGCAGCCTCTCTGGTGTACGGGAAGATGCGGGGGCGAGGGGTGGACTAACGCTCGTCGCGAGCGAGTTCCGCCCGTACCGCGGTGATGAGCACGCTGTTCCACAGGGCGACCTTGTCGGTCTGGTTGGCCCAGACCCGCTCCTTCTGGAAGATCTCGTTGAGCATCAGATAGAGAAGGCTCTTGAGGACCGGGGCGTCGTTGGAGCCCCCGCGCCGGCCGCCGTTGAAGGCGTGCCTGTAGTCCTTGTTGAGGAAGACCAGGCGCTCCTTGTGGTCGATCGTGAAGACCAGTTCGGCGGAGTCGATGCCGGGCGGCACGTCGAGTCTGGCCCAGGTGAAGGTGATGGGGTCGTCGCCCTCCAGCTGCGGCAGTTCGTCCCGCAGCGTCCGCTTCAGCTTCGGGTCGATGCCCTTGCCGGGCGGGATGACGGCCATGCGCTTGACCTCGGTACGCCGCTTGGCGGCTTCGCGGTAGGTCGTCTCCGCCTCACGGATGTATTCGGTGAAGCTGTGGCCGGCGGTGGAGTCGGCCGCTTTCTCAAGCCCTCGGGCGAACGCCGGGGTGACCTGGACGCCGTCCTTCTTGACGGTCAGGGCGAACACGTCGTTGGGCTCGGGCGGCAGGTCCACGGCGATCCGGGCGAGAGCGAGGTGGCCCTCCGGGCTGCGGGTGTCGTTCCAACCGCCGGCCTGGACGAGTCGGTCGTTGCGGTAGAGGTAGAAGCCCTGGCGCTCGGCGAGCGGGCCGATGCCTCGATAGGCGACCAGGGGAGACTTGGGCGGCCATATGTGCGCGGTGAGCGCGACGTCGCCGACGCCCTCGACAGGCGCGACGTACGTACGGGGATAACCCGGGCGGCCCGGGACCCGATAGCCGAACGGGTCGATGTGCTCCACGCTCCGGTGGTCGAGTTCCTCCCGGGTGTGGACATCCTCGACGACGATGTCCACGTGGAAGCCATCGCGGGCGAGGAAGCGATGGAGGTGGAGACCGAGGTGGGTCTCGAGCCGTTCGATCGCGTCATTGAGGTAGCGGTCGGTCTGACCGGTGGTGATGGTCTCGAACGCGCGGACCTGGTCCCAGCGGACGATCGTGCCGTGCCAGCCGATGACCCCGTCGTAGCGGTCGACCAGGCTCTGGCAGTACGTCGCATCGACGATGTCGCAGGTGAAGTCGGCCTGCGCGCGGGCGGTGAGCCAGCGGCGGCCGGCCGACGGGCTGCTCTTGGTCCGGCTGATCACGGTGAGCGCATCGGCGTGCGAGAGGGAGGCGGCCTTCAGCCCGGCGCCGAAGTGCCCGAGGGCCCCGGCGGCGTACTTCTCGCGCCCGCCGACGGTCATCGCCGTGTCCAGGCTCGTCTCGTCCATGCCGTGGCCGTCGTCGATGACGAGCAGGCCGACGAGGCGGTCCCGTCCGCCGAGCTCACCGGTGTCCCGTAGGAAACTCACGACGACGTTGTGGGCTCCTGCGTCGATCGAGTTGTCGATCAGGTCGGCGATGGCCGCCTCGAAGCCGTAGCCCTGGTGCGCGAGCGATTCAAACGACCTGGCCGCCGGGGGGAGCCGCTTGCTTCCGCTGGTGGGTACGTCGAATTGCCAGTCCGAAGACGGTTGGTAGGGCGGCATACAGGTGTTCCTCGCGGGCCGGGACATGCCGGGGGATGCGAGCGGGCATGCCAGTTCAGCTGGTTGCATGTGACGTTAGCGTGAGCGAGTTGTGAAGGAGTAACGGGATCAGAACAAATGCGCTCGATGTCCCTGGACGCGTTCCAAGGGGTGAACCGCGGGAGGCGTGACGCCGGCATCGTCGCGTCCGACGGTGGATGCGTCCAGAGTCGGGAGGTGCTCCTCGTGGCGGTGGGATCGAGGCGACGTTCGCCCCGGCTTCCCGGGCGCTGGACACGGGGCTCCAGTACTGGTCCGGCGGTCGCTGTCCTTGTCGTTACTGCCCAAGGTGGTACGTGATTTCGGTGAACGCCTTCACGGCGTCTATCGGGTCTATTTGTGGAGGGGGACCGGCTATGCGTGTGGGGATTACCGGGCATCGGGGTTTGAGTCGAGACGTTGAGCGGCAGGTTCGGCGGCTTCTTGAGGTGTCTGTTCGTGAAATCGATGCGGCTGAACTGGTGGGGGTCTCGTGCATCGCGGATGGTCCGGATGTGTGGTTCGCGGAGGCGGTGCTGGAGCATGGCGGAGAGCTCGAAGTCGTCGTTCCCGCTGAGCAGTACCGCGAAGGTCTCCCGGAAAGTCACTGGCCGGTCTACGACGAGTTGATGCGTCGTGCGGCACTGGTGCACCACACGGGTATGACGGCGTCGGACTCGGAAGCGCACATGCTGGGCAGCGAGATCCTGGTGGGCTTGGCCGAGGAACTGTTCGCTGTCTGGGACGGGAAACCGGCGTGGGGGTACGGGGGCACTGCCGATGTGGTGTCCTACGCCGAACGGAACGGGGTCCCGGTCCGCGTGCTGTGGCCGGAGGGCGCCACACGCGAGTAGGACCGGATCAGGTGGCGTAGGAGGGACTAGAGGGGGACGATCGAAGTGTGGGGCAGAAAACTCGTAACCCCGCAAGTTCGGAGATCCATACATCACCGAAGGCGACAACCATGAAAATGGCAAAGCGCAACCTTAGGCGGTGCTTCGGCGTTCTCGCCTCGCTTCTCCTCGTCTCGATGGCGTTCTCACCAACCGTTGCCGAGGCCGCTGTTGTCCCGCAGACGGCAACATTGAAGACGTCAGTCGTGGACACCCTGAGCCCTACCGCGCAACAGGACCATCGCCGGGACTATCTGCGAGGTTACCGTGCAGGCTATTACGACGGTTCGGGCGACTACGGCTGCTATCTGCATGTGCCCTCGGTCGGAGGCTCGAAGTGGTACCAGTCGGGTTACAGGGTCGGATACAAGGCGGGTTGGAAGAACCACCACTGTGTCGCCTGACAAACCCGGGGTCCAGGCGGTGAGTTGGCAGGCTGGTCCGCAACTTGGGCAACAGACACAGCGGCTCAGCCCCACCGTCCCCTTTCAATAGCCCATTCAATGACCGCGCCCCGGCACCGAGCCACGTGAAATCCCGAGGCTAACTGGGGCGACAGAGCAGTGGTTTGGCCAGTTCGGCGCAGGGGCGGTCGCCGTGGGAGCGGATGATGTCCTTGCCGACCTCGTTGGCGAGGTAGCGCAGGAATCCCGCGGCGAGGGAGTTCGCGGGCGGCTCTCCGTAGGTGTACGCGTACTCGGTCTGCCAGTACGGGTAGGCGCCCTCGTCCGCGCCTTCGAGGGTGGCCGGGTAGCCAGATGTTCCTGATCTGTTTCAGGGACAGGTCCTGGACGCCGGCGTCCTTGTTGACGACCAGGGTGAACAGGGACAGGGCGACGGGTCTGGGGAGTAGTTGTGGACGGCCGTCGCTCTTGGGGCCGTCGCTGAAGGCCAGCCGGTCGCCCAGTCCCTGGCTGCCCGTCGGTTTGGTCTTCCCGCCTGCCGCGGCGAGGGTGTCGAGCCCCGACACGCTGCCGTGGAACGTGTCGGCGGTGATGGGTATGAAGGCGTCGGGGCAGGTCCTGTGGTACTCCTTCGCCGCCTCCTGGAGCACTGGCGCGAACGCGGTGGAGCCGGACAGGGTGAGGGTCCCGGTGGCGCAGTCCAGTGGCGCGGCCGTGGCATCGTGCCTGGTGAACGTGAGGATGGACTGGACGGCGCTGACCATGACGAGGAGGGCGAGCACCCACCTGACCGGCTCGAGGCGAACGGGTAGTACTCGGTCTTCTTGATCTTCCCGCGGCGTACTCCGCCCACGATGCTCGCGACGACCTCGGGCTCGGGGAACTCCTCGTCCGTGAAGCTCTCCTCGCGTTCCAGGACCGCCAGCACCTTGTAGTGGTCGCCGCGGTTCAGTTTCACCTTGGGTAGTTCGATGACGCCGTCGGTGACCCCGAGGCCGGGGACGTGCGGTGTGGAGTGCTGGTCGTCGCTGCTCGGCGTGAAGAAGCCGCGCAGTTCGTTGCGGCTGAGTTCGGTCACGACCATGCCGACGACGCGGCGGCCCCGGCACTTGACCTGGATGCCCGCGTGGCCCCGGTCGGGCGCCAGGTAGCTGTTCTCCACGATGGGAGCCCAGCCGCTGTTCTCGATCCGCAGCAGCACGAACGACGGGTCACGCAGCGGCGCACCGTTGGTCCGCTGCATCTGCTGAAGCACCCCGGCGTACGGTAAGGCGCGTTCGTCCCGGGCGGTCGTGTCCATCTGGACCCGGTAGCCGAGCCGTTTGCGGCCGACGAGGACGAACTCCCACAGCGCCGCGATCCCCGGAAGGGCCAAGCCCAGTACGGCGAACCCGAGTTGCCAGGAACCGTTCACGGTCGACTCCCGCGGAAGTAGGGGCTGGGAGGGCCATGGTCGCGGGCGGGTCCCCGGGCTACCGGGGGTGCTCAGATCGTTGCGATTGTTTTCACCGGGGCGTCACCTGGGACACCTGGGGTTTGCCGGGCGCAGCGACGTCTGTCGAGTGAGCGACGTCGGTCGAACGGGGCGACGACAGTCGAACGGGACGACGGCACGGCTTCGGGAGCCGGGAGGGCAAGCCGAAGGCGTCCGGTACCCCCGGCCCCGAGGCCGGGGGGCCAGGGGAGAGCCGGGGGGAACAGAGTCGCGTTACTCGGCGGTGGGTCCGTGGCACTCCCCATAGCCCCGCTCCGACCCGCACCAGCACTCGACGCTCTGCTGCGGCGGCCACGCCACCGCCAGCCCCCGGGCCGCCAGCGTCGTCGCGTACTGCGGGAGCAGGGTCGCGTCCGACGGGGAGGAGGCCTCCGAGGCGGCGAAGGCCTCGTAGGACGGGACGGTTCCCGTGACGATGCCGAGGTTCGGGGTGCCGGAAGTCGCCAGTTCCCGTAGCGACGCCTCTATGGTCGCGAGGTGTTCGTCGTGGGACGGGTACTCCGAGGTGAGGGTGGGGTACGCCGTCAGGAGTTCCGTCAGTTCGGTGGTCGGCCAGTGCAGGATCGCCACCGGGAACGGGCGGGACAACGCCTCCCTGAACGTGCCCAGTTCCGCCCTGAGACGGGAGATCTCCGCCTGGAGTTCGGCGGGGTTGTCCGAGCCGAGGGACCAGACGCGCTTCGGGTCGTGGAGTTCGTCCAGGGAGACCGGGGACGAGTGGAGGGTGTCGGCCAGGGCGTCCCAGTCGTCGTGGGCCGCGCCCAGCATGCGGCGGACGCGGTGGCGGCCGAAGAGGAGCGGGTGGGTGGCGTACGGGGGCTCCGACGTCTCCGTGAGGAGGAGCTGCGCGGCCTGGGTGAACGTCTCCTGCGCCGCTTCCAGCTCGTCGTGGGACTCCAGGGCCTCGGCCACGATCACCCAGGGGGCCGGGTCCCGGGGAGACGCGGCGCGGATGCCGTCGATGATCGCCCGGGCCTCGGCCTCGTGGCCGTACTCCCACAGGTTCGAAGCCTTGAGGGCGCGGACCAGGTGGGGATGCTCCAGGGGGGTCGAGGACGACAGCAGGCGGTCGTAGAGCGCGGTGGCTCCGGGGCGGTCGCCGGCCAGTTCGAGGTGGGCCGCGGCCTGCACGAGCAGGTGTTCGGCGTCCTCGGGGTAGAGGCCTGCGGTCCGCTCCAGGCGCGCTGCTTCGGCGTTGTGGTCGACGTGCTCGGCAGACGTGTCGGGGCGCATGGGGGACACCGTACTGCCGATGCCGTTCGGGGGAGAGATACCTGCAGGCCAGAGGGCGGGATCTCTTCGCTGCCCTTGGGGGCCGACGAACGGTTCGGGCGGTCATGGGGCTGGTGAGTTCGGGGCGCAGCCCTTATCTTGCGGGCCCGGTCAAGGAGGCAAGGCAGTCGAGGCGGTCGAGGAGACGAGGCATCGGTATGCGGGCTCCCGGCATCGTGCGGCGCGGCCTCGGGGTTTCCGGCGTCGTGGATCACGGCACTCGGCGGAGGCGGGCCGCGTACCGGCGGGTGGTGTGGGGCGGGGGCGAGGTTCTCGTCACCGTCGGCCTCATTCTCCTGCTTCTCGTCGTGCATCAGCTCTGGTGGACCAATCGGCAGGCCCGGGAGGGCGCCGAGAGGAAGGTCCAGGCATTGGAGAGGGAGTGGGGGAGCGGGGAGGGGAGGGGAAGGGCGACGGGCAGGAGCAGGGGGCGGGGGTGTCGGGTGCGGGGAGTGGTTCGGGTGGCTCGGCGGGGGGTGGCGCGTCGTCCGGGGGTGGTTCCGGGGCGTCCGGCGGGGGCGGTTCCGGGGCGTCCACCGAGAGTGGGCGGGCTCAGGGAACGCCCTGGTCGTCCCAGGCGTACGCCGTGCTCTCCATTCCCCGGCTCGGTCTTCGTGTGCCGGTCGCGGAGGGGGTCGGCAAGCGGGATGTCCTCAACAAGGGGTACGTCGGGCACTACCCGCACACCCAACAGGCCGGGCAGGCGGGGAACTTCGCGCTCGCGGGGCATCGGAACACTCATGGGGAGCCGTTCCGGTACATCAACCGGCTGCGGCGGGGGGACGAGATCGATGTCGAGACGGCGGCGGGGCGCTACGTCTACGTCGTCGACAGGACGCTTCCGCAGACCTCCGCGAATGACGGAGGGGTCATTCGGGAAGTGCCGCGCAGTACCGTTCGGCCCGCCTACGGGTACAGCGCGCCGGGGTACTACATCACCCTCACCACCTGCACGCCCGAGTACACCTCCCGGTATCGACTCGTGGTGTGGGGGAAGTTGACCTCGATGCGCCCGCGTTGACCACGGTCACCGTCCCGTGCGGGGAACGGTTCCGTGCGGGGAACGGTCTCGTGCGGGAACGGCCCCGTGCGGGAAACGGTTCCGTGCGGAGATCCGTTCCGTCCGAGGGAACGGCCCCCGCCCGGGAATCCGTCCCCTCCCTCCGAGGAACCGCCCCCGCCCGGCAAGCGTCAGACCCGGTCCCGAAGGGCCAGCACGCTCGCGCCCGCCACCAGCGCCAGCCCCGCCGAGACCGCGATCGCGATGTCCGCGCCGTGCGCGAGCCCGCCCGTGGAGGTGACGATCGCGATGGTCAGGGCCACGCCCGCGCACGAGCCGATGTAGCGGAACGTCTGCTGCGCGCCCGAGCCCATCGCGGCGCGGGTCGCGGGGACGGACTCGACCGCGACGAGCGGCAGCGCGGCGTTGAGGAGCCCGCTGCCGACGCCGGAGACGAGGAAGCCGGGCAGCAGACGGGTCCATGAACCGGCGTCGAGCGCGCCGAGCATCGTCAGGACGCCGACCGCGTGCAGCGCGAAGCCGAGGGCGAGTTGGTGGCGCGGGGAGACCCGGCCCGCGAGGCGCCGCACCTGCAGCGCGACCCCGAAGGACAGCCCGGACCAGAGCAGGAACAGCCACGCCGTGTCCAGCGCGGACAGGCCCAGGGTCTGCTGGAGCAGCGCCGGCAGGAAGCTGAACAGGCCGATCACCGCGAGGCCGGTGAACAGACCGCTCGCGGAGGAGGCGAGGAAGCGGCGGTGGCGGAGCAGGGAGAGGTCGATCATGGGTGTACGGGTTCGGTGTTCGACGAACACGAACGCCGTCGTCAGGACGACGAACGCCGTCAGCAGGAGGCCCACCGACGGGCGCAGCCAGCCGTCCCGGCCCAGGGTGAGCGCGGCCACCAGGGCGACCAGCGCCAGGCCGAAGGTGAAGGCGCCGGCCAGGTCGGGGCGACCGCCTCGGGAGGCCCGGGACTCGGTGAGGGTCCGGGTGCCCAGCAGGGCGACCAGGAGCGCGGCGGCGCCCAGGACGGCGTACGCGATCCGCCAGTTCAGGGTCTGGGCGATCGCACCGGCGAGCAGCGGGCCCAGGGCTATGCCGCCGCTGACGAACGCGCCCCACACGCCGGTCGCGTGCAGCCTGCCGCGGGCGGTCGGGAAGGCGTGGACGAGCAGGCCCAGGCTGCTGGCGAGGATCGCGGCGCTCGCCGCGCCCTGCGCGACGCGGGCCAGTGTGAACAGCCAGGTGGAGGTCGCGAGCGCGCCGAGCGCGGTGGTGATGCCGAGGGCGACGGTGCCGGAGAGGAAGATCCGGCGGCGGCCGTAGTCGTCGGCGAGGCTGCCCGCGACCAGGAGCAGTGCGGCGAGGCCCAGCGGGGTGCCGTTGAGCAGCCAGGCCTGGGCGGAGACGGGGGTGTGCAGCGCGGCGGCGGTGTCGGGGAGCGTGACCATCGGCGCGGTGTACGTCATCAGGGCCACGGCGGTGGCGGCGCTGGTGACGGCGAGGGTGGCGGTCGCCCGCGGGGGTGTCTCGAGGTGTGTGCCGGGGGGTGCCGAGGACGCCTTCGCGGTGGTGGCGTGATCGAGCTGGGACATGGTCTGCCCTTCGGGCTCCGGAGTGGATCGGTGGAAGGGCAGGTTCAGTCAATGAACCATCCCCGTGGGTCGACCGTAGCATCTTGGGTTCGTTCATTGAACCGACTGGTCGAAAAGTGGCTACAGTGGGGCCATGGCTCTCGGCAAGGACTACGTGACGCAGGAGTGCTCGATCGCCAGCGCGCTCGAGATCGTCGGCGAGCGCTGGACGCTCCTCGTCGTGCGCGACGCGCTCTACGGCGTACGGCGCTACAACGACTTCCTCGTCCACCTCGGCATCCCGCGCGCGGTTCTCGCGTCCCGGCTCCAGGCGCTGACCGCCGAGGGCATCCTCGAGAAGCGCCGCTACCAGGAGTCGCCGCCGCGCGACGAGTACGTCGTCACCGACCGCGGCATCGCCCTGTGGCCGACCCTGCGCTCGCTCGGGCGGTGGGGCCGCGAGCACCGCGGCGAGGCGCCGCTGCGTTACTTCCGGCATGCGACCTGCGGTACGGAGCTCGGCTCGTACGGCGAATGTGCCACGTGTGGAACCGTCGTACCCGTCCCGGACGTCGAAATGGTGCCGGGACCCGGACTCGATCCGGACCCGGCGGATCCGGTCAGCCGGGCGCTGCTCAAGCCGAGGCGGCTGCTGGAGCCGATCGACACCGGTCACGCATAAGATCGACACCGGTCACGCGTAAGCAGGTACGGGGGACGTGAGCCCGCGTACGAGAGGGCGAGAGGAGGGTGGTCCGTGGTCCGGAGTTCGGCGCACGTACGCCCTGTCGCCCTTCTGCTCGTGCTGCTCCTCGAACTCGCCGTGCTGGACGCCGGCAGCCTCCCGGCAGCCGTCGCCGTCGCGTTCACCGTGACCGCCGCGGCCGGGGCCGCGCTGGCCGTCTGCGCCCTCATCGGCTCGCGCAGCGCGTCCGCCGTCCCGCGTACGCGGGTTCGTACGGCGATCCGTGACCGTGAGCGCCGTACGGCGTTCCTGCCCCAACGTGATCCCGACGCCTCGGGGCGTCCGCGCCCCCGAGCGCCCGGGCGGGCCCTCCTGACGGCCGCCGCGTAGGGATCCCAGCAGGAACTCGCCAGAACTCGCCAGTCGTACAACCCCTGTCTGCGTACCCCGTGCGGGTCGTCATGCCGACGCGTCATTTCTCATTCCGGCACGACGAGACCCCCGGAGGGCTCATCCATGTCCACCTCCATGTCCGCCTCCATGTCCACCTTCATGTCTGCTTTCACGCCCGCACCCATGTCCGCTTTCGCCGGGCTGGTCGAGCGGCTCGCCGATCTGCTCGAACCGCTGTTCCACGCTTCCGCTGCCGCCGCCGCGATCGTCCTGTTCACCGCGCTCGTACGACTGTTTGTGCATCCCCTGTCCCGGGCGGCGGCGCGGGGACAGCGGGCGCGTGCCGCGTTGCAGCCGCGGATCGCCGAACTGCGCAAGAAGTATCGGAAGGATCCCGAGAGGATGCGGAAGGCGGTGCTGGAACTGCACGAGAAGGAGAAGGTGTCGCCGCTGTCCGGGATCCTGCCCGGGCTCCTTCAGCTGCCGGCCTTCTTTCTTCTCTATCACCTGTTTTCCAGTTCCACCGTCGGCGGTGAGGCCAACGAGCTGCTGAGCCACCAGTTGTTCGCCGCGCCGCTCGGCGGGCGGTGGCTGGACGTGCTCGGGGGCGGTGGGGTGTTCGGTGCCGCCGGGCTTGTCTACCTCGCTCTGTTCGTGGTGGTCGGCGCGGTCGCCGTCTTCAACTATCGGCGTACGAAGCGGACGATGGCCGCCTCGGCGCCTGCGGCCGACGGGGCGGAGGTGCCCGGCCTCGGTGCGGTGAGTGCGTTTGTGCCGTTCCTGTCCTTCTTCACACTCGTCACCGTGGCCGTGGTGCCGCTGGCCGCCGCGCTGTACGTGGTGACCAGTACGGCTTGGAGTGCTGTGGAGCGTGCGGTCCTGTATCCCTGAGGGTGTGGCGGCGGTGCGGCGGCGGTCCAGTCCGTGAACGGGGTATTGCGGACTGGACGCGCAGCTTGGAGGATCGACCAGTCCTCCGATGGCTGCACCCGTCGGTGGCTGCCCGCGATCGAGGGAGACTGTGATCATGAAGCTGCTGCGAGTCGGTACGGCGGGATCGGAGCGGCCCGCGCTGCTCGACGCCGAAGGGATCCTCCGGGATCTGTCGGGAGTCGTGCCGGACATCGACGGGGCGCTGCTCGCCGACGACGCGGCGCTCGGGCGGGTCCGTGCGGCCGCCGAGTCGGGGGAACTGCCCGTGCTGGACGCGGACGGGCTGCGCGTCGGGCCGCCGCTCGCCCGGATCGGCAAGATCGTCTGCATCGGGCTCAACTACCACGACCATGCCCGCGAGACCGGGGCCGAGCCGCCTGCCGAGCCGGTGATCTTCTTCAAGGCGGCGGACACGGTGGTCGGGCCGGACGACACCGTGCTCGTGCCGCGCGGGTCGGTCAAGACCGACTGGGAGGTCGAACTCGCGGTCGTCATCGGGCGTACCGCCCGCTATCTGGAGTCGCACGAGGAGGCGCTCGCGCGTGTCGCCGGGTACGCGGTGGCGCACGACGTCTCCGAGCGGGAGTTCCAGATCGAGCGCGGGGGGACGTGGGACAAGGGGAAGAACTGCGAGACGTTCAATCCGCTGGGGCCGTGGCTGGTGACGGCGGACGAGGTTTCCGACCCGCAGGATCTTTCGCTGAAGCTGTGGGTGAACGGAGAGCTGAAGCAGGACGGGACCACGGCCGAGCAGATCTTTTCGGTGGCGGAAGTGGTCCGGTACGTCAGTCAGTTCATGACGCTCTATCCGGGGGACGTCATCAATACGGGGACGCCGGCGGGGGTTGCGTTGGGGCAGCCGGAGCCGAAGCCGTATCTGAGGGCCGGGGATGTGGTGGAGTTGGAGATCGGGGGGTTGGGCAGGCAGCGGCAGGAGTTCAAACCCGCGTAGGTGCGCCGCCGGGGTGGGCGGGGGTGTGTTGTCGGGTGCCGGTTCGTCGTGGCTGGTCGCGCAGTTCCCCGCGCCCCTAAAAGATTGCGCAGTTCCCCGCGCCCCTGAAAGCCTGCGGTCACCTGTGCTGCCAAGGTTCCGCAGTTCCGCGCGTCCTCTGAAAGATTGCGCAGTTCCCCGCGCCCCTAAGGACTTGCGGTCACCCTCGCTTTCAAGGCGACGCAGTTCCCCGCGCCCCTGAAAGACTGCGCAGTTCCCCGCGCCCCTGAGGAGACAGGGGCGCGGGTGTGGGGCTTAGCTTCCCAGGAACTGGTGGAGCGCCTTGATGACCATGGCGTGGTCTTCCAGTTGGGGGAGGCCCGAGACCACCACCGTGCCGATGACGCCCGCGCCCTCGACCGTGAGGGGGAACGCGCCGCCGTGGGCCGCGTAGGTGTCGGGGTCGAGGCGGGAGGACGCCTCGAAGGTGGTGCCCTTGGCGCGGAAGCGGGTGCCGACGAGGAGCGAGGAGCAGCCGTAGCGCTCGACGACGCGGCGCTTGCGGTCGATCCAGGCGTCGTTGTCCGGGGTCGAACCGGGCAGGGCGGCGTGGAAGAGCTGCTGGCCGCCGCGGCGGATGTCGATGGCGACCGGAGCGGCGGCCTCACGGGCCATGCTCACGAGCAGGGTGCCCAGCGTCCACGCGTCGTCGTACGTGAAGTGGGGGAGCACCAGCTGCCGCTCCTGGGACTCCAGTTCCGTGATCTGTTCCGCGAGCAGCCGCGCGGTGTCCTCGGTGCTCACAGGGACACCACCGTGCCCTCGGTGGCGGAGCGGCGGGCCGCCTCCAGGACGTCGAGGGCGGCCGCGGCCTCCTGCGCGGTGACCGGGTTCGGGGCGCCGTCGCGGAGGGCGGCGGCGATGGCCGCGTAGTACGCGGGGTACGCGCCCGGGAGCGTGGGCTCGGGGCGGCCGCCACCCGTGAGCGGGGACTCGCCGGAGCCGACGCGGCCCCACAGGGACTCGGGCTCGACACCCCACTCGGCGGTCGCGTCGGGACGCTTGCCCTCGCGCAGGTCCGCCTCCTGCGGGTCCAGGCCGTGCTTCACGTAACCGGCCGCGGAGCCCAGGACGCGGAAGCGCGGGCCGAGTTGGGCGGTCGTCGCGGAGACGTAGAGGTGGGAGCGGACACCGTTCGTGTGCGTGATCGCGATGAAGGTGTCGTCGTCGGTCTGGGCGCCGGGGCGGCGGACGTCCGTCTCGGCGTACACCGAGGCCGCGGGGCCGAAGAGGACGAGGGCCTGGTCGACGACGTGGCTGCCGAGGTCGTAGAGGAGACCTCCGATCTCTGCCGGGTCGCCGGACTCGCGCCAGCCGCCCTTGGGCTGCGGACGCCACCGCTCGAAACGGGACTCGAAGCGCCATACGTCGCCCAGCTCGCCCTCGTCGAGCAGCTTGCGGAGGGTCAGGAAGTCGTTGTCCCAGCGGCGGTTCTGGAAGACGGAGAGGAGCAGGCCGCGCTCTTCGGCCAGCGCGGCCAGCTCGCGGGCCTCCGCCGCCGTACCGGCGAGGGGCTTGTCGACGACGACCGGCAGGCCCGCCTTGAGGGCGGCGGTCGCGAGCGGGACGTGGGTCTTGTTCGGGGAGGCGATGACGATCAGGTCCAGCTCGTCGGCGCGCGCCCAGAGCTCTTCGGGCGTGGCGGCGAACGAGACTCCGTCGCCGAACTCGGCGCGTGCCTGCTCCTGCCGCTCCGGGTTCGAGGTGACGATCGTGTCCAGGGCCAGGCCCTCGGTCGTGGCGATCAGCGGGGCGTGGAAGACGGAGCCCGCGAGGCCGTAACCGATGAGGGCCACGCGGAGGGGGGTGCCAGTCGTGCCAGTCGTACCAGTCATGACGTCCACTTTCACAACGCTGTTGCCAAAGTGCAAGCGCGGGGGACAATGGCGTACGTGAACAGGACCAACGCCGAGTCGGGAGTCAATCTGCTCGCCCTGCGCAGCCACAACGCCGCGCTCGTGCTCGATCTGCTGCGCACGGCCGGGGAGGGCGGTATCAGCCGGCTCGAACTCGCCGAGCGCACCGGGCTGACCCCGCAGGCCGTCAGCAAGATCACCGCTCGGCTGCGGGCGGACGGGCTGGTGGCGGAGGCGGGGCGCCGCGCGTCGACCGGCGGCAAGCCGCGGACCGTGCTGCGGCTCGTGCCCGAGGCCGGGCATGCGATCGGGCTGCATCTCGACCGCGACGAGGTGACGGTCGTGCTGTGCGACCTCACCGGCGCGGTGGTCGCCGAGCGGCGGGTTCCGCTCGATCTGGGGGCCGGGGCGGAGGCGGTCGTCGAGTCGGCGGCGGGGGAGGTCGAGGCGCTGCTCGCGGGGGCGGGGGTGTCCGTACTGGGCGTGGGCGTCGCCCTGCCGGGGCCGCTCGACCATGCCCGGGGTGTGCTGCATCGGGTCACCGGGTTTCCCGAGTGGGACGGGTTCCCGTTGCGGGACGCGCTGGCGGGGCGGCTCGGGGTGCCCGTGGTGGTGGACAAGGACACGAACGCGGCCGCGTTGGGGATCGCGGTGGTGGGGAGGGAGAGCGGCGTCGGGAAGACGGGGGATGTGTCCCCCGGCCCCCTCGAATCCTTCGCCTATCTGCACCTCGGTACGGGGCTCGGGGCGGGGCTCGTGATCGGTGGGGGCGTGCACCGGGGGGCGCGTACCGGGGCGGGGGAGTTCGGGCATCAGGTCATCCAGCTGGACGGGCCCCCGTGCGGCTGCGGCAACCGTGGCTGCATCGAGGCGTTGTGCCTCGCCGCGGTGGACCGTGGTGCCATGGGTGAGGCGGCGCGGGTGCTCGGGGTGGGCGCCGCGAATCTGGTGGGGCTGTTGGACATCGACCTCGTGCTGCTCGGCGGGCGTACCGTCGCCGCGCATGAGGAGGCCTTCGTACGGGGTGTCGGTGCCGTTCTTGAGGAACGGGCCCGGCTGGAGGGCGTGGACGACGGGGCGATTCCGGTGCGGGTGGCGCCCGGTGGGGCGCGTGGGGTCGCGGAAGGCGCGGCGCAGTTGCTGCTGGCGCCGCTGTTCGGGCGCGGGGAGGACTGAGCGGCTCGGGTGTTCAGGGCGGTTCCCCGGCCGGGTGACTCGGCCGTTCGGGGGGACTTCGGGGGCCGGGCGGGGTGTGTCGCGGGCGTGGCGGGGCGGTGGGCGCAGGCCGGTGTGGGACGGTCACGGGGCCGTTGCCCTGTACGCCGTTGCCCTCACCGCCCGACGCTTGCGACCCCTTTCCCGACCCCTTCCCGCCGCCCTTGATCGGCAAAGGCCCCTCATGCGACTGCGCAAGACCAGCCCCTTCGCCCTGACCGCCGTTGCCCCCGCCCTGGGGCTCGGGCTCGCACCGCCGGCCGCCGCCCACGCGCTCACGCCTCTCGGGCCCACCGCGAGCCCCCGCCCCACCTGCGCCGCGCCCGACACCCGGGCCTTCCCGATCAAGACCCGGATCCACGACGGGCCGGACGCCTACGACGTCGGCGGCGACTTCCGGACCTGGTACATCGACCTGACCAACACCACCGCGCACACCTGCGGAAACATCCACCCGATCGTCGTGCTCGTGGACAGCAAGCGGGTGTTGCGGCCGGAACAGGCGCGGCTGGAGTTCTACGAGGGGGAGCGCACGCATCCCGTCGAGTTCGAGAAGAGCGACCAGGACGAGAACGTCGGGGCGTTCGACGACGGGTTCCCGGGGTTCACGGTCGGACCCGGCCGGACGCTCACCGTGAAGGTCAGGCTCTCCGTGACCTCCGACGCCGCCGTGCCGAACGACGTCGTCGCCAACGCGGCCGTGGTGCAGCGCCACAACAACGACGGGGACTGGGTCGGGGAGTCGAACGCGTACCGCTTCCGGATCGACGACGAGAGCAGGAAGAGCGACGGCGACGTTGTGGAGGCCGGGGGCAACGGGGGCACTGGGGATGGCGGAGGTAATGGGGGCACTGGGGACGGCGGCGACGGTGGGGGCGGCGATGGCGGAGGTGACGGCGGAGGCGGCGGCGGTACGAGCGCGGCTCCCGACGCCAGCGCCACCGCCGCCGGCAACAGCAGTGGCAACAGCACCGGCAGGAGCACGGACGGCGTCACCGGCACGGGCACCGGCACCAGCAGCCCCACCGGTACCGGAGACGGTGGTGGCGGCGGTCGTGACGGCGGTGACAGCGACGGTGACGCCGCGGGAAAGGAACGGGACGGGTCCTCGGCGGCGGACGACGGGTCCTCGTCCGCGGACGAACTGGCCATGACCGGGCCGCGCGAGGCCGCCCTGGCGGTGGGCGTCGTCCTGCTCGCCGCCGGAGGCGTGCTCCTTGTGGCCTCCCGCTGGTCCCGGTTCCGGCGTCGCTGAACCCTCCCACCGGCGCAGCGCCCGTACCGCATCTGGGACCATCCCCCCGTGGACTACCCGAACGACCAATCGCCCGGCGCCCCCGTCCGCTCCGGCATCCCGGAGCACGGCCGTATCCCGAAGTACTACGCGGTCAAGGCGCACATCGCCGTGCTGATCGAGGAGTTGGGCGAAGGGGGGCTGCTGCCCACCGAGCGCGATCTCGCCGAGACGTACGAGGTGGCCCGCGAGACCGTACGGCAGGCACTGCGGGAGTTGCTGCTCGAAGGCAAGCTGCGGCGGCAGGGGCGCGGCACGGTCGTCGCGGGGCCGAAACTGGAGCAGCCGCTCTCCCTCGCGAGCTACACCGAAGGCGTACGGCGGCAGGGGCGCACCCCCGGTCGTACGCTCATCTCGCTCGACCGCTTCCCGTGCCCGCAGGCGCTGGCCACCGAGGCGGGGCTGACGCGCGGTGAGCCCGTCTGGCACATGGAGCGCGTGCTGCTCGCCGACGACGAGCGGGTCGGTCTGGAGAGTACGTACGTCGCCGTGGCCCGGGTGCCCGACCTCGACCGTGACTTCGACCCCGACTCCTCCTTCTACGCCTACCTCCACGACCGGCTCGGCATCGCGTTCGGTGACGCGGACGAGCGGATCGAGACGGTGCTGGCGACGCCGCGCGAGGCGCTGCTCATCGGTACGCCGCCCGCGCTGCCGATGCTGCTGATCCACCGGGTCTCGCGGGACACGAAGGGGCGGCCGCTGGAGCGGGTGCGGACGCTGTACCGGGGGGACCGGTTCTCGTTCACGGCGCACCTGGGCAGGTGACGTTCACCGCGTACCCCGGCAGGTGACGTTCCGCGTACCTCGGCAGCTGACGCGCGGCGGGCCGGGGCGGGCTCGGGCTCGTCCTTTCGGTCAAGTAGTGTCACGAGAAGATAACGGGTCTAGCCCAAACGTGATGGGCGGTTCACCATCTGGTTGCTGTCCGGACCCCTTCGATTCCCCCTTCCCGAGGAGCGTGGCCGTTGTGAGAGTGATAGTCGTCGGAGCCGGCGTGGTGGGTACCCTGCACGCCTGGCACGCAGTGGAACGCGGCCACGAGGTCGTACAGATCGAGCGTGAGGCGGAGGCCCGCGGGGCCTCGCTGCGCAACTTCGGGCAGATCTGGGTGAGTGGTCGCGCCGGAGGAGAGGAGCTGGAGACCGCCCTGCGGGCGCGGGAGCTGTGGGAGGGGATCGGGGCACGCGTCCCGGGCGTCGGCTTCCGGGCGTGCGGATCGCTGACCCCCGTGCGCAACCCGCGCGAACTCGCCGTCGCCGAGGCCGCCCTGGCCCGCGAGGACGCCGCCGCCCGCGGCTACAAGCTGCTCGCCGCGGACGAGGCACGCGCCGTGAACCCCGCCCTGCGGGGTGCCTTCGAAGCGGCCCTGTTCTGCGAGCGCGACGCGGCCGTCGAGCCGCGCACGGCCCAACTCGCTCTCCGCGCCGAGCTGTCGAAGTCCCCGAACTACACCTTCCTGCCGGGGCGCGAGGTCCGTGACGTCGTGGGAGAGCACGCCGTGCGCGACGACCACGGGGACGTCCACACCGGTGACGTCGTCGTGCTGTGCACGGGCGCCTGGCTGGGCGGTCTCGTACGGGAGCTGGCCGGGCCCGAGCTGCCCGTACGGCGGGTGCGGCTGCAGATGATGCAGACCGAACCGCTGGGCGAGCCGCTCACCACCTCCGTCGCCGACGCCGACAGCTTCCGGTACTACCCCGCGTACCGCAGCCCCGCCCTCGACGACCTGGACGCACACCAGCCGCAGGCCCCGATCGCCGCCGCGCACCGGATGCAGCTGCTCATGGTGCAGCGCGCGGACGGCGGGCTGACCATCGGCGACACCCACGAGTACGAGCACCCCTTCGCCTTCGACACCCTCGAAGACCCCTACGAGCACCTCACCGAGGTCGTCGAGTCCTTCCTCGGCCGCCCGCTGCCGAAGATCCGGCGCCGCTGGGCCGGGGTGTACGCGCAGTGCACCGACCCGAGCCGAGTCGTGCACCGGCAGCGGGTGCGGGACGGGGTGTGGCTGGTCACCGGGCCCGGCGGGCGCGGCATGACCTGTTCGCCCGCCATCGCCGAAACGACCGCCAACGAGCTGGGATGGTGAAAGAAATGACCGAGGACATACGACTCGTCGTGCTCGACATGGCGGGCACCACCGTCGCCGACGGCAGCCTGGTGGAGCAGGCCTTCGCCGTGGCCGCCGGGGAGCTGGGCGTCGAGCCCGGGTCCGCCGACCACACCAGGAAGCTCGACCACGTCAGGGCCACCATGGGCGAGTCCAAGATCTCCGTCTTCCGGCACCTGTTCGGCGAGGAGTCCCTCGCCCGGCGGGCCAACGCCGCCTTCGAGAAGGCGTACGGGGAACTCGTCGACGGCGGGCGCCTCGCGCCGATCGCCGGGGCGCGCGAGGCGATCGAGGAGCTCCGGGCGGGCGGCCGTACCGTCGTCCTGACCACCGGGTTCGCCCGCGTCACCCAGGACGCCATCCTCGACGCCCTCGGCTGGCAGGGGCTGGTGCCGCTCACGCTGTGCCCGGCCGACGCCGGAGGCCGCGGGCGGCCGTACCCCGACATGGTCCTGGAGGCCTTCCTGCGCACCAAGGCGGCGGAGGGCGTCCAGCAGGTCGCGGTCGTCGGCGACACCTCGTACGACATGCTCAGCGGCGTACGCGCCGGGGCGGGCGTGGTGGCCGGTGTGCTCACCGGGGCGCACGGCGACGAGGTGCTGCGCGCGGCCGGGGCCGGCCATGTGCTCGGCTCGGTGGCCGAACTTCCCGCCCTGCTCGACGGACCCACCGGAGGCGGACCGCTCGCTGGAGACGACCCGCTCCCCGGAGACGAACGGTTCCCTGGAGACAACCCGCTCCCTGGAGACAACCCGCTCCCGGGAGCCGATCCGCGTCCCGGAGCCGGGCGGTGAGCGGCGGCAGCGGCATCCGATTCGACCGGGTGTCCGTCGCGTACGACGGCACCACGGTCCTCGACTCCCTCGACCTCACCGTCGAGCCCGGCGAGGTGATGGCGCTGCTCGGGCCGTCCGGGTCCGGGAAGACCACCGCGCTGCGGGCCGTCGCCGGGTTCGTGCGGCCCGCCTCCGGCCGGGTGTTCATCGGCGACCGGGACGTGACCGCGCTGCCGCCCCACCGGCGCGGCGTCGGCATGGTGGTGCAGCAGTACGCGCTGTTCCCGCACATGCGGGTCGAGGACAACGTCGCCTTCGGGCTCAGGGCGCAGAAGGTCGCCAAGGGCGAGATCCGCGGACGGGTCGCCGAGGCGCTGGAGATGACCGGGATGGCGGCCTACGCCCGGCGCCATCCGCGGGAACTGTCCGGCGGGCAGCAACAGCGGGTCGCCATCGCGCGGGCGCTCGCCATCCGGCCCGGCGTCCTTCTCCTCGACGAGCCGCTGTCCGCGCTCGACGCGCAGCTGCGGTCGGGGATGCTGGCCGAACTCTCCCGGCTGCACCGGGAGTTGCCCGACATGTCGATCCTGTACGACAAGGCCACCGACGCCGCCGGGAAGCCCACCACCTTCGCCCTCCCGTACGCCGCGGGACTCGTCACCAAGGCCCCGCACTCGGAGAACGGCAGGAAGCTCCTCGACTTCATGCTCTCCGCCAAGGCGCAGCAGCAGGTCAGCGAGATCGGCGGCGGTTTCTCCGCGCGCAAGGACGTCAAGGCCACCGACGCGAACGCCATCGCCCTGACCAAGCTCATGGACGGCGTCGCGCTCTTCGAGCCGGACTGGGCCGACATCGACAAGAACCTGACCTCGTACGTCGAGGACTGGAAGACGGCCACGGGAAGCTGACACTCCACCCTGACTAGGCTGGGGGCGTCGGCACAGCGTCGTTCCGGCGCCCCCGGATCGTGTGCGTACGTACGCCAGGACGGCAGGAGAACCAGCACCATGGCAGAGCGCAAGCCCATCGAGTCGTGGCTCACCGACATGGACGGCGTCCTCATCCACGAGGGTGTGCCGATCCCCGGCGCGGACGCCTTCGTCAAGAGGCTGCGGGAGTCCGGGAAGCCGTTCCTGGTGCTCACCAACAACTCGATCTACACCGCTCGTGACCTGCACGCCAGGCTGCGGCGCATGGGCCTGGACGTGCCGGTCGAGAACATCTGGACCTCCGCGCTCGCCACCGCCAAGTTCCTGGACGACCAGCGGCCCGGCGGCACCGCGTACGTCATCGGCGAGGCGGGCCTGACCACGGCGCTGCACGACATCGGGTACGTCCTGACCGACCACGAGCCGGACTACGTGGTCCTCGGCGAGACCCGTACGTACTCCTTCGAGGCCATGACCAAGGCGGTCCGGCTGATCAAGGGCGGCGCCCGGTTCATCGCCACCAACCCCGACGAGACCGGCCCGTCCGCCGAGGGCCCGCTGCCCGCGACCGGTGCGGTGGCCGCGCTGATCACCAAGGCGACCGGCAAGCAGCCCTACTTCGCCGGCAAGCCGAACCCGCTGATGATGCGGACGGGGCTCAACGCCATCGGGGCGCACTCCGAGACCAGCGCGATGATCGGCGACCGGATGGACACGGACGTCCTGGCCGGCCTCGAGGCGGGCATGGTGACCTATCTCGTCCTCACCGGGCTGACCACCCGCGAGGAGATCGAGCAGTACCCCTTCCGGCCCTCCAGGATCGTGGACTCGATCGCGGACCTCGTCGAGCGGATCTGACGCCGCCCGGGCCGGGGGCCACCGGCCCGCGCCAAACCTTTCGAGACCCGTTTGGAGCAGTCGGGGGCGTCTGAGGATGCGTCCGGCGGCCCGGCGGGGGAGTCTCCAGGTATCTGGAGGTTCACGATGGGTTCATGTCGACTCGCTCTCTGTGTGCGACTCACTCTCTGTGCCGGTGCGGCGTACGCGGCGGCGTTCACTCCCGCCGCGTACGCGGCCGACGGCGGCGTCTCCGTCTCTCCCGTGTCCCCGGCCCCCGGCAGCGACGTCCAGCTGCGGGCGCTGGGCTGTACGGGGACGACCGGTACCGCGGTCTCGACGGCGTTCGTCGCGGACGCGCGGCTCACCGGCCAGGGCGGGGTGCTCGTCGGCGACACCCGCGTCCGCTCGTCGGCCACGCCCGGTGCCTACGAGGTCAAGGTCAGCTGTGACGGCCGCCAAAACCGGGTGACCGGCACGATCACGGTCACCGCGTCGGGCGGCCCGAGCTCCCTGAGGTCCGCCCTCGCCGTCCCGACCGGCCTGGCCCTCCCGACCGGCCTGGCCTCGCCCGTCGCCCCCGTGCACGCGGGCGGCGGCGGCACCGCGCACTTCGCCTCCGTGGACGCCCGCTCGTCGAGCCCCGGCACCAAGCAGGCGGTGATCGGCCTCGTCCTCGCGAGCGCCGCCGCGGTGGCGGTCGCGGTCCGCAGCGCGCGCCGGGGCCACGACACCCGAGACTGACATGTCCGACGACATGCCCGAACACGGGCGTTCCTCCGGCGCCGGCCGGCTGGTGACCGGTGTCGCCTGGGCGGTACTGCTGCTCGGGCTGTGGCTGTGGGGCCGCGACCTGACCGACGTACGGCAGGGGATAGCGGCGCCGACGACGGGGGACATCGCGGCGGTCGGACGACCGCCCGAGGTACGGCTGCCACCCGCGCTGAAGCCGCTGACGAGCGCGGCGCCGCAGCGCATCGACATTCCCTCGATGGGGGTGCAGGCGCCGGTCGTGCGCCGCGGGCTCGACGGGCAGGGGGCGATCGATCCGCCGCCCTTCGACCAGCCGGGCGTGGTCGGCTGGTTCGCCGCCGGGGTGCGGCCGGGGGCGGCCGGGACCGCGCTGTTCGTGGGGCACGTCGACACCAAGACCCGGCCCGCGGTCTTCTACAAACTCAGCACGGTACGGCCGGGGCAGACGGTCCGGGTGGTCCGCGACGACGGGACGGTCGCCGAGTTCACCGTGGACGACGTGCAGGTCTTCCCGCGCGACCACTTCGACGCCCGACAGGCCTACGGGCCACGGGAGTCGGGGCGGGCCGAACTGCGGCTCGTCACCTGCGGCGGCACCTTCGACCGGGTGAGCCGCACCTACACCGCGAACGTGGTCGTGTCGGCGTACCTCACGGGCCACGGACGATGAACCGGTGACCGGTTCCACCTGGCCCGGTCGGCGGCCCGCTCCCCCCCGGAGCCGCCGACCGGGCTGGTCCTCGACCGCGCGCGCACGGGCTGCGGGAGTAACCCGGCGGTCGGCGCGGGAGGTTCTGGGTCCGTTTGAGGCAACTCTAGAACGTATGAGCGTTCTGGCCTAGGACCCGTCCCCGGGGCTGTAACAGCTCACCGACAAGGGGCGGGCGATCTCGTGGGCGAGGCGCCACCTATGTCACGATTGACCCCAAGGACAGTGCACCCGAGGGGGAGTTGCATGTACGGCAGCAAGGGGGCCGGGGCTCGGGCGTCCGTCGCGGTGGTGGGGGCGTTGCTGGTGCTCGCGGGGTGTTCCTCCGGGGGCGGCGGCGACAAGAGCGACGGTTCCGGTTCCAAGGTCACACAACAGCCCAAGAACTCCGACCCGTTCTGGGTCAACCCGGCGGGCAACGCGGCCGAGCAGGTCGCCGCGTACGTCAAGGCGGGCAAGAAGGGCGACGCCGAGCAGATCCGCAAGATAGCCGAACAGCCGACCGGCGAGTGGATCGGGCCGGAGAATCCCGAGCAGGAGGCGCGCGGCTTCACCGAGGCGGCGCAGCGGGCCGACCGGGCGGCCATCCTGGTCCTCTACAACATCCCGCACCGCGACTGCGGCCAGTTCTCGCAGGGCGGCGCGGCGGACGGCGACGCCTACAAGGCCTGGATCGACGGGGTCGCCCGCGGCATCCAGGACCGGCCCGCCACGGTGATCCTGGAGCCGGACGCCATTCTGCACCTGGTCAACCAGTGCACTCCGGCGCAGTTCCAGGAGGAGCGGTACTTCCTCCTCGAGACCGCGGTCACCAAGCTCAAGGCCCTGAAGAACACGAAGGTGTACCTCGACGCGGGCAACGCGGGCTGGGGTCACCCCGACCAGATCTTCCAGCCGCTGAAGCGGGCCGGCATCGACAAGGCCGACGGCTTCTCCGTCAACGTCGCCAACTTCTACTCGACCAAGGACTCCATCGCGTACGGCAAGCAACTGTCCGCGAAGGTCGACGGCAAGCACTACGTCATCGACACCAGCCGCAACGGAAACGGCCCCTACACGGCCGGCGACGAGGACGAGAACTGGTGCAATCCGCCGGGGCGGGCGCTGGGCGAGACCCCGACGATCAAGACCGCCGATCCGCTCGTCGACGCGTATCTCTGGGTCAAGCGGCCCGGTGAGTCGGACGGTGAGTGCAAGGGGGGGCCGAAGGCGGGCGACTGGTGGCCGGAGTACGCACTGAAGCTGGCCAAGTCATCCAACTGACGCCAATTCCCCGCGCCCTTCTTTTAGGGGCGCGGGGAACTGCGCGACCAGCCACAACGAACCCGCAGTCGAAAACGGCCCAACCAGCGGAGCGCTACGGCACCTTGACCCACTGCGCCTTGCTCGGCGTCCCCTGGTCGTCCGTCACGAACAGCATGTACCAACCGGACTCCACGAGATTCCGGTTCTTCGGCACCGTCACCGTGACCCCGTTCTTCGTCTTCTTGAAGTCCAGCGCGATGGAACGCTGATCGACATCGGTGACGTGCGTGGACGCGCTCGGCCGGATCAGCCGGGCCGTCCTGATGGTCGACGCGTGCTGCGAGGTGAACGTCGCCGAGCCGCCGCGCGCGATCGTCTTCGGGCCGCCGGTCAGATCGGGCCGCGAGTCCCGGTAGAGGTACGGCGGCGTGTAGATCTCGATCCGCTGCTCGAACGTGGCCGGTTTGGTGTTGGCCTTGTCCGCGTAGAGCGAGTTGGAGCCGAAGAACATCACCCGGCCGTCGGGCAGCAGGATCGAGCCCGAGTGGTAGTTGCGGCCCACCAGCGGATCGGCGACCCGGTCGAACGTGTTCGACTTGGTGTCGTAGATCCGCGCCTGGAGGATGTTGGAGTCGCTGCGCCCCCGGTAGTCCTCGGAGCCGCCGGAGACGAGGACGGTGTCGTCGGGCAGGATCGAGGACTGTGGGTAGCGGGTGCCCTTCTCCAGTTCGGGCCCGTCCACGAACCTCGGGTTCTTGTCCTTGAGGTCGATCAGCCGGGTCTTCTTGCTGGACAGCTTGGACTCGCCGACCCCACCGCCGCCGATCACCATGTACTTCTCGTCCTGCGCGGGCGGCAGCAGCACCGTGCCGGACGTCTCCATCATGTTGGGGTCGCTCAGGCCCCGCAGCTTGGAGAACTTGTTGGTGGCCACGTCCCAGATGCCGGGGTCGCGGCCCACGTTGTCCGGTCCGTAGCCCGCGTTCGAGCCCGAGTAGAACATCTCGCCGTTCTGCATCAGGGAGATCGCCGGGTAGGTCGGGAACTGGCGGATTCCCTTGGTGTACGTCCATTTCTTGGTCTTCGGGTCGAACACCTCGTTCTTGCCCGGGACCAGCTGGCCGATCTCGTCCAGACCGGAGAGGCTGAGGATCTTGCCGTCGCTCATGGTGGTGAGCGTCGGGTACCAGCGGGCCTCGTTCATCGGGTCGACCTTGATGTACTGCTCGGCGACCGGATCGAACTCGTACGCGTCCCGGATGCCCTGGAAGTCCTTCTTGTCCAGGGCGAGCTTCTGCGCGATGCCGTAGGTGTTGCGGGCGTCGGCGCCGGTCAGACCCTGGATGCGGTAGTTGTCCTGGGTGCCCGTCTCGTACTTCTGGCCGCTCTGCTGTGCCTCGACGTAGATACGGCCGAGGCCCGGGTCGTTGCGCAGGAACCTGCCGGTCGCCTTGTCGAAGACCTTCGTCGCGCGCGGGACGAGCACCGGGTCCTTGGAGACGAACGTCTTGCCGTTCTCCTTGCCCGTGAACTTGGTACCCGCGGGCAGCGTGATCGGCTGGTCCGGGTTCTCGTTGTGGACGACCATCAGGCCGCCCGCCTTGGTGACGTCGCCCTTCAGCGTCTCGTACCGCTTGGTGCCGCCCGCGATCAGCAGATTGCCGTTGGCGAGCTGGGTGTGGCCCGTGCAGAACAGGTCGGCGGGCGTCGGGATCTTCTTGATGGTGCCCTTGACCGGGTCCCAGATCCGCGTGTCGAACTTCTTCGCGTCGAAGTTGTCCTGGTTGTTGCCCGAGCCCGCGATCAGCAGGATCTTGCCGGTGTGCAGCAGGGCCGCGTGGATGGTGTTCTGTCTGTACTCCTCGGGGAACTGGATGATGTCCCAGTGCCCGTTCTCGGCCTTGTACTCGGGCTTGTTGATCGTGTAGTCGTGGTATTTCTCCGTGCTGAAGCGGTACACCCACGGCCCGTTCATCCCGGCCAGCGCGAGCACCACCGCCCCGCCTATCGCAAGACGACGAGCACGGCGGCGACGGGCACCGTCTTTCATTTTTTACGTCCCCCAAGGGAAATCTGCATGGTCTGGTCATTGCCCGCGCCGCTGCCGCCGCCCTGTCCCTGCGCCGCCGCCCAGCTGGGCTTGTGCTGCGGGGCGTGCGGAGCATGCGGCGTGTGCTGCTCCTGCTGGGGCGCCGAGGCCTGAGCGGGCAGCGGCACCGTCTCCTCGGGTGAGGCGGGCGGCACCGACGGCTTCTTCTTCGCCTGGCGCAGGGCCCACTGCCAGGCGAGGATCGGCGAGGCGGTGATCAGCAGGGCGAAGCAGGCCCAGGTGATCATCGCGGGGTGGGAGTGCCCGAGCAGGAGTCCGGCGACGATCGAGCCGGCGAAGACCAGGATGAAGAACAGGTGGATCCGGAAGGTCCCCAGCAGTGTGTCGGGGCTGGCCGAATCCCCCTTGGGGGTCACCACGAACTTGCTCTTGCGGCGCAGCACCGCGTCCATCAGCGAGCGGGCGTAGATCGGCGCGGAGAGCGCCGACATGATCATGCCCGCCACGCCGCCCGAGCCCTCGGGCTCGTGCGGGGAGACGTTGTGCCGGCGGTTCCACACGTACAGGCCGATCTGCAGCGCGGAGGCGTTGCCGTACAGCATCAGCCAGACCGTCGGGTCGATGTTCACACCGGATGCGCCCAGGCCCAGGAAGAGTGCGCAGCTGAGGGCCGCGAGGATCCAGTTCAGGGCGGACATCGGGTAGAAGATGATCATCATGGTGTAGTTGAAGAGCTTGCTCGGCGGCAGCGAGAAGAAGCCCTTCCAGTACTGCTTGAGGATCGTCTCGTACGTGCCCCGGGACCAGCGCAGCTGCTGGGTGAAGAAGTCCGTCCAGGCGTTCGGGCCCTCGCCGACCGCGAGGACGTCCGGGGTGTACACCGAGCGCCACTTCCTGCCCGTCGCCGGGTTCTTGGCGCGGTGCATCTCGAAGCCGGTCGCCATGTCCTCGGTGATCGAGTCGTACAGACCGCCGATCTGCTTGAGCGCCTTGATGCGTACGGCGTTGGAGGTGCCCACGAACATCGGCGCGCCGTAGCGGTTGCCGGCCCGCTGGATCAGCGCGTGGAAGAGGAACTGCTGGGACTCGGCGGCCTTGGTGATGGGGTTGTCGTAGTTGCCGTAGACCTGCGGGCCGATGACGAAGCCGATGTCGGGGTCGCGGAAGAAGCCGAGCATCCGCTCCAGGTAGTTGGGCAGCGGCACGTGGTCGGTGTCGACCGAGGCGAAGAAGTCGTACTCGTCGCCGTGCGCCTCCAGCCAGGCGTTGTAGTTGCCGTGCTTGGTCTTGGCGCGGTGCGGGCCCTTGGCCTGGTTCCACTTCGCGACGCCCTTGCGGGAGAAGTGGTGCACGCCCAGGCGCTTGCAGACCTCCTTCACCTCCGGGTCGTCACCCTCGTCGAGGAGCCAGATGTGCAGAAGGCCCCGGTGGCGCAGCTTGACGGCCGCCTCCAGGGTCTTGGTCACCATGGCGAGGGGTTCCTTGCCGGGGACGAACGAGGTGAGGAAGGCGACTCTGGTGCCGGTCTCCGGGACCACCGGGATGGGGTCGCGGGCGACCAGGGTGGCGTGCGCGTTCGACAGCACGTTCATGCAGCGGAAGAACTCGATCAGACCGATCGAGACCAGCATCACGATGTCGAGCACCGGCAGGAAGTCGTAGGCCGGGTAGTCGCGTTCGGTCCAGTGCTCCGGCTGGAGCAGCCAGCCCAGCAGGATCAGCGACAGCAGCGGCGCGGCGCCCAGCATCAGGGCGGCTCGTACGCGGTGCGGCTCCTGGGACAGCAGCGAGCGGTACTGCACCTTGTACGGCTTGTTCGGATCGGGCTGTGTGAGGGGACCCGCGAGCCGGCTGTAGTGCTCGTAGTCGTATCTCGGCAGGGTCTTCTTGATCCTGCGGAAATTGCTGCCGGTCCGGTGCGATGGCATCCGGAGCTGGGTCGTCTCAGACGGGTCGAAGTTCTGCCGGGCGCCCGTCGGCGTCGACGTCATGAGTCATTCCCCCCGCACGCACGTCCAGGTGCGTGTTCGTCGGTTCTAGTCGCCCGTTCGAGTCCCCCTTGACCGTCACGGACGCATGCTGGCAGGTCGGCATCCCCACATGCTCCACACAAGGGAGACATAGAAATGCGACCTTCCGGTTGCATGATGCCCCCCTCGGCATCGGTTCATGAACGGGGCCCCCAACCCCCCATGGACGCAACCGGCCATACCCCCAACTGTCAGGTATCGACAGTCCCTTGAAGCCCAGGGTTCTACGGCGTTCATCATGATCGCAAGATGCGAAACGCGGTGTTAACCGGTCATACGCGCTAATTGGGACGCGTGTACGAAGATGGGGTCACCGCCCCATACGCCGGGCGCATATGCCCGGCCCGTATGCGCCCCTATGTGACTCTTTGCGCCGGTTGTGCCCGCGGGAAGCCCGCCCCGCCCATAAGCCGAAGGGCCCCTCACGTCGGTGAGGGGCCCTTCGGTGTCGGTGCGCCGCCAGGGACTCGAACCCCGGACCCGCTGATTAAGAGTCAGCTGCTCTAACCAACTGAGCTAGCGGCGCCTGCTGACCCGAGAACTCTACTCGACCGGGGAGGGTGCTCCGGACCACGAGGGTGTCGTGAAGTGAGCGGTCGGGTGTCCCGAACCGGTCGGAAATGGTTCCTGTACATCATTCGGACCGTCAACATGCGACAAGAGGTGACAGTTGCGAAACTGACGACTGTGCAGAAGCGCGGAGACATGGACCTGTGGTGTGAGGGGAATCTCATGGAGGCTCCGGTATTCGAGGAATTCGATCCCGTGAGCGACTGCGACTGCCCCGGATGCGTGCACTGGCGGCGCGTCATGCCCCCTTCCGCACTGCCCGGGCCCGTGGGACACCCGGCGGCGCGGGGCGCGCTGCTGCTGGCCGCGGCGGCGGGCGCCGTCCTCGCCGCGGGCCAGCCGGTTCCGGCCGTGGCCGCCGCGCACGGACCCGCCCGGCCGGGCGACCCCCGAGGTGACGAGCCCGACACCCCGCAGGGCACCAAGGCCCCGCTGCACGGCCTCGGCGAGGGCCCGACGGTGCCCGCGAAGCCCGGGGCGGGGGGCGAGCTCCCCGCGACCACCCGGGCGGCGATCATCAACCGGGCCAAGAAGTGGGTCGCCTGGCAGGTGCCGTACAGCAATACCGCGTACTGGCCGGACGGATACCGGCAGGACTGCTCGGGCTTCGTCTCGATGGCCTGGAACCTGCCGGGAAACGAATGGACGGGCAGCCTCGGCACGTTCGGCGTACGCATTTCACGCGACCAGGTGCAACCCGGCGACATGCTCCTCTTCCATAATGCGGCGGATCCGCAGAACGGCTCGCACGTCGTCCTTTTCGGCGGCTGGGCGGACTACACCCACACCTATTACCTCGCCTATGAACAGACCCGCCCGCACACCCGCGGGCAGTCCACTCCGTACGCCTACTGGAGCAACTCGGACCGCTATGTTCCCTACCGCTACAAGGGGCTGGCCGAGGGGACGAGCGGCGCGGCAGCCTCGGCGTCGGGGGCGAGGGACAGCCGCTACCCGGGCCGGTCCTTCTTCGGACCCGGTGCGGACAACCCCCATGTCACCCGGCTGGGCCGGCTCCTCGTGGAACGTGGCGCGGGCCGCTTCTACTCGACCGGACCCGGACCGCGCTGGTCGGACGCGGACCGGCGGGCCACCCAGGCGTTCCAGCGGGCGCAGGGCTGGCGGGCCACGGACGCGGACGGGCTGCCCGGGCCGCGGACCTGGTCCTACCTGGTGGGGAGGAAGGGCAGGGACATTCCGGCGGCGGGAAGGTCCGTGCCGGGGACCCCGGTGGCGGGCGGACCGGGGACGAAGGGATTCTCGGCCCCGTCCGTTCCCATCATCCCCTCCATCCCCTCCATTCCCTCCGACCCCTCGGTGCCGGGCTATCCGGGGCGCGGGCTGTTTCGGCCCGGCGCCGACAACGAGTTCGTCACCCGGCTCGGCGAGCAACTCGTGAAGAAGGGGTTCGGCACGTACTACACGTCGGGCCCGGGGCCGCGCTGGGGCGAGGCGGACCGGCGGGGCGTCGAGGCGTTCCAGCGGGCGCAGGGCTGGCGCGGCGGCGCGGCGGACGGCTGCCCGGGGCCGGAGACCTGGCGCCGGCTCTTCTCGTGAAGGGCCAGGTCGCAGGGCTCGCGGCACGGCTCGTACCAGGGCTCGTACCAGGCAACGCGTCAGGCAGCACACCAAGGCTCGCACCAGGCATCGCACCACGGCTCGCACCAGGGCTCGTCACCCGGCCGGGATCACCCTTCCACGCGCGGAGGCATGGAGGCAGCTATGAGTACGACGACTTCACCCACCCCGGAGTCGGGGGGGACGCCGGAGGGCGGCGGCGCCTCCCGGTCCGCCCGGCTCATCCACAACGAGGCGACCACCGAGATCCCCGTCCATCTGCTCTTCCGTGACGACCCCGAGCCGGTGTCCGTGCCGCTCTCGCCCGCCGTGGTGGGGCGGCGGCGTGGCACGGGCGAACAGCCCCGGATCCGGCGCCCCGTGCTGGGCCGGGCCCCGCGCCCGGTGCCGGAGGTCGACCCCGAACTGGTGGAGCGCCCCGCACGGGTGCTGCCCGGAGTGGCGGGTGTGCTGGCCGGGGCCTGCGGGGTGGCCGGATGTGTACTCACCACTTGGTGGTCGGGTGTGCTGCCGCACAGTGCGGGGAGGGTGATCGGGCTGCCCTGGTACGCGGGGGCCGGGCTCGGCCCCGCGCAATGGGCCGCGTACGCCGGGGCCGGCGCGCTCGGGCTGTTCGGGTTCGGCGGGCTCTCCCGTGGCCGGACCGGGCGTGCCTGGGTGCTCGGCCTCTTCGGCCGCTACCGGGGCACGGTCCGGCGCACCGGGCTGTTGTGGATCAACCCGGTGGTGCTGCGGCGCCGGGTCGACGTACGACTGCGGCACTGGCGCAGTGAGCCGATGTCGGTGGTCGACGCGAACGGGGTCGCGCTGCGGGTGGTGGTGCTCGTGGTGTGGCGGGTCAAGGACACCGCGCAGGCCGTGCTCGGTGTCGAGGACCATGAGACGTATCTGCGCGAGTGTGTGGAGGCGGCGATGTCGCGGTTGCTCTCGCAGTTGCCGGCCGAGGCGCCGCCCGCCGTCATCAAGGACGTGGCGACCCTGCGCAACACGGACGCGGTCGGTGAGGCGCTCACCGGGATGATCGCCGCGGACGCCGCGCCGGTCGGCCTGGAGGTGTTCTCGGCGCAGCCGACCCGGATCGAGTACGCCCCCGAGGTCGCGGCCGTGATGCAGCGCCGCCGGATCGCGACCCTGGACGCCCAGCACCGCGACACCGTGCTCACCTCCGTCGTCGACTCCGTCGAGGACACGGTGACCCGGCTGACCATGCGCGGGCTGGTCGAACTCGACGACTGCGAGCGCAAGGCGCTGGTGAAGGACTTGACGGTGGCGTTCTACACGGGGCGCAGGGACTCCTCGCCGTGACGGGGACCGACCGCGGGGCCGTGACGGGGACCGAGAGCTTGGTTATTGGTCTGGACATGTTCAAGTCGCGGCAATAATCTGGGACTTGGTCTAGACCTGAAAATCGCGCGCACGGCTCACGAGAACCTCCCCCACGTCCTCCAGGAGCGGCAGCATGCGCATACGGACGACCAGGATCCCTGCGGCAAGGGTCCGTACCGGCAGGAAAGTCAAGCTCTACGCCGCTGTCGTGGGCCTCGCCACGGCGGGCACGTTCGTGCTCTCCACCGGCGGAGCCGGCGCCCACGGCTACACCGACCAGCCCCTCAGCCGGCAGAAGTTGTGCGCCGCCAACGGCGGCAGTGTCGCCAATTGCGGTGACATCCAGTGGGAGCCGCAGAGCGTCGAGGGCCCGAAGGGCTTCCCGGCGGCGGGTCCCGCGGACGGACAGATCTGTTCCGCGAACCACACCAACTTCAGCCAGCTCGACCAGCCCAAGACCCCTTCGGGTGCGGCCTGGCCGACGACCAAGGTCACCGGCGGGCAGAGCTACGCCTTCCGCTGGCAGTTCACGGCCGTGCACGCCACGACCGACTTCAAGTACTTCGTCACCAAGTCCGGCTGGAACCAGAACCACGCACTGACCAGGGCGGACCTGAACACCACCCCGTTCCTGACCGTCCCGTACAACGGGCAGCGCCCGCCGTCCACGTTCAGTCACACCGGCACGCTGCCCTCCGGGCTGAGCGGTCACCACGTCATCCTCGGCGTGTGGACGATCGCCGACACCGCGAACGCGTTCTACTCGTGCGCGGACGTCACGTTCTGAATGTTCTGAGCGCGTGTGGACCGGAAAAGTTCTGAGCCTCTCTTGAGGAGCTCGCGCACCCCCCACGGGTAGGTTCCACGCACGTCGACATGACCATGACGGCGTGCGTGGAGCTGTACCGGACAACGGGGGAATGTCATGGACGTCTTCTTCTATCTGGTGCCGGCGGTGATCATGGCCGGTGCGATCTTCATGGCGGTCGTGGTGGTCCGCAGGTCGCTGGACATCAACCGGGCGTGGAACAGCGGGCTGATCGCGGAGGGGCGCTGTCTGCGGGCGTACACGACGACCAGTGGCGGCGGCGCTGACACATCCGTGTCCACGACCCTGCACCACGTGTACGAGTTCATGACGCGCGACGGCCGCACGGTCCGCTTCGAGGAGCCGAACGGCCCGGCGACGATCGTCGAGGGCGACATCGTCCCCGTCCACTACATCGCCGAGCGTCCCGAGAAGGCGACGGCTCACGCGCCGAGCCGGGGCGTGCTGGCGGCGGGCGCGGTCTTCACCCTGGTCTTCTGCACGGTGATCGTCCTCTTCTGCATCGGCTTCATGGTGGGCATCCACGAGTTCTTCTCGATGTGGGACTCGGCCGGGAGCGGCGGAGACGACTTCGAAGGCACGGGCCTCCCCTTCTGACGGCACGTCAATTATCGTGCGCCCCCATGGGGTCCATGAGGCGTACCGTCGCGGAACTCGTACAGGAACGGTGGGGCGACCACCGGCCGGGACTGTGGTTCGAGGGGCGGGTGCTGAGTCACCACCAGGTGGCCGCGGGCGCGGCGGCGCGCGCGGCGCTCCTCGCCGACCTGCTGCCGCCCGGCGCAGCACCGCACGTCGGGGCGCTGCTCGACAACACCCCCGAGTATCCGCTGTGGTTGAGCGCGGCGGCCCTCTCCGGTGCCGCCGTGGCCGGGATCAACCCGACCCGGCGCGGCCCCGAACTGGCCCGCGACATCCTGCACACCGAGTGCCGTGTCCTGGTCACCGAGCGGACCCACCTGCCCCTCCTCGACGGCCTCGAACTGCCCGGCGTACGCGTCCTGGTCACCGACACCGAGGCGTACGAGGAACTCCTCGCGCCGTACGAGGGCGCGAAGCCGGACGCGGCGCCCTCCGCGTCGGCGGACGCCCGCCTCCTCCTCTACTTCACCTCCGGCTCGACCGGCGCCCCCAAGGCCGCGATCTGCACCCAGGGCCGGCTGGCCGCCGCCGGGCGCTCGCTCGTCGACCAGTTCGGGGTGCGCCCGGACGACACGCACTACATCTGCATGCCGATGTTCCACGGCAACGCGGTGATCGCCGACTGGGCGCCCGCCCTGGCGGCGGGCGCCGGGATCGCGCTGAGGCGGCGGTTCTCGGCGTCGGGGTTCCTCGCGGACGTACGGGCCTGCGGGGCGACGTACTTCACCTATGTGGGCCGCGCGGTGCAGTACCTGCTGGCCACGCCCGCCCGCGGCGACGACCGCGACAACCCGCTGCGGATGGGCTTCGGGACGGAGGCCGGGGCCGTGGACGCGGCCGCCTTCGAGGAGCGCTTCGGGGTGCGGCTGGTGGAGGGGTACGGCTCGTCCGAGGGCGGCGCCGCCATCCAGCGGACGCCCGGCGCCCCGACGGGAGCGATCGGGCGGGCGGCACCCCGCGACGACCTCGCGGTGGTCGACCCGGGGACCCGGACCGAATGCCCGCCCGCCGTCTTCGCGGAGGACGGGAGGCTTCTCAACGGGGACGAGGCGATAGGGGAGTTGGTGAACCGCGGGCCCAACCCCTTCGAGGGGTACTGGCGCAACCCCGCCGCGGACGCCGACCGTCGCCGCGACGGCTGGTACTGGACCGGCGACCTCTTCTACCGCGACACCGCCGGCTTCCTCTACTTCGCCGGGCGGGCGGACGACCGGCTGCGCGTCGACAGCGAGAACCTCGCCGCCGCGATGATCGAGAACATCCTCGCCCGTCACGAGGGGGCGGCCGCCGTGGCGGTGTACGCGGTCCCCGACCCGGTGGCGGGGGACCAGGTGATGGCGGCGATCGCGCCGCGCGAGGGGGCCGGCTTCGACCCGTCGGCCTTCGCGGCCTTCCTCCTCGCCCAGCCCGACCTGGGGACCAAGATGGCACCCCGCTTCGTCCGGATCGTGACGCGGATGCCGGTCACCGCCACCAACAAGATCCACCGGGTGGGGCTGCGCCGCGAGGGCTTCCGCTGCGCCGACCCGGTGTGGTGGCGGCCGCCGGGGGAGTCCGCGTACCGCAGACTGCGCGCGCCGGACATCGAGGGGCTGCTGGCCGAGTACCGGGCGCGCGGACGCGAGAAGTTGCTGCCGACCGGTTAGGTTCCGGGCGAGCCTTTCGCGCGGGGGCTCGCCGGCCGGAACTTTCGGCGGCCCGGCGGACGTCCCGTCTCAGGGAGTCCGGGGGAAGAGGAATCCCCTCCGTCCCACGGGGGGAGGATGCCCCCGGACACGTGTGCCGTCCGCGCCGAGGAAAGAGGGAACATGCGTCACCTGATCCGGGTCGTGAACATCGCCGATGCCGCACCGCCACGCGGCGGACGGGGGCGGGCGGCGGTCCGGGGACGGCTCGTGGCGCGGCACCGGTGACGGCCGAGGGGCGCTACCGCGTCCTGGTCACCGGCTACTCCGTCTCCTCGTACGGCACCTTCCTCAACATGGTGGCGCTCAACCTGTTCGTCTACGCCACCACCCACAGCGCCCTCGCCATCGGACTGTTCATGGCGGTGCGGCTGGGCGCGGGGTTCCTGGCGGGGACGGTCGCTGGACGCGTGCAGGCGCGGTTCGGGGTCAAGCCGGTCATGCTGTGGGCCAATATCGCCCAAGCCGTTGTCATGTTCCTGCTGGTAGTGACGCCGGACGGGGGACTGCGGACCGGCGTGCTGTTCACGGTGTCCGCGGCCGTCGGGGCGTGCAGCACCGTGTTCATGGTCGCGCTGCGCAGCTCCATCCCCGACCTGGTCGGCGCGGACCGGCGCGCCTGGGCCAACTCGCTGATGGTGGGCGGCCGTTCGCTGGCGATGGTCGCCGGGTTCGCCTCGTCCGGTGTGGTGGTGCCCTGGCTCGGCTTCACCGCCGCGTTCCTGGTGGACGCGGCGAGCTTCCTGGTGTGCGCGGCGGCGGTCGCGTGGCTGCCGGGCGTCGAACGCGCCCCCGAGCCCCCGCGGGCACCCGACGAGCCCCGCGAGAAGCGCGGCGTGTGGGCCGCGATGACGGCGCTGGCCACCGTGCCCGCCCTCGGCCTCATGATGTGCCTGCGCACCGTCGACGCCCTCGGCTCCTCCTCGCACAACGCGGCCCTGCCCGTCTACTCCAGCACGCTCCACCCGGACGACCCGGCCGCGTTCGTCAGCCGCTTCTGGCTGTTCTGGGCGCTGGGCAACGTCCTGGCACAACAGGTCATCCAACGCTGGGCCAAACGCTCCGGACGGGCCGTCGGCGCGCTCGGCTTCGGCCTCGGCACCATCGTCATGTCCTCCGCGTTCATCCTCGGCTTCGCCGGGTTCCCGATGGCGGCGACCGTGCTGATCGCCCTCGTCGCGGGCGCCGCGGACGGGCTCACCGAGGTGTCGTACACCTCGCATCTGCAGACCTTGCCGGAGACCCTGCGCGGCCACGCCTTCGGGCTCACGGCGACGGTCGAGAACCTCGGCTTCGGGATCGGCATGATCGGTGTGTCGGCGGCCCTCGAATCGTTCTCCGCGTTCACCGTCGTGGCCTGGTCGCACGGCCTCGCCATCGTGGTCGCGGGGATCTACCTGCTCCGGTTGTACGCGGTCCACGGCGCCGGCAAGGAGGGGACGAGCGGTGCGTACGGCAGTCGTCGGGATGGCGCTGAGGTTTCCGGGAGCTGACGCCCCCGACGGGTACTGGCGGGACATCCGGGCGGGCGTGACGCACGTACGGCGGTTCACCGACGCCGAGCTGGCGGCGGCCGGGTTCGCCCCCGAGGAGTACGGCGCGCCCGACTTCGTGGCCGCGAGCGCCCCGCTGCCCGGCATCGACGGCTTCGACGCGGCCTACTTCGGGATGAGCGCCCGCGAGGCCACGGTCACCGATCCCCAGCAACGGCTCTTTCTGGAGTGCGCCCACCACGCCCTGGAGGACGCGGGGTACGCACAGCCGCGCGCCGGGGTGCGGATCGGGGTGTGCGGGAGCACCGGCTACCGGCTCCACTCGCTGCACAGCTATCTCGCCAACAACCTGCGGGAGGAGGCGGGTTCGGGGGACTGGCAGCGGCAGAAGCAGGCGCAGGTCGGCAACTACCCCGATTTCGCGGCCCCTCGGGCGGCCCACCGGCTCGCACTGACGGGCCCGGCCCTGAACGTGGCCACGGCCTGCTCCTCGTCCCTGGTGTCCGTCCATCTCGCCTGCCAGGCCCTGCACTTCGGCGACGCGGACCTCATGGTCGTCGCCTCGGCCGCCCTGCACGTGCCCCAGGTCACCGGGCACCGGCACGTACGCGGCTCGACGATCTCGCGCTCCGGGACCGTGCGCCCCTTCGACGCCGACGCGGACGGCACCGTCGGCGGCAACGGCGTCGCCGCCGTCGTCCTCAAACCGCTGGAGAGGGCGCTCGCCGACGGCGACACCGTGTACGCGGTGATCGCCGGGTCCGCCGTCACCAACGACGGCGCCGACCGGGCCGGGTTCGCCGCGCCGGGCTCCACCGGCCAGCGCGACGCCGTGCTCGGCGCGCTGCGCGCGGCCGGGGTGCCCGCCGACTCCATCGGCTATTTGGAGGCGCACGGCACCGGCACGCTCAAGGGTGACCCGATCGAGTTCGCGGCCCTCACCGAGGCGTTCCGGCTGCACACCGACCGCACCGGCTTCTGCGCGCTGGGCTCCACGAAGTCGGCGATCGGCCACCTGGACAGCGCGGCCGGGCTGGCCGGGCTGATCAAGGCGGTGCTGGTGCTGCGCCACGGGGAGATACCGCCGCTGGTGAACCACACCCGCCCCAACCCGGCCCTGGACGTGACCGGGAGTCCCTTCGTCCTGCCCACCCGCCCACGGCCCTGGCCCGCCGAGGAGGGCCGCCCGCGCCGGGCCGGGGTGCACTCCATCGGGATGGGCGGGACGAACGCCCACGTGATTCTGGAGGAGGCGCCGACCCCGGCCCCCCGCCCGCCGGACCGCGGGCAGGCCCCCGCCCTGCTGCCGTTGTCCGGCCACACCCCCGAGGCGCTCCTCGCCTCCGCCGGGGCCTTCCGCGACCACCTCACCGAACACCCCGGGACCGACCACGCCGACCTGCTCCTCAGCACCGCGCTCGGGCGACGGCACCTGGAACACCGACTGGTGGTCACCGCCCCGGCCGACGACACGGCGACGGCGCTGGACGCCTTCGTACGGGGCGAGGCGGGGGCGTACGCGCACGGCGTCGCCGGGGCGGAGGCGGACGGTGGACCGGTGTTCCTCTTCACCGGCCAGGGCAGCGGGTACGACGGGATGGGCGCGGTGCTCGCCGAGCGGTTCCCGGTGGTGGCCCGCACGTTGGAGGAGTGCGCGGGGATCCACCGGGACGAGACGGGGGAGGAGGGGTTCCTCGACCGGTTGCTGGGCGGCGCCGACGGTGGTCCCGCGGAGGGAGCGAGAGCCCGGGGCCCGGAGGGAGTGCGGGCTCGGGGCCCGGAAGGAGCGCGGGTCTGGGACACCGCCTTCGCGCAGCCCGCGCTCTTCGCCCTGCAGGTCGCGCAGGCGAGGCTGTGGCGGCGGTTCGGTGTCGAACCGGTCGCGGTGGCCGGGCACAGCGCCGGGGAGTACGCGGCCCTGTGCGTGGCCGGGGCGCTGACGCTGGAGGACGGACTGCGGCTGATCTGCAGGCGGGGGCGGCTGATGCGCGACGGCACCCCGGCCGGGGGCATGCTCGCGGTGTTCGCCGCCGAGGACGTCGTACGGGGGCTGGTCACGGAGGTCGACGGCCTCGAACTCGCCGTGGTCAACGGGCCCGGGCAGTACGTCGTGGGCGGACCGCCCGAGGCGGTGGCCGCCGCCCGCGCCCGGCTCGCGGAACGCGGCACGCCCGCGGAGCCCCTGCCGGTGGACCGCGCGTTCCACACCGCCCTGCTCGACCCCGTCCTGGCGGACTTCCGGGACGCCTGCGGAAAGGTACGGCCGCGGCCCACCAGGACCGAGTTCGTGAGCGGCCTTGACGGGGTCCGGCACCCGGTGGGCTGGCTGCCGGACGCCGACCACCTCGTGCGGGGGACCCGACGGCCGGTGGACTTCGCCGCCGTACTGCGCACGCTGGAGCGGACACCCGGGCCGCCGGTCCATCTGGAGATCGGCCCCGACGCGTCCCTCACCGGGCTCGTCCGGCGAGCCCGGCCGGACACCCCCGCCGTCCCCACCCAGCGCCGCGGCGACCGTGGCCTCGGCACCCTCTGGGCGGCCGTGGCCCGGCTGCACTGCGCGGGCCACCGGCTCGACTGGGCGGCCCTGCTCGACGGCAGCGACGCCCGCCGGATCCCGCTGCCGCCGTATCCCTTCCAGCACCGGTCGTACTGGACAGGACCGCCGCCCACCCCCTTGGCCGACGACCGCAGGACGGAGCACGGCATGACCGAACAGGCCGTACTGGAAAGGGTGCTGGCGCTCAGCGCCCGTCATCTCGGATACGCGCCGGAGGAGATCACCGCGGAGCGGACGTTCGTCGGGCTCGGCGCGGACTCGCTCCAACTCATAGGAATGGTGCGACAGTTGGAGGCCGAGTTCGGGGTGGAGATCGGGATGCGGGAGATCCTGGAGGAGGCGGGGACCCCACGGCTCGCGGCCCGGTTGATCGCGGAGCGGACGGGGCGGGGCGCGGTCTCGGCCTCCGCGGACGTCACCCCGGACGACGAGCCCGTGCACGTCACCCCCGACGAGGAACCCGTCTACGCCACCCGTGCCGAGGTCGAGGAACTCGCCCGCCAGATACGCCAACTCGCCGAGACCCAGACCAGGATGCTCGGTCAGCTCTCCGAGGCCGTGGCCCTGCTCGCCGAGGGCCGCAAGGAGGTCGGAGGATGACCACGGTGCGGACCAGCCCCGCGTCGCAGGCGAGCGCCGAGGCCGTCGCCCGAACCGTCGCCGTCTCCGGACGGCTCGACGAACTCCTGACGGCGGCCCGACACCGCACCGAGCCGCCCGCCGGGCAATCCGCCGAACCGCCCGTCGGGCAACCCGCCGAGCCTCCCACCGGGAAACCCGCCGAGCCCCCCTCCCACCACGGCCCCCACGTCACCCTCCCCCCTGACTCCGGCATGTCCGGCACCGGTGCGAGCGAGGCCCAGCGGGCCCATGCCGACGACCTGGTCCGCCGCTTCACCGAGCGGACCCGCACGTCGAAGGAGCTGGCGCAGCGGCACCGAACGGTGCTGGCGGACAGCCGGGCCGTGGTCGGCTTCCGGCGGGCGACGAAGGAGATGCAGTACCCGATCGCGGCCCGCTCGGCGCACGGGGCCCGGCTGACGGACGTCGACGGCAACGACTACACCGACATCACCATGGGCTTCGGCGCGCTGCTGCTCGGCCACGAGCCCGCCCCGGTGACGGAGGCCGTCCGCCGGCACCTCGCCGACGGACTGCGCCTCGGTCCGCGCTCCGAGGACACGGGCGTGGCCGCCGAACTGCTCGCGGAGCTCACCGGCATGGAGCGGGTAGCGTTCGCGAACTCCGGCACCGAGGCCAACTCCGCCGCCCTGCGGCTCGCCCGCGCGGCCACCGGACGCGACCGCGTGGTCATGTTCCGCGGCTCCTACCACGGCCACATCGACTCGGTCCTCGGCCGCCCGGGCCCCGACGGCCGCCACGCCGTCCCCGTCTCGCGCGGCATCCCCGCGAGCGCGGTGTCCGAACTCCTCGTCCTCGAATACGGCAGCCAGGAGAGCCTGGACGTCATCGACGAACTCGGCGACACGATCGCCGCGGTCCTCGTCGAACCGGTCCAGTGCCGCAACCCCGCCCTGCGCCCCGTCGCCTTCCTGCGCGCGCTGCGGGAGCTGACCGCCCGGCGCGCCATCGTCCTCCTCTTCGACGAGATGCTCACCGGCCTGCGCCCCCACCCCCGCGGCGCCCAGCACCACTACGGCGTCGTCCCCGACCTCGCCACCTACGGCAAGGCCCTCGGCAGCGGTCACCCCATCGGCGCGATCGCGGGCCGCGCCGACCTCATGGACGGCATCGACGGCGGCTTCTGGCGGTACGGGGACGACAGCCGCCCGACGCGCGACACGACCTTCTTCGGCGGTACGTACATCCAGCACCCCCTGTCGATGGCCGCCGCCCGCGCGGTCCTCACCCACCTCAAGGAGCGGGGCCCGGAGCTCCAGCAGACGCTGAACGCCCGCACCGACGCGCTCACCACCGACCTCGACGCCTTCTTCCGCGCCGAGGAATTCCCCCTGGAAACAGCCCACTTCGGGTCCATGTTCCGCTTCACCCACCGCGCCGACATGGAACTGCTCTACCACCACCTCCTCCTGCGCGGGATCTACGTCTGGGAGTGGCGCTCCTTCTACCTCTCCACCGCGCACACCGACACCGACGTCGAACGGATCACGGACGCGGTGAAGGACTCACTGCGGGAGCTGCGCGCGGGCGGCCACTTCCCGACGACGGCCCGACGCAGTCGACGTCACAGCCGCGGCGAGGCCGCCGAACGCCCCGCCCCCGACTTCGGTGTCTACTTCTTCGGCGACCACCCCGACGGCGAGGACAGCGCCCAGGCCTACGAACGGCTGATAGAGACCGCACGCTTCGCCGACACCCACGACTTCAGCACGCTCTGGCTCCCCGAACGCCACTTCCACTCCTTCGGCGGCCTCTTCCCCAACCCGTCCGTCCTGGCCGCCGCGCTCGCCCGGGAGACCCGCCGCATCCGTCTGCACGCGGGCTCGGTGGTCCTCCCGCTGCACGACCCCGTGCGGATCGCCGAGGAGTGGGCGGTGGCCGACAACCTCTCCGGCGGCCGGGTCGGCATCGGCTGCGCGAGCGGCTGGCACGCGAGCGACTTCGCCCTGCACCCCGACCGCTTCACCGACCGCACCGCGATCGCCTTCCAGCACCTGGAGGACGTACGGCGGCTGTGGCGGGGCGAGAGCGTCGCGCGCCGTACCGGCGAAGGGCACCCCATCGACGTACGCCTGCATCCGCGGCCCGTGCAGGAGCTGCCGCCGATGTACCTGGCGACGTCCGGGCGGCGTGCCTCGTACGAGGAGGCGGCCCGCCGCGACCTCGGGATCGTCACCAACCTCATGAACCAGACGGTCGAGCAGCTCACGGCGAACATCCGCCACTACCGCCGGCTGCGCGCCGAGCGCGGCCTCGACCCCGACGCGGGCCGCGTCACCGTCCTGCTCCACACCCACCTCGCCGAGGACCACGCCGCCGCCCGGGCCGCCGCGCGCGAGCCGATGAGCCGCTATCTGCGCTCCTCCCTCCAGATGCGTTCCGCCGCGAGCGCCCTCGGCGGCCGCCCCGAGGACGTGGCCGACGCGAGCGAGGCCGACCTCGCCTACCTCTTCGACCGCGCCTACGACCGCTACTGCGACCAACGGGCCCTCATCGGCTCGCCGGACACCTGCGCGGCCACCGTCGACGCGCTGCGGGCCGCGGGGGTCGACGAGATCGCTGCCCTGGTCGACTTCGGGCTACCGACCAAGGAGATGCGGGCGGGCCTGGAGCAGCTGGACGCCCTGCGCCGCCGCTACCACGAGCCCCCGACGGAGCCGAAGAAGCCGAAGAAGCCGAAGAGGCCCGAAGAACGGCGGGCTCCCGCGACCCCGGCTCAGCGCCGTCTCTGGCTCGCCGCCGCACTGATCGCCAACCCGGCCGCGTACAACGAGATCCAGGGCGTACGGCTGCGGGGTCCGCTGGACGTCGAGGCGCTGCGGACCGCCGTGGACGGCCTCGTCCGCCGCCACGACGGGCTGCGGACCGCGTTCGTGGCCGGGGGAGACGGGGTCTTCCAGGTCGTACGGGAGGACCGGGACCGGGGATGTCCGGCGCTGACCGTCGACGACGTCCGGGGCCGGGACGCCGACGAGGTGATCCGGGCCGCCCTGCGCGAGGAGAGCACCCGCGCGTACGACCTCGCGTCGGGTCCGCTGTTCACGCCCCGGCTGCTGCGGCTCGCCGACGACGACCACGCGCTGATCCTCGGCATGCATCACCTCGTCACCGACGGCCACTCCGCGGGGCTGGTCGCCGCCGACCTCGGGGAGTTCTACCGGGCGGCGGTGGAAGGACGCGCGCCCCGCTTCGAGCGGGCCGCCGGGAGCACACTCGACACGATCGCGGTGACCGGGACAGCGGACGACCTGGACTGGTGGCGCGCCCACCTCGGGGACGGGCCGGGCGCGCCCGCGCTGCCCACGGACCGGCCGCGCACCCGCACCGTCGCCGGACGCGGCGGGGCCGTGGGGCTGCGGCTAGGCCCGGAGCGGGCGGGGCGGCTGCGGGAGTGGAGCGGGCGGCAAGGGGTCACCCTGTTCGCGACGCTGCTCACCGCCTGGCGGATCGTGCTGCGCCAGTACGCCGGACAGGACGACTTCGTCATCGGGTCCACCTTCGGCCGCCGCACCCCCGAGACGCGGGACACCGTCGGCTTCCACGTGTCCCTGCTGCCCCTGCGCGGGACCCTGACCGACGGCACGACACTCACCGACGCCGTACGCGCCACCCGGGACACGCTCTTCGCGGCCGACGCCCGCCAACACGTCGACCTGGACGCCCTGTCGGCGGCCCGCCACCCCGACCCGGGCAACCCGCGCCCCCTCGTCACCGTCTCCGCCGACCTCGACACCGCGCCCCTGACCGCTCTCGCCCTGCCGGGCCTGCGCGCCACCCCCCTCGACGGCGGCACCGAGTCCGCACCCCTCGAACTCGCCCTCATGGCGACCCGGCTCCCCGACGAGGACCTCGACCTGCGCCTCCGCTACGACGCCGACCTGTTCGACGAGGCGACGGCACGGGGGTGCCTGGACCGTCTGGAGAGCGTGCTGAGCGGCCTGACGGCGGGCGCCGCGGAGACGGTCGGCGACCTGACACCGGGTTCCGACACCCCAACCGTCCCCGACGGCGCCCACCGTCTCCGTACCCTCTGGCAGCACACCCTCGGCCCGGTCGGTGATCTCACCCCGGACGCCAACTTCTTCGAACTCGGGGGGAATTCGATCGGCGCGATCAGACTGGTGAACCGGGTCCGGGACAGCTTCGGCGTGGAATACCCCTTGGCGGACTTCTTCGCCGACGCCACGCTGGGGGCGATGACCGCCCGGCTCGCGTCACCCCGGGGCGTGACCGTGGTGGACACGGCGCCCGTCAGCGACCAGCAGGCCCGCATGATCGCGGGCGTCCTGAACATGCCCCGCCCCGAGGTGTGGAACATCCCGACCCGGATCCGTTTCACCGGCCCCCTGGACGTGGCCGCCCTGCGCACCGCGGTGGCCGGGCTGCTCGACCGACACCACGGACTGCGGTGCCGCTTCGTACCCGGAGACCGGCAACCGGTCCCGTCGTACGGAACGGACGACGGCACCGGCTGGCGGCAGGAGGTTCTCGACGTGCCGCCCCCGGCGCTGCCCGTCGAGGACCTCACCGGCATCGCCGACGAGTCCGAACGGCTCGCGCGCGCCGAGGAGTTGTGCCGGGAGGCCGCCGCGACGCCCATCGCGGTGACCGGCGGTGTCCCGCCGGTCCCGCCGGTCCTGCCCGTCCTGCGGCTGCTGCGGGTCGCGCCCGACCGGTGGACGCTGATGTTCGTCGTGCACCACATCTGCGTCGACGGCTGGTCCCTCTCCCTTCTCCTGGGCGAGCTCGCCGCGCTCTACACGGCCGCCGCCGAGGGCCGCCCGCACGGCCTGCCCGAACCGGCGGGGCAGTGCACGGACTACGCCCGCTGGCAGCGCGAGCACGCCGACCCCGCCGAGGAGGCCCGCAGGACGGCGTACTGGACCCGGTATCTGGAGGGGATCCCGGCCGCGGTCGAGATCCCCGGCGACCGGGCCCGGCCCGCCGTACCGAGCGGACACGGCGGCACCCTGCGCGGAACCGCCTCCGGTGAGCTGCGCAGGGCCGTCGAGGAGTTGGCCGCAGCGCGGCACACCACTCCCTTCGGGGTCGCGGCCGCGGCGCTCGGCGTGCTGGTCGCCCGCCGGTCCGGGGTGCGGGACATCGCGATGGGCACGCCGTACGCCCACCGCGAACGCAGCGCGTTCGAGTCGATGGTCGCGCTGACGTCGACCGGCGTGGTCGTACGGGTGACGCCCGACCCGGACGAGACGCGCGGCGCCCTCGTGGAGCGGACCGGTGCCGGCGCCCTGGAGGCGACGGCCCACGTCCTGCCGACCGCGCGGATCGTGCGCGCCCTGCGCGAGAGCGGTGCCCGCGCGGTGCCCGAGCGCTTCCCGCTGACCATCGCCTTCCAGAACTCCCTGGACACGGACATCGAGATCCCCGGACTCGACGTCGAGGTCGACGACCTCGCCCCGCCCGTGTCCCGCGGTGACCTCTCCTTCGGTCTCGCCCCGCGCCGCGACCCGGCCAAGGGCTACCGCACCTTCCTGGAGTACTCCGCCGATCTGTGGGACCCCGCCACGGCTCAGGAGCTGCTCGACGACTGGCAGGCCGTCCTCGCCGAGCTGTGCACTCGGCCGGACGCGCCCGTCGCTTCACTCCTCAACCCTCTCCAGCCCCTCCGAAAGGCGTGAGCGCCCATGTCCCCCACACATGACCGCAGTCACAGCGACGATCTGCTCTCCTTCGTCCGCTCCAGCCCCTCGCCCTACCACGTGGTCGCGAACGCGGCCCAGCGCCTGGAGAAGGCGGGCTTCCAGGAGCTGCGCGAGACGGACGACTGGACGGCCGGTGCCGAGGGCGGCCGGTACGTCGTCCGCGCCGGAGCGCTGCTTGCCTGGTACGTCCCCGCGGGCGCCCCGGCCCGCACCCCGTTCCGGATCGTCGGAGCCCACACCGACTCCCCGAACCTGCGGATCAAGCCCGAGCCCGACACCGGCTCCGCGGGCTGGCGGCAGATCGCCGTGGAGATATACGGCGGCGTCCCGCACAACACCTGGCTCGACCGCGACCTCGGCATCTCGGGCCGACTGACCCTGCGCGACGGATCCAGCCGCCTCGTCTGCGTCGACCAGCCGCTGCTGCGCGTACCCCAGCTCGCCATCCACCTCGACCGCAGCGTCAACGAAGGTGTCGCGCTCGACGCGCAGCTGCACATGACCCCGCTGTGGGGCCTCGGCCCCACCCGGCCCGGCGCCCTGCTCGCCCGGGTCGCCGCCGAGGCGGACACCGACGTCGCCGAGGTCCTCGGATGGGACCTGATGCTGCACGACATCCAGCCGCCCGGCTATCTCGGCGCCGACGAGGAGTTCCTCGTCTCGCCCCGGCTGGACAACCAGATCTCCGTGCACGCGGGCGTCACCGCGCTGGTCTCCGCCGCCACCGCCGCCCAGCCGCCCGCCCACATTCCGGTGCTCGCCGCCTTCGACCACGAGGAGGTCGGCAGCGGCTCCCAGTCGGGCGCCCAGGGCCCCCTGCTGGAGCGGGTGCTCGGCCGGTCCGTCGCCGCGCGCGGCGGCAGCGCCGAGGACTTCAACCGGGCCCTCGCCGGCGCCTTCTGCGTCTCCGCCGACATGTCGCACGCCGTGCACCCCAACTACGCCGAACGCCACGACCCGGACCACCACCCCCTCCCCAACGGCGGCCCCGTCGTCAAGGTCAACGTCAACCAGCGGTACGCCACCGACGGCACCGGAGTAGCCGCCTTCGCCGCGGCCTGCGAGCGCGCCGAGGTGCCCTGGCAGCCGTTCGTCTCCCACAACGCCATGCCGTGCGGCACCTCGATCGGCCCGATCACCGCGGCCCGGCTGGGAGTCGCCACCGTCGACGTGGGCGTGCCGGGGCTGTCGATGCACTCCGCGCGGGAGCTGTGCGGGGCGCAGGACCCCGGCCTGCTGGCCCGGGTCCTGACCGAGTTCGTCACCACGGGCTGAGCCCCGGCCCCTTTGTATCCGGAACCGAGACTCGGGAGCGATGCCAGCAGTGGAAGAGACCCACCTCGTCTGTCTGCCCTTCGCCGGGGCGGGCGCGTCCTTCTTCAAGCCGTGGCAGGACCGGGCACCGGCGGGCCTGCGCGTCCTGCCGGTGCAACTCCCCGGCCGCGAGGAGCGGTTCGTGGAGGAGCCCCACACGGACGCGGTACGGGCGGCCGCCGAGGCGCACACCCAGGTGACCCGGCAGCTCCCGGAGGGCGCGCGGGTGGCGGTGTTCGGGCACAGCCTCGGCGCGGTGCTCGGCTTCGAGCTGGCACACCTGCTGGAGGCCGACCCCGGCGTCCGCCTCGATGCCCTCGTCGTCAGCGGGGCGCCGGGCCCGTGGAGCGGCCGCGCGGACCGGGCGAGCGGCCTGCCCGACGCGGAGTTCCTGGCCCGGGTGCGCACCTTCGCGGGGTACGCGCACCCGGCCCTGGAGCACCCGGAGATGCGTGAGCTGCTGCTCCCGCTGCTGCGGGCCGACGTACGGATGCACGAGACGTACCGGCCCGCCTCCGACCGCCCGCTCGGCGCCCCGGTCCTCGCCCTGCGCGGCCGCGACGACGAGCTGGTGAGCGCGGCCGAGGCCGCCGAGTGGTCCCGCGCCACCACCGGAAAGCTCACCACGGCGGAACCGGACGGCGGCCACATGTACCTGACGGAGAACCCGGGCGCCCTCCTGCGCCTGATCGGGGCCGAACTCCGCGCCGGGCGCGCGCGGTGAGCCGGGTGGATGGTTGGGGCCGGTGAGCCCGGTGAGCCCGGGCGGTCCGCGGCTCTCGGGCAAGGTCGCCCTCGTCACCGGGGCGGCCCGCGGCATCGGCCGGGCGACCGCCGTCGCGTTCGCCCGCGAGGGCGCCGATCTGATGCTCGTGGATATCGCGGCGGACCTGCCGGGTGTGCCGTATCCGCTGGGCTCCGAGAGCCAGTTGGCGCACACGGCGGAGCTCTGCCGGGAGACGGGCGCCGCCGTCCGTACGGCCCGGGTCGACGTACGGGACCTGGCCGCGGTGGAGACGGCGGTGAAGGAGACGACGGCCCGCTTCGGACGGCTCGACGTCCTCGTCAACAACGCCGGGATCGCCGCCCCCTCCGGCCGGGCCGCCCACGAGATCGAGGAGCACGAGTGGCAGCTGATGCTGGACGTGGACCTCTCCGGGGCCTGGCGCACGATCCGCGCGGCGGGCGCCCTGATGACCGCGCGGGGCGCCGGCTCGATCATCAACATCGCCTCCACGGCCGGTCTGGTCGGCTACCGCCACTTCGCCGGGTACGTCGCCGCCAAGCACGGCCTGATCGGCCTGACCAAGGCGGTCGCCCTCGACTACGCGCCCCGCCGGGTCCGCGTCAACGCCATCTGCCCCGGCTCGGTCCGCGACGACCCCCGTGTGGAGGGCCGGATGCTCGCCGAGATCGCCCGCGCCCTGGACGTGCCGGTCGCCGAGCACGAGCAGACCTTCGTCCAGGCCCAGCCCATGAACGCCCTCGTCGAACCGGACGACGTCGCCACCGCCGCCCTCTGGCTCGCCTCCGACGAGTCCCGCCAGGTGACCGGCACCGTCCTCACGGTCGACGGAGGCTTCTCGGCTCGCTAGCCCCACGGATGGAGACCGAACGTGACGTGTCACGCCCTCGCCGCGCGCCTTCCCGGCGCCGTCGATCCCGGGCCCCTCCTCGACGCGGCCGTACGCGGCTGGTGGCCCGAACTGCTTGAGCGGTGGCCGGTTTTGTGGAGTGAGTCCGTGCCCGCGCGGTTCGCCGCACACCGGCTGCGGAGCGAACTCCATCGGCCGCTCGACCCATCGGGCCCGGCGTTCCGCGCGGTCCTGCTGCGGTACGAGGACGGGGGTGCCCATCTGGTGCTGGTGGCCGACCACGCGGTGCTGACCCCGGCCGCGCTCCAGGACATCGCGCACGTCCTGCTCGGTCACCGTCCCGCCGCCGAAGTGACCGTTCCGCTCGGCGGCCACGAGCCGCCGAGCGGCCCGCATGGGCCCCGTGTCGACTGGGCGACGGGCGAGGAGGGGGCCGGTGACCGGACGGGCGTGGTCACCGTCCCGGTACCGGCCGGGGCCCCTGCCGCGGCCCTGGTCCTCGCCCGCTACGAGCATCGCGACCCGGGGGACGGACTACCCGCGTACGCCACGGTCCTCGACGAGGTGGGCCCGGTGGACCCCACCTTCAGTCACCGACTCCCGTTCCAGTCGGCCCCCTTCCCTCTCACCCTCGTCCCGCGCGGGAACACGGTCGAGCTGCACCACCAGCTCCGGCACATCGACGAAGCCTCCGCCCGGGCCTTCGCCCGCCACCTCACCCACGCGCACGGTCAGCTGGGCCACCGCCCCCTCGCGGAGATCGAACTGATCCCCCGCGAAGAGGCGGAGCGCCTGCTCCCGCCGCCCGCCGGCATACTCCGGTCCGCTGCTGCCTCCCGTATCGACACCGCCTTCGACGCCCGCGCCGATCGCCACCCCGACGCCCCCGCCCTCACCCACGACGGCACCACGACGACGTACGGGGCACTGCGCGAACGCGCCGAGCGGCTGGCCGCGGGACTGCGCGCCGCCGGGGTCCGCCCCGGTGACCGGGTCGGTGTCCGGCTGGAGCGGGGCGCCGACCTGGTGGCGACGATGCTCGCGGTGCTGAAGGCGGGCGCGGCGTACGTGCCGATGGATCCGGCGCACCCCGAGGAGCGCCTCGACCGTACGGCGCGCGACGCGGGCGTACGGCTGGTCGTCCGGGACACCGCGCCCTACCTGGGCGCCGCGCGGACCGACCGGCCGCGCAACCTCACCCCGCGGGACCTCTCCCCGGAGGATCCCGCCTACGTCATCCACACCTCCGGTTCGACCGGCCGCCCCAAGGGGGTCGTCGTCCCCCACGCCAATGTCCTCGCCCTCCTCGACGCCACCCGCGAGGACTTCGCCCTCACCGCCGCCGACACCTGGACGTTCTTCCACTCCGCCGCCTTCGACTTCTCGGTGTGGGAGATCTGGGGCGCCCTGCTGACCGGCGCCCGGCTGGTGGTCGTGGACCACTGGGTGGCGCGCTCGCCGGAGGACTTCCACGCGCTGCTCGTACGGGAGTCGGTGACCGTCCTCAGCCAGACCCCGTCGGCCTTCGGGCAGTTGCGGGCGGTGGACCGCGGCGCGAAGGAAGGGCTGTCGGTGCGGCTGGTGGTGCTGGGCGGGGAGGCGCTGGACACGCGGCCGCTGCTCGGCTGGTTCGACCGCCACCCGGAGGACCGCTGCCGCCTGGTGAACATGTACGGGATCACGGAGACCACCGTCCACGTCACCGCGGCGACCGTCACCCGGCGTGAGGCCCTGGCCGCCTCCCGCTCGGTGGGCCGCCCGCTGCCCGGCTGGTCGGTGTCGGTGCGCGACGAGCGGGGGCGCCCGCTGCCGACGGGCGCGGCGGGGGAGATCTGGGTGGGCGGGGCCGGACTCGCCCTCGGATACCTGGGGCGGCCCGAGCTGACGGCCGAGCGGTTCGTGAACGATCCGTACGGCCCCGGCCGGTGGTACCGCAGCGGTGACCTGGGGCGGCTGCGCGCCGACGGTTCACTGGAGCACCTGGGGCGGATCGACAGCCAGGTGAAGGTGCGCGGGTACCGGATCGAGCCGGACGAGATCCGGGCGGTGCTGCTGGAGGACCCGGTGGTCACGGCGGCGGCGGTGGTGCTGAGCGGGGACGCCTTCGAGGACGCGGCGGGGGTGCGGATCGACGCGTATGTCGTGGCCGACGGGGACACCGGCGACGTACGCCGGCGGGCCGCGCGGCTGCTGCCCGACCACATGCTGCCGACGACCGTCACCCGCGTCCCCGCGCTGCCGCTGACCCCGAACGGCAAGCTGGACCGCGACCGTCTGCCGGCGCCGGGGAAGCCGGTATCGGTGCCCGCGCCCACCGGAGACCTCGTGACGGCCCTCACCGGGGTGTGGGAGGAGATCCTCGGTGTTCCCGTCGGCCCGGACGACAACTTCTTCGAGCTCGGTGGGAACTCGCTCTACGCGATCCGTGTCGGCACCGCGCTGCGTGAGCGCGGGCTGCCCGCGCCTTCCATGCGGCTGCTCTACACGCATCCGACGGTCCACGCCCTGTCACTGGCCATGGCAGACGAATGAAGGCCCCTCACCATGGTGAAGGGCCTTCTCATGTGCGCCGCCAGGGACTCGAACCCCGGACCCGCTGATTAAGAGTCAGCTGCTCTAACCAACTGAGCTAGCGGCGCATGACTCTCGCCTCCCGCTTCCGCGGTCGGCGACAAAAGAAATACTACCTGGTCCGGACGGGTGCTTCCGACCACCCAGGGCCTGATCCAAAAGAGTGGGTCCTAGGGCCTGTCCGGCGGACAGGCCCTAGATGGCCAGGGAGAGCAGGACGGGGGTGGCGCCGCGGTTGAGGGTGTCCGCGGCGCGGCGCAGGCGGTGGGCGTGTTCGACCGGGAGGGAGAGGGCGAGGCAGCCGACCGAGGAGCCCGCGGTGATGGGGACGGCCGCGCAGACCGTGCCGATCGCGTACTCCTGGAGGTCGAGCACCGGCACCGTGGCGGGCTGGGCGTCGAGCCGGGACAGCAGCAGCCGCTCGTTGGTGATGGTCCGCGAGGTGAGGCGGGCCATCTTGTGGCGGGAGAGATGGTCGCGCCGGGCGTTCAGGTCGAGCTGGCCGAGGAGGCTCTTGCCGACCGCGCTGGCGTGGGCCGAGGAGCGGAAGTCCACCCATTCGTTGACCGCGGGGGTCGCGGGACCCTCGGCGCACTGGGTGACGTGCACCTCGCCGTCGATGTAGCGGCTGATGTAGATCGCGGCGCCGACCGAGTCGCGCAGCCGGTCGATGGTCTGCTGGAGTTTCTCGCGCAGCGCCTGGTCGCGGCCGTGGGCGGAGCCCAGCCGGCCGAGGGCGGCACCGGCGACGTACGCGCCGTCAACGACCTGCTCGACGTACCCCTCCCGGCGCAGCATCCGCAGCAGCGCGGTCAGGCGCTCCGTGCCGAGGCCCGTCTGGCGGGCCAGCTCGACGTCGGTGACGCCGCCGGAGTGCCGGGCCACCGTCTCCAGGACGCGCAGGGCGTCCTGGGCCGAGTGGTACGGCGCGGTCGGCTCGTTCATCAGCGCCACGGTTTCCCCCTGCGCTTTTTGGGCCATCGATCCGGACAGCTGAGCTTCTCCACGATAACTGTCAAACGCTTGGTGGGGAGGGGCTGTTGGCGAGAAAGTCGGTGCGCTCCGGTTCGCTCAGCAGGAGTGCGACACTCTGGCATATGCCAAGGTCATGGCTCAGCGGGCATGCCACGTGGTCCGGACCTCGCACCTTGTCGCGTTCACTTTTTGTAGTCAAAGGATCGCGCTGAGGAATTCCCGGGTCCTTTCGTGCTCCGGATCGGTGAAGATCCGGTCGGGCGAACCGGACTCGATGACATGGCCGGAATCGAACATCAGCACCTGGTCCGAGATGTCGCGGGCGAAATTCATCTCATGGGTCACACAGAGCATCGTGATGTCGGTGGTGTGGGCGATGTCACGGAGGACGTCGAGGACGCCCGTGACCAGCTCGGGGTCGAGCGCGGACGTCACCTCGTCCAGAAGCAGCACCTGGGGCCGCATCGCCAGCGCCCGGGCGATCGCCACCCGCTGCTGCTGTCCGCCGGACAACTGACTCGGGTAGGCGTCGCACTTGTCCGCGAGGCCCACCATCTCCAGCAGCTCCCGGGCCCGCGCCTCGGCCTCGTCCCCGGACAGCCCGAGGACGGTGACCGGCGCCTCGGTGATGTTGCGGAGCACCTTCATGTTCGGGAAGAGGTTGAACTGCTGGAAGACCATCCCGATCTTCTTGCGGACCTCCCGGATCTGCTTCTCGGGGGCCGGGTGGAGCCGCTCACCGGCGACCGTGATCGTGCCCTCGTCGGGCTTGGCCAGGGTCATCAGCAGCCGCAGGATGGTCGTCTTGCCGGAGCCGGACGGGCCGATCAGCGTGACGTGCTTGCCGGAGTCGACACGGAAGTCGAGGCCGTCGAGGACGGTGTTGTCCCCGAAGCGCTTGGTGACCTTGTCGAAACGGATCAGCTCGCCGCCGTCCACCGGCGGATTGGCCGTGTGGTCGGCCTTTTCCGCAGGGGCCGTGTCTGCAGGGGTTGTGGACGTGTCGAGGGGGGTGTCAGCGGACAAGACGTCGCTCCAGGGCTCGCAGAAGGAGGGAAGCCGGATAGGAAATGAGGATGAAGGCCACGCCGATGACCGTGAGCGGCTCGGTGAACTGGAAGTGCTCCTGCGAGTACAGCCGCGCCTCACCGAGCATCTCCAGCACGGTGATCGCCATCAGCATCGGGGTGTCCTTGAGCATCGAGATGACGTAGTTGCCGAGCGCGGGCACCACCCGGCGGATCGCCTGCGGCAGGATCACCGCGGTCCAGGTGCGCCGCAGCGGCAGGTTGAGCGCCGTGGCCGCTTCCCACTGGCCGGCCGGCACGCCCTCGATGCCGGCCCGGTAGACCTGCATCGTGTACGTCGAGTAGTGCAGCCCGATCGCGACGACACCGGTGGTCAGCGCGGAGAACGTGATGTTCCACTCGGGCAGCACGTAGAAGAGGAAGAACAGCTGCACCAGCAGCGGGGTGTTGCGGATGAACTCCGTGACGACCCCGACCGGCCAGCGCACCCAGCGGGTCGGCGTGCGCATCAGCAGCGCCCACACCAGACCCAGGGCGAAGGAGATCACCGAGCCGAGCGCCAGCGCCTGCAGGGTGACCAGCAGTCCGTCCCAGAAGTGCGGCATGAAGTCGCGCACCGCGCCCCAGTCCCAGTTCATGCGGCACCTCCCGTGGCACCGACGCCGGTGGCTTCCGCGCGCCGCGGTGTGGTCCTGGCGGGCCGGGGCGCCTTGCCGATCCCTGCCTTCAGCCGCCGCTCCAGTGCCCGCATCAGCCGGGTGATCACGAAGGCGATCGCGAAGTAGATCAGCAGGACGTACGCGTAGATCTCCGCGCTCTGCTGGAGCGCGAGCCGCACGAGGTTGCCGCTGAACGTCAGATCACCCATGCCCATGATCGACACCAGGGCCGTGCCCTTGAGCAGTTCGACCAGCAGGTTGCAGAAGGAGGGGATCATCTCGGGCACCGCCTGCGGCAGCAGGATCAGCCGCATCCGCTGCCAGGGCGTGAAGCTGAGCGCGATGCCGCCCTCGCGCTGGGCGGGGTCGACGGCGTTCAGGGCGCCGCGCACGATCTCACTGCCGTACGCCCCATAGGTCAGGCCCAGCGCCAGCGTGCCCGCCCACATCGGGACGAGCTGCCAGCCGAAGGCGAGCGGCAGCACGAAGTACACCCAGAAGATCATGATCAGGGCGGAGGTGCCGCGGAACACCTCGGTGTAGAGGCCCGCGAGGAAGCGGACGATCCACCGCCGCGAGGTGCGCGCGACACCGACGGCGAACGAGACGGCCCCGGCCACCAGCGAGCTGAGGAACAGCAACTGGACGGTGACCCAGACACCTTTGAGTACGAGTTCCCACAGTCCCGAGGTCATCCGCGGCAGAGCTCCTTCGCGGTCATGTCGGTCATCTCGGCCCGGGTGAACCCGAAGGGCCGCAGAATGCGGAACAACTCCCCGCTGGCCTTCAGCTTCTTCAGTTCCACGTTGAAGGCGTCGCGCAGCCGCGTCTCGGCGGAACGGAACGCAAAGCCGCCGCCGTCGACGTGCGGCTTGCCTTTGACCAGGGGTGTGAACGGCTTCGTGCTCTCCGCCTTGCGGGACTTCCTGGCCACCTCGCGCGTGGTCAGCGCGGTCCCGGCGAAGACGTCGACACGGCCCGCCTCGACCGCGTTCAGCCCGGCCACCTGATCGGGCACGATCAGGATGTCGCTCTCCTTGACCCCGGCCTCGACGGCGTGCTGGATCTCGGCGTATCCGGTGCCGGTCGCGAACTTGGCCTTCTTCGTCACGACGTCCTTGTAGTCGTGCAGGCCCAACGGATTGCCCTTGCGCACGACGAAGCCGTCCAGCATCTGGTAGTCCGGGTCGGCGAAGACGACCTGCTGACAGCGTTCCGGGTTGATGTACATCCCCGCGGACACGACGTCGAACTGCTGCGAGTTGAGCCCGGGAATGAGCGAGCCGAACTCGGTCGGCACGGGTTGCACCCGGTCGACGCCCAGCCGCCTGAAGATCACCTTGGCGAGTTCGGGTGCCTCGCCGGTCAGTTCACCGTTCTTGTCGATGTAGCCGAACGGGATCTCACCGGCTATGCCCAGCCGTACGACGCCCTGCGCCTTGAGCCGGTCGAGGAGATCACCGCCGTTGTCGGACGCGGTGGCGACCCGGGTGCAGCCGGCGGCGCCCAGCACGCCGACGGCGCCGAGCGCGGAGACACCCGTGAGCAGCGACCGCCGACTCGGACTTCGTTTCTCCGCGTCGGTCCCGTCCGTCCCGTCATTCCCGTCATTCCTGAGTGGTGGGGCCATGGCCGCGCGGCTACCCGAGAGCATGCGAAGTATTCGGATCGATTTCGGCCCCGTGCGACGTCGGGTGACGCTGAGGCGCCCTTGACTCCGGGGAGACCATGGAATGCATGGCTGATCGATTCATCGAGGTCTCGCTGGTCAAGCGCGAAATCCACTGCACCGCGAAGCTGCTCGACGACCGGGCGCCGGTCACCTGCGCGACGGTGTGGGACGCGCTTCCCCTGGGGGGCGACGTCTACCACGCGAAGTACGCACGCAATGAGATCTACGCCCTTTTCCCGCCTTTCGCGAAATCGGAGCCACCGCTGGAAAATCCGACAGTCACCCCCATTCCCGGAGACCTCTGCTATTTCGCCTTCGCGGGCACGGAACTGGGTACGAAGGCCTACGGCTACGACACCGACGTACGCCCCGGCACCACCGTCGTCGACCTCGCCCTCTTCTACGAACGCAACAACCTGCTGCTCAACGGGGACGTGGGCTGGGTCCCGGGCATCGTCTGGGGCCAGGTGACCGAGGGCCTGGAGGCGATGGCCGAGGCCTGCAACGACCTCTGGCGCTCGGGCGCCCAGGGGGAGACGCTCAGCTTCCGTAGGGCGTAGGGCTCGTGGGGCACATGCGGCATGTGGGGCGCCGGGCCGTCCCTAGAACCCCGGCGGCGGAGCCACCCCCGCGGTGCCCGTCTCGTAGAGGGCGTGTGCCGTGCGCAGGACGAGGTCGTCGCGGTGGCGGGCGGCGACGATCTGCAGGCCGACCGGGAGGCCGTCGCCGTCCGTGCCGACCGGGACGCTCGCGGCGGGCTGCTGGGTCATGTTGAAGGGGTACGTGAACGGGGTCCACCCCGTCCAGCGGCGGTGCCCGGAGCCCGGCGGCACCTCCACCCCCGCCGCGAACGCCGTCAGCGGCAGGGTCGGCGTCACCAGCACGTCGTACGACTCGTGGAAGCGTCCCATCCGCCGCCCGAGCTCCATCCGGACGTCCACCGCGGCCAGGTAGTCCAGCGCGCTGAACCGGGCGCCCCGCGCGCAGATCTCCCGCAGCCCCGGGTCCAGCGACTCCCGCTGCCGCGGCCCGAGCCGCTGGGCCACCCGGGCCGCACCGCCGAACCACAGGACGTGGAAGGCCTCCACCGGGTCGGTGAGATCGGGGTCGGCCTCGGTGACGTACGCGCCGAGCCCCGCGAGCCGCTCCACCGCCCGCCGCACCGCCGCCGCGACGGCCGGCTGGACCGCGACCTGACCGCCGAGGGACGGCGAGTACGCGACCCGCAGCCCCCGCACCCCACCCCCAAGGGCCTCCACGAAGGACCCGTCCACCGGCCCGAGCGCCGACCAGTCACGGGCGTCCGGTCCGCTGATCACGTCCATCATCAGCGCCGCGTCGGCCGCGTCCCGTGTCATCGGCCCCACGTGCGAGAGCGTCCCGAACGCGCTCGCGGGGTACAGCGGCACCCTCCCGTACGTCGGCTTCAGACCGAAGATCCCGCAGAACGCGGCCGGGATGCGCACACTGCCGCCCCCGTCCGTGCCCAGCGCCAGCGGCCCCGCCCCGAGCGCGACGGCCGCCGCGCTGCCGCCACTGGAGCCGCCCGCCGTGCGCGTGACGTCGTACGGATTGCGGGTGACCCCCGACAGCGGCGAATCCGTGACGCCCTTCCAGCCGAACTCGGGTGTCGTCGTCTTCCCGAGGAACACCGCCCCGTGCTCGCGCAGCCGGGCGACGGACGGCGCGTCCTCGTCCCAACGTCCCTGGGGATCAACGGTCTTGGAGCCGCGCAGGGTCGGTCCGCCGCGCAGCAGCAGGATGTCCTTGACGCAGACCGGTACCCCGTCAAGGAGCCCGACGGGCTCACCCCGCCGCCAGCGGTCCGCGGACTCGGTCGCCCGCGCGAGGGCCGCGTCCGTCTCGAGACGTACGAACGCGTTCACGGCCGGCTGGATCTCCACGGCCCTGCGCAACGCCGCTCGCGTGGCGTCCACGGGGCTGAACTCGCCCTTGCGGTAGCCGTCGAGGAGTTGTACCGCGGTCAGCTCGACGAGTTCCGACATCGGCCCCTCCAGAGGAAGTCTCAGTGCCCCGGTACGTATCCGCGCTTCTTGTCGACCACGTTCGGCAGCGTTCTGCCCGCCTCCCAGCGCTCGTACATCTCCACGAACTGCGCCCCGAGTTCGTCCCGCCAGCCGACCGTGTCCCCGCTCATGTGCGGCGACACGATCAGCCCGGGAACATCCCACAGCGGGCTGTCCGGGCCGAGCGGCTCGTCCCGGAAGACATCGAGGGCCGCGCCCGCGATCCACCGCTTCGACAGCGCCTCGGCGAGCGCGTCCTCGACGACCAACTGCCCCCGGCCGACGTTGATGAAGCGCGCCGAGGGCTGCATCATCCCGAAGCGCCGCGCGTCGAACATGCCGTACGTGGCCTCGGTGAGCGGCGCCGCCGACACCACCCAGTCGGCGCGCGCCATCAGCCGGTCGAGCTCCTCGGGCCCGTGGATCCCGGTGCGCGCGGTACGCCCCACCAGGGCCGTCGTCACCTCGAGCGCCTTGAGCGTCTTGACGATCGTCCGCCCGATCGGCCCGGAACCGACCACACACGCGCGTGTGCCCGCCACCCGCTGCGACTCCCGATGCCGCCACTCCCGCCGCCGCTGAAGCTCCCACGTCCTCGGCAGGTCCTTGGCCATCGCGAGGACCAGCGCGGCGACGTACTCGGCGATCGGCCGGTCGAAGATCCCGCGCGCGTTGGTCACCACCGTGTCGGACGCGGCGAGTTCGGGGCACATGAGGTGGTCGACGCCCGCGCTCGCCGTGTGCACCCAGCGCGGCCGGGGCCCCTCGCCGGGCCAGGCGCGGCGCACCGCGTGCGAGGTGAAGTCCCAGACCAGCAGCACGTCCGCGCGCGGGAGCCGCTCGGCCAGCGTCGACTCGTCGGCGTGCTCGATCCGCACCCGGCCGGTGAGTCTGCCGAGGCGGGGGAGCGGCTCGGCGTCCAGGACGAGGAGGGTGGTGCGCGATCCGGCACCGGACCCGGAGGCCGGGGCCGACGCGGATACGGGGCGGGGCGGGCGAGGGAAACCGTTTCGCAATGCGAGTCCGCTTTCCTGAGAGTTCCGAGGAGTCCTGGGAGTCTTGGGAGTCCTGAGAGTCCTGAGGGTTCCGAAGAGTCCCGAAGGGTTTCGGAGCCTTCCTGAGTTCCTGAGTTCTTGAGTTTCTGAGTTCCTGAGTTCTTGAGAGGACGAACCTGCGGGGTGGGCGGGGGCGGCCGGAGTCGTCTGAGATGCGCGGATTGACCACGCTCGCACCCGAACCTACCTTCGTCAACACGGACGTACACACGGTCCGTTGCCCCTTCGTCTCCCTTCGTGAGGCCGGTGCTGCCATGGACGTCTCCTTTCTCGGCGGCCCCCGCCCCCAGCGCGGGATCGGTGTCGTCGCCCCCTTCGACTTCGCCCTCGATCGCGAGCTGTGGCGCTGGGTCCCCGACGACGTCTCCCTGCATCTGACCCGCACCCCGTTCGTGCCGGTCGAGGTGAGCCTGGACCTGGCCCGCCTGGTCTCCGAGCACGAGACGCTCGGCGACGCGGTCCGCGCGCTGAACGCGGTCGCGCCCGAGGTCGTGGCGTACGCGTGCACCTCCGGCAGTTTCGTGGACGGGGTCGCGGGCGAGCGGGCGATGTGTGAGGCGATGACACGGGCGGGGGAGGTGGCGTCGCTGACCACCTCCGGCGCACTGCTGGAGGCGCTCACCGAGCTGGCCGCCCACCGCATCACTCTCGTCACCCCCTACACGGTCTCGGTGACCCAGTCCCTGGAGGAGTACCTCGCCGAGGCGGGCGTCCAGGTCACCGGGCGCGCCTTCATGGGTCTGACCAGGCACATCTGGAAAGTTCCGTACCGTGATGTGGTCGACATGGCCCGCCGCGCGGTGCGGGGGGAAGGGGCCGACGCCCTCTTCATCAGCTGCACCAACCTGCCGACGTACGACGTCATCCCCCAGCTGGAGGCGGAACTGCGCATACCGGTGATCTCGGCCAACCAGGTGACGATGTGGGCGGCACTGCGTCACCTGGGTACCCGGGCGGTGGGCCCCTATCAGCGGCTGATCGATCAGTCCGCCCGCGGGGGACCCGTACTGCCGGAAGAACAGGAAGGTTGGGCATGACCGCACTCGGATTCCTCTACCCGGGCCACTCGGCCGAGGACGACTACCCGCGCATCGAACAGCTCCTGGGCAGCGACGTCCGCCTCCAGCTGGTCCACACGGACATCGGGGAGGACGCCCACCGGGTCGACGCGTTGCGCGAGATGGGCTCGGCGGTCCGGCTCTCGGCGGGCGTCGAGGAGCTGCGGCTGTCCGGCGCGGAGGCCGTGGTCTGGGCGTGCACCAGCGGCAGCTTCGTGTACGGCTGGGAGGGCGCCCACGAGCAAGTACGCGCCCTGGCCCGGGCGGCCGGGCTGCCCGCCTCCTCCACGTCCTTCGCGTTCGCGCACGCCGTCCGGGAGGTCGGGGCTCGGAGGGTCGCGATCGCGGCGACCTATCCGCAGGACGTGGCGGACCTCTTCGCCGCGTTCCTTCGGGAGGCGGGGGTGGAGGTCGTGTCGAGCAGGGCCTCCGGGATCATCACGGCGACGGAGGTCGGGACCTGGGGCGAGGCGGAGGTCCTCGAGCTCGCCCGGGCCGGCGACCACGCTGACGCGGACGCCGTCCTGCTCCCCGACACGGCCCTCCACACGGCGGCGCACCTTTCGGCCCTGGAGAAGGACCTCTCCAAGCCGGTCCTCACCGCCAACCAGGTCACGGTCTGGGAGGCCCTACGCCTCGCCGACCGCAAGGTGAACGCCCCCACCCTCGGCACCCTCTTCACAAAGGAGCCCATCATCCAGGCGTGACGCGGCCCGGCCCGTGCACCTCGCCCGCGGCCGGGCGGGGCTGCGCGGAGGTCTTTCGTCCGCGGGCCGGTGGGGGCTGGTCGCGCAGTTCCTCGCGCCCCTGGGTCGGGGCCGCGCCCCGGGTCCGAGCCTGTGCGGAGGGTTTTCGTCTGCGGGCCGGTGGGGGTTGGCCGCGCAGTTCCCCGCGCCCCTAAAGACCCCGGTCGCCCGGCGTTCGAGGCTCGCCCCCACCCACCCTGGCCCGTATCACTCAGCCCGTCCGGCGTTTGAGGATGCCTCACCCACCCACCGGGTCTCCCCACCCACCCCGGCCCGCTTCTTTCAGCCCGTCCGGCGTTTGAGGACGAGCCCTTTGGGCGATGCGGGGGTTCGGGGGCGGAGCCCCTGGGATGGGACGGGTAGGGGCGGCGGGGGCGAGGAACCCTCGGGTGCCGGGAATAAACGGGGACTGTCTCCTGTTGGCGCCGTGAGGACAGCAACACGTACGCAACAGGAGGCACCCCGGTGGACGACACGGACGAGATCCGAGGCACCGCGCAAGGCACCGCGCCCGTACCCCTCTCCGTACTGGACCTGGTCACCGTAGGCGCCGGCCGCACCGCGACCGACGCCCTGCGCACCAGCGTCGCCATCTCCCGCCTCGCAGAGTCCCGCGGCTTCCACCGCTACTGGGTCGCCGAACACCACTCCATGCCGGGCGTGGCCTCCTCCTCACCCGCGGTGATCCTCGCCCACCTCGCCGCCCACACGACCCGCATCCGCCTGGGCTCGGGCGGCGTCATGCTCCCGAACCACGCCCCCCTGGTGATCGCGGAGCAGTTCGGCACGCTGGAAGCCATGGCCCCGGGCCGAGTGGACCTGGGCCTGGGCCGTGCCCCCGGCACGGACGGCGCAACCGCCGCCGCCCTCCGCCGCACCGAGCGCCTCCACGAGGGCGCCGACGACTTCCCCGAGCAGCTCGCGGAGCTGACCCGCTTCCTGGACGACGACTTCCCGGCCGGTCACCCCTACGCCCGCATCCACGCGGTCCCGGGCCCCGTCCAGTCGACCTCCCCGGGCGGCGTACAGTCCCCGCACCGCCCCCCGATCTGGCTCCTCGGCTCCTCCGGTTTCAGCGCCCGCCTGGCCGGCGTCCTCGGCCTCCCCTTCGCCTTCGCGCACCACTTCTCGGCCCAGAACACGATCCCGGCGCTGGACCTCTACCGCGAGTCCTTCCGGCCGAGCGCCGTGCTGGACGCCCCCTACGCCCTGATCGGCGTCTCCGCCCTCGCCACGGACGACGAGAAGGAGGCCCGCCGCCAGGTGAGGGCCGCGGCCCTGAACATGGTCCGGCTGCGCACCGGCCGCCCGGGTCTCGTCCCGACCCCCGAGGAGGCGGAGGCGTACGACTTCAGCCCGATGGAACGTGAGTTCGTCGACTCCTGGAACGCCAACGTCATCCACGGCACCGCGGACGAGGTCCGCGCCGGCCTCGACGACCTCCAGAAGCGCACCGGCGCCGACGAGCTGATGCTCACGGGCAACGCCCACGGCGGCGACGTACGCCTGCGCTCGTACGAACTGATCGCGGACGCGTACGGGCTGCCGAACGCGGACTAACGCCCCTTCGCCGTCAGGAACTTGCCGTCAGGAGCTCGCGGTCAGGAGTTCGCGGTCAAGAGGGCGGAGATACGATCCGGCGCCACCGGGCGGGAGTACAGCCAGCCCTGCCCGGTGTCGCAGCCGATCCCGCGCAGCCGGGTGGCCTGGGAGGCGGTCTCCACGCACTCGGCGGTGACCGTCAGGCCGAGCCGGTGCGCGAGTTGGATGAGGGCCTCGACGATGACCTCGTCCGCGGGGTTGGGGTGGGCGCCGCCGACACCGCCGTCGGGCCCCTCGTACTGGAAGCCGCGCACGAAGGACCCGTCCAGCTTCAGGACGGAGACCGGCAGGCGGCTGAGGTAGGCGAGGTTGGAGTACCCGGTGCCGAAGTCGTCGATGGCGATGCGGACGCCCATGTCGCTGAGGGCCTGAAGGGCCTGGAGTGGCCGCCCCGCCGAGCCCATCACCGCCGACTCCGTCAGCTCCAACTGGAGCAGATGCGGGGCGAGACCCGTCTCCGCGAGGATCTCCGCCACGTCCGCGACCAGGTCGGAGTCCCACACCTGCCGTACGGCGACGTTGACGCTGACGAAGATCGGCACCGCGTCGGGACGGTCCAGCTGCCAGCGGCGGGCCTGGCGGCAGGCCGTGGCCAGTACCCAACGGCCGAGCTGCACGATCGAACCGTCTTCCTCGGCCAATCCGATGAACCGATTCGGCGTCAGTGTGCCGAACTGCGGATGGTTCCAGCGGACCAGCGCCTCGACCCCGCGCACCCCGCCGTCCGCCATGCCCACCAAGGGCTGGTACTCCAGGGCGAATTCGTTCCGGTCGATCGCCGCCCGGAGGGTGGAGGAGAGCGCCTGACGGGTCATCCGGTGGGCGTTGCGCTCCGGGTCGAACAGCGTCCAGCGGCCCTTGCCGTCCGCCTTCGCCCAGTACAACGTGGTGTCCGCGGCCTGCATCAGATGGGTCGCGCTCGTCCCGGCGGCGCGCCGCTCGACGACCCCGATCGACGCGGAGACCGACAGCCGCTGCCCGGAGAGGTCGAAGGGCGCCTGCAGTGACTTCAGGACGGACTCGGCGAGGTCGGCCAACTGGTCCGTCCCGGTCGAGTCCTCGACCAGCAGCGCGAACTCGTCGCCGCCCAGCCGGGCGACCAGGGGAGTGGCCCCTCGGGCGTAACCCGCCTCGTCGGCGCAGCGCGTCAGCCGTTCGGCGACGGCCGCGAGCAGCCGGTCGCCGACCCGGTGGCCGAGGGTGTCGTTGACCGCCTTGAACCCGTCCAGGTCCAGGTAGCAGAGCCCGATCCGGCCGGTGCCGCCCTCCTCGTACGCCTCCGCCTCCAGGGCGGAGGAGAGCCGCTCGAAGAACAGCGTGCGGTTGGGCAGCCGGGTCACCGGGTCGTGCATCTGCAAGTGCCGCAGCCGCGCCTGGAGTTCACGGCGGGCGCTGATGTCCGCGATGGACAGCAGTACCGCCTCCTCCTGCGCGGGCAGCGGAGCGACCGTCACCTGCACCCAGAGCGAGTGCCCGTCGGGGTGCTTGATGCGGCGGGTGCAGCGCAGCCGGGCCTGTCGGCCACGCAGCACCTCGCGGTACGCGTGCCAGGTGCGGGCGTCGGAGGCCAGATCCACCAGATCGGCCGCGATCCGCCCGACGAGCGCGCCCGATCCGGTGCCGAGCAGCGCGTCGAGCGACTCGTTGGCGGTGACGACCAGACCCTCGCGGTCGACCACGGCCATCGGAAGGGGCGCGGCGCCGAAGGCCGCACGGAACGCGCCGGGAGACGTCGAGGTCCCGGCGGTCGGGATGAGCGCCACGCCGGGGACGGACTCGGAAACGCCAGGCATGGACTCGGGCGTGTCGCAGATGGACCCGGGCGTGTCGAGGGGGGACTCAGGCGTGTCGTGGGTGTCGAGGGGTGTTTCCGCCGGGGCGTACGTGCCGGGAGAGGCCCCGGCGCAAGGGGATGCGTCGGGGGGTGAAACGGCGGGGACGGATGCGCTGGGAGGCACCCCGGCGTACGTACGAGGAGACGTACGCGGAGATGTGTCGATGTGACGCTCTGTGACGGCCGACCGGATGAGATCTGCCGCGGGCGTCGGCCCTTCGGACGTTCCGCTCACCGCTCGCTCCCGCAGTGCACTCGTTCTTCGTATGGGTCTCTCGGGTGGTCGGCCGGTGCTGGACGGCCGAACAAGCCGTGTCCGTGCAGGAAAGTGTGCCGATCATAGAGGCTGGTTCCGGAGCCTTCCAGCCACAGTCCAGTGTCCCGGAACAACCACCGGTTCTGACAGATCGTTTCTGCCTGCATCTGGACCGGTTCCTGCGCCTGGCGATCGCATGTGACGTTCTGTGAGTGTTCGGGGTGTCGTTCGGGGTTGCGGCTGCTCATGGCCCCTCACTCTTCTGGTGCAGGCAAACAGGGCGAAATATCACTAAGTAACCCAGGCTGGGTGCGGTGTCCCGAAAACCGCATCCGGAGGTCGACGTGCCGCGTCAGCGCCCCCCGAGGGGTCTCGCCCGAGAGGCTCGGCGGCGTCGAACCCGTGACGTTTCGCGGGTTCCTGACGTCCTGACGGTTCTCGGCGTGCAGCGGGTCCTCGCTCGTCCGGGCACGCTGGGGGTCTCCGTCGGTCAGGGCGCGCAGCGCTGGCGCAGCACCGCGGCCGTGTTCACCTCCATGACGGCGCTGGCCGCGACCTCCCTGATCACGGGCCCCGCGCTCGCCGAACCCCTCTTCTCCCCCTGTGCCCTGAGGCGGACCGAGGCCCACCACTCGGAGGGCCTGGACACCTGGAACGCCGACTATCCGCGCCCCACCCGCCCCCTCGACGCGGTGCTCGTCTATCTGTCCTTCCCGGACTCCCGGCCCCACACCACGCCCGCCGAACTGGCCGCCGACTACTTCCCGGCCACCAGCCAGTTCTTCGAGCGCGCCTCGTACGGCAGGTTCACGCTGCGCCCGCATCCGCAGCGCGACTGGATCCGGATGCCGCACGCCTCCACCTCGTACGCCATAAAGCGCGACTGGAACGCCGCGCGGCGCGGCGCCTATCTGCGTGACGCGGTCGCCGCGGCCGACCGGCGGGTCGACTTCTCCCGCTACGACATCGTCTATTTCGTGGCCGACCCGGACGCGCCGGGTGTCGACTCCGACGCGACGAAGGTCGTCAACCTCGACACCCCCATCGAAGCCGACGGCAAGGACATCCGCCGCGTCGTCACGGTCTTCGAGAAGCACCCGCCGGACCGCCTCGTCCTCGCCCACGAGACGGGGCACGTCTTCGACCTGCCCGACCTCTACCATCGCCCCACCGACGGCAAGGGCGACTGGGACACCTATGTCGGAGACTGGGACCTCATGGGCAGCCAGTTCGGCCTTGCCCCCGATCTGTTCGGCTGGCACAAGTGGAAACTGGGCTGGCTGGAAACACGCCAGGTGGCCTGTCTGCGGGAGCACGGGACCACGAGGCTGACGTTGGAGCCGCTGGGGTCGGGTCCGGTGACGGGCGGCGCGGGGACGGCGGCATCGGGAGCGCCGGTTTCCGTCGCGAGCGCCGGCGCCCAGGCCGGTCCGGCACCGGCTCTGGGCTCCGGGGGGTCGACCTCGGACTCGGCGGGCTCCGCCTCAGGGTTCGGGGGGTCGATTCCCGGTCCCGGGACGCCCGGCTCGGGCTCCGTCTCCGGGGGGTCCGCCCCGGGCTCCCGGGCGCGGACCTCGGCCCTGCCTGCCCAGGCTCTGTCGGCCTCGGCCCCGTCCCTGTCGGCCTCGCGGGCGGTCCTTCCCACCTCGGCCCCAGGGTCGCGCATCTTCGGTTCCGGTCGCGGTACGAAGTTGGCGGTGGTCCGTACGGGTCCCGACAGCGCGCTGGCCTTCGAGGCGCGCACCTCGACGGGCAACGACGGTGCCACCTGTACCCAGGGCGTCCTGATCTACCGCATCCGCAGCGAGACCGACTCCGGCGGCGGCCCGGTCGAGGTCGTCGACGCCCACCCGCACTCCGAGTCCTGCTGGGGTGAATCGGTGTACCCGCCCCTGGCGGACGCGCCGGTCGGACTCGGGGAGAGTTTCACGGTCCCCGGCGAGAAGGCGCGTGTCGAGGTCGAGGACCGGACGGCGTCCGGGGCGTGGACGGTGAAGATCACGACAGGCTGAGCCCTTCGCCCGCGTGGGGCCGGACACGCAAGAAGCCCCTCGCTTTCGCGAGGGGCTTCTCACCGTCTGTGCGCCGCCAGGGACTCGAACCCCGGACCCGCTGATTAAGAGTCAGCTGCTCTAACCAACTGAGCTAGCGGCGCCTGCTGACGTCGTAGACCTTAGCATCCTGATCGGCGGGAGGAAAAATCGATATCCGCACCGCGGCGGAGGCGGCCGTGCGGGCCGCCCGGACGGCCGCCCACACCAGGATCTCGGGCCCCGGAAGCCACGGATGCCGGGTGTCGGGGGCCACCAGCCAGCGGGACGTGAGGTGGGCGACGGGGCTCAGGGCGGGCACGGTCACGGCGTCGCCGGCCCCGTGGCAGAGCAGCGGAGGAAGGGCGTCGACGCGCCCGGATCCCCCCGACTCGCCCGCCTCCCACGCCAGGAGCGACGGCAGGCGCTGTGCGGTGCCCGGCGCGCTGAACAGCAGCGTCCGCCCGCGGTGCACGGCCACCGGGCCCGAGCCCGGCCCCTCGTCCCACAGCCGGTCGAGCATCCGCCGGCCGAAGATCGCGGGCACGTTGACGATGTCGAAGGCGGTGCCGCAGGGCAGGACGACCGGGGCGGTCGGGCGTTCCTCCCAGAGGGTGAGGGTGCTGCGCGGATACGTTCCTGCCGAGGCGAGCCAGGCGGCTCCGTCCGGGGTGACGCCGCAGACGTCGAACCGGTCGGGCAACGGGGCGGCGGAGCTTGCCGGATTCCGTGTGCTGCTCATGGCTATGAGATCTACCGTCGGTAAGCATCCGCCCCCCGAGAGTTGCGAAAACCCGGGACAGAACGCCGGGGGAGGAGTACCTTGCCCCCGCGGCATATGCCAGGCCCTTAGGCCTTCAGGGGCGCGCGGAGCTGCGCGACCGGCCCAGGCGGCGGGGGCGAGAGAACCCCGCGGCTACACCGAAACGACCGGCTCACGCATGGTCGCCCACCCCATGCCCAAGCCCCCGCCCATCCCCTTCGGCCCCTCGCAACAGATCCCGCCCGAACTCGATCATCTTCTTCGCATAGTCCTCGGTCCACTCGGCCCGCTCGGCGATCGAAGCCGGCGTAAGCCGATCGAACCGCCGAGGATCGGCCAGCTGCGCGGCGGCGATCGCCTGGAACTCGAGCGCCCGATCGGCCGCGGCGCGAAACGCGAGCGTCAGCTCCGTGGCCCGCGCCAGCAGCGCCCGAGGATCGTCGATCGACTCGAGATCGAAGAAGTGCTCCGGATCACCGGCCGCCTCCGCGGGCTCGAAGAGCAGGGGCGCGGGGCGTAGCCGCGGTTCGTTCCGACGCGGCGTGGGCTCCGCCATGTCTTCTCCTCCTCGTACGGTTCAGGGGCCCGCTTCGTGGGTGGGCCAACGTCCATTCTCCCCCGTCCGCGCAAGTAGGCCCGCGTGCGCGGACCCGTACAACCGTGCCATCCGCACCCACGGCCGCCCCCTATGGATCCGCTGTGGATCCATGGGTGGATCTACGGTCGCCACAGCACCCGATGCTCCGCCACATGCGACAGCACCGAGGTGCCGTAAGGGCGGTCAGGGACGCCAGGTCACCCGGTGCTCGGACCAGTGGTCCCATGTGGACATCATCGCCTCCCAGCCGTCCGGAAACTTCACCGTGACCCCCAGCTGCACGGGCTCCGTCGACGGATGGTCGTCCAGCAGTTCCGTCACGCCCGCCCGGCACACCACGATGCACGCGTGCCGATGCCGCGAGGCGAGGACGCACAGCCGCCCCGTCTCCAAGTGGAACGCGGTCGCGTCGGGCCGCCCGGACAGCGGATGCAGCACCACGGTGACGTCGAACTCCCGCCCCTGAAGCCGATTCGCCGTGTCGACGGTGACGTCCGTGACCCCGAGGTCGGCGAGCGCCGCCCGTACGGCCGCCGCCTGGTCCCGGTGCGCCGTGCCGACGGCGATCCGGTCGGCGGTCAGCGGCAGCGGTTCGTCCGCCCGCTCCGAGGTGGCCGCACCGCCCCGGTCCAGCAGCCGTCGTACGACCTGGGCCACCGCCCGTACCGCCTCCGGGTCCGTACGCGGCGTGTGCCGGGCGGGCAGCTCCAGCAGCCCCCAACCGGCCTCCGCCGCCTCGTCGATGACCCGGTCGGGACCCGAACCGTCCGACGCCACAGCGAACTTCAGCCGCCGGTCACCATGGCCGGTGCCGCTGCGGAACGGCGTGTACGGGTAGAACGCGTCCGAGACGAGCGGCGCCGCGGAGGCAGGCAGCCGCCAGGACACCGGGAGGCGGTGCTGCGGCAGTTCGGGGTTGTGGGCCAGCAGTGTCGTCACCGCGGACGCCGACGGGTCGTACGACAGCCCCGCCCACTGCTCGGAGCCGACGATCGCGAACGGGTCCAACTGCCCGGGGTCGCCCACGAACAGCGCCCGCTCGAAGAGCCCCGCCACGGCCAGCAGCGCGTCCGACCGCATCTGGTAGGCCTCGTCGACGATCGCGTGCCGCCACGGCTCGACCCCCTTGACGTGGGCCCACTTGGCGGCGGTCGAGACGACCACGTCCAGGCCGGCCAGATCGCCGGCCTTGGTGGACTTGCGCACGTTCGGCAGGTCGTCCAGAGCCTTGTCGTAGGGGTCGGGATCGCTGCTGTGCAAGCGCCCCACCGGCAGCTCCCCGTTCTTCTCGGCGAGCCGCAGCACCAAGTCGTCGACCTGGGCGTTGGTCTGCGCGATGACCATCAACGGGCGCCCCGCTGAGGCGAGTTCGAGCGCCGCGCGGACGACGAGGGTGGATTTCCCGGCACCCGGGGGCGAGTCGACCACGACACCGCGGTGCGTGCCGTGCAGGGTGTCGTCCAGGATCGCGTCGGTGGCGCGGCCGGCCGCGGCTGCGGGATCGAAGACCGTGGTCACAGGACGTCCTCCTCCGTCACCGGGTCCGGCTGCGGTACCGCGTCGGGTTCGCCCGGCGGTCCGCCGTGCGTCCACGGGGTGTCCTCCGGGTCGGGCAGCTTCGCGCCGCCCCGCTGCTCGTGCTCGAAGAGCGTGAAGCAGAGGAGGTCCCCCTTCTCCGGCACGGACCCGGTCTCGGGTTCCTTGCCGCGCCCCATCTTGTCGACGATCCGCAGGACCACGAGACCGTCGCCCTCCGACGACTCCTCGTACCCGACGAACTCGGCCGCCTGCGGCTTCCCGCCCAGCGACCGGTACACCTTCGTCCGCTCCCCGAGGTGCGGCCGGTCCTCCGTGCGCACGGTCACCAGGGGGCGGGGGCTCGGCCTCTTGCTCTCGCTGTACGCCATGACGACGTCCGTGACCTCACCCGCGAAGGCCTCCCCGACCAGCCGCCGCCCGGCCATGACCAGCGGATCGTCGAGGGCTTCCTGCGCGTCCAGGCGGGCCTGTTCACGCTCGCGCGTGGCCAGCTTGTTCGCCGCGGTGACCGCGTCGTCACGGCGTGGCTGCGGGGGCTCGCCCGCGGTGATCCGGTCGCGGTGGCCGGTGAACGACCAGCGGTCGCGGGTCCACCGGTCGGCCGCGTGGGTGCCCTCGGGGAGCGTCCGCAGCAGGTCGAGGCCGCGCCACACCGCGTCCCAGGTGGGCCGGGTGACCTGCTCGACGAGGGCGCGGATCTCCCGCTCGGCGGCGGTGAGTTCACCGAGCCGGTCGTCCGCCTCCAAGCCGTCCTCGGCGGCGGCCAGGGCGGTCCGCGCGCGGTCGTAGCGCTCGATGGCGGGAGCGAGCAGTTTGTTGTCGAAGGCGGGGTCGGTGGCCGGGCCCGCGGGCGGGCACACGAGCTGCCCCCCGTCATCCCGCCGCAACTCGGCCCGCAGCGCGGCCGCCGCGCCCGACGCACCCTCCGGGGGGTCGATCCAGGCGAGCAGCGCCCCCAGGTGCTGGTCCTCCAGGCTGCTCTGGCCGGTCGCCCAGTGCCGGGACAGCACGTCGGTGAGGGCGAGCAGCAGGGCGGAGCCGGGCACCCGGGCCCGCTCCGCGAAGTGCGTCAGCCACCGCCCGAGCAACGGCACCCGGGGCGGCGCCGGATGGGGTGCCTCCGGCTCCTGCTCCGCGGTGCGCCGAAACCGCGTGGAGCGGCCGAGGAGCCGTACGAACTCCACGCCCGCGCGGCTCGGCACGATCAGCTGAGGGGCGTCCGCGCACAGTTCGACCTCGACCTTGACGCGCTTGCCGGTCTCGGGATCGGTCTCGCTGCGCTCGGCCGCCTCGACGTCGTCGGCGTAGGCGTCCACGTACGGCAGTACGACATCGGCCAGCTCCGCGAGGAACGCGAACCGCAGGTCGCGGTCCCGGGGTTGCGGCACGACCAGCAGGCGGGGCGCGTCCCGGTCCGTGCCCACCAGCGCCCCGAGCGGGGCCCCGGCCTCACCGGCGGTGGTCAGCGGTACGAACACCAGGGGCCGCTCGGTCAGGTGCCGGTGCCGCACGGTGGCGAGGGGCTGGGCCCGCCCGCTCTCGACGGCCTCCAGCCGGGCGAGGGTGGCGATCAGCGACAAGGGGCCACCTCCGGGAGGACTTCGCCGGCCGGCTCCGGCCGGCCGGTGGGAGGCGTCGCGCGCCCCCGCAGGGCCTCCGACCGCAGGGCCGCGGCCCTGCGCAGGGCCACGACCGCCGGGTCGTCGGGGTCCCCGGCCGCGCCGTGGGCCGCCGCCAGGACCTCACCGATCGTCGTCAGCCCGCCCAGTTCGGAGCGGAGCGACCGCCCCAGGGCCGTCACCACGCCTTCGGCGCGGGAGCGGTCGCGGCAGTGGAAGGCGAGCTCGCAGGCGGCCAGGCACTCGGGGGCGTACGTCGCGGGGACGGACTCGACGGCGGCCGTCAGATCGGCGGCCGGGAGGTCGGGGGCGAAGCAGGTGCCCTCGGGGAGGGCGTCCGCGATGTCCTCGACGCGTGTGAGGCGGGCCAGCTGGCGGCGGGTGACCGCGCGCTGCTTGCGGATGTCGACGGCGGACGCGGTGGGCAGGTTGGAGAAGTCCTTGGGGCAGACCAGCAGGACCCGGTGGCGAACGTCGGGGACGGTGCCGCCGTCCTGGGCACCACCCCCCTGCGGCCCCGCGCCGAGGCGCGCGGCCACCTCCTCCAGGGCGAGCACGTAGACCGCGGACTGGCGGGCGGCGGCGCCCACCTTCGCCGGGTCCGCGGAGCCGTCCAGCATCGGGAAGGACTTGATCTCGACGACCGTCCAGCTCCCGTCGGGGTGGACGACGACGGCGTCCGGCTCCAGGAAGGCGGGGGAGCCCGCGACGTCGAGGGCGAGCATGGGGTGGTCGAGCAGGGTCCAGACGGCGGCCGTGGTGGCCTCGCGCAGGGCGAGCGCCGTACGGGCCGCGCGCCCCTCGGGGCCGACCGCGCTCAGGTCGGGGACGACACCGGCCGCGGGCGGCTCGGCGCCCGGGTCCAGCTTCTCGTGCACCAGCCGCAGCAGCTCCGCGCCGCCGTCGGCCTTGACCCGCGCCTCGAACGCGTTCCCCCGCATGAAGGCGAACTGGGACTGGCCGAAGGCGGACGGCGAGCCCAGCGCGTCCGCCAGCTTCGCCTTGTCGACGCCCGCGCCGTCCAGCAGGGCGCGCCGATCACACCCTGGGTTCGCGGCGAGCGCCGCGAGGGCCCGCGCGTCCAGCGCCTTGGGCGGTACGGCGGAACCGCGCAGCTCAGCGAGCTGCTGCCGCAGCACCTTCCCCGGCATCCTTGGGGGAGGCACCCGGCTCGGCCTCGGGCCCGGTTCGGGACTCGCGCTGTCGGGGAATTCGCTCACCCGTGGAAGTCTGGCATCCGCCACTGACAATTGAGGAACGTGCGCCGCGCGAGGCGCCCGCGACCCACGGGATGCGGGCACTGAACAGCCCCCGCACACGGTCCGCGAGCCGCATCACGTACGGGGTCAGCAGCAGCCCGATCCCCATCACCGCGGCGCCCGCCGCCGCGTCGAGGAAGTAGTGATTGGCGGTGCCCATCACGACGATCGTGGTCAGCAGCGGATAGGCGATGCCCGCGAGCCGGACGACGGGGGTGCGGCCGTAGCGCCACAGCATCACTCCGCACCACAGCGACCAGCCCACGTGCAGGCTGGGCATCGCCGCGTACTGGTTGGTCATGCCGCCGAGGCCGCGCGGCGCGCTCGCCTCGCCGCCCCACCAGCCGTACGAGCTGTACTGGGCCATCGTGTCGACGAAGCCGTGACCCGCGGAGAGCAGCCGGGGCGGGCAGGTCGGCATCAGCGTGAAGCCGATCAGCCCGATCAGCGTGGATGTCATCAGCCAGGTCCGGGCGGCGCGGTAGCGCACGGCCCGGGAGCGGAAGAGCCAGATCAGGATCGCGGGCGTCACCAGGTAGTGCAGCGACGCGTACCAGAAGTCGGCGGGGACGCCGAGCCAGGCCTCGCGGGTGAACAGCCGGTTCAGCGGGTGCTCGGCGTTGAGGTGGAGGGCCTTCTCGACGCGCAGGATCTCCAGGCCGTGACCGACGGCGTCGTCGGTGTCGCCCCGGGCGAGCAGCCGGCCCGCCGAGTACGACGCGTACACCATCACGAGCAGCGGGAGCTCGGTCCACCAGCGCAGCCGGGTGTGCGATGCGGCGGTGCGCAGTTCGGTCCACCGGCGGAGCCGGGCGCGCGGTGCCGCCTCGGTTCGCCGTGCATCGGTCTGCGGCATCCGATCGCCTTCCCCATCTGCTTGCGTGACCTGTGGTTGTTGCCTACGTGACCAGCCGATTGCGCTCCGGTGACGCGGCCATCCGATTTTACGGTGTATGTGAACGGCTTAAGGAGGCGCCCCCCGGTCGTCAAAGACGCAGAGATCGCCCGACGGGTTGCCCGACGCGGGGGTGAGACATGATGGAACGACCCATCTCTCAGGTCCGCGTCACCTCCTCGTCCCGTACGTGCTGCACGCGCACCGGAAAGGCTTCTCTTCATGGCACCGCGCATCCTGCTGGCCCGGCACGGTCAGACGGAGTGGTCACTGTCCGGCAAGCACACCGGCAGGACCGACATCCCGCTCCTGGAAGAGGGCCGCCGCGGCGCCAAGGTGCTGGGGGAGCGACTGCACCGGGCGCCCTTCGACGGGCTCTCGGGGGTCGAGGTGCGCACCAGCCCGCTGGCGCGCGCGCGTGAGACGTGCGAACTGGCCGGCTTCGGTGAGCGTGCCACCACCTGGGACACGCTCATGGAGTGGGACTACGGCGCGTACGAGGGCATGACCCCGGCCGAGATCCAGGCGGTGCGCCCGGGCTGGTTCATCTGGCGCGACGGCGTCCCCGAGGGGGAGAGCCTGGAGCAGGTCACCGCGCGCGCGGACGAGGTCGTCGCCTGGGCTCGCGCGCAGGACCGGGATGTGCTGGTCTTCGCGCACGGGCACATCCTGCGCTCGATCGGCGCCCGCTGGCTCGGCCTCCCGCTCGACTTCGCGGCCCGTATCCGCCTCAACCCGACCTCGCTGTCGGTGCTCGGCTGGGCCTACGGAGAGCCCGCGATCGAGGCGTGGAACGACTGCGGGCACCTGACCGGGTAAGCACCGGCCTGCGGCCGGGATCATGTGATGCGCGGCAGACTCGCGTGGCGCTCGAGGAACGCCGACACACCCGACGCCCGGCGGTGCGGCAGCAGTACGCGCGCGGTGCCCGCCAGCATGGTCTGGATGCGCGACGACTGCACCTCGCCCAGCAGGTCGAGGACGCGCAGGCCCGCGAGGGCGGCCTCGTCGGGGCGGCCGCCGCGCGCGAGGTCGTCGGCGAGCTCGGCCGTGTAGAGGGCGATGTTGCGGGTGAAGTGCGGGTCCTGGAGGTGCGCGGCGCGCCGGGCGTGCCGGGCCGCGCGGGTCCAGTCGCCCAGCGTCGACCAGCACTGCGCCTCCAGACCCTCCAGTTCGGCCTCTCCGTAGAAGGTCATCCACTCGGGATCGGTCTCCGAGGGGCCGCGTTCGAAGAGCGTCTGCGCGCGGACGAGTGCCTGCTCGCACCCCGGTCGGTCGGCGAGTCCGGCCCAGCCGCCCGCCTCGCGCAGTGCGAGCAGGGAGAGCAGCCGCGGGGAGCCGAGGGGGCGTGCCGCGCGCTGCGCCGCCTGCGCCGCGCGCACCGCCTCGCGCGGGCGCCCCGCGTCGCGTGCCAGGAACGCCGTATTGCAGAAGGCGTGCGCCTCGAGGGCCGGGTCGCCGGACATCCGGGCGGTCGCCAGCGCCTCGGCGTAGTGCGAGCGCGCGTCCTCGAAGCGCCCGGAGTCGTGTGCCAACCAGCCCACCGAGATCGCCAGTTCGCCCGCCCCCGCGTACAGCCGGTCGGCGGTGGTCTGCCGGGTGGTGCCCGCGTCGAGCAGTTCGTAGGCCGTCCGCAGCGGCGCCGCGGCCCGCCGGTAGAGGCCGTCGGCCCCGTGCCGGTCGTCGAGCAGCCGGATCCGGCGGACGGCCTCTTCGAGGGCGCCCGCCTCGGACGTCCCCACCCGGTGGACCCGACGGTCCGCGGCCGCGGCCGGAGCGCCGAAGGTGATCCCGAAGGGGCCCAGTGAGGCCGCCGCCACGGTGGCGGTGCCTCCAGTCATGAATGCGCGACGCTGCACGTCGCTCTCCTCGTGGTTCTCGTGCGTGCCATACGGGTCCTGCGTGTCATACGTCTCGTACGTCTCCTCCGTCTCACCGGTGGTGTACGCCGGGCTTGTGGTGTGGGGAGGGGGCGCCTCGTCCGTGTCGCGCGCCCCTCGGCCGCGTACGGATGAACGGGGCGAGAAGCCCAGGTCGGTCAGCGTGCGGCCGGGGAACATGTGCAAGAACACCCGTTCGTACGCGTAGTTGGGGCAGCGGATCTCGCCTGCCTCGACCCGCCCGATGTAGCGCGCGTCACAGCTGACCCGCTCCTCGATCTCGCGCGCGGCCCTCCGTACCGCCGCGGCGAACTCGCCCGGCGAGCGCTGTCCGCGCAGCCGCCGGAAGGCGAGATTCGGCCGTGGTGGCCGGGGGGACTGGGACGAGGTCACCGCTGACGACGCCATGGCCGGGCCCTCTCTTGCGAACCGTCGAACCATGCCGGACGCAAGGCGAGTTTGTCCGTGTTGCGGCGTGTGTCGCCCTGTCCCGGCGGAGCAAGAACGTACCTGCTGTGACGGTGTCACCACGCTGGGTTTGGCTACAAAACGGATATCTCATGCACGATCTGCCATGAACTGCCATCCTTTGCGGCTGAGTTATGCCGTAGCCGTTGACGTTCTGACGCGTTGAACCCGGTGGACCGGGAGCACACCCGAACTCCCGACCCACTCGTGCAGGAGGAGGGGTTCCGTGTTGGAGGCCGGGATGGAGAGCACCGAGTTTCGTACGCCGCTGTCGACCGCCGAGCACCGGCCGTCCCCCGAGTGCGACGCCCCACCGGAGCCGGTCGCCGACTGCGACCTCGTGACCGTTCCGGCGCGCCAGGGGCTGGAGGCGGTCGACATCCTGCGCCGCGGCTCCTGCGACTCCGTCGGGCCCGTCCTGCTCGACGACGGCTGCGACACCCTCGGCTTCCTGGTGCCGCCCGGCACCGCGGACGCCTGGGACATGCCGGGCAGCACCTGCACCCAGACCAACGGCCGCGGCCTCAGCCTGGTGGCACCCGAGTCCCCGGTCGAGGGCTCGGACTGGCTGCTGCCGCCCGGCGACGCGGACCTCGCGACCGACCCGGCCGTGCTGCGGGCGGCGCTGGGCGAGGCGGCGCGGCTGATCGAGGCCGCGGACAACTGCAGCTGACCCCGGAAACACCGGGCGGTGCCCCCACGGGTTGCCGCTGCGCCGACCTCCCTGTACGCCCTGATAATGGCAGGATGGGAAGGTCGAGGAACAAGCGGTCCGACGACGCGCGGGGCGCGGCGCGTGACGCGTCGCGCGGTTCGCGCCGCGGGCAGGCGTCCGCCGACGCCGTCGTCGAGACGGTCGAGGGCGGCCTCGCCGAGCTGATACCCGACCGGGACCGCCCGCGCGCCTGGACCCTCCTCATCGACGGCGCCCCCCAGTCCCACGTCGACCTCGACGACCCCGCCCATCTGAGCTTCGAGTACCAGCGCCGCCTCGGCCATGTCATCGACCTCGTGGCCCCGCCCGGCAAGCCCGTGCACGCCGTCCACCTCGGCGGCGGCGCCTTCACCCTCGCCCGCTACACCGCCGCGACCCGCCCCCGCTCCACCCAGCAGGTCGTCGAACGCGACGGGGCGCTCGTCCAACTGGTCCGCCGCGAACTCCCCCTGGACCCGAACGCCCGCATCCGGGTGCGCTCCCTGGATGCCCGCGAGGGCCTCGCCAAGGTCCCCGACGGCTGGGCGGACCTGGTGATAGCGGACGTGTTCAGCGGCGCCCGCACCCCCGCGCACCTCACCTCGGTCGAGTTCCTCACCGACGTCCGCAGAACCGTCAAACCCGGTGGCCTGTACGCCGCCAACCTCGCCGACGGCCCCCCGCTGGCCCACCTGCGCGGCCAGATCGCCACCGCCGCGACCGTCTTCCCCGAGCTCGCCCTCATCGCCGACCCCACGGTCCTGCGCGGCAAACGCTTCGGCAACGCCGTCCTCGTGGCCTCCGGCCACCCCCTGCCCCTGGCCGAACTCACCCGCCGCGCCGCCTCGGACCCCCACCCGGCGAGACTCGAACACGGCAAACAACTCACCGACTTCACCGGGGGAGCGCTACCGGTGCTGGACGCGGCGGCGGTGGCATCCCCGGCCCCGCCGGCTTCTGTGTTCCGGTGAGTATGACGCGCCCCAAAGGGGCGCGGGGCTGTGAACATATGCGGCTCCGCCGCGTGGGCGCGACCAGCCACGGATCACCCGCACCCGACTCGCAAAGCCCGCGCAGCTAATACGTACCGATCTCCACCCGCGGCGGCCCGTCGTGCCACGTACAGAACACCGACACCCGATCCGCCCCCGAAGTGAACTCCACCCGAATCCACGACTCCGTCTTCCACACCTGCATCGACCACCCCGAACCCGGCGTCGCCGAGACGAGCGTCGCGGAGGTCGTGCCGAGATCGAAGACGGCCCGCCCCCCGTCGGTGTCGTAACTCTTGACCCGCCCCACCGGTCCGGAGGCGCTCGGACTCGGGTCGGCGGAGGGCGATGTCGAGGGCACCGGCGTCGCGCTCGGCCGCGGACTCGCCGTCGGCTTCGAGGCGGAGGGGCTCGGACTCGCCGACGGCCGACTCGTCGTCGAGGCAAGCGCCTTGGCCTCCTGCGTCGTCTTCCCGCCCACCATGATGGGCAGCGCGCGCGGCGGATCGTACGCCGTCCCCGTCATGACCGTGTGGACACCCCACCACGACAGCGTGACCGCCGCGCCCGTGGCGAGCGACCAAGCCAGTACGTGTACGAATCCTCTGAGCATCGCCAGTCATACTGCCTCACGCGCCCCATGGGTGTCTCCCGTGTCTCGGGACAGGGTGGCGGCCCGAGTTGTCCACAGGCACCGGACCGGCATCGCACAGATGGCGTACGGTGCGGCGCATGGCAAGTGTGCTCGTGGTCGAGGACGACCAGTTCGTACGCAGCGCTCTCATCCGGCATCTGACCGAAGCCGCGCACACGGTGCGCAGTGTCGGCACCGCCCTCGAGGCGCTGCGCGAGGTTGCCCATTTCTCCTTCGACGTCGTCATCCTGGACCTCGGCCTGCCCGATCTGGACGGGGCCGAGGCGCTGAAGATGCTGCGCGGAATCACCGACGTCCCGGTGATCATCGCCACCGCGCGGGACGACGAGACGGAGATCGTCCGCCTGCTGAACGACGGGGCGGACGACTATCTGACCAAGCCGTTCTCGGTCGAGCACCTGTCCGCGCGGATGGCCGCCGTCCTGCGCCGCTCGCGGTCGACGGGCGATACGCCCGCGTCGCCGGTCATCCGGGTCGGCGGCCTGTCCATCGACCCGCTGCGCCGCCAGGCCGAGCTGGACGGCGCCCGACTGGACCTCACCCGGCGCGAGTTCGACCTGCTCGCGTTTCTCGCCGGGCGGCCCGGTGTCGTCGTCGCGCGCAAGGAACTGCTCGCCGAGGTGTGGCAGCAGTCGTACGGGGACGACCAGACCATAGACGTCCATCTGTCGTGGCTGCGCCGGAAACTGGGCGAGACGGCGGCGAGGCCGCGCTATCTGCACACGCTCCGCGGGGTTGGCGTGAAGCTGGAACCACCGAGTTTGGAGCCGCCGCGATGAGGTGGGCACTGGTCAAGGTGTGCGTGGCGGTGACCACGATGGTCGTGGTGGCCTTCGCGGTCCCCTTGGGGCTCGTCATCAAGGAGATGGCCAGGGACCGCGCCTTCTCGAACGCCGAGCGGCAGGCCGCGGCCATCGCGCCCGCGCTGTCCATCACCACCGACCGGGACCAGTTGGAGCGGGTCGTCGCCTCCGCCGGCTCGGACGACGGGATGGCCGTGCACATACCGGCGAGCGACGGCGCCAAGGCGGTCGACATCGGACGGCAGCGCGCCGCCGCCAAGGACATCGCGACCACACGCAGCATCGGCCGGGCCTCCACCACCGAGGTCCCCGGCGGCTCCACCCTGCTCCAGCCCACCGCGCTGAGCTCCGGCGAGATCGCGGTCGTCGAGGTCTACGTCCCCGAGTCCGAGGTCAGCAACGGGGTCGGCACCGCCTGGGCGGTGCTCGCCGCGGTCGGGGTCGCGCTCATCATCGGCTCGGTCGCGGTCGCCGACCGGCTGGGGGTACGCATGGTGCAGCCGGCGCAGCGGCTCGTCGAGAGCGCGCACGAGCTGGGGGAGGGGAAGCTCGGCGCGAGGGTGCCCGAGGAGGGGCCGAACGAACTGCGGCTGGCGGCGGTGGCGTTCAACTCGATGGCGGATCAGGTCGTGCAACTCCTGGCGAACGAGCGGGAGTTGGCCGCTGATCTCTCGCACCGCCTGCGCACCCCGCTGACCGTGCTGCGGCTCAACACGGCCTCGCTCGGTGACGGGCCGGCCGCCGAGCAGACGCGGGCGGCGGTGGCGCAGTTGGAGCGGGAGGTCGACACGATCATCCGGACGGCCCGGGAGGCCAAGCCGCAGACGGCGGCGACCGTCATCGGCGCCGGGTGCGACGCGTCCGAGGTCGTCCGCGAGCGGATGGACTTCTGGTCGGCGCTCGCCGAGGACGAGGGGCGCAAGGTGCGGGTCGCGGGAGCGGACCGTCCCGTACGGATACCCGTCGCCCGGGCCGACCTCGTCGCCGCGCTCGACGCACTCCTCGGGAACGTGTTCCGGCACACCCCCGAGGGCACGGCCTTCGCGGTCGACGTGCACAACAGCGAGGACGCGGTGATCGTGCTGGTGTCGGACGCGGGCCCGGGCATCGTGGACCCGGAGGCGGCGATGGCGCGCGGGAAGGGTTCCGGGAGTGACGGTTCGACCGGCCTCGGCCTGGACATCGTGCGCCGGCTCGCGGAGTCGACGGGCGGGGACGTGCGGATCGGTTCGTCGGTGCTGGGAGGCACCGAGGTGCGCATATGGATCCAGCTGGACGGGCGGGCTCCGGTGCGGCGCGGGCACAGGGGGTCCGTGCGGCGTCGCAGGCGGGGCGTGGGCGCGAGCCGGGTGTGAGGCGAATTGGTCTCTACCTTTAACCGTCCCCGATGCCTTCCTTAAGCGCACCATAAGATCGCCAACGACTGTCCCGATCAGGAGTTTTGCCCGGTTTCGGATCGCTAGCGTGCTGCCGCACCCCCACCCCCCGTGAACGGCGAAGGCAGGCACCCGCGATGAGCACTACGCACCGACGCAAGGTCAGTGGCAGGAACAAGGCGATAGGCGGGATCGTCGCCGCGGCCGTGGTCGGTGGTGGCGCCTTCCTGTTCTCCGGGACCGCGCTGGCGGCCGGCGTCGGTGCCGCGTACACCAAGACCAGTGACTGGTCGACGGGGTACACCGCGCAGTACGTCATCACCAACGACACCGGCCAGGCGAAGGGGGACTGGACGCTGGAGTTCGACCTGCCGTCGGGTGCCGGACTCAGCTCGCTGTGGAACGGAACGTCGACGGTGAGCGGACAGCACGTCACCGTCAAGCCGCCGTCCTGGGACAAGGACGGGCTGGCGGCCGGCGAGTCGGTCACCGTCGGCTTCGTCGTGAACGGCACCGCGGACCCGAAGGGCTGTGTCATCGACGGCGCCAAGTGCTCCGTGGACGACGGCGCGACGCCGGAGCCGAGCGGCCGCCCGACCCAGTCACCGACCCCGACCCCGACCGCCAGCCGGCCCCCCACGTCGACCCCGACCCCTACGTCTACGCCCACCCCCACCCCCACCCCCACTCCCTCCGCCTCGCAGACCACCGGCAGTGGCACGACGACCGGCGCGGGCTTCGCGCCGTACGTCGACACCTCCCTCTACCCGGCCTTCGACCTGGTCGGCAGCGCCACGGCCACCGGCGTGAAGGACTACAACCTGGCCTTCATCACCGACGGCGGCGGCTGTACGCCGAAGTGGGGCGGGGTGACCGACCTCGCCAGTGACGGCGTGGCGTCGCAGATCGGCGCGCTGCGGGCGAAGGGCGGCGACGTCCGGGTGTCCTTCGGCGGCGCCTCGGGCTCGGAGCTGGCCACGACCTGCTCGTCGGCGGACGCGCTGGCGGCGGCGTACGGGAAGGCCGTGGACGCGTACAACCTGACCAAGGTCGACTTCGACGTCGAGGGTGGCGCGCTGCCGAACACGACCGCGAACACGAACCGGGCGAAGGCGATCGCGAAGCTCCAGCAGCAGCACCCGAACCTGGACGTGTCCTTCACCCTCCCGGTCATGCCCGAGGGCCTGACCCAGGACGGCGTGAACCTGGTCTCCGACGCCAAGTCGAACGGCGTGAGGATCTCCGCGGTCAACATCATGGCGATGGACTACGGCCCCTCGTACAACGGTGACATGGGCACCTACGCCGAGCAGGCCGCCACCGCCACCCAGGCCCAGGTGAAGAGTGTCCTCGGGCTGTCGGACAGCGCGGCGTGGAAGGCCGTCGCCGTCACCCCGATGATCGGGGTCAACGACGTCGCCGCCGAGACCTTCAAGGTCGACGACGCGACCCAACTGGTCGACTTCGCCAAGTCGAAGGGCCTCGGCTGGCTCTCCATGTGGTCCGCCACCCGCGACAAGCAGTGCCCGGGCGGTGCGAAGAACTCCGCCGACGCGACCTGCAGCTCGATCGTGCAGGACGCGGGCGCGTTCTCGAAGGCGTTCGGCGCGTACAAGTAGCCGCCCCCGCCAGGGGGTTACCTGTCGCGGCGGAACAGGGCCGTCCAGAGGAAGGGCTCGCCGAAGAGCCCGGACTCGGGCGGCTCGTCGCGCATGCGGCGCAGTTCGACCTCGGTCAGGTCGGAGAAGACCCAGCGCAGGGACTCCGGTGTGTAGGCGAGTCCGCCGTGCAGTGCGGACTGCTGATAGAAGGCCTCGTCGGGGAGTTCGGAACCCATCGCACCGGCGGCGAAGCAGGTGAGGGAGAGATGGCCTCCCGGGGCGAGGACGCGGTCGAGCAGGGCGAGGTAGCTGACGCGGCGGTGCGGCGGCAGATGGTGGAAGCAGCCCGAGTCGTGGACGAGGTCGTACGGGCCGCCCCAGTCGGGGTCGGTGAGCGCGAACGCGTCACCGCAGTGGAAGCGGATCTCGGCCCCGGCCTCGCGCGCACGCTCCTGCGCCCAGGCGATGGCCGTCGGGGAGAGGTCGACCGCGTCCACCTGGAAGCCCGCGGCGGCCAGTTGAAGGGCGTTGCGCCCCGGCCCGCAGCCCAGATCGAGGGCGCGGCCCGGGGCGATCAGGTTCTCGTCGAGGTATCCGACCAGGTTCTCGTCCGGTTTCGCGACGAAGAACGGTACGGGCTTGGAGCGGTCGGCGTAGAAGCCGTCCCACCAGCCGGCGCCACCCACCGTCCACCGATCGGCCCCCGGCGCGAACAGTCCGTCCAGCAGCTTCAGCACATCGTCGACGGTGCGTATGTTCCGGTCCATACGGTCCCCTTCCAGGATGGGGGGAACGGTAGGCCAGAAGGCCACGAAAGGCCAGGTCAGGGCGGCTTCCCGGAGAGGTGTGAAGGGGCTTTGCGGGGCCCGGGACGGGAGACCGCGCCCACCCCGTCGGAGGTGCGCCGCTCGGTCGCCCAGGCCCCCTTCGACAGGCGCGCCGGGGGCATTCCCGAAGGCGCCGAGGCCGCTTTCTGCCGGGCCGACCGGCGGAGCCCGTCGTCGTTCAGGATGTGGTGGGCAGTGGCTGTAGTGCCCCCAGTATCCAGGGCACGTTCTCCTTCTTCGTCACGATGAGTATCGGGGAGTCGCCGTCCCGGCACTCCACCACCAACGTGTCGGTGCCGTAGTCGCCGCCGTGCGGATCCGTCCAGTACGGCGGGCGTACTCGCTGGGGGACCACGGTGGCGGGTACGGTCCGGCGGGCGAACTTGCCGGTCGGGTCCGGGGTCGTCACCAGCAGACCGGGACCGGCCACCAGATAGCCACCCCCGCCGTAGGGCTTGTCGCCGCCTTCGCCCAGGACGCCACCCTGGAAGCACTGCTCCGTCTCCGGGACCTTCGGCGTCACCACGACGGTGTCGTCACCGCTCCTGTGCCGTTGCAGCAGCAGCAGGTAGGCCCCGGCGCATCCGACCAGGACGAGGACCGCGGCCGACGCGGCGACCAGCAGCGGGGCCCCGACCCCGTCGACGGCCAGGGGTGCCACGACACCGGCGCAGACGAGGACGAGCAGGCCCGTCGCGGCGGGCGTGATCTGCCAGGGGTAGCTCCGGGGAGAGACGGCGGACACCCGCGACCACCAGAACACGCTCAGGACGATCCCCACGCCGAAGAGGCCGAGACCAAGACCCCCGGCGTAGAAGAGCCGATAGATGTGGCGGGGGTCGGCCTGCGTGTAGCGGCGCTCGGCGGGGAAGTCGACGTACCGGATCTTCCCCCGCCACTGGGTGACCTGGAGCCGCACCCCGGACCAGGCTTTCGGGGACTTCGGACCGGAACCGCTGATCCGCGTGCGGTCGCTCCCGCCGTCGGCCTCGGTGACGTAGAGCCAGTACGACGCCGACCTGTTGCCCGTCACCACTTCGGTGTGGTCGATCCGCGCGCTCACGGTACGCAGACAGTCCTCGGGACCCGTCGAGTCCGTCTTCTCGGGACAGGCGACCGCGGCCCTGAAGTCCCGTTCCTCGTGCCGGGCCCCGAGCATGGGCCCCAGCAGCAGCCACACCCCGATCAGCACCAGGCAACAGCCGAACACGACGGGCGGCACAACCCCCGCGCGGCGCCCGCGTGCTGTCGGATCGTCGGGTCTCGGGGACGGCGGGGTGTCCTGAACTGGCGTCACCGTCCCATTCTGCTCAACCGCGTCGGGGGCGCGGCACCCCCCAGGTGCCGCGCCCCCTCCCCCGCTTCCCCCGGGACAAAGGAACCGAATGACCTACTCGGCGCCGGCCGACGCCGCCGGCGGCAGCGAACCCGTCCGCGCCACCTCCCCGTACCAGTGCGCGCTGGACTTGGGCGTACGGGCCAGGGTCGCGTAGTCGACGTACACCGCCCCGAAACGCTTGTCGTAGCCGTACGCCCACTCGAAGTTGTCCATCAGGGACCAGAGGTAGTAGCCCCGCACGTCCGCGCCGTCGGCGATCGCGCCGCGCACCGCCGCCAGATGGCCGTGCAGATACGCGATGCGCTCGGGGTCGTGGACGCGGCCCTCCGGGTCCGGCTTGTCGTCGTAGGCCGCGCCGTTCTCCGTGATGTACAGCGGCAGCCCCGGGGCCTCCCGCGAGTAGCGCATGATCAGGTCGTGCAGGCCGGTCGGGTCGATCGTCCAGCCCATCTCCGTACGCTCACCGGGGGTCTGGTGGAACGCGACACCGTCCGCACCCGGCCACGGCGAGTACGCACTCGCCCCGTGCCCGTCCGCGCGCGGCCCGTCCGCCGACTTCTCCGCCGCCGACACCAGCGCCGGGGTGTAGTAGTTCAGACCGAGCGCATCGAGCGGCTGCTTGATCACCGCGAGGTCGCCGTCCAGGACGTACGACCAGTCCGTGATCGAGGAGGTCTCCGCGAACAGGCCCTCCGGGTAGGCGCCGTGCAGCATCGGGCCGTGGAAGACGCCGTTGGCCAGGTTGTCGATGCGCCGGACCGCCGCCAGGTCCGCCGGGGACGAGGAAAGGGGCCTGACCACCGACGAGTTCAGGCTGACCGCGACCGTGTTGCGGGCCGGCATCGCGGACCTCAGCGCGGTGGTGCCCAGGCCGTGCGCCAGGTTCAGGTGGTGGGCGGCCCTGAGCGAGGCCGCCGCGTCCGTACGGCCCGGCGCGTGCACACCCGAGCCGTAGCCCAGGAACGCGCTGCACCACGGCTCGTTCAGGGTGATCCACTGCTCCACACGGTCGCCCAACGCCTCGCCCACGATCTGCGCGTACTCGGCGAAACGAAACGCCGTGTCGCGCTCCGGCCAGCCGCCCGCGTCCTCCAGCTCCTGCGGGAGGTCCCAGTGGTAGAGCGTGACGGCCGGCTTGATGCCGTGCGAGAGCAGCTCGTCGACGAGGTTGCGGTAGAAGTCCAGGCCGCGCTGGACCGCGGGACCGCGGCCCGTCGGCTGCACCCGGGACCAGGAGACCGAGAAGCGGTACGCGGACAGGCCCAGCTCCGCCATCAGCGCCACGTCGTCTCGGTAGCGGTGGTAGTGGTCGACAGCGATGTCACCGGTCTCACCACCGGCGGTCTTGCCGGGCGTGTGGCTGAAGGTGTCCCAGATGGAGGGCGTACGGCCGTCCTCCCGTACCGCACCCTCGATCTGGTACGCGGAGGTCGCCGCGCCCCAGAGGAAGGCGGGGGGAAAGGTCACGGGCGATGCGGACTCAGGCATGGAAGCGCTCCCATAGGAGGTCGTGGAGACCGACAGTAAGAAGAAGAGGGGGAGGGGCGAGGAGGAGAGAAGAGGGGGAGGAGGGGCCGGGGCGGCTCTGGCCCGGCTCCCCTTCTCCCACCGACGAACGAGGTCAGCCCTTGACGGCGCCCTGCATGATGCCGCCGACGATCTGCTTGCCGAACAGGGCGAAGACGAAGAGCAGCGGCAGCGTGCCGAGCAGCGCGCCCGCCATGATCAGGGACTGGTCGGGAGTGAAACCGCGGCCGAGTCCCGCGACCGCGACCTGCACGGTCGGGTTGCCGGTCTGGGTGAGCACCAGGAACGGCCACAGGAAGTCGTTCCACGTCTGCACGAACACGAGCATGCCGAGCACCGCCATGGCGGGCCGGGCGGCCGGGAACACCACGTGCCAGATCACCCGCCAGCTGCTCGCGCCGTCGACACGGGCCGCCTCGATCAGCTCGTCCGGCAGCGCCTGGATCAGGTACTGCCGCATGAAGAACACCCCGAACGCGCTCACCAGCGACGGGAAGATCACCGCCTGGAGCTGGTCCGTCCAGTCGAGCTTGGCGACCATCATGTAGAGCGGGATCACGCTGAGCTGCGGCGGCACCATCATCGTGCCGACGACGATCAGCATCAGGGCGCCCCGGCCCTTGAAGCGCAGCTTGGCGAAGGCGAACCCGGCGAGCGTCGACAGGAAGACGACGGTCACCGCGGAAACACCCGCCACGAACGTGGTGTTGACGAAGGCCTCGCCCAGGTTGGCCTCCGTCCAGGCGACGTCGAGATTGTGGAAGAGGTTCGAGCCGAACCAGAACGGCGGCGGGGACTGCGCCAGCCGGTTGGTGTCGCGGGAGGCGGCGATCGCGGTCCACACCAGCGGGCCCAGCGAGCCGATCGTGAACAGCGCGAGGATGACGTACGCGAGGGGCCCCGCGTGCATCTGCCCGCCCGCGCGCGCCGACTTGGGGCGCCGCAGACGCTTCGGCGGTTCGGGTACCGCGTCCGCCGGGGGTTTCGTCAGGGTCGTCGTCACGGCCGGTTCTCCTTAACTACTGGCGCGCAGCCGGCGCGAGATGACGTAATTGACGATCCCGATCACGATGAGGATCAGGAACATCGTCCAGGCGATCGCGGAGGCGCGGCCCAGGTGCTGGTTCACCCAGCCCTGCTCGTAGAGGTACAGGCCGAGCGTCTGGAACTGGTGCTCGGCGCCGCCGGAGGCACCCTTGTTGGCGTCGAACAGCAGCGGCTCGCCGAAGACCTGGCTCGCGCCGATGGTCGAGACGACGACGGTGAACAGGATCGTCGGCCGCAGCGACGGCAGGGTCACGTGGAAGAACTGCTGCCAGCGGTTGGCCCCGTCGAGGGCCGCCGACTCGTACAGGTCGTGCGGGATCGCCTGCATCGCCGCCAGGTAGATCAGCGCGTTGTAGCCGGTCCAGCGCCAGATGACGATCGTCGAGACGGCGATCTGCGAGGGCCACTTGTCGTTCTGCCAGTCGATCCTGTCGAAACCGATGGCGTGCAGCGCCCAGTTGATCATGCCGTAGTCGCGGCCGAACAGCAGCACGAACACGAGCGAGGCGGAGGCGATCGACGTCGCGTACGGCGCGAGCATCATGACCCGGTAGAAGATCGAGCCGCGCAGCCTGTAGTTGAGGATGTGGGCGAGGCCCATCGCCATCAGCAGCTGCGGGACGGTCGAGATGATCCCGATGGTCAGGGTGTTCTTCGCCGCGTTCCAGAAGAAGTCGTCGTCGAAGATACGGGTGTAGTTGCGCAGGCCCGCCCACTGCATGTCGGTGGGCGCCGTCAGCTCCACCGTGTGCAGCGAGGCCCAGCCCGTGTAGATCAGCGGGAACAGGCCGAACGCGAGGAACAGCAGGAAGAACGGGGAGACGAACGCGTACGGGCTCCACCGTATGTCCCGCTGCCAGCGGCGGGACAGCCGATTGCGGCGCCGCTGTTCCTTCTCGTCGGGTACGGCGGCGGGCGGACGGCCCGGGGCCGCGCCCCCCTCCTTGGTGGGGGGCGCGGCGGTGTCGTGCCGGGTGGCCATACCGGTCACTTCTCCAGGTTGTTGTCGATGGTCTTGGTGGCCGTCTTCCAGGCCTCCGCGGCCGACTTGCCCTTCGTGACGAGGATGACGCCGTTGTCGGTCAGACCCTGCTGGATGATCTGGTCCTTCGGGCCGATCACCTGGGTCGGGATGGCCTTGGCGGCCTCGGCGAAGACCGTGCCGATCGGGGTGTCACCGGTCATCGTGTTCTTCGCACCGGTCACCTGCGGCAGGCTGTAGGCACCGGGTGCGCTCGGGAAGCTGCCCTGCACGTTGAACAGCTTGGCCTGCTGGGCGGGCGCGGTCAGCCAGGTGACCAGCTTCTCGGCCTCCGTGACGTGCTTGCCGCTCTTGGGCACGGTCAGGAAGGTGCCGCCCCAGTTGCCGGACTTGGGCGCGGCGGCCACGTCCCACTTGCCCGCGGCGTCCGGCTTCGACTTGCCCTTGAGGTAGCCGAGCATCCACGGCGGGCAGGCGACCGCGGCGAACTTGCTGTTGGCGATCGTCGTGTCCCAGGCCGGCTGGAACTGCGTCTGGGCGCCGACCAGCCCCTCCGAGGCGGCCTTCGCGGTCAGGTCGAAGGCGCTCTTGATGGCCGGGTTCGTCTTGTAGATGACCTTGCCGGAGGAGTCGTAGAACTTCTCCTGTTCACTGCTGATGACCGCGTTGAGCAGACCACCGGGGGAGTCCATGAAGGTGGTGCCGCTGGGCGCCTTCTTCTTGTACGTCTCGCCGGCGGCGACGAGCTTGTTCCAGTCACCCGCCCACAGCTGCCCGACCTTGTCGCGGTCGGTGGGCAGGCCGGCCTGCTGGAAGAGGTCCTTGCGGTAGCAGATCGCCATCGGGCCGATGTCGGTGCCGAGTCCGATCGTCTGGCCGTCCTGGGTCGTGGCCTGCTGCCACTTCCAGTCCAGCCAGTTGGTCTTGCTCACGCCCGAGACCTTGGACAGGTCGACGAGCTTGCTCGCCTGGGTCCCCACGACCTCGGCGATGTTGCCGACTTCGACGGCCTGGACGTCCTGCAGGCCGCTGTTGGTGGTGAGGTGGTTGACGAGCGCCGGGTAGTAGTTCTCGTTGCGCTCGACGACGTTCTCGGCGATCTTGATGTTCGGGTTGAGCTTCTCGTACTCGGTGTAGAGACCGGCCTCCTTGAATCCCTGAGTGCCGAAGAGACCCAAGGTGATCGTGGTCTTGCCCTTGCCTCCGCCCGTGTCACTGCTGCTCCCACCGCTGCTTCCACCACTGTCGTCGGCGCAGCCGGCCAGCAGCCCTGTGGTCAGCGCGGCGACGGCCGCGAGGGCCCCCAGACTGCGGGACCGACGGGTGATCGTGCGCATTGCGTCCTCCTGTTGCCTGACGTGCCGACCCCCCGGCCAACTGCACTGTTGGGCCCGTTTTTTCTCGCTGCGGCTCGGGCGGGGAACGTGCGGGATGTGTATGTGTCAGGTACCGTGGGAGCGCTCCCACAGGTGATGTGTTGAAGAGTCGTCGGTTCGCGCGGGGGTGTCAAGGGAGTCGACGCGGAGAGATGCGTTCAGTTATCGGCCTGTTAGCTAACTCCGGGGGGCGGGCGGGAGAGGCATCGCGGACGGTTGAAGTGGCTCGTGTCAGTGGGGTGTTGGCCCCGGCGGGACGGTGGGTCGACGGTCTCTGGCCGGGATGGACGGAACCTCGTCCACGTACGGGTTGCCGAGGTCCGGGTGATGAACGGGACTGTTAGATTCCAGGCCAGTCGCGGAGCACGCGACGTCGACGGGAGGCGGACCATGGCAAGCCACGGAGCGCGGGGCCGGGGAGGCGGCCGGCCGACCTTGGAAGAGGTGGCGGCACGCGCGGGCGTGGGCCGCGGCACGGTGTCCCGGGTCATCAACGGCTCCCCGCGGGTCAGCGACGCGACCCGCGCGGCCGTCGAGGCGGCGGTCGCCGAACTCGGCTACGTCCCGAACACGGCGGCACGCGCCCTCGCCGCCAACCGCACCGACGCGATCGCCCTCGTCGTTCCCGAGCCGGAGACCCGCTTCTTCGCGGAACCGTACTTCTCGGACATGCTGCGCGGCGTCGGCGCGGAGCTCTCCGACACCGAGATGCAGCTGCTGCTGATCTTCGCGGGCAGCGACCGGGAGCGGCAGCGCCTCGCCCAGTACCTGGCCGCGCACCGCGTCGACGGCGTACTCCTCGTCTCCGTCCACGCCGACGACCCGCTGCCCGACCTCCTCTCCCAGCTGGAGATCCCGGCCGTGATCAGCGGTCGCCGCTCGGCGGACGAGACCCTGCCGTCCGTGGACTCCGACAACTACGGCGGCGGCCGCATGGCCGTCGAGCACCTGATCGCCCAAGGACGCCGGAGGATCGTCCATCTGGCGGGGCGCCTCGACGTCTTCGGCGCCCAGCGCCGTGTCGACGGCTACCGCGAGGGGTTGCGCGCAGCCGGACGCGAGGCGGAGGACCGGCTGATCATTCCGGGCGACTTCACCGAGGAGGGCGGCCGGCGCGCGATGACCGAGCTGCTGGCCCGCTGCCCGGACCTGGACGCGGTGTTCGCGGGCTCGGACGTGATGGCGGCGGGCGCCCGCCAGGTCCTGCGCGAGCTGGGCCGCCGCATACCTGACGACGTCGCCCTCGTCGGCTACGACGACTCCGCCATCGCCCGCCACATGGACCCGCCCCTGACGAGCGTGCGCCAGCCGATCGAGGAGATGGGCCGCGCCATGATCGACCTGCTGCTCGGGGAGATCGCCGACCGCCGCCCCGCGGTTTCGCGCGGTCTGGAGAAGCGGCAGGTCGTGCTGCCGTCCGAACTGGTGGTGCGGGCCTCGTCCTGACGCGCGGAAAGGCTTCGATAGGGCAATCTGATCGGTATGGTCCTCCACCCTTTGCTCGGAGTCGATGAAGTGCCCGCCATGGAGCCCTACCTGGCCAGGGTGGGGGAGGTGTTCCAAGCGTTCCCGGAACAGGACTCGGGGTGCGTGTCGTACGGTGTCCGGCTGCTCGACGGGGCGCGCTGGTTCGTGAAGGAGGCGGTGACCGACCACGGCCGGCACTCGCTCGAACGGGCCTGGTCCTTCCACCGGGCCGTACGGCACCGCGCGATCGTCCCGCAGGTCCACCGCATCGCCGTGGGGCGCGGCGGCGCGGCGGTGGTGATGCCCTGGCGGGAGGGCGAGGTGCTGTACCCGGCCATGGTGGGCGGACCGCGCGACCGTACGGGCCCTGGCAGCCCGATGGCCCGCTTCCGCGCCCTGCCGATCTCCAGCGTCCTCGCCGCCTTCGACCGCGTCCTCGACGCCCATCTCGCGGTGGAGGTCGCCGGGCATGTCGCGGTCGACTTCTACGACGGCGCGCTGCTGTACGACTTCGGGGGCGACGTCGTCCACCTGGTCGACCTCGACGAGTACCGGCCGGGCCCGTTCGTGGTCGAGGAGGAACGCCTGCCGGGTTCGCGCCGGTTCATGGCCCCCGAGGAGTTCGTGTGCGGGGCCGTGATCGACACCCGTACGACGGTCTTCACCCTGGGCCGCACCGCCAGGCTCCTGCTGGACGCGGGCGACGAGGAACGCGCCTGGCGGGGGACCCCGGCCCAGCAGGCGGTGATCGTCCGGGCGACCCGGTCCGACCCCGAGGAACGCTTCGAGGACGTCCACCGGTTCGCCGACGCGTGGCGGGCCGCCAATCGCCCGCACGGGGGCTGAGGTCACCGCCGTAGCGGCAGCTCCCACCGGACTTCGCCGTCCTGGTACCGGTCGGTCGGGCCCAGCCCGGCGGCCGCGGCGACGGCCGCGGAGGCCCGGTGGTCGGGGTGGACGTGCGCGACGACCGTACGGACGCCGGGCTCCTCGCCCAACCGGCCGACCAGCCCCCGCGCCGCCTCCCCGGCGAACCCCCGTCCCTGCCAGGGCGTGCCCACCACCCAGGCGATCTCCGCGACCTCCCCGGTGACCGTCGCCTGGACCGTACCGACGAGACACCCCTCCTCGCGCAGCCGCAGTACCCAGTTGCACCAGACGACGGCCGGGTCGGGGGAGCCCGCGACGAGGCGTTCATAGCGTGAACGCAAGGCCTCGGGAGTGGCGGGTGCGCCGCCGATGAACGTGTGCAGCGCCGGGTCGGACAGCACCTCGGCCATTTCCCCGGCGTGTTCGACACGCAGGGGAAGGAGATCGAGACGGGCGGTGCGCAGGGTGTGGGCGGGGAGGTGGGGTGGGGGCATTGGGTGAGCCTAGAGGGCGCGCCGGGCAGGCGCGGACCCGGCTGTACGGCCGCACGGCTCGCCGTACGACTGAGGCCCGGTCCGCTTGCGCGGACCGGGCCTCAGTCGATCAGGGTGAGTGACGGGACTTGAACCCGCGACATCCTGGACCACAACCAGGTGCTCTACCAGCTGAGCTACACCCACCACGACCGGTCTTGGTTTCCCTGACCGGCCGAGAAAAAGTGTACAGGGTCCGAAGGGGTGCTCGCGCCAGGCTTTCTCCGGGGTCCCTCGGGGCCCCGGACACCCGTCATTCGGCGGGCAGCACGTGCTTCGCCGCGATGGCGCGGGCGGTGTCCGAGTCGGGGCCGGGCTGCGGGACGAAGATCGCCTCGCGGTAGTAGCGGAGCTCCGCGATGGATTCGCGGATGTCGGCGAGGGCGCGATGGTTGCCGTTCTTCTCCGGGCTGTTGAAGTAGGCCCGGGGGTACCAGCGGCGGGCCAGCTCCTTCACCGAGGAGACGTCCACGATGCGGTAGTGGAGATAGTCCTCGAGGGCCGGCATGTCGCGCGACAGGAAGCCCCGGTCCGTGCCGACCGAGTTTCCGCACAGCGGGGCCTTACCCGGCTCCTTGACGTGCTCACGTACGTAGGCGAGGACCTGTGCCTCGGCGTCGGCCAGGGTCGTGCCCTCGGCCAGCTCGTCGAGGAGGCCGGAGGCCGTGTGCATCTGGCGCACCACGTCCGGCATCGTCTCCAGCGCCCGCTCCGGCGGGCGGATCACGATGTCCACCCCTTCGCCGAGCACGTTCAGTTCCGAGTCGGTGACCAGCGCGGCCACCTCGATGAGTGCGTCCTCCGACAGCGAGAGCCCGGTCATCTCGCAGTCGATCCACACCATGCGATCGTTCATGGCCCTAACCCTACGGCGCGCTCAGGCGCACGGGCAGATCCGGGACGGCGGTGACCTGCGTGGTGGCCTGGGACGGGGGCGGCCCGGGACCCTCGTCGGGTCCCGGGCCGCCCCGTCTCGCGTCATCGCCTCAGGGCGCGCTGCGCTGCCCCGGCAGGCGCCCGGCCGCGTACAGCTCGGTGCCCGTCTTGCCCGGCTCCGTCGACAGGGACGTCGACGGGCCCAGGGCGGTGGCGGCCGCCGTGCGGCGGGTCTGCAGCGGCACCGGGCTCTCCTGGTTCAGGACGGGCGACGGCCCGGCCTGGCCCGCGGAGCCGTCCACGTCCGACGGCCGTTCCGACTGCGGCCTGCGCGCGCGGTACGCCGCCCGGTACGCGGCCGGGGACGAGCCGAGCTGGCGCCGGAAGTGGCCCCGCAGCGCGACCGGCGAACGGAAGCCGCAGCGTCCGGCGACCTCGTCGACCGAGTAGTCGGAGGTCTCCAGCAGCCGCTGCGCCTGCAGTACGCGCTGAGTGATCAGCCACTGCAGGGGAGCGCTCCCCGTGAGCGAGCGGAACCGCCGGTCGAAGGTGCGGCGGCTCATGTACGCGCGTGCCGCCAGCGTCTCGACGTCGAACTGCTCGTGGAGGTGCTCCAGCGCCCAGGCGACGACCTCCGCGAGGGGGTCGGCGCCGATCTCCTCTGGTAAAGATCGATCGAGATAGCGCTCCTGACCGCCGCTCCGGCGCGGGGGCACGACAAGACGGCGGGCCAGCGCGCCGGCCGCCTCGTTGCCGTGGTCCGTCCGCACGATGTGGAGACAGAGATCGATTCCGGCCGCCGTACCCGCGGAGGTCAGTACGTCTCCGTCGTCCACGAAGAGTTCTCGCGGGTCGACGTGGACCGACGGGTAGCGCTTGGCCAGCGTCGGTGCGTACATCCAGTGGGTCGTCGCCGGTCGGCCGTCCAGCAGTCCGGCGGCGGCCAGCACGAAGGCGCCGGTGCACAGTCCGACTATGCGGGCTCCCTCCTCGTGCGCCCGGCGCAGCGCGTCGAGCGCTTCCTCCGGTGGCGGCGAGGTGATCGAACGCCAGGCCGGCACCACGACGGTGCCCGCCCGCGAGATCGCCTCCAGGCCATGCGGCGCGGTGAGTTCCAGGCCCCCTGTGGTCCGCAGCGGGCCTTCTTCGCCGCCGCACACCAGAAGTCGGTAGCGCGGCACGCCGGCGTCCTGGCGGTCAATCCCGAACACCGACAGCGGTATGGAACTCTCGAAGATGGGGCCGCCGCTGAACAGCAGCACCGCGACGATCTCCTTGCGGCGTCGCCCGGAAAGTTTCCGGGCCGCGGCTTCCGGCGCGGCAGTGGAGTCGTGGCTCATACTGCTAAGCCCCCCTCGGTGGTCGCGGCTCCTCGGTTGTGTCGCTCCTGCACGTTTCCCCTCGGTCCTGCACGAGTCCCCCGCCGTAAGACAGTCAAGATCGAATCTACTGTGTCCCGTGGCGCCAAGGTGACCAGTTCGGCAGTCGGCAGAATGTCGACATGGCAACTTGGCGTGAAGCATTCGATCACGAAGCGTTGCACTCGTGGGCCGTGCAGGGAAGTGCGCCTCGTGTCAGTGGCCAATCCCCATAGGGTGCGCGCGCCCTCCGGAGGGCTTTCGGTGCAGGTGGAACGCGGGTTGGGGGGTCGTTCGAGCAAGGGATGCGCGGGTGACCGAAGTTGGCTGAAAAGAAGCGGGGGCGTGCGCGCAAACCGGTCAGTCAACCGGCTTCATTCCCTCGCCGTGACGCCCGCCCCTGTGCGCCCCCGAGCCGCTGCTGCCCCGCAAGCCGTTCACCATGTGCGAGTCGGCCAAATCCTGCGTGCCGCGGTGCCGTGCGGGGCGCTCGAGCGGGACGCCGCCGCGAGGGGCGTCGGGCTGTGTGTCCTGGTCGCGCGTGTCCCGGCCCCGGGCGTCCCGGACGCGGGTGTCCGGATCCTGTGCGCCCCGGTTCCAGCCGCTCGGGTCCCACGTGATCAGGCTCTGCGGGACACGGTCCCAGGTGATCAGGTTCTCCGGGGGCCCGTCTCGTTCGGCCAGGTTGCCCGGGGGCCGGTCCCGTGCGGTCGGGTTCGCTGTGGCGTGGGCCTGTGCGCCGGGATCGCGTCCGTCCGGATCCTGGCCGTCCGGGTTCCGTGTGTCCTGGTTCCGGTCGTCCGGATTCCGTGTGTCCGGGTTCCGCGTGTCCCGGTCCCGTGCGTCCCGGTTCTGTGTGTCCCAGTCCCGTCCGTTCCGGTCCCCTCCGTTCCGGTCGCTCGCGTTCCGGTCCCGTGCTGCGTGGCTCTGGTCGCTCCGGGCCCCGGTGTCGGGGCTCCGTGCACCGGGGGTGGTCCCCTCGGCGCGGGCCGTCTCGCGGTGGGCCCCGCCACCGCCGTCCCGCGGGCCGCCTCCGCCTCCCCTCCCCGCACCGCCCGCTCTTCGGTGGCCCCCGGGCCCCCCGTCGCCGCGATCCCGGGTGCGGGGGTCTCCTTCCCCGCGGGGCGCCTCGGTGCGACCCCGGCGGCGACGCCCGGGGCGACCGTGGTGGTGGTGCGGGGCGCCGCCGTGGGGGCGGGTCCTGCTGTGCCGGGCCCGGGGCGGGGCCGGCACATCCGCACGGAGGCGGGCCGCGACGCGCTCGGACTGGCGCAGCAGGACCAGGCAGGCACCGGTCACGGCCGCCAGGCCCAGCGCCGCACCGGCCGCGCCGGCGAGGGAGGTGCCGAACCCGACGAGGACGACGGGGACCAGGACGCAGCTGAAGGCCGCCCACCGCACCACCTCGCTCGCCGTGTCCGGCCCGGGCGACGTGGCGGGCGTCGGGGAGGAGGGGTCGGACGCGGTCTCTGGTCCTGGCACGGTCTGCTCCCTGGTTCCCTGGTGCTCCAGTGCTCTCCATGACGGTGGCTCATCGGTTCAACGCGTGTTCGACCCGCCGGTCACCTACGAAAGGCCTCGAGCCTGGGTGAACCCTGTGCAAACCGCCTGTACGGGGCAGCAACCATTGCGTTAAGGGCGCCTCTCATGCATGCTCCGGGGAACGCCGCGCAGTGCGCGCGAGATCTGGGCAGAGGAGGCGTGCCGCCGTACCCTTGGGGGTATGGGGTTGGGAAGATGATTCCCGGACACAGCTCTGCTGCACGATGTCGTCCCCACCACGAGGATCTAAACGCCGAGATACCCATGGCCGGTCACGAATTCTTCGATCCCGCGAACCGCAAGCGCCCGCTCGCCGATCCCACGGCGGCCGAGCCCCTGGCGGCGGAAGAACCCCGCCAGTCCTGCGATCCCGCCTTCAAGCACGGCGTCGTCGTCGGTTTCGACGGCTCGACGTCCAGCGAGCGCGCCCTCGCCTACGCGATCGGCATGGCCCACCGCTCCGGCTCGGGCCTGATCATCGTGCATGTCGCGAACCGGCTGCCCACCACGGTGTGGGCGGGCTGTGAACCACCGGTCTTCGTCGACGTGCCCGACCATCGCACCGAGGTGCTCGGCCTCGAACTCGCGTGCGCCGAGTATCTGGCCGAGGTGCCCTGGATCCTCGTCGAGCGCGGCGGTGACATCTGTCACGAACTCGAAGAGGTCGGGCGGGAGTACGAGGCGGACGCGATCGTCGTCGGCTCCACGCACGGCATCGTCGGGCGCATCTTCGGCTCGGTGGCCGGACGGCTCGCGAAGCGTGCGCAGCGCCCGGTGATCGTCATCCCCTGACGCATCCTCCGACACTCCCCTGACCCGCCGTCAACTCCCTTTGACGGGTGCCTGAAACGGCATGAATCTACTCGCGCGTAGAGGTGGTTTGTGCCCTTGTGAAGGGTACATACCGGCCACCGGACCAACCGCACGGCCGGTACCACGCAGCACAACTGCACATGCATGAAGGGAGCCCGCCGTGGACAAAGACGTCTCCGCGGGAAGCATCACCTCGACTCTCGGCCACCTCGCGCTCGGCCTCACCCTGTTGCTCTTCGGCCTCGGTAACACCCAAGTGATCGACGGCGTGACCGCGGCCGACTCCGTCTCCCTCGCCACCTATGTCGGTGGCATCGCGCTCTTCGTAGCCGGGCTGTTCGCCTTCCGCGACCATGACGCCTTCACCGGTACGGCCTTCACGGCGCTCGGCGCGTTCTGGTTCACCTGGGGCGTCACGGCCGGCACGCAGATGTCCGCCAACGCGACCGGTCTCTTCCTGCTCCTGTTCGCGCTCGTCGCGCTCAGTCTGACCGCCGGCGCGAGCGGCGCGCCCCTTCTCACCCGAGGAACGTACGCGCTGCTCTTCGTCGCCCTTCTCCTGCTGGCCGTCGGGCAGTTCGGCGACAGCGGAGGTCTGGGGAAGGTCGGCGGCTGGTTCGCCGTCGCGGGTGGCGCGCTCGCCTGGTACGGGGCCACGGCGGCCATGGCTCACTGGCCCACCGCACTGCCCGGACGCGCCGCCGGCCGGGGGGTGACGGCCACCGGCTGATGTCGGCGCGGGCCGGGGCATGGGCGGCCCCGGCCCCCTGAAGGAACGGGTCCCTGTGCGCTGGTGGCGTGGCACAGGGACCCGTTCTCTTGGGTGTTTGGCTGCGGGTGGTGGGGGTTGCTCGCGCAGTTCCCCGCGCCCCTTACGGGGCGCTCTACTCCACCGTCACCGACTTGGCGAGGTTGCGGGGCTTGTCGATGTCGCGGCCCAGGGCCAACGCCGTGTGGTAGGCGAGGAGTTGGAGCGGGATGCCCATGAGGATCGGGTCCAGCTCGTCCTCGTTCTTCGGGACGACGATCGTCTGGTCGGCCTTCTCCTGCTCCTGGTGCGCCACCGCGAGGATCCGGCCGCTGCGGGCCTTGATCTCCTCCAGGGCGGCGCGGTTCTTCTCCAGGAGGTCGTCGTCGGGGACGATCGCGACCGTGGGCAGCGCGGGCTCGATGAGCGCCAGCGGGCCGTGCTTGAGCTCGGAGGCCGGGTAGGCCTCGGCGTGGATGTACGAGACCTCCTTGAGCTTCAGGGAGGCCTCACGGGCCACCGGGTAGCCCCGGACGCGACCGATGAAGAGCATCGAGCGGGCCTCGGCGTACTCCTCGGCCAGCTTCTTGATCTTGTCCTCCTGCTCCAGGATCTCGGAGATCTGCGCGGGCAGCCGGCGCAGGCCCTCGATGATCCGCTTGCCGTCGCGGACCGACAGGTCGCGGGTACGGCCGAGGTGCAGGGCGAGCAGCGCGAAGGCGACGGTCGTGTTGGTGAAGCACTTCGTCGAGACGACGCAGACCTCGGGGCCCGCGTGGACGTACATGCCGCCGTCCGCCTCGCGGGCGATCGCCGAGCCGACGACGTTGACCACACCGAGCACCCGCGCGCCCTTGCGCTTCAACTCCTGCACGGCGGCCAGTACGTCGTACGTCTCACCGGACTGGGACACGGCCACGTACAGGGTGTCGGGGTCGACGACCGCGTTGCGGTAACGGAACTCGGAGGCCGGCTCGGCGTCCGCGGGGATGCGGGCGAGCTCCTCGATCATCTGGGCGCCGATCATGCCCGCGTGGTACGAGGTGCCGCAGCCGAGGATCTTCACGCGGCGGATCTGGCGCGCCTCACGGGCGTCCAGGTTCAGGCCACCGAGGTGCACGGTGGAGAACCGGTCGTCGATGCGGCCGCGCAGCACCCGGTCCACGGCCTCGGCCTGCTCGTGGATCTCCTTGTGCATGTACGTGTCGTGGCCGCCCATGTCGTACGAGGCCGCCTCCCACTCCACGGTGGTCGGCTCGGCCGTCGTACGGGTGCCCTCGGTGGTGTACGTGCGGAAGTCGTCGGCCTTGAGGGTGGCCATCTCGCCGTCGTCCAGGGTCACTATCTGGCGGGTGTGGGTGACCAGGGCGGCGATGTCCGAGGCGACGAACATCTCCTTCTCGCCGATGCCGAGGACGACCGGGGAACCGTTGCGGGCCACCACGATGCGGTCGGGGAAGTCGGCGTGCAGAACCGCGATGCCGTACGTGCCCTCGATCACCCGGAGTGCGTCGCGGACCTTGTCCTCGAGCTTCTCGGCCTGGGAGCGGGCGATCAGGTGGGTGAGGACCTCGGTGTCGGTCTCCGAGAGGAACTCGACACCGTCCGCCTCGAGCTTCTTGCGCAGGTCGGAGGCGTTGTCGATGATGCCGTTGTGGACGACCGCGACCTTGTTGTCGGCGGACATGTGGGGGTGCGCGTTCACGTCGGAGGGGGCGCCGTGCGTGGCCCAGCGGGTGTGGGCGATGCCGGTGGTGCCCTTGAAGCGTGCGGGGACCTTGGCCTCCAGGTCACGGACCCGGCCCTTGGACTTGACCATCTTCAGACCGGTCGACTTCGGCGTCGTGACGACGATGCCCGCCGAGTCGTAGCCCCGGTACTCCAGGCGCTGGAGGCCTTCGAGCAGCAGCGGTGCCACGTCACGCCTGCCGATGTATCCGACGATTCCGCACATATATATGTATTCCTCAGCCGTAGACAATGCGGCGCAGCTGCCTGAGCGTGAGCTCCGGCGGTGCGACCGCGCGGTACTTCAGGTCCGCCTCGATCCGTTCGAAGATCGTCGCGTTGACCAGGCCCTGGGCCTGGAGCTCGCGGTGGCGGCGACGGACGTAGTCCTCGGTCGTCTCGTCGAAGTAGGCGAGCACGTCCTGGACCACCCGCAGTGCCTCGCCCCGGTTCAGGGGGGTGGAGCGCGTCAGGTGATCAACAAGTTCGTCGTGCACCCGTTGATCCTGAGGTACCAGGAGCCGATTCGCAAGAATCCTGCCCGATATCGGGCAAGTGGCTGTTGAAGGTCTTATGGGGGGCTGTTAGCAAGCTGTCCATCCTGCGTCTTGTGCCGCGTCGATTGCCGGGAGCAACTTCTGTGGCCATGGACACTCCACGCATGGGCGTACCGGAGAAGCTCGCCGAGCGCATGACCATGGCAGAGCAGCACGAGTATCTCCGCGCCAAGTTCTCCCGGCGCAACATGATCAGAGGCGGGGCCGTGACCCTCGGCGCCGTCGCGGGAGGCGCCTTCGTGCCCGGCGCCGTCGCACAGGCCGCTTCCCCGACGCAGGCCACCTCCTCCTCGACCGAGAAGGTCGACGGCGCCCTCGTCGCCCCCTTCGGCCGTCACCTCGCCTTCGGCAATGACCCCCGTACGGAGATCACGGTCTCCTGGCAGGTTCCGGCCGCGGTGAAGAAGCCGTTCATCCGCATCGGCGCCCACCCCTGGGACCTCTCCCGCAAGATCGAGGCCGAGGTCCGCACCCTCTACACCCCGGCGGGCGTCGGCGCGAGCGGCGACCACACGCAGTACTACCTGCACGCCAAGCTCACCCACCTGCGCCCCGGCAAGACGTACTACTACGGCGTCGGCCACGCGGGCTTCGACCCCTGCGCGCCCCACCTGCTGGGCACGCTCGGCACCTTCACCACCGCGCCCTCGCACGCCGAGCCGTTCACCTTCACGGCCTTCGGCGACGAGGGTGTCGGTTACCACGGCCTCGCCAACGACGCCCTGCTGCTCGGCCAGAACCCGTCCTTCCACCTGCACGCCGGTGACATCGCGTACGCGGACCCGGCCGGCGCGGGCAAGAAGGAGGACACCGGCTTCGACTCGCGCATCTGGGACCAGTTCCTCGCCCAGACCGAGACGGTCGCCAAGCAGGTCCCGTGGATGCCCGCGTACGGCAACCACGACATGGAGGCCTGGTACTCACCCAACGGCTACGGCGGCGAAGAGGCCCGCTGGACGCTTCCGGACAACGGGCCCGACAAGAAGAACCTGCCCGGCGTCTACTCCTTCGTCTACGGCAACACGGCGATCATCTCGCTGGACGCCAACGACATCTCCTTTGAGATCCCGGCGAACCTGGGCATCTCCGGAGGAACGCAGACGAAGTGGCTCGAGGGCCAGCTCAAGAAGTTCCGGGCGTCCAAGGACGTCGACTTCATCGTGATCTTCTTCCACCACTGCGCGTACTGCACCTCCACGGCGCACGCCTCGGAGGGGGGCGTGCGACAGGAGTGGGTGCCGCTGTTCGAGAAGTACACGGTGGACCTGGTCATCAACGGCCACAACCACCAGTACGAGCGCACGGACGTCATCAAGGGCAACGCGGTCACCAAGAAGCTGCCGATCGGCGGCACGGCGTACCCGGAGACCGACGGTGTCGTGTACGTGACGGCGGGCGCGGCGGGGCGCAGCCTGTACGCGTTCACCGCCCCGGAGTCGTACGAGGGTCACGAGAACGAGGTCGACTCCGTCGCCTCCTTCATCAACCTCAAGGACGGCAAGCAGAACGAGACGGTCGCCTGGTCCCGGGTGCGCTACCTCAACTACTCGTTCCTTCGGGTGGATGTCACGCCCGCGCACAAGGGGCGGCTGGCCACGTTGACGGTGCGGGGCATTGCCGAGACGGGTGCGGAGGTCGACCACTTCACGGTGGCCCGTCGAGCTCGTTAGGTGCGGGTGAGTGGGGGCTGGTCGCGCCCACGCGGCGGAGCCGCACATGTCACAGCCCCGCGCCCCTAAAGGCACGTGGTCGTACGCCTGGAAGGCGAGGTGTGACGACCTGGGCGGTCCTCAAGCAGCGTTTCTACATGCGCTTGAGGACCGCTTGCTTGGCCAGGGCGAACTCCTCGTCCGTCAGGACGCCGGACTTGTGGAGGTCGCCCAGTTCGCGCAGGCGGCGGAGCAGGGCGTCGTGGTCGTCCTCCGGGGCGATCGCGGTCGGCTGCTCCGTCGCCTGCGCGGCTTCCGGGGAGGCCGTGGGATGCGGGAGCCGGGCCTGTACCGCCGCCGCGACCAGGGCCATCAGCGGGTCCTTCTTGAAGCCCCACAGTTCGACGGAGTTGGGGTCGTACTTCGGTGGGGCCTTGGTCTCCGCGCCGCGGACGGTGAAGCGCAGGTAGCCGTTCTCCAGGCCGACCGCGGGGTGCCACTCGACGGTGGTGAGGTCGGTGAGGGCGAGCGAGCGGGCTCCGGCGGCGGACTTGGAGTCCTCGGTCTTCCAGTTCCACTCCAGGCGCACGCGCTCGCCGTCGAAGCTCGCGGTGCCGTCGCCGGCGGAGACGGACAGCGGCACGGAGGGGCCCGGGAGCAGATAGCTGTCGACCGGGTCGGCCGGCACCTGGTCCAGGAGCAGCGCGTCCCGGACCTCGTCCACGACGTACTCGGCGACGCCGTAGCGGTCGGACTCCACGGTGAGCTGGTAGGGGTCGTTCGGCTCGGCGAGCCTGCCGCCGGTCGCCTGGAGCAGCGGGTCGGCGCCGTCGCGCAGCCGGAGCCGCAACCGGCCGCTCTTCTTGCCCTGTTCGAAGGAAATCCCCGCCAACGCTCCCAGCGGGACAGTCAGTTCACCCAAGGTTCTGCGGAGCAGGCTCACGTTCTTGTCGCGCCCCGGAGTCAGCCGCAGCGCGTCGCCGTCGAAGGTCCACGTCCCGTCCTTCTGGATGATTTCCGCCATGAGGGGGATTGTTTCACCGGGTCTGCGGAAGAGTGGTCTACACCCATTCGCAATTCGTTTGCAGGGTCCTTCGAAGGGAGCGCATGTGAGACAGCACAGAACGCCCCGTCTTCTCGGTACGCTGCTGCTCGTGGCGGCCGCCGGTATCTCAGTCGCCGGTGCCGCACACTCCGAGTCGGGCCGCACCGCGACCCCGCTCGGGCAGGTGGTGCCGGCCCCCGCCTCGGTCCACGCGGGCGGATCCCCGTATCGCATCACCGACGGCACCCGTATCCGGGTCGAGGACTCGCCTCAGGCCCGCCAGGTCGGCGCTTATCTGGCCGACGTCCTGCGTCCCTCCACCGGGTACCGACTGCCCGTCACCACGCAGGGCACGGGCGGTATCCGGCTGCGGATCGCGGCGGGGTCCACGGGCGCCGAGGGCTATCGCCTGGACAGCGGGCAGAGCGGCGTCACCATCACGGCCGCCGCACCCGCCGGGCTCTTCCACGGCGTCCAGACGCTGCGCCAACTGCTGCCCGCCTCCGTCGAGAAGAACTCCGTGCAGCGCGGCCCCTGGCTCGTCGCGGGCGGCACCATCAAGGACAGCCCGCGCTACGGCTACCGCGGCGCGATGCTCGACGTCTCCCGGCACTTCTTCGGCGTCGCGCAAGTCAAGCGGTACATCGACGAGTTGGCCCTCTACAAGGTCAACAAACTGCATCTGCACCTGAGTGACGACCAGGGCTGGCGCATCGCGATCGACTCCTGGCCGCGGCTGGCCACGTACGGAGGGTCCACGCAGGTCGGCGGCGGGCACGGGGGTTACTACACCAAGGCCGACTACAAGGAGATCGTGCGGTACGCGTCCTCCCGCTATCTGGAGGTCGTCCCGGAGATCGACATGCCGGGTCACACCAACGCCGCGCTCGCCTCGTACGCCCAGCTGAACTGCAACGGGACCGCGCCCCCGCTCTACACCGGCACCGAGGTCGGGTTCAGCTCGCTGTGCGTGGCGAAGCCGGTGACGTACGACTTCGTGGACGACGTCGTGCGGGAGCTGGCGGCGCTCACGCCGGGCAAGTACCTCCACATCGGCGGGGACGAGGCCCACTCCACCAGCCACGCCGACTACGTCACCTTCATGGACAAGGTGCAGCCGGTCGTCGCCAAGTACGGGAAGACGGTGGTCGGCTGGCACCAGCTGACCGGGGCGCACCCGGTGAAGGGCGCGATCGCGCAGTACTGGGGGCTCGACGACACCAGTGCCACGGAGAAGGCGCAGGTCGCCGAGGCCGCGCGGAACGGGACGGGGCTCGTGCTGTCGCCCGCCGACCGGGTCTACCTCGACATGAAGTACACCGCCGACACCCCGCTCGGGCAGGACTGGGCGGGCCTGGTGGAGGTGAAACGGTCCTACGACTGGGATCCGGGCGCCTACCTTCCGGGAGCGCCGGCTTCGGCGATCCGGGGCGTCGAGGCGCCGCTGTGGACGGAGACCATCGTCACGGGGGCCGACATCGACTACATGACCTTCCCGCGGCTGCCCGGCGCGGCCGAGCTCGGCTGGTCGGCCGCGTCGACGCACGACTGGGACACCTACAAGGTGCGGCTCGCGGCGCAGGGGCCGCGCTGGGAGGCCCTGGGCATCGGCTACTACCGCTCGCCCCAGGTGCCCTGGCCCACGGCGTAAGCGGCGTTGACGGGAAAGATGGGGCTCAGGAGGACCGTACTCCTGAGCCCCACCGGTTTCAGAGGCCCGCGATCGGGTTCTTCAGGCTGCCGACCAGCTGGAGTGCGCCGGACGGATCGGCCAGGTCCACCATCTGCTTGTTGTTGCGCAGCTGGAGCCGGTTCAGGCAGGACAGCGCGAACTCGGGCGCGAACATGTCGTACTGCCGGAACTTGTCGGCGAGTTCGGGCGCCGACTTCTGGTACTCGCGTACGGACTCGGCGACCGTCCGCCAGAAGTCGTCCTCGTCGAGGATGCCCTCGTCGGCCAGGTCGGCCGCCAGGAAGCGGAAGAAGCAGTCGAAGACGTCCGTGAAGATGGACAGGAGTTTTTTGTCCTCGGGGACCTCGACGCGGATCCGCTCGACCACGGGCGGCAGCACCGCCTGCGGGTCCATGACGGCGATCTCCTCGGCGATGTCCTTGTAGATCGCGCGCTGCACGACGCCGTCCTTGAGGACGAGGATGACGTTCTCGCCATGCGGCATGTAGACCAGGTCGTAGGCGTAGAAGCTGTGCAGGAGGGGCGTGAAGTAGGCGCGCAGATAGCGGCGCAGCCACTCCACGGGGGACAGCCCGGACCGCTCGATCAGCGCGCCCGCGAAGGAGGCGCCCGTGTGGTCGACATGGACGAGGGAGGCCATGGTGGCCAGGCTCTCGCCCTCCTGGAGCGAGGGGACCGGGGTCTCCCGCCACAGGGCCGCGAGCATTTTGCGGTACGGGGAGTAGCGGTCGGTGGCGGCCTCGTACTCCAGGTGGCGGTAGCCGACGGCGGCGCGCTCGCGGATGACCGACAGGCCGGTGGACTTGAGCACCGGGTCGTTCTCGACGAGCTGGGCCAGCCAGTCGTTGATCGCCGGGGTCGCCTCCATGTAGGCGGCGGACAGACCGCGCATGAAGCCCATGTTGAGGACGCTCAGCGCCGTCTTCACGTAGTGCTTCTTGGGGCTGGTGGTGTTGAAGAAGGTCCGGATGGACTGCTGGGCCAGGTACTCGTCGTCGCCCTCGCCGAGGCAGACCAGGTGGCGCTGGGCGACCTCGGCCGCGAAGGTCACCGAGAGCTTGTTCCACCACTGCCAGGGGTGGACGGGGATGAGGAGGTAGTCCTCGGGGTCGAGACCCTGTTCGGTGAGGGTGGCGGCGAACCGCTCGACCGTCCTGGCGCCCAGCTCCTCGCGCACGAAGGACTCGTACTCGATGCCCACACCCGCGGTGAAGGCTGCCCGGGAGCGGTGCGCGGCCAGCCACACCAGCCGGATCGGGCTCGCGCTCTCGGGCGCGTACGAGAGGTACTCGTGCACGCCGAAGCCGAGCCGCCCGTTGTTGGCGACGAAGCAGGGGTGGCCCTCGGTCATGCCGGTCTCGATCTCCTGGAAGGAGGCCTTCGCGAGCTCGGCGGACGGGATCTGCGGCTTGGTGAGTTTGAAACAGGTGCCCGAGAGGGTGGAGGAGATCTCCTCCAGGTAGACCGGCAGCACCTCGTCGCTCAGGCCCAGTGACGTCTTCAGCTCGATGAAGAAGTCGAGTGCGGCGAGCGGCAGTTCGGCCCCGTCGCGGTGGCGGGTGATCGACTCGGGGTCGACCTGCCAGTGGTCGAGGGAGCGGCGGGTGGCGGTGAAGCGGTAGCGGGTCAGACCGTCGTCGCTGCGGACGACGTACCCGCCGTCTCCGTCTGGCTCCGGCGTGATGAGGCGCTCGTGCGCGAACTCGGCGAGGGCCTTGCGGACGAGAAGGCGGCTCGCGCGCTCCCAGCGCTCGGGGGAGAGGTGGGCCACGGCGTCGGCGAGGCTCATACGGTCACCCCCGCCGTCCGCTCGAACCGCTCCCGGGTGCAGAAGCTCAGCAACGCCCTTTTCTCCGGCTTCTCTATCTCGCGCTCGGGCACGAACCCGACGGCTTCGTTCAGCGCGTGCACGGCCGTGTTGCGCACGTCGGGCTCGACGACGACCCGCGCGGTCGTCGGGTCGGCGAACAGGTGCTCCATCACCGCGGTGATCACCGCGCGGGTGAACCCGTGCACCGGCGTCTCGGCCGGCGCGACCAGGAAGTGCATGCCGACATCTCCGGGCGCGGGCTCGTACAGACCGACCAGCTCCACGTGCGCCGGGTCGTACCGCTCCATCAGGAACACGGGTTCGCCGTCCAGCGACCCCAGGAACGCGTCGTGGTACTCGCTGGCCGCGATGGCCATGTACTCGCGCTCCACGTCGTGCAGCTTCGCCTCCTGCATCATCCAGAAGGCGGCCTTGGGATGCGTCACCCAGCCGTGCAGCAGCTCGGCGTCCTCGATGGGGTCGAGGGGGCGGATGGCGAAGGTGCCCACGTCGGTGGTCGTGCCGGTACGGCTCGTGGTGCTCATACGCTGAACTCCTGGAACGCGATCGTCTTCTCGACCGGGTAGTACTCGGTGCCGAGCAGCTCACGGATGATGGACGCGTTGCGGTACGGGCCCATGCCCAGGTCGGGGCTGGTGATGCTGTGGGTGTGGACGCCCGCGTTCTGGAGGAAGACGCCGCGGCCGGTGGTGTCGATGGCGTAGTTGCGGGCCACGTCGAAGTTGCCGCGGGTGTCGTAGCGCAGCCGGCCCTGGACCGGCTTCAGGAACGCGGGCTCGGCGTACTTGTAGCCGGTGGCCAGGATCAGGCCCTCGGAGCTCAGCTCGTAGTCCTTGCCCTGCTCCTCCTGGCGCAGGCCCAGGGTGTACGTGCCGTTCTCGTGAGCGGCTGTGTTCAGGGAGGAGTTGGTGAGCAGCCGCGTCGGGACGGGACCGCCGAGGTTCTTCTGGTAGAGCAGGTCGAAGATCGCGTCGATCAGCTCGCCGTCGATGCCCTTGAACAGGCCCTTCTGCTCCGTCTGGAGGCGGTAGCGCGTCGGCTCGGGCAGCGCGTGGAAGTAGTCGATGTACTCCGGGGAGGTCATCTCCAGCGTGAGTTTGGTGTACTCGAGCGGGAAGAAGCGCGGAGAGCGCGTGACCCAGTTCAGCCGGTAGCCGTGGACGTCGATCTCGCTGAGCAGGTCGTAGTAGATCTCGGCGGCGGACTGGCCGCTGCCGACGAGCGTGATCGACTTCTTCGCCTGGAGCTCCCGCTTGTGCTGGAGATAGCGGGAGTTGTGGATGAGGTCGCCGCCGAGGTCCGCGCAGGCCTCGGGGATGTACGGGGGTGTTCCGGTGCCCAGGACCAGGTGGCGGGCGCGGAACACCTCGCCGGCCGTCGTCCGTACGTGGTACAGATCGCCCTCGTACGTCACTTCCTCGACCGTCGTGCTGAAGCGGACGCTGCTCAGTTTCGAGGCGGCCCAGCGGCAGTAGTCGTCGTACTCGACCCGGAGCGGGTAGAAGTTCTCGCGGATGTAGAAGGAGTACAGCCGCCCGGACTCCTTGAGGTAGTTGAGGAAGGAGTACGGGGAGGTCGGGTCGGCGAGGGTCACCAGGTCCGACATGAACGGGGTCTGGAGGTGCGCGCCCTCCAGGAACATCCCGGAGTGCCACTCGAAGTCCGGCTTGGACTCCAGGAAGACGCCGTCCAGATCGGCGATCGGCTCGGTGAGGCAGGCGAGGCCGAGGTTGAAGGGCCCGAGCCCGATCCCCACGAAGTCGTGAGTCTTTCCAGTGGCTTCGACGGATTCAGGAAGCGCGGTCAAGGGACTCTCCCAGGTACTGCTCGGCGTGGCCGGCGATCAGATCGAGCACGGCGGCGATGTCGTCGACCGTGGTCTCGGGGTTGAGCAGGGTGAACTTCAGGTAGTGGCGGCCGCCGACCTTGGTGCCCGCGACGACGGCGTCACCGGAGGCGAACAGGGCCTTGCGGGCGTAGAGGTTGGCGCGGTCGATCTCGGCCGGGTCGGTGACGGCGGCCGGGATGAAGCGGAAGACGAGGGTGGACAAAGACGGCTCGACCACCACGTCGTAGCGGGGGTCGGCCACGAGCAGCTTCCAGCCCTCCTGGGCCAGTTCGCAGACCTCGTCGAAGAGTTCGCCGATGCCGTCGGCGCCCATCACGCGCAGCGTCATCCACAGCTTGAGGGCGTCGAAGCGGCGGGTGGTCTGGAGGGACTTGTCGACCTGGTTGGGGATGCGCTCCTGGACCATGCGGCGCGGGTTCAGGTACTCCGCGTGGTAGGTGGCGTGGCGCAGGGTGGCGGGGTCGCGGACCAGCACGGCGGACGAACTCACGGGCTGGAAGAAGGACTTGTGGTAGTCGACGGTGACGGAGTCGGCGCGCTCGATGCCCTCGAGGCGGTCCCGGTTCTTGAGGGAGGCGAGCAGTCCGCAGCCGTAGGCCGCGTCCACGTGCATCCAGGCGCCGAACCGGGAGCACAGCTCCGCGATCTCGGGCAGCGGGTCGATGGAGCCGAAGTCGGTGGTGCCGGCGGTGGCGACGACGGCCATCGGGATCAGGCCGTCGCGCTCGCAGCGCTCCAGCTCGTGGGCGAGGGCGAGCGTCTGCATGCGCTTGTCGTGGTCGACGGGGATCGTGACGACGGCGTCCGCGCCGAGGCCGAGGAGTTTGGCCGACTTCTTGACGCTGAAGTGGCTGACCTCGGAGGCGAAGATGCGGAGTCTGGCGGCGTTGTCGCCCGGTCCGCTCCCTGGCTTGGCCTCCTCGCGGGCCAGCAGCAGGGCCTGGAGGTTGGACTGGCTGCCGCCGCTGGTGAACACGCCGTCGGCGGCCGGGCCGAGGCCGATGCGCTCGTTGGTCCAGTCGATGAGCCGGCGCTCGATGAGGGTGCCGCCGGCCGACTGGTCCCAGGTGTCCAGGGAGGAGTTGACGGCGGACAGGACGGCCTCGCCGAGCACGGCGGGTATGACCACCGGGCAGTTGAGGTGCGCGAGGTAGCGCGGGTGGTGGAAGTAGATCGCGTCCCGGAGGTAGACCTCTTCGAGCTCGTCGAGGACGGCGCTGGTGTCGTGCAGCGGGCGGTCCAGGTCGATCTGCTCGATACGGGGAGCGAGGGCGTCGACCGTGACACCCGTGAACGGTCGGTCGGTGGTGGCGAGTTTGGCCGCCACCCGCTCGATTCCTTCGGTCACGGAGCGGCGGTACCGCTCCGCGGTCGTGTCATTGAGCAGGTGCGAGCGCATGTGGGGGTCCTCCGTGCGGGAGAGTCCGAGCGGGACGGGTGGGGCGAGGGCTGGGCCGGGACGAAAGAGGGGCGGGGCCGGCTCGACTTAGGTTAGCCTAACCTAAGTCGATCTGCGACCCCGCCCCACCTGTGCCTTTTCGTGAACGGTCACTCCTGCTCGCGCAGTTGCTCCTCGGTCAGCCCGCGCCGCCAGTAGCCGACGAAGGTGACCCGCCTGCGGTCGATGCCACGCTCGCGCACGAGATGGCGGCGCATCTCCTTCACGCACCCGGACTCGCCCGCGATCCAGGCGTACGGGCTCTCGGTGGCGGGAAGCCGGGCGGCCCGTACCGCGTCGACGGCCATGGGGGCCCCGTCGTCGCGCACGAGCCAGGTGATCTCCGCCTCGGCGGTGACCAGCAGGTCCTGGACGTCCTCGGCGTGCTGGACCTCCAGCCAGGCGCGGACGCGGGTGCCGGCGGGCAGGGACTCGAGGATCGCGGAGGCGGCGGGCAGCGCGGTCTCGTCCGCCCACAGGACGACCAGGTCGGTGTCGGCGGGCGGGCGGAAGCGGATCGCCCGGTTGTCCTCGACCGCCGGGCCGAGCAGTACGACGCGGTCGCCGGCCCCCGCACGGGAGGCCCACTGGGACGCCGGCCCCGCGGGGACCTCGGCGTCCGGCTCCACGCCGTGCAGGACGAAGTCGATGTCGATCTCGCTCGCACGGCCCCGGGCGTTCCGGCGCAGCGCCCGCAGCGTGTACGAGCGCATCACCGCCCGTACGTCGTCGGGGAGTTCGCGCCACCCCTGCCACCAGCCGTCGCCCAGCTCGTAGGGGACGGCCGGCTCGGTCTGGCCGGGGTGCGGCAGGAAGAGGGAGAGGCTCTGGTCCCGGCCGTGGGAGGCGAAGCCCGCCAGGTCGGCCCCGGCGAAGGTGATCCGGACCAGTGACGGGCCGAGCCGCCTCGTCCGTACGACCTGGAGGGAGAAGAAACGGAACGGGGCGGCTACGGCCGTCGTCATGGGTGCTCCTGAGTCATCGTCAGGTGATCACGGCAGGGGGTGTCAGGCGACCTTCTTGGCCTCCTCGATCGCCTCGGCGAGGTTGTCGAGAAGCGGGGTGCACTTGTCGTACGACACGATCGGCTCGGGGGAGCGGGCGATGACCTGGCCGGCCTTGACCGCGGGCAGCTTCTTCCAGGTGGCCTCGGTGATGTCGGCCGGCTGGATGGTCGCGCTGCGGTCGTCCATGACGATGATGTCCGCCGGGTACTTGTCGACGTTCTCCCAGCTCAGGTTCTCGAACCAGCCGCCGCTGGCCTTCAGGGCCTTGGCGGAGGGCTCGACGATGTTCACGCCGAGCGCCTTGAAGTACTCCAGGTCGATGGAGAGGTTCGAGCCGGAGACGTAGAAGATGTCCTGGCTCGCGGAACCGGCGAGCACCTTGATCTCGGGGCGGGCCTTGGCCGCGGTGCGCAGCCGCTCCGCGGCCGTCTCGAACTTCTTCTTGGCCTCGGCGATCTTGGCGGACTTCTCGTCGGCGCCCAGCGACACGGCGAGCGCGACCATGCGCTCCAACGACGCGGGCATCTGGCGGTCGTAGACGGAGACACCGACGCTCGGGGCGAGCTTGAGGATCTTCGCCTTGGACTCCTCGGGGACGTACCAGAGGGTGCCCGCGGAGTCGAACATGGTGGAGATCAGCACGTCGGGCGCGAGGGCCGCGTACTTCTCGATGTTGAACTGGCCCCACTCGTTGCCGAGGACGGTCAGCTTGCTGACGTCCATGTCGCCGGCCTGGACGTCGGCCTTGCCGTCCTTGGTCGTGGTCGGGCCGAAGACGCCCTTGACCTCGATGCCGTAGTCGTAGAGGGCGGCGGCGACACCGGTGAAGGCGACGATGTTCCCCGGGATCTTGTCCAGCTTCACCGTCGTGCCGCGGTCGTCCTTGAAGGTCCAGGGACCGGACTTGGCGGCGGCCTTCGTCGACTCCGAGCCACCGCTTTTGCCGTCGTCGTCGCCACAGGCGGCGAGGACGGCACCGAGACCGAGGGCGCCGCCGGCGGCGAGGATGCCGCGTCGGGTGAGGTGGGTGGCACGGGCGTTGGACATGTGTGTGGCTGCTTTCGGCACGGGGCGGTAGCGCCCGCCGGACGAGTTCGAAGGTAGGTTAGCCTAACCTCATCACTTGTCCAGGGGGCGGGTGCCCTCCGCCCGGACCTGTGGGCTGCCGGTATGTCGATCGGGCGGTCAGGCCTTTCCCTTGGACACCACCCACGTGCCGTGCACCCGGTTGCCGACGGTCTCGTAGCCGGGTTCTTGGCGACGTAGGGGAAGGGGTGGACGGGGCGGGTGTCGGTGGTGCTCCCGCCGCATCGTTCGTCACGAACTACGCTCCCACTTCAAGCGGTTGGTGCTATCTTCACTAGCACCATGCTGTTGAGGCTGAACACCGCGGACAGTAGCCCCCTGCACGAGCAGGTGGCCGGCGCGATCCGGCGCGCCATCGCCGAGGGCGAGTGCGGGCCGGGAGACCGCCTTCCCCCGGCACGGGAGCTTTCCCAGGCCCTGGATGTGAACGTCAACACGGTTCTACGGGGCCTTCGGGCGCTGCGCGACGAAGGGGTGTTGGAGTTCCGGCGGGGTCGGGGTGTGACGGTGGCCGACGGGGCGGACCAGCGCTCCGTTCTGCTGCACCGCGTACGCGACCTGGTGGCCGACGCGGCGCACCTCGGCTACAGCAAGAACGACCTCGTCGACATGATCAGGGGGATCTCGTGAGCGAGCAGGGGCGCAAGAGCGGAGCGGTGTGGGGCGCCGTCGGCTGGGGCGTCGGCGTTCTGGTCCTTTTGGTGGCGCTGCCGTTGGCCGCGAGCGGTCGGCTCCCGGACCGACTGGCGACCCACTGGGAAGCCGGCTCGGACAGGCCCGACGACTCCATGCCGCTCTGGGCCGCGGCCCTCTTCCCCGCGCTGATCTGGGGTGTGCTGGCGTTCGTCGTCGTGCTGACGCCGCGCCGGGCAGGGGCCGGTCGCGGCGTACCAGGGTGGGCGGCCGCGGGCCTCGGCTTCGGCGGTGTGACACTGCTCGGCGGGCAGGCATCGGTCGTACGGGCGAATCTGGACCGCGCGGACTGGCACGACGCGGGATCGGTGACGAGCGGGATCGTGGGCACGCTCGTGGTGGCGGCCGCAGCGGGCGCGGCCGGTCTGCTGGCCGCGCGCCGGGCGCCGGACGAACCCCGGCCCACGGCGGACGGCCCGACCCTGGACATTCCCGCCGGACAGCGGGTCGTATGGCTCGCCCGCACGTCGAACTCCTGGCTCCATGCGCTCGCCGCCCTGACCGGGCTGCTCGCGATCACCGTCGTCGTGTCGGCGCTCGCGGGTCTGACGGACCTTCCGTTCCTGCTGGCGGCCGCGCCGTTCGCCTTCGCGTCCCTTCTGGTCCTCGGCTGCTCCTCGGTGCGGGCGCGCGTCAGCGAGCGAGGTCTGGACGTCGCCTTCGGTCCCTTCGGCTGGCCGACACGACACTGGGCCGCCGAGGACATCGAGTCGGCACGCGTCGAGAACCGCACGCCCGCCCAGGTCGGCGGATGGGGCTACCGGCTGAGCGGGCGGGGAACCACCGTGATGCTGCGCGGTGGCGAGTGCCTGGTCATCCACCCTTCAAGGGGCAGGGAATTCGCCGTGAGTGTGGACGACGCCGAACGCGGAGCCGCCCTCCTGAACTCCCTGAGTGCCCGGCACGCAAGGTGAGGAACAGGTCCTGGCCGGCGCTTCCCCCGCATCGGCCAGGACCCAGCCACCAGGAACTACCCGTCCAGCTCAGCCCGTCAGCCCCAGCTCCCTCGCGATCAGCATCCGCTGTACCTCGCTCGTGCCCTCGCCGATCTCCAGGATCTTGGAGTCGCGCCACATGCGGGCCACCGGGTACTCGTTCATGAAGCCGTAGCCGCCGTGGACCTGGGTGGCGTCGCGGGCGTTGTCGACGGCGATGGTGGAGGAGTAGAGCTTGGCGACCGCCGCCTCCTTCTTGAAGGGCTCGCCCGCGACGAGGCGGGACGCGGCGTCGCGCCAGCCGACGCGGGCCATGTGGGCCTTCATCTCCATGTCGGCGATCTTGAACTGGATGGCCTGGTTCGCGCCGATCGGGCGTCCGAACGCGTGCCGCTCCTTGGCGTACTTCACCGACTCGTCGACGCAGCCCTGCGCGAGGCCCGTCGCCAGAGCCGCGATGGCGATACGGCCCTCGTCCAGGATGCGCAGGAACTGGGCGTAGCCGCGGCCCTCCTCGCCGAGCAGGTTCGCGGCCGGGACACGGACGTCGGCGAAGGACAGCTCACGGGTGTCGGAGGCGTTCCAGCCGACCTTCGAGTACGGGGCGGCGACCGTGAAACCGGGGGTGCCGGACGGGACGATGATCGCGGAGATCAGCGGCTTGCCGTCGGGCTTGCGTCCGGTGACGGCGGTGACCGTGACCAGGCCCGTGATGTCCGTGCCGGAGTTGGTGATGAAGCACTTGCTGCCGTTGATGACCCATTCGTTCGTGTCCGGGTCGAGACGGGCTGTCGTGCGGGTCGCGCCGGCGTCCGAGCCGCCGTCCGGCTCCGTCAGGCCGAAGGCGCCGAGGATCTCGCCGGAGCAGAGACGGGGAAGCCACTCCCGCTTCTGGGCCTCCGTGCCGAAGAGGTGGATCGGCATCGCGCCGAGCGAGACGCCCGCCTCCAGGGTGATGGCCACGGAGGAGTCCACCCGGGCGAGCTCCTCCAGGGCGATCCCGAGGGCGAGATAGTCGCCGCCCATGCCGCCGTACTCCTCGGGGAAGGGCAGTCCGAACAGGCCCATGCGGCCCATCTCCCGCACGATCTCGTACGGGAACTCGTGCCGCTCGTAGAAGTCGCCGATCTTCGGTGCCACGACGTCGTGCGCGAACTCCTCGACCGTACGGCGGAGTTCTTCGAGTTCGGGGGAGAGCCGGTGGTCCAGGGACATGGGGATCATTCCTTGTGGGAGAGGGCTTTGACCGTGCGGGACGGGCTGGGTCGGCCCAGTCGCTCGGCCATCCACACGCTGGTGGCGGTGAGGCGGGCGAGGTCGACACCGGTGTCGATGCCGAGGCCCTGGAGCATCCATACGAGGTCTTCGGTGGCGAGGTTGCCGGTGGCGGACTTGGCGTAGGGGCAGCCGCCGAGGCCGCCCGCGGAGGCGTCGACGGTGGTGACGCCGTGCTGGAGGGCCGCCAGGGTGTTGGCGAGCGCCTGGCCGTAGGTGTCGTGGAAGTGCACACCGAGCACGCTGGTCGGCACGCCCTCCTCGTTCAGCTCGGCGAGGAGGTTCTGCACGTGACCCGGTGTCGCCACGCCGATCGTGTCGCCGAGGCTCAGTTCGTCGCAGCCCATGTCCATCAGGGCCTTGCAGACGCGTACGACCTGATGGATGGGTACGGGCCCCTCCCAGGGGTCGCCGAAACACATCGAGATATAGCTGCGGACGTGCACCTTGTCCGCCTTGGCCCGGGACACCACCGGCTCGAACATGGCCAGGGACTCGTCGACGGTCCGGTTGAGATTCGCCTTCGCGAAGGACTCCGTCGCGCTGGCGAAGAGTGCGACATGGCGGGCGCCGAGGGCCAGCGCCCGGTCCAGACCCCGTTCGTTGGGCACGAGGACCGGGAGGTGCACCCCCGAGGACCTGCCCAGGTCGCTCACGAGCGGGAACAGCTGCTCCGCGTCCGCCAGTTGGGGCACCCACTTGGGGTGGACGAAGCTGGTGGCCTCGATGGTGGTCAGGCCCGAGTCCGCGAGGCGCCGGACGAACTCGGCCTTCACCTCCGTCGGCACGGTCGCCTTCTCGTTCTGCAGCCCGTCGCGCGCGCCGACCTCGTAGATCCGCACCCGGGCGGGCAGGTCCGGGGCCGCCACGGCCATGGGGAGGCCCAGTTCGGGGGTACTCATGTCGTCTCCTCGTACGGTGTCGTCTCCTCGTACGGCGTGATCACGGCCAGCACCTGGTCCATGGCGACCGTGGTGCCCGGCGTGACGTCCAGCTCGCTGACGGTCCCGGCGTGCGGGGCGGAGATGACGTGCTCCATCTTCATCGCCTCGACCACCAACAGGCTCTGTCCCGCGGTCACTTCGTCGCCCACGGCCACCTTCACGACGGTCACCGTGCCGGGCATGGGCGCGGTGAGCGAGTCCACCCCCGCGTGCGCGGCGCCGGTGAGGGAGGCGGCCACGGGGTCGTGGTCGCGCACGTGCCAGGCGTCACCCTCGCGGCCGAGCCAGGTGCCGTCCGGCAGGGCGGCGAAGGTGTGGGTGACGCCGTCGAGCCGGAAGGTGAACCGGGACGCGGTGGGCCCGCCGACGGGCACGGGAAGGGTTCCCCGGAGGGGCCGCTCCTCGCCGTCGAGCAGCAGCTCGACGCCGCCGTCCGCCGCGCGGCGCACGCGGACGGTCACCGGATCGTGCCCCGGCAGCCGCAGGTGGTGAGCCGTCCAGGCAGGCTCGCCGCCCAGGCGCCAGCCGTCCGGCACGGAGAACGGATCGACCCAGCCGGTGGCTTCGGAGGCCCCGAAGGCCACCGGGGCCCCGGAAGCCCGGGGGCCGAGGGCCGCCTGGCGCAGCAGCGCCGCCGACGCGTACACCTCCGCCGGGACCGGCCGCGCGGCGAGTTCGTCCGCCTCCCGCTCCACCAGCCCCGTGTCCAAGTCCCCCGCCACCACGGCCGGATGGGCCAGCAGCCGGCGCAGGAACCCGGCGTTGGTCTGCACGCCGAGCGTGACCGTCTCCGCGAGGGCGGCGCGCAGCTTCCGCAGCGCGGTCGCGCGGTCGGGCCCGTACGCGATGACCTTGGACAGCATCGGGTCGTAGAGCGAACCGATCTCCGTGCCCTCGCTCAGCCCCGAGTCGGTGCGCACTCCGTCGCCCTGCGGCTCGTGCAGGGCGAGCACCGTGCCGCCGGACGGCAGGAAGCCGCGCGCGGGGTCCTCGGCGCAGATGCGTGCCTCCACCGCGTGCCCGGTGAGGGTGATGTCCTGCTGCCCGTACGGCAGTCGCTCGCCGGCGGCGACCCGCAGCTGCCACTCCACCAGGTCGAGCCCCGTGACCAGCTCGGTGACCGGGTGCTCCACCTGGAGGCGGGTGTTCATCTCCATGAAGTAGTACGACGACGGGTCGGAGCCGGGAACGATGAACTCGACTGTGCCCGCGCCCTCGTACCCGCAGGAGCGGGCCGCCTGGACGGCCGCCTCGCCCATCGCGGCGCGGGTGCCGTCGTCGAGGAGCACGCTCGGCGCCTCTTCGATGATCTTCTGGTGGCGGCGCTGGAGGGAGCACTCGCGCTCGCCCAGGTGGACCACGTTCCCGTGGCCGTCCGCCAGGACCTGGATCTCGATGTGCCGGGGGCGGTCGACCCAGCGCTCGACGAGGAGGGTGTCGTCGCCGAAGGAGGCGCGGGCCTCGCGGCGGGCGGCGGCGATCTCCTCGCCCAGCGCCGACGCGTCCCGCACCAGCCGCATGCCCTTGCCGCCACCGCCCGCCGACGGCTTGAGCAGCACGGGCATGCCGATCTCCCGTGCGGCCTCGGCCAGCTGAGCGTCCGTGAGGCCGCTGCCGGACGAGCCGGGAACGACCGGGACCCCGGCCGCCTTCACCGTCTCCTTGGCGCGGATCTTGTCGCCCATCAGCGCGATCGCGTCCGCGGGCGGGCCGATGAAGACGAGTCCGGCCTCGGCGCACGCGCGCGCGAACGAGGCGTTCTCGGCGAGGAAGCCGTACCCGGGGTGCACCGCCTGGGCCCCGGTGCGAGCGGCGGCTTCGAGGAGCCGCTCCACCGACAGATAGCTCTCGGAGGCCGGCGCCGGACCGATCCGTACCGCCGTGTCCGCCTCACGCACATGCCGGGCGTCGGCGTCCGCGTCGGAGAAGACGGCGACCGAGCGGACGCCGAGCGCGCGCAGGGTGCGGATGACGCGTACGGCGATCTCGCCCCGGTTGGCCACAAGGACTGTGTCGAACATCTCGGGCACCCTCATCACATCCGGAAGACGCCGAACTGGGGGTCACCCAGTGGCGCGTTGGCGCAGGCGGTCAGTGCGAGCCCCAGCACCTGCCGGGTCTCCAGCGGGTCGATGACGCCGTCGTCCCAGAGACGGGCCGTCGCGTAGTAGGCGCTGCCCTGCCGCTCGTACTGGGCGCGGATCGGGGCCTTGAAGGCGTCCTCGTCCTCGACGGGCCAGGAGTCCCCACGCGCCTCCAGCTGGTCGCGCTTGACGGTCGCGAGGACGGACGCGGCCTGTTCGCCGCCCATCACGGAGATCTTGGCGCCGGGCCACATCCACAGGAAGCGCGGTGAGTACGCCCGGCCGCACATCGAGTAGTTGCCCGCGCCGTACGAACCGCCGATCACCACGGTCAGCTTGGGCACGCGGGTGCAGGCGACGGCCGTGACCATCTTGGCGCCGTGCTTGGCGATGCCACCGGCCTCGTACTGACGCCCCACCATGAAGCCCGAGATGTTCTGCAGGAACACCAGGGGGATGCCGCGCTGGTCGCACAGCTCGATGAAGTGGGCGCCCTTCTGGGCGGACTCGGAGAACAGGATGCCGTTGTTGGCGACGATCCCGACCGGGTGTCCGTGGATGCGCGCGAAGCCCGTGACCAGGGTCTGCCCGAACTCCGCCTTGAACTCGGCGAAGCGCGAACCGTCCACCACGCGCGCGATGACCTCGCGTACGTCGTAGGGGGTGCGGGAGTCGACGGGCACCGCGCCGTAGAGCCCGTACGGATCCACCTTGGGCTCGACGGACTGCTCGACCGCCCAGGGGAGGGGCCCGCGCGCGGGGAGCGTGGCCGCGATGTTCCGTACGATCCGCAGCGCGTGCGCGTCGTCCTCCGCGAGGTGGTCGGTGACGCCCGACACACGCGCGTGGACCTCGCCGCCGCCCAGCTCCTCGGCGGTGACGACCTCACCGGTGGCGGCCTTCACCAGTGGGGGCCCGCCGAGGAAGATCGTGCCCTGATTGCGCACGATCACGGCCTCGTCGCTCATCGCCGGCACATACGCGCCGCCGGCCGTGCACGACCCGAGGACGGCGGCGATCTGCGGGATCCCCGCCCCCGACATCCGCGCCTGGTTGTAGAAGATCCGCCCGAAGTGCTCGCGGTCCGGGAAGACCTCGTCCTGCATGGGCAGGAAGGCGCCTCCGGAGTCGACGAGATAGACACAGGGGAGGCGGTTCTCGAGCGCCACCTCCTGTGCCCGCAGGTGCTTCTTCACGGTCATCGGGTAGTACGTGCCGCCCTTGACGGTGGCGTCATTGGCGACGATCACGCACTCGCGGCCGCTGACCCTGCCGATCCCGGCGATCACCCCGGCGGCCGGGGCCTGCCCGTCGTACATCCCGTGGGCGGCCAGCGGGGCCAGCTCCAGGAAGGGCGAGCCCGGGTCGAGGAGCGTGTCCACGCGCTCGCGCGGGAGCAGCTTCCCGCGCGCGGTGTGGCGCTCCCGGGCCCGCTCACCGCCCCCGAGGCGTGCCTCGGCGAGCTTGGCGCGCAGCTCCTCGCCGAGGGCGCGATGGGCCGCCTCGTTGGCCCGCCAGGCCTCCGACGCGGGATCTGCCGCGCTCGTCAGCTCCGGTGCTTCGTGCATGTCCCGCGGTCCCCTCACCAGTGGTCCACCAGTTAATGAGCGTTAACGCATGTCGTCCAGGTTAACGACCGCTAACCGCCCTGTCTAGAATTGCTTCCATGGCCACGAGAACCGACGCCCCCACCCGACGCGAGCAGATCCTCCGGGAGGCTGCCCGGCTCTTCGCCGAGCGCGGCTTCCACGGCGTCGGGGTGGACGAGATAGGAGCGGCGGTCGGCATCAGCGGCCCCGGTCTGTACCGGCACTTCGCGGGCAAGGACGCGATGCTCGCCGAGCTGCTGGTGGGGATCAGCGGGCAGCTGCTCACCGGCGGCAAGCGTCGGGTGGCGGAGGCCGACGGGGGTGCGGAGGCGGTCCTCGACTCGCTCGTCGAGGGTCACATCGACTTCGCGCTCGACGACCGTCCCCTGATCACCCTGCACGACCGCGAGCTGGACCGCCTGCGGGACAGCGACCGCAAGCTCGTACGACAGTTGCAGCGGCAGTACGTCGAGCTGTGGGTGGAGGTCGTGCGCGAGGTGTATCCGGCCCTCACCGAACCCACCGCCCGCTCGGCGGTGCACTCGGTCTTCGGCCTCCTGAACTCGACACCCCACCTCGGCCGGCCGGGGGCGCTGCCGGGGCGCGGCGTGACGGCGGCCCTGCTGCACCGGATGGCGCGGGGCGCCTTCGCGGCGGCGGCGGCCGGAGACACCGTTCTTTGATACGGGCTTTTGTGCCTACGGGCTTTTGTGCGAGCGGCGGCTCTGTCCCCTGCGCCATGATGGCGGCCATGAACGGACACATGGCCATGAGCGAACAGGCTTCCGACTGGGTGACCCTCTTCCGCTTCGAGAACGTCCCCGGCTGCCCGCGGCCGGGGCGGCTGATGGCGGTTTGACTGCGTGACCGGGGCATCGACTGGGACCCCTTCACCGGGCGGGACGTAGGGATCGACCTCATGTGCGGGGTCCGGTCGGACGGTCACTGGCACGGCACGGTCGTCGTCCGCGTGCGCGCCGACACCCTGCGCCGACTGGGCCTCCATCCCGATCAGCCGACCTCGGCACCGGCCGACCCGATGCCGCCCAAGTGGTGGGGTCCATGGGTACGTTGATCCCTCATGAGTGACGACGAGGACTACCTGGAGAAGAGTCCGGCAGCCGCGCGGATGGGCAAGGCCGCCGAGTACCTGGTCGCGGCCTCGGCGATCCTCGCCACGGGCGGTGAGCTGAACGTCTCCACCTCGCTGGTGGACGACGAGGGGGTGGACCTCGTCTTCCACCGGCGCGGGAGCTCGGCGACCCTGGCGGTGCAGGTGAAGGCCAGGATGTCCACCGGGTCGCAGGTTCGCCAGGGCAAGCTGATGGTCTTCGTGCGTGCTCAGACCTTCCAGCCGCGGGCCGACCTGGACATGCTGTTCGTCGCCGTGGATGTCGAGCGGGGCACGATCATGACCGCCTGGCTGATACCGAGCGGCACGTTCGGCGAGATGGTCGCCGAGCCCAACAGCAGGGGGCGCTTCCGGTTCTCGGCGTCGATGAAGCCGGACTCCAACGACCGCTGGACTCCGTTCCGGCTGACCGCCGCGGAACTCCCGCAGCGCGTTCTCGCCCGGCTGGCGGAGCTGGAGCGGGCGTGACGAGCGTCATGGGGGCGGGCGGCCGATGACTCTGGACGGTCGTCGTGACCGACGGGTAACCTGACATCTGAGCAAGCGCTTAGATTTGGGACCGCAACCATCAATTGAGGAACCCAGACGGCGCGCAACCAGGTACGCGAGAGCGGCGCCGGCTTAGGCGCAAGGAAGGTGGCGGCGGTGCGCCGTACGGTGTTCAACGAGGACCACGAGGCGTTCCGGGAGACCCTGCGGGCCTTCATAGAGGCCGAGGTCGTTCCCGTCTACGACGAGTGGTTCGCCGCGGGCCAGGCGCCGCGCGACTTCTACTACAAGCTCGCCGAGCTCGGCGTCTTCGGCATCCGCGTGGACGAGGAGCACGGCGGCGCGGGCATCGACTCGTACAAGTTCGAGGCCGTCCTGTACGAGGAGACCGCCCGCGCGGGTGTCTCCTTCGGCGGCTCCGGTGTGCACGTGCTGCTCGGCCTGCCCTACATCAAGCTGCTCGCCACCGACGAGCAGAAGAAGCGCTTCCTGCCGAAGTTCGTCTCCGGCGAGGAGATGTGGGCCATCGCGATGACCGAGCCGGGCACCGGCTCCGACCTCGCGGGCATGAAGACCACCGCCAAGCTCTCCGAGGACGGTACGCACTACGTCCTCAACGGCGCCAAGACCTTCATCACGGGTGGCGTGCACGCCGACCGCATGATCGTCTGCGCTCGCACCTCCGCGCCCACCAAGGAGGACCGCCGTCACGGCATCTCCCTCTTCGTGGTGGACACCAAGGCCGAGGGCTACTCGGTGGGCCGCAAGCTCGACAAGCTCGGCCTGAAGACCTCGGACACCGCCGAGCTGGCGTTCGTCGACGTGAAGGTCCCGGTCGAGGACCTCCTCGGCGAAGAGAACAAGGGCTTCTACTACCTCGGCCACAACCTCGCCTCCGAGCGTTGGGGCATCGCCTTCGGCGCGTACGCGCAGGCCAAGGCCGCCGTCCGGTTCGCCAAGCAGTACGTGCAGGAGCGGGTCGTCTTCGGCCAGCCCGTCGCCGCCTTCCAGAACACCAAGTTCGAACTGGCCGCCTGCCAGGCCGAGGTGGACGCGGCCGAGGCCGTCGTCGACCGGGCCACCGAGGCCCTGGACGCCGGTGAGCTGACCCCCGCCGAGGCGGCCAGCGCCAAGCTGTTCGCCACCGAGGTCGCGCACCGCGTCATCGACCGCTGCCTCCAGCTGCACGGCGGCTACGGCTTCATGAACGAGTACCCGATCGCCCGCCTGTACGCGGACAACCGCGTCAACCGTATCTACGGCGGCACCAGCGAGATCATGAAGTCGATCATCGCGAAGGACATGGGCCTTTAGGGCCCGCGAAGATCACCGGAAACAAGCGCACGATACAACTGACGCATGAGTCAGGCACTTGAGTCCCTGCTCGATCTGCTCGACCTGGAGCGGATCGAGCAGGACATCTTCCGCGGCCAGTCCCGCTCCGCCGTCGTCCCGCGCGTCTTCGGCGGGCAGGTGGCGGCGCAGGCACTGGTGGCCGCCGGGCGCACGGTCCCCGAGGACCGGCACGCGCACTCCCTGCACGCGTACTTCCTGCGTCCGGGGGACCCCGGCGCGCCCATCGTGTACACGGTGGACCGCATCCGCGACGGGCGCTCCTTCACCACCCGCCGCGTCGTCGCCATCCAGCACGGGCAGCCGATCTTCCACCTCTCCGCGTCCTTCCAGACGTACGAGGAGGGCATGGAGCACCAGGCCGCGATGCCGCCCGCGCCCGACCCGGAGACGCTGCCCACGGCCGCCGAACTGCTGCCGCTGTACGCCGATGTCATCAAGGACCCGTTCGTCGTCGAACGGCTCCTCGAAGCGCGCGAGTCCGTCGACCTGCGCTATGTCGACGCGCCTCCGTACGGCACGGTCGGCGAGATACGCGAACCGCACTCCCAGGTGTGGTTCCGCACCAACGGCAAACTGGCCGACGATCCCCTCCTCCATGTCGTCCTCGCCACCTACGTCTCCGACATGACGCTCCTCGACTCGATCCTGCTCGCGCACGGGCGCGGCGGCTGGGTGACCGGGGACGTCGTCGGGGCCTCGCTGGACCACGCGATGTGGTTCCACCGCCCCTTCCGTGCCGACGAATGGCTGCTGTACGACCAGGAGTCGCCGTCCGCCTCCGGAGGGCGCGGCCTCGGCCAGGCCCGCATCTACACCCAGGACGGACGGCTCGCCATCTCGGTGATCCAGGAGGGCGTGGTCCGCATCCCCCGGTAGGACCGGGCCTGCCCGGTGAGACTGACGGCGGGCCGACCCGGTAAGACTGGGGCATGGCCATGACTGGAGCGGGAGCCGGACAGCAGGACGACGACGGCGGCGGCGAGAGCACCTTCACGGTGATCGTCGCCGCCCTCGCCAATCTCGGGATCGCGGTGGCCAAGGCGGTCGCGGGCGTCATCAGCGGATCGAGCGCGATGCTGTCCGAGGCCGCGCACTCGGTGGCCGACACGGTCACCGAGCTGCTGCTGCTCACCGCGCTGAAGCGCAGCGAGAAACCGGCCGACGAGGACCACCCGCTCGGCTACGGACCCGAGCGCTACATCTGGGCGATGCTCGCCGCCGTCGCCACCTTCGTCGGCGGCGCGGTGTTCTCCCTCTACGACGGCATCCACACCCTCGTCGCGGGCGAGGAGCTGGGCGACCCCCTCGTCTCGTACATCGTGCTCGCGGTCGCCTTCCTGCTGGAGAGCTACTCCTTGCGCACCGGCGTACGCCAGGCGCGCGGGGAGGCGGAGCGTGTGGGGGCGCCCTTCAAGCGCTACCTCCGGCACACCCCGGACACCGCCGTGAAGGCCGTGGTCCTGGAGGACTCGGCTGCCCTGATCGGCCTCGTCCTCGCGGCGGGCGGCCTGCTCGGCGGACAGCTCACCGGCTCCGGCGTCTGGGACGGCATCGCGTCCGTCTGCATCGGTCTCCTCCTGCTGTACGTCGCCTGGGTCCTCGGCCGCTCCAACGCCGAGCTGCTGATCGGCCGCCCCCTCCCCAAGCCGATGCGGGAGCGGATCCGGGCCGAACTGCTCGCCGTGGAGCACGTCGAGGCCGTACTGGAGCTCACGACCCTCGTACAGGGGCCGCGCGAGGCGCTGGTCGCGGCCAAGGTCGACTTCAGGGACGTCTCGACCGCCGCCCAGATCGAATGGGCCTGCGAACAGGCGGAGGCCCGACTGCGAGAGGCGTTCCCCGTGGTGAGCCGGGTGTACCTCGACCCGACACCGGGCTACGCCCAACGCCGCCACGAGGGCCTGAACCCTTGGCCGTGACGGTGCCCCGGGGCGCTCAGTCGCGGCGGATCAATTCCGGGTTCACGCGGCGGCCGATCAGCGGGAGCGTGCCGAGCGCGGCCACCGCCACCGCGCCCACGGCAACGAGAGCGAGCGGCGCGAGGCCGGCACCGTCCCAGAACACCGCACCGCCGCCGGTGACGAGATAGCTGGACTCGGCGAGCTTGCCCGCCACGAGCGCCAGGGCCAGGCCGATGCCCAGCGGCAGCACGACCTGGGCACACTGCACGGCCCGCAGGGTTCTCGCGCGGGCCCCGATCAGGGAGAGCGCGGTGATGTGCGCGCGGCGCTCCACGGCCCGGTCCGTCACGGAGACCAGGAACGCAGCGATGCCGATGACCAGGCCCATGACCATGCCGAGTGCCAGCAGCGTCTCGATGACGGCGATCTGCTGCAGCCCGTCGATGTTGACGCCGATCGGGTTGACGTCGGCGGTCGGCGCCACGGCTCCGATGCCGTCCAGCACGCGGCGGACGGTGTCGGGCTGCGAGCCGCTGGTCAGCACGTACTGCGCCGAGGCCGGGCGTGCGTCGGCCGGCAGCGCGGACGGCGGGACGAGGACGGCGGCACCTCCGACCGCCGAGGGGTCGTACGCGCGATAGGCGATCGCGGCGGACGGCAGGGTGATCGACAAGGTCTTCTGCCGGCCACCCTGCTGGAAGCGGTAGGGGAAGGCGACCCCGGCGCGCACGCCCGGGTCCGCGGCCGTGTCGGGATCGGTGAGCCGCAGCACCCGTCCGTCCACACAGCCCTCTGAGTGCCGTACCAGCTCCTTCAGTTGGGCGCAGGTGGCGACAAGGGCGGTCGCCCGTGACTGGACGGCGGAGCCGGAGTAGCGCGGGTCGGTCCAGGAGTCCATCGTCAGCGCGTGCGCGCGGACACCCGGCACCGAGGCGAGGTCGTGTCGCTGGCGGTCGGTGAGGCCGGACAGCGCGATCGAGTAGTCCTGCGCTGGGCTGTCCGGCCGGGTGACCTGGTTCTCCTCGATCAGGATGCCCTGGGCGAGGGAGGCGGCGTACACGAGCAGGACGAGGCCGGTGACGACCCGCATGGTGCTGCCGGGCTCCACCTCGTTGCGGCGCATCGCCAAGTTCAGGGTCAGGGAGCGGGTCCGGTCGGCGAGGCCCCGGGCGAGGGCGTACGTGAGGAGCGGCAGGGTCAGTACGAGGCCGGCGCCGGTCAGCAGGACGCCCGCCGGGACGAGCAGCGCGGAGGGGCCGTCGCTGGAGGCAGGGTGAGCGGTAAGGCCGGTCACGCAGTAGCCGCTGACGATGCCCAGGCCGGTGACGAGCAGCAGGCCGCCCCACTTCGACGGGGGGCGCGGGACGGCGGTGCGGCGTGCGGCCAGCGGGTTGGCGGCCGCGGTGCGCGCGCTCGCCCGGCCGACGAACCAGGCGAGTGCCGGGCAGCCGAGCAGACAGATGGCGATCGTGGACGCGGACAGGGCGCCGTCCGCCGGGTACCACTTCAGGTCGGGCAGCCCGGTCCTGGACATCACCTGGTTGAGGACCCAGTACTCGCCGAGCCCGAGCAGCGCGCCGAACAGGGCCGCCACGACGGTCTCCGCGGCGTTCACACGCTGGGTGCCCTTGGCACTCAGGCCCAGCAGCCGCAGGGCGGCGAGACGCCGGGTGCGGCTGGCGGCGGAGAGCCGGGCGCAGACGGAGAGGAAGACGCCCAGGGGGAGCAGGACCAGGGTGGCGAGGGCGAAGCGGAGGATGGTGAGGGTGGAGGGGTCGACGGCCGGGGTCGGCGCGTAGCCGAGGTCGAAGCCGGTCAACGCCCTGCCCTTGTGGGCCAGTTCGGCGCGGGTGGTGCCGACGTACGCGTACAGCTCGTCGGGGTCGGTGAGGCCCGCGCCGCCGATGAGGCCTTTCTCGGTGCCCGGGAGCAGACCTTTGAGGGCAGGTTCGGCATGCAGCAGGTCGTGGACGCGGGGGGAGACGAACACCTCGCCGGGGGCGGGGAGCCGGGGCAGCCCGGGAGGAGCCTCTGCCGCCGTGTCCTTCCCGGTGCCGGGAGCGACGAAGATGCGGGTGAACGCCTTGGAGCCGTGCGGGTCCGAGCGTTCCAGGACGAGGGGCGCGCTCGTCGTGCGGGCTGCGGAGGTCCGCAGGGCCCGGGCGGCGGCGCGTCCGTCGTGGGCGTCGAGGATCGCCGGGATGGTGAGGACCAGGGCCAGGCAGCACACGCCGAGGGAGCCGCCGGTCGCCATCAGCAGAAAACGTACGCGGTTGCCGCGACCGGCGCCGAGCAGCAGCCGCAGTCCGAGCAGGAACTCCCTCACGCGGCGCTCCGGGGGGTGAGGACGCCGTCGGACATCGTGTAGTGGCTGTCGGCCTGCGCCGCGACCGCGGGGTCGTGCGTCACCAGGACGACCGCGGTGCCCTGGGAGCGGGCCAGGTCGAGGAACTCCTTGAGGACGGCGGAGGCGTTGGCGCTGTCCAGGGAGCCGGTCGGCTCGTCGGCGAAGACGACGGCGGGGCGGTGGACCAGGGCCCGCGCGACGGCGACGCGCTGGCTCTGGCCGCCGGAGACCTGCGAGGGGCGGCGGCCGCGCAGCTCGCCGAGCCCGAGCCGTTCGAGGACGGCGCCCGCGGCGGCGAGGGCGGGCTGCTTGCGCTGGCCGGCGAGGCGAAGCGGCAGGGCGGTGTTCTCCTCGATGGTCAGCTCCGGCAGCAACTCGCCGTACTGGAAGACGAATCCGAAGCGTTCGCGGCGCAGCGCGCTGATCTCTTCGTCGCCGAGGTCACCGAGCGACCGTCCTTCGAAACGCACCTGCCCGCGCTGGGCGGGAAGCACCCCGGCCAGGCAGTACAGAAGCGAGGACTTGCCGGAACCGCTCTGTCCGGTGACGGCGGCGACCTCGCCGGGGGCGACGGAGAAGTGGGCGTCCCGGACGGCGAGCTGATTGCCGTAGGAGAGGTCGACTCCCGTGGCGGAGAGGATCGCTGACGTACTGAGGATCTCTGACGTACTGATGGCTTCCCCCAAGAAGCGATCGGGCCCAGGTGTGCAACCTGGGCCCGGGTCAAGCGAGTTCGCTACCTGGCCCGGCAGTGCCTGGTCTACCTGGCCAGTGCCGGGTCTACCGGCTGTAGTGCTTGGTCACGGAGCAGTTGTCCGGGTGCAGGGAGCCCCGGTCCCGGCACACGCGTATGTACGCGTCCTGCGTGTACAGCTCGTCACCGCTCCAGTTGACGTAGTCGAGCGGAACGGACTTCTTCTGGGTGCCGTTGTAGCGGTTCCAGTCGTAGCCCTCGATGCGCACCTGCATGTAGACGTTGTGGCCGTCGCCGTTATCGGCGTCCTTGAGGTTGCCCTTCCACTCGAAGCCACCGTGCTTCGTGCCCGAGGGCCAGAAGGTGTACTGGCCGGAGTTGAACTCCGCGCCACCGGTGGTGAGCCTGGGGATGGTGTGCCACGAGGCGGCGATCGCGGATCCTGCCCCCATGGCGAAAAGGCCCGCTGCGAGGGCGCCTACTGCCAGCTTCCGCACTGTGTTCTCCCGTTTTTGTGTTCTGTTGTGAGCCCTGGCTGGTCAGGTCAGGGGCCTGGTGGCCCGGGTGGTCATGCCAAGGCCGCGGCGAAACGTAGCAACGGTGAACCGGCGGATGTGGGTGGGGAGTTGGTGTTCTGTCACCTCTGTGGCGGTTTGGGGTGCGGGGTATTTGCGATGATCTTGCTGTCGCTTGGCGGTCGTTTGCCGATTTATTGCCGCTTATTTGACCTGGGCATGATCTCCGCGTGCTCGGAGTGGCTCAGGCCAGACCGGCGGAAGTCAGCAGATACGCCGTCAGCGGGTCGTAGAAGCGAGGGCTTGTGACGTGGTCGTCGAGGGGGACCGTCACCTGGAGCGTGCCCTCGGACTCGGCGAGGAAGAGGGCCGGGTCGTTGCAGTCGGCGTAGCCGACGGAGTCGATGCCGAGCTGGCCCGCGCAGCCGGCCCAGCCGTGGTCCGCGACGACCAGGTCGGGCAGGGGCTGGCCCGCACCCTCCAGGCCCTTGAGGATCGCACGCATCGGCTCGCCCGAGTGGGTGTGCCACAGCGTGGCCCCGTGCTCCAGCACCGCCACGTCCGCGAACTGCATGACGTACCCCTCGTCCGTCTGCAGCCCGTCCGGAATGACGACGATCTCGCAGCCGGCGCCGCGCAACGCGGCGGCGGTGGCACGGTGCACGTCGAGCAGACCGCCGGGGTGGCCGGTCGCGAACAGCACCCGCTGCTCACCGTCCGCCGCCTTGCGCAGCCGCGCCGCCATCCGGTCCAGGGCGTCGATGGTCAGCTCGGGGTCGATGGTGTCCTGGCCGTAGCGGTACTCCGGGTCGTCGTTCACACCGCACCGCTCCGCCATCACGGCGAGCACGTCCTGCTCGTCGGTCCAGCGGTCGCCGAGTTCCAGGCCGAGCCAGAAGTTGCGGTCGCCGTTGGCGAGCTTGCGGTAGTGGGAGAGGTTGTTCTCGCGGGGCGTGGCGACGTCGCCCGCGATACGGGTCTTCACGAGGTGGTCGACGAGCTCGGCGCGGCTGGGGGTCCCGGATATCGGCATGCCACCCATTGTGCCGGGGCGCTCCGCTGGGAGGGTGGTTGTCCTGAACCGTGGGATGTGGGTCACTCGGCGTGAGATCGAGAGGCCAGGGTTGGGGGCGCCTTCGGGGTTCTCAGCTTTCCCTCAGTGCGAACCACAACTCCATCCGTACGTCCGCGTCGTCGAGGTCCGCCTCCAGCAACGTCGCACACCGTGCGGTGCGTTGGCGGACGGTGTTGCGGTGGACGGAGAGGGCGACGGCCGTGCGGTCCCAACTGCCGTGCAGGGAGAGCCAGGTGCGGAGGGTCTCGGTGAGGGCGGGGGTGGCGGCGATGGGGGCGAGGAGGGTGCGCGCGTGGGCCGCGGCGTCGGCCGGGGGCACGAGATCCGCCAGGGCGGGGCGCTCGCCGTGGCGGACGAGGGGCGTGCGGGTCGCCCGGGCGCGGGCCAGGGCGCGGGCCGCCTGCCCGTCGGCGGACGCCCACTCGTGCGGGCCGACCGCCGCGCTGACCCCGCAGATCCAGCCCTGCTGCGCGGTCGGCTCGCGGTCGCCGGGGACGAGGACGCGTACGACGCTCCCACCGGTGTCGATGAGCGCGGAGCCCAGTGCCGCCCCCAGCGCGGACGCGGCGACGGCGTCCGGCGCCGGGCCGTCCGCCACGGGGCGGGCGTGCACGACGGTCCACCGGTCCCCGCCGAGCAGCGGGGCCACCTCCTCGGGCGCGGCGCCCAGCAGGAGTCGTACGAGCGCCGCCGAGCGCGCCGAGCCGCTCCCGCTCTGCTGCTCCCCGGTGAGGAGGGAGAGCAGGACGGCCGCGACGGAGGCGATGGTGTGGTCCCCGGGGTCCCGGCGCGGCGCCGCGACTCCGAGGACGAAGCCCCGCCCGCCGCCCAGGGCGTACGCGGCCAGGTGGGTGCCGCCCACGGTGTCGGTCGCGGAGGAGGGGGTGGGAGTGGGGGCGAGGGGCGGAATGGGGCCCTGGGGGACCGCGGGCGGGGTTGCGCCGGGGCGTACGACGGCGGCCAGGGTGCCGAGTGCGGCCACGGGGCCGTCCTCGGGTGTTCTTCCCGCGCGGGCCAGCTCCGCGCCCTCCGGGCCGTACAGCACCGCCCAGCCGCCCACCCGCTGGGCCAGCTGCCGCAGCACCGCCGCCACCGGGTCCGGGCGCGCGGCGGCCGCCGCCAGACTCTGCTGGGCCTCCGTGACCCGCCGCAGTTCCGCCAGCCGGGCCTGCGCCATCAGCTGCCACACCGCGCGGGCCACGCCCGAGAAGGTGGTCTGGGGCGGGACCTCCAGCAGGGGCAGGTCGTAGGTGTCGCAGGCCGCGACCAGGGCGCGCGGGACCGTGTCGTGCACCGGCGCCAGGCCGAAGCCGAGCGCCGCGCCGCCCGCCGCCACGATCCGGGAGACGTAGTCGTCGAAGTAGGTGCCCGAGCCCGCCGCCTCCGGGATGTGCACCCCGGCGGTCAGCAGCAGCTCACCGCCCAGCAGATACGGGTACGGGTCCGCCATCTCCGACGTGTGCGCCCAGTGGATCACCGTGTCCGGGTCGACGGGGCCCGCGATGTGGCGCAGACCGAGGTCCTCCCGGGCCAGGAGGGCGGACAGCGGGACCGGTGGGGTGGGTGGAACGGGTTGGACGGGTTGGACGGGCGGGACTGGTGTGGCGGGTGTGGTGGATGCGGCGGATGTGTCCGGCACGGTGGACGTTCCCTCCATCCGGATCGGCTGCGATGGATGAAACGTACACTTCAGAGTCATCTTCCGGCCACCTAAGGTCAGTGCCGTCGGCAGCGGCGGGTACGGGCGTATGTCCCCGCGATCAGCTGCCGGACTCACGGCCGGGTATCGCTCGCCCGGCCCGCGTCCCCACGTCCATCTGCACGACACGCCACCGATGAGTGCGCGAAGGAGGGCCCCTTATGGCCGTCGACTACACAGTGATCGTCGTCTATCTGGCCGGCATGCTGGCCATGGGCTGGTGGGGCATGCGCCGCGCCAAGTCGAAGAGTGAGTTCCTGGTGGCCGGACGGCGCCTGGGCCCCGCGATGTACTCCGGGACCATGGCCGCGATCGTCCTCGGCGGCGCGTCCACCATCGGCGGCGTCGGGCTCGGATACCAGTACGGGCTCTCCGGCGCCTGGATGGTGTTCACCATCGGCCTCGGACTCCTCGCCCTCTCCGTCTTCTTCTCCGCCCGCATCGCCCGCCTGAAGGTCTACACCGTCTCCGAGATGCTCGACCTCCGCTACGGCGGCCGGGCCGGTGTCATCTCCGGTGTCGTCATGTGGGCGTACACCCTGATGCTCGCGGTCACCTCGACCATCGCGTACGCCACCATCTTCGACGTCCTCTTCGACATGAACCGGACGCTCGCGATCATCATCGGCGGCTCGATCGTCGTCGCGTACTCCACGCTCGGCGGCATGTGGTCGATCACCCTCACCGACATGGTGCAGTTCGTCGTGAAGACCGTCGGCGTGCTGCTGCTCCTGCTCCCCATCGCGGTGGTCAAGGCCGGTGGGTTCAGCGAGATGAAGGCCAAGCTGCCCACGGAGTACTTCGACCCGCTGGGCATCGGCGGCGAGACGATCTTCACCTACGTGCTGATCTACACCTTCGGCATGCTCATCGGCCAGGACATCTGGCAGCGCGTGTTCACCGCCCGCAGCGACACGACCGCCAAGTGGGGCGGCACCGTCGCCGGCACCTACTGCCTGGTGTACGCCCTCGCCGGCGCCGTCATCGGCACGGCCGCCAAGGTGCTCTACCCGACCCTGCCCAGCGCCGACACCGCCTTCGCGACCATCGTCAAGGACGAGCTTCCGGTCGGCGTTCGGGGCCTGGTGCTCGCCGCCGCCCTCGCCGCCGTGATGTCCACGTCCTCCGGCGCCCTCATCGCCTGCGCCACCGTCGCCAACAACGACATCTGGGCCAAGCTGCGCGGGGCCGTACGGCCCCGGGGGGACGACCACGACGAGGTCAAGGGGAACCGGGTCTTCATTCTCGTCATGGGCATCGCCGTGATCTGTACCGCCATCGCGCTCAACAACGTCGTCGAGGCGCTGACCGTCGCGTACAACCTGCTCGTCGGCGGTCTGCTCGTCCCGATCCTCGGCGGACTGCTGTGGAAGCGCGGGACCGTGCACGGCGCGCTCGCCTCCGTCGTCGTTGGCGGGCTCGCGGTCGTCGGCCTGATGGCGACGTACGGCATCCTTGCGAACGAGCCCGTCTACTACGGGCTGCTGTCCTCGCTGGCCGCGTACGTGATCGTCTCCCTGGCCACACCCGCGACCGACCCGGCGGTCCTGGCCGCCTGGCGCGAGCGGCTGGCCGGGCGCGGCGCGGATGCCGAGGCCGAGGCCGAGCCGACGGCCGTGGTCGCCTAGCCGCCGTACCGCACCCCAGCCCCCGAAGAGTTTCGGCCCGGCCGCCGCACGGCGACCGGGCCGGGCGGCCCCCGGTCGGCGGGGTCCGCGACACTGGAAGACGCATCACCCGTACCCACGCATTACTCACCACTCGCACCACGCATCACCCGTACCACCTGGAGGAGTCCGACGATGAGCAGCACCGAGTTCCCGGCAGCAGGCGGCAGTGAGCCACGCGGCCCCGTCGACTCGTCCCGCGTCCCGCGGTACGCGGGCCCCGCGACCTTCGCCCGGCTGCCGCGCCTCGACGAGGTCGGCCGCGCCGACGTCGCCGTGGTCGGCGTGCCCTTCGACTCCGGGGTCTCCTACCGGCCCGGCGCCCGCTTCGGCGGCAACGCCATCCGCGAGGCCTCCCGCCTGCTGCGCCCGTACAACCCGGCGCAGGACGCCTCCCCCTTCGCCCTCGCCCAGGTCGCCGACGCCGGTGACATCGCGGCGAACCCGTTCAACATCAACGAGGCCGTGGAGACGGTCGAGGCCGCGGCCGACGAGCTGCTCGGCACGGGCGCCCGCCTGATGACGCTGGGCGGCGACCACACCATCGCCCTCCCGCTCCTGCGCTCCGTCGCCAAGAAGCACGGCCCGGTGGCCCTGCTCCACTTCGACGCGCACCTCGACACCTGGGACACCTACTTCGGCGCCGAGTACACGCACGGCACCCCGTTCCGCCGGGCGGTGGAGGAGGGGATCCTGGACACGGAGGCCCTCTCCCACGTCGGCACCCGCGGCCCGCTGTACGGCAAGCAGGACCTCACCGACGACGAGAAGATGGGCTTCGGCATCGTCACCTCGGCGGACATCTACCGCCGCGGCGCCGACGAGGTCGCCGACCAGCTGCGCCAGCGCATCGGTGACCGTCCGCTGTACATCTCCATCGACATCGACTGCCTCGACCCGGCGCACGCCCCCGGCACGGGCACGCCGGAGGCCGGCGGCATGACCTCCCGCGAGCTGCTGGAGATCCTGCGCGGACTGTCCTCCTGCAACCTGGTCTCCGCGGACGTGGTCGAGGTCGCGCCCGCGTACGACCACGCCGAGATCACGGCGGTGGCCGCGTCCCACACGGCGTACGAACTGACGACGATCATGTCCCGCCAGATCGCGGCGGCCAGGGCTCAGGAGGCCGGGAACAAGTGACTCACGACCACGACCTGGTGCTCCGTCCGTCGGCGGCGCAGACGGAGGCCGCGCTGAATCCGCCCCCCGGCCGCAACGGCGGAGACCTGGTCGTGGAGACCCTCTCCGGTCTCGGTGCCACGACCGTCTTCGGCCTGCCCGGCCAGCACGCGCTCGGCATGTTCGACGCCTTGCGCCGGTCCTCGTTGCGGTACATCGGGCTGCGGGTGGAGAACAACGCGGGGTTCGCGGCCGACGCGTACGGCCGCATCACGGGTGAGGCCGCGCCGCTGCTGCTCTCCACCGGCCCGGGTGCGCTGACCTCCCTGGCCGCGCTCCAGGAGGCCGCCGCGGCCTCCGCCCCGGTCCTAGCCATCAGCAGCCAGATCCCCACCGCGGGACTGGGCGGCGGACGCCACGGCTATCTGCACGAACTCCCCGACCAGTCGGCGTCGTTCAGGGGTGTCGTCAAGTCCGTCCACACGGTCCGTACGCAGTCGCAGATCCCCTCCGCGATCGCGGCGGCCTGGGAGTCGGCGCTGACCGTCCCGCACGGCCCGGTCTGGGTGGAGATCCCGCAGGACATCCTCCTCGCCGAGACCCACCTGCCGCAGGTCACGGCGATGGACGCGACCCCGGAGGACGTCGTCCCGCGCCCCGAACTGACGGCGCTGGCGGCGCACTTGCTGTCCTCGGCGGCCCGCCCCGCGATCATCGCGGGCGGCGGGGTCGTACGGTCGGACGCGTCCGGCAAGCTGAGGTCGCTGGCGGAAAAGCTGAACGCGCCGGTCGTCACCACCTTCGGCGGCAAGGGCGCCTTCCCCTGGACCCACCCGCTCTCGCTCCAGTCCTGGCTGGAGGACCGGCACACCACGGACTTCCTGGAGGACGCGGACGTCCTGCTGGTCGTCGGCTCCGGCCTCGGCGAACTGTCCTCGAACTACCACACGTTCAAGCCCCGCGGCCGGGTCGTCCAGATCGAGGCCGACCTCGGCAAGCTGGAGTCCAACCACCCGGCGATCGGCATCCACGCGGACGCCAGGCTCGCGCTCTCCGCGCTCCTGGAGACCGTCGAGGACCGCCCCGACCCGACGGCGGCGGACCGCGTCCGCACGCTGCTCGACCGGGTGGGGGAGCGCATCGCCGCCCAGGAACTCACCCTGGAACAGGAGGTGCTGGCGTCTGTGCGCCGGGCCCTCCCGGCCACCTCCCCGTCCTTCTGGGACATGACCATCCTGGCGTACTGGGCGTGGTCCGCCTTCGACCCGCGCGGAAAGAACACCATGCACTCCGCCCAGGGCGCGGGCGGCCTCGGCTACGGCTTCCCGGCGGCCCTCGGCGCGGCGGCGGCCGATCCCACCCGCCCGGTCCTCGCGGTCTCCGGCGACGGCGGCGCGTTGTATTCGATCGCCGAACTCGCCACGGCGAGGCAGTACGACCTGAACGTCACCTGGCTGATCGTCGACGACGGCGGCTACGGCATCCTGCGCGAGTACATGACCGACGCCTTCGGCCAGGCCACGGCCACGGAGCTGACCCGCCCCGACTACGTGGCGCTGGCCGAGTCCTTCGGCGTCCCGGGGGTCCGTACGACCCCCGAGACACTGGAGGAGGACCTGGCGAAGGCCCTCACAAGCCCCGGCCCGTCCGTGCTGCTGCTCCCGGCGGTGCTGCGGATGTTCGAGCCGACGCATCTCGGGAGCTGACGGCACGGTCGACCGGCTACGGCCCGGTGGCCCGGGCCGTAGCCGGTCGACCGCCGGCGCGTCCGTCTACCAGATCGCGTCGACCCACTCCGGGTGGTCGATGAACGGGTTGCGGTTGTGCTGGTAGCTGTCGTAGATGACCTGGTTGCGCTTCTCCTCGAAGGCGCTCGGCGGGTCCTCGTCGCTCCACTCCTTGAGCACGGAGAGCTTGCCGATATATGGGTTGCTTCCGTTGTTCACCTTCTCGTTGGGCTCGAGGTCGGCGAAGCCGTCGCCGCCGTCGTAGCGCACCGCCATGTAGAGGATCATGCGGGCCACGTCGCCCTTGTCCGCGTCACGCGGCTCGAACGAGTCGGAGTCGGTGAGGCTGCCGCCCCCGCCGCTGACCGTGCTGCCGCCGTTGTCGAAGTCCTTGTTGCCACGGATGCTGTTGACCTGGACGTCCGCGGGACGCAGGTGGTGCAGGTCCGTGCCGGGACCGGTCACCTCGCCGAAGTCGCCGTGGGACTTGGCCCACGTGTGCTCGCGGTTCCAGTCGCCGACGTCTCCGCCGTTGAGGGACTTGGCGCGCGAGACGCCGCTGTACAGCAGGATCACGTTGTTGCTGTTGTTCGGGTCCTGGTCGGTGACCATGAGCGCGTTCCAGACCGCGGAGTACGAGATCTTGGTCTGGCTGCTGATGATCGTGTGCAGCGAGGACTTCAGGCTGCTGCCGGTCTTGCCGACCGCGTTCTTGTAGTACGTGCTGTCGTACGCGGTCGTCGTGGCACTCGCGGGAGTGGCGGTCATCGTCGGCAGGGTGAGGCCTACCAGGACGGCTGAGGTGGTCAGCGCCAGCGTCTTCCAGCGGCGTATGTGCGTGGCGGGCATGGTGGGGGCGTCCGTTCTACGCGGGTTGATTGAGCGGGCAACCGGAGCGGCATGGACATGCGTTTCAGGGAATGAACGGAGCGTGTCGGTTGGGTGACGGAAACCGGCAAGTGGCTTGTTGTGCGCGCGATCTGACACGCCGGAAGGCCCCCGCTCATGGGTCGCATGGGCAGGGGCCTTTCGGCGCTTGAGGACCGGTCAGTTCACGTCGGACGGGTCCAGACGGTAGAGCGTCGAGGCCGACTGGGCCGACTGGCCGTTCTCCGACTCGGAGCCCGTGGCCGAACTCGACTCGGACGACGAGGTCTTGCTGTAGGCGCTCTCCTTCACCGCGGTGGCGTTCTTCTGCACCCAGGCGGTGACCGCGGAACTGGTGCTGTTGTTGCCGCCCATTCCGCCGCCCATGCCCGAGCCGCCGACCTGGATGTAGTGAAGCTCGCCCTTCTTCACCAGCTCCTTGAGCCTGGCGACCGTCATGCCCTTGTCGGTGCCGGTGAAGCCGTACATGGAGATGACGGGCTTGTGGGTGCTCAGGATCAGCTGTCCGGCGCTCTGCGAATTGGATACCGCGAGCAGCCACTTGGCGCCGTCCTGGTGCTTCTCCAGGTACGAGATCAGCTCGCTGCTGGTCTCGCCGCCCATGCCGCCACCGCCGCCGAAACCGCCGCGCTGACCGCCCGTGCCGCCCGGGGCCGTACCGTTCTCGCCACCGCCCTGGCCGCCCGGGAACTCGCCGTTCTGGCCGCCCGTGCCGCCGCCGGGGAAACCGCCGTTCTCGCCGCCCTGCGGGGCGCCGCCGGGCAGTTCGGCGGTTCCACCGCCGCCGGGCGCCTGGCCGCCCTCCTGGCCGGCCGCCTGGCCGCCCTGCTGGGTGCCGCCGGGCATCTCGCCGCCGCCCGGACCCCCCGCGTTGCCGCCGGGGCCACCCCGTCCGCCGCCGAAGCCGCCTTGGCCGGTGGACGGTCCGGCGGTCGGATTGGTGCCGCCCATGCCGCCGCCCGCGCCGCCTGCACTGGCCGGGACGGCGAACGAGTACGCCGCCGGGCCCGCGAGAGCCGCGACGACCGCCGCCGCCAGGGACGCGGCCAGCAGCCGTACGCGGTTGCCGGAGCGGAGGACGAACAGGCCGACGACGGCCAGCGCCATGACCACCGCGATGGCCGGCCACAGCCAGGTGTTCCAGTCGGTGGCCCGGCGCAACAGCACGACCGCCCAGATGCCGGTGACCGCGAGCCCGGCGGGCAGCACCCAGGACCAGCGGACGTCACCGCCGCGGAAGGCACGGAACAGCATGACGCCGCCGCCACCGCACAGGGCCGCGATGCCAGGGGCGACCGCGGTCGTGTAGTACGGGTGCATGGTGCCTTCGGCCGTGGCGAACGTCAGGTAGTGCAGCAGCAGCCAGCCGCCCCACAGCACCAGCGCCGCACGGGTCGGGTCGATGCGCGGGGCGCGCCCGCACAGCACGAGGCCGCCGGCGAGGGCGATGCCCGCGAAGGGGATCAGCCAGGAGATCTGGCCGCCCAGGATGTCGTTGAACAGCCGGCCGAGGCCCGCGGAACCGGAGAAGCCGCCGCCACCTCCTCCGCCACCGCCGTTGCCCTCGCCGCCGAGGACGCGGCCCAAGCCGTTGTAGCCGAAGATCAGGTTCCAGGCGGTGCCGTCCGTCGAACCGCCGATGTAGGGACGGTCGTCGGCGGGCACCAGCGAGACGGCCGTCGCCCACCAGAAGCTGGACACGGCCAGGGCCACGGCGGCCAGCAGCAGGTTGCGGATCCGCTTCGCCCAGCCGAGGTGCGACGCGTACAGATAGACCGCGAAGACGGCGGGCAGCGCGATGTAGCCCTGGAGCATCTTCGTGTTGAAGGCGAGCCCGAAGCAGACCGCCGAGCCGAGCAGCGGCAGCAGCCTGCCGTCGCGGGTCGCGCGCAGTCCGAGGGCCGCGCCCGACACCATCAGGAGGAGGAGCAGGGTGTCGGGGTTGTTGTCGCGGTTGATGGCGACGGTGATCGGGGTGAGCGCGAGCACGAGCGCGGCGAGCGCGGCGGCGGCGTGGCCGAACACCCGCTTCACGGAGGAGTGCAGGATCCAGATCGTGCCGAGGGCGGCCACGATCATCGGCAGCATCATCTGCCAGGTGCCGAAGCCGAAGATCCGGCACGACAGGCCCATGACCATGAGTGCGAGCGGCGGCTTGTCGACGGTCAGGAAGTTGCCCGCGTCGAGCGAGCCGAAGAACCACGCCTTCCAGCTCTGGGTTCCGCTGTAGATCGCGGAACTGTAGAAGCTGTTGAGGCCGGAGCCGGACAGGTTCCAGGAGTACAGCACCGTGGCCAGCGCCATGATCGCGATCAGGGCGGGGAGGGACCAGCGGGGCGCTTTCTCCGGCGGGCCGGACTGTGTCTCCGGTGGTCCGGACCGCGCGGAAGGCGGCGAGTCGGTGTCGGCCGCGAGGGGCGCGGAGGCGTGGGGATGCGGATCGGTGGCAGACGTCACCACTGCACCGTGCCGGGGCGTGATGGGTGCGCACTGTGGTCTGCCTGGGGGTCAGCTGTGGATCCGAACGAAGCTCACCCTGGTGGTCATGAAGATCAACAAGGGGACGGGTGGACACAAGGGGGCATGGGTGCTGTTCACTCTCAAGGCGTCCTGGTGCCTGTCGTCCGACTCCGTGCGGAACCCTGACCCCTGACCCCTGACGTCGTCGTGAACCTGGAGCGTTCGCCGTGCCCTCTGTGGAACAGCAGTTCTCGGGATTCCTGCTGCTTCTCGATCGTTTCCAGAAGCAGCTGGCCGAGTTCATGCTCGGCGCCTACCTGGCGTGCGACTTCGGCAGCGATCCCGGAGACGACGGCGATTCGGCACTCAGCCCGCAGGTACGGCTCGACGTCGTGGACGGCTCACCGCAGGTGACGCTCGACCATGCCATCACCTGGATGGACCTGACCCGCGACCAGGAGCTGAACGAATACCGTCTCGCAGTGACCCTCACCTTCACCGGGGTGGGGATCGCGGTGGAGGCGTTCGTCCGGCTCGACCTGGAGCGGGACATGGGCGAGTGGCCGGCCGGGGTCCACACCCCGTACCGGCAGCATGCCGACGGCCTCGGCCTCGACGAGGCGCTCGCCTTCGTCGAGGCCCGGGTCGAGGAGATGTGCCGCCGCTACGACGACGTGGCCAGGCTGGGCCTCACCTCACGGGAAGACAACTCCGAAGGGACCGTCCAGTGAAGCCCACGCTCGTCCTGCTCGTGCCGGGCTCGGAGCATCGAGAGTTCATGGCGGTGATCAGAGCACTGGGAGTGGTGAATCGTCCCGATCCGCAGTTCGACTTCCTTGAGCTTGAAGGTGAGAATTACCAATTCTCGTTCTCGGGGTGTGTGATCGAGGATTTTTCCCCGGAAGAGCTCGAAGAAGCTTCCCAGGTGGCGCCGGATCCGTTCGCGATCCTCATGGCATACGAGGATGCCAAGTCGGCGAAGGCTCTCCTGGGGAGGCTGATTCGCAACCGGACCGGGGTTGTCGACACCAACTACGGAGAGTTGATCGAGTTCTCTGAATTTGCGCGCCGCATGGACAGCGAGCCGGAGTGGGACTGGCGGTTCGGCGAATGACGCCCCCCAACGCCCCGGACCGGCTTACTCGCTTTGTGGAGCGCCTGGGCGCGATGGTCGGCGCGGAGCCGGACATCCAGGAGGTCCCGCCTCGCGAGCCTGGCGACGGCGAGGTGTTCGCCCTCGTCTTCGCGGACGTCCCGGAGCCCGGCTTCGTCACCGGGTTCACCTACGGGCTGTCACCGTGGCAGCGGGCGAACGGGCAGCCACCTGCCCGTGAACTCTGCATCACGATGCGTTCGGGCGATCAGGCATGGGCGAGGGTTCCTGCCCTCGCCGTTGCCGCCTTGCGCGGCTTCTGCCCGTTCTCGCCAGGCGGGGTGATCGGCTACATGAAGCCGTACGTGGCAGGTTCGGGCCTGAGCAGCCTGGTCCTGGCCGGCCCCGCGCCCGCCCTCGCGCTCCCCGAAGCGATCGACCTCGCGGACTCCGGCGCGACCCCGGAGGATCTGGTGCGGATCGTCGGGGCCTACCCGATTCACGCCTCGGAGCGGGAAGCCATCCGCTCCCGGGGCCCCGCAACGGTGTGGGACTCGAGATGGGACCCGTATGACCCCGGCCGTCCAGCGGTGGTCTGACACCGCGGGATCCGTCGTCCGAACAGACCACCGGCCGGGGCTTCGGCCCCGACCGGTTGCTCAGGCCGGGAACCTTCCGCGCTTGACCGCCGCGACGAACGACGACCAGTCCGCGGCCGAGAAGACCAGCGCGGGGCCGTGCGGGACCTTGGAGTCACGCACGGGGATGCCGGAGGGGTGGTGGTCCAGTACCTCGACGCAGCTGTTGGCTTCGGTTCCGCTGTAGGACGACTTGCGCCAACCGCTCAGTATGTCTGCGCGCGAGATGGTGTGCTCAGTCATGGTGCCCATAATCCTTCGCTGTCGCCCTCAACAGGGCAAGTGACTCTTGCAGCGGCAACGCGTCGCTCAGTGCGAGATGGTAGGCGCCCTGGAGTCGTTCGACGATGGCGGGGGAGTCGTGAACCTTGCCGAACTGCAGGCCTTCGGAATAGGCCACCGGAGGCTGGTCCTCGAACCACATCAACGTCAGCATGCTGTTCAGGATCTGGTACGCGCCCACGGTGTACGGAATCACATGTGTGCGTACACGCTTGGTCTCGGTCAGGCGGACGATGTGCATGAGCTGCTCCGCCATGACCTGCGGGCCACCGACCGGGCGTCGCAGGACTGCCTCGTCCAGTAGCGCCCACACTACGGGCACCACAGGGTCGGTGAGGATCCTTGAGCGCTCAAGCCGTGTGACAACGGCCCTGTCACATTCCTCTTCACTCGCAGGGGGGTATCCGACGCTCAGAAGGGAACGCGCGTACCTTTCCGTCTGCAGGATGCCAGGCACGAAGGTGGGCGCGAACTCACGGATCACCGTCGCCTGTTGTTCGAGATACCGGGCTGCCTCGAAGTAGTCCTCTACTGCCACGTTCTCCTGTGGCAGGAAACTACTCAACACATTCCCCGTGTTCAGAGCCCTGTCCAGCCGTCGCGCATCCTCCCGGGAGGGAATCCGGCGCCCCGCCTCGATGTGCGCGATGTGCGAACGGGTCATGACCGCCGCGTCGGCCAGCTGCTGTTGTGTCAGCCCCGCCGTCTCGCGCTGCTGCTTCAGCCAGTCACCGTACGTGCTGGTCATGGCCAACTCCCTTGTGACAAATGCCTGGTCACATCCCACCCCCTGGCGAGCCTAGCCCGACCCGTCTCACTCTGTAAGTGGACCGCTACGCAAAGCGATGTCCCTGCGCCTGAACCCAACGGAGTTGACGACATGAGTCACCGAGTCGCCCGCCTCTTCGAGCCGCTGTTGCGGCTGCTGTTCCCCGGCTCGGGGCGCCGCCGTCGCGCGGCCACCGTCACCGCTCCGGCGTACCGAGGTCCCACCCTCTTGTACGCCCCTGGTCGGACGACCCGCCGCGTTGGTTCTCGACCTCTGCGCGGCGAGGACCACGAGATCGTCCGCCCCTACCTCGTCGCCCATGAGCGGAGCGAGGAGGCGCGAAGGCAGCGGGCCCGGCGGCGCGCCCTGTGGCTGGCCGTGCACGGCGTCGACATCGGGCCGCGGCTCATCCACGGTGTGGAGGTGGCCCCGTGATCACCGGCGGGACGAAATCGGTGCGGCTGCTCCCGTGGTCCGGCGAGGGCGGCAAGCCCTGCTATCTCGTCGGCGACGGGACCGGCTACCTCTCCCGGGTCGCCGACGCCATCGAGGGCGTGCAGCTGGGGATGTCCGCCGCACTCCTCGACCATGCGGCCGACATGCTCGACGACCACAAGGTCACTGCCGCCCAACTCCGCTTCCTGGCAGCCCGCATGGCCGAGGCGCTGCGTGACGTACACCGCATCGCGGAGAGCAGGGGAGCCCGCCTTCCCCTGCCGGCCCCTGACGGCCCTGAAGGCCCTGACGGCCCTGAGGGCGAGGGCGAGGATGTGGGCGAGGATCTACGGGACCGGTGCCCACCGTCGGGTTTCGGGCTCGGATGAGGCGGCGCGCAGCCCGCCGCCCGTCACTCACCGGAATCCTCCAGATGCCCTCTGCCACCAGATCTCGAACTTCCCCACCTCGCACTTCCCTCCTGGGAACACGCGTACAACTTTCGGCTACCTGAACGAGTCATGAGAGGCGAGTGCGCCACAGGCGCGCTCGTATTGGTCGAAGGGGATGGGGAACCTCCATGACTCACCGGATATCCCGGCGTGCCCGTGTGCTCGCGGCGAGCCTCGGCGCCGGGGTGATCGTGCCGTTCGCGGCCGCCGCCGCGCCGGCCGCCGCCGCGGCACCGCAGGTCAGCTGTACGTCGAGCAAGGCGGGCCTGGCCGTCAAATTGCAGAAGGACATCACCACGGCGCTCAGAGGCCGCGCCGGCACCGTCGCCGTCGGTCTCTACGACCGTACGGCGAAGACCACCTGCACCCTGCGGAGCAGCACGGCGTACGACTCCGCCAGCGTCGTCAAGGCCACCGTGCTGGCCACGCTGCTGTGGGACGCCAAGAAGCACAACCGGTATCTGACCAGCCGCGAGCAGACCCTCGCCACGGCCATGATCACCAAGTCGGACAACAACGCCACCAGCACGCTGTGGAAGCAGCTCGGTGTGACCAAGGTGAAAGGTTTCCTCGCCGCCGCCGGGATGACCCAGACCAAGCCGGGTGCCAACAACTACTGGGGTCTCACCCAGATCACCGTCCGGGACGAGCAGAAGCTGCTCGCGCTGCTCACCGCCAAGAACTCCGTGCTGAGCGACAACGCCCGCGCCTACGAGCTGAAGTTGATGGGCAAGGTCATCTCCTCGCAGCGCTGGGGCACCCCGGCCGGAGCGCCCTCCTCGGTCGCCGTGCACGTCAAGAACGGCTGGCTGTCGCGTGCCACGCACGGCTGGCGCGTGCACAGCATCGGCACCTTCAACGGCGCGGGCCACGACTACATGATCACCGTGCTGACGCAGGACAACAGCACCATGCAGTACGGCGTCAACACCATCCAGGCCGTCGCCAAGGCCATCCACAAGGACCTGGTGCCGACCACCTCCACGACCAGCGCGAGCGTGCTGCGCTACGTGCCCACGGCCAACCCCCAGGAAGCGATCCCGGCGGTGCCGTCCGCGGGCTGACGCTTCACGAGGCGGTCTCCCGCGCGTCACCCGGCCGTCCTACCGTGACCGGCATGCGCATGAGATCCGTACTCGCCACCGTCACCGCCGGCCTGGCGGCGGCCACCTGTGTGACCGCCGCCGCTCCGGCCGACGCCCGCAGCGGCACAGCCCCGGGCGTCCACGCCTGTTCGCCCGCCGTCTCGATCACGAGCTACTCCGACGCGCTCGACAAGACGACGTACGACGGCACCTTCGTCGGCAACCTCTCCGCGCTCGCAGTCGACCGCGGCGGCCGGATAGCCGCGCTCTCCGACCGGTCCTCGCTCTTCACCCTGGACCGCGAGACGCTGAAGCCGACGAGCGTCGTGAACCTCGTCGACGAGAAGGGCGCCGCGCTCGACTCCGAGGGCCTGGCCGTGGACTACGACGGCACCCGTCTCGTCACCTCCGAGACCGAGCCCTCCGTACGCCGCTACGAGCGCGACGGCACCCTCGTCGGAAGCCTCCCCGTACCGGACGCGCTCAAGGTCGCTCCCGCGGGCCGCGCCACCTCCAACCTGACCTTCGAAGGGCTCACGCTCCTTCCCGGCGGCCACACCCTGCTCGCCGCCATGGAGGGGTCACTGAGCGGTGACACCGCCGGCATCGTGCGCTTCCAGACCTGGGAGCGAACGCGGCACGACTTCCGGCTCTCCGCCCAGTACGGCTACCGCACCGACACCGGCCTCGGCGTCTCCGAGGCGCAGGCCACCCCCGACGGCCGCCTCCTCGTCCTGGAGCGCGGCTTCACCGCGGGCGTCGGCAACACCGTCCGCCTCTACCTCGCCGACCTCCGCCACGCCACGGACACCCGCCGTGTCGACACCCTGACCGGCCAGGACGGCGTGCGGCTCGCCCGCAAGACACTCCTCGCCGACCTCGTGAACTGTCCTTCACTGGGCGCCCAGGCCAAGCAGCCCCAGCCCAACCCCCTCCTCGACAACATCGAGGGCCTGACGAACACCGGCCGCACCCCGGACGGCCGTCTCCAGCTCCTCCTGGTCAGCGACGACAACCAGAACGCCGTCCAGACCACCCGCCTGTACTCCCTGAGCGCCCGCCTGCCACACACGGTGAACGGCTGATTATTGCGGAGGGATGAAATCCGCTTGTTTCAGCGTTGGTGTCTTCCGGTGGAGTGAGATCTACGGAAGGCACCGGCGTGGCATTCGAGCAAGGGGACAAGGGCGGCTGGGCGCAGCGGCTCGCCGGGTACGCGTGGCGGTACCCGAAGTACGTCTTGCTCGCGCTCGGCTCCTCGCTCGGAGGCATGGCGGTCCTGGCGGTCGTCCCGCTGATCACCAAGGTGATCATCGATGACGTCATCGGGAACCACAGCAGGCCCATGGCGCCCTGGGCGGGCGGGCTCATAGGCGCCGCCGTCCTCGTCTACGTCTTCACCTACATCCGCCGCTACTACGGCGGCCGCCTCGCCCTCGACGTCCAGCACGACCTGCGGACCGAGATGTACGGGACGATCACCCGGCTCGACGGACGACGCCAGGACGAGCTGTCCACCGGCCAGGTCGTCGGCCGCGCCACCAGCGACCTCCAGCTGATCCAGGGCCTGCTCTTCATGCTCCCGATGACCATCGGGAACGTGCTGCTCTTCCTGATCTCCCTCGGGATCATGGCCTCGCTCTCCCTGCCCCTCACCCTGGTCGCGCTCGCCGTCGCCCCCGCTCTCTGGGTCGTCGCCAAGCGCAGCCGCTCCAAGCTGCACCCCGCCACCTGGTACGCGCAGGCGCAGGCCGCCGCCGTGGCGGGTGTGGTCGACGGCGCCGTCAGCGGCGTACGCGTGGTGAAGGGCTTCGGGCAGGAGGAGCAGGAGACCGGGAAGCTCCGGGACGTCGGGCGGCGGCTCTTCGCGGGGCGGCTGCGGACCATCCGGCTCAACGCCAAGTACACCCCGGCCCTCCAGGCCGTGCCCGCCCTCGGCCAGGTCGCGATGCTGGCGCTGGGCGGCTGGCTCGCCGTACGGGGACAGATCACGCTCGGCACCTTCGTCGCGTTCTCCTCGTACCTCTCCCAGCTCGTGGGACCCGTACGGATGCTCGCCGTGGTCCTCACCGTCGGGCAGCAGGCCCGCGCGGGCGCCGAGCGTGTCCTCGAGCTCATCGACACCGAGCCGTCGATCAAGGACGGCACCAAGACCCTCCCGGCCGACGCGCCCGCGACCGTCGAGTTCGACGACGTGTCCTTCGCCTACGAAGACGGGCGACCGGTGCTCGACGGGCTGAGCTTCGAGATCCGTCCCGGCGAGACCCTCGCCGTGGTCGGCTCCTCCGGTTCCGGCAAGTCGACGGTCTCGCTCCTGATGCCCCGCTTCTACGACGTGACGCACGGCGCCGTCCTCATCGGCGGGCACGATGTCCGCGAGCTGACGCAGGAGTCGCTGCGCGCCGCGATCGGCCTGGTCCCCGAGGACTCCTTCCTCTTCTCCGACACCGTGCGCGCCAACATCGCCTACGGCCGCCCGGACGCCACTCAGGAGGAGATCGAGACCGCGGCCCGCGCCGCCCAGGCGGACCGTTTCATCAACGAGCTGCCCGAGGGCTACGACACCAAGGTGGGCGAGCACGGCCTCACCCTCTCCGGCGGCCAGCGCCAGCGCGTCGCCCTCGCCCGCGCCATCCTCACCGACCCCCGCCTGCTCGTCCTGGACGACGCCACCTCCGCCGTGGACGCCCGCGTCGAGCACGAGATCCACGAGGCCCTCAAGGGGGTCATGGAGGGGCGTACCACCCTCCTCATCGCCCACCGCCGCTCCACCCTCAACCTCGCCGACCGCATCGCCGTCCTCGACGGCGGCCGCCTCGCCGAGATCGGCACCCACGAGGAACTCCAGCAGCGCTCCCCGCTGTATCGCCGGCTCCTGACCGACCCGGACGAGCTGGGCGGCGTCTCGCCCGGCCACGCCCAGCCCGCCGTGCCCCAGGAGGACACCTCCGTACGGGACGAGCTGGACGCCGAGTTCGACGCCGAGCGCGGGGTCACTCCCCATCTGTGGACCGGTGACCGGGAGCCCAAGGACAACGCCCTGTCCGGCATGCCCGCCACGCCGGAACTCCTCACCCTGGTCGAGGCGCTGCCCCCGGCCACCGACACCCCCGGCATCGACGAGGCGCGTGCGGTCAGGTCCGAGGAGTCCTACGGGCTGCGCAGGCTGCTGCGCGGCTTCGGTCTCCCGCTGCTCGTCAGCCTGGGTCTCGTGGCCGTGGACGCGGGCATGAGCCTGCTGCTGCCGGTATTGATCCGGCACGGCATCGACCAGGGCGTCACCCGGATGGCGATCGGCGCGGTGTGGGCCGCCGCCGCGCTGGCGCTGGTCACCGTGCTCGTCCAGTGGTCCGCGCAGATCGGCGAGACCCGGATGACGGGCCGGACCGGCGAGCGGGTCCTCTACTCCCTCCGCCTGAAGATCTTCGCGCAGCTCCAGCGCCTCGGGCTCGACTACTACGAGCGGGAGCTGACCGGCCGGATCATGACCCGGATGACGACGGACGTCGACGCGCTGTCGACGTTCCTCCAGACGGGCCTGGTCACCGCCTTCGTCTCGGTCGTCACCTTCTTCGGCATCATGGGCGCGCTGCTGGTGATCGACGTACAGCTCGCGCTGGTCGTCTTCGTCACCCTTCCGCCGCTGGTCATCGGCACGTTCTTCTTCCGCCGGGCGAGCGTGAAGGCGTACGAACTGGCCCGCGAGCGGGTGTCGGCGGTCAACGCCGACCTCCAGGAGTCGGTCTCCGGACTGCTGATCCTGCAGGCGTTCCGGCGCGAGCGCTCGGGCAGGCAGCGGTTCGCGGAGGGCAGCGACAGCTACCGCCAGGCGCGCATCCGCGGCCAGTGGCTGATATCGATCTACTTCCCCTTCGTGCAGCTGCTGTCGTCGGTCGCGTCGGCGGCCGTGCTGATCGTGGGCGCGCACCGGGTGGACGCCGGCACCCTCACGACGGGCGCGCTGGTCGCCTACCTCCTCTACATCGACCTGTTCTTCGCGCCCGTGCAGCAGCTCTCGCAGGTCTTCGACGGCTACCAGCAGGCCACGGTCTCGCTGGGCCGCATCCAGGAACTGCTCCAGGAGCCGACCTCGACGAAGGCCGCCGACGAACCGCTGGAGGTCCCCTCCCTGCGGGGCGACATCGCTTTCGAGGACGTCGACTTCGCTTACGGCGATGACGAGGAGGCGCTCAGCGCCGTCTCGCTGAGCATCCCGGCCGGACAGACCGTCGCCTTCGTCGGCGAGACCGGCGCGGGCAAGTCCACGCTGGTGAAGCTGGTCGCCCGGTTCTACGACCCGACGGGCGGGCGGGTGACGGTCGACGGCACGGATCTGCGCTCGCTCGACCTGACCTCGTACCGGCACCGTCTCGGCGTCGTCCCCCAGGAGGCCTACCTCTTCCAGGGGACCGTCCGGGACGCCATCGCCTACGGGCGTCCCGACGCGACCGACGCCGAGGTGGAGGCCGCGGCCCGCGCGGTCGGCGCCCACGACATGATCGCCACGCTCGACGGCGGCTACCTCCACGAGGTCGCCGAGCGCGGTCGCAACCTCTCCGCCGGTCAGCGTCAGCTGATGGCGCTGGCCCGCGCCGAACTCGTGGACCCGGACGTGCTGCTCCTCGACGAGGCGACGGCGGCGCTGGACCTGGCGACGGAGGCCCTGGTCAACCAGGCCACCGACCGCCTCGCCGGCCGCCGTACGACCCTCGTCGTCGCCCACCGTCTGACGACGGCCGCCCGCGCCGACCGGGTCGTGGTCATGGACCACGGCCGCGTCGCCGAGGACGGCACCCACGACGAACTCCTCCTGCGAGGCGGCCACTACGCGGAGTTGTGGAGGACGTTCGTCGGGGCCCCGGAGGAGGAAGAGCCGGTTCCCTCATCGGCCTGAGTTTTCAGCTCTTCGCCTTGATGTCGGAGATCTTCTTCGTGGCCAGGTCCGACTGCACGGTCAGATAGGTGTACGTGGGGTGCTGGGCGGAGCCCCAGGTGAGGCGCACCGTCGACCAGGTGTGGCCCGCGCCGCTGTCTCCCGCCGTCACCTTCCACGCCCGCGGCACGTCCTGCGCGCGCAGCACTCCGTCGGCGTGCTCGCGGCTCTCCCACTTCGCCAGGCGGGTGCGGAAGTCCTTGGTCAGGTAGAAGGTGCGCAGCTGGGATCCGAGGTGACCGCTTCCCTCGTCGGTGACCGCGTCGATGTAGGCGCCGTAGAAGTCGGCCACCCGGTCGTAGGCGGGACCGTTGGCGCCGCTGCGGGCGGGTGGGGGAGCGCTGGAGCCGGCGAACGCGGGCATGGAGGCACCCGCCGTGGCGAGGAGCGCCGCGGCGACGAGCGCGCCGACGGCCGTACGGGAACGTGACGTGCGGGACATGGATGAGTACCTTTCGTTCGGTTTTCCGACCAGTTGGACACCGAACAAAGGGGTGTGGTTGCCCCAAACACGGAAGAAAACCTCGCTCGGGTGAAGGCAACCATCCGATGTACGTCCTGCGTCCGTACACCAGTACGCTGAATGGCCGGGGGAGGACGACAGTGGACCGTGGTGGTGCGATACGCCGGCGCTTGGCGCTGGGCCTTGCGGTGTTGACCGCGGCAGGGCTGATGGCGTTGATGAGTCCGGGCAGCGCGCAGGCGGCCGACTCGTACTGCTCGGGGCGCAAGGTCAGAACGCTCAGCTTCTCGACCGGCTCCGTCCAGATCTACAAGCGCGACGGCTATGTCTGCGCGATGACCGTCCCGAAGAATCAGCAGTCCCGCAAACGGACGATGTCCGTCAGCGTGCAGGCGCGCGGCAGCCGACCCGTGGTCGACCGGGGCAGCTTCTCGCACCACGCGGGCCCGGTGACCGTCCACGCGGGCCACCGCTGCATCCGCGTCAAGGGCTCGGTCGGCTCGGGTTCGGTGAGCTCGAGCTGGATCCTCTGCTGAACCGGCCGAAGCACCGCCTTCCCATAGGGTTTTCCCCATCTCCCCTGGTGCGCCTGTGAGTTGCTCCGATAGCTTCCAGCGCACATCCGTTTCACAGGGGAGTGTGCATGCGCAAGGCGCTCAGATGGCTGCTGGCGCTCACGGTGCTCATAGGCACGTTGAGCACGGCCGGGGCGGCCACCGCCGCCCAGCCGGAGACGGCACCAGGCACCACAAGCACGGACACCGACATCAAGGACAGGCTGCTCGCGATACCGGGCATGAGCCTGATCGAGGAGAAGCCGTACACCGGCTACCGCTTCTTCGTTCTGAACTACACCCAGCCGATCGACCACCGGCACCCGTCCAAGGGCACGTTCCAGCAGCGGATCACCGTGTTGCACAAGGACGTCTCCCGCCCGACGGTCTTCTACACCGGCGGCTACAACGTCTCCACGAACCCGGGCCGCCGTGAGCCCACCCAGATCGTGGACGGCAACCAGGTCTCGATGGAGTACCGCTTCTTCACCCCGTCCCGGCCCGATCCGGCCGACTGGTCGAAGCTCGACATCTGGCAGGCGGCCAGCGACCAGCACCGCATCTTCGAGGCCCTCAAGCCGATCTACCGCCAGAAGTGGCTCTCCACGGGCGGCTCGAAGGGCGGCATGACCGCCACGTACTACGAGCGCTTCTACCCGCGTGACATGGATGGCGTCGTCGCCTACGTCGCCCCCAACGACGTGGTGAACGACGAGGACTCGGCCTACGACCGCTTCTTCAGGAACGTCGGCACCAAGGAGTGCCGCGACAAGCTGAACGCCGTGCAGCGCGAGGCGCTGGTGCGGCGCGCACCGCTGGAGAAGAAGTACGAGGCGTACGCCGCCGACAACGGCTACACCTTCACCACCATCGGAAGCCTCGACAAGGCGTACGAGGCGGTCGTGCTCGACTACGTGTGGGGCTTCTGGCAGTACAGCCTGCTCTCGGACTGCGCCTCGATCCCGGCCGACGCCGCCCACGCCACCGATGACGCGATCTGGGACTCCGTCGACACCATCTCCGGCTTCTCGGCCTACACCGACCAGGGCCTGAACACGTACACGCCGTACTACTACCAGGCGGGTACGCAGCTCGGCGCGCCCACGATCCACTTCCCGGCCATCGAGAAGAAGTACATCCGCTACGGCTACCAGCCGCCGCGGAACTTCGTGCCGCGCTCGATCCCGATGAGGTTCCAGCCTTGGGCCATGGCGGACGTGGACTCCTGGGTCCGCCACCACGCCGACCACATGCTCTTCGTCTACGGCCAGAACGACCCCTGGGGCGCGGAGCGCTTCCGGCTCGGCAAGGGCGCGCGTGACTCGTACGTCTTCACCGCTCCCGGCCTGAACCACGGTGCCAACGTCGCAGGCCTCGTCCCCGACGAGAAGGCCCTCGCGACGGCCCGCATCCTGGAGTGGGCGGGTGTCGCCTCGGCGACGGTCCAGGAGAACCCGTCGGCGGCCAGGCCCCTCGCGAAGTTCGACGCGAAGCTGGACCAGCGCGACATCGAGCGCGAGCCCGCGCTGCGACCGTAACCCGGTTCACCGGCCGCGACCCGGTTCACCGGCTGCGTCCGCCCCTCGGCTACACGGGGCGGGCGCAGCCCACCGGTCTGCTGCCGCCCAGCTGGACGTAGAGGGCCGTGGACGTCGGGCACTTGGCGCGGTCGACGACCGCCGACGTCACCTTGTAGTCCGGGGGCTTCTTGCCCTTGCCGTCGCACGCGGTCTCCCGCACCTGCCCGTCACCGGAGCTGTAGACGCAGTCGCCGACGATGGTGCGGGGCCCGCCGCCTCCGCCCGGATCGCCGGGGTGCGGGGCCTCCAGCTTGCGCATGCAGGCGTAACCCTGGGGCACGACCCCGTCGCCGTTCTCGTCGGAGGCGGGCCGGGTCTCGCTGATGTGCAGCACGAAGTCCGTGGTCGCGGGGCACAGCGGCCCGTCGGCCACCTTGCCGTCGTAACGGGCGATCACCCGCGCGGCGGCCCGTTCGCTGCTGCAGGCCACCTCGGTGAAGCTGGTCGTCCCGAAGGAACTGCACTCGTCGACCGCGAGGAACACCGCCCCGTAGCCCGAGGGCTGCGTCGACGTCGTCCCCGCGCCGGGCTCGGCGCTCCCCGAGTCCGACCAGCGGTCGCACCCCGCGAGCGCGGCGAGGACCAGCAGCAGCGCGCACACCCCCCCGACGCAACGCCGACCCGACGAGCTGGCTCGCATGGCTTCCCCCCGATACCCCCGCCCAGCGTGACCCGTCGCGACGGGCACACGCCAGACATCCGGGGTGCTTTGCGCCCTTTGGGGGTGGTGCGCCGGGTGTGCGGCGTAGGGCCTGTACGCCAATCCCCACCCGGGGCGATACGTCGGCCCATACCGGACCTAGTACGTCAATCCGTACCCGATCGGATACAGCGCCTTCGTCGGGTCGTCCGCCCGCTGCACCTCCACCGGCAGCTTCCCGCGGGGCCTCGCGCTGCCCGCGATCACTCGGGCGGCGGCGCGCAGCTCGACGTCCGTCCAGGAGTAGGTCGCCAAGTAGGCGTGCACGTCGGGGAGTTGAGCCACGTCGTACGGGTTGCGGATCGCGATCGCGACCACCGGGACGCCGGTGGCGACGAGTCGCTCGACGAGGGTCTTCTGCGACCCGGTCGCCGTCACGTTGTACGTGCCGACGACGACCGCGTCCACACCCCCGGCCGCCGCCACCGCGTTGTCGATGGTCGCCGCGGAGGGCGCCGTTCCGGTGGACAGTGCCGTCGCCGTGAAACCGAGCTCGGTGAGGGCGGCCGCGAGGACGGTCGTGGGCGGTCCGTCGGTACCGGACGGCGAGGCGGGATCGGCGCCGACGACGAGGACGCGCGGGGTGCTCCGGCGTGAGAGCGGGAGCAGGCGCTCCTTGTTGACCAGCAGTGTCGTCGTGCGCTCGGCGATACGGTCGGCCGCCCTGCGGTGCGCGGCGGTGCCGACGGTGTGGTCGACGCCGGAGTCGCTGACGTACGGGTTCTCCAGCAGGCCCAGTTTGGCCTTGAGGCGCAGGACGCGCAGGACGGACTCGTCGAGGCGGGCCTCGGTGAGCTCGCCGCCGTGCACGGCGTTCAGGACCGCGTTCCAGGCCACGTGGATGGACGGCGGGTTGAGGAGCTGGTCGACACCGGCCTTGAGCGCCAGTACGGGGACGCGGTCGTCGCCGTACTTCGTCCGGACGCCCTCCATGCCGAGCGAGTCGGTCACCACGAGCCCGTCGTAGCCGAGTTCCTCGCGCAGGATGCCGGTGAGGATCGGGTGGGAGAGCGTCGCGGGGTCCCCGGACGGGTCGAGGGCCGGGACCATGATGTGGGCGGTCATGACCGAGTCGATGCCGGCGCGGACGGCGGCGCGGAAGGGCACGGCGTCGAGGGACGACCACAGTTCGCGGCTGTGCGTGATGACGGGGAAGCCGAAGTGGCTGTCGACGGCGGTGTCCCCGTGCCCCGGGAAGTGCTTCGCCGTGGCCGCGACGCCGGCGCTCTGATAGCCCTTCACCTCGGCCGTCACCAGCCCGGCCACGGCGTCCGGATCGGCGCCGAAGGAACGTACGCCGATGACCGGGTTGGCCGGGTTGACGTTCACGTCGGCGACCGGCGAGTAGTCCTGTCGGATGCCGAGGGCGCGCAGTTCGGCGCCGCCGAGGCGCCCCACCGTACGGGCGTCCTCCCGCGAGCCGCCCGCGCCCAGCGCCATCGCGCCCGGGAACAGCGTCGCGGGCTTGCCCACCCGGGCCACCGCTCCGTACTCCTGGTCGGTGGAGATGAGGACGGGCAGCCCGCGCGGCTGGTCGAGGGAGACCTTCTGGATGCCGTTCGAGAGGGCGGCGATCTGGTGCGGGTCACGGGTGTTGTGCGCCCAGGTGAAGTAGATGATCCCGCCGACGCGGTACCTGGCGATCAGCTCGGCGGCCGTCCTGACGCCGAGCTCCTCGAGGTTGGTGTCGATGTCGGCCTGGTCGGGCGCGGTGGCCGAGTGCCCGTACACCCGCATCACGAAGAGCTGGCCGACCTTCTCCTCCAGCGTCATACGGGAGACGACCGCTCGGAGTGACGATTCGTCAGGGCGGTCCGCGGCGTCCTCGGCCGCCCGGACGGGGGTGGTGCTCAGGGCCAGGGCCGCGGTGGACCCGGCGGTGGCGGCGAGAACGGTACGTCTGGTTGGCCTGGAAGACCTCGATGGCCGCACGTGCGCTCCTCCCTCGTGAAGGAAACTTCCGAGGGGCCACGAATATCCGGGAAGTTTCTTCCAGTCAAGGGTGTGCACAGTATCCCGGTGAGGGGCCGTCACCGGCGCAGTTGGAGGGGGGCGCGCCGGTGACGGCGTGCTGCCGGCCGCAGGCGGCGGAGAGGGTGGTCAGCGTTCGCAGCCAGCAGCGAGGCCGACACCGCTCTGCGGAGACTCATCCGGCAGTATGCGGATTGGACGAACCGGTGCGGGTCGGGGTTCCCCGGTTTCCGCCGGTTCGGGGAATTGGTGCCGGTGGGGCGAATGGGTGGGACGGTTCGACACCGGGCTCGCGCAGACAGGTCCATTTGGCGGACGTTCCCGCGCCTGAGCGGTTCGGGGAGCCAGCATGAGGACATGGCCGTCGTCGACATCCCCGGTTCCAAGTCCATCACCGCGCGTGCGCTCTTCCTCGCGGCGGCGGCCGACGGGGTCACGACCCTCGTACGGCCGCTCCGGTCGGACGACACGGAAGGTTTCACGGAGGGCCTGACCCGGCTCGGCTACCGCGTCGGCCGCACCCCGCACGCCTGGCAGATCGACGGCCGCCCCCAGGGCCCGGCGGCCACCGACGCCGACGTGTACTGCCGCGACGGCGCGACCACCGCCCGCTTCCTGCCGACCCTCGCCGCCGCCGGACACGGCACCTACCGCTTCGACGCCTCCCCGCAGATGCGCCGCCGCCCGCTGCTCCCGCTCACCCGCGCCCTGCGCGACCTCGGCGTCGACCTGCGGCACGACGAGGCGGAGGGCCACCATCCGCTGCGGATCGCGGCGGCCGGCGTGGAGGGCGGTGACGTGACGCTCGACGCGGGCCAGTCTTCCCAGTACCTGACCGCCCTCCTGCTGCTCGGCCCGCTGACCCGCAAGGGCCTGCGCATCACCGTCACGGACCTGGTCTCGGCGCCGTACGTGGAGATCACGCTCGCGATGATGCGGACGTTCGGCGCGTCCGTGCGCCGGGAGGGCGAGGTGTTCGTGGTCTCGCCCGGCGGCTACCGCGCCACCACCTACGCCATCGAGCCCGACGCCTCCACCGCGAGCTACTTCTTCGCCGCGGCCGCCCTGACCGGCCGCGAGGTGACGGTCCCCGGCCTGGGTACCGGCGCGCTCCAGGGCGACCTGGGCTTCGTCGACGTACTGCGGCGGATGGGGGCGCGGGTGGAAGTCGGCTCCGGCGGGACGACGGTCGCGGGCACCGGCGAACTGCGCGGCCTCACGGTCAACATGCGGGACATCTCCGACACCATGCCGACGCTGGCCGCGATCGCGCCCTTCGCCTCGGGCCCGGTCCGCATCGAGGATGTCGCCAACACACGCGTGAAGGAGTGCGACCGCCTGGACGCCTGCGCGGAGAACCTCCGGCGGCTGGGCGTGCGGGTGGAGACCGGGGCCGACTGGATCGAGATCCACCCCGGTCCGCAGCTCGTGCCGGGCGCGGACATCAAGACGTACGGTGACCACCGCATCGTCATGTCCTTCGCGGTGGCCGGACTCCGCGCGCCGGGCGGCGTCTCGTTCGACGACCCCGGCTGCGTACGGAAGACGTTCCCCGCCTTCCACGAGACCTTCGCCGCCTGGGCTGGCCCGCTGGGGTGATCAGCGGGGTGATCAGTGGGGGATGCCGTCGATCAGTTCGCGGGCGCCCTGGCGCAGCAGGGCGACGGCGACCGACGTGCCGAGCGTCGCGGCGTCGAGGCGGCCCGCCCACTCGTGGGCGTTCAGTACGGTCTTGCCGTCCGGGGTGAACACGCAGGCACGCAGGGACAGCTCGCCACTGCGGTGGGCCTTCGCGAAACCGGCGATCGGGGAGTTGCAGTGGCCCTGGAGGACGTGCAGGAACATCCGCTCCGCCGTGGCCTCGCGGTGCGTGTTCGGGTCGCCGAGGTCGCTGATCGTCTCGATCACGTCGGTGTCGCCCTCACGGCACTGGAGGGCCAGGATGCCCGCCCCGATCGGCGGCATCATCGTCTCGGGCGACAGGATCTCCGTGATCACGTCCGCCCGGCCGATCCGCTCCAGCCCCGACACCGCCAGCAGCAGCGCGTCCGCCTCGCCCGCCGCCAGCTTCTCCAGCCGCCGGTTGGCGTTCCCCCGGAACGGCACGCATTCCACGTGCGGGTGCGAGGCGGCCAGCTGAGCGCTCCGCCGTACCGACGAGGTGCCGATCCGCGTCCCCTGCGGCAGCTCGTCCAGGGTGAGCCCGTCCGGGTGCACGAGAGCGTCCCGGATGTCGTCCCGTGCCAGGAACGCGGCGAACATCGTCCCCGCCGGGAGGGGACGGTCCGCGGGGATGTCCTTCACGCAGTGCACCGCGAGATCGGCCTCACCGGCCAGCAGCGCCGCGTCGACCTCCTTGGTGAACGCGCCCTTCCCCTCGACCTTGGCCAGGTCGCCCATCCACTTGTCACCGGTCGTCTTCACGGGCACGACCTCGGTACGGATGTGCGGATGGAGCGCGCCCAACTCGGCACGGACGCGCTCCACTTGGGCCAGGGCCATGGGTGAGTCGCGGGAGACGATACGGATCAGTTCCGGTGCCGACATGCGCTCCACGATAGCCCGTCGGCAAGCGGCGGCGAGCCGTTGGACGCCCGCCCGGGCGGGTGCGCGTGTCGCCGGAACCGGCCCTAGGCGGAGTCGTTCAGCAGGCGTCCGAGGTGCTCCTGACCCGGTCCCAGCAGCTCAGGAAGCGGCGCGGCCTCCTCGTACCACCGCTTCTCGTACTCCCAGCACAGCCAGCCGTCCCAGCCCTCCCGGGAGAGGAGTTCCACACAGTCGGCGAGCGGCAGGACGCCCGCGCCGAGGGGGAGCGGGGTGGTGTCCTCGGCGGAGGCGATGTCCTTGACCTGGAGGTAGCCGAGGTAGGTGCACAGGGCCGCGTACGTCTCCGCCGGCTCCTCGCCGCCGAGCCAGGTGTGCATGACGTCCCACAGCGAGCCCACGTGGTGGTGGCCGACCAGGCCCAGGATCCTGATCGCGTCCGCGCCGGTGCGGTGCGAGTCATGGGTCTCCAGCAGGATCCGTACGCCCAGGTCGGCGGCGTACTCCGCGGCCGTGCCGAGCCGCCGAGCCGCCGTCGCGTCCGCCTCCTCGACGCTCTGCTCGGAACTCGCGCCGGGGAAGACGCGTACGAACGGGGCGCCGAGGTCGTGGGCGAGGTCGAGGAGCTCCTTGATCTCGGCGACGACGGTGTCGTCGTCGCCCGGCGCCGCCACCCGCGGGTAGCCCGCGACGCCCAGGATCTCGATGCCGCCCGTCTTGAACGCGGCGACCACCTCGGCCCGCTCGGCCGCCCCGATCCCGGGGTGCACCGGCTCCTCGGGATGCGCGCGCAGCTCCACCCCGTGGTAGCCGTGCGCGGCGGCGAGTCGTACGACGTCGGGGATGGGGAGCCCGGGTACGCCGAGCGTGGAGAAGGCCAGCTTCATGTGCATGGACCCTACTCGCGTACCGATGTCGACCGTTGTCGGTCAAAAGGAGAGTCGAAAGGAAAATCGGTGGTGGGTGGTTCAGGAGGTCCTTTTCACAAACACTACGACGTGCCCCTTGTGTCGCTAAGATGCCGAAATCGCTGGCGTACGGGGGGGCAGCATGCGACTTGATATCGAAGTGCTCGAAGACGACGGAAGACAGCTTCGCGCATTGCGGCGCTGGCTGATGCGGGATCCGGACACGGCGGGGGCGAGCCTTTCCCTGCGGGACCGTCAGGAACGACCGGGCAAGATGGGCGACGGCCTGGAACTGATCAACGTGGTGCTCAGCAACGCCGTGGGCCTCGGCGGACTGCTCCTCGCCGTCGCCAACTGGCGTCAGTCGCGTGGGAACGGGCCCGAGGTACGGGTGGAGCACCGCGGTGTCACCGTGATCGTGAGCGGAGCCGACCCGCGGCACATCGAGCAGTTGGTGCGACAGCTGTCCGGGCCGGACTCCGGGGCCGGTGACGACGTACCGGACCATGGTCTGCTCGACCGACCCCGGACATGACCGAAACCACGACCGAAACCACGACCGAAACCACGACCGGGATCACGACCGGGATCACGACTGAGACATGACCGAACTCTCGAATCCGGCCCGCAGTCGGGCCCTGCTGATCGGTGCCCACTCCTTCACCGACCCGGATCTCGAACCGCTGCCCGCGGTCGCGCGCAACCTCGACCGGCTCGCCGAACTGTTGCGTGACCGGAGCGTGTGGGGCCTGGACGCCGGTCACCTGTCCGTGCTCGCGGAACCCGACCGGGACCAGGCGCTCGGCGAGGCCGGTCGCCTGGCCGACGAGGCCGAGGACACCCTGCTCGTCTACTACGCGGGGCACGGCTTCGTGCACGACCTGTCGAACGAGCTGTATCTCGCGCTGCCCCGCACCGACCCACGCCGCCTCTACACCGCCCTGCGCTATCAGGACATCCGTGAACTGCTCCTGGGCCCCCAGGTCCGGGCCCGCCGCAAGGTCGTGATCCTCGACTGCTGCTGGAGCGGCCTCGCCCTGCACGGCGCGATGTCGGCCACGGGACTCGGCGGGCTGTCGGACATCGGCGGCACGTTCGTGCTGACCGCGACCTCGGAGACCCGGACGGCGCTCGCACCGCCGGGGGAGACGTACACGGCGTTCACCGGCGAGCTGATCGGTGCCCTCGAAAAGGGGGTTCCGGAAGCGCCGCCGCTGCTGACCATGACGACGCTGTACCGCCACCTGTACGACGCCCTCGTCGCGAAGGGGCGCCCGACACCGCAGCAGCGCAACGGCAACACGGCGGGGGCGATCGCCGTCGCCCGCAACCGCCATCGGCCGCCCGTGCCGGGGCCGGGGCCGGAGGATGCGGTGACGTCGGCGACCGAGGAAGCGTCGGTCGATCCCCCGCCTGTCGATTCGCCTTCGGCGGAGGAGCCGCCGGCCGAGAAGCCGCCGGCCGAGAAGCCGTCGGACGAGGAGCCGTCGGACGAGGACTCGTCGGCCCGGGGGCCGCGGGTTCGGTTACCGGGCCGTCGGCGCCGGCGGACCGTCGTCATGGCATCCGCCCTGGTCGTCGCGGCACTGGGCTCGCTCCCGGCGGCGTTGAACCTCATCGGCGGAGACGGATCCGACGCCGACGCCGACGCGAAGGCCAAGGGCAACCTGACGGTCACGATCGGCGTGAGCGCTCCCCTGAGTGGCGACTTCGCCAGTCTCGGCCGGGGCATCAGGGACTCGGCCGATCTGGCGGTCAAGAAGGCCAACGCCGACAACGTCGCCCCCGGCGTCACCTTCAAGGTCAGGGCTCTGGACGACAAGGGCGACCCTGCCTCGGGACGTCGGAACGCCACCGAGCTCGTCGCCGACCGCAGCGTCGTGGGAGTGGTGGGACCCCTGAACACCAGCGTGGCCCAAGCGATGCAGAAGACGTTCCACGACGCCCACCTGACCCAGATCTCGCCGTCGAACTCCGATCCGGCACTCACCTTGGGGGACGGCTGGCAGCAGGGCACGTTCGCCAGGCCGTACAACACCTACTTCCGTACGGTGGCCAATGACACGGCGCAGGCGCCCGCCGCCGCCAGGTACCTGTACGTGAAGTCCAAGCGCCGCAAGGCGTTCGTCATCGACGACAAGCAGACCTACGGCGCCTCACTGGTCCAGTCGTTCAAAAAGGCGTTCGGTGAGGAGGGTGGAGCCATCGTGGGGGAGAGCCACGTGGACGCCGGCCGGCGCGACTTCTCGACGCAGGTCTCACAGGCCGTGAACGCGGGCGCGGACGTCGTGTACTACGGAGGTTTGTACGACGCGGCGGGTCCGCTGAGCAAGCAGCTCCACGCCGCGAGTTCCGGCGTCCTGCTCGCGGGAGGGGACGGCATCTTCTCGGACACCTACGCGACCGTGGCCGGCGACGGCGCCGACGGAGACATCTGCACCATGGGCGGCGCCGTTCCCGACTCACTCCCCTCGGCCGAGACCTTCATCAAGGACTACAAGGCGGCGGGCTACAACTCTTCGTACAGCTCGTACGGCGGATATTCCTACGACGCGACCTCGGCACTGATCCAGGCCTTCAAATCCCTCCATGTCGACCCCTCCGACACCGTGCCATCGGCGAAACGCGAGAGCCTGCGGGCGGCGGTCCAGAACGTCGACTTCGACGGAGTGATGGGAAAGGTCCGATTCGACGCCAACGGCGACGCCGTGTCCCAGACGGTGACCGTCTACCGGCTCAGCGGCGGCGCCTGGAAGGCGGTGCAAGCGTGACCGGTCACTCGTGAGCGCCGTGCAGATCCAACCGCCAGTCCTGGCCCAACAGGTCCGCTCCGAACGAGCGGTGCGGTTTCTCGGCGACGAGGACGAAACCGTGGCGCTGGTAGATGCGACGGGCGGCGGAGAGCACGTCGTTGGTCCACAGGACCAGGTCCCGGTAGCCACCGTCCCGCGCGAAGTCGACGACGGCCTCGACCAGCCGGTCGCCGATGCGCAGCCTGCGCGCGTCGGGCTCGACGAGGAGGAGGCGCAGGCGGGCGGTCCCGGGCGCGTCGTCGCGTACGCACATCACGCAGCCCACCGGTCGGCCGTCCAGTTCGGCGATCCACACCCGCTCCAGGTGCGGATCGTGGTCCTCGGCGAAGTCCGCCACGATCCGGGCGACCAGGCCCTCGTAGTCGGCGTTCCAGCCGTACTCGGCGGCGTACAGCGCGGCGTTGCGCTGCACGATCCAGCCGAGGTCGCCGGGCCCGGGGTCGCGCAGGACGACGTCCTCGCGGCGGGGTGGGCGCCCGGAGGAGAGCAGCGTGCGCACGGTCAGCATCGCCTCGGCGAGCCGGGGGCGGTCGTCGGCCGGCACGGTCGCCAGCAGCGCCCCCACCGATTCCCGTGAGCGCTCGTCCAGCAGGGCCGCTGTCTGCCTGCCCTGTGCCGTGAGCGTGATGCGGCGCCGCCGCGGATCCCGCGCCGAGGGCGTCCGCTCGATCAGGCCGTCCTGCTCGAACTTGTTCAGGATGCGGCTCAGGTAACCGGCGTCCAGGGACAGTTCGCCGCGGAGGTCGGCTGCGTCGGTGCGGGGGGAGTGGGCGAGCTCGTACAGCACACGGGACTCGGTGAGGGTGTAGGGGGCGTAGAGGTGGCGGCCGTAGTCGAGGGCCCCGATGACGTTCGTGTAGAAGCGGTTGAAGGAGCGGATGTCCTGGACGGTCATGATCACTCAACCCCGGATGGTCGGCGCTGGTTGTTCGGGTCCGGCTCAGCGGCCTTGGCTGCTCGGACCTGATAGTGGTTGCTCGGACCTGATAGTTGACTCAGTCAGAGGTATGTGTCGAGCCTACGGCCTCGGCCAAGCGGGGGCAACGGTCGGGTAACTCCCCGGCAACCCCGCTCATGACTTGACCAACCCCTTTCCGCACGTTGGCCACGAGTTCATCGCACGCCTCTGCCAACCCTCGGTCGCCCCTAGGAGAGTGAAGCGGCGGGCCCGCCCCCGTGCGGGCCGTCGTTCGACTCCGGAGAGCTGGCGAAGTCTCAAGAAGGGGCAACAATGGCCGAGTTGACACGTCGTAGACTCCTGGGTTCGGCCGCGGGCGCGCTGGGCGGCGCCGCGGCACTCTCCCTCCTCCCGCCGAGCGTCCAGAAGGCCGTCGCGGCCGGGCCGCCGAAGCACGGCTCGCTCCGCGACATCGAGCACGTCGTCATGCTGATGCAGGAGAACCGGTCCTTCGACCACTACTTCGGCACCCTGTCCGGCGTCCGCGGCTTCGCCGACCCGCACGCGCTGAAGCTCGACACCGGGCGGTCGGTGTTCTACCAGCCCGACGCCGTGAACCCGAAGGGCTATCTGCTCCCCTTCCACCTCGACACCCACACGTCCAGCGCCCAGGCGATCCCGTCCACCAGCCACGCGTGGGCGGTGCAGCACGACGCGTGGAACGGCGGGAAGATGGACCGCTGGCTGCCGGCGCACCGCAAGGCGGACGGGATCAACGGGCCGTACGTGATGGGCTACTACACGCGTGAGGACATCCCGTTCCAGTTCGCGCTGGCGGAGACCTTCACGATCTGCGACCACTACTTCTGCTCGGTGTTCGGGCCGACCTGGCCCAACCGGCTGTACTGGATGACCGGCACGATCGACCCCGGCGGCACGCGGGGCGGCCCGGTCCTCGTGAACAAGGCGCCGACGCCGTACCGGTGGACGACGTACGCGGAGCGGCTGCAGGCGGCCGGGGTCAGCTGGAAGGTGTACCAGCAGGACGACGACTACGGCTGCAACATGCTGGAGCAGTTCGCGAGCTTCCGCGCGGCGGCGCCGGGGTCCGACCTGTACGAGCGTGGGGTACGCCCGCAGCCGGAGGGCACGTTCGAGGACGACGCGCGCAACGACCGGCTGCCGGCCGTGTCGTGGATCATGCCGACGAGCTTCCAGTCCGAGCACCCGGACTACCTGCCCGCCGCGGGCGCCGATTTCGTCGCGTCGAAGATCGAGGCGATCGCCTCCAACCCGAAGGTGTGGCGGAAGACCGCGTTCATCCTGAACTACGACGAGAACGACGGCCTGTTCGACCACGTACCGCCGCCGACGCCTCCGGCGGGTACGCCGGACGAGTTCGTCCAGGGACTGCCGATCGGAGGCGGCTTCCGAGTCCCCGCGATCATCGTCTCGCCATGGACGGTAGGGGGTTGGGTGGCCTCGGAGGCCTTCGACCACACCTCGGCGCTGCAGTTCCTCGAGCGCTTCACGGGGGTCGAGGAGCCCAACGTCAGTGACTGGCGGCGGTCGACGTTCGGTGACTTCACGTCGGCGTTCCGCTTCTCGCAGGGGCGTCCGCGTCCGCCGCGGCTGCCGGACGACACGGCGGAGCAGCTGGAGAAGGCGAAGGAGGAGGTCGCGACCCTTCCGAAGCCGACGCTTCCCGGTGCCGACCAGTCGTTCCCCCGACAGGAGAAGGGCCACCGCCCGCACGTGTGATCGCGGGCCCCGGTGGGTGGGTCGGGGCCGTGCCGGTACGTCGAGCCCGTCGCCGCCGGATCAGACGTGGACCGGGCAAGCGACCCGCTGCTCGATCCGAACGTAAGCGACGCGCTTGCGACGCACCGCCACGCCCCCTCCCGTGCGCCCCCGGCTGCGGGTGAGTAGGGGGTGGGGGGCAGGGGCGCAGCCCCGCCCCCCACCAGGGGCGCGGGGAACTGCGCGCCCAGCCCCCACTCACCCGCACCCGAAGAACCCGCCCCGGGGGTCTGGGGGCGGAGCCCCCAGGTAGGAATGGGACGGGTAGGGGCGGCGGGGGCGAAAACCCCACGTTCAGACCCGCGGCACCCCCGTGGACCCCCGCACCATCAACTCCCCCCGCACCGTCGCGATCCCACCCGGCGGCGGCTCCTCACGCCCCATCGCGATACGCCCGGCCCGGGCCCCCGCCTCCGACAGCGGCAACCGCACCGTCGTGAGCGCGGGGACGGCATCGATACTGAAGGGAAGGTCGTCGAAGCCGACGACGGACACGTCGTCGGGGATACGCAGTCCCGCCTCCCGCAGCGCGGCACACGCACCGAGGGCGACGGTGTCGTTGGCGGCGACGACAGCCGTCAACGACGGGTCACGGCGCAGGAGTTCGAGGGTCGCCTCGTACCCGGCGCGACGGTCGTAGCGCCCGTGCACCGTGCGGCGCGGATCGTCCTCGATGTCGTGCGCGGCGAGCGCGGCGCGGTGCCCCTCGAGGCGGTGCCGGGTCGTCGTCCGCTCCTCAGGGCCCGCGATGTAGCCGAGCCTGCGGTGGCCGAGCCCGATCAGATGCTCGGTGAGCTGCTGTCCGCCGCCCCGGTTGTCGAAGGTGAGCGCGATCGCCTCGGGGGCGTCGGGCGCGGGCGGCCGTCCGCACAGGACCACCTGGGTCCCCGCGTCCCCGAGCTTGCGCAGCTTCGCCGCGACCGCCGCCGCGTGCGGCGCGTCCTCGACGGCGCCGCCCGTCAGGACGACCGCGGCGGCGCGCTGGCGCTGAAGGAGCGTGAGGTAGGTCAGCTCACGCTCCGGGGAGCCGCCGGTGTTGCACACGACCCCGAGCCGTTCGCCGCCCGCACGTCCACCGGGCCCGCCGATCTCCGACTGGATCGCGGCCGCCATGATTCCGAAGAAGGGGTCGGCGATGTCGTTCACCAGGATGCCGACCAGGTCGGAGGTGGCGGCGGCCAGCGAACTCGCGGGCCCGTTCAGTACGTAGTCCAGGTCGTCCACCGCGCGCAGCACCCGCTCGCGCGTGGACGCCGCGACGGGATAGTTCCCGTTCAGCACCCGGGACACGGTCGCGGGCGAGACCTGCGCACGCGCCGCCACGTCCGCCAGGGTCACGGTCATCTCGTCGTCCTCCGGTCACGCATCTCGTAGCACCTCATCGTGCTTCTCGTGCTCGCTGTGCTCTTTGGCCTGCCGTACCCGTCGTGCTCGTCGTACCTGTCGTGCTCGTATTGCGCGTATTGCTCGTAGTGCTCCATCCGACCGTGCCACGCCCCCTACGTCCAGCCGTCCGGACGGTCGAACATCTCGTCGTCCGTATGGTCTTGTCCAATCGGCTCGACAGAGGCTAACTTCTTCTTGTGTAGAAAGCGCTTGCTGTCACGTTCACCAGTGGGGCGTACGCGGCGCGGAACCCGCGTACGAAGGGAATCACGTGACACGCAAGACGGTGCGAATCGCCCTGAACGGCGTGACGGGGCGCATGGGCTACCGCCAGCACCTCGTCCGCTCGATTCTCGCCCTGCGCGACCAGGGCGGCCTCGACCTCGGCGACGGCACGGTGCTGTGGCCCGAGCCGGTCCTCCTCGGCCGTCGCGAGCACGCGCTGAAGGCGCTCGCCGAGCAGCACGGCCTGGAGCACTGGTCGACGGACGTGGACGAGGTCCTCGCCGACCCGACCGTGGAGATCTACTTCGACGCCCAGGTGACCTCCGCCCGGGAGGAGGCCATCAAGAAGGCCATCGCGGCGGGCAAGCACATCTACACCGAGAAGCCCACCGCCACCGGCCTCGACGGCGCCCTGGAGCTGGCCCGCCTCGCCCACGAGAAGGGCATCAAGCACGGGGTCGTGCAGGACAAGCTCTTCCTCCCGGGGCTGCTGAAACTCAAGCGGCTCATCGACGGGGGCTTCTTCGGGCGGATCCTGTCCATCCGCGGGGAGTTCGGGTACTGGGTCTTCGAGGGCGACTGGCAGAGCGCCCAGCGGCCCTCCTGGAACTATCGCGCGGAGGACGGCGGCGGCATCGTCGTCGACATGTTCCCGCACTGGGAGTACGTGCTCCACGAGCTGTTCGGCCGGGTCACCTCCGTCCAGGCGCTCACCGCCACCCACATCCCGCAGCGCTGGGACGAGCAGGACAAGCCGTACGACGCCACGGCCGACGACGCCGCGTACGGCGTCTTCGAACTGGAGGGCGGCGCCATCGCCCAGATCAACTCCTCCTGGGCGGTGCGCGTCAACCGCGACGAGCTGGTCGAGTTCCAGGTCGACGGGACGGAGGGGTCGGCCGTCGCCGGGCTGCGCAACTGCCGCGTCCAGCACCGCTCGGCGACCCCCAAGCCGGTCTGGAACCCGGACATCCCGGCCACCTACTCCTTCCGCGACCAGTGGCAGGAGATCCCCGACAACGCCGAGTTCGACAACGGTTTCAAGGCGCAGTGGGAGCTGTTCCTGCGGCATGTGTACGCCGACGCGCCCTATCACTGGGACCTCCTCGCCGGCGCCCGCGGCGTCCAGCTCGCCGAACTGGGGCTGAAGTCCTCGGCCGAGGGCCGCCGTCTCGACGTACCGGAGATCTCGCTGTGACCCTTCGGCTGCCCGACACGAACGGCGCGTTGAGGGCCTATGAGCCGCGTGCCGTCCCGCTCGCCCTCACCACCGGCGCGCCCTTCACCTCCCGTACGGTCTTCTCGGCCGCGCACGTCGTCGCCGACCCGTTCGCGGACGTCTCGCCCGACTCGGCCGCCGCCGTCGACTGGGACGCCACCCTCGCCTTCCGCCGCCATCTGTGGTCCCACGGGCTCGGCGTCGCCGAGGCGATGGACACCGCGCAGCGCGGGATGGGCCTGGACTGGGCGGGCGCGGCCGAACTCATCCGCCGGTCCGCGGCGGAGGCGAAGGCGGTCGGGGGCCGTATCGCGTGCGGTGTCGGTACCGATCAGCTCGCCGGTCCGGCATCCCTGGAAGAGGTGCGGACGGCGTACGAGGAGCAGCTCGCCCTCGTCGAGGAGTCGGGGGCGCAGGCCATCCTCATGGCCTCCCGGGCGCTGGCGGCGACCGCGAAGGGGCCCGAGGACTACCTGGAGGTCTACGGGCATCTGCTCCGCCAGGCGGCCGAGCCCGTGATCCTGCACTGGCTCGGCCCCATGTTCGACCCCGCCCTGGAGGGCTACTGGGGATCGGGCGACCTGGACGCGGCCACGGACGTGTTCCTGGAGGTCATCGCCGCCCACCCGGACAAGGTCGACGGCATCAAGGTCTCCCTCCTCGACGCCCAGCGCGAGGTCGCCCTGCGCCGCCGCCTGCCGCAGGGCGTCCGCTGCTACACGGGTGACGACTTCAACTACCCCGAGCTGATCGCGGGCGACGAGCAGGGCTTCAGCCACGCACTGCTCGGCATCTTCGATCCGCTGGGTCCGCTCGCGGCGGAGGCGGTGCGGGTGCTCGACACGGGCGACGCGAAGGGCTTTCGCGAACTCCTCGACCCCACCGTCGAGCTCTCCCGCCACCTCTTCCAGCCCCCGACCCGGTTCTACAAGACGGGCGTCGTCCTGCTGGCGTGGCTGGCCGGGCACCAGGAACACTTCACCATGGTCGGCGGGCTGCAGTCGGCCCGCTCGCTGCCGCACTTCGCGCGGGCGTACGAGCTGGCGGACACCCTGGGCCTGTTCCCGAACCCGGAGCTCGCCGAGACCCGGATGAAGACTCTGCTGGCCCTGTACGGAGTGACCTCATGACCGGCCTCGCCCGTTTCTCCATCAACCAGATGACGGTCAAGCAGCTGTCGATGCCCGAACTGGTCGAGTCCTGCCTCGAGCTGGGGATCCCGGGCGTCGGACTCTGGCGTGAACCCGTCCAGTCGTACGGCCTCGACGCCACCGCCAAACTCGTCCGCGACGCCGGTCTGGCGGTCACCACGCTCTGCCGTGGCGGCTTCTTCACGGCGATCGACCCGCGGGAGCGGGCCCGCGCCCTGGACGACAACCGCGCGGCCGTCGACGAGGCCGCGACCCTCGGCACCGACACCCTGGTCCTGGTCTCCGGGGGGCTGCCGGCCGGTTCGAAGGACCTGCACGGCGCGCGGGAGCGGATCGTTGACGCGCTGGGGGAGCTGGGCCCGTACGCCGCCGAGCGGGGCGTACGCCTGGCCATCGAGCCCCTCCACCCGATGTACGCCGCCGACCGCTGCGTCGTCTCCACCCTCGCCCAGGCCCTGGACCTCGCGGAACGCTTCCCCGCGGACCAGGTGGGCGTCACCGTCGACACGTACCACATCTGGTGGGACGACACCGCCCCCGCCCAGATCGCCCGCGCGGGCGCGGCGGGCCGCATCCACACCTTCCAACTCGCCGACTGGACCACCCCGCTGCCCGAGGGCGTCCTCAACGGTCGTGGCCAGATCGGCGACGGTTCGATCGACATGCGGGAGTGGCGCTCGTACGTCGAGGCGGCGGGCTACTCCGGCCCCATCGAGGTCGAACTGTTCAACGACGAGCTGTGGGCGCGAGACGGGCGCGAGGTGCTGGCGGAGACGGCGGCGCGATTCGTGGAGCACGCGGGGTAGCCCGTCGGCGGCCGCTGTCACCTCTTGGTCACTTCTTGCGTGCCGCCCGCTTGCTGAGGACCGTCAGTACGACCGGGACGAGCATCTCGATGACACGGGTGACCGTGGCCGCCGGGATGCCCGTCTTCTTGGCGACGGCGTTCGCGACCGGCTTGCTCACCTTGGCCAGCACCCCGGCCATCAGACCGCCGGTGGCGAACCCGCCCAGGGTGGACACGCCCTGGAGCGGGGCCTCCTCCTCGGGCGCCGCCGCGGCCTCCTCCTGTACGGGGCCGGCGAGTGCCGAGACCGTGGTTCCGACCACCTCCTGGGCGCCCGCCGTGTCGGTCCCCAGCAGCCCCGCGATCTCTTGGAGCCTGTCGTCGCCCAGTTCACCGAGCACGTCGTCCTCGAAGGAGGAAGCGGATTCACTCATGCCGGAAAGCATCCCGAAAGAATCTCGGAAGGCCGTGCAACCCTTCCCCCACCCCGCGTGTCGTACTTGGCATCAGGACTTCTGGAGGGGGATCTGGGGGGATCGCGGGGGTTCTGATGTTGGAGGGGAAATCCGAGGGGCCTGGTCGACGGACCGGGCCCCTCGAAGCATGTTGGGCACCGGGCCGAACCTGTCGCACACCGGGCTAGAAGAACACCCCGCACCGCAGCAGCACGTTCGCGTACGGCCGTGCCTCTCCCGTGCGGACGATCAGCTTCGCGCCCGCCGACAGTGACTTCAGTTCCTCGTGGGGGACCGTCGACAGGGTGGGGAAACGGGCGTCCAGCAGGGCCGTCGCCTCCGGGTTCGTCCCGCGGACCTCGTGCGCGGCCGTGGCGCCCTCCACCACGAGTTCCTCCAGCAGTCCGTCGAGCACCTCGGCGAAGGACGGCACCCCGGCCCGGAAGGCCAGGTCCACGACGCGCGGACCGGCGGGGATGGGCATCCCGGCATCGCAGACGAGCACCCCGTCCCCGTGGCCCAGCTCGGCCAGCGCGCCCGAGAGATGGCGGTTCAGGATTCCGGCCTTCTTCACAGCGACGCGACCTCCTCCGCCGTCGGGAAGGACTCCTGCGCGCCGGCGCGGGTGACCGCCACGGCACCGACGCGGGCGGCGTACGCGGCCGCCTCGGCGAGCGGCTCGTCGAGCCCGAGCCGCCACGCCAGCGCCGCCGTGAACGCGTCCCCCGCGCCCGTCGTGTCCACCGTCTCCACCTTCACCGACGGCACCCGCGCGGCGCCCTCGGCGGAGGCCACCAGCGCGCCCCGCGCGCCCAGCGTGATCACCACCGAGCGCGGGCCGAGGGCGAGCAGGGCGGACGCCCAGTCCTCCGGGGAGTCCCCGAGATCCGTGCCGACGATCACCCGCGCCTCGTGCTCGTTCACGATCAGCGGATCGCAGGCCGCGAGCACCTCGGCGGGCAGCGCGCGCGGCGGCGACGGGTTCAGTACGAAACGGCTGCCGGGAGCGAGATTCCGTACGACCTCCACGACCGTCTCCAACGGGATCTCCAGCTGCGCCGAGACCACACGGGAGGCCGCCAGGAGGTTTCCGGCGGACCGTACGTCCTCGGGCGTGAGGCGGCCGTTGGCACCGGGCGAGACCACGATGCTGTTGTCCCCGGAGGGATCCACCGTGATGAGCGCGACCCCGGTCGGCGCCCCGCCGACGAGCACGCCCGCCGTGTCGACCCCGGCCGCCCGCTGCGAGTCGAGCAGCAGCCGCCCGTGCGCGTCGTCGCCGACCCGGGCCAGCAGCGCCGTACGGGCTCCGAGGCGGCCGGCGGCGACCGCCTGGTTGGCGCCCTTGCCGCCCGGGTGGACGACGAGGTCGGAGCCGAGCACCGTCTCGCCGGCCGCGGGCCGCCGCTCGACGCCGATCACCAGGTCGGCGTTGGCCGAACCCACGACCAGCAGGTCGTAGTCGTACATGAACTTTCTCCCTATGAAGGTGAGTCGAAGCAACAGGGCGAGCCGCCCGGCGGCGCGCGGAGGTCGTCCGCGTCGCGCTGCCCGGGCGGCCCGCTCAGGTCATCCGCCGAAGCCGGCCACATTCTCCTTGGTGACCACCTTCACCGGCACCATCACCGTCTTCTCGACCTTCTTGCCCTCGGCGGCGTTCAGCGCGTTCTCCACCGCGATCCGGCCGAGCTCCTTCGGCTGCTGGGCCACGGACGCGTACATCGTGCCGTCCTTGACCGCCTTCAGGCCGTCCGGTTCGCCGTCGAAGCCGATGACCGAGACCGACGTGCCGGCCTTGGAGCCGAGCGCCTTGACCGCGCCGAGCGCCATCTCGTCGTTCTCGGCGAAGACGCCCTGGATGTCGGGGTGCGCCTGAAGCAGGTTCGTCATCACGTCGAGGCCCTTGGTGCGGTCGAAGTCCGCGGGCTGCCGGGCGACGACCTCGATGCCCGGGTAGGCCTTCAGACCCTCGGCGAAGCCCGCGCCGCGCTCACGGCTCGCGGACGTTCCGGCCAGGCCCTGCAGGATCACGATCTTGCCCTTGCCGCCCAGCTTCTCGGCCATCGCCTTGGCGCCGAGCTTGCCGCCCGCGATGTTGTCGGAGGCGACCAGCGCGGCCGTGTCGGCCTTGTTCACGCCCCGGTCCACGCCGACGACGGGGATGCCGGCCTTGTTCGCGGAGCGGACCGCCGGGCCCGCCGCGTCCGAGTCCACCGGGTTGACGATGATCGAACCGAGGCCCGAGCTGGTGAAGTTCTGCAACTGGTTGGCCTGCTGGGAGGCGTCGTTCTGCGCGTCCGTGACCGTCAGGTCCACGCCGAGCTTCTTCGCCTCCTGCTGGGCACCCGACTTGATCTGCACGAAGAAGGGGTTGTTCAGGGTGGAGAGGGACAGGCCCACCTTCTTCGTCGCCGACGAGGAGGAGCCGTTGTGCAGGAAGGACATCGCACCGACGATCGCCGCCGCGACCACGGCCGCGATGATGTACGTCGCCGCCTGCTTGCCCCTGCCGCCCGGCGCACCCGTCCCGGCGGCCACCGGAGTCGCCCCGGCCTTGCGCCGCAGCGTGTCCAACAGCACCGCCAGCGCGATCACGACACCGATGACGACCTGCTGCCAGAAGGCGGAGACGGAGAGCAGGTTCAGACCGTTGCGGAGCACCGCGAGGATCAGGGCGCCGATCAGCGTGCCGGACGCCTTGCCGGTGCCGCCCGCCAAGGAGGCGCCGCCGATGACGACCGCGGCGATCGCGTCCAGCTCGTAGCCCTGCGCGGCCTGCGGCTGCGCGGAGGAGAGCCGGGAGGCGAGCACGATGCCCGCGGCGGCAGCGAAGAGACCCGACAGGGCGTAGATCGCGAGCTTCTGCCTCTTCACCCGCAGACCCGAGAGGCGCGCGGCCTCCTCGTTGCCGCCGATCGCGTACATGGAGCGGCCGATGTAGGTACGGCCCAGGATCAGAGCGGTGATCAGACCCATGACGACCATCACCAGGACGGGGACCGGCAGCCAGCCGCCGAGGGTGTCACCGAGGTGTGAGACCGATTCGGGGAAGGCGATCGGCGAGCCCTGCGAGATCACCAGGGACAGACCGCGGCCCACCGACAGCATCGCGAGCGTCGCGATGAACGGCGGCAGCTTCCCGTAGGAGATCAGGACGCCGTTGACCAGGCCGCACGCCATGCCGGTCGCGACCGCGAGGATCACTGCTATCCAGACCGGGACGCCCTCCGATGTCGCCATCCAGGCGAGGACGGTGGCGGACAGCGCGGCGACCGAGCCGACCGACAGGTCGATGCCCGCCGAGACGATCACGAAGGTCACACCGAAGGCGAGGATGGCCGTCACGGCCGCCTGGACGCCGATGTTGAGCAGGTTGTCCGTCGTCAGGAAGTCGCCGGACAGCGCCGACATCGCGATGACGAGGGCGATGAGCGCGGTGAGCGCCCCGTTGTCGAGCAGAAGGCGGCGGACCGCCGAGGCGCCACTCGCGCCCGTAGTGCTCTTGAGCGTGTCAGTGGCCACGGGAGCCCTCCACAGCGGTAACAGAGTTGGTGGTCGGTGTGCTGACGGCGAGTGCCATCACGGAGTCCTGGGTCGCCTCGTCGGCGGACAGCTCGCCCGCGATCCGGCCCTGGGCCATCACCAGCACCCGGTCGCTCATGCCGAGCACCTCGGGCAGATCGCTGGAGATCATCAGGACGGCCGCGCCGGCGGCCGTCAGTTCGTTGACGAGCTGGTAGATCTCGACCTTGGCGCCGACGTCGATGCCACGGGTCGGCTCGTCGAGGATCAGTACCTTGGTGTCGGCCAGCAGCCACTTGCCGATGACGACCTTCTGCTGGTTGCCGCCGGAGAGCGTGCGCACCTGCTGGCCGAGACCGGCCATCCGGACGCCGAGCTGCTCGGCGATCCGCGCGGCGGCCGCCCGCTGGCCCTTGAGGTCGACGAGCCCGCCATGGGTCGCCGCCCGCATGGTGACCAGGCCGAGGTTCTCCTCGACGGAGGCGTCCAGGAGCAGCCCCTGGCCCTTGCGGTCCTCGGGGATGAGCCCGATCCCGGCCGCCATCGCCGCGTTCACGTCGTGCCGCCGCAGCGCGGAACCGGCGACCTTGACGGCCCCCTTGTCGTACGGATCGGCCCCGAAGACCGCTCGTACGACCTCCGTGCGCCCGGCCCCCACGAGCCCCGCGATCCCGACGACCTCACCGGCCCGCACCTCGAAACTCACGTCGTGGAAGACCCCGTCACGGGTCAGCCCCTCGACGGTCAGCAGGGTGGCTCCGGAGCCGTCGTCACCAGTGGCCCGCACGCGTGGATACTGCTGCTCGATCGACCGCCCCACCATGAGCCGTACGAGCTCGTCCTCGGTGGTGGAGGCCGGGACCTGCCCGACACTCTTGCCATCCCGGATGACGGTGACCCGGTCCCCCAGGGCGGCGATCTCCTCCAGGTGGTGCGTGATGAAGACGATGCCGACACCGTCCTCGCGCAGTCGGCGCACGATGGAGAAGAGTTTTTCGACCTCTTCGGAGGTGAGCACCGCGGTCGGCTCGTCCATGATCAGCACGCGGGCGTTCAGGCTCAGCGCCTTCGCGATCTCGACCATCTGGAGACGTGCGATACCGAGTTCACGCACCCGCGCGCGCGGGGAGACGCTGACACCCACCCGCTCCAGCAGTTCGGCGGCCTCGGCCTCCATCGTCTTCCGGTCGATCAGCCCGTAGCGGCGCGGCTGCCGCCCCAGGAAGATGTTCTCGGCGACCGTCAGATCGGGAACGAGGTTGAACTCCTGGTAGATGGTCGCGATCCCGAGGCGCTCGGAGTCCTGCGCGCCGTGGATGCGCACCTCCTCGCCGTCGACGAGGACACGCCCGGAGTCGGGCTGGTAGGCGCCCGAGAGCATCTTGATGAGCGTGCTCTTGCCGGCACCGTTCTCGCCGAGCAGCACATGCACCTCGCCGCGGCGCAGATCGAAGTCGACGCTGTCGAGCGCGACCACGCCGGGGAAGGTCTTTCGGATGCCCTCGATGCGCAGCAACTCTTCCTGGTTGCTCACGACTTGCTCCTGTTCGTTACGGGGGAGTGCGGGGTGGGGGCCGGTTCGCCGCACGAGCGGCGGACGACGAGACGGGCGGCGAGGGTGACCGACTGCGGGGGTCGCCCCTCGATCCGGTCGACGAGCGCGCGTACGGCGGCCCGCCCCAGCTCGCCGGTCGGCTGGGCCACCGCGGTGATCGGCGGATCGGTGTGCACGAACCACGGGATGTCGTCGAACGCCGCGAGCGCGATGTCCTCGGGAACCCGCAGCCCGCGCGCGCGGACCGCGTCCAGCGCGCCGAGCGCCATCAGGTTGTCGGCGGCGAAGACGACCTCGGGCGGCTCGGGCAGGTCGAGGAAGCCCTCGGTGACCCGCCGTCCGCTCTCGGCCTGGAAGTCGCCCTGGCCTATGTAGGCGTCCGGCAGGGGCAGCCCGTGCTCGGCCATGGCCTCCCGGAAGGCCTCGACGCGCTCGCTGCCGGTGGTGGTCGCCGCGGGCCCCGCGATGATCGCGAGCCGGCGGTGTCCGAGCCCGTGCAGATGCGCCACGAGATCCCGGACCGCCGTCCGGCCGTCGGCCCGTACGACGGGTACGTCCACGCCCGGGATCCAGCGGTCCACGAAGACCATCGGCGTCCCCGCACGCGCGGCGTCCAGCATTCCGGGGGAGCCGCCGTCGGCGGGGGAGACGAGCAGTCCGTCGATCCGCCGGTCCAGCAGGGTCCGTACGTGGTGGTCCTGGAGGTCCGGCCGTTCGTCGGCGTTGCCGATGATCACGCTGTAGCCGAGGGCGCGGGCCTCCTCCTCGACGGAGCGGGCCAGCTCGGTGAAGTACGGGTTGAGTACGTCGCTGATGACCAGGCCGAGGGTGCGGGTCTGGTCGGTGCGCAGAGAGCGGGCGACGGCGTTCGGGCGGTAGCCCAGGGTTTGTACGGCGGCCAGCACGCGGGTGCGTGCGTCTTCGCTGACCGACGGATGATCGTTCAGGACGCGCGAGACCGTGGCGACGGATACGCCGGCCTCGGCGGCAACGTCCTTGATGCTCGCCATCGCCGCTCCACCTCCTCGTGGAATCGATTACACGAAGGATTGGAATCGATTACACGAGCATTAATCAAGACCTCAACCACATGCCGAGACCGGATCGTGATGAATCGCGCTCGAATGAGCGGGGTGAGGTGAGGGCGGGGGAGGGGGGGTGGGGTGGGGGAGGGGGTGGAGCGGGGTGGGGCAGGGGGGTGGGGCAGGGGTGGAGCACCCGCCCCTTGCGGATCGCGGGTGCTCCTGTGGGGCTACTTCAGCCAGTCGGTGTAGTGCGTGGGGGCGATGCGGGCGCCCGTCTTGGTGGTGAGGACGTCGCCGTGGGCCGCGGCGAACATGCCGGCGGTGTCGTCGACGGTCACCGAGCGTTCGTCACCCTTGAAGTCGAGGGTGATCCGACCCAGTTCGTCCAGCGGATAGGTGTCGGGTCCGCCGACCTCGAGGGTGCCGCCCAGGGGCGATCCGGCCGCGACCTCGGCGACGGTCGCCGCGACGTCCGCCGCGGCGATCGGCTGGATGGGGGTGCGGGGCAGGCGGACGGTGTCGCCCTCGGTGGTCCAGGACATGACGGCGTCGACGAACTCCATGAACTGGGTGGCCCGGACGATGGAGTACGGGACGGGGCCGGCCTTGAGGATGTCTTCCTGGAGGGTCTTGGCGCGGTAGTAGTCGAGCTCCGGCACCTGGTCGGTGCCGACGATGGACAGGATGACGAAGTGTCCGACGCCCGCCCGCTGGGCCGCGGCCAGGAGGTGGTCCATCGAGGTCCGGAAGAACGCGGCGGAGGCGTCGTCGAAGGTGGGGGAGTTGGTCAGGTTGACGACCACGTCGGCGCCGGCCAGCGCCGCGTCCACGCCCTGACCGGTGAGGACGTCGACCCCGGTGGACAGCGAGTGCGGCACCGCCTCGTGTCCGGCCGCGTTCAGGTCCCGCACGACCTGTGACCCGATCAGCCCGGTCCCGCCGATGACTGCGAACTTCATGAGACGCCCTGCCCTTCAGCCGTTGACACTCGTCGATCATTGTCCGTTATGAACCTTATGTAACTGTGGGGCGCTGCTGTGTCGTGCTGACTTCGGTGGAAGAACCGGCGCCGGGCTCGTCCAGTCGGTCCAGGGCGAGGCGGGTGGCGCACTGGCCGGCATCAGTGGCCGGCTGAACGGCACCGAGGTGCAGCTCCGCCCGCCGCCGTCCGCTGCTCTCCGCCGCTGTCCGCAGCGGCGCCCCGGCTGTCAGTCGGCACGGGTACCTTCGGATCATGTCCAATCAGGCGGAGAACCGGCAGGTGCAACTGGCGGTTGTCGAGGGCGTGCTCGAGCGGATCACATACGCCAACGAGGAGAACGGGTACACGGTCGCGAGGGTGGACACCGGCCGCGGCGCCGGCGATCTGCTCACCGTCGTGGGCGCGCTCCTCGGCGCCCAGGTGGGCGAGTCGCTCCGGATGGAGGGCCGGTGGGGCTCCCACCCGCAGTACGGCAAGCAGTTCACGGTGGAGAACTACACGACCGTCCTGCCCGCCACCGTCCAGGGCATCCGCCGCTACCTCGGCTCCGGCCTGGTCAAGGGCATCGGCCCGATCTTCGCCGACCGCATCACCCGGCACTTCGGGCTGGACACGCTCCAGATCATCGAGGAGGAGCCGAAGCGCCTCATCGAGGTCCCCGGCCTCGGCCCCAAGCGCACCAAGAAGATCGCCGACGCCTGGGAGGAGCAGAAGGCGATCAAGGAGGTCATGCTTTTCCTCCAGACCGTCGAGGTGTCGACGTCGATCGCGGTGCGCATCTACAAGAAGTACGGCGACGCGTCGATCTCGGTCGTCAAGAACCAGCCCTACCGCCTGGCCGCCGACGTCTGGGGCATCGGCTTCCTCACCGCGGACAAGATCGCCCAGTCCGTCGGCATCCCGCACGACAGCCCCGAGCGCGTCAAGGCGGGCCTCCAGTACGCCCTGTCGCAGTCCGCCGACCAGGGCCACTGCTTCCTCCCCGAGGAGCAGCTGATCGCCGACGCGGTGAAGCTGCTCCAGGTGGACACGGGCCTGGTCATCGAATGCCTGGCGGAACTGGCGGAGCCGACCGAGGACGACGACGAGCCCGGTGGCGTACGGGAGCCGGGCGTCGTACGCGAGAAGGTCCCCGGTCCCGACGGCGGCCCGGACACGGTCACGGCCGTCTATCTGGTCCCCTTCCACCGCGCCGAACTCTCCCTCTCGGCCCAGCTGTTGCGCCTCCTGCGCACCACCGAGGACCGGATGCCCGGTTTCCACGACGTGGCCTGGGACAAGGCACTGACCTGGCTGAAGGGGCGTACGGGCGTGGAGTTGGCACCCGGGCAGGAGGAGGCCGTCCGGCTGGCGCTCACCAAGAAGGTCGCGGTGCTCACCGGGGGCCCCGGCTGCGGCAAGTCGTTCACGGTCCGCTCGATCGTGGAGCTGGCGCGCGCCAGGCGGGCGAAGGTGGTGCTCGCGGCGCCGACGGGCCGTGCCGCCAAGCGACTCGCCGAGCTGACCGGAGCGGACGCCTCCACCGTGCACCGGCTGCTGGAGCTCAAGCCGGGCGGGGACGCGGCGTACGACAAGGACCGGCCGCTGGACGCCGACCTGGTGGTCGTGGACGAGGCCTCCATGCTCGACCTCCTGCTCGCCAACAAGCTGGTCAAGGCGGTGCCGCCGGGCGCCCACCTGCTGTTCGTCGGGGACGTCGACCAACTCCCCAGCGTCGGCGCCGGCGAGGTCCTGCGCGACCTGCTCGTCGACCGCAGCCCCATCCCCTCCGTCCGTCTGACCCAGGTCTTCCGCCAGGCCCAGCAGTCCGGAGTGGTGACGAACGCGCACCGGATCAACTCCGGGCAGCACCCCGTCACCGACGGCATGAAGGACTTCTTCCTCTTCGTCGAGGACGAGACCGAGGAGGCAGGGCGGCTCACCGTGGATGTGGCGGCACGGCGGATTCCCGCCAAGTTCGGGCTCGACCCGCGCCGGGACATCCAGGTGCTGGCGCCCATGCACCGGGGCCCGGCGGGCGCGGGCACCCTCAACGGCCTGTTGCAGCAGGCGATCACGCCGGGCCGCCCCGACCTCCCCGAAAAGCGCTTCGGTGGCCGGGTCTTCCGGGTCGGCGACAAGGTGACCCAAATCCGCAACAACTACGAAAAAGGGGAGAACGGCGTCTTCAATGGCACCGTGGGCGTGGTCACTTCGCTCGACTCCGAGGAGCAGCGTCTGACGGTGCTGACGGACGAGGACGAGGAGGTTCCCTACGACTTCGACGAACTCGACGAGTTGGCCCACGCGTACGCGGTGACGATCCACCGCTCCCAGGGCAGTGAGTACCCCGCGGTGGTGATTCCGGTCACCACCGGCGCGTGGATGATGCTCCAGCGCAATCTGCTCTACACGGCGGTCACCCGGGCCAAGAAGCTCGTCGTCCTGGTCGGCTCCCGCAAGGCGATCGGCCAGGCGGTCCGCACGGTGTCGGCAGGCCGCCGCCACACATCCCTCGACCACCGCCTCACCACGTGAGGGCCCCGGGCCACCGCGAGGGGCAGCGCCCCTTCAGGGGCGCGGGGAACGGCGCGACCGGCCCCCACCCACCCGCAGTCGAATGAGGCTCCCCACGGGGTCCGGGGCGGAGCCCCGGGAGATGGGAATGGGTAGGGGCGGCGGGGGCGAGAGACCCTGCGCGGCACCGCTGAACGGCCACTGAGCGACCACGCCGCCCCACCCCCGCCCCAGGCATCACGAAAAATGATCGATCAAACGAGTCGCAAAGGTCACACAGCACTTCCGGAACCAGGGCGAAGGGGGGCAGGATGAGCAGGTTGGCGGCACTGAGTGCCGCCGATAGGCCCAATGGTCGACCCCGAGTGCACTCTCCAGGGCCAAATGGGGGATGGTAGAGACAGTCAGGGCACCTCGAAGAAGAGGCACAACGTCGGTGAGGGATGACGTGAGCGACAACTCTGTAGTACTGCGGTACGGCGATGGCGAGTACACCTACCCGGTGATCGACAGCACCGTCGGCGACAAGGGCTTCGACATCGGGAAGCTCCGCGCCCAGACCGGGCTGGTGACGCTGGACAGCGGGTACGGCAACACCGCCGCGTATAAATCCGCGATCACCTACCTCGACGGTGAGCAGGGCATCCTCCGGTACCGCGGCTACCCGATCGAGCAGCTGGCCGAGCGCTCCACCTTCCTTGAGGTGGCCTCTCTGCTGATCAACGGTGAGCTGCCGAACGTGGACGAGCTCTCCACCTTCAAGAACGAGATCACGCAGCACACCCTGCTGCACGAGGACGTCAAGCGCTTCTTCCAGGGCTTCCCGCGCGACGCCCACCCGATGGCGATGCTGTCGTCGGTGGTCAGTGCCCTGTCGACGTTCTACCAGGACAGCCACAACCCGTTCGACGAGAAGCAGCGTCACCTTTCGACGATCCGCCTTCTCGCCAAGCTTCCGACGATCGCGGCGTACGCCTACAAGAAGTCGATCGGTCACCCCTTCGTCTACCCGCGCAACGACCTCGGGTACGTCGAGAACTTCCTGCGCATGACCTTCTCGGTCCCCGCGCAGGACTACGAGCTCGACCCGGTCGTCGTCGCCGCGCTCGACAAGCTGCTCATCCTGCACGCCGACCACGAGCAGAACTGTTCGACCTCCACCGTGCGTCTGGTGGGCTCGTCGCAGGCGAACATGTTCGCGTCGATCTCCGCGGGCATCAGCGCGCTGTGGGGCCCCCTGCACGGTGGCGCCAACCAGTCCGTGCTGGAGATGCTGGAGGGCATCCAGGCCTCCGGCGGCGACGTCGACTCCTTCATCCGCAAGGTGAAGAACAAGGAGGACGGCGTCCGTCTGATGGGCTTCGGCCACCGCGTCTACAAGAACTTCGACCCCCGGGCGAAGATCATCAAGGCGGCGGCCCACGATGTCCTCTCGGCGCTCGGCAAGTCCGACGAGCTGCTGGACATCGCGCTCAAGCTGGAGGAGCACGCGCTCTCCGACGACTACTTCGTCTCGCGCAGCCTCTACCCGAACGTGGACTTCTACACCGGTCTGATCTACCGCGCCATGGGCTTCCCGACCGAGATGTTCACGGTCCTGTTCGCCCTCGGCCGCCTCCCGGGCTGGATCGCCCAGTGGCACGAGATGATCAAGGAGCCCGGCTCCCGCATCGGCCGCCCGCGCCAGATCTACACGGGCGAGGTCCTGCGCGACTTCGTCCCGGTCGAGGCCCGCTAGGCCCAGGTCACTCGCAAGAAAAACGGAAAGCGCCCTGCTACCGGTCCCCCCACGGGCCGGCAGTCAGGGCGCTTTCCTTGTCCCGGTGCGGATTCCCCCCACGGGATCCGGCCGGGCGTCTGTGGGACAGCGCCTGAATCGCTACGAGCGTGCTGACGCGTTGCTCCCGGCCGGCCGGGCTGACCGGACCGGCCGGGAGCAAAACGAGCAAAACTCTCTGTACTACTGCGGTGCTTATGTACTGCTGGGGTGCGGTCTGCCGGGACCCGTACCGACGGGAGGGCCGCTCAAAGCTCCCCGCTGCACGTGCCCCGGCAACGCAGTTCCGGGAACGTCCCCCAAGACATCCCCAGATGTCAGAGACGCCCCCCAAGACGTCTCCGGCATCGCCAACTTAGACTCACGAACCCCTTCGATGGTTACGTTCGCATCACTGTGATCTGCGTCTCTTGCGTATGTCCTGAAGATGCGCAAGAGACTGATATGGCAATTCGAGACCCAAGCGTAAGGAAGATGCGCGAGCCTTGTGAAGAGCTTATGTGAGGCTCCCGTTGGACTCTAGGGGGACTCCTACTCCGTCGTCATGAGAATGTCCTGAGTCGAAGGCTGTTCGTCACCACGAACACCGACGAGAAGGCCATCGCGGCCCCCGCGATCATCGGGTTGAGGAGTCCGGCCGCGGCGAGCGGCAGCGCCGCCACGTTGTATCCGAACGCCCACACCAGGTTCCCCTTGATCGTGGACAGGGTCTTGCGTGACAGCCGGATCGCGTCCGCCGCCACCCGCAGATCCCCCCGGACCAGCGTCAGGTCGCTCGCCTCGATCGCCGCGTCCGTGCCCGTCCCCATCGCGAGGCCGAGGTCGGCGGTGGCGAGGGCCGCCGCGTCGTTCACCCCGTCGCCGACCATCGCCACGGTCCGCCCCTCGCTCTGGAGGCGCTTGACGACGGCGACCTTGTCCTCGGGCAACACCTCGGCGATCACATCCCCGGGGTCGATGCCGACGGCATGCGCCACGGACCGGGCGACCGCCCGGTTGTCCCCGGTGAGCAGGACCGGTGTGAGCCCCAGGCCGCGCAGTGCGCGCACCGCCTCGGCGCTGGTCTCCTTGATCGCGTCGGCGACGGTGACGACACCGAGTGCCACCCCGTCCCGGGTGACCACGACGGCCGTACGTCCCTCCGTCTGCGCCTCGGCCTTGGCGCGGGCCAGCGCCTCCGGGAGCTCGCCTTCGTGGAGCCGTCCCACCTGGACGTCGTGACCTTCCACGCGCCCGCGTACGCCGAGCCCGGGGACGTTCTCGAAGTGCTCCACCGGAGGAAGGGCGCCAGTCCGCTCCTGGGCGCCCGCGGCGATCGCCCGGGCCACCGGATGCTCGGAGGCGTGCTCCAGGGCGCCTGCGAGCCGCAGGAGCTCCTTCTCGTCGGTGTCGGCGACGACGTACACCTCCCGCAGTGTCATCCGTCCCGTCGTCACCGTGCCGGTCTTGTCCAGGACGACCGTGTCGACGCGGCGCGTGGACTCCAGGACCTCGGGGCCCTTGATGAGGATGCCGAGTTGGGCGCCGCGGCCCGTGCCGACCATCAGGGCGGTCGGGGTCGCGAGGCCGAGGGCGCAGGGGCAGGCGATGATCAGCACCGCGACGGCCGCGGTGAAGGCGGCGACCGTGTCGCCGGTGACACCGAGCCACACCCCGAAGGTGCCGAGCGCGATCGCCAGCACCACCGGCACGAAGATCCCGGAGATCCGGTCGGCGAGGCGCTGCACCTCGGCCTTGCCGTTCTGCGCGTCCTCGACGAGTCGGGCCATCCGTGCGAGTTGGGTGTCGGCGCCGACCCGGGTCGCCTCGACGACGAGCCGTCCGCCGGCGTTCACGGTCGCGCCGGTGACGCCGGAACCCACCGTCACGTCCACCGGCACCGACTCGCCCGTCAGCATGGCGGCGTCGACGGCGGAGGAACCCTCCACCACCGTCCCGTCGGTGGCGATCTTCTCGCCGGGCCGTACGACGAAGCGGTCGCCCGTCGCCATCCGCGCGACCGGGATACGGACCTCACGGCCGTCCCGCAGCACCGCGACGTCCTTGGCACCCAGCTCCATCAGCGCCCGCAGCGCGGCTCCGGCCTGCCGCTTGGAGCGGGCCTCCAGATAGCGGCCCAGCAGGATGAACGCGACGACACCCGCGGCGACCTCCAGATAGATCGTCGACGACCCCTCCGTACGCGAGACGGTGAGGTCGAAGCCGTGCCGCATGCCCGGCATGCCCGCGTGCCCCCAGAACAGCGCCCACAGGGACCAGCCGAACGCTGCGAGCGTGCCGACGGAGACGAGGGTGTCCATGGTGGCCGCGCCGTGCCGCGCGTTGGTGAACGCGGCCCGGTGGAAGGGCAGCGCGCCCCAGACCACGACGGGTGCGGCGAGGGTCAGCGAGAGCCACTGCCAGTTGTCGAACTGCAGCGCCGGGACCATCGACATCAGGACGACGGGGAGGGCGAGCAGGGCCGACATGACGAGCCGTTGGCGCAGGGAGGCGAGTTCGGGGTCCTCGTCGGCGCCGGCGGCGTCGGTGGCCCGTTCCGGCGTTTCGAGGCGCGGCGGCGGGGGTTCCTCTGCCGTGTATCCCGTCTTCACGACGGTGGCGACGAGGTCGGCGACCTGTACCCCCACCGGGTACGAGACCTTCGCCTTCTCCGTCGCGAAGTTGACCGTGGCGGTGACGCCGTCCATGCGGTTGAGCTTCTTCTCGACGCGGGCCGCGCAGGAGGCGCAGGTCATTCCGCCGATGGTGAGCTCCACCTCCGACGGCGCGGCTGTCGCGGTGGCCGGGGTGGTCTGGGCCGTCTCGGCTATGGCCGGCTCGGGTGCTGCGGTGGTCATGGTCGGGCTCCAGGGAATGAGCCGGGCCGTACGGAGCCAGTATCAGCTGGTCGGTACGGCCCGGTGTGGAGAGCTGCGTGAAGTGCTGGGTGGTGCGGGGCGAACGGGTGGTACGGGTGATGGGCGTGATACGGGGAACTGGAAGGCGCGGGGGAGCGACTGCTGAGTGCGAGGCCGGTGACTCAGGCCTTGCCGGCGAGCTCGAAGCCCGCCTCGTCGACGGCGGCGCGCACGGCCTCCTCGTCGAGCGGCGCCGCGGAGACCACGGTCACCTCGCCGGTGGCGGCGACGGCCTTCACCGAGGTGACCCCGGGGATCTCGGAGATCTCGCCGGAGACGGAGCCCTCACAGTGCCCGCAGCTCATTCCGCTCACCTGGTAGACGGTCGTGACAGAACCCGGGATGTCGGTCTGCGTCGTCATGGCGTACTCCTCGTCGAGGCGTGTGGGGTTCGGGTGACTTGCTCAGGTGACCAACACTATACCCCTAGGGGGTATTTCTCCAAGCAAAGTCGCGGCGCGTCAGCGAACGCACCCAGCCGACCCCCGCGAGCGCCACGATGATCAGGCCACCCACCGAGAACAGCGTGAAGAGATGTTTCTGCTCGTCGGTGGGCCCCTGCAGATACCCCAGCCCGAACAGCGTCCGGTCGAGCCCCGTCGTGGTCAGCCGCGCGACCAGCCAGAGCGCGATGCCATGTGTCGAGTCCCACAGGGCGTGCAGCAGCGAAACGCCGACGTAGGTGCCCACCACCGGGCCGGCGTACTGGAAGCGCCCGTGTGGGTGGCGGTACGTGAGCAGCACCGCTCCCGTGATCGCCGTCCACAGGCCGTGCCCGAAGGGGGTGAGAACCCCGCGCAGGATCTCCGTCTCCAGCAGTGCGCGCAGATCCAGTCCCTTGAGGGAGACGGCGGCGTGGAACGCGTACCCCGCGCTCTCCAGCGCCGCGAAGCCGAAGCCGACGCTCGCGCCGAGCACGAGGCCGGCCCGCAGTCCCCGGAGCCGGGGGTGGCGGCGCAGGACGAACGTCAGCGCGGTCAGCTTCGCCGCCTCCTCGACCAGTCCGACGCCGACGCACCTCGACAGCGAGGGGTGGAGCAGGTGGTTCTCCATCACCGACGTGCCCAGCACCCCGAGGGTCCCGCCGGTCAGGAGGCAGCCGAGGATCACCTGGACGCCGAGGTCGCGGCCGTGGCGCTCGTACGCCCAGAGCGTGAAGACGACGGGCACCAGGAAACTGCCGAGCAGGATCAGGGTGGGCAGCAGCGTGCTGTTCCTCGTCGTGTACGTGACGATCGCAGTCAGCGTCCAGAGCGCGAGCCCGCCGCCCAGACAGCGTCGCCACAGTCCGGTGCGGATCTGGGGGTACGACGGCGGGGGCTGCTGGGGTCCGGGAATGCGGGCCCGGGGCGCGCCGGGCGGCTGATTCTGGGTCACGGCTTGCCCCTTGGGCTCGGTCTGATTTATCCGAACCTTATGGCACATGTCCGCTATGTCGCAGTATGGGGTACTCCGCCGCGACCGGGGCGCGAGCGGCCGCGCTCGACGGCCGGGTCGCCGTGTGTGGTCAGGGGGTTGGGGCCGTGAACTCCGCGGGCTCGCCGGTGAGGTTCGCCGGGGTGAGTGTCCTGTCGCGGATCAGCGGCTCCAGGTAGCGGAGCAGGACGTCCTTCAACTCTCGGATGTACGCCTCGCGCTCGGCTCCCTGGTTCGAGAGGACCAGCTCCAGGCCGGCCTTGTAGATGCCCAGGCACACGTGCGCGACGCGCGTGACCTCGGTGGTGGGCGCGTTGGGCATGAGGGAGGAGAGGAGCCCCTCTATCCGCGAGATCAGGGTCGCGTGCAGGGCGTCGTGCTCCTCGGCGATCCGGCCCGGGATGTCGGGGCCGTGCATCAGTGCGAAGAACACGGGGTGATCGCAGTTGAAGGCGATGAACCGGTCGACCGCGGCGCCCACGGCCTCCTCCAGTGGGGTCGTGGGGTCGACCGGGGCCAGTGCCTCGCCGTACGTGTCGCGCATCTCGTGCATGAGCCGGTCGCCCAGCTCGATCGCGATGGCCTCTTTGTTCGGGAAGAACTGGTACAGCGTGCCCGGTGAGACGCCCGCCTCACGGGCGATGGCGTTGGTGCTGGCGGCGGTGTAGCCCGTGGTGCAGAAGACGGAGGCGGCGGCCTCCAGCAGCTGGGCGATCCTGCGCTCGCCGCGGGCCTGCCGTCGGCGGGGCCGCTCGTCGGCGGTCTGTCTGTCGACGGTTTGCGCGTCGGCGGTCCGCTGCGTCTCGGGCTTGTCGGGCACGAGTTATCCCCAGCTCTCCGAACGTGATTGACAAACACGAGCGGTCGCTCGCATTCTAGTGAAACGCGAGCGATCTCTCGTGTTTGCCATTCTATGGCAATGGTCGACCCCTGCCACCTGCGCACACGACCGGATGGTTGGACGGACGCCGCCGCGCGGACAAGGGGTCACGGTGAAGGGGACACCGCACGATGACCGAAGTCAACAGCGCGGATGACGGCCACGGGAGCGGCGCGGGGCGCGGGAGGGGCGCGAGCGTCGACGCGAGCGCGGGCGACGAGCCGCAGGTGGGCGGAGGCCCGCCGGAGAGCGGAAGTCCGCCGGGGAAGAGCGGTCCGCGGGCGGGTGGCGGCCGAGGGGTGAGTAACGGCCGAGGAGTGAGTGACGGTCGACGGGTGGGCGGTGGCCCGCGAACCGGTCGCGGTGTCCGGGTCGGTGGCTGGACCCGGTTCGTGACCGCGCGCCCCCGGCTCTCCCTGTTCGTCGCGCTGCTGCTCACCGCGCTCGCCGTGGTCGCCGGCAGTGGGGTCGCCGACCGGCTGGGCAGCGGCGGCTGGCAGGACCCGACCGCCGAGTCGACGTACGCGACCAAGGCGCTGGAGCGGGAGTTCCCCGCCTCGCAGCCCAATCTGCTGCTCCTGGTCGACTCGGGGCGTGCCACGGTCGATGCTCCCTCGGTCGCGGCCGAGGCGAAGCGGCTCGCGGCACGGCTCGCCGGCGAGCGGGGCGTCACGGGGGTCGGTTCGTACTGGTCGTCGGGCGCACCGGCGCTGAAGGCGAAGGACGGCCACGAGGCGCTGATCGCCGCGCGGATCACGGGCGACGAGAAGACGACGAGCGAGACCCTGGACCGCCTGGCGCCCTCCTACCGAGGGAAGCACGGGCCCATCGAGGTCAGGGTCGGCGGCCCGGTCGCGGTGCAGCACGAGATGCAGACGACCATCCGCGAGGACCTGACCCGGGCCGAGATGATCGCCCTGCCGGTGACCCTCGTGCTGCTGGTGATGGTCTTCGGCAGCGCGATCGCGGCCCTGCTGCCGCTCGGCGTGGGCATCGTCGCGATCCTGGGCACGAACGCGGTACTGCGCGGCCTCACCGAGTTCACCGACGTCTCGGTCTTCGCGATGAACCTCACCACGGCCCTGGGACTCGGCCTCGCCATCGACTACGCCCTGTTCATCGTCCGCAGATTCCGCGAGGAACTGGCCAAGGGCGCGGCGCCTTCCCCGAGCTCTCCCGCGCGTTCGAGCAGGGAAGACGCCATTGCGGCCATCGCCACGACCCTGCGCACCGCGGGCCGCACGGTCCTGTTCTCCTCCCTCACGGTCGCCGTCTCCCTGGCCGCGATGCTGCTCTTCCCGCAGTACTTCCTGCGCTCCTTCGCCTACGCGGGCATCGCCGTGGTGCTGCTGGCCGCGGCTGCCGCCCTGGTCCTGCTCCCGGCGGCGCTGGTGCTGCTCGGCCACCGGGTGAACGCGCTGGATCTGCGCCGCCTGTTCCGGCGCGGACGGCCGCCGGCGAGCGCGGACGGGGCCGCCTGGGGACGCATGGCCTCCCTCGTCATGCGCAGGGCGCCGGTCTTCGCCGTCGCCACCACCGTCGGGCTGATCGTGCTCGGACTGCCCTTCCTGGGCGTGAAGTTCGGCACCGCGGACGACCGCCAGCTGCCCTCGGGCGCCGAGTCCCACGTCGTCCAGCAGCACATACGGGACGGCTTCCCGGGCAGCCCCGGTGGTGCCCTGGAGGTGCTCGCGGAGGGCCGGGCGACCGAGGCCCAGTACACGGCCTACAAGGACCGGATCGCCGCGCTGCCCGAGGTGCTGCGGGTGGACGGACCCCTGGCGCAGGGCGACTCGGCCTACTTCACGGTGCTGCCGAAGGGTGAGGCCGTCGGCGACGGAGCCCAGCGGCTGGTGCGCGAACTGCGAGCGACACAGGCCCCGTTCGACACGTCGGTGACCGGCACCGCGGCGGTCCTGGTCGACTCCAAGCACGCGATAGCCGACCGGCTCCCCTGGGCGGCGGCCTTCATAGCGATCGTCACCCTGCTCCTGGTCTTCCTCCTCACCGGCAGCGTGCTGATCCCGATCCAGGCGGTGCTGCTCAACGCGCTCAGCCTGACGGCGATGTTCGGCGCAGTGGTCTGGGTCTTCCAGGACGGCCATCTGTCGGGCCTGCTCGGCTTCACCAGCCCGGGATCGATAGAGACGACGCTCCCCGTCCTCATGTTCTGCGTCGCCTTCGGCCTCTCCATGGACTACGGAGTCTTCCTGCTCTCCCGAATAAAGGAGGAGTACGACCACACGGGCGACCACCGGGAGGCGGTCCGCTTCGGCCTCCAGCGCACCGGCGGACTCATCACCGCGGCCGCGGTCATCCTCGCCGTGGTGATGGTCGCGATCGGCACCTCACGTGTGACCAACACCAAGATGCTCGGCCTGGGCATCGCGCTCGCCGTGCTGATGGACGCGATGGTCGTCCGCAGCCTGCTGGTCCCGGCGGTCATGCGCCTCACGGGCCGCGCGACCTGGTGGGCACCGGGGCCGCTGCGGCGCTTCCACGACCGGTTCGGACTGAGCGAGGGCGAGGCGGAGCGGGACGGCACCCGACAGGCGGACGACCGGGAGCACGACAGGGACGACGATCGGGAGGACACCAAGGAGGACGACCGGGAGCGGGACAAGGTCGAGGCGCGCGGATAGCGTTCGCCCCGCAAGGGTGATCTTCGGGCGGAGGGGCGAGACGGATGCGGGCAGTGGTGTTCGAGCGGTACGAGGAGCCGGCCGAGGTGCGCGAGGTGGCGGACCCGGTGCCCGCGGAGCACGGGGTGGTGGTGCGGGTCGAGGCCACCGGGCTGTGCCGCAGCGACTGGCACGGCTGGATGGGGCACGACCCGGACATCACACTGCCGCATGTGCCGGGCCACGAACTCGCGGGGACCGTCGAGGCGGTCGGTGCGCGGGTGACCGGCTGGCGCCCCGGCGACCGGGTCACCGTCCCGTTCGTCTGCGCCTGCGGGACGTGTCCCTCCTGCGCGGCGGGTGACCAGCAGGTGTGCGAGCGGCAGACCCAGCCGGGCTTCACCCACTGGGGTTCCTTCGCCCAGTACGTGGCACTCGACCACGCCGAGGTGAACCTGGTGGCGGTGCCGGACGAGCTGTCCTTCGCTACGGCGGCGTCGCTGGGCTGCCGGTTCGCCACGGCGTTCCGCGCGGTGGTCGCGCAGGGCCGGGTGGCGGCGGGGGAGTGGGTCGCGGTGCACGGCTGCGGAGGCGTGGGACTGTCGGCGGTGATGATCGCGGTGGCGGCCGGGGCGCGGGTTGTGGCCGTGGACCTCTCACCCCAGGCCCTGGACCTGGCACGGAAGTTCGGCGCGGTGGAGGTCGTGGACGCCTCGCGGGTCGGGGACACGGCGGCGGCGGTCCGGGAGTTGACCGGCGGCGGTGCCCATCTCTCCCTCGACGCGCTCGGCTCCCCGGTCACCTGCGCGGCCTCGGTGAACGGTCTGCGCCGCCGGGGGCGCCACGTGCAGGTCGGTCTGCTGCCCGAGGACCCCGCGGTTCCGATGGCCCGGGTGATCGGCCTCGAACTCGAACTCCTGGGCAGCCACGGCATGCAGGCACACGCCTACCCCCGCATGCTCGAACTGGTCCGCGCCGGGGTGCTCCGCCCCGACCTCCTGGTCACCTCCACCATCCCGCTGGACGCGGTCCCTGCGGCCCTGGCGGCGATGGGGACGGCGCCGGGGGCGGGGGTGACGGTCATCGAGCCGTGGAGCTGAACCCGGACAGGGGCGGTGCCCCGCACCCGGGCGAGGGGCGGGGCACGGCGCGTGGGCACAGCGCGTGGGCACCGTGAGTGGGTGTGGCGAGCGGGGCGGGGCCCGTGGTCAGTCTCTTCGACCGCGGTTTCCGGGGCGGGAGGCGACCCAGGCGCGGACGGTGTCCGCGTACCAGTAGGGCTTCCCGCTCTCCACGTGGTCGGGCGGCGGCAGCAGTCCGTGCTTGCGGTACGACCGCACGGTGTCCGGCTGCACCTTGATGTGCGCCGCGATCTCCTTGTACGACCAGAGCCTACGGTCGGTCATGAGTGGCACCTCCCTGCGCGCGTCGCGGCGGCGGCCGGGGGGTGGCCGTCGGGGGAGCCGGGCGCTGCGCTGGCGATCACAAAGCCTGCGCTCGTTGAACGACACAGAGTGACCCCAGGGCAGGGCCTGTTGGCCAGGTGTGACGCAAGAACCGCGTACGCGCGACATGTGTGACAGGGCGGTGGTTTTTGTGACACGCGTGACGCATTTCGCGCCGAGGGGACCGTCGAGACGTATGCGCGACGGGGGCCGGTGGCAGGCCGGGTACGTCGTGCGTACGTGAGCGGTGGGCCGGACCCACTCCAGGTCCGGCCCACCAGCTCCCCGCATCCCCCTCGGAGGCCGTCCGCATCCCCCCGTCGGATCAGCCGCCGGAAGTTCATCCTGCAATCAACGGAGCCCACCGGTCTTGGAAAAAATCGCACCCCGGTCACTTTGATCGCTCCGGTCGGGGGAGAGCACCAGGCTGGTCGCCTCCCCGGCCATCCGGTCGGCCCCCGGCGGACCGGGCCGTGGAACCGGCTGAGCTCCGCGGGCCGCCGTGAACTCCCGCGGTGTGCATCCCGTCATCGCCCGGAACTCGCCGCTGAGGTGGGCCTGGTCGTAGAACCCGCAGGTCGCCGCCGTCTCCGCCTGTGAGCGTCCCGCGGCGAGCAGCCGGCGGGCCCGTTCCAGGCGCAGCACCCGGGCCGCCGCCTTGGGGCCGAGCCCGATCTGCTCCCGGAAACGATTCTCCAACTGCCGTACGCTCCAGCCGACGTCCTCGGCGAGCCGGGCCACCGGCATCGCACCCCAGGTCCGTTGCAGCTGCGCCCACGCCCGCACCACCCGTGCCGAACCGGGCGTCCCCGCCGAGCGCCAGCGCACGAGGACGTCGTCCAGCAGTTCGAAGCGTTCCGGCCATCCCGGCAACGCGGCCAGCGCGGCGGAGAGTTCACCGACGCTCCGCAGCCGACGCCCGCCCGGGCCCGCGTCCCGCGAGCCCAGTCCATGCGGGAGCTCGTCGGGATCCAGGGTCTGGTCGGCGAGTTCGTACTGCGGTGTGCCGAAGAGTGTGAACGCGGCCCAGGGGGCGAGCAGCACCTCGATGCCCGCCAGCCGTCCGTCGTGTTCGCCGACGGCCGCGGTGGTGGCCGGTCCCGAGAACACCGACCTGAGGGTGACGGGGGGACGGCCCACGCGTGAGATGCGCAGGGGCTGTTCGAAGCCCAGCAACAGGGTCGCCGCGCCGATCGGCGCCTCCAGCCTGCGGCGCGGCCGGTCGAGCGCGAGCCGGATCCCGCGGTAGCTGATCACCCCGGGCCGCAGTCGTGGATGCGGCCGTGCGAGGGCTGTCTCCCAGACACCGCCGGGACCGTGCCCCGCCCGCGAGACGATTCGTGTCACCATCGGCCCTCCCGCCGCCGCCCGCACCCGGGGAACACCCATGGTGCAACGCGGCACGACGACGCCGGAAGGCCCGCCGAGCCCCGGGCACTCGACGGGCCCCACGGGCCCCCGCGGAGGGTCAGGCTCCGCGGGACACTATGAAGCGGTCATGGTGAAGCGGTCATGTTGAAGCGGTCATGGTGAAGCGGTCGCGGTGAAGCGGTCACGCTCCGCAGGACCTCAGGAACGCCCGGGTGCGCTGGGCGATCGGCAGCGGCTTGTCCGGCGGGCACGGGTACATGTCCTGCTCGACGATGGCGAAGAGTTCGACGTCGAGCTTCTGGGCGGCGGCGAGGACGGGCTCGAGCGCCGGTACGCCGGACGGCGGCTCGCACATCACGCCCTTGGCCACCGCGGGCCCGAACGGGACCTCGTCCGCCCGCACTTCGGCCAGGACCAGCGGATCCACCTGCTTGAGGTGGAGGTAGCCGATGCGCTCCCCGTAGGTCTCGATGAGCTTGACGCTGTCGCCGCCGCAGTACGCGTAGTGGCCGGTGTCCAGGCACAGCGACACCAGGGAGGAGTCGGTCGCGTCGAGGAAACGGGTGACGTTCTCCTCGCTGTCGATGTGCGTGTCCGCGTGCGGGTGGACGACGATCTTCAGCCCGTAGCGCTCCCGCACCTCGTGGGCGAGCCGCTCGGTCTGAGCGGTCAGATTGCGCCACTGCGTCGGCGTCAGCGCGCTGTCCTCCAGCACCTCGCCCGTCTTGTCGTCCCGCCAGAACGCCGGGATGACGACGAGGTGCTCGGCGCCCATCGCCTGGGTGAGCGCGGCGATGTCCGAGACGTGCGCCCAGGTGGCGTCCCACACCTCGGGACCCCGGTGCAGCCCGGTGAAGACGGTGCCGGCCGACACGGTGAGCCCGCGCCGCGCGGTCTCCTCCTTGAGCACCGCCGGATCCGTGGGCAGATATCCGTAGGGGCCCAGCTCGATCCACTCGTACCCGGACTGGGAGACCTCGTCGAGGAAGCGCTGCCAGGGGATCTGCTGAGGGTCGTCGGGGAACCAGACGCCCCAGGAGTCCGGAGCCGAACCGATCCGGATGCGGGACAGTGAGGACTGAGGTGATGCCTGCGGTGACAACGACGTCATGGGCGTCAGCTTCGGGCGGCACGAGGGAGGTGTCAAGGCCTGGTCCGAATGTCCGGACAAACTGTTGACAGGGCTCCCCGCGCGGCGCTAGACCTTGGGGGAGCCGAAGCGAAGGGAACTCGATGGCGTACGACCTGATCACCATGGGGCGGATCGGTGTGGACCTCTACCCGTTGCAGACGGGGGTCCCGCTGGCGCAGGTGACGTCCTTCGGGAAGTTCCTGGGCGGCTCGGCGACGAACGTCGCGGTGGCCGCGTCCCGGCTCGGACGGCGTACGGCGGTGATCACGCGCACCGGTGACGACCCCTTCGGCGCGTACCTCCACGAGGCACTGCGCGGCTTCGGCGTGGACGACCGCTGGGTCACCCCGGTCACCGGGCTGCCCACCCCGGTGACGTTCTGCGAGATCTTCCCGCCCGACGACTTCCCGCTGTACTTCTACCGGCAGCCCAAGGCCCCGGACCTGGAGATCGACGCGCATGACCTCGACCTGGACGCCGTCCGTGAGGCGCGCATCTTCTGGGTGACCGGGACCGGCCTGAGCGAGGAGCCCAGCCGGACGGCGACGCTCGCCGCGCTCGCCCACCGCGCCAAGTCCGCCACGACGGTCTTCGACCTCGATTGGCGGCCCATGTTCTGGAAGGACCCTGAGTCCGCCCGCCCGTTCTACGCCGAGGCCCTGCGCCACACCACCGTCGCCGTCGGCAACCTCGACGAGGTCGAGATCGCCACCGGCGTCCGCGAACCGCACGCGGCGGCCGCGGCCCTCCTCGAGGCGGGCGTCGAACTCGCCGTCGTCAAACAGGGCCCCAAGGGCGTCCTCGCCGTCCACCGCGACGGCACGTCGGCCGAGGTCCCGCCGCTCCCGGTGACGGTCCTCAACGGCCTCGGCGCCGGTGACGCGTTCGGCGGTTCCCTCTGTCACGGCCTGCTCGCCGGCTGGGACCTGGAGCGGATCATGCGGCACGCCAACGCGGCCGGTGCCATCGTCGCCTCCCGGCTGGAGTGCTCCTCCGCGATGCCGACCCCCGAAGAGGTCGAGGACGCGCTCACGGCGGGAGCGGTCCGATGAGGGCGGGACGCGTGGGACACGAGGGGGGAGACCCCGTCCTGCCCCCGGCTCCCTCTCCGCTGCCCCGAACCGTCGACGCGGCGGAGCTCGTCCGGCTCCGCGCCCACCGCCCCGAAGCCGTCGCCGAGGCCGCCGCGCGCCGCCCCCGCCGCCCCCTCGTGGGCGACAACGGGCGGTTGATGATCATCGCCGCGGACCATCCGGCCCGCGGGGCGCTCGCCGTCGGCGACCGCAAGTTCGCCATGGCGAACCGCGCGGACCTGCTGGAACGGCTCTGCCTCGCGCTCTCCCGCCCCGGCGTCGACGGCGTCCTCGCGACCGCCGACATCCTCGACGACCTGCTGCTCCTGGGCGCCCTCGACCACAAGGTGGTCCTCGGCTCGATGAACCGCGGCGGCCTCCAGGGCGCCTCGTACGAGCTGGACGACCGTTTCACCGGCCACCGTCCGCAGGACATCGAACGGCTCGGCTTCGACGCGGGCAAGCTGCTGCTGCGCATCGACTACGACGATCCGGGCTCGCTCAACACCCTCGAGTCCACCGCCCGCGCGATCGACGAGATGGCGGAGCGCCACCTCCCGATCTTCGTCGAGCCGTTCCTCAGCCGCCGCACTCCCGGGGGCAGGCTGGTCAACGACCTGAGCGCCGAGGCCGTCATCAAGTCCATCGCCATCGCCAGTGGTCTGGGCGGCAGTTCGGCGTACACCTGGCTGAAGGTCCCCGTCACCGACAACCCGGACGACATGGCCCGGGTCATGGAGACCTCCACCCTGCCCGCCGTACTGCTCGGCGGGGATGTCGGCGAGGACCAGGAGAGCGCGTACGAGAAGTGGCGCGGCGCGCTCCAACTGCCCACCGTGCAGGGCCTGGTCGTCGGCCGCTCGCTGCTCTACCCGGCCGACGGGGACGTGACCGCCGCGGTGGACACCGCCGTAGGACTGCTGTGAGGACCCGATGACGGACGCCAGGACGCACTCGACGACGGACGTGCCCCGGAGCGACGGTTTGTACGTGCCCAAGGGCGCCACCGCCGGCGGGCTGTACGCCGTCGACATCGACCCCAAGTACGCCGGCTGGACCCACAGCAGCCTGCGCGTGGTCGACCTCGGCCCGGGCGGCACCCACACCTTCACCACCGGTGACAGCGAGTGGATCGTGCTTCCGCTGGGCGGCGCCTGTACGGTGCGCACAGAGGACGAAGAGTTCCAAATCCTGGGCAGGGAAAGCGTGTTCGCGGGGGTCTCCGACTTCGCGTACGTGCCCCGTGACGCCCGGGCCCAGATCGCCTCCGGCGCGGGAGGCCGCTTCGCCCTGGCAGGAGCGAAGTGCGAGCGCCGACTCCCCGCCCGCTACGGCCCCGCGCCGGAGGTCCCCGTCGAAGACCGAGGCAGTGGCGACTGCGCACGTCAGGTGCGCAATTTCGCCTCCGCCGACGCCTTCGAGTGCGACAAGCTCATCGCCGTCGAGGTCATCACCCCCGGCGGCAACTGGTCCTCGTATCCACCGCACAAGCACGACGAGCACCGGCCCGGTGTCGAGTCGCAGCTGGAGGAGATCTACTACTTCGAGATCGACGGCCCGAACGGATTCGGCTATCAGCGCGTATTCCCTTCGCGCGAGGGCGGATCCGACGTCCTCGCCGAGGTCCGCACCGGCGATGCCGTCCTCGTCCCCGACGGATGGCACGGCCCCTCCATCGCGCAGCCCGGCCACACCATGTACTACCTGAACGTGATGGCCGGACCGGGCGAGGAGAGGGAGTGGCGGATCTGCTTCCACCCGGGACATCTAGAGAGCACAGAGGGATACCGATGACCTCAACGACGAGGCTGACGGTCGCACAGGCGCTGGTGCGCTTCCTGGCAGCCCAGTACACGGAGCGGGACGGCGAGCGGCGGCGGCTGATCGGCGCCACCTGGGGCATTTTCGGTCACGGCAACGTCGCCGGACTCGGCCAGGCGCTGATCGAGTACGCCGACGAGATGCCCTACCACCAGGGCCGTAACGAGCAGTCGATGGTGCACGCGGCGGTCGGCTTCGCACGCCAGTCCAACCGGCTGTCGGCGCACGCCGTGACCACCTCCATCGGACCGGGCGCCACCAATCTCGTCACCGGCGCCGCGCTCGCGACGATCAACCACCTCCCGGTGCTCCTGCTGCCCGGCGACATCTTCGCGACCCGCCCCGCCGACCCGGTCCTCCAGCAGCTCGAAGTCCCCTACGCGGGCGATGTGTCGGTCAACGACTGTCTGCGCCCGGTGTCGAAGTACTTCGACCGCGTCACCCGGCCCGAGGCGCTGATCCCCGCCGCCCTGCAGGCCATGCGCGTGCTCACCGACCCGGTCGAGACCGGCGCCGTCACGCTCGCGCTGCCGCAGGACGTGCAGGCGGAGGCGTACGACTGGCCGGAGGAGTTCTTCCAGGAGCGGACCTGGACCGTGCGTCGTCCGGCGGCCGACGCCTCCGAGCTGGCCGCCGCCGTCACGGCGATCCGCGAGGCCCGGCGCCCGCTGATCGTCGCGGGCGGCGGGGTCCACCACAGCCGCGCCGAGGACGTGCTCGCCGAACTCGCCGCCACCACCCGCATCCCCGTCGCCTCCACACAGGCGGGCAAGGGATCACTGAAGTGGGACCACCCGCAGGACGTCGGCGGTGTCGGACACACCGGCACGGCGACCGCGAACGAGCTCGCCCGCACCGCCGACCTGGTGATCGGCGTCGGCACCCGCTACACCGACTTCACCACCGCCTCCGGCACCCTCTTCACCGCCTCGAACGTCCGCTTCCTGAACCTCAACATCGCGCCGTACGACGGTCACAAGCTGTCGGGGATCCCGCTGATCGCGGACGCGCGGGCCGGCCTCGAAGCCCTCACCGAGGCGCTGCTGCTGCACGGACACCGCGTGGAGCCCGCGTACGTCACCGAGTACACGGACGACAAGGAGCGCTGGGAGTACCGCGTCGACGCGGCGTACGAGGCCGAGGACATCGACATCCGGCCCACCCAGCCGCAGGTCCTCGGCGTCCTCGACGAACTCGTCACCGAGGACGACATCCTGATCAACGCGGCCGGCTCGCTCCCCGGTGACCTGCACAAACTGTGGCGGGCCCGGTCGCGCGACCAGTACCACGTCGAGTACGGCTACTCGTGCATGGGCTACGAGATCCCGGCCGCGATCGGCGTCCGGATGGCGGCCCCCGACCGGCCCGTGTGGGCGCTGGTCGGCGACGGCACCTACCTGATGATGCCGACCGAGATCGTCACCGCCGTGCAGGAGGGCGTCGCGATCAAGGTCCTCATACTCCAGAACCACGGGTACGCCTCCATCGGCGGCCTCTCCGAGTCCGTGGGCGCCGAGCGGTACGGCACCGCCTACCGCTACCGCTCCGAGGACCGTACGTACACGGGGGCGCCGCTGCCCGTCGATCTCGCCGCCAACGCGGCCAGCCTCGGTATGCGGGTGCTGCGCGCGAAGACCGTCCGTGACCTGCGGGCGGCCCTGGCCGAGGCGCGCGCCGCGGACACTCCCACATGTGTCTACGTGGAGACCGAAACGGCAGACACAGTGTCGGGCGCGCCCCCGGCCCAAGCCTGGTGGGATGTACCTGTGGCCGAGACCGCGACCCGATCGTCGGCGGTCAAGGCACGTGAGGAGTACGACCGGCACGTCGCCGCCCGACGCCGCCATCTGTGAAGGAGTTTTTGGCCATGACGAAGACCGTCAACCACTGGATCGGTGGCAAGACTGTCGAGGGTGCGTCGGGTACGTACGGGCCGGTCACCGACCCGGCGACCGGCGCCGTGACCACACAGGTCGCCTTCGCGACCGTCGACGAGGTGGACGCCGCGGTCGCCGCGGCCAAGGACGCGTACGCGACCTGGGGCCAGTCCTCGCTGGCCAAGCGGTCCACGATCCTCTTCAAGTTCCGGGCGCTGCTCGACGAGAACCGGGACGCGATCGCCGAGCTGATCACCGCCGAGCACGGCAAGGTGCACTCGGACGCGCTCGGCGAGGTGGCGCGCGGTCTGGAGATCGTCGACCTGGCGTGCGGGATCACCGTGCAGCTCAAGGGCGAGCTGTCGACCGAGGTGGCCTCCAAGGTCGACGTGGCGTCGATCCGGCAGCCGCTGGGCGTCGTCGCGGGCATCACGCCGTTCAACTTCCCGGCCATGGTGCCGATGTGGATGTTCCCGATCGCCATCGCGTGCGGCAACACCTTCGTGCTGAAGCCGTCCGAGAAGGACCCGTCGGCCGCCATGAAGGTCGCCGAGCTGCTCGCCGAGGCCGGTCTGCCCGACGGTGTCTTCAACGTCGTCCACGGTGACAAGGTGGCGGTCGACCGCCTCCTGGAGCACCCGGACGTCAAGGCGGTGTCCTTCGTCGGCTCGACCCCGATCGCCCGCTACATCCACACCACGGCCTCCGCGAACGGCAAGCGCGTGCAGGCCCTGGGCGGCGCCAAGAACCACATGCTGGTCCTCCCGGACGCCGACCTGGACGCGGCCGCGGACGCCGCCGTGTCGGCCGCCTACGGCTCCGCCGGCGAGCGCTGCATGGCGATCTCCGCCGTCGTCGCGGTCGGCTCGGTCGGCGACGCGCTGGTGGAGAAGATCCGCGAGCGCGCCGAGAAGATCAAGATCGGCCCCGGCAACGACCCGACCTCCGAGATGGGTCCGCTGATCACGGCCGTGCACCGCGACAAGGTGGCGTCCTACGTCAAGGGCGCGGCGGCGCAGGGCTCCGAGGTCGTCCTCGACGGCACCGGGTACACGGTCGAGGGGTACGAGGACGGCCACTGGATCGGCCTCTCGCTGCTCGACAGGGTGCCGGTGACCTCGGACGCGTACAAGGACGAGATCTTCGGCCCGGTGCTGTGCGTGCTGCGCGTGGACACCTACGAGGAGGGTGTCGCCCTCATCAACGCGTCGCCCTTCGGCAACGGCACCGCGATCTTCACCCGGGACGGCGGCGCCGCCCGCCGCTTCCAGCTGGAGGTCGAGGCGGGCATGGTCGGCGTGAACGTGCCGATCCCGGTGCCCGTCGGCTACCACTCCTTCGGCGGCTGGAAGGACTCCCTCTTCGGGGACCACCACATCTACGGCAACGACGGCACGCACTTCTACACCCGCGGCAAGGTCGTCACCACCCGCTGGCCCGACCCGGCCGACGCCCCGACAGGCGTGGACCTGGGCTTCCCGCGCAACCACTGAGTGACCCCCTGGTGCCCCGCCCTCCGTCTCGGGGGGCGGGGCACCGCCATGCTCGGCTCCCGTGTTCGCCGGGCATCCCGGAGTGCGGACCAATCCTGGTGAATTTCGAGGCCTCGACTGCGGTTCTCGTCATGAGGTGATGAAACGGATAGCTGAGGTGTTTTGCTGTCGCGGCCTGCGAAAGCAAGGTCACACTCCGATATGTCTTGATGATTGCAACACGTAGGCGTCAGGGCCTGGGAAAGTGATGTGACGTGCGTCGCTTTGGCAGTGCGGATTCCGTAGGTAAACGGCCATTGACGCAACGGTTTCCGTCAAGGTTCCATCAACGTCGGGAGCGGACGACGAGATGAACGACGCGAGCCGCCGGAGGCGATAGCGCTCCCGACCGAATCACCTGACGCACGAGCCGTCTTCTGACGCATAAGTCGATCGGAACCGCTTCATGACCGACACGCTTCGCCCTGTCGAGCAGGCCCTGCCGGACGCCGCCCCCACGGCCTCCGGGAGCCCCCAAAAGCTCAAGCGTTCCATCGGCATCGTCGGCGGCACCTTGCTGACGCTCTCGTGCGTGACGCCCGCCTCCACGCTCTTCGTGGTCGTGCCCGACCTGTTCTCGTCCCTCGGCACGGCGACCGCGCTCACCATCGCGATCGGCTCGCTGCTCTGTATCGCCGTGGCGTTCTGCTACTCGGAGCTGGGCACCCTCATCCCCAGCGCGGGCGGCGAGTACGCCATGGTGTCGACGATGGCCGGACGACTCGCGGGCTGGCTGGTCTTCGTGCTCTCCCTCCTCGTCGTGATGATCGTGCCGCCGGTGATCGCGATGGGCACCGCGGACTACCTGGCGCCGATCGTGCACCTCAACCCGTCGATGGCGGGCGCGGGCGTGATGCTCCTGGCCACCCTCGCGGGCCTGCTCGACCTGAGGGCCAACGCCTGGATCACCGGCGTCTTCCTCGTCCTTGAGGTCATCGCGGCGGCCGTCGTGGCGGTGCTGGGCTTCACGCACAGCCGGCGCGGCGTGGACAGCCTCACCTCGATGCAGGTGGCGGGCTCCGGCGGCCACACGGACACCGTGACGGCCATGCTGGTGGTCTCGGGGCTCGCGATCGCCCTCTTCATCACCCAGGGCTTCTCGACCGCGGTCTACCTCTCCGAGGAACTGGAGAACCCTCGCCGCAACGTCGCCCGTACGGTCCTGGCCACCCTCGCCATCTCGACCGTGATCATCCTGGTCCCGGTCGTCGCGATCACCATGGGCGCCTCGGACCTGTCCACCCTCACCGGCGGCGACATCAGCAGCATGGTCACGGCATGGTCCAACTCCGCCGTCGGCACCTTCGTCAGCCTCTGCGTCGCCCTCGCGATCATCAACGCGGGCATCGTCATGGTCATCCAGAACTCCCGGGTGCTGTTCGCCTCCGCCCGTGACAAGGCCTGGCCCGAGCCGGTCAACCAGAGCCTCTCGCGCCTCGGCCGCTTCGGCTCCCCGTGGGTCGCCACCCTCCTGGTGGGCGTCCCCGGTGCCCTCCTCTGCTTCGTCAACCTGGACACCCTGTACGGCGTCACGGGCGTCTCGGTGACGGCCATGTACCTGCTCGTCGCGGTCGCCGCCCTGCTCGCCCGGCGCGGCCAGCACCGCCACACCCCGGCCTGGCGCATGCCGCTGTGGCCCGCGATGCCGGTGCTCCTCATCGCGGTCCTCGCCTACATCCTGAGCCAGCAGGAGATGACGTACCTGCTGTGGACCGGCGGCATCACAGCCGTCGCCACTCTCTACTGGGCCTTCTACCTCCGCCCGCGCCGCGAGACCCGCTGGCTGGTGTCGATCCCGGAGGACGTCCAGGCCTGAGCCCTCCGGGGTGCACGCGAAGCCCCACGTCACCACCGCGCTCGTGAAGATGCCCGAGAGGGCTCGTACCACGGGCGCGGTATGCGGGAGGGGCCTCGTACGCCCGGAGGAGGGGTGCGGGTTCAGACCGGTGGCTGCCTTCGTTGTCGGTGGCGGCCCGTACCGTTGACACATGGATCTTCGACTGCCCCGACTGCGCGGGCCCGCACGGCGAGGACGCCGACGGTGGTTCGCCGCCGCGGCCGCCGTCGTCGTGCTCGCCGGCGCCGGTACGTGGACCGCTGTCGCCTCGGACGACGGGCCGGCCCTCCACCGCACCGACCGTGTGATGACCACGGGCGCCGGGGTCGACATCGACACGTCGTTCTTCACCGCGGGCTCCGGACGCCGCCCCGCCGTGCTCCTCGGGCACGGCTTCGGCGGCAGCAAGGACGACATGCGGCGGGAGGCGGAGCAACTGGCCCGCGACGGGTACGCGGTGATGACCTGGTCGGCGCGCGGCTTCGGCCGTTCCACCGGCAAGATCGGGCTGAACGATCCCAAGGGCGAGGTCGCCGACGTCTCCAAGCTCATCGACTGGCTGGCCAAGCGGCCCGAGGTCCGGCTCGACAAGAGCGGCGACCCGCGCGTGGGAGTCGCCGGAGGCTCGTACGGCGGAGCGATCTCCCTGCTGGCCGCCGGGTACGACAAGAGGGTCGACGCGATCGCCCCCTCGATCACGTACTGGAACCTGGCGGACGCCCTCTTCCCGAACGACGTGTTCAAGAAGCTCTGGGCCGGCATATTCATCAACTCCGGCGGCGGCTGCGACCGCTTCGAGGCGCAGCTGTGCGCGATGTACAACCGGGTGGCGGAGTCGGGGAAGCCGGACACCCAGGCGCGCGCCCTGCTGGAGCAACGCTCACCGTCCGCCGTCGGCGACCGCATCAAGGTGCCCACACTCATCCTGCAGGGCCAGACCGACTCCCTTTTCCCGCTCGGCCAGGCCGACGCGATGGCCAAGGCGATCCGGGCCAATGGCGCGCCCGTGGACGTCGACTGGATCGCCGGCGGGCACGACGGCGGCGACCCGGAGACGAGCCGTGTCGAGGCCCGTGTCGGCTCCTGGTTCGACCGCTATCTGAAGGACGACAAGAACACCGACACCGGTCCCGCCTTCCGCATCACCCGCACCGGCGGCATCGACTCCACCGACGGCGCCGCGCAGCTGCGGGGCGCGAGCGCGGACGTCTACCCCGGCCTGGAGAGCGGCGAGCACGCCATCGCGCTGAGCGAGGACCGACGCGAGCAGACCTTCCAGAACCCCGCGGGCGCGAGCCCGCCCGCGATCTCCGCCCTCCCCGGACTCGGCGGCACCGGCGGCCTGTCCCAGCTGTCCGCGCTCGGGCTCGGGGTGTCCCTCGACTTCCCGGGCCAGTACGCGCGGTTCGACTCCGCGGCGCTCCGCGGCGACCTGCGGATCACCGGGTCGCCGACCGTGACCGTCCACGTCCGGTCGAGCACCGACGACGCGGTCCTCTTCGGGAAGGTGTACGACGTCGGGCCGGGCGCCGGCCAGCCGGTACTGCCCTCGCAGCTGGTGGCGCCCGTGCGGGTGACCGGCGCCAAGGCGGGCAAGGACGTCACGATCGTGCTGCCCGCGATCGACCACGAGGTCCAGAAGGGCCACCGGCTGCGCCTGGTCCTCGCCTCGACGGACCTCGGCTACGCCTCACCTGCGGCCCCGGCGACGTACACCGTCTCCCTGAAGAGCGACCTGCACGTGCCCACCGCGCCCGGTGTGAAGACCGCCGCCGCCGCGCTGCCCTCCTGGGTGGGGTGGCTGCCCCTGGCCGGCGCGCTCGCCGCCGCCGCGCTCCTGCTGACCGGCCGTCGTCGTACGGCTCCGGTCGCGCCCGACCCCGAGCTCGCCGAAGTCCCGCTCCAGATCACCGACCTGAGCAAGCGGTACGCGAAGTCGGCGGACCGGTACGCGGTACGGGACCTGTCGTTCCGCGTGGAGAAGGGCCAGGTCCTGGGCCTGCTGGGGCCGAACGGCGCGGGCAAGACGACCACGCTGCGCATGCTGATGGGCCTCATCAAGCCCGACGGCGGCGAGATCCGCGTCTTCGGGCACGCGATCCGGCCCGGCGCCCCGGTGCTCTCCCGGGTCGGGGCGTTCGTCGAGGGCGCGGGCTTCCTGCCGCACCTCTCGGGCCGCGAGAACCTTGAGCTGTACTGGCGGGCGACGGGCCGTCCGGCCGAGGACGCCCACATGGAGGAGGCGCTGGAGATCGCGGGCCTGGGCGACGCGCTTGCCCGCGCGGTCCGCACCTACTCCCAGGGCATGCGCCAGCGCCTGGCCATCGCCCAGGCGATGCTGGGCCTCCCGGACCTCCTCATCCTCGACGAACCGACCAACGGTCTGGACCCGCCCCAGATCCGCGAGATGCGCGAGGTCATGATCCGCTACGCCGCCGCGGGCCGCACGGTCATCGTCTCCAGTCACCTGCTGGCCGAGGTCGAGCAGTCCTGCACCGACCTGGTGGTCATGGACCGCGGCCGGCTGATCCAGGCCGGCCCGGTGAGCGAGATCGTCGGCTCCGGCGACACCCTCCTCGTCGGTACGGGCGCGCCCGTGGAGGGGCCGGTCGTCGAGAAGATCGGCGCGCTGCCCGGCGTGGCCTCGGCCGTCGCCGCCGAGGGCGGGCTGCTGGTCCGCCTCGACGAGGACGGCAGCGCCGAACGCCTGCTCGTGGAACTCGTACGACTGGAAGTCCCCGTGCGGTCGGTGGGCCCCCACCGCCGGCTGGAGGACGCGTTCCTCACCCTGATCGGAGGTGCCGCATGAGCACGCTCGTCGAGCGGGCCGAGACGGCGGACGGCTACCGGGCGCGGCACACGCTGCCGCTCCGGGTCGAGCTGCTGCGGCAGTTGAAGCGGCGCCGCACGCTCGTCATGGGCGCGATCCTCGCGGTGCTGCCCTTCGTGCTCGTCGTCGCGTTCGCGATCGGCGGTGACCCGGGCTCGCGCAACGGGCAGGTCACCCTGATGGACACGGCGACCGCGTCGGGCGCCAACTTCGCCGCGGTGAACCTCTTCGTCTCCGCGGGATTCCTGCTGGTCATCCCCGTCGCGCTGTTCTGCGGGGACACGATCGCCTCCGAGGCGAGCTGGTCCTCGCTGCGCTATCTGCTCGCGGCCCCCGTGCCGCGGGCCCGGCTGCTGTGGTCCAAGCTCACCGTCGCGCTCGGCCTCAGCCTCGCCGCGATGGTGCTGCTGCCGATCGTCGCCCTCGCGGTGGGCACGGCGGCGTACGGCTGGGGGCCGCTGGAGATCCCCACCGGCGGCGCGCTCTCCGCGGGCACCGCGGCCCAGCGGCTCCTCGTGGTCATCGCGTACGTCTTCGTGTCCCAACTGGTCACGGCGGGGCTCGCGTTCTGGCTGTCCACCAAGACGGACGCACCCCTGGGCGCGGTCGGCGGCGCGGTCGGCCTGACGATCGTGGGGAACGTCCTGGACGCGGTCACCGCCCTCGGCCACTGGCGCGACTTCCTGCCCGCGCACTGGCAGTTCGCCTGGGCCGACGCCATACAGCCCAACCCGGAGTGGGGCGGCATGATCCAGGGCACCGCGATTTCGATAACGTACGCCCTCGTCCTGTTCGCCCTGGCCTTCCGGGGTTTCCGGCGCAAGGACATCGTGTCGTAGATCTCCGGAGCGTCACCTACCGGTCTCGACGACCGCCCTTCGTGGCCGCTTCGAGATCCATCCGCAACGCTCCGTAGCGCACATCCGGGCCCCCTCGGGCGTCACAGTCACAGACGTCGGCCCAACGACGTCGGCAGACAGTCGGCGAACAGGCGACTCACCGAGGGGGCACGGATGACACTGACGGGGAACGACGAACACACAGTGCGACCGCGGCGGCAGCCGAGGACAGGGCGACCGCGGCGACTGGCCGCCACCCTGATCGGCCTCACGCTCGCCGGCGGTCTGCTCCTCACCGGCTGCGGTGCGAGCGACAACGACGGATCCTCGACGGACGGTTCGAACAAGTCCGGCGGACGCGGGTTCCCGCAGCCCGCCCCGAACCGGACCTCCGGGACCTCCCAGGGCGAGCAGAAGGACACGCCGACGGGTGACGCGAGCCGCGAGTTCGCGCCGTCCCCCGACTACCTCTCCACCTTCGCCCTCGACGTCGACACCGCCTCCTACGGCTACGCCCGCCGCGCCCTTGCCGACGGCCGGCTGCCCGAGGCGTCGACGGTCCGCCCCGAGGAGTTCGTCAACAGCTTCCGGCAGGACTACCGGCGTCCCGACGGCAACGGCTTCTCGGTCACCGTCGACGGCGCCCGCACCCGGGAGAAGGACTGGTCGCTGGTCCGCGTCGGCCTCGCCACCCGCGACGCCGCCCAGAGCGGCAAGCGCCCGCCCGCCGCCCTCACCTTCGTCATCGACATATCCGGCTCCATGGGCGAGCCCGGCCGACTCGACCTCGCCCAGGACGCCCTCGGCGTGATGACGGACCGGCTGCGCGACGACGACTCGGTGGCCGTGGTCACCTTCAGCGACGAGGCCCGGACCGTGCTCCCGATGACCCGTGTCGGCCACCACCGCGACCGTATCTACGACGCGATCAGGGGACTGGAACCGACGGAGTCGACCAACCTCGGCGCGGGCGTGCGCACCGGGTACGCCACGGCCGTCAAGGGACTGCGCGAGGGCGCCACCAACCGCGTCGTGCTGATCTCCGACGCCCTCGCCAACACCGGCGAGACCGACGCGGACGCCATCCTCGAGAACATCTCCACCGCCCGCCGCGAACACGGCATCACCCTCTTCGGCGTCGGCGTGGGCAGCGAGTACGGCGACGCCCTCATGGAGCGCCTCGCCGACAAGGGCGACGGCCACACGACGTACGTCTCGACCATCGAGGAGGCCCGCAAGGTCTTCTGCGAGCAGCTCCCGCAGAACGTCGACCTCACGGCCCGCGACGCCAAGGCACAGGTCGCCTTCGACCCGCAGACCGTCAAGCAGTTCCGGCTCATCGGATACGACGACCGCCAGGTCGCCGACGAGGACTTCCGCAACGACCGCGTGGACGGCGGCGAGATCGGCCCCGGCCACACGGTCACCGCCCTCTACGCGGTCCGCACCAGGCCCGGCGCCTCCGGCCACCTCGCCACCGCGAGCGTCCGCTGGCTCGACCCCGACACCCGCGCCCCGCACGAGGAGTCCGGCCAACTGGAGACCGGCTCCCTCGACGAGGACCTGTGGACCTCCTCCACCCGCCTCCAGGTCGACGCCGTCGCCGCGTACTTCGCCGACGACCTGCGCACGGGCGACGACAAGGCGAACCCGCTCCCCGGCGCCCTCCCGCTGGGCGAACTCGCCGACCGCGCCCACCGGGTGGCCTCCGCCGCGGAGGACAAGGCGGTGGACGACCTGGCGGCCGCGGTGGAGCGGGCGAGCGGACTCATGGGATAGCGGCGGCGGTAAGGACTTGGCGACCGTACGCGGCGTAGTGAGCGGCGAAGGGTGGTTCGCCGAGTACGCCAAGAGGGCCACCGGGCACGCGAAGAGCGGGCCGCCGGGCACGCGAAGAGCGGGCCGCCGGGCACGCGAAGAGCGGGCCGCCGAGGTGCTCGGCGGCCCGCTCTCGCGGTGCTGGGATCAGCTGTTGTTCGTGCCGTTGCCCGACAGGACCGGGATGTCGTCCAGGATGTGCGACAGCGGTTCGTCGCCCTTGGCCTGGGTGGAGTTCTCGACACACTGCTGGTTCTGCGGGGACGACAGGACCGGGACGTCCTGGACGGCGATCGGGACGACGCCGACGAGCGAGCCCACGTTGGCCTTGGCCGGCAGGCCGACGCAGGGCTTGTTCAGCGAGCCCTGGATGAGCGCCATCTGCGGGCTCATGCTGCCGTAGGTCGCCGAGTTGCCGAACGACTGCGTGGCGCCGTAGCCGCTGACGGAGGTCGTGCCACCGTCGTCGCCGATCGCCAGAGCCTGGGGGGCGGCCGCGGCCGAGATACCGGCGACAGAAGCGGCGATAGCCGCGGTTGCCCACAGCTTCTTCATGTTCATTCCCTTCGAAAAGCGGACTCCTGTTGGGGAGCTGCATGATCATCAACTGGGCAGACCGCCCAAGGGTTGCGGGTAGTGCCCCATTTGGCCCAGCATGCGGGGCGTTCGGCCCGTCACCCGATATGCCAGTGGGCCTCTTCGACACGTGACTCGTGACGTGAATCGGCAAGTGAATGGTCACGTAAAGAAGGTGGGTCGGCGGGCCGCCGAGAGTTCTGCGGCCCGCCGACGGAAAGTGCTACTTGTTGCCGACACCGTTGCCGGACAGGACCGGGATCTGGTCCAGGACGTGCGACAGCGGTTCGTCGCCCTTGGCCTGGGTGGAGTTCTCGACGCACTGCTGGTTCTGCGGGGCAGACAGGACCGGGACGTCCTGGACGGCGATCGGGACGACGCCGACGAGCGAGCCCGCGTTGGCCTTCGCGGGCAGGCCGACGCAGGGCTTGTTCAGCGAGCCCTGGATGAGCCCCAGCTGCGGGCTCATGTTCCCCGTGGTCGCCGAGTTGCCGAACGACTGGGTGGCACCGACGCCGCTGACGGACGTCGTCCCACCGTCATTCCCGATCGCCAGCGCCTGCGGCGCGGCAGCAGCGGAAGCGCCGACGGCGCAAACGGTGACCGCGGCGGCGGTCATAACCTTCTTGATCACTGGCTGGATCCATTCTGAAGAAACCCCGTCCATCGGAGCGATGTGGTTCAACCGCCGCGGACGCCCGTGGTTGCTCCCATTCACCCTGATGGCCCAATGCGGCCGATCGGGTGAATCACCGAAACCAGTCCAGGATCGCCGGGTTGATGCGAGAGCAGGAATATATGTCTCTGCGCGGAAAGGAACGGCGCATGTTCAAGAAGGCGGTGGCCGCGGCGGTCGCAGCTTCCGTCGCCCGTGTGTCGGCGCGAACCGTTCCTTCCCGCATGGGTGTTCGTGTGCACCTCGGTGCCGATTCGAGCACAGGGCGATTCGAGTGAATTCCCAAGCGGCGCACTTTCTTTAGTTTCTTCGGACGGTCCTCCCTCGTTTACGGACTGCAGGTCGTGGTGCGAGCCGCTCAAGGTGTGCTCGCTCGGTTTCGGCCGTCATAGGGCCATGACCGCAGAGAAGGGAAATTACGTGAAGCACAAGAAGAGCGCTGTTGTTGTCGCCGGCGCGATCATGGCCCTGGGCATGGGCGCCCCGGCCTTCGCGGACGCCGGTGCCGAGGGTTCCGCCGTCGGCTCGCCGGGTGTCCTCTCGGGCAATGTGATTCAGGTCCCCATTCACGTCCCCGTCAACGTGTGCGGCAACACGGTCGACGTCATCGCCCTGCTGAACCCCGCGTTCGGCAACAGCTGCGCCAACGGCTGACGCGACAACACCAGCCTTCCCGGCTGTGTCATGGTCGGCCTTGGGTCGCTCTTTCGGCACCAAGGCCGGCTTTCCTCACTTCTTTCAAGCAGGAAGACAACGAGATTGCGACAGAACCTGAGTAGGGGAATGGTCGTGGCCGCGGCCGCGACGAGCATCCTGTCCCTGTACGGCACCCCCGTGTTCGCGGACTCGCACGCGGACGCCAGCGCTATGGACTCACCCGGCGTCGCGTCGGGCAACAGCGTTCAGGTTCCGGTGCACGTGCCGGTGAACGCCTGCGGCAACACCGTCAACGTGATCGGCGCGCTCAACCCGACCTTCGGGAACTCCTGCACCAACGGCTCGGGTTCGCAGGGCGGCTCGTCCGGCTCCACGGCGTCCGGCAGGACCCAGGGCTCGCCCGGCGTCCTGTCGGGCAACCATGCCCAGGCCCCGGTGGACGTTCCGGTGAACGCGTGCGGCAACACGGTCGACGTCGTCGCCCTGCTGAACCCGGCGTTCGGCAACAGGTGCGGGAACGGGCCTGGGGGCAACGTCAACACCCCGCCGGTGACCCCTCCGACCGTTCCGCCGGTGACACCTCCCAGCACGCCTCCGACCGTTCCGCCGGTGACGCCTCCGACGGTCCCGCCGGTGACACCTCCGACGGTCCCGCCGGTGACGCCTCCGACCGTTCCGCCGGTAACGCCTCCGACGGTCCCGCCGGTGACGCCTCCGACCGTTCCGCCGGTAACGCCTCCGACGGTCCCGCCGGTGACGCCCGTCACTCCCCCGCTGACCGTCCGGCAGCCGGTCCTGCCCGATTCTCCCTCCGAGAATCCGCCCACGCTGGCGCACACCGGCAGTGAGAGCGTGCTCGGGGCCTCGGCCGCCGGCGCCGCGCTGCTGATCGGCGGAGCCGTCCTGTACCGACGAGGTCGAGTCGCCTCCCGCCGGTAGTACGACGCTCTGGGTGCCGGACGCTTCGCCGCGCCCGGCACCCAATTGTGCTGTTCCCTTTGTCCTTCCGCTCCTTGGCACCGGCGCCTGGACGCGCATGGCCGCGTCCCGCCCGTGCCGGTCCGCGGGTGCTGGGGTCTCGGTCGGTCTCCAGGTGGCCCGGTGCAGTGCGCCAGTTCTTGCGCGGGGTCCAACTCCCGATGGATGGCCGAGGTCTGATTTCAGGTCGGTATTCCGAGCCTGATTCCGGCATCCCCCTTGGCAAGGAGCTGCGGGAGGTTTTCGGCGCCAGCCACTCACTGCGTTTGTCGGTTAAATCTCATGAATGTTTCGGAATGGTGGAGTTCGGTGACGGTGAGATCACTCCTTTGGAGCCGCAACTCGTGCGTGTCCTGCGCGTTGATTCCAGCACCGGGCATCTCGCCCGGACGTTGTGACGATTCCAAGGAGCACTTCTCCATGTCGCGTATCGCGAAGGGCCTGGCCCTGACCACCGTTGCCGCCGCTGCCATGGCGGGCACCGCCGGCATCGCTGCCGCCGACAGCGGCGCAACCGGCTCGGCGGCCCAATCCCCTGGCGTCCTGTCGGGCAACGTCCTGCAGGTGCCCATCCACGTTCCGGTCAACGCCTGCGGGAACACCGTGAACGTCATCGGTCTGCTGAACCCCGCGTTCGGCAACACCTGCGCCAACGGCTGACGTCAGCGCCAACCCTTTTGCCGGCCGCCTTCCCCAACGGGAGGGCGGCCGGCCCGCGTTGTCCCGATGCTCCTGGCACAGGTGACGTCGTGGGGCCGACAGCGGCGGCAACCTCGCCCCGGTCATTGACCTGCCGGGTCAGACGCTCGGGTGGGGTGCGGGAAACGTCTGCACAGGGTTTCCTTCGTGTCCGGGCCTCGTTAGTCAGTCCGGAAAAAGCGGAAATTCCCTCCGGTGGCACCTGTCACCGAAGAAAGGAACACGATGAAGTCCCTGAATGCTGCCGCTGTCGTTGCCGGGTCCATGGTCATCGCTGGTGCCGCCGCACCGGCCTTTGCCGTCGAGGCCTCCGACCTCACGCCCACCAGTCTCAACGGCGCGCTGGAGACCATCGGCAGCCCGCGCTCGCTCAGCCTGAAGGACGTGCAGCCCCTGCAGCATCAGTCGAACGCGCTCGACACCGAGAACAAGAGTTCGGTGCTCAACACCGTGAGCGGCACGACGAAGGCGCTCAACGCGGCCGGCGGCCCCGCGCGGCTCCTCGGCGGACTTCCCCTCCGGAGCTGATCGGTTCCCTCCGGAGCCAGTCGGTTCAGGGAAATGGATTCCCTTCATCGCGTGTCTTCCCGAAAGGCCTGCGGACTCATCCCTAGGCTGAAGAAAGTCACCAAGGAAGGACGGACGATGAACCTTGCCAAGAAGGCCGCTCTCATTTTCGCCACCGTCGGAATGGCCGCGGGTGCCGCCGCGGGCAGCGCCGTCGCCGATGCCGGCGCACAGGGCGCGGCGGCCAATTCTCCCGGTGTCGCCTCCGGCAACGTCATTCAGGTCCCCGTGGACATTCCGGTGAACGCCTGTGGCCTCAGCGTCAACGTCATCGGCGCGTTGAACCCGGCGTTTGGGAACGTGTGCGACAACAAGTGACGTCGCGCCCCCTCGATTGACGTCGCACGCGGACTGAAAGGGCTGATTCCGTACCCGCGGAGTCGGCCCTTCGCGTTGTTCGAGGAGCGTCCCCCATTCGTGTGGTCGCCCGTCGACCATCGGCCGTTCGGGTGAGAAATCGACCGGGCCCGTTCGGGTGCGTCGATAAGGTTCCGCGGTGACCTCAACCTCAAGCCAAGCGCGCCCTTTCCGGGCCGTCGATCTCGGCACGCTCGCCGTCATTGCCTTCAGCGGTGAAGTGCCCGACGGCGACATGCCCTATCTCCTCGCCTACTCCCTGGGGGACGGTGAAGGCGGCCCGGAGGCCGCCACGGCTGCCATCGAGCAGTTGCTGCGGAACAATGGTCTGCCCGTCGGCGACTCGCTCCTCGACGGGACCCGGCAGCCGAACCTGCCGCTCACCCTCCTTGTCGAGGCGGGCCAGGCCGTCGTCTCGATGCCGTACCTCAACGCTCAGTGCGTCGTGCCGCCCGAGTGGCTCGCTGCGGTCGGTGAACGGGGCTACGCCTACTTTCTGTTCGCCACCCGCGCCTGGCCCGAGGCCGAGCCCGGCAAGCCCGTCGAGCCGGAGAGCCTGGCAGCCTTCGCGGGTAACGAGGAGATCCTGCTCAGCGCGGCTCACGTACTCCTGCCCGCGCACAGTTTGCGCGGCTGATGACACGGACCGCGGGCGGCGCCGCGAGGGTGCGGACCGCGGGGGGCAGCCGCGCGTTCGCCCTGTTGCTGGTGATCACCGGCGCGGCCGGTCTGCTCGCCGCGTGGGTCATCACGATCGACAAGTTCAAGCTGCTGGAGAATCCGAACTTCGTGCCGGGGTGCAGCCTGAACCCGGTCGTCTCCTGCGGCAACATCATGAAGAGCAAGCAGGCCGCGGCCTTCGGGTTCCCCAACCCGATGCTCGGCCTGGTGGCGTACGGCATCGTGATCTGCGTCGGGATGAGCCTGCTCGCGCGGGCCACCTACCCGCGCTGGTACTGGCTGACCTTCAACGCCGGCACCCTCTTCGGTGTCGGATTCTGCACCTGGCTGCAGTTCCAGTCGCTGTACCGCATCAACGCGCTGTGCCTGTGGTGCTGTCTGGCCTGGGTCGCCACGATCATCATGTTCTGGTACGTGACGTCGTTCAACGTACGGCACGCATTTCTGCCCGCGCCCGACGGGTTGCGGGGATTCCTCGGAGAATTCACCTGGGTCCTGCCGGTCGTGCACATCGGGATCATCGGGATGCTGATCCTGACCCGCTGGTGGAATTTCTGGACGAGCTGACTATTGGGTCCGTCTGGGGAATCTTGAACTGAAGGCATTCTCAGGATCGTTACCCGGTATGGACGCAGATCCACCGAATCATGAAAGGGACCGTACCTGAGATGAAGTCGACCACTCGAGGAACTCTTGCCGCCGTCGTCACCGGCGTCGCGGCAGCGATGGGTGCCGCCGCCGTGACCCCGGCCGTCGCGGCCGAAAAGGTTCCCGTTCCGGTACCTCTGGACGGCGTGGGGCGCGCCCTCAACCTGCAGACGCCCAAGATCGCCGGGGAGCTTCCGGTGCCGACGCCGGGTGGACCCGAGGGACCGCGGTACGTCGAGGGCCGACTGCTCCCCGACCAGGCGGTGCCGCGACTGCCGGTCGGCGCCGGACTGCCCGGGGCGGGTTTGCACACGCCTCTTCCGAACATCGTCGGGCACGGCTTCGAACACCTCGGGGCGGACGCGCCCGCCGCCGATCTGACCACGTTGACGCCCGGGCTGGCCGTGGACACCCCGCTCAGCGCACCCAACCCCGACCACTACGGTCTGCCGGACCTGAAGCTCCCTCAGGCCGCCGTCCTCGGACCACTGCTGAAGACGGTGCCCGGGGCGAACGTCGGCATGGGAGAGGGCGCTTAGTACTCCGGTTGGCCCGTTGATGGCGCCGGATCGTGGCGCAGTCGCCGTAGTGCTCGGAGGCCGGGAAGGCCGGTCACACGGCAAAGGGCGACAGCGTGACAGCAGCGAGGCTGCTGTGGGGGAGGAGCGATGTCGAAGATAGTGGCGCGCCGTTGAGGGCGCTCACATCCGCGCTGCCGATCGCCTGGGTGATCGCTGATGCGGCCCAGGAGCATGGTGAGGCCCGGCGCGGTGGTCGGGTTCTCCAAGGTCGGCGGGGTTGCGGCGGTCAGGGGGTTGCCGGTCAGCCGACGGGCTCGCGACCTCCACGTCGTCCGCCACCGGCGACCTCGGTCGCTACGCCCTGATAGTCGTCGAGCACGACACGGCGAAGCGGTATGTCAGGTTCCTCCCTCACTCCCCGGCTCGACCGGCCCCTGCCCGAGCGGCGTTTCGAGGCCCCCGGACGGCCTCGGAGGAAGCAGCTGCTCGGGAAGCCGCGACGGCCGTTCGCCCGCCATGGCAGTATCTGGGCTCCATGAGTGCGTCCCCAGAGGTACGGAGCCTGCGCGCGGCGGTGTTCGCCGTGCTGTGCGTGCTGCTGGCCGCCGGGGGGCACGGGCTCGCCACCGGTCAGGCGCCGCCCCTGTGGGCGGACGGCGCCGGGCTCCTCGCCGTCTTCTCGGCCGGCTGGCTGCTGGGCGGACGCGAACGCTCGCTCGTCGGGATCGGCGGCGGGATGCTGGCCGCCCAGGCCGGGCTGCACCTCGCCTTCGAGGCGGCCGGCCCGCGGATGGCGATGGACATGCACGGCGCGCACATGGTGAACCCAGCAGGGCACGCCATGACACCGCACGCCACCGCCGCCCACGTGGTGGCCGCCCTCCTCGCGACCTGGTGGCTGCGGCGCGGTGAAGCCGCGTTCTGGTCCCTGCTGCGGCGGGCCGCGGTGCTCGTACCGGGGCTCGCCGCCTGGTGGCGGGTGCGCGCGGGGTGGTCCGCCGTACCGACCCGGCCGGCCGTCGTACGCCGGACCGCGCGGGAACCCCGGCCGCTTCGGCAACTGCTGCTGCGCCACGCGGTCTCCCGTCGGGGACCACCGGCAGGGCTTGCGTACACGCCCTGACCGCAACCCCACCAGTACGGAGTTCCCCTGATGTCCCCGATTCGCACCACCCTGCGCCGCGCCGGCGTTGTCGCCGCCCTCACCACCGCCGGTGTCCTGGCCGCCGCGGGCGCCGCCTTCGCGCATGTGACGGTCCACCCCGAGACCTACGCCAAGGGAGCCACGGACGGTGTTCTCACCTTCCGCGTCCCCAACGAGGAGGACACCGCGAGCACCACGAAGGTCCAGGTCTTCCTGCCGACGGATCACCCGGTCCTCGGCGTGCTCGTCACCCCTCAGGAGGGCTGGACGGCGCAGGTGACGACCACGAAGCTCAAGACCCCCGTCAAGACCGACGACGGCACCATCACCGAGGCCGTCTCGGAGATCACCTGGACCGGCGGCCGGATCCGGCACGGCCAGTACCAGGACTTCAACGTCGCTTTCGGCCAGCTGCCCGACGACACCGACCAGTTGAGCTTCAAGACCCTGCAGACCTACTCGGACGGCAACGTCGTCCGCTGGATCGAGGAGGAGCAGAAGGGCGGGGAAGAGCCGGAGAACCCGGCGCCGGTGCTCACCCTGACCACCGAGGACGCGGAGACGGGTTCCGACGGGACCTCGGACGCGGCGTCGGGCTCCGCCTCGTCCTCGTCGTCGAGCTCGGCGCCGGCCGTCGCGGCCGACTCGACGTCGAGCAGTGACTCCACGGCCCGTGGCCTGGGCATCGCCGGACTGGTCGTGGGCGTCCTGGGCCTGGCCGCGGCCGGCTACGCCCTCGCGCGCGGCCGGGGTGCCCGCTCCGAGTAGGCGAGGCCTCTCGGTTGCCGTCCCGCCGACCTCGTCCTCCGTCGGCGGGACGGCCCCCCACCAGCTCGCTCGTGAACACCGCGCGTCCGACGCGAGTTGAGCCCGCGCATGAGTGGGGGGTGAGAAATTTCCGTACCCTCCCATGAAGCCTGTTGCCCGGATGCGAGGATGAGCCCGCCATGACTGCTGGGTGGTGTTCTCGCACGGTACGGGCCGCGGTGTTCGCGGTCGTCTGTGTGCTGCTCGCCGCCCTGGGGCACGTGATGATGTCCGGCGGCACGGTGCCCTGGTGGGCGTTGGGCGCCTCGGGCGCGGTGGTCGGCGGCGCGGGCTGGTGTCTGGCCGGCCGGGAACGCGGACTGCCCCTGATCGTGTCCGCGGTGGTCGCGGCGCAGGCGGTACTCCACTCGGTGTTCTCGCTCGCGCAGTCGTCGGGCTCCCTGGGAGTGTGGGGCGCGGCGGCCTCGGTCTTCACCGGCCACGACATGAACTCCATGCCCACGGGTCCCATGTCCATGAGTTCTATGTCCCCGAACTCCGTGCCCATGGACTCGACACGCATGGACGCCATGGACATGGGCGCCATGGATCACCTGGGTCACGCGGCGGACGGCACGTCGTCCTCGCTCGGCATGCTCGCCGCCCACCTGCTGGCCGCCCTGCTCTGCGGCCTCTGGCTCGCGCACGGAGAGCGCGCCGTCTTCCGTGTCCTGCGGGCCCTCGCCGGCCTGTTGGCGGCCCCGCTGCGGCTGCCGCTCGCGCTGCCCGCGCCGGTGAGCCGCCCGCGTCCGCGCGTCCGCCGCGACCGCTCCGCCCGCGCGCCGCGCCGGCTCCTTCTCGTCCACGCGATCACTTCTCGGGGTCCGCCCGCCGGGACCGCTGTCGTCTGAAGACAGCCGGTTCCCCGAGGCCGCCCCTGTGCGCCCCGGGCCTCGGCCGTACGCCCTCGTGCGGCCGGTTTCGCTCACCGGACCCTCGGGCCGCCCTCGCGCGCCCGGTCCGGATCCCGGATGACCCGAGAAGGACACCAGGTGACCACTCCTGCCCTGCCCACCTCACGTGACGCGTCGCTGACGGCCTGGGCGCTGGCCGCCCGCGCCGGTGACCCCGACGCCGTCGACCAGTTCGTGCGCGCCCTGCACCGCGACGTACGCCGTTACGTCACCTATCTGGGCGCGGACCCGCAGACCGCCGACGACCTGGCCCAGGACACCTTCCTGCGCGCCCTCGGCAGCCTGCACCGTTTCGAGGGCCGCTCCTCGGCCCGTACCTGGCTGCTGGCCATCGCGCGCCGGGCCGTGATCGACAGCTTCCGTACCGCGGCGGCCCGGCCCCGACTGGCCGACTCCGACGACTGGCAGCTCGCCGCCGAACGCGCCCAGCCGTGCGGCCTGCCGGGCTTCGACGACGGCATCGCACTCGACGAACTGCTGGCCGAACTGCCCGAGGAGCGTCGCGAGGCCTTCGTGCTGACCCAGCTCCTCGGACTGCCGTACGCGGAGGCGGCCCTGGTCAGCGACTGCCCCATAGGTACGGTCCGCTCACGTGTGGCCCGTGCCCGCAGCGCCCTGATCGCCTCGTTGTCCGACGCCGAACGCTGTGGACTGCCCGAGCGGCGCGAGCTGGTCGGCGCGATGGCCTGACGGGCGCGGCCGGAAAGGGACGCGGCCCCGGTCGCCTGAGGGCGGGCCGGGGCCGCGGCTCACGGAGTCACCGTGCTGCGGTCACTCACTGTTGAGTTGCCAAGGTGCGGTGTCGCAAGGCTCAGTTCTGCGCCGGTGCCTTCTTCTTGCGGAGGAGGAATACTGCCGTGCCGCCGATCATGACCAGGGCGACGGCGATGCCCGCGATGATCGGGGTCGCGCCGGAGCCGCCGGTCTCGGCGAGGTTGGTGCCGCCGGTGGAGTCGGCGCTCGCCAGGGCCGGGCTCGGCTCACCGACGGTCTGGGTCGTGATGTCGCTCGCGCTGCCCTGTGTCTTGCAGTCGAGCATGCCGGTGAAGTGCTTCTCGAAACCGTTCGGACCCGTCAGCGTGAAGTCGTACGCCTGGTCCTCCTGCAGCGGGACCGTCACCGTCAGGGACTTGCCCGCGGCGACGGTGTGCTCGGCCCCCATCAGCTCGAAGGTGAACGGAGCGTCGCCCGTGACGGTCGCCGTGACGTCCACGCCGCCCTTGGCGCAGTTCGTCGTGGCGGACAGCGCCGGTATCGCGCCCTCCTTGGCCCAGTTCGCGGTCGCCGTCGCCGAGACCGTCGACTCGCTGGAGCCCGCGAGGATCTGTGTCTGGCTGCGGGTCCCCGAGGCGAAGGCCCGGCCGACCGGCACGGTCGTCGACGCCTGCACGGTCAGCGCCGCCGAGCCGTCCGTGGCGTCCTTCGGCACGTCGAAGTAGAGCCGGCTGCCGTCCGCCGCCGATGTGATCGCCTTGCCGTCCTTGCCGACGACCTTCACCCCACTGGCGGCGGCGTCCGCGGGCGGCGTCACCGTCACGCTGTCCGCGTCGGTGTGCACCGTGATCGGGCCGAGCCGCTCGCCGGCGTGACCGGAGACCGCGGGCGGGTCGAGGGTCAGCGAGGCCTTGGGCTCCGCCACGTTCCGCGCGTTCTTCTGCAGGTAGTCGGCGAGCTTCTCCGCCTGAGGGTCCAACGCGTCCACGTCGGCGCCGTCCGAGTACCGCCAGATGGCCACCTGGGTGCCGGCCGCCGCGTCCTGCTCGGTGAGTCCGTACGCACCGGCCATGTCGGCCAGCGCCGCGAGGTCGTTCACCTGTGGGTAGGAGTGCTGCAGGATCCAGCGGATCTTGCCGGCGTCCTTGTTGCCGTTCAGCGAGGTGCCGCTCCAGGAGGTCTCCTGGTACTGGGCGTCCCGCTGGGTCGGGTTGTGGAGGTCGATGCAGTACGTCTGCAGCATGCCGCCGCCGTCGACGGACATCTCGAACAGACCGGCGGACACCTGCTGGTCCACGCCGTGGTCGTGGACCACCGCGGCCCCGTACGTCTTCAGACCGCCGATGGTCGCGGTCGCGCCGCCCTGACTCTGCGGGGCATCGTCGGCGGCGGCCGCACCGGCGGTGGCCAGCGCCCCCGCGGCGACGAGCCCCGACACCAACGTCGCGGCGGCGAGGCGAGCGGCCCCTCGCCTGCGCGCGGACCACGCAGAGAACGAAGAAAACACAGAATTCCCCTTCGAGCAGGACCCGTTGACATGGGGGGACGGTCCCGCCAGCAGAATCAGAAGCCCCGTGAGCTATGCCCGGCATCCTAAGGACGTGGGCGCACCGCGCTTCCCGGTCCTGCCGTCGGATAACCGATCCGAATCGGAATCGTTATCGGTCGGCGAGCCTGTGAGCTGCGCTTATCGACAAATCAATGGGGACTGTCCGGTGCGGATTTGTCGATAAGCCGCAGTTCGGTCAGGTCGGCCGGCCAGGGCGATTCCGTACCTGACGTCAGGTCACCCCGGCGGGTTCCGGCTGCTGTTGGGAGACGTCCAGGGAACGACTCTCCGGCTCCGTCTCCCAGTTGGGCTCGGGCCGGGGGGACGCGGTCGTGTCCCCTTCCTTGTTCGGGCGGCGGAAGGCCGAGGTGCCGCGGGAGAGGTCGTGGCCGATGGCCACCGCGTCGATGTCCGCCGACGTCCAGCTCTGTCCTTCGCGTACCTCGGTACGCACCTTCAACCTGCCCTGCACGATGACGGGATCGCCCACCGACAGCGATGCCCCCACGTTGGTGGCGAGCGCGCGGTTCGCCCACACGGTGAAGAAATTGGTGTGCCCGTCCGTCCAGGCGCTCTTCTCGCGGTCCCAGTACCGCGCCGTCACCGCCAGGCGGAACCTCGCCGACGCGCCGTTCGCCAACTCTCGGTACACCGGCTGCGTCGCCACGTTCCCCACCGCGCACACCATCGTCTCGTTCATGCCCGACCCCTCTCCGTACGAATGCGTCTGTCGCGGCTTTCGCGTGCTCTGCGTTCACACGCTCTGCGTTCGCATGCGCTGCGATCGCCGCGAGTTCAGACTGCCTTCGTCGGGCCGGGCCCGCTGAGCCCTGTGTGCTACCGGCCGGTTGTGGACAACCGCGTCACCCGAAGGGGTGGAGGCACTTCAGCCCGTGGAGTTCTTCCTCGTCATCCGACCGGCGCAGACGCCCCCGTGACCCGCCCGTACTGCTCCCGTACCTCCCGATACCGCAGCAACTCCGCCGCCACCGGATCGAGTACCCGCGCCCTCCCGCACCCGGCGGCGGCCTCGCGCAGTCGCCGTTCCGCTTCTAGCCCGTACCGCCTGGCGGGTCCGCGCGCCGCCATCCTGCTGCCCCACTCGACGACCGGACCGCCGATGATGCCCGCCAACATCAGCAGCACCGGCAACCCGAGGTTCGGCGCCGTGAACCCGATGATCTGCGCCAGCAGCCACAGCCCGCCGATGATCTGAAGCATCGTCATCGAGACCTGCGCGAGCACGGCGGCGGGCCACCAGCCGGGCCGCGGTGGCCGCCCCACCGGAGTCGTGGCGCGCGTCGCCATCTCGTCCAGCGCCTCCGACAGCCCCTGCGCACCGCGCACGGCCGCCTCGCGCACCGCCTGCGCCCAGGGCGCGGGCAGCCCGCGGGCCGCCCGGTCCGCCACCGTACGCACCGCCTGTTCGACGCGCTGCCGGGCCGTGGCTTCCTCGTCCGCGGGTGCCCGTAGCGACAGCCGGCCCGTCATCGAGTCCCCCCCGCCCTGGACCCAGCGCCACAGCCGCAGCCAGGGGGTGCCGCACGCGCGGTTGGCGTTGCGGCGCCACGCGCGCTCGGCCGCCTGGCCGGCCGCCGTGGCGCCCACCGCGTCCGCGAGCCGGTCCGCGAACTCGTCGCGCGCCTCCTCGCTGAGCCCCGTGCGCCGCCCGGTCGAGTAGACGGGGCGCAGTCGCGCGGCGGCCGCGTCGAGATCGGCCGAAATTCGACGGGCGGCGGCGCCCCGCTCGGCCAGGAACTGGCCGAGCGACTCGCGCAGTTCGCCGATGCCGTCCCCGGTGAGCGCGGACAGCGCCATCACGGTGGCGCCCGGTTCGCCGTACTCGCCCAGTGCGATCCCGTCCTCGTCGAGCAGCCGGCGCAGATCGTCGAGGACCTGGTCGGCGGCCTCGCCGGGCAGCCGGTCCACCTGGTTGAGGACCACGAAGGTGACCTCCCCGTGGCCCGCCATGGGCCGCAGATATCGCTCGTGGAGCATGGCGTCCGCGTACTTCTCGGGGTCGACGACCCAGATGACCGCGTCGACGAGCGCCAGGATGCGGTCCACCTGCTCGCGGTGCTGGACGGCCGCGGAGTCGTGGTCGGGCAGGTCGACCAGGACGAGGCCACGCAGTTGCGCCTCCGCCTCCGGGCTCTGCAGTGGACGTCTGCGCAGTCGTCCCGGGATGCCGAGCCGGTCGATGAGGGTCGCCGCGCCGTCGCTCCAGCTGCACGCGATGGGCGCGGCGGTGGTGGGCCTGCGCACGCCCGTCTCCGAAATGGCCACCCCGGCGAGCGCGTTGAAGAGCTGCGACTTGCCGCTGCCGGTGGCCCCGGCGATGGCGACGACGGTGTGCTCACCGGACAGCTTGCGGCGCGCCGCCGCCTCGTCGAGGACCCGGCTCGCCTCGGCGAGCGTCCCGCTGTCCAGCCGGGTGCGCGACAACCCCACCAGCTCGCGGAGCGCGTCAAGGCGCGACTTCAGGGGTCCGTCGTACGCGAGCGGGGTCGGCGGGGCCTGTACGGCGGTCCTGGTCTCCAGGACCAGGGACGGGGCGAGTGCCTCCTGTCCGGGGGCCGTCTCGGACACGCGGCGGGCGATCAGCCCGTCGTCCCAGGCGGTCTCCGACTCGGCACGGGTACCGACATCGTCGTCCTTCACGCGTGTGTGCCCGGAGTCGTCCCGCACGCGTGTGTGCGCGCCGCCACGCGGGGCATCGAAGGTGACCTCCTGGGCCCTGTCGGTGTCCTCCGTCTCCGTCTCCGATTGTGTCTCCGCTTCTGTCTCCGCTTTTGTCTGCGTTTTTCTCTGTGCGTCCGCCTCGGCTTCCACCTCCGGCTTCGCCTTCGCCACGGACTCCATGGGAGCCTCCCCGGCGGCGGGCTCGCCGTCCGCGGCTTCCGTGGCGAAGGCCGCCGGGGAGTCGGTCTCGGAACGCAAGCCTTCAGGGCGGCCGTTTTCGGAACTTCCCTGGTCGGACGCGCCCCCGTGGTCGGACGCGTCGTGACCGGACATTCCGTGATCGGGCGTGCCGTCTTCGGGGGAATCGTCTCCGGTGTGGTCGGCGTGATCCGTGTGGTCTGTGACGGCAGTCACCGCGGTCACCTCTCCTTCTGCAGTACGGACAGCGCGGCGATGAGTTCGGCCTGGGGCTCTGGCTGCACGTCGAGGGCGTCGAGCGGGGCGAGACGGCGCTCGCGCTCGGTGTGCAGGGCCCTGTCGAGGTACTCGGCAAGGAGGCGCCCGCCCCTCTCGCGCAGCCGCAGGGCGCCGTGCGCGCCGAGCCGCTCGGCGAGCCCCTCGCCCGCGTTGCGTGCCCGGTGGCCGCCCAGGAGCGCGGTGGCCACCAGTGCAGCGACGACCTCGGCGTCCGGTGCCACGCTCTTGTCGAGGCGGCCGACCTCGTCCTCGGCGTACTCCTCCAGGACCCGCCGCCAACGTCGTACGGACATCCCGATCCGGTGCTCGGCGCTCTCCAGCGTCGGATCACGGCCCGTCAGCCCAGGGGCATCCGAAGCTGGTTCGCGCCGCCAGGCGTCGTCCACGCGCTCGTCGGCGGCCGTGACGGCGCACAGCAGGAGTGCGGCCAGGCTCTCGACGAGCGAGTCGAGCAGTTCACCCGCGGTGCAGTCGAGCGGGTAGGCGCGCCACCGCTTGAGCGCGTCCCCGGAGAGCACGGCACCGGTTTGCAGACGCCCCTTCACGCGCGCGTGCTCGCTGTCGTACGCCCCGTCGACGGCGGCGGTGAGCCGCAGCGCGGCAGCGTACTGCGCGGCGGCCGCACCGGCGAGCTCAGGCATCCGGGCCTTGAGCGAGTCGAGGAGTCCTTGGGCCGTACGGGCCATCGCCGCGTGCCGGGCTCCGGGATCCTGCGTCTGGTGGACGAGCCACGTGCGCAGCGGCGCGACGGCCGTGGCGGGCAGCAGGCCGCCGCCCCACGCGGACTCGGGCAGTTCCGGCACGGTGAAGCGGGGCACCTCGCCGAGCCCCGCCTTGGTGAGCAGGGCGCCGTACTGCCGCGACACCTCGGACACCACCTGGTGGGGCACCCGGTCGAGAACGGTCACCAGGGTCGCCCTGTGCTCCTTGGCGGTACGCAGCAGATGCCACGGCACGGCGTCGGCGTACCGCGCGGCCGTGGTCACCATGACCCAGATGTCGGCAGCGCAGATCAGCTCGGCGGCGAGTACGCGGTTGTCGGAGACCAGGGAGTCGATGTCGGGCGCGTCGAGCAGGGCGAGGCCCCGGGGGAGGGTGTCGGCGGTTTCGATACGCAGCACCCGTTCCCCGCGCTCCATGAGGGCCTGGAGGTCGTCACCGGGTTCCTGGTGGGGCACCCACGCACGCGTGAGGTCGGGCAGCACCCGCATTCCACTGAACCAGTGATGGTCCTCCGGATGGCACACCAGTACCGGCGTCCGGGTCGTCGGCCGCAAGACGCCGGCCTCGCTGACCCGGCGTCCGACGAGGGAGTTGACGAGAGTGGACTTCCCCGCTCCCGTCGACCCGCCGATCACGGCGAGAAGTGGTGCTTCGGGTTCCCTCAACCGGGGCACCAAATAGTCGTCTAGTTGTGCGAGCAGTTCGTCGCGGTTGGCACGCGCGCGTGGAGCCCCCGCCAGGGGCAGCGGGAAGCGTGCGGCGGCGACACGGTCGCGCAGGGCGGAAAGTGCGTCGAGCAGCTGAGGCCGTACGTCCAAGGTCACCACATGCGAAGAATGCCCAATTTTGGAGTCTTTCTGAAGCATATGACTATGTCTGCGCGCCGACAGGACACACGGGGCGGAAGGGACGACTGGGGCGCAGGCATAACGAGTGCACAACACCCGATGCGCGAGACGCCAAAAGCGGTGCACGATTCGTACCTGCCTGCGATTATCAGGACCGCTTCACTGAACCTCCACATTGAGCCACGGAGGCGAAGCGCCAGGGACAGGGACCCGGGAGCCCTATCCTTGTCCCCGGCAAGGTCACGGATCGGCCCACACCCGGGCACCACGAAACCGGCCACCACACCTGGCCCCCGTAGCTCAGTGGATAGAGCAGGCGCCTTCTAAGCGCTTGGCCGCAGGTTCGAGTCCTGCCGGGGGCGCCACTGAGAGCCCTCCCATCGGGAGGGCTTTTTTGCTGGTCAGGACGGGTGTCACTTGACACGGCGAAGCCCCGAACACCCCCCCGACGATCAAGGGGAGGTTCCGGGGCTGTCCGGCTGTCACCGGGTTTTCGCGGGTGGCCGTGTCGAATACGTGTCGAAGTTCTCGGCGAGAAGCCTCAGTCTGCGTCGGGCAACTCGGGGAGATCCCCCGCGGCCTCCAGGCGCCGTTTCAGGTCAGGCAGCTGCCCCTCGACGCACCGGGCGTAGGTGGCCAGCAGCACCGGCACGCTGTTCCCGGCCCATTCGGCCACCTGGGCGGGCGGGATCCCGTCGTTGAGCCACTTCGTGAGGCGCGTGTGCCGGTTGTCGTACACCCGCCTCCCCGTGGGCGACTCGAAGACGTGCGGGGGCAAGACGGCCATACGCGCACTGCGCCACGCTCGGCGGATGACCGAACCCGCGAGAATGCCGCCCGTCTCCCCCTGGAACAACAGATCCCCCGGCTTGAGCTGTTCGTCCTCGATGTGCTGCCGCAGGATGCGCGTCAGGGCGGGATGCCCCGGCGCGGCGCGCGTCTCGCCCTCGGCACGGCCCTTCAGGTCGCGTTCCTCGTGAATCTCTCCGGTGTCGGTCCACTGCTTGCCGACCTCCGGGGTCGCCGTGTGGATCAGCAGTTCACACCATTGGTCCCCATCGTCGGGGCCGGGAAGCGTCACGTCTTCCACTCGGATGGCTACGGCTTCCTCCGGTCGCAGACCGCAGTAGTACAGCGCGGCGAAGAACGCGTGCAGCCGCATTCCTCCACGGGGCCGGCGCCGGATCCAGTCGAGGAGTGCCGCCGCTTGGTCCGCATTCATCAAGGATCCCTTGTCCACGGCGTTGCTGGTCTTGGTGACGGCCGTTGACTCCTTCCCCTTGGGGAGGGGGTTGGTCCGCAGGACGCGCCGCCGGATCGCATGCTTCATGACGACGTTGAGGATCCGGCGGTGGCGCTTCCTGGACCAGGCCGCCGCCTGCTTACCGTCGAGGCGCGTGTCGACGGCTCGCAGGACCCCATCGACCCTCTCTGCCTCCTCCCAGGCCGAGACCGGCAGAGAGTTGCGCTCCACCCACCTGAGGATGGTCACCACGTCTCGCGGGGCGTCCACACGGCGGGTCGAGTTGAACGCCCATTCGCGCAGTGCGGTCCGCACGGCCACCGGGGCGAACTGGGTCGGCTGGACGCGCAGCAGTGCGATGGTGGCCGCCGTCAGGGTCTTGGCCGTGTTCTTACGGCTGTTGCCGCCGAGCTCCGGCCAACGGGCGTCTACGTACTGGACGGCGAACGTGTACCAGCTCATCGAAGCCGACTTGGAGCGGTGGGACACCGGCAGCCCAGTGGCAATAACGAAGGCCTCGCCCTTCCCCGTTGCCCGGATGAGTTCGGAGCGGAAGCCCTCAGCAAGCGCGACGGTGCCGAAGGGTTCACGCCAGCGTTTGCCCGCGACCACCCAACGCACCGTGTACGTGGTCTTCCGGGCGCCCTTGTACGTGAGGATCTTGTAGACCTTCACGTCGTACGTGGTCTCCATCAGGCGGCGTCCTCACGGTCGTCGAGCCAGTGATCGAGATCGCTCCGCCGGATCCTGAGGTCGCCGTTCGGGAGTTTGATGCAACGCGGCGCACGCCTCTTCGCCCGCCAGTCGTAGAAGGTCGAGCGCGAGACGCTCAGCTCCTCGCAGACCTCCGCGAGAGTGAGCATGTTGCGCGAACGGGTGGCGGTGATCACGCTGCGGCTCCTTCCATGGCCAGCTGGTCGCGTAGGGCTTCGCGGGCGGTTTCGCGGTTGTGTTGGAGGTCGCGGGCGATGGTGGCGGCGAGGGCGGACTCGCCGGGGGTGTGGCCGTGTCCGGCGTACTGCCAGTCGGCGAGAACGAGGACGGTGTCCGGCTCGCGGTCGTCCATGCCGAGGGCTTGGCGTTCCTGGGCGGCGCGGAAGTCGGCGCGGGCCTGGCGGAGTTCGCCGAGGGTGGTGGAGTAGCGGCGGGACTTGGAGGAGAAGTGGCCGCGGAAGCCGAGCATGTGCGCCCAGGCCCGCAGGCGCCGGTCCGGGTAGAGCGGATCGAGGAGCTTGCATGCCTCGATGAGGCGGCGGGTGTGGTCGGGGACTTGGTGGCGGTCGAGTTCGGAGAGTTCGCCGATGCGGCGGTCGAGGGTGCCGGTGTTTTCGGCTGCTTTGGTGGCGTACTTGGCGACGTAGGAGGCGACGGCCTGTTCGGTGATGTCGGAGCCGTCACCGAAGGCCTTGACGGTGCGGACGTCGAGCTGGGTGCCCCAGCGGAAGGTGCGGGCGGGCTGGTCGGCGGCGGCCGGGACGGAGACCGAGGTGTAGGAGTGCGCGGCGGCGGCGCGGATGGCGTCGGTGAGGAGGCCGACGCTGGCCCAGGACGGGGGCGGGGTATCGGGTCCTTCGGGGCCGTCGAGGCGGATGACGGCGTGGAAGTGGAGGGCGCCGCGCTTCTGGAACTCGGCGACCTTGCCGTAGGAGAGCCGGGCCGACTCCTTCAGCTCCCGTTGCGTGAGGCCTGCGCGGGCGGCGATCTCGCGGCGGAGGCGGTTGGTGAAGCGCTGCCACAGGTCGCCCGCGTGGTTGTTGAAGAGGACGGCGCCCGCGTAGTCGTACGTCTCCGGATCAAGCGCCGTACCGAGGGCCGGATCATCGGGGGCGTGGTGGGTGCCGCAGCGGCAGACGCCTCGGTCGGGCCGGTTGTGGACGGGGCCGAAGGACGGTGCGGTGAGGGTGGCGAAGACGCGGGGGTGATCGCGGACCGTGGACGGGATGTCGCGGCGGTCATCGCCCGCCAGGCCCGCGCGGATGAGGTGGTAGGTGTCGCCCGCGTAGGTGAAGGCGCAGGAGGGGCAGCGGGAGGCGCGACGGTTGCCGCAGGCGAGACGGAGGCGTCCGCCGGGCTCGGACTCGCCAGGGACCACGCCCGCTCCACGGTGTGTGGGTCGACGGCGGACGGGATGGGAGCGGGGGTGAGTGGCGGCTGAGGAAAAGCGGGCGGGTGCGGCTTTACGCACAAGACGAGCCGGGCCACCGTCTTCAATGCCCTCGACGAGAACGGGCTGAGATTCGACCCTCCTGGTCAGAGTCAGCGGGCCCACCCGTTCCACTGACGACGGCGGGCTTGGGCCGTCACCGATTGGCGTACAGCGCCTCCAGCTCCCCCGAGAGTGCGGCACGTACGTTGCGGGTGGCCTCGTCGACGAGCACTTCGGGTTCGTCATTGAGCAGCGCCGTCATCGTCTTGTCGGCCACCTCGGAAGCAAGGATCTTCGGGGAGTCGATATCCGCCGCCAAGTCGGTGTCCACATAGCCGGCATGCACGCCGACCACCAGCGTGCCCTGCTCCCGCAGCGCCAGTCGGAAGGCATTCGTCAGCGACCACTGAGCGGACTTGGATGCCGCGTAGCTCGGAAACTGCCTGTTGGCCACCCATGACGCCACGGACAGCATATTGACCAGCGCTCCGCCGCCATTGGCGGCCAGTACGGGCGCGAACGCACGCGAGACAGCCCAGGTGCCGAAGTAGTTGACCTCCATCTCGCGCCTGGCACCGTCGAATGCCCCCTCGAGAAGGGACGGGCCACCAGTGACCCCGGCGTTGTTGATGACGATGCTGACATCATCGGCGGCACGTGCTGCTGCAGCGACCTGCTCCTCGTCGGTGACGTCCAGTCGCAGCGAAACAAGCCCAGGGCCCCGGATGGTCTCCGGTTCCCGGACACCGGCGTAGACCTTGGCGGCGCCGTGAGCGAGCAGTGCCTGGGCGAAGGCCGACCCGATGCCACGGTTGGCTCCGGTGACAAGGGCTACCGAACCCTTGATGTCCATGATCACCCTCCTTGCCTGCGGATGCGGAGGACTCCTTTCTTCTGACGCTAGGCCCCGGACGGCGGCTGGTCCACCCGCAACCTGACTGCACCTGTGTCGGTGCCTTTGCACACTCGATGGCGGACCCGGCTGATCGGACCTCAGGGACGAAGAGGCTCTGTGCCTGCCGCGTGCCCGATCCAACGGGATGCGGCGGGGACCCACGGGGAACGACGGCCACACCGGCGCTCCGGCCCAGGTCAGATGCCTCCCAGGTCAGCCCACGTCCGTGTCACTCGTCTTCCAAGCTGGTGCTCTGCGGCACCGTCAGACACGGATGATTCCGCCGTTGACGGTGTGGATGGCGCGGGCGAGTAATCCGCGGGGCACGGCGGCCATGTGGGTTCGTGACCGGTTGGAAGAGCTGTTCACCGATGAGCACTTCGCCGACTGGTATCCGGTTTATGGGCGGCGGGGGTTGTCGCCGGCTCGGCTGGCGATGGTGTCGGTGCTGCAGTACGCGGAGAACCTCACTGACCGGCAGGCCGCCGAGGCGGTCCGCTGCCGGTTGGACTGGAAGTACTGTCTGGCCTTGAGCTGGATGATTCAGGCTTTGACTATTCCGTGCTCAGCGAATTCGGGACCGCATGGTCCAAGGTGATCTGGCGGATCGGCTGCTGGCCGTGATGGTCGACCACCTGGTGGCTGCGGGCCTGGTCAAGCGGCGTGGTGCGGTGCGCACGGATTCCTCGGCGAGGGCGTGGATGTCGTCGGGGCCGCAGGTCCAGATGATGACCAGCGTGGATGGACTTCTCGGCACGCTCGGTCCGATCCAAGATTCACGAGGCCAACGCGGATCAATCGACGATGGGATCGGCGTACGGTGCGCCGAAATAGGGGAACTCATCGAGGATGTTGGTCCTAGCAACAGTCACGCCGTTGTCGATAGGAGCGTTGGTCTGGAGCGAGAGCATCACGTTCATCACGTTGTCCGTCATAGCGCGACCGTTGAAGCCTGCGAAACCGAACGAGGCCGCCGAACCGAGGACATAAGGCAAAGTTGTCGGGAACAGGCGCTCCACCACACGCTGTGCGTAGGCGGCCGGGTCGTCGGTCGAGCCCGCCAACTGGATGATGCGCGGGAGGGCGTCCGCGACGATCTGAGAGAAACGCGGTACGTCCGCAGAGGGAAGGGACCGGTTGTAGTCGTCCTTCATCGCAGGATCCGTGATGAACATATGTGTCATCATCGGCAGGCCCCACCGGGACACTTGCACCTCGGGCGCGTGTCCGCACAGCGACACCGTGACCCACGCGCGCACCGTCGCGGCCGGGTCGCCGATCGACTGCGTGGGCACCTCAATCACGATGGCCGTGACGTTGCGGTCTTGGAAGTAGTTCGCGCCGTCGCGAAACGAGTCCGGTGCGAATTTCCCCGCGGCAAGTGCTTCTTGGAACGCGACCGTACCTGTCCGGTTCGCAGCGAACAGATCCGGGGCCAGGCCAGCGAAGATCCGCACACCCGAGTCGCCCGCGACAATCCGGCCGGTAGTGCCCGAAGCGATGGCCTCGCCCTCCGTGCCTTCTGCGGCATCCCTCCCGGTGGCCCGACGCACCTCGAGAGTTTGTACGTGCCGGCCTTCGGGCTCCGCGCCTTCGGTATGCCCAACCTCACCGAAGCGAATCTTGAACGTCACTTCCTCGTGAGCGTCATCGTTCACATCGAAACGGAACGCGTACAGACCCTCCTCGTGGAAGGTATCCGGCGCCTTGGTTCCTGCGTTCGGGTTTACCGTCATCGCCATGACCGTGGTACCCGACTGACCGCGGAAAAGATAGAAGTCAAGGATGTTGAGCCGCGGGTCTTCCCTGGCAATTGCGGTGTCGAAATGATGAGACATTAGTTAAAGGTGGCCTTTCATCTATTTCGCCTCAAGCGTGTTGCACCCGTAGTCCACGACAGAATATTGACAGGCCTGCGGACTATCGGCACGCCGACCCGTCGGACTGGCGCCCTCACTCGCAAGATGGGATACCGATCCTCGCTGAAGAGAGCCTTCGATACCGTTCGAACGAGTGTGACCGCTCTCCGTTGGGGACTTGATGGTGCCAAGCAGAGGGAGTACCTCATAAGAGGTGCTGCGTGGGATAGGTGCACAACACGTTAATTCTCCTGTCAGTTTGAAAAAGTCCGTGATCCGAAAATAGCAATCCAGTGGCTGTACGCGCCGATGCCTGTGTGGCGGTTCGGCGGTTTCCAGCCCCGTTGCCCAGTGCATCAGGGAGCTTGGTCGGCGTACGGCGTGGTTCAGCGCAAAGAGAGGGAAGCCAAGGCGAAGAAGCGCAAGATACGCAAGAAGCGCTAGCCCAGGCTGACATCCACAGGTGACATCAACGACGCCGGACGCCAGCGCACTTGCATCCCCGGACGTGGACTACGCCACCGTAGAACGCTGCGGCCGGACCGAGCCCTGATCGAACTTACAAGGCGGATGTCGGCGGTTCGAAGTCGTCCGCGGCCACCAACCCGAGGGCACGGCAAAGGCCCAGGTCGACCGGTGTGAATCCGGAAGGCTGGGCCTTCAGACCTCAACGACCCTCCGGCTGAGAGTTCGGCGCGAAGAGGTCGTGGGCTACAGGCCGTCGCGCTCGATCAGCGAGCCGTCGGGTCCTAGCGCGTAGAAGCGCGGCGGCCCCATGGTTTCCGTGATCCTTTTCAACTTCGCTTCTTCCTCGGCAGGGTCAGGCCCGTGAGGTTCCCGCACCCGAAATCCGTGGAGGTCGATGCCGTATGCGTCGATGTCGTCGGGTTCGGGGCGGCCCTCCTGGACGAAGCCGCAGAGTGCGCGCAGGGCGTCTTCGCCCAGGTCCAGAGGGTGGAAAGGCAGCGGGTACGGCTCTTCGTCCTCGTCGGGCCAGGGGGCGATGTCCGCGGGGCGGTCGCCGGCCCAGTAGGGCAGCTCGAAGGGGAGCGGTTCGCCGATGTTCTCGATGATGCCGCTGTCCGGCGACAGACTCAGGGAGCGGACCAGGTGCCCGTCCTCCCACACTGCGAACGCGAGCCAGTCGACGACACTGTGCATGGCATGTAGGACGAGCCGTCGGCCGACGCTTGCCGCGACGAGGTGCTCGGGAAGCTGGGACGGGAAGTCGATCATTACCCGTTGGTCGCAGACGATCTCCACGCCCGGTCGGCTGGCGGCGTACGCCGTGTCTTTCGGGGGATACACGCCGCCTCCCAGTGACGAGCCTGAGAGCTGTTCGATCTCCCAGCCCGGGTAAAGGCGCCGCATCATCTCGGACGTCCGCGACAGGTCTGCCGCCTTCACCTGTCGCAGCAGGCCCGGCACCTCGCCGTCGGCATAGATGAGCAGTCCCGTTTTGGCTCCCATGGCCCCTCCCCGATGAGTCGCGCTCGATGGTCGTCGCACCATAGCCACCGGTACTGACATCGCCAGGAAGGTCTGCCCGAGTGCCGCGCTGGGCCGTCCCTGGGCCGTGCGAGGCCGACCGAAGGTGACAGGGGACGCCCACGGGTGACCGCCCCCACCCCGCTCTGGCCTGGGCTGGCGGAGTTGATCTGCGGCACTGGAAGGGTTATGCCGAAGCCCGAAGAACTGGCATTTGTCAAGGCCGACGGTTGGAGCTGACACCAATGCCCGACACCAACAGCAGCGGTCAGCCGGGTGTGGCAGCGGACTGCGGATCGAGGCACGCGGCGGGTGGACCGAACTCGGAGACACCGCGTGATCGACCTGATAGGGATGAGGGCAGATCTCGAAATCTGCTTCCAGCGTCAGCGCTCCTGGGGTGAGCCGTGAGCCACTTGGAGGATCGCGCTAGCATCCCGCATGCCCATTCCGTGGAGATCCAGCGTGGACGTATTCGCGCGCATTTTGAGACAGCGTGCAGTCGAGCCCGAGTCTGTACGCGACGTCGACGCCGCCTGGGATGCCTTCGGTGAGTTCCTCCAGGTCGAGGTCGAAGGGATCGAGTGTCTTGAGAACGATGGTGACGGCTTCATCGTCGAATGGGGCAGGTGGGGCTGGAACGACGACCAGCCTTCGATGTCCTTTGGGCGACTGCTTGCGGTCACCGGTGCCGATGACCGTGATGCCCCCGAGCGGCAGCCGGAGTACTGGAAAGTCGAGCTGCAGCTCGTCTTCGGCGAGGACCCGGCATGGGCAGCGCTCGACAGCCTCGGGCATCAGGACACCGGGTTCGACTACGACGAGATCGGCATGCCCAGGACTGTCGCGCTGGGAGAGATGCGCCGGTTCATCGAGTCTTACCCCCAGCTGGCGGCCATGTGGCGAGCCGAGCCCATTCGCAGCAACCTGACCCTGGAGCAAGCGGGCTAGCTGCCGAGCCCGGTACAGCACGGAAGTACAGCAACCCCAGCAACCACCACCGGTCCAATCCTCTTCGCTAATTTAGGTCAGAATCTGACCTCTACGGCCCCTAGCGTCCTCCTTGCCCGGCGGAACACGAACCACGGAAGGCAGCGACCATGAGCGAGACCGTGACTGTCAACGAACTGGCGACCCACGACCCGGCCGATGAGCCGACCGCCACCGGCGAGCGCGCCGACTGGCTGGAGGTGCTGGCCGCGCATCGGCGCTTCCTGCGTTTCACCACCCGCGACCTCACCGACGAGCAGGCCGGGAGCCGGACCACCGCCAGCCAGCTGTGCCTGGGCGGCCTGATCAAGCATGTCGCTGCGGTCGAGCGGACCTGGGTGCAGTTCATCCTGGACGGCCCGTCGGCGATGCCCGACTTCACCAACATGACCGAGGCCGACTGGGCCCGGCGGGCCGACGATTTCCGGATGTTGCCCGGCGAGACGCTGGCCGGCGTGCTCGCCGACTACGCTGAGGTGGCCCGTCGGACCGACGAGTTGGTCGTCACCCTGCCCGACCTGGACGCCACGCAACCGCTGCCGAAGGCCCCGTGGTCCGAGTCGGGTGCGCGATGGTCGGCCCGCCGGGTGCTGATGCACATCGTCGCCGAGACCGCCCAGCACGCCGGCCACGCCGACATCATCCGCGAGTCCCTGGACGGCGCCAAGACCATGGGTTAGCGCCAGCGGCGCGGTAGGTCGTGTCGCCCCCACACAGTCGGGGGCGATGCGACCTTGGCCCCGCAAACGCCTTACCCCGTGATCCGCGGGTCAAGGGCGTCGGGCGAGGCAGCTGACATCTACGCCTGACATCAACGGGCGCGAACGTCGGCGTATCAGTGCAGTTGAGGGCGTACTCGCCAACGTCGGCACGAAGCCACTATGCAGGCCGAGAAGAGCTGCCGGATCGAACTTACAAGGCGGCACTCCAGTAAGGTGCGCGCATGCCGCCCTCTCCTGACGGCCGAGCGCCCACGCAGGTTGCTTCAGGACGAAGAAGTCTCGTCACCAAGGAGCGGTGGGAGGGGGGCGGTGCGCTGGCGCGACTGGAGTCCCGAGGCGAACCCGGGGACTTTTCAATTCCCGCCCCCCTTGGCCGCCATGCCCGTCAACGGGGACATCGAATCGGCCCATCGCCAGAAGCTAACATCCACCACTGACAACGTCTTGGCGTCGGCCAGCGCCACCCGCCCAGTCGTGCCAGAACCGTGCCACAATCGTGCCAGATGCAGGAGTCAGCCACGGTCAACGAGGGTGCCTTACGGTTGAACTGACGATCGCCTCACGAGGTATCGAAGTCGCAGGTCAGTCGCAGGATTCCCCAGCCTCTCTCCTAAAGCGGGTGTCGCAGGTTCGAATCCTGCCGGGGGCACCAGGGCAAAGGCCCCGGACCGATCATGGTCCGGGGCCTTTGGCTGCACCAATTAACGGCAGTGGCCGGTACAGGCTCACAACCCCACGTTTGGCGGTAGTACCCACGTGAACCTCGGTGGGTCCAAATGGCCAACTGGCGCATTGGTCGTCGATTACGTCAGTAACAGGCAACAGCGTGGCCCGCGCCGCTCGGCTGTATCAGCAGTTCGCGCTATAGCGGATGCACCCGGCTGGCGGGGCATGATCGTGATCCCACTGCTGCTGCACGTGCCCGAGCACCCCGGCGGCCAGGAGAGCCACCAGCAGGTGCGCGATCACCGTCCCGGGGGCACGGAAGAGTCCCGCGAGAACTGCCAGAATAAGTACGGTGACCAGCAGCACCCGCACCCTGCCCATGTACGCGAGGCTGGCCGTGTCGACTTGCGCTTGGTTGCCCTGCGCCGCCCATACCTCCATGCCGAGACCAAGCACCGAGTCCACCACCAGCCACGCGGTCTCCACCAGGAACAGCGGGATCGCGAGAGCAAGGTCCGGGCCCAGGGGTGTTCGGCGCGACCAGGGGCGTCGGCGTTCCGGCGCTAAAGCGGTCTTCGTCATGGCTGCATGGTGCCGAGACCGGTGGTGATGCGCATGAGTACGCGTACTCACCTCTCTTGCGGGGCGGAGGCCAGGCAGGTGCAGTGCCGGGAAGGCTCCCGGCCCGACGTCGGCCGGCGGGCAATGCTGACCGAGGAGGACGCACCCCGGGCCCTGTCGAATGCGTGTCGAGGTATGACCAACGGGGCGTCGCGGTGGGGGAGCGGTGCAGGTCAGAGGGAGTGCTCGGGGCGACGTACCGGGCGCCTTCTAAGCGCTTGGCCGCAGGTTCGAGTCCTGCCGGGGGCGCCACTGAGAGCCCTCCCATCGGGAGGGCTTTTTTGCTGGTCAGGGCAGGTTCTGCTCGACACGGCGAAGCCCCGAACACCCTCTCCGGATGATCAAGGGAAGGCGGCTCGGGGAGGTCCCTCGCGGCTTCGAGGCGTCGTTTCAGGTCAGGCGGCTGCCCCTCGACGCATCGGGCGTAGGTGGCCGGCAGCACCGGCACGCTGTTCCCGGCTCATTCGGCCACCTGGGTGGGCGGGATCCCGGCGTTGAGCCATTTGGTCACGGTTGTCGTACACCCGCTTCCCCGTGGGCGATTCGAAGACGTGCGGGGGCAGGACGGCCCGGCACACGCTGCACCATGCCTGACGGATGACCGAACGTCCGAGTCGGCAAGGCTGATCGCTGAGCCTCAGCCCGTCGTCGTCTCTTCCTTCGAAGGTGCGCGGCGAGGTGTCGCACCGTCCAAATGGACCGCCACGCTGGTGTAGAAGCGGTTCACCGCGTCGTCGACGCTGCGGATGAAGCCTGACTCGGCGTTCCCGCGGCTGCTTCCCATGCTCTTGAGGAGAGAGAGTCGGAAGCCGACGATCTGGGTGGCGGTCTCTTTGGGCAGCATGTCGGCCGGCTCGGGGCGGAGACGTTCCAGCGTTCCCCGTGGGCCACCCGTTTCCCCTTCGACGAGGGTTTCGATGTGAAGATCCGCCGGTGCCTCGGCCAGGCGCCGGACGAGTCGCTTCGCCCACGTCAGGGGGTAGCCCTGCTCGGGCGCCGGGATCTCGATGGACGTGCGGAGCTTGCCCGTACGCAGGTCTGCGCTGATCGCCAGGACGCCGGGCGTTCCCTCGATGCGCAGTTCCGATTGGAGTGTCCCGTCGAGACAGAGCTGATCTGCGAGGCGGGCACGGAGTGCTTTCGGATCGGTTCCGCGCTTGGCGCGGTGGACAGGCAGTACTTTCTGCCCCAGTTCGCCGCCCAGCCGTAGGCAGACCTGGCGGATGAGGCGCTCCCAGCTCTCGACGACCTCCAGCGCGCGCGGGTCTCCCTGGCACAGGGTTTCGTCGTCGATCCCGTTGCGTACCGGTACCCAGGCCGGTCCCATGTTCTGGAAGCCGTGGCAGCCGGAGTTCTCGTGCTGCAAGTAATGCAGCAGTTCCTGGAGGAGCCAGGCGTGCGCCGCATTGCCGACACCCTCGTGCCTGATCAACATCTGTGCTTGATGGGCGACTTCCGCCCATGACAGGTGCCAAAGGGCAACTTTGTGTTTGCGCCTCCCGTCGATCTTGACCTCGACGAGCGGGCTGCCCTCCAACGCAACGTCGTTCGACAGGGTGATCACGGCCTCGTAGCCACGGCGCGCGGCGATGTCCATGTACGCCTGTACCTGATCGGCCTTGAGCGCACTGCCGTTGGTCTTCGTCTCGACGAGTGCCGTCCACAACTTGCCGGCCCGTTCGACTCGGATCACTCCATCGGGGCGTCGCGGGGTGTCGCCGTGCGGCAGGGTGACCTCGGTGAAGGTCTCCATCCGACCGGCCGGCGCTCCGAACGCGGCGGTGAGTCTCCTGCCGAATTCAGGCACCTGGGCCATCACGGACAGGAGTACCGAGGTCGCACGCGTTTCACGCTCCCGGTCGCTCTTGAGCGCCGACGCGGGGAAGAGCCTTGCGTCTTTCCACGACTCGTTCTCCGCCAGCGTCTTCTTGGCCGCCTTGGGCAGAGTGACCTTCTTCTTGGCCGTACGAGGCCGCGCGGCCGACTTCCTCGGCTGGGCCTCGTCTTCAGGTTGACGGGGGGAGGGGACCGCCCTCAGCGTCTCTTGCCGCTTCGGTTCGTCGGCCCGCACCGTTGCCGTCGCGTCCGTCTGATTGTCGCCGGCGGCCCCGTCCAGCATCTCCTCGGCCGTCGCGTCGTCGTCGATGTCGACCCCGAAGTCCGTGGCCAGACCGGCGAGGCCCGCATCGTAGCCCTGGCCGACGGCGCGGAACTTCCACTCTTCCGCACGCCTGTACAACTCGCCGAAGATGATCGCGCTCACCGAATCGGCGTCGTCGATGGCGAAGCGGAGGAGTTCCTCACCTCCGCCGTCCGCCAACGCCAGCTTCACGCCTTCCAGTTCGCCGAAGCGAGCGCCTTCGTAACGGCTGGCAGCCAGGACGATGCGATCGACTTCGCAGGACACCGCGGTCAGGTCGAAGCTGATCCGGTCCTCGTTGCCGTCCGCCGTCGGTGTCTTGCCCAGAAGCTGCACGCTCCCGTCTGCGGCCACCGGGTTGTTGTAGAAGTAGAAGTCGGCGTCGCTGCGGACCTTGCCGTTCGCGTCCAGCAACAGGACGGACACGTCGGCATCCCCTTCGCCGGACGAGCTCCCCCAGCCCAGGCTGACGATCACCGAATCGATGTTCTCGCTCAAAGCCGCGAGAGATACATTCGACCCCTTGATCATTTCACGCATAAACCCCCCCAAACGGTGCAACTTGGGCGTGCTCGCGCCGCCACCCCGGCTGCCTGATGTTCGGCGTTATGTGGTGATCGGTGCGCAGGCGACTGTAGTGCCCACAAAGCATGTCTGTAGGAGTCGTGCGGAATCCGTGCGGGATTCGTGGAAAGATCCTTAGGCTGTCCACCCCGGTCAGCCTCAAGGCACGGATCGTCGGCCAAGACGTCGCCGCCGGCATCGTCGCGGTCCCTGCCGGGCATGGCCCCATCCTGGGAGCCGAGTTCATCGTCGCAGCCGGTGACCTGGGCACCTACGCCGGCGCAGGCCGCCTCGCCTTCGCCGCGTCTTCTACCTGTCCGCCAAGACCGGCATCATCCGCGAAGGCCCCAATCGCGACCACTACTTGAAGAAGCAGGCCGGGGGCTGCAAGCACGTCCAGGCCGTCATCGCCCTTGCTCGTCGACGCGTCGATGTTCGCTGGGCCTTCCTGGGAGGCAACCGGCGACACAGACACACTCCAGCAGTTCCTCAAGGACAACGGGGGCCACGGAGTGGAAGCCGTGTTCGTGCCCTGCTCGCCGAGGCCGTCGACAGCGACACCTGGCAGCACCAACGACCCAGCAGAAGCCCTTGACTCGTTCATCGAGACTCCACCAATCTCAACTGCCGAGGGTCACAGAGGCATCCAGTCGAAACGCCTGGGCAGCGTCGGGGCTCGACCCCACCACGTCCGTCGTCATGATGTAGCGCGCCCCAGTTCCTTTGGGTGTGATGGGCTCCCGGATGCGGCTGAGCGGTACCCACAAGACCTCGCCATCAGCAAGGCCCCCTACCAGCTTGATCCTCACCTGGATCGTGCTGGGGTCCATCAGGGGAGTCGCTTGTGGTGTCGTGGCCGCAGCGCCGGAGTGGCGCGAAAGCTGGGTGACAGGCTTTCGCGTCGAGCTACCGCACGCACTGAGTGCGACGAGTGCCGCGATGCAGACCTAGACCTGACGTGCATACATGGCCGAACTGTCTCAGCGCCGAGAGGCCCGTCCCAGGCCCTTGATGGTCTCGTGACAAGGCGAAGCTGTGCCGCTCTCGTGCCAACGGGCGGGGACTCGCACCATGTCATCATCGGGCGATGCTGACTGAGGAGGACGCGCGCCGACTGGTGCTTGCCGAGATCGAAGGCATACGGGGCTGCATCGAGTACGACCTTCGGATCTTGCGCGTAGAGGCCTTGCCGTTCGGGTGGATCTTCTACTGGGGAGCCGCCGGTGATGGACAGAGCGGACAGCGCCCTCGGTTGGGAGGCAACGCTCCTTTCTTGGTGGATCGTGAAAACGAGCGGTTGATCCGAACTGCCACCAGCGTCCCCGTGGCCCGTCAGATCGCCGACTACGACGCGAGGCTCACGCCCGGAACACGGCAGCGAAGCAAGCTGCACAGCAGCGCAGTTCCGCAACCGCAGCGGCTGCCCCTGTCCGCTGCCGTCCCTCCGGGGCCTCGAAGCGACCGGGATGACCGTCGCCGGCAGAATTGGCTGGCGACGGATCAGAACGTGCCCGAGCCCCCACCGTGTCTGATCGCCCGGTAACTGACGGGGAACCACGGTGATCGACGGGTAGCGCCCATGAGAACGCCCCCCGACCGATTTGCCTGGCCAGGGGCCGTTCATCTGCGGTGGGTGTGGGATTTGAACCCACGGTGACATCGCTGCCACGACGGTTTCAAGGCCGTCGCAGCATGACGGCGGCCCAATCTGCGTTCAACTGGATCGATGCCATAGCCGACCCAATTTTTGGGCGGGTTGGCCCAGAGTAGTGCCGAGCCTGTGGGACTGCTGCAAGTGGTGATCGTGTACGAGCGGCCCTCGGCGAACAGGGTGGTCTGTCACGCCCGCTGCATGAGTGTGGGGCGGAGCGTCTTCCCCGGCGATTCGGTGCTCCCGGTGAACAGCCCACCGGATGACCGGACTTCCCCGGCCAGGGTGGTCCGGATGCACCGACCGCCGAACGGGGAGTTCACCGAACTGACCCCCGGCTGGAGCGCCGCCGTCGATCTCGGGGGAACGGACCTGTCCCGGGTGCAGCTCGGTGCGAACCTTCGAGTGGTCCAGTCGACGGCCGGCACGGATCAGGAACAGCCGGGCTGAGCGCCGTCTTCGGCGGCAGCCGACCGGAACCCGCGCCGTGGTGATCGACCCGACACCAAGCAGCTCCAGGAGCTTGGTACCAGTCGGCGTACGAGGCCGTTCGCGAGTCTTCCGGCCTGGGTGCGCAATGTAAGTAGCACCTGCCATTACGATCCCGCTGGAATGCCCATCTGTGACCCATGCGTCGAGGGGCGCTCGTGCCACTGTCGTGCCGGAACGGGCGGTCAAGCACGGTCAACGACGGTTCTCCGCGGTCACGGTTTGCTGTTGACCAGGGCCGCCACTACGGCCACACCGACCTGGGCGTCATGCAACGCTGATCAGCAGCGGTTCCGTGCGAAGAGCCCGAATGTGGTGGCGGGAGCGAATCGTTCCCCCAGCGCCTGCAGTACTCCTGACTGCGTCGACCAGTAACGTTGCAGCTCCACATCGTGAAACGCCGGTGCCAGGAGTCCCTGTAGGGCCACCTCGTCCACTCCCTGGCGGACGACGTGGTACTCCGACATATCCGCCTCGTTCATCTCGTCGTAGATGCCGCGCAGGCGGCGCACCCTGGTGGCCAGGCCACGGCGCAGCTCGCCCTGGCCGAGCCTCCAAAGAAGATAAGCACCGTGATCCAAATTCATGGAAAGTCCCGACCTGCGCGGGTACCACAAGGGGTCCTGAATGCTGAAGAAAACACCGCCGGGACTAATGCGCTGAATGAGATGTTCGACGGCGCCCAGGTAGTCAGGGATGTGGTGAAGTACAGAGATGCACACCACGGCGTCGAGTGGCTCCGGGCGGAAGATTTCCTTTCCTTCAATGTCATGAATGACGGTGACGTTCGGATTGTTCCGGAAACGGTGCCGAAGAACCGCCGCGCTGGGGGCGCTCATCTCCGTCACCTCGACCTTCGCCCCGGCCGCGACCAGATGGTCGGTGAAGGTTCCATGTCCGGCGCCGACCTCGAGGACCCGGCACTGGCCATTCCGTTCGATGACCTTACCCACCAGGTCGTGCACCCCCGAGATCACTCGCTCACGGATGTGGTGATGCCGGATATGCGGAGAACCTTTCACATAATCATGACCATCGCCGTGGGCGCGTTCTTGAAGATGTCCAATTGTGGGCCAAGTCAAGGTTTTTGTCATGCGAGGACACTATTCCGGAGGCTGTCTTCACGGCCGGATCCACGGAGATCGGGAGGTGTGATTCACGCATCCGGCCGTAAGTATTCCGCACCAACCCTTTGAGGAATCTCCCGCAGTCTTTGGGGGATCTTCACGATCGCCGGCTCGGCCTGGCATGGCTTGTTGCCGTGAGCACGGCACGGCCGGCCGATGCCGGTGGCAGGCCGTCGGCTCTACGCCTCGCCCCCGCGGCCGGTCAACAGCCGCGCCCAGTACGCGGCGGTGAGGGCTACGAATCGGGTGTTGCCCACCGCGTAGCGCAGGAACATGCGGCGCGGCTCCTGGACCAGCCGGTGGAACCATTCAAGGCCGGCGCGCCGCATCCATCGCGGCGCCCTGCTGCGCAGTCCCGCCACCACGTCGAAGGATCCGCCGACACCGACCACCAGGGCACAGCCCAGGTCCTTCTGCCGGCGGGCGAGGAAGTACTCCTTGCGTGGACTCGGCACGGCGAGGAACAGGATGTCCGGGCGGGTCGCACGGACGGCCGCCACCACCCGCGCCTCCTCGCTCTCGTCCCAGTAGCCGTCCCGGTGTCCGACGACCTCGACGCCCTGCCCGGCGGCGATGCGCGCGGTCTCCTCGACCACCTTCGCCTCAGCACCCAGGAGGTACACGCGGTATGCGTTGCGCGCGGCGCTGCGCCACAGCGCCAGCATGAAGTCGATGCCCGCCACGCGCTCGGGCAGGGGGCTTCCGAGGAGGCGGCCGGCCCACACGACCGACTGCCCGTCCGGGTTGACGAGCGAGCACGAGCGGATGATGCGCGCCAGTTCCGGGTCGTCGTGCGCCTGGACGATCTTGGCGGCGTTCAGCACGACGTGCTGGTGGGGGCCGCCGTCCGCGATCAGCGCCTCGGCGGCCGCCACCGACTCCTCCAGGGTGAGCGGGTGGACGGGCAGCCCGCACACCGTCACGGGCGGGCGGGGGCCCGCCGGCCTTGTCGACCCGTCGTATTCCAGCAGTTCGGGTGTGGACACGCTGTCTCTCCGTTCGCCCCCCATACCACCACTCAGAAATTCGTGTCCCGCCAGATCCGTGAGAACGCTTCCCTGACCGTGTCCGGATCGTAGAGCGGGCGGAGTGCTTCCCAGGCCTTCTGTTGCCGATGCCGGACACCGTCGATGTCGGTCATGCACAGCGTCAGGAAATCGGTGACCGATTCGACAGCGCTGTCGATCTGCTCCACACAACCCCGGCTGAACAGTTCCGCGCTGCCGGGCGACCAAGTCGCGGCCACGGCGCAGCCCACCTGAAGGCCTTCGAGCAGCACGAAGGGAAGTCCCTCTGCCCATCGGGCGGGCAGGACGAAGACATCGACTCCGGACCAGAATGAATGAACCTTGTCCGGTGCCAGCACTCCGAGGTCCTCGTCCACGCACGACATGTGATGAGGTGGCACGTCACTGCGCATTCCCGCGATCGAGAACTCCACTGGGGCGCCTGTTCGTTTCAATCCGGCCACCGCATCGCAGAGGATGTCGAAACCTTTACTCCCGTGCATCGTCCCCAACCAGCCGACGCGCAAGGGTCCCCCGGAATCCGATTGACGGGGCGAGGTGACGCCCGTGGGCGCGGGATTTCTCATCACATGCACGGATGCGACTCGGCAGCCAGACGCTCTGATATCTTCCGCCACGTTCTCACTGAGTACCAGCCAATGACTGCCCCCAAGCGCCTTTCTCAGAAACGCGTTCGAGCGCAGTCGCGCGGGAAGCTGAGATCCGTGGAGATGCATGACCGGGGCGCAGTGGAATGCCCTGGCGAGCAGGGTAATGATGGTGTCGCGCAGGAGCGGCAGACCCCACTGGGAGATCGGGAGATAGATCGCGCTCGGTGACATCACCGTCAGCACACGGGCACAACGCACAACGGCGGCCACCGTCGCGGCCGCCCCGGCCGACCAGGTCGCCTTGAACTTCATGGATCCGGCGCGGTCCGCGGAAAGCGAGACGACCGCCACGACCGGGCAGCACGACTCCACGGCCGGTGTGAAGAATTCCGCGGCTCGCCCCATTCCACCCAGGCTCGCACTGTGCCTCAAAACCAGGACCCTCGGCCATGAAGTCGTGGAAGGACTTCTCTTGCGGATCGGGAACACTGCCCTTCTCCTGTGCATCAACAATGGCGCCTGCGGTGAAAAGCGGAGTTTCGGAATGATGACGCTCGCCCTCTGACCCTCGTGGTCATCCTGGCCGGAGGGCGGTTCTTCGGTAAAGGCCTCTCCATGAGATCACCCGTCCAATTAGGAGTCCAGGACGACACGGAGCTGCTGCACTGTCCATTTGTTCATAAAAATTACCGACCGAATCCGCTGGGGAATCGTGATCGCGATCCGCCGAGTTGGGACTGCCTGCGTGGTAGGACAGAGCGGGACGACGGAAGGAGATGTCATGGGCACGTTGTTGGGTGTGGACTCCGCACTGCTCGGGCTTTTGTTTTCTGCCGCCTGTGTCGGCGCCCTACTCCTCGTTTCCGTATTTCGGAGGGTGGCGGTCTGGTTGCTGTGGGGGGCAGCTCTGGCGCCTTTGTTCCTGTTCGGTAGGGACTATGCAACGGTGGGTCTCGATCCGGTCTACCTTCTGGATGTCCTGGTCGTACTCGCACTCCTTGCCGGTTCTCCGGTCTGGGCTTCACGAGCCCTTTCGGAGTCTCGCCTGCGCGGATACCGCATGTGTGCCATTCTGCTGGCCGTCGCCGCGGCCCAGGCGGTAGTCCGTGGTGTGTCACAGGGATATCCGGGCGCAATGAAAGGTTGCATCCTGGGGCTGTATCCCCTTTTCGCCTGGGCCGCCGCGGCATGGTTCCTCACACAGCCCGTCGACGAGTTCCTCCGGAGGAGATGGCTCCTGTACCTGCCGACCACGGGCGCGCTCCTGATGGTGGTACTGGGCCGGTCGGTCACGCCCGCCGCCGTGGGGCTGTACCTGGCGATCGCCGCAGCCTTCGGCATGGTCCTGCGCAAGAGAGGGGACAGCCGGCTGCTGCTGTGGACGCTGATCGGGTCCGCCTGCCTCACGGCGGCAGCCGACAAGCGCGGACCGCTGCTTGCGGTGGGTGCGGCGCTTGCCGCCACCACGCTGGCCAGCCGGGCGTGTCGCCGTAGAACGGTCCAATGGCCCGCGTTGACCTGGAGCTTCCTCATCATGGGGCTGGTGGCTGTGATCAGCGTGTCGGTGGTGTACCGGCAGCCTTCGGACCTGCCGGTCGTCGGTGGGCTGGTAAACCGGATGCAGGCAAGTGAGAACGATGCCGACAGCGAGGCGGCCAACAATGTGGAACTGCGCTACGTCATGTGGCGCACGGCACTTGATGTCGCACGGTCCGAGCCCCTCCTCGGCGCCGGAGCGGGCCGCCCGATCGAGGTCGTGTTCCAGGGTGCGGAGCTCGACAAGGCCGCGTCGGGCCCCCACAACTCCTTCGTCGGGTACATCTATTACCTGGGCTGGCTGGCGGGCACCGCATTCGCGCTGCTGATCGTGGCGACGTTGTGGCGCACGTGGCGGGCGCGCTCCCATCCTGTCGCGTCAGCCTGGTTCGGGGCGACGGTCGGTGTCTGCTGCATCGCCTTCACGAATGTCGCCTTCGAGACCACGTACATCGGTCTGCCGTCGTGGCTGGTCGTGGCGTGTGCCTTCGCCCTCGTCGGCGTTCCGCGTACCGCGGTGCCGGCCGGGGACACCGGCTCGGCGCCCCTCACACGGCAGAGTAGCCCGGACATCGCCCTTGCTCCGGCGCTCTCCGGTACCGGGCCGTCGGTCGCCACCGCCCGTCGGTCCTGGCGCCGGCGACCGGTGCTCGCCCCGGCGGCCGACCCGCCTCTGCCGCGCCCGGAGGTCTGTCCGCTCGGCCGTTGAGGAGTATTCGATGCACGCAACGCAAACCCAGGGCCTGAGGTCCGCCGGTCCGCCCGGGGCGCCGTCGAACACACTGGGACTCGGCTCGCCCCGCGAAGGCTTCTCTTTGGGGGCCCGCGTCGGGCGAGGGGGCCGGATCTGCCCCTCCCGTCCGGTCGTTCGTCCTCGTCCTCGTCCTCGTCCTCGTCCTCGGCTACGGAGCACTGCGCCACGTATGCGACGTCCGGCGGGCGCAGCGTGAGGTCCACGCCGGTCGCCCGGGACCGCGGTCGCGGGTGCGCATGGGCTCGGCGGCGCGTCAGGTCCCAGAGTCCGGACGGCCCATGACGCGGAGGGGGACGAAGGGCATCCCTGCGTCGCGAGTCCCGGCGTCGCTCCGCGGAGAGGCCTCGCTGGCCTTTCTCGGAGTGGTGGGCGGAGCGGTCACCGCGCTTCTGGGCTCACTTCTGGTGGCGCGGCTGCTCGCGCCGACCGAGCGGGGCCACTACGCGTCCATCGTGGTGTTCCTGACCCTTGCCTTGACGTGTCTCGAGATGGGCGGTGAGGTGGGGGTCCTCAGAGGCCTTGGGGAGACGCGGAAGGAAGGGACGTCGTTCTCCGCCGGATATCTCGCCTGGACGCTCCTGGCCTCCGCGTCGGTGGCCGCCGCCGCCCGAGCGGTGGGCGATTGGACGCCCCCTTGGTTGCAGCCGTTGTGGCTTCTTGCGCCCTGTGCCACCGCCGCCGTCTACGGGGGACTGGTGTTCAGGCTGACGACCGGGATGCTGGTGAGCAGCGGTCGGCTCCGTCGGTTGATCGTGACACGGACCCTTGGGAACTGCGGACCGGTCCTCGGCTGCCTGCTCTGCGTGCCCCTCGGGTTCACCTCGGCCCTGGAGGTGGCCACTGTGTCGTTCGTGGCACAGGCGGTGCTGAACTCCGTTCTCCTGTTCCGTCTCGAGCAGGCCAGGGGATCGCTGCTTCACCTCGCCCGGCATGGACGGGACAGGGCGGCGTGGCGCCGGAGCATGGCTCTCATCTGGTGCCAGGGCAACGTGGATCTCCATGTCCTCAACGGGTCCACGTACGTCCTGCAGCGTTCCGACCAGATGGGGCTCTCCGTGGTGGGGGCGGACAGGACCCTCGGGATCTACGCCATCGCCACCAATGTCTCGGAGGTCGTCAGCTACCTCCCCGCGGCCCTCTTTCCTCTCGTTTCGCGGGGGCGGCCGGGCCATCCGGTCGACTTGCGGAGGATTTTGCTGCTGCTCGCCCTTTGTGTCGGGGCCTGCACCCCGTTGGCCTACTTCGCGCTGCCCCTTGTCTACGGTGAGGCCTATCGGGCGGCTCAGCCCGCGATTCTCCTCCTGGTGCCGGCCACCGGTGTGCTGGCGGTGGGGCGGCTCTTCCAGGGGGTCGAGCTCCGTGACACCGGACGGCGCAGAACCTTGGCGGTGATTGCCGTAGCAGCCGCGGCGTTCGAGTTCACCGCCGTGTTCCTGTGCGGCGGGGCGGGGCCGGTTGCCGCCGCCCTCGCCTGCGCGGTGGGTTACACCGTCTTCACCGTGTGGATCATCTTGTCCCGCACGACGAGGCGGTCGCCGGCAGCACGGCCCGGCGTGGACGCCGTGCCGGTGCAGGGCGGTGCGTCGGCCCGGGACACCGCCGACGGTTGACGGGACCGAGCGCGGTGCCCCCCGCCGCCGACGACGGCGACCGGGACTCTCAGGGTCGGGGGCGGGCCAGGGACTCGACGAAGGGAGCATCTGGCCGACAGGCGGCGAAGTTGTACCCCCGGGTGGGATCGATCTTGAGCGCGGCGATCTCGCGGATCTCCAGGGGGCGGCGCCTGCCGGGTGACATGACCACCATGCCCATGTCCATCAGATGGCGGCTGACCTTGCAGGTGGGGTCCTGGCCGTGGTCCTCGAACAGGAAGACGACGTCTCGTTCGGAGAGGGTCTTCCTCGCGCCCTCGACGGCGGGGATCTCGGCGCCTTCCACGTCCAGCTTGACCACCACGGGTCCCGTCAGCCCCGCACAGTGTCGTTCTACGAGCGTGTCGAGGGTCAGTGATGCGACGTCGAAGGACCGCCAGCCGTTGCGGCCGATGTCGCCGTCCCTTTCACACACGGACGCCGCCGCATGGCACAGATGGTGGCCGACGATCGAGAGCGAGACATCGTCGTGACCCCACAGAGCCGCGTGGACGAGCGCGACGCCCCCGCCGTTCAGGGCGATGTTGTCCGTCAGCCGGTGGAAGGTCTCCGGGCTCGCTTCCACCGCCACGACGCGCCGGGCCCGATGGCGCGTCAGCACCGACCAGAAGCCGATGTTGGCGCCACAGTCCAGGAAGATCGCCTCGGATGTGAGCACCCTGTCGAGCATGTCCCCGATCTCCGGTTCATAGACGAAACCGGGATCCAGCAGCTTCGTCCAGTAGCCGTCGTCGAGGTGCACGTGCAGCCGTGATTCCTCGCCGATCCGGATGGTGACCCGGTTGTTCGTGTCGAAGTACTTCGACAGCATCCAGGTCAGGCGCTGGACACCCCGATGGCGGACTGGTCTGGCGGCTCGAGCGAGCAACTCCACGGCGACTGCCTGGAGATGGGGCCCGACGCCCCCGCGCACCGTGACCCTGCGGGACCTCTTGCGGTGCGCACGGTATTCCGTCACATTGCCTGCGTGGTTTTCGCGGTTTCCCACCTCGGTGCGACTCATAGGCGCAACGTATCCATGGGCAGGATCACGGTTACCGAAGTTGGCGGGCGGATAAAATCGATTCACGCATTCGGCGGAGTGGGAACGTGTGGAACAGCGGCCGATCGGTGACATGTCGGTCTTTCACATACCCCGGAGAGAAACCGTTCTGACACGATGACGAGCTGGATCGCCCACCGAAAGGAATTCCTTCAGGTGTTCTCCGCCGTCTGCGTCGTCGGCCTCGGCTACATCGGCCTTCCCACCGCTGCCGCCCTTGCCACCCATGGCATCGATGTCGTCGGTGTCGACGTCAACCCCGCCACCGTCGAACTCATCAACGCCGGCCGTGCCCCCTTCGTCGAACCGGATCTGGCGGTGGCCGTCAGCGGGGCTGTGGCCATGGGCCGACTGCGGGCGACCGGCGCGCCCGAGCCCGCCGATGCCTTCATCATCGCCGTCCCCACGCCGCTCCAGGAGGACCGTACGGCGGACCTGTCGTACGTGCGCGACGCGGTGGCGTCGGTGGCGACGGTGCTCAAGGCGGGTGACCTCGTCATCCTCGAGTCGACCTCACCGCCCGGCACCACCGTGGAGCTGTCCCGGTGGCTGGGCAAGCACCGCCCCGACCTGACCTTCCCCCACGAAGCGGGCGACGCGCCCGACGTACGGGTCGCCCACTGCCCGGAACGTGTCCTGCCGGGCCGGACGATGATCGAGATCGTGACCAACGACCGGGTCGTCGGAGGTGTGGGCGAGGGCTGCGCCGAGCGGGCGCGCACGCTCTACGAGGTGTTCGCCAAGGGGGAGTGCCTGCTCACCGACGCCACGACGGCGGAGATGGCCAAGCTCAGCGAGAACGCCTTCCGGGACGTCAACATCGCTTTCGCCAACGAACTGTCCATGGTCTGCGACCACGTCGGCATCGACGCGGGCGACGTCATCGCCCTGGCCAACCGTCACCCGCGGGTCGACATCCTGCGCCCGGGACCGGGTGTCGGCGGGCACTGCATCGCCATTGATCCCTGGTTCATCGTCGGCACCGCGCCCCGGCAGTCGCGTCTCATCCGGCTCGCCCGCGAGGTCAACGACGAGCGGCCCGACTATGTGCTCGGCGAGGTCGTCCGGACGGCCGGCCGGTTCAAGGACCCGGTGATCGCCTGCCTCGGTCTGGCCTTCAAGGCGAACATCGACGACCTCCGGGAGAGCCCCGCCCTGCACATCGTCACCCAACTGGCCGAGCGTCAGCTCGGCCGGCTGCTGGTCGCGGAGCCGCACATCAGGGAACTGCCGGACTCACTGGCGCACACGGGCGTGGCCGAACTCGTCGACGTCACCACCGCGGTCAGGGACGCCGATGTCGTCGTACTGCTCGTGGACCACGACGCCTTCCGCGGCGTCAAACGGACCGCACTGCGCGGCAAGGCCGTCTTCGACACCCGCGGCATCTGGAGCTGACGCGAAGTCACCTGCGGAGTCCGGCGCGTCGCCGAACTCCGCAGGGCGCCCGCACAGGCCCATCCAGTGCCCGATCGCCCGTACGGTCCGGTCCGCGGCGTGCCCGTCGCCGTACGGGTTCACCGCCTTCGCCATGGCCGCGTACGTCGCACGGTCGTGCAGCAGCAGGCGTACCTGCTTCACGATGTGCTCGCGGTCGGTTCCCACCAGGCGGCTCGTCCCGGCCCGCAGGGCCTCCGGGCGCTCCGTGGTGTCCCGTATGACCAGCACGGGCTTGCCGAGACCCGGCCCCTCCTCCTGGATGCCTCCGCTGTCGGTCAGGATGATGTGCGCACGGTTCATCAGCCGGGCGAACGCCCCGTAGGCCAGCGGTTCCGTCAGGCGGATGCTGCCGATGTGGGCGACCTGGGGCAGGATCGCCGCCCGTACGACCGGATTGGGGTGCAGCGGGAGCACGATGAGGAGGTCGGGCTCGGCACGCGCCAGATCGGCGAGGGCACTGCCGATGGACTCCATTCCGCCTCCCCACGACTCCCGGCGATGGGCCGTCACCAGCAGGACCCGGCGGGCGGTGTCGTCGAGGTCGGCCAGGGCCGGGTCCCCGTAGTGCGCCTGGCGCCCGACCGCCCAGAGCAGGGCGTCGATGACCGTGTTTCCGGTGACCACGACGGACGACGGGGGGACGCCGTCCCGCAGCAGGTTGTCCCGCGCGTGAGGGGTGGGCGCCAGATGCAGGGATGCCAGCTGGGTCGCGAGCCGGCGGTTGATCTCCTCGGGGAACGGCGAGTACCGGTCGCCGGTGCGCAGTCCCGCCTCCAGGTGGACCACCGGGACCTGGCTGTAGAAGGCGGCGAGGGCCCCGGCGAACGCGGTCGTGGTGTCCCCCTGGACCAGCACCGCCTCCGGGCGCTCGCGCCGTAGCAGCGGACACAGCCCGTCGAGGACACGCACGGTGATGTCGGCGAGGGACTGGCGCTCGCTGAGGATGTCGAGATCGTGGTCGGCTCGGATGCCGAACAACGAGTGGACCTGGTCGAGCAGTCCACGGTGCTGGGCGGTCACCGTCACCGTCGGCCGGAATATCGGGGACCGGTCGAGTGCCTCGATGACCGGGGCCATTTTGATGGCCTCCGGTCTCGTTCCGTAGACGACCATCAGTCGCTTCACCCGAATTCTCCTTCCGGGCGGGCACCGGACCGCTGCCGGGGTGGCACCCACCGGTGGCCGTAGTTCCCCGGAGCGAAAGAAGGGCTCGCCGGGCACCAGGGAATCGGCATTCCGCGACAACGCCCATCATGCCGGTGGCATGTTCACCCGGCCGTATGGAGATGTTCGTCCGTCTGGTCCGTTCCGCGGGAGAAGCGCATGTGCCGCTGATGTGCCCTCCCTACAGTGCGCTGGGCCGCGATCCCTCCCGTAAAGGCAGGAAATGAAAACAGTCCTCCTGTCCCCGCGCACCGGCGCCATCACGGTCGGAGAAATTCCCGCCCCCGAAGCAGCCGCCGGTGTGGTGGTGATCCGCAACGACTGGTCGCTCATCAGCGCGGGTACGGAACGGGCCACTGTCTCGACCGGCGCGCAGAGCCTGCTCGGCAAGGCGCGGCACCGGCCCGACCAGGTGGCGCAGGTGCTCGACAGCGTGAAGCGAACGGGCCTCGTCGAGACCTACCGGACGGTCCAGGACCGCCTGGACCGTCCGGTGCAGCTCGGGTACTCCTGCGCGGGCACGGTCCTGCGGACGGGCGAGGGGGTCGACGACATCCGCCCCGGGATGCGGGTGGCTGCCGCCGGAGCCCGCTACGCGTCGCACGCGGAGATCGTCGCCGTGCCCCGCAACCTTGTCGTCCCTGTGCCGGACGGCGTGGACACCCAATGGGCCGCCTTCGCCACGGTCGGCGCGATCGCACTTCAGGGCATCCACCAGGCCGAGGTGGTGTCGGGCTCACGGATCGCCGTCATCGGCCTCGGCCTGGTCGGCCAGATCACGCTCCAACTGCTGCGCGCCTACGGATACGACGGGGTGGGCATCGATCCCGACCCCGCCATGGTGGCGCTCGCCGAGTCGGCGGGCCTTGTGGCCTTCCCGCGGGAGGCGGTCGGCCTGCCCGGCGCCGTCTCCCGGCACTGGGCAGGCGCCGACGCGGACGCGGTGCTCATCACCGCCGCCACGTCCAGCTCCGACCCCGTCGAGTTCGCCGGCCTCCTCGCCCGTGACCGCGCCACCGTGGTGGTCGTCGGTGACGTCAACGTCGCACCGCCACGGTCGTCCTACTACCACAAGGAATTGACGATCCGTTATGCGCGGTCCTACGGCCCCGGCCGGTACGACGCCCGCTTCGAAGAGGACGGGCATCCGTACCCGGAGGGCTATGTCCCATGGACGGAACGGCGCAACCTCGCCGAGGTGCTGCGGCTCCTGGCGGCGGGCGCGGTGGACTTCGCCCGGCTCAAGCCGCGGGTCTTCGCCGTCGAGGACGCGGCCGGCGCGTACGAGGCGCTGAAGCCGTCGACCGCCGGACGCAGCGTCGCCCTGCTGCTGCGCTACTCCGCGACCGCGCAGCTCCCGTCCCGGCCGGCTTCGGAGGCGGGCTCCCGCACCTGGACCGCCCCCCGCGGCACCTTGCGGCTCGCGGCGATCGGCGCGGGCAACTTCGCCACGCGGATGCTCTTCCCCGAGCTGGAACGGGAACCCGGCGTCGCGTTCTCGTGGGTCGCCGGCGGACGGGGGCTGTCCGCCGCGCACCAGGGCCGACGGTGGGGTTTTCGTACCGTGGCCGAGAGCGTCGACACCGGCCTCGCCTCGGGCGACGCGGACTGCGTGATGGTGCTCAGCCGCCATGACAGCCACGGCCGGTATGCGGCGCGGGTGCTGCGCGGGGGTGCCGCCCTGTACTGCGAGAAGCCGCTGGGCCTGACGGAGACGGAGTTGGAGGAGGTCGCGGACGCCTGGCTGATCTCCGGCGCCCCGGCGATGGCGGGGTTCAACCGGCGGTTCGCCCCCTCGGTGCGGGACCTTCGCGCCGCGCTCCCCGCGGGCGCGCCCCTCCAGGTCGTCCACCGGGTGTTCGCGGGCCGGCTCCCGGCCGACCACTGGTACTTCGACCCCGGGCAGGGTGGCCGGCTGCTCGGCGAGGTGTGCCACTTCATCGACACCGCGGGCTTCCTGGTCCCCGGCAGGCCGGTCGGTGTACGGGCGGTCGGCGTGGATACGCGGGACCCCGCCGCCGCGCAGAGCCTCACCCTGCAGATCACCTACGACGACGGGTCGGCTGCCTCCATCGTGTACGGGGGGCTGACGCCGCCCGGCGCGCCCAAGGAACTCCTGGAAGTGGCCACCGACCGGGTGGCGGCCAGAATCGACGACTTCCGTTCGCTCACCGTGTGGAAGGGGGGCAGGGCGGTCACGACGAAGTACCGGGGCGGCCCGAAGGGACACGCGGCCGAGATGCACTCCCTCGTCCGCCTCGTCCGGGGCGAGCCCCTCGGCGCGGAGACCGCTGCCGCCGCCGACTTCGCCTCGGCGCTGTGGAGTTCCCTCGTCGCCTGCCGTGCGGTCCGCTCGCTCACGGAGGACGGCGTCGTGGGGACCGCCCCCCGCACACCGGCTCTGGCCAGGGCGCTGGGGTGTCCGCCGCCCGGTCCAGGCGCTGCGGGCGCCGTGCCGAAACCGGGTGGGCAGGCCGCGTACCCGGCCGGTGGTTCTTCCTCGACCACGGCGGCGCGCTGATGTGCGGTTTCGTCGTCCTGCTGAACCACACCGCGCGCCATCTGCCGCCGTCGCACGGGGACCCGTGCGGGGCGCTCGCGCACCGCGGCCCCGACGCGAGCGGACACCTGGACCTCCGCGGTGGCAATTGGCATGCGGCGCTGCACTTCCGCCGCCTGGCCGTCGTGGACCTCGATCCGAGGAGCGACCAGCCCTTCGGATCCCCGAAGCGGGGCGTGATGGTCTACAACGGCGAGATCTACAACGCCTTGTACCTGCGCGAGGTGCTGCGGAAGCGGCAGGTGACGTTCACGACCGAGGGCGACACCGAGGTCCTCTACGAACTGCTGCTGCAGCCGGACGCACCGCGGCTGCTCGACCAGGTGGACGGCATGTTCGCCTTCGCCCTCCTCCTGCCCGACGGCGAGCTTCGCTACGGGCGCGACCGGCTGGGCATCAAACCGCTGTACGCGGCGGTGGACGCGGCGGGCCGCACGGTCGCGCTCGCCAGCGAGATCGAACCGCTGCGGGCAGCCGGGCTGACCGGCGACGCCGACCCCGTCGCGGTGGCGCAGGGCGCCATGTTTCTGTGGACGCCGCCGCCGCGGACCGGCTGGCAGCGCGTTCGTGCCGTACCGGCCGGGACGGCGCTGTCCCGGCGCGCTCCCGGCTATGACGCGGCGTCACCCTGGTGGTGGGCCGGTGCCGCGATGCCCACCGAGGACATCGGTGCCGCGGTCCGGGCGTCGGTCGCCCGGCAGGTGCGCGCGGACGTGACGGTGGGGCTGTTGCTGAGCGGAGGGCTCGACAGCACCTGGCTGGGCGTGGAGATGAGCAGGCAGGGCTTTGCCGGACCCGCCTTCGCCGCCAGAGTGCGCACCACGGCGCCGACCGCGGAGCCGTTCGAGGACGACGCCCCCTACGCCGCCCGGGTCGCCCGATGGCTGGGCCTGCCGCTGACGTGGGTCGACCTGGACGTCGACGTACTGCGCCGGATCCCGGAGCTGGTCAGCGCCATGGAGCTCCCATTCGGGGACCCGGCCGCCATCACCCTCATGCAGCTCTCCCGCGCCGCCTGCGGGGAGGCGACCGTGCTGCTGTCGGGGCTCGGCGTCGAGGAACTCTTCCTCGGCTACGAGCGCTACCAGGCCGTGCTGCTGCTGCAACGGCTTCCCGCGTGGGCGCGCCCCGCCCTCGGCGCCACCACCGTGGTTCCCGGACCCCGGCGCTACCGGGGCCGTGCCGACAAGTTCGGGCGGCTGCTCCAGCTCGGCCCCCGCGACTGGTCGTGGGCGACTCAGGCGTACTACTCGGGGCGGGAGTGGGCGGCGCTGTCGCCGTTCGTCGACCTGGAGGCGGTCACCGAGCGGCATCGCGAGGTGGCGGGCGGCGTGTTGGACGCGGGCGGGACGCCCCTCGCGGCGCTGGCGGAGTGCGACCGGCGACTGTTCCTGCCTGGGCTGAACCTGCTGTACGGCGACCGCGCGTCGATGCGGGCGAGCGTCGAGCTGCGGGTGCCGTTCCTGGGGGAGCCGGTGGTGGCCGCCGCCCTCGGCGCCGTCGCGGAGGATCAGCTGCGGCTCGGCGACGGCAAGGCGCGCTTCCGCGCGGCGGCGGTGGCGTCCGGTGTGCCGGAGTTCGTCGCCAGGCGCTCCAAGACGGGGTTCGGGGCGCCGGTGCGGTCGCTGCTGCGCGCGCACGGTGACCGTCTGTGGGCCGAGGTACGGCGCTCCCCGCTGTTCGACGACGTCTTCGACCGGCGGACCGCCGACCGGCTCGTCGCCGAACACGTCCGGGGCCGGCGGGACCGGGGGCTCGCCGTGTTCGGGCTGTTCTGCGCGGCCGTGTGGTGGGAGCGAAACGCGACGGGAGGGGCGGGAGGCGCGGGGCGGACCGCGGACGTCCTGTCGGGCTACGAGGCGGCCGTCGTCGGCTGAGCGGCCGGGGTGGCGGGGTGTCGGCCGCCCGGCAGGACGGCGTGGAGGGCGGTCAGGGCGTCCAGCAGGGGAGCGGCGCTCCACCGGGGCGACTCCCACAGGGACCTGTTCCGCGGGGAGCCGCCGGCCCGTGTGTCCGCGCCGAGACCGGGGTAGCGGTCCACGACGGCGGCCAGCACGGCCCGGGGGAAGTCGGTCCGGACGAAACCGTGATGGGCCGCCCACGCCGCCATCCGTACCGCCGTCGCGTCGTTGTTCGGGTCCCGTCTGCTCCGGCCGTCCGCGAAGTAGCGGGGCAGGGGGCCGTCGAACAGGTGCCGCAGGTAGTGGTCCACTCCCCGTTCGAGGGGGCGCCGGACGTCAACGTCGAGCAGCGTTCCCGCCTGTTCGAGGCGCAGCAGCACGTACCCCGTGTGGAAGCCGTCCACCCAGCCCAGCCGCGGGCCCCGCCCGTAGGGCCATGAGCCGTCGGGGCGCTGAGCGTTCAGGCTCACCTCGACGGCACCGCGGGCGGCATCGACCAGGCGGTCCGCCAGTTCGCCGGGCAGCGTCCCGATGCATGCCAGGCGGCCGGCGAGCGCGGCACCCATGAGGTTGGCGTTGTGGACGAGGACGTCACTGGCGGGTGTGTAGGTGAAGAACGTGCCGTTGTGCAGGTGTTCCAGGAGCCCCTGAGCGAGGGTGCGCACCGACTCGTCGCCGAGCGTCCCGGTGTCCAGACAGCCGTCCGCGCAGAAGGTGGTGGCCACGAGGTTCGGGAGGGAGGCGGGGTAGTACGCCCAGCGGGTCTGCACATCGAACTCGTAACGCCACAGCCCGGCGTAGCGCCCGGACAACTGCTCGGCGGCCGCCGACCGGCCCAGTCGCAGGGCGCGCCTGCGCCACACGGGGGAGGCCGAGAGCCTGGCGCAGGCACCGGCCGCGGTTCCGGCGGCCGTCGCGGTGCGCAGCGGGTGAATGCCCAGGACAGGACGCAGGTCGATCCGGCTGCGTTTGACGGTCTGCAGGAGCACCTGCCGAAGCACAGGGTGCACGGCCAGCCGTCCCAGCGGGCCGGTCAGCCCGTCGTACGGGTCCGGACCCGCCCAGTCGCGGGCGTCGGCCCACCGGAAGAGCCGGTCCGCCAGGGCCAGTACGTCCATGGCCTCCAGCGGCGAGCCGAGGTGGTCCCCCGGGGCGTGGTGGTCAGGTCCGAAGCGGTCCCGGGGTGAGTGGTCGGTGGGGGATCCGGGCGGCATGAGCCCTCCAGGGGGATCGCCGGTGCTGGTGCCGGTGCTGGTGGATGCGGTGGACATCAGGGGATGTCGTCGGTGCTGTCGGGCGTGGTGGCGGGGTCGGGCGGTTGCTCAGTAGGCGCCCCTGCCCGCCACGACAGCGCCCACGGTCCGGCACAGCACCTCGAGGTCCCCCGACGGGGACCAGTTGTCCACGTACCTGAGGTCCAGGGCGACCGTCTCGTCCCAGGAGAGGTCCGAGCGGCCGCTGACCTGCCACAGACCGGTGAGTCCCGGCTTGACGGCCAGCCGGCGCCGCTCCACCTCGTCGTAACCGGCGGCCTCGTCGGGCAGCGGCGGTCGCGGACCGACCAGGGACATGTGTCCCCGCACCACGTTGAACAGCTGGGGCAGTTCGTCCAGGGAGGAGCGGCGCAGCACCCGGCCGACGCGGGTGATCCGCGGATCACGGCGGATCTTGAACATGCGGCCGTCCTGCTCGTTGGTCCCGGTCAGCTGATGCCTCAGCCGCTCCGCGTCGACGACCATGGTGCGGAACTTGGCCATGGTGAACGGTTTTCCGCCGCGTCCGACGCGCGTCTGCCGGTGCACGGCGGGGCCCGGGGAGTCCATCCGTACGGCGAGGGCCACCGCCGCGAACACCGGGGCGAGCAGCACGATCAGCAGCGCCGCGCCCAGCCGGTCCGTCACCGACTTGAGCAGCGTCGCAACCCCCCGCCTCAGGGGCGGGGCCACGGCCAGCATGGTGAGCCCGGCCACGGAGAGAACGCCCACCCGGCGCCCGGCGACCTCGGTCAGACCCGGTACGACCACGAGCGGGCACTCCTCGCCGTGCAGGGCCCACGACAGCCTCCGCAGGCGCGTTCCGTTCATGTACGGCCCCGGCACGACGAGGACCACGTCCGCGTGGAGCCGCCGGGCCGCATCCAGTACCGGGGCGGAGTCGGCCGACGGGCGAGGCGGTGCCTGCCGGCCGATACGGGTGGCGACCGGGGCCAGTGTGTGCGGGTCCTCGTCGCCGATCGGGCACACCCCGACGACGACGAACTCGTGGTCGGTCCGCTTCGCGAGGTGGCTCACCAGACCGTCGACAGCGTTGGCCTCCCCGATCACCAGGGCCCTGCGGACGGCCCGGCCGTCGCGGCGCCGGGCGACCAGATGACGGTGGATCAGATTCCGTACGGCGGCGCTCGTCGGGGCGCAGGGCACCAGGGCGGCCAGCGCAAGGAGGAACGGGGACTCCTCGCCCGTCGCAGCCCGTACCACCGCGAGCAGTCCGATCAGCACCAGCCAGTCCTGCACCGCGGGGCCGATGTTGTCGCACTCACCGAGACGGCGCTCGCCGTAGCGGTCCCGTGCGCCGCGCACGAGCAGCCATGCCGCGGCCGCCACCATCGCGTAGGCCGCGGCCTGCCTGCCGCCGGTCAGCGCGAAGGCCAGATACACCGGCACGGCGGCGCAGGTCACGTCGCCGATGACGGCGGCCGGCGCGTACCAGACGGGCTTGCCGACGCGGCGGCCGGTCGGCGGCTGCTCCCGGATGACCCGTGTCTGCGCAGGTCTTGCCACTGGTACGTGGGGCATCGTCTCCCCGAACAGCCACATTCGCCCTCCAAGCGCATCAAAAAAGGACTATCCGAGTGTGAACGGCTGCCCGGTGAACGGCGGGGTGCGACGCTGGGCCGCGGGCAACTCTCACCCGATGAGCAGAGCCGCATGCCTCGTGCATATGCAGACGGCTCGGGCCGGGAGGCGAGGGGGCCCAGGAGGGTAATGACAAGGTGTGCGGGGCGGCCCGTCCATCAGGCCGGGGCCAGCGCGACACGGAACATTCTGGGCCAGAACTTCCCGGTGATCAGGAACTGCCGGGTGCCGGGGACCGCCGCGATACCGTTCAGCGCGGCCCCCGGGACGAGTTCGTCGTCGCGCAGCAGGCCCGAGGCGTCGATGCTCGCTGTCACCGCTCCGGTGACGGGATCGATGCGCACGATCCGGTCGGTGAAGAGCACGTTCGCATACACGGCGGCACCGACGCACTCCAACTCGTTCAGCTCCGTCAGCGGCCGGCCTGCTTCGGTCACGGCGACCTCGCCCGTCTTCGCGAGCGACCTGGGGTCACGGAACGTCAGCCGTGACGATCCGTCGCTGGTCACCAGCCGGTGCCGGGCTCGCTCGAGGCACACGCCCCAGCCGTCGTCCTGGTACGGGACGCGACGCAGTTCCTTGAGTGTCCTGGCGTCGCGCTCGATGGCGGTCCGGTTCCGCCAGGTGAGCTGCCACAGGGTTCGGCCGAGCACGGTGATGCCCTCGCCGAACAAGGGCGCGGGGAGTGCCGTGCGGACCGCGGGCTTCTTGCCCAAAGGCCCTGCCCGTACCGAGGACCGGCCGGAGATGCCGGTGCCTTCGTAGAGCGTGTCGCCGGCCATCTCGAGTCCCTGGGTGAACGCCTGCGGGTCGTGCGGAAAGGTCTTGAGCACCTTGACCCGCAGGTGCTCGACCCGGTGCGCGGCGACCCGCCGCCCACCCGCGGCCCCGCCCGCCGGATCGTCCGGGGCGCGCTCTCCCGTGGCGCACGACGCGAGCAGCAGCACGCCCAGGAGCACCGCCCCGGTGCGGCGCGAGCGCTCAGACACGGCAGGCACCGCCCGGTTTCAGGGTGGCTCGCAGGGGCGTCACCAGGGACTGCCGCAGAAGGACCGGGGCGCGGTCCGCGTGCGGCTCCAGCAGGTGCAGCACCAGCGTGCGGCTGGAGTGGGCGGGCAGCTCCAGGTCCAGCGTGTACACGGAGTGGCCGCGTTCGACGCCGGGCGCGAGCTGTGCCGGGCGGCCGTCCAGGGTGGCGCCGGTCAGGGCGGCGCCGACGCCCGCGTAGTACGACACCAGGAGCCGGTTGTCACCCGGCCGGGTGCGGTAGGGCGGGGAGTCCTCCCGCAGGGTGACGTAACCGGGCAGCCCGGAGACGGGGGCCCGGTTGGTCAGGGTCACGGTCGCGGTGACCGGGCGCTCGCCGTGGGAGCAGCCGTTCGCTTCCCAGACCAGGCTCCGGTCGAGGTAGTAGTCCAGTTTGGAGCCGGCCGCGTTGTTCACCACCAGCCCCGCGAAGGGGCCGGGAGTCTCCGGGAGCGCGCCCGAGTAGGAGCGCGGCTCGATGAGACGTTGCTCCGCCGCATGCGCGCTCCACACCTTCAGCCGTCCGTCCCGCTGGGCGTCGTTCAGGGCGACGAGCAGAGCGGGCAGCCGGCGCATGTCGCCGGTCACGGAGATCAGGGGCCCGGCGGCGGCGCGGGCCGCCTCGACGAAGAACGCCTTGCGCCGAGCGACGTCGTCGTACATCGCGTAGCTGGCCCGTTCGGTGAGGTCCACGACGTTGTCGGCGGTGAGCTCGGTGCCGCCCGCCATGCGGGCCGGGCCGGTGACGCGCAGCAGACGGCTCAGCGTGGCGGGGTCGACGGCGAACACGCCGTCCACGCGCTCGCCGGTGTGTTCGTGCCACGCCGAGGCCCAGATGCGGGCCGCGTAGGGGAAGTGCGGGCTCATGTTGGAGTTGGCCCACACGCGGGTGGGCTCGCTGCCCTGGTAGCGGGCCGTGAAGTCGGCTCCCAGGTCGAGGTCCGTCTTCGCCGTGGCCATCTCGGTGTTGTTGCCGAAGCGTTCGAAGGACAGATGGCCCCGGTCGGCCGACAGCACGGCGAAAGCCCCCGGAACGCCCCCGGTACCGCGCGCCTCGGCGATGTTCTGGAACGCGAGGAAATAACGCCGTTCCCCTTGAGTGCCGAGCAGGGGCGGCAGGACGCGGGCCGCCAGGGAGGCGTCGGTCATCACCGGGCCGAGGCGGTCGACCTGCTGCGCGAGCCCGGCCCGGGCCCGGTCGGCCGCCGGCAACCAGGTGGACCGGGGCAGCTCGTGCACGTCGGCCTGCACCTCGGCCGCGGCCCGGGCGGCCCGGACGACTTCCGGCGCGTGCTTCTGCAAGGTCATGAGGGCCTCGGACATCCCGTCACCGCGGCTGTCCGGCGTGGCCGGTGGCAGGGCTCGCATCAGCGGGGACAGCACATCGCCGGTCAGTCGGTCGGCCGCGTGGGCGGCCCCGCGCACGGTCCTGACCGGGCCGCCGAGGAAGGGGAGCGCGGCTGCGGGGTACCAGGCGGGGCCGGTGGTGAGGCGATGCGCCCGAGCGGCGTGGGCGGCCGCGGAACGCAGCTCCCGTTCCCGCTCCTGGGCGGAGGTGGGCACGGCACCGGAGGCGGCACCGGGCACGGGTGCCACCGACTGCCGCAGCGCGTCGAGGTCCCGCTCGGCCGCGATCAACTCCGAACGGGCGAGCAGTCCGGTGACACCGATCCAGACGGCGCCGGCCAGGGGGAGCGCCGCGGCGGCAAGCAGGGTGTTCCTGAGGACGCGCCGGCGGCCCGATGCCCCCTCGCGGGAGCGGTCGGGCCTGCGCATGCGGAAGGCGTCTCGGCCGGGGCCGGGACGCCTTGGTTCCGCCGTGCCGATGTCCTGCTCCGTCATGAACTGCGGCGACGGCGCACGGCCAGCATCGTGCCCCCGCCCGCCGCGATCAGCCCCGCCGCGGTGCCGCCCAGTGCCAGGGCCTTTTCGCTGCCTGTTTCCGCGAGGTTCGCACGGTGATGGGGGTTCCCCGAGCCGCCGGGTTGACTGCCGGGCAGACCGAGCTTGCCCGGCAGGTTGATGCCGACGGAAAGCGTCAGATTGGGGTGGCGGGCGGTCAGTTTGAACGTGTGGCCGCCCAGCACGGTGCGACTGGGGATGGTCACCTTGCCTGTGACGACTCCTGTCCTGGTCGCCCTGTACCTGCCCAGGACGACTTCCTTCGAGAACAGCGACGCGGTGACCAGCTGCCTGGCGGCGAAGCCGGTGCCGACGAAGGTCAGTGCACCTCCGGCGGGCAGCGTGGTGCGGCTGAGGGTGAGGCTCGGGGGCGGTGGCGGGTACTGCGCATGGGCGGTCTGCGCCCCTACCAGCGGTGCCGCGACGAGCACGGCAGCGGATCCTGCCGATGCCAGAGCAACCCGCCATCTGGGCGATGCCGTCATCTTCTTCACTCTCCTCGACTTCAGTCCGGGCCAAGCCGCAGCGTCGGCCGTGAGCAAGATCTGGGTACCAACATCTAGATACATGGAATAAATGGGATATACAGTCGCCGACTGGCCTGATGCAGGGCAGAAGCCACCGGATGGTGGAGTGCTCGCTTCCCGATCGGCCCACGTTCGGCGGGCCGACACAGGGGTGGCTCCCCCTGTTGGCGCGCGCGAGTCCCTATCGTCGGATGCGTACATAGGGAACAGAGCGTTCTATTTCGGGCGGTTCCCTCGGTCCCATGAGGGGTGCAGCTTGGATCTCCACGGATTCCTGAAGGCTCTTGCCAGTCGCTGGCCGACCGTCGTGGTCTGTCTTCTTCTCGCGACCGGGGCGGCGCTCGCCGCGACGAGCTTGAGCACACCCGTCTACGAGGCGAGGACCCAGCTCTTCGTCGCCACCCGCACCGGCGACGACACCGCCCAGATGAACCAGGGGCAGAGCTTCTCGCAGGCGCGCGTTCAGTCGTACGCCGCGATCGTGACCACCCGTCAGGTGACCCGGCCCGTGGTGCAGGAGCTGCGACTGCGCACCACGCCGGAGGAACTGGCGTCGCGGATCACCGCCGTCGCCCCGCTCAACACCGTGCTCATCGACATCACCGTCCGGGACACCGAGCCCAAGCGTGCGGCGCGCATCGCCAACGCCGTGGCGCAGCGGTTCAGCGCGGTCGTCGAACGACTGGAGGCGCCCAAGCGCGCGCCCGGCTCGGAGCGGTCAGGACAGAGCCCCCGTACGGGCGACGGCACCTCGCCCGTCTCCCTGGGCGTCACCCAGGAAGCCGTCGCCCCCGTCGGCCCGGTCTCGCCCCGCCCGCTGCTGAACCTGGCCGCAGGAGTGCTCGGCGGCCTGCTGCTCGGTGCCGGACTCGTCGCCCTGCGCGAGACCCTCGACACCACGCTCAAGACCGGCGAGGCGCTGGGCGAGTTCACCGCGCTGCCGGGCCTCGGCACCATCCCGTACGACAGGAACGTCCCCAAGCAACCGCTCGTCAGCGCCGACGGGCACTCCCAGCGTGCCGAGGCCTTCCGCAAGCTGCGTACCAACCTGCAGTTCTCGCAGGTCGACGAGCCGCCCCGGATCATCGCGGTGACAAGTTCGGTGCCTGGTGAGGGCAAGACCAACACCGCGGTGAACCTCGCCCTCTCGCTCGCCGAGGCAGGTCTCTCCACCTGCCTCGTGGACGGCGACCTGCGCCGACCGTGCGTGGCCTCGACCTTCGGTCTCGTCCAGGACGCCGGTCTGACCACCGTGCTCATCGGACAGGCCCGTATCGAGGACGTGATGCAGCAGGCCGGCGGTCGGCTCTCGGTTCTCGCCAGCGGTGCCGTACCGCCGAATCCCACGGAGCTGCTCGCCTCGGCGCGCATGGGAGAGGTACTGCGCGAACTGGCGGACACCTACGAGGTCGTGATCGTCGACACCGCGCCGCTGCTGCCGGTCGCCGACACTCTCGGACTCGCCTCCTTCGCCCAGGGCGCACTGCTCGTCGTGCGCGCCGCGAAGACCAGCCGGGAACAGGTCCGCACCGCCGCGGAATCGCTGGACCGCGTGAGTGTCCGCATCCTCGGCACCGTCTTCAACATGGCTCTGGCGCCTCGGGGCAGTCGCTACGGCACCTACGGGTCGTACGGCGAGCTGCCCGCTCCTCGTGTGGCGGACCCCCGGAAGGAGGCCGCCGCGGCGGCACGTCTCGCGGGCGAGAAATGACCCAGGTCCTGTTCGTCTGCACGGGCAACGTGCACCGCTCGGTGCTCGCCGAACGGCTGCTGGCCGCGAGGCTTCCGCCCGGTTCGGCCGTCCGGTCGAAGAGCGCCGGAACGCAGGCCCGGCCCTGGTCCGGCATGGAGGCCTCCACCAGGTCGGTGCTGGAGGAACTGGGCGGTGACGGCTCCGACTTCGTGGCCCGCCCGCTCAGCGCACAGCTCGTCGCGGAAGCAGCGCTGGTCCTCGGGCTCGCGCACGAACACCGGGAGGCCGCCGTACGGCTCGTGCCGACGGCGCTGCGGCGCTGCTTCACCCTGAAGGAGTTCGTACGTCTCGCTGTGGGGGGAGTCGACACGGTGCGGGGCGGGGAAGGTGCGGCGACCACGCGTGGCGACGTATCGGATGGGCAGGTCCCGCCGGTCGTGGGCGGTTTCGACGTCGTGGTCGCGGCCGCCGCCGGCCGTCGGGGTGCCGTCGCCCCGGTCCCGGCGGCCGAGGACGACATCTCGGACCCGTGGGGGAGGCCCCACTCCGTGCTGTACGAGTGCGCCCGCGAGATCGACGGGACGGTGAGCACGCTCGCCCGGTTGCTGAGCGGCGGAGCGAGCCTCTGAGCGAAGAAGCGTGAACCGGGAAACAGCGGGCTCGAAGTGTCGTCGATCGGCCTCGGCCGCATGGGGCCGTCACGCGCGTAGATAGGCCAGGACCGCCAGCACCCTGCGATGGGTCGCGTCGGCCGGAGGGAGGTCCAACTTGGCGAGGATGCTGCCGATGTGTTTGCCCACGGCCGCCTCGGACACCACCAGTTCGCGGGCGATCGCGCCGTTCGACCTGCCCTCCGCGATCAGCGCCAGGACCTCATGCTCACGCGGGGTGAGCCGCTCCAGCGGGTCGCGGCGGCGGCGCAGCAGTTGGCGTACGACTTCGGGGTCGACGACCGTGCCGCCGTCCGCGACCTCGCACAGGGCGTCCACGAACTCCTCGACCTGCCCCACCCGGTCCTTCAGCAGATAGCCGATCCCCGATCCGTCGCCGGTGTCCAGCAGTTCCGAGGCGTACGTCCGCTGCACGTACTGGCTGAGCACCAGGACCGGCAGCGTGGGCCGCTTCTCGCGCAGTCGCACCGCCGCGTGCAGCCCCTCGTCCTCGAACGCGGGGGGCATGCGTACGTCCGTCACGACGATGTCGGGTGTGTGCTCCTCGACCGCGGCGACCAGAGCCGTGGCGTCCCCGACGGCCGCGACCACCTCGTGGCCGCAGCGGGTGAGCAGGCCGACGAGGCCCTCCCGCAGCAACACGCTGTCCTCGGCCAGAACTACGCGGAGGGATCGGTCCGTTCGCAAGGAAACTCCACACGCAACAGGGTCGGTCCGCCCCGCGGACTGGACAGGGAGAGTCTGCCATCCAGCACCGACACCCGGTCCGCGAGTCCGGTCAGCCCGCTGCCGGCCTCGGCGTCCGCGCCCCCACGGCCGTCGTCGCGCACCTGAAGGAACAGGCGCCCGTCGCGGTGTTCCCCGCTCACCGCCGCGCGGCTCGCCCCGCTGTGCCTGGCGACGTTGGCGAGGGCTTCGCAGACCACGAAGTACGCGGCGGCCTCGACCGCCCGGGGCAGCCGGCCGGGCAGTTCCAGGCCGTCGATGTCGACCGGGACCGTGGAGCGGTCCGCGGCGTCCGCGACCGCTGCCTGGAGGCCGTAGTCCGTGAGGACCTTGGGGTGGATGCCGTGGATGAGTTCGCGCAACTCCGCGAGTGCCCTGCCCGCCTCCTCGTGGGCCGTGGCGAGCTGGTCGGCGAGGGGCCCGGGCGGTGCGTCCAGACGGGCCAGGCCGAGCGTCATCGTCAGGGCCACCAGGCGCTGTTGAGCCCCGTCGTGCAGATCGCGCTCGATGCGCCGCCGCTCCGCCTCGAAGGCGTCCACCAACCGGACGCGTGAACGGGCCAGTTCCGCGACCTTCGCCCCCAGGTCGCCCTCGCGCGGCGCGATCAGCACACGCGTCAGTTCCGCCCGTGCGCCGGCCGTGACCCCCAGGACGTAGGCACCGAGCGCCAGGAGGACGAGCCCCAGCACGGCTGTGCCGAAGGCCGTCGGCCAGGTGGTGACCGTCCACTGCTTGAGCACCTTGGTCTCCCGGCCGTCGCCGGCCGTGGCCATCAGCAGCGGGGTCGTGGCCATGGACAGCGGGGCGAGCAGGGCGACCGTGATCGCAAGGGCGTCGACCGGCCACAGCAGCCCCGCGAAGAGCAGCGCGTACCCCAACTCCCGCCAGGTCACCGGCTCTCTCAGCCGCGTCGTCAGCCAGGACCGCAGACCTCCCGCCTCGGGCACCCGATGCCGGTCGGGGGCCGGGTCCCGGTCGATCAGACGCAGCCTGTGCCGCTCCACCCAGGTCACCGGGATACCGGAGAGTGCCGCCAGGAGCAGCAGCGGAAGCCCCACCAGCACGAGGGCGAGGACGCTGCCCGCGGCCACCGTGATCACGATTCCCACGAGGGTGGCAGCGCCGGTCAGGACGCCGGTGAGCAGGTATCCGGCCGAACGCCACGGCCACGACGACAGCAGGAAGTCCGACCGGGGCATGGCCTGCCAGACGTTCCGGGGGCGCGGAGGCGGAGGGTTCGCCGGACGGGGGTGCGCGGGCTGACGGTTCATGGACTGACGGTTCATGGGCCGGGGGTGCATGGGCGTCACCGTAGAAGGGCCGCCCCGGGCGGTGCCATCGGGGCAGGAGGCGGACCGGGGGTATGCCTGGCCCTACCCCAAGTCTCGTTTCCGCCACACTGCGCCGCGGTGCCCCCACCCGGTTTCGTGAAGCCATGAACATCGACGCGATCCGGTTGCACTCCGTCAGCAGGCGGTACGGGGCGGGCGACGGCGTGGTGACGGCACTCGACGAGGTCTCGCTCGCCCTCCCCAGGGGAACCTTCACCGCCGTCATGGGCCCTTCCGGCTCGGGCAAGTCGACCCTGCTGCAGTGCGCGGCCGGCCTTGACCGCCCCACGTCGGGTTCGGTCACCGTGGGCGGGACCGATCTGACGAAGCTGAGCGAGACCAGGCTGACCCTCTTGCGACGAGAACGCATCGGGTTCGTCTTCCAGGCGTTCAACCTGCTGCCTGCCCTGACCGCCGAGCAGAACGTGGCGCTGCCCCTGCGGCTCGCGGGCCGCCGCCCCGCCAGGGCCCGGGTGCGCGAGGTGCTCGAACAGGTCGGCCTGGGCGACCGGGCGCGGCACCGGCCGGCGGAGCTGTCCGGCGGTCAGCAGCAACGCGTCGCCCTGGCCCGCGCCCTGATCACCCGCCCCGAGGTGCTCTTCGGCGACGAGCCGACCGGCGCCCTCGACTCGCGGACCGGCCGAGAGGTAATGAGCCTGCTGCGCGCCATGGTCGACGACGAACGCCGGACGATCGTCATGGTCACCCACGACCCGGTGGCCGCCGCGTACGCCGACCGCGTGGTCTTCCTCGTCGACGGACGGGTCGACGGCGAGGTGGCCGGTGCCGGCGCCGAGGACATCGCCGCGCGCATGACCAAGCTGGAGGCCGCGCCGTGCTGAGCGTCGCCCTGCGCACCCTGCGCGCCCGCTGGGTCGTCTTCGTCGGCAGCTTCGTCGCGCTCGCGCTGGGCGTCGCGCTCATCGCGGTGATGGGCCTGTCCCTCGCCTCGTCGCTGAACGCGCCCGACGGGAAACCCGAGCGGTTCGCCGCCGCGCCGGTCGTGGTCAAAGGGGCCGACACCCTGCGCGTGCCCACCTCGATCGGCGTCCGGGTGCACCGGCTCGCCCAGCCGCGTGCGGTGCCCGCCGGGGCCGTCGCGCAGCTGAAGAAGCTCGGCACCGTCGTCGAGGACCGGTCGTTCGCCGTACGGGCCCGGGGCGGCCCCGGCGACCTGGTGGGCCACCCCTGGTCCACCGCCGCGTTCGCCCCGTACGAGATCGACGCGGGACGCGCGCCCCGGGCGGCCGACGAGGGTGGTCGTCAGCGGCGACTGGGCGAAGCCGGGGGAGCGCGTACGGACCGATCGCGGCACGGTACGGGTGGTCGGCACCGTACGGGTGGCCGGTACCGGACGGGGTGGCGCCACCGGGCGGACCGGCGCCACCGATCGGGTCGGCGCCACCGGACAAGTCGGCGGCGCAGTCGCCCGACACGGCTTCGAGAACGCCGTCTTCTACGTCGACGAGCGCGCCGCCGCACTGTCGCCCCGCAGTGTCCAGCTCGTCGTGGACGCCGACGCGGTGGCCGTGCGTGAGGCGGTGCGCGGCAGCACGGGTGTCCAGGTTCTCACCGGCGACGCGCGCCGCTACGCCGACGCGGACCCGGACCGGGACGGCGAGGCGCTCACCGCGATGAACGCCCTGTTCGGCACCGCCGGCGGTGTCACCGGGTTCGTGTCGGTCTTCGTGGTGGCCTCGACCTTCGCCTTCGCGGTCGCTCAGCGGCGCCGGGAGTTCGGGCTGCTGCGCACGGCCGGGGCGACCCCGGGACAGATCCGCCGGATGGTCCTCGCCGAGGCCCTGGTGGTGGGCGTGCTCGCCTCGGCCACGGGATGCGTGCTGGGCGCGTACGGTGCCCCACGGCTGGCCGCACGGATGGTCGACGGGGGGCTCGCGCCGGGCTGGTTCACCATCGGCGACGCCACCTGGCCGTACCACCTGGCCTTCTGGACGGGCCCGTGCGTCGCGCTGTGCGGTGTGGTGGCCGCCTCCTGGCGGGCGGGCCGCACGGCCCCCGTCCAGGCGCTGGGCGAGGCCTCGGTGGACACCGGGGCGATGACCCGGGGCCGACGGCTGTCCGGCCTGGCCCTGCTGGCGACCGCCGCCGTGACCCTGGTCCTGGCCCTGGTCGGCGACCCGGGCGAACTGCTGCACCGGAAGACCTATGTGAGCCGGCCGATGCTGCTGATCACCGCCTTCGCCCTGCTCGCGCCGGTCGTGATGCGCCCGCTGACCCGGCTGATCGCCTGGCTCCCGGCCCAACTCCCCGGCGCCGGCGGCATGCTGGTCCGGGAGAACGCCGCCGCCGGGGTGCGCCGCACCGCCGCGATCGCGGCGCCGGTCCTGGTCACCGTCGCCCTGGCCGGCTCGCTGCTGGGCGCGACCGCGACCCTGAACGAGGCGAAGGCCGACGAGACGCGCCGGCAGACGGCCGCCGACTTCGTCGTCACACCGGCGAGCGGCGCGGGCTTCGACGCGGCCACCTTGCGCGGGCTGCGCGAGGTGTCCGGCGCGGAGGTGTCCGCGACCGCGTCGAGCGCCGTCTATGTGCTGGAGGACGGCGTGTCACTGGCCAAGTCCGAGGCGCGCGCGGCGGATCCCGGACCGCTCGCCGCCACCACCCGGCTGCCGGTCGAGGCCGGCAGGACGAGCGACCTCGACGACGACTCCATCATCGTCAACCGGGAGTGGCAGCGTCATACGGTGGGGCAGCGGGTGCGGGTGTGGCTCGGCGACGGCACGAGGAAGTCGCTGCGGATCGCCGCGGTGATGACCACCGGCACCGGTGACAACGGCGTGTACGTCACTCCGCGCAACGCCCCGGGCGCGACCGTCGACCGGGTCGACGTCGCCCTCGCCGCCGGTGCGGACGCGCACGCCGTGGTTGCCGCACTGCGTGCGGCGGTGCACAGCTCGGGCGGGCAGGTCCTCACCAAGGACCAGTGGGTACGCGGGAGTCGTCCCGGGACGAACCGGACGACCCGGCTCGGCCTCCTGCTGGTCCTGGGCATCGCCCTCCTCTACACCGGCATCTCCCTGGCCGACACCATGGTCATGGCGACCTCCGACCGGGTGCGCGACCTGGCCGTGCTGCGTCTGGCCGGAGCCACCCGGTGGCAGGTGCTCCGGCTGGTGGGCGCCGAGGCGCTGACGGTCGTCACGGTCGGAGGGGTACTGGGACTCCTCGTCACGGGGCTCAACCTGCTGGGCATGTGGAGCGCCCTGGCTCTGCTGTCGGCCCCGACCACGGTCGAGATCCCCTGGACGGCCGCCGGTGCGGTCCTCGGCGCCTGCGCGGTGACGGCCGTCGTCTGGTCCGTCATCCCCGCCGCACTCGCGCTGCGGCGCCGGGCGGTGGAACTGGCGGGTGTCCGGGAGTGACGCCCGGTGCCCTCCCCATATCGCTACGCGGAGGGCCGCGCGGTGGTCGCGGCGATGGTTTCCAGCGAGCTGATGAGCAGGTCCCACAGGCGCTCGGTGTGCAGCTTCGTCGCCACGGAGGTGTTCGCCGGGCCGGAGCGGCCGCGGAAGTCGGTGACCGTCATGCCGTAGGTCGCCGTGCCCCGCAGCTCGACCTCGACATGGGCCGGCGTGACCTCCATCAGGCTCGGGTCGATGGCCCGGCCGACCGCGCACGCGTCGTGGATGGTGGCCATCGCGCCGTGCACCTTGCCGACGTTGGCGTTGTAGTGGTCGAGGAGGTCGACGACGAACCGGGACACTGGGGTGCCCAACGCCCCGATGCGGGAAAGCAGTTCAGGCGTGGCGGCGGCCTGTGCCGTCAGATCGAGGCCGACCATGGTCAGGGGCCAGCCCGCCGAGAAGACGATCGCGGCCGCCTCGGGGTCGGCGTGGATGTTGAACTCGGCCGCCGGTGTGATGTTGCCGCGGGTGTACGACCCGCCCATCAGGACGACCTCCTTGACCAGTTCGGCGATACGGGGCTCCCGGCGCAGTGCCAGCGCGATGTTGGTCAGGGGTGCGGTGGGGACGAGGGTGATCTCACCGGGGTGGGCGAGGACCGTCTCGATGATCAGATCGACGGCGTGCCGGGGGTCGGTCTCCATGGACGGAGGGATGAAGGCGGGGCCGTCCATTCCGGTGTCCCCGTGGATCTCGGCGGCGAGGGTCTGGTCCCGGACGAGGGGACCGCCGGCACCGGCCGCGACCGGTACGCCGCGCAGGCCCGCCAGGGTGCACACCTGCCGGGCGTTCAGGGTGACCTTCTCGATGGTCTGGTTGCCCGCGACGGTCGTGAGGGCGACGATCTCGACGTCGGGGTTCCCGGCGGCGAGCAGGATGGCGATGGCGTCGTCGAGCCCGGGGTCGCAGTCGATGATGATCTTCTTGGGCATGGGCGTCCTTCGGCGTGGGACGGGGATGCGGACCGGATCACTGAGAACAGCATGCGCCAGGCCCACCCTGCCCTGGCCGGCCACATGCCATCCCTGTCGGCCCCACCCCGCCCCTGTCGCGAAGGTTCACCTCAGCCGATGCGAGGTGGCTCACCTCAGCGGATGCGAGGTCCTTCCCGACGCCTCGTCGATCTCGTCGTGCGCCTTGGTCAACAGCTTCATCGCCAGTTCGTTGAGCGCCCGCGCGCCCGCGACCTCCTCGCCGACTCTCGGCTGGTTGGAGTCGGAGGGGTGGCGGCTGGCGTACCCGTGAGCGCGTACCTCGTTCCCGTCGGGGAGCCGGAGGAGAGCGGCGGCGCGGGTGCGGTGGTCGTCCTCCTCGAACTCGATCTCGACGTGCCAGCCGACAGCGGTCCGTGCCTGCGCGGCGGCCGGTTGCGACTGTGTCATCTGTGTCATTGCGATCACCTCCGAGGCGGGCCCCGGTCCCTGGTACGGGCCTCGGCCCCTACTACCAGAGTGTGCTTCTTCCCCCGACTCCGCACGGGATGACGCCCGATGGCGACAAGAAGTGACCGAACGACTACGAACCGCCCGTCAAGGGCGCGGTAGAACAATCAGGAGTCATCGCCTCTGGCGCTTCGCCGGTAAGGGCGGATGATCGCGAGCGTCGCGAAAATCAGGAGGACCAGAGCCGCCGATGCCCCGATGAGTCTCCAGTGCAGCGGGATTCCTTGATCAGGATGTGAAAGGACTGCCGCGGCCATGCCCGGCCCCTTCGGGAAGGTGATTCGAGCTCCGTGCGTCACCTCCAACAACCCGCTTTTCAACGTGAGGGAGACGTTCCACGGGCCGTCCGCGACCTGATCGGTCACGATGACGTCCACCGACGCGGACTGGCCGGGCGCCAAGCTCTTTCCGGAGTCGACCGGGTAGGGCCCGGCGCTGATGTTTCCGGACACCTGGGACATCTTCAGGGCGCCGGTGAGGTCCAGAGCGCGGCCACCGGTGTTGTGGACCTTGGCGTGTACGACGGCGCGCCCACTGGCATCACGCTCGGCCGTCATGTCGTCCACCGTGGATCGGGCACGCGGCGGATTGTTGCCGCCCACTGAGAGGTAGAGTCGGATTCCGGTGCGGCTGACCAAGGTGATGCCACTGCCCAGGTCGCGACCGCTGACCTGCGCCCATACGACGCCGTATCGTTCGCCGGGGGCGGCATCCTTCGGAATGGCGATGGTCACGGTGTCACGGGCTCTGGAGTGAGCGGGGATGTCCAGGCTCAGTCGACTGGGCTTGATCCAGGTGGTGAGCTCGTTACCGGTGCTTCCGGCGGCGCCGACGAAGGCACCCCGGCGGATATCGGCGGCGCCGGGGTAGACCGCGACATGCAAGGCGTCGGCCGACTTGTTCGACACCTCGATGCGCCGCTTCACGGTGACACCGGGTTTCAGGCTGTCGACGATGTACTGCCTTGCCCGTGGGTCTTTGACGAGGTCGGCGGGGACATCGACGAGCCGAATACCCACGGCGTCCGGGGGGTTCGGTCGCTGTACCGGATCCGATACGAGGGATGTGGCCGAAGCGGTGCCGGTGGCCACGGCAAGCGCCGTGGCCAATAGCACCGCAAGGGAAAAGAACCTGGGCACAGGGCTTTACGGTTTCCTTTTTTGCGATGAGGACGTACGAGGTCTCAGGCCACGGAGTGGGTGATCGTCGAGCTGTACGTTCCCGCCAGCGCGTTCGCGGGAACGGTGAGATGGATCGTCGGGTTCCAGGTGGCCGAGTTGATGCCGCTCACGCCGGTGGCCACCTGCACGGGGCCAGGGGGATAGAGCGGGTTCAAGTCGCTCGCGGTGACAGTGGCGGTGCCGCTGACCGAGGCCGACGGTGTGGTGTAACTGCTGGAGCCGGGAGCGGAGACGGAGATGTTCTGGGGGCCGCTGAAGTCGACCGCGCTTGCCGTGGCGGTCCAGCCCGCGGTACCGCCTCGGCCGTCTGTCACCGTGACGTTGCCCAGCAGGCTGGAGACCTGTTGCGGACTGCCGCTGACGGCGACGGTGCCGAGATTCACGGGCCCTGTCGGGACACTGATGTCGAGCGTCCCTGACGAGACCTGGACGGTGACCGGCGTATCCGCCGCCGAAGCCGGCATCGGGGATGCCAGTACTGCCACCACCGCTCCGGCGATCAAGGGGCTGATGGCGCTACGAATTCTCATGGGTGCGACCTCGCTTGGCGACCGGAGGGGATTGGGGTGGCACGGCAGGGGCCGATGCGCAATCGCACGCTAAGGGGAACATGATCAAGAAACGCACGGACTCCATTGCGTGGAGGGTCGATCCACTCGGACGGCGGAGTTTGCGGGGCGGCTGACGCGGCTGTGACCGCGATCACCACCAAGGACAGTCCCGACACCTGTCGCCGCCATCAACGCCCGCCCCATCGGACGGTCAACCGGGGCCAACACCGGTTCGCCGCAGTCGAGATGTGCCGTCGAGCCGGGGACTCTCCGGACCTGGAACGACCTGCGCGCTTTCGCCACCCCGCGCCGCCAGGCTCACAGGGTCCCCGGGTCGTGCGAGGTGGCTCGACAGTGACCGGTGACGACAACCAGTGACAGGACAGCTACCGAGGCGGTCGGTGAACGCCCAGGTCACGGGCCCCCGGCCGAACGGGTTTCCCCCCAGGGGTGGCGGTCAGGCAAGATGGGGTGTTACTTGCCGAACGAGGGCATGAAACAGCCCCTCACCAGCGGGTTTCCCGTCGATGAGGGGCCGTGTCAGGCGGCTTGGGCCGTCATGTGCCGAAGGCGCTGCGCGTAACGCCACAGCTGTCATTGGCCCTCTGGCGCGGCCAGGTCCAGGGCGCTCCTTGCTGAGGACAGGAACACTTTGATCGCTTCCTCCGCCTGGTCGCGAAATTCTCCCAACTGGCCCATATCTGTGGGGAACTCTTCGACCGGCCAGGCAAAGTGGAGTGCGTCGCGCAACTGGCTGGCTGGGGCAACCATCGACTCGGGCCCTTCCAGGAGCACTCGCGTGAGAAGCGGTTCGAGATCCTCAATGCGGCTCAAGGCTGAGCCTGCTAGGGCCTCCGGTGTGGCGAAATCGCCGATCTCGATAGCGGCCATCGAGTCGTTTGCCATCCGCAGCATGTCGGTCGCCAGCGCCAGGAGCGCTGCGTACGCCTGTACTCGGGGCTCCCGACGCTGTTGCAACTGCTCACTGTGTAGCTGCAGCCTTACCTGAGTCAGTTGTGCTTCGGCCTGTACGCGGGCTTGCTGCTCCGCCTTCCGCCCAGAGATGTACGCCGAGGCGGTTGCTCCCAGGCTGCCGACCGCAGCGCCGAGCACACCACCGAGAAGCCCTGCTAGTCCCGCGTCCATGGGGAGAGTCTGGCCGATCTTGGCGCCCGCTGTCCCTAGTCGTGGTCAGGCTGCTTGGGAATTTTCATGGTGATGGCCCGCTGCCTTGTACATGGCACTGATGGCTTTCCGGGTCCGGGTCTCGCTGCTCGGCATCAGGTGCGTGTACACGCGGAGCGTGAATCCCGGGTCGCTGTGACCGAGGTACAAGCTCAGCGCCTTGATGTTCTCCCCGGCGTCCAGGAGCACCGAGGCGTAGAAGTGCCGCAGGGCGTGCATGCCGTGCTCGCGGGCCGCCGCGTACCGCTGACCTTTCTCGGGAGCCGGGATGATTCCGGCGGACGCCAGCGCAGGTTTCCACGATTGATCGTTGAACCCGTTGCTCCACAGCGCAGCGCCGACACCGCTCGTGAAGACGAGCCGATGTGTGACCTTCGGCCCGGTCGGCGTCACCCAGGGCAAGGTCACTTCAACCGGCGGGAAACGCTCCATGTGCTCGGCCAATGCCGCCGACACCTCAGGGTCCAGCGGCACGTCACGGAGTTTGCCGCGCTTGGGCGGCGCGAAGACCAGCGACCCGCGGACCTTCTTGACCTGCTGCCGCACGTAGAGCCAGCCGAGATCACCGAGGTTGTCGACCGCCAGACCGAAGATCACTGAGCCCGTAAGCCACTAGTCCGACTCGTTGATATATGGGCGTGTTACCCCCGAACATGCCGAGTGATCCAGTGTGTGCAGTTCAAGCTCGCATCGGATGTAGGAGACATCCGAAACGCTTGAACAAGGAGCACACATGAGTCCTGACCACAGGACACCTACGCCGTCCGGGCCCCTACTGCGAGGCAAGCGCAGGAAGATTGGCGGGCTTGCCACAACCGCGCTGCTGGTGGCGATCGGACTGGTCACCCCCGCCGCGGCCATCGCACACACCGTGACTGGCCACGCGTCCGCCGACGGTAGGTGCGAGAAGCCTGGCATGGGAGCGCTGGACAAGTGTAGGGGGCCGAGGCCGCCGAAGCCGACCCCGACGCCGCCCCCGCCGCCAACGGGCTGCAACGACATCGACTCAGCAGTTCAAGGGATGACCAAGTACGTCTCGGTGGTTTGTAGCGGGCAGGTGCGGGTCCTGTCCGTCAATGAGGCTGGTCCGAATCCGCCGACCCCTGTTGCTAACGGAAGCGGCGTCTTCTGGCAGCTGGTGGGAGGCCCGACCAACGTATTCGACGCCACGCTGTCGGTATTCGATGATCGCCTCCTGGTCACCGAGCTGACTTCAACAGGAGAGGTGTGGCAGGGGGCGTGCACTTCAACGCTGCCGCTGACGGTGCCGTGCACCTTCACGCAGATGCCCACGCCACCGAACACGTAACGAACCTGCTCGCGGCGATCGTGCGGTCTGTCGGAAGCATGCGGCGGTCCGCTCACTACCGTGGCAACACCGGCCGGCTGGGCGACACCGTGCCCCTGGCGTGCCCGTTAGAGAGGCACGCCAGGGCGCCACGGGGAACACCGGAAACAGCTCGAGGTCGCTGCCCAGCCGCTTGAGTGACAGCCGAGGGCGGGCGCGACCTACGTCACGTCGGCGACGGGTGGGCAGTCTCCTGGGCCGTCCCTGGGCCGTCCGAGGTCGCTCGACAGTGACCGGTGACGACAACCAGTGACAGGACAGCTACCGAGGCGGTCGGTGAAAGGCCAGGTCACGGCCCCCCGGCCGAACGGGTTTCCCCCCAGGGGTGGCGGTCAGGCAAGATGGGGTGTATCTGCCCACTGCCGATTTCAAGCGTCCGGACGGTTTCTCTTGGCTGAGTTCATTTACACCATGCGCAAGACGCGCAAGGCGCACGGCGACAAGGTGATTCTCGACGACGTCACCTTGAGCTTCCTGCCGGGTGCGAAGATCGGTGTGGTCGGTCCGAACGGTGCTGGTAAGTCCACCGTTCTCAAGATCATGGCGGGGCTCGAGCAGCCCTCCAACGGTGACGCGTTCCTGTCGCCCGGGTACAGCGTCGGGATGCTGCTGCAGGAGCCCCCGCTCGACGAGTCCAAGACCGTTCTGGAGAACGTCCAGGACGGCGCCGCCGAGATCATGGGCAAGCTCAAGCGCTTCAACGAGGTCGCCGAGCTCATGGCGACCGACTACTCGGACGCGCTCATGGAGGAGATGGGCAAGCTCCAGGACGACCTGGACCACGCCAACGCGTGGGACCTGGACGCCCAGCTGGAGCAGGCCATGGACGCCCTGGGCTGCCCGCCCGGCGACTGGCCGGTCACCAACCTCTCCGGTGGTGAGAAGCGCCGCGTCGCGCTGTGCAAGCTGCTGATCGAGGCGCCCGACCTGCTGCTCCTCGACGAGCCCACCAACCACCTGGACGCCGAGTCCGTGCAGTGGCTGGAGCAGCACCTCGCGAAGTACGCGGGCACCGTCGTCGCCGTCACCCACGACCGGTACTTCCTCGACAACGTCGCCGAGTGGATCCTCGAGCTCGACCGTGGTCGCGCGCACCCCTACGAGGGCAACTACTCCACGTACCTCGACAAGAAGGCCTCCCGCCTCAAGGTCGAGGGCCAGAAGGACGCCAAGCGGGCGAAGCGGCTCAAGGAAGAGCTCGAGTGGGTGCGGTCCAACGCCAAGGGGCGTCAGGCCAAGTCCAAGGCGCGTCTGTCCCGCTACGAAGAGATGGCGGCCGAGGCCGACAAGATGCGGAAGCTGGACTTCGAGGAGATCCAGATTCCGCCGGGCCCGCGTCTGGGCTCCATCGTCGTCGAGGTCAACAACCTCTCCAAGGCCTTCGGGGAGAAGGTCCTCATCGACGACCTCTCCTTCACGCTGCCGCGTAACGGGATCGTCGGCGTCATCGGCCCGAACGGCGCCGGCAAGACCACGCTCTTCAAGATGATCCAGGGTCTGGAGACCCCGGACTCCGGCACGATCAAGGTCGGCGAGACCGTCAAGATCAGTTACGTCGACCAGAGCCGCGAGAACATCGACCCGAAGAAGTCGCTGTGGGCCGTCGTCTCGGACGAGCTGGACTACATCAATGTGGGCCAGGTCGAGATGCCGTCGCGCGCGTACGTCTCCGCCTTCGGCTTCAAGGGCCCCGACCAGCAGAAGCCGGCCGGTGTCCTGTCCGGCGGTGAGCGCAACCGGCTGAACCTCGCCCTCACCCTCAAGCAGGGCGGCAACCTGCTGCTCCTCGACGAGCCGACCAACGACCTCGACGTCGAGACGCTGTCCTCGCTCGAGAACGCGCTGCTGGAGTTCCCGGGTGCGGCCGTGGTCGTCTCCCACGACCGCTGGTTCCTTGACCGGGTCGCGACGCACATCCTCGCCTACGAGGGTGACTCGAAGTGGTTCTGGTTCGAGGGCAACTTCGAGTCGTACGAGAAGAACAAGATCGAGCGCCTCGGTGCGGACGCCGCCCGCCCGCACCGTGCCACCTACAAGAAGCTGACCCGGGGCTGATCGATCTTGCGGCACCTCTACCGCTGCCCGCTGCGCTGGGCGGACATGGACGCGTACGGCCACGTCAACAACGCGGTCTTCCTCCGCTACCTGGAGGAAGCACGTATCGACTTCCTGACCCGCCCGGACAAGCAGTTCAAGCAGGGGTCCGTGGTGGCGCGCCACGAGATCGACTACAAGCGGCAGCTCGTCCACCGGCGCGAGCCGGTGGACATCGAGCTGTGGATCACCCAGATAAGGGCCGCGTCGTTCACGATCACGTACGAGGTCAAGGACGCGGACCAGCTCTACGTCCGGGCCGCGACCGTGGTCGTGCCGTTCGACTTCGAGGCCCAGCGCCCGCGCCGCCTCACCGCCGAGGAGCGCGAGTTCCTGGCGGAGTACCGGGACGACCAGACTGAGGAGGCCGTCGCGGCATGACCGTGACCGCCCTGCACCTCACCGACGAAGGGGAGGCGGCGGACCTCGCCGCCTTCCTCGCCCGGCTGATCCACTACGACCGCGCCGCCGCCGTACGCCTCCAGGTGTCCGGCACCGCGCTCGCGGTCTTCGGCCGGCCGCCGTCGTTCGAGGTCCTCGCGATCCGTACGGCGCGGCTCGCCAAGCCGTACGAGAACGGTCTCGACGTCACCCTCGACGTGACTGTCTCCGCCGGTGAACTCCTGGAGTCCATCGACGAGTCGGCGGCCACCGTCAGCGTTCCCGGGGCCGTCACCGGGCCGCCGTGGGCCGGGGTCCTCCCGCCCCGCGGAGGCTGGCAGCCGGAGCCGGGACTGCCCGGGCCGGACGCCGTACGCGCGATGGTCGCCACCGCGGTCGCCGAATTCCGGTCCCGTACGCAGGAGTTGGCGACCGAGGCCCGTACGCGCGCCGAACTCGACCGCATAGGACGGGAGATCTGGTCCCGGCCGATCGGTGACACCGGCCTTCAGGTACGGGCCGTGCACGCGGCGCAGTCGCTCGGGTTCCTGCTGCCGGTGCGTCAGACCGACCCGGGCGAGAGCCCGTTGAGGCTGTACTCGTCCGGGGCGTGGCTGCGGCTGCGGACGCCCTACGGATCGATCGCCGTCCGCAGGGCGGGACTCGGGGCACTGGACGTCAGCGTCCGCTGATCCCCCCGGGGGGCGCTGTCAGCCGGCCGTGTTGATCATCGAAGCCGCCGCGTACGTCAGGTAGTTCCAGAGCGTGTGCTCGTGCTCCTCGGAGAGGCCGAGTTCGTCCACGGCCACCCGCATGTGCGCCAGCCAGGCATCGTGTGCCGCCTGGTCGACGGCGAACGGGGCGTGCCGCATCCGCAGCCGGGGGTGACCGCGGTTGTCGCTGTACGTCGTCGGGCCGCCCCAGTACTGGATCAGGAACAGCGTGAAGCGTTCCTCGGCCGGGCCCAGGTCCTCCTCGGGGTACATGGCTCGCAGCAGCGGGTCTTCGGCCACTCCCTCGTAGAAACGATGCACGAGGCGCCGGAAGGTCTCCTCGCCGCCGACCTGCTCGTAGAAGGTCTGCTCCTGAAGCGTGCCGCGCCGAATCTCTTTCACCTCACCATCGTCTCAGACCGGGTGACCGAGGACGCAAGGCTTAGGACCAGTGGCCCAGCGCCCCCCGGCGTCCCCGGCGTCCCCGGCGGCCCGGCGGCCCAGCGGGAGTGACACTCGCCTCGCGGCCCGTCCCGCCGCACAGTGGAGGTATGGGCGCGCACGCTCTCGACCACGACCACGATCACGACCACGACCTCGACAACCTCGCCACCCTGGCGCGGGCCGCCCTGGTGCGCGAGATCGACCGGAGCGGGGCCTGGGCCGCCGACCCGGTGTGGCGGGCGGCGTTCGAGGAGGTCCCGCGCCACCTCTTCGTGCCGTACTACTACGTCGGTGCCGTGGGCGGCTTCGAGCGGGTGTGGGGCGAGGACCCCGACCCGCGCAGCCGGGAGCACTGGGTGCGCGGCGCCTACGCGGACGCCCCGCTGGCCACCCGGGTGCGCGACGGCGAGCTGGTCTCCTCCAGCAGCCAGCCGTCGCTGATGGCGATGATGCTGACCGCGCTGGAGGTACGGGAGGGGGACGCCGTCCTCGAGATCGGCGCCGGCACCGGCTACAACGCGGCGCTGCTCGCCCACCGTCTCGGCGACCGCCTGGTGACCACGGTCGACCTCGATCCGGAGATCACCGAGTCCGCGCGCCGGCATCTGGCCACCGCCGGGTACCACCCGACCGTCGTCACCGCGGACGGCGCCCGCGGGGTCCCCGAGCGCGCCCCCTTCGACCGGATCATCGCCACCTGCACGCTGACCTCGATCCCGCGGCCGTGGCTCGCCCAGTGCCGTCCCGGCGCCCGCATCCTGGCGCCGCTGGCCACCGGCCTGATCGCGCTGAGCGTCCGGGACGCCGGGCATGCCGAGGGGCGCTTCCTGCACACGCCGGCCTACTTCGTGCCCCTGCGCGGCGAGAGCCGACCCGAGGAGCCGGAGCCGCAGGACCTGCGCGAGCTGCCGCACCGGGCCCGCGGCGACGAGCTGTTCCGGTTCCTGCTGACCCTGGCAGGGAGCGGCCTCGACCCGCACGAGGCGTACGAGCTGTGGGAGCGCGAGTGTCGGCCCGTGCGCGAGCGGTACGGGGTCACGGTCGACGGCGCGGACGCCTGGGCATGGCTGGACGACCCCGAGGGGCCGTACGCCTGGCCGCTGCCGTGACTCCTGCCGTGACTCGTGCCGCGATTCCTGTCGCGGCCTCCGCCGTCAGCCGCGCCTGATGGTGATCGTCGTCCAGGCGCCGACGTGCACCCGGTCGCCGTCCTGGAGCGGGACCGGCACGAAGGGCTGGATGGGCTCCTCGCCGCCGTTGACCGTGGTGCCGTTGGTCGAGTTCTGGTCGACGACCGCCCAGCTGCCGTCCGGCTGCTGGACCAGGACGGCGTGCTGGTGCGAGACGCCCGGGTCCTCCGGGGGCACCGAGAGGTCGATGTCGGGGGTGTCGCCGGTGGAGTGGCGACGGCGGCCGATCGTCATCTGGTTGCCGGTGAGCGGGCGCTGCTGCTCCGGTGAGTACGCGGGCAGGTTCAGGCCCGCGGCCTCGGGGCCGGAGCGCTGCATCATCGCCATGAAGTACTCGCGGTCGGGACCGATCGTCGCGCTCCAGGACAGCGGCTGGCGCTGCTGCTGGTAGTCGGGACCGGGGCCGGGCGGGGCCTGGGTCGCGCCGGGCTGCGGATAGCCGTAGCCGCCGCCCTGACCCATACCGGGACCGGGACCACCGGGACCACCGGGGCGTCCGCCGGGACCACCCGGTCCGCCGGGCGAATTGCCCGACGGCGGGGAGATCACCCAGTCGTCGTCACCGCCGCCGAAGGACGGGCCCCCGGACTGCGGACCGCCGGGCCCGGGCGGGCCCTGCTGCGGGAACGTGGGAGCGGCCGGCTGCTGGGTGAAGGCCTGCGGCGCGCCGGGGCCACCGGGACCGCCGGGCGTGGGCCCGGGCGGCGGCGGAACCGGACGGGACGGGTCCGCACCGAAGCCGCCGGGACCGGGACCAGGACCACCGAAGCCACCGGGACCACCGGGACCAGTACCAGGACCGCCGGGACCGCCCGGACGGGACGGGTCGCCGCGGAAGCCCGACGGATCCTGCCCGTAGGGCGGAATCGGTTCCGCGGGGCGGTTCATCTGCGAGGGCCGCGAGCCCTGGTAGTCGAACGGGTCGTGACCGGGACCGGTCGCGGGGCGGCCGGGACTGCCAGGCTGCCCCTGCGGGGGCTGCTGGAAGCGCAGCGCCGGATTGGGCATTCCGGGCGCGGGGGACTGCGGACGCGGCGCCGCCGGGGTGTACGAGGTCGCCGTGTTCGTCAGGAAGTTCCACCGGCACTCCTCGCAGAACGGCGCACCGCCCTCACGGGGCGTACGGCACTGCGGGCAGAGCTCCGGCTCGGGATTCGGCACGGCGGACTGGTGCGGTCGCCCACCGGGGGCGCCGGGTCCACCCGGGCCCCCGGGACCGGACGGCGGGGGCGAGCCGGGCGGCGGATAGCCGTAACCGGCGGCGGGCGGCGGCGGTGGAGGGGGCGGAGGCACGGCACCGGCCATGCGGTGACCGCAGACCTCGCACCAGTCGTCGGAACCCGACTGGTGTCCGTTCGGGCAGGTCGGCATGTCGGCGCTTCCCCCTCTCCTTTTCCGGCCGTTATGACCGGGTTTCTCCAGCTCCCAGCGGGAGCCGGGCTCGCTACTTCTTTACACGAACAGTCTTTGTGGACCGTGTCTCAAGGGTCATTTCGTCGGCCTCTTCGACCCTTGCCTTCAATCGCACAGTACCTGCCGCGGCGTCGACCACGTCCACCACCTTCGCAAGCAGTTTCGCAGTATCGGCGTTGCCCGACGCGCTCGCGAGCTGAACGGCCCGGCCCAGCTTGGCCGTTGCCCCGTCGACATCTCCTGATTTGCGAAGATCCAGACCCTGCTGGATGACTTGCGCCAGTTCCGCCTGACCTGTGTAGTGCGCGACCTGGGAGTTGATCCTCGTCGAGGCCACCATGTCGTCGGTCCACACCGCCTTGACGAGCCCCTGGGCGCCGAGGTTGTGCACGCCCCCGTCGCCCTGCGGCACGACGAGCGAGACCCGGGCGGCCAGCATCTCCTGGCCCACTCCGGCCGAGGGGACCTCGACGCACACGTGGTAGTCGCGGGACTCGTCGCCCCAGGACCCGGTGGGGTAGTCGCCGGCGCGCGGGCCCGCCTCGGTGCGGCGGTCGGTCAGCTCCTCGACCGTGGGGGCCACTTGCTTGACGAACTTGATCTCGGTGCCGACCGGCGTCCACAGGCGCAGCGCGACGTCCGCGACCTCCTTGCCCATGGCCGTCTCCATCATCTGCGTGAAGTCGGCGGACAGGGCGGCCGGGTCCGCGACGATGTCGGCCGTGCCGAGCAGGGCCGAGGCGATCCCGGTGACTTCCTTGACCTCCCAGTCCGTACCCACTCCACGCGCGTCACAGGTGAAACGTCCGGCACAGGAGTCGAGGGCGGCCTTGAGGTCCTGCGGCGACTCGTGTTCGTTGCGGCCGTCGGTGAGCAGGATGCCGTGCCGGATCGACACCTCGGCCGAGGACAGCAGTCGGTCGGCGAGGCGCAGCCAGGTGCCGATCGCCGTACCGCCGCCCGCGCTCAGCCTGCGCAGCGCCTCCTTGGCCTGGCCGCGGGTCGCCGCGTCGGCCACCGCGAGGCGACCGCCCGCGGGGTAGACCTCCTTGGCGACGTGCGTGCCGCCGATCACCGCGAAGTGCACGCCGTCGCGCAGGGTGTCGATCGCGGCGGCCGTGGCCTCACGGGCGTTGCGCATCTTGGTCGGCGGGTAGTCCATCGAGCCGGAACAGTCGACCATGATCGCCACGGCGGCGTCCGGGCCCTGGCCCGCCGCGTACTGGTGGGGCGCGCCGACCGCGCTCCCGACGGTGCCGCCGCCGGTGGCGCTCACCGTGACGATCGCGTTGACCTCGCGGCCGCCCTCGGGCAGGTACTCGTTCTGGTACACGTCGACCGAGAACTGCGGCACGTTCGACTTCGAGAAATTGGCCATGCCTTCTTTGTCCCCCTCAAGACCTCCGGTAGTTGGCGGAGGCGATGACTGTATGCGGACCGGTCCCCTCCGGTCCGAAGCCGTCCCCGTAGGCACGGATTGCGCCTTTTCGCGGCCTCAGGCCGATCCTGCCCCCTGTGGCGGGGCCGGGAACGGCACGACGGCCACTGTTACGTTGTCGTGGCCCCCGCCGTCCAGGGCGTGACCCACCAGGACCTGGGCGCTGTGCAGGGGCCTTTCGGCGGCGTCCAGCGGCACGACCTCGGCCATCTCCTCGGCCGCCTCCGCGTAGTTCCACAGTCCGTCGGTGCACACCACCACCACACCCGGCCGGTCCGGCTTGAAGGAAGCGGTGTGCGGCTCCAGTTCGTACGCGTCCGCGCCGAGCCAGCCCGTGATGGCGTGGGCGCGCTCGTCGGCGTACGCCTGTGCCTCGCTCATCAGGCCCGCGGCGACCATCTGCGCGGCCCAGGAGTCGTCCTCGGTGAGCCGGGCGGGGGGTGAACTCCGGTCGACGGGGACCCAGTAGGCGCGGCTGTCGCCGACCCAGCCGACGATCAGCAGGGCGGGGGTGACGACGGCGCCGACGAGGGTGCAGGCGGGCGCGTTCTGGTGCGGGGCGTGCTCCTCGTGCGCGGGGGGCGCCTCGGCCAGCGAGTTGACGGCCTCGGCGGCCGCGAGGATCGCCTCGTGCATGGCCTGCTGCGGGTGGGTGCCGAGCGGCAGCGCCGCCAGCAGCGCCTCGCCCGCCGCCCGGGACGCGGCGAGCGAGGCCTCGTCGGGGCGGGTCGCCGAGGAGACCCCGTCGCAGACGATCGCGACGACCGCGGGGGAGCCGTCCGGCAGCGCGGTCGAGGAGATCGCGAACGCGTCCTCGTTGCGGTGGTGGCGCAGGCCCCGGTCGCTGACCGCGGCCACCGCACCCAACTCCTGCTCCATGTGGTCCCGTTCGCGCGGCTGGGCGTGCCCGCAGTTCTCGCAGTAGCCGTCGCTGTCCACATGGCCCGAGCGGCAGGCGACGCACAGTTTGGTGCCCGCGGGGGGCGTGACGGGTGCGCCGAGGTCGGCGGTCCGTGGATCGACGACGGGCCCGGCGGGGGCTTCGGCCGGCGGGGCGAGCGGGTACTCGTCGGGCTCCGGGGGCCGGTCGAACCGTACGCCCGAAGGCTGCCCACCCGAACGCTGCACGCCCGAGGGGTGGTCGCCCGGCTGCTGGGCCGCCGCGGACTCCGTGTCCGGGTGGGGGAGCTCGGAGCCGCCCGAGTCCGTGCCCCGGATGTCGGTCGCCCGGTGCACCGGCGCGGGCGTGTCGGAGCTCGCCGGCTCCGGCGCGAGGGGCCAGTCCAGGGACGCGGCGGTCTCGGAGGGGCGTGTCGACGAGCCGTTCATGGCGATCGTGGGGTGGTCCTGGGGCGGTGCGGGCACCGCCGACAGGTCGTACCCGCACGCACCGCAGAAACGGTCACCCGCCTCCAGGGGCTCCTCGCAACTGGGGCACCGCGAAAGGGCCGTCGGCTGGGGCATCTGGGACATCAATCACACCCACGTCCGGGGGCGGTAACGGTTGGCACGTTCCACCAGGTCGATCCTCTCCTCGCCGCCCCGCGCGAGGCGGGCCAGCGTGCGGTACGAACGCTCCAGTGCGAAACGCAGACCGCGCTCGTCCACCTCACTGCCGAGCAGCACCGGTCCGCCGCCGGAGTGCTGGGCGGAACTCCGGCTACCGGAGAGTACCCAGTCCAGGGCGCAGCCTAGGACCTCCGTCGACAACTGCTCGCGTCGCACCGCGTCCAGACCGTATCCGTCAAGGGCCTCGACCTGTCCGGCCGCCGCTGTCAGATCGTCCAGGAACGCCGCTGCCGCCGCCTCCTCGGCCAGCCGCTGCCGCAGCCGCGCCCGCACCGCCGCGACCCGCGCCGCCGTGTAGTGGATCGACGACTCCGGTACGGACTCCAGCGTGCGTACGGAGCCGCGGCGGTCGCCCGCCGCGAGCTGCACGCGGGCCAGGCCGAACGCCGAGCTGACATAGCTGGGGTCGGTCGTCCACACCAGGCGGTAGTACTCGCCCGCGTTGTCCAGCTGCCCGAGCACCTCCGCGCACAGGCCGAGGGCCAGCTTCGGCGCGGGCTCGCCCGGGAAGGCGTCGTAGATCGCGTCGAAGGACAGCGCCGCGGTCTCGTGCTCCCCGGTCGCCAGGGCCGCGACGCCCCGGTACCAGACCACCCGCCAGTCGTCGGGGTGGTCCGCCTCCAGCGCCTCCAGTGCCCTGCCCGCACTGGCCAGTTCACCCATCTCCAGCCGGGCCCGCAGCTCGCGCAGGCGCAGCTCCAAAGAGCCGGTGGGCGCCGCGTGCAGCGCGGTGATCAGCTCCGCGGGAGCCGAGGCCATCAGGCCCGCGAGGAAACCGGCGTTGGGGTCCCCCGGGTCGACCAGGGGGACCGGCAGCGCGAGCGCGGTCGCCGCGGCGTTCAGCGGCTTGACCAGAGCGGCCGGGACCGGAGCGGGAGCCAGGGGGAGCGGCGGGGTCCCGTTCACCCCCGCTCCGTTGCTGCCGGGGGGCGGCGCGGGCGCGCGCTTTCTCCCCCGCGGGGGCACCTCGCGTGCCCCCAGCCGTGACACGTCCCCGTCCAGCTGTCCGAACAACTCCGTGTCCGTGACCTTCAGTTCCGGCCCGAACAGGGTGGACAGGGCCGGGCGCGCCCGCCCCGTCTGGAGGGACACGACCTCCCTGAGCACACCCGTCAGCTGCTCCGCCATCTCCTGCGCGGACGCGAACCGGCGCGCCGGATCAGGGTCGGTGGCGCGCACCAGGAGCCGGTAGAAGGACTCGTACGTCCGGAAGACCTCGATGTTGTCCGGGTCCGGCAGGGAGTCCACGAAGACGTTCGTGTACCCCTGGAAGTCGAAGGTCAGCACGGCCAGGGTGCGGGCGACCGTGTAGAGGTCACTCGCCACCGAGGGACCGACCTCGGCCACCTCCGGCGCCTGGTAGCCCACCGTGCCGTAGATGGCCGACTCGTCGTCGTCCATCCTGCGCACCGCGCCCATGTCGATCAGCTTGAGCTGGTCCTCGGTCTGGATCGCGTTGTCGACCTTGAAGTCGCAGTAGAGCAGATTGCGGCTGTGCAGATGGCCGAGCGCCTCCAGGGCCTCGATGCCGTACGCGCAGGCCTGCTCCACCGGCAGCGGATCGCGCTTGCCGTCCGCCGTACGACGGTCGTTGGCGATCTCCTTCAGCGACTTGCCGCCGACGTACTCCATGACGATGTACCCGTCCAGCGAACCCGTCCGCTGGTCCAGGTGCTCCACGAAGTTGTAGATCCGCACGATGTTGGCGTGCTCGATCTCCGCGAGGAAGCGCCGCTCGGAGATCGCCGCCGCCATCGCGTCCTGGTCGCCGGTGTCGAGCAGGCCCTTGAGGACCACCCAACGGTCGGAGACCGCGCGGTCGACGGCGAGGTAGACCCAGCCGAGCCCGCCGTGCGCGAGACAGCCCACCACCTCGTACTGGCCGTGCACGATGTCGCCCGTGTGCAGCTTCGGCACGAACGAGTACGGGTGACCGCACTTGGTGCAGAACCCCTCGGTGCGCCCCACCCGCTCACCGCGCGAACGGCCCACCGGCGCCCCGCAGTCGGAGCGCGAGCAGAACCGCTTCCGCTCGGGCACCTCCGGGTTCTCCAGCACCATCGCGCGCGGGTCGGGCCGCGGTACGTCCGGCACCTGCACCAGCCCGACGCCGAGCCGTCCGCGGCCACTGGAGGCGGCGGTCGAGCCCGAGCTGCGCACCGACACCGAGCGGGCGCTCGCGTTGCCGGACAGCGAGCGCGACAGGCGTCCGGAGACCGAGCGCCGCGACTGGGAGGAGCGCGAGGACGTACGGGAACTGGAGCTGCGCGAACTCGCCCGCGAACTGCTGCCGGAGCCGCGCGAGCCCTTGCCGCCCGCGGTGAGTCCGGTCGGGGGTGAGCCCACCGTGCCGTTCGCCGAGACGACGGGTGCCAGACCGCACGTGTCGCAGTACAGCTCGCCGCCGCCCACGTCCTCGTACGACCCCGGGCAACTGGGCCGCTGGCACTTCTGCTGCTCACTCACACTGCATCACCTTTAGTGTTCATGCGTGCGGCCCCCTACGGTCGGTGGGCCCGCCCTGTTCGGGCACCCGCGGGCTGAGCAGATCGACGGCGGCCCGCTGATAGCGCAGCACCGCCTCCTCCGCCACCCGCAGATCGCAGGGCGCGCTCCACAGCATGCGTCGGGCCGCGTCGTAGCGCTCGATGAGGAACGGGTCCTCCGCGAGGCCGTGCCGGGCCACCTTCGCCTTGTACGCGTCGAGGCGGCCGCGCAGCTCCGCGCGGACCGCGAGCGGCTGGGTGACCGCGGTCAACGACTCGCGGGCGCGCAGCAGCTCGTCCTCGGCCTTCTCCTCCAGCGCCTCCAGGAGGGGCGACAGACGGTGCCACTGGGCGTGTCTGCGGTACTCCGCGGCCGTCGCCAACTGCTCCTGCAGCACCGTCGGCGGCCCGCTGACGGCCGGCACCTCGGACGCGGCGATCTTCGCCAGTACCTCACCGCGGGCGCTCCTCGCCTCCGCGAGCGTGCGGTCGGCGCGACTGAGCACGTCCCGCAGCCGCACGAGGCGGGTCTCCGCGTCCTGGCGGACGGTGAGCACCGCGTCGATCTCCCGGCGCACGTCCTCCAGCGCGCGCGCCTCGCGGTCGTACGTCGTCGTGTCGGGACGTCCGCCGCCGGGCGCCGAACTGCCCTTCGCGGGCGCCCAGAAGGCCAGCGGGTCGGAGACGACCTGTTGACGCAGGGTGCTCAGCGTCCGGGTGATCCGCTCCAGGTCGTCGCCCGCCGGGTGCTCGCCGGGGCGTACGCCCACGGAGTGCGCGAGCTGGCGGGTGCGCTGGAGCTCCGCGGCCAGTAAATCGATCCGGGCGGGCAGCGCGGACCAGACGGCGTCCGCCGCGACGACCATGTCGAGCGAGGACGCGTACAGCTCGTTCATCCGCTCCACCAGTTCGACCAGCGAGAACCGCTCGCTGAGCCTGCCGGTGCCGGCGAGCGTCGGCGCGTTCGCCGCGGCGGTGGCCGAGCCGGCCACCGTGATGCCCGCGCCGCGCAGCAGCTCGGTCAGGTCGACCAGGTCCTCACGGCTCGACCAGCGGCGCCGGGAACGGATGTCGCGGGCGGAGCGCAGCGCGTCCGTGTACGCGTCGAAGTACGCCCACAGCAGCGTGATCGACGCGTCCGCGGTCGACCAGCGCTCCTTGGTCGTGCCCGTGAGCTCGGCGCCTTCGAGGAGTCTGCGGCCCGCGTGGTCCTGCAGGGCGAGGAGCGAGGTCTCGATGGCCTCGTGCTCCGCGCCGAGCCGCGCCAGCGCACGGTCCACCTCGTCCCGGTCCATCACCGGCTCGGGGGGTCCCGTGACGCCCATCGATCACCTCTCGCTCTCGGTCGTGCCCGTCGCTTGCGTTCCCGCCGGCCGCGTCGTCCGCGCCGGCGTCACCCGGTTTCCGTTACTTGTAGTGCGCCGTCGGCGGAGTCGCCGACGGGGAGTCCGCCTTCAGGGTCGCGGACAGCCACTTGGTGTACGAGGCCTGCCAGCCGCCGCTCTTGCGGTAGTCCACGAGCACCTGGTTGACCCGGCGTACCAGATCGTCGGCGCCCAACTTCATCGCCACGCCGTAGTAGTCGTCGGTGAAGGTCTTGCCCTTCAGTTCGACCGTCGGGTCCTGCGCCGCCTGGCTGGCGGCGAGCGCGCCGTCGGTCACCACGGCGTCGACCTGACCCAGCTGCAGCCGCACCAGGCAGTCGAGTTGGTTGGGCACGGTGGTGGTGATGTCGGCGGAGGAGGTGAGCGTGCCCGCCTTCTTGTCGGCCGACAGCTTGTCGTACGCCGTCGAGCCCGCCGCCGAGCAGATCCGCTTGCCCGCCAGCGTGTTGTCGTACCCCTTGATGCCCGAGGTCTTGGGGGCCAGGACCTGCTGCCCGGTCAGGAAGTAGGGGGCCGAGAAGGCCACGTCCTTGAGGCGGGAGCAGGTGATCGTCATGGTGCGCACCACCATGTCGACCTGACCGGACTTGATCGCGGGGATGCGCTGGTTGGTGGGGATGGCGTGGAAACGGACCGCGTTCGGGTCGCCGAGGATCTCCCTCGCGATCTCGTGCGCGAGATCGATGTCGAAGCCTTCCAGGTCGCTGCTCTTCGCCGTGTTGTTCGGATCGCGGTAGCCCCAGCGGTAGCTGTTCTGGTCGACACCGACCGACAGATAGCCGCGCTGCTTGATGGCCGTGATCGTCTTGCCGCTGTCGTCGGAGGACGGGGAGGGGCTCTGGTCCTGCGGGTCGGTGCACGTGTCGGCCCTGGCCTGGATGCCCTGGCCCACGCCCTGGCCGCCGGTGCCCGTGCTGCCGTCCCCGCGTGCGCTGCTCAGCGGCAGCAACAGGGCGAAGACCGCGGTGACGACCAGGGCGAGGGCCATCGCACCCACGCCGCCCCAGCCCCTCAGGCTCGCCCTCAGACGTCGTGCGGTCATCGCCATGCCCCCTTTCACCGCTCCCCCTCTCACCGGTACTCCGAAAGCCTGCGCCCGATGCCCAGCAGGGCGCCCGCCGCGGCCAGCACCGCGAGGACGGCCGCGCCCGCGGGGAGCCCGCTCATCGCGTCCCGGCCGTTGCCTGCCGCCTGCTTGAACTCACTCTCCTCGTGCGTCAGCGCCGCCGCGAGGTTGGTGTCCACGCCGTCGAAGCACTCACCGGTCGGCTTGTCGGCCGCCGAACCGATCACCTTGTTCAAAGCGCCCTGGTAGTCGCCCGAGTCGTCGGCCGTGCGGGCCTCCTGGTGGCGGGACTTCCAGACCTTCATGTTGGCCGTCGCGGCCTCGACGGGCTTCTTGCCCGCCGTGTCGTCGGCGATGCCCTCGGCCAGCGCCAGGCCCTTGGTGAGGGTCTTCATGTCCTGCTGGAAGTCGTAGTCGTAGAGGTCCATGACCTCCGTCGTGGACACCTGCTTGGTCTCCGCGCCCCGGCTGACCAGCGTGAGGTTCTCGTTGCCCCGCGCCTTCAGGGAGGCGATCCGGGCGTCGTGCAGCACGTTCAGTGAGCGGACCCCGTGGTCGTACGAGGAGCTCAGCCCGGCCCGGGCCACGCTGTGCCCGACCACCAGCCAGAGCAGCACCACCGCGGAGGCGGCCGTGGCGGCGACCAGTCCCTGGTTCAACACCCGGTTCGTACGGCGGTAATGGCGTCGCTGGGCCCAGAAGAGCCCGCCGAGCGCGAGGACGCCGAGACCGATCGCGGCCCACGGGTAGGGCTTCGCGTCGGCGTAGTCGGCGCTCAGCCGGGCGTTCTCCCGCTTGTAGAGCTCCTCGGCCGCGGGGAGCATCTGCTGCTGCATCTTCTCGTTCGCGTACCGCAGATACGCGCCGCCGAGCGGATAGCCCTGCCGGTTGTTGGCGCGGGCCCGCTCGATGAGGCCCTTGTACTCCGGCAGCAGCTTGTTGAGCTTGGCGATCGTGTCCGTGGACGGGGACCCCGGATCGGAGTTGGCGGCGGCGGTGATGAGCCCCTGCGCGGCCGTCCGGATGTCCTTCTCGTACCGGTCGCGGGTGTCCGCGCTCTCCTGGCCGCCCGCGAGGAAGCCGCTGGAGGCCGCGGTGTTGGCGTCCGCGAGTGAACGGTAGATGTCCGCGGCGCCGGCGCTCAGCGGCTGGCTGCTGTGCAGCACGTCGTCCGCCGCGCTCGAACGCTCCGTCATCTGCCAGGCGGTGACCGTGCCGAACGCGACGACCAGGAGGGCGAGGACGGCGCCGATGAGGCGCAGCCGGCCCGGTTCCGTCGTCGCCGCGGTGCGCAGGCGGTCCACGCCCTCGGCCCAGGCGGTGCGGCGTGCGGGGGCGGTGTCGGGCGTGGCGGGTCTGCCCGGTGGTGAGGGGGGCCCGGACCGCGGCGCCGTCGCCGGCGCGCCGTACTGGGCCGCTGTCGCGCCGGACTGCGGCGGGACGGCAGGCATCGTGGGCGTGGCCGACTGCCCCGGTGGCGCCGTGCCCTTCGGCGGCTGTGTCACTTGACCTCCCCCATGGTCATCCGTCGGTCACCTCCCCGCGTACGCGGGAGCACGAAGAGAGGTGCACGGCCGCAAGTATCGCCGCCGGGACTGACATCCGCACAGGCCTTGACTCGATCTTGTTCGGATTCCAGCCCACCCTTCGTACAACGGTGGCCCGTTCGGACGGCAGCGCGACCGCGGCGCTCCGCGCCACCCCCTTGACCATGAATACGCGGCCAGTGTGTGTTCGGTTCCCTTTCGAATGTGCCGGTATTGGGGTGTGTGCGAAGGGGAGCTTTCCGGGTGCGGGTGAGTGGGGGCTGGTCGCGCAGTTCCCCGCGCCCCTAAAAGCCGGGCCTGGGGCTCAGCCCCGGCCCCCCAGCGGCGCGGGGAACTGCGCGAACGGCCCGCACCGGCCCGCAGCCGGCGAACCCACCCGGGGGTCTGGGGGCGGAGCCCCCAGTGGGGTCGAAGGGGCGGAGCCCCTGGGGATGGGACGGGTAGGGGCGGCGGGGGCGGAGGAAGGGTTGCGCGAGCCTCCGTGCAGGCGGACGGGGCTGCTCAACCCCCCTCGTAAAAGGCCCGTACGCGGGTGTGGGACTCGGTGGGGGCGTGGACGTGGTCCAGGCCCAGGAGGGCGGCGCCCAGCACGGGGCGGGACGAGATCACCTGGGGGACCGCCTTGGGGGCCTGGGCCGACAGGAGTTCGCGGATCCGGTCGTCGAGTTGGGGATGGCGGGCGGCAAGGACACCGCCCCCCAGGAGGACGGGGGTCTCCTCGGCGAGGAGGTCGAGCCGGGTCAGAGCGACCGTGGCCATCGCGACGACCTCGTCCGCGAGCCGGTCCACGAGAGCGCGAGCGACCTCGTCACCCTCCGCAGCCGTCGCGAACAGCACCGGAGTCAGCTCATGCCGACGGTCGTGCTCGATGTGCTCCAGGTGCAGCGCCTCGATCAGGGCGTACATGGAGGACAGACCGAAGTGGGCCGGGAGGGTGCGGGACAGGTCCGTGGGCCCGCCCCGGCCGTCCTCCGCGCGGGCCGCGTACCACAGGGCCTCCTCCGCCAGGCCCCAACCACCGCCCCAGTCCCCGGAGATCCGGCCGAGCGCCGGGAAACGGGCGGTGCGGCCGTCGGGACGCATGCCGACGCAGTTGATCCCCGCGCCGCACACCACGGCGACCCCGCGCGGCTCCGCTATCCCCGCGCGCAGGATCGCGAACGTGTCGTTGCGCACCTCCACGCTCGTGCCCCACGCGCGCGCGTGCAGCGCGGCCGCCAACTGCTCCTCCTCCACGGGGAGATCGGCGTTGGCGAGGCAGGCCGAGACATGGGCCACGGAGTCGACGCCCGCCTCGGCGAAGGCGCGGGCGACGGCCTCGCCCACGGCGTCCACGGCCACGGCGACCCCGACCACCGGCGGCCGGAATCCCCCGCCGCGCGCGGCCCCGATCACCCGCCCGTCCACGGACACGACCGCGACGTCGGTCTTGCTGTTCCCCGCGTCGATGGCCAGGACCATGCCCTCGGGGTCGGATCCGGCGGCCGTCCCGGCGCCGGGTCCGGATGACGTCATGCCCACGCGAGGTGCTCCCGGTTGTGCGCGATCAGTTGGTCGGTGAGGGCGTCGGCGTACTCGTACTGGCCGATGAGGGGGTGGGCGAGGAGGGTCCGGAAGACCCGGTCGCGGCCGCCGCGCAGGGCGGCTTCCAGGGCCAGGTCCTCGTAGGACGTCACGGCCGCCATCAGCCCCGCGTACAGGGGGTCGACCGGCGGGACCGGCAGTGGCGTCGGGCCGTGCGGACCGACGGCCGCCTGCACCTCGATCACCGCGTCGTCCGGGAGGAAGGGCAAGGTGCCCTTGTTGTAGGTGTTGACCACCTGGTAGGGGCTGCCGCCCCCGCCGAGCAGCGCGGCGGCGAGGTCGACGGCCGCCTCGGAGTAGTACGCGCCGCCCCGCTTGGAGAGCAGCTCCGGCTTCTCGTCGAGCGCCGGATCGCCGTACATCTTCAGCAACTCCCGCTCCATCGCGGCGACCTCCGCCGCCCGTGACGGTTTCGTCCGCAGCTCTCGTACGACCTCGTCGTGCGCGTAGAAGTAGCGCAGGTAGTAGGAGGGGACCACGCCCAGGCGGTCCACGAGGGTGCGCGGCAGGCGCAGGTCGTCGGCGATCGTGTCGCCGTGTTCGGCCAGCAGCTTCGGCAGGACGTTCTCGCCCTCGGGGCCGCCGAGGCGCACCCCCGTCTCCCAGCTGAGGTGGTTGAGACCCACGTGGTCCAGATGGACGTCCACGGGGGCGACCCCGAGCATCCCGGCGAACTTCCGCTGGAAACCGATCGCCACGTTGCACAGCCCGACCGTCCTGTGGCCCGCCTGGAGCAGCGCGCGCGTCACGATCCCGACCGGGTTGGTGAAGTCGATGATCCAGGCGTCGGGGTTGGTACGGCGGACGCGCTCCGCGATGTCCAGCACCACCGGCACCGTGCGCAGCGCCTTCGCCAGACCGCCCGCGCCCGTCGTCTCCTGGCCGATGCAGCCGCACTCCAGCGGCCAGGTCTCGTCCTGCTCGCGGGCCGCCTGGCCGCCGACGCGCAGCTGGAGCAGGACCGCGTCGGCGCCCTCGACACCCGCGTCCAGGTCCGAGGTCGTGACGATCCGGCCGGGGTGCTCCTGCTTGGCGAAGATGCGTCGCGCCAGGCCGCCCACCAGCTCCAGGCGGTCGGCGGCCGGGTCGACGAGGACCAGTTCCTCGACGGGCAGGGTGTCCCGCAACCGGGCGAAGCCGTCGATGAGTTCGGGCGTGTAGGTCGACCCTCCGCCGACCACGGTGAGTTTCATGTGTGTCAACCCTTCACTCCGGTGAGCGTGACGCCTTCGACGAACGCCTTCTGTGCGAAGAAGAACACGAGGATCACGGGGGCCATGACCAGCACGGTCGCGGCCATGGTGAGGTTCCAGTCGGTGTGGTGCGCGCCCTTGAACGACTCCAGGCCGTAGGAAAGGGTCCAGGCGCCGGGGTTCTCGGAGGCGTAGATCTGCGGGCCGAAGTAGTCGTTCCAGGCGTAGAAGAACTGGAAGAGGCCCACGGCGGAGATCCCCGGCTTCGCCATCGGCAGGACGACCTTCAGCAGGGTCTTCAGGTCCCCGCAGCCGTCGACCTTCGCCGCGTCGAGGTACTCGTTCGGGATGGTCATCAGGAACTGGCGGAGCAGGAAGATGGAGAACGCGTCACCGAAGGCCATCGGGATGATCAGCGGCCACAGCGTGCCGGACAGGTCCAGCTGTTTCGCCCAAAAGAGGTACATCGGGATGATGACGACCTGCGGCGGCAGCATCATCATCGAGATGACCAGCATCAGTGACAGGTTCCGGCCCCGGAAGCGGAACTTGGCGAGGGCATAGGCGACGGGGATCGACGACACGACCGTCAGGACGGTGCCGGCACCGGCGTACAGCAGTGTGTTCTTCCACCAGGTGAGGAAGCCGGGGGTGTCGAAGACCTTGCGGTAGTTGCCCCACTCCCAGGTGTGCGGGATGAGGTCGCGGCTGAGTGCCTGCGAGTCGCTCATCAGCGAGGTCAGGAAGACGAAGACGAAGGGGAGGACGAAGAAGAGGCCGGCGGCGACGCCCAGGGCGTGGATCGCGACCCACTCCAGGAGCGCCTTGCGGCGGGCGGTGCGTTCGGCGGGCGAGACCGGGGCCCGCAACTCCACGGGCTTGTCGAGTACTTGTGTCATGGGTGTCAGTCACCTGCCTGGATGAGACCGCCCCGGCGCCGCATCAGGAACGCGGTGAACACCATGGACAGGGCGAAGAGCACGAGCGCGACCACACAGGCGGAGCCGTAGTCGAAGCGCTGGAAGCCGAGGTTGTAGACGAGCTGCGGCAGGGTGAGCGTCGACTTGTCGGGGTAGCCGGGCTCGAACTGCGTACCGGCGCCCTGGATGACGCCCGACGCGACCTTCCCGGCGATCAGTGGCTGGGTGTAGTACTGCATGGTCTGGATCACGCCGGTGACCACGGCGAACATCACGATCGGCGAGATGTTCGGCAGCGTGACGTACCGGAACCGCTGCCAGGCCGAGGCGCCGTCCAGCTCCGCCGCCTCGTACTGCTCCGTCGGTACGTCGAGCAGCGCGGCCATGAAGATGACCATCAGGTCGCCGATGCCCCACAGGGCCAGCAGGGTGAGGGCCGGCTTGGACCAGCTGGGGTCGTTGAACCAGCCGGGGGCCGGGATGCCGACCTTCTCCAGGATCGAGTTGACCGGTCCCGTACCGGGGTTGAGGAGGAAGGCGAAGGCCATCGTCGCGGCGACGGGCGGGGCGAGGTAGGGGAGGTAGAAGAGGGTGCGGAAGACGCCCGTGCCCGTCTTGATCTTCGTGATCAGCAGGCCCACGCCGAGTCCGAAGACGACCCGCAGGCTGACCATGACCAGCACCAGCCACAGGGTGTTGCGCAGCGCGGGCCAGAACAGCGGGTAGTGCTCGAAGACGTAGGTCCAGTTCTTCGTCCCGCTCCACGTCGGCGGTTTGAAGCCGTCGTAGTGCATGAACGAGAAGTAGACGGTCGAGAGCAGCGGATAGGCGAAGAAGACCGCGAAGCCGATCAGCCACGGCGACATGAAGGCGAGGGTGCGCAGCGCCGATCGGCGCCGCTTCGAAGCCAGTGTGACGGTGCTCATGTCCGTGCCCGTCTACTACTTCGCCTGCGCGATGTCCGTGTCGATCTGCGCGGCGGTCTTCTGCAGACCCGCCTTCAGATCCTTCGCCTTGCCGCTCTCGTAGTCGTATCCGAACTGCTGGATCGTCACGAGGTAGGTGCCGCCGTTGATGGACGCGGGAGTCGTCGTCGAGTTCGGGTTCGACGCGATGTCCAGGAACGTCTTGAAGCGCGGGTCGTACTTCAGCTTCGGCGACTTGAGCGCGGCCAGCGTAGAGGGCACGTTGTGAATGGCGTTGGCGAAGCCGACCACCGCGTCCGTGTCCGTGGTCATGTATTTGACCAGTTCCCAGGCCGCGTTCCGCTTCTTGCTGGTGGCCGCGATGCCCGCGATGGTGCCGGTGATGTAGCCCTTGCCGTACTGGTCGGCCCGGTCGTCGGGAACGGGCAGCGGGGCGACACCGATCTCGAAGTCCGGCTTGGCCTCCTCGGCCATGCCGAGCCGCCACTCGCCGTCCAGCTGCATGGCGACCTGGCCGGTGTGGAAGGGGTGCCTGGTGCCCCATTCGTCACCGAGCTTGGAGCGGTACTTCTCCAGCTTCTGATAGCCGCCGAGTTCGTCGACCAGCTTCTTCTGGAGGGTGAATCCGGCCGTGAAAGCGGGGTCCTTGGCGAGGTTCGACTTGCCGCTGCTGTCGAAGTACGTCGGGGAGAACTGCCCGAAGTAGTGCTCGGTCGTGGACTCCCAGCCGTGGTAGTTCGGCATGAAACCCAACTGGGAGTAGGAGTCGCCCTTGGAGACGGTGAGCTTCTTCGCGTCCGCCTCGAATTCGGACCAGGTCTTCGGGGGGCTGGAGATCCCGGCCTTCTTGAATGCGTCCTTGTTGTAGTAGAGGCCGTACGCGTCACCGAGCAGCGGAACCGAACAGCGGTTGCCGTCGAACTGGGTGTACTCGTTCATCGCCTTCGGGAAGGTCGTCGCCGGGTCGATTCCCGCCTTCTTGAAGAAGGGGTTGAGATCGACCAGGGCGCCGGAGGAGCAGAACTTGCCCACGTTGTTGGTGGTGAACGAGGAGATCACGTCGGGAGCCTTGTCGCCGCCGGAGCGCAGGGCCTGGTTGATCTTGTCGTCGGTCATGTTGGCGACGATGTTGACGTGGATGTTGGGGTGCGCCTTCTCGAAGCCCGCGACCAGGGCCTTCACGCCCGCGATCTCGCCGGGCGCGCTCCAGGCGTGCCAGAAGTTGATCGTCGTGTCCTTGGAGGCGTCGTCGCTCGGGCCCGAGGACGACTGGCCGGTACAGGCGGTGGTGAGGAGGGCGAGCGAGGCGGAAGCGGCGAGAGCAGTGGCGACTTTCCTGGATATTCCGGGCATGGCGGGGTCTCCCTACGGCAGGGCGGCGGCGGTGGTGGTGGTGTTCGCGGGACGGTTCGCGGGACGGGGAGTCGGTCGAGGGGTGGGACTCAGCGGGAGGTGTCGAAGACCTCGTCGCGGGTGGCCGCCAGCGCGCTCTCCAACGCGCCGCGCAGCACGGGGTGTTCGTGTACGTCGCCGACCACGAGGCGCGGTCGGGAGGCGGCCAGCTCCTCCAGCTCCGCCTGCACCAGGACGCGCAGCGGTTCGCCGCCGGCGGTGAGCGAGGCGCCGCTGAGCACGACGAGTTCGGGGTCGAGCACGGAGACGAGCGAGGCGAGACCGGTGGCGAGACCGGTCGCGTACGTCTCCAGGAGCCGCAGGTGCGGCCCCTCGTTGATGCGGGCGGCCTGTTCGACGAGGGCGGCGGCGACCTCGGCGTAGGGCCCGGTCGGCACCGGCTGGATGCCCAGCTCGCGGGCGAGCTTGGGAATGGCCTGGGAGCCGGCCAGCTCCTGGTAGCCACCGCTGTTCGCCTTCGTCACCTGGCGTACGAGGGGTGCGCCGGGCACGGGCAGGAAGCCGACCTCGCCCGCGCCGCCGGTCCAGCCGCGGTGCAGTCGACCGCCGAGGACGAGGGCGGCGCCGAGGCCGCCCTCGTTCCACAGCAGTACGAAGTCCTCGTGCCCGCGCGCCGCCCCGAGCCGCTGCTCGGCGATGGCCACCAGGTTGACGTCGTTCTCGTACTCGACGGGCATCGGCAGCGCGGCCGCGAGCTCGTCGAGGAGGCTGGGGGAGTGCCAGCCGGGCAGGTGGGAGGCGTACCGCAGCCGCCCGGTGTTGGGGTCGAAGGCGCCGGGCGTCCCGATGACGAGCCGCTGGACGTCGCCCCTGGCGAGCCCCGCCGCCTTCACCGCGCCGTCGAGGGCGTCGGTGACCTGGCGTACGACGGGCTGCGCGGGGTGCCGGCCCGGGGTGGGCAGCTCGTACTCGCCCACGGTGCGGCCGGTGACATCGGCGACGGCGGCGAGGATGCGCTCGGGCGTGACGTCCAGGCCCGCCGCGTGGGCGGCCCTCGGATTGACGGCGTACAGCTGGGCGTTGGGGCCCGGCCGCCCCTCGCTCGTGCCGGTGGCCAGCACGAGTCCGGCGGCCTCCAGTCGGGCGAGGAGCTGGGAGGCGGTGGGCTTGGACAGCCCGGTCAGCTTTCCGATCCTGGTCCGCGAGAGCGGTCCGTGCGCGAGCAGCAGATCGAGGGCGGCGCGGTCGTTCATGGCGCGCAGGACGCGCGGGGTGCCCGGCGTACCGGCGGATCCTGCCATGTTTGTCGACACCTGCCTTTCAACTGCCCAGTCGCTCAGCTTCCCAGGGTGGCCGTGGGGAAGTCCACTGCAAGATCATTGTTAGGAAAGTTTCCTATTGGTGGGAGGAAGGTAGGCCGCGGGCCGCGGAGGCGTCAAGAGAAAGCGCCCCCGAGGCAACCGAGTCGTTACCTACGGGGGCGGAGTCCGGGTCTTGTTCGCTCAGTCCAGCTGGGTGAGGGTCGCGTTGCCGCCCGGTGCTGCCGCGTCGGCCGGAGGAAGCGCGGTGGGGTAGAGGCGGACGTCGCTGAGGCGGCCGTCGGCGTATTCGCCGTACGCGCCCTGGTAGAGGCGGCGGCCGAACTGGACGGGGCCGACGGCGTTCCAGTCGGTGCCGGTGTAGGCCTTCGTGGCGGACAGACGGCCGTTCACGTACAGCAGGAGCTGACCGGCGTCCGCGTCGAAGACCCCGACGGGCTCCGGGGCGAAGGTCGACGTCAACACCTGCAGTTCGACCGCCACGGCACAGAAGTGGACGATCGGCACCGACGGCACGGTGAAGGCGGCCGGACTGTGCCTGGACACGGCGGGCAACGCCACCGCTTCCGGGACGGGCGTGGTGGTGGACACCTGCTCGACCGACGCCACCCAGAAGTGGCGGGTCACCGCGACCGGCACCCTGGTCAACGCGGCCAAGAACACGATGTGCCTGTCGGACCCGGCGGCCAGCGCCACCAAGGCCACTCAGCTGACGCTGACCGCATGCGGCGGCAAGGGCCAGAACTGGTCGACGATCGCTGCCGGCGTGCTGCCGCCGGGCCAGACGCAGACGTTCACGTACGACGCGGAGGGGCGTACGGCGACGGTGTCGACCCCGTCCGGGGCCACCGACCGCACCAGCAAGTACCTCTACGACGCCGACGGCAACCTGCTGGAGCAGACGGCGTCGGTGGGTGGCACGGACAAGACCCGCGTCCTGTATCTCTTCGGCGGCGTCGAGCAGCTCACGCTCGATGTGGCGGCGAAGACGTGCACGGCGCTGCGGTACTACGCGGGCCCGGACGGCACGAGGATCACGCGTTCGTCCTCCGGAGGCGTCACCTACCAGGTCGCCAACGCCCAGGGCACGGCGACGACGGCGGTCGACGCGTCGACTCTGGCTGCCACGCGTCGCTTCTACGACCCGTACGGCAATCCGCGCGGCACGGAGCCCCCGACCTGGGTCTCCGCCGACGAGAACCACGGCTTCCTCGGCATGCCGGGCGACCCGGCCACCGGCCTGGACCTGCTCGGCGCCCGGAACTACGACCCCGTCCTCGGCCGCTTCCTCACCCCCGACCCGATCTTCCAGGTGGGCGATCCCAACCAGATGGGCGGCTATACGTACGCGGCCGACAACCCGGCCACCGGCTCGGACCCGACGGGGTACGACGACTGGGCGCACTCCGACCTGAACACGTGCGCGCCCGGATTCGTCTGCGGCGGCCACACGCCCCAGAAAACATCCAGTCCTGCGCCGACCAACACATCCAGTGGTAACAGCGGTAACAGTGGCGGTGGTGGCGGTGGTGGCGGTTGCCACGGGTTCTTCGGCTGCACGGGCCACTACCTGAAGAAGGCCGCGCCGTATGTCGCGGTCGGCATGGTGGCCACTGTCGTCATCATCGGGGCGGGTTCCTGCACCCTCGAATCCGGTGGGCTCCTTGCCCCCGGCTGCATCGAAGGCGGTGCCGCCGGCTTCACCGCCGCCTGTGGCGCGTTCCTCGGTGACTGCGGTCCCGGCCCCGGCGGTGACCCCACAGCCGAGGACGCAGGCGAGGACACACCACGCACCGAGGATGCCAACGCCGCGGCCAAGGCGGGTGCGAGCACCGAGGCCGTCGACGAAGCGGCCGCCGACGCCAAGGACTTGGCGGACATGAAGCGCGCCAATGCACAGGCGCACGCCGAGGAAGCCGATGCGGCGGCGGCCCGGCCGAGCAACGCCCACACGGGAACATCCGGCACCGAGCCGGGGGGTGGCTCAGAAGGCAGCGCGGGGACCGGCAGCACGGATGCAGCCGATGAGGCGCTGAGAGGAGCTGTTCACCAGCGGTACAAGAAGATCACCACTCAAGGCAGCCCCGAGTACCAGTCCAACAATGCGAGGGGACCGGTACTCACGGGCGCCATGGACAACGTGACCGGCAAGGTGACGTTCGGTCAGAACACGGGCATCCCGAATAATCTCCATCCCGTACTTCAGGACCGCCTTGACGCATTCGTGGGCGAAGGTGAACCGTTCAAGGGCGTACCCGGAAGTCACTCCGAGATAAACGCATTGAACGAGGGGCTGTGGGCCCGTACCGGATCCACTCTCGAGGATTTCACGGTCTACAATGTGAGGCTCAAGGGAACCCTGAAGGGGCAGCGCATCGTCCGCTGCGCCAATTGCATGCAACTGACGGACGGAGTACGGGAAATTGAATGAGGTCCCCGAGGATGAAATCGATTTTGACGAAGACCTCATTTATACGTTCAGGGGTGTTCCGTTCACCGGGGTCGGGTACGAGGAAGCGGATGGCCGAAGGGTCTCGGCCGTCTGCTACCTGGATGGCAAGCAGGATGGGTACTCCAGAAGCTGGTACGACGACGGAAGCCTGCGGGAGGAATTTTGTTACCGGCAGAACTCTCTCCATGGAAAACACGTCCTCTATGACGCCGATGGGCGTCTGCGGTTGGAGGAGCTCTATGAATACGGAATCCTTCTCTCCAAGGTCGAGCGCAATGCTGAAGGAGAATTCTCGGTCATCTTTGAATTGAAGTCCACGGATCCGCAGTGGAAGACCCTGAATGAATTCAGGAACCATTTCCAATGGTGATGGGGGGATTGCCGAGCGGGGGCCTTATGGCTTTATGAACGACAGCTGCTTGATTCACGTTCGTGATGTTCTCGAGGCGAGTGGCACTCGGATGACTATGGAGGTAGTAGACAATCAGTCGGAGAGGTTTGCGTACTTCGACGCGAAGTTGATCAGTCGACTCAAGGAACATCGGAAAAGCTGCTGATTCGTCCGGCAGTTTGAGTGGGGCTGGGGGGAGCATGACGATGCAAATCACTGGTTTGCTGGCTGTGGCGGACAATAGTGGGGCACCTTCGGATCCTCTTTTGAGGTGGGCCGTTTACTTCCTGTTGTGCGGCATCGGCCTCGTGGTCCTGGGCCGAAGATGGAAGAAGAGATATCCGGCGACAGGCAAGGCTGGGCTGGGAAGCATGCCCTTCGCGGCGAAGGCCTACAGCGTGATCGGTTGGCTGTGTGTGGCCTTCGGAGGTGTATGCCTGGCCGCTGCAATCGTGTGATGTCGGCTGCGCGCGCCGACGTGGCTTGCTCGGCTGACGGTGCGTGAACGACGAAGGCCGCCGGGTGGATTCCTCCAGCGGCCTCGGCTGGGGGCGCCAGCGAGAGTGCGGGCTGGGCCTATGAGCCGAATGGCTAATACCCTCTGCTGTGCCACCACAGCGCATGCTTCTCGCGAAAAGTAGGCCTTTTATCGTGACCAGTTCCGTCAGTAAGGCGCCATGGCTTTCTGCCCGCCTCGCGCAGGGTGCGATAGCCACGGCAGCCGCCGCGGACGTGTTCCGGGGAGTGGTCCTCAGGGCTCATCGCCTGCACCCCACGGAGGCGTCGCTGAGCAGGTCGGGATTCGCGTCGATGGTGTTCGTGTACCTGATGACGGCGGCGGTCGTGCTCTTTCTCGTGTGGTTCAGCCGCTGTCGACGGAACGCGCAAGTGCTCACTCCCGGGCCCCCGGCCGGATCCGGCGTCTGGGCGGTCGTCGCCTGGCTCGTACCGGTGGTCAACCTGTGGGTTCCGCGACGACTCGTCCTTGACGTCCAGCGCGCGAGCAGCACCGGGGCGACAGAGGCGGAACGCGACGAGGTCCTGATGAACGCCTGGTGGGTGACCTGGGTTGGGCACGCGGTGATCACGGTGGGGTCTCAGGGCGGCCGGGGAACCTCGATACTCCTCCTCGTGGTGTCGCAAGCGTTCAACCTCGCCGCCGCGGTCCTTGCGATCTGTGTGGTCCAGCGCATCACCGCACTGCAAAGCGCGGCGCTCCACGCAAACCCACCTTTCGAACCGCTTACTCACGCTTGACCGTGACGACGCCGAAACATCGAAAGGTTCGCTGAAGAAGTCGTAAAGGGGCCCCCGCCGCGGACGAATTCGTCCGCGGCGGGGGCCCCTTGGGGTGAGCCGGGGGAGGACTCGTCCTCGTTTACTTCACGTCGACGTAGTCGCCCGTGGCGGTCGCGGCGCCCGTGGTGGTCGTGCCCGCGAAGCTGTAGCGGTACGAACCGTCGGCGGAGGCCTTGACCGTGGTGGTCAGGGCGCCCTTGGAGCCGGAGGTCACCGTCTTGACCGTCTTGTAGGCGGTGGCGCCCTTGGCCTTGAACTGGAGGGCGACCGACTGGCCCGCGTAGCCGGAGTACTTGGTGGTCTCCCAGTCGGCGCGGGTGAGCGCGCCCTTGACGGTGAGGGTCTTGCCCTTGTTCACCGGCTCGGGGGTGGCGTCGGCGGTGAGCTTGGCGGCGCGCTTGATCTGGGTGGTGCCGAGGCCGCCCCACATGTCGTAGCCGTAGTTGACGCTGATGTGGTTGCCGGAGTCGTCGGTGGTCGAGGTGCTGAGGCCGTAGAAGCCGGCCACCTTCCAGGTACCGGCGTCCGACGCGCCGAAGAAGTAGTCCCGCGGCTCGATGGCGATGACCTCGGTGCAGGAGTTGGTGACCGTGGTGGCGGTCGTGGAAGTCGTGGTGCAGCTGGGGAGGTCGTCCGACTCCATCTCGTTCTGCATCTTCGAGAGCGACGATCCGCGGTAGAGCGCGATGCCCGCGATGCCCGTCTTGTTGTCGATGACGAGGCCGACCGGGTGGGTCAGGGTGTACGTGATCGGGACCTTCACCGTGCTGGTGGTGCCGACAACGATCGCCTTGCCGTTGTTGACCACCACGTTGGAGAAGGTGAGGTCCGGCGTGGCGGCCGACGCGGACGGCACGACCAGGGCGGACAGAGCCAGGGCACCGGAAACGGCGGCGCCTATGGCGAACTTGCGCATGGATTCCCCACATTCGAAGCGGGCCCCTGGGCGTGGAGCTCCAGAACAAGGGCCCGCTGTTGAGGCGACAGTAGACGGCCTCCGGATGTGGCCGAAATACGGGGGGCATGTGAAGAGGGTTAATTCCGCGTCAGGGCGCGGGTGTGATGCCGGTGCGTCAGGAACGTTGCCGGTGCCGATCACGGCTTCGTTACGACCGGTCGGCGTGCGGGTGGGGCAAGGTGCATGCCTTTGTGGCGATGCGCCCCTCTGGGGCGGGCGGCGTCGCCGCGCAGGGTGACGGGACTGAGGTGCTCTGCCATCACCTTCACAGATTCCACTTCTTATGATCCGCCGCATGAAGGTGAACCGTTTGGTACGGGCTGGGGCGACTTGCCCGGTCGCGGCCTTCGCCGTGTCCTGTGGGGGCGGTGATGGCGAGAATCGTTCGGTCTCCGGGGAACGTTCCCGGGTGGCAGCCGCAGCATCCAGCGCATCGCCGTCCTGCTCGAAGGCGTCGATACGGTGGGGCAAGGTGACGGTGGGTACGAAGCTGATCGCCGTGTCGCAGTTGGTGACGGTGGAGGACGGCCAGGACGTCGGGTGGGTAAAGCTCTCGCCCCGCCACGTGCGGACCGTGACGTCACGTATCGAGGCGAGCGGCGGCAGAGTTCCGACGCGGCGCGTCTTCGCCTCCCTGGCCTCGATGAAGTGCGGGATCGTGCCGGAGCAGGGCAAGTGGTTCCGCGAGGCCTACGACCTGGTCTGCCCGGGGGCTCGCGCATGAAGCTCGTGAAGCTGCTGATGGCCTGCTGGCGCGCGGCCGCGGCCAGGTGCGTGCCGTTGGCGCTCACCGTGATGTTCATCGACCTTGTGAACGACGGTTTCACCTGGGATTTCGTGAGCGGGGAACTGGTCTTCATCCCTCTGACATGGGGGATCCTCACGTTCGCGACGGCGGCCGTCGGGGTCCGGTTGCTGCGGCGGCGCGCCGGTGCGGCCGGCATCCCGCTCTCCGTCGAGGCGCTGGACGACCGGCAGACGCACGTACTGCGCCCGGTGCCGGTCTCGGACGGATGGCAGGAGCGGGTCCGCGAAAAACTGGCGGCATCGGAGCGGGCGTTCCTCGTCGCCGAGAAGGGCCACGAGGAGGTCCACTTCCGGTGGCGTCCCGGGCGGGGGAAGCAGTCCGTCTGGGGATCGATGTCCTTCGAAGCGCCCTCGGGAGACGTCGTCCTCGACGTCCGGGACGGTGAGGGACTCCTGGGGGTGGCCGGGCTGGGCAAGGGGTCCTCGTTCGCTGCGGTGTGCCAGATAGCCGGGGCCACCGGGCTGGAGTCCGGGACCGGCCGTGGATGAGCGGTCGTGGTACGGGGTCCGGTGTGTCTTCCGCCATCGTGAACTGGGCGTCTACGAGGAGCGGGTGACGCTGTGGACCGCAGGCTCCCTGGACTAGGCCATCGGCTGTGCGGAGGCAGAGGCGGGTGAGTACTGCGCGGCGCTGGGGGAGGCCGAGTACACGGGCTTCGCCGAGGCGTTCCGGATGGACGGGGCGCCGGGCATGGGGGCGGAGGTCTTCTCGCTCATGCGGGAGAGTGACCTGCCTTCCGGCGCCTATGTGGGGAAGTTCTTCGCGACGGGGCGTGAGCGGACCGGCTGACGGCTGAGCGTGGGAGGTCGAGCGGCCGGTCGACGAGATCGCCGTACGTGAGTCGATGGCTGATGCCGGAGCTGTGGACCTGCTCTTACGTGCGAGGGGGCGGCACCCGGGTCTTCCGGGTGCCGCCCCCTCGCACGTACGGCCGGGGCCTACTTCGGTGCGCTCGACGAGGCCGGGGCCGAGGCGGGGGCCGGGATGGGGGCGGTCGCTTCCGACTGGGGGGAGGCCGGGTTGCCGAGGACCGACGGGGCCGCCACCGCGGCGCTCGGGTCGACGGGCACCTCCTCCGGGGGCACCGTGGGGCCGCCGACGATGCGGATGTCCGCGGCGTCGAAGGCGCGCTTGACGCGCCAGCGCAGTTCGCGTTCGACGGACAGGGACTTGCCGGGCATGGTCTTCGCCGAGAGGCGGACGACCATCGAGTCGAGCAGGACGCTGTCCAGGCCGAGGACCTCGATCGGGCCCCACAGGCGCTCGTTCCAGGGCTCTTCCTTGGTCATCGCCTCGGCGACCTCGTCGAGGGTGCGCTTCACCTTGTCCAGGTCCTCGTTCGAGCGGACCGTGACGTCGACGCCGGCCGTGGCCCAGCCCTGGGAGAGGTTGCCGATGCGCTTGACCTCGCCGTTGCGGACGTACCAGATCTCGCCGTTGTCGCCGCGCAGCTTCGTCACGCGCAGGCCCACCTCTATGACCTCACCGGAGGCGACCCCCGCGTCGATCGTGTCGCCGACGCCGTACTGGTCCTCAAGGATCATGAAGACGCCGGAGAGGAAGTCCGTGACCAGGTTGCGGGCGCCGAAACCGATCGCCACACCCGCGACACCGGCGGAGGCCAGCAGCGGGGCCAGGTTGATCTGGAACGTGCCCAGGATCATCAGCGCGGCGGTGCCCATGATCAGGAAGGACGCGACCGAGCGGAGGACCGAGCCGATGGCCTGCGAGCGCTGCCGGCGGCGCTCGACGTTCACCAGCAGGCCGCCCAGGGCCGTGCCGTCGACCGCCTGGACCGTGCGGGTCATGCGATCGATGAGCTTGGTGATCGCCCGCCGCACCACCACTCTCAGTATCCCCGCGATCACCAGGATCAACAGGACGCGCAGACCGATCGCCAGCCACGTGGACCAGTTCTGCTCGACCCAGCTGGCGGCGTTGGTCGCGCTCTCCTGGGCGTCCTGAAGCGTGGCGGTCGTCGGGTCCGTCGTCGCCGAGGGGGACGGCGACGGGGTGGGCCCCGAGGCCAACAGGGCGGTCAAGAACACGGCAGGTACCTCCAGGCGTAGCGGTCCGCCCGCGGCTCGGGGACATGTGAGGACAGCGGCGGGCAGAACCACCACACTAACGGGGCAACGCGCGAGGCTTGTTGCAATGTTCGAGGGAGAGACCCTACTCACCTGGGGATGAAAGAGGGTGTGGTCGAAAACACTCCCAGCCCGTTACCGGGACATGGTGGCGCTTCCACCAGGCAAGAGGGGAGACTGACTGCAGATCGTCCCGGCGCGAGCCACGCGCCGCCGGCGTACAAGGAGGCATCCGTGCCGCACGTCCTGGTCCTCAACGCGTCGTACGAGCCACTCGGCGTCGTACCGCTCCGCCGCGCGCTCGTCCTCGTCCTTGAGAACAAGGCCATCTGCCTCGAGGAATCCGGCGCCTTTATGCACAGCGCAACCGTTACTGTCCCCGCACCCAGCGTGGTCCGGCTGAAGAGGTTCGTACGGGTCCCTTACCGGGGGCCCGTTCCGCTGACCCGTCGGGCACTGTTCGCCCGCGACGGCGGCCGGTGCATGTACTGCGGTGGCGTCGCAACCAGCGTCGACCACGTCATCCCGCGCTCCCGCGGAGGTCAGCACGCCTGGGACAACGTGGTGGCGTCATGCCGCCGCTGCAACCACACCAAGGCCGACCGCCACCTGGTCGAGATCGGCTGGCGCCTGCGCCACAAACCCGCCCCGCCGACGGGGCTCGCCTGGCGCATCATCGGAACGGGGCATAGGGACCCGCGCTGGCTGCCCTACCTGCAGCCGTACGGCGCGGAGGATGCGATGGCCCGGATCGACGGCATTTCCGCCTGACGATCCGGGCCTTTGTGTTCCCTGCGGCTCTCCCGCCGTGTCCCTGTCGTGCCGTTCCGGCTCCCCAGGAGGACCCCCGAGCCTCCCGGGGAGCCGGTCGTGCCCGCAGGGCGGACGGTGTGCGGGTCACGCATTTCAGGTGCGGGGCGGTTCAGATGTGGCGCAGCCCTGGTGGAGCGTGGCTCAGGTGTAGCGCAGCTCCGCCGGGTGCACGGAGCGGCGCAGTAGCGGCAGTGACGTGGCCGCGGCGAGCAGACACGCCGCGTAGACGGCTACCGGTACCAGCAGCGGCATGAGCAGCGGTACGGATCCCACGCCCGCGGCGATCGACGCGTACCCGGCGCCGATGCCCAGGCCGCCGAGGCCCGCCAGCGCGACCGCCGGGGCCAACGGCAGGGCCGTCTCCAGGAGCAGCGCCCGGCCCAGTACGGCCGCCGGCACCCCGGCGGCGGCCTGCGCGGCCAGGCCGCGGCGGCGGGTGGCCAGGGACTCGGCGGTGCCCACGGCGAGGCCGGAGAGGGTGATCGCGAGGGCGATCAGGACGGCGGCGCCGGTCAGGTTGATGCCGGTGGTGTAGAAGGACATGCTCGCGGCGAGGGAGTCGGGCCCGCGTCCTTCGAGCTCCTGCAGCAGCACCTGGCGGATGCCGAGGAAGCCGGTTCCCACGACGGTCACCAGGAGGACGGCGGCGTGGTTGCGGGAGGCGGCCCACGGGTCGTCGCGCAGGCGTTCGGCGGCGATCAGTACCGCCGGGTTCCCGGTACGGGCCGGGAGCCGACGTCCGATGCGCCGGGCCGTGGCGCCGGCCAGCCAGACGGCCCCCATACCGGTGACGATCACCAGGGCGAGGGCCAGCAGCGGAGCCGTACTGAATCCGCCGAAGGTTGTTGGTGCCATCACGATTCCTACGGTCAGCAGGAACAGCGACGCCACCAGGAACGCGCCCCCCGGGCCCCGGCCCGTCCGTGGGTGCACCCGGCGCACCCAGCCCAGCGGCGAGGCGACCACACGGCGCAGGGCGAGCGTGCTCACCAGTGCGCCCAGCACGGGTACGGCGACCGTGATCAGCGCGAACCCGGCCCACACGACGGCGGGCGGACGCTGCCACTGGCTCAGCAGGAGCAGCGCGGAGAAGACCGCGGCGACCGCCGAGCCCACGAGAGCGGCGAGCCCCGCCTCCAGCGCGGCGATCCGCCGCACCTGAGGCGCGGAGGCCCCCGCCAGACGCAGCCCGGCCAGCCGTCGGTCGCGGTGCACGGCACCGATGCGGGCGCACTGCCCGAGGAAGCCCAGCACCGGGACCAGCAGGAGCAGCAGCGCGAGGACGATGCCCGAGCGCTCGCCGGGCTGGTCCAGCAGGCCGTTGCCGAGGCGCACGCTGTACTGCCCGTGGAGCGAGGCGACCGCGGCGGCGGCCAGGCCGAAGCCCGTGGCGAGCCCCGCGCCCACCGCCGTGAGCGTGACCCGCCACCACTCCCGCCGGTCGGAACCGCGGGTCAGCAGCAGCGCGAGCCGCAGTTCGGTCCTCATCGGGACACCTCCACGGAGGTCCCGGCGGCGAAGGCCCGCGCCGCGTCGTCGACCACGAGCCCGTCGCGCAGCGCCACCTCGCGGTCCGCGTACGCGGCGACCCGGGCGTCATGGGTGATCAGCAGGACGGCGGTGCCGGACTCGCGGGCGGTGTGGGTGAGGGCGGTCATGACCTGCTCACCGGCGAGCGAGTCGAGCGCGCCGGTCGGCTCGTCCGCGAAGACGATCCGCGGGCCGGTGACGAGCGCCCGCGCCAGCGACACCCGCTGGGCCTGGCCGCCGCTCATCTCGCCGGGCCGCAACGCCTCCTGCCCCCGAACGCCGAACCGCTCCAGCCACTCATCGGCCTGCTCCCGCGCCGCCGTACGCGCGGTACCCGCGAGGAGCAGGGGCAGCGCCACGTTGTCGAGGGCGGTCAGCTCCGGGATCAGCTGCCCGAACTGGAAGACCACCCCGAAGTCGGTACGGCGCAGCTCGCTGAGCCGGCTCTCGGGGAGCCGGTCGAGGCGTTCACCGGCGTAGTCCACGGTGCCCTCGTCGGGGCGGACGATCCCCGCCAGGCAGTGCAGCAGCGTGGACTTGCCGCTGCCGCTGGCCCCGGTGACGGCCAGGATCTCGCCGGTCCGCAGTTCCAGCGTGGCGCCGCGCAGTGCCGGGGTGGAGCCGTGCGTCTTGACGAGGCTTCGGGCCGTCAGCAGGGGAGTGCCCCGGTCACTGCTCGTACTGCTGCTCGTACCGCTGCTCGTACTGCTGCTCATGCTGCGTCGACCTCCGCGGTCAGAGTGGTGAGCCGGGCCGCTGTGGTGTCCATCCAGCGGAGATCGGCGTCGAGGTGGGTGAGGGCGTAGTCGGCGGAGAGCACGGTCGCGAGATCGGCGCCCGGGCTCGTCTTCACCGCGGTCAGCTCGCGCATCCGCGCCATGTGCGCGGCACGCTGCGCCCGCAGATAGCCGGCGGCGTCCGTCGAGGCGAGGATCCCGACGACGACCTTGGCGAAGATCTCGTTCGTCACGAAGGGCGCGGGCGGGGCGATCTCCGCGGCCCAGCGGGCCAGTTCACGGGCCCCGTCCTCGGTGGAGCGGTACATGGTGCGCTCCGGGCCGCCGTCCGAGTCGGTCCCGTCGAGCTCGGCGAGTCCGTCGCGGACCAGGCGCTGCAGGGTCGTGTAGACCTGCCCGTAGGCCAGCGGGCGGGCCTGCGGGAAGCGTTCGTCGTGCCGTCGCTTGAGGTCGTAGCCATGACTCGGGCCTCCGGCGAGCAGCCCCAACAGGATGTGACGGGTGCTCATACAGATCAGTATGCACTCGATATATGTACTGAGTGAATAGTGATCGTCGAAAGGTTCTCGGGGAACTCGGCAAGCTCGAGGGAGTCGGGCTCCACCCGAACAGAATGTGACCAGACGCACGTTGTCCGTCCGCATACGTCTGCCCCGGCGCCCGCTGGGTAGAGCTGCGATAACCCGCTTCCCGCCGTACGACGACAAGGAGACCCCCGTGGCCGCATCGGCACACCTTCTGCTCTCGGCCCTCTCCAAACGCCCGACGGAGCCCTCCGTCGAGCCCCACGTGTGCGTCTTCAGCGCCGAGGGCGCCTCCGCCGAACCCCCGCTGACCAGCGAACCTCCCCTCCCTGACGCCGAGCCGCTGACCAGCGAACCGCCGCTGGCCGACGCCGCGCACCTGACCAGCGAGCCCGTCTCCACCGGCGCCGCCACGGACATCTCGGGGGTATAGATGGCGCCTCGCCCGCCCGCGGACCCCTCGCCCGCCGGCTCCTCGCCGGCCGGCCCTCCCGACCCGCACGCACCGCTGGCGCGGCTCGCCGCACTGCACGGCGTCGCCACCTCCTACAGCCCCTCACCGGACCGTACGGTCGCGGCCACGGACACCGCGGTCGTCGCGGCCCTGGCGGCGCTCGGCGTCGACGTGAGCACCCCGGACGCCGTCCGCGCGGCCCTCGCCGCCCGGGAGGCCGAGACACGGGAGCGGCTGCTGCCGCCGACGGTGGTGTGCTGGGGCGGCAGCCCGCCCGCCGCGCTCGCCGGACTGCCGACCGGCACCCGGCTGCGCATCACCACCGAACAGGGCGAGACCCGCGCCGCCGCCGAGCAGCTCCCGCCCGGCGTCCACACCCTGCACGTCGCCGCCCCCGACGGCCGCACCGCCGAGGCCCACCTCGTCGCCGCCCCTGCCCGGCTGCCCGCGCCGCCCGGACGCACGTACGGACTCCTCGTCCAGCTCTACTCCCTCCTCTCCCGGCGCTCCTGGGGCATGGGCGACCTCGGTGACCTCGCCGAACTCACCGCCTGGGCCGGCCGGGCGCTCGGCGCCGGATTCGTGCAGGTCAACCCCCTGCACGCGGCCGTACCCGGCATCCCCACCGACCCCTCCCCGTACCGGCCCTCCTCCCGCCGCTTCCCCGACCCGGTCCATCTGCGGGTCGAGGACATCCCCGAGTTCGCTTACGTCGACGACCCGGGCCGGGTAGGGGTGCTGCTGGAGCGCGCCGAGCGACTGCGCGCATCCGTGCTCGACAAGGGCGCGTTGATCGACCGTGACGCCGTGTGGGAGCTCAAGCGCGAGGCGCTGGAACTGGTGTGCCAAGTGCCGCTCGGGCCCGGCCGACGCGCCGCCTACGTCGACTTCCTCGCCGAGGAGGGCGAGGCGCTGGAGGACCACGCCACCTGGTGCGCGCTCGCCGAGGCCTACGGCCCCGAGTGGCAGCGGTGGCCGGTGGGCCTGCGTGACCCGCGCTCACCCGAAACCACCCGCGCCCGCGGCGAGTTGATGGACCGCGTCGACTTCCACAGCCGCCTCGCCTGGCTCACCGACGCCCAGCTCGCCACCGCCCAGCGCTCCGCGCGCGACGCCGGGATGGCGGTGGGCCTCGTGCACGACCTCGCGGTCGGAGTGCATCCCGGCGGAGCCGACGCCTGGGCGCAGCAGGAGTACTTCGCGGCGGGCATGTCCGTCGGCGCGCCCCCGGACGCCTTCAACGCACGCGGCCAGGACTGGGGCCTGCCGCCCTGGCGCCCGGACCGCCTCGCCGCCTCGGGCTACGCCCCCTACCGCCGCCTCCTGCGCGCCCTCCTCCGGCACGCCGGCGCCCTGCGCATCGACCATGTGATGGGCCTGTTCCGGCTCTGGTGGGTGCCGCAGGGGCAGCCGCCCACCGAGGGCACGTACGTCCGCTACGACGCCGAGGCGATGCTCGCGATCCTGACCCTGGAGGCCTCGCGGGCCGGGGCCCTGGTGATCGGCGAGGACCTCGGCACGGTCGAGCCCGGCGTGCGCGAGACGCTGCACGAGCGCGGGGTGCTCGGCACCTCGGTGCTGTGGTTCGAACGGGACTGGGACGGCGACGGGAAGCCCCTGCCCCCCGAGCGCTGGCGCCCCGACTGCCTGGCCACCGCCACCACCCACGACCTGCCGCCCACCGCCTCCCGGCTCACCGGCGACCACGTCGAACTCCGCGACCGGCTCGGCCTGCTCACCGGCTCACTGGAGGACGAGCGGACCGCGGCCACGGCGGACACGGGGGAGTGGCTGGCGCTGCTCGCCCGCCTCGGGCTGCTGCACGGAGCGGGCGACGCGGGTTCGGCGGTGTCGGAGGAGGCCGAGATCCAGGCCGTGCACCGCTTCCTGCTGCGCACCCCGGCCCGCATGATCGGCGTATGGCTCCCGGACACGGTCGGGGACCGGCGACCGCAGAACCTGCCGGGCACGTGGGACCAGTACCCGAACTGGCGGCTGCCCATCGCCGACGCGGAAGGCCGCCCGGTGACCCTGGAGGAGCTCGCGGCCTCGCCCCGGCTGTACGCGCTGATCGACGTGCTGAGGGGACGGTCCGGGGATCGCGGCGGACGCGGCGGACGTGGTGGCCGCGGGAGCGACGACCGGGGTGACGGTGGGAGTGCGCGTGGGCGTGGCGGAGGCGGGTGAGCGGGCGTGAGCGGGGTGTCCCGGGTGTGTGAGCGGGGCGTCCGGGCGGGGGTGCGGCCTCCGTACGGCACCCCGGGCGCGCGACTCATTCAGGTGTTCGCTACGTTTGCACCGTGGACAAGAAGAACGCCCTGCGCGCCGGCGCCCTGGCTTCCGGTACGACGCTGATGATGCTGCTCATGTCGTCCCCCGCGCTCGCGCTGACCCGCGACGACGGTGACGACCCCGGCAAGGGCCTGAGCGTGATCGAGACGCTCGGCCTCTACGTCGTGACGCCGATCGTCCTGTTCCTGGTCATCGCGGGCCTCGTGATGGCCTTGGACAAGTCCGACAAGCAGCCGAAGCGGACCTGATTCCGGCTCGCTACCTGAAGCCCCGGCCGCGCGCCGAGGCCTGGATCCTTCTCGATCGAGGGAGTCCGCGCACCCACCGGGTGCGGGGACTCCCTCGATGTGTTTTCGAGTCCCTCGACGTGTTCTCGGGGGGACCGGCGAGGACCCACACGCCTTCAAGGCCGACTGGGTGGGGAAGAACAACGTGTCGCGTTCGACGCGATGCGTGACGGCGAGGGCAGGGTCGTCCTCGTGAGCAAGGACGGGAAGATCTTGGTTCCGACGCATTACAGGTACCGGCCGTGAGCGCGTTCCGGATCTACCTGAGGGTGGTCAGCGAGTCCCTGCAACCGGAGGAGATCTCCGCGCGGCTGGGGACCGGGCCCGACGAGGCGACCGCGATCGGCAGCCGTAGGCGCCCCCAGTCGCCGCCGCGCACGCATGCGACCTGGAGCCGGCACGTCTCGGCCGCGGGCGGGCCCGGGCGGCCGGAGGATCTCGAAGCGGTGGTCCTCGGCTGGGGGCCGGAGTTCGCCGCCACCCTGGGGCGGCTGGCCGCTTCCGGGGACGCCCACGTCTCCCTGGTGGTCGTCCAGGAGCTCACCGATCCCGAGGACCCGCGGCAGAAGGGCATCTTCCTGGGCGCGCCCCTGCTGGCCTGGCTGGCCGAGGCCGGGGCGTCGCTGGACATCGATCAGTACGTGTACTACGACTGCGACGACCAGCGGGGCGACGGCGACCCCGGCCAGTAGTGCTTCGTCAGGTTCTGCCTGTACTGGTCGGCACTGGTCGGCGTCTGGGCTTTCGGGTCGAGCCGCCCGACGCCGAGGACGGCGGCACGCGCCTAGATCTCAACCCGTGGGTTGAGGCGGAAACCCACCCTCGGCTCCACCCTGGAGCCGAGGTGGTTCCGCGTCGTGAAGCGCAAGCTCATGGGCATGACGACGACCGATTACGTGATCTCCGCGTCCCTCATCCTCCTCGTGATCCCGCAGATCCGAGGCGTCCGGCAGACGCTGCACAACACGCTGCTGCCGCTCGTGGCCGTCGCCGCCGCGGCCGCCTACTACCTCAAGTCCTTCCCGACCCAGGGGCACGACCTCGGACTCGACATCGCCGGTGTCGTCGCCGGCGCGGTCCTGGGCGTCGCCTGCGGCGCGGCCACCCGGCTGAGCCGCGCCTCGGACGGGATCGCGTTCGCCCGCGCCGAGGCACTCGCCGCGCTCCTGTGGATCGTCGGCATGGCCTCGCGCGCCGGATTCGAGTACTGGGCCACTCATGGCGGTTCCGGGAGCCTGGCGCGGTTCAGCCAGGACAACCTGATCACCGGTTCCGCCGCCTGGACCGCCGCGCTGCTGCTGATGGCACTGGCTCAGGTTCTGGGCCGGCTCGCCGTGATACGTGTCAGGTCGAGCCGGGTCGCCACGGCGGGCTGAGGCCCTCAGGGCCTGGTTCGGGGCCCAGCCGAGACCCTAGGCGCCGGTGCCCATCAGCAACTCACGCAACAGGGCGGCCAGTTGACCGGCTCGTTCCTCGTCGAGGTGGGCCAGGGCCTCCGTCTGGACGGCGAGCCCCGCGCCGACGGCCTCGTCGATGAGCCGCAGCCCCTTGTCCGTGAGCGTCACCTGGAGTCCGCGCCGGTCGTGCGGGTCGGGGGAGCGCCGTAGCAGCCCCGCGCGTTCCAGCTTGTCCAGGCGCCCGGTCATTCCGCCGGTCGTGAGCATAAGCGTCGCCGAGAGCTGCCGGGGCGAGAGGGTGTAAGGGTCGTCCGAGCGACGGAGGGTCGCGAGCACGTCGAACTCCCCGCGCGAGATCCCGTAGGGCGCGTACGCCTTCTCCATCCGGTCGCCCATCGTGCGGGCGAGCCGGAAGACGCGGCCGAAGACCTCCATCGCGGCGGTGTCGAGGTCCGGCCGGACGGTGGCCCACTGCTCGATGATCGCGTCGACGGAGTCCTGGGGCGTCTTCATGGGGGCGAGTATCCGCCGAGTGGTCGATTGCCCGCAAGAAAGTGGCTGACGAGGAAGTAGCTGGCGAGGGAGTTGCTGGCGAGGGAGTTGCTGGCGAGGGAGTTGCTGACGAGGGAGTTGCTTGGGGGTGAGTCGCTTGGAGGTGAGTTGGTCAGTGAAAAGTAGCTTGACCCAAAGTCGCTTAGAGCTAAGCTACTTTCCACTGACCTACTTTGGAATCGGGTGCCCCCATGGCCGCGAACGCGAACCGTCCCGCCCTCATAGCCCTGACCGCACTGGCCCCCATCTCCTGGGGCAGCACCTACGCCGTCACCACGGAGCTCCTCCCCGCCGACCGCCCCCTGTTCACCGGGGTGATGCGAGCCCTGCCCGCCGGGCTGCTGCTCCTCGCGCTGGCCCGGGTGCTGCCGCGCGGCGCCTGGTGGGGGAAGGTGGCGGTGCTGGGCGCGCTGAACATCGGCGCCTTCTTTCCGCTGCTGTTCCTCTCCGCGTATCGGCTGCCCGGCGGCATGGCGGCGGTCGTCGGCTCGGTCGGGCCGCTGTTCGTCGCGGGCCTCGCGGCGCTGCTGCTCGGTGACCGCCCGACCCTGCGGACGCTCCTCACCGGTATCGCCGCGGCCCTCGGCGTCAGCCTCGTCGTGCTGAAGGCGGCGGGCGCGCTGGACGCGGTGGGGGTCCTCGCGGCGCTCGCCGCGACGGCGTCGATGTCCACCGGCACGGTGCTCACCAAGCGGTGGGGTCGGCCGGACGGGGTCGGTCCGTTGGCGCTCACCGCCTGGCAGTTGACGGCGGGCGGGCTGCTGATCGTCCCGGTCGCCCTCCTGGTCGAGGGCGCGCCGCCCGCGCTGGACGGCCGGGCGGTCGGCGGATACCTGTACCTCGCGCTGGCGAACACGGCGGTGGCGTACTGGCTCTGGTTCCGGGGCATCGGCCGGCTCAGCGCCACCCAGGTCACCTTCCTCGGCCCGCTGTCGCCGCTGACCGCGGCCGTCATCGGCTGGGCGGCGCTGGGGCAGTCGCTGACGCCGGTGCAGGTGGCGGGGATGGTTCTGGCGTTCGGGGCGACGGTGTTCGGCCAGCTCGGGCCGCGTGGCGGGCGGCCGGCTCCCGCTGACCAATCTCGCCGAGCAAGATCTCGACCAGCGTCCAGACCCAGCCCTGTGGGTCCTCGATCTCGGCGCGGATGCCGTGGATGACGCTGCCGATGCGGACGTTGCCGTCGATCGTGCGGTACGGCCGGTGCTCGGGCTTGATCCGGGGCCTGCGGAGCGTGTCGACCGGCACCGTCACCAGGACCCCTTCCCGTTACAGGTACATGCCTTGACACTCTGGTCCCCCGAGTCGAGCCTTGACGAGACGCGGTCGGCGATCGCGCCCGCAACGCTCAACGTCCCTAATGACGAGAGGAGTTGGGGTGCCCACCACGATGGTGATCCGCCCGTTGGACAAGAAGGAGACCACGGGCGACAGCAGCGGAGGCAACGGCGGCTGAACCGTTTCGCCGGACAGGTACTCGGCCACCGCAGAGCCCACACAGAGAGGGGGCCACATGGCCGCCAAGATCGTGATCCGTCCGCTGGACAAGAAGGAGACCACCGGGGACAGCAACGCGAACGGCACCTGACCGGCGCCCGGCATGCGGGGAACTCCGTATCCCACCCTCGGTGAGCTGCTGCGACGCGCTCGCGCGACGGTGGCGGCACGACCCGGTGCACTGCGGTTGCGTGCCGTCGGGACCTCGCGTGCCGGCCGGCCGCTGTGGCTGCTGTCGGCCGGACACGGCCCCCGGCACATCCTCACGGTCGCTGGCGCGCACGCCAACGAACCGGTGGGCGGGGTCACCTCGCTCTTTCTGGCCGAGAGGTTCGCGCGGGAGCCCGCGCTGCTCCAGGAGTCCGGTTGCACCTGGAACTTCCTGCTCTGCCTCGACCCCGACGGCGCGAGCCTCGCGGGGCGCTGGCTGACCGGGCGGTCCGGCGAGCGGCCGCCCGGCGAGGGACCGGCGGCCGAGGCCTCGCCGACCCTCCGGGGCTACTACCGGCGCTTCTACCGGCCCGCCTTCGCCGCGCAGCCCGAGTTTCCGCCCGTCGCGAGTGACCCGCGTCCGGTGATGCCGGAGTCCGAGGCGCTGGTGCGGCTCATCGACGAACTGCGCCCGGTCGTGCAGTTCTCGCTCCACGGCGTCGAAGTGGGCGGATCCTTTCTGCAGTTGACTCGCGCGGTGCCGGGGGCGGCGGCCGCCTACCGTCGGATCGCGGCGGACCTCGGCATTCCGCTGGAACACCGGCCGTTCGACGGCATGGGATGGCTGGCCGAGAGCCCGGGCGTGCTCGTCCTGCCGGACAGCAGCCCCACCGAGGAACGGGACCCGTCCGGCTTCACCTCACAGGCGACCTGGCTGTACGCGATGCGGCACGGAACCGTGTCGGCGGTCGTCGAGGCGCCCTTCTGGAGCGTGGCGGGCGTCAGCGATCCACGACCCGTCGCCGAGCCCCGGCGCGAGGTCGCGGAGGCGAGCGAGATCCTGCTCGGCCGGGCCAAACAACTGGAGGCGGTGGTCGGGGAACTGGGGCCCAGGTCACCGGAGACCCCCGAAGAGATCGCCCACTTCACCGCCGCCCGCGAGCTCATGGACATCGGCCCCGGAGTCGTGGACACCTGGAACTCCGCCGAACTCGCCACCACCGTGGGCAACTCCGTCTCGCTCGGCGTCGCCGCCCGGCGCATCCCGCTGCGCGCGGCGGCCATGATGCGGCAGGCCCTGGGCGGCGCCCCCGCGCTGGACACCCTCGTGGAGACCTGGGCACGTGAGCTGGCGAGCACCTTCGACGCCCGCTGGGTTCCCGTGGCCGACCAGACCGAGCTCCAGATCCGCACGATGCTCGCACTCGCCCGCGCCCTGGTGTGACCCCGGGCCCCACACGCGCCCCCCACACGCCCCCACCCGCGCGCTCATGCGAAAGGGGGCTCCCGGCACGACGCCGGGAGCCCCCACTCACGTACGACGGACTACGCGGACGCCGCCGCCGCGTCCGCCGCCTGGGCCTTCAGCGCGCGCTCGACCCCGGAGCGGGACTCCGAGATCAGGCGCCGCAGGGCCGGGGTGGGCTCGGCCGAGGCCAGCCACGCGTCCGTCTTGGCGAGGGTCTCCTCGGAGACCTGGACGGACGGGTAGAGACCGACCACGATCTGCTGGGCGATCTCGTGCGAACGGGCGTCCCAGATGTCCTTCACCACGGAGAAGTACTTGTCCGTGTACGGGGCGAGCAGTTCGCGCTGGTCGGTCTGCGCGAAGCCGCCGATCACCGCTTCCTGCACGGCGTTCGGGAGCTTGTCGGACTCGACGACCGCGGCCCAGGCCTCCGCCTTCGCCTCCTCGGTGGGACGCGAGGCCCGGGCCGTCTCCGCGTGCCGCTCACCGGCCGCCGTCTTGTCGCGCTCCGCCTCGGCGCCGATCTCCGCCTCGTCGTAGCGTCCGACCGCCGCGAGCCGCTGGACGAACGCCCAGCGCAGCTCGGTGTCGACGGCGAGGCCCTCGATGCTCTCCCGGTCCTCCAGCAGGCCCTCCAGGAGGTCCAGCTGCTCCGGCGTACGGGCGGTCGTCGCGAAGGCACGCGCCCAGGCGAGCTGGTGGTCGCTGCCGGGCTCGGCGGCGCGCAGGTGCGCGAGCGTCGCGTCCGTCCAGCGGGTCAGCAGCGCCTCGCGGGCCGTCGGGTCGGCGTACAGCTCGATCGCCAGCTTCACCTGGCGCTGCAGCGACTGCACGACACCGATGTCGGACTCCTTGCCGATGCCCGACAGGACCAGGGACAGGTAGTCGCGGGTGGCGAGCTCACCGTCGCGGGTCATGTCCCAGGCCGAGGCCCAGCACAGGGCACGCGGCAGGGACGACTCGAAGTCGCCGAGGTGCTCGGTGACGAAGGCGAGCGAGTCCTCGTCGAGGCGGACCTTGGCGTACGACAGGTCGTCGTCGTTGAGCAGGAAGACCGCCGGGCGGCGCCCCCCGACCAGCTCCGGTACGGCCGTCAGCTCGCCGTCGACGTCCAGCTCGACGCGCTGGTCGCGCACCAGCTTGCCGCTGTCGTCGTCGAGGTTGTAGAGACCGATCGCGATGCGGTGCGGGCGGAGGGTCGGCTCACCCTTGGCACCCTCCGGGAGCGCCGGAGCCTCCTGACGGATCGCGAAGGAGGTGATGACCCCGTTCGCGTCGGTCTCGATCTCCGGCCGCAGGATGTTGATGCCCGCGGTCTGGAGCCACTTCTCCGACCAGGTCTTCAGGTCACGCCCGGAGGTCTCCTCCAGGGCGCCCAGCAGATCGCTCAGGCGCGTGTTGCCGTAGGCGTGCCGCTTGAAGTACGCCTGCACGCCCTTGAAGAACTCGTCCATGCCGACGTAGGCGACGAGCTGCTTCAAGACGCTCGCCCCCTTCGCGTACGTGATGCCGTCGAAGTTGACGAGGACGTCGTCCAGGTCGTTGATCTCGGCCATGATCGGGTGGGTGGAGGGCAGCTGGTCCTGCCGGTACGCCCACGTCTTCATGGAGTTGGCGAAGGTCGTCCAGGAGTGCGGCCAGCGCGACTGGGGGGCGTAGGCCTGGCAGGCCGCCTCGGCGTAGGTGGCGAACGACTCGTTCAGCCACAGGTCGTTCCACCACTCCATGGTGACCAGGTCGCCGAACCACATGTGGGCCAGCTCGTGCAGGATCGTGGCGGCCCGCACCTCGTACGCGGCGTCGGTCACCTTGGACCGGAACACGTACTGGTCGCGGATCGTCACCGCGCCCGCGTTCTCCATCGCGCCGGCGTTGAACTCCGGCACGAAGAGCTGGTCGTACTTCTTGAACGGGTACGCGTAGTCGAACTTCTCCTGGAACCACTCGAAGCCCTGCCGGGTGACCTCGAAGATCGCGTCCGAGTCGAGGAACTCGGCGAGCGAGGGCCGACAGTAGATGCCGAGCGGCACGCTCTGTCCGTCCTTCTCATACACGCTGTGCACGGAGTGGTACGGCCCGACGATCAGCGCGGTGATGTACGTGGAGATCCGCGGCGTCGGCTCGAAGACCCAGGTGTCGTCCTTGGGCTCGGGCGTCGGGGAGTTGGAGATCACGGTCCAGCCCGTGGGCGCCTTCACGGTGAACTGGAAGGTGGCCTTCAGGTCGGGCTGCTCGAAGCTCGCGAACACCCGGCGCGCGTCCGGGACCTCGAACTGGGTGTAGAGGTAGGCCTGCTGGTCGACGGGGTCGACGAAGCGGTGCAGACCCTCACCGGTGTTGGTGTACGCGCAGTCGGCCACGACACGCAGGACGTTGCGGCCCTCCAGGAGCCCCGGAAGCGCGATCCGCGAGTCCTTGAACACCTCGGCGGGATCGAGAGGGTCCCCGTTCAGGGTCACCTCGTGAACGGCGGGAGCCACCAGGTCGATGAAGGTCTCCGAACCGCTCTCCTCGACGTCGAAGCGCACCGTGGTAACGGACCGGTAGGTGCCGCCCTCCTGCGCGCCCGAGAGGTCGAGATCGATCTCGTACGAGTCAACGGTGAGCAGCTTCGCGCGCTGCTGCGCCTCTTCGCGGGTCAGGTTTGTGCCAGGCACGCGGTCATCTCCTCGTTATGTGACGGTTGCGCCATCCTTCCATGGGACCTGCACGGATGCGATGTCCGTTTCCCGCCGGTGCCAGGCAGGCGCGGGCGCGAGCCTGGAGACATGACGACGCACACGACCATGGACGCGACGACGTACACGGCACGTCCCATCGATCCGGCGGTCCTGAAGGATCTACGCACAGCTGACGATGCGGACCGTCCGATGGTTCCCTTCGCGGACGAGGAGGGCGGCGCGCCGCTGCGCTGCTGTCTGCGGCGCAGCGAACCGGGGGAGCGGATCGCCCTCGTCTCCTACGCGCCGCTGCGCCGCTGGGCCGCCGGGACGGGCGTCGACCCGGGCGCGTACGACGAACAGGGCCCGGTCTTCATCCACGCCGACGACTGCCCGGGCCCCGACCTGCGCGGCCACCCCTTCCCGGGCGCTCACCGCACGGTCCGCCGCTACTCCGCCGAGGGCCGCATCCTGGGCGGCCGTCTGGTCGGGAACCCCGAGGCCCTCGACGGCGCCTTCGACAAGGCCTTCGCGGAGGCCTTCGCCGACCCGGAGGTGGCGCTCGTCCACGTACGGGCCGTGGAGTACGGGTGCTTCCTCTACGAGGTGCGGCGGGCGTGAGAAGGGGCGGTCACCGTGCGGTGACCGCCCCCGGGGCGCGTTGTGCGGGTGTCAGCCCTTGAGCTCCGTCAGCCCTTGAGTTCCGCCGCCACCAGCTCCGCGATCTGGACCGCGTTCAGTGCGGCGCCCTTGCGGAGGTTGTCGTTGGAGACGAAGAGGGCGAGACCGTGCTCGGCCGTCTCGTCGGCGCGGATGCGGCCCACGTAGGACGCGTCCTGGCCGGCGGCCTCGAGCGGGTTCGGGATCTCGGAGAGGGTGACGCCCGGGGCGCCGGCCAGCAGCTCGGTCGCGCGCTCCACGCTCAGCGGACGCGCGAAGCGGGCGTTCACCTGGAGGGAGTGGCCGCTGAACACCGGGACGCGGACACAGGTGCCGGAGACCTTGAGGGCGGGGATCTCCAGGATCTTGCGGGACTCGTTGCGGAGCTTCTGCTCCTCGTCCGTCTCGTGCAGACCGTCGTCGACGATCGACCCCGCGAGCGGGAGCACGTTGAAGGCGATGGGGCGCTTGTAGATCCCCGGCTCGGGGAAGTCGACCGCGCCGCCGTCATGGGTCAGCTTGTCGGCGTCCGCGGCGACCTTCAGTACCTGCCCGTGCAGCTCGGCCACGCCCGCGAGGCCGGAACCGGACACCGCCTGGTACGTCGCGACGACCAGCGCCTCGAGGCCCGCCTCCTCGTGCAGCGGCTTCAGGACCGGCATCGCGGCCATCGTCGTGCAGTTCGGGTTGGCGATGATGCCCTTGGGGCGGTCGGCGATCGCGTGCGGGTTCACCTCGGAGACCACCAGGGGCACCTGCGGGTCCTTGCGCCACGCCGAGGAGTTGTCGATCACGACCGCGCCCTGCGCGGCGACCTTCTCGGCCAGCGCCTTGGAGGTCGCGCCGCCCGCGGAGAACAGCACGATGTCCAGGCCGGAGTAGTCCGCCGTCGCCGCGTCCTCCACCGTCACACCGTCGAGCACCGTCCCGGCCGAACGCGCCGAGGCGAACAGCCGCAGCTCCTCGACCGGGAACTTCCGCTCGACGAGGATCCTGCGCATGACTGTGCCGACCTGACCGGTGGCTCCGATGATTCCGACCCTCACGGCGACTCCCTTAGCGTGCGTTTTCCATGGTCCAGCGCTTCCATCATGCGTCTGACCGGTGCCCGCGTGTCCAATCCTTTGCCCGTGCCGCCCGAGGAATGGGACGTGTCCGCCGTACGGCATTGCTGCGGCATCCGAAAGAAAACCGTCCGTCGGCCGCCGGGGACCGCAAGCCGTACGGCGTGGGCGTCCTCACCGGCCCCGGCCCGGTGTGACGTACGACTCCTTCGCGTGCGGCCGAACGTTTTGGCCCGCACCGGCGTCGTAGAGGAAACGCGGGAGGGGAGGGGCGGAGTGCTGCGCAGAAAGCCACGCCGGGTCCAGGGGGCGGACGATCCCCTGGACGCGGCCCAGGAACGCCGGGTGCGGGCGGTGCTCGCGCTCGGTGGCGTACCGCAGGCGGACCTGCCGGACGGGGTGCAGCAGGTCCGCCTGCGGTTGCTGGAACGCACGGCGAAGGGGGACGAGGCGCCGCGTGACGTGTCCGCGTGGGCGGCGGTCGTCGCCTCGAACCTGGCGATGGACTGGCATCGGGCCAAGCGGCGCCAGGAGCGGCTCGGCGAGCGGCTGGCCTCGCTGCGGCAGCCCGCGGACGCCCGTGACGAGGACTCCAGCGTGCTCTCGCTCGCCGTGGCGCAGGGTCTGGACGAGCTGCCCGACGCCCAGCGCCAGGTCCTCGTCCTGCGCTTCTACGCCGATCTGTCCGTGCGCGGGATCGCCGAGGAGCTCGGTATCCCGGAGGGCACGGTCAAGAGCAGGCTGCACTCGGCGGTCCGCGCCCTGCGCGCCCGCCTGCACGAGGACGAGGTGGTGTGACGTGGCCGAGTATGAGGGAGTGGACGCGCTGTTGGCCGCGATCACTGACGAGGCTCTGCCCGAAGGGGCCGGCGACGACCCCGAGTTCATGGCCGAGCACCGGTCGGCGGTGGCCGATGTGGCGCTGCTGCGGGAGCAGTTGGCGGTCATCGGGGACGCGCTGGCGGACCGTGCGGAGGAAGCGAGGCCGGCCCCGGTACGAGCCCCCAGAAAGCGCACCCGCCGCCCCGAAGGCGCCCCCAGAAGCCGCGGGCGCCGTCCCCTAGCCCTCGTCGTGGGCACCCTCGTCGTGGCCACCGTGGCCGCGATGGTCGTCGGCATGGGCTGGATCCTCGCGCACAACGGGGGAGGCGCGATGAGCACGTCGGACAGCAGCGGGGCCAAGGCGGCCGACAGCGGGACCGCGGGCGGCAGTGCCTCGCTCAGCGCCCCCGGCTATCTGGCCTGCGCCCGGCTCGTCGCGGAGGGCACGGTCGCCCACGTCGAGCCGCTCCCCGGCACCACGGAGAACCGGATCACCCTCCACGTGGACCGCTACTACAAGCCGGAGAAGGGGAAGGCCGAGGTCGTCCTCGTCCTGGACGAGGAGGTGGCTTCCCGGCCACGCGAGGGCGAGCGAGTACTTGTCGCCCTCCAGCACGATCCGGCGACACCGACCGGCTGGACCACGGGGGAGAAGGCCATCGCCGACGAACGGGCGTGGATCGTGAAGGCGCTGCCCGCGTCCCGCACCCTGACGTGTCAGTGAAGAAGGCACGTGCCCGTGAAAAAGGCACGTGCCCATGAAGAAGGGCGGGCGCCCGTTTCCGGACGCCCGCCCCTCGTAGGTCAGCCGGTTGTTACGGCGTGACCTTCTCGATCTTCACGCTGCCGAGGCCGGCGGCCGTGCCGCGGGCGTTCACCAGCTGGACCCGGCCGAAGAACTCGCGTCCCTCGGGGGCCGGCGCGGCTGCGGTGACCTCGCCGGACACCGTCGCCGTACCGCCCGTGGCGAGCTTCACCGGCGTCGACTCGTCGACCTTGACCGAGCCGAGCGCGGAGGAGAAGAACACGTCACGGTAGTCGTACGCGGTCGAGCCCGACGGGACCGAGTAGCCCACGACCTCGATGGTGTACGTACCGGCGGCGGGGTTGGGGATGGAGACCGCCTCCTCCGAGTCGCCGTCCGCGGACTGCGCGACCTGCTTGCCCGCGGAGTCGTACACCGTCAGGTCCAGGTCGGCGGCCGTGTCCGAGACGTTGCCGATGGCGACGTCGAGCGACGCGGCGCCGGCCGGCACCTCGACCGTGCTGGTCTGGGTGGCGCCGCCCGCGATGGTCGGCCGGGCCGTCTTCGAGGAGCCGAGCGGGCCGCCCTTCAGGGTGCCGTCGAGCGCCGCGAAACCGTTCGTCACCTTCCAGGAGGCGGTGACCGGCGTGCCGACCTTGGCCTCGGGGACCGTCACCACGGCCGGGTCGAAGGCCGCGCCGAGCACGGTGGCCTCCAGCTTGTACGGGTTGTCGAGCAGCGGCGAGGTACGGCGCGCCTCGACCTCGACCTCCCAGACACCGGGCTGCGGGTCCGCGTACGCACGCACGTCGGGCTTGCAGCCGTTGGTGTTCGGGTAGTTGCTGTAGCAGTACGGCGTGCCGGTGTCCTCGACCGGGACACCGTAGGGGTGGATGGAGATGAACCGGGTCTGGCTCAGGTCCTTCAGCCCGCCGATCGCGACCTCCAGCGCCTTTGCGCCCTCGGGCACGGTCAGGAAGTACGACCGCGTGCTGTTGCGCTGCACCGAACTCGACGCGGAGTAGCTGTACTTGAGCGGCGTGGAGACCACGACCGTCGTCAGGATCTGCTTGTCGAGGCCCTCGGTGCGCGGGTCGTCGACATCGAGGATCGCGCTCTTGATGCCGGCCGAGGAGGCCTTCGCGGCGACCTTGACGGTGACCGGCTTGTTCAGTTCGAGCTTGACCTCGTCGGAGCCGACGATCCGGAAGGTGTCACCGGCGTTGTTCTCGAAGTGCAGCTCGTGGCGGATCGCCTTGTCCGGGCCGGACGTACGCGTGATGGTGATGTCGTACGACTTCTTCACGCCGACCTTGAGGCCGCCCTCGCGGTCGTAGAGGCCGGTGCCGAAGCCCGGCGTCTTCAGGGCGTAGTCGATCGCGGTGTCGACGGGGGCCTTGACGGTGTAGTCGTGGGCGGTCGCGTCGTCCTTGATCGACTTCCACGCGTCCACGATGTTGATGAGGCCCGCGCCCTCCTCGTACGCCTGCACACCCTTGATGTGGTCGGCGGTCGAGGTGAGGGCCGTGCGCAGCTTGGCGGGCGTCAGGGCGATGCCCTTCTGCTTGGCGGCGCTCAGCAGCAGCGCGGACGCGCCGGCGGCCTGCGGGGAGGCCATCGAGGTGCCCTGGAGCATCGAGTAGCCGGCCGGCAGGGAGTAGCCGGCCTGGGCGACCGGGGAGCCCGGCAGCCAGGTCTGCGTGGTGTTGATCGCGGCGCCGGGCGCGGTCAGCGTCGGCGTGAAGCCGCCGTCCTCACGCGGACCGCGCGAGGAGAACGGCATCATCGCGTACTTCTTCTCCACGACGGAGCCGTAGTTGGCGGCCCAGGTGTCCTTGGAGATGGACGCGCCGACCGAGATGACCTTGTCGGCCAGGCCGGGGTCGCCGATGGTGTTGGCGCCGGGGCCGGAGTTGCCCGCGGAGATCACCAGCTGGACGCCGTAGGTGTCGATGAGACGCGTGTAGAGCTCGGAGCGCGCGTTGTTGCCGTCGTTCAGCGCGGGCAGGCCGCCGATGGACATGTTCACGATGTCGACGCCGTGGTTGACGACGAGGTCGATCATGCCCTCGGTGAGCGCGACGTTGGTGCAGCTCGGGCCGAACACGCAGGCGCGCGACGAGACGATCTTCGCGCCGGGGGCGGCGCCGTTCATCTTGCCGCCGAACAGGCCGTTCGCGGAGGTGATGCCGGCGACGTGCGTGCCGTGTTCGCTCGCGATCAGACCGATGTTGACGAAGTCGGCTTTCTTGCCGACCCAGTCGCCCCCGTAGGGGTCCATCGGCACGTCCTTGCGGATCTGCACGACGAACGGCTGGCTCTCGACGACGTCGGTGGCCGGGTTGTCGGTCCCGAAGTGACCGATCTGGTAGCCGTCCTTGTACGGCTTCATGGCGGTGTCGTCGCTGAAGTCGTGGTTGTTGTTCACGTCGACGGTGACGGTGCCGGCCGCCGGGTCGTACAGGACGCCCCACGCGTCGGTGGTGTCGCCGTCACGGTTCACGTCGCCCGCGGCGTCGCCGCCCGCGGTCGCGGACTCCCGGAACGTGCTGATCTCGTACGAGCCCGCCGGGGACGTCCAGCTCTGGCCGCCGTAGGTGAAGGTGGGCCCGGAGACCGCGCTGACCATGGGCCGCCAGCTCAGGTCGTTGTCGAGGATCGGGTCGGTCGAGGTGACCCAGTCGACGATCTTGCGCTCGCCGGTGGTGGTCTTCTGCAGCGCCGGGTGGCTCAGGTCCACACCGGAGTCGAGGATGCCGATGGTGACGCCCCGGCCGTCCGCCTTCGGGTTCTTCTTCACGAAGTCGACGGCGCCCGTCTCGAAGGACGGGTTGTACGGGTTCTCGGCGGGGGTGTTCTTGTCGGGCGCGGCGTAGGTCTTCGTGGCCTTCGAAGAGGCGCCCTTGGCCGTGTCGGCGCTCGGCGTCGGGTCGTCGAGCGCGATGTCCTGGCGCAGGTCGATGCCGTGCACCGAGGTCAGCTTGGTGGCGGCGGCGATGGCCGCGTCGGCCTTGGCGGTCGGGACCGTGGCCCGGACGTAGCCGACCTTGTCGTACGTCTGGCCGACGGAGCCGCCCTTGACCGCGTCCATCTCCTTGGCGACCTGTTCGGTCTGCCCGGGAGCGGTGGCGATCATCATCGTGACGTTCTTGGCGCCGTCGGCCTTGGCGTCGGCGAGGAGGTCCGCGTCGTCCGAACCGAGCTTGGCGCTCGCGGACTTGGTGCCCGGATCGGGCGTGGCGGGTGCGTGGTCCGCGGAGAAGGCCATGGGTATCGGCCCGGCCGCGGAGAGCGCGGCCACCAGGCCTGCGGCCACGGCGATGCGGGCCACGCGTCTCGCGCCCGATATCGGTGCGCGCTGAGGATCGGTCATCAGCATCCCTTGTAGGTAAAGGAACGAGCGTGGAGTGACCGGTCCCGACGTTCCCCGGGACACGATCACATCAGTCCGGTATGTGGACCCGGATGACCGCTCAGCTTTACCTAAGGGGCAGTTGTTTGGGGAGAGTTGACCGTGGCGGGATGGAGCCATGGCGTACTTCCGCCATACGCCACGCCGGTCAAAACACGGTATGACGGGACATGGTCAACCAATCGGTGACTGCTCGCCGCCCGCCCGTCGCCCGCTCAGGCATCCCGCGTGCGCGCGTAGTGGCGGGACGCCTTCGCGCGGTTACCGCAGGTCGCCATCGAGCACCAGCGGCGGGTGCCGTTCCGCGAGGTGTCGAAGAAATGCAGGATGCAGGTGTCGTGGGCGCAGTGGCGGATGCGGTCGGGGGCGGTGGTGAGCAGTCCGAGGTAGTCGCGGGCGGCGAGCCAGGCGGGCCCCCAGGACGGGTCGCCGAACTCCGCCTCCTCGCCGGGTCCCTGGCCGGTCAGCGTCAGGCGGACACGGCCGTGCGCGAGGACGGCGTCGATCCGGGCGGCGGCTTCCTCCAGGGTGCCGTCGACGGCCGAGCGCAGGGCGTCACGGGCTTCCCATGCATGCAGCAGCACGGCGTCGTCGGCCGGGAAGTCCAGCCCGTTCGCCGCCAGCCACACCGCCAGGCCCTCGGTGTCCGTGAGCAGGTCCTGCGTCACTCCCTCGCGGTTCCAGCGGGTGTTGAGCAGGTCGAGCGAGACCGGCTCCCCGGTGAGTGGGCGGGGATCGGCGGTGGTGGACATGGGGGGGCTCCCTTCAGCGCTAACCGCTCAAGAGTAAGTCACTGGTTGACGCTCCCCACTCTAACCTTTAACCTCGATGATGAGGGTTAGCCCTTCCGTGGGGCGGCCAACGACAGACGGGACCGTCATGACCTTGCGCACCGGCCACATCGGCCTGAACGTCACCGACCTCGACCGCTCGCTCGCCTTCTACCGCGACGTCCTCGGCTTCGGAGTGATCGCCGAGGGCAAGGAGGAGGAGCGGCGGTACGCGTTCCTCGGCTCCCTCGCCGGAGACGGCCGCCCGGTGCTCACCCTCTGGCAGCAGGCGCAGGGGTCGTACGACAAGGCCCGCGCCGGCCTGCACCACCTCGCCCTCGAAGTGGACTCGGTCGACCGGGTCAGGGAGTATGAGGCGGCCCTGCGGGACTACGGCGTCGACTTCGCGTACGAGGGCGTGGTCGCCCACCGTGAGGGCTCGGCGTCCGGCGGCATCTTCTTCCACGACCCCGACGGCACCCGCCTCGAGATCTACGCGCCGAGCGGGGCGGAGGGGGCCCCGGTGCCGTCCGCCACCGCCCCCACCTGCGGTTTCTTCTAGGAGCTGTGGAGAGCGGGGCGTGTCATGACGTACCACTTCGGCTCACGGGCCGTACAGGAGCGGGTGGGTGTGCGCGAGCTCGCCGACCATGTGGGGCGGTCCGTCGGACAGGACATCCGACCCGTGGCCGCCGCCTTCCTCGAACTCCAGCCGATGCTGGTGCTGGGCGCGGCCGACCCGGTGGGCGGAGCGGTGTGGGCCTCGCTGCTCACCGGCGAGCCCGGGTTCGTACGGGCGACGGGTGTCCGGCAGATCTCGGTCACGGGCGGCGGTCTGCGCGAGAACGACCCCCTGGCGCGGGCGCTCGCCACCCCGGGCACCTCCGTCGGCACGATCGCGCTCGACCCGCGCACCCGCCGCCGTATGCGCCTCAACGGCCGGGCCCGCCCGACCCCCCGCGGCTTCGCCGTCGAGGCCGACCAGGTCTTCTCCAACTGCCCGAAATACCTGCAGAAGAGGGAGTCGTACGAGAAGGCCGAGCGTCCGCCCGGCGCCCCCCGCCGGTCCGCCGCACTCTCCCCCGGGCAGCGGCGGTTCGTCGAGTCCGCCGACACCTTCTTCCTGGCCACCGTCCACGCGCACGGCGCCGACGCCAGCCACCGGGGCGGCAACCCCGGTTTCGTCCACGTCACCTCGCCGCACGAGCTGCATTGGCGCGACTACCCCGGCAACTCCATGTTCCTGACCCTCGGCAACCTGGAGACGGACCCGCGGGCGGGGCTGCTTTTCCTGGACTGGGCGGCGGGGACGGTGCTGCAACTGACGGGCACGGCGCGCACGGAGTACGCGGCCGACGGGGAGCGCACGGTCGGCTTCACCGTCACCGAGGTCGTACAGACACCTGCCGCCAGCCCGATCCGCTGGTCGCCGCCGGAGTACTCGCCGGCCAACCCGTCCCTGCCGTAGGCGACTTGCCGAACCCTCGTGTCGTAACGTCTGGGCATGCCGAAGCAGTTGAGGGTGGCGGCCTACGCCGTATGCGTGCGGGACGGGCGGATGCTGCTGGCCCGCTGGGTCGCGGGTGACGGAAGCAGGCGGTGGACCCTGCCCGGCGGCGGCATGGACCACGGCGAGGACCCCTACGACACCGTCATCCGCGAGGCCGAGGAGGAGACGGGCTACGCCGTCGAGCCCCTCGCGCTGCTCGGCGTCGACTCCGTACTGCGTTCGCACCCGCGCCGACTCGGCTCGCCCAACGACTTCCACGCCCTGCGGATCGTCTACGAGGCCCGCGTCACCGGTGGCGAACTGCGCCACGAGACGAACGGCTCCACCGACATGGCGGCCTGGCACCCGCTCGGCGAGGTACCCGCCCTCGACCGGGTCGCGCTGGTCGACGTGGGACTGCGGCTGTGGCGGGAGCGACCGGCCCTCGGTCGCGTCGGCTCCGAAGAAGCGGGGGGGTAGCCGCAGGGGAGAGCAGTGGCGGCGAACTCGTCCCCTACCCCGGAAAATGAACACGGAGTGACCGCGTCCCGGCCGTTCGGAGAGGGGTCGTGGACGCGCAGGATGTCCCAAGATCCACGTACGGTGATCGGCGTCGGCCGTTGCCGCCTCGTTAACGTCCAGGTCACCCCCGGTGCCAACGATCCAGTATGAGCGGGGAGTTACCGCAACGAGCCCCCCGCGACCACTGCCGACGCGTTCGCACTCGGGGAGATCGCGCCATGTCGCGCATACGCTCTGTCGCCACCTCCGCCGCCATGAACCGCCGTACCCTGCTCGCCGCCACCGGGGCGGTGACCCTCTCCGCGGGCATCGGCTACGCCCTGCCGCCCGACTCCGAGGCGCACGCCGCCACCACCGACACCGGTGAGTCCGCCGTCGCCGTGTCCCTCCCCCACTCTCGGCTTCGCTCGAGCGGCGGGACCCCCATGGCGCCCGCCGCACCCCTCGCTCCCTACGAGCGCGGCACCACCCTGGAGAGCGTGGCCGCGCCGCGCTCCGGCTCGGGCGACTACCGGCGGCTCGGTGACGGCCCCGCCTGGAAGCGGGTCGTTCGCGGCGACCTGGCCGCGGCCAAGTCGGGCCGGGCCGACCGGCGCACCGCACTCGCCGCGTTCGTGCAGTTCACCGACCTGCACCTGATCGACGTCCAGCACCCGCTGCGGCTCGAATACCTGCGCACCGCCGCGGCGGGTACCTGGCGTCCGCACGAGTCGCTGACCGTCGCCGGCGCCGTCTCGCTCGTCGAGCGGGTCAACGCGCTGCGGGGCGCCCCCGTCACCGGCTCCCCGCTGCACTTCGTCATGACCACCGGGGACAACACGGACAACAACTCCAAGACGGAGCTGGACTGGTTCCTGAAGGTCATGAGCGGCGGCCGCATCCGCCCCAACAGCGGCGACCCGCGCCACTACGAGGGCGTCCAGAACAGCGGCCTCAAGCTGTACTGGCAGCCGGACGCCGCCCTGCGCGACGCCGACAAGCAGCGCGGCTTCCCGCACCTGCACGGCTTCCTCGCGGCCGCCATCCGCGAGCTGCGCAGCCCCGGCCTCGGCCTGCCCTGGTACTCCACGGTCGGCAACCACGACGCGCTGCCGCTGGGCTGCTACCGGCACGGCGACTCCTTCCTCGCCGAGTTCGCCGTCGGCGGCAAGAAGCTGATGACGCTGCCCGCCCCGGCGAGCGTCGCCCTGCGCGCCGCCATCAAGAACGACAAGGACCCCAAGGGCACCCAGCTCAGGGACCTCCTCAAGACGCACGCGCGGCAGCTGCGCTCGGTCACCCCGGACGAGTCGCGCGCCCCCTTCACACCCGCCCAGTACCTCAAGGCGCACCTCGACCCCGCGCACACCGGCCCCGGCCCGATCGGCCACGGCTACTCACAGGCCAACCTCGCCGCGGGCACCCAGTACTACGCCTTCCGCATCTCCGACGACATCATCGGCATCAGCATCGACACCACCGACCCGGGCGGCCACTACATGGGCTCCATCGGGACGACCCAGCTGCGCTGGCTGGACAAGACGCTGAGCGACAACAAGGACTCGTACGCCATCGTCTTCAGCCACCACACCAGCAAGTCGATGACCAACCGCCGCACCGACCCCGCGCACCCGAGCGACAAGCACCACGGCGGCGAGGACGTGGTCGCCACGCTCGCCAAGCACCGCAACGTGCTGGCGTGGGTCAACGGCCACACCCACAAGAACGAGATCATCGCGCACTCCGCGCCGAACCACGGCTCCTTCTGGGAGATCAACACCGCCTCCCACGTCGACTTCCCGCACCTCGCCCGCATCATCGAGGTCGTCGACAACAAGGACGGCACACTCTCCCTCTTCACCACCCTCATCGAGTCCGCGGCCCCGCACCGCACGGACTTCTCCGACCTCAGCCAGACCGGCCTCGCGGCCCTCTACCGCGAGCTCGCCTTCAACGCCCCCGGCCGCAACACCGAACTGGCCGGCGCCTCGCGGGACCGCAACACGGAGCTCGTACTGAAGAAGGCCTGAGGAAGCCCGAAGAACGGCCGAAATCCACTCAACTGACATATGGGCGGGCAACCTTCACATCGGTCCGCCGAGTCCCTCCCCCCGACCAGGGGTCTCCGGTGAAGGGAGAACGACATGTCAGTGCGTACGGGACTGGTGGCGGCGACGGCGGTGGCGCTCGCCGCTCTGGCGGGGCCCGCGGTGGCGGCTCCCGCCGGGGTCGGTCATCACGGCGCGACCCGCGCCGCCATGGACGCCGCGGTGAAGGCCGGGGTGCCGGGCGTGACGGCGACGGCGCGGGACGCCGGCGGCACGTGGTCGGCCACGGCGGGCGTGGGCGACGTGCGGACGCACACGCCGCGCGGCACGGCCGACCACTACCGGGTGGGCAGCATCACGAAGACGTTCGTGTCGACGGTGCTGTTGCAGCTGGAGGCGGAGCGGCGGCTGTCGCTGGACGACAGGGTGGAGAAGTGGCTCCCGGGCGTGGTCCGGGGCCACGGCCACGACGGACGCCGGATCACCGTCCGTCAGCTCCTCAACCACACCAGCGGCGTCTTCAACTACACGGCGGACGACGACTTCGCCCGCACGTACTTCCTGAAGGACGGCTTCCTCGAACACCGCTACGACACGAAGACACCCGAGCAGCTCGTGGCGATCGCGATGACCCACGCACCGCTCTTCGCGCCGGGCACGTCCTGGAGCTACTCCAACACCAACTACGTGCTGGCCGGCATGGTGATCGAGAAGGTCACCGGCCACTCCTACGCCACGGAGATCCGCCGCCGCGTCATCGAACCGCTCGGCCTGCGCGCCACGTCCGTCCCCGGCACCAGGACGACGCTCCCACGGCCCAGCAGCCACGCGTACTCGAAACTGTCCCGGGCGACGACGGGTCCGACGTACGACGTCACGCGGCTCAACCCCTCCCTGGCCTCCTCCGCCGGGGAGATGATCTCCGACTCCGCCGACCTGAACCGCTTCTACACGGCCCTGCTGGGCGGCCGGCTCCTTCCCCCGAAGCAGCTGAAGGAGATGAAGACCACGGTGAAGGCCGACGAGATCCCGGGCGCCCGCTACGGCCTGGGTCTCATCGACCGCAAGCTCGGCTGCGGGGTCCATGTATGGGGCCACGACGGCGGCATCCACGGCTCGATGTCCTCCGCCGTGACGACGGCGGACGGCCGCCACTCCCTGGCCTTCAACTTCAACGGGGACTGGTCGGGGGACAGCGATGCGGTGATCGAGGGAGAGTTCTGCGGCGAGTAGGCCCCTGAACGGCCTTCTTGACGCAGGTCCGAGCCCGAGGTTCCCCACGGGTACCCGCACGAGGAGGGGCCGTCGGATCGCCGACGGCCCCTCCGCTCCCCTCCTGGTACCGCCCCGGTCCGTCACTACCGGGGCAGGACCACGACATACGCCGCCGGATCCCGGTCGTTCGCCGCCATCAGCGCGGTGCGGACCACCGTCGCCTGCTGATCCATCGCTTCCCGCAGCTTTCTCGGAGTGATGTGGACGACCGTGATGCCCAGCCGCTCCAGGTGCTCGCGCTTACGGGCGTACTCCGACCAGAGCGCGTCGTCCTGCCGATCGCCTTGCCGGGGCGCCCGGGTGTCCAGCTCGACGGCCACCGCCTGCTCGGGCCAGTACGCGTCGAGGCCGCCCAGGTGGGGCCCGCCCGGCAGGCGCAGGTCGACGTTCCAGACCGGGTCGGGCAGACCGTACTCCCGCACCATCCGGTAGAGGCGGTCCTCCGCGATCGCCCGGCCCGCCGCCAGTAGCGAGTCCACCGCGTCCACCACGTGCGGCCGGCTCAGCAGCCGCGCCTGCGTCAACTCCCGCACCACCACCGGCGGGTCACAGTGCCCGGCGCGCACCGCCTCCGTCAGTAGCCGCCGTACCGCGCCCGCGTCCGACAACTCCGCCACCGCGTCGGCGAGAGCACGCGGCACCGGGGCGACCGGGACACCCGTGAGGTACGAGGGCGCGGGCAGCGACGGCGTACGGACGATGCGGGCGCAGCCGTGCGAGCGCAGCCGGCGCAGCCGGGGGACCAGGACGTCGATCTTGTCGAGGGAAGTCAGCGGAGGCGCCGAGGTGAAGCCGTGCAGGGTGAGTGCGGCCAGGCCCGTGATCAGCGCGTCCGAGTACGGCTGCGGGGCGTGCGGTTCCTCGGCGCCCGGCTGGACGGGGATGCCCGGCGTCAGCCGGTGCGCGGGGGTGCGGCCCGCGAACAGCAGGACCGCGTGCAGGCGTTCCTCGGAGGTGGGCGGTCCCGGGTGGAGGAGGAAGACGCCCGGGAGGATCTGCTGCCAGGGGCCGCCCGGCCGGCACTGCTCGGTGGTGTCGGCGGCCGTGACGCCGTGGGTACGCAGCTGAGCGGCGGTCAGGACCCGCCGCTGCGTGTGGGACAGGTGACGGAGGGGGCGGGGGGACAGTGGGGTGTTGTGGTTCATGACCGGGGGTTTTCCGCGCCCGATCCGTCCCCTAACCGCTGTTACACACCCGTCGACAAATCCGGACAAGCTCGTCCTAAAGTACGGGCGTTCGACTGCCGAAAGACGCTGGTCCGGATCGGGGTTACGGGGCCCGGTGCGCGGGTTCCGTAACGGGGCTCCGGGCGGCCGCATGGGCGGCCCGGAGCCCCGTCACTTCCCGGCCTTCGTCGCTACGAGCCCGCCGCCGTGTCGCACGCCTGCCCCCGCAGGGTGCGCGCCAGGTCGTCCCGCGCCTCCAGGACCAGACGGCGCAGGGCCGGTGCCGCGTCCTCGTGGGCGGTGAGCCAGGCGTCCGTCGCGTCCAGGGTCTCCTGGGAGTCCCGCAGGGACGGGAACAGGCCCTTGACCACGTCCATGGCGATCTGGATGGACCGCTCGGCCCAGACGCGCTCGATGGCCGCGAAGTACTTCGCGGCGTAAGGAGCCAGCAGCTCCCGCTGGGCGGGCTGCGCGAAGCCCGCGATGGTCGCCTCGACCAGCGCGTTGGACAGCGCGTCCGACTCGACGACCTGCGCCCAGGCCTGGGCCTTGACCGCCGCCGAGGGGCGGGCGGCGAGGCAGCGGACCTGGTGGCGCTTGCCGGAGGCCGTGTCGTCGCGGGCCAGTTCGGCCGCGAGGAGGGACTCGTCGGCGACGCCGTGTGCGGCCAGCGGCTCCAGGAACGCCCAGCGCAGCTCCTGGTCGACGTCCAGGCCGTCGACCTTGGCGGTGCCCTCGATGAGGTGCAGCAGCAGTTGCAGATCGGCCTGGTCGGAGGCGACCGTCGCGAAGAAACGGGCCCAGGTCAGCTGGTGCTGGCTGCCGGGCTCGGCGAGCCGCAGCTCCTTCAGGGCGCCCTGGGCGAGCAGCCGGCCGCCCTCCGCACGCCAGTCGGGGGCCGCGTAGTGGACGAGCGCCGAGTGCGCCCAGGCGTGCAGCATCTGCAGGACGCCGATGTCGGACTCGCGGCCCGCGAAGCGCAGCACCAGTCCCACGAAGTCCCGGGCCGGCATCAGCGCGTCCCGGGTGAGGTTCCACAGCGCCGACCAGCACAGCGCGCGGGCGAGCGGGTCGGTGATGTCGCCGAGCCTCTCGCGCAGCGTGGCCAGCGAGTTCTCGTCGAAGCGGATCTTGCAGTACGTGAGGTCGTCGTCGTTGACGAGGACCAGCTCGGGGGCGTCCGCGCCGACCAGCTCCTCGACCACCGTACGGGGGCCGACGACGTCGACCTCGGCACGCGCGTACCGCACCAGGGAGCCGTCGGCGCCCTCACGCCGGTACAGGCCCACCGCGACGCGGTGCGGGCGCAGTTCGGGGTGCGACTCGGGGGCCTCCTGGAGCACGGCCAGCTCCGTGATGCGGCCCTCGGCGCTCAGGATCACCTGCGGGGTGAGGGAGTTCACCCCGGCCGTCTGGAGCCAAGCCCGCGACCAGGTGGCCAGATCGCGCCCGCTGGTCTCCTCCAGCGCCGACAGCAGATCGCCGAGGCGCGTGTTGCCGTACGCGTTCCGCTTGAAGTAGCGGCGCGCGCCCTCCAGGAACGCGTCCTGGCCGACGTACGCGACGAGCTGCTTGAGCACGCTCGCCCCCTTCGCGTACGTGATCCCGTCGAAGTTGAGCTTGGCGTCCTGGAGGTCGCGGATGTCGGCCGTGATGGGGTGGGTGGAGGGCAGCTGGTCGGCGCGGTACGCCCAGGCCTTGCGGCGGTTGGCGAAGGTGATCCAGCCGTTCTCGAAGCGGGTCGCCCCGACCAGCGCGAACGCACCCATGAAGTCGGCGAAGGACTCCTTGAGCCACAGGTCGTCCCACCACTCCATGGTGACGAGGTCGCCGAACCACATGTGCGCCATCTCGTGCAGGATGACGTTGGCCCGGCCCTCGTACGACGCCTGCGTCACCTTGCCGCGGAAGATGAACTCCTCGCGGAAGGTGACGAGCCCTGGGTTCTCCATCGCGCCGAGGTTGTACTCGGGCACGAACGCCTGGTCGTACTTCCCGAACGGGTAGGGGAAGTCGAAGTGGTCGTGGAAGAAGTCGAGCCCCTGCTTGGTCACCAGGAACACGTCGTCGGAGTCGAAGTGGGGCGCAAGCCCCTTGCGGCACATCGCGCCGAGCGGGATCTCCAGCGTCGTACCGTCGTCGAAGGTGCGCGTGTAGCTGTCCGTGACGTAGTGGTACGGGCCCGCCGCGAACGCGGTGATGTACGTGGAGATCGGCTTGGTCTCGGCGAACTTCCACACACCGTCGACGAGTTCACCGACGCCGTTGCTCCAGACCGTCCACCCCTCCGGGGCCCGCACCTCGGAGCGGAAGGGGGCCTTGAGGTCCGGCTGCTCGAAGTTCGCGAAGACGCGCCGGGAGTCGGCGGGCTCGTACTGGGTGTAGAGGTAGACCTCGCCGTCCTCCGGGTCGACGAAGCGGTGCATGCCCTCGCCGGTGCGGGAGTAGGCGCACTGCGCGTCGACGACCAGTTCGTTGTCGGCCCGGAGGTCATCGAGGCGGATGCGGGAGCCGTCGAAGACCTCGCCGGGGTCCAGATCCTTGCCGTTGAGCGACACGGCGGTGACGCTCGGTGCGAGCAGGTCGGCGAAGCTCGTGGCGCCCGGCTCCGCGCAGCGGAAGCGGATCGTGGTCACCGAGCGGAACGTGCGCGGCTCGGCCTCGATGTCGCCCAGGGCGGAGCGCAGGTCGAGGGAGACCTCGTACCCGTCCACGGACAGCAGCGCTGCCCGCTCCTGGGCCTCGTCGCGGGTCAGATTCTCACCGGGCACGGGCGGCACTCCCTCGGGGCGTCACGGAATGGACATGGGTACTGCGGAACGGACAGGAGCGATCCTGCCATGTGCCCCTGACGCGGGACACCCGGGAATCAGGCGTGACACCCGGGAATGAGGCGAGCGGCCTCCGGTGTTGCTGCGGGAAACACCGCATTCCGAGGAGAACCATGCCCGAGACCGTCTCCACCAAGACCCCCGTCGACTTCTGGTTCGACCCGCTGTGCCCCTGGGCCTGGATGACCTCGCGCTGGGTGCTGGAAGTGGAGAAGGTCCGGGACATCGAGGTCCGCTGGCACATCATGAGCCTCGCGGTCCTCAACGAGGACAAGCTGGACCAGCTGCCCGAGGAGTACCGGGACATGCTCGCCACCAAGGCCTGGAAGCCGATCCGGGTGGTCACCGCCGCCTGGCAGAAGCACGGCGAGGACGTCCTCGGCCCGCTCTACACCGCGCTCGGCACCCGTATCCACAACCAGGGCGAGGGCCCGACCATCGAGGCGATCGCGGGCGCGCTCGAGGACGTCGGCCTCCCGGCCTCCCTGCTCGACTACGCCGACCAGGAGAACTTCGAGTTCGACGCCGAGCTGCGCGCCTCCCACAAGGAGGGCATCGACAAGGTCGGCCAGGAGGTCGGCACCCCGGTGATCGCGCTCCCCGGCGACGACGGCGAGCAGATCGCCTTCTTCGGCCCGGTAGTCACGCCCACCCCGCAGGGCGAGGCCGCGGCCAGGCTGTGGGACGGCACGCTGCTGGTCGCCTCGACCCCCGGGTTCTACGAGATCAAGCGGACCCGCACGAAGGGCCCGGACTTCAGCAACCTGTAGGGGGCATAGGGGGCACCAGGAGTCATTCCGGGTTGGGCATCTTCTGGGGCGGGTCGAACGGCTTGACCCTCGACGCCGTGCGGATGTTGCGGCAGTCGAAGTCGGTTCGCCCGCAGATCCAGTAGTCGTCCACATACGCGTTCGGCTTCTGGAGGTTCGCCAGCTTGCGGATGATGTCCCGCTCCCGGTCGTCCCGGGGCTGGCGGTGCGGCTGGTAGGACCCACACGTGTAGCAGGGGTACGTCATTTCCCTCGGCATCCCGCAACGATGCCCCGGAAGCCCGCATACCGTAAGGCCCCGTGAGGCTCCTTTTCGCTCCTCACGGGGCCTTCGTCGTACTGCCGAACAGACCCGGAGGGTGGGCTTCCGCCGGAGCGCACACGTGGGCGCGCCCCGACCGGAATACTGGCCGGTCATGAGTACGACGAGCATGACCCACAGCGCCGTGAGTCCCGCAGCCTCAGTGAGCACGACCCTGCTGCTCGCCCGGCACGGCCGGACCGTCTGGCATGCCGAGAACCGCTACGCCGGAGTGAGCGACGTCCCCCTCGCCGACGAGGGCCGCGCCCAGGCCGAGGCTCTGGGCCGCTGGGCCGCCGCGCACCCCGTGGACGCCGTCTGGACGTCGACCCTCTCGCGCGCCGTCGCCACGGCCGAGCCCGCCTGCCGCGCCCTCGGTCTCACCGCGCACCGCGAACCCGCCCTGCGCGAATGCGACTTCGGGGTGGTGGAGGGTCATACCCTCGCCGAGTTCGAGGCCGAGAACCCGGCCCGGGCGAAGGCGTTCCGGGTCGACCCGGTGTCGTACCCCTTCCCGGAGGCGGAGGACCCGCGCACCGCGGCGGCCCGCGGGGCGGCCGTCCTGCGCCGGATCGAGGCCGCGCACCAAGGCGAACGCGTCCTGGTCGTCGCCCACAACACGCTGCTCCGGCTGGTGCTCTGCTCGCTGCTGTCCATCCCCCTGGGCGAGTACCGCAGGGTCCTGCCGCGGCTGCGCAACGCCGCGATCACCGAACTGCGCATGACGGACGGGGCCGCCGCGCTGCTGTCGCTCAACGTGCCCTGCGCGTGACGCGGGCCGTGTACACAGGAGGGCCCCCGCGAGTCACGTCCTCGCGGGGGCCCTCCGTTTCTCCGCCTGCCACGTGAAAGGTGAGAAGACGATCACGAGCAGGACGTTTCATACCTGCCTCAGGGGGTCGGCAGCAAGACGTTCGCGCGGGACCTGGCCGCCTCGTGACGCCGGGCCACGTCCTGCCAGTCGACGACCTGCCACATCGCGTCGATGAAGTCGACCTTCTGGTTCTTGTACTGGAGGTAGAAGGCGTGCTCCCAGGCGTCGAACACCAGGATCGGCACCGAGCCCTGCCCCACGTTGCCCTGGTGGTCGTAGATCTGCTCGACGACGAGGCGACCGCTGAGCGGCTCGTAGGCGAGGACGCCCCAGCCGGAGCCCTGGGTGGTCGCGGCGGCCTTCGTCAGCTGCGCCTTGAACCCGGCGTAGGAGCCGAACGACTCGGTGATCGCGTCCGCGAGCTCGCCCAGACCGTCCACGGCCAGGGGCTCACCGCCGCCGTTCCCGGTCATGTTCGTCCAGTAGATGCTGTGCAGGATGTGGCCGGAGAGATGGAAGGCCAGGTTCTTCTCCAGGCCGTTGACCGCTCCCCACGACTCCTTGTCACGCGCCTCCGCGAGCTGCTCCAGCGTGTCGTTGGCCCCCTTCACATACGCCGCGTGGTGCTTGTCGTGGTGCAGCTCGATGATCTCGGGGCTGATCACGGGTGCGAGCGCGGCGTAGTCGTAGGGCAGCTCAGGGAGCGTGTAGACGGGCATGGCGGGGTCCCCTCCGGCCTCGTAAGACCTTATTGCACATGGCTTGCAAGTGCACGTTAGCAACAAAAAGACCCTCGTGCGGGTCGCACGAGGGTCTTTCGAGGAGCGGAACGGGTCGGCGGGCCGGGGAGCGGAAACGGTCAGCGGCGCGCGCGTGCCCGCTGCCAGGCGTATCCGACGGCCGCCAGGAACAGCGTCATCCCGCCCGTCGAGTACAGCTGCACCCGGGTGTCCGGCTGCCGGGCCATCAGGACGAAGATCGCGGCCATGCCGGCCAGCGCCACCCAGGTCAGCGCCGGGAACAGCCACATCCGCACGACCAGCTTCTCCGGTGCCTCGCGCTCCACCCGGCGCCGCAGCAGCAGCTGCGAGACCGCGATGAAGATCCACACGACCAGGATCACCGCGCCGATCATGTTCAGCAGCCACGGAAAGACGTCGTCCGGCCGCCAGTAGCTCAGCAGCACGCACACGAAGCCGAAGACGCAGGAGACGAGCACCGCGACGCGCGGGACCCCGGCGGAGACCCTGCCGAGGGCCTTCGGGCCCTGACCGCGCTCCACCAGCGAGTAGGCGATGCGCGAGGAGCCGTAGATGTTGGCGTTCATCGCCGAGAGCAGCGCGACGAACACGACCACGTTCATCAGCTGACCGGCGCCGGGGATGCCCAGGTGGTCGAGGGCGGCGACGTACGGGCCCTTCTCGACGACCTCCTTCGAGTCCCAGGGGACCAGCGTGACGATGACCGCCATGGAGCCGATGTAGAAGAGCGCGATGCGCCACATCGCCGTACGGACGGCGCGCGCGACGCCCTGGACCGGGTTCTGCGACTCGGCCGCCGCGATGGTGACCGTCTCCATGCCGCCGTACGCGAAGACCGACGCGAGCAGGCCGATGACGAGTCCCTCGCCGCCGTGCGGGAGGAAGCCGCCCTGGCCGGTGAGGTTCGAGGTGCCGGGGGAGTCCGTGCCGGGCAGGACGCCCGCGACGGCCAGCACGCCAAGGACCAGGAACAGGCCGATCGCGCCGACCTTCAGTGCGGCGAACCAGAACTCGAACTCGCCGAAGTTCTTCACGGCGGCGAGGTTCGCGACACAGAAGACCACCATGAACAGGGCGACCCAGGCCCACTCGGGCGTGCCGGGCAGCCAGCCGGTGACGATCTTCGCCGCCCCGATCCCCTCCAGTCCGACGGCCGTGCAGAGCAGCACCCAGAAGGACCACCCCGCGGTGAAGCCCGCCCACGGTCCGATCGCCCGCTCGGCGTGCGCCGAGAACGAGCCCGAGGACGGATACGCGGCAGACATCTCGCCGAGCATCCGCATCACCAGCATGACCAGCAGACCGGAGACCGCGTACGCGATCACGATCGAGGGTCCGGCGGCGGCGATCCCCGCGCCGGACCCCACGAACAGACCGGCGCCGATCACACCGCCGAGGGCGATCATCGACAGATGGCGCTGCTTGAGGCCGTGGGACAGCGGGGCGTGTGCGTCGGGAGCGGTGGGTGGGGTGTCGAGGGTGGTGCGGGACATGAGAGCGGGTGGTCCCTTACGTGCGAGTGGGTAAAAACGCCCACAGTCTGGGCAGCCTCTCCGCTCAGGGGGAGAGGCTGCCCACTATGCGGACACCCGCGGTACGGAGCGTGAGATTTCCTTTACTCGGCCACGGGCGTGCGGTGTGTTACCCGGCCACGGACGTGTAGTGCGAGGCGTCGCCCTCGATCGAGTAGCTCTCCTTGCCCTCGATGCCGACCGGCACGTCACCGGCGACGGTCACCCGGTGCAGGCGGCGCGGCCGGCCGTCGTAGTTGTCGATCGCGTAGTGCTGGGTGATCCGGTTGTCGAACAGGACCAGCTGGTTCGGGGACCAGCGCCAGCGCAGGATGTTCTCCGGCCGGGTGACGTACGACTGGAACAGGTCGAGCAGCTTGCGGGACTCGCCCACCGACAGCCCGACGATCCGCTGCGCGAACCCGCCGATGAACAGCCCGCGCTCACCGGTCAGCGGGTGGACCCGGACGACGGGATGGGCGGTACGGAACTTGATGGACGTGAACTGGGCGCGCTGGGCGGCCTGTTCCTCGTCGATCTGCTCGTCGGGCACCGCGTAGTCGTAGTCGTTGGTGTGCTCGGCCCACAGGGTGTCGGCGAGCGCGCGCAGCGGGGCGGGCAGGTCCCGGTAGGCGGCCGCCGAACTGGCGATCAGGGTCTCGCCGCCGTACGGCGGGACCGTGATGCTGCGCAGGGTGCTGGCCTGGGGCGGGTTGAGGACGAAGGTCACGTCGGTGTGCCAGTGGTTGGCGCGCCCGCGCTCGCTGTCGACGGGGAGCACGTTCGGGGCGCCGTCGACGGCGGCCACCGTCGGGTGGGCGGTGGTGAGGTCGCCGAAGTGGCGGGCGAAGGCCTGCTGGCCCTCGTCGTCGAGGTGCACGTCGTCGAAGGCCAGGGCCTTGTGGACGTTGAGAGCCTCGCGGATCGCGGTGACCTGTTCCTCGTCGAGCGGCTTGGAGATGTCTACGCCGGAGACCCGGGCGCCTATGTTCGCGGTGACCTTGCTGATCTCGATGGACATGCGGGGTTGTCCTTTCAGACCGTGGCGAGTGCGGGAGTGAGGTACTGGTTGGCGGGGCGGGGGAGGCCGTAGCGCTCCCGGAGGGTCCGGCGCAGTCCGTACTCCGTGCGGAGCAGGCCGCGGGCACGCAGGATCGGGACGACGTGGTCGACGAACAGACCGAGGCCGGAGGGAAGTACGGCGGGCATGATGTTGAAGCCGTCGGCGGCGCCGCGCGTGAACCACTCCTCGATCGCGTCGGCGACCTGCTCCGGCGTGCCGGCGAAGGTGAGGTGCCCGCGTCCGCCGCCCAGCCGTCCGATCAGCTGCCGTACGGTGAGCCGTTCGCGGCGGGCGAGTTCGACGACGAGCGTGTAGCGGCTCTTGGCGCCCTCGATGACGTCCTCGGGCGGCAGGTCCGCGGGGAGCTGGGCGTCCAACTCCAGCGTTCCGGCATCCAGTTGCAGCAGGTGCTCCAGACGGGCCACGCCGTGCGTGTACACGATGTGGTCCTCCAGGACCTGTTCGTTCGCCCGCGCCTCGGCCTCCGTCGAGCCGAGCACCGGGACGATGCCGGGCAGCACCTTGATGTGCTCGGGGTCCCGACCGGCCGCCGCCGTCCGGGACTTGAGGTCCGCGTAGAAGGCCTGGGCGTCGGCGAGGGTCTGCTGCGCGGTGAACACCGCCTCCGCGTAGCGCGCCGCGAACGTCTTGCCGTCCTCGCTCGACCCCGCCTGTACGAGCAGCGGGTACCCCTGCGGCGAGCGGGGCACGTTCAGGGCGCCCTCGACACTGAAGTACGTGCCCTGGTGGCGCGGCGGGTGGATCTTGGCGTCGTCGCCCCACACGCCGGCCGCCTTGTCGGCGACGATCGCGTCGTCCTCCCAGCTGTCCCAGAGCTTGAGCGAGACGTCCAGGAACTCGGCGGCGCGCGCGTACCGTTCGGCGTGCGCGGGCTCGGCGTCGAGGCCGAAGTTGCGGGCGGCCTCCGCACCGGCCGTGGTGACGATGTTCCAGCCCGCCCGACCGCCGCTGATGATGTCGAGAGAGGCGAACTTGCGGGCCAGGTTGTAGGGGGAGTTGTAGGACGTGGACGCCGTGGCGATCAGGCCGATGTGCTCGGTGGCCGTCGCCAGTGCGGTGAGCAGGGTGAGCGGTTCCAGTGCGCCGGCCGGGCGTTGGGCCAGGTTGCTCCACAACTGGGGTCCGTCGGCCAGGAAGAGGGAGTCGAAGGTGCCGCGCTCGGCGATCCGGGCCAGCTCGACGTAGTGGGCGAGTTCGACGTGGGCGTACGGGTCGCTCTCCGGCAGCCGCCACGACGCCTCGTGATGGCCGGTGTTCATCAGGAAGGCGTTGAGGTGGAGTCGGCGGGTCATGCGTGGTCCTCCGTCACACCGAGGGCGGCGAGAAGGCGCTCCCGGTATTCACTCAGTACCGGCTCCCGGTAGGAGCGCGGGTGGGGGCGGTCGATGGTCAGGTCGAGACCGATCCGGCCCCGGTCGAGCACGAGCACCCGGTCGGCGAGCACGATCGCCTCGTCCACGTCGTGGGTGACGAGCAGCACGGAGGGCCGGTGGCGCTCCCACAGCTCGCGCAGCAGGACGTGCATCCGGATCCGGGTCAGGGCGTCCAGCGCGCCGAACGGCTCGTCGGCCAGCAGGAGTTCGGGCTCACGGACGAGCGAGCGGGCCAGGGCGGCGCGCTGGGCCTCGCCGCCGGACAACTCGTTGGGCCAGGCGCGTTCGCGGCCTTTCAGGCCCACTTCGGCGAGGGCTTCGCGGCCCTTCTCGGCCGCCTCCTTGCCGTTCGTACCGAGCAGCACGTTGTCGAGGACCCGCCGCCAGGGCAGCAGCCGGGAGTCCTGGAAGACGACCGACACCCGCTCCGGAGCGGTGAGCCGGCCGCTTCCGGCGACCTCGTGGTCCAGGCCCGCGATGGCCCGAAGCAGCGTGCTCTTGCCGGAACCGCTGTGCCCGAGCAGGGCCGTGAACTGTCCGGCGGGCAGGTCGAGGTCGATGTCGTCGAGGACCGTGCGGCCGTCGAACGACCGCGTAAGACCCCGGAGTTGGACGGCGGGCGCGGTGGTCAGCTGCTGAGTGTGCGGCGCCATGACAGCACCCTCCGTTCGACGAGACGGACCGCGCTGTCGGAGAGCAGGCCGAAGACGCCGTAGATCAGCAGGCCGACCAGGATGACGTCCGACTGGCCGTAGTTCTGGGCCTGGAACATCATGTAGCCGAGTCCGCTGGTGGCGTTGATCTGCTCCAGGACCACCAGGCTCAGCCAGGAGCCGGTCACCCCGAGGCGCAGCCCAACGAAGAAGCCGGGCAGTGCCCCGGGGATGACGATCTGGCGGACGAACTGGAGCCTCGACAGGCCCTGGACCTCGGCGAGTTCGACGTAGCGGTGGTCGATGCCGGACAGCGCGGCGTGCAGGTTGAGGTAGATCGGGATGTAGACGACGATCGCGATGATGGCGATCTTGAAGGTCTCGCCGATGCCCAGCCAGAGGATGAACAGCGGGATCAGGCCCAGGGTCGGGATCGCCCGGTTGAGCTGCACGGTCCCGTCGATCAGCGCCTCGCCGATCCGGCTGAGCCCGGCCGCCAGCGCGAGGACCACACCGGCGGTCAGGCCCAGCGCGAAGCCGTATCCCGCGCGTTCCAGGGAGGTGCGGACGTCGGTGGGGAGCGTGCCGTCGGTCCACAGGTGACCGGCGGTCTTCAGGACCGTCCAGGGCGCCGGGATCGCACCCGGGTCCAGCTGCCCGGCGGCGGAGGCGACCGCCCACAGGGCGAGGAAGAGGGCGGGGCCGATGAGCCGGGAGGCGGGCAGGCGCTTGCCGGGAGCGAGGCCGCGGCGCCGCCTGCGCCGTACGGCAGGCGTGTCCTCGGCGGCGGTCACCGGCACGGTGGTCGTGGTGGTCGTCATGGCCGTCACTTCCGGTACTCCGCCGGGACGGCCTTCGCCGCGATGCCCTCGAAGCGCCGGTCGAAGAGCGAGCCGACCTTGAAAGCCTTCACGAAGCCGCCCTCGGCCAGCAGATCGGCGGTCTCCTGCTCCCACTTCACCGCCTCGTCCCAGCTCGGCGGGAACAGCGGCTTGTTGGCGAGCTCCGTGATCGACCGGGCCTGTGCGAGCGTGAGGTTCTGCGTCTTGACGTAGAACTCCTCGTTCCAGGCGTCCGGGTGCTCGTACGCCCACACCTGCCCCTGCGCCCAGCGAGGGATGTACGCGGCGACGGCCGCAGCCTTCGCCGGGTCGGCCAGCACGGAGGTGGGCGCCCACAGCAGGTTGAGCAGGTCCACGACATCGGTGGTGATGGTGTGGGCGCCCTTGGACCCGTACTGCTTGAGGTAGGCCGGGGCCTGCTGGTTGGCGAGCGGGGCGATGTCCACCTGGCCCGCCTGGAGCGCGGTGAGGAACTGGTTGCTGGTCAGCGGCACCAGGTCGACGTCGTCGTACTTGATCCCGGCCTGCTTCAGGGCGCGCAGCAGTACGACCCCCTGCGCCTGCCCCTGGGAGAACGCCAGCTTCTTGCCCTTGAAGTCCGCGACGGTGCGGATGTCGCTGCCGGGCTTGGTCGCGAAGAGGTAGTTGGGCTTGCGGGTGACGTTGATCGCGACGATCTTGGCGTCGTAGCCCTGGTAGTGCGCCTGGATGGGCGGGATGCCCGCGTTGTTGGCGAGGTCGAGGGACTTGGCGCGGAAGGCGTTGATGACATCGGGGCCGGCGCCGATGTTCACCCAGCTGGAGACGGTGAACGGCAGGTCGGTGAGGCCCGCGAGCTTGAACTGGAGCTGCTGGACGTTCTGGTACGAGGCGATCTTGAGGCTCGTACCGGAGGGGACCTTGGCGGACAGCGGGGCGGACAGGGACCCCTTGGACTTGCTGTCGGCGGCACTGGCCCCCGCGCAACCGCTCAGTCCGGCCGCGGCGGCCACGCCGAGCAGGGAGGACAGGAACAGCCGCCGGTCCACACCGGACGCGGAAGGGGACGACGAAGGAGACAGTGGTGGCATGGGAGGACTCCGGGGATCCAAGTGACGGGAATGCGCGCGGAATTCCGGGCAGGGGGAATTCACCAAGGGAAGGAAGTGAAAGCAGCGAAATACGCGCGCATGAGGAGACGGGAGGCGCACGCCGAGGGCGTGGCAGAAGAAACCGGGTGATCGTCTACGCGTCGATGCGTCAACGCGTCAGCAGGTCAAGGCGCCGACGCGGCAGTGACCCGGCGTCAGCAACAACGCGTGCGTGCGACCCGCATAAGGTCGACGACGCGGCACTTGGTCAGCGGAACCTGCACCCGCGAGCTGCTCATGGGAAGGATGCTCCTGTCCTCGGACGACCGCTGTCAACATTCCGAGTTTCTGAATTAATTCGTCCCCGGTGACAGGCTCAGCGGATCCCGGTACACCACGTCGAGTGCCACCGATCCACCCGCCACGGCGAGGACGGATTCCGGGAAACTGGTCGGCAGGACGGAAGCCGCCCGGTCCGCACCCACCTCCGCGCGCAGCGCCCCGAGGCAGTCCTCCCGATGCACGGTCCCGACCTCCGCGACGACGACCGTGTCCGGGTTGAGCACGTCCAGCAGCAGCCGGGCCGCCCGCCCGACCGTCCGGGCCCGCTCCAGCAGCAGACGTACGGCGACGGGGTTCCCGTCGGCCGCGGCGCCGACCACGTGCATCGGGTCGGCGGTGGTGATGACCCCCGCCTCCCGTGCCCGCCGGCACAGTGTCCGCTCGCTCAACTCGGCCTGAAGGCAGCCGGTCCGGCCGCAGTCGCAGTGCTCCGAGCCGCCCGGCAACGGCAGATGGGCGATCGCCCCGGCCTGGGAGCGGGGGCCGTGGTGCACCTCGTCGTGGGTGGCGAAGGCGGCGTCCACCACGTTGCCGACGAACAGGTGCAGCACGCTGCGGCTGCCGCGCGCCCGCCCGAACAGCCGCTCTCCGTTGACCAACGCCCGCGCGTGCCCGTCCACATGGACCGGCAGCCCGCTCCGCGTGCCCAGCGCGCCCCGGACATCGACGTCATGCCAGCCGAGCAGCGCGTGTTCCACGATCGTCCCGGAGTCGCGGTCCACCCAGCCGCCGGCCGCGACGCCGACGCCGAGGGGGGTGCGGCCGGGGTGGTCGGTGAGCAGGGCGGCCAGCCCGGCGGCGGCGTTCGCGAGTACGCGGTCGGGCTCCGTGCCGTCGTCGTGGGCGAGTCGTCGCTCCGTGACGACCCGGCCGCGCAGGTCGAGCAGGGCGACGGTGGTGTACGGGACGGCCACGTGGACCCCGCCGACCACGAACCGGGAGTCGTCCAGGTGGACGGGGACGTGGGGACGTCCGACGCCGTTCGACTGCCGGGGCGCCGGAGCCTCCCGAATCAGGCCGAGCGCGGTGAACCGGGCGCAGTAGTCGGTCACCGAGGCAGGGGAGAGGCCGGTCAGCCGGGCGACGGTGCTGCGGGCGACCGGGCCGTGTTCCAGCACGGAGCGCAGGATGACGCTGGCGCTGGTGCGACGGCGGTCGCCTGCGGTGGCGCGGTGCGGTGTCGTGGGCGGGGAGGGGGCGAGAGAGGCAAGGGAGGTACGAGGCATGGCGCTTCCTAGGGAGCGTGTCCGAAACGGTCGCGTCTCGGCGAGCCGGATGCGCTCCGCCCGCCCTACCCGGGGCGACAGGTGGCGGTGCCCTGGCGTCGCAGGTCGACATAGCGACGCGACGCGAAGTTCTCAGCCTGGGCAACCATGCCCTGAAGGGTAGGTCTTACCCCCGATTCCGGCCAGAGGCGCCGTCCTTCGCCCGCCGGCCGACCCGGGGCTTTCAGGGGCGCGGGGAACTGCGCGAACGGCCCCCACCGGGCCGCAGCCGACGAAGACGCCCGATGGGGTCCGGGGCGGAGCCCCGGAGGGATGGGACGGGTAGGGGCGGCGGGGGCGAATTGGTGGGACCCTACAGAGCGCACTCGAAGCTCCCTCGGGACAAAACCATCCCACCTCAGTGACCAGCATCACGCCCCGATAGGTGTACGCGGCCTCCTTTGTAAGGGCTCCACCAAGTCCCGGATCCCCGCTTTGTCGATCGCGCACGGTGATCCGCCCGCCCCCCTGGGATAGCGTCACCGTGTCCCGCCCCCCCGTCACCCGCCGGAGTCCCCATGAGCACCGCTGCCGCCACCCCCCGCCAAGGCATCCGCCCCGGCGAGGTCCTCGCCGACCTGCTCCCGGCCTCCCGCGTCAGGGACATCACCCTCGTACTCGGCGGAGCCGCCCTCACCGGCCTGGCCGCCCAGATATCCCTGCCCGTGCCGGGCTCCCCGGTCCCGGTGACCGGCCAGACCTTCGCCGCCCTCCTCGTCGGCACGGCCCTCGGCGCGGGCCGCGGCTTCCTCTCGCTCGCGCTCTACGCCCTCGTCGGCATGGCCGGCATGCCGTGGTTCGCCGACGGCGGCTCCGGCACCGCCGCTCCGTCCCTCGGCTACATCCTCGGCATGATGTTCGCCTCCGCCGCCGTGGGCGCCCTCGCCCGCCGCGGCGCCGACCGCTCGTTCCTGCGCACCGCGGGCGCGATGCTGCTGGGCGAGGCGATCATCTACGCGGTCGGCCTTCCGTACCTGGCCGCCGCCACCGGCATGTCGCTGAGCGCGACCCTCGCGGCGGGGTTCACCCCGTTCCTGATCGGCGACGCCCTGAAGGCGGCGCTGGCGATGGGCGTCCTGCCGACCGCCTGGAAGTTCCTCAACCGCTGAGGCCGTAGTCCCCTCGCAAGAGGTTCGCAGTCCCCTCGCAAGAGGCTCGCCGGGTCGTACTCCGACTTCGAACCGGCGAGCCTCTTCCGCGTTTTGGGGAAGGTGGGCCGGGACACCGCGCACACGGCGTCCCGGCCCACCCGGTCACGACTGCGGCTGCCGACGGGGCCGCCGCTGGGCCCACCACATTCCCGCCACCCCGACGGAGACGAGCGCCGCCCCCGCCGCGCCGAGCGGCAGCAGGTCACTCCCGGCGCCGGTCTTGGGCAACTGGTCGCCGCCGGGTGTCACCGGCTTGTTCTCGGTGTCGAGCAGCAGCGGAGTGGCCGGGGCGTTCGGCGACGGGTTCGTCGTACCGAACGGCACCGGGCCCTGCTGCCAGAACGTCTTCTTTCCGTCGCTGTCCTGCACCGGCAGGCAGATCTTTCCGGTCTTGCTCAGATCGAAGGTCGCGGCGACGTCGTACGACTGAGACTTTCCGGCCGCGAGATTGCCGACATCGCACACGAATCCACTGTTCGAACCCTTGGGCAGATCCTTGTCCGCCATGGCGGAACAACCCTTGACACTCTTGACCTGTAGGCCGTCGAATCCGACCACCAGTAGCCGGATCTTTCCGCTGTCCTTGGTCCCCTCATTCTTTACCGTGGCGGTCAGCGCCGTTTCGTGCGAGCTGTTGTCCACTGAGATCTTCTCGGGCAGCAACGTGGTCAGCTTCACCCCCGTCGGCGCCGGGTCCATGGCCTTTCCCCCCTTGCTGCTCCCCGGTCCCTGGTCGTCCGCGACGGCGGTGAAGGAAAGGATCATCACGGCCGAGAAAGATGCCGTGAGCAGCGATCCTGCGATGGTCGTCGTGTGACGAGAACTCATGTTCGCCCCCCTTGGCTGCGCCTGAATTCGCAGTACTTGAAGAGGTACCACAAGATTTCTCCGCACTATGCTGGTACGGCATGAAGTGTGACCATTGTGTTTCTGCTGTGGCGGACGATTGTGGCGGGTGTTGAGGGGGTGCAGGGGATTGACGGGGAATACGAGTGGCGGTGTTCCGGGATTATTGGTGACGGGTCGATATCGGCTGGCCGAGAGTATTGGCCAGGGGGGAATGGGACGGGTGTGGCGAGCCACCGACGAAATGCTCGACCGGCAGGTCGCCGTCAAGGAAATGCGGATCGACGGACTCGACCCGGAGGACACCCGAACCCGCCGCGAACGCACCCTGCGCGAAGCCAGGGCCACGGCCCGGATCGACCATCCCAATGTCGTGCGCATCTACGACGTCGTGGACCAGGGCGAGCGGCTGTGGATCGTCATGGAACTCGTCGCCGGCCGCTCTCTCGAGCAACTCGTGGTCGAGGACGGACCGCTCGACCCGCCCACCGCGGCCCGTATCGGGCTCGAACTGGTCGCGGCCCTGCGCCAGGTGCACGCCGGGGGAGTACTCCACCGGGACATCAAGCCGGGCAACGTCCTGGTCGAACGGCGCGGACACCGTGTCGTCCTCACCGACTTCGGCATCGCCGCGCTCCAGGACGCGGAGGCGCTCACCATGGTCGGGATGCTGGTCGGCTCCCCTGACTACATGGCACCCGAGCGTGTCTCCGGACGCCCCCAGGGCCCGCCGTCCGACGTCTGGTCGCTGGGGGCGACGCTCTGTGCGGCCCTCGGCGGCCGCTCTCCGTTCTCCCGTTCGACCACGCTGGCGACGTTGCACGCGGTTCTGTACGAGGAGCCCGAACTTCCTTCCGCGGCAGGTGACTTGGGGGAGATCCTGGCCGCCCTGCTGGAGAAGGAGCCGTCGACCCGACCGGGTCTGGCGGAGCTCGAGACGGCGTTGCGCCCGATCGCCTTCCCCCGACCGGAGGAGACCGAATCCCCGGAAGCGGGGCTCGTCCCCGCACCAGCGGCGGAATCACCGGAATCACCGGAGACACGACAACCATCGGAAGCGGCAGAGGCACGGGAGATATCGGAGGCACCGGAGGCATCCAAGACGGCAGAGGCATCCAAGACGTCAGAGGTGGGAGGGACGGCTGAGGCTCTGGATGCACCGGGGACACCGGGGACACCGGAGTCACCGGAATCCGCGCCGCCCCCCGTCCCCCCTTTCCACCAGGAGTCGCCCACGCGCGCGCTCCTGGACGTGAGCCTCATACGCGCGGCGCAACACCTCCCGCCCCAGCGGGCCCCCGAGCCGACCCCCGCACCGGACTCCGAGCCGGACCCCGTACAGGACGCCATCCCGGAGCCCGCCCCCCTACCCGATCCAACCCCCGACCCCCCACCCCCACCAGCGCCCACCCCGGCCCCCGAACCCACACCCACACCCACCCCCGCCCCCAAACCAGCCCCCGAGCCCATCGCACCCCCGCCGCTTCCCGAACCCCCCTCCCTCGCCACGCACACCACGGTCTCCCGCGCGGTGGTCATGCCGCCGGGCGAACTCCCCGGCCCCGCCGTGCCCTCCGTCCCACGGCGGGGCCGGCGCCGGATGGGCCTGGCCGCCGCCGGTGGCGTGGTGATCGTGGGAACCGTCGTCGGGCTCGTCATGACGCAGACGGGCGGCTCCTCCCACGACACGACCGGCGCGTCCACCTCGACTTCGACTTCGACCTCGCCATCGGCCTCGTCGACGTCGCCGAACTCCGCGCAGACCTCCTCCACCGACCCCTCCTCCCCACCCCCCACCGTCGACGGCACATCACGCCCGCCGAGCCTGCCGGCGGGCGCCCGGAAGGAGGCCGGACTGTACGCGTGGGTGCCGCCGCAGGGCTGGCAGCGGGTGGCGCAGAGCGGTTCCGAGGTGCACTACACCTCGCCCGACCGTGCGCAGGAGATCGTGGCCAACGCGACCCCGGCCCGTGGTGACCTGCTGGCGCAGTGGCAGCAGGCGGAGGTGGGCACCAGCAAGGGCCTGAACTACCGCCGGATCCGCCTGGAGCGCACCACGTTCCGCGGCGCGCCCGCGGTCGTCTGGGAGTACACCGTCACAGCCAGGGGGCGGCTCTGGCACGTCCGACTGCTCGGCTTCCGCTCCGGCGGCACGTCGTACGAGATCAGCACCTGGTATCACCCCGACATCGAGGCGACCGCGCTCCCCGTCTACGACGCGGTCAAGAAGAGCTTCACGCCCCTGTGAACGGGGAGGGGCCCGGCGGCAGCTGCCGCCGGGCCCCTCCCCGTTACCGATTCCGCCGGAATCCGCGTCCGTGTGCTCAGGCCTCCGACGTGGCGTCGACAGGCTCCTTGGCGCCCACCGGCGCGTCGACGTCCGCGGGCTCGGTCGCCGCGGAGCCGCCGAGCTTCTGCTTCACGAAGGCGATCACGAGCACGACCGCGGCGACGAGCAGCGACAGCAGCACGGTCTCGCGTCCGTCGTGTTCCGTGTCGGTCAGCATGTAGCCGAGGACGAAGACGATCAGCGCGGCCGTCGCCCAGGTCAGGTAGGGGTACAGCCACATCTTCACGACCAGCTTCTCCGGCGCCTCGCGCTGGATGATCTTCCGCATCCGCAGCTGCGAGAAACAGATGACCAGCCAGACGAACAGGGCGACCGCGCCGGAGGAGTTGACGAGGAAGAGGAAGACCGAGTCCGGGAACTTGTAGTTGAAGAAGACGGCGACGAAGCCGAAGACGACCGAGACGACGATCGCGGCCATCGGGACACCGCGCGAGGTGGTCTTCGCGAACACCTTGGGCGCGTCGCCGCGCTCGCCGAGCGAGAACGCCATCCGGGAGGCCGTGTAGAGCCCGGAGTTCAGGCACGACAGCACGGAGGTCAGCACGATGAAGTTCATGATCTCACCGGCGTGCGCGATGCCGAGGGAGTCGAGGGCCGCGACGTAGGAGCCCTTGTCCTTGATGGAGGGGTCGTTCCACGGCAGCAGGGACACGACGACGAGGATCGAGCCCAGGTAGAAGACGCCGATGCGCCAGATGATGCTGTTGGTGGACTTGGTGACGGCCCGCTGCGGGTCCTCGGACTCACCGGCGGCGAGGGTCGCGATCTCGCTGCCCATGAAGGAGAAGACGACCAGGAGCACACCGGTGAGGATCGCGCCGGGCCCGTGCGGCAGGAAGCCGCCGTGCTCGGTCAGATTCCCCAGGCCGGCCTTCGGGGCGTCGACACCCGGCAGCACGCCGAAGATCGCGAGGCCGCCGACGATGATGAACGCGCCGATCGCCACGACCTTGATCCCGGCGAACCAGAACTCGAACTCACCGTACGAGCCGACGGAGACCAGGTTGGTCGCGGTGAGCACGATCATCACGATGAGCGCCCAGCCCCACTGCGGTACGCCGGGCATCCACCCTTCGAGGATCTTGGCTCCCGCGGTCGCCTCGACGGCCAGCACGACCACCCAGAAGAACCAGTACAGCCAGCCGATCGAGAAGCCGGCCCAGCGCCCGAGGGCGCGGTCCGCGTGCGCGGAGAACGAACCGGAGGTCGGGTTCGCGGCGGACATCTCGCCCAGCATCCGCATCACCAGCACCACGAGCGTGCCGACGAGAGCGTAGGAGAGGAGGATTCCGGGGCCCGCGGTGGCGATACCGGAGCTGGAGCCCACGAAGAGGCCGGCTCCGATGACGCCACCAATGGCGATCATGGTCAGATGACGGTTCTTGAGTCCGGCCTGGAGGCCCGAACCGGGTTCTCCGGGGCCTCCGGGGCCGCTTGCGGCCTTTGTGGGGGTCGGCTGCGAGGTCATAGAGGGGGATTCCTTTGCGCCGGGTGAGCAGATTCCCGTACGAGCGGTGTACGGACCCGAGCGGGCCCTTGTAGGGACCCTGTAACGAGCCGGTCCAGTGAATCGGAGGCAAAGGAATTCGTGAACCTTTGAATCCAGATCGTTACTTGAGGTTTCCTTGAGGTTTGTAGCCTTGCTCACAGTTTTCGCCGGTGACACCCGGCGAGGTCGATCCGAAACGGCCGTGTCACACTCGGACCATGCGCGTGTATCTCGGCTCCGATCATGCCGGTTTCGAACTCAAGAACCACCTCGTCGAGTGGCTCAAGGCCGCCGGGCACGAGCCCGTCGATTGCGGGCCCCTCATCTACGACGCCCAGGACGACTACCCGCCGTTCTGCCTCCGCGCGGCGGAGCGTACGGCGGCCGATCCCGAGGCCCTCGGCATCGTGATCGGCGGCTCCGGCAACGGGGAGCAGATCGCGGCGAACAAGGTGGCCGGGGTTCGTGCCGCGCTCGCCTGGAGCGAGGAGACGGCGTCGCTGGGGCGGCAGCACAACAACGCCAACGTGGTGGCGGTGGGTGCGCGGATGCACTCCGAGGAGGAGGCGACGAAGTTCGTGGAGGTCTTCCTCTCCACGCCCTTCTCCGGTGACGAGCGCCACATTCGCCGCATCGACATGCTGTCGGCCTACGAAAAGACCGGCGACCTCCCGCCCGTCCCGCCCCACCACCCCCAGCAGGCCTGAGCCTTCAGCCGCGGGCGGATGGGGGTTGCCCAGGGGGACGGGGCTGCGCCCCGGATCCCCGTCCGCGCGGAGTTCTTCGACCGCGGGTGGGTGGGGGTTGCTCGCGCAGTTCCCCGCGCCCCTTGAGGGATCGGGGCTGCGCCCCGGATCCCCCGTCCGCCTTCGTCCGCGGGCCGGTGGGGGCTGGTCGCGCAGTTCCCCGCGCCCCTGAAGACCCCACCCCGGCCCAAGTCTCCAGCCCGTCCGGCGCCAGAGGACAAGCCCACCCACCCCGGCCCGCACCTCCAGCCCGTCCGGCGTTTGAGGACGAGGCCGTGCAGGCCGATGCGGGAGGTCCGGGGCGCAGCCCCGCAGGGGTCCAGGGGGCGGCAGCCCCCGGCGGGGTGCAGGGGCGGAGCCCCACGGGGGGTTCGGGGGCGTGCCCCTGGCGGGGTGCAGGGGCTATGCCCCGCGGAGGTTCGGGGCGGAGCCCCGTGGGGTTTGGGGGCGTGCCCCCGGCGGGGTGCAGGGGCGGAGCCCCGTGGAGGTTCGGGGGCGGAGCCCTCGGTGGGGTTGAAGGGGCGGAGCCCCTGGGGATGGGACGGGTAGGGGCGGCGGGGGCGAGACAACCTCCGAGCCGTCGGCGCCGTAGAAGACACTGCTGCACGAGGAGGACCCCGTGCCCGAGGGGCACACGATTCACCGGCTGGCCGAGGACTACGCGGCCAGGTTCGCAGGCGGGCCCACCCGCGTCACCAGCCCCCAGGGCAAGTTCACCGACGCCGCCACCCTCCTCGACGGCACCCCCCTCGAACACGCCGACGCCCACGGCAAACACCTCTTCCTCGCCTTCCGCACCGCCGACTGGATCCACATCCACCTCGGCCTCTTCGGCAAGGTGAACTTCGGCGACGCCCCCGCCCCACCCCCCACCGACACGGTCCGCCTCCGCCTCGCGAACGCCACGTCGTACGTCGACCTCCGCGGCCCCACCACCTGCGCCCTGATCACGGACGACGAGAAGCAGGCGATACACGCCCGCCTCGGCCCGGACCCCCTCCGCGCGGACGCGGACCCGTCGGCGGCGTACCACCGCGTCTCCCGCAGCCGTACGACGATCGCCGCCCTCCTCATGGACCAGAAGATCATCGCGGGCGTGGGGAACGTCTACCGCGCAGAAGTCCTCTTCCGTCACGGCATCGATCCGTACCGCACGGGGAAGGACGTCACCCCGACGCAGTGGGACGCGATCTGGACGGACCTGGTGGCACTCATGCGCGAGGGCGTCCGCAACAACCGCATCGACACCGTCCGCCCGGAACACACCCCGGACGCCATGGGCCGCCCACCGCGCGTGGACGACCACGGCGGCGAGGTGTACGTGTACCGCAGGGCCAACCTGCCCTGCCACATCTGTGGCGGCGAGATCCGCACCGCCGATCTCGCCGCCCGCAACCTCTTCTGGTGCCCGACCTGCCAGAACCGCTGAACCGGGTTCGGCCCCCCGGGGGGCTAGAACCCGTGCGGCAACCAGGGTGCGACCGCAGACGAGAAGCCCACCGAGGCCTCCGCGAGCGCGCCCTGCCGCAACTCCCGCACCCGCCCCGCCGCCGCGAGCGAGGCCAGGGACACCCCGCCGAGATACGCCGCCCCCAACTCCCGTACGGACAGCGCGAGATCGGCGGCGTCCGACGTACGCACACAGGTCGCGCCCTTGGCGTCCCCGGTGAGCCGCCAACGCCCCTCGTTCCAGGGGCAGAACACGTCCTCCACCTCGAACACCACGTCCACCGGCGCCTGATACGTCCGCGCCTCCAGCGCGGCACCGACGTCCACGAGCCGCACATGCAGCGCGTCCCGCATCCGCACCGCGCAGCGGCGGATGTCGGACACCATGTGCTGCCACGCCTCGTCGACGGGGCGACCGCGGGCGTGCAGCGTGGACGTCAGGTCGATCTCGAAGAGGAACCGCCACAGCGCCGCGTGCGACGCCGGGTCGAGCGCCTCCAGTTGGTCGAGGCGGACGGTGAACCCGGCCCCGCGGTGGTCGCCGTCCTGCTTGATCCGGTACCGGGCGTAGCCCACGATCTCGTCGTCCCGCTCGGCGACCACGCACTGCAACGGCGACGCCCCGTCCCGCTCGCTCTCCGGGTCGAGCAGCATCGCCCGGTCCCAGCCGGGCCGCCGCGCCAGCATCCCGGGCCGGCCCGGGACCAGCCGCGCGTACACCGCCTCGCAAGCGTCGAGTACGTCCGCAGGCGTGGCGTACCGCAGACGTACGTCATCGGTGCCGGGCGGTACGGACAGCCGTACCCGGGTCGTGTCGATCTCGACGTTGTACTGGTGGGTCGCGATGCCGTAGCCGAACCGGCCGTAGATCACCGGCTCCGACGCGGTCAGCACGGCGAGCGGTTCGCCCCATGAGCGGATGTCGTCCAGCTGCCGCCGCATCATCGACGTCAGCAGCCCGCGCCGCCGGTGGGTGGCCGCGACGCTCACCATCGTGATGCCCGCGGCCGGTACGGAGGTGCCGCCGGGGACGGTGACCCGGAAGGAGAACGCCCCCGCGGTGCCCACACACTGGTCGCCGTCCCAGATCCCCAGGAAACGGTCGTACTCTGTGAGCGCGTTCATCACCTCGCGCTCCTCGGACGACTCCGGTACGCCCCCGAACGCGCGGAGCAGGTTGTCGTACCACGTGTTCCACTCGGGCTGCCGCAGCACCCGCAAGTCAGTCGTCATACGCCATGCCTACCAGGGCAATGCGGTACGAGCGAGGGAATTTCCCCCACCTCCGGAGGCGCCGTTCACTGTGATGTTGAGCGCTCGGACGGGGGACAAGTGGGACCTCCCGTGCCAAGCACCTGGTCCGATGGATAGGGTCCCGAACTAATGGCAGCAGGACGAGAGCGGCGCGCGGAAGCCGAGACGTTCACGGCCCGGTTGAAGAAGCAGTGGCACCGGGCCCGCACCGGCGTGCGCAGATCCGCCGTCGACTACTTCCGCGGCGACGGTTCGGACTGGATCGCACTGGCCGGTCTGCTGCTGACCATCCCCGTGATCGCGGCCACGACGCTGATGAACTCGGTCTGGTGCTCCCCGGCCGCGCTGGTCCTGCCGATCGTCGCGGGCGGCCTTCTGCTGCGCCCCGCCAGCCTGCTCGGCCTGTACGCGGCCGCCGCCACCGCGCTGATAGTGGAGTCGGTGAAGCTGGGCCCGTACACCGAGGGCCCCTCCCGGGTCACCCCGGGCGTGGTCCTGGTCGTCGCGGCCTGCGGCTTCTTCGGCCTGCTGATCGCCCAGTTCCGCAGCCGGGTCGGCGTGCCCTGGCGGCGCGGCGGCACCATGCTCTTCGACCTGCGCGAACGCATCCGGGTGCAGAGCAAGCTGCCGGGCCTGCCGCTGGGCTGGCACCGGGAGATGGCGTTGCGCCCGGCGGGCGGTCAGTCGTTCTCGGGGGACTTCGTCGTGGCCGCACGTACGAACAGCGGCCGAACGCTCGAAGTCGTCCTGACCGATGTGTCCGGAAAAGGTATGGATGCGGGGTCGCGCGCCCTGCTCCTCTCCGGAGCCTTCGGCGGCTTGTTGGGATCGCTCCCACCCCACGCCTTCCTGCCCGCCGCGAACGGCTACCTCCTGCGCCAGGACTGGGACGAGGGCTTCGCCACGTCGATCCACCTGGTCCTGGACCTGGACTCCGGCGACTACGAACTCTTCTCCGCCGGGCACCCGCCGGGCCTTCAGCTCAGCGCGGGCAGCGGGCGCTGGGAGGAGAAGGCCGCGGAGGGTCCGCTCCTCGGGGTGTACGACGGTGCCCAGTTCGACCCCGTCAAGGGTTCGCTGCGGCCCGGGGACGTCCTGATGCTCTTCACGGACGGTCTGGTGGAAACCTCCGACCGTGACATCGTCGAGGGCATCGACCGCCTCACCGGCGAGGCCGACCGCTATGTCGCGGGCGGTTTCCACGGCGCCGCGTGGCACCTCATCGAGGCGGTCGCCAAGGACGTCAACGACGACCGAGCCCTCCTCCTGATCTGCCGGGACGGCGCCACGGCAACCCGCTGACGACGGCGCCGGGTCCGGCCGCCGAGGTGGGCGGCCGGCTCGCGCTCCGCCTGTCCGACGGCACCAAGGTGACTCGCGAACGTGATCTGGGGCAGCCCAAGGCCCCGGCCGTACGTCGCCACGCGCATCCGGGATGGTGTGCTCGGCGCGGTCGCGGACCGTGCCGAGCCCGGAGAGGCTGATCGGCTCCCCCCGTCGCCGGTGCGCATGATCCGTTGGGAGGCCCCGCTGGTCGCCCCGGCCGGCATCGTCCTCGGCACGGCCATCGCGCTCGCCACGCTGATGCTGATGATGAAGGGGCCGACCGGGCAGGGACCGTACATCCCGCCCCTTTTGTACGGGTCCTTCGCCGGGGCGGTTGTCATGCTCGGTCTCACGGCGGTCACCGACCCCGCCCGCGCGGCGCTGCGGCGGGAGACACTGGAGGGGTGACGCAGACTCTCCTGACCCTGGCCGAAATAGAGACCCTCGCCCGTACGGCGCATGCCGCCCAGACCGACAAGGCGGGGCGGCCGTACACCGAGCACCTGCAGGCCGTCGCGGACGGGGTCCGTGAGCGCGGGGGCGACGACGAGCAGATCGCGGCGGCCTGGCTGCACGACGCCGTCGAGGACGACGTGCTCTCCGAGGACTGGCTGCGCGAGGCCGCGCTGACCGGGCGTACGAAGGACATCGTGCTGGCGCTGACCAAACGCGAGGGAGAGCCCCCGGAGTCGTACGCGAAACGCATTCGTACGACTCCGGGAGCTCTCGTGGTCAAGGCCTCGGACCTGGCACACAACGCCGATCCGGCCCGGCTCGCGGTCCTCGACGAGCACACCCGCGCGCGGCTGACCAAGAAGTACGCCGCGATGCGGGCGCTGCTCGGACTGCCGCCGGGCTGACGGTGACTGTGTCAGGTTGACGGTGACCATGTCGGGTTGACGCTCGTCGCACAGAGTTGACAGTGGTTGCGTCAGGTCAAGGGTGATTGCGCCTGTTGACGGTGGTTACGCCGGGGTCTTGGCCCGTTCGCGGGCCAGCTCCGTGGAGTCCCGCTTGAACGCCCACTCCATGCTGGGCTCCATCGCGAAGCGGAAGACCCGCCGGACCGGCGCCGTGCACAGCAGGGTGACGGCCACGCCCGCGACGAGGGTCACGAAGATCTCGCCGAGCGGCCGGTGCAGCCACTCGTGGTCGAACCAGCCCCAGTAGTCGCCGCCCTTGACCAGGAAACCGTGCAGCAGATAGCCGTACAACGTGCCCGCGCCGAGCGCCGTGAACCACATCCTGCGGCGCGGCACCCAGGCGAAGAAGCACGCGGTGAGCACCAGCGAGCAGCCGAGGAGGGCGAGCACCATCACGGGGCCGACCCACCAGGGGACACCCAGCTCCTGGGCGCTGTCGCGGTGGTAGAACCAGCCGGGGTTCATCCGCGGAACCGCCCACCAGCTCACGACCAGCGCGGCGGCGAACACCGGCACCGACAGGATGCGCACCTCGCGGCGGCGCACCAGCTGGAAGTGCTCGGGCTTCATGCACAGGCCCAGCACGAAGAACGGCAGGAACTGGAGCGTCCGCTGCAGATCCAGGTCGTCACCGATGGACGGCGAGGTGGTCGCGAGCATGGCCACGAGGAGCGCGAGCGGAAGCGGCCGGCGGACCAGCTTCCACAGCGGCGTCGTCAGCCGCCAGATGAACAGCGCACACAGGAACCAGGTGAGGAACCAGGGGTCGAGCAGGCTGACCGGCAGCGACGGATCGTCGTCGGCCCAGCGCTTGAAGAGGACGTACGCCACTTCGAAGACGACGTACGGCACGGCGACGCCGGTGACCAGCCGCTTCAGCCGGTCCGCGCGCATGTCGAAACTGCGGGAGAAGTAGCCGGAGATGATGATGAAGGCCGGCATGTGGAAGGCGTACACGACCATGTACGCGGCTTCGAGGACGCGGCTTTGACCCTTCAGGGGCTCCCACGCATGGCCCATGGCCACGAGCACGATCGCCAGGTACTTGGCGTTGTCGAAGAAGGCGTCACGCGGCTTGCCGGGGTGGGTGGCGGTGGCGGCCGTGGGGGCGCTGGTGGCCGTGACGCCGGCCGACTTCGAAGCCCGGTCGGGCGGCAGGCTCGGGGCCGAGCGCGGGGTCGGCACCCCCTCCACCGACCGCTCCGCCGGGGGGAGCGGCGTTCGACGGGGACCGTTCGGGTGGAGCGAGTTCGTCACGAAGCCTCCCGCCAGGAACCGCGGGGAGCGGAGGGAGCGGGGGAGACGATCCAGGACCTTGCTGCTCTTGCGGGGGACGAGGCGGCGTGGAACATCTGAGGCACCCTAGCGTTGTCCGTGTGTCGTCGTAAAACTCCTGGCGCTATTCCTGCGTATCACGTGTGAGTTTGTCCGTGAGTAACGTTTCGAGCGCCCCGGATTTGACGATTTCCCCTTACCGCATGCGACAGTTGTGGCGCCGTTCTGTCCTCATTCGTCACGACTAATTGGTGCATAACACTCGCGGGCGACTCTGGTGAAATGTCCAGTCTTCGGTGCCTTCGGAGCCATCTTCCGGGCGCCCTCCGGGGTTTCTTCGCCGCGCCCGTGGCAACAATTGGAAATTCCTGCGAACGGGATGTGTGGACACGGCAACGATCCCCCGGAATTTCCCATGCGGGCGCACGGTCGAATTGCGTACGGGGCCGGACAGTTGGCCCGTCACGGGAGGGTGGGGGAGTGCGGTTCCCGGGCGGTCCCGGCCGACGATGTGTCACCTGCGGCATACGGGGGCCGCGTTGGTGGCACGATGGTTCTGGCGGGGGTGTGCGGGGCTGCACCCCCGGGCCGGGAGAGCGGACCGACCGTAGGGTGTGATCAGTTGTGGCCATTTCGCTGTCAGTGGTACTGCTGTTGGCGATCATCCTCGTGGTGCTGATCCGAGGGGGATCGATCAAGGCGGGGCCCGCCATCGTCGCGGTGCTCTTCGGCTTCTTCCTCGCGTCGACCGGAATGGCTCCGTCCATCCAGCGGTTCCTGGACTCGATAGCGCAGACGATCAACTCGATCAGTTTCTGATCCCCGGTTCTGATCTCCGGGCGGGACGGGCCGGCGCCTTCACCGCCCCATTCATGGACGCGGACCCGACGGCCGCGCCCCGGGCCGACCGCGCTCTCCATACCGACTCGATCAGCGATCCGACCGACCGACCGGGGAAATCCATCGGCGATCCGACCGACCGACAAAACGACCGGCGATCCGAACGACCGGCAAAACGATCAGGGCCGGGCCGGAGGAGTGATCCTCCGGCCCGGCCCTGAGCCGTATGGAGCGGGCGACGGGAATCGAACCCGCGTAGCTAGTTTGGAAGACTAGGGCTCTACCATTGAGCTACGCCCGCACAGAGAGCACCGCAGGTCAGTGACCCCGGCACAGGAGGCATCGTAGCGGGTCGCACCCCGTCCCCGCACACCCCGTTCCGCGACCCCGCGGACGCTCGTGAAATGCGGCAGCCGCGCTGTCTCCGGGCATGTACCCTACGTGTCGCACCGACGGGGTGTGGCGCAGCTTGGTAGCGCGTCCGCTTTGGGAGCGGAAGGCCGTGGGTTCAAATCCCGCCACCCCGACCACCAGCCGGTTCCGGCGACACGTCAGGCGACGGATCAGGCGAGAGAACAGACGCCCGACGGCCGATGGCCGGGATCGCAAGATCGCCTTTTGGGGCGTGTACCGCCTGCGGTTACTATGCAGGTTGCGCGCCCGTGTGTCTGCACTGTTACGTCTCTCAAGGGCCGCGAATCCGCTGAGGCTCTGCCTGATCTCGGCAGAAAACAAACAGCAGAACCCCGCAGCAGTACCCCCAAGAAGTCAGCCACAAGGAGACCGAACCGTGAAGAGCGCCGTGGAGAACCTGAACCCGACTCGGGTTCGGCTCACTGTTGAGGTGCCCTTCGAGGAGCTCAAGGACAGCCTCGACGCGGCGTACAAGAAGATCAACCAGCAGGTCACGGTGAAGGGCTTCCGGAAGGGCAAGATCCCGGCGCGCGTCATCGACCAGCGGTTCGGTCGCGGCGCCGTGCTCGAAGAGGCCGTCAACGACGCGCTCCCGAAGTTCTACACCGAAGCGGTCAACGAGGCTGAGCTGAATGTCCTCGGCCAGCCCGAGGTCGACATCACGGAGCTGAAGGACGGCGAAACGCTGAACTTCACCGCCGAGGTCGACGTCCGCCCGACCATCGAGATCCCGGACTACTCCGGCATCGAGGTCGAGGTCGACGCAGTCGAGGTCGCCGACGAGGACGTCGAGAAGGCCGTCGAGGAGCTCCGTGAGCGCTTCGCGTCCACCTCGCCGGTCGAGCGCGCCGCCCAGGACGGCGACGTCGTCACGATCGACCTGGAGGCCAAGGTCGACGGAGAGGTGCTGGAGGACGGCGTCGCTTCCGACGTCTCCTACACCATCGGCTCCGGCGAGCTGCTGGACGGCATCGACGAGGCCGTGAAGGGCCTGGAGGCCGGTGGCGAGGCCACCTTCGCCTCCGAGCTCAAGGGCGGCTCGGCGGCCGGCAAGGAGGCCGAGGTCACCGTCAAGGTCACCCAGGTCGCCGCGCGCGAACTGCCCGAGCTCGACGACGACTTCGCGCAGCTCGCCTCCGAGTTCGACACCCTCGACGAGCTCAAGGCGGACAGCCGCAAGCGCCTCGAGAACATGAAGCAGTACGACCAGGCCACGCAGGCCCAGGAGCGTGTCCTGGAGAAGCTGCTCGAGCTGGTCGAGGTCCCGGTCCCCGAGAAGCTGCTCGAGGACGAGATCAACACCCGTAAGCACAACCTCGAGCACCACCAGCTCGGCCAGATGGGCCTCGACCTCGAGAAGTACCTCGAGATCCAGGGCAAGACGGTCGAGGAGTTCGACGCCGAGACCAAGGAAGCCGCGGTCAAGGGCATCAAGACGCAGTTCGTCCTTGACGAGCTCGTCAACAAGGAGAAGCTGAACGTCAACCAGGAGGAGCTCACCGAGCACCTCATGCGGCGTGCGGCCTCCTCCGGCATGTCCCCCGACCAGTTCGCCCAGGCGGTCGTCGAAGGCGGCCAGGTCCCGATGCTGGTCGGCGAGGTCGCCCGCGGCAAGGCCCTCGCGGTCGTCGTCGAGGCCGCCACGGTCAAGGACACCAACGGCGAGGTCGTCGACCTCGACGACGAGGAGGACGAGACCGAGTCGGCCACCGAGGTCGTCGCCGAGGTCACCGACGGTGACGAGGCCTCCACCGAGGCTCCCGAGGAGAAGCCCGAGGCGTAAGCCCACGGCGCTTCAGCAGCTGTACGACGGGCCCCCGGGGACTTCTTGTCCCCGGGGGCCCGTCGGCCTTTGGGGGCGCGAGGAACTGCGCGAGCAACCCACGACAAGCCGCACTCGCCGTTGGACCACCCGTGGCAGACGCGACCGCGGCTTTGCGGGGGCGGATCGCACAGTTCCCCGCGCCCCCGACGGGGCGCAGCCCCGCCGAACCCCCCTGTCCGACCCAGCGGAGCGCATGCGCTCACAGCGAACAGTTCCTTCTGCGGGATTCCCCGGAGGGACCCGCGCGTTAGGGTCCATGAATACGAGGGCAGGGGAGTCCCCGAAGCCGCCCCGGGCGGTTGTCGCACCGGGGTCCCACGCCCCCAGCAGAAGACGTGAGACGGCCCGGCGCCGTCGTAAGACGAGCAGGTGGATACGTGACGAATCTGATGCCCACAGCTGCCGGCGAACCCTTCGGTGGTGGCCTCGGCGACCAGGTCTACAACCGACTGCTCGGCGAGCGGATCATCTTCCTCGGCCAGGCGGTCGACGATGACATCGCCAACAAGATCACGGCGCAGCTGCTGCTCCTTGCCGCCGACCCGGACAAGGACATCTACCTCTACATCAACAGCCCCGGCGGATCGATCACGGCCGGCATGGCGATCTACGACACCATGCAGTTCATCAAGAACGACGTGGTGACGATCGCCATGGGCATGGCTGCCTCGATGGGTCAGTTCCTGCTCAGCGCGGGCACCCCCGGCAAGCGCTTCGCCCTGCCGAACGCCGAGATCCTGATCCACCAGCCCTCGGCCGGCCTGGCGGGCTCCGCGTCGGACATCAAGATCCACGCCGAGCGGCTGCTGCACACCAAGAAGCGGATGGCCGAGCTGACCTCCTTCCACACCGGTCAGACGGTCGAGCAGATCACTCGTGACTCGGACCGCGACCGTTGGTTCGACCCGATCGAGGCCAAGGAGTACGGCCTCATCGACGACATCGTGCCCACCGCTGCTGGTATGCCGGGCGGTGGCGGCACCGGGGCGTCGTAAGCCCCTCAGTGCCCCCCAGGGCGGCGCGTGGCCCCTCTGCCGCTCTCCGGGCGCACCCAGTGCCCCGGAGCGGCGCAGACGGCCCTCCAGCGCCCCCAGCCGACCGCCCCAGGCTCTTACAGGCTCTTCAGGAGACACAGTGAACGACTTCCCCGGCAGCGGCATCTACGCCCGCACGCAGGCCGAGTACACCGGTCCTCGTGCGGAGTCCCGCTACGTCATCCCGCGCTTCGTCGAGCGCACCTCGCAGGGCGTGCGTGAGTACGACCCGTACGCGAAGCTGTTCGAGGAGCGCGTGATCTTCCTCGGCGTGCAGATCGACGACGCCTCCGCCAACGACGTCATGGCGCAGCTGCTGTGCCTGGAGTCGATGGACCCCGACCGTGACATCTCGGTCTACATCAACAGCCCCGGTGGCTCGTTTACGGCCCTCACGGCCATCTACGACACGATGCAGTTCGTGAAGCCCGACATCCAGACGGTCTGCATGGGTCAGGCGGCCTCGGCCGCCGCGATCCTGCTGGCCGCCGGCACGCCGGGCAAGCGCATGGCGCTTCCGAACGCCCGCGTGCTGATCCACCAGCCGTACAGCGAGACCGGCCGCGGCCAGGTCTCGGACCTCGAAATCGCGGCGAACGAGATCCTCCGGATGCGCGCGCAGCTGGAAGACATGCTGGCCAAGCACTCGACCACGCCGATCGAGAAGATCCGCGAGGACATCGAGCGCGACAAGATCCTCACCGCTGAGGACGCGCTGGCGTACGGCCTGATCGACCAGATCATCTCCACCCGCAAGATGAACAGTTCCGCGATCGTCTGACGTATCGCTGTATCGTCTGCCGCTCGTCTGTCGCCCGTTGGCGCGGTTCACGACAAAGTGAACCGTGCCAAGGGGGGCCCGAACGGGGGGCTCGGCAAGGTACCGTCGGACATAAGGCAGCACCAGGAGCCGCTGGACCTAGGCGTCTCCCAGGCGAAGGGGAAGCACACCGTGGCACGCATCGGTGACGGCGGCGATCTGCTCAAGTGCTCGTTCTGTGGCAAGAGCCAGAAGCAGGTCAAGAAGCTCATCGCAGGCCCCGGTGTGTACATCTGCGACGAGTGCATCGATCTCTGCAACGAGATCATCGAAGAAGAACTCGCGGAAACGAGCGAGGTCCGCTGGGAGGAGCTCCCGAAGCCCCGCGAGATCTACGAGTTCCTCGAGGGGTACGTGGTCGGCCAGGAGTCGGCCAAGAAAGCCCTCTCGGTCGCGGTGTACAACCACTACAAGCGGGTCCAGGCCGGTGAGAACGGCGGCGGTCAGAGCCGGGACGACGCCATCGAGTTGGCGAAGTCCAACATCCTCCTGCTGGGCCCCACGGGCTCCGGCAAGACTCTGCTCGCCCAGACGCTCGCGCGCATGCTCAACGTCCCGTTCGCCATCGCCGACGCGACGGCGCTGACGGAGGCGGGGTACGTCGGCGAGGACGTCGAGAACATCCTGCTGAAGCTCATCCAGGCGGCCGACTACGACGTCAAGAAGGCCGAGACGGGCATCATCTACATCGACGAGATCGACAAGGTGGCCCGTAAGAGCGAAAACCCGTCGATCACGCGAGACGTGTCCGGCGAGGGCGTCCAGCAGGCGCTGCTCAAGATCCTGGAGGGCACGACGGCCTCCGTTCCGCCCCAGGGCGGACGCAAGCACCCCCACCAGGAGTTCATCCAGATCGACACGACGAACGTCCTGTTCATCGTGGGCGGCGCCTTCGCGGGCCTGGAGAAGCTCATCGAGTCGAGGGCGGGTGCCAAGGGCATCGGCTTCGGTGCGACGATCCGCTCCAAGCGCGAGCTCGAGTCCAAGGACCAGTTCGAGGCGGTCATGCCCGAGGACCTGGTGAAGTTCGGCATGATCCCCGAGTTCATCGGCCGGCTGCCCGTCATCACCTCGGTCCACAACCTCGACCGGCCGGCGCTCCTCCAGATCCTCGTCGAGCCGCGCAACGCGCTCGTGAAGCAGTACCAGCGCCTGTTCGAACTCGACGGCGTGGAGCTGGACTTCGAGCGCGAGGCCCTGGAAGCCATCGCCGACCAGGCGATCCTCCGCCAGACCGGCGCGCGCGGCCTGCGCGCCATCATGGAGGAGGTCCTCCAGGCGGTGATGTACGAGGTTCCCTCGCGCAAGGACGTGGCGAGGGTGGTCATCACGGCGGACGTCGTCCTGTCCAACGTGAACCCGACGCTGATCCCGCGCGACGCCCGCGGGCGCGGCCCGGGCGAGCAGAAGACGGCGTAACCGCCACCGCACGCACGTACGGCGAAGGGGCCCCGGTCAACCGACCGGGGCCCCTTCGCCGTTGCTGTGCTCGCGGTTGACGCGTGCGCTCAGATCTTGACGTTGACGGTCAGATCTTGACGCGGACGTCGTTGCGGAGCTTGGCGGCGAGGGCCGCCGTGTCCTCCATGGTGGCGCTCTTGCCGGTGAGGAAGGCGGCGATGTCGATCGAGGTGACGGAGGCGACCGTGCTGTGGTCGCCCCAGATGCACAGGGGCACCTTCACGGTCTTGGGGGCGCCGGCCGCGGAGGTCGACGAGTCGGTGTTCGTGATCTCGGCCTCTTGGCACTTCAGGATGCCGTTGCTGAAGCCCGAGGGCTTGAACTCCTGCGGGCTGCCGAGCAGCTTGCCCTTGCTGCTGTCCTTGCTCTGGTCCTTCTCGGACTCCGTCTTCACCTTGGCGAACATGGCGTCCACGACGGCCGCCGGGTCGTCGATGGTGCCGTACACCCCGCTGTAGGACAGGTTCTTCGCGGTCATGCCGGTGCCGTTCACGTAGCCCGCGCCGGCGTCCTTGGCGTTCTTGACGCCCCACTTCTCGAAGTCCTTGATGTCGCTGTCGGAGTTCGAGGGGGTGTCGCTGGAGCTGTTGGACTTCTTGTAGGTGCCGTTGACGACCGTCGCGGGCGCCGTCAGCTTGTGCGGGCCGTCGTCCGCGACCGAACCGCTGCTGCTGCTGCCACCGATGACGAGATACGCCCCCACGGCGATCGCGGCGACGACCGCGACCGAGCCGATGACGATCGCCGTCTTCTTCTTGCCACCGCCGGGCGCGGGCGGCTGCGGGGGGCCGTAGGGCTGCTGGCCGTAGGGAGGCTGCTGCCCGTAAGGGGGCTGCTGGCCGTACGCGGGCTGCTGACCGTACGGGGGAGTCTGCGGCGGGACACCCTGGGGAGCCTGCTGGGGGTAGCCGTAGCCGGGCTGCGGAGGAGCCTGCTGCGGGTAGCCGTAACCGGGCTGGGGAGCCTGCGGCGGCTGGCCGTAGGGGCCCTGCTGCCCCGGCTGACCGTACGGTCCGGGCTGCTGGGGCGGCCCGCCGTACGGGCCCGGCTGGTTGTAGCTCATCTCTGGGTTCCCCTCCAGATGCTTATGTGTTCCTGACATCCTGGCGTAACCCCTGGGGTGCCACGGCAGTGGGGGGCGGACCGTTACGAAAGAATCGTGTTTCGGGACAGGGCGGTGACGCCCCTAAACTGACCCCGTGACCGAGAACTCTCAGCAGCCGCAATCAGAGCCCACTCCCGAACTGCCGACCCAGTACGCGCCGGCCGACGTAGAGGGGACGCTGTACGAGCGCTGGGTAGAACGTGGTTACTTCGAGGCGGACGCGAAGAGCGACAAGCCGCCCTACACCGTCGTCATCCCGCCGCCGAACGTCACGGGCAGCCTGCACCTCGGCCACGCCTTCGAGCACACCCTCATCGACGCCCTCACCCGCCGCAAGCGCATGCAGGGCTACGAGACGCTGTGGCAGCCCGGCATGGACCACGCCGGCATCGCCACGCAGAACGTCGTCGAGCGGGAGCTGGGCAAGGAGGGCAAGTCCCGGCACGACCTGGGCCGGGAGGCCTTCGTCGAGCGCGTCTGGCAGTGGAAGGCCGAGTCCGGCGGGCAGATCTCCGGCCAGATGCGCCGCCTCGGTGACGGCGTCGCCTGGTCCCGTGAGCGCTTCACCATGGACGAGGGTCTGTCCCAGGCCGTCCAGACCATCTTCAAGAAGCTCTACGACGACGAGCTGATCTACCGCGCCGAGCGCATCATCAACTGGTGCCCGCGCTGCCTCACGGCCATCTCGGACATCGAGGTCGAGTACCAGGACGACGACGGCGAGCTGGTCTCCATGAAGTACGGGGAGGGGGACGACACGATCGTCGTCGCCACCACCCGTGCCGAGACGATGCTCGGTGACACCGCCGTCGCCGTGCACCCCGACGACGAGCGCTACAAGCACCTCGTCGGCAAGAACATCCGCCTCCCGCTCACCGAGCGTTTCATCCCGGTCGTCGCGGACACCCACGTCGATCCGGAGTTCGGCACGGGCGCGGTCAAGGTCACCCCGGCCCACGACCCGAACGACTTCGAGATCGGCCAGCGCCACAACCTGCCGAACATCGCCGTGATGGACGAGCACGCGGTCATCACGGTCCCGGGTCCGTTCCAGGGCCTGGACCGGCTGGAGGCCCGCTCCGCCATCGTCGCCGCGCTGCGCGCCGACGGCCGGATCGTCGCCGAGAAGCGGCCGTACGTCCACTCGGTCGGCCACTGCTCGCGCTGCAAGACCACCATCGAGCCGCGGCTGTCCATGCAGTGGTGGGTCAAGGTCGGCCCGCTGGCCAAGGCCGCCGGTGACGCGGTCCGCGACGGCCGGGTCAAGATTCACCCGCAGGAGATGGAGAAGCGGTACTTCGACTGGGTCGACAACCTCCACGACTGGTGCATCTCGCGGCAGTTGTGGTGGGGTCACCGCATTCCGGTCTGGTACGGCCCGAACGGCGAGGTCGTCTGTGTCGGCCCCGACGACGAGGCCCCGACCGGCGAGGGCTGGCACCAGGACACCGACGTCCTCGACACCTGGTTCTCCTCCGGCCTCTGGCCCTTCTCGACCCTCGGCTGGCCCGAACAGACCGAGTCGCTCGCGAAGTTCTACCCGAACTCCGTCCTGGTCACCGGCTACGACATCCTCTTCTTCTGGGTCGCCCGGATGATGATGTTCGGCCTCTACGCGATGGACGGCACCCCGCCGTTCCACACCATCGCCTTGCACGGCATGGTCCGCGACCAGTTCGGCAAGAAGATGTCGAAGTCCTTCGGCAACGCGGTCAACCCGCTGGACTGGATGGACAAGTACGGCTCGGACGCGCTCCGGTTCACGCTTGCGCGCGGCGCCAACCCCGGCGTCGACGTCCCGATCGGTGAGGACTGGGTCCAGGGCTCGCGCAACTTCGCCAACAAGATCTGGAACGCCACGCGCTTCGCGCTGATGAACGGCGCGACGGTGGAGGGCCCGCTGCCGGACGCCTCGGAGATGTCGGCGACCGACCGCTGGATCCTCTCCCGTCTCAACGCGACGGTCGCCGAAGTCGACGCGCTCTACGACGACTTCCAGTTCGCCAAGCTCTCGGACGTCCTGTTCCACTTCGCGTGGGACGAGGTCTTCGACTGGTACGTCGAGCTGTCCAAGACGACGTTCATGGCGGGCGGCGAGCCGGCGAAGGTCTCCGGGCGTGTCCTGGGCGAGGTCCTCGACGTCACCCTGCGCCTCCTCCACCCGATCGTCCCCTTCGTCACCGAGACGCTGTGGACGACGCTGACCGGCGGCGAGTCGGTCGTCATCGCCGAGTGGCCGACCGACTCCGGCTTCCGTGACGCGGGCGCCGAGCGTGAGATCGGGACGCTTCAGCAGGTCATCACGGAGGTCCGCCGCTTCCGTGCCGACCAGGGTCTCCAGCCCGGCCAGCGTGTTCCGGCCCGCCTCACGCTGGACGGCACCGCCCTCGCCCCGCACGAGGCGGCCATCCGTCAGCTGCTGCGGCTGCAGCCGGAGGGCGAGGCCTTCGCGGCGACGGCGACGCTTCCCGTCGCCGGGGCCACGGTGGCGCTCGACCTCTCCGGCACGATCGATGTCGCGGCCGAGCGCAAGCGGCTCGCCAAGGACCTCGCCGCCGCCGAGAAGGAGAAGGCCCAGGCGAACGCCAAGCTCGGCAACGAGGCGTTCCTCGCCAAGGCGCCGGACCAGGTCGTGGACAAGATCCGTACGCGGCTCGCCAAGGCGGACGAGGACATCGCCCGCATCCAGGCCCAACTGGAGCGCCTCCCGGAGGCGTAACGGCTCTGTCGTAGGGGAACGAAGGCCCCCGGGACCATGTGGTCCCGGGGGCCTTCGACGTCTGTGGTCTGCGGGTGGGTGGGGGCCGGCCGCGCAGTTCCCCGCGCCCCTGAGGCGGGCTTCGCCCCGCATCCCCCGCCCACCCGGATTTGTTCGACTGCGGGCCGGTGGGGGCTTGGCGCGCAGTTCCCCGCGCCCCTGGGGCACGGGGCTGCGCCCCAGTGCCCCAGCTTTTAGGGGCGCGGGGAACTGCGCGACCGGCCCCCACCGGCCCGCAGCCGAAGAACTCACCCGGGGGCTGGGGGCGGAGCCCCGGGGATGGGACGGGTAGGGGCGGCGGGGGCGAGAGACCCGGGGCGGGCTCGGCTCCGTAGACTGGCAGCGTGAGTGAGCTCCCCCCGCACGACAGCAGCGAGCCGGACGAGCCGGACCCCAGCGACCCGCACGGTCTCTTCGACGAGATCATCGCGGCCGAGACCGACCGCGACCCCGACCTCGCGGTGATCGAGGCCGGCAGCCGCACCCTGCGCACCCAGGGCGCCGACGCGGGCCGCCAGGCCGACGTACCCGCGCGCCCGGCCGACCCCGAGGTTGACAAGGCGCTGCGCGAGGTGGAGGCCGAGCTCGCCAGCCGCTGGGGCGAGACCAAGCTGGAGCCCTCCGTCAGCCGGATCGCCGCGCTGATGGACGTCCTGGGCGAGCCCCAGCGCGCGTACCCCTCGATCCACATCACGGGCACGAACGGCAAGACCTCCACCGCCCGCATGATCGAGTCCCTCCTCGGCGCCTTCGACCTGCGCACCGGCCGGTACACCAGCCCCCACGTCCAGTCGATCACCGAGCGGATCAGCCTCGACGGCGCCCCGATCTCCGCCGAGCGGTTCATCGAGACGTACAACGACATCAAGCCGTACATCGAGATGGTCGACGGCCAGCAGGAGTACCGGCTGTCGTTCTTCGAGGTGCTCACCGGCATGGCGTACGCCGCCTTCGCGGACAGCCCCGTCGACGTCGCCGTCGTCGAGGTCGGCATGGGCGGCAGCTGGGACGCCACCAACGTGATCGACGGGGACGTCGCCGTCGTCACCCCCATCGACCTCGACCACACCGACCGGCTCGGCGAGACGCCCGGCGAGATCGCCACCGAGAAGGCCGGCATCATCAAGCAGGACGCGACGGTGATCCTGGCGCAGCAGCCGGTGGACGCCGCTCAGGTGCTGCTGAAGAAGGCCGTGGACGTCGACGCGACCGTGGCCCGGGAGGGCCTGGAGTTCGGGGTCGTCGCCCGGCAGGTGGCCGTCGGCGGGCAGCTCGTCACACTGCGCGGGCTCGGCGGGGAGTACGAGGAGATCTTCCTGCCGCTGCACGGCCCCTACCAGGCGCACAACGCCGCCGTGGCGCTCGCCGCGGTCGAGGCGTTCTTCGGCGTCGGCGCGACGCACGCCCAGCGGCTCGACATCGACACCGTGCGGAAGGCCTTCGCCTCCGTCACCTCGCCGGGCCGCCTCGAGGTCGTACGGCGCTCGCCGACCGTCGTCCTGGACGCCGCGCACAACCCGGCGGGCGCCCGTGCCACCGCCGAGGCCGTGGGCGAGGCCTTCGACTTCAGCCGGCTGATCGGGGTCGTCGGTGCGAGCGGCGACAAGAACGTACAGGGGCTGCTCGAGGCCTTCGAGCCGATCTTCGCCGAGGTCGTGATCACCCAGAACTCCAGCCATCGCGCGATGGACGCCGACGAGCTCGCCGGGATCGCCGTCGAGATCTTCGGCGACGAGCGGGTGCAGGTGGAGCCGCGGCTCGACGACGCGATCGAGGCGGCGATCACGCTGGCCGAGGAGGAGGGCGAGTACGCGGGCGGCGGCGTTCTCGTGACCGGCTCCGTCATCACCGTCGGCGAGGCCCGACTGCTCCTGAGGAGGGGCTGACCGCTGTGCGTACGCTCTGTGCTTCCACCCTGATCGGCGAGTTCTTCGTCATCGGCTTCGCCGGGCTCGTCGCCATGAAGGATCCCGATCTGTCCATGGCCACGGTGTGGACGGTCAGCGGGATCTTCATGGCGGTGAGTGTGCTGCTCTGCGGGATGATCACCCGGCCCGGAGGTGTCCAGCTCGGCTGGGCCCTGCAGATCGCGCTGATCGCCAGCGGGTTCGTCGTGGGGTCGATGTTCTTCCTGGGGGCGATCTTCGCCGCGCTGTGGTGGGCCTCGGTGCACTACGGGCGGAAGATCGACGAGGCCAAGGCGAGGTTCGCTGCGCAGGCGGAGACGGGCGGGAACCCGGCGTAGGGTTTTTCGCCCCCGCAGCCCCTACCCGTCCCGTCCCAGGGGCTGCGCCCCCGGTTTTCAGGGGCGCGAGGAACTGCGCGAGCAACCCCCACCGGGCCCGCAGCCGAGTGATCCGGGGCGTAGCCCCGGTCTTGGGGGCGCGGGGAACTGCGCGGTCAGCCCCCGCTCGCCCGCAGTCGAAGAACCCCGGACGCCCCCGTCCACCTGACTCTGCGTAACACCCACCCAGACACGCCCTGTAGCCTCGGTCACCCGCACACTTGTGACCCGAAGGAGCCACCACCGTGAGCCAGCGCACCCTCGTCCTCCTCAAGCCCGACGCCGTCCGTCGCGGCCTGACCGGCGAGATCATCAGCCGTATCGAGCGCAAGGCCGGCTGGCAGATCACCGCGCTGGAGCTGCGCACACTGGACCAGGACACGCTGGAACAGCACTACGGCGAGCACAAGGGCAAGCCGTTCTACGAGCCGCTGGTGGAGTTCATGGCGTCCGGCCCCGTCGTGGCGCTGGTCGTCGAGGGCGAGCGGGTCATCGAGGGCGTGCGCGCGCTCGCCGGCCCCACCGACCCCATCGCCGCCGCCCCCGGTTCCATCCGCGGCGACTACGGTGTGATCGTCCGCGAGAACCTGATCCACGCCTCCGACTCCGAGGAGTCCGCCGAGCGCGAGTTGAAGATCTTCTTCCCCGGCCGCGTCTGACCCCTCCTCGTAGTCGCGTCCGAGCTGCGCCCAAGTCGCCGCCGAGCCGCCTCCAAGTCGCCTCCGAGTCAGGTCCCAGTCAGTTGCACGTCAGGTCCAAGTCGCGTCCAGGTCGCGGCAGACCCGCACAGACATCACGATTCCAAGATGTTCTGATAACGGCTTGCAAAGGCTTGTAAAGGACTTGCGTCCCCAGCCTGATGTCCGACCAGGGACGGCCGTGGAAATTCCGGCCGTCCCGCGGCATATGCGTGCCGATCGGGGGAACGCGTGCCCCCGTTGGGTCGTCTCCACAAGCGGGGCGACGCCACGCATGCTGACAATGGCGAAGACCCTCGCGCAGTGTTCGTGCAGGCGCGTCTACGATGGAGACCTTCACGTCACTGCACCCACCTCGCCGTTCCTAAAAAGCCGTCAAAGCTCCACTTGGGAAGGCCAGACGAATCCTGATGGGGAACTCAATGTCGTTCATCGGCCGTGACATGGCTGTCGACCTCGGGACCGCCAACACGCTGGTGTACGTCAGGGGTCGCGGGATCGTACTCAACGAGCCGTCCGTCGTCGCGATCAACACCAACACCGGTGGCATCCTCGCGGTCGGCGCGGAGGCGAAGAAGATGATCGGGCGGACCCCCGGCAACATCGTTGCCGTGCGCCCGCTGAAGGACGGTGTCATCGCCGACTTCGAGATCACCGAGCGCATGCTCCGCTACTTCATCCTGAAGATCCACAAGCGGCGTTATCTCGCCCGTCCCCGTGTCGTCGTCTGCGTGCCCTCGGGCATCACGGGTGTCGAGCGCCGTGCCGTCATCGAGGCGTCGTCCCAGGCCGGCGCCCGCCAGGTGCACATCATCGAGGAGCCCATGGCCGCGGCCATCGGCTCCGGCCTGCCGGTCCACGAGGCCACGGGCAACATGGTGGTGGACATCGGCGGCGGCACCACGGAGGTCGCGGTCATCTCGCTCGGCGGCATCGTCACCGCCCAGTCCATCCGCGTCGCGGGCGACGAGTTGGACAACGCGATCATCCAACACATCAAGAAGGAGTACAGCCTCCTCCTCGGTGAGCGCACCGCCGAACAGATCAAGATCACGATCGGTTCGGCGTACGACCTGGACAACGACGAGCACACCGAAATCCGGGGCCGGGACCTCGTTTCCGGGCTGCCCAAGACCGTTGTCATCTCCGCGGCCGAGGTCCGCAAGGCGATCGAGGAACCGGTCAACGCGATCGTCGACGCCGTGAAGACGACGCTCGACAAGTGCCCGCCGGAGCTGTCGGGTGACGTGATGGACCGCGGAATCGTTCTGACGGGCGGCGGGGCGCTGCTGCGCGGGCTCGACGAACGCCTGCGTCGCGAGACCGGTATGCCGATCCACATCGCCGAGGATCCGCTGGACAGCGTGGCGCTCGGATCCGGCAAGTGCGTCGAGGAATTCGAGGCGCTCCAGCAGGTTCTTGACGCCCAGCCGCGCAGATGAGGCAACTCTTCGATTCCGCCGTACGGGATGATCGCCTCTCGTACGGCGGATCGTTGATATCGAGGCATAAGCTCCCCCATAACACCCTTGGGCGTCAGCACTCGCTCGGGGTGCGTTCCTGTTGACACCGACGAGGAAGGCACGGCCGCCGCACGTGAGGGACACACGAGAGAGCCGGCTGCTCCTGGTGCTGCTGATCGCCATCGCGTTCGCTTTGATCACGGTGGACATCCGTGGTGGACAGGACTCACCGGTCCAGGGTGCCCGCCAAGCCGCCGCGACGGTCTTCGGCCCGATCGAGAACGGGGTGTCCTCCGCGGTCGACCCCGTCGGCAACGCGATCGCCGCGGTCCGCGACTCGGACAGCCGACACGATCGCATCGCCCAACTCGAGCACGACAACACGGCGCTGAAGGCCAAGCTCGGCAGTGACGACCGCAATCGCAGCCGTCTGAACCAGCTCGACAAGATGCTGAAGACGGCCGGCGCCGGGCAGTACGGCATCAAGGGCGCCGAGGTCATCGCCATAGGAGCCGCCCAGGGCTTCTCCTGGACCGTGACCATCGACGTCGGCAGCAACGACGGCATCCAGCGCGACATGACGGTCCTGAACGGCGACGGACTCGTCGGCCGCGTGACCACCGTCGGTCCGGACACCGCCACCGTGCTGCTCGCCAACGACCCCGATTTCACCGTCGGTACGCGGATGGAGTCCAGCGACGAGCTCGGCTTCGCCTCCGGTCAGGGCGACCGCCCGCTGCGGGTGGAGATGCTCAACGGCAAGGCGAAGATCAAGAAGGGGGACCGGCTGGTCACCTTCGGCTCGCAGGCCGACAAGCCCTTCGTGCCCGGCGTCCCGGTCGGCGTGGTCTCCCGTGTCGACCCGTCGGGCGGCGACCTGACCCGCACGATCTACGTCACGCCGTACGTCGCGTTCTCGAAGCTCGACATCGTCGGCGTCGTCGTAGAGGCCCCCCGCAAGGACCCTCGCGACACGGTGCTGCCGGCCAAGCCCAAACCGACGCCCACGCCGACCGTGACCGTGACGGTCACCCCCTCGGCGTCCGAGCCCGTCACCGGCCAGACGCCGTAGGAGCTGAATCCCCATGCGTTTCAATCGGATGCTGATCTCCGCCACCCTGGTGGTGGTGGCCCTGGTGATCCAGGTGAGTGTCCTCGCCCGTCTTCATCTCCCGGGTGCCGTCCCGGACCTCGTCCTGCTCACCGTGCTGGCCCTCGCCATGGTCTACGGCCATGTCGGCGGCGCCCTCATCGGCTTCGCCGCCGGCCTGCTCGCCGACCTCGCCCCGCCCGCCGACCACGCCGCCGGGCGCTACGCCCTCGTGCTGTGCGTCATCGGCTATCTCGCGGGGCTGGCGAAGCCGGAGAACGGCCAGCTCAAGTCGGCGACCGGGCCGATGGCCGTGGTCGTCGCCGCCGCGGTCGGCTCCACCCTGCTGTACGCCGGTGTCGGCGCCCTCGTCGGTGACACCGCCGCCCGCCATGTGGGCCTGGGCAGCCTGCTGTTCACGGCCGCCCTGTACGACCTGCTGCTCGCGCCGTTCGTGGTCCCGGGACTGATGGCCCTGGCCCGGCGCTCCGAGGGCAATCCGCTCGGCGATTCCAACAGCCCCAAGGCCGCCAACGTCTCCTCGGGCTGGCTGGCCTCCGGCACCGGCCTGCGCATCGGCAGCCAGCGCGGCCACCGGGTCAAGGCCGCCCGGGCGCGCGTCGCCCGCGCGGGGCGCATCAAGGGGGTCAAGCGTCTGTGAGCACACGCCAGTTGCCCGACCCCGGGGTCAAGGCCCCCAGGTTCGCCGTGTACTCGTATGACTCGTATGACTCGCACGCATGTGGCGCCCCGTACGCACACGGCTCGCGCGCCCGTGTCCCGTACCCACTCTGAGAGGGGGAGGCAGCACCAGTGACCAACATTCCCGAGACCGGCAGGACCCCACGGGTACAGATCCGACTCGTCGTCATCCAGATCCTCGTCCTCTCCCTCCTCGGCACCCTCGGCGGCCGCCTCTGGTACCTCCAGATCCGCAACGGCCAGGAGTACGCCAAGGAAGCCTCCGGCAACCACGTCCAGCAGGTCGTCCAGCCCGCCGTACGCGGCTCGATCCTCGACGCGCGTGGGGTGCCGATCGCCGACAACGAGACCCGGCTCGTGGTCTCCGCCTCGCGCACCGACCTGATGAAGATGAAGGACGACGGCAAGGCGGTTCTGACGAAGCTGGCCGGCGTGCTGGACATGAAGCCCGAGGACGTCATCCAGAAGGTCCGGCTGTGTGACGCGAAGACGCCGCAGCCCTGCTGGAACGGCTCCCCGTACCAGCCCATCCCCATCACCGACGAGGCCACCGCCAAGCAGGCCCTGCAGATCCGTGAGCGCTCCGAGGACTTTCCCGGCATCAGCGCCGAGCCCGAGGCCGTACGCCGCTACGCCGCCCCCGGCAAGGCCAACACCGCTCAGGTCCTCGGCTATCTCTCGCCCGTCACGGACGCCGAGATCACCCAGGCCAAGGACAGCAGCTCGCCCTACCTCCGTTCCGACCAGGTCGGCCGCTCCGGCCTAGAGCGCCAGTACGACAAGGAGTTGCGCGGCAAGGCCGGCGTCACCCGTTACGAGGTCGACAACCTCGGCCGCGTGATCGGCAAGGCCAAGAGCGACGCGGCCCAGTCCGGCTCCAACCTCGTCACCAGCATCGACTCCCGCGTCCAGCGGGTCGCCGAGTACGAGCTGGACACGGCGATGAAGACCGCCCGCCAGCAGTTCGACAAGATCACCGGCGAGAACTACAAGGCCGACTCGGGCGCCGTCGTGGTGATGGAGGCCAAGACCGGCCGGATCGTCTCCATGGCGTCCGCCCCGACATACGACCCGAACGCCTGGGTCGGCGGCATCTCCGCCAAGGACTACAAGGCCCTCACCGGAAAGAACTCCGACTACCCGCTGCTCAACAGGGCCATACAGGGTCAGTCCGCGCCCGGTTCGACCTTCAAGGTGGTCTCCACGGCCGCCGCGGTCGAGGCCGGCTACGAGTGGGACGGCGGCTACCCCTGCACCAGTTCGTATTCGGTGGGCGGCCAGGTCTTCAAGAACTTCGAGGGCGAGAACTTCGGCCCCATCTCGCTCGGCCGGGCCCTGGAGGTCTCCTGCGACACCGTCTTCTACGGCCTCGCGGACAACGAGTGGAAGAAGGACGGCGGCATCAACCCCAAGAAGGGGGAGCCGAAGGACTACTTCTTCAAGGCCGCCCACCAGTTCGGCCTCGGCAAGGAGACCGGCGTCGACCTGCCCAACGAGGTCACCGGCCGCGTCCCGGACCGCCAGTGGAAGCAGAGCTACTGGAAGGCCAACAAGGACGTCTGGTGCAAGACCGGTAAGAAGGACGGCGACTACGTCCAGAAGATCGCGTACGAGAACTGCCTCGAGGGCAACAAGATGCGCGAGGGTGACGAGATCAACTACTCCATCGGTCAGGGCGACACCCTCGTCACCCCGATCCAGGAGGCCATGATCTACGGGGCGCTCGCCAACGGCGGCACCATCCACACGCCGACCATCGGCAAGGCGATCGTCAGCGCCGACGGCAAGACCGTCCAGGAGATCAAGCCCAAGGTCAAGGGCAAGCTGCCGATCAGCAAGGCCACGCTCAAGGGCATGGACTCGGCCCTCGAAGGCGTCGTCACCCGTGGTACCGCCGCCTGGAAGTTCGGCGGCTGGCCGCAGGACAAGATCGCGCTGCACGCCAAGACCGGTACCGCCGAGGTCTACGGCAAGCAGACCACGTCCTGGTTCGCCACGTACACCAAGGACTACACGGTCGTCATGACCATCGCCCAGGCCGGTACGGGTTCCGGCGCCTCCGGTGAGGCCGTGCGCAACATCTACAACGCGCTGTACGGCGTCCAGGCCGACGGTTCCATCGACAAGTCGAAGGCGCTCCTCCCCACCCCCCAGAAGGGTCTTCCGAAGATCCAGACGGACGGTTCGATCGACACCCCGGAGATCTCCAAGGACCCGGTCAAGGACCTCCAGGCCAGCGAGTCGCCCTCGCCCGGGGCCACCGACCAGCAGCTGCCCGCGGGCACCACGCCGTCCCCGACGGCCAGTAACCGCAACACCCGAAGGCGTACGGACCGTCCGAAGAAGCGGCGGGGGACGAGGATCCTGACATGACCGGAGCGAACAACTTCTCCGTCTCCGGCTACGGCCCCGCCCGCGGCGGGCTGTCACGGCTGCTCGCCCGTGACTCCCTGGCCCGCCGCCTCGACTGGCCGATACTGCTCTCGGCCCTCGCGCTGTCCCTGATCGGCTCGGCCCTCGTCTACTCGGCGACCCGCAACCGCACCGAGATCAACCAGGGCGACCCCTACTACTTCCTCATCCGCCACCTCATGAACACCGGCATCGGGTTCGGCCTGATGGTCGGCACGATCTGGCTGGGTCACCGCACCCTGCGCACGGCGGTCCCGATCCTGTACGGCCTCTCGGTCTTCATGATCCTGCTGGTGCTGACCCCGCTCGGCGCGACGATCAACGGCCAGCGCAACTGGCTCGTCGCGGGCGGTCTGTCGCTCCAGCCCGCCGAGTTCACCAAGATCACGATCATTCTGGGCATGGCGATGCTGCTGGCCACCCGGGTGGACGCGGGCGACAAGCAGTACCCCGACCACCGCACGGTGCTGCAGGCGTTGGGCCTCGCGGCCGTCCCGATGATGATCGTGCTGCTCATGCCCGACCTGGGCACGATCATGGTCGCGGTCATCATCGTGCTCGGCGTGCTGCTCGCCTCCGGCGCCTCCAACCGCTGGGTGTTCGGTCTGCTCGGTGCCGGTGCGCTGGGCGCGGTGGCGATCTGGCAGCTCAAGATCCTCGACGAGTACCAGATCAACCGCTTCGCCGCCTTCGCCAACCCCGACCTCGACCCGGCGGGCGTCGGCTACAACACCAACCAGGCCCGTATCGCCATCGGCTCCGGCGGCCTCTTCGGCACGGGCCTGGGCCACGGCTCCCAGACCACGGGCCAGTTCGTCCCGGAACAACAGACAGACTTCGTCTTCACGGTCGCGGGCGAGGAACTGGGCTTCGTGGGCGCGGGCCTGATCCTGCTCCTGCTGGGCGTCGTGCTGTGGCGGGCCTGCCGCATCGCCCGCGAGACCACCGAGCTGTACGGCACGATCGTCGCCGCCGGCATCATCGCCTGGTTCGCCTTCCAGGCCTTCGAGAACATCGGCATGACCCTGGGCATCATGCCGGTCGCGGGCCTCCCCCTGCCCTTCGTCTCCTACGGTGGCTCGTCGATGTTCGCGGTGTGGGTGGCGGTGGGGTTGTTGCAGTCGATCAGAGTCCAACGCCCCATGTCGGCGTAGGCCTCCGGCGGTTGGGCGGGAGGGGGTGCGTCTTCGGGTGCGGTCTGGTGGGGGCTGGTCGCGCAGTTCCTCGCGCCCCTGAGCCGGGGCTTCGCCCCTGGCCCCGGTTGGTTTTTCGGGTGCGGTCCGGTGGGGGCTGGTCGCGCAGTTCCTCGCGCCCCTAAAAGCCTTGGGCGTCCGGTGTTCGGAAGGGCGTGCCCGATTCAGTCCCGCCCTCAGCTCACCTCGCGCGTCCGGCGTTTGAGGACGAGGCGGCCGTCTCTCCACCCACAAGGCCGTGCCCCCCACGTCCTACCCACTCACCCCGGCGCGCATCTTTCAGCCCGTTCGGCGTTTGAGGACGAGGCCGTTCAGGCCGTGCCCTACTTACCCCGCCCCGCCCCGTCCCGCCCATCCCACCCGCCCGGGCAGGGGTCTGGGGCGCAGCCCCGGCGGGGGTCGGGGCCGCAGGCCCGTCGGGGTCCAACGGCGGAGCCCTGCGGGGGTGTAGGGGGCGGCAGCCCCCAGTGGGGCGCTAGGGCAGAGCCCTGCGGGATCTCAGGGGGGCAGCAGCCCCCGATGAGGCGCGGGGCAGAGCCCTGTCGGGGGGAGGTAGGGGGCAGCGGCCCCCGGTGGGGTGCAGGGGCGGAGGCCTGCGGGGTCCAAGGGGTGCAGCCCATGGCGGGGTGCAGGGGCGGCAGCCCCGTGGGGGTTCAGGGGGCGTAGCCCCCGGTGGGGTTGAAGGGGCGGAGCCCCTGGGGATGGGACGGGTAGGGGCGGCGGGGGCGAGATCCGGTCGTTCCCGGAGGTCCTGGATGGGGCTGGTACTGCCATCCCGGCTCGACAGCCACTAGATTCAGTTCATGGCGGACACCAAGCGCGAAATCGAGCGAAAGTACGAGGGTCCCCCGGCCGGCAGCGACGCGCCACTCCCGGACCTGACCGACGTCCCGGGAGTCTCGGGCGTCATCGACAAGGGCGTGGCCGAACTGGACGCCACCTACTACGACACGGCCGACCAGCGGCTCGCCACCGCCTCCCTCACCCTCCGCCGCCGCACCGGCGGCGACGACGCGGGCTGGCACCTCAAACTCCCCGTCTCCGAGGGCGTCCGCGACGAAATCCGCGCCCCGCTCTCCGACACCGTCCCCGAAGACCTGACCGCCCTCGTCCGCTCCCGCATCCGCGACGCCGAACTGGTCCCCGTCGTACGTCTCCTGTCGGCCCGCGACATCCGCCACCTCGTCGACGCCTCCGGCACCCTCCTCGCCGAGGTCAGCGTCGACCGCGTCCGCGCGGAGCGCCTCAGCGGCGGCGCGGGCAGCGCGGAATGGACCGAGATCGAGGTCGAACTCGCCGACGACGGCGATCCGGCCTTCCTCGACAAGGTCGAGAAGAAGCTCCGCAAGGCGGGCATCAAACGCTCCGCCTCCGCGTCCAAACTGGCCAAGGCACTCGACGACACGGCCCCCCGCAAGCCGGCGAAGGCAGGCAAGTCGGAGAAGGCAGGCAAGGAGGGGAAGGCAGACAAGGTCGCTGACGTGTCGAAGACGACGACGACGGCCGCGAAGCCCGAACCCCCCGATTCGCCCCCGCACACCGCCGGCGACCACATCCTCACCTACGTCCGCGAGCAGCGCGACGCGATCGTCGAGCTGGACCCCGCCGTCCGCCGCGACGTGCCCGACTCCGTGCACCGTATGCGCGTCGCCACCCGCCGCCTCCGCAGCACCTTCCGCTCGTACGGCAAGATCCTCGACCGCACCGTCACCGACCCGATCGGCATCGAGCTGAAGTGGCTCGCCGCCGAGCTGGGTGTCGACCGCGACCAGGAGGTCCTCACCGAGCACCTGACGGCGGCGCTCGACGACCTCCCGTCCGACCTGGTCACGGGCCCCGTCCAGGCCCGCCTGGACACCTGGTCGGGAGCCCGCCGCTCCGGCTCCCGGCAGCACCTGATCGCCGTACTGGACGGCAAGCGCTACCTGGACCTGCTGACGACGCTGGACACCCTGGTGGCCAGGCCGCCCCTGCAGGAGGCGGCCTCGAAGAAGCCCGAGAAGGTGATCGCCAAGGCCGTACGGAAGGACTTCAAGAAGGTCGCCGACCTGGTCGGCGAGGCCCTGGAACTGCCGCCCGGCTCCGAGCGCGACCTCGCGATGCACGACGCCCGCAAGAAGGCCAAGCGCACGCGCTACGCGGCCGAGGCGGCCACCCCCGCCCTCGGTGAACCCGCCGCCGACCTGGTCAAGTCGATGAAGTCCCTGCAGACGCTGCTGGGCGACCACCAGGACAGCGTGATGGTCCGCGAGGCCCTGCGGGAGCTGGCGACCGAGGCGCACGAGGCGGGCGAGAACGCGTTCACGTACGGGGTGCTGTACGGCCGCGCGGAGCAGCGCGCGGCGGCGGTGGAGGCGACGCTGCCGGGGGAGTGGGAGGCGATCGAGGGCCAGGGTGCCGTCTGAGGCGTACGGGGGCCGGCTCCGGCCGCGTTACGCTGGATGGTCAACCCTGTCAGTACCTCCCAGCTCACGAAGGTTCGCGAGATGCCTGCCGAAGCCGCTGTATCGGTGTTTTCACAGCTCGAAGCTCTGCTCCCGCATGTGCAGAAGCCGATCCAGTACGTCGGCGGAGAGCTCAACTCCACGGTCAAGCCCTGGGACGCCTGTGACGTCCGCTGGGCGCTGATGTACCCGGACGCGTACGAGGTCGGGCTGCCCAACCAGGGCGTCATGATCCTTTACGAGGTACTGAACGAGCGTGAGGGCGTCCTCGCCGAGCGCACGTACAGCGTCTGGCCGGACCTGGAGGAGCTGATGCGCGAGCACCGGGTCCCCCAGTTCACGGTGGACAGTCACCGCCCGGTGAAGGCCTTCGACGTCTTCGGTCTGTCCTTCTCCACGGAGCTGGGCTACACGAACATGCTGACGGCCCTGGACCTGGCCGGGATCCCGCTGGAGTCCAAGGACCGTACGCTCGACGACCCGATCGTCCTGGCCGGCGGCCACGCGGCCTTCAACCCCGAGCCGATCGCCGACTTCATCGACGCGGCGATCATCGGCGACGGCGAGCAGGCCGTGCTGGACATGACCGACATCATCCGGGCCTGGAAGGCGGAGGGCCGGCCGGGCGGCCGCGAGGAGGTCCTCTTCCGCCTCGCGAAGACGGGCAACGTCTACATCCCGGCCTTCTACGACGTCGAGTACCTCCCCGACGGCCGTATCGCCCGAGTCGTCCCGAACAAGTCGGGCGTCCCGTGGCGGGTCAGCAAGCACACGGTCATGGACCTCGACGAGTGGCCGTACCCCAAGCAGCCGCTGGTGCCGCTGGCGGAGACGGTCCACGAGCGCATGTCGGTCGAGATCTTCCGCGGCTGCACGCGCGGCTGCCGCTTCTGCCAGGCGGGCATGATCACCCGCCCGGTGCGCGAGCGCTCGATCACGGGCATCGGCGAGATGGTGGAGAAGGGCCTGAAGGCGACGGGCTTCGAGGAGGTCGGCCTGCTGTCCCTCTCCTCCGCCGACCACTCCGAGATCGGCGACATCGCCAAGGGCCTGGCGGACCGCTACGAGGAGGACAAGATCGGTCTGTCCCTCCCCTCGACCCGTGTGGACGCCTTCAACGTCGACCTGGCGAACGAGCTGACGAGGAACGGCCGGCGCTCCGGTCTGACCTTCGCGCCGGAGGGCGGCTCCGAGCGCATGCGCAAGGTCATCAACAAGATGGTCTCGGAGGAGGACCTCATCCGGACCGTCTCCACGGCGTACGGCAACGGCTGGCGCCAGGTGAAGCTGTACTTCATGTGCGGCCTGCCGACGGAGACGGACGAGGACGTCCTGCAGATCGCCGACATGGCGATGAACGTGATCGCCGAGGGCCGCAAGGTCTCCGGCCAGAACGACATCCGCTGCACGGTGTCGATCGGCGGCTTCGTCCCCAAGCCGCACACCCCCTTCCAGTGGGCGCCCCAGCTCTCCGCCGAGGAGACGGACGCCCGCCTGGAGAAGCTCCGCGACAAGATCCGCGGCGACAAGAAGTACGGCCGCTCCATCGGCTTCCGCTACCACGACGGCAAGCCCGGCATCGTCGAGGGCCTGCTCTCCCGCGGTGACCGCCGCATCGGCGCCGTCATCCGCGCGGTTTACGAGGACGGTGGCCGCTTCGACGGCTGGCGCGAGCACTTCTCGTACGACCGCTGGATGGCCTGCGCCGAGAAGACCCTCCCCGCCTTCGGTGTGGACGTCGACTGGTACACGACCCGTGAGAAGACCTACGAGGAGGTCCTTCCCTGGGACCACCTCGACTCCGGCCTCGACAAGGACTGGCTCTGGGAGGACTGGCAGGACGCCCTCGACGAGACGGAGGTCGAGGACTGCCGCTGGACCCCGTGCTTCGATTGCGGCGTCTGCCCGCAGATGGATACGAGTATCCAGATCGGCCCGACGGGCAAGAAGCTGCTGCCGCTGACGGTCAAGAACGCCGCCCCGGCCCCCGCAGAGACCGGTCACGCGCACTGAGGTGAGCGAGGCTCTCGATCGGGTGATTGAGGCCCTGGTGGGAGTGGGTCTGAGGCCAGGTCCACGCTTCGATGTGACTGAGTGACCAGTTGGGCCCCCTTCCATGAACGGGAGGGGGCTACGGATCAGAATGTTGCAGGTTCGAATCCTGCCGAGTGCGCAGCACGTCAGAGGCCCTGTGGATCACTCCACAGGGCCTCTGGCATTTGCGTTGACGACAGGGTTTGACGGCAATCGTCCACGAGCTCGGGGAGCGTGCGGCCGTAGCCCGCACGGCGGCTGCCTTGACCAGTCAAAGGTGGTGCAGCGTCTCGATGATCTTGGCGGTGACTGCCTTGGTGGAGTAGGGGTTCTGTCCCGTCACGAGCCTGCCGTCAGCGGTGGCGTAGGGGGTCATGGGGATGGTGTTCCTGACATAGTGCGCGCCTCTCCTGTGTGCTGCGGAGTTGGCCACGGGCTTGGTGTTCAGGCCTGCTCGGTGGGGCGTACGAGCAGCTCGGCGACGGCCACGTGCCGGGGGCGGGTGACGATGTAGCCGACGGTGTCGGCGATGTCCTGGCTCTGTAGCCGCTCGATGTCGCCCAGGGCGGCGACGATGTGCTGCTGGATGACGTCGGGGTTGTGCGTACGCAGTTCGGTGTCGACGCTTCCCGGCTCGATGACGGACACGCGGACGTGCTGGCGTGCCAGTTCCTGACGCAGTGCCTCGCTGAAGGCACCGACGCCGAACTTGGTGGCGCTGTACACGGCGGACATGGCGTAGGCGTTGCGGCCGGCGAGCGAGCCGATGTTGACGATGTCGGCGACCTGACGCGGCTCCTCGGCGGCGGCCTTGACCAGGTGGGGGACGGCTGCGTGGGCGGTGTACATCAGGCCCATGAGGTTGATGTCGATCATGCGCCGCCAGTCGTTCAGGTCTGCGCTGGGGGCGGGTCCGAGCAGCATGAGGCCGGCGTTGTTGACGAGCGTGTCCAGACGGCCCAGGCCCTCGACGGTCCGCTCGACCGCTTCCGCGGCGGCCTGGGCGGTGGCGATGTCGGCGGGCACGACCAGGGCCTTTCCACCCGCGCCGGTGATTTCCGCGGCGAGGTCGGTGAGCCGGTCTTCGCGTCGACCGACCAGGGCCACGGAGGCGCCCTCGCGGGCAAGCTCCAACGCGGTGGCATGGCCGATACCGCTGGATGCTCCGGTGACCAGGGCGACGGTTCCTTCAAGACGACGATTCATGGGTTCAAGCCTTTCGATGAACGGCCACGCTGCTGCGGGCCGTACGGGATAGGGGGAGGACGGCCCCATGGGTGGGGGCCGTTCGGGGGTAGAGGCCGCTCGAGGCAGGGCCGAGGGCACAATGGGGCAGTGAGCAGCACTGGGCAGAAGAGCACCGACAGCACGCGCCGCGAGACCAAGACCGAGGGAGAACTACCGCCTCGCGAACGCCTGGTCCGGGCCGCGTCGCGGCTGTTCTACTACGAGGGCGTCCGCGCGATCGGCGTGGAGCGGCTGATCGCCGAGGCCGGGGTGACGAAGGCGACCTTCTACCGGCACTTCGCCTCTAAGGACGACCTGGTCGTGGCCTACCTGCTGACCAAGGACGCCTACTACCGTGAGGTGGCCGAACCACTGGCCGCCGGGCACCCGCCCGCCGAGGCGATCGACCTGATCTTCGAGGCCATCGCCGAGCACGCCCGCGAGCGCGACTTTCGCGGATCGCCGTTCATGAACGCGGCCGCCGAGTACCCGGACGCCGACCATCCTGTCCGTGGCTTGGTGACGTCCCACCGGAACTGGATCCGCACCCTCTTCCAGGACCTGCTCACGCGGCTCGGCCACGCCGACGCGGAGTCGGCCGCCGGTGCGCTGCTGATGCTGTACGACGGCGCGATGGCCGCCGGCTACCTGGACGACTCGACGGCCGCCCACAAGACCCTGCTGAACGCGGTCCGGCTCATCCGATCGGACGGCTGATCCCAGTGGGGCCGCGCGAAGCGGTGGCCCTCTGCGGGGCCCCAGGCAGGCCGGGGCACGGGTTGCTTTCATGGAACTCTTTGATCTCTCTTCGACGTGCACCAGGGCCCACCAGCAGTTCTCTGCATGAAGGCAGCCCCGCCCGGAAGGCCGAGGGGCCATCCCCTCAGAGGTAGGAAGACCGGTCGTTCTCCCTGTCGACGTTAGCCCCCTCGACGCTCGCGCGCCACTGGCCGACCTCATTTGTGGCATCCCTCACCGGTCCGCAGCCGGCTCACGCTGCGGGCTCAGGGGGCCATCCATGACGCACAGGTCACGGGCGCGCCACGGCGGTCGCCGTACAGCAGCGGAGTACAGCAGTGGTGGTGCGCGGGCCAACGTTGGCTGGAGGTGGCTTCGAGGACACGAACCTTAGTGCTGTGACTGCATAGGTTCGCTGAGTTGATGGTTGGGGCACCGAGTGACGAGTTTCGCGGCTGAGGGCTGTGGCAGGATGCCGCGATGATCTCCGGCTCAGGCATACCAGCAGTCGTTCCGGCGGGGCAGATGGCCCAGATGGACCAGCCGGTGCTCGGCCTTCCATGCGGCCTGGAGCTGCGACCCTGGCGTCTCTCCGACGCCGACGTCTTGGTGGCCGCCAGTCAGGATCCCGGGGTTTGCCAGTGGAATCGCCTGCTGGTGGAGACGTCAGAAGACGCGCGCCGCAGGATTGAACGCATGCACGAGCGGTGGCGGGCTGAGCTGAGTGCGATCTGGGCCATCGCGCGACCGGATGGCGAGGCCGTGGGACTGATCGGGTGGGGCGACATCGACCTCCGCGCCGGCAGCGCCGAGATCCTCTACTGGATCCTCCCCGCGGCGCGTGGGGGCGGTGTGGTGGTCGAGGCCACGAAGCGCGTCAGCGAGTGGGCTCTGCACGACCTTGGCCTGCATCGTCTGCGGCTGTGTCACTCGGTGGCCAACCCGGCATCCTGCCGTGTTGCGGACAAGGCCGGATACTCCCTCGAAGGCACCATGCGCAGTGCGCTGCTGCACGCGGACGGATGGCATGACGAGCATCTGCATGCCCTCGTCCAGGGCGATATCTGATCGTTCGGCAGGTCAGGTCGCGGCGGTGAGTGGGCGTCCGCCCGCAGATGGATACGAGTATCCAGATCGGCCCGACGGGCAAGAAGCTGCTGCCGCTGACGGTCAAGAACGCCGCACCGGCCCCCGCAGGGACCGGTCACGCGCACTGAGGTGAGCGAGGTACTCGAAATCACGGCCGCCACCTCGTCCTCACTCGGCCGCGGTGGGCGCTTCGCCCCCTCGCCCGTCGGCGCCGTCGGTGTCCTCTCGGACGCCCCTGCCGGGTCCTGGGAGTGCCTTGCACATCGTCTCCGAGGTGGAGTGGATCTGAGGGCCCGTTCCAGGCTTGTGCGAGGCTGTGTGGCCTTTGAGCCCCTCCCCGTCCGGGAGGGGCTCTCGGCGTGGCGGTCGGCCGCACGACGACGGCGCAGGTGCGGAACGCGGTGGGTCAGGCCGGGGTGACGGCGTCCTGCGTGGAGGCCGCGAACGCCTCGGGGCCCTGCTCCGCCGCCGCCGGGTCCATCCACATGACCTGCCAGCCGTGGCCGTCGAGGTCGAAGAAGCTGCGTGAGTACATGAAACCGTAGTCCTCGGCGCCATCCGCCTCGGAGCCGCCCGCCGCGAGCGCGGTGGCGCTGACCGTGTCGACCTCATCGCGGGACGACACGCTGAAGCAGTACAACGCCAGCGTGTGCGTGGTGGGATCGGCCATCGGCAGTTTCGCGAACTCCGCGAACTTCTCGCGGCTGAGCAGCATGACGAAGGCGTGCTCGCCGACCAGCATGCAGGCGGCGGTCTCGTCGGTGAACTTCGGATTGAAGCTGAACCCGAGCTTGGCGAAGAACTCCTTGCTGCGATCGAGGTCGGCTACGGGGATGTTCACGAACAGCATGCGGCCGGGGTGTGCGGGATTGGTCATGGTGGGTCTCCAGTCGGTGGCTCGATGGCGTACGTCCCGGTAGACCGGCGCAGCAGGCGGAACTCATCGGTGGATCGCGGCAAGGTCGCAGTCGCAGCGTTGATCAAGTCCACAGCCGCAGCTCAGAAGCTTCTGCCACTGACGGTCGAGAACGCCGCACCGGCCCCCGCAGGGAGCGGTCACGCGCACTGAGGTGGGCGCGGGACTCGATCGGGTGATCGAGGCCTTGGCGGTGTTCAGACGTGCCCCGGACATCCGCCCGGAGGTGCCTCGGACATCCGCCCGGAGGTGCCTCGGACATCCGCTCAGTGGTGGACTTCCACTCACTGGTGGAGTGGGTCCGAGTCCGATTCGGGCCTTTCTGCTGCCCCTGCGCTGTTGCGGAGGGGAGTGGCCCGGCGTTGGAATCAAGTGTGAGGCACTTTGGCGGCGCCGAGTCTGCAAGCCGCCCCGCTCCCGGTACGGGGTCCGGCCGGAAAGGGCTCAAGAACGACGCCCTGGGCATGTTCTCCTCGGTGGCCATGGGCCTGGCCTCCGCCGGCCCGGCATACAGTCTTGCCGCCACGCTGGGCATCATCGTGGCCGGGGTCGGACTGCAGGCCCCGATCGTCACCATGCTGGCGTTCATCCCGATGCTGCTGGTCGCGTACGCCTACCGGGAGCTCAACGCGAGCAACGCCGACTGCGGGACCACCTTCACCTGGGCCACCCGCGCCTTCGGACCGCGCACCGGCTGGATGGGCGGCTGGGGCCTCATCGTCGCCAACATCATCGTCATGGCGAGCCTCGCCGAGATCGCCGCCGCCTACGGCTTCCGGCTGGTGGGCCTGGACGGACTGGCGGAGAGCCGACTGTGGACCACCGTGGCGGGCATCGCCTGGATCGTCGTGCTGACCGCGATCTGTTACGTCGGCATCGAGTTCTCGGCGGCTGTCCAGCGCTGGCTGCTGTGCCTGGAAGTGGCGATGCTGGTCCTGTTCGCCGTCGCCGCACTGGTCAAGGTCTACACCGACCCTCCCCCGACGGCGATCCACGTCTCCGCCTCCTGGTTCAACCCGTTCGAGGTGCCCTCGGCAAGGGCGCTGACCTCGGGCATCCTCGCGGGTGTCTTCATCTACTGGGGCTGGGACACCGCGTTCACGGTCAACGAGGAAACCGTCGACAGCAGGTGCGTCCCGGGGCGCGCCGCGGTCATGTCCACTGTGCTGCTCCTGATCATCTACGGGCTGGTGTCCACTTCGTCGCAGGCGTTCGCGGGAGTCGGCACCTCGGGCATCGGGCTCGGCAACGCGCACAACGCGAACGATGTGTTCTCCGGACTGGGCGACGCCGTGTTCGGGGGCGACGGCACGGGGCTGCTTCTGTCGAGACTGTTGATCCTGATGGTGCTGACCTCGGCGTTGGCTTCCGCGGAGACCACCATCCTGCCCCTGGCCAGGACCGTCTTCTCCATGGCGGTCCACAAGGCCGTCCCCGCCCGGTTCGCCCGGGTCCACCGCAGATTTCTCACCCCGACCTGGGGAACCATCGGCATGGGCGCGGTGTCGATCGCCGTGCTGGTCCTGCTGTCGTCGTTCAGCCAGAACGTCCTGGCCGACTCGATCGACTCGGTCGGTCTCGCGATCGCGTTCCAGTACGGACTGACCGGCTTCGCCTGCGTCTGGTACCACCGCAAGGTCCTCACCCGCAGCGCCAGAGACCTGATCTTCAAGGGCGTGTTGCCGGGGCTCGGCGGGCTGATGATGCTCCTGTTGTTCCTCTACGCCACCTTCGTCGTCTACGCGAAGGCCGAATACGGCAGGACCAGCGTCGACCTGCCGCTGATCGGAAGGACGGGCGGGGTCACCGTCCTGGGCCTGGGCGCCCTGCTGCTCGGTCTCCTGCTGATGCCGCTGGTCACCCGTGGCCACGCCGTGGCCCTCAAACTCCAGCGGAGCCTGCTGCCGGGCCGCCTGCCGCCGCACGCCGCCGTCGACGCGGCGAGCCGCTACCTGCCCGCCGACAGCGGGTCCGGGGTGGGCGGCGACTGGTACGACCTCATCCCCCTGTCGGGCACCCGGGTCGGCCTGGTCGTCGGGGACGTGCTCGGTCACGGCCTGCGCGCCGCGGCCACCATGGGCCGCTTGCGCACGGGTGTACGCGTGCTGGCCCGGCTGGACCTGAGCCCGGACGAGCTCCTGTCCCGCCTGGACGACCTGGTCGAGCAGACCGCGCACGAGCGCGGAGCCGGCCAAGGCCCGGGCCACCTGAGACCGAAGGCCGACGAGGCCCTGGGCGTGACCTGCCTGTACGCGGTGTACGACCCCGTCTCGGGGAAGTGCAGTCTGGCGCGGGCCGGGGAGTCGGTGCTGTTGGTCGTCGAGCCGCACACGGGTGTCGTCGACCATCCGGAGCTGCCCCCCGGACCGCCGCTGGGAATCGGTGGCCTGCCCTACCAGAGCACGGATCTGGAGCTCCCGCCGGGCAGTCTCGTCGCCCTCTTCACGGGCGGCCTCCTCCAGGCGGCCGACAGCCGTGACGCCGGACTCGCGCAGCTGTCCCGGATCATCGCCGACCACCGAGCGTCCCTCGAAGAGCTGTGCGACCGAGCGGTGAACACCCTGCTGCCCGGGGCCGTGGACGAGGACGCCACGCTGCTCGTCGCCCGCACACGCCTGCTCGACCGGAACCAGTTCACCCAGTGGGAGCTGCCCCCGGACCCGGCGGCGGTGGCCACCATCCGCACCGCCGTCGGCAAGCAGCTCCGCGACTGGGGGCTGGACGACCTGACGTTCGCCAGCGAGCTCATCGTCAGCGAACTGGTCACCAACGTCATCCGCTACGTCGGCGGCCCGATCCAGGTACGCCTGATCCGCGACCGGACCCTGATCTGCGAAGTCTCCGACACCGGCCACACCACGCCCAATCTGCGGCACGCCGCGAACGACGACGAGGGAGGCCGGGGTCTGTTCATCATCGCCCAGATGACCCACCACTGGGGCACGCGCTACACACCCACCGGCAAGACGATCTGGACCGAGCAGGACCTGCCGCCGACGGACGGCCACTAGCACCTCCCGAGGTCCGAACAGGTCGAGCCGGTTTCCTGTCGGTCACAGAGACTGCCACGCTGATCCGAGTCGGCCGTAACGGTAAGGGCAAGATCGCGCGTGGCGTGATCAACTTGCCTACGCTGCCTGGCATGGGCGGGATCGATGTGGCCAACGGAGTCGTGGGCGCCGTACTCGGGATGCTGTGTGCGGTGCTGTTCCAGCAACCGTTGCAGGACGGCTGGTTCAGGCTGCGTACTCGCTCCACCCGCGCGGTGCGCGGCCTGAGCCAGCGGGAGAAGTCCAGTCCCGCGTGGAGGACCTTCTCCATGGGCCCTCTGCATACGTCCGCCCTGATCGTCGAAGGGGACGGCGAGTCGCCCGTACCCGCCGAAGCGGTCCACGTCCGAGTGCTCGACGCGGAGATCGAGCTGCCCGCGGACATGGACGGCTGGCGGGCCGAGATCGAGGCGGAGAGCGAGCGTCTGCGGGCGGAGGGGCGGACTCCGTTGTGGAACGGCCCTCGCTACGCGGTCGAGTCGTTCGACGTCTCGCGCACCGCTCTCGAAGAGCAACCCGTGGTCCACCTGAGGCTTCGCCCGACGGACTACTACACCTTTCTCGCCGCTCAGCAGCTCGACCGACGACTGGCCGACGGGACGACCCCTCGTTCCCGGTATCTCACGCCGGACGATCCGCTGCGGGCACCCGCGTTTCTGCAGTGCAGCTTCGCTGCGAATGTGGCGGTGGTGACCGCCGACGACCTGCTGGTCGTCAGTCAGCGCAGTGACCGGGTCCGTATGGCCCCGGGTGTCTGGAACTCCTCTGTCAACGAAGGCATGTCACGGCACATCGACTCGTCCGGCAGGAGCGCCCCCGACGTGCATGCGGTGGCCCGGCGCGGCATGCGGGAGGAGCTGTCCCTCGAACCCCACGAGTACGCACTCGAGTTGCTCGCCTTCGTGCTGGACGTCGACAAGCGCCACTGGAGCGCCCACTTCTTTGCCAGGCTGAAGGACTTGACCGGAGAAGGCCTGCAAGCGCGCATGAGCCGAGGGGTCGCGGATCGATGGGAGCATCAGACCATCGATTACGTGCCTTTCCGCCCCGCGGCAGTGGTCACGTACATGCTGCGCGCGGATCGGATCCACCGCTGGGCCCCTCTTGCGCCCGCCCTGTTCCATCTCGCCCTGGTCCATGTCTACGGCCGCACGCCCGTCGAGAGGGCGGAGGCGCGGGCCGTTCGGCGTATGTAGTACCCGGGGTTTCCGGGGTACCCGGAGTCCTACAGGTACCCCGGGTACCCCGTTCTACCTACTGATGGCGGACTACTTGCTGACGGCGAAGCGCATCAGGGCGTGCTCGTCACCCTGCTTGATCTTCCCCGTCACATTGATGACCTCGAGCTTCCAGCTGCCGTCGACCCGAACGGCCTTGGCCACGGCGCACCCGTTGTCCTGGGTGAGCAGGCTCGGCCAGATGTCGGCGACCTGCTGAGTGGTGCCGCCGGTCGCGTCGTACACCTTGAAGCTGATGTTGCGGGCCTTCTGGAAGGAACTGCCCTTCTTGAAGGCGGCGGCGATGAACACGATCGCCGTGATGTTGGGCGGTATGCGGGCGAACTCGACCGTCAACGTCTCGTCGTCACCCTCCCCGCGCCCGGTCTGGTTGTCACCGCTGTGGACCAGGGAGCCGTTGCCCATGGGGTCGAGCGAGTCGAGGCCCGCCAGGCGCACCGGGTCCGTGCCCTGCATCGCGATGGCTATCAGGTCCAGGTCGGTGCCGGTCTTGCGGCGGAGTACGCCCATCACTCCACCGCTGCTGCCCGCGGTGGGATCCCAGGACACTCCGATGGACAGATGGGTGACTCCGTCCAGATCCGCCGGGCCGTCTTCTTTGGTGAGCGTAATCATGCGTGGATCATCCTCTTGGAGACGGGACTGCGACAGGCAAAGTGTGCCCGGAGTTCCTGGCGCTTCCCTGGCGGGGGTTGGGAGCTGCTCCTGGCGGGGCGGAACAGCAGCCGGAAGTTCCACCGGGAGTGCAACCGGCCTCCAGGCGTGCATCCAGATGCGGCACTGACGCGTCTACAACGGTATGGACCTGGAAAAGTCGCCTGCTGAGCGACCCGCAGTACCGGCCGAGGGGTGCCTCACGGTCGCGATCCGCCTGCCCGTGCGGATCGTCGTCCTCGTGCTCGTCGTGCCGGTGCGCATGCTGTGGGACGCCCTGGTGGTCGGCGGAAGGTTTCTGCGGGACACCGTGCTGCGCCCCGTGGGGCGGGTGTTCCAGTGGGTTGCCTGGGCGGTGTTCGTCTGGCCGTGGGTGACGCTGTGGCGGTACGCCGTGGTGCCGGTCGGGAAGGCGCTGGCGTGGCTCGGGTACGTGCTGCTCGTCGTGCCCGCCGTGTGGATGTACGAGACGGTGCTCACGCCGGTCGGACACGCGATCGCCTGGGTGGCGCGGGGCATCGGCGCCGGGCTCATGTGGGTCCTCCGCGGTCTCGGCGCCGGGTTCGCCTGGGTGCTCCGTGGCATCGGCGCCGTACTCGCCTGGGTGTACGCCCGGGTGCTGACCCCCGTCGGGCGGGCCGTCGCCTGGCTGCTCAGGGGCCTGGGGATCGGGGTCGCGGCGGTCGCGCTCGGGGCGTACCGGGTCGTGGCCTGGCTGGTCCGTCATCTGATCGTGGTACCGGCGCTGTGGCTGTACGAGTGGATCCTCGCCCCCGTCGGACGGGCGATCGCGTGGGCGGCGCGCGGACTCGGGTGGCTCGTACGGATGATCTTCACCGGGATCGGCGCCGCGCTCTACTGGACCCTGCGCATCCTGCTCGTGCTGCCCGCGCTCGCCCTGTGGCGCTGGGTGATCGTGCCGGTCGGACGGGTCCTCGCCGTCGTCGCGCGGGAGGTCGGGGACGCACTCGGACACGCCTGGCGGGTGGCCGGACACCTTTCGCTCGCCGTCGGCCGGTTCCTCGGACGACTCTTCCGGTGGATCTTCGTGGAGCCCGTGCGCTGGGTGTACCGCAGCGTGCTGACACCGGTCGGACACGTCGTCCGGGACACGGTCCTGCGGCCCGCCGCCGAGGCCGCGCGCGGCGTGGGCCGCGTGGCACGGCAGGCCCTGGCCACCGCCCGCGAGTCGGCACGGCAGACCCGCGCGGACATCCGCCGCATGCTCTTCGGTACACCCCGGGAGCCCGAGCGGGTGCCCCTGGCGAAGCACCAGCGGGAACCGGGAGCCGCCGCTACACGTACTCTAGGTAGCAGTACGACCGCTCTCACGAAGGACTGAACGACACTGGGCAAGCGACAGCCCGAAGGCCCGCCGCCCGCACCCGCGGTGCAGCGCATCCGACTGCGCTACACCAAGCGCGGCCGCCTCCGGTTCACCAGCCACCGTGACTTCCAGCGCGCCTTCGAGCGTGCGTTGCGCCGTGCCGAGGTGCCGATGGCGTACTCGGCGGGGTTCACACCGCATCCGAAGGTGTCGTACGCCAATGCCGCACCCACCGGCACAGGCAGCGAGGCGGAGTACCTGGAGATCGCGCTCACCCAGACGCGAGACCCTCAGAAGTTGCGTGAACTCCTCGACGAGTCGATGCCCGTGGGGCTCGACATCATCGAGGCGGTCGAGGCCCGCACCTCGGGTCTCGCCGACCGGCTCACCGCGTCCGTGTGGGAGCTGCGCCTCGACGGCGTGGCGCCCGAGGACGCGGAGCGCGCGGTCGACGCCTTCAAGGCGGCCGACACGGTGGAAGTCCAGCGCAGGACCAAGAACGGGATGCGCACCTTCGACGCCCGCGGTGCCGTGGCGAGCCTCGAGGCGCACAGTCCGCAGGCTGATAGGCCGACCGACCAGCCCTGTGCGATACTGCGCCTGGTTGTTCGGCACGTGACGCCTGCCGTACGACCCGACGACGTCCTGTCCGGTCTTCGCGCCGTGGCCGACCTGGCGCCGCCGGTCGCCGCAGCGGTGACCAGGCTGGCGCAGGGGCTGTTCGATGAAGAGACCGGCACGGTGACCGACCCGCTCGCGCCCGACCGCGAGGCAGTCATGGCCGCCCCAGCCGATCGCACAGGGGCCGCCGAAACTGCCGCCGCGAAGGCGTCGGCGTAAGGAAGGTCCCGCGTAAGGACGGACGTCGTAGCGCCGCCCTCGGATCCGGGAGCCACCTGGGTCGGGCAGCGCACCGACCAGAAGACTTTCGCCAGGCCGTACGCACACATGGCGTACGGAACCGGCGAGACAGGACACAGAGAGCTCCCGTGCGGCGCCCGCGCCCCGGACGGCGGCACCGCGCATCGCGCGAGCCGCGGACGTCACCGGCACTGCCGGACCAGGCGCGGCGCCCGGGAGCCTGACGGGAGATCCACCCGCATGCTCGAGCCGACCGAACCCACTGAGGGTTCCGACAACAACAACACTCCGAGCGACACCCTGCCGCCGCGGCGCCGCCGCCGTGCGGCGTCGCGTCCGGCCGGCCCGCCCACGGGCGCGGCCGAGTCCCAGTCCGTGGCCGAGACCACGGCTCCGGCCATACCGCCGGTGGCATCCGCCGAGGCCATGGCCGCCGCCGAGGTCATCGAGGCCCCCGAGGCTCTCGAGACCGAAGAGACCGAAGCGACGGTGGAGGAGGCGGTGGCTCAGGCCGCTGCCGCCGAGCCGGTGGAGCCCGTCGAGGACACCGCTCCCCGCCGTACGCGTCGCCGCGCCACCCGCCGGGTGTCCGCGCCCGCCGGTGCGCCGGTGACGGCAGAGGCGGCCCAGGCCGCGGAGACCGTGGTGCCCGCGGCCGCCGAGACCGAGGCCGAGGCCCAGGTCGAAGAGGCCCCCGCTGCCGAAGCGGCCCCCGCCGTCGAGGAGGAGGCGGCGCCCGCCGCCCGTCCGCGTCGACGTGCGACCCGTCGTGCCTCCGCACCGACCGGTGCGCCCAAGGCGGCCGAGGCCGCTGGGACCACCGAGACCGCTCGGACCCCTGAGGTCTCTGAGGCCCCTGAGGCCGCTGAGACCCCTGAGGTCGTCAGGGAGCCCGTCGAGGCGCAGGCCGAAGAGGCCCCCGCCGCCGAGGACGCCGCACCCCGCCGCACCACCCGTCGTCGCGCCACCCGGCGCGTCTCCGCGCCCGCCGGTGCGCCCGAGGGCGACGCCGCCGACGAGCGTGTGGAGGCGCCCGTGACCAGCGAGACCAGCCCCAGCGAGAGCAAGCCCGCGGCCGAGGCCGAGAGTAAGCCCGCCGCGGAGGCGGAGACCACGGCCGAGGCCGAGACCGCCGAGGACGGCGCCCCGCGCCGGACCCGCCGCCGTGCCACGCGCAAGGCCGCTGTCGGTTTCTCCGCCCCCGCGCCGAAGGAGGCCGAGTCCGCGCGACGGCCCGCGCGTCCGGCCGTCGCCGTGTTCCAGGCGCCCGTGTTCACCGAGCCGATGTTCCAGACGCCGGAGCGGGCCGCCGCCGCGGCCGCCGCCGAGGCGGCGGAAGTGGCCGCCGAGACCGCCGAGGCCCCCCAGGCCGAAAAGGTCGTCGAGGCACCCGTGGCCGTCGAGGAGGAGACCGGCGGACGCCGTCGCCGTCGCCGCCGGGCCGTCGAGGAGGCGCCCGCGGCACCGGCCCCGGAGCCCGTCGAGGAGGTGGAGGAGCCCGACGAGTCCGCCGAGGACGTCGAGGACGGCGTCGAGGACGACGAGTCCGAGGAGGAGTCCGCGGGCTCGCGCCGCCGTCGCCGTCGTGGTGGCCGTCGCCGTCGCCGCGGCGAGTCCGCCGAGGCGGACGGTGAGGCCGGTGACGACGAGTACGCCGCCGAGCAGGCCGCGCAGGACGCCGAGGACACCGCCGAGCAGGCCGAGGAGGACGCCGAGGAGGCGGACGAGCGCGACGAGCCGGGCGGTTCCGGCTCCAGCAGCAGCCGTCGCCGCCGTCGGCGCCGTCGTCGCGCCGGTGACTCCGGCCCCGAGGCCGAGCCCGGCGAGAACGACCCCGAGCGCACGGTCGTCAAGGTCCGCGAGCCGCGCGGCAAGAAGGACGAGCACCCGTCCGACGAGGTCCAGTCCATCAAGGGCTCGACCCGCCTGGAGGCGAAGAAGCAGCGCCGTCGTGAAGGGCGCGAGCAGGGCCGTCGTCGCGTTCCGATCATCACCGAGGCCGAGTTCCTGGCCCGCCGTGAGGCCGTCGAGCGCGTGATGGTCGTCCGCCAGAGCGGCGAGCGCACCCAGATCGGCGTCCTCGAGGACAACGTGCTCGTCGAGCACTACGTCAACAAGGAGCAGTCGACCTCGTACGTCGGCAACGTCTACCTGGGCAAGGTCCAGAACGTGCTGCCGTCGATGGAGGCCGCCTTCATCGACATCGGCAAGGGCCGCAACGCCGTGCTCTACGCCGGTGAGGTCAACTTCGAGGCGCTCGGCATGGCCAACGGGCCGCGCCGCATCGAGAGCGCGCTGAAGTCCGGCCAGTCGGTCCTCGTTCAGGTCACCAAGGACCCGATCGGCCACAAGGGCGCCCGCCTCACCAGCCAGGTCTCCCTGCCCGGCCGCTACCTGGTCTACGTGCCCGAGGGCTCGATGACCGGCATCAGCCGCAAGCTGCCCGACACCGAGCGCGCGCGCCTGAAGACCATCCTCAAGAAGATCGTCCCCGAGGACGCGGGCGTCATCGTCCGCACCGCCGCCGAGGGCGCGAGCGAGGACGAGCTGAGCCGCGACGTCGAGCGACTGCAGGCGCAGTGGGAGGACATCCAGAAGAAGGCGAAGAACGGCGGCAGCTCGAACGCGCCGTCCCTGCTGTACGGCGAGCCGGACATGACCGTCCGCGTCGTCCGCGACATCTTCAACGAGGACTTCACCAAGGTCATCGTCAGCGGCGACGAGGCGTGGGAGACCATCCACGGGTACGTGTCCCACGTCGCGCCCGACCTGGCCGACCGCCTCTCGAAGTGGACCTCCGAGGTCGACGTCTTCGCGACGTACCGCATCGACGAGCAGCTGATGAAGGCCCTGGACCGCAAGGTCTGGCTGCCCAGCGGTGGTTCGCTGGTGATCGACAAGACCGAGGCCATGGTCGTGGTCGACGTCAACACCGGCAAGTTCACCGGTCAGGGCGGCAACCTCGAAGAGACCGTGACCAGGAACAACCTGGAGGCGGCCGAGGAGATCGTGCGCCAGCTGCGGCTGCGCGACCTGGGCGGCATCGTCGTCATCGACTTCATCGACATGGTCCTGGAGTCCAACCGGGACCTGGTGCTGCGGCGCCTTCTGGAGTGCCTGGGACGCGACCGTACGAAGCACCAGGTCGCCGAGGTGACCTCGCTGGGCCTGGTGCAGATGACGCGCAAGCGTGTCGGCCAGGGTCTGCTGGAGTCCTTCTCGGAGACCTGCGTCCACTGCAACGGCCGTGGCGTGATCGTGCACATGGAGCAGCCGACCTCCGTCGGAGGCGGCGGCAAGCGCAAGAAGCGCGGCCGTGGCGGTGCCGAGCAGGTCCACGAGCACGACCACGAGCTCGAGCACACGCACGAGATCGCGGAGGAGCCGGAGACGGTCGAGAGCGAGGCCGAGGTGGCCGCCGAGGTCGCCGCGCCCGTCGCTCTGGTCGAGCAGGAGTTCCAGCCGGACGAGGAGCTGTACAGCAGCGCCGCCGAGGCGGAGGCCGCGGCTTCCCGTGGCGGCCGTTCGCGGCGCCGGGCGACCCGGCGCGCGTCGGCTCCCGCGGGTGCGCCGAAGGCCGAGGAGCGTGCTCCCCGGGGCCGCCGCGAGGAGCGGGCCGAGCGGACCGAGCGGGCTCTGACGTCCCACGAGGCCGCCCAGTCCGAGCCGGTCGCGGTCGAGGACCCGGTCGTCGAGGCGCCGGTCGCCGAGGCCCCCGAGGTCACGCAGGTTGCCGAGGCCGCTCCGGCCCCCGTGGTCGCCGTACCGGAGGACGAGGCCGCTCCCAAGGGCCGTACGCGTCGTCGCGCCACCCGCAAGGTGTCGGCTCCGGCCGGTTCCCCGAAGGCGGCGGAAGAGGCCGCGGTGACGGTCACGGAACCGGTCGCGGCGCCCGTGCCGGAGGCCGCCGCCGAGGTCGTCGAGCCGCAGCCCGAGGCGCCCGCCGAGAGCGCCGCGCCGGCCCGCCCGCGTCGTCGCGCCGTCCGCAAGGCCACCGCGCCCACCGCGTCCGAGGAGGCGGCCGTCATGGTCGTCCCGTCGGCCTCGGCGGAGCCGGCCGAGGCCCCCGCGGCCGTCGAGACGGCGGCCGAGACCGCGGTCGAGACGGACGCCGAGGCCCCGGCCCCGGCCAAGAAGACGGCCGCCCGCAAGACGGCCAAGAAGGCGACGGCGAAGAAGGCCGCCACCAAGAAGACCGCTGCCAAGAAGACGGTCGCCAAGAAGGCCACGGCCAAGAAGGCGACCGCGAAGAAGACGGCCGCCAAGACCACCGCGAAGAAGACCGCGGCGGCCGAGCAGCAGGACCGTTCGTCCGTCTCGGCGACCACCGAGGACTGACGCGGAACCGGCGGAGGGCTGACGGAAGTCGGTCCCTCCGCTGCTCCGACCGCATGACGGTGGCCCGGTTTGACCCCTCAAGCCGGGCCCCGTAACCTAGACCGTCGGCGTGTCCCCTGACGCGCCGCACCCCCGTAAACCTCTTCCTCCCGGAATTCTGCGTGTCGTGCGTGTTCGCATGCCGTGCGCTTCGGGAGAGGCCGCTCGCGCAGCGCGTGGCTGGACTGCGGGGTTCCGTTCCGAGCGAGAGAGAGATCCGCGTGTACGCCATCGTGCGCAGCGGTGGTCGCCAGCACAAGGTTGCTGTCGGCGACATCGTTGAGGTTGACAAGATTTCCACTGCCAAGGTTGGCGACACGGTCGAGCTCTCGACCCTGCTCGTTGTCGACGGCGACGCCGTGACCAGCGACCCGTGGGTCCTTGCCGGCATCAAGGTCCAGGCCGAGATCGTGGACCACCACAAGGGCGTCAAGATCGACATCCTTCGCTACAAGAACAAGACCGGTTACCGCCGTCGTCAGGGCCACCGCCAGCAGTACACGGCGATCAAGGTCACTGAGATCCCCGCGGCTGCGAAGTAAGGGACTGAGGAGAGATGGCACACAAGAAGGGCGCATCGTCCACTCGGAACGGTCGCGACTCCAATGCTCAGCGGCTCGGCGTGAAGCGCTTCGGCGGTCAGGTCGTCAACGCCGGTGAGATCCTGGTCCGCCAGCGCGGCACCCACTTCCACCCGGGCAACGGCGTCGGCCGTGGCAAGGACGACACGCTGTTCGCCCTTGACGCCGGTGCGGTGGAGTTCGGTACCCACCGTGGCCGCAAGGTCGTGAACATCGTTCCGGTCGCCTGACCGGTTCTTTCGCGAGGCGGACCTCACTTCCCGTTCGGGAAGCGGGTCCGCCTTTCGCGTGTTTTCCATAGAAGCGGCTCTGTGGCATACAGGGCTGTGCAGGATTTTCGTACGTAACTGGAGGCACATCCCATGACCACCTTCGTGGACCGCGTCGAGCTGCACGTCGCCGCGGGTAGCGGAGGCCACGGCTGTGCCTCCGTACACCGGGAGAAGTTCAAGCCGCTCGGCGGCCCGGACGGCGGCAACGGCGGCCGGGGCGGTGACGTGATGCTGGTCGTCGACCAGTCCGTGACCACGCTGCTCGACTACCACCACAAGCCGCACCGCAGCGCCACCAACGGCAAGCCCGGCGAGGGCGGCAACCGCTCGGGCAAGGACGGCCAGGACCTGATCCTGCCGGTGCCGGACGGCACGGTCGTGCTCGACAAGGCGGGCAACGTCCTCGCGGACCTCGTCGGCCACGGCACGTCGTACGTCGCCGCGCAGGGCGGTCGCGGTGGCCTCGGCAACGCGGCGCTGGCCTCGGCCCGCCGCAAGGCGCCCGGCTTCGCGCTGCTCGGTGTCCCCGGTGACTTCCAGGACATCGTCCTGGAGCTGAAGACCGTCGCGGACGTGGCCCTCGTCGGCTACCCGAGCGCCGGCAAGTCGTCCCTCATCTCCGTCCTGTCGGCCGCCAAGCCGAAGATCGCGGACTACCCCTTCACGACCCTCGTCCCCAACCTGGGCGTGGTGACGGCGGGCGAGACGGTCTACACGATCGCGGACGTGCCCGGTCTCATCCCCGGCGCCAGCCAGGGCAAGGGCCTCGGCCTCGAGTTCCTCCGCCACGTCGAGCGCTGCAGCGTGCTGGTCCACGTGCTGGACACGGCGACCCTGGAGTCCGAGCGCGACCCGGTCACCGACCTCGACATCATCGAGGAAGAGCTGAAGCAGTACGGCGGCCTCGGCAACCGTCCGCGCATCGTCGTCCTCAACAAGATCGACGTGCCGGACGGCAAGGACCTCGCCGAGATGGTCCGCCCCGACCTGGAGGGCCGCGGCTACCGCGTCTTCGAGGTGTCGGCGGTTGCGCACATGGGCCTGAAGGAGCTGTCCTTCGCGCTCGCCGAGATCGTCGGCACGGCGCGCGCCGCCAAGCCCAAGGAGGAGGCGACCCGGATCGTCATCCGCCCGAAGGCGGTCGACGACGCCGGCTTCACCGTGGTCCAGGAGGAGGACGGCCTCTACCGCGTGCGCGGAGAGAAGCCCGAACGCTGGGTCCGCCAGACCGACTTCAACAACGACGAGGCCGTCGGCTACCTCGCCGACCGTCTCAACCGCCTCGGCGTCGAGGCGGAGCTGATGAAGGCGGGTGCCCGCTCGGGTGACGGCGTCGCCATCGGCCCCGAGGAGAACGCGGTCGTCTTCGACTGGGAGCCCACCGTCATGGCCGGCGCGGAGATGCTCGGCCGCCGTGGTGAGGACCACCGCCTCGAAGCTCCGCGGCCCGCCGCGCAGCGCCGCCGCGACAAGCAGGCGGAGCGGGACGAGGCGGACAAGGCGTTCGACGAATTCGAAGCGTTCTAGAGGGGCCGGTCGAGCCCGGCGTCCGGGACGGACGGGCCCGTCCGTCCCGGACGCCGGGGCTCTAGGCCCGTCCAACTGCACGGTGTCACGCAGTTGGCGGGCGGTGTTCGCCGCATCGAGCAGGCTGTCACGTTGCGAGGTGACCAGTGCGCGGACACCGCCTCCTCGCCTCCGCCGAGTAGAAGGCGGACACCTCCGTGACGGTCTCGCGGCCGGGATCCGGGGCCGTGGCGATGGGCGGGACGTAGTCCGGCCGGTTCTTCTCCAGGGCCGCGCCGCGGAGGGGGAGGCGGCCAGCACCACCGCCGCGGCCACGCCGAGGGACGCGCACAGGGCACGCTTTCGCGAGAGCGTGCGAGGTGGCGCCTGGTCGGTGTGGTGAGTGGACAACCCTGGCCCATCCCTTGGATCCGGCCGTACGCCTATCAGACGCCCGGCCGGGTCGGAGAGTTGTACGAGGCCTGTCCAGGTACGGCGAAGGGCCCGCCGCCTCCCCTGGGGGAGCGGGGCGGGCCCTTCGCCGTACCCGGTGTCCCGCCCGGGATCAGGCGACCGGTGCGGGTTGCGTGTCGCGGTCGGTGGAGGAGGAGTCCTCCGACTTGTGGGACGGGCCGGAGGCCTGGGAATCGGCGCCACTCCGCCTGCCGAACCGCGGTTTCGCGGCGATCAGCGGCAACGTCAGGATGCCCAGGACCATCGGCGCGAACATGTACCGCGCCAGCGGGGCCGGGTTCGCCGCCACCACCGTCAGCTGGAGCGACAGTGTGACCGCCATCAGACCCACCGGCGCCCAGGACCGTTGCCGGCGCGAGAACGCAAGGACGACGGCGTAGGCCGCGTAGCACCAGGTGGCGCCCCGGAACAGCAGCCACTGCAGCTGCGGCGTCTTGCTCGCCTTCCACACGAAGTACATCGCGTTGTGCAGATGGTCGTTGAGCGGACGGATCTTCAGCTCCGGGCGATACGGGCTGTCCCGCATCTCGGGGTTCCAGTCAGCCCAGCCGAACATGTCCTTCGGCACCGACGGCGAGCTGATCAGCGTGTTGCCCATCAGGCCGGCCGGGCCCGGGAACGGCGACCAGGCGATCTGCGAGCGGCACAGCCGCGCCCCGATCATCTTGTCCGGCGTCCGCTTCAAAACCCGCATCCACAGGTCAACGAGCTGGGTGTTGTACTCCGCGGCCTTCTGGCGGTTCATCGGCTTCTGCATCGCCCAGTCGGCGTTGTAGCAGTTGGCCGCCCGGCCGCTCCAGTGCGACAGCGGCGCCACCTTCGCCATGAGCTTCTTGTCGGCCTTGGTGAAGGTCTGCGGGGCCTCGCCGTAGACCACCGCGATGTCCGCGTAGTTCATCGCGTACACCTGGTCCTTCGTCGGCGTGATCACTCCCATCGCGGGATAGACGACCACGTTCAGCAGGCCCGAGATCAGCACCGGGATCACCGTCGCGACCAGCAGCGCCCTGCGCATCCGCGGCAGCACGAGCAGCAGCACCGGCGCGGCGAGGACCGCGACGAGCAGGCCGTTGTTGCGGAACAGGCCCATGGCCAGGAAGCCGAGGAACAAGGCCGCGACCTCGTTCCGGAACGCCTTGTCCCGCACGGACTGCATTCCGCGCATGCGGCGCGCGACGAGCCGCCCGGCGGCTCCGAACGCCAGGACCGCGCCGATGACGAACGGCACGTCCTTCCATACGAAGATCGTGAACGAGCCGATCGACGGCAGCACCGCGCACGCGATCGCGGCCGTCGCGCTCCACTTGCCCGGCACGCCGAACTGCCGCAGCGTCACCGTCACATAGGCCAGCGCCGCCGCCATGGCGACGGTCTGAGCGAACGTCAGGATCGCCAGGTCGCCGGTGGTCTGGAGCGAGAGCCAGACCAGTCCGTCGTAGGCCACCGAGTGGTTGGACATCCAGTGGTTGGTGGTGACGTGCCACACGTACGAGATGGAGTCGTAGCTCATCCCGCCCGGGTAGAAGGCCGCCCACCAGATCAGGAAGATCACCTGCGTGGTGGCGTAGACGGCCAGCGGCAGCCGGCGCTGCGCCGGGATGCGTTCCAGACGCTCTCTCAGACGTGCTGTGTCGAAGGGAATCGTGGGTGCTTTCAACGCTGCTCCGCAGGCTCAAGAGGGGGGCGGTCGGGGTGCGCGAGCTCCAGCATCCGGGTGATCACCCGTTCGGCGGCATGCCCGTCGTCGAGGTCGCAGAACACGTCCTTGAACTTGCGATAGGCATCCGTGTACGAGGCGCTGATCCCCTCGATGTCGGCGAGTGCGGCGATGAGTTCGTCCGAGGTCTGCAGGAGCGGGCCGGGGGCCCGCTCCTCGAAGTCGAAGTAGAAGCCACGCAGCTGGTCGCGGTAGTACTCCAGGTCGTACGTGAAGAACAGCATCGGGCGGCCGGTGTTCGCGAAGTCGAACATGAGCGACGAGTAGTCCGTGACCAGCACGTCGGTGATCAGGAACAGCTCGGCGATGTCCGGGTAGCTGGACACGTCGAAGACGAAGCCGTCGCCGGCGCCGGGCACCGCGTCGACGATGTTCGAGTGCTTGCGGATGAGGAGAACGTGGTCGTCGCCGAGGCGCTCGGCCGCCTCCTTCACGTCGAGCCGCAGATCGAACTTGTAGTTGCCCGCCTGGTAGAACTGGTCGTCCCGCCAGGTCGGCGCGTACAGCACGACCTTCTTGCCCTCCGGCAGGCCGATGCGCTCGCGCACGGTCCGCGCCAGGTCCTCCGTCTTCTCGGAGAGGAGGACGTCGTTGCGCGGGTAGCCGGACTCCAGGATCTCGCCGTCGTACTGGAACGCCCGCTTCATGATCGGCGTTGAGAACCGGTTCGGCGACACGAGGAAGCTCCAGCTCGGCGTCTCCTCCGCGACCTTCGACAGGTACTTGCGGTCGGCGAACTGGACGCTGTCGATGTCGTGACCGATCCGCTTGAGCGGAGTGCCGTGCCAGGTCTGCACGATGACCTGGCCCTCGCGGCGCCGGATCCAGTGCGGCAGGTGCGTGTTGGTGACGATGTACCGGCTGCGACCGAGCGCCTCGTACCACTCGCGGCTCCACCGCCTTATGACCTTGACGCCCTTGGGGATCTCGGCGCGGCGGTCCTCCACCACCCAGATGTGCTCCAGGTCGGCGCCCTGGCGCAACAACTCCTCGTAGACCGCGCGCGGCGAGTCCGAGAACTGGCGGCCGGAGAAGGCGGCGTACAGGACTGTGTCCCGCAGCGGGGCCGTGCGCGCCTGCGCGTACAGGCTGGTGCGCATGTCGCGCTGGCGGTACCAGCCGAACTCCTCGGGGCCCAGGTCGGGCGCCGCCTCGATCAGGAGCCGGTCGAAGAAGCGGTGGGTGAGCGTGTAGTCCCGGTCGCGGAGGGAGAAGCGCAGGGGCAGGCCCGCGAGCGCCGACGGCACGCCTCGGACCGGCACCTCCACACGGCTCCGGGTGGTGCGGGCGAACAGGTACCAGCGCCCCTGGCGCAGTGGCACCTCGCTGAGGCTGTCGGGCACGGGCAGGAACTCGGCCCGGAAGGCGCCGTCGGCGACGGTGGCCGGGTGAGCGTGCTCCTCGGCGTGCCGACTGTGCCGCAGCACGATCTCGACCGGCTCGTCCACGGACGCGGGCAGCGAGCCCGTCAGGACGATCCGGCCCTCGGCGGTGACGGAGAGTCCGCCGATCAAGGGCTGGACGGGCTGGGTGCGCAGCGCCAGGCGGCCCGCGCCGTCGTCGGTGACGGCCGTGACGCGCCCGCCCCACGCGGCGGTCGGTCTGCCGTCGAGCGAGTGCTGCGGGTTCAGGTCGTTCTGGCCGGTGTCGACGGCCACGGAGAACCCGCGCTTGGAGCCGCCGATCACCAGCTCGGCCGTCCACTTGTCCGTGTTCTCCAGGTTCACGGAGTCGCGGCCCTCGACGTCCAGGTCGGCGAGCGGAACCCGGAAAGAGAACCCTTGGCCGACGGTGCGCTCCACCGGGTGCTCCAGCGTCGCCGCCGTCGAGCCGTGCTTGAGACGCAGGGCGAGCGGCGCGTCACCGACGGCGGCCTCGTGACCGAGGACACCGGTCAGCTCCAGGACCCCGTCCACGGCCCGGTGGCCGGTCAGCCTGGCGCGGACCCGCTCGACACGCACGTACAGGTGGGCGTCGTTGATGAAGGGGACCACCCGCACGTCCTTCTCCACCCAGAACGGGGCCGGGCTCTCGGCGCTGCCGCTCTCGCCGGCCTTGAGCCGGGTGTGGCGGACGATGCCCTGCTGGACGGTGGCGAGGGTGACCCGCCACACGGCGTCGCGCCAGCCACCCCGGGCCTTGAGCTTGGCCGGGTCCAGATCGAGGGAGAAGCCCGACCAGTCGTAGTTGTGCAGCGACTGGCCCGAGGTCTGGGTGGCGCGCGAGGCCTGGGTCCGGCTGGGCCGCACCAGGACCGTGCGCCGACTGCCGGTCTCGCGCAGCATCAGCACGCGCAGGGCGGTCGGCTGCGGCCGGGCGGCGGCCAGGTTGCGGATGTAGGCGTGGCCGTCGATGTGCAGGCGGCCGCCGCGCCAGACGATCTCCTCGGCGCGGGCGCGGGCGGAGAAGTCGGAGTCCACGCGCAGCACCGAGTGGGGCACCGCACGCTTCTTGTCGATCACCGGATAGTCGGCGAAGTGGCGCAGGCCCTGTCGGACCACCGGGACGGCCCGGCCGGTCTCGCGCTCGTAGGCGATCAGCTCCATGAGCTCGTCGAGACGGCTTTCACGGATCAGGTGGCACTTCAGGCGCAGCGAGACCGGCAGCCGGGGCATGACCCGCGGGTCGACCCGGCTGAGGAAGTCGGCGGCGCCGGCCATGAACAGCTCGCGGAACTCGTCGCCTGCCTGGTCGAGGACGCCCATGAAGAGCGGCAGTTCATCGGTGATGAAGATCTCGTCGTACCAGCGCTTGTGCTGGGAGTACGCCTCGCCCGGCTGGGAGGCCAGGAACCGGCTCACGGAGTCGCACGACCTTATGCGGTCACGGACGTTGACCGGCTCGGTGCGGCGCTGGGTGATGGAGGGGGCGCCGCCGGTGCGCTGGCGCCACAGGTAGATCGGCTCGCTGAGCACGTCGACGGCCAAGGCCATGAAGTGCGCGGGCAGGGTGACGGGGGCGTCCTCGTAGAGGATGCCGGGGAACTCGAAGGCGTGCTTGTCCCAGAACGCCCGGCGGAAGACCTTGTTCCAGGCCGTGCGGTCGTAGACGAGGTCCTTGTCGCGGCTGATGTGGGTCCGCATCCGGTCGGTGCGCAGTCGCTTCGCGTGCAGCGGGGAGATCAGGATCTCGCCTGCCTTGAGCAGGTTGACGTTGCCGCTGACGAAGTCCGAGCCGGACTCCTCCAGAGTGGTGATGCACCGCTGGTACGCGTCGGGCAGCACGATGTCGTCGCTGTCGACGAAGGCGAGGAACTCGGTGCCCTCGGTCAGATGGGCGACACCGGTGTTCCGGGCCGGTCCCAGGCCCTTGTTCTCCTGCACGACGACGCGGAACCGGTCGTCCTTCGCCGCCCACCGCTCGGCGATCGCCAGGCTGCCGTCCGTGGAGCCGTCGTCCACGACGATCGCCTCCCAGTCGGTGAACGTCTGGTCCGCGATCGACTGCAGACACTCGTCGAGGAAGAGTTCCACGTTGTAGGCGGGAACGACTATTGACAGACGGGGAGGCATCTGGGGTACTGCGCCTTTCTCAAGGTGTCGATCATGACCGCTCCCGCGGCCGTGACGGCGACCGGACTCGCCGGACACGGTAGGTCTAGCCTCGCACGGGACGGATCGGACGCTCGGGCGGGAGTGCCACCGGGGGTACGTCCTCCTGGTCCAGGAAGACGCGGCGTACGACGCGTTCCGCGGCGCGGCCGTCGTCGTACTCGCAGAACCGCCTGCGGAATTCCGTGCGGACCTTGGCGGAGGTGTCGTCGGACCAGCGTCCCGAGAGGAAGACGTCGATCAGGTCCTCCTTGGTTGCCACCACCGGCCCGGGTGACTCGACGTGGATGTCGAAGTACGTGCCGCGGGTGGCGCGGTAGACCTCCCAGTCGTTGGCGTATATCACGACGGGGCGGTCCAGGAGGGCGTAGTCGAACATCAGCGACGAGTAGTCGGTGAGCAGGCAGTCCGCCGCCAGGTACAGCTCCTCGACGCTCGGGTGGCCGCTGACGTCGATGATGCCGTCGGTGGTGCCGTGCCGGGTGCCGAGGTTGAAGTAGTGGGCGCGGACCAGGACGGTGAAGCCGTCGCCGAGGCTGTCCGCGAAGTGCTCGACGTCCAGGAGGGGCTGCGGCACCGACTGGTAGTCGCGGTGGGTCGGGGCGTACAGGACGACCTTGGCGTCGGGGGCGAGGCCGAGCTTCTCGCGGGCGGCGGTCCGGTCGGCGTCGGTGGCGTTGACCAGGACGTCGTTGCGCGGGTAGCCGTAGTCGAGGGAGCTGTACGAGGTCGACGGGTAGGCGCGGTCCCAGGTGGCGGTGGTGAAACTGTTGGAGGAGATGCTGTAGTCCCAGTGGTCGACCCGATGCATCAGCAGTTCCATGTCCATCTGGGCGGCGCCCAGCGGGAATTCGACCTGGTCGACGCCCATCCGCTTGAGCGGCGTGCCGTGGTGGGTCTGGACGAAGACCTGACCCGGACGCTTGACCACGCGTGTCGGGAAGTTGACGTTGTTGACGAAGTACTTGCTGCGGGCCATCGCGCGCCAGAACCCGAAGGAGCCGGGATGGACGGTGGTGGTGCCGGCCGGGGGCCGGTTGCGCGGGTCGGGCCTGAGCACCCACGTGGGCTTCACATGGGGCGCCAGCTCGCGCAGCTTCTGGTCGATGGCCGCCGGGTTGCAGGCGTAGTCGGCGTTCCAGTACGCGGCGAAGACGGCCGTGTCCTTCTTCACCGGCAGCATCCGCTGGGCGCGGTAGTAGGCCATGAGGACGGCCGTGCGCACCGGCTTCTTCAGCTTGGCGGCCGCCCGGTACGCCTTGCGGGCGGGGCGGCGCAGACGGTTCGGGAGGCGGTTCGCGGCCCGCCGTACGCCCGACTTCTTCGGCTTGGTCTTCGGGTCGCGGTAGCCCGCCGGGCGGTGGGTGCGCTCGGCCTCCAGGCGGCGGGCACGGAACTCGGCGCGGGCGCCGGCCGGGAGGCGGCCGGGCATGCGCTCGATCACGCCGAGGTGGAAGGCCATGCGCTCGAACAGCGGGCCGCGCCAGCGCTCGAACTCGGGGTGCGCGGCGAGGAAGCTCATGACCAGGTCGTACTGGTCGAAGACGTCGAAGTGCTTGCGGCTGGCGGAGGACAGGATGCTGCCCTGGCGGCGCTGGCGGTAGTGGACGCAGATCCGGTCGAGGACGGCGATCGTCTCGGCGGCGACCAGAACCGGGTAGGTCCAGGGGGTGTCCTCGTAGTAGCCGGTGGGGTAAACGAAGCCCCAGCGCTCTATGAAGTCGCGGCGGTACGCCTTGTTCCAGGCGACCTGGAGCAGCCCGAGCAGTTCGGGGTTGTCGTCCAGGCGGAAGGTCCCGCGCGGGCTCTGGGTGAGCACCGAGCGCTTGGCGTTCGGGGTGATCCGGCCGTCCCAGTAGGTGCGGGAGTAGTCGAAGACCAGCAGGTCCGGGTCGTCGTTCTCGTCCAGGCGGCGGGCGATCGCCCGCAGGGACCCCGGCAGCAGCGTGTCGTCGCTGTCGAGGAAGATCAGGTAGGCGCCTCGGGCGCGGGTCAGTCCCACGTTCCTTGCCTGGCCCAGCCCCACGTTCTGTTCCAGCTGCACCGTCACCACGCGCCGGTCCGCCGCCGCGTACTCGTCCATGATCTCGCCGCAGGCGTCGGGCGAGGCGTCGTTGACCGCGATGACTTCGAAGTCCTCGAACGACTGGCTCAGCACGGAGTCGAGGCAGTCGCGCAGATACGCCTCGACGCCGTACGCCGGCACGATGATGCTGAACCGAGGGTCGGTGGACGTCTCTGCGTCTTGCGTGGGAGTCATGTGGGCTTGGCTTTCGAAGGGGTTTCGGCGGGCGAGGAGTCCGCGGGGCGGGCACCCGCCCCGCGCGTGACGATCACTCGGATCTGGTCAGGGCATACCCGAGTAGGCGGCGTACGACGTCCGACCGGCGGTGGCGCAGCGCCCCGGGAAGCATGGTCAGCGCGTGCAGCCGCATGGACAGGTGCCGCCGGGCGGACCGGGCGGCCCTGGGCCAGCCGTGCCGGTCGAGGTCGTCGGCTACTTCGTTGAAGAACCGTATGGCCTCGCCGAAACGGGCGCCCGTCGCGGCCTCGGCCGAGGAGAGGCTGCTCGAGTGGCGCCGGTAGCGGAAGGCCGGCGCCGGGTCGACGACCAGCTCCTCGCCGCGCCGGATCAGCTCGATGATCAGCGCCAGGTCCTGGATGACGGACAGGTTCTCACGGAAGCCGACCGCCTTGACGGCGTCCGTGCGCCAGCAGATCGACGGGAAGTACAGCCAGTTGCCGCCCAGCAGGTTCGCCGCCAGCGGCTCGCCGGAGAGGACGAGGCGCTTGCCGTCGTTGGTCTTCGGCGCGTAGAGGCGTCGCTTGACCTCGTCGCCCAGGGTGGTGACCGGGTTGCCGTGCTCGTCGATGACTTCGACGCCGGGCTGGTAGATCGCCGCGCCGGGCTCGGCCTCGATCGCCGCGCGGAGCGTCTCGACGTAGGTCGGCATCATCAGGTCGTCGCTGCCGAGCATGGTGAAGTGGGTGGACTCCACCAGGTCCACGCACTTCTGGAAGTTGCGGGTGATGCCGAGGTTCTGCTCGTTGCGCAGGTAGCGGACGCGCTCGTCGCCGAGGGACGCGAACCACTCCGGTACGCCCTCCTCGCGGCCGTCGTCGACGACCGTGAGGCGCCAGTCCTTGTCGGTCTGGTCCAGCACGCTCTGTACAGCGGCCTGCATCAACGCCGTGTCGCCGTAGTGCGGCAGCATGATGTCGAGGGTGTCCACCTGTGTCACTTGACCTTCCGCGCCGGGTTGAGCGAGGAACGGCGGCTGAAGGCGAGCAGCAGGATCATGCCTATCCGGCCGAGGTAGAGGGTGGCCCGCCACGGGGACTGGCTCGGGGTGCCGGTGGTGCGCGGGCGCATCGCGACGGGGACCTGCTCGACCCGGTAGCCGGCCCGGACCACGGCGATCGTGGACTCCACGGTGTCACCCAGGTACTCGACCGGGTACCAGCGGGCGAACGCGTTGATCAGATCGCGGTCGCAGGCCCGGAAGCCGGAGGTGACGTCGGTGAGCTTGGCGCGCGCCATGCGCGACAGCCAGAACGCGAGGACCAGCATCGCCCAGCGGCGCGGACCGCGCGCCTCGTACTCGCCGGTGCCCGCAAACCGCGCGCCCATCACCAGGTCGGCGCCGGCGTCCAGGCGCTCCAGCAGCTCGGGCACGTTGCGCGGGTCGTGTTGGCCGTCGGCGTCGACCTGGATGGCCACGTCGTAGCCCCGGTCGTGCGCGAACTTGTAGCCGGCCCGCATCGCGCCGCCCACACCGAGGTTGTACGGCAGCTTCAGCACGGTCGCGCCGGCCGCGCGGGCGACGGCGGCCGTGTTGTCGGCGGACCCGTCGTCCACGACGAGGACGTCCACACCGGGAACCGTGGTGTAGACCTCCTTGATGACGTCGGCGACGCCGTCGGCCTCGTTCCACGCGGGCATGATGATCAGTACACGCTTGCTGTCGATCACTTCAGGTTCCCCCTGTCGGCACCCACAGTCGTCGGAGCCTGCCGCTCCTGGTCGGCGAGTTGCCCCCGCAGTTCCTGGACGTCGACACGGAGCAGCGCGACCTCTTCGGAGAGCGTCCGGCCCTCCTCCTCCAGGTGGCCGACCTCCCAGCTCAGCTGGAGGCACACGATGAAGAGGAAGGCCACACTCAGGAACAGGATGAGGCTGACGCCCGAGGCGACTCCGACCGCGCGGGCCACCGAGTCCAGACCTGTGGGGAAGAAGCCGAGCGGGATGATCACCAGGCCGGTGATCACCCACAGAAAGGCGTACTTCTCCTTGAGTTTGCGGCGGCGCAGCAGCTCGACGATGCACAGGACGAGAATGACTCCGGTGACCGAGGTCAGCATCCACAACTTCATGCCGCACTCCGGTGTATCGGACGACTCATGGAAAGGGCCTGTCTACTCTTCCAGGGAATTCCGGGGAGGACGGCCGCAGAAGGAGGCCGCCGGACTGCAGTCCACTGTCCGTCGCATTTCGGCGCAATACTTACGGAGAGTGACAAGAATGATGATCATTCTTATGTGCGCAATGAACGATAGCCTACACGAGCGTGAACAACGACAGTCATGAAGGCGACCACCACGAACGACCCCGCCGTGTACGCCACCTCGACCCGGGTTCGCAGCGGAAGTGAACTGAGCGTGACCGCCACCAGTACCGCCGTTCCTGTGATCCACGCCATGAGTTGCATGCGCGCACCGCCGCTCGTCAGCAGCGCCTGACCCAGCACCATGGCCAGCATGTACAGCGTCGTGCCGAGCGAGAGCCAGGCGAAGTCGATCGCATTCAGCACGTCCGGCGCCCCGAACACCGCCGGCAGCAGAGCCGGTCCCAGCGCCACCGCGCCGATGCCCCCGGCCACGCCGAGTCCCCCCGTGGCCGACACGGCCCGCAGCAGTAGCTGTCGATACCCCTGGGTGTCTCCCTCGGCCGCGGCCGACGACAGACCCGCGAGCAGCGACACCTGGAAGGCGCCGAAGACGAACAGCGGCACCCGGGCCAGGACCAGGGCGGACAGCAGCGCCGCGACCAGCGCGTCGTTGTCTGTCGAGATCAGCTTCGTGCTGATCACCGCGATGTTGACCAGCAGCTGGGCCAGGAGCGTGGACCCGACGAGCAGCCCCAGGTGCTCGATCAGGTCCCGCCAGTGTGCCGGCGGCCCCTGTCGCGAGCCCTGGAACACCGGCCCGATCGTGGCGAGCACGGCCAGCAGCGGAGCCACCGTGAGCACCGCCGCGAAGGCGAACGCCGAGTGCACCCCGGCCACCGCGAGCCCTCCCGACAGCACGACCCGCAGCAGGCCGTCCAGACCGAGCTGTGTCCCGTAAGCCTGGAAACGGCCCAGCCCGGCGAGGACGCCCCGCGTCACATACGCGATGGCCAGCGCCGTGAACGCCCCGCCGAGCGCGAGGACCAGGCTCGTGTTCCCGTGGAAGAACACATCGGCGAGCCGATGCGCGAACAGGGCGAGAGGTATGAGCACCACCGCGAGCAGCCCGAGGGAGAGCAGCGCGCCGCGCCGCAACACCGGCAGCGCCCCGTCGCCGCGCACCGCACGGCCGGCCACGATCCGGGTGATCTCCTGCTCCACCGGGAAGAACAGCCCCAGGCCGATGGAGAAGACCACGGTCCACAGGACCGAGAAACTCGCCATGTCGTCGACGGCGAGCGAGTGGCCCGCCGCCGCGAGATGGACGTAACTGGCGACCCCGAGCACCGCCGTCCCGGCGCCCACGAACGCGGTGCCCTGAGGCAGTGCCGTGGTGATGCGGTCGAGTAGGCTCACGCGCTGGTCCGCTCGCCTGGAACGATCATTTTCAGGGCCTCGCTGAGTTGATCGCGCCAGTGCGGCTGAATCGCCACGCCCGCCTCGGCCCAGCGGTCGTGCGCGAGCACGCTGTACGCGGGGCGAGGGGCCGGCCGCACGAACTTCTCCGAGGTCGTCGGACGCACCCGCTCCGGGTCGAGACCGGTCAGTTCGAACGCGGCCCGCGCCAGGTCGAACCAGGTGCCCGTGCCGGACGCGGTGCCGTGGTACACGCCCGCCGGAGCCCCGCCCGCCATGGCCGCCTCGCCCAGCTCCGCGATCTGGCGGGCGAGTGCGACGGTCCAGGTCGGCTGGCCGCGTTGGTCGTCGACCACGTCCACGGTCTCGCGCCGGCCGGCCAGGTTCAGCATGGTCGCGACGAAGTTGCGCCCGTGGGCGCCGTACAGCCACGCCGTGCGCACCACGTAGCCGCGCTCGGGCAGCAACTCGGTCACCGCCCGTTCGCCGACGAGCTTGCCGCGTCCGTAGGCGTTCACCGGCGAGGCCGGGGCGTCGTGCGGGTACGGCTCGGCGGCGTTTCCGGGGAAGACGTAGTCGGTGGAGACCTGGATCAGGACGGCTGCGCTGTCCGCGCACACCTCGGCGAGCACCCGCGGACCCTCGCCGTTGATCCGGGTGGCCGCGGCCTCCTCGGATTCGGCGCCGTCCACGTCGGTCCACGCGGCCGCGTTCACCACGACGTCGTGACCCGCCACTGCGGCGCGGACCGCGGCGGCGTCGGTGATGTCCAGCTTCTGGCGGGTCAGCGCGGTGACGGTACCCGCCCCGCGTACCGAGAGCACCTCGGCGAGGTCGCGGCCGAGCATGCCGCCCGCGCCGGTGATCAACCAACGGGTCATGCCGGAAGCGCCGCCTTCGCCTTGAGCGGTTCCCACCAGGCGCGGTTCTCGCGGTACCACTGGACGGTGTCGGCCAGGCCCTGTTCGAAGGTGACGAGCGGCGTGTAGCCGAGCTCCTCCTGGATCTTGGCGATCGACAGGGAGTAGCGAAGGTCGTGGCCCTTGCGGTCGGCGACGTGCTCGACCATGTCCCAGCCCGCCCCGCACGCCGCGAGGAGCATGCCGGTGAGCTCCTTGTTGGTGACCTCGGTGCCGCCGCCGATGTGGTATGTCTCACCGGCCCGGCCGCCGCGCAGCACCGCCTCGATGCCCCGGCAGTGGTCGGAGACGTGCAGCCAGTCGCGCACGTTCAGACCCTCGCCGTACAGGGGCACCTTCCTGCCGTCCAGCAGGTTCGTGGTGAACAGCGGGATCATCTTCTCCGGGAAGTGATACTGCCCGTAGTTGTTGGAGCACCGGGTGACCACGACGTCCATGCCGTGCGTGCGGTGGTACGACAGCGCCAGCAGGTCCGATCCGGCCTTCGAGGCCGAGTACGGCGAGTTCGGCGCCAGCGGCCAGTCCTCGGTCCACGAGCCTTCGGCGATCGAGCCGTACACCTCGTCCGTGGACACGTGCACGAACCGGCCCACGCCATGGCGCTTCGCGGCGTCGAGCAGCACCTGGGTGCCCAGCACGTTGGTGGTCACGAAGGGAGAGGAGTCCGCGATCGAGCGGTCCACGTGGGATTCGGCGGCGAAGTGCACCACCGCGTCCTGGCCGCGCATCACGTCGTCGACCGTCGCGAAGTCCCGGATGTCGCCGTGGACGAACGTGTAACCGGCCTTGCCGGCGACCGGGGCGAGGTTCTCCTCGTTGCCGGAGTAGGTCAGGTTGTCCAGGACCGTGACCTGGGCGCCCTCGCCCGAGGGTAGCTCGCCGAGAAGCAGTGCCCGCACGAACTGTGAACCGATGAACCCGGCACCGCCGGTGACAAGAATTTTCATAACAGTCAATTATTCTATAGGGCGCGGTTCACCGGCCCTTCTCGCGGCAGGGGTGGCGGGAGGAGTCTGCGCACTGCCGTAGGCTGCGGGCCCATGCGTGGAATTCTGCTCGCCGGTGGTACCGGTTCCCGACTGTGGCCGATCACCCGTGCCGTGTCGAAGCAACTGATGCCGGTCTTCGACAAGCCGATGATCTATTATCCGTTGTCCACTCTGGTGATGGCCGGGCTGCGGGACATCCTGATCATCACGGGCCCGGCCGAGCGCCCCCAGTTCGAGCGGCTACTGGGCGACGGGTCCGACGTCGGGCTGAACATCCGGTTCGCCACGCAGGAGCACCCCAACGGAATCGCCGAGGCATTCGTCATCGGTGAGGGATTCATCGGCGACGATTCCGTGGCGCTGATCCTCGGCGACAACATCTTCCACGGCGCAGGCCTCGGCCGGCAGCTCGCCCGCTACCGCGAACCCCAGGGCGGCGTGGTCTTCGCCCACGCAGTCTCCGACCCGACCGCGTACGGCGTCGTCGACTTCGACGAGCAGGGCCGGGCCCGCTCGATCGAGGAGAAGCCGCAGAACCCCAAGTCCCGCTACGCGGTGCCGGGCCTGTACTTCTACGACAACCGGGTCGTCGAGATCGCCAAGGGCCTCAAGCCGAGCGGCCGCGGCGAGCTGGAGATCACCGACGTCAACAAGTACTACCTCGACCGCGGCGAACTCCAGGTCTCGGTCCTCGACCGTGGCACCGTCTGGCTCGACACGGGCACGTTCCAGTCCCTCGTCCAGGCGTCCGAGTACGTGCGTGTGGTCGAGGAGCGTCAGGGCATGAAGATCGGCTGCCTCGAAGAGGCCGCCTGGCGCGCCGGGTTCATCGACGACGCTCGGCTGCGTGCACTGGCCGAGCCGCTGACCAAGAGTGGGTACGGCGACTACCTGCTCGACCTGCTCGCGTACGAGGCTTGAGAGAGGACGGGAACGGTTCCATGAAGGTGAACCCCCTTGGCATCGAGGGCGCCTGGGAGTTCGTCCCCCAGCAGCACGGGGACGCCCGCGGCCTCTTCCTGGAGTGGTACAAGGCCGAGCACATGGCCGAGGCCGTCGGCCACCCGCTCGATCTGAAGCAGGCCAACCTCTCCGTGTCCGCCGCCGGTGTCGTGCGCGGCATCCACTTCGCCGACGTGCCGCCCGGCCAGGCCAAGTACGTGACCTGCGTGCGCGGCGCTGTACTCGACGTGATCGTCGACGTCCGGGTCGGCTCGCCGACCTTCGGCCGCTGGGAGGCGGTGCGCCTCGACGACCACGAGCGCAAGGCCGTCTACCTCTCCGAGGGCCTCGGCCACGGCTTCTGCGCGCTGACCGACGACGCCACCGTCACTTACCTCTGCTCCGAGGGGTACGCTCCCCAGCGCGAGCAGACCGTGCACCCGCTCGACCCGGCGATCGGCGTCGAGTGGCCGGTCGCGGGCGAACCCGAACTGTCCGCCAAGGACGCCCAGGGCCCCACGCTGGCCGAGGCCCGCGAGGCGGGGATCCTGCCGGTGTACGAGGAGTGCGTGGCCTTCCGCGCCGCGCTGGCGAACCGGGATTGAGCCCTCTCCAGCAGAGGCCCGGCTGACCCTCAGAAGCAGCCGGGCCTCTGCTTTCGGGGCGCTCGCTTCCTCTTCTCCTCCCCAGAGTTCCTGTCCGACCGGCAAAACAGGAGGGCGGCGTCGCCCGACGCTCGCGTAGCCTGCGAGGCAGCGCCGTCGCGGGGGAGCACGCGGCGTGAGGGACCGCCGAGTGAGGACGACGCAGGTGACAGTGGCAAGGCAGCGCGTGGCGGAAGCCCGCAGGATCGTCGTCAAAGTGGGCTCCTCGTCGCTGACCACGGCCTCGGGCGGCCTGGACGCCGACCGGGTCGACGCGCTCGTCGACGTCCTCGCCAAGAGCCGCAGCGGGGGAGAGAAGGAGATCGTCCTCGTCTCCTCCGGAGCCATCGCCGCCGGTCTCGCCCCGCTGGGCCTGCGCCGCCGCCCCAAGGACCTGGCCCGCCAGCAGGCCGCCGCGAGCGTCGGCCAGGGGCTGCTCGTGGCCCGCTACACCGCCTCCCTCGCCCGCTACGGCGTCCGCGTCGGCCAGGTGCTACTGACCAGCGACGACATGAGCCGCCGTGCCCATCACCGCAATGCCTCCCGCACCCTCGACAAGCTCCTCGCGATGGGCGCCCTGCCGGTCGTCAACGAGAACGACACCGTCGCCACGGACGAGATCCGCTTCGGCGACAACGACCGGCTCGCCGCGCTCGTCGCCCACCTCGTACGGGCCGACCTGCTGGTCCTGCTCTCCGACGTGGACGGCGTGTACGACGGCGACCCCAGCAAGCCCGGCACCTCGCGGATGGCGGAGGTCCGCGGACCGGAGGACCTCGCGCACGTCGACATCGGCACCGCGGGCAAGGCGGGCGTCGGCACTGGCGGCATGGTCACCAAGGTCGAGGCGGCCCGGATCGCGGCGGCCGCGGGCATCCCCGTGGTGCTCACCTCCGCCGTGCACGCCGCCGAGGCCCTCGCGGGCGGCGACACCGGCACGTACTTCCACCCCACCGGCAAGCGCTCCGCCGACCGGCTGCTGTGGCTGCAGCACGCCTCGACCCCGCAGGGTGCGCTCGTCCTGGACGACGGTGCCGTGCGCGCGGTCGTCGACCGGCGCACCTCGCTGCTGCCGGCGGGGATCGCGGCCGTCGAGGGCGACTTCACCGCGGGCGACCCCGTCGAGCTGCGCGACAGCACGGGGCGGGCGGTCGCACGGGGTCTGGTGAACTTCGACGCCAAGGAGATCCCCCAGCTCATCGGGCGCTCGACCCGCGAGCTGGCCCGCGAGCTGGGCCCGGAGTACGAACGCGAGGTCGTACACAGGGACGACCTCGTGCTCCTGCATCCGTAAGACGCCTGTTCCGCACCACCTCTGAAACAGCTGTCCAGTACACCCGTAAAAGGCCGATTCTGAGGCCCCCGCCGGGGGACGTTGTGTAAAAGCGCCACACGGCGGCTGCCCACCTGCTCAACTTTGTTGCGGGGAGACCCCGATGCAGCCCGATGCAGTACGACGATCACGGACCATTGCGGACCATTGCGAAAAGGAGGCCGTCGTGAGACGAGTGCGCCCTGGGGCGGCGGCGTCCCGCGGCGGTGCAGCCTCCCGGGCGGGTGGTCCGGCTTCCCGCGCGGCGGGCGAGGAACGGGCCCTGACGAGCGTCGCGGCCGGTGACACCTACGAGGGCGAGAGGCCGGCCGACCAGCCCCGGCTGTGGCACGTCACGCTGAGCGTCTCGGGTGGCGAGGCCCCGCTGAAGGAGGTCAGGCGTGCCCTCGAACAGCTGGCCCACGACCACCCGTTCCTGCTGACCAGCCGCTACGCCAACGACCACGCGGAGATCCGCTACTGGGAAGAGGCCCGCGACCTGCACGACGCGGCGGCCGTCGCCCTGCGCCTGTGGGGCGAACACCGCCAGACCGCCAAGCTCCCACCCTGGGAGATCGTCGGCCTTGAGGTCATCGACCGCGAGACGTACCACCAGCGGATAGCGGAGGGGTATGGGCCACTTCCGGCCACTCCGGTCGGAGTCCATCCCTTTTGACCCTGTCTCGGGGTGTGGGACAGCCGCTGGACGGGTCCGTCCGGCGCACTACCCTTCCGATATGACCACGCTCTCGCCGTACGACTCGATGTCCCCGGTCACGCAGGCCGCCTACCGCGCCAAGGCCGCCGCCGCCGATCTCGCACCCCTGCCGCGGGCCGAGAAGGACGACGCGCTGCTCGCGATCGCGGACGCGCTGGAGGTCCGTACGAGCGAGATCGTCGCGGCCAACGCCAAGGACATCGCGCGCGCCCGCGAGGCAGGCACCAGCGAGACCGTCATCGACCGGCTCACGCTCACGCCCGAGCGCGTGCGTGCGATCGCCTCGGACGTGCGGGACGTCGTCTCGCTGCCCGATCCGGTCGGCGAGGTCGTGCGCGGCTCGACCCTCCCGAACGGCATCGACCTGCGCCAGGTCCGCGTCCCGCTCGGTGTCGTCGGGATCATCTACGAGGCCCGCCCGAACGTCACGGTCGACGCCGCCGCCCTCTGCCTGAAGTCCGGCAACGCCGTCCTGCTGCGCGGCTCCTCCTCGGCCTTCGAGTCGAACACGGCCCTGGTCCGGGTGCTGCGCGACGCCGTGGGCGGCGCCGGACTGCCCGCCGACGCCATCCAGCTGGTGCCCGGCGAGGGCCGCGAGTCGGTGCGCGAGCTGATGCGCGCCCGCGGTCTGGTCGACGTCCTCATCCCGCGCGGCGGCGCCTCGCTGATCCGCACGGTCGTCCAGGAGTCCACCGTCCCCGTCATCGAGACCGGCACGGGCAACTGCCACGTGTACGTCGACGCCAACGCCGACCTCGACATGGCGATCGACATCCTGATCAACTCCAAGGCGCAGCGGCCCAGCGTGTGCAACTCCGCCGAGACGCTCCTCGTGCACCAGGACATCGCACCCGAGTTCCTGCCGCGCGCCCTGGACGCCCTCGCGGACGCCGGGGTCACCGTGCACGCCGACGAGCGCGTCCTCGCCTACGCCAAGGACTCCAAGGCCACCGTCGTCGAGGCCACGCCCGAGGACTGGGAGACCGAGTACCTCTCGTACGACATCGCCGCCGCCGTCGTCGACTCGCTCGACCGGGCCGTCGAACACATCCGGCTGTGGACCTCGGGCCACACCGAGGCCATCGTCACCACCTCGCAGCAGGCCGCCCGCCGCTTCACCCAGTTGGTGGACTCCACCACGGTCGCCGTGAACGCCTCGACCCGCTTCACCGACGGCGGCCAGTTCGGCTTCGGAGCCGAGATCGGCATCTCCACGCAGAAGCTGCACGCGCGGGGACCGATGGGGCTGCCGGAGCTGACGAGCACCAAGTACATCGTCACGGGCGACGGACACATCCGGCGCTGAGCCCGCGCTCCGCGTGAGCCGCGTCTCGTCAGGCGGATGAATTTCCATACCGTCTGCCCAAAATGACCCCCCAGGTCTACTCTGGATCCGTGCCGGAGGACGTGGGGGGCACGCCGTTCCCTGACGGCTGGGAGCCCGACGACGACCGCGACCGCGGGGGTGCGGACGAAGAGTTCGCCTCCGTGGTCTTCGACGAGGACTTCGTACGTGCGGCGGTGATCCATGAGCCGACCGCCGTCGAACGCCTCCTAGCAGCCGCGCAGGCCCGCGCGGAGGCCTCAGAGGCCGAGGCGCGCCGGGCGCACTCCCGGGGTGCCCGCGGCGACGACGAGCGCTACGAGGACGGGTTCGGGCCCGACGGCCCTGGCGATTTCGGTCATGACCCGGACCTGGACGACCTCGACGACACCGAGATCCTCGAAGGCCGCTACGGAGCGCCGGGCCCGTACCGCAGATACGGCAGGGCTTACGGAAAACAGGCCCGCTGGCACCGCCCCGTTGCCTGGGTGCTCGCCCTTGTGATGGGCGTCGGCATGGTCGCCCTGGCCTTCACGGCGGTCTACCGGGGGGCCTCCTCGGGCCGCCAGGACCAGGTCCCGCCACCCGCCTCCACGGGCCTCGAACAAGGCCAGGACAAGGTCACCGGCACCGGCCCCTCCGCTTCGGCCGAGTACTCCCATTCGGCCGTGTCCGCGGTTCCCCGAACGCCCTGACGCCCATGGCGCCCGCGCCGCCCGTGACGGCCCTTCGAACATTCTGGCGATCGCGACAGGCCTTGGCGATCCTGGTGAGAACCTGTCAGAAGTTGTCGTGTACCACGGCGTTTACCTGAGCTCCCAGAGACCTACCCTGAAGGTATGGGCGGGCCTGGAGACCCACCTGAGGGGACACCCGAGGGCGCTCCCGCTGGTGGAGAGGACGAATACCGATCCGTCGTCTTCGACGAGTCGTTCGTCCGTGCTGCCCGCCTCCAGGAGTTCTCCGCGCAGGAGCGGATGGCCGACCACGCCCCGGCTGTACGCCGCCGTCCCACCCTCCAGCGCGGTCTGCCCCGGCAGGCGCTGATCCTGGTCCTGCTGATCGCCGTCGCCTTCGGCACCGCGATCTACATGGGCGTGCGGCACCCGTACCAGACCCCGGCCGCCCAGCCCCCCGAACCGCTGCGGATGACCGTCATACCCCTCGCGCCCCAGACCGCCGTACCGGGGGCCACGAGCGCCGAGGAGCTGTACGCGCACAGCCCGGCCGCCCAGTTCGCCGTCGGCGCCGACGGCATCGCGCTGCCCGCCTACCGGCGCACCGCGCACTTCTCCGACAGCCAGGTCGTGGCCGCCCTGACCACCGCCAAGGACTACCTCGTGAAGTCCTCGCTCGACCCGGAGGTACTCACGGGCGTCACCAACCGGCCCGTGCGGATCCTGCTCGCCCCCCAGCAGCTCGACCAGTTCGACCAGAGCTTCGACCACCCGGCCGCCGACGGTCGGCACGCGCCCACCGGCTGGCTGGTCCGCTTCGACCCCACCCGCGCCCAGCTCGCCGACTCCAGGATCAGGGTGCAGGGCACCCTTCAGGCCGCCGAGTTCGACTCCAGCACCCTTGAGGTCGTCGCCGACCACACTTTCGTGTACGCCTTGAAGCCGGCCGGCTCGGACCCCAACGCGAAGGCCTCGCTGTTCACCGTCCGGCGCGAGCTGCAGTTCCGCTTCGACCGCGACGACCTGCGCATGCACCAGGCCGAGGTGGTCGTCTCCTACGTCCAGGCCGGACCGCTCGCCTGCTCCGAGGACTCGGCGACCCATCTGCATCCGCTGCTCGCGGGCCAGACGGCGAAGGCGGGCGGCCCGGCCGGCACCGACCCGTACGCGACGGGCAGCGCGACGGCACTGTGCGGCTCACTGGCGACGAGCTCGCAGCCGAGGGTCTGACGGGTCGTCCCCGGCTCCCGTGCGTGTCAGTCGTCGTCCTCGGGGGTGCTGTCCCGGGGCGGCTGGTCCTTCGGCGAGGTCCGGTCCTCGGCGGCGGTCTGGTCCTTCGGGGTGCCGCCGGCGAAGCCTCCGAACCCGCGTCGCACCCGCCCGCCGAGGTCGCCCGCGCCCCCCGCGATGTCGCTGACCAGCTTCATCAGCGGGTCCTTGGAGTTCTTGACGTCCGTGGCGTAGCTCGCCGCCGACTGCCGGAAGGAGTCGGAGACCGAGGTCTCATTGTCCTCGGTGCGCCGCGGATAGTGACCGTCCATGATCCGCTGGTAGTCGCGGGACTCGGCCCACTTCTTCAGCTCGGCGGCGCGCACGGTGGTGAAGGGGTGTGTGCGGGGGAGGGTGTTGAGGATCTTGAGTACGGAGTCGCGCAGATCGCCCCCGGCCTCGTACTCCTCGGCTTGCTCGAGGAACGCGTCCACGTTCATCTCGTGCAGGTGATTTCCTCCCGCGAGCTTCATCAGGCCGCGCATCGAGGCCTTCAGGTCCTGCCCGACGAGGAGCCCCGCCCGGTCGGCCGACAGCTCCGACTTGCGGAACCACTCGCGCAGCGCGGTCACGATCGCCATGATCGCGATGTTGCCCAGCGGGATCCAGGCCACCCGGAGCGCGAGATTGGTCAGGAAGAGCAGGATCGTGCGGTAGACGGCGTGCCCGGAGAGCGCGTGGCCGACCTCGTGCCCGACGACGGCCCGCATCTCCTCCTCGTCCAGCAGTTCGACGAGCCCGGTCGTCACGACGATGATCGGCTCGTCCAGGCCGATGCACATCGCGTTCGGCTGCGGGTCCTGGGTGACGTACATCGGCGGGACCTTCTCCAGGTCCAGGATGTGGCAGGCGTCCCGCAGCATCGTGTTGAGGTGCGCGAACTGGGCGTCCGAGACGCGCACCGAGTCGGACAGGAACAGCAGCCGCAGGCTGCGCTCGGGCAGCAGGCCGCTCAGGACCTTGAAGACCGTGTCGAAGCCGCTGAGCTTGCGCAGGGCCACGAGAGCCGAGCGGTCCGCCGGGTGCTCGTAGGTGCGCGAGGAGATCCCCTCGAAGCGCCTGCGCTGCCTGCTCGGCACGTTCTCGTGCCCGTTCTGCTGGTGGCCGTTGTCGGACATGTGTTCCCCCATGTGCGTCTGAGTGCCCTATGCGCCCCCAAGGCACGGCCCAGCCTAGGCGGAGATAACGTGGACGGGCAGTACAGAGAAGGAGTCCATCGCCATGGAGCACATCCCCGCAGCCGCCTGGCTCACCGAGGCCGCGAACGCGGCAGACAAGCAAGGCCCGGGCAATCTGCTCCGTGTCGTGCTGATCGTGATGATCGTCGGGGTGGGCCTGACCGCCTGGTTCCTGCTGCGCGGGTACAAGCGGGACGACTGACGCGGGTACACGTGGGACGGCTGACGCGAGTACTCGCGGGACGGCTGAGGCGCAAGCGGGACGGCTGACGCGGGGACGAGCCGGACGACCGAGGTTGTGTCGCCCGGGGAGGCCGGAGCAACCGGCGTCCCCAACGGCGGAGTCGGCGTGATCGCGACCGAGCCCCCCGCATACGATGGGACGACGTCTTTATCCCGCCCACACCGGATAGGTCCTGCCGAGATGAGCTTCCACAGCACCGCTGCACAGTTGGTCACCGTTGCCGCCGAGGGCGAGCAGGGGGGCAACCACGAGAGCCTCAACCCGTTCCTGACCGGCGGTGGCGCGCTGTTCGTGCTGCTCCTGCTGCTGTGGATCACCACGCGTTTCAACCGCGACCGCTGAGCCTTTTCGGCCGTTCGGAGCCGTCACGGGGACCCCTGTCGGGCGGAGCCCCTCGACCGGGCCGGTAGGGTCTGCACGCATGGGAGAGCAGGACATGCCTACCGGTCCGGCGAGTGACACGGAGGGCGGCGCCGTCGGCGGCGCCGCGGGTGACGCGCTCGGCGGCCCAGTGAGAGGCGGGGCGAGCCGGCTGACGACCGGCCCCAGGAACGGCCCCTCGAATCCGGGCAAGCGCCGGCTCGGCGTCATGGGCGGAACGTTCGACCCGATCCACCACGGGCACCTCGTGGCGGCCAGTGAGGTCGCCGCGCAGTTCCACCTCGACGAGGTGGTGTTCGTGCCGACCGGGCAGCCGTGGCAGAAGTCCGACCGGAAGGTCTCACCGGCCGAGGACCGCTACTTGATGACGGTCATCGCCACCGCCGAGAACCCGCAGTTCTCGGTGAGCCGCATCGACATCGACCGCGGCGGCCCGACCTACACCACGGACACCCTGCGCGATCTGCGCGCCCTCAACCCCGACACCGATCTGTTCTTCATCACCGGTGCCGACGCGCTCGGTCAGATCCTCACCTGGCGGTACGCGGAAGAGCTGTTCTCCCTCGCGCACTTCATCGGAGTCACCCGGCCCGGTCACACTCTGACCGACCCGGGCCTCCCCGAGGGCGGCGTCTCGCTGGTCGAGGTTCCCGCGCTGGCCATCTCCTCCACAGACTGCCGTGCGAGAGTCGCCAAGGGCGACCCCGTCTGGTATCTGGTGCCGGACGGTGTGGTGCGCTACATCGACAAGCGTGAGCTGTACCGCGGCGAGTGAGGCGAGTGAGCCGAGAGGGGCACCGGTGAACGACCGATACGACGGATACGCGGGCGGCGACCAGTACGAGCTCGTCGGCTACGACGAGTTCGGGCAGCCTGTGTACCAACAGGTGCCGCCCCAGCAGCCCCCACAGGGCTACGACCCGTACGCACAGCCGCAACAGCCCCAACAGCACCAGGGCTACGGCTACGACCCCTACGCGACCGGCGCGGGGGGCTATGACACCGGTCAGCAGCAGCCCGTGTCCTCGTACGACACCGGTCAGCAGACCGCGGTCCCCGCCTACGACCCGTACGGAGCCGGCACGTCCGGCGCCGCCGGGACGACGCCGTCGTACGACCCCTACGGGCAGACGGTGCACACGGGGCAGGCCGGTCAGGCCGGGCAGACGGGGCGGGCCGGTCAGGCGGGTCAGTCCCGGAGCGGGACCGGCGCCGCGAGCAGGAGCACCGGGCAGCAGCCCCGGGTCGCCGAGCAGACCGCCTACATCCCGCAGCAGGCGCGCCCCGCGGAGGAGAACGAGCCCCGGGCCGACCGGGACTACCGCACCGAGCAGTTCGCCTTCGTCGAGGAGCAGGAAGCCGAGCCCGAAGACGTCATCGACTGGCTCAACTTCACCGAGAACCGTACGGAGCGCCGTGAGGAGGCCAAGCGCCGCGCCCGCAGCAGGGTCGTCGCCCTGGGCGTGGTGCTCGCCCTGGTCGTGGTCGGCGGCGTCGGCTACCTCTGGTACGCGGGGAAGCTGCCCGGCACCTCCTCCGGCGGCAAGTCCGCCGCGACGACGGCCACGGGTGCCCAGAACCGCGATGTGATCGTCGTCCACCTGCACAACACGAAGGGCGGCGGCACCTCCACGGCGCTGCTCGTCGACAACACCACCACCAAGCAGGGCACCACCGTCCTGCTGCCCAACTCCCTTGCCCTGACGGACGACAGCGGCTCGACGACCACGCTCGCCAAGTCCGTCGGCGACGACGGCTCCTCCGGGACCCGGGACGCGATCGACACGGTGCTGGGGACCAATATCCAGGGCACCTGGCGCCTCGACACTCCCTACCTCAACAACCTCGTCGACCTCGTCGGCAACATCGACCTCACTACCAACGCCGATGTCCCGGACCCCGACGCGAAGAAGAAGGGCGAGGCGCCCCTCGTGAAGAAGGGCGAGAACCAGACCCTCAGCGGCAAGATGGCCGTCGCCTACGCCACCTACCGGGCCTCCGGCGAAGCCCAGAACGCGCAGTTGGAGCGGTTCGGACAGGTCATGCAGGGCGTGCTGCGCAAGCTGTCCTCGGACAAGCAGGCCGCGACCACCACCGTGCAGACCCTGGCGCAGATCCTCGACCCCTCCCTGACCGACCAGGACCTCGGGGCCTTCCTCGCCAAGCTCGCCGACCTCGCCAAGGGCGGCGACTACAAAACGGCGCTGCTGCCCGTACAGCAGGACGGCACCCTGAGCGAGAGCGCCACCAACAGCGTGGTCAAGGACGTCCTCGGCGGCACCGCCAAGAGTCCCGACGCCGGTGCCGCCGTCCGTGTCGGCATCAAGAACGCCACCGGGAACAAGGACGCCACCGAGAAGGCCCGCGTCGTCCTGGTCAACGGCGGCTACACCTTCCTGGACTCCGGCACCTCCGCCACCGCCCAGAGCGTGTCCCAGATCACGTACACCGACGCCGCCAGGAAGGACGACGCCATCGAGGTCGCGAAGACCCTCGGCCTGCCCACCAGCACCGTGAAGAAGGGCAGTGGCTCGTCCAACGCGGACGTCTCGGTGGTCCTCGGCCAGGACTACAAGGTGACCACCTCCACCGGGTGATCACGGTGACCACTCCACTGGACGATCGCGAGGAGTGGTCGCGGGTGACCCTCCGGAGCGGTCGGCGCCACGTCCCGGGGTCCCCGGGACGTGGCCACGGAAACGCGTGGGGCGCCGTCGGCGGTCCGTGAGACCCTTGAGTCATTACTGACCGCCGACGGAAAGCCGCGTAGTGACCGCCACGGACCGCTCCATCGAGCTCATCACCACCGCCGCGCAGGCGGCCGCAGACAAGCTCGCGCACGACATCATCGCCTACGACGTCAGCGACGTTCTCTCGATCACCGACGCCTTCCTGCTGGCGTCCGCCCCCAACGACCGCCAGGTCAAGTCGATCGTCGACGAGATCGAGGAGCGGCTGAACAAGGAGCTCGGAGTCAAGCCGGTGCGCCGCGAGGGCGACCGCGAGGCCCGCTGGGTACTGCTCGACTACGTCGACATCGTGGTGCACGTGCAGCACAGCGAGGAGCGTGTCTTCTACGCTCTGGAGCGGCTGTGGAAGGACTGCCCGGAGCTTGACCTGCCCGCCGACGCCAAGGCCACCCGCGGCAAGGCCGCCGAGCACGCCAAGCTGCAGGCCGAGGAGGACTCCGTCGAATACGGGGAGCTGCGGTGACCGCGGCGGGCGCCGAGGCGGCCAGGGCATCCGCCACGGGTGACGACCAGGCGCAGCGACAGCCGACCGTCGCGGGCGTCGAGGCCGGGGAGAAGCCAGGTCGCGGTCGCCGCGTCATCCTGTGGCGGCACGGCCAGACCTCCTGGAACGTGGATCGCCGCTTCCAGGGCACCACGGACGTCGAGCTCACCGAGACGGGCATCGGCCAGGCCCGCCGTGCCGCCCGGCTGCTCGCCTCGCTGAAGCCCGACGTGATCGTCGCCTCGGACCTCCAGCGCGCCGCGAACACGGCCGCCGAGCTGTCCACGCTCACCGGCATCGGCGTCATCCACGACGAGGGCCTCCGCGAGACCTACGCGGGCGTCTGGCAGGGCCTGACGCACGAGGAGATCATCACCCAGTACGGCGACGAGTACGCCGCCTGGAAGCGTGGTGAGCCGGTGCGCCGCGGCGGCGGCGAACTGGAGACCGAGGTCGCCGACCGCGCCGCCCCCGTGGTGCTGCGCCACGCCGACAAGCTCCCCGAGGACGGCACCCTCGTGGTCGTCAGCCACGGCGGCACCATCCGCACCACCATCGGGCGCCTGCTCGGCCTGGAGTCCCGGCACTGGGAGAGCCTGGGCGGCCTCTCCAACTGCTGCTGGTCCGTCCTCGGAGAGGGCGCACGGGGCTGGCGGCTGCTCGAGCACAACGCCGGCACACTGCCGGAGCCGGTGCTCGGCGACGACGACTGAGCGGCCCCCTGTCCGGCCCCGGGGGCCGGGCGGGACCGGATTTCACTTTCTGGCAGGTCGCAGGCTAAAGTTCTTCTTGTTCGCCCCGCCGGGCGGGAAGAACACAAGGGGCTATAGCTCAGTTGGTAGAGCGCCTGCATGGCATGCAGGAGGTCAGGAGTTCAATTCTCCTTAGCTCCACAGATCAACTCTCTTGAGTTGTCAAAGATCAGCACAGATCAGTGATGAGAATCCCGTTCCTTTCGAGGGGCGGGATTTTTTCATGTCCCCCAGGTTGTCGGTGACATGGGCGACATCGGTCCCAGGGATGCCGTGGCGGCCGCGAGTGACGGTGGCCACAACCGCTCCCGTCGCTCGCGCAGAACCGCCAGCCCCTTGCGCGCCCTCTCGTCGTCCGGGGTGTAGGCGACGATCCGGCACTCCGGCATCCCGTCGATGGACAGCGACACCGAGGTCATCCGCAGTTCGCCCACCGCCTCATGGCGGAACGTCTTCACACGCGGTCCCGGCGGGAGGACGTCCCCGCCCGCCCACAACTCCGCGAAGCGCGGGCTGGCGGCCGACAGCCCGCGTATGTAGTCCTCCCAGGCGGGCTCGCCGACATGTCTGCCGTACGCGGAGCGCAGCGTCGCCACCATCAACGGCAGTTCGCTGTCCCGGAACACCACGGGGCAGCCGGGCTCGGGCACGGTGAACAGGGTCCACAGCACGTTGGGAACGCCGATGTCGAGCGTCTGCGGCACGAAGAACAGGTCGCGGTAAGGGGGGTTGGCGGCCAGGATGTCGTACCGCGAGTTGTAGACCGCCGCAGGGCGCGGATCGAGGGCGTCGATGATGCCCTGGATCTCCGCGCTCACGGTCTGCGCGGGGAGCTCCGGCTCGGACTCGTAGGGCACTTCGGCCAGGTGGTACAGGTGCTCCCGCTCGGTCTGATCCAGGCGCAGGGTGCGTGCCACCGCATCCAGGACCTGAGGAGAGGCGTTGATGGGGCGGCCCTGCTCCAGCCATGTGTACCAGGTCACACCGACCCCGGAGAGCTGCGCGACCTCTTCGCGGCGCAGACCCGGCGTGCGGCGTCGCAAGCCCGGGGGCATCCCGACGTCGGCGGGTGTCACCCGTGCCCGCCGGCCGCGCAGAAAGCCGGCCAGCTCCGGCCTGCGACGCTGTGTCGTGTTCATCGGCTTCACTTCCCCCGTCTTCCATCGTGCGCGCCGAACCCGTCCGCTGCCAGGTGCTGTCAGTACCAGCATCGGCGGGCTCTCGGCACCCGTATCCGGCCGCCGCCAGGCTCGGAGCCATGACGACGACAACCCCCGCGGGCCCAGGTCCCGCAGCGGATTCAAGTCCTGCGACCAGTAAAGCCCCCGGCACTGACAATCGCCCCGGACGGCTGCTCGCGGTCGTGCTCACAGCCCAGTTCATGGCACTGCTCGACGTTTTCATCGTGAACGTCGCCGTGCCCACGATCGGTTCCGAACTCCACGCGACCGGCGCTGGAATGCAGTTGGTGGTCGCCGGATACTCCATCGCGTACGCCGTACTGCTGATCACCGGCGCGCGCCTCGGCGACCTGCTCGGCCACCGCCGTGTCCACCTCGCCGGGCTCGCGCTGTTCACCGCGTCCTCGCTGGCATGCGGACTCGCCCGGGGAACCGGGGAGTTGATCGCCTTCCGGCTGGTGCAGGGCGCCGGTGCGGCCGTGATGATCCCGCAGGTGCTCAGCCTGATCCAGCGCCACTTCACCGGCGAGGCCCGGGCCCGTGCCCTCGGCGCGTACTCCGCCGTCGTCGCGACGGGAGCCGCGGCCGGACAGGTGCTGGGTGGCGTCCTGATCAGCGCCGACCTGTTCGGCACCGGCTGGCGGCCGGTGTTCCTGGTCAACGTGCCCGTGGGCCTCGTACTCCTGGCCGTCGGCCACCGCGTCCTGCCCCGGGACGTCCCCGGAGCCGTGGAGCGCTCACGCGGCCTCGACCTGCCGGGCCTCGTCCTGCTCGGCGCCGCCGTGTCGCTGCTCACCGTGCCGCTCGTGCTCGGTCAGGAGGAGGGCTGGCCGCTGTGGTCCTGGCTGTCGCTCGGCGCGGCCGCGATCCTCTTCACCCTTTTCTGTCTGTACGAGTCCCGGCTCGCCCGGCGGGGTGGAGCACCGCTGATTTCACCCCGGGTGCTGCGCCACCCCGGCATGGGCCTCGCGGTCTTCCGCCTGCTCGCGGTGATGGCGGTCAACGCGGGTTTCCTGTTCACTCTGACCCTGCACGTTCAGGGCGGCCTCGGGTACAGCGCGCTGCGCGCCGGGCTCACCGTCGCGCCGACCGCGGTGGTGTTCGGCCTGGTCGGTCTGACCTGGCGCGACTGGCCGGCCGCTCTGCGAGGTGTCCTGATCCCGGTTGGCTTCGCCATCGCCGCCGTTTCAGTGGCCGGCGTCGGAGCCGTGCTGAAGGGCGGGGGCGACGGCGGTTTCTGGCTGTACGTGGCGTTCGCGGGCATGGGGACCGGTCTGGCGCTGGGCTTCAGCCCCACGCTGACCAGGGCTCTGGCCACGGTGCGGCCCGAGGACGCGGCGGACGCCAGTGGACTGCTCGCGACGGTCGCCCAGCTCGGTCAGCTGATCGGTGTCGCGGCCTTCGGCACACTCTTCTTGAACCGACTTGAGTCACTTGGGGCTCCGGGGGCGTATACCTCTGCGGACGCGCTCCTCATGTGCACGTATGCGCTGGCCGCGACGGCCACGTCGGGTGCTGTGTCCGGACTGGTACGAAGGCGTCGCTGACCGTATTGCTCCGGCCGTGGCAGAATCAAACGGCCGGAAGGGGGCGCGGCCCGACGGGAGGGAGAAGCGATGCCTGCGAGCATCCTCGAGGAGGTCGACGATCTCCTCGATGTGGCACAGACACGTAGAAGAGCCACTCTCCTCGGCTGTCCTTCCTGCGGATCGGTCCACGTCGCCCAGGTCCTCGGCGACAACGGCGGGATCTCCTACGTGTGCACGGCCTGCGGCCACAGCTGGAGCTGATCGATGGGTGCACACAGGCGGAAGTGCGATTGGTGCGGCAGTGGTACGCCGATCGTCCGCGACATGGAGCCGGTCAACCACGACTACCAGTACTGGTGCGAGGAGTGCGCGCGGGCGCTGATCATAAAAGGCGACCCGATCGAGACGTACCGCGAGCTGGAGGGCGAGCCGATCTACGGCCGGCTCCTCGACGAGCACTGCACGCTCAAACGGTTCTACACGTTCGCCACAGCCTGACCCCGATCAGGGTCAGGAAGACGAGACCGGCTCCTTCGTAGAGGGCCGACAAGGTCAACTGGGCGCCCGTCTGTTGCAGTTCGAGCCGTCCCGGGCCGTGTGGCACCCACCACAGCGCGTACGAGCAGAAGACCAGCGACGTACCCGCGGCGGTCACCAGTGCCGTACTGACGGCGGTCACCTGTGCCGAGCCGACGGTGGCCGCCCTGCCGCGCGTGCCGAGGATCAGCACCATCGGCACGCACCACACCCAGTGGTGCGACCACGACACCGGACTGATCAGCAGCGCCGTGACCGCGCAGGCGGCCACCGCCCAGGCGCGCCGCCCGCGCAGCTCCGCCGCCACGGCGACACCGAGGCCCAGGGAGCCTGCCACGGCCGCCGCGGCGACCCACCAGAGGCCTGGCTGGGTGGTGTGCAGCAGCCGGGCCAGTACCCCGCGCAGCGACTGGTTCGCGGTGTCCTCCACGAGCCCGACCCGACCCGTCTCGAAGACCATGCGGCTCCAGAAGCGCCATGAGTCGTAGGGCAGGGCGGAGGCCGCCAGCAGGGTTGCCCCGGCGAACGCGACGGCCGCCCCGCGCGCGTGCCGCAGCCAGGGGCCTGCGGAGCCCCGCCGTGCGTAGGCCGCGACACCGGTGACCAGCAGGAACACCGCGAAGAGCGCCGGTGTCAGCTTGATCGCCGCCGCGAGCCCGATGCCCACTCCGGCCCACCGGTGCCAGGGCCGCCGCGTCAGGTCCCACAGCACCAGCACGCCGAGCAGCAGATTGATCTGCCCGTACCGCACGGTCGTCCACACCGGCTCGCACCACACGGCCGCCGCGGACGCCCACCAGACACCCTCCACGCGCGCGTGGTCGACGAGCCGTAGCGAGAGGGCCACGAACACCACAAGAAGGGCCAGATTTCCGGCCGTCGCGAGAGCCCGCATGGTCGACGCGTCCAGCAGCGTCAGCGGCGTGAACAGCAGCGCCGCGAACGGCGGGTAGGTGGTCGGCAGATGGGCCTCGGTCGTACGCAGCGCGTAGAGGTCGCCGCCCGCGCGGACGGTCTCACCCTCCGCCCGGTACACCATCAGGTCGATCATCGACACGTGCGCGGCCCGCTGTGCCCACCAGAAGGCGGCGAAGGACAACAGGCACGCCCCCAGGGCGACGGGCGCACGGCGGCGGACACGGGGGAGCGCGATCACGGTCACGAAGGCCGACACTATCCCTCATGTCCGCATTGTCCGCACGGCGCGGAATCGATTTGGTGGTCCACGGGGAGGACCGTGTAATGTTGGCGTCGCCGCCGGGGAAACCGGGCGACACGGTCGATATGCGGCTTCGCCGCATGGCCACAAGGGGCTATAGCTCAGTTGGTAGAGCGCCTGCATGGCATGCAGGAGGTCAGGAGTTCAATTCTCCTTAGCTCCACACATATTGAAGGCGGGTCACCCAATCAGGGTGACCCGCCTTCGTCGTGTTCAGCGGCCGCTGCCGAGCGCCCGACGACCACGGCGCTGGGAGAGGACCGGAAGGTTGTTGCGTGCCGGGGCGGAGGAGCGGGTGTCCTCCTCGATGCGCAGGGCGAGCGCCGGGCAGCGGCGTACGGCCCGCAGCGCCTTCGCCTCCGCGTACCGGGGCACCTGGGCCTGCGCGACGGTGGGGAAGCCGTCGGCGCCCAGTTCGAAGACCTCGGGCAGGATGTCCGCGCACAGGCCGTGACCGCGGCACAGTGTCCAGTCGACGTAGATCTTCTGGCGGCTGGGGCCGGCCTCCTCGACCGCCTGGCCGCCGGGGATGCCGGTGGGCAGCTGGCCGCCCTCGAAGAGCGGCAGAACGCCCTCCACGGGCCTTCCGCAGCCATTGCCGAGGACATGGGCGGCCAGGTCGTCCGTGAAGGCCTTGATGGTCGACTCGATGAACATTGCCGAGCCGTCGGGGTGCGAGCAGGCGCCGCGTCTCTTCACGGCCTTGGCGACCTGCTTCACGGCCTCCAGGGCGGCCGGTCCGCCGCCGTTGAGGATGTCCTCCAGGCCGCGCGCCGCGGCGGGCAGGCCGAGGTAGCAGGGACCGCACTGTCCCGCGCTCTCCTCCGCCAGCCACTGGGCCACCCGGAGGGACTCGCCCAGCGGGCAGGTCTCCTGGGTGATCGGGAGGATCGCGCCGGCGCCGAGCGCGCCGCCCACCGCGTCCAGGGAGTTGCGCGAGACGATCGCCTCGTTGACCGTCGCCGCGTCCAGCCACTTGCCGTGGTAGCCGCCGGTCAGTACGCCCTGCGGCATCGGCGGGGCGCCGGCCAGCTGGAGCACGTAACGCAGCGGCACGCCGGTGGGGACCTCGATCACCATGGGGCGGGCGACCGCCCCGGAGATGGTGAGCATGACGGTGCCGGGCTCGTCGTACAGACCGGTGTTGCGGTAGCGGTCGGGGCCGATACGGGCGGCGATGGCCAGCTGCGCGTACGTCTCGGCGTTCGACAGCAGGGTGGGCGCGCCGCCGACACCGCTCTGCGACGCGCTGATCTTGCGGCCCGGCGGGATGGCCGGGCCGCCGTCGATGGAGCGGATGAGCGAAGCGGCCGCTCCGGTCACCATCCGCACCGGATTGCGCTGCACGCGCGCGCGGAGCGGCGATCCGCGCCGGTCGCTGAGGCCGCGCTCGGCCAGCGCGGCCTCCATGGACCGCTGGGTCGACTCGCGGGTCACCCCGATGACCAGGGTGCGGGCACCCATGGCCTCCGCGGCGAGCAGGGCGCCGTCCAGGATGAGGTGTGGGGCACGGTTGATGAGCACCGTGTCCTTGCGGCAGGCCGGTTCGTCCTCACTTCCATTGACGACCACGACGGGTCGGATGCCCTTGCTGATGGCCGACTCGGCGACCGAGCGCAGTTTCTTGGCGAAGGGGAAGCCCGCGCCGCCGCGGCCCTTCAGACCGATCGCCTCGGCGAGGCCCGCGAGCTGTTCACCGCCCATCGGCTCGAGCGGCCCGTGCACCTTGAGGTGCATGGGCAGATCGAGCCGCTCAACCAGGTCGAAGCCCGACGTGAGCTGCGGAAGCCCGACGACGCGGACCTCCGGGACGTCGGGCAGGGCCTCGTTCACTTAAAGCCTCCGGAAGGGGCGTTCCATGGTTCACCGGAGCCAGGAGCGTCGAAGGCGCCCGGCAGTACGTCAGTCGTGGGACCGCTGTCGTACGTGTCGTTGGTGTTGTACGTACCGAAGGCGGGGTTCGTCTCACCGTTGTTGTACACATCACTCGTGCCGTACCCACCGGTGGCCGAATTGTCATAGACGGGGATGTTGTATCCCGTGTCGGCGAGCGGGTCGTACGCGGAGCGGGGCGCCTCGCCGACCGGCGGCGGCGAGGGGATGGGCCAGCTGCCCGACGTGCTGCCACCGGCGTCGGCGCGGGGGAACGTCTCCGTCGGCTGCATGTTCATGGGCATCTGGACGCGCTCGGTCGGGGCCGCGCCGGCGGGGTTCGCGCCGGGCGTGCCCGAGACGGCCCGGTAGGCGGCCGCGAAACCGGACGTGGCGTCCGCGGCGGCGGCGGGGTCGGCCGGGGTCTGGTACAGCGACTGCTCGGGGGACGGCGTGCGCTGCGGGGGTACGAAGGGGGCGCCCGAGGACTGCTGCGCGGAGCGCGGGGCGAAGCCCTGCAGGGAGTTCTCCGACAGGGCGGCACGGGATGCCGTCAGGTCCTCGCGGGCCATGCGGCCACCGGCGCCGCCGCCCTCGCCGAGGATCGCCAGGATGCGGTCGGCGACCTTGCGCTTGAAGGGGTGGGGAGCCGCACGCAGGGCGAGGGCCCCGCCGACCGCGACCAGGCACAGCTCGTACGACACCATGAAGAACGGCTTCGCCGCCCGTCCTGCGAAGAGACCATGGATCAGCGCCGCGCACAGGGCCGGGTACGCCAGCATGTGCATCGCGCGCCAGCGTGCCGCGACCGGGGCCGGGGCCGCGAACTGGTTGCGCAGTGCGCCGGTGATACCCACGAAGATCATGAGCAGGCCGGCCAGGGAGCCGAGGCCGATGAGTCCGGCGCTGCCCTTGACGCCCAGGCTGAAGGGGATCAGCGCGGCGATCAGGACGGTGTGGTCCAGTGCCAGTTTGATGGTGATGTGCACCAAGAGGAACGCGATCGAGCCGACGGCCGTCACCCGGTGGACGCCCTGTGCCACGATCCGCTGACGCGTGTTGAGGATGAGCCGGTCCTGGGCGATGAGGCCCCAGATGACTGAGCAGGTGAGGGAGACGAGCGACAGGACGCCCGCACCGAAGTTGAGGAAGTCCTGGACTTGGTTGCCTCCGGCCAGCACGACCACGGGTATGAGCAGCAGGACGGCAGCCGTCGCCATCCCGTAGACCGAGCGGCCCGGTCGGGGAAGCGTGCTGCCACTGCGACGAGGGTTCATAGGGGGTTACTCCCAACGGTTCGGGGAAGCGGTCCCGAAGCCGAACTCTAAGTCGAGCCATACCGATGGGTACGAGGTTTGAGTTATTGCGTTGTTACCAAAGTGCGGCCAGGTCCTTGTGTTGTCCCGTAGCGTCCCCTTACGCGAAGTAATATTTGAATATTGTTCAGTTTTTTTGACGTGATTGTGACGAGCGGCACGGCGTGTCCGGCCCCGTCCAAAGCTCGTCGCGGCGCGCGCGGGGGCTGCGGTACCCTGACGCCATGCGTGCCGTACGCCTTCTGCTTAGTGAGCCGCGCTGATCAGTCCCGACCACTGACGACCCGTGGTCGGCATCGGCGCGGCGTCCCCTCCTGTGCGAGGGGATTTTTCATTTCCAAGCCGCTGGCAGAGACGATCGATGGAGCTTTGAGGATCATGAGCGAGACGAACCCCGCTGCCGCCTCCGAGGTGGCAGCGCCGCACCGCTACACGGCCGCGATGGCCGCTGAGATCGAGGCACGCTGGCAGGACTTCTGGGACGCCGAGGGCACGTACGAGGCGCCGAACCCCAGCGGTGACCTGGCGGGCGATCCCGAGTTGGCCGCCAAGCCCAAGAAGTTCATCATGGACATGTTCCCGTACCCCTCGGGAGCGGGTCTGCACGTCGGCCACCCCCTGGGCTACATCGCCACCGATGTATTCGCCCGGTTCCAGCGCATGACGGGCCACAACGTCCTGCACACCCTGGGCTTTGACGCCTTCGGTCTGCCCGCCGAGCAGTACGCCGTGCAGACGGGCACCCACCCGCGCGTGTCCACCGAGGCCAACATCGAGAACATGAAGGCCCAGCTGCGCGCGCTGGGCCTGGGTCACGACAAGCGCCGGTCGTTCGCCACGATCGACCCGGGGTACTACAAGTGGACCCAGTGGATCTTCCTGCAGATCTTCAACTCCTGGTACGACGACGAGGCGGACAAGGCCCGTCCGATCTCCGTGCTGATCGCCCAGTTCGAGAGCGGCGAGCGCGCCGTACCGAGCGTTGACGGCGCCACGCGCGCGTGGAACGAGCTGACCGCCACCGAGCGCGCCGACGTCCTGAGCGAGTACCGGCTGGCGTACGCCTCCGACGCGCCCGTCAACTGGTCCCCCGGGCTGGGCACGGTGCTGGCCAACGAGGAGGTCACCGCCGACGGCCGCTCCGAGCGCGGGAACTTCCCCGTCTTCAAGGCCAAGCTGCGCCAGTGGAACATGCGCATCACGGCGTACGCCGACCGGCTGCTGGACGACCTGGAGGCGCTGGACTGGCCCGAGGCGATCAAGCTGCAGCAGCGCAACTGGATCGGCCGCTCCGAGGGTGCCCGCGTCGACTTCCCGATCGACGGCGAAGCCATCACGGTCTTCACCACGCGCCCGGACACTCTGTTCGGCGCCACCTACATGGTGCTGGCGCCCGAGCACCCGCTGGTCGACAAGTTCGTCCCCGAAGCCTGGCCCGAGGGCAGCCACGAGGCGTGGACCGGCGGTCACGCCACGCCCGCCGAGGCCGTCGCCGCCTACCGCGTGCAGGCCGCCTCGAAGTCCGACGTCGAACGGCAGGCCGAGGCCAAGGACAAGACCGGTGTCTTCACCGGCGCCTACGCGACCAACCCGGTCAACGGCGAGCAGGTCCCGGTCTTCATCGCCGACTACGTCCTGATGGGCTACGGCACCGGCGCGATCATGGCCGTCCCGGCGGGCGACCAGCGCGACTTCGAGTTCGCGCGCGCCTTCGAGCTGCCGATCCGCTGCATCGTCGAGCCGACCGACGGCCGCGGCACCGACACGTCGACGTGGGAGAGCGCCTTCGGGGCGTACGACGCGAAGATCATCAACTCTTCCAACGACGACATCTCGCTGGACGGCCTGGCGGTGGCCGAGGCGAAGGAGCGCATCACCGAGTGGCTGGCACGCAAGGGCATCGGTGAGGGCACCGTCAACTTCCGTCTGCGCGACTGGCTGTTCAGCCGCCAGCGCTACTGGGGCGAGCCCTTCCCGATCGTCTACGACGAGGACGGCGTCGCGCACGCGCTGCCCGAGTCGATGCTGCCCCTGGAGCTGCCGGAGGTCGAGGACTACTCGCCGCGCACCTTCGACCCGGACGACGCGAACACCTCTCCCGAGACGCCGCTGTCCCGCAACGAGGACTGGGTCAACGTCACCCTGGACCTGGGCGACGGCCGCGGCCCGCAGAAGTACCGCCGCGAGACCAACACCATGCCCAACTGGGCCGGTTCCTGCTGGTACGAGCTGCGCTACCTGGACCCGCACAACGACCAGAAGCTGGTCGACCCGGCCATCGAGCAGTACTGGATGGGCCCGCGCGAGGGCCAGCCGCACGGTGGCGTCGACCTGTACGTCGGCGGCGCCGAGCACGCCGTGCTGCACCTGCTGTACGCGCGCTTCTGGTCGAAGGTGCTGTACGACCTGGGGTATGTCTCCTCGGTCGAGCCGTTCCACAAGCTGTTCAACCAGGGCATGATCCAGGCCTTCGTGTACCGCGACAGCCGTGGCATCGCCGTGCCGGCCGCCGAGGTGGAGGAGCGCGACGGCGCGTACTACTACCAGGGCGAGAGGGTCTCCCGACTGCTGGGCAAGATGGGCAAGTCCCTGAAGAACGCGGTCACTCCGGACGAGATCTGCGCCGAGTACGGCGCGGACACCCTGCGCCTGTACGAGATGGCGATGGGTCCCCTGGACGTGTCGCGGCCGTGGGACACGCGCGCGGTGGTGGGCCAGTACCGGCTGCTGCAGCGGCTGTGGCGCAACGTCGTCGACGAGACCACGGGCGAGGTCACGGTCGTCGACACCCCGGCCGACGAGGACACCCTGCGGGCACTGCACAAGGCGATCGACGGCGTGCGCCAGGACCTGGAGGGCCTGCGCTTCAACACCGCCATCGCCAAGGTCACCGAGCTGAACAACCACCTGACCAAGGTCGGCGGCCCCGTGTCGCGCACGGTCGCCGAGCCCCTGGTGCTGCTGGTCGCGCCGCTGGCCCCGCACATCGCCGAGGAACTGTGGCGCAAGCTGGGCCACACCGACTCGATCGTCCACCAGGACTTCCCGGTGGCCGACCCGGCGTACGTCGTGGACGAGGCCGTGACCTGCGTCGTGCAGATCAAGGGCAAGGTCAAGGCACGCCTGGAGGTCTCCCCGTCGATCTCCGACGCGGACCTGGAGAAGATCGCGCTGGCCGACGAGAAGGTCGTCGCCGCGCTGGACGGCGCGGGCATCCGCAAGGTGATCGTGCGGGCGCCGAAGCTGGTGAACATCGTCACGGCGTAGCCGCTTGCCCCGGTCCGGCACGGATGGGTGGCTTGGCTAGGGGTAGTCCCCTACGGGCAGGTTCGGGGTTCTTCTGGAACTCCGGACCTGCCCGTTGCGTTTACCGTTGAAGAGCGACGCGGCGGCTGCCGCGGCCGTCCGAGGAGGAGGAGCGTGGTGGAAGTCGTGATCACAGTGATCGCCCTGCTCTTCCTGCTGTTCGCGGTGCTGGGCGCATACGCCACCGTGAAGGTGGTCGGCGCCGCCAAGCGCGGTGTGGACCGCACGATCTCCCAGGCCCGCCGCACGGTCGAGGACACCACCCTGCGTGCCAAGACCTTCGCTCAGCCGGGCCCGGCGGGGCAGATCGCCCAGCTGAGGCTGACGCTGCGCACCTCGATGCGGGCCACGCAGGACGCGCTGCACTCGGGCGTGGCCGAGGACGAGTCCCTGAAGGAGTCCCTGGGGCTGTTCGAGCGGCTCAGCGTGCACGGGCGCGAGCTGGACGACGAGCTGAGGCGCCTGGAGAGCGAACCGGACAAGAGGACGCTCTCCACGCGGCTGCCCGAGCTGCGCGAGCGCACCGAACGGATCACGCAGTCCGCGGACTCGCTGCGCTGGGCCGCGCGCGACCGGGCCCGCAGGTTCGCCTCCGACGACCTGGATTCGCTGAGTGAGCAGATCGACGTGGAGGCGGGCGCCCTGCGGCACTGGACGACCGAGCCGGGACCCACCGCCTCCTGGCCCGAGGCACCGGCACCGGACACGGCCACTTCCAGCGGCCAGACCTGGCCGGAGCCCCCGCGGTCCCGCCCGGCCGACGAGCCGCCGCGCTCCGCGATCACCCCGCCGGTACAACGACCCACCTACCCCTGGCAGAAGAAACCCCGTCCCGAGAGCACGACTTGACCCGACCTAGACCGCAGGTGAAAGGGGCCGGGCTGCCGTCCGCGCTCCCCGGCAGGTAACCTCCAGCTCATGTCCCGCCATGTCGCGATCGTCACCGATTCCACGGCCTACTTGCCGCCCCGGACGATGGAGCGCCACGGCATCACCGCGGTGCCCCTGACCGTCGTTCTCGGCAATGAGGCGCTCGAAGAGGGCACCGAGATCTCGGCCCGCTCCCTGGCGCAGGCACTTCAGAAGCGGCGCTCCGTCACCACGTCCCGGCCCAGCCCCGAGGTCTTCGCCGCGGCCTACCGCAGGGTCGCCGAGTCGGGCGCGACCGACATCGTCTCGCTCCACCTGTCCGCCGAGCTCTCCGGCACCTACGACGCCGCCGTCCTCGCGGCCCGTGAGGCCCCGGTCCCCGTGCGGGTGGTGGACACCGGGATGATCGCGATGGCCCTCGGGTTCTGCGCACTGGCCGCGGCCGAGTCCGCGGAGGCGGGGGGCACCGTCGACGAGGCGGTCACGGCCGCGGAGAAGCGGGCCGCCGGCACCTATGCGTACTTCTACGTCGACACGCTCGACTATCTGCGTCGCGGCGGCCGGATCGGTGCCGCACAGGCGCTGTTGGGCTCCGCGCTCGCGGTGAAGCCGCTGCTCCAGCTCGACGGAGGGCGGATCGAACTCCTGGAGAAGGTACGGACGGCGTCCAAGGCGATCGCCCGGCTCGAGGAGATCGTGGCCGAACGGGCGGGCAGTGCCCAGGTCGACATCGCCGTCCACCATCTCGCCGCTCCCGAGCGGGCGTCCGCTCTCGCGGACCGGTTGCGGGCGCGGGTGCCGGGCGTTGTCGATCTGCATGTGAGCGAGGTCGGTGCGGTGATCGGGGCGCACACGGGTCCCGGGCTGCTGGGAGCGGTCGTCTCGCCTCGATGAGGCTGAGGAGTCCGGTGGTGGCGGGGCGGGGGCGCCTGCGTCTGGTGGGACTACTGCGTCTGCTGGGCCTGGTGTGACTCGTGTGGGTGACGGAGTTATCCACAACTGGGTAGTTTTCCCCGGGATTTGAGCAAGATCATCGCGAGAGCTGCGAGTTGCCCGATCCTCGACGCATGGCACTTCGATCACGCTCACGCACCGCCACACCGACCAGCGGCCCGGGCCGCGGCCCCGTCTCCGACGGCCGCACCCGCCATCGCCGCCATCGCTCGCCAAGCCGCGCAGGAGCAGGAGTTGGTACCAGCGCAGGTACAGGTACAGGTACAGGTACAGGTACAGACACAGACACAGATACAGGCGCCCGCGCCCGACGCCGCGATGCCTCGGCCGAGGCGCTCCGCCTGCGCGCGCAGGCACTCTTCTCCGAAAGGCCCAGCGCACGAGGAGAGTTGAGGGACGGGTCGCCGGGCGTGGACCGGGATGTGGGAGGCCCGAGGGGGAGCACCTCGGTGGGGGTCGGGGCCGCCGTCGTTCGGGGAAGTGGCGGCTCTGCGCCCACCGGGGTCCTGGACCGTGACGAACCGGGCCCGAGCCCAGGTGTGCCGGCGCGTGCGGGCGACCATGCCGAGCATGGCGCTCCCGCTCCCGGGGCATCGGCGGCATGGCGAGAGCGGGCCGGGCTTGCCGTGAGGGAGCGGATGCCGCTGTGGCTGCAGTCGAGGTGCGGTCTGGAGCGCAGGAGCGTGACCGCACTCGGTGTGCTGCTCGTTGTCGCCGTGGTCTTCGCCGTGCAGCAGTTCTGGGGTGGCCGGACGCAGTCGGTGCGGGCTCCCGAGGTGGTGCGGGCAACGGCGCCGTACGGCGGGCAGAGTGGCGTGGTGGAGCGGAAGTCGGCGGAGCCGGGAGGCGCAGCCGGGGCGCCGCCGAGCCCGGCTGGTTCGGCCGGTTCGACCGGGCCCGCGATCGTGGTGGACGTCAGCGGCAAGGTGCGCAGTCCTGGGCTGCAACGACTGCCGGCCGGGTCGCGGGTCGAGGACGCGCTGCGGGCCGCGGGTGGGGTGCGGCCGGGTGCGAACACCGAGGGGCTCAACCGGGCCCGCCTCCTGGTGGACGGCGAACAGGTCCTGGTGGGCGTCCCCGTCGCCGTGACTGGACCGGTCATGGGCGGCGGCTCCAGTGCCACAGGGATCGGCGGGTCCGCTTCAGGAGCGGCTCCTTCGGCTCCCGTCTCCCTCAACACGGCCACCGTGGACCAGCTCGACACCCTGCCGGGCGTCGGTCCCGTTCTCGCCCAGCACATCATCGACTACCGCTCCCAGCACGGCGGCTTCCGCTCGGTCGACGAGCTCCGCGAGGTCAATGGCATCGGCGATCCGAGATGTCAATGCTAATCTACGAACATGACTCCAAGCCGCGCCGTACTCCTCCTGCGCATCAGCTACCGCAAGGCCGAAGAAGAGGCTGAAGATGATGGCGACGAGACCGCGATCGAGCGCGTACACAAGATCTCCAAAGGGATCGGCCGCCAGGAAGAGGACGGCCGCGCCCTCGCCAAGCGCCTCGGCTGGACGATCGTCAAGGTGATCCCCGAGGACGACACCTCCGCCTTCAAGAGGCGACAGATCAAACTTCCCGACGGGACCACAGCCCTGCGCACCCTCCGGCCGGGATTCCGTGCAGCCCTCGAAGGCCTCGCCTCCGGTGAGTTCGACGGCCTGATTGCCGACGACCTTGACCGCGTCGCCCGCGACCCCCGCGACCTCGAGGACCTCATCGACGTCGTCGAGTCCCGCCGGCCGCGTATCCCTGTGGAGTCCGTCACCGGCTCGCTGCGCCTGGCCAACGACGCAGACGTCACGATGGCCCGGGTCATGGTCGCCGTCGCCAACAAGTCCAGTCGCGATACCGCACGTCGCGTCGCCCGCAAGCACGAGGAGTTGGCTTCCGAGGGCAAGCCGGGAGGCGGCGGGTTCCGTGGGTACGGCTTCACGAGGGAAGGCCACCAGGTCGTCGAGGACGAGGCCCGCATCCTGCGCGAGATCGGCGCTCGGATCCTCGGCGACTGGGACGGCTGGACCGGGGAGCAGAGGGCGGACATCGACCCGGAGATGGGGGAGTCCCTCTACTCGATCACCGCCGATTTGGAGCGGCGCAAGATCCCGACCGCGACGGGTGTCCCGTGGACTCCTCGCAGCGTGGGCTCGGTCGTCTCGAAGGCCTCCGTGGCAGGCCTGCGCTCCCACAAGGGCGAGGTCATCGGCAAGGCTGTGTGGGACGCGATCATCCCGGAGGAGCGCTGGAAGCTGATCTCTGAGCGGCTGGCCATGCGCGCGGGCGACACGGACCTCACGCTGCAGCGGTGGCTCAACGGCGTACTGTGCTGCTCCAAGTGCGGACACCTGATGACCGGAAGCCACGGCAACGGCGGCCCCCGCTACTGGTGCGAGCCCAAGAGCGGCGGCTGCGGGAAGATGGCTGTGAAGGCCTCGTTCGTGGAGGACGAGGTGGAGCGCCAGGTCCTCGAGCTGCTGGGCAAGCCGCGCATCCTGGAGCAGCTGCGGACGGTCGCCGACACTGAGACGTCGGACGAGGCGCGCGCCGAGCTGGCCGCGGATGAGGCGCAGTTGAAGGAGATGGCCGGCGCGTACGCCCGCCGGGAGGTGACGTTCCCGGAGTACAAGGAAGCGCGCGGGATCATCGAGAAGCGGATCAAGGAGTCGCGGGCGCTGCTGGTTTCGCGGGCGCCGCGGGTGCTGCGGAAGCTTCTCGCTGGCGATGTGGCAGCGGGCTGGGAGGCTCTGGCTCCGGTGGACAAGCGTGAGGTGATCCTCGCTCTGGTGCCGGGGTACGACGTGCTGCCGCATGACCGGTCCAAGGGGAACAAGTTCGACCCCGGGCGACTGGTGCCGAGGGCCTGATCTCGATGCATGGGACGGCACCAAAGATGAGGGGCAGACACCCGTAAGAGTGTCTGCCCCTTCCTACTGTCCAGGGTCCGCGTCCGCCTGTTTCAGGCGTCCGGCGGGACCTTCCTGCTCGATGCGGTACAGCACAAGCCGCGGGCCAGGCTCGGCGCCAGCTCGCCCTTTCGCGCCCGGGCCGAGCCATCCATCCTTGCGGGCCCGAGTGACCCACGTGCGGAGCGTCTCCTCGGGCCTCCCGAAGCGTTCCGCCATGCGTTTCATGGCGCCAGCTGGCGTACCGGGTGCGGTCTCTTCCAGGTATGCCGTCGCGACTTGCCGCAGTAGATCAGAAGTAATCGGCGCCCTTCCGCCTCGTCGCGGCGCCTTCTCGTCACTCTCGCCGAATAGACCCTTCGCGGGCTCCTCGCCCAGGATCGCCCTCGTGCCCTCCCTGCGGGCTGTCTCCCATGCAGCATTCAAGCGGACGGCGGCGAGTACCTCGCCGATCGGAACCTTGCGGAGCAAGCCACCCGTGACGCCGCTGGAAGTGGCCCCGGGTGTGATCTCCAGTCGCGAGATAACCAGGCCCTGAGAGCCTCGGGTGACATCGCCGAAAGCTGACCAGTCTTCGCCCTCGGGGGCGTAGCTGAAGTGTGCGACCACCTCGGCGGGCGCGTCGTCCGCGGGGTGGTACAGCCGCACGGGCAGGGCCTGCGAAGCCGCGTCGAGAGTCGCTTCGATGCGGCGCAGCGCTTCGGTCTGCTGCTTGCTGGCGAAGCCGCCAGCTGGCCGTGAGGGCTTGGGTGTCTCGGGGGTGGTCACTTGATGAGCATCCCAACCAGCGCAATTGCTAGTCAACATGCCAGCCCGGCAGGTGGCTCAAAACAAGCGACCAACCATCTTGCCGAGGTGGCTTGACGAGCAATACACCAACCGTGCAGGATGGCTACATGCCCGAAACGGTTGCGGAGAAAATCCGCTCTCGCCTGCGAGTTCGCCTCGAACTCCCTCAGCCCGACGAACGTCGGGCGCTGCGTGAGGCCGCCGGACTGACCCAGGAAGACATCGCTGAAGCCCTCGGTGTCACCCGCGCGGCCGTCGGCCATTGGGAGACCGGGGCGCGGTCGCCTCGGGGTCGTCTGCTGACTGAGTACGTCGACGTCATCCGGGTCCTGCGGGAGTCCGCATGAGCGACCACCGAACCCTCAGCGACGTCTACAGCGATCGGCCGCTGACGAACGCCCAATGCCGCCGCATTGTCGCCCTGCTCGGCCTCGCCACAGTGCGCCAGCCCCGCAACGACGACAGCGCCGCGGGGGCAACCGCAGCGCCGTCTGTCGAGAGCCGCCCCTACCAGCACGCGAGCTGAAAACGCGAACGGCCGGGGGGCAACCCGGCCGACGCAGAAACGGAGTCTCACATGAAGCGTACGACCCTTTCCCAGCCCAGCACCAGCGCGGTCGCCGTACCCGCCATCGACTTCGCGCCGACCGGGAAGACCGCCTTCGCGGCCGAGCCGCACCACCGCGCCGACGAGCCCGGCGAGACCGCCCGCGAGCACAATGACCTCAAGGCCGTCACCGTCAAGATCGGATACGCCGAGCTCGACGACGGCAAGGGCCTGCGCGCCATCTGGTGGCCCGTCTCCGGCGTCGAGCACCGCATCGAAGCCGCGTACGACCCCCAGCACATCACCCTCGCGGACGCTGAGACCCGGCTCCGTGCCCAGCTCGCCGAGCGCGGCATGCGCGTGACCAAGTTCCTGAGCGAGGACGACGAGCAGCCCGAAATCGACCCGAAGGTGACCCACGCCCTCGCGCAGCTGGAGGTCAACAAGCAGGCCGCCCGCGACGCCGGCCGCTGGTCCCCCGACTGCGAGCGGGTCCTGACCGTCCTCGGCGAGATGTTCGTCGAGCAGAACGACGTCGACTCCGTCCTCGAAGCTGCCTTCCAGGGGCTCGTCAACGACCTCGCGGCGAAGAACAACCTGCGGCTGGTGCGGGTGAACGAGAGCGCCAACGACCAGCTGGCCGGCGAGATCGCCGTCTGGCGGGACTACGGGCTCGTCCTCGTGCCCCACAGCATGAAGGCGTCCGGCGTGCTGGACCAGCTCCGCGCCGCCCTCGATGAGTCCCGCGGATGACTGCCCGTGCCTGCTACGACCGTACTCATCTGGTCGCTGCGGCGGCCGGCCTGGGACGCCCGCACGGGCGCCGCTTCTACGGCAGACGACCTGCGTAGCCCCTACCGAATCCGCGGGAGCACCCCCAGTGCTCAACCCTCGCCGCCCGCGCGATTGGACAGAACGTTGACCGCAACACGGAGCAGGCCCCCGGAGACGGGCCCGGACGCCGGCAACCGCAGACCCGGCCAGTGGCCTGCGGAGCTGGACCGATACCGCGAGCAGTGGGCCCGCGAGCAAGGCCGCCGCGCCCTCGTCATCGACAGCATCCGAGCGCACCTCGCCGAACAGCCGAGCCCGCGCGCCATCCGGGCCGCGGCACGCAGATGGTGCACGCAGATCACCAACCTCGCCGACGACCTCGTCAAGGCCCAGAACAGCACGGAGAGCACCGAGTGACCGCCGAGCAACCGCCGCTGACCGCAGACCCGGAGACCATCCGGGCGTGGCTCACACGCCTCTACGCGGACAGCCCCGGCTACCTCAGCATGTGCTCCGATGCCGACAAGTTCGCCGGCCGCCGCTTCACCACCGACTCCGCGGGCATCGCCGCAGCCACCAGCTACGCCGTAACCCTCGACCGGCGCCGCCCCAAGGGCGTCTACGCGCAGGTGACGACCCTGGGGGAGAAGCCTGCCGAGGGGCGCGGGGGCGAGGGTCTGGCCTTCGGGCTCACTCACCTGTGGGCCGACGGTGACTTCGGCACGATCGGGCATAAGCCCGGCCCGGATGACCTGCCCGCACCTCCAGACCCGGAGTCCGTGGAGAAGGTCGTCACCGAGTCCGGTCTGCCGACGCCGTCCGGATGGGCCCACACCGGGGGCGGCTACAACCCTGTGTGGCTGCTCGCCAAGACCCTTCTTCTTCACACCGATGAGGACAGGGCCGCCGCGAAGGAGATCACGACGGGGTTGCAGGCTGTCCTCGCCGCGCAGGCGTACCGGTGCGGATGGTCGTGGGACAGCGAGGTCGGCAACCTCGATCGCCTCATGAAGATCCCCGGCACCGTCAACCGGAAGGAAGGGCTTGAGCGGGTGACCGCCATCGGGCCCGGCCACGGTGAGGTGTTCGACCTCGCGGACCTCCGGGCGGTCGTCACGGATCTCGTACCGGAAGCCCGGCAGACGCTGGCTCAGGCGGCGCGGGAGAAGCAGCAGCGGAAGGCACAGCGGACCGGCGTCGCACTGCCGCCGCCTCGCCGGGAGCGCGCTCCGCGGCCTCGGTCTGGTGATGGTCCGCTCGATGTCCTCGCCGACGTCTGGGAGTTCCGCGACGTCCTGGAGCCCGCCGGCTTCACGTACGTCGGGCAGAGCGGCGACGGCCGAGAGAAGTGGCTCCGGCCCACCTCTGGGGGCGACGCGCCCAGCAGCGAGTACAGCCTTCTCTGCGATGGCCACGTGGCCGTGAACTGGTCGGAGCGTTCAGACCTCCCGGTCGGCGCCCGGGCGGCCGGGCAGAAGCTCACCATCGGCACCCTGTACGCCCACCTCAGCTACGGCGGCGACGTAAGCGAGGCCGCGCGAGACATCATGCGGGCAGCCAGTGGGCGCACCGCTCACGGCCCGGCAGGACGGTTGCCCGCGCCCGTCCTCGCCGAGGTGAAGCGCCGGTGCTTGAAGGGCGACCAGGGTGCACGGGCGCCGCTCGCAGACAGCCCGTGGGACGGCCCTCAGGATGAACCCCCGGAGGACACCGGCGAGGAAACCACCGAGCCCGCAGACCGGCTTCCCGAAACGTTCTGGAACGCCACGGCCGTACTCCAGCAGATTCGACAGATGGCCCGTGCGCGCCGCGCCTCGCCCGACGCTGTCCTTCACGCGGTCCTCGCCCGCACTGCGGCTATGGCGGAGCCCACCGTCCGCGTGGACGGCGGCATTCAGCAGCCCGCGACCATCGGTTGGTACTGCGGGCTGTTCGGCCCGTCCGGAAGTGGCAAGGGCAACGCCGAGAACACCGCCGAGGAACTCACTCCCTTTCCCGCCGTCGACCTCGCATACATCGACATCTCCACCGGGCAGGGCCTGATCGCCGCGTACCTGGACCTCGACATCGACCCCGACGACCCCGACGGGAAGAAGAAGATCACCGTGCAGAAGAGGACCCGCGGCTACGCCCTCGCCACCGAGGGCAGCGTCCTCGACGCCATGGCGCAGATGTCCGCCGCCGCCACCCTGAACGGCGTTCTCTGCAAGGCGTGGATGAGTGAACGTCAGGGCACATCCAACGCCGAGATCGAGCGCCGCCGCGCCCTCCCCAAAGGCCGATACACGCTGTCCATGTCGCTCGGCGTACAGGAAGAGCCCGCGGCGAGGCTGCTGGAGATGGGGTCCATCGGCCTCCCGCAGCGCCTCGCGTGGGCTCACGCCACCCTGGGCCCCGACACCCCGGAGAAGAGGCCGGCCACCACCGGGCCGGTCACCGTCACTAAGCGGAACGGCGAGGATGTCCCCGTCACGACATGGGTGTCCGGGCTCCGCAACACCACCATTCCGGTACCCGAGCACGTCACGGACGAGCTTGACCAGCTGGCCTTGGCAATCTCGTTTGGCCGCGGCGCCGAAGCTCCGTTGGACACGCACGAGCCTCTGTGGCGAGTGAAGTGTGCCGCGCTGCTCGCCCTCTTGCACGGGCGCACCAAGGTCAAGACCGAGGACTGGGACATGGCCACCGTGATGTGGCAGACGTCCAGGAAGGTCCGCGACCGCGTCCAGGCCTCCGCTCAGAGGCGCACGCAGGCCGAGTTGGACGCGCGCCGTGCGGAGGCTGTCCTGACGGCCGCAGAGTCACAGGCGGCGGTGTACGAGGTCGTGAACGGAGTGCACCCGTCCGTCGTGAACGTCGCCAAACGCGCCCACCGCTACCTCACGCGTCACGACGGTGAGATCCCGGTGCGTGACGTGAACCGGAACTGCATCAAGAAGCCGGACCGCGACAAGTACCGGGCGTCCGGGGCGACGGACTCTCTTTGGTCGGCGGCGCTCCAGTACGGGTGCGAACAGGGCTGGCTGGCGCTACTGGCCGACGGCGCTCTTCTGTCCGCCGGTTCAGTCGCTCCGGAGCAGTCGTGACTACGGGGGGTGCTGTCGGACCGTCGGACCTGTCGGACCCAAAGGTCCGACAGCCCCTCTCACTAAACCCGGACATTAATAGACAAGTTGCTCTAGTTGAAAATCGCGGTACACGCGAACCCCCAGGTCACCCCGCGCCCAACTGTCGGACCTTCAGGGTCCGACGTTCAAAGGTCCGACACGACGCAGAGTCACGGACAGCGGAGCCTCGAAGCCTGACCCCCGCCACCACAAACCCCCTGCGCCGACCCGTGCAGTGACTACTGACTCGCCATTCAGTAACAGGCCCCGATGAGGACGATCCGACAGGAAGGAACCCAGGCCATGAACGTCGACGACGTGATCCGCGAACGCATCGAGGCCGCCCGTCGGAAGGCCGAGGCGGACAAGCAGCGCCGCGAGGAACTCGCCGCAGCCCGGACCGCCGGCCTCCCACACCGCCACGCCCGAAAGCTCTACAACCTCGCCCGCTCCGCAGCGAACGGAGACCCCATGCCCCGCACCCCTCGCGCCCTCTTCCGCGCCGCCGTCTGCCCCTCATGCCGCACCCAGCGAAACGCCAAGCGCGTCGCGACCGTCACCGTCGGCGGCACCGAGATGGACGTCGTCCGCTGCCCCATCAAGTCGTGCGAACTGACCTGGTGCCTCCACCCCGAACGGCCCCGTACAGCGGCCGCATAACCCCCTGGAACCCCCGTGACCACAACCATCCCCGAGGTAGCCGCGGCCGAGCTCATCACCGCCGGACAGACCCAGCTCCTCGTCATCGACTGCCCGCGCTGCAGCTGCACGCACCGCCACCTCGCCGCCGGCGAACGACGGGCCCCCTGCGGCGCCCGTTACAACCTCATCGACCGAAACCCCACGGAGCGAACCTCATGAGCATCGACGCCCCCACCACCCCCGACGACTACCGCGCCATCCACGAACGCGACCTCGGCATCTACCGCGACGTCCTCGACGACCTGCGCCACACCCTCAAAGGCGGCCTCGAAGGCATCGAGACCCTCGCGCAGACCCTCGCCCGCATCGTCCCCATGGCCGAGGAAACCCAGCGCAACCTGCGCCTACAGGGCGACTCGATCAACACGCACCTCCGGCAGCACGACGAGCCGGCCGTCGACACCCCCGACTGCCTCGCCGCACTCCTGGACTCCCTCAGCGACCGCGAGCGCCGCGTCTACGACGAAGCCCGCCTCGGAGCCACCCAGGCCGCGCGCGCCCTCGGCCGCCACGCCCAGCCCTGACACCCCGCACGACAGGAGAACACCATGCGCCCCGACGACCGCCCCTACGACCCGTCCACGGCCGCCGCGAACACCCTGCGCGATCTCGGCTACGTTCCCGGACCGCAGCCGATTCGGCAGCTGCGCCGGGTCGGCGGGGAGACCCTCGCAGACATCCGTCTGTCCACAGCTACCGAACCCGAAGCCAGCGACGCGACCGCCGAGGCGCATACGCGGCTCATCGAGGCCGCCGTCGCCGCGCTCGGCGTGCTCACCGAATCCGACCTCGACGAGATGGAGCAGCAGCACCTCGCCGCCGCGTTCGGCCTGAACGGGACGGGTGAGGCTTCATGACCATCTCGGGAAAGGCCACCCCTCATGACCTTCCGCGATGCGGTGCGCGGAAGCGGCAGGGGGAGGGGGTCTGTGCGAAGTCGGCGGGGTGGGGGACGTCTCACCCTGGTGAGGGTCGGTGTCGGCTGCATGGTGGCAGTACGAGGACTCAGACGGTTGCTGCTGAGCGGCAGCAGGTGGAGCGGCAGGCGCGCCAGTTGCTGGAGGAGTTGGGGGCGGCGAAGCCGGTGACGGATCCGGCTGGGGAGTTGCAGCGGGTGGCGGGCGAGATCGTCGCCATGAAGGACGCTGCTGCTCGGCTGGTGCAGGGCCTCACGTCGATGCGGTACGTCGGTGCCACCGGCGCAGAGCAGCTGCGGGCCGAGGTGGCCGTCTACGAACGGGCTTTGGACCGTGCGGCCAAGGTGTTGGCCGAGATGGTCAAGCTCGGGCTGGAGGCGCGGCAGGTGGGCCTTGCCGAGGCTCAGGGTGCTCTGATCGCTCAGGCGATTCGGGCGATCCTCGGTGAGTTGCGGCTGACTCCGGAGCAGCAGGCGCTCGTGCCTGACGTTGTGCCGCGGCACCTGCGGGCGCTGTCGGCGGCGGATGGCGGGGAGCGGGAGGCTGGGGCGTGACGGTGGTGTGCAGGCGGTGCAGGCGTCCGCTGTCGTCTCGGGAGGCGGTGGCGGCGGGGATCGGTGCGCGGTGTGCGCTGCGCGCCTTCGCGGAGGCTCTCGGCGGGCGCTGTGGTGGTGGGGGTGTGCCGTCGGCGGCACAGACGGCGGTGGCTCTGGTGACGGCCTTCCACGAGCGCGAGGACGCCACGGTCCGCGATCTGCTGGACGAGGCGGATCTGCGGGACGTGGCGGGTCTGCTCGCTGCGGCAACGGCGTTGTACCTGCAGGCGCAGCCGGACGGGCCGGAGTGGTTGCGCCGGGCCGGCCTCGCCGCGGCGGAGGGGGCGCGCTGATGGCTGTGGCGGTGCACGGGAACGCGCTGGTCCTGGACGGCGCGGATTGTCTGTACCTGGTGGGACCGCTCGCCCGCTACATCAAGGAGCAGGCCCGGCGGGACGGCGGTGTTCCGCCACGGTTGCGGGCGATTGCCGAGAACGTCGCGATCACGGCACGTGCCTACCAGGAAGGGACTTTGCAGGGTTCCGATGCCGGAACCGATGCGTTCCGGGATGAGGTTTCTGGCGCACCGTGTGCCGCGTCAGTCACATGGCTGACCGTCGAGCAAACAGCACACCTGCTGGGCTGCTCCACCGGACTCGTGCGGAGACTGCTGCGCCAGAGGGAACTGATCGGTTCCAGAGCGGGCGGTAAAGGCGCGTGGCGTGTGGACGGCGCATCGGTTGTGGAACGGCTCGGCGAACGACGGACGGAAGCCGCATGAGCCATGGTTGCCGCAGTTCCTCAGCAGATGGCCGAGAAGTACGGCCAGTGGGCTGACAAGATCCCGGCCGATGTTCTGGCCGACCTCACCGAGGCGCAGGTCCACGGTCGTCTGCGTAAGGCGCAGGCCCGTTGGGAGACCGCAGCTGGTGAGGGCGGCGACGGGAACCTGACGAAGGCGCTCACGGAGGCGGGCGAGATCCTCGCCGCGCCGGCGCCTGGCGCGAAGGCTAAGACTCCGTCCGCCCTGAAGTCCGTGGGTGTCACGGGCGAGGACATGGCGCGGCTCGGCCCCTGGGTCTCTCGCATCCCCGACGACGTCCTGCTCAAGATGGACCGCCCGTCGGTCGTGGAGCGCGCCGAGGTGGCCGCCGCCGAGTACGCCCGTACTGCCGATATGGCGGCCGCGGACCGGATCCTGTCTGCTCCGGCGCACGTCGTGGCCAGTGCGCCGATGACGAAGGCCGCCCGCGCCGCGTCGGTGCGTGGCGTGCGGGAAGACCTGGCGCGTGAGTACGGCGAGTGGATCGCGAAGGTACCGGACGAGGTCCTCGTGAAGCTGGATGCGGCGGAGCTGGTGGACCGCTGCGAGTACGCGCGGGGCCTCGAGGCGCGCGGCAAGGCGGACCCGACTCCGGGCATGATCCACGGCTACTACGACCGGGCGCGGATGGTGCTGAAGTCGCTGCCGCGGGCCGAGGTTGAGGCGGAGGCGGCGCGGCTGGAGAAGTCGGCGCGGATCGCCGACGAGCCGCAGTTGGCCCGCGGGTACGCGGACCGTGCTCGGCATCTGCGTGACGACAACCCGCAGGCACCTGCCGTGGCGCGCCCGGCGTGGCTGGGCAAGGCGGTGCAGCCACCGGAGCCCGTAGCGGTTCCTCGGGTCCTGCACAAGGCGCAGGGCGCCGCGAAGGCCCCCAAGCCCGTCCAGAAGCCGCCCGTGAAGCGGCGCCAGGCCTCGATGTCGAAGGCGGACGCGACGCGGGTCGGTGCGGGGCTCGGTGCCCTTGAGGCGGCCCTGCTGCTGCTCCGGAAGCACCCCGACCTGAACAAGGCGGACGACCGGACTCAGAACGTCGTCGACGAGCTGCTTGACGCGGCCGGCGACCTTCTCTGACCTCTCAGCTCCGGCCGGCGTGATGGCCCGGCCGGTGCCCGACCAATGCGCGCCCTGGTCCTCCAGTCCCGGGGCCTCGTACGTCGGGCAGCCCGGGGCCGGTGGGTCCGTTCCCTGCCGGCCCCGGGCCTCAATCCATCGACTGACTTCCTGCCCCGCCGTCACCCGCTGGTCGACGGGCCTGCGGTGGGGCGCTGCCCGTTCGGAGCCGGGCTTCCGTGACTGCCAGAAACGAGTTCAGCCCATGGCAACGATCGTTCGAGGGGCGGCACTTGTAGCCGTGACCTGCGGCGTTATCCAGCCGAGCATCCTGACGGTACGGGGGGTGTGCCGTGGCTGAGGGTGCGCTGCTGCCGCCCGTGATCGTGCGCCTGATGGGCGACATGACGCAGCTGCGCGGGACGCTGCGCGAGGCCCGGGGGCAGATGGCTGGCACTGCGGGGAGTATGCGCCAGGCCGGGGCGACCGCGTTCGCCGGGGCGGCGAAGATGGGCCGCTCGGTATCGTTGATCGGCGTAGGGGTGGCGGCCGCGTCGGTGAAGATGGCCGGCGACTTCCAGGCGCAGACGATGGTGCTGCACACGGCAGCAGGGGAGTCCCTGAGGGGCCTGGAAACGGTCCGCAAGGGCATTCTCAACATTTCTGCAGGCACCGGCACGGGCATCCAGAACCTGACCGACGGCATGTACCAGATCGAGAAGGCCGGGTACCGAGGGGCCGACGGCCTGAAAGTACTGCAGGCGGCCGCGCAAGGCGCGAAGGAAGAGAACGCGTCGCTGGACTCGGTCACCAACGCGATGACCAGCGTCATGGCGTCGTATCACCTCAAGGCCAGCGACTCCGTTCGTGTCATGAACGGCATGAAGACGGCTGCTGGTGAAGGCAAGATGACCATGGAGCAGTTCGCTTCATCGCTGTCGACGGTCCTGCCGATCGCGTCCGCCAACAAGATCTCCTTCGAGGAAGTCGGCGGCGCGCTCGCCACGCTCACCCAGCACGGCACCAGCGCCCGCGAGGGCACCCAGGAACTCGCCTCCACTATCCGCTCCCTTGCCGCGCCGAACAACGTCGCCATCCAGGAGATGCAGCGCCTCGGCCTGTCCTCCACGGACGTGTCGACCCACCTTGGCAAGCGAGGCCTGACCGGCACCCTCGACCTGCTCTCCCAGACGGTCCTGACGAAGATGGGGCACTCGGGAACCGTCCTGCTCAGCGCGTTCAACAACACCAAGCAGGCATCGGCGAACGCCAACCAGATGCTCGGCCTGATGGACCCACAGGTACGGAAGGTCGCGCAGTCGTACGCCAAGGGCTCCATCAGCCTCGGGGACTGGCGGAAGGCGATGAAGGGAATGCCGGCGGACCAGGCGAATCTCGCCGGTCAGTTCGGCACGTTCATCAACAAGACCCACGGGTTCAGCGACGCCCTGAAGAAGGGCGGCCCGGCGGCCCAGACCTATACCGACGCGATCAAGAAGATGGCCGGTGGCGCCATCGGGCTGAACACAACGCTCCAGCTCACGGGCGAGAACACGGACGGTTTCAAGGAGCGGGTCAAGAAGGTCGGGGACTCGTTCCACCACTCCAGCAAGGATGTTGAGGGCTGGAAGGAGACTTCCAAGCAGCTCAACACCCAGATCGCGCAGGCCAAGGCGAAGGTCCACGTCTTGGCGATCGAGATCGGCTCCAAGCTGATCCCGGTCGTATCTGCCGTGATCGGCTTCTTCGCGAAGCACAAGGACGTGACCGTCGCCCTCGCCTCGGTCATCGGCGGGGTGCTCGCCCTCTCGGTCGTGGCCTACGCAGCCAAGCTGACCATGAGCGCGGGCAAGGCTGTTCTGGGGTTCGGGAAGATGGGTGTCGGTGCCGCGAAAGCGGCCGGCCGCGTTGTGCAGGGCTTCCGTTCCGCGCAGGTCGCCGGGTCGGCGTTCTCCGGGAAAGCGGGCTCGTTCGGGGGAGCCCTGCGCAAGGGCTTCGACGGAGCAGTGAAGGCCGCGAAGACGGCCGGCGGCGCGGTAGGGGATTTCGCCAAGTCGGTGGGCAAGGTGTCGACGGCCGCGGGCAAGACGGCGTGGACGACTCTCGTCAAGGGCATCAAGGGTGTCGGCGGGGCGATGAAGACGGCCGCGTTGAACGCGGCGGGGCTGGTGCGGTCGATGGCTGCGGCAACGCTGGCTGCGGCGCGTTCCGCTATCGCGTGGACGGCAGAGAAGCTGGCCCTGATCGGCAGTGCCATCGCGGAGAAGGCCGCTGCGATCGGGCAGTGGGCCCTGAACGTCGCGATGGACGCCAACCCGATCATGATCGTGGTGCTGGCGGTCGTTGCGCTCGTCGGCGCCGTGATCTACGCCTACAACCACTTCGCGTGGTTCCGCAACGGCGTGAAGGCTGCCTGGTCCGCGATCGTGGGCGCGGCGAAGGCCGCGTGGGACTGGCTGAAGCGAGCCTTCTCGAGCATCGTCGACGGCCTCGTCTGGGCCTATCACGGCATGGTCAACACGGGAAAGTCCGTGTTCAGTTGGGTGAGGGCGCTCCCGGGGCGGATCATCAGCTTCTTGGCGGGGCTCGGGGGGAAGCTGGCCTCGCAGGCCAGTAAGGCTTGGTCGTCGTTCAAGTCGTCTGTCGTCTCGAAAGCCTCCGAGGCGATCACCTGGGTCAAGGGTGTTCCCGGCAAGGTGAAGGGCGCCCTGGGGAATTTGGGCAGTTTGCTGCTCAGCGCGGGCAAGTCGCTGATCTCCGGGTTCATCTCTGGCATCAAGGCAAAGGTCGGCGAGGCGTACGACGCGGCCAAGGGTGTCGTCTCGAAGATCGCCGGACTGTTCCCGCACAGCCCCGCGAAAGAGGGCCCGTTCTCCGGCCGCGGGTGGACGCTGCACTCCGGCCACGCCCTCATGGACGGCCTCGCGGAAGGCATCACAGCGGGCGCACCGCGCGCGGTGACCACGATGCGGGGTGCCGCGCAAGCGACCGCCGACGCGTTCGCGAAGACGCTCGGTATCTCGTCGCCCTCGAAGGTGTTCAGGTCGCTGGGCATCTACGTCAACGAGGGCCTGGTCGACGGCCTCACGGCGTCGACGGCTCGGGTGAAGGCGGCGACGCGCAGGATCGAGACCCTCCTCATCCAGACCTACAACAAGGTCGCGGACCTCAAGGGGTCGAAGGGCGTCTCCAACAAGTGGGTCAAGAGCCACGAGGCGACGATCAAGCATCTGGAGGCGTATGCGAAGCGCGAGGACAAGGCGCTCCGCAGCCTCGCGGCAAAGCGTGACTCCGTCGCGACGAAGCTGAAGGCCGCGCAGAAGAACCTCGCCGCGTTGCAGAAGTCCTGGTCCGACGAGGTCAAGTCCGTGGCGCAGGGCGTCATGCAGGGTTTCTCCATCGTCACCGAGGCACCCCAGGAGGGCTTCGCGCTGAGCGCGCAGGACGTCGTCAACAAGATGCGCGACCAGATGGCCAAGGCGGTCCAGTTCGCGGCCCAGCTGCGCGCATTGCAGAAGAAGGGGCTCAGCTCGGACCTGATCGCTCAGATCGCCGCCGCGGGCGTCGACCAGGGCGGGGCGACAGCGACCGCTTTGGCCGGGGCGTCGAAGGGCCAGATCGCAGAGATCAACAAGCTGCAGAAGACGACGCAGGGCGCAGCGAACAGCGCGGGCAAAGCGGTCGCGGACTCGATGTACGGGGCCGGGATCAAGTCCGCACAAGGCCTGGTCAAGGGCCTGCAGTCGCAGCAAAAGGCGATCGAGAAGCAGATGATGAAGATCGCCACGGCCATGCAGAAGGCCATCAAACGCGCGCTCGGGATCAAGAGCCCGTCGACGGTGTTCGCGGCGATCGGCCAGTGGATTCCCCGCGGTCTCGCCGCAGGTGTTGCTGGCGGCGCGCACCACGCCACCACGGCCGTAAATCGGCTGGCCACTTCGGTGGCAGGCGCGGGCGAGTTCAGCGGCTCCGGACTCGCTCTCGCGGGCGGCGGGGGCCCCGTAGTGCATCAGCAGAACACGCTGCACGTCACGGTGGAGGGCCAGGTGCTGACTGAGCGGAAGCTGCGGGATGTGGTCGAGAGGTCGATGCTGCAGCTCGGCATGCGTAACCCGCAGACGTACCAGCAGTACAAGCGCTGACGGACCGTAGGAACGAGGGCGCCGCGGGGGACAGGGGTAGCGGCGCCGCAGCCGAGAGAAGAGACCCAGCATGACCATGTACGTCTACACCGCAGGTTTCGAGACGGTCTACACCAGCATCCCGCTCACCGCAGGCCCCCAGCGCGGCGCAGGCGGCACGCCCACAGTGTGGGACTGGCCCACCGCTCCGGCCGACGGGCGTTGGGTAGCCACCGCCTCGGCGGTCAACCAGACCGCCGACAATGGCGGTATCCCTGGCCCGGTCTCGTCCACGCTCGTTGCCACGGGCGACGCGATCCTGTCCGGACACGGCGACCCGCCAGTCAAGTTGGGGCGGGACGGCGAGTACTGGCTCGACATCGACAGCGAAACTCTGTGGGGGCCGCGGCTGAACGGGCAGTGGCCCTCAACCGGCGTCCCCCTCGCGAGCAGCGTGTCCACGTCGGGCGGGACCGTCACAGGCAGCCTCGTCGTCGACCGTTACGGCGCTCCCGCCGGCTATCCCATCGGCGTTGCCGGTGCTGGCCAAAGCTTCAGCGTGCTGAGCAGCTATGCGGGAGGTGACGACGACGGCACGGGCACCGATTCGACGGGCCGTATCAACCTGTACTCGTATCAGCGTGCGAACGTCGGGTCTTTTGGCGAGAACATCCGTAACTTCGCGATGCGAAGCGACGCAAAGACGATGCAGGCGTTCTACATACCGGTCCAGACCTCCACCAAGAAAAGCGGCTACGACGCGGGCACGCGCGACCCGCTCGCTTCGGGCGTCGGCTGGAAGCCGGTGGTGTGGCAGGGCGCCCACTTCGAGGCCAACGATCACGGCTCGATCCACGGACATTGGGAACTGGAGATCGCCGACTCCAGCGGCGCCCTCCAGGGCCGACTGGAGATCCCGTTCATCGACCAGGCCGTGGACGGGACCAAGGCCGTCGACAATGCCCCCATCGGCGTCGACTGGACGAACATCCGCACCAACCTGGCCGACTTCTCGGTACGGGCCCAGAACATCACCAGCGGCACCTACTCGGGCCAGAACACCGCACTCCGCGTCGGTGGCAACAACGCAGTGAACAAGGACATCCTGCTGTCAATCAGCTCGGACATGTCCAACTCCGGCCGCCGCTGGGGCATCCGAGCCAACAGCACGACGGAGAGCGGATCGAACGCCGGCACAGACTTCCAGGTGCGCCGCTACGACGACACCGGCACCTTGCTGGACACTTCGATCCACATCGAACGATCCACCGGCCGGATCGGCATGGGCGGCGTCACCACGCCGACCGCCGGGCTGCATCTCCAGCGCGCTACCGGGCAGGTTCTGTACCTCGATGCCCAGGCCACCACGCAGTCGGCCGTCCTCGTCAACGGTGTGGATACCACCGTCAAGGCGCTGCAGGTCCAAGTCACCGGCGACACCCAGAAGCGGTTCCAGGTCCTCGTCGACGGCACCATGTCCTGGTCCACCGGCGCGCTCGCCTCGGACACCAACTTCTACCGGGCCGCCGCCGGCCGCCTGAAGACCGACACCGCGCTCCACGCCGGCACGAACGTCCTCGTGAACACCACCTCGACCGGGGGCGGCGTCGGCGTCCTCGGCGTGGCCAACGTGACCACGCTGCCCACCGGCACCCCGTCCGCTGGGGGCGTCGTGTACGTCGAGGCGGGCGCGCTGAAGTACAAGGGCTCGTCCGGCACCGTCACCGTCCTCGCACCGGCCTGAGAGGGGCTCGCATGCACAGCCACACCACTGACGAGGGCGCGCCGTCCGCGTCCGCTCTGGAAGATCCGCTCGCAGCCGCCCGGGCTCTGATCGCGCATGAGCAGCAGGCCCGCATGGAGGCCTGCGCGGCCGAGTTGCAGCAGGTCTTGGAGAAGCACGGGATGCGGCTCGATGTCGCCCAGCCGCAGATCAGCATCGTCCCTGCGTAACAGCGCCCCCAACGTGGTCGTGCTGCACCAACTTGGCACGGCTCACGAGCGCTCGCGGTCCTGCTCCGTGATCTCGTCGAGTAGGTGGAGGACGCTGTGGAGGCGACTGCGGAGCCGCTCGACGAGCAGGATCAGGCTGGCATCGTCCATCGCAGCGAGATCCTCCCTGCGGGCCTTCTGCAGGTCTTGGCGGGCGAAGTCGACGACGGCCCGCTGCCAGTCCGTGAGACCGGGCAGCGGGCCGTGCGGGCGGCCGTCGGTCACGGGACCACCTTCGAGGGTCAGCGTCAGTGTATGGGGCGCCTCTGGTCGTGACCGGAGGCGCCGGGCCCTCCCCGGAGCCTGGGGGGTGAGGGGAGGGCCGATCCGGGACCCGCCCGCCCTCTGTTGAGCTTGGGGTGCGAGGACGGGCGGGCGTTCGTGCGGCGGCCGCCCCTTGTGGGGACGTAGGGCGGCCGCCCCTTCTCGCTGCCGGACAGGGGAGCCGACGGCGAGAGCTAGAGTCGCGTTCCTACCGCGATCGTGTCGTTGCCTGCCAGCCGTGCGATCGCTCGCAGCATGATGGCCAGGCGGCGTTCGTCGAGCTCGGCTACTGCCGCCAGGGGTGTGCTGCCGATGCTCAGCATCGAGAGGGTCAGCCCGAGGAACGTCCTCTGTTCGTCGTCCAGGCCGAGGCTGTAGACGCGTCCCATCAGCCCTTCCCACCCGACCTTGCTCTTGCTGGGCGTGTCCAGGAGACCGAGCGCGCCCTGCACGCTGCTGTGGGCGAGGATCGTCTCTTCCTCGACGAGGGCCTGCGCGGCAGCCCGCTCCCGGCCGGACGTCGCCGACTCGATCAGCCTCTTCCCGCGCCGCTCGAGCATGAAGCCGTCCGTGGTCTCGGCTGAGGTGAGGGTCATCCGAATGCCTCCGCAGAAAGTCGAGGTCCGCCGGCGGGGCCGAGCGCGGCACCGAGGAGGACAGGGTCGGTCAGCCGGCCGGAGCCATCCGGCCGTTCGATCCACACGCGGCCGCGCACCGGATACAGCACGGGCGGACACCGAAGCACCCAGCCCCGAGGCCGGACGGTGATCGTGCGCACGTCGTCCAGTTCGTCGCCGAGGGTCGGCGGCACCAGCCACCACGCAATCCCCTGGGTCACGTCCGACAGGACCGGGCCGCGCCGCGAGGGGTCGATGCGCTTCAGCGCGTCCATGGACGGTGCGAGCGCAGCTTCGGCCACCATCCAGTGGCCGCCGCTCGGGAATTCGCCCAGCTCGTCAGCGTCCCACCGGGTCCGTATCTCGGCGGGAGTGTCGGCGCAGGAGAGGAGCCAGTCCTGTCCTGCCTGCCGGGCGTATGGGGCGGGGTGTAGAGCCATGAGCAGGACGGTAGGCAGTCCGATTGCGCGCGTGTGCGCTGATTGCGCGGGATTGCGCACGGAGCTAGGACGGTTGCTGCCGATTGCTCACGTCAGGGTGAGCTGCGCCCTCGCACGGGAGATCAGGCGGTGCGCCTGGTGGTCGTAGACCGCGGATTCCCGCATCAGGTCCCAGAGCTTGCGGTAGAACGCGACGTCGTCCGGCGAGTCGAGTGAGAGCTCCGCGTTCCACGTGTCGGCGACGACGAGCCGTTCGTCAATGATCCAGAACCCATGCTTCGGGGAGAACGGCGTCCGCGCGCCAAACGGGATGATGCCGAGGGTGACCGTGTCGAGGCCGATGAACCCGGACAACCGGTTGAGCTGCGCGGCCATGGCCTCCGGGGAGCACCGTACGACGTGCAGAGCCGCTTCCCAGATCAGCACGTGGAAATGGTGCCCCGGCTCGTACACGGTCTTCTGCCGCTTCATGCGGGCCCGCACACCTTCCTCGATGTCGCGGGGCACCCCGAGGCGGTTGGACACGTCTGTGAGGACGCCGCGGGCGTAGTCCGGGGTCTGGAAGATGCCGGGGATGATGCCGCCCTCGAAGATGTGGACGGTCTCCGCCTGCGCTTCCTGAACGCCGTGTTCTTCCTGCATCGCGCGGTGGCCGGCCGATAGCTGACGCTTCCAGCTCCGGTACGCGGTCTCCAGGCTGCGGACCCGGCCCTTCAACTCGCTGGCGGCATCAGGAGCCCCGGAGGCCTGCGCCCACGCCTCGACGTCGGCCGCGGATGCGGTCTGCTTGCCGTTCTCCAGCCGCGAGACCTTGGAGCGCTGCCATCCGGTCCGGGCAGCGAACTCCTTGCCGTTGAGTCCGGCCTCGGTGCGCAGCTCACGTAGCCGCGCACCGAGGGCCTCTCTGGCGGTCTGGAAGTCGGTCACACCTCCGAAGCTACCTGCGCCGCGAAGTCTGCGCGCCGGATCGCGCGAGGCCAGGTGGCATCCCGGATCTGGCGGAACTCCGCGATACGCGCAGGGTCTTCGATGAGTTCGGCGCCAAGGTACTCGTCGGCGTCGTCGAAGTGGAGCACCAGGGCGCGGCGGTTGTCGAAGAGCCAGAAGTCGACCGCAGGCAGTGCCAGACGTTCCGCGTCCGCACGCCACAGGTTGCGGATGTCCTCGCCCACCGCCTCGTTGCTCGGTGCCCGCGCGAGGAGGAACAGCTGTCCATCGGTCGGTGGGTCGTCGACCAGGCGGATGCGCTCGAATCGCTTCCCCGCGGCCGTCTGCCGCTGGATGTTCTCCCGCCATGCACTGGACGGGTCGTGGCTGACGTCCTCGCCGGCCTTCCAGCGTGTCCAGTTGGGGCTGTTGCGGTCGGAGGCGTAGCCGCGGCGGGTCTCCAGGCGCCACGCGGTCTGTTCGAACGTCTCGAAGTACGTGCTGAACGTCGAGTCGTTGATGAACTGCGGCACGCGGTCTACTCCTTGGGGGCGAAGCGGGTCAGCAGGTCGCGGGGGACGACAACGAACGATTCGCCGTCGAGGACGTTCTGCAGCTGGGCGATGTCGTTGGTGTCGGTGACGGTGTAGCCCTGCACGATGATGTCGCCGGTGTCGACGTCCTCGTAGAGTGTCGGGCATTTGCCCTCGTCGCTGGTGGTGCCGAGCATGCGGAGCTTTCGGGCCATGGCCTGTCTCCTTCTCGTGTCGGTGGGCGAGTCCTCAGAATGCTGCGGATGACGGGCTGACGCCGGGGGATTGCGCAGAATTGCCCGCCGGGCGTCTTCTTCGCGGCCGGTTGCGCGCAACACGACTGCCCTGCAGGTTCAGCGGGTGCCATCGTCGTACGTACGGCACCACGCCTTGTGCGCCGGTTGCACTCGGCCCGGACTACTAGGACTCAGCGCCGCTCTGATCTTGGAGCGGGCCGTACACGATGTCGAGGTCGTGGCTGATCCATGCCATCAGCCCGTCGTAGATGCTTCGGATCTCGTCGATCATTTCGACGAGCTGGTCCCCAGAGACGGCGTGCGAGACGAGAGCGCTCTGTCCTCGCTTTCCCCGAAGTGCAATCAGAGAGCCGTCGAGGTCCTTCGCCCATCCGCCGTGCACGTAGGCGTTGCGGAGCTTGGATAGGGCGGTTACCCGGTCCAGGAGCTTGTCCAGCGAGGCCAGCTGCGAGTCGTCGACTCGCGGGACCTGTCGAGCAGTCTCCCGGCACGTACGCACGAGGGATGACAGCGGCTGCCCCCGCACCCCGGAAGCCTGCGGGTCATGGCTGGCCACGAGGTGGCCGGTGAGCGCTTCGACTGTGATCTCCATGTGGGCAGCGTCACGGACCATCGTCCCCAGGTAGAGGAGCAGCTCAACTTCCTCCGGGTTCACCGGTATTTCGCTCATGCTCCGATGGTCGCAGGGCGGGACATCGGTAGTCACACCATTTCGTCCCTGCCCCACTCGGTGTGCCCAGCCCGTGGTCCCGCTTCCACGCTTACCCCGTGCGGTGGGCGATTGGCGGTCGGACGAGCGCGCCTGACGGGCTCAGCACGGGCGCTTCCTTCGGTCTACGCCTTGGGTACTGCCCATTCGACGGTGTCGCGGCCTGCTGAGCCGTAGACGATGCGGTTGGGACGGGTGCCTCGTTCGACCGAGTATGTGATCTTGCCTCGGAGGCAGCTTCCGGCGTTCACGGTGGCGCCGTTGCTGGCGTACTCGGGCTTGGGCACGCCGGAGCCGCTGATGTTGGGGGAGTCGAGGCGGGTGTCGTCGGGGAAGCCGAGGGCCCAGGGGCCTTGGGAGACGGTCACGGGGCTGCTCTTGGCGGCGATGCACACCTTGACTTCGAGGACGGACCACACGGGGTGGGCGAAGTCTGAGGCTTCCTTCGTGAGGTCGACGTCCTTGGCGGGCTGGGTGTAGCTGAGGACGGTCGTCGTGCCGCTGATGGGCTTGCCGTCGTCGTCCTTGTCGGACCAGCGCCAGTTGGAGCCGAACTTCAGTGGGCCAGGCGCCGGCGTTGTCGTGGCTGGGGCCTTGCTGGTGGCGGCCTTGCTGGGCTTGCTCTGCGCCTTGTCGTCGGCGCCGTTGCTGCTACAGGCGGTGGCGGTGGCTGCGACGAGCAGGGCAGTTACGGCGGCTCTACGGGCGTGCATGGTCCCCCTAAGGACGTGCTGTTGCTGAGGGGGCATCATGCGCTGTGCGGGGCTCGCGTGTACGCGGTGTGGCTGTCTCGTGACACGTGGGGGTGATGTCCGCTGCCTGGTCGCGGCGCAGCGAGGCTGAGCACCCCGGACGTGCGAAGGCCCCCTGCGCGGTCGTAATGGCCGCGCAGGGGGCGCATTTCGGTTCAGGGTACGAGCCGGGTCTGACAGCGGGCGCGGGAGAAGGCAGGGTGCAGTCAGAACCCGCGCGGCACCTCCCGGTTGAGGTGCTCAGAGATGGGCGCCCAACCGCCCTCCGGCATCATGCCGAGGTTGTCCAGCTCGGCGCCGAACGCGTCGATGACTGCCCCGTGCGTGATCCGGCCGGCGCCGCCGGGGACGGGTCGCCCACGAAGAACGGCGCACACGGTGCCCACCACCTCGGTCGCCTCGCCCTGGCGCCCGTTCTCCCACAGCCACGCGACTACCTTGCACGTCGAGGTACTCGGCCGCAGGCCGTCGCCCCTCGCCTCGATCTGTGCTGCCTCGTACTGGCCGAGTCCGTACAGGGCACTGGCCAAGAGGTCGGCGGGCAACGCCACGTGGCCGTAGGGGATGGCGGGATTCTGGGGCATGCGGTTCTCCGTTTCGTCGGATGCTGCTCACAGGGGATCAGGTGGAGTGCAGTCAGCGGGCGCCTTCGCTGTAAGTGCGCCGCCACGCGTTGTGCGCCCGTCGGCCGATCCGCAGCCGGAGCTTGTGGCCGCGGCAGCGCGGGCAGGTGCGCACCTTCCGGAAGCGCTCGATCTGCCCCGCACCCCGGCACTTCCGGCACAGGGCGAACGGCTTGACCGCGCACAACACTGCGTAACAGCCGAGCGCGAGGACGAGCAGCGCGCAAGCAGCGAGCATGAGGGCGGGTTTCCTCTCTGAGGTGGGTGTTTCCCGTTTCCCAGCCCCGTCCTGCTAGGCGCTAGGTAACAGGTCAAGGGCATGTTTTGGTGCTAGCGGGGGTGCTAGGCCTAGCAGGGGGTGGTGCTAGGCCTAGCGGCCGTCCGTGGGCTACGCGGCGACCCGATCGGCGTCACGGCGAGTGACAGCGGCGGTGACGTCGGCGCGCTTGATGCCGCGCTTCGTGGTGCCCTTGCCGTCGTCTCCGGTGGCCCACACGTCGGCCGTGCCCACGCCCCACGGCTTCAGCGACGGGGCGACGCTGGCAGTGGTCCACTCGCCGTACACGTCCGGCCAGCACTCCGCGAGACGGGCCGCGATCCGCTCGCACCAGAGCTGCTCCTCGTCGGGCCGGAACACCTTCAGCACGTCGCCGAGGACGTCCATCCCACGGGACTCGGACGGGCCTTCACCGAGAGCGTGGCCGGTGATGTTGCCGTACTCCTCGCGCATCACCCGGGCCCGGGCAACGACCAGCTCGGCGGCCGGCCCGTCGACGAACGCCGAGGCGGCGATGAGCGGGTCGTCGCCCTCGCCGGACATCCAGCAAATGCCGCGGTCGGAGCGGCTGAACATGGTGGCGCGGATGCCAGCCTTGTACGCGCCGGTGCCGAGGACCATGTCGTTCGCGGTGTGGGTCATCACCTTGAGGCAGAAGCGCAGGATGGCGTTCGCGCTGATCCCGGTGGGCAGCGACTTGGAGTCGGGCCGCTGGGTGGCGAACATGCCGACGATACCGAGGGCCGGGCCGCGCTTGGCGATGTCCGTGCAGATCGACTCCAGCTCAGGCCCGTATTTCTCGTGCTCGAAGGGGACCTGGCACTCGTCGAACCCGACCACGATCGGGTGCAGGCCGAGGCTCTTGTCGTTGGCCAGGGCCGGGGTCACCTTCGACTCGGGGCAGCGGGAGCGCGGCAGGTTGCGGATGACCTTCGCCCGGCGGCGCAGTTCCTCCTTGAGCTCCCGCAGGGCGTGCAGGACGTACAGGATGTCCTCGTCGTCCTCGCCCGACCGGTACCGGTGCAGGACGGGCTCCAACGGGCCGAGGTCGCCGGTGCCCTTGAAGTCGAACCCGTACAACTCGGCGCGCGGATCCAAGGCGGCGATCAGGAGCAGCAGGCGCAGCAGGAACGTCTTCCCCATCCTGGGGACGGAGCCGATCACGATCGAGGCGAACATCAAGGTCACAACGATGTCCCGCATCCGCTGGTCATTGCCGAACACGACGGGCTTGAACAGGTCGACCTGCCCCTCCTTCAGGAGCGGCCACGGGGGCTTCGTGGTCTCGTTCATCGGCTTGTCGCCCACCCACAGGATCAGGCGGCCCTCGTGCTCGTCAGGGTCACCGGTGGGCCAGACGCAGCCGAGCTTGCGGCGCAGCCCGGAGGCGAGGGCCTGGCGCTCCTCCATCACGTCCTCGGGCACCACGCCGTAAGGGAGATCGAGGTCGGCCCGGTAGCCAGGCCCGTCGCGGGTGATCTCGCTGGTGAAGCGCATACCGTTCATGTCGCCGCCCTTCTTCACGGCGGCGGAGATCTTCGCATTGCCGATCGCGTCGAGGGCGCGCACCACGATCGATCCGGTGAGCTTCTGCAACTCGGTACGCATGACCGCGGGCCCGATGACCGGGGCGTCGGGCTGCTGACCGAAGTAGCCGAGGGTCAGCACCCCACCGGCGGCGAACAGGTACAGGTACTCGGGCGCCATGACGTACAGCCAGATCGCGAAGCTGAGGCCGAACACCGCGGCGACCACGGTCACAAAGCCACGCAGGCGGACGCGTCCGGCCCGCAGGCGGGCGAGGCGCATGTACTCCTCGACGTCCTCCTGACGGACGGCGTAGTCGCGCAGGGGTGCGGCCTCGCGGTCCCACACCCACCGGTTCGTGGACGTGACGAACCGGGCCGCACCGCGCGGGGACATCATGCCGAGCTGCATCCCGTACCAGGGGAGACGGAGCCCGTGGTACATCGTGGCGTACCCGGCATGGCCGGACGCGCGAGCCACGGTGGCCTTGAAGTCGCTGCGGGAGCGCAGCCACGGGGCGACGATCGGGCGCCGCTTCTCAGTCCGTACCCCGGGCTCGGGGAGCGCCGGATTGTCGACGGGTACGGGCGTACCCGGCGCGCCCTCAGGGGCGTATCCCGTGTTGCTCGCGGCGGTCGACGGGGGCGTCTCGGAGGACGGCGCAGGGGCGGGTGTACCCGGCGCTCCGGGTACGGGCGGGGTGGGGGTACCTGCGGGGGCGGGTACAGCGGGTACGGGTGTACCCGTGCCCGAGTCTTGGGCGGGTACGGCGACTTGCGTCATGCTGATCTTCCCTGGGTCTCGATGGGGCTTTGGGAGCACGGGGCGGCCGAATCTGCTGGCAGGCGAGGCGGACGCCCCGTGGCGGAGCTACTTCTTCTTGGCGGCCCTCTTGCGGGCCTGCTCGCGGACGCGCTCTGCGCGGCGGTCGATGTCGGGCTGGTCCTCAATGCCGGCGGCGGCACGCTTCACGCCCTGCGCCTCGATGCCGAAGAGGCGGGCCCGCTCCCAGAGCGTGAGCTTCAGCTTCGGCTCAGACATTGGTGTCCTCCGGGGCGTCCTGGTCGGTCTCGGGCAGGGCCTGGGCGATGGCGGCGGCGGAGCGGGCGATGTCCGCATGTACGGCGGCCGCGGCGGCGTAGTCGCTGCTCTTGTGCCGGTTGTTGGGGGCGTGGGCGAGGTCCTCGGCGTATCCGGCCAGGTGGACGGCCTTGGCGAGGTGACGGCTGGCCGCGGCGAAGTACTCCTCGCGGGTCTTCGGTTCGGGCATGGTCGGTCCTCTCGGGCTGCGGGTCGGGTGGCGGTCGTGGGGGTCAGCGGCGGCGGCTGACCGTGTTCCGCTTCGGGGTGTGGCGGAGGGCGTCGGACTCGGCGGCGGCGCGATCCGCGGACGGGCTGGACGCGCGCCGTCCGCACGAACAGGACCAGTCGAACTGAGCGGCCAGCCCGGGGCGGCGGGAGATCCACGGGGTGACATGGATGGTGTGGTTCATGCGGGGTTCCTCTCTACTGACGGAGGGTGGGAGGGCTGTCAGCTGCCGTACCTGGGGGTCCAGGTGCCGTTGTTGAGGTCGTTGAGCTCGTCGAGGTGCTCGTCGGTGGCCTGCCGCATCTGTTCGGCTCGCCCGTTGTGGCCGGCCTGCTGCAGGCTCTGCTGGGCTCCCCGGGCGGTGGCGATGTCGTCGGTGATGTCGGCCTTGAGCTCGTCGTTCGAGAGGGTGCCGGGCTTGAAGAAGTGGCGTGCTGCGGGCATGAGGTGCTCCTCGGGTTGTGGGCCTGCTCCGGGTTGGCCGGCCCCACCGCACCCCCGCAGGTGTTCCATTTGAAACACCTGGCGGAGGACGGAAGGGCAGGTCAGCCCTTGCGGGACTCGGTCCACATCGACTTCAGGACCAGGACGCAGATCGTGAGGGCGACGACGACCAGGCCGAGGACGGCCGCGAGGATCGCGAACCCGAACACCACGAACATGACGAGGACGACGACGAGCGTCAGGGCGAGCAGGCCGAGGCAGCCACCCGCGATGTACGCGCCCCACGGGTGCGCCTTGATCGGCTGCAACGGCTGCTGCTGGACGGGCTGCTGCACGTACTGGACGGGCGCGGCGTACATGGGGTTACCGGCGAGGTCGTAGCCGATCTGCTGCCGCTGTACGGGCTCGGTCATCGCGCCCACCTCCTCGCCTTGCGGGCGAGGTACGGGCGGGCGGCCAGGCCGAGTGCGAAGGTCACGGCCACGGGCTTGCTGGCCACGGCCGCGACGACGAGGATCGCCAGCAGGGGCGGGAAGACGAGCAGCAAGCCCAGCAGGGCACCGAGGAGAAGCCACCTCATGCCCGCACCCCCATCAGCTCGTCGCGGATGCGCTGCGCGCGGGCCTGGCCGATGCCGTACGTGTCCTTCAGCCGCCGTACCCCGGGCACGTCGTCGGGGAAGTCGGCCCGTACCTGGGAGATGAGCGGGTCCGGGTACCCCTGGTCGTCGTCCGGCTCCTCGGGCTCCTCGTCGACCTTGTCGCCGGTGCCGTTCGGGTCGGGGTACTCGGTCGGGTCGATGGTGTACCAGGGGTGCTCCTGCGCCCCGGGTACGCGTACCTCCGGCTCCGGCGACGGCTCCTCGGCGACCGGCTCGGGGACGACCGGAGCGGGCTCGGGCCGGGCGACGATCGGCAGCAGCCGAACCCCCGCGGGCACCGCCACGGGTACGGCAGGTACGTGTACCTCGATCGCCGGGTACGCCTCGGGTACCTCAGGTACACGGTGTACCTCGATGGCCACCTCAGGCACTTCCGGCTCGAACGGCGACCGGAGTTCGACCGAGGCGAGAGTGCCGGCGCCACGGCGGGCGGCGAGCATCCGCATCATCACGTCCAGCTGCTCGGGGTCCGTGCCGACCCCGGAGCGGGCCACCGCCGCGGCGAGGCGGCTGCTTCCCCAGCGTCGGAGCTTCGGCCGGGAGGCGAGCTGTACGGCGCGGGCGGTTGCCCGGTCCCGGGTGATCTGCTCGGCGGTGCGGTCGCGGGTGGCGAGGCCGAGCCGGGACAGCAGCCGCTCGCGCAGCTCCCGGGCGATGACCGCGGGCAGGGACTGCGAGCCCGTCCCAGGCTTCGCGTGCCGCAGCTCGATCCCCATCGCCAGGTGCCACAGCACCGCGGCGAGGACCGGGCCGACGAACGCCCGGACGGTGCCGCCGACGAGGCCGGACTCCGAGTAGGCGGGGATGACCTGCACGCCCGTGATGACCCACACCAGGACGCCTGGGGTGCCGGGCGCGCCCTGCGTGCGCAGGTTCTGCCTGGCCATCAGGGCGACTGCGAACAGCGCCAGTTCAGCGGCGGCGAACATCGCGGCCCGCTCGGCGTCCGACGTCATGTCGAGGCGGTGGGCGGCGAACCGCCAGCTGGTGTCCGCGCTGTACGCGGTGCACGCCATCGCGGCGAGCGAGGCGACCAGCACGGCCGCCGGGGTGCGGCTCGTCCGGAGCAGCGTCACCAGGACGGCGAGCAGCAGCGTGGCGGCGGCGCCCGTTGGCAGCGGGTTGGCCTGAGACCAGATCAGAAGGGTGTTCATTCGCCCACCTCCGGGGCGGCGGCGCGCACCGCGCGGTGCGCGCACAGGATCACGGCCTCCCCGTCACGACGGTCCTTCGCGTCGATCAGGGCAGCCATCAGGGCAGGAACAGAGGGGAGCGGCCGTGCCGACCGGCTGGCCGCGCGGATGGCGGCGTGCTCGGTCGGGCGGGAGATGTGGTTGCGGGAGCGGCTCATGCGGCCACCGCCAGCTGCGCGCGGGTGAGCCACGGGCGCAGGGCGAGCAGCAGGCCGAGGGGCAGCGTGTCGCCCTTGGCGTGGTTGCAGCCCTGGCAGGCGAGGACGAGGTTGCAGTGCACGTTCGTGGGCCACAGCGCGTACGGCAGGTAGTGGTCGAAGGTCGCCTCGGTGGCCGGGTCGGTGAACGGGGTGCGGCAGTAGAAGCAGCGGGCGCCGTCACGCCTGGCGAGGTCGAGGCGCTTGCGGCGGCCTTTGGCGCCGCGCATGTGGCCGGTGCGGTGGCGGCGGCTCACTGGTCACCGCCGGAGAGGAGCGTGTCGAGCTGGTCGGCGAGGTCGCGGATGTGGTCGGCGTAGGTGTCGAGGGCGGCGGCCAGTTCGTACAGGCCGACCGGGTCGAGGGTTTCGCCGAGCGGGTGGACCGAGACGCCGGGGGTCCGTCCGCCGAGCCCGGGGGTGGCGTCCTCGCTGGCGTGCGGGGACTGGACCAGGTTCGCGGTGAGCAGGGTGGTGTACCGGAAGGTGACGATGGTTTCCGGGCCGCTGTGGATGATGTCGGCGTATTCGGTCTCGGGGTCGTGGTGGGCGTGCCCTGCACACCAGGCGGGGCACGGGATCGTCACGTCGCCGCGGTCGATGGTGGCGAGGGTGACGGTGCGGGGCTCGGTGCTCACCGGCGCTCACCCCGCTCGGCGTCCAGGGCCGTGACCAGGGCGTGCAGCCGCATCCGCAGGGCCACGGCGGACCGGATCATGTCCGTGTCGCTGTGGATGTCGGCGGTGGCGGTCTCGTCGAGGGTCTCGGCAGCCATCCGGAGTTCGGCGGACACACTCGCGGGTGCCGGGTCGCTGTCGTCGTAGGCGCTGAGGGGGGTGGCGTTCATACTCACGCGCGCTCACCCCTGTCGACCCAGGCGAAGGGCCGGATGGTGCCAGCGGCCTTGAACACGCGGATGGCGGCGCCGGCCGGGGCGTCGGGCAGGGCGTAGACGCGGCCGCCGTCGAGGGAGGCGAGGAGCCGGGCCGCGTGGTGCTCGCACCCGTCGGCGCCCGCGTTGGCCGCGTCGAGGACGGTGACGACGGTCGGGCCGTCGCACGGGGTCGGGTCGTCGTGGTGGGCGGCTGGGCAGCGGGAGACCGACGTGGCCTTTTTTTCGGTGGTCTCCCCAGGAAGACCACCGACGCGCTCAGCGCCGACGGCGCGCAGCAGGATCCGGAGGGCTTCGGCGAGGCCGCCGTGGGCCTGGGCGTAGGCGAAGATGTCGCCGTCGTCGACGGTGCCGTAGGCGGCGAGCATGCGCTGCCCGACGCGGACGGCGACGGCGAGTTCGCCGGGCTCGGCGGGGTTATCCACAGTGTGGATGGAGGTGTGGATCATCGGGTCACCTGCTTGGCGATGACTCCCGTGGCGCCGGCCTGGGTGACGCGGACGGTGATGGTGCGGTCGGGGGTCCGGCGGATGATGCCCGCGGCGACGATGCGTCGGCCGGGGGCGGCCCGCTCGGGGCGGGCCGCCTTCGTGGTCTCGGCCATCAGGCAGCCACCCCCGCCAGGGCCTCGTCGGCGACCGGGGCGGACTCGACGAGCTCGACCTTGAGGGACGGGGTGCAGGGCTTCATCGGGACCGGGCCGAGGTTGTTGGCCTTGAAGATCGCGGTGATGGCGGCGAGGTCGGGGGTCTGCCGGGAGGACGGGGTCCGGAAGACGCGCCACGTGCCGTAGATGCCCGCGGGCAGCTTGTCGAGGACCTTCTTCGCGGCGCGCTTGCCGCGGTCGGCGCGGCGGGCCTGGTCGGCGGCGCGCTCGTACTCGCGGGCGGCGGCCTCAATGGTCTCGACGGCGGGGAGTTCGTCGGCGGCGAGGACGTCGACCGGGTCCAGGACGGTCTCGACGGCCGACGCTTCGACGAGCGACACGGGAGCGATGACCGAGCGGACGGCATCGGCAACGGTGCCGATCAGGCCGCGAACCGTACGGGCCGTACGGGGAGACGTGAGAAGGTGGATCACAGCGGTTCTCCTGGTCTAGTCAGGTAGGTCCGTCAGGCCCTCGGCTGGTGCTACCAACACCGCCGGGGGCCGTTTCTTTGCTCTTTGCTAGATCCCCATCTAACTATCGGAGACCGCCGGTTTTCCGATCTGCAGAAACTCGTCCGGCCGTGAGCGGGCCCACCGGGCCCTTGGCGGCTTCCGCAACCTCTTCGCCCCCTTCACTTCCTTCATCTCCATCACCTCTTTCGCCCCTTTCACCCCACGCGACCTCCGCACCGACGGATGCCACGCGGAGCACCCGGTACTCCCGGAGCCGCCGCGCCGTGCACGCCGCCTCGGGAAAGCGGCTCGGTAGCGCCCACCCCCGGGAGGAAGGGCCGACGGATCTGCGGCTCGTACCGCCCGCGCTCGCGGTCTGGGTGACGGCGGCGGTGACGGTGGGGGCACCGTCCGGACGGGTCACGGCCGTGGTGGTGGGCTGCCTGGTCCTGGCCGGCGCGTTGTTGGCGTTGGGGCGGACCGCGGCGCGCAGGGTGACGCAGGACGGCGCAGGGCGGTCCCGTGCGTGGCCGCGGGTCTCCGTCGCCGCCTCGCTGCTCTGTGTCGCGGCGGCCGCCGCCTCCGCGGGGCTGCACGGGGCGGACGTGCGTCGCGGCCCGATCCCGGCCCTGGCACGGCAGCACGCCCAGGTGACCGCCGAGGTGGAGATCACCTCCGACCCACGGCTCACCCGGCCTCGGATCAAGGGGGATCACGCGGCTCCCACGGCTGTGCTGCTCGACGCGGAGGTCCGGCAGGTGACGCGGGCGGGTGGGGACGGGGCCGTGGTGGCGACACGTACGCCGGTGCTGGTGATCGTCGACGCGAGTTCGCCGAGGGGCTCACCCCGGCTGCCCGGCGGGCGCTCGCCCTGGCTGTCACTGCTGCCGTCCACACGGTTGCGGGTGGCCGCGCGGCTCGCCCCCGCGCTGTCGGGCGGGGACCGGATCGCGGCCGTGCTGCGCGTGCGGGGGAGCGGGCCGCCGGAGGTGGTGGGGCAGCCGTCCGGGCCGCAGCGGTTCGCCGGCCGGTTGCGCGAGGGCCTGCGGAAGGCGACCGACGGGCTGGAGGCGGACGCGCGGGCGCTGCTGCCGGGGCTGGTCGTGGGAGACACCTCACGGGTCACACCGGAGCTGGACGAGGCGTTCAAGGCGACGGATCTCACACACCTGCTGGCGGTCAGCGGCGGCAACTTCACGATCTTGCTCGCCCTGTTCGTCGGACCGCCAGGTCTCGCCCAGCGTGCCGAGCGGCGTGGCCTCGCACCGCGGCTCGGTATCCCGCTGCGGGCCACCGCCCTGCTTGGTGGCGCGGTCACGCTCGGCTTCGTGATCGTGTGCCGGCCCGACCCGAGCGTGCTGCGGGCCGCGGCCTGCGGATCGATCGCGCTGCTCGCCCTCGCGACCGGCCGCCGCAGATCGCTGATTCCCGCCCTTGCCACGGCCGTACTGCTGCTGGTGCTGTACGACCCGTGGCTGTCACGGAGTTACGGCTTCCTGCTGTCCGTGCTGGCGACCGGCGCCCTGCTCACGCTCGCCCCGCGGTGGAGTGCCGCGCTCCAGAGACGTCGGATGCTGCCGCGCCTGGCCGAGGCACTGGCCGCCGCGGGTGCCGCACAGGCCCTGTGCGCGCCGGTCGTCGCGGTTCTGTCGGCCCGGGTGAGCCTGGTGGCGGTGCCGTGCAATCTGCTCGCGGAGTTCGCCGTCGCTCCGGCCACGGTGCTGGGGTTCGCAGCGCTGGCGACGGCGCCGGTGGTGCTGCCCGTGGCCAAGGGGCTCGCGTGGTGCGCGAGTTGGCCGGCCCGGTGGATCGCCGACATCGCACGGACCGGAGCCGCGCTGCCCGGCGGGGGAGTGGACTGGCCCGCGAGCTGGCCGGGGGCGCTGCTCCTCGCCCTGGTCACGGCGGTCGTCGTGCTCGCCGGCCGACGGCTCCTGAAACACCCTTGGTTGAGCGGTGCCTGTGTCGTGGTGTTCCTGCTGGTCGTGGTGCAGCCGGCGCCGCTCACCAGGGTGATCACGGGATGGCCGCCGCCCGGCTGGCGGTTCGCGATGTGCGACGTGGGACAGGGCGACGCGACGGTGCTCGCGGCGGGCGACGGCACCGCGGTGGTGGTGGACGCGGGCCCCGATCCGGCGCTGGTCGACCACTGTCTGACCACGCTCGGCATCACCCGGATCCCGCTCGTCGTGCTGACGCACTTCCACGCCGACCATGTGGCGGGGCTGCCGGGCGTGCTGCGCGGGCGTGCGGTGGGGGCGATCGAGACGACGGACTTCGCGGAGCCGCCCGATCAGGCCGAGTTCGTACGGAGGGAGGCGGCCGCTCGCCGCATCTCGGTGACGTCGGCCGTGGCGGGTGAACGGCGGCGCATCGGCAGTCTCGACTGGCAGGTGCTGTGGCCGCCACCGAGCCCGGCGCCCACCCCGGACGGGCCGAACGACGCCAGCGTCGCCCTCGTCGTGCGGTCGGCGGGGCTGCGGCTGCTGTTGCTCGGCGACCTCGAACCGCCGGCGCAGCAGGCGCTGCTGCGATCGCCGACGGCCGGGGAGCTGACGGCCGTGGACGTGCTCAAGGTCGCCCACCACGGCTCGGCCTACCAGGACCCGGAGCTCATACGGAGGGTGGCCCCGCGGCTGGCCCTGATCTCATGCGGCAGGGACAACCCTTACGGGCATCCCGCGCCCAGCACGGTCGCGGCGCTGCGTGCCGGGGGTGCCGTGGTGCTGCGGACGGACAAGGACGGGGCGCTGGCCGTCGTCGGTGGGAGCGGAGGGTTGAGCGTGGCGAGAGACTGAGGGCATGAATTCCGCACAGGCCGATGCCTACCTCCGCCGGATCGGCGCCCATCACCCCGCGTGGCCCACTTCAGGTGTGCTGCGTGACCTGCACCTGCGCCATCTGAAGGCGGTGCCGTTCGAGAACCTGTCGATCCATCTGGGTGAGGAGATCGTGCTGGAGGAGAAGCGGCTGCTGGACAAGGTGGTGGGCGGGCGCAGGGGTGGCTTCTGCTACGAACTGAACGGGGCGTTCGGGGCGTTGCTCGGGGCGCTGGGCTTCGACGTCACGCTGCTCGCGGGGCGGGTGTACGGGGAGGAGGGGCGGCTCGGGATCCCGTACGACCATCTCGCGCTGCGGGTGCGGACGGTGGACGGGGGCGACTGGCTGGCGGACGTCGGGTTCGGGGCGCACAGTCACTATCCGCTGGCCTTCGGGGCGCGGACCGAACAGGTGGACCCGGGCGGCACGTTCAGGGTGCTCGAGGCGGGGCCGGACGCGGCGGGGGTGCGGGGCGTCGGCGGGCGGCGGGAGGCCGAGGACCTGGACGTCATCCGGGACGGCGGCCCGCAGTACCGCCTGGAGGTGCGGCCGCGGGTGCTGGGGGACTTCGCCGCCGGGGCCTGGTGGAACAGCACGTCGCCGAAGTCACATTTCACGCGGTCGCTTGTCTGTTCGCGGGTGACGGAGGCCGGAGGGCGGATCACGCTCAGCGGTCGGAACCTGACGGCGACGGCGCCGGACGGGACGAAGGAGGTGTCGGAACTGGCAACGGACGAGGAGGTGCTGGCGCTGTACCGGGAGCGCTTCGGGATCGAGCTGGACCGGGTGCCGGAGGTGCGGAAGGGCTGATTCCTGCGTTCAGAAGGGCCGACCCCGGCGTCGGTCGTGTCCGGCGTGGCGGAAAATGTTCTCGTGAGCGATGTGAGACATGTGCTGGTGCTGCCCGACCGCGATGCCGCGGAAGAGGCGGCGGAGCTGATCGGTGACCGGTTCGGGCTCGACGAGGAGCCGCAGCTCGTCAGGGACGCGCTGGCCGGTGAGGACGATGCCGAGGACGCGCAGTGGCTACTGGTCCTGACGGATCCCGGGGAGCGGCTCGATTCGAAGGAGCTGGACGAGTTCGCGGGGGAGTGGGACGGCTGGCGCGAGGAGCCGTAGCGCTCCGCCGGGGCTGGGCGTGCGGGTTCCCGTGCGGGGCGGGTTGTCAGTGGCGCGTGGGATGCTTTCGGTGATGGCCAAGAAGACCGCTCAAGACGACCCTCTCGCCCCCGTCACACTTGCCGTGGGCCAGGAGGACCTCCTGCTCGACCGTGCCGTGCAGGAGGTGGTGGCCGCCGCCAGGGCCGCCGACGCCGACACGGACGTACGGGACCTCGCTCCGGACCAGCTGCAGCCCGGCACGCTGGCCGAGCTCACGAGTCCCTCGCTCTTCTCCGAGCGCAAGGTCGTGATCGTGCGCAATGCGCAGGATCTGTCGGCCGACACCGTCAAGGACGTGAAGGCGTACCTGGACATGCCGGCCGAGGAGATCACCCTCGTGCTGCTGCACGCCGGTGGGGCCAAGGGCAAGGGGCTCCTCGACGCCGCGCGCAAGGTGGGGGCGCGGGAGGTGGCGTGCCCCAAGATGACGAAGCCCGCGGACCGGCTGGCGTTCGTGCGTGGCGAGTTCCGGGCGCTCGGGAGATCGGCCACGCCCGAGGCGTGCCAGGCGCTGGTCGACTCGATCGGGAGTGATCTGCGGGAGCTGGCGTCCGCGGTGTCGCAGCTGACCGCGGATGTCGAGGGGACGATCGACGAGGCCATTGTCGGGCGGTACTACACCGGGCGGGCCGAGGCGTCGAGCTTCACCGTGGCCGACCGGGCCGTGGAGGGGCGGGCCGCGGAGGCGTTGGAGGCGTTGCGGTGGTCTTTGTCGACCGGGGTCGCGCCTGTCTTGATCACCAGTGCGTTGGCTCAGGGGGTGCGGGCGATCGGGAAGCTGTCCTCCGCGCGGGGGGGCCGGCCGGCCGATCTTGCCCGTGAGCTGGGGATGCCGCCGTGGAAGATCGATCGGGTGCGGCAGCAGATGCGGGGGTGGACGCCGGACGGGGTCGCGGTTGCCCTGCGGGCGGTCGCCGATGCCGATGCCGGGGTCAAGGGCGGGGGAGATGATCCCGAGTACGCGCTGGAGAAGGCGGTCGTGGTGATTGCTCGGGCGGCTCGGTCTCGACGGGGGTAACGCCCGGCTGGGCTGAGCCGGGTTCTTTCGCCCCCGCCGCCCCTACCCGTCCCCTCCCCGGGGGCTCCGCCCCCGGACCCCCCGGGTGGGGTTGTCGGGTGCGGGTCGGTGGGGGTTGTTCGCGCAGTTCCCCGCGCCCCTGGGACGGGGCTTCGCCCCGGTTTCCCCTGCCTGCGTGCCTGACGGCGCGCACCCCCTCATGCCAAAGGCCCCGTCCGTCTCCTGGGGAAGGAGGGGAACGGGGCCTTCGGATCACGATGGTGGATCCACGCCCGCGTGGCGAACGCAGGCCGCGCGTGGGTCCGGGGGTGCCGGTCAGGAGCGGAAGAGAGGGCCCGCTGGGTCCTTTCCGGCGGTCAAGTCAGGGGTTGAGCCCGATAGGGCCCAGCCGACTCAGCCCTTGAGGGAAGAGACCTTCGAAGCAAGCGCCGACTTCTTGTTGGCGGCCTGGTTCTTGTGGATGACGCCCTTCGAGACGGCCTTGTCGAGCTGGCGCGACGCAGCGCGCGTGTACTCGGTGGCCTTCTCGACGTCACCCGCGGCAGCAGCCTCGCGGGCCTTGCGGATCGCGGTCTTCAGGGAGGACTTGACCGACTTGTTGCGCAGCCGAGCCTTCTCGTTGGTCTTGATCCGCTTGATCTGGGACTTGATGTTCGCCACGAATGAGCCTTTACAGGTTCAGGCGCGCGAGACAGCACGTCTCGCTCGCCGTTTGATTTCCTTGGGGTGTGCCTCCTGCAGAGAGGGCACGAGACACAGCCACCCAGGCTACCAGTAGCCGCACGACCGGCCCAAACCGGTCGCAGCTCCCCACCCGTGGGACCATGGAGCCTACGTATCGATCCGACCCGAGGCGACAGGCGCCTCAAGAGACAGGACCCTGCGTGCCCGCGACCCCTAACAATGTGCCCGAGCCGAGCCGTACCGCCCCGGCTCTGATCCGCAATTTCTGCATCATCGCGCACATCGACCACGGCAAGTCCACGCTCGCCGACCGCATGCTCCAGCTGACCGGGGTGGTCGAGCAGCGGCAGATGCGTGCTCAGTACCTCGACCGTATGGACATCGAGCGCGAGCGCGGCATCACGATCAAGTCCCAGGCGGTCCGGCTGCCCTGGGCCCCGACGGAGGATCCGGGTAACACCCACATCCTCAACATGATCGACACCCCCGGGCACGTGGACTTCACGTACGAGGTGTCCCGGTCGCTGGCCGCCTGCGAGGGGACCGTCCTCCTCGTCGACGCCGCCCAGGGCATCGAGGCGCAGACCCTCGCCAACCTCTACCTGGCGATGGAGAACGACCTCAAGATCATCCCCGTACTCAACAAGATCGACCTGCCGGCCGCCCAGCCGGAGAAGTTCTCCGAGGAGCTCGCCAACCTCATCGGCTGCGACCCCGATGACGTGCTGAAGGTCTCCGCCAAGACGGGGCTGGGTGTCGAGGCCCTGCTCGACAAGGTGGTCGCCGAGATCCCCGCCCCGATCGGCGTCCAGGATGCCCCCGCTCGCGCGATGATCTTCGACTCCGTCTACGACTCCTACCGCGGTGTCGTGACGTATGTGCGTGTCATCGACGGGCAGCTCAACAAGCGTGAGCGGATCCGGATGATGTCCACCGGAGCGACCCATGAGCTGTTGGAGATCGGCGTCTCGTCCCCCGAGATGACGCCGGCCGACGGGCTGGGCGTCGGTGAGGTGGGCTACATCATCACCGGTGTGAAGGACGTCCGGCAGTCCAAGGTCGGTGACACCATCACCACCCTCAACAAGGGGGCGACCGAGGCGCTCGGCGGGTACAAGGACCCCAAGCCCATGGTCTTCTCCGGGCTCTATCCGCTGGACGGGTCCGACTACCCCGAGCTGCGCGACGCCCTCGACAAGCTGCAGCTCAACGACGCCGCGCTCGTCTACGAGCCGGAGACCTCCGCCGCGCTCGGCTTCGGTTTCCGCGTCGGTTTCCTCGGGCTGCTGCACCTCGACGTGATCCGTGAGCGGCTCGAGCGCGAGTTCGGGCTCGACCTGATCGCGACCGCGCCGAACGTGGTCTACCGGGTCGTCATGGAGGACCGCAGCGAGCACATCGTCACCAACCCGAGCGAGTTCCCCGAGGGCAAGATCGACGAGGTGTACGAGCCCGTCGTGCGCGCCACGATCCTCGCGCCCTCCGAATTCATCGGCTCGATCATGGAGCTGTGCCAGACCCGGCGCGGCACCCTGCTCGGCATGGACTACCTGTCCGAGGACCGGGTCGAGATCCGGTACACGCTGCCGCTCGCCGAGATCGTCTTCGACTTCTTCGACCAGTTGAAGTCGAAGACCCGGGGTTACGCCTCGCTCGACTACGAGCCCACCGGCGAGCAGACTTCCAGCCTGGTCAAGGTCGACATCCTGCTGCACGGCGACAAGGTGGACGCCTTCTCGGCGATCACCCACAAGGACGCGGCGTACGCGTACGGTGTGCGGCTCGTCGCGAAGCTGCGTGAGCTGATCCCGAGGCAGGCCTTCGAGGTGCCCATCCAGGCCGCCATCGGCTCGCGCGTCATCGCGCGCGAGACCATCCGCGCCATCCGCAAGGACGTCCTCGCCAAGTGCTACGGCGGTGACATCTCCCGTAAGCGGAAGCTGCTGGAGAAGCAGAAGGAAGGCAAGAAGCGGATGAAGATGGTGGGCTCTGTGGAGGTTCCGCAAGAGGCCTTCATCGCCGTGCTGTCCAGCGACGACAGCGGCGGTTCGGCGAAGGGCAAGAAGTAGTCACCTGTTACCCCCGGAAACTCGGGCACAATGCGGGCTCGTCGCGCTTCGGCGCGGCGAGCCCGTACGCGTGCGTAGGGTCGCTCTCTGTAGGAAGTGACAGGCCGCCGCCCCTTACGCACTGGCCGGACGCGCCTTACTCTGATCTCTGCTCGATGGTTACTCGCGAGTTAAACAACAGCCGAACCAGCCAGCCGCAACAGCAACAGTCAGCAGTCGGTCGAGCCAGACGCACGCACTGTCGCGGGCCCCGGAGGATGTCGTGAGCGACACACAGACCCTGATCGAGAACCGTCCGCCGTCCGTGGCGGCCCTCTTCCTGGAGCGCGTGGCCGCCACGCCCAACGCCGAGGCCTACCGCTACCCGATCCCCCCTGTCTCAGGTGAGGGCCCGGACGAGTGGAAGTCGCTGAGCTGGGCGCAGGCCGCCGAGCGGGTCTACGCCATCGCGGCCGGACTGATCGAGCTGGGCGTACAGCCGGAGCAGCGCGTCGCGCTCGCCTCCTCCACCCGGGTCGAGTGGATCCTCGCCGACCTCGGCATCCTGTGCGCGGGCGCGGCGACGACGACGATCTACCCGCAGACGAACGCCGAGGAGTCGGCGTTCATCCTCTCCGACTCCGACAGCAAGGTCCTGATCGCGGAGAACGCGGCCCAGCTCGCCAAGGCCCGTCAGAAGCGCGCCGAGCTGCCCGAACTCAGCCACATCGTCGTCATCGACCCGGCGGGCGTCGAGACCGGCGACGGGGTGCTCACCCTCGCCGAACTGGAGACGCGCGGTGCCGCGTACCTGGAGAAGAACCCCGAGCTGATCAAGGAGCGCGTCGGCGCGATCACCGCCGACCAGCTCGCGACCCTCATCTACACCTCCGGTACCACCGGCCGCCCCAAGGGCGTGCGCCTCCCGCACGACAACTGGTCGTACATGGCGAAGGCCATCGCCTCGACCGGACTGCTCGGCCCCGACGACGTGCAGTACCTGTGGCTGCCGCTCGCCCACGTCTTCGGCAAGGTGCTCACCTCCGGCCAGATCGAGGTCGGGCACGTCACCGCCGTCGACGGCCGCGTCGACAAGATCATCGAGAATCTGCCGATCGTGCAGCCGACGTACATGGCGGCCGTTCCGCGCATCTTCGAGAAGGTCTACAACGGGGTCGCGGCCAAGGCGCGGGCCGGCGGCGGCGCCAAGTACAAGATCTTCCAGTGGGCCGCCGAGGTCTCCCGCGCGTACGCGAAGGCCAGCCAGGACAACTTCCGCCGCACCGGCACCGCCTCCGTGCCCTTCGGGCTGGGCGCCAAGCACAAGGTCGCGGACGCGCTCGTCTTCGCCAAGATCCGCGAGGCCTTCGGCGGCCGGCTGCGCGCCTGCGTCTCCGGCTCCGCCGCGCTCGCCCCCGAGATCGGCTACTTCTTCGCGGGCGCCGGCATCCACATCCTCGAGGGGTACGGCCTCACGGAGTCCTCCGCCGCCTCCTTCGTGAACCCCGGCGAGGCGTACCGCACCGGCACGGTCGGCAAGCCGCTGCCCGGCACGGAGGTGCGCATCGCGGACGACGGCGAGATCCTGCTGCGCAGCCCCGGCATCATGGAGGGCTACCACGGGCTGCCCGAGAAGACCGCCGAGGTCCTGGAATCCGACGGCTGGTTCCACACCGGCGACATCGGCGAGCTGTCGCCCGACGGGTACCTCCGGATCACCGACCGCAAGAAGGACCTCATCAAGACCTCGGGCGGCAAGTACATCGCGCCCGCCGAGGTCGAGGGCCAGTTCAAGGCCGTCTGCCCGTACGTCTCCAACATCCTCGTGCACGGTGCCGACCGGAACTTCTGCACCGCCCTCATCGCCCTGGACGAACCGTCCATCCTGGAGTGGGCGAAGGAGAACGGGCTGGAGGGCAAGTCGTACGCCGAGGTCGTCGCGGCCCCTGTGACGGTCGCCCTCGTCGAGGGGTACGTCAAGGAACTCAACGAGGGGCTCCAGCGGTGGCAGACCATCAAGAAGTTCCGGTTGCTGCCGCGGGATCTTGATGTGGAGCACGGGGAGATCACGCCGAGCCTGAAGTTGAAGCGGCCGGTGGTGGAGCGGGAGTACAAGGGGCTGATCGAGGAGATGTACGCCGGTTCCAGGGAAGCGTGAGGTTGTCTTTCGGCTGCGGAGGGTGGGGCTGGTCGCGCCCACGCGGCGGAGCCGCATATGTCGCGGCCCCGCGCCCCTAAAGGGCACGGTTGCCGCTCAGCCCCGCTACCAGGCTCTGCAGTTCTCGGACCTGCCTCCGTAGGTCGGAAAGGTCCGGGGGGTCCTCGGACGACAAGCGCTTCTCCAAGGCCGCGAGCCGTGTGCTGATCTGGGCCGCGTGGGTGTGTTCCTGGGTCAGGAGGCGTTCCAGCTGCTGGTTCTTGCGGTGGAGGTCCAGGAAGACCGTGACCTTGGCGCGCAGGACCCAGGGGTCGAAGGGCTTGGTCAGGTAGTCGGCGGCGCCGGTGGCGTAGCCGCGGAAGGCGTAACCCGCGTCGGCGTCGGTGCCGGTCAGGAAGATGATCGGGACGTCCTTGGTCTGGTCGAGCCGCTTGATGTTGGCGGCTGTCTCGAAGCCGTCCATGCCGGGCATGCGGATGTCGAGGAGGACGACGGCGAAGCGTTGCCTGAGCAGCGCCTTCATCGCCTCCTCGCCCGAACGCGCACGTACGAGCGGCTCGTTGAGGGACCCCAGGACGGCCTCCAGCGCGATCAGGTTGTCCTCCATGTCGTCGACCAGGAGGATGCTGGCGCGCTCGTAGGTCGTTTCCTCAGCGCTCATGGTGACTGTCCTCATTCGGTCGTCGGCGGGGCCGCGGCCTCCTCGGACGATGTGCTCGGCCCCGGAACAACGGATCCTTCGGAGTCGTCCTGCTCCGCGTCGTGCACGCTCTCCGGGTCGAGGAGGGCGCAGACGACCGTGAGCAGCTGATCGACGTCCACCGGCTTGGGTACGTAGTCGTTGGCACCGCGTGCGATGGACTTCTCGCGGTCTCCCGGCATCGCCTTCGCGGTGAGCGCGACGATCGGCAGGCCTGTCCAGCGGGGGGTGCGGCGGATGGCGGAGATCGTCTCGTAGCCGTCCATCTCCGGCATCATGATGTCCATCAGGACGAGTTCCACGTCGGGGTTGCGCTCCAGGGTCTCGATGCCCTCGCGGCCGTTCTCCGCGTACAGCACGGGCATGCCGACGCGGCCCAGGACATGGGTGAGCGCGAAGACGTTGCGGATGTCGTCGTCCACGATCAGCACCCGTCGCCCCGGCAGGACCTGACCCGCCCGGCCGGCCTTCCACTCCTCCAGCTTGGTGGGGGTGGGCCAGGAGTCGTCGGTGTCGTGGGAGGTGTACGGCTCGGTGGACAGCTGCTCGGGCACGAGCGGCCGGAGGTCCTCCGGGGCGGCGCCGGTCGCCGTGTGGCCGGGGCTGATGACAGGGACGTACAGCGTGAAGGTGGAGCCCTTGCCGGGGGCGCTCTCCGCGATGATGCGGCCGCCGAGCAGCCCGGCGATCTCCCGGCTGATGGACAGGCCGAGGCCGGTGCCGCCGTACTTGCGGTTGGTGGTGCCGTCGGCCTGCTGGAACGCCTCGAAGATCACCGGGAGTTTCTCCGCGGCGATCCCGATGCCGGTGTCGGAGACGGCGAAGGCGATCACGTCGTCGCTGTTCTCCCGGGTGAAGGCGTGGTCGGGGTCCTTGAGGCGGCTGACGCGCAGTTCGACCCGGCCGGTCGCGGTGAACTTGATCGCGTTGGAGAGCAGGTTGCGCAGGATCTGCTGGAGCCGCTGCTCGTCCGAGTACATCTCCCGCGGTACGTCCTCCCCGACCGTCACCTCGAAGGCGAGACCCCGGTCGAGGGTGAGCGGGCGGAACGTGGCGTGGACGTAGTCGAGGAGTTTGATCAGGGGGAGCTTCTTCGGGCGTACGTCCATACGGCCCGCCTCGATCTTCGACAGGTCGAGGATGTCGTTGATGAGCTGGAGGAGGTCCGATCCCGAGCGGTGGATCGTCGTCGCGAACTGCACCTCCTGGTCGGAGAGATGGCCGTCCGGGTTGTCCGACAGCAGCCGGGCCAGGATCAGCAGCGAGTTCAGCGGGGTGCGCAGCTCGTGCGACATGTTCGCCAGGAACTCCGACTTGTACTGCGAGCTCGTCGCCAGGAGCGCCGCCTTTTCCTCCAGCTCGGCGTTCGAGCGTTGCAGCTCCGCCTGCTGCGACTGGAGTTCGTCCGAGCGGTCCTGGAGCTGGATGGCGAGGCGCTGGGACTCGCCGAGCAGGGACTCCGTGCGGGAGTTGGCGATGATCGTGTTGATGGCCACGCCGATGGTGTTCACGAACTGGTCGAAGAAGGCCAGATGGACGTCGGAGAAGCGGGAGAAGGAGGCGAGCTCGATCACGCCGAGGAGTTTGTCCTCGAAGAGGATCGGGATGATGACGACGCTGGCGGGGGCGGCTTCCCCCAGACCGCTGTTGATCTTGATGTAGTCCGGTGGGGCCTCCTCGACGAGGATCCGCTTCTTCTCGCGGGCCGCCTGCCGGACCAGGCCGTGCACCGGCATGCCGCCCGTGTCGACCGTGGCGCCCTGGGCCGAGCCGTATCCGGCGATGAAGGCGAGTCCCTTGGCGGGGACGGCGGTGTGGAGGGAGGCCCCGTCCTCCTCCGGGTCGGCCAGGAAGAAAGCGCCGTACTGCGCGTTCACCAGCGGGGTCAGCTCGCGCAGGATCAGGTCGGCGACCTCCATCAGGTCGCGGTGGCCCTGCATCAGCGCGGCGAGGCGGGCGAGGTTGGACTCCAGCCAGTCCTTGGCGCGGGTGGTCTCACGCAGGTTGGCCACCATCAGGTTGATGTTGTCCTTCAGCTCGGCGACCTCGCCCTGCGTCTCCACGGTGATGGAGCGGGACATGTCGCCCTGTGCCACCGCGGAGGCCACCTCGGCGATCGCGCGGACCTGGGTGGTGAGGTTGGAGGCGAGTTCGTTGACGTTGGTCGTGAGGCGTTTCCAGGTGCCGTACACGCCCTCGACCCGTGCCTGACCGCCGAGTTGGCCCTCCGAACCCACCTCGCGGGCCACCCGGGTCACCTCGGAGGAGAAGGAGGAGAGCGTGTCGACCATCGTGTTGATGGTCGTCTTCAGTTCCAGGATCTCGCCGCGGGCATCCACGTCGATCTTCTTCGACAGGTCGCCCTGCGCCACGGCCGTCGCGACCTGCGCGATGTTCCGCACCTGTGAAGTGAGGTTGTCGGCCATGTAGTTGACGTTGTCGGTCAGATCCCGCCAGACGCCGGAGACGCCGAGCACCTGGGCTCGTCCGCCGAGCCGCCCGTCGGTGCCGACCTCGCGGGCCACCCGGGTCACCTCGTCGGCGAAGGCCCGCAGCTGCTCCACCATCGTGTTGACGGTGTCCTTCAGTTCCAGGATCTCGCCGCGGGCGTCGACCGTGATCTTCTTCGACAGGTCGCCGTTCGCGACGGCCGTCGTCACCTGGGCGATGTTGCGGACCTGGGAGGTCAGGTTCAGCGCCATGAAGTTGACGTTGTCGGTGAGGTCTTTCCAGACGCCGGAGACGCCTCTGACCTGGGCCTGGCCGCCGAGGTTGCCTTCGGTGCCGACCTCGCGGGCCACGCGTGTGACCTCGTCGGCGAAGGCGGAGAGCTGGTCGACCATGGTGTTGATGGTCGACTTGAGTTCGAGGATCTCGCCCTTCGCCTCGACCGTGATCTTCTTGCCGAGGTCGCCCTGCGCGACGGCCGTGGAGACGAGGGCGATGTTGCGGACCTGCGAGGTCAGGTTGTCCGCCATGAAGTTGACGTTGTCGGTGAGGTCTTTCCAGACGCCGGAGACGCCCCTGACCTGGGCCCGCCCACCGAGGTTTCCCTCGGTGCCGACCTCGCGGGCCACGCGTGTGACCTCGTCGGCGAAGGCGGAGAGCTGGTCGACCATGGTGTTGATGGTCGACTTGAGTTCGAGGATCTCGCCCTTCGCGTCCACCGTGATCTTCTGGCTGAGGTCGCCGTTGGCCACGGCCGTGGTGACCTGGGCGATGTTGCGGACCTGGGACGTCAGGTTCGAGGCCATGAAGTTGACGTTGTCGGTGAGGTCCTTCCAGACTCCCGAGACGCCTCTGACCTGGGCGCGGCCACCCAGTTGCCCTTCGGTGCCGACCTCGCGGGCCACCCGCGTGACCTCGTCGGCGAAGGCGGAGAGCTGGTCGACCATCGTGTTCACGGTGAGCTTCAGTTCGAGCAGCTCACCGGTCGCCTCGACCGTCACCGTACGGGTCAGGTCGCCGCGCGCCACCGCCGTGGTCACCAGGGCGATGTCACGGACCTGGGCCGTCAGCCGGGACGCCATCGTGTTGACCGCCTCGGTCACATCGCGCCAACTGCCCGACAGGCCCTGCACCTTGGCGCGCCCGCCGAGACGGCCCTCGGTGCCGACCTCGCGCGCGACCCGGGTCACCTCGCCCGTGAAGAGGGAGAGCTGATCGACCATCTTGTTGACGGCGCGCCCCAACCTCCTCAGATCTCCTCTGAGTTGACGGTTGCCGTCGTGCAGGTCGACCCGCTGGGTGAGGTCGCCGCCGGCCACCGCGTCCAGGACGCGCGTCGCGTTCGCGGCGGGCGCCACCAGGGCGTCGAGCAACTGGTTCACTTCATTGACGCGGGTCGTCCAACTTCCCTGGCCCGGGCTCGCCGACAGCCGCTCATCGAGCCGTCCGTGCCGGACCAGCTCCCGTCGTACCCGCTGCACTTCCGTGTTGAAGTGGGTGCTGCGGTCGATGATCTGGTTGAACGCCGCGCTCAGGTCGGCCACCAGGCCGTGCCCCGTCTCCGGCACCTTGGTGAAGTCACCGTCCCGCGCGGCGGTCATCGCGGCGAGCAGCGGACGCAGATCGGACGCCGGGATCCGGCCGTCGTCGAATGCCCGAATCTGTCCGTCTTCGAGCACACGCGTAGCACTGTTCTCACTCATGGCGGCCCACTTCGGTAACTCGGCGCTTATGGGCGTGGCCAGTCTGTCACTCTGTCCGTGTCGCCTGAGGCGTATTCGTCCGAACTGCTCAGGGAGCCGCACAGTGGGGGCCATTCCGACGCAACGGGAGTCGCAACCGGACTCCACGGCGCTCGCCCCTGGTACGCCCGCGCACTACCGCGTGGGTCAGGAAGCCATGGCGCGCGCCGCGCTGCCGGGCACCCCGCTCGCGCCCGGCGCCGCCCGCCGCATGGTTCGCGAGACGCTCGCCGACTGGGGGGAACTGGCCCTGCCCGGCGCCGAGATCGTCCGCGAGCGCCTCGCCGAGGACGCCGTCCTGGTCGTCAGCGAACTCGTCACCAACGCCGTCGTGCACGCGGGCACCGACGTCGAACTGCTGTGTCGGCTGGAGATCACCGACGGCGGTGCGGTGGGCGCGGTGGTCATCGAGGTCTCCGACCACCATCCCTCGCGGGCAGTACGCGAGGAGTCGGCCGAACGGGCATACGGCACACCGGAGTACGGGCGGGGGCTGCGGTTGGTCGCCTCCCTGTCGGAGGCGTGGGGGATCACGTATCGGACCGGGGTCAAGACCGTGTGGGCGCGGCTGCCGGTGGATGGGGGGCTGGGGGTCGAGGAGGGGTTGGGTGTTCAGGGTGGGCTGGGTGTCGAGGGTGAGTTGGGTGTTGAAGGCGGGCTGAGTGTTGAAGGTGCGTTGGGTGTTGGTGGTGGGTTGGGCGTTGAGCGTGGGCTGAGTGTGGGTGGTGGGTTCGGTGCCGATGGGGGGATGGGTGTCGGGCCCGGAATGACGGACGCCATGGGACTGTCCGCGGGACTGTCCGCCGGTTCGGGGTTGGCCGACGGAATCGGACTGCCGGGCGGAATCGGACTGCCGGGTGGGACGGGACTGCCGGACAGGACGGGACTGGTTGGAGAGACGGGACTGGTTGGAGAGACGGGACCGGTCGGAGAGACGGGACCGGTCGGCGGGACGTTCGCTGCCGAACAGCGACAAAGGCCGCGGCAGGACGGCGACTGGCTCAACCGCGGCGCTCTCTCCTTCCTCGCCGAGGCCTCCGACCTGCTCGCCGGGCAGCTCGACGAGGACCTCGTCGCCGCGCTCGCCGGGCAGCTGCTCGTGCCGCGGCTCGCCGACTGGTGTGCCGTATGGCTGGAGGACGAGGCCACCGACCGGGCGGGTGGGCTCGGGCTGGCCCTGGGACCCCGGCTCGCCCGCGTCTGGCACGGCAGTGAGAACCGGATCGAGGAGCTGCGGCGGGCCCTGGAGAAGGATCCGCCACGGTTGCCGGACTCGGTGCGGTCCCGGGCGGTGCCGGTGCCCTGGCCGGGGGAGGCATTAGGCACGGGGCAGGGGCAGGGGCAGGGGCAGGGGCAAGGGCAAGGGCAAGGACAAGGTGGCGTGGGGGGCGCGGGCGGGATGAGCGGGGCGGCGCTCGCGTACCGGCTGATCGCCGGCGGCCGGCCGCTCGGCACCCTCGTCATCGGCCGGGCCGGACTGAGCGCCTTCCCCGACGAGATCACCGGGCTCGTCGAGGACCTCAGCCGGCGGATCGCCCTCGCCATCGGCGCGGCCCGCCAGTACGCGCGCCAGGCCACCATCAGCCGGGTCCTGCAGCGCGGCCTGCTGCCCGGCGCGGTCGCCGAGATCCCCGGGGTACGCAGCGCCCTCGTGTACGAGCCGCTCGACAAGGGCGGACCCAGCGGCGACTTCTACGACCTGTTCCCCGCGGGCGACGGACGCTGGTGCTTCGTCCTCGGCGACGTCCAGGGCAAGGGGCCCGAGGCCGCCGTCGTGATCGGCCTCGCCCGGCCCTGGGTGCGACTGCTGGCTCGCGAGGGCTACCACGTCGCGGACGTCCTCGACCGCCTCAACCAGCTCCTTCTCGACGACGCGACCGAGGCGGCGGACGCGGCGGCCCGTGCGCTGGTGGCGGCGGGCGGGCCGGGTCTGGGCCCCGACGAGGGTCCGCAGACCCGTTTCCTCTCCATGCTGTACGGCGAGCTGGTGCCCTTCGAGGGCGGCGTGCGCTGCACCCTCGCCTCCGCCGGGCACCCGCTGCCGCTGATCCTCGGCCCGGACGGCGACGTACGGGAAGTGGCCGAGCCGCAGACCCTCCTCGGGGTCTTCGAGGACGCGACCTACGTCTCCGAGACCTTCGATCTGTACCCGGGTGACACCGTCCTGTGCGTCACCGACGGGGTGACGGAGCGCCGCAGCGGGCCCCGCCAGTTCGATGACGACGAAGGGCTCGAGGAGGCCCTCGCGGGCTGTACGGGGCTGAGCGCGGAGCTCGTCGCGGAACGGATCCGGCGGCTCGTGCATGAGTTCGGCAGCAAGCCGCCGGAGGACGACCTGGCGTTGTTGGTGCTGCAGGCGGAGTGGACGGAGTAGGGCGGAGTCGGGGGAGCGGGGAGAGTGGGGGGAGTGGGAGAGCGGGGGAGAGAGAAACCGCAGGTGAGGGGCTGGAAAGGGGTATGCGGCCGGGTACGGGACAATGGAAGGCATGCCTTCCGCACTTCCCGACGGTGAGCCCGTCCCCGACGACGGGGCGCTGCCCGCGCACGCCCTGGCCGGCGCCGCCGAGCGACCTCTCGGCTTCTACCTCCACGTGCCGTACTGCGCGACCCGCTGCGGCTACTGCGACTTCAACACCTACACGGCGACCGAGCTGCGGGGCACCGGAGGCGTGCTCGCCTCCCGCGACAACTACGCGGACACGCTGATCGACGAGGTCCGGCTCGCCCGCAAGGTCCTCGGCGACGACCCGCGACCCGTCCGTACGGTGTTCGTCGGCGGCGGTACGCCCACGCTGCTGGCCGCCGACGACCTCGTACGGATGCTGGGGGCGATCCGGGACGAGTTCGGGCTCGCGGACGACGCGGAGATCACGACCGAGGCGAACCCGGAGTCGGTTGATCCGCGGTATCTGGAGACGCTCAGGGCCGGAGGGTTCAACCGGATCTCGTTCGGCATGCAGAGTGCCCGCCAGCACGTCCTCAAGGTGCTCGACCGTACGCATACCCCGGGTCGGCCCGAGGCGTGTGTCGCGGAGGCGCGAGCGGTCGGGTTCGAGCATGTGAACCTCGACCTGATCTACGGCACGCCCGGTGAGTCCGACGACGACTGGCGGGCCTCGCTCGACGCCGCGCTCGGTGCCGGGCCCGACCATGTCTCCGCGTACGCGCTGATCGTCGAGGAGGGGACGCAGCTCGCCCGTCGTATCCGGCGGGGCGAGGTGCCGATGACGGACGACGATGTGCATGCGGACCGGTATCTGATCGCCGACGAGGTGCTGTCCGGGGCGGGGTTCGACTGGTACGAGGTGTCCAACTGGGCCACTTCCGCCGCCGGGCGGTGCCTTCACAACGAGCTGTACTGGCGGGGTGCCGACTGGTGGGGGGCCGGGCCCGGGGCCCACAGCCATGTGGGCGGGGTGCGGTGGTGGAACGTGAAGCATCCCGGGGCGTATGCGGGGGCGTTGGCCGCGGGGCGGTCTCCGGGGGCGGGGCGGGAGCTGCTCTCGGAGGAGGATCGGCGGGTGGAGCGGATTCTGCTGGAGCTGCGGCTTCGGGAGGGGTGTCCGTTGTCGTTGCTGCGGGTGGAGGGGCTTGCGGCGGCGGGGCGTGCGTTGGCGGAGGGGTTGCTCGAATCCGGGCCGTATGGGGAGGGGCGGGCGGTTCTTACGTTGCGGGGGCGGTTGCTGGCGGACGCGGTCGTACGAGACCTGGTGGACTGAGGGGGCTGCGTCCCCAGGCCCCGGCTGTGTTCTTCGGCCGCGGGTCGGTGGGGGCTGGTCGCGCAGTTCCCCGCGCCCCTGAAGGATCGGGGCTGCGCCCCGGATCCCCCGGTCGCGGGGGGTTCTTCGGCTGCGGGTCGGTGGGGGTTGGTCGCGCAGTTCCCCGCGCCCCTGAAGGATCGGGGGTGCGCCCCGGATCCCCCGGTCGCGGGGGGTTCTTCGGCTGCGGGTCGGTGGGGGCTGGGCGCGCAGTTCCCCGCGCCCCTAAGGCCGGGGACCGCACCCCGCCCACCCCGGTCCACGCCCTTCAGTTCGTGCGGTGAGCGTGTGTCAGTGGGGGGCTGTGACGAAGTCGATGAGTTCTTCTACTCGGCCCAGGAGTTCTGGCTGCAGGTCCTTGTAGGAGTGGACGTGGGACAGGATGTGCTGCCAGGCGGCGCCGGTGTTGTCGGGCCAGCCGAGGGCGCGGCAGACGCCGGTTTTCCAGTCCTGGCCGTGGGGGACCCGGGGCCAGGACGGGATGCCTACGGAGGACGGCTTCACGGCTTCCCAGATGTCGATGTAGGGGTGGCCGAGGACCAGGGCGTGGTCGCTCGTGACCGAGGCCGCGATACGGGACTCCTTGCTGCCGGGCACGAGGTGGTCGACGAGGACGCCGAGGCGGGCGTCCGGGCCGGGTGAGAAGTCCGCCACGATCGCGGGCAGGTCGTCGACGCCCTCCAGGTACTCGACCACGACGCCCTCGATGCGCAGATCGTCGCCCCAGACCCGTTCGACCAGCTCGGCGTCGTGGCGGCCCTCCACGTAGATCCGCCCGGCACGGGCGACCCGGGCCCGCGCGCCAGGGACGGCCACCGAACCGGAGGCCGTGCGGGTGGGACGGATGGGGGTGGTGGAGGAGGGGCGGGTGAGAGTGACCACCTGGCCCTCCAGGAGGAAGCCGCGCGGTTCCAGGGGGAACACGCGGTGCTTGCCGAAGCGGTCCTCCAGCGTCACCGTGCCCGCCTCGCAGCGGATCACCGCACCGCAGAAACCGGTACCCGGCTCCTCGACCACCAGGCCCGGCTCCGCCGGAACCTCCGGCACGGGCTTGGGCTTCTTCCACGGCGGAGTCAGGTCCGGAGAGTACTGGCGCATTCGGATGACGATAGGAGAAGCCCGGCGGCGCTCAACGCGACACGCCGAAATCCGACGCCTCGAAACCCGGCGTGGCGAGACCCGGCCCGCCGATACCCGACACGCCGAAACGCGCGGCCAGCGCGTCCCGCTGGGACCGTACGAACCCGGCGTCCACGACCGCTCCGTGACCGGGCACGTACAGCGCGTCCTCGCCCCCGAGTTCGAGCAACCTGTCGAGAGCCCCGGGCCAACGCGACGGTACGGCGTCGGGGCCCGCCTGGGGCTCGCCGGACTCCTCGACCAGGTCGCCGCAGAACACCACCGTCGGCTCGCCCGGCACCACGACCACGAGGTCGTGGGCGGTGTGGCCCTCGCCCGTCCGCACCAGCAGGACCTCGACGCCGCCGGTCAGCTCGAGATGTCGGGTGCCCCACACGTAGTGCCGGGGACGCACCAGGGTGTCCGCCGCGTTCTCCGCCGCCCGCGCGTCCAGCCCGCCCCGTACCGCGTCCGTGTACAGCTCCTCGCGCCCGTGCTCGTACACCTCGGCCGAGCCGCCCGCGACGAGCACCTCCGCGCCCGCGAACGCCGCCGCGCCGAGGACATGGTCGAAGTGGGGGTGGGTGAGCGCGAGGAAGGTCACACGGCGGCCGGCGAGCGCCTGCGCCTCCTCGCGCAACCGTGCGCCCTCCGCGAGGCTCGACCCCGGGTCGATGATCAGCGCCCCGCCCTCGCCCACGACCAGCCCGACCGTGCAGTCCCAGACCGGAAGCCGCCGCCGCCCCACCCGCGGTGTCAGCTGCTCCCACCCCGCCTCTTCCCAAGTCACCTTCATACGCCGACGCTAGCGGTGAGAGCGTGGACGGTACGACATCAGGGGCTGGGACGGTGTGACATCACGGGACACGTCGGTGTACGTCCGTGCACCTTGCACAAGATCGCGGGGCCGCCCTTGCCGGGGCCGTACCCACCGGCCGTACACTGGGCCGGGGAATGCTGGCACTCGCACACGCTGAGTGCCAAGCGAGGCGCCGAGGGGTCGAGAGCTGGAGGTGTGCGCGATGCTCAGTGAACGCAGGCTCGAAGTGCTGCGCGCCATCGTCCAGGACTATGTCGGCACCGACGAGCCGGTCGCGGTCGGTTCCAAGGCGCTGACCGAGCGGCACCGGCTGGGAGTCTCCCCGGCCACCGTCCGCAACGACATGGCGGCCCTGGAGGACGAGGGGTACATCGCCCAGCCGCACACCAGTGCCGGGCGGATCCCCACCGACAAGGGCTATCGGCTCTTCGTCGACAAGCTCGCCGGCGTCAAGCCGATGACCGCGCCCGAGCGGCGGGCCATTCAGAACTTCCTGGATGGTGCCGTTGATCTCGACGATGTCGTCGGGCGGACCGTGCGGCTGCTCGCGCAGCTGACCCGGCAGGTCGCCGTCGTGCAGTATCCGTCGCTGACGAGATCGACCGTGCGGCATGTGGAGCTGCTGTCCCTCGCCCCCGCCCGTGTGATGCTCGTGCTGATCACGGACACCGGGCGGGTCGAGCAGCGCATGATCGACTGCCCGGCCCCGTTCGGAGAAACGTCTCTCGCGGATCTGCGGGCCCGGCTCAACAGCAGGGTCGCGGGCCGTCGCTTCGCGGACGTCCCGCAGCTCGTGCAGGACCTCCCGGACGCGTTCGAGGCGGAGGACCGAGGTACGGTCGCGACGGTGCTCTCCACTCTTTTGGAGACGCTCGTCGAGGAGACCGAGGAGCGGCTGATGATCGGCGGAACCGCCAATCTGACGCGCTTCGGACATGACTTCCCTCTCACCATCCGGCCGGTGCTCGAAGCGCTGGAGGAGCAGGTTGTGCTTCTCAAGTTGCTTGGTGAGGCCGGGGATTCGAGCATGACCGTGCGAATCGGTCACGAGAACGCGTATGAGGGACTCAACTCCACGTCCGTGGTCTCGGTCGGCTACGGTTCGGGCGACGAGGCAGTAGCGAAACTCGGCGTGGTCGGACCGACCCGCATGGATTACCCCGGCACGATGGGAGCGGTACGAGCGGTGGCACGGTACGTCGGACAGATCCTGGCGGAGTCTTAAGTGGCCACGGACTACTACGCCGTACTCGGCGTGCGCCGCGACGCGTCCCAGGACGAGATCAAGAAGGCCTTCCGGCGGCTCGCACGCGAGCTGCACCCGGACGTCAATCCCGATCCGAAGACGCAGGAGCGGTTCAAGGAGATCAACGCCGCGTACGAGGTGTTGTCGGACCCGCAGAAGAAGCAGGTCTACGACCTCGGCGGCGACCCGCTGTCCCAGTCGGGCGGCGGCGGTGCGGGCGGCTTCGGCGCCGGTGGGTTCGGGAACTTCTCGGACATCATGGACGCCTTCTTCGGTACGGCGTCGCAGCGCGGTCCGCGGTCGCGTACGCGGCGTGGCCAGGACGCCATGATCCGGCTCGAGATCGAGCTGGACGAGGCGGCCTTCGGCACGACGAAGGACATCCAGGTCGACACGGCCGTCGTCTGCGCCACCTGCAACGGTGAGGGCGCGGCGCCGGGTACCTCGGCCCAGACCTGTGACATGTGTCGCGGGCGGGGTGAGGTGTCCCAGGTCACGCGGTCCTTCCTCGGGCAGGTCATGACCTCCCGGCCGTGTCCGCAGTGCCAGGGCTTCGGGACCGTCGTCCCGACTCCCTGCCCCGAGTGCGCCGGTGACGGACGGGTCCGGTCGCGTCGCACGCTGACCGTCAAGATCCCCGCCGGTGTCGACAACGGCACGCGGATCCAGCTCGCGGGCGAGGGCGAGGTCGGGCCCGGTGGCGGTCCCGCCGGTGACCTCTACGTCGAGATCCACGAGCTGCCGCACTCCACGTTCCAGCGGCGCGGGGACGATCTGCACTGCACGGTGACCATTCCGATGACCGCGGCCTCGCTCGGCACCAAGGTGCCGCTGGAGACCCTCGACGGTCTCGAGGAGGTCGACATCCGTCCGGGCACGCAGTCCGGGCAGTCGATCCCGCTGCACGGGCGGGGTGTCACGCATCTGCGGGGCGGTGGCCGCGGTGACCTCATCGTGCACGTCGAGGTGACCACGCCCACGAAGCTCGATCCCGAGCAGGAGCGGTTGCTGCGGGAGCTGGCGATACTGCGGGGCGAGGAGCGGCCCACGGGGCAGTTCCAGCCCGGGCAGCAGGGGTTGTTCTCGCGGCTGAAGGACGCGTTCAACGGTCGCTGACGGGTGTTCCCGGGGGCTCCGCCCCCGGGCGCTCGACCGTCCATCCCGGTGGCCTATGCCAGGCGGAAGGCCCGATTCGGACTTGTTCGGAGGACGTGACAACATGCCGTCATGTCCACCGCACTGACCGATCTCTTCCCTCACCCGATCGTGCAGGCCCCCATGGCGGGCGGCGTCTCCGTCCCGGATCTCGCGGCCGCCGTGTCCGAGGCCGGCGGGCTCGGGTTCCTTGCCGCCGGGTACAAGACCGCCGACGGCATGTACCAGGAGATCAAGCAGTTGCGCGGGCTCACGGGCTGCCCCTTCGGGGTCAATCTGTTCATGCCGCAGCCCGAGTACGCGGACCCCGCCGCGGTCGAGGTCTACGCCCACCAGCTCGCGGGCGAGTCCTCCTGGTACGAGACCGAACTCGGTGAACCGGACAGTGGCCGTGACGACGGCTACGACGCCAAGCTCGCCGTCCTCCACGACAACCCGGTGCCGGTGGTCTCGTTCCACTTCGGCATCCCGAGCACCGACGTCCTGGACTCCCTGCGCCGCGCCGGAACCCTCACCGTGATCACCGCGACCACGGCCGAGGAGGCCCTCGCCGTCCAGCGGGCCGGCGCCGACGCGGTCATCGTGCAGGGCGTGGAGGCGGGCGGCCACCAGGGCACCCACCGCGACAACCCGGAGACGGACGGCACGGGTATCGGGCTGCTGTCGCTGATCGCGCAGGTCCGCGAGACCGTGGACATCCCGATCATCGCCGCCGGCGGCATCATGCGCGGCAGCCAGATCGCCGCGGTGCTCGCCGCGGGCGCGAACGCGGCGCAGCTCGGCACCGCGTTCCTCGCCACCCCGGAGTCCGGCGCCAACGCCGTGCACAAGCAGGCGCTGACCAACCCGCTGTTCGTACGGACGGAACTGACGCGCGCGTTCTCCGGCCGGCCGGCGCGCGGCCTGGTGAACCGCTTCCTGCGCGAGCACGGCCCGTACGCGCCCGCCGCGTACCCCGAGGTCCACCACCTCACCTCCCCGCTGCGCAAGGCGGCGGCCAAGGCGGGCGACGCGCAGGGCATGGCGCTGTGGGCGGGGCAGGGGCACCGCATGGCGCGCGAGCTGCCCGCCGGGCAGCTGGTGGAGGTGCTGAGCGCGGAGCTCGAGGAGGCCAGGACAGCGTTGTCGGCCGCCGGGGAAGCGGGGGGTGAGGTTCGATGACGGCACCGGTGTTCGTGGTCGAGCACTTCGAGGCGGGCAGCGGCGGACGGTACGTGCTCGACGGCCCGGAGGGGCGCCACGCCGTCTCCGTGAAGCGGCTGAACCCTGGTGAGGACGTCGTCCTCACGGACGGCGCCGGACGGTGGGCCGAGTGCGTGGTCGTCGCCACCGAGGGCAAGGACCGGCTGATCGTCCAGATGGACTCGTACAGCGAGGAGCCCGCGGAGGAGCCCCGTATCACCGTCGTCCAGGCGCTCCCCAAGGGCGACCGGGGCGAGGTGGCCGTGGAGACGATGACCGAGACCGGCGTCGACGCGATCGTCCCCTGGGCCGCCTCCCGCTGCATCACCCAGTGGAAGGGCGACCGGGGTCTGAAGGCGCTCGCCAAGTGGCGGGCCACGGCCCGGGAGGCCGGCAAGCAGTCGCGCCGGGTGCGCTTCCCGGAGGTCGCGGACGCGGCGACGACCAAACAGGTTGCCGCACTTTTGGCCAATGCCGACTTCGCGGCGGTGCTGCACGAGGACACGGAGGTCGGCACCGAGCCGTTCGTGACGGCCGCACTCCCCACCTCGGGCGAGATCGTGCTGGTGGTCGGCCCCGAGGGCGGGATCTCCCCCGAGGAGATCAAGCTGTTCACCGGGGCGGGCGCGAAGACGTGCCACCTGGGGCGTACCGTGCTGCGTACATCGACCGCCGGGACGGTGGCGACCGCGCTGCTGATGGCGCGCACCGGCCGCTGGTCCTGACCTCGCGCGCACGGGGGACGCCTTGGAACTCGCCCAAGTACGGCTGCTCGTCTCGGACTTCCCGGTCTGCTACCACTTCTACGCCGAGGTCCTCGGCCTCAAGCCCCAGTCGGGCGCGACCGAAGGACCGTACGAGAAGTTCAGTCCCACCGTCGGTTCGGCGGGCATCGCGCTCCAGGACCGCGCGATGATGGCCCGGATACTCGGTGAACTGGGCGACTCGGCGAGCGGCCACCGCTCGCTGGTGGTCCTGCGCGTCGACGACCTCGACTCCTACTGCGAGGCCATCACCTCGCGCGGCGCCGTCCTCGTGCATGGGCCGGACTTCATGACGGACCGGATGCGGGTCGCCCATCTCAAGGACCCCGAGGGCAATCTGGTGGAACTTCAGGAGTGGCTCCTCCTGCGGACCTGACAGAGTTTCACGCATACGCGTTCGACGGGGGCGCCCGAGGGTGTGTAGTGGCCGTATGGGGTCTACCGCGACGCCCGTGACAGTGGCACTCTGCCGTCTATGGGGGCATTGATGCGTATTCGACGATTGGTGGGGCGACTGGTGACGGGCCGTCGGGGACCGATGGTCGCCGGGCTCGCCGTGGTGAGCGCCTTCGGGGTGGCCGCGTGTGAACCGGTCGGCGGGCTGAGCGCCTCCGCGGTGGCGTACACGACCGACCGGGCAGGGACCGCGGAGCTGCAGCGGCGGCACGTCGACGTGCAGTACCTGAGCTGCACCGGGTCCTACGGCGGCGGGAACAAGGCCTACACCCCGGGACGCACACCGTCGGCCTCGAGCTCCACGCCCTCCGTCGTGGAGGTGGACTGCCGGGGGCAGACCAAGGACCGGCGGGAGATCACCATCACCGGGAAGGTCACCCGCGAGGTCGAGGGCAAGTGCGTCCGCGGGGACCTGACGGCCAAGGTGGGCGGCAAGAAGTGGTTCCACGTGAACGTACTGGGCAACTGCAACGCCCCCAGCACGCCCTCGTACACGCCCCCCACCTACGGCGCGCCCACCTACCACCGTCCGGGCCCCACCACCACCGTCACGGTGACGAAGACCATGTGGTGCAAGGGCGATCCCACCTGCTGGCCCTCCCAGGGCAAGTGATCCAAACCCCTGTCGGGCCGAGCTGTCCCTGCATAGGGTGATCGGGTGACTCAGTCTGCATCGTCCGCGTCGTCGGTATCGCCCGCGTATCTCCGATTTCCGCATCTGCACGGCGAGCTGGTCGCCTTCACCGCCGAGGACGACGTCTGGGTCGCCCCCCTCGACGGCGGCGGTCGCGCCTGGCGGGTCAGCGCCGACAACATGCCGGTGAACCATCCCCGCATCTCCCCGGACGGTACGACCGTCGCCTGGACGTCGACCCGCGACGGAGCGCCCGAGGTGCACGCCGCACCCCTGGAGGGCGGACCGTCCACGCGGCTGACGTACTGGGGGAGTTCGAAGACCCAGGTGCGCGGCTGGACCCCGGACGGCCAGGTGCTCGCGCTCAGCACCCAGGGCCAGGCCAGCCTGCGCCGCAGCTGGGCCCGGGCCGTCCCGCTCGACGGGGGCCCCGCGACCACCCTCCCGTACGGGCCGGTCGGCGATGTGGTCCACGGCGGTCCGGGTGTGCTGCTGCTGTCCGCTCCGATGGGGCGCGAGGCCGCCTGGTGGAAGCGGTACCGGGGCGGCACGGCGGGCAAGTTGTGGATCGACAGGGCCGGCGGCGACGGGGTGGTGGCCGGCGAGTTCGTACGGCTGCACGAGGACCTGGACGGGAACCTCGAATACCCCCTGTGGGTGGGGGAGCGCGTCGCCTTCCTGTCCGACCACGAGGGTGTCGGAGCGCTCTACTCCTCCCTCGCCGACGGCTCCGATCTGCGCCGTCACACGCCGATCGACGGCTTCTACGCCCGGCACGCGGCGACCGACGGCGCCCGGGTCGTGTACGCGTCCGCCGGTGAACTGTGGCTCCTGGACGACCTGGACGGCGCCGAGCCGCGCCGACTCGACCTGCGGCTCGGCGGGCAGCGCGTCGACCAGCAGCCGCACCTCGTGAGCGCCTCCCGCTGGTTCTCGGCCGCCGCCCCCGACCACACCGGACGCGGCAGCGCGGTCTCCGTGCGCGGCGCCGTCCACTGGGTCACCCACCGCTCGGGACCGGCCCGCGCGCTCGCCGCCCGGCCCGGTGTGCGCGCCCGGCTGCCCCGCGCCTTCCGGGTGGAGGGCGAGGAGTACGTGGTGTGGGTGACGGACGCGGCGGGCGACGACGCGCTGGAGTTCGCCCCGGCGACCGGTCTCGCGCCCGGAGCGACCCCGCGTCGGCTCGCCGCCGGACAGCTGGGGCGGGTCCTCGGGCTCTCCATGGCCCCCGACGGCAGCCGCGCCGCCGTCGCCTCGCACGACGGACGGGTGCTGCTCGTCGAGCGGGAGACCGGAGAGGTACGGGAGGTCGACCGGAGCGAGGACGGCGAGGTCTCCGGGCTGGTCTTCTCGCCGGACTCCGCCTGGCTCGCCTGGTCGCACCCCGGCCCGCGCCCGCTGCGCCAGCTCAAGCTGGCCAACACCGCCGACCTGTCGGTGACCGAGGCGACCCCGCTCCGCTTCCGCGACTACGCACCCGCGTTCACCCTCGACGGCAAGCACCTCGCCTTCCTCTCGGCCCGCTCCTTCGACCCCGTCTACGACGAACACGTCTTCGACCTCGCGTTCGTCGGGGGCTCCCGGCCGCATCTGATCACCCTGGCCGCGACCACCCCGTCCCCCTTCGGACCGCAGCGCCACGGCCGCCCCTTCGAGGCACCCGACAAGGACGAGACACCCGACAGCGAGGGCGCCCCCACCACCCGGATCGACCTCGACGGACTCGCCGACCGGATCGTCCCGTTCCCCGTCGAGGCGGCCCGCTACTCGACCCTGCGCGCCGCCAAGGACGGGCTGCTGTGGCTGCGCCACCCGGTCGTCGGAGTCCTCGGCGCCTCCCGCGCCACCCCGAACGACCCGGACCCGAAGACCGAACTGGAGCGGTACGACCTCGCCCAGCAGCGCGTCGAGCACCTCGCCGTGGACGCCGACCACTTCGCCGTCAGCGGCGACGGCAAACGCGTCCTGCTGTGGACCGACGGCAAGCTCAAGGTCGTCCCCAGCGACCGCCGCGCCTCGAACGACGACGAGAGCGACACGAACATCACCGTCGACCTGTCCCGGGTCCGCCAGACCGTCGACCCGGCCGCCGAGTGGCGGCAGATGTACGACGAGACCGGCCGCCTCATGCGCGACAACTTCTGGCGGCCCGACCTGGGCGGGGTCGACTGGGAAGGCGTACTGGACCGCTACCGGCCGGTGCTCGAACGGGTCGCCACCCACGACGACCTCGTCGACCTGCTGTGGGAGGTGCAGGGCGAGCTCGGCACCTCCCACGCGTACGTGACCCCGCGCGGCGGCTGGGGCGGCGGCGACCGGGCGCAGGGACTGCTCGGGGCGGACATCTCCCGTCACGAGGACGGCAGTTGGCGCATCGACCGGATCCTCCCCTCGGAGACCTCCGACCCGGACGCGCGGGCGCCGCTCGCCGCGCCCGGCGTCGCGGTGCGCGCGGGGGACGCGATCGTCGCGGTCGCCGGGCAGCCGGTGGACCCGGTGGCCGGACCCGGGCCGCTGCTCGTGGGCACCGCGGGCAAGCCGGTCGAGCTGACCGTCTCCCCGTCGGGCGGCGGCGATCCGCGGCACGCGGTCGTCGTCCCGCTCGCCGACGAGGAGCCGCTGCGCTACCACGCCTGGGTCGCGGACCGGCGCGCCTACGTCCACGAGAAGTCCGGCGGACGGCTCGGCTATCTCCATGTGCCCGACATGCAGGCGCCCGGCTGGGCCCAGATCCACCGCGACCTGCGGGTCGAGGTGGCCAGGGAAGGTCTGGTCGTGGACGTCCGGGAGAACCGCGGCGGCCACACCTCCCAGTTGGTCGTGGAGAAGCTCGCGCGGCGGATCGTGGGCTGGGACCTGCCGCGCGGGATGCGGCCGTACAGCTATCCGGAGGACGCGCCGCGCGGACCGGTCGTCGCCGTCGCCAACGAGTTCTCCGGCTCGGACGGCGACATCGTCAACGCGGCGATCAAGGCGCTGGGCATCGGGCCGGTCGTCGGGACACGGACGTGGGGCGGGGTCGTCGGCATCGACAGCCGGTACCGGCTCGTCGACGGCACCCTCGTCACCCAGCCCAAGTACGCGTTCTGGCTGGACGGTTACGGGTGGGGCGTGGAGAACCACGGTGTCGACCCGGACGTCGAGGTCGTCCAGACGCCGCAGGACTACGCGGCCGGGCGCGACGCGCAGCTCGACGAGGCGATCCGGATCGCGCTGGCCGCGCTCGCGGAGAACCCCGCCAAGGCGGCACCGACGCTCCCGGAGCTCTGATCCGGACACCCACCCGCACCTATCGAGGCCGATACGATGCACGACGTAATGATCAGACGGCGTGAGGAGGCACACGCATGTCGGGAGAAGCGCAGGACGGCTGTCTGTTCTGCAAGATCGTCGAGGGGCACGTTCCCGCGAACGTCGTCCGGGAGACCGACACGACCGTCGCCTTCCGCGACATAAACCCCCAGGCGCCCACGCACATCCTGGTCATCCCCAAGGTGCACCACCCGGACGTGGCCTCCCTCGCCGCCGCCGAGCCCGCCATCGCCGCGGACTTGCTGCGCGAGGCCGGCGAGGTGGCGTCCGAGGAGAAGCTGGAGAGCTACCGCATCGTGTTCAACACGGGCAGCGGCGCGGGCCAGACCGTCTTCCACGCGCACGCCCACCTCCTGGGCGGCCGTGGCATGCAGTGGCCGCCGGGGTAACCGACCTTGTCCGTACGTGAACTGGTGGTCCTCGGCACCGCCAGCCAGGTCCCCACCCGGCACCGCAACCACAACGGCTATCTGCTGCGCTGGGACGGGGAGGGCCTGCTCTTCGACCCCGGTGAGGGCACCCAGCGGCAGATGCTGCGAGCCGGGGTCGCCGCGCACGACCTGCACCGGATCTGCGTCACCCACTTCCACGGCGACCACTCCCTCGGCCTCGCCGGGGTGATCCAGCGCATCAACCTCGACCGTGTCCCGCACGAGGTGACCGCGCACTACCCGCGCTCCGGGCAGCGCTTCTTCGACCGGCTGCGGTACGCGACGGCCTACCGCGAGACCGTCGAGCTGACCGAGGCACCGGTCGAGGCGGACGGGGTGCTCGCGACCACCCCCTCGTACACCCTGGAGGCCCGCAGGCTCTCCCACCCCGTGGAGTCCTTCGGCTACCGGCTGGTCGAGCCGGACGGCCGGCGGATGCTGCCCGAGCTGCTCGCGGAGCACGGGATCAAGGGGCCGGACGTGGGCCGGATCCAGCGCGAGGGCGCGCTCGGCGGGGTCTCGCTCGACGACGTGAGCGAGGTGCGGCGCGGACAGCGGTTCGCGTTCGTCATGGACACGCGGCTGTGCGAGGGCGTGGACGCCCTCGCCGAGGGCTGCGACCTCCTCGTCATCGAGTCGACGTTCCTGGACGGGGATCACCAGCTCGCCGTCGACCACGGTCACCTGACGGCCGGTCAGGCGGGCCGGGTGGCGCGGGACGCGGGCGTACGGCATCTCGTGCTCACGCACTTCAGCCAGCGGTACTCGGAGCCTGAGGGAGAGTTCGAGCGGCAGGCCCGGGCCGCCGGGTTCGAGGGGGAGCTGACCGTGGCGCACGATCTGGTGCGGGTGCCGCTGCCGAAGCGGCGATGAGCCGTCGTCGTACGAGTCGACGAGGCGTCATCGCACGAGATCGTCGGTACACGCCCGTACGATATTTCGATGCCCCTCCCCAAAGCAGAACTGCACCTCCACATCGAAGGCACCCTCGAACCCGAGCTGGCCTTCGAGCTCGCCGCGCGCAACGGCGTCACGCTCCCTTACGCGGACACCGAGGAGCTGCGCAAGGCGTATCTCTTCGACGACCTCCAGTCGTTCCTGAACCTGTACTACGAGCTCATGGCCGTCCTGCGGACCGAGCAGGACTTCGCCGACCTCGCCGACGCCTACCTCGCACGGGCCGCCGCGCAGGGTGTGCGGCACGCGGAGATCTTCTTCGACCCGCAGGCCCACATCGCCCGGGGCGTCGGCATGGGGACGGTCGTCGAGGGGCTGCACCGCGCGCTGTCCCGCAGCGAGGAGACGCACGGCGTCTCCACCCAGCTGATCATGTGCTTCCTGCGCGACGAGTCCGCCGAGTCGGCGCTCGCGACCCTGGAGGCCGCGAAGCCCTACCTCGACCGGATCGTCGGCATCGGCCTCGACTCCGCCGAGGTCGGGCACCCGCCGGTCAAGTTCCGCGAGGTCTACGAGGCCGCCGCCGCGCTCGGCCTGCGGCGCGTCGCCCACGCGGGCGAGGAGGGGCCGCCGGCGTACATCACCGAGGCGCTGGACGTGCTCGGCGTCGAGCGCATCGACCACGGGCTGCGCTGCATGGAGGACCCCGAGCTGGTCGAGCGGCTCGTACGGGACCGGGTGCCGCTGACGCTCTGCCCGCTGTCGAACGTACGGCTGCGCGCCGTGGACGTCCTGGAGGGCCACCCGCTGCCCGCGATGCTGGACGCCGGGCTGCTGTGCACGGTCAACTCCGACGACCCCGCGTACTTCGGCGGGTACATCGGCGACACCTTCCACGCCGTGCGCGAGGCGCTGGGGCTGGACCGGGAGCGGATGCGGGAGCTGGCGCGCAACTCGTTCGTGGCGTCCTTCCTCGAGCACGACGAGGAGCGGCGGGCGCGCTACCTCGCCGAGGTCGAGGCGTACGAGTTCGGATAGACCGCGGCGGGACTACCTGCTTCCGGGCCCCGGTCCGGCCGCCGCACCCGCGGTCGCCTGCCGGGGCCCTGCCGTGTCGTACGCCGTCCGGGGCGCCGGGACGGCGTCGAGCGGGATCTCGACGACCGGGATCTCCATGACCGGGATCTCCACGACCGGGTGCTCTTGCGGGAGCGGCGCTGCGCGCCGGGTGCGCAGGGCCACGGCCGTCATCGGACCGGTGATCAGGAGCAGGCCGAGGGCCAGGATCACGCCCATCGCCGGGTATCCGACCCGCGCGGAGAGCAGACTGCCCGCGAGCGGACCGCACGCCGTGCCGAGCGAGGAGGCGGAGCCGACGAGGACCGCCCACCGGCCGCGCCGGTCCAGGGACGCGGCGAGGCCGATGACGTAGGAGAGCACCACCGGGTAGACCGTGTTCCAGGCGATCTCGCCCGTCGCGAACGACGTCAGGTCGGTGGCCGCCGCGCTGAGCGCGATGCATCCGGCGATCAGGGCCGTGCCCGCGCCGATGGGCAGTGCACGGCCCAGGCGCTGGCCGAGTGCGCCCGCGCCGATCACCCCGAGCAGCCCCGCGCCGAGCGCCACCGCGAAGACCGCGCCGACGGTCACCTCCGTCAACCCCGCCTGCTGCAGACCGATCCGGCCGCTGACACCCCAGAGTGAATTCTGGGCGAGGGACCAGCAGAGCATCGCGGCGGCCAGGACGAGTCCGGCGCGGCGGTGGGGGAGGGGAGTGGCGGGGGTGTGGAGCGTGCGGGCGGCGGGGGTGTGGAGGGTCTCGGGGGCCCCGGCGGCGGGGAGGCGGCGGGTCACGGGCAGTACGAGCAGCGCGGTGACGGCGATCGCGGCGAGGGGCTGGCCGTGGCCCGGGCCCAGGTGGGGGATCGTCAGATACAGCGCGCCCGCGAGGGCGGAGACGCCCAGCAGGCCCAGGGTGGTGGTGCGGTGGGGGTCGCGCTGGCCGGCGATCCCGGTGGCGGCGACGCTGGTGATCGTGCCGGAACCGAGGCCGCCGACGATCGCGCCCAGGACGACCAGGGGGACGGTCGTCGTGAGGGCGGCGGTGCCATAGCCGGCGGCGGCCAGGAGCAGGCCGCCGCGGGCGAGTCCGCGGGGGCCGAAGCGCTCCACCCGGGACGCGAGCAGGAAGCCCGCCGTCGCCGAACTCAGCAGCAGGGCGCTGCCGATGGAACCGGCCTCGGTGGCGGAGAGGGGGAGGCCCGCGCTCAGCCGGCCGACGGTGGTCGGGAGCAGGTACGGGGCGAGGTACCCGGCCGTGAAAAGGGCGACGAGGGGCCAGGGCGTGGTGGTGCGGGCGGACACGGGCGTTCCCAGGGCATGCGAAAGAGCGGCTCGATAAGGGGGGTTGGGCGGCTGTCGACGGACAGGAACGCGCGGGCAATTTGTATCAAGCGGGTGGGGGTGCGACGTAGGTGGGGAGGTGTGATCCGGGTCACGTTCTGTTTACGGGGGGAAGGATGGGGTAGACAGGGGGATTTCACCCGGCCGCCGTTCATCGGTCCGCTCCGGCCTCGACCGGCGCCGTGCCGTGTGCCGTTTGGTGCACACTGGCCTGAATCCGCACCACCTCAGGGAGCGCACCGTGATCGAGACCAACGGAGAGCGACCGTACTGTCACGCTCACGTCGACCCGCTCGCCGGTCTGCGCACCCCTCAGGACCCGCCCTGGGACGTCTACCTCACCGGCACCGTCTTCCTCGACATCATCTTCACCGGGCTCGACACCGCTCCGGTGCGCGGCACCGAGTCCTGGGCGCGCGGCATGGGGTCGAGCCCCGGCGGCGTCGCCAACATGGCGACCGCGCTCGCCCGCCTCGGCCTCAAGACCTCCCTGGCGGCGGCCTTCGGGGACGACCACTACGGGGAGTACTGCTGGGACGCCCTGGAGCAGGGCGAGGGCATCGACCTCGCCCCGTCGCGCACCGTGCCCGACTGGCATTCGCCGGTCACCGTCTCGATGGCGTACGAGGGCGAGCGGACGATGGTCAGCCACGGGCACGAGCCGCCGCCGGAGGAGCCGGCGCCGGAACACGCGCCCCGCGCGCGTGCCGCCGTCGCCTCGCTGACGCCCGGCACGCGCGCGCACTGGATCGCCGAGTCCGCGCGTGCGGGCACCCGGATCTTCGCGGACGTCGGCTGGGACGACACCGGGCGCTGGGACCTGGCCGGGCTCGCGGACCTGGAGCACTGCGAGGCGTTCCTGCCGAACGCGGACGAGGCGATGCGGTACACGGGGGCGGACTGTCCGCGGGCCGCCGCGCACGCGCTGACCGAGTATGTGCCACTGGCCGTCGTCACCCTCGGTGCCGAGGGCGCGTACGCCGTGGACGGCCGTACCGGGGAGACCGCCGAGGTCCCCGCGATCGCCGTGGAGGCCCTGGATCCCACCGGTGCCGGTGACGTCTTCGTCGCCGGGTTCGTGATGGGCACCCTCGCCGACTGGCCGCTCGCCGATCGGCTCGCCTTCGCCGGGCTGACCGCCGCGCTCTCCGTCCAGGAGTTCGGCGGCTCCCTCTCGGCGCCCGGCTGGGCCGAGATCGCGGCGTGGTGGCGCCGGGTCCAGTCCGTCGAGGACCAGGAACCGGCCGCGCTGCGCCGGTACGCCTTCCTGGAGAGCCTGCTTCCGGAGGTGACCCGCCCGTGGCCGCTGCGGCGGGCGGTCCCGACCATCGGCTTCCGCCGGTCGGCCTGACGCTCCCCGCCCCGCGCGACCGGTTCCGCGTGTCCCTGGGTGCGGGGCCCCGCCCCGGCCCCCGAACCCGCGCCGAAAAGCCCTACGGCACTGTCACCCCACCGTCGTACCCTTGGAACCGCAAGGCTGCCCCCGTGGCAAGCGTGCCGATCAAGGAGGAAAAGCAGGCCTTCAGAGCCGGCCCATGACTCAGACACCCACAGCTCACAGCCCCGCTTCGGGGCAGGCACGAGCGCATTTCACCGTCCCGGCCAAGCACCCCATGGTGACCGTGCTGGGTTCCGGAGACGCGCTGCTTCGCGTGATCGAGAAGGCCTTCCCGGCGGCCGACATCCACGTCCGGGGCAATGAGATCAGTGCGGTCGGCGACGCCGGTGAAGTCGCTCTCGTCCAGCGCCTGTTCGACGAGATGATGCTGGTGCTCCGCACGGGGCAGCCGATGACGGAGGACGCAGTGGAACGCTCGATCGCCATGCTCAGGGCGAGCGAGAACGGGGAGGGCGACGGTCAGGAAACCCCTGCCGAAGTGCTCACGCAGAACATCCTGTCCTCGCGCGGCCGCACCATCCGACCCAAGACGCTCAACCAGAAGCGGTACGTCGACGCCATCGACAAGCACACCATCGTCTTCGGCATCGGCCCCGCCGGTACCGGCAAGACGTACCTCGCCATGGCGAAGGCCGTACAGGCGCTGCAGTCCAAGCAGGTCAACCGGATCATCCTCACCCGCCCGGCGGTGGAGGCGGGCGAGCGGCTCGGCTTCCTGCCCGGCACGCTCTACGAGAAGATCGATCCCTACCTGCGGCCCCTCTACGACGCGCTGCACGACATGCTCGACCCCGATTCCATCCCGCGGCTCATGGCGGCGGGGACCATCGAGGTCGCGCCGCTCGCCTACATGCGAGGCCGCACGCTGAACGACGCCTTCATCATTCTGGACGAGGCCCAGAACACGAGCGCCGAGCAGATGAAGATGTTCCTCACCCGTCTCGGCTTCGAGTCGAAGATCGTGGTCACGGGCGACGTGACACAGGTCGACCTCCCGAACGGGACGAAGTCGGGTCTGCGCCAGGTCCAGGACATCCTGGAGGGCCTCGACGACGTCCACTTCTCGCGGCTCACGTCCCACGATGTCGTACGGCACAAGCTGGTCGGCCGTATCGTCGACGCGTACGAGAAGTACGACAGCGAGAACGGCACCGAGAACGGCTCCCACAAGAGCCGCGGCAAAGCCGGCCACAAGGGGAAGTAGACAAGCGAGCACCATGTCGATCGACGTCAACAACGAGTCCGGAACCGAGGTCGACGAGCAGGCGATCCTCGACATCGCCCGCTACGCACTCGCGCGGATGCGCATCCACCCGCTCTCCGAACTCTCGGTGATCGTCGTGGACGCCGACGCCATGGAGCAGCTCCACATCCAGTGGATGGACCTTCCGGGGCCCACCGACGTGATGTCGTTCCCCATGGACGAGCTGCGGCCGCCGTCCAAGGACGACGACGAGCCCCCGCAGGGACTCCTCGGTGACATCGTCCTGTGCCCGGAGGTCGCCGAGCGGCAGGGCAAGGAAGCTCCCACACAGCACTCCATGGACGAGGAACTGCACCTCCTCACCGTCCATGGAGTGCTGCACCTGCTCGGCTACGACCACGAGGAGGCGGACGAGAAGGCCGAGATGTTCGGTCTGCAGGCCGCCATCGTGGACGGCTGGCGCGCGGAGAAGGGCATGACGGGCCCCTCGCCGGCCCCGACCGTTTCATGAGTCCGCAGCTCGTCATCGGTGCCATCGCGCTGGTCGTGGTCGCCTGGCTCGCCGCCTGCGCGGAGGCGGGCCTCGCGCGTGTCTCCAGCTTCCGCGCGGAGGAGGCCGTACGGTCCGGGCGGCGCGGCAGTGCCAAGCTCGCCCAGGTCGCCGCCGACCCGACCCGCTATCTGAACGTGGCCCTGCTGGTGCGCGTGGCCTGCGAGATGGCCGCCGCCGCGCTCGTCACGTACGCCTGCCTGAAGGAGTTCGACGAGACCTGGGAGGCCCTCGTCGTCGCCATCGGGGTCATGGTCCTCGTCTCGTACGTCGCCGTGGGCGTCTCGCCCCGCACCATCGGTCGCCAGCACCCGCTGAACACGGCGACGGCGGCCTCGTACGTCCTGCTGCCGCTGGCCAGGATCATGGGCCCGATCCCGCCCCTCCTCATCCTCATCGGCAACGCGCTGACGCCCGGCAAGGGCTTCAGGCGCGGTCCGTTCGCCTCCGAGGCCGAGCTGCGCGCGCTGGTCGACCTCGCCGAGAAGGAGTCTTTGATCGAGGACGAGGAGCGCCGCATGGTGCACTCCGTCTTCGAGCTGGGCGACACCCTCGTACGAGAGGTGATGGTGCCGAGGACCGACCTCGTCGTCATCGAGCGGTACAAGACCATCCGCCAGGCCCTCACCCTGGCGTTGAGGTCCGGCTTCTCGCGCATCCCCGTCACGGGGGAGAGCGAGGACGACGTCGTCGGGATCGTGTACCTGAAGGACCTGGCCCGCAAGACGCACATCAGCCGCGAGGCCGAGTCCGAGCTCGTGTCCACGGCCATGCGGCCCGCGACCTTCGTGCCCGACACCAAGAACGCGGGCGACCTGCTGCGCGAGATGCAGCAGGAGCGCAACCACGTCGCCGTCGTCATCGACGAGTACGGCGGCACGGCCGGCATCGTCACCATCGAGGACATCCTCGAGGAGATCGTCGGCGAGATCACCGACGAGTACGACCGCGAGCTGCCGCCCGTGCAGGAGCTCGGCGACGACAGCTACCGGGTGACCGCCCGTCTCGACATCGGCGACCTCGGCGAGCTGTACGGCTTCGAGGCGTACGACGACGAGGACGTGGAGACGGTCGGTGGACTGCTGGCGAAGGCACTCGGGCGGGTTCCGATCGCCGGTGCCTCCTCGGTGGTCGAACTGCCCGACGGGCGCGAGCTGCGGCTGACCGCCGAGGCCGCGGCCGGACGCCGGAACAAGATCGTCACGGTGCTCGTCGAGCCGGTCGGCCCGGTGGAAGCGGAGCCGTCCGAGGAGGAGAAGACGTCCGAGTGATGCCGTCGGAGAAGGGGACGTGGGCGAAGGCGATGTGGGCGAAGGAGACGTGGGAGTGAAACCGCAGCAGCTGCGTGCGTTCTGTCTGTCCTTCAACGCGACGGTCGAGGAATTCCCCTTCGCCCCGGACATCTCCGTCTTCAAGGTGCTCGGCAAGCTCTTCGCGCTGACACGACTGGACGCGCGCCCGCTCACGGTCAACCTCAAGTGCGACCCGGAGGACGCGGTCCGGCTGCGCGGCGAGCACCCGGGGCTGATCATCCCGGGCTATCACATGAACAAGCGGCACTGGAACACGGTGACGGTCGACGGCGAGCTCCCGGACCGTCTGGTCCGGGAGCTCGTCGAGGATTCCTACGATCTCGTCGTCGCCGGCCTACCGAAGGCCGAGCGCCTCCGCCTCGACCGGGCGTGAGCGGTCGCGGCCCAGCCCGGCCGCGACCAGCACCGCCGCCGCCAGGACGATCACCGCGTCCAGGACAAGGACCGTGTGGACACCGGCCAGCAGGTCGCTCGACGTCGTCGCCAGGACACCCAGCAGCGGGATGCCGATCGTGATGCCGACCTGCTGGGTGGAGGTCACCAGGCCCGTGGCCAGCCCCTGCTCCTCGTCGGGAACGCCCGAGGTCACCGTCAGGCCGTACGAGATGATCGCGCCCAGGTGGCACATGCTGGCCAGCGAGACCGCGGCGGTGGCGAGCCAGACCGACCAGGTGTGGGCGTTCAGCAGCACCAGCCCCGCCACGAACAGGCCCTGACCGGCGAGCGAGCCGACCAGCGTACGGCGGGCGCCGAAGCGGCCGATGACCTTCGGGGCGTACACCCCGGCGACGGCGGACATGACGCCCTGGACCCCGAAGACCAGCCCCGTCTCGAACGCGGACAGGCCGAGGGTCTCCTGGAGGTACAGCGTCAGCGCGAACACGACCGTCGACATCATCGAGAAGGTGACCAGACCGCCCAGGTTCCCCCACGCCACCGTGCGGCGGCGCAGCATGGGGAGGCTGACGAGCGGGGCGTGGGCGCGGGACTCGACGTACACGAAGGCGGCGAGCAGGAGCACACCCGCGGCGAGGGTCGCGATGACGTCCGCGCCGCCGAAACCGCGCTCGGCGGCCGTCGACAGGGCGTAGATCAGGGCCAGCAGACCGCCGGTGACGGTGACCGCGCCGGGGATGTCCAGGCGCGGGCGGTCGGGGGTGCGGGACTCGGGCAGCAGGCCTGGGGCCAGTGGCAGCACGATCAGTGCGAAGACCGACAGCAGGCCCATCGTCGAGCGCCAGCTCAGTACGTCGGTCAGGACGCCGCCGGCCACCATGCCGACCGTGAAGCCGAGGGACAGGAGCGTGCCGGAGATGCCGAGCGCACGGTCGCGCGCCGGGCCCTCGGGGAACGTCGTCGTCAGCAGCGACATGCCCGTCGGCACGATCGCCGCCGCGCCGAGGCCCTGCAACGCCCGGCCCGTCAGGAACGACGCCGGGTCCCAGGCGAAGGTCGCCAGCAGCGAGGCCGTACCGAAGAGGGCGAGGCCGGTCAGGAAGAGCCTGCGGCGGCCGTACAGGTCACCGATGCGGCCGAAGAGGAGCAGGAAGCCGCCGGACGGCAGGGCGAAGGCGGTGACCGCCCACTGCAGCGCGGACTGGCTCATGCCCAGGTCCCTGCCGAGCACGGGCAGTGCCACGTTCAGTACGGAGAAGTCGAGCGCGACCATGAACTGCGCGGCGCACAGCACGAAAAGGACGAGTTTGTCGCGGGTCGACAGCCGGGTGCCGAGCGGGGGGTGGGCAGTTGGGGAAGCGGATGTGGTTTCGGTGGTGTCGATCGCCATGGCAAGAGCGTGCGGCCGTCGGAATATCCGTGGGGAGCGGGAACTTATGCTGGTGGTCGCACCACCAGTCACCAACAGGGGGATTCACGCGTGACGGAGGACGTGCTCAGGACCCAACGACGGCGTGAGCTGCGGGACTTCCTGATGAGCCGCCGGGCGAGGGTGTCACCGGCCCAGGCCGGTCTGCCGGACGGCGGGGCCCGCCGCCGCACGCCCGGATTGCGCCGCGAGGAGGTGGCCGTGCTCGCGGGCGTCGGCGCGTCCTGGTACCAGTGGCTGGAGCAGGGGCGGGACATCTCCGTCTCGCCCCAGGTACTCGACGCGGTCGCCCGCGTGCTGCGGCTCAGCAACGCCGAACGACGCCATCTGTACCTGCTCGCCGGGCTGAACCCGCCCGCGCCGGAGGTCGCGCCCGAGGTCCGGGACATGTGCGACGGGCTGCGGCGGCTGATCGACACGTGGATGCCGTATCCGGCGCACATCATGGACCCCTACTACAACTGCGTCATGTACAACGACGCCGCCGGGATGGTTCTCGGGATGCGGCCCGACAACACGCAGAACTGCATCATCGACTTCTTCACCGACCCGCTGTACCGGGGGCAGTCCCGGACCTGGGAGAAGAACGCGCGCACGGTCGTCGCCCAGTTCCGCGCGTCGTGCGCGGCGGCGCCGGACGACGAGGGGTACCAGGAGGTACTGGATCAACTCCGGGATGCCTCACCGGAGTTCGCGACGCTGTGGGAAGAGCGGGACATCGAGGACGCCGGGCAGATCCGCAAGGAGCTCGACCACCCGCTCGTCGGGCTGCTCGCCGTCGAGTCCACCGCGATGAAGGTGCCCGCGCGGCCCGATCTCACGATCGTGCTGCACACGCCGCTGCCGGAGGCGAACACGGCGGCGAAGCTGGAGTGGCTGGCCTCGCCGGAGGGCCGACGGGGCTCGATGTATCCCGTGGCCGGTTAGGTCTGTGTTGCCGGGTCTGCGCGGGTGGGTGTGTGCGGGTAGGTGTGTGCGTGCGGCTCCCGATCCCTTCGTATGCTCTGAACATGACCGACAGCAGCGCGCTTGACCCCGAGGACCGCAAGATCGTCACCCTGGCCCGTTCCGCGCGGGCGCGCAACGGGGTGCCGGAGGGGGCGGCCGTCCGTGATGAGACCGGCCGTACGTATGTCGCGGGGACGGTGGATCTTCCCTCCCTGCGGTTGAGCGCGTTGCGTACCGCGGTGGCGATGGCGGTGGCGTCCGGGGCGAAGTCTCTTGAGGCGGCGGTGGTGGTGTCCGAGGCGGGGGAGGTGTCTTCGGAGGACCGGGCGGCGGTTCGGGACCTCGGTGGGGCGGCGACGCCTGTGCTGCTGGCGGGCCCCGACGGCACGGTCCACCTGACGACACCCGCGGGCTGAGCCCGCCTTTTTCGCCCCCGCCGCCCCTACCCGACCCATCCCTGGGGGCTCCGCCCCAGACCCCGGCCCCGTCCGTCAGCTACGGGCGGGTGGGGGCCGTTCGCGCAGTTCCCCGCGCCCCTGGTGCCGGGGCTGCGCCCCGGATCTCCCGCGCGCCCGATTCGTTTGGCCGCGGGCCGGTGGGGGCTGGTCGCGCAGTTCCCCGCGCCCCTAAAAGCTTCTGATCGTCCGGCGTTCGAGGACGAGGCCGGAGGCCGATGCTTCACCCACCCCGGTCACCCGCCCACCCCGGTCCGCACTCTTCAGCCTGTCCGGCGTTTGAGGACGAGGCCGTTCAGGCCGATGCGGGGGTTTGGGGGCGGAGCCCCCAGGGATGGGACGGGTAGGGGCGGCGGGGGCGAGGGAAAGGGTCAGAAGCCGAGTTTGCGGAGTTGGCGTGGGTCCCGTTGCCAGTCCTTCGCGACCTTCACATGGAGGTCGAGGAAGACCGGCGTACCCAGCAGCGCCTCGATCTGCTTGCGGGACTTGATGCCGACCTCCTTCAGGCGCTTGCCCTTGGGACCGATGATGATGCCCTTCTGGCTGGGGCGCTCGATGTAGACGAAGGCGTGGATGTCGAGGAGGGGCTTGTCAGCGGGGCGGTCCTCGCGGGGAAGCATCTCCTCGACGACGACAGCGATGGAGTGGGGGAGCTCGTCGCGCACACCCTCCAGCGCCGCCTCGCGGATCAGCTCCGCGATCATGACCTGCTCGGGCTCGTCGGTGAGGTCGCCCTCCGGGTAGAGCGCCGGGCCCTCGGGAAGGAGCGGGACGATCAGATCGGCCAGCAGGTCCACCTGCTTGTCCCCGACCGCCGACACCGGCACGATCTCCGCCCACTCGAACCCCAGCTCCCGCCCGAGCTGATCGATCGCGATGAGCTGCTCGGCGAGCGTCTTGCTGTCGACGAGGTCGGTCTTCGTGACGATCGCGATCTTCGGCGTCTTCTTGATGGACGCCAGTTCCTTCGCGATGAAACGGTCACCCGGACCGAGCTTCTCGTTCGCCGGCAGGCAGAAGCCGATGACATCGACCTCGGCCCACGTCGTGCGCACGATGTCGTTCAGGCGCTCCCCCAGCAGCGTGCGCGGCTTGTGCAGACCAGGGGTGTCGACCAGGATCAGCTGGGCGTCGGGGCGGTGCACGATGCCCCGTACCGTGTGCCGCGTGGTCTGCGGCTGGTTCGCGGTGATCGCCACCTTCTGGCCGACCAGAGCATTCGTGAGGGTGGACTTGCCCGCGTTGGGGCGGCCCACGAAGCAGGCGAAGCCGGCGCGGTGGGGTGCCTCGGACGGCTCGGATGACTGGGTACGAACGCTCATGGCGCCCATTGTCCCTGATCCACAGGCCCGCGCCGTACGCCATATGCCTTTGACCGCTCCCGCGCGGCCCCGTGAGGTTTCGGAAACCCCCACGCAATACGAAACACGCCGGAAACGCACACGTGCACAACCGGAAACGCGAGCCCGTGACTCTCTGACGACGCCCCCGCACCCAGGAGAACCGAGGAGAGCCGTCCGTGCAGTTCGTGCAGACCGTGGAGACCCTGGACAGCGTCGACCTGGCCGCCGCACCCCACCTCGACACCGGCGACACCGCCTGGCTGCTCGCCGCCACCGCCCTCGTTCTCCTGATGACACCGGGCCTGGCCCTCTTCTACGGCGGCATGGTCCGCACGAAGAGCGTCCTCAACATGCTGATGATGAGTTTTGTGTCGATCGCCCTGGTCACCGTCGTATGGCTGGCGGGCGGTTACTCGCTCGCCTTCGGGGACGACGCCTTCGGGGGGCTCGTCGGCGGGCTGCAGCACGTCGGCATGAGCGGTATCGGGCCGGACAGCGTGCACGGGACCGTGCCCACCCTGCTCTTCGCCACCTTCCAGCTCACCTTCGCGATCATCACCGCCGCGCTGATCAGCGGGGCGATCGCCGACCGCGCGAAGTTCGCGGCGTGGCTGGTGTTCGTGCCTGTCTGGGCGCTGCTCGTATACGTTCCCGTCGCGCACTGGGTGTGGGGTCCGGGGGGCTGGGTCCAGGCGAAACTGGGGGCGCTGGACTTCGCGGGCGGGCTGCCGGTCGAGATCACCTCCGGTGCCTCCGGCCTGGCTCTCTGTCTCGTCCTCGGCCCCCGTCTCGGCTTCAAGAAGGACGCCATGCGGCCGCACAACCTGCCGATGGTGATGCTGGGCGCGGGGCTGTTGTGGTTCGGCTGGTTCGGCTTCAACGCCGGGTCCGCGCTGGGCGCCAACGGACTCGCCGCCGCCGCTTTCCTCAACACCCTCGCCGCCGGCTGCACCGGTCTGCTCGGCTGGCTCTTCGTCGAGCAGAAGCGCGACGGCCACCCCACCACCCTCGGCGCCGCCTCGGGCGCGGTCGCGGGCCTGGTGGCCATCACCCCGTCGTGCGGGTCCGTGTCGCTGCTGGGCGCGCTGGTCGTCGGTCTCGCCGCCGGCGTCGTCTGCTCGTACGCCGTGGGCTGGAAGTTCAGGCTGAACTACGACGACTCGCTGGACGTCGTCGGCGTTCACCTGGTCGGCGGCATCATCGGCACCGTCCTCATCGGTGTCTTCGCCGACGCGACGATGACCGGTGGCGCCGAGGGACTGCTGTACGGCGGTGGGTTCGGACAGCTCGGCAAGCAGCTGGTGGCGGTCGTGGCCGTGGGGGCGTACGCCTTCACCGTCACGTACGGCATCGGGAAGGTGCTCGACAAGGTCGTGGGGCTGCGGGCGGACGAGGAGCACGAGCACACCGGCCTGGACCTTACAGTGCACGCCGAGACCGCTTACGATCACGGGGTCCTGGGCCACGGCGCCCCGGTCTCGTCATCCCTCCCCACCGCTCAGAAGGCCAAGGCCCAGGCATGAAGCTCATCACCGCCATCGTCAAGCCGTACCGCCTCGACGAGGTCAAGACCGCTCTCCAGGAGCTCGGTGTGCACGGGCTCACCGTCACCGAGGCCAGCGGGTACGGGCGCCAGCGCGGCCACACGGAGGTCTACCGCGGCGCCGAGTACCAGGTCGACCTGGTCCCCAAGGTCCGTATCGAGGTCGTCGTCGAGGACGCGGACGCGGAGGCCGCGATCGACGCGATCGTCAAGGCCGCGCAGACGGGGAAGATCGGCGACGGGAAGGTGTGGTCCGTACCGGTCGAGACGCTCGTACGGGTACGGACGGGCGAGCGCGGCCCCGACGCACTCTGAGCCACCATCGGCGGGTACCGCCCCTGCGCGCTCCGAGCGGCCACGGGCGGTTACCGCCCCTGCGCGCCCTGATCACCACCACGGCGGCGGCGATCCCCGCGCCCGCCACCACGGCCATCAGCCACGGGAGCGCGAAGAACGACGTGCTCGCCGACTCCCGGGTGCCGGGCGCGCTGGCCGTCAACGTCACGTGGCCCCAGTCGAGTTGGGGTGCCCCGTGCCACGGCTCGGTCATCCGGACCCGTTGCCCCGGCAGCAGCTCCGAGGGGATCTTCGCGAGCTCCCTGGACAGCAACGTACGCCCGAAGAGGCCCTCGGCCCTGAGCCGCACCTTCGGGTTCAGGGTCACGTTCCCGGTGTTGTGCAGGGTGTACGAGACGGTGGCGCCGCTCTCGCCGAGGCCGGGGACCAGGGGCTGGTGGTGGCTGATGCGGACCTTCTCGACGGCGAGGGCGGGGACGGTGGGTCCGCCGACCCGGAGGTAGATCCGGGCGCCGACCGCCCGTTGCACCGCCACCGAGGAGGTCGCCGCGTCCCCGGACTCGAGGCGCTCGTCGAGTGCGACCAGCGCGCCCGGATGGTCGCCGGGTTCGGCCTTCTCGGGCACCCGGAGGGTGAACGGCACGGTCACCGAACCGTGCGCGGGCACCGTCACCCGGGAGCGGGCGGGGTGCGCCCACGCGCCGACCCCGAGCTGCTTCTCCTTCACCGTCCGCACCGCGAATCCGCCGTCGCGCGCGGTGTTGTACGCGTCGGCGGCGTACAGCCGGAAGGTCAGCGGGCCGCCGGTCTTGTTGGCGACGGTGACCTTGTCCCGGAGGGTCTGTCCGGGGTCGGCGGAGAGGTAGAAGTACGGGCGGGCCGCGATCTGCGTGGAGACGGGGTAGACGGACCAGCTGCCGTTGTCGGCGGCGTACGAGGCGGGCGTGGTGAGCGCGAGAAGGAACACGGACAGGATGAGGACGTACAGCTTGCGCATGGGTGCGGACCCCCGCGGATGTGGGTGGACAGGCCCTGGGTGGACGGGCGGGTGCGCGCCCGGCCACCGCGGTGCGGAGGGGTGGATCAGGTGAGCGTCAGCGTGAGCACGCCGGAGTAGGAACCCGGCGGGGTGAACGCCGGTACGTCCAGCGACAGCCCGGCGTCGACGGTGAACTCACCACCGGTGAGCGCCCCGTTGGGGGTGGACGCCAGCGTCGCTCCCGCACCGCCCACCGCGCCGGACGAACCGGCCTGGCAGGTGCTCGGGCTGCCCGCCTTGGTCGCGCAGACGGGGGTCCAGCTCAGCTTCCCGGCGTCGATCTTGGCGCCGGGACCGGTGAAGTCGGTGACCTTGCCGGTCAGGGACCAGCCCGCGGGGCCGCCGCGGAAGTCCTTGACGGTCACCGTCTGCAGGGCACCGGTCGAGGCCCCGCCCTTGCCGAAGTCCACCGCCGACAGCTGGACGGCGTCCCCGGCCTGGGACATCGAAAGGGTTCCCGCCTTCACCGTGGTGGTGAGTTTCTGGGAGCCCGCGGGGATCGGGGTGTCGTCGACGACGACGTACGCCGCCGGCCCCGCGCCCTTGGTGTCGCTCCAGCTCGCGCCCTCGTACGCCACCACACCGGTCGTCGTCTTGTCGTTGACGGCCAGCGTGCCGTTGATCGAGCCCTGTGCGTCGGCGGTCGTGGTGGCGGTGTCGGCGGTCTGGGTGGCCCCCGACCGTCCGGCGAGGGTCACGCTCGCGCCCGGGGTGAAGTTGCTGCCGGTGACGGTCACGCTGTCACCGGGCTTCCCGGAGGCCGAACCGAGCGAGATGGCACGGTTGTTGGTCTGGGTTCCGTCCGTCGCGGTGATCGTCCCGGAGACCGGGGCGGGCGGGTTGGTGACCGTGCAGGGGGTGTCCAGCTCCAGGATGTAGCTGGTGTGGATGTTGTAGTCGCCGGGCGCGAGGGTGATGGCGCCCGGGCTGGTGACGGTGAAGGTGCCCGTCATGCTGAACCCCGGGAAGGGCGCGTTGCCCGCCACCGGGTCGTTCTTCCTGGGGCCCGCGACCGTGACGTCTCCCGTCTGCGCGCCGCCGAGGGCGACCTTGCCGGTGGGCGTCATGATGTCGGCGGGCAGGGCGAGGGCGGTCGGGTTGTTCGCGGCGGGCGTGACCACCTTGTACGTCACGGTGACGGTGTCACCGACCTTGGGACTGGGGTTGTCCACTGTGATGATCGCGGTGGTGGTGCCGTCGATCGGCGGGATGCCCGCGATCGCCGGCGGGATGCAGTGCGTGGCGAAGTCCACGTTCTGGGAGTCCGCGGCCGCGGCGCCCGCCGGGGCCGCCAGCGCGCCTCCCGCGGTGACCGCCAGCGCGGTCACCCCGAGCAGTGCCGCCCAGCGGCGTCTTCGGGCGTGCGAACCCCTGGTTCCCCTGTGCGTTGCCATGTGCCCCCTCCTGAGGGATGCGGGCGCAGCGGCTCGTCTGCGCCGACAGGGGGCCATTGATGTGCGGGTTGTGTGAGAAGTCAATGGAGGGCCCGGACGACAACTGATGGGCCATCAGGTCTTGTCAATATCGTCGTTGTCATCAACTGGGCACCCCCGTAGGCCAGTTGGCTGTGACCAGACAGTACGAGGACCGGTGCCGCCGCGCGCCGGCGACACCGGTCTTCACGTAGGTGCTGTGGCGGGGCTCAGCTGAAGACGAACGGGCCCGGTGCCTGCGCCGCACTCGCGGTGCATGTGATGGTGATGCCGAAGACGACCATCTTCAGCGAGCCCCCGTACGCGTCGAGGCTGTCGCCGGAGGCGACGGTGCCGCTGAGCGGGCCCACCGTGACCCCGCCGCCCAGCGGGATGGCGGGATTCTTCGTGCCGGTGAACGCGACGGTGCCGCCGCCGGTCTTCGCCATCGTCAGGGTGGAGGCGATGGAGTCCTGCGCCAGCGGGAGCGGCGCCGTGATCGAGGTGGAGCTGAGGGTGATGGTCGCGGCCGTGCCGTCCTGGGTGGCGGTGAGAGTGGCCGCGCCACCGCCGCCGATCGTGCAGGTCGCGTTGATGGTGGCGGTGAGCGGGGTGACGGCCGCGGCGGTCGGCGCGAGGGCCAGTCCGGTCGCGGCCAGGGTGCCGGCGGCTAACGCCGCGGCGATTCCGAGTTGCTTGCGTCTCATCGGGTTCCCTTCCCTTGTGGGGGAATTGCCATGTGGGGATGGAGGGACGGAACCGTCTGCTCAGAGGCCGGGGCCGGGCCGGGCACACGGACGCGTCACCGGTGAACGCCGGTGCGGGTGCGGAGAGATGTGTACACGGACCGTCCGCGAGCGGGGTGCGGGACGCCGGCGGAGGCGTTTCTGACGGTCCGTCGGAACTAGCGGTTCCATTGATGCGCGAGCGGCTTGGGATTGCAAGGCATGCCGGGGGGTTTCTTCAGGGGTTGTCTAAAGTGGCCGAAGTTCGTCCCTGCCCCCTGATCGGCCCGCTACTCGTGATCGGCCCGCTACTCGGCGAGTTCCGCGATCAGCGCCGTCGCCACCGTCCGGAACCCCAGACGGCCGTACATCCGCGCCACGTCCTCGTCCCCGGCCGACAGGAACAGCGTCTCGACGCCCCGCTCACGCGCGTCGGCCACGAGGGCGGCCGTGACGCCGTACGCCAGCCCGCGGCGCCGTTCGGCGGGCAGGGTGCCGACGCCCGCGATCTCGCTCACGCGGCCCACGGGCAGGTGCATCCCGGAGCAGACCACGACGCCGTTCTCGACCGCCGCGGCCAGTACCGTGCGGCCCACGCGGATGCGGTCCGCGGCGGCGGGCACCTCGGCGGCGCGGGCGGTGATCTCGGTGGCCAGTTCGCCCGTTCCGGCCTCCCCCACCGCCGTGCCCGGTTCCGCGAACGCCACATGCGGCACCGCCAACGCGCCCGCCAGGAAGGGGTCTTCGGGATCCAGGACGCGGACCAGGGGATGCGGGTCGGGCAGCGGCGCGTCCTCGTCGCGGATCATCAGGGGATGCGCGTGCACCCGTAGCCCCGTCGCCTCGACCGCCTCCCGCAGGCCCGGCGTCACCTCCGCCACCCACTCGAAGGCCTCCGGCACACACAGCTCCCGCTGCCGCGCCCGCACCCGTTCGACGTCCTCGGCGGTGGCCGCCGGGCCCGTCCACTTCAGGGTGGGGCGCGCGTAGTACGGCCAGCCCGTGGCCTCCCGGACGAAGAGGGTGAGCGGTCCGAAGTCCTCGGCCCGTGCGGCGGCGCGCGGTACCGAGTCGTAGTAGCGCTCAAGACGGTCGAGGGACGCGTTCACAGTCGTCATGCCGCCATCCAAGAGCAACACCGATGCCGTTGGCACCCGAATTCAGTCGACGCCCCTGATCCGCCCCACCAGCAGCGCCCCCGCCAGTCCGATCACCGCCGCCACCAGGTACAGCACCCGGTAGCCGCCCAGATACGTCACGATCGGCGCCGCCAGGGCGGGGGCGGCGACCTGGGGGAGGGCGTTGGCGACGTTGATGACGCCGAGGTCCTTGCCGCGGTCCAGGGCCTTGGGCAGGACGTCCGTCATCAGCGCGAAGTCGACGGAGGTGAAGACGCCGAAGCCGATGCCGAGGACCGCCGCCGCGACGATCGCGCCCGGCCAGGTCTGCCACCCGGAGAGGACCGCCGTCGCCACCGCCATGAGGACGCCCGACCAGATCACGAACGGCTTGCGGCGGCCCACCCGGTCCGACCACACCCCGCCGACCACGACCGTGGCGAGAAGGGTGACGCCGTTGACCGCCGTGAGGATCAGTACACCGTTCTCGGGGTCGTCGTAGTGGAGCCGGTCGCGGAGGTAGTACAGGAGGTAGAGCAGGACCAGGGCGTTGCTCAGGTTGATCAGGAAGCGGGTCAGCCAGGCCCAGGCCAGGTCCGGGTGGCGGCGCGGACTCAGCCAGAAGGAGGCCGTGAACGTGCGCCAGGACCAGGCGGGCCGGGCCGAGGCCGGCAGCCGCAGGTCCTGGTAGCGCAGTACGTACGGCCCCACGCCCACCAGCGTGAACACCGCGCACGCCGCGTAGCCGCCGCCCACACCCCCCGCCGCCGTCGCGAGGCCCGTTCCGGCCACCACGCCCAGGATCTGCGCCGCGCCCAGCCAGCCGCCCACGGAACCCCGCTGGAGCCGGGGCACCCGGTCGGGGACCGCCGCGGTGATCGCGGCGAAGGCGGCGTTCAGGGTGAGCTGGACCAGGCACCAGCCGGCCGCCATCGTCCAGACCCCGCCCGCGCCCGCCAGGAGCAGCAGGGAGAGGGCGCCGCCCGCCGAACCCGCCACGATCCACGGCGTACGGCGGCCCCAGCGCGCCGTCGTCCGGTCGGACAGCGCGCCGAAGAGCGGGTTGGCGACCAGCGACACCACCGCGCCCGCGCCCGTGACCCACGCCAGCATCGTCTCCTTCGACATGCCGGTGCCGGGCGCGAAGTCCTCCGCCTGGGAGGCCAGCAGGATCTGCAGCGGGCCGTACCAGCCCACCCAGATCGCCCCGTTGGCGAGCGAGAGCGCCGAAGTCCAGCCCCGGCCGACCCGCTCGACGGGCTCGGCGAGCGCCCCCACGTCCGCGACGGGGTCCGCCGCCGTCATCCCCGCGCCCGCAGCGCGTCGCGCAGCCAGGTGTACGACGCCTTCGGGGTGCGCTTCAGCGTGTCGTAGTCGACGTGGACCAGTCCGAAGCGCCGCGCGTACCCCTCGGCCCACTCGAAGTTGTCCAGCAACGACCACACGAAATAGCCGCGAACGTCCACGCCCTGGTCCAACGCCCGGTGCAGCGCCCGGACATGGCCGTCGAGGAACGTGATCCGCTCCTGGTCGTCGATGCCCTCGTAACTGCAGCCGTTCTCGGTGATGACCACCGGCGGGAGGCGGTCCCCGTAGCGCTCGCGGAAGCCCACGAGCAGCTCGGTCAGCGCCTCGGGGACCACCGGCCAGCCGAAGTCGGTGACCGGGTAGCCCTCCAGTTCCCGTACGGAGAAGGGAAGTTCGGCGGGCAGGGTCAGTCCGCTGAACTCGATCTCCGCGCCCTGGGGGGCGCCCACCTTGGTCGGCTGGTAGTAGTTGATCCCGTACCAGTCGATCGGCTCCGCGATGACCTTCAGATCCGCCTCGACGTCGCCCGGCATCAACTCCCCGATGCCGTCCGGGTATTGGCCCAGCAGCAGCGGGTCCGCGAACAGGCGGTTGAGGAGGAGGTCGTAGAAGTCGGCGGCCTCCACGTCCTCGGGGTGCTCGGAGGCCGACCAGGTCGGGCCGTGCGAGTTGGCGATGCCGATGTCCGTGACGCCGGCCGCGCGCAGGGACCGGACGGCGAGGCCGTGAGCCAGCAGTTGGTGGTGGGCGACCGGCAGCGAGTCGAACAGGAGCTGTTTGCCCGGGGCGTGGGCGCCGAGCGCGTGGCCGAGCAGGGTGTGTTCGGCGGGCTCGTTGAGGGTGATCCACTTCTTGACGCGGTCGCCGAGGCGGGCGGCGACGACACCGGCGTACTCGGCGAAGCGCTCCGCGGTGTCCCGGTTCAGCCAGCCCCCGGTCTCCTCCAGCTTCAGCGGGAGGTCCCAGTGGAAGAGGGTGGGTACGGGGCGGATGCCCGCCGCGACCAGGGCGTCCACCAGGCGGTCGTAGAAGTCGAGGCCGCCGGGGGAGTTCACGCGGGGCCAGGAGATCGAGAAGCGGTACGCGTCCACGCCGAGGTCGGCGAGGAGGGCCACGTCCTCGGGGTAGCGGTGGTAGTGGTCGCAGGCCACGTCCGCCGTCGAGCCGTCCTTGATGTGGCCGGGCTCGGCCGTGAACGCGTCCCATACCGACGGGTCGCGTTCGGTCGCGGCTCCCTCGATCTGGTGGGCCGAGGTGGACACGCCCCAGAGGAAGCCGGGCGGGAACTGCGGTAGGGGGTTCGTCGCCATGCGCGCGATCATCCTTACCGACAGTAAGGGAAGTCAACGGGTTGGTGTGAACTGGGAGTTGCGGCTTCTTGGGGCGCCTGCACGGAGGGGTGGCGCGGTCCTTTTGCGGCTGCGGCCCGGTGGGGGCTGGTCGCGCAGTTCCCCGCGCCCCTAAAGGTCGCTACGCGCCCTCCTTCAGGACCCGCGTGATCAATTGGCGCTGTACCTCCGTCAGTCTCGGGTCGGCGGCGTAGACCGTCTTCCCGTTCACCGTGATCTCGTAGCTGAAGCCGTCGGGGACCCCGGCGGGGCGCGTGCCCTGGCCGGAGGCGATCGCCCGCTCGGCCAGGGCATGCCACTCGGGGGCGTCGGAGCGCCCCGAGGTGTCCACCTCGGCACGGCGCTCGATGCCCGCGAATCCGCCCGTGCGCCTTACCTGAATACGCATGGGTCCTGTCTAGTACGAGTCGGGCGCCGAAGCTACGACGTCGGCACCCCGACCTGTTCCCAGGCCTTCGTGACGGACTGGAGCTCCTCGCCCTCGCCGTACTGGCTCCTGGCCTGGGCGACCGTCAGCTTGGCGAAGTCGGAGAAGCTCGCCTGGGACTGGAGCTCGCCGCCGGTGAGGACGTCGTACCAGATCTGCCCGGCGCGCTCCCAGGCGTGCCCGCCGAGGGACTGGGCGACCAGGTAGAAGGCGTGGTTGGGGATGCCGGAGTTGATGTGGACACCGCCGTTGTCGCGGCCGGTCTTCACATAGCCGTCCATCGTCGCGGGCTGCGGGTCCTTGCCGAGCACGTCGTCGTCGTAGGCCGTGCCGGGCTCCTTCATGGAGCGCAGCGCCTTGCCGGTGACGCGCGGGGCGAGCAGGCCCGCGCCGATCAGCCAGTCGGCGTCTGCGGCGGTCTGGCCGAGCGTGTACTGCTTGATCAGCGAGCCGAAGACGTCCGACATGGACTCGTTCAGGGCGCCCGGCTGGCCGAAGTAGGTGAGGTTCGCCGTGTACTGGGTGACGCCGTGGGTCAGCTCGTGGCCGATGACGTCGACCGGGATGGTGAAGTCGAGGAAGATCTCGCCGTCGCCGTCGCCGAACACCATCTGCTCGCCGTTCCAGAAGGCGTTGTTGTAGTCGACGTCGAAGTGGACGCTCGCGGTGAGCGGCAGGCCCTCGCCGTTGATCGAGTTGCGGGCGTAGGCGTTCAGGTAGAGGTCGAAGGTGGCGCCGAGTCCGGCGTAGGCGCGGTTGACCGTGGCGTCCTTGCCGGGCTTGTCGGCCTCGCCGCGGACCTTCTTGCCCGGCAGGTCCTGCTGGTGCCTGGCGTCGTAGATGGTGCGCTGCGGCTTGTCCGCGGGCGCGCCCTGGGGCGGGGCCACGGTGGGCGCGCCGATGACCGTGGTCAGCCGGCGGTGGGTGCGCTCGAAGGCGTCGCGCTCCAGGGTGCGGCGCGCGGGCCCGGCGAGCGCGGGGTCCTCGTGCTGGGCCAGCGTGTCGAGGACGTGGGGCGGCACGATGGTGCAGAAGACAGGCTCGAAGCCTGCCGGGTTCGCGGTCATGCTCGGCACCATTGCACTGAGTTACTCCGCTGTCACTACCGGCGACCAAGATTGCGTGAAATGCGGCGATAAGGAGCCCATCGGTCCGCTCTTCAGTGGTATGAGGGCTCACTCTGAGTGGTGCGCCACACTTTTTGTCCGTTTTCTTCCTTATGTGGTCACGATCCCGCATACTGATACAGCCCTCCGGAGAGAGTGAGGCTCGGCTAGGCTGCGGAGCATCATGCGTATCGGGCTGCTTCTCCTTAGCTGCCGCGGCGAGGGCCTGTAGTCGAGGCCGACCCCCTCCCCGCGGAGTTCGGCGTTGCGCCGTCGGCCGTCCTTCCGGACACCCTCTGAGGAGCCCACGCATCATGCCGAACTTCCAGCAGTCCACCGCCATGCCGGTTCACAAGTACGGCAAGTACGAGCAGGTGGACATTCCTGACCGCACCTGGCCGGACAAGCGTGTCACCGTCGCCCCCCGCTGGCTGTCGACGGACCTGCGGGACGGCAACCAGGCGCTGATCGACCCGATGTCCCCGGCCCGCAAGCGCGAGATGTTCGACCTGCTCGTGAAGATGGGCTACAAGGAGATCGAGGTCGGATTCCCGGCCTCCGGGCAGACCGACTTCGACTTCGTCCGTTCGATCATCGAGGACGAGACCGCGATCCCGGACGACGTCACGATCTCCGTACTGACCCAGGCCCGCGAGGACCTGATCGAGCGCACGGTGGAGTCCCTGGTCGGCGCCAAGCGCGCCACGGTCCACCTGTACAACGCGACGGCCCCGGTCTTCCGCCGGGTCGTCTTCCGCGGCTCCAAGGACCAGATCAAGCAGATCGCCGTCGACGGCACGCGGCTGGTCATGGAGTACGCCGAGAAGCTGCTCGACGAGCGGACGGCGTTCGGCTACCAGTACAGCCCCGAGATCTTCACCGACACCGAGCTGGACTTCGCCCTGGAGGTCTGCGAGGCGGTGATGGACGTCTACCAGCCCGGCCCGGGCCGCGAGATCATCCTCAACCTGCCTGCCACGGTGGAGCGTTCGACGCCGTCCACGCACGCGGACCGCTTCGAATGGATGTCGCGCAACCTGTCCCGCCGCGAGTTCGTCTGCCTGTCCGTGCACCCGCACAACGACCGGGGTACGGCCGTCGCCGCCGCCGAGCTGGCCCTGATGGCCGGCGCCGACCGCATCGAGGGCTGTCTGTTCGGCCAGGGCGAGCGCACCGGCAACGTCGACCTGGTCACCCTGGGCATGAACCTGTTCTCGCAGGGCGTCGACCCGCAGATCGACTTCTCGAACATCGACGAGGTCCGCCGCACCGCCGAGTACTGCAACCAGATGGAGGTCCACGCCCGTCACCCGTACGTCGGCGACCTCGTCTACACCTCCTTCTCCGGCTCCCACCAGGACGCCATCAAGAAGGGCTTCGACGCCATGGAGGCGGACGCCGCCGCGAAGGGCGTCACCGTCGACGACATCGAGTGGGCCGTCCCGTACCTGCCGATCGACCCGAAGGACGTCGGCCGTTCGTACGAAGCGGTGATCCGCGTCAACTCGCAGTCCGGCAAGGGCGGGATCGCCTACGTCCTGAAGAACGACCACAAGCTGGACCTGCCGCGCCGGATGCAGATCGAGTTCTCGAAGATCATCCAGGCGAAGACGGACGCCGAGGGCGGCGAGGTCACCCCGAAGGACATCTGGGCGATCTTCCAGGACGAGTACCTGCCGAACCCCGACAACGCGTGGGGCCGCATCCAGGTCAGGGCCGGCCAGACCACGACCGACCGCGACGGCATCGACTCGCTGACCGTCGAGGCCTCGGTGGACGGCGTCGACACGGTCCTGACCGGTACCGGCAACGGTCCGATCTCCGCGTTCTTCGACGCCCTGCAGTCCGTCGGCATCGACGCACGCCTCCTGGACTACCAGGAGCACACGATGAGCGAGGGCGCCTCCGCGCAGGCCGCCTCGTACATCGAGTGCGCGATCGACGACAAGGTCCTGTGGGGAATCGGCATCGACGCGAATACGACACGCGCGTCGCTGAAGGCCGTGGTCTCCGCGGTCAATCGCGCGGCCCGCTGAGGACTTTGACCGGCACTTTCGGGGCCCCGTCCGCCTTTCGAGGCGGGCGGGGCCCCGTCGTATACCGGCCAATCGCCGTGGAGATCACGGAAAGGTCTCGTCCAAGGTACTGACTCCGCCTCAACAATGTGGCTAACATCACGCCAGCGCGGCGATGTTGCCGCGGCGTTACGGAGGTGTGCGAGCGTGCTGCCAGGATGGGGACGAAACGGTCGTGCAGTGCAGATTTCCCGCATCCTAGGCACCCGTACCGCGTGGACCACCATGGGGGACGGCGAGTTCTTCTGCCCGGGCTGCGGGGGCGACCGCAACTACCAGCGGCTCACCGGCCGACGCCGCTTCACCCTCCTCGGCGTCCCGGTCCTGCCGCGCGGTGACACGGGGCCCGTCGTCGAGTGCGCCGCCTGCGGCTGCCACTACGGCGCGGACGTCCTCGACCACCCGACCACCACCCGCTTCTCGGCGATGCTCCGCGACGCCGTCCACACCGTCGCGCTCGCCGTGCTGGCCGCCGGCGGCGCCTGCTCCCGTACGTCCCTGGAGATCGCGGCGACCGCGGTGCGCTCGGCCGGCTTCGACGACTGCACGGAGGACCAGCTCGGCGCCCTCGTCGAGGCGCTCGCCGCGGACACGGGCCGGATCTTCGGGGAGCCGTGCGGGGCGGGCCTCGCCATAGAGCTGCACGAGGCCCTGGACCCGCTGGCACCGCATCTCGCCGCGACGGGACGCGAGTCGATCCTGCTCCAGGGCGCCCGGATCGCCCTGGCGGACGGGCCCTACACCCCCGCCGAACGGGACGTCCTCGCCACCGTGGGCGCGGCGCTGACGATCTGTGCGGACGACGTGACGCGACTGCTGGCGGCGGCGCGCACGCCCTCGTAGCGAGGGGGTGGGAGTGACGATCGGTGACTCAAGGTACGGTATGAGCGACACACCGTAACCGGATCCTCGTGTTGCGCGGGGGAGAGCGGGGACCACCCTGAGCCGCAGCCTCGTCGCCGCCCTGGCCGTCGGCCTGCTCGCCTCCGGCGTCGGCGTCGGCGTCGCGGCGGCCGCCGCTCCCCGTACCGACTGCGCCTCCTCCGTCCCGTACACCGCGGGCGAGGGCGGCTACGACACCTACCGCATCCCGGCGGTCGTCACCACCCGCGCGGGCACGGTGCTCGCCTTCGCCGAGGGGCGGCACCACGGCGGGGGCGACAGCGGCCGCATCGACGTCGTCCTCAGACGCTCCTTCGACGGCGGCTGTACGTGGGGTTCGCTGCGAGTCGTCGCGGCGGGGGCCGGGGACACCCGGGGCAACCCGGCGCCCGTCGTGGACCCGCGCACCGGCCGGATCGTCCTGGTCACCTCCTACAACAGCGGCGCGGTGACCGAGGCGCGCATCATGCGGGGCGAGGTCACGGCGCGCCAGGGCCGCCGCGTCTTCGTCCAGACGAGCCGCGACGACGGTGTGCGCTTCTCCGCTCCCCGGGACATCACGGCCGAGGTGAAACCGCCGGGCTGGCGCTGGTACGCGACGGGCCCCGGCCATGCGATCGCCCTCCGCCACGGCCCGCACGCCGGCCGTCTGGTCGTCCCCGCCAACCACTCCGCCGCCCCGCCCGCGGGCTCGACCGACACCGGCCGGGAAGCCAAGTACTACGGGGGGCACGCGATCTACTCCGACGACGGCGGCCGTACCTGGCACCTGGGCTTCACCGACCGCACCTACGACGGCCGGGTCGACGCCAACGAGAGCAGCGCGGCCGAACTCCCCGACGGACGCCTGTACTTCAGCGCCCGCGACGAGGGCGGCACCACCCCCGGCAACCGCCTGGACACCTACTCCAGTGACGGCGGCCAGACCCTGGACCGCCCCTACGCGATCCAGCCCACCCTGGGCGACGTCCCCGTCGTCCAGGGCAGCATCCTCCAACTCCAGGGCGCCCACGCCCCCTTGCTCTTCTCGGCTCCCTCCGTGCCCACCGCCCGCCGCGCGATGACACTCTGGCGCAGCACGGACGACGGCACCACCTTCACCAGGGCGACGACCCTCTCCTCCGCACCCGCCGCCTACTCGGACCTGGTGGACCTCGGGCACGACCGGGTCGGGATCCTCTACGAGACGGGCTCGACACGGCCGTACGACAGGATCGAGTTCCGCCGTCTGCGCCGGCCGGGTCCGCCCGTCAGGTGAACGCGGGCAGGACCTCGCGCTCGAACAGGCGCAGGCTCGACCAGGCCAGCTCCTAGGGCTTGTTCCCTTTCAGGGCTTGTTCTAGAGCAGGCCCGCTCCCGCCAGGTACTTCCCGACCCGCTCGACCTCCGCCTCCGACAGCGGCACCTGCGGCTCCGCCGTGGCCGGGCAGGCGATGACGCCCCGCAGGTGCAGGGCCGCCTTGAACGCCCCGAGCGCCGACGAACCCCCGCCCATCCGGGCCGGGTCCCCCACCCCGACCATCCCGAACAGCCCGCACAGCCGCTCCTGTTCGGCCCGCGCCCGCTCCCAGTCACCCCCTCGGCAGAGCCGGTCGAGCCGTACGTACCCGTGCGGGTCGACGTTGGCGAGACCCGGCACGGCCCCGTCCGCCCCGAGGGCGAGCGCGGAGTCGACGACGAGTTCGGACCCGGTGAGAGTGGTGAAGCCGGTGATGTCGGGCTGGGTGCGGGCGCCCGTGACGACGGCACGGAAGGCGGCGAGGTCGCCGCTGGAGTCCTTGAGTCCGCTCAGCACGCCCTCCGCGGCGAGGGACAGGACCAGCTCCGGGTCCAGCTTGGTGTGGACGGACACCGGGATGTCGTAGGCGAAGACGGGCACGGACGAACGGGCTGCGAGCAGGCGGAAGTGGCGCGCGATCTCCGCCGGATGGGTGCGGGCGTAGAAGGGCGCGGTCGCCACGATCGCGTCCGCGCCCGCCGCCGTCACATATGCCACATGGTCCAGCACCCTCGGCGTGGTCATGTCGATCACCCCGGCCAGCACGGGGAGCCGGCCGGCCACATGGGCGACCACCGTCTCCACCACCAGCCGCCGTTGGGTGTCCGTCAGGAACGCCGCCTCCGAGGACGAGCCAAGGACGAACAGGCCGTCGACGCCCCCCTCCACCAGGTGGTCCACGAGCCTGATGAGCGAGGGGACGTCCACCTCGCGGTCCGGTGTCAGGGGCGTGCAGACGGGCGGAACGACACCGGTCAGCGGGGTGGGGATCGGCATGAAGACTCCCTCGGGACGATCAAGGCTGCTGCTGGGCGGGGATGTCGGCCACGGCGGGCGCCGCGGACACGGCCTGGGCCACCAGGTCGCGCGTCGACTGGTCCTCCTCCACAGGATGGTGGCACCGGAAGCGGTGGTCCGGCGTCGACGCGGCCGTGAAGTCCGGCATCACGCTCATGCACTCCTCGTCGGCCTTCCAGCAGCGGGTACGGAACGGGCAGCCGCTCGGCGGGTGCGTGGCCGAGGGCACCGGGCCCACCAGCGGGATCGGGTCGATCGGGTCCAGGAGGCCGGGCGTGGCGGAGAAGAGGGCCCGGGTGTACGGGTGCCGGGCGCGGTCGGTGACCCGGGCCGCCGGGGACTCCTCCACGATCCGGCCCAGGTACATCGTGATCACCCGGTCGCTCATCCTTCGTACCGTCTGGATGTCGTGCGAGACGAAGACCAGGGCCAGGTCCAGGCGCTCCTTCAGGTCCAGCAGGAGGTTGAGGATCTGGGCGCGGACCGAGACGTCCAGCGCGCTCGTCGGTTCGTCCGCCACCACCAGGTCCGGGTCCAGGGCCAGGGCGCGCGCGATGGCCACCCGCTGGCGCTGGCCGCCGGACAGCTGGCCGGGCAGGGCGTCCGCCAGGGCGCGGGGGAGGCCCACCAGGGACATCAGCTCCCGCACCCGGTCGTCCCGTTCCCGAGCCGTGCCGCGCCGGTGCACGTCGAGGGGGTCCCGCAGGATCCGGCGTACGGGCAGGCGGCGGTTCAGGGCCGTCGACGGGTCCTGGAAGACCATGCCCGTGCTGCCGCCGACGGACGCTCGTCGCTCGGCGGGCTTCATCGCCCACAGGTCACGGTCACGGAAGCGCACGGTGCCGGACGTCGGCCGCTGGACGCCCACCAGCACCTTCGCCAGCGTCGACTTCCCGCACCCGGACTCGCCGACGACGCCGACCGTCTCGCCGGGCGCGATGGTGAGGTCGGCGCCGGTCAGGGCGTACACCCGGTCGCGGGTGAACAGGCCGCCGGAGCGGGCCTTGTGGACGACATGGGCGTCGGAGAGGGTGATGAGCGCGTTCACTGGACGGCCTCGCTCTCCGTGGTGATCAGATCGACCGCGGGGTGATGGCACGCGGCCGTGTGCGTCCGGGTGCCCAGCAGGTCGGGCGCCGTCGTCCGGCACACCTCGCTCGCCAGCGGACAGCGGTCGGCGAACCGGCAGCCCGCCGGGAAGTCGGCGGGTGCGGGCACGACCCCCTTGATCTGCGTCATCCGTTCGGCCGCCGACTCCAGGGACAGGACGCTGCCGAGCAGGCCGCGCGTGTAGTGGTGGGCCGGAGCCTCCACCAGGTCCGCCGTCACGCCCGTCTCCACGATCTGCCCGCCGTACATCACCACCACCCGGTCCGTGACGTCCGCGACGAGTGCCAGGTCGTGCGAGACGAGGATCAGCGCGAAGCCCAGCTCTTCCCGCAGCTTCAGCAGCAGGGTGATGATCTGCGCCTGGACCGTCACGTCCAGAGCCGTGGTCGGCTCGTCCGCCACGATCAGCTTCGGGCCCCGGGACAGGGCCATCGCGATCAGGACACGCTGACGCTGGCCGCCGGAGAGCTCGTGGGGGTAGCTGCGCAGGGTGCGCTCGGGGTCGAGACCGACCAGAGCGAGCAGCTCCGCGGGGGTCTGCCTCCCGCCCCGCCGCACCAGCTGCTTCAGCTGCGCCCTGATCGTCATCGCCGGATTCAGGGACGACAGCGCGTCCTGGTAGACCATCGCCATCTCGTGGCCCAGCAGACGCCGTCGTACGCGCATCGGCTCGCCCACCAACTGACGCTGGCCGAACCGGACATGGCCCCGGACCCGGGCCCCCTTCGGTTCCAGGCCCATCACCGCGAGCGCCGTCAGCGACTTGCCGCAGCCCGACTCGCCGACCAGGCCCAGGACCTCACCGGGGTGCACGTCGAAGCCGATGCCGTCGACGATGTCCACCCCGCCGTGCCGGGCGTCGAAGCCGATGGCGAGGTTCTCCACGGAGAGGACCGGCCGGCCGGTGGGCAGGGGGCGGGCCCGGGAGCGCAGGCGCGCGGCGGCCTCCGTCAGACCGGGCAGTTCGAGGACCTCTCCGCTGCCGGGCTCGGGCGCCTCCAGCCGGTCACCGGCCGCCGTCGCCGCCACCTCCCGCGCCACGGGCGCCGCCCACGCGTCCGAGACTCCCTCGGAGAGGATGTTCAACGACAGTACGGTGATCAGCATCAGCAGACCCGGGAAGACCGTCGCCCACCAACCGCCGGTCAGCACCATGTTCTTGCCGTCCGCGATGACACTGCCCCAGGACGGGTCGGGCGGGCGGACGCCCGCGCCGATGAAGGACAGCGACGCCTCGAAGACGATGGCCTCGGCGACCTGGACCGTGCAGAACACCAGCACCGGGGCGGCGCAGTTGACGGCCACGTGGCGCAGCACGATGTGCGGGGTGCGGGCGCCGATCACCCGTTCCGCCGTCACGTAGTCCTCGCCGTACTGGTCGAGGACGTTCGCGCGGACGACCCTGGCCACCGACGGGGTGAACAGGAACGCGATGGCGCAGATCAGCACCGTGATGCCGCCGCCGAAGACGGCGACCAGGACGGCGGCCAGCGCGATGCCGGGGAACGCCATCACGACGTCCAGGCAGCGCATCAGCGTCTCGTCGACGGCCCCCCGGGAGGTCGCGGCGATCGCGCCGAGGAGCGCGCCGACGACGAGGGCGAGCGAGGTGGCGCCCAGGCCGATCGCGAGGGACCAGCGGGCGCCGTACATCAGCCGGCTCAGGATGTCCCGGCCGAGGCTGTCCTGCCCCATCCAGTGACTGCCGGAAGGGGCGCCGGTGCCGTCGACCTGCGGTTGCTGGTCGAGCGGGTCGTGCGGGGCGAGCAGGGGCGCGAACACGGCCAGCAGGACCACGAGCGTGAGGAAGCCGAGGGCGATCCGGGAGAGGACGGGCAGGCGTCGCAGCCGGATGCCGGGCCGGGCGAGGACCTCGGTGAGACGTCGGCGGGAGAGCGGGGGGATCGTCACGTGGCATCCCTCAGTCGCGGATTGACCAGCAGATACAGGATGTCGATGGCGAGGTTCACGACCACGAACCCGGTGGCCGTGGTCAGGACGACGCCCTGGACGACCGCCGGGTCGCCGTTCTTCACGGCGTCGATCATCAGCTTGCCCATGCCGGGGAGCGAGAAGATCGTCTCGATGACGACCGCGCCGCCGAGCAGATAGCCGACGCGCAGACCGAGCACGGTCAGCGGGTTGATCAGCGCGTTGCGGAGCACATTGCGGCCGACCACGACCACCGGCGGCAGTCCGCTGCCGATCGCCGTCCGGACGTAGTCCTTGTCCAGTTCCTCGACCACGGCCGTGCGCACGATCCGGGTGAGCTGGGCGGCGACCGGGAGGGAGAGCGCGAAGGCGGGGAGCGTCATCGTCTTCAGCCAGCCGATCGGCGAGTCACCGGGGTTGATGTATCCGCCGGTCGGGAACCAGCCCCGGTCCACGGCCAGGTACTGGATCATCAGCAGCGCCAGCCAGAAGCCGGGCGCCGCGACCCCGGTCAGCGACACGACCCGGATGACCTGGTCGGGCAGCCGGTCGCGGTGGATCGCGGCGGTGACCCCGCCGAGCAGCGCGAGCACGACCGCGATGGCGAGGCCGAGGAAGGTGAGCTGGAGGGTGAGCGGCAGCGCGGTGGTGACCTGGTCGACGACCGGCGCCCGGGTCAGCGCGCTGGTGCCCAGGTCGCCGTGGAGCAGATCGCCGATGAAGTGGACGTAGCGCACCGGGAGGGGGTCGAGCAGGCCGTTCTGCTGCCGGAAGTCGTGCAGTTGCCGCGGAGTGGGGTTGGCGCCCTGGAAGAACGCGGACGCCGGGTCGACGTCCGAGAACCGCATCACCAGGAACACGAACAGCACGATGCCGAGCATCAGCGGCACGAGCAGGGCGACACGGCGGGCCAGGATGCGGACGATGGCCGTCATCTACGTCAGGCCCACTTGGCCTGGAGGAGGTTGATGCCCGGATAGGGCTGGGCCCTGATCCCCGTGAGCTTCCTGGGGTCCCAGGCCGTCATCAGCTCGTTGTGCACGACCGGGTAGAGCACGGCCTGTTCGGCGACGACGTCGATGTAGTCCTGGATCATCGTCTTCTTCTTGTCGGCGTCCGGCTCCCGCGTCGCCCGGTCCATGTCCTTGAAGAGCTGCTTCGCGACCGGGTCGCCCGCCCAGCGGGCGTACTGCATCCACAGGTTCTCGGGGCCGTAGTTGTAGTGCATGATCAGATCGGCGTCCAGGCCGAACTGGTTGGGGTTCGAGGCGGCGGCCACCACCTGGTAGTCCTGCTTCTGGTCCATCTTCGTGAAGACGGCCGTCGTCTCCTGCGGCGAGAGCGTGGTCTCGACCCCGATCGCGTCCCAGGACGCCTTGATGGTCGGCAGGCAGTCGACGATCCAACTGACGTTCACCGACAGGATCTCGATCTTCAGCCCGGAGACCCCGGCGGCCTTCAGGAGCTGCTTGGCCTTCTGCGGGTCGTAGCCGTACACGGTCTTCGCCGGCCGGTAGGCCGGGTTCCCCTCGTTGAGGAACGAGCTCGACGGCTTGCCGTGTCCGTGGAGGGCGACCTCGACCATCTTGCCGGTGTCGATGGCGTAGTGCAGGGCCTGGCGCACCCGTACGTCGTCGAAGGGCTTGTGCTTGGTGTTGAACATCAGGAAGAGGTTGTTCATCCCCGCGCCGCCCTCGACGGTCATGCCGCCCTTCTTCAGCTGCTCGATGTTGGCGTACGGGATGTTGTCGGCGATCTGGGCCCCGGCGCTCGCGCCCGAGATCTTCGCGACGCGCGGCGCCGCGTCCACGATCGTCAGCCAGTTCATCTTCTTGAAGGCCGGCTTGCGCGGGCCGTTGTAGGCGGCGAACGCCTCGAAGGTGGTGTTCGACTTGGGGTGGTGGGCGGTCTGCCGGTACGGCCCCGAGCCCACCGCCTTCCCCTTGATCGCGTCGTCCCAGGCACCCGGCTGGGAGAACACGTGCTTGGGCATGATCTTCGCGAGGGTGAGCCGCGCGATGCCTTCGGGGAAGGGGAACTTCAGCACCAGTTCGACGTTCGACGCGTCGATCTTCCGGACCTCCTTCAGCCAGCTCGCGAAGAAGCCCTTGCCGAGGGTCTGCGTCTTCGGGTCGAGGATCCGGTCGAAGACGAAGACCACGTCGTCGGCGGTGACGGGCTTCCCGTCGTGGAAGGTGGCCCCGGCGCGCAGCGTGAACTTCCAGGACGTACCGCTGAGATCGCCCGGCACCTGGGTCGCGAGCGCCGCGTACGGCTCGCGCGAGATCGGGTCCGTGTCCAGCAGCCCCTCGTAGATGTGGTTGTTGGCCGCCATGGCGAAGGCGGACGCGGTCTGCGTCGGGTCCCAGCTGCCGTCGTTCCCGTAGCCGATGACGGCCGTGAGCGTCGCGTCCTTGCCGCCCTTCCCGCCGGTGTCATTGGTGGACTGCGGCCCGGACGAACAGGCCGCCAGCGAGGAGGAGAGGGCGGCGGCCGCGCCGAGGGCGCCGGAGTACTTCAGGAAACGTCGGCGGTGCAGCGCCGAGTGGTCGGTCACGTCGCGCACGGTTCCTCCAGGGAGAGGCGGGAGATGCGACGTCCTACGTCATGGTGGGCAGCGTGACCATAAGAGGGCCCGTGAGGGCGGTCAAGGGATCGCACACGAATGGCGTATCTTCCAGAGGTGCGACCAATGAAGCCCTGAAACACGGGTAGTTGGTGCTGAATCCGCCCGGAGGTGGGACGTCGGATGTCCAGTGAGCGTACGATGCGGCGCATGTCTGAGGAGACCGGAAACCGGCGCGGGCCCGAGCGCAGGTCCGAGCGCCGGGTGAGCAGTCAGATCCAGAGCGAGGTCATGCAACTGATCCTCGACCGCAGGCTCCAGGCGGGCGCCCCGCTGCCGACCGAGACCGAGCTGATGCAGGACCTCGGCGTCAGCCGCAACTCCGTCCGCGAGGCCCTCAAGGCCCTGCAGGCCCTCGACATAGTCGACATCCGGCACGGCTACGGCACTTACGTGGGCGAGGCCTCCCTGACCCCCTTCGTCGACGGCCTCACCTTCCGCACGCTCGCCCAGCCCGACGACAAGAACGAGACCGGGGCGCTGGCGGAGATCCTCCAGGTACGGGAGGTGCTGGAGGAGGGGCTGATACGCCGGGTCGCGGCCGTGCTCACCGAGCCGGAGCTCGACCGCCTCGAAGCCGTCGTGGCCGAGATGGAGGAGGCGGGCCGTTCAGGGCGCCCCTTCCCGGAACTCGACCGCGAGTTCCACGAGTTGCTGTACGCCTCGCTCGGCAACGCGCTCGTGCCACAGCTCCTGGGCGCCTTCTGGACCGTCTTCAGCCGGGTCGCCGGCATACGCGGCTGGACCGACGACCCGTCTCCCGAACTGACCGTCCGCCGCCACCGCGACATCGTCACCGCCCTGCGCGCCCGCGACGTGGAGGCCGCCCAACGCGCGATGGCCGACCACTTCCGCGGCATCGAGGCGAGGGCGGCCCAGGAGTCCAGGGGAGTGGGCTGAGCACGGGGTCCTGTCCGGTCCCGGGTCTCCTGTCCGGTCCCGGGACCTGTTCGCCTCTAGACGTCGGCCAGGCGCCACATCTGGAGTTCCTTCGTGTCCTCGGCGATCGTGTACCAGCTGCCGTCGCCCAGGGTGCCCGGCACGCCGGATGTCGGGAAGGGGTAGGTGACCTCGCCGAGCAGCCGCATGTCCCGCACGTCGACCAGCCAGTGCCGCCCCGCCCCGTACTCCTCGTCGGCCTCGCTCGTGCCCGCGATGACGGTGTGTTCGTCGAGGAAGCCACCGTAGTAGTCCCAGCGCACCTCGGGCTCGTCGTTGTCCGGGTGCAGTGCGGGGTGATCGGGTATGACCTCCTCCGCGTCCAGCTCCGAGACCACCGAGCCGTCCTCGACCCGGTGCAGGGCCAGGGCCTCCTGGTAGTGGGTCACCGTCAGGAAGTGCTCGCCGGACGGGCTCACCGCCATCAGGCAGCGGTCGTCGTCGCCGATCCGGTCGACCGTGAGCCGCTCGCCGTTCCAGCGCCCCCACAGCAGCGGCACCCCGTCCTGCCCCTCGCCGACGCTCAGCCCCATCTGACCGGGGTCCGGATGCGACACGTGCTCCGAACCGGCGGCCACGGTCTGCGCATCGGCCTTCCCGAGCACCGTCCCGTCGGCGGCGTCGAGCACCAGCCACTCGTCGACCACGTCCGGGTCGTCGTCGATCTCCGCCAGTGGCCCGCGGACATGGGCCCACACGAGCTTGCCGTCCGCGGAGAAGACCGCCGAGCCGCTGTCGGCGTAGCGGTGGCTCCGGCCGACTGTGTTCTCGACGTTCCCGCCGTTCTCGACGTTCCCGACGTATTCGTCGGCCGACGCGTGCAGCTCCCGGCAGCTCCCCTCCCAGCAGCCGTGCCGTACCTCCCACAGGGTGGCGCCCCGCCGGTCCACCGCCCGCACCGCGTGCACGCCGGCGAAGACGGCGACATCCAGCCCCGGTGCCACCGTGTGCGTCCCGAAACGGCGCGGCCACGGCGCCGGGAAGCGCGCCACCGACACCTCCCCACCTGCCAGCGCCTCGGCCAGGTCGTACGCGACGAGCTCGGTGTCGTCGCTCTGCAGGACCAGCGTCCGGTCCGGCAGGCACAGCACCTCCGGGACGGTGGCCGTGGCCGGATCCAGTACTGCGGCGAGCGTGGTGACGAGACGGGCGCTCGCGGACATGGTTCCTCCAGTGCGCGTGATGCCGTACGGCGTTGTGTGCGTGGGGTGCACAGTACGGCCGCCCACTGACAATCCCGTACGCGGCCGTCCCGTACGACCCCTCACACGTCCCGGCGGTCCACCGCCACCACGACGATCACCGCCGACACCACCGCCCACGCCCCCAGTACCACCCAACTGCCCGTCACCGTCGCCCCGTAGCGGGGGAGCCGGGTGAAGGGATCGTGGCCGTAGGCGATGTCGGTCAGCCGCGTCCAGGCGTTGACGGGCATGGCGTGCCGCACGGCGGCCGTCCAGCGGTAGCGGTCGGTGATGAAGCTGGGGACGAGGAGCAGGACGGCGGTGACGGCGACCATCGTGCTCGCGCTGTGCCGGATCAGGGCCCCCAAGGCCATGCCCGCCAGCGCGCAGACCGGGGCGAGCAGCGCGGAGGCGACGACCACGCGCAGGGCACCGAAGTGGGTGATCGACACGGCGGCGTGACGGCTGGTGAGGATCGCCTGCGTCGAGGCGAAGGAGGCACTCGCGACGCACGCGCCGTACAGCGTCATGACCGCCGTCACCACCACGACCTTCGCCGCCATCAGGGCACGCCGGTCCGGGACGGCGGCGAGGGTCGTACGGATCAGGCCCGTCGAGTACTCCCCGACGACCGTGATCGCGCCGATGCTCGCCGCCGCGAGGACCAGGATCAGTGCCGATCCGTCGGTGAAGGCGTCACGCAAGGCCAACTTCCATGCGACGGAGCGTATTTGGGGGTTGAAGCGCGGATAGTCGTGCGCGTGCACCCGTGCCGCGTTGGCGTTGAAGCCGACGACGACGAGGGCGCCCGCGCCGAGCGCCCAGTAGGTCGAGCGCAGGGAACGGAGTTTGATCCACTCGGCGGCGAGAAGATCGGTGAACCGCGCGGCGGGGTGTGCGGGAGCGGGGGTGAGGGCGAGAGTGGTCATCGGGCGTCTCCGGCGAGGAACTCGGTGCTCTCGGCGGTCAGTTCCATGAAGGCGGCCTCCAGGGACGCGGCCTGCGGGGACAGTTCCTCGAGCAGGATCCGGTGGTGGAGGGCGAGTTCACCGATGCGTGCCGCGCTCGGGCCCGTCACCTTGAGGGTCCGGTCGTCGTACGGCGCCACCGCCGCGCCCTCCTCGGACAGCACGGCCGTGAGCTTCGCGAGGTCCGGCGTCCGCACGGTCACCGTCGGCCGGGTGCCGCGCGCCGCGAACGCGGTCACGCTCTCCGCGGCGATCAGCTCACCCCGGCCGATGACGATCAGCTCGTCCGCGGTGTGCTCCATCTCGGACATCAGATGGCTGGAGACGAAGACGGTACGCCCCTCGGCGGCGAGCCCGCGAAACAGCTTCCGTACCCACAACACACCTTCCGGATCGAGCCCGTTGAGGGGTTCGTCGAAGAGCAGCACCGGAGGTTCGCCGAGCAGCGCGGTGGCGATGCCGAGCCGCTGCCGCATGCCCAGCGAGAACCCGTCGACCCGGCGCCGCGCCGCCGCCCCCGCGAGCCCCACCTCCTCCAGCACCTCGTCCACCCGGCTCCGGGGGATGCGATTGCTCCGCGCCAGCGCCTCCAGATGGGCCCGCGCGCCGCGCCCGCCGTGCACGTCGCCCGCGTCGAGCAGCGCGCCCACGTGCCGCAACCCGCGCCGATGACGCCGGAACGGCTGCCCGTCGATCGTCGCGCTCCCGCCGGTCGGGCCGATCAGCCCGAGGAGCATGCGCAGCGTCGTGGTCTTGCCCGCGCCGTTCGGGCCGAGGAACCCGGTGACGTGCCCCGGGCGCACCTGGAACGTCAGATTTCGTACGGCGCTGGTGTCGCCGTACCGTTTGGTCAGTTCGTTGACTTCGATCACACCGACCACCGTCTCGTCGGCGCCCCGCCCCGCGGTATCGCCCCGTGGCCGACACTCTCCCCGGCCGGTGTCGACCAGGGGTGTACGTCCCCGGACCGATGCCCCTTCACGGCCCGCGTGCCTACGATCGCCGCATGCATGCCATGCCGCTCCCGCCCCGCCTCAAGCTCGTGCCGCCCGGTGCCTGGGTGGCCCTGGCCTGGAGCGCGAGCACGGCGTTCACCTTCCTCGCCCGCGTACGACTCCCCGGTGAGGAGGCAGCCAACGAGCTTGCCGCCACCCAGTTCTACCGCTGGGACGGTCTGGTGGTCCTGACCATCGCCTGCGCCCTGGCGCTGCTCGGCAGCATGTGGTTGCACCGACGGCCGCTCGGGGCCCTCGCCCTGCTCCTGACGGCCGCCGCCTTCCTCACCACCAACCTGGCCGCGGTGGCGATCCAACTGGCCCAGTTCCTCGCCGTCGACCTCGCCCTCTACTTCATCGCGGCCGGCCGCCCCCGCCGCACCGGAGTCGCCGCCCTCTGCACGGCGCTCGCCGTCCTGGTGGGCTGGGAGTCCCTACGGCTGCTGCGCGGGTGGGGCATCGGCACGCTGGAAGAGCTGACCGTGGCGCTGACGGCCGTCGTCGCCTGGCTCCTCGGCGACGCCTCGCACCGCACCCGCGAGTACGGCGAGACGCTTCGCGCCCGGGCCGCCACCCAGGCGGTCACCGACGAACGCCTGCGCATCGCCCGCGAGATGCACGACATGGTCGCCCACAGCATCGGCATCATCGCCCTGCAGGCCGGGGCGGCGGCCCGCGTCGTCCACACCCAGCCGGATGCCGCCCGCGAGGCGATGACGGCGGTGGAGACGGCCGGACGGGAGACCCTGTCGGGGCTGCGCCGGATGCTGGTCGCCCTGCGCCATGCGGACCAGGACCGGCACCGGGCCCGGGCCGCCGCCGAGGCCGACCGGTTGCACCCGGCCGAGGGCCTTGCGGACCTCGACCGCCTGGCCGCCGCGACAACGGCGGCGGGCGTCCGGGTCGACGTCCACTGGAAGGGCGCGCGCCGCCAACTCCCCCCGGACATCGACCTCTCCGTCTTCCGGATCGTCCAGGAGTCGATCACGAACGTCGTACGCCACGCGGCGACGCCCGCCTGCCGGGTGACGGTCGACTACCTGGAGGAGCACGTGGCCGTCGAGGTCACTGATGACGGCCGGGGCCGGGGTGGCACCACCGACACCGGTTTCGGCCTGGTCGGGATGCGTGAGCGCGTGGCCCTGCTGCACGGCGAGTTCACGGCGGGCCCCCGTCCCGAGGGCGGCTTCCGGGTGACGGCCCGCCTGCCGGTCCCGGGGACCGCGGCGACGGTGACCGCGGCGACGGTGGCCGCGTGATGCCGATCCGTGTCGTCCTCGCCGACGACCAGCAGCTGATCCGCACGGCCCTGCGGATGGTCATCGCCGACATCGAGGACGTGGAGGTGGTGGGGGAGGCCGCGGACGGCGAGGAGGCGGTGACCCGCGCCGAGGAACTCCGGCCCGACGTCGTGGTGATGGACATCCGCATGCCCGGCGTGGACGGCATCGAGGCGACCCGCCGGATCACGACGGGCGCGGGCGAGTCGAGGGTCGTGGTCCTGACCACCTTTGACGACGACGACTACGTGTACGGGGCTTTGCGCGCGGGCGCGTCGGGGTTCCTGGTCAAGGACATGGCCATGGACGACATCATCGGTGCCATACGGGTCGTGGCGGCCGGCGACGCCCTCATCGCCCCCAGCGTCACCCGCCGCCTGATCCAGGACTTCACCTCCGCGCGCTCCTTCGAGCCCGCGCGGCCACGCCGCGACCTGACCGCGATCACGGACCGCGAGCGCGAGGTCCTCACCCTGGTCGGCACGGGCCTGTCCAACGCCGAGATAGCCGAACGGCTCTTCATCAGCGTCGCCACGGCGAAGACGTACCTGACCCGCCTGCTGTCCAAGCTGGACGCACGGGACCGGGTCCAGCTGGTCATCATCGCGTACGAGGCGGGGTTGGTGTCCGTGACCCGGTGAACCGGCGAAGCGGTCGGCCGACGACGTGGGTCACTTCCCGGTCGCGGCCGGCTTCGGTGTGGCCTTGGGGCGGTCCGGGCGTACGGAGAAGGCCGTGTCGCCCGCCACGGCCACGATCGCGTCCTTCACGAGCAGCAGGCTCGGGACCGTGGTCTCCGGCGAGTTCCCCGGGTTGTCCAGCTTGTCCGTGTTGCACCGCGCGGCGCCGGTCGCGCGGTCGAGCGCGAGCAGTCGGCCGTAGCGGTTGGCGAGGAAGAGGTCGTCGTACGTCGTCGACAGCACCGGCTTCGACAGATTCTCGATCTGCGTCTCACGCTGCCAGAGCCGGGCGCCGTCGGTCACCCTGACCGCGGTGACGGTCCCGTCGGGCCGGACGAAGTACACGACGCCGTCGAGGAGGGTGACCGAGCCGCGCGGGGGGCCCGCCAGGGGGATCCGGACGAGGGCGCCGCTGGTCGGGTTCACCCTCAGCAGGCTCGAGTACGGGGTGTCCGCGTTGTCGGCGAACTCGTCCTCCGCCGCATTCCGTGGCACCGCGAACAGCGGCTGCCCGCCCGTGGTGCCCAGCGGCACCACCCCGTGGGGCAGCTTGGCGAGGTCGTGCGCCGTGCCGTCGGCCGGGTCGAGGCGCACCAGGCCGGTCGGGCCCGTGTCGGAGTTCTGCTGCGTGCACAGGCCGTAGGGGATGCCGCCCAGGGCCAGCGGGGAGCAGGAGTTGGTCACCGACGACCTCGCCGGTGTCCGCCACAGATCCTTGCCCGTCCGGGCGTCGAAGGCGACGAACTCCGTCCCGTCCTCCCCGTCGTCCGACTTCGCGAGGATGCCGCCGTCGAACAGGACGGCGGGCCGGACCTCGTTGATCGGGCGGTACCAGAGCCGTTTTCCGGTGCCGGCGGAGAGGGCGACCAGTCGCCAGGTCTCGCGCACGTTCAGGCCCGGCTTCTCGTAGGTGTACACGATCCCGTCCCGGACGCCGAGCGGCAGCGTGGTCTGCGGGGTGTGGCCGGCCCGCCACTCGACGCGGCCGGAGGCGGCGTCGAGCTTGGCGACCGTGAAGCCGGACCCCGCGCAGTACAGGGAGGAGCCGCCGGACAGGCAGCCGGACTCCGAGCCGCTGACGGAGATGTCCGCGTACGCCTTGTCCGGGGCCTGGGTGAGGTTCGCGCGCCAGGGCTTCCAGCCGGCGGGGAGCGCCGCGGCGGGAGAAGCGGCGGCGCGGGACGCGGTCGTCCGCCCGCCGGGGGTGCCCTCGGTGCTCTTCGGGCGCGCCACCAGGTAGTACACCGACGCGGTCACCGCCGTGACGGCCAGGGCCGCGCCGAGAGCGACGAGGAGGCGTACCCGGCGACCGCGGCGGCCGGAGCCGGTCGAGGTCGTCGTGTCACCGTGCCTCCGGGCGGCCCTGCGGCCTCCCACGACGGTCGAGGGGCCCGACGGCGCCGGAGTGGCAGGGGCGGTCGCCACGTCCGGCAGGTCCCTGAACAGTCGGTGCAGCTCGGTGAGGTCGGGCCGGGCGGTCGCGTCCTTGTCCAGGCAGCGTTCGGCGATGCTCCTGAGAGGCTCCGGTACGCCGTCCAGGGTCGGCTGCTCGTGCACCACCTGATAGCCCGTCATGTACGGGCTGCCGCCGTCGAAGGGACGGTTGCCGGTGGCCGCGTACACCAGCAGCGAGCCCAGCGAGAACACGTCCGAGGCGGCGGTGACGTCCCGGGGCGAGGCGAACTGCTCCGGGGACATGAAGGGCGGGGTACCGATCAGCCGCCCCGTCACGGTGAGGGCCTGGTTGTCGGCGGCGCGCGAGATACCGAAGTCGATGACGCGCGGACCGTCCTCGGCCAGCAGGACGTTGCTCGGCTTCAGATCCCGGTGCACCACACCGGCCTGGTGGATGTCCCGCAGCGCCTCGACGAGCCCCAACGCCAGTGTGCGCAGCGCGTGCCCGCTCAACGGGCCCTCCTTCGCCACGATTTCGGACAGCGTCCGGCCCGGCACGTACAGCGTCGCCATCCACGGCACTTCGGCGTCCGGATCGGCGTCCACCACGGGAGCGGTGAACGCTCCGCTCACCCGGCGGGCCGCCGAGATCTCCTGCCGGAAGCGGACGCGGAACTCCTCGTCCTGCGCGTACTGCGCGTGTACGACCTTGACCGCGACCTGCCGTCCCGAGGCGGAACGTCCCAGGTAGACGACGCCCATGCCACCGCTGCCGAGCCGGTCGACGAGCGTGTAGCCGCCTATCGACCCGATGGACTCCGATTCCCCGGTGCTCAGCGGCATGGCCGGTCACCTTTCCCAAATCCCCTGTGTCGCACGCCTGTTCTGCGGCATCACACTAGTGCCTGCGTCACTCGAACACCGGCGAGGTCGGCTGACCTGGGGTGGGGGGAGCGCACCTACGGCGCGCCGAACTTGTAGGGACGGACTCCTGCCGAGTGTAGATGCGGAGCGTCACTTTGGAGATGCGAAGAGTGAAACTCGGCAGGTCGGGGGAGCAGGGTGAAGGCACTGCACGCGGCGCTCTGCGTCGAAGAGGCGGAGGTAACGGTGAAGGAATTACGGGCGGCACTGGAGAGGGCCGGAATTACGTCGCCGTCGCTCCGGATCGATCCGGCGAGTTCGGCGCGCGAGGCATCTTGTCCGCGTGTCGAACGGGGCGGCTGCTCCATCGAGGTCGCGACCCGGCACGCGGTGGCGCCGTGGTGAGGCCGCCGACGGAGCCGCCGATCGGCTCGTTCGTCGTCGACACGCACACAGGGAGGGTGGGCATGGTGATGGGACACGAGGGACCGTACGTACAGCTGAGACCGCTGGGTGGGGGCAAGGAGTGGGACTGCGCGCCGGACGCCGTTCGGCGGGCCACCGCGGCGGAGCGGCTCAGCGCGGCCACGGCGTGTGCGAACGCACGCAGCCGCGGTGAGGTTCCGTGAGCGCTGGTTCGGCCGGCGTCAGTGCAACGGAGCGACCTCGGCACGCTTGCCCGCGGGACCGAGTCGGTCCAGGAGGTGCTGGATGTCTCCGGGGTCCGACGTGACAATCACGCCACCGAGGTCCGCCGCCAGCACCGCGACGGTGCCGTCGACCGGGTCCGACGTGGCGGCCTGTCCCAAGAGCGCCCCCACCCTCCTGGCGAGTGCGTGATCGAGTACGGGGACCTCGCAGCCGTTGAGGATCCGGGCCAACTGGGCCTGGCGGGCGCCATCCCGCCAGGCCTGCGCCACGACCGGTGCGGGTGCCAGGGGCAGGCCGCCCGCGGTGAGGTAGGAGCGGTGGGCTCGCCAGAAAGCGGCGTGGTTCCGTTCCGCGGCGATCAGTGCCCCGGCGTCATAGACCACGGGCCTGAGCACGTTCACGCGGCACCCTGCGACTGCTCGGCCGTGGGCGTGGGCTGAGTCACGCGGTTCATGAAATCGTCGACCCATGCCTGCTCGTCCGGCGTGGGTGGATCGACGTATGCCATGGCCTCCTCCGCCGCGGCCAGCCCGGCTTCGATCTTCGCCGCGTGTTCGGCGGCACGCGAAAGCCAGGCGGAGACACTCAGGCCTTCGCGCTCGGCGGCCGACTTGACCGCGTCGAGCGTCTCGCTCGGGATGGTGATGGTGACTCGCTCCAGGCTCATACCGAGAGTCTTACCGACGTGAGCGGTCGGCCGCCAGGCGAGTCGGCCATCTTCACCGGCAAGAAGTACGGCACCCGCCGGTGCACGCCCTTGCGTACGCGAGAATGGCCCCATGAGTCTGTTCCGCGACGACGGCATCGTGCTGCGCACCCAGAAGCTGGGTGAGGCGGACCGGATCATCACGCTGCTCACCCGCGGTCACGGCCGCGTACGGGCCGTGGCCCGTGGTGTACGGCGGACCAAGTCGAAGTTCGGGGCGCGGCTCGAACCCTTCTCACACGTGGACGTGCAGTTCTTCGCGCGGGGGAGCGAGCTGATCGGGCGCGGCCTTCCGCTGTGCACGCAGAGCGAGACGATCGCTCCGTACGGCGGCGGGATCGTGACGGACTACGCGCGCTACACCGCCGGTACGGCCATGCTCGAAACCGCCGAGCGGTTCACCGATCACGAGGGGGAGCCCGCCGTGCAGCAGTATCTGCTGCTCGTCGGCGGGCTGCGCACCCTCGCCCGGGGCGAGCACGAGCCGCACCTCGTCCTCGACGCCTTCCTGCTGCGCTCCCTCGCCGTGAACGGCTACGCGCCCAGCTTCAGCGCCTGCGCGAAGTGCGGGATGCCGGGACCGAATCGGTTCTTCTCGGTCGCGGCGGGAGGTTCCGTCTGCGTGGACTGCCGGGTGCCCGGCAGCGTCGTACCCTCGGCGGGGGCCCTCGAACTGCTCGGCGCGCTGCTGACGGGAGACTGGGAGACCGCGGACGCGTGCGAGCCGCGGTATGTCCGGGAGGGCAGCGGGCTGGTGTCGGCCTATCTGCACTGGCATCTGGAGCGCGGGCTGCGCTCACTCCGGTACGTGGAAAAGTAAGACTGAGGGAGACGAGAAGCACATGGTCGTACGCGGGATCCTGGGACGCCAGCGCCGCGAGTACAGGACGCCGGAACCGCACCCGTCCGGAGCCGTCGCGCCCAAGCTCCCCGGTGAGCTGATCCCGAACCACGTGGCGATCGTGATGGACGGGAACGGGCGCTGGGCGAAGGAGCGCGGGCTGCCGCGTACCGAGGGGCACAAGGTCGGCGCCGAGCGCGTCCTCGACGTGCTGCAGGGCGCGATCGAGATGGGGGTCGGCGCCATCTCGCTGTACGCCTTCTCCACCGAGAACTGGAAGCGCTCGCCCGACGAGGTGCGCTTCCTGATGAACTTCAACCGCGACTTCATCCGCAAGACCCGCGACCAGCTCGACGAACTCGGCATCCGGGTCCGCTGGGTGGGCCGGATGCCCAAGCTGTGGAAGTCGGTGGCCAAGGAGCTCCAGATCGCCCAGGAGCAGACCAAGGACAACAACCGGCTGACGTTGTACTTCTGCATGAACTACGGCGGTCGCGCCGAAATCACCGACGCCGCGCAGGCCTTGGCTCAGGACATCAAGGACGGCCGGCTCGACCCGTCGAAGGTCACCGAGAAGACCTTCGCGAAGTACCTCTACTACCCGGACATGCCCGACGTGGACCTGTTCCTGCGGCCGAGCGGCGAGCAGCGCACCTCCAACTACCTGCTCTGGCAGAGCGCCTACGCCGAGATGGTCTTCCAGAACGTGCTGTGGCCGGACTTCGACCGGCGCGACCTGTGGCGGGCGTGCGTCGAGTTCGCCCAGCGCGACCGCCGCTTCGGCGGCGCCGTCCCGAACGAGCAACTGCTCGCGATGGAGCAGGGCATGCGGGGCGACGGCTCGTAGCACCTGCTGCCTGGGGCGTTGTCCGAACCTGACGTTACGATCACGGCTCATCACCACCGCACTGGGGAGGGGCCGTGGTCGAGGACCAGGGTGCTGCGCAGCAGCAGGAATTGCAGGGGCAGGGGTACGGGGCGGATGCCGTCGAGCTGGAGTACCGGCCGGCCGTCGGGGAGTACACCTCGGCGCTGAGCGCGCGAAGACGTGTCAGCCGGGCGAGCCGGATCCAGCTCGGGTTGGTCGGCGTCGTGGCCGTCTTCGTCGCCCTGGAGGGTGTGGTCGCGCTGGCCGGCGGCGAGGTGCCGGTGTTCCTGCTGGTCTGGATGGTCTTCAGCGCGCTCCTGATCGGGTTCACGCCCTGGCTCCAGGCCCGTCACGTGTACCGCATCTCGGAGCGGCACGGCACCTTCCGGGTGAGGGTGACGGACGCCGGGGTGTCGGTGACCACCGACAACACGACGGCGTCGGTCAACTGGGCCGCCCAGCCCCGCTACCGCGAGAAGCCGGACATCTTCGTCCTGTTCAGCGCCGACAAGAACGCCGCCTGCTTCACCGTGCTGCCCAAGCGCGCCGCCCGGACCCCCGCGGACGTGGAGAGGTTGCGGGCGATCCTCGACCGCAACCTGACACGCGTCTGACGCGCTCGGGGTTCAGCCCTTCGCCGCCGCGCACTGCGCGCAGTCCGCGCAGGTGCCGAAGATCTCCACCGTGTGCGCGACGTTCACATAGCCGTACTCCACCGCGATCGCCTCCGCCCACTTCTCGACGGCCGGGCCCTCGACCTCGACCGCCTTGCCGCAGACGCGGCAGACGAGGTGGTGGTGGTGCTCGCCGGTGGAGCAGCGGCGGTAGACGGACTCGCCGTCGGAGGTACGCAGTACGTCGACCTCGCCGGCGTCGGCGAGGGACTGCAGCGTGCGGTACACGGTGGTGAGTCCGACGGAGTCACCCTTGTGCTTGAGCATGTCGTGGAGCTCCTGCGCACTGCGGAACTCGTCCACCTCGTCGAGTGCCGCCGCCACGGCGGCACGCTGCCGGGTGGAACGGCCCCGAACGGGCGATCCAGCGGTTGTCACCGTTGCCTCCTCACGTCTGCCCTTGCCCGGCCATTGTGCCAGCCCGGACTGTGCGTGGTCAGACGCCGACCTTGCGTTCCGGGCCGCGGGTGGCCGGAATTGCGCACTCCGCGGGGTCTCCGGCCCCCTGCGCGGCGGCCAGGGCCCGGGCACGGCGCCGGGCCAGCGGGGTCGCCAGCGCGGTGAGCACGATGAACGCGCCGATGGTCAGCAACACGATCGTCGCACCGGGCGGCACGTCCTGGTAGTACGACGTCACGGTGCCGCCGATCGTCACGCTCACCCCGATGGCCACCGCGATCGCGAAGGTGGCGGCGAAGCTGCGGCTGAGCTGCTGGGCCGCGGCCACCGGGACCACCATCAGCGCGCTGACCAGGAGCAGGCCGACCACCCGCATCGCGACCGTCACGGTGACGGCGGCGGTGACGGCGGTGAGCAGGTTCAGGGCACGCACCGGCAGGCCCGTCACCCGCGCGAACTCCTCGTCCTGGCTGACCGCGAACAGCTGTCGGCGCAGGCCCAGGGTGACCAGGACCACGAAGGCCGCGAGTACGCAGATCGCCGTCACGTCGGACTCGGAGACCGTGGACAGGGAGCCGAAGAGGTACGAGGTCAGGTTGGCGTTGGACCCGCCCGGCGCGAGGTTGATGAACATCACGCCGCCCGCCATACCGCCGTAGAAGAGCATGGCGAGCGCGATGTCGCCGCGCGTCTTGCCGTACCAGCGGATCAGCTCCATGATCACGGCGCCGAGGACCGAGACGGCCGTCGCCATCCACACCGGGTTGGTGGAGAGCAGGAAGCCGAGGCCGACACCGGTCATCGCCACATGGCCGATGCCGTCGCCCATCAGGGCCTGGCGGCGCTGGACGAGGTAGATGCCGACAGCGGGCGCGGTGATGCCCACCAGGACGGCGGCGAGCAGCGCCCGCTGCATGAAGTCGTAGTTCAGGATGTCCATCAGCTCTGCGGTCCCATCAGCTCAGCAGTCCCGTCCGGATCGGTTCGGCGTCGTGAGCCGCGTGCGGGTGTACGTGGTCGTGGCCGGGCAGCGCGTGCTGGCCGACCGCCCGCGGGGGCGGGCCGTCGTGCAGGACGCAGCCGTCGCGCAGGACGACCGCGCGGTCGATCAGTGGCTCCAGGGGGCCCAGCTCGTGCAGGACGAGCAGGACGGTGGTGCCCGCCGCGACCTGCTCGCGCAGGGTCCGGGCCAGCACCTCCTGGCTCGCGAGGTCGACGCCCGCCATCGGCTCGTCCATGATCAGCAGCTCGGGTTCGGAGGCGAGGGCGCGGGCGATCAGGACGCGCTGGTGCTGGCCGCCCGACAGGGCGTTCACCGAGTCCTTGGCGCGGTCCGCCATGCCGACGAGCTCCAGGGCGTGCCGTACGGCCTCGTGGTCGGCCTTGCGCAGCACGCCGAAGCGGGCACGGGAGAGCCGGCCGGAGGCGACGATCTCGGTCACCGTGGCGGGCACGCCGCCCGCGGCGGTCGTGCGCTGCGGCACGTACCCCACCCGCTTCCAGTCGCGGAAGCGGCGCCGCGGGGTGCCGAAGATCTCTATCTCGCCGCCGCTGACCGGGACCTGGCCGATGACGCTGCGGATGGCCGTCGACTTGCCGGAGCCGTTGGCGCCGAGCAGCGCGACGACCTCACCGCGGTGCACGGTGAGGTCGATGCCGCGCAGGACGGGGCGCGAACCCAGCTCGGCGGTCACGCCGCGCAGGGATATGACGGGCTCGCTCACGCTCTCCTCCTGGAACTCGGACTGGGTGTCACTTGGCGCCCAACGCCGTTCGCAGCGCCTTCAGGTTCGACTCCATGACCTGGAAGTAGTCGCTGCCCCTGGACTTGCCGGTGATGCCCTCGATCGGGTCGAGGACGTCCGTCTTCAGGTTCGCGTCGCCGGCGATGGTCTTGGCGGTCTTGTCGCTGACGAGCGTCTCGTAGAAGACCGTCGAGACGCCGTCGGCCTTCGCCATCTTCTCAAGGTCCTTCACGCGGTTCGCGCTGGGCTCCGACTCCGGGTCCAGACCGTTGATGGCCTCCTCGGTGAGGCCGTAGCGCTCGGCGAGGTAGCCGAAGGCGGCGTGCGTGGTGATGAAGACCTTGGTCCTGGTGTTCGTCAGCCCGGTCTTGTACTGGGTGTCGAGATCGGCGAACTTCTTCCGCAGCGCCGCCATGTTCCTGTCGTAGTCCGCGGCGTGCTTCGGGTCGGCCTTCTTGAGCGCCTTGGCGACCCCTTCGGCGACCTGGCCGTACCTCACCGGGTCGAGCCAGATGTGCGGGTCGGCGGAGCCGCTCTCCTCGCCCTTGGAGGTGTCGTGCGAGGCCGCGTGCCCGCCGACCTCGTTGCCGTGCTTCTCCAGGGTCGTCAGCGACGCGGCGTCGATCTTGGTCTTGACCTCGGACTGCGCCACGGCGTCGTCGACGGCCGGCTGCAGGTTCTTGAGGTAGACGACGGCGTCCGCCGACTGGAGCTGCGCGGTCTGCCGGGCGCTGATCTCCAGGTCGTGCGGCTCCTGACCGGGCTGGGTCAGGCTCGTGACGTGCACGTGCGTCCCGCCGATCTGCTCGGCGAGGTACTGCATGGGGTAGAACGACGCCACGATGTCGAGCTTCCCGTCGCTCCTGCCGTCGGCCGCCGTGGAAGCCGAGCAGCCGGTGAGGGCGCCGAGGCCGACGGCGGTGGCTGCCAGGACCGCGGGCCCGGCAGTGCTTATTCGAGAAGCGGCGAGGCGCCGTCGTACGTTCATGACAGTCATTTTCAACAAACCTGGAAACGATTGTCAACAAGCCCTCGGTAAGCCCTAGGTAAACGAGGCGGCGAATGAGCCGGTACGGGGCACGATGGGGCGAGGTGTCCCCGAACCGATTTGATACGAGGGTGGGCGGCGCCGGTAACCTGAATCATTCGCTGCCGTCCGTTCGTAATGAAGAGAGCACCGTGGCCGCCGACAAGATCGACACCATCGTCAGCCTGAGCAAGCGCCGTGGCTTCGTTTTCCCCAGTAGTGAGATCTACGGCGGACAGCGTGCCGCCTGGGACTACGGCCCGCTCGGCGTCGAGCTCAAGGAGAACATCAAGCGTCAGTGGTGGCGCTACATGGTCACCTCCCGCGAGGACGTCGTCGGTATCGACTCGTCGGTGATCCTGGCGACCGAGGTCTGGGTCGCGTCGGGGCATGTCGCCACCTTCACCGACCCGCTCACCGAGTGCACCTCCTGCCACAAGCGCTACCGCGCCGACCACCTGGAGGAGGCCTACGAGGCGAAGCACGGCCGCCTCCCGGAGAACGGCCTCGCCGACCTCAACTGCCCCAACTGCGGCAACAAGGGCACGTTCACCGAGCCCAAGCAGTTCTCGGGCCTGCTCACCACCCACCTCGGCCCCACGCAGGACAGCGGCTCCGTCGCCTACCTGCGCCCCGAGACGGCCCAGGGCATCTTCACCAACTTCGCCCAGGTCCAGCAGACCTCGCGCCGCAAGCCGCCCTTCGGCATCGCGCAGATGGGCAAGTCCTTCCGCAACGAGATCACGCCCGGCAACTTCATCTTCCGCACCCGCGAGTTCGAGCAGATGGAGATGGAGTTCTTCGTCAAGCCGGGCGAGGACGAGAAGTGGCAGGAGTACTGGATGCAGGAGCGCTGGAACTGGTACACCGGCCTCGGTCTGCGCGAAGAGAACATGCGCTGGTTCGAGCACCCCAAGGAGAAGCTCTCCCACTACTCCAAGCGCACCGCCGACATCGAGTACCGCTTCAGCTTCGGCGGCAACGAGTGGGGTGAGCTGGAGGGCGTCGCCAACCGCACCGACTACGACCTCGGCGCGCACTCCAAGGCCTCCGGCCAGGACCTCTCCTACTTCGACCAGGAGGCCGGCGAGCGCTGGACTCCGTACGTCATCGAGCCCGCCGCCGGTGTCGGCCGCGCGATGCTGGCGTTCCTCCTGGACGCCTACGTCGAGGACGAGGCCCCCAACGCCAAGGGCAAGATGGAGAAGCGCACGGTGCTGCGCCTCGACCCGCGCCTCGCGCCGGTCAAGGTCGCCGTCCTCCCGCTCTCCCGCAACCCCGAGCTGTCCCCGAAGGCCAAGGGCCTCGCCACGGCCCTGCGCCAGCACTGGAACATCGACTTCGACGACGCGGGCGCCATCGGCCGCCGCTACCGTCGCCAGGACGAGATCGGCACCCCGTTCTGCGTCACGGTCGACTTCGACACCCTCGACGACAACGCCGTCACGGTGCGCGAGCGCGACTCGATGAAGCAGGAGCGCGTCTCCCTCGACCAGATCGAGGGCTACCTGGCCGCGCGCCTGATCGGCTGCTGACCTGGCTTGTCCGTGAAAGGCCCCCGGTTCCCGTGATGCGGGAACCGGGGGCCTTTTCGGATCGCCGGACACTCCGCGCCACCTCGGCACCGGCCTCGGCCTCGGCACCGGCCCCGGGCTGATCCGAAAGCCCGGCCCTGGCGGCCGGACAGGTCCCAGTGGTTTGAGTCCAAGGAATCCCTGGCCCAGGTCACTGGCCGGTGATCAGCACGTCCCAGGACCGGGGGCGGGTGAACTCCTGCCACTCGTCCCGGAGCAGGGCCAGCACCGCGACGTCGTATCGGCGGCCCCGGTGCAGGCAGGCGGAGCGGCGCACCCCCTCCTGAACGAACCCTGCCCTGGCCAGGACGCCGAGGGCCCCTGTATTGGTGGTGTGGGTGACCGCCTGGACGCGGTGCATGGGTAGTTCACCGAAGGCGAGGTCGACCAGCGCGTCAACGGCGTCCGTGCCATGACCCCGGCCCCGGTGATCGGGGTCCAGAAGCAGCATGATCTCGGCTGTGCCGTCAACCATGTCCTGGTCCGTCAGGGCGATGTGGCCGATCGGCGTGCCGTCGGGGAGCAGGACGAGGAAGTCGTCGCGGTCGTGCTCGTCGCGGTCGCGCTCGATGCGCTCGCGCACGGCAGAAAGGGAACGCGGCCATATGCCGATTTCATGGGCGGCCACGGGGTCGGAACGCCACACATGGATCAGCTCCGCGTCGTCGACGTCGAGCGGCGCGAAGGCGACGCCCCTACCCCGCCAGCAAACCTCCCGAGGCGATGCCGCCTCCCCGCTCTCCCCTTGCTCCCCGGCGACGCGCCCGTCCACAACCCCTGCCCCGTCCTCGATCATGGCCGGAGGCTACCGACCACAGGGACCGGTGGACCAGTCATTTCAGTCCCCGGCCGGCCTGCTGCGGGTGGAGAGAACCACCGAGGAGTCTCTGACCCGGGCAGTGGTCGGACAGGTCCTAGTGGCGAGCGCCGGTCGGGGTGCCCATGGCGCGGGCGACGAGCGCGTCGTAGGCGCGGTCGGGCAGGGCGCGGCGCAGGAAGATGAGAGGCCTGGCCCCGAAACCGACGGCGTAACGGGTCCTGGGGCGGCGAGCCGTGACGGCCTTGGCGACGGTGTCGGCGATGACCGAGGGCGGGGAGCTGCGCCGGGCGGTGCTCTCGGAGCCCAGGGACTCGGCCATCGCGTCGGCCTGCACGGCGTACGCGGTGTCGCCGGAGGTCTTGCGCAGGTTGTCCGCGGCGATACCGCCCCACTCCGTCCTGATGGCTCCGGGCTCGACGATGACCACGTCGACGCCGAACGGCTTGAGCTCCATGCGCAGGCAGTCGCTGAGCCCTTCGAGGGCGAACTTCGTTCCGTGGTACCAACCGCCCAGCGGGGTGTGGATCTTGCCGCCCATGGACGAGATGTTGACGATCGTGCCGCTCCGCTGCGCCCGCATGTGCGGCAGTACGAGCTGGATCAGACGGGCGGCGCCGAAGATGTTGACCTCGAACTGGGCCCGCGCCTCATCCAGCGGTACGTCCTCGATGGCCCCGTAGGACCCGTACCCCGCGTTGTTCACCAGGACGTCGATACGACCCGATTCGGCGATGATCCCGTCGACACCCGCCTGCATCGAGGCGGTGTCGGTGACGTCCATGGGCAGGACGTGGACGCCTGCCTCGGCGAGCCGGGACATCCGTTCCACCCGGCGGGCAGCGCCGTACACGGTGTATCCGAGCTCCTGGAGCTTGAGTGCGGTGACTTCACCGATACCGGAGGAGGCACCGGTGACCAGGGCGACCTTGCTGGACATGGGGCAAACCTTTGAGTCGGCCCCTCGCGGGGCGGGGAACGCCAGGTAAAGATGAACCATGGCTCACCTTCATCATGAACCATGGTTCACTTTCCTGCAAACGAACCGCATAGGCTTGACCCCTCGATGAGACTGGAGGGCACGATGACCCAGGCCCGGCCGCTGCGCGCCGACGCGGTCCGCAACCGCAAGAAGATCCTCGACGCGGCGCATCTGCTGATCACGCGGCACGGCCCCGAGGTGCCCATGGACGCGATCGCCGAGGCTGCCGGGGTGGCGGTGGGCACGCTCTACCGGCACTACCCCACGAAGACCGATCTCGTCGGCGCGGTCCTGTCCCGGCATGTCGAGCGGATGACCCTCGTCGTGGAGGAGGCGGCGGATCGCGTACGGGCGGGGGAGCACGCCATGACCGAGCTCACCGCGCTCGTCTCCCGCGTCATCGAGGCCGCGGCCCAGGACCACGCGGTGAAGGCCGCCGCGCAGGGAGTCGGCGCCTCGTACGCGCCCGAGAACGACACGCGTGCGGCCGCCGCACTGACCGAGCTCATCACCGCCGGCCAGGCGGACGGTGACCTCCACGCGGACGTCACCGTCGCCGACTTCTACCTCCTGCTGGCCACCGCTCCCCTCGAGCAGCCACGCGAGGTCCGCGAGCGCTGGCTCACCCTCATCCTTCCGGGCTTCACTGCGGGGGCGCGCTGAGAACCGCGACGGCGCGCTGAGAACTGCTGCGGTGGCGCGTGGGAAGTGGACTGCTCAGTGGACTGCTCCCCGGGCCGTCCCGGTTCTCAACGGCCCTGCAGCGCCTTGACGTTGTCGCCGAAGGTCCAGTTCTTCGAGCCGTCCCAGTTGATCGACCAGGTCATCAGGCCCTTGAGGCCGGTGCCGTAGTGCCGCCACGCCTGGGAGACCAGGCTCGGTGACATGTAGCCGCCGCCGGCGCCCGACTGGGCGGGCAGACCCGGGACCTGCTTGTCATAGGGCACCTTGATGGTGGTGCCCTGCACGACCAGCCCCTTGTTCAGGCAGTCGGTCTGCGCGGTGAAGCCCTGAACGGTGCCCGCGGAGTAGGAGTCGCCGGAGCATCCGTACATGCTGCCGTTGTAGTACTGCATGTTCAGCCACCACAGGCGCCCGTTGTCCGCGTACTTCTTGACGATCGGCAGATACGCGCCCCAGATCGAGGCGTACGTGACGCTGCCGCCCGTGACGTACGCGGTCTCCGGCGCCATGGTCAGCCCGAAGTTGGCCGGCATCTGCGACAGCACGCCGTCGATGATCCGGGTCAGGTTGGCCTGGGACGTGGAGAGTTGGCCGATGCTGCCACTGCCGACCAGGCCCGTCTCGATGTCGATGTCGATACCGTCGAAGTTGTACTTCTTCAGGATCGGCACGATCGTCGCGACGAACCTGTCCGCGACGGCGGAGGAACTGAGGTCGATGCCCGCCGCCGCCCCGCCGATCGACAGCAGGATCGTCTGCCCGGACGCCTTGGCCGCGCACATCTCCGCCGGCGTCGCGACCTTCACACCGGTGTCCATCCCGTCCTCCCACAGCGCCGTGCCGTCGGAGCGGATGACCGGGAACGCCGCGTTGATCACGTTGTAGCCGTGCGCGGCGATACGGGAGTCGGTGATCGGCGTCCATCCGAACGGCGGGTGCACTCCGTTGGAAGAGCCGTCCCAGTTCTCCCAGTAGCCCTGGAGAACCTTCCCGGACGGGCGGGACTTCACGGCGCAGGTGTCGGCGGCGGATGCGGTGGGGGCGGTGGCGACCGACAGTGGGGCGAGGACGGCTGCGGTGAGTGCGAGGACGAACAGGCGCAGCTTCCGACGGATCATGCGAGGCCTCCCGGTGGGGGGTGCGGTGAGGTGTCGTAGGCATGACAGTGCCCGCGGTCCAGACCTGTCGTCAATAGGTCTGGACCAAAGTGGGGTGGGAGGTGGCGGGTGACGGATGTCGGCTGACAGATGCCGGGTGACAGGTGACAGGTGACAGGTGACAGGTATCGGATGACAGATATCAGATAACAGATGACAGATATTGAAATCTGTCATCTGTCATGCCATCGTGAAAGGGCACCAATCCTCCAAGGGACACCAGGGAGTCCTCATGCAAACCCGCCCCCTCGGAACCACCGGCCCCCAGGTCTCCGCCCTCGGCCTCGGCTGCATGGGCATGTCCGCGCTGTACGGCGAGGCGGACCGGGCCGAGTCCATCGCGACCATCCACGCCGCCCTCGAGGCAGGCGTGACGCTCCTCGACACCGGCGACTTCTACGCCATGGGCCACAACGAGATGCTGATCGGCGAGGCCCTGCGCGCGGCTCCGGCGGCCCTGCGCGCGCAGGCGCTGACCAGCGTCAAGTTCGGCGCCCTGCGCGACCCGGACGGCGGCTGGTCCGGATACGACGGCCGGCCCGCCGCGGTGCGGAACTTCGCTGCGTACTCGCTGCAGCGCCTGGGCGTCGATCACATCGACGTGTACCGGATCGCGCGGCTCGACCCGAACGTCCCGATCGAGGAGACGGTCGGCGCGATCGCCGAGCTCGTGGAGAAGGGGCACGTCAGGCACATCGGCCTGAGCGAGGTCGGCGCCGAAACCATCCGCCGCGCCGCCGCCACCGCCCCCATCGCCGACCTCCAGATCGAGTACTCGCTGATCTCGCGCGGCATCGAGGACGAGGTCCTGCCGACCACCCGTGAGCTGGGCATCGGGATCACCGCGTACGGCGTGCTGTCCCGCGGACTGATCTCCGGCCACTTCACGGCCGACCGGCAGCTGGCCCCGACCGACTTCCGCTCCATGAGCCCCCGCTTCCAGGGCGAGAACCTCCAGCACAACCTCTCCCTCGTCGAGGCGCTGCGGAAGATCGCCGAGCAGAAGGGCGTCAGCGTGGCGCAGATCGCGATCGCGTGGGTGCTGTCGCGGGGCGAGGACATCGTGCCGCTGGTCGGCGCGCGGACCCGGGAGCGGCTGACGGAGGCGCTCGGCGCGCTGGACGTCACGCTCGACGACGCCGACCTCGCCGCGATCGAGCAGGCCGTGCCGGCGGACGCCGCCGCGGGCGACCGCTACCCGGCGGCGCAGATGTCGCATCTCGGCACCGACCGCTGACAGTGCCGCCAGGTACGGTTTTCGACATGGCACCGACCAGCGAAGCACTGACCGCCGAGCGCATCCTCGAGGCGACCGAGGAGGCGCTGCGCCGCCACGGCCCCGCGAAGGCCACCGTGGTGGACGTGGCCCGCGCGCTCGGCGTCAGCCACGGCAGCGTCTACCGTCACTTCCGTACGAAGGCGGCGCTGCGGGAGGCGGTCACGAAGCGCTGGCTGGACCGTACGTCGCAGATACTCGCGGAGATCGCCAGGCCGTCGTCCGCGCCACCCCCTGAGGTGCTCGAACACTGGCTGGCGACGCTGTTCACCGCCAAGCGGCACAAGGCGGGCGACGATCCCGAGCTGTTCGCCACGTACTCGGTGCTGCTGGACGAGGCGAGCGCGGTGGTCGAGGAGCACGTCGCCGAGCTGGTCGACCAGCTCTCGGAGATCATTCATCGCGGCGTGATGGAGGGCGACTTCATGACCGTGGACGGCGACTCCGTCGCGACGGCCCGCGCCGTCTTCCACGCCACGAACCGCTTCCACGACCCCGCTTACGCCCACGAGTGGGAACAGCCTGGCATCGAGGCCGAGTTCTCGACGGTCGTCACCCTCATCCTGCGCGGACTGCGCCGCCGAATCGACTGAATTCACGACCCCGACGGACTGGTGGTCCCGGCGGACTGGTGGTTCCGGCGAACCGGTGGTCCCGGTGGAGGGCTATCCCTCCGTCGGGTCCACCGTCGCCTGATGCGCCTCGGCGAGGTGCTCCTCCGCCTTCAGCCACGGCAGGAACTGCGCGCCCTTGCGCCAGCCGCAGGTGTCGCATCTGATCGTGCGCTGTACACCGGCGCGCTGGACATGGACGACGTGCTCGCGGCCGTGCTGGTCCCAGCGGCTTACCTTGCTCGTGTTGATCTGCAGCATGACACCTCCAGGTGTTACCGCTCCGCTTGCCCGGCAAGGCGTTGGCGGCAAGCCTTTCGCAGCAAGGAGTGTGCAGCATCGGGAAGATCAACGGGGGTTCTTCGGCCGCGAGTTCACCGCGTGGTCGTACGCGATCACGGTCCGTCGCCACCCGCCCACCCTCCGCGCTGCCGCACCCCCCGATCTAGACTCCGCTCATGACGACCGGAACTCCCGCCATCGCCAAGGACCTCGCGCCCCACGGCACCCTGCGGGCCTCGATCAACCTGGGCAATCCGGTGCTGGCTCAGGGCACACCGGCGGCTCCGGCCGGCATCACCGTCGACCTCGCGCGGGAGATCGCCGCCCGTCTCGACGTCCCCGTGGAACTCCTCTGCTTCGACGCGGCCCGCAAGTCGTACGAGGCGATGGCGGACGGCCGTGCCGACCTGTGCTTCCTGGCCGTCGAGCCCGCACGGGAGGCCGAGGTCGCGTTCACGGCGCCGTACGTCGTGATCGAGGGCGTGTACGCCGTCCCCCGCGACTCGGACCTCACGACCGTCGCCGAGGTCGACCGTCCCGGCGTTCGGATCGGTGTGAAGCGCGGGTCCGCCTACGACCTCTTCCTCTCCCGCACGCTTCGGCACGCGAGCGTGGTGCGCGGGGAGGACGGGGTCGAGGCGTTTCGGGCCGAGGGGCTGGAGGTCGCGGCCGGGATCAGGCAGCCGATGACCGAGTTCGTCGCGGCACACCCCGAACTCCGCCTGATCGAGGATCGGTTCATGCAGATCCGCCAAGCGGTCGGCACGACGAGGACCCGCCACCCCGAGACCGTCCGCTTCCTCCACGACCTCGTCGAGGAACTGAAGGCGAACGGTTTCGTCACGAACGCCCTACGCCGCGCCCACCAGTCGGAGATCCTGGCAGCCCCACCGACCCGCCCGGGGAGCTGACCTAGGATCGGCGCGTGATCGCCGAACTGCAGTGCGTGGTGCTGGACTGTCCCGAGCCGCTCCGACTCGCCGAGTTCTACGAGGCCTTGCTCGGCGGCAGCGTCAACCGGCCCGACCCGCGCTGGGCGCTCGGCGAGGCCTGGTCGACGCTGCACACCCCGTCCGGTCTCGTGCTCGCCTTCCAGCGAGTGCCGGCCACGGAGTACCGGCCTCCGCAGTGGCCCGATCCCGCCCACCCCCAGCAGTTCCACCTGGACTTCGGCGTCCCCGACCTGGATGGGGCGCGGGAACAGGTCCTGGCTCTGGGTGCGACACCGCTCGACGTCTCCGACGGCCGGACCTGGCACATCTACGCCGATCCGGCAGGACATCCCTTCTGCCTGGTCCGTCACTTTCGTCCGTGAGGAGTCGTATTCATGACGCGTGGGACAGCCGAGCTCGAGGAGCTGTTGCGGCGGGCGGGGCTGGAAGTCGTCGGGGAGCGGCGGGTTCAGGAGGTGCCGTCGCCCCGGTTCGCGTGGCGCGTGGCCGTTCCGGGTGACGCCGAGCGGGTGCTGCGCTTGGCCGGTGACCGGGCGGACCCGATCGGCGAGTTCAACGCGCAGTGGCACCGGCTGGCGGTCGCGGACGGGGTCCTCGACGAGGATGGTGTCTTCCTCATCGACGTCGCAGGCCACCGCTGGGGCAGCGCGCCCTGGGACTGGACGCCGGTCCGGCTCACCGACCGGTGGGACCTCGCCGGAGTGCTGGGCGAACGGCCCGGCGAGCCGAAGTTCGTCGCGCTCTCCACGGACGGTGACAGCCTGCTGGGGACGGCACCCGAGGGCGACGGGATCCGGCTGGTCGCCGTGGCCGGGATGAAGGAGCGGCGGGAGGCGGCCGCGCGGGTGACGGCTCGGGAGACCGCTGAGGAACGCGCCGCTGTCTGGGAGTCGGCGTTCGAGGGGTTGGACCCTTCGGAGGGGCTCCCCACGTCGTGGGCGGACGGGCTGGCGCTCAACCCGGCCACCCCCGACGACCTGCGTGCCGGTCTGCTGGGCCGGTCCACCTACCTCATGTACGGCGCGATGCCGACGGCGGTCGTGGAGGCCGCCATGGTTCACCCGGACTGGCAGATACGGGCGCGGTTGGCCGAGGTCCAGCAGAACATCACGGCCGATCAATGGACCCGCCTGATCCTCGCCGAGCAGAACGAGCGGCACCGGTGGATCCTCACCCTGCTCGCGGCGGAGCGGCGTGCCGAGCTCACCGGACCTGCGCACGAGCGGCTCGCCGTGGATCCCTCCGCCCGGATCCGTGCGGAGACCGCCCGCCTGTCCGGGCTGTCCACGCACCTGCTGACCGTGCTGGCCGCCGACCCCGAGTGGACGGTACGGGCCGCGGCCTGCCCACGGGCCTGGCCCCACCTCCCGAGCGGGACCCGGCACAAGCTGCTCGGTGACCCCAGCGGCAAGGTCCGTGCGGAGGCCCTGCTCCGGCACCACCAGGATCATCCGATGCCCCGGTCCGTCTTCCTCACCGCCGACTTCGCCTCCGACACCGCCTACGGGGGGGTTCCAGGACCGTGCCGTGAAGACCTGCCGTCTGGAGCGCGACCTCGCCGAACACCTGGCCCACCACGGCGATCCCACCCTGCGTCGTTCCCTCGCGGGCAGCCCGGGCCTCGACCCGGACCTGGTGGCCCTCCTCGACCGGGATGAGGACGAGTCCGTCCGCTTCGCGGTCTCCACGCGACCCGACCTCACCGAGGAACAACGGGCCGACATCGACATCGAGTTCGATCCGCGCCTGCGCCACTACCCACTCGACTGGGTCCTGGACCTGCACGACGACCCCGCCGCCCTGCGCCGCCTGGCCGCCTCCGCCCACCCCCTCGTACGCCGCAGCGTCGCCCTCGCCAAGCGCCTCCCGCCGGACGTCGTGGAACTCCTCGCCCGGGACGAGGACCGCGTCGTGCAGCTCTTCCTCGCCGAGTCCTGCGACGACGCGCCCGCCGACATGCTGCTGCGGGTGTGGCAGTGGTGGACCGGCAGCCTCAGCACCCCCGACCGCCCGCACGGACACCCGAACTTCCCCCGCCACGACCTCCTACGCCACGCCGACGACCCGAACCCGCGGATGCGCCAACTGGCCCTGGACGACCCGGAGTCGACGCCCGAACTGGTGGAGCGGTTCAGCCGGGACCCGGACGACGAGGTCAGACACCGGGCCGCGATGGACCCGCGGCTGACGGCGGCATCGGCGGTACGGCTGTTGGACGACCCGTACGACTACATACGCCAAGCGGCCTTCTGGCACGCGCGGTTGCCCGCTCGGGTCGTCGTCCGGCTGCTGCGCGACCCCGACACCGCGGAGCCCGCGGCCCGGCACCCGTCCTTGCCCGTCCCCGTCATGAAACGGATGCTCGAACTGCTCCAACCGCACCCGCAGCTCAGCTGATCGTGCGCGGCAGTCGCAGGCTCAGGGCCGTCGTCAGGACCACGCCCGCCAGTTGGACCAGGAGCGTGGTGACGAGGGCGTCCCGCATGCCGTCGCTCGCGGCGAGGGACAGGAAGAGGGTGCCCAGGGTGGCGACGCCGACGGCGAGGGCCGACTGCTGGGTGGTGGCCATGACGCCACTGCCGACGCCGGCCCGCGCGGACGGCACCTCGGAGAGGATGATCCGGATCAGGACGGGGAGCTGGAGCGCCTGGCCCGCGCCCGCGACCGCCGCGCCCGGCAGCAGCTGCCACACGCCCAGGTCCGGCCAGGACCGCCACGCCGCCAGCGCGATGAGGGCCACGCCCACCGCCTGGATCAGCCCGCCTGCCGTGACGATCCGGGTGCCGTAGCGGGCGATCAGCCGGGGGCCGCAGAGGGAGACGACGAAGAAGACCGCGGCCATCGGCGCCAGGGCCAGGCCCGCCGGGACCGGACCGAGGCCCGCACCACGCTGCAGCGCCACCGCGATGACGAACATGAAGCCGCTGAAGCCGATCGAGAACGGCACGATCATGATCAGGCCCCGGCGGAGCGAGGTCAGCGCGAACAGGCTCGGCGGCACCAGGGGCGTACGGCCCTGGCGGTCCTCCCGGCGCTCGACGAAGTAGAACGCCGCCGCCGCGACGGGGAACAGCGCGAGCGACAGCCAGGTCCACAGGGGCCAGCCCGCCGCCCTGCCCTCGGTGAGCGGGGCGAGGAGCGCGAGCAGGGACACGGCGAGCAGCACCGTGCCGGGGGTGTCGATCGGCTCCGGGTGCTGCGAGCGCGTCTCGGGGACGGCGCGCGTGGCCAGGATCAGGCCGAGGATCACGACGGGCACGTTCACGAGGAACACCGCGCGCCAGCCGGTGCCCGCGATGTCCGCCGCGACGAGGAGGCCGCCGAGTATCTGCCCGGCCACCATGGACAGACCGGCCGTGGCCCCGTACAGGCCCATGGCCTTGGCGCGGCGCGGGCCCGCCGTCGCCGCCTGGATGGTGGCGAGCACCTGCGGCAGCATCGCCGCGGACGCCGCGCCCTGTGCGACGCGCGCCGCCACCAGCGTCCAGGCGCTGGGCGCGAGCCCGCACGCCAGGGAGGTCAGGCCGAAGGCCGCCATGCCGCCGAGGAAGAACTGGCGTCGCCCGAAGAGGTCGCCGAGGCGGCCGCCCAGGACGAGCAGGACGGCGTACGCGACTCCGTACCCGGCGACGACGAGTTCGAGGACGGCTTCGCTCGCGTTCAGGTCCCGGCCGATGGTCGGGAGGGCTACGTTGACGATGAAGAAGTCGATGAGGGGCAGTGCCGCTCCGAGCAGCACGGTGAAGAGGCCGAGGCCGCTGAGCACGGGTGCTGCGGAGGGCGAGCGGACTGGAGTCCTGAGAGTTCCGGTTTCGGTCACGTCCTCCAGACTTCTCCTGACCTCAGACTGGTACCAGAGTGTCCTTATCCTGGTAGAAGCACTACCTGGCAACAGGTTCCGGTGAACGGCAGGCTGGAGGCATGACGACGATGACGCAGGAGAGCACCGCTCCCCGGCCGGTGGCGGCCATCGACCCCGTTCAGCGGGCGGTGTCCGTGACGTCCCCCCGGCCGGTGGACCCCGAGCCGCACGGCTCCGCCGCCCCCCGCGGCAGCGAGATCCGGCGGCACGAGCTCGCCGCCTTCCTGCGCAACCGCCGTGAGCGCATCACACCGGAGCAGGTCGGACTGCCCCGCGGCCGCCGCCGGCGCACGCCGGGCCTGCGCCGCGAGGAGGTCGCGCAGCTCTCCGCCGTCGGCGTCACCTGGTACACCTGGCTCGAACAGGCCCGCGACATCCAGGTCTCCGAACAGGTCCTCGACGCCCTGGCCCGCACCCTGCTGCTCGACTCCAGCGAGCGCGCCCACCTCTTCCGGCTGGCCGGAGCCGTCGACCCCACGCCCGCCGCGCGGTGCCCGACCATCACCCCGGCCCTGCTCGAGATGCTGTCCCAGCTGGAGCCGGTCCCGGCCTGCATCCAGAACAGCCGCTACGACATCCTGGCGTACAACCGCACGTACGCCAGGCTGATGATGCGCGACCTCAACGCCGTACCGCCCGAGGACCGCAACTGCATGGTCCTCGTCTACACCCACCCGGAGTGGCGCGAGTCGATCGTGCTCCTGGACGAGACCATGCGCACGATGGCGGCCAAGCTGCGCGGCTCGATGGCCGGCCATCTCGGCGAGCCCGCCTGGAAGATGCTCGTCAAGCGGCTGCGGACGGAGTCGGCGGAGTTCCGTGAGATCTGGGAGCGCTACGAGGTGTTCGGCGGCGTGCCCAGCAAGACCAAGCAGTTCCTGAACCCGTACGTCGGGCCGCTCACCCTCGACCACATCGACCTGTGGCTGGCCCCCGACATGGGCGCGCGCATGGTGACGTACGCCCCCATGGACGAGCAGAACCGCGAGCGCCTGAGGAAGCTGCACGAGATCGCGCTGACGGCGGAGACGGAAGCCGCCTAGGCCGACAGGGCCTGGAGCAAGCACGCCTGGGCCTACAGGGCCTGGGGCACGCCTAGGGCCTGTCCGGCGGATCATGCCGCAGACGCGGGGCTTGGCACGCCCTCCCCCAAGCTCTTCGAGCAGGGGGTGCCCCCAGCGGCGTTGTCGTCGGTCGCCATGGCTCCGCCATGACTCCCTCCTCCGCCTTGCAGCTGCACGCACCAAGCCCCGCTCACCAGCGTTGATGAGGCACGGTCCGTTTCCTGCGACTTGATCCGCCGGACAGGCCCTAGGCCAGCCCTAGGCCCGGACGCCCACCGAGTCCCGGACCTCCGCCGACTCCAGCTGCCGCGCCGTCCGCTCGGCCGTCCCGCGTGCCCAGCGTCCGCTGGTCAGCGCGCCCAGGACGAGCACGGCGAGACCGCAGCCGGCCAGGATCCACCAGCCGGGGCGGGCGGCCGACACGAACGTCTCCCGGTACGCCGAGGCCTGGATGCCGGAGGCGAGGACCGCGCCGACCACGGCGACACCGAGGGTGCCGCCGATCTGGCGGCTGGTGGAGGCGACGGCGGCCGCGACCCCGGCCTGGGTGCGGGGCATGCCGGAGACGGCGGTGTTGGTGATGGGGGCGTTCACGAAGCCGAAGCCGAGGCCGAAGAGGACGTACCCGATGACGAGCGTGACGTTCGACGTCTCGCCTTCGAACGCGGCGAAGAGAATCCCGCTCGCGGTCATCGAGACCCCCGCGATCAGCAGGGGCAGCCGCGGCCCCCGGTTGCCGACCAGCCGCCCCGAGATCGGCGCGCACACGAAGCACATGACCGCCATGGGCAGCATCCACAGGCCCGCGTGCAGCGCGTCCAGACCGCGCACGTTCTGCAGATAGAGCGTCGAGAGGAACAGGAACCCGCTGAGCGCGGCGAACGCGCTGATGGCGACGACCGTGGCCCCGCTGAACGGCGCCGAACGGAAGAAGCGCAGGTCGATGAGGGGTTCGGCGCGCCGGGGCTCGTACCACAGCAGGCCGAGCAGCGCGGCGACGGCGATCGCGCCGAAGGCGAGGGTCTGGGGGGCGCCGGAGTTGGGCGCCTCGATGATCGCGTACGTCAGGGAGCCGAGCAGCGCGATGACGAGGAGCTGCCCGACCGGGTCGGGGCGGCGGGCCTTGGGGGCGCGGGACTCGGGGACGTAACGCCAGGTGAGCAGGAGCGCGGCGAGGCCGACCGGGAGGTTGATCCAGAAGATCGACCGCCAGCCGACCGAGTCCACGAGCAGGCCGCCGACGATCGGACCCGCGGCCATCGATATGCCGACCACACCACCCCAGACGCCGATCGCGCGGGCGCGCTCGCGCGGGTCCGTGAAGGTGTTGGTGATGATCGACATCGCGACCGGGTTCAGCATCGAGCCGCCGACCGCCTGCACCATGCGGAAGGCGACGAGCGAGTCCAGGTTCGGAGCGACGGAGCACAGGACCGAGCCGAGGGTGAAGATCACCAGGCCCGCTTTGAAGACCCGGCGGCGGCCGATGCGGTCGGCGGTCGAGCCCGCGAGCATCAACAGTGACGCCAGGACCAGCGTGTACGCGTCGATGGTCCACTGGAGGCCCGCCACGCTCGCGTGCAGTTCCTTCTGCATCGAGGGGAGAGCGACGTTCAGGACCGTGTTGTCGAGGCTCACGATCAGCAGGCTCATGCAGCAGATCGCGAGGACGAGAAGCCGGTGGCGGGGACTGAGCTCGGGCATTCCTACAGCCTACGCCCGTGTCGATAGTGTGTCTAACTAATGACCATCCCCTGACCCTCCCTGACTCTCCCCTCACCCTCCCCTGCCCCTCCCTGACCTTCCTCTGTTGCGCACCGCACTCATCCATGACCGGCACCACAGTCATCGCACCCGTCCGCGTACGCGACAATGGGGGAATGTCCACGACCGCCCTCGCCCCCGCCACCCCGCTGTCGATCGGCCCCCACACCGTCCAGCCGCCCGTCGTCCTCGCCCCCATGGCCGGGATCACGAACGCGCCGTTCCGCACGCTGTGCCGCGAGTTCAGCGGCGGCAAGGGCCTGTTCGTCAGCGAGATGATCACCACGCGGGCGCTGGTCGAGCGCAACGAGAAGACCATGCAGCTGATCCACTTCGACGCGACCGAGAAGCCGCGCTCGATCCAGCTGTACGGCGTGGACCCGGCGACCGTCGGCAAGGCCGTCCGCATGATCGCGGAGGAGGGCCTCGCCGACCACATCGACCTGAACTTCGGCTGCCCGGTCCCGAAGGTCACCCGCAAGGGCGGCGGCTCCGCCCTCCCGTACAAGCGCAACCTCCTGCGGGCGATCCTGCGCGAGGCCGTCAGCGGGGCGGGCGACCTCCCGGTGACGATGAAGATGCGCAAGGGCATCGACGACGACCACGTGACGTTCCTCGACGCCGGACGGATCGCCGTCGAGGAGGGCGTCACCGCCATCGCCCTGCACGGCCGCACCGCCGCCCAGCACTACGGCGGCACGGCCGACTGGGACGCCATCGCACGCCTCAAGGAGCACGTGCCGGAGATCCCCGTCCTCGGCAACGGCGACATCTGGTCGGCGGAGGACGCGCTGCGGATGGTGCGCGAGACCGGCTGCGACGGGGTCGTGGTCGGGCGCGGCTGCCTCGGCAGGCCGTGGCTGTTCGGCGACCTGGTGGCCGCCTTCGAGGGGCGCCAGGACGCCTACGCCCGCCCGACCCTGCGCGAGGTCGCGGCCGTCATGGTCCGCCACGCCACCCTGCTCGGCGAGTGGATCGGCGACGAGGCGCGCGGCGTCATCGACTTCCGCAAGCACGTGGCCTGGTACCTGAAGGGCTTCGCGGTCGGCTCCGAAATGCGCAAGCGGCTCGCGATCACGTCGTCCCTCGCCGAACTCTCCGACGGCCTCGCCGAGCTGGACCTCGACCAGCCCTGGCCGACGGGCGCGGACGGCCCGCGCGGCCGCACGTCCGGCAACAACCGGGTCGTCCTGCCGGACGGCTGGCTCAAGGACCCGTACGACTGCGCGGGCATCGGCGAGGACGCGGAACTGGACACGTCCGGGGGCTGACTCTCCTGTCGGGGGCCGGGGGCTCCCTCAAGCGCCCCGAAAGGGGCGCGGGGAACTGCGCGACCAGCCCCCAAGAACCCGCACCCGACTTCCGGCCTCAAGCGCCCCCGACCGCCGTGAGCAACGCGAGTGGTGCCGCCGCCGAACGGGACTCCCGTACGCACGCATGCGGATAAGGCACCGGCTCCCCGTGTGTCTCGCGGCCGTACCCCGCGAGGACCTCCGGCAGCCGGTGGCCGGCGACCGTGGCGGCGTCGACGAGCGCGTGGGCGACCGTCCGGGCCTCGTCGTGCAGGCCGTAGCGGGACAGCCCCAGCGTGATCAACGCGTTGTCGTGCGGCCAGACCGAACCGCGGTGGTACGACAACGGGTGGTACGCCGGCTGGCCGGCGGCCAGGGTGCGCACACCCCAGCCGGAGAAGAAGTCCGGCTCCAGCAGGCGGCGGCCGACCAGTTCGCCGTACTCCTTGTCGAGCAGCCCCGACCACAGCAGGTGCCCGGCGTCCGAGGCGAGGGCGTCGACCTGACGGCCGTCACCGTCCAACGCCAGCGCGGGGAAGGCGTGTTCACTCATCCAGAAGTCCCGCTGGAAACGGTCACGGAGGTCGCCCGCCGCCTGTTCGAGCAGAGCGGCGTAGACCTCGTCGCCCCAGACCGTACGGGCCAGGTGGGCGGTGCGGCGCAGCGCGTCGTACGCGTATCCCTGCGCGCCCGCGGCCATCACCGGCCCACTGGGACGGCTCCCGTCGGCGGAACAGATCGCGCCGGGGGAGTCCTTCCAGTTCTGGTTGGCGAGGCCGCCGCCGTCCGCGCGGTAGACGAGATAGCCGACGGAGGTCAGACCGCCGTGGTCCAGCATCCAGCCGATCGCCGCCCGGGCGTTCGCCTCCAGCCGCCGGGCCAGAGCCGGGTCACCCGTCTGCTCGGTGTACGCGCCGAGCAGCACCAGGAACAGCGGCGTCGCGTCCACCGATCCGTAGTACCGCCCGTACGGCACCTGCCCGAAGTGCGCCAGCTCACCGTGCCGCACCTCGTGCACGATCTTGCCGGGCTGGGCCACCGCACCCGCTCCCACCTCGACCGCCTGCGTCGCGGCGAGCGCGGGCAGCGTGGCGGCGGCGAGCTCGGGGCGGTAGGGGAGCGCGAACAGGGAGGTCAGCAGGGCGTCGCGGCCCAGGAGCGTGAGGAACCACGGCACTCCGGCCGCCGGCACCCGCAGCTCCTCCCCGTCCGGGCCCGTCGCCGGGACCTGGAGCACCGCGAGATCGGACAGCCCGCGCGCACAGGCCGCGGCCAGCTCCGGCCAGCCGGTCGGGAAGGGCACGCCGTCCGCGAACTCGCCCTCCAGCGCGAGGAGTCGTTCATTCGCCGCGGAGGGTGAGGCGGGCACCTCCGGGTCCTTCAGCGCCCCGTGCGGGCGGGCCGCCACGCGCAGTGCCAGCTCCGCCGAGGCGTGCGGTTCGAGGTCCAGGGTCCATACGAGGCGACGGGCGCCGGTGCCGGTCTCCTCGACCCCGTCCGGCGGCGGCTCGGAGGTGACCGTCGTACAGGACCGCCACTCCCCGCGCTGGTAGCTGAACTCCACCCCGTCATCGAGGACCTGACGCCCTCGCACGGCGCCGATCTTGGCGTACGTACGGTAGTCGGAGCGCAGCTCGAACTGGTCCGTGAAGTCGGCGTCCACGGTGAGCGCGATGCGCACGGTCGTGGGCGACGGGCGGTTGCTGGTGACGCGCAGCGCCTCCACGAACGCGCCGTCGGTGACGGCCTGTTCACGGAAGAGCGTGTACGCGGGCGGTTCGTTGCGCCCGCCGCGCGGGACGAGGACGCAGCGCGCCGTGTCGCCGTCCGCGACCGGCGTCAGCGCCTCGGGCACCGCGCCGTCGACAGTCAGCTGCCAGCGGCTGAGGTGCCGGGCGTCCCGTACGAATAACCCGTCCGGGGAGCTGCCGCTGCGCACCCCGCTGATGTCCCCGCCGTCGCCCACGGCGGCGAACGTCCCACCGTGCACGAGCAGATGATGCCGGTCCGTCATCCCCGGTCCCCTCCCTTGGCGCCCGTCTCGAATGAACTGTGTGGCGTGTGTGGCGTATGTGTCGTGTGTGATGCGTGCGATGTGTGTGGCGGCGTGCCGTGCACGCTGTCGAACGCGCGGTACCCCGGATGGGACACGACGTGCGTCGACTGATCCACCCGATCCACCCGATCCGCCCGCTCCGCCTGGTCGGCTCGCGCGGGCTCGTGCAGCAGGTCCAGCGTCAGCGCGGCCGTCCAGCTGAAGCCGAGCGCGCCGCAGGCCTCGCCGGTGTACGGATCCACGTACTCCGCGAACCCGGACGTGTCGGCCGTCTCCAGCAGCGCCGCCCGCAACTCCTCCGCGCGCCCGTGCTCCCCGTGCAGCCGCAGCCCGCGCTCCAGCAGCCAGTTCGTGTTGAACCACGCCGGGCCGCGCCAGTAGCGGTGCGGGTCGAAGGCGTGCCCGGTCAGGTCGTAGCTCGGCGCCAGCCGGGCGACCCCGCCGAGCCCGAAGTGCGGCCCGCCCGCCGTGCGGACCAGGGTGGCGGCGATGTCGCGGGGGAGTGCGGGGACGATGAGCGGGAGCAGCCCGGCCACGCTGCGCTCGGGGATGAGCGCTCCGGTGCGAGAGCGCTGCTCCGAAGTGTGAGCACCGCTCTGGCGGGAGCGCCGATCCGAAGCGTGAGCACTGCTCTCGGTGGAGCGCTGCTCCGGCGCGAGAGCACCGCTCCGAGAGCCCCGCTCCGACCCGTGAGCACCGCTCTCGGAAGAGCGCCGCTCCGAACCGAGAGCACCGCTCTCGACCCGGTCGCCCCCATCCCCGCCATACACATCCCGGCAGAAGAACATCCCCTCCGCCGGGTCCCACAGGCGTTCCACCAGTGCCGCAGTCAACCGTTCCGCGCGCGCGTGCCGCGCCGTCCCCGCCGCGCCCAGTTCCTGCGCGATCGCGGCGAGCGCGTGCTCGGAGGCGATCAGCAGCGCGTTGAACGCCGGGTCCTCGACGGCGAACTCGCCGGCGCCGTCGGCGTACCCGCCGTCCCGGTAGTCCGTCGCGAGTCGCACGTACCGGCCGTAGTCGAGGTCCGTCGGCCGGTCCTCCGCGGACCCGTGGTCGAGGTCGGCGCGGCGGAAGGAGCGCGGCGCGGCCGGGGTGACGCGGCTGAGCGGGGCGTCCCAGCACGGGCTGTTGTCCATGCCCTGCTCCCACGGGTGGACCACGGAGGCGAGCCCGCCGCCGCCCAGGTCCCGCCGGTGCAGCAGATAGCGGTGCCAGGCGGCCAGCCGGGGATACATCCGGGAGAGGAAGGAACGCGACCGGGACAGACCCGGGTCGGCCTGGTGCACCAGCCAGGCGGCGAGCGCGTGCACCGGTGGCTGCACGATGCCCGACGTCTGTACGGTGCGCGGGGCGCCCGCAGCGCGCCCCGCGGTCGAGGAGCGCCAGAAGTCGGGGCTCGGGAAGTAGGCGTCGAGCGGGACGGAGGGGTTGAACACGATGTGCGGGATCCGGCCGTCACCCCATTGGGCGCCGAGCAGCGTCTCCAGTTCCGTCTGCGCCCTCAAGGGGGACAGGTGGCGCAGGCCGATCGCGATGAAGGCGGAGTCCCAGGACCACTGGTGCGGATACAGGCCGTGCGAGGGAACCGTGGACGTTCCCGTCCAGTTGCCTTCGAGCACCCGGGCGGCCCTGAGGTGCAGCGACCCGGTCGGCCGGTCGGGATCGTATACGTGCGCACCGGAGTGGGTGATCTCGTGCGAACCGGGCGGAGCGGGGGAACCCGAGGTGCGCGCGGGGGCGGTGGTCCCCGTGCGGCGGATGGTGAGTTGGGTTGTGCGGTCCACTCAGGTCTCCCCGAAGACGTCCGGCCGATCGGTTCGGCACTAGCTACCGTAGGGTTACGTCTATTTAACACGCAAAACTCAATATGTAATGCAGAGTTGGTGAGCGCAAGGGGTTGGGCATGACAGACATGGCGGGGACGGCGGGAAGGGCGGCGAAGGCCATGAGGGCCGGGCATCAGGCAAGCGCCGGGGAACTGCTCGAACTGGTGCGCAGCGGGCGTGCCACGACGCGCGGCGCGCTGCAGCAGGCCACCGGTCTGTCGCGGGCCACGGTCGGCCAGCGCCTCGACCGGCTCTTCCGCGCGGGCTGGCTGCGCGAGGGCGCGGGCGGCCGGGTGGACTCCCCCCAGGGCGGTCGGCCCTCGATCACCCTCGAGTTCGACGACGAACACGCCGTCGTCCTCGCCGCCGATCTCGACACCCGGCACGGCCGGGCCGCCGTCGTCTCGCTGAGCGGCGAGATCCAGGCCGAGCACCACGGAAGCCTGCGCATCGAGGACGGCCCGGACGCCGTACTGGGCGAACTCGGTCGTTGGTTCGCCGAGTTGCTGGAGAAGGCCGGGCAACGCGCGGACGCGGTGTGCGGGATCGGGATCGCGGTGCCGGGCCCGGTCGACACCGACACCGGCAAGGTGGTGCAGCCGCCGATCATGCCCGGCTGGGACGGCTACGACATACGCGGGCGTCTGGGACGTGCCTTCGCCGAGCATGCCGGCATCAAGAGCGCCGGTGGTGCCGGTAGCGCGGGTGGTGCGGGTGGTGCCACGGGCGCCGGGGTCACCCGGAGCGGCGCCCGGATCCCCGTACTCGTCGACAACGACGCCAACCTCATGGCGTACGGGGAACAGCGCACCGGTTATCCGGACTGTTCGGCGTTCGCCCTGGTCAAGGTCTCCACCGGTATCGGTGCGGGCATGGTCGTCGGCGGCGCCATCTACCGGGGCGTCGACGGGGGCGCCGGGGACATCGGGCACATCCGGGTGGGCGCGGACGCGCTGTGCCGGTGCGGTTCGTACGGCTGTCTGGCCGCCGTCGCGAGCGGTGGCGCGGTGGCGCGCAGGCTCGCCGAGTCCGGTGTCCCGGCCACCTCCGGCTCGGATGTGCGCGACCTGCTGACGGCCGGGCACCCGGAGGCGATGGCGCTCGCGCGGGAGGCGGGGCGCCAGGTCGGGGACGTACTCGCGACCGTGGTGACCCTGCTCAACCCGGGTGTGCTGATGATCGCCGGGGATTTGGCCGGAACCCCGTTCCTCACGGGTGTGCGCGAGCTGCTGTACCAGCGGGCGCTGCCGCGTTCGACCGCTCATCTGGACGTGGTGACCTCGCGGCTCGGGGAGCGGGCGGGGCTGGTGGGGGCCGGTGCGCTGGTCGTGGAGTACCTGTACGCGCCGGAGCGGGTGGAGGAACGGCTGGCGGCGCTGGGTGTGTGACGCCTGTGTGACGCACACGGGTGGCGGGGCGTGTGACATCCGTGTGTCGCGTCCGCGTCGCGTCCACATCGTGGTCCGCATGATGAAATTCGGGCCGTCTTCACTGCGTGATTCTCGCCACCCTTGATAGGAGTGGCGCTCAGATGAGCGGATCTTGGGCGACTGCACTTCCCTAAGGGGTGGCACTCAGTGCCACCCGTTGATCGTTCATCGATTAAACTCAGACGTGTCAGCTACCGCTCATCTGAGCGTATACTTCCCTCTGAGGGCGTCGATTCGTTCAAGAAGTGAAAACATCTCCCCGTGGCCGCTTGCCAAGGCTTGACTTTCAATCGAGTGGCGGACGGGTGGTTACAGGCGTATGACGTGCAAGTAGACGTACCCAGGCGCCTTCGATCTGGGTATGTTCCTCGCCGTCAGGGCAGCCACCGCGACGTCGAGGAGTCGAGACTCGTGTCGGAAAACAAAGATCCCCATGTAGCCGAGAGCGGCGACAGCGGCGTTGAGGGTACGAAGTTCGTTTACGACTTCACCGAAGGCAACAGGGACCTCAAGGACCTCCTCGGCGGCAAGGGTGCGAACCTCGCCGAGATGACCAACCTGGGCCTTCCCGTCCCTCCGGGCTTCACCATCACCACCGAGGCGTGCAAGACCTACCTCGGCAGTGGCGAGGAGCCGGCGGCACTGCGTGACGAGGTGAGCGCGCACCTCGAGGCCCTCGAAGCGACGATGGGCAAGAAGCTCGGCCAGGCCGACGACCCCCTCCTCGTATCCGTCCGTTCCGGGGCGAAGTTCTCCATGCCGGGCATGATGGACACCGTGCTGAACATCGGCCTCTCCGACAAGTCGGTCCAGGGCCTCGCCAAGCAGGCAGGCGACGACCGCTTCGCGTGGGACTCGTACCGCCGCCTCATCCAGATGTTCGGCAAGACGGTCCTCGGCGTCGACGGCGAGCTCTTCGAGGACGCGCTGGACGCGGCGAAGACGGCCAAGAAGGTCACGGTCGACACGGAGCTGGAGGCCGCGGACCTCAAGAAGCTGGTCACCAAGTTCAAGAGGATCGTCAAGGCCGAGGCCGGCCGGGACTTCCCGCAGGACCCACGCGAGCAGATGGACCTCGCGATCCACGCGGTCTTCGACTCCTGGAACACCGACCGCGCCAAGCTCTACCGCCGCCAGGAGCGCATCCCGCACGACCTCGGCACCGCGGTCAACGTCTGTTCGATGGTCTTCGGCAACCTAGGCCCCGACTCGGGCACGGGTGTGGCGTTCACGCGCGACCCCGCATCCGGCCACCAGGGCGTGTACGGCGACTACCTCCAGAACGCCCAGGGTGAGGACGTGGTCGCGGGCATCCGCAACACGGTCCCGCTCGCCGAGCTGGAGTCGATCGACAAGAAGTCGTACGACCAGCTGATGCAGATCATGGAGACCCTGGAGAACCACTACAAGGATCTCTGCGACATCGAGTTCACCATCGAGCGCGGCCAGCTGTGGATGCTCCAGACCCGCGTCGGCAAGCGCACCGCCGGTGCGGCCTTCCGTATCGCCACGCAGCTGGTGGACCAGGGCCTGATCGACGAGGCGGAGGCACTCCAGCGTGTGACGGGCGCCCAGCTCGCGCAGCTGATGTTCCCGCGCTTCGACGACCAGGCGAAGGTCGACCAGATCGGCCGGGGCATCGCGGCGTCGCCGGGCGCGGCGGTCGGCAAGGCGGTCTTCGACTCGTACACCGCGATCAAGTGGTCGCGTTCGGGCGAGAAGGTCATCCTGATCCGCCGTGAGACCAACCCCGACGACCTGGACGGCATGATCGCGGCCGAGGGCATCCTGACCTCGCGTGGCGGCAAGACCTCGCACGCCGCCGTCGTGGCGCGCGGCATGGGCAAGACGTGCGTGTGCGGCGCCGAGGAGCTCGAGGTCGACACCAAGCGGCGCCGGATGACGGCCCCGGGCGGAGTGGTCATCGAGGAGGGTGACGTCGTCTCGATCGACGGCTCGACGGGCAAGGTCTACCTGGGCGAGGTCCCGGTCGTGCCCTCCCCGGTCGTCGAGTACTTCGAGGGCCGGATGCACGCGGGCGCCGACGACGCGGACGAGCTGGTCGCGGCCGTCCACCGGATCATGGCGTACGCGGACCGGGTCCGCCGCCTGCGCGTCCGCGCCAACGCGGACAACGCGGAGGACGCCCTCCGTGCCCGCCGCTTCGGCGCGCAGGGCATCGGCCTGTGCCGCACCGAGCACATGTTCCTCGGCGACCGGCGCGAACTGGTCGAGCGCCTGATCCTGGCCGACACGGAGGCGGAGCGCGAGGACTCCCTCAAGGAGCTCCTGCCCCTCCAGAAGCGGGACTTCGTCGAACTCTTCGAGGCGATGGACGGCCTCCCGGTGACGATCCGCCTCCTGGACCCGCCGCTGCACGAGTTCCTGCCGGACGTGACCGAACTGTCCGTACGGGTGGCCCTGGCCGAGTCGCGCGGCGACGCCAACGAGAACGACCTGCGCCTGCTCCAGGCCGTGCACCGCCTGCACGAGCAGAACCCGATGCTGGGTCTGCGCGGCGTACGCCTCGGCTTGGTCATCCCCGGCCTGTTCACCATGCAGGTACGGGCGATCGCGGAGGCGGCGGCCGAGCGCAAGAACGCCAAGGGCGACCCGCGGGCCGAGATCATGATCCCCCTCGTCGGTACGGTCCAGGAGCTGGAGATCGTCCGCGAGGAGGCCGACCAGGTCATCTCGGAGGTACAGGCGGCTGCCGGCACGAACCTCAGGCTCGCCATCGGCACGATGATCGAACTCCCGCGGGCCGCCCTGACCGCCGGTCAGATCGCCGAGGCCGCCGAGTTCTTCTCCTTCGGTACGAACGACCTCACGCAGACCGTCTGGGGCTTCTCCCGGGACGACGTGGAGGCGAGCTTCTTCACCGCGTACCTGGAGAAGGGGATCTTCGGCGTCTCCCCCTTCGAGACCATCGACAAGGACGGTGTGGGTTCCCTGGTGAAGTCGGCCGTGCAGGCCGGCCGCGCCACCCGCCCCGACCTGAAGCTCGGCGTCTGCGGCGAACACGGCGGCGACCCCGAGTCCGTCCACTTCTTCCACGAGGTGGGACTGGACTACGTGTCCTGCTCCCCCTTCCGGATCCCGGTGGCACGCCTGGAGGCGGGCCGCGCGGCGTCGACGGCGAAGGGCAGCGACCACCGCTAGCCCGCCGGAACTCCGGAGCCGCCGACGGTCAACCCCGACCCTCACCGACGGCCGACGGCTCCGGCGCACGAAAGAAACGGGGCGGCACCTTGTGCGGAGGTGCCGCCCCGTCGTGCATCATCTGCGGAGACTGTCAACCTACGCCGCTGACCAGGCAAGTTGGCGTTTGCCGGCGTTGCACTGGAACAGCAACGGGCCTACTCGGGCGGAGAGTTGATCGACAACCTCGTCTCTGCCAAGAGGCCCGTTCACCATCGAACACGCTCCCGTTCACCAGGTTGGGGTCACGGCATCCAGGAAGCGCATCCGCGAGCGGCACGCCCGATCCGCGGCCTCGGATGGCGACGGGGCAGGGCCGATGGCAGCCTGGATGACGACACCGTTCGTGTTCGCAGGAGGTGGAGTATCCGTGCAAAGCCACATGTCGCGCACCGGAAAACTGCTGAGCACTGCCGCGGCTGCCGCCCTGTCGGCCACGCTCTTCCCTGTCGTGGCGGCTCCGCCCGCGGCGGCCCTGACCTGCGACTCGGCCGCCGCCAACCGGGCCCCGACTGCCGGGACGGTCACCCAGGCGAGGGCTGCCGTGATGTGCCTGATCAACGCGCAGCGCACACAGCGCGGGCTGCCTTCCCTCACCATTAGCCAGGCCCTGACGAACGCGGCCCAGCAGCATGCTGTCGCGGCCGTCCAGCTGAAGTGGTGGGGACCGGGCAAGGACCCGCACCGCAACCCCCGAACCGGCTCGACACCGCAGAGCCGCATCCAGGCGGCCGGATACTGTCCCAACCCCCGCTCGTGGGAGTTCAACGAGATCACGTACACCGGGTGGGGCGGATCGGGAACGCCGCAGGCCGCCGTCAACTGGTGGATGAACAGCCCAGCCCACCGCGCCATCATCCTCAAGCCGTCGCTGCGCGAGATAGGCCCGTGGGCCCAGCCCGGCTCGGCGGACCGGGCCGGGGCCTCGTCGCCCGGCGCCGGCACCTACGTCGTGACGTTCGGACGCTGCCAGCGGTGAATCCCCCATCGAGGCGGCATTCGCCACGGAGGTGCCGCCCCGTGGTGCATCATCTGCGGAGACTGTCAATCTACGTCGCTGTCCAGGCAGGTTGACGTTTGCTGGCGTTGGTTGCCGTTGAACCCGCGCGAAGCTGTTGTGCCCTCCGGGTGTGGCTGGGTCCCGTCACGCGTCGTCAAACAGAGACCGTCGCCTTGATTCGGCACCCTTCCAGGGCGGTCTCCGCGCTTTGCTAGTTGCGCTGGCGGCTGACCCATCTGGATCACGCCTGCCGCGACCAGGTCGAGGAGTTCACTGCGCGGCGGGGGCGGAGTTGCTGATGCCGGGTTGGGGAACGCGTCGACGGCGGACATGGCCCGGGCCGGGGCGGCCCCGGAGCCCTTCGTCCGCGAGGAATCCCGCACCGCAACACTGCCCCGTCGCCCTGCCTCCCTCGCCCCCGCGGAGGACCGGGCCCACGCCGAGGCGTCGTCGACTCCGATGCCGGGCCCCACCGCCGAATGGTTCTACCTCGACACCCAGCCCTTTTCGAACGACTACGCAACGCCTTGACGCCGGCCGACGAGCTCGGCACCTGCTCGCGCTTCTCGTGCTTCTGGATCACCTGATGGGATGGCGATTCGTAGGCCAAAGGATTCAGCACGTTACTGATCCATTACCTTCTGTAACTCCTGGGGGCCGGTGGGGTCGTTGGGAGGCAGAGAGGTGAGAGATGAAGACGGCGATGGTTGGCGTGGTGGCGGCGGGGGTGTTTCTGGCGGGAGCTGGGACGGCGATGGCGGGGTCTTGGCATGACCTGCCGCAAATGACTCCGACTGGCGTGACCTTCGACAGGGGGCAGTACAGGTTTAATGCGGCCGGTCAGAATCGTGGTGCCTTCGAATGGACTGGGCACCTCAGGGATGCCTCGGCCAGTGACGGTCACAACGTCTATATGCAGGTTCGCGTCGAAGGGCATGACTGGGTTCGCTACAACGGCAAGCAGCGGCAGACGGTGTTCATGCACCACCTGAACTGGGACGGGGCCCAGCAGTACACCGACGACGCAGATCTGCGCGCCTGTCGTGATCGAGGATCCCTCCGACCGGACAACTGCTCATTCACAAACCACTTCAAGCCGTAGGCGGATTGTCCGATGCCCAGGACCCGGGCGTAGGCCCGGGTCCGTTCCTTCCCGCCTTACTTGGAGGCTCACATCAGTACGTCAGAAGTCCTGTCGGCCAGAGCGATCGATCTCTTCTACGGGCAGTCGCACGCTGTCAGGGGCGCTTCCATTGCGCTCAGCCAGGGCGAGGTTGTGGCTATCAGCGGGCAGAGCGGTTCGGGCAAATCCTCCCTCCTGTACTGCCTGGCAGGAGTGTTGCCCGTCGTGGGCGGCGAAGTCCGCTTCGAAGGACAACCATTGGGCACACTCGGAGACGACGAACTCAGTGCCCTGCGCCGTGACCGCTTCGGATTCGTCTTCCAGCACGGTGAGTTGCTGCCCGAACTGACCGTGGAGGAGAACGCCGCCTTGCCGCTTCGGCTGGCCGGGCAGCGCAAGGCCAAGGCCCTCGCCGCCGCAGGAGAGGTGCTGGGACGGCTGGGGCTTGCCGAACTGCGGGAGCGGCGCCCCTCACAGGTGTCGGGCGGTCAGAACCAGCGGGTCGCCGTAGCACGCGCCCTCGTGCATCGGCCCACCGTGGTATTCGCCGACGAGCCGACCGGATCGCTCGACAGCGCCAATGCCGCCACCGTGCTGCAGGAATTCCTCACCCTCGCAAGATCGCAGGGTACGGCGGTGGTCCTCGTTACCCACGACCCGAAGGTGGCGGCTCGTGCGGACAGCCGCTACACGATGTCCGACGGTGTGCTTGCCCGAGAACAGGACATGGCGTGAAGGAACTCCTCTTGGGGCTGCGGTTGTTGCTCGGCAGCGGGCGTGGCAACCGTACGCGATTCGTGCTCATGGCGGTGGGTGGATCGCTCGGTGTGTGCTGTCTGGCCATCGTGCTCGCCATTCCCGGAATCATCGCGGCGCAGGACGGGCGCATCGCAGGCCGGCAGCCCGTCGTCCCGCGGGATCGGTCCGGCCAGTCGATTCGCGATGGTTTTCCGCTGACTCTCAGCCGCACCGACCCCTATGGCGCAGCCCCTCTCACCCGGATCTTCATCGCACGTGGGACGAAGTCCATCGAACCGCCGCCCGGCCTGAAGTCGATCCCACGAGATGGCCAGGTGATCGTCTCTCCCCGTCTGCATCGACTGCTGCGAGACGAACCGGCGTTGGCGCAGCGATTTCCGGGCAAAGAGGCTGGGCTGATCGGAGCTCAAGGGCTGGCTCGTTCGGATGAAATCGTCGCATACGTGGGCATGGCCCGTGCCGAACTGCCAGATGGCTACCCCGTGAAGCAGTGGGGCACAGACTATGCGCCGGACCCCACTGTGGAGGCCTCCACTCTCGACATCGTCCGTTTCACGATGGCCGCAGTCGTGCTGCTCCCCCTCGCAGTCTTCCTCTCCGTGTGCGCACGTCTCTCTGCGGCCGAACGGACACGTCGACTGGCCGCCCTCCGCCTGTTGGGGCTGAGCGTGAAGGGTACTCAACGGGTGAACGCCGCCGAGACAGTCGCGGCGGCGGGCGTGGGTGCTGTTCTGGGTCTTGGCGAGTACGAGGTCGTGAACCAACTCGTCTCGCGGATCGGTCTGCCCGGGTTCAAGTGGTACCCGGCCGATGGGGCCTTGTCCGCCTCGACGCTTCTGGTGTGCCTCGTGGGCTGTCCAGCGCTCGCCTGGTTTGTAGGCCGCGCCAGCGCACGTAAGGCAGCAGCAAACCCGCTGGCTGTCCGGCGCAGCGCGGTGGAGAAGCCGCCGTCGAGGTGGGGATTTCTTCCGTTGACCGCGGGCATGGGCATTCTGACGGGCTATTGCATCGCCGGAGCCACCGGGCATGCACCCACGAGCACGGCACTGTCCTCGGTGCTCGTGCCATCGGCGGTGATTCTGGTCGGTGCGGGGCTCGCGCTGTCACTTCCCGCGCTGTCCCGGTACCTGGCTCGACGGACGGCGCGCTCAACGCAGTCGCTGTCCCTCAGCCTCGCGATGCGGCGTAACGAGGCCGAGCCGGGTGGCGCGCTTCGGGTGGCGACGGGTCTCGTTCTGCTGGTCTTCGTGGCTTCGCTTGCACAAGGTGTGCTCATCGAGCTGAACCAGGTCTCCAAGAACACCTCGCCCGTCCAGCGGTACGACGTGCTGCTTGAGCAGACTGACGCGTCCCAGCAACAGGCACTCGAAAACCTGCCAGACCTGCGGGCGCACATCGTTGCCATGCAGTCCGAGCGCGGCGACGATGCGGTGACGGCGCCGAGAGCCAACGCGGTGGTGGCTACTTGCAGTCAACTGCGCAGGGCGGTGCGGGCGGTCGAAGGGTGCGTGGACGGTCGGCCTCTGTGGCTGTGGGATTCCACGCAGGTTCAGGAGAGCATCCGGGCAGGAGACGCTGTCTCTTACGCCATGCGGGGCGGGCGGCACACCCGTGACCTGAAGCTCACCGTGCCGCATCAGAAGGTTCGCTTCCACGACCCCGTGGACACCCAGGTGATCAGCACCGGAGCGATCCTGGTGCCGCCGTCGATGCTGCCGCGGGCCACTCGCCCGGAGAGTGCCACTCTCACCCTGATCAGCGACTCTGACTTCCAGACTGTAGGCCGTGTCCTCGACGGCATCGCCGCCGCCGCCCCCACTGCGATCGTCCTGCCTCAGGGATTGCAGGTCCTCGCCCTCCAACAGATCACCGTCGTAAAAACCCTCCTGGCCGTAGGCATGATCCTCGGCCTGATCATCGGTGTGGCCGCCTACCTCGTCGCTGCCACCGACCGGGCCGTCGAGCGGCGGCCGCAGGTTACTGCGTTGGCCCTGCTGGGGGCGCGGGCGCGGACCTTGCGGGCTGTGCAGGTGGTGCAGGTGGTGTTGCCGTTGGCTGTGGGGTTGGTGTTGGCGGTGGTGGTGGGGAAGATGGCCGAGTCGAGTTATCTGGTCACCGGGGGTGGGGCCGTCTTCTGGGACGGGGGTGGGGTTCCGTTGCTGCTCGCGTGTGCGGTCGGGGTGCTGGTCGTCGCCGCCGTGGGCGCGTTGCCGCTTGTGGGGCGGAGGATTGATCCCGAGTTGATCCGGCGAGACTGAGCGTACGGTGAGTGACGAGCAGTGGTGGAGAGGGGTCTGGGCATGGCCGGGTGGAATGTGAGTGACATCCCTGATCAGCGTGGCCGTACGGCCGTCGTCACCGGGGCCAACAGCGGGATCGGGTTCGTCACGGCGCGTGAGCTGGCGCGGCGCGGGGCGCGGGTCGTACTCGCCTGCCGGAGCGAGGCGCGGGGGAGTGAGGCCGGGGACCGGATCGCCTCCGAAGTACCCGGCGCGGACGTCGAGTTCGTACGGCTGGACCTCGGGGATCTCGATTCCGTGGCGGAGTTCGCGGCGATGTTCGACCTCGTCTACGGCGAGCGGCTCGACGTGCTGGTCAACAACGCCGGGGTCATGGCCCTGCCGTTCGCGCGCACCTCTGATGGGTTCGAGACTCAGTTCGGGGTCAATCATCTGGGGCACTTCGCCCTCACCGGGCTGCTGCTTCCCGCGCTGCTCGCCACCCCGGGCGCCCGCGTCGTGACCGTGTCGAGCATGTTCCACGTGCTCGCCAATATCGACATCCGCGACCTCGACAGCAAGCGCGGCGGGTATCGGCGCTGGGTCGCCTACGGGCGGTCCAAGAGCGCCAATCTTCTGTTCACCCACGAGCTGGCGCGCCGGCTGGCCGGTGTCGGGTCCGATGTCGTCGCTGCCGCCGCCCACCCCGGGTACGCCTCCACCAACCTCCAGACCGCCGGGCCGAAACTCGCGGGGCGCAAGGGCGCCGAGCGGGTCATGGAGATCGGGAACCGGCTCCTCGCGCAGAGCCCGGACGCCGGGGCCCTGCCCACGCTGTACGCCGCCACCGCGCCCGGTGTACGGCCCGACTCCTTCACCGGACCCTCGTTCGCGATGTGGCGCGGCGCGCCCGCGAGCTCCTGGCGGGCCGGGTGGACGCGCAGCGACGCCGTCGGCGAGCGCCTCTGGAGCGCCTCCGAGCAGCTCACCGGCGTGACGTATGAGGCTCTCGCGCTGAAGTGAGCTGAGGCCCGGCCCGTGTCCGTCCCACGTCAGGCCCGCGTCAGAGGGTGCCTCCGCTGTCCACCACCAGGTCCGTGCCCACGATCGACGCCGCGTCGTCCGACGCCAGGTAGAGGACGGCCGCCGCCACTTCCTCGGTCTTCGACACACGGCCCAACGGCAGTTCGTGACGTGCCCGCTCCACCCGCTCGGCCTCCGACTCGCCCGGCCGCAGTGACATCGTGGTGGCGGCGGCGCCGGGGCTGACGACGTTGATCCTGACTCCGTCGCCGATGTGGTCGAGGGCCGCGGCGCGGGACAGCGCGGTGACGGCGGCCTTGGCGGCGGCGTAGGCGGCGACGCCCGGGCGGCGGGTGTGCAGGCCGATGGTGGAGGCGAGATTGACGATCGCGCCGCCGGACGGCTGCGTCCGCATCTGCCGGATCTCCGCCTGAAGGGCGAGGAACACGCCGGTGACGTTGATGTCCAGTTCGGCGTGCCAGTCGGCCTCCGGGAGGTCGGCCAGCGGTGTTCCGCCGTGGAAGACGGCCGCGTTGTTCACCGCCACGTCCAGGGAGCCGAAACGGTCGACGGCCGCCTCGACGAGGGCGTGCACCTCGTCCGAGCGTGACACGTCCGCGGTCACTGCCAGCGCCTTTCCAGCCCGGGCCTCGATCAGCGCGACCGTCTCGTCGAGCGATGCGGCGGTGCGGCCGGCGACGACCACCTGCGCGCCCTCCGCGGCGAACGCCAGGGCGGTGGTCCGGCCTATGCCGGATCCGGCGCCCGTGACGAGGGCGGTCTTTCCCGAGAAGCGTGTGGTCATTCCGGATCCCCTTATTTGACCGATCGGTTCAGTATGAAGGCGCGCGCGGGCCTTGGAATGTGGTCTTCAGTCGAGCAGCGTCAGTGCCTGTTCCGCCGCGTCCTGGACCCGGGCCGGGTCCGCGGACGCCTTGCCCACCACCCGTAGGCCCTGCATCAGGACCAGCAGCATGCGGGCGAGGGCGAGCGGGTCGCGGTCGGCGGGCAGTTCGTCCTGGGCCTGCGCGCGGACCAGGGCCGAGTGCAGCAGGGTCTCGAGGTGGTCCCAGTTGCGCTCGACGCGGCGGGCCGCGGCCGTGTCGTGGGGTGCCAGTTCGGCGGCCGTGTTGGTGACGAAACAGCCGCTCAGGCGCCTTCCCTCGGTCGTCGCCTCGGTCGCGAAGCGGCGTACCACCGCTCGTACGGCGGGCAGTGCGGGACCCGGCTGGGAGAGCTCCCGCAGGAGCTGCGGATTGCGCGCCTGCTGGTAGCGGTCCAGTGCCTTCAGATACAGCTCGTGCTTGTTGCCGAAGGTCGCGTAGATGCTGGCCCGGCCGACGCCCAGGTGCTCGACGAGGTGCGTCATGGATGTCGCCTCGTAGCCGCGCCGCCAGAACAGCTCCAGGGCCGACTGCAGCGCGGCGTCCGGGTCGAACTCCTTGGTCCTGGCCATGGGGCGACCGTAGGGCAATCGAGAATGATCGGTCAAGTAAGACCGGGGTGACCGGCGGGCGTGAGGAGGTCCCGGTCACCCCGGCCGTCAGGAAGTGGCGGTCAGGAAGCGGCCTTTCAGGAAACGGCCGTCAGGAAACGGCCGTCAGGTGATTCGGACCTCGTACGTCGTCACCCGTACCGTCTCGTCGTCCAGGCACCGGCCCGACTCCAGGTCGAACCGCTGCTTCAGCAGGGGCGAGGCCACGAACGGGCGGCCCTGGTGGGAGCCGATCAGGCCGCGGGAGAGGACCGCCGCGCCGCTGAACGGATCGCGGTTGTCGATGGCGTACATCCGGCCCGCGCGGTCGAGGAAGACGGCCGCCTGGCCGCCGTCGGGGAGCAGGGCGGCGACTCCGCGGCCCGGCGTCAGCGCGGACAGGTCGCAGAGTGCCAACCAGGAGTCCGTCAGGCGCAGTTGGACGGTGAGGGCGGTCGTTTCGGGTGCCAGGGTCATCGCTGGGCGCTTCCTTCCAGGGCTTCCGAGGGGCGGCGGCCGATGCTCAGCAGCGGCAGGTCCGGCTTGATCTGGTCGCGCTCGGGGACGAAGCCGACGACCGGGTCGGGGGTGTCCGGGGCGTTCACGAAGGACACGAACCGGGCCAGCTTCTCGGGGTCGTTGATGGTCTCGGCCCACTCGTCGCGGTAGGCGGCGACATGCGCGGCCATCAGTGACTCCAGTTCCTCGCAGATGCCGAGCGAGTCCGCCACGACCACCTCGCGTACGTGGTCCAGGCCGCCCGGAATCCGCTCCAGCCAGGTCGACGTGCGCTCCAGGCGGTCCGCCGTGCGGATGTAGAACATCAGGAACCGGTCGATCAGGCGGACGAGTTCGGCGTCCGAGAGGTCCTGTGCGAGCAGGTCCGCGTGGCGCGGGGTGGCGCCGCCGTTGCCGCCGACGTAGAGGTTCCAGCCGCCCGCGGTGGCGATCACGCCGAAGTCCTTGGACTGGGCCTCGGCGCACTCGCGGGCGCACCCGGAGACCGCCGACTTGAGCTTGTGCGGGGAGCGCAGCCCCCGGTAGCGCAGCTCCAGGTCGATCGCCATGCGGACGGAGTCCTGGACGCCGTAGCGGCACCAGGTCTGGCCGACGCAGGATTTGACCGTGCGCAGGGCCTTTCCGTACGCGTGCCCGGACTCGAAGCCCGCGTCCACCAACCTGGCCCAGATGAGGGGGAGTTGCTCGACCCGCGCGCCGAACAGGTCGATGCGCTGGCCGCCCGTGATCTTCGTGTAGAGGCCGAAGTCCCGGGCCACCTCACCGATCACGATCAGCTTCTCCGGGGTGATCTCGCCGCCGGGGACACGCGGCACGATCGAATACGAGCCGTTCTTCTGGAGGTTGGCGAGGAAGTGGTCGTTGGTGTCCTGGAGAGCCGCCTGCTCGCCGTCCAGGACATAGCCGCTGGCGCCGATGGTCGGGGCGAGGGAGGCGATGATCGAGGCGACGGCCGGCTTGCAGACCTCGCAGCCCTCGCCGCCCCGGGCGCCCTCATGGCCGTAGCGGTCCAGCAGGACCTGGAAGGAGGGGATGCGCAGCGCGAGGGCGATCTCGTACAGCTCCTCGCGGGTCTGGGAGAAGCAGCCGCACAGGCCGTGGTCGACCTCGACCCCGCTCGCCTCCAGTTCCTCGTTGACGAGCTGGCCGAGGACCTTGAGGCAACTCCCACAGCCGGTACCGGCCTTGGTGCATTTCTTGACCTCGGGCACGGTGGTGCAGGAGTGCTCGGTGACCGCGCCGCGGATCGTGCCCTTGGTGACGTTGTGGCAGGAGCAGATGACCGCGGAGTCGGGGAGCGCGGAGGGGCCGAGCGCGACCGGGGCGCCCGCGCTCGCCGGGAGCACCAGTTGCTCGGGGGCGATCGGCGGCACGGAGCCGGTGAAGGCCCGCAGGGTGCCGTACGCCTCCGCGTCGCCGACCAGGATGCCGCCGAGCAGTTCGCCGCCGCGGCCGATGACCAGCTTCTTGTACGTGCCCGAGCGCGAGTCGGAGTAGACGACGTCGAGGCAGTCGGAGGTGGCGCCGTGCGCGTCGCCGAAGGACGCGACGTCGACGCCGAGCAGCTTCAACTTCGTGGACAGGTCGGCGCCCGTGAAGCTGGCCTCGTCCGCGGCGATCGTCGCGGCGGCCGTCTCGGCCATCTCGTAGCCGGGCGCGACCAGACCGTACACCCGGCCGTCCGAGGCGAGGGCGCACTCGCCGATCGCGAACACCTGCGGGTCCGAAGTGCGGCACTGGTCGTCGACCGTGATGCCGCCGCGCTCGCCGACCGTGAGCCCGGTGTCTCGGGCGAGCTGGTCGCGCGGGCGGACGCCGGCCGAGAACACCACGAGATCCGTGGGGAGTTCGGAGCCGTCGGAGAGCTTCATCCCGGTCACGGCGCCGTCGTCGCCGGTGACGATCTCCTGGGTGCCCGTGCCCGTGTGCACGCTCAGGCCCATGTCCTGGATGGTGCGCAGGAGCGCCGCGCCGCCGCCCTCGTCGACCTGCACGGGCATCAGACGCGGAGCGAACTCCACGATGTGCGTGGTCAGTCCGAGCCCCTTCAGCGCGCCCGCGGCTTCGAGCCCGAGCAGGCCGCCGCCGACCACCGCACCGGTCGTCGCCCGTGCCTTCGCGTACTCCTCGATGGCGAGCAGGTCCTCGATGGTGCGGTACACGAAGCAGCCCTCGGCGTCCTTGCCGGGCACCGGCGGGACGAAGGGGTACGAGCCGGTGGCGAGGACCAGGGTGTCGTATGCGATGACCAGACCCGAGCGCGCGGTGACCTGCCTGGCCTCCCGGTCGATCGTCTCCGCCGGGTCGCCGAGGTGCAGTTCGATGCCGTGCGTGGTGATGAACTCGGCGTCGGTGAGGGAAAGTTCCTCCGGAGTTCGGCCCGAGAAGTACGAGGTGAGCTGGACGCGGTCGTACGCCGGGCGCGGCTCCTCGCACAGCACGACCACACGGTGCGTGGCGGTCAGGCCGCGTTCGGCGAGCGCTTCGAGGAAGCGCTGGCCGACCATGCCATGGCCGACGAGCACGATGGTGTGCGCGTTGCCGTCGGTGGCGTTCGCCGCCGTCGTCATCGTCGTGTCCGTGGACATTCAGGAGCCTCCGTCATGGGTGAGCAGGTGGAGCAGCGGGGCGCTGTCCGCGGGGGAGCGGTGCGGTTCCCTCCCGGGCAAGGGCAAGGGCAAGGGCAAGGGCAACGGTGAGGGGGAGGGCGGGCCGGGTCAGGGAGCGGGCGCATTCGAGGTCATGCACCGCAGCCTGCGACGTCGGTGTTACCCGGTCGCATCACGGCTGTTTCCCGGGAGGAACGCTGCCCTCAGCGGGAGCGGCACCCGGTTGTGAGGGTGTGGTGGGGTCGACCGAACCCCCGGTCCTCGTGCGGGCACGATCGATCGCGGCGCCCCGGCACGGAAGCCTTGAGCCATCGGGATCCACCCGCCTACGAAGAGCGGGATCCACCCGCTCACGAACAGCGGGCTCCGCCGGCTCGCGAACAGGGGGACACAAACATGGCCATCTCCGAGAAGCCGGAGCAGAGGCCCCAGCAGAGGCCCCAGCAGAACCAGAAGTCGCCGCTCCCACCGCCCCGCGACGACTCCGCCGTCCGGGCCTGGCTGTTCGTCCGTGAAGCGTTCACCGCGGGCACCTGGCGCCGGGTCGCGTACGCGCTGCTTGCGTTCCCCATGGGGGTGCTCTGCGTTCCGCTGGCGCTGCTGGGCGCCCCGACGGGGCGGTGGCAGCGGGGGCTCGTCCGGCGTCTCCTGGGCCGGGAGCTGTCCGGGTCCTCGCGGGGACTGGCCCACGCCATGGCCGCCGTACCCCTCAATCTCCTGGTGCTGGCCGTCACCGTCTACGGCTGGTCCCTGGTGCCGATGAACCTGGGCTGGCCGCTGCGCGCCGCCGGTTCCGACTACTCCGACGCGTGGGGAGGGCCGACCTTCGCGGGGGCCTGGGCGTTCCACGCGATCGTCGGCGGGTTCGGCTTCCTGCTGCTCATGCCGTGGCTCGGCCGGGCCCTGGCGGCCGTCCAGCTCCGCCTCGCCGCGGCGCTCCTCTCCTAGGTTGACGTCATGCACCCCCTCCGCAACCGCCTTCGCGCACTCGCGGCCTTCCCCTTCGGGCGGAAGGCCCTCGCGGCGCTCCTCTACGGGGTGATCGCCTTCCCCCTCGCCCTGGTCGGGTTCGTCCTCACCTTCGTGGGGCTGCTGGTGGGTGGCGTGCTGTCCGTGACCACGCTGGGACTGTGGCTGGTCGCCGTCACCGTGCGCGGGGCGCTGGCGCTCGGCAGGCTCCAACGCGCCCTCGCACGCGGCCTGTTGGGGCTGGAGATCGATGAGCCTGAGCGCCGCGAAGGTGCCGGGATCCTGGGCTGGCGGCGGGCGCTGCTGGGTGAACGGAGCGGGTGGCGCGCCGTCGCCTGCGCGCTGGCCACCCCCTTCACCGCCGTCTTCGGGTACACCGCCGTCGTCATCGGCTACGTCTACGGCGTCCTGCTCATACTCCACCCGCTCCTCAAGCGGTGGAACTACGACACCCGGCGTGCGAGCGACGGCACGACGCACCGGGTGTCGCTGGAGTTCTTCGGATTCCAGGTCGACTCCTGGCCACGTTGGCTGATCCCGCTGGCCCTCGGGCTGCTGCTCCTCACCACCGCGTCCTGGCTGCTGCGCCAAGCCCTCGCCCCGCACCGGGCGCTGCTCACCGCGCTGCTCGGCCCCGACCCCGCCGAGCGCCGCATCCGCACCCTGGAGGAGACCCGCGCCCAGGCCGTGGACGACGCGGCGGCGACCCTGCGCCGTATCGAACGCGACCTGCACGACGGGACGCAGGCCCGGCTCGTCGGCCTCGCGATGCACCTCACGGTGATCAGGGAGCTGATCGGCGCGGGGGCTTCCCCCGACCGGCTCCTCGCCGTCGTCGACACCGCGCGGGGCAACGCGACCCAGGCCATCGCCGACCTGCGTCATCTGGTGAAGGGCATCCACCCTCCCGTGCTGGACCAGGGCCTGGACACCGCCCTGGCCACCCTCGCCGCCGACAGCGCCCTGCCCGTCGAGGTCGCCGCCGACATCACGGACCGCCCGAGCCCGGCGGTCGAGTCGATCGCGTACTTCTGCGCCGCCGAACTCCTCGCCAACGCCACCAAACACAGCGGGGCGAGCGGCGTCGCGGTGAGCGTGACCGCCCGGGACGGACTGCTGCGGCTGAGCGTGCGCGACGACGGATGCGGGGGAGCGGTGATCGGCGCGGGCTCGGGCCTGACCGGGCTGCTGGCCCGCGCCCGGACCGTCGACGGCACACTCACCTGCGACAGCCCGCCGGGAGGCCCTACGGTGGTCACGGTCGAGCTTCCCTGCTGACCGAGTTTCCTCCTGTCCGAGCCTCCCTCCTGTCCGAGTTGCCCTACTGACGATCACGGGGATCACATGCGCGTCGTCATCGCCGAGGACTCCGCCCTCCTGCGTGACGGGCTGGTCCAGCTGCTGCGGCTGCGGGACGTGGAGGTCGCGGCGGCCGTCGGGGACGCCGAGACGCTGCTCGCCGCTGTGGCCGAGCACCGTCCGGACGTGGCCGTCGTCGACATCAGGCTGCCGCCCACGCAGACCGACGAGGGCGTACGGGCGGCCGTGCGGCTGCGCGAGGACCACCCCGGCACCGGGGTGCTGATCCTCTCGCAGTACGTGGAGACGACGTACGCCCGGCAACTGCTCGCCGACCCGGCCGGGATCGGCTATCTGCTGAAGGAACGGGTCGTCGACATCGGCGAGTTCGTGGATGCCATGGAGCGGGTCGCCGGAGGCGGCACCGCCCTCGATCCCGAGGTCGTCGCGCAGCTCTTCGGTGCGAGTCGGCGCGCCACCGCCCTCGACAGGCTCACACCGCGCGAGCGCGAGGTGCTCGCCCTGATGGCCGAGGGCCGGACGAACCAGTCGATCGCCGGCGCCTTCACCGTCTCGGAACGCGCCGTCGAGAAGCACATCGCCAACATCTTCACCAAGCTCGACCTGCCGCCGTCGGGCAGCGGGCACCGACGGGTGCTGGCGGTCCTGCGCTACCTGGGCTCGGTGACCGTCACATAGGGTCGCGATCATGCCCGACATATCGCTGACCATCGTCGTTGTGCTCTGCCTCGCCTCCCTTGCGGCGGGCTGGATCGACGCCGTGGTGGGCGGTGGCGGGCTGCTTCTGCTCCCCGCGATGCTGCTCGGGCTGCCGGGCGGTACACCGGCGGCGTACGCGCTCGGGACGAACAAGGCGGTCGCGATCGTCGGGACGACCGGCGCGGCGGTGACGTACGCGCGCAAGGCACCGGTGGATGTGCGGCTGGCCGTGCGGATCGGGCTCGCGGCGCTGGCCGGCTCCACGGCCGGTGCCTTCGTGGCCGCCGGGATGAGTACGGACGTGCTGAAGCCGGTGGTCATGGTGGTGCTGCTGGGCGTCGGGACCTTCGTCATGCTGCGGCCCGCCTTCGGTACGGCGCCCTCGACCGAGCCCGTGTCCGCCCGGCGCATGCTGGCCGCGATCGGGCTCGCGGGCCTCGGGATCGGCTTCTACGACGGGCTCATCGGACCCGGCACGGGTACGTTCCTCGTCCTGGCGCTGACCGCGCTGCTCCACTTCGACCTGGTGACCGCCTCCGCCACCGCGAAGATCGTCAACTGCTGCACCAACGCGGGCGCCCTCGCGACCTTCGCGTGGAAGGGCACGGTGTACTGGCAACTGGCCGCGCTGATGGCCGTGTTCAACCTGGTGGGCGGCATGGTGGGGGCGCACACGGCGCTCAAGAAGGGCAGCGGGTTCGTCCGGGTGGTGCTGCTGACGGTGGTGTTCGCGCTGGTGGCGAATCTGGCGTACCAGCAGTGGGTCGCGTAGGCGCCGCGGATGCCGGTCAGCGGCTGCCGGTGAGGTGGGCGAAGACGACCACGTTCCCCTGGTACCCGGTGGCCTTCGAGTAGTCGCCGCCGCAGGTGATGACGCGCAGTTCGGGGCGGGACGTGGCGCCGTACACCTTCTCGTCCGGGAAGTCGCGGGCCGCGTACACCTCGACGGCGTCGACGGTGAACAGCGCGGTGCCGCCGTCGCGGCGCGCCACCTCGATGGCGCTGCCCTTCTTGAGGGCGCCGAGTTTGTAGAAGACGGCGGGGCCCTTGGCATTGTCGACGTGGCCCGCGACGATCGCGGTGCCTCGCTCGCCGGGGGTGGTGCCGGCCTGGTACCAGCCCGCGAGGTTCTTCTGCCCGGCGGGCGGGACGTCGAGGCTGCCTTGCGGGGTGAGGCCGAGGCCCATCAGCGGGGCGTTCACGCCGATGGAGGGGATGCGGATGCGCTCGGGCGGGGAGTGGCGGAGCGCGGGGGCGCCCTGCCGGAGGGCGTCGCCGGTGCCGGCCTGGGCGGCGGAGGGCTGGGGCGGCGGGTGGACCTGGGTGCCGTTGTGGAGCAGCCAGGTTCCTGAGCAGAGGGCGACCACGGTGACGGAGGCTATGGCGGTGTTGCTGACCCGGCGCATGTGAGCCTCCTCTCGGGTCAGGGGTTGTGCGGTTGTGGTCGTGGTGGGTCCCCTTCCCCCTCCGGGCCGCGAGGGGCGTCGGGCCACGGAGGGGGAGGGGACGGCGGTACCGGCGGACGGACAGCGGAGGGTGTCCGTCAGATCCCGTCGCCTCTCGCCCGGCGATGCAGGAGCCAGGTACCGCCCGCGGCGGCGACGGCCAGGGCCGCCACTCCCGCCGCGGTCTGCACGGGGTCGGGGCCGAGTGCGCCGCCGACCCCCGTGTTCACATGCCCACGCGGCAGATGGATCTGTTCGCGTGTGGCGGTCAGGTTCACGATCAGGTCGCCGGTGACCTGTCGGCCTTGGGAGCACTTCGCGACGATCTCGTACGTCCCCGGCTGGGCGCTCGGCGGCACCTTGAACTGGCCGATCGCGTCCTGTTCGTGGGCGCTGGCGGCGAGGATGAAGATGCCCGCGCCGACCGCGCTGGCATCACCCGTGGCGGTGCCGTCCGCGCCGCACGCCGCCGTGTTGACGGTGACGTCGGCCCCCGGCACGACGGTGGAGGGGAAGACCTCCAGACTCTCCGTGGACCCGCCGTACGCGGGCGCGGTGGCGAGGCCCACCGCGGCGACGGCGAGCGCGGTACCGGTCAGCAGACGGGCTGTGCGTCGCATGGCTGTGCTCCTCCGAGGGGGCGCGGCCGGCGGCACCCCCAAGTGTCGCTGTGTCGGTCGTGCCCCTGCCCTTCCGAGGTAAGTGGCAGTCGGCCGGGTTCGCTTCCTGAAGGAGCGTCATAAATGCGGGGAAAGGGTGCCGGACGGGGGTGTCCGAGGGGCCGGAACGATGGCGTTCCAGCAGGTCACCGGCGTACGGGCTGGTGTGTCGCGGCAAGGAGCCCGAAGAGCACAGGGAGGGGGTGCGAACGGGTGAGGGGGTCGGAGGGGAGGCGCCTTGACCTCAAGGATGGTCGAGGTGACGGCCTGTGCGCCATGAAAGCAATCACGAGGGCCGGTGGGGACGGCCCGGGACCCGATGCGAGACAACGGGCCCCGGGCCGTCCCCGTACAGCCGACGGTTCAGCTCACGGACACCGCGGACCAGGCCGCCGCCACCGCGTTGTACTCCGTGCTTCCGGCCCCGTACAGGTCCTTCGCCGCGTTCAGCGTCGCCGTCCGCGCGCCCGCGTAGTTGGTCGAGGACGTCATGTAGACCGTCAGCGCGCGGTACCAGATCGCGCCGAGCTTGTCCCGGCCGATGCCGGTGACCGTAGAGTTGTTGCAGGTGGGGGAGTTGTAGCTGACCCCGTTGATGGTCTTCGCGCCGCTGCCCTCGGCGAGCAGGTACGCGAAGTGGTTCGCGACGCCGGACGAGTAGTGGACGTCGAGATTGCCGACCGAGGAGCTCCAGCAGTTCGCCGAGTTGCCGTCCTTGGAGGGCTGGTCCATGAACCGCAGGGCCGCCTTGCCGAAGCCGGCGCGGACGATCTTCTCGCCGATCAGATAGTCGCCGCGGTCGGTGGAGTTGTTCGCGTAGAACTCCACCAGCGTGCCGAAGATGTCGGAGGTCGCCTCGTTCAGACCGCCGGACTCGCCCGAGTACGTCAGCGCCGCCGTCTTCGACGTGACACCGTGGGACATCTCGTGGCCGGCCACGTCGAGCGCGACCAGCGGCCCGAGCGTCGTCCCGTCACCGTCCCCGTACGTCATGCAGAAGCAACTGTCGTCCCAGAACGCGTTGTTGTAGTTGCTGCCGTAGTGGACGCGGTTGTACGAGCCCTTGCCGTCGCCCGCGATGCCGGTGCGGCCGTGGACGTTCTTGTAGTAGTCCCAGGTCTCGTTCGTGCCGTACTGGGCGTCGACCGCGGCCGAGGAACGGTCCGAAGCCGCCCCGGTCCCCCAGTGGTTGTCGGCGTCCGTGAAGAGGGTCGCCGGAGCGCGGCTGACGCAGATCCCGAAGATGCACAGGTCCGTCTTGTTCGCCGCGTCGCCCGTGTACGTGTTCCCGCGCGTCGGGTCCTTGAGCTGGTACGTCGATCCGGAGAGCGTGGTCTCCAGCGGGACCGTGCCGCTGTAGAGGGACTGGCCGTCACCCGTCGCCGTCTCGATGCTGTCCCACGCGTCGATCTGCCGGCCGGTGCGGGCGTCGGTCAGCACCGTGCGGGCGACCGGGTTGCCCAGCGAGTCCTGGCCCACCACATTGGTGCGCCAGGCCAGCCGGGGCGCGCCGTGCAGGGCGTCCACGACGAGCTGGGGCTTGGCCGTCACCTTCTTCAGCGTCTCGCCGAGGTGCGCGGCGCGCAGCGCGGCGGTGGCCAGGTCGGCGGCCTCGGGGGCGGCGAGCGCGGGCGTGGTGGTGGGGACGGAGAGGTCGCGGGAGGTGGCCCGGTTCGCGCCGCGGTAGGAGCCGTCGGGGGCGAGGTGGACGATGAAGTCGCCGCCCAGGACCGGCAGTTTCCGGTACGTGCGGTCGTAGCGCACATGCTGGCCGCCGTTGGCGTCGACGACCACGTCGCGGACGCTGGTGCCCTCGGCGGAGGTCAGGCCCAGCCGGGCGGCCTCCTTCACCAGGGCCGCGGCGGCGTTGTCGATCGCGGTGGCGCGGCCGGGCCGGCCGGCGGCGCCCGCGGTGGGGGTCAGTGCGGCCGCCAGCAGGGCGGTGGCGGCCGCGGCCACACCGGCCGCGGCCAGGCGGGGGCCTCGGGTGTGCGGTCGGGCACCTCGGGTCTGCCGTATTCGGATCCGACTCATCGGTCTCCTCGGGGAGGGGCGCTCAGACGCGTGGGGGCGCTGATGTCGAGTGAGAGTTAAAGGTCCATGACATGTCATGTCCATAGCGCGTGCGTGATGTGCGCGAGGTGCGGCGAGAATCGTTTCTGCACCGTCACGAAAGGAGACGATCATGGAGATGGCCGCCGGGGCGGGCACCGGAGCGGGCATCGGGACGGCTGCTGGGACGGCCGCCGGGACGACTGCCTGGCTGACCGTGCTGACCACGACCGACGCCCCCGAGAAGGCGGAGGCGCTCGCGCGCGGCGCGGTCGAGGCGCGGGCCGCGGCCTGCGCGCAGATCTCCGGGCCGGTGACCTCCGTGTACCGGTGGAAGGAGGTGGTGGAGACCGCGAGCGAGTGGCAGGTGCTGTTCAAGACGACGGGTGCGCGGTACGACGCGCTGGAGGCGTATCTCCTCGCGGCGCACGACTACGACACCCCCGAGATCATCGCGACGCCCGTCGTCCGGGGGAGCGCGGACTATCTGCGCTGGGTCGAGGAGGAGACCGTGGAGGGGGAGACCGGCGAGTGACCGTCCCCTTCTTCGTCTACGGCACCCTGCGCCCCGGCGGGCACAACCACGACCTGTTCCTCCGCGGCCGTACGGAGTCGGAGGAGCCCGGCCGGATGTGGGGAGCCGTGCTGTACGAAGGGCCCGGATATCCGTACGCCGTCGAGGAGCCCGGAGGTGTCGTGCGCGGGGAGTTGGTCACCGCGCTCCCGGAGGCGTACGGGCAGTTGCTCGGCGCGCTGGACCGGCTGGAGGAGTACGTGCCGGGCGACCCGCGCAACCTGTACGAGCGGGTGGCGCGGGAGGTGACCCGCGCGGACGGCACGGCCGTACGGGCCTGGGTGTACGTGGCCGCCCCCGCTGTCGCCGCGCGGTTGCGGGCCGGCGGCACGCTCGTCGAGGGCGGGGAGTGGCACGTCCGTCGTTGAGGGCACGGGCGCACCTGTCATGGCCGAGCCCACTCGTGCGGGTGGCGAGTCCGCGTGACTCCGCGCGCCCCCACCGGTCGCGCCCCGGGCCGCCCCTAGGGTCCCGCCATGACCGACAGCGACATCACCCGGCGTCGTCTCCTCGCGCTGGGCGGCGCGAGTGCGGGGGCCGCTCTGGGGCTCGGGATCAACTCGTGCTCGTCGAACACCTCGAAACCCCCGAACACCTCGAAACCCCCGAACACTTCGAAACCCCCGAACACCTCGAACATTCCGAAACCACCGAACACTTCGTCCGCTACACGGTGAGCCGTGTCAGCAGCACCGACGGAGCCTCCGGCAGCGTCACCCGCAGCGCCGATCCGTCCCACACCACCGGCCCCGCCGACCCGTGCAGTACGTCGACCCGTACCTCCCGGCCCGCCAAGTGCGCCACGGGCAGGGCGACTTCGGGATCATCGCCCGCCCTGCGCCACACCAGCGCATACGTGGTGTCGAGGAACGGCACCCGCATCCCCAGCGCCACCCACGCGTCCCGCCACCCGGGCAGCCCCAGCGGCCAGAACGGCACCGACCGGCACAGATCGCCCCGGATGGCCTTGTATGTCACCAACGCCTCCTGGACGAGGCCGAGTTGGTGCGGTGTCATGCGGTCCAGATGACCGGAGAGATGAACCCGCCCCAGCAGCGCCGAGCCGAGGGTGAAGGCGATCTCCTCGTCCGTGAACTCCGGTTGCGGGTACGCCCACACGGCCCCCTGCTCCGGCGGGGCCGCGGTGGGCGCGGCGGCCGCGATGGGCGGGTAGCGCAGGGGGTCCTGCTGGTCGGAGGTGGACTGGAGCTGGGCCACGGCCAGCGACGCGCCGTCCATGCGCAGCCCGCCCGAACCGCAGTTCTCGACGACCAGACCCGGGTGGCGGTCCAGGACGGCCGACAGCCAGGACAGCCAGGCGCGCGTGTGGTCGAGGAGCCCGGGCGCGGAGGTGGTGATGTTGTAGTCGAGCTTGAGATAGCCCACGCCCCACTCGCCGACGAGCCGGTCGACCGTCCGGTCGAGGTGCGCACGGGCGGCCGGATGCGTCAGGTCCAGCTGGTGGCGGCCCTGTTCGGTGGCGCGCACCCCGCCCTCGTGGCGCAGGAAGGCCTCGTCCGGCAGCTCGGTGGCGAGCGGACTGCGGACGCCGACCACCTCCGGCTCCAGCCACAGCCCTGGCACCATCCCGCGCTCCCGGATCCGGCCGAGCACGGCGTGAAGACCGTCGGGGCCGGGGAAGCGCCGCGCCGACGGCAGCCAGGCGCCGACACTGTCCCACCAGCCCCCGCCGCCGTCCCCGTCCGTGTCTCCGCCCCTGCCCCCGCCCGTGTCCCCCTCCGCATCCCCGTCCCCGCCCTCGTCGTCGTACCACCCGGCGTCGACGCAGAAGTACTCCGCGCCCGCCTCGGCCGCCGCGTCGATCAGCGGCAGCAGTTTCTCGGTGGTCGGGTCGCCCATGAGGGTGTTCATGTAGTCGTTGAAGACGACGGGGAGCCGGTCGTGGTCGGGGTGCGGGCGGCGGATCCGGCGGCGGTAGTCGGTCAGCGCGGTGAGCGCCCCGTCGAAGCCGTCGCCGAGCGCGAGGGCCGCGTACTCGGAGACGAACTCCGCTCCCGGGGACAGGACTTGACGCCACTGGTGGTCGTCCGCGGTCGGACCGCTCAGGGAGAGGTACGTGTGGTGGTCCGCCTCGCCCGCCTCCCACAGCCAGCTCGCGGCGGACTCGATCTGCCAGAGCCAGCAGCGCCCGTCGGTTTGGTCGGTGAGCGCGCCCATCGCCAGATGCCCGTCGGTGGGCCAGCTCCCGCGCCCGGCGAGCCGCACCCCGGCCCGCCCGTCGTGCCCGTGGAACGCCCGGCCGACGTCGGGCACGGACTCCCGCAACTCCTCGGCGTACCAACGGCATTCGGCGAGCCAGTCGTTGCGTGCCCGGTGCACGTCGAGCACGTCGGGCGAGGGCAGCGCGCCCAGCAGCAGACTGCTCACGGAGCGCACGGTGACGGGCGTGTCGCCGTCGTTGCGGAGCCGGACGCGGGCGCGCAGCACCGGTACCGCGTCCGGTGAGGAGTACTCGACGAAGACGGTCAGACCGCCCCGCCTGTCCTGGAGTTGGACGGTGAGGTGGTGCCAGCCGTCGCCGTACGCCGCGTGGTGGGCGCGATGGGTCAGGCGCTGCCCGAGCGCCGTACCGGTGAAGCGCGGCCCGGACCAGCCGGTGCCCTGTCCGAGGAGGGTCACGTCGACGAGCGGCAGCGCGGCGCCGGCGGCCTCGGCGGCGCATTTGGGCTCCGGTTCACCGGGCACGGTCAGCCGGACCAGGCGGGGTGTGCGGCCGTCCAGATCGAAATCGGCGGTGAGTGCGGAATGGCCCCAGCGATAGCTGAACTCCTGCGTCACGCGGCCATGCTAGTGCCAGGGGCACCTGCCAACAGGCGTGTTCCCAGGAGCCGTTCACCGTTTCGAGTCATGGCGCGCCTACTGGTTACTGGCGGTTCAGGGAGCGTGTGACGCCCGCCGCGATCGTCGTGGCCAGGATCCAGCCGACGGCGATCAGCAGATAGGAGAGCCACTGGTACCAGCCGCGCGGCGCGAAGGCCGTCTCCTGACCGAAGTCGACGAGGGGCAGCAGAAGGTCGAGGGTGTAGAACACCGGGTTGAAGCCGGGTGCCTCGGCGGGCTTCAGTGCGGGCGGATGGTGCAGCGTGAAGGCGGTGGCACCGGTGCACAGCAGCAACAGCAGCCAGCCCGCCGCGCGCATCGGCCGGTAGCCGTAGCCGACGGCCACGTCCTGCAGCCGGCCCCAGAACCTGGCGTAGCGGGGGAGGGTGCGGCGGTGCCGGCGGAGTTTGGCCAGCTGGACGGTGCGCGCGGCGGCGTCGTCGCCCGCCGTGCGGTACGCGGCGGCCAACTGCTCGTAGGCGTGGGGAAGATAGCCGCCCTCCTCGCGTTCCAGCAGCGGTAGCCGCTGCTCGGCGGGCAGATGCGGGGCGAGGGCGCGGTAGCCGAGGCCGTCGATCCGGACGCGGTCGGGCCACACCCCCGGAGGCACGTGCAGAAGGTCCAGCTGGGAGCGGCGCAGGTTCACGGTGCCCACGATCGGCGCGGCCTCGCGCAGCCATAGCTCGCCGATGACACAGCTGCTGGCGCGCAGGGCCGGACCCCCGGGGTTGGACAGCCGGGCGTAGGCCAGATTCAGCTGGTGGGGAATCCTCGACCCGCTCAGGTTGACCCGGCCCCGCGCGCGCAGCCGCACGGCCCGCAGGTCGGTGCCGACCGACAGGGTCTCGGCGTGCAGGGCGGTCTCGCCCGCCGGTACGCGCAGATCGGCGTCGTCGAGGTTCACCTGACCGCCGACCGTGGCTCCGTTCAGCCGTACCTGGCCGTGCGCGACGAGTCCGACGGCCCACAGATCGGTGCCGATGGCCGCGTGGTTGAGCTGGAGAACCGGTCCCTCGGCCCCTTCCCGGTCCGAGGCGTCCGCGGCGGCCGGGGTGTCCGGTGCCGCCGGGCGGCCCAGCCGCGCCCCGTTGACGAACACGGCGCCGGAGATCTTCGCGCCCTGGAGCCGTATCGGCCCGCTGACCCGGCAGCAGCTGAGCCGCAGCACCCCGTCGACGCGCAGGTTCCCCGCACTGAGCCCGGGGAGCACCGAGTCGCTCAGCACCAGGGCGCGCAGTTGCGCCCCGTACAGCTTCAGAGGCTGCTCGAAGTGGCAGAACCGCAGCTGCACGGCCTGTTCGACGGTCCCGTACCGGAGATCCAGCTGTCCGGTGACGCGCGCGCCGGTGAGCTTCAGGCCGGCTATCTCGCCGTCGTGCGCCGGTCCGTCGATCAGCAGCGCCCGCAGCACCTCGGCGCGCACGGTCCGCTCGGGGCCCCAGGAGGCGCCGGCCGCGGGGTCGTCGGCGGGGTTCCCGCCGGAGTCGGCGGAGGAGGCGGAGGCGGGGTCCTCGCGGAAGTCGACGCCCTCGCCGAGCGGAAAGGCCTCCCAGACACGGCGTTCCGCGGGCGTCAGACCGGCGGGATCGATGACCGTCCTCACTTCCGCGCCGCCGCGAGGGCCCGCGCCACCCCCGGCTCCTTCGGCCCCAGGAACTGCGGATCGGGCTTGAACACCGCGTCCAGCAGGGCCTTCCCCGCCGCGAACACCTCGCGGGTGCCCCCGTAGTACCAGGTGACGTCGTGGGTGGCGTCGACCCCGACGCCGTACGACCGCACGCCCGCCGCCCGGCACAGCGCGACGGCCCGCCGGATGTGGAAGTTCTGGCTGATCAGCACGGCCTCGTGGACGCCGAAGATCTTCCGGGCTCGCACACAGGAGTCCCAGGTGTCGAACCCGGCGTAGTCGCTGACGATCCGCCGGTCCGGCACCCCACGCTTCGTCAGATAGGCCCGCATCGCGTCCGGTTCGTCGTAGTCCTTGCGGCTGTTGTCCCCGGTGACGAGCACGGCCTCGATCCGCCCGGCCCGGTAGAGCTTCGCCGCCGCGTCCAGCCGGTGCGCGAGGTACGGGGACGGCTCGCCGTTCCACAATCCGGCCCCGAACACCACCGCGACCTCGGTGCGCGGCGCGTCGGCCGTGGTGCGCAGTCCGCCGGCCGTGCTCACGTACAGCCAGGTCACCGGAAGCAGCGCCAGCACGCACAGCAGCATGACCGTCTGCACGGCCCGCCGCTGCCCGGCGCGGGTGCGCGGCAGGCGGGGCAGCCGCGGTCTGAGGATCCTCGGGTGCGGCAGGCGCGGCATGGTTGTTCGTCCCCCCGGTGGCGTCCGATCACGTCGGTGTTCGACAGATGGGGACGCAGCGTAAGTCCGTTCGGTTCGCCCGGGTACCGTGACCGGGCTCACCCGGCGCCGCGGAACCGCAGGTGGGAGGTGCTCACACCGCCACCGCACCGCGCCGTGAACCCCCGGAAAACACCTGACACGCCCGTGCAACCGCGCTGCAACCTCGTACCGTCACCATCGGTCCATGACGGCGTCGAACCCCTCTCACGACGAGTCCAGGACCCTCTCCCACTCTCGGTTTCGCCCGAGCGGGGGGACCTCCATCGGCGGGCAGCCGCTCGGTGGCGCCCACCTCGACAGTACGGCGCAACTCATGAACGCGATCACCAGCCAGCTCGGCAGTCAGCTCAGCCTCGTGTCGCTGAACGGGGCCCGCCGCCCCGCGCCGCCGCCGCTCGTCCTCGTCGCGCACGGCAGCCGCGACCCGCGCGCGCTGAGCACCGTACGCACCCTGATCGAGCGTGTCCGCGAGCTGCGCCCGCACCTGTCCGTGCACCTCGGCCACATCGAGCTGAACGAACCGCTGCTGGCCGACACACTCGCCTCCCTCGACGCCGAGGACGGCGCCGACGGGGCCGTTCTCGTGCCGCTGCTGCTCAGCCGCGGCTACCACGTCAAGCGGGACATCCCCGAGGCCGCGGCCGCCGTACCGGGACTGCGGGCCCGTATCGCCGCCCCGCTCGGCCCGCACCCCCTGCTCGTCGAGACGCTGTACGCGCGGCTCGTCGAGGCCGGCTGGCGGACCGGGATGAGCGACGCGGACCGGCGCGCCGGCGGGGTCGTGCTCGCCGCCGCGGGCTCGCGCGACCCGGAGTCGATCACCGACACCCGCCGCACCGCCCAGCTGCTGGCCGAACGCCTCGGCGTGCCCGTCGTCCCCGCGTACGCCTCCGCCGCGCCCACCGTCGCCGCCGCCGTGCGCGCCCTGGCCGCGCGTGGCCGCCACCGCATCGCCGTCGCCTCCTACTTCACCGCGCCCGGCCGCTTCGCCACCGAGTGCGCCGCGGCCGCCCCCTGGATCGCCGCCGCCCCGCTGGGCAGCCACGCCGCGATGGCCCGCCTGATCCTGCACCGCTACGACCAGACCGTGGCGACCCCCGAACCGGCACCGGAACGCGAGCTGGCCTCGGCCTGATCCACGCCTCCTGGCGGTAGCCCACGCCCCGTTTGTCACCGCCTGCGTTTACTGTCGGGTACATGGACGGCACTGCGAAGGCACCGACGGCATACGACGACCCCGCCACGTCGGGCGCGTACGACACGTACGACGAGTCGTCCGTCGAGCGCTGGGCCGTAGAGCCCGACAAACGTCCCGGCCGCACCGCCTTCCAGCGCGACCGCGCACGCGTGTTGCACTCCTCGGCGCTGCGCCGCCTCGCGGGCAAGACCCAGGTCGTCACCCCCGGCACCCGCAGCCAGGCCTGGGACGCCAGCGCCCGCACCCGCCTCACCCACTCCCTGGAGTGCGCCCAGGTCGGCCGCGAGCTCGGCGCCGCCCTCGGCTGCGACCCCGACCTCGTCGAGGCGGCCTGCCTCTCCCACGACCTCGGCCACCCGCCCTTCGGGCACAACGGCGAACAGGCGCTGAACGAGTTCGCGGAGGACTGCGGCGGCTTCGAGGGCAACGCGCAGTCGCTGCGCCTGCTCACCAGGATCGAGCCCAAGCGCTTCGTCCACTCGGACGAGACGGGCGAACTCGTCAGCGTGGGACTGAACCTCACCCGCGCCGCCCTCGACGCCGCCACCAAGTACCCCTGGCCGCGCGGCGCCCACCCCACCGACCCCGCCTCCCCGAAGTTCGGGGCCTACGAGGACGACCGGCCGGTCTTCGACTGGGTCCGCAAGGGCGCCCCCGGCACCCGTACGTGCTTCGAGGCCCAGGTCATGGACTGGTCCGACGACGTGGCGTACTCGGTGCACGACGTCGAGGACGGTCTGCACGCCGGCCACATCGACCCCAACTGCCTGCACGCCGAGCCGGAACGCGAGGAGATCTTCAAGGTCGCCATCGGCCGGTACGTGCCCGCCGACACCGACCCGGCCGAGCTCTCCGAGGCCCTCGACCGGCTCCTGGAACAGGAGTGGTGGCCGCACGGGTACGACGGATCGGCCGTCGCGCAGGCCCGGTTGAAGGACGCCACCAGCCAGCTCATCGGCCGCTTCTGCCTGGCCGCCGAGGGCGCCACCCGCACGCGGTACGGCACCGGCCGGCTCACCCGGTACGCGGCGGAGCTGGTCGTCCCGCGCGCCGCCCGCCACGAGTGCGCCGTCCTCAAGGCCGTCGCCGACCGGTACGTCATGCAGCGCGCCGAGCAGGAGCGGCTGCGCGCCGATCAGCGGATCGTCGTCGCCGAGCTGGCCGAGGCGCTCACCGCCCGCGCCCCGGACGGTCTTGACCCGCAGTTCCGGGCGCTGTTCGACGAAGCAGGGGACGATCGTGCGCGCAAGCGGGTGATCGTCGACCAGATTGCCTCGCTCACCGACGCCTCGGCACGTTCACTGCACCTCAGGCTCACCACCCGCCCCACAGGCGGCGGCGGAGTGTGACCCTGCGTGGCCTGATCGGGCCACACCCTCTTCCCGCATCACGCTGCGTGCGGGACGCTCGCCTGGCGACAACGTTACGAGGAGGCATCAAGTGGTCGACGCGGATCAGACATTCGTCATCGTCGGAGGAGGCCTGGCCGGCGCCAAGGCGGCCGAGACGCTCCGAGCGGAGGGTTTCACCGGCCGCGTGATACTGATCTGCGACGAACGTGACCACCCCTATGAGCGCCCGCCGCTCTCCAAGGGCTATCTGCTCGGCAAGGAGGAGCGGGACAGCGTCTTCGTGCACGAACCCGCCTGGTACGCGCAGAACGACGTGGAGCTGCACCTCGGCCAGACCGTCGACGCCATCGACCGCACGGCGAAGACCGTCCGCTTCGGCGACGACGGCACCCTCGTCCACTACGACAAGCTGCTCCTCGCGACCGGCGCCGAGCCGCGCCGCCTCGACATCCCCGGGACGGATCTCGCGGGCGTCCACCACCTGCGCCGCCTCGCCCACGCCGAACGCCTCAAGGGCGTCCTGGCCGCGCTCGGCCGTGACAACGGCCACATCGTGATCGCGGGCGGGGGCTGGATCGGCCTGGAGGTCGCGGCGGCGGCCCGCGAGTACGGCGCCGAGGTCACCGTCGTCGAGCACAACCAGACCCCGCTGCACGCGGTCCTCGGCCCCGAGCTGGGCAACCTCTTCGCCGAGCTGCACCGCGAGCACGGCGTCCGCTTCCACTTCGGGGCCCGGCTCACCGAGATCGTCGGCCAGGACGGCATGGTGCTGGCCGCCCGCACGGACGACGGCGAGGAGCACCCGGCCCACGACGTACTTGCGGCCATCGGGGCGGCGCCGCGCATCGGTCTCGCCGAGGCTGCGGGCCTGGAGATCGCCGACCGCGCGCACGGCGGCGGTATCGCGGTCGACGACCGCCTGCGCACCTCCGATCCCGACATCTACGCCGCCGGTGACGTCGCCTCCTTCCCGCACGCCCTCTTCGACACCCGGCTGCGCGTCGAACACTGGGCCAACGCCCTCAACGGCGGACCGGCGGCGGCCCGCGCGATGCTGGGCCGCGAGACGACGTACGACCGTGTGCCCTATTTCTTCTCCGACCAGTACGACGTGGGGCTCGAGTACTCGGGCTGGGCGCCCCCGGGGACGTACGACGAAGTGGTGATCCGGGGCGACGCGGGCAAGCGCCAGTTCATCGCCTTCTGGATGAAGGACGGGCGGGTGCTGGCCGGGATGAACGTGAATGTGTGGGACGTCACGGAACCCATCCAGCGGCTCATCCGGTCCCGGGCCCAGGTGGACACCGAGGCACTCGCCGACCCGCACGTCCCGCTGGACAGCCTGGTCCCCTGACACCGGGGCGTTCGCCTCGCCCCAGGAGTGTCGGTCCGGCCCCGTAGAATCACCTCGTGGCTGGAAGGATCAACGACGAGGACGTGAAGGCGGTTCGGGACGCGGTCCCGATCGACGCCGTCGTGTCCGAGTACCTCCAGCTGCGCAACGCGGGCGGCGGAAACCTCAAGGGTCTGTGCCCCTTCCACGACGAGAAGTCCCCGTCCTTCCAGGTCAGCCCGAGCAAGGGTCTCTTCCACTGCTTCGGCTGCCAGGAAGGCGGCGACACCATCACGTTCGTGATGAAGGTCGACCACCTCACCTTCTCCGAGGCCGTCGAGCGCCTCGCCGGGCAGGCCGGCATCACCCTGCGCTACGAGGAGGGCGGGTACAACCCCTCCCACCAGCGCGGCGAGCGGATCCGCCTGGTCGAGGCGCACAAGATCGCCGCTCAGTACTACGTGGAGCAGCTCGACATCAGCCCCGAGGCCGACGCGGGCCGCAAGTTCCTCGCCGAGCGCGGTTTCGACCAGGCCGCCGCCGCGCACTTCGGCGTCGGCTACAGCCCGCAGGGCTGGGACCACCTCACCCGCCACCTGCGCGGCAAGGGCTTCACCGACAAGGAGCTGCTCCTCTCCGGCCTCTCCCAGGAGGGCCGCCGGGGCCCCATCGACCGCTTCCGCGGGCGCCTGATGTGGCCGATCCGCGACATCGGCGGCGAGGTCGTCGGTTTCGGCGCGCGCAAGCTGTACGAGGCGGACAACGGCCCGAAGTACCTGAACACGCCCGACACCGCGATCTACCGGAAGTCCCAGGTCCTCTACGGCATCGACCTCGCCAAGAAGGACATCGCCAAGGCCAGCCGCGCGGTCGTCGTCGAGGGCTACACCGACGTCATGGCCTGCCACCTGGCCGGCATCACCACCGCGATCGCGACCTGCGGCACGGCGTTCGGCAGCGACCACATCAAGATCCTCAGACGCCTCCTGATGGACAACGGCTCGGCCCGCGTGATCTTCACCTTCGACGGCGACTCGGCGGGCCAGAAGGCCGCCCTGCGCGCCTTCGAGGACGACCAGAAGTTCGCCGCCGAGACGTACATCGCCATCGCGCCGGACGGCATGGACCCCTGCGACCTGCGCCTCGCCAAGGGCGACGAGGCGGTCGCGGACCTCGTCGAACCCCGCACGCCCCTCTTCGAGTTCGCCCTGCGCCAGATCATCCTGCGCTACGACCTGGAGACCCCGGCGGGGCGCGCGGCGGCCCTGGACGAGGCGGCGCCCATCGTCGCCCGCATCAAGAACAGCGGCGCCCAGCACGAGGTCGCCGTGCAGCTCGCCGGCATGCTCGGCATCCTGGACACCCAGTTCGTGGTCAAGCGGGTGGCCCAGCTGGCCCGTTGGGCCCGCGACCGCGGCGGCAAGGGCCCGGCCCCCGCGGGCGGCCAGCGCCCCCAGCAGGGGTACGCCGCCGTCCGGACGTCCGCGGGCGGCCCGGCGCTCAACCTCCGCAACCCCGTCTACGCCACCGAGCGCGAGCTGCTCAAGCTCGCCCTCCAGCGGCCCGAGCTGGTCTCCCCGGCCTTCGACGCCTACGGGATCGACGAGTTCACCGCCGCGCCCTACGCCGCCGTACGCCTGGCGATCATGGAGTCGGGCGGCGCCGAGTTCGGCACGCAGGACCCCCAGGAGTATCTGGTCCGGGTCCGCGAGGCCGCCCCGGACGACGTGGTCCGTTCCATGGTCACCGAGCTGGCCGTCGAGGCGATCATGCGCAAGACCGTCGACGAGACCTACGCGGGCGACCAGCTCGTCATGGTCCGCCGCCGCGCCGTCGAGCGCCGCGTCGTGGACGTCCAGGGCGCCCTGTCCCGCGCGAGCGCCCACGGCGACCCGGCCCAGCTGGCGGCCGTGCAGAACGAGTTGTGGGTGCTCCAGCAGTACGGACAGGCGCTGCGCGAGCGGGGCGCGGAGGCGCTCTGAGGCCGCCCTGCCCGGTCCGAGGCCCGGGCGGCCCGGATGGGCCCGGCGCACATGCCAATCCCGTACGCCGTTCAATCGGTTTCGCGCGTGCTGAGCTGCGCACTCGAAGGGCACGGTAACCACCGGGTCACGGACCGGACGCAAAAAGTCACCGCACGCCCCTCGTGGCGGCGATGTGTCGTACTCCACACTGGGTTGCGGTGCCTGAGTCCTCGGAGCGCGGCCGACCCGCACGCGACGGGTTTCCGATTCCCGCGGTTCCGCCAAACGACTACGGGATGGACAGCGGCGAGGCCGTCGACCCCATCCCCGACGTACCGCTGCCGCACGCCTCAGCAGCGACATTCCTGGAGGTCGCCCCCGTGCAGACCCAGACCCTCACACAGACCGACAACCTCACGGACGCGGATACGGACGCCGAGCCCGACGTCGTCACGGCGGTGCCCCCGCAGCGGGGTGCCGCGCACCACCCCGAGACGGAGCCGGACGGGCCGGCGGCGGACGCCGTCGAGGCCGAGGCCGAGGCCGAGCCCGTGGAGGTCGAAACCGAGGCCGAGGTCCCGGAGCCCGTCGAACTGCCCCGGGGACGCGGTACGGACACCGGAGGCCCCTCCTCGGACCTGTTCCGCCAGTACCTGCGCGAGATCGGCCGCATTCCGCTGCTCACCGCGGCGGAGGAGGTCGAACTCGCCCGTCGCGTCGAGGCCGGACTCTTCGCCGAGGAGAAGCTCCGCCTCGCCCCCGACCTGGACAGTCAGCTCGCCCTCGACCTCGACAAACTCGTCGTGATGGGCCGCATGGCCAAGCGCCGCCTCATCGAGGCGAACCTGCGCCTCGTCGTCTCGGTCGCGAAACGCTATGTCGGCCGCGGGCTCACCATGCTCGACCTGGTCCAGGAGGGGAACCTCGGTCTGATCAGGGCGGTGGAGAAGTTCGACTACGCCCGTGGGTACAAGTTCTCGACGTACGCGACCTGGTGGATCCGGCAGGCCATGTCGCGGGCGCTGGCCGATCAGGCCCGTACGATCCGGGTCCCCGTCCACGTGGTCGAGTTGATCAACCGGGTCGTGCGGGTCCAGCGGCGGATGCTGCAGGAGCGGGGCTACGAACCGACGCCGGACGAGGTCGCCGCGCACCTCGACCTTCCCGGCGAGCGGGTGACTGAGGTGCTGCGCCTTGCCCAGGAGCCGGTGTCGTTGCACGCGCCGGTGGGGGAGGAGGACGACGTGGCGCTCGGCGACCTGATCGAGGACGGTGACGCGACGTCGCCGGTGGAGTCCGCCGCGTTCCTGCTCCTGCGGGAACACCTGGAAGCGGTGCTCTCCACGCTCGGCGAGCGTGAACGCAAGGTCGTCCAGCTCCGGTACGGGCTCGCGGACGGGCGCCCCCGCACGCTCGAGGAAATAGGCCGCATCTTCGGCGTCACCCGCGAGCGCATCCGCCAGATCGAGTCCAAGACCCTGAACAAACTGAGGGACCACGCCTTCGCGGACCAACTCCGCGGCTACCTGGACTGACCCGACGTCTCTCGCCCCCGCCGCCCCCAGACCCCCTATCGGCCTGAACGGCCTCGTCCTCAAACGCCGGACAGGCTGAAAGATGCGCGCCAGCGCTCTCAAGGGGCGCGGGGAACTGCGCGACCAGCCCCCACCGGCCCGCAGTCGAAAGACCACCCTCCGGGGTCTGGGGCGGAGCCCCAGGAGGATGGGACGGGTAGGGGCGGCGGGGGCGAGGAAACGCACCTCCCCGCACCCCTACCCACCCCCACCCGCTAGTCGACCTCGGCCACCGCCTGGGCGAACTGGGCCTTGTAGAGGCGCGCGTACGCCCCGTCCGCCGCCAACAGCTCCGCATGCGCGCCCTGCTCGACGATCGACCCGTTCTCCATCACGAGGATGGTGTCCGCGTCCCGGATCGTGGAGAGCCGGTGGGCGATCACGAACGACGTCCGCCCGTGCGCGAGCTTCGCCATCGCCTTCTGGATCAGCACCTCCGTACGGGTGTCGACGGAACTCGTCGCCTCGTCGAGGACGAGGATCACCGGGTCGGACAGGAACGCCCGCGCGATGGTGATCAGCTGCTTCTCGCCCGCGCTGACCCCCGTGCCCTCGTCGTCGATGACGGTGTCGTAGCCATCCGGGAGCGTACGGATGAAACGGTCCGCGTGCGCGGCCCGCGCCGCCTCCTCGATCTCCCCGCGTGTGACCTCACGCGAGGCCCCGTACGCGATGTTCTCCGCGATCGTGCCGCCGAACAGCCAGGTGTCCTGGAGCACCATCCCGATCCCGGCCCGGAGTTCGTCCCGGGACATGGACGCGATGTCGACCCCGTCGAGGGTGATCCGGCCGCCGGTGACGTCGTAGAACCGCATCAGGAGGTTCACCAGCGTGGTCTTGCCGGCACCGGTCGGGCCGACGATCGCCACCGTGTGGCCCGGCTCCACCTTCAGCGACAGGTCCTCGATGAGCGGCTTCTCGGGGTCGTAGCGGAAGGACACGTTCTCCAACGCCACCCGCCCGCGCAGCTCGTCGGGGCGCGCCGCCGGCATCGGGTCGGCCTCCTGCTCCTCCGCGTCGAGGAGTTCGAAGATGCGCTCCGCCGACGCGACACCGGACTGCACGAGGTTCGCCATCGAGGCGACCTGCGTCAGCGGCATCGAGAACTGGCGGGAGTACTGGATGAAGGCCTGGACGTCGCCGATCGACAGCGAGCCGGACGCGACGCGCAGACCGCCGACCACCGCCACCAGCACATAGTTCAGGTTCGACACGAACATCATCAGCGGCTGCATGACCCCGCTGTTGAACTGCGCCTTGAACCCGGCCTCGTACAACTTCTCGTTCTGCTCGGCGAACTGCGCCGCCGACTCCTCCTGCCGCCCGAACACCTTCACCAGCGTGTGCCCGGTGTACATCTCCTCGATGTGGGCGTTGAGCTTGCCGGTGGTGCGCCACTGCTGCACGAAGTGCGGCTGCGAGCGCTTGCCGATGCGCGTGGCGACGACGAAGGAGAGCGGGACCGTGACGAGCGCGACCAGCGCGAGCAGCCACGACACCCAGAACATCATCGCGAGCACGCCGACGATGGTCAGCAGGGAGTTCACCAGCTGGCCCATCGACTGCTGCAGGGTCTGCTGGATGTTGTCGATGTCGTTCGTGGCGCGGCTGAGCACCTCACCGCGCTGGCGCTTGTCGAAGTACGACAGCGGCAGCCGCGAGAGCTTCGCCTGCAGGTCCTCGCGCATGTGGTAGACGGTCTTGTTGACGGCCCGGTTCACCAGGCGCGTCGCCACCGCCATCAGCAGACCGGCCAGCAGGAACGTACAGAGCGCGAGCAGCAGTACGTTTCCGACGGCATCGAAGTCGATGCCCTTGCCGGGGGTGAAGTCCGTCCCGGCGAGCATGTCGGCCATGCCGCCCTCACCGCGCCCCCGCATGGAGGCGAGGACCTCGGCCTTGGTCGCGCCGGCCGGCATCTGCCGCCCGATGATGCCCGCGAAGACCAGGTCGGTGGCCTTGCCGAGGATCTTCGGCCCGACCACCGAGAGCCCCACGCTCAGGACGACGGCGACCAGCATCCCGTACATGGTGACGCGCTCGGGTTTGAACTGCGCCAGGAGCCTCTTCCCGGACACCTTGAAATCCATCGAGCGCTGATCGGGGCCGCCCCCGGCCATCATGCGTCCCATGGGCCCGGCCATCAGGCGGCCTCCGCTTCCGTCAGCTGGGAGAGCACGATCTCCCGATAGGTCTCGTTGTCGGCCATGAGCTCGTGGTGACGCCCCGTACCCACCACCCGGCCCTCGTCGAGGACCACGATCCGGTCGGCGTCCCGAATGGTCGACACCCGCTGGGCGACGATCACCACGGTCGCCTCGGCGGTCTCCTGGGAGAGCGCCGCGCGCAGCGCCGCGTCCGTCGCGTAGTCGAGCGCGGAGAAGGAGTCGTCGAAGAGGTAGATCTCGGGGCGCTGGACGAGGGTGCGGGCGATGGCGAGGCGCTGGCGCTGACCGCCGGAGACGTTGGTGCCGCCCTGGGCGATCGGCGAGTCCAGGCCGTTCTCCAGCCGCTCCACGAAGCCCTTGGCCTGCGCCACCTCCAGCGCGTGCCACAGTTCCTCGTCGGTCGCGTCCGGATTGCCGTACCGGAGGTTGGTGGCGACCGTCCCCGCGAACAGGTACGGCTTCTGGGGGACGAGCCCGACCGTCCTGGCGAGTAGCTTCGGCTCGACGGTCGACACGTCCACGCCGTCGACGAGGACTTCTCCGTCGGTGGCGTCGAAGAGCCGGGGCACGAGTCCGAGCAGCGTCGACTTGCCGCTGCCCGTCGACCCGATCACGGCGGTCGTCTCACCCGGCCGCGCCACCAGTTCGATGGACTTCAGGACGGGCTCCTCGGCACCCGGGTAGCGGAACCCGGCGCCGCGGATCTCCAGGTGGCCGTGGCGGCGCAGCTCCACGACGGGCGCGCTCGGCGGCACGACGCTCGACGAGGTGTCCAGGACCTCTTCGATGCGCTCGGCGCAGACCTCCGCGCGCGGCACCATCATGAACATGAAGGTGGCCATCATCACGGACATCACGATCTGCATGAGGTAGGCGAGGAACGCGGTCAGGTCGCCGATCTGCATGCCGCCGCTGGCGATGCGGTGGGCGCCGAACCAGACCACGGCGATCGACGAGAGGTTCACGACGGTCATGACCATCGGGAACATCAGGGCGAGCATCCGGCCGGTACCGAGGGACACCTCGGTCAGCTGGGCGTTGGCGGACTCGAAGCGGTCCTTCTCGTAGTCGTCGCGGACGAAGGCGCGGATGACGCGGTTGCCGGTGATCTGCTCGCGCAGCACCCGGTTCACGGTGTCCAGGCGCACCTGCATGGTCCTGAACAGCGGGCGCAGCCGGCGCACGATCAGGGTCACTCCGATGCCGAGCACCGGCACCACGGCGACCAGGACCGCGGAGAGCGGCACGTCCAGGCCGAGGGCCAGCACGATGCCGCCCACACACATGATCGGCGCCGACACCAGCAGGGTGAACGTCATCAGGGCGAGCATCTGCACCTGCTGGACGTCATTGGTGGTGCGGGTGATCAGGGAGGGGGCCCCGAAGTGGCCCACCTCGCGTGCGGAGAAGGACTGCACCCGGTCGAAGACGGCGGCCCGGATGTCCCGGCCGACGGAGGACGCCGTACGGGCGCCGTAGTAGACGGCGCCGATGTTGCAGACGACCTGGACCAGCGAGATCCCGATCATCAGAGCACCGAAGGACAGGATGTAACCCGTGTCTCCCTTGACGACACCGTTGTCAATGATGTGTGCGTTCAGGGTCGGCAGGTACAGGGTCGCGCAGGTCTGCAGGAACTGCAGCAGCACGAGGAGAGCGATGGGTTTTTTGTACGGACTGAGGTAGGTCCGAAGCAGTCGTATGAGCACGCGGCTTCTCTCGGAGTCGTCGACGGCAGTGCGGTCGGTGGTGCACCACCCCCTATCGTCGGACACTCCACCCGCGTTACCTCAACCGATTAATCCAAGAGCGGACCAAGAGCGGACCGGAACCGGACCTTGAGACGTACGTCATAGGGCCCATGTCGGCCTCTACGCCCACCGGGACACCTCTTCGCACCCCTCTGTGCCCCTATGACCGGAACGCACCCGGATGCGTCTGTTCCCGTACGGACACGTACTGCTGCCGTACGGCCTGACCCACGGCCAGTTCCTCACCGGGCTCCAGGATCTGGGCGACCGCGCCCTGCCAGACGGGTGGCAGCTGGGGATCGAGCGTGCCCTGCGAGACACCGAGGGCCCAGGCCGCCTGACGGGCCGCGCCCAGCGCCGCGTAGTCCGCCGGCTGGGGGACGACGACCTGCGCGCCGAACAGCGCGGGCGCCGCGGCCTGCACGGCCGGCAGCTCGGCGGCCGCCCCGAGCAGGAACACCCGCCGTACGTCCACGCCGCGTCCGCGCAGTACGTCGAGCGCGTCCGCGAGCCCGCACAGCATGCCCTCGAAGGCGGCCCGCGCCAGGTGTTCGGGCCGCATCGACTCGCGCCGCAGTCCCGCGAGCGTCCCGGCGGTGTGCGGCAGGTTCGGGGTCCGCTCGCCCTCCAGGTACGGCAGCAGGACCAGTCCGTGGGAGCCCGGCGTGGACTTCATCGCCAGCTCGGACAGGCTCTCCAGGTCGGGCAGGCCGAGCAGTTCGACGGCGCCGCGCAGGGTCCGTACGGCGTTGAGGGTGGTCACCACCGGCAGATGCATGCCGGTCGCGTCCGCCAGTGAGGTGATCATGCCGGAGGAGTCGACCAGCGCCTCGGGGTGTACGGCCATCACGGACCCGGAGGCGCCGAGGGACACGACCGCGTCCCCGAGCCCGATACCGAGCCCGAAGGCCGCCGCCATGGTCTCTCCGGTGCCCGCGGAGATCAACAGTCCCTCGGGTGTCGTCCCCGCCGCCTCGGACGGGCCCAGCACGTCGGGCAGCGTGGCCTGGTGGCCGAGCGCGAGCTCGACGAGATCCGGCCGATAGCCGCCGGTCGCCGCCGACCAGTAGCCGGTCCCGGAGGCCCCGCCCCGATCGGTGGTCCGCCGCATCGGCCGCCCGAGCAGCTGCCACACCAGCCAGTCGTGCGCCTGCAGCAGCACGGCGGTGCGCAGCGCGGCGTCGGGCTCGGTCTTGTTCAGCCAGCGCAGCTTGGTCACCGGCTGGGCGGCCTGCGGTACGTGGCCCACGGCCTGCGCCCATGCCTCGCGCCCGCCGAGCGCGTCGACGAGATCGGCGGCGGCGACCTGTGCGCGCTTGTCACCGCCGACCATGGCCGGCCGCACCGTGTTGCCCTGTGTGTCCAGCGGAACGAGCGCGTTCTGCTGCGCGGAGACGCCGATGGCCTGCACGCCTTCGAGGAGCCCGCCGCCGGCCGCCTCGCCCAGGGACAGCAGCCAGGCCTGCGGATCGACATCGGAAGGACGGCCGCCGCCCTCGGTGGTTTCCACCGGATGCGGGGCATATCCCTGCCTGAGCACGGCTCCCGTGTCCGTGTCGCAGACGACGATACGAGTGAAATCGGGCGAACTGTCCAACCCGGCGACTATCCCCATGGCGGAAATTCTGCCGTACGGCGGGGGATGGGCGCGCCGGGCCGGGCGGTAGTGACCGGCTCACGGGGTGCCCGCAGGGCAGGGGCGCAGGTCGGACGGGGTGGCGCGTTCGCCTACCCCGTCAGGGATCCCTCGCCCCGCCGACCGGGAGTCGTTCGACTTTCGGCCGGTGGGGGCTGATCGGGTGGTTCCCCGCGCCGCTCGCGGGGTCCTACGTGTTGCTGGTGCCCCAGTCGTCCTCGCGGGTGCCGTTGGTGTTGCGTTCGCGCAGCGAACGGACGCGGGCGGTGACCGAGGCGGGGACGTGGTCGCCCACCTTCTCGCCGACCGTGTGGAACGCCTTGCCCGCGATCTCGCGCCCCTGCTGGGCGGCGGTCTCGGCGGTGTTGCGCACCGCGGGGTTCTGCGCGACCTGACGCGCGGACTTCTTCAGCTGTTCGTAGCGCTCGCGCCCGGCGCGCGTGCCGAGCACGTAACCCAGAGCCAGTCCGGCGACGAATGTGAGCCGGTAGCGCATGGCGGCCACCCTTCCCTTGCGTCGGCATCGGTGCGGGGGGAACCGATTGGCGGAGCACCCCCCTGCTTGCGCTAATGTATGTGTCGCAGCGAGCACACGCCCCCTGGCGAATACCCGGGAAGGTGCGTTCGATGCAACGAGGCAATCCTCCGTAGCTCAATTGGCAGAGCAGCCGGCTGTTAACCGGCAGGTTACTGGTTCGAGTCCAGTCGGGGGAGCTCGATCTCCTGTAGCTCAATTGGCAGAGCAGCCGGCTGTTAACCGGCAGGTTACTGGTTCGAGTCCAGTCGGGAGAGCAACGGAAGAGGACCCCTCAGGGGTCCTTTTTCATGTCCGGCGGAACCGCGCAGGCCACGCCGAAGTCCTCATGGTCATGCGTTGCCGACCATCCGAAGCAGGAGATCGTATGAGCGGCTATGCTGCGGCAGACGGCGCGCACAAATGTGCGCGACGCGCCGTAAGGGGCGGTAGCTCAGCCGGTTAGAGCAGCGGACTCATAATCCGTCGGCCGTGGGTTCGAGTCCCACCCGCCCCACTCCGCGCTACGCGTGAAGAAACGATGCCGCCCGCGCACTCGTGGTTTGCCAGCAACAAGGTTGCGGCCCCTGGAGCTGATCCGGGGGCCGCAGTCGTGCGTTTCGCGTTCTTTGCACTCGTCCGGGGGAACGGCCGGGGAATCGCCGTTCCCTGGTGCGACGTCAGTTCGAGCCGGGGCCGGAGTTTCTGGCGGCGGGTGCCTCTGGCGGTGGTGAGCAGTCGCTGGGACGCGGCCGCGCCGCCAAGCCGACCACAGCGACCCCGCCGACCCCGACCTCGCCGGCGTCACCGACCGCGAGCGCGACGTTCTCGCCCTGCGTGAGCAGTGGCAGGCCCGGTCAGGCGGGGCAGCCGGAGTCGGCGATCACGTAGTAGCCGATGGCGGTCTCCTCGAGGGTGTGGGTGGTGAAGGTGTTGTACAGGCCCATCTTCTGGTTGGAGCCGTTCGCGTAGGTGTAGCCGCCGCTCTGGTGGGCGCGGCCCGCGGCGACCTGGTCGTAGTTGTTCGCGGTGAAGCACTGTGGCGGAAAACCGGTGGTGGTCGCCGTCACGGCCGCGGCGGCGGCGCCGGCCTTGCCCGATGAGTCGACGGCGGCGACGGTGTAGCTGTATCCGGTGCCGGAGGCCAGTCCGGTGTCCGTGTACGAAGTGGAGGTCGTCGAGCCCGTCCTCGTACCGCCGCGGTAGATGGTGTACGAAGCGGCGCCGCTGACGGCGTTCCAGGAAAGTGAGGCGCTGGTGTCCGTGGTGCCGGTTACCGTCAGCCCGGTGGGCGCGGGCAGGGCACCGGTGCCGCCGCCGGAGGTGCCGTCCAGGCCCCAGAACTTCGCCGTGTAGTAGCTGGAGCAGATGTAGTTGAGGTAGTACGTGCCGGTCGTGCCGCACTGGTCGGTCCCGGAGCCGGGGTTCACGGCGAGGCCATGTGCCATGCCGGAGACGGTGAAGGTCTCGACGGCAGGATCGCCGTTGGCATCGTTGTAGACGTCCTGGGTGGTGCCGCCGGTGAGCGTGGTGGTCGATGACGGGGTCTGGCCGATGCCCCGGACGTTCGTCCACTGGTCGCGGGACTCGGTGGCGTTGGCGGGGTTGACGGTCGAGTCGCCGGAACCCTGCCAGACGGCCACCCGCGGCCAGGGTCCGCTCCAGCCGCCCGATGCGCCGCGTACCAGGTCGCCCCACTGTCGCGGGGTCTTGCTGACCGGGTTGTACTCGCAGGTGAGGCCGCTGCTGAGATCGGTGGCGCAGCCCGCCGGGATGCCGGAGTCGATGGAGCCGCCCGCGAAGACATCGGGGTAGTCGGCGAGCATCACGGAGGTCATGGCGCCGCCGGCGGACAGCCCCGTCACATACACGCGGCTGGGGTCGCTGCCGTACTGCGTCTTGGCGTAGTCGACCATCTGTTTGATGGACAGGGCTTCGCCCTGGCCCCGGGTGTAGTCCCCGGACTGGTACCAGTTGAAGCACGAGTTGGCGTTGTTGGCGCTGGAGGTCTGCGGGAAGACCAGCGCGAAGCCGTACAGGTCGGCGTACTTGGGCCAGCCGGAGTGGCTGTAGTAGTCGCTCGCGCTCTGGGTGCAGCCGTGCAGGGCCACGACCACCGGGGCGCCGGAGGGCAGGTTGTCGGGGACGTACGTGTACATCGACAGGCTGCCGGGGTTGGAGCCGAAGCCGGTCACCTGGGTGAGCGAGGCGGCCGACGCGCTCTGCGGCACGGTGAACAGGGCGAGCGGCAGGGCCAGCAGCGCGGCCCAGCAGGTTCTACGGACGCGGTCACGAACCGACATGCAGTCCTCCCGTGGTCCAGGGGGGTGAGTGGGCGCACCGCCGCGCCGGTGTCCCTCCGGAGCGGGCGGTGCGCTGCACCGTAGAACCGCAGCGGACGCCCGACAGCGGAGGCGGACCACACTTCTCGATCGCCTCGGGTGTCGGCAGACTCCACTGCCTACGGCAGACTCCACTGCCTACGAGGTCAACCTCAGCGCAGCGCACACGAGTTGACCAGGTCTCCCGAGGTGGGCCTGGGCACCGTGCCGCTCGCCGGCGGGGCGGCCCGATGCTCGACCCAGTCGGTCAGAGCGTGGAACGCCGAGCGATAGCAGGGCAGGATCGGCCGGAGCCGGTCCGGATAGGTGTCGTACAGGCCGTCGACGTGGGTGCCGCCCGCGATCGTGTAGTAGCGGTGCGAACCGCCGCGGTGGCTGTCGGAGACCATGCGCGCGTACACGTCCGAGTCGGTGGCGATCGGCAGCAGTGCGTCGAGCGAGCCGTGCAGTGTGATCATGGGTTTGCCGATCCTGCCGGTGAGCGAGATCCGCTCGACCGCCCGGTGCACGGAGCCCGGCCGCGCCGCATAGTCGTACGAAGCATCCGACGCGCAGGGCGCGAGAATCTCCGGAAGCGTCGAACCGGCGGACTCACCCGGACACCTGGGGTCGTAGGAGGGGTCGACCTCCGCGCGGTACACCTTCTGCGTCAGGCCCCAGTAGGCAGCCTCGTGGTACGGCCACAGGAACTCGGTGCCGGGAGCGAATCCGGCGGCGAGCATGTCGGCGTGGGTGGCCCGGCCCGCCTGGTACGCGACCGCGGTCGGCAGATAGGTGAACAGGTTCGGCCCGTCCTCGGTCCACAGCGCGCCCTCCCAGTCCACTCCGCCGTCGTACAGCTCGGGGTGGTTCTCGAGCTGCCAACGGGTCAGGTAGCCGCCGTTGGAGATGCCGGTCATGTAGGTGCGGCGTGGGGCGTGCCCGTACGCCTGCCGGACGACGGTCTTCGTGGCGAGGGCCAGCTCGGTGGTGCGCCGGTTCCATTCGGCGATCGCGTCGCCGGGCCGCTTGCCGTCGGTGTAGAAGTCGGGGCCGCTGTTGCCCTTGTCGATGGAGGCGAAGGCGTAGCCCTGGGCGATGACCCAGTCGGAGATCAGGGGGTCCAGGGAGTACTGCTTGCGCGTCCCGGGCGCACCGGTCACCACGAGGCCGCCGTTCCAGCGCTCGGGCAGCCGGATGACGAACTGGGAGTCGTGCTTCCAGCCGTGGGTCTTGTTGAGGTGCGAGGAGTCGGGGAAGTAGCCGTCGATCTGGATGCCGGGGACGCCGGTGGGGTTCTTGGTCCCCTTGGCGGTGAGTGAGGCCCAGTCCGCGGAGTCGGTGTAGGCGGTACCGGCGGTCGCGGCCGTGGTCATGTCGGGCAGACAGGCCAGGGTCTGGAATGCCGCGCCGGGTACGGTGATCCGGCTCTGGCCGGCGCAGCCTGGTGCCGATCGAGCCGTGGCGCTCGCCGACACTCCCGCCGTCGACAGGAGTACGGCGGACAACAAGGTGACCGTGCGTCTCAGATGCATGGTTCGCCCTCCGGGCGGTGAAGGTGAAGGGAGCGGTGAGTCAGGAGTCGAAGCGGGCACGCAACGCCTTCTTGTCGAACTTGCCGACTCCGGTGCGCGGGATGGCCTCCACGACCTCGATACGGTCCGGGAGCTGCCAACGCGCGAAGCCTCCGGCCTCCAGGTGCGCCCGTACGCGTTCGAGGGTCACGGTGGAGCCCGGGCGCGGGGCGACGCAGATCAGCGGACGCTCCTGCCACTTGTCGTCGGGAACGGCGATGACCGCGGCCTCGGCGACCTCCGGCAGCGCCATGACGGCCGACTCCATGTCCACCGAGGAGATCCATTCACCGCCGGACTTGATGAGATCCTTCGCACGGTCGGCGATGACGACATAGCCGTCCGGGGAGCCGATGGCGATGTCCCCGGTACGGAACCAGCCGTCCTTCGTGAACTGGGCGGCGCCTTCACCGCCGAGGTAGGAATCGGCGATCCATGGCCCGCGTACGAGCAGTTCGCCCATCGACGTTCCGTCCCACGCAAGGGACTTGCCCGCCTCGTCGCGAATGTCCATCTGCACCCCGGGCAGTGGAAGACCGGCCCGGGTGCGCACCGCGTCGGTGATCCGGTCCTCCTCCCAGTCGCGCATCCGCTCCTTCGGCCACGCCACGCTGGCCAGCGGCGAGGTCTCGGTCATGCCCCACACCTGCACCAGAGGGATGCCGAAGTCGCGCCGGTAGCGTTCGATCAGGGCGCGGGGCGGGCGGGCGCCGCCGCACAGCAGATGCCGTAGCGACGGCAACCCGCCGCGGGCGGTGATCTCGTCGGCGACCGCCATCCAGATGGTGGGCACGCCCGCGGCGACCGTGACCCGCTCGGCGGCCATCAGCTCGACCAGGGCCACGGGATCAAGCGAGCCACTGAGGAACACCTGCTTGGCGCCGTACGGAGTGGCGGTGTAGGGGACGCCCCAGGCGTTGGCGTGGAACATGGGCACGACCGGCAGTACGCAGTCACCTGGGCCGATGGCCATGGCGGACTGCGAGGACGCGGCGATGGCGTGCAGCACGGTCGAACGGTGGGTGTAGAGCACGCCCTTGGGGCGGCCGGTGGTGCCGGAGGTGTAACACAGGCCGAGCGGCGACCGTTCGTCGATGTCGCGGGGGGCGTACGCATCCGGCAGACCGGCGATCAGCTGTTCGTACGCCACCACCCCCGGCAGCGCGGTGTCGGGCACCTCGTCGCCGAGCACGATGACATGCCGCACGCCGGCGAGGCCGCCCCGCGCGTGCACCTTCTCCAGAAGTGGCAGCAGATCGGGATCGGCCAGGATGGCGCGGTCGTCCGCGTGGCCGACGATGTACGCCAGGTCCTCGGGGGAGAGCCTCAGGTTCAGGGTGTGCAGGACGCGCCCGGTGCAGGGCACGGCCCAGTAGGCCTCCAGGTGCCGGTATCCGTTCCAGGCGAGGGTGGCCACCCGGTCGTCCGGCGCCAGGCCGAGAGCGTCCAGGGCGTGCATCAACTGCTGGGCACGGCGGGCGAACGCGGCGTACGTGTAACGGTGCACACGGCCGTCGGGAAGTCGCGTGACCACCTCGGTGTCGGGAAAGTAGCGCGGGGCGTGTCCGAACAGCAGCCACGTGTTGAGCGGGGTCTCCATCATCGCCATGGCGCACATCGTCACCGCGGTGCGGGACCCGGGCGACGGAGGAAGACTCCGGAACGTCCCCCGCCTCAGTGGAGCAAGTACCCACACCGGCGACGGGCGGAGCGGCGCGGGGAGGGAGAAGACCCACACCCGTGCGGGGGCGTCTTGTGGAGATTCTCTCCGTAGCCGCTGCTCATGGCCGAACTTAACGTCTGCCCCACATCGGCATCCGCCGGTGCATCCCCTGCGCATCCGAGGCGTCATGAGACAACCGCGCGCCATCCTGGTCACGCAAGGCCTGTCCAAGGAGTTCCAGGGATTCCGCGCCGTCAGCGCGGTGGACCTGAGGGTCACCGAGGGCACGGTCCACGCGCTCGTAGGCCCCAACGGGGCAGGAAAGACGACGCTGTTCAACCTGCTGACCGGATTTCTCAGGCCGTCCGGCGGGCGTATCACCTTCTCCGGACACGACATCACCGGACAGCCTCCGGAGCGCATCGCCGGCCTCGGCGTCGCCCGCTCCTTCCAGGTCACCAGCCTCTTTCCGCAGATGACGGCCCGGGAGCACGTCGAGCTCGCCCTCCAGTCGGGCACCGGTCTCGGCCGCCGGTTCTGGCGCACGGACAAACTGATGCGCCGCTTCTCCGGCCGGGCCCTCGAACTCCTCGGTGACGTCGGACTCGAGCATCTCGCCGACCGGCCCGCCGGAAACCTTCCGTACGGGCAGAAGCGCGCGCTGGAACTGGCCCTCGCCCTCGCCCTGGACCCGGCGTTGCTGCTGCTCGACGAGCCGACAGCCGGCATGGGTCTGGAGGACGTCGACCGCACCGTGGCGCTCATCGACAGGATCCGCGAGGGACACACCGTGGTGATGGTCGAGCACAACATGAGCGTCGTCGGCTCGCTCGCCGACACCGTCACGGTCCTGCAGCGCGGCGAAGTGCTCGTGGAGGGCCCCTACGACCGGGTCAGGACCGATCCACGGGTCGTCGAGGCGTACCTGGGGGCCGACGTTGCTTGAGATCAAGGGCGTCAGCGCCCGGTACGGCGAGGCCACGGCCCTGGACGAGGTGTCCCTGCGGGTCGGCGAGGGCGAGGTCGTCACCCTCGTCGGCCGCAACGGCGCGGGAAAGTCCACCCTGCTGCGCTGCGCCATGGGGCTGCACCGTGAGATGACCGGCCGGGTCGCGCTGGCGGGCAAGGACATCACCGCGGCACCGCCGCATCGCAGGGCCCGGCTCGGCCTCGGATACGTTCCCGACGACCGAGGCATCTACGCGGGCCTGTCCGTCGAGGAGAACCTGACCTTGCCGCCGGCCTCGCCGGGCTCCGCGTGGCCGCTGCCCCGCATCTACGACGCCTTCCCGGTGCTCGCCGCGCGCCGCCGCTTCCCCGGCGGCAAGCTCTCCGGCGGTGAACAGCAGATGCTCGCCCTCGCCCGGGTCCTGCGCGCCGGCGCGCGCGTGCTGCTGTGCGACGAGCCGACCGAGGGCCTCGCCCCGGTCATCGTGCAGCAGATCGGCGAGATCCTGCGCGGGGCCAAGGAACACGGAGTGTCGGTGCTGCTGGTGGAGCAGAACCTGCGCTTCGCCGCGACCATCGCCGACCGCCACTACCTCCTCGCGCAGGGCCGGATCGTGGAGGCGCTCGACAACGCCGACGTACGGCAGCGCGAGGGCGAACTCCTCGCCTATCTCGGACTGTGACACTCCGTCACCTCCGCTCATTCGGGACGTACGCATCAGGAGGAAGCAATGAAACACAGGCTGTCGACGGTCGTGGCCACGGCCGCGGTGGGGGCACTGCTCGCGGGCTGCGGCGGCGGCGGACCGAGCTCGGGCGGCGGGAAGGTCAGCGACGACAAGATCGTGCTCGGTGTGCTCACCGACCTGTCCGGCGTCTACGCGGACATCGCGGGACCGAACTCGGTGAAGGCCGTGCAGATGGCCGTCGACGACTTCAAGAAGAAGTACGGCGACAAGGCGATCACCCGGAACATCGAGGTCATCAAGGCCGACCACCAGAACAAGCCGGAGATCGCCAACACCCAGGCTCGGGAGATGTACGACCGCAAGAAGGCCGACGCGCTCTTCGACGTGCCGACCTCGTCGGCGGCCCTCGCGGTGCAGACCGTCGCCGGCCAGGCCAAGAAGCTGTACTTCAACACCGGCGCCGCCACCACGGAACTCGCGGGCAAGACCTGCAATCCGTACACCTATGAATGGGCCTACGACACCTACATGCTGGCGCACGGCACCGGCGCCGCGGTCACCCGAGCGGGAGGCAAGAACTGGTACACGATCTATCCGGACTACGCCTTCGGGCAGGACATGCAGAAGAAGTTCGAGACGGCCATCGAGGGCGCGGGCGGCAAGGTCGTCGCCAAGGACCCCACGCCGTTCCCCAGCGACAACTACTCCACCTTCCTGCTCAAGGCACCGGGCCTGAAGCCGAAGCCGCAGGTGCTCGGGGCCCTGCAGGCGGGGGGTGACCTGGCCAACGTCGTCAAGCAGTACCAGCAGTTCAAACTGAAGGACAAGGGCATCGAGCTGGCCATCGGCCTGCTCTTCGACACCGACATCAAAGCCATCGGCGCGGACAAGCTTGCCGGAACCATGTTCACCACGGCCTGGTTCTGGAACGTCGACGCCAAGGCCCAGGCCTGGGCCGACCGGTTCAAGGAGCGCACAGGACAGCGGCCCACCTTCGACCAGGCGGCCGACTACTCGGCGGCGACGCACTATCTGGAGGCCGCGCAGAAGGCGGGCAGCGACCGGGCGGCCGACGTCTCGAAGGAGCTGGACGGCACCAAGTTCAGCGACTTCTTCGCCCACAACGCCACCATCCGCGCCGAGGACCACCGGGTCGTCCACGACGCGTACCTGGCCAAGGTCAAGGACCCGGCCAAGGCGAGCGAGGCCGGTGACTACACCGAGCCGGTCAAGACCATCCCCGCCCCCGAGGCATTCGACCAGCCTTCGCCCGACTGCCATCTCACCTGACCACCGGGGTCCGGCGGCCCGCACGACGGGCAGGCCGCCGGCCGACGACGGGACCCACTCATGACCTCGTTTCTCCAACAGGCCTTCAACGGGCTGGTCAGCGGCAGCTTCTACGCCCTCCTCGCCCTCGGCCTCGCCGTCATCTTCGGCATGCTGCGCGTGGTGAACTTCGCCCACGGCGCGCTCTACATGCTCGGCGCGTTCGGCGCGGTCGCCCTCGGCGACAGCGCGGGGCTCGGCTTCTGGTGGGCCCTGCTGCTCGTGCCCCTCGCACTCGCCGTCGCCGGCACCCTCCTCGAACGGTTGCTGATCCGCCGCCTGACGGCCCTCGACCCGCTCTACAACTTCCTGCTCACCTTCGGCATCGCGCTGGTCTGCCAGGACCTGCTTCGCATGAAGTACGGAGCGCAGTCGCAGCCCTACGAGCGCGGTCCCTTCCCCGGCTCCATGGATCTGGGCCTGTTCGACTTCCCGCGCTACCAGGTGTTCGTACTCGCCGTCTCGGTCGCTCTCTGCCTGGCCGTGTGGCTGCTGCTCACCCGCACCCGAATCGGGACCATCGTGCGCGCGGCCACCGAACGCCCCGAACTCACCAGGGCGTTCGGCATCGACACGGGGCGCTGGGTCACGCCCGTCTTCGGCTTCGGCGTCGGGCTCGCGGCCCTGGCCGGCGTGCTCGCCGCACCCATGCGGGCGGTCAACTCCGGTATGGGCAGCGACCTGATCATCACGGTGTTCGCGGTCGTCGTCATCGGCGGCCTCGGCTCCGTCTTCGGCTCCGTGCTGGCCGGGTTCACCATCGGCATGATCCAGGCCCTCGGCAACCTCTACGTCCCCGTCCTGTCCCAGACCTCGGTCTACCTGCTGATGGCCGTCGTGCTGCTCGTCCGGCCCGCCGGACTGTTCGGCAAGGAGGAACACGCATGATCCTCGGCCTCCTCGAGAAGCTGCACAGCCGCCCCGCCCGGATCCGGTGGGGCCTGCTCACCGCAGGGCTGCTCGTGGCCTTCGGTCTGCCCTGGGGCCTGTATCCGCCGGTCGCCACGGACATCCTCTGCTGGGGCCTGTTCGCCGTCGCCTTCGATCTGCTGCTCGGTCACGCCGGGCTGCTGTCCTTCGGACACGCGGCGTTCTGGGGCAGCTCGGCGTACGTCACCGGGCTGATCGCCATCCACAGCGGACTGCCGTTCTACGTCGCCGTGCTGGGCGGGGCGGCGGCCGCCGCGCTGCTCGCCCTGCCCATCGGGTTCTTCGCGGTCCGGCGCAGCGGCATCTACTTCGCCATGGTCACCCTGGCCTTCGCGCAGATGGTGTACTTCATCGCCAACCAGTGGGGCGATGTCACGGGCGGCGAGAACGGTCTGCAGGGAATTCCCCGCGACCTGCCGGGCATCGACCTGTCGGACTCGTTCGTCTTCTACTACGCGGCCCTGCCGGTGGTGCTGCTCGGCCTCGCCGCGGCCTGGCGGATCGTGCACTCCCCGTTCGGCCGGGTGATCGCCGCCGTGCGCGACAACTCCGCACGTGCCCGCGCCCTGGGATATGCCGCCGACCGCTACAAGCTCGTCGTCTTCACCGTGTCCGCGTTCCTGTCCGGCCTCGCGGGCGGACTGTACGCGGTCAACCACGGTTTCGCCTCCCTGCAGGAGGTGTACTGGACGACGTCGGGCAAGGTCGTCGTCATGACGGTCCTCGGCGGCATCGGCACCCTCTGGGGCAGCCTGCTGGGTGCCGGCGCCATCGTCCGCCTGGAGGACTGGCTGTCCACGTCCGGTTTCGAGGAGACCGGCCTGGTCACCGGCGGCGTCTTCATCGTCGTCGTCCTGCTCTTCCGCCGAGGAGTGTGGGGCACACTCACGCACACCCTGCGCTCCCGTACGCAGTCCACGGCCCCCGACCCGGAACCACACGTGGAGCACGACCACGACGACGCGTCGCAACCGGTCTCGTCGTAGATCTGTGCAGACGGAGCCGGGGCGGTGAACATCGCAGGCGGGAACGCGTACCGGAACACTCAGGAGGCATCCGTGGACTCGACGACCACACACAGTCGGGCCGATGTGGAGCCCGCGGCGCGGCTGCTGCGCCTGCTGCGCGAAGACGCCGCGCAGAGTGAGTACGACGCCCTCCTCGACCGATGCCCTTCCGAGGACCGGCCCCGGCTCGCCCTGCTCGTCGACGACGCCCTGCAGGTACGGGCGCGCCTGGAGGAGCGTCGCCGTCGGGAGGCCGAGCTCGCCGCGCTCTACGAGACAGCGGGGGACCTGTCCTCACTGCGTGATCTGGAGGCCGTGCTCCAGGCCATCGTCCGCCGGGCTCGCAGCCTGCTCGGCACCGACGTGGCCTACCTGATGCTCAACGACGCTCAACGCGGCGACACCTATATGCGGGTGACCGACGGGATACGTACCGACGCGTTCAAACAGGCACGGCTTGCCATGGGCGCAGGCCTCGGCGGTCTTGTGGCCAAGACGGCGGTTCCGTACAACACCTCCGACTACTTCGCCGACCTGCGCTTCGAGCACTGCATCGACGACGTCGTGGGCGGCGAGGGGCTGATCTCCATCGAGGGAGTGCCTCTCAAACTCGGCGAGAACGTCATTGGCGTCCTGTTCGCGGCCAACCGCCGGGTCCGCCCCTTCTCCGAGCACGAAGTGGCCCTGCTCGTCTCGCTCGCCAACCACGCCGCCATCGCCATCGAGAACGCGACCCTCTTCCAGGACGTACGCAGAGCAGTCGACGAACTCACCGAAGCCAACGGCGTCATCCGCGCCCACAGCGAATCCATCGAACGCGCCGCCGCCCTGCACGAGCGCCTCACCACCATCGTTCTCGACGGCGGCGGCATGGCCGACGTCGCGCAGACCCTCGCCGACGTCCTCGGCGGGAGCATCCTCGTCCTTGACCCCCGCGGCCGCACCATGGCCGCCGCCGGTGACGACCCTCTCGTCGAACAGGCCCGCGCCGAAGGAGCGCTCCCGGATCCGTGCCCCGCCGCCCATGCGGTCCGCGACGCCCGGGTGCTGAGCACGGACGCCCGCCGCACCCGCCGTATCCCGGCCGGCGCCGACGGATCCGCCGCCTGTGCCACTCCCATCGTGGCCGGCAGCGAACTCCTGGGCGTTCTGCTGCTCGTCCGCGACCACCTGGACGCCTCAGGAGTACGTTCCCTCGAGCGTGCCGCGCTCGTCACCGCGCTGATGCTGCTCAGCGAGCGCACCGTCGCCGAGGCCGAGCACCGGCTGCGCGGCGAGATCCTCGAGGACCTGCTCGGCTCCCCGCACCGGGATCCGGAGGGCCTGCGGCGCCGGGCCACCCTGGTGGGCCTCGACCTCCACCGCCCGCACACGGTGTTCGCCGCCCGCTGCCGTGACAGCGCCCATCGGCGACGCATCGCCGATGCCGCGGCCTCGTACGCCGCCCATGCCCGGGGTCTCGCGGGCGAATACCGGGGCGACACCGTCGTCCTCCTGCCGCAGGATCCGGACCCGGACGAGGCCGCCCGCACCCTGGCCGACCACTTGTCGCGGGTCGTGGACAACCTGGTCACCGTCGGCGCCGCGACGGCCGTGCCCGGCATCGACGCCATCGTCGAGGCACACCACGACGCGGTCCGCTGCCTGGACGTCCTGCTCGCGCTCGACCGCGACGGAGAAGGGGCGTCCCCCGGCGAACTGGGCGTCTACGGGCTGCTGTTCCATCAGGCGGGCCGCGAGGAGCTGCACCGCTTCGTGCGCCGCACCATCGGCCCCGTCCTCGACTACGACACCCAGCGCGGCGGCGAGCTCACCCGCACCCTGCTCGCCTTCTTCGCCTGCGACACCGGCCTCGGCCGCACCGCCGCCGAGCTCTACATCCACGTCAACACGCTCTACCAGCGCATCGACCGCATCACCTCGCTGCTCGGCCCGCAGTGGCGCCACGGCGACCAGGTGCTGCAGGTGCATCTCGCCCTCAAGGTCCACCTGGTCCTGTCCGCCGCGTGATCACCGGCCGACGCGACCACCTGACGCGCGAGGCCGCCCGGCTCAACGCCCGCGTGTGTCGCTGACGGCCGTCCTCGGCTCTGCCCGCGGCGAGGTTGCGGCCCCTGGAGCTGATCCAGGGGCCGCGGTTGTACGTTTCGCGCGCTTCGCGCTCGTCCGGGGTGATCGCCGGGGAACGGCGGTTCCTTGGCGAAGTCAGTTCGAACGAGGAGCGGATCCAGCGGCCCCGCGCGCGCGGGCCGGGCCGGGGGGCCGGCTCAGGGCTGGACGGGCTTTCCGCGGCCCCAGGCCCAGGCGAGGCGGTCGGCGCCGGACTGGTTGGTGGTGGCGAGCCATGGGCGGGCGGGGTCGCCGGTCAGGGTCTGCAAGGAGTACGTGTCGTCGGTGCGCAGGCCGGGCCAGTAGACGGAGCCCATCTTCAACTGGCGGAAGGTGTCGGTGACGGCCTGGACGTAGTTGACGTAGTTGTTGGAGGCGTCCGGCTTGTTGTAGTCGAGGCCGGTGGTCATCGGGGCGCCGAACTCGTCGGCGACGGTACGGCTCGCGCAGTCACCGATGCGCTCCTTGAGGTCGGACACCCACTGGTCGTAGGTGGCGTAGTCCTTCCAGAACCCGTAGTGGTGCAGGGAGAGGTAGGTGCCCTTCAGGCGCGGGTCGGCGCAGACGGAGGTGACGTGGTCGTTGTAGCCGGCGCCGCTGACGAACACCCGGTCGCGCGGGACGGAGGGGTAGGTGGCCAGCCACTTCGCCGCGATGTCGGCCCACTCGGTGTCGGTGTAGCCGTGGGGCTCGTTCATCGGCTCGAAGTAGACCTGCTTGTCGTTCTTGTAGGTCTTGACCACCGTGTTCCACATGGGCCAGAAGGTGGCGGGGTCGTCGATGAAGCCGTCCTTGCGGGCGCCCGTGCCCTCCCAGTAGGAGACGATGACCTTGAAGCCCTTGTCCGACGCGGCGTCGATGACCCCGCGGTAGGACTTCCAGTACGAGCCGTTGACCGTGTACGGGTTGATGGGCAGCCGGACGGTGTTGGCGCCGAGGTTCGCGCGGAACGCCGAGATGATCCGGCTCGCCTTGGCATAGGTCCGGGCGTAGCTGTCGGAGGTCGACAGGCCGGACAGTACGACGGGGTCGTCGGCGAAGTTGTCACGCGGGTCGGCCCAGTTCACGCCCTTGAACTGGGTCGTGTCCTTGCTCGGCGCGGCGTGGGCGGAGCCGCCGGCGACGGCCGTGCCGCCGGTCGCGGCGACGGCCGTGCCGCTGGTGCCGGCGATCAGGAGCGCCACGCAGGCGGCGCGCAGGCGGGGCGAGAGGCGGGTTCTGGCGGGGGTAGTGCGCATCGACTTGCCCTTTCAGGTGACTGCGGCTCAGCGCCCGGCGGAGCCTGCGCGGGGCTGGGTGGCCGTCGGAAGGTTCGCCGGGCCGGACGGGACGCGGGGTGCGTCGGCTCGCCGTCGTGGGCCCGGTGACGACCGGTGCTGTATCGGTGGTGCGGTGGTGCTTCACCGGTGGTGCTTCACCGGTGTGGGGGAGGGTGATGTGTGGGGGCGTGCGGGGCGGTCCTGTCGCCCGCGCGGGTGGGCCCCGGTGTACTCAAGGCAGGTGCGAGGCGCGGTTCCTGCGCCGTCTCGACCTCGACGGCCTCCGGGCGCCGTGAACACTCGCCTGCGGCGCTGAGCCCATCCGTCCGCTCCTCCCTGATCCACCGACCGGAACGCTGTGTTTACGTAAACATCGGCCGGCGTGGCGAGGCCTGAACTCATGGCCGGGGCTGGGTCGGTGGCGATGTTTACGTAAACATGGCGGCGCCGGAATCGTGGCACCCGGGACAGTGATCGTCAAGGTTTCCCGCACGTAACGTCGTTGGGCCCCTGTAGTGGATTCCCGGCGCCGGGGCGAGAGAGGTGAGAGGTGGTGAAGCGACGGAACTGGACGTCAGTCCTGGTCGTCGGGTGTGTGGAGGTGGGCGAGGACCCCCTCCAGGGGGAGGTCGAAGCGGTCCTTGTCGGCGGTCCAGTGGCGCAGAACCGTGGCGCCGGCCTCGGCCAGGTCGGGCGGGAGGCCGGTGGAGCGGAGGGTGGCGGCGATCTCCTCCATCTCGGGGGCCCAACGCCAGGCGCGGGCCGCGACGCTGGGCAGGTAGTCCACTTCGGCGAGAATCCTGGAGGTGATCGACTCGGCCTCCAGGGTCAGTTCGGCATCCACGCCGTGACGCGCGGCGAGCGCGTGCGAGACGGCGGCCAGGGTCTGTCCGGCGGATCAAGTCGCAGGAAACGGGCGGTGCCTCGTGAACGCTGGTGAGCGGGGCTTGGTGCGTGCAGCTGCAAGGCGGAGGAGGGCGTCGACGCGGAGCGTCGGCAACCGACGACAACGCCGCAGATGGGCGTGCCAAGCCCCGCGTCTGCGGCATGGTCCGCCGGACAGGCCCTAGGACGCGGGCGGACTTTTGGAAGGAGGCGAAGGCCATCTTCAGTGCCGACGCGGCACCGACCCCGGCGTCGAGCGGTCGGGCGAGTACGGCGGTGCCCTCGAACACCGCGGCCACCCGGCCGACAGCCTCCTGGTCGCCGCTCAGGTAGAGCCGCGGGGCGCTGCCCGGTCCGGGGGGAGCGCCGATGATCGAGCCGTCGACCATGGCGACGCCGCGTTCGCGACAGGCCGCGTCGATACGGAGGGCCCGATCGGGGCTGATGGCGTTCGCCTCCACGTAGACACCGGTGAAGGTGTGCTCGAGGACCTCGCGCGCGACGTCCTCCGCCGCGTGCGGTGGGCAGATCGACAGGACCAGGTCGCTGACGGCCAGGGCGGACCCGAGTGACTCGGCCGCCTCCAGGCCGGCCTTCCGGGCCCGCTCCACGCTGGCCGAACCACGGCCGGTGGGGACGTGGAGCACCCGGGTCCCGGCGCGGTGTGCCTGGGCGCCGACCTCCGGGCCCATGGCGCCGGGGTGCAGGAGTGTCACGGTCGTCATGAACGGTCCTTGTGGAGTCGGGGGAGATGGATGAGGGAGGAGGCAGGCGACGGGATAGATGGGTGAGGCGGCGGTGGACGACGGGAGAGAGCTCTACGTTACGAGGAAGATCCACCGGCGCGAGGTGTCGCGGCCCGACCCCGCTCCGTGACACCCGCTTCCTCCTGACCCGTCATTCAGCTGACGGCATGCCACATATCGACGCACGTAACCCTCCCGTGGCCCAAGCATCATTCACACGTTCCCCTTTGGGGGGCCGGTGTTCGCTGTGATTTATCTGTGGGACGTTTACGCTTTACCGTCCTTTGGGCGTTGGATCCCCACTGTGCAGCCTGTCGTGATCAGGGTGTGCGCACCTTCTGTCCCCCCGTGTACGCAGCACTTCTCCTATACCTGCGAGGGTCAAAGAGCCATGCGAGCGCTACTCACCACCAAGACCGCCAGGCGCGCCCTGCGTCCGATCGCCGATCTCATCGATCAGCGCATCGACCGCCGGATCCGCCGCGCCATCGGGGACGGATCCGAAGGCGGACTCCAGCGCGAGCTGGCGACACTGCGTAATCGTCAGCGTCCCCTCGAGTTGCTGATCGACGGGACGGGCCGCGGCGTGTCGCGCATGCCGGCCCAGATCCATCTCGACCGCGCCATCGAGGAGTTGGCGCAGGTGAGCGGAGACAGGAGCGGGGCGGAGCGGAACATCTCCCAGGCGTTCCGGCTGCTCATCGCCCTGGAAGCGCTCGGGGTCGGCCGGATCGCCGGCGGCACCATGAACATCTGCGGCAAGCTCTCCGCCGTCCCGCTGCTCGACCCGCCGAACGACGAGATCCTCGAGATCGGCACCCTGTACGGGATGTTCGGCGCGGCCCTGATCCGGATGATGGAGCGCGCGGGACGCGACCCGCGTCTGACGATCGTCGACCCGCTCGCGGGCCTCCAGTTGCAGCCCGGCACCACCGAGGGGGCCGACCCGACGGGCACTCCCGTGCGCGGCGCCGCGGTGCGTGCCAATCTGGCCCTGGTCGGCGCGGCCGGTGCCGCGGCCCGTGTCCAGCAGGGCTTCTCCGAGGACCCCGAGGTGCGTGCCCTGGTCTCCGACCGTTCCTACGGGGTGATCATCGTCGACGGTGACCACTCCGCCGCCGGTGTCGCCGCGGACCTGGAGTGGGCCGAGCAGATCGTCGCGCCCGGCGGGATCGTCGTACTCGACGACTTCGGACACCCCAAGTGGCCCGGTATCAAGGAGGCCTTCGACAAGCACATGGCGACGGACACCCGGCTGACGTTCCTCGGGCAGGTCGCGAACTCGGGGTATCTGCGCGCGAGCGCGTAGCCATGAGTGTGCAGCTCGCGAGTGGCGCGCAGCTTGCGAGTGACAGGCGTTGCAGGGGGTCTGCCCATCGGCCCCGACTTGTGATAGAAGCGGCGGAAGGGGATTGTCGGATACTGAGAATGAGGTTCTGACATGAAGGCTGTCGTGGTCGGGGCGTCGAGTGGACTGGGCCGGTGCATCGGGGTCGACCTGGGGCGCCGCGGCGAAGGAGGCGGGCCCGGACACGTTCGCCGTCGCCTGTGACGTGACCGACGAGTCGTCCTGCCGGGCGGCGGTCGAGGAGGCCGCCGCCGGGCTGGGCGGCATCGACGCGCTCGTCTACGCCACCGGCATCGGCCCCCTCGCCCCGGTCGAGAAGCTCGACGCCGACGCCTGGCGCCGCGCCATGGACACCAATGTGATCGGTGCGGCGCTGGTCACGAGCGCCGCGCTCCCGCATCTGACGAAGTCGGGCGGGGAAGGGGACTCCAGGACCGGGTTCAACGACGGCTGGGACCGGGAGTACGCGGCCCAGGTCTACCCAGTCTGGCGGCAGCGCGGCTATCTGACGGGTTCCCTGCTCGACGTGGAGGAGTTCCTCCGCGTCCTCGACGTCGTACTGCGCTGCGGCGGCACCATCCCGGAAGTGACCGTGACGCCGCGCCCGCCCGTCCGGGCGTCCCAGGCCTGATGCACAAGACAGGCCCTAACGGCCCAGCGCCGCGCCCCCGTTGATGTGCAGCAGCTGCCCCGTCAGGTACGCCGCCTCCGGTGACGCCACGTACCGGACGGCGGCGGCGATCTCGGAGGGGTGACCCGGCTTGCCGGTCAGGGTCTGGCCGACCCGGGAGGCGATGAACTCCGGTGTCGCGCGGGCGCCGAAGAACTCCGTGTCGCCGACGAAACCGGGGGCGACCGCGTTCACGGTGATGCCCTCGGGGCCGACGCGCTGCGCGAGGGCGTAGGTGTATGTGTTCACCCAGGCCTTGGAGCCACCGTACGAGCCGGGCCCGCGCAGCGAGGCGATGGAGGAGAGCTGCACGATACGCCCGCCGGGGCGGCGCATGTGGGGGAGCAGGGCCTCGGTGAGCAGGACCGCGGTCAGCACATTGGCGTCGAAGTTGTCGCGGTAGCTGTCCGCGATGGAGGCGAGCGTGCCGTCGGGCTCACGGGCCACGTTGCCGCCCGCGTTGGCCACCAGCACGTCCACCGGGGTCTCGTCCGCCGTGATGAACTCCCTCGCCCGACCGACCTGTTCGGGGTCGGCGAGGTCCGCCGCGCACCAGCTCGCCGTCGACTCGCCGTACTGGCCGTTCAAGGTGTCGGCCGCCTTGCGCAATACGTCCTCGCGGCGGCCGAGGAGCACCACCCGGTCCCCGTCGGCGGCGAACGCCTCCGCCGTCGCCAGGCCGATCCCGGTACCGCCGCCGGACACCACCACACGTCGCTGAGTCATGGCCATCCCGTCCTCGGATGTGAATATTGGTCATGTGGGCGTACGGGCTGCGACGCTACGGAGGCCCTGAGGGGACGTCAAGTGAGTTGCGGACGCGGCTCACAGGGGCGACCGCCAGGTGACCGTCGTACCCGCGCCGCCGTCGTCGAAGACCGTCAGGCGGACCCCGGGGCGTCCGTCGGGGAGAGGCGCCGTCACGTCGACCGTGATCTCGACGCGGGAGACACCGGCGCGGCGGGAGGCGGCGGCCAGGGCGCGGCGCAGTGCGGTGAGCAGCCGCCCGGCTACGGGCTCCGCGAGACGGTTCTCCACCGGGCCGGTGAACCGGGTGGACGGCTGGAATCCCAGCACGGCGGCCGCGCCCGCCGCCTCGCGCAGGACCTTGCCGCGGAAGGTGGTGGGGGCGTCGGCCGGCGGCTGCTGGAGCGCGAAGATCGCCGTGCGGACCTCCTGGACGGTGGACTGGAGTTCGTCGACGGCACGGCCGAGCATCGCGTGCACATCCTTGTCCGTATCGCCCGTTCCGGTGCTCCTGCGCTGGGTGGACTCCAGCATCATGCCGGTCGCGAACAGCCGTTGGACGACGAGGTCGTGCAGGTCGCGGGCGATCCGGTCGCGGTCCTCGTAGACCGCGAGCCGCTCCCTGCTGTGCTGGGCCTCGGCGTGCACCAGCGCCAGCGCGGCCTGTGAGGCGAACTGGGTGGCGAGCAGCCGCTCCACCGCGGTGTACGGACGGCCGCCGCGCCGACGGGGGAGGGCGAGCGTGCCGAGGAGACGGCCGCCCGCCTGGAGCGGCAGCATCATGTTCGGCCCGAACCGATGCCGTACGTGCGTGGTCATCCGGGGGTCGGTCGCCGAGTCGTCGATGAACACCGGTTCACCGCCGAGGAGTTGTTCGAGGACGGGGCTGCCCGGCTCGATCACGGTGCCGACGATGTCACCGGGGTCGTCGAGCGTGGAGGCGGTCACGATCTCCATGCCGCCGTCCTCGGTGGGCTGGAGGATGACACCGGCCGAGGCCTCGGCCAGGCGCCGGGCCCGTTCGGCGACCGTCATCAGCGCGTCGGCGGCGCTCTCGCCGCTGAGCAGCGCGGTGGTGACGGCTGCCGCGCCCTCGATCCAGCGCTCGCGCTGCCGCGCCGTCTCGTACAGCCGGGCGTTGCCGATCGCGATACCGGCCTGGGTCGCCAGGACCCGTACCAGTTGCTCGTCCTCGTCCGTGAACGGGCCGGCGCGCTTTCCGGCGAGGCGCAGGTCGCCGAACACCTCGTCGTCGACGTGGATCGGCACGATCAGCTCCGGCGGCTCCGGCGGCTCCGGCGACTCCGGCGGCTCGGGCCGTGCGGGTGGCTCGGGTGGCTCGGGCCGTTGCGCCGTACGGATCCTCCTGAGCCCGTCCCGTCCCGGATCGGTCATGTCCAGCGTCGCGTACCGCGCCTCCGTGAGCTCGGCGGCGGCGTCCACGATGTGCTGGAGCGTGGCCCGCAGTTCGAGGTCGGTGCCGACGCTGAGGACGGCTTCCAGGAGCGACGGCAGGCGCGGGACCGGATCGTGCATACCGGGGCCTTGTTCCGGGGCCCGGCCGTCAGAGCGCCAGAGGGTCCAGCGTCAGCGGCTCGATCTTGCCCTCCAGCATGTAGCCCAGGCCCTGCACCGCGCACACGTCGGGACGCTCGGCGATGTGCACCGGCATGCCCGTCGCCTGCCGCAGCATCTGGTCGAGGCCCGGCAGCAGCGCGCTGCCGCCGACCATCATGATGCCGCGGTCGGCGAGGTCGGCCACCAGGTCGGGCGGGCAGGCCCGCAGCACCTTCCCGATCCCGTCCAGTACGGCGGTCAGCGGGGTCTGGATGGCGTCGCGTACGGCGGCGGTGTCGACCTGTACGGAACGGGCGAGGCCGGTCGCCACGTCCCGCCCGTGGATCTCCGTGGACGCCGGGCCGTGCGGGGTGAGCCCGTTGCCGGAGAGGGCGAGCTGCAGGGGCCGTACCGACTGCGAAGGAAGCATCAGCTCGTGCTGGTGGCGCAGGTGCTGCACGATCGCGCGGTCGACGGCCTCGCCGCCCACCGGAATGCGCTCGGCGGTCACGATGGACCCCAGGCACAGCACGGCGACCTGGGTGGTGGCCGCCCCGCACACCATGATCATGGTGGCTTCCGGCTGTTCGACGGGCAGTCCGCACCCGACGGCGGCGGCGATCAGCGTGTCGACCAGCTCGACCCGCCGCGCCCCGAGGCCGACCAGCGTCTCGATCGCGGCGCGCTGCGCCAGCGGGTCCGCGTCGTGCGGGGTGCACGCCGCGGCGCGCAGCCGGGGCCTGCGACGCAGGGAGCGGCGGACCTTGTCGCCGAGCAGCTGGCGCAGCATGCGCTGGGCCATCTCGATGTCGACGACCGTGCCGCCGGACACCGGCCGCATGACCCGGATGTAGTCGGGGGTGCGGCCCGTCATCTTCTCCGCGAATTCGCCGACCGCGAGCAGCGCGCCGGTCCTGGTGTTGATCGCGGCGACACTAGGCTGATCGACGACCAGCCCCGCGCCCTTCACATACACCCGGGTCCGGGCCGCGCCCAGGTCGACGGCGAAGTGACAGCGGCGCAACCGCTCGAGACTCGCGGTCATGACAGGTCCTCCCGAGAGCAGACCGTGGGGCTCCGCCAGGTGGCGGTCCTTCCTCACATCGTGGACGGGCGCCGGACCAGGCGCCTTTCGTGGGGGGCCGGGCGGGGTGCCGCTGGATGGGTGGTCCTCTCCGGATGCCGGATGGGTGGTCTTGTCCGGATGGGTGATCCCGGCGCCCTGGCGGAAACCCGCCAGGGCAGTTTCTCGCCAGGTTCCGTCAACTCCCGCGCACCACCGGCTCCCCGAAACTCTTCGCAGCACCGGTGCCACCACGTGCCGACGAGGAGAGGTCATCCATGACCAGAGGACCAGTCAGACGGGGGGCGGCTCTGCTGTCCGCCGGGCTCGTGCTCGCCGTACTGCCCATGGGGCCGGCGGGCGCGGCCGAGGCAGCCGCCCCGGCCCCGACGCGCACCGCCTCCGCCACCCACACCGTCACGCTCGTCACCGGCGACAAGGTGACCGTCACCGACCTCGGCGCGGGCAGGAAGACGGTCGCGGTCGAGCGGCCCCGGGGGGCCACGGGGGCGGTCCGCACCCAGGTGACGAACGGGGCCGTGAGCGTCGTACCGGACGAGGCACTGCCCTATCTGCGGGCGGGCACCCTCGACCGGCGGCTGTTCGACGTGAGCGAGCTGATACGTCAGGGGCTCACCGACCGGAAGACGGCCGAGCTGCCGTTGATCCTGACGTACGGCAAGGGGGCGCGCGCGGCCACCCTGCGCGGGGCCGAGCAGAAGCGCGCGCTGCCCAGCATCCGGGGCGCCGCCGTCGCCGCCGACAAGGGGCGCACCTTCTGGCAGTCCCTCACCCGGCAGGGCGGGACGGTCGACAAGGTCTGGCTCGACGGGCGCGTGCACGCCGACCTGGCCGAGAGCAACGCCCAGATCGGTACGCCGCAGGCCTGGGAGGCAGGGCTCACCGGGAAGGGCGTCACGGTCGCCGTGCTCGACACGGGCGTGGACGCCGGCCATCCCGACCTGGCCGGACGGGTCTCCGTCAGCAAGAGCTTCATCGACGGGCAGGAGGTCGCCGACCGCAACGGGCACGGTACGCACACGACGTCCACGGTCGGCGGCAGCGGTGCCGCCTCCGACGGCAAGGAGCGGGGTGTCGCGCCCGACGCGACGCTCGCCGTCGGCAAGGTACTCAGCGACGAGGGCTCGGGCAGCGACTCGGAGATCATCGCGGGCATGGAGTGGGCCGCGCGGGACGTGCACGCCAAGGTGATCTCCATGAGCCTCGGCTCGACCGAGGCGAGTGACGGTACGGATCCCATGGCGCAGGCGGTGAACACGCTGTCCAAGGAGACCGGCGCCCTCTTCGTCGTCGCCGCGGGCAACACCGGCGCCCCCTCCTCCATCGGCTCGCCCGGCGCCGCCGACGCCGCGCTGACCGTCGGCGCGGTGGACTCCGCCGACCAGGCCGCCTACTTCACCAGCGCAGGACCGCGCTACGGCGACAACGCCCTCAAGCCCGACCTGTCCGCGCCCGGCGTCGACATCCTGGCGGCTCGCTCCCAGCTCGTCGCCGGCAGTGGTTACTACACCTCCATGAGCGGTACGTCGATGGCGACGCCGCATGTCGCCGGTGTGGCCGCCCTGCTCGCCGAGAAGCACCCCGACTGGACCGGCGCCCAGCTCAAGGACGCCCTGATGTCGACGTCGAGGCAACTCGACGCGTCCGCCTATGTGCTGGGCTCGGGCCGGGTGAGTGTGCCGGACGCGATCGACGCGAAGGTCACCGCCACCGGGAGCGCCGATCTCGGGTTCTACAGTTGGCCGTACGAGGCGAACCAGCCCGTCACGAAGACCGTGACCTACACCAACTCCTCGGACTCCTCCGTCGAGTTGAGCCTCGCCGTGCGGGGCGCCGCCGACGGGGTGGCCACCCTCGCCGACTCCACGCTCACCGTGCCCGCGCACGGCACCGCGTCGACGACCGTGACGGGCGACGGCTCGAAGGCGCCCGTGGGCGACACCTCCGGGCAGATCGTCGCGTCCGTCGGCGGCACGCCCGTCGCGCACACCGTGTTCGGGCTGGTGAAGGAGGAGGAGCGGTACACGCTCACCGTCCACGTCAAGGACCGCGCGGGCGAGCCGACCGCCGCCTACCTCGCGGTGCAGCAACTCGCCGCGGGCGTGGACCCGTTCCCGGCCTCGGTCGACGACTCCGGCACCCTGAAACTCCGGCTCGGGCCGGGGGCGTACAGCCTGACCTCCTTCCTCGACGTGCACGGCAGTCACGGCGCCGACTCGCTCGGGCTCGGCTTCCTCGCCGCGCCCGAGATCACCCTCGACCGGGACCGCGAGGTCACCCTCGACGGACGGCAGCTCCGGGAGATCCGGGCCGAGGTGGAGCGGCGGACCGAGACCCGGCAGCTGCTCATGGAGTACGACCGGAACGCGGGCGGCTCCGACCAGTTCGGCGCCGTCCAGGTGCCCGTGAAGTACGACAGCGTCTTCGCCGCGCCGACCGCGAAGGTCTCCCGGGGCACCTTCGAGTACCGGACCGTGTGGCGGCTGGGGAAGCCGTTGCTGGAGGTGAAGGGCGTCGGCGAGGCCGTCGTCCAGCCGGGCGGGACCCTGATCGAGGGCCGGAGCAGGCTGCCGCTGGTGGACGTCGGGACCGGACCGTTCACCGGGGTGAGCGGCAAGGCCGTGCTCGCGACACTCGCCGACGGTGTCGAGCCCGCCGCCCTCGCCCAGGCGGCCCAGGACGCGGGCGCCAAGGCGCTGTTCGTCACCGACGGCGCGGCCGGGCGGCTCAACGCCTGGTTCGGCACGGACGACGGCGCGGACCGGCCGCTGCAGATCGCCACGGTGAACGCGGCGGACGCGGCACGGCTGCGGGCTGCTGGACATCTCGACATGACCGGGACGCGCAACACGCCGTACGTCTACGACCTCTCGGAAGGGCACGAGGGGGCCATTCCGCGCGGCGACCTGACGTACGAACCGGGTGCGCGTGAACTCGCCGTGCTGGACACCAGGTTCCACGCGGCCAAGCCCGTCTCCGGCAGCGAGTTCCGCTACTCGGTCACGGACGCCTTCCCCATCGGGATCGGCTTCCAGGAGCGGATCGACTACCCCGCCGAGCGGACCGACTACGTCTCCACGGGCACGGGACAGACGTGGATGGAGTCCGTGAACCTCGGGGCGGGCGCGCTGGAGGAGCGCAGTGGGCTCGTCCACTACCGCGGGGGCACGCACGCGACGCTGAACTGGTTCAAGCCGGTCTGGCACGCGTGGCTCGGCACCGGGCTCGGCTGGGGACAGGAGCGCGCGGGCAACCAGATCCAGTTCAACACGCCCGGCTGGGGCGACTCCGGGCCCGACCACACGGGCTTCGGCGACGTGTGGAGCGACGACACCGGGATGACCCAGTTCACGTCCGTGTACCAGGACGGCACCCTGGTCGACCGGCGCAAGAGCTCCGGAGCGTACGTGTGGGACGCGCCCGCCGACGAACACACCTACAAGGTCGTCACGGACACCACCCTCGACCCCGACCGCTGGACGCTGTCCACCCAGGGGCACTCCGAGTGGACCCTCCGCTCGGCGGCCACGCCCGCGGACCGCTGGACGTTCCTGCCGCTCATCAACCTCGGCTACGACATCGACACCGACCTCGCGGGCGCGGTGCGCGGCGGCGGCCGGGTGCCGGTGGGGATCCACGCCGAGTACGTGAAGGGCGCGCCCGGCACCGGAACCATCGGGGGCGGGAAGCTGGAGGTGTCCTACGACGACGGGAAGTCGTGGCGGGCGGTCCCGCTGTCGGGCGGTGGCGGCGCGGCGTCCTGGAAGGGGACGTTGAGCGTGCCGCGCGGCGCGGAGTTCATCTCCCTGCGGGCCTCCGCACGGGACGACCGGGGCGGCTCGGTGAGCCAGGAGGTCATCCGGGCGGTGGGGGTGCGATAGCCCGCGGTCCCCTCTGGACGGGCGGCGCCGGTTCCCCTTGGGAGGGGGGAACCGGCGCCGCCGCGGCGTCACTGCCTGGGTGGGGGCACGCTCAGCGCTCCGCGTGCTCCACGATGCCCCGGATCACACCCAGCTCCACCAAGTCCTGTGGCCGGATGCGGAGTTGGTCCGCCGTGTCGTGCACCTCGCTCGCCGGGCGCTTGAGGATCGCGGCCGCGAGCTCCGGCGCGATGACGGAGAAGTAACTGTCCGGCGTGGCCCAGGTGTTGCCGGGCGCGGCGAGCGCGAGCGCGCCGCCCGAGCCGCCCTCGCCGATCACCAGGGTGGTGACGGGCGTACGCGCGGTGGCCACCGCGGCGAACAGGTCCGCGATCGCCGAGCCCGCGCCCTGCCGCTCGGCCTGCGCGTCGTTGGCGGCGCCCGGGGTGTCCACCAGCGTCAGTACGGGGAAGCCGAGCCGGCCGGCGAGCCGGATCAGCCGGGCGGCGGTGCGGTATCCGGCGGGGCGGGTCGCGCTCCCGCACTGGGCGGCGTACGCCACGGTCCGCCCCGCGGGTCCGGAACCGAACCCGCACAGCATGCCGTCGTCGCTGCCGCCGCAACGGTCGCCGCTGATCGCGGCGCGGCGCGTGAAGTAGGCGTCCAGGTAGGCGGCGGCCCGGGGGCGCTCGGGGGACCGGGCGTGCCGGACGGCGTCCCAGCCGGTGGCGGGGAGGTCGTGGGCACCGAGGGCGGCCGGGGGAGGGACGGGCTCGACCTCGGGCCTGGGCTTGGCCCCGGCCCCGGCCTCGGGCTTGGCCCCGGCCTCGGACTCGGGCTCGGCCTCGGCCTCGGGCCTAGGCTTGGCCTCGGGCCTGGCCCCGGCCTGCGGCCCGGGCTCGGCCTCCTGCCCGGTCCTGGCCTGCGGCCCGGTCCCGGCCTTGGCTTCGGCCTGCGGCTCGGTTCCGGCCTTGGGCTCGGCCTTGGCTCCGGCCTGCGGCCCGGCCCCGGTCTCCGGCCCGGGCTTGGCTCCGGGGGCGGCCTCGGCCCCGGGGTCGGGCGTGGGGGCGGTCAGTAGGGTCAGCCACAGCGTCAGGGTCTCCCGGAGTTCCTCCTCCCGTACGACGGCGTCCACCGCGCCCGCCGTCACCTGGGCCTCGGCCGTGTACGCCGCCGGGTCCGCGTCGGGCGGGCGGACCCGGGAGCCGGCGAAGCCGACCTGGGCGCCGGGCAACGCCAGGGTCACGTCGGCGCCCGCACCCAGCGTCGCCCAGCCGCCGCCCGTCGTCGGATCCCGCAGCACGGCGATCTGCGGCAGCCCCGCCTCCCGGGCGAGCGCGGACTGCCGTGCCACGCGCTGGAGTTGGGTGAGGGCGAGCATGCCCTCCTGCATCCGGCTGCCGCCCGTCGCGACGAGCGAGACGACGGGCAGGCGATGCGCACGGGCGTGGGTGTAGGCGGCCTCGACGCGGTCGCCGGTGCGTTCGCCGAGCGAGCCGCCGAGGAAGCCGAACTCGAAGGCGATCAGTACGACGCGGGTGGAGCCGATGACCGCGGTGCCGCAGACGACGGACTCGTCCTCGCCGGTACGGGCGAGGGCGCGGCGGCGCGAGTCGTCGTACCCCTGCCAGGACAAGGGACCGTCCGGCTTGAACTCCCTCATGGGAACGGAGAGTTCGCGGAAATCATCGCCGGCCAGGGCGATGGCCTCGCGGGCGGAGAAACGCTCAGTCATGCTCAGGGGCCTTTGCGACGGCGTCGGGGAGGGCTCGCTTGAGAATCTTGCCCATGTCGTTGCGCGGGAGCGACGTGAGGAAGCGCACGGTCCGCGGGCGTTTGTGCGGGGCGAGGCGGCGGGCCACGTGGTCGGCCAGCTCCCCGGCGGCGGGCGGGTCCTCGGGGTCGGCGGGGACGATCCAGGCCACGATCCGCTCACCCAGGTCCTCGTCGGGCTCACCGGTGACCGCGGCCTCGCGCACCGACGGATGCTCGAGCAGCGCGTTCTCGATCTCCCCGGCGCCGATCTTGTAGCCGCCGCTCTTGATCAGGTCGGTGGCCTTGCGGCCGACGATGCGTACCGAGCCGTCGGGTTCGACGACCGCCATGTCGCCGGTGCGGAACCAGCCGTCCTCGGTGAACGCGGCGGTGGTCGCGTCGGGCCGGTTCAGGTACTCGGTGAAGAGGTTCGGCCCCCGGACCTGGATCTCGCCGACGGTCTCGCCGTCGGGCGTACCGGTGGGAGTGCCGTCGGCGTCGTACGAGGCGATCGTCGTCCCGTCCTCCTCGACGAGCCGTACGTCGACGCCGGGCAGCGGCACTCCGACGGTGCCGGGCCGGGGTTCCCCGTCCACCCGCACGCTGGTGTTCATGAGGGTCTCGGTCATGCCGTACCGCTCGACGACCCGGCGTCCGGTCGCGGCCGTGATCCGCTCGTGGTCGTGCACCGGCAGTGCGGCGGAACCGGACACGAGTAGCCGCGCCCCGCCGAGCGCCTTGGCCAGTTCGGTGTCCTCGACCAGCGCCTCGGCGAGCCGGTGGTACATCGTCGGCACCCCGAACAGCATCGTCGCGCCCGCGCTCAGCTCGCGCGCCACGCCCTGTGCGCTGAACCTGCCCAGATGCCGCACCGCCGCGCCGCGCCGCAGCGGGCCGAGGATGCCCAGGATCAGCCCGTGCACATGGAAGAGCGGCAGCCCGTGCACGAGCACGTCGTCACCGGTCCACTGCCAGGCGTCGGCCAGCGCGTCCAGGGTCGAGGCGATGGCGCGCCGCGGGATGACGGCGCCCTTGGGCGGACCGGTGGTGCCGGAGGTGTAGACGATGAGGGCGGGGGCGGCGGGGTCGTCCGGTTCGGTGCCGGGGCTCGTCGCGGGCGTGGAGGGGGCGTCGGGGCTCACGGCGACGTCCTGACCGGCCACGCCCACCTGGACGTCGACGCGCTCCAAGTCGCCCACAGGCGGGGGAAGTTCGACGCCCGGCTCGACCAGTACCAGCGAGGGCGCGCTGTCGCCCAGAATGTGCCCCAGTTCGCCCTCCCCCGACTTGGGGTTGAGCGGCACGGCGGGCACCCCGGCGAGCAGCGCGGCGACGACCCCGACGGCGGTCTCCAGGGACGGCGTCGCCCACACGGCGACCCTCTCCCGGCCGTCGAGCCGCGCGGCCAGCTCACCCGCCGAGGCGGCGAGCTCCGCGTACGTCAGGGACCGGTCGCCGAAACGCAGGGCGGGCCGCCGTGCGGTCGAACCGCTGACCAGGGCGGGAAAGAGGGAGGACACGCGGGGTACTCCTTGCCGTAGGGACCTGCTGGCGGACGTGCTGTCGATGACAGTCACCACCGTTCCTACACCAGCGCGCGGCAAACCCGCCGTCGCGCTCACTCCGATGACGAGCTCAGCCCCGTCGGGGCGAGCCGTCGCCGCGTGCCCACCAGCGTGGCGAGGTCCTCGGCGAGGCGGAGTTCGATCGTGTGCAGGGCGACATGCTCCAGCCAGTGCAGCCGGGCCCGGTCGGGGGCGCCTTCGTGCAGGGGCGGCCATCCGGTGGCTGGGGTGAAGTCGTCGACCACCACCGCGCCGCCCGGAGTCAGCAGGCGGGCGGGGTCGGCCGGGTCGTCGCCCGGCGTCTTGCCGGTGCCGCCGCCGTCCAGGACCAGCAGGTCGTACGGGCCGTGCTCCTCGATCCGCCGCCAGTCGCCGTGGATCACCTCGACCTCGGGCCGGTCGGCGAAGACCTCGGCCGCGACCCGGGCCCGCTCGGCGTCGCGCTCCACGCTGAACAGCCGTACGCCCTCGCGCGCCCCGGACGCCAGCCACGCGAGCCCCACCCCGCACCCCGTACCCGTCTCCCCGATCCGCTCCCGGGCGCCGCCCGCCAACGCGTACAGCAGACGGCCCTGCTCCGGACGGCACGCGTACGCGAAGCCGTGACGACGCGCGGCGGCCAGAGCCCGTCGGACGAGTGGGGGAAGGGTGGCGGGGTCCGCGGTGGCGTGGGCATCCGTTCCTGAGATCGACATGGAGGAGATCATGGTCGCCCGGACGGGTCGGCCGGGGGTGGTTACGCTGGTCCGTCGCGAGCGAACGAGGTGGCGGCATGAGCCAGGACTACGACATGGGTGACGAGACGCTGTGGAACCCCTCCAACGGGGCGTCCCGGTTGTTTCTTCGTCAAGTGGCTCTTTTTGAAGCGGAGTTGGCACTCCCGTCGGGTATCGGGCCGATGGTGAACGACGAGACCCGGATCGACCGGGACGCCTTCGCGGTCTTCGTCGACGCGCTGCTGGCGTGGCATCGAAGAACGAGTCACGCCGTCATGCTGGCCCTCTCCGAAGGCTTCGCCGCCACGGTGCTGGTTCTCGCGGAGCGCGGCGGGGTCGCGGTGGACTGGGCACGGCTCGGTGCCGCTCCGGACGGCCCGTCGGAGAATGTGCAGATCTCGGCTCTCACCGGGATGTCCGCCCCGCCGGAGGGCGGCACCTGGGAGTCGCGGCTGCGGGAGAGGTCGCGGGAATTGGGTCGCTTCATGCCCCGTTAGCCGGGGCGATTCCGGCTGTCCCGCTCCGCGGGAGCGATCGTTCTTGAACTGGGAACGATCGTTCGGAAAGCATGGCGCGGGCCCCGTCGGGGACCGTAGTCTCGGCCCACAGCGTGAGAATTTGACGGATCAACTGCCGGGAGTGCATGGGTGAGTGCGTCGCCGACTCCTCTTCGCGAGACACTCGCGCGCCTCGACGCGCACCTCGCCGAGAAGGGCCTCGATCGCGAGGAGGCCCTCGACGTGGGGGAGTTGTCGAGAAGAACGGCCCTGGCCGAGGGAGAGGTCCGGGCCCTCCTCGACGGGTCGGGGGTCCTCGACGACAAGGTCGACGACCGCATCCGCGGACGTGTCCGCGCGCTGTACGAGGCGTATCTCGACGAGAGCGGGAAGCGGCCCGCCGACGTGTGCCGGGACGTCGCCGGGCGGCTCGGGATCAGTGACAAGTGGGCCCGCAGTCTGCTCAACGGCGACAAGATGCCGAACGTGCCCGACCTCACCCGGCTCGCGGAGTTCTTCCGCATCGAGGAGGGCACGAAGTTCTTCACCGATCCGGCCCCCGCCGTCCTGAACGGCGCACTTCAGCGCGTCGTCGGTGAGCTGGACGGCGGAGCCGAGGACGGACCGCTGCTCAGGTTCACGCTCAAGCACGGAGTCGTCACGCTCGCCCTGCGGGGCAGACGGCTGACACCCCGCAAGCAGGAAGCGCTCACGCTCATGCTCGAGGGTCTGCTGAGCAGCGAGAGCGAGGAGGCGGAACGGTGAAGCCCTTCCTCAAGATGCGGCCGGTCCGTCGCGCGTGGAAGCGCGCCGCCGTTCTCCTCTCGCGCCGGGCCGACTCCGAGATGCACGGCCTCGCCGTCGAGCTCACCCGCGCGCTGAAGAAACGACTCGACGCGCCCGTGGACGTACGGGAGTTGGCCGAAGCCCTCTGCCAGGAGATGAGCCGGCGCCGCGACGACCGCCCCATCCAGCTCCGCTTCGAGCGCTTCCCGGACGAGATCGAAGTCACCGGGCTGTGGATGGAGTTCCACGACTTCGACCTCGTCATCGTTGAGGAACGCGCCGAGACGGTGCAACAACTCGTCATCCTCGGACATGAGTTGTGGCACATGATGGCGGGGCACTCCCACTCCCCCCACCACTACGCGGGTGCGGCCGCCGCCAGCGCGCTGTCGGACGACCCCGGCTGGCGGGAGATCGCGCTCACCGTCGCCGCCCGCAACGGCTCGCACGAGGCCGACGAGGCCGAGGCGGAGGACTTCGGCCTGCACCTCGCCAGCGTCTTCCGCTCCTGGGTGACCGGCCCGCGTACGAAGGGCCCCGTCGACCCGGTCGGACAGGCCATCCAGGCGTCCCTGGGCTACCGCGGACCCCAGGACTGACCGGCGATGAATCCTTCCCGCTTCTTCGCCGGGTTCTACATCTCCTTCTGGATCCCGACGGCGGTCCTCACCGCCGCGCTGGCGATCAAACTGCCCAGCATCGTCAAGCTGTGGAAGGACCCGCTGCTGCGTGCCGTCGGCGGCCTGCTCGTGCTCGCCTGCGGCGTCTTCGTCTTCGCGGCACCGGCGACCATCGCCTGGACCAACCGCGTCACCGGCGTACCGAACATCGCGGCCCCCCTGGTCTACAGCCTCATCACCGCGTTCTGCGGCGCCTGCCTGCTGCTGATCACCGCGTGGCGCAACGGCATCTCCGCCCGCTCCGGCGTCACCCGCCGCGCCACCCGCTGGGTGGTCACCGTCTACGCGAGCGTGATCGTCGCACTGTGGGTGCTGTTCGCGCTCGCCGACGTCCCCGTCGAGCGGATACGGGACCTCGACACGTACTACGCCAACACCCCCTTCATGCGCGAAGAGATCGTGCTCTACCTGCTCGCGCACACCGTGGCCGCCCTGATCACGTCGAAGCTGATCTGGAACTGGATCCGCGCGGGCGGACTCGACGTCTGGCTGCGCGGCGGTCTGAAGTTCCTCGGCGTCGGCTATGTGATGAACCTGCTCTACGACAGCTCCAAGTTCTGCGCCGTCGTCGCCCGCTGGACCGGCCACGACCTCGACTGGCTGAGCACCGGGTTCGCCCCGCCGGTCGCCTGCCTCTCCGCCATCCTCATCGCGGTCGGCTTCATCCTTCCGCACACCGGCCAGTATCTGCACCGCCGCGTTCGCACCCGGCTCGGCCACTGGCACCTGCGCCCCCTGTACCGCCTGATGGGGAGCGCCACGGGCGGCGGACGCGTCCCCTTCAGACTCCGTGCCACCCCCGAACTGCGTCTGACGCGCCGGGAGACGTTCATCCGGGACGCGCTGCTGCACCTGTCCCGGTTCATCGACGAGGATCTCCGGCGGAAGGCCTACGACGCCGCCCTCGGCCTCGGCTTCGGGGCCGGCCGGGCGGGGGCCCTCGCCCACGCCGTGACCATCCAGGACGCCATCGAGACCAGGAAGCGCACCCGCCAGGACGACGCTGCGCCCCTCAACACCCCGGACATCAATACCCCGGACACGGAGAACCTGCTGGCGGAGATCGATGCCGTGTCCCGGGCCCTGCGCCACCCCGCCGACATCAGGGCGGTACGCGAGGCCGCGGCCGGCTCGGCGCAGAGCGTGCCGGGCCCCACCCTGAGTCAGCCGAGCCGCTGATCCCCGCCGGCCTCTACCACGTCGGCCACCACACAGCTCACGTTGTCGGGCCCGCCGCCGTCGATCGCGGCTTCGACGAGGGACCGTACCGCCGCGTCGGGAGCCGGGGCCGAGCCCAGCAGCCGCCGGAGCTCCTCGTCCGCCACGACGGTGGAGAGCCCGTCCGAGCAGAGCAGGTAGCGGTCCCCGGGCAGGGCGTCGCACAACCGCAGATCGGGTACGACGGAGTCGGCGCCGCCGGTGAGTGCCTTCAGGAGCAGGGCACGTTGGGGATGGACGACGGCCTCCTCCGGCGTGAGCCGGCCCTCGTCGATCATCGACTGGACCATGGTGTGGTCGTGCGTGATCCGGAACAGCTCGCCGTCGCGCAGCAGATAGGCGCGGGAGTCGCCGATGTGGACCAGCCCGAGCTGGGATCCGGTCCACACCATGGCGGTGAGGGTGGTGCCGTCCTCCTTGCCCGGTGCGGCGTCCCGGACGGCCCGCGCGGCCCCCTACACCGCGTCCTCCAGAAGGTTGAGGACGCTCCCGCCCGGAAGGGGTTCCCCGTCCAGGGACTTCAGGGCCTGCACGGCCGCGGTACTGGCAGGCGCGCCGCCCGTGCCGAAGCCGTCGGCCACGGCGAGGACGCGGGCGCCCGCGTGGGCGGTGTCCTGGTTGGCCGGGCGGACCAGACCGGTGTCGGAGAGTGCGGAGTAGCGGAGTTCGAGCATGGTGGTGTCCTTCCTCGACGTGTACGAGAGGTGATCCACGAGAAACGCCACGAGCTCCCGCCGACCGACGGTCTCGGCCTCGACCCGCGCCCAGTAGGCGCGGATCTCCCGGGCGGCGGACGCGTCGTCCAGAGCGCACACCTGCCGGATCCGGGCCAGCGGCATCCCGATCCGGTGCAGCCACGCCACCAGCCGTGCCCGCTCCAGTTGCGCGACGGCGTAGTACCGGTACCCGGTCTCCGGGTCGACCCGGGCGGGTCGCAGCAGCTCCAGCTCGTCGTAGAGCCGCAGCGCCTTCGGCGACAGCCGGCACGCCTTCGCGAAGGCCCCGATCGTCAGCATCTCCATGCGCCCACCTGTGGTCGTGTCGTGCCCGTCATGCGTTCCTCGTTCCGCCACCGATGCTGCGGCTTCACCGAAGGTGAAGGTCAATTGGGTTGCCGGAGTTCCCTCGGTGGTTGTTAGCCTCCCCGGGGATCAGCCGTTACCAGGATGGAGTCCGCAGTGGCCCGCACCGCCGCCGTCCGCGCACGTATCGCGCTCGCCACCTATCGGCCCGAGGAGGGCGCGGAGAGCCTGGACCGGGATCTGCCTGTGCTGAGGGCGGCTCTGGAGGGCGCCGGGGCGGAGGCCGTCGTCGGGTACTGGGACGATCCGGACGTCGACTGGGCGGCCTTCGACCTCGTGGTGATCCGGTCCACGTGGGACTACAGCTGGCGGGTGGCGGAGTTCGTGGCGTGGGCCGAGCGGTGCGGGAAGCTGACGCGGCTCGCGAACCCGGCGCCGGTGGTGCGGTGGAACACCGACAAGCGGTACATCGGCGATCTCGCGGAGGCGGGGGTGCCCACCGTGCCGACCCGGTACCTCGCGCCGGGTGAGCCCGCGGAGTTCCCCGACGACCGCGAGTACGTCGTGAAGCCCACCTCCGGCGCGGGTGCGCGGCTCGCCGCCCGGTACCGCCCCGAGGAGCGGGAGACGGCCCTGCGACAGCTGGAGCGGATGCACGAGCGGGGGCTGACCGCCATGGTCCAGCCGTATCTGACCAGCATCGACACCGCCGGTGAACGCGCGCTCCAGTTCTACGGCGGCCGCTTCCTGCACGCCAGCCGCAAGGGCGCCGTCCTCGAACCCGGCACGGCCTACGACGCGGACAAGGTCGCGCACCCCCGCCTGGAGCCCTGGCAGCCGACCCCGGCCGAACTCGCCGTCGCGGAGCGCGCGTTGGGAGCCGTACCGCAAAGGACGGGCGGCTCGGAGCTGCTCTACGCCCGTGTCGACCTCGTCGACGGCGACGACGGGAACCCGTGTGTCATGGAGCTGGAGCTCGTCGAGCCGAACCTGTTCCTGTGGCTGCACCCGGAGTCGGTGCCCGTGGTCGCGGAGGCCGTCGTCAAGGCCGCTCTCCGCTGACGGCCACGCGCTGCAGCAACCCCCACGTGAACTCCGCCGCGCACTCCCGCGGCACTCCGGACGCGTCCGGGGCCGTGAACGCCAGGCCCCAGCGGGTCGGGGCCGTGCCCTCCAGGGGGCGGGCCGGAGCGAAGGCGCGGGCGACCTCGTCGACCGTGCAGGACCAGGGGGTGAGGTCGTCGAGGGTCTCCAGCCGGGGGCTCGGGGCGCCGGGGGCGCGGACCAGCCACTCGTTCCAGGCGACGCCGTTCGGGGCGACGAGGACCTCGAAGCGGAGGTCGGGCCAGAGGGGGACGGGCCAGAGCAGCGCCTCGCAGGCCAGGTCGCCGATCTGGCGAGGGGTGACGGACTCGGGGGCGCCGAGGATCGAGCGGTAGCGCGACACCGCCGCCCGGGAGCGCGGGGCGTGCAGCATGGCCTGCCAGCGGCGGTTGGCCTCGCGCATGTCGGCGATGGAGACGCCCAGCTCGTGGCGGGCGTCCTCGACGAGGTCGGGGTTGTGGTCGGCCATGCGGCGCAGCAGGACCAGTTGGAAGTCGAGCGGGGTGAAGGGGCTAGCGGGTCGCTTGGCGGGCATGGGCTCCATGGTCGCGCATCGGGAGGGAGCCCGGTCGGCAGCCGACCGGGAGGAACAGGACCGAGTTGACGTAGCGGGGGCCGCGCGGGGGCAGGACGCGGCGCAGCAGGCCCTGGGCGGCCACGTGGGAGGTGCGTGCCTGGTGGGCCTCCAGGGGGAAGGACGCCAGGGGCAGCCAGGTGGCGGCGGGCAGGACCCAGCCCGTGTAGCCGCGCTGGGTGAGATGGTCGACCACGGGGGCGATCGGCTGGATTCGGGACTCGAGTTCGATGAAGAGGGCCGGGCGGTCACGGGTCAGGAGGGCCTCCGCGCCGCGCAGGACCGCGAGTTCGTTGCCGTCCACGTCGATCTTGACGAAGTCGACGTCGTGGAGGCCCAGGCCGTCGAGGGTCACGCACGGGACCTCGACCGCGTGGGAGTGGATGTCCCGGCGGATCAACGACGACACGCCCCGGTCGCCCGCGTCGTCCGGCGGGAACCAGAGCCGCGCCGTGCCCGGACGGTCGGAGGCGGCGGCGCGGATCACGCGGACGTGGGAGGGGGTGGTGGCGGAGAGGAGTCTGGCCAGGTGCGGGACCGGTTCGACGGTCACCACACGGTGGGCCAGGCCCGAAAGACGGTGGGTCCAGGGGCCGTACCAGCCGCCCACGTCCACCGCCGTGCCGCAGCCCGGCGGGCAGAGGTCCGCGAGGCGGCCCAGTTCGGGTTCGAAGCGCGGGTAGACCAGCCGGGCGCTCGCCGCGACGAGGCGGGTGGGGAGGTGCGGAGCGAGCCGGGCGGCCCAGGTCCTCGAGGCCCTCGTCGTCCTCGTCATGGCACCATCCGCTTCAGGAGTTCCTCGTGCTCGTCCTCCGTGACCTGCTCCCCGGAGGACGGCAGCAGCTGTGGGATGCCGTCGACGATCGGGTAGCGGCGGTGCAGGCGCGGGTTGTACAGCGCCTCCTCCTCGCTCAGGGCCTCGTCCGATGCGAGCAGGTGCAGTGGGCCCTTGTCCAGGGGGCAGGCCAGGATCTTCAACAGCGGGTCGTCGGGGTTCACGGTGGCGTCAGCTCCTTGGCCACGATGGGGGGTTGGGGTGCCGCGTCGTGCTTGGGCATGACCAGCAGCACGGACACCGCGAGGGCGGTGCCCGCCAGGCGCAGCGTCAGCCGCACCGGGTCGTGCGGCAACGCCTCGCCGAACGCGAGCGTGCCGAGCACCGCCGTGAACAGGCTGGTCACCGTCGTACAGACCGGCACGATCAGCGAGGCCCGGCAGCGCTGCAGCGCCGCCTGGGACATGACCAGGCCGAACGCGCCGGTGAAGAGCAGGAGATAGGGGTACGGGGAGCGGAGCACGTCGATCACCGCCCCCGCCAGATCACTGGTCGTCAGATAGCTCGACACGCCCTTGATGGCCAGCGAGCTCACCCCGTACAGCAGGCCCACCGCCACGCCGTACTCGACCCCCGTCGTCGGCATCCGGTGCCGGTGCCGCGCCCGGCGCTCGGCGGCCCCGTACAGCCACAGGCCCGCCGCCAGCGAGGGCAGACAGACGGTCAGGATCAGCGGCGCGGGGGCACTGCGGCTGACCCGGTCCGAGCCCTCGCGCAGGGAGAGGACCACCATCAGCAGGGCCAGCAGGATCGCGCCGAGCGCGTACCGCTCGCGGCCCGACGTCTCCTCGCCGAGCAGCCGGGCGGAGAGCAGCACCAGCAGCACGAGCCCGGAGACGAAGATGCCCTGGGCGGCGGCGATCGGCAGGGTGCGGTAGACGGCGAGCTGGGCGCCGAAGCCGGAGGCCAGCGCCAGCGAACCGCCGATCCACAGCGGGCTGCCGAGCACCAGCCGCAGCAGCCGGGCGGGGCGGCGGATGTCGACCTCGGGCAGTGCGGCGAGCGCGCGCTTCTCCAGGACGAATCCGGTGCTGTACAGGACGTTCGCCAGCAGGGCCGCGGCCACTCCCCACCACATGGGCTACGTCCTTCGGGCGTGCAGGAGCAGGATGGAGGAGAGGGCCGGCGCCGCGCAGGCCAGTCGGTCCAGGGGGCGCAGCGGACGCGGTACGCCGTGGAAGGGCGCCCCGCTCAGCCGTACGACCTCGAAGCCCGCCGCGGTCACGAACTCCCGCAGCGCGCGGGCCGTGTAGAGCCGCAGATGGCCCACGACCTCCCGCCCCGGGCGGCCGTGGATCGCGCGCAGGCTCACCTCCGAGAAGACGGGCTGGACACCGGCGAGCAGCAGGGCGCGGTTGTACCAGGCGCCGAGGTTCGGGGTGGAGAGCATCAGGTGGCCGCCGGGGCGCAGGACCCTGCGGATCTCGTCCAGGGCGCTGTCGGGGTCCACGAGGTGCTCGATCACCTCGCTGAACAGGACGGCGTCGGCCGCGGCGTCGGCGAACGGGAGCCCGCCGTCGGTGAGTTCGCCGCGGATCGCGTACGGCAGCCGGGCGTGGGCGCGTCTGAGGGCGTCCTGCGACCAGTCGACGCCGACGAGTCGGTGTCCGGCGAGCAGGGGCGCGGCGGTCGCGGCGGCGGTGCCGTCGCCGCAGCCGATGTCCAGCACGGTCCGCGCGCCGGCCGTGGCGGGGCCGAGCGCGGCGGCCAGTATCCGGGCCTGGCGGAGGCTGCGGGGGGTGCCGGAGGCGACGGGGACGCTCGGATCCTCGTAGAAGTCGCGAAGTCCCTGCCGGGCGGCGGCCGTTGCCGAGCCGGCGGAAGGGGCGGGGGTAGGGGTCGAGGTCGTGGGCGTCATCGGCTGCGGTCCTCCTCCGTCGCGTGTAGATAGTGCTCGAAGAGGTCGCGGAGGTGGGCGCCGTCGCCGTGGCTGAGCAGGGTGCGCGACCAGCGCAGGGCGACGTGCAGACGGCCCGCGGTGGACGCCGTGGTGACGGTCAGGCCGCGGGGCGTCCGGGCGGGCGCCGAGAACCACACCGCGTGCGTGCGGCCCGCCTCCGCGCCGAAGTCCAGCGCGTACGGGATGCGGCCGATGTTGCTCAGCAGTGCGGTCGACGTCCAGGGGCCGGCCGCGCGGCGCAGGCCCCGGGTGAGGGCGGCGCGCCAGGCGACCGGGACCACGGGGGCGGTCAGGAGGGTGGCGCCGTGGCCGAGTTGGGGCCGGGGCAGCGACTTGAGCGCGCGGGTGCGTTCCGCCGTACGGCGCAGCAGCTCGCCCATCTGCCCGGCGTCCACCTCCTCGACGGTGAAGGGGACTTCGACGAGTCGTGTCCCGTTGCCGATGGGCATGTCCGTGCCGCGGGGGCGGTCGTCGACCGGCATCGTGATGCGCAGGGGGCGCGGTCGGGCGCCGTGTTCCCTGTTCCAGTGCGTGATCATCAGGGCGGTGGCCGCCATGAGCTGGTCGTTCACGGTGTACGGGGAGCCCTTGGGGCGGTGCGGGACGCCGAGTTCGGTGACGAGGAGGCCGTTTCCGGGCGAGGGCTCCGGGGTGCCGTGGGCCACGCGCGCGGGCGGGGTCCAGGTGGACGGGGTGTCGACCTGCACGGCCTTCGCCTCCGCCTCGGGCGGCCGTACGGGGGGTGCGGTCGGGGAGTTGTCCTTGCCTCCGTACAGCTCCGCGGCGGTGGCGAGGACGCGGAGGCAGGCGGGGCCGTCGAGGGCGGTGTGGTTGACGGTGAGGAAGAGGACGGTGCCCTTGGGGCGGGGGCCGCTGTGGGTACGCGGCGCCGTGCCCACCGCACGCGGCGCCGTACCTACCGCGTCCGTCGCCTCGCTGCCGACCGGCGGCCCCGCGCCGTCGACCACCTCCAGGCGGATGGGCGGCGAGGCGGTCAGCGGCGGGGCGGTCAGCAGGGCGCGGGTCCGTGCGCGCTGGAGGGCTCCCGGGCCCGGTGGCGGGAAGGAGACGACCTCCAGGTCCGGATCGGGGGTGAGTTCCCACTCGTAGCGGCGGCGGTACCAGGGGCCCGCCGCCTCGCGCATCAGGATGCGGGGGTGACGGTGCAGGGCCTCGGTGAACGCCGTGGTGAGGCGGGCGGGGTCGAGCCGGCCGGGGAGGTGGACCTCGATGTGGACGGTCTCGGGTTCCTCCTCCTGGACACAGTGCCGGGAGACCTCGTCCACGACGGGGAACGGCACGCGGGCGGGGCGCCGGGACGGTCCGTCGGTACCGTCCCGTGCCGGGTGCTCCAGCGCGGTCATCGGGGTTCGCCCCTTCCCGTGTCGTCGTCCGCCGGGTTCCCCGTTTTACGGAAGGCGATCCGGGCGGTGGGCGGATCGGCCTCGTGCGAGACCGCCTCGCCCGCACCCGGGTGACCCGCGCCCGCCTCGCGCGGGGCGTAACCCGGGCCGCGTGCGGAGATGGTCGGGCTGGAGGCACGGTCGGGCCCGGGGGCCGGTGCGGGGTGCTCGGCTCCGGTCGGCTCGGACGACCCGGGTGCGCCGCCCGGCGCCTCCTCGACCGTTCCGGCCTCCGTGTCCGGTGCGGCCCCGGGGCCGCCGTTCTCGCCGCGGCGGCGTCGGGGGAGTGGTGCCGTCGGGGCCTGGGAGCCCGGGGGCGGGCCGAGCGGGGGGACCGGGCGGGAGCCCCGGGGTGCCGCGCCGGGCGGCTCTTGGACGCTCACCAGTCCGGCGAACAACCCGATCAGGGCCAGCAACTGTGCCGCGGGTCCGAACGCGCCCTCGCTCGCGCCCGGTGGCGACCCGGCGCCGGTGGCGGCCGCGATCCCCGCCCCGGTGAGCGCGAGGAACGCGATCGGTACGAGGAGCGCGTGTCGTTTCCACGCGAGCAGCGCCAGCGCGGGGACCAGCAGCGCGAACGGTCCCGCGATGACCACGCCCACCAGGGTGAGCGCCACCGTGCCGAGCCAGAGCCCGGCGTCCGGCGCCGTCGGCTGCGGCTCGTCGGGGTTGGCCTCGCGGCGACGCCACAGCACGAGGCCCGCGAGAGCCGCCACGCCGACCCCGCCGCCGATCAGCCCGGCCTCGTACGTCGTCGAGGGCTCGTACGACAACGTGACCGTGCCGCCCGCGCCGGCCGGGATCCGCCAGCCCTGCTGCCAGCCGTCGAGCCGCAGGGGCGTCAGTTTCTTGCCGCCCAGCGTGGCCTGCCAGCCGTCGTTGTAGTTCTCGTACGTCGTGAGGTACGAGGCGGCGCCGGAGCCGACCTTCACCTCGCGACGGTCGCCCAGCCAGTCCACGATCCGCAGCTCGCGCCCGGCACCGGCGACGGCCTCGACGGTTCCCCGGGTGAGGGTGACGTCCGTGACCGCGAGGGGCCCGGCGTCGCCCGCCTCGACCCGGTGCGAACCGGATCCGAGGTCCAACGCTGCGTTCGAGGAGCCCTCTTGGCACAGCGTCAGCTGAACCGGCCGCCGTTCGGCGAGATCCCCCACCGTCCCCTTCGCGCTCGTCGCGTACAGCTTCCCGTCGACCGCGAGCGTGGGCCCCTTCCCGCACGGGAGCGAGAACTCCTGTGTCTCCACGGCCTGTGTGGTGCGGTACTCGGCGAGGTCAGGGAGATACAACTCCGTCAGCCCGACCGGCAGTTGCAGATCGGCGCCCGCGACCGGGTTGTGGAGCGTCAGGGGCGCGGTCTCGGTGATGGTGATGTCGAGGTGGTTCGTGGTGATCGGGTCGAAGCGGGCCCAGCCGTTCTCGTCGACGCCGGCCACGGTGTCCCCGTCCGGGGAGCGGATCTCGATCTTCGTCGGGCGGGTGGAGAGGCCGCCGGCCGCGGCCAGGACCATGGACGAGACGGGTTTCTTGTCGGGCCAGCTCAGATGGATCGTCGGCCTGTCCCCGGCGATCCAGGCCGTGGTCAGGTTGCCGTCCGTGAGATTGCGCGCGTCGAGGCCGGGGCCGAGGGCCGACGTGGAGTCGGCCGTCGCGACGATCCGGTTCGGCTGTTGGGGCGAGACGTCGTACAGCAGCTTGTCGAGTGCGTCGCCGGTGATCGCGACGGCGCTCGCGTTCACCTCGTACGATCCCGCCGTCGAGGTGGCGAAGGTGCGGTGCAGGCCCGCCTCCGTGCCCGTGGGGGCGAGGCCGGTGGGGTCGGTGGTGCGGTGCAGGGAGACGATCTCGGCGGAGGCGTCCGATCCTGCGGCGTCGGTCGGGAGCTTCAGCAGGCGGGTGACCTGGACCTCCGGGAGGGCGATCTCGGAGAAGCCCGCGCCGGTCAGGCCGGCGCGCTGCGCGGTGGAGTCGGTGATCGTCAGCTTCATCCAACTCGTCGACCCGGCAGGTGCCTTGACGGTCTGGGTCGTGCCGTCGGGTTCGAGATAGCTGGTGGCGGAGCCCTTCTCCGTCTCCACCCGGACCCGGGTCGCCGCGGACCGCATGCCGTCCTGCGGCAGCGGGGTGACCTTGAAGGACTTCGGCATGTCCAGGGACCCCTCGAAGCTGATCCGCAGCCACTGTCCGTTCGCGGAACCGGACGCGCCCTCCGCCCACGCGGTGTCGGGGTTGCCGTCGAAGGCGTTCACGGGGTCGTACTGGGGGAGGTGGAACAGCCAGTTGCCGGTGGAGGACGCGGTCACCGAGCGGGCGCCGCGCAGCTCGGCCACCGTCTGGTGCCGGATGCCCTTGGTCGGCAGGATCTGGTGCGGCTTCTTGCCGGCGTCCTGGGCGCTGTCGCTGTCGTTGCGCTGGTCGGGCGTGTACGTGTACGAGGTGTTGGAGTTGACCAGGCCGAAGCGGGTGTCGGCGCGTCGCAGCCCGTCGCCGACCACCTGGACCGCGGCGGTGCCGAGGCCGGGATGGTTGTCGCCGGTCAGGACGGCGGGGCGGCCGCGCATCGCGGGGTCGGCGGCCAGCGGCAGCAGCGCCTCGGGGCCGCCGGAGACGACGGCGGTGTCCGCGATGGCGCTCAGCCCGGCCTGCCCGGGGCGCGGTGCGCCGTTGCTCGCCGGTTCGTAGATCTCGACGGCGCGCTCGCGCGGGTAGAGGCCCTCGACCTGGAGCGGGGCGTGGTGGGCGATCCGGCCGCCGGTCACGACCGGTCCGAAGCCGGTGACGCGCTCGTAGCCCGACTGTTCCAGGGTCCGCTTCACGGTCTGGGTCGGGACGTAACCGACCTGGTCGGGGTCGAGGTCGTTGCGGACGACGACGTAGTAGAGCCCGGCGCGGCTCAGGTAGTCGCCGAGGCCGGGGACGTCACCGCCGGTCATGAGCGCTTGCTCGACGGCGTCCATGGCGCGCCGGTTGCCGGGGGTGCCGAAGGGGACGTAGTCCCGCTCGGCCCAGCGGGAGTCGGCGAGCACGTCGAGGGGCTCGTCGATGGGGGAGCCCCAGGTGTAGAGGCCGTGCGCGGTGGCGGGGACGACGAGGGCACGGGAGTCGGGGGAGTACTTCTTCAGCCAGTCGGCGGTGGTCTGCCAGTACTTGGGGAGCTGCTGGAAGGAACCCGGGTTGAGGATCGACCCGTTGAGGTACGGCCAGGCGAGACCCGGGAGGATCAGCACGGCCGCGACGAGGGGCGCGTAGCGGCGTCCGTGTACGGGACGGGCTCCGCGTGGCTCGGCGGCGACCCCGACGAGATGCGCGAGGCCGAACACCAGCGCCAGGGCGAGGCCCGTCTGGAACTTGTAGATGTTGCGGAAGGGGACCAGCCAGCCGTTCAGCCAGTCCTGGACGACGCCGTGGAAGGGCGCGCCGAACGCGCCGCCGTACCCCGCGAGGGTGAGGAGCGCGACCGACAGCACGGTCAGCACCAGCCAGCGGCGCTCGGGCATGTCACGTCTGGCGAGCCCGGCGAGACCCAGCCCCGCCGCGAGCGCCGAGCAGACGATCACGATCACCGAGGCGGCGACGGTCCAGCCGGCCGGCAGCCAGGCCTCGCCGAAGTGGAGGTACGCGACCCAGTTCCCGGCGCCGCGCAGGGACTCCGTGGCCGACATGGTGGCGGTCGTGGTCCCCGAGGTCTCCACGTACGGGAGGAAGTTCTCGCCGTAGACGCCGAGCATCAGCAGCGGGATCACCCACCAGGCCGTCGCCAGGATCACGCCCGGTACCCACCAGGTGATCAGTCTCCGCTGCCGGGGTCCACGTGGACGGGACAGCAGATACAGCCCGACGGGGAGCAGCGAGGCGAGGGTGGCCGCCGCGTTCACGCCGCCCATGAAGGGGACGACGAGTGCCGAGCGGAGGGCGGCGACGCGGGCGCTGTAGCGCTCGTCGGTGAGGGGGAGCAGGACCCAGGGGAGGAGGGCGCCGGGGAGCGCGGCGGCGGACGTCGAGCCGACGACGATCGTGAAGACCGGCCAGAGCGCGTACGCGACGGCGGCGAGCAGCCGGGAGGAACCGTTCCCGATCCGCAGCCGTTCGGCCAGCCGCAGGGCGCCCCAGAAGGCGACGGACACGACGATCGACAGCCACAGCCGTTCCGCCAGCCACACCGGGAGGTGGATCAGCTTGCACAGGCCGTAGAACGGCAGCATCGGCCAGACGTACCCCACGTACTGGTCCTGGATGCCGCCGAAACCGCCCCGGTCGTGCCACAACTGACCCAGGTCGGACAGGAACTGCCACGGGTCGAGCACGACACCGAGCTTGGTGTCGAACGTCATGCGTCCGGGGTGCACGGCCAGGAACAGCACGAACACCACGGCCCAGAACCCCAGCAGCCAGCGCCTGGACCGTGGCCCGTGCGGGGGGCCGGACGTGGTCGAGACGGGGCGGACGGCCGCCGGGGGAGGAGCCTGGACCGTGGTCGTCATGGTGGACACCGCCGGAGGATGAGGAGGAGGTTCCAGGTGGCGAACTCCCGCAGCCCCGGCGCCCTGGTGACGGCGGAGGCGAGGAGGGGCCAGTAGCGGGAGCGCGCCGAGACGACCGTGACGTCGTCGCGGGCGCGCACCTGCCGCAGGGTGGGGCCGATGTGCACGGCGAAGAGGTTCTCGCCGAGGGTGTGCTTGGCGGGCTTTCCGGTACGGCGGTGATAGTGGGCGCGCGCCCGCTCCGCGCCGAGGTAGTGCCAGGGCGCCCACTCGTGACCGCCCCACGGGGAGAGCCAGTTGGTGAACGAGACGTAGATCAGCCCGTCGGGCCGGGTGACGCGCACCAGTTCGCTCAGGAACGTCTGCGGGTCGGCCACGTGTTCGAGGACGTTGGAGGAGAAGGTGACGTCGGCGACCCCGTCCGCGAGCGGCAGCAGATACCCGTCGGCGACGACCGCCGAGCCGTCGGGCTTCGCCCCCAGCTCCCGTACGTCCGGCTCGAAGAGATACGCCTGCGCTCCGCGCCGCCGGAACTCCGCGGTGAAGTACCCGCCGCCGCCTCCGACGTCCACGACGGTACGTCCCTCGATGCCGCCGTACGCCTCGACCTGGTCGGCGGCGTCACGGGCTAGCAACGAGTAGCAGCCCTCGGGATCGTCCTGCTCCCGCATAAAGGCCCGAAACAGCGCGAACGAACGACGGAAGGAGGGGTCCTTCCAGGCCCGGGGTGCGTTTTTGGTGCGGGCTCGGCGGGGTATTTCGGGGTCGCCGTCCATGGGCGTCACCTCCGCCAGGAGGTGGCCGCCTCCGTGGCCACCGCCCTGAACTGGCGCACGGTGTTGTTCCAGCGGTACTGGGCCGCACGGTCGCGGGCGGACTTGCCCATGAGGGTGCGGCGGTGGGTGGACAGGGCGAGGGTGCACCAGGCCGCCGCGAACGAGGACTCACCGCGCGCCAGCACACCCGTCTCGCCGTCGACCACGGAGTCGCGCAGTCCGGGCACGTCGAAGGCGATCGCCGGGGTCTCGCGCGCGGCCGCCTCCGTGACCACCAGCCCCCAGCCCTCCACGGCGGAGGGATGCAGCAGCAGCCACGCGGCGCACAGCAGCCGGTGCTTCTCGGCCTCCGAGACCCGGCCCGCGAACTCCACACCCGCTCCTGCCAGGTGGTGGAGTCTCTCCCGCTCGGGACCGTCGCCGACGATCACCAGCCGGCCGCCGGTGACCGGGCGGACCCGTTCCCACAGCCGCAGCAGCAGATCGATCCGCTTGTACTCGACCAGCCGTCCCATCGCCACGAACAGCGGCTCCGGCGAGCGCTCGGCACGTGGGCCCGGCTCCTCGACCCCGTTGTGCACGACCCGGATGCGCTCCCGCTGCACCCCGATCGCGCGCAGCGCGTGGGCCGTCGACGGCGAGACGGCGACCAGCAGATTGCCGCGCTGCGCGCCCGCCAGTGCCCAGTGTTCGAGTCTTCGGCCGATCCGGGCGGCGGGCGCCAGCGGTCCGCCGAACCGCATCCGCCACAGGTCCGTGTGGACGTGGTTGACCAGGCACAGGGTGGGGCCGTGGTGCCAGAGCGGCGCCAGGTACGGCATGCCGTTGCAGACCTCGACCAGCAGGTCGCAGCCGCCGACCTGACGGTGGAAGGCGGAGCGGGCGCGCAGGAAGTGGCCCAGGTCGCCGCCCGCCGAGACGACCCGGTAGTCGTGGTAGGCCGCGGGCCCGCCGCACACCAGGGTGACCTGGTGGCCGAGCGAGGTCAGTCCCTCGGCGAGCCGGTCGACGAGGATCTCGGATCCGCCCGCGGACCGGTTTCCCAGGTCCCGGTGGGCGAGGAAGACGATGCGGCGCGGCGGTGGGGGAAGCGCCGGGAGGGACTGCGCGTCGCGCGGGACCGCGGCGCGCAGCGGGGAGGGCACGTGCTGGGGCATGGGTGCTCCAACTCGTCTCAGGGTGCGGAACTCAGCGTGGGGGGTGGGGCGTAGGGCGGGTCGGTCTCTTCGAGGGTGAATGCGCCGATCTGATGGGGGTGAATCTGCCGATCTGTGGGGGATGCGGGTACCGGCTGTCACGGGAGTGTGGGCGGGCTGTGCTCGGGTGGGGGTGGATAGTTTTCGCCCGGCGCTGGGAAGCTGCTACTCACCGAGGTGACAAATTCCGGGCTTTGTGGAGCTGACAGCCCATCACATCGTGAGTGCTGAAGGGGAGTTACCGGGCGAACCGGGATCCCGTCGCCCTCGTACCACCAAAACGCCCCCCACGGCGGCGAGGACGAACCCGAGCACACCGGCATCTATCGGCAACGTCTGCCCCAGCAGACGCAGTTGACCGCTCTCCTTCTTCGCCTGCTTCACCTGGTCCTTCTGGGTGGCCGTGGTGAAGGCCAGCTTGTCGGCATCCAGGAGCAGCGTCGAGTCGTACGTGGAACCCGGGGCGCGCAACGTCCTGCGCGGACCGACCTGGGCGTAGAGCACCCGGCCGGTGCGCTGGTCGACGACCAGCTCGATGCCGTGGTTGGAGTACCACTCCTCGGCCAGCACCTGGGGGCGACCGGGCTGGTCGACGATGCTGCCGGGCACCAGCCGGGTGCCGATCTTCGTCGGGGGGACCGTGCCGGTGAAGCGGTAACCCGTGTAGCCCTGGATCTTCTTGGTGCCCCGGTAGGCCAGCGTGATGGGTTCGCCGAGGGAGTTGTCCCACCAGCGGTACGCGTGTTTCTGCACGTCGAAGGGGAACTTGAGGTAGGCGTCGCCCTCGAAGCGCGGGCTCTCCTGGCAGCAGTGCACCGGCTGGTTGGTCTTCCGGTCGGTGACCCAGCGGTTCGGGAAGAACTCCAGCGCGTCGTACGGGTCGGCCGCGGGCAGCGACTTGTCCGTGTCGACCGTCGTCGTCACGTCCCAGACGGCGCGCCCGCTGTGCTCACTGTCGGCGACATCGCCTCTGACCTGCTGGGTGATGGTGATCCGCTTGTCGAACAGGGTCTGGATCTGGGCGGTGTCGAAATAGGCGCCCGTGCCGGTGTAGACGGCGGTCGTGTCGATGTCGACGGGGTTCACGGCGGCCCGCGGTTCCACGTACCACGCGAGCATCGGGGCCAGTACGAGCAGAAACGTGCCGAGGCCGAGCAGGACCAGTGCGAAGGGTGAGGGTTTCCGGCGCATCCGGGCACTCCAGGGGCGTGAGGAGGCTCGACGCACGAGTGATCACGGCTGATCGCGGCTGATCACGGCCGGTCACGGGTGATGCGGGTGATACGGGTGGAACGCGGTGATACGGGTGCGTCGACACCAGGAGGGAAAGTGCACGTGCGGTATGGGCCGGGAACCGTACGGGCACCCTTGACGGAGTGTCAATGCATTGTCGAGACTGAGGACTTGCCGGACGGGACCGGCGAAACGGGCTGCGCGGATCACGGAAACGGGTGGGGACGACCTCCGACAGAGAGGCTCACCCTGCGATGTCCAGACTGTTGGCCGCCGTACTCACCGTCGCTGCCGCCGCCGCGCTCGCCGTGGGTGCCGCACTCGGCATCGTCGCGCTGCTCGACGCGACCCCCGATCAGCCGAACACCCCCCTGATCACATACGAACATGCCGACCAGGAGCACTGACCGTGCCGCGGGGCGCGCCGGAGGCGGACCGGAAGGTGCAGGCCGGCCACGGGACCGTCGCCATACGCTCGGCCTGGCATGACGTTCCCCGTGCCCAGGTGCGGCAGTTCGCGGCGATCGCCCTCGCCGAGGCGCCGGATCTCGCCGAGGAGATCCTCCGGGAGATCCGCCGCGAGTACCCGAACCTGCCCCTCGTCCTCGACGACTCCGGAGAGCCGATGGCCCTCGTCGGCATCCGCCGGGCCATCGAGGTCTTCGTGCAGCACCTGGAGACGGCGGAGGGCAGACCCCGCGTCCACCCCGAGGTCTTCCAGGAGTTCGGCCGCGGCGAGGGACTGCACGGCCGCAGCCTCGACTCACTGCAGGCGATCTACCGGCTGGGCGTCCGCCTCGCCTGGCGCCGGTTCGCGGAGATCGGGCAGCGGGTCGAGATCCCGCCACCGGCGATGTACGAGCTCGTCGACGCGGGATACGAGTACCTGGACGGTCTGGTGGACCAGTCCGTACGGGGTTACGCCGAGGCCGCGGCCCGGCAGGCGGGGGAGCGCCTCCGTCTCCAGCGGCGCCTGATGGAGCTGCTGCTCGCCGAGCACCACCACCGGGGCGACCCCGCCGAGGCGCTCGTCGAGCGGGCCGCGCGGATCGGCTGGCCACTGCCGGACAAGGTCGCCGTCGGGGTGCTGCTGCGGCCGGCGCGGGAGGCCGTGGCGCCCGCCGTCGGGCAGGGGGTGCTGCTCGACATGGAGTACGAGCAGCCGCGGATGGTGGTGCCCGAGCCGGACGCCGCCGGGCGGCCGGAGCTGCTGCACCGGGCGCTGACCGGGTGGTCCGGGGCGATCGGGCCGCCGGTGCCGCTGGCCGACGCGGCGAAGTCGCTGCGCTGGGCGGATGCGGCGGTACGGCTGATGGAGCGGCGGCTGCTGCCCGGCGGGGAGGTGCTGCACTGCACCGAGCACACCGAGGCCCTGGTGCTCCTCCAGCCCGAGGAGCTGATCGACGACCTCGCCCTGCGCTGCCTGGCGCCGCTCGCGCACTGCGGGCCGACGCACGGGCGACGTCTCGCGGAGACGTTGCTGGCGTGGCTGGAGACGCGCGGAGGCGCGCCGGAGGTGGCCGCGCGGCTCGGTGTCCACCCCCAGACCGTCCGCTACCGCCTCCGCCAGATCAGGGAGCTGTGGGGGGACGAGATCGACGATCCGGACCGGCGGTTCGAGCTGGAGCTGGTACTCCGCGCGCAGCGTCTCCGAGGTGAGCTGGGTGATCCCCACCCCCGCCGCTGAGCTCCCGTCGCGCGCGGCCGACTCCGCCTGCTCACCAGTGCACTGTCACCCCTCGCACCTCACCGTCACCCACCCATTGCCCGTGCAAGAGCACTATGAGTAGCCTGTGTTCGTCATGCCGATCGGCTGTTGAAATTTCGAACATAGGGAGGGGGCCGGTTGTGGGACGCCTCGTACCTGCCGTGACCCGAGCTCTCGACATACTCGAGCTCTTCCTCGACGGGGACGGGACGCTCTCCGCCCCCGACATCGTGCGCAAGCTCCAGCTTCCCCGGACGACGGTGCACGAGCTGGTCACCACGCTCGCCGCCCGCTCGTACATCGTGCAGGTTCCCGGCCAGCCGGGACGCTACCGCCTCGGTGTGCGCCCGTACCAGCTCGGGAGCAGGTACGCCGAGCAGCTGGACCTCGCCGCCGAGGGCCAGCAGGTCGCCCGGTCCGTCGCCGAGACCTGTGACGAGACCGTCCACGTGGCGATCCTGGAGGGCACGGACGTCATCTACATCGCGAAGGTCGACTCCACGCACGCCGTGCGCATGGTGTCCGCGGCGGGCCGGCGCCTGCCCGCCCACTGCACCTCCGTCGGCAAGATGCTGCTCGCCTCGCTCCCCGACGTCGAGCTGACCTCCCGTATCCCGGACAACGCGGACCTGGTCGCGATGACGCCCAACAGCATCACCGAGCCGGGCGCCCTGCGCGAGGCCCTCGCCGAGATCCGCCGCCGCGGCGTCGCCGTGGAGAGCCGCGAGTCGAACCCGGACGTCAGCTGCGTCGCCGCCCCGGTGCGCGACCGTACGGGCCAGGTCGTCGCCGCGCTCTCCATCTCCGTACCGATGATCCGCTGGAGCGACGAGCGCCGCGTGGAGCTGGAGCAGCTCGCCGCGAAGGGCGCCGTCGAGCTGTCCGAGCGGCTCGGCCACCGGAGCGTGGTGGGGTGACCGGGGCGAGCGGGACGGGCGGCACGGCCTTCGACGTCGCGGTGCGCGCCGAGGCGGCCCTCGGTGAGGGCCCGACCTGGGATCCGGACGCGCAGCGGCTCATCTGGGTGGACATCCTCGGTTCCCGGGTCCACACCTACGACCCCGTCTCCGGGCGCCGCACGGTCATGGTCACCGAGCAGCACGTGGGCGCCGCCAAGCCCCGCGCGGGCGGCGGCCTGGTCGTCAATCTCCGGGACGGCGTGGCGACGTACGGCGGCGCCGAGGGCTTTCGGTGGCTGCACCGCGACCCCGTCCCCGGCCGCCGCGCGAACGACGCCGCGGTCGCCCCGGACGGCTCGCTGCTCTTCGGCACCATGCGCTACGACGAGGCCCCGGGCGGTGGCACCCTGTCCCGGATCGCCGCGGACGGCACGGTCACCCCGCTCCTCGGCGACGTCGCCGTCAGCAACGGAACGGGCTGGAGCCCGGACGGCCGGCTGCTGTACTACATCGACTCCCCGACCCGCCGCGTCGACGTCTTCGACGTAGGTGACGTGGGTGACGGCCAACCACCCCTCAACAGGCGCCCGTTGGCCGTGATCGAAGAGGGCGCGGGGTGGCCCGACGGGCTCACCGTCGACGCCGAGGGCTGTGTGTGGGTGGCCCTCTGGGACGGCGGAGCGGTCCGCCGCTACACACCGGACGGCGAGCTCGACCGGGTCGTGGAACTTCCCGTTCCGCGCCCCACCGCCTGCGCCTTCGGCGGCGTGGACCTGACCGACCTGTACATCACCACGGCGCGTACGGGCCTGGAGGCGCCGCATCCGCTCTCCGGCTCGGTGCTCGTCGTCCCCGGCGCGGGGAAGGGCCTGCCGCAGCCGCCGTTCGCCGGCTGACAGTTTCCCCCTCGAAGGTCCCCGTCCGGTCGTCGACCACCGGACGGGGACCTTCGATTTTTGTGCAAACCATTGACGAGAAAGCGCTTCCTATCTACGGTCCCGTTCGAAGTTACGAGCGATCACCGAAATCTCGAACAGTGAATCTCGAACAGTGAGGGCAGGGCATGGGACGACCTGACCTGAACGACGGGTATCCGAATCGTGGGAACCTGAACCGCAGGAACGTTTTGGCCGCGCTCGGCGGCCTGACCGTCGCCGGCAGCCTCGGCTTCGCCGCGCTCGGCACCGGCGCGGACGCGCTCGCCTCCAGCGCGCGCACCCGGGTCCGCTACTGGAACCTCTTCCAGGGCGGCGACGGCACCAACCAGGTCGCGATGGTGGACGCCTTCCGCAAGGAACATCCGGACATCGCGGTCAAGGACTCCACCCTGACCTGGGGCGGCCCGTACTACACCAAGCTCGCCATGGCCGCGGCCGGCAACCGCGCACCGGACCTCGCCGTCATGCACCAGGGCCGCGTCCCCGGGTTCGCGCCCGGCCGCCTCCTGGACCCCTGGGACATCGACCTTCTGGCCAAGTACGGCGTGCGGGAGGCCGACTTCAACCCCGTGCTGTGGAAGCGCGGCATCGTCGGCGGCAAGCTCTACGCCCTGCCCCTCGACATCCACGTCCAGCTCTGCTTCTACCGCAAGGACGTCTGCAAGAAGGCCGGGCTGCTCGACGCCGACGGCCGGCTGCCGGCCGCCGGTTCCACCGACGAGTGGTTCGCCCTCCTCAAGGCGGCCAAGAAGCAGCTGAAGAGCGGGCAGCAGACCCTCGGCCTGCACGCCAACGACCAGAACTTCGCCTGGTGGTTCTTCGTCGCCTTCTACCAGCAGCTCGGCGGCGGCTACTTCAACGACGACCAGACCGACGTCACCTTCGACACCGACAAGGCCACCGAGGTCCTGGAGTTCTTCCGCAAGCACGTGACCGACGGCTATGTCACCGTCGGCGAGGCCGACGGCGAGGCGTTCCTCGCCGGGTCGCCGTTCACCTGGGAGGGCAACTGGTCGGTGCCGTACTTCAACGGGGAGAAGCTCGACTTCGGCGCCCAGCCGCTGCCCCCGGTGTTCGGGAGACGGGCCACCCACGCCGAGTCGCACTCCTTCATCCTGCCCCACCAGTCCGGCCGCGGCGGCGCCGCCGACGAGGGCGCCTACCGGCTCGCCGCCTACATGGTCACCCACGCCACCACCTGGGCCATCGGCGGCCATGTGCCCGCCTATCTGCCCACCTTCAAGGATCCCGCCTACCTCAAGCTCAGCCCGCAGAACGAGTACTCCGGGCCCGCCATGGAGCACCCGGCCACCGAACCGCACATCTGGTTCGCCGGCTCCACCGGCGTCCTTGCGCAACGTGTCGGCCCGGTCGTCGCCTCCTCCAACCTCGGCTCCGCGAAGCCGGCCGCGGCGGCCCGCCGTATGAAGTCCGTCCTGGAGCGACTGCTCGCCATGAAGAACCCCATGGACGGCAGGACGGCCGCCCAGGAGCTGAAGGGAGCAGGCGCATGAGCAGCGCCACGAGCACGGTCGCCGCCACCACCCTGCGTCCTCGCGCGACCACGGCCGCCGACTCCGCCCGCGTGCGCTGGGGCCGTCGCTTCCAGCACGGCGGCTGGTTCGTCGCCCCGTTCTTCGTCCTGTACGGACTCTTCGTGCTGCTGCCGGTCGTCCGCGGCCTCTACCTCAGTTTCACCGACGCCAACATCTCCGGCGACCACACCGACTTCGTCGGCCTCGACAACTACCGCGAGGCCCTCAAGGACGACCTCGTGTGGAACTCGCTGTGGCACAGCGTCCAGTTCACCCTGTACGTCGTCCCGTGCATCGTCGTCGTGGCCCTGCTGATGGCGCTGATCGCCCACCACACCGTGCACTTCAAGTGGCTGTGGCGGCTGTGCTTCTTCGCGCCGTTCCTGCTGCCCTCGGCCGTCATCGGCAACCTGTGGTGGTGGCTGTTCCAGCCCACCAACGGCATGGTCAACCACGTACTCGGCCTCACCACCCCCTGGCTCACCCAGAAGTCCACGGCCCTGCTCGCCGTCGTCGTCGCGACCCTGTGGTGGACGGTCGGATTCTCCTTCCTGCTCTTCCTCGCCGCTCTCCAGAACATCCCCCAACACCTCTACGAGGCGGCCGAGCTGGACGGCGCGAACGCCTTCCGGCGCATGCTCCACATCACCGTGCCGAACCTGCGCAACATCACCGGCCTCGTCATCGCGCTGCAGATCCTGGCCTCGCTCCAGGTCTTCGACCAGGCGGTGGTCATGTACCAGTTCGGCCCGGGGCCGGAGGAATCGACCCGCACCTTCGTCCAGTACACCCTCGAACAGGGCTTCACCAGCTACCGCGTGGGCTACGCCTCCGCGATCTCCTTCGTCCTGTTCCTCATCATCGCGGCCGTCGCCCTCGGGCGGATGTGGCTGCTCCGCAGCCGAGAGGAGGGCATCTCCCGATGACCACGCCGTCACCCACCCTCCGTAAACCCCGCAGCACCTGGACGCCCGCGCAGATCGCCCTGACGGTCGTCGCCCTCGCCCTGTCCGTGATCTGGATGGCGCCGCTGGTGTGGGCCCTGTCCACGTCGCTCAAGACCCCGGCGGAATCGGTGGCCTCGCCGCACTGGATCCCCAAGGACCTCACCCTCGACTCCTGGCGGAAGGTCTTCGAGGCCGGCAACATCCCCAACTGGTTCGTGAACTCGCTGGTCGTGTCGGTCTGCGTCACCTTCGTCGTGCTGCTGGTCGCCTCCCTCGCCGGATACGGTTTCGCCCGCACCGAGTTCCGCGGCAAGTCCGTCCTGATGGCCGTGACGATGGCGGGCCTGATGTTCTCCCCGGCGATCCTCGGCGTCCCGCTCTTCACCACCGTGCAGTCGCTCGGCATGGTCGACACCTACTGGGGCATGATCCTGCCGCAGTGCGCCCCCGCCGCGATGGTCTACATCCTCTACAAGTTCTTCCAGTCGCTGCCCCGCGAGCTGGAGGAGGCGGCGTTCATCGACGGCGCGGGCCGCTGGCGGATCTTCTTCACCCTCGTCCTGCCGCTCTCGAAGCCCTCGCTGTCGGCCGTCGGGATCTTCACCTTCATCGCCTCGTGGAACAACTTCCTGTGGCCCTACATGGTGACCAACAACCCCGACCTGATGACCATGCCCAACGGCATCGCCACCGTGCAGAACGCCTTCGGCATCGTCTGGCCACAGCTCATGGCGGGCGGCCTGATCGCGGGACTCCCGCTGATCGTCGTGTTCGTCTTCTTCCAGAGCCAGATCGTGCGGGGTGTCGCCCACACGGGTCTGGCCGGCCAGTAACAGCCCAGAGGAGTGTGAGTTGAAGCGCTTGAGACTCGCCGCGCTGCTCGCCGCGGCCACCATCGCCCTGCTCCCGACCACCGCGTCGGCCGACGTCACCTACCCCGACCCCCTCCCCCTCACCGGCCAGCAGATCATCCACGACCCCACGGTCACCCACCTCAGGAACGGCCGCTACGTCGCCTACTCCACCGGCGGCGTCCTCGGCGCCCGCCTCTCCACCGACCTCCACCACTGGGACGACGCGGGCAACGCCTTCACCACGCCCCCGAGTTGGTGGTACGACTACAACTCCACCGCCGACCCCTGGGCCCCCGACCTCTCCTACCGAGACGGCCGCTACTGGCTCTACTACGCCGTCTCCTCCTGGGGCACCAACCACTCGGCGATCGGCGTGGCCACGTCGAAGACCGGCATGCCCGGCACCTGGACCGACCACGGCCCGGCCTTCACCTCTCGGACCACTGACGCCTGGAACGCCATCGACCCGGCGGTGATCCGGGCCGACGGCAAGCTGTGGATGGCGTTCGGCTCGTACTGGACGGGCATCCGCATGGTCGAACTGGACCCGAGCACCGGCAAGGCGATCGCGGACACACCCGTGGAGCACCTGGCCACCCGCCCGGACGCCCCGTACGCGGTCGAGGGCCCGTACATCGTCAAACACGGCCGCTACTACTACCTCTTCGCCTCCTACGACGCCTGCTGCGCGGGCGTGAACTCCACCTACAAGATCCGGGTCGGCAGATCGGCATCGGTGACCGGCCCCTACGTGGACAGCACGGGCAAGCCGATGCTGGAGGGCGGCGGCGACCTGTTCCTCGCTTCCCACGGTCGCTATGTCGGCCCCGGCGGTGAGTCGGTCTTCCGTGCCCATGGGGAGGACTGGATCGCCTATCACTACTACGACGGCAACGACTCAGGCACCCCCAAGCTGGGCCTGAACAGGCTGAACTGGACGAGGAACGGTTGGCCCGTCGCCGGTTAGGGGCGCGGGGAACTGCGCGACCAGCCCCCCCGAACCCGCAGACAAAACCGAACCCCCGGAAGGAAAAGAATGCGTACCGCCCGCTTCGCCCTGGACCCCGCCTTCACCATCGGCGAGGTCAACCCCCGCCTCTTCGGCTCCTTCGTCGAACACCTCGGCCGCTGCGTCTACACCGGCATCTACGAACCCGACCACCCCTCCGCCGACGCCGAAGGCCTCCGCACCGACGTACTGGACCTGGTCCGCGAACTGGGCGTCACCACCATCCGCTACCCCGGCGGCAACTTCGTCTCCGCCTACAACTGGGAGGACGGCGTGGGCCCCGCGGAGGAACGGCCCCGCCGCCTCGACCTCGCCTGGCGCTCCACCGAGACCAACCGCTTCGGCCTGTCCGAGTACATCGCCTTCCTGAGGAAGATCGGCCCCCAGGCCGAGCCGATGATGGCGATCAACCTCGGCACGCGTGGGGTCGCCGAGGCCCTGGAGCTCCAGGAGTACGCCAACCACCCCGGCGGGACGGCCCGTTCGGACCTGCGGGTGGCGCACGGCGACAAGGAGCCGTTCGGCATCGGCCTGTGGTGTCTGGGCAACGAGATGGACGGCCCCTGGCAGACCGGCCACAAGACGGCGGAGGAGTACGGCCGTCTCGCCGCCGAGACCGCCCGCGCGATGCGCCAGATCGAGCCGGACCTCGAACTCGTCGCGTGCGGATCGTCGGGGCAGAACATGGAGACGTTCGCCGCGTGGGAGGCGACCGTGCTGGCGGAGACGTACGACCTCGTCGACTACATCTCCCTGCACGCCTACTACGAGGAGACCGAAGGCGACCGCGACTCCTTCCTCGCCTCCGCCGTCGACACCGAGTCCTTCATCGAGAACGTGGTGGCGACCTGCGACCACGTGGGCGCCCGGCTGAAGTCCAAGAAGAAGATCAACCTCTCCTTCGACGAGTGGAACGTCTGGTACCAGAGCCGGCCGAACCCGCATCCGGTCGAGGACTGGCAGGAGGCCCCGCGCATCCTGGAGGACGTCTACAGCGTCACGGACGCCGTCGTCTTCGGCTCCCTGCTGATCGCGCTGCTGCGGCACGCGGACCGGGTGACCGTCGCCTGTCTCGCCCAGCTCGTCAACGTCATCGCGCCGATCATGACGGAGCCGGGCGGCGCGGCCTGGCGGCAGACGACGTTCTTCCCGTTCGCGCAGGCGGCGAAGTACGGGCGCGGGGAGGTCCTCGACGTCCGCGCGGTGTCGCCGACGTACGAGACGAAGAAGTACGGGGAGGTCGACCTGCTGCACGCCACCGCCGTGCGCGCCGAGGACGGCTCGGTCACCGTCTTCGCGGTCAACCGCAGCCAGACCGAGCCGCTGCCGCTCGAAGTCGCCCTAAACCGGCTGGGGTTGACGACGGTCGTCGAGCACAGCGCGGTCGCCGACGCGGACCCCGACGCCCGCAACACCCTTCAGGACCAGGAACGGGTCACCCCGCACCCCGTCGAGGACACCACCCTCCAGGACGACGGCACCCTGACCGCCGTCCTGGAGCCGCTGTCCTGGAACGTGATCCGGCTCAGTTAGAGGGTGTGCGCGCGGCCGGGGGAGTCCACCGGTGTCACCGGTACCCCTCCGGCCGCGCTGCCCATCAGCGTCAGTTTCACCTCGCCGGGACCGGCCGGGGTGGTGCCGTCGGACAGTACGGCGAGGGCCAGGGTGTTGGCGCCCCGGGTGCGCAGGATGCCGCCCGGCAGGACGAAGGTGTGCTGGGGGCCGACGTCGTTGATGTACTGGCCCATGTTCCAGCCGTTCAGGAAGATCTGGACGCGGTAGGCGCGGGCAGGGTCGTCGGTGAGGGTGAGCCCGATCGAGGCGTCCACGCCCGGATCGATCGCGAGCCGGAACCCGGTGCGGTACCAGGCGACTCCCTGCCCGCGCGCCGTCCGCGGGAAGTCCACGACCTTCCAGCCGCCGTCGGCGAACTCCGGCAGATGCCAGCCCTGCCGTTCCCCGTACAGCCCGCCGTGGTTGAGCGGCCCCCGCACCGGGTCGGGCGCTGCCCCGCCCTGGATCCGCCAGGTGAGGGCCGGGCTCGCCCCCGCGAACGTCACCGCCGTGAGCCCCCGTGCGGCCTTGTGCGTGTCCTTCGCCGCGCCGTCCATGTCGTGCTGCATCCGGCGGACGAGGACGGACAGGACGTGCGGTCCGTTCGTGTACCGCACGGGGAAGGTGGCCGTGGCGGACCATGTGCCCTTCCGCACCGTCGACTTGTCCGGCACCGGCATCCGGTGCGTGCCGAGCGGCTTTCCGTCCAGCCACGCCATCAGCAGCCCCTGTGTGCCCGTGACGTACGAGAGGGACACCGACTCGGCGGCGCCCACGTCCGTGAAGCGCCCCCGGTACCAGACGTCTCCGTAGTGGAAGCCGTAGTCGTCGGCGAAAAGGACGGGCTGCCCGGCCGGTACGGGGGTGGTGCTGTACGAGGAGGTCCTGTCCGCGACCTTCCAGGCGGAGTCGTCGAACGCGGCGGCCGACTCGGGGTTCTCGGCGTGGAAGCGCCAGTTGCCCAGCGCGGGAAGGTGGACGGCCGGGACTCCCGGCAGCCGCCGCTCGGCCCGCAGGCTCCCGGAGGTGGTCGCCCGGGCCTTCAACGTGTCCTGGTTCCACACCACTTCACTCATCCCGCGCGGCCCCCACACCTCCAGGTCGGCCTCCTCGACGGTGTCCCCGGTGAGATGGACGGTCGTGTCGCGCAGGGCTGCGGTGCGCAGGAGCGCCGGGCCGTATACGAGCACGGGCCCCGACGGGGTGTCGTAGCGCCACAGCCGTACGGACGTCTCGTCGTCGGCGAGCAGCAGGAGGAGGGGGGTGTCCGTGCCGCCGCCCTCCACCAACACCCGTGTCAGACCGCCGAGTTCGGCGTCGACGCGCAGCGCGCCGGACGCGTACGCGTGGTGGGCCTTCCCCTCCAGCACGGTGACCGTGGGCTCGCTCGCGCATTCGACGGCCGTCCGCGTCGCCTCCCCCTTGCGCCCCGTGAACACGGCGATGTCCTGCCGTCCGGCGGTGAGCCACAGCATCGGCTGGGCGCTGGAGTACCTCAGCGTCCTTCGCCCGAGCCGGAGTCCGGTGGCGAGCAGCCGGGCGTCGAGGCCGGGGACCGGCACCGGTAGCGGAACGTTCACTCCGGCGAGGGGGACGGCGGCCAGGACGTCGTCGGTCCGGTCGTTGCGCAGGATGTGGAAGTGCGCCTTGGTGTCCGGGTTGACCAGGTGGTACGCCGTGATCCCGGCGTCCGCCCCCGACGCGCCGCCCCTCGCGCCGACCTGGACGTCGGCCGCCCGGTCCAGCTTGGCGAGGTCGGGCACGGAGTGCAGGAGCTGCCCGAGCTGGTGCATCGGGACCAGCTTGGGGGTGGGTCTGCGGGCCTCGTCGAGGGCGGCGCCGTAGTCGTACGAGGTGTAGACGACCGGCGCGGGCAGCCAGCCCCAGGAGGTCCCCCCGAACGTCATGTAGACGTTGTGGACCTTGATGCCGTTGGCGAGGTTGGTGAGGTAGAAGCGCCGCTCGTACGCCGCGTCGCGCGTCCGCGCCGACTCCGCGTACCCCTTCCCGTCGAACTCCACCCCGCCCCACGGGTCGAACCAGCCACCCCCGAACTCGGCCAGCAGCCCCGGGGTTTCGGGACTCGCCGTCGAGCCGCCCTTCGTACCGCCGATGCCGAAGTAGCCCCAGTCGGGCGGCGTCGCGACGGGCGAGGGATAGCCGTCGAAGCCGTACAGATAACGGCCGCTCTCGCCGCCCGTGTCGAACGTTCCCGGCGCCCAGTACCCGTTGCGCCCCTTGTCGTTGTGGAAGAGCGGCACGTCGATGCCGTCGGCACGGACCTTGGCGTAGAGGTGGGCCATGTAGTCGCGCCCGCGGGGGCTGGTGACGTGGTTCGCGTACTCGTTCTCCAGCTGGTAGAGGACGATCGTGCCGCCGCCGTGGGTGTAGAGGTGCCGGGCCGCGATCCGGTTCACGGCGGTCAGCCACTCGTCGACGTACGACAGATAGGTCGGGTCGGAGGTGCGGGCGGTGCCCCGGGTGGCGGTCAGCCAGCCGGGGAAGCCGCCCGCGTCGACCTCGGCGTTGATGTACGGGCCGGGCCGCAGGATCACATACAGGCCGGTCTCGGCGGCCGTGCGCAGGAACAGGTCGAGGTCGCGGACGCCGGTGAAGTCGTACTGTCCGGGCGCGGGGGAGTGGTAGTTCCAGGAGACGTAGACGCTGATGGTGTTGTACCCGTGGGCGCGCAGCTTCTCCAGGACGTCCCGCCAGAGGGAGGGGCTCGGCAGCCGGAAGGGGTGGACCTCGCCGGACCACAGGACGACCCGCCTGCCGTCGACCAGCATCGAGTACTTGTCGAAGCCCACGGTGTGGCGGTTCCCGTCGGCGCCGGGCGGTTCCGGTGCCGGGCCGGTGGGGGCGGTCGCGCGGGCGAAGGCGCCGTCGCTCCCGCTGAGCGTGAGGCCGAGCGCGGTGGTGCCGGCGAGTGCACTGAAGGTACGTCTGCTCAACACCATGCGGGGCCTTTCGGGGACAAGGGCGTAGGTGCGGCCATTGTCCACAGCTGTGCGTCTCCCCAGGGCCGTATGAGGGGCTCGGCGCGGGCGGATTACGCGGTACGGCCGGTACGCGCACGCTGATACCGCTCGCCCTCGCCTTTCTCCTCGGCGGCCTGGTCGGCGCGCCCGTCGCCGCCCGGCCGGTCCGCCTGCCGCCGCCGCGCGTGCTGGGCACCGCGGTCGGCGGCGGCATCTCTGAGACAAGGGCCGGGCAGGTGGGTCAGGAGGGCTTGGCCGCCGAGAGGGCGGTGACCGTCACCTTGTCGTCGCACTCGGCGATGACACCGTCCGTCAGCGCGACCTGGTGCGCCCCGGCCCCCGGGACGCCCACCACCAGGGTCGGGTAGCTCGCGGGCGTGGCTCCGGACTTGCAGTAGCCGTCGGCCTCACCCTGGACCTGCACGAACGTCAGCTTCGTCCACGCCTTCCCGCCCGCCGCGATCTTCACCGTGGACACGCCCCCGGTCGTGGTCGCCTTGAGCGGACGGTTCTTCTCGGGGGAACCGTTGCCCGCCCCCGCCACGGTCGGATACCCCTGGACGGTGCACGCCTTGCCGGACACGTTGGTGAACTCGACGATCGCCGCGCCGGTCCCGGTACCGTCCGGCCGCACCGAGGCCTGGTACATGGACGCCTTGAGATCCGACAGACCGCAGGCCTTCGCACCGGTGGGCGGCGTCGCGGTGTGCGTCGGCGAGCCGGACGTGGCGGATGCGGCGGGGGTGGAGGGCGTGGCGGGGGAAGCGGAGCCGGAGGTGGAAGTGGACGCCGCCGGCTTGACCGGAGCGCCCGACGACGAAGAGCCCGCCCCCGCCGGGCTCCCGCCCGGCTGACACGCGGTCATGAGCAGGGTGGCCGCCGACGCGGTCACCATGGCCGTCGCGACTCTGCGGATACCGATGCCGTACATGAAGTCCCCCGAAGTGGTTCAGGCGCCGGTCTCTTACCGACACTCGTCGCTTCAGAGCGCGCCATCGGCTTGTGGGGTTCACCTGGCGGGCTGTCTGTGACATGACGGTGACACAGCAGGCCGCACCGCGCATTTCGGGACAGCTCGACCGACTCGCCGATCGGGATACGGGTGTACGGGGTCCTGCCGCCCGGCTCGCCCTCCACCCATGAGCGGCCGGCGGACGCCCAACGAGACCCGATTATTCGGTGCTCTCCCCCCAACTCCACATGAATCAGGGGTAGTTGGGCGCTCAATCGCCCAGCGCATTCACAGCCGCACATCAAGGATTTCCTCAGATTCGCCCTTAACTTCCTTACCCATGACTGGAAACCACGAGCAACACCAGCAGCGGATCGCGGGCCAGGAGCCCGCCAAGCACCGTCGGGACAAAAGTGTCCAGCGGCGCCGGGTCCTCATCGGCGGCGGCACCGTCGCCGTCGCCGGTGGCCTCGCGGTCGCCGGGCTCGCCTCGGCCGACCCGCTCTCCACCCAGCAGTCCACCCCGAAGGCCGCCACGTCGGGCACGGCCTCCGCCTCCGCCTCGGCGACCGCGACCACCACCGTCTGCACCCTCACCGCCGAGGTCACCGAGGGTCCGTACTCCCTCGACGGCGCCCTCGTCCGCAAGGACATCAGGGAGGACAAAGAAGGAGTCGAGGTCCAGTACACCTTCACGGTCGTCGACACCGCGAACGACTGCGCACCGCTCGCCGACGCCCTGGTCGAGATCTGGCACTGCGATTCGCTCGGTGAGTACTCGGGCTACGTCGGCGGCAACGGCCACGACGAGGAGGACGACGGCACCTTCCTGCGCGGCGGGCAGACGACCGACGAGAACGGTCAGTGCTCGATCACCTCGATCTGGCCCGGCCACTACGTGTCGCGCGCCGTCCACGTCCATATGCGGGTGCACACGGACGTGACGCTCACCGACGACTCCTACACCGGCGGCGAGGTCATCCACACCGGCCAGCTCTTCTTCGACGCGGACATCAACGCGGAGATCCAGGCCGTCTCGCCGTACTCGGACAACACCACCACGGAGACCCTGCTCAAGGACGACAGCATCTACGACGACGCCGGCGCGTCCTCGGGCCTGCTGACCCTCACCGCACTCGGCACCAGCGTCTCCGACGGCTACACGGCGACCCTCACGGTCGGCGTCGACAGCACCGGCTGACCGGCCGGCGTTCGCTGGGCCTGGGTCTGGCCGTACCTGGTCGGACCCAGGCCGATCAATTCAACGGCAGGGGGCCGGTCCACAGGAGGTCGCGGGTCAGTTCGAGGACGCTCGGTGTGCCGGTCAGGCTCATCGCCTCGACGAGTTCATCGGTGAGGTCGTCGATCAGGCGGGTCACACCGGCGGCGCCGCGGACGGTCAGCGCCCACAGGACGGGCCGCCCGATGAATACCGCGCGGGCACCGAGGGCGAGGGCGGCGAGGATGTGGGTGCCGCGACGCAGCCCGCCGTCGGCGTAGACCTCGGCGCCGGTTCCCGCCACCGCGTCGACGACCTCCGGCAGGGCCCAGGCGGTGGGCACCAGCCCGTCCAGTTGCCGCCCGCCGTGGTTGGAGACGATGAGGCCGGACGCCCCCGCGGCCACCAGTTCCCGGGCGTCGTCGCCGCGCAGCACCCCCTTGACGACGATGGGAAGGCCGCGGGCCCGTTCGCGCAGCCAGCCGATGACGTCGAGCGTCAGATCGGGTGCGCGCTCGGCCGCCTCGGGCGAGGGAATCCCGGTGACGTTGCCGTACAGGTCCTCCGGTCCGATGAAGTCGTCGACCTGCGCGCCACGATTGCCGCGCGCCCCGCTGACCGGCGTGTCGGCGGTCAGGACGACCGCCCGCGCCCCGGCGGCGAGGGCCCGCTCCAGCGTCTCGATGGTCAGTACGGGGTCCCGGGCCACGTACACCTGCACCCACCACGGCGCCCGGCTCGGCACCAGGTCCGCGAACGGCACCGCGGTGTTCGAGGTCACCGCCAGCAGTGATCCCGCCGCCGCGACGCCCCGCGCGGTGGCGGCCTCCCCGTCCGGGTGGGCCCTGCGCTGCAGGGTGCTGGGCGCGACGAGTACGGGCGTACGAACGGGCGTGCCGAGCACGGTCGTGGAGGCGTCGCACGTCGAGACGTCCCGCAACAGCCGTGCCCGGAAGCGGAACTGGTCCCAGGCCGAGGTCGCCTCCGCGACGCTCAAGCCGCGGCCGGCGCCGCGCCGGAAGTACGCGTAGACGTCCTCCGGCAGCACCTCGGCGGCGCGGTCCTGCAGACCGTCCATCCAGCGACCGATGTCTGTCACCTGACATCCCTTCGTCGTACGGTACGACGAAGCAAGGGTGCCCCAGGCACCCGCCTCGGCGGTCTAATTCGCTCGACACCGAGGAGCGGGACCGTGATGCTGCACCCCTATGACGCGAACCGATACACCCACCGCCTGGGACGAACGCACCCAGCTGGCCACCTTCCTCGACTACGCCCGTGCCACCGCCCGCGCCAAGTGCGAGGGGGTCTCGCCGGAGGGCGCGCGGCAGGCCCCGCTCCCCGGATCCCCGCTGATGACGCTGTGCGGGCTGATCAGCCACCTGCGCTGGGTCGAGCACTACTGGTTCCACGTGATGTTCCTCGGCGAGGAGGACGACGGGCCGATCGCGGCCGCGACGGAGGAGGATCCCGATCCGGAGATGCGGATCGCCGTCGACGTGCCGTTGCCCCAACTCCTCGACGAGTACGAGGAGCAGAGCGCCCGGTACCGTCTTCTGGTCGCCGAGCACGACCTGGACGCCAGGGCCAAGCGTCCGTTCCGCGACGGCCGGTACATGGACCTCCGCTGGATCGTGCTCCACCTGATCGAGGAGACCGCTCGGCACAACGGCCACCTGGACATCGTCCGGGAACTGGTCGACGGCGAGAAGGGAGCCTGAAGCCATGGGCGAGTCGCCGGGGCTGAACCCGACCATCCGCACCCTCACCTTCGACTGCACCGGTGATCCGTACGATCTCGGCCTGTTCTGGAGCGAGTTGCTCGGCCGTCCGCTGGACGAGGACGACAAGCCGGGCGACCCGGAGGCGTTGCTGCGCGACCCGTCCGGCGGCCCGACGCTGCTTTTCGTGCGCGTCCCCGAGGGCAAGTCGGCCAAGAACCGCATCCACTTCGACCTTCAGCCGCAGGGCCGCACCCGCGCCCAGGAGGTCGTCCGCGCCCTCTCCCTCGGCGCCCGCCAGATCGCCGACCACACCCGCCCGGACGGCGGCGGCTGGATCACCCTCACCGACCCCGAGGGCAACGAGTTCTGCGTGGAACGGGGCGAGTTGGGCTGAGCGCGCGATAGCGCTACGCGCCCGTCACCCCGTTCAACGGCACCCGCCGCGCGTCCACCCTCCGCCGCGCGGGGCCTTCCGTGTGCGTACGGTCGCCTGTGGCGTGAGGTGTGACGGGCGTCACGTTCTCGGGTTCGAACTTTCGCGCTTGCCGTGCATCTGGTCGGTGTCAGGTCACTGGGTGGCTTCGGAACAGCACATCTCCGGAGCCGTCCATTCCATTTCACCGAGGAACTTTCATGGGTTATCTGCGCGGATTCATCCCCTGGATCGTCGCCGGAGTCGTCTCGTCCTTCGACTGGCGCTGGGGCGCGATCGCGGGCCTTGTGTCGGGGCTGCTGCTCCTGCTGCAGGACCGCTTTCGCGGGGTCGGCCTCGACGCGCTGATCCTGGAGATCAGCACCGTCGCGTACTTCGTCGTGGTCGGTGCCGTGGCCGTCGCCGACCCGGGCTCGGCGCTGGCGGACCACACGGACGTCATCTCCTTCGGCTGGCTGGCCGCCACCGCCTGGGGGACCCTGGCGATCCGGCGCCCCTTCACGTTGGGCATCGCCAAGCGTCAGACTCCCCCCGAGTACTGGGACATGCCGGAGTTCGTCCGGGTCAACAACCACATCACCAGTGCCTGGGGTGCCGGCTTCACGTTCATCGGCGTCAGCCTGGCCGTCTGCGGCGCGGTGGACGCCCCGGCCTGGGTGGGCATCGCCGCCCACGTCGCCGGTCTCGTCGGCCCCGCCGTCTTCACGAAGGTCTATCCCGCCCGGGCCCAGGCGCGTCTGCTGGCCGCCGCAGGAGCGACCGCGTGACGAACGAGACAGCTCTTCCCCTGTATCTCCGGGGCCGCTTCGCCCCGGTCCCCAAGGAGCACAGCGCGGCCGACCTCACCGTGCGGGGCTCCCTGCCGCCCGACCTGGACGGCCGCTATCTGCGCAACGGCCCCAACCCGCTGCCCGGCCAGGACAAGGGGCACTGGTTCACCGGTCCGGGCATGCTCCACGGCATCCGGCTGCGCAACGGGCGTGCCGAGTGGTACCGCAACCGGTGGATCCGCACCCGGCAGCTGGACGGGCACCCGTTCATCCGCGCCGACTTCACCGTCGACCTGGCCGCGACGCCCGCCAACACACACGTGATCCGGCACGCCGACACCGTGCTGGCCCTGTGCGAGGTCGGTCTTCCCTACTGGGTCACCTCCGAGTTGGAGACCGTGGGACCGTACGACTTCGGCGGGCGGCTGACCACCGCGATGACGGCCCACCCCAAGGAAGACCCGGTCACGGGCGAACTGCACCTGTTCGGGGCCGGGTTCGCCCCGCCGTACCTCACCTATCACCGGGTCACCGCGGACGGACAGCTGCTCGACAGCCGGCCGGTCGAGGTGCCGGGTCCGACGATGATGCACGACTTCGCCATCACCGAGCACCACATCGTGTGGATGGACCTTCCCGTCGTCTTCGACCCCGCCCTGGCCGGGCCCGGCGGCGCAATGCCCTACCGGTGGGACGAGGAGTACGGCGCGCGGCTCGGGGTCATGTCCCGTACGCCCGGAAGCACCGACGTGCGGTGGTACGACGTCGATCCCTGCTACGTCTTCCATGTGGGCAACGCCTACGAAGACACGCGGGGGCGCATCGTGCTGGACGCGGTGCGCTACGACCGCGCCGGCTTCCAGCACACCTGGTCGGACATCGGCGGTTCCACGGGGGCGAGCGGCCCGGTCGGGGTGAGGGAGCCGGGCCACTCCCAGGCCTCCTCCGTCCTGCACCGCTGGACCCTGGACCCGGTCACCGGCCGAGCCTGCGAGTCCCCACTGGACGACCGTGACGCCGAGTTCCCCACGCACAACGAGACCCTCACCGGGCGCGCGAACCGCTACCTCTACACCGTCTCCGGTGACGGCATCGCCAAACACGACCTCACGCGCCACACCAGTCACGCCTACGAGACGCCCGGCAGTCGCTACGCGGGCGAGGCGGTCTTCGTACCGGCGGACGCCACCGGCGAGGACGAGGGGTGGCTCCTGTCGCTCGTCTCGAACGACGACGGCGAGGCCGGGGAACTGCTCGTCCTCGACGCCACGGAGATGACCGTCCAGGCAGTGGTGGAACTGCCCCACCCCGTCCCGGCGGGATTCCACGGAAGCTGGCTGCCGGAGCCCGTCCAGCGGCCCTGATCGGCCGGACAGGACCTAGGGCTCCCACAACCCCAAGTGCAAGATCTATCCTGCGCGCATCGCCATCGCGACGGAGGCGTTCGGACATGATGCCCCTCACCTCACCCACGGATGAGGAACTCACCCGCCGGGCGCAAGCCGGCGAGACCGGAGCCCTCGGGCTGCTGCTGGCTCGCCATCAGGCGCCGATGCGCGCGGTGGCGATGAGCCTGCTCGGCTACGGCCCCGACGCGGAGGACGTGGTGCAGGACGCCGCGCTGACCGCGCTGCGACGCATCGGGGACGTACGGGATCCCGCGGCCGTGGGAGCCTGGCTGAGGGCGGTCGTGCGCAACGCCGCCCGTATGCGGCTGCGTGTCACCCGGGAGACGCCAGGGCTGGACGGCCTCGACCACCTGCGCCCGTGTGATCACGGGCCGTCGCACCCGGAGCGGGTCGTCGAGCAGCACGCGATGCGGGACTGGATCTGGGACGCGGTGGAGGAACTGCCCGAGCCGCTGCGGCTGGTGCTGATGCTGCGGCACTTCAGCGGCATCACCTCGTACCAGGAGATCGCCGCCGCCTGTGAGATACCGGTCGGCACGGTGCGCAGCCGACTCAACCAGGCCAGGGCGAAGCTGGCCCAGGTGCTGTTGTCGACCGCCACCCAGGCGCACGACGACACTTCCGCTCTCACCGAGGACAGCAGGCAGGAGGCCCTGGTGACCCTGCAGGGTGCCGCGCGCGGCAATCTGCCCCGGGAGATGGCCGAGCTGTGGCCGGCCGAGACCGAACTGGTCGGTGCGCTCAGCCGAACGGGTGAGCGCACCCACCCCTTCCCGGCCATGCGGCAGAACCGGGAATCCGGGGTGCGCCAGCACCTGCGCCATGTGGTGGCCAGCCGGGACATCACCATCTGGGAGATGGACGTCATCAGCCCCGCGGACGCGGTCAGACCCTGCCCGCCGACCCTCGCCTGGCTCATGTTCCGGCGGGACAGAAGAGTTCAACGACTACGGGTGGTCTTCCCCGAACCTCCACGGTGAGCGTTGTTCCGGCGGGGACGGCCGTGACGATCAAGGTCTTGGCTGCTTGGGCCGCCTCATGGTCTGGCAGGCGTGCCGAGGTCCGTGGTGGGGCGAGATCTGGCCGACGAGTTCCCGGAAGCAGATCAGGGCGGTGATGGGGGGGATTCCGACGACCACCATCGCCAGCAGGGAGCGCGGAGACTGGCCGACACAGAGGGCGACCGCCGTGGCGGAGGCGATCAGCATCACGGACCAGGACCGTCTGGCGCTCCGGTGCTGAACGGACGCGCGAAGAATGGACAAACCTGCCACGAGCCACGGTCCGTACACCATCAGCGGCCACCATCGTGCCAACTTCGCCGATACGACCAGTAGTGAAATGCCACGCAGCTGGTTGTATGAATAAGAGACGGACCATCCCAACATCATCACCGCGGATACAATGATCATTACGACCAGGAAAACAACCGTGATGATCCTGTGTTTTGCGGCAATGGCATGGAATCCCGGCCGGGGCCTGCGCCGGTTGACCGGGCGGCGCGGCAGGGCATGGCTGTGCGGCGGGGCCGGAGCGGTGGGCGTCACGCTCGACGTCGTGTACAGCATCTGCGCCAGCTCTTCGTCCGGATCCCACGCGTCCGGCTCGATCGCGGGCTCGGGGACGTGCCAGAAGTGTTGCGTCCCGAGCGGATCGGCGCCGGTGAACGGTGGGTTCAGCGGATCGTAGGCGGTGGCTCGCGGATCGAGCTGAATGTCGCGGAGGGTGGGATCGTCCTGAGTCCAGTCCATCTGTCTGCGGCTCCTTTGCGCCCTGGCTCAGCGGGATCCGTCTGCGGTGTGTCCGTCCCACGTGGCCCGCAGGTATTCGCTCTCCATGCGGGTCATGGCCTTGAGGAACTCCTCGAGCAGATCCGCGCAGTGCTCCAGGCGCGCCCTCCCGTCGGCGGTATCGAGCCAGTCGTTTGCGTGCATATCTTTTGTCGTCACGGCTGAATAACGAGCACCATAGGGCGTAAGGCATTCGGTCATTCAGGGGAATGTACGTCCATAGATCCACAGATCAATTGAGATGATCGTGGTGTTATCGAGGCGAGGGCCCCGCCGGTTTCCGGCGGGGCCCGTTGTGGGGATCCGTGGGGCGGACGTCAGCTCGTTTCGACGCCGACCGTCAGCGTGCCCGTGTAGCCCGAGGCGGCCGTGCTGCCCAGGGCCGTCAGGGTGAGGAGGCCGGACGCGGCGCCTCCGTCGTCGTAGATCGAGTCCTGGGCGAGGGTGGTGCGGGTGACCGTGTTCGTGGAGTACGCGGAGATCTTGGCCACCGCTGTGGTGATCGTCTCGTTGAAGAAGAGCTGGCCGGTGTGGAGTTCCCGGCCGCCGGTGAAGCTGCCGTCCGAGGTGAGCGTGACTCCCGTGTGCACCTTGAGGTGGATGTGGATGCAGCGGCCCCGGTACCAGCCGGGGTAGATCGTGGTGAGGTTCGCGACGCCGCTGGAGTTGGTGAGGACGCCGCCCCGCAGGAACGAGCCGTCGTCCGGTTCGCTGTGGCCGTTGTTGCCGACGAAGCCGGAGTACTCGCCCAGCGCGTCGCAGTGCCAGATCTCCACGAGGGCGCCGGAGAGCGGGGCGCAGGTGTCGTCGTCGACGACGGTGAGCGCGAGCTTGAGCGGGACGCCCGGCTTGCTCTCGGTGATGTCGGCGCGGACCAGGGCGCCGTCCAGGTAGTAGGGGCCTTCGGTCATCTCCTTGGTGAGGGTGCAGACGGCCGCCGCGGCGACGGGGGCCGAGTGCCCCGCGTTCGCCTTGTCGGCTGTGGGGGCTTCCGGTGCGGCGGCGCCCACGGCCAGGGTGGCGGCCGTGGCGCCGGTGGCGATGAGCACCGTACGGCGCCCGATCGGGTGTGCTGCTCCTGAAGTGTCTGTCATGGACACGGCAGATTAGGGAGGGATGCTGTTGGTCAGCTGTCAGTACGGAAAAGTGATGATCCGTCAAGTTCGTTGTAAGACACGTGAACCGGGTCTGGGTCGGGTTGGCTCAGACGGTCGCTTCGAGGATCACGTCGATGTTCCCCCGGGTGGCGTCGGAGTAGGGGCAGACCTGGTGCGTGGTCTGTACGAGCCGGTCGGCGGTCGCCTGCTCCACGCCGGGCAGGTGGACCGACAGCTTCACGGCCAGGGTGAAGCCCCCGTCCTCCTTGCTGAGCAGGCTCACGGTCGACGTGACGGTGGAACCGGGCACCTTCACCTCCTGCTGGGCCGCGATCAGCCGCAGTCCGTTGTGGAAGCAGGCCGCGTAGCCCGCGGCGAAGAGCTGCTCGGGGTTGGTCCTGTCGCCGCCGGGGCCGCCCATCTCCTTCGGTACGGCGAGGACCTCGTCGAGGACTCCGTCGAGGCTACGGACCTCTCCGTTGCGGCCGTCGCCGGTCGAGAGGGCCTCGGTGGTGTAGAGCGTGGTGGTGGACATGGTGTCTCCTTCTGGCTGTAGTTGGGCAGGTTTGAGTAGGCATGCGTGGGCATGCCGAAGAGAGGGGTGAGGGTCACCCCGGCTACTGGACGGAAACGGAATCCGTGTCGACGGCGGTCCGCGTGCGTGGGGCGGTGACCTGGGCGAGCAGGGTCAGTGCGGCCTGCGAGGAGGAACCCGCCGCCGCGGTGACCGCGACGATGCGCTGCCCGGGCTCGTTCGGGACCGGCATCGCCTGCTGGGCGACGTCCATCGGGCCGACCAGTGGATGCCGCATCCGGTGGGTCGCGATGTCCCAGGCGCGAACGCGGTGTTCGGACCACAAAGACGTGAACTCGCGGCTCTTCATCGTCAGTTGACCGATCAGCTCGGCCAGCTCCGGATCGTCGGGGTGTTCGCCGACCGCGAGCCGCAGCTTGCCCACCGCGTCCCTGGCCTTGCGCGGCCAGTCCTCGTACAGATCACGTGTGTGCGGATCCAGGAAGACGAGCCGTGCGGTGTTGGGGCGCCGGGCCGGCTGCTCGGGACTGTCCGGATCGAGATGTCCGGCGAACAGTGCGTGCCCGGTGCGGTTCCATGCCAGGACGTCGCTCCGGCGGCCGAGCACGATCACCGGGGTGTCCCCGAAGGCGGCGATCAGCTGCCTCGTCGCCTCGGAGACGCGCTCGGGGGCGGGGCGGCGGGGCCGACTCCTGCCGCTCTTGCGCACCACCCCGGCGAGGTCGTGCAGGTGGCGGTGTTCGGTCTCGTCCAGGCGCAGCGCCCGGGCGATCGCGTCCAGTACCTCCACGGAGGCGTTGAGGGACAGTCCCTGCTCCAGCCGCGTGTAGTAGGACTGGCTCACCCCCGCCAGCTGGGCCAGCTCGTCGCGCCGCAGCCCGGGCACGCGCCGGCGCTCCCCGAACGTCGAGAGCCCGACGTCGGAGGGCCGCAGCTGCGCGCGACGCGTACGGAGGAATCGACCGAGCTGGTCCTTGCTGTTCATGGACTCGAGTATGGGCGGGCCCGGCGTGGGCAGCCTGCCCCTCCCAGTGACACGTTGCGGGGCGACTCCGTCGGTTCAGATGGCTGTCCCTGGTCAGGAGGTCGAGCGTGTCGCCTTCCCGATCGACGACAGCACCGCCTCCGGATCCCCGCCCGGACCCACCGACTTGCCGATCTGCGCCCTGATCGACGCCGCCACCTGGGACCAGTTGGTCTCGGAGAGGGGGTAGAGCTCCATGTTGTCCAGGGCGTCCAGGCCGTTCCAGAGCTTGCTGTACTGCTTGTCCTCGCGCATGGCGGCGCTCGCCGCGGTGGTGACCGGCAGGAGCTGGTACTCGGCGGCCTGCTGGGTGACGTACTTGTCGCCGTAGAGGAAGTCGAGGAACTCGCCCGTCTGCTCGCGGTGGCCGGCCGAGCGGAAGGCGATCGTCCAGTCGGCCGTGCCCATGGTCGACACGGTCCGGCCGGTGCGGCTCGGGAGCGTGACGGTGCCGTAGGGGACGCTCAGGGTCGAGTCCTCGATCTGGCGCATCAGCGAGAGTGGGGCGTTGACCATGGCCGCCTTGCCGTCCATGAAGGCCTGGAGGGCGGCGCCACGGTTGAGCTTGCCGGGGAGGGTCGGGCCCGTGAGACCTTCGGCGACGAGGGAGGAGCGCAGCCACTCCAGCGTGGAGACGTTCTCCTTGGAGGTGAGGGCGTAGCTGCCGCTGTTGTCGGTGTAGCCGCCGCCCCCGGCCAGCAGCCAGGTCAGGGTCTCCGCCTCCGCCTCCTCCGGGCCGAGGGGCAGCGCGATCGGGTACGTCACGCCCATGGTCTTCAACACGCGGGCGTCCACGAGCAGTTGCTGCCAGGTGGTGGGGGGCTTCAGGCCCGCCCGGGAGAAGAGGTCCTTGTTGTAGTACAGGAGGCGGGTGCTCGCCGTGAACGGCAGGCCGTACTGGACGCGGCGCACCTGCCCGGCCTCCGCGAGGCTCGGTACGAAGCTGCCCTGGGCGGAGATCGACAGCAGTTCGTCCGCGCGGTAGAGCAGGCCCTTGGCCGCGTACTCGGCGTAGCTGTCGGTCTGGACGACGTCCGGTGCCTTCCCCTGTTTGACGAGTGCGGCGACCTTCGCGTCGACCTCGTCGGCCGGGTAGACCTTCGTCTCCACCCGGATGTCGGGATGGGCGGCCTGGAAAGCGAGACTGACGCGGTCCCAGAAGCCGATGGAGTTCTTGTGGACGCTGTCGCCGTAGTTCGTGGCGACGACGGTGAGGGTCGTGGTCTTCGGCCCCGACCCGGAGTCCGTGCCGCAACCGCTCACGCCCACCGTGAGGCCCAACGCGGCCGTCATCGTCATCATGATCCGGGCTCTGCGACGCACGGCACCCACCCCTCCTGGACGAGCGTTGATCGTAGGCCGGGACAGGCGCTGGCCACAGGGCCGCCGCCGTTGCGTTTTGGTTCCGGTGGTGTGACGGAACAGGTGATCTCATGGGCGCCGTCAACGACTCACAAGGAGACAGACCGTTGGTTGCCAGCAATCTTGTTCTTCTCTCCAACGCCGGTGACGTGGGCCGCACGGTCCTCGACCAGCTGCGCGCGCAGGACGTGCCCGTGCGGGTGATGGTCCGCCGCGACGACGCGCGTGCGGCCGAGCTGCGTGTGCTCGGCGCGGAGGTCGTCATCGGAGACCTGACCCGGCCCGAGACCGTCGCCGCCGCGCTGGAGGGTGTCGGGCGGATGTACTTCGCGATGCCCGTGTCGCCGGACCAGCTGCTGGCGGCGACCGTGGTGGCCAGCGTGGCGCGCGAGCACGGGGAGCTGGACGGGCTGGTCGACATGTCCCAGATGACGGTGTCGCAGATGACCGCCACCAGCACCGGGGAGTCGGACCAGCAGCGGCTGCACTGGCTGTCTGAGCAGGTGTTCGACTGGTCGGGCCTGCCGGTGGTGCACGTCCGGCCGACGGCGTTCCTGGACAATCCGCTGTTCACCACGCTGGCGGCGCGATCGATCCGGGACAACGGCACGATCGCGCTGCCGTTCGGCACCGGACGCACCTCGCCGATCGCCGTGGACGACGTCGCCCGGGTCGTCGCCACCGTGCTCCGCGACCCGGCCCCGCACATCGGGCACGTCTACGAGCTGACCGGGCCACGCACGGTCGACATGACCGAGATGGCCGAGGAGTTCTCACGGGCGCTCGGGCGTCCGGTGTCCTATGTCGACGTGCCGCTGGACCGGTGGCGGAGCGAGGTGCTCGCCAAGGCGGGCCTGCCGCCGCACACCGAACAGCACATCGCCACCATGGCCCGGCTGCACCGGGAGAACCGCTACAACCGCACGTCCGACGACGTCGAACGCGTCACGGGCGTGCCTGCCCAGACGATCGAGGCGTTCGTGGCCGCGCGCAGGGACTTCTACTTGGGCTGAACCCCGCGCACGCCGTGACGGACAGGTCCTCGGACAGGGCCTGAGCGGGCCCGGCGAAGTCCGCTGCGGTTCGGCAGCGCCCTGAAGGGGCGCGGGGAACTGCGCGACCAGCCACGACGGACTCGCAGGTGGCGTACCGCACTTTCAGCGGAGCGCTTAGCCGACCTGGTTGTACATCGCGCCCGCCGCCGGCCAGCCCGTGGGCTGGGGTGCCGGTTCCGGCTCGGTGCGGCCCCGTACCTGGGCGGCGGTCAGGCCCCGGTTGCGCAGGCCCGGCATGCCGGTCTGGCCCAGCCCGGCGGCCGGGGCGGGGGCCATGGCGGGCATCGCCGGTGCCTGCGGCGGCGGCTGCATCGACCGTGCCTGCGCCTGGGCCGCCGGTGACGGGGCCTGGGCGACGGCGGGGATCGGCGCCTGCTGTCGTTGTGCCTGAGCCTGTGCGGTCTGGGCCATCTGCGCCATCTGGGCGACCGCGGACATCGGCGGCGCCTGCGGCATCATCTGGGCGGCCGGTTGCATCTGGGGGGCGGGCTGCATCTGGGCCACCCCCGGCATCTGTGCGACGCCGGGCATCTGGGCGACCGCGGGCATGGGCTGCTGCTGCGGCGGGGCAGGCGCGGGCATGCGTGCCGCGGGCTGCTGCTGCGGCGGCATCATCGCGGCGGCCGGAGCCGGGGCGGGGACCAGGCCCGGCATCCCGGTGGGGGCCTGCGCCGGGGCCGGGCCCGGCCAGGTCTGGGCGGGCGGCAGGCTCGGCATCGCGGCGGCCTGCGCGGCCAGCGGCATGCCGACCCCGTTCGTCTCGCTGATCAGACGGTCCACCGCCGCCGTACCCGAGCTGTAGCTGGTCCCTGTGCCCAGCTCGGGTACGGCGGCTCCCCTCCTGGACCCGTAGAGCACCTGTTCCATGCCGGACACCAGGCGACGCACGTCCGTCTCGGGGCGCACCACGAGTCTCAGGAAGCGACTGGACGAGCCGATCTTGTTGCCGCACTCACGGACCAGGATCCGGTGCTCGCTCAGCAGTCGGTCGCGCACGACGGTGCCCTCGGCGCCCACGGGAAGCCGTACGAAGAGGAAGTTGCCCTGCGAGGGGTAGACCGTCAGGCCGGGGAGTGCCGAGAGCTGGCGGGCCATGTCGAGGCGGTCGCGGCGCACCAGGTGCAGGCTCTCCATGTACTCGGCGCCGTGCTCCTTGAGCATGAACACCACGGTCTCCGCGAAGGAGTTGAGGTTCCACTTGGGCAGCATGGAGCGGATCTTGCCCGCGAGCGCGGGGTTGGCCACGAGGTAGCCGAAGCGGATGCCGTGCAGGCCGAAGTTCTTGCCGAGGCTGCGCAGGACGATGACGTTGGGCCGCAGGACGGCCTCTTCCACGACGCTCGGGTCGCTCTCGGCGTCGGCGAACTCCAAGAACGACTCGTCGATGACGATCAGGTCCAGGTCCTGGAGCTGGTCCATGAAGTTGACGACCGCACGGCGGCTGAGGAAGCCGCCGTCGGGGTTGTTCGGGTTGCAGATGACGGCGACACGGGTGCCGCGGGCGCGGATGAACTCGATGTACTGGGCCGGGTCCAGAGCGAAGCCGTTGGACTCCATGAGCGGGAACATGTCGACCCGCTTGCCGGTCTCCATGGGCTGGTCGGTCCAGCGACCGAAGGTGGGGACGGGGATGGCGAGGGACTCGCGCACGAGCAGGTGGTCGATCCAGGTGATCAGTTCCGTGGAACCGTTGCCCATCGCGACGCAGCTCGGCGGGAGTTGGAGCAGCGCGCACAGCTCGGCCGTGATCGTGTCGGCGCTGCTCGGGTAGTACGTGATGATCTCGCGCAACCGCCCGGCCAGTTCGTCGAACATGCCAGGGGTGGGGAAGTACGGGTTGCACGGGATGCAGAAGTCGATCGGGCCGACTCCATCGCTCTCGCGGGCCAGCGCAGCCATCGAGGGGCTGTGCGCCGCAGTACCGCGGAACAGCGAGGCGACGTTGTCGGCCATGGAACCTCCGGTCTCTGGGTGGCCCGTGCGGGGGAGCACGGGCCGCCCTTTCATACGGAGGCGGAGGGGGTGCCGTTCAACTCGTGGGGATTGAGTAAGGGTTGACTTTTCCAGGCAACCGAAAGGGCCCCGGTGGCGTCACCCACCGAGGCCCCGATGTCACGCGGCGGTGTCAGGCGGACCTCAGACGCACGTCAGACGCACGTCACGCGCTGAACGAGTGGACCGTCGTCGTGCGGTACGTCTGCCCAGGTCGCAGCACCGTCGAGGGGAACGACGGGTGGTTCGGCGAGTCCGGGAAGTGCTGGGTCTCCAGGCACATGCCGTCGCCCTGCCGGTAGGTGTGACCGGAGGGGCCGACCAGGGTGCCGTCCAGGAAGTTGCCCGAGTAGAACTGCACGCCCGGCTGGTCCGTCGCGATCTTCAGGGTGCGGCCGGACTTCGGGTCGCGCAGGGTCGCGATGTGCTCGGGCCTGGCGGTGACGCCCTTGTCGAGGACCCAGTTGTGGTCGAAGCCCTTGGCGGTGACCAGCTGGGGGTGGCCGACGCGGATGTCCCGGCCGATCGGCTTGGCCTTGCGGAAGTCGAAGGGGGTGCCCCCGACCTTGGCCAGCTCACCGGTGGGGATCAGCCCCGAGTCGGTGGGCGTGTAGCGGCCCGCGGCCAGGTGCAGCTCGTGGTCGTAGATGCCGCCGCTGCCCTCACCGGCGAGGTTGTAGTACGTGTGGTTGGTGAGGTTGACGACCGTGGCCTTGTCGGTGGTGGCCCGGTAGTCGATGCGCCAGTCGCCGTGCCGGGTGAGGGTGTACGTGACCCGCACCTTCAGCGTGCCCGGGTAGCCCATCTCGCCGTCGACGCTGGTGTAGTGCAGGTGCAGGCCGACGTCGGAGCCCGAGGTGAAGCCCTCGATGTCCCACACCTTGGTGTTGAAGCCCTTGGCGCCGCCGTGCAGGCTGTTCACGCCGTCGTTGACGGAGAGCTGGTAGGCCTTGCCGTCCAGGGTGAACCGGCCCTTGGCGATACGGTTGCCGTAGCGGCCGATCGTCGCCCCGAAGAACGTCGTGCCGGCGACGTACGAGGCGAGGTTGTCGTAGCCGAGGGAGACGTTGGTGTAGCGGCCGTGCCGGTCGGGGATCTCCAGGGACTGGACGATGCCGCCGTAGGAGATGACCTTCAGGCGCGTGCCGCCGTTCTCCAGCGACCAGCGGTAGACCTTGGTGCCGTCGGCGAGCTTGCCGAAGAGCTCCTTCACCGGCTTCCTGCCTCCTGTGCTGGCGTGGGCGGTGCCGACCGTGCCGGCGGCGAGTCCCGCGGCCGCGGCCGCGGCGATGACCGTACGTCTGCTCGTTTCCATTGCGGCTCCTGCAATAGGTACGGGGGCCCGTGAGGACCCCCGTACGACCGAACTTACGAACCGACCTTGCGCTTGTTCCACACGTCGAAGCCGACCGCGGCCAGCAGTACCAGTCCCTTGATGACCTGCTGCCAGTCGGAGCCGATGCCGACGAGGTTCATACCGTTGTTCAGCACGCCCAGGACGAGACCACCGATGATCGCGCCGAGGACCGTGCCCACGCCGCCGCTCATCGACGCGCCGCCGATGAACGAGGCCGCGATCGCCTCGAGTTCGAAGTTCAGACCGGCCTTGGGCGAGGCCGCGTTGAAGCGGGCGGCGAAGACCAGACCCGCCAGGGCCGCGAGCATGCCCATGTTCAGGAAGACCAGGAAGGTGACCTTCTTGTCCTTCACACCCGACAGCTTGGCCGCCGGGAGGTTGCCGCCGATCGCGTAGATGTGCCGGCCGATGACCGCGTTGCGCATCAGGTAGCCGAAGCCGGCGACCAGGACGCCGAGGATCAGCAGGACCACCGGGGCGCCCTTGTAGCTGGCGAGCAGCATGGTGACGGTGGCGACGGCGGCGATCAGCGCGACGAGCTTGAGGAGGAAGAGGTTCCGCGGCAGGATGTCGAGGGAGAACTCCTGCTGCCGGTTGCGGTCGCGGACCTCCTTGACCACCACGAACGCGATCAGCCCGATGCCCAGGAGCAGGGTCAGGTTGTGGTAGTTCGTGTTGGGGCCGACCTCGGGCAGGAAGCTGTTGGCGACCTTCTGCAGACCCTCGGGGAACGGGCCGATCGTCTGGCCCTTGAGGAAGATCTCGGTCAGACCGCGGAAGGTCAGCATGCCCGCCAGGGTCACGATGAACGACGGTATGCCGAGATACGCGATGAGGAACCCTTGCGCGGCACCCGCGGCGGCGCCCATGGCCAGACACAGCACCAGGGCGATGGGCCAGGAGATGTCGTGGTTGACCATCAGCACGGCGCCCACCGCGCCCACGAACGCCGTCAACGAGCCGACCGACAGGTCGATGTGGCCCGCGATGATGACGAGCATCATGCCGATCGCGAGGATCAGGATGTAGCTGTTCTGCAGCACCAGGTTGGAGACGTTGCGCGGCAGCAGCAGGTCGCCGTTGGTCCACACGGCGAACAGCACCACGATCAGACCGAGGGCGAACAGCATGCCGTACTGCCGCATGTTGCGGCGCATGCCGTCCAGCATCAGCTGAAGCAGGCTCTCGCCCGTGGCCGAGCCGCTCTTGCCGGGCGGCGCCGGGGCCGGCGTCTTGGCGGTCACATCCGTGCTCATCGGGTTACCTCTTTGTCCTTCGTCATCTGGCGCATCAGCGTTTCCTGCGAGGCCTCCGCCCGCGAGAACTCACCCGTCAGCCGTCCTGCGGCCATCGTGTAGATGCGGTCGCACATTCCGAGCAGTTCCGGGAGCTCGGAGGAGATGAAGACGACCGCCTTGCCCTCGGCCGCCAGCTTGTCGATGACCGTGTAGATCTCGAACTTGGCGCCCACGTCGATCCCGCGGGTCGGCTCGTCGAGGATCAGCACCTCGGGGCCCGCGAAGATCCACTTGCTGAGGACGACCTTCTGCTGGTTGCCGCCCGACAGCTTGCCCACCGGCTCGAAGACGGTCGGCGCCTTGATGTTCATGGACTTGCGGTAGCCCTCGGAGACCTGCCGCTCCTCGTGCTCGTCGACGATCCCGCGCTTCGACACCTTGCCCAGGGCACTGAGCGTGATGTTGCGGTTGATGGTGTCGATGAGGTTGAGGCCGTAGTGCTTGCGGTCCTCGGTGACGTACGCGATGCCGTGGCCGACCGCTTCGGAGACGGTCTTGGTACGGATCTCCTTGCCGTCCCGGAGCGCCGTGCCGCCCGCGTACCGGCCGTAGGTGCGTCCGAAGACGTTCATCGCCAGTTCGGTGCGTCCGGCGCCCATGAGCCCCGCGATCCCGACGATCTCGCCGCGCCGCACGGAAATCGACACGTCGTCAACTACCTTGCGCTGCTGGTCGATCGGGTGGAACACGGTCCAGTCGCGGATCTCCAGGGCGGGCGCGGCGCCCTCCTCCGGGTGGTGCGGCGTCCGCTCCGGGAAGCGGTGTTCGAGGTCGCGGCCCACCATGCCGCTGATGATCCGGTCCTCGGTGGTCTCCGGGGCCTTCACATCGAGGGTCTCGATGGTCCGCCCGTCGCGCAGGATGGTCACCGAGTCCGCGACCCGCTCGATCTCGTTCAGCTTGTGGGAAATGATGATCGAGGTGATGCCCTGGTTCTTCAACTCCAGGATGAGATCGAGGAGTTTGCCGCTGTCCTCGTCGTTCAGGGCGGCCGTCGGCTCATCCAGGATGAGCAGCTTCACCTGCTTCGACAGCGCCTTCGCGATCTCCACGAGCTGCTGCTTGCCCACGCCGATGTCGGCGACGCGGGTCTGCGGGTTCTCGTCGAGCCCGACCCGCCGCAGCAGCTCGGAGGCGTGCCGCAGCGTCTCGGTCCAGCTGATGAGCCCGCGGGTGGCGTGCTCGTTGCCGAGGAAGATGTTCTCCGCGATGGAGAGGTAGGGCACCAGGGCCAGTTCCTGGTGGATGATCACGATGCCGCGGTGCTCACTGGCCCTGATGTCCTTGAACGAGCAGACCTCACCCTCGAAGAGGATGTCCCCCTCGTAACTCCCGTGCGGGTGAACGCCGGAGAGGACCTTCATCAAGGTCGACTTGCCGGCGCCGTTCTCCCCGCAGATGGCATGGACCTCGCCCTGCTGGACGGTCAGTGTGACGTCCGACAGCGCCTTGACGCCGGGAAAGGTCTTGACGATCGAGCGCATTTCCAGGACGGGTCCCGCCATGGTCGTGCCTTCCAATCACTAGGGGGTGGCGGTTACTTGAGGTCGCTGTCCTTGTAGTAGCCGGTGGCGACGAGTTCCTTCTCGTAGTTGGTCTTGTCGACGCTGACCGGCTGCAGCAGGTAGGCGGGGACGACCTTGGTGCCGTTGTCGTACGTCTTGTCGTCGTTGATCTCGGGCTTCTTGTTGTTGAGAGCCGCGTCGACCATGTCCGTGGCCACCTGCGCCAGCTTGCGGATGTCCTTGTAGACGGTCTGCGTCTGCTCACCCGAGATGATCGACTTCACCGAGGCCAGCTCGGCGTCCTGACCGGTGACGACCGGCAGCGGCTTGTTCTTGGAGCCGTAGTCGTCCGACTTCAGCGAGGAGAGGATGCCGATGGAGATGCCGTCGTAGGGCGAGAGCACGGCGTCGACCCGGGCGCTCTTGTACGACGAGGTCAGGATGTCGTCCATGCGCTTCTGGGCGGTGCCGCCGTCCCAGCGCAGGGTGGTGACCTGGTTCAGCGCGGTCTGGCCGGACTTGACGACGAGCTGCTTCTTGTCGATGTACGGCTGCAGAGCCTTCATCGCGCCGCCGAAGAAGTACTTCGTGTTGTTGTCGTCGTTCGAGCCGGCGAAGAGCTCGATGTTGAACGGGCCCTTCTTGGAGCCGTCCGCGAGACCGAGCTTCTGCAGGATGTAGGTGCCCTGGAGCGTGCCGACCTTCTCGTTGTCGAAGGACGCGTAGTAGTCGACGTTCTTCGTGCCGAGGATCAGACGGTCGTAGGAGATCACCGGGATCTTGGCGTCGGCGGCCTGCTGGAGCACGTTGTTCATCGACTTGTTGTCGATGGCCGCGATGATCAGGGCCTTCACGCCCTGCGTGATCATGTTCTCGATCTGCGAGACCTGCGTGTCCGGGTCGTCCTCGCCGTAGGCCAGCTTGGTCTTGTAGCCCTTCGCCTCAAGGTCCTTGACCACGTTCTTGCCGTCGGCGATCCAGCGCTCGGAGGACTTGGTCGGCATCGAGATGCCGATCGTGCCGCCCTTGGAGCTGGTGGAGGAGTCCTTGCTGCCGCCGTCGCCGCTCTGGCCGCAGGCGGTCAGGGTGAGGGCGAGGGAGGCCGCGCCGGCGATGGCGGTGAGAGCGGCTCTGCGGTTGCGCATGATCATCATCCTTGATGTCTTGGACCGGCTCGGTCTCGTGTTACGGGGATGCTCCGAGAGCGTTGCGAGGGAAGACCGAGTAGAGGTGTGTGGGATTGTGCGCGGCTGTGTCGTCTTGTGTGAAGGGGTTTTGTGCGAACGTTATGAGGTGGTGTTGAAGCGCGTGAGAGTTCCGGGCAGCCGGGATCCGAGCGGCGCCATGTCGCCGTCCGCTCCGTGCCGCGCGAGCAGGTCCAGGGCGAGCCTGCCGCGACGCACCCGTTCCTTGGCGGTGTTCAGGGTCAGGTCCCGCAAGTGGTGCCCGTACGGGTAGATTCCGGGGGCTTTGGACAGGCCGAACTTGAGGTACAGCGGTGCGCCGCGCCGGATCAGCTCGGCGACCTCGTACATCCGCACATAGCCGCCGAGGTCGTCGGGAGCCTCGATGTACATGTCCATCGGAGCGGCTGAAACTCGCCGTATCTCGGTGAGATGATCGAGCGTCAGATCGCTCGGCACGTTGATGGAGTCCGCGCCGAGTTTCTCGTACACCGCGTATGAGGCCGGGTTGACCGGGCCCACCAGTGCCGAGAGCTTGAGGGTCGTGTCGGCCGGGATGATCCCCGCCGCGCGCGCCCGGTGCAGGGTCCACAAGACGCCCTCGTCGGCGACGAGAAGGCACTTGACGCCCAACTCCGTTGCGCGGAGGGCATCTTCGACGCAGCCGGCCACCGCGTCGTGGCCACGGGCCCGCAGGCCGCCGCCGCGCGAGTCCGAGCGCACCGAACCGCCGATGTCCCAGGTGCCGCGCGGCCCGGTGAACAGGCAGAGCTCGATGTCTCGTTCACCGGTGGCCTCGACCATCTCGGTGATCTCGGCGTCGGTCAGCATCCAGACACCGCTGCCCTGGCTGATCCGGTGGATCGGTACGTCGAGCCGCGAGGACTCCTTGAGGACCACGGCCAGGGCCTCGGGCCCCTCCACGGAGGGAACCTCGGTGCGCCAGCGGCCGCCCCCCGGGAAGGTGTGCGGCGAGGCGTCGGCGGGGGAGAGGGCGGGTGCGCCCAGGCCGAGCGCGGCGAGCGCCTGCTCACCGGGTCGACGGGCTGCCGTAGGGGCGGCGTCGGTCACTGGCTGTCCTTCGTGTTCGAGGGTGGCGCGTACAGATGTGGTGCGCGTACAGATGCGGTGCGCATGCGGATGTGGTGTGCGTGCGGACGGGTGGTGCGGGTGCCGGCGCGTGGTGCACGTACTGATGCCGATATGTTCGATATTTCGAACGAAGTTCGCGACCTTGGGTGTGCGGCGCTTGGGTGGTACGCCGGTACGGAGCCGTCAGGTAACTCCGTACCGGCGTACGGCTCGGGGGACTACGGCTTCAGCAGGACCTTTCCGACCTTGGGATCGCCGGACCCCACCAACTCGATGGCCTGCGGGAACTCGGCGAGCGGCAACTCGTGCGTGACCAGCGGCAACGGGCTGAGCAGCCCGGCCCCGAAGACCCGCACGGTGTGCGCCCAGGCCGCCGGCGGCGCACCGAACACGGTGTGCACCTCCAGCTGCCGTACGACGAGATCGGTGGGGTCGAGCCCCTCGGCGCCCGGCGCCGGGATCCCCGTGAGGACCAGGCGTCCGCCGCGCCTCAGCAGGGAGGCGGCGGTGCGCGCGGCGGACGCGGACCCGGCGGTCTCGATGACGACGTCGAAGTCGTCGGGGAGTTCCTGGTCCTTCGTACGGAAGTCGGTGGCGCCGAAGTCCTTGGACAGCGCCGCCCGGTCCGGCCGGGTCCCGACCACGAGCAGCTCCGCGGGAGAGTTCGCCTTCAGGAACTGGATCGCGAACATCCCGAGCGTGCCGGTCCCGACCACCGCGACCCGCTCACCGGGCCGGGCGTTCGCCTTCAGCGCGGCGGCCGCGATGCAGGCGGCGGGCTCCAGGAGGGCCGCCGCCGTCAGGTCGGCGTCGTCCGGCAGCACGTGCAGCAGCCGCGCCGGGAGGGTCAGCGTGGTCGCCATCGCGCCCGGCTGGGTGAACCCGGTCTCCTCGTACCCCGCCGTGCACAACGTTGTCTCGCCCGCGTGGCAGCGGTCGCAGACCTGGCAGTTGCGGAAGCCCTCGCCGACGACCTTGCGCCCGACGATCGACTCCGGAACCCCGGCCCCGACCGCCTCGACGGTCCCCGACCACTCGTGGCCGGGCGTGAGCGGGTAACGGACGTACCCGTCAGGACGGTTGCCCTGGTAGACCTCGCGGTCGCTGCCGCAAATGCCCACGGCGTGCACCCGCACCAGCGCCTCACCGGCGCCCGGCCGCACCGGCTCGTGCTCGATCAGCCGGTGCTCGCCCGGCGCCTCGACGACGACCGCGGTGCTCACTGCGACCCCTTGGGCTTGCGCTGCTCCCAGCCGTCGGCCCACAGGTCGAAACGGGCCTGCTGCTGCGGGAACTCGGCCGCCGCGTCGACGTCCAGCTCGACGCCGAGACCTGGCTCGTGGGACAGCTCGAAGTAGCCGTCGACGACCTGCGGGGCGCCCTTCACGACCTTCTTGATCTCCGCGTCCGCGAAGTCGTTGAAGTGTTCGAGGATCTTGAAGTTGGGGGAGGTGAAGCCGACTTGGAGGGAGGCGGCGGTGAGGACGGGGCCACCGACGTTGTGGGGCGCGACGAGGACGTAGTGCGCCTCGGCGGTGGCGGCCAGCTTCCGGGTCTCCCAGATGCCGCCGATGTGACCGACGTCGGGCTGGATGATGTCCACGGCCTGGCTCTCGAAGAGCTCGCGGAACTCGATGCGGTCGTGGATGCGCTCACCGGTCGCGACCGGGATGTCCACCTTGGCGGCGACCTTCTCCAGGGCCTTCAGGTTCTCCGGCGGGACCGGCTCCTCCAGCCACGCGGGCTTGAAGGGCGCGAGCTCGCGGGCGAGCCGGACGGCGGTGGAAGGGGAGAACCGGCCGTGCATCTCCAGCATCAACTCGGCCTCGGGGCCGATCGCGTCGCGCACGGCCTCGATCAGCGAGACGGAGTAGAGCGTCGCCTCGTGGTCGAGCTCGAAGTGCCCGGTCCCGAAGGGGTCGATCTTCAGCGCCTTGTACCCGCGCGCCACGACCTCCTGGGCGGCCTTGTGATAGGCCTCCGGAGTTCGCTCGGTCGTGTACCACCCATTGGCGTAGGCCTTGACCCTGTCGGTGACCTTGCCACCGAGCAGCTGCCACACAGGGACGCCGAGCGCCTTGCCCTTGATGTCCCAGCAGGCCATCTCGATGACCGCGATGCCGGACATCACGATCTCGCCGGCGCGCCCGTAGTCGCCGTACTTCATCCGTCGGACGAGGTCCTCGACAGCGAACGGGTCGGAGCCGAGAATGTGATTGGCCTCGGCCTCCCGCAGATAGCCGATCAGTGCGTCGGTGTGGCCCAGCATGCGGGTCTCGCCGACTCCGGTCAGGCCCTCGTCGGTGTGCACCTGGACGTAGGTCAGGTTGCGCCAGGGCGTCCCGACCACGTGTGTGCTGATTCCCGTGATGCGCACGGCAGTTGCCCCCTGTGCTCTTGCGGCTCTGTTCGAAATTTCGTCACACGTTCGAAATGCTGGCGTGACAGTAAGGACGTGGCCCCGGAGGTGTCAATGGGTCGAACGGAACGATCGGCGGCGGATTTTGCCGGTATGCCTCGGCTCGTCGCGCGCGCGATGCTGTGAACGGGGAGCGCGGCGCGCCGGAACAGGCAGTTCCCTACATAACTTTCACAGCTGTGACTATGCACGTTACCTGTGAGGAACTTAGTCTTCCGGCGTCATGGACTACTGCGACCCGTGCCGACGGCACCTCAACGGCGCCCTTGCCTGCCCGGGGTGCGGCACCTCAGCCGAACAGCTCCGCACGCATGCGGAGCAGACCGACAAGCGTGCCGGAACGGGCGCGGGGGCGGTCGATGTCGGTGGCGACTCGTTGTACGAGGGCGACAACGACGACGATGAAGATCCCGACGACGACGAAGACGAGGACGGCGAGGACGGCGAGGACGAGGACGGCGAGGGGGAGCCGTCCGGACGGGCCGCTGCCCGGCGGCGCGGCCGTGGGCGCGGGAGAGGCCGGGGCCGGGACTCGGAGGGGCCCGGCGGTGCGAGCCGGCGGGACCGGAAGGCCGCGGCGCATCGTCGTCGGCGGCGTCGGGTGCTGCTCATCGCCGCGGGGTTCGTGCTGGCGGCGGGTGGGCTGAGCCTCGCCGAGCTCGGCATAGACGGGCCGGGGCTGTTGCCGAAGCCTGCCGCGGCCGGGGGTGAGTCGGCGGACGGGTCGGCGTCCTCGGACGCCGGGACGGCGCGGCCGAGCACCGACGCGGGGGGTTCGTCCGGTGCTACGTCCACCGCGTCGCCCTCTCCGGACGCGTCGGCGTCTCCCTCCGCTTCCCAGTCCGCCAAGGACGACAAGTCCAAGGACGACAAGAAGGACACGCAGGAGCAGTCGGCGACGACGGGTACCGGTGTGGTGCCGTCCTCGACGTCCGGCCCCGTGTCCTCGACTCCGCCGAAGTCGTCCCCCAGGCCGACGGCCGCGCCCACCTCGGCCGCGCCGTCGCCCTCGCCTTCACCTTCGCATTGCAACCGTTTCCTGTGGTGGTGCACGTAGGGGGTTCCCTGGTTTTGTCGGCTGCGGGTGGGTGGGGGCTGGCCGCGCAGTTCCCCGCGCCCCTGAGACGGGGCTTCGCCCCGAGCTTTTAGGGGCGCGTAGAACTGCGCGAGCAACCCCCACTCACCCGCAGCCGAAAACTACGGTGTGAGCATTCTCTGCAGGAGGTCCCGGAGGGACAGGCGCTCCTCGGTGGAGAGGCCCGCCAGGGGCTCGCGGGCGAAGTTGAGGGCGTCGCGGAGGGAGCGCGCGACACGCCGGCCCTCCTGCGTCGCCGCGGCCAGCTTCACGCGGCGGTCGGACGGGTCGGGGCGCCGCTCGACCAGGCCCCGCGCCTCCAGCCGGTCCACGATCCCGGTCACGTTCGACGGCTCGCACTTCAGCTTCTGGGCGAGCCGCCGCATCGGCAGCGGCTCCAGGGACAGCAGGCTCAGAAGTCGCGCCTGCGCCCCGGTCAGCGCATGCTCGGCGGCAGCGTCCTCGTACTCCTCGTGATAGCGGGCCACGACCGTGCCGATGAGGTCCACGACCTCGAGGGTCAGCGGGTCGGTACGGGTTGTTCTTTGCGTGGCCATGGGCTCCAGGCTACCCCGTTACTTGACATCATGAAATATTGAGGAGCATGGTTGTTTCAGGTACTGAAGTATTAGAGCCGTAGTCGCACGTACCCGTGCATGCACGTAGGAAAGGCACCCCCTCATGACCGAGACCCAGCTCCCCGCCGTCAACCGCGAATGGCACCTGGTCAGCCGCCCGGTCGGCTGGCCGAAGACCGAGGACTTCGCCCTGGTCGAGGCCGAGGTCCCGCAGCCGGGGGAGGGCCAGGTCCTCGTACGGAACGCGTACGTGTCCGTCGACCCGTACATGCGCGGCAGGATGTCGGCGGCCAAGTCCTACGTCGCCCCCTACGAGCTGGGCAAGGTCATGCAGGGCGGTGCGGTCGGTGAGGTCGTCGCCTCCAACGCCGAGGGCATCGAGGTCGGCGACCACCTCCTGCACTTCTTGGGCTGGCGCGAATTCGCCGTCGTGGACGCCAAGCAGGCCGTCAAGGTGGACCCGCAGGCCGCGCCGCTGTCGACGTACCTCGGCGTCCTCGGCATGACCGGCCTCACCGCCTACGCGGGCCTCCTGCGCACCGCCTCCTTCAAGGAGGGCGACTCCGTCTTCGTCTCCGGCGCCGCCGGTGCCGTCGGCAGCCAGGTCGGCCAGATCGCCAAGCTCAAGGGCGCCTCGCGCGTCATCGGCTCCGCCGGCTCCGACGAGAAGGTCAAGCTGCTCGTCGAGGAGTACGGCTTCGACGCCGCCTTCAACTACAAGAACGGCCCGGTCAGCGAGCAGCTGCGCGCCGCCGCCCCCGACGGCGTCGACGTCTACTTCGACAACGTCGGCGGTGACCACCTGGAGGCGGCCATCGGCTCCCTCAACCGGGACGGCCGCATCGCCATCTGCGGCGCGATCTCCGTCTACAACAGCACCGAGCCCGTCTCCGGCCCGAAGAACCTCGCCCGCCTCATCCAGACCCGCGGTCGCATCGAGGGCTTCCTGGTCGGCGACCACTACGACCTGCAGGCGCAGTTCGTGCAGGAGGTCGGCGCCTGGGTCCGCTCCGGCGAGCTCAAGTACAGCGAGACGGTCGTCGAGGGCATCGAGAACAACCTGGAGGCGTTCTTCGGCGTCCTGCGCGGCGACAACGTCGGCAAGATGATCGTCAAGCTCTGACCCTCCGGCCTTCGGGACGGCTGTCGCCAGGCTTCCGGCATACGGTAACTTCTTTCCGAAACCGTCGCGATCGTGGGCGCGAGTCGCGGCGGACCAAGGAGGAACGCACCGTATGTCCATCCAGCAGACCGATGTCCTCTACACCGCCGTCGCCACCGCCGAGAACGGTCGCGACGGCCGGGTCGCCACCGACGACGGCAGGCTCGACGTCGTCGTGAACCCGCCCGAGGAGATGGGTGGAAGCGGCGCCGGGACCAACCCGGAGCAGCTCTTCGCCGCCGGGTACAGCGCCTGCTTCCAGGGTGCCCTCGGCGTCGTCGCCCGCCAGGAGAACGCCGACGTCTCCGGCTCGACCTTCCCCAAGCTCTCAACTTCGTTCGAGCAGGGGAGACCCCAATCGCGAAGGTCGGCATCGGCAAGAACGAGGACGGGTTCGGGATCATCGTGGAGATCTCCGCGACGATCCCGAACGTCGACGGGGCCACCGCACGGGACCTCCTCGAATGGGCCCACCAGGTCTGCCCCTACTCGAAGGCGACCCGCGGCAACATCACCGTGACGCTCGTCTGACGGCGCTCGTTGTACACGGCGGAGGCCGCACCCTAGGACGTGGGGTGCGGCCTTCGCCCTGTCGTGGGAGACGGTCGGCGGTGTCCTACGAGACGGTCAACAGCGCCCTTCCCACCTGCGGGAACTCCCCCTTCAGATGGTCACGGAAGAGCGGCTCCGTACCGAAGAGCACGGCGTGCGGACCGCTGACGACAGCGGCCTGACCGCCGGCGGCCAGGGGCCCTCCCGTCCCGTCGGCCAGCGGGCGCCAGTGCCCGGAGACGAGCGGATCGCCCGGCGCGTACGCCTGCTCGACACGCACCCCGGGGCCGAGATCGGTGAACCAGACGGGCGCGTAGACGAAGCTGTGGTCGGGCGCGTCCGCGGTGAGCGGTCCGCCCGAATTCACCACCCGCACCACACCGTTGGCGTCACCGTTGCCCTCCACCGGCCGTACCGCCAGCAGCCCGGCCGCCGAGTTGAGCGCGGCTCCGACGGCTCCGCGGCCGACGAGACCGTGGGTGTGGAGGAAGGCGTCCAGCGCCGCCTGCGCGCCCGCGTTCAAACCGGCGTGGTCGAGCCCCGACGACACGAACAGCACGTCCACCGCGGACCAGTCGAAGCCCGCGTTCAGGGCGGCCGTCGACACCGGCACCACGTCGAAGTTCATCTCCCGCAGCGCGAAGAGCTCACCCGGCGTGACGGCCGCGGCGACGCGGACGCGGTGCAGGGGTGTCCCTGGGCTGCCTCCGGCCGTCCTGGTCCGGCTGGTCGCCTCGAAGGCCACGTCGTACGTACGGGCGAGAGCGGCGGCCCGCGCCCGCGCCGATCCCGGCACGACGGCACTGCCGTCCGCGAGCTGCCGTACCGAAACCCCCTGCGCGAGAAGGGAGTTGAGGGCGACGATCTCCTGCGGAGTGTCGAGACGCAGACGCAGATCGCCACGCGGGGCGACGTACCCGACCCGCGCGGCGGCTTCGACCCGGCGGGCGGCCGCGGCCGACAGCTCCCCGCTCCGTACGGGCACGACCGTCGCACCCCACAACCGCCCCAGACTCCAGCCCGAGATGTCGTACATCACCGACACCTTGTCACTGATGTCCCGCCCGTCGGCCAGCATCACATTGGCCAGACCGCGTTTGGGCTGGTGCAGGTCGACGACGTACGAGCCCTTCGCGTACGACCGTCCGGCCAGCCGGAAGTCGCGGGTCGCGCGCGTGACGCGGACGTCGTTGGCCAGGAGATGGTCGACGAGGCGGGCGGTGGCCGTCGCCGAACGCTGGGCGCCGCCCGCCGGGATCACGTAGGCACGCGGGAAGTCCGTCGTGTAGACGTCCTCGGGACCGATGCCCGGCACCCCCGGCACCGTTTCCGCCGAGACCGGCACCTGGGCCGCGCCCGTCGCGCCGCGCCGGAAGACCTCGATCTGGTCGGCGATGATCGAGGCGCGGTGGGTCCGGGCGTAGGCGAGGGTCGCGCGCATGGCCGCGCCGGCCACGTCCACGTTGATGGCGGACCTGCGCCTCAGTTCGGCCACGGGCAGGGTGTCGTACTCCGAGTTGTTCACCGCCAGCGGGATCTCCACGGTGTGCGCGGCGACCGTGCCGTGGAAGGCCTGGTACTGGGGCGTGAAGATCGGCGGCCAGTCGTCCCAGCCCTCCTGCTGGTCGCGGAAGGGGATCTGGACGGGCTCGACACCGTCCTTCGCGGGGGTGTAGCCGAGGCCGTTGACGGCGGCCTCCATGCCGAGGGCGTTGGCGTAGGTGTTCTTGAGGAAGAGGTCGTACTCGTAGTTCTCGCCGTGCGGCGGGGTCGTCGGCTCGATCAGGGTGCCGTTGACGTACCCGTGCAGGTCGAGCATCACGGCCGGCTGCTTGTCGATGGCGATCTGGCGGATCGCGCGCGCCTCGGGCTGCGAGGCGGTGATGAAGTCCCGGTTCAGATCGAAGCCGTTGGCGTTGGCGCGGGTGCCCGCGATCCGGCCGTCCGGGTTCGCCGTGATGTTGAAGTAGAGACGGCTGTGGGCGAGCAGGTCGGTCGTCTGCGCGTCCTTCGCGCTCGCGAGCCGCTCGATGAGCTCGAGGGCGGCGTCGGTGCCCTCCCACTCGTTGCCGTGGATGTTGTTGTCGAAGAAGACCGGCGTCTTGTACGACGACTTGACGGCCGGGTCCTTCGCCGCCGCCTGCGGCGCGTTCTCGATCAGCTCGCGCATCCGCTCCTGGTCGAGAGACTCGCCGGCGGACTCCGGGGCGGTGACGGTGACCAGATAGAGCCGGTGACCGCCGGCCGAGCGGCCCGCGACCTCCACGCTGACCCGGTCGCCGAGCCGTTGGAGGGTGTTCAGCTTCGGGGCGATGGCGTGGTACGGGGTGAGGCCCAGCTTGATGGACTTGTCCGCCGGGTTCTCCGGGTCGGGGGAGAGGACCTGCTCGCGCGGATAGCCACGGCGGGGGGCGGCGAGGCCGGAGTCGGACAGGTGGGTGACGGGGCTGGTGAGGGCGTTGCGGGCGGCGTTCGCCGGGGCCCCGGCGGCACCCGGGGACTGGTCCGTCCCTTCACGGCCCGCCCCTTCACGGACAGGGGGTTCGCGGTCCGCGGTGGCGCTGTGCGGGGCGAGGAGAAGCGATCCGGTCGCGGCGGTGAGGACAGTGGCGATCAGGACGGGTCTCGGTAGGCGCACGCGTCGTACCTCCGGTGGGGGGCCTGAGATCGGTACGGGTGGGTGGGGCACGGTTCGGTAGGGCGTACAGGTCGGTAGGGCGAGGTGTACCTGTTCGACTCTTCCTCAACAAGAGGGCCTGGGTGCCACGGTGGCCCCCCTGAACGCCATGGATGCCACGGATGGGGCATCGCCGACGGGCCGGAGGGGGCATGCTGAGGCCATAAGACGCCGTAGGGGGCCAGCGGACGGGTCCATGTGGCGAGGTGCCGTGCGTGGCGAGGAGGGCTCATGTCCCCGATTCCGTCGCTCCCCAGCATCCCCAGCAGGGATGACGTGCTGCGTATGGCGCGCAGCACGACCGACATCACCGGCCAACTCCTCGACACGGCCGGGAACATCACCAGAATCGCCCTCAACACCTTCGACCCCCGGGACGGGTCGGGGGCGGAGGCGCTGCGTGTGCTCCGGGAGACGACGGCGGAGCTGGCGGAGGCGAGTGCGTCTCCGCAGGCGCAGGAGGCGTTCTACCGGATCGTGGACACGCTGACGCGGCTCGGGACGACCGGGGCGCCGCTCGCGGTGCATCCCGTGAGCCGGCCTGCGCAGGCGTTGCTGGCGGCGCTGGGGGACAGTCTGCTGCCGATCCTCGACGCGGTGGAGCCCGCGGTGCAGGAGGCGGCGGACGCGTTGGGGGACTTGCTGGAGGCGGGGTCGCCGTTGCTGCCCACGGTGGCCGGGGTGGCGGCGGGGGCGTTGCTCGCCTTGACGCCGGTGATAGGGGCGGCGGCGGACGTGTTGCGCGACTCGTCGCCCGAACTCCGGCGTATCGCCGACGCGTTGACTTCGGCGCTGGCTCCGTTGCTGCCGCTTCAGGTGGCGCTGGCCGAGCGGGCGGCCGCGGCGGGGGTGGGGGTGGTGCGGGCCGCGCTGCCGCCGCTCGCCGACCTCACGGAGGCGGCGGCGGCCACGACGAACGCGGTGCGGCCGGTGCTGATCGCGGGCGAGGAGTTCCTTGTCTCCGGCCTCGAACACCTGCAGCCCCTGCTCCTGGCGTCGGCGTCACGGACGGGGCGGGTGGCTCGGGAGGTGGCGGTACGGGTGTCCGCGGCGGTGTCGCCCACGGCGGAGCGGGGGCTTGTGGTGGCGGTGACGCCGACCTAGCCACGTCTCCGCCTTCGGCTGCGGGGCCGGATTCGTTCGCCTGCGGGGCGGTGGGGGCTTGTCGCGCCGTTCCCCGCGCCCCTGGGGCGGGGCTGCGCCCCGGATCCCCCGCCGACCCCAGTCGCTCGTCCACCGGCCGGTGGGGGCTGGCCGCGCAGTTCCCCGCGCCCCTGAAAGCCTCGGCCCGGTCCGCATCATTCAGCCCGTCCGGCGTTTGAGGACGAGGCCGTTCAGGCCGATGCGGGGGTCCGGGGGCGGAGCCCCCGGGGATGGGACGGGTAGGGGCGGCGGGGGCGAGGGAAAAGGGGGCGAGCCCCGGTAAAGTTCGGGTCATGCGTGATCTCGGGGCGGGGTTCGGTTATCTCATACAGGGCCAGCGATGGGTGGCACGGCACGGGAAGCAGTACGGTTTCGGACTGCTGCCGGGCCTGATCACCCTCGTGCTGTACGCCGCAGCGCTCATCACCCTCGCCCTGTACGGCGAGGACTTCGTCACCTGGTCCACCCCCTTCGCCGACGACTGGTCCAGCCCCTGGCTGGGCCTCTTCCGCGGCTTCCTCACCGCCGTACTCTTCGCCCTCGCCCTCCTCCTCGCCGTCCTCACCTTCACCGCCGTCACCCTCCTCATCGGCCAGCCCTTCTACGAGTCCCTCTCGGAGAAGGTCGACAGGGACGTCTCCCCGGACGGCACGGCCCCGGAGTCCGGCCTCCCGCTCTGGCGCGAGCTGTGGATCTCCGCGCGAGACAGCCTCCGCGTCCTCGTGCGGGCCGCAGTCTGGGGCGTCCTCCTCTTCGCCCTCGGCTTCCTCCCGTTCGTCGGCCAGACCGTCGTCCCCGTGATCGGCTTCTTCGTCACCGGCTTCTTCCTCACGGAGGAACTGACCGCGGTCGCCCTCCAGCGCCGAGGCGTCGACCTCCGCGACCGCCTCACCCTGCTCCGCTCCCGCAAGACGCTGGTCTGGGGCTTCGGCACCCCGCTGGGCCTCGCCTTCCTGGTCCCGTTCGTCGCCGTCTTCCTGATGCCGGGCGCGGTCGCGGGCGCCACACTGATGGCCCGCGACCTGCTGGCCGAGGAAACGGGCGAGCCGGACGACGACCGCGGCAACCACGACACCGCGGCCGTCATCACGGTCCCCGCCGTTATCGCCCCGCCCCGCTGACGGCCACCGTCACGATCGCCCGCACCTGGGCGATGATGTCCAGCCGGTTCTGCACGAACTCGGGGTCCGTGACCGTCCCCGTCGCCGGGTCCGTGTTGCCCGTGCCGAACTGCAGTACGGGCGTGTGGACATGCCCGCCGGGCAGACTGTCGTGCAGACCGAGACGGTCGCGCAGCAGCGTCGCGCGATAGGCGATCTCGTTGGAGAGGTAGTCCCCGCCGCCCCCGGCGCGCGCCGTCGAACCCGGGGTCGGCCCGTCGGGGCGTACGACCGGATCGGTGCCGCCCGCCGGGATCTCGGTCACCGAGGTGTGGTCGTACACGGGGAAGCGGCCCGTGGCCGCGGCCACGATCCGCGCGTACGGCAGCGTTGTCGACGTCCATTGCGGCTGCGAGGCCGGGTCGGTGACGGGGATCGTCTCGGTGCGGGAGACGTTCTCGTTGTCCGGGAAGCCGCCCCGCCAGGCCCCGTTGGTCCGCTCCACGTCGAAACGGCCGACGCGGCCCTGGCTCACCGTGGTGAACAGATCCACGCGCGGGAGCTGGCGGCGCAGCGTCCGCTCCACCGTGCCCTGGGCGAAGTCCTGCCAGCGGACCGGGAACACGGCGGTCTCGATGCGCGCCGGGCCGTCCGCGGTCTGGATCGTCGTGCCGTCCAGGGCGAGGGCGGTGGCCCCGGACGGGTTGGAGATCCGGACGTCACGGTCCAGCGTGAACGGGTCGAACCCGGTGAGCAGGATCCGCTTCACGCCCTTGGCGTGCGGATAGCGGATGGCGTTCTCGCCGCGCGAGTTCTCCTCCAACTCGGCGAGCAGGCTCGCGCGTTGCGTGTCCGTGAGACCGAACTCCGGCTCCCACTGCCGCACTTCGCGCGTCATCCCCAGCCGCGCCCAGTACAGCGGCCGGTCGTCGTCCCGGCTCAGGTCGCCGCCCGCCGGGCCCCGCCCCTGCGCCCGGTCGACGGCCCGCTGCCACAGCCGCGCCCCCTGCCCCGCGACGACACGCTCGGCCTGTCCGAACGAGCCCGCCCGCTCCAGCGCCCGCGCGAACCCGGTGGCCACCGTGTCGAATCCGGAGCGCCGCAGGATCTCCTGGGGAGCGGTCTGGTCGAGGCGCTGTTCCTCGACGGTGACGGGGGCCGCCGCTGCCGCCGACGCGGTGGGTGCCGCGGCCAGGCCGCCCACCAGGGCCAGTCCGAGTACGCCCGCTCCGAGCCGAACGCGTATGTAAGTCAAGGGAGTTCATGCCTTCCGTCGCCGTGGGGTGCTGCCGGACGGCCGCAGTATCGCGTGACGGAGGGGACGTACGCCATGAGGTGTGGCACCGGCAGCCGAAGCGGCCGGGGTGGCGCGGGCGGCGGGTGGCTCAGGTGGGCAGGTGGGTCGCGGCCTCCCGCAGTGCCCCCAGGAACGCCTGCGCCGCCGGTCCCAGTGACCGGCCCCGCACCGTCGCCGCGTACACCGCCCGCGCGGGCGCCTCCTCGTCGCGCACCGCGAGCAGCGCGATGTCCGGGCGTACGGACTCGGCGGCGAGCGCCGGGACCAGGGTCACCCCGAGCCCGGCGGCGACGTACCCCTGCTTGGCCGTCCACTCGGCCACGACATGCGCGACGCACGGCCGGAAGCCGTGCCGCAGGGCCGCGTCCAGCAGGGTGCCCTCGGGGTGGGCGGAGCCGGATATCCAGTCGGCGTCGGCGAGTTGGGAGAGGCGGACGGAGGACTCGGCGGCGAGCGGATGGCCGGCGGGGACGGCGACGTACAGGGACTCGTCGAGGAGGTGGTGCAGGGTGTACGGGTCCAGCGGGGCGCGGCCCGTCGTGGAGACGATCGCCAGGTCGAGGCCGCCCGCGGAGAGCCGCTCCAGGAGCACGGGCGTCAGGCCCTCCTCGCGGGTGATCCGCACCCCCGGATGGCGCACACGGAACGCGGCGATGGCGCGGGGTACGAGCGCGGCGTCGGCCGTGGCGAACGCGCCGAAGCGCAGCCGGCCGCCCGCGAGCCGCCGCAGCGCGGCCAGTTCGCGGTTCGCGTCGTGCAGCCGCTCGACCACCGCCTCGGCGTGCGGCACGAGGACCCGCCCGGCCTCCGTCAGCCGTACACCCCGGGGCAGCCGGTCGAAGAGCGGGGCTCCGCCGAGCGCCGACTCCAGCGAGGCGATCTGCCGGGACACCGCGGACTGCGTCCAGCCGAGGGTCCGCGCGGCCACCGTGAACGAACCGTGCCGGGCGACCTCCAGGAAGACCCGCAGCCAGGTGCTGGAGAGGTCGGGTGCGGCATGCGGGTTGAGCATGAGAGCCATGCTAGACATTCGCTTGTCGCATCGCGTGGGCCCGCCTAGCGTCGACGACATGGAAAAGATCGCATTCCTCGGGCTCGGGCACATGGGCGCCGCGATGGCGCGCCGACTTCTCGCCGCGGGATTCCCGATGACCGTCTGGAACCGCACCGCCGAGAAGGCCGAGCCGCTCGTCGCCGAGGGCGCCACCCTCGCCGCGTCCCCGGCCGAGGCCGTGAGGGACGCGGACGTGGTGATCACCATGCTCGCCAACCCGGCCGCGCTCGACGCGGTCGCGGACGCCATCGTGCCGCAGCTGCGCCCGGGTACCACCTGGGTGGAGATGTCGACCGTCGGGCCTGACGTGGTCAAGGAACTCGCCGCCCGGCTCGGGGAGGGCGTGACGTTCGTCGACGCGCCCGTGGCGGGCAGCACGGACAAGGCGGCCGCCGGGCAGCTCGGCATCCTCGCGGGCGGCGAGCTGACGGGCGTCGGGCACGTGCTCGTCCATATGGGCACCGTCACCCGCACCGGCCCGGTGGGCTCCGGCGCCGCGCTCAAGCTCATCGTCAACACGGCCCTGCTCGGCGGGGTCGCCCTCGTCGCCGAGACCATGGCCCTCGCGGACAAGCTCGGCATCGACGAGAAGGTGGCGCGCACGGCGCTCGCGAACGGCCCGCTCGGTGGTGCCGTCGGCCGCGCCTTCGCCGAGGACGTGCACTTCGCCACCGCGCTCGCCGCCAAGGATGTCGCCCTCGCCACGAAGGTCGCCGAACTCCCCGTACTCGAAGCGGTGTTGGAGCACTACAAGCGTGCCGCCGCCGATCCCGCCGTCGCCGACGCGGACATCGCGAAGGCCGTCGAACACATCCGCCGCTCCGCCTGAGAGGGCCTCCCATGCAGATCACGCTCGACAACCCGCCCTCGGCGCCGGGGCCCGCCAACGGCTACTACTCCCAGGTCGCCCGGGTCGAACTGCCGGGCGCGGGATCCCTGTTGTACCTCTCCGGACAGGTCGCGGACGGCGCCGACCTCACCGAGCAGAGCCGCGGGGTCTTCGAGACCATCGACGCCCTGCTCGGGGCGCACGGGGCGGGCCTGGCGGACATCATCAACATCCGTACGTATCTGACGGACATCACCCAACTCCCCGCCTACGGTGCCGTACGCGCCCAGTACCTCACCGGTGCCCCGCCCACCAGCATGACCTTCGAGGTCTCCCGTCTCTTCAAGCCGGAGGCCCTGATCGAGATCGAGGTCGTGGCCGCCGTACCGGCCCCGCGGTAGCGCAGGCGGGGGCAGAGGCAGAGGTAGAGGCAGAGGTTGAGACAGAGGTAAGGCAGAACAGTGGCGGTCGGGGTCAGTCCTCGCCGAGCAGCGCGAGGAAGTCCCGGAACGCGCCCGGCATGTCCACCGACTCCGGGTCCAGGAGCCACTGGAACTGGAGGCCGTCCATCACCGCCACCAGCAGCGGAGCGGTGCGCTCGGGCGTGAGCCCGTTCGGCAGCCGCTCCCCGTACTCGGCGCGCAGCACCGCCGCCATGCTCGCGCGCACCCGCGCGTACCGCTCGGTGAAGTACTCGCGCGCCGGGTGCCCCTCGGTGACGCTCTCGCCGAGCAGCGCCGAGAACGTCTGGATGATCCCGGGCCGCATGGCGTTGTACTCGACCAGTGAGGCGAGCAGGTCGACCCGCCACTGGGTGTCGGGCACGGCGTCCCACTGGTCCCGCTCCTTGAGCACCGCGACGAGCAGCGCGTCCTTCGTCGGGAAGTAGTGCAGCAGCCCCTGCTGGGTCAGCCCCACGCGTTCCGCGACCGACGCCATGCTCGCGCCCCGGTAGCCGCGCTCGGCGATCACCTCCAGGGCCGCCCGGACGATCTCGGCGCGCCGCTCCTCGCTTCTGGCCCTGGTGCTCATGGCGTCACCGTACGGCATGCGTACGCATGGAATGTAACGAAGAAATAACGAAACCTACTGCTCTACAGGTATCGGATGCAGGATGGACGCGCAGAACGGATTCACAGATTCACGGACTCAATGAGGAGGCACCGCGATGGCGGGAACGCGCACACCGGCCGACGAGGCCCGCGAGGCGGTCGTCGAGGCGGCCCTCGGCAAGCTGGACCCGGACGCGAAGACGAGGCTGCTCGCCGGGCAGGACATGTGGTCGCTGCCCGCGCTGCCCGAGATCGGCCTCAAGTCCCTCGTCATGTCCGACGGCCCGATCGGCGTACGCGGTGTCCACTGGACCGCCGACGACCCGTCGATCGCGCTCCCCTCACCGACCGCGCTCGCCGCCACCTGGGACCCGGCCCTCGCCCGCCGGGCCGGCACCCTGCTCGCCCAGGAGGCCCGCCGCAAGCACGTCCACGTCCTCCTCGCGCCCACCGTCAACCTGCACCGCTCCCCGCTCGGCGGCCGCCACTTCGAGGCGTACAGCGAGGACCCGTACCTGACCGGCGAGATCGGTTCCGGCTATGTCCAGGGCGTCCAGTCGGGCGGCGTCGGCACCACCGTCAAGCACTTCGTCGCCAACGACGCCGAGACCGACCGCTTCACGGTGAACAACCTGCTCTCCGAACGTGCCCTGCGCGAGCTGTACCTGGCCCCCTTCGAGGCCATCGTCGCCAACGCCCACCCCTGGGGCATCATGACCGCCTACAACTCGGTCAACGGCACCACGATGACCGAGCACCACCACCTCGTGAACGAGATCCTGCGCGGCGAGTGGGGCTTCGACGGCTTCAACGTCTCCGACTGGACCGCCGCCCGCGCCACGGTCGGCGCCATCGAGGGCGGTCTCGACGTCGCCATGCCCGGCCCCCGGACCGTGTACGGGGAGGCGCTCGCCGCCGCCGTCCGCGCGGGCGAGGTCGAGGAGGCCAAGGTGGACGAGGCCGTCCGCAACGTCCTGCGGCTCGCCGCCCGCGTCGGCATCCTGGAGGGCGCCGAGCCGGTCGTCACCGAACCGCCCGCGACGGTGGACGGCGAGGCCCTGGCCCGCGAGATCGCCCGCCGCTCCTTCGTCCTCGTGCGCAACCAAGGGGCTCTTCCGCTCGGGGAAGGGCGCGGCGAGGGGCGCAAGGTCGCCCTGATCGGCGCCGCCGCCCGCGACGCCCGCGTCCTCGGCGGCGGCTCCGCCACCGTCTTCCCCTCCCGGGTCGTCACGCCCCTCGACGGCCTCACCGCCGCCCTCCCCGAGGGCAGCCTCGCATACGCCGTCGGCGCCGACCCGAACGAGGAACTCGCCGTCGCCGACAGGGGGTTCACCCTGCGGGCCGTCTGCCGCGACCGGGCCGGCACGGTCATCGGCACCGGCTCGGCACCCAACGGCCAGATCCAGTGGATGGGCGAGGACCTCCCCGAGGGCGTCACCCACGCCACCCTCCACAGCGTCGAACTGACCGGCACCTTCACCCCGCGCGAGAGCGGCACCCACACCCTCGGCGTCAAGGGTCTCGGCGCGTTCACGCTCACCGTCGACGGCACCGTCCACTTCGACGACGTCCAGCGCGGCACCAAGGACGACCCCTTCGAGGCGTTCTTCGGCGCCCCCGTCGAGCGTGCCCAGGTGGACCTCGTCGCCGGTGAGACGTACGAGGTGGCGCTGCGGCACGTCATCGTCGTCCCCGAGGGCGCACCGCTGAAGGTGATCGGCTTCGCGCTCGCCCACCAGGACCCGCGCCGCGACCCCGACGAACTCATCGCCGAGGCCGTCGAAGCCGCCCGCGCCGCCGACACCGCCGTCGTCGTGGTCGCCACCACCGACCGCGTCGAGTCCGAGGGCTTCGATCGCAAGGACCTCCGGCTGCCCGGCCGTCAGGACGAGTTGGTGCACGCCGTCGCCGCCGCCAACCCGAACACCGTCGTGGTCGTCAACGCCGGCTCCCCGGTCGAGCTGCCGTGGCGCGAGGAGGTCGCGGCCGTACTGCTCAGCTGGTTCCCCGGCCAGGAGGGCGGCGCCGCCCTCGCCGACGTCCTCACGGGCGCCCACGAGCCCGGCGGCCGGCTGCCCACCACCTGGGGCTCCCGCACGGCCGCCCCCGTCACCCAGGTGGTCCCGGCCGACGGCGAACTCCCGTACACCGAGGGCGTGTTCATCGGCTACCGCGCCTGGGAGAAGGAGGGCAGGACCCCCTCGTACGCCTTCGGACACGGTCTCGGCTACACCGACTGGACGTACGAGTCGATCGAGCTCGGCGGCGACGGCGGTTCCGGTGCCGGTTCGGGTTCGGGTTCGGGTACGACGGTCACGGTCCGCGTCCGCAACTCCGGTGCGCGGGCCGGGCGCGAGGTCGTCCAGGTCTATCTGGCGCCCGTCGAGGCCGACGCCGGGCGTCCGGCCCGGTGGCTCGCCGCGTTCGCGGGCGTCGAGGCGGGCCCCGGCGAGAGCGTCGACGTCGTCCTCGTACTCCCGCGCCGGGCCTTCGAGGTCTGGGACGAGAGCACCGGAGCCTGGGTGTTTGTGAAGGGTTCGTACGAGGTTGCTGCGGGCCGCTCGATCGTCGACCGTCGGGTCGCGGCGACGATTAACGTCTGACGCGGGACGAGTCCACCCCGAGCAGCCCCGGTCCGGAACCTGACATCCGGATCGGGGCTCGTCGGTTCCCGGCCACCACCGTCGATGCGCGGCGAGAGCGTCTGGCGGCCGGTCGCCGGCTACCGGTCGTCGGCTACTGGTCGCGGACGCCGAACCCGTACACGGTCTCCGACCGGTACACCCCGCCCGGCCGCAGTTCCGTGCTCGGGAACTCGGGGCGGTTGGGGGAGTCGGGGAAGTGCTGGGTCTCCAGCGCGACGCCGTCCCCGGGGGCGAAGGGGTCGCTCAGGTGCTCCGCGGTGTACAGCTGGAGCCCGGGCTCGGTGGTCGCGACCGTCAGCGTCCGCCCGGAGGACGGGTCGTGCAGCTCGGCGACCTCGACGGCGGTCTTCGTGAGCCCCTTGTCGAGCACGAAGTTGTGGTCGTAGCCGGCGCCGACCTTCCGCGCCGTACGGAAGTCGAACCGCGTCCCGTCGACCGCGTCCAGCGCCCCGGTGGGGATCAGATCGGCGTCCACCGGCGTCAACCGCGAGGCGTCCAGCCGGAGTTCGTGGCCGCCGGCGTTGCCCGTACCGGCCAGGTTCCAGTACGTGTGGTTCGTCAGGTTCACCACGGTCGGCGCGTCCGTGACCGCCTCGTAGGCGATCCCCAGCGCGCCCGCCTCGTCCAGCGTGTACGTCGCCGAGACCTCCAGACGGCCCGGGAAGCCCTCCTCGCCGTGCGGGGAGACCCGGGTCAGGCGCAGCCCGTGATCGACCGGCTCCGCGTCCCACACCCGCTTGTCGAAGCCGCGCTCCCCGCCGTGCAGCGAGTTGGGCGGGTTGTTCTGCGCCAGGTGACAGGTGAGGCCGTCGAGGAGGAAGCGGCCCCCGGCGATCCGGTTCGCGTACCGTCCGACCAGTGCCCCGAAGTACGGGCCCGTGTGCGTCAGATAGCCGTCGAGTTCGGAGAACCCCAGCACCACGTCCGCGCGCCCCCCGTCCCGGTCCGGGACCTCGACCGACTGGACGATCCCGCCGTACGTCAGGATCCGCACCCGCACTCCGGCGCGCTCCAGCGTCCAGCGGTGGACCGGGGTGCCGTCGGGAAGAGTGCCGAAGAATTCGCAGTGCATGATCGAAAGCCTAGGCCAAGGATCCGAACGGCAGGGTCTAGGGCCTGCCGTTCGGATCAGGTCGTTTCAGGAGACGGCGCTTGATCAGCGCCGGAGTGCGTGCCAGACCCCGCGGCCCAGGCCTGATCCGAACGGCAGGCCCTAGCTCACCGGCTTCGTCGCCGTCACCACCCGATAGGCCATCTCCGCGAGCCGCGCCTGCCCGTCCCTGCTCGGGTGGAACCAGTCCCAGTGGCTCAGCTGGTCCGTGCCGAAGCGGTAGTCGAAGACCGCGCCCCCGTCGAAGCGGCAGTGCTGGTCCTTGGCGCACACCTCCTTCAGGACCTGGTTGTACGCCTCCACCCGGTCCTGCACCGTCGTGCGCCGCCGCATCGCCGACGTGGTCAGGGAGTCCGCGTCGCCCAGCATCGAGGGGCAGATACCCAGCTTCCAGATCTGCTTGCCCAGCGGGTTGCCTCGCCCCTCGGACCACAGCCGCTTCAGATCCGGCACGCTCGACACGTACACCTGGGTCTTGGGCAGCGCGTCGCGCAGTGCCTCCATGGCGTCCTCGAACTCGGAGCGGAACTGGGCGACGGGGGTCATCGCCGACACCGACGAGCGGCAGGCGTCGTTCGCACCCGCCATCACGGTCACCAGCTCCGGCTTGTTCGTGACGGCCTGTGCCATCTGGTCGGGGAGATCCGCCATCCGGGCACCGGTCACCGCGTAGTTCCAGCTGCGCTCGGCGGCCCCGGCCTGCCCGAGCAGCCGTACGGCGAGGCTCTTGACCTTCGTGTCGCTGCCGGTCGCCCAGGACACCTCCGGACAGTCGGACAGCACGGTGCACGCGTCGAAGCCACGGGTGATGGAGTCCCCGACGGCGGCCATCGACGTCGGGCTGCGGTCCCAGGTGGGGGTCGGCTTCGGGAGCGCCTTGGCCGTCGTGCCCCGGGGCGCCGGGGAGTTGTCACCGACGGCGTCGCAGCCGGCGACGGCGACGCCCAGGAGAGCCGCCGACGCGATGGCGAGGGCGGCCCGAGAACGGTGACTCCTGTGACGCATCCCTGATCCCCTCGTTCGTCAAGCGCGATTGCTCAGCACGATTGCTCAGCACCCATGCGACACGGTTGGCCGACACCCCGCGGTACACGACCGGTCGCACCGCGTCCCCTTGGGTGAAACCTCAATGTTTCTGGGCGCTGGGACCGACGGTACGTCACACTCCTTGCGCCGCCGCACGGTAGCCTCGCCACGTGGCCGCCCTGCCACTGCCTTTCCGCTAAGTTACAAGATGTCTCGCTCTGTCCGGAGGCCCCAGTGACGACACGTGGAGTTCTCTACGTGCACTCCGCGCCCCGCGCGCTGTGCCCGCACGTCGAGTGGGCGGTCGCGGGCGTGCTCGGTACCCGCGTCAACCTCGACTGGATCCGGCAGCCCGCCGCGCCGGGCACCTGGAGATCCGAGTTCTCCTGGAAGGGCGAGGTGGGCACCGCCTCCAAGCTGGCCTCCGCGCTGCGCGGCTGGCAGATGCTGCGCTTCGAGGTCACCGCCGAGCCCTGCCCCACGGCCGAGGGCGAGCGCTACAGCTGCACCCCCGAACTGGGCATCTTCCACGCCGTCACCGGAATCCACGGCGACATCCTGATCCCCGAGGACCGCCTGCGCGCCGCCCTCCTGCGCTCCCAGCGCGGCGAGAGCGACCTGGAGTCCGACCTCGCCAAACTCCTGGGCAAGCCCTGGGACGACGAACTGGAACCCTTCCGCTACGCGGGAGAGGGCGCCCCGGTCCGCTGGCTCCACCAGGTGGTCTGACTCTTAGTCGCCTTCAGGGGCAGCGCCCTGTTTTTAGGGGCGCGGGGAACTGCGCGACCAGCCCCCACCGCCCCGCACCCGACGAACAAGCAAATGTGGCCCGGACTCCGACAGGGAGTCCGGGCCACACGCCGGTTCAGTACACCTACGGCCGCATTCAGATCGTACGGAACGCCAGCACCACGTTGTGCCCACCGAACCCGAACGAGTCGTTCAGGGCAGCGATGCGGCCCTCGACAGGCAGCTTGCGAGCCTCTCCGCGCACGATGTCGGCGTTCGCCTCGGCCTCGGGGTCGAGGTTCTCGACGTTGATGGTCGGCGGAGCGATCCGGTTGTACAGCGCCAGCACCGACGCCACCGACTCCACGCCCCCCGCGCCACCGAGGAGATGACCGGTCATCGACTTGGTCGCGGAGACCGCCATGTGGTCGGCGTCGTCGCCGAAGACCTTGCGCAGCGCCTTCAGTTCCGCCACGTCACCGGCGGGCGTCGAGGTCGCGTGCGCGTTCACGTGCACGATCTCGGCCGGGTCCAGGTCGGTGTTGTCGAGCAGGTTCTGCAGGGCGTGGGAGATGCCACGCCCCTCCGGCTCCGGCTGCACGATGTCGTGGCCGTCGGCGGAGATGCCCTGGCCGACCGCCTCCGCGTACACCCGGGCTCCGCGCTTGGCGGCGTGCTCGGCGGACTCCAGGACGAGGACGCCGGCGCCCTCACCGAGGACGAAGCCGTCACGGGCGACGTCGTAGGGGCGCGAGGCGCCCTGCGGGTCGTCGTTGTTCTTGGACATCGCCATCATGTTGCCGAACGCGGCGATGGGCAGCGGGTGGATCGCCGCCTCCGTACCACCGGCGACGACGACGTCGGCGCGCCCGGTGCGGATCATCTCGATGGCGTAGCCGATGGCCTCGGCGCCCGAGGCGCAGGCGGAGACGGGGGTGTGCACGCCGGCGCGGGCGCCGACGAGCAGGCCCACGTTGGCGGACGGGCCGTTCGGCATGAGCATGGGAACGGTGTGCGGGGAGACGCGGCGGACGCCCTTCTCCTTCAGCACGTCGTACTGGTCGAGCAGCGTCGTCACGCCACCGATGCCGGAGGCGATGACGGTGCCGAGCCGGTCCGGGTCGACGGAGGTGTCGTCGCCGGCCTTGTCGGTGAAACCGGCGTCGGCCCAGGCTTCCTTGGCGGCGATCAGGGCGAACTGCGCCGAGCGGTCGAGACGGCGGGCCTGCGGGCGGGGGATGACCTCGCCCGGCTCCACGGCGATCTGCGCCGCGATACGGACCGCCTGGTCGGCGGCCCAGTCCTGCTCCAGGGCGCGGACACCGGACTTGCCGGCGACCAGGCCCTCCCAGGTAGAGGCTGCGTCGCCACCCAGCGGTGTGGTTGCGCCGATACCGGTGACGACCACGGTGCGATTGGTCGAGCTCACGGGAATTCTTTCTCCAAATACGAGGATTCAGCGGCGCCACCGCCGGGTGGCGGGGCAACGGACTGATCGGTGGACCGGGCCGGGCGAACCGGGCCCGATCGCTGGATCAGGCCTGGTGCTTGAGGATGTAGTCGGTCGCGTCGCCGACGGTCTTGAGGTTCTTGACGTCGTCGTCCGGGATCTTGACGTCGAAGCGCTCTTCGGCGGCGACGACGACCTCGACCATGGACAGCGAGTCGACGTCCAGGTCGTCGGTGAAGGACTTGTCCAGCTGGACGTCCTCGGTGGGGATCCCGGCGATCTCGTTCACGATCTCGGCGAGACCTTCGACGATCTCTTCCTGAGTGGCGGCCATGTCAGGCGCTCCTTCGGTGTGTATCCAGAGAGGGTTGGCGGTAGTCCGTACGGACCGGATGATCCGGTACGGAGTGCCTAGGGGAGGGTAACGACCGTCGCGGCGTACACGAGACCCGCCCCGAAGCCGATGACGAGCGCGGTGTCGCCGCTCTTCGCCTCGCCGGTCGCCAGAAGCCGCTCCATCGCGAGCGGGATCGAGGCGGCCGAGGTGTTGCCGGTGGTGCGTACGTCACGCGCGACCGTGACGTGCTGCGGCAGTTTCAACGTCTTCACCATCGAGTCGATGATCCGCTCGTTGGCCTGGTGGGGAATGAAGACGTCCAGGTCGTCCGCGGTGATTCCGGCCGCGTCCAGCGCCTGCTGGGCGACCTTCGCCATCTCGAACACGGCCCAGCGGAACACCGCCTGGCCCTCCTGCGTGATCGCAGGGAACTTGACCTCGCCCTTGGAGTCGAGCGGAAGCTCCGACACGTCGCCGATGCGGAAACGGTCCCACGGCACGGTCTGCTTGATCGTGCCGGCCTTGTCGCCCTCGCTGCCCCACACGGTCGGGCCGATGTGCGGCTCCTCGGAGGGGCCCACGACGACCGCGCCCGCGCCGTCACCGAACAGGAAGGCCGTCGCACGGTCCTCCAGGTCGGTCAGGTCGGACAGCCGCTCCACGCCGATGACGAGGACGTACTCCGCCGAACCCTCGACGATGATGCCCTTGGCGAGCGTGAGGCCGTAGCCGAAGCCCGCGCAGCCGGCCGAGATGTCGAAGGCGGCGGCCTTCTGCGTGCCGAGCTTGTCGGCGATCTCCGTCGCGACGGCCGGAGTCTGGCTGAAGTGCGAGACGGTCGAGACGACCACGGCGCCGATCTGGTCGGCGTTGATCCCGGCATCGGCGATGGCCTTGCCGGACGCCTCGATCGACATCGCGGCGACGGTCTCCTCGTCGGAGGCCCAGTGCCGGGTCTCGATGCCGGAGCGCGAGCGGATCCACTCGTCGGAGGAGTCGATCGTCTCGAGGATCACCTCGTTCGGCACGACCCGGACAGGACGGTAGCCGCCCACACCCAGGATCCGCGCGTACGGGGCGCCCTTGCTGGGCCTGATCTTCGACATGCTCTGTCGGCTCCTTAGGCGGAGGCGTGCTCGGCGATGAGCTCGCGAGCCGCGTCGAGGTCGTCGGGGGTCTTCAGCGCCAGGGTCTTCACACCCGGCAGCGCGCGCTTGGCGAGTCCGGTGAGGGTGCCGCCCGGGCAGACCTCGATCAGCGCGGTCGCGCCGAGCTCCTGGAAGGTCTCCATGCACAGGTCCCAGCGAACCGGGTTCGCGACCTGGCCGACCAGTCGCTGCACGACCTCGGCGCCGGTCGTGACGGCCTTGCCGTCCTTGTTCGAGACGTACGCGATCTTCGGGTCCACGGGGCTCAGGGCCTCGGCGGCTCGTGCCAGCGTCTCGACCGCGGGTGCCATGTGGTGCGTGTGGAACGCGCCGGCGACCTTCAGGGCCACCACGCGGCGGACGCCCTCGGGCTTGTCCGCCTCCAGGGCGGCCAGCTGCTCCAGCGTGCCGGCGGCCACGATCTGGCCCCCGCCGTTCACGTTCGCCGGGGTCAGGCCGAGCTTCTCCAGGTGCGGGACCGTGGTCTCGGGGTCCCCGCCGAGCAGCGCCGACATACCGGTCTCGGTGATCGCGGCGGCCTCGGCCATCGCCAGACCCCGGGTGCGCACGAGCTTCAGCGCGGCCGTGGCGTCGAGCACGCCCGCGAACGCGGCGGCGGTGATCTCACCGACGCTGTGACCGGCGACGGCACCGGGGCCGAGCTCGGCGACGTCACCGAGCGCGGCGGCGGAGAGGAGACCGGCGGCGACCAGGAGCGGCTGCGCGACAGCCGTGTTCCGGATCTCGTCCGCGTCTGCCTGGGTGCCGTAGCGGGCAAGGTCGAGCCCGATGGCGTCCGACCACGCGGCGAGGCGGTCGGCGGCACCGGGGAGATCGAGCCAAGGGGTCAGGAAGCCAGGCGTCTGAGCGCCCTGGCCGGGAGCGACGAGTACGAGCACTCTCACACTCTCTCTTGTGGACGGCCACGGCCGCCCGTGGGGACAGGGACGAAGAACACGAAGGGGAATTGTAGAGCCCCGACAAAAGCCTAGGCTTGAGGATCCCCATCAGCTAGACGCCCCAGGATCAGCGCGATCCGCAGTGTGAACGCGGATCGTACATCCGATGGCGACCAACCGGTGACGTCAGTCACACGTCGGAGCCGGTAGCGCACGGTGTTGGGGTGAACGAAGAGCATCCGGGCCGCGCCTTCGAGACTGCTCGCCTGTTCCAGATAGACACTGAGCGTTTCCAGCAGTGCGGAGCCGGCTTCCTCAAGCGGTCTGTAGATCTCCTCCACCAGTTGCTCGCGCGCCGAGGGGTCCGAGGCGATCGCGCGCTCCGGCAGCAGATCGTCCGCCAGAACCGGGCGCGGGGCGTCCTGCCAGGCGAAACACGCCTTCAGCCCGGCGGCGGCGGCCTGCGCGGAGCGGGTCGCGGCGAGCAGATCGGGCACGATCGGCCCCGCGACGACGGGCCCGGCGGCGTACGGCCCGATCAACGACTTCGCGACCCCGAGCGGATTGTTGTTACCCCCCGCGATGACCACGAGCCGGTCCCCGAGCACACCGGTGAGCACCTGCAGCTTGGCGTGCCGGGCCGCCCGCCGGATCGCCTCGACCGTCAGCTCGCTGTCACCGTCGGGCGCCGTACCCAGCACCACGCAGACATGTTCGGGCGAGTTCCACCCGAGGGCGGCGGCCCGGCTGACGGCACCTTCGTCGGCCTCGCCGGAGAGCACGGCGTTCACGACGAGCGATTCGAGGCGGGCGTCCCAGGCGCCCCGGGCCTCGGCGGCCTGCGCGTACACCTGGGCGGTGGCGAAGGCGATCTCCCGGGCGTACACGAGCAGCGCCTCACGCAGTACGGACTCGTCGCCCGGGGCGGCGACCTCGTCGATCGCGCTCTCCATGACCTCGATGGTCGTCCGCACCATCTCCACGGTCTGCCGCAGGGTGATCGCCCTGGTCAGCTCGCGTGGCGCGGTCCCGAACACATCGGTGGAGATGGCCTGCGGGGCGTTCGGGCGCCGGAACCACTCGGTGAAGGCCGCGATACCGGCCTGTGCGACGAGCCCGATCCAGGAACGGTTCTCCGGTGGCATGGCCCGGTACCACGGCAGCGTCTCGTCCATCCGCGCGATGGCCTGGGCGGCGAGACTGCCGGAGGACTTCTCCAGCCGCTTCAGGGTCGCGGAGTGCGCGTGGATGTCGTGCGCTGGGCGCTCGGTGTTGCTGGATTCGGGTTCGGGCACGGGACAAGACTGCCTTATCAGGACGGAGGCGTGCGGCGGCGGGTCGTAAGTAGGCGGGGGGAGGGCCTGGGGCGGGGCTACGGTGTCCGTTGTGACGGACGTACGGCGACGACGGCGGAACGAGCGGATCTGATGGACGTACGGCGCGCGGACGAGCGCTACCACGGAGGCGACCCGGACGCCGGGATCACCTCCTTCCACGCCTTCTCCTTCGGACCGCACTACGACCCCGACAACCTCCGCTTCGGTGCGGTGATCGCCTGCAACGAGGAGTGGCTCGCGCCCGGCGCCGGCTTCGACGAGCACCCGCACAGTCACACCGAGATCGTCACGTGGGTGGTGGAGGGGGAGCTGACCCACCGCGACTCGACGGGCCACGAGTCGGTGGTCCGCCCCGGGGACGTCCAGCGCCTCAGCTCCGCGGGTGGCGTCCGCCACGTGGAACGCAACGACGGCGAGGTCCCCCTCGTCTTCGTCCAGATGTGGCTGGCCCCGCTGTCACCCGGCGGCGAACCGTCCTACGAGGTCGTCCACGGCATCGCCGACTCCACGCCGTACGCCGTTCCCGAGGCCGGGGCGATGCTTCATGTGCGGAGGCTGGCGGCGGGGGAGCGGACGGCGGTGCCGGACGCCGGGTTCGTGTACGTCCATGTCGTCCACGGCGAAGTGCTCCTGAACGGCGAGGAGTTGGGCCCCGGCGACGCGGCCCGCATCACCGACTCCAAGGACCTGGAAGCGGTAGCGGGAGCCCCCGCGGAACTACTCCTGTGGGAAATGACCCCCACGATCTGACCCCGGGCATTTCTCGGGGCTGCGGGCGGGTGGGGGCTGCTCGCGCAGTTCCCCGCGCCCCTGAGGCGGGGGCTTCGCCCCGCGTCCCCTGCCCGCCCGATTCGCTCGGCTGCGGGCCGTGGGGGCTGGTCGCGCAGTTCCCCGCGCCCCTAAAAGCCTCGGCTCGCCCTCGTTTTCAGCCCGTCCGGCGTTTGAGGACGAGGCCGTTCAGGCCGATAGCGGGGGTCTGGGGGCGGCAGCCCTCAGGGATGATGGGGGTCCCCCCTGCTCGAGCGAAGCTCGAGAGCTTGGGGGAGGGTAGGGGCGGCGGGGGCGAGGGAAACGGTGGGGTCAGGGGCGTAGGGCCGTCAGTACGGTGTCCGTGAACGGGGTCCACGTTTCCGCTGCCCAGGGGCCGAACGCACGGTCCGTGAGAGCGACGCACGCCGCACCCGCCACCGGGTCGATCCACAGGAACGTACCGGATTGCCCGAAGTGACCGAAGGTCCGGGGCGAGGAGGAAACCCCCGTCCAGTGGGGGGACTTGGAGTCGCGGATCTCGAAGCCGAGCCCCCAGTCGTTGGGGTTCTGGTGGCCGTACCCCGGCAGCACCCCCTTCGTACCGGGGTACTGGACGGTCATGGCCTCCAGGACCGTACGCGGATCGAGCAACCGCGGCGCCTGCACCTCGGCCGCGAACCGCACCAGGTCCGCCACCGTCGACACCCCGTCCCTCGCGGGTGAGCCGTCCAGCGACGTCCTCGTCATCCCCAGCGGCTCCAGCACCGCCTGCCGCAGATACTCCCCGAAGGGGATGTCGGTCGCCTTGGCGACATGGTCCCCGAGCACCTCGAAACCGGCGTTGGAGTACAACCGCCGCTCCCCGGGCGCGGACGTCACCCGGTGTTCGTCGAACGCGAGCCCGGAGGTGTGCGCGAGGAGATGACGAACCGTCGACCCGGCCGGCCCGGCAGGCTCGTCGAGCTCGATCGCCCCCTCCTCGTACGCGACGAGCGCGGCGTACGCGGCCAGCGGCTTGGTGACCGAGGCGAGGGCGAAACGGTGATCGGCGGGACCGTGCGACCCGAGCACCACCCCGTCCGCGCGGACGACGGCCGCGGCCGCCGTGGGAACGGGCCAGTTCTCGATCGACGCCAGGCTGCTCTGCAAAGACATGCCTACGAGCCTAAGCGGCTCACAGCTGCAGCCGCATCGACGGGTCGGGCTTGCGGACGAATCCGAGCGAGGCGTACAGCGGCTCGGCCTCGGCGGACGCGTTGAGATCGACCTGGAGCACGTTCCGTTCGCGGAACCAGTCGAGGAGCGTCTCCATGCACGCCCGCGCATACCCCCGCCGCCGCGCGTCCGGATCGGTCGCGACGCTGAAGACGTGCCCGACCGCGCCGTGCGGATTGCCCGCGCGCCCGATCCGGTACTCGATCGTCCCCGCGACGAGCGCCGCGAGAGCGCCGGGTCGGTCGGGGCGGTCCGGGTGGTCCACGACGAAGGCCACGAAGGCCCCGTCGGGGTCGGCGAGCCTGCCGCGTACGGTCGGCAGGGACTGGGCGTGCCACTCGGTGGACGAGGGGCCGGCGGAGGCGAAGACCGAGTCGATCATCACCTGGCGCAGGCGCAGCACTTCCTCGGCGTCCTCGGGCACGGCGCGGCGTACGAGACTCATGATCCGCACGGTAGTCGGGGTGCCCCGGGCTCGTCGTCGTATTTTCGGCGGGCGTCCGTCGGACGGTGCCGGACGGGTTCTCTTCCGAATCCGCTTGCTTCGAGTGCACTCGAAGGTTTTAGCGTGGAGGTCATGACGGTGATGGAGACCACGGCCGAGGCCGCCGAGACCGGCACCAGTACGCGTACCGGGGACTGCGCCGCCCCGCCCCACCGGCACCGGCGCCCGGACGGCCAGGACAACTACACGATCAGCGAGGTCGTCGCCTTCACCGGCCTCACCGCGCACACCCTGCGCTGGTACGAGCGGATCGGGCTGATGCCGCACATCGACCGTTCGCACACCGGCCAGCGCCGCTACAGCAACCGCGACCTGGACTGGCTCGACCTCGTCGGCAAGCTCCGACTGACCGGGATGCCGGTCGCCGACATGGTCCGGTACGCGGAGCTGGTGCGCGAGGGGGACGACACCTACATCGCGCGCTTCGAGCTCCTGGAGGCGACCCGCCGCGACGTCAAGGCGCGGATCGCCGAGCTCCAGGGCACCTTGGCGGTTCTCGACCACAAGATCAGTTTCTATGCGGACGCCGGGCGTGCCCTGGCGTCGGAGAGGTCCCGATGACGGACAGCAGGATCGCGAACGTGGAACTGGGCACCGGCGGCCCCGAGGTCGGCGTACAGGGCCTCGGCTGCATGGGCATGAGTTTCGCGTACGGGCCCACGGACGCCGACGAGGCCCGGGCCACCCTGGAACGGGCGCTGGAACTCGGCGTCACGCTCTTCGACACTGCCGACGTGTACGGCATGGGGGAGAACGAGAAGTTCATCTCGCCCTTCGTCAAGGCGCACCGCGACGAAGTCGTCCTCGCCACGAAGTTCGGCATCTTCCGTGATCCCGCCGAGCCGACGAAGCGGATCATCCGCAACGACACGTCGTACATCCGCCAGGCTGTTGAGGGGAGCCTGCGGCGGCTGGACGTCGAGGTGATCGACCTCTACTACATGCACCGTCGTGACGTGAACATACCCATCGAGGAGACCGTCGGCACGATGGCGGAGCTGGTGCGCGAGGGCAAGGTCAAGCACCTCGGGCTGAGCGAGGTCACCGGCGGGGAGCTGCGCGCCGCGCACGCCGTGCACCCGATTACGGCCGTGCAGTCGGAGTGGTCGCTGTTCAGCCGGGACATCGAGGCGGGCGTGGTGCCGGCGGTCCGTGAGCTGGGCATCGCTCTGGTGCCGTACTCGCCGCTCGGGCGTGGTTTCCTCACCGGTTCGTTCGTCAACGCCGACCAGGATCTGACCTCGGACGACTTCCGCCGTACGATGCCGCGTTTCACCGGCGACAACGCGGCCGCCAACGCCGCGCTGCTGGAGCCGGTGCGCGCGGTCGCCGAGGCGCACGGGGCGTCGCCGGGGCAGATCGCGCTGGCCTGGGTGCAGCAGCAGGCGTCGTTGCTCGGGTTGCCGGTGGTGCCGATTCCGGGCACGCGTAAGCGCACGCGTGTCGAGGAGAACACGGCGGCCACGCGGATTGTCCTGACGGAGGACGAGTTGGCGGTGCTGGAGCCGATCGCCTCGAAGGTGGCCGGGGATCGGTACGCGGACATGTCGTTCTCGTCGGCGGGGCGGGAGTAGAGCCGCGCCCCGCGCCCTACAGCTCGGCCAGCAGTTCGGCCTTCTTCGTCGTGAACTCCTCGTCCGTGACCAGGCCCGCCTGGTGGAGTTCGCCGAGGTGGCGGATGCGGTCGGCGATGTCGGCCGGGTCGCGGCGGGGAGCCGCGGTCACCGGGGTGGGACCTGAGGCCCGTACGGCCGCGAGGACCGAGGCGGCGAACGGCAGGGACTCGTGGACGGGGCCGTAACCGAGGCCGAAGACGACCGCCGCCGGGTCCTGGTCCGCCTGGGCGGGCTGTGCGGTGGCGGGCTCGCGCCGCAGGAGCCGCAGATGGCCCTCGAAGACCTCGGGGGAGCGCCACTCGACCCCGCTGAGGCCGGTGACCGGGAAGCTCTGGTCGCCGGCCTTCCACTTGGCGGAGGACGCGCCCGTCCAGAACCAGCGGAAGGACACCGCCTTGCCGTCGAAGGAGGCCTTCCCGTCGTACGCCTTGAAGTGGAGCGGCGCCTCGGGCGGCGCGACGAGGTAGCGCTCGGGCGGTTCGGCGTCCTCGGTGAGCGCGGCACGCAGCTCGTCCGCGTAGTACTCGGCGAGGGTCTCCCGGTCGGCCGGCAGCACCAGCCGGTAGGGGTCGCCCCCTTCCTTCAGCTGTCCCGCGGCCGCCTCCATCAGCGGATCGGCGCCCGCTCGCGGCACGGCGTGCAGGACGACCGTTCCGCGCTTGCCCGGCGTCAGTGTGACCCCCGCTATCGCCTCCAGGGGGATACGCCGTTCGCCGAGCGCCTGGAACAGCTTCGGCGTACGGATCCCCCGTTCGAAGCGGATGAGCACGGAGTCGGACTCGAACTCCCAGGCGGCATGAAATCCGGCCAGTACGTCACCCATGCGGGCCATCGTAAGCGGCTCGCACGTCTGCGTCGCCTCCCTGGACGAACCGCAGTTTTTCGTCCTCTACGCGCGTCCCGCCGCCGGGGTGTCGGACAAACCCTGTCGGCACGCGTCATCCTCGTGTGCGCACTGCACCGCCTCGTACGCGCCAATGCCGATCTCGGCGAAGTTGCGCAGGCTCTCGGTGCCCGGCTCGAAATAGCCTCCGTGGCCGTTCGCGCCCCGCGCGGACAGCACCCGGGCCCCGAACGCCTTCGACACCGGGTCGGCGCCGTGTCCGAGCCCGCCGAATTCGAGGTAGGGCACGTCCTGGATCCAGTCGCCGGAGTCCCGCATCGCCCAGACCCGGGCGGTGGTGTGCAGCGAGGACGCCTTCCGGGCCCGCATGCCGGGGCTGCCGGCGACCGCTATGTCGGAGACCCGGGAGGGCAGGGTGTGGGCGGCGAGGCCGCACAGCACGGAGCCGTAGCTGTGGCAGTAGAGCGCGACGGGCGCACGGCCGGGCAGGGCGCGCAGCAGCGCGTTCAGCCGGATCGCGCCCTCCTCGGCGCGGCTGCCGGTGGCGGCGTCCATGCCGAGTCCGTTGGGCGTGGTGTAGTCGGCCCAGGCGATCACGGCCGTACGGGCCTGGGGGGCGGCGGCGTGCTCGGCCCCGTACAGGGCCTGCGCCATGCCGACCGGCGCCGAGTACTTCTTGTTGGTGCGCTGGAACGTGAGCAGATCGGTGTCGACGCCCGGCACCACGATGGAGATCCGCTCGGCCCGGTCGAGGCTTCCGAAGACCTCGGCGACCCGGCCCGAACCCATGGGGTCGAAGGCGAGGAAGTCGCGCCCCTTCTGCAGCATCGCCTCGTAGCGGTGCATACGGCGCCCGGCCTGCTGCTGTCCCAGGGACGAGAGCCGGTTGTCGTGCATGCGCTTCTTCTCGACCTTGCGCTGCTGGTCGATGGCGACGCGGTTGGCCTCGTAGCGCAGGGTCACGGGCGCGCCGTTCATGTTGCCGACCGCGAGCGGATAGCGGTGGGCGAGACGGGTGCGCTCGTGGACGTCGAGGGACGCGAAGAAGCGGGCGAGGCGGCTCGGCGTGGTGTCCGGGTCAGGCAGTCGCTGTCCGGCGACGCTGCCGTGCTCCCACGCGGAGCGGGACGCCTGGAGAGGGGTTGCCCCTCGATGGCCCTGGAGCGCGGTCCAGCCACTGGTGGCCAGCATCACGAACACCACGGCCAGCGCGAGCAGTGCGCGCCAGACGTTCAGTTGGGGGGATGAGTCGAAGGAAGTCACTGAGAGGACACCCTAGGAGAAGGTTGGCGCCTCCCGTTAAACGAGTGACTGGTATCACGTTTCTCGCAGGGTAATTGGGGCAAACCGGGTTCAGTTTCAGATAAATGGTGACGCTGTGTGCCCGGAGTTGATCGTTCCGTTCGTCATTCCGTGCGCCATTTCTCCGCCAACGCGGGCCCCACCTGGTCGAGGTAAGCGGTGGTCAACTCGCGGATCGCCGGGATGCTGTGGTCGGCCCCCTCGCTCCACAGACGGCCCGTGATGCGCATCACTCCGCCGAACACGGCCACCGCGACGCGCGGTCGCGGGTCCGCGTCCACGTCGAGTCCCTCGCGCTCGGCGATGACCCGCGCGATTTCCTCCTCCAGTTCCGCCGAGCGGCGCAGATAGGCGGCGAGGAGGGCGGGTGTCGACTCGATCAACTGGTAGGCGCGCATGTGCAGTTCGAGCGGCACGACGGACTCGACGGCCTCGCCGATGGTGTCCCAGCCCTCCAGGACGGCGCGGCGCAGCGCCTCCAACGGGGCTTCCTGGGGCGGGCGTTCGCGCACCGCGGCGAGGAAGCGCGCCTCCGCGACCCCCTGCGTGAACAGGGCGACTTCCTCCTTGCCCGCGAAGTACCGGAAGAAGGTGCGCTGCGAGACGTCGACGGCCTCAGCGATCTCGTCGACGGTCGTCCGCTCGTAACCCTGGGTGGTGAACAGTTCGAGGGCGGCCCGCAGCAGTGCCTCCCGGGTGCGCTGCTTCTTGCGCTCGCGCAGGCTCGCCCGGGGTGACGTCTGGGCGGCTGTCGTCTCCATGAGGTCCTCTTCTGTTCTTTCAGCCCAGCTCAGCGTACTGGCGGGTGACGTGACAGTTACCGACTTGTGAATTGGTTTGTCAACTGTCAGTGGCTGTCACTAGCCTCGAAGGTATGACTAGTCAGACCACCATCGACACGACGGGTTCGGGGGACAAGGCTCCGGTCACTCCGTCGGACAAGGCGCCGTCCGACGGACTGCGCGGCCATCCGTGGTTCACCCTGTTCACCGTTGCCGTCGGCGTCATGATGGTCGCCCTGGACGGCACCATCGTGGCCATCGCCAACCCGGCCATCCAGAAGGACCTGGACGCGAGCTTCGCCGACGTCCAGTGGATCACCAACGGCTACTTCCTCGCGCTCGCGGTCACCCTGATCACCGCGGGCAAGCTCGGCGACCGCTTCGGCCACCGCCAGACCTTCCTCATAGGCGTGGTCGGTTTCGCCGCGGCCTCCGGCGCGATCGGCTTCTCCAGCAGCATCGCCCTCGTCGTCACCTTCCGCGTCTTCCAGGGCCTGTTCGGCGCGCTGCTGATGCCGGCCGCGCTCGGCCTGCTTCGGGCCACCTTCCCGGCCGAGAAGCTGAACATGGCGATCGGCATCTGGGGCATGGTCATTGGCGCCTCCACCGCGGGCGGCCCGATCCTCGGCGGTCTGCTGGTCCAGCACGTCAGCTGGCAGTCGGTGTTCTTCATCAACGTGCCGGTGGGCATCATCGCGCTGGTCCTCGGCCTGATGATCCTCCTCGACCACCGCGCCGAGAACGCCCCGCGCTCCTTCGACGTCCTGGGTATCGCGCTGCTCTCCGGCGCCATGTTCTGCCTGGTCTGGGCGCTCATCAAGGCCCCGACTTGGGGCTGGGGCGACGGCCTGACCTGGACGTTCCTGGGTGCCTCGGTGCTCGGCTTCGTGCTCTTCGCCCTGTGGGAGAAGCGGGTCCAGGAGCCGCTGATCCCGCTGGGGCTGTTCCGCTCCGTACCGCTGTCGGCCGGTGTGGTCCTCATGGTGCTGATGGCCATCGCCTTCCTGGGCGGCCTGTTCTTCGTCACGTTCTACTTGCAGAACGTGCACGGTATGAGCCCGGTCGACGCCGGTCTGCATCTCCTTCCGCTCACCGGAATGATGATCGTGGGCTCACCGCTGGCCGGTGCCCTGATCACCAAGACGGGCCCGCGCATCCCGCTGGCGGGCGGCATGGCCCTCACCGCGATCTCCATGTACGGCATGTCCACGCTGGACACGGGCACCAGCGGCGCCGTCATGTCGCTCTGGTTCGCCGGTCTCGGTCTCGGCCTCGCGCCGGTCATGGTCGGCGCCACCGAGGTCATCGTGGGCAACGCGCCGATGGAGCTCTCGGGTGTGGCCGGCGGCCTCCAGCAGGCCGCGATGCAGATCGGCGGCAGCCTCGGTACGGCCGTGCTGGGCGCCGTGATGGCCTCCAAGGTCGACGGGGACCTCGCGGGCAACTGGGCCGACGCCAAGCTGCCGCCGCTCACCCCGGCCCAGCTCGACCAGGCCTCCGAGGCCGTCCAGGTCGGCGCCGCACCAATCGCCCCGGGCACCCCGGCCGCACTCGCCGAGAAGATCACGACCGTCGCCCACGACACGTTCATCTCCGGCATGAGCCTGGCCTGCCTGGTGGCCGCCGGGGTCGCCGTCGTGGCGGTCTTCGTCGCGCTCCTCACCAAGCGGGGCGACAACGCCGAGGCGGCGGGGGCGGGCGCCGGCCATATCTGAGTCCGCGCGTCTGACCAGCCCTGTTTCGCGCAGGTTTCACCTATCCGGGTGACACCGTTGAAGATCCCTCCCACCCGGCAGCCGTCGCACCTCACAGTGGGTCAAGTCCTCCGCACGACATGGGAGGACCACCGGAACTGCGGCGCGCTGCCGGAGGGGGGCGGCGCGCCCGCAGTCCGGAAGCGGGCGGGACCGCCCCGGCAGGGGCGCCCGTCAGGGGCGCGGGGAACTGCGCGACCAGCCACAACGTACCCGCACCCGACAGTGAGCCCCCCGCGCGCTAGCGCGAACGCTCCTCGGCACCCTCCGGCACCGGGTGCCGAACCCCACCAGCCAGCGCAGCCACTTCGGCCCGGAGCGCCCGCACTTCCTCCGTGAGCGACTCGATCGCCGCCGTCTGCCGCCGCTCCTCCACGTCGTCCTTCTCGAACCGCGAGATGAACCACGCGGCGATGTTCGCGGTCACGACACCGAGCAGCGCGATCCCGGAGAGCATCAGCCCGACCGCGATCATCCGCCCGAGCCCGGTGGTCGGCGCGTGATCCCCGTACCCCACCGTCGTCATCGTGGTGAACGACCACCACACGGCGTCACCCAGCGTCTTGATGTTCCCGTTCGGCGACTCCCGCTCCACCGACAGCACCGCGAGTGAGCCGAACATCAGCAGTCCGACGACCGCGCCCCCGACGTAGGTCGTCAGCCGGATCTGCTGATCCATCCGGGCCCGCCGCCCGACCAGCGTGAGCGTCGCGACGAGCCGCAGCAGTCGCAGCGGCTGGAGAATCGGCAGGATCACCGCGCACAGGTCCATCCAGTGCGTACGGACGAAGTCCTTGCGGTCCGGGACGAGTGTGAGGCGCACGAGGTAGTCGGCGGCGAACGCGCCCCAGACCGTCCACTCCACGGCCGTGCACGCGCCCGTCAGGCCACGGCTCGCGTCGCTGTCCACGATCGGCACGGCATAGGCGACGGCGAAGGCCACCGCGAGCCCCAGCAGGGGCCGCTGCGTGCGCTGCTCCCAACGGACTTGCGCCGATTGCTCGTTCATGTCCGCATCGTAGGTGCACACAGCACACGTAAGAGGCACGGGAACCCGGCTGACCAGCTCCCCGCGCCTCTAAGCGCTGTCGTTTGTCTCCCCGGCGCTCGCGCGCAGCGCCTACGCGTCGCCGCCCGCGGCTCCCGGGTCGGCCGATGCCACGTCGAGCAGCTGGTAGCGGTCGATCGCCTGCTTCAGCACCGACCGGTCGACCTTGCCCTCACGGGCCAGCTCGGTCAGCACCGCGACCACGATCGACTGCGCGTCGATGTGGAAGAAGCGCCGGGCCGCGCCGCGCGTGTCCGCGAAGCCGAAGCCGTCCGCACCCAGCGACTGGTACGTGCCCGGCACCCACCGCGAGATCTGGTCCGGAACCGATCGCATCCAGTCGGAGACGGCCACGAACGGACCCTCGGCGCCGCTCAGCTTCTGCGTCACGTACGGGACGCGCTGCTCCTCCTCGGGGTGCAGGAGATTGTGCCGCTCCACGTCGACGGCCTCGCGCCGCAGCTCGTTCCAGGAGGTCGCCGACCAGACGTCGGCGCGCACGTTCCACTCCTCGGCGAGGATCCGCTGCGCCTCGACCGCCCACGGCACGGCGACACCGGACGCCAGGATCTGCGCCGGGACGGAACCCGAAGTTCCCTCCGAGTAGCGGTGGATGCCCTTGAGGATGCCGTCCACGTCGACGTCCGTGGGCTCGGCCGGGTGCTGGATCGGCTCGTTGTAGACGGTGAGGTAGTAGAAGACGTCCTCGCCGTGCGGGTGTTCGTCGGACGAGCCGTACATCCGGCGCAGACCGTCCTTGACGATGTGCGCGATCTCGAACCCGAACGCCGGGTCGTACGCGACACAGCCCGGGTTGGTCGAGGCGAGCAGCTGCGAGTGGCCGTCCGCGTGCTGAAGGCCCTCACCGGTCAGAGTCGTACGCCCGGCGGTCGCGCCCAGGACGAAACCGCGCGCCAACTGGTCGGCCATCTGCCAGAACTGGTCACCGGTGCGCTGGAAACCGAACATCGAGTAGAAGACGTAGACCGGGATCAGCGGCTCGCCGTGCGTGGCGTACGCCGAACCCGCGGCGATCAGCGAGGCCGTGCAGCCCGCCTCGGAGATGCCGTCGTGCAGCATCTGACCGGTCGGCGACTCCTTGTATGCGAGGAGCAGATCGCGGTCCACGGACTCGTACTGCTGACCGAGCGGGTTGTAGATCTTCGCGCTCGGGAAGAACGAGTCCATACCGAACGTGCGGTACTCGTCCGGCGCGATCAGCACGAACCGCTTGCCGATCTCCTTGTCCCGCATGAGGTCCTTCAGCAGTCGCACGAACGCCATGGTCGTGGCGATCGACTGCTGACCGGAGCCCTTCTTCACACTCGCGTACGCCTTGTCGTCCGGCAGGGCCAGCGGCTGCGACCGTACGACGCGCGTGGGGACGTATCCGCCGAGTCCCTTGCGGCGGTCGTGCATGTACTGGATCTCTTCGGAGTTCCGGCCCGGGTGGTAGTACGGCGGCGCGCCGGACTCCAGCTCCTTGTCGGAGATCGGCAGGTGCAGACGGTCCCGGAAGCCCTTGAGGTCGGCGACCGTCAGCTTCTTCATCTGGTGCGTGGCGTTGCGGCCCTCGAAGTTCGGGCCGAGCGTCCAGCCCTTGACCGTCTGCGCCAGGATCACCGTCGGCTGTCCTGCGTGCGCCTTGGCCGCCGAGAACGCCGCGAAGATCTTCTTGTGGTCGTGACCGCCGCGTCCCAGGTGCAGGATCTGGTCGTCGGTCATGTTCTCGACCATCGCCCGCAGCCGGTGGTCGTCACCGAAGAAGTGCCGGCGGATGTAGTCGCCCGTCTCGGTGGCGTACGTCTGGAACTGGCCGTCCGGGGTGGTGTTCAGCTTGTTGACCAGCACCCCGTCGCGGTCCTGCGCGAGCAGCGGGTCCCAGGTGCGGTCCCAGACCAGCTTGATGACGTTCCAGCCGGCGCCTCGGAACTGGGACTCCAGCTCCTGGATGATCTTTCCGTTGCCGCGTACCGGGCCGTCGAGGCGCTGGAGGTTGCAGTTGACGACGAAGGTCAGGTTGTCCAGGCCCTCTCGAGCGGCGATGGACAGCTGTCCGAGCGATTCCGGCTCGTCCATCTCGCCGTCCCCGAGGAACGCCCAGACGTGTGACTTGGAGGTGTCCGCGATGCCGCGCGCCTCCATGTAGCGGTTCATCCGCGCCTGGAAGATCGCGCCGAGCGGACCGAGGCCCATGGAGACGGTCGGGAACTCCCAGAAGCCCGGCATCAGGCGGGGGTGCGGGTACGAGGACAGACCGTAGGGAGCCTTCGACTTCTCCTGCCGGAACGCGTCGAGCTGCTGCTCGGAGAGCCGGTCGAGGAGGAAGGCGCGGGCGTAGATACCGGGGGAGGCGTGCCCCTGGAAGAAGATCTGGTCGCCGCCGTCGCCCTCGTCCTTGCCACGGAAGAAGTGGTTGAAGCCGACGTCGTAGAGCGAGGCGGAGGAGGCGAAGGTGGCGATGTGACCGCCGACGCCGATGCCGGGACGCTGGGCGCGCGAGACCATCACGGCGGCGTTCCAGCGGGTGGCGTTGAGGACCTTGCGCTCGATCTCCTCGTTGCCGGGGAAGAAGGGCTCGTCCTTGGTGGCGATCGTGTTGACGTAGTCCGTGCTGCGCATCTCGGGCACGGCCACGCGCTTCTCGCGGGCCCTTTCGATCAGCCGCAGCATCAGATAGCGGGCGCGCTCACGGCCGCGCTCGTCGACAGCGGCGTCGAGGGAGTCGAGCCACTCCTGGGTCTCTTCGGGGTCGAAGTCCGGGACCTGACTGGGAAGGCCGCCAATGATGATCGGATTGCGATCGGATCCGGAAACCACGCTGTTCCTTCACTGTCAGAGGGGCGTGTGAGGGCTGCCCGAGGGGTTGTCTGGGACGCTGTCTGGGGCGGTTTTTCGGTCTGTCTGCACCGTTCCCCATCGTGTACCTCGGGAACGGAATCGTCATCTCTACCGAGAGGTAACCAACACATTCCTGCAGTTCGTTGGGACGTGCCCGACCAAAACGCAACGATACGCTCACTCCGTGACGCGTTCCGCAAAGTCGTTCGGGTCTCGTACGCTCCAAGGGTTCCGAAATTCATAAATGGGGCAGAAGGGTGTGGTGTGCGTCACTTGTGGCCTTGAACCCACGCCTGGGGTTGCGCCGACACCGCCGGGATCGTCACCGTTTCGGCGGTCTTGACGGCCGGGTACTTGCGCGATCCGTCCCGCCCGTGTGGACTACGGCCAATGCTTCGCGTACGCGCGTGGCTGAGACATCTACCGAAACATGATCAGGAGGCAAGCCGTGAGCGCGACCGCGGACCACGCGGAGGAGCGGACCAACCCGGCCGGCAGGCTGGGGTTCGAGCCCGGACAGGTGGTCCAGGAGATCGGCTTCGACGACGACGTTGACCACGAGCTCCGTGAAGGTATCGAATCGTTGATCGGCCAGGACCTGGTCGATGAGGACTACGACGACGTCGCTGACGTCGTGTTGCTGTGGTTCCGCGACGAGGACGGCGACCTTACGGACGCTCTGGTGGACGCCATCGGTCTCCTTGAGGACGGCGGCATGATCTGGCTGCTGACCCCGAAGACCGGCCGGGACGGCTACGTCGAGCCCAGCGACATCAGTGACGCCGCCCAGACTGCCGGCCTCTCCCAGACGAAGAGCATCTCGGTCGGGAAGGAGTGGTCGGGCACGCGTCTGGCCACGCCCAAGTCGAAGCGCTGAGCTCTCGCTCCGTCTGCCGCACCAAACCACCCAAGAGGCCCCCGTCGGCGTCCCCGCCGTCGGGGGCCTCCCCCATGCCCCGGCGTTCCCATGCGGCCGTCGGGGGCTCCGCGACCGGGCCTGTGGGGCCCCACCCACACCGGACCACCTCAGCGCCGGGGGCCCACCCGGACCCCGAGCCGAAACGGCGGACTCCGACGCGAGTCCCCACCCGGATGGCGGCAACACCCGCGAGACGTTGCACCCCGACCGGGCGCCGCGACGGAACGACGAGGTTCCGCGCTTGGCCCCACGCCGGGGCGCCGGGGGCGCCCGGGTCGGGCGGTGCCCGCATGGCGGGGTGCGGCCGGTGGGGTGGGGGGTGCTGCGTAGGGTGGGGTTCACCCGAACAGGCCCTTGGAAGGGGAGCGAGTGACTATGGCGATCGAGGTCGGCACCGAGGCACCGGACTTCGAGCTCAAGGACAACCACGGCGCCACCGTGAAGCTGTCCGACTTCCGCGGCGAGAAGAACGTGGTGCTGCTCTTCTACCCGTTCGCCTTCACCGGCGTGTGCACCGGCGAGCTGTGTGCCCTGCGCGACGAACTGCCGAAGTTCGTCAACGACGACGTCCAGCTGCTGGCCGTCTCCAACGACTCCATCCACACCCTGCGCGTCTTCGGCGAGCAGGAGGGCCTGGAGTACCCGCTGCTCTCCGATTTCTGGCCGCATGGCAACACTTCGCGCGCCTACGGCGTCTTCGACGAGGACAAGGGTTGTGCCGTGCGGGGCACCTTCATCATCGACAAGGCGGGCGTCGTCCGCTGGACCGTCGTCAACGGTCTGCCGGACGCGCGTGACCTGAACGAGTACGTGAAGGCGCTCGACACTCTGTGAGCCCGACACCCTGTGATTGTTCGGTCGCAGGGCCTGCAGGGTGCGGGAACCCGTCACTAGGATCGACACGTTGATCCGATACCAACGCAGGACGGGGCTCCCCGCCCCTGGACACCATTGGGAGGACTCGTGGGAGTCAGCCTCAGCAAGGGCGGCAACGTATCGCTGACCAAGGAGGCCCCGGGACTGACCGCGGTCATCGTCGGTCTGGGATGGGACGCCCGAACCACCACCGGCGTCGACTTCGACCTCGACGCCAGCGCCATTCTCACGAACGCGGACGGCAAGGTGAGCACCGACCAGAACTTCGTGTTCTTCAACAACCTGAAGAGCCCGGACGGTTCGGTCGAGCACACCGGGGACAACATCACCGGTGAGGGCGAGGGCGACGACGAGCAGATCAAGGTCAACCTCGCCGCCGTGCCCGCCGACGTCCAGAAGATCGTGTTCCCGGTCTCCATCTACGACGCCGAGAACCGCCAGCAGTCCTTCGGCCAGGTCCGCAACGCGTTCATCCGTGTGGTGAACCAGGCCGGCGAGGCGGAGATCGCGCGCTACGACCTCTCCGAGGACGCCTCGACGGAGACCGCCATGGTCTTCGGCGAGCTGTACCGCAACGGCCCGGAGTGGAAGTTCCGCGCCATCGGCCAGGGCTACGCCTCGGGCCTGCGCGGCATCGCGCAGGACTTCGGCGTCAACGTCTGACACGACGGTCTGACACGACCGTCGGACGGGCCCGCGTCGGACGCGAACGTCTGATCGGAACGTTTGACGCGACCGTCCGACGTGAACGTCTGAGCCGTACGGCCTTCGGCTCCAGGCCCGGCGCCGCACGCTTCATGTGCGGCGCCGGACCCGCTGGACCACCGCGCGCAGGCCGCGCGGTACAACTGAAAGTTTGACCTCGGGGAGGACCAGCATCATGGGCGTCACGCTCGCCAAGGGAGGCAATGTCTCCCTCTCCAAGGCCGCACCCAACCTCACGCACGTGATGATCGGGCTCGGCTGGGACGCGCGCTCCACCACCGGAGCCGATTTCGACCTCGACGCCAGCGCCCTGCTGTGCAATTCCGGCCGGGTGCTCGGCGACGAGTGGTTCATCTTCTACAACCAGCTCAAGAGCCCGGACGGCTCCGTGGAGCACACCGGTGACAACCTCACGGGTGAGGGCGAGGGCGACGACGAGTCGATCCTGATCGACCTCTCCAAGGTGCCGGCCAACGTCGACAAGATCGTCTTCCCGGTCTCCATCCACGACGCCGACAACCGCGGTCAGACCTTCGGCCAGGTCAGCAACGCGTTCATCCGCGTGGTGAACCAGGCCGACGGCCAGGAGCTCGCGCGCTACGACCTCTCCGAGGACGCCTCGACGGAAACAGCGATGATCTTCGGCGAGGTCTACCGCTACAACCAGGAGTGGAAGTTCCGAGCGGTCGGACAGGGGTACGCGTCCGGTCTGCGCGGCATCGCGCTCGACTTCGGAGTCAATGTTTCCTAGGGCCCGCCCGAGTCAGCCGAAGGGGCGGCCCTCTAGACTTCGTGGTCAACAGTAGGTAAAGCCGAGTACGGCGCGGGGGAGACCCGTACATACACGATGATTGGGTAGCCAGTGCTTCTGAAAACCTTCGGCTGGTCGTTTGCGGTCACCGCGCTCGGCTTGGTCGCAGCGGTGATCTACGGGGGGTGGACCGCCTTTGGCATCGTGGCGATCCTGGCCATCCTGGAGATCTCGCTGTCCTTCGACAACGCGGTGGTCAACGCCGGGATCCTGAAGAAGATGAATGCCTTCTGGCAGAAGATCTTCCTCACGGTGGGTGTGCTGATCGCCGTCTTCGGTATGCGACTGGTCTTCCCCGTCGTGATCGTGGCGGTCACGGCCAAGAAGGGTCCGATCGAGGCGGTCAACCTCGCGCTGACCGACAAGGACCAGTACCAGCAGCTGGTCACGGACGCCCACCCGGCGATCGCCGCCTTCGGTGGCATGTTCCTTCTGATGATCTTCCTCGACTTCATCTTCGAGGACCGGGACATCCAGTGGCTGCGCTGGATCGAGCGCCCGCTCGCCAAGCTCGGCAAGGTCGACATGCTGTCGGTCTGCATCGCCCTGGTCGTGCTGCTGGTCTCCTCCATGACCTTCGCGGTCCACGCCCACCAGCACGGCGGCGCGCACATCGACAAGGCGCAGACGGTACTGATCGCCGGCATCGCGGGCCTGATCACGTACATGGTCGTCGGCGGACTCTCCGGCTACTTCGAGGACAAGCTCGAGGAAGAGGAGGAGCGCGAGCACGAGGAAGAGGAGCAGGCCGCACGGACCGGCAAGAAGAAGCCGGCCGTCGTCCTCGCAGGTCAGGCCGCGTTCTTCATGTTCCTCTACCTCGAGGTCCTGGACGCGTCCTTCTCCTTCGACGGTGTCATCGGCGCCTTCGCCATCACCAACGACATCGTGCTGATGGCGCTCGGCCTCGGCATCGGCGCCATGTACGTCCGTTCGCTCACGGTCTACCTGGTCCGCCAGGGCACCCTCGACGACTACGTCTACCTGGAGCACGGCGCGCACTACGCCATCGGCGCCCTCGCCGTGATCCTCCTGGTCACCATCCAGTACCAGATCCACGAGGTCATCACCGGTCTCGTGGGTGTCCTCCTGATCGCCTGGTCCTTCTGGTCCTCGGTGCGTCGCAACAAGGCGCTCGCGGCGGCCGAGGGAAAAGCGACGGCCTCGGACGACAAGACTGAGGTCTCGTCCGGGGTGTGAGTCCGGGAGTGTGATTCCGGGAACGCTCTGAGCGGGGCGGCCGTCGAGGACGAGTCCTCGTGGCCGCCCCGTCGCATATCCAGGCAACGTGGGGGCGGGACAAGGCAATGGGCTTCTGGGACGACCTGTGGCGCGGACGCTCGACGGACTTCGACTCCGGCAGTGCCGCCACCAACTCCATAGAACTGACCAAGCGGAACCACACGGTCTCGCTCACCAAACAGGGCGCGGCCACCGGCAACCTGCGCATCAACCTGTCCTGGCGCATGCGTACGTCGGACATCGGGGGCGGCCAGCAGCGGGGCAGCCTGCTGCGGCACCCCTTCAAGACCTTCAAGCCGGACGTGGTCCAGGCGCACACCCAGAGCATGGTGAACGTCGACCTCGACCTGGGCGTCATGTACGAGCTCGCGGACGGCTCCAAGGGCGTGGTGCAGCCCCTGGGCAACTTCCTCGGCGACATCAACGACCCGCCGTACGTGAAGCTCAGCGGTGACGACCGGTTCGGTTCGGCGTCCGGCGAGACGGCCTACGTCAACCTCGACCACCGCGACGACATCAAGCGGCTCCTGGTCTTCGTGTACATCTACGACCAGACGCCCGCCTTCGACCGTACGCACGCCATCATCACGCTCTACCCGAGCAACGGGCCCCGGATCGAGATCGGCCTCGACGAGCGGCATCCGCAGGCCCGCTCCTGCGCGGTGGTGATGATCGAGAACAACAAGGGCGAGATCACCGTGCGGCGTGAGGTGAAGTTCGTGTACGGATTCCAGGCGGAGCTGGACCGGTTGTACGGGTGGGGCTTGCAGTGGGGGCGGGGGTACAAGTCCAAGGCCGACCGTTGACGTTGCCTCAGCGTCCGATGAACTGTGGCCCCTGTGGCGGCAGCCTGAAGTCCGGGTCGGGGAGGGAGCCGACCGCCTGCGGGAAGCCGTAGGCCGGCTGGACGGCCGGGGCCGTCTGAGGCTGGGGGTAGCCGTAGGCGGGCTGGCTGGTCGGCTGGGGGTAGCCGTACGCGGGCTGGGCGGGGGCCGTCTGCGCGGGCCCCGGATAGCCGTACGCGGGCTGCTGGGGCACCGGGGCGGTCTGCTCGGGCGGGAGGGGCACCGAGGCCTCCGGGGACGCCGCGGGGTCCGCCCAGGCGGTGGTGTCGGGCACGGGCGCGACGGCCTCGGGCTCGGACTCGTCCACCGTGATCCCGAAGTCGGAGGCGAGCCCCTCCAGACCGTTCGGATAGCCCTCGCCGAGCGCCCGGAACTTCCAGCCCTGACCGCGCCGGTACAGCTCGCCGCAGATCAGCGCGGTCTCCGTACCGGTCTCCGGCTTGATGTCGAAGTAGGCCAGCGGCTCACCGTCCGAGCCGGCCGTGCCGGTCGTTCCTGTCGTGGCGGACGCGTCGTACAGCAGGATGCGTAGGGCGCGTACCTGGTCGAAGGTGACGCCGTCCGCCGATGCGACCAGCAGAATCTGTCCGACGCCGGACTCGACACCCGCCAGATCCGTCTGGATGGTGTCGGTGAGGCCCTCGGCGACGCGTTTCTTGCCAAGTCGCCACACCTTGCCCGAGGGATGGCGTGGCTGGTTGTAGAAGACGAAGTCCTCGTCGGATCGCACACGACCGTCGGGACCGAGGAGCAGCGCCGAGACATCGACATCGGGGACACCCTGCCCGGGCGTCCAGCGCAGCACGGCACGTACCGCTGTGGCGTCCAGCGGGACGTTAGACCCCTTCAGCATCGCGTGCGTCATGCGGTCATCCTGCCCTCTCGGTCCTGGTCACGACAACGTGGGGGTAAGGATTCCCGGTCGGGATGTGCGGGCAACCGACATGGCCGAGTTACCTGAACTTCACGCCTGGTGGGAACGACTGACATGGATTTGTACGTACTATTACCGGCCACCTCACATAGGTCCATCTAGCCGTCACGGGGGAGCTCCATGCGCCATTTCGGACATATCGCCCCTGAGGGGCGGCAGCGACTCTTCTACCGGGAGCCGTGCGTCTTCACCGCCGACTCGCCCGCCCGCGTGCTCGCGGCGGCCCTCGGTGCCACCCTCTACAGCCCCGCGACCAGACCCCACCTCGCCGACGACGTCGTCAAGCAGGCCGGACGCGGCGTGGTCTCCATGGTCCTGTGCCTGGAGGACTCGATCGACGACGCCGAGGTCGTGGGCGCCGAGGAGAACCTGGTCCGGCAGTTCGCCGACCTCGCCGGACGGCCGGAGGGCGACGGGCTCCCGCTGCTGTTCGTACGGGTCCGTGAGCCCCAGCAGATCCCGGACCTCGTCCGGCGGCTCGGCGCGTCCGTGCGGCTGCTGTCCGGGTTCGTCCTGCCGAAGTTCACCGAGGAGCGGGGCGTCCCGTTCATGGAGGCGCTCGCCGCGGCCGAGTCCGCGAGCGGCCGGCGGCTGTTCGCGATGCCTGTCCTGGAATCGCCCGGGCTGCTGTACCTGGAGAGCCGCCGGGAGACCCTGGAGGGCATCTCCCGGGTCGTCGACAAGTACCGCGACCGCGTCCTCGCGCTGCGCCTGGGCGTCACCGACTTCTGCTCGGCGTACGGGCTGCGCAGGGCGCCCGACATGACCGCCTACGACGTCCAGATCGTCGCCTCCGTGATCGCGGACGTGGTGAACATGCTGGGGCGCTCGGACGGCACCGGGTTCACGGTCACCGGGCCCGTGTGGGAGTACTTCCGGGTCCAGGAGCGCATGTTCAAGCCGCAGCTGCGCCGCAGCCCCTTCCAGGAGGGTGAGGTCGAGGAGCTGCGCCAGGCGCTGATCGAGCACGACCTGGACGGGCTGCTGCGCGAGATCGCCCTCGACCGGGCCAACGGCCTGCTCGGCAAGACCTGCATCCACCCCTCGCACGTCCCGGCGGTGCACGCGCTGTCCGTGGTCAGCCACGAGGAGTACAGCGACGCGCAGGACATCCTCAGGCCCGAGCGGGGCGGCGGGGGTGTGCTGCGGTCGGCGTATACGAACAAAATGAATGAAGTGAAGCCGCACCGCGCCTGGGCCGAGCGCACCCTCCAGCGCGCCCAGGTGTTCGGTGTGGCGAACGAGGACATCGGCTTCGTGGAACTGCTCGCGGCCGCCCTGCCTGCGTGAACCGCGCCGGCCCGACCGACCGACCAACCGACCAACAAGGAATCGATGAAGAACGTGGTGTGGACGGGGACCTGGGTCGCCGAGCGACTGGGTGTCGAGCTCGTCGGTGACGAGAAGCTGAGCGACCTGCTGGGGCTCGCGCTGCGGCGCAACCCCCGCCGGGCGCATCTGCTCGTGTCGAACGTGCTCGGCAAGCACGTCCCGCAGTCGCCGTCCGTGGTGTACGGACACGGCTTCGCGCTCGGCCGGCGGGTACGGGAGCTGCTCGGCGCCGAGGGCGCCCGCGCGGCCGTCGTCCTCGGGTACGCGGAGACGGCCACCGGCCTCGGTCACTGCGTCGCCGACGGCGTGGGCCTCGCGCCCTACCTCCACTCGACCCGCCGCCCCGTCCCCGGCGTCGACACGGCGGGCGGCTTCGAGGAGTCCCACTCCCACGCCACCTCCCACCTCCTGCTGCCGGAGAACCCCGCTCTGCTGGCGGGCGCGGGCCCCCTGGTCCTCGTCGACGACGAGTTCTCCACCGGCAACACGGTCCTCAACACCATCCGTGACCTCCACGCCCGCTATCCGCGCGACCGCTATGTGGTCGTGGCCCTGGTCGACATGCGCTCGGCCGCGGACCTGGGCCGTCTGGCGGAGTTCGCGACGGAGATCGGCGCACGGGTGGACCTGGTCGCCGCGGCGAGGGGCACCGTGAACCTCCCGGAGGGCGTCCTGGAGAAGGGCAAGGCGCTGGTGGCGGAACACGAGACCACCGAAAGCACCGAGACCGCCGACAGCCGCCGTCCCTGGCACCCCGGTGCCGCCCGTGTCGAGCTCGGCTGGCCCCGGGGTCTGCCCGACGGGGGGCGGCACGGCTTCACGCCCGGGCATCGAATACGGCTGGACGCGGCGCTGCCCGCGATGGCCGCGCGGGTCGCCGACGCGCTGCCGGAGGGCGCGCGGCGCGTCCTCGTACTCGGCTTCGAGGAGCTGATGTACGCGCCGCTCAAGCTGGCCAGGGAGCTGGAGCAGGTGGTGTCCGCCGAGGTGCGGTACTCCACGACCACCCGCTCCCCGGTGCTCGCCCTCGACGACCCCGGTTACGCCATACGGACGCGGCTCGTCTTCCCGGCCCACGACGACCCCGACGACGGACCGGGTGAGCGGTACGCCTACAACGTCGCGGGTGCCGGTTTCGACGCGGTCGTGGCCGTGGTCGACTCCGCCGCCGACACGCCCGCCCTGCACGCCCCCGACGGCCTGCTGGCCCAGCTCGCGGAGCACACGCCGAGCGTCCTGCTCGCCGTCGTTCCGTCGTACGTCCCCGCACGGCCGTCCACCGAAAGGTCCTCCATGCTCCCCGAGCCCCTCCGAGGCCCCGCCTTCTCCTCGTACGCGCCCGACGAGGTCGGCTGGCTGCTGCAGGACCTCTCGGACGTGACGCTGGAGGCGCCGACCGAGGAGCGCGAGGAGGCGATCCAGAGCGGCGGCGCCCACTACGCGGAGTCACTGCCGGTCGAGTACCAGCCGAGCCCCCAGTACCAGGAGCTGTTCCACACGGCCCTCGGCACCTCGGCCGCCCGGATAGCCCAGGCCGTCGGCGCCGTCACCGAGCTGGTGCTCGCCGAGCGCTCTCCGCACCCCGTACTCGTCTCGCTGGCCCGCGCGGGCACCCCCGTCGGCGTCCTGATGCGCCGCTGGGCCAAGCACCGGCACGGCCTCGACCTGCCGCACTACGCCGTCTCCATCGTCCGTGGCCGCGGCATCGACGCCAACGCGCTGCGCTGGCTGGCCGCCCACCACGACCCGGCCGACGTCGTGTTCGTCGACGGCTGGACCGGCAAGGGCGCCATCACCCGCGAACTCACCGAGGCCATCAGGGAGTTCGAGTCCGCCGAGGGCATCACCGGCTTCGACCCGGAGATCGCGGTCCTCGCCGACCCGGGCTCGTGCGTACGGACGTACGGCACCCGCGAGGACTTCCTCATCCCCTCCGCCTGCCTCAACTCGACGGTCTCAGGGCTGATTTCGCGCACGGTGCTGCGCTCGGACCTGGTCGGCGAGTACGACTTCCACGGCGCGAAGTTCTACCGCGAGCTCGCCGGCTCCGACGTCTCCGTCGACTTCCTGGGCGCCGTCGCCGCTCACTTCCCCGACGTCGCCGACGCGGCCGTCGCCCAGGCCAAGGAGCTCCTCGCCACCGACCGCACCCCCACCTGGGAGGGCTGGGCGGCCGTCGAGCGGATCAGCGAGGAGTACGAGATCCACGACGTGAACCTCGTCAAGCCGGGCGTCGGCGAGACCACCCGCGTGCTGCTGCGCCGCGTCCCCTGGAAGATCCTGGCGCGCGCCGGAGCGGGCACCGACCTCGACCACGTACGCCTGCTCGCCCAGCAGCGCGGGGTACCCGTCGAGGAGGTCGACGAACTCCCGTACACCTGCGTGGGGTTGATCCACCCGAAGTACACGCGCGGCGCGACCGGCGCCGACGGCAAGGCGGTGACGGTCTGATGTCCGCGCCCAAGGTGCTCGTCGCCAGCGATCTCGACCGTACGCTGATCTACTCCTCCGCCGCCCTCGCGCTGACCATGCCCGACGCGCGGGCGCCGCGGCTGCTCTGCGTCGAGGTGCACGAGGCCAGGCCGCTGTCGTACATGACCGAGACGGCCGCCGCGCTGCTCACCGCGCTCGGCGACACGGCCCACTTCGTGCCCACCACGACCCGCACCCGCAAGCAGTACCAGCGCATCAACCTGCCGGGCCCCGCGCCCGAGTACGCGATCTGCGCCAACGGCGGGCATCTGCTCGTCGACGGTGTCTCCGACCCCGACTGGCACGCGGCCGTGACCGCGCGGCTCGCCGACGAGTGCGCGCCGCTGGCCGAGGTGCGGGACCACCTCGAGGCCACCGCCGATCCGGTCTGGGTCCGCAAGCACCGGGTCGCCGAGGACCTGTTCGCCTATCTGGTGGTGGAGCGCGAGCTGCTGCCCGAGGAGTGGGTGAAGGAGCTCGCCGTCTGGGCGGAGAGCCGCGGCTGGACGGTGTCGCTGCAGGGCCGCAAGATCTACGCCGTGCCGAAGCCGCTCACCAAGAGCGCGGCCGTCCGCGAGGTGGCCCGCCGCACCGGCGCCCTCCTCACGCTCGCCGCCGGTGACTCCCTTCTCGACGCCGATCTGCTGCTCGCCGCCGACCGCGGCTGGCGGCCCGGCCACGGGGAACTGGCCGAGGCCGACTGGACGGCGCCGGCGATCACCGCCCTCCCGGAGCGGGGGGTCGCGGCGGGGGAGCGGATCCTGCGGGAGTTCACGCACGCCTGTGGCCGACCGGGCGCGGCCTGAGCGGGGGCCGGGCGCGATCTGAGGGGGAGTCGGGCGCGGCCTGTGGGCGAGCCGGGCGCGGTCTCAGCGGGAGCCGTGCCCGGCCTGTGCGGGGGCCACGTACGGCCTGAGAGCGCGACACGCCCGGGCCGCACGGAGGATTCGGGCGAAGAAAAGCTGAAGACTTCCTGAAAAATCCTGGTCGGTCAGCCGCAGCAACCGCCGCCGCAGCACCCGCCTCCGCCCCCTCCGGACGGGCCCGGGGCGGTCGCGGAGGACGATCCGCCGGTGGCGACCGCGACGGTCGACAGGAGTTTCACCGTGTCGTCGTGCCCGGCGGGGCAGTCCGCCGGAGCGGCGGATTCCGCCATCGGGCGGCTCAGTTCGAAGGTGTCGCCGCAGGTCCGGCAGCGGTACTCGTAGCGAGGCATACGCACAGGTTAGCGGCCGGGAGCCGACGATCGAAGCCTTCCGCGGCCCGGTCGCGCACCGGGTGGCGCCGTGATCCGGAACCCGGACCTCCTCGATTCCTCCCCGATTCCCGCCCGGTGCCTTCAGAGGGCCGACTTGACCTGCTGAACATTTCTGTCTGGTTCCTGGGCGAGGAGATCGTATTAGGCGCTGATAATTTAAGAGGGCCGCGACGAGCCGCAAGGTCGGGGAGGGGGGCTCGCAGCCGCATGTGCGGCAGCTGCATCTACCCGCGCGCGCAATTCCGAAGTGCGGAGGGAGACGCAGTCGTGACCGAGGCATGGCATCGAACAGATGCCCCGCATGCTCTGGGCCGTCCACGCGCCGGAGCCCGCCGTGGCTAGCGGGGAGGGCGACGACCGCCAAAATCGCCGCGGGCCAGGTCCGCAACGGCCCGCGAGCCGTCGCACGGAAGACCCTGCGAGCCGTCGTGCGGATGACTCCGCGAGCCGTCGTGCGGAAGACACGGAGAACGAGACCCCCGCCGAGCGAACCACTCAGCTTCGCCTCCCGCCCGGCATGGATGAGACCACTCAGCTTCGCCTTCCGCCCCGCGCCGAGGAGACCACGCAGCTCCGCCTCCCGCCCGGCGCCGAACGTCCCGCCGAGAAGACCACTCAGCTTCGCGTACCGACTCCTGCCGAGATCGAGGCGCACTCAGGTGCGGAGGACCCCTCACAACGCGCCGATCGAGGGACGACTTCCGGCCATCGTGGCACCCGCCGCAAACCGGCCAAGCCCTCCGCGTTCGCCGGGCGCTGGGCGCGCGTCGCCCGCCGTCTGAAACCGGCGTACCCGCGCCCCGGTCGCACCGGCTGGCGACGCTGGATGCCCTCCTGGCGTCAGTGGCTGGGAGGCTGGGGCCTGGCCATCGGGCTGAGCGGAACGTTTCTGGTGATCGCCTACGCCGCGACAGACATACCCCAGAACCTCAACACGTACGCCACCCAGCAGGACAACGTCTACTTCTGGTCCGACGGGACACCCATGGCCCGTACGGGGTGGGTGCGGCGGCAGGCGATGCCGCTGAAGGACATACCCCAGGACGTGCGCTGGGCGGTGCTGGCCGCGGAGAACCAGAGCTTCTACTCCGACCCGGGCATCTCCTTCAAGGGCATCAGCCGTGCCCTGGTGCGCACGATCGGCGAGGGCAACACCGAAGGTGGCTCGACGATCACCCAGCAGTACGTCAAGAACGTCTACCTGAACCAGAACCGCTCGGTGAGCCGCAAGTTCACCGAGGCGATGATCTCCCTCAAGCTCGACCAGAAGATGAGCAAGGACAAGATCCTCGAGGGCTACCTCAACACCAGCTGGTTCGGCCGCGGCACGTACGGCATCCAGCGCGCCGCCCAGGCGTACTACGGCAAGGACGTCGGCGAACTCAACGCCAGCGAGGCCGCGATGCTCGCGTCCCTGCTGAAGGGCGCGGGCCTGTACGACCCCACCCTGAGCCAGGCGAACCACAAGCGCGCCGTGGAGCGCTGGTCCTGGATCCTCGACCGCATGGTCAAGATCGGCAAGCTGTCGCCGGCCGAGCGGGCCAAGTACACGAAGTTCCCCGAGCCGACCACGCAGTCCCAGACCTTCGACACCGGCAAGCAGAGCGACTACCTGGTGGAGCTCGCGACCCAGTACGCCAAGAAGGCCGGGCACATCTCGGACCAGCAGTTCGACCTCGGCGGCTACCAGATCTACACGACCTTCGACCGGAAGCGGGAGACGGCGCTCGCCGACGCCGTGACCAAGGCCCGCAACAAGGCCCTGAAGGACGACCCCAAGACGGCGAAGGCCGCCCACTACGGGGCCTCCTCGGTGGCCGCCGACGGCAAGATCCTCGCCGTCTACGGCGGCCCCGACCACCGTACGCAGGGCTTCAACGAGTCCAACGCGACCACGGTCCCGGCCGGTTCGTCGTTCCTGCCGTTCGTCTACGCGGCCGGGCTGGAACACGGCGTCCACAAGACCCGCGACAGTACGGCGACACCGGTCACGCCGGAGACGCTCTACAACGGTGACGACAACATCCCCGTCACCACACCCGAAGGGCCCTACTGGGACCGCGCCAACAAGAAGGTTGCCGCCCACAACGACGGCAACAAGTCCTGGGGGCAGATCAGCCTGCGCAAGGCGCTCGCCGAGTCCGTGAACGTGCCGTTCATGCAGCTCGGCATGGACACGGGCCTGGACAAGGTGCGGCAGACCGCCGAAGCGGCCGGGTTGCTCTCGTCGACCATGGGTCCCCAGGTGCCCGCGCTGTCCCTGGGCAACTCCACGCCCAGCGCGATCCGGATGGCCAACGCCTACGCCACCTTCGCCGCGGGCGGGTCGCACACCGAGCCGTACTCCGTGCGACGCATCACCCGCAACGGCTCCCAGGTCGCCCTGGACACCCCCCGCCCCAAGCGCGCGGTGAGCGCCGAGGTGGCCCGCGAGGTCACCGAGGGGCTCACGGACGCCTTCGGCACAGCGCACCCCACCGCGGCTCTGAGCGCACCGGAGACGGCGGGGAAGGCCGGCACCACGGCGGACGACACCGCCGCCTGGTACGTCGGTACGAACCGTTCCGTGTCGACCGCGGTCGTCCTCTACCGCATCGACCTGACCAAGAGCCTCGAACCACTGCCGCTCAAGGGGCTCGCCGGCACGTCCGCCGACGACGTCCCGTACGGCATCTGGGCCGGCGCCATGAGTCCGCTCGGCTGACCGCGACGGCCACGAGGCCGCCCACCCCGACGGCCGAGAGGCCACCGCGCATCCCGACGGCCGAAAGGCCCCCGCCCGCTCCTTCCACCCCCCTCGCAGAATGTGCCCCGTATGAACTCGAAGCACAGCGGTCACCGCCGCCGCGAACCCGCGCCCGCTCCCGGTTCCGCCCGCCAGGGTTTCGTGGCCATGGCGGCCTTCCTCGTCGTGACGTCGACGACCGCCACCTACCTGGCCCTGAACCACTCGGACAACACCACACCGGCCGCCTCGGCCGGCGGTCCCCGCTCCGGGGCCGGCGCCACCAAGACGACCAAGGAACCCCCGTGGGACGGCAAGACGAAGGTGCTCGGAGACGGCTCCACGTCCTACACCGGGCCGCAGAAGGGCCAGTTGAAGCCCGTCCCCCTCAAGCCCGGTGAGAAGCCGCCCCAGTTCGTCGTCTTCTCCTGGGACGGCGCCCTCCAGGGCGACGACAAACTCTTCACGCACTACCAGGAGTTGGCGGAGCAGTACAACGCCCACATGACGTTCTTCCTGACCGGCATCTATCTGCTGCCCAAGGACAAGAAGACGCTCTACAAACCGCCGATGCACGCGCCGGGCGCCGCGGCGATCAGCTACGCCACCGACGAGCACATCCGCGACACGCTGGAGGAGCTCGGCAAGGCCTACAAGGCGGGCAACGAGATCGGCACCCACTTCAACGGTCACTTCTGCGAGGACAAGGGCGGCGGGGACTGGAGCGTGGCGGAGTGGGAGAGCGAGATCAACCAGTTCTTCTCGTTCGTCGAGAAGTGGAAGACCAACACCGGCTACACCGACCTGCCGGCCCTGCCGTTCGACCCCACGAAGGAGGTCAACGGCGGGCGCGCGCCCTGCCTGGAGGGCCAGAAGAACCTGCTCAAGGCCATGAAGGCGACCGCCAAGGACTACGACTGGCGCTACGACGCGAGCTCCTCGGGCAACCTCCAGATATGGCCCAACAAGAAGGAGGGCGTCTGGGACTTCCCGCTGCAGCTGCTCCCCTACGAGGGCGGCAAGTTCCAAGGCCTGTCCATGGACTTCAACTTCCTCGCCAACCAGTCCGGCGACTCGACCGAGGGCGACCCGGCCAAGTACCCCGAGTGGGAGCAGGAGACCGTCGCGTCGTACATGGACGGTTTCAACCGCGTGTACTACGGCAGTCGCGCACCGCTGTTCATCGGCAACCACTTCGAGAACTGGAACGGTGGCATCTACATGAAGTCCATCGACCAGGTCGTCAAGAACGTGTGCACGAAGAAGGGCGTTCGCTGTGTGTCCTTCCGTGAACTGGCCGACTGGCTCGACGTGCAGAAGCCCGAGACCCTGGAGCGCCTGCGCAGTCTGGATCCCGCGCAGTCCCCGGACTGGTCGACGGTGGTGAAGTAGCCGTGAACGGCGTCCTGACTTTCGGTGCGTCAACTTACTCTTTTCTCAAGGGAGTTGACCTGGGCGTGCATGAAATCCACCCGGGTTCACCACAGTTGAGGAGGACGTGTAAAGATTCCCTCCCCGGCATCTGATCGGGTGTAAGGAGAGTCCTCAGTGAGATCGAAGACGTTGAGCCGATGCTCGACCCTGACGGCGATCGCCGTCTCCGCAGTGCTGCTGCCCCTTTCCTCCGCCCACGCGGCGACCGCGTCCGTCACCGTGAACCGGGCGACGGCCGACGCGTTCGGCCGGATGGCGGACGCCGTGCTCACCGACCGCACGGCGGCCCTCCTCGACAAGAGCGGGCCGGCACCCCGCACGGCCCTCGCGTCGAAGTCGACGGGAGGCATCAAGCTGACCGCCGCGCTGACGAAGACGGAGGACACCGCGGTGACCTCCCTGCGCGGCACCCGCTCCCGCCTCGCGGCGCTGGGTGAGGCCTACACCGCCGCCGACACCAAGGTCACCGTCGACAGGACGCGCAGGTGGGGCAAGGTGGCCACCGCCTGGGTCACCGAGACCACCGTCCTCACGTACAAGAAGATCCGCGGCGACGAACCCGACACCACGGGGTTCGACGCGCACCACGTCCTGACCTTCGCCGCCCAGCCGGACGGCACCTGGAAGCTCTCGGGCCTGCGTACGACCGACACGGGCGCCCACCAGGTCAACGAACCCGTCACCGCCGCCCCCGCGCGCAGGACCCCGATGGCCGTTGTCGACGCCCCCCCGGCAGCGACCACGTATCCCGCGCCCGCCAACCCCAAGAAGCTCACCGGAGGCGCGTACGACTACGCGGCGATGGCGACCTACGCCGAGAAGTACTGGAAGAACTACAACGCGGCCTACCGCAAGTTCAACGGGGTCGGCGGCGACTGCACCAACTTCGTGAGCCAGAGTCTGCTGGCGGGCGGCTGGCAGCCGATCAGCACCGTGACTCCGGAGGAGTACGACACCTGGTACTACGTCGCCAACGGCCAGTCCGACTCCTGGGCGGGCGTGAACGAGTGGTCCTGGTTCACCCAGACCGCCAAGCGCACCGCGCCGCTGGCGAACGTCTACCAGATGGACGTCGGTGACGTCCTGCAGGTGGACTTCGACAAGGACGGGTCCAAGGACCACACCATGGTCACGTCCTACCGCAGCTCCAGCGGCATGCCGTACCTGACGTACCACGACGCCGACACCTACCGCCGGTCGCTGTCGAGCATCCTCGCGTCGTACCCGACCTCGGCGTACTACGCGTACCGCACCTGATCACCTGGTCACCTGAGGTGACCTAGGGGTCCGTGGTCCTGGGCGGCTCGGCGGCCTTGGTCTCCGCTGCCTCGGTCTCCGATGCCCTGGATTCCGCTGCCTTGGATTCCGACGCTTTGGATTCCGACGCTTCGGTGGTTTCCGATGCCTTGGTTTCCGTGCCGCCCACGGCCTTGGGCGTCGGCGCGGCCCTGTGCGACTGCTGCAGGGCCGTTGCCGAGGCCGACTCCCGCAGCGCCCCGATCCGCTCCGTCCGCTCGGCCTCCTCGGGGTGACGGGCTTTGTAGTACGGGTTGTCGTGCGGCAGGGCCGAGCCGACCCTCCCGTACATCCCGAAGAACATCAGCAGGACGCCGACCACAAAGCTGAACAGCACGTTCTGGATGCGGAAGGCGAGGAAGTTGTAGCGGCCGTCCAGCAGCGCCAGGTTCAGGAATCCGTTGAGGATGAACAGGACGCCGAAGACCATGTTGAGCGTCGAGGCGAAGTTCCCGCCGATCACCATGCCCACGAACAGCAGCAGCCCCACGCAGATGGACAGCACGCTGAGCGAGCCGTTGGTGTTCAGCCCTATGACCCTGTCCCCGTGGGTGGTGAAGAAGCCGACGTTGTTGGTCAGGCCCAGGATGCCGAAGGCGAGCAGGAAGAGGCCCATCAGGCCCGCGCCGATCCGATAGAACGTGTTCAGCCGGTGATCGACCGGCAGATGGTCGTCGAAGGCGATGCGTCGTCGGGTTCCGGGACGAAGTACGTGCGTGGCCATGTCCGCCTCCCTCTCCAGCTAGCGGAGGCCGTACGTACATCCCAGCATCCGCCCGGAGGCCCGGGACCGCCAACACAGGGGACCGGGATCGGCGGTACCGGAGAAGCTCAGACCGGGCCGCCGCGCTCCTCGCGGATCTGAGAGACCACCCGGGCGGCCGTCGCCCGTACCGCCTCCGTCTCGGTCAGGAAGTGCCAGTAGTCAGGGTGGCGCCCCTCCAGCGCGGCGACGGCACGATCCAGCCGGGCGACGGAGTCGTCGAGCGGGCGGGCGTGCCGCGGATCCGGGGTGTTGCGGCCCGCCATGGCCAGGCGCTGGGCGTCCCGGATGGCGAAGCGGGTGCGGTCGATCTCCTGCTGGGGGTCCTTGGACACGGCGTTCAGCCGTCGCAGCCGGTCGCCGGCCGCCGACACGGCCTCGTCGGTACCGTTCAGCAGCGCGCGCACCGTGGACAGCAGCGAGGTGGCGTCCGGCCAGCGCTGCGCGTCGCGCGCGGCCTGCGCCTCCTTCAGCTTGAGCTCGGCCTGCCGTACGTTCTCGGTGGCCTGCTCCGGTACGTGTTGCAGGTCCTGCCAGCAGGCGGCCGAGAACCGGCGCCGCAGCTCGCTCAGCACCGGCTCCACCTGCCCGGCGCGGGTGGTCAGCGCCTGGGCGCGGGTGCGCAGCGACACCAACCGGTGGTCGATCTCCGCGGCCCGCTCCGGCAGCCGCTCGGCCTCCGCGCGCACCGCCCCGGCCTCCCGTGAGACCCGCTCGGCGCGCTCCAGCGTCTCCGGTACGCCGTGCGCTCCGGCCCCCTGGTTGAGCTTGGTCAGCTCGGGCCCGAGCGCGGCGAGCCGGCCGGCCAGATCATCGGCTCTGAGGCCTGTCTTGCGTACGTCATCGAGGGCGTTCGAGGCGGCGAGCAGGGCCTGGCGGGCGCGCTCGACGGCGGGCGCGAGCCGGGCGAGCTGCGTCTCGGCCTTCCCGAGCAGCGGCGCGAGTCCCTGGCCGAACCGGTCCAGATCCTGTTTGACCCGCCCCAGTTGGTCCTTGGCTGCGGTGAGTTCGGCGCGGGCGCGGGTGGCGACCGACGCCTCCAGCTCGTCCCGGTCGAGGTCGTGGGCGTCGACGGCCTCGATGTACTTTCCACTGGCCTCGTCGATGCGCCGGCCCAGCGCCTCGAAGTCGGAGACGGCGCGGCGGGCCGCGGGGGAGTCGTCGACGGCGATGATGGTCTCGATCGAGATCCGCAGATCGCGCTGGGCGGTGTCCAGCTCGTAGAACGCGGCCGCAGCGGCGTCCTTCGCGGCCTGCGCCTCGGCCCGCTGACTCTCGGAGCGCCCGCCGAACCAGCGCCGGGTGCCGCCCCCGGCGAAGGCCGCGGGCAGGACGAGGGCGGCGAGGAGCGGGAGGGTGACGAGGGTCAGCACGTCACGGCATCGATGGGGCTGACGGCGTACCGACTGCGCGCGTGGCGCAAACGGCGTGTACGGCTCTGAAGGTGTCGCCGTCACATCCCTCTCCCGTGCTGTCATCCGCCTTGCCCGGTGTCATTCTCCCACCGGTTAAGGACGAACACACGGGCCGGTTAGTTCGCGGTTCGTACTGTGATGCTTCCGTCGTTCGCGCGGGCGGACACCACGTGCGAACTGGCCGGGTCCCGGGGCACGGACACCCGTACGGATCCGTCCCCGCTCTCGGCCGTCACCCGGTAGGTGTCGCGGGGCAGCCCGATGGTGAGCGAACCGTCCTGGCTGCGGGCCTCGACCAGGTCGGGTACGACGCCGAGTTCGAGCCGTACGGACCCGTCGGAGGTCTGGGCGCGCACGTGGCGCGAGTCGATGCCGAGGGCGCGGATCGAGCCGTCGGCGGTACGCAGGTCCAGCGCGCCGGAGGAGTTCGTCACGCGGACACTCCCGTCCGACGTACGGATCCCGAGCGCCTCCTTGAACCCTTCCGCCCGTACGCTCCCGTCCCCGTCCACGACCTTCACCGCGACACCGCGCGGCACGACGATCCGGTGCTTGGCGCTGCAGTCGGCGACCGCGCCGGAGCACTTCATCCGCAGCGTCAGCCGGTCGTCCTTCATCGCCCAGGTCACGCGCGGATCCCCACCGACGAGGATGTGGCCCTGGAACCACCGGGTGACCTCGACCTTGTCCGCCTCGGCCGACTCGGCGACCACGAACTCCAGCGCGGAGTCGTCCGAGTCCACGGTGAGCGTACGACCGTGCAGCGCGAACGCCCGATGCTCCGGATGCTTGTCGTCCCCGGCATTCGCCCCGCAGCCCGCGGCGGTCGCGACGAGAGCGACGACGGCACCGGCGACCGCCGCGGTCCGCCCAGCTGTCCGTGTCCGAGTCCGAGCCATGAAGATCTCCCCCTGGAATGAAACGCCGACGCGCTCCGATGCCCTTCGACGCCTTTCGACCGTACGGTTCCGGGGTCCGCCGCGGGATCCGGGCCGCTCCCGGACCGGAGGTGGGGTTAACCCCCGGATACGGGTTTGCGGGGCATCCCCCCGGGCAATGTAGGCTGTCGACTCGTCCTGGGCGCGTAGCTCAGCGGTAGAGCGCCGCCCTTACAAGGCGGATGTCGGCGGTTCGAAACCGTCCGCGCCCACCAGGCAAAAGACCCCCAGCCGATCATGGCTGGGGGTCTTTGACATCCGGATCTGACATCAGCGCCGGGACTACTCGCGCTGTAGGCGCCTCGTGAGCAGCCGGTCCATGTGGCTCGCCTCGCGCTGCGTGTCCTGGACCACGTGGGCGTAGACGTTCATCGTGACGGCGATCTGGCTGTGCCCCAGGATCTCCATCACGACGCGTGGCGCCACCCCGGCGGCGATCGGTCGGCCCGTTCGCGTGGTGAAGACGTGGCCACTCTCTTCCCAGCGATCACCCGCACGCTCACGCATCGCCACGACGAAGGCCGAGCGCGATGGAGAGCACGAAAGGGGGATCGGCCAGCACCGGGATGGAGGGGGCGCCGTTCGCGACTGCGGGTCCGCGGTGGCGTGCGCGGGGGAGCTCCCATCCCGTCCACCATCGACCCAGGCAGAAGTGCTGGGTTCACCGACCGCCCCTGGTCTCGATATGGACCCTCGTCAGCGCAAACAGGATCAGGAGGTCGAGTGTCATCGCAGGGATGGCCCACAACGGGTAGTACGGAACGAACATGAACTGGGTGATCAGGCTGATCCCTGCCACCACTACACCGGCCCCGCGCCCCCAGCTCTTGTCTGTCAGGACTCCCAGGCCGGTAATGACAAGTGCCACTCCGATCACAAGGTGAATCCAGCCCCAAGCGGTCAGGTCGAACCGGTAGGCGTACCGGGACGCGGCGAACAGGGTGTCCTGTGCGATGCCGGACGCGCCCATAAGAATGCTGAGGGGCCCGCTGAGCAGCATCATGATCCCGGCGAACGAGGAGGCCTCGTTGATCGTTTCGCCGCTGCCGGGCTTTCCGGGGACTCTCCGTGTCCTGTCCGGCACCGTTGTCATGGCAGCACCCTTCCTGTACAGCGCGGTCACCGACGCACACTGCCCGTGCGAGGCCGGCCACGCTCCCCCTGACAGCATCACCGCAATCCTTCGGCACCGCGACTGCAACCCTCGTCGCCATCACGGCATTGCCGGAGGTGCCGCGAAGGGTGCCGCTGGCTCCGCCTGGCCCAGCACTGGACCCAGCTGATCACCACCGCGTTCGCCCGACTCCAGGCACTGCCGAATCCCGGCTGACCAGCAACAACGCCCCGCCCCAGCGAACCGTTCCACGACCGGAGCAGTGGAACCCGGCGCCCACCCGACGCGACAGGCGGGCCGCGACCATGCCCGCCACCCGCCTGAGCAGCCGAAACGGCCCACTGGATGAACCAACGGGCCGTCACGAAACATCGAGGCCAGTGGCCCATGATTCCCCGGCGCCGAACAGAAGTAGTTGATACAGCCATCGATCTGCTGCATACCAACTGCTCAGTTTGGCCAGAGTCTGGCGCTGGTCCATACCTGCTGGGTAGCGTGCGCCCACCCCCCGCTTCCCTTCGGTCCCGTATGGGTCCATGAGTCGCATGAGGAGAAACGGGATGCCAGATCCGTTCCCTTATCCCGAATACCAGCCGCACCGGTCAGGAGCGCCGTACCGCCCCGCGCCTCATTTCTCCTCTTCCGATGTCATCTACGCGTGGCAGCAGCATCAGGAGTTCGACAGCGGGATGACGTCGCCTCATACGGGGCTCGGTCACCACAGCGACCTACGTGTGTTGCGCCGCGCCTACCGCACCCAGCGGCGCGTGGCGACGTTCACGGCGCTCGGATACTTCACGCTCTTTCTTGTGCTGTCCGCGTTCGCACCGTCGTTGATGACGGGCACTGTCTCGGGCGGCCTGTCCACGGGGCTGCTTCTCGGGCTGCTCCAGGTACCCGTCACCTGTCTGGCGGTCGGGCTGTACGAGCACGCCGCACGCCGCAGGGTCGACCCGATTGCGGACCGCATTCGCAAGCAGGCCGAGCTGGACGTGAAGCGGGGAGTGGCTCAGTGAGCGGTTTCAGCAGTTCCACGCAAGCGATGTCTTTGGTGGCATTCACGGCGGTCGCTACGATCATCCTGCTGCTGTGCGTGATGACAGGACCTGATGGTGACGACCTCGACGAGTTCTACACCGGGTACGGGTCGCTGTCGCCGATGCGCAACGGCCTTGCCATCGCCGGGGATTACATTTCCGCGGCGACGGTCCTGTCCACAGGCGGGGTGATCGCGCTCGACGGGTACGACGGCGTCGTCCTGGCGTTGAGCATCGCCCTCTCCCTCATGCTGCTGATGTTCCTGCTGGCCGAACCGTTGCGCAACGCTGGCCGGTTCACCATGGGCGACGTGCTTGCGCGGCGGATGCCCGGCCGCAAGGTGCGCATCGCCGCGTGTGTGACGACGATCGCGGCCCTGCTGCCGATGATGCTCATCCAGCTCGCCGGCACCGGTGATCTGCTGGCGTTCATCCTTGGCTTTTCCAGTGACTCGCTGAAGACCGGATGCATCGTCGGGATCGGCGCACTGATGATCACTTACGCGGTGATCGGCGGGATGAAGGGCACAGCCCTCATCCAGGTCTTGAAGATCGTGATGCTGTTCGGCTCCGGCGCGGTCGTGGCCGCGCTGATTCTGCGGCAGTTCGACTGGGACCTGGGCAAGCTGTTCTCCGCCGCGGCAGCGCACAGCGGCGTGGGGTCGGCCTTCCTGCGCTCCGGTCTCCAGTTCGCCGGTGGCCCCAGCCCCCGGCTCGACATGATCAGCTCGGAGCTCACCGTCATCCTCGGCGGCGCCTGCCTGCCGCACGTCACCATGCGCATGTACACCGCGACCAGTGCCCGTCAGGTGCGCCGGTCGATGTCCTGGGCTGTGTCGTGCGTCGCACTGTTCATGCTGATCTGCACGGTCGTCAGCATCGGGGCAACGGCGCTGATCGGGCGCACGACGATCGCCGGTGCCGACCCGACGGGCAGGACCGCGTATCTGCTGGGCTCACGGGCCGCGCTCGGAACGTACGTTTCGACGTCCGAAACGTTCCTGTTCACCATGGTCACAACGGCGCTTTTCCTCACCCTGCTCGCATCGGTCGCCAGCATGATCCTGGCCTGTGCCAACACCCTCGCGCACGACCTGCTCGCGCACCGTGAGACGACTCCCCGCCGCGAGATGACCATCGCCCGGGTCTCCGCCCTGGCGGTGGGCGCCCCCACCATCCTGCTGGCCACCCTCGTCCAGCACCACAATCTGCAGCCGTTGGCTCTGCTGTCGGCCTCCATCGGTGCATCCGCACTCGCACCGGCACTGGTCTACAGCCTCTTCTGGCGCCGCTACACCCGCACGGGTCTGCTGTGGACCCTGATCGGCGGCACACTCGCCACCCTCGTCCTCATGACCGGCACCAACCTCGTCTCCGGTTCCCCCTTCTCCGCCTTCCCGCACTCCGACTTCAACTGGTTCCCGTTCACCACCACCGGCCTTGTCTCCATACCCCTGGGCTTCGCTCTCGGCTGGGCAGGGACAAAGATCTCCGGGCGGCAAAAGGCGGAGGAACAGCGCCAGCAGTACGAGGCGGTCGAAGCATGGATTCTGGCGGGGGCGGCGAGACGAGGAAGCTGAATTGCGCCGAAAGCACCGCCCAGGCCGGACTGCTGCGGTACCGGCTCCAGCAGTACCTGTGAACCCGCGCGCAGGTCACCCCGCCTCTCTCCCAGAGTGACTCATGGACCTGCACGCCCTGCGCTACGCCCACGCGGGCTGAGTGTTGTCAGTGGTCGTGGCGATCGCAATGGTCATGTCGCCCGTCGTGGCCGTCGTGCCCGTCGCCGTCGTGCCCGTGGTGCTCGTGGTGCTCGTGGTGCTCGATCGTGGTGGTGTCGGTGGCGGTGTGAGTGGTGGTGTCACCGCCTCCAGTGACGGTGGCGGTGTTGGTGACCCGTGCACGGGCGTCGCAGGAGACGTCGACCTTCAGGGTGACGGGCGGGTAGCTGTGCCCGGCAGGCAAGACGTCGCTGCGGGTACAGGTGAGGGTGGCCAGAATGCAGTGCCATCCCCTGCCGGTGATCCTGTCGGCCCGAAGACCTGTGGGGAGGATGTCGTGGACGGTGACCGTGGTGCCATTGGTCGGGCCGGCTGCGGTGACGTTACCCACAGTGATGGTGTAAACGCCGTCCTCGCCCCGGGTGAAGGTGTCCGCGTGACTCTTGGCGATGGTCAGGGAGGGTTGGTCGACTGGGATGACCGTAAATGTGAGGCCGGTACTGCCGGTACTGCCGGTGCTGTCGGTGCCACTGGGGTCAGTGGTGGCGGTGCCACTGGGTTTGGTGAGGCCGGTGGTGGTGAAGGTGTCGTTCACCGGCACCGTCCCGTCGTTGACCTGGGCGACGTAGGCGCGCTGAACCGCGGCGGTCCAGGCTGTGGCCAGGACGATCGCCAGGACGACCAGCCCGACTGTCACGACCGCCCCCGTCTTGCGGGGCCACACCCTCAGCCACAGTCGAAACATGCCGCCCGTACCTCCCGTGCCGCGGCTTGCTTCAGCCCGCCCTCTCCCATGCCTGAACACCGACATCTCCGCTTCCAAACCGTCGATAACTAGCCATAGATACTCATCGTGACATTAATATCACTTAACGTGTGGGCGAGTGTGTACCGAGGACAGAGCGCCCGCGAGGATGGTGCTGCGCAAAAAAAGGAGCGGTGACGCGCTCGATGACGACCGTCATGCGTCGCCCACGGAGCAGACCAGCAGGCTGCGGGGCTCCGTCGGAGTGGTCACCGGCGGCGCCGGAGGAACTTGGAGAGCAGAAGGCACAGAGCGGTGAGGACGAGGGCTGAAAGCCCGGCGACCACAGGGGTGGGGAAGTGCCCTTGCTGGGCGACCGACGCGGCGACCGCTCCGACGCTACCGAGAGTCGTCGGGAAGGTGATGGTGGCGCGCGTGGCGCGCTCGACCAGGCCGCTTTTGAGCGTGAGCTTCACGGTCCACGGGCCGTCCGGCAGCCGTGCGTCCAGCGGGACGACCGCCTCCGCAAGGCCGCCCGGAGCCAGTGTGGTGCCCGTCTTGGCCGAGAACGGTCCAGCGCGCAGTCCGCCCGGCCCGTCGAAGAGGGAGAGTGCCCCGCTGATGTCCAGGGCACGGCCCCCCGTGTTGTGGATCCGGGCGCGAACCTCCCCCCGCCCGTCGCGGGCTCGGGTTGGATAGAGCCGCTCGATCTTGAAGTCCGAGGGTGGCTCACCACCGGGACCGACGTCGATGTACATGCGGACGCCCACCCGGCCCAGCATCGCCACATTGTGCGAGCGGTCCGTGGGTGTGCCCGTCTGCGCCCAGATGACGCCGTATCGTTCCCCGGCGGCGGCGTCCCTGGGCACCCGGATGGTGGTGCGTACTCGCGCCGTTTCGGAGGCCGCCAGGTCAAGGTCCGCCGTATCGAGTGATGTCCAGCCGGTCAGCTCGTTGGAGGTGCGCTCCGGCGCGAAGGTGAACTCACCCTTCGCGATGGTGGCCGCCGCGGCGTAGACGTTGACGTGCATCGGTGTGGACGACTCGTTGGTGACCTCCACCCGCCGCTCGATGGTCGAGCCGGGCGCGACGTGGTCGACGATGTAGGCCTGCGCCCTGGGATCGGCACGGCGGCTTTCCGGAGCGTCGAGCAGCTTGATACTGATGATCCTGCCCGCAGCCGGGTGCTGGGGGGAGGACACCCCGGGCGCCCCGTGCCCCGCCGCCGGCATCACCCCGGCCGCCTGTACGAAGGCCAGCACCAGCGGCAGAACCCAGTACCGGCGCGCACCCTTCATTCCGTCAGGCAACGGATTGGGTCAGCGTTCCGGTGTAGGCCCCGCCGACGGCGCCGGCCGGCACGCTAACGGCGACTGTCGGGTTCCAGGTCGCGGTGTTGTCTCCGACACCGGCGCTCCCGGTGACTACCGTCTGCCCGGAGTTGCTCAGCGTCACGGGCGTTCCGGTGGCGGTAATGGTACCGGTCGTCGTGATCGACCCGGGATCGTAGTCAGCGCTGGTGGCGGGGATCGTCGACCCGCCGCTCGTGAAGTCCGTCTCCGCCGCGGTCACCGTCCAGGAGGCCGAGAGGAGGGCGCGATCGTCGGTGACGGTCACGGGGCCGATCGGCGCGCTGATCGTGGTGCCGGGCGCTCCCGAGCCGAGGGCGGCGCTGGCCGGTACCGACAGCGTCAATGCGCCGGACGTGACGGTGTACGTGACTGTGGTGCTCGGGTCGTCCGCCGCGACGGCGAGGCCAGGCTGGATCAGGACGAGAGCAGCGGCTGCGGCCGCGACAGATAGGCTTCGTGCGCGCACGGTAACTCCCGAAGTAGCCGCCCGCCAGCGGACATCCTGGCTGACAGCGGACATGCTGGCTGACGTGACGCAGACAATCGGGCGCGGCCTGTTCGCACAAGCCGACGCGCGCCGCACTCCACCACACGAATGACCATGTTTCAGCCGGAGCAAGGTGACCTGCGGCGTTGAACGCCAAGCTGAGCGACTAACGGGCTGTGACGTGCCGATGGCAGCGAGGCGGCCGCAGCCCCGCACGTGGGCACGCCTCTGCCTCGCAGCGCTCGTAGCCCCACGGCACAGGTATGGAGTCATAGGCAGGCCGCTGCCTGTGCCCGGCCCGCCCGAGAGATTTCCGCGGACGGGCCACCGGCCGACGATGGCGGTACAGCAGCGAAGTACAGCAACCCAGCAACCAGCAGGGATCCGCACCGGCCCTCATGGGCGTGGCGGCAGCCTGGATGACCTTCAACGACCGAGCTACGGATCGGAAGGCCTCTGACATCCACGGCTGACATCAACGACGTTCAGGGACTTGATCCCCTCAAACTGAACCCTCTGTCGCGACCAACGCCGTTGAGGACGTGCCGATGGTCAGCGCGGCGCGAGGAGCGCTGTGGCGGAGTTACCCCTCAACGGATCGGAGATCGTGACTCTGAAAGAAGTGAACGTGCAGGCGGCTTGTGGGGAACCCGTACTGCACGTCTGTGAGCATGCGGACGAGGAACTCACCCAGACCGCAGTCGAATCGCTCCCAGTCACCGAACAGGCCCACGAGGACCGGCCAGTCATCCGGATCGGCCGTCCCGGTCTGCCAGACGAAGTCGAATTCTTGCTCTGACGCACCCCACCGCAGGAGCCCCCGCGGCGCTGGGTAGCTGGCGTAGGGCTCCCACAGATCGGTGGCATCACCATCGCTCTTGGCCCAGCCCACGAGGTCCATGCCCAAGGCTCCGGGGACAAGGAGGTCCACGTACTCGTCGAAGCCACCCGGACCGAAGAGGTCGACGATCTCCTTGTAATCGCTCGGGAGCGAGGTGGCCAGATCGGCCTCGACGGCAGGCCAGTTGACGGCCGGCTGCGGCACCGGGTCCCAGTCGGTGAGGATACGCAGCTTCTCGGCCCAGGAGGCGCCCTCGGGGAACCCGGTAACCGCGGGGTCCTCCCGTTTGCCTGTGACGCTGACCGCAGGGTCCTCACGTTTGGCTATGACTACGACCGTGCGCTCTCGACGTGAGGTGACCACGCGACCGCAACCGATCCAGTGAGACCCGTAGGCCCAGCCCCGCATCTCCAACAGTTCGTCCCCGAACGGCTCGACGAGCGGCAGTCCAGTGCGCTCAGTGAGTGACGGGTCGGTGAAGCCGTCCGCGGCAAGGTTGCGGGGCCTGCCTGCCCGTCGGCCTACTTCGGCGAGCAGTTCTGTCAGACTTGTGCCCTCTGGCGCCTCAAGAATGACAGGCGGGCCGCTCTCAACGGATGAGTCGATGATCTTCCAGATGGCGGCAACCACTTCCGAATCCTCCATGGGACTCAGTGAACATCACGTCATTGACATCCTGGCTTGCGCTGCAGACATCGAGTAACGAACCAAGGACTCCGCCCTTACAAGGCGGATGTCGGCGGTTCGAAACCGTCCGCGCCCACCAGTCTCAGGACACGAGAAAGGCCCAGATCAGCGGGTGGGTACCCGAGGATCTGGGCCTTGATCTTTGGTGGCGGGTCGGGGCGGTAGGTCTGGCTGGGCCGGTTGACGCCGTTCTCCCATCGAGAGATCTGCACCGTGGGAGCTCTTGCCCGCACGGTCTTGGCCTGTGGCCGGCCACGATGGGCCGCGTCCTCTTGCCTCGGGCTCGACCCTTGACGGCTTAATGGGCCGTGCCCGGCGGCTCTTTGCCGCTCCAACTCGGTGGCGATGCGTGCGTGTTCTGCGCCGGGTTCCAGTCGAGCAGCTGGGTATTCGGCCCAGTCTTCACTATTCGAAGTGGAGAGGAGCGTAGTCATGGGGTTCGTGAGGTGGAAAGGCCGTGACTTTCCCTTGTTCGGCGACTGCGAAATGCGCACCCACTGACCCAGGCCGCGTGTTGGCTTCAATGACTCTGGCCGTGTGTGGTTATATCGCGACAGCGAAGGTGATGACGACGGCAACCAGTCGGTGCACCCACCGTCATCGGCTATCTGGCGGCGCTGCGCACTCACCTGGCCCTCGCCTTTCATTTCAACCCTGACCCCTCCCGTGCGCATTTCGATGCCGGGTGATGGCGGACATCTACTCCACAGTGGCGGAATACGTTTCATGACAGATGGCAACGAAAATGAGGGTGCGGGACGATCACGCGGGAACTTGAGTAGGCGACGCCTTCTTCAAGGGACAGCGGTCACCTTCGGTGCCGCTCTGGCATCCGCCGGCATCTATGAGATGATCGACGGCATTGCAAAACCACCGGATCGGGCCGCTGTCGCCGACAGCCCGCCCGTGCAGGAGCAATATATCCTGCAGGGCGAGCAGGTGGTCATGGTCAATGGCACTGGCGTGAAGAGCAGCAATGGCACGATTGCCGTCCGGGTGCCGGCCCTGCACGATCATGTCATTACCGCAAGGCTGAATGTGCCGGCGAAAGCCAAGGCGTTGCAGGAGGCGCAGCATCACCTCGAGTCCGCCCTCCTGGATCTGGAACGCCGATTCCCGCCCACTCCCACAGGAGTGGCCACCACGGTAGCCTGGGGACTTCCCTACTTCCACCACTACATCCCGACCCTGGGCAAGACGTCAGGCTTCTTCAAGGCGGGAACACGCTACCCAACGTATCTGCCGGTCGATTTGATGACGTCCAAGGCGGATGGGCACACCGTATATGCGCTGCAGGAAGCCAGGACGTTCCCCAGTGACCAGCCCCCGCCTGGCTTCGGGCCGGTCCGCTTGGAACAGAATGATGTGGCCGTGCTGCTCCGCAGCGACTCGCTCGCCAATATCAAGGAAGCCCAAAAATTCCTGTTCGGGCCTGGAAACAACCAGGCGGGCAGCTTGTTCAAGGTGACGAGTATCCGCCAGGGTTTCTCCGGGGGCGGTTTCTACGGGCAACAGGGCCTGCCGAGCAAGCTGGCGCTGGCAGCCGATATCCCCGGTGCACAGTCGATTCCTCGACAGGCGCAGGGATTCCTCGGCTTCGCCACCACCCTGGACTCGAATATGGGCCCCGGCAACATCGCCAATCTGGAGACCCTGCCCGGCATCACCAACCAGTGGCCCAATGGTTACTTCAAACAGGGGACCACCATGCATCTCTCGCACCTGTTTCAGGATCTGGTGACCTGGTACGAACGGAACTTCCCTCAGTACGCGGATCGTGTCCAGGCGATGCTCCAGCCCGGCCTCTCGCCCGCACCCGCGCCGGGTACGCTCGCCCTCCAGCCGCCAGGTCAAAGTGAGGCCGAAGTGGCGCAAGGGGTCCAGCGGTACCACGCCTACGGACACACTGGGAGCATGTCGAAGGTGGACAGCACCGCGTCACCTACGACCAGCAATTACGGGAAGGCCTACCCGGCGGGGACGACCATTCCGGTGCGCGGCGATTTCGACACGCTGGACAATCCATTCCACTACACATCCGATCCGACGGCAGATCACTACAGCAAGAAGCCGGCGGCCGGGTTGCACTTCATTTCGTTCCAGCCGACGATTGCCATGTTCAATCTCGTTCGGCTCTCGATGGACGGCCACTATCCCGATATGACACTCCCTGTCGCACCGCGCAGCCCCCACGCCGGCATCAACTCGGTCCTGCAGACGACCCACCGGCAGAACTATCTGGTTCCACCACGTCGCCATCGCTCCTTCCCGCTCGCCGAGTTCCTTGTCTGACCACCTCTACTGGGACTTCGACCCAGAACCGACCGCTGAGAAGATCGCCGTCGGGTCCGTGCGAGCTAGGCAGCTGTGACCATCTCCACGACGGCGTCGAAGTACTGCCATCCGTCTACTTCGATCACCTGGTCGGACGCAAAAAGGGCCGAGGTCGGCGCAACGGCGTCCAGGAGGCGGCGGACCGTTCCTGGCTCGTACAGGTTGAGACAGCTGTGGTCCGGGAGACGCACCACGGTTCCGGACAGGAAATAGCAGTTCGAGATGATCCGGTCCGAATCTGGGCGAAAGATCAGGGCCAGTCGGCGTCGCGTGCCCTCGGGGTAGAGGGAGAGCGTCAGACGGCAGTCCTCGTAGGCGGGCTTCACCCGCTGCTGGACCGTCCAGTACCAAGTGGTGTCGTCCACGACGAGGCGGCGGAGGCGTCGGTCGTTCTTCACCAAGACACCGTAAGCGGCCGACCCGGTGTGAGCATGGTGATTTACGCCGGACCAGGCGATCTCCCAGCGGCGACCAGGTGAGGGTGCCGTCATGCGCGTCGGACGACCAGCACGGCCACGTCGTCGAGGTGGTCCACCGCGACCGCGGCGTCGAGGACGCGGTCGGCGGTCTCCTCGGCGTTCAGTCCGTCACGGAGGGCCGCGCCGGCCAGCGCTCCGGCTCGCTCCAGTCCGGCGTCCAACGTGAGGCCCGGTCCTTCGACCACACCGTCTGTGACCATCACCAGCACGCTGTCCTCGTCCAGGGTGAAGGTCTCCTCGCCGTACACGGTGTCGGGCACGACTCCCAGGACCGGGCCGCCCGGCAGCTCGCGGACGCTGTGGCTGCCGTCCTTGCGTGCGCACAGCAACGGCACGTGGCCGGCGCTGGTGCCGATGACCTGCCCGTCGCGCGGGTCGAGATGCAGCATGGTGCAGCTGGCGAATCGTGGGGGAACCATCGTGGTCAGCAGCTCGTTGGTGCGCATCAGCACGGTCCCCGGATCCCGTTCCTGGGCGGCGATCGCGCGCATGGACAAGCGGACCTGTCCCATGAGGGCGGCGGCGTCCACGTCATGCCCTTGAACATCGCCGATCTCCAGGGCGACCGCCCCGTCGGGCATCTCGAAGGCGTCGTACCAGTCGCCGCCGATGTCCAGCCCGTCCCGGCTCGGCCGGTAGCGGGCGGCGACCTCCAGGCCCGCGAGATGCTCGGGCAGCCGGGGGAGCATGGTCTTCTGCAGTGCCGTGGCCAGCTCGACCCGTGCCTGCTGCAACCTGATGCGCCGCAGTGCCTGGCCCGCCAGGTCGGCCAGCGTACCCACGAGGGTCCGCTCGTCCAAGGACGGTTGGTGTCCGCTGGCGTAGGTCACCAGCCATCCCCCGAGCGGTTGGTTGCCGGCCTCGACGAGGGGCATGATCGAGACGGCGTAGTCGGAGCCGAGTCGGCCGAGCCGCGGAAATTCGGCCCCGTGTGGCCAACGGCGCATGTAATCCTCCCGGTTGGGGATGAACTGCGGCTTGCCGGTGCGGATCGCCTCGGGCAGGGCGCTCGGATGGTCCAGCGGCAGGCCCTGCATGACACCGGCCTCCCACATGGCTATCCCGGCATCGGTGGAGACACGCAGGCGGCCTTCGTCGACGAGTGCGAGCAGGGCGCCGCTGGCGCCGAAGGTCGCGGCGAGCCGGGTCAGGACGACCTGCTGCAGCTCCTGCTCCGTGCCCGCGGTGATCAAGGCGGAAGAGAAGTCGGCGATGTCCTTGGCGCGCTGTCGCTCGGCAGTCAGCGCGGCCTGCACCTCTTCCTTGCGCTTCTCCTGCTTGGTGTCGTCGCGGATCAGCCCGAAGATCCGCTCGGGGCCGTCATATCCCAACTGGATCCGACGGGTCTGGGCGGCCAGTTGATGCCAGCCCTCGTGCTGGGGGAGGTACCGCACCCTCACCCAGGGGGACTGCTGGGTGGAGGCCGAGCGCAGGAGCTGCCGCAAGGCCTCCTGGTCGTCAGGGTGCACGGCCGACATCACTCTGGAAAGCGACGTAGTGGGATCCGGGAAGAGCGCGGCCACGGCCGGTGCGCCACCGAGCCACTCCAACTGGTGGTCATGGGGTGAATACATCCACAGGCCGAGGTGGGCGGCCGTGGTGGCCATCCGGAACGGGATCAACAGGCTGGTCAGGTCGTTCCGAGCGTCCAGTGCGTGCACCCAGACCAGCTGCTCGTCACTGGCGGGATCCTTCACCGGCCGCGCCTCGATCAAGCTGGCAACGGGTGCTCCGCCTCGCGCGGGGAAGTCCAGCACCCGCATCGCGACCGCCTTCGTCTTGGCGGCGTGGGCCACGAGACTCTCGGCCGACATCCGCTGGCTTGTGGGCCACAGATCGCCGAAGTCACGTCCCAGGCACTGCGCCGCCGACTTGCCCAGCGCCGTGGCCATCGCGGCGTTGAGGCTGCGGATGACACCGTCCAGCGTCAAGAGAGCCGCTGGGCCGGCCGTGTCGAGGAGTTCGTCCGAGGTATCCATCTGCGGCTCCCTGGCCCATTCCAAAACAGCCCCTTCGCATCCCCTTCATCCATAATCGCGCATTTTGTCGCGCCGTTGGGCCCCATGCCGTAGCGTCCGGCCTCGTCATTCCTCGGCGAAGACCAGGTCCTCGATCGGGTGGGTCATGCGTACCGTCCCGCCGTTGACCGCGACCACGTGGTGCAGGCCGGTGAGGGTCTTGGCGGTGGGGCCCTGGGAGAGGACGCGGAATCGGTCGGCGCCGCCGAAGAGGTAGCTGGGGAAGCAGTCCAGCGAGGAGTCGGGCGCGAAGCGCAGGTGGTCCGCGAGGCGGCGGAAGAGCTTCGGGAGCAGCACCAGGTCGTCCGTGAGGGAGGACAGGCCGGTGATCGCGGCCCCGGTGGTCGTCATGTCCTTGGCCCATACGCCCAGGCCCGCCGACCTCGCCTGCTGGGACACCGCGGTCAGCTCGGTGCGCAGGTCGGGGAAGAGGTTCGCGTAGAAGGTCGGGAAGGCCAGGCCGAGCGTGAGCAGGTGGTGGTTGGCGGTGGTGCGCAGCAGCGGTACGTCCACGGTGATCCAGTCGCCGCTCTTCTTGCCCGCGGGGGGTGCGCCGCGACCGGCCAGCGCGACGCAGCGGCTGTGTACGTCGATCGCGCTCGCCAGGATGAAACCGGGCACGCTCTCGGGAGTACTGGCGGTGACCTTCTCACCCGCGTGCTGGACGGTGGTGAAACCGAGCCAGCTCAGCAGCTCGTCCCGGGCGGCGTGGGCGCCGAGGTCCAGCGGCTGGTGCACCTCGTGCGGGCCCGTGCCCAGATAGTGGGTCTCCAGCGCGTCGATCGCGTCGAGCCGCAGGTTGGCGCCGCCACGGCTGTTCCGGTGTGTCTTGTCGATCTTGTGCGTGCCGGGGATGTCGTACCAGAAGGCCGCGTCGTGCGGGTCGAAGCGGACGGTGTCGCCGTCCGGTTTCGCGTTCAGGATCCGGTAGTCGCCTTCGATGAGGAGCATGGGCATGAGTACCTCCGCGTCAACGCCGGTGACTCATTGTTGCCGCGCGGAGGCTCCCTCGTACCCGGAGTGACGCGGATTTACGACGTTTGTGGCGGGCCCTCGTGGGCGTGCTTCAGCTTCGCGCGGGCGTCCACCGTGTCCGGCGGGGCGACCTCCGACCAGAAGCGGTGGCAGGTGACGAAGACGGCGAGTTCTCGTTCACGTTGGCGGAGCTTCTCGACCTCGGCCTGTTCGTCGGGTGTCCAGCCGGGGGAGGCGGGGCGTTCCACCTTGCGCCAGCCCTTGTCGTCGCTGAAGCCGTCCAGGGGCTCCACCGACCAGGGGAGCTTCTTGAGCAGGGCCAGGAGCTCCGCCCGGACCTGATGCAGCTCCTCCTGGCCTGCCAGGAGGTCACTCGGGAAGTCATAGGTCGCAGCCACGCGGCAATGGTACGCCTGTTCGAATTTGAGGTGCGAGTTCCTTCGGGGACTTCACGCGAACGGGTGGGGCGTCCACGGCGGACGGCTTCCTGTCGTGGCGGCCCGAACGGTCAGGCGTCGTCGGCGAGTTCGCGGCTGCGCGCGTTGGCCCGGTCCACCTCGACCATGTGTTCCTCGGCCCAGGCCCTGACCATGGCCAGCGGAACCTCCAGTGACAGGCCGAGCGGAGTGAGCCGGTAGTACACGCGCGGCGGCACCGACGGCTCCACCCTGCGGTCGACCAGGCCGTCGCGGGTCATGCCTTGGAGGGTGACCGACAGCATCTTCTGTGAGATCCCGGGCATCCTGCGCTGCAGTTCCGCGAAGCGCACCTCCTCCGGGGACGCCTCCGCCAGCACTTTGACGGCCATCGACATCCACTTCGTACCGATCCGGTCGAGCAGGCGACGGGTCGGGCACCGCGGATCGAACAGATCCCCGCGAGTCCCGTCGCGGGGCTGTGGCGGAGAAGGGGTCATGAGGGGGTCACCTGGGGCTCACTACCTGTCGTGGAAGTACGGTCTTGGCTTCTCCAGGTTAGTTACCTAGCGTTTGGTTGTCACCATTGGTAAGCCCCCCGCACCTGGAGGTCTCATGTCCGTCGCACTCCGGCAGGTCAAAGCCAACGGCGTCGAACTCAACGTGGCCCTGGCCGGCGAGGGCCCGGCCGTTCTGCTGCTCCACGGCTTCCCGCACACCTGGCAGCTGTGGACCCACGTCCTGGACGGGCTCGCCGGGCGGTACCGAGTCATCGCACCGGACCTGCGCGGATGCGGCGCGAGCGCGCGCACGGCGGGCGGCTACGACGCCGGTACGCTCGCGGCCGACGCCGAAGCCCTCCTCGACGCCCTCGGAGAGACCTCGGCCGCCGTGGTCGGCATCGACGCGGGCACCCCGCCGGCCTTCCTGCTCGCCATGCGCCGCCCCGACCTCGTCCGGCGACTCGTCGTCATGGAGTCGCTGGTGGGCAGGCTGCCGGGCGCCGAGGAGTTCCTCGCCCACAGCGCGCCGTGGTGGTTCGGCTTCCACTCGGCACCCGGCCTCGCGGAATCCGTCCTGACCGGGCACGAGGACCGGTACATCGAATGGTTCCTCGACGCGGGCACCCTCGGGCAGGGCGTGGATCCCGCCGTCCGTGACGCCTTCGTCCACGCGTACACCGGGACCGAGGCCCTGCGCTGCGCCTTCTCGTACTACCGGGCCCTGCCCGAAAGTTCCCGGCAGATCCAGGAAGCCGTCCGCACGGCCCGGCTGACCGTACCCACCATGGCCATCGGCGCCCACCCCGTGGGCAGCGCGCTCGAACAACAACTGCGGCCGGTGACCGACCACTTGAGCGGCCACGTCATCGAGAACTGCGGACACATCATCCCGCTGCACCGCCCGGACCGGCTCCTCGCCCTGCTGGAGCCGTTCCTCGCCCCGGCGGGATCAACGGGATCAAGGGGTCAGCTTCAGCATCATGGCCGACGGCAGTGACGGGTTGGCCGCGGCCGCCTCCGCCACGCGCCCCTCGGCGTCGCTGAGCAGTTCGACGATGACCGGTACGGGCAGGGACGGGTGGGCGGCGGCCAGCGGTCGCGCCCGTCGGTCGGTCAGGCAGGCGAGCAGGGACGTCGCCGTCGCGTTGCGGTGGCGGGCCACCTCGCGGAACGCCTTCTGGACCGGTGGGTCGTGTCTCGTCACGTGCTCCAGGAGGGACGGCGACGCGTCCGGGTTCGTCGCCACCTTGGCCAGCACCCGCACTCCGTGATGGTCGATCATGTCGCGCAGTCGGGCCTCGGAGAGGCCGGGGTGCGGGGCGATGGACTTGAGCACCTTCGCGTCGGTGTCGGCGGCCAGCGCGTCGCGTATTCCTGGAGGCAGATCTCGTCGTGCGGCCAGGAGCATCCGTACGGCCGGATCGGGAGACGTGGCCAGGCTCTCGACCTCGGCAGGGGAGGCGACGGCGATCCGTGGCAGCAGGGTCGCGCCGATCTTGACGGTGCCCGCCAAGGAGGTGAGCAGGTCCAGTGGCACCCGGGGATTGTGGGCCAGGCTGCGTCGTACGTCGGGGCTCACGTCGGTGGCCAGCGCGCGCAGGTGGGTGGCGTCGACCGCGGGGTTCTCGGCGAGGTCGGCCCGTGTGCCGGGCAGCGGGTCGTCGGCCAGCCGCCCCCATACCTCCGGGGGCAGATCGGGGCGGGCGGCGAGCGACCAGCGCAGCAGTGCCGAGGAATGGCCGGCGAAGCCGGCGGCGGCCCGGGCGGGAGTGGCCGGGTTGCTCAGTGCCTGCCGCCACATGTCGTGCACCGTGGACTCGTGGGAACCGGTACAGAACGCGCCCGGCGGCAGGTCGTCGGCCGGGTGCGGGTGCGGGTGCGGGTGCGCGGTTGGAGTCCGCTCTCGGTCGCAGACCAGGCAGCGCAGCGCCGGAGGCAGCCCGTCCCCGGTCAGCAGCATCTCCAGTACGGCCGGTGGTGTCGTCTCGTTGGCCGCCACCGCGCGGCGGACCTCCGCATGCGGGTGTCGCGCGAGCCGGGCGGCCATGTCCGGGGTGGTCCACAGCGCGAGCTCGGCCACCACCGCGATCTCGGAGTCGGCGGCGAGCGTGTCCGTCACATCGGGGGGAAGGTCCGGGCAGGCGGCCAGCTTCTCGCGGCGCTCGATGACCGGATCCGTCGCGAAGCGGCGCGCCCACTCCGGGAGGCCGGCCCCCGCGTCGAGCAGGGCGAGCGCGGCTTGCGGCTGGGCCACGGGATCGATGTCGGCGGACGTCAGCCGTCCCTCGTACGCGAGGTGTACGGCGGTGCCCTCGCCGAGGGCGGCCAGGGCGAGTGCCTGCGCGTGGCTCAGGTCCGGGCGGGCGGCGAGTTCCGTGGCGATCTCGTCGTCCGCGACCGTGATCAGCCGGTCGACCAGCTCGGAGGGCAGGGCCGGGTTGGCGGCGAGTCCGCACAGGATGTGGTTCACGGGGGGACATCCTGCCCGGGGGCGGGCGGGAAGCGCCCGTGGATTTCCTTCCGGCTCCGTCGGCTCCCCGTATCAACTCGACTGGATTGCTCAGCTCAGACTGCACAGTTTGAACTGGACAGTCTGGGCTGAAGATTCTAGCGTGGGGGCATGGACGACAGTAGGGACGGCGCCGAAGGCGCGGACGGTGTCGACGGGATCTCCGGGTCCGCCGCCCGTGCCGCGCGGGATCTGCGGGTCGCGTTCAACCGGCTGCGGCGGCGGATCCGGGAGGTCGCCGAGACGGAGGGGGAGGCGCAGGACCTCACGCCCTCCCAGGTGTCCGCGCTCACGCTGGTGAGCAAGAGCGGCGCCGCGACGGCCAGTGGACTCGCGGCCTCCGAGGGGGTGCGCCCGCAGTCGATGGCCGCCACGCTCGCCGCGCTCGACCAGTACGGGTTGATCGAGCGCAACCCCGACCCCGGGGACGGCCGGCGGCAGCTCGTCACGCTCACCGACGCGGGGCGCGAGCGCATCGAGGGCACCCGGCAGGCCCGTGCGGAGTGGCTGGCCCGGGCCTTCGAGGACCGCTGCACGGAGGCCGAGCGGCAGACCGTCATCGAGGCCATGGCCGTACTGGACCGGCTCACCCGGCCGTGATGCCCAAGATATCCGGACTCGCTCGCTCCGACCGGCGCTCGCGCCCCCGCCCCGCGGACTCCTTCGACCGGCGGCTGATCGCCCCGATGGTCCTCGGATCCGTACTGAATCCCATCAACTCCGCGATGATCGCGGTGGCGTTGGTGCCGATCGGGGCCGCGCTCGGGGCACCGCCCGCGCAGACGGCCTGGCTGGTCACGGGGCTCTACCTGGCCACCGCCGTGGGGCAGCCCGTCATCGGACGGCTCGTGGACACGTACGGACCTCGTCGTCTCTATCTCATCGGGACGGCCCTCGTCGGGATCGCCGGGCTGCTCGGCGCCCTCGCTCCGAGCCTCGGCGCGCTGGTCGCCGCCCGGGTGCTGCTCGGAGTGGGCACCTCCGCCGCGTACCCCGCCTCGATGAGCCTCACCCGCAGTGAGGCCGAGCGCACCGGGCGGGACAGCCCGGCCGGAGTACTGACCGCGCTCGCCGTCTCCGCCCAGACCGTCTCCGTCGTCGGCCCCACCCTGGGCGGACTGCTGATCGGTGTGGGCGGCTGGCGCACCATCTTCCTCGTCAACGTGCCGCTGTCGGGGGCCTGTCTGGTCCTCGGTGTGTTGCGGCTGCCGAAGAGCCCGGGCGGGCGGCGGGAGAGGCGGAGCGTCGATCCGCTCGGTATGGCGCTGTTCGCCGTCCTGCTCGCCGCCCTCATGTTCTTCCTGATGAAACCGCGGGCCGACCACTGGTGGCTGCTCGTCCTCGCCGTCGGCGCGGCAACGGCCTTCGCCCTGCGGGAGGTTCGCGTCGCGGAGCCGTTCATCGATCTGCGGGTGCTCGGCGGCAACATCCCCATGCTGGCGACCTTCCTGCGTCAATTCCTCAGCTTCACGACGGCGTACGCGTTCCTGTACGGCTTCACGCAGTGGCTGGAGGAGGGACGGGAGCTGTCCGCCGCCACCGCCGGACTCGTACTGCTGCCCCTGTCGCTCAGCGCGCTGGCCGTCTCCGCCGTCACCGGGCGCCGCGAGGCGATCCGGGGCAAGCTCGTCGTGGGCAGTCTGGTGCAGATCGCCGGGTGTGCCGCGCTGTTGGGCGCGAACGCGGGCAGCGCGATCTGGCTGCTCGGCGCCGTCGGGATCGTCATGGGCATCCCGCAGGGCCTCAACGGCCTCGCCAACCAGAACGCCCTCTACCGGCAGGCCGACCCCGCCCGCATGGGCTCCGCGGCCGGCCTCCTGCGCACCTTCATGTACCTCGGCGCGATGGTCGCCTCCGCCGCCGACGCGGCCGTCTTCCCCCATGGCGCCGACACCGGGGGCCTGCACGACCTGGCCCTCTTCATGCTCGCCGGAGCCACGCTGCTCCTGGCGGTGACCCTGCTCGACCGATCCCTGCGCACCCCCGCGCACTCCACCCCCCGAAAGGCCTGATCATGGCTGTCACCACGCTCGACCCGAAGACGGCGCTCGTCGTCATCGACCTGCAGAACGGCATCGCCGGCAACCCGGGCCTCGCCCCGCACCCGGCCGCCGAGGTCGTGGAGCGGTCGGCCCGGCTCGCGGACGCGTTCCGCGAGCAGAGCCTCCCCGTCGTCCTCGTCCGGGTCACCGCCGCCGCCGACGGCGCGGACGGCGTCCCCGGGCGCATCGACGGCCCCGCCCGCGCCCCGCGTGTCTGGCCGGAGGGCTGGGACGTCCTCGTCGACGAGCTCGCCGGTCACCCGGAGGACATCGTCGTCACCAAGCGGAACTGGGGCGCGTTCTACGGCACCGACCTCGACCTGCAGCTGCGTCGCCGCGGGATCACCCAGATCGTGCTGGTCGGCATCGCCACCAGCATCGGCGTCGAGTCCAGCGCCCGCGCCGCCCACGAGCACGGCTACCACGTCACCCTGGCCACCGACGCGATGTCCGACATCGACGCCGAGACCCACCGCAACAGCGTCGAGCGGATCTTCCCGCGTCTCGGTGAGACGGGCACGACGGACGAGATCCTGGAAGTGCTGGCCAAGACCCACGCCTGAGCCACGCGTCGGGTGAACCGTAGTCGGGGTGAGCCCTGGTCGGAGCGAGCCGTAGCTGGGGTCAGTGGCGGCGGTCGCCCTTCAGTTCCTCCCGCCCCTCCAACTCCCGCACCAGTCCCCGCGCCACCGGCACGGCCACCCCGTGCCGGTCCGCGGCCCGCAGCAACGCGCCGCCGATCGCGTCCAGTTCGAGCGGACGGCCCGCCTCGGCGTCGCGCTGCATGGAGGACTTGGTGTCCGGCGGGAAGGCGTCGTAGCGGGCGAGGGCCACGGCCGGGTCCGCCGGGCCGCCGCACGCCCGGCTGACGGCGGCCGTCTCCGCCACCAGGGCCGTCAACTCCTCGCGGTGGCGTGTACGGACCTCGCCCAGCGGCACCCCGTAACGGGTCGTCAGCAGCGCGAACGGCGCGAGGAACGACATCTTCGCCCACAGCGTCGCCGTCTCGTCGTCCATCACGCGGACGGTGGGGCCGGCCGCCGCCAACACCCCGGCGAGCGCGTCCAGTCGGCCGCGCGGCACGCTCGCGCCGGTCAGGTCGATCTCGGCGAAGGGGCTGCCGTGTGCGATGACCCCGGGTGCGGTCCGGGTCGACTCGACGCGGATGACGGCGGGGGCGACACGGGCGGCGCCGTAGCGGGCGCGCAGCGTCGCGGGGTGTTCGACACCGTTCAGGAACGGGACCAGCAGTCCGTCGCCGAGCACCTCCGGCCGTACCCGCTCCAGGGCCGCGTCCAGCGCCGTGTGCTTGACGGTGATCAGGCAGGCGTCGACCGGTTCGCGCAGTTCGGTGTCGGCCTCCACGGCCGCCGTGAAGTCCCCGAACCGGCCGCTGCGGACGCGGATGCCGTCCGTGCACAGCGCCCGCGCCGTCTCGTCCCCGGCCAGGCAGATCACCCGGTGTCCGGCCCGCGCCACCAGCGCCGCCAGCAGTCCGCCGACGCCGCCCGGGCCCAGTACCGCCACGGTCGACCGTTCCTGAGACCGTTCGTCGGCCCGTTCCTTCGACTGGTCCTTGGTCATTGGCTGTTAGATCCTCTCGTCGGTCGGCCCCGGAAGGTGGCCGCCTCGACGTAGATCATCCCGCTACGACAGCCGGACCGACACCCCGGGCTCCCACAGGTGTGCGCGAGACTGGACGCATGTGCCGCAGCATCAAGACACTCCGCCCGCCCGTGCTCCCCGAAGAGGCCACCGAGGAGGAGATCCGGGCCGCCGCCCTCCAGTACGTCCGCAAGGTGTCCGGATTCCGTGCCCCGGCCGCCCACAACCGTGAGGTGTTCGACCGCGCGGTCGAGGCGATCGCCGCCGCCACGGCCGAACTGCTGGACGGCCTGGAGGTACGCGGGGCCGCCCAGCCCCAGCGCGCCGCCGGGTAGCGCCTCACGTGTTCAGGGGTCCGCGGGTCCGCGGCTTCGTGGCTTCGTGGGTCAGGCGCCGGGGCCCGACTCCTGGGGTTCGGGACGGCGCATCAGGTACGCCGCGCCCGCCCCCGCGCCGAACAGCGCCAGGAACGACACCCCGGTCGCGAACCAGCTCGCGCCCAGCCACTGGCCGCCGAAGTAGCCGAGGGCGACGCTGTAGGCGGCCCAGGCCAGGCCCGCCACGATCGACCAGGGCAGGAACTCGCGGACCCGGCGGTGGGCCGCGCCCGCGCCGAGTGAGACGACCGAGCGTCCGGCGGGCGCGAAGCGGGCGAGGACGACCAGCGCGCCCCGGGCGCCGCCGCCGCGCGCGAGGACCGCGCCGAGACGTTCCTGCGCGCTGGACAGCCGGCGCGAGCGGGCTATGGCCCGGTCCAGGCGTTCGCCGCCGCGCCAGGCCAGCCGGTAGGCCACCAGGTCGCCGAGGACCGAGGCGGTGGCCGCGGAGATGATGAGCGCCATGGTGTTGGGCACCGCCTGCCCGACGGCGGCCCCCGCGGAGCCCGCCGCCGCTGCCGTGGCCGCCGTGATGACGAGGACGCCGCTCGGCAGGACCGGAAGGAAGACGTCCAGCAGGACCGAGACGGCCACCGCCGCGTAGATCCATGGGCTGCCCGTCAGCGGCCCCACACTCTCCAACACCGAAACTCCCCTGTACTCCCCCGTTGGCACGACCTCGCCGCTACGTCGCGGGGGAGCGGCAGGCGGCCTGTGACAGCCATACAGCGTACGCGGCGGGTGTGACAGGAGGGTCACTGGGGGTTCATGTGCTCCGCACGGCGGGAGCGAGTAGGGGAGGGGCGAAGTCAGGGCGGGGACGAGTGTCGGAGGAGTGGGACAACGATGGTGGCAGGGATGATCGCCGGCGCTCTGGCGTCGGCCGTACTGACGGTGGGCGGCGGCGCGGGAGCGGGCGGCTACTGGATGACGACGGACGCGCGGTTCGCGCCGCCCGGCGCCTTCGTTCCGTCGGCGGCGCTGACGTACGACATGCAGGTCGTGCCGGCGGCCGGCGGGATCGAGGTGAGTCAGCTGATGGACGAGCGGGGCGCCACGACCGTACGGCTGCGGGTGACCGGAGTGAAGGCGGGCCACGTGTTCGGGGCGCGGGTGCACCAGAAGTCCTGCGCCGCCGATCCGGCCGCGGCGGGCGGGGTCTACCAGCACCGCGAGGACCCGGCTCACACCGACCCGGACAACGAGGTGTGGCTGGACTTCACCGCCGACGAGAACGGGACGGGTGAGGCGAGGACCCGGCACGACTGGGGCTTCAGGCAGGGCGGGGCCGCTTCGGTCGTGCTGTACGACGGGCCGGGCGCGAGAGGCGCGCGGCTGGCGTGCTTCACCGTCCCGTTCGGCTGGGTCGCAGGGACCGCCTGAGCGAGGGCGGGTCGCCGGGCAGGCCCCAGGGCGGTACGGGACGGCGCCCACCTCCGGGTGAGGTGGGCGCCGTGCCGGGTGGCGGCCGGGTGGCGGCCGGGTCAGGCCGCGACGGGCTCCGAGGCCCGCTCGTCCGCACGGGACGCGGCCGTGCGCCCGGCGAAGAGCCGGTCGAGGCCGAGCGCGCCGGAGCCGGTGAAGACCAGCAGCAGCATGGTCCAGCAGAACAGCACGGAGAGCTCGCCGCCGTTCTGGATCGGCCACAGGGCCGCCGACTGGTGCACGTCGAAGTACGCGTACGCCATCGAGCCCGAGGCGATGAACGCCGCGCCGCGGGTGCCGAGGCCCAGCAGCACCAGGGCGCCGCCGACGAGCTGGATCACGGCCGCGTACCAGCCCGGCCAGGTGCCGGACGGGATGGAGCCGCCGTCGGTGCCGGCCGCGCCGCCGAGGACACCGAAGAGCGAGGCGGCGCCGTGCACGGCGAAGAGCAGGCCGATGACGATGCGGAACAGGCCGATGGCGTACGGCTGAGCGCTGTTGAGGCGGTCGGTCATGTGGGGGACTCCTTCGGTCTGGTCCGGTTCGTGGGGGAACCGGATCCTGGGGGCGGAACCGAGTGAGTCACCAACGTTAGGTGAACCTAATCAATGCTTGCAAGTTCAACATTTAGCCATGCTCCGGGTTCCGCTTGGGCTTCCGTTTCCGCTGTCGCCGCACGTAGCGCGGCCCGCGCCACCGCGTCGGCGTCCGAAAGCGTGACCGAATCCACACCCGGCCGGGCCCCGGCCGCGGTCACCCAGTGCACGCCCTCCGTGGGCACCCCGAAGGCGAACCGCCTTGCGTGCGCGTGACCTTGACGGTCAATCAGACGATAGGGGCGCGGTGTTACGTCCAGCCCTCCGGTTTCGTAACCGTCGCTCGTGTGCGGACGGCACCCGCCCGTCCTCAGCAGCCGGGTGAGCAGCTCGTCGCCCGTCCGCCTGAGGTCCGGTTCCGGCAGCCGCGCCTCTATCAGCGTCGTCGCGCGCACGGTCGAGCCCGGCACGTCGGGGGAGTGCGCGACCCATGCCCCGTCCTCGGCCCGCACCTCCAGCCGGGGGCCCAGGACGTCCAGGACACCCGCCTCGATCAGCGCGGCCATCTCCTCGACGCGGCGGCGGGGCGGCCCGATGGAGAGGAAGGCGTTGAGCGGTGTGTACCAGCGGTCCAGGTGTTCACGCCGCGAGCCGCCCGGCAGGCCCCCGTGGTCCACGATCCGCCGCACCTCGTTGCGCAGGTCGCGCAGTACGTCCAGGGCGGCCTTCAGGGGGCCGTCGACGTTCCCGAGCGCGGCCTGCTCGGCGTCCTCGCGCAGATGCGCCAGGAGCCAGGAGCGCCAGGCGCCGGGCGTGGCGAAGTCACGGCCGGCGTATGGGCGCGAGACGCGGTCCCAGCACCAGCGCTCGCCCTCCGGGACGCCGAACTCGTCCAGGACGCGGGCCTCTTGAGGGCTCCGGTGCGGGGCGGCGAGGAAACGGTCCCTGAACTCCAGCAGCCTCGGACGCTCCCACCGCCCGGCGCGCACCCCCTCGTAGTAGACCGTCTCCACCTCCTTCGCGATCAACGGCCATATCTCGCCCAGGAAGTCCGGCGCCTCACCGGAGTCGGCGCGCTTGCGGAAGCCGGCGATGACCTCGTCGGTCAGGACGAGGGGGAGGTGGCGGCCGTAGGGGCCCTTCGCGTTGTCGCCGCGGGCCTGGTACGGGACACCGCGGCGCGAGCCCGCGTACAGCCGGGGCTCGCGGCCGGAGGGGAGGTAGCGCAGGCCCTCGGCGGTGCGGGTGAAGCGGCCGCCGCGGCCCGTCGTGAGCAGGGCCATGTGGTCGAAGAAGTTGAGACCGAGGCCGCGCAGCAGGACCGGTTCGCGGGGAGCGGGTGCGGCTGCGGCTGCGGAGAGGTCGACGTCCGCCGGGTTGGCGGGCGGGATGTGGCGCAGGCCGTGCCGTTCGGCGTACGCCGTGAGGTCGCGTTGGGCGCGGTCCGGGGCCGTCGGCAGATGGCCCTGGGCGAGGACGACCGCGGACAGCTCCGGCAGGGCGCGCCCGTTGTCGAGGGCGAGGGTCTGGCGGCCGTCGGGGTCGTCGTCGAGCCGTACCGCGCGCGCCGGGTGCACCTCGACGCGCACTCCGGGTGGCGCTGTGCGGACCACCTCGGCGAACACCCATTCCAGGTAGCGGCCGTAGTGCGCGCGGGTCGGGTAGTCGTCCGGGCCCAGCTCGCCGCCCGCCCAGGTGTGCAGGCTCGGCCCGGGGCGGACCGGGCCCGAGCAGTCCACGCTGTCGTCGGTGAAGAGGGTCACCTGCGAGGCCACGGTGTTCATCAGCAGATACGGCGACTGCGCGGTGCGCCAGACGCGGCCGGGGCCGGGCGGCGACGGGTCGACCATGTGGACCGTCAGCCGTGTTCCGGGCGGGAGCAGCTCCGGCGCGGAGGCGCACAGGCGTTCAAGGACGCTGGTGCCCCGTGGTCCCGCGCCGACGACGGCGAGGGACACATCGACGGCAGGGGTGGTCCCGGAGGGCGCGGCGCTCACTGCAGACAAAGGTGTGACTCCCGGGCATGGAGGGCGCATGACGGCGAACCGCCTGCTGGGAGCTCCACGGGAAGGCTCCCTGGAAGCGGACGGTCCGCCTCATCATGCCGTCGGCGCGAACCCGAACCGAGCCCCGGGCGGGAGGATCGCCGCCCGCTGTGGGATGCGTCACGGGTACCTCACGCGGCCCTCACGCACCTCTCGCACAGCTATCACGCTTGCTTCACAAGCGTGTTGTGAACGACAGAGGATGACAGTGAGACGACAGCGGACGACAGTGCACGACCGCGGACGTTCACGAAGCGATCTCGGACTCCATGACCGTCCGCAGTCGGGCGGCGCCCCCGCCCTTCCCCGCGCGGGCCTGCTCCAGTCGGAGCCGGGCCGAACGTCCGTGCAGGGTCAGGGTCATGAGCTGGTTGCCGAACCAAGGGCCGCCCGTTTTGCGCCAGTCGACGGGCGGCCGGTCGCACGTGCCGTGCCGGGCGAACCGACGCCCGATCGCCCGGCCGACCGCGCTCCACCCGAAGCGGAAGCCGAGCCGTATGGAGAGGGGGATGGAGTTGTGGACGGGGGAGCAGGTCAGCTGGAGGACGCGGGCGTCGGGGGAGCGGGGGGAGTCGGGCGCCCCCGGGGTCCCGGAAGGCCACCGGGGCTCGGCGATGTAGGCATGGTGGACGTCTCCGGACAGCACGGACACCGTCGCCGGGGCGTCCGGTCCGGAACCGGCCTCGGCGATCAGCTCCGCGAGCGCGGCGAAGGACGCGGGGAAGGCAGCCCAGTGCTCGAGGTCGGCCCGGCGGCGCAGCCTCTCCCCGAACCGGGCCCAGCGCGCGCCCCGTTCACCCCGGCACAGGGCGGCGTCCCATGCCTCGGCGTCGTGCACGAGGTGGGGGAGCAGCCAGGGCAGTGAGGTGCCGATCAGGAGGTGGTCGCAGGAGCCCGGCGCGTCCAGCGCCTGCTCGCGCAGCCACCGCTCCTCGCCCGCGTCCAGCATCGCCCGCCGGTCCTCGGCCAGCACGCGGGCCGCCCGGGTGTCCACCATCAGCAGCCGTACGCGGCCGAAGTCGCGGCGGTAGCTCCAGCGGACGGAGGCCGGGTCGGCGTCGGACTGGGCGGCGAAGGCGCTCAGCACGTCGGTTCCGTCGGGGGTCTCGCGGACGGCGGCGTACAGGGCGTCCTCGGCGAGTTCACGCGGTGAGAGGTTGCCGAGGTGCTGGTGGACCCAGTACGACATCAGACCGCTCAGCAGCCGCTCGCGCCACCACGCCGTGGCCCGCATGTCGGCGAGCCAGGAGGCGCTGGTGTTCCAGTCGTCGATGACGTCGTGATCGTCGAAGATCATGCAGCTCGGCACGGTCGACAGCAGCCAGCGCACTTCCGGGTCGAGCCAGGATTCGTAGTAGAGGCGGGTGTACTCCTCGTAGTCCGCGACCTGGTCGCCCGGGGGGTCGGCGAGGTTGCGGCGGGCGGCGAGCCAGCGCTGGGTGGCCTTCGAGGTCTCGTCCGCGTACACCTGGTCGCCCAACAGGAGCAGGACGTCCGGCCGTTCGCTCTCGGGCTCGCCCGCGATACGGGCCGCCAGTGTGTCCAGCGCGTCGGGTCCGACCGGGTCCTTCTCGTCCGCGGGCGGCGCGGCCCAGCGGCAGGAGCCGAAGGTGACTCGGACGGCGTCCTCCTCGCCCCGGGTGCGGACGACGGAGGGCGGGAAGGGGGAGCCGGGCAGCGGCCAGACACCGGCGCCGTCCAGCAGCACCTCGTAGGCGGTGTCCGCGCCCGGGGTCAGGCCGCTCACCGGCACCAACGCGTAGTGGTGACCTGCGACTTGGAAGGTGCGGGCCGAGCCGCGGGCGCCGTCGGCGCAGCGCACCTCGGCGGTGCACGGACGGCTCGCCTCGACCCAGAAGGTCGCGGACGAGCCGTCGACGTACCTCAACAGCGGTCCCAGGCGCAGCTCCGCCAAGGTGATCACCCCTCTCCGTCGCCCCGTACGGTACGGAACGACGGAGAGGAGCGGGGAGGTTCCGGGAACTGCGCCGGTTTCCGTGGGGGGAGGGGACCGGTGGGGACCCGTGGGGGGAGAGGTGTGGGGATCGGTGCGGGGATCAGCAGCCGCTGAGGACCGAGCTGAGCTTGCTCTTCTCCGCCGAGTCGACCTTGAGGTTGTAGTAGTACTTCACCTGGACCCAGGCGCGGACGTAGGTGCAGGCGTAGGAGCTGAGCGGGGGCATCCACTCGGCCGGGTCCTGGTCGCTCTTCTGTTGGTTCACGTTGTCCGTGACGGCGATGAGCTGCGGACGGGTCACGTCGTTGGCGAAGGCCTGGCGCTGGGCGGTGGTCCAGGCGCTGGCGCCGGAGTCCCAGGCCTCGGCGAGCGGGACGAGGTGGTCGATGTCGAGGTCGGAGGCGGCGGTCCAGGTGGCGCCGTCGTAGACCGAGTACCAGCTGCCGCTGGTGGCGGTGCAGGCGGAGTTGGTGACGACGTTCGAACCGTCGCGCTTGAGGACGTACTCACGGGTGTTGCAGGTGCCGCTGATGGTGATCCAGGTGGGGAAGAGATCACGGTCGTAGCCGGTGCGGCTCTCCGTCGCCACGGTGAGCGAGGCGAGGTAGGTGCGCGCGGTGGCGGCGCTGACCGGCGTGGGGAGCGCGGCGGAGGCGGTCGGGCCGTTGAAAATCCCGACCATGGCTATCAGGCCGGTGAAGGCTGCGAGTATGCTCAGCCGTCGACGCGCGTAGACCTTTGGCATGCGAACTCCCTTGAGGTGGGGGGACGTTGGGGCGAGCGGGCCCATGCTCGCGGTGCCGCATTTCCGGAAGGTGTGAGGCAGGTAAGAAGCTAGTGACGTGCGCATGACATGCCAAGGGGTTCGGGGCAACCGGTTTCTGTGAATCTGGGGGCGCGGGCTCCGAGGGTGCCCCGGTGTGGCCGGTCCGAGGGGCCCGGGACCTATGGCCCTGTCCGGCCCGTTTCGTCATCCCGTACGATGGATGGCGCAGAAGGGGAGTAGCTCTTCGCCGGACCGTCGACATACTGCTCAGCTCGTCTGAGCCGGCGCCCGGAGGCAGACCGTCACGGTCGGCCAGCGAGACCTTCGGCAGAGCAGTGCACTGTCCGTGCGTACGTCCTCGTGCGGGCGCCGATGTGTGCTGCCGTGCCGAGGTGTCGCGTAGCAGTCACAGCACTCTCGGTGGGGCAGCCCCGACCGATTGAGGGATTTTGATCAGCATCACCGTGATGGCGCTCGTCTTCGGCGTCGTCTTCCTCGCCGAGCTGCCGGACAAGACCGCGCTCGCCGGGCTCGTCCTCGGTACCCGTTACCGCGCCTCGTACGTCTTCGCCGGCGTCGCCGCCGCCTTCGCCGTGCACGTCGCGCTCGCCGTCGCCGCGGGTAGTGTGCTGACCCTGCTGCCGCAGCAGATCGTGCACGCGATCACGGGTGTGCTGTTCCTCGCCGGTGCCGCCGTGCTGCTCCTGAAGAAGGGCGAGGACGAGGAGGAGGTCCGCGATCCCGCGAACCAGAGCTTCTGGAAGGTCTCGGGGGCGGGCTTCATGCTCATCCTGGTGGCCGAGTTCGGTGACCTCACGCAGATCATGACGGCGAACCTCGCGGCCCGGTACGACGACCCGCTCTCGGTCGGCCTCGGTGCGGTGCTCGCGCTGTGGGCGGTGGCCGGACTCGGCATCGTCGGCGGCAAGGCGCTGATGAAGCGGGTTCCGCTGGAGCTCATCACCAAGGTCGCGGCCATGCTGATGCTGGCGCTGGGTGTCTGGAGTCTGTACGAGGCGGTGGCGGCCTGAGTCGACGGGGCCCCGCTTGTCGGGGTGTCGTCCTGGTCGGAGGTGGTGGCGCCGGTCCCTCTCGTTTTGTATCGTAGAGAAACAAAGTGGCTCCCGTCCGCACTCCCTGACCGGCGGGCGGGGCCGCCTTGTCCCCGGGGGACCCGGTGCTGATCCAATGGACGCCCCCGGCCCCTTCCCCCATGCTCTGGAGCCTGCCGATGACGGCCACCACCGTTCTGACCGCCCGCGCCCTCCTGCTCGACATGGACGGCACCCTCGTCAACTCGGACGCCGTGGTCGAGCGCTGCTGGCGTCGCTGGGCCGAGCGGCACGGGTTGGACGGGGACGAGGTCATGAAGGTCGTCCACGGGCGGCAGGGGTACGCGTCGATGGCGGTGCTGCTGCCGAACCGGCCCATGGAGCAGAACTACGCCGACAACGCGCGCATGCTCGCCGAGGAGACCGCGGACATGGACGGGGTCGTCGCGATTCCGGGTGCCGCGGAGTTTCTTGCCTCGCTGGAGGGGGTGCCGCATGCCCTTGTCACCTCCGCGGATGTGGGGTTGTCCACGGCGCGGATGGCTGCCGCCGGGCTGGGGTTGCCGGATGTGCGGGTCACCGCGGAGTCCGTCGGTGCGAGCAAGCCTGATCCCGAGGGTTTTCTGAAGGGGGCTGCCGAGTTGGGTGTGGCGCCTGAGGAGTGTGTGGTCTTCGAGGATTCGGGGGCCGGGATTGCTGCTGGGCGGGGGGCCGGGATGCGGGTGGTCGGGGTGGGGCCCCGGGCCGGCTTTCATCGGCCGGATGTCGTTGTGCGTGATCTGACGCAGGTGCGGGTGGAGGTTGTCGGGGGCGGGACGATACGCCTGCACATCGCCTGACCCTCGGTTTCCTCGCCCCCGCCGCCCCTACCCGTCCCATCCCCAGGGGCTCCGCCCCTTCGACCCCACTGGGGGCTCCGCCCCCAGACCCCCATCGGCCTGAACGGCCTCGTCCTCAAACGCCGGACGGGCTGAACACGTGAACCGGCGCTGAATAGAGCGCCCCGTCAGGGGCGCGGGGAACTGCGCGAGCAACCCCCACCGGCCCGCAGCCGAGCAGATCCGGGTGGGCGGGGGATCCGGGGCGAAGCCCCGGTCTCAGGGGGCGCGGGGAACTGCGCGATCAGCCCCCGCGGGTCGCAGTCGAAGAACCCGTCGAACCCCTACGGCGTCCGCGTCTCGCCCTCGAGGCTCGCCCGTGTCGCCGTCCCGTACACCCCGGACTTGTCGCCCGTGATGCCACGGGCCCACTGGTAGCGGCGTACCGCGTCCTCGACCTGGCGGGAGTACGTGCCGTCGGACTGGCCCGTGTAGAGGGACAACTGGCGCAGGCGCAGTTGGAGTTCGGTGACCTCGGAGCCCCGGTCGCCGCGGCGCAGGGTCTGGGCGGGCTGATCGCCCGTGGAGTCCTGGCCCGGCGCCAACGAGGCAGCCGCGGTGGGCGTGGGTGTGGGTGTGGCTGACGGTGAGGACGTGGGCGGCTGCGATCGCGTCGCCGACGCCGAGGGGGACGGACTGCCGCTGGGTGATGGGGATGGCGCCGTCGTTGTCTTTGTCGTTGTCGTGGAGGGTGCGGCGCTTTCGGGGGCCGACCCCGACCCCGAGCCCGGTCGCGGCGACGGCGACGTCGGCGTCGGTGACGGGTCCGGGACGCTCGCCCGTACGTCGTCCGGCAGCGCCCGCTCCCGCGCGGGGGCGTCGTACGAGAACAGCCCGCTCGCGAACCCCGCCGCCGCCACGACCGCCACCGCGGCCCCGGTCACGGCCAGCAGGGCCGTACGCCGTCGGCGCCGGGGAGGTTCCTCCGGAAAGGAGGCCGGCGGTGGGTACGGGGGCTCGTTCGCGGAGTTCGCGGAGTCGACGTGTTGTACGGCGCTGAGGGCCTCCGACGGCACCGTACGCAGGCGCACGGTGGCAGGGCCGGACTCGTTCGCCGTCAGGTCCACGTACGGGCGGATGCGCAGGGGATCGAAGTCCTCCGCCGCTGCCGCCTCCGCCGTGCGCGCGTCGCGCAGGGCGTCGGACGCGCGCCGGGTGCAGGCGCAGGACGGGGTGCCGTCCGGCGTCCGGGGCGCGGCGCACTCGGGGCAGACATGCCCGTTCGGTTCAGTCACGCGTTGGGTCCCTCCCCCTGAGACTCGCCCCCTCGGAACTCCCGAGGTTAGTCACATCCACCACACCTTCTCCCAGGGGCCCCCGGAATCCCTCCTTCCGCAGCCGTTACAAGCTTCAACAGGCCATAACCCGCCATACCGACCACCATGGAGGGTGACCGAGACCCCAGGGGCTCATGGGAGGTCCGCATGACGGGCGAGACACCCGGTGATGTGCACGACCCGGACGCGCCGCCGCACGACCCCCCGTACGGCGTGAACGAGTCGGCCGAGCGGAGGCGCTCGGCGGCCGCCGTCGACGCCAAGGAGGCGCCGGTGCACGGCAGCGTCGCCGTCTCGATCGGCGCGCTGCTGCTCGGCATGCTGCTGGCGGCCCTCGACCAGACGATCGTGTCGACCGCGCTGCCCACCATCGTCAGCGACCTGGGCGGGCTCGAACACCTGTCGTGGGTGGTCACCGCGTATCTGCTCGCGTCGACCGCGGCCACTCCCCTGTGGGGCAAACTCGGCGACCAGTATGGCCGGAAGAAGCTGTTCCAGGCCGCGATCGTGATCTTCCTCGTCGGGTCCGCATTGTGCGGAATGGCGCAGAACATGGGCGAGTTGATCGGCTTCCGGGCCCTTCAGGGCCTCGGTGGCGGTGGGCTCATCGTGCTGTCCATGGCGATCGTCGGCGACATCGTCTCGCCGCGCGAACGGGGCAAGTACCAGGGGCTGTTCGGGGCAGTCTTCGGTGCGACGAGCGTGCTCGGGCCGCTGCTCGGCGGGCTGTTCACCGAGCACCTCAGCTGGCGCTGGGTCTTCTACGTCAACCTGCCCGTCGGCGTGGTCGCGCTCATCGTGATCGCGGCGGTCCTGCACATCCCGAGGAAGTCCGCCAAGCACGTCATCGACTACCTCGGCACGTTCCTCATCGCCGCGGTCGCCACCTGTCTCGTTCTCGTGGCCTCGCTCGGCGGCACCACCTGGGGGTGGAGCTCGCCGCAGACCATCGGTCTCGCGGTGCTCGGTGTCCTGCTCGCCGTGGCCTTCGTGGCGGTGGAGCAGCGGGCGGCCGAACCCGTCCTGCCCCTGAGGCTCTTCCGCGTCCGCACCTTCTCCCTCTGCGCCGTCATCAGCTTCATCGTCGGTTTCGCGATGTTCGGCGCGATGACCTATCTGCCGACCTTCCTCCAGGTCGTCCGGGGCGTGAGCCCCACCCTGTCCGGCGTGTACATGCTGCCCATGGTGTTCGGGCTGCTGCTGTCCTCGACCGTCTCCGGGCAGATCGTCAGCCGTACCGGACGCTGGAAGGTCTTCCCCATCGCGGGCACCGGTGTCACGGCGATCGGTCTGCTCCTGCTCCACAAGCTCGACGAGCACAGCGGCACCGGCGAGATGAGCGTGTACTTCCTCGTCTTCGGCCTGGGCCTCGGCCTGGTCATGCAGGTCCTGGTCCTGATCGTGCAGAACGCGGTCTCGTACGAGGATCTGGGCGTCGCCACCTCCGGCGCCACCTTCTTCCGCTCCATCGGCGCCTCGTTCGGCGTGGCCATCTTCGGCACCGTCTTCGCGAGCCGCCTCGGCGACAACCTGGTGGCCGTGCTGAGCGGAAGGCAACTGCCCGCCGGCATCACGCCGAACAGCCTCAAGGCCGACCCGAAGGGCATCGCCGACCTGCCGTCCGTGCTCCGCCAGCCCGTCCTGCACGCGTACGCCTCGTCGATCACCGACGTCTTCCTGTACGCCGCCCCGGTCGCCGTGCTCGGCTTCGTCCTGGCCTGGTTCCTGCGCGAGGACAAGCTGCGGGGTTCGGTCACGGCACCCGACATCACCGAGACGCTCGCCACCAATCCGGTGGAGCGGTCGTCGTACGACGAGGTGTGCCGCGCGCTGTCCGTGCTCGGCACCCGGGAGGGGCAGCGGGAGATCTACGAGAAGATCACCGAGCGGGCCGGGTACGACCTGCTGCCCGCCGCGAGCTGGCTGCTGCTGAGGATCAAGAAGTACGGCTGGGCGGAGCCCGCGCTGCTGGCCGAGCGCAGCACCGTACCGCTGCCCGTCGTACTGGCCGCGGCCCGGCAGTTGGAGGAGCGCCGCCTCGCCGTCCGCGGAGGGCTCGACCTCGTCCTCACGGACGAAGGCCGCGAGGTCGCCGGGAAGCTGGCCAAGGCCCGTGAGGAGTCCCTGGCGGAGCTGCTCGGCGACTGGTGGGGCCCGGACCGCCCGACCGATCTGACCAAGCTGGTCAAGGAGCTGAACGGCGAGCTGTGCGGGTCCGACGCGGAGCGGCCGCACGACAGGACGGCGCCGCGTACGCATCCGCGCGGGACACCGGCGTGAGCCCGGACACCGGCGTGAGTCCTGCGTCGGGCCTCAGGGCGTCAGCTTCTTCAGCTCTTTCGTGTTCTTCAGCTCTTTCGTGAACCAGTGGTCGGCGTAGGTCTCGTCGTTGTGCGGCTCGGTCTCCTCGTAGCCGTGCCGCGCGTACAGGGCGCGTGCTTCCACCAGGTCGCCCCGGGTGTCGAGGATCAGCCGCTCGGCGCCGAGGCCGCGCGCCGCCTCCTCGGCCGCCGTGAGCAGCAGCGCCGCGCCGCCTGTGCCGCGCAACCGCTCGCGCACGAAGACGCGCTTCAGCTCACCCGTCGTGGCGTCGAGCATCCGCACCCCGGCCATGCCGCCGGGGTCGCCGCCGTACCGCGCGACCAGCAGCACCCCGCCGGGTGCCTGGAACTCGGCACCCGGGGTCGCCGCGATCTCCCGCTCCAGTTCCTCGGGGTCGGTCGGGTGCCCCTCGTGCAGCAGGTACCAGCGGTCGCTGACCTCCGTGTAGTACGCGCGCCACAGTGCGGCGGCGACGGACGAGTCGAAGGGCTCGGGGGCGATGATCCAGGTCATGGCCGTCATTGTCGGGAGGCGCGGCCCCCCTGCCGCAAGCGGATTTCGGCGGGGCGCCGGTGCGGGGTTCGTTTGAGTGCGGGGTTCCGGGCAACCCGGTCCTCGAACCGGCCCGTCGGGTCGAGAACCCCGGAAGGCACCCATGTCCACAGGCCTCATCATCGCTTTGATCGTGATCGTGGCGGTCGCCGTCGTCGCGGCCGCGCTGATCCTTTTGGCCCGCAGGCCGCAGGGCGGGAGCACACTGCGGCGGCGCTTCGGGCCCGAGTACGACCGGGCCGTCGCCCAGCACGACGGCGACGCCAAGGCCGCCGAGCGTGACCTCGCCGAGCGGGTGAAGCGACACGGCTCGCTGCGTGAGCGGCCGCTGGAGCCCGCGGCCCGCGACGAGTACGCGGCCCGCTGGGGGGTTGTTCAGGAACGCTTCGTCGACTCGCCCCAGGAGGCGGTGGCCGAGGCGGACCGGCTGGTCGGCGAGCTGGCCGGCGCACGCGGCTTCCCCGACGGCGAGCGCTACGAGGAACAGCTCGACGCGCTCTCCGTCCACCACGGACACCATCTGCACGGCTACCGGCGCGTCCACCAGGCCACGTACGCCCCCACCGCGGGCGCCGACGGCAGCACGGAGGAGCTCCGCGCGTCCATGGTGGAGGCCCGCGCCCTGTTCGAAGAGCTGCTGGCCCCGGTTCGCGACGACGCCCGCCAGGACACCGCCCCCGCCGCGGCATCCGTCCCGGACGGGCGTTCCCACCGAGCCCATGTTCCGTCGGTACTGACCAGGCGTCACGCGAAGGGGAGTTGAGGAAGTGAAGAAGATGGCTTCGGACAACGGCAATGAGAACACTCCGCGTCGTGAGGCGATGACGGGTCGCGGCGACGTCGACCCCCTCGTCCACCGGCACGCCCAGGACGCCCAGGTCGCTCCGTCGGCCGGATCCGGCACCCCCGCCGACCCGGCCGTCCGCGACCCCGGCGAAGCCCCCGGCGGTATGGAGTCCCGCGAGACCGCGAACCCGTCCCGCTCGACGGCCGGCGGCACGCGGAGCATGCCCGCCGACGACCGCGACACCCGCTCCGGACAGGGCGCCGACACGCGGGCCGGGCAGCGGGAAACCATGCGCGCCATGCAGCCGGATTCCGCCCGCGCCGGGCAGGGCGGTGACCCCACCCGCGCCGGGCAGCCGGAATCCAGGCGCGCCGAGGAAGCGGAGTTCGCCCGCGGTGCGCAGGGTGAACCCACTCGTGCCGGGCAGAGCGGTCCCACCCCCGCGGAGCAGCGCGGTAGCGGTGCGCAGGGAGACGGCGACGGTGCGTTGCTGTCGCACGACGAGTGCGACAAGTACTCGTTGCGGATGCAGCACGCCGTCGGTGGGTTCGTGGACGGCCCGCGGGCGTCCGTCGAGGAGGCGGACCACGTCCTGGAGGAGCTGACCACCGAGTTCACGGACGCCATGACCCGGCGGCGCCGCAACCTGCGGACGACCTGGCAGGCAGCCGGTGAGAGCGACACGGCCGACACCGAGAAGCTGCGGCTCGCCCTGCGCGACTACCGCGAGGTGACCGAGCGACTCCTGCACCTGTAGGTGACCGAGCGACTCCTGCACCGGTCAGGAGGCCGAACCGTCGAAGTACCACGTCGAAGTACCACCCTGAGGCCGCGTCCCGGACCATGTTCCGGGACGCGGCCTCACCCGTCGACGGGGTCATCCGGCCCGGCGCTCGCGCCACTCCCGGACGATCTCGTCCACGTCGTACGGCTTGAGGCCGAGGGGAGGTCCCGGCGGCGGCTTGAACATGACCTCGCGGATCTTGGCGTTGATGTCCTCGACGATCCGGCGCACGACGCGCTCCGAGGGCGCCACCGAGGCCGCCGCGAGCGCGTCCTCGGCCTCCTTGCGCAGGGCCAGCGTCGGCGGCAGCACCGACAGCCCCTCGCGGGCCATCTTCCGCTTGATCCACCACAGTTCGTCGTACGGCGTGTCGGTCACGGCGGGCATGGGCTTGCCCGCGCCGGGCAGGTCCGCGAACTCGCCGCGGGCCTCCGCCTCACGGATCTGGCGGTCGACCCAGGTCTCGAAGCTGACCCCGGGTGGCTTCCGTTCGGTCATGCGTCCATTGTGCCGTACGACACACGATCGGACGATCGGGCGAATTATCATGCGGCGGCGGCGCGTCAACCACACTCGGTACCAGGGGGGTTGAAGCGCCGCGGACCGGATTAACGCTGGAACTCGAAGGAGCGCACGTGCTCGAACTCACCATGGCCTCGGTCACCGGGGCGGACGCTGGTGCGACGGCCGGAATGCTGATGGCCGACGCGCCGAGCGACCCCGGAGCCGTGCTGCGGGTGGGCCGGGACCGGGCCGTGTGCCGGCTCGCGACCCCCGACGACTGGCTGTTCGTCTCCCGGGTCCACCTGGAGTTCCTGTGCGGCCCGGACGGTACCTGGCAGGTCACCTGGCTGCACGGGTCACGCCCTGAGCCCTCCGCCGAGGTACGGCTGACGCTGGCCGGACTGCCGACGCAGGCCGTCCCGTACGGCGGGACGGCGAAGCTCCCCGCGGGCGGTTCGGGGGAGATCGTCATCCTCGACCGCACAGGACCGCACAGCGTGAACGTGGGTTTCTACCACGAGACCTGAGCCCCCCGGAGCGCGAGCCTGCGCGCCCCGGAGAAGCAGGCGTCAGGCCAGCACGCGCGCCAGCGCGAACCCGTCGTACCCCTTGCTGCCCACCGTCTGGATCGCCGTACCGCTCAACTTCGGGTGGGCGGCGATCAGTTCGAGGGCGGCCCGGGTGCCCCGCACGCTCGGTTCGGCGCTGCCCGCCTCGGTGACCCGCCCGCTGCGTACGACGTTGTCGACGACGATCAGGCTGCCGGGGCGGGTGAGCTTGAGGGCCCACTCGACGTAGTGCGGGTTGTTCACCTTGTCGGCGTCGATGAACACGAAGTCGAACGGCTCCGGGTTCTCCTCGGCCAGCTTCGGCAGCGACTCCAGCGCGGGTCCGACCCGCACCTCGGCGATCTTGTCGAGGCCCGCGCGGGCGAGGTTGCGGCGGGCGACCTCGGCGTGCGTGGCGTCGTACTCGAAGGTGATCAGCCGGCCGTCGGCCGGGAGTGCGCGGCCCAGCCAGATGGTGCTGTAGCCGCCGAGGGTGCCGATCTCCAGGATGCGGCGGGCGCCCTGGATCTCGGCGAGCAGCTGGAGCAGCTTGCCCTGGTTCGGCGCGACGGCGATCTGCGGCAGCCCCGCGGCGTCGCTGTCGCGCAGGGCCGCCGTCAGTGTCTCGTCGGCGGGGGCGAGGAGGGTGGTGAAGTAGTCGTCGACGTCGTTCCAGAGCTGCGACTCGCTCATGAACCATGCCTTTCGTATGCCTAGTTAGATGTCCTAACTAGTCCCACGGCCCAACCTACACGGCGGGCGCGGAGCCCGGCAGCGGGCGACCCGCGGACTCGGTCATGAACCACACCGCCACGCCACCGACGACGGCCGCGGCCATCATGTAGTAGGCGGGCATCATCATGTTCCCGGTCGCCCCGATGAGCGCCGTGGTGACCAGCGGGGTCGTACCGCCGAAGAGCGAGACGGAGACGTTGAAGCCGATGGACAGCGAGCCGTAGCGGACCTTCGTCGGGAAGAGCGCCGGGAGCGCGGCGGGCATCGCGGAGGTGAAGCAGACCAGCAGCAGGCCCAGCGCGCCCATGCCGAGCGCGACCGCGAGCAGACTGCCCTGGCGGATCAGCAGGAGCGCCGGTACGGACAGGGCGAGGAAGCCGACGCAGCCCGCGGCGATCACCGGGCGGCGGCCGATGCGGTCGGTCAGCGCGCCCGCGAAGGGCTGGACGATCATCATCAGCGCCATCACGCCGAGGACGACCAGCAGGCCGTGCGTCTCGTCGTACTTCAGCTCGCTCGTCAGATAGCTCGGCATGTACGACAGCAGCATGTAGTCGGTGACGTTGAAGACCAGCACCAGGCCGACGCAGAGCAGCAGCGCGCGCCACTGGCCCGCGACCATCTCGCGCAGCCGCACCTTGGGGCGGTCCGCCTCCTTCTTCGAGGCCTTGGCCAGTTCCGCCGCGAACGCCGGGGTCTCCTCCAGGCGCATCCGCAGATACAGGCCGATGATCCCCATCGGGCCCGCGATCAGGAACGGCACGCGCCAGCCCCAGGACAGCAGGTCCTCGGTGGACAGGAAGGCGGTCATGAGGGTGACCAGGCCGGCGCCGCCGATGTATCCGGCGAGCGTGCCGAATTCCAGCCAGCTCCCGAAGAAGCCGCGCTTCTTGTCGGGCGCGTACTCGGCGATGAAGGTGGAGGCGCCCGCGTACTCGCCGCCGGTGGAGAAGCCCTGGACGAGCCGGGCCGCGAGCAGCAGCAGGGGAGCGCCGACGCCGATCGTGGCGTACGAGGGGATCAGGCCGATCGCGAAGGTGCCCGCCGCCATCATGATCATGGTGAGGGCGAGGACCTTCTGGCGGCCGACGCGGTCGCCGAGCGGGCCGAAGACCATGCCGCCGAGCGGGCGGACGAGGAAGGCCGCGGCGAAGGCGCCGAAGGTGGACAGCAACTGCGCTGTGGGGTTGCCGGAGGGGAAGAAGACCTTGCCCAGCGTCACCGCGATGTAGCTGTAGACACCGAAGTCGAACCACTCCATCGCGTTGCCGAGGGCCGCCGCCTTGACGGCCCGCTTGACCAGGACCGGATCGGTGACGTAGGCCTCGGGCGGCGGCGTGGGGGTCCGGGGTCGGGGTACGGCGGGGGTGACTGCTGTGGCGGACGGCAAGGGCATGCCCTTCGTAGGGGACGGGGACGCGGCTCACCCGGAAGTAGGCCGAAAAGCGACCATAGGGGCACTCGTCCGCATCACGTGCCGTAGGCAACTCGATGCATAGTGCAAGTAAATGCGCCGTACGCAGGGGTGCAGGCCTGATCGCGCGCCGCTTTTCCGGGGCTCCTTTGTGAGCTAAGTCGCGAACGAAGCGGGGAACCGGAACCATGCGCGCACTATCGTCATCCGGACGAAAGGCGGGAGGCCGTCAGGTGAAGAGGGGGTTGCCTGCGTCTCTCAATCGGGGCGTGCGAGCCTCGTAAGGTCCGGGCCGGGTCCGGACGCACGGGGCACGCGGGGCGAACGGGACGGACAGGGCGGACGGGGCGGGAGGGTCGGCGGGGCGTGGCGAACGTTGAGCACGGCGGGACAGCGGGCAATGCCTTCGGGGCGGGGGCGGCGGAATCGGCGAGAGCGAGACTGCGCGCGATCCGGATCGGGCTGTGGTTGATCGCCGCGGTCCTCGCGATACGGCAGGTCACCGTCGTGCTGAGCACCCCGAAAGGGGAACGGCTGACGGACCTGGAGACCTGGGTCGGACCCAACGGCGTCCTGCATGTGAAGGGATCGCTGTACGACTCGACGCAGTTCACCGGCACCCCCTTCGGAGGATTCGTCCTCAAACCCCTCACCCGCGCCGCCGAACAGACGCTCGGCTGGGGCTGGACCTTCGGCAGTCTCTCGCTGGTCGTCGTCCTCGGCCTGGTCGTCGCACGCGCCCTGCCCCAGCCGGTGAGCCGGCGCACCGCCCTGCTCGCCGCGCCCGTCGCGATCAGCCTGCTGATGCTGTCGCTGCCGGTGCGCAACGCCCTCTACCTCGGCCAGACCAGCATCATCCCGGTCCTGCTCGTCCTGCTCGGCTGCTTCGCCGTCCGGGGCGAGCGTGCCAGCGGCCTGCTGATCGGTGTCGCCGCCGCCCTGCAGCCCACCCTGCTGGTCTTCGCGCCGCTGCTCTGGTTCACCGGGCGCCGCCGCGCCGTCGAGTCCACCGCGATCACCTTCGCCGGCCTCGGCGCGCTCGCCTGGGCCGTGATGCCGCACGACTCCACCACCTACTGGGTGCACCACCTGGCGGGCGTCGGCCTCGGCGGGGACGCCGACGACCTCTCCAACCAGTCGCTGCACGGCGCGCTGCTGCGGCTCGGCCTCAACGGCCCGCTGGAGATCACCCTGTTCCTGCTGCTGGGCGCCGCGGTCGCCGCCCTCGGCTTGCGCCGCGCCATCCGCTACGCACGGGACGGGCAGCTGCTGCTGGCCGTGGCGATCACCGGCTGTGTCGCCGTCGTCGTCTCGCCCACGTCCTGGCAGCACCAGCTGCTGTGGGTGCTGCTCGCGCTGGTCGGCAGGGTCGGCAAGAAGACCTCGGACCGCCCCATGTGGCCCGTCGCCGTCATCCTCGTCATGACGCTGCCCGCGAAGATGATGCTGCCGAACAAGGCGGCGCTCTTCCCGCTGCGCGACAACGTGGTGCTGCTCGCCGCGCTCGCCGCCGCCACGATCGTGCCGTTCCTCTCCCGCACCTCGGAGTACTACCGGGCGCCGATCCCCACCGACTACGCCCAGTCCGTGCCCACGCTCCCCCAGAGCCCCAAAGGCCTGGGAGGTACCCCCAGGAAGCGGGTGCCGCTGCTCCCCTTCCTGGGCCGCGTGTTCACCCGCCCGAACCTGCTGCTCGAACTGCTCCTGATCCGCGTCGGCTACTCCGCCTACCAACAGGTCAGGCTCGCCGCGACGGGCGGCACCAACGCGGGCGGCCGGACCACCGCCGAACACCACGGCGACCAGATCCTCTCCATCGAGCGGTTCCTGCACATCGACATCGAGCACTGGGTCAACCACGCCGTGTTCAAGGTCGGGTGGCTGCGGGACTTCTTCGCCTTCTATTACGAGTCGTTCCACTTCGTCGTCCCGCTCACCGTCCTCGCCGTGCTCTACGTCCGCCGCCCCGGCGACTACCGCTGGGCGCGCTCGGCGCTCGGCTTCGCCACCCTGATGGCGCTCCTCGGCTTCTGGCTCTTCCCGCTCGCCCCGCCGCGCCTGATGCCGGGCCTCGGCGTCATGGACACCGTGCACGGCGTGCAGGACTTCTCCAAGCCGGACTACGGCACGCTGACCGCGCTGACCAACCAGTACGCCGCGATGCCCTCGCTGCACTTCGGCTGGTCCCTGTGGTGCGGAGTCGTCATCGCGGTCCTGGCGCCCAAGTGGTGGATGAAGGCGCTCGGCCTGCTGCACCCGTTGCTCACGGTCTCCGCGATCGTGGCGACCGGCAACCACTGGGTGCTGGACGCGGTGGGCGGCGCGGCCGTCGTCGGCGCGGGCTTCGGCCTGACCCACCTCCTCCAGGGGCCTCGGCCGAGGCCCCTGATGAAGCCCGTGGAGGTCAGCAGGAAGGATCCGGTCCCGGCGACGGGCCGTACCCCGAGCTGATCCGGTACTCACCCGGCTCGGTCACCGTCAGCCGCGTGAACTCGCCGTCCCGCGTCAGGCAGCCGCCCGGCGCGCGCAGCCACGGCGAGTACGCGACCCGCACGGTCACCGGGCCGGCCACCGGCACCCGTACGTCCACCTCGGCGCTCGTCGTGCGCAGCACGGAACCGGGCGCCGACACCAGCGGCACGGCGTCGCGCACCCGCAGCACCTGCCAGTTGGCGTCGCTCCACACCGGCTCCAGCCACGCGGGCCGATTCCTCACCAGCTGCGCCTCCGCCTCGGCGTACCCGTCCGGCTTCGCCGCGGGCAGCACGACGAATCCCACCGCCCAGCGGTCCAGCCAGGCCCGGTAGGTCGTCTCCGAGAACGTGCCGTCGTAGAAGAGCCGCCCCCGCTCCATGTCCAGCTGACGGTTCCAGCCGCGCGCCAGGTTCACATGCGGGGCGAGCGTGGAGGCCTCGCGGTGGTTGCGGGCCGGGACCACCTCGACACGGCCGCGGCCGGCGCCGAGCCGCTCCAGTGTCTGTACGACGCCGTGCGTGTCGGCGGCCCAGGCGGGCACGGTCGTGGACACCACCAGGTCGGCCACGGTCTTGTGCCCGACCCAGGCGACGGAGAGCACGAGCGTCACCACCAGCGCGACGCGCCGCACCAGGTGCAGCCCCCTGGGCGCGCTGAGCAGCGCGGCAAGGAGCGCGGCGGGCGCGAACAGCTCCGCGAACCGCTCCACGTTCGTCCCCACCGGGGAGGCGATCAGATACGTCAGCACGGTCCCGACCGCGTACACGACCCCGCACCAGCGGGCCACCCGCCAGCCGCGCGGGGCCAGCGTGGCAACGGTCAGCCCGAACAGCACGGGCGGCCAGATCCGGTCCAAGGACATCAACTGCTGTCCGGTGAAGGGGAACAGCAGCGTGGTCGCCCCGACGACGACCACCGGCGGCACCAGCAGCGCCCCGGCCCGCACCCGGTCCCGTACGGCGAGATGTCCGGCGCCCACCACCACCAGGAACAGTCCGGCCACCGGGCTCGCCATGGTCGCCAGTGCCGCGTACGCCGCCGCCGACAGCGTCCGCCGCTCGCCCGTCAGCAGCACACAGGCGGCGAGACCGAGGGCGACGCCCAGCGCGAACGTGGTGCGCCCCGAGGCGACGTTGCACCACAGCGCGAGCGAGGCCAGCAGCGCGGGGCCCACCGGCCGCGGTATCCCCGTGCGGGCGATCAGCACGGCGGCCAGCCAGGTGGCGGCGAGCCCGGAGACCACCGTCACCGGGCGCACGCCCAGCCCGGCCATCAGATACGGCGAGATCAGGCTGTAGTTGGCGGTGTGCATCCCGCCGTACCAGAAGAGGTTGTACGCCGATCCGCCGTGCCGCGCCACGAACTCCGCCCACGCCACCTGGGCCGCGAGATCACCACCGCCGGTCGCGAGGAAGGCCCACCACACCGCGTACAGCGGCAGCACGGGGAGGGTGACGAGGAGGGGGAGACGGTGGCGGCGCCAGAACGCGTGAAGCGGGCGTCTTCGGCGTACGGCCGGGTGGTCGGGCCGGACGGGAGTCAGCTCGGCAGAGACCACAGTGCACCGGTTCCGTTCGAAGTGTCGGTTGTCTTCGGAGTGGGGGGAGGGCTGAGCCACCGGTGAAGACGTGAAACGGAACGGAGACGTTCATCGGAAGTTCGGATGATCGGAGGTTCATCTCGGGGGAGGCAGGGGCGGGGCGTAGGGGGGATGCCCCTGCCTCCCGCGGGACGGGCCGACGGACACCGGGAGTCCGTCGGCCCGAGCGTGCGGTGCGGTCAGCCGGCGTCGACCTGGAGTTCCTTGACGCCGTTGATCCAGGCGGAGCGCAGTCGGCGTGGGTCGCCGACCAGGGTCAGGTTCGGCATCGCGTCGGCGATCGCGTTGAAGATGAGGTCGATCTCGAGGACGGCCAGGGACTTGCCGAGGCAATAGTGGGGGCCACCGCCGCCGAAGCCCAGGTGGGGGTTGGGGTCGCGGGTGATGTCGAAGGTGTCCGGGTTCTCGAAGACCTCGGGGTCGTGGTTGGCGGAGGCATAGAAGATGCCGACGCGGTCGCCCTTCTTGATCTGTTTGCCGCCGAGTTCGGTGTCCTGGGTGGCGGTGCGCTGGAAGGAGACCACCGGGGTCGCCCACCGCACGATCTCCTCGGCCGTGGTCGCCGGGCGGGTGCTCTTGTACAGCTCCCACTGCTCGGGGTGGCTGAGGAAGGCGTGCATGCCGTGGGTGATGGCGTTACGGGTGGTCTCGTTGCCGGCGACCGACAGCATCAGCACGAAGAAGCCGAACTCGTCGGAACCGAGGTTGCCCTCGTCCTCGGCCGCCACCAGGGTGCTGACGATGTCCTTGGCCGGGCACTGCTTGCGGTCGGCGGCCATGTTCATGGCGTACGAGATCAGCTCGGCGGCCGACTCGGCGCCGACCTCCTCGGTGATGGCGTACTCCGGGTCGTCGTACGCGATCATCTTGTTGGACCACTCGAAGATCTTGATGCGGTCGTCCTGGGGGACGCCGATCAGCTCGGCTATCGCCTGGAGGGGCAGTTCGCAGGCGACCTCGGTGACGAAGTCGAAGGGTCCCGAGTGGGCGCGGGCGCCCTCGACGATCGCGAGGGCGCGGGAGCGGAGCCGTTCCTCCAGCGCCCGGATGGCCCTTGGCGTGAAACCGCGTTGCACGATCTGGCGGACGCGGGTGTGCTCGGGCGGGTCCATGTTGAGCAGGATCAGCCGCTGGGCGTCGATCGCGTCGCGCTGCATGTGCTCGTGGAAGCGGATGATCGCGGTGTTGAGGGAGGAGGAGTAGATCTCCGGGTGCGTGGAGACGTACTTGACGTCCGCGTGCCGGGTCACCGCCCAGTAGCCCTCGTCCTGGAAGCCGGCCAGACCGGCCGGCTGGGGGATCCAGCGGACGGGTTCGGCCCGGCGCAGTTCGGCGAACTCCGGCAGGGGCACGCGGTGGTGCAGCACATCGGGGTCGGTGAAGTCGAACCCGTCGGGCAGCGCGGGACAGGGCATCGGCGACCACCCACCATTCTGACGGTCCATCAGGAATCCGGAATTGCCGTGAAGGTAGTAACGGGTTCTACAAGTCGCAAGAGGTACGGCGCCCCGAATTCCGTGGGGAGTTCGTGCAGATCGCGACTTCGAGCGCTGCACGACCCTTGCGGCGCGGGGGCTCCGATCCGCAGACTGCACACAGAACTGGTACGCGTTCTAGTTCTGCGCGGTGGGTGGGCCGGGACGCCCCGCGCTGCGCGGGTCAGCAGGGCCTGGCCGCCGGACAGGCCTGAGGAGAGGACGAGCCCCCATGGCCGCGGAACCCGTGATCGTCGAAGCCGTACGCACCCCCATCGGCAAGCGAGGTGGCGCCCTCGCCAACCTCCACCCCGCCTATCTCCTGGGCGAGACCTACCGTGAACTCCTCGGCCGCACCGGCATCCACGCCGACTGCGTCGAGCAGATCGTCGGCGGCACGGTGACGCACGCCGGTGAGCAGTCCATGAACCCCGCGCGCACGGCCTGGCTCGCCATGGGCCTGCCGTACGAGACGGCGGCGACGACCGTCGACTGCCAGTGCGGCTCCTCGCAGCAGGCCTCCCACATGGTGGCCAACATGGTCGCGGCGGGCGTCATCGACGTCGGCATCTCGTGCGGCGTCGAGGCGATGTCGAGGGTGCCGCTGGGCTCCGGCTCCAAGCACGGCCCCGGGAAGCCGTTCCCGGACGAGTGGAACGTGGACCTGCCCAATCAGTTCGAGGCCGCCGAGCGCATCGCCCGTAATCGTGGCCTGACGCGCGAGAACGTCGACTCGCTCGGGCTCGTCTCCCAGGAGCGCGCCGCGAACGCCTGGGCGGAGGAACGCTTCAAGCGCGAGACCTTCGCCGTCCAGGTGCCCACCACCGAGGACGAGCAGCGGGCCGGACAGGGCATGTGGCGCCTCGTCGACCGCGACGAGGGACTCCGCGACACGTCCATGGAGGCGCTGGCCGGCCTCAAGCCGGTGATGCCGACCGCCGTCCACACGGCGGGCAACTCCTCGCAGATCTCGGACGGTGCGGCGGCGATCCTCTGGGCGTCCAAGCGGATGGCTCGGGCGCTGAAGCTGCGCCCGAGGGCGCGGATCGTGGCCCAGGCGCTGGTGGGTTCGGACCCGCACTTCCATCTGGACGGCCCGATCGACGCGACGCGCGCGGTGCTGGGCAAGGCGGGGATGTCTTTGAAGGACATCGACCTCGTGGAGATCAACGAGGCGTTCGCTTCAGTGGTGCTGAGCTGGGCGCAGGTCTTCGAACAGGACCTGGAGAAGGTCAACGTGAACGGCGGTGCGATCGCGCTCGGGCATCCCGTCGGGGCGACGGGTGCCCGGCTGATCACTACCGCCCTGCACGAACTGGAGCGACGGGACAAGGAGTTCGCGCTGATCACGATGTGCGCGGGCGGTGGACTGGCCACCGGGACGATCATCCAGCGGTTGTAGTCCACGAGACGAAGGTGGCGAAGGCGGCGGGGGCGATCGTGAGGATCGGGCCGGTGGGGATCTTTGAGTCTCGTACGGCGACGGTGGCGTCCAGGGTTTCGGCGATCTCTATGCACTCGCCGCCCTGGTCGCTGCTGTAGCTGGACTTACGCCACCGGATCCCCGTCGGAATCGCGTTGCTCTCCATAGCGTTCCTCCATTACGCACCGGATCAGGTCCGCCGAGTCCCTGAGGGAGAGCGCGGCGGCTTGCAGATGATCGTAACGGAGCGAGCAGTTCTTGACGGTGGCCCGGTTGGCGCTCGGATGCCCGCTGCCGTAGCCCTCGGTGTAGACGATGTCCGGGTCCTTCTCGAAGCGGTAGAGGGTGAACGAGCCTGTCAGTCCCGCGTGCGCTCCGGCCGAGAACGGCAGGATCTGGATGTTGATCCGGGCGTCACCCTCGAACGACAACAAGTGCGCGAGTTGCTCCCGCATGACCTCCGGTCCGCCGATCTCCTGGTACAGGGCGGCCTGGCTCAGGACCATCCAGAAGACCGGCGGCTCCTCCTTGTTGAAGATGCGCTGACGGGCCAGTCGCACGGCGGTCCGATCGTCGAGGTCCGTGTCGTCCAGTGCGCCGAGCACGGCACGGACGTACGCCTCGGTCTGGAGGAGACCATGGACCATGTTCATCTGATAGGTGCTGATTTCCGTGGCCCGGGCCTCCAGTTCCGCCACCCGCTGGAACCAGGCCGGGAGTTGAGTTCGCATCACCATCATGGTCAGCCGGGACAGCAGCCCATCCGTCCCCAGCGCCGCGTCCACCCGCTCGCTGAACTCCGGCGTCGGCAGCTTCCTCGCCGTCTCGATCTGGCCGACCAGCGAACCGGTGTAGTTGACGATGTCGCCGAGCTGCCGCTGTGTCAGGCCCGCGGATTCACGATGGCGTCGCAACTCGAACCCGTAGTAATCGAGTGGGGACGCGCCCGGGTCGAGGATGTTGATATGGGTCACGTACGGCCCCTCTCGCGCGCAACTCGGTCCACTCCGGGACCCGTTGTATTCGTTCTGTAGCCGAGCGTAGTCGCGCGAGGTCAGTCTCGTAGCGTGAACGAACACATTCCCCCCACCCTCCTGGGCCCTCGCCCCGCCCAGTACGCGATGCGGATCACCGTCGGCGCCCACTCGGCCCGGCACATCCGGCGGATCGTCAGGTCGCTGCTGGAGGAGTGGGACTTGGCCGAGCTGGCCGACTCCGTGGAGCTGGCCGTGACCGAGCTGGTCGCCAACGTCGTACGCCATGTCCCGGACCGGCGCTGCGCGTTGCTGGTGCTGCGGCAGACGGCAGGTGTGCGGGTGGAGGTCGCGGACGGCTCCCCGCAACCACCTCGCGTGCCCACCGAGTCGTCGCCGGAGGCGGAGGGTGGGCGCGGGCTCGTGCTGCTCGACGCGGTGGTCGACAAGTGGGGTGTGGGGCCCGGGCCCGAGGGCGGCAAGACGGTCTGGTTCGAGTGTCGACCGGCTCGGCCGCCGGCCCAAACCCGTGGGGCTGGGAATCACTCATGGTGATGATGATCGTGCGAGGGAACCCGAACATCCGTTTTTGTCCCCTGATGATGAGCCTCACATCCAAGTCGCACGACCCCGGGGACGAAGGTCCCCGGGGTCTTCGTGCGGCCCGAAGGAAGGGGATCGACCGCAGTGAGCAATGAGAAGGCGGCCCGCGAGCAGCAGTACGTCGGTTCGATCGGGCTGATGGCCCCGCTGGACCAGCCGAAGCCGCCACCGGCCCCGGCGCCGGACGAGACGTGGCACTTCGGACGGCACCTGAACGCCGACGAGGAGGGCCAGGAAGGCTACGTGCCGGTCTACGACGGCACCGCCTGGGTGTACTACGGCAAGGGCCACAGCGGTGTGCAGCGGCCGGTGCTGATGTCGGACGGCTTCAACATGGGGCCGAGCAGTCTGGACGAGCTCTACCACGGCTTCGAGCGGGGCGAGTACCCGCTGATCAGCCAGTTGCGCGAGCGCGGCCGGGACGCGGTCATCTTCGGCTACGGGGAGCGCTCCGCGTCGATCCTCGACAACGCCGGGTACGTGATCGAGGCGATCACGAGGCTGATCGACGAGCGCACGGGCAACGAACCGCTGGTGGTCGGCGGGTTCAGCATGGGTGGTCTGGTCACGCGCTATGCCCTGGCGCGGATGGAGACCCAGAAGATGGACCACCAGACCGGGATGTACTTCTCCTACGACAGCCCCCACCGCGGCGCGTGGGTGCCCATCGGTCTGCAGGCGTTCGCGCACTACATCAAGCGCGGCAACCCGGCCAACAGCGCACTGTCGGACCAGATCAACAGCCCGGCCTCGCGCGAGCTGATGTGGCGGCACATCGAGACGGTGGACGGCACTCCCGGGCAGGACAAGGCCCGCTCCGACTTCCTCGCCGCCTTGGAGCGCGTCGGCAACTGGCCGAGGCGGCCGCGGAAGATCGGTGTCGCCAACGGCACCGGGAACGGCCGGGGCACGGGGATCGCGCCCGGCGCGGAGGCGTTCCGCGCCACCGGGGTGCTGTTCCCCGGCACCACGATCTACACCCAGTCCGAGGGTGACGACGCCGTGGTCGCCCAACTGAAGGCGACCTTCGGGAAGAACGAGACGATCACCACCGACGGGTTCCCGGAGATCGACGGCGCTCCCGGCGGCACCCTGGCGACCTTCGGCATCGCCGCCGCCACGCTCAACAAGCTGGTCCCCGGCAGTGCCGTGGCCCCGGTCCCCGAGATCTGTTTCGTGCCCTCGGTCAGCGCGGTGGCCGTCCGCGACGTGGACACCACCGCCCTGCTGCACACCAACATCAATGACCTCCCGCCCAGCGAGAGCGAACTCGACGCCTTCCTGTGCGCCTCCCGGAACGAGGAGCACACCAAGATCACCGAAGAGCTGTGCACCTGGCTCCTCGCCGAACTCGACCAGCGGTAGCCCCGCCCGGATCAGTAACCGTCACAGCCGCCCGGCCGCGGCAGCACGCTGGTGCTGCCGCGGCCGGTTTCGCGTCACTCCCGCCCCGAAGTAGCGACCGCCAATACTCCTGCCAGGACTGCCGCGAGCAGCAGGGGGATGCCCAGGCCGTGGTTGATCACCAGCCATGCGCCGAGCGTGGCGCCCGCCATCATGGCGATGACGGCCGCCGCGCGGCGAGGGGAGCGGCGGACCGAGCCGTCGCCGATCGCGGACTCGGAGGCGAGGCCGGTCAGGGTCATCGTCAGGACGGTGGTCGTGAGGTCCGGTACACGGAGTTTGCGGACCGTCGCGTTGCGCAGGCCCATGGCGAAGGCCGTGAGGGCGATCAGGGCGTAGGTGGTACCGGTGGCGCCCGGCGCGACGAAGGCGACCACCGCGGACGCGCCCACGAACACCGCCTCCGCGGTGAGCGTGACCTGGGCCCAGGTCCTGCGTGAACCGCCGCCGAACCGCCCCGCGATCCGGCCCCCGACCGCGGCGCCCACCAGGAAGCAGGCCAGCGAGGTCGAGGTGTGCGGGATCGAGAAGCCGGGGGCGCCGGCCGCGGCGAAGCCGAGCACCACCACGTTGCCGGTCATGTTCGCCGTGAAGACGTGCCCGAGTCCGAGATAGCTCACCGCGTCGATCAGCCCGCTGACCACGGTCAGCGACAGCAGCACCACCACCAGACGCACTCCGCGCGCCTCCGGGTCGGCGGGCCGTGGCCCGGTGTTCCCGGCGCCCTCTGCGCCGCCCTCTGCGCTCTGTTCGCTCATGCGGGCTCCGGGGGAGGTGGCGGGCACGGTGGTGCTCAAGTCCACCACGTACGCGAGGGGACTCCCCGGACACCGGGGCGCCCTGCGTGTCCGTCCGGTGCGCCGCGCCCCCGGGGGCAGCCGTGCCCGTGAGGTCCTCCGCGGTGCCCCTGGTGTCCTTCCGTCCGGGTGTGCCCCGGAGTCACCATGGCTCCTTATACCTCTGGGGACAACGGAAGCGGGCGCTCAGGCGTACGGCGGGAGCCCGGTGGATGAAGAGGTGGGTGGAGGGGCGTATGGACAGGCGGCAGTACGGCGAGGGCGGGCGCTCACGGGCGGGATCACCAGTACGTACCGCGCCCCTGCCACGCCCGGCCTCCCCGGGCCCCCACCAGGCCCGGACCGGGTCGGACGCCACGCCCAGGACGCCCGCCGAGATGGCGGCGATCCAGCGCACGGCCGGCAACCGGGCGGCGTCCGTGTCCGTGCAGCGGGTGGGGGAGTCGAGCACGAGCGCGCCTCCCACCGCCGAGGAGTCCGGCCGGGAGGACCAGGGCGCGGCCGTGATCACGCGGCTGAGCCGGTCGATCGAGGGCCATGTCGTCGTGGCGAAGATGAAGGTGAACCCCCTGGCGCCGGGCACGTGGTGGCCGGAGCACTGGATGCCGGACGGGCCCGCGCGCCTGAAGCGCACCCTGGAGCGGCGGGTGATCAGCGGCGAGCTGTTCGGCGCCCAGGACCTGGAGGACATCAAGACGCTCTCCCAGGTGAACCCCCAGTGGCTCGCGAAGGTGGGAATCGGCACCTTCAAGGAGTCCGAGGACTACATCAAGGGCGACCACAAGGACTGGCTGCGGAACCTTCCGGGCAAGCGCATCCTCGCCGCGACCCTGGCCTTCCAGCAACACGCGCCGGGCACGCGTCCGGCGGGCGCGCCCACCCCGATCGCCCCGGACTACACCCTCGGCCGTTTCATGACCACCAAGGCTCCCGGGGTCTCGGACGTGGAGAAGCAGCCCCTGCTGGCCGAGCGGGACGAGCAGATACGGCAGACCGCCGTCGACACCCTGCACCCGGCCGGACTCCCGTCCGAACGCCTCCACCCCGACGCGGACAAGGCCGGGACGGTGAAGCACGCGGCGAAGGACGCGAAGGCCCGTGACGTCTTCACCTCCGTCCTGCTCCTGCTCCAGCACGGACTGAAGACCTACGACCCGGGGGCGGGCGTGGCCGCGCATGTCGACTACCGCGAGGGTGACGTCGTACGGGCGCTCGCCCACGGCGGCCGGGTCAACATCCGCATCCCCGCCCTGCGCGGGGGCGAGTCGCCCCAGTCGTTGACGGACTTCCTGGGCGTCACGGACGGGGGCCGACGCGCGGGGTTCGTCGACAAGCGCGATTTCGCCACGCACCGCACCGCCATCGAGAAGAACAAGAAGGGGGGCGAGCCGGGCAAGTTCCAGGAGAAGGGCGGTATCGGCGCGTCCGTCGCGAACTTTCTGACGCCGGCCGTGCCCCATGTCGGGCCCGAGCGTCCGCAGCTCATGGGCATGGACATCTCCGGCGGCGGGTTCGGCTCGCGGGACTGGAACGGCGACGTGGTCCTGCCGAACGGCTCGTACGGCCACATGCTGCTGATTCTCACCCCGCCCACCGCCGCCAAGGACGGCTCCCTGCTGGTCGGCATCGAGACGATCAAACCCCATGCCGAGAGCCCAGTCGGCTATGTGCACAACGCCCGGTCCACCGAGGCCACGGCCAACCCCGAGTCGGTCCTGCACGGTCACAAGGGGGACAAGGTCGGCACCGGCGGGCTGAAGCACAACGAGCGCCTTGTGGAGCTGCGGGAGCTGGGGAAGGCACAGGGAAGCGGGGACTGGCGCGCGTTCCTGGACCAGATCAAGCGGGAGTGGCTCGACGAGCTGGAGAAGAACAAGGACGACGTCGCCGAGCAGCGGAAGATGTACGAGCGGCTCGTCGGCCGGCGGCAGCACTTCTACGAGCAGACCGAGCAGACCGAGCAGGCTGAGTAGGCCGAGTAGGCCGATTCGTTCGACGTTCGGTGGCATGGCGAAGGCGGCGGCCCCGGGGATCGGGGGGCCGCCGCCTTCGCGTATACGGGTGCCGTGTGGCGCCGGGGGTCACCGGTGGGCCACTCAGTACCAGTTGTGGGCCTGCCAGAAGTTCCAGGCGGCGGCCGGGCTGCCGTAGCGGGAGTTCATGTAGTCCAGCCCCCACTTGATCTGGGTGGCCGGGTTCGTCTTCCAGTCGGAACCGGCGGCCGACATCTTCGAACCGGGCAGGGCCTGGACCAGGCCGTAGGCGCCGGAGGCGGAGTTCGTGGCGCTGGGGTTCCAGCCGCTCTCGTGCTCGACGATCTTGCTGAAGGCACTGAACTGCGCGGCGTCCGGGATCATCTTGTGCGCGATCGCCTGGGCGGAGGAGGCCTGGCCGGTGGCGGCCTGAGCGGGCGCCGCGGCGAGAACCATGCCGGTGGCGGCGGCGGCCACGGCGGCGGTGGTGAGGACCTTCTTCGGGGAAGCGGCGATGTTGCGGATGAAGGAGACGGACACGCGGAGAACCTCTCTTCGGGAACAGGGCGGTCGCGGTGCGCCCTGTCCCACACGACGTGTGGTGGAGGCGTACATCGGCGCCGCGACCCGGGAGGGGTTCGTGGCGCCTGGCGACTGCTTCAGAGAAACAGGCTCAGGGGGGTGTCCGCAATGACCCCTTTTACTAGTGGTGGTCGCATCCAGGGGAAACGTCCCTTGTGTGACCTGGGTCTCAATCCCCAGGTCAGAGGGGTTGACGACGCGTGCATGCCAGGCCTTCGGGGCTACTAGCCCGCTTCGTATGTGACGTGGGTCCTATGGGCTGCTTCACGTCGCGACTGGCGGAAGGTGTGCGGGTGACTACGGGGCGCGTCCGTGTGGTGTGACCTGGGTCGCACGTCACCGGGGTTCGAAGGTGACCGGGGTCTCAAAGGCGGCCCGCCGCGTCGCCCGGCGCAGCGCCTTGAGGAGGGTCGCGCCGAGCGCGAGGGTCAGGACGACGGTGACGACGGCCCGGCCCAGGTCCCAGCCGAGGGAGGTGGCCAGGCAGTAGGCGAGGAAACGGGCCAGGTTGGCGGTCACGTCGGCATGCGGGTCGAAGGCGACGTTCGAGGCCAGCGCGCCCATGAAGGGCCAGCCGGCCAGGTTCATGACCGTGCCGTACGCGAACGCGGCGCAGAACCCGTACGCCGCGAGCAGGGCGAGTTCCCCGCGCCCGCGCAGCCGGTCGGGGCCCGGCAACAGCCCGGCGCCCATCGTGAACCAGCCCATCGCGAGCATCTGGAACGGCAGCCACGGACCCACCCCGCCCGTGAGCAGCGCGGAGGAGAACATGGTCACGGACCCGAGCACGAACCCGAACCCCGGTCCGAGCACCCGGCCGCTCAGCACCATCAGGAAGAACATCGGCTCGATCCCGGCCGTCCCGGCGCCGATCGGCCGCAGCGCGGCGCCGGTCGCGGCCAGCACTCCGAGCATGGCCACCGCCTTAGGGCCGAGCCCGGACTCGGAGATCGTCGCCATGACGACGGCGACGAGCAGCACCAGCAGCCCCGCGAACAGCCAGGGCGCGTCCTGCGCGTGCGCGGCGACCTGCGAGCTGGGATCGGCGAAGAGCGGCCAGCCGAACCCGGCGACCCCGACGGCGCTCACGAGGCAGAGGGCGGCGAGGGAGCGAGGGCCGAGGCGGACGGCTCTGGTCCGGGGCCGGCCTTCCATCGGCGTCATGCGAGGGCCTCCCTGACCTGGGTGACCGTGAGCCACGGCTGCGGCGCGAGCACCTTCGTGACCTGCGGGGCGAAGGACGGGGAGGCGACGACCACCTCGGCCGTGGGGCCGTCGGCGACGATCTCGCCGTCCGCGAGGACGACGACACGGTGCGCGAGTTCGGCGGCGAGTTCCACGTCGTGGGTGGCCAGGACGATCGCGTGATCCTCGGCGGCCAGGCCGCGCAGGACCGTGACCAGACGGGCCTTCGCCGCGTAGTCCAGGCCGCGGGTCGGTTCGTCGAGGAGCAGGAGCGGGGGGCGGGCCGTCAGGACGACGGCCAGCGCGAGCGCCAGCCGCTGCCCCTCCGACAGGTCACGGGGGTGGGTGTCGTCCCCGATGTCCGGCAGCAGCTCGGACACCAGGGCCCGGCAGGTACCGGGCTCGGCCCCCGCGTCCTCGTCGGCCGCCGCGCACTCGGCGGCGACCGTGTCGGCGTACAGCAGGTCGCGCGGTTCCTGCGGTACGAGACCCACCCGGCGTACGAGGTCCCGTGGTGCCGTCCGGTGCGGGACCGCGCCCCCGACCAGGACCGAACCGGCCGCCGGTGCGACCAGCCCGACCAGCGTGCCGAGCAGGGTGGACTTCCCGACCCCGTTGCGGCCCATCAGCGCGATGATCTCGCCGGGGGCGGTGGTGAGGTCGACGCGCCGGAGCGCCTCGACGCGGCCGTGGCGGACGGCGAGCGCTTCGATCGAGGCCGGGGCCGTCGCCTGTGGAACCGACGCCCGCGGGGTCCTCGGCTCGGGGACGAGTTCCGTGAGCCGCTCCCGCAGGACCCCCGCCCTGCGCCGCGCGTCGCGCACCGTGAGGGGGAGCGGGGACCAGTCGGCCAGTCGGCCCAGGTCCACCACCGGCGGGTACACCGGGGAGACGGCCATGATCTCGGACGGGGTACCGAGTATCGGCGCGGCGCCCGGGGACGGGAGCAGGGCGACCTGGTCGGCGTACTGGATGACGCGTTCGAGGCGGTGTTCGGCCATGAGGACGGTCGTGCCGAGGTCGTGGACGAGGCGTTGCAGGACGGCGAGGACCTCCTCGGCGGCGGCCGGGTCCAGGGCCGAGGTGGGCTCGTCGAGGACCAGGACCCGTGGGTGGGGGGTCAGGACCGAGCCGATGGCGACGCGCTGCTGCTGGCCGCCGGAGAGCGTGGCGATCGGGCGGTCGCGGAGGTCCGCCAGGCCCAGCAGGTCCAGGGTCTCCTCGACGCGGCGGCGCATCACGGCCGGAGCGAGGCCCAACGACTCCATGCCGTAGGCGAGTTCGTCCTCGACCGTGTCCGTCACGAAGTGGGACAGCGGGTCCTGGCCCACCGTGCCGACCACGTCCGCGAGCTCACGCGGTTTGTGGGTGCGGGTGTCCCGTCCGGCGACCGTGACCCGGCCGCGCAGGGTGCCGCCCGTGAAGTGCGGCACGAGACCGGACACCGCGCCGAGCACGGTCGACTTGCCGACGCCCGAGGGCCCCACCAGCAGGACGAGTTCACCCTCCGGGACCTCGAAGTCCACGCCCTGGACGGTGGGTTCGACAGCTCCGTCGTACGTCACGGAGACATCCTCGAAGCGGATCATGAGGGGTCCTTGAGGGTGGAGGGTTCCCGCGAGTGAGGTGTCGGGGCGACGAAGGCGGGGAGCAGGCCGAGCAGGATCGCCGCCGCGGGCCAGAGGGGCAGGGCGGGGGCGGTCAGCGGGAGGACACCGGGGCTCAGCGCCGCGGCGTCGTACGCGGCGGAGACGATCAGTCCGGCGGCGACCGCGACTCCGGAGCCCGTCACCAGCCAGGCCCGAACGCCCCACACGTCCGGGCGGTAGCGCGTGCGGACCGAGCGGCGCCCGCCCAGCCACAGCCCGCCGAGCGCCGCGGCCACTCCGGCGAGCAGCACGGGCAGGCCGTAGGTACCGCCCTCGGCGGTCAGCACTCCGTACGTGCCCGCGCAGACGCCGAGCAGACCGCCCAGCGTCAGAACGGTGGTCGTACGGCGGACGGCGGGCGCCACCTCGGCGGTGCGGCCGTAGCCGCGGGCGTCCATCGCCGCCGCGAGGGCGACCGAACGCTCCAACGCGCCCTCCAGGACCGGGAGCCCGACGTGCAGCAGGCCGCGCAGCCCACGGTCGGGGCGGCCGCGCAGACGGCGGGCGGCGCGCAGCCGCCGGCCGTCCGCGATCAGGTTCGGCGCGAAGGTGAGCGCGACGACCACCGCGACGCCCGCCTCGTACAGGGCGCCCGGGAGCGACTTCAGCAGCCGTGCAGGGTTCGCGAGGGCGTTCGCCGCGCCGACGCAGATGAGGAGCGTGGCCAGTTTCAGGCCGTCGTACAGCGCGAAGAGCAGGCCCTCGGCGGTGACCCGGCCGCCGACTCGGATGCCCTGGGCCCAGTGGGGGAGGGGGAGTTCGGGGAGGGTGACGAGGAGGTGGGTGCCGGGGATGGGGGAGCCGAGGAAGACGGCGAACGCCAGCCGGATGCCGAGGACGGCGATGCCGAGTTTGACGAACGCGGTGTAGGAGCGGGCCCAGGGGGCGTCGGTCCGGCGGGCGGCCACCACGTAACCGGCCACGGCTATGAGGAGGGCGAGCAGGAGGGGGTTGGTGGTGCGGGAGGCGGCGGTGCCCAGGCCCAGGGCCCAGATCCACCAGGCTCCTGGGGGGAGGGCGTTGGAACGGTGTGCCTTCGGTGCGCGGGTCATCGTCGGTCGCCGTACTCAGGGCCGGCGGCGGCGGGTCTGCCAGACTGCCGCCCCGCCGAGCGCGGCGACCGCGACGACTCCCGCGAGCAGGCCCAGCGACGGGCCGTGCCGGGCCGGCTCGGACGTGGCGTCGGCGTTGTCCTTGCCGTTGCCCTTGGCGTCGGCGTCGGCTTTCGCGGTGGGGGGAGGCGCGGTGCGCGACGTCGCGACCTGCTCGCCGCAGCCCGTCCCGGGGTAGCCCGCGATGGCGCACAGGAGGGCGTTGGTGTCGTAGCGGAGAGGTTTGGCGACCGTCGCGAGGGCCTCGGCCGTGGTCGCGTCGGCGGGGACGCGGGCGCAGACCGTCCGTGGTGCGGGCGGAGTCTCGCCGCCCGGGGCGTCCGCGGTCGTGCCGGAGTCGATGACGAGGGCCACCCGCTTGTGGCCCGCCTGGGCGGGCGTCTTCGCGCAGATGGACGCGAAGTCGGCGTGGCCGCGCGGCTTGGAGGCGTCCTGCGAGTCCGCGCTCACCGCGAAACGGAAGCCCTGTACGTCGCCGTCGGACGGTCGCGCGGTCGACGGGCCCTGTGTCGCGTACGTCCACTTCCCGCCGGTCAGGTCCCAGAACGACCAGTAGCGGTAGCCGACGGCCCGGGCCTGTCCCGCGCCGCCGAGTACGAGCAGGAGCAGGGACAGGACCAGCGCGCACGTCCGACGGCGGCTCACGGCTGCTGCTTCTTGTTGCGGGCGCTGATCAGGAAGCCGATGCCGATGCCGCCGACGAGACCGACGCCGATGATCCACCAGACGCTGACGCCGCTGTCGTCCTTCTTCGCGGCTTCCTCGGCGGACGCGGACGCGGAGGCCTTGGGCTCGGCCGGGAGGGACGCGGGCGCGGGGCCGGTGGCGTTGAGCTGCTTGACGAGGTCCTGGCCGCCGAAGTCGCGCGGGTCGAACGTCGCCGCGTCGGCGGCGAGGACGAGCTGCGCGTACGCGGCGGGGCCGGCCTGCGCGGCCCACTGCGCGGAGTGGGTCTCCAGCCAGCGCATCGCGTCGGCCGCCTTGTCGCCGTGCCCGGCGGTCGCGAGCGCGACGACCGCGTCCGCCGTGTTGCCGTAGTCGGGCTGGTTCTTGGCGCCGGGCATCACCGAGGTGAGGTGCTGGTCCTTGGCGAGCGCCTTGACGAGGTACGCGGCACCGTTCTGGGCCGCCTGCTCGGGCCTGTCGGCGGCCTTGCAGGAGAGGGGGTCGGCCACGGGCTTCAGGGGCTCACCGGCGAGGCCCTTGCCCAGGGCTCCGACCACGGCCGCCGCCGTCGCGTCCGCGTTGGCCGCGAGCTTGCCCTTCTTGTCCGGCTGGTAGGCGAACGCGCCCCCGTCGGCCCCGCCGCACGGGATCGACAGCTTCACGAGGGCGTCGTACGGCGACTTGCCGTCCTTGGAGACGTCCGCCGGTTTGGTGCCCACCGCCGCCAGCGCCCCGATCACCACGGACGTGGAGTTCGCGTCGCTCGCGCCGCCCGCCGTGTAGCCCCAGCCGCCGTCCTTGTTCTGCGCGGACTTCAGCCAGGCGACGGCCTTGCCCGTCTCGCCGTCGTGGCCGCCGAGCGCGGCGAGGGCCTGCACGGCCGCCGAGGTGCTGTTGGTGTCGACCATCGTCTTGGCGTCGCACTTCGCCGACGCGTCGGCACGGTACGCCGCGAACGCCCCGTTCGCGCACTGCTGCCCGGCCAGCCAGTCCACGGCCTTCGTCGCGGGCTTCACACCGACGGTGTGCTGGGCGAGCAGCGCGAGGGACTGCCGCCAGACGCCGTCGTAGGTGGGGTCGGAGGTGCCGTAGAGGCCGGAGGGTATCGCCGGGGCGGGCGAGGGCGAGGCGCCCTCGGCCACGGCGGCCGGGGCCAGGGCCGTACCGATCACTACGGTGGCGGCCAGTACCGCGGCGCTGCGGCGAACAATCATGACTCTCCCTGCGGAAGCCGGGCAGCACCGGGCGCAGGCTTGGCCCCGAGCGGCTCCGGCCCCGTATCCCTCGACGGTGCCGGCCACCGGCGGGCTGCCGGCGGCACGAGCCGGTCACGTCCCGCACGAGGCGATCCGGCTCGCCACCCCTGCGGGTGGCTCACGGTTGCGGGTCAGCGCCGGAATTGCACCGGCTTCTCCGCGTACGGGTGTGATGACGACCTGCTCACTGTACCGGCCCGTAGCAATCGCCTGAGGAGCGGCTGTGAGCGCCCCCTCGCGGGCCTATGCTGCGCTCGCGATGTGCTCCGTTCGAACACGTCGGAATTCGCCGGTCCCCGGGGGGACTTGGAGTCCAGGGGGGACACGAAGATGCGCGGCACTGTGGACGAGAGAGCTCAGTCGTGCCCGGAATGCAGCACTGAGGTGCGCACCGACCCGCGATTCACGGCGTGGTGTGCGGCCTGCGGATGGAACGTGGATCCCGGCGAGCCGGAAGAGAGACCGGGGCGGCTGGAGGGGCTGCGGCGGTCGCTGGCCCGGCAGCACGGGGAGGCACTGCTGGCCGAGGTGTCGGCCGACGGCGCGCCGCGTCCGCGCCGCGATACGGCCGGTGTCCTGGCGTACGCCGTCGCGCTGGCCATCCACGGTGCCACGATCGCCCTGCTCGGCACGGGCATCCTGCTGGTGACACTCGGCTGGGGAACCGCTCTGCCGGTGGTGGGAGTGATCCTTCTCCTGCTGGCCTGGCTCCTTCGGCCCCGCTTCGGACGGCTGCCGGACGACGCGCCCGTGCTGCACCGGGCCGAGGCGCCCGAGCTGTTCGCCCTGGTCGACGAGATCGCCTCCGTCGTCGGTACGACCGGGGTCCACGCCATCGCCCTGACGACCGACGTCAACGCGAGCGTGACCACCTACGGAGTGCGCCGACGCCGCCTGCTGACCATCGGGCTCGGGCTCTGGGAGATCACCACCCCGCAACAGCGGATCGCGCTGCTCGGACACGAACTCGGTCACTACGCCAACGGGGACACCCGGCACGGACTGATCATCGCCAACGCGCTCCAGTCCCTCGCCACGTGGCGCTATCTGATGCGCCCGATCTCTCACCCCACCGTCCCCGAGATGGCGCTCAACGTGCTCTATCTGCTGCCCTACGGAGCCGCCCAGGGCCTGCTGATGCTGCTCGACCAGCTGACGATGCGCGCGACACAACGCGCCGAGTACCTGGCCGACGCCGCCGCGGCCCGCGCCGGTTCCACCGAAGCCGCCGTGGCACTCATGGACCGCCTCCTGGTGACCGACTCGGCGGAGACCCTGCTCCTGCGCATGTCCAACGCAGGCCAGGTGATCCGGACCCAGGACGCGGAGCGTCGCGAGCCGTGGCGCGATCTGTGGGACCAGCTGGCCGCTCACGTGGACTCGATCCCCGCGCACGAGTACGAGCGCCAGCGCCGGGCCGGAATCCTGCGCGGACACAGCGTCGACTCGACCCACCCACCGACCCACCTGCGCCGGGCCTGCCTGCTCGCCAGGCCCGCCGTGGCCGCCGCGGTGGTCACGGACGACGAGCGACAGCACACCCTCGACACCGAACTGGCCCCGTCCCGAGCCCGCCTCGCCCGCCAGGTACTCGCCCGGTAGGAGATGCGTCCGTCACGGCACGGGCGCCGGAACCGTTGCCTCCGTGGGCTGGCACAGGACCAGGGCGAGATCGTCGGCGAGGGCGGTGCCGGTGTGGGCGAGCAGGCGGGTGTGCAGGGCTCGCAGGGCATCGTCGGGGAGCGCCTCGCGCAGGGCGAGCGCCGCCTCGCCGAGGAGGGGGAACGGGGCGCCCTCCGCGTCACGGGCCTCGGTGAGGCCGTCGGTGTAGAGGAGCAGCCGGTCGCCGGGCTGGAGCCGTACGCGGTACTGGCGCGGATCGGGACCGAGGCCCAACGGCGGCGTGGGGACGAGGGGTTCGAGGAGTTCGATGCGCCGGCCGGAGCGCAGCGGGGGCGGATGGCCGCAGTTGACGAGCCGCACCTCGCCGGGCGCGAACTCGGCGAGCACCGCGGTGACGAAGTCCTCGGGGCCCAGTTCGGGGGTGAGGAGGGCGTCGAGTTCGGCGGTGAGGGTCGTCAGGTCGGGCGAGGTGTAGGCGAGTTCACGGAAGGCCGTGAGGGTGTCGGCGCTCAGCCGGAGTGCCTCGACGCCGTGGCCCCGTACGTCGCCGACGAGGACCCGCAGGCCGTACGGCGTCACCGCGACGTCGTACAGATCGCCGCCGACGGCCGATTCGTGGGAGGCGCTGTGGTACCGGGTACAGACCCGGGTGCCGTCGAAGGTACGGGAGATGGGCCGCAGGATCGCCGTCTGGGTGACCCGGGCCACCTCGTGGGCGCGCGCCAGCCGGTCGTGGAGGCGGTCGCGCTGCCGGGCCGCGTACACGGTGAGCGCGCAGCCGACGAGGAGTCCGCCCCAGCGGATGCCGAAGCCGGTGCTCGGCACCGCGTCGTTCCCGATCCCCATGGCCAGGCCCAGGACCGCCGACCAGCAGCACACCAGCACGGTGTGCCGGACGCCGAGCCGGGCGCAGGCCAGCAGCGGGCCGATGAGCAGCAGGGTGATGAGCGGCGGTACCCGGTCGAAGAGCAGATCCGGCACGGCGATCAGCAGACAGGTGACGAGCGGCGCGAGCAGCATCCGGCGTTCCCGCCGCTCCGGCCGATCCCGCTGTTCTTGATGTCCTCGGTGTCCTTGGTGTTCTTGATGGCCTTGATGTTCTTGGAGTTCTCGGCGATCTCGCTGCCCCTGCTCTCTCGTGCCCATCACCCGACGATCTCCGAACAGCGACCTCCGCACCCTCACCAACAGGGAGTTGATCGCATCTCGTCGAAAGGTGCCCGGAACTGTCGAGGTGCCGACGCTCTTCTGTCCGAGTCGTCGGACAGCCGCCGGAGCCGGTGGTGATCCGTCCAGACTGGTCGTCGTGTCCGACAAGACGACCGAGCCGACGCATCCGACCGGCGGCGGCGCCGGCAATCTGCCGCCCGAGACGCACAGCTTCGTCGGACGGCGGGAGGAACTCCGCTGGCTGGAGACGGAGTTGAACCCCTCGGTGGGCATACACCGGCTCCTGAGCGTCGTCGGCGTCGGCGGAGTCGGCAAGACCCGGCTCGCCCTGCGCGCCCTGGGCCGGGTCCAGGAGGCCTATCCCGACGGCGTCTGGCTGGTGGAACTCTCCCCCCTGCACACCGCGGGCCTGGTCGGCCTCGCCGTCGTGGAGGCGCTGCGGCTCACCGACCAGTCCACCGGCCCCGTCACCGAGGTGGTGGCCGCATGGGCCGACGGCAAACGGCTGTTGCTCGTGCTCGACTCCTGCGAACACGTCCTCGCGGACTGCACCGCACTCGTCGAGACCCTGCTGCCCGCCCTCCCCGGCCTGCGTGTCCTCGTCACCAGCCGCGAACCGCTCGGACTGCCCGGCGAACTCGTACTGCCCCTGGACCCGCTGCCGGTCGCCGACGACGCGGTCACCCTGTTCGCCGACCGCGCCGCCCTCACCGGGTTCACCCTCGACGACACCAACCGCCCCACCGTGGAGGCCGTCTGCCGCCGCCTCGACGGCATCCCGCTCGCCCTCGAACTCGCCGCCGCCCGCCTCTTCGAACTGTCCCTGGCCCAGCTCCACGGCCGACTCGGCGAACGCCTGCCGTCCCGGCTCGACCTGCTCAGCGCCCCGCGCGACGGCGCCGGACCGCCACGCCACCAGACACTGCGCACGGCGATCGGCTGGAGCCACGAACTGTGCGCACCGCTGGAGCGGCTGCTGTGGGCCCGGCTCTCGGTGTTCGCGGGCGGCTTCTGCGTGGGCGCCGCCGAGGAGATCTGCGCGGGCGGCCCGCTGCCCGCCGGGCGGATCGCCGCACTGCTCGCCCGGCTCGTCGAGCAGTCCATCGTGCAGCGCCACCGCACCGACCCGGCCCGCTTCCGACTCCTCGACACCGTCCAGGAGTTCGGCGCCGACTGGCTGCGCGCCCTCGGCGAGGAACACGCCGTACGGCTGCGCCACCGCGACCACTTCCGGCGGCTGGTCCGCCAGGGATGGACCGAGTGGAACACCGGACGGCAGGTCGCCTGGTGCGAACGCACCCTCACCGAACACGCCAACCTGCGCGCCGCGATGGACTGCGCGCTCACCGACCCCGACCGCCGGATCGCCCTGGGGATGGCGGCCGACCTCGGCTTCCTGTGGCGGCACTGCGGCTCTCTGCGTGACGCCCAGCACTGTCTGGACCTCGCGCTCGCCGCCGACCCGCCGCCCGGACCCGACCGCACCCGCGCCTTGTGGGCACGCGGCGCGGTGGCGCTGCTCCAGGGCGACCTGGAGGTCGCGGCGGAGTGGGCGGAGCGGTGCACGGACGCGGCGGACACCCAGGCCGACCCGGTGGCCGTGGTGGCCGCCGCGTATCTCACCGGGGGTCAGCTCGCGCTGAGCGGCCGGCTGGGCGAAGCGATCGACGTCCTGTCCGCCACGCCCCGACTGCCCATCAGGCAGGACGGGTTCGGGGCCGCCCAGCTCCAGGTCCGGGTGGCGCTGTCCTTCTCGCACCTGCTGCGCGGCGACCACGACCGGGCGCGGACGGTGGCCGAGGAGGTGCGCGAGGCCAGCGTGGAGTGCGGGGAGTCGTGGGCGGGCGCCTTCGCCGACGGGATCGTCGCCCAGACGGACCTGGCCCGCGGTGAGGTCCGCGCCGCCGTCGACAACGCCCGCACCGCGCTCGCCGGGCACGGCCTGCTGCACAACACCGTCGGCGCGGCCATGGCCCTGGACGTCCTGGCCGCCGCGGTCGTCGCGGCCGGCGACGGCCTGCGTGCCGCCCGCCTCCTCGGCATCGGCGCACGCGTCTGGGAACTCACCGGCCGGGCCCAGATGGACTCGCCCGACCTCCTCGCCACCCGCCGTTCCCACGAACTGCGCATCCGCGCCGAGATCGGCGACAGCGCCTACCGCACGGCGTACGAGGAGGGTTTCGGGATGCCGTACGAGGAGGGGCTCGACTATGCGGCGGAGGGGCGCTGACGGGGGGTGGGGCCGCCGAAGGGCAGGAACAGGGTGCGGGTCGAGAGCAGCCATGTCCCGTCGACCCTGCGGAAGGTGTCCTCGTAGTGGCCGATCTGCACGGGAGGTCCGGCCGGGACCATGCCGCCGGTGTGGCCGTCGACCCGGTAGGTGGTGAAGTACGAGGTGGCCCGCGCCTCGGTCGGTGAGTCCACGGTGACCAGGACGTTCGCCATCATGCGGCGCGAGAGCCGGTCCGCGGGTCGCGCGCCGAAGTACGCGCGCAGGGCCCCACGCCCCTCGACGTGCCGATCACCCTCCGGCCACCGCCAGACGCCGTCCTCGGTGAACAGCTCGGCGACGGAGGCGGGTTCACCGAGGTCGAGACGGTGCACGAAGTCGAGGACGAGACGCTCGCAGGCGCGCTCGGCGAGAAGTCGGTCGAGAGGGTTCATAGCTGTTGCTATCAGCTCCGGGCTTGCCGTCTCCAACGTATTACAACGCCACGTACGTCACCGGATCGCTCCCCGTCACCGCCTCCGCCCGGCCCAGTTTCACCAGGCGGCGCACATGGGCCTCGGCCTCCGACACCGCGATGTTGCGGGAGGCGAAGGGGATCTGGTCCCACGGGCGGTTCCACTCCATGCGCTCGGCGAGCTGCCAGGAGGTGAGCGGGGTCGACAGGAGGGCGAGCAGGCCGGTGAGCCGGTCCTCGTGGTGTGCGAGCAACTCCCGTACGCGGCCGGGCGCGTCGGTGAAGGCGTGCTGGTGGGCCGGAAGCACCTCGGCCGGGTTCAGCCGGCCGACGCGCTCCAGGGCGTCCAGATAGTCGCCGAGGGGATCGGCGACGGTGGCGTCGTCGGGATCCTCGTACAGACCGATGTGCGGGGTGATCCTCGGGAGCAGGTGGTCGCCGGAGAAGAGGCGGCCGTTGCCGGGGAGAGCGGCCGGGTGGGTCTCCTCCAGGTGGAGGCAGACGTGGCCGGGCGTGTGGCCCGGGGTCCAGATCGCGCGCAGGCGGCGGCCCGCCAGGTCGAGGAGCTCGCCGGGCACGATCTCACGGTCGGGGAGCGCGGGGGCGAAGGCGGGCAGACCGGTGGAGAGCCGGGCCGTGCGGGCCGCGCGCAGCAGGGCCACGTGCTCCTCGGGGGCGCCGGAGGACGCCAACTTGTCCGCCATGTAGGAGAACCAGCGATCGGGCCGGTTCTCCCGGGTCCGCCGCACGATCGCGGTGTCCAGCGCGTGCATCGCGATCCACGCCCCGGAGGCCTCCCGCACCTTGCCCGACAGACCGTGGTGGTCGGGGTGGTGGTGGGTGATGACCACGCCGTGCACCTCGGCGACGGAGACGCCGCAGGCGGTGAGCCCGGCGGCGAGGGCGTCCCAGGAGGCCGGGTCGTCCCAGCCGGTGTCGATCAGCACGGGGCCCAGGTCGGTGTCGACGAGATGGACCAGCGTCGTGCCGAGCGGGTTGTCCGGGATGGGGACCCTGATCGACCGTACGCCCCCGCCGTGATCGGTCACCTGCGTCATCGGTTCCCACCAATCGCCGTGTTCTCGCCACTATAACTAGAACCGATTCCATTGGGTGCTCGAACCAACCGTTCTCGCATGGGTCCGGCCCGTGGACTCCGCCGACCGGAGCTGGTATCAGTTCTCATATCTGATGAAGCGTCAGAAACCAGGGAGGCGGTCGGTCATGACCGAGCTCGTGGAGCACGGACAGCTGTTCATAGGCGGGGAGTTGACGGACCCCCTGGGCAAGGACGTCATCGAGGTGATCTCGCCGCACACCGAGGAGGTCATCGGACGCGTCCCGCACGCGTCGACCGAGGACGTGGACCGGGCGGTCGCCGTCGCGCGCCGGGCCTTCGACGAAGGACCCTGGCCCCGGATGAGCCTCGACGAGCGGATCGAGGTCATCACCCGGATCAAGGACGGGATCGCGGTACGGCACGAGGAGATCGCCCGGGTCATCTCCTCCGAGAACGGCTCCCCGTACTCCTGGAGCGTCCTCGCGCAGGCCCTCGGCGCGATGATGGTGTGGGACGCGGCGCTCACGGTCGCGCGGAACTTCACGTACGAGGAGACACGCGACGGCGTCCTCGGGCGGATCCTCGTACGCCGCGAGCCGGTGGGCGTGGTCGCGGCCGTGGTGCCGTGGAACGTGCCGCAGTTCGTGGCGGCCGCCAAGCTCGCGCCCGCGCTGCTGACCGGCTGCACGGTCGTACTGAAGCCGTCGCCCGAATCGCCGCTGGACGCCTATCTGCTGGGCGAGATCGCGAAGGAGGCCGGGCTGCCGGAGGGTGTCCTGTCGATCCTGCCCGCCGACCGCGAGGTCAGCGAGTACCTGGTCGGGCACCCCGGCATCGACAAGGTCTCCTTCACCGGATCGGTCGCGGCGGGCCGGCGCGTGATGGAGGTCGCCTCGCGCAACCTCACCCGGGTGACGCTGGAACTGGGCGGGAAGTCGGCGGCCGTGGTCCTGCCGGACGCGGACCTCGCCACCGCCGTCCCCGGAATCGTCTCGGCGGCCTGGATGAACAACGGGCAGGCGTGCGTCGCGCAGACCCGGATCCTGCTGCCGCGCTCGCGCTACGACGAGTTCGCGGACGCCTTCGCCGCCGCGGCGGGCGCGCTGGTCGTCGGGGACCCGCTGGACCCGGCCACCCAGGTCGGCCCGCTGGTCGCAAGGCGCCAGCAGCAGCGCAACCTCGACTACATCCGCATCGGCCAGGAGGAAGGCGCCAAGATCCTCACGGGTGGTGGCCGTCCGCACGGGCTCGACCGGGGCTGGTACGTCGAGCCGACCCTCTTCGGAGACGTCGACAACTCCATGCGGATCGCCCGGGAGGAGATCTTCGGGCCGGTGATCTGCCTCCTCCCGTACGGCGACGAGGACGAGGCCGTGAAGATCGCCAACGACTCCGACTACGGGCTGAGCGGCAGCGTCTGGACGGCGGACGTTGCGCACGGCATCGACGTCGCGCGGCAGGTCCGTACCGGCACGTACTCCGTGAACACCTTCAGCCTCGACATGCTCGGCCCCTTCGGCGGCTACAAGAACTCGGGGCTGGGGCGGGAGTTCGGGCCCGAGGGGTACGGCGAGTTCCTTGAGCACAAGATGATCCACCTGCCGGCCGGCTGGGAGGCCTGAGGATGGGCGACCGCTGGGGGGTCGAGGTCGACCGCTCCGTCTGCATCGGCTCCGCCCAGTGCGTCCACCGCGCCCCGGAGGCCTTCCGGCTCGACACCGCCATGCAGTCGCATCCGGCCGAGGCCGAGACCGACGCCAACGAGAAGATCCTGGAGGCGGCGGAGAGCTGTCCGGTGGAGGCCATCATGATCACACTGCTGGGCAGCGGGGAGCCGGTGTTTCCACCGGAGGACTGAGGTCGGGTGCGATCTCGACGCGATCTCGAAAAAAGTACCTCTTTGGGTGGTTTCATTCCGCTGTAGGCGTTCTATGCTGGTAGTGGCCTACGAGGCGAGTGAGGGAGTTCAACCGGAGTAGCCGACTTTGGCGAGAGGCAGCAACTTCCGCCGGGGCCGACGTCGACGGTCGGGCTGAGAGGCCTGAAGGTAGTAGTCGGACCGGAAGGCGACCTCCATTACCTGATCCGGACCATGCCGGCGAAGGGAACCCGTCTCGTAGGTTTTCACGTGCCTTCGTGCGCCGACAGCATGCCTAGGGCTTCTCGGTCGGCTCCGTCAGGTCGATCAGGCGGCACACCGTCTCGATGTCGATCTTGACCTGGGCGATGGAGGCACGGCCGGAGAGCCAGGTGATCAGGGCCGAGTGCCAGGTGTGCTCGATGACCCGGACCGCGGAGAGCTGGGCGGGGCTCGGATCGTCCAGCCCCATCGCGTCCAGGATGATCACCGTCGTCTGCCGGGACACCTGGTCGACCTCGGGGCTCACACTGCGGTCCGCGAAGGTCAGCGCGCGGACCATGGCGTCGGCGAGGTGCGGCTCGCGCTGCAGGGCGCGGAAGGCCCGCATCAGCGTCTCCGCCACCCGCTCCGCCGCCGTGTCCCCGGCCGGCGGCTTCTTGCGGAGGGTGCCGTGCATGTGCTCCAACTGGTCCTGCATGGTGGCGACCAGCAGATGCACCTTCGAGGGGAAGTAGCGGTACAGCGTGCCGAGGGCGACCTGCGAGGACTCCGCGACCTCGCGCATCTGCACCGCGTCGAAGCCGCCCCGGCTGGCCAACTGCGCGCTCGCGTGCAGGATCCGGCGGCGGCGTGCTTCCTGCCGCTCGGTGAGTGGGGGAGAGGCCGGCTGCGCGGCGGGTCGCGCGGACTTGGCTTCCACCTTGACTTCCGCAGGCATGGGTCCCGTTCCGTGGTTCAGCTGGAGGAGCGACGAGACAGCATGGCAGACACTTCCGTGGGTCAGAACACATCCGTCATGTCATCCGCTCCGACGCTTCCGTCGTGGCGCGGATCACCTGATCCACTGCTCACAGAGACGCTACCTGCCGGTAGATTCAGTGCTCCTCGAACGATCAAGTCTGAAACTTGTTCTAGATTAGCGTCCCGGCGTAATCTCGCGGGAAAGTGCAGGGAGAAGGGGGCCGTAAGTGACCGCTGAGGCCATGGAGGCGGGCCCCGGAGCGGGCGCGGCCACCAACGGTGACGGACCGTTGCGCATCGCGCTCCTGACGTACAAGGGGAACCCGTTCTGCGGTGGTCAGGGCGTGTACGTACGGCACCTCTCGCGCGAACTGGCCCGACTCGGCCACCGGGTCGAGGTCATCGGATCCCAGCCGTATCCCGTGCTGGACGAGAACCTCCCCGAGCTCAGCCACAACCTCACCCTCACGGAACTGCCCAGTCTCGACCTGTACCGCCAGCCGGACCCCTTTCGCACCCCGAGGCGTGAGGAGTTCCGCGACTGGATCGACGCGGTCGAGGTCGGCACGATGTGGACCGGTGGCTTTCCCGAACCCCTGACCTTCTCCCTGCGCGCCCGCCGCCATCTGCGTGCCCGGCGCGGGGACTTCGACGTCGTGCACGACAACCAGACGCTCGGGTACGGGCTGCTGGGTGACGTCGGCGCGCCGCTGGTCACCACCATCCACCACCCCATCACCGTCGACCGCCAGTTGGAGCTCGACGCCGCCGAGGGGCGCCGGCGCCGCGCGTCCGTGCGCCGCTGGTACGCCTTCACGCGCATGCAGAAGCGGGTCGCGCGCCGTCTGCCGTCCGTGCTCACCGTCTCCGGCAGCTCGCAGCAGGAGATCGTCGACCACCTGGGCGTCGCCCGGGACCGGGTCCACGTCGTGCACATCGGCGCGGACACCGACCTCTTCTCGCCCGATCCGTCCGTGCCGCAGGTGCCGGGCCGGATCGTCACCACGTCCAGCGCGGACGTGCCCCTCAAGGGGCTCATCCACCTCGTCGAGGCGCTCGCCAAGGTGCGCACCGAGCACCCCGGCGCGCATCTCGTCGTCGTCGGCAAGCGTGCCGAGGACGGGCCGGTCGCCCAGGCCATAGAGCGGTACGGCCTCGAGCGCGCCGTCGAGTTCGTCAAGGGCATCTCGGACGCGGAGCTCGTCGACCTCGTACGGTCCGCCGAGGTCGCCTGCGTGCCGTCCCTGTACGAGGGGTTCTCCCTGCCCGCCGCCGAGGCGATGGCCACGGGGACGCCGCTGGTGGCCACCACCGGCGGGGCGATCCCGGAGGTCGCCGGACCCGACGGCGAGACCTGCCTCGCGGTTCCGCCCGGCGACTCGGGGGCGCTGGCCGCCGCGCTGAGCCGGGTGCTGAGCGACCCGGAACTCGGGGCACGGCTCGGCACCGCCGGACGCGCGCGGGTCCTGGACCGCTTCACCTGGGCCCGCGCGGCCGAGGGCACGGTGGCCCACTACCGCGAGGCGATGGCCCTCTCCGACGCTCGGCTTCGCCCCCGCGCGGGGACCCCCGTCGCGCCCCGCACGCCCGTCCGTTCCGCTCCCGCCGAGACCACGGCCGACCAGATCGTCACCCTGGCTGCCGCGACCCCGGCCGTCGTCGCCACGGCGGAGCCCACCCCCGGCCCCGTAGGTACCCACGGCCCCGTAGATTTCGGCCCGGCGACGGGCGTCACCCCCACCTCCGATCGTGAAAGCAGGGCCACGTGCTGACCGTCGACTTCTCCCGGTTCCCGCTCGCCCCGGGCGACCGCGTACTGGACCTCGGATGCGGTGCCGGCCGGCACGCGTTCGAGTGCTACCGGCGCGGCGCCCAGGTCGTCGCGCTGGACCAGAACGGCGAGGAGATCCGCGAGGTCGCCAAGTGGTTCGCGGCGATGAAGGAGGCGGGCGAGGCCCCGGCCGGCGCCACCGCGACCGCGATGGAGGGCGATGCGCTCGCGCTGCCCTTCCCCGACGCGTCCTTCGACGTCGTGATCATCTCCGAGGTCATGGAGCACATCCCGGACGACAAGGGCGTCCTCGCCGAGATGGTGCGCGTGCTGAAGCCGGGCGGCCGCATAGCGATCACCGTGCCGCGCTACGGCCCGGAGAAGGTGTGCTGGACCCTGTCCGACGCGTACCACGAGGTCGAGGGCGGCCACATCCGCATCTACAAGGCGGACGAACTGCTGGGCAAGATGAAGGAGGCCGGGCTCAAGCCGTACGGCACCCATCACGCCCACGCCCTGCACAGCCCCTACTGGTGGCTGAAGTGCGCGTTCGGCGTCGACAACGACAAGGCGCTGCCCGTGCGGGCGTACCACAAGCTGCTGGTCTGGGACATCATGAAGAAGCCCCTGGCCACCCGGGTCGCCGAGAACGCGCTGAACCCGCTGATCGGCAAGAGCTTCGTGGCGTACGCGACCAAGCCCCACCTGCCCCTCGACTCCGCCGCGGTGGACGCTTCGTGACGACTCCACGCACGCCCCGGACGGAACACCTCGTCCTGCCCGGGGTCCTCACCGCGCAGGAGGCCGCCGCCACGGTGCGGGCCGTCCTCGGGGTGCAGCGACCCGACGGCGCCATACCGTGGTTCCGTGGGCACCACCTCGACCCGTGGGACCACACCGAGGCGGCCATGGCACTGGACGCGGCGGGGGAGCACGAGGCGGCCGAGCGGGCGTACGAGTGGCTGGCCCGGCACCAGAACCAGGACGGTTCCTGGTACGCGGCGTACGCCGACGGGGACGCGGACGACGTCACCGACCGCGGCCGGGAGACCAACTTCTGCGCCTACATCGCGGTCGGCGTCTGGCACCACTACCTGGCCACCGGCGACGACGCCTTCCTCGACCGGATGTGGCCCGCGGTCTACGCGGCCGTGGAGTTCGTGCTGCGCCTCCAGCAGCCCGGCGGGCAGATCGGCTGGAAGCGCGAGGACGACGGCACGGCGGTCGAGGACGGCCTGCTGACCGGGAGTTCGTCCATCCACCACGCGCTGCGCTGCGCGCTCGCCATCGCCGAGCAGCGTGAAGAGCCGCAGCCCGACTGGGAGTTGGCGGTCGGCGCGCTGCGGCACGCGATCCGCAGGCACCCCGAGCGGTTCCTCGACAAGGACCGCTACTCGATGGACTGGTACTACCCGGTGCTCGGCGGCGCGTTGACCGGCGCCGAGGCCAAGGCCCGGATAGCGGAGGGCTGGGACCGGTTCGTGGTCCCCGGGCTCGGCGTCCGCTGTGTCGTCCCCAACCCGTGGGTGACCGGCGGCGAGTCGGCCGAACTCGCCCTGGCGCTGTGGGCCGTGGGCGAGTCCGACCGTGCCCTGGAGATCCTCCAGTCCATCCAGCACCTGCGCGACCCGAAGACGGGCCTCTACTGGACGGGCTACGTCTTCGACGCCCGGACGATCTGGCCCGAGGAGCTCACCAGCTGGACGGCCGGCTCGCTGCTCCTCGCCGTCGCCGCGCTCGGCGGCGACGAGGCGACCTGCGCGGTCTTCAGCGGCGAGCGCCTGCCGCTGGGCCTCGACGCGGAGTGCTGCTAGGTCCTGTCGGCGGCCCGGCGGGGTCGGCTCAGTGCCGGTGCATGCGGTTGGCGATGGCGTGGCCGACGAAGAGGTACACGACGGCGGCCAGGCCGTAACCCGCGACCACGCGTGCCCACGCCCGGTCGAAGGTGAACAGGTCGCGGGACCAGCCGGCCAGCCAGCTCGCCACGTTGTGGACGAACTGGACCAGGTCGTTGGCCCGGTTCGCGTCCAGGAGGTACATCAGGATCCAGAGGCCGAGGATGACGGCCATCACGTCGGCGACGATCGCGATGACCGTGCCCGCTTGGTTGGAACCGTTGCGATATCGAGGGGACATGACCTCCGGGTTGCCGCGTATCCGTGGATGAAACCCGTGGGGGACGGAACCCGAACGCCTCGCTCGAGTGGCGGGGCGGCCGTGTTCGGGTGAGCCTGCTGGAAGAGCCGTGTCTCCCGGAATCCGGGAGAACCGTTCCCTTCCCCGGAGGACCCCGTGCCCGTACCGATACGGCGCCTCGTCGTGGCGCTCACCGTCTGTTGCGCCCTGCTCGCCGGCGCCACGGCCTGCGGCAGTGGCAGCAGCGCCACCAAGGACAACGCCGCCGTCGTGGCGGCCGCCACCCCGTCCAGCAGCACCCCGTCCAGCAGCAGCACCGTGGAGAAACAGAAGCTCTCCAAGACCCGCTTCGTGGCGAACGCGGGCCTGGCCGCCGGAGCCACCTACCAGTGGATCGTGAAGCCCTGGAAGGCCGGCAAGTTCAAGAAGGGCGCCAAGGGCCGCAAACTCGCCCTGGTCAAGGCGGCCCTCGCCGGCACGTTCGCGTACAACCGGCTCAAGGCCGCGAAGAGGAACGCCGAGGGCGACCCCACTCTCTCCAAGGCTCTCGCCCCGCTCAGCGCCGGCATCGAGTCCCTCAAGAACCTGCCGTCCAAGCTCCGCAAGGGCGACTCGACGGACGCGACCGCGGGTTCCTTCGAGGACATCATCAACAAGGTGAAGGACGCGGGCAAGAGCGCGGGCGCCCCGGTCACCGACAAGGTGCCGTCGACCTCGCAGCTGTCCGGCGGCTGAGCTCCGCCCGTCCTGTGAGCCCCGGCCTGTCCGGTGCGGCACCACTGCCGCACCGGACAGGCCATTCAAGAGCCTGCGGGAGGGGCCCGAGCCCGGGAAGGCGCCGCTGAGCGCGGTCATGTCGGAGTTCGTCTCCGCCACCGGCCGTTTCACCGCGCACCGTACGGACAGCGGTGACGTGGTGCTGCGCGCCCGGTACGGGAGCGGGGAACCGTCCGCGCATGTGAAGATCACCTGCGCCGGGTCCGAGGGGCGCGGGGAGTTCCGCAACGAGGACTACTACACCGGGGAGTTCCAGGCCCGGTGCCTGGGCAAGGTGCGCACCTGGATCAGCGGGACGGGGGAACTGACCCTGGACCCGATCGCCATCTTCCGCTGAACACCGCTCCCTAGGAGTTGAGCTCGGCGAGAACCCGTAGCGTGTGCGGGTCCGGTGACAGGGCCAGCAGGTCCGTCACCGGGCCCTTGCGCCACAACTCCAGCCGCTCGGCGATGCGTTCACGCGGTCCGACGAGGGAGATCTCGTCGGCGAACGCGTCCGGGACGGCGAGCACCGCTTCCTGGCGGCGTCCCGCGAGGAACAGCTCCTGGATGAGCCGGGCCTCCTCCTCGTACCCCATCCGTGCCATCAGATCGGCGTGGAAGTTGCGCGCCGCGTGCCCCATCCCGCCGATGTAGAAGCCGAGCATCGCCTTCACGGGCAGCAGCCCTTCGGCGACGTCGTCGCAGACGCGGACATGGGCCATGGGCGCGACGAGGAAGCCTGCGGGCAGATCGCTCAGCGCGGCCTCGTAGGCTCCTGGGCGGCTCGGCGACCAGTACAGCGGCAGCCAGCCGTCCGCGATCCGGGTCGTCTGCGCGATGTTCTTCGGCCCCTCGGCGCCGAGCAGGATCGGCAGGTCGGCGCGGAGCGGATGCGTGATCGGCTTCAGCGGCTTGCCGAGCCCGGTGCCGTCCTCGCCGCGGTAGGGGTGCTGGTGGAAGCGGCCGTCGAGCTCGACGGGCCCTTCGCGCCTGAGGACTTGGCGTACGACATCGACGTACTCACGGGTCGCGGTCAGCGGCGACTTCGGGAACGGACGGCCGTACCAGCCCTCCACGACCTGTGGTCCCGACAGCCCGAGGCCGAGCATCATGCGCCCGCCCGAGAGGTGGTCGAGGGTGAGCGCGTGCATCGCGGTGGTGGTGGGGGAGCGGGCGGCCATCTGCGCGACGGCCGTGCCGAGCCGGATACGGGTCGTGTGCGCGGCGATCCAGGTCAGCGGGGTGAAGACGTCCGAGCCCCAGGACTCGGCGGTCCACACGGAGTGATAGCCGAGCCGCTCCGCCTCCTGGGCGAGCGGCAAATGGTCCGCGGAGGGGCCGCGCCCCCAGTAGCCGAGTGCGAGGCCGAGCCGCATGAACCCTCCAGGTGTGTGGTTCTGACGGTACGTCAGTCACGTGCGGGCCAGCCGACTGTACGACAACGGCCCCCCGCCCGGAAGGACGAGGGGCCGCAGAAGGCCGTACGGGAGCGGACGCGGCAGGTCAGCCCCGCTGGATCCCGGAGGTGTCCTGCAGCACGCCGCGACGGCCGTCCTGCGTCTGCGCCACCAGGTTCGCGCCGCGCTGCTCCACGGCCAGGTACCAGGTACCCGGCGCGAGTTCGGCGATCGGCGCCTGCGAGCCGTCCTCCGCGAACAGCGGACGCGGCACCGGCACGGCGAACCAGAACGGCGAGAAGTCACCGGCGGGCGGTTGCGGTTGCGGGGTCGGCGCCTGCTGCGGCTGGCTGGGCTGAGCGCCGAACGCCTGCGCCTGCTGCGGCTGACCGCCGAAGGCCTGACCCGGCTGCTGGGCACCGGGGTAGCCGTAACCCCCGGGCGGCTGGGCGCCGTAGGGCTGGGGGGCGGCGGGCTTGGGGGCGGGGACGAGCGCGGCCTGCAGGGCCGGGACGAGCGGGGTGGCGATCGCGGCGCCGGCCATGATCAGCGTCGCGATGAAGGCGAGGATCAGGCCGGTGCCGGCGCTGATGGCACTGTCGTCGCTGCCGGCGATCGGGTCGACCACGTTCCCGAGCGCACTCCATGCGGCGAAGACCGTGAAGGCGACGCCGAACTGGCCGAGGTCGAGCCCGACGATCTTGGGCACCTGCGGCAGGCCGTGGGAGACGATGACCAGCGCGGCCCCGATGATGCCGGCCAGGACCACGCTCAGCAGGACCGGTCCGCTCGACCAGGCGCTGGGGATGCTGGCACTGCTGGAGACCCCGTCGATGGAAAAAAGGTCGAGGAACGACGCGATGAACAGCAATACCGCTGCTCCGATCACCACGCCGTCGCCTCGAGTGAGGGAGCGGATATTCACTTCAGGTCCTTCGTCAGTCGTCTCGTCGTCGGTGGAGGCGTCGCTGACACCATGCCGCCATAAGGCCCTGGTGTGAAGCGCGGGGGTGGCCCCTCATCGTAGGGATGACACTATCTCCCGTCCGATCAGGGTGTCCGTCGGGTTCGATCCGCCGACCACTACCCGCGCAGGAAACTCACGATTCCCTCAGAGATCCCACGCGCCGCCTTCTGCCGCCATGCGCCGCTGGTCAGCAACGCGGCGTCCTTGCTATCGCGCATGTTGCCGCACTCGATGAACACCTTCGGAACCGTTGACAGATTGAGACCGCCGAGATCACTGCGGACGTCGAGTCCGGTGCCGCCGCCGATGTAGTTGGAGGGCGCGCTGCCGGTGTCGCGGACGAAGTTGCCCGCGATGCGCTCGCCGAGATCGCGCGAGGGGGCGACGATCGCGCGGGTGTCGGCGCCGCCGGAGTGCACGGACGCGGGGAGGATGACGTGGAAGCCGCGGTTGCCGGCCGCGGAGCCGTCCGCGTGGATGGAGACGACCGCGTCGGCGTGCGCGTCGTTGCCGATGCGGGCCCGCTCGTCGACGCACGGGCCCCAGGAACGGTCGCCGTCCTGGGTGAACTTCACCGTGGCGCCCTCCTGTTGCAGGAGCGTACGCAGCCGGCGGGCGACGTCGAGCGTGAACCGGGCTTCCGTGTAACCCGCGTTGGTCGACGTGCCGGTCGTGTCGCACTCCTTCCAGTTCGTGCCGATGTTCACCTTGCGGTTGATGTCGGCCGCGTGCTGGAAGTTGCCGGGGTTGTGGCCCGGGTCGATGACGACGACCTTGCCCTTGAGGGGTCCCGCGGCGGCGGGCAGGTCCGAGGCCGCGGGAGTGGCGGGGCCGGAGAAGGTCGAGCTCGGCGGCTTCCCGTCGTCCGTCCCGGACGCGGTCGGTGTCCGCGCCGCGGCGGAGGCGGATCCGGGTGCCGCGGAGGAAGCCCCGGGTGCGCCGGCCGAGGTCGTCGAGGTGGCGGACGTACTGCCCCCGCCGCCCGAGTCACCCACGGCCTGCCACACCAGCCACCCCACCAGCGCCCCCGGCACCAGCGCGGCGACCGCCACCGTCATCGGCCCGCGCCGGGAGCGGCGGGGGCCGGGAGGATCGAAGTCAGGACCTACGTACGACACGTCAGCGACTCTAACCGGGCTCTCAGATCCCCGCTCCCGTTCGCCGCAGGACGCGCAGTGAGTCGGTCGCCGAGACCTCGGTGAACGCGCCGGACTCCAGGGCCCGGAGGTAGACGCGGTAGGGGGCCTGGCCGGTGAACTCGTCGGCCGGGTCGGGGAACACGTCGTGGATGAGGAGGAGGCCGCCCTCGGCGACGTGCGGCGCCCAGCCCTCGTAGTCGCCGGAGGCGTGCTCGTCCGTGTGGCCGCCGTCGATGAAGACGAGAGCGAGGGGCGTGCGCCAGAAGGCGGCAATCTGCGGCGAACGGCCGACCATCGCGACGACCTGGTCCTCCAGACCCGCCTGGTGGAGGGTGCGGCGGAAGGTGGGAAGGGTGTCCATCCGGCCGATCTCGGGGTCGACCGTGGCCGGGTCGTGGTACTCCCACCCGGGCTGCTGCTCCTCGCTGCCCCGGTGGTGGTCGACGGTGATCGCCGTCACCCCGGCCGCGCGCGCCGCGTCCGCGAGCAGGATCGTGGAGCGCCCGCAGTACGTGCCGACCTCCAGCAGGGGCAGTCCGAGCCGGCCCGCCTCGACCGCGGCCTCGTACAGCGCGAGCCCCTCACGGAGCGGCATGAACCCCTTCGCGGCCTCGAAGGCGGCCAGGATCTCCGGCTTGGGTGCCGCGGGCATGGGGTCCTGCATCGGGGGTCCTCCATCGGGTGCGAACGGCAGCGTCGCACGTCCGCCTGTGCGGGTCCGGGTGCACGTGCCTGGTGTACGTGCCTGTGAGCGCCCCATGGTGCACCACACCCCCGCCGCAGCGGCGACGGGGGTGTGGTGCGCAGGGGCCGGGCCCCAGGGCCCGTCGTTCGGATCAGGCCCTTCGGATCAGGCCTGGGCCGGAACGGTCTCGCTCGGCAGCGCGAGGTCCAGCTCGACGGGGCGGTCGTCGCCGGAGTGGGTCGCCGAGGAGGCGAGCGGGCCGTGGCCCGGTGCCCTGGCGGCGAGGACGTACGCGCCCTCGGCGGGCACGGCGAGCACGTAGCTGCCGTCCGCCTCGGAGAGCGTGGCGCCCGCCTGGCGGCCGCGCCGGTCGATCAGGGTGACCTTGGCACGGGCGACCGTGCCGCCGTCGGCGTCCAGCACCCGGCCGCGGAAGCCGCGGAGCACCTCTTGGGCGCGCTCCAGGGCCGCGTCCTCCTCGCTGCTCGCGCGCAGCTGCGGCTTGGTCGCCGGGCGCCGGCCCGGCAGCAGCAGGGCGAAGAGCAGACCGATGGCGACCGCGCCGGTGGCGATCAGGAAGGAGACCCGGAAGCCGTGCATGGTGGGGATCTCGAGGCCGCCGACGTTGTTCGCGGTGTTGGCGAGGACCATGCCGATGACGGCGCTGGAGACCGAGGTGCCGATCGAGCGCATCAGGGTGTTGAGGCCGTTGGCCGCGCCCGTCTCCGAGGCCGGGACGGAGCCGACGATCAGCGCGGGCAGCGAGGAGTAGGCGAGGCCGATGCCCGCGCCCAGGACCACCGAGATCACGATGGTCTGCCAGGCGGCGCTCATCAGACCGAGGCCGGCGCCGTAGCCGATCGCGATGATCAGCATGCCGAGGATCAGGGTGACCTTGGGGCCGTACTTGGCGGAGATCCGGGCGTAGACCGGCGCGGTGAACATCATCGTCAGGCCGAGCGGCGCCACGCACAGACCCGCGACCACCATCGACTGGCCGAGGCCGTAGCCGGTGGCCTTCGGCAGCTGGAGCAGCTGCGGCAGGACGAGCGAGACGACGTAGAAGGAGACGCCGACCATGATCGAGGCGAGGTTGGTGAAGAGCACCGAGCGGCGGGCGGTGGTGCGCAGGTCGACCAGCGGCGCCTTCACGCGCAGTTCCATCACGCCCCACAGGAGCAGGACGACGGCCGACGCGGCGAACAGGCCGAGCGTGGTGGTCGAGGTCCAGCCCCAGTCGCTGCCCTTGGTGATCGGCAGCAGGAAGAGGACGAGGCCCGCGGACAGGCCCGCCGCGCCCAGACCGTCGAAGGTGCCCTCGGCCCGCATCGGGGACTCCGGTACGGCGACGAGGGTCAGAATGATCGCGACGGCGCCGAGACCGGCGGCGAGGAAGAAGAGGGCGTGCCAGTCGGCGTGCTGCGCGACCAGGGCCGCGACCGGCAGCGCGAGTCCGCCGCCGACGCCGATGGAGGAGCTCATGAGGGCCATCGCCTCGCCGAGCTTCTCCCGGGGCAGCATGTCGCGCATCAGGCCGATGCCGAGCGGGATCGCGCCCATGGCGAAGCCCTGCAGGGCGCGTCCGACGATCATCACCAGCAGTGCGCTGGTGAAACCGGCTATGAGCGAGCCGACGACCATCACGGACAGGCTCGCGAGCAGCATCCGCCGCTTGCCGTAGAGGTCACCGAGCCGACCCATGATCGGCGTGGCCACGGCTCCCGCGAGCAGCGTCGAGGTCATCACCCAGGTGGCGTTGCTGGGTGCGGTGCCCAGCAGCTCCGGCAGGTCCTTGATGACCGGAACGAGCAGGGTCTGCATCACCGCGACAACGATGCCCGCGAAGGCCAGTACCGGCACGATCGCGCCGCCGGGCCTCCGGGTGGGCTGGTCGGTCGTCGTGTGCGTCATTGCGTGAGGCCTCCAGGCCAAAAGAGAGAGGGAGGAAGAAGGAGGAGAAGAGCGGTGGGCGATCCGTGCGGGAGCGCGTGCGGGATACGTGCATGTCGAACCCGGTGCGCCCAGGCAACTATTCCGATGCTTCGGCGTACTAACAAAATCTTGACCTTCCCATGAAGAACTGACCCGGCATCAGACCTGGTGGGTAAATGAAACGTGTTCTAGTCTGCGCGCCATGAAGGCCTACGTCGCCGGGGTCGGGATGACCAGGTTCGAGAAGCCCGAGACCCGTGAATGGCAGTACTGGGACATGGCACGGGAGGCGGGGAGTGCCGCTCTCGCGGACGCCGGGATCACGTACGCCGAGGTGGAACAGGTTCCTGTCGGCTACTGCTTCCAGCCCTCGACCGCCGGCCAGCGCGCCGCGTACGAACTCGGCCTCACCGGCGTCCCCGTCTACAACGTCAACAACAACTGCGCCACCGGATCGAGCGCGCTGATGCTGGCCCGGCAGTTCGTCGAGGGCGGGGTCGCGGACTGCGTTCTCGCGCTGGGCTTCGAGAAGATGAAGCGCGGGGCGCTGGGGGGCGGTGCGGACGGGGGAGACTTCTCGACGTCCCCGGTGGCCCGCCACTACGGCGTCATGGCCGCCCGGCACGGCTTCGAGATGTCCCCGCCCACCGCGCAGATCTTCGGCGACGCGGCGCGCGAGCACATGGAGAAGTACGGCACCACCGAGGCGCAGCTCGCCGCCGTCGGGGCCAAGAACCACCGCCACTCGGCGAACAATCCGTACGCCCAGTTCCAGGACGTGTACGGGGTCGACGAGATCCTCGCCAGCCGGGTCGTGCACCGGCCGCTGACGAAACTCCAGTGCTCGCCCACCTCGGACGGGGCCGCCGCCGCGGTCGTGGTGTCCGAACGGTTCCTGGAGCGGCACGCGCCGGCGCGCCAGGCCGTCGAGATCGTCGCGCAGGCCATGACCACCGACACCGAGGAGTCCTTCGCGTCCGGCTCCTGCGTCGACGTCGTCGGACAGCCGATGTCGCGGGAGGCCGCGCGCCAGGTGTACGAGCGGTCGGGACTCGGCATCGACGACGTGGACGTCGTGGAACTGCACGACTGCTTCTCCATCAACGAGCTGCTGACGTACGAGGCGCTCGGGATGTGCGAGGAGGGGGAGTCCGGCAAGCTCGTCGAGTCGAGGGCCACGACGTACGGCGGGCGGTGGGTCGTGAACCCGTCCGGCGGGCTGATCTCCAAGGGGCATCCGCTGGGGGCGACCGGGATCGCCCAAGTGGCCGAGCTGGTGTGGCAGTTGAGGGGCGAGGCGGGACCCCGGCAGGTACCGGGCGCACGGGTCGGGCTCGCCCACAACATCGGGCTGGGCGGGGCGGCGGTGGTCACGCTGCTACGGGCGGCGGGCTGAGCCACCGCCCGACCGACGCGGCCGGGCCTAGGTCCAGTGGCCCAGGGTGGCCTAGGTCCCGTGGCCCAGGGCGAGTGCGGCGAAATCCCGATGCAAGGACCGTAGGGCGGTTGAGAGCATGACACTCATGCTTCGAGCCGCGGAACACACCCGAATATCCGCTCGCGTCGCGCCGCCCACCTGGCTGGTGGTGGCGCTCGCCTGCGCCGGACAGTTCCTCGTGGTGCTCGACGTGTCCGTCGTGAACGTGGCGCTGCCGTCCATGCGGACCGACCTGGGGCTGAGCGCGCCGGGGCTGCAGTGGGTGGTCAACGCGTACGCGATCGCCTTCGCCGGGTTCATGCTGCTCGGCGGGCGGGCCGGTGACCTGTACGGGCGCAAGCGGATGTTCCTGGTCGGGCTCGCGCTGTTCACGGTGGCCTCGCTGGGCGGCGGGCTCGCCCAGGCGGGCTGGCAGCTGCTGGTCGCGAGGGCCGCGCAGGGGCTCGGAGCGGCGGTGCTCGCGCCCTCGACGCTGACGATCCTCACCTCGGCGGTCCCGGAGGGTGCCGCCCGCGCACGGGCCATCGCGACCTGGACGGCGGTCGGCGCCGGGGGCGGGGCGGCCGGCGGTCTGGTCGGCGGGCTGCTGGTGGACGGGCTGTCGTGGCGGTGGGTGCTGCTGATCAACGTGCCGGTGGGCGCGGTGGTGCTGGCGGGCGCCGCACGGTGGCTCGTGGAGAGCCGGGCCGGGGACGGGCGGCGGCTCGATCTGCCGGGCGCGCTGCTGGTGACGGCGGGGCTCGCGACCCTCGCGTACGGGATCGTGCAGACCGAGGCGGAGGGGTGGGCGGCGGCCGCGACGCTCGTACCGCTGTGTGCCGGGCTCGCGCTGATCGGCCTGTTCCTCCTGGTCGAGGCGCGGACGCGGGTGCCGCTGATGCCGCTGCGCCTGCTCGGTGTGCGGGCGGTGGCGTCGGCGAACGCGGCCATGTTCGTGTGCGGCTCCGCGATGTTCTGCATGTGGTTCTTCATGACGCTGTACGCGCAGAACGTGCTCGGCTACTCGCCGCTGGGCGCCGGGCTGGCGCTGGTGCCGAGCTCGCTCGCGGTGGTCCTCGGCTCGAAGCTCGCACCGCGGCTCATGCCGGTGGTCGGGGCGCGCAACGTGGCCGTCATCGGTTCGCTGGTCGCCGCGGCGGGCTTCGGCTGGCAGTCGACGATGACGGCCGACGGCTCCTACCTGACGGCGATCATGTTCCCCGGGATCCTGATGATGGCGGGCGCGGGGCTGGCCGCCACCCCGCTCGCCTCGCTCGCGACCTCGGGCGCGGCGCCGGGGGACGCCGGTCTGGTGTCCGGGCTGGTCAACACCTCGCGCACGATGGGCGGTTCACTCGGACTCGCCGTCATGTCGACCATCGCGGCCTCGCGTACGGGGAGCGGCTCGTCGGCCCAGGCGCTGACGGAGGGATACGCGCTGGTCTTCCGTACGGGCGGGTACGTACTGCTCGGCGGGGCGGTGCTGATGCTGCTGTGGCTGCCCTCGAGGATCTCCGCCCGCTGAGGCCGCCGAAGATCTCCTGCCGTCGAGGCAACGAAATCCGGTCCTCGTGGACTCCTTTGTACATCTAGGAGGTGCCCATGGGGGATCGGAAGCAGGCTCGGGACGAGGAGTTCCAGCGCTTTGTCATCGGCCGCTGGCCGCGGTTGATGCGTACGGCATTTCTCCTTACGGGGGAGCAGCACGCCGCCGAGGACCTGGTCCAGACGACGCTGGAGCAGGTCTATGTGGCCTGGCGCAGGGTCGGCGCGGCCGACGATCCGGAGGCCTACGTACGGCGCGTGATGATCAACGCGCATGCCCGGAAACACCGCAGAAGGCTCAAGGAGTTCCTGGCGCCGAAGGACGACTCGGGGCTCACGCACGAGCTGCCCGACCAAGGTGACCGGATCGCCCAGGCCGACGACCGCAGCGCCCTGCTGACGGCGCTCGTCCAACTGCCGCCGCGCCAGCGCGAGGCGGTGGTCCTGCGGTACTGGGAGGACCTGAGCGAGAGCCAGGCGGCGGAGGCGATGGGCTGTTCGGTGGGCGCGGTGAAGAGCAACGCGGCGAAGGGGATCTCGAAGCTGCGCGCCATACCGGGCCTGGCGGACATGGTGACGCACGGAGGGCGGAAGTGATGAGCGCGGACCGGGAGACGAACCACGACATGACACACAGGGACATCGCCTTCCTGCTGGCCGAGGCCGCGGACGAGGCGGAGATCGGCATAGCCCCCTACCAGGCGGTGGTCCGCGGTGGCCGCCGCCGCAAGGCCCGCCGCTGGGCACTGGCGGCAGCGGCGGCGCTGGTGATCGCCGGTTCGACGGGGACGTTGGCACTGGCCGGGGTGACGGGCGGCGACGCGCAGAAGGTCGCGCCGGCGGCGACGCGGCCGCCGGTGAGCGACGAGCGGCATCTGTACGAGCCGCAGCGCAGCGACCTGGCGAGGGGAACCGAGCACGGCAAGAAGTGGAAGGTCGTCATCGACGTCTGGGGAGCGCCCCGGAACAAGGCGGAGGCGCAGGGGCAACTGGACGCGATGACCGAGTCCGGGCTCGGCAAGCCGTGGGTGAACGTGCGCAATGCCTCCGAGCTCATCGGCAAGAGCTCGTACTTCGTCCGCCTGACCTTGGACGACAAGACGTCGATCAAGTTGCTGGGGGCGTTCGAGAAGGGAGACACCATGGCGGGCACGGACCTCAAGTCCGGCGCGATGCCCTTGGATACCAGCAGGACGGCGACGAGCGGGACCGACCAGCGGCTCGTGGTCGGTCAGATCGCCACGACCGCCCAGGAGGTCACCTGCACCTGGGACGACGGCACGACGACCGCGGCGTCGAGGCCCGCCCCGGGCACGGGCATCGTCGGGGACTTCGAGGATGCGATCCGCCCGGCGGACGGTTCCCGGTCCGACTGGTTCGTGTGCCTGGGACCGGAGGGAAGGACCTTCAAGGCGGTGGCGGTGACGAAGTAGGAGATTCGCGCGCGGTGAGCCGGGCGGCCGGCGGTCACAGCCAGCCCTGTTGGCGGGCCTCCCGCATCGCCTCCATGCGGTTGCGGGTGCTCGTCTTGCCGATCGCGGAGGAAAGGTAGTTGCGGACGGTCGACTCGGAGAGGTGGAGCTTGGAGGCGATGTCGGCGACGGTGGCGCCGTCCACCGAGGCCTTCAGGACGTCGCACTCACGGGCGGTGAGCGGATTGGGCCCGGCGCTCAACGCGGCGGCGGCGAGCGCCGGGTCGATGACCGTCTCGCCGGTCAGCACTCGCCGGATCGCCTCGGCGAGGTCCTCCACGGGGCCGTCCTTGACCAGGAACCCGGCGGCGCCCGCCTCCATCGCGCGCCGCAGATACCCGGGCCGACCGAAGGTGGTGAGGATCAACACCCGGCAGTCGGGCGCCTCTTCGCGCAGTACGGCGGCGGCGTCCAGGCCGCTCATCCCGGGCAGCTCGATGTCCAGCAGGGCCACGTCCGGGCGGTGCGTCAGCGCCGCGTCCACGATGGCGTCGCCCGCCGCGACCTGGGCGACGACCTCGATGTCCGGCTCCATCCCCAGCAACAGGGCGAGCGCGCCCCGCATCATTCCCTGATCCTCGGCAAGCAGGACACGCACGGACTTCGTGGGCCGGTGGTCCCGGGGCATCTCGTTCACGGGGCCCAGCGTAAGGCGGGGGAAGGCATGTGACCCGTCGTGGTGCGCACTTCGCCGGTCGTTAAAAACTCTCCATGGTTCGACTCCGCGCGTCTTGACGGCCCTTGACTCCGGGCAAACAATCGCCTCGACATTCCGCGATCGCCTTTGCCGTTCCTGTGTCGAGTCGATATTCGCAAACGTTCGGCATTTCGACCGGGAATGGTTCGGTATTTCGATCGAACAATGTCCGGTATTTCGACCGGGCACCCGCACTGTCCTACCAGGAACGGAAGAGGTGCATGGTGTTACCAAGATCGTCGCGCCCGAGAAGCGCCGTATTGGCCGTGCTGTCGGTGCTGGCGGCCGTCGTCGCGCTCGCCGTCGGCACCCCGGCGGCCACCGCCGCGGGATCGCTGCCCTGTGACGTCTACGCCGCCGCGGGCACACCCTGTGTCGCCGCGCACAGCCTCGTCAGAGCGCTCTACTCGTCGTACAACGGCTCGCTCTACCAGGTGCAGCGCGCCTCCGACAGCGCCACCGCGAACATCGGTCTCCTGGCGGCCGGCGGGTACGCGAACGCGGCGGCACAGGACTCCTTCTGCTCCGGCACCACCTGCATCATCACCAAGATCTACGACCAGTCCGCGCGCCACAACGACCTCACCGTCGAGGGCGCGGGCGGGGCGGGCGCGGCCGATGTCGGGGCGCCCGCGGACGCGCTGCCGGTGACCGTCGGCGGCCACCAGGTCTACGGCCTGGAGATCTCGGCCGGCATGGGCTACCGGGACAACTCCACCTCGGGCGTGGCCACCAACGGGGCGGCCGAGGGGATGTACATGGTGACCTCCGGCACCCATGTGAACGGCAGCTGCTGCTTCGACTACGGCAACGCCGAGACCAACAACCAGGACACCGGCAACGGCCACATGGACGCGATCAACTTCGGCACCGAGTGCTGGTTCTCGCCCTGTTACGGCCAGGGCCCCTGGGTGCAGGCCGATCTGGAGAACGGACTGTTCCAGTCGGACTCCGGCTACAGCAAGAACACGTCGAACACCGGCACCGGGTCGATGCCGTTCGTGACCGCTTTGCTGAAGAACAACGGTCAGAACCATTTCGCGCTGAAATACGGCAACGCCCAATCGGGCGGTCTCACGACCACTTATTCCGGGGGTGAACCCACCACCAGTGGTTACTCGCCCATGCATCAGGAGGGCGCGATCGTCCTGGGCACCGGCGGCGACAACAGCAACGGCTCCATCGGGTCCTTCTTCGAGGGCGTCATGACCTCGGGCATTCCGACGGACGCCGCCGACGACTCCGTCCAGGCCGACATCGTCTCCGTCGGCTACGGCGGTGCGACCGGCAGCACCGGCTCGCTGACGGCCGGGTCCGAGATCTCGCTGCGCGCGACCACCTCGTGCTGCACGGCCGACTACATCCGCCACCAGAACAACGCGGCGGTCATCTCGGCCATCACGTCGAGCAGTTCGTCGCTCGACAAGGGCGACGCCACCTGGATCGTCCGCAGGGGCCTCGCCGACAGCTCCTGCTACTCCTTCGAGTCACGGAACTACCCGGGCGACTTCCTGCGGCACTACAACTACCAGCTCTACCGACAACCCATGGTCGGCACCACGCAGTTCAGACAGGACGCCACGTTCTGCGCCGGGACCGGCAAGAGCGGGACGGGGACCTCGTTCGCTTCGTACAACTACCCGACGAGATACCTCCGGCACTACAACTACAACGTCTACATAGCGAGTGACGGCGGCTCGAACGCCTTCGACAGCGCCACCTCGTGGACGGACGACGTGAGCTGGGCGGTCACGGCTCCCTGGGCGCCGTAGCCACCGAAGAGGACGCCAAGTCCGCCGCGGACGCCAAGTCTGCCGCCTCCACCGGGAGTTCGGCGGTGACCGTGAAGCCGCCGCGTGGTGACGGGCCGGCCCTGAGCGACCCGCCCGCCGCCGCGAGGCGTTCCGTCAGGCCCTTCAGACCGGTGCCACCGATGCCCTCGGCAAGGCCGGTCGCGGAGGCGCCCGTGCCGGTGCCGTCGTCCGTGACGGTCAGGCGGACCTGACCGTTCGGTACGCCCTCGACGGTGATCTCGCAGCGGGTCGCGCCGCTGTGCCGTACGACGTTGGTCACCGCCTCCCGGACCACCCAGCCCAGCAGGGCCTCGTTCTGCGGGGTCAGCGGGGCGCCGGACTGGCGGACCACGGGGTCGACGCTCGCCGCGGACAGGGCGGAGCGGGCCCGGTCCAGTTCCGTGGTGAGGCTGCCCTCGCGGTAGCCGGTCACCGCCTCGCGGATCTCGGTCAGCGCCTGCCGGCCCACGGACTCGATGTCCGTGATCTGGGTGAGGGCCGCGTCCAGGTCGCGCGGGGCCAGCCGGCGGGCCGCCTCCGACTTCACCACGATGACGGAGAGCGTGTGGCCGAGCAGGTCGTGCAGGTCGCGGGAGAAGCGCAGGCGTTCCTTCTCGACGGCGCGGCGGGCCAGCTCCTCGCGGGCGGCGCGCAGTTCCCGTACCGCTTCGGAGAGGGAGAGGATCGCCGCCGTCACCATGGTGGACAGGAAGGTGCCGTACGCGACGTTCACCGCGTCCCAGCCCGCGCGGAAGAAGGAGACCGCCGCCGCGAGCGCGGTCAGACCGAGGCCGATCTGACCGACCCGCGGGCCCCGCAGCGCCGCGCCGGTGGCCAGGCCCAGCAGCGGGAAGAAGTACAGCCAGCTGCCGCCGTACCCCAGGGCCAGCCCACAGGTGACCAGGCCCATCAGGACGAGCGCCACCTTGGTGGAGCGGGCCTCGCGGGCCTCTTTCACGAAGGAGCGGAACGTCACATAGATGTAGAGGGAGTTGAAGGTGAACAGACCCAGGCCGCCGATCCAGGGGTTGGGGGTCTCGCCCTGGAGGAGGTTGGAGAAGGAGCCCATCCCCATCAGCAGCCACGGCAGCAGCGCGAAGCCGGTGGGCGGCGGGCCCGGGTTCTCGGGCCACTTCCCACCCTTGCGGGCGGCCCGCTGCTCGACCTTGAAGCGTTCCATGTCGGCCCGCCAGCGCGCCCGCGCCACCCGCCACCCCTTCACCTGACAGGTGACCTCTCGTATCCAGGACATGTCCCCGCTCCCCCTTCGGACGGCCTGCTTCAGGTCTGCTTCAGATGGTCCGCGCGGCCCTGCGGTACGAGACCACAGCGTACGAACCGAAGGCCAGTAGCCAAGCCGTGAGAACCGCCACCGCACCGAGCGCCGGTGCGGCGCCGTCGGCGACGGACGCGCCGAGCTGGGCGATGCGGTTCGTGGGCGTGAAGCCGGACAGGGACCGGAGCCAGCCCGGGAAGAGCGTCAGCGGGAACCACAGACCGCCGACCACCGAGAGCCCCAGGTTGCACACCATGTTCGCGACACCGGTCGTCTGCGCGGTGAGCCGGTAGCCGTTGCCGAGGCCGAGCAGGGTGAAGGGTGTCGAGCCGAGCCACAGCAGCACCGCGACCGCGGCCCACTGCCAGACCTCCAGCCGTACGCCGTTGACCAGGCCGCCCGCCGCCAGCACCGCGGCGATCGCGGGCAGCACGGTCACCGAGCCGGTCAGCGTCCGCCCGAGCACCACCTCGCGCGGGGTCATCGGGGTCACCCGCAGCTGGCGCAGCCAGCCGATCCCCTTGTCCTCGGCGACACCGCCGCCGGTGTTCAGGGCCGAGCCCACCGCCCCGTACGCGGCCATGCCGATCATCGAACCGGTCTTCCAGCCGCCGTCACTGGCGTCACCGAGGTTGGTGAACAAGAGGTACATCATCACGGGCATCGCGATGCCGCCGATGACGAAGCCGGCGTCGCGCAGCGTCCGGCGCACTTCGAGGCGCAGATAGTCCAGCATCACACCGTCTCCAGAACATGCGAGGTGAGCGCCAAGAACGCGTCGTCCAGGGACGCGGGGACGACCTCCAGGCCGCGGATCGCGCCGAGCTCGGCCAGCGCGAGCACCGTCGCGTCCGAGTCGTCCGTGCGCAGCAGGGCCCGGTCCCCGCGCACCTCCACCGACACCACACCGGGCAGCAGGGTCAGCCCCTCGGTGCCCCGGCCCGCGAGGTCGAAGGAGACCAGGTTGCCGCCCACCGCCCGCTTGAGCTGCTCGCCGGTCCCGTCGGCGACGAGCCGGCCGTGGTCGATGACGAGGATCCGGTCGGCGTGCGCGTCGGCCTCCTCCAGGTAGTGCGTGGAGAACAGGACGGTGTGGCCACGCCGCGCATAGGACCGCATCGAGTCCCAGAACGCGCGCCGCGCCTCCACGTCCAGCGTGGCGGTCGGCTCGTCGAGCACGATCAGGTCGGGGTTCCCGGCGAGCGCCATCGCGAACCGCACCCGCTGCGCCTGCCCGCCGGAGAGCCGGTCGACGCGTCGCCCCGCCAGATCCGCGATCCCCGCGAGCTCCAGCGCGTCGGCGACCGGGAGCGGCGCGGGATAGCGGCCCGCGACGAAGGAGACCAGCTCACGGACGGTCGCGCGGGGCACCGGCCGGGTCTCCTGAAGCATCGCGCCGACCCGCCCGGCGTGCACCGCCGCCTCCGGGGGGCCGCCGAAGAGCGCGACCGTCCCCTCGTCCGGCTCGTTCAGGCCGAGCAGCAGGGAGATCGTGGTCGACTTCCCCGCGCCGTTGCGCCCCAGCAGCGCCACCGTCTCGCCGCGGCCGATCTCCAGATCCACCCCGTCCACGGCGCGCACCGTGCCGAACGCCTTGACCGCCCCCGTGAAGGACACGGCACGCTCCGTCCCACCTGTCTGTGTCATGTCTGAGACGGTACGAATCCGCGGCCCTCGCCCGGCAGATGCGCTTGTACGGACTCCGGCAGGACAAATGTCACGGCCGGGCGAACGGACCGTTGACCTGACAGGGCGTCAGGAGCCTTCACAACTGCCGAGTGCTGGGCTATACAAGGGTCGCCGGACTGGAACGCGTTCTAGATCGGCCAGTGTCGACCTCGGTGCGGCCGACGGTGCGGACGGCCGCACCGAGGTCTTTCGCGCTACTGATCAGGAGCCCCATGCCCATCGACGCCGCCAAGGCCCTCGCCGCCGAACCCCGCAGCGGTGAGATCACCTGGGACCGCAAGGACGTCCAGCTCTACCACCTCGGCCTCGGAGCGGGCGTCCCGGCGACGGATCCCGACGAGCTGCGCTACACCCTCGAATCGAAGCTGCACGTCCTGCCGAGCTTCGCCACCGTCGCGGGCGCCGGTTCCCCCGGGGTGATCAGCGGCCTGTCCATGCCCGGCGTCGACGTCGACCTCGCCCGCGTCCTGCACGGCGGCCAGACCATCGAAGTGCACCGCCCGATCCCCATCGAGGGCAAGGCCCTGGCCACCGGGCGGATCGCCGCCGTGTACGACAAGGGCAAGGCGGCCGTCCTGGTCATGCGCACCGAGGTCGCCGACGCCGAGGGACCGTTGTGGACGAACGACGCCCAGATCTTCGTACGAGGAGAGGGCGGCTGGGGCGGCGACCGCGGCCCCTCCACCCGCCTCGAGGAGTTCGCCGGTGCGCCGGACCGGACCGTCGAGCGCCCGATCCGCGAGGAGCAGGCGCTGCTCTACCGCCTCTCCGGCGACTGGAACCCGCTGCACGCCGACCCCGAGTTCGCCAAGCTCGCCGGGTTCGACCGGCCGATCCTGCACGGGCTGTGCACGTACGGGATGACCCTCAAGGCGGTCGTCGACACGCTGCTCGGCGGGGACGTGGCGCGCGTCCGCTCGTACACCACGCGCTTCGCCGGGGTCGTGTATCCGGGGGAGACCCTGCGCATCCGTATGTGGCGGCAGGAAGGCAGCGTCCGGGTGGCCGTGAGCGCCCTCGAGCGGGACGACGCGCCGGTCCTCGCCGACACCGTCGTCACGCACTCCTGAGCTCAGCCCGTCAGTGATCAGCCCGTTGTCGAGGGGAGCCGCACCATGCGCGCAGCCGTACAGCACGAGATAGGCCAGGACAAGCTGGAAGTCCTCGACGACATCGAGGCGGTGGGCTTCGGGCCGGGCAAGGTGCGGATCCGGGTACGGGCCACCGGCCTGTGCCACTCCGACCTGTCCGCGATGAGCGGCGTACTGCCGCAGCCCGCGCCGTTCGTACCCGGCCACGAAGGCGCCGGGGAGATCGTCGAGGTCGGCGAGGGCGTCACCCACCTCAAGCCCGGCGACCGGGTCGTCGTCTGCTGGCTGCCCGCCTGCGGCGTCTGTCCCGCCTGCAAGCGCGGCCAGAGCCAGCTGTGCCTGGCCGGGTTCATGAACGCCGGCACGCCCAACTTCAGGCGCCCCGGCCAAGACGTCTTCGGCTTCGCCGGGACCGGCACCTTCACCGAGGAGGTCGTGGTCGACGCGGGCTGCGCCGTGCCGATCCCGGACGACGTGCCCTTCGACATCGCGGCCCTCATCGGCTGCGGAGTGACGACCGGCCTCGGCGCCGCCCTCAACACCGCGGACGTGGCGGCCGGTTCCTCGGTCGCCGTGATCGGCTGCGGGGGCGTCGGCATCTCCGCGATCCAGGGCGCGCGCCTCAAGGGCGCCGCCGAGATCGTCGCCGTCGACCCGGTCGCCTCGCGCCGGGAGGCCGCGCTGCGGTTCGGCGCGACGAAGGCGGTCTCGCCCGACGAACTCCCGGGCGCGAAGCAGTCGGTGACCGGCGGCGAGGGCTTCGACTACGTCTTCGAGGTCGTCGGCCGCTCCGCCACCGCCCGCACCGCCTACGAGAACACCCGCCGCGGCGGCACCCTCGTCATCGTCGGCGCGGGCGCCATGGACGACTTCCTGCAGCTCAACATGTTCGAGCTGTTCTTCGACGAGAAGCGGATCCTGCCGTCCATGTACGGCGGCGGAGACGTCCTGCGGTCGTACGAGCGGACGGTCGCCCTGTGGCGCGCGGGCCGCATCGACCTGGAGAGCCTGATCACCCACCGGGTGCCGCTGTCAGGGATCAACGAGGCGCTGGACCGGATGCGGACGGGAACCGCGCTGCGTACGTGCATCGAGATCTGACCCTCACGGCTGCTGCCACCTGACCCCCACGATTGCCCCCACGACCGCCTCCACGACTGCTGAGGACTTCGATGTCACTGCCACTTGAAGGGCTCGCCGCGATCGTCACCGGCGCGGGGCGTGGGCTCGGCCGGACCGAAGCGCTGGAACTGGCCCGCCTGGGTGCCGCCGTCGTCGTCAACGACTACGGGCAGCCCGGGCGGGACGGCTCCGGCGCGGCCTCGGCCACCCCCGCCGAGGAGGTCGCCGCCGAGATCCGCGCCGCGGGCGGCCACGCCCTCGCCCACACCGGGGACGTCTCCGACCACGAACGGGCCCGTGAGCTGGTCGACCTGGCGATCGGCGAGTTCGGGAAGCTGGACATCCTCGTCAACAACGCGGGCATCCTGCGCGACCGGATGGTCTTCTCGATGTCGGAGGACGAGTGGGACTCCGTCATCCGCGTGCATCTGAAGGGGCACTTCAACACCACCCACTTCGCGTCCGTGCACTGGCGGGCGCGGTCCAAGGCGGCGGACGGGCCGGTGTACGGGCGGATCGTGAACACCTCCTCGGAGGCGTTCCTCGCGGGCTCGGCGGGACAGCCCAACTACGCGGCGGCCAAGGGCGGCATCGTCGGACTGACGACCTCGACCGCGCTGGCGCTCGCGAAGTACGGCGTCACGGCCAACGTCATCTGCCCGCGCGCCCGGACCCGGATGACCGAGGACGTGTTCCACGGGTTCGAGGTCCCCGACCAGGGCCTCGATCCCCTCGCCCCCGAGCATGTCGCGCCCCTCGTCGGCTACTTGGCCTCACCCGCCGCCGCGCACGTCAACGGACAGCTGCTCGTCGTGCACGGCGGGATGGTCGCGGTCGTCGATAGGCCGCGGGTGGCCGCCAAGTTCGACACCAAGCAGGACGCCTTCACCTACGACGAACTCGAGGCACTGCTCGGCCCGTACTACGCGCAGCGGCCACCGGGGGAGACGTTCGCGGCGGCGGAGGTACTGGGACTCAAGCACACCTAGCTCGCCCGACAGGGGCGGGTGTGCCGGCTGGGGCAGGGAGCGCCACACGGAACGGCCCCGCTCGCGCCGAGCGCGAGCGGGGCCGTATCGCTGGTTCCGCTTACCGTCAGGCCGATGTGTTCTGCTGGTCGGACGGCTTGCGGTGGCGGCCGTGGGGGGTCGCCTCGTCGTCCCGGCCGGAGACCGGGCCACGGTGCTTGCCGTGGCCTTCGTCCTGGACCGTCGCCTCGTGGGCGTCGGTGGCCGGCGGTTCCATGGTGCTGGTTTCGCTCATGTGGAAGTGTTCACCCCGTCAACAAGATCCTTCTTTGCAGCCGGAGGATTGTAACCGGTCGCTCACGCGGGAACGGGGGCGGGGGACCTGTTCTCGCCCCCGGACCCCCCTTCGGCCCGGAAGACCTCGTCCTCGGGCGCAGGACGGACGGAAAGGGGCCGCCTTCTCACGGGGGACTGCCCGCCCAGCGGTGCCTGTTGGAGGGGGACCGGGCGCGCCGTGGGCCGTTCCGGCGGAGGGGGTGCCTCCGCCGTCACCGCGACGGCGGGCGCCGTCACCTTCGTCACCCCGCACGGCACCGACCCCGTCGCGTACGGCAGTTGGAGGACCCCCTCCCTGGTCCACAGGCCCGCGCCCGCCAACCAGCCCTCCGGGGCCGCGAGATGGTGGACCTGGCGTTCGACCGGTCGCCACACGCCCACCCAACTGCCGGCCGGTCCGTCGATGCGCAGGGCCACCGCGCAGCGCTCCGGCGTCAGTACCTGCCCCGGCTGGATCGCGAACGGCGTCACCGCGCAGTCGGTGGCCTGCAGACAGTCGGGGAAGCGGATCGGCAGGGTGCTGCCGAGGACGCCCCAGCCGAGGCGGTCGAGGCCCGGGGACGGCGCGTCGGAGCGGATCAGCAGCAGTCCGCTGTCGGCGTCCGCGAGCAGCAGCCGGTCGTCGCTGTCCTCGGCGATCTGCAGCAGTGGCGTTACTTCACCGCCGCGCCCCAGGTCGACGACCACCGTCTTGGTGCGGCCGTCCAGGCGGCGGTCCAGGGCCAGCAGGCGCCCCGCGCCGTCCAGCCAGGCCCCGCCCGAACAGCGGCCCGGCACCTCGGCCAGGTGCTCCGGCCCGAACGCGCCGCCCGCCACCAGCCACACCGCCGTGGAGTCACGGCCCGTGGCGAGGGCGTACGCATGCTCCCCGTCCGGCGCGGGCGGCAGCAGCCACAGCCGGGCGTCCTCGTCGTGGCACTCCACCGCGCCGAGGAGCAGCTCCCCGGTGCCTGGCTCGGTCGGGTACAGCAGCGAGAACGTGTGCCGCCCGTCCGCGACGCGGTGGATCAGCACCCGCCCGTCGGACATCGGCAGCACCTCGGTGCCGGGCTCCTCCGGCTGGTGGGAGGGCAGCGGTACGGCGTAGGGCTCGGGGCCGTCCAGCGTCCAGCGCTCCGGGAACCAGCACTCGCCGTCGAGGGCGAGGCGGGCCGCGTAGGTTCCGTCCGCGGCGATCACACAGGTGGGGCGGGCGATCACATCCATGGGGCAGGCGGTCGCATCCGCGGGGTGGGCGGTCGTATCCGTGGGGCGAGTGGCCCGCTCGTCCCCGGGTTCCGCCGCAGGCTCGGTGGCACAGGCCGTCATCGTTCGGTCACCTCCGGCGACGAAGCTAGTTTTCGCACGCACAGACGTGGGACCGGCGGGCGGGCGCTTCACACATAAGGGTGGCCGTGCCGCGATTCGCCTGAGGGAACGTGGACGCGTGTGCTGAACGGTGCGGGGAGAAGGGGGTGGGGCCCCGATCACCGAGGGCCGCCCGCCGCCGGGACCCCTGGTCGCGCACCCCGGGACCGGCCCGAGACCGGTGGGGCACCGGCCCGAGCCAGGTAGCCTTTCCCCGTGCCCCGTCTGTCTGAAGTCATCGCCGCGCTCGACACCCTCTGGCCCCCCGAGAGGGCCGAGGGATGGGACGCGGTCGGCACCGTGTGCGGCGAGCCGGACCAGGAGATCACCCGCGTCCTGTTCGCCGTCGATCCCGTTCGGGAAATCGTCGACGAAGCGGTGAAGCTGGGCGCGAACCTGCTGGTCACCCACCATCCGCTCTATCTGCGTGGGACGACGACGGTCGCGGCCGACACCTTCAAGGGCCGGGTCGTGCACACCCTCATCAAGAACGACATCGCGCTGCACGTCGCCCACACCAACGCCGACCGCGCCGACCCGGGAGTCAGCGACGCCCTCGCCGGGGCACTCGACCTGCGGGTCGTACGGCCGCTCGTGCCGGACCCCACCGACCCCGAGGGCCGCCGCGGCCTCGGCCGCGTCTGTGAGCTGGACCACCCGCTGACCGTCCGTGAACTCGCCGCGCGCGCCGCCGGGCGACTGCCCGCCACCGCGCAGGGCATCCGCGTCGCCGGCGACCCCGAGGCGGTCGTACGGACCGTCGCGGTCAGCGGCGGCTCCGGCGACAGCCTCTTCGACGACGTGCGCGCCGCCGGCGTCGACGCCTTCCTCACCGCGGACCTGCGCCACCACCCGGCGTCGGAGGCCCGCGCCCACAGTCCTCTCGCGCTGCTCGACGCGGCGCACTGGGCCACCGAGTGGCCCTGGTGCGAGCTGGCCGCCGCCCAGCTCGACGAGATCTCCGACCGCAAGGGATGGGGCCTGCGGGTCCACGTCTCCAAGACGGTCACCGACCCCTGGACCGCCCACGCGGCGTCCACCGAAACACCTAACGCAATGGGAGCCCCCAACTGAACGCCGCGCCTGCCGACCAGATCCGACTTCTCGACGTCCAGGCCCTCGACGTACGCCTGCAGCAGCTCGCGCACAAGCGGAGGTCCCTTCCCGAGCACGCCGAGATCGAGTCGCTGAACAAGGACCTCACGCAGCTGCGCGACCTGCTCGTCGCCGCGCAGACCGAGGAGAGCGACTGCGCCCGCGAGCAGACCAAGGCCGAGCAGGACGTGGACCAGGTGCGCCAGCGCGCCACCCGCGACCAGCAGCGCCTGGACTCCGGTGCCGTCACCTCCCCCAAGGACCTGGAGAACCTCCAGCGCGAGATCACCTCCCTCGCCAAGCGGCAGGGCGACCTGGAGGACGTCGTCCTCGAGGTCATGGAGCGTCGCGAGTCCGCGCAGGAGCGGGTCGCCGAGCTGACCGAGCGGACCTCCTCCGTGCAGTCGAAGATCGACGACGCGACCGGCCGCCGGGACGCCGCCTTCGAGTCCTTCGACGGCGAGACCGCCTCGGTGACGAAGGAGCGCGAGGTCGTCTCGGCCTCCGTCCCCGCCGACCTGCTGAAGCTCTACGACAAGCTGCGCCAGCAGCAGGGCGGCGTCGGCGCCGCGCGGCTCTACCAGCGCCGTTGCGAGGGCTGCCGTCTGGAGCTCAACATCACCGAGGTCAACGACGTGAAGGCGGCCTCCCCGGACACCGTGCTGCGCTGCGAGAACTGCCGCCGCATCCTGGTGCGTACGTCCGAGTCCGGTCTGTAAGGGGCGCGGGGCGTGCGGGAGTTCATCGTCGAGGCCGACGGCGGTTCCCGGGGCAACCCGGGACCCGCGGGGTACGGCGCCGTGGTCATCGACGCGGCCACCGGGGAGACACTGGCGGAGCGTGCCGAGTACATCGGCATCGCCACCAACAACGTCGCCGAGTACCGGGGCCTGGTGGCGGGCCTGCGCGCCGCCCACGAACTGGACCCGGCCGCGCGCGTCCGGGTCCGGATGGACTCCAAGCTCGTCGTCGAGCAGTTGTCCGGCCGCTGGAAGATCAAGCACCCGGACATGAAGCCCCTGGCCGCGGAGGCGGCCCGCATCTTCCCGCCCGACCGGATCACCTACGAGTGGATGCCGCGCGAACAGAACAAGCACGCGGACCGACTGGCCAACGAGGCGATGGACGCCGGGCGGCGCGGCGAACCGTGGTCCCCGTCGGCGCCCCGTGAGGGGCGCGGGGAACTGCGCGACCAGCCCCCACAGACCCGCACTCGGACGACTCCCGGTGGCGAAGCCGCGAAGGCCGACGCCGACGCACGGGCCGCGCACAACGTGGCCACCCCGGCGCCGTCGACCGGCTGGGGCGCGGCCCCCGACATGGGCGCCCCCACCACCTTCGTGCTCCTGCGCCACGGCGAGACCCTCCTCACCCCCCAGAAGCGTTTCTCCGGCAGCGGCGGCACCGACCCGTCGCTCTCGGACGTGGGCCGGGAGCAGGCCGAGCGCGTCGCCGCCGCGCTGGCCGCACGCGGCACCGTCCAGGCGATCGTGGCGTCGCCACTCACCCGTACCCGCCAGACCGCCGCCGCCGTCGCCGCCCGCCTGGGACTGGAGGTCGCCATCGAGGACGGCCTGCGCGAGACGGACTTCGGCGCCTGGGAAGGCCTCACTTTCGCCGAGGTGCAGGAGCGGTACCCCGAGGACCTGAAGACCTGGCTCGCCTCCCCGAAGGCGGAACCGACCGGCGGCGGCGAGAGCTTCGCGGCGACCGCCCGCCGTATCGCGACCACCCGCGACAAGCTCATCGCCTCCTACGCGGGCCGCACCGTCCTCCTCGTCAGCCATGTCACCCCGATCAAGAGCCTCGTACGGCTCGCGATCGGTGCCCCGCCGGAGTCCCTGTACCGGATGGAGCTGTCCGCGGCCTCCCTGTCGGCGGTGGCCTACTACGCGGACGGCAACGCCAGCCTGCGCCTCTTCAACGACACCTCTCACCTGCGCTGAGCGCCCTGGACCCGGAGGTCACCTGCGCTGAGCGCCCTGGGCCCGGAGGTCACCCGCGCCGAGCGCCCTGGGCCCGGAGGTCACCCGCGCCGAGCGGCCCGGGCCCGCAGGATCTCGGCGGTCTCCCGGTCCGCCGGTAGGAACGCCTCCAGGTGGAGCTCGGCGAGCGTCACGTCGACCGCGGTCGCGAACGACGTCAGCGTGGTGAGCAGTCTCAACTCGCCCTCCGGGCACCGCAGTCGCAGCGGCACGGCGAAGCCGAGATAGTCGGCGCCGGGCTCACTCGCCGGTACGTAGTCCGCCAACTCCTCGGCCAGGGAGGCGAGTCGGGGATCGGGGCTGCGCACGGCACGGGCCCGCAGGTTCTCCACGATGTGCTGCCCCCACGCGTCCAGGTTCACCACCCTCGAGCCCATCCCGCGCGGATGCAGCGCGAGCCGCAGCACATTGACGGGCGGCGCGAGCAGCGCGGGGTCCGCGCCCTCGGTGAGCACGTCGAACGCCTCGTTCGCCGCCACGAGTTCACCCCGCGGCCCCGCCACCACCGCCGGATACGGCAGATGCCCTTCGAGAATGCTGTCCAACGCCTCCCGTACGGGCTTCAACGCGACCGCGTCGAGCGGTGACTCCGCGAACGCGGGCGCGTAACCGGCCGCCAGCAGCAGCGAGTTGCGCTCCCGCAGCGTCAGGCCGAGCGACTCGGCGAGCCGGATCACGATCTCCCTGCCGGGCACCGACCGCCCGCGCTCGATGAAACTGACGTACCGCTGGGTCGTCCCCGCCCGCGAGGCGAGCTCCAGCTGACTGACCCGGCGCGCGGTGCGCCAGCGCAGCAGCTCCCGGGCGAAGGGTGGGGGTTCGGTCACCGAGGCGGCCGTGCTGATGGTCATGGCTCAGTTGTACGTCACGGGTACGACAGTCCGGCCATACCTCACGGGGAATTGAGCGGCGTACCCCGTCCGAGCAGCATGGACGCATCCACGGAGCACACCCCAGGGAGCCGACATGCGCGCCTACCACCTCGAAACGCCCGGCACCGTCGACGGCATCGCCCCGCGCGAGACGGACCGCCCCGAGCCAGGCCCCCGCGACATCCTCGTCCGCGTCCGCGCCGTCTCCCTCAACAAGCGCGATCTGCTGATCCTGAACGGTACCTATCCGCTGAAGGCCGTGCCGGACGTGATCCCGCTGAGTGACGGAGCGGGCGAAGTCGTCGCGGTGGGCGCGGAGGTGACCCGGTTCGCGGTCGGGGACCGGGTGGCGAGCACGTACTTCCCGAAGTGGATCGACGGCAGGATCACGCCCGCGCTGATCGACCAGCCCGGCGCCACCCTGCCCGGCATGCTCACCGAGTACGCGCGCCTCGACGAGGACGCGGCGGTGCGGGTGCCCGACCACCTCGGCTGGGAGGAGGCCGCCTGCCTGCCCTGCGCGGGCGTCACGGCCTGGCACGCGCTGACGGGCGGTGAGGCGTTGGTCCCCGGCGAGACGGTGCTGACACTCGGCACGGGCGCGCTCTCGCTGTTCGCCGTGCAGTTCGCGAAGATGCTGGGCGCCGAGGTCGTCGCCACGACATCGAGCCCGGAGAAGGCCGAGCGACTCAAGGCCCTGGGCGCCGACCACGTCGTGCGGTACGCCGACCACCCCGCGTGGGGACAGACGGTCCGCGACCTCACGGGCGGGCGCGGCGTGGACCTCGTCGTCGAGACCGTGGGCCCGGAGACGATCGAGCAGTCGGTCCGCGCCTCGGCGCTCTACGGCAGGATCGTCCTGGTCAGTGCCAACAGCCCGCGCAAGGCCTCGCTGGAGATCACGACGGACGCGCTCGCGTCGAGTCTGGTGACGATGCGGCGGCTCTTCGTCGGCAGCCGGACCCACTTCGAGTCCATGAACCGAGCCCTCGCCCTGCACGGCACCCGCCCGGTCATCGACCGGGTCTTCGGCTTCGACGAGGTCCACGAGGCGTTCCGCCACTACGAGTCCGGCGTGGCCTTCGGCAAGGTCGTCATCCGCGTGGCCTGAGCGCGGCCGCCTCGCGCGCCAGGCTCTCCACACGCGCCCAGTCCTTCGCGGCGATCGCGTCCTCGGGAAGCATCCATGTCCCGCCCACGCAGCCGACGTTGGGGAGGGCGAGGTAGTCCGGCGCGTAGGTGGGGCCGATACCGCCCGTCGGGCAGAACCTGGCCTGCGGCAGCGGTCCGGCGAGCGACCTGAGGTACGCCGTGCCGCCCGCAGCCTGCGCCGGGAAGAACTTCATCTCCCGCACCCCGCGCTCCAGCAGCGCCACCACCTCCGAGGTCGTGGACACCCCCGGCAGGAACGGCACCCCGGACGCCTTCATGGCATCGAGCAGTACGTCGGTCCAGCCGGGACTGACCAGGAACCGGGCGCCCGCGGCCACGCACTCCGTCACCTGCGCCGACGTGATGACGGTGCCCGCGCCGACCACCGCGCCCGGCACCCCGTCCGCGATCGCCCGGATGGCGTCGAGCGCGCACGGCGTCCGCAGGGTCACCTCTATCGCGGGCAGCCCACCCGCGACGAGTGCCGTGGCCAGGGGTACGGCGTCCGCGATCTCGTTCACCACGACGACGGGAACCACGGGGGCGAGATCCAGCACGGAGACGGCGGGAACCGAGGGCAGCGGTGAGCTCATGGGCTCATCGTGCCCTCGCCGTGCAGCATGCGCAAAGAGCGTTGCGTATGTTGCAACGGCATCTCTGGTGCGCCTCTAGCGCACTTCTAATGCACCTCGTTCACCAGCACATCCAGCGCCCAGGCCGTCCCCGCCCGCGCGGGCGCCTGCACCTCCACCTCGTACCCCAGGTCCCGCAAGGTCTCCACCAGCTCCGCCGGATCGGCGGGCGCGGCGCCCGCCGCCAGCAGACTCCGTACGATCCGCCCCTTCGTCGCCTTGTTGAAGTGGCTGACCACCTTCCGGGTGGGCGCGTGCAGGACCCGGACCGTCGCCGTCCGCCCGGCCACCTCGCCCTTCGGCTTCCACGCACCCGTGTATGCCGAGGACCGCAGGTCGAGCACCAGCCCGTCGCCGGCCGCCTCGGGGAGCGCGGCGGCCATCGGCGTACGCCAGTGCGCGCCCAGCGCTCCGAGCCCCGGCAGCCTCACCCCCATCGAGCAGCGGTACGACGGGATCCGGTCCGTCACCCGGACCGCGCCCCACAGCCCGGAGAAGACCAGCAGCGAGCGGCCCGCGCGCCGCTTGGCCGCCGTGTCCAGCGAGGCCAGGTCCAGGGCGTCGTACAGCACCCCCGTGTAGATCTCCCCGGCCGGGCGCGCGCCCGCGCTGCGCAGCTGCGTGTTCTTGGCGATCTCGCCGCGCAGGCCCTCGCTCAGTCCGAGCACCTCGCGGGCCTTCTCCTCGTCGCCGGCGCACAGCTCGGCCAGCTCGTCGAGGACCGCCCGACGCGCCTCGGTGAGCCCGGGCAGGGACAGCGACTCCAGCTTCAGCGCGGTTCCCCGGCCGGAGGGTGCCTTGCCCTCGGAAGGCGGCAGCAGCACGAGCACGGTGGTGTTCTCCTAACGGTGGGTGTGGCCCGGCGCCAGCCTAAGGGGTGCGGTCGGGGTGCCCGCCGCGTGCGCGCGACCTACGCTCGACGCATGCCGTGCCGCCACATCCGCGCCACCTGCGTACCGGGGGCTCCTCTGCAGGCCGCCCTGTCCGCCCTGCGGACCGGTCTCGGTGTGCCCGGGAGCTTCCCGCCCGGCGTACTGGAGGAGGCCGCCCGGCCACCCCGCCTGCCCCCCTACGACGCGACGGACATCCCCTTCCTCACCATCGACCCGCCGACGTCCACCGACCTCGATCAGGCGATGCACCTGTCCCGCCGAGAGAACGGCCGCGGCTACCGCGTCCGGTACGCGATCGCCGACGTCGCCGCCTTCGTCGCTCCCGGGGGCGCCCTGGACGCCGAGGCACACCGCCGCGTGACGACCCTCTACTTCCCGGACGAGAAGGTCCCCCTCCATCCGACCCGGCTCTCCGAAGGCACCGCGAGCCTCCTGCCCGACCAGACCCGCCCGGCCGTGCTCTGGACGATCGACCTGGACGCGGACGGCCGCACGGAGGGTGTCGGCGTGCGCCGGGCCCTCGTCCGCAGCCGCGCCAAGCTCGACTACGCGCACGTACAGAAGTGGATCGACGAGGGCACGGCGGAGGAGCCGCTCGCCCTCCTCAAGGAGATCGGGACGCTGCGCGAGCGTCTGGAGGTGGAGCGCGGCGGGATCTCCCTCAACGTCCCCGAGCAGGAGATCATCGAGAAGGACGGGACGTACGAACTCGTCTACCGCGCCCCGCTCCCCGCCGACGCCTGGAACGCGCAGATCTCCCTGCTCACCGGGATGGCGGCGGCCGACCTGATGCTCGCGTACGGCACCGGCGTGCTGCGCACGCTGCCCGCCGCCCCCGACGGCGCGGTCGGCCGCCTTCGCCGCACGGCCAGGGCCCTGCACATCGACTGGCCGCACCACGTCTCGTACGCGCGGCTCGTCCGCTCCCTCGACCCCCACCTGCCGCGCCACGCGGCCTTCCTCCAGGAGTGCACGACGCTGCTGCGCGGCGCGGGCTACACGGTGTTCCGGGGCGGCGCCCTCCCGGACGTCACCTCGCACGCCGCCGTGGCCGCGCCCTACGCCCACTGCACGGCCCCCCTGCGCCGTCTCGTCGACCGCTACGCCTCGGAACTCTGCCTGGCCGCCGCCGCGGACGAACCACCCCCCGACTGGGTCCTCACCGCCCTCGACACGCTCCCCAAGGAGATGGCCGAGGGCTCCCGACGCGCGGGCACCGTGGAACGCGAGTGCGTCGACATCGTCGAGGCCGCGCTCCTCAAGGACCGGGTCGGGGACATCTTCGACGGATGTGTCGTGGACGTGATGGAGCGTCAACCCACCGTCGGAACCGTCCAGTTGGAATCCCCCGCGGTCGTCGCCCGCATCGAGGGCGGCACCGGGACGCTGCCGCTGGGGGAGCGGTTGCGGGTCCGCCTCACCCAGGCCGACCTGGTGACGGCGAAGGTACGGTTCGCGCCCGCGTGAGGGCCCGCGCGAGTTCGTCGGGGTCGTCCGCGTGCAGCCGTACGAGACGGATGTGACGTTCCCGGCCCAGGAAGGTGAAGTGCGGTACAGGGGTTGCCAGTTCGAGGGTCACGTCGGTCTGGGCGCCCACGGCGAGGTTCAGTTCGCCCTCGGCGCGCTCGTGCGTGGTGCGCAGCTCGCGGCGCACCACCGCGATGTCCGCCAGGGGTATCCGCAGATCCACGTGCGCGCGGTTGCGGACGCGCACGTGCGTGGAGTCGAGGATGTGCGGCCGCGTCACACAGGCCGCGTGCACGCCGACGACCATCAGCACGGTGTAGACGTCGAGGACGAGAACGACCGCGTGGACGGCCGGCCATCCGCGCAGCAGCACCGCCATCCCGGCCGTCTCGACGACGCACACGAAGGCGAGCCCCCACATCATGGCGCCCTGGCCCCGCGCGTAACCGAAGGGGCGGCCGTCGCCCGTGCCGTGCGTCCGCCGGGTCACCCACAGCGACAGGCTCGCGAACAGGCGCAGTTCATGCCGTACGAGGGCGCGCGCGATCCTCATCGCCCACGCTCCGTGAACATCCGCATCGCCCGCCGGATCGCCTCCGCCTGGGCCGGGGCGACGTCGGCGTAGAGGGCGCGCAGAAAGCTGTCGTCGAGGCCGGGCGCGAGGTCGGTCTCCGGGAGCAGGGAATCGGGCAGGCAGTCGGCGAGTGCCCGGGCCGCCTCGTCCACGCGCGGGTCGTCGGCGTCGGCGTCGTCGAGGTCGGCGTCGGCGAGCGCGTCGAGGAGCGCGTACACCTCGTGCGCCCGTGCCACGGCGGCGGGCGTCTCGAAGGCGCTGCCCAGCGCCGCCATCAGCCGCTGCCGGCTCTCGGGCGAGGCCACGGTGTCGATCAGAGCGAGCACCTCGCGGTCCCTGGCGGCCATGGGGGACTCGGGACCGTGCGCCATCCCCGTGAGCAGCGCGGCCAGTTCGGGAGAGACGGGGCCCTCGGCGGGCAGGTCCCCCTCCCGGTCCAGCAGGGCGCGCAGCCGGTCCCGCCGCTCCCGGATCGCCGCCTCCTGCCGGGCGAGATCGGCGTCGAGCTCCTCGAGCACCTCGGCGAGATCGCGCCCCGCGTCGTCCGCGAGCACGTCCCGCACCTCGGTGAGCCCCAGTCCCAGCTCGGTCAGCCGCCGGATCCGGGCGAGCACGACGGCGTGCCGCAGCGTGTAGTCCCGGTAGCCGTTGGGGCGCCGCTCGGGCTCCGGCAACAGCCCGAGATGGTGGTAATGCCGTACCGTCCGCGTGGTGACACCGACGGTGACGGCGAGTTCTCCGATCCTCATGCCCTCAGTAGAAACGTTGACGTTGCGGCAAGGTCAAGCGAGGAGGTCCTCGGCGGCATGAAAACGCGGGCCGCCGGCGTTGCACCCCTGACGAGACGACCGGGGAGGCGGCCATGGGGGCACGACGTGAAGAGGCTCACTGGACCCGGGCCACTCTCGGCCATGACGGTCCGCCCCTCGACCTGCTGACCGCACACTTCGACCAGCACCGCTACGCACCGCACGCCCACGACGAGTTCACCATCGGAGTCTGCGTCGGCGGCTCCGAGATCATCGACTACCGGGGCGGCCGCATCCGCACCGGCCCCGGCTCGATCGTCGTCCTGGCCCCGGGCGAGATGCACACCGGCGGCCCCGCCGCTTGCGACGGCTACGCCTACCGGGCCCTGTACGCCGAGCCTTCCCTGCTCACCGAGGGAATCCTGGGCAGCCCCCCGCACTTCCGGGACCCCGTCCTCGACGACCCCGAACTGGCCGCCGCCCTGCGCACCGCCCACACGGACCTGAGCGCCTGCCCCGACCCCCTGGAGGCCGAGTCCCGCCTCCCCTGGCTGCTGGCCGCCCTCGCCCGTCGCCACTCCACGGCCCGCCCGGCGTGCGACACGGTCCCGGGAGCGGCCCACATAGCCCACGCCGTACGCGACCGCCTCGCCGACGAACTCCAGGCACCCCCGTCACTCGCCTCCCTCGCCACCGACCTGGGCCTCTCCCGCTACCAGCTCCTGCGCGCCTTCCGTACGACGATGGGCATACCGCCGTACGCCTGGCTGGCCCAGTACCGGGTGAACCGGGCCCGCGCCCTGCTGGAGAGCGGCCTGCGCCCCGCCGAGGTCGCCCCGCTCGTCGGCTTCGCGGACCAGGCGCACCTGACGCGCTGGTTCCGCAGGGTGCTCGGGGTGACACCGGCGGCGTACCGGACGAGCGTGTCGCCGACGGCGTAGCGCAACAGCGTTCAAGACACCTGACCCCGCGGCAGCCGAAACTCCCCCCATGACTGCACGCGGCTGGTTCCTGTTCTCCCTGATGGGAGTGGTCTGGGGCATCCCCTACCTGATGATCAAAGTGGCGGTGGACGGTGTGTCCCCGTCGACGGTGGTGTTCACGCGCTGCGCGGTGGGCGCGGCGTTGCTGCTCCCCTTCGCGATCCGCCAAGGGGGCCTTACTCGGACGGTACGAACGTACTGGCGTCCGATGCTGGCCTTCGCGTGCATCGAGATAATGATCCCTTGGTGGACCCTCACGGACGCCGAGCGCCACCTGTCCAGCTCCACGGCGGGCCTGCTGATCGCGGGCGTACCGATCGTGGGTGTGGCCTCGGCCCGCCTCTTCGGCGACACGGAACGCCTGGGCGCCCGCCGCGTGGCGGGCCTGGCCCTCGGCCTGTCCGGCGTCGCGGTCCTCACCGTCCCGCACCTGACCGGCGGCGACGCCCGCTCACTCGCCGAGGTACTGCTGACGGTGATCGGCTACGCGACCGCCCCCGTCATAGTCGCCCGCCACCTCAAGAACGTCCCCTCGCTCCACCTCACGGCCGCCTGCCTGACCCTGGCAGCCCTGGTCTACGCCCCCGCGGCAGCCGCCACCCGCCCCTCCGGGCTCCCTTCCCCGCAGATCCTGGCCGCCCTCGCCGGCCTCGGCGTCATCTGCACCGCGGTCGCCTTCGTGGCCTTCCTGGAACTGATCAAGGAGGCGGGCCCGACACGGGCGACGGTGATCACGTACGTCAACCCGGCGGTCGCCGTCGCCGCGGGCGCCGCCTTCCTGGACGAGAGCCTGACCCCCGGCGTCCTCGCCGCGTTCGCTCTCATCCTGGCCGGCTCTGTGCTCGCCACGGCTGGCCCGAGGCGCACCCCACGCCCGGTACCATGGTCCACACGGCAGACGAGCCGGGCGGACGGCCGCGTGGAGGTCCTTGTGGACCTTCCCGAGGAACGTCCGGGCTCCACAGGGCAAGGTGGTGGCTAACGGCCACCCGGGGTGACCCGCGGGACAGTGCCACAGAAAACAGACCGCCGGGGACCTCGGTCCTCGGTAAGGGTGAAACGGTGGTGTAAGAGACCACCAGCGCCTGAGGTGACTCAGGCGGCTAGGTAAACCCCACCTGGAGCAAGGTCAAAAGGAAACACCTCGGTGTTTCTGCGCGGACGATCGAGGGCTGCCCGCCCGAGTCCGCGGGTAGACCGCACGAGGCCGGTGGCAACACCGGCCCTAGATGGATGGCCGTCTCCCCGGCCGCCGCGAGGCGCCCGGGCGACAGAACCCGGCGTACAGCCCGACTCGTCTGCTGTCTTTATTTTCGCACTGGAGGGGCAGTCCGGAGTCTCACCGATCCCGGAACGGTTCAGGGACCCTGTCGGTCTCGCGCACAGCGATGGCCGGATCTGACCCGGAGTAGTCCGGCAGGCGCGCATCCAGGAGTTGCGGCCGAGTGCCGGGAGCGATGCGTGGATGTCAGCCCGTCCCACGACCAGCACACCAGTCGGAATACATGAACTAGTGGGCCAGGAAGGGGAGTTCGTTCGTAGGATGTGCCGCGAATGATCCTCGCCCCGGTTGAAGGACGTACACGAATCATGAGCGACCCTGTGACGACGCCCGAGCCGGCGGAGCAGCAGAAGATCGACACGTCGGTGCCGCACTCCGCCCGTATCTGGAACTACTGGCTGGGCGGCAAGGACAACTACCCCGTCGACGAGGCGGCCGGTGACGCGTACACCGAGGTCTTTCCCGGGATCGTCACCATCGCCCGCTCCAGCCGCGCCTTCCTGCGTCGCAACATCGCGTATCTCGTCTCCGAGGCGGGTATCCGGCAGTTCCTGGACGTCGGCACCGGCCTTCCGACCGCGCAGAACACCCACGAGGTCGCCCAGGGGCTCGCTCCCGAGGCGCGGATCGTCTACGTCGACAACGATCCGATGGTGCTCGCCCACGCCCGCGCCCTGCTGTACTCCACCGAGGAGGGCGCGACCGCCTACATCGACGCCAACGTGACGGACCCGGACCGCATTCTTGAAGTCGCCGCCAAGACGCTGGACTTCGGTCGTCCTACCGCGCTCATCCTCAGCAACATCCTGGGCCATGTCGCCGACTACGATCAGGCCCGTTCCATCGTCACCCGGCTGATGGAAGCCCTGCCCTCGGGGAGTTACCTCTCCATCAATGACGGGTCGCGCGGCATCGACCCGGTCTTCGAGCAGGCCCAGGACGCCTACAACAACAGCGGCGCCGTTCCGTACAACCTGCGTTCCATTGATGAGATCACCGCGTTCTTCGACGGTCTGGAGCTTGTCGAGCCCGGTGTCGTCTCGGTGACGGAGTGGCGTCCGGAGCCCGGTTCGGACGTCCCGGAGGTCATCGCCGAGCACGGTGGACTTGCGCGTAAGCCGTAACGACAGGAGTGGCGCGGCGGTCAGGCCGACGGTAACGGGGCGGCCTTGCCGGAGGCGTCAGGCTGCGGTGCACGCGGAAAGCGCTGTGGTCTCGCGGGGCAGTTGGTGCTGGAAGGGCCCCTGCGCCGCAATGGGCTACTCCACTGTGCACAACCTTCCGGAAGGCCGCCGGTCTGAACAGACACACACCTACGCGAGCTACCGGGGGGTAGTCATGCGACGGATAGGTACTGCACTGGCCGCGATGATGCTGGCGGGCGGCGGTCTGTTGGCCGGCACGGTTCCGGCGGTGGCCGCGCCGACGGCCGTGGACTGCGCCGTGACGTGGGGGAGCCTGGACAAGACCGGTGACTCCGTTGCCTCCAGGCGACTGGTCGACGTGAGGGCCGGACAGCACGAGTGCTTCGACCGTCTGGTCTTCGACGCCCAGGGGACGGCGGCCGACCCGATCGGCTACACGGTCCGCTACGTCGACGTACTGCACCAGGACCCGAGCGACGTCGTGGTTCCGATCAAGGGCGGAGCCATTCTGGAGATCTCGCTGTTCTCCCCGCGCTACGACCCGGCGACCGGACAGCCCTACCCGCCGCTTCCGTCCGTCAACGTCACCGGGTACCGGACCTTCCGGGAGTTCAAGTTCACAGGTGGCTCCGAGGGCTACACCCAGGCCGGACTGGGCGTGCGCGCCCGGCTGCCGTTCCGGGTCTTCCAGACGGCCAACCATCTCGTAGTGGACGTGGCGCACACCTGGTGATCCCGTACGGCCGGGGGTACGCCCGCCTCTTGTCGAGCGGTACGTCGAATGCGTCGATGCCCGCGCCTACGCCGACCAGGCCGGGCAGGCGGTGTCCGCGATCGGGGCCTTCCAGCCCCCGGAAGGGGCAGATGTCAGAGCGCGTCGACCCCGCTCACCCTCCAGCCGTCGGACGTAAGGGCCACCGTCATCCGCACCCGGTTCAGGTCCACGCGGGAGCCCGAGACCTGGGTGCTCGTGGTCACCTGGTTGACGAAGAGGAGGACCACGGCCCGGTCGGCCGAGGCCGAGATCACGGAGGCCGCCGGGGAGCCGCCGGTGGGCTGCGCCACCGTGGCCTTCACCACCCCGTGGTACTTCCTGGCCGTCGGCCCGACCACCGTCGTGGTGGTCTTCCGGTACTCGTCGCGGAAGTGCCCGGTGAGCCGGGCGCGGGCCGCGGCGAAGTCGCGGTCCAGGTGCCTGTAGTCGTACGACAGCACGACTGGCGCCGCCTGGCGTGCGGCCGCGAGTGCCTGACCGCGTGCCTGTTCGGCCCGCACGCCCTCCCGGTAGCGCCACCCGAGCACGGTGGCCGCGATCAGGCCCGCCAGGAGCAGGACACACAGGGCGGCGGTGAGCAGCCGCCGCCGACCGTGCCGCGTAGCCGTACCGGGGCCGGGCTCGCCCTCCTCCTGCGGTGAGTCCTCCTCGAAGCACTCCGGTGAGGGCTCGGGCGGGTCGTTCCAGCCGTCCTCATCGGGGGCCTCGATGAGCACGGTGCGGCCGGCGGTCGGTGCTTCGGGCCGTCCCGGGGCCACCTCGTCGGTGGACGCCGGGTCCGGTTCGAGGTGGCCGCGCTCCGCGCGCTTGGCCGCCGCGCGGGCGGCCGCGGTCATGGTGTGCCGGGTGCCGGATCCGGATCCGGAGCCGCGGCTTCGGGTGGTCGTCTTCGCCACGGTCTTACTCCTCATGTCCTCATGGGTCGTATGGCGGGGAGGGAGCGGTCAGCCGACGAACTCGACGTCGGAGGTCAGCCAGCGGCCGTTTCGGTGCACCAGGTCGAGCTGTAGGCGGTAGGTGCGCGACTCACCCTTGGGGGCGGCGGTGTTGGTCACCTTGCTGTCGGCGACCACCAGGACGCGGGCCGAGTGCTCGTCGGAGCGGACGATGCCCGCGTCGAGGATCTGGCCCTCGGACACGGACTCGTTCGCGGCGACGAGCTTGGTCAGCTGCTCGGTCTGCGCGGCGAACTGCTTCTTGAAGTCGCCGGTGGCGCCCTGGAGGACGTTCGCGCTGTCCCTGTCGTAGTGCCGGTAGTCGAGCGAGGTGAAGTTCAGCGCCGACTGGCGGGCCGCGGTCAGGATGTCCTGGCGCCGCTGCGCCCTGTCGTGCTGGTCGTAGAGCCCAAGGCTCAGCCAGATCGTCAGCGCCGTCGTGAGGACGGTCGCCACGGCGAGCCCCACCGACCACGTCCTGCCCGACCACGCCCTGCCCGACCCCGACCCCGACACGGCCACGCTCATGGTCCTGTTCATGGTCCCGCTCATGCCATCGGCTCGACTAGCAGCCATTGCCACGACTCCCTTCCGAACACCGCCTGTTGGCCGCCCGTCGAGCCGATCTCGACGGGCCTTCCGTCCGGGCCGGTCGCGGTGCCGGTCTCCGGGTCGTAAGGCGTGATGTACGGCGTCACGTACGCCGTTTGGTTCGCGCCGCCGGACGTGGTCGACGCGCCGGGGGCGTTCTGCGCGCCCCGTACCGACGTCTTGCTTCCGCGCGGGGCCGTGCAGCGCGCGTCGGTGTTCGCCTCGCGCGTGCTGGTGTCCGAGGGGTCGCGCCGCGTTGTCCCGTATCCCTGGGTGCACGGCGGCGGGTCGTCGGCGTTCACCACCAGGCCGAAGTGGGTGGTGCCGTCGCCCGGGACGACCGTGTAGCTGCCCGCGACCAGTGCCGGGAAGGTGACCAGGGACTGTTCCACGCCGGGCAGGTTGGCCAGCGTGACCTGGCCGCCGCTGATCAGATTGGCCAGCAGGACCGACAGTCGCGGTGAGATGTTCTTCAGCAGCGAGTTCACCTGCTGCGCGGCCGGTGTCGCGTTGCCGATCAGCTTGCGCAGGTCTCCGTCGCTCGACTTCAGCTGTGCCGTGAGAGCCGCCAGGTCGTGGGCGAACGACTTGATGGACGAGCCCTGGTCGGACTGCGTCTTGAGCACCTTTCGCGAGTCATCGATCAGCGAGATCGTCTGGGGGAGTGACTCGGAGGCCGACTCCACGAGCGCGTTGCCCGAGTCCACCAGTCGGCTCAGATTCGGGCCGGTGCCCGAGAAGGCCTTGCCCAACTCGTCCACGGTGACCCGTAGATCGTCCTTGCCGACCGAGTTCACCAGCCGGTCCAGGCTCAGGACCAGGTCCGTCGTGGGCAGCGGCACGCGGGTGCTGCCGCGCGGGATGGCGCTGCCGTCGAGGAGGTACGGGCCATGCGAAGTACGTGGCTGTAGATCTACGTACTGCTCGCCCACCGCCGAACGGTTCGCCACCACGGCGAGGGTGTCCGCCGGGATGCGTGGCGCGCCGTCCTTGATGTCGAGAGCGACCGAGACGCCGTCGGAGCCGGTCAGCCGCAGCGCGCCGACGCGACCCACCGGCACACCGCGGTAGGTGACCTCGGCGCCGGGGAAGATGCCCCCGGAGTCGGCGAAGTCCGCTTGCACGGTGTAGCCGCGGCCCAGGACGTCGTCCACCAGGCCCGTGTACTCGGCGCCGACGTACGACACCCCGACGGCGGTGATGGTGGCGAAGGCGAGCAACTGGGCCTTGACCGTACGGGTGATCACGGCTGAACCCCCTTCAGCATCAGCTCCGCGAGCGCGAGGTTTATCCCCTCGGGCAGCCCGCCTTGGGTGGTGTAGCTACTGGTGCACACCGGCGGGCACAGCGGCCCGCCCCCGCCCGACGGGCCCGACGGCACCGAGGGGGACGACGGCAGGCTCGGTGCGCTCGGCAGCGCCGTGGGCGTCGGCACGCTCGGCAGATCGGGGAGACCGGGGAGATCGGGGAGATCCGGTACGTCGGGAGTGCCGGGCTTCTGGGAATCGCCCTTGCCCCGGCCGGAGTTGCCGTCCGTCAGGTTTCCGTAGAGGTCCGACAGATCGAGGTCGGCCGTGATGTCGAGGTTGACGTAGTCCCCCTTGACGGCGTCCACCGCGTTGCGCGGGAACGGGTAAGTGGTCAGCAGTTCAAGGGAGTTGGGCAGATCGTCGCCCGCCTTGTTCAGCTGCTGCAGGATCGGCCGCAGCTGTTCGAGGTTCGCGACCGTGTCGTCGTGCGAGGCGTTGACCACCTTGGTGCCCGTCTTGCCCAGCTTCGACAGGGCGGTGAGCATCCTCGTCAGATCGCGCCGCTGGTCGGCCAGGACCTTCAGGGCAGGTGGCATCGTGTCCACGGCCTGGGCGATCGTCTTCTTCTCTTTGCCGAGCCGCCCCGCGAGCCGGTCTACGGCCTCGAGGGCGTGGACGATGTCCTTCCGCTGGTCGTCCAGGCCGCCGATGAAGGTGTTCAGCTCCTTGAGCAGCGATCTGACCCGGTTCTCCCGGCCGTCCAGGGCCTTGTTCAGTTCCACGGTGATCGTCTTGAGCTGGGCCACCCCGCCGCCGTTGAGGAGCGCGGAGAGCGCGGAGAGCACCTCCTCGATCTCCGGGTTGCGGCCGCTGCGGGACAGCGGGACGCGGTCGCCGTCGCCGAGCCGGCCCGTGGGGGCCGTGCCGGTCGGGGCGGAGAGCGCGACGTACTTCTCGCCGAGCATGCTGGTCTGCCGCAGCTCGGCGACCGCGTTGGCGGGCAGCTTCACCGAGTCGGCGACCCGCAGCCGTACGCGCGCGTGCCAGCCGTCCAGTTCGACCTTCTCGACCGCGCCCACGGTGACGTTGTTGACCTTCACCGCCGACTGCGGCACCAGGTCGAGGACGTCGCGGAACTCGACGGTGACGTGGTATGCGTGGCCGTCGGCGGCGGCTCCGCCGGGCAGCTGGACGTCGTACCAGCCGTTGAACTCGCAGCCGGACAGCAGCAGCGAGCCGACCGCGGCCCACGCGACCGCCCCGACCTTGCGCAGTGCGCTCATGCGCTCGCCCCCAGAATTCCGCCGAGCGTCCGGTCGACCGTTCCCGTCACCGCGGAGCCCTGAGGCACCTTCGGCAGGGAGTCGAAGAGGTCTTTGAGCTCCTTGCAGTCGGGGTTCTTGCCGCCTTCGTCGCCGGTCGTCCTCAGTACGGAGCACAGCAGCGAGGCCGGATCCTGTGCCTGCTGCGCGTTGTTGCGGGTGTCGAGGGTGCCCGAGGACGGGTTGTAGGCGTCGTTCAGGTTCGACAGACCCGTGGGAGCGACCTGCAACAGCTCGGCCAGCGCGGCCCGTTGGGTGACGAGCACCTTGGTCACCTTGCTGAGGCCCTGCACGTTCGAGGTCAGCGACTTCTTGTTCTTCTTCACGAAGGCGGACACGTCGCCGAGCGCCGTCCCCAGGTTCTTGAGTGCGTCCGCGAGGTCCTTGCGCTCGCCCGCGAGCTGTCCTGCGACCTCGGCGAGGCTGGTGTTGAAGGACCGCACGCTCTTGTCGTCGGCGGCCAGCGCAGCCGTGAACACCTGCAGGTTCCGTACCGTGCCGAACAGGTCCGTGCGGCCGTCGGACAGCGTGGTGACGGCCTTCGAGAGGTCCTCGACCGTCTGGTTGAGGTTCTCGCCCTGGCCGTCGAGGTTGTCCGCGCTCACCCCGAGCAGCCGCGACAGCGAGCCGTCCTTGTTGGCGCCCTGGGGACCGAGCGCGTCGGCCGTCGTGTGCAGGCTGTCGAAGACGCGGTCCAGTTCGACCGGTACGGCCGTCCGCGTCTCGGGGATGACGGCGCCGTTCCGCAGTACCGGGCCCGTTCGGTACACCGGCAGCAGTTGTACGTAACGGTCGCTGACCACCGAGGAGTTGATGACGGCGGCCTTGGCGTCCGCCGGCACCTTGCGGCCTTCGTCGTACTTCAGCTCCACCCGCACCCGGTCGCCCTCCGGCGTGATCTTCTCGACCTCGCCGATCCGGACGCCGAGGACGCGGACGTCCGAGCCGGGGTAGATGCCGACGGTGCGCGGGAAGTACGCGGTGACGTGCACGGACTCGGAGCGCGGCCACAGCACGTAGGTGAGCGCGGCGACGAGGGCGAGTGCGGTGACCACGGCCACGCGCTTCTTCAGGTTCTTCACCGGGTGCCTCCCGTGCGCGGCACCACTGGAGCGGCGACCAGGTTCTGGACGTAGCTGTCGAACCAGCGGCCGTTGCCGAGGGCGTTGCTGAAGACCCGGACGTAGGGCGCGAGCAGCTTGACGCTCCGGTCGAGGCTGGATTGGTTCCGTTCGAGCATCCGCACCACGGTGTTCAGGCCCTTGAGCGCGGGCCCGATCTCCTTGTCGTTGTCCTCGACCAGGCCGGAGAGCTCGATGCCGAGCGCGGCGGAGGTCTTCAGCAGTTTGTGGATCGCCTCGCGCCGCTTGCTGATCTCCTTGAACAGCTGATCGCCGTCCTTGACCAGCGCGGCGAAGTCCTCGGAGTGCTCGGCCAGTACGCCCGTGACACCGTTCGCGTGGTCGAGGAGTTCGCCCAGCGCCTTGTCGCGCGAGGCGACCGTACGGGAGATCTTCGACAGGCCCTTGATGGATGCCCGTACCTCGGCGGGCGAGTCCTGGAACGTGGTGGAGATGGTGTCCAGGGCCTTCGCCAACTGGTCGGTGTCGACCTTCTCCGTCGTGGTGGTGAGGTCGCTGAACGCCTGCACGACGTCGTACGCCGGAACCGTCCTCTTCAGCGGTATCTCGCTGCCGGGCTTCAGCTGTCCCGGTCCCTTGGGATGCAGCGCGAGGTACTTCGCGCCGAGGATCGTCTTGACCCGGATCGAGGCACCGGTCTCGGTGCCGAACCCCGGATCGCCCTTGATCTTGAAGGTGACCTTGACGTGGTCACCGTCCAGATCGACGTCCTCGACCTTGCCGACCTTGACGCCGGCGATCCGCACCTCGTCGCCGGGCTTGAGGCCGCCCGCTTCCGAGAAGGCCGCGCTGTACGTCTCGCCGCCGCCGATCAGCGGCAGGCTGTCGGCGTTGAACGCGGCCACGGTCAGCAGCGCGAGGAAGGTGAGACCGACGGCTCCGATCACCACGGGGTTTCGCTCACGGAACGGGGTGAGGCGCGGGCGGCGTATCCGTATGCGGGGCAGCTTGGGCGGGTCGATGCGGACTTTCACCAGGGGTTCCGGGCGGCGGGGGCGGGGTGCCCGGCGCGGAAGCAGCCGAATCTTCGGGAGCTTGGGCGGGTCGATGCGGACCTTGACCAGGGGTTCCGGGCGGCGGGGGCGAGGTGCCCGGCGCGGAAGCAGCCGTATTGTCGGCAGCTTCGGTGGGTCGATACGGACCTTGACCAGCGGCTCCGGGCGGCGCTTACGGGTCCCGCGCGGAAGGAAGTGCTGTGTCATGCGCCGCACCTCGCCCTCGCCACGTGCAGCTCGGGAGTGAGTACCTGCTTCGTCTTCGGCAGCACGATCCGGCCGTCGAAGTCGCAGAGGTAGAAGTTGAACCACGAGCCGTAGGACGCCGTCCCCGTCAGTGCGTTGAGCTTGTTCGGCAGCCGCTTCAGGACGCCCTCCACGGTGTTCTCGTTCTTGTTCAGCGTTCCGGTGAGATCGGTCAGCTCGGCGATGTCGTCCTTCAGGGGCGGACGCGCGTCCTTGAGCAGCCCCGAGGTGGCGTCCGTCAGATCGCCGATCCCCACCAGGGACTGCCCGATGGGCTTGCGGTCGGCGGACAGCCCCGAGATCACCCGACGCAGCTGCTTGAGCAGCCCGGAGAAACGGGCGCCGCGCTTGTCCAGCGTCTCCAGCACGGTGTTCAGGTTGTCGATCACCGAGCCGATCAGCTTGTCGCGGCCGGCCAGCGTCGTGGTGAGCGAAGCCGTGTGCGCGAGCAGGCTGTTGACGGTGCCGCCCTCGCCCTGGAGGGTCCGGATGATCTCGGTGGCGAGCTGGTTGACGTCCTGCGGGCTGAGCGCCGCGAACAGTGGCTTGAAGCCGTTCAGCAGCGCGTTGAGGTCCAGCGCGGGCTGGGTGCGCGACAGCGGAATCGTGGCGCCGGGCTTCAGCCGGGTGCCGTCTCCCGCGCCCTCGGTCAGGGCGACGTAACGCTGTCCGACCAGGTTCCGGTAGCGGATGACCGCGCCGGTGCTGTTCAGCAGCGGCCGGTCCTCACCGACAGTGAAGGTGACCTCCGCCAGCGTCCGGTCCTTGATCCGGATGCCCTCGACCTGACCGACCCGCACCCCGGCCACCCGGATGTCGTCGCCCTTCTCCAGGCCCGTCACGTCGCTGAACACCGCTCGGTACGTGTGTTCGGGGGTGAAGGAGATGTTGACGATGGTGGCGGCGAGCAGGGCCGTCGCCAGGATCGTCACCAGGGCGAAGAGGCTGAACTTGATCAGCGGGGCGGCGGCCTGCCGGGCTCCTGACGTCCTCGTGGACCTCGTAGTCCTCGCGGTCTTCGCGGTCTTCATGATCCTCGTGATCCTCATGCGACGCTCACCGCCGTCCCGCGCGCCATCGGTCCGAACAGCAGCGTCGCGACCGGCGGTACCTCGTCGGCGGGCACGCCCATGACGGGCGCGACGAGCGAGCCGACGGCGCGCTGCTCGGTCCGGGTGGCGGAGACGCCGGCCGGGCCGGACGAACCGCCCTTCGCCGAACCGTCGTCGAGGTGGACCCCGGGCGCGGGCACCGGCGGATGGGGCAGGTCGCGGCAGTTGGGGCCCGACCGATCCCCGTAGCGCGGATACTCGCCGGGTTCGTACGCCCCCTGCTGGCGGACGACTTCGAGCGTGATGTGCATCTTGCCGCCCCGGAAAGCCTGCTCGGATGCCTGCTCCTCGCGCACCAGGCCGGCAAAGAGGCACGGGTACTCGGGTGAGTAGCGGGCGAAGAGGTCGAGCGTGGGGCGGGAGACCCGGCCCAGGGTGATCAGCCGGTCGCCGTTCGCGTCGAGGAAGCCGTCCGCGGTGCCCGCGGCGGTGGCCGTCGTGGTGAGCGCGGACGCGAGCCGGTCCCGCTGCTCGACCAGGGTGCGGCTGGTGGTGACGGTGTTGCGCAGGATCTCCATCAGGTCGGGAGCCGCGTCGCCGTACACCTTGGCGACGTCGGCCAGCCGCGCGAAGTCCTCGGTGAGGGACGGCAGGTGCGGATTGAGCCGGTGCAGATAGTCCTCCACACGCGTGAGGTTGTCGCCGATCCGGTCGCCGCGCCCCTCGAGGGCGGTGGCGAACGCGGAGAGCGTGGCGTTGAGCTTGCCGGGCTGCACGGTCCGCAGCAGCGGCAGCAGGTCGTTCATCAGCTGCTGGAGCTCGATGCCGACGCGGGTGCGGTCCTGGGTGATGACATCCCCGGCGCGGATGGGCCGAGCTGATGAATGCGCAGAGCGCGCGGGCGCGACCAGGTCGACGTACTTCTCGCCGAACAGGGTCTTGGGCAGCAGGCGTGCGTGCACGTCGGACGGGATGGACGCGACGTACTCCGGCTTGAGCGCGATGTCGAGCGTCGCCTTCGTCCCGTCGGCGTGAACCGCGCGCACCTCGCCGACCAGCAGCCCGCGCAGCTTGACGTCGGCGCGGGGATCGAGCTGGTTGCCGATGCTGTCCGCTTCCAGCTCGATCCGTACGGCCGGGGTGAACACCTGCTGGTACACGGCGACGGACAGGGACAGCAGCAGCGCGAGCACGGCGAGGAACACGACGCCGTACAACCGCAGTCTCAGCACTCTCATACGGCTCACCCCGCAATCCGTACGGTCGTGTTGGCGCCCCAGATCGCGAGCGACAGGAAGAAGTCCAGGACGTTGATCGCGACGATCGAGGTGCGCACGGCGCGGCCCACGGCGATGCCGACGCCGGCCGGGCCGCCGCTCGCGTAGTAGCCGTAGAAGCAGTGCACGAGGATGATCAGGACGGCGAAGACGAGCACCTTCCCGAAGGACCACAGCACGTCGACCGGTGGCAGGTACTGCTGGAAGTAGTGGTCGTAGGTGCCCGCCGACTGCCCGTAGTAGCCGGTGGTGATGGTGCGGGCGGCAAAGTACGAGGAGAGCAGCCCGACCACGTACAGCGGGATCACCGCGACGAAACCGGCGATCATCCGGGTGGTCACCAGGAACGGCAGCGAGGGCACGCCCATGACTTCGAGGGCGTCCGTCTCCTCGCTGATCCGCATCGCGCCCAGCTGCGCCGTGAACCCGGCGCCCACCGTCGCGGACAGCGCGAGCCCCGCCACCAGTGGCGCGATCTCCCGGGTGTTGAAGTACGCAGAGAGGAACGCCACGAAGTTCGAGGTGCCGAGCTGGTTGAGCGCGGCGTAGCCCTGGAGGCCCACCTCCGTGCCGGTGAAGAACGACAGGAAGGCGATGACGCCGACCGTGCCGCCCACGACGGCGAGGGCGCCGCGTCCGAAGCTCACCTCGGCGAGCAGCCGCAGGATCTCCTTCTTGTAGCGGCGTACGGTGCGGCCCGTCCACGCCAACGAGCGGCCGTAGAAGGACAGCTGGCTGCCCAGTTCCTCCAGACGGTTCAGCAGCGCCATGACTCAGCCCCTCTGCGGAACGACTTGGAAGTACACGGCGGTCATCACGAAGTTCGTCACGAACAGCAACATGAAGGTGATCACCACCGACTGGTTCACCGCGTCGCCCACGCCCTTCGGGCCGCCCTTCGCGTTGAGTCCCTTGTACGAGGCGACGATCGCGGCGATCGCCCCGAACACCAGCGCCTTGATCTCGGCCGCCCACAGGTCGGAGAGCTGGGCGAGCGTGGTGAAGGAAGCGAGATACGCGCCCGGCGTGCCGTTCTGCAGGACGACGTTGAAGAAGTAGCCGCCCGCGACGCCCACCACCGACACCAGGCCGTTGAGCAGCACAGCCACCACCATCGACGCCAGGACCCGCGGGACGACCAGCCGGTGGATGGGGTCGATGCCCAGCACCTGCATCGCGTCGATCTCCTCGCGGATCTTCCGCGCCCCGAGATCCGCGCAGATCGCCGTGCCGCCGGCGCCCGCGATCAGCAGCGCGGTGACGATCGGCGAGGCCTCCCGCAGCACCGCGAGGACCGAGGCGGCCCCGGAGAAGGACTGGGCGCCGAGTTGCCGGGTCAGGCTGCCGATCTGCAGCGCGATGACCGCGCCGAAGGGGATGGACACCAGGGCCGTCGGCAGGATGGTGACGCTCGCGACGAACCAGGCCTGCTGGATGAACTCCCGGGCCTGGAAGGGCCGTCGGGGGATGGTCCGGACGACGTCCAGTGCCATCGCGAAGAGGTTCCCCGAGTGCCTCAGCGCCCCGGTGGGTGACAGTCTCATGCGCTGGTCACCGCCTTCCGGTGCAGCTCGGCCTCGCGTCTCGCGATCGCCTCCCAGCGGGGCGGACGGGCGATGCCGGGGCCCGGCATCAGGCGTGGCGTCATGTCGTTGCCGACGTGGCGGGGTTTCCGGTCCGCGTCGCCGAGCCGCGCCAGCTCCTGTTCGACCTGCGCGGCGTCCTTCTCCTCCGCCATCCCGATCGGCCCCTGCATCCGGCCGTTCAGAAACTGCCGTACGACGGGCTCGTCGCTGGTCAGCAGCTCCTCACGGGGCCCGAACATGACCAGCTCACGGCGGAACAACAGCCCGATGTTGTCCGGCACCTGGCGGGCCGAGGCGATGTCGTGCGTGACGATCAGGAATGTCGCGTTGATCTGCGCGTTGAGGTCGACGATGAGCTGGTTGAGGTACGCGACGCGCACCGGGTCAAGGCCCGAGTCCGGTTCGTCGAACAGGATGATCTCCGGATCGAGGACCAGCGCTCGTGCCAGCCCGGCCCGTTTGCGCATCCCACCGGAGATCTCGCCGGGCAGCTTCCCCTCCGAGCCGATCAGCCCGACCATGTCCATCTTCTCCAGCACGATGCGCCGGATCTGGCTCTCGGACTTGCGGGTGTGCTCGCGCAGCGGGAAAGCGATGTTGTCGTACAGGCTCATCGAGCCGAACAGCGCGCCGTCCTGGAACAGCACCCCGAACAGCTTCCGCACCTCGTACAACTCGTGCTCGCGCAGCTTGGTGATGTCCCGGCCCGCGACCTTCACGGAACCCCGGTCCGGCTTCAGCAGTCCGACGAGCGTCTTGAGGAACACCGACTTGCCCGTGCCCGAGGGGCCGAGCATGACCGAGACCTCCCCGGCGGGCAGCGTCAGCGAGACGTCCTGCCAGATGACCTGGTGACCGAAGGACTTGGTCAGCCCTTCCACACAGATCTCGACACCCATCCGGTCCACCCTTCGGCCGTGGAGCAGCTCCGACATCTGCTCTACGGGGAGGGGCCGGGCGTCCGTCGCGACGGAGGCGGATTTTTTTCGGGGGTCTTGCGGCCGTGTTTCCGGCGGCTCGACGGCCGCGTTGTTTCCGCTGGTTCTACGGCAGTTTTTTCCGGCGGTTCTACGACAGCTTTCCGGCGGTTCTACGGCAGCGCGGTCGGGGTCGGTACGTCGACCGGGGCTGAGGACGTGGAGGGAGCCTCCGGGAGGGCCGGAGGCGTCGTCGGGACCGTGGACGTGGCCGACAGATCGGGGAGGCCGGGCACGCTCGGCAGGTCCGAGACGCCGGGGACGTCGGGGACGGACGGCACTGGTGACAGCGAGGCGTCCGGCAGCGGTGGCACCGACAGAGGCAGCAACGACCGGTCGTCATCGCCGGGCGGCACCGCCGGCGTCGCCGCGTGGGACGCCGAGGCGGCCGACAGACCACGGGCGTTCGGGGCGGCCACCCGGTCGACGCCGTCGGGCCGGACGGTCGGCGTGGTCGTCTGGGCCATGCGGGACACGGAGGGTCGGGGAGCCGTGCCCTGCCCGTCCCCGTCGTGGACGTACGGCAACACGAACCCCGCCACCACCAGGGTCGCGGCCGTCGAGGTCACCGCCACGGCCTGCGCGTGTCCGCCCGCGCGCAGCTTGCCGCGCCCCCACAGGAACAGGGCGAGGCCCAGCGTTCCGGCCAGCGAGTTGCGCAGCGTGCGCCGGGCCCGGGCGAGCAGCGACTCGACGGTGCGATAGCTCAGCCCCATGCGCACGGCGACCTGTCCGACGTCGAGGCCCTCGGACTTCAGCCGGAGCGCCTCGGCCTGGCGCCCGGGCAGCTCCCCGCTGCGCACGGCCAGCCACCTGGCCTCGGCCCGGTCGCACACCGCCTCCTCGACGGGCACCGGACCCGGCGCGGTGAGCGTGGGGCTGCGGTGTACCTCGGCCTCACGGTTGACCTGGCGATATCGATCGACGCACAGCCGCATGGTCACGGTCGTCAGCCAGCCGCCGAGGCGCTCGTCGTCCAGGTCGGGGCGCTCCGCGGCGCGCAGCATGGCCTCGTGCACCGCGTCCTCGGCGTCCTCCGGGCTCATCGACCTGCGCCGGGCCACCTTGAGCAGTTGCTCGCGGTGGCTCCACATGCGCTGCCAACGGTCGTGGGCCGCCTGTATCTCCGCAGGCATGTCCGGCATGTCCGGCATGTCCGTCGCCATGAGGGCCCCTTTGCGCTCACCCGCCGGTCCCGTGCCGTCCGGCGGGTGGTGACATTACCGCCCGGTAGTCGCGGTTGTGGAGGGGGCGGAGGCCGTCGAGTCCCCGCTGTTACTGGTCAGCGGACCGCCGCTGGGCAGCAGGTCGTCGCCGGGCAGTTCGATGTCCGCGCCGGGCGGGGGGAGTTGGGGCTTCTCCGGCGGAGTGGCCCCGTCCGCCGGACCGGACGTGCCGGGGGTCGGCGAGGGATGTGCGGACGGTGTCGGGGAGGGGACGGCGCTCGGACGGGCGGACGGTGTCGCCGAGGGCTTCGGCGTGGACGGCGGCCGCGACGGTTCCGGGTGCGCCGGGGACTTCGCGGAGCTGTCCGGCGCCACTCGGTACCCATCCAGGAAGTACGCGTACCAGGCCCTGACCGTGCGCAGATACGCCTCCGAGTGGTTGTAGCCGAGGACCGCCCGGTCCAGCTCGGCCGGGTCGGAGAGGTCCCGTCCGCCCGCACACAGGTAGCGCCCGGCGGCGAGCGCCGCGTCGAAGACGTTGTCCGGGTCGGCCCGCCCGTCGCCGTTGCCGTCCGTGCCCCAGCGGGCCCAGGTCGACGGGATGAACTGCATCGGTCCGACCGCCCGGTCGTAGGTCGCGTCCCCGTCGTACGCGCCGCCGTCGGTGTCCCGCATGACGGCGAAGGCGCCGCCGTCCAGCCGCGGCCCGAGGATGGGGGCCACGGTCGTACCGTCCGCCGTCACCCGACCGCCGCGCGCCTGCCCGGACTCCACCTGGCCGATAGCGGCCAGCAACTGCCACCGCAGCCGGCAGCCGGGCGCGGTGTGTGCGAGTTCCGCCTCGGCGTGCCGGTAGGCGGCGAACACGCTCGCCGGCAGCGCGGCGCCCGCCACCGACGCCTGGCCCTTGCGTTCCTGGGTCCGCAGCGGCGGGAGGTCGGTGCGGTACCGGGTGTCGCCCGACACGCTCGGCCCCTGCTCCTCGGGCGCCTGCCGCGGGGGTACGGAGGCCCGTGCCGGGACCGCCCCCGGCGCCTGTGACGCGGTCAGCGCCGCCATGGCCACCGCCGCGATCGCCGTACCCCTGGCGCCTCTGACTCTGTGCCCTGCCACGTCGCGTTCCCCTCCCTGTGAGCTGATGTCGTCTGCTCTACGGGGCGGGGCGGCGGGTCCGTCGCACGGAGAGGGGCGATTTCGGGAAACGGGGTCCGCACGCGCGTCCGTCAAGATCTCCCCGAGCGGCCGGGGCGATGCGGTCTCGAGGACTCGGCGGACGCGCGGGTACCGACGCGAGGGCTTCGCGGTGTCAGGCCAGTGGTTGCGCGGCCCGGCCGAGGGCTTGACCCGGAAGGCCGATCTCCGCCCACACGACCTTGCCGGACGGCGGCCATGGCTCAGTGCCCCACCGGGCCGTCAGCGCGTCGACGAGGAGCAACCCGCGCCCCGTCTCGTCGGTGGAACTCGCGGTACGACGGGCCAGGGGCCGCCGATCGCCTCGCGGGTCGGCCACTTCGATACGGAGCGTGTCCGGCGCCTCGACGGTGAGCGTGAGCCGGAAGCCGCGCCCCTTCACCTGCCCGTGCGTGACCGCGTTCGCCGCCAACTCGGCGACGACCAGCGCGGCGGACTCGCTCACCTCGCAGCTGGGCGGCCATCCCCACTCGTCGAGTTGCCGCACAGCCAGCAGCCGCGCCAGGCGGGCGCCGCGAGGCGTGGCGCTGAGCAGTTGGGTGAAATGCCGGGTGGAGATTTCTGACTTCATGTCACTGAGCGTGGCCGCCTCGCTCTACCCTGACCAGGGAATCCTTCGGTACGCAGAGTGCGCGTACGGGTACGGAAGGTGTCCGGTACGGGCTGTCGGCCGTGACCTGGTGGGGTGCGGGATCGCAGGGCGGGTGTTGGGATGACGATGACGGAGCCGCAGGAGACGTACGACGAGGGTGAGCAGGCCGGCGACCTGAACCGCGCGATCGGCAAGCAGGTCAAGGTACTTCGGGAGCGGGCCGGGCTCACGCAGAAGGAACTGGGGGACCGGCTCGGATACAGCGAGGATCTGGTCTCGTCGCTGGAGCGGGGGAGGCGGACGCCGCAGCGGGAGTTCCTGGAGACTGCGGATGAACTGCTGGATGCCGGGGGGCTGTTGACGGCCACGATCGAGGACGTGGAGGCCGCCAAAGCGAAGGCGAGGGTTCGGCATCCGGCCTGGTTCAGGGACTATGCGCGGCTGGAGGCGAGCGCGGTTGAGATCAACTTCTTCAGTACCCTCGCGCCGCCTGGGTTGTTGCAGACCGAGGACTTCGTCCGGACCCCGCTGAACGGTCGACAGCCGCTGTTGTCCGAGGAGACCATCGAACAGCGGGTGGTCTCTCGGCTCGCGCGCCAGGAGATCCTGACGCGGTGGCCGCTGCCCATGGTGACGGCCGTCATCGACGAATCTGTACTGCGGCGCAAGCTCGGCGGATGCAAGGTGCGACAAGGTCAGTTGGAGCACCTGCTGAAGTCTGGCTGTCTGCGCAACATCACCCTGCAAGTGCTGCCGTTGGACTGCGAGGAGAACTCCGGGGTGGACGGACCGTTCGTGCTGCTGACGCCCAAGGGGAAGCAGCAGGTTGCCTACCTGGAGGTGCAGGGCGTCGGCCAGTTGATCACGGACCCGGAGCAAGTGCGTATCCTGGCGGCGCGCTACGGAAGCATTCGTGGGCAGGCCCTTACCCCGCGTGAGTCCCTCGCCTTGATGCAGGAACTGTTGGGAGAGCCATGAGTACTGACGAAACCTCGCCCGAACTCGCCTGGTTCAAGAGCAGCTACAGCGGCGCGGAGGGCGGCGAGTGCCTGGAGATCGCCGCAGCTTCCCGCATCGTCCACGTCCGCGATTCCAAGGAACCGGCCCGGGCTCAACTCGCCTTCCTTCCCTCGGAGTGGGCCGCGTTCGTGGACTTCGCGGCAGGGCGCTGACGCACCACTAGGGGCTACGAACGAGCTCTGGCGGGGGATCGGCCGGCACCGGGATGGAGGGGGCGCCGTTCCCGACTGCGGGTCCGTAGTGGCGTGCGCGCGGTGCTCCCATCCCGTACGCCATCAACCCAGGCGGAGCCCAGCAGACGCGGCCCATGGCGTCCAGGTCGTTCGTACAGTGGCGCGCTCCACCTGGACGCCATGAACCACGCCCGCTCCACGGTGTGTGGGCCGACGGCAGACGGGATGGGAGCTGGGGAGAGTGGTGGATTGAGAGATATGCCGGGTGCACGAGAAGCCGGCGCGGGAGAGTTGGGCGGTATCCGGAGAGGGAGAGGGAACGGCCGATCGGTCCGTCGCAGTGAGTAGAGCAACCCTGGGCTGCGCGGTCACGTCTATGACAACTGACCAACGATCACCAGGCACGACGCGACAGCGAAGGGGGCGCATAGGCCGTGTCGGACAGCGCAGTTGAGAAGAACAAGCCGGAAAAGGTGCCGTTCACCGCGTACTTCTCGGCGACTGTGGTGACGGGCGGCGGCGCCTTCGCGCTGACGGTCCTCAATAACTCGGGCTGGCGCCACTATGTGCATCTGCTCGCGTTCCTGGGCGGCTTGATCGGGGTGCTCGAGTGCGTGAAGAAGGCGCGTGAGGCACGGCGCGCAGGGCTGCCCCAGCCTTGGCTTCCGTCGGCGCTTCTGGTGATGTACGCGGTGACTCTAGTGGTGCTGGTCGTTGTGGCACCTGCGTGACGCTAGGGCTTCCTTTACGTCGCAGCGCCAGGGCTCTGCGTAGGCGGGAGAAGTCCACACGTGCCCAACCAGCCAGCGCTCCGCTCGCAGAGGGCTCGTGGTCCTGCCCATCTCTAAGCCGACGGCACATCAAGTACGTAACCTGGGCAGGGTGGATGGAACTAGGCGCAGCCTCACCGAGGCGAACCTCAAAACGCTGGCCGGCGGCCGTTCCTTCGAGCGCGGGCTCGGGTACCTCGACGCGGTGTCCGGGGTCGAGGTCGGTGACGGCTGGGTTACCGCGACCGTCCATGGCACGGAGCGGTACGAGGTGGAGCTGAGCTTGGATGGGCCGGACGGGCTCGGTGGTGAGTGTGACTGCCCGTACGGTCTGGAGGGTCACTTCTGCAAGCATCTGGTCGCTCTCGGTCTGACCGTGATCGCCCAGTCGGCGAGCCTGCCGCGGCAGCGCGAGGCGGCCCGGACCCGTGTGCGGGACCTTGACCTCTGGCTGTCCGGCCTCTCCAAGGACGAGTTGCTTGCCCTGGTGCGGGAACAGGTCGATGAGGACCGGCAGTTGCGGCGTCGGCTGGAGCTGCGGGCCGTGAGTATGCGCGGGGACCTCGTCGCGGTCCGGGAGCGCATCCGTGAGTTGTTCGACGTCGGCCCGTTCGCGCGGTACGGGTATGTCGAGTACAGCGATGCCCGCGCCTACGCCGACCAGGCCGGGCAGGCGGTGTCCGCGGTCGGGGCGCTCACCGGGTCGGGGCGGGCCGCAGATGCGATCACGCTGGCGCGGGAGGCGATGCGGCTGCTGGGCGAGGCGGTGGAGAGCGTCGACGACTCCGACGGAGGGCTCGGGCAGGTCGGTGCGGCCCTCGCCGACGCCCATCTCGACGCGTGCCGTGTGGCGCGCCCCGACCCGGAGGAGCTGGCCCGCTGGCTGGTCGGCCACGTGCTGGGCGACGTTGACGGCATCACCGATATCGATCCGCTCGACTACGCGGATGTCCTCGGCGATGGAGGTATGAACGTCCTGCGAGAGGTGGCGACCCGGGCGTGGCGGCGCAAGCGCACCGGCTGGGCGGAGAAGTACCTCATGGAGCGCCTGGCCAAGGCGGGAGGCGATGTCGACGCGGTGATCGCCGTGCACGCGGCCGACCTCGCGGCGAACGGCCACACGCATCTGGTCATCGCCCGCGAGCTGGACACGGCGGGACGCTCCGACGAGGCGCTGCTCTGGGTGGAACGCGGCATCCGGGAAGCCCGGGATCTCGGCGCCGTCGACACCGCCCTCGTCGACGATCTCTGTGAGCGCTACGCGCGGGCGGCCCGGCTCTCCGACGCCGTCAGCCTGCGCCGCGACCACTTCGGCGCCCGGCGCTCCCTGCTCGCTTACCAGCAACTGCGCGCCGTCGGGCGGGCCGTTGACTGCTGGCCAGCCGAACGCGTGGGTGCGCTGGCGCTGTTGAGCGAGGATGCGGGGCGGCGGCACGGGGGCTGGTACGGCGGGCCCGTCCTGGTTGACGCCCTGCTCGACGACAAGGATGTCGACGCCGCTTGGCAGGCCGCCACCGAAGCAGGTGCTCATGACCGACAGTGGCTCACACTCGCCGACCAGGCCTGTGCAGCCCGTCCCGCCGACGCGCTCGGCGTCTACCTGCGCCTGGCCGAGCCGCTTACGCGGCAGACCGGCAACGCGGTCTACGAGCAGCTCGTCAGCCTGCTGCTCGGCATCCGCGACTGCCACCGCCGCCTGGGCACACCGGACGAGTTCAACGCGTATGTCGCCGCCCTGCGCACCACCCAGAAACGCAAGCGGAACCTCATGCGCCTGATGGAACAACACGGCCTGTGAGCAGGGACGGCGGCAGCCACACGCCCCAGCTCACCCGTCAGGCCCTGGGTGGCTTCAACCCGAGGTGCCCCGGTCGGCCTCCTGGCCCCCCGCCGCCCAGGACGCGAGGAACCGCAGCCCCTCCTGCGTGGGCGTGCCCGGGGTGGCGGTCCAGATGATGAGTTGTTGGTCGGGGTCGGTGCTGGCGGTGAGGGTGTCCCATTCGAGGACGAGGGTGCCGGCGATCGGATGGTTGAGGGTCTTGGTGCCGGTGGTGCGGGCGGCCACGTGGTGGGCGGACCACCAGCGGCGGAAGTCGGGGTCCTGCTCGGAGAGGTCGTTCACGAGGGTGGTGAGGCGGGGGGAGCCGGCGTTGTGGGCGGCCTCCATGCGGAGTTGGGCGACCGTTGTGCGGGCCGTGGTCTCCCAGTCCGCGTACAGCTTGCGCATGGCGGGGGAGAAGACCATTCGGGCGTAGTTGCGTATCTCTTCCGGGATCTGGGCGAAGTCGCCCACCAGGGCGGCGGCCAGGGGGTTCCAGGCCAGTACGTCCATCTGGCGGCCCAGGACCATGGCGGGGATGGAGACGAGGTCGTCGAGCACCCGCCGTAACTGTGGCTGGACCTTCTGGACGCCTTGCGGGCGCGGGCGTGCGGGCTCCTTGCCGGCCAGTTCGAACACGTACGCGCGCTGGTCCTCGTCCAGGTCCAGGACGCGGGTGATGGCGTCCAGGACGGGCTCGGACGCCTGGATGCGGCCCTGTTCCAGGCGGGTGTAGTGGTCGGTGCTGATCGCGGCCAGCATGGCCACTTCCTCCCGGCGCAGGCCCGGCACCCGCCGGACGGTCCCGCCGGGCAGCCCCACGGAACGGGGGGTGAGCTCCGCGCGCCGGGCCCTGAGGAATTCGCCCAGTTCGGTGGATGCGTTGCGCGTCATGGCCCCTATTTTCGCAACTTTCGCAGGAGCCTGGGTGGTTCACCCCGGAGGGGCGTCAGGAGTGGTGTCAGGAGAGTGCGTGTGCTGCCGTGGTCAGGAAGGCGTTCACGTGTCCGTCGCGGCGGCCTTCGAGTACGGCTAGGCAGATCTCGGTCGGTGGGACGTCGGTCACCGGGCGGTTCACGAGGTCGGGGCGTGAGTAGGAGCGGGCGACGCTGCGTGGCAGAAGTGCTATGCCGCGTCCGGCCGCGACCAGTTCGAGTTTCTCCTCCACCGTCGCGGTGCGGCGTGCCTGGAAGTCCAGGATCGTCTCGCCTTCGAGGGCGGCCAGGGTCAGGCGGCGGCGGGACGCCAGGGGGTGGGTGGTGGGGAGGCATACGACCTTCGGTTCGCTGCCCACCGGGATGGTGTGGATCCCCTCCGCGTCGAAGGGGTGGCGCAGGAAGCCGACGTCGGCCCGGCCGTCCCGGAGCGCCTCGCCCTTCTCGTACCAGTTCAGGTGGAGCAGTTCGACCTCGACGTCGGGGTGGGTCCGGGTGAACGCGCGGACCGCGGGTGAGACGCTCAGACCGGGGGCGAAGCCGACGACCAGACGGTCCTCGCGGGCGGCGCCGTGCACCCGGCGGGTGGCGGCCTGCGCCGCGGCGAGTACGCCCGGCGCGTCTTCGTAGAGTTGCCGGCCGGCCGGGGTCAGACGCACGCTGCGGGTCGTACGTACCAGCAGCGCGCAGCCCAACTCCTGTTCCAGCGCGCGAATCTGACGGCTCAGTACGGGCTGTGCGATGTGCAGTTGCGCGGCGGCGCGGCCGAAGTGCTCGTGCTGCGCGACGGCCGTGAAGTACCGCAGTTTGCGCAGGTCCAGATCCATGCCCTGAGGGTATCAATGTGCCCGAAGAGGTATTGGACGCGTGATGTGCGGCGCGCGCAGAGTGACCGGGTGTGGTGTTCGGGCAGCCCGTGCGCCGTTCCTCAGGAGGTTCCTTTTCGTGATCGTCATCACTACGCCCACCGGGCAGATCGGCCGCCAGGTTCTCGACATCGTCCTGGGTGACGTCCTCGACGGCGGGGAGTCGGTCCGGGTGATCGCGCGCGATCCCTCCCGGCTCTCCCCGGAGGTGCGCGAGCGGGTCGAGGTCGTGGTCGGCTCGCACGGCGACCCCGACGTCGTCGACGCGGCGTTCGCCGGAGCGGACAGCGTCTTTTGGCTGGCGCCGCCGAATCCGCGGGCCGCGCGGGTCGAGGACGTCTACGTGGACTTCAGCAGGCCCGCTTGCGACGCCTTCAAGAGGCGGGGGGTTCAGCGGGTCGTGGGGATCTCGGCCTTGGGGCGCGGGGTGCCCGGCAATGCTGGGCTGGTGTCGGCGTCCCTGGCGATGGACGACCTGATCGCGGGTACGGGGGTGGGCTATCGGGCGCTGACTCTGCCCTCGTTCATGGACAACCTGCTGCGCCAGGTCGAGGCGATCAGGAGCGAGGGCGTGTTCTTCCAGCCCGTCGCCGGCGATCTCAAGGCGCCGACCTGTGCCACCCGCGACATCGCCGCCGTCGCAGCCGGGCTGCTGCTCGACCACTCCTGGAGCGGGCAGGGCGAGGTCCCGGTGCTCGGGCCCGAGGACCTGTCCTTCGAGGACATGGCGCGGATCATGTCCGAGGTGCTGGGGAGGCCGGTGCGGTTCCAGTACGTTCCCGTCGAGTCGTTCAGGGACACGCTGAGGCAGCGGGGGATGTCCGAGGCGATGGCGCAGGGCATGGTGGACATGGCGACGGCCAAGGACCGTGGCCTCGACAACGCCGAGCCGCGCACCCCCGCGGCCAGCACCCCCACCACGTTCCGCCAGTGGTGCGAGGAGATCCTCAAGCCGGCCGTTCTGGCCTGACGGCCGCGACGCACGAGGGCCGGACGGTGCGATCGATTCCTCGGTCGCGCCGCCCAGCCCTGTGTGGAGGCCGCCCAGTCCTGTGCGGAGAGGGTCAGGCCTCGCGTACCTCCTCCAGGCGTACGGGACGGTGCTCGGCCAGCGACAGGGCGCACGCCTCGGCGATCCAGCCGGCCTCGATGGCGTCCGCGACCGTGCACGGCGACGTGGCGCGGCCCGCGACGACCTCCGTGAAGGCGGTGAGTTCGGCGCGGTAGGCGGGGGCGAACCGGTCCATGAAGAAGTCGTGCGGCGGGCCCGCCGGGAAGGTGGCGCCCGGCTCGACGGAACGCAGCGGTAGCTTGTCCTCCAGGCCCACGGCGATGCTGTCGCGCATGCCGTGCAGTTCCAGGCGGACGTCGTAACCCCGCGCGTTGTGGCGGGAGTTGGAGACCAGGGCGATGGTGCCGTCGTCGAGGGTGAGGATCGCGGACGCGGTGTCGACGTCACCCGCCTCGGCGATGTACTCGGCACCCCGGTTGCCACCGGCCGCGTACACCTCGACCACCTCGCGGCCCGTGACCCAGCGCACGATGTCGAAGTCGTGCACGCTGCAGTCGCGGAAGATGCCCCCGGAGACCGCGACGTACGCGGCGGGCGGCGGCGCCGGGTCCAGCGTGGTGGACCGTACGGTGTGCAGCTTGCCGAGTTCGCCGCTCACCACGGCCTTGCGGGCGGCCACACAGCCCGCGTCGAAACGCCGGTTGTAGCCGATCTGCACCTCGACACCGCTGTCCCGGACGCTTTCCAGCACGTCGAGGCTCTCCTCGACGGTCCGCGCCACCGGCTTCTCGCAGAACACCGGGATGCCCGCCTTGACCGCGGCGAGGATGAGCGCGGGGTGCGCGTCGGTGGCGGCCGCGATGACGATGCCGTCGACCCCGGCGGCGAGCACCGCCTCGGGGGAGTCCACCGCCGTCGCCCCGAACCGCTCCACCGCCGCCGCGGTGGCCGCCGCCACCGGGTCGCTGACGACCAGGGTGTCCACCGCGTCGAGGCCGGCGAGGGTCGCCGCGTGGAAGGCGCCGATCCGGCCCAGTCCCAGGATGCCGATACGCATGAGATTGCTCCTAAAGCCAGTGAGGGTGTGCCCGCCGAGGGAGGGGCGAGGGGGAGGAGGTGGGGAGAGGGGGGAGTGCGGTGAGGGACAGGGGGTCAGTCGAGGCCGCCGAAGACGATCTGGTCCCAGTCGATGACCGAGCCCGTGACCACGCCACTGCGGTCGGAGAGCAGGAAGACGACGAAGTCGGCGATCTCGTCGACCTGGCCCAGCTTGCCCATCGGCTGGGTCTTCGCCGCCTCCTCCCGCCAGTCGTCGCCCGCGCCGTGGAAGGTGCGCTGGATCTCCTCCTCGCCCTCGGTGTCCGTCCAGCCGATGTTGAGGCCGTTGATCCGGACCCGGTCCCAGCGGTGCGCGTGGGCGGCGTTGCGGGTGAGGCCCATGAGCCCGGACTTGGCGGCGACGTACGGGGCGAGGAAGGACTGCCCGCCGTGGGCCGAGGACGTGATGATGTTGACGACGGTGCCCGGCGCCCCGCGGTCCACCAGGTGCTGGACGGCGGCCTGCATCGCGAAGAACGGCGCGCGCAGATTGATCGCCACATGCGCGTCGAACAGTTCCGGCGTGGTGCCCAGGAGCGTGCCGCGTGACGTCAGCCCGGCCGCGTTCACCAGGCAGTCGATCCGGCCGTGGGCGGCCGCGACCTGCTCGACACTGCCACGCGCCTGCGCGGGATCGGTCAGATCGGCCCGTACGAACGTGGCACCGGTCTCAGCGGCGAACTTCTCGCCGAGCTCGGTGCGGCGCCCGGTGAAGGCGACCGTGGCGCCCTCGCGCAGCGCCGCGCGCACGATGCCCGCGCCGACGCCCTGACTGCCGCCGTTCACGAGGACGACCTTGTCCTCGAGCAGTTGGTTCATGAGTGTGCTGCCGCCTTCCGGCGCGGTGACATTTCTGCCAGTCTCATGAGGTCGGGACCGTCAATCAATCCGCAGAGAACCATCAAAAACCCCTCATTGATCTCCTCGATCTTGATCTCCTCGATCACGGGACGCAGCGAAGGAACCCATGGGACATCCGTATACGATCCGCGAGATCGCCCGGCAGGCCGGCCTGAGCGAGGCGACGGTCGACCGGGTCCTCAACCATCGCGGCGGCGTGCGCGAGAGCACGGCGCGGGAGGTGCAGCAGGCCATCAAGGACCTGGACCGGCAGCGCACCCAGGTCCGCATCGGCGGCCGCACCTTCATGATCGACATCGTGATGCAGACCCCGGAGCGGTTCTCCTCGGCGGTACGCGACGCCCTGGAGGCCGAACTGCCGTCCCTGCACCCGGCGGTCGTCCGCTCACGGTTCCACTTCCGCGAGACGGACCCCGCGGCGGAGCTGGTGAAGGACCTGGACAGGATCGCGGCGCGCGGTTCTCAGGGAGTGATCCTCAAGGCCCCGGAGGTCCCCGAGGTCACCGCCGCGGTCGGCCGGCTGGTGGCGGCCGGTATCCCGGTGGTCACGCTGGTGACGGATCTGCCCAGCAGCCCGCGGCTGGCGTACGTCGGCATCGACAACCGGGCCGCCGGAGCCACCGCCGCCTACCTGATACGCCAGTGGCTCGCCGACCGTCCGGGCCATGTGCTCGTCACGATCAGCCGGGGGTCCTTCCGCAACGAGGAGGAGCGCGAGATGGGTTTCCGCAGCGGGATGCGCGACGGCGGGCCCCTGCGCCGACTGGTCGAGGTCACGGACAGCGACGGGCTGGACTCCACCCAGCGGGCTCTGGTCCTGGCGGCTCTGGAGCGGGATCCGGAGATCAACGCCGTCTACTCCATCGGCGGTGGCAACACCGCGACCATCGACGCCTTCGCGGCGCTCGGCCGGGGCGTGCTGGCCTTCGTCGCGCACGACCTGGACCACGACAACACCCGGCTGCTGGCGGAGGGGAAGCTGTCCGCGGTGCTCCACCACGACCTGCGCCAGGACATGCGGCGCGCCTGCCAGACCATCATGCGGGCCCAGCAGGCGCTGCCGGACGAGGGTCCGTTCCTGCCGTCGGCGATCCAGGTGGTGACGCCGTACAACATGCCGCCGTACAACGTGAACGTGCCGTCGGTGTGAGAATCCCGTTCCCGCGGGGGACGGATCCCGTACCCGCGGGGGACAGGCAGACGTCTACGCGGTCGGGCCCAACGGCTGTCCCGCGGGGCCGCTCTCCCGCGCGTGCGCCGCGCCGCCGATGTCCGTGCCCGCCCAGGACAGCGCCGTCCAGCCCTCCTCGGGGGAGCCTTCCAGGATCACGATGTCGGTGTTGTCCAGCCGGTGGGCGGCCGCGAAGGACATGTCGACGTTGTGCGCCCGGGCCGCCGTCCACACCCGGATCGCGGCGCCGTGGCTGACCATGGCGACGCTGCCGGCGCCGGTCGCGGCGGCCTCCGCGACCACCGCGTCGAACCGGCCCAGCGCCTCGGTGCCGTTCTCCCCGCCCGGCATCCGCAGCTCGGTGTCCCCGGCCACCCAGGCGAACGCCGTCGTGAAGTACGCCCTGGCCGCCTCGGTGTCGCCGCGCATCATCTCGAGATCCCCGGCCTCCAGCTCACGGATGCCGTCCCGTACGACCACCTCGAGACCGCGGGCGGCCGCCAGCGGCGCGGCCGTCAGCTGGGTGCGGGTCAGCGTGGAGACGTACAGCAGGTCGATGTCCACGTCCGCGAGCGTCTGGGGCAGCGCGGCGGCCTGCTTCTCGCCGAGGTCGGTCAGACCCGGTCCGGGGACGGCGGTGTCCAGGAGGAACGCCACGTTGGACGGGGTCTGGCCATGGCGGATGAGGATCAGGCGCATACGGTCACCTTCTCAGACGGTGGTACGACGGCTGCGGCGCAGGTCGGTTCTGACGGTGACCCGCAGGCCGCGGCCCGGGCGTCGCGACCGGCGCCCGTCTCATCCCAGCCCCATGAAGGTGAGCGCGAGCATCCCACCGGCAACGGCAACCACCTTGCGGCCACGGGGGAGAACGTAGTCCTGCACGGGGACCGTTCCTAAGGACCGAGCGGGAGTGAGTCCTGTTGCCAGAACCCAGGCTCAGCCGAACGCCCCGAACGGTGTTGGGCGTTCTGGTCCCCCGAGTTCGCTCCGCGTCCGGGCGGCACGGATCGTGTCCGTGGTCCGGGAACGCGGGGGAGGGTGTCCCCGGGCGGGCCTTCCGATCGCCACGGTTGCCGCGTCGTGGCGGGTCGTTTTGCGCTTGCTGCTGGTGAGGGGCTTTTGCCGGTGCTGGGCGCCCCACCGGGAGGTGTAGGCGGGATCGACCGCGGTGATCGCAATGCCCGTCTGATCGGCCATGGAGGTCAGCCGGGCGCGGAGCCTCCCGGTGGGTACTTCGGCCACCGTCTCGCGCGCCTCGGGCAGCCGCGCCAGCGTGCTTTCCGCCGCGTCAAGCGCGGCCCGCACCCGCTCAGCCTCCTCCCGTAGCCGGGCCACCTCTTCCCGGACCTTCTTCTCCCGGGCCTCCAACAGACCGAGCACCGACGGCGCCGGCCACCCCCACGAGCGAGACGGACAGACCAACCACGCTCATCTCTCCGGCCGCGAACCGGAGTTCATGCTCATCCACCCCGAACCCACCGATCACGTTCGGGAAAGCGGAAGCTTTCTGGAGTCGGTCTCCGCGCAACGCGGCACCGCTCACCGCGCATTCAGGTACCGGGCGTGGTCCCTGGGGCAACCAGAAGCGCGAGCATCGATCATCCGGGCACAAGTGCACAGCCTCACCCGAGTGGTCGCGGTGAACACCTGCGGGATGGATCCCGCGAGCACTCGTGCTCCCACGGACCGAACCAGCCTGCGCCAGCAGACCAGTGCGAACTGGCCATTGCCGCGGAGGTGTTGGGCGTGCATCGCCTCGATGCCTGTGTGTCCGGTGTGATTAACTGCGCGCCATGAAACAAGTGTTCGAGCGCATACGGCGCCTTCTGCTTCCCGCAGCCGCAGCGGCGCTGACCGCCAGCCTGCTGCTGCCCGTCCATTCCGCCCAGGCGACCACCGGACTGGACCCCTTTGATGCCCAGTTCACCCTGACCCGCGTCGACGGGGACAAGAAGAATTTGATCTCCTCGGCCGAGTCGGCCGGTGTGGCCACGGCGTCCGTCACCGACGTACTGAACTCGCGCACCGGCCGCGCGAACCTGTGCCACGGCACGGGGCTCAACGGCACATTGAAGTACGACGGCTTCTGCTGGGACCCCGACGACGACCGCACCGGCTACACGGACGCCGGCGGCGGCTGGATGCCGCAGGGCTTCACCGGCTCGCACGACGCCTATTCGGGCGGCCTGTACGCTGGCCGGCACCTGTACATCGCGTCCTGGTACTACGGGAAGTATGCCGACAACGATCCGCACGAGGAGTACACGCGCATATCGATCGCCCAGTCGGACGGCGAGCAGGTGACCTACGGTCATGTGGCCCTCGTGGAGCCGGTGAACGGCAACTTCAAGGAGCTGGCCAACAAGTCGCACGCGGACGGCGTCGCCTGGTACGGCAACCGGCTGTTCGTGGCCAACGGCGTGGAATTGCAGGTGTACGACCTCACGCACCTGTGGAGCATGAACGACACCAGCAACTCCGCCACCGGCCTGAACGGGGGGCGCACCTCCGCCCGTTACCACCGCTGGGCCCTGCCGCTGTTGGCGCGCTACACCACGAAGTCCGGGGTCGTCCCCGACACGGACCCCCAGCCGTTCCCGGGGGGAGACCCGCGTTCCTGCGGTCCCAAAAACGGGGTGCTGTGTCTGAGCAGCCTGAGCGTCGACCGCTCGACGTCCAGCTTGATCTCGGTGGAGAGCGTCGGCGAGGAAGACTCCCGCATCGTCCGCTGGCCGCTGGCGGAGCTCGGCGCGGGGTTGCCCACCCAGGTGAAGTCGGCGCCCGAGGGGTACATCACGTCTTTGTGGCAAGTGCAGGGCGCCGCCACCGACGGCAAGAACTTCTACATCAGCGCCGAATGCCCGAAGTCCTGGCCGTCGGGCTACTCCTGTGTCCACGTGGCCGCGAAGAACGAAGCGACCCGTGTGATCACGCAGGCGCCCGCGCTGACCGAGAGCCTGTCGTGGGACCCGAACGCCGGACGTTTGTGGGGCCTGAACGAAGCCCTGGAGGACGCGACGGTCGGCCCCAAACGCGTGGTGTTCTCCATCAACCCCAGCGCCGGCGCAGCGGTCGACGGCTGGGGCTGGATGTCCAATTTCAAAAAGCCGGGCTTCACCTGCGCCACACCCAAGGGTGATGGCACCGCCAACGGAACCATCGTCACGGTCTGGCACTGCATCGGGTCCGAGAGCCAGCGCTGGTCCTTCCAGGACGGCCGCCTGGTCAACAAGGCGAGCGGCAAGTGCCTGACCCCGCAGGGCGATGCGGAAGACACCAACGGCGCCGTGCTGACTCTGTGGACCTGCAACAGCAATTCCTCGCAGCTGTTCGGGCAGGACGGCGGCGCGATCACCAACAACCTCGGCAAGGCCGTCACACCCAAGGGCGACTCGCTGACCGACGGCACCTATCTGACGCTGTGGTCGAAGACCGGTGGGGACTCGCAGGAGTGGAGGGTGAAGGGCTTCTAGAGATCTTCAAGGGGGCGGGTCACGTGGGGTCGTGACCGCTGTCGTGGGCAGGGCTGATGCGTTCTCGGTCGGCGAGATGAGCTGATCGCCTGCGTACGCGCCGCCGTGGGTGGTTCGCCCGGTTCGGCAACGAGAGACGCGACCCCTGATGATCAAGGTTGTCGAAGCCTTTGATCACGAACAGGGGTCGCGTTCGCGTGCCATCCGCCCTGATCGGTGTCCCGCAGCGCCACTGCGAGGACGTCGGCTCCGCCTGCCCGGATCCGGAACCGCCGCAACTCACTTCCCTGGCCGAGGCCTTGGGTCGGATACCCGATCCCCGCCGGGTCCGGGGCCGCCGCTACCGCCTGGGCTCCCTGCTGGGGCTGTGCCTGGTCGCCGTCCTCGGTGGAGCCATGTCCCTGGCCGCCATCGCCCGCTGTCCGAGACGTCACCTACAGAGAGGACGCTTCGCGGATGGGTCTGTACGGTCTTCGGTGGCCCCCACGTCCGCTGCACCCTCGACGAGAACCATTTGAGTTTCTGATCAATACACCGGCCCTGCCTACCGGTGCATGTCCTCCCCCAACCAAGCACTCGGGGAGCACAGACGGGACTATGTCATGATCATGTCATGACATCTCTGTCTCTTGGCTTCGCAGGAAAATTGGGCCCTTGGTTCGACTGGCCACGGTCTGCATGCTGTTCCTTGCCGGCATGTATGTGGTCACGGGTACGGCGCAGGCAGCGAGTGGTCTCACCCCGATTTCGGCGAGTGGTTTCACGCTGTCCCTGGACAGCGATTCCACTTCTGAGGTCAGCGATGGTGCGGCAGCCAACCCTCAACTCAGCAGGGTCGGGCTGACGACCCTTGCCGGAACAGGCGTATCGGGAGCGGACGGTCTGTGCTACCCGGCTCCCTTCAACCCGGGTGTCGATGCCCGCGGTTACTGCTGGGACAACGCTGGAGATGACAGTGGCACGAACGGCTGGAGCCCGCAGGGGCTTTCCGTACCGCACAATGGCACGGCCGACGGCACGTGGGGCAACCAGCGGTGGGACGCCGTCACATGGCACAGTCAGGACAACACGCTGGCGAAACTGCGCTTTGTGAGCCGCGACGCAGCCACCCCCCGGTACACCGACGTCCTCCTGACGACCCTGAGCGCCGGCGGTACTGTGAGCCCGCTCGCCTCCCACGCCGACAGCGTCGTCTGGTACAAGGACAACCTTCTGATAGGCAACGGCCGGTACCTGCACGTCTTCCGCTTGAGCGACCTGATGCGTGCCTCCAACCGGCCATCCGGCTTCGACTATGTCCTGCCCAGGGCATACCTCTACCGGACGACGCCGACCGGCAGTTCGTCCTGCACGGCGATCACGGGGAACGCTCCCTGCCTTACATCCCTCAGCTTCGACCGCTCCACCGGCACCCTGCTGTCCAGTGAATACGTCCAGAGCGGGGCCGGCGGCCGTCTCGTGGAGTGGCCGCTCGATCTGGCGAAGGGCCTGCCGAAGACGGGTAGCGGCAACACCGTCACCGCCTCCGCTGCCTGGACCTCGCCCGTCTGGGGCATGCAAGGCGCGGTCTTCGCGCAGGGCTCCTTCTTCATGAGCGGGTTGTGCCCGTCGTCGTTCGCCAACGGCTACCGGGAAAGCGCCTGCGTTCACAAGGCTGAGCCCGGTGGGGCCCCGCACGTCCTGACGGCTGTTCCGGACATGACGCAGAACCTGGACTGGGACGCGTCCACCGGGCGCGTGCGCGGCGTCAACGAGGTGGCCCAGGCGGACCGAGTGCTCCCGCAGCGTCTGGTCTTCGACTTCGCGCCTACGGCGCGCCCCATTGAGACCGTCCGCTCCCGGAACGTCAGCAGCGGCAAGTGCCTGCTCCCGTACGGCGGCAGCCTCAACGACGGCGCACAAGTGGTCCAGTGGGACTGCAACGGCACGAGCGCCCAGGTACTGGGACGGATCCCGGATCCGCAATTTCCAGAGCGACCGCTGCCTGACCGTCTACGGCGGTAGCACCGCCAACGGAGCCGAGATGACGCAGTGGCGCTGCAACGGCAGTCACGCGCAGGATTGGTCACGGGCCACAGGAACTGCCGGCGGATCTCTTCTCGTCAACGGCGGCAGCAACCTCTGCCTCACCACCTACGGAGGCAGCAGCTCTAACGGCGCCGTCTCCGAACAGTGGTCCTGCCAGGCGGACAACGCCGCGCACAACTGGACCGGCGCCAGTGCCTGACGTTGTGGTCGGGCACGTAGTGAGCCTGACGCAGGCCTTGTTTCGCGGGCTGCGCAACCAGTGAGCAAGGTACGGCGGACTCGGTAGTGCCGCTGCTCTCGGACGAGTAAGGCCGAGGTCGTCACCTCGGTGGGGACCTCGGGCGGTATTGCGGCAGCTGCCACCGGTGCGCGGCCCAGCGTCGTATCGCACAGTGGAGCCGGGCCGTAGTTCAGGCCCGGCTCCACAGTGTCACCCTGCCACACGCGACGCTGGGGGTGAGCCGACCGCGTTGCTGCGCACCATCGACTCGGTGAGCGCGCAGGCGGTCGATGGATTCCCAGACGTCGTCATCAGCCATGGGACCAGCTTCCCCGCGGGCCGCGTGCCCGACGCCTCCCGGTCGAGTCGGCTACTCGTCGAACAGCGTCTCCTGCTCGCCCTCGACCGCCCGCCGCACCCTCTTGTTCCGCGCCCCCACCACGGCCAGCGTGGCCGCCGCCGTGACGCCGAGCGCCACCGGGACCATCCAGCCCCGGTTCACGGCGTGGCGGAGCGCATGGTCCAGGGAGAGGCGGCCGGGGCCCGCCACCGCGAGGCCCGCCGCCGTCAGGGCCAGCTGCGCCGCGTGCTCGTAGCCGCCGTTCATCGCGAAGAACCCGTTGGGCAGATGCACCGCGGCCGCGCCCACCATCCCCCCGGCCGCCGCCGCACCCGCCGCGGGGGTCGCGAGGCCCAGCGCCAGCAGGGTGCCTCCGCCGGCCTCGGCCAGCCCCGCCGCCACCGCGCTCGCCTTGCCGGGCGTGTAGCCCATGGCCTCCATGGCGGTCCCGGTCCCCTCGAGGCCGCCCCCGCCGAACCAGCCGAACAGCTTTTGCGTCCCGTGCGCGGCCAGCACTCCGCCCGTGCCCAGACGGAGCAACAGCAGTCCCAGATCACTTCGGTCGTAACAGGTCACGGTGGCTCCCAGAACAGACGGACGGCGGCAACGGTCAACGGTCCCTCCCGTGTCCCCACCGTCGCACCGATGACGCGTGACCGACGTGTTCGGGGTGTCGTTCGGGTGGCGGGCGCCCGGGACCGGTGTGAGGGTGACTCCCATGACGATTCAGGTAGCGAAACTCAGCGACCCGGCCGTCCGGGCCTTCGTCACCGCTGTGAACGCCCATGACCGTGACGCCTTCCAGGCCGTCCTCGCACCCGACGCGACCATGTCCGACGACGGTGCCGACCGCGACCTCGCCGACTGGACCGATCGGGAGATCTTCTCCTCCCGCGGCCACATGGAGGTCGACAACGAGTCGAACGGCGGCCGTGCCCTCATCGCCCGCTACAACAACGACACTTGGGGCGAGATGAAGACGAGGTGGAGCTTCACCGTCGACGACGGCGGCAGGATCACCCGCTTCGAGACCGGCCAGGCGTAGCCGAACCGTCCCGATCCCCGGCTCCCCCCGGTCGCCCGGGCCGAGGAGAACACGGGCGCGATCGACCGGGGGCCGCGCGACTACTGCGGGGCGTACTGCTGGGACACGGCGCTCCGCGCACCCTGCTCGGTGAGTGTGATCTGCCCTGCCTTGATGGTCGCCAGGCGCGGCGCCCGGCGGGCGATCGACGAGTCGTGGGTGACCATGATGAAGGTCAGCCCGTACTCGTGCCAGAGCCCTTCCAGCAGGCCCATGATGTCGTCGCGGGTGCCCTCGTCGAGGTTGCCGGTCGGCTCGTCCGCGAGGAGCACCTTCGGCTTCTTGACCAGGGCGCGCGCGATGGCGACACGCTGCTGCTGACCGCCGGACAGCTCGCTCGGCGCATGGCCGACGCGGTCGCCGAGGCCGACCGAGCCCAGGGCCTCGGCGGCCCGCCTGCGCCGCTCCGCGGGCTTCACCCCGAGCGGTACGAGCGCGGTCTCGACGTTCTCCTGCGCGGTCAGCGTCGGGATGAGGTTGAACGACTGGAAGATGATGCCGATCTTCTCGGCACGCAGCCGGGTCAGCTTGGCCTCGCTGATGGAGGCGAGGTCGACGCCGTCCAGCTCGACGCTGCCGGCGGAGGGACGGTCCAGGCCGCCGATCATCTGGAGCAGGGTGGACTTGCCGCCGCCCGTGGGGCCCTGGATGACGAGCTGGTCGCCGTCCTCGATGGTGAGGTCGATGCCACGCAGCGCCTCCACCGTCTCCTTGCCCCGCGTGTAGCGCTTGGTGACGCCGGTGAGCTTGTACATGAGGTTCTCCGAGGATGCAGAAGATGAAGATGCGGAAGAGGTACTCCCGGAAGGGGTCAGGAGACGCTGCGCAGCGCGTCCGCCGGACGCATCCGCGAGGCGCGCCAGCCGCCCATCGCACCGGCGATCAGACCGCCCGCGATGGCCAGGCCCGCGGCGAGCGCGATGGTGGTCACCGAGACCGGCGCGGAGAGCGCGATCTCCATGGTGTTCTTGACCGCCTGCTGCCCGGGACCGCCACCGCCGGGGCCGCCGCCCATGCCGCCACCGCCGCCACCACCGGTGTTGCCGAGCTCCGCGGTCAGCTTCGGGCTGATCGCCGTCACCGCGTACGCCGCGCCGAGGCCGATGGCGATGCCGAGCGCGCCGCCGATCAGACCGTTCACGATGGACTCGCCGACGACCTGCCGGGTGACCTTGCGGGAGGGCCAGCCGAGCGCCTTGAGGGTGCCGAACTCACGCACCCGGCGGGACACGGCGGAGGAGGTCAGCAGCGCCGCCACCAGGAACGCGGCCACGAGCACCGCGATGGACAGCCACTTGCCGACGCTGGTCGCCAGGTTCGAGGCGGTCGACAGGGAGCCGGAGACGGTGGAGGCGAGGTCGGCGGAGGTGGTGACCGTCGTACCCGAGATGTTCTTCTGGATGGTCGTCTTGACCGTGGTGATCTGCTTGGAGTCGGTCGCCTTGACGTAGATCGTGGTGACCTTGTTCTTCGCGTCGCCCAGCGTCTGCGCCTGCTTCAGCGGCAGGTAGACGTCGACCGTCGACTCGCTGCTGTCCGGCGTCGCGATACCGATGATCGTGTACTTGGTGCCGGAGATCGTGAGGGTCTTGCCGACCGTGTACTTGTTCTCCTTGGCGTACGACTTGCTGAGCACCGCGACCTTCGCGTCGGTCTGCGCCGCGGTGAAGGTCTTGCCCGTGGTGATCTTCGAGGTGGCCAGCGGGCCGAGGTCCTGGTTGGTGACGTCGACGCCCGAGACGGAGTAGGAGTTCACGTCGAAGGAGGCGCCGCCGCCCTGCACCTGGGGAGCGCCCGTGCTGCCGCCGCCCTGCCCGCCGCCGGGGCCGCCCTGCCGGGAGGAGCCGCCGGACGTCGAGGACTTCGCGGTGCCCTGGGTGAAGGAGCCGTCGACCTTGGTGACGTTCAGGCTCAGCGCGCCCACCGCGCTCGCCACGCCCTTTTGCGCGGAGACCTTGGTGACCAGGGAGGAGGCCAGGGACTGCCCGCCCTGCGTCATCACGCGGTCCGAGCTCTGCTTGGTGGAGCTGCTCGACTTGGCGTCGAAGTCGAACTTCGGTCTGCCGGACGAGTTGCTCGAAGGCGCCGCCTGGGCCTTGGTCACCGTCATGTCGGTGCCGAGCCCGTACAGCGACTTCAGGACCTTGTCCTGTGCCTGCTGCATGCCGGCCGACACCGAGTTGACGGTGATGACCAGCGCGATACCGAGCGCCAGACCCATGGCGATCACCAGGGCCGCCTTCTTGCGCCGGCTCAGCTCACGCTTGAGATAGATGCCAAACATCCCGTTCCCCAAAGGTTCTTGGCGCCCGCTGTGGGCGCGGCCACAAGCTATGGAGAAACCTTTGAGCGGGGCTGAGTAAGAGATGTGTGAGAGCTGAGAAAGTAGGGCCCGGAATCAATATTCCGTAAGACAGCTGATTCCTAAGGTCCGGAGGGGCTATTGCCAGGAAACCCCTGTTGGGTGGGGTGCTGAGGGCAGGAGTCGGCCGGACGTACGGGCAGGGGCGTTCCCTCGCCCTGCCTTTGGGTGCGCTGTGGCCTTTCTTTGGGACCCCGACGCGTGGCGACTTCGCGACCCCGGCGTACGGACCCGTGAACTTCTTTTGTACGGTCCCGGGATGCGCGATTCCTCTCCCGTCCCCCCGCGTGCCGCCCAACTGTCCCGCCGTGCCGCCCTCGGCCTCGCCGCGGCGCTCCCGCTGGCCGCGGCCTCTCCGGCGTCGGCCGCCACGCCCGTGATCGGCGGTGAGCGGCTCGCCCGCGCCGACGTCCAGGTGCGCGGCGCCACGGGACTGCCCAAGCGGCTCACCGCCCGCTCCTGGCTCGTCGCCGACCACCAGAGCGGCGAGGTGCTCGCCTCGTACCACGCGCACACGCACCTGGCGCCCGCCTCCACGCTGAAGATGCTCTTCGCGGACACCGTGCTGAAGAACTTCGAGCGGACCGAGCGGCACCGGGTGACCGACGCCGACCTCGCCGACATCCCCGCGGGCTCCAGCATGGTCGGCGTCAAGCCCGGCATCACCTACACCGTCGAGCAGTTGTGGCTCGGCGTCTTCCTGCGCTCAGGCAACGACGCGGTGCACGTCCTCAGCCACATGAACGGCGGCCTCGCCAGGACGATCGCCCAGATGCAGGCCAAGGCGCAGGACCTGCAGGCCCTGGACACCCATGTGGTAAGCCCCGACGGCTTCGACCACAAGGGGCAGGTGTCGTCCGCGTACGACCTGACGCTCTTCGCCCGCCACGGCCTCGCGGACGCCGACTTCCGCGCCTACTGCCACACGAAGACCGCGAACTTCCCGGCGGGCGGCAAGAAGACCTTCCAGATCCAGAACACCGACCGCCTGCTGACGGGGGCGTGGGGTGTGCCGACGTACGACGGACTCATCGGCGTGAAGAACGGCTACACCAGCAACGCCGGCAACACCTTCACCGGCGCCGCGACCCGCGGCGGGCGGACCCTCCTCGTCACCGTGATGCACCCCAAGAGCGGCGGCAGCGGCGTCTACGAGGAGACGGCCGCGCTGCTCGACTGGGGGTTCAAGGAGGGCGCGAAGGCCCGGTCCGTGGGCACCCTCGTCGATCCGCTCAGCGAGGGCGGCGCCTCCGCGGCTCCCACCGGGAAGGCGGCCAAGGCGGCGGCCGGAGCTCCCGCGACGGCCGCGGGCGACGGCGGCTCGTCGTCGTGGGGGCTGGTCGGCGGGGCCGGGGGAGCGGTCGCGCTGCTCGCGGGCGGGGCGTACGCGTGGCGCAGGCGGCGGCGTGCGGTGGGGGACGAGGTCGAGGCCCCGGAGGGACGCCAGGAACGTCAGGACGGTCAGGACGACGGTCAGCAACGTCACCAGGGTTGACCGTGGCGGCCGTCGGGGGTCGGCCGTTATTGGGACAGCCGTTCCGAGGCCCGGAGCTCACCTCACGGTCCCACGCGAGGTCCGCCCCCACCCGGGCCGCGGAACGGCTGCCACCACCCCCCTCGGTGTGGACCGTGGTCGTACCGAAGTCCTCCACTCCAAGTGTGAAGCTCTGGTGGAGAAGCCACGAGCATAAGCCCGCCACCGGCCCGTACGGTACGGAGGTTCAGCTTCCGTTTGTGTAGGTTGAGCCGTTGACAAGCCGTTGACGAGCCGTCGACGAGCTGTCCGGGGCCCGTCAGCCGCGCCCGACGTACGGCATCGCGGTGGCCAGTACCGTCGCGAACTGCACATTCGCCTCCAGCGGCAGCTCGGCCATGTGCCGCACCGTGCGTGCCACGTCCGCCACGTCCATCACCGGCTCGACCGCCGTTTCCCCGTTGGCCTGCAACGCTCCCGTCCGCATGCGCTCGGTCATGTCGGTCGCCGCGTTGCCGATGTCGATCTGACCGCAGGCGATCCGGTACGGACGCCCGTCCAGGGACAGTGACTTGGTCAGCCCCGTCAGCGCGTGCTTGGTCGCCGTGTACGCCACCGACAGCGGGCGGGGCGTGTGCGCCGAGATCGAGCCGTTGTTGATGATCCGGCCGCCCTGCGGGTCCTGCTCCTTCATCCGCCGGTACGCGGCCTGTGCGCACAGGAACGCGCCGTTGAGGTTCGTGTTCACGACGTGCTGCCATGCCTCGTACGGCAGTTCCTCGACCGGGACACCGCCGGGCCCGAACGTCCCCGCGTTGTTGAAGAGCAGGTCCAGCCGCCCGAAGCGCTCGCGCGTGGCGTCGAACAGGGCCGCCACGTCGTCGGGACGCGAGACGTCGGTGCGTACGACGAGGGAGGGCGCCTCGGGGACGAGGGCGGCCGTCTCCTCCAGCGTCTCCGGTTTGCGTCCGGCGAGCGCCACCGACCAGCCGGTGCGCAGCAGTTCGACGGCCACCGCACGGCCGATGCCGGAGCCCGCGCCGGTCACCACCGCGATCTTCGCCTGCGAGGCGGGCAGGGCGTTCGAGTCGTTGAGGGCATTCATGGGCCCGCAGCGTAATCGGGAGGGGCTGCCGTGCGGTGTCGGCGCCCTGGTCGGACCGTCCTGGTCGGACCGTCCTATTTGGGCCGTCCTAGTCGGTCTCTCCGGGGTAGCGGACGCCGATCTGGGCGCGGATCGTGTCGAGCGTCCGCATCACGGCGAGGCTGCCGTCCAGGGGGACGAGCCGTGACTCCTTCTCGCCGGCCCGCAGGGCGCGCATCACCTCGGCGGCCTCGTGCTTGAGGCTGGTGCGCGGGCCGTGCGTCGGGTCGGCCGTGAACTCCTCGGGGTCGCGGCCGTCGCGGTGCAGCACGAGCCGGTCCGGGAAGAAGAAACCGCCCGGGATGTCGATGCGGCCCTGGGAACCGGTGACGGAGGCGGAGACGGGGGTGCCGCCGTTGACGGAGCAGTGCACCGAAGCAAGAGCGCCGCTCTCCCAGGTGAGCAGTGCTCCGGTCTGGAGATCGACGCCCTCGTCGGAGAGCACCGCTCTCGCGGTGATGCCCGAGGGCTCCCCCAGCAACAACTGCGCGAACGACACCGGATACACGCCGAGATCGAGCAGCGCGCCACCGCCCTGCGCGGGGTCCCGCAGCCGGTGCGACGGCGGGAACGGGCCATTGATCCCGAAGTCGGCCTGAATCGTGCGGACTTCACCGATCACACCGTCGTCGACGAGGTCCTTGAGCCGCCGGACCAGCGGATTGCAGTACATCCACATGGCCTCCATCAGGAAGCGGTCGTGCTCCTTGGCGAGCGCGACCAGTTCCTGCGCCTCGCGCACGTTCAGCGTGAACGCCTTCTCGCACAGCACATGGCGCCCCGCCTCCAGACACATCCCGGCGGCGACCCGGTGCGCCGAGTGCGGAGTGGCGACGTACACGACGTCGACGTCCTCGTCCGCCGCGAGCGAGGCCCAGTCCCCGTACGCCCTCGGTATCCCGAACCGCTCGGCGAACGCCTTCGCCGAGGCGTCCGTCCGCGAGGCCACGGCCACGACCTCGGCGTCCGGCATGTCCACCAGATCCGCCGTGAAGGCCGCCGCGATCCCGCCGGTCGCCAGAATCCCCCACCGCACCCGTTCGCCCACGCCCGTCATTTCCGGCCCTTCGCTCTGCCACTCGCTCTGCCACGTGAAGTTCTGTGACCCCGAACACCCCGTTCGAACTGAGAGCATAGGTGGCGGATTACTCGAAGAGGGAGGGGCTCATGCCCGAGCGCGGGCACACCAGGCGGGACCCGAAGGGCACGGAGGCCCCGGAGGGGCACATACCGAACACGGCGGTGGCCGACGCACCGGCGGTGGCCGACGCACCGGCGGCGCCCGAAGCGCCGGACCCCGGTGCCCTCCGCCGCACCGGACTCCTCGTCACCCTGATCCTCGGCGGACTCACCGCCACACCCCCGCTGTCGATGGACATGTACCTCCCGGCCCTGCCGGAGGTCACCCGCGCACTGCACGCCCCCGCCGCCACCGTCCAGCTCACGCTGACCGCCTGCCTCGCCGGGATGGCGCTCGGCCAGCTCGTCGTCGGACCGATGAGCGACAAGTGGGGCCGCAGACGCCCGCTCCTCGTCGGCCTGATCGTCTACGTCCTCGCCACCGCCCTGTGCGCCCTCGCCCCGAACGTCGAACTCCTCGTCGCCTTCCGCCTCGCCCAGGGCCTCGCGGGCGCGGCCGGCATCGTGATCGCGCGAGCCGTCGTACGCGACCTGTACGACGGCATGGCGATGGCCCGCTTCTTCTCCACCCTCATGCTGATCTCCGGCGTCGCCCCCGTCGTCGCGCCCCTCATCGGCGGCCAGATCCTGCGCGCCACCGACTGGCGGGGCGTGTTCGTCCTCCTCACCGCGGTCGGCATCGCACTCACCGCGCTCGTCTGGACGAAGCTCCCCGAGACCCTCGCGCCCGCGCAGCGCCACGGCGGCGGCGTCGGCGAGGCGCTGCGCGCCATGCGCGGACTGCTCGCCGACCGCGTCTTCACCGGCTACACGCTGGCGGGCGGCTTCGCCTTCGCGGCACTGTTCGCCTACATCAGCGCCTCTCCTTTCGTGATCCAGGAGATCTACGGCGCGTCCCCGCAGACCTTCAGCCTGCTCTTCGGGATCAACTCCGTCGGCCTGGTGATCGTCGGCCAGATCAACGGCAAGATCCTCGTCGGCCGGGTCAGCCTCGACAAGGTCCTCGCGGTCGGCCTCGCCCTCATCGCCCTCGCCGCGACGGCGCTGCTCCTGCTGTCCACGGGCGTCTTCGGCAGGGCAGGCCTCGTCCCGGTGGCCGCTGCCCTCTTCGTCCTGATGTCCGCCATGGGCTTCGCCATGCCCAACACCCAGGCGTTGGCCCTGATGCGGGTACGGCACGCGGCCGGTTCCGCGTCCGCGCTGCTCGGCACCTCCTCCTTCCTCATCGGCGCCATCGCCTCCCCGCTCGTCGGCATCGCCGGTGAGCACACCGCGGTCCCGATGGCCGTCGTCCAACTGGTGGCGGTACTGGTGGCCATCGCCTTCTTCGTGGGACTGTGCCGTCCCTGGCAGACGGGACACACCGTGGACGGAAAGGCGGCGGGCAGCTGAGCGCACCGAGACTGCGCGTGGACACCCCGGAACGGGCCGGACTCGACCCGACGGAACTGCGCCACCTCGTACGAGACGTCCGCACCCTCACCCGTGGGCCGCGCCCCTGGACGGCGGGCCTCGTGCTGGTCGCAGGGCGCGGCCCGGTCATCGCCGTCGAGGAAGCGGCGGGCTGGGCCGTGCGCTACTCCTCGTACGACGAGAAGACCGACACCGGGGTCGAACTGCCGCCCGGGGACCGGCGGCCGATGACCGTCCACACCCCCTTCGACCTGGCCTCCCTCACCAAGCTGTTCACGGCGGTCGCCGCGGTGCAGCAGCTGGAGCGGGGCACGCTGGGGATCGACGCGCGGGTGGGGGCGTATCTGCCGGAGTTCCGCGCGGCCTCCGCCCACGACATCACCGTACGACAGCTGCTCATGCACACCTCCGGGCTGCGCCCCGAACTCCCGCTGTACGACTGCCCGGACGACGCGGCGCGCCTCGCCCTGCTGCGGGCCGAGGCCCCGTCGTCCCCGCCGGGCGAGTACGTCTACTCCGACCTGAACCTGCTCCTCCTCCAACACGTCCTGGAACGCGTCACCGGCCGCACGCTCGACGTCCTCGTCCGCGACGGGATCACCCGGCCGCTCGGGATGACCGCCACGTCCTTCGGGCCGTGCGCGGGGGCGGCGGCGACCGAGGACCAGCGACGGCCGTGGGCCAAGGCGGACCGGGGGATGCTGCGGGGGGTCGTGCACGACGAGAACGCGTGGGCGCTCGGTGGGGTGGCCGGGCATGCGGGGCTCTTCTCCACGGCTCACGACCTGGCGATCTTCTGCCGGACCCTCCTCGCGGGCGGCTCCTACGGCCCCGCCCGCATCCTCGGCCCCGACCTCGTCGAGCTGATGCTCACCCCGCCGGGCCTCGGCTTCGCCGTCGACCAGCCGTGGTTCATGGGTGCGCTGGCCGGGCGGGGCGCCGCGGGGCACACCGGTTTCACCGGTACGTCCCTTGTACTGGACCCCGCGACGGACACGTTCCTGGTGCTCCTCGCGAACACGGTGCATCCCCGCCGACGCGCGCCGGACAGCGCGCCCCGGGCGGAGGCGGCGACGCGGCTCGCACGGGCGGTACGGGGAGCGTGAGCCGGGGCTCTGTTCGCCTGCGGGTGCGTGGTGGCGGGTCGGTAGTCGTTCGGCTGCGGGACGGTGGGGGCTGGGCGCGCAGTTCCCCGCGCCCCTAAAAGCCCTGGGTCGTCCGGCGTTCCAGGGCGAGGCCGGTGACCGCACCCCACCCACCCCGGCCCGCATCACTCAGCCCGTCCGGCGTTTGAGGACGAGGCCGTTCAGGCCGATCGGGGGTTTGGGGGCGGAGCCCCCAAGTGGGGAGGGCGAGGGACCCGTTGTGGCGACCGTAGAATCGGTGGGTGAACGTCCCCGTACATCCCGCCGAGACCCTGCGTACCGCCCTCGCCGGACTCCTCGACGGCCTCCCGCCGAAGGCGGCCACACAGGCGGTCGACCGGCTGATCGCGAACTACCGGGGAACGACCCCCACCCACACCCCGGTCCTCCGCGACCGCTCGGACGTGGTCGCGTACGCCGCCTACCGCATGCCGGCGACATTCGAGGCGGTGCGATCGGCGCTGGAGGCGTTCGCGGACGCGGTCCCGCAGTGGACGCCGGCGAGCCACGTGGACGTCGGCGGCGGCACGGGCGCCGCGACCTGGGCGGTGAACGCGACCTGGGAGGGCGCCCGCCCCGTGACCGTGCTCGACTGGGCCGAGCCCGCCCTCGCGCTGGGCCGCGAGATCGCCGCGGCGAACCCGGAGCTGAAGTCCGCCGCATGGCACCGCTCTCGTATCGGATCGGCGCTCACCATCGAGAGCACTGATCTCGTCACCGTCTCCTACGTCCTCGGCGAGCTCACCGACGCCGACCGCGCCTCCGTCGTGACCGCCGCCGCGACCTCCGCCCAGGCCGTCGTGATCATCGAGCCCGGTACGCCCGACGGCTACGCGCGTGTCATCGAGGCGCGGGACCGTCTGATCTCCGCCGGGTTCCACGTCGCCGCCCCCTGCCCGCACAGCGCGGCCTGCCCGATCGTCCCCGGCGAGGACTGGTGCCACTTCTCTGCCCGGGTCGCGCGTTCCTCCCTGCACCGTCAGGTCAAGGGCGGCTCCCTGCCCTACGAGGACGAGAAGTTCAGCTACGTCGCCGCCACCCGCTTCCCGCCGACCCCGGCCCCCTCCCGCGTCGTACGCAAGCCGCAGATCCGCAAGGGCCAGGTACTCCTGGACCTGTGCGGCCCCGACGAGGCCCTGCACCGCGAGACGGTGACCAAGCGTCACGGGCCGCTGTACCGGGCGGCCCGGGACGCGGACTGGGGCGACGCCTGGCCACCGCCGCCCACGGAGGACTAGCAGCCGGGGCTCAGCTCCTCGGCAGCTCCGCTCCTCAACACCTCAGCTCCTGTGTGCAGCACTTCACGCTGCCGCCGCCCTTGAGGAGCTCGCTCAGGTCGATGCCGACGGGCTCGAAGCCACGTTCCCGCAGCGGACCCAGGAGCCCCGTCGCGGCCTGCGGCAGCAGCACGTGCAGGCCGTCCGAGACCGCGTTGAGGCCGAACACGGCGGCATCCTCGGCACCGGCGATCAGCGCGTCGGGGAACAGTCGCCGCAGCACCTCTCGGCTGCCGGGGGAGAAGGCGGGCGGGTAGTACATGACCTCGTCCGTCGCGTCGTCGAGGACGGCGAGGGCGGTGTCGAGGTGGTAGTAGCGGGGGTCGACCAGGTCGAGCCCGATCACCGGTCGCGCGAAGAACTCCTGGGCCTCGCCGTGCGAGAGGGGGCTCGCGCGAAAGCCGCGGCCGGCGAGTACGTAGGAGGCGGTGACCGTGAAGTCGCCCTCGCCCTCGTTGACGTGGACCGGCTCGTGGACGTGCGGGAAGCCGTGCGCGCGGAACCACTCCAGGTGGGCCGCCGCCTCCGGTTCGCGCTCGCGGTGCGCGAAGCGGGCGCCCAGTACCCGGCCGTCGACGACCGTCGCCCCGTTCGCGGCGAAGACCATGTCCGGCAGGCCGGGGCGCGGGGTGAGTTCCTCGACCGTGTGGCCGAGCGCGAGGTATCGGCTGCGCAGGTCCTCCCACTGGGCGACGGCGAGCGGCACGTCGACCGGCTTGGCGGGGTTCATCCACGGGTTGATGGCGTAGGTGACGTCGAAGTGTGCGGGTGGGCACATCAGGTAGCGCCGGGGTGTGGCGCGGCGGGGAGGCTGCAAGGAGGGCTCCTCACGTACCGCAGGGGCAGGTGATGCCCATGGTGCGGTCCGCGGGGCCCGTCGGCCCCTTGGCGAACGGGTGGACTTCGCAGGGCCACGACGGTTCTCGCCCCCGCCGCCCCTACCCGTCCCATCCACACCTGGGGGCTCCGCCCCCAGACCCCCATCGGCCTGAACGGCCTCGTCCTCAAACGCCGGACGGGCTGAAAGATGCGCGCCAGCGCCCTTGAGGGGCGCGGGGAACTGCGCGACCAGCCCCCACCCACCCGCAGCCGGTCGCGAGACGTCCCGTCTTGTCAGCCTGTTAAATTCGCCCCATGGCCCACACGCCCCGCCCCTCCGCCGAACCCATCCCCGCCAAACCCACCCCCGACTCCAGTCGCCGCAGCGAGAAGTCCCGTCGTGCGATCTTCGACGCCGCTCTCGCCCTCGTCGGCGAGGTCGGCTACCCCAAGACCACGATCGAGGGCATCGCCGCCCGCGCGGGCGTCGGCAAGCAGACGATCTACCGGTGGTGGCCCTCGAAGGCCGCGGTGCTCCTGGAGGCCTTCATGGACCTCGGCGAGCGGACCGCTCGTGAGGCGGGCCATGAGTCGTATGACATCCCCGACACCGGCGATCTCGCGGCCGACCTCAAGCAGGTCCTGCGCGCCACCGTCGACGAACTGCTGGACCCCAGGTTCGAGATCCCCGCCCGCGCCCTGGCCGCCGAAGGCCTCGTCAACGAACCGCTCGGCGCCGAGTTCGTGGCGGGGCTCCTCGAACCCCAGCTCCAGCTCTACGTGAAGCGGCTGCGGTCCGCCCAGGACAAGGGCGACCTGCGCCCCGACATCGACCCCCGCATCGCCCTGGAACTCTTCGTCTCCCCGCTCGCGCAGCGCTGGCTCCAGCACACCGGCCCCATCTCGTACGCGTATACGGACACCCTCGTCGACTACGCGCTGTACGGCCTCGCTCCACGGGGATGAATCATGCCAAAGCGCCCCGGATGGGGGGCTCTGTCCATTCGGGGCGCGGGAGGGTGGGACCATAGAGGTTGTTGAAGGCGTCCGTCGGCACGATTGACTGACGTGAGCGTGAATGACGTGAACGTAAATGACGTGAACGTGATGGACGTGGACGCCGCGACACGACCGCTGTCGGCACAACTGCTTGGCGAGGGGATTGATGAGCGCAGAGTTCGGCCGCCGCTCCGGTGCGCAGGGCAGGATCTCCCAGTGGCTGCGTGGTCGCCGTCCGAAGGGTGCGACAGAGATCGCTGCCGACGGCGGGCGCGAGGCCCTGCTGATCGCCGCTGCCGCCGCGGGGCTGCCGCTCGCGCAGGCCGCGTACCCCTCCGGCTACCGCTGTTCCTGTGACCGCGTCGGCTGTCCCACCCCCGCGCGCCACCCCGTCTCCTTCGCCTGGCAGACCCAGTCCACGACCGACCGCGCCCAGATCGAGCGGTGGGTCCGGCATCAGCCGCAGGCCAACTTCATCACCGCGACCGGCATGGTGCACGACGTCCTCGACGTGCCCGTGGACGCGGGCCGCGAGGCGCTGGAGCGGCTGCTCGCCTCCGGTGTGGAGGTGGGGCCCGTCGCGCAGAGCGGCGACGGCCGCATGTTCTTCTTCACACTCACCCGCGGTACGCCCGAGGACGAGGACGAGTGGTGGCCGTGCGAGCTGGACTCGCACCCCGAGACGACGGACGAGCACCCCGGTCTGCGCTGGCACTGCCGAGGCTCGTACGTCCTCGTGCCGCCGGCCCAGCTCCCCGGCGGCCTGACGGTCGACTGGGTACGGGGCCCGGAACACCCCCTCCCCGACCCCCTGAGCCTGCTCGAGGCCCTGACGGACGCCTGCGCCCGTTACGTGGGCGAGAACGAGTCGGACGACCAGCTGGCAGCCTGGCCCCACCGCAACTAGCCGGCTATCCGCCCTTCGCCCCCGTCAGCCCCTCGATCCGCCCCAGCACCGCCACCTGTTGCTTCTGCGTGCTCTTCCCGGGGTCCAGGACCGCCTGGTTGGAGACGAACTCCAGGGTGAGGGACTGCTTGATGTCACCGGTGGTCAGGGCCTTGACGTCCGCACTGGGGGCCGGGATCTCGGTGCCCAGCGCGGCGGTCTGCTTCTCGAAGCGGCGGATGGTGAAGAAGACCAGCGCGCCGCCGCCCGCGGTGCGCAGCCCCACCGGGGCGTAGTCGCCGGAGGTCAGCGGCTCGTCGATGTACTGCCGGGCGAGACCGGGCTTGGTGGCGTTCTTGGCGCGCTGGGTCCGCCACTGCGAGGTGTGCAGGCCCGGTGCGAAGGTGTCGCCGCCGTTCTTCAGATACGTGGTGTACGACTGGCTCAGCCTGTTCGGCTCGACGGCGAGAGCCGTGTCGTCCCCGGTGACGGGCTGCGCCCAACCGTCCTTGTCCTGCTGGAACTTCGGTACGTCGGCGGCGGCGAGGACGGTCAGATACGAGGCCTGCCACACGTCGTTCGCGCTGCCCCGGGTGAAGACGAGCAGCCAACGGTAGCCCGCCACGCCCTTGTTGGCCGCGGCGTCGGCCACGAACCAGCGCGGCCAGCCCGCCTTCGCCGGTATCGAGAACTTCGCGTCGGTCAGCGACAGCGGTGAATAGGACGGGTTGCCGCCCGGATTGTTCTTCTGCCCGGCCGTCAGCTTCGCCCCGTCGATGGCGCCCAGGGCGCCGGTGACGCGGTCCGCGTCCAGGGAACTGTCGTTGGCCTTGTCCGCCTTGTTGTAGGCGGCGGTGAAGTCCTTGAGCGCACGGGTGGCCTCGGTCCGGGTCGCCGTCGGTACGACTTCCCGCTCCCCGTGCACCACCACGCAGCCGCTCGCCGTCAAGGACAGAACGGTCACCGCCCCCGTTGTCAGGGCGAACCGGTTGAGACTACGAAGCCTTCGTGGGCTGCGACCCGCGCGATCCCTGCTCATCAGGTACCTTCACCTTCCCCTTCCCGGAGGCGAACCCTACCGGGGCGAGGAAGATCGCGAGTGTCGGGACCAGGTACAGCGCCCACACCGTGACCTGAAGGACCGTCGGGTCGGGCTGGAAGTTCAACACGCCCTTGAGGAGCGTGCCGTACCAGCTGTCCGGCGGGATCGTGCCACTGATGTCGAAGGCGAGATTCCGCAGCCCCGGGATCCAGTCGGCCTCCTGCAGGTCGTGGACGCCGTACGCGAGCACACCCGCCGCGACCACGACCAGCATGCCGCCGGTCCAGGTGAAGAACTTCGCGAGGTTGATCTTCAGGGCGCCCCGGTAGAACAGCCAGCCGAGGAGGACCGCGGTGGCCAGGCCCAGGGCGACACCGATCAGCGGGCGCGGGGTGCCGTCGCTCGCCGCGTGCACCGACGCCCACACGAACAGCGCCGTCTCCAGGCCCTCCCGGCCGACGGCCAGGAACGCGGTCGCGACCAGCGCGCCCGTGCCCATCGCCAGCGCCGCGTCCAGCCTGCCGTGCAGTTCGGACTTCAGATGCCGGGCGGTGCGCCGCATCCAGAAGACCATCCATGTCACCAGGCCGACCGCCACGATCGACAGCGAACCGCCGAGCGCCTCCTGCGCCTCGAACGTCAGCTCCTGGGAGCCGAACTCGAGCGCGCAGCCGAAGCCGAGCGCGAGGGCGATCGCGACGCCGATGCCCATCCAGATGGGCTTCAGGGCGTCCTTGCGGTCGGTCTTCACCAGGTAGGCGATGAGGATGCAGACGACGAGACTGGCTTCCAGCCCCTCGCGCAGGCCGATCAGATAGTTGCCGAACATCGACTACGCCTCCTTGGAGAACAGCGCGCGCCCCCACCAGTCGTCCTTGTCGAGGACGCCGGGCGGGACGGCGAAGACCGCCGAACTCACGTGCTGGATGTACTCGTTGAGCGCGTCGGAGCGCGCGAGGCTGCGCTGCACCGGGATGAACCCCTTGCGCACGTCACGCTGGTAGGCGAGGAAGAACAGCCCGGCCTCCAGCCTGCCGAGGCCGTCCGTGCCGTCCGTGAAGGAGTAGCCGCGGCGCAGCAGGGTGACCCCGTCGTTGGAGTCGGGATGCGCGAGCCGTACGTGCGCGTCGGGCTTCATCGCCTTCAGGAACGGCTCGTCGCGCTCCTTGGCCTTGCCGACCGGCGCGCCCTCGCCCTTGTCCCGGCCGAAGACGTCCTCCTGCTCCTGCAGCGAGGTCCGGTCCCAGGTCTCGATGTTCATCCGGATGCGGCGCGCCACGAGGTACGAGCCGCCGGTCATCCAGGCGGGACCCTCGCCCTCGCCCACCCATACGAACTTCTTCAGCCGGTCCGGCTCGGTGCCCGCGATGTTGCGGGTGCCGTCCTTGAACCCCATGAGGTTGCGGGGGGTCTGGGCGTCGGGGGTCGTCGAGGAGGTCTTGCCGAAGCCGAGCTGCGACCAGCGGACGGCGACCTTGCCGAAGCCGATCCGGGCCAGGTTTCGGATCGCGTGCACCGCGACCTGCGGGTCGTCCGCGCAGGCCTGGACGCACAGGTCGCCGTCGCTGCGCGTCTTCTCCAGGTTGTCACCGGGGAACGGCGGCAGGTCGACGAGGGCCTCCGGCCGCTGCCCCGTCAGCCCGAACTTCTCGCCGTACTTCTCGAACAGCGAGGGCCCGAAACCGATGGTCAGCGTCAGCCGGGACGGCTTGAGGCCCAGGGCCTCGCCGGTGTCGTCCGGCGGTGCCTCGGCCAGTCCGCCGTACGCGCCGTCACCGACCGCGTGTCCCGCGGTCATCCGGCGCGCGGCGGCCGTCCAGTCCTTCAGCATCTGGACGAACTCGGCGCGGTCGTCCGTCTTCACGTCGAACGAGGCGAAGTGGAGCCTGTCCTGCACCGGCGTCGCGATGCCCGCCTGGTGCGCGCCGTGGAAGGCGACCGCGGCGCCGGTCTCGGCACCCGCCGGGTCCACGTCGTTGCCGGTACGGGTCATCGCCACCGCGCCGCCGGCCGCGGCGGCCCCGAGCGCGAGCCCGGCACCGCCCCAGCCGATCAGCGAACGCCGGGAGGGCGAAGGTCCGCCCGCTGCTTGCGTGGTGTCGTTCGTCATGATGTGTTCCGCCTACTTCACAACAGCCGCGGCGAGCTTGGACAGCGGCTCGGCGAGCGCGTTGACCGCGTCCGAGAGCTCCTTGCGCTGGTCCTTCGTGACCTTGTCGTACGACACGAAGCCGTCAGAGGTCTTGTCCGTGCGGTACTTCTCGAGCAGCGCGTTCAGCGCCGAGAACTGCTTGTCGAGTTCGGTGGTCAGCGCCTTGTCGTTCTGCTGTGCGACCGGCTTGAGCAGCTCGTACGACTTCTGCGCGCCCTCGACGTTGCCCTTGAAGTCGCTGAGGTCGGTGTGCGAGTAGCGGTCCTCCTCGCCGGTGACCTTGCCGGTGGCGACCTCGTCGAGCAGTTCCTTGGCGCCGTTGGCCATGGAGGTCGGGGTGATCTCAGCCTTGCCGACCCGCTTCTGCCAGTCCTTCAGGTCGGTGACCAGCTCATCGGCGAGGGTCTTCTGCTCGGCGCCGACCTTCTTGTCCGCCCAGAGGGCCTTCTCCAGCGCGTGCCAACCGGTCCACTTCTGGCCCTTCTCCAGGTCGTTGACGCGGGTGTCGGTCTTGGGGTCGATGTCCCCGAAGGACTCGGCGATCGGCTCGGTGCTCTCCCAGCCGAAGCGGGAGGAGGCATAGGCCTTCTTGGCGGCCTCGATGTCGCCCGCCTTGATGGCGTTGGCGAACGTCTCCACCTTCGGGATCGTCGCGTCGGCCTGCTCCTGCGCGTACTCGCGGTAGGCGGCCACGGCCTTGTCGAGGCGCGGGTCGCGCTTGGCGACCGTGCCACCGGTCACGGCGAGCTTCTGCCGGACGCCGAGGCCCTTCATGCCGGGGCGGCAGGCTATCTCGTACGAACCGGCCTTGACCTCGGCGGTCAGCGTGTACTTGGTGCCCGGGCCGATGTTCTCCTTCTCGGAGACGATCCGGTCGTCCGGGAAGAGGATCTCGACCTCGGTGGCCTTCGAGCCCTTGTTCTCGATGTTCAGGGTGACCTGGCCGGCCGGGACGGACTTCGTGGAGGTCTCGCACTTGGAGTCGGCGGCGGTCACCCGGATCGCGTCACCGGACCCAGCGTCGCTCTTCTCGGTGCAGCCCGTGACGGCGGCCAGAGCGGCCGCGGTCGCGGCGGCGGTGACAACTGAGAGTCGGACGGCTCGCATTCAGGCTCCAAGAGAACGACGGACAAACCAGGCGGAAGATCCCCGCTGGCATGGTGAGGCTGGCCTAACTTACCTGAGGCTTACCTCACTCCTACCCACCCCTACGGTGATTCAGCTCTCACAGTTGACGCATAGACACGGCCTGATCACGGTGGCCAAAAGTAGACACCATGGAACAGTCAAGCGTTGGTCAATCGTCCCGTCGTCGGGCAACAGTCCTGGATTGGCCGGTGATCGCCTTCGGGCATTCGTGTACGGAATGGATCACTTGTTTGTCAGTCGTTGCCATGTGCCCCGGTGGGTGAGGCGACGGCGTTAGTTTCGGCTGGTCGAGATCATCACGCATGGGCCAGGGGTGTACGGCATGGGGAAGCGCGTGAGCTGCGTTCCTTCCGCGCGCTGGCCGCCCCGTTCGAGGTTGCCCCGCCTTCCGGGTGTCGGATCCGGACGCGGCTGGGCAGGCGGGCGTTGAACGCCTGAATCGGGTCCCTGTGCCGGGCGATCGGTGCGATCGAGGCCCGCCTCGCCGTCCCGCCAGGTACTTGGGTGCCCCGGTGCGCTACGGCATCACCTACGACCCCGTACGGAGGCGCTGGTACCTCGACGCCTCCTGGTCCTCGGTGAAGAAGGGGCGACAGGTTCAGCAACCCCGTCGGCGCGCCCCGCACCCTCCCTCTGGAACTGGCGGGCCTTCCCGCCACGACCCGGGATGCCCGGTTGCGCGAGGCCATCTCACAGCTCATCCATCTTGCCCAAGTCCATGACTGTGCGGCGCTGGTGGTCGAGAATCTGAACTGCCGCACGGTGGCCGGGATCCCGACCGCGAAGTTCCGCGACCGGCTCGCCGGGATGGCACGCCGTGCCGGACTCGCGGTAATCGCGGTGGATCCGGCGACCGGAGGATTGCGCCGGGCCAGCCGTCCCCGAAACGCCGAGTCGCCGCACCCCGGGCCGTACGGAGCGGACAGCTCCGGCCAGGACGACGCGCAGCACCACACTCATGGTGCGTCAGACGCGAGCGCGCCCGCCCGGAAAGCACCCGCCGCACGGTCCCACCACCGTTCGGGGGCCCAGCGTTCCAGACCAGCAACTCACGCTGTTCGGGATGCCTGATAGGCCAACACCGGCCGATTAACATAGGGACGGTGACTGATTTCGACGTACTGCGCGTCTTCTGCGGGCCCGGTGGTGAACATGGCAACGAGCTCGGTGTGGTGCGCGAGGGTTCGGTGATGCCGGATCCGGAGGAACGGCAGGCGTTCGCCGCGAAGCTCGGTTTCAGCGAGACCGTGTTCGTCGACGACCCCGAGCGCGGGGTCGTCGACATCTACACCCCGACCCTGCGGCTGCCGTTCGCCGGGCATCCCTGTGTCGGGGTGGGGTGGCTGCTCGACATACCCGAACTGGTCACGCCCGCCGGGGTGGTGGGGGTGCGGCTGGACGGGGAGTTCAGCTGGATCGAGGCGCGGGCGGAGTGGGCGCCGGGGCGTACGTTGCGGCAGTACGGGTCCGCCGACGAGGTCGACGCGCTGGCCGTGCCGGAGCCGGGGGAGTGGGTGTATGCCTGGGCCTGGGAGGACGAGTCGGCCGGGCGTGTGCGGGCCCGAGGCTTTCCCGGACGGGACGACGGCATCGTGGAGGACGAGGCGACGGGGGCGGCGGCGCTGCTGCTCACCGACCGGCTGGGCCGGGCCCTGAACATCGTCCAGGGCGCCGGCTCCCAGATCCTCACCGCGCCGCAGCCGGGTGGGTGGGTGGAGGTGGGCGGCCGCGTACGACTGCTCCGAGCCTGAACGTCCCCCTCCCGGTGCGGTTGTCGGCTGCGGGCCGGTGGGGGCTGGCCGCGCAGTTCCCCGCGCCCCTAAGGGCCTCAGCCCGTCCGGCGTTTGAGGACGAGGCCGTTCAGGCCGATGGGGGTCTGGGGGCGGAGCCCCCAGGGATGGGACGGGTAGGGGCGGCGGGGGCGGAAGAAGTCGTCGGGTGCCGGGTCAGGCGGTGAGGGGGAACTCCTCGCCCAGGGCGTGGAAGACCGCCGTGTTGAGGGCGAACGCCCGCCTGCACTCGGCAACGATCCGCTGCCGCTCCAACTCGTTCGCCCGCACCCCGTCCAGCAACTCGCGATACCCCCGCTTGAACGCGGCCGGATTCCCGATGTCCTCGAAGACATAGAAGCGGACGCCGTCACCCTTCCGAGCGAAGCCCCAGGTCTGTTCCGCCTTGCCCCGGATGATCTGACCGCCGGAGAGGTCGCCGAGGTAGCGGGTGTAGTGGTGGGCGACGTACCCGCCGGGCCACTCACGCGCACACTCGGCGACCCGCGCCGCGTACGCCTCGGTGGCGGGCAGCGCGCTGAGCGTCGCCCGCCAGTCCGCACCCCGCAGATGCGTGAGGTCACGCTCCAGCGCACCGCGACGCAGCAACTCCGGCCGGATGAACGGCCCGGCCACCGGATCGGACGCCAACCGCTCGGCGCCCGCCTCCAGCGCCTCGTACACGAACCACAACTGCTCGGTGTAGCGCGCGTACGCCTCGACACCGAGCCTGCCGCCGAGCAGGTCGCTCATGAACGTCGAGGTCTCAGCCTCCATGTGCTGCTCGTGCGACGCGGTGCGGATCAGCGTCGAGAACGCCGTATTCATGGGACCTCCGGTGCCGAAGAGGACGAGAACCGGTCAGGATTTTGTATGGTTAGGCTTACCTAAGTCGATGGGTTCTCGATAGGTTCCCGACATCCTGTCGGTAAAAACGTACCCCGCCGGGCGACAAAAAATGCCCGCCCTGTGACCAGGGCGGGCGAGGTGTGACAAGCGATGAATCACGAGCTACGGGCTATGAGCTACGTGCACGCGGCTACGGCAGCGTGAGGATCTCCGTACCGCTCTCCGTGACGACCAGCGTGTGCTCGAACTGCGCCGTCCGCCTGCGGTCCTTCGTCACGACGGTCCACCCGTCGTCCCACATGTCGTAGTCGTGCGTACCGAGCGTGAGCATCGGCTCGATCGTGAAGGTCATCCCGGGCTGGATGACGGTCGTCGCGTGCGGACTGTCGTAGTGCGGGATGATCAGTCCTGAGTGGAACGAGGAGTTGATCCCGTGCCCCGTGAAGTCCCGCACGACCCCGTATCCGAACCGCTTGGCGTACGACTCGATCACGCGCCCGATGACGTTGATCTGGCGGCCCGGCTTGACCGCCTTGATCGCGCGGTCGAGGGATTCACGGGTCCGCTCGACGAGGAGCCTCGACTCGTCGTCCACGTCCCCGACCAGGTACGTCGCGTTGTTGTCGCCGTGGACGCCACCGATGTACGCCGTCACGTCGAGGTTGATGATGTCGCCGTCCCGCAGCACCGTGGAGTCGGGGATGCCGTGGCAGATGACCTCGTTGACCGAGGTGCACAGGGACTTGGGGAAGCCGCGGTAACCGAGGGTGGACGGATAGGCGCCGTGGTCGCACATGTACGCGTGCGCGACCCGGTCCAGCTCGTCCGTCGTCACGCCCGGCGCGATGAGCTTCGCCGCCTCGGCCATCGCCCGCGCGGCGATCCGCCCGGCGATCCGCATCGCCTCGATGGTCTCGGGGGTCTGTACCTCCGGACCGGTGTACGGCGTGGGGGCGGGCTTGCCCACGTACTCGGGGCGCCTGATGTTTCCCGGAACGGGACGGGTGGGAGAGAGCTCTCCTGGTACGAGCAGCGACTGGCCAGACATGCCAGGGAGTCTAACCAGCGGGCATGGGGGCACTATGTCCGTGGCGAAAGGAGCAGGTCATGGCCCTCTTCAAGAAGCGGACCGTAGGAAAGCCGGGCGAGTGGTACTACTGCCTCGTCCACCAGAAGGTGGAAGAGGGCCCCGAGTGCCCCGCGAAGGACCGCTTCGGCCCGTACACCAGCCGTGAGGAGGCCGAACACGCGATGGAGATCGCCCAGGAGCGCAACCTCGAGTGGGAAACGGACCCCAAGTGGCACGACGCAACGGGCCCGACCCCAGAAGACGACTGACCAGACCTGCGACACGGGCCACCGAGCCGCGCGGGGCACCGAGGCGCCAGGTGAGCCACCGGGACTCCGAGACGGCGTGAGGCCGCTGAGCCATGTCGTGGCGCGCGGACCCGCGGGCGCCGACGGTGGCCGGCCCCCGCGGGCGACCCGCACCACCCGAGCGACCGTCACGGGTGGTGCGGGTGGGAAAGCGCAGCCTGGGCCCGAGCGGAGCGCATCCGTACCGCGTGCTCATTCGTCCGTACGTCGTACCTCATCAGCTGCGGCAGGCAGCACGCCAACACCCCCACCGCTCCCACGCAGATCACACCCCCGGCCCAGATCGACGCCCGTACCCCCGTCCAGGCCGCCATCCCGCCCGCCCGTACCTGCCCCAGCTGGGGCCCGACGGAGTACGAGAGCAGCTCGATCCCGGCGAGTCGCCCCCGTAGCTCGTCCGGAATCGTCTGGTCCCACATCGCGCCCCGGAAGATCCCGCTCACCATGTCGCAACAGCCGCCGAGGACGAGGAAGAGCAGCACCAGCCACACGTGGTGCACCGCACCCGCCCCCACCATCGCGAGCCCCCAGCACGCCGCCGCGAACGCCACCATCCGCCCGTGCCGGTGCACGCGCGAGGTCCACCCGCTGGTCAGCGTCACCAGCATCGCCCCGGCGGGCAGCGCGGCGTACATCAGCCCGAGCGACCACGCGGCGTGGAGCTCGTCGGCGAGGAACGGCAGCACCGCGAGCGGCATCGCGAAGAACATCGCGGCCAGGTCGATCACGTACGTGCCGAGGAGTTCCTTGCGGTTCCACGCGTACCGCGCGCCCTGGGCGATGGAGGCGAGCGACGGCTTCGCGGCCTCGTGCGCGGCCGGTGACGCGGCGAGTCCGACGATCAGTACGACCGACACCACGAAGGTCACCAGGTCCACGGCGTACGCCCAGCCGAGCCCGGCGTACGCCACCACGACGCCCGCGAGCGCCGGCCCCGCGACCCCGCCGACCGACCAGCGCAGGGAGTTGAGGGAGGCCGCGGCGGGCAGGTGCTCGTGCGCCACGATCCGGGGGACGAGTGAGTCGAGCGCGGGCCGCTGCACCGACCCGAGCGCGGAGGACAGCGCGGCGACCACGTACAGCGGCCACACCGCCGGACGCGGCATCATCGCGTTGACGAGCAGTCCGCCGCACAGCAGCCCCTGCCCGGCCTCCGTGTAGAGGATCAGCTTCCGTTTGTCGAGGGCGTCGGCGAGTGCCCCGCCGTACAGCCCGAACACGATCAGCGGTACGAGTTCCACGGCCCCGATCGCCCCCACGGCCACCGCGGACCCGGTCAGCACCTTCATCTGCACCGGCAGCGCGACGAAGGTCAGGAAGCTGCCGAAGTTGGTGATCAGCCCGGCCAGCCACAGCCGCCGGAAGTCGGCCGACGCCCGCCAGGGCGCGAGATCGGGCAACAGCGACCGCAGTCGCGCACCGGCACCGGCCTCGACACCGGCACCGGCGGGTTCGGCGTGCGCGGGCAGCGCGGCGGGGGACACGGGGGCGTCGTCGGTCACGACGGCTCATGCTGAGCGGCCGCCCACCACGGCGGCAACTGCTTTTCAGCCGCCCAGCCGCACGCTGTGTCCTGCCGGCGCCCCCGCCCGCCGTGTCCTGCCGCCGCCCGGCGGGCTCGTCGGCCGCCCTCGTCCTTCCCGTCAGGTCATCGCCCGCCGCGGTCTACCACCGCGCCGCGGGCGGAGCCGTCAGCTGGTCCGCGAGGCGGGAGAGCCGGTCGCGGAACCGGCGCCGCCCCCGCGGTGAGGGCAGGGAGTTCTCCCCGGCCGCCGCGCTGACGAGGTGCTGCACGGTGTCGAGGTCGAGTTCCTGATCTGGCGGCACGGTCAGCGACTCGTGCGCCATCGCCCCCAGCTCCCGGTCACCGGCGTCGAGCGCGAGCACGGTCGCCCCGGCCCGCCGCGCGTCGTGGACCCGCTCCAGGAGCGGCGCCCCGGGTGCGGCGGGCGACACCACGAGCAGCGTCTCGCCCCGCCGCGCCGCCTCGATACGGCCGAGGCCCACGGCGAGATGGGCCGGATCCGAGGCCCGCGCCCCGTGCCGCACCAGCGTCGGCGACAGCTCCGGCGTCCCCGACCAGGCCGCCTCGTCCACCAGATGTGCGGCCAGGTGCCACGGCTCGTACTCCGCCGTGCCCACGAGGAGCAGCCCGCCCCCGTACGACACCACGGACCCCCGCAGGCCCTCCGCGAACCGTCGTGTGGCACCCAACCACTCGGTCCCGGCGAGGACTTCGCGCAGCAACGCGACCCGTACGGCATCCATGCGCACGCATCCTGCCGCAATCGACAACTGATCAGGCGGAGTTCACCATGAATTCGCCCAAGTGGGGCAGATCCCGGCGCATGACGGAAACAACCGGAACCACCACGGCAACAACCGCGGTCACCAGCACCCCCTTCCACGCGGGCCGCGAAGGCTACGCGAGCTTCCGCATCCCCGCTGTCGTCACCACCCGTACACCCACCCTGCTCGCCTTCTGCGAGGGCCGGGTCGACTCCGCCGCCGACCACGGCCACATCGACATCGTCCTGAAGCGGTCGACGGACGGCGGCCGCACCTGGGGCCCGCTCCAGGCCGTCGCCCGGAACGGGAACGACCTCGCGGGCAACCCCGCCCCCGTGGTCCTCGACACCGGCCGGATCCTGCTCGTGCACGTCCGCGCCGCCGCCGGCGCGACCGAGGACGCCATCCTGCGCGGCAGGGTGAAGCCCGCCGACGGGCGCCGCGTCTGGGTGCAGCACAGCGACGACGACGGCGTCACCTGGTCCGCCCCGAAGGAGATCACCGGGCAGGTGAAGAAGGCGGACTGGCGGTGGTACGCGACCACGCCCGGGCACGCCGTCCAGCTCGGCACCGGCCGGGTCGTCGTCCCCGGCAACCACACCCTGCCGCCCACCGGTACGGACACCGGCACCGAGGCGAAGTACAACAGCGGCCACTGCCTGCTCAGCGACGACCGCGGCGAGACCTGGTCCCTCGGGTACGTCGACGAGAACACCGACGGATACGTCAACGCCAATGAGACGACCGCCGCCGAACTCCCCGACGGGCGCGTCTACTTCAACACCCGCAACGACTCCCCGTCCCCCGGCAACCGCGCGGACGCCCACTCCACGGACGGCGGCAGGACCCTGGTCAAACCCTTCCGGCCGCAGGCGGGCCTGGTCACCCCCGTCGTCCAGGGCAGCCTGCTCCAGCTCCGCGACCCCGACCTGCTGCTGTACTCGGGGCCCGCCGACCCCGCCGCCCGCGCCCTCATGACCGTCCGGGCCTCCGCCGACGGCGGCACCACCTGGCGGCCCGCGCACACGGTCGACGGACTGCCCGCCGCCTACTCCGACCTCGTCCGCGTCGACGGGGCGACCGTGGGGCTCCTCTACGAGACGGGCGACTTCGGGCCGTACGAGACGATCACCTTCCGCCGAATCCCCGTGACGGCCCTCACCTGAGCCCCCGAAGCCCCCGAGGCGGGAACCGCGCCACGTAAAGTCGGCCCATGACCTCTACTGACAGTGCACAGAAGGCCCCCGCCAAGGACCCCTGGGACCTTCCCGACGTGTCCGGGCTCGTCGTCGGCGTGCTCGGCGGCACCGGCCCCCAGGGCAAGGGCCTGGCCTACCGGCTCGCCAGGGCCGGCCAGAAGGTGATCATCGGCTCGCGTGCCGCGGAACGCGCGCAGAGCGCCGCCGAGGAGCTGGGCCACGGTGTCGAGGGCGCCGACAACGCCGAGTGCGCGCGGCGCAGCGACATCGTGATCGTCGCCGTACCGTGGGAGGGGCACGGCAAGACTCTGGAATCGCTGCGCGAGGAGCTGGCGGGCAAGCTCGTCGTCGACTGTGTCAACCCGCTCGGCTTCGACAAGAAGGGCGCCTACGCCCTGAAGCCGGAGGAGGGCAGCGCCGCCGAGCAGGCCGCCGCCCTGCTGCCGGACTCCCGGGTCGCGGCCGCCTTCCACCACCTGTCGGCCGTCCTCCTCCAGGACCCGGAGGTCGACGAGATCGACACCGACGTGATGGTCCTCGGCGAGGAGCGCGCGGACGTCGAGATCGTGCAGGCGCTGGCCGGCCGCATCCCCGGCATGCGCGGTGTCTTCTCCGGCCGGCTGCGCAACGCCCACCAGGTCGAGGCACTGGTCGCGAACCTGATCTCGGTGAACCGCCGCTACAAGGCTCACGCCGGCCTCCGGGTGACGGACGTATAGCGGGCGTACGGGCATGGGGGACATGAGGGACACTGGACGCCGTACGACGTCGTAGATCTCGTACGACGTCGTTGACCTCGTACGACCTCGTCCGAACCCGTCCCGACAGGAGCCGACCCCCATGCCCCTCTTGCCCCCACCCGACCCAACCCGGCGACTCGCCCTCTACGCCCTCGCCGTCTGCGTCCTCTCCGTCGCCGCGGCCGTCGTCTCCTTCGTCCAGGGCAGCTGGCTGGGGATCGTGTGGGTGCTGCTGGCCGGACTGTCGTCCAACATGACCTGGTACTACGCGCGGCGCGACAGGTCCGTCAGCTGACCGAGCAGAACTCGTTGGTGCCCTGCCAGAAGCGATAGAACTCCTGACCGCAGTACGTCTGGATCTCGTTGATCCCCAGGCTGTCCAGGATCGAGTGGATCACGTCGAAGAAAGCCGTGTTCACCGACGGGATCCACAGCACCGCGAACACGAACAGCAGGCCGAACGGGGCGAACGGCTCCACCTGGCGCTTGACGTTGTACGACAGCCAGGGCTCGATCACGCCGTAACCGTCCAGGCCCGGGACCGGCAGGAAGTTCAGCAGCGCGGCCGTGACCTGGAGCAGCGCGAGGAACGCCAGCGCGAACTGGAAGTCCCGCGGCACGCCGTCCAGGGCGTGCAGCCAGAACGGCGCCGTGCACACGACGGCGAACAGCACGTTCGTCAGCGGACCCGCCGCCGAGATCAGACTGTGCTTCCAGCGGCCCTGGATCCTGTTCCGCTCGATGAAGACCGCCCCGCCCGGCAGACCGATCCCGCCCATGATCACGAAGATCACCGGCAGCACGATGCTCAGCAGCGCATGCGTGTACTTCAGCGGGTTGAGCGTCAGATAGCCCTTCGCGCCGATCGAGATGTCGCCGCTGTGCAGGGCGGTGCGCGCGTGCGCGTACTCGTGCAGGCACAGGGATACGATCCAGGCGGCCGTCACGAAGAGGAACACGGCCACACCGGGCTGCTCGGCGAACCCGGTCCATGTCGCCCACCCGGTCACCGCCATCACGGCCACGATCCCGACGAAGACGGGGCTGGTCCTCCGGTCGCTGCTGCGACGGGAAGCGGCGGTGGTCATGGGGCTCCTCGGACTGGTACGCATGGTGCTTGGCCTGCCCGACCGTACCGGGCGCACGGGGAAAACGTCTCGCGATCGGTCATTGGTTCCGGAGAGGGTGGGGCCTGAGACAGTCATGCCACCGGAGACAATGGACCCCGTGCGCTACCGCATCCTCGGCACCACCCAGGCACTCCGCCCCGACGGCACGCCCGTCGTGCTCGGCGGGGCGCGGCTGCGCGCCCTCCTGACCGTGCTCGCGCTGCGGCCCGGACGGACCGTGCCCGCGGCCGTTCTGGTGGACGAGGTGTGGGACGGCGATCCGCCCGCCGACGCACCGGGCGCGCTCCAGGCCCTGGTGGGACGGCTGCGCAGGGCGCTCGGGCCGCAGGCGGTGGACTCCGGGGACGGCGGCTACCGGCTGGCCGCGGGCGCCGACGACATCGACCTGCACCGTTTCGAGCGGCTCGCGGGGGAGGGCGTACGCGCGCTCGCCGACGGCGACTCCACGAAGGCGGCCGAGGCCCTCGACGACGCCCTCGCCCTGTGGCGCGGGCCGGCCCTCGCGGACCTCCCGGACCGGGCCGCCGAGTCGGCCCGCTGGGAGACCCGCCGTCTCGACGTACGGCGTGCCCGGTTCGCGGCGGCCCTCGCCCTCGGCCATGCCGAACAGTCCCTGCCCGAGCTCACCGCCCTGTGTGACCTCCATCCCCTGGACGAGCCCCTGCACGTCCTGCGGCTGCGTGCCCTGCGCGACGCCGGCCGGCCCGCCGAGGCCCTCGCCGCCTACGAGTCCGTACGGGAGCTGCTGGCCGACCGCCTCGGTTCCGACCCCGGCCCCGAACTGCGCGCCCTGCACGAGGAGTTGCTCCGCCCGGCCGACGACGGCGGTAGGACGCACGTCCAGCGCCCGCGACCCCGCTCCGCGGATCGGACCGAGAGCCGGTCCGCACCGACCGGGCGTGGCCGCCCTGCATCCCCGCCCCCCGGCAACCTCCGCGCCCGGCTGACCTCCTTCGTCGGGCGGGCGGCGGACATCGACACGATCCGGGGGGATCTGGCGGCGGCACGCCTCGTGACCTTGCTCGGGCCCGGAGGGGCCGGCAAGACACGGCTGTCGCAGGAGGCCGCGGAGACCATGGCGGACACCGCGCCGGACGGGGTGTGGCTGGCCGAACTCGCGCCGGTCGACGACCCGACGGCCGTGCCCGAGGCCGTGCTCACCGCCGTCGGAGCCCGCGAGACCGTGCTGCGCGGCGCCGGTGCCGAGGAGATGCGGGCCGCCGCCGACCGGCACGACGACCTCCATCGGCTCGCCGAGCACTGCGCCAAGCGCCGCATGCTGATCGTCCTCGACAACTGCGAGCACGTCGTGGACGCCGCCGCGCGTCTCGTCGAGGAGCTGCTGGAGCGGTGCCCGGGTCTGACGGTGCTGGCCACCAGTCGCGAACCCCTCGGCGTACCGGGGGAGTTGCTGCGCCCCGTGGAGCCGCTGCCGGAGCCGTTCGCGCTGCGGCTGCTGGCCGACCGGGGGGCCGCCGCCCGCCCGGGATTCCGGGTCGAGGACGACCCCGCTGCCACCGCCGAGATCTGCCGCCGCCTCGACGGACTGCCCCTCGCCATCGAACTCGCCGCCGCCCGGCTGCGGATGCTCACCCCGCGTCAGATCGCCGACCGGCTCGACGACCGGTTCCGCCTGCTGACCTCCGGCAGCCGTACCGTCCTGCCGCGCCAGCAGACCCTGCGCGCCGTCGTCGACTGGTCCTGGGACCTCCTCGACGAGGACGAACGGGACGTGCTGCGGCGGCTGTCCGTCTTCGCGGGCGGCTGCGACCTCGCCGCCGCCGAGGCCGTCTGCGGACCGGCCGCCCTGGAAGCGCTCGGCTCACTCGTCGACAAGTCCCTCGTCGTGGCCGCCCCTTGGGGGGACGGCGAGATGCGCTACCGGCTCCTGGAGACCGTCGGCGAGTACGCGGGCGAGCGGCTCGACGAGTCGGGGCAGCGCCCCGCCGCCGAGCGCGCCCACCTCACGCACTACCGCGAAGTGGCCCGCACCACCGATCCCCGGCTGCGCGGCCCGGGCCAGCGCGCCGCCATCGCACTGCTGGAGACCGAGTCGGAGAACATCCGCGCCGCCCTCCAGCACGCCGTCGCCGCCCGCGACGAGCAGGAGGCGCTCTGCCTGGTCCTCTCCCTGGCCTGGTACTGGCAGATGCGCGATCTGCGGCAGATGGCCCGCCACTGGTCCCGCGAGGTCATGGCCCTCGGCCCGGACCCCTTCGCCGAGCCCGCGCGGCCGGCCGCCCCGCTGCTGGAGGGCTGCACCGACGCCCCGCCGCCGATGCGCCCCGAGGTCCTCGAAGAGGCCCGCCGCGGTGTCCACCTCGTCCATCTCTCCTGCATGGACATGGACATGGCTGCCTGGGACTCCCCGCAGGCGAAGCGGAAACTGCAGGTCATCAGCGAGACCTACCGCCCGGGCCAGCCGCAGACCTGCCGCAGCCCCGGCAACCTCTGGTTCTACGCCGTGATCCTGACCGGTGCCATCGAGCGGATGCGCTCCGTCATCGACGCGACCGTCCAGACCTGCCGCGAACTCGGCTACGAGTGGGAACTCGCCGTCGCCCTCCAGATGCGTGCCAACATCCTCGCCAACCGGGCCACCTGGGCGGGTGACGCGACCCGGGACGCCGACGAGGCACTGGAACTCTTCACCCGGCTCGGGGACGCCTGGGGCGCCGCCGAGGCGCTGTCCGCACGCGGTGAGGCCCACGAGCGCCAGGGCGAGTTCACGCTCGCCGCCGCGGACTACACGGAGGCCATGACCCACGCCGAAGGGCTCGGCGCACACGCCCAGACGGCCGTCCTGAGCACCCGGCTCGGCGGTGTGCTCATCGAGTCCGGCGACACCGAACGCGGCGAGCAGATGCTGCTGGAGGTCCTGGAGCGCGGCGACGGCGTCTACAACGAGGCCATGCCCGCCTCCCGGCTGTTCCTGGCGATGTGGCTGGCCCGCAGCGGCCGGGTCGCCGAGGCACGCGAACACATGCGGATACTGCGCGAGAACTTCGAAGCGGTCACCTTCGTGGTCTTCGACGGGTTCGTGGTGGGTGTCGAGGCCTGGCTGGACGCGCTCGAGGGGCTGTACGAGTCCGCCCTGGAGAAGGTGCGGCAGGCGCTGGTGCGGGCGGGCGACCCGTTGTCGCAGATCATCGCCCCGCACATGCCCTCCGCGCATCTGACCACCGCCGCCATCGCCCTCACCGGCCTGGACGGCGGCCGCCGCGTCCGCGACGCCGCCGTGCTGCTCGGGGCCGCCGACCACATGCTGCCGCCCGGCCACTTCGTGGGCCCGATGGAGGACCAGGTGCGCGCACAGGCGGAGGCCGACGTACGGGCCGTACTGGACGACGCGACGTACGAGGCCGCGTACGCCGAGGGCGGCGGGCTCTCCCTGGAGGAGGCCGCCGCCCTCGTATGACGCGGACCGGGGGTTTCCGTGTCCTGTGGACGAACGTCAGCTCTTGGTGCGGAACTTGTGGATCGCGATGGGCGCCATGACCAAGGTGAGTCCTGCCGTCCAGGCGAGGGTCACCCACAGGTTGTGCGTGACCGGGCCGCCCACCATCAGGCCGCGTGTGGTGTCCGCGAGCGCGGACAGCGGGTTGTAGTCGGTGAAGGCCTGCAGCCAGCCGGGCATGGTTCCGGTCGGCGAGTAGATGGACGAGCCGAACTGCAGGGGCATCAGCACCAGGAAGCCCATCGCCTGCACGGACTGCGCGTTCTTCATCGTCACCCCGAGGACCAGGAAGATCCACATCAGGGACGAGCCGAAGAGGATGGAGAGCCCCACGGAGGCGAACAGACCCGGCCAGTTCGTGATGTCGAAGCCGACCAGCACGCCGACGATCACGAGGATCGTCGTCGCGACGAACATCCGCATCAGCTCCACCACGATCTTGGCGAAGAGCACCGAGCCCTGGCCGATCGGCAGGGTGCGGAAGCGGTCCATCACTCCCTTCTGGAAGTCCTCGTTGAAGCCGGTGCCGACGGCCGTCGCGATGTTCATGGCCGTCATGGCCATCAGACCGGGCACCACGTACTGGACGTACGCGTCCTGTCCGCCGCCCAGCGCCTGCCCGATGGAGCCGCCGAAGACGTACACGAACAGCAGGGTGAAGATGACCGGCATCAGGACGGCGTCGAACATCGACTCCGGGTCCTGACGGATCCACAGCAGGTTGCGGCGGACGAGCGCGCCGATGTGGCGCGCGTGCGCGCGGGGCGAGATGCGGGGGTCGCCCTTCGCGGCGAGGGGGGCTTCGACAACGGCGGTACTCATGCGGAGACCTCCTCGTAGACACGGGCGGGGGTCTCGTCCTGCGGGGCACTGGCCTTGTGGCCGGTGAGGGACAGGAACACCTCGTCCAGACTGGGCAGTTCGGTGGAGATGGAGCCGATCGTGATGCCGCGCGCGGTGACCGCGCCGACCACGGCGGTGAGCTGTTCGTCGCTGAGGATCGGGACCAGCACGGTGCCGGTGTCGGTGTCCACGACCGAGGCGGCGAGACCGGTGAGCCCCAGCTCGTCGAAGAGGGAGGCCAGCGGGCGCAGCTCCAGCGGGTCCACCGGGCGGATGCGCAGCGTACGGCCGCCGACCCGGGCTTTCAGCTCGTCGATCCGGCCGCTGGCGATGACCTTGCCGCGGTCGATGACCGTCAGCTCGGAGGCCAGCTGCTCGGCCTCCTCCATGTACTGGGTGGTGAGCAGCACGGTGGCGCCGTCCGCGACCATCCGCTTGACCTCCTTCCACACCTCGTTGCGGGTGCGTGGGTCGAGCCCGGTGGTCGGTTCGTCCAGATAGAGGACGGACGGGTGGCCGATCATGGAGGCGGCGAGGTCGAGACGGCGGCGCATACCGCCGGAGTACGTCGACGCCGGGCGCTTGGCCGCCTCGGTGAGCGAGAAGCGCTCCAGGAGCTCGTCGGCGCGCCGGCGGGCGTCCTTGCGGGGCAGGTCGAGCAGCCGCCCGATCATGTACAGGTTCTCCCAGCCGGGGAGCTTCTCGTCGACCGAGGCGTACTGACCGGTCAGGCCTATTACGCGGCGCAGCTGGCGGGGCTGCGTGAGGACGTCGTAGCCGGCGACGGTGGCCCGGCCGGCGTCGGGGGTGATGAGGGTGGACAGGATACGGACGAGGGTGGTCTTGCCGGCACCGTTGGGACCGAGCACCCCGAGGACGGTTCCCTCGCGGACGTCCAGGTCCACGCCGTCCAGAGCCTTGGTCTCGCCGTAGTGCTTGACCAGCCCCCGCACGGAGACGGCGCTGCGGGCGCCGCTGTCGGGGTTCTTGTCGATTCGCGTCATGCCCATCAAGGTGCCAGCGCCCACCGACAAACCACCTACAGCTCGCCTACAGCGCCGTACGCTCGCCGATATATCGCCGACAGTGGTGGGTCTTTACGGGGGTCTGGGGGCGGAGCCCCCGAGTGGGGATGATGGGGGTCCCCCCTGCTCGAGCGAAGCCGAGAGCTTGGGGGAGGGTAGGGGCGGCGGGGGCGAAAACAAACGGGCGCAGCCCGCCGACGGGGGAAATCGGCGGGCTGCTTGGTGCCGCAGTGGTTCAGTGGGCCTCAGGTGTTCATGAGCCTCAGGTCCAGGTGCTCAGTGGACCGAGTGCTCCTCAAGAGGGAACGTTCCGCCGACGACGTCGTCCGCGAACGCGCGCACCGCGTTGCCCATGACCTCGCGCAGATCGGCGTACTTCTTCACGAACTTCGGCACCTTGCCGCCGGTGAGGCCGAGCATGTCGGTCCACACCAGGACCTGCGCGTCGGTCTCCGGACCCGCGCCGATGCCGACGGTCGGGATGTGCAGGGTGCGCGTGACCTCGGCGGCGAGCTCCGCCGGGACCAGCTCCAGGACGACCGCGAACGCGCCCGCGTCCTGGACCGCCTTGGCGTCGCGCAGCAGCTGCTGGGCGGCCTCCTCGCCGCGGCCCTGGACGCGGTAGCCCATGGAGTTCACGGACTGCGGGGTCAGGCCGATGTGCGCCATCACGGGGATGCCGGACTCCACGAGCAGCTCGATCTGGCGGTGCGAGCGCTCGCCGCCCTCCAGCTTGACCGCGCCGACCCCGGCCTCCTTGACCAGGCGGGTGGCGGAGCGCAGGGCCTGGACGGGGCCCTCCTGGTACGACCCGAAGGGCAGGTCGCCGACGATCAGGGCGCGGCTGGTGCCGCGCACGACCGCGGCGGACAGCATCGTCATCTCCTCGAGGGTGACGGGGACGGTCGTCTCGTACCCCAGGTGGCAGTTGCCCGCCGAGTCGCCGACGAGCATGACCGGGATGCCGGCCTCGTCGAAGACGGACGCGGTCATCGCGTCGTAGGCGGTGAGCATCGGCCACTTCTCGCCGCGCTCCTTGGCTGTGGTGATGTCGCGGACCGTGATGCGGCGGGTGCTCTTGCCTCCGTACAGCGCCTTGCTGCTGTCGGTGGTCGCCCGCGCACCCTCCGCGGGCTGCTTCGGGGCAGCCGAAAGCTGCGTCATCGCAACGGCTCCTTCTGTCATCTCGAGGCGCCCTGACGGCGTCCCCGGACCCCCTACATGGTGGCACCTCGTGCCACCGGGGGCCAGACCGGGGCGAGCGATGCATGTCTCGGATGGACCCGCGACGTACGTCCAGGGTGGGCCGTAGACCCATCTCTTCGTAAGGTCTCTGTAAAGGATTTACGATACGAGACGGTCCCGTATCGGAAATCGATAGGCTCCGGCCCATGACAACTCCCGCAGCCCACGTCGAACGGCGCGTGCCCGAAGCGGTCCATCGGCGCCGCTGGGCCATTCTCGGCGTGCTCATGCTCAGCCTGTTGATAGTGGTGCTGGACAACTCCATCCTCAACGTCGCGATCAAGACGATCTCGACGCCGGCGCCCACCGGACTCGGCGCCACCCAGAGCGAGCTGGAGTGGGCCATCAACGCCTACACGCTCGTCTTCGCGGGGCTGCTGTTCACCGCGGGTCTCCTCGGCGACCGGCTCGGCCGCAAGAAGGTCCTGCTCGCCGGACTCGCCGTCTTCGGCACCGGCTCCGCGCTGGCCGCGGAGGCCGGCTCGCCCGTCCAGCTCATCGTCTTCCGCGCGCTGATGGGCTTCGGCGCCGCCTTCGTGATGCCCGCCACCCTCGCCGTCCTCATGAACGTCTTCGAGCGCGAGGAGCAGCCCAAGGCCATCGGCATCTGGGCCGGCGGTGTCGGCATCGCCATCGCCATCGGCCCGATCACCGGCGGCGTGCTCCTCGCCCACTTCTGGTGGGGCTCGGTCTTCCTGATCAACGTGCCGATCGTGCTGCTCGCGCTCGGCCTGATGTTCTGGCTGGTCCCGGACTCCCGCGACCCGAGCCCCGGCCGCATCGACCTCGTCGGTGTCGTCCTGTCGGTCATAGGGCTCGTCCTGCTCGTTTACGGCATCATCAAGGGCGGCCAGCTCGCCTCCTTCACCGACGCGAAGGTCCTCGCGACCATCGGCGCCGGAATCGCCGTCATCGTCTGCTTCGTCGTCTACGAGAAGCGCAGCGACCATCCGTCCATCGACATCTCCTACTTCAAGAACAAGGTTTTCTCGGCCGCCATCACCGCCATCGCGCTCGTGTTCTTCGCGATGATGGGTGTGACCTTCTTCTCCGTCTTCTACACCCAGAGCGTGCGGGGCTACTCGCCGCTGAAGACCGGTGTGCTGCTGCTGCCGCTCGCCGCCGCCCAGCTCTTCTTCGCGCCGCGCGCCCGCCTCGTCGTCGACCGCTTCGGCAACCGGGCCACGTGCACCGCGGGCCTGCTGCTGCTCGGTGCGATGCTCGGCGCCTTCGCGACCCTGGACGCGGACACGCCGATCTGGCTCCTCGAGGTCATCTTCTTCCTCATGGGCACCGGCATGGCGCACATCATGACCCCGACCAGCGTCGTCATCATGCAGGCCCTGCCGCGCGAGAAGGCCGGCTCCGCCTCCGCCCTGAGCAACGTCTTCCGTCAGGTCGGCGGCGCCCTCGGCATCGCGGTCCTCGGCTCGGTCCTCTCCTCGGCCTACCGCAACGGCATCGAGGACAAGCTCACCCTCCTCCCGGCCGGCCTGCGGCATACCGCGGGGGAGTCCATCGAGGCCACCCTCGGCGTCGCCGCCAAGCTCGGCCCCCGGGGCGACGCCCTCATCACCCCGGCCAACGACGCCTTCCTGCACGCCATGCACGTCACCGCCTTGTGCGGTGCGGGCATCGCGCTGGTCGGTGCCGTGATCGTGGCCCTGTTCCTGCCGGGCCGCAGTTCGACCCCGCAACAGGGCAAGGAGGAGACGGAGTTGGTGGCCGCCGAGCACTGACAGGGCGCAGCAGGGAGAATTGCGCCAGTACCACCAAGGAAAGGAGCGACACGTGAGCCTCGCGGACAGCCCAGCCAGGCAAGAGGGGTCCCCCCGGGGGCGTCCCCGCAGCGAGGCCGTCGAGCGCTCCATCATCGAGGGCGCGATAAAACTCCTGGAGGACGGCGTCCCCCTCGCGGAGATCTCCATCGAACGCCTGGCCAGGACCGCGGGCGTCGGCAAGGCGACCATCTACCGCCGTTGGAGCGGCAAGGAGGAACTCTTCGTCGACGTCATGCGCGCCACCGAGCCTCCGGACACCGAACTCCCGGGCACCTCGATGCGCGACGACCTGATAGCCCTTCTGGAGCCGCTGCGCCAGCGGGGCCTGGCCAGCCGCTCCTCGGCGCTCCTGCACAACGTCTACGCCCAGATCAAGTCCAGCCCCAAGATCTGGGCCGCGTACCAGGCGATCGTCATCGAACCGCGGCGCCTGACCACCTTCGAGGTCCTGCGCCGCGGACAGCGGGACGGCGAGCTCCGCGACGACGTGGACATCGAGGTCATCAACGACCTCTTCGTCGGCCCCATGCTGGTACGCGCCGTCATGCGCCCGGACGCCGAACTCCCCGAGGACCTGGCCGAACAGATCGTCGACACGGTACTCGCGGGACTGCGTCCCGACCGCCCCTAGTTCGTCCTCTCGTTCCTCTCATTCATCCTCGCATTCATCCTCTCGGCCGATGCGCCGAATGTGCGCGTTTCGTCACAGAGGCCGCGCTCCGCCCCGTATTCGGAACTCCGAACGCCGAGTTGTTCGTCCTCGTGCCCGTACGGCCGTCCCCGGACGGCGAGATCGACGCCGATCATCCCCTAGGGTCGTATCCGAGGGGCTGACGGTGTGCACGGCAGGTTGTGAGGCGAAGGTATGGCGCAGGCGTACGTGACGGAGACGGGCAGCGACGGCTCGGGACCCGAGCGTCGAGGTCCCCGGCTTCGGCGCCTGCTGGACAAGCTCCGGCGCTCGCTGGGCTCCTGGCGCGGCGACCGCGGCATCTGGCGCCGCGGACTGGTCCTGGCCGCGCTCGCCCTGATCCTCGCCCTGGTGATGCTGCTGCACGCGCAGATCCCCAACAGGATCGGCAACCTCGGCAGTCTCACCGAGACGTTCCTGCCGTGGCTCGGCGTCTTCATCCCCGTCCTGCTGGTCCTCGGCCTCGTACGGAAGTCCGCGAGCGCCCTGATCGCCGTCGTGCTGCCCGCGATCGTCTGGCTGAACCTGTTCGGCGGACTGCTCACCGATCGGACCGGTGCCGGCGGCGAACTGACCGTCGCCACGCACAACGTCAACGCGGAGAACCCGGACCCTTCCCGTACCGCCCGTGACGTGGCCGCGTCCGGCGCCGACGTGGTGGCCCTGGAGGAGCTGAAGGCCACGGCCGTCCCCACGTACGAGAAGGCACTCGCCCCGACGTACAAGTACCACTCCGTGGAGGGCACCGTCGGGCTGTGGAGCAAGTACCCGATGACCGGCACCAAGCCCGTCGACATCAAGCTCGGCTGGACGCGCGCGATGCGCGCCACGGTGACGACCCCGAACGGCCAGGTCGCGGTGTACGTCGCCCATCTGCCCTCGGTCCGGGTGAAGCTGCAGGCCGGGTTCACCGCCCGCCAGCGCGACCGGAGCGCCGACGCGCTCGGTGAGGCGATCGCCGACGAGGCACTGCAGAAGGTCGTCCTGCTCGGCGACCTCAACGGCACGATGAACGACCGCGCGCTGAACGCCGTCACCTCGCAGATGCGCTCCACCCAGGGCGCGGCGGGCAGCGGCTTCGGGTTCAGCTGGCCCGCGTCGTTCCCGATGGCCCGGATCGACCAGATCATGGTCAAGGGCATCGAGCCGGTGACCTCCTGGACCCTGCCCAGGACCGGCAGCGACCACCTCCCGATCGCCGCCCGGGTCAAGCTCGCGGCAACCGGGTCTTAACCTCCTGGAATACTGGGCCTGCGAGACTTTGTTCCACAGGTGAACTTAGAGAGCCCGTGCACACCGGTGTGCACGGGCGCGTCCGTGTGTTCATGCGCCCCCGGCCACTGGGGCGCACACCCACGAACCCGGGCTCGTCCCCGCCCGTCCTGTTCTCCGCTTTGCACTCCGCTCCTCTGAAAGGCCCCTCATGCCTCTGGCCCTGCTCGCCCTAGCCGTGGGCGCCTTCGGCATCGGTACCACCGAGTTCGTGATGATGGGCCTGCTGCCCGACGTCGCGGACGACCTCCACATATCCATCCCCAGCGCCGGACACCTCGTCTCGGCCTACGCCCTCGGCGTGGTGATCGGCGCCCCGCTGCTCGCCGCGGCCACCGCCCGGATGTCCCGCCGCAAGGTCCTCATCGCCCTGATGGGGCTCTTCGTGGCCGGCAACGCGCTCTCCGCCTTCGCCCCCGACTACCACTGGCTGCTCGCCGCCCGCTTCGTCAGCGGTCTGCCGCACGGCGCCTTCTTCGGCGTCGGCGCCGTCGTCGCCACCAACCTCGTCGCCCCCGAGCGCAAGGCGCGCTCCGTCTCGCTGATGTTCCTCGGCCTGACCGTCGCGAACATCGCGGGCGTCCCCGTCGCCACCTTCATCGGCCAGCACTTCGGCTGGCGGGCCACCTTCCTCGGCGTGAGCGCGATCGGTCTGGCGGCGATAGCCTCGCTCGCGTTCCTCATCCCGCGCGACCACACGCACGGCCCCACGGGCGGCCTGCGCGGCGAACTGGCCGCCCTGCGTTCGCTCCCCGTCTGGCTGGCCCTCGGTACGACGGTCGCGGGCTTCGGCGCCCTCTTCTCCGCGTACAGCTACATCACGCCGATGCTCACGGACTCCGCCGGGTACGCCGACTCCAGCGTCACGCTGCTGCTCGCGCTGTTCGGCGTCGGAGCGACGGTCGGCAACCTCGTGGGCGGCCGCCTCGCGGACCACTCCCTGCGCGGCACCCTCTTCGGCGGGCTCGTCTCGCTGGTCACGGTCCTCGCCCTCTTCCCCGTCCTCATGAGCGCACAGTGGAGTGCGGCCGTCGCGGTCACCCTCCTCGGCGCCGCCGCCTTCATCACCGGCTCGCCCCTCCAGCTGATGGTCATGGAGAAGGCCTCCGCCGCGCCGTCCCTGGCGTCCTCCGCCAACCAGGCCGCGTTCAACCTCGCGAACGCCGGCGGTGCGTGGATCGGCGGCATCGCGCTGGCCGCGGGCTTCGGTACGACGTCGCCCGCGCTGGCGGGTGCTCTGCTCGCCGTCCTCGGCCTCGCGGTCGCCGCGACGGCGTACACCGTGGACCGCCGCCGCGCCGAGGTCCCCGCCCCCACGCCGGGCCGCCTGGTCGCGACCCACGTCCCCCCACACCCGGAACACGCGAATCACTGACGCAAGGACCCGCGCCCAAGGGGCGCGGGGAACTGCGCGCCCAGCCCCCACAGGCCCGCAGCCAAAGAACTCACCCGGGGGGTCTGGGGGCGGAGCCCCAGGGATGGGACGGGTAGGGGCGGCGGGGGCGAAACACCCCCCCCGCCCCCGACGGCGTCACGCGTGCTCGCGCCACCGATTGGTGATCGGAAGCCGCCGGTCCTTCCCGAACCCCTTGGCGGAGATCTTCGTGCCCGGCGGATACTGCCGGCGCTTGTACTCCGCCGTGTCCACCATCCGCAGCGTCTTCACCACCAGCTCCCGGTCGAACCCCGCCGCGACGATCCCGTCCGCCCCCTCGTCCCGGTCCACATACCGCTCGAGGATCGCGTCCAGCACGGGATAGTCGGGGAGGGAGTCCGTGTCGACCTGGTCGGGACGCAGCTCCGCGCTCGGCGGCTTGGTGATCGAGTTCTCGGGGATCGGCGGGGTCTGCCCCCGCTCGGCCGCCGCCCGGTTCCGCCACTCCGCCAGCCGGAAGATCGACGTCTTGTACACGTCCTTGATGGGCCCGTACGCGCCCACGGAGTCGCCGTACAGCGTCGAATACCCCACCGCCAGCTCGGACTTGTTCCCCGGCGCCAGCACGATGTGCCCCTCCTGGTTGGAGATGGCCATCAGCATCGTGCCTCGCAGGCGCGACTGGAGGTTCTCCTCCGCCAGCCCGGTCAGCCCCAGCGACGACATATACGCGTCGAACATCGGCTCGATCGCCACCGTCCGGAAGTTCAGCCCCGTCCGCCGCGCCAGCTCCGCCGCGTCCCCCTTGGAGTGGTCGGAGGAGTACTTCGACGGCATCGACACCCCGTACACGTTCTGCGCACCCAGCGCGTCGCACGCGATCGCCGCGACCAGCGCCGAGTCGATGCCGCCGGACAGTCCGATCAGCACGGACCGGAACCCGTTCTTCGCGACGTACGCCCGCAGGCCGACGACCAGCGCCGAGTAGACCTCCTCGTCGGCGTCGAGCCGCTCCGCGTACCCGCCGGCGAGCTCCGCCTCGTACGCGGGCAGCGGTTCCCCCGACAGCACCAGCCGCTCGATCCGCAGCCCGTCGTCGACGACGCCCGTCACCGGCTCGGCGGCACCCGCCGGCAGCTCCAGGTCCAGTACGACGCACCCCTCCGCGAACTGCGGCGCGCGTGCGACGACCTCCCCGTCCCGGTCGACCACGATGGAGTCGCCGTCGAAGACCAGCTCGTCCTGCCCGCCGATCATGGCGAGGTAGGCGGTGGTGCAGCCGGCCTCCTGGGCCCGCTTGCGCACCAGTTCGAGGCGGGTGTCGTCCTTGTCGCGCTCGTACGGCGAGGCGTTGATGGAGAGCAGCAGCCCGGCCCCGGCGGACCGGGCGGCCGGCACGCGCCCGCCGTCCTGCCAGAGGTCCTCGCAGATGGCGAGGGCCACGTCGATCCCGTGCACCCGCACGACCGGCATGGTGTCGCCGGGCACGAAGTAGCGGAACTCGTCGAACACGCCGTAGTTCGGAAGGTGGTGCTTGGCGAAGGTCAGCGCCACCCGGCCCCCGTGGAGCACGGCGGCGGCGTTCTGCGGGGCGCCGGCCGGCTGCCCGTACTTCGGCTGGGCGGTCTCGGACCGGTCGAGGTAGCCGACGATCACCGGTAGCTCTCCGAAGCCCTCGTCGGCCAGCCGCGCGGCCAGCGCGCGCAGCGCCGCGCGGGAGGCCTCGACGAAGGACGACCGCAGGGCCAGGTCCTCGACGGGATACCCGGTCAGCACCATCTCGGGGAACGCCACCAGATGCGCTCCCTGCTCGGCGGAGTGCCGGGTCCAACGGACGATCGCCTCGGCGTTGGCGGTGAGATCGCCGACGGTCGAGTCGATCTGATTCAGGGCGAGGCGTAGTTGAGGCACGGGCCCAGTGTAATCGTCAGAGCGACACAATGGGGTGTGGGGCGCCCCACGTGGAGACGCCCGGGCCTCCGGCGCGGCAGTGCGGTGCGGTGCGGTGAACGGCGTCGGCCGTCCCCACCGTGCCGGACTCCTCGTCGGCCCGCCCGCGGATTACCCCCACGGGGTATGTGGCGCCGCTGGGCTGTCCGTCCGTCCGCCGCCCGGAAACGCGGACGCCCGCCCCTCGATGAGGGGCGGGCGCAGCGGAGAGGTGACGGAGGACCGTCAGTGACCGTGCTTGGAGCGGTACGACTCGACGTAGCCCGAGGTGGGCGTGCCCACACCGGTGACGTCGTCGTAGCCGCGCACGGCCTTCAGGGAGCTGTCCTTGCCGAGGCTGCGGACGGAGGTGAGCAGACCGCCCGAGGCGTCGATGGAGTTGGCGAAGTCCACGCGCGCCACGGCGAGTTCGGAGCCCGTGGGGGTGTCCGTCACGTCGTGGTACGCCTTGGAGCCGTACTTCGCGTAGATCGACGGGTTGGCGAAACCGATCGCCTTGCCGCCGCGCGCCTCCTGGGCCAGGGCCTGGACGGCCGCGATCACCGGCGCGGCGAGCGAGGTGCCGCCGATCCGGTACTCGCTGTACTGCTGGGACCCGTCCGGGAAGGTCTGCGTCTGGCCGACCTTGAAACCGGTGTTGGGGTCGGCGACCGCCGCGATGTCCGGCACGGTGCGCATGGCCGTCGTGCCGTTGGCCTTGGCGAGCGCGCCGGGCACGACAGCCTTCTGGTAGAAGGGCTGCGCCACGGTCTTGCTGGTGCCGCCGCCCGCGCCCGAGGTGAACGCGCCCGGGAAGCCGGTCCAGCTCTTGCCGTCGGCCGCGAGCGAGGCCTTCTCGGTGCCCCAGCCGGTCTCGAACTGGTACTTGTCGCCCTTGCCGACCGCCAGCGACGTACCGCCGACCGCCGTCACCCACGCCGAGTTGGCCGGGGTGTCGACCTGCTTCGTGCCGGTGTTGGCGACCTCGTCACCGTTGTCACCGGAGGAGAAGTAGAAGCCGATGCCCTCGACCGCGCCGAACTGGAAGGTCTGGTCGTAGGCGGCCGCGAGGTCCGGCGTCTGGTTGGCCTCGATGTCGCCCCACGAGTTGGAGACGATGTCGGCCAGGTGGTTGTCGACGATCTTGTTCAGCGAGTCGAGCAGATCGTTGTCGAAGCAGGACGCGGCACCCACGTAGGTGATGCTCGCGTCCGGCGCGACGGCGTGCACGGCCTCGACGTCGAGGGTCTCCTCGCCGTACCAGCCGGCCGCACCGCACGCCTCGGTCTGCGTGTAGGTGCCGGGCAGCACCTGACGCAGCTGGCTGCTGCTGTACGCCGAGTCACCGTGCTTCTTGGCGTACGTGGCCGCGTCGAACGCGATGGTCGGCGAGGCGTACGCGTCGGTGATGGCGACCCGCACACCCTTGCCGGTGCGCTTGCCCGCGCCGTAGGCGGCGCGCAGCTGCTTGCCCGTGTAACCCTCGATCGCGTACGGGATCTTCTTGCCGTACGCGTTCGGCAGGGTGCTCGCGGTGTTCGAGCCGTAGTACGAGGAGAACGGCCCGGAGTTCTTGAAGACCGCGTCCGGGGGCGGCAGCGTGTCGTCGTGCGTCGCCTTGTGCGGGGCGTTGTCCAGGCCGGTGACGGTCAGGACGGCGCCGTTGAGGGCGGCCGGCGCGGAGGCCGTCTTCGACGGCGCGCGGTAGGTCTTGTTGCCCTTGGCGTAGTTGTGCAGCTGGGTGCCGAACGCCTTCTCGGCGGCGGCCACGTCACCGGTGACGGAGACGTAGTGCTGCGTGGTGCCGGTGACCTTCAGGCCCGCCGACTTCAGCCACGAGGTCACCGCGGCGACCTGCGCCTTGGTGGCACCGAAACGGGTCTGCGTCTGCTTGGCGCTGAGGTACTTGCCGTACGAGGCCGAGTTCGGGTCGGACACGGCCTTGGCGTACGCGGCCAGACCGGCAGCGTTCCGGCCGGCCAGGTAGACCCGGGCGAAGACCTGGGAGTTGTCGGACGAGGCCCCCTTGTCCGCCTTCGCCGTGGCCCACGCGGGCTTGGTGCCCGTGAGGGTGTCCCGGCTGGGACCGTCCGCGGCGTTGGCCGTGGGTATACCGAGCGCCAGCGCGCCGGCGAGCAGCGGCAGTGTTGCTGCCATGCTCACCCCGGCGCGCATGGTGGCGCGATTGGATCTCATAAAACCCCCTGCGATGCGGTTCGTCGCATGTGTGGTCGTTCGTGATGTGCGAGACCGTGTGCCGGAATTGAGGACGCACGGAATGGATCACGCTGGGGTCACTCTGGCGATGAACCGTTCATGCCAGGGGAATGAGAAGGCCAAGGAAACACCAAGTGGCCGCGAATGATTGGTATTTGGGACGGTATGACGTCACCCTCGCCCCGGATGTAGGGATATCCCTCGTTTTCCTGTAAAGGGGTTCCCGGCTTCTGTGAGCGTATTGCGACATCGGCGGGTTCGTGGTTCGCCCCGGCGACGGTAAGCGCTTCGCGGCCCGGGGCGTGCAGGGGCTTTGGGGCGGCTGGAGTCCGAAGAGTCTCACCGGTGCAGTCACGGGGAGGTGCCTGGGGTCGATCGCGTCATGAGGGACGGGTCGACGCCTGACGAGGGCGGCCGGGGTGGCAGGGACGGGGGGTGACGGCGACGGGTCCGGGATTCGACACCCCGGACCCGTTCACGCACAGCCGTTCACACGCAGCCGTTCACATCCAGCCGTCCTCGGCCTAGTCGCGGGCCTTCGCGCCCCGCTCCTTGAGCATGTCCGCCATCAGCTGGATCTCCGACTGCTGCGCGTCGACCATGCCCTGCGCGAGCTTCTTCTCCACGCCGACGGTGCACTTGGCGACGCAGCCCTCGGTCATGTGGATGCCGCCCTTGTGGTGGTCGGTCATCAACTGCAGGTAGAAGACCTCCGCCTGCTTGCCGTTGAGCGTGTTCAGCTTCTTCATCTCGGTGTTGGTCGCCATGCCGGGCATCAGCGCGCCGTCCTTGCCGGACGCCATGTCGCCCATGCCCATCCATGTCATGGGCCCGTCCGCCGACACCTTCGGCAGCTCCCACAGGTCGAGCCAGCCCAGCAGCATGCCGCGCTGATTGGCCTGCGTCTGCGCGATGTCGTACGCGAGCCGCCGTACCTCCACGTTGTCCGTACGGTCGCGCACGATGTACGACATCTCGACGGCCTGCTGGTGATGGACCGCCATGTCCCGCGCGAAACCCGCGTCCGCCGAGTCGGCCGACGGCACCTTCGTCCCCGAGGACCCCGAACCGTCGCTCTCGGCGACCGCGTACGTGATCGCCCCGGCGGCCACCAGCACCGCCGCCGTGGTCCCCGCGATCCAGCCCACCTGGCGCATCTGGCTCACTGCGACAGGCCGTTGGTGCAGGCGGCGCCCGGCTCGGGCGTCTGCTTGCCCTGCACGAACTCCGAGAAGAACTTGTCGACGTTCGGGTCGCTCGCGCTCGTCACCGTGCGCTGCTTGCCCCACGCGCTCAGCATGATCGGGTCCTTCTGGTCCTCGACAGGGCTCATCAGGGTGTACGGCGTCTTCTTGACCTTCGCTTCGAGTGCCTTCACATCGGCGTCGGAGGCCTTGCTGTTGTATGTCACCCACACCGCGCCGTGCTCCAGCGAGTGCACGGCGTTCATGTTGTTGATCGCCTTGCCGTAGACGTCGCCGTTGCAGTTCATCCACACCGGGTTGTGGTTGCCGCCGACCGGGGGCTCCATCGGGTACTTGACGGTCTTGGTGACGTGGTTGCGGGACAGCGTCCCCGACCAGGTCTCCACGCCGTCCTTGCCCGTGACGAAGTGCCCCGAGCCGCCCTTCGAGTCGCTCGCCGAGGTGCTGCTGTCGTCGGACTGCGACCTGACCAGGACGACACCGCCGACGACGAGACCAGCGACTATGACCGTGCTGGCCGTGATCGTGAGGATCCGGTTACGACGCTCCCGGGCACGCTCGGCCTTGCGCATCTCTTCTATGCGCGCCTTGCGCTGCGCGGAGGTGGTGTTCTTGGCGGAACCCATGGCGAGTCCTTATGGGGATGGGACGGTCGGGTCCGCTGATCGTAATGGGGCGAGGGTGTCCAGTACGAAGGGAGGGCACAGAATGTCCAAAGGAGACACCCTGTGGCGCAGCCCCGCAAAGGTGGGAGGCGGCCCTGCTCGGATGATCCGTGGATAATTTGAGCGGCAGATGCGTATTAACTACGCTGGTGGTATGAGGCTGCTGCGCTCCACCGACCTGGCCCTGCGTGTCCTGATGCGGCTCGCCGTCGCCGACGGGTCGACTCCCACCACCCGCGAGGTCGCCGCGGACATGGATGTCCCCTATACCCATGCCGCGAAGGTCGTCGCCGAGCTCCAGCACCTGGGACTGCTCGCGGCTCGCCGCGGCCGCGGCGGCGGCCTCGGCCTCACCGAAGCGGGGCGTACGGCATCGGTCGGCGCGATCGTCCGCTCCTTCGAGGGCGACGGTGACGTGGTTGACTGCGAGGGGGCCGCGCCCTGCCCGCTCCACACCGGCTGCCGGCTGCGGGGTGCGCTGCGGCGGGCTCAGGAGGCGTTCTTCGCCTCGCTGGACCCACTCACGGTGGCGGACATGGTCGCCGCGCCTACGGGGCCGCTGCTGCTGGGGATCTCCGGCAGGCCGACCTCGGCTTTGACATCCGATGACGACTGACACCTAGTGAAATCTGTCATCTGTCATCCGTCATCTGACGTCTGATATCTGACATCTGGCGCCTGGCGCCTGATATCTGACAGCTGAAGTCCGCCGCCTGCTATCTGCCGCCTGCCACCAGCCGTCAGTCATCCGCCTCAGCCCTGCGCAAGCCAGAGATCCGGCCCGAACACCTCGTAGTGAATGTCGGCCGGAGCCACCCCCTTGTCGATGAGCTGCCCCCGCACCGCCCGCATGAAGGGCAGCGGCCCGCACAGGTACGCGCGCGTGCCCGACGCGACGGCCACGGAGGAGAAGTCCGCGCGTCCGGGGCGCCCGGCGCCCTCGGCGTTCTGCTCGTACCAGAAGTGGACGGCGGCGTCCGCGAGCTTCGCCGCGTACGCCTCGTGGTCGGCGCGCAGCGCGTGGTCGGCGGGGGAGCGGTCGGCGTGGACGACCGTGACGGGGGCGCGGTGTCCGGTGAGCGCGAGCTGTTCCAGCATGGCGATCACGGGGGTGACGCCGATGCCGGCGGAGGCGAGCAGCACCGGCGCGTCCGTGTCGTCGAGCACCAGATCGCCGTACGGCGCGGAGAGCTCGATCGTGCTGCCGACGTGCACACGCGTGTGGAGGTGGTTGGACACCTCGCCGTCGGGGCCCGAGGCCTCGCCGTGCACCCGCTTGACGCCGATCTGCCGTACGGGGGAGCCGGGGGCGCAGGAGAGGCTGTACTGGCGTATCTGGTGGGCGCCGTCCGGCAGCTCGACGCGTACGGACACGTACTGGCCCGCCCGGAAGTCCGGCAGCGGCCCCCCGTCGGCCGGGCGCAGCCGGAAGGTGGCGACGTCGGCGGTCTCCTCGACGCGTTCCACGACCTCCCAGACCCGCCACCCACCCCTCCCGTCGCCGTGCTGTGCGTACAGCCGCCGCTCGATGGCGATGAGGGCGTTCGCCATCAGCCAGTAGACCTCGTCCCAGGCGGCCTCGACCTCGGGCGTGACCGCGTCGCCGAGGACCTCGGCGATCGCCGCGAAGAGGTGCTCGCGCACGGTCGCGTACTGCTCGGGGGCGATCCCCAGGGAGGCGTGTTTGTGCGCGATGCGGTTCAGCAGCACGTCGGGTCGCTCGTCCGGCCGCTCGACGAGGTGGGTGGCGAAGGCGGCGATGGATCCCGCGAGGGCCCGGCGCTGGGTGCCGGAGGCCTGGTTGCCGCGGTTGAAGAGGTCGCGGAGCAGTTCCGGGTGGGCGGCGAAAAGCCTTTCGTAGAAGCGGTCGGCGATATCGCCGATGGCGGCGCCGACGGCGGGGAGGGTGGCGTGCACCGTGGCGGCGGACTGCTCGGACAGCATGGGGGCTCCTCAAGTGGCTGGGGCGGACGGGGGGTTGCGGTCCCCGTTTCTGCCCTGCACGGTAATAAAACTTGCATCTAAGATGCAAATTAAAGCTCACGAGGAGGGAGTCTGGGGGTCGGCCATTACAGACAGGCGGATGAGCAGGCAGTATGGGCACCAGAGCAGGACACCTGCCGTACGCGAGGCGTTCAGACCGCGGTCGCCCGGGCGATCATGGTCCGCAACGCGCATGAAATGGTGTTGTGGTGGGATGCTCAGGTGCCCCGACCGTCCCCGAGGCGTGGGAGCAGGCGGCCTGACCAGCAAGGATGGGTGGAAGCGGAAGATGGACAAGCAGCAGGAGTTCGTGCTCCGGACACTGGAGGAGCGGGACATCCGGTTCGTTCGGCTGTGGTTCACCGACGTGCTGGGCTTCCTCAAGTCGGTGGCCGTGGCTCCGGCCGAGCTGGAGCAGGCCTTCGACGAGGGCATCGGCTTCGACGGCTCGGCCATCGAGGGTTTCGCCCGTGTGTACGAGTCCGACATGATCGCCAAGCCGGACCCGTCGACGTTCCAGGTGCTGCCGTGGCGCGCGGAGGCCCCCGGCACGGCCCGCATGTTCTGCGACATCCTGATGCCGGACGGCTCCCCGTCCTTCGCGGACCCGCGCTACGTCCTCAAGCGCGCCCTCGCGAAGACCTCCGACCTGGGCTTCACCTTCTACACCCACCCGGAGATCGAGTTCTTCCTGCTGAAGGACCGCCCGCTGGACGGCTCGCGCCCGACCCCGGCCGACAACTCCGGCTACTTCGACCACACCCCGCAGAACGTCGGCATGGACTTCCGCCGCCAGGCGATCACCATGCTGGAGTCGATGGGCATCTCGGTCGAGTTTTCCCACCACGAGGGCGCCCCCGGCCAGCAGGAGATCGACCTGCGCTACGCCGACGCGCTCTCCACGGCCGACAACATCATGACGTTCCGCCTGGTCATGAAGCAGGTCGCGCTGGAGCAGGGCGTCCAGGCGACGTTCATGCCCAAGCCCTTCTCCGAGCACCCCGGCTCCGGCATGCACACGCACCTCTCCCTCTTCGAGGGCGACCGCAACGCGTTCTACGAGTCGGGCTCGGAGTACCAGCTGTCGAAGGTCGGCCGCTCCTTCATCGCGGGCCTGCTCAAGCACGCGGCGGAGATCTCCGCCGTCACCAACCAGTGGGTCAACTCCTACAAGCGCATCTGGGGCGGCTCGGAGCGCACCGCGGGCGCCGGCGGCGAGGCCCCCTCGTACATCTGCTGGGGCCACAACAACCGCTCCGCGCTCGTCCGCGTCCCGATGTACAAGCCCGGCAAGACCGGCTCCGCACGCGTCGAGGTCCGCTCCATCGACTCGGGCGCGAACCCGTACCTGGCCTACGCCCTGCTCCTGGCCGCCGGTCTGAAGGGCATCGAGGAGGGCTACGAGCTCCCGCCCGGCGCCGACGACGACGTCTGGGCCCTCTCCGACGCCGAGCGCCGCGCGATGGGCATCGAGCCCCTGCCCCAGAACCTCGGCGAGGCCCTCACCCTCATGCAGCGCAGCGAACTGGTCGCCGAGACCCTCGGCGAACACGTCTTCGACTTCTTCCTCCGCAACAAGAAGTCGGAGTGGGAGGAGTACCGCTCCGAGGTCACCGCCTTCGAGCTCCGCAAGAACCTGCCGGTGCTGTAGGCGCAGGTCTGCAACAGTTTTCGGTGCGCGCACGTAGGGCCGACGGTCAGGAACCGTCGGCCCTACGGCGTTCAGGGCAGGGATCGACTCGGGCGCGGCCCCCGCCGGGGACTCGGGCAGGCGGGCTGACCATGCCGGCGCGTGGTGTGCTTCTGGACGAGTCCGTGCTCGCCCGCGTAGTCCTGCAGCAGTTGCCGCAGGTGGTGCCGGGCCCGGTAGATGCGGGAGCCGACGGTGTTCGTGGTCACGCCCGTGAAGTCGGCGGTCTCCTGATAGGTGAAGCCCTCGACGTCACAGAGGTAGATGGTCACCCGTTGCTCGGGGGAAAGGGCGCGCAGGGCTGCCCGGACGTTCGGGTCGCCGAGGCGGTCCAGTACCTCGGCCTCGGCCGAACGCAGTCCCGGCGGAAGGTGGGACTCGGCGTGGACCTGCTGCCAGTCCTCGATCTCGTCGGTGCGGCTGCGCGCCGGCTCGCGCCGTGCCTTGCGGTTGTTGTTGAGGAAGGTGTTGGTCAGGATGCGGTCGAGCCAGGCTCTGAGGTTGGTGCCCTGCTGGAACTGGTCGAAGTGCGCGTACGCCCGACCCAGGGTGACCGCAGCGGCAAGGCCGGGACGGCGGAGACAACCTGGCCCAACTCGTCATCCCCATGCTGCTCCTGACGAACTGTTACCAGTACTTCTCTTTTTCGAGCGGATTCGCCAACCGTGTCATCGGACGATTCCCGGGGGGCCTGCGCTCCCTCGGTGTCCCATTGCACAATCTCGGTGTGGCCGCGATTGCCGTACAGATGTGTCTCGTGTACGTAGTGAGCGGCCTGTACAAGGTGCAGGGAGAGGTGTGGCAGGACGGCACCGCACTCTTCTACATCATGCGCGTTCCCGAGTTCGAGCTGCCAGGGCTCTCCAACCTCGTCTACAACAGCGACGTCCTTGTCTTCCTCGGCACCTACAGCACCACCCTGTTCCTCGTGTACTTCCCCATGCGGATCCTGGTGCCTAGAATGCGCCCGTGGACGGCAATTGCCTCCATTGCATTCCATGTCTCCATCGGCGTTTTCATGGGACTCACCGGGTTCGCCCTGACGATGGTCGCCTGTGACCTCATTTTCCTCTCCTCCGCCCTGTCCCGCGCACGTCAGATGGCACGAACTGTCGGCGAACGCTGGAGCCGGAAGCATCCCGGGAGCCCGCGCACAATGGCCGTCGAGCAGAGCACGCCACCAGAGAGCGACAGCCCAGTCGGCGCGCCCGTTCCCCAAGCAGCAAAGTCATGACCCTGCGCCGCGTCCCCAGTTGCATCATCGGCAGCTCCCACACAGCTCCGATCGTCACCGGCAACCATGACGCCGCCAAGTACGTGGAGGCGGGCTCCTTCACCAAAGTCATCACCGCAACCATCCTGCAGCAGCTGGCACAGCAAGGTGTACTCACGCTTGACGATCCCGTCGAACGATGGCTCGGCGTCCCTGCGGGGACCGGCATCACCCTGCGGCACCTCGCCGAGCACACCTCCGGCCTGCCGCGCCTTCCCCCCGGCACTGCCCGCCTCGACCCGTACAAGAAGTTCACCGGCGACCGGCTGAACGAACTGCTCAGCAGTCTCGACCGACTCGTCACCGTCCCGGCCGGAGAGCACGAGGAGTACTCCAACCTCGGCTACGCGGTGCTCGGGGCCGCACTCACCGCCGCAACGGGAGAGACGTACGACGATCTAGTCGCCGCGCATGTGCTGGCCCCCCCTCGGCCTGCCGCGCGACGCGATGCATAGCCAACCGCCGCAGCACAGCCGATTGCTGCCGACCACGGTGCTCGGCCGCAGTATGAAACCGTGGACCATGACGGGAGCCATCTTGCCCGCAGGCGGCCTGTGGGCAAGTCCACGCACACTGTCACGGCTGCTCACCGGTCTCTTGCTCGACCGCTCCCTCGGGGAACCTTCTCTCGGTTGGCAGCGTACGGGGCCGCTGCCATTGATCTGGCACAACGGAGCAACTCGCACGGCATCTGTCTTCGCCGGCGCTCTACCTGACGGCCGTTGGACGGTGGTCCACCGTCTGAGCAGCTCGTACACCGTGACGGATCGCGCAGGACTGGACTACCTGCGCGCCGCGCGTAGTGGGGATGGAGTGCAAGTGGAGGAGTGAGCGAGGAAACGAGACTCAGCGGCAGGTGCGGGTGCTCGTCGAGGAGCGCGGTCACGTTCCCGCACGCGCGGGGGGTAGCTCGGCCGGCGTCGAGCGCTCGGCGATGGTCATGAAGTCGTCTCCGCATCGAAACCGAGGCCGATCCACAAGTCATGAGCCATTGCTCGCCACGGTCAACGGGAGCTGCACCGCTCGTTCCAGGCCCATGCCGTTCCATACTCACCCCTGCCGGGATCCCGCTGTACAGCGGCGGAGTTTCGGTGCCACGGAGTTCAGCGCAGAGCCGCCCGCTCGTCCACACGACGGGTCGGTGTACCCAGAAACACATCGGGCGCTGCAGAGCCAAAAGAGATGACTGCTCGATCATCCGGCATGACTCCGCACCGCTGCCACAGAGTTATGTGCCGTGCCAGACCCGCGCCAGATCGAGCGGGGAGCAGCGTGGACGAGCGAGGCGTGGCCGCCGCCGTCGGTGAGGGTCGGCTCAGGCCACGGACTTGGCGGTGACCCGGGCGCGCAAGGCATCGCGGACGGTGGGCCATTCGTCGGCGAGCAGGCTGTAGTACAGGGAGTCGCGGCGGGTGCCGTCCGGGCGGCGCATATGGCTGCGCAGGGTTCCTTCGTGGACCAGGCCGAGGCGGGCCAGGGCCTGCTGGGAACGCACGTTGAGGTTGTCGGTGCGCAGGGCCAGCCGGGCCAGGCGCAGGTCTTCGAAGGCGTGGGTGAACAGCAGCAGTTTGGACTCGACGTTGTAGGGGCCGCCCCAGCAGGAACGGTCGAACCAGGTCGCGCCGATCTCGGTGCGGCTCTCGGCCAGGTCGAGGTCGTACATGCTGGTCGAACCGATCACGGTGCCGTCGTCACGGCGCTGCACCGCGAAGCAGCGTCGCGTCGGATCGGCGGTCATCTCGCCGAGCCACTCGCGCAGTTGGACCACGGTCTCGGGTCGTGCCCGGGGCATCCACCGCCAGACCTCGGGGTCGGACGCCGACGGGAAGAGGGCCTCGGCATGGTCGGGAGACAGGCGGACGAGGCGGACGACAGTGCCCTCAAGCGGCTGGTTGGTCACCGGAGCAGAATAATCCGGTGGCCGGTGGCGATCTCCTTCTCGCGGGCCTTCTCGCAGGCCTCCCCATGGGACTCCTCACGGGCCTCCTCGTTGGAGCGCGACAGGGGCCGTACGGCGTCACGCCGTCACCTTCGTGAGGAACGCCGCCAGGTTCGTCACCGTTCGTTGGATCTTTTCCTCCAGCGTGAGTGACTCGTGGAGGCGGGCGCCGGCGCCCGCGTCCTTCTTGCCTCGTACGTACAGGGAGCAGGAGAGGTCGCTGCATATGTAGGCGCCGACCGAGTTGCCCTGCTGGCCGGCCTTGCCCGCCTTCGGGGCGACCATCAGGGAGACGCCGCCGGTGTGGGTGGTCAGGCACATCGAGCACATGCTGCGCCGGGTCTGCCAGGAGGTGGGGCTGGGGCTGCGCAGGACCAGGGCCTTCGGGTGGCCGTCGTTCAGCTCGAGGACGAGGTAGGCGCGTTCGGGGGACTGGGGGTCTCGCCAGCCGAGATAGTCCAGGTCGTCCCAGGGGTGGTCGGCCAGGTCGCGTGGGACGGACAGGCGCTTCGCCTCGCCCTTGGTGCAGTTCACGAACGCGGCGCGGATCTCTTGTTCGGTCAGCGGCTTCATGAGATGCATGGTAAATTGCCTAAAGGTGTTAGGCAAATGTGTATGTTGTTGTGGTGAATGAGGGGAAGGTTATGGCGCGCGTCGGGCTGACCACGGAACGTCTGGTCCTCGCGGGCGCGGAGCTGGCCGACGAGGTCGGCTTCGATCAGGTGACCGTCTCGGAGCTCGCCAGGCGCTTCGACGTGAAGGTCGCGAGCCTGTACTCGCACGTGAAGAACTCCCAGGACCTCAAGACCCGGATCGCCCTGCTCGCCCTGGAGGAACTCGCCGACCGGGGCGCCGCCGCGCTGGCGGGACGGGCCGGCAAGGACGCCCTGGCCGCTCTCGCGAACGTCTACCGCGACTACGCCCGGGAGCATCCAGGCCGCTATGCCGCCGCCCAGTTCAGGCTCGATCCGGCGACGGCCGCCGCCAGCGCCGGTGGGCGGCACGCGCAGATGACGCGGGCGATCCTGCGTGGCTACGCGCTGACGGAGCCGGACCAGACACACGCCGTTCGGCTGCTGGGCAGCTTCTTCCACGGCTACGTCAGCCTGGAGATGGGGGGAGGGTTCAGCCACAGCGCCCCCGACACGCAGGAGACCTGGGTGCGGATGCTGGACGCCCTCGACGCGCTGCTGTGCAACTGGCCCGCGAACGCAGCGGCGACAAAGCGACAGCAGTGAAAGCAGTGAGAGCAGCGACAGCGGTGACAGCAGCGACTGCAACCGGGCCCGCATCCGCCCCCCTGATCGTCCCGTCGGAATCGTCCTGCCGGAATCGTTTCTCCGGTCGATTCCGGTACCCGAGAGTTTTGATGGAGACACCGAAGCCATGACCGCCGACCATGACTGGATCACCACACCCATCACCGCCGACCTCCTGCGCGGTGCCCTCGACCTGGAGCCCACCGAACGCGGTGTCCTCCCGCACCGGCTGCCCGCCCGGGCCCGCAGGCAGATCCCCGACGGACAGCTCGCCATGGCCGAGGCCCAGCCCTCCGGCGTACGGCTGGTCTTCCGTACCCGGGCCACCGCCGTCGAGCTGGACACGTTGCCCACCAAGCTCGCCTACGTGGGTGCGCCGCCCCGTCCGGACGGGGTGTACGAGTGGGTCGTCGACGGCCGGCCGACGGGGCGGGCGAGCGTGACCGGCGGCAATGCGATGACCATCGACATGGCCACCGGAGCGGCCTCGACCCGGCCGGGAGCGGTCGGTACCCTCCGTTTCGACGGTCTGTCCGACGGCGTCAAGGACGTCGAGATCTGGCTGCCGCACAACGAGACCACCGAACTCGTCGCCCTGCGCACCGACGCCCCCGTCGAGCCCGCGCCGGACCGGGGACGCAAGGTGTGGCTGCATCACGGCAGCTCCATCAGTCACGGTTCCGACGCCGCCGGGCCCACCTCCACCTGGCCCGCGCTCGCCGCCACCCTCGCCGGGGTGGAACTGATCAATCTGGGGCTGAGCGGGAGCGCTCTGCTCGATCCGTTCACCGCGCGGGCCATGGGGGACACCGCCGCCGACCTGATCAGCGTCAAGATCGGGATCAACCTGGTCAACACCGACGCGATGCGGATGCGTGCCTTCGGCCCGGCGGTGCACGGCTTTCTCGACACCGTCCGTGACGGGCATCCCACCACGCCGCTGTTGGTCGTCTCGCCCCTTCTCTGTCCCATCCATGAGGACACGCCCGGGCCCACCGCCCCGGACCTCTCCGATCTCGGTGCGGGGCGGCTGCGGTTCCTGGCCATGGGAGATCCGGCGGAGCGCGCGAACGGGAAACTGACCTTGCGTGTCATCCGCGACGAGCTGGCCCGGATCGTGGAGCAGCGGGCGGCCGAGGATCCGAACCTGTACCACCTGGACGGCCTGGACCTCTACGGCGAGGCCGACTTCGCCGAGTTGCCGCTGCCCGACCAGGTCCACCCGGACGCCGCCACCCACCGCCGTATCGGCGAACGCTTCGCCGAGCTGGCCTTCACCGCCCAGGGTGCCTTCGCCTAGTTCACGTACGCCTTCGCCTGGTTCCCGTACGCCGTCGGCTAGTTCACGTACGCGGGAGACACCGCCGCGGTGCTGATGCGGCGCGGCTTTCCCGTGCCGTCGGACGGGACGGTGTAGAGGTCGGCTCCGTAGTCGCCGGGGAGGGCGTAGACGATCGTGCGGTCGTCGCGCCAGACCGCCTGGTCGTCGACGCTGCGGGACTCGGCGAGCGGGGTTTCGCGCATCGTGCGCAGGTCGAGGACGTACAGGTGCCAGGGGGCGTCCTTCGACAGGCCCGGCACGCGCTTCTTGTAGGCGACGCGCGTGCCGTCGGGGGAGAGGGACGGGCATTCGACGTTGGTGTGGAGGGTCGTGAGGGTGCGGGCCCGGAGGTCTCCTCGGACCAGGTACGTCCTGCCCTTCGTCGCCAGCGTCGCGTAGAACGTGCGGTCGTCGGCCGCGAACGTGACGCCCCAGAAGTTGACGTCCGCCGCGTGGTACGTCCTGCCGTCCTTCACGACGCGGAACGCCTCCAAGGAGGGGGTCAGTTTCCCCGTTCTCGTGTCCACGATCGCCGCGCGCGTGGAGAAGTTCGTCCCCGCGTACGAGTCGCCGCCGACGAAGGCCGTCCACGCGGCGTAGCGGCCGCTGGGGGAGACACGGGCGCGGGACGGGATGCCGGGGACGTCGTAGCGGGCCGTCTCGCGCAGGCGCGTGTCGAGGATGACGGCCCGGTAGGTGTCCTGGACCGGGCCGTGCACCGACTGGAGACAGACGCCGGTGCCCGCGGCCGCGTAGAAGCGGAGGCATTTGACCTTCGACGCGGTGCGGGGCCCCGAGGGGCTCGACGCCGGGACCGTCGTCAGTTCGTCGCGGTGCGGGCCCCAGGCCATGTTCCGGAAGATCATGTGGCTCCCGGACCGGGTGGCGAGCGCGACCGTGCCCGCGGTGATCCTCGGGCCGCCGGGCTGGGTCCGGTTCTTGCGGTCCGCGCGGGCCGAGGCGTGCAGGACGGAGGCCGTGGCCACGCCCGCCAGGACGACCAGCGCCGAGATCAGGACCAGGATGCGGGTACGCAGGGTCATGCGAGGCCTTCTGAGGGGGCGGAGGGGGTGGGACGGCGGAGTGTGAGCGCGAACAGGGCGCACAGTGCCAGCGCCACCGTCGACGCCGTGAGCGCCGTACGGTCGCCCCAAGCCGTCCACGCCGCGCCGAAGCCGAGCGAGCAGACGAATCGGGCCAGGGCCTGGCCCGTCTGGACGAGGGCGAGACCGGACGAGCGCAGTTCCTCGGGCACGCTCTCCGAGGCCACCGCCATCAGTACGCCGTCGGTGGCGGCGTAGAAGCAGCCGTGCAGGAGCAGGACGGCGTACGGCAGTGCCGCTCCGTGCCAGGAGGTGAGCAGGAGGGCGTACGCGAGGAGCAGGGCGCCGTGGCCGGCCAGGAACACCCGCCAGCGGCCGACCCGGTCCGCGAGGCGGCCGAGCGGGACGGCCAGGAGCAGGAACGCCGCCGCCGTGCCGAGGGGCAGCAGCGCGAACCAGCGGTCCGGTACGCCCAGACGCCGCTGGAGGAGCAGGTAGACGAAGGAGTCGCTGACCGTCGCGAGGCCCAGGAGGAGCGCGCAGAGGGTGACGCGGCGCAGGTCGGGGCGGGCGAGGAGGGCGAGGGCCGCGCGCAGGGTGGGGCGGGATGCGGTGTCCCCGGAGGTCTTCTGCGGTGCCGTCTGTGTTCCTGCCCTTGCCGCTGTCGTACGCGCACCGTTCGGCACGAACAGCACCAGGACCAGTACGCCCACCACCGCCACGCAGAAGCTCACCGTGAACACCGCGTCGTACCCGTCGACCGTGGCCCGCAGGATCAGGAAGGCCACGAGGGGACCGAACAGCGCGCCCGCCGTGTCCATCGCCCGGTGCACGCCGAACGCGCGCCCCCGTGTCTCCGGCGTGCTCGACAGCGAGATCAGCGCGTCGCGCGGGGCCGTGCGCAGGCCCTTGCCGGTGCGGTCGGCGGCCAGGATCAGGCCGATCGGGGTGAGCGTGTGGGCCAGGAGCAGCAGGGGCTTGCAGGCCGCCGAGAGGGCGTATCCGAAGCCCGCCACCCACTTGTGCCGGCCACCGCCGCGGTCGGCCAGGTGGCCCCCGATCAGCCGGACGAGTGCCGAGAAGCCGTTGTAGATGCCGTCCAGGAGGCCGAAGCCCAGCGGGGACAGGCCGAGGCCCGTCACCAGGTACAGGGGCAGTACCGCCGTGACCATCTCCGAGGAGACGTCGGTGATGAGACTGACCGTGCCGAGCGCCAGCACCGTGGGCGCGACCGCGGCACGGCGCCGTCCGGCACGAGGCCGGACGGCGCCTTCCGCGGACGCCGCACTCGTGGAGGCGCGGCTGTCCGCCACGTACATCTCAGGACGTCCAGATGCCGGTGATGTCCTTGCCGGAGGCGGCGTTGCCCGCGTGTGTCGACAGGCCCTGCGAGTCCTCCAGGGTGCGCAGCAGGTCGTAGTGGTTGTAGGTGGTCGAGCTGGTGGATCCCGCGGTCACCTGCTGGCCGTAGAACACGGTCGGGATCTTGTTGCCGCTGAGCCGGTTGTCCTCGTCGAAGGTGACGACGAGCAGGCTGTTGTGGGTCTTGGCCCAGGTCGCGTACGCGCCCAGCTTGTTCTTCAGCCAGGTGTCACCGGTCGACACCGAGCAGTCGTGCATGTCGCTGCACAGGTTGGGGACCACGAAGGAGACCTGCGGAAGCGTCGTGTAGTCCGTCGGGAACTGGGTGAAGGTCTTCGCGGACGACGTCGGTACGTTGCTGAAGCCGAACCACGGGTTGTGCTTCTGCGCGTAGTTGCCGCTGCTGCACGTCGTGGACCCCTGGCTGGGCAGCGTCTCGTTGTAGCTGGCCCAGGTTCTGCCCGCCGCGATCACCTCGGAGGCGAGGTTCGCGGCGGAGGAGAAGCCGGGGGTGACACAGCTGTCGTCCGTGACGCCCTGGGTGGAGCCGGAGAAGAGGGCGTAGTAGTTGGGCTGGCTCGGGTGCGTCAAGGCGTACGACGAGGTGAGGTTGGCGCCGCCGGTCTTGAGCGAGTTGATGTACGGGGCGCTGGAGGAGCCGATCACCTGGCTGTACGCGTGGTTCTCGAAGACCACGACGACCACGTGGTCCGGGGTCGGTACCCCGGCCGCGGCGTGCGCGGTCGTGGAGCCGCCGAGGCCGGTCCACAGGCCCACCGCGGCTGCGGTGAAGGCGAGGGCGGACGCCACGACGGCACGACTGCGGCGGTACACGTTTCTGCCGGACACTTCAGACCTCCGGTGGGGGAAGACGACGGTGGCGGTGCGGACAGAGCATGCACACGCCAACATTCCCCTGCGCCAAGGCACCCAACCGGCGGGGTGAAGACCTGATGAACTGCTCACCTCCCGGCCTGCGCGGTCGTCGCCACCCCGCGCGCCTTCCTCCTTTTCCTACCCTCCTCCCCTCCTCCTTCTCCTACCCTCCTCGCCACTCGCACGGGCCACATTCGAGGACACCTCCCACGGAAGCCGATTCCGGTGCGGGGCGCCACCGTGGGGACCGGGGTTAGGCTCGGGCTCGTACGACCTTGATCGGACCGGTCGTGCGACCTGATCCGACGGGAGGGCCCAGGATGATGGCGCCGGGGCGCAGGAGCAGTACCTTCACGCGGCTGCTGCGACACGGCTTCACCGATCCGTCGGCCGCCGAGCGGCTCCTGGACGGCGCGGAGCTCGAGCCCGTACGGTCCGATCCGGTGCTCCTCGACGCGCTCGGCGCCACCGCCGATCCCGATCTCGCACTGCTCGGGCTCGTCCGGCTCGTCGAGGCGCAGGACGGTCACATCGCCGAGCGGGAACTCCTCGACACCCTGATCGCGGCCAAGCCGCTGCGCGACCGGCTGCTCGGCGTCCTCGGTGCCTCCGCCGCCCTCGCCGACCACCTCGCCCGGCACCCGCGCGACTGGCAGGAGCTCGTGACGTACGAGCCGCAGGACCTCCACCCCGGGGTACGGGAGTTCGAGCGGGGGCTGGCGCAGGCGACCGACCCCGTCGCCCTGCGCGTCGCCTACCGGCGCTGCCTGCTGTCCATCGCCGCACGTGACGTGTGCGGCACCACCGACCTCGCCCAGACCGCCGCCGAACTCGCCGACCTCGCCACGGCCACCCTGCGCGCCGCGCTCGCCATCGCCGGCCGCGCCGCGCCCGACGACGCCGCGCTGTGCCGGCTCGCGGTGGTCGCGATGGGGAAGTGCGGGGGGCACGAGCTGAACTACGTGTCCGACGTCGATGTCATCTTCGTGGGGGAGGCGGTGGACGGGGCTGACGAGCGCAAGGCGCTGCAGGCCGCCACCCGGCTCGCCTCCCACATGATGCGGATCTGTTCCGAGACCACCGTCGAGGGCAGCATCTGGCCCGTCGACGCGAATCTGCGGCCCGAGGGGCGGAACGGGCCGCTGGTACGGACCCTGAGCAGTCACCTCGCCTACTACCAGCGGTGGGCCAAGACCTGGGAGTTCCAGGCGCTGTTGAAGGCGCGGCCCGTGGCCGGGGACCTTGGACTCGGCGAGGAGTACGTGGCCACGCTGGCGCCCCTGGTGTGGCACGCCGCCGAGCGGGAGAACTTCGTCGCCGACGTACAGAAGATGCGGCGGCGGGTCGTGGAGAACATCCCCGTCGCCGAGATCGAGCGCGAGCTGAAACTCGGGCCCGGGGGACTGCGCGATGTCGAATTCGCCGTGCAGCTCCTCCAGTTGGTGCACGGGCGGGCCGACACCTCGCTGCGCAGCGGGACCACGCTGGACGCGTTGAAGGCGCTCGCGGCCGGTGGGTATGTCGGGCGGGCCGACGCCGTGCAGCTCGACGAGGCCTATCGGTTCCTGCGGTCCATGGAGCACCGGATACAGCTCTACCGGCTGCGGCGGACCCATCTGGTGCCCGAGGACGATGCCGATCTGCGGCGCATCGGGCGGTCGCTCGGGCTTCGGGCCGATCCCGTCGTCGAGCTGAACCGTGAGTGGAAGCGGCACGCGGCTGTCGTACGGCGGCTGCACGAGAAGTTGTTCTACCGGCCGCTGCTGGACGCCGTGGCCCAACTCGCCCCGGGCGAGAGCCGGCTGAGTCCGAACGCGGCGCGGGAGCGGCTCGTCGCCCTCGGGTACGCCGATCCGGCCGCGGCGTTGCGCCACTTGGAGGCGCTGGCTTCCGGGGTCTCGCGGAAGGCCGCGATCCAGCGGACCCTGCTGCCCGTGCTGTTGGGGTGGTTCGCGGATTCCGCCGAACCCGACGCCGGGTTGCTGAACTTCCGCAAGGTGTCGGACGCCCTGGGCAAGACCCCCTGGTATCTACGGCTGTTGAGGGACGAAGGGGCCGCGGCGGAGAACCTGGCGCGGGTGCTGTCGGCCGGGCGGCTCGCCCCGGACCTGCTGATGCGGGCGCCGGAGGCCGTCGCGCTGCTCGGCGACGGGGACGGGGGCGGGCTCGAACCGCGCAGCCGTGCCCATCTGGAGCAGGAGATCCTCGCCGCGGTGAGGCGGGCCGACGGGGGCGAGCAGGCGGTGACCGCCGCGCGTGGTGTGCGGCGGCGGGAGCTGTTCCGTACGGCCGCCGCGGACATCGTCGCCTCGTACGGCACCGAGGAGATGCCGGCCGTCGCCGATCAGGGCGCGCTGGTGGATCAGGTGGGCGGGGCCGTGTCCGACCTGACGGCGGCGACGCTGGCGGGGACCCTGCGGGCCGTGGTGCGGGACAGGTGGGGGGACACGCTGCCCACGCGGTTCGCCGTCATCGGGATGGGGCGGTTCGGGGGGCACGAGCTCGGTTACGGGTCCGACGCGGATGTGCTGTTCGTGCATGAGCCCCGGGAGGGTGTCGACGAGCAGGAGGCATCCCGGGCGGCCAACGCGGTCGTCTCGGAGATGCGGCGGTTGCTTCAGGTCTCCAGCGCGGATCCGCCCTTGCTGATCGACGCCGATCTGCGGCCCGAGGGGAAGTCCGGGCCTATGGTGCGGACGCTGAACTCCTATGAGGCCTACTACCGGCGGTGGTCGTTGGTGTGGGAGTCGCAGGCCCTCTTGCGGGCCGAGGTCGTCGCGGGGGACGAGGACCTGGGGCGGCGGTTCATCGAGCTGGTCGATCCGTTGCGGTACCCCGCGGAGGGGCTCGGTGACGACGCCGTACGGGAGATCCGGCGGCTGAAGGCCCGGATGGAGTCGGAGCGGATGCCCCGCGGGGCCGATCCGACGCTGCACACCAAGCTGGGGCGGGGCGGGCTGTCCGACGTGGAGTGGACCGTGCAGCTGTTCCAGTTGCAGCACGGGTGGGTGGAGCCGGGGCTGCGGACCACTCGGACACGGGAGGCGCTGGGCGCGGCGTGCGCGGCGGGGCTGGTGTCCGGAGAGGACGCGGCCATCCTGGACGAGGCGTGGGTGCTGGCCACGCGGGTGCGCAACGCGGTGATGCTGGTGCGGGGGCGGGCCGGGGACACGTTTCCCTCCGACGGGCGTGAACTCGCCGCGGTCGGGCGGTACTTGGGGTACGGGTCCGGTCATGTCGGCGACATGATCGAGGACTACCGGCGGATCACTCGGCGGGCTCGGGCCGTGGTGGAGGTGCTGTTCTACGGGGCGTGAGCCAAGGGGCCCTGCCGCGCGGTGGGTGGGTCGGGGCCGTGCCGGTACGTCAGCCCGTCGTCGCCGGATCAGGCGTTGCCCTGTGGGGAGCCGCTTCCAGGCCCGGACGTAAGCGACGGGCTTTGACGTACCGGCACGGCCCCTTTCGTTCGGGGGCGGGTGCGGGTGGCTGCCACTCCGGCCAGGACCACCGCCATGCCCGCCAGGGTGCGGGGGCCGAGCGTCTCGTTCAGGACCAGGGCGCCGAGTGTCACGGACACGACGGGGAGCAGGTAGCCGACCGTGGCCGCGCTGGTGGGGCCCTCTTCGGCGATCATGCGGTAATTGAGGTAGAAGGTCAGGCCGGTGGAGAAGACGCCGAGGACGGTGACGGCCAGCAGGGCCGTGCTGTCGGGGTGGGTGGGGGCCGCCGTGGGGAGGGCCAGGGTCGTCCACGCCGTGGCCATGAGGAGTTGGGCCGCCGATACGGCCAGGGGGGCGCCGCGCGGGGTGAGGTGGCGGGCCATGTAGGTGAAGGCGATCGCATAGCTGGCCGCGGCGGCCAGGAGGGCTCCGGCGCCCCAGCCGGCCAGGCCGCCGTGCTGCCAGGGGGCGAAGATCAGCAGGACGCCCGCGAAGCCGAGGAACAGGCCGGTCAGGCGGAGGGGGTGGAGGGCGCGGTCCGTGCCGAGAACCGCGCCCAGGAGGAGCGACCAGAGGGGAGTGGTCGCGTTCATGACGCCCGCGATCCCCGAGTCGACCGTCTGCTCGCCGAGCGCGAAGAGGGCGAAGGGGATCGCGTTGCAGAACAGCGCCGCGACGGTCACATGGAGCCAGAGGGCGCGGGAACGGGGGAGGCGCTGGCGCGCCCCGCGGGCCAGGAGCAGGAGGACCGCCGTGCCCAGGGCGCAGCGCGTGACGGTGAGGTGGGCGGGGGACAGGCCGTGGTCCAGGGCCACCTTGATCCAGAGGAAGCCGGAGCCCCAGAGGAGCGCCAGGGTGGCCATGCGGAGAGAGGACCGGAGAGAGGAATGGGGAGAGGAACGGAGGGGGGAGGCGGCTGGGGGGCTTGGCATGCGTCCTACCGTCCGTGGTTTTTGGGTTGAGGACAAGTGAAGTGTTTTGCATGCACTGTTAAGGTGTGCTTCATGCTTGATGTGCGGCGTATGCAGGTGCTGCGGGCTGTGGTCAGCAGCGGGTCGGTGACGGCGGCCGCGGCGGATCTGGGGTACACGCCGTCCGCCGTCAGTCAGCAGATCGGGGCGCTGGAGAAGCAGGCGGGGACCGAGCTGCTGGAGCGGGTCGGGCGCGGGGTGCGGCCCACCGCGGCGGGGCTGCTGCTGACCGAGTACGCGGACGCCATCGGGCGGCAGGTCGCCGAGGCGGAGACCGCCCTCGCGGATCTGCGGGCGGGGCGGACGGGGCGGCTCGCGGTGCGGTACTTCGCCACGGCCGGGGCCGCACTGGTCGCTCCCGCCGTCGCGCGGTTTCGGCGTGAGCATCCCGGCGTACGGGTGGAGTTGAAGCTGATCGATGTGGAGGATCCGCTGCCCGACGTGAAGGAGGGGCGGGCCGATCTGGCCCTGGTGGTGCGGGCCGACGGTACCGGTCCCGAGGGCATACGGCTCGTACGTCTGCTCGATGATCCGTACCGGGTCGTGCTGCCCAGGGGGCATCGGCTCGCGGGGCGGCGGCTGCTCGAACTGGCGGAGCTGGCCGATGAGCCGTGGGTCGGGAGCGAGTGGCCGGGGCCCTGTCTCGACGCCCAGTTGGACGCCTGTGCGACCGCCGGGTTCCGGCCCTCGTTCGCGGTGCAGAGCGAGGACTACGCCACCGCTCAGGGATTCGTGGCGGCCGGGCTCGGAGTGAGTCTGATTCCCCGGCTCGGGCTGGGGAGCCGGCACCCTGGTGTGGTGGTGCGGAAGGTGCGCGCCCCTGAGCCGGTGCGGGTCCTTTACGCGGCGGTACGGGAGACGGGTCCCGGCGCGGCCGAGCGGCCGGCACTGCGCGGACTGCTGGACGCGCTCCGGGGCGCGGCCCACCCCGAGCGGTGACGGCTCACGCCGAGCCGAGCGGTAGCGGGTTCGCGCGGCTCCAGGCGCTGGAGGGCCGCGAGACGGGACGTATCGCTCCACCGGACGGCGAACGGGCCCGTCGGTCACCGACGGGCCCGTTCGACGACAGCTCCGGGTGTCAGGTCTCCAGCGGCACCAGGGGCGCGCCACGCGTCCCGGGAACCCAGCGGGGCAGGGCGTACGGCAGAGCGTCGTACCAGAGACGGGCGACCGTGAAGCCGAAGGTCAGGCACAGCATGCCGCCCACCGCGTCCAGCCAGAAGTGGTTGGCGGTGGAGACGATGACCAGCAGCGTGGCCGCCGGGTAGAGCAGGCCCAGGACGCGCACCCACGGCACCGAGGCCAGGGCGAAGATGGTCAGACCGCACCACAGGGACCAGCCGATGTGCATCGACGGCATCGCGGCGTACTGGTTCGACATGTGCTTGAGGTCCCCGGAGGCCATGGAACCCCACGTGTGGTGGACGACCACCGTGTCGACGAAGTCGCCGCCGTTCATCAGGCGGGGCGGGGCCAGCGGGAAGAAGTAGTAGCCGAGCAGGGCCACCGCCGTGGTGGCGAAGAGCGCGAGGCGCGCCGCCGCGTACCGGCCGGGGTGGCTGCGATAGAGCCACACCAGGACACCGAGCGTCACGACGAAGTGTAGCGTCGCGTAGTAGTAGTTCATCCCGATGATCAGCCATGTCGCCGAGTTCACGGCGTGGTTGACCGACTGCTCGACGGCGATCCCGAGATGGTGCTCCATGCGCCACAGCCAGTCGGCGTTGCGCAGGGCCTCCTGCTTCTGCTCGGGCACGGCGTTACGGATCAGTGAGTACGTCCAGTAACTCACGGCGATGAGCAGGATCTCGAACCAGAAGCGGGGGCGACGCGGGGTGCGCAGCCGGCGCACGAACGCCTTCCCCGCGTTCTCCTCCGCGACGGGGCGTGGAGCGGCCCGGTCCTGGCCTTCCAGTGTCGTCACGGTCGTCTCACCCATAGGCACAAAGTCTGCCAGAAAAGCGTTCCGCGACCGATCATCCCTTGGTTGGGTCCTGGCCGCACGTTCTACGACGGGAGGAGTCCTACCCGCAACGTATGCGCTCCTCCTTAGGGACGATTCCGGTCCCCAGCGGCCGAAGCGGTCGAACCGCGCACCACCAGCTCCGGCATGAACACGAATTCACTGTGCGGCGCCGGAGTTCCACCGATCTCCTCCAGCAACGTCCGCACGGCAGCCTGCCCCATGGCCGGGACCGGCTTGCGTATCGTCGTCAGAGGTGGGTCGGTGAAGGCGATCAGAGGGGAGTCGTCGAAGCCGACGACCGATATGTCCTTCGGCACCTCCAGGCCCCGCTGTCGAGCCGCCCTTATCGCACCGAGGGCCATCATGTCGCTCGCGCAGACCACCGCCGTGCACGCCCGGTCCATGAGGGCGGTGGCCGCGGCCTGACCGCCCTCCAGGGTGTACAACGAGTGCTGGACCAGTCGCTCCTCGATGTCGGCCGGGCTCAGCCCCAACTGCTCCTGCATCGTGCGCACGAAGCCCTCGATCTTCCGCTGCACGGGCACGAACCGCTTCGGACCCAGGGCGAGTCCGATGTTGGTGTGCCCGAGCGAGACGAGGTGCGTGACCGCGAGGGCCATCGCCGCGCGGTCGTCCGGGGAGATGAAGGGCGCCTGGACCTTCGGCGAGAAACCGTCGACCAGGACGAACGGGACGCCCTGGGCGCGCAGCTGCTCGTAGCGCTGCATGTCCGCCGAGGTGTCGGCGTGCAGACCGGAGACGAAGATGATGCCGGCGACGCCCCGGTCCACCAGCATCTCCGTCAGCTCGTCCTCGGTGGAGCCGCCCGGTGTCTGGGTGGCGAGGACCGGGGTGTAGCCCTGACGGGTCAGGGCCTGGCCGATGACTTGCGCCAGGGCCGGAAATATGGGGTTCTCCAGCTCCGGGGTGATCAGGCCCACCAGGCCTTCGCTGCGCTGCCGCAGCCGGACCGGGCGCTCATAGCCCAGGACGTCGAGCGCGGCCAGGACGGACTGGCGGGTGGTCGCGGCGACGCCCGGCTTCCCGTTCAGGACGCGGCTGACAGTCGCCTCGCTGACCCCCGCCTGGGCTGCGATGTCGGCAAGCCGTGTGGTCACAGGATTGGACTGTACCGGTCGCATCTCAGACTGCCCACCAGACCGTTGAATCTGCGGGCAGTTCGGTCGTTTCGGTACCCGGCTCGACGTCCGCGCTGGCGAGCAGCAGGGTGCCAGGGGTGGGCAGCGGGAGAGGGGCCGCGGTGAGGTTCACCGTGCAGACGAAGGAGCCTTCGGCGGTGTCCCGGCGGAAGGCGAGGACCCCGTCGGACGTCGGCAGCCAGGTCACCTGGCGGCCCGCGCCGAGCGCCGGGTGCTCGCGGCGCACGGCGAGCGCGCTGCGGTAGAACTCCAGCGTCGAGGTGGGGTCGCCCTCCTGCGCCTCGACCGTGAGGTTCTTCCAGGAGGCCGGCTGCGGCAGCCAGCTCGGGCCGCCCTCGACCGGGCCGAAGCCGAACGGCGCGGCCTCGCCGGACCACGGCAGCGGCACCCGGCAGCCGTCGCGGGTGCCGTCCTGGCCCGCGCTGCGGAAGAACGCCGGGTCCTGGCGGACCTCGTCGGGCAGGTCGACGACCTCGGGCAGCCCGAGCTCCTCGCCCTGGTAGAGGTACGCCGAGCCGGGCAGCGCCAGCATGAGCAGGGTCGCCGCCCGGGCCCGGCGCAGACCACGCGCCTCGTCCCCTTCCGCGAGACGCGTGGAGTGCCGTACCACGTCGTGGTTGGAGAGGACCCAGGTCGCGGGCGCGTGCACGGCGTTCATGGCGCCGAGCGAGCGGTCGATGACCTCGTGCAGGTCCGCCGCGTTCCAACCGGTGGTCAGATAGGAGAAGTTGAAGGCCTGGTGCAGCTCGTCCGGGCGCAGGTACAGCGCGCTGCGCTCGACGGTCGGCGTCCACGCCTCGGCCACCGCGATGCGCTCACCCGTGTACTCGTCGAGGATCCGCCGCCAACTGCGGTAGATCTCGTGCACGCCGTCCTGGTCGAAGTACGGCACGGCCTCGGTGCCCAGCAGCTTGACCTGCTCGTCGTGGCCGATGTCGGGCAGACCCGCCGCCTTGACGAGGCCGTGGGCGACGTCGATGCGGAAGCCGTCGATGCCGAGGTCCAGCCAGAAGCGCAGGATGGAGCGGAACTCGTCGTGGACGGCAGGGTGGTCCCAGTTGAAGTCGGGCTGCTCGGGCGCGAACAGGTGCAGGTACCACTCGCCGTCCTCGACGCGGGTCCAGGCCGGCCCGCCGAAGATGGACTCCCAGTCGTTGGGAGGCAGTTCGCCGTTGTCGCCCTTGCCGGGACGGAAGTGGAAGCGCTCCCGGATCGGCGAACCCGGGCCCTCGCGCAGCGCCTGCTTGAACCACTCGTGCTGGTCCGAGCAGTGGTTGGGCACCAGGTCGACGATCACCCGCAGCCCCAGCCCGTGCGCGTCCCGCACCAGGTCGTCGGCGTCCGTGAGGTTGCCGAACATCGGGTCCACCGCGCGGTAGTCGGCCACGTCGTAGCCCGCGTCCGCCTGCGGGGAGGCGTAGAAGGGGGACAGCCACACCGCGTCGACGCCGAGTTCCTTCAGGTACGGGAGCCGGGCCCGGACGCCGGGCAGGTCACCCATGCCGTCGCCGTTGCCGTCCGCGAAGCTGCGCGGATAGACCTGGTAGATGACCGCGTCGCGCCACCACTCCCGGCGCCCGGAGGCGGCGGAGGAGGCGTCGGTGGGGAGTGCGTCGGTGACGTGCTGGGTCATGGATTCCCTTAGGGGTGCGGGGGGAACGACGGAGGCGCTTGCTGCGTACGAGGGGTCCGCTAAGTGCGGGCGGGCCGTCAGGATTTCGTGCCTCCGGCCGTCAGACCGGAGACCAGGCTGCGCTGCACCAGCATGAAGACGAGGGCCGCCGGAAGGGTGATGATGATCGCCGTGGCCGAGGTCCACGCCCAGTCGGGCCGCTGGTCCTGCGCGAAGGTGCGGATGCCGACGGCGAGCGTGTAGTGGTCGGACTGCATGAACTGCGTGGCGTACGCGACCTCGCCCCAGGCGGTGAGGAAGCTGTAGAACGCGGTCACGGCGAGGCCCGGCTTGGCCAGCGGCACGATCAGCCGCCAGAACGTGCCGAACGGGGTGAGCCCGTCGACCCGGCCCGCCTCGTCTATCTCCTTGGGGATGGTGTCGAAGTACCCCTTCATCATCCAGGCGCAGAACGGCACCGCCGTCGTCGCGTACGCCAGGATCAGACCGAGGTAGTTGTCCAGCAGGTTCAGCTCGGACATAAGGAGATAAAGCGGCACGATCAGCACGATACTGGGGAACATCTGCGTGACCAGGAAGGTCCACATCAGCTGCCTGCTGCCGGGGAACTTCATCCGGGACACCGCGTATCCGGCGGTCGCCGCGAGGAAGACGCCGAGCACGGTGGTGCCGCCCGCCACGACGACGGTGTTCAGGAACCACTTCGGCAGGTCCGTCTGGGACAGCACATCGCTGTAGTTGTGCAGGCTGAGGTGCGAGAACACCTCGCTCGGCTGCTGCCAGGCGTTCTTCGGGCCGAGCGAGATGAACAGGATCCACATCACGGGGAAGGCCGCGATCACCGTGGCGACGATCAGCGTGCCGTGCAGGGCGATCGAGGAGCCGAGGCTGCGTTCCTCGCGGCCGCGCACCTTGCGGGGGGTGGCCACGGCGGACCGGTCGGCGGTGGCGGTCGCGGAGGACTCGTGGGTTGCTGCGGTCATGGCGAGGGCTCCTTACGCCTGCTCGGACTTCAGGGTGCTGCGGCGGTAGAAGGTCGAGAAGGCCAGCAGGAGGGCGAGGATGATGATCCCGTACGTCGCCGCGCCCGCGTAGTCCGAGATGCCGGTGAACGCCTTGCGGAAGGCGAAGGTGACGAGGATGTCGGCGTCGCCGCTCGTGTTGTTGCCCAGCAGCAGATAGATGACGTTGAACATGTTGAACGTCCAGATGCAGCCGAGCAGGATCACCGTGTTCGACACCGGGCGCAGACCGGGCAGCGTCACGTTGACGAAGCGCTGCCAGGGGGAGGCGCCGTCCATCTCGGCGGCCTCGTAGAGCTCCTTGGGGATGGACTGGAGTCCGCCGAGCACCGCGACCATGTTGAAGGGGATGCCGATCCAGACGTTCACCATGATGACGGCGATCTTCTGGGCGAGCGGGGTGCCGAGCCAGTCCTGGGCCGGCAGGCCGAACGCGGTGATGATCTCGTTGAAGACGCCGTACTGGGAGTTGAGCATCAGCCGCCAGGCGAAGACGCCGATGAACGAGGGGACGGCCCAGGGCAGGATCAGCATGGCGCGGTAGAAACCGCGGAAGCGGACCTTGCGGTTGAGCAGCACCGCGAGGCCCATGCCGATGCCGACCTGGAGGGTCACGCAGGACACCGTCCAGATGACCGTCCACAGCAGGCGGGGGTAGAAGTCGCTGTCCGCGCCCGACAGCACGTGCCAGTAGTTGTCGAGGCCGACGAACTTGTAGGTGGCCGGGCGGTGGAAGGCGCCGATGGTGGACGCCACGTTCGACTCGTTGGCGTCGGTCAGCGACTGGTAGATGCCGTACCCGAGCGGGTACAGGACGAGGACGGCGAGGACGATGGCGACCGGGGTCACCATGGCCCAGGCGTACCAGTACTTGTCCCAGGACCGCCGGAGCGCCGAAACGCGTGGGGGGCGCGCGGCGTTCTTGCCGGGCGCTGGCTGGTCGGTCTTCTCGGTGCTCGCTGCGGTCGTCATCCTCATCGGCTCTTTCGCGGCGGAAATGCGGAGGTCTGGGGCTCGGGAGATCTGGTGACCCGGGGTCCGGTGGGCCCGTGGCCCCGTGGCCCCGGGGGGCTGGTGGGCCCAGGGTCCGGGGATCCGGTGGGCCCGGGGTCCGGTGGATCCGGGGTCCGGGGAGCCGGTGGATCCGGGTTCCGGTGGGTCGGGTGGTCTGGTGGATCCGCGGTCTTGGGGCTGGTGGGCCCGGATCCAGGGATCCGGTGGGCCCGGGGTCCAGAGGCCCGGGGGCCAGGGTCCGGTGGATCCGGGATCCGGGACCCGGGGTCTGGTCACCCCCTGGTGCCAGTGCCCCAGGGGCCTGGTGGGCCCGGGATCTGGGGATCCGGGGGCCCGAGGTCTGGGGATCCGGGGGTCCGGGGTCCTGGTGGACCCCGGGATCAGGTGGGCGCCGAGATCCTGAGGGAACCGGTGACCGCAGCCCCGGGGGAGCCCCGTTCGGGGCGGCAGCGGGGAAAACGTTCCCCGGGGCTGCGCGTTCTTCGGTTACCGGTGGATCAGGGGTTGCCCGGTCAGCCGATGGTGTAGCCGGGCAGGAGCTTCTGGAACTCCTTCGCGGTGGCGTCGAGACCGGCCTTGACGTCCTCGCTGCCCTGCAGGATCTTCACGTAGTTCTGCGCGAGCGGCGTGAAGAGCGAGCCGACCTGCGGCAGCGCGACGCGCGGACGGGCGGTCTGCTCCAGGATCGGCTTGAAGCCGGCGATCTTGGCGTCGGACGTGACCTCGGCCGTGTACGCCGACTTGCGGGTCGGCAGCGTGCCGGTGCCCTTGGCGATCTCGACCTGGCTGTCCGTCGAGGTCATGAACTGGGTGAAGAGGTACCCGGCGTCCAGGTTCTTGGAGCCCTGGTAGACCGCGAGGTTGTGACCGCCGGTCGGCGCCTGGGCCTTGCCACCGGGGCCGGCCGGGACGGGCGCGTAGCCGAGGTTGGTCTCCTTGCCCTTGAAGGCGCTGCCGCTCAGGTCCTCGCTGACCGACCAGGGGCCCTGGACCAGCATGGCGACCTTGCCGGTCTTGAACGCCGTCTGCATGTTCTGGTAGGCGTTGGCGTAGTCGACCTTCATCGACGCCTCGTCCTGGATCTTCTTCGCCGTGGTGATCGCGGTGACCGCGTTGGCGTCGGAGATGGTGATCTTCTTGGCCGAGGTGTCGGCCATGTCCGCGTTGTTGCTGTAGAGCAGCGGGAGCAGGAAGTACGAGTCCGGGTTGAGGTAGGTGCCGTACGCCCCGGTCTTCTTCTTGATGGTCTTCGAGTCGGTGATGAACTCGTCCCACGTGGTCGGCGGCTGCGCGATGCCGGCCTTCTTCAGGAGGTCCTTGTTGTAGAGGAGACCCAGGGTGTCGGTGACCGAGGGGACGCCGTACGTCTTGCCGTTGTACTTGGCGGTGTTCAGCGGGCCCGAGTTGAAGTCCGAGGTGTCCTTCAGCGCGATCGTGCCGTCGAGGGGAGCGATGTAACCGAGCGAGGCGTACTCGGCCATCAGGCCGACGTCGGTGCGGACGACGTCCGGGGCGCCCTTGCCACTCTTCGCCGCCGACTTGAACTTCTGCTCGACGTCGCTGAACGGGACGCTCTGGTAGTTCACCTTGATCTTCGGGTACTTGGCCTCGAACTTCTTGATGAGAGCCTTGTACGTCGGGGCTTCGGTCGCCGCGTCCGATGTGTCCCAGTACGTGATCGTCCCGGAAATGTCGCCGACGGCCTTCGGCTTGCTCGACGAGTCGTCGTCGGAACCACCACAGGCGGTCGCGCTCAGCGCGATGACGGTCACCGCGGCGGCGATCGATATGCCACGTCGCATATGAACTCCTAGAAGAGGGTTTGCCCGGATCTTCCCTTGGGAGGACCGCGGGTGCCGTCTGTCCCATCGACGGCCGCCGGGCTGGGGAGGAAACTAACAGCGCTGCAAGTCCTTGCGAAAGACGTTGCAAGGAAATTTCCGCAAGATCCCGCAAGCGTGACGTTCCCGTTACCGCAAGGTGTCCCAAAGAGGTCGCAGAGAGGAAAGCGCCGTATCGGGTATGTCCGATACGGCGCTTTCGGTACGGGCTCCCGCGGGGGGTCCCACGGGCTCCGTACGGCCTTCCGTACAGGCTTCCGCGCGGCTCGCGGAGGCCGGCTCAGCAGCTGGTCTTGCCCGCGTAGAGCGCCAGCGCCGTGTTCGTGCCGAGCGTCGCCGTGAACTGCCCGGAGCTGTTCACCGTGACGCTGGTGTTGTTCTGGACATTGCAGTACGTCCCCGCCGCGAGGGATGTCTGATAGGTCCGGGTCAGCGAGCCCGACTCGTGGTTGATGGCCACATACCCCTTGGCGCCGCGGCCGAAGGCGATCGCGTCGTTGCCGTCGTCCCACCAGTCGGTGACCGACTGGCCCCGGGTGGCGTTGCGGAAGGCGACCATCGACTTGATCTCCGGCCAGGCGTGCTGGCACTTCCAGCCGTCCTGCCAGCAGGCGGTGACCGTGCCGCCGTTCGGTGGGCCGGCGTCCACGTCCGACCACTCGTAGCCGGAGTTGATGTCCGGGGCGCCGTACGGGTAGGCCAGCATGAAGACGTTGGCGAGGGTGTAGTTTGCCCCGTCCTTGTAGTTGAGCGTCGAGCCGTTGCGCTCGGTGTCGTGGTTGTCGACGAAGACCCCCGCGACGGAGCTGCTCATATAGCCCCAGCCCTCGCCGTAGTTCTTGAGGTAGGCGAGGTTCTCGTTGTTGAAGACCCGCTTGAGGTCGTAGGCGTACCGGAACTCCTGGACGTCGCCGTTGCCGGTGTACTCGGTCGGCTGGACCGCCTCCCCGGCGCCGTAGATGACCTCCTGCTTCCAGTACACCGACGGATTGGTCAGCCGCGACTTGATGTTGGCGAGGTCGGCCGCCGGGATGTGCTTGGCCGCGTCGATGCGGAAGCCGTCCACGCCGTACCCGAGCAGGCTGTTCATGTATCCGGCGATGGTCTTGCGGACGTACTCCTCGCCGGTGTCCAGGTCGGCGAGCCCGACGAGCTCGCAGTTCTGGACGTTGGTGCGGTTGGTGTAGTCGCTGACCGTCGCCGTGCAGTCGTCCATGTCGTACGAGGAGTACAGGCCCGGATAGTTGTACTTCGTGTACGAAGATCCGCCGGTACCGGTGCCGGAACCCGCCGCCATGTGGTTGACGACCGTGTCCGCCACGACCTTCACGCCGGCCGCGTGACAGGTGTTGATCATGTTCTGGAAGGCGGTCGCGTCACCGAGCCGCCCGGCGATCCGGTAACTCACGGGCTGGTACGAGGTCCACCACTGCGAGCCCTGTATGTGCTCGGCGGGTGGAGAGACCTGGACGTAGCCGTAACCGGCCGGGCCCAGCGTGTTGGTGCATTCCTTGGCGACCGAGTCGAATTTCCACTCGAACAGAACGGCGGTGACGTCCTTCGTGCCGGGCGGGGAAGCCGCCGCGACACCCGGGGGGAGGGCCACCGAGACCGCCAGGCCCGCCGCGAGGGCGAACGAGGCGGCAAGTGTCTTCCGGGCCATGTTTCTTGCCATGTGGGTGCTCCTGCACTTCGTCGTGCGGGTGGGGGGAACGGAAGCTATCCGTTGGTTCGGGTTTCAGCAAGATGTCGAAAGAACTTCCAACACGTGTATTGACGGGGTCCCTTGACCGCGCCCACTCTCGCAGCGCGGTCAACTTGCCTCCCCAGCAACCCAGTTGACGGCGTTCCCGCACCTCCGTCCCCCGCAAGGAGTTGCCGTCATGCGCTGGATCAGATCACGGGCGTTACCCCTGGCCGCAGCCGGACTGCTGGCCCTCGGCGCAGCCGCCGCGCTGCCCGCCCCGGCCGCCCACGCCGCCGTCTCCGACACCGGCATCCCCAACGGCGATGTGATCGCCAACCTGTGGGAGTGGAACTGGAAGTCGGTCGCCGCCGAGTGCACGAACGTCCTCGACCCGGCCGGCTACGGGGCGGTCCAGGTCGCCCCGCCCGCGGAGTCGTTGAAGCAGACGAACTACTACTGGTGGGACGTCTACCAGCCCTACGCCTACAACCTGAACAGCCGCTTCGGCACCGCGGCCCAGTTCAAGGCCATGGTCGACACGTGTCACGCGGCCGGCATCAAGGTCTACACGGACGCCGTGATCAACCACACCGCCGCCCAGACCGGCACCGGCTACAACGGCACGGTCGTCACCAACAAATACGACACTCCCGACTACGACCCCGCAGACAGCGACGACTGCACGAAGACCATCTCCAACTGGTCCGACCGGTACGAGGTCCAGCACTGCGAACTGCTCGGCCTGCCCGACCTGGACACCGCCGAGGGCGGCGTCCGCACGAAGATCATCGGCTTTCTCAACCAGCAGATCGACCTGGGTGTCGACGGCTTCCGTGTCGACGCGGCCAAGCACATCGACGCCGCCGACCTGAGCGCCGTCGTCGCTGGACTGCACACCACGACCTCCGGCGCGGCGCCGTACATCACCCAGGAGATCTACCCCGGCACCCCGCCCGCGCAGGACGAGTACTACGGCACCGGTGACGTCCTCGACTTCACCTTCGCCGCGCAGATGAAGTCCCAGTTCCAGGGCGACATCGCCAACCTGTCGAGCTTCGGCAGCAGCTGGGGCCTGACGGCCGAGGCGAACTCCAACACCTTCGTCACCAACCACGACACCGAGCGCAACGGCTACTCGCTCAGCTACAAGGACGGCGACACCGCGGTCCTCGCCAACGTCTTCCAGCTGGCCCGGGGCTACGGCCGTCCGTCCGTCTACTCCGGCTGGACCTTCAGCCAGAGCGACGAGGCCCCGCCGAACTCCGCCGGATTCGTCACCGACACCGACTGCGCGAGCGGCTGGTACTGCCTCGACCGCCACACCGCGGTCTCCGGCATGATCGGCTGGCACAATGCGGCGAGCGGCTACGCGGTCGCCAACTGGCAGTCCCCGTCCTCGAACGTCATCGGCTTCGGCAGGGGCGGCGCGGGCTTCGTCGCCATCAACAACAGCTCCGGCGCCAACACGTACACGTACACGACGGGCCTGGCCGACGGGACGTACCCGAACGTGATCGACGGTGGCGCGACCACCGTCACCGTCACGGGTGGCAAGGCCTCCCTGACCGTGCCCGCGAAGTCGGCGGTCGCCTTCTACGACCCGAACTACATCTGCACGGTGAACTGCGGCGGAGGCAGTGGGGGTGGAGGCGGCGGTGGTTCCACCAGCGTCACCGCGACCTTCGACGAGTACGCCTCGACCACCACCGGCACCGATGTGTACGTGGTCGGCTCGGTCGCGGCGCTCGGCAGCTGGAACACGGCGAACGCGGTGAAGCTGTCGTCGTCGGGCTACCCGATCTGGAAGGCCGACGTCTCCGTTCCGGCGAGCACGAGCATCGAATACAAGTACATAAAGAAGGATTCATCCGGAAACGTCACCTGGGAGTCCAACGCCAACAGGACACTCACCACCGGTACTTCGGCGGTCGAGGTCAACAACTCCTGGAACGTGGCCAGTGCCGACGCCACGGACGTGACCTTCGGAGTGAACGCCACCACCGACTACGGCACCAACGTGTACGTCGTCGGCTCCATCCCCTCCCTCGGCTCCTGGAACACCGCCGACGCGATCCCGCTGTCCTCGGCGTCGTACCCGTACTGGGGCCGACTGGTCATCGTGCCCAAGTCGACGTCGTTCGCGTACAAGTACGTCAAGAAGGACTCCTCCGGAAACGTGACGTGGGAGTCCGGCAGCAACCGTTCGTACAGCACCGGTTCGGGAACGGGCTACAGCGTCAGCGACACCTGGCGCTGAAAGTTCTTGCTCAGAGTTTCAAGACTCTTGCTGTAAAGCTTGCGTGGGCGATACCGTCGCGCCGGTCGCCCGGCATCGAGGCCGTGTCTCGGTCAAGCCGGTCCCAAACGAGCCGTTTTGAGCCGTATTCACTAGGAGTTCACGCCTGTGGCCCTGATACCGAGATGGCCGGCGCCCGGGGCGCGCCGCCGCCGCACCCCACCCCAGCGAAGAATCGCGGCCGTCGCCGTGGCCGCCCTCGCGGCAGCGTTCCTTCAGCCGATCGCGGCGCGGGCTCAGACCCCGCCCGCGCCGCCCTCGGACGCCAAGCTCGCCGCCGAACCGGCCCGGCACGACGACACGCGCGAGCAGTTCTACTTCGTGATGCCGGATCGTTTCGCCAATGGCGACACGTCCAACGACCGGGGCGGGTTGACCGGTTCGCGCCTCGCCACCGGGTACGACCCCACGGACAAGGGCTTCTACCAGGGCGGCGACCTGAAGGGGCTGACCGGCAAGCTCGACTACATCAAGAAGCTCGGCACCACCGCCATCTGGATGGCGCCGATCTTCAAGAACCAGCCCGTGCAGGGCGAGGGCGGCAACGCCTCGGCCGGGTACCACGGTTACTGGATCACGGACTTCACCCAGGTCGACCCGCACTTCGGCACCAACAAGGACCTCGCCACCCTCATCTCCAAGGCGCACGCCAAGGGCATGAAGGTCTTCTTCGACGTCATCACCAACCACACCGCCGACGTCGTCGACTACGAGGGCAAGTCCTACGACTACCTCTCCAAGGGGGCCTTCCCGTATCTGACCAAGGACGGGAAGCCCTTCGACGACGCCGACTACGCGGACGGGAAGAAGACCTTCCCCGCCGTCACCACCGCGTCCTTCCCGAAGACCCCGACCGTCCCCGCCGACAAGGCGAACGTGAAGGTCCCGTCCTGGCTCAACGACCCGACGATGTACCACGATCGCGGCGACTCGACCTACGCGGGTGAGAACGCCACCTACGGCGACTTCTCCGGCCTCGACGACCTGTGGACCGAGCGTCCCGAGGTCGTCAGCGGCATGGAGAAGATCTACGAGAAATGGGTCAGGGACTTCGGCGTCGACGGCTTCCGGATCGACACCGTGAAGCACGTGGACATGGAGTTCTGGACGCAGTGGGCCACCGCGCTCGACAGGTACGCGGCCGAGCGGGGCAGGAAGAACTTCTTCATGTTCGGCGAGGTCTACTCCGCCGACACGTCGATCACTTCCCCGTACGTCACCCAGGGCCGGCTGGACGCCACCCTCGACTTCCCCTTCCAGGACGCGGCACGCTCGTACGCCTCCCAGGGCGGCAGCGCCAAGAAGCTCGCCTCGGTCTTCGGTGACGACTACAAGTACACGACCGACAAGGCCAACGCGTACGAGCAGGTCACCTTCCTCGGCAACCACGACATGGGCCGCATCGGGTACTTCCTGAACCAGGACAACCCGAAGGCCACCGACGCCGAGCTGGTGAAGAAGGACGAGCTCGCCAACGCACTGATGTTCCTCAGCCGCGGCAACCCGGTCGTCTACTACGGCGACGAGCAGGGCTTCACCGGCGCGGGCGGCGACAAGGACGCCCGCCAGACGATGTTCGCCTCCAAGGTCGCCGACTACCTCGACGACGACGAGCTCGGCACCGACCGCACGCACGCGAGCGACGCCTACGACACGAGTGCACCGCTCTACAAGGAGATCGCCGCTCTCTCGAAGCTCCGCAAGGACAACCCGGCCCTCGCGGACGGGGTGCAGAGCGAGCGGTACGCGGCCGACGGGGCGGGTATCTACGCCTTCTCCCGTACGGGCGGCAACGGGACCGAGTACCTCGTCGCCCTCAACAACGCGGGCGAGGCGAAGACGGCGACCTTCGCGACCGGCTCCGCCGACATGACCTTCCAGGGGATCTACGGGACCTCGTCCCGACTGACGAGCGACGCCGACAAGAACGTCACCGTCACCGTCCCGGCGGGTTCCGCCGTCGTCCTCAAGGCGGCCCGCCCCCTCGGCGCCCCCGCCGCGAAGTCCTCGCTCACCCTGAAGGCGCCGGACGCGGGCGCGACCGGCACCGTCGAGCTCGGCGCCGACGTCACCGGCGGTCAGCTCGACCGTGTCGTCTTCGCCGCCCAGGTCGGCAACGGGAAGTGGCGGACGCTCGGCTCCGCCGACCACGCCCCGTACAAGGTCACCCAGGTCATCGGCGAGGACGTACCCGCCGGTACCGCCCTGCGCTACAAGGCGGTGGTCGTCGACTCGGCCGGGCGGACCGCGAGTGCGACGGCCACGAGCACCACCGGAACCCCGCCCGCCCCCGAAGTCCCCACCGCCTCCTCGCGCGACTACGCGATCGTCCACTACAAGCGCACCGACGGCGACTACACCGACTGGCGGCTGTACGCCTGGGGCGACCTGGCCGACGGCGAGTCGACGACCTGGCCCGCGGGCCACGACTTCATCGGCCGGGACGCCTACGGGGCCTTCGCCTACGTGAAGTTGAAGCCCGGCGCCTCCAGTGTCGGCTTCCTCGTCATCGACAAGGACGGCAACAAGGACGTCGCCACCGACCGCACGATCGACGTCACCAAGACCGGCGAGGTCTGGGTCGAGCAGGGCAAGGAGGCCGTACAGACCCAGCGGCCCGACTACCCGGCGCAGGACACGACCAAGGCCGTACTGCACTACCACCGTGCCGACGGCGACTACACCGGCTGGGGACTGCACGTCTGGACCGGGGCCGCGACGCCCACGGACTGGTCCAAGCCCCTGGAGCCGGTGAAGACCGACGCCTATGGCGCCGTCTTCGAGGTGCCGCTCGCCGCGGGTGCCACCAGCCTCAGCTACATCCTCCACAAGGGCGACGAGAAGGACCTCCCGACCGACCAGTCGCTCGACCTCACCGCGAACGGCCACGAGGTGTGGCTGGTGAACGGGCAGGAGAAGTACCTGCTCCCGCAGCCCGCGGGCAGCGCGGCCGCGCTCGACCCGGCCACCTCCAAGGCGGTCTGGATCGACCGGAACACGGTCGCCTGGAACGGCTCCGAGGCCGCGGCCTCCACCCAGTTGCTGTACTCCCACGACGGGTCGATCGCCGTCAAGGACGGGACGCTGACCAGCGACGACGAGCGCTGGCTCCGGCTGTCGAAGACCACCCTCAGCGACGCCCAGAAGGCCGCCTTCCCGCATCTCAAGGACTACACCGCCTGGTCCGTCGACCCGCGCGACCGGAGCCGGGTGAAGGAGGCCCTGAACGGTCAGGTCGTCGCCTCGCAACGGGCCGCGAACGGCGCCGTGCTCGCCGCGACCGGCGTCCAGATCGCCGGCGTACTGGACGATCTGTACGACGCGACCAAGGCACAGCTGGGTCCGACGTTCCGCGACGGGCGTCCCACGCTGGCCGTGTGGGCGCCGACCGCGCAGAGCGTGGCACTTGAGCTCGACGGCTCCACGGTCGCCATGAAGAGGAACGACACCACCGGCGTCTGGTCCGTCACCGGCGCGAAGTCCTGGCGGAACAAGCCCTACCGGTACGTCGTGAAGGTGTGGGCGCCCACCGTCCGCAAGGTCGTCACCAACAAGGTCACCGACCCCTACTCGCTCGCCCTCACCGCCGACTCCGAGCGCAGTCTCGTCGTCGACCTGAAGGACAAGTCCCTCGCCCCGAGCGGCTGGTCCTCCCTGAAGAAGCCCAAGGCCGTGCCGCTGCGGGACGCCCAGATCCAGGAGCTGCACATCCGGGACTTCTCGGTGGCGGACAAGACCGTCCCGGCGAAGGACCAGGGCACCTACCTCGCCTTCACCGACAAGAACAGCGACGGCTCCAGGCACCTTCGGGCCCTCGCCGCGTCGGGCACCTCGTACGTCCACCTCCTGCCCGCCTTCGACATCGCCACCGTCCCCGAGAAGAAGTCCGAGCAGGCGACCACCAACTGTGACCTCGCCTCCTACCCCGCCGACTCCCAGAAGCAGCAGGAGTGCGTCGCCGCGATCGCCGCGAAGGACGCCTACAACTGGGGCTACGACCCGTACCACTACACGGTCCCGGAGGGCTCGTACGCGAGCGACCCGGACGGCACCGGCCGGACGGTCGAGTTCCGCCGGATGGTCAAGTCGCTGAACGAGGACGGCCTGCGGGTCGTCATGGACGTGGTCTACAACCACACGGCCGCCAGTGGTCAGGCGGACACCTCCGTGCTCGACAGGATCGTGCCCGGCTACTACCAGCGGCTCCTCGCCGACGGGTCCGTCGCCACCTCCACCTGCTGCGCGGGCACGGCCACCGAGAACGACATGATGGGCAAGCTGGTGGTGGACTCGATCGTCACCTGGGCCAAGGAGTACAAGGTCGACGGCTTCCGCTTCGACCTCATGGGGCACCACCCCAAGGCCAACATCCTGGCGGTCCGCAAGGCCCTCGACGCGCTGACCCCGGCGAAGGACGGGGTCGACGGAAAGAAGATCATCCTGTACGGGGAGGGCTGGAACTTCGGGGAGGTCGCCGACGACGCCCGTTTCGAACAGGCCACCCAGAAGAACATGGCGGGGACCGGCATCGCGACCTTCTCCGACCGGGCGCGCGACGCCGTGCGCGGCGGGAGCCCCTTCGACTCCGACCCCGGCGTCCAGGGCTTCGCCTCGGGGCTGTACACCGACCCCAACTCCTCGACCGCCAACGGTACTTCGGCCGAGCGGAAGGCCCGGCTGCTGCACTACCAGGACCTCATCAAGATCGGGCTCAGCGGCAACCTCGCCACCTACCGCTTCACCGACACCGACGGCAAGGAGGTCAAGGGCTCCGAGGTCGACTACAACGGCCAGCCGGCCGGATACGCGGCGGCACCGGGTGACGCCCTCGCGTACGCCGACGCGCACGACAACGAGTCCCTGTACGACGCCCTCACCTACAAGCTGCCCGCCACGACCAGCGCGGACGACCGGGCGCGGATGCAGGTCCTCGCCATGGCGACCGCCGCCCTCTCCCAGGGCCCGTCGCTCTCCCAGGCGGGCTCCGACCTGCTGCGCTCCAAGTCCCTCGACCGCAACTCGTTCGACAGCGGCGACTGGTTCAACGCCATCCACTGGGACTGCCGGGACGGCAACGGCTTCGGACGCGGACTGCCGATGGCGGCCGACAACGCGTCCAAGTGGCCCTACGCCACACCCCTGTTGAGCACCGTCAAGGTGGGATGCCCGCAGATCGAGGGCAGCTCTGCCGCGTACCAGGACCTGGAGCGGATCCGTACGACCGAGAACGTCTTCTCGCTGTCCACCGCCGGGCAGGTGCAGTCGAAGCTCTCCTTCCCGCTGTCCGGCAAGGACGAGACGCCCGGCGTGATCACGATGGAGCTCGGCGACCTCGTCGTCGTCTTCAACGCGACACCGAAGGCACAGGAGCAGACGGTCGGCGCCCTGGCCGGGACGGCGTACGCGCTGCACCCGGTGCAGGCGGCGGGCGCCGACCCTATCGTCAAATCCTCCTCTTACGAGGCGAAAACGGGCACGTTCGCCGTTCCGGGGCGCACTGTGGCGGTATTCTCCCGGACCTCCTGAAAGGGCATTACCTTGGTGGGGCAGACCTCGATCCCGGTCTGCCCCACCGGCGTGTCCAGAGGCTGGCAGATGGACGTCAACGGCAAGCGGACAGACACGACCGTGCTGGTCGTGGACGATGTGGCGGCCAGTCGGTACGCCATGAGCGCCGTGCTGCGCCGCGCCGGCCACCAGGTCGTCCCGGTCGCCAGCGGCTCCGAGGCGCTCGTCGAACTCGACGTACGGCTGCGCAAGGGCACCCTGCCCGACGTGGCGCTCGTCGATGTGGACCTGCCGGACATGAGCGGCTTCGAACTGTGCCGCCGGCTCAAGGCCCGGCCCCACATGGCCGGCCTGCCCGTCGTGCACTTCTCGGCCGCCGCCGTGGACGCGGGGGATCGCTGCCGAGGCCTCGACGTGGGCGGCGAGGCGTATCTGACGGTGCCCGCCGAGCCCGAGGAGATCGACGCGGTGGTCCGGGCCGCGGTGCGCACCGCCCGTCTCAGGGCCGGCGACCAGGCGCTGGCACGGCGGCTGACCCGGCTGGCGGAGACGGTCGTCGCCATCCAGACGGCGCGCTCCCCGCAGGAACTCGCCGACGCCGCCGCCGACGGCGCCGCGCGGCTCACCGGCTCGCCCGCCGCCGTCTTCGTCCTCGGCCCGGACGACGAGCTGTACCGCGGCACCTCACGGGACCGCACCTCGCTCGCGATGCCCGACGAGGGCGCCCACCGGGCCGTCGCCGGACTGCTCCGACGGCTCACCCGGGGGCAGTCGGGCGTCCAGATCACCACGGTGCCCGCGCCGCTGTGGCCGGCCGGGTTCTTCCGGCCGGGCGTGCAGCACGACGCCCGCCTGGCGCTGATCCCCATCCAGGAGGGCCGGGCCTCGGTGTGCCTCGCCACGCCCACCCGCGGGGTGCGCCGGGTCAGTCCCGAGGACGAGGCCCTGCTGGCCCGGCTCGCCGAGGCCACCGCGCTCGCCGCCGAACCGCTGCTCATGTACCAGGTCGAACGGCACGTCGCCCTCACCCTCCAGCACAGCTTCCTGCCCCAGCCACACCGGCTGCCCGAACTGCCGGGCGTCGACGTCGTGGTCCGGTACGTGCCCGCCTCCGCGGAGACCGAGATCGGCGGCGACTTCTACGCGGCCCTGCGCACCGGCGAGGGCGTGCTCACCGCGGTCGGCGACGTCGTCGGGCACTCGCTGGAGGCGGCCACCGTCATGGTCGAGATCAGGCACGCGCTGCGCGCCTACTGTGTCGAGGAGAGCGACCCGGCCGTGCTGGCCGAGCGCCTCGACCGGATGCTCCAGCGCTACCACCCGGGCATCACCACGACCGTGTGCCTGGTCCTGGTCGACCCCGCCACCGGACGCACCCGCATCGCCAACGCCGGCCACATCCCGCCGCTGATCATCCGGGACAACGGGGGCGCCGACTACTCCAAGGCCGCAGGGCCGCTGCTCGGTGTGGGTCTGCCCCACCCGCCGCCCACGGAGCTGTTCCTCGAACCCACCGACCGGCTCCTCATGGTCACCGACGGCCTGATCGAGACCCGGGGCACCGATCTGGCGGTCTCGATGGAGCACCTCCGCGCCGCCGCCAGCGGCGCCCTGCCCGGCCTGGACGCCCTCTGCGACACCCTGCTCGACTGCTTCGGCCGGGACCGCGAGGACGACATCGCACTGCTGGCGCTGCGGCTAGGGTGACCGGGAAACCCTAGAACAGGAGTGCCCATGCCGCAGATCACCGTCGACTACTCCTACTCGCTCGACGACGCCTTCGACCAGCGCGGCTTCGCGCTCGCGCTGCACCCGGTGGTCGTCGAGACGGCGGCCGCGCGCATCGAGGCGTGCAAGACGCGGTTCCGGTGCACCGATGAAGAGGTGGTGGGGGCGGGGGAGGACGGACACGCCATCGTGCACATCACGCTCGCCCTGCTCCCGGGCCGCACCGACGAGACCAAGGCCAAGCTCACCGAAGCCGTACTGGAGCTGCTGCGCAAGCACATCGAGCCCACCGACGGGGTCTCGACGGTGCACGCGTCCGCCGAGGTACGTGACCTCGACCCGTCGTACCGGAAGTACGAGGAGTAGAGGCCGCCGGGCCTACGAGGCCGGGGGTGAGGCCAGCGCGATCAACCGGACGGCGAGGTCGGTGAACGGCCCGTCGCCCGGGTCGCCCTTGAGCGCCCGGCGCAGCAGCGCGCCGAGTTCCTCGTCGTGCGTGGCGCTCACCGCGGCCAGCGCCGCGAAGTCCTGCACGAGCTGCACCTCCAGCTCGCCGCGCGGAATCCGCCGCCCGTCCAGCCAGATCAGCGCCGTCGACTCGACGAGCGAGATCCAGGAGCGGATCACCAGTTCCAGGCGGGCGGGCGGGTCCTCGACCTTCAGATGCGACAGGATCTGGACGTAGGCGGCCTGCCGCACGGCGTCGACGAGCGCGTTGGTCTTCGAGGAGCCGACCGCGGGACCGCCGCGCATCAACGCCGAGAAACCGGGCCCGTGGTCGTCCACGAAGTCGAAGAATCGGCGCATGACCCGCAGCAGCCGCGAGCCCAGCGGGCCCTCGTGCGGCTCCACGAAGCGACTCGCGAGTTCGTCCGAGGCACGCTGCAACGCCGCCTCGTACAGGCTGAGTTTGCCGGGGAAGTAGTGGTAGACCAACGGCCGTGAGATACCCGCGGCCGAGGCTATCTCGTCGATGGAGACCTCGTCGGGTGAGCGTCGGCTGAAGAGGTCGAGGGCGACGCCGATCAACTGCTGTCGCCGCTCCTCGACACCCATCCTGCGGCGTACCCCGATTGTCATACGAACACCTTACCGATCGGATCCGGCCCCGAACGGGCCGGTCCGGCCATGGTCGTTCACATGTCCAACACGATGCGATCACCGAGCGCCCGCGAAACACAGATCAGCATCGAGTCACCACGCTCCGTGTCGGTGAGCAGTTCGTCGCGGTGCTCGATCTCCCCTTCCAGCACCCGCTGTCGGCAGGTTCCGCAGAATCCCTGCTCGCAGGAGTAGGCGGTGTCGGGCAGTTCGGCGCGTACGGCGGCGAGCACGGTGGTGTCGGCGGCGACGCTCACCGTACGTCCGCTGCGGCGCAGTTCGACCTCGAAGGCACCGTTGCCCTCGGCGGAGGTGCTCGGCGTGAACCGCTCCAGGTGCAGCGCCGCACCGTCGGGCAGCCGGCGTCCGACCGCCTCCATCAGCCCCTCGGGGCCACAGCAGTGGACGGCCGCGCCCGCCGGCACGTCCGCGAACAGCGCGTCGAGATCGGGCCGTCCGTCCTCGTCCTCGGCCACGACGGTGACCCGGCCGCCGCGCAGCTTCCCGATCTCCTCCAGGAACGGCATCGACGCGCGCGTCCGGCCGCCGTACAGCAGCCGCCACTCCGCGCGGTCCTGGACCACCCGCAGCATCGGCAGGATCGGTGTGATCCCGATGCCGCCCGCGACGAAGACGTACGCGGGCGCAGGCGCGAGGGGGAACCGGTTGCGCGGCCCCCGCACCTCGACCTCCATGCCCTCCCGGAGCTGTTCGTGGACCTCGCGCGACCCGCCCCGCCCGTCCTCGACCAGCCGGGTTGCGACGGTGTACGACGAGGTGTCCTCCGGGTCCCCGCACAGCGAGTACTGCCGTACGAGCCCCGAGGGCAGGACGAGGTCGAGGTGGGCGCCGGGCTCCCAGCGCGGCAGGTCGTGCCCCTCCAGACGCAGTTGTACGACCCCGTCGGCGACGCGCTCGTGCCGGGTGACCGGCAGCCGCAGCGTCCGGGAGCGCGGCCGGCCGGAGATCGGCTCCTCCAGGGCGGGCAGCGGCCACAGCGGCGAGACCTCGATCCGGCGGCGCAGCGCCCGCCGGGCGAGCAGGGCCGCACCGGCGACGGCGGCGACGGTCCGCAGCCGGGGCGTCATTCGGCTCTCCTCTCGGCAGCCGTCGCCGCCGGTGACGAGGCGAGATAGGCGACCGCCTGCTCGGTCGAACCCTCCTGGGAGGGGTGGTAGGTGCGGCTGAGATAGCGGGGAATGGACTTGAGCATGTCGCCGGTCGACGGCAGCACGCCCCGCTTCCCGCTCAGGTAGAACTCCTTGAAGCTCGCCCTGCCCGCCGTGAGGGTCGGGTCGTTCTCCATGAAGAACCGCGCCCCGCGCTGCCAGAGGAAGACCAGGGCGGTGAAGGCCGTGGCCCAGGTCCGGGCGCGGCGCCGGTAGCTCCCGTCGACGTGGAGGAAGAGTTCGAAGGCCACGGACCGGTGCTCGACCTCCTCCGCGCCGTGCCAGCGCATCAGGTCCAGCATGGTGGGATCGGCGCCGCGCCGGTCCAACTCCTCGGCGTTCAGGATCCAGTCGCCGAGGAAGGCGGTGTAGTGCTCGATCGCCGCGATGATCGCGACGCGCTCCATCAGCCACCATTTGCGGGCCCTGCCCGGCGGCAGGGTGCGGTCGCCGAGCAGCTTCTCGAAGAACCAGTCGACCTGGGCGGTGTACGGCGTCGGATCGAGCCCGAGTTCCCTGAGGTGGGGGAGGACCTCGTCGTGGGCCTGCGAGTGCATCGCCTCCTGCCCGATGAACCCGATGACGTCCGCGCGCAGCCGCTCGTCCCGGATGTAGGGCAGTACCTGCTTGTACACGTGCACGAACCAGCGCTCACCGGCAGGCAGCAGCAGGTGCAGCACGTTCATGGTGTGCGTGGCGAACGGCTCCCCCGGCACCCAGTGCAGCGGTGTGTCCTCCCAGGAGAACGACACCTTCCGGGCCTTGAGCGGTATCCGCTCGGACTCGACCGGCCGGGGCAGCCGGGCGGCATGCTTGTTAGACATGCCGTCAATGTACTGACGGGTAAGTGCGGGGAGAACCCCCGTGCGCCCCACTTGTTGACGCGAGGGTCGGCTGTGACACCCCGAGGATCGGCCGGGCAGGCCCTACCGCAGTCCGTCGACCGCTCGTCCGTCCGTCAGGGTGCCCTTCAGCCCGGCCTGATCCCCCTGCTTCGTCCGTACGGCGAGCAGCGCGCCCCGGGCCGACCCGCTCACCCCGCCCGACGTGCTGATCGAGGCGGTGTCCTTGCTGCCCGCCGCGAGGAGGTACCAGTCGCCCGCGCCCGACTTCCACAGCACGCCCGCCAGCACATGGGGGTCACGGCGGCCGCACGCGGGCGAGTTCTCGGCCTTCGCCGCGATGGCGCCGTACGCCCCGCCCGGGGTGTGGAACTGGGCCAGGATCCGGGTGCCGTCACCCCGCCAGGTGTCGGCCCGGGTGCACACCCAGGCGGCCTGCCCGCTCGCGTCGGGCAGCGGCTGCTGCGCGTACTGCCAGGCGTTCACGGACCGCACGCCCTGGGAGCGCACGGCGGCCAGGGAGCAGGCGAACGGCGCCCAGTTCCGCAGCGCCGCGGGGCCCGCGACCTCGTGGGGTGCCGCGGGCGGCCCCGAGGTGAGATGGGCCGGGATCAGCTCGCCGAGGTCGGCCAGCAGGTGCGGGCCCGAGGTGTCGGTCACCTCCATGACGTTCCACGAGGTGCAGGTGCCGGTCGGGGCAGGGCCGGCCAGCGGCGTGCTGACACCCTCGGCCGAGAGGGTGAGGGGCGTCGGGCCCGCGGTCGGCTTCAGCAGGTCGCGCTCGGCGGCCTCGGTCACCCAGGGGGCGGTCAGATAACGGACGTTGCCGTCGGCCCGGTCCAGGACCAGCGCCTCCGCCTCGGCCCCGGTCGCGCCGTCGACCCGGGCGAAGTCGAGGGCCGCGCCGCCCGTGCCGGCGCGTGGCTCGGCGTACCGGGCGATGCGCAGTCCGTCGTAGAAGAGCACCACGCGCGCCTGGTCCACATCACCGGCGTACAGCAGCTGCGGCGGTCCGGCCGGGGCGCCCGAGGGGGTGCCGGGCGTCGCCGAGACCTGCACGGATTCGCCGGGCCGGGCCCAGACGGCGAGCGCGCGGCGCAGCAGCGCGATGTCCCGGGCGAGGTTGCCGCGCGCGGGCCACACGGAGAAGTCGGTGCGCGCGGACGACCGCCACGCCGTCGGGGCGACCCGCGTCACCTTCCCGGGGTCGAGGGCGGCCTCGGCGGCCGGGTTCTGCGCGTACGACGGGGCGGCGGCGCCGTCGGGTCCCCAGCCGCCGCTGGGCAGGGCCAGCAGCGCGCCGCAGACGGCCGCCGCGACGCCGGCGGCGAGCGCGGCCTTCATGTGCTGTCTGCGCCGCATCAGGTCGGTGGGCCGGGCGTGCAGCGAACAGGGGTCGAACTCGGGGGACAGGAGCAGGACGTCCCTGGCCTCGACGCCGCTTGCCTCCTTGAGCGCCGCGCCCGGGTCGTCGACGCCCGCCGCCGTCAGCACCTTGCGCACGTCGGGGTCGGGCAGCTTCTCCAGGCCGCGCAGGACGTACGCCGCGCGGGCGGGTCCGGACAGGGCCGACAGCCGCTGGTCCAGGGCGAGTTCGTCGGCGCCACCCGAGCGTGGGAAGAGCCTCAGGCCCCACACCTGGGGCAGCAACGGAGGCAGCTGGGACCGCTTGGGCCAGGCCGCGCGCCGCAGCGGCACCCCGGCCTCCAGCGCCGTACGCACGACCTTGAGGCGTACGAGGGCGTAGCCGGGGTCGCCGTCGCGGCCGGTGGCCTGGGCCGGGATCAGGGCGGCGGTCGTGCGTCCCCGGGGCAGGGCGCGCTGGGTGAGGGCGTGCGCGGTCAGCACCCGTCGGTTGCGGCCGAGGCTCGGCGGCAGCACCAGATAGGCGAGCCGGACGAGCCGCGGGTAGTGCTCGACGAGAGCGGCCTCGGCCTGCTCGACGTCGACGACCGGTCCTGGGGAGGCTGCGGAGCGCTGGGCTACATCCTGTGACTGCACGTTCAGCAAAACGAGCGAATCGGTGGATGGTCACCTGGCTCCGGAGAGTTACTCCCCGGGTTGTACGAGCAGCCGCGCGTAGTTCGCCATGGATCGCTGGTAGCGCGGCAGATGGGGCGCGAGGGCGGCGATCACCAGCGAGAGGCCCTCGCGTTCGCGGCCCAGGTCGGCGAGACAGAGCGCGAGAGTGGCGCGTACGGCATCGTCCAACTCGTCGGAGGGCGCGTCGAGTTCGGGGGTGAGGAGCTTGACGCCCTCCTCGGCCTGCCCGATGTTCCGCAGCGAGCTGGAGAGTTGGATCTTGGTGCGGCGGCCGCGGTAGCCGCCGAGGCCGCGGGCGAGGGCCTCCCGGTACAGCGGTACGGCCTGGTCCGAGTGGCCTGTGGAGTCCCAGGCGCAGGCCCGCTCGAACGGGCCGACGGGGCTGTCCGCGGGCAGTTCGGCGACCAGCGCGTCGATCACCGCCCGGAAGTCCGCCGCGTCCGCTTCGGTCGCTTCTTCGGAGCCGTCGAACGTGGCCCAGGCCGCCGCCGTACGCTCTTCCCAGTCTTCGGTCACGGCCACACCTTCGCACACACGTGCCCGTTGCGGCATCGGCATTCCCACCGGATGTCCTTCCGTCCGTAACGGGGGAGATTGAGCATTTGGCGCGCCGCAGCCGTATCGAAGACCAGGGCCCTCGCCGGGGCTCTCGACGGCGTGGGCGCCGACAGGCACCGGAGGAACGTATGAGGTTGACACGCGAAAAGCTGAGCGGGCACGGCCTTGCGGTCGTCGCGGCCGCGGCCCTGCTGGCGCTGACCGGCTGCGGCGGGTCGGACGGGGGAGGAACCAAGAGCGACTCGGCCGACCGGGTCCCGGCCACCGCGACCGGCAGTCTGGAGGATCTGGCGGCCGAGGTGAAGTGCAAGCCGGACATACAGACGGACGCCGACGAGATCCGCCAGGCGATCTGCAAGAACACCAACGGCAAGTTCGTCCTCGCGACCTTCGCCACCGACCGCGGCCAGCGCGAGTGGATCAACGACGCGAAGGACTACGGCGGGTTCTACCTCGTCGGCGCCAAGTGGGTCGCCGTCGCCGACCAGAAGGTGGTCACGGCGCTGCGCGGCACGCTCGGCGGTGACATGGAGGTCGGCACCAACCACAGCCAGCATTCCTCCCACAGCGGCTGAGCCGCACGCACGGCACACACACAGAAGGCCGGTGGCGGGATCTCCCGCCACCGGCCTTCTCAGTGCCTTGCTAGCTCTTCGGTGAAGCGACTACTCGCTTCGGCGAAGGGGCTGCTACCTGCACTGCTTGCCGGTGTTGAGGCAGTTGGCGATCTTGTTCGCCAGGCCACCGGTGGTGACGCTGATGAAGTCGTCGTGGTCGGTGGCCGCCTTGTGGAGCTGCTCCGGGAAGCCGTCGACCGCGTACGCGTTCTTCACCACACCGTTCTGGATGGTCGGCGGCGCGATGTTGTACGTCAGGCGCATCGTCAGCTGCGGGATCGCCTTGAAGCCGTTGCCGCAGACACCGCTCGCGGGGTCGGGGAAGGCCACGTGCGTACGGTGGTTGGCGCTGTCGATGTTCTGGCCGTCCCAGCAGCTCTGGAAGGCGAACGTGCGCACCACCTTGCTGCCCTGCGGGCAGATCGGGTACTGCGACGTCAGCTGGACCTTGTTCTCGAAGCCGGTGCAGCTCCAGTGCGCGTTGGCGTTCGCCAGACCGTTGGTCGTGGTCTTGGCGTCACCGGTGATGATGCGCAGGAACTGCGGCATCGCGACGACCTTGCTGGCCGGGCTGCCCACGTACTTGATCTGGGCCGAGACCGGGGTCAGGATCTTGCCGACGTTGCCTTCCTTGCCGCCGCCGTCCTTGTTCTGGTCGAAGTCCTGCGTGCCGTTCTGGATACGGACCACGGGCCAGTAGTACGACGACAGGTCGCTCTTGTTCTGGCAGCTGGTCCCGCCCTGCAGGAACGTCTGGTTGCTGGAGAACGCGTTGACCTTCTGGTTGCCGACGTAGTCGTGCAGGTGGTGCGCGCCGTTGGTCACGCCGGGCGCCACGATCACGTTGTCGGTGTTGAAGTTCTTGTTCGCGTTCACGCCGCACGCGGTGGTGAACGTACCTCGAGAGGCGTTGGCGCCCTTCTGCGGCTTGCCCTGGACGTTCGGTGCGACCTTGGTGATGTCGACGAAGTCGGCGGCGACGGGACCGTTTCCGGCCTGGCCGCCGATGTTGGCCGGCGCGCTCGCGCTCGGCGCCGCGGTGGCCGCGCCGCCGCCGTTGTTCTGCTGGCCGCCGTTCTGCTGGCCGCCGTTGTTCTGGCCACCGTTGTTCTGGCCGTTGTTGTTCTGACCCCCGTTGTTCTGCTGGCCGTTGTTCTGGCCACCGGCGGTGGTCTGGGCCTGGTTGGCGGTGGTGCCGGTGCAGGCGGCGAGACCGTCCAGCATGGTCGGCGCGGCGGCGCCCACCCGAGTGAAGTCGATCTTGATTCGGCCGATGACCGCGGAGCGCTTGTCCTTGAGCGGCGACAGGATCGCGTTCTGGACGAAGCCCGCGTCATTGGCCTGAGCCTGACGCGACGAGGCCAGCCGGGCGTAAGCCTCGGTGATCTGCTTGTCGAGCGTGGCCAGCTCCGCGTCGACGTTCGACTTGGCGTTGGCGGGCACACTGGTCAGTTTCTGCCCGACATCGGGGCAGGAGATGGTGGCGACCTGAGCGGCGGCAGCCTTGGTGGTGTTCGGGCTCGAGTTGGACTCGTGCGCCGAAGCGTAGAAATTCGCCCAGATCAATCCGCCCCCACCGATCGCGAGCGCCGCGGATGCGGCAACCGCGCGAACAGCCAGCGGCGAACGTCGTTTGCGAGTGTTGCGTCCCATGGAACTCCTCTGACTTCCTTGCGGGGCATCGAGGCGCCCGACAGGAGTGAAGCGGCGTCCATCAGTACGCAGGTGACTCCTGAGGCGTTCAGAAACCCAGGAAAATCTTAGAAGTTCGTGAGGTCATTTCCGGCGCAATGGGCTCAGAACCGCATGTTTTTCGAGGAGTTGATCTCGAAAAACAGGTTTGAACGATATTCAACGGCGTCGGCGGGCGCTTCTTCTTCACTGGCTTCCGTGATCCAAATACGCCAGTACGGCGAGTACGCGCCGGTTGTCATCGTCGGAGACCTCCAGCCCCAGTTTGGTGAAGATGTTGGAGGTGTGTTTGGCGATCGCCCGTTCTGTGACCACGAGTTGGGCCGCGATCGCCGCGTTCGAGCGGCCCTGCGCCATCAGTTCGAGCACCTCCAGCTCACGGGGGGTCAGCCACCCGAGGGGCTGCGCGGTGTGGGAACGCCGCGCCAGCAACTGCTGGATCACCTGCGGATCCATCGCGGTCCCACCCGCGGCGACCCGCCGTACGGCGTCGATGAACTGCTCCGCGTCGAACACCCGGTCCTTGAGCAGATAACCGACCCCGCCCGTGCCGTCCGCGAGTAACTCCCGTGCGTACAGCTGCTCCACGTGCTGGGAGAGCACGAGCACCGGCAGCCCCGGCCGCTCCCGACGGGCCTGGAGCGCGCACTGCAGCCCCTCGTCCGTGTGCGAGGGCGGCAGCCGTACGTCGATCACGGCGACGTCCGGCGCCAACTCGGCCAGCGCCCGGGTGAGTTCGGGTCCGCTCTCGACGGCGGCGGCGATCTCGAAGTCGTACGCCTCGAGCATCCGGACCAGTCCGTCGCGCAGCAGGAACAGGTCTTCGGCTAGGACAACGCGCAAGGGATCTCCATGGTGACCATGGTGGGACCGCCCGCGGGGCTGCTGACGGCCAGGACGCCGTCGAATGTACCGAGCCGCCGCTCGACGCCGGTGAGCCCCGAGCCCGCGCCGACCCGGGCACCGCCCTCCCCGTCGTCGGTGACGGTGATGCGGAGCGTTCCGTCCCTGTGCTGGAGGTCGACCCAGAGGCGCTCGGCTCCGGAGTGCTTGACCGCGTTGGTCAGTACCTCGCTGACGGCGAAGTACGCGGCGGACTCGACGGGCGCGTCGGCACGGCCGTCCATGTCGACGTCCACCTCGCTCACGAGAGGCAGCCGCAGCACCAACGCCCTTACCGCGTCGCCGAGTCCACGCTCCGCGAGCACGGGGGGATGAATACCCCGTACGAGGTCGCGCAGCTCGGTGAGCGCCTCGGCGGAGGACCGGCGGGCCTGGGCGAGCAGCTGTCGGGCCTTGGCCGGGTCCTTCTCGATGAGGACCTCGACGGTCCCCAGGTCCATCCCCATGGCGACCAGTCGCGCCTGCGCCCCGTCGTGCAAGTCCCTCTCGATACGGCGGAGTTCGGCCGCCGACGTGTCCACGGCGGTGCGCCGGGTCTCGGTGAGGACGCGGACCCGTTCGGCGAGTTCGCCGTCGCCGGAGGCGAGGACGGAGCGGGTGAGGAGGAAATGGATCCGCAGGAGGGCGGGGGAGAGGGCGTAGGAGGCGACGAGGAGCGCCGCGCCCAGTGCCCCCGCGAGGAGGGCGGAGCCCTGCCCCGACACCGGCACGAAGCCGTACCACCAGCCCACGTGCGTGCCGTCCGTGAAGACCCGCCACAGGCCGGCCGCCAGCGCGAAGCCCTCCAGGGGGTAGAGGAGGAGGGCGGCGGGCAGCAGTGCGGTCGCGAACCCGGCGGTCATGTCGACCACCAGCCAGCCGAGGTCGCGCCAGGTCGCCGGGTCCCCCAGCATGCGGAGGCAGCGCGTCCACGGGGTCGTGTCCGCGGGCAGGCTCCGGTACGTGGACGGAATCCGTATCCCGTACCACTCGGCGGCGATGATCCGTCGCCGGTCCGCGAAGGCCCGTACGCCGGTCAGGACCCAAGGGGTCGTGACGATCCCCACCCCCACCGGGACGAGCAGGATCGACACGACGGACAGCACGAAGAGAACAACCGCTCCGGTGAACCCCCCGACGGCCAGCATCAGCCCTCGTCCCCCGGCGACCAGTACCTCCGGCCCGCGCGTCCGTATGCCCCTGCCGCTCCATCTCTCCATACCGCCAGTCTCACCGACCCGCCCCTCGGGGTCACTGGGCCGAGCACCAGGGCGGGGGTGGTGCCAGGTGCACCCCGGCTCCGCCCCAGACCCCAGGGGGTGGTCTTTCGGCCGCGGCCCGGTGGGGGCTGGTCGCGCAGTTCCCTGCGCCCCTAAAAGCCTCGGCTCGCCCTCGTTTTCAGCCCGTCCGGCGTTTGAGGACGAGGCCGTTCAGGCCGATCAGGGGGCCGGGGGCGCAGCCCCGGCCCCCCAGGGGCGCGGGGAACTGCGCGATCGGCCCCCACCGGCCCGCAGCCGACGAACCCACCCGGGGGTCTGGGGGCGGAGCCCCCCAGGAACGGGATGGGACGGGTAGGGGCGGCGGGGGCGAGAACATGGGGTGGTGCTACTGGGTGAGTACCTTTGTCTCCAGGTGGGGCGGGAGGCCCACCGGGGGGCGGTCCGGGCGTTGGGGGGCCACCCCGCCGATGCCCTGGAGCCAGGTCCACGTGTCCGCGACCGTCTCCGAGACGGGCCGACACCGCAGTCCCGTCGCCACCGCACGGGAGACATCCGCCCGATGAAGAGCGTCATGCATGTCGGACCCCACCGGCACCCACACCGGCAACTGCGTCCACGGCTGGATCCCGGCGTCGAGGACCACGGAAGGCTCCGTCCAACGGAGTTCCGCCCGCGCCCCGGTGACCCGGACGCACGCGTCGAGCAGCTCCCCCATCGTCGTATGCCCCTGCGGACTCATCAGGTTGTACGCCCCGCTCACCCCCGCATCCGCCGCCCCGAGGATCCACTCCGCGAGATCACGCACATCGACGTACTGGAGGGGGAGGGACCGGGGGCCGGGCGCGAGGACGGGACCGCCCCGGGCGATCCGGGTCAACCACCACGGCAGGCGCCCGATGTTCTCGTACGGCCCGAGGATCAGCCCGGACCGCACGAGCAACGAGCGCTCCGCGCCGAACGCGGACACGGCGGCCAGCTCGCCGCCCAGTTTGTCCTGCGCGTAGTCGGTCTGTTCCGCATCCTCGGACGCCCCTTCCACGAGCGGCGCGTCCTCGGCGTAGTCGGCGGGCGGAGCCCACGCGTAGACCGAGCAGCTCGACACGTACACATACCGCCCGGCCCGGTCGGCCAACAGCCGGGCCGCGTCGCGAACGGCCCGCGGCGCCGCCGACCAGGTGTCGACGACGACATCCCACTCACCATCGGTGGACGCGTCGGCGAGCGCCGCGAGCCCGTCCGGGGCGGTGCGGTCACCCAGCAAGGACCGCGCCCCGGCGGGCGGCTCGCGGTGCCCGCGGTGGAAGACGGTCACCTCCCAGCCGCGGCCGAGCGCCGCCTCCACCACGGCCCGCCCCGCGAAATCCGTACCGCCCAGCATCAGCAGTTTCTTGAGTGTCATACGGAGGACTCTGCCCGCAGGGTCCGCGGGACGGAACGGGAATCTGCTGACAGAAGAGTTCCTGAGCTGCGGGGAGGGTCAACGCCCCGTCGGAGGCGCGTACTTGTACCCCACCCGCCGTACCGTCTGGATCGCCTGCCGGTGCTGCGCCCCCAGCTTGCGCCGCAACCGCGCGACGTGGACGTCGACGGTCCGCCCGTCGCCCACGTGCCCGTAGCCCCACACGGTGGTGACCAGTTGGTCGCGGGTGTGCACCCGGTGCGGATGCGAGACGAGGTGCGCGAGCAGCTCGAACTCCAGGTAGGTGAGGTCGAGCGGCCGCCCGTCGACCTCGGCGGTGCGCTGCACGGGGTCGATGCGGACGAGCGGGTCGTCGCCCACGGCGGCGTCGGTGGGGGCCGGGGAGTCCGGGACGGCGACCGGCAGCAGGGGCTGCTGGTCGGCCGGTACGAGGACCAGGTAGCCGATCATCGGCGGCTGGCCGGGGAGCACCGGGAGGGTGTGCGGGGGAGCGGGCAGCCAGGTGGCGCCCGGCGGCAGGAAGTCCGCGACGTCGACCACCTCGTCCCGGTGGACGGCACGGAGTCGGTGCCGCGCGGGGACGGGGGCGGGTGCCGGTGCGGACGTGGTCGCGACGGACGAGAAGGAACGAGTGGTCGCCATGAGAGGTCAGCTCTTTCGCGCGAGAAGTTCGTCGGGAAGGTCGACGACCGCGAGTTCGTGGTCGGGGCCGTCGAGGACGTACGTCGTGCGCGCTGGCCGAAGGCCGGGGGTGTACGGCTTTAGAGGGCCGGCGCGTTCGTCGCGCGGCAACACACCCGGTCGAAGTCGTGATGCTGACGGGAAGGCCAGAAGGGCTCCAGGTCGGGGCGACCCGTCGCGGTGTACTTCTGGAAGCTGGCCATGCCCCCATTGAAGCAGAAGCCGGAGCTGAGCAGGAGACTCCTCTCACAGGTCGGACGCGTCCTTGGCGTCAACTTGACGCCGTACGACGAGGCTGACCTCGTACGACCACGAATGACCTCGTACGACGAGGCCGATGTCGCGCGACGCGAGGAGGCGCCCACCATGACGGTGGGCGCCTCCTCGCGTGGCGTGCGGGGCGGATCAGACCTGGCCGGCCTTCTCCAGGGCGGTGCAGCAGGTGTCGACGAGCAGGCGCGTGACGACGTACGGGTCGACGTTGGCGTTCGGGCGGCGGTCCTCGATGTAGCCCTTGCCGTCCTTCTCGACCTGCCACGGGATGCGGACCGAGGCGCCACGGTTGGAGACGCCGTAGGAGTACTCGTTCCACGGGGCGGTCTCGTGCAGACCGGTCAGGCGGTCGTCGATGCCGGCGCCGTAGTTCTTGACGTGGTCGAGCGGCTTCGAGCCCTCGCCCAGCGACTCGCACGCGGTGATGATCGCGTCGTAGCCCTCGCGCATCGCCTTGGTGGAGAAGTTGGTGTGCGCGCCGGCGCCGTTCCAGTCGCCCTTGACCGGCTTGGGGTCGAGGGTCGCGGAGATGTTGAAGTCCTCGGCGGTGCGGTAGAGCAGCCAGCGGGCCACCCACAGCTGGTCGGAGACCTCCAGCGGCGCCAGCGGGCCGACCTGGAACTCCCACTGGCCGGGCATGACCTCGGCGTTGATGCCGGAGATGCCGAGGCCCGCCTTGAGGCAGTTCTCGAGGTGCGCCTCGACGACGTCACGGCCGAAGATCTCGTCCGCGCCGACGCCGCAGTAGTAGCCGCCCTGCGGGGCCGGGAAGCCGCCGACGGGGAAGCCGAGCGGGCGCTCCCCGTCGAAGAAGGTGTACTCCTGCTCGATACCGAAGATCGGCTCGTGCGCGGCGAACTTCTCCGCCACCTCGGCCAGCGCGGCACGGGTGTTGGACTCGTGCGGCGTCATGTCGATGTTCAGGACCTCGCACATCACGAGGACGTCGTCGCCGCCGCGGATCGGGTCCGGGAAGGTGGCGACGGGCTTGAGTACGCGGTCCGAGGCGTGGCCCTCGGCCTGGTTCGTGGAAGACCCGTCGAAGCCCCAGATCGGCAGTTCGACACCCTTGGCGTCGTCGCCCAGTATCTTCGTCTTGGAACGGAGCTTGGCCGTCGGCTCGGTGCCGTCGATCCAGATGTACTCAGCCTTGAAGGTCACGGGCCACATCCTTCGGGGTGTGTCTTAGGGCGCACTGCGGGTGCTGCGGCGCTGCGGCACTGGGGCGCCGCGGTACTGCCCGGCAGCCTGTCAACAGGCGATTTCCCGATCATTGCTCGAATGTGAACCCCGTGTTACCGGGTGTCTCTGTGCTGCGACTCACTCGCTGAGAGCGATTCCCGACCACTGTCGGCGGCCCGCTCGCGAAGGCCGCGAGCACATGCGTCGGCCCACCGTGGTCCTCGCGGTCCCGGTGGCGGCGGCTCGTATGCGATGGGTTTGGGGGCGCGCAGCACCGGGCTCTCCGCCGGTGAACTCGCTCTACGTGCCGGTCCTGCTGTTCGTGGCCGCGAACAGCAGGACGCACGACCCGCACCGGGCGGCGGTCCGGGCCGCGGGGCTGCTGCCGCACGCGGCCCGGCCGGTACCGCCGTCCCTTCGGCGGAGTTCCTCAGTCGTCAGATGTGGGCGCTCACCCCACCTTCTCGATCCGCGCCCGGCGGATCAGGAACTTGCCCGGCTCCCGGACCTGCTCGAACGCCGCGTTGTTGAGCAGTACGCAGCTGCCCGACACCGAGGTGACCTGCACGGTCGTGGACTTGTTGTTGTCCAGGTTCGTGACCTTGAGCTTGGTCCCGGCCGGGAACTGGTTGCTGGACGCGGCAGGGGCGCCCGCCTCGCCCGAGAGGGTGACGGTCGAACCGTTGCAGACCTGCTGGCCGGTGGCAGCGCCACCACCACCCGTCCCCTGCGCGGGTGCGGTGGTCTGCTGCTGCGCGGGTGTGGTCGTCGCCGGCTGGGCGGACTGCGCGGGCTGCGTGGTCTGGGAGTCCTGAGCCGACTCCCCAACCGCGCAACCGGACGCCTTCTGCTGCACCTTGATCTGTGCGATGACCGCCTCGCGGTTGGCGATCCGCGCCGCCGACTGCGCGTCGGGATTGGCCCGTTGGCCGTCGATGAACTTCTGGTTGTTGCCGAGGGCGGTGGTGAGCCCCTGGCAGACCGTCGAGTCCGCGGCGGACAGGGTCCGGCCGCTCTCGGTCGGCGCCGCGTTCGAGGTGGCCGCCATGGCGAAGGCGCCACCTCCGGCCACGGCGGCGGCACTGACCAGCAGCGCCAGCTTCTTCTTGGGACTGAGAGTCCTTTTACGCGACATGCACGCCTCCTGTCCGTGGCCGCCTCGTGCGGCGGCCGGATGCGATCCGTGTGCCGCTATGTACGAGATGCCGAACAGGGTTACTCAATGGTTAACACGAGTCAGTACAGTGGCCTGGGTCACATGCGAGTCAAGGCGTCCCGAACCGCTTCCTCCGTACGGGCCACGACCGCCGTCCCGTCGTCCGCCGTGATGATCGGACGCTGGATGAGCTTCGGGTGCTCGGCCAGCGCCTTGATCCACTGCCCGCGCGAACTGTCGTCGCGCGCCCACGACTTCAGGTCGAGCTCCTTCGCGAGGGCCTCCTGCGTCCGGGTGATGTCCCACGGCTCGAGGCCCAGTCGCTCCAGTACGTCCCGGATCTCGTCCTCCGTGGGTACGTCCTCCAGGTAGCGGCGGACGGTGTACTGCGCGCCCTCCGCGTCGAGCAGGCTGATGGCGCTGCGGCACTTCGAACAGGCCGGATTGATCCAGATCTCCATGCCGCACACGTTACGCGGGACCTCCTTTCCCGCCGGTGCGCAGGAAGCTCCCTCGTCCGTCCTCGTCCGTCTCCGGGAGGCCGCGCAGGACGCTGGGGCGGACACGAGTGGGAGCAGCGACAGTGGCACCTGCTCGATCGTCTCCAGCTCGGGCAACTGCTACGAGGCGGGGCGGTACTGCCGGAACAGGGATCACGGCGCTTCGACGACGGATGCCGGCGGTGCGGGCATCACGTGCGCCTACCGCAACGGGTGGCGCTGGACCTACTCCTGACGGCGCGAGCCGCGTCTTTGCCGGTGGGTGACGGGCGGGTCCCCGCCGTGCCGCCGGAGGGTCTGTTCGAATTTGCTGCTGCCTCACGCGCCTCTCGCGGAACTGCTGTGATGCGGCGGCAATTCCCTTGCCCACCTGGATGTTTGCTGGACTCTGTGGACTCCCTGGATGTCAGTGCCGGGCAGTAAACTGGAGTCAGTGTTCGAGGGTGTCGCCGGGGGGTCCGGATGGCGCCCTGACCGCGACAGGAGGATGCCTGTGCCCGCTGCCGCACTGAAGCCGCTGCCCACTCAGTCCACGTCCAAGAGGGCGGTCCTGATGGACCTGCCGTACGAGCCCGTGGCGAAGCGCCCGTTGCCGCCGGGGCGGCCTCGCGAGTGGTACGTCACGCACAACCGCCGGCTCAAGGCGATGCGTCTCGCGATCGCTCTGCTCGACTCCGGTGTGTACGTTCCGAATCAGGCCCGCAACGAGAAGATCCGCAGTACTGCGGAGGCGATCGGTGTTCATCCGCCGTCGGACATCACGTGCCACATGGTGCGCGCGCTGATGCGCTACGCGCGCTGAGCGCAAGGGGCGGCCGGGGCAACGTCTCTCGCCCCCGCCGCCCCTACCCGTCCCATCCCTGGGGGCTCCGCCCCCAGACCCCCGCATCGGCCTGAACGGCCTCGTCCTCAAACGCCGGACGGGCTGAAGACACGGGCCGGGGTGGGTGGGGTGCGGTCTTCGGGATCGTTCTGGGACGCCGGACGAGCCCAGGCCTTTAGGGGCGCGGGGAACTGCGCGCCCAGCCCCCACCGGGCCCGCAGCCAAGCGAATTGGGCGGGCGGGGGACGCGGGGCGAAGCCCCCGCCTTGGGGGCGCGGAGAACTGCGCGATCCGCCGCCACCGACCCGCAGTGGAACGGCACACCCGGGGGCTAAGGCGGAGCCACTTCGCTCCGTTACTGGCCCGTCGTCAGTTCCTTCTCCAGGGGGGTTCGGAAGCGAGGCGTGATCCGGGTCGGGCCCAGCCAGGCCCGTAGACGGGCGGCCTCCGTCTCGATCGCGGCCAGCGCCTCCCGCCCCACCCCGGCAGGGTCCAACACCCGCCACACCAGGGCCCCATCGGCCCGCTGCGCCCACCCCCCGACCACCCGCCCGTCCCACCACACCGTCGGCCCGACATTCCCACTGCCGTCGAAGAGGGCGGGACGGAGGGAGGGGGAGAGGTACCAGTCCCGTTCCTGCCATCCCATGGCCGTGGGATCGAGCCCGGGGAGCAGCGCGGCCCACGGCGCGGCGGGGCCCGGGACGGGGGCGATGTCGTCGGCGGTCACATATCCGGTGCCTCCGTCGTCGAGCGACACGGCCACCGCCCCGATCGCCGCCAGCGCCCGCCGCACATCGGTGACCTTCCACCCCGTCCACCACTTGAGGTCGGCCTCGGTGGCGGGCCCGCACACCGCGAGCCAGCGGCGCAGCAGTTCGGGCTGGGCCTCGGAGGGCGGGAGTTCGGGATGCGGCGGCGCCACGGCCCAGCGGAACTGGGTCGACGTCCAGGACCCCAGCGGCCGCCCACGCACCACCCGCCCCTCGACCCCGAGCACCCGCATCAGGCGGGACGACACGGTTTGCGCGCTCTCGTAACTCCGCCCCGCGCCGTACGTGAACTGCTCCCTCAACCGCGGCTCGTCCTGGACGAGTTCATTCACGGTGGCCTGCCCGCGCCGCGCCAGCGCGGCGAGCGCGGACGCCTCCACCTCGGCGAGCCACTCCTCGCTCAGCCGCCCGTCGCTGCCGCTCACCATGTCCTTGACCAGCCCGGCCCGGGCCTTCGCGGCGATCGCGAGCCCCGTCGAGGCGTGCACCACCGCGGCCAGCTCGGTGGGGAACACGAACACGGTGTGCCGCATGCCGTGCATCCGCACCAGCGTCCGGTCCTCGTACAGCGCCCGGTCGAGCTCCGCCACCGTCTTCCCGGCGTCCGCGAGCCGCGCGCCCACCGCCAGGTACACCGTCGCCGGATCGGTCCCGTGCAGTGCGACCAGGGACCCGGCGACCTCCTCGGGGCTCGCCGCGCGTGCCGTCCCCGCGAGCCGGTGCCGCAGGGCGAGCCGGGCCCGTCGCTCCGCCACTGCGATGTGCCGCCGCTCCTCGCCCACGCCGCCTCCTTCTCGTAGCTGCCGTCCCCGCATCCTCTCGCGCCTCACCCGATCGGCGCCCCCGCCGTGCGTACGCCCTGCTCACGGCCTTCACTGAAGCGGGAATCCGCAGCGGAACGTCGGGAGACGACATGGCGCGGCACGCGAGGCAAGGGATACGCGGCATACGCGGGATACGAGAGAGAGGCAGGGCGCTCGGGGTGCGTGGGACACCAGCGTCCGGCGTACGACGGACCGGCCCGGGGGCCGTGGCTGTCGTGCTCCTGCTGGCCCTCGGCGCCTGCCTGGCCGGCTGTTCCGACGGCACCACCCCGTCCGACGTGGCCTCCGCCGCCTCCTCCCTCGCGTCCGAGGCCGGCGACTCGCTCGCCTCCGCGACCGCCGAGGCCGGGCGGAAGCTCGACGAGTTCAAGAACGGCCTGGACGCCAAGGACGAGGTGAAGCTCGGCGACCGGGTGACCATCGACTCCGCGGGCCGGGCCACCGTCAAGGCCACCGCCACCAACCCGACGTCCGCGGCGAAGACGTACGCGGTCCAGGTCAACTTCCGTGACAAGGGCGGCAACCTCCTCGACACGGTCGTCGTCACCCTGAACGACGTCCCGGCGGGCGCCGCCAAGGACGCCACCGCCCGCAGCACCCGCACTCTCTCCGGAGACATCACCGCCGACGTGGCCCGCGCCGTACGGACCTGACACCCGCGAACGCGCCTCCCGCCCCGGCGACCGTCTCGCCGTGGCCGATGCCGATGCCGGTGCCTCAGCCGTATAGCTCGAACAGCCCGGTCACATACGCCGTCAGCCGTTCGCCCAGCAGTTCGGGGGTCAGGTCCGTGCGCCCCAGTTCCCGCCACGGCACCGCGAGCTTCTCGGCGTCGGGGGAGTAGGCCAGCGCGTCCAGCAGCCGCCAGTACAAGTGCTCCTCGGCGTCGGCCGGGCGGCGTCCGCCGTGTGCCTCGTACCGCGCGCGGAACCCCAGGCCGTACGCCTCCCCGTGGAGCAGCGCGAGAGCCGTGGAGCAGTGGGCCACGTCCAGGTCGGCGGGCCCCCACGAGGTCTCCACCCAGTCGACCACCCCGCTGATCCGCAGTGTGTCGCCCGCGCCGGTGAAGAGCACGTTGCCGGGATGGAAGTCCCGGTGCAGGAAACATCCTTCGTACGCCGGGGGTTCGCGTCGGATCACGTCCACGGCCCGCTCCCACAGCGCGCCCCGGGGCGCACGGACGCGTTCGGGCGAGGTCCATGCCTGGTACGGGCGCGGGCGGTCGGCCGGAACCACCGCGTGGATACGGGCCAGTTGGCGGGCCAGCAGGTCGATGCGCCGGTCCAGGTCCTCCTCGTCGACCCGTACCCGGCCCGGCAGCGAGGACATCAACAGCGAGGGGTGGTCGCAGTGTTCGGCGGCGGCGTCGACGGCGTGGAGCTCGGGTGTGGGTACGTCCTCGTACGGGGCGAGCAGGGTGAGGACGGACGCCTCGCGGGCCAGCAGGCCGGGCGCGTGACGACGGTAGAAGGGCTTCACGAACGACCGCAGCACCAGACCCGTACCGTCGTCGAGGGTGAGCCGGCGCATCTGGGAGCTCCAGCCGCCGCGCAGGGCCGTGGACTCCCGTACGCTCCTGCCGGCCGGAAGCTGCTTGGCCACCCAGCCGCGGGTCGCGGTCCACCCCCGCTCGCCCAGTCCCACGAGTACGGCGTCCACGAACCGCGCCCGGTCGGCGGGATGTTCGCGCAGCCACAGGCCCAGCATGTGGTCGGCGTCGGGGAACTCGAGCCGGGTGAACTGGGCGCGGGCGGTGAGCGCGTCCGTCACGGCCTCGGTGACGGCGGGCGGGATGACGGCGTCCGTACCGGGTACGGCGAGGACCGCACGGCCGTCGTACCCGCGCAGCACGTCGAGCGCGGGGGCCTGCCGCCAGCTGTCCGGCGCCCGGATGATCTCGCTGAAGCGCCCTCCCCCACTCTCGACTTCGCTCGAGCGGGAGGTGCCCCCACCCTCCCCGAACGGAACCTGCCAGGCCTCGGCGCCGTACACCGCGGGCGCGCACAGGCCCAGCGCCACCACGCGCCGCCCGTAGTGCCCGGCGAGATCGGCCACCGTCTGGCCGCTCATGCTGAACCCGGCGAGGATCAGCGGACCGTCGGCCGGGACCGACGTGTCGATGACGGAGACGGCCTGCTCGAAGCGTCGGCGCAGGCTCAGGTCCTTGAGTTCGCCCGAGCTCTCACCGTGTCCGGAGAAGTCGAGGGCGAGGCCCCGGCAGCCGCGTGCCACGAACTCCTCCAGCAGCGGGAGCAGTCGCTCCTTGTTGCCGAGGCCCGCGCCGTGCAGCAGGACGACGGTGGCCGCGGCGCCAGGGCCGTCGTCACCGCCGCCGCTGACGCAGCTCAGTCGTTCACCGTCATGGTCGTGTGCGAAGGAGGCGAGCATCCCCCCATTTATCCACGCCCGCCCTTCCACTCTCTATCTCCCGACGGCATGTACCGACGGCCCCGGCCAGGTCACAGACCCGGGGCGCCCCAGATCGGGAACCAGCGGCTGAGGTCCTGCTCGATCCGCAGATCGTCCGCGAGTGCGGCCTTGACCTGCAGTTCCAGCGCGTTGTCGCGCCGTTGGGCCTCGCCGGCCAGCGGTGCGAAGGGATAGAAGGTGCCGCGCTTGTAGAGGTAGACGAGTCCGAGCCGTCGCTGCCCGGTGTCCTGGAAGCCGGCCACGGAGCAGAGCAGCTGCGGTCCGAAGCCGCTGCCCTCCAGCGCGCTGTTGACCGCGTGCAGATCACTGACCAGCGCGGGCAGATCGTCCGGTTCCCGCCGTGAGACCAGCCACGAGTACCCGTACTCGTCGCGGCTGACCTCCACCGGCGGACCCGTGCGTTCGGCATCCGCGTCGAGCAGCTCCTGCACCTCCTGGTGCGCCTGGGCGAAGGCCCCGCCCTCGACGCTCGCGAAACACACCGCGCCCGTCCCGGTCGGGGTGAACCCGGCGGCGGCCTGCAGGGTCAGGGCCGCCGACGGCAGCCCGAAGAGCTGGTCGAGATCGGGCGCGACGGCCTTGGTTCGCCCGAGCAGGATGTCCAGGAACCCCATGCAGTCGGCTGCCTTTCCGGAAGGGACGAAGGGCCATGGCCCAGGATGAGCAGGGTGGGTAGGGAAGGGACAGGAAGGGGCAGGAAGGGACAGGAAGAAGAGTCAGGCGGTGGTTTCCGGGGTCGCCGCCTCACCCAGCTCCGCCGAGATCCTGGCCAGTTGTTCGAGCCGCTGCTCCAGGCTGGGGTGGGTCGAGAAGAGCTTCGCGATCCCCGGTTCGGCACCGAAGGCCGGCGTGAAGTAGAACGCGTTGAACGCCTGTGCCGTCCGCAGGTCCTTGGTCGGGATCCGCGCGATGTCCCCGGAGACCTTTGTCAGCGCGGACGCCAGCGCCGAGGGCCGGCCGGTGAGCAGGGCGGCGGACCGGTCGGCGGCCAGCTCGCGGTACCGGGACAGGGCCCGGATGAGCAGGAAGCTGATCGCGTACACGGCCGCGGAGACGGCCATCACCGCCATGAAGATCGCCACGGTGTTCTGGTCCTTGCGGCCGCGCCCGCCGAAGAGCTGGGAGTAGAAGGCGAACCGCACGATCAGCCCGGCGATCACCCCGAGGAACGAGGCCACGGTGATCACGGCGACGTCCTTGTGCGCCACGTGCGACAGCTCGTGCGCGAGCACGCCCTCCAGCTCGTCGGGCTCCAGCCGCCGCAGCAGCCCGGTGGTCACGCACAGGACCGCGTGATCGGCGTTCCGCCCGGTCGCGAACGCGTTCGGCATGTCGATGTCCGACACGGCGACCAGCGGCTTCGGCATGTCGGCGACGGCACACAGCCGGTCGACGACCCCGTGCAGCTGCGGATACTCCTCGCGCTCCACGATCCGGCCGTGCATCGCGTAGAGCGCGATCCGGTCCGAGAACCAGTACTGCGCGCCGAGCATCAGGGCCGCGACGACCACGACCAGCACCCAGGACTTCAGCAGCACGATCAACGCGGCGACGAAGGCCACGTACAGCAATCCGAGCAGGAACAGCGTGACCGTCATGCGTACGGTCAACCGCGGATCGCTCCGGAACCGGCTCTGCATCTGCATCACCCCCGCAGTAAGGCACTCGTCCCGCTGTCCAGTGTGCACCTGCGGATGCCCATGAAGCGGTTCCGAACAGCCCTAGGAGGTGCAAAGGCGACCTGTGGGATTCCGGTCAGGATCTGAGGGATTCCGTCCAAGATGCCGAGTGGTCGATCACCGACTAGCCTTTATCCGCGAGCAGCTCTTAATGAAAAGAGCCGCCATCGGAGTACGCCCGCCGCACGCGTCGGCGGTTTGAACGTACTCCGCGTACTCGGGCGAGAATCGCGCCGGACCCGCTCCGCCGCGGTCACGGCCATCTGCCATCCGTCTCGTGCCTCCGAAAGACCGCACGAGGGGTGCAAGGAGGATTCATCCATGAAGGCACAACGTGCGAGGCGCTTCTTCGCGGTATCCGCCATCGGCGTTCTGATGGCCGGAGGCGCCGCGATCGGCGCAGCAGGTACGGCCTCGGCAGCTGCCCCGGCCCAAGCCCACACCTACGGCTGTTCCAACTGGGGTGGCCGTGGCAACTGTGGCTTCGGCTTCAACAACGGCTTCAACACCGGCTTCAACCGTTTCGGCTTCAACAACGGTTTCGGCTTCAACAACGGATTCGGCTTCAACAACGGCTTCAACAACGGCTTCGGTGGTGGAGTCGTAGTCATCGTGGTGCCCTGACGGGCCACGACCGAGGGCCGCCACCTGTACACACAGGTGGCGGCCCTCAGTTTTTCAGGCGTCTTTTCAGGCGTCGTGATCTCTGGACGTCGTGATTTTTAGACGTCGTAGTACAGCTCGAACTCGTGCGGGTGCGGACGCAGCTGCAGCGGCGCGATCTCGTTCGTGCGCTTGTAGTCGATCCACGTCTCGATCAGGTCGGACGTGAAGACGTCGCCCGCGAGCAGGAACTCGTGGTCGGCCTCGAGGCGGTCGAGGACGGCCGGGAGGGAGGTCGGGACCTGGGCGACGCCCGCGTGCTCCTCGGGAGCGAGCTCGTAGAGGTCCTTGTCGATCGGCTCGGCCGGCTCGACCTTGTTCTTGATGCCGTCGAGGCCCGCGAGCAGCAGCGCCGAGAAGGCCAGGTACGGGTTGCCGGAGGAGTCGGGCGCACGGAACTCGACGCGCTTGGCCTTCGGGTTCGAACCGGTGATCGGGATACGCATGGCCGCCGAGCGGTTGCGCTGCGAGTACACCAGGTTGACCGGGGCCTCGAAGCCGGGGACCAGGCGGTGGTACGAGTTCACCGTCGGGTTCGTGAACGCGAGCAGCGACGGGGCGTGCTTGAGGATGCCGCCGATGTAGTAGCGGGCGGTGTCCGAGAGGCCCGCGTAACCGGCCTCGTCGTAGAACAGCGGGTCGCCGTTGGCCCACAGCGACTGGTGGACGTGCATGCCAGAGCCGTTGTCGCCGAAGATCGGCTTCGGCATGAAGGTCGCGGTCTTGCCGTTGCGCCAGGCGACGTTCTTCACGATGTACTTGAAGAGCTGGAGGTCGTCGGCCGCGGCGAGCAGCGTGTTGAACTTGTAGTTGATCTCGGCCTGGCCGGCGGTGCCCACCTCGTGGTGCTGGCGCTCGACCTGGAGGCCGGACTTGGCCAGCTCCAGGGAGATCTCGGCACGCAGGTCGGCGAAGTGGTCGACCGGCGGGGTCGGGAAGTAGCCGCCCTTGTAGCGGACCTTGTAACCACGGTTGTCCTCGAGGGCACCGGTGTTCCAGGCGCCGGCCTCGGAGTCGATGTGGTAGAAGGCCTCGTTCGACTTGGTGTCGAAGCGCACGCTGTCGAAGACGTAGAACTCGGCCTCGGGGCCGAAGAACGCGGTGTCGGCGATGCCGGTGGAGGCGAGGTAGGCCTCGGCCTTCTTCGCCACGTTGCGCGGGTCACGGGAGTACTGCTCGCCCGTGATCGGGTCGTGGATGAAGAAGTTGATGTTGACCGTCTTGTCGCGGCGGAAGGGGTCGACGCGCGCGGTGGACAGGTCGGCGCGGAGCGCCATGTCGGACTCGTGGATGGCCTGGAAACCGCGGATCGAGGAACCGTCGAACGCGAGCTCCTCGGCCGGGTCGAAGGCCTCGGCCGGGATCGTGAAGTGCTGCATCACGCCCGGCAGGTCGCAGAAGCGGACGTCGACGAACTTGACGTCCTCGTCCGCGATGAACTTCTTGGCCTCGTCGGCGTTCTGGAACATCCAGCTCCTCCTACTCCCGCCCACAGTGGACCGGGGTGGTAGTTCGTTCGTGCGGCCAGTGCGGTGGCACACGCTGGAGCCGACCTTAGGGATGGGGGATTTCTCCAGCGTGACCCATTTGTTTCGCCCAAGTTAACCGACCCGGGGTCGCCAGGCCCCTCCTGTCCGCATGCCAAAACGGGCGCAGTACCGTGGACGGGTGGACAACAGGCAAGCAATCGGATCGTGGCTCTCCGGACCCCGCGCGGCCCTGGAGGACGCCGGTGCCGACCTCGGATACCGGGGTGCACAGCTGGGTCTGCCGGAACAGGGCCCCGGCTCCATCGCCCGCCCCGGCCGCAGGCTGGGTGCCCTCGCCATCGACTGGGCCCTGTGCCTGTTGATCGCATACGGACTGCTCACCCACGGCTACAAGCCGGGGTCGACGGGTAACTGGGCCCTGCTCGTCTTCTTCGTCCTGGGCGTCCTGACCGTCGGCACGGTCGGCTTCACCCCGGGCAAGCGCCTCCTGGGCCTGCGGATCGTCCCCGAGGGCGGCGGCCGTCTCAACCCGCTGCGCGTCCTGCTGCGCACCGCCCTGCTGTGCGTGGCCATCCCCGCCCTGATCTGGGACCGCGACGGCCGCGGCCTGCACGACCGCATGGCCCGCACGATCGAGGTCCGGGCTTAGCAACCGGACACCAGGCCGTACGGCGACATCAGGCCGTCCGGCGAGTGGTACGACGATGGGGGCGCCCGGAGTGATCCGGGCGCCCCCATCGTCGTAACTCTGCTCAGAGGAGTGTCAGCGGGCCTTCGGTCCGCCGCGCGGCATCCGCATGCCCTTGGGCATCGGACCCTTCGGAAGGGGCATGTTGCTCATCAGGTCGCCCATCGCGCGCAGCCGGTCGTTGGTGGCCGTCACCTGCGGGCCGGTCAGGACGCGGGGGAACTTCAGCATCGTCGTGCGGAGCTTCTTGAGCCCCACCTGACCCTCGCCGGAGCCCACGAGCACGTCGTGCACGGGCACATCGGCGACGATCCGCGCCATCTTCTTCTTCTCGGCCGCCAGCAGGCTCTTCACCCGGTTCGGGTTGCCCTCGGCCACCAGCACGATGCCGGCCTTGCCGACCGCGCGGTGCACCACGTCCTGGCTGCGGTTCATCGCCACCGCCGGAGTCGTGGTCCAGCCCCGGCCGATGTTGTCCAGCACGGCCGCTGCTGCGCCGGGCTGGCCCTCCATCTGTCCGAACGCGGCTCGCTCGGCCCGGCGCCCGAAGACGATCGCCGTCGCGAGGAAGGCGAGCAGAAGGCCGAGAATGCCCAGGTAGTACGGGTGGTCGATCAAGAGGCCGATCGCGAGGAAGACACCGAAGGTGACGATTCCGACTGCCGCGAGTACAAGACCGATCTTGGAGTCGGCCTTGCGAGTCATCTTGTAGGTCAGGGCGATCTGCTTGAGTCGCCCGGGGTTAGCAGCGTCCGCTGCAGTTTCCTTCCTCGCCATGCCACGAAGTCTACGTGGCCCGGCAAGCGCCGACGACGGCAGTGTCCGGGCAGGCGGCGGCAGCGCCCGCACGGGGGGTCCGGCGACGGCTATGAACGCGTCGCCACGGACTCCAGCACGCGCTGCGCCTCGACCCGGTCCTTGGCGCGGCGGCGGTCCTCCAGGACGGAGGTCCAGGCGTTGCGGCGGGCGGTGCGCTGACCGCTGCTCATGAGCAGCGACTCGACGGCACGGAGTGCATCGGTGAACGACGGGATGGCTGTGGCGCGTACGGGCGCGGCCTGCATGATGGAGGTCCCCCCTCGGGATGGCGGCTCTGGACGGGGCGGTACGTGGCGTAAGACCAGGGTCACTGATTGGTGTTACCAGGGCGTGACCGACCGGTCAAACACCAATGAAGCCTTGATGCGGCGGGCCTCCAGCATGACGCCGTCCTGACGCCTGTCCCCATCTGCGCGGACGGTCCGTAGCGCGGTGAATTGGCCACATTGTGGGGGGAGTTGCTTGTGCGCCGATTCACACGCGAGCGGTGGCACTGAGTGCCACCGCTCGGGTTGTAAGGCGTTTCAAATTATGTCGCCCGCACTGCTCCGTACGGGTGTTCAGACCGCCTGCGAGGCGACGTACGCGCCACGCTTCTCGATGGCCATCTGGTACAGCCGACCGGCGCGGTACGAGGAGCGCACCAGCGGGCCCGACATGACACCGGAGAAGCCGATCTGCTCGGCCTCCTCCTTCAGCTCCACGAACTCGTGCGGCTTGACCCAGCGCTCCACGGGGTGGTGGCGCACGGAGGGACGCAGGTACTGCGTGATGGTCACCAGCTCGCAGCCCGCCTCGTGCAGCTGCGTGAGGGCCTCGCTGACCTCTTCGCGGGTCTCGCCCATGCCGAGGATGAGGTTCGACTTCGTGACCAGACCGTAGTCGCGCGCCTCGGTGATGACCTTCAGCGAGCGCTCGTAGCGGAAGCCCGGGCGGATGCGCTTGAAGATCCGGGGGACCGTCTCGACGTTGTGCGCGAAGACCTCGGGGCGGGACGAGAAGACCTCGGCGAGCTGGGCGGGCTCGGCGTTGAAGTCGGGGGCGAGGAGTTCGACCTTGGTGCGGCCGGCCTCGCGCTCCGCCGTCTGCAGGTGGATCTGGCGGACCGTCTCGGCGTACAGCCACGCCCCGCCGTCCTCCAGGTCGTCGCGGGCGACGCCGGTGATGGTGGCGTAGTTCAGGTCCATCGTGACCACGGACTCGCCCACGCGACGGGGCTCGTCGCGGTCGAGTGCCTCCGGCTTGCCCGTGTCGATCTGGCAGAAGTCGCAGCGCCGGGTGCACTGGTCGCCGCCGATCAGGAACGTGGCCTCGCGGTCTTCCCAGCACTCGTAGATGTTGGGGCAGCCCGCCTCCTGGCAGACCGTGTGCAGGCCCTCGCTCTTCACGAGGTTCTGCATCTTGGTGTACTCGGGGCCCATTTTCGCCCGGGTCTTGATCCACTCGGGCTTGCGCTCGATGGGGGTCTGGGCGTTCCGGACCTCCAGGCGCAGCATTTTGCGTCCGTCGGGTGCGACTGCGGACACATCGGCTCCCTGTAGCTTCGATTCTTCGGCGTACACCAGGGTACGCCCGTACGGTTCTCGGCCCCCGCGGTGGGCAACCTTGCGGACCGGGGGTGCATTCCCGGGGCTTTCCTCGCCCCCGCCGCCCCTACCCGTCCCATCCCCAGGGGCTCCGCCCCCAGACCCCCCGATCGGCCTGAACGGCCTCGTCCTCAAACGCCGGACAGGCTGAAAACGAGGGCGAGCCGAGGCTTTTAGGGGCGCGGGGAACTGCGCGAGCAACCCCCACCGGCCCGCAGCCAAAGGACTTCGGGTGGGCGGGGAACGCCCGCTGGCGGCATCCGTCAGGCCGAGGCCCGTTCGACCTCGCGGGGGCGCAGGTCCGCGTTCTCCAGGACGTCGCGCAGGTGCTTCTCGGCGACCGGCAGAACCTCGGCGATGGTGACCTCGCGCCCCAGCTCGTACGCAAGGGACGTCACCCCCGCGTCCCGGATCCCGCACGGGATGATCTTGTCGAAGGAGGATGTGTCCGGATTCACGTTCAGGGCGAAGCCGTGCATCGTGACGCCCTTGGCGACCCGGATCCCCATGGCGCAGATCTTCCGGTCCTCGCGCCGCTGCCCGGCGTTGGAGGGCGCGTACTCGGGCCCGTTCAGACGGGGGTCGAACTCCTCGTCCGTCAGCCGCGGGTCGAAGTCGAGGGAGAGTCCGCCGAGGGAGGGGCGCGAGGCGACGGGGTCGCCCAGGACCCAGACGCCCGCCCGGCCCTCCACCCGGCTGGTCTCGACGCCGAACTCGGCGCAGACCCGGATCATGGCGTCTTCGAGCCGCCGCAGGTGCGCCACCACGTCCACCGGGCGCGGCAGCTTCTGGATCGGGTAGCCCACGAGCTGCCCGGGCCCGTGCCAGGTGATCTTGCCGCCGCGGTCCACGTCGACCACGGGCGTGCCGTCGAGGGGCCGTTCGCTGTCCGCCGTACGCCGGCCCGCCGTGTAGACCGGCGGGTGCTCCAGGAGCAGACAGGTGTCGGGGACCTCGTCCAGGAAACGGGCGGCATGCACGCGGCGCTGCTCGTCCCAGGCCTCTTGGTACTCCACGGCCTCGGCACCGAATCCCATGCGGACGAACCGCAACTCACTCACGGCAAGCGCCTCCCTAGAAGCCTCAGAACCTTCGGAAACCGGCGGTGTGGCAACCGGCGGGCCCGTTGTGCGGCAGGCGAAAGAACCTTTCGTCAGGTACATAACGCGCCCACGCCACTGTACGTCCGGGCCATGCGCGTCAGCCCAGCGGTCAATCCTCACACGATCGGATGAATGTATGTCGATGCCTGCGATCAGGTGCTTACCCTCCGCTACATTCGCGCCGTCCACGAGGCCATAAGGGCTGCTCACAGGCAATCCGGGCACCCAGTGATGCCCGGAAGGCAGGAGACCGCACCGCAGATGACGGAACGACCCGCGCAGCGCACTCCCAATCGCCAGCTCGCCGCGCTCATCGCAGAAGCGGGGTTCTCCAACGCAGGTCTCGCCCGTCGCGTGGACCAGCTCGGCCTCGAACACGGACTTGACCTGAGATATGACAAGACATCGGTGACGCGGTGGCTGCGCGGGCAGCAGCCCCGCGGCACCACACCCGCCCTCATCGCCGAGGTGTTCACACGGCGCCTCGGCCGCCGTCTCACCGCGCAGGACCTCGGGCTCGACGCCTGCGCACCCGTCTACGCGGGCCTGGAGTTCGCCGCGACCCCCGAGGAGGCCGTCGACATCGTCAGCGGGCTGTGGCGCAAGGACTCCGGCAGCCACGCCGAGCTCCGCAAGATCGCCTTCACCCCGGCGGGACTCGTCGTCCCCAGCCGCGACTGGCTGATCGGACGGGCCGACGACCGGGTGAGCCGCGGCGACCCGGCCGCCACGCGCATCCCCGCCCAGGGGCGCCCCGCGGTCCCCCGCCAGCGCAACCAGACCGAACGCGGCCCCGGCCAGAAGGTCACCGGCGGGGACATCGCCGCCCTGCGCTCGGTGGGCGAACTGTTCCGCGCCCTCGACCACGCCTACGGCGGCGGCCACGCCCGCCAGGCCCTGGTCCGCTACCTGGAGCACGAGGCCGAGCCCATGCTGCGCGGCGCGTACGGCGAGCAGACCGGGCGGCGCCTGTTCGCGGCCGCCGCCGACCTCACCCGCCTCGCCGGCTGGACCTCGTACGACATCGCCGCGCACGGGCTCGCGCAGCGTTACTTCGTGCAGGCGCTGCGGCTGTCGCAGGCGGCCGGCGACCGGGCGTACGGCTCGTACGTCCTGGTCACCATGAGCCGGCAGGCGGTCTACCTCGGCCACGGGCGCGAGGCCGTGCAGCTCGCCCGGGTCGCGCAGCAGGGCGTCGGCTCGTCCGTGCCGCCCGTCGTCCAGGCGCTGCTGCACTCCGTGGAGGCGCGCGGGCACGGCGTCCTCGGGGAGGTGCGGGCCTGCACGGCGTCGCTGGTGCGCGCCGAGCGAGCCCTCGAATCCGCCCGGCCGGGGGACGAGGCCCCGCACTGGGCGCGGTTCTTCGACGAGGCGCAGCTCGCCGACGAGTTCGGGCACTGCCACCGGGATCTGCAGCAGTACCGGGCCGCGGCGCAGCACGCCGAGCGCTCGCTGCAGTTGCGGGCGCCCGGCTTCGCGCGCAGCCGGCTGTTCTGCCGGGTGGTGCTCGCCTCGGCACGGCTCGGGCTCGGGGAGCTCGACCAGGCCTGCCAGTTGGGCGCCGAGGCCGCGGGGCAGGCGGTGGAGATGCGGTCGGTCCGGGCCGTCGAGTACGTACGGGACTTCGAGCGGCGGCTCGAACCGTACCGGGACGCGGCACCCGTACGGGGCTACCGGGATCGGGTGGCGGCCCTGGGCTGACTCAGGCCGCCGTTTCCAGACGCTCCTCCGTCGCGGCCGGACGGGCGCCCAGGTCCATCAGGAGGGCGTGGGCGGCCCGGCGGCCCGAATGCAGGGCGCCCTGGACCGTGCCGGTGTCCCGGTGGTCCCCGCAGACGTACAGGCCCGCCAGGAGGCGTACAGGGCGGCGCAGGTCGTGCGGCGGGGGCATCGCGGGGACCGCGTCACGGGTGTGGTGGACGGCGAGGAGTTCCCAGCGGGTCGTCGACGTGCCGTAGAGGCGGGCCAGTTGGGCGCGGACCGCGGTGTCCAGGTGGGTGGCGGCCGGGGGAGTGCCCAGCACCGTCGAGGAGACGAGCGCCCGTCCGGCGGGGGCGCGGGACGGGTCGACCTGGCTGATGACCGCCGTCTGCGCCACCGGGCCGCTCCGGTCGGCGTCCAGCAGGAGGGCCGGGTCGGTCAACGGGGGCTCGTCCGTGGTGTGGTGCAGGACCGTCACCGGATGGAAGGCCGGGACGCGCAGACCGGGCAGCAGCCGGGCCGCGGCGCGGGCTCCGGTCGCCAGCAGGATGGCCCGGCAGGTGAGTTCGCCGTGGTCCTTCGTCGTCACGGTGGTCGTGGAGACCGCGGTGACCTCGACGCCGGTGTGGACGGTGCCCGGGGGCAGGGAGGCCGCCAGAAGCTCCGGCAGGGTGTCCGCGCCGCCCTCCGGCAGACACAGCCGGCCCGACGCGAACGAATGCAGGGCGAGGTCGGCGGCGCGGCTGGAGGTGGTGAGGGCCGGGTCGCACAGGAGTGCGGCGAGCAGGGGGCGCAGAAAGCCGTCGACCGTACGGGGCGGCAGACCACGGGTGGTCAGCGCCTGTGCGGTGGGGAGGTCGGGGCGGGTGAGGAGGCGTTCGGGTGGTGTGACGGCGAGGCGGGCGAGGGCGGTGGCCAGGCGGGTCTGGTCGAGGTGGCCGCCGAGGGGGCCGGGGCGGGAGGACTGGCTCCGGGGGAGACGGGGGGCGCTCGCGAGGGCGCGTGCGGCGGTGAGTGCGCCCCTTGCGCTCCGGGGGGTGGCGGGGGCGGCGGCGCGGTGGTGACGGCCGTCGCTGTGCAGCAGCACGCCCGGGGAGAACGGGCGCAGGGCCAGGGTGTTCAGGCCCGGGGTGCGGTGCAGTTCGGGGTACGAGGTGGACAGGAGCCGGCCGATGCGGTCGAGCCGGAAGCCGTCCACCTTCTCCGTCGTCATGCGGCCGCCCACGGTGGGGGCGGCCTCCAGAACCTTCGTCGTGAGGCCCGCCCTGGTCAGGTGCTGGGCGGCCGCGAGTCCCGCGGCTCCGGCCCCGACGATGACGACGTCCACGTCCGCCTTGCATACGGGCTCTAGCACGTACCCCTCCTCGAGGTTGCGCGGCCGGTGGGAACGTCATGCCCCCAACGTGCCCTGGGGATACCCGAGTTCGGGTCGAGGGTAGGTGCGTCTGGAGCCGTGGACAGTCGCGCGTCGGGCGTGCACGGTCGCATGGGGGTGCACGGATTCTTTGTCCGTGGGCGAGTGCGGGCCGTTCGCGCAGTTCCCCGCGCCCCTGAGGCGGGGCTCCGCCCCGCGTCTCCCTGCCCGCCCGGATTGGTTTGGCTGCGGGCCGGTGGGGGTTGCCCGCGCAGTTCCCCGCGCCCCTGGGGCGGGGGCTCCGCCCCGCGTCCCCGAGCCGCCCGCTGTCGTTCGGCTGCGGGCCGGTGGGGGCTGGGCGCGCAGTTCCTCGCGCCCCTGAAAGCCCCGGCTCGCCCTCGTTTTCAGCCTGTCCGGCGTTTGAGGACGAGGCCGCTCAGGCCGATCGGGGGTTTGGGGGCGGAGCCCCCAAGTGGGGATGGGACGGGTAGGGGCGGCGGGGGCGAGGAACGTTTGTCAGTGCAGGGCCGCTCGCAATGCCCCCTCGATCGTCGGGAAGGCGAAGGTGAAGCCGGAGGACAGCAGGCGGGTGGGGTGGACGCGTTGGCTGCCCAGAATGTCGCCGGACATGTCGCCGAGGGCGAGGCGCAGGAGGGGCGCCGGGGTGGGGAAGACGGTGGGCCGGTGCAGGACGCGCCCCATCGCCTCGGTGATCTCCCGGTTGGTGAGGGGCGTCGGCGCAGTGAGGTTCACCGGCCCGGACAGCGACGACGTGTCGATGAGATGCCGGATCGCGGCCACCTCGTCATGCAGGGAGATGTAGCTCCAGTACTGGCGGCCGTCCCCCATCCGCCCCCCGAGCCCCGCCCTGAAGAGCGGAAACAGCTTCCCCCACGCCCCACCCTCACGGGCCACCACCAGCCCCGTACGAGCGAAGACGGTACGGACACCCGCCTCCCGCGCCGGCTCCGCCGCCCCCTCCCACGCCACGCACACGGAGGGAAGGAATCCCTCCCCGGGCGGCGCCGACTCGTCCACCACCCGGTCGCCCGTCTCGCCGTAGAACCCGATCGCACTCCCGTTGACGAACACCCCCGGCCGCTCGTCCAGAGCGGCCACCGCCGCGGCCAGCGTCGCCGTCCCCCGCACCCGGCTGTCCAGGATCTTCCGCTTGTACGCCTCCGTCCACCGCCGCGAAGCGACCCCCGCCCCCGCGAGATTGACCACCGCCGCGCACCCGGCGAGCCCCGCGGCGTCCATCCGCTGCCCGTCCGGATCCCACCGCACCTCGTCCTTCCCGCGGGGCGCACGCCGTACGAGGCGGACCACCTCGTGTCCGTCCGCGGTCAAGGAGCGCGTCAGCGCCGAACCGATCAGGCCGGACGCACCGGCGATCGCGATGCGGGACCTACGGGAATCCGGAGCGAGCGGTGAGTCGTTCATGCGTCCATCCTGCCGCGCGCGCCGGAAAAGTACGGGACGGGACCGCGCGCGGCCGCCGTAAAGTGACCTTCATGCCGGTACCGCTCATACGCATCGCCACCCTCGACGACGAGGACGCGCTCGGCCGTCTCGACCGTGTCACCTGGTCCACCCTGCACGCCGTCATGCCGCGCCCCCAGCCGCCGTACGAACCCTTCTACAACGAGCGGTTCGGCCCCCGGGACCATCACGTCGCCGAACTCGACGGCGTCCTCGTCGGCTACATCCGGCTGGGCTATCCCACGCCCCTCGCCTGCAACTCCCACGTCCGGCAGATCCAGGGACTTGTCGTCGCCGAGGAGGCGCGCCACGCGGGCGTCGGACGAGGGCTGCTGCGGGCCGTGATGGACGGGGCCCGACGGCAGGGCGCCCGGCGGATCACGCTGCGCGTCCTCGGGCACAACGCCCCGGCACGGAAGCTGTACGAGTCCGAGGGCTTCCAGGTGGAGGGTGTCCTGCCCGAGGAGTTCCTGCTCGACGGCGACTACGTCGACGACGTGTTCATGGGCCGCTTTCTCTGAGCTACGAGGTGATCAGGTCGCCCGTGTCCACCGGTGTCGTCGAGGCCGCCGCGCGCTGGGCGTCGCCCGCGACCTCGTCGGCCGTCAGGACGTAACCCGTCTCGTCGTCCGAGGTCGAGCGGGCGAACACGACGCCGTACACCCTGCCGTCGGTGGTGAGGAGCGGGCCGCCGGAGTTGCCGGGGCGGACGGTGGAGCGGATCGAGTAGATCTCCCGGGTGACCATGCTCGAGTTGTAGATGTTCTGGCCCCGCGCGTTGATCCGGCCTGCGACCGTGGCCGCCTGGAGATCCAGACCGCCGTCCTGCGGATAGCCCGCGACGACCGCCGAGTCGCCGCGCTTGGCGCTGTCGTCGAAACGCAGGAGGGGGACCTTGAGGTCCGGCACGTACAGGACCGCGACGTCCTTGCGCGGGTCGAAGAACACCACCCGCGCCGAGTACACACGGCCCACACCGCCCACCCGCACGGTCGGGTTGTCGATGCCCGCCACCACGTGGGCGTTGGTCATCACGTGCTGCGCCGCGTACGCGAACCCGCTGCCCTCACGGCCCTGGTTGCCCGCGGCGCCCTCGATCTTCACCGTGCTGCGCTTGGCGGCGCTCGTCGCCGCCGCGGTGACGCTGTCGCCGGAGGGCTTCGCGACACCCGCCGTCGGCTCGTTCTCGAACGGGTTGAAGACCTGTGGGAAGCCCGCCTCCGTCAGCGCCGAGGTGGCCCGCGAGAACCAGGTGGGCGTGGTGTCCGGCATCGCCGTCTGTACGGCACCCAGCAGCGCGGAGTTGCGGATCGACTGGGTGATGAGGGTGGACGAGGAGGCTCCCAGGACGCTCGCGGCGACCCAGGCCACCAGCAGCACCGCCACCGTGTTCGCCGCCGCTCCGCCGACCCCGTCGGCCACCCGCAGCGGCCCCTGGTCCAGCTCGCGGCGCAGCTTCAGCGCCAGTCGGCCCGCCAGCTCGTGGCCCACCACGGCGGGCACGAGCACCGTCAGCACGGCCGTCACCGTCGCCGCCGACGTCCCCGCTGTCACCAGGTCCATCATCCACGGCAGCACCCATACGCCGATGACGGCGCCGCCCACGAACCCGGCCAGCGAGACACAGCCTGCGACCAGCCCGCGCCGGTAGCCGGACGCCGCGTAAGCAAGGATCACCAGCAACAGCAGGATGTCGAGCAGGTCCACGGAGCCGCCTTTCTCTTGGGCCCCTTAGTACGCGTGGGGCAGGCCCAGTGATCAGGCACGCGCGCGTGGAGCCCGGGAAACGGCCACGTGTGCGTGGACCTGTAAAAACGTCCCGGACCAGGACGATGGTTCCACCAGGTGGCACAGCACACATCGCGAGGTGATCGGAACCGGGTCAGGGTGGCTCCATGCGTGTCTTCAGAAAGGCGCGGGGCGCATGGACGCGACTCGCCCGGTGGGTGTGGGCGCGGCGTGCCGCCGTCGTCGTGCTCGGGTGCGTGCCCGGTCTGCTCGCCGTGCTCGCGCTGGGGGTGTGTGCGGCGGGGGTCGACCGGCCGGTCGACCCCGGGCGCGAGCGGCCGGTGGCCGCGCCGCTCCCCGCGGGTCCGCATCGCGCGGCGCGGCCGGTCATCGTGCCGCGGTCGCGGTGGCTGGACGCCGGGAGCACGCACACGCAGCCGCCCGCCCGCTACGACGACCACGTCGTCGCGGTCTTCGTGCACCACACCGACTCGCCGAACGCGTACGAGTGCGCCGACGTGCCCCGCATCATCCGCTCCCTGTACGCCGGTCAGACCGGTGTCCGGCGGTGGGACGACATCGGGTACAACTTCCTCGTCGACCGCTGCGGCACGATCTACGAGGGGCGGGCGGGTGGGGTCGACCGGGCCGTCACCGGAGCGCATACGCAGGGGTTCAACCATGGCACCGCGGGGATCGCGGCCATTGGTACGTTCGGGGCGGGGACGCCGGTGCCGCGGGCGATGACCGAGGCGATCGCCGCGTTGGCGGCGTGGAAGCTGGGGCTGTCCGACGTGGATCCCCGTGCCAAGGTGCGGCTCGTCTCCAGCAACGACCTCAGCCGTTACACCGCCGGTACGAGTGTGGTGCTGCCCACGCTGGTCGGCCACGACGCGGGCTTCATGACCAACTGTCCCGGCGCCGCGCTGACGTCCCGACTCCCCGGAATCCGCTCCCGAGCCGCCCACCTCCAGGGCCGCTGACCCTGCCCGCACACGTCGCCTGCCGACGGGCGGGGGCGGACCGCGCAGTTCCCCGCGCCCCTGAGGCGGGGGCTTCGCCCCGCGTCCCCGAGCCGCTCGTTGCCGTTCGGCTGACGGCCGGTGGGGGCCGTTCGCGCAGTTCCTCGCGCCCCTGGGGCGGGGGCTTCGCCCCGCGTCCCCCGCCCGTCCGAAGTCCTTCGGCTGCGGGCGCGTGGGGGCTGGTCGCGCAGTTCCCCGCGCCCCTACGGGATCGGGGCTGCGCCCCGGATCCCCGGCCGCGCGGGGTTCGTCGGCTGCGGACCGCGCAGTTCCCCGCGCCCCTGGGGCGGGGCTTCGCACCCGCGTCCCCCGCCCACCCGGATTTGTCTGGCTGCCGGCCGGTGGGGGCTGGGCGCGCAGTTCCTCGCGTCCCTGAAAGCCTCAGCCTGTCCGGCGTTTGAGGGCGAGGCCGTTCAGGTCGGTCGGGGGTTTGGGGGCGGAGCCCCCAAGTGGGGATGGGACGGGTAGGGGCGGCGGGGGCGAGGAACCGTTCACAGACAGACCACAGTCGAGTCAACGGTGTCTCAGATCGCCGCTCTCTAGTGTCCTTCTCGTAACAGCCGACTGGAGGTGGGGAAGATGAGCAGCAGGCGTACCGAGAAGACGGGCAAGGCGAACAAGGCGGCCGGCGCGGGAGGTTGGAACACGGCTTTGCGGACCCCGTGGACCGTGGCCTGCGCCGTGGTGACGGTCCTCGTGGGACCCGCCGCGGCCACCGCCTCGGCACTGGACCGAGCCAACGCCGCACCCCCGTACCACGCCCACGAGAACCACGAGAACCACAAGAACCACGAGAACCACGAGAACCACGAGACACACCTTCCGTACGTCACCCCGTACGCCACGTTGCCTCAGTCCCTGAAGCGCTCCCACAGCCTGGGATAGCGCTCGGCCAGCACGGACTCGTTCTCGAAGTCGAGCGGCGTACCCTCCGGCTCGGGCGACGCGGGCGGAATGCCCAGGTCGGGCGCGACGACCCCGGTCAGCTGCTCGTACGCCTCGTCCGCGGCGTACCCGAGCTCCTCACCGTCCCCGTCGAGGTCCTCGTCGAAGTCGTCCAGGAGGTCGGCGAGCGCGTCGGGATCGTGCATCGCGCCCTCGAAGACCTCCCGGCCCTGGCCGATCAGCCAGCACCGGAAGAAGTCGAAGGCGTCGTCGCTCACCCCGTCGAGCAGGACCCACGCCGCGCCCCACAGATCCCAGCGGTAGGCGCGGTTGTAGCGGGCCTCGAAGTGACGGGCGAAGTCGAGCACGGCGTCCGGGTCCAGCTGGACGAGCCGTTCGACGAGCAGGTCGGCGTGGTCCTCGGGGTCGCCCTCGACGGCCTCGCGGGTCGTGTCCACCAGCTCCCAGAACTCCGTCTCGTCCATCACGGGTCCAGCATCGGGCCTGAACGGGAGTGACGCACGCGGAGTGCCGCAGATTGTTATGCGCGCACATGCCGACGGTAAAACCGCGGGCTACGAGGCGTTTTCCCGGTACAGCTCCGCCAGCCGCACCGCGTCCCCCGCGAATCGGTCCCGCAGCGCCGCGGGCGAGAGCACCTCCACCTCGGGCCCGAGCCCCGTCAGTTGCCCATGGGCGACCTCCTCCGACTCGACGGGGAGGGTGACCGTCACCCAGCCCCGCCCGTCGGGGTCACCGCACCCACCCAGCGCCTGTCTCGCGGACGCGGGGTCGACGACGTACGCGAGTCTGCGCACGCCCTCCGGAGACAGCCGTACGACGGCCTCCGCCCGCAGGATGGACCGTGCGAACTGCTCGGCCCGCTCCGCCCAGAACCCGGGCAGGTCGAACCCGTCCTCCCGGGTGAAACACTCCGTGGCGGGCCTCACCTCGGTGAAGCGGTCGATCCGGTAGACCCGGAAGGGGCCGGATCCGGCCGCCCCGGGCTCGGGCACCCGCGCGCACAGGTACCAGACACCCGCCTTCAGTACGAGCCCGTACGGTTCGAGCACCCGCTCCACCTCGGCCGTCCCGCGCCGGTACCCCGCGGTGATCCGACGGTCGTCCCAGACCGCCTCCGCGACCGCGGGCAGCAGCTCGGGCGTCTCGGGCTCGTTGAACCACGCGGGCGCGTCCAGATGGAACCGCTGTCCCGCCGCCCGCGAGGCGTCCCGCAGGGAGGGGAGGAGGGCGGCGGACACCTTCAGGCGCGCGGCGGAGGCGGCGTCCTCCAGACCCATGTCCCGCAGGGCCCCCGGCACTCCGCTCAGGAACAGCGCCTCCGCCTCCGTACGCGCCAGGCCCGTCAGCCGGGTGCGGTAGCCGCCGATCAGGCGGTAGCCCCCGGCTCTGCCCCGGTCCGCGTACACCGGAACCCCCGCCTCCGACAGCGCCTGCGCGTCCCGCGTGATCGTCCGTTCGGACACCTCGAGCTCCCGCGCCAGCTCGGCGGCGGTCATCGACGGCCGTGACTGGAGCAGCAGCACCATCTTGATCAGGCGGGCAGCACGCATACGGCCATGATGCCGGGCCCCACTGACAGCGAAGGGGCGCCGCCGGAACGCCGAAGGGCGCGGCGGCCGTAGCCACCGCGCCCCTCGTGAAACACAGAAAACAGGCGGACCGTCAGAGTCCGTAGCGCTCCCGCGCTTCCTTCACCGCGGACGTCTTGACCTCGCCCCGCCGTGCCAGCTGCGCCAGCGCCGCGACGACGATCGACTGCGCGTCGACGCCGAAGTGGCGACGGGCCGCCGCACGGGTGTCGGAGAGGCCGAAGCCGTCGGCACCGAGCGAGGAGTAGTCCTGCTCGACCCACTGCGCGATCTGGTCCGGGACCTGGCGCATGTAGTCGGAGACCGCGAGCACCGGGCCCTCGGCGCCGTGCAGCGCCTGGCGGACGAACGGCACCCGCTCCTCGCCGCGCAGCAGGGCCGCGTCGGCCTCCAGCGCGTCGCGCCGCAGCTCCGTCCAGGAGGTCGCGGACCACACGTCGGCGGCCACGCCCCACTCCTCGGCGAGCAGCTTCTGCGCCTGGAGGGTCCAGTGGATCGCCGTGCCGGAGCCCAGCAGCTGGATGCGCGGGGCGTTGGCGACGGGGGACAGGCCCGCCGACTCGGCCGTGTTGAAGCGGTAGAGGCCCTTGACGATGCCCTCGTCGATACCGAGGCCGGCCGGCTTGGCGGGCTGCGGCATCGGCTCGTTGTAGACCGTCAGGTAGTAGAAGACGTTCGAGTCCTCGCCCGGGGCCGCCTCGCCGTACATCCGGCGCAGACCGTCCTTGACGATCGTCGCGATCTCGTACGCGAACGCCGGGTCGTAGGACAGGGCGGCCGGGTTGGTCGCCGCGATGACCGGGGAGTGGCCGTCGGCGTGCTGGAGGCCCTCGCCCGTCAGCGTCGTACGGCCGGCCGTGGCGCCGACCAGGAAGCCGCGGCCGAGCTGGTCGCCGAGCTGCCACATCTGGTCGGCCGTGCGCTGCCAGCCGAACATCGAGTAGAAGATGTAGAAGGGGATCATCGCCTCGCCGTGCGTGGCGTACGCGGTGGACGCGGCGATGAAGTCCGCCATGGAGCCGGCCTCGGTGATCCCCTCGTTGAGGATCTGGCCGTCCTTGGCCTCCTTGTAGTACATCAGCTGGTCGCGGTCGACCGGCTCGTACGTCTGGCCCTTGGGCGAGTAGATGCCGAGGGAGGGGAAGAGGCTCTCCATGCCGAAGGTGCGCGCCTCGTCGGGGACGATCGGCACCCAGCGCTTCCCGGTCTCCTTGTCGCGGACGAGGTCCTTGACCAGGCGGACGAAGGCCATCGTGGTCGCCACGTTCTGCGAGCCGGAGCCCTTGTCGAAGGACGCGAACGCCTTGTCGGCGGGGGCGGGCAGCGGGGCGAGCGCGTGCGTACGGCGGGCCGGGGCCGGGCCGCCGAGGGCCGCGCGGCGCTCCTGGAGGTAACGGACCTCGGGGGAGTCGGCGCCCGGGTGGCCGTAGGGAACCTGGCCGTCGATGAACTGGCTGTCGGAGATGGGCAGCTCGAGCAGGTCACGCATCTGCTTGAACTCGTCCGTCGACAGCTTCTTCATCTGGTGGTTGGCGTTCTTGGACGCGAAGCCCTCACCGAGCGTGAAGCCCTTGACCGTCTGGGCCAGGATCACCGTCGGCGCGCCCTTGTGGGCGAGGGCGGCGCGGTAGGCCGCGTACACCTTGCGGGACTCGTGGCCGCCGCGGGAGAGGTGGAAACACTCGGTGATCTTGTCGTCGCTGATCAGCTTCGCCATCTCGACGAGCGCCGGGTCGGCGCCGAAGAAGTCCTGGCGGATGTAGGCGGCGTCGCGGGTCTGGTACGTCTGCACCTGCGCGTCGGGTACCTCGCGCAGGCGGCGTACGAGCGCACCCGTGGTGTCGAGCTGGAACAGCTCGTCCCAGGCCGAGCCCCACAGCGACTTCACGACGTTCCAGCCGGCGCCGCGGAACTGGGCCTCCAGCTCCTGCACGATCTTGAAGTTGGCGCGGACCGGGCCGTCGAGGCGCTGCAGGTTGCAGTTGATGACGAAGGTCAGGTTGTCCAGGCCCTCGCGGGAGGCGAGTGCGAGTGCCGCGGTCGACTCGGGCTCGTCCATCTCGCCGTCGCCGAGGAACGCCCACACGTGGGACTGCGAGACGTCCTTGATGCCGCGGCTGGTCAGATAGCGGTTGAAGCGCGCCTGGTAGATCGCCGACAGCGGGCCGAGGCCCATGGAGACGGTCGGGAACTCCCAGAGCCAGGGCAGGCGCCGCGGGTGCGGGTACGACGGGAGGCCGTTGCCGCCCGCCTCCTGGCGGAAGTTGTCGAGGTGCTGCTCGGTGAGCCGGCCGTCGAGGAAGGCGCGGGCGTAGATGCCGGGGGAGGCGTGGCCCTGGATGTAGAGCTGGTCGCCGGAGCCGGGAGCCTCCTGGGACTCCTTGCCCTTGAAGAAGTGGTTGAAGCCGGTCTCGTAGAGCCAGGCCGCGGAGGCGAAGGTGGCGATGTGGCCGCCGACGCCGTGTTTCGCGCCCCGGGTCACCATCGCGGCCGCGTTCCAGCGGTTCCAGGCGGTGATCCGGGCTTCCATCGCCTCGTCGCCGTCCACGACGGGCTCGGCGGCGGTGGGGATGGTGTTGACGTAGTCGGTCTCAAGCAGCTTGGGCAGCGCGAGACCGTTGCCCTCGGCGCGCTCCAGCGTGCGGCGCATCAGATACGCGGCACGGTGCGGCCCGGCCGCCTGGGTGACGGCGTCCAGGGAGGCCTGCCATTCGGCGGTCTCCTCGGGGTCGCGGTCCGGGAGCTGGTCGAGCTCGCTCGGCTGGATTGCGGTGGGGTCGGTCATTGCGCCGCCTTCCGGATGCGGAGGGGGGTTCCCTCATCGGCAAGGGGTTTTCGGGGGTGCCCTTATGTCTTTGGCAGGACAGGGCGGCGGGCTCTGGTGGGAGCCCAGCGCTGACTGTAACTCCCTGATCGATGATCGATCAAAGGGTGGAGGGCGAAAACCTCTTCGTAGTGCAAAAGTCGGCACGGGGTGCCTCGACGACAGGCACGGGGTGCCTTGGATTCCCAGGGTTTCCCCAGGTGAGCGTGGGTGCGCTCGGCTGTGTCACGGGCGCGGCGCGCAGCCCAGCACATGCGCCTTCACCAGGTCGGCGATCAGTGGATCCCGGCGCCGGAAGGCGTCCACGAGCGCCTCGTGCTCCTCCGCGTACGACTGCTGGACGGTTCCCAGCCAGCGGATGGACAGGGCGGTGAAGACCTCGATGCCCAGGCCCTCCCAGGTGTGCAGGAGGACGGAGTTGCCCGCGGCGCGCACGAGTTCGCGGTGGAAGGCGACGGTGTGACGGACCTGGCCGGTGCCGTCCGACAGCCGGTCGGCCTCGTACAGCGCCGTGACGTGCGGCTCCAGGGCCGAGCAGTCCTGGGCGAGCCGCTCGGCCGCCAGCTCGGCCGCGATGGCCTCCAGACCGGCCCGTACGGGGTAGCTCTCCTCCAGGTCGGCGGCCGTCAGGTTGCGCACGCGCACACCCTTGTTGGGCGCCGACTCGATCAGCCGCAGCGACTCCAGTTCGCGCAGCGCCTCCCGCACCGGGGTCTGGCTGACCTCCAGCTCGGTCGCGATCCGCCGCTCGACGATCCGCTCACCCGGCTTCCAGCGCCCGCTGACGATCCCCTCCACGATGTGCTCGCGGATCTGTTCGCGCAGCGAGTGGACGACGGGCGCGGTCATGAGGGGCTCCTTCGCTGGGGGCGGGCCGGCCCCAGGGGCGTTGACCTTTAGACAATAAGGCCGCAGCCCCGTCGGGGAGAGGCGTACGGGGGCGCTTTCATGCAGGTGAGACGAGACTTACACGCTGTCAGAGCGGCCGCGTACGTAAAGACCCGTACCGGGTGGGGTCCGGAGGCGTCACGTCCGTGTCACCCGGAGAACTCGCGGGCCCCGCACGGTGTGTGGGTCGGCACAGGGGTTTCGGCGCGGGGGTTTCCACGGGGGGCTCCCGCGAACGCCAGGGGGTCGGCATGGGCGGATGGGGACGGAAGCGGGGGCTGCGCTGGGCCGCGGCGGCCGGGGCGGTCGCGGCCGTGGCGGCGTGCGGGCCCGTGGACACGGGGGCGGCCGTGCGGCCGAGTGCGACGCGGGCCCACGGCACCTCGGTCGCCTCCGGCGGGGCGTGTGTCTTCGTCAAGCCGGACGGCGCGCAGAGGTTCGGGCACGTCGGCTGGGGCTTCCGGATCACCGGCACCGACCGCTGGGTGTACGGCGCGGTGGAGAACCCGTCGAACGCGCTCTACACCCCGCCCGGCGGCGACATCGGCGCCTGGCACGCGGAGGGCACGTACGCGCGGATGCTCAGCGACATGTCACGTGACGTCAACTACCCGGGGAAGTCCACGCACCCGTACAGCCGCTACCGCTGCACGGACTCGTCGACCAGTGACGTGAAGGCCGCCCGCGCCATGATCCGTACGGTCGAGAAGCGGGGCTTCCTCGTCGGCGTCGACCCGGAGACGGGGGACCTCGGCTCGCGCGACTGCCTGGACGCCACGTACGACGTCCTCAGGGCGTACCGGACGCGGCACCTGACACCCGCGTACCCGACGGAGATCCCGAATCTGTGGGTGGAGACGCTGGTGCTGTGGTCGGACAGCGCGCTGAAGCCGCGGTGACCTGCGGCGGAAACGCGAAGCCCCCGTCCGGAAGGTTCCGGGCGGGGGCAGCGCGTGAGCGGGGTGGTTACAGGCCGAGCTCGACCTCGAACTCGCCCGCCTCCAGGATCGCCTTGACCGCGGTCAGGTAACGGGCCGCGTCGGCGCCGTCCACCAGACGGTGGTCGTAGGAGAGCGTCAGGTAGGTCATGTCGCGGACGCCGATGACCGTACCCTCCTCCGTCTCGATGACGGCCGGACGCTTGACCGTGGCACCGATGCCGAGGATCGCGACCTGGTTCGGCGGCACGATGATCGTGTCGAAGAGCGCGCCGCGCGAGCCGGTGTTGGAGATGGTGAAGGTCCCGCCGGACAGCTCGTCCGGAGTGATCTTGTTCGCCCGGACCTTGCCCGCCAGCTCGGCGGTGGCCTTGGCGATGCCGGCGATGTTCAGGTCGCCCGCGTGCTTGATGACCGGGGTCATCAGGCCCTTCTCCGAGTCCACCGCGATACCGATGTTCTCGGTGTCGAAGTAGGTGATCGTGCCCTCGTCCACGTTGATCCGGGCGTTGACGGCCGGGTGGGCCTTCAGCGCCTGGGCCGCGGCCTTCACGAAGAACGGCATCGGGGAGAGCTTGACGCCCTCGCGGGCCGCGAAGGAGTCCTTCGCCTGCGCGCGCAGCCGCATCAGTCGGGTGACGTCGACCTCGACGACCGAGGACAGCTGGGCCTGCTCGTGCAGGGCCTTCACCATGTTGTCGCCGATGACCTTGCGGATGCGGGGCATCTTGATGGTCTGACCGCGCAGCGGGGAGACCTCCAGGGTCGGCGCCTTCTTGGCCGCCGGGGCGGCGGCAGCAGCGGCCGGAGCCGGGGCAGCGGCGGCGGCCTTCGCGGCCTCGGCGGCGGCGAGGACGTCCTGCTTGCGGATACGGCCGCCGACGCCGGTGCCCTTGACGGAGGCCAGGTCGACGTAGTTCTCCGCGGCGAGCTTGCGCACCAGCGGGGTCACGTACGCGCCGTCGTCGGTGGCCTGCGCGGCCGGAGCCGGAGCCGGGATGACCGGGGCGGGCGCGGCGACCGGCGCGGGAGCCGGAGCGGCGGGCGCGACCGGGGCCGGAGCCACGGGCTGGACCGGAGCCGGGGCCGCAGCGGCCGGGGCGGCCGGAGCAGCGGGGGCCGGAGCCGGAGCCGCGGGGGCGGCCGGGGTCGGGGCGGCAGCGGCGGGGGCCGGAGCCGCGGGAGCCGGAGCGGCGGCCGGAGCCGCGCCCGGGGCACCGATGACGGCGAGCTTCGCGCCGACCTCGGCGGTCTCGTCCTCGCCGACCACGATCTCCAGCAGCACGCCGGCGACCGGCGCGGGGATCTCGGTGTCGACCTTGTCCGTGGAGACCTCGAGCAGCGGCTCGTCCTCCGCGACCTCCTCGCCGACCTCCTTCAGCCAGCGGGTGACGGTGCCCTCGGTGACCGACTCGCCCAGCGCGGGCAGCACGACGTCGGTACCGGAGGCGCCACCGGCCGGGGCGGCGGGAGCGGGAGCGGCGGCGGGGGCCGGGGCCGCGGGGGCCTCGGCGACCGGGGCGGGAGCGGCCGGAGCCGGGGCGGCCACGGGCTCGGCGGCCGGAGCGGGGGCGGCGGCGGGCGCGCCCGTGCCGTCGTCGATGACGGCCAGCTCGGCGCCGACCTCGACCGTCTCGTCCTCGGCGACCTTGATGGAGGCGAGGACACCGGCGGCGGGGGAGGGGATCTCGGTGTCGACCTTGTCGGTCGACACCTCGAGCAGCGGCTCGTCGGCCTCGACGCGCTCGCCCTCGGCCTTCAGCCAGCGAGTGACAGTGCCCTCGGTGACGCTCTCACCGAGCGCCGGAAGGGTTACGGAAACCGCCATGGTTTCTGTTGCTCCTTACGAATGGTGCGGAAGTCTGTGGTCGTCGTCGCGCCCAGGGCGACGCGATGACTGAAATCAGCCGGGGACTGGATCAGTCGTGCGAGTGCAGCGGCTTGCCCGCGAGGGCCAGGTGGGCCTCGCCGAGCGCCTCGTTCTGCGTCGGGTGGGCGTGGATGAGCTGGGCGACCTCGGCGGGCAGCGCCTCCCAGTTGTAGATCAGCTGGGCTTCGCCGACCTGCTCGCCCATGCGGTCGCCGACCATGTGGACGCCGACCACGGCACCGTCCTTCACCTGGACGAGCTTGATCTCGCCCGCGGTGTTGAGGATCTTGCTCTTGCCGTTGCCCGCGAGGTTGTACTTCAGGGCGACGACCTTGTCCGCGCCGTAGATCTCCTTGGCCTTGGCCTCGGTGATGCCCACGGAGGCGACCTCGGGGTGGCAGTACGTCACCCGGGGGACACCGTCGTAGTCGATCGGAACGGTCTTGAGACCGGCCAGACGCTCCGCCACCAGGATGCCCTCGGCGAAGCCGACGTGCGCGAGCTGGAGCGTCGGGACCAGGTCACCGACGGCGGAGATGGTCGGGACGTTCGTCCGCATGTACTCGTCGACCAGGACATAGCCGCGGTCCATCGCGACGCCCTGCTCCTCGTAGCCGAGACCGGCCGAGACCGGGCCGCGGCCGACGGCGACGAGCAGGACCTCGGCCTCGAACTCCTTGCCGTCGGCGAGGGTGACCTTGACACCGTTCTGGGTGTACTCGGCCTTCGAGAAGAAGGTGCCCAGGTTGAACTTGATGCCGCGCTTGCGGAACGCGCGCTCAAGAAGCTTGGAGGAGTTCTCGTCCTCGACCGGGACGAGGTGCTTGAGGCCCTCGATCACCGTCACGTCGGTGCCGAAGGACTTCCACGCGGAGGCGAACTCGACGCCGATGACGCCGCCGCCGAGCACGATCGCGGACTGCGGGACGCGGTCCAGGACCAGCGCGTGGTCGGAGGAGATGATCCGGTTGCCGTCGATCACCAGGCCCGGCAGCGACTTCGGCACGGAGCCGGTCGCGAGCAGCACGTGGCGGCCCTGGATGCGCTGGCCGTTCACGTCGACCGAGGTGGGGGAGGACAGTCGGCCCTCACCCTCGATGTACGTCACCTTGCGGGACGCGATGAGACCCTGCAGGCCCTTGTACAGGCCCGAGATGACCCCGTCCTTGTACTTGTGGACGGCCGGGACGTCGATGCCCTCGAAGGTGGCCTTGACGCCGAACTGCTCGCTCTCGCGGGCCTGGTCGGCGATCTCGCCCGCGTGCAGCAGGGCCTTGGTGGGGATGCATCCCCGGTGCAGGCAGGTGCCTCCGACCTTGTCCTTCTCGATCAGGGCGACGTCCAGGCCCAGCTGCGCCCCGCGGAGCGCCGCGGCGTAACCGCCACTGCCACCGCCGAGGATCACTAGGTCGAAAACGGTGCTGGCGTCGTTCGCCACGTCACGTCCTCCATGCATGTGCGCCACGCCGGTCTCCAGTGACCGGTCGGCGGCTGGTGTCCGGCCGCTCTTCTTCGGCCCTGTGGTGGGGGCCCTGTCCTGCCGAGAACCCATCTTCGCACTTGTCCGGAGCGTTCGAGACGCCGGGCCTGTGTGTGAGAAGTCGCACTGTCCGAATACAGGGGTACCTCCGCGCCCCGACAGGGGGCGCGGAGGTACCGCGCGACCGGCCGTGTTTCACTCGCGGCCGTGAAGCACCGCTAGCCGAGATCGCCCGCGGCGGTCAGCTCGGCGAGTCGCACCAGCGTCCGCACCGCCGACCCCGTGCCACCCTTCGGCGTGTAGCCGAACGGGCCGGACTCGTTGAACGCGGGCCCGGCGATGTCCAGGTGCGCCCACGTGATGCCCTCGCCCACGAACTCCTTCAGGAACAGACCGGCGACCAGCCCGCCGCCCATCCGCTCACCCATGTTGGCGATGTCGGCGGTCGGGGAGTCCATCCCCTTGCGCAGGTGCTCCGGCAGCGGCATCGGCCAGGACTCCTCGCCGACCTCCTCCGCGGCCTCGACGATCGACGTACGGAACGCGTCGTCGTTGGCCATCACGCCGAAGGTGCGGTTGCCGAGCGCGAGCACCATCGCGCCGGTCAGCGTCGCCACGTCGATGATCGCGTCCGGCTTCTCCTCGGACGCCTTCCACAGCGCGTCGGCGAGCACGAGACGGCCCTCGGCGTCGGTGTTGAGGACCTCGACGGTCTTGCCGCTGTACATGCGCAGCACGTCACCGGGGCGGGTGGCGGAACCGGAGGGCATGTTCTCGGCGAGCGCCAGCCAGCCGGTGACGTTGACCTCGAGGCCGAGGCGCGCCGCGGCGACCACGGCGGCGAAGACCGCCGCCGCGCCGCTCATGTCGCACTTCATCGTCTCGTTGTGCCCGGCGGGCTTGAGGGAGATGCCGCCCGAGTCGTAGGTGATGCCCTTGCCGACGAACGCGAGGTGCTTGGTCGCCTTCGGCGAGGTGTACGACAGCTTCACCAGGCGGGGACCGGCGGCCGAGCCCGCGCCGACGCCGAGGATGCCGCCGTAGCCGCCCTTCTCCAGGGCCTTCTCGTCGAGCACCTGCACCTTGATGCCGTGCTCCTTGCCGGCGGCGGTGGCGACGGCGGCGAAGGACTCGGGGTAGAGGTCGTTCGGCGGGGTGTTGATGAGGTCGCGGGCGCGGTTGAGCTCCTCGGTCACGGCGGTGGCGCGCGCGAGGGCCGCCTTGTACGCCGCGTCCCGGGGCTTGCCGCCGAGCAGCGTGACCTCGGCGAGCGGGGCCTTGCCGTTCTTCGCGTCCTTGCCGTTCTTGCCGTTCTCCTTGTAGGCGTCGAAGGCGTACGCGCCGAGCGCCGCGCCCTCCGCCAGGACGCCCGCGTCGGCGGCGTCGGTGATCGGCAGGGCGAAGACGGCCTTCTTGGCACCGGCGAGCGCGCGGGCCGCGGCACCGGCCGCGCGGCGCAGCGCCTCGGCACTGAACGTGTCGTCCTTCTCCGGGACGGCTCCGAGTCCGACGGCCACGACGACGGGCGCCTTGAAGCCGGTCGGCGCGGGCAGCTTCGTCACCTCGCCCTCGCCGCCGGATGCGCCGAGGGTCTCCAGGATCCCGGCGAGTGCGCCGTCGTACGCCTTGTCCACGGCCTCGGCACCCGGTGCGACGACCGGGCCCTTGGCGCCCTTCGCGACACCGACGACGATCGCGTCGGCCCGCAGGCCGGACGCCGCGGCGGTGCTGAGAGTCAGAGCAGTCACTGTGGTGAGATCTCGCTTCCATTGTTTTGCTGCGGCCGAGTAGGGATGGGTCGACCGGGCCCTGACGAATGACCCTAGATCCGGCCTCAGGGAGTGTCTTTACCTGGGTGGCACATACTCGGGACGAGCCTACGCGCGCCGCCGGGTTTCGCTCATTCCTACGCCCGCTGGAAGTTCAGCCGAGGGAGAGCGCCACGAGGGCGGTGGTCGCCGCCGTCTCGGCGAGGCCGCCGAAGACGTCGCCCGTGATGCCGCCGAAGCGGCGTGTGCAGTGGCGCAGGAGCAGTTCGGCACTCGCGCAGGCGGCGAGGACGGCCAGGGGGGCGCGTACGAGGTCGTACGTGCCGAGAAGCGCGCCGGCGCCGGCCGCCGCGACGGTGACGGCGAGGGTCACCAGCAGGGCGCCGCGTACGGGCACCGTGCCCGCGACCGCGGCACCCAGGCCCTCGGGGCGGGCCGGGGGCACCCCGGTGCGCGCGGCCAGGGTGAGGGCGAGGCGGGCCGCGGTCGCCGAGACGACGGCCGCGAGCACACCCCGCGCCCACGAGGCCTCGTAGGCCTGGAAGAGCGCGGCCACCTGCGCCAGCAGCACGAAGAGCAGGGTGATCACGCCGAACGGGCCGATGTCGGACTGCTTCATGATGCGCAGCGCGTCCTCGGCGGGCTTGCCGCTGCCGAGGCCGTCCGCGGTGTCGGCGAGCCCGTCGAGATGCAGACCACGGGTGAGCGCGGCCGGTACGGCGGCGGTGGCGACGGCGGCCAGCAGCGGGCCCGCGCCCATCGCTAGCAGTGTCACGCCCACCAGGGCCGCGCCCGCCCCGACCACCAGCCCGGCGACGGGGGCGCACAACATTCCGCCGCGCGCCGCCTCACGGTCCCAGCGGGTGACCGTGACGGGGAGCACGGTCAGGGTGCCGAAGGCGAAGCGGAGGCCGTGGGGGAGAGGGGTCCTGGACACCGGCGCAGGCTACCCGGGGAGGTGGCGGGCCGACCGAGCGCGGGTGCGGCGCCCGCGCGCGAGAGCCGCGGATAAAGTGCGCAATATGGGTCATTGGTTGTACAGGAACATCGTCGAACCGGGAAAGCTGCCGCTTCTCCTGGCACTCGCCTCCTTCGTGCTGACCTTTGTGATCACCCGTGTCGTCGTCCGCCTCATCCGCGCGGGCAAGGGTCCGTTCGGCAACGTCAAGGCGGGCGGTCTGCACATCCACCACGTCGTGCCCGGTGTCGTCCTGACGGTGATCGGCGGCTTCGGCTCGGTGGCCAGTTACCGGCACGGCTTCGGGGCCGCCCTGTTCGCGGTGGTGTTCGGTATGGGCGCCGGGCTGGTGCTCGACGAGTTCGCGCTGATCCTGCACCTCGACGACGTGTACTGGAGCGAGGAGGGCCGCAAGAGCGTCGAGGTCGTCCTGGTCACGGCGGCCCTCGTCGGCCTGGTGCTCGGCGGGTTCCTGCCGTTCGGGGTCAACGACATGACCCAGGAGGAACTCCAGGACCGGGGCGGGGTCATCCTGAGCGTCGCCGTGAACTTCCTCTTCGCCCTGCTCGCCCTGAGCAAGGGCAAGGCCCGCATGGCGATCTTCGGCGTGATCGTCCCGTTCGTCGCCCTCATCGGCGCCGTCCGGCTGGCCCGCCCGGTCTCCCCGTGGGCCAAGCGCTTCTACCGCCGCAGGCCGCGCGCCCGGGCCAGGTCGATGCTGCGCGCCTACCACCACGACCGCCGCTGGTTCGGTCCGCGCCGCAAGCTTCAGGACTGGATCGGCGGAAAACCGGATCCTGTCCGGCCCCTGCCCGGCCGCCGGTGACGGCGACGGTAGCGGTGGCGGTGACGCAGGATCGAGATCCCGTACAGCACGAAGACCGCGGCGAGCGCGGCGATGTGCTCCTTGCCCGCGAGGTTCCCTTTGAACGCCACCTCGATCATCATCGCCGCGACCACCCCCCACCCCGTCCAGTAGGCGCGATAGCGCCAGGCGACGAAGACGGCGAGGCCGACCACGGCCGCCGAGGGTCCGGTGTCCACGACCTGGGCGTCCGTCACGGGCAGCCCCAGCGGGTTGTCCGGGCTCAGTGAGATCGCTACGCGCGCGTAGAGCGTGCCGGCCAGCGTGGCGGCGTACGCGATGACGAGCATCCGCCACCAGCCCAGGCAGATCTCGGCGATCCCGAACACGATGAGCAGTTGCAGCAGCGCGCCCCACACCGGCAGGTCGAGGGCCGGCACGAACAGGGAGAGCGGGGTGCGCAGCAGGGCGAGCCAGAGCGGCTCCTCGGCCCGCACGGAGCCGATGTCCTGCACGAACTGGAAGCCCCAGGGCTGGTTCTGCACGAACTGGAGGATGGCCGTCAGACAGACGGCCCCGAGCGTCACCGGCATCGCCCGCCATCGCTGTCCGGCGAGTGCCTCGCGCACGGTGACGTACAGCAGTCCCCATTCGGCGCGGGCGAGGCGGGCGAGGGTGTTCATGCAGCGGTACCCGTCCGTCCTGCTGTCCCGGTTCCCATCCGTCTGGCTGTTCCGGTCCCCGTCCGGCAGGCTCCCCCCGTCTGTCCGGCCACCCTCATCGGTGCGACTCCAGGTGCCTGCGGTGCAGCCACTTCGGCAGTCCGGGTGCTTCGAGAAACCCCTCGGCGCGCGCGGCCGCGAGGCCGATGCGCAGCAGGTCCGCGCTCTTCTCGAAGAGCAGGAAACGGGGTTCCCAGATCGGCCGGTACTTGGCGTTGGCCCGGTACAGCGACTCGATCTGCCACCAGCGCGAGAAGAAGCTGAGCAGGGAACGCCACAGCCGCAGCACCGGTCCGGCACCGAGGCGTCCACCTCGTTCGAAGACGGAACGGAACATGGCGAAGTTGAGCGAGACCTGGGTGATCCCGATCTCCTGGGCGCGGCGCAGGAGTTCGATCACCATGAACTCCATCAGCCCGTTCTCGGCGTCCCGGTCACGCCGCATGAGATCGAGCGAGAGCCCCCGCGGCCCCCACGGCACGAAGGACAGCAGCGCCCGCAACTCCCCCTCTCCGTCGGTGCATTCCAGCATCACGCACCGCCCGTCGCCCAGGTCGCCGAGCCGTCCGAGCGCCATGCTGAACCCGCGCTCGGTGGCCCCGTCCCGCCAGTCGTCGGCACGCCTCAGGAGGTACGCCATCTCGTCGGCCGGGATGTCCTCGTGCCGCCGGATGCGCACCTCGTACCCGGCCCGCTTGACCCGGTTGTAGGCCTGCCTGACCGTGCGCATGGCGCGTCCCTCGAGGGTGAACTCGGCGGTCTCGACGATCGCTTCGTCACCGAGTTCGAGGGCGTCGAGCCCGTGCCGTGAGTAGACGGTCCCCGCCTCCTCGCTCGCTCCCATCACCGCCGGGATCCAGCCGTGCGCGCGGGCCTCGGCGAGCCAGGGCTCGATGGCGCCGGGCCACGCCTCCGGGTCGCCGATCGGGTCGCCGGAGGCCAGCGAGACCCCGCCGACGACGCGGTACGCGACCGCGGCCTTGCCGGTCGGCGACCAGATCACGCTCTTCTCCCGGCGCAGCGCGAAGTAGCCCAGCGAGTCGCGGTCGCCGTGCCGGTCGAGCAGGGTGCGCAGCCGTTTCTCGTCGTCCTCGGTGAGCGGATCGACGGCGCGGCGGGAGCGGAAGGCGGCGTAGAACACGGCGAGGACCAGCAGGGTGCTGAGCACGTTGATGGTGACGTTGACCCAGTTGGCGATCTCCAGGCCGTGGAAGCGGGAGTCGTCGGCGGCGACGGAGACCAGGCGCAGGGCGCCGTAGCGCCAGCGGTCCCAGAAGGTCGAACGGTAGGCGTCCTGCGCGCTGTTGGTGACCGTCACCAGCAGCGCGGCGAGCAGGGAGGCGACGAGCAGTCCGCCGACGGCGACGGCCGCGGCGAGCTTGGGGTTCGACCGGTCGCCCTTCGCGTAGAACTCCCGGCGGCCGATCACGAGCGAGACGACGAAGGCGGCGGTCAGGACGATGGAGACCCAGTTCTGGGCGTACTGGCGGATCTCCGGAAACGTCATCGCGACGGCGAACAGCATCAGGAACAGCCCGCTGAGCACGAAGTTCAGGATCCACGCGGCCCGTTTGCGGCGACGCATCGTGATGGCCAGGAACATGGTGAACACACCCGACGCGAATCCTGCCGTCAGCAGGTACGGGGTGAAGAAGTTCTCGGTGTTGTGGCGCCGTACGTCCTGCCCGAGCGACACCCACGCGGCGCTCAGGAAGTTGATGAACGCGACGGCCCGCAGGTACCAGACCGCGAAGGCGGCGGCTCTGCGCGACGCGCCGGTGGACAGGTGGTCCCCTTCACCCTGACGGGCCGGGACCCGCTCCTGGTCAGCGGCAATTCGGGCATCTCCCATAAAGGGCGATGATATGGGGCGGGGTGCGTCGTGCGGGGGAGGGGCGGTACGGGTGATGCGGGCCGGGGGATTGTTGCGGGGTGGGTTTCGCCCGTAGTTCTTTGGCCGCGGGCCGGTGGGGTTGGGCGCGCACTTCCCCGCGCCCCTGAAAGCCTCGGGGTGGACGGCGTTCGCGGGCGAGGCCGGAGGTTGCCCCGCCCGCCCCGGCCCGCATCCTTCAGCCCGTCCGGCGTTCGGGGGCCAGGCCGTTCACTCGTTCTGGTCGGAGACCTCGGGCTCGGGGTCGCGGTCGGGGGCCGGAGTTTCCGGGAGTTCGGCGGAGAGGGCTGCGGCGGCCTGGACGAGGGGGAGGGCGAGGAGGGCTCCCGCGCCCTCGCCGACCGTGACGCCGTGGTCGAGGAGGGGTTCGAGGGCCATGCGGTCCAGGGCCTTCGCCTGGGCCGGCTCGCCGCTGTTCTGGCCGGCCAGCCACCAGTCCGGCGCCCGGAAGGCGACCCGCTGCCCCACGAGGGCGCACGCGGCCGAGACGACCCCGTCGAGGATCACCGGCATCTTCCGCACCGCGCTCTGCAACAAGAACCCCGTCATCGCCGCGAGATCGGCGCCGCCCACCACCGCGAGCAGCTGCAGCTGATCCCCGAGCACCGGCCGAGCCCGCCGCAGGGCGTCCCGCACGGCCGCGCACTTGCGCATCCACGCGAGGTCGTCGATGGGGCGCCCGCCCCGCCCGGTGACCACGGACGCGTCGGTCCCGCACAGCGCCGCGACCAGCACGGCCGCCGCGGTGGTCCCGCCGACGCTCACATCGCCGAGCACCACCAGATCCGTACCGGAGTCCGCCTCCTTGTCCGCGACCGCGACCCCCGCCAGGAACGCGGCCTCGGCCTCCTCCAGGGTCAGCGCGTCCTCGACGTCGATCCGCCCCGACCCGCGCCGCACCCGATGCCGCACGACCTCCGCGGGCAGCTCCTGCGGATCGCAGTCCAGCGCCATGTCGACGACCCGTACCGGCACGCCGAGCCGGCGCGCCAGCACCGCCGCGGGGCTCGCGCCCTCCAGGACCGCCCGCACCAACTGGTCGGCGGTGCCCGCGGGCCGCGCCGACACACCGAGTCCGGCGACCCCGTGGTCGCCCGCGAACAGCACCACACGCGGGTGCTCGATCGGCCGCACCGGCACCGCGGACTGCGCCGCCGCCAGCCACTCACCCAGTTCGTCGAGGCGGCCCAGCGCCCCGGGTGGCACGACCTGGCGCTCCCGGCGCGCCTCGGCGTCCCGGCGCACGCCTCCGTCGGGGCGCTCGATCAGATCGGTGAAGTCGTCGAGATTAAGCGAGCTCATTCGCCGAACAGTACCGGCAGCGATCGAACACGTCCGCGCCACGTCGTTGCGCCCCGGATCACGATCCGCTACGTACCGTTTGTGTCGGATTGTCGTACGGCTCGCTCGCGCACCCCGCCGTCCCCCCACCCTGTCGTCCCCAGGAGCGTCCATGCCCCCCACGCCACCCCCGAGCGCCGAGCGCCGCGCCGCCTACGCGGCCGAACTCGCCCAAGGCACCGACCGGTTCCACGAACCGCGCCGGGAGGACTGTCCCTGGTGCGGCTCGAAGCGGCTGCGCACCCGGCTGCGGACGCCGGACCAGGTGCAGCGCAAGCCCGGCACGTTCGTCGTCGACGAGTGCGCGGACTGCTCCCACGCCTTCCAGAACCCCCGGCTCAGCGCGGAGGGGCTGGCCTTCTACCACCGGGACTTCCACGAGGGGCTCGACGGCCTCACCGACCGGCTCCTCGGCGCCCGCGGCAGCAGAGGGCGCCACCGGGCCGCCGCCCGCGCGCTGCTCCGCCACGCCGAGCCGGAGAGCTGGCTCGACGTCGGCACCGGGCACGGGCACTTCCCGGCCGTCGCCCGGGAGGTTCACCCGTACACGTCCTTCGACGGCCTCGACCCCACCCGGCGGGTCGAGAAGGCGCGGGCGGCCGGGCACATCGAGGAGGCCCACCGCGGCCGGCTCACCGACCCCCGGATCATCGGGCGGCTGAGCGCCCGCTACGACGTGGTGAGCATGTTCCACCATCTGGAGCACACCCGCGACCCGCGCGAGGAACTGCGCGCCGCCCTGACGGTCCTGCGGCCCGGCGGTCACCTCCTCGTCGAAGTGCCGGACCCCGACTGCGCGTTCGGCGCGCTGCTGGGCAGGTGGTGGGTGTCGTACGGCCAGCCGCGCCATCTGCACCTGATGCCGCTGTCCAACCTGCTGGGCGAACTGGAGTCCCTCGGCTGCGAGATCGTCGCGACAGACCGCCGCGAACCGCACATCCCGTACGACCTCGCCGGCGCCCTCGCGCTGGCCCTCGGCCGCGTCCTGCCCGACCTCGACGCCCCCTGGCGCCCCACCCCGCCGACCCCGCTCCAGCGCGCCCTGCACACGGTCCTGGCCCGGGCGAGCGTCCCGCTGCTCGCCTCGGCCTCCGCCCTGGACCACGCGATGGCCCCGGTCTTCCGCCGCACCCGCTTCTCGAACGCCTTCCGGATCATCGCCCGCAGACAATCCTGAGCCCCGGTCGGCTCAGGTCGGCCCCGGTCAGCCCCGCAATGACAGCGCCTGTCCCGCCACCACCAGCAGCACATGCTCGCACTCCGCCGCGAACCCCGCGTTCAGGCGGCCGAGTTCGTCGCGGTAGCGGCGCCCGGAGGCGGTGGCGGGGACGATGCCGGAGCCGACCTCGTTGGAGACGGCGACGAGGGTGCGGCGCGTGTTGCGGACGGCGGAGGTGAGTTCCTCGACGCGGGCGCGCAGCGCGCGTTCGCCGCCGCCGGCCCACTCCGCGTCGTCCCACGCGTTCACGGAGTCCATCGCGTCCGTGAGCCACAGGGAGAGGCAGTCGATGAGGAGGGGAGGCCCGGAGCCCTCCAGGAGCGGCACCAGGTCGCAGGTCTCCACCGTGCGCCAGGAGCCGGGCCGCCGTTCACGGTGGGCGTGCACGCGCGACGCCCACTCGTTGTCCCCGTTGCGGGACCCGCCCGTCGCCACGTACAGCACCCCGGGGAAGGACTCCAGACGCCGTTCCGCCTCCACCGACTTGCCCGAGCGCGCCCCGCCGAGCACGAGGGTGCGGCGCGGTACGTCGGGTACGTCCTCGTAGACGCCCACGTCCAGCGTCGTCCCGTCCGGCACCGCCCGCGCGCCCGCCGCCGCGAGCCGCCGCCGCAGTTCGGGGCCCGGCGGCACGTCGTGGTCGAGGTGGACCGCGATCACGTCCGTGGTCGGCCCGACGGCCCCGACCGCGCGCAGCTTCGCCAGGGCGTCCGGCCGCCCCACCACATCGGCGACCACCATGGCGTACGAGTCGCCGTTCTCGTCGAGTCCCGCGGGCGCCGCGCCCGGCGGCAGATACAGCAGCCGCTGTCCGTCCGGTCCGGTCACCGCGTACCCCGTGCCGGGCGAGTCCATCGGCACCGCCCGCACCCGGTGTCCGGTCAGCAGTGCCAGTTCGCTGCCGTCGGGAACCCGTACGGGCTGCGGCAGCCCGGCCGGCACCTCGACGGCGGGCCCGTCGTGCGGATGCGAGAGCAGGACCTGCCGTACGCCGCCCAGCGAGTGCCCGGCGCGGGCCGCGGCGAACGCGGCGCCGGGCGTGAGGTCGAGCAGCAGGGTGCCGTCCACGAGCAGCGCGGTGGCCGCCCGCGCGCTCTCGCCGAGCGCACTCGCACAGGCCGCACAGGGACAGTCGGGACGGGGCAGGCCCTCGGGGGCGCCGGTGCCGAGCAGAGTCAGTTCCACGCCCTGATTTTCCCGTGTCACCGTGGGTGGCGCGCGTTCGGGTACAGCGCCCGTAGGCGCGCGGGGCCGTTCACCACCCGCGACGCGTGCCGCGACCCGCGATCTTCTGTTCCGCACCCGGCTCAGCGCCTAGGCTTCGGACGGGAGCCGGATCTTGTGCGGCTTCCGCTGTGCAGTGTGCTCATACCTGGGAGGCGTACATGGCGGCATGGACGTGGCGGTTCGAGAAGTCCGACGGGACAGAGGTCCAACCCGCGGTACAGCCCGAGGAGTTCACCACACAGGGGGACGCGGAGTCCTGGATCGGCGAGGTCTGGAAGGACCTGCTGGAGGGCGGCGCGGACCAGGTGTTCCTCTTCGAGGACAGCACGAAGATCTACGGACCGATGAGCCTGCACGCCGAACCGGAGTAGGCCGGCCGGGGTTGCCGGGACCGTTCCCGGCAACCCCCTTCGCCGTGCGTCAACCCCTCGTCGCCGCTTTCACCCGTACCTGCTGCTCACCTTCACCCGTGCCTACTGCTCACCCAGCCGCACGCCGACCGTCCGCTTGGCCCCGCCCCGGACGAACGTCACCCGCGTCCGCTGGCCCGGCTTGTCGGCCGCGAGCACCTCGGCGAGCGAGGTGAGGGTGGTGATGTCGTTCGTGCCGATCCGGGTGATGATGTCGCCGGGCCGGATGCCCGCCGTGTCGGCCGCGCCGCCGGGCTTCACCTCGACCACGGCGACACCCGCGGGCGCGTAGGTCTCGTCGAGCACGGTACGGCCGGTGATGCCGAGCGCGGCCCGTCCCGAGTCGGTGACCTTGCCGGTCCTGATGATCTGGTCGGCGATCGTCCGCACCATCGAGGCGGGGATCGCGAATCCGATCCCGGGCGCCGTGCCGCCCCCGAGGCTCGGGTCCGTCGCGGCCAGCGTGGGAATGCCGATGACCTGCCCGTTCAGGCCGACGAGCGCGCCGCCGCTGTTGCCCGGGTTGATCGCGGCCGACGTCTGCACCATGTTGGCGATGGTGGCCCCCGTCCCGCCGAAGGTGCTGCTCTCGCTGACGGTGCGACCGGTCGCCGACACGATGCCCTGGGTCACGCTGGACGACAGCCCGAGTGGCGAGCCCATCGCCAGCACGATCTGGCCGACCTCGACCTTCTCCGAGTTCCCGATGGTGGCCGCCTTCAGCCCGCTCGGCACCTTGTCCAGCTTGATGACGGCGAGGTCCTGGCCCGGGTAGCTGTACACGAGCTTGGCCGTCAGCACGTTCTGGCTGTTGGCCGTCGTCACCCTGAACGTCTGCTCGTTCCCGACCACGTGCGCGTTGGTGACGATGTGTCCCCGGTTGTCGTACACCACCCCCGAGCCCAGTTCGTCGCTCGCCTGGATCTGCACCACCGAAGGCAGGACGTTCTTGATCACCTTCAGGTACGCGTTCTGCAGGTCGTCGGCCGCGAGCGGGACGACGGCCTGCGTCGTCCCGTCCTTCGTCCTGTCCTTCTCGGGGGGCGACCCGGCGTCGGAACAGCCGGAGAGCAGGGCGGCGGCGCAGATGAGGGCGGCTATGACGAGGGCGGTTATGGGGAGCAGCGGACGCGACGCGGAGGCACGGGTGGCAGCCATGTCCCGAGTGTCCCTTTCGCGGCTCCGCTCCGGCTCGCGGTGCAGGGCCGAACAGGGGGCGATCAGGAAGCGATCGGACAACGATCGGTCCTGCACGCCGCAGGGATCGATCAGCCGCGTACGCCGCACAGACGCATCAGCCGCGTACGCCGCGGACGCGCATCAGCCGCGTACGCCGCAGAGATGCAGCAGGGCCGCCACCTGGCGATAGGGGTCCGTCCGCCCGGCCCGCTCCTCCGCGGCCAGGAGAGTCTCCACGTCCTCGGGGACGGGGGTACCGTCGGGCGCCGTGTCCGTGAAGACCCGCACGCCGTACCAGGCGTGCAACGCCGCCCCGATCCCCGCGAGCGTCGACGTCAGCGTGGCGAGCCGGTCCGCGCGGACAGCGAGGCCGAGCCGATTGACGTAGGCGTCCGTGTCGAACGCGGCCAGGGTCGCCGCCCAGTCCCCGGACAGGCCCGGCCGCACGGCCAGCGCGTCGGCGTTGCGCACCAGCAGCGAGAGCAGCCCGCCCGGGGCCAGCATCCGCGCCAGCCCCGCGAGGAGCGGGTCCGGCTCCTCGACGTACATGAGTACGCCGTGGCACAGCACCACGTCGAAGCTGCCGGGCAGGAAGTGCACGCCCGTCTCGCGGCCGTCGCCCTCGATGAGCCGCACCCGGCTCCGGATGCCCTCGGGTTCGGCGGCCAGCGCCTCCCGGGCCACGGCGAGCATCTTCGCGTCCTGCTCGAGGCCGGTCACCTGATGCCCGGCCCGGGCCAGCCGCAGCGCCTGCGTGCCCTGGCCCATACCGACGTCGAGCACCCGCAACCGCTGCCCGACCGGGAACCGGCCGGCTATCTGCTCGTCGAGCTGTCGGGCCACCAGCTCCTGTCGTACGACATCACGCAACCCGCCCAGCTTGCTCAGCCAGGCATCCGCCGCGCCCCCGGAGAACGATGCCGCGCTCAGGGCCGCTCTCCGCGCTTGACCTGCGGCTTCGGCAGCCGGAGGCGACGCATCTGGAGAGTACGCATCAGCGCGTAGGCGACCGCGCCCTTCTTGGGCACGTCGGGGAAGCGGGCGGCCAGCTGCTTCTTCAGGCGGATCGCGATGCCGATCGAGTCGACCACGATCATCACGATCACCACGAGCCACAGCAGCAGCGCGATGTTCTGCAGCGAGCCCACCCGCACCATGCTCAGCACGAGGATGACCACGGCCATCGGCAGGAAGAACTCCGCGACACAGAAGCGCGAGTCCACGAAGTCGCGTGCGAACTTCCGCACCGGCCCCTTGTCACGGGCGGGCAGATAGCGCTCGTCGCCGTTGGCCAGGGCCTGGCGCTGCTTCTCCATCTGGACACGACGATCGTCGCGCTGCCGCTTGGCCGCCTCCTTGCGCGTCGTCGGCGTCTGGGCGACGCTGCGACGCTGGGTCTGGGCCTCACTGCGCTTGGGCGTGGGGCGCCCCTTGGGGGCCTGCGGGTCACGGGTCTGCTTGGAGTCGGTCACCTGCGCCTTGTCGGCGGGGGCCTTCTCTTCCTTGGCACGGCTACGGAACACAAAACCCAAGGGTACGGGGTGCGGCGGCATGGACGTCATTCGAGTGGGGAACGATCCGGCAACACCGTACGTCTGTAGTGGGACAGAGGGGACGCTGTGTACGGGTGGACCCCGAGTCCCACCTACTCCCTACGCCGGAGCGGTGCCGTACGCAGTCGTCCTTGGGGATGAGCGCATCCGTCCCCGAACAGTGCGGTAATGGATGCAGGGCCCGTACTGTGGGTTCTGTTGCAGTACCTGGAGCTGGAGTCCGTCAGAAGGGGGCGCGCGAAGCCCATGAGCGGTGTCATGAAGCGTATGGGGATGATCTTCCGCGCGAAGGCGAACAAGGCCCTTGACCGGGCCGAGGACCCGCGCGAAACCCTCGATTACTCGTACCAGAAGCAGCTGGAGCTGCTGCAGAAGGTGCGCCGCGGCGTCGCGGACGTGGCGACCAGCCGCAAGCGCCTCGAACTTCAGCTGAACCAGCTCCAGAACCAGTCCACCAAGCTGGAGGACCAGGGCCGCAAGGCGCTCGCGCTCGGCCGCGAGGACCTGGCCCGCGAGGCGCTCTCCCGCCGTGCGGCGCTCCAGCAGCAGGTGACGGACCTGGAGACGCAGCACCAGACCCTCCAGGGCGAGGAGGAGAAGCTCACCCTCGCGGCGCAGCGGCTGCAGGCCAAGGTGGACGCCTTCCGCACCAAGAAGGAGACCATCAAGGCGACCTACACGGCGGCGCAGGCGCAGACCCGCATCGGAGAGGCCTTCTCCGGCATCTCCGAGGAGATGGGCGACGTCGGCATGGCGATCCAGCGCGCCGAGGACAAGACCGCGCAGCTGCAGGCCCGCGCCGGCGCGATCGACGAGCTGCTCGCCTCCGGTGCGCTCGACGACCAGTCCGGTCTGGCCAAGGACGACATCCAGAGCGAGCTGGACCGGCTCTCCGGTGGTACGGATGTAGAGCTGGAACTGCAGCGCATGAAGGCCGAGCTCGCCGGTGGTTCGCCGCAGCAGGCGATCGAGGGCGGCACGGGACAGTCCACGTCGCAGTCCCAGCCGCGGGACACCCCGCGCTTCGACAAGCAGTGACCCACACCTAGGGCGCCTGAGGAGGGCGACATGATCGTACGGATCATGGGGGAGGGGCAGGTGAGGTTGGACGACAGCCACCTCACCGAACTGAACAAGCTGGACGACGAGCTGCTCACCGAGATGGAGAGCGGTGACGAGGCCGGCTTCCGCCGTACCCTGACCACTCTTCTGGACCAGGTCCGCCGCCTCGGCGCTCCGCTTCCCGACGACGCCCTCGAACCCTCCGACCTCATCCTGCCGTCCCCCGACGCGACCCTCGAAGAGGTCCGCGCCATGCTGACCGACGAGGGCCTGATCCCCGGCTGACGGTTCCCTCCGGGGGTTGAGCGGGGGGAGCTCCTCAGCTCCGGGGCCGCCCGGCTCGCCCACGCAGTTCCCCGCCCCCTGACCGGGGCTGCGCCCCGCGTCCCCCGCCCACCCGAAGTCCTTCGGCTGCGGCCCGGTGGGGGCTGGTCGCGCAGTTCCCCGCGCTCCTAAAAGCCTCGGCTCGCGCGCGTTTTCAGCCTGTCCGGCGATTGAGGACGAGGCCGTTCAGGCCGATGCGGGGGTCTGGGGGCGGCAGCCCCCGGGGAGGGGACGGGTAAGGGCGGCGGGGGCGAGAAACGTTGGGGTGCGGTGGTGACCGTTCCGCCCCCTGCAAGGGCCCCGTACCGTAAAACGAGTGAGCACCCTAGAGCGCACGAAGTGCAGACTCCGCGCGCATCCGATGGCACTGGACGCCACTCTGGCGACCGGCGTACTCGTGACGATGACGGCCAGCTCCTTCGTCGACCCCCACGGGGAGAACGGAGCGACCTGGGGCATCCACGTCCCGAACGTCCTCAGCCTCACCCTCATGGTGCTCAGCGCCGCCGCCCTGGTGTTCCGCCGCCGCGCCCCCAGAACGATCCTCGCCACGACCGGCGCCTTCTCCGCCGTGGAACTGGTCGCCAGCGACCCCAGAGCCCCGGTGGTGATGTCCGCCGTCGTCGCCCTCTACACCGTCGCCTCGGCCACGGACCGCCCCACCACCTGGCGCGTCGGCCTGCTCACGATGACGGTGCTGACGGCCTGCGCGATGCTGGTCGGCCCCCTGCCCTGGTACGCGCAGGAGAACCTCGCGATCTTCGCCTGGACGGGCATGGCCGCCGCCGCGGGCGACGCCGTACGCAGCCGCCGCGCCTTCGTGCACGCCATCCGCGAACGCGCCGACCGCGCCGAGCGCACCCGCGACGAGGAGGCCCGCCGCCGCGTCGCCGAGGAGCGGCTGCGCATCGCCCGCGACCTGCACGACGTCGTCGCCCACCACATCGCCCTCGTCAACGTGCAGGCCGGAGTCGCGGCCCATGTGATGGACAAGCGTCCCGACCAGGCCAAGGAAGCCCTCGCGCACGTCCGCGAGGCCAGCCGCTCGGCCCTCAACGAACTGCGCGCCACCGTCGGCCTGCTGCGCCAGTCCGGCGACCCCGAGGCCCCCACGGAACCCGCCCCGGGCCTCGCCCGCCTCGACGAACTCGCCGACACCTTCCGCAACGCCGGACTGCCCGTCGAGGTAGCCCGCGCCGACCACGGCACCACCCTCCCCGCCGCCGTCGACCTCGCCGCGTACCGCGTCATCCAGGAAGCCCTCACCAATGTGCAGAAACACGCGGGCCCTGAGGCGAAGGCCGAGATCAGCGTCGTCCGCGTGGGACCGAACGTGGAAGTGACCGTCCTCGACAACGGACCCGGGCAGGACGACGGCCCGGAGGAGGGCGGCGGGCACGGGCTGCTCGGGATGCGCGAGCGGGTCACCGCGCTCGGCGGCACCTGCACGACCGGTCCCCGCTACGGAGGCGGCTTCCGGGTCCATGCGATCCTTCCGGTCAAGAACCGCACCGCGCCCGCCCTGGGGGACTCCGCATGACCATCCGTGTCCTGCTCGCCGACGACCAGGCGCTGCTGCGCAGCGCGTTCCGTGTCCTCGTCGACTCCGAGCCCGACATGGAGGTGGTCGGGGAGGCGTCCGACGGCGCGGAGGCGCTGCGGCTCACCCGGGAGGTCCGCGCCGACGTGGTGTTGATGGACATCCGGATGCCGGGCACCGACGGCCTCGCCGCCACCCGGCTGATCAGCGCCGACCCGGGACTCGCGCACGTACGGGTGGTCATGCTGACGACCTTCGAGGTCGACGAGTACGTGGTGCAGTCGCTGCGGGCCGGCGCCTCCGGCTTCCTCGGCAAGGGCGCGGAGCCGGAGGAGTTGCTGAACGCCATCCGGATCGCGGCGGGCGGCGAGGCACTGCTGTCCCCGGCGGCCACCAAGGGGCTGATCGCCAAGTTCCTCGCCCAGGGGGACGGTTCGGACGAGGGCCCAGGCTCCGCCCGGGCCGAGCGGCTCGAGGCGCTCACCGGGCGCGAGCGCGAGGTGCTCGTCCAGGTCGCGGGAGGCCACTCCAACGACGAGATCGCCGAGCGGCTGGAGGTCAGTCCGCTCACCGTGAAGACGCACGTCAACCGGGCCATGGCCAAGCTCGGCGCCCGCGACCGGGCCCAACTCGTCGTCATCGCCTACGAGTCGGGCCTGGTACGCCCGAGGGTGGAGTGATCCTGGTGCGCCCGAGGGCGGAACGGTCTCCGCGTTACGGCAGCGCCGGCTACGGCTACGGCAGCGCCAGCATCCGCTCCAGCGCCAGCTTCGCGAACGCCTCCGTCTCCTTGTCCACCTCGATGCGGTTGACCAGGTTGCCCTCGGCGAGGGACTCCAGGGTCCACACCAGGTGGGGGAGGTCGATGCGGTTCATGGTGGAGCAGAAGCAGACCGTCTTGTCGAGGAAGACGATCTCCTTGTCCTCGGCCGCGAAACGGTTCGCCAGGCGGCGGACCAGGTTCAGCTCCGTGCCGATCGCCCACTTGGAGCCGGCCGGGGCGGCCTCCAGTGCCTTGATGATGTACTCCGTGGAGCCGACGTAGTCCGCCGCCGACACGACCTCGTGCTTGCACTCGGGGTGGACGAGGACGTTCACGCCGGGGATGCGCTCGCGGACGTCGTTCACCGAGTCCAGCGAGAAGCGGCCGTGGACCGAGCAGTGGCCGCGCCACAGGATCATCTTGGCGTTGCGCAACTGCTCCGCGGTGAGGCCGCCGTTGGGCTTGTGGGGGTTGTAGAGGACGCAGTCCTCCAGGCTCATCCCCATGTCGCGGACGGCGGTGTTGCGGCCGAGGTGCTGGTCGGGGAGGAAGAGGACCTTCTCACCCTGCTCGAACGCCCACTCCAGGGCCCGCTGGGCGTTGGAGGAGGTGCAGATCGTGCCGCCGTGCTTGCCGGTGAACGCCTTGATGTCGGCGGACGAGTTCATGTACGAGACGGGCACGACCTGGTCGGCTATCCCGGCCTCGGTCAGCACGTCCCAGCACTCGGCGACCTGCTCGGCCGTCGCCATGTCGGCCATGGAGCAGCCGGCGGCGAGGTCGGGGAGGACCACCTTCTGGTCGTCGGACGTCAGGATGTCCGCGGATTCCGCCATGAAGTGCACACCGCAGAAGACGATGTACTCGGCCTCCGGGCGCGCTGCGGCGTCGCGGGCCAGCTTGAAGGAGTCGCCCGTGACGTCGGCGAACTGGATGACCTCGTCGCGCTGGTAGTGGTGGCCGAGCACGAAGACCTTGTCCCCGAGTTTCTCCTTGGCCGCGCGGGCCCGCTCCACGAGGTCCGGGTCGGACGGCGAGGGCAGGTCTCCGGGACACTCCACGCCGCGCTCGCTCCTCGGGTCGGCCTCACGGCCGAGCAGCAGCAGGGCGAGGGGCGTCGGCTGTACGTCGAGCTCCTGGGTCTGGGCGGTGGTCACGACACGCACCCTTTCTGTTCTGCGGCTCGCTTGGATCACGGGGCGATCCAGCGGGACATTCGGACTAGCCTTTTCGTCGAAATGACGCTATCTATCATAACCGCTTCACGTCATGTTGACGACGGCCATAGTGTCGATGTGACGTGAATCCCGGAGGTTGTCCACAGGCCGCTGTCCGCTCTCCGGCGCGTGTGCGAGCATGGGAGGCGAGAACGGAAAGCCCACGGAAAGGCAGACTCTCGGCCCGGAATGAATCCGCGGCCCCGGCGGTTGCAATCGTCGGCAAGCAGTCTCCGTACAACCCGGGAGAGAAGCAGATGTCCGTATCGGACGAGAAGACCACCGTGAGCGACGGCATCATGCTGTCCGACTCCGCCGCGGGCAAGGTCAAGGCCCTGCTCGACCAGGAAGGCCGTGACGATCTGGCGCTGCGCGTCGCCGTTCAGCCCGGCGGCTGCTCCGGTCTGCGCTACCAGCTCTTCTTCGACGAGCGCTCCCTCGACGGCGATGTCGTCAAGGACTTCGGTGGCGTCAAGGTCGTCACCGACCGCATGAGCGCTCCGTACCTGGGCGGCGCGTCCATCGACTTCGTGGACACCATCGAGAAGCAGGGCTTCACGATCGACAACCCGAACGCAACGGGCTCCTGCGCCTGCGGCGACTCCTTCAGCTGAGTCCCGGCCAACTGCCGAACGCATCACGCGTACGAAGGCGGCGTCCCCCTCCGACAGGGACGCCGCCTTCGCGCATCCGGGGCCCTGCGCGGACCACCCAGCCCGCTCCCGTGGCTACCGTGCCTGAGGCTGAGGCGACTTCACCGCGGCGCCGGCCGCCTTGCCCTCCGGGATCGGTGTGCCGTCCGATCCGACGACCTTCCGGTCGCCGAGCGGCTGGTCGAGGTGCACCGTCTTCTCGTACACCTTGGCGATGAGGATGCAGATCTTGCCCTGCCACGGTGTCTCGGTCACCTTGACGGTCACCTTGTCCGTGCTCTCGCTCGCGGAGACGGAGTAGTCCGCGCACACCCCGCCCGTGAAGCTCACGGTCAGGTCCTTGCCGTCGGCCGTGTAGCCCTGCACCTTGACGTCACGGGACGTCGGCGCCGCGGTCGGCCGCGGGCTGGGGGTGGCGGTCGGCTTCGGCGAGGTCAGGTACTTCGGGTCGACCGCCGGATGCGTCACCGTGAAGGCGGAGTCCGTGCCCGTCGGCCGTACCTCGAACAGCCAGGACGGCACCAGTGTCTGGTGCCCGGACGCGAAGTGCGAGGCCAGCCCGAAGACGGCCTTCTCGACGGCCACAGACTCCCGCTTCGGCGCCGCCGTCGACGCGCGGCACGGCGTCTCGTCACGGTCCTTCAGCGGTACGGCGCTGGCGCAGCCGCCGGGTCCCATGCGCCCGTCGCCCGGCGTCGCGAGAGAGGCCGGGGCGTTCATCAGATCCAGGGCCTTGCTCGCGCTGATCACGGGATACGTGTCTCCCTTGACCGGCGTCTTCAGCTGGCCGTTGCCGCCCACCACCTGGCCGTCCGGGCCGACCTGGACGCCGGTCGTCCAGCCGTACGTGGGCAGGCCCCCGACCTTCGGGTCCGCGTTCACCACCCGGACGGCGCCCATGAGCTCGCTCGCGTCCAGCTTGGCGTCGTCCTGGCCCAGCGCCTTCAGCACGGGCACGGCGGCCTTCTTCGCGGCGGCCTCGGTCACCGCGTGGCTGCTCGGGGAGCCGGGGTCGCTCGTGCACACGGCGCCCTTGCAGTTGTCGGTGCCGGGCGCGTACCGGTTGAACGTCCAGGTCCCGGGGGCCCGCTGGTTCACCTGGAGGCTGGGTCCCGAGCCGTCCTTGTCCTGGCCGACCTTCCAGGTCTGGCCGCTGAGCTTCGGGGTGCCCGCGACGTCCAGGGCCTTCGCGAGACGGGCCACCTCGGCCGCCGTGACCTCGCCCTTCGCCGCGTAGACGGGCGCGGAGTCCGGGCCGGCGGGCAGCGTGCCGTCCGCGTGGTAGGTCGCGCCGTAGGGGTTCGGCTCACCGGGCGCGATATCGCCCGAACCGCCCGTGCCACCGGTACCGCCCTCGGTGTAGCCGTCGAGGGCCAGTGGCGGGGGAGTGCCGTCGGCGCCGGGGCTCGCGGAGTGGTCGCGGTCGCTCCCGCCGCCGGACGCGGTCGCGGCGACATAGGCCCCGCCGCCGCCGACGAGCAGCACCGCGGCCGCGACGGAGGCGACGGCCGCCGGGGAATGGCGGCGGCGCGGCTTCGCCGGCTCGCCGCCGTCCTCGGGGGGCTCGGGCGCTTCGGTCTCGGGTCGCTCGGTGCTCACCGCATCGCTCCTTCTGGTCGTACACCGCATCCCCTTTACGGGGGACAGCGATGGGACGCAGCGGGGGAGCGCACGGTTCCCTGCGGGCGCCGTTCGGGGCCGCCCTTTTCGAGGACCTTTCGGGTCCTGTCAGTCGCCGTAGTCGGACATCGCGTCCAGCAGGCGGGCGGACGCGGGCGGCACGGTCACCCCGTGGATGCGCGACGGGGACACGGGCAGGTCGGCACGGGAGATGATCGGGTCCGGTGCCGCCCAGTCCCGGGCCACGGCGCCGTCGCCGCGCAGCGACGCCAGATCGCCTTCGAGGTCGTGCGGAGCGGAGCCGTGGACCTTGCGGTTCGTCATGACGGAACCGTATGCACGCCGAGTGTTACGAAGAAAGACCTACTATCGGGTAGTTTTGACCGCTTCAGCGTGCACGTGTCGACCGGGTAGCGTGAACTGTCAATCCCCCTCCGTCGCAGGAGCGTGTCCTCGCCGTGCGTATCGCAGTCACCGGCTCCATCGCCACTGACCACCTCATGACCTTCCCCGGCCGTTTCGCCGACCAGTTCGTCGCGGACCAGCTGCACACGGTCTCCCTGTCCTTCCTGGTCGACAACCTCGACGTACGCCGGGGTGGCGTCGGCGCGAACATCGCCTTCGGCATGGGACAGCTGGGCACCCGGCCGATCCTGGTCGGGGCCGCGGGCTCCGACTTCGACGAGTACCGGGCATGGCTCGACCGCCACGGCGTCGACACCGACTCGGTCCGGATCTCCGAGGTGCTGCACACCGCGCGCTTCGTGTGCACCACGGACTCCGACCACAACCAGATCGGCTCCTTCTACACGGGCGCGATGAGCGAGGCCCGGCTGATCGAGCTCAAGGCGGTCGCGGACCGGGTCGGCGGCCTCGACCTCGTCCTGATCGGCGCCGACGACCCGGAGGCGATGCTCCGCCACACGGAGGAGTGCCGTTCCCGCACGATCGCCTTCGCCGCCGACTTCTCGCAGCAGATCGCCCGTATGAACGGCGACGAGATCCGGATACTGCTGGACGGGGCGACCTACCTCTTCTCCAACGAGTACGAGAAGGGGCTCATCGAGTCCAAGACCGGCTGGAGCGACGAGGAGATCCTGTCGAAGGTCGGTCACCGTGTGACGACCCTCGGCGCGCGGGGCGTGCGCATCGAGCGGGCCGGTGAGGACCCGATCGAGGTCGGCTGCCCGGACGAGGAGCGCAAGGCGGACCCGACGGGCGTCGGCGACGCGTTCCGCGCCGGTTTCCTCTCCGGCCTCGCCTGGGGAGTCTCCCTGGAGCGCGCCGCCCAGGTCGGCTGCATGCTCGCGACGCTGGTCATCGAGACGGTCGGCACCCAGGAGTACCAGCTCCGCCGCGCCCACTTCATGGACCGCTTCACCAAGGCGTACGGCGATGACGCGGCCATCGAGGTCAGGGCCCACCTGGCCTGATCGCCGAGGTCAGGGCCCACCTGAACTGATCAGGACACTCCTCCGGACGACCATCTAGGACACCCGGCGGACCACATAGGCGAAGCCGTGGTCCGCCGGCTCCTCCCCGACGTACTCCTGCCCCCGCATCTCGCACCACGCCGGGATGTCCAGCCGGGCGGCCTCGTCGTCCGAGAGGACGCGAACCGTGCCGCCCACCGGCACGTCCCCGATGACCTTGGCCAGTTCGATGACCGGGATGGGGCAGAGCTTGCCGAGGGAGTCCACCACGAGCGTGTCGGAGTCGGCGGGGGGCGGGGAGGGCGGCGCCGACGCCGTCGGGGCGCCGAGTTTCTCGCGTACGTCCGCGACCGCGTCCGGCAGCACCGACAGGAACCGGTCGACGTCCTCGGACGGCGTACCCGGTGGCAGCGAGACCCGGACGTTGCCCTCGCTCAGGACGCCCATCGCCTTCAGGACATGGCTCGGGGTCAGCGTGCTGCTCGTACAGGAGGAGCCGGAGGAGACGGAGAAACCCGCCCGGTCCAGTTCGTGCAGGAGCGTCTCCCCGTCGACGTACAGGCAGGAGAAGGTGACGATCCCCGGGAGACGGTGAACCGCGTCCCCGACCACCTCGACGTCCGGGACCAGTTCGGGCACCCGTACGCGGATCCGCTCCGTCAGTTCCCGCAGGCGCGCGGCCTCCGCGACCGCCTCCGCCCGTACCGCGCGCAGCGACGCCGCCGCGGCCACGACGGCCGGGATGTTCTCGAAGCCCGCCGCCCGCCCCGACTCCCGCTCGTCCAGGGGCCCTTGGGGAGCGAACCGCACCCCCTTGCGCACGACGAGCAGTCCGACCCCCGAAGGTCCGCCCCATTTGTGGGCACTTGCCGTCAGCAGGGACCAGTCGCCCTCCACCCGGCGCCAGGGCAGTGACTGCGCCGCGTCCACCAACAGCGGCACCCCCGCCGCCCGGCACGCCTCCGCGACCTCCCGCACCGGCTGCTCCGTGCCCACCTCGTGGTTGGCGGACTGCAGGCACGCGAGAGCGGTGTCGGGGCGCAGGGCGGCGGCGTAGGAAGAAGGGGAGACGGTGCCCGCGCGGTCGACGGGCACCGTCGTCACCGAGCCGCCCGCCGCCTCGTGGACCTCTGCCGAATGGAGTACCGACGAATGTTCGACGGCTGACACGATCAGGTGGCTTCCGACGCGCCGGCGGCCCGCCAGCGCACCCTCGATCCCGGAGTGCACCGCCCGGGTGCCGGACGAGGTGAAGGTCAGCTCGTCGGGACGGCAGCCCACCGCCTCGGCCGCCGCCTCGCGCGCCGCGTCGAGCAACAATCGGGCCCGCCGCCCCTCCCGGTAGAGCCGCGCGGGATCGGCCCACCCCTCGTCGAGCGAGGCTTGTAGGGCCTGCCGGGCGACGGGATGAAGAGGAGCAGCGGAAGCAGCATCGAAGTAGGCCACACCCCAACGCTAAAGCCCCGCTCGGACCAGCGCCCCCAAGGGGCCGCGAGGCTGTGACATCTGCGGCTCCGCCGCGGGGCGCGACAAGCCACAATGAGCCCGCAGCCGCCGTGATGTCCCCCCGTCCCGAGCTCCTGGGCGCCCCAAACCTCCGTCAGAAGTAGCCCGGAGCAGGGCAACCCACCCCCTTCGGCTGACCCGGCGGCGCGTTGGGCACCCTCCCCGCGCGACCCCAAATAGCGTCCAGTAGGGTTTGGTCCGCATAAACATCCAAACCCCTGCCCGACGCAGGGCGGCGACCGACCAGCGAGAAGGCCGCAGCCAACCGCGCGGGCGAGACTCTCGGGAAGGCGCTACGTGAGTCCCAACGGCTCCGACCGCTCGCCGCGGCGCCCGATGCGGCGGAAGCTGCTGCAGGCATTGACTGCGGGCCTGGTCCTGTCGACCGCCACCGGTTGCACATACAAGGACTTCCCCCGCCTTGGTATGCCCACCCCGACCACAGAAGAGGGTCCGCGGATCCTCTCCCTGTGGCAGGGGTCCTGGGCGGCCGCGCTCGCCGTTGGCGTGCTGGTGTGGGGCCTGATCCTGTGGAGTGTGTTCTTCCACCGGCGCAGTCGCACCAAGGTCGAAGTTCCTCCGCAGACCCGGTACAACATGCCCATCGAGGCGCTGTACACGGTGGTCCCGCTCATCATCGTCTCGGTGCTGTTCTACTTCACCGCCCGCGACGAGACGAAGCTCCTCAGCCTCAAGCAGAAGCCCGACGTCACGGTCAACGTGGTGGGCTATCAGTGGAGCTGGGGCTTCAACTACATCGAGGACGTTCCCGGTGTCACGGGCAACGCCAAGATCGACCCGAACCTGGCCGCCATTCCGGACCGGTTCAAGAAGGACTTCCCGGCGAACGCCGGCGGCGTCTACGAGGTCGGTACGCCAGGTGAGCGGAACCCGCAGACGGGCAACCCCGGTCCGACCCTCTGGCTGCCCAAGGGCAAGACGGTCCGCTTCGTCCTCACTTCGCGTGACGTCATCCACTCCTTCTGGGTGGTGCCGTTCCTGATGAAGATGGACGTCATCCCGGGCCACACCAACTCCTTCCAGGTGACCCCCAACAAGGAGGGCACCTTCCTGGGCAAGTGCGCCGAGCTGTGCGGCGTCGACCACTCCCGGATGCTCTTCAACGTGAAGGTCGTCTCCCCCGAGCGCTACGAGGCCCACCTCAAGCAGCTCGCGGCGCAGGGACAGACCGGTTACGTCCCGGCCGGCATTGAGCAGACGGGCCACGAGAAGAACCGGGAGACGAACAACCTGTGAGCATCCTCAACGAACCTCAGGGTGCCGGGGCAGCCGAAGACTCGTACGAGAACGAGCTGCCGGTGCGGCGCAAGCAGCCGGGCAACGTCGTGATCAAGTGGCTCACCACCACGGACCACAAGACGATCGGCACGCTCTACCTCGTCACGTCGTTCGCGTTCTTCTGCATCGGTGGCGTCATGGCGCTGCTGATGCGCGCCGAACTGGCGCGCCCCGGCACGCAGATCATGTCGAACGAGCAGTTCAACCAGGCGTTCACGATGCACGGCACGATCATGCTGCTGATGTTCGCGACGCCGCTGTTCGCCGGTTTCACGAACTGGATCATGCCGCTGCAGATCGGCGCGCCCGACGTGGCGTTCCCGCGGCTGAACATGTTCGCCTACTGGCTCTACCTGTTCGGCTCGCTCATCGCGGTCGGTGGCTTCCTCACCCCGCAGGGCGCGGCCGACTTCGGCTGGTTCGCCTACAGCCCGCTGTCGGACGCGGTCCGCTCGCCGGGTGTCGGCGCCGACATGTGGATCATGGGTCTGGCCTTCTCCGGCTTCGGCACGATCCTCGGTGCGGTCAACTTCATCACGACCATCATCTGCATGCGCGCTCCCGGCATGACGATGTTCCGTATGCCGATCTTCGTGTGGAACGTGCTGCTCACCGCGGTGCTGGTGCTGCTGGCCTTCCCCGTGCTCGCGGCGGCGCTGTTCGCGCTGGAGGCGGACCGAAAATTCGGTGCGCATGTGTTTGACGCCGCCAATGGCGGAGCCTTGCTATGGCAACACCTCTTCTGGTTCTTCGGCCATCCAGAGGTGTACATCATCGCTCTACCATTCTTCGGCATCATCTCCGAAGTCATCCCGGTGTTCTCCCGCAAGCCGATGTTCGGCTACATGGGCCTGATCGCCGCGACGATCTCCATCGCCGGTCTGTCCGTGACCGTGTGGGCGCACCACATGTACGTCACCGGTGGCGTACTGCTCCCGTTCTTCTCCTTCATGACGTTCCTCATCGCCGTCCCGACAGGCGTGAAGTTCTTCAACTGGATCGGAACGATGTGGAAGGGGTCCTTGAGTTTCGAGACCCCGATGCTCTGGGCGGTCGGCTTCCTGATCACCTTCACCTTCGGTGGTCTGACCGGTGTCATCCTGGCCTCGCCGCCGATGGACTTCCACGTCTCGGACTCGTACTTCGTGGTGGCGCACTTCCACTACGTGATCTTCGGTACGGTCGTGTTCGCGATGTTCTCCGGATTCCACTTCTGGTGGCCGAAGTTCACCGGCAAGATGCTCGACGAGCGCCTCGGAAAGATCACCTTCTGGACGCTGTTCGTGGGCTTCCACGGCACGTTCCTGGTGCAGCACTGGCTGGGTGTCGAGGGCATGCCGCGTCGCTACGCGGACTACCTCGCCGCCGACGGCTTCACCGCGCTGAACACGATCTCGACGATCAGCTCGTTCCTGCTCGGCCTGTCGATCCTGCCGTTCTTCTACAACGTGTGGAAGACCGCCAAGTACGGCAAGAAGGTCGAGGTCGACGACCCGTGGGGCTACGGCCGCTCGCTGGAGTGGGCCACGTCCTGCCCGCCGCCGCGTCACAACTTCCTCACGTTGCCGCGGATCCGTTCCGAATCCCCGGCCTTCGACCTGCACCACCCGGAGATCGCCGCTCTCGACCAGCTCGAGAACGCCGGTCACGGTGAGAAGGCCCTCGCTGGTGGCAAGGAGGCCGGCAAGTGAAGGTCCAAGGCAAGATGTTCCTCTGGCTGGCTGCCTTCATCCTCGTCATCGCCATCGTCTATGGCGTGTGGTCGAAGGAGCCGGCCGGCACCACGGCGCTCTTCCTGGCCTTCGGCCTGAGCGTGATGATCGGCTACTACCTGGCCTTCACGGCCCGGCGGGTGGACCAGCTGGCGCAGGACAACGACGAGGCCGATGTCGCGGACGAGGCCGGCGAGGTGGGCTTCTTCAGCCCGCACAGCTGGCAGCCGCTCGCGCTCGGTATCGGTGGCGCGCTCGCCTTCATGGCCGTCGTCTTCGGCTGGTGGCTGCTGTACTTCGGGTTCCCGCTCATCCTGATCGGCCTGTGGGGCTGGGTCTTCGAGTACTACCACGGTGAGAACCGCACCCAGTAGCACGCGCGCGGTCCCGTAGCGATCGCTGGACACCCCGGAAGCCCGGATTCTCCTGACGGAGAGTCCGGGCTTCCTCTTTTGCCGCACGTCGTATCCCCCGCACGGCTCACTCGCCGCGCCATGGTTGACGGGTGTTCATAGCGTGAGTCCATGAATCACGCACCGCGAATCCGCACGGTCGTCAGCCGCACCACGCTGGTGGTCGCCCTCGGCGCGGCCGCCGCTGCCTGCGGCGGAAGCGGCCACCCGCTCTCCGCCCGGCCGTACGACGCGGCGGGTCAGCTCTCCTTCACCGACGTGGTCGGCGACAGCCGCAAGGTCGACCCGGACAAGCCCCTGGAAGTCACCTCCAAGGGCGACGACGAGCGCATCACCGATGTGACGGCCGTCGACGCGTCGGGGCGCTATGTGGCGGGCGAACTCGCCGCCGACGGCTCCCGATGGCACAGCACCTCACCACTGGCCGCGGGCGCCCACTACACGGTGCACGTGAGCACGGAGGACGAGGACGGCGCCCCCGGACGCCAGATCGTCGACTTCGAGACCACCGCGCCCACCACGAACAAGCCCCTGGGCGTGACTCTGGGGCCCGCCTCGGGCGAGTACGGCGTCGGTCAGCCCATCACCGCCGAACTCAGTGCCCCGGTCAAGGACAAGGCCGCTCGCGCGATCGTCGAGGGCGCCCTGAAGGTCGACTCCGTGCCCGCCGCGGAGGGCGCCTGGCACTGGGTGGACGACAAGACGCTGCACTACCGTCCCAAGGAGTACTGGCCCATCCACGCCACCATCCAGGCCCACAGCAACCTCAAGGGCATCAAGGTCGCCGACCGGCTCTGGGGCGGCGACGCGAAGCCCCTGACGCTCACCACCGGGGACCGCTTCGTCGCCGTCACGGACGCCGCCACGCACTCCATGACGATCTACAAGAACGACCAGGTGATCAACCAGATCCCCGTCACCACCGGCAAGCCGGGCTACGAGACCCGCAACGGCGTCAAGGTCGTACTGAGCAAGGAGCCCTACGTACGCATGCGCGGTACCACCGTCGGCATCGCCGAGGGCAGTGCGGACTCCTACGACCTGCCCGTCTACTGGGCGACCCGGGTCACCTGGAGCGGCGAGTACGTGCACGCCGCGCCCTGGTCGGTGGGGGAGCAGGGGTCCGCCAACGTCAGCCACGGCTGTACCGGGATGAGCACCAGCAACGCCGAGTGGTTCTTCAAGAACGTCCGACCGGGCGACATCGTGAAGGTCCAGAACTCCAACGGCGACGCGATGACCCCGTTCAACAACGGCTTCGGCGACTGGAACGTCGCCTGGAAGGACTGGCGCAACGGCAGCGCCCTGACAGCGGGCACCCCGGAGGGCCCGAAGCTGACGGACCGGGCGAGGCTGCGGCCCGAGAGCGTTTGAGATCGACCCGCCCCGCGCCCCGAAAGGGGCGCGGGGCCGTGTTCTTCTGCGGCTCCGTGCTCTCAGGCGCCCTGCAAGGCCTTACGACGCAGCAGCGAGGCCAACGCGGAGGCGAACTCGACCGGATCCACCGGAAGGGTCACCGCCGCGTCCGCACGGCTCCACGTGGCCAGCCAGGCGTCCTGGGGCCGCCCGATGAGCACCAGCACCGGCGGGCAGTTGAAGATCTCGTCCTTGATCTGCCGGCAGACGCCCATGCCGCCCATCGGAACCGCCTCGCCGTCCAGCACACAGACGTCGATCCCGCCCTTGTCCAGCTCCGTCAGGACGGCGGCGGGCGTGGCGCACTCGACGAACTCGACCTGGGGGACGTCGGGGGCCGGTCTGCGGCCGGTCGCCAGCCGCACCTGCCCCCGGGTGTTGGAGTCGTCGCTGTAGACCAGCACCGTGGCGGTCGGCTGCATTGTTCCTCCACGCATCTAAGAAGCACGGCATTGCTCGGGAACTCCTGGTACCGATGGCGCGGATGCTACCCCCTCGAACACCCCGTCAACACCGGTTCGGACAGGGCTTCGATGGGCCATACGGGCTGGACACACCCCATCAACACCCCGAACGGCACCCCCGGGCGTGAGGGCGGGATAAGCGACCGACATAATGTCGGTCGTGGCGACAGCAACGACAGTAGAAACCGGGCACGCGCACCCGTCGGTCAATCGACCGAACCTCACCAGCGTCGGAACCATCATCTGGCTGAGTTCCGAGCTGATGTTCTTCGCGGCCCTCTTCGCGATGTACTTCACCCTGCGATCGGTGACCGGGCCGGATCACTGGAAGGAGATGGCGAGCCATCTCAACTTCCCGTTCTCGGCCACGAACACCACGATCCTGGTGCTCTCCTCCCTGACCTGCCAGCTCGGCGTGTTCGCCGCCGAGCGCGGGGACGTGAAGAAGCTCCGGATGTGGTTCATCGTCACGTTCGTGATGGGTGCGATCTTCATCGGCGGTCAGATCTTCGAGTACACCGAGCTGGTCAAGAAGGACGGGCTCTCGCTCTCCTCCGACCCGTACGGCTCGGTGTTCTACCTGACCACCGGTTTCCACGGCATGCACGTGACGGGTGGACTCATCGCCTTCCTGTTTGTCCTCGGTCGCACCTACGCGGCCAAGAGGTTCACTCACGAGCAGGCAACCGCAGCCATCGTCGTGTCCTACTACTGGCACTTCGTCGATGTCGTCTGGATCGGCCTCTTCGCCACGATCTACATGATCAAGTAACCGGGCGGCGTCCGCGGCGAACCGATCGCGCGCGACGAACCGATCCATTCCAGAAGCATCGACGCAGAAGATCCTGACACCGGGGTAATCCGTGAAAAAGCTCTCCGCACGACGACGCCATCCGCTGGCGGCGGTCGTCGTCCTACTCCTCGCGCTGGCGGCCACCGGGGGGCTGTACGCCGCGTTCGCACCCGCGAGCAAGGCGCAGGCCGATACGACCGCCCAGTCCCTTGCCATCGACGAGGGCAAGAAGCTCTACTCCGTGGGCTGCGCCAGCTGCCACGGAACCGGCGGTCAGGGGTCCTCCGACGGGCCGAGCCTGGTGGGTGTGGGCGCCGCGGCGGTCGACTTCCAGGTCGGCACCGGCCGTATGCCGGCCCAGCAGCCGGGCGCTCAGATCCCGAAGAAGAAGGTCATCTACTCGCAGGCCGAGATCGACCAGCTCGCGGCGTACATCGCCTCGCTGGGCGCTGGTCCCACGGTGCCTACGAAGAGCCAGGTCAGCCCCGAGGGCGCGGACATCGCCAAGGGCGGCGAGCTCTTCCGTACGAACTGCGCGCAGTGCCACAACTTCACCGGCAAGGGCGGCGCGCTGACGCACGGCAAGTTCGCGCCGAGCCTTGAGGGTGTCGACCCCAAGCACATCTACGAGGCCATGCAGACCGGCCCGCAGAACATGCCGTCCTTCCCCGACACCACGCTGTCGGAGAAGAACAAGAAGGACATCATCGCGTACCTCGACGCGGTCAACGGTGACGACACCGAGAGCCCCGGCGGTCTGGACCTGGGCGGCCTCGGGCCGGTCAGTGAAGGCCTCTTCGGCTGGATCTTCGGTCTTGGCGCCCTGGTCGCCGTCGCCGTCTGGGTCGCCGCTCGGACCGCAAAGGCCAAGAAGTCATGAGTAGCCAAGACATTCCAGAAGAGAACCTGCCCGCTGAGCAGGTCGACGAGCACGGTCACGGCGCGGTAGCCCTCGCGGACGAGACCAACCCGTTCGCGGACCCGGGCCTGCCGCCCCACGAGCCCCGCATCCAGGACATCGACGAGCGGGCCGCCAAGCGGTCCGAGCGTGTCGTCGCCATGCTGTTCACGTTGTCGATGCTGGCCACCGTCGGCTTCATCGCCTCGTACGTGGCGATCCCGAGGGACAAGTCGATCTTCGTCTTCCCGCTCGGGCACATCGGCGCGCTGAACTTCGCGCTGGGGATGACCCTCGGTGTGGCGCTGTTCGCGATCGGCGCGGGCGCGGTCCACTGGGCCCGCACCCTGATGTCCGACGTGGAGATCGCCGACCAGCGTCACCCGATCGAGGCGGAGCCCGAGGTCAAGGCCAAGGTCCTGGCCGACTTCAAGCAGGGCGCCAAGGAGTCCGCGCTCGGCCGCCGCAAGCTGATCCGCAACACGATGTTCGGCGCGCTGGCCCTGTTCCCGCTCTCCGGCGTCATGCTGCTGCGCGACCTGGGTCCGCTGCCCGGCACCAAGCTGCGCCACACGCTCTGGTCCAAGGGCAAGCTGCTCGTCAACATGAACACGAACGAGCCGCTGCGTGCCTCCGACGTCGCCGTCGGCTCGCTCACCTTCGCCAAGCCCGAGGGCCTGGAGGAGCACGACGAGGACTTCCAGCTCCAGATCGCCAAGGCGGCCCTGATGATCGTCCGGCTCCAGCCGGAGAACATCAAGGACAAGCGCGAGCTCGCCTGGTCGCACGAGGGCATCGTGGCGTACTCGAAGATCTGCACCCACGTCGGTTGCCCGATCTCCCTGTACGAGCAGCAGACGCACCACGTGCTCTGCCCCTGCCACCAGTCCACCTTCGACCTCTCCGACGGTGCCCGAGTGATCTTCGGCCCGGCCGGTCACGCCCTGCCGCAGCTGCGCATCGGTGTGAACGAACAGGGCTACCTCGAAGCGCTCGGCGACTTCGAAGAGCCCGTCGGTCCTGCCTTCTGGGAGCGCGGATGAGCACTACCACCACTTCCGACTCGCGCCCCTCGCGCGAGAAGGCCCCGGCCGGCGAGAAAGTCGCCGACTGGGCCGATGGACGGCTCGGGATCTACTCCCTGGCCAAGTCCAACATGCGCAAGATCTTCCCCGACCACTGGTCGTTCATGCTGGGTGAGATCTGCCTCTACAGCTTCATCATCATCATCCTCACGGGTGTGTACCTGACGCTGTTCTTCCACCCGTCGATGAACGAGGTCACGTACCACGGCAGCTACGTCCCCCTGCAGGGACAGCTGATGTCCGAGGCGTTCAACTCGACCATGCACATCTCCTTCGAGGTGCGCGGTGGTCTGCTGGTCCGGCAGATCCACCACTGGGCGGCGCTGATCTTCCTCGCCGGCATGTTCGTGCACATGATGCGTGTGTTCTTCACGGGTGCGTTCCGCAAGCCGCGTGAGGTCAACTGGCTGTTCGGCTTCCTGCTGTTCGTCCTGGGCATGTTCACCGGCTTCACCGGTTACTCGCTCCCGGACGACCTGCTTTCCGGCACCGGTGTCCGCTTCATGGAGGGCGCGGTCCTGTCCGTGCCGATCGTCGGCACGTACCTGGCGTTCTTCCTCTTCGGCGGCCAGTTCCCGGGCGGCGACTTCGTCGCGCGGTTCTACTCGGTCCACATCCTGCTGCTGCCGGGCATCATGCTCGGCCTGGTGGTCGGCCACCTGATCCTGGTCTTCTACCACAAGCACACGCAGTTCGCGGGCCCCGGAAAGACGAACAACAACGTCGTCGGCATGCCGCTGCTGCCGGTCTACATGGCCAAGGCCGGAGGCTTCTTCTTCCTGGTCTTCGGTGTCATCGCGGCCATCTCGGCGATCGCCTCGATCAACCCGATCTGGACCATGGGCCCCTACCGTCCGGACATGGTGTCCACGGGCGCCCAGCCCGACTGGTACATGGGCTTCTCCGAGGGCCTGATCCGTGTCATGCCGGGCTGGGAGATCAACGTCTGGGGTCACACGCTCGTGCTGGGCGTGTTCATCCCGCTGGTGATCTTCCCGCTGGTCCTGGTCGCGATCGCGGTCTACCCGTTCATCGAGTCCTGGGTCACCGGCGACAAGCGTGAGCACCACATCCTGGACCGCCCGCGCAACGTCCCGACCCGGACCGCGTTCGGTGCCGCCTGGATCAGCTGGTACTTCGTCCTGCTCGTCGGTGGTGGCAACGACATCTGGGCCACGCACTTCCACCTGTCGATCAACTCGATCACCTGGTTCGTGCGCATCGGCTTCTTCGTCGTGCCGGTCATCGTGTTCGTCATCACCAAGCGGGTCTGCCTCGGCCTCCAGCGCCGCGACAAGGACAAGGTGCTGCACGGCCGCGAGTCGGGCATCATCAAGCGCCTGCCGCACGGTGAGTTCATCGAGGTGCACGAGCCGCTCAGCCAGGACGCCCTGCACACGCTCACCGCGCACGAGCAGTACCAGCCCGCCCAGATCGGCGCGACGGTCGACGAGAACGGTGTCGAGCGCAAGGTGAAGGGCACGGAGAGGCTGCGCTCCAAGCTCAGCGAGGGCTTCTACGGGGAGGACAGCCAGATCCCCAAGCCCACGGTCGAGGAGTACAAGGAGATCACGAGCGGCCACGGCCACCACTGATCTTCCGACCGGTTGACCGGTCTTCACTGATCGCCACGGCGAGAGCCTCCGTCCATTGCCTGGACGGGGGCTCTTTGCCGTCTCCGGGCCTGGATAGGGTGTTCCCATCTACACAAGGAGTCCCTTTGCCGGGACGACGGACCCAGGAGCGGCTTATGAGCGCTGTGAACCCCGCTGGAGGCAACACCGCGGCGGGCCGTTCCTGGCCCGTGGTGCTGAACGGCCTGCTCGAGGGCCGCGACCAGAGCGCGGACGACACGGCCTGGGCGATGGACCGGATCATGAGCGGCGAGGCGACGGACGCGCAGATCGCCGGGTTCGCGGTGGCGCTGCGGGCCAAGGGCGAGACGGTCGAGGAGATCTCCGGTCTGGTCCGGACGATGTACGAGCACGCCAATGTGATCGAGGTGCCGGGGGACACCGTCGACATCGTCGGTACGGGCGGTGACGGCGCGAAGACGGTGAACATCTCCACGATGTCGTCGATCGTCGTGGCCGGGACCGGCGCCAAGGTCGTCAAGCACGGCAACCGGGCCGCGTCCTCCGCGTCCGGTGCCTCGGACGTCCTGGAGAAGCTCGGCGTCAATCTGGACCTGACGACGAAGCGGGTGGCCGAGGTCGCGGAGGAGGCCGGGATCACCTTCTGCTTCGCGGTGAAGTTCCACCCGGCGCTGCGTCATGTCGCGGCGGCTCGGGGGCAGTTGGGGATCCGGACCACGTTCAACGTGCTGGGTCCGCTGACGAACCCGGCGCGGGTGAAGGCACAGGCCGTCGGAGTCGCGGACCTGCGTATGGCACCGATCGTGGCGGGCGTGTTCGCCGAGCGCGGCAACTCCTCGCTCGTCTTCCGCGGCGACGACGGCCTGGACGAGCTGACCACCACCGCGACGTCCCGGGTCTGGGTCGTCCGCGACGGCAAGGTCACCGAGGAGCGCTTCGACCCGCGTGACGTCGGCCTCGAACTCGTCCCCGTGGAGGCCCTGCGCGGCGCCGACGCGTCCTACAACGCGGACGTCGCCCGTCGCCTGCTCAACGGCGAGACGGGGCCCGTACGGGACGCTGTGCTGCTGAATTCCGCGGCGGCCCTCGTCGCCCTGTCCCCGACCGACGCGCCGCTCGCGGACCAGCTCCGCGCCGGGATGGCGAAGGCGGCGGAGGCGATCGACTCGGGGGCGGCGAAGCGGACGCTGGAACGCTGGGTGGCTGCGAGCCAGTCGTAGTCCGGTTGTTCGGCCGCGGGCTGGCGGGGGTTGCCCGCGCAGTTCTCCGCGCCCCCAAAAGGGGCGCGGAGAATTGCGCGATCTTTTGCGGGTCTGGGGGCGGAGACCCCAGGTAGGGACTCGGCGTCCCGGCATACGGACGTCGGGTTGCGGGGGGAAGATCTTGTGGCAGGATGCCGTATCAGGTCATGAGCGACAGCCATCAGGCCCCGGCCGGCTGTCCGGCAACCCTCCGTCCGTGGCGGGGTGCCCCGGGTGAAGACCAGGCCGTAGGCAGCGAGGTCTACGGCAAGCGCGGACCCCTCGAGAATCCCAGGGGTCCTGGTCGTTCGAGGGAGCCTTCTGTGAGCAAGCGAATGCGATAGGGCGTAGAGCCCCGCCTCCGCACACCCCTTTTGCCTTTCCTCCCTGCGCCGAGCCGCGCGGGTGCACAGCGGTACCCCCGTGCACCCGGCCCGCGCAGCGATTCCGCCTGCCTCTCACAGGAGCTCGCCATGTCTGTCTCCACCGCTGCCGCCAACCAGACCCTTTGCGCCCCTCTGCCCGTTCTGGGCCGAGATGTCACCGTCCCGCTCGTGACCGGCGGTGAGGTCACCTACGCCGCGCTCGACTACGCCGCCAGCGCCCCCGCCCTCCAGCGGGTGTGGGACGACGTCGCCGCGTACGCCCCGTACTACGGCAGCGTGCACCGCGGCGCCGGGTACCTCTCCCAGCTTTCCACCGACCTCTTCGAGAACGCCCGCAGGACCGTCGCGGAGTTCCTCGACTGCCGGGGCGACGACCAGGTCGTCTTCACCCGCTCCACCACCGACTCCCTCAACCTGCTCGCCGCCACGCTTCCGGCCGACTGCCAGGTGTTCGTCTTCGAGACGGAACACCACGCCTCGCTGCTGCCGTGGAAGGACGCCCGGGTCACCTACCTCGACGCGCCCCGCACCCCGCAGGAGGCCGTCACGGCCCTGGAGCGGGCCCTCGCCGCCCGCGACCCCCACGGCCCGGCCCTGGTCTGCGTCACCGGCGCCTCGAACGTCACCGGCGAGCTGTGGCCGGTGCGCGAGCTGGCCGCCGCCGCGCACGCGCACGGTGCCCGGATCGTCCTGGACGCCGCCCAGCTCGCCCCGCACCACCCGGTGTCGGTGCGGGACCTCGACGTCGACTGGGTCGCCTTCTCCGGGCACAAGCTGTACGCGCCGTTCGGCTCCGGCGTGCTCGCGGGCCGCGCCGACTGGCTGCGCGAGGCCGAGCCGTATCTCGCGGGCGGCGGCGCCAGCCGCAAGGTCACGCGGCGGGTGGACGGCGGTGTGGACGTGGAGTGGCACGAGAGCGCGGCCCGGCACGAGGCCGGTTCGCCGAACGTGATCGGCGCCTACTCCATCGCCTCCGCCTGCAAGGCGCTGACCGAGGCCGGTTTCGACACGCTCGTCGCCCGCGAGGAGCAGCTGATCGGGGCCGTCCGCGCCGGTCTGGCCGAGGTGCCCGAGGTCCGCGTCCTGTCGCTCTTCGGCGACGACGCCCCGCGCGTCGGCGTCATCTCGTTCGTCGTCGAGGGCTGGAACAGCTCGCACTTCGCGGCCGCGCTGTCCGCCGAGTACGGGATCGGGGTGCGGGACGGTCTCTTCTGCGCGCACCCGCTGCTGCGGACGCTGCTCGGCAGCGATCCGCAGACGCAGGGGGAGTGCGGGGCGCCCGAGGCCGCGCCCGGGGAGAAGTCCCTCAACGCGATCCGCGTCAGCTTCGGGGCCGGTACGCCCGACGAGCACGTGGAGCGGTTCGTGCGCGCGGTGAAGGAACTGGTGCGGGACGGGGCGAAGTGGAACTACCGCACGGAGGACGGCCGCTGCGTTCCGGCGGTCTGAGATTGGCTGGGGGTGCGTGGGGGTGCGTGGGGGCCCCGCCCCCCCACATCTCCCCAAAAGGACCGCGCGGCCGTGCCTAGCTGTCGAGGCCGATGGCGAACGCCGCCTCCAGGTCGTGCTGGGAGTACGTGCGGAACGCGACGTGGGTGTCCGTCCCCTCGACGCCGGGGATCTTGCTGATCTTGCCGGGGATGACGTCCGCCAGGTCGTCGTGGGCCTTCACCCGGACCATGGCGATCAGGTCGTACGTACCGGTGACGGAGAAGACCTCGCTGACACTGTCCAGCGCGGCGATCGACTCGGCGATCTCGGGGATCCGGTCCACGCTGGTCTTGATGAGCACGATCGCGGTGATCACGGCTGGTTTTCTCCCTCGGGGGCTGCTGCTGGGGTTTTCACTCTAGTCGGCCGCCCGAACCGCACCCACGCGTAGACGAACCCCAGCGAGAAGCCCACCAGGTGGGCCAGATAGGCGACCCCGGGGCCCGAGGGGCTGCGGCCCGCCGCCAGCCATTGCAGGGTCACCCAGAAGGGCAGCACGACCCAGGCGGGGAAGCGCAGCGGCAGGAAGAAGAGGAACGGGAAGAGACTGGTCACCCGGGCCCTGGGGAACAGGTACAGGAACGCTCCGAGGACCGCGGAGATCGCCCCCGAGGCGCCGACCAGGGTCTGCTCGGAGCCGGAGTTGGCGATCGCGTAACCCAGCAGAGCGAGGTACCCGCAGACCACGTAGAAGACGGCGAACTGGACGTGGCCCATGCGTTCCTCGGTCATCGCTCCGAAGACGTAGAAGAAGAGCATGTTGCCCAGGAGGTGGAGCCAGCTGCCGTGGATGAACAGGGCCGTGGCCGGGGTGAGCCAGGCGCCCGGGGTCCCGTCGAAGAGCTCGGCGGGGATCACGCCCCAGCGCCGGAAGTAGGCCCGCTGGGCGACCACCAGCGCGTCCCCGGTCCCGAACGACGGATTGAGTCCCGAGGCGGGACCGATCAGGAAGATCAGGCAGCACAGGAAGATCAGCCCGTACGTCACCGGCGCGGACTGACCGCGCATCGTCCTGCCGACCGCCGTACCCCAGGTGCTGATCATGGTACAGAGCATGACGTAACCGGACCGATGCGCACAGAGTGCCTCGCCGCCATGGACGGCCGAGCGTCGAGTACCCGCCAGGCCGTAGGGTAACGAGCCACACGCGCCGGAGACCGGTGTCGGACGGACACTAGAAGGAAAGCGACTGCCACATGACGGTTCCCCTCCCGACCGCCGAGACTCGCTGGCGCTGCACACTCTGCGGCAACCTCACGCGATTCGACGTGACCCGCTCGTCCAAGGTCGTCGAGTATGTGCACCTCGACCTGGCCGGTGAGCCGAACGTCGAGGAGCGCAAGGTGGTCAGTGAGACCATCGAGTCGGTGCGCTGCCGGTGGTGCAACGCGGTGGACCAGGTGGAACTGGTGGACAGGCCGGGCGCCGGCTCCTGAGGGAGCGGGCCCCGCACAGACATTGGGGTGACGGATGGTGGAGACCACAGGCGGGGAGCCGGACGACGGCGCCGCTGAGGTGCTCGACCGTCCGCTGCCCGACGGGGTGCGTCGACGGGTCGTACAGATCGTGTCGGACGGCTTCGGCGGGTTGACCGTCGCCGAACTACCCGCCCAATTGCGGCAGTATGCGCGGTTCGCCCCCAATCGGCGCGCGAAGTTCGCCGGCAACGCCATGGCCGCCGCGCTGGAGACCGACCCGCTGTTCCGGCAGCGTATCGCCGAAAAGCTCAGAGAGGCGCAGCCGGAGCTCGTCGGTGCCCTCGACTCGGGCGCGCCGCCGCCGGCCGCGGATCCGCTGGACGTGGCGGCCGCGGCCTATGTGCTGCGCCCCACGGGCTGGGTGAAGCTGGTGACCGCCGCGGGTGAGGAGGCCCTGCGGGCGGACGCCGAGCGCGCGGACGAGGAGAGCCGGGCGGAGCTGGAGCGGCTGCGCGAGGAGCTCGCTCAGGCGCGTGGTCAGACCAAGGCCGAAACCGAGCGGTTGCGCACGGAGTTGGAGTCCGCGAAGAGGGAAGCGGAATCGCTTCACCGCAAGTTGCGCGGCGCCCTCAGCGACGTCAAGCGGGGCGAGGCCGCGCTGCGCAAGCTGCAGGGCGAGATGGACACCACACGGGCGGACGGGCAGGCCCAGGTGTCCGCCGCCGAGAGCGAGACCCGGCGGCTCAAGGCGCGGCTCTCGGAGGCCGAGGCGGCCCTGGAGGCCACCCGCAAGGCGGCGCGCGAGGGTCGCAGCGTCGAGGACATGCGCGTACGGCTGTTGCTCGACACCGTGCTGGAGGCGGCCCAGGGGCTGCGCCGGGAGCTCGCGCTGCCGCCCGTGTCCGTACGGCCGGCGGAGACCGTGGACGCGGTCGAACCGGGGCGCATGACGCCCAAGGACATCGCGGCCCGTGCGCTGTCCGAAAATGATCCCGCGATCCTCGACCAGCTGCTCGCGCTGCCGCAGGCGCATCTGGTCGTCGACGGCTACAACGTCACCAAGACCGGCTATCCGCAGATGCCGCTGGAGAAGCAGCGGCTCAGGCTGCTGGGGCAGCTCTCGCAGCTCGCCGCGCAGACCGGGGCCGAGGTGACGTGCGTCTTCGACGGGGCCGAGCTGGCGGCGCCCGTGCTGCTCGCGCCGCCGCGCGGGGTGCGGGTGCTGTTCTCCAAAGCGGGGGTCACGGCGGACGAGTTGATCCGCCAGCTGGTGCGCGCCGAGCCGCCCGGGCGGCCCGTCATCGTGGTCTCCACCGACCGTGAGGTGGCCGACGGGATCGCCAAGGCCGGCGCTCGCCCGGTGGCCTCCGTGGTGCTTCTCAAGCGCTTTTCGCGCGGCTGAAACAGTCGTCGGCGATCTGTGCCGTACACCCCAAAGAGCCCGTACGCCCCATCCGTAACATCCGGGCGTTGTGCCCGAATTGGCGAAACCTTCACGCAACGTAGCGTCAGCTCCACATCACTGCATGTGAGTTGAGTGCAAAGAATGCGCTGGGTGACTAAGAATTTTCAGGTTTGGATTTGAACTGATCACAGGAAGGTCACTAGGGTCGGGGCTCGAACCTCCACTCGGGTGATCACTCATTGGGAGTGACGGTGGGGGGACACCGCCCGTCGGCGTCTCGGCAGGCGGCTGGAGGAAGAAGGAGCTCGCCTTCGTGGCGTCCCACCGTCGACCCAAGCAGCCGAGCCGCACCCGTGTGACCGTGCTCACCACCGCCGCAGCCGCTGCCGTTGTCCTCAGCGCCAACGCCGCCAACGCCGCGCCCAGCGAGAAGCCGAGCAAGGACGAGGTCAAGAGCAAGGTCGACAAGCTTTACGAGGAGACCGAGCAGGCCACCGAGAAGCTCGACGGGGCCAAGGAGAAGCAGGACAAGCTGGAGAAGGAAATCAGCACCCTGCAGGACAACGTGGCCCGCGGCCAGGACGAGCTCAACGCCCTGCGCGACGGACTCGGTTCGATGGCCAGCGCCCAGTACCGCACCGGCGGCATCGACCCCTCCGTGGCACTGTTCCTCTCCTCGGACCCGGACGACTACCTGGACAAGGCGTCCGCGATGGACCAGCTGAGCAGTCAGCAGGTCGAGGCGCTGAAGAAGGTCCAGGAGAAGCAGCGTTCGCTCGCCCAGCAGCGGCAGGAAGCCTCTGCGAAGCTCAAGGACCTCGCCGACACCCGTACGGAACTGGCCAAGCAGAAGAAGACGGTTCAGACCAAGCTCGCCGCGGCGCAGAAGCTCCTCAACTCCCTGACGGCCAAGGAGAAGGCGGCTCTGGACGCGCAGCAGTCCCGCGCCACTCGCGCCAGCGAGCGCACCGTTCTCGGCGACCCCGGTACACCCGCGTCCGGGCGCGCCGGTGCCGCGTTCTCCGCCGGACAGACCAAGATCGGCTCGCCGTACGTCTACGGCGCCTCCGGCCCCAGCTCCTTCGACTGCTCGGGCTTCACCTCGTGGGCGTACGCCCAGGCCGGTGTCTCCATCCCGCGCACCTCGGAGTCGCAGGCGACCATAGGCACCCGCATCTACTCGCAGAGCGATCTGCAGGTCGGCGACCTGGTCTTCTTCTTCGGCGACCTGCACCACGTCGGCCTCTACGCGGGCAACGGCCAGGTGCTGCACGCCCCGCGCACCGGAACCGTCGTGCGCTACGAGTCGATGAGCACCATCGGTGGAGCGTTCCAGTTCGGCGTCCGGGTCTGATCCGGCTCCCCGAACCCTCCGAGATCCTTTCGAGGCCCCCTCGACATGCCGCCCGAACGGGCGAATCGCGGTAGCTCCCGCTGACCCCCCGCCCCGTCGGTGACCTGCGTCTCCGGCGGGGCGCCGCGTTGTGCGCCCCTGGAGGTCTTTGGTCGGTGCGTGGTCGCACGGCTACTGTCTGGCGCGTTTCCCCCAACTCCGGGGGACCGTCAGCGGAAGGGAGAGCGGCTACTCGTGGGGTCCCATCGCCGCCGTCCACCGTCCGGGTTCGACCGGGGCGTCAGCGCCGCGGGCATCGCCGGCATCGCCGTGACCGTGATGTCCGTCGCGGCCGCCGCCCTCGGGGCCGTACCGGCCGCCGCAGCACCGAAGGACGACACCCGGGCCGAGGTGGACCGCCTGTACACCCAGGCGGAGAAGGCAACCGAGGCGTTCAACAAGGCCGATGAGAGCGCGGGAGTCCTGCGCAAAGAGGTGCGCACGGCACAGGACCGCATCGCCCGGCAGCAGGAGCGCATCAACACCATGCGGGACGCGCTCGGTTCGCTCGCCGGGGCCCAGTACCGCGCGGGCGGCCTCGACCCCTCCCTGGCGCTGCTCTTCTCCGACAGCCCCGCCGAGTACCTCGACAAGGCCGCCGCGCTCGACCGGATCAACGCCCACCAGGCGGGCGAACTCAAGGACCTCCAGCTCGCCATGCGCGACCTCGCCCAGGAGCGCGAGGAGGCGACCGCCGAACTCGCCGAGCTGGAGAAGAGCACCAAGGCCGCCGCCCGGCACAAGCGGACCGTCGAACGGAAGCTCGCCAAGGCGCGCATACTGCTCAACTCGCTGCCGTCCGCCGAGCGCGCCGCCTACGACCGGGCCTCCCGCTCCGGACGCTCCGACCTGCCCGAACTCGGCAGTGTCACGCCCGCCTCGGGGCGCGCCGCCGCCGCCCTCGCCGCGGCCCGCTCCGCACTCGGCCGCCCCTACATGTGGGGCGCCAACGGGCCCGGCGGATTCGACTGTTCGGGTCTCATGCAGTGGTCGTACCGGCAGGCGGGCATCGGTCTGCCGCGCACCTCCCAGGAACAGCGCTACGCCGGACGGCAGGTGTCGCTCTCCCAGGCGCAGCCCGGCGACCTCGTCACCTACCGTTCCGACGCGAGTCATGTCGCGATGTACGTGGGCAACGGTCAGGTGATCCACGCGCCCTACCCAGGTGCGCCGGTGCGCTACGACCCGGTGGGCATGATGCCCATCTCGTCCGTGACGCGGGTCTGACCCCCGCGCCCGGGCGCCGTACGACCCGGGCGCCGTACGATCGGGAACGTGGCTGGTCGAAGGCGTGCGTCGCGGGCGGGGTGCTCCCTGGTGCTGCTGCTCGCCGTGTTGGTGGGCTGCGGCGGCGGGCCGTCCCCGGACACCGCGTCCGCCGATGTGCAGCGGGTCCTCGACCGGCGGGCGGCCGCGGTCCTGGACCGGAACGAGTCGGCGTACCGGGCCACGGAGGAACCGTCCGGCTCGACCGCGGAGTTCACCCGGCTGCGCGCGGTCCCGCTGGCCGCCTGGTCGTACCGCCTGACGGACCTGCACCGCTCAGGCGACCGCGCCACCGCGGGCGCCGAGCTGCGCTACCGCATCGAGGGCTACGACAGGGCGCCCGTCACGGCGGCCCGCACCCTGCGCCTGGTCCGCGACGGCGGGACCTGGCGGGTCGCCTCCGACGTGCCCGCCGAGCGGGCCAGTCAGCAGCTGTGGGAGCAGGGGGCGGTGACGGTGGTACGGGGCGCGCACAGCCTCGTCCTGGGGGTCGGGCAGTCCGGTGAGCGGCTGCGGGCGTACGCCGGGCTCGCGGACCGCGCCGTGCCCGCCGTGACGGACGCCTGGGGCGCGGACTGGACGGGGCACGTCGTCGTCCTCGTACCGAAGTCGCTGGAGGGCATGGCGGGGCTGCTCGGGGCGCCCGCGTCCGGGTACCGGGGGATCGCGGCGGTCACCACGGGAGAGGCGGGAGGGACGGCCAGGGCGCCCGCGGACCGGATCATCGTCAACCCCGATGCGTACGGCCTCCTCGGCGACTTCGGGAAGCAGGTCGTGCTCACCCACGAGACGACGCACGTGGCCACCCGTGCCCACACCACCGCCGCCACACCCCTGTGGCTCTCCGAGGGCTTCGCGGACTGGGTCGGCTATCGCGGCAGCGGCCGTACGGCGACGCAGGCGGCGCCGGAGCTGGAGCGGGCGGTGCTGGACGGGCACGTACCGGCCGCGCTGCCGGACGACAAGGACTTCGGGTTCGCCGGGGACGCGGCACGGCTGGCGCGGGCGTACGAGGGCGGCTGGATGGCCTGCAGGCTGATCGCCGATCACTGGGGCGAGGTCCGGCTGAACGAGTTCTACCGGGCCGTCGGCGACCACAAGAAGCGGCCGGGGGCCGTCGAGGGCGCGCTGCGGGACGTACTGCACACGACGCCGGAGAAGTTCACGCAGCAGTGGCAGGCGTACCTGAAGGCGCAGCTCGGCTGAATCAGCCCGTCGCCGTGTCCAGTCGGGCGATGGCCTCGGCGAGCCACCCCCGCTCCGCCTCGCCCGTCGCCCGCGCCACCCGCAGCATCCCCTGCCGGAACAGGTCGCCGGCCTCCTCCGCCCGTACGGTCCTGTGCCGCTGTGTGGCCCTCGCCGCCGGCCTGCGCGCCGTGCGCCGCAACGCGTCGCTGCGCGAGGCCGCGGTCGTCCGCCCCGCCGAGCCCACCGGCCCCGCGCTGCGCCGCACCCTGCGGACCGGGCCGCCCATGTCCGCCGACTTCACCGTGCGCCAGGGCGGGGCGCTGGTCCTGGTCGCGATCGTGGCCCGGCTCGGGGTGACGGCCGTGGCCGCGTACTCCCTCGCCTACAAGGTCCTGTACGTCGCGACCATGGCCTTCTACGCGGTGCGGCAGGCCGCCTCGATCCACACCGCGCACACCCGGGGCGCCGGCCGGGACGAGCGGGGCGCGATCGGGCGGCAGGCGGTGGTCGTCTCCGGGGCGGTGGGCCTGGTGGCGGCCGTCCTGCTCGGCGCGTTCGCCCCCTGGATCATGCGGGCCTTCGGAGCCGGGGACGCGGTCGCCCGCGACGGCGTGCTGTTCCTGCGCTGCGTCGGCCCGTACCTGCTGCTGATGGCCTGCTTCATCGCGTTGGGCGGGGTCTTCGAGGGGAGCGGGGGAGCCCCGTTGTTGCTTTGCGGGTGACCCTGCTCGGCGCCGCGGTCCAGCTGCCTCTGGCGTACGCCATGTCGGGGCTCGGGCTGCCCGGGATCTGCCTGGCGCCGGCGCTGTCCATGGCGGTGCAGTGCACGGCCGTCGGACTGCTTCTCGCCCGCGCCCGCCGCCGTCAGGGGGAGCTCAGGCGCTCCTTGCTGCGGGTGGCCTGAGTGGGCAGGGTCGGGGCCGGGTCGGACACCGTGCTCCACCACAGTTCGAGCGCGGCGAGCAGGGCCGCGATCACCAGCAGACCGTTGCGCAGGAAGAGCAGGGTGATGCCCAGCCGGTCGCTGCCCACGACGTGCGAGAACCAGATCGGGAACTCCAGGACGGTCACGAAGCACGCGGCCAGCACCAGCCCGACCGGCAGGGTCATCCGGCTGCCCCGGAAGCACAGGCAGACCGCGCCGATCCCGACCAGCCACACCATGTACTGCGGGCTGATGACCCGGCTGGTGGCCGTGAACATCAGCACCGCCACGAACGCGGCGTCGGCGAGCGTGTGCGGCGAGAAGCGCTGGGCGCGCAGCCGCCACAGCAGCAGCCAGGCGAAGGCGATCGCGGTGAGCGCCAGGGCCAGCCTGCTCACCACGTCGACGTACGGGCCGAGGAACTCCACCGAGCCGTAGTTGAGCAGCACCTGACCGTCCCAGCCGAAGTGCCGGCCCACATGGAAGACGAGGGAGCCCAGCGACTCCACCTCGGTGCCCCGGTCGCGCTGGAAGGTCAGGAAGGAGAAGGCGCCGGGCATCGACAGCCCGAACAGCACCGCGATCCCGCCCGCGGTCACCGCCGCCGCGGCCCACGCGCGCCGCTTCACGGCCCCCAGGAGCAGGAGCGCCGGCCACACCTTCACCAGCGCCCCGAAGCCCACGAGAGCGCCCATCACCCGCGGATGGCGGGCTCCCGCGAGCAGCGCCGCGACCGCCACGGCCGTCACCATCACGTCGTAGCGGGCGTAGACGGTCGGTCCGAGCAGCGGGACGCCGATCACCCACACCCAGGCGCCGCGCAGCGTCTTGCCGGGGCGCCGGCCCGCGTAGTGGAGCAGTGCGTACACCACCAGGTCGGCGACGAAGGCCAGCAGGAAGAAGGCGTGCGCGTAGTCGAGGAAGGGCAGCAGCCCGGGGGAGAGGATCGCGAGCGCGGCGGCCGGCGGGTACTGCCAGGTCACGTCGTCGAGCGGGAAGGTGCCGGTGCGCAGGATCTCGTACCAGCCCTGGTAGATCACCGAGACGTCACTCGTGACGTCCGGTCCCGGGAAGACGAACACCTTGGAGACGAAGAGCAGAAGCAGAAGCCTGGTCAGGCCCCAGGTTCCCAGCAACGCGTACGGAACCCCTTCCCCCCGTGTGCCCTTCATGCTCACCTGGCCCTCGTTCGTCGGCTGTCTTTGCGGTCGTGCGGTGGTGCGGTCGTGCGGTGGTGACATAGCGCGGTCGTGCGGGTGCGGAAACATGATGACGTGCGGGGCTGTGCGAGGCCCGTGAAGTGCGGCCGTACGGAGCTGTGACCACCGGTGGAATACAGCTTCGCCGCTGTGGACCGCTCGCGTGGGGATTCGAAGGTTTCGGTAGTGTCGAACGCGATGCACAAGACCTTGATCGTTACCAACGACTTCCCGCCCCGCCCCGGCGGCATCCAGGCGTTCCTGCACAACATGGCGCTGCGACTGGACCCCGAGCGGTTCGTAGTCTACGCATCCACGTGGAAGCGGAGCCGGGAGGGCGTCGAGGCGACGGCCGACTTCGACGCCGAGCAGCCCTTCACCGTCGTCCGGGACCGTACGACGATGCTGCTGCCCACACCGGGCGCCACCCGGCGCGCCGTCGGGCTGCTGCGCGAGCACGGCTGTACGTCGGTGTGGTTCGGGGCGGCGGCTCCGCTCGGCCTGATGGCGCCCGCGCTGCGCAGGGCGGGTGCCGAGCGCCTGGTGGCCACCACGCACGGCCACGAGGCGGGCTGGGCCCAGCTGCCCGCCGCACGGCAGCTGCTGCGCCGTATCGGCGAGTCCACGGACACGATCACCTACCTCGGCGAGTACACGCGCTCGCGCATCGCGTCCGCGCTGACGCCCGAGGCCGCCTCCCGCATGGTTCAGCTGCCTCCGGGGGTCGACGAGAAGACCTTCCACCCCGGCTCGGGCGGCGACGCGGTCCGCGCCCGCCTCGGCCTCACCGACCGCCCGGTGGTGGTCTGTGTCTCCCGTCTGGTCCCGCGCAAGGGCCAGGACACGCTGATCCTCGCCATGCCCCGCATCCTCGCCAAGGAGCCGGAGGCGGTGCTGCTGATCGTCGGTGGCGGGCCGTACGAGCAGGACCTGCGCAAGCTGGCGTACGACACCGGGGTCGCCGCCGCGGTCCGCTTCACCGGCGCGGTCCCCTGGTCGGAGCTGCCGGCCCACTACGGCGCGGGCGACGTCTTCGCGATGCCCTGCCGCACCCGCCGGGGCGGCCTCGACGTCGAGGGCCTGGGCATCGTCTACCTGGAGGCCTCCGCGACGGGCCTGCCGGTCGTCGCGGGCGACTCGGGCGGCGCCCCCGACGCGGTCCTCGACGGCGAAACGGGCTGGGTTGTCCGAGGCGACTGCCCGGACGACTCCGCCGACCGCATCATCACCCTGCTCGCCGACCCCGAACTCCGCCGCCACATGGGCGAACGGGGACGGGAGTGGGTGGAGCAGAAATGGCGCTGGGACCTGCTGGCGGAGAGCCTGAAAGAGTTGCTCTAGGTGCGCGACCGGTCACAAACACCCCGCGCTCTCCCCACTCACCGCGACGCCCTCTGAAATCCCGGCAAAAACCCTAGGCGGAAGCAAATAATCCGCCGATGCTGCGCTCATGACAGAAAAACTGACTCATCATCAGATGAGTAACCGTCAGCTAACAAACCGTCACTTGACGAGACGCCAGATCCTGGGCATGGTCGCCCTCCAGACGGCCGCCGCCGCCGGCCTCACCCGCGTGGGCCTCCAGTCCGCCCACGCGGCGGAGCCCGCCGCGGTCGACACCGCGCCCGCCATCGTCATCGGATCGGGCTACGGCGCCGCCGTGGCCGCCCTCCGCCTCGGCCAGGCCGGCATCCGCACCCTCGTCATAGAGATGGGCAAGCTCTGGAACACCGCCGGCTCCGACGGCAAGGTCTTCTGTTCCACCGCCGCCCCCGACGAGCGCTCGATGTGGTTCCGCACCCGCACCGAGGCCCCGCTCGCCACCTTCCTGTGGCTGGACGTCGTCAACAAGGACATCGGCCTCTCCCCGGGAGTCCTGGACCGGGTCCACTACGACAACATGTCGGTCTACGTCGGCCGAGGCGTCGGCGGCGGCTCGCTGGTCAACGGCGGAATGGCCGTCACGCCCCTCCAGTCCTACTTCGCCGAGCAGTTCCCCACGGTCGACGCCACCGAGATGTACAACACCTACTTCCCGCGGGCCCGCACCATGCTCGGCGTCAACACGGTCGACCCCAGCTGGTTCGAGTCCACGGAGTGGTACCAGTTCACCCGCACCTCCCGTAAGGCCGCCGCCAACGCCGGTCTGAAGACGACCTTCGTCCCGAACGTCTACGACTTCACCTACATGCAGCGCGAGGCGGCCGGCACCGCCACCAAGTCCGCACTCGCCGCCGAGGTCATCTACGGCAACAACTACGGCAAGAAGAGCCTCGACAAGACCTACCTCGCGGCAGCGCTCGGCACCGGCAACGTCACCATCCACACCCTGGAGAAGGTCCGGGCGATCAGCAGGGCCACGGACGGCACGTACACCCTGACCGCCGACCGGATCGACACCACCGGCGCGGTCGTGGAGACCAAGCAGTACAGCTGCACGTACCTCTTCCTGGGCGGCGGCAGCCTCGGCACCACCGAACTCCTCGTCCGGGCCCGGGAGACGGGCACGCTGCCGGCCCTGGACGCGAGCGTCGGCACCGGCTGGGGCACGAACGGCAACGTGATGACGGGCCGCGCCAACCACATCTGGGACACGGTCGGGGCGAACCAGTCGACGATGCCGGTCATGGGCATCGACGACTGGGCCAACACCGCCAACCCCGTCTTCGCCGAAATCGCCCCGCTGCCCATGGGGTTGGAACACTGGATCAGCCTCTACCTGGCGATCACCAAGAACCCGCAGCGCGCGTCCTTCACGTACGACGCGGCGACGGACTCCGCCAAGCTCGGCTGGACCGCCGCCCAGAGCGCGGTCTCCGTGAGCATGGCCAAGAAGCTCTTCGACCGGATCAACTCGGCCAACGCGACGATCTACCGCTACGACCTCTTCGGCAACAACAAGACCTTCGCCGACGACTTCTGCTACCACCCGCTGGGCGGCTGCGTACTGGGCAAGGCCACGGACAACTACGGCCGGGTCAAGGGGTACCCGCACCTGTACATCACCGACGGCTCGCTCGTGCCGGGCTCGATCGGGGTGAACCCGTTCGTCACGATCACCGCGCTCGCGGAACGCGGAATGGCGCGGATCCTCGCCGAGGACACCGCGCCATGAGAACCGCTCGATCGGGCCGTCAGCCCCGGTAGATGGCCTCGATCTCGTCCGCGTAGTCCTTCGCCACCACGTTGCGCTTGAGCTTCAGGGACGGCGTGAGGTGGCCCGACTCCTCCGAGAACTGGGAGGACAGAATGCGGAACTTCCGCACCGATTCCGCCTTCGACACCGCGGCGTTGCCGTCGTCGACCGCGTCCTGGATCGCAGCGATCAGATCCGGGTCCTCGCGCAGCGACGCCGCGGTGGAACCCGCCGGCTTGCCGTGCTCCTCGGCCCAGCGGCCCAGGAACTCCTCGTCGACGGTGACCAGCGCGCCGATGAACGGGCGCCCGTCGCCGACCACCATGCACTCCGCGACCAGCGCGTGCGCGCGGATGCGGTCCTCGATCACGGCCGGGGCGACGTTCTTGCCGCCCGCGGTGACGATGATCTCCTTCTTGCGGCCGGTGATACGGAGGTAGCCGTCCTCGTCGAGGGTGCCGATGTCACCCGTGTGGAACCAGCCGTCCGCGAGCGCCTCGGCGGTCGCGGCCTCGTTGTTCCAGTACTCCTTGAACAGGTGCTCGCCGTGCAGCAGCACCTCGCCGTCGTCGGCGATCCGGATCACGGAGCCGGGCAGCGGCTGGCCGACCGTACCGATCTTCGTACGGTCCCAGGGGTTGAAGGCGGTGGCCGCGCAGGACTCGGTGAGACCGTAGCCCTCCAGGACCGTGAAGCCGATGCCGCGGAAGAAGTGGCCCAGACGCTCGCCGAGCGGGGCGCCGCCGGAGATCGCGTACTCACCGCGACCGCCCAGCACCGCGCGCAGCTTGCTGTAGACGAGCTTGTCGAACGTCTTGTACTTGATCTTCAGGCCGAGCGACGGGCCGGAGGGGGTGTCCAGGGCGCGGCTGTAGGCGATCGCCGTGTCCGCCGCCTTGTCGAAGATCTTGCCCTTGCCGTCCGCCTGCGCCTTGGCGCGCGCCGAGTTGTAGACCTTCTCGAAGACCCGCGGCACACCGAGGATCAGCGTCGGCCGGAACGCGGCCAGCTCGTCGGTGAGGTGCTTGATGTCCGGGACGCAGCCCAGCTTGATCGGCGCCATCATCGGCGCGACCTGCACCAGCCGTCCGAAGACGTGCGCGAGCGGCAGGAAGAGGAGGACGGAACACTCGCCCGTACGGAACAGGGGGCGCAGCCGCTCCACGATGTTGCCGCACTCCGCGAAGAAGGCGCGGTGGGTGAGGACACAGCCCTTGGGACGGCCGGTCGTACCGCTCGTGTAGACGATGGTCGCCGGGTCGTCCGCCTTGGCGAGCGAGCTGCGCTCCTCGACGGTGGCGTCGCTGACGTCCTGGCCCGCGCGCCCCAGTTCCTCCACCCCGCCGGCCTCGATCTGCCAGACGTGCTTGAGGGCGGGCAGCCGGTCGCGCACCGACTCCACGGAGGCCGCGTGCGTGTCCAGCTCGACGATGCAGGCGCTCGCGCCCGAGTCGCCGAGTATCCACTGCACCTGCTCGGCCGAGCTGGTCTCGTACACCGGCACGGTGATCGCGCCCGCGCTCCAGATCGCGAAGTCGAGCAGTGTCCACTCGTAGCGGGTACGGGACATCAGGGCGACCCGGTCGCCGGGCTGTACGCCCGAGGCGATCAGGCCCTTGGCCGCGGACCGCACCTCGGCGAGGAAGGTGGTGGCGGTGACGTCCGTCCACGTGCCGCCCACCTTGCGGGCGATGACGGCGACGTCGGGATGCTGCGCGGCGTTTCTGCGGACGATGTCGGTCAGATTTCCGTCCGCAGGGACCTCGTACAAAGCCGGAAGGCTGAACTCGCGCAAGACTGCTGCTCCTCATAGGGCGCCGACGCCACGACGGTGTGTGATGCGACGGAGCGGTCCAAGGCTCGGGCAGGTACCCAGGAACATCATTGTTGAAATCCTGAGTACGACTGGACTGCCCGGACGTTACCCACCGGTACGGCTTTTTCGATAGGGGGTCTTACCGAGATGTTCCCTGCGTCACACAGGTTGGCGCGTCGCACCGGATGGCGTTCCTTCGCGCACAGTAGTCCACGCTCTTCTTGCCATGCCAGTAACCGCAGGTCCGACCGCCTCTATTCACGTTTGCCCCACACGCCTACGCTTGATCGTCATGGCACCCACACCAGGCGGTAACCGCAGAACGCGCATTCATGTGGTCAGTGACGTGCACGGCAACGCGCGCGACCTGGCCCGGGCCGGCGACGGCGCGGACGCCCTGGTGTGCCTCGGTGACCTGGTGCTCTTCCTCGACTACGCCGACCACGCGCGCGGCATCTTCCCCGACCTCTTCGGCGCCGAGAACGCCGACCGGCTCGTCGAGCTGCGCACCGCCCGCCGCTTCGCCGAGGCGCGGGAGTTCGGGCGGCGGCTGTGGGACGAGATCGGGATGGATCATTCCGTGGCCATCGAGAAGGCGGTGCGCAAGCAGTACGCCGAGCTGTTCGCCGCGTTCCCGACACCGACGTACGCCACCTACGGCAATGTCGACATGCCCCCGTTGTGGGCGGAGTACGCCGGACCCGGCACGACGGTCCTCGACGGTGAGCGGGTGGAGATCGGCGGCCGGGTCTTCGGCTTCGTCGGCGGGGGGCTGCGCACCCCCATGCGGACGCCCTACGAGATCGACGACGAGGAGTACGCGGCGAAGATCGAGGCGGTCGGCGAGGTCGACGTGCTGTGCACGCACATCCCGCCGGACGTACCGGAGCTGGTCTACGACACGGTGGCGCGCCGCTTCGAACGCGGCTCCCGTGCCCTCCTGGACGCGATCCGCCGCATCCGTCCCCGTTACTCCCTCTTCGGCCATGTCCACCAGCCGCTCGCGCGCCGGATGCGGATCGGGACGACCGAGTGCGTGAACGTCGGCCATTTCGCGGCGTCGGGCCGCCCGTGGGTCCTGGAGTGGTGAACAGCAGGTGGGGTGGCGATGGTTCGGCGGGCGCGCGGTAGCCTTCACGCTGCACACACGTGCGTACCACCCTCCCTCACCGGACCGCATCTGGAGGAGCCACCGCGATGGCGGAACACACCAGCTCGAGCATCACGATCGAGGCGGCACCGGCTGATGTCATGGCGGTCATCGCCGACTTCGCCCGCTACCCGGACTGGACGGGAGAGGTGAAGGAGGCGGAGGTACTCGCCACGGACGGGCAGGGCCGCGCCGAGCAGGTACGCCTCGTCATGGACGCCGGTGCGATCAAGGACGACCAGACCCTGGGGTACACCTGGACCGGCGACCACGAGGTCTCCTGGACCCTGGTCAAGTCCCAGATGCTCCGCTCCCTGGACGGCTCGTACATCCTCAAGCCCGCGGGCGCCGGCGCCACCGAGGTCACCTACCGGCTCACGGTCGACGTCAAGATCCCCATGCTGGGCATGATCAAGCGCAAGGCCGAGAAGGTCATCATCGACCGGGCACTGGCAGGTCTGAAGAAGCGGGTGGAGTCGGGCGAGGCGGGCTGATCCCCGCTCCGCCCCGCCCCTCGGGGGCGCGGGGAACTGCGCGACCAGCCCCCACTCACCCGCAGGTGACACACCCGCCCGGGGGTCTGGGGGCGCAGCCCCCAGGTTGAGGATGATGGGGGTCCCCTTGCTCGAGCGAAGCCGAGAGCTTGGGGAGGGCAGGGGCGGCGGGGGCGCTCGACGCAGGTAGCGTTCATGCAATGCGCACCATCCTGATCACAGGCCAGGGCGGCACGGGCCGTACGACGGTCGCGGCCGCCACCGCGCTGAAGGCCGCCCGCGAGGGCACCCGTACCCTCCTGCTCACCGCCGACCGCACCGACACCCTCGGCGCCGTCCTCGGCGTGCCCACCGGCGCGGAACCCACCGACACCGCGCCCCACCTCACGACCTGGCGCCCCGACGCCAACGCCCGCTTCCGTGAGGACCTCACCGCCTTCCAGGACCGCGCGACCACCGCCCTGGACCTGCTCGGCGCCGCCCGCCTGGACGCCGAGGAACTCACCCCCCTGCCCGGCGCCGAGGAACTCGCCCTGCTGCGCGCCCTGCGCGACGCGGCGACCTCGCAGACGTACGACCTGCTGGTCGTGGACCTCCCGCCGACCCCCCAGGCACTCGCCCTCCTCGCCCTCCCGGAGGAGCTGCGCCGCTATCTGCGCCGGCTGCTCCCGCCGGAGCGCCAGGCGGCCCGCGCCCTGCGCCCCGTCCTCGGCCGCCTCGCGGGCGTCCCGATGCCCGCCGAGTGGCTGTACGAGACGGCGGCACGCTGGGACATCGAGCTGGCCGCCGTCGCGGCGGTCGTCGAGGACCGCGCCACGACCGTACGGCTGGTCGCCGAGCCGGGTCCGGCCGGCACCGACGCCGTGCACGCCGCCATCACCGCCCTCGCCCTGCACGGGCTGCGCGTCGACGCGCTGGTCGCCAACCGGGTACTGCCCGCCGCCAGCGCGGACGCCTGGCTGGGCGCCCTCGCCGCCCAGCAGCGCAAGGCGCTGGACGAGTGGCAGGAGACGTACACCGTCCACGAGGTCCCGCACCTCGGCCGCGACCCGCGCGGCACCGACGACCTCGGCGCGCTCCCCGTGCCCGGCGTCAACCGGGCGCCGAACCCGGTCGAGTGGCCCGTTCTCGACCACCTCGCCGACGACGGCGTCCTCGTATGGCACATCCCGCTGCCCGGCGCGATACGCGAGGAACTGGACCTGATCCGCCGGGGCGACGAACTCGTCGTCACCGTGGGCCAGTTCCGCAGGATCGTGCCGCTGCCGTCCGCGCTGCGCCGCTGCACCGTGGCCGGCGCCGCCCTGCGCGAGGGGGAACTCAGGGTGCGTTTCGCGCCGGACCCGGATCTGTGGCCCCGGACACGGTGAACGGCGTACCCCCGTTCGGGTACCGTCGAAAGGAAGAACCATAGGCAGGAGTCCGCCATGAGCGAAGAGCGCCCCACGTCCGACGCCGCTCAGGAGGCGAACGACGAAGCGCGCACGAGCGACGCCGACGCATGGGCGAAGGCGTGCGCCGAGGACCTCGCGGCGGAGAAGGCCCGGCGCCGCGCCCAGTACGGTCCGCCGCCCGGCTCGGCCGCGGAGGAACTGCGCAAGCTGGTCGACGCGGTCGCCGACAAGCTGTCCGGACTGAACTCGCCGCTGTTCGGCGTGGTCGCCTCCGGCACCGCCCAGCAGATGGTCAACCAGGTCGTACAGCAGGCCAAGGCCGCCGTCGAACCGGTCATAGAGCGCAACCCCGATGTCTTCGATCACCTCGCGGCCGCGGGCAGCGAGCTGCTCGCCGCCTACCGCTCGGCCGTCGAGGCCCAGGAACGACGCTGGACCACCCGGGAGCGTGGCCCCCGCGACGAGGGGACCGGTCCGGGGGAGCGGATTGACTTGGACTAAAGGCTGCTCGGGTACGGTTGGCCGTAGCGGGGCTCGACCGAAACTGAGGGATTCATGGGACTCACCATCGGCGTCGATATCGGCGGCACGAAGATCGCGGCCGGTGTGGTCGACGAGGAAGGCAACATCCTCTCGACGCACAAGGTGCCGACCCCCACCACGCCGCAGGCCATCGTGGACGCCATCGCCGCCGCGGTGGAGGGCGCGCGCGCAGGTCACGACATCGTCGGCGTGGGCATCGGTGCCGCCGGATACGTGAACCGCCAGCGCTCGACCGTGTACTTCGCGCCCAACATCGACTGGCGGCAGGAGCCGCTCAAGGCCGAGGTCGAGGCGCGCGTGGGGCTGCCCGTCGTCGTCGAGAACGACGCGAACGCGGCGGCGTGGGGCGAGTACAAGTTCGGCGCGGGCAAGGGCCACCGGAACGTCATCTGCATCACCCTGGGCACGGGCCTGGGCGGCGGCATCATCATCGGCAACAAGCTGCGCCGCGGGCACTTCGGCGTGGCCGCCGAGTTCGGCCACATCCGCATGGTGCCGGACGGTCTGCTGTGCGGCTGCGGCTCGCAGGGCTGCTGGGAGCAGTACGCCTCCGGCCGCGCCCTCGTCCGCTACGCCAAGCAGCGGGCCAACGCCACCCCCGAGAACGCGGAGATCCTGCTCGCGCTGGGCAACGGCACCCCCGACGGCATCGAGGGCAAGCACATCTCGGTGGCCGCACGCCAGGGCGACCCGGTGGCGGTGGACTCCTACCGCGAGCTGGCCCGCTGGGCCGGCGCCGGCCTCGCCGACCTTGCCTCGCTCTTCGACCCCTCCGCCTTCATCGTCGGCGGCGGCCTCTCGGACGAGGGCGAGCTGGTCCTCGACCCCATCCGCAAGTCGTACAAGCGCTGGCTCGTCGGCGGCAACTGGCGCCCGGTGGCCGAGGTGATCGCCGCCCAGCTCGGCAACGAGGCGGGCCTGGTGGGCGCGGCCGACCTGGCCAGGGAGCCCGACCCGATCATGTAACGCCGCGTGTCCTGTTCGTACGACCCCGCCCGCCGCGCCCTTTAGGGGCGCGGCGGGCGGGGTCTTTTAGGGGCGCGGGGAACTGCGCGACCAGCCCCCACCGGCCCGCAGCCGACAAACCACCCGCAGCGTTCCGTCTCCTCCCAGCGGTGCATCCACGTATGTTGATCCACATGGCGACGACGACCCCGCTGCCCCGCTCCCACACCGAATCCGACGGCTCCGCCGTCATCCGCGTCCTCAGCTACAACATCCGCTCGATGCGCGACGACACCACCGCCCTCGCCCGCGTCATCCATGCCTGCGCCCCCGACCTGGTCCTCGTCCAGGAAGCCCCCCGCTTCTTCCGCTGGCGCAAGAAGCTGGCCCGGCTCGCGGCCGCGTCCGGCCAGACGATCCTGTCCGGCGGCGCGACCGCCGCGGGCCCCGCGCTCCTCTGCTCGATGCGGGCCACCGTCGAACGCACCGAGGACGTCCTGCTGCCCCTCACCCCCGGCCTGCACCGCCGCGGCCTCGCCACCGCGGTCGTCCGCTTCGGCGCCGCCCGGCTCGGCGTGGTGAGCTGCCACCTCTCGCTCCAGAAGGACGAGCGGTACACGCAGAGAGGCCTGCTCCTCGACCGCCTCGCCGCCCTCGGCACCCCGCACGCCCTCGCCGGCGGCGACCTGAACGAACGCCCCGACGGCCCCACCTTCACCCGCCTCGCCGCCGACCTCCAGGACTGCTGGGCCACCGCCCCCTGGGGCACGGAGTACACCTCGACGCCCACCGACCCCCACCAGCGCATCGACGCGATCTTCGCCACCCGCGGCATCGAGGTCCTCGGCTGCGGGGTCCCGTACGGCCACCCCGGGGTCACGGAGACAGACCTGAGGGCGGCCACGGACCATCTGCCCGTGCTGGCCGCCCTCAGAGTGCCCGCCGAGTAACCGGCCGCGTCAGACCACCGCGCCCCGCCCGGGATCGTCCTCGTCCTCGTCGTCGGTCTTCATGCGCGCCACGAGGGTGGCGAAGCCGCCCAGGAAGCCGCCGATGCCGACCGTGGCGAGCCACCACGTCATGTCCCAGCCGAGCAGGATGGTCAGCAGGAGCACGATCGGGCCACCGACGACGGCGAGCCAGGCGAACTTGGCCGTGGTGTCCGCGGTGGGCAGCGGGGGCGGCTCCGGGGGGACGAAGTGGCCCTCGTCGTCCCCGTCGAAGTCGTCCTCGGAGGGCTCGGGCGCCTGGTAGTCGCGCGGGCCGCCGACACCGGGCGCGAAGGAGACGGAGCCGCCGAGGGGCTTCGCCGCAGCGGGCGGCTCCCCCGCCTCGTCGCCGGCCCCGTCCTTCTCGCTCGTCCCGACGGACCCGCCGGTCCCGTTCTTCTTGCCCTTCTCGGGCCTCTCGGGTGCGTCCCCGCCGCCCGGAGCGTCGTTCGTCACCGGGTCGAGGAGCGCCAGGTCCTCGATCGACTTGAACGGCTTCGCGCCGGGCGGATCCGGCGGTTCCTCGCCGTACCCCGCCACGATCGCCTGCCACGCGGCGTCCTCGTCGAACGGCACCCCCTGCTCGTCACCGAGAGGCTCGCCGACGGGTACGCCCTTCTCGTCGGGCTCGCCGCGCTCCGCGTCGTGCTCAGCCACCAGTGGCCGTCCCTTCCTGCTGACCCACCTGACCCGTGTCGGACCGCTTGCCGACACTGGGCGCGAGCCGGGCGATGAACGCGTAGCTCTCCTCGAAGATCCGGTCCGCGTCATGGTCCAACGTCGCCACGTGGTAGCTCTGTTCCAGCAGGATCTCCGTCACGTCGGTGGACGACACCCGGCTCAGGATCCGGGCCGAGTCGGCGGGCGGCACCACATGGTCCTGAGGGCTGTGCAGCAGCAGCATCGGCTGGGTGACCTGGGGCAGTTCTCCGTCGACCATCCGGTAGAAGTTCCGCATGGAGTGGGCGGCGTGCAGGGGCACCCGGTCGTAGCCCACCTCCGAGACGCCCTCCTTGGCGATGTCGCTGGTGATGCCGCTCACCGTCCGGACGAGGTGGCGGAGCACCGGGAGGGCGTGGGCCGCCGCCCCGTGCACCTTGTTCGCCGGATTGACGACGACGATGCCGCTCACCTCGTCCCCGTGCTTCGCGGCGAGCCGCAGGGTCAGCGCGGCGCCCATGGACAGGCCGAAGACGAACACCTGGGCGCAGCGCTCCCGCAGCGCACGCAGCTCGCGGTCCACCTCCGCGTACCAGTCCTGCCAGCCCGTGAGCTGCATGTCCTCCCAGCGCGTGCCGTGCCCGGGCAGCAGGGGCAGCGCGACGGTCAGACCGCGCTCGGCGAGATACTTCGCCCAGGGGCGCAGCGACTGCGGGGAACCGGTGAAGCCGTGACAGAGAAGGACACCGACCTCTCCGCCCTCGTGGCGGAACGGCTCGGCTCCAGGAAGGACCGGCACCTTCGGTCTCCTGTTCATCAGACGGGCGGAATGCGAGGCGTACTTCACCGTACGCGACGGCACTGACACCGACCAGGGTCGTCGGAGCCTTTGACAGTGCTCCGGGATAAGGTCTGACCGACGACACAGGAGGCATTCGGTTGATCTACGGCGCCATGAAGTTTTCCATCGGAGGGCCGCTGAAGCTTGCCTTCAGGCCCTGGGTGGAAGGCCTCGAGAACATTCCCGCCGAGGGCCCCGCCATCCTGGCAAGCAATCATCTGTCGTTCTCGGACTCGTTCTTCCTGCCCGCGGTCCTCGACCGCAAGGTGACCTTCATCGCGAAGGCCGAGTACTTCACGACGCCCGGCGTCAAGGGCCGGATGACCGCCGCCTTCTTCAAGGGCGTCGGCCAGCTCCCGGTGGACCGCTCCGGCGCGCGCGGCGCGGGCGAGGCGGCCGTCAAGAGCGGCATCGACGTCATCGAGCGCGGTGAGCTGTTCGGCATCTACCCGGAGGGCACGCGCTCGCCCGACGGGCGGCTGTACCGCGGCAAGCCGGGCGGCCTCGCGCGCGTGGCGCTCGCCACCGGCGCCCCGGTCATCCCGGTCGCCATGATCGACACCGAGAAGATCCAGCCGCCGGGCAAGGTGATGCCCAAGCTGATGCGCCCGGGCATCCGCATAGGCAAGCCGCTCGACTTCAGTCGCTACAACGGCATGGAGCACGACCGCTTCGTGCTGCGCGCGGTGACCGACGAGGTCATGTACGAGATCATGAAGCTCTCCGGCCAGGAGTACGTCGACATCTACGCGACGGCCGCCAAGCGGCAGATCGCGGACGCCGCGAAAGCCGAGAAGCAGGCGCTCAAGGAAGCCGAACAGGCGCTGAAGGAAGCCGCGAAGGCGGCCGAAGCCGAAACCGAAGAAGGACGAGCCGGCACCTAGACGCTTGCGTCGGGGGACGGTGGGGGTGGGGGACATGGCCAAGCGCGAGAGAGTCATGAGGATGTCGGTCGAGCAGCCGCTGTGGCGTGCGCTCACCGCCTACCGCGTGCTGACGATGCTGTACGCGATCGGGCTCTTCGCCACCGCGTTCCGCAAGTTCGCCCACCCCTGGGTGGCCATCGGGTACTACGCGGTCCTGTTCGTCTGGACGCTCGCCACCCTGCCCAGGGTGGCGAACGCGGTGAGCTGCACCAAGCGCTTCCTCGCCGTCGACCTGACCATCGCGCTCACCGGCATCATGCTCACGCCCGTCGCGGACACCCACCACCGCGTGGTGACCGGCGGCCCCACACTCCCGTCGATATGGACCGCGGGCTCCGTCCTGGCCTTCGCCATCAAGGGCGGCTGGCGCTGGGCGGCCTTCGCCTCGACGCTCGTGGCGGCCGTCAACCTCGTCGAGCGCGGCGCCCCCACCCGCGACACGGTCCACAACGTGATCCTCGTCTGGGTCGCCTCCATCGCCATCGGATACGTCGTCGAGGTCGCCCGCGCCTCCGAGCTCACCCTCGCCCGCGCACTGGAGATCGAGGCCGCGACCCGCGAGCGCGAGCGTCTCGCCCGTGACATCCACGACGGCGTCCTGCAGGTCCTCGCGATGGTGCAGCGACGGGCCTCCGCGCTCGGCGGCGAGGCCGCGGAGCTGGGCCGGATGGCCGGCGAGCAGGAGGTCGCGCTGCGCACCCTGGTCTCGGGCGGCCTGGTGCCCGTCTCGCGGGTGTCCGAGGACGCCGCGCTCGGCGCGGTCGTACGGGCCGTCGAGGAACCGGACGACGACCACGACTCCCGGGGCCCTGTCGACCTGCGCGCACTGCTCGCCCCGTACGCGAGCGCGCGCGTGACCTTCTCCGAACCGGGCGCCCCGGTTCCTCTCCCCCCGGCCGCCGCCCGGGAGTTGGCCGCCGCTGTCGGTGCGGCCCTGGACAATGTCCGTAAGCACGTCGGCGAGGACGCCCGGGCCTGGATCCTCGTCGAGGACGAGCCGGACGAGGTGATCGTGACCGTACGCGACGAGGGCCCGGGCATCCCGGCGGGGCGGCTCGCCCAGGCCGAGGGGGAGGGACGGCTCGGTGTGGCCCTGTCGATCCGGGGCCGGCTGCGCGACCTCGGCGGCGCGGCCGAACTGATCTCGGTGCCCGGCCAGGGCACGGAGGTCGAGCTGAAGGTACCGAAGGTTTCCAGGGTTTCACGGGGGAAGGCGGAGCAGCGATGACGGAGGTCACCGACGTGGTGGGGCAGGGTCCGATCAAGGTCATGGTGGTGGACGACCACCCCATGTGGCGCGACGCGGTCGCCCGCGACCTGGACGCGTCCGGTTTCGCCGTGGTCGCCACCGCGGGCGACGGCGAGCAGGCGGTGCGCCGTGCCCGGGCCGCCGCGCCCGACGTCCTGGTGCTCGATCTGAACCTGCCCGCCAAGCCCGGCGTCCAGGTCTGCAAGGAACTGGTCGGCAGCAACCCGGCGCTGCGCGTTCTCGTCCTGTCGGCCAGCGGTGAGCACGCGGACGTCCTGGAGGCGGTGAAGTCCGGCGCCACCGGCTATCTGCTGAAGTCGGCGTCCACGGAGGAGCTGATCGACGCGGTGCGCCGTACGGCTGTCGGCGACCCGGTGTTCACGCCCGGCCTCGCGGGCCTGGTCCTCGGCGAGTACCGCCGGCTGGCCTCCGAACCCGTCCCCGCCGCGGGCGCCGACGAGCCCAAGGCCCCGCAGCTCACCGACCGCGAGACCGAGGTGCTGCGCCTGGTCGCCAAGGGCCTGAGCTACAAGCAGATCGCCGAGCGCCTGGTCATCTCCCACCGCACGGTCCAGAACCATGTGCAGAACACCCTGGGCAAGCTCCAACTCCACAACCGGGTCGAGCTGGTGCGCTATGCGATAGAGCGCGGTCTCGACGAGGCGTAGACCCCGACGAGTGGGCGGCGTAAACCCTGGTTGACCCACCATCGAGTGAAGGCGAGTGATCAACACCCGCACAATTCACCGGAATTGCCCTTCCGCCCCATGCCTAAGTGACCTGGATCACTATTAGCGTGAGTCTCCTCAGGCAATCGCGGCGAAGGGACTTTTCCATGCGGGTCGGAGTACTGACCGGAGGCGGCGACTGCCCCGGACTCAACGCCGTCATCCGGGGCATCGTCCGCAAGGGCGTGCAGGAGTACGGATACGACTTCGTCGGCTTCCGGGACGGCTGGCGCGGACCTCTCGAGAACGACACCGTCCGGCTGGACATCCCCGCCGTGCGCGGCATCCTGCCGCGCGGTGGCACCATCCTCGGCTCCTCGCGGACGAACCCGCTCAAGCAGGAGAACGGCATCCGCCGCATCAAGGAGAACCTCGCCAAGCAGGACGTCGAGGCGCTCATCGCGATCGGCGGCGAGGACACGCTCGGCGTCGCCGCGCGTCTCACCGACGAGTACGGCGTGCCCGTCGTCGGCGTACCGAAGACCATCGACAACGACCTGTCCGCCACCGACTACACCTTCGGCTTCGACACCGCCGTCGGCATCGCCACCGAGGCGATCGACCGCCTGCACACCACCGCCGAGTCGCACATGCGCGTCCTCGTCTGCGAGGTGATGGGCCGTCACGCGGGCTGGATCGCCATCCACTCGGGCCTGGCCGGCGGCGCCAACGTCATCCTCATCCCCGAACAGCGCTTCGACGTCGACCAGGTGTGCGCCTATGTGACCTCGCGGTTCAAGGCCTCGTACGCGCCGATCGTGGTCGTCGCCGAGGGCGCGATGCCCAAGGACGGCCAGATGGTCCTGAAGGACGAGTCCCTCGACTCCTTCGGCCATGTACGCCTCTCCGGGGTCGGCGAGTGGCTGGCCAAGGAGATCGAGAAGCGCACCGGCAAGGAGGCCCGCACCACGGTCCTCGGGCACATCCAGCGCGGCGGCACCCCCAGTGCCTTCGACCGCTGGCTCGCCACCCGCTTCGGACTGCACGCCATCGAGGCCGTCCGTGACGGCGACTTCGGCAAGATGGTCGCCCTGCGCGGCACGGACATCGTCCGGGTCCCGATCGCGGATGCCACGGCCAAGCTGAAGACGGTCGACCCGAAGCTGTACGAGGAGGTCGGGGTCTTCTTCGGCTGACGTTCTCCCTCCCCGCGATCCCGTCGGCCGCACGGGCCTCCCGACACCCGTGCGGCCGGCGTCCTCGACCACGGCTGCCACGACTACACGCAGGGCCGCCGCTCCGACAGCGTGCCGGCGCCCCGCAGCCGACCGACCAGCTCCCGCACGACGGCCGTCCCGTTCAGCGTCAGCACCGACTCCGGGTGGAACTGCACACCCGCGAACCCCGGCCCGCGCAGCGCGTGCACCTCACCGCCCTCGGTGCGGCTGACCTCGATGCCATGGGCCGACAGCTCGGCCGCCGTCTCCTCGTCGCAGTGCGCCACGAAGCTGTTGTAGAAACCGACGGTCTCGGCCCGCCCGAAGAGATCGATCTCCGTCTGCGCCCCCTGGTACGGGACCTCCTTGCGTACGATCTCCAGGCCCAGCTCCGCCGCGATCAGCTCGTGCCCGAGACAGACGCCGAGCACGCCGTGCCCGTGCCCCCCGATCACCTCGGCGGTGAGCTCCCGCAGGAACCGCATCTTGGGATCGTCCAGGTCCAAGGGGTCGCCCGGGCCGGGGCCCAGGACCAACGGCCCCTCGTGCGCCCGCACCGCCTCCCGCAGCCCCGGCTCGTCGTAGCGCCGCACGGTCACCTCGAGCCCCGAGGACCGCAGCACATGCGCGAGCATCGCCGTGAAGGTGTCCTCGGCGTCCACGACCAGCGCATGGCCCTCCAGCTCACGCGCCTGCTCCTGCATCCGCAGCCAGAACGGCGCGAGCGAGGCCCGCCGCCCGTCCAGCGCCGCCCGCACCCGCGGATCGTCGGCCAGCCTCGGCCGTACACCCTCCACGCGGGCCCCGGCCTCCACGACCCCCAGCGCCGCCAGCACCCCCGCGGCCTTCGCGTGCGTCTCGGCGACCTCGCCCACCGGATCCGATCCCCGGACGAGGGTGGCGCCGACCGGCACCCGCAGCCGCCCGTCCGCGTCGATGTCGGCGGTCCGGATGAGGATGGGCGAGTCGAGGGTCTGGGCACCGCCCGCGTCGCGGCCGATGAGGGCCAGCGCACCCGCGTAGTAGCCCCGCCCGCCGACCTCGTGCCGCTCGATCACCCGGCACGCGTTCTGCACCGGCGACCCCGTGACGGTCGCCGCGAACATGGTCTCCTTCAGGACCTCGCGCACATCCAGCGAGGACCGGCCCCGCAGCTCGTACTCGGTGTGCGCGAGGTGGGCCATCTCCTTGAGCCGCGGACCGATCACCACGCCGCCCCTGTCACCGACCGTGCACATCATCTTGAGCTCCTCGTCGACGACCATCGAGAGCTCCTCGATCTCCTTGCCGTCGGCGAGGAAGCCGAGCAGGTCGTCCGCGCAGGGCCCCTCGGCCGGATAGCGGTACGTGCCGCTGATCGGGTTCATCACGACGGTTCCGCCCGACATCCGCACGTGCACCTCGGGGCTCGCGCCGACCAGTGTGCGCTCTCCGGTGTGCACGACGAACGTCCAGTACGCGCCCCGCTCACCGACCAGCAGCCGCCGGAACAGGGCCAGCGCGTCGGCCCGCCCGAACCCCGCGATCGCGCCCTCGTACGTACGCCGGATCACGAAGTTCGCGCCCTCGCCGCGCCCGATCTCCTCCTCCAGCACGCGCCCGACGATCCCCGCGTACTCCTCGTCGGCGACGTCGAAGCCCCCGCCCGTGACACGCACCTCGTGCGCCGGCAGCTCCGCCAGCGCCCGCTCCAGCGGCAGGACGTGCGTCTCCTCCGGGGTCAGCACCGCGAGCGGCGTGCCGTCGTCGCGGACGTCGAAGCCGCGCTCCCTGATCTGGCGGAAGGGGACGAGCGCGAGTCCCTCGTCGGGGAGGTCGGCGAGACGGTCGCAGGTGCTGACCGGTCCGAGCAGCAGCTCGACGGTGTCGTGATCGTGACCGGGGGTGCGGCGCCGCAGCAGGGCGAACGGACGGGGATCGTCCAGCAGGTCGAGCAGGTGCATCGGTCCTGTTCCTTCTCTCGGATTCTCGGATTCTCGGATTCCCGAAAACTCGGAGAGGAACGGCCCGTGTCCGCAAACACCGAAGGCCGCCCCTCGGGCGGCCTTCGCGAAGTCTTGCGTACGCGCAGTCAGTGGGCCGCCGGATGAGCGGTCCACCACCAGTTCTGGGTCGAGTGCGCGAACATGCGCCGCACCTTACCCGACGTCAGGGGGCGGGCAACAGCGTGAACCGTCCGCGCCCTGCGTTCCTACTGCTCGGTCACCGGCCATGGATGGCATGGCCCAGGAAGCCCGACCGAGGAGAGAACCATGTGCGCAGCCCGTTCACCCCGGCCCCGCCGAGGCGGCGTCCGAACGCTCACCTTGTGCGCCGCCGCCGCGGCCCTCGCCGCCGGCCCGCTCGGTACCGCACGCGCCGCCGGGACCGACGACACCGTCAAGGTCACCTACCGCGGCCACGAGTTCACCGTCCCCGCCTCCTGGCCGATCGTGGACCTGGAGAAACATCCGGACGTCTGTGTCCGCTTCGACCGGCACGCCGTGTACGTCGGCACGCCCGGGGACCAGCAACAGTGTCCGGCGGGGGCGAGGGGACGTACCGAGGCGTTCCTGGTCCAGCCGTCCGCGGTCAAGGGCCGCACCGCCACCGAGAACCGCACGGCCCGCATGATCCGGGTCACCGCCGACCGGATCGCGGTGACCGCCGCGTACGAGGCGGACCGTACGAGGATCCAGGACATCCTGCGCGGCGCCGGTCTGTCCGTCGCCGCCGAGGGGACCGGGCCGACCGCGGGGGCGCCCGCCGCGGCGCCGCTGCCCGCCGACGCGACGTCCTTCCGCGGCGAGGGCTTCGACGCCTGCACCGCGCCGGGCCAGACGGCGATGGACGCCTGGCGGGACGACTCCGACTACGGGGCCATCGGCGTCTACATCGGCGGGGTCAACCGTGCCTGCGCCCAGAGCAGACTCACCGCCGGCTGGCTGCGGACGCAGTACGCGAACGGCTGGCGGTTCTTCCCGCTGTACGTCGGCCGCCAGCCCACCTCCGACGGGGGGAGCTGCAAAGGCGGCTGCGCGGCGATCACCGACCCCGTGCCGCAGGGCACCGAGGCCGCCGACGACGCCGTCGAGCAGGCCACCACGCTGGGCTTCCCCAAGGGCACGGTGATCTACGACGACCTGGAGAACTACACCCCCGGCTCCACCGTCACCAGCCGGGTGCTGTCGTACCTCGACGCCTACACCAAGCGCCTGCACGTACTGGGCTACCGCTCCGGCGTCTACGGCAACACTTCGTCCCTGGTCACCGACCTGGTCGCCAACAAGAGCCGCGTCACCCTGCCCGACGTGCTCCACTTCGCCCGCTGGAACGGCAAGTCGACGACCACCGACTCGACGATCCCCGCGAACCTGTGGGCCGACCACCAGCGCATCCACCAGTACCTGGGCGACACGACCGAGACGCACGGCGGCGTGACGATCTCCATCGACCGCGACCGGCTCGACGTGGACTAGGGGCCCGGCCACCCGCCCGCTCCGGGCGGCCGCGGGGACCTGCCGTGCGGCTGCCCGGAGCGCCTCCCGATCGAGCGCGGTTCGTCTCAATTGATGGGCATGGGGATGGACGCCCGACACGACCCCGTAATGTGGTCAGGGTGACCGTGAACGCTAAGCCCAGCGCAAGCGCTGGCAACACCTGGCGAGACCTGCCCGCGGCGCAGCAGCCCGAGTACCCCGATGCCGAGGCTCTGCGCGATGTGATCGCGGACCTCGAGTCGTATCCGCCGCTCGTCTTCGCGGGCGAGTGCGACCAGCTGCGCGCCCGGATGGCGTCCGTCGCCAAGGGAGAGGCGTTCCTTCTCCAGGGTGGCGACTGCGCCGAGGCCTTCGACGCGGTGTCGGCCGACCACATCCGCAACAAGCTCAAGACCCTGCTCCAGATGGGCGCCGTGCTCACGTACGCCGCCTCGGTGCCGGTCGTGAAGGTCGGCCGCATCGCCGGCCAGTACTCCAAGCCGCGCTCCAAGGGAACCGAGACCCGCGACGGCGTGACGCTGCCGACGTACCGCGGTGACTCGGTCAACGGCTTCGACTTCGACGAGAAGGCCCGCATCCCGGACCCCGAGCGTCTGAAGCGGATGTACAACGCCTCCGCCTCCACGCTCAACCTGGTGCGCGCCTTCACCACCGGCGGCTACGCCGACCTGCGCCAGGTGCACGCCTGGAACCAGGACTTCGTGAAGTCCTCCCCGTCCGGGCAGCGCTACGAGCAGCTGGCGCGGGAGATCGACAACGCGATGAACTTCATGCGGGCCTGCGGGACCGACCCGGAGGAGTTCAAGACCGTCGAGTTCTACGCCTCCCACGAGGCGCTGCTCCTCGACTACGAGGCGGCGCTGACCAGGGTCGACTCGCGTACGGGCCAGCTGTACGACGTCTCGGGCCACATGGTGTGGATCGGTGAGCGCACCCGGCAGCTGGACGGCGCGCACATCGAGTTCGCCTCGCGGATCCGCAACCCGATCGGCATCAAGCTCGGCCCGACGACGACGGCCGAGGAGGCACTCCAGTACATCGACCGCCTCGACCCGGACCGCGAGCCCGGCCGGCTGACCTTCATCGTGCGGATGGGCGCCGACAAGGTCCGCGACAAGCTCCCCGAGCTGGTCGAGAAGGTCACGGCCTCGGGCGCGGTGGTGGCCTGGGTGACCGACCCGATGCACGGCAACACCTTCGAGGCGGCCTCCGGTCACAAGACCCGCCGCTTCGACGACGTGCTCGACGAGGTCAAGGGCTTCTTCGAGGTCCACAAGGGTCTGGGCACGCACCCGGGCGGCATCCACGTCGAGCTCACCGGTGACGACGTCACCGAGTGCGTGGGCGGCGGCGACGAGATCTTCGTCGACGACCTCCACCAGCGCTACGAGACGGCCTGCGACCCGCGCCTGAACCGCAGCCAGTCCCTCGACCTGGCCTTCCTGGTCGCGGAGATGTACAGGGACCAGTGACGGGTTCGCCTGTTACACCTGAGTGAAGTGGGGCGCGGATCACATACGATCCGCGCCCCCTCCCACTTTTGCGGTTCCTGAGTGATGGGTAAGGTTAGGTTAGCCTCACCGATTAACGGGACGGCACCAGACATCGAACCCGCCGGGAGGTGAACCGCGTGTACGTATGCAGTTGCTTCGGGGTCACCGAACAGCAGGTCAAGCAGCACGCGGAGAACGGCGCCTGCACGCCCCGCCAGATAGCCTCCGCCTCCAAGGCGGGCACGGACTGCGGCTCCTGCGTCCGCAGCATCCAGGCGATCCTCGGCCGTGGCGCGTGCCCCCGCCGTGAGCTGGCCGAACAGGGCAAGCCGGTACTGGCCGAGCTGTCCACGGCGCGGGGCCTGGAAGAAGCCGAAGCCGCTTAGCTCTCCGGCTGCTCGATCACCTGGGCGATGTAGAGCGCCTCGCCGAGCTTCTCCACCAGCTCCAGCTGGGTGTCGAGGTAGTCGATGTGGTGCTCCTCGTCCTCGAGGATCGACTCGAAGATGTTCGCGGACGTGATGTCGCCCTTGTTGCGCATCACCTCGATCCCGCGCTTGAGGCGGTCGATCGCCTCGACCTCCACCTGCCGGTCGGCCTGGAACATCTCGGTGACGGTCTGCCCCACCCGGACGTGGAAGAGCCGCTGGTAGTTCGGCAGGCCCTCCAGGAAGAGGATGCGGTCGGTGAGCACCTCCGCGTGCTTCATCTCGTCGAAGGACTCGTGGCGGGTGTACTTCGCGAGCTTCGTCCAGCCGAAGTTCTCCTGCATCTTCGCGTGCAGGAAGTACTGGTTGATCGCGGTCAGCTCACCGGTCAGCTGCTCGTTGAGGAATTCGATGACCTCGGGGTCGCCCTGCATCGCAGAGGCTCCTTCCATGCGGGGGACTGGGCAGATTGCGCCGCATCCTCGCATCGGCGTCCCGGGTCGTCCAGTAAGTGCACGCTTAGTATGAGTTGCCCGATTCCGTGCTGGGCTGGTCATGTGCACTGTCCTGGGTCTGTCAGGATGGAGGCATGGGTCAGCCGGTGGGACGTGGAACGGGAGAAGCGGCACAGTCGGAGCTTCCGCCGGGGCAGCGACTGCAGCGCGGCTGGCCGGTCACGCACTACGGTCCCGTACCCAAGTTCCGTCCCGAACGCTGGGAGTTCAGGGTCTTCGGCGCCACCGCCGACGGTGAGAAGCACTGCTGGACCCACGAGGAGTTCACGGCCCTGCCGTACACCTCGGTCATGGCCGATCTGCACTGCGTCACGAAGTTCAGCATGATCGGGGCCGAATGGGGCGGTATCCCGGCGCGCACGATCCTGGAGATCGCCCCGCCCGCGCCCACCGTCACCCATGTCATGGTCTGGGCGGAGTACGGCTTCAGCTCGAATCTGCGCCTCGACGACTTCGCCTCCGAGCGCACGATCTTCGCCACCCACAAGGACGGCGAACTCCTCACCGCCGAGCACGGCTTCCCGCTCCGCCTCGTCGTCCCCCACCTCTACGCCTGGAAGGGCCCCAAGTGGGTGCGCGGCGTCGAGTACATGACGGCCGATCGCCGCGGCTTCTGGGAGGAGCGCGGCTACCACAACATCGGCGACCCCTGGCGCGAACAGCGCTACTCCTACCAGGAGGAGCCCGGGGACGGCCCCGAGCTCTGACCCGGCCCGCCTTGTGGGGCGGCGTCAGCCGTCCCTGAGTTTCTTCAGGCGCTCCACGTCCGCCGCGTGCCCCTCCTTCCCGCCCGGCGTCTCGATGATCAGGGGTACGCCCTCGGTGGCGGGGTGGGTCATCAGCGCGCGGAACGGGTCCTCGCCGATGTGACCGGAGCCGATGTTCTCGTGGCGGTCCTTGTGGGCGCCGACCACGTCCTTGGAGTCGTTGGCGTGGATCAGCTTGAGCCGGCCCGCGCCGACCGTGTCCACCAGCAGGTCGAGCGTCTGGTGCATGCCGCTCGGCCCGGTCAGGTCGTGCCCCGCCGCGTAGATGTGGCAGGTGTCGAGGCACACGCCCAGCTTCGGATGGGCGTCCAGCACCTCGAAGTACGGCCCGAAGTCCCAGGTGCGCGAGCAGAGCGAGGCACCCTGACCCGCGGTCGACTCCAGGAGCAGATACGGGTCGTCGTCATGCGTCAGCTCGTCCAGCAGGGGCAGCAGATGCTCACGTACCTGCTTCAGGGCGACGGACCGCTCCCGGCCCCCGGTGGCGCTCCCCGTGTGCACGACCACGCCGAGCGCCCCGATCTCCCGGCCCCGCCGCAGCGAGTGCCGCAGCGATTCCACGGACTTCTCGACCGTCGCCTCGGTGTGCGAGCCGAAGTTGATCAGATAGGGGGCGTGGACGTACGCGGGTATCGACTCGGCGGCACAGGCCGCCCGGAACTCCTCGTCCTGGCGGGGACTGCCGACGGGCGTCGCCCAGCCGCGCGGGTTGGCGACGAAGACCTGGACGGTCTCGGCACCCATCTCGCGTGCGTAGGTCAGGCCGACGGAGCTGAGGCCGCCGGCCACGGGGACATGGCCGCCGACGGGGTTGCGGAGCTGCTTGCTGGTCACACCCTTCAGGGTGTCACGCACTCCCGGACGGCCCGTCGGCGGACCTCACTGCCGTGGCCCCAGCATGGCCGAGGCCTCAGCGCTGCCGTGGTCTCAGCGGATCACGATGGAGATCGTCGACCCCTTGGGCGCGGTCTTGCCGCCCTCCACCGACTGGCTCTTGACGTGGTCCCCGAAGAGCCCGAGCAGCCCGCGGTCCTCGTCGACCTGGAACCCGGCGTCCTCCAGCGTCTTCTTCGCGTCGTCCACGCTGTCGCCGACCACGTCCGGCACCGGGACCATCTCGGGGCCCTTGGAGACGGTCAGCGTGACGGTGTCGCCGTCGGCGAGCTGGCTGCCCGCCTTCGGCGACTGCTGGGCGATCTGACCCTGGTCGAACTCCGAGTTGACCCGCTGGGTGGCGATCTTCACCTTCAGGCCCGCCTGCTCCAGCTCCGAGGTGGCATCCGCGACGGACGCGCCCGTGACGTCCGCGACCTCCACCGGACTGCCCTTGCTGACGGTGAGCGCGATGGCCGAACCGGCGTGCCGCTCCGTGCCCGCGCCCGGATCCGAACTGATCACGAAGCCCTTGAGGACGTCCTGGTTGAACTCCCGGGTGACCATGCCCGCGGCGAGCCCGTTCCCCTTCAGGACCTCCCGCGCCTTGAACAGCGCGAGTCCCGTCAGGTCGGGTACCTTCACCGTCTCCGGGCCGTTGGAGATGGTCAGCGTCACGGAGTCGTTGTCCCGGATGCGGGCGCCGGGCGCCGGGTCGCTGCTGATGACGGTGCCGCGCTTCACGGTGTCGCTGTAGGCGTGCTTGACCTGCCCGACGTCGAGACCGGCCTGCTCGATCCGCGTCTTGGCCTGCGCCTCGGTCTTCGCCAGCAGCAGCGGGACCTTGGTGAACTGGCCGGAGTTGATGTACCAGACGCCCGCGCCGAGCCCGAGCATCAGCACGATCGCGGCGATGATCGCGAACAGGCCGCGCCGGGGCCGTGAGCCGCGCCGCGGGGGAGCGGGCGGTCCGGACTCGAACCGGCTGGTCTGCTCGAACCGGCTGGTCCGGTTCACCGGGTCGCCGGCGTCGCCCCCGTTCTCGTCACCCTCGTTCACCGGCAGCAGGCGGGGCACGGAGAGCGAGCGCGGGATCACGCTCGTACGGTCACCCGCGTTGTCGTGGCCCACGGCGAGCGCCTGCGGGGGTATGGCGTCGAGCTGCTCGGCGGTGAGACCGGCCCGCGCCTGGAGGACCTGGCCGAGCAGCGCCACCGCGTCGTGCGGGCGCACCTCGGGATTGCGGGCGGTCGCCGCGGCGACCAGCTCGTCGAGGGCGTAGGGCATCGAGGGCACGGCGGCCGACGGCGGCGGCACATCCGCGTGCAGGTGCTGGTAGAGCACCTGGGCGGGGGAGTCCCCGGAGTGCGGCTTGCCGCCGGTGAGCATCTCGTAGAGGACGACCCCGCAGGCGTAGACGTCGACACGGGTGTCCGCGGTGCCGTGCTCGATCTGCTCGGGGGCGAGGTACGACACGGTGCCAAGGACGGCCCCAGTCGTGTTCGTGACGGTGTCCACGGCCCGGACGAGGCCGAAGTCGGCCACCTTGACCCGGCCGTCGTCCCCTATCAGGACGTTCTCCGGCTTCATGTCGCGGTGCACGAACCCGGCGCGGTGCGCGGCGCCGAGCGCGGCGAGCACCGGCTCCAGGACGTCCAGGGCGGCCCGCGGTTGCAGCGCCCCGCGCTCCCGCAGCACGTCACGCAGGGTGCAGCCGGCGACGTACTCCATGGCCAGATAGACGTACGACCCGTCCGCGCCCTGGTCGAAGACCTGCACCACGTTGGGGTGCGCGAGCCGTGCCACCGACTTGGCCTCCCGGATGAACCGCTCGACGAACGAGCCGTCGGCGGCCAGCGTCGGGTGCATCACCTTGAGCGCGAGCACGCGGTCGAGGCGGGTGTCCAGGGCCCGGTAGACCGTGGCCATCCCGCCGACCGCGATGCGTGCGTCGACGCGGTAGCGGCCGTCGAGCACTTGCCCGACAAGCGGGTCCTGAAGGGTCGTATCCACGCAGGCGAGTCTACGAGCCGCCACTGTCACCCCCACCCTTCCGGCCAATTCCGGAGCGGGACTGCAGCCGACCTGTGACGGATCTCGCACGCTTGATCGATCCGGTCCGCATGCCGTGCACAGCGCATGTAAGGCACCCTGCCCCGCCACCCCCCAGCCGCCAACGGCGCCCCACCCCCACAGGCGACGCACACTTTCCAGCCGACTGGAAACGGGCGGTGCGCGGGCGGGAGAAAAAACACAGGCGCCGGGTGCCTAGAAAGCAGGCCGCTCAGGATCCAACCGCGCCAGCCCCTCCGCAGGAGACGACGCGGAGGCGAAGTGCCGCCGAGGAATCCGCCCCGCACGCCAGGCGAGCCGCCCGGCTTCCACCGCGTGCTTCATGCCCTCGGCCATCAGCACCGGCTCCTGCGCCCGGGTCACGGCCGACGCCAGCATGACGCCCGCACACCCCAGCTCCATCGCGAACGCCGCATCCGACGCCGTACCGGCCCCCGCGTCCAAAATCACCGGCACACGCGCGTGCTCCACGATCAGCTGGAAGTTGTGCGGGTTGCGGATACCGAGACCGGACCCGATGGGCGACCCGAGCGGCATGACCGCCGCGCACCCCACGTCCTCCAGCTTCCGCGCGAGCACAGGATCGTCGTTGGTGTACGGCAGCACGGTGAACCCGTCGTCGACCAGCGTCTCGGCGGCGTCCAGCAATTCGATCGGATCCGGCAGCAGGGTCCGCTCGTCGGCGATGACCTCCAGCTTGATCAGCTCCGTACCGAGCGCCTCCCGCGCGAGCCGCGCGGTCAGCACGGCCTCGCCCGCGGTGAAACACCCCGCCGTGTTCGGCAGCACCCGGATGCCCAGCTTGTCGAGCACGGACAGCACCGAGCCGTGCGCCGCGGGATTCACCCGCCGCATCGCGACCGTCGTCAGCTCCGTGCCGGACGCCACGAGCGACCGCTCCAGGACGTCGAGGCTGGGCGCACCCCCCGTACCCATGATCAGCCGGGACGAGAAGGACGTACCTCCGAGGACAAACGGATCGTCGGCCATGGTTCAGCCTCCTTGGACTGCGGTGAGGACTTCGACGCGGTCTCCCTCGGACAGGGCCGTGGACGACCACTGCGTGCGCGGGACGACGGTTTCGTTGAGCGCGGCGGCGACGCCGGAGGGCGCGACGGTGAGGGTGGCGACGAGCGTGTCGAGGGCCGTGTCGGCGGCGACGAGCCGTCGCTCTCCGTTGACGAAGATGTTCATACGGTCTGCTCCGTGAGTGCGGTGCTGAAGCGCCCGGGGGTGAAGGGGCGGGCCACTTCCGGGAGCTCGCCGGTGGTCAGGACGTGCGCCATGGCGTCCCCGGTGACGGGCGTGAGCAGGACGCCGTTGCGGTAGTGCCCGGTGGCCAGCAGCAGCCCGTCGAGCGCGGTCGGGCCGAGCAGCGGCGCGTTGTCGGGCGACCCGGGCCGCAGGCCCGCGCGCGTCTCGGTGAGCGGCAGCTCGGTGATCCCGGGCACCAGCTCGTGGGCGTCGCGCAGCAGCTCGTAGACCCCGCCCGCGGTCACCGTGGTGTCCCAGCCCAGCTCCTCGCTGGTGGCGCCCACGACGAGCTCACCGTTCTCCCGCGGCACCAGATAGACCTGGCTGCCGCGGACCACGGCCCGCACGGTCCGGCTCAGGAACGGTGCGTACCGCTTCGGCACGGTCAGCCGCAGCACCTGACCCTTCACGGGCCGTACGGGCGGCAGTACGTCGGCGGGCACGCCCGGGAGCTTCCCGCTGAGGCTCCCGGCGGCGAGCACCACCTGCCCCGCCGCCAGCTGTTCACCGCCCGTCGTGACGACCCCGGTGGCCCGGTCCCGTACGACGGTCAAGCGCTCCGCCCACGTCCGGTGGAACTCCACTCCGGCCCGCTCGCACGCCGTGACCAGGGCCTTCGCGAGCCGGCGCGGGTCGATCTGGTGGTCGCCGTCGACCCGCAGCCCGCCGCGCACGCCCGGCGCGAGCATGGGCTCCAGACGGCGGCACTCCCGGCCGCTGAGCCACTCCGATTCGAGCCCCGAGCGGTGTTGCAAGGCGTGCAGTTCGCGCAGGTGAGCCCGGTCGTCGGCGTCCAGCGCGACGGCCAGCGTGCCGCACCGGCGGTAGCCGAGGTCCTGGCCGCTCGCCTCGGTGAGTTCGGCGGCGAAGTCGGGATAGCGGCGCGCGGAGGCGAGGTTCAGGCCCAGCAGGGTCTGCTCGCCGTAGTGCAGCTCGGTGACGGCGGCGAGCATCCCGGCGGCCACCCGCGCCGCCCCGCCGCCCGGCTCGGGGTCCACGACCGCGACGGTGAACCCGCGCTGCGCGGCCCGCCAGGCGGTCACCAGACCGATGATCCCGCCCCCGATGACGAGGACGTCCGACGCACGTGCGTCCGATGCCGGCGCATCCGAGGAACGTGCAGGTGTACGCGTAGGCGACATAGGTGTCCAGCCCCTCCCTTCGCCGGCATGACCCGGATCAGGTTCGTACGGTCGGAGGCCGCCAGCCTCCCTCTCAGCCCGGTGCGTCCAGGCTCCCGCGAGTAGTCTTTTGTGCCGGGTGTCCGGGGGTCGCCCCCGGGAGATGCAGCACATTGGCCACCCTAGCCCGCTGCCGTATGTCTCAGTAAGGGAGCCTCCGTCCATGGCCCGTACGCTCGACGGCCTCGTCCTCGCCCCGGTCGCCGACCAGGCCCCCGGGCAGGTCGGCACGCGCACCCGGTTCACGTACCACGAGAAGGACGGCGAGATCTGGGCCGAGTACGCGGGCGGGGACGTCGTACGCGGTCACCTCGTGGGGACGCGGGAGGGCGACCGCCTCGACTTCCGGTACGTGCAGCTGAAGCACGACGGCAGCACCTCGTCGGGCCACTGCGTGTCCGTGGTCGTGGAGCTGCCCGACGGACGGTTGCGCCTGGAGGAGACCTGGGAGTGGGAGTCCCAGGACGGGAGCGGTACGAGCGTTGTGGAACAGGTCACTGCGCACGTCCCCTGACTGACAGATTGTCAGTTGTCTATGGTGATCAGGTGAGCGAGCAGACGCGGGCACAGGTGCGGGCGCAGGGGCGTGCGGCACGGCGGGTCGTCATCGTGGGCGCGGGCATGGCCGGCGTACAGACGGCGGTCGCCCTGCGGGAACAGGGATTCACCGGGGATGTGACGCTGATCGGCGCCGAGCCGCACCAGCCGTACGACCGGCCACCCCTGTCCAAGGCGGTGCTGCTCGGCAAGGCCGAGGGCTCCGCCTTCGACATCGACTTCGAGGCGCTGGACATCGAACTGCGGCTCGGCTGCGAGGCGCTGGGCCTGCGCCCCGCGGACCACGAGCTGGACACCGAGGCGGGACCGGTGCCCTACGACGTCCTGGTCCTCGCGACCGGCGCGGAACCGATTCAGCTGCCGGGCTCGGAGGGCGTCCCCGGCGTCCATCTGCTGCGGACCCTGGACGACGCCGAGCGGCTGCGCCCCGTGCTCGCCCAGCAGCACGACATCGTGGTCGTCGGGGCGGGCTGGATCGGTGCGGAGTTCGCGACGGCGGCACGTGAGGCCGGGTGCGCGGTCACGGTGGTCGAGGCCGCCGACCGGCCACTGGCCGGCGCGCTGCCCGCGGAGGTGGCCGCGCCGATGACCGGCTGGTACGCGGACAGCGGCGCGTCGCTGCGCACCCACGCGCGCGTGGAGCGCGTCGAGCCCGGCGCGGTGGTCCTCGACGACGGCACGCGGGTGCCGGCGGGCGCCGTGGTCGTCGGCATCGGCGCGCGCCCCGCCACCGCCTGGCTGGCCGGCTCCGGCATCGAGCTCGGCGCCCACCGCGAAGTGGTCGCCGACAACCACCTGCGCACCTCCGTCCCGGACATCTACGCGGTCGGCGACTGCGCCTCCTTCCCGTCGGGCCGCTACGAGGAGCGCCTCCTCGTCCACCACTGGGACAACGCCCTCCAGGCGCCGCGCACGGTCGCGGCGAACATCATCGGCGAGGCCCCGGCGGCGTACGACCCGGTCCCGTACTTCTGGTCCGAGCAGTTCGGCCGCTTCGTCCAGTACGTCGGCCATCACGCCCCCGCCGATACGACCGTCTGGCGGGGCGACCCGTCGGGCGCGGCCTGGACGGTGTGCTGGCTCCGCGAGAGCCGCCTCGTCGCCCTGCTGGCCGTGGGGCGTCCCCGTGACCTGGCCCAGGGCCGCCGCCTGATCGAGGCGGGCATGCCCATGAACCCGGACGTCCTGGCCGACCCGTCCCGCCCCCTGAAGGACGCCACGGCATGACCCCCCGGTTTCCGTCGCCCGGACGGCGGCGGTCCGGGGGGCGCCCGGGTACCGAGTGTCAGTCCGGGATGGCAGGCTTGTCCCGTGACCGAGATTGACGCAAAGATCGATGCTCTCGTCCCCGCCTGGCTCACCCTCCCCGACATCGCCGAACAGCTCGGCGTCGAGGTGACCCGCGTCCGGCAGTTGGTCAAGGAGGGCCAGCTGATCGCCGTACGCCGTGGTGAGAACCGCGCGCTGCACGTCCCCGCCGCCTTCATCGACGGGAACGAGCAGAAGGTCGTCAAGGGCCTGACCGGCACCTTGACGCTCCTGCGGGACGACGGCTTCTCCGACGAAGAGATGCTCGAGTGGCTCTTCACCCCCGACCCGAGCCTGCCCGGCACCCCCGCGCAGGCTCTGAGCGAGAATCGCGGCACGGAGGTGAAGCGCCGCGCCCAGGCGCTCGCCGTCTGATTCGAACGACCGTCCGGCGTACGGACCACGGCCGGCCCCGGACCACCCCGGCCGCCGCGGTCCGTACGCACCGCACCACGTCCGTAGGGTGCGTACGACATCCGTACGCACCCGCACCACGGGGGACACACGCATGCCCGAGAACGCCGCCCGCACCCGCCTCGCCGACGCCCGCGTCTACCTCTGCACGGACGCCCGCAAGCGCCAGGGCGACCTCGCCGACTTCCTGGACGCGGTCCTGACCGGCGGTGTCGACATCGTGCAGCTGCGCGACAAGGGCATGGAGGCCGCCGAGGAACTGGAGCACCTCCAGGTCTTCGCGGACGCCTGCGCCCGCCACGGCAAGCTCCTCGCGGTCAACGACCGGGCGGACGTCGCCCACGCCATCCGCGCCGACGTACTCCACCTGGGCCAGGGCGACCTCCCGGTCCCCGCCGCCCGCGCGATCCTCGGCGACGAGGTCCTGATCGGCCGCTCCACGCACGCCGAGTCCGAGGCCGCGGCAGCCGCCGTCCAGGACGGCGTGGACTACTTCTGCACCGGCCCCTGCTGGCCCACCCCCACCAAGCCCGGCCGCCACGCCCCGGGCCTCGGCCTGGTCCGTCACACGGCCTCCCTCGCCACCGACCGCCCCTGGTTCGCCATCGGCGGCATCGACCTCGGCAACCTCGACGAGGTCCTGGAGGCGGGCGCCCGCCGTGTCGTCGTCGTGCGGGCGATCACCGAGGCGGCGGATCCCGGCGCGGCGGCGGCGGAATTCGCGAAGCGGCTGCGTCAGGCGTAAGGGGCGGCTGCGTCAGGCACAGGCCGTGCCCCGACGCGTCGATGGTCCGATCAACAATCGGACCGGTTGTCCCAGCAGGTGTCCGAGGGGTGGACAAGAAGTCGACAAAACAGACAATTGACGTCGGTTCGGTTGGGAGACCGCCGCCCCCTGACTAACCTGCGGGTATGGCCCTCGGATCTGCTTCCACCAGGACTGATCGCGCACGCACCGTGCGTGACATGCTCGCCACCGGCAAGGCGACGTACTCGTTCGAGTTCTCCGCGCCGAAGACCCCCAAGGGTGAGCGGAACCTGTGGAACGCGCTGCGCCGCGTCGAGGCCGTCGCCCCCGACTTCGTCTCCGTCACCTACGGTGCCGGTGGCTCCACCCGCGCGGGCACGGTCAAGGAGACCGAGCAGATCGTCGCCGACACGACGCTCACCCCGGTCGCCCACCTCACCGCGGTCAACCACTCCATCGCCGAACTGCGCAACATCATCGGCCAGTACGCCGACGCCGGCATCCGGAACATGCTCGCGGTCCGCGGCGACCCGCCCGGCGACCCGATGGGCGAGTGGGTCCCGCACCCCCGGGGCCTGACCTACGCCGCCGAACTCGTCCGTCTCATCAAGGAGTCCGGCGACTTCTGTGTCGGCGTCGCCGCCTTCCCCGAGATGCACCCCCGCTCCGCGGACTGGGACGTGGACGTCGCGCACTTCGTCGACAAGTGCCGGGCCGGCGCCGACTACGCGATCACCCAGATGTTCTTCCAGCCCGAGTCGTATCTGCGCCTGCGTGACCGGGTGGTGGCGGCCGGCTGTACGACACCGGTCATCCCGGAGGTCATGCCGGTGACAAGTGTGAAGATGCTGGAACGACTTCCGAAGCTGAGTAACGCTTCATTCCCGGACGTCCTGAAAGAGCGGATCCTCACAGCCAAAGACGATCCGGCGGCTGTACGCTCCATTGGGATCGAGTTCGCGACGGAGTTCTGCGCGAGGCTGCTGGACGAGGGAGTCCCCGGACTTCACTTCATCACGCTCAACAACTCCACGGCGACGCTGGAAATCTACGAGAATCTGGGCCTGCACCACCCGCAGCAGGCCTAGACCGGTCGCACCCACGTACGACACACTGCGTAGCGGCCACTGGGAGAGGGGCGTACATGGGCTGGACGGTCCTCTATATCGCGTTCGGCATCGTCGCGCTGTGGCTGCTCGGCGAGGTCCTGCTGCAGTACAAGGCGCGGTTGCGCTGGCGCCTGCTCGCTTTCGTGGGCTTCCTCGGTGTCGTCTTCGGCGTGCTGATCCCTTCCGTGATCGTCATCGGGCTCGGCGCCGCGGCCTTCGCGGTCGGCCAGACGTACGTCACCCTGTCGTTCCGCCGCGGTTTCGCGGAGGGCTGGGCCGTGGGCAACCGGCAGGGCGCCGACAGTGGCGCCGGCAAGGGCTTCGGCAAGAGCAAGCGACGCCGCGGTGAGGGCCACGAGGATCCGGAGCTGGAGGTCTCCGACCTCGAAACGGCCGAGGGAGCCGAGGCCAGGGCCGAAGGACTGGCCCGAGGCGCGGCGTATCCCCAGGGCGACGACTTCACCCGAGAGGACGACGTGTTCTCGCCCGCGCACTCCGACCGGTTCATGCCGCCCGGCTCCGGCGACCTGACGGCCGCCGAGGCCACCGCCGTGTACGAGCCCCAGCCCCTGCCCGACGACACCGGCTCCTACGGCGTCTACAGCGACACCGCCTACGCGGCCGCCCCCGACCAGTCCTACGCCGCCGCGGCCCAGTCCCAGGACCAGCAGGCCTACGCGTACGACGGCTACTCGACCGGGTACGACCAGCAGCAGCAGTACGGCTACGACAACGGCCAGCAGCAGTACGCGGCCTACTCCGACCCGTACACCGGCACGCAGACCTACGGCGGCGCCTCGTACGACACGACCTACGGCGGCGGCGACCAGCAGTACACGCAGCAGCAGCAGGGCTACGGCCAGGACCAGTACGCCACCGGCGGCTACGGCGGCGAGACCCCGGCCGGCGGCGTCTGGGTCCCGCAGCAGCGCAACACCGACGACCCCTACGGCGGCGAACTCCCGCCGGAGCAGCCCTACCCGTACCAGGGCAACGGCAACGCCAACGGCGCGGGGTACGACGAGCAGTACCGGTACTGAAGGCCGCCCCCTTCGGGCGGCCTTCGGCGCGCCGGTGCGCTCACTGAGAGCCCCGGAACTGCGGTCCCTCCACGATCAGTCCGGACACCAGGGCGCCCGACATGCCCGCGTGCGGGAGGCCGCCGCCCGGGTGGGCCCAGCCGCCGACCACGAACAGCCCCGGCATACGGGTGGAGTTCGACGCGTGCAGCAGTCGTCCGTCCGCCGCGGCGAGCGCCGGTGCGGGGACGGCGCCGCCGTCCGCGCCCGTCTCTTCCGCGAAGTCGGCAGGAGTGCGGGCCTCGTGCCACAGCAGACGCTCGCGCAGGCCCGGTATCGCGCGCTCGGCGACACCGAGCACCCCCTCCACGTCTTCCTCGGACACCGACAGGTCCGATGGGACCGTGACGCTCAGCGTGACCGCCTCGTGCTCCGCGTCCGGTGCGAGGGCGGGGTCGTCCGGGCGCGACACCGTCACGGTGGGCGCGGAGGAGAACCCCGGACGCTCACCGAAGATCCGGTCCAACTCCTCCGCCCGGTCCGCCGCGTGCACCACCGTCCGGTGTGCCACCCCCTCGGGGCGCCCTCCGCGCAGCGCCAGCAGCACGGTCAGTCTGCTCGGCGCCCCGCGCTGCGGCGCGACCTCGTCACCGCCCCGTAGCGCCGTCCCGGGGACCAGGGCGTCGAGCGCTCCGGGCGCGACACCGGCGACCACGAAGTCGGCGTCCGCGACCTCGCCGTCGGCCAGCTCCACACCCGTCGCCCGGCCGTCCTTCTCGACGATCCGCGCGACCGGGGTTTCGAAGCGGAACTCCACCCTGCGGGCCACACACCGCTCGTACACCGCGCGCGCCAACTCCCTTATGCCGCCGCGCACATACCAGGTGCCGAAGGCGTGCTCCATGTACAGCAGTACGGCCGCGCTCGCCGGGGTGACGCGCGGATCGAGCCCGTGGGCGAGGGCGTGGCTCTCCAGCAGGGCGGTGAGGCGCGGGTCGCGCAACTCCCAGGCGCCGACCTCGGCGAGGGTCGTGGCGCGGCGGGTGCGCAGCAGCTTCTTGTGCGGCACCGAGGGGTAGGGCTCGCGCTCGGCGAGCACCGACCAGTTCGGCCACAGTGGCTCCTCCAGGAGCGGCCTGCGGGTGCGGTCCCAGGCCTCGCGTGCCCGCACGAGGAAGTCGCCCCACCGTGCGCCCGCGCCCGCCCCGAGGGCCTCGTCGAGGGCGGTGACGACGCCCGCGCGTGAGGCGTTCGGCAGACCGACCTCCGTGCCCTCGGCGAAGACATGGCGCGAGGACGGGTCCACCTGGACGAGCTCGACGCACGCCTCCAGAGGCTCCTTGCCCGTCTTGACGAACAGATCGCGGTAGACCGCGGGCAGGGGGAGCAGTCCCGGGCCCGTGTCGAACACGAAGCCGTCGCGCTCGAAGCGGCGCACCGCCCCGCCGTACGTCGCCGCGCGCTCGTACACCACCACCCGGTGGCCCGCGACGGCCAGCCGGGCGGCGGCCGCCATCGCGCCCATCCCGGCGCCGATCACCGCAATCCGTCCCATGCCAGCGACTTTATCGGCCGCCACTGACAACCCGGCCCGCGGTCTCAGTCGGGTGGCTGTCCCACCCGTGCGGCCAGGCGTTTCTCCTCCCGGCGCTGGGCCCTGCGGCGCAGGAACCGGCGGATACGTGAGATCAGGAAGAAGAGCGCCAGCAGCCCCGCGAGCAGCAGCACGCCCGCGATGATCGCCGCGGCCTCGGGGTGGAACATCGCGAAGGTCAGGATCCCGGCGACCCCGAGATCCTCGGCGGTGCTCATGACGAAGTTGCTGAACGGCTCCGGCGAGGTGTTGATCGCCATTCGCGTCCCGGCCTTGACCGTGTGGCTCGCCAATGCCGTCGAACCGCCGATCGCGCCGGCCGCCAGATCGGAGAGTGAACCGCTCTGCCCGGCGAGCAGGGCCCCGACCCACGCCCCCGCCGCCGGGCGGATCACGGTGTGCACCGAGTCCCACACCGAGTCCACGTACGGGATCTTGTCGGCGACCGCCTCGCACAGGAAGAGAACGCCCGCTGTGATCAGGATCTCAGGACGCTGAAGGGACTCCGGGACGTCGTCACTCAGACCGGTCGCTCCGAAGATGCCGAGGAGCAGCACCACCGCGTACGCGTTGATGCCACTGGCCCAGCCGCTGGTGAAGACCAGGGGGAGTACGGACACGGACGCGATCGTAACCAGTTGACGACGGTGCGTCCTGGGCATGAGTGCGTACGGCTGAGTATCCGTACCTAGTGAGTGAGATGAGTACGCGCGCGGATGGGGCGCGACCAGCGCGAAAGAGAGAGTGGAGGCACGGAAAGGGGCGCGGCTCCGGTACCGCCGACACGGGGCGGCGGAACGGTCCTCGCGCCCTTGGCCGCTCCTTCCGCCGACTCCGTCGGCGGGAGCGAGGCACGGGGGAACCCGGGGGACGACCGAACGGGGGCCCAACGGGGAGTACGGGGAGTGAGGCGAAGCGCCGGTTCGAAGTGGCCCGCGGGGGGACGCGGCCACCTCGGACCGGCGCTTCGCCGTGCCCCGTTTCCGTACCGAGCCCTGTCAGCTCACCGGTTGCCGCTCACACGGCCCTGGAGCAGCCGCGACAGCGCCGCGTGGACGTCGTCCAGGGAACGCTCCGGCTGGAAGGCCTGCCAGTCCAGGGCGGCCACCAGGACCATCCCGACCAGCGCGGCGGCCGTCAGCGGAACGTCGATCTCGTCGCTGAGCTCGCCGTTCGCCACCCCTTCGCGCAGCACGCCCTCGACGACCGCGACCGCCTCCTGCCGGACCACCATGAGCGTGGACTGCCAGGCCCGGTTGGTGCGCCACAGCTCGGCCACGTAGAGCTGGGTGAAGGCCGGGTAGCGGTTGATGAAGGCGAGCCCGGCCCTGATCATCGCGTCCAGTGCGTCGACCCTGGTGCCGCCATCCTGCTCGGTGCGCTCCGCGGCCTCCCGCAGCGAGGCGGTGAGGAGTCCCACGCCGTGCCGCAGCAACTCCTCGAAGAGGACGGACTTGCTCGCGAAGTTGTAGTAGACCGTGCCTTTCGCGACCCCGGCCCGCTCGGCGATCTCGTCCACGGTGGTGGCGGAGAACCCCTGTTCCGCGATGAGGGTGACCGCCGCCTCGTAGAGCTTCTGCCGGGTCGCCTCGCGACGGCCGCCGCCTGCCGTGGTGCTGCTGCTTTCCATGGCCCTGATTGTCACAGGCTCAGCTCGGGGTGCAGACGGTCGAGGGTCCACACCTGCTTGCGGTGTGCCGACAGGGCGGTGAGCGCGAGCGCGCCCGCGGTGAACGCCGTGAGGACGGCGCACGCCTGCCAGACCGGTCCGAGACCGCCGCCCGTGATGAGCCGGCGGAGGGCCTCGACGACGTAACTCATCGGCAAGAAGGGGTGGATCGCGTTGAAGAAGCCCGGACTGGTCTGGACGGGGTACGTGCCGCCCGCCGAGGTCAGCTGGAGCATCAGGAGGGCGAGTACGAGAATCCGGCCCGCCGCTCCGAAGCGTGCGTTCAGCCACTGCACGAGCGCCGCGAAGCACGCCGTCACCAGGCACAGGAAGCCGACCGTCCCGGCCGCCCGCACCATCTCCAGGCCGATCGCCCAGTGCAGCACGGACATCAGGGCCACCGTCTGGAGCACGCCCAGGGCGGCCACCGGCAGCCAGCCCGCCAGTGCGATGCGCCAGGCCGAGGCACCCACCGCGAGCGCGCGCCGGTTCAGCGGCTGGATCAGCATGTACGCCACCATCGCGCCCACCCACAGGGACAGCGGGATGAAGTACGGGGCGAAGCCGGTGCCGTAGTTGGGCGCCTTGTGCAGGTCCTTGGAGGCGAGCTTCACCGGATCGGCCATGACCTGGGTGCGCAGGTCGCGGTCCTGCCGGTCGTAGTCGGGGATCTGCCCGGCGCCGTCGTGCAGCCCACCGGCGAGCTGCCCCGAGCCGCCGACGAGCTTGTACATGCCCTCGTCGAGGGTGCCCGCGCCCGTCTTCAGCTTGCCGACCCCCGTGTCGAGGTCCGCCGCGCCGGTCTTGGCCGTGCCGAGGCCCGCGCGCAGCTTCTTGGCCCCCGCGGCGACCTTCTCGGCGCCCTCGTTGAGCTTGTTGACCTTGGAGACGGCGTCGGTGAGGTCTTCGGAGAGGTGCGGCGAGCGGTCGGCGAGGGCCTGGGCCTGCTTCTGCAGGGTGCCCAGGTTCTTGTCGAGCCGGTCGAGATCGCCGTTCTGGTCGCTGATGAGGCTGTTCACGTCGTCGGCGACCTCGGCCACGTCCGCGGCCGCCTGCCGGGCCTTCTTCAGGTCCGGGCACGCCGCGTCGGGCAACGGCAGGGTCTCGCAGCGTGCCCTGTAGACGGCGCTCAGCGCGTCGGACGCCGTATGGGCGCCCTTGGCGGCGACCGGGGCCGTCTTCACCAGCGTGTCGAGGTTGTGGCGGATCCCTGCGGCGGAGTCGGCGACGAGCCGGGCCGTGTCGCCGATCGACTTCTCGTTGTCCTTCAGGAAGGGGCCCACCTTGTCCGCGACCCCGTTGACCTTGTCGGCCAGCACCCCCGTGCCGTCGGCGACCTGCCGCGAGCCGTCCGCCAGGTCGCCGGCGCCCTTGTCGAGCTTGCGCAGGCCCCCGGAGAGCTTGCCACTGCCCTCCTTGGCGTCCTTCAGGCCGTCGGCGAGGTCCTCGGAGCCCTTCCGGGCCCGGGTGATGCCACCGCTGAGTTTGTCGGCCCCCTTGGCGGCCTCCTCGGTCGCCCCGTGGATGTCCGAGAACGAGATGAAGATCTTGTCCAGGAACGACCGGGAGGCCTTCGTGGACGCCGCCGTGCGCACCTCGCCGAACACCGTCCGTGAGATCTGCCCGACGATGTAGTTGTTCGCGTCGTTCGTACGCACCTGGAGGGCGCCCGTCTCCGGAGCTTCCCCGGAGCTGGAGGCGATCCTTCGGCTGAAGTCGGACGGCATGGTCAGCGACAGGTAGTACGTGCCGTCCTCGACACCCCGGCGGGCCTCGGCCGCGCTCACCTCGTGCCACTCGAAGGTGTCGCTGTCGCGCAGCCCCTTGGTGATGTCCTCGCCCGCCGAGAGCTTCTTGCCCGCGACGCTCGCCCCCTTGTCGTCGTTCACGAGCGCCACGGGAATGCGGTCCAGCCGGCCGTACGGGTCCCAGAACGACCACAGGTAGAGGGCGCCGTACAGCAGCGGCAGCAACAGGAGCGCGGCCAGCGCGGCGCGTGGGAGTCCGCCCCGGCCGAAGCGCCTGAGCTCAAGAACGGCCAGTCTCGGCGAGCGCATCGGCCGTCTCCTTGTCGTCGGTCTCGCTGGTGTGGTCGGTCGGGCGGGTGGACACGCGGACGGCTCCGTCGGGAGCCTCGCCGCACACCGCCACGACCGTGGTGCCCGACTGGGCGATCGACTTCAGCAGGGCCCAGACCTCGGCCCGTTCGGCATCCGCCAACTTGAGGTCGGTGTCGTCGACGCCGAGCAGCCCCGGGCGGCCGACGAGGGCCAACGCGACGGACAGCCGCAGGGCTTCGAGCCGCTCCAGGTCGCGTACGGCGGTCCGGGAGCCCTTGGGCAGGGCCTCCCGGTCCAGCCCGGCGGCGGCCAGCGCGGAGTCGATCCGCAGCTTCCCCTCGGCCGCCCGCTCGGCTCGCGGACGCAGCGGCCCGCGCAGGGAGTCCTTCAGGGACGCACCGAACCGCCGCTGCAACAGCGCCCGTTCGAGCAGGTGCTCCCCGACGGTCAGGGCGGGGTCCAGGTCGGTGACACCCGGGACATGGGCCAGCGCGCTCGCGCGACGCACCGCGGCCATCTGCCGCGGCAGCGTGGCCCCGCCCACGGTGGCCGTCCCCTCGGTGGACCGCATCCGGCCCGTGAGCGCGAGCAGCAGGCACGTACGGCCCGAGCCGGACGGCCCCGCGACCGCGATCAGCGAGCCGGGCCCCGCATCGACACCGACCCCGCGGAACGCCCAGCCGCGGGGGCCCTCGAGTCCGAAGTCCCTGGCCGTGACACCGAGTCCGAGCGGACCGTCCACAGCGTCCCCATCCCCTGAACATTTTTGAACTGACTGGTCAGTGCAAAAACTAACCCGAACCTTCGATCGAAGCAAAGGCCCAGGTCAGAACGGATTGTCAGTGGCATACCTCACGATGGGCACATACGGCCACAGTGCCGTCACACAGACGACAGGAGGTTCGTCATGGCCACCTCTTCCGCAGCAGCCGCCCACCGGCGCCGCGCCACCGGCCCTGCCCCCTCACTGACCGGCCCGGCGGGCGACGTGCACCCCGTGCTCCGCCGGGCCACGGCCCCGCCCGCCGCCCTCGACCTGCTCGCCCAGGCCCGCGCCGGCCTCGACGAGGCGACCGCCCTGGAAACCCCCAATGAGCGCTACGCGACGGCGCACTTGGCGGCCCTGCGCACCGCCGCCGCCGTTCTCGCCGCACGGGGCCGCCCGGAGCCCACACCCCGACGCCGCGCCCGCATCCGGAGCGCCTGGGAAGTGCTCCCCGAGATCGCGCCCGAACTCACCGAGTGGAGCGCCCTGTTCGCCTCCGGGGCCGACCGGCGCGCCCGCGCCGAGGCGGGTATCCGGGGCGCGGCCGGCACCCGCGACGCAGACGACCTGATACGCGACGTGGCGATGTTCCTGCGCCTCGTCGAGCGGATGCTGGTGCTGCAACCCGTACTGCCCCAGCCCCGTCGCAACGGAGAGGAGGAGGGGGACGGAGACGGGGAGGGCGGGGAGCACAGGGCGGACCGGGAGGTCCCGGACGCGAGCTGACTCCGTGAGCCGCCGCGCGATCCGATGCCTGATCCGATGCCTGATCCGACGCGTGATCCACCGGGTGAGACGGAGGGTCAGGTACGACGGTGGAGGCAATAGGGTGGAGGCGCCTGAAGCCTCCTGCCGGGAGGCCCCCCGATCGCTCCGCCGCGCAAGAGGCGGTGCCGCTCCGAGGAGTCAACTGCCGTGCCGGACCCGACGCGCCCTCGCGCTTCTCTCCGTACCGCCGTGGTCTGGGAGGTCCTCAAGGACGCTCTCGACCGCCGGGTCAAGGCCACCGGGCGGGAGTCCCTGGACGTCCTCGACACCGGAGGCGGCAGCGGCAACTTCGCGGTGCCCGTGGCTCGCCTCGGCCACCGTGTCACCGTCGTCGACCCCAGCCCGAACGCGCTGTTCGCGCTGGAGCGCCGGGCCGCCGAGGCCGGGGTCGCCGACCGTGTCAAGGGTGTCCAGGGCGACGCCCACGGCCTCTTCGACGTCGTCGAGCGCGGTGGCTACGACGTCGTGCTGTGCCACGGGGTCCTGGAGTACGTGGACGACCCCGCCGACGGCGTGCGCAACGTGGTGGACGCGCTGCGCCCCGAGGGCGTTCTCAGCCTCCTCGCGGCGGGCCTGGGCGGCGCCGTGCTCGCCCGTGCCCTCGCCGGCCACTTCAAGGAGGCCAAGCAGGCGCTCGACGACCCGGACGGACGCTGGGGCGAGGGCGATCCCGTACCCCACCGATTCACCGCCGACCAGCTCACCGCGCTCGTCGAGGGCGCGGGTCTGCGCGTCGGCGCCGTGCACGGCGTACGGGTCTTCGCGGACCTGGTCCCCGGCGTCCTCGTGGACACCGAGCCGGGTGCCGTGGAGGCCCTCCTGCAGCTCGAGGCGGCGGCCGCCGAACTCCCCGCGTTCCACTCCGTGGCCACGCAGCTTCATGTGCTCGGTGAGGCGCAGGAGGCCGACGAGGGGTGAGCCGCCTCTCATGTTGCGCCCCTGATCAGGGGCGGGGCGGCAGATGGAGTACGCCACAGGCCACCCGATCGGGCGCTCGGCGCCGTATGATCGAGGGAGACCATCCGGCATGACGGGCCGGTTGCTGGGGAATGCACGCCTCAGTGAATCGGGGTGCCATGGCGGGTTCCGGTTGGCGAATTGGCGCAGAGGGGCGGGTTTCACGGGGGCGATTCCCTGCCTATCCTGAAGGGGACCCCCGGTCGCCCCGGCGACTGCACGATGAGGAGGACGCCGTGCCGCTCTCGGAGCACGAGCAGCGAATGCTCGAGCAGATGGAGCGAGCGCTGTACGCCGAAGATCCCAAGTTCGCGACAGCGCTTGAGGGAAGCGGGCTGCGTACGTACACCCGGCGACGGGTCTACCAGGCGGTCGCGGGCTTTCTGGTGGGTATCGCGCTCCTCATGGCCGGAATGGTCTCCAAGCAGATCTGGGTCAGCGTGGTGGGTTTTCTCGTCATGCTGGGCTGTGCGGTGCTCGCCGTCACCGGTTGGCGCAAGGCTCCCAAGCCGGGTGAGCAGCCGGCCGCGCCCGGCGCACCCGCCACGCGCCACCAGGGCCGACAGCGCCGCTCCATGATGGACCGCATCGAACAACGCTGGCAGCGACGCCGAGACGAGCAGGGTCAGTAGTCCCGCGAGGGCAGTGGCCCTGCGGGCGCCCGCAGTCGAAGACAACGCGTGAGGGGGTGTCCCCACCCGGGCCGGGTGGGGACACCCCCTCAGTCGTACCCCGACAGGGCGTCTTGCCCGCCCCGGCGTGAAGCACCGGCGTGAAGAGCATGCGTGACGCCGACGAGAACCGAACCTTCGCCTGTGGGACGCCGACCGGCACCGGCGGGTCGCCACCGGCGGCCTCCGTCCCGGCCGGGCACCCACCACATGTGGCCCGTGTCCCCGGCCGGGGACACGGGCCACACGGTTCAACGCGACGTCAGCTGTTCTGCCCCGAAGGGCGTCGCAGCAGGGACTCTCTGCGCGCCGCCAGCCGGGCCGACACAGCCGCCCAGTAGGCCGACGCCGCCCAGGCCACCCGGACGGCTGAGCGGGGCGCGAGCAGGGCGCGCAGGCGGGCGGTGCGGCTCGCCCGGGCGCCGAGGGCGTCCGTGACACGACGGGCATCCTCCGCGAGCCCCGCCGTCAGCCGGGGATGCGGGGCGTACAGCACCTGCTCGACCGCCGCGGCCAGCCGGTGCACCGCCTCCGACGCCTCGGCTTCGAGGAGCCCGAGTCGCACGATCCGCGCCGCGGCCTTGCGTGGTGTCTGGGACTCGTCCGGCACGATTCCGTAGTCCCACGCCGTATCGGTCACCTCCAGCCACGTCGCCAGCGTGTACGCGGGCGCGTCCGCCTCACCGCGGCCGTGCGCACCCAGCCGCACGGACCGGAGCCGCATCCGCCACAGCATCGGCAGCAGCGGTACGACCAGCAGCAGGAGTCCGGCCAGTGCGTACCCCAGGTTCTGGAGCCACGGAGTGCCGTCGTCCTTCGAGCCCACCGTGGCCAACGCGGACTGGCTCGGGCACGCTTCCAGCTTCTTCTGCTCGGCCAGGCAGTTGCCGCTGGCCGAGGGAGCGGTGGACGGCGCCGCGGACGTCGACGTGGACGGCTTCGGCACCGTCGACGAGTCCGACCCGGGCGTGTCCGTCTGGGTGTACTCCGGCACCGAGCCCCGGTTCGGGGTCGGCTCGAAGCGGGTCCAGCCCACCCCTTCGAAGTACAGCTCGGGCCAGGCGTGCGCGTCCCGCAGCCCCACCGACATCGAACCGTCGGACTGCGGAGAGCCGGGTGTGAAGCCCACCGCGACCCGGGCCGGAATCCCCAGCGTGCGGGCCATCGAGGCCATCGCGAAGGAGAAGTGGACGCAGAAGCCCTGCTTGTCCTTCAGGAAGCGCGCGATCGCGGCCGAGCCGCTGCCCACCTGCACCTGGGTGTTGTAGGTGAACCCGCCGTTCACCGCGAAGTAGTCCTGGAGTTTGACCGCCTGCTCGTAGTGGTTCGTCGAGCCCGCGGTGACCTTGCGCGCCGTGTCGGCCACCACCGCGGGCAGCGACGAGGGCACCTTGGTGAACTCGCGCTTCAGGACCTTCGACGGCTCCGGCGCGTTCGCCAGCTGCTCCGCGGTCGGCTGCACGATCAGGCTCGTCACCTCGTACTGCACGCCGCGCGTGTTCTGACCGTGGTCACCGACGAGCGTGCGCCCGACCGGCTCGTACCGCCAACTGCCGCTGATGTTCACCTTGCTGACCGGGTACGGCATGGGCAGCCAGTCCTGGGCGTACCAGTCGGCCGCCGAGATGCGGGTCTGGATCTCGCTGCGCTGGACATCGGCCCCGAGGCCGATCGGCGTCGGGAACGTGTCCGGCACGTCCTGGATGTGTCGCTGGGCCGGCTTCCACGCCGTGCCGTCGAAGTCGTCCAGGGACACGATCCGCAGATACATGTCCTGGGTGTCTTCGGTATTGGTGCGGTAGGACATGACCTGGCGGTCCTCGTCCACGTTCAGGCTGTCGCGGAGCGAGACCAGCGGGTTCACCGCGGAGATCGTGCCGCCGCCGGAACCCGAGCCGACGCCCGCGCCCGTGCCGCCCAGCAGACCGCCGTCGAGGGCGGGCAGGGCGAGCGGCACCGCCAGGGCGACGCCCAGCGCGACCACGCCGATGCGCCGCCCCGTGCGGACCGGTGCGACCGTGCCCGGGGAGGCATCCAGCCCCTGTGAGCGGGGCGCGCCGCCGAAGACCCGGCCCCACTGGGAGAGCCGGTCGCGGCCCTCCGCCAGGAGCAGCATCAGATAGCCCGTGGCCGCGAGCAGGAACCACAGCCAGGCCCAGCCGCCGCCCGACAGTCCCGCTGCGACCGAGTACAGCGCGAGCAGGGGGAGCCCGGCGGGGGCCGCGCTGCGGAACGTCACCGCGAGCGTGTCCACCGCGAGCCCGATCACCAGGACACCGCCGATCAGCATCAGGCGGATGCCGTCGGACAGCGGCGCCGGAATCGCGTACCGCCCGACGTCGTCCGTGCCCGCCTGGAGCAGATCGCCGAGATGCCGGAACGCCTCCGGACCCGGGACGAAGCCGAGGAGCGCCTGCTGCTGGGCGAAGACCAGCGTCAGCAGCATCAGCATCACCAGCGCCTGCGCTGCCACCGTCAGCGGCCGGGCCAGCGGAACCCGCCGGGTCAGCGCGCCCACACCGGACTGCAGGGCCAGCAGGAACACCGCCTGGAGGAACCACGTCGCCGGCTTGACCAGCGGCAGCAACGCGCACGCCGCCATCAGTGTGGCCGCCGCCGAATACAACGTCAGCCGAGCCCGCCCGCTCATGATCGTCCACCCCCTGCCGTACTCCCCGTCGAGGCGGCACCCGTGCGCTGCCGGTCCGCCTGCCGCCACAGGTCGGCGAGTTCCGCCCCCCGTGGCACCGTCACGGCGGTCCAGCCCGCCTCGCGCAGCATGCGCAGTCGATCCTCGCTCCTGTCCAACGGGCCGGGGACGTCGGTCGGTTCCCGCACCCAGGTCTCGCTGTCCAGCAGGAAGGCGACGGCCCCGCCACTGCGCTGGCGCATCTTGGCGAGCACCGTCGCCTGCTCCTCGTCGAGGTCGCCGAGAAAGGCGATCAGGAGCCCTTCGTTGCCCCCACGCAGGACGTCGTAGGCCCGGGAGAGCCCGGCGCCGTCCGAGTGGTCGATGACCGCGAGCGTGTCCATCATCAGTCCGGCCGCGTCCGCCGACTCCTGGCTCGCGCCCGCGAAGCCGTCGGCGCCCTCGCCGGGCACCGAGGTGCCGTCGTCCGTCAGCAGCCGCACCGAGAAGCCCCGCTCGAGCATGTGCACCAGCGTCGACGCCGTGCCCGACACCGCCCACTCGAAGGCGGAGTCCGGGCCGGCGCCCTCGTAGGCGATGCCCCGGGTGTCGAGCAGCACCGTGCAACGGGAGCGCTGCGGCTGTTCCTCACGACGGACCATCAGTTCGCCGTAGCGCGCGGTCAGGCGCCAGTGCACCCGGCGCAGGTCGTCGCCGTAGCGGTAGCCGCGCGGAATGATGTCGTCCTCGCCTGCCAGCGCCAGCGAGCGCTGCCGCCCGTCGCCGTACCCCTTCGCCTCACCGGTCAGCCGCACCGGCGGCAGCGGTTCCACGCGCGGGATGACCGTCAGGGTGTCGTACGTCGAGAAGGAGCGGGTCAGTTCGCACATCCCGAACGGGTCCGTCAGACGCAGTTGCAGCGGACCCAGCGGAAAGCGGCCGCGCAGGTCGGAGCGGACCCGGTAGGACACCTCGCGCCGACCGCCCGCCTCCACCCGGTCCAGGACGAACCGGGGCCGGGGGCCGAGCACGTACGGCACCCGGTCCTGGAGCATCAGTAGGCCGGTGGGCAGCCGCGAGACGTTGTCCATCCGCAGATGGACGCGGGCCTCGGAACCGGCCGGCACCCGCCCGGGGGAGAGCCTGCGGCTGCCCGCGACCCGGTAGCGCGTGCGGTACAGCACGGTCGCGCAGACCAGCGGCAGGACCGCGAGGAGCAGGCCGACCCGGAGCAGATCGCTCTGCCCCAGGACGTACGCGCAGATCGCGGCCGCGATGCCGGCGGCCAGGAAGGAGCGTCCACGGGTGGTGAGACCGGTGAGCGCGGTGCGCAGCCCGCCCTTGTCCTCCTCGGCGTCGCCGGTCCCCCCGGGCGTCATCACAGCCTCCGGGGCGGCTGCTGGCCGTACGCGGGCGCGCCGCGGCCCATCGTGAAGCCCGGCTGCTGCTGGGGTGCCGAGGGAACGGCGGTCTGCTGAAGGATCTCCTGGACGACCTGCTCGGCCGTGCGACGGTTCAACTGCGCCTGGGCCGTGGGGAGCAGACGGTGGGCCAGGACCGCCACGGCGAGTGCCTGGATGTCGTCCGGCAGCGCGTACTCCCGGCCGCTGAGCGCCGCGGAGGCCTTCGCCGCGCGCAGCAGATGCAGCGTGGCACGCGGCGAGGCGCCGAGTCTGAGGTCGGGGTGGGTGCGCGTGGCGGCGACCAGATCCACCGCGTACCGCCGGACCGTCTCCGCGACGTGGACCGTGCGGACCGCGTCGATCAGCTTCACGATCTCGTGCGCGTGCGCCACCGGCTGGAGGTCGTCCAGCGGGGAGACCCCGCCGTGGACGTCCAGCATCTGGAGCTCGGCCTCCGCACTGGGGTAGCCGATGGAGACGCGGGCCATGAAGCGGTCGCGCTGGGCCTCCGGCAGCGGGTAGGTGCCCTCCATCTCGACCGGGTTCTGCGTGGCCACCACCATGAAGGGGCTGGGCAGTTCGTAGGTCTGCCCGTCGATGGTGACCTGGCGCTCCTCCATCGACTCCAGGAGCGCGGACTGCGTCTTGGGGGAGGCGCGGTTGATCTCGTCGCCGATCACGATCTGCGCGAAGATCGCACCCGGTTTGAACTCGAAGTCCCTGCGCTGCTGGTCCCAGATGGACACACCCGTGATGTCCGAGGGCAGCAGGTCGGGCGTGAACTGGATCCGCCGCACCGAGCAGTCGATGGACCGTGCCAATGCCTTGGCCAGCATGGTCTTGCCGACGCCGGGGACATCCTCGATCAGAAGATGTCCCTCGGCGAGCAGCACGGTCAGCGAAAGCCGTACGACCTCAGGCTTGCCTTCGATCACTCCTTCCACCGAACTGCGGACACGCTCCACAGTGGCGGTCAGATCTGTAAGGCTCGCTCGATCGTCATAGGTCGTCACCCGGCCCTCCTCGGCCCGTTCTCGGGCCGACGCCCTGTGCGGACCGGCCCACCCCGAAACACGGACACCACGCGCGAGAAGTTCCGCGTGACGCCACAACCGCATTCTTGTTGCCGTTACCGGTTCGTGTCACTCGCCTGTGGATAACTGGCTGCGATATGTCAGGTCTTGCGACTCTTTGGGCGCCGGTGGGTCGGGGCTTTTTCGTGAAGTGAGGGTCCCATGAGGGCCCCACGAAGTTTTACGAGGGGCCCGGTGGGAGTGTTCAGGCGGGGTCGATCTCGCGCAGCAGACCCGTCGTCACGTCGAAGACGAAGCCGCGCACGTCGTCCGTGTGCAGGAGGAACGGTGAGGTGCGCACGCGCTGCATCGACTGCCGTACGTCCTGTTCGACGTCCCGGAAGGCTTCGACCGCCCAGGCGGGGCGCTGGCCGACCTCCATCTCCAGGTCGTGCCGGAAGTCCTCGGTGAGGGACTCCAGGCCGCAGCCGGTGTGGTGGATGAGAACGACGCTGCGGGTGCCGAGCGCCCGCTGGCTGATGGTGAGGGAGCGGATCACGTCGTCGGTGACGACGCCGCCCGCGTTGCGGATGGTGTGACAGTCACCCAGCTCCAGGCCGAGCGCGGCGTGCAGGTCGAGCCGGGCGTCCATGCACGCGACCACCGCGACGTGCAGCACGGGGCGCGCGTCCATCCCGGGATCGGTGAACGCGCCGGCGTACTGCTGGTTCGCCTCGACGAGACGGTCGGTCACGCCGCCGCTCGTGGTTATGGCGTCTTCGGGCTCTGTGGGTACGGATGCAGAAGTCGTCATAGCTATGACGTTACTGGTCAGGTATGAAGTAGTCCTGCTGTGAGAAGGGACAAAGAACGTCATCGTGTCTTGTTGTGAGGTAACCCACATGGGTGTTTAGAGATCGCCTGGATAGGTGATTTTTGCTGATTCACAGCTTCGATCGGGGGTTCGTGGACGAGTGGTCCGCGACGCGCATGCCGGTTGATTGACCGCGAGACACCGTGGACTAAAGTGACGCGAAGCGGGAGGCGAGGCTCTCCCTGCTGGACTGCTTTCCCCTGGAGACCCGGCGATTTTCCGGCGTCTCCCCCCGCGTGCGCGGCGCGTACGTACGGCTCGGCCTCCTCCCGCTCCCGGTCGGCTGACGCCACTCACCCGGCGCCAGCAGGCCTCCCCTTCTCGAGCGGGTGGGGACCCGGCGGTGCGTACGGCCGCGCCGGACCTGAGAGGGCCCCTTGAGCCAGAGTCGACACGTCCCGGTGATGCTCCAGCGGTGCCTGGACATGTTGGCCCCGGCCCTCACCGAGCCGGGCGCCGTGGTCGTCGACTGCACCCTGGGACTCGGCGGCCACAGCGAGGCGCTGCTGACCCGGTTCCCCGAGGCCCGTCTCGTCGCCCTCGACCGCGACAAGGAGGCACTGCGCCTCTCCGGAGAGCGGCTCGCCCCCTTCGGCGACCGTGCCACCCTCGTGCACGCGGTCTACGACGAACTGCCCGAGGTGCTCGACCGCCTCGGCATCCCCCGTGTCCAGGGAGTCCTGTTCGACCTGGGCGTCTCCTCCATGCAACTCGACGAGGCCGACCGCGGCTTCGCCTACGCCCAGGACGCCCCGCTCGACATGCGGATGGACCAGACGACCGGCATCAGCGCGGCCGAGGTGCTCAACACCTACCCGCCGGGCGAACTGGTGCGGATCCTGCGCGCGTACGGCGAGGAGAAGCAGGCCAAGCGGATCGTCTCCGCCGTCGTGCGCGAACGCGACAAGGAACCCTTCAGCAACAGCGCGCGGCTCGTCGAGCTGATCCGCGACTCCCTGCCGCAGGCCGCCAAGCGCACCGGCGGCAACCCCGCCAAGCGCACCTTCCAGGCGCTGCGCATCGAGGTCAACGGGGAGCTCAGCGTCCTGGAGCGGGCGATTCCCGCGGCCGTGAAGGCGCTCGCCGTCGGCGGCCGGATCGCCGTTCTGTCGTACCACTCGCTGGAGGACCGGCTGGTCAAGCAGGTGTTCGCGGCCGGTGCCGCCACCACCGCGCCGCCCGGTCTGCCGGTCGTGCCCGAGCGCTACCAGCCCCGGCTCAAGCTGCTCACCCGCGGTGCCGAACTTCCCACCGAGGAAGAGGTCGCCGAGAACCGGCGAGCGGCTCCCGCACGACTGCGCGGGGCCCAGCGCATCCGCGAGGACGCCGAGTGAGGCACCAGGAGGGGGAGATCGAGTGAGTAGGAAACCCGAACTCAGGGGGCGGGCCGCCCGGCTCGCCCGGCTTCTCCCCGCCGGCGGGGGCCATGCCGCCCGCACCCCCTTCGTCCTGCTCGTCGTGCTCCTGCTCGGCGGCGGCCTGATCGGCCTCCTCGTGCTGAACTCCGCCCTGAGCGAGGGCTCGTTCCACCTGGACGACCTGCGGAGGGACACCAAGAGCCTCACCGACGAGGAGCAGGCGCTGCAGCGGGACGTGGACACCTACTCCGCGCCCGACGCCCTCCAGCGCCGCGCGCGCGAGCTGGGCATGGTGCCCGGCGGCGACCCGGCCTTCCTCAACCCGGACGGCAGCGTCAAGGGCGTCCCCGGAACGGCCGCCCAGCAGTCCTCCGCGCGCATCCCGGTGGTCCGCCCGCCCGAGGTCCTCGCCCTCACGCAGACCACGGCCCCGGCCACCAGCGCCCCGGCGGCCGCCGTTCCCTCCGCGGGCGTCGCCACCCCGCAGACCCCGGCCCCGCAGACTCCGGCCCCGCAGACCCCGGCCCCGCAGACCCCGGCCCCGCAGACCCCGACCCCGCGGATCCCGACCCCGAAGACCCCCGCCCCCACCCCGTCCGCGCAGCCCTCCTCGACCCCCGGCAGGTGACGGAAGTGTCCGACAGGGAACCGCCGCGTCGTCGTGTGCCCGGCCCCGCCAGGCCCGTACGCCCCGGGGGCCAGCGGCGTCCGGGCCCCGGCGCCCGCCCCGCACGCCGCCCGGGCGCGCCCCGGCCCGGCGGCCCACAGGTCCTGCGGCTGGGCAGCCCCCGTCCCCGGCTGCGCATGGTCAGCCTCGCCCTGACACTGGTGATGATCGCCTTTGTCGTACGCCTGCTCCAGGTGCAGGCCGTGGACGCCAACGCCTACGTCGCCAAGGCCGAGCAGAACCGGTATGTCGGCCGCACCCTGGCCGCCACCCGTGGCGGGATCACGGACCGCAACGGCGTGGAGCTCGCGACGAGCGTGGACGCGTACGACATCACGGCCGACCCCACGATGTTCACGCAGGACACGACGAAGGTGACGGACGCGCCCGAGCAGGCCGCGGCATTGCTCGGGCCGATCCTCGGCCAGGAGGTGGACACCGTCGCCAAGAAGCTCCGTACGAAGAACACCCGATACACCCTGCTCGCGCACCGCCAGACCCCTCAGGTCTGGAAGCAGATCAAGGACCTGAGGAGCACGCTCGCGGTCAAGGCGGAGACCGACAAGAGCACCGTCAACTTCCTCGCGGGCGTCGTGGCGGTCCCGGCCAGCAAGCGCGTGTATCCGAACGGCGATCTCGCCGCCGGGATACTGGGCTGGGTCAACGCCGACGGCAAGGGCGGCGGCGGAGTCGAGCAGAAGCTGAACAAGGAACTCGCCGGCAAGGACGGCAAGATCCGCTACGCCCAGTCCGGCGGCCGTCAGGTGCCGACCGTGGGGTCGACGGAGACCCCCGCCGTGGCGGGCTCCGACGTCGAGCTGACCATCAACCGCGACATCCAGTGGGCCGCGCAGAACGCGATCACCCAGCAGGTGAAGGCGTCCAAGGCGGACCGCGGGTACGTGATCGTGCAGGACGCCCGCAGCGGTGAGATCCTCGCCATGGCGAACTCGCCCGGCTTCGACCCCAACGACCTCACCCAGGCCAACGCGGCGGCCCTGGGCAACGCGGCCCTCCAGGACGCGTACGAACCCGGCTCCACCGCCAAGGTCATGTCGATGGCAGCCGTACTGGAGGAGAACGCCGCAACGCCCGAGACGCACGTCGTCGTGCCCAACCGACTCCACCGCGGCGACCGCCTCTTTCAGGACGACATCGACCACGCGACCTGGAACCTGACGCTCAACGGCGTGCTCGCCAAGTCCAGCAACATCGGCACCATCCTGGCGACCGGCCAGCTCGGCAAGACGCAGAAGGAGGCGAACCAGGTCCTCTATTCGTATCTGCGCAAGTTCGGCATCGGCAGCTACACCGGCCTCGGCTTCCCCGGCGAGACGAAGGGCATCCTCGCGCCCGCCGACAAGTGGTCGACCTCCCAGCAGTACACGATTCCTTTCGGCCAGGGCATGTCGATCAACGCGATGCAGGCGGCCTCCGTCTACTCGACGATCGCCAACGGCGGTGTACGCGTCGAGCCGACGCTGGTGCGCGGCACGAAGGGGCCCGACGGCCGGTTCACCCCGGCCGCCCAGCCCAAGAAGACGAGGGTCGTGAGCGAGAAGACGGCGGGGACCCTCGCCCAGATGCTGGAGTCGGTCGTGGACGACGAGCAGGGCACCGGCGCCAAGGCGCGCATCCCCGGCTACCGGGTCGCGGGCAAGACGGGTACGGCCAACCGCGTGGATCCGGCCACCGGCAAGTACCACGGCTACACCTCGTCGTTCGCCGGATTCGCCCCCGCCGACAAGCCCCGGGTCACCGTCTACTGCGCGATCCAGAACGCCACCAAGGGCAGCTACTTCGGCGGCCAGATCTGCGGACCCATCTACAAGCAGGTCATGGAGTTCGCGCTCAAGACCCTCCAGGTCCCGCCCACCGGAGCGGGGGCCGCCAATCTGCCCGTGACCTTCACGCCGTGATCGATTCCGGCCATATCCCCTGATCAGGACTTGATCAGGGTCCGGCCAGGACCCGGACAAGACCGCACGCACAACGGACCAGGAACCAGCTCGTGACAACGATCACCCCGGATTCCGGGAACCACGGCTCGCCACGCCCCTCGCTTCGCTCCGGCGGGGGTGCGCCCGGTACGCTCACCGCCGTGCCACACGCTGATCAGTCCCAAACCACCCAGAAGGGCGTTCCTGTGACATATCCGGGGCCGCCGCGACCGGTCGAGAACTCCGCCACACCCCTCGCGGAGCTCGCCGATCAGCTGGGTGTCACCGCCCCGGCGTCGAATGCGGGAGTCACGGGCATCACCCATGACTCCCGCGCGGTGCGCCCCGGAGACCTCTACGCCGCGCTGCCGGGCGCCCGCCTGCACGGCGCCGACTTCGTGACGCAGGCGGCCGGTCTCGGCGCGGTCGCCGTGCTGACCGACCCGACCGGCGCCGAGCGCGCCGCCGCCACCGGGCTGCCGGTCCTCGTCGTCGACGACCCGCGCGGCCTGATGGGAGAGCTCGCGGCCACCATCTACGGCCACCCGGGACGCGATCTGCTCCAGATCGGCATCACCGGCACCTCCGGCAAGACCACCACGGCCTATCTCGTCGAGGGCGGGCTGAAGACGCTCCGCTCCACCGGCCTGATCGGCACCGTGGAGATGCGCATCGGCGAGGAGCGCATCAAGTCGGAGCGCACCACCCCCGAAGCAACCGACCTCCAGGCACTGTTCGCGGTGATGCGCGAGCGCGGCGTCGACGCGGTCGCGATGGAGGTCTCCAGCCACGCGCTGGTCCTCGGGCGGGTCGACGGCTGTGTCTTCGACATCGCCGTCTTCAACAACCTCAGCCCGGAACACATGGAGTTCCACTCCGACATGGAGGACTACTTCCGGGCCAAGGCGCAGCTGTTCACACCGCAACGCAGCAAACTCGGCGTCGTCAATCTCGACGACGAGTACGGGCGCAGGCTGGCCGAGGAGGCCACCGTCCCCGTCGTCACCTTCTCCGCCGAAGGACACCCGGACGCCGACTGGCACGCCGAGGAGGTCGAGGTCGGCCCGATGGACTCGGCGTTCGTCGCGGTCGGCCCCAAGGGCGAGCGGATCACCGCCAAGTCGCCGCTCGCGGGCCCCTTCAACGTGGCGAACACCCTCGCCGCGATCGTCGCCCTCGCCGTCGCCGGGATCGACCCGCAGACCGCCGCCGACGGCATCGCCGCCGTCCCGGGCGTGCCGGGCCGCCTGGAGCGCGTGGACGCGGGCCAGCCCTACCTCGCGGTCGTCGACTACGCCCACAAGACGGACGCCGTCGAATCGGTCCTGCGTGCGCTGCGCAAGGTCACCGAGGGCAGGCTGCACGTCGTGCTCGGCTGCGGCGGCGACCGTGACAAGACCAAGCGGATGCCGATGGGCGCCGCCGCGGCGCGGCTCGCCGACACCGCCGTACTGACATCGGACAATCCCCGCTCGGAGGACCCCCTCGCGATCCTCGCGACGATGCTCGCGGGCGCCGCCGAGGTGCCGGCGCACGAGCGTGGCGAGGTCCAGGTCTTCGAGGACCGGGCCGCCGCCATCGCCGCCGCCGTCGCCCGGGCGCGGCCCGGCGACACCGTGCTGGTCGCGGGCAAGGGCCACGAGCAGGGCCAGGACATCGCCGGGGTGGTGCGTCCCTTCGACGACCGCCAGGTGCTTCGCGAAGCTATCCAGAAGACCCAGGGATGAACTTGTGATCGCCCTCTCCCTCGCCGAGATCGCAGCAGTCGTCGGCGGGCAGACGTACGACATACCGGATCCGGCGGTACAGGTCACCGGACCGGTCGTCAGAGACTCCCGTGAAGTGGAGCCAGGCAGCCTCTTCGTCGCCTTCGCCGGCGAGCGCGTGGACGGCCACGACTTCGCCGAGGCCGTCGTCGCGGCGGGCGCGGTCGCCGTACTGGCCTCCCGGCCCGTCGGCGTGCCCGCGATCGTCGTCGCGGACGTGCAGGCGGCCCTGGGCGCTCTCGCGCGTCACGTCGTCGAACGGCTCGGCGCGACCCTCGTGGCCCTCACCGGCTCCGCGGGCAAGACCAGCACCAAGGACCTGATCGCCCAGGTCCTGCGGAGCAAGGCGCCGACCGTCTTCACGCCCGGCTCGCTCAACAACGAGATCGGGCTGCCGCTGACCGCGCTGAGCGCCACCGAGGAGACCAGGTTCCTCGTCCTGGAGATGGGCGCCCGCGGCATCGGCCACATCAGCTACCTCACGGACCTCACGCCACCGAGGATCGGCCTCGTCCTGAATGTCGGGACCGCCCACATCGGTGAGTTCGGCGGCCGCGAACAGATTGCACAGGCGAAGGGCGAGCTCGTCGAGAGCCTTCCGCCGTCGGAAGCGGGCGGTGTCGCCGTCCTCAACGCCGACGACCCCCTCGTACGCGCCATGGCGTCCCGGACGAAAGCGCGCGTGATCCTCTTCGGAGAGTCCGGCGAAGCGGACGTACGTGCCGAGAACGTCCGTCTCACGGACGCTGGACAGCCCGCATTCAGGCTTCACACACCCTCCGGGTGCAGCGATGTGACCATGCGCCTGTACGGTGAGCATCACGTGTCGAACGCGCTCGCCGCGGCCGCCGTCGCCCATGAGCTGGGCCTGTCCGCAGACGAGATCGCCCTCGCGCTCTCCGAGGCGGGCTCCCTCTCCCGCTGGCGGATGGAGGTCACCGAGCGCCCGGACGGCGTGACGGTCGTCAACGACGCCTACAACGCGAACCCCGAGTCCATGCGAGCCGCCCTGCGCGCGCTCGCGGCAATGGGCAAGGCCGCACAGGCACAAGGGGGTCGCACGTGGGCGGTGCTCGGTCAGATGGCCGAGCTCGGGGACGAGGCGCTCGCCGAGCACGACGCGGTCGGGCGGCTCGCCGTCCGACTCAACGTCAGCAAGCTCGTCGCGGTCGGGGGCAGGGAAGCTTCCTGGCTCCAACTGGGCGCATATAACGAGGGTTCGTGGGGTGAGGAGTCGGTGCACGTGTCCGACGCACAGGCGGCTGTCGACCTGTTGCGCAGCGAGTTGCGCCCGGGGGACGTCGTGCTCGTGAAGGCGTCCCGGTCGGTCGGGCTCGAACGGGTGGCGCAGGCGCTGCTCGACGGTGCCGAGGGTGAGGTCGCGGCCCGATGATGAACCAGATCCTGTTCGCAGGAGTCATTGGTCTGTTCCTGACCCTGATCGGGACCCCGCTGCTGATCAAGCTGCTGGCCCGCAAGGGCTACGGGCAGTACATCCGCGACGACGGCCCGAAGGAGCACCACAGCAAGCGCGGTACTCCGACCATGGGTGGTATCGCCTTCATCCTGGCGACGATCATCGCGTACTTCCTGTCCAAGGTGATCACGGGCAAGCCGCCGACCTTCTCGGGTCTGCTGGTGCTCGGCCTGATGGCCGGCATGGGCCTGGTCGGCTTCCTGGACGACTACATCAAGATCGTCAAGCGGCGTTCGCTCGGTCTGCGGGCCAAGGCGAAGATGGCCGGTCAGCTGATCGTCGGCATCTCCTTCGCGGTCCTCGCGCTGCAGTTCGCGGACAACCACGGCAACACCCCGGCCTCCACCAGGCTCTCCTTCGTGGAGGACTTCGGCTGGACCATCGGCCCGGTGCTCTTCGTGGTCTGGGCCCTGTTCATGATTCTCGCCATGTCGAACGGCGTGAACCTGACCGACGGTCTGGACGGTCTCGCCACCGGCGCTGCGACCATGGTCTTCGGCGCGTACACCTTCATCGGCGTCTGGCAGTTCCAGGAGTCCTGCGCCAACGCGCAGACCCTGACCAACCCGGCCGCCTGCTACGAGGTACGAGATCCACTCGACCTCGCGGTCGTCGCCTCCGCCCTGATGGGAGCCTGCTTCGGCTTCCTGTGGTGGAACACCTCGCCCGCCAAGATCTTCATGGGTGACACCGGCTCGCTGGCCCTCGGCGGCGCGCTCGCCGGCCTCGCGATCTGCTCCCGCACGGAGCTGCTGGTCGCGCTCCTGGGCGGCCTCTTCGTCCTGATCACCATGTCGGTCGTCATCCAGGTCGGCTCCTTCCGGCTCACCGGCAGGCGCGTCTTCCGCATGGCACCACTCCAGCACCACTTCGAACTAAAGGGGTGGTCCGAAGTCCTTGTCGTGGTCCGCTTCTGGATCATCCAGGGCATGTGCGTCATTGTGGGTCTGGGCCTCTTCTACGCAGGATGGGCAGCCAAGAAGTGACCGACTGGCAGGGCAAGCACGTCACCGTCGCCGGGCTCGGCGTCTCCGGCATCCCGGCGGCCAAGGTGCTGCACGGTCTCGGCGCCGTCGTCACGGTCGTCAACGACGGCGACGACGAGCGCTCCCGCGCGCAGGCCGCGGAGCTGGAGGCGCTCGGCATCACCGTGCGCCTCGGTGACGGCGCCACCCTGCCCGAGGGCACCGAGCTCATCGTCACCGCGCCCGGCTGGAAGCCGGACAAGCCGCTGTTCGCTGCGGCCGCCGCGGCGGACGTCCCGGTCTGGGGCGACGTCGAACTGGCCTGGCGGCTGAGAGGTCCCGACGCGGCCCCCTGGCTGGCCGTCACCGGCACCAACGGCAAGACCACGACCGTGCAGATGCTCGCCTCGATCCTGACGGCGGCCGGGCTGCGCACGGCCGCCGTCGGCAACATCGGGGTCTCACTCCTCGACGCGGTCCTCGGCGAGGAGCGGTACGACGTCCTCGCGGTGGAGCTGTCGAGCTATCAGCTGCACTGGGCGCCGTCGCTGCGCGCGCACTCGGCCGCCGTGCTGAACCTGGCACCGGATCACCTCGACTGGCACGGCTCCATGGAGGCGTACGCCGCCGACAAGGGCCGTATCTACGAAGGCAATCGGGTCGCCTGCGTCTACAACCTCGCCGACAAGGCCACCGAGGACCTGGTGCGCGAGGCGGACGTCGAGGAGGGCTGCCGGGCGGTCGGCTTCACCCTCGGCACCCCAGGACCGTCCCAACTGGGCGTCGTGGAAGGCATCCTGGTCGACCGCGCCTTCGTCGAGAACCGGCAGAAGAACGCCCAGGAACTCGCCGAGGTCTCCGACGTCAACCCGCCCGCCCCGCACAACATCGCCAACGCCCTTGCGGCGGCGGCCCTGGCACGCGCCTTCGGGGTGCCCGCCGCGGCCGTACGGGACGGGCTGCGGGCCTTCACACCGGACGCCCACCGCATCGCGCACGTCGCCGACGTGGACGGCGTGGCGTACGTCGACGACTCCAAGGCGACCAACACGCATGCCGCGGAGGCCTCTTTGGCGGCCTACGAGTCGATCGTGTGGATCGCGGGCGGGCTCGCCAAGGGCGCGGCCTTCGACGAGCTGGTCGCCAAGTCGGCCAAGCGACTTCGGGGCGTCGTGCTCATCGGCGCGGATCGGGCTCTGATCCGTGAAGCCCTTGTGCGACACGCGCCGGAAGTACCCGTCGTCGACCTCGACCGGACCGACACTGGGGCGATGCTCGCGGCGGTTCGGGAGGCGCGGGGGCTCGCCCGCGAGGGCGACACGGTGTTGCTGGCGCCGGCCTGTGCCTCCATGGACATGTTCGTCAACTACAACAAGCGCGGGGACGCGTTCGCGGAGGCGGTCCGCGAACTCGGCGCGAGCGCCTGACGGCGGGTCTCGGACGGTCCGGGCGCGCCCGGGACCCTTGGGAGGGACGCGTGACGCCATGGTGGGGACCCCCATCGCCCTGTGGGACGCCCTCCCGGGGCATGGCGGACGGAGCCGGTGATGGCCAGTAGCCGTACTGGCCGTCCCCCCGTCCAGCGTGCCCCACGGCGCCCCGCCGGACGCCCCCGTCCCCCGCGCGACAACTCCCTGCGCCTGCTCGTCCTGCGCGCCCGCAAGGCCTGGGACCGTCCACTCACCGCGTACTATCTGATCTTCGGCAGCAGCCTGTTGATCACCGTGCTGGGCCTCGTGATGGTCTACTCGGCCTCGATGATCACGGCGCTGCAGCTGTCGCTGCCGGGGTCGTTCTTCTTCCGCAAACAGTTCCTCGCCGCCTCCATCGGCACCGTGCTGCTCCTGATCGCCATGCGGGTACCGGTGAAACTGCATCGGGCGCTGGCGTACCCGATCCTGGCCGGCGCTGTCTTCCTGATGATCCTCGTGCAGGTCCCGGGGATAGGGATGGCGGTCAACGGCAACCAGAACTGGATCTCCCTCGGCGGCTCGTTCCAGATCCAGCCCAGCGAGTTCGGCAAGCTCGCGCTCGTGCTGTGGGGCGCCGACCTGCTCGCCCGCAAACAGGACAAGGGCATGCTCGGGCAGTGGAAGCACATGCTGGTGCCGCTCGTCCCGGGCGCCTTCCTGCTGCTCGGGCTGATCATGCTCGGCGGCGACATGGGCACGGCGATCATCCTCACCGCCATCCTCTTCGGGCTGCTGTGGCTGGCCGGGGCGCCCACGCGGCTGTTCGGCGGCGTGCTGGCGGTCGCCGTGACCATCGGTTTCATCCTGATCAAGACGAGCCCCAACCGGATGTCCCGGCTCGCCTGCATCGGCGCCACCGAACCCGGCCCGAACGACACCTGCTGGCAGGCCGTGCACGGCATCTACGCGCTGGCCTCCGGCGGATTGTTCGGTTCCGGCCTCGGCGCCAGTGTGGAAAAATGGGGACAACTCCCGGAAGCGCACACCGACTTCATCTTCGCCATCACCGGGGAGGAACTGGGCCTCGCGGGGACGCTGTCGGTGCTCGCCCTCTTCGCGGCTCTAGGCTATGCGGGTATCCGCGTGGCCGGACGCACGGAGGACCCCTTCGTGAGGTATGCCGCGGGAGGCGTGACCACCTGGATCACGGCCCAGGCCGTGATCAACATCGGTGCGGTGCTCGGTCTGCTGCCGATCGCCGGAGTCCCGCTCCCGCTGTTCTCCTACGGAGGGTCCGCCCTGCTGCCGACCATGTTCGCCATCGGGCTGCTGATCGCCTTCGCACGCGACGAGCCCGCTGCGCGGGCGGCGCTTGCGATGCGGCAACCCCGCTTTGGTAGAAAGCGTGCTGCGGTGAGAGGCTCCGCGGGGGCCGCGGGGCCTCGGAGATGGAACACGATGCGACGGCGTGCCTCGGCGGCGCGTTCGTCCGGAGAGCGGTGAATTTCGGTGCATGTCGTACTCGCCGGCGGGGGGACCGCCGGCCACATCGAGCCCGCGCTCGCCCTCGCGGACGCCCTGCGCAGGCAGGACCCGACCGTGGGGATCACGGCCCTGGGCACGGAACGCGGACTTGAGACCCGGCTCGTACCGGAGCGGGGTTACGAACTCGCGCTGATCCCCGCCGTTCCGCTGCCCCGCAAGCCCACACCCGAGCTGATCACCGTCCCGGGACGGCTGCGCGGCACGATCAAGGCGGCCGAGCAGGTCCTGGAGCGCACCAAGGCGGACGCGGTCGTCGGCTTCGGTGGCTATGTGGCGCTGCCCGCCTACCTCGCGGCCAAGCGCCTCGGTGTGCCGATCGTGATCCACGAGGCCAACGCACGGCCGGGCCTCGCCAACAAGATCGGTTCCCGGTACGCGGCGCAGGTCGCCGTCTCGACCCCGGACAACAAGCTGCGCGGCGCCCGCTACATCGGCATCCCGCTGCGCCGCTCGATCGCCACCCTCGACCGGGCCGCCGTGCGCCCCGAGGCGCGCGCCGCGTTCGGTCTCGACCCCTCGCTGCCGACCTTGCTGGTTTCCGGCGGCTCGCAGGGCGCACGGCGCCTCAACGAGGTCGTCCAGCAGGCGGCTCCCTACCTCCAGCAGGCCGGTATCCAGATCCTGCACGCGGTCGGCCCGAAGAACGAACTGCCGCAGGTCCACCAGATGCCGGGAATGCCCCCGTACATCCCGGTACCGTACGTGGACCGGATGGACCTCGCGTACGCCGCGGCCGACATGATGCTCTGTCGCGCGGGCGCGATGACCGTCGCCGAACTCTCCGCCGTCGGGCTGCCCGCCGCCTACGTCCCGCTGCCCATCGGCAACGGCGAACAGCGGCTGAACGCCCAGCCGGTGGTCAAGGCCGGTGGCGGTCTCCTTGTCGACGACGCGGAGCTGACACCTGCGTGGGTTCAGCAGAACGTGCTGCCCGTGCTGGCCGACCCGCACCGGCTGTACGAGATGTCCCGCGCCGCCAGCGAGTTCGGCCGCCGGGACGCCGACGACCTGCTCGTCGGCATGGTGTACGAGGCGATCGCCTCTCGCCACCGCTAGGACCGCATGAGGGAAGGCAGGGAGCGTGGCCGGACCGACGACCGCCGAGCGCGGTGAACGGCAGAAGTTGGAGTCCGGCTCGCCCCGCCTCAGGCGGTTGCGTCGCCTTCGTATGCTCATCATCCTTTTGGTCGCGGTGGTGTTGGTGACGGCGGCCGCAATCTGGCTGCTCTACGGCTCACCGTGGCTGCGGGCCGAGAAGGTGTCGGTCTCCGGGGTGCGGGTCCTGACGGACCAGCAAGTGCGCGACGCGGCCGACGTGGCGGTCGGATCGCCGCTGATTTCCATCGATACCGACGCCATTGAGGCGCGATTGCGCCGGAAATTGCCCCGAATTGACTCGGTTGATGTCGTCCGTTCCTGGCCGCACGGAATCGGGCTGAAAGTGGCCGAGCGCACCCCGGTGCTCATTCTCAAAAACACCGGAAACGGCGGCAAGTACATCGAAGTGGACGCCAAGGGTGTGCGTTTCGCGACGGTTTCGGCCGCCCCGAGGGGTGTGCCCGCACTGGAATTGGCGGTGTCCAAGCCGGCCGTTCTGCGCCGCTTCCCGGTCGACCGGCTGGTGCGCGAGGCGGTGGGGGTGGCCGGGGACATTCCGGCCGCAGTCCGTCGCGACACCCGGATCGTCAAGGTCCGTTCGTACGACTCGATCTCGCTGGAGTTGAGCGGCGGACGCAGCGTCGAGTGGGGGAGCGGCGAGAAGGGTCGCGCGAAGGCCAGGACGCTCACCGCTCTCATGAAAGCAGCTCCAGGGGCCCGGCACTTCGATGTGAGTGCCCCCATCGCCCCTGCGTCATCGGGGAGTTGACGCACATTTGCGCAGGCCAGCACCCTGGTTGGGCAGCGCTACGCCTGATCACATAGGGTGAAAAGAAAAACGGGAGGTTCGGCGTGTTCGTTGAACGTGCGCCACTTGTCGACTTAGTGTCCTGTTCGGAAGAGTCCAAGGAACAGACACACTGGTAACCCTAAACTTCAGCGTTAGGGTTCGGGTCGGCGTTCGGACCGTCCCATTCGGCATCAGTCGTCGGATCGCGAGCGTGCGAGGCGACGACACGTAACTCGAGGCGAGAGGCCTTCGACGTGGCAGCACCGCAGAACTACCTCGCAGTCATCAAAGTCATCGGTGTCGGCGGCGGTGGTGTCAATGCCATCAACCGGATGATCGAGGTCGGTCTCAAGGGCGTCGAGTTCATCGCCATCAACACGGACGCGCAAGCTCTGTTGATGAGCGACGCCGACGTCAAGCTCGACGTCGGCCGCGAACTCACGCGCGGACTCGGCGCCGGAGCCAACCCGGCCGTCGGCCGCAAGGCGGCCGAGGACCACCGCGAGGAGATCGAGGAGGTCCTCAAGGGGGCCGACATGGTCTTCGTGACGGCCGGTGAAGGCGGCGGCACCGGCACCGGCGGCGCGCCCGTCGTGGCCAACATCGCCCGCTCGCTCGGCGCCCTGACCATCGGCGTGGTCACCCGGCCCTTCACCTTCGAAGGACGGCGTCGCGCCAACCAGGCCGAGGACGGCATCGCGGAACTCCGTGAAGAGGTCGACACCCTCATCGTCATCCCGAACGACCGGCTGCTGTCCATCTCGGACCGCCAGGTCTCCGTCCTCGACGCCTTCAAGTCGGCGGACCAGGTCCTGCTGTCCGGTGTTCAGGGCATCACCGATCTCATCACCACGCCCGGTCTGATCAACCTCGACTTCGCCGACGTCAAGTCCGTGATGTCCGAGGCGGGTTCCGCGCTCATGGGCATCGGCTCGGCCCGCGGCGACGACCGCGCCGTGGCGGCAGCCGAGATGGCGATCTCCTCGCCGCTCCTGGAAGCCTCCATCGACGGCGCACGCGGCGTCCTGCTCTCCATCTCCGGCGGCTCCGACCTCGGCCTGTTCGAGATCAACGAGGCCGCCCAGCTGGTCAGCGAGGCCGCACACCCCGAGGCCAACATCATCTTCGGCGCGGTCATCGACGACGCGCTCGGTGACGAGGTGCGGGTCACCGTGATCGCCGCCGGCTTCGACGGCGGCCAGCCGCCGGCCAAGCGGGACAACATCCTCGGCTCCACCTCCGCCAAGCAGCGCGAGGAGCCAGCGCCGGTACGGGCCTCCGAGAGCCGTCCTTCCTTCGGCTCGCTCGGCAGCGTCACGCCGAAGGAGGCCCAGGAGCCCACCCCGGAGCCGGTCAACGAGGTCCAGGTCGCACCGCCGGTCCCGCCGTCCCGCGCCTACTCGGACAGCGCGGCCGAGGAGCTGGACGTGCCGGACTTCCTGAAGTGATAGGACATCGCTCCGAAACGAGCACCGTGAGCGGCGCGCGCTTCGCCTTCACCGACCGGTGGGGCGGGGTGAGCGCCGTTCCGTACGAGGCGCTCAACCTCGGCGGAGCGGTCGGCGACGACCCGGACGCCGTACGGACCAATCGTGAACTGGCCGCCAAGTCCCTCGGGCTGGACCCGGCCCTGGTCGTCTGGATGAACCAGGTGCACGGGCCGGACGTGGCGGTGGTCGACGGACCGTGGCTCTCCGCGGAGATCCCTTCCGTCGACGCGATCGTGACCGCGCGGCGCGGGCTCGCCCTCGCCGTCCTCACCGCCGACTGCACGCCGGTCCTGCTGGCCGACCCGGTCGCCGGGATCGCGGCCGCCGCCCACGCGGGACGGCCCGGCATGGTCGCCGGGGTCGTCCCCGCCGCCGTACGGGCCATGGTGGAGCTCGGCGCCGAGCCCGAGCGGATCGTCGCCCGCACCGGACCCGCGGTCTGCGGCCGGTGCTACGAAGTGCCGGACGAGATGCGCGCCGAAGTCGCCGCCATCGAGCCGGCGGCGTACGCCGAGACCAGCTGGGGCACTCCCGCGGTCGATGTGACCGCCGGAGTGCACGCGCAGCTGGAACGGCTCGGGGTGTGCGACCGGGCGCAGTCGCCGGTGTGCACGCTGGAGTCGGACGACCACTTCTCGTATCGACGGGACCGCACGACCGGGCGGCTCGCGGGCTATGTCTGGCTGGACTGATGGGGCATGACGGAACGTAAGGCTCAACTCGCCGGAAATCTGGCGAAAGTGGAAGAGCGCATCACGGCGGCCTGTGTGGCCGCCGGGCGCAAGCGTGAAGAGGTGACCCTGATCGTGGTCACCAAGACCTACCCCGCCGGCGACGTGCGGCTCCTGTCGGAACTCGGTGTGCGCAACGTCGCCGAGAACCGGGACCAGGATGCGGCACCCAAGGCCGCGGCTTGCTCGGATCTGCCCCTCTCGTGGCATTTTGTCGGTCAGTTGCAGACCAACAAGGTGCGATCTGTGGTCGGTTACGCGGATGTGGTGCAGTCCGTGGACCGTGCCCGACTTGTCACGGCCCTGTCGAAGGAAGCGGTGCGGGTGGAGCGCGAGGTGGGCTGCCTCATCCAGGTCGCACTGGACGCGCAGGAGAGTGGCCGGGGTGAGCGGGGAGGCGTCGGAGTCGGCGGAATCGAAGAGTTGGCCGACCTCGTCGCCGGGGCGCCCGGGCTCCGGCTCGACGGACTGATGACCGTCGCACCGCTCGCCGGGGTGTACGCCGGGCGCCAACAAGCGGCGTTCGAGCGGCTGATGGATTTGTCGACTGCTATGCGCCGCACGCATCCGGCTGCGAACATGGTGTCTGCAGGGATGAGTGCGGACCTCGAGCAGGCCGTGGCGGCCGGAGCGACACATGTACGCGTCGGTACGGCGGTACTCGGAGTCCGACCCGGGCTCGGGTAACGTCGCCAAGAAGTCGGACCACAGCAGAAAATATGGTCATTACCGCCACTGGCGGGCATAACGACCTCGTGGATCGCGGGCACTTGGCAATTCGTCAGCCGATCCACCACAGAGCGGAGGACTCAGAGCATGGCCGGCGCGATGCGCAAGATGGCGGTCTACCTCGGCCTCGTGGAGGACGATGGGTACGACGGCAGGGGTTTCGACCCCGATGACGAGTTCGAGCCCGAGCTCGACCCGGAGCCCGAGCGTGACCGGCGGCGGCACGAGCCGCCCCACCAGTCGCATCAGGCACACCAGGCACATCAGTCCCAACGGGATGAATCGGTACGAATGGTGCAGCCTCCGGCGCCTCGCGATCCGGTGCCGCATTCCGCTTCGCTCACTGCGGAATCCAGCCGTCCGGCGCGGATCGCGCCCGTGGCATCCATCACACAAGAACGCGCAAGCCTGGAGAAGAACGCACCGGTGATCATGCCCAAGGTCGTGTCGGAACGAGAGCCGTACCGGATCACCACTCTTCACCCGCGGACCTACAACGAGGCCCGTACCATCGGGGAACACTTCCGTGAGGGCACCCCGGTGATCATGAATCTGACTGAGATGGATGACACAGATGCGAAGCGACTTGTCGACTTTGCGGCCGGTTTGGTGTTTGGTCTCCACGGCAGCATCGAGCGGGTGACGCAGAAGGTGTTCCTGTTGTCGCCTGCTAACGTCGATGTCACGGCGGAGGACAAGGCCCGCATCGCAGAGGGCGGGTTCTTCAACCAGAGCTGAGACGCATGACCGGATCAAGGTACGGAAACAGGGGAGAGGGAAGCACGGATCATGAGCGTGGTCGGGCAGGTTCTCTACATCGCGCTGACGTGTTTCCTCGTCGTGTTGATTTTCCGGTTGGTCATGGACTACGTCTTCCAGTTCGCCCGCTCATGGCAACCCGGCAAGGCGATGGTGGTCGTTCTCGAGGCCACCTACACTGTCACCGATCCACCGCTCAAGCTTCTGCGGCGGTTCATTCCGCCGCTGCGTCTCGGGGGCGTGGCGCTCGACCTGTCCTTCTTCGTACTGATGATCATCGTCTACATCCTGATCTCCGTCGTGAGCCGGCTGTGAACGATACGGTCTTGCCGAATGCCGACGACTACGTTGAGGTGAAGAGATGCCGTTGACCCCCGAGGACGTGCGGAACAAGCAGTTCACGACCGTCCGCCTCCGAGAAGGCTATGACGAGGACGAGGTCGATGCCTTCCTCGACGAGGTTGAAGCCGAACTGACGCGACTGCTCCGCGAGAACGAGGATCTGCGCGCCAAACTGGCGGCGGCCACGCGCGCGGCTGCGCAGAACCAGCAGCAGGGCATGCGCAAGCCGCCCGAGCAGCAGGACCAGCAGGGCCCGCCGCAGGGCATGCGAGGTCCCGGCGCCCCCGTACCCGCCGGCATATCGGGCCCGCCGCAGCAGCAGATGGGTGGCCCCATGGGTGGGCCGCCCCAGCTGCCGAGCGGTGCGCCGCAGCTGCCCGCGGGCCCCAGCGCCCAGGGCGGCCAGCAGGGCCAGGGCCCCATGGGTCAGGGTCCGATGGGCCAGGGCCCCATGGGTCAGGGTCCGATGGGGCAGGGCCCCATGGGTCAGGGTCCGATGGGCCAGGGCCAGATGGGTCAGGGTCCGATGGGCCAGGGCCCCGGTCAGCAGATGCAGCAGCAGATGCCGGGCCAGATGCAGCCCCAGATGCAGCAGCAGATGGGCGGCCCGATGGGCGGCCCCATGGGTGGACCCATGGGCGGTCACGGCCCGCAGATGCCGCAGCAGGGCCCCGGTGGCGACAGCGCCGCGCGTGTCCTCTCGCTGGCTCAGCAGACCGCCGACCAGGCGATCGCCGAGGCGCGCTCCGAGGCCAACAAGATCGTCGGTGAGGCCCGCAGCCGCGCCGAGGGTCTCGAGCGTGACGCCCGTGCCAAGGCCGACGCGCTGGAGCGGGACGCGCAGGAGAAGCACCGCGTCGCGATGGGCTCCCTGGAGTCCGCCCGCGCCACGTTGGAGCGCAAGGTCGAGGACCTGCGTGGCTTCGAGCGCGAGTACCGCACGCGTCTGAAGTCCTACCTGGAGTCGCAGCTGCGCCAGCTGGAGACGCAGGCGGACGACTCGCTCGCCCCGCCGCGCACTCCGGCCACGGCTTCCCTGCCGTCGCCCTCCGCGCCCTCGATGGCTCCGGCCGGCGCGAGTGCGCCGTCGTACGGCGGTCAGGGCATGGGCGGTGCCCCGGCACCGGCGGCGCCCTCCTACGGCGGGCAGCAGCAGATGTCGCCGGCCATGACCCAGCCGATGGCTCCGGTACGGCCCCAGGGGCCGTCGCCGATGCAGCAGGCTCCCTCGCCGATGCGTGGGTTCCTCATCGACGAGGACGACAACTGACGGCCTTGAGTACGCCTTAGGCGTCGGCAGCGTTCAGGGCGGAGCCCCGGATTATTCCGGGGCTCCGCCCTTTTGCCGTGCTGGTTCGGGCGGGGAAATTTCGGGCGGGCGTGCGGTTCCTTGGGGCATCTGTACGGGGTACGCAACGCCGAAGGCCGGGGCCCACCAAGATCTTTGGTGGGCCCCGGCCTTCGTTCTTCGGCTGCGGGTGGGTGGGGGCTGGTCGCGCAGTTCCCCGCGCCCCTGAGGCGGGGGCTTCGCCCCGCATCCCCCCGGCCGCCCGAAGTCGTTTGGCTGCGGGCCGGTGGGGGTTGCTCGCGCAGTTCCCCGCGCCCCTAAGAGCCTTCAGCCTGTCCGGCGTTTGAGGACGAGGCCGTTGAGGGCCCCTGGGGGGCCTGGGGCGCAGCCCCGGCCCCCCAGGGGCGCGGGGAACTGCGCGATCGGCCCCCACCGGCCCGCAGCCGACGAACCCACCCGGGGGTCTGGGGGCGGAGCCCCCAGGTAGGGATGGGACGGGTAGGGGCGGCGGGGGCGAGGAACGGTCCCGCCGCCCGGGCTACGCCTTGCGGAGGCGGAAGGTGAGGGACAGGCCCTCGTCGGTGAACGGGGCGCCGTAGGTGTCGTCGGCCTCGCCCTGGGCGAAGTCGGTGGCGAGGACCTCGTCGGCGATCAGCGCGGCGTGCTCGTTCAGAGCGGCGATGACGGCCGGGTCGGTGGACGTCCAGCGCAGAGCGATCCGGTCGGCCACGTCGAGGCCGCTGTTCTTGCGGGCCTCCTGGATCAGCCGGATCGCGTCACGGGCGAGGCCCGCCTGCCGCAGCTCCTCGGTGATCTCCAGGTCGAGGGCGACCGTGGCACCCGAGTCGGACGCCACCGACCACCCCTCGCGCGGGGTCTCCGTGATGATGACCTCGTCCGCGGCCAGCGGCACCGTCTCGCCGTCGACCTCCACCGAGGCGGTGCCCTCGCGCAGGGCGAGGGAGAGGGCCGCCGCGTCCGTCTCGGCGATCACCTTGGCGACCGCCTGGACGCCCTTGCCGAAGCGCTTGCCCAGCGCGCGGAAGTTCGCCTTGGCCGTGGTGTCGACCAGCGAGCCGCCCACCTCGGAGAGGGAGGCGAGGGAAGTGACGTTCAGCTCCTCGGTGATCTGCGCGTGCAGCTCCCCGTCGAGGGACTCGAAGCCGATCGCCCCGACCAGCGCGCGGGACAGCGGCTGGCGCGTCTTGACGCCCGACTCCGCGCGCGTGGCGCGGCCCAGCTCCACGAGACGCCTCACGAGGACCATCTGCCGCGACAGCTCCGGGTCGATGGCGGACAGGTCCGCCTCCGGCCACGAGGACAGGTGTACGGACTCGGGGGCGCCCGGCGTCACGGGGACGATCAGGTCCTGCCAGACCCGCTCGGTGATGAACGGGGTCAGCGGGGCCATCAGCCGCGTGATGGTCTCCACGACCTCGTGCAGCGTGCGCAGCGCGGCCTTGTCGCCCTGCCAGAAGCGGCGGCGGGAGCGGCGCACGTACCAGTTCGAGAGGTCGTCGACGAACGCGGAGAGGAGCTTTCCGGCACGCTGGGTGTCGTACGCCTCCAGTGCCTGGGTGACCTGGTCGGTGAGCGCGTGCAGCTCGGAGAGCAGCCAGCGGTCCAGGACCGGACGGTCGGCCGGGGCCGGGTCGGCCTCGGAGGGGGCCCAGTCGGAGGTGCGGGCGTACAGGGCCTGGAAGGCGACCGTGTTCCAGTAGGTGAGGAGCGTCTTGCGCACCACCTCCTGGATGGTGCCGTGACCGACGCGGCGGGCCGCCCAGGGGGAGCCGCCGGCCGCCATGAACCAGCGCACCGCGTCCGCGCCGTGCTGATCCATCAGCGGGATCGGCTGCAGGATGTTGCCCAGGTGCTTGGACATCTTGCGGCCGTCCTCGGCGAGGATGTGGCCCAGGCACACGACGTTCTCGTACGACGACTTGTCGAAGACGAGGGTGCCGACCGCCATGAGGGTGTAGAACCAGCCGCGGGTCTGGTCGATGGCCTCCGAGATGAACTGCGCCGGGTAGCGGCTCTCGAAGAGCTCCTTGTTCTTGTACGGGTAGCCCCACTGCGCGAACGGCATCGAACCCGAGTCGTACCAGGCGTCGATGACCTCCGGCACGCGGGTCGCCGTACGTCCGCAGCCGTCCTGCGGGCACGCGAAGGTGACCTCGTCGATGAACGGGCGGTGCGGGTCCAGGTTCGACTGGTCGGTGCCCGTCAGCTCGGAGAGCTCGGCGCGGGAGCCGACACAGGTGAGATGGCCCTCCTCGCAGCGCCACAGCGGGAGCGGGGTGCCCCAGTAGCGGCTGCGGGACAGCGCCCAGTCGACGTTGTTGTTCAGCCAGTCGCCGAAGCGGCCGTGCTTGACGGACTCCGGGAACCAGTTGGTCTTCTCGTTCTCCTGGAGGAGACGGTCCTTGATGGCGGTGGTGCGGATGTACCAGGACGGCTGCGCGTAGTAGAGGAGCGCGGTGTGGCAGCGCCAGCAGTGCGGGTAGCTGTGCTCGTAGGGGATGTGCTTGAAGAGCAGACCGCGCTGCTGGAGATCCTCGGTGAGCTTTTCGTCCGCCTTCTTGAAGAAGACACCGCCGACGAGCGGGACGCTCTCCTCGAAGGTGCCGTTCGGGCGGACGGGGTTCACCACCGGCAGTCCGTACGCCCGGCAGACCTTGAGGTCGTCCTCACCGAAGGCGGGGGACTGGTGGACCAGACCCGTGCCGTCCTCGGTCGTCACGTACTCGGCGTTGACCACGTAGTGGGTTTCCACGTCCGTGGGGAACTCGACGAGCTCGAACGGACGTTGATACGTCCAGCGCTCCATCTCGGCGCCGGTGAAGGTCTCACCGGTGGTCTCCCAGCCCTCGCCGAGCGCCTTCTCGACGAGCGGCGCGGCGACGACGAGCTTCTCGTCGCCAGATGGGCCCTTCGTCGCGACGACGTAGGTGACCTCGGGGTGCGCGGCGACCGCGGTGTTGGAGACCAGCGTCCACGGGGTCGTCGTCCACACCAGGAGCGAGGCCTGGCCGGCCAGCGGACCGGAGGTGAGTGGGAAGCGGACGTACACGGACGGGTCGACGACCGTCTCGTAGCCCTGCGCCAGCTCGTGGTCCGACAGACCTGTCTCGTCGCGCGGGCACCACGGGGCCACGCGGTAGTCCTGGACCAGCAGACCCTTGTTGAAGATCTCCTTGAGCGACCACCACACGGACTCCACGTACTCGGGGTCCATCGTGCGGTACGCGTCGTCCAGGTCGACCCAGTAGCCCATGCGGTTCGTGAGCTCGGTGAACGCGTCGGTGTGACGGGTCACGGACTCGCGGCACTTGGCGTTGAACTCGGCGATGCCGTACGCCTCGATGTCCTGCTTGCCCGTGAAGCCGAGCTCCTTCTCCACCGCGAGCTCGACCGGGAGGCCGTGGCAGTCCCAGCCGGCCTTGCGGGCCACGTGATAGCCGCGCATGGTGCGAAAGCGCGGGAAGACGTCCTTGAAGACGCGCGCCTCGATGTGGTGGGCGCCCGGCATGCCGTTCGCGGTGGGCGGGCCCTCGTAGAACACCCACTCAGGGTGGCCCTCGGACTGCTCAAGGCTCTTGGCGAAGATCTTCTGCTCGCGCCAGAAGTCGAGCACGGCGTGCTCGAGGGCGGGCAGGTCGACCTGGGCGGGCACCTGGCGGTACGTCGGCGTTGTCATCAGCGAGCTTCCTCCGGCGGACTTTCTGCCTTCCGTCCGGAGGGACGAGAGCCTGGGCAGCCATCTCCTGGATGCTGCGGACGCCGTGCGCGGCGCGCTCCCGCGGTACCACCCTCCTTGGCTCCCCGGTGCGTGCTGTGCACCAGTGAGCCCCCTCATTGGGGTCGCGATGCCGGTTCTACCGGCCGCTGCTCGCTCGCTGCGGCTTTCTTCCGGCGGCTCCGGGGTGATCTTCGCGTCGCGCTCGCCCCCGGGCTTCCACCGTCCCCGGGTCGCTCCTGGCTGCGTACGCCGCTACTCGTCCCCATCCACGCTTCTCGCTGCGCCCAGTGTACGGCGCCGCGCGGACAGCGGCCGACCGGTTTTCCGGGGCACGCCGCCGGGGCCGCCCCAAGCGGCGCCGCGGCCTCGCGGTGACCCGAAAGGCGAGGCACGGGCGTCCGGATCCTGGGACGCCGGACCTGGCGGATTACCCGGCGGGGAGCTGGGCACAACGCATGCAGGTTCCTCGCGAGGGACCCGCGGGGCGGACGAAACGTTGGTGCGCCCGGTTGCCGTGGACCAGAAGTCGATTTATCGTCCCAGCACGATTTGCGCGCAAAATCACAATATGTGAAGGGGCCGCGGCCATGGTGGCGAAGAAGACCGCCGTACAGCAGTCGGCGTCCGGCAGATCCACGGGTCCGGCGGCCAAGGACGTGGGCGGGAAGAAGAGCGTGTCGGTGGCGCCTGTGGCGCACGCGGCCAATCCGGTGAACACCGCCACGCACACCGCCACGAAGCCGCCCACCAAGACGGCCACGAAAGCCGCTGTCGGCAAGAAGGCGGCGGCCACCGGGAAAGCGGCCGCTACGAAGGGAGCCACCAAGAAAGCGGTCGCCAAGAAAGCGGTCGCCAAGAAATCCGTGGCCAAGGAAGCGGTGGCCAAGGAAGCGGTCGCCCGGAAGGCGGTGGCCAAGAAGGCCGACGGGAAGAGCGTGGCCAGGAAGAGCAGCGGCACGGCAAGGAAAAGCACCAGTACGGCGAAGAAGTCGGTCGCTTCCGCGGCCGAAGGCGCGGCCAAGGCCGCGAAGACGACGGGAGCCACGACGGTGGTTGCGAAGAAGACTCCTGGCACGGCCACGGCGGCGCAGAACCCCACCGCTGTCCCCAAGGCGCGGATCGCCGCGGTGGAGCCCGGCGAGCTCGCGGTGCGCCCCGGTGAGGACCCCTGGACCCCGGAGGAGGTCGCGGAGGCGCGCGCCGAACTCCAGTCCGAGGCGCTGCGGCTGAGCACCGAGATCTCGTCGTCCGAAGAGGCGATCGCGGGCCTGATGCGCGACTCCGGCGACGGCGCGGGTGACGATCAGGCGGACACCGGCACGAAGAACATCACACGCGAGCACGAGATGGCCCTGGCGGCCAACGCGCGCGAGATGCTGGAGCAGACCGAGCGAGCGCTGGAGCGGCTCGACGCGGGCACCTACGGGCTCTGCGAGAACTGCGGCAATCCCATCGGCAAGGCGCGGATGCAGGCCTTCTCGCGAGCCACCCTGTGCGTCGAGTGCAAGCAGAAGCAGGAACGCCGCTCCTGATTCGCGCGGGAGGGCTCCTGAGCACGTGGGCGCCGGGGGGTGTGCCGTACCCTCGTCCTCAGTCAGGCACCTAGGTCGAGGGACTCACTCACGTGGCAGAGGCGGAGCGCATCATCGGTACGCCGGATACCCCAGGAGCGGGGGGCGCCGAGCCGGAGCAGTCCGGCGTGGAAGAGGCCGGGGCCCCGGCCGAGGAGCCCAGGGGCAGGCGCAGGATCGCCGTCCTGTTCACGGTCGCCGCCCTGGCGTACGTCCTCGACCTGGTCAGCAAGCTGATCGTGGTCGCGAAGCTGGAGCACCACGCGCCGATCCAGATCATCGGCGACTGGCTGAGGTTCGAGGCGATCCGCAACGCGGGAGCGGCCTTCGGCGTCGGCGAGGCGTTCACGATCATCTTCACGGTGATCGCCGCGGCCGTGATCGTGGTGATCGCGCGGCTCGCGCGCAAGCTCTACAGCCTGCCCTGGGCGATCGCGCTCGGTCTGCTGCTGGGCGGTGCGCTCGGCAACCTGACCGACCGGATCTTCCGCTCGCCCGGGATCTTCGAGGGCGCGGTCGTGGACTTCATCGCGCCCAAGCACTTCGCGGTCTTCAACCTGGCCGACTCGGCGATCGTCTGCGGCGGCATCCTGATCGTGCTGCTGTCCTTCCGCGGGCTCGACCCGGACGGCACGGTTCACAAGGACTGATCGGTCCACAAGGACTGATTGGTCCATCAGGGCTGATCGGCCCGCACTGAGTGGCGTACGGGACGTCCGGAAGGACGTCTGGGGGCAGGTCCACGGGCACTGCTGTTCGGGCGATGGTCCGGCGGTGTCCGACCCGTCCGGCATACTCGACGGGTGAGCACCATTCCCGAGATCCGCAACCTGCCCGTGCCCGACGGCCTGGAGGGCGAGCGCGTCGACGCCGCCATCTCCCGTATGTTCGGCTTCTCCCGCACGAAGGCCGCCGAGCTTGCCGCGGCGGGGAAGGTCACGGTCGACGGCTCGGTGGTCGGAAAGTCCGAGCGGGTGCACGGCGGCGCCTGGCTGGAAGTGGAGATGCCGCAGGCTCCCGCCCCCGTGCAGATCGTCGCCGAGCCCGTCGAGGGCATGGAGATCGTGCACGACGACGACGACATCGTCGTGATCATCAAGCCGGTCGGTGTGGCCGCGCACCCGAGCCCCGGCTGGAGCGGTCCGACGGTGATCGGCGGCCTCGCGGCGGCCGGGTACCGGATCTCGACCTCGGGTGCCGCCGAGCGGCAGGGCATCGTGCACCGGCTGGACGTCGGCACCTCCGGGCTGATGGTCGTGGCCAAGTCGGAGCGCGCGTACACCTCGCTGAAGCGGCAGTTCAAGGAACGCACGGTCGACAAGCGGTACAACGCGCTGGTCCAGGGGCACCCCGACCCGATGAGCGGCACCATCGACGCACCCATCGGCCGGCACCCGAACCACGACTACAAGTGGGCGGTGACGGCCGAGGGCAAGCCGTCCGTCACGCACTACGACCTGATCGAGGCCTTCCGGGCGGCCAGCCTGCTCGACATCAAGCTGGAGACCGGCCGCACCCATCAGATCCGTGTCCACATGGCGGCCCACCGCCACCCCTGCGTGGGGGACCTGACCTACGGCGCGGACCCGACGATCGCCAAGCGGCTCGGTCTGACCCGGCAGTGGCTGCACGCGGTGCGGCTCGGCTTCGAGCACCCCGGGGACGGGCAGTGGGCGGAGTTCGAGAGCGACTATCCCGAGGACCTGCAGAAGGCGCTCGACAAGGTGCGTGAGGAGAGCTACGCGTGAGCGGCTCGGACGGGGCGCGGAGCGGGTCCTACGTGGTGCGGGTGGCCGAGGACGCCGCGGACCGTGAGGCGTGCTTCGCGGTGCGCAAGGAGGTCTTCGTGGGCGAACAGGGCGTCCCCGAGGACATCGAGTACGACGCGTACGACGCCGGTGCCCTGCATGTGCTGGCTATCCGCGAGGACGGGGTGCCGCTGGGCACCGGGCGACTCCTGTACGGCCCGGAAGCCGCCGCGAAGACCGACGGCGACCTGACGGTCGGCTCGCTCGGCCGGCTCGCCGTGACGAAGGCGGCGCGCGGGCTCGGCGTCGGCGTGGCCCTCGTACGGGCCATCGAGGACGCGGCACGCGCGCGTGGGCTCGCCGCGGTGGACCTGCACGCGCAGACACAGGCGATGGGGTTTTACGAGCGGCTCGGGTACGTGGCGTACGGCGAGGAGTTCCTCGACGCCGGGATCGACCACCGGTCGATGCGCAAGGCTCTGTGAGACGGGGTTCGTCGCACGTGGGTTGCCGGGAGGGCATTGTCGTAGGCGCGTGGCACGCTTGAGGTCTGGCTCTTCCTTGATCGCCTAGACCGTGCCGGAGCGCTGACCGTGGATCAGTTGGCCCTGTTGTTCGTGCTGTTGCTCGGGGCCGTGGTGAGTGTCCCGGTGGGGGACCGGTTCGGGCTGCCGGCGCCCGTCCTGATGACGCTCTTCGGGATCGTGCTGGCCGTGCTGGACTTCGTGCCCAACGTGGACGTCCCGCCGGACCTGATCCTGCCCCTGCTGCTGCCTCCGCTGCTGTACGCCTCGGTGCGACGCACCTCGTGGAGACAGTTCACCGCCAACAAACGGCCGATCTTCCTGCTCGCCGTGGCGCTGGTGTTCGTCACCACGGCGGCCGTGGCTTTTGTCGCCAGCGCCATCGTGCCGGGGCTGCCGATCGCCGCCGCGGTCGCCCTGGGGGCGCTGGTGGCGCCGCCTGACCCGGTCGCCGCGACGGCCGTCGCGGGGCAACTCGGCCTGCCCCGCCGACTGGTGTCGATCCTGGAGGGCGAGGGGCTCTTCAACGACGTGACGGCCATCGTGCTCTACCACGTCGCGATCGCCGCCGCCGTGAGCGGCACCTTCTCGCCGTGGCGGGCCGGGCTCGATCTCGTGCTGTCCGCCGTGGTCGCGGTCGCCATCGGGCTGGCGCTGGGGTGGGCGGCGAACAAGCTGATGTCGCTGCTCGGTGACGCCACGCTGCAGATCGGGATGACGCTGCTGGTGCCCTTCGCGTCGTACGTCCTGGCGGAGGAGCTGCACGGGTCGGGGGTGCTCGCCGTGCTCACCACCGCGCTGTTCCTCGCGGAGTACGCCACCGATGCCGACGACGTCATGACGCGGCTCGCCGGGTACACGTTCTGGGACGTGGTGGACACGCTGGTCACCGGGGTCGCCTTCGGGCTGATCGGGCTCGAGCTGCACAACGCGATCAGGACGGCGTCGGGGCGGTGGGGCGAGATGCTGGGCTGGGCCGCCGCGATCGTCGCCGTCGTGGTGTTCGTACGGCTGGCGTATCTGATGCCGGCGACGTGGCTGACGAAACGGCTTCATGCGAAACGGGACTACGACGAGGAGATTCCGACCTCGTGGCGGGAGACCGTGATCATGTGGTGGTCGGGGATGCGGGGAGTCGCGTCCGTGGCACTCGCGCTCGCCATTCCGCTGAAGATGGACGACGGCTCGCCGTTTCCCGACCGGGACGAGATCATCTTCATCGCGTTCGGGGTGATCATGGCCACGCTGGTGATCCAGGGGCTCACGCTGCCGTGGCTGGTGCGCAGGCTCGGGGTGCGGGCCGATGAGGATGTCGAGAAGGCGTTCGAGAAGGAGCTGGCGGTTCGGGCGGCGAAGGCGGCGAAGCGGAGGCTCAAGGAGATCGAGGAGGTGGAGGAGCTGCCGGAGGAGTTGTCCGAGCAGCTGATTCGGCGGGCCTTCGACATCGGAATGCGGATCAGTCCGGATCTGGGGGACGAGGAGCGGAGGGAGGCGCATGAGCAGCGGGCTCGACGGGTGAAGCGGTTGCGGCGGATTCAGGGGGAGATGTTGAGCGCGGCGCGGCATGAGGTGTTGTCGGCGCGGAGTGAGCCGGGGGCGGATCCGGAGATCGTGGACCGGGTGCTGCGGCACCTGGACGTACGCAGTTTGCGTTGAGGGTGTTCTCCCGCCCGCGCACCGCTGGTTTCCCCCCCGCCGACAAGTGACGGTCGCCTGTGGGGGTGATGCGCCGTCGGCGACTGTGGGAGAGACATAGAGACAAGAGACATAGAGACATACGGATACTCTGCGCGGCCTGCGGGCGGTGCGGGGTGGGGCCCGGGGGGTCAGCTTCGGCCTGGGCCTGTTCGTGGGGGGTCGGGGGTGTAGGGGGTCGTGGGGGCGGATATCGCGCCGTCGGTGTCGTCGTGGTCCGGGCGGTGGGGGCGGCCGTTGGGCCAGCTCAGGGGCAGGATCGCCTCGGCCGTGTTGACGCGGGGGAGGGCGTAGGGGTGTACGTCGGTGAGCCAGCGGATCATGCGCTCGCGCACCGTGACCCGTACCGTCCAGATGTCGTCCGCGTCCTTCGCGGTCACCAGGGCGCGCACCTGCATGGTGTTGGGGGTGGAGTCGGTGACGGCGAGGCCGTAGTCGCGGCCGTCCCAGGCCGGGCACTCACGCAGGATGTCGCGGAGCTGCTCGCGCATCGCCTCGACGGGTGCCGAGTGATCGACGTGGAAGAAGACGATGCCGGTCATCTGGGGGGTGCCGCGGGACCAGTTCTCGAAGGGCTTGGACGTGAAGTACGAGACCGGCATCGTGATCCGGCGCTCGTCCCACGTGCGTACCGTCAGGAACGTCAGTGTGATCTCCTCGACGGTGCCCCACTCGCCGTCCACCACGACCGTGTCACCGAGGCGCACCATGTCGCCGAAGGCGATCTGCAGCCCGGCGAAGAGATTCGCCAGCGTGGACTGGGCGGCGACACCGGCGACGATGCCGAGGATGCCGGCCGAGGCCAGCAGCGAGGCACCGGCCGCGCGCATCGCGGGGAAGGTGAGCAGCATCGAGGCGACGGCCACCACGGCGACGATCGCGGACACCACCCGTTGGATCAGCGTCACTTGCGTGCGCACCCGGCGGACCCGCGCCGGGTCGCGGTGGGCGTTCGCATAGCGGGTGTAGGAGGTCTCGACGATCGCCGTCGCGATGCGGATCACGAGCCACGCGGCGGACCCGATGAGGATCAGGGTCAGGGTGCGGCCGACGCCGACCCGGTGTTCCACGAGCAGCTTCGCCTGGTCGTACGAGCCACGTAGCAGGGCGGCGAACAGCACGAGCTGGAAGGGGACCCGTGCGCGGCGCAGCAGGCCCCACAGGGAGGTCTCTTGGTGTCGGGCGTCGGCCTTGCGCAGTACGCGATCCACGGCCCATCCGATGAGCAGCGTGAGCACGACCGAGCCACCGACGACGATCAGGGGACGCAGTACGTTCTCCATGCCTGAGACCGTAACCGGCTTGGGGCCGCCCTGAACATGTCGCCCTGGTCCCCGGGCCTCGATCCGGGGCTGTCAGTCCTGGCTGGCACCATGGGGCGCATGAACATCATGCTCTTTCACTCGACCTACGGGCCCCGGCCCGCGGTGCGCGCGGCGGCCGACCGGCTGCGTGCCGCGGGGCACGAGGTGTGGACGCCGGACCTCTTCGAGGGCCGCACCTTCGAGACCGTGGAGGAGGGCATGGCCTTCAACGACGGGATCGGCAAGGAGGAGCTGCTCAGACGCGCCGTCCTGGCCGCCGCTCCCTACTCCGAGCGCGGCCTGGTGTACGCGGGGTTCTCGCTCGGCGCCTCCATCGCGCAGACCCTGGCGCTCGGCGACGAGAAGGCCCTTGGGCTGCTGCTCCTGCACGGCACGTCGGACATCGCCGAGAGCGCGTCGGTGGACGAGCTGCCGGTCCAGCTGCACGTCGCGGAGCCGGACCCGTTCGAGACGGACGACTGGCTGAGCGCCTGGTACCTGCAGATGCAGCGGGCGGGGGCGGACGTGGAGATCTACCGGTACGCGGGTGCCGGGCACCTTTACACCGACCCCGACCTGCCCGACTACGACGAGGAGGCCGCCGAGGCCACCTGGCGGGTGGCGCTCGGCTTCCTTGACTCGCTGTAGCGCTCCGCCGCGCCGGGGCGACAGGCTTCCAACAGACGGGCCCGGGCCATCTGTTGGATGACCCGGGCCTGTCTGTTCAACCTCGGTCAACTGCGACTACCGGCGTCGTGGAACGTCGCAGACCCTAGCCCGGGAAGCACTCCTTGGGCGGGTGCACCTGCGACGGGAAGTGACCGGACCACACCCAGGCCGTCGGCTGGGAGTCGTAGATCCTGAACCACCGTTCCCCCGAGGGGGTCTTGGTGGTCGAGCACTGGATCCGCAGGGTCGTGCCCCGCGGCTCCGTGTGGTACCTCGTCGACGAGGAAGTGGGCTGGGCGTATATGGGAGAGCTTTCCGCCGTGGTCAGGTTGACGAACGCCGGTGCCGCTGCCGCCGTGGCTTCCTGCGCCTCGGCGGATGTGGCGGTGAGTCCGGCGAGGGCCAGGGCGGCGCCGAGCACTGCGGTCTTCGTCAGGACACTTTGGGGGGTGGCCATGTGACTCCAATCGTGAGCGAACTGACAGGCCGTCGGTATGACGATCAGATAACGCGCCCGACGCTATCAAGATCTTTCCCACGCCCGGAATTGATTTCTATACCGGGTCGTAGGTGCGCTCGACCTTCTGGGTGCCGGTGCGCGTGCGGTACGAACGAGCCCAGGACGAGGTCGCGTTGGCGTTCGTGCGGTCGGACAGGACGTAGTAGTCCATCTGCGCGCGGTCGGCGGTGATGTCCAGGACGCCGTATCCGTGGCGGTCGGTGTCGACCCAATGGACGTGCCGGTTGGCGATCTGGATGAGCGGGGCGGCAATCGCGGAGACCGTGCCCTCGGGGACCTTCACGATGTCGTCGAGGTTGTCCGAGGTCACCGAGGTGATCACGAACTCGGTGGCGGCCGACGCGGACAGCGGGTACGTCCCGGCGTCCACCGGCACGTCGTTGGCCCAGGACATGTGGATGTCGCCGGTGAGGAACACCGTGTTGCCGATCGCGTTCGAGCGCAGATGGGCGAGGAGTTCACGGCGGTCGTCGGTGTAGCCGTCCCACTGGTCGGTGTTGACGCCGATGCCGTTCTGCGGCAGGTCCAGCAGCTTGGCGAGCGGCTTGAGCAGGTCGGCGGTGAGCGAGCCGATGACGAACGGCGCGATCATCACCGAGTTGCCGACCAGCCGCCAGGTGGTGTCGGACGCCTTCAGTCCGGCCTTCAGCCAGTCGAGCTGGGCCCGGCCCGTGATCGTACGGTCGGGGTCGTCGACCGTGCCGCTGGCCGTGGACGCCTGCTGGGAACGGAAGGACCGCAGGTCGAGCAGGGAGAGGTCGGCGAGCTTGCCGAAGCGCAGCCGGCGGTAGGTGGTGCCCTCGATCGCCGGACGTACCGGCATCCACTCGAAGTAGGCCTGCTTCGCGGCGGCCTGACGTGCCGTCCAGGTGCCCTCGGCGCCCTCGGTGTGGTTGACCGCGCCGCCCGACCAGGCGTTGTCGGCGAACTCGTGGTCGTCCCAGATCGCCACGACCGGCGCCTTGTGGTGCAGGGCCTGGAGGTCCGGGTCGGTCTTGTACTTGCCGTGCCGGGTGCGGTAGTCGGCGAGGGTGATGATCTCGTTAGCGGGGGAGTGCGGCCGGACGACCGTGCCGCGCGCCGCGTACTCGCCGGACTTGTACTCGTAGATGTAGTCCCCGAGATGCAGCCAGGCGTCCAGGTCGTTCCGGGCCGCGAGATGGCGGTACGACGAGAAGTAGCCCGCCTCCCAGTTGGCGCAGGTGACGACGCCGAAGCGCAGGCCCGCCACGGCGGCATTGGCGGCCGGGGCGGTGCGGGTGCGGGCGACGGGCGAGTCGGTGCCGCCCGCGGAGAAGCGGAACCAGTAGTCCGTGGCCGGTTCCAGGCCGCGGATGTCCGCCTTCACGGTGTGGTCGGACGCGGCCGTCGCGGTGAGGGAGCCCTTGGAGACGATCGTGGTGAACGCCTTGTCCTTGGCGACGGTCCAGCTGACTTCGGTGTCGGGGCCGACGCCGGAGCCGGGTATCGCCGCGGGGGTGGGCGTCACCCGGGTCCACAGCAGGATGCCGTCCGGGAGCGGGTCGCCGGAGGCGATGCCGTGCAGGAAGGCGGGGGCGTCCGCGGCGGCGCGGGCCGGCAGGGCGGCGGCGAGCGGGCCGGCCAGGACAGCGGTCGCCGCCGCGGCCTTGACGACCGTACGGCGGCGCGGCGAGGGAGAGTTGAGTCCCTGGAACGCCTCGGATGATCTGTATCGACTGGTCACGACCGAACAGGTTACTGATCGGTACGCGCGAGAGCGGGCGAACCTCGAAAGTTCGCCCGCTCTTCACGCGGAGGCCGAATTCCCCGTCGGCGTCAGCCCTTGAGAGCCGCGTCCACCACCTTGTCGAAGTCGGCCACCGTCAGGAGCGGGGTGCCGCCGTTGAGCTGCTTGCCGTCCATGACGAAGCCCGGGGTGCCGGTCACGCCCTCCTTGTTGTCGTCGAAGGTCTTCGACATGGCCATCGCCCAGGCGTCGTAGGTGCCCTTCTTCACCGCGTTCTGGAACGCGGTGTTGCCCTTCAGCGCGGGAACGGTGTCTGCGGCCTTGAGGAGGTAGGCGTCGTCCTTGAACTTGTCGGTCGTCTCGTCCGGGTGCCACTTCGTCGAGTACAGCGCGGTCTTGTACTCGAGGAACGCCTCGGAGCTGACGTTCAGCGCGGCGCCCAGGGCGCTCAGCGCGTTCTTGGAGCCCTGGCCGTTGTCCTTGTCGTCGATGAACGTGGCGCCGACGTACTGGAACTTGAACTTGCCGTCGTCGATGTCCTTCTTCACGGTCGAGCCGACGGTCTGCTCGAACTGGGCGCAGACCGGGCAGCGCGGGTCCTCGTAGACCTTGAGGGTCTTCTTGGCGGTGCTCTTGCCGATGACGACGGTGGTGCCCTTGGTGCCGGTGGTGTTGGCCGGGGCGACGACCTTGGCGTCCTTCAGGCCCGCCCAGTAGCTCGGCTTGTTGTTCTGCACGACCGCGTAGCCGACGCCGCCGGCTATCGCGAGGACGGCGACGATGGAGCCGGCCACGATGGCCTGGCGCTTGACCTTGTCGCGCTTGGCCTGGCGCTCGCGCTCGAGGCGCAGCTTCTCCCGGGCCGCCGTCTTCGACGCCTGGCTGTTTCGCTTGCTCATGTTGGTGATCTCCAAGGGGGACGCGCACACGTCGTACGCGGAATACGTATGGGGGACCGCTGGTGCTCAAGGGCTGTCGCGCAGAAGCGAGGGCTCAGGCGAAAGCGGCCGAGAGCGGCGGTCCACGCCGTCCCAGGGAGTGCACGAACAGGCGGGTGCGGGCGCCCGTGCTCCGGCGCGCGGGGCGCGGCAGCCGGCGTACCGGGGCGAGCCGTACGGTCACCGCGGCGACCGCGATCAGCAGGGGCCGGAAGGTGGCCGCGGCCACCGCGCGCAGCAGCTGGTCCAGGGCGCGGTCGCCGCGGCGCAGCCAGGCGGCCGCGAGCAGCCCGACGCCGACATGGGCGGCGAGCAGCAGCCAGGCGGCGGCCGGGTCGGTCTGCGCGAGCAGGGTGGCGGCACGGTCGCCGCTGCCGCCGGTCACATGGGCCAGCGGGGTGCCCACGCTGCCGCCGCCGCACAGCACGTCGAAGCCGACCGAGCGCAGCGGGCCCGCGACGGGGCCGCCCGCCCTGCCGTAACAGACGTGCTGGCCCGTGGTGAACACGGTGTCGGCGGTCAGCTCCAGCGGGATGAGCAGGGCGGCGATCCGGCCGAAGCCGCGCTCGCGGCCCGCCAGCGCGTACGCGATGACGAAGACGGCCGCGGCGATCGCCGCCATGGTGCCCAGCGGCAGCGGGACCCGGGACAGCAGTACGTGCGACGCGGTGGAGAGCGTCACGACGACAGCCGTGAACAGCGCCGCGCGCACGGCTCTGAGCTGGGTCCCGGATATGTCCATAGCGGAGCCGAGTGTCCCACGTGCTCCCGTAAGGGCCCCCTAAAGGGTTCCTATGTGTTACGGGAGCGTTGTGGGTCCGTCGTCCGGGGTGCCTACAGGCCCGGGATCCGGCCGTTGCGGAACAGGTCGACGAAGATCTGGTGGTCGGCACGCGCGCGTGCGCCGTAGCTGTGCGCGAAGTCCACCAGGAGGCCCGAGAAGCCGTCCTCGTCGGCGGCGATCGCCGCGTCGATGGCCCGCTCGGTGGAGAACGGGACCAGCTCCGAGTGGCCGCTCTCGTCGTCGGCCGCGGCGTGCATGGTGGCCGTGGCCCGGCCGAGGTCGGCGACGACCGAGGCGATCTCCTCCGGGTCGTCGATGTCGCCCCAGTCCAGGTCCACCGCGTACGGCGAGACCTCGGCGACCAGCTGGCCGGCGCCGTCCAGCTCGGTCCAGCCCAGCCACGGGTCGGCGTGCGCCTGCAGGGCGCGCTGGGAGATCACCGTGCGGTGGCCCTCGTGCTGGAAGTACTCGCGGATCGAGGAGTCCGTGATGTGCCGGGAGACGGCCGGGGTCTGGGCCTGCTTGATGTAGATCACGACATCGTTCTCCAGGGCGTCGCTGTTGCCCTCCAGAAGGATGTTGTACGAAGGCAGCCCGGCGGAGCCGATGCCGATGCCGCGGCGGCCGACGACGTCCTTCACCCGGTAGGAGTCCGGGCGGGTCAGGGAGGACTCGGGGAGCGTCTCCAGGTACCCGTCGAAGGCCGCGAGCACCTTGTAGCGGGTGGCCGCGTCGAGCTCGATGGAGCCGCCGCCGGGCGCGAAGCGGCGCTCGAAGTCGCGGATCTCGGTCATCGAGTCGAGCAGCCCGAAGCGGGTCAGCGAGCGGGCGTCACGCAGCGCGTCCAGGAGCGGGCCCTCGGCCGTGTCCAGGGTGAAGGGCGGCACCTCGTCGCTCTTGGCGCCGGTGGCCAGGGCGTGGATGCGCTCGCGGTATGCGCCGGCGTACACCTTGACCAGCTCGGTGATCTGGTCGTCACTGAGCGCCTTCGCGTACCCGATGAGGGCCACGGAGGCGGCGAAGCGCTTGAGGTCCCAGGTGAAGGGGCCGACGTACGCCTCGTCAAAGTCGTTCACGTTGAAGATCAGGCGGCCGTTGGCGTCCATGTACGTGCCGAAGTTCTCGGCGTGCAGGTCGCCGTGGATCCACACGCGGGAGGTGCGCTCGTCCAGGTACGGTCCGCCGCGCCTCGGCCCGAACCCGATCTCCGCGGTGAGGTCGTGGTAGAAGAGGCCCGCCGTGCCCCGGTAGAACGCGAAGGCGGAGGCCGCCATCTTGCGGAACTTGACGCGGAACGCGGCCGGGTCGGCGGCCAGGAGCTCGCCGAAGGCGGTGTCGAAGACGGCGAGGATCTGCTCGCCGCGTTGCTCGGCGCTGAGCTGCGGGACCGACATCGCTGGGTGCCTCCTGGTGCAGGTGGTGCTTGACATGGGGGAAGGACGTGTCCGTCCGCCGGGACGGTTGCTTCCGTCCTCTCCCAACGGACGAAGGTACGCGGGAGTGCCCGCGCACCGGGGACGAACGGTACGCGCGCGTGCCCCGCGCCCCGGATGAAGGTACGGGTGATCGGCCCGCCCGTCACCAGACCACCGCCCCTCATCGAGGCGCTTCGCGCCCAGTGTTCGTCTCCAGTGTCAGTGGCGCGTCATAGACTTCGACGCTGTCCCCCCAGACTGTCCGCAGCCTGTCGACGATTGTTCTTCTTGGAGGCCGAAGCCGTGTCAAAGCCGCCGTTCACGCACCTGCACGTCCACACCCAGTACTCGCTGCTGGACGGTGCCGCGCGGCTCAAGGACATGTTCAACGCCTGCAATGAAATGGGCATGACGCACATCGCCATGAGTGACCATGGCAACCTTCACGGGGCCTACGACTTCTTCCACACGGCGAAGAAGGCGGGCGTCACACCGATCATCGGCATCGAGGCGTACGTCGCCCCCGAGTCCCGGCGCAACAAGCGCAAGATCCAGTGGGGCCAGCCGCACCAGAAGCGCGACGACGTGTCCGGTTCGGGTGGTTACACGCACAAGACGATCTGGGCGGCGAACCGGACCGGCCTGCACAACCTCTTCAAGCTCTCCTCGGACGCGTACGCCGAGGGCTGGCTCCAGAAGTGGCCCCGGATGGACAAGGAGACCATCTCCCAGTGGTCCGAGGGGCTCATCGCCTCCACCGGCTGCCCCTCCGGCGAGCTCCAGACCCGCCTGCGCCTCGGCCAGTACGACGAAGCACTGAAGGCGGCCGCCGAGTACCAGGACATCTTCGGCAAGGACCGCTACTTCCTGGAACTGATGGACCACGGCATCGAGATCGAGCGCCGGGTCCGTGACGGGCTCCTGGAGATCGGCAAGAAGCTCGGCATCCCGCCCCTGGTGACGAACGACTCGCACTACACGTACGCGCACGAGGCGACCGCCCACGACGCCCTGCTGTGCATCCAGACCGGCAAGAACCTCTCCGACCCGGACCGCTTCCGGTTCGACGGCACCGGCTACTACCTGAAGTCGACGGACGAGATGTACGCCGTGGACTCCTCGGACGCCTGGCAGGAGGGCTGCCGCAACACCCTCCTGGTCGCCGAACAGATCGACACGACCGGCATGTTCGAGGCGAAGAACCTCATGCCGAAATTCGACATCCCCGAGGGGTTCACCGAGGTCACCTGGTTCAAGGAGGAGGTGCGCCTCGGCATGGAGCGCCGCTTCCCGGGCGGCGTCCCCGAGGACCGGCAGAAGCAGGTCGAGTACGAGATGGACGTCATCATCCAGATGGGGTTCCCGGGGTACTTCCTCGTCGTCGCCGACTTCATCATGTGGGCCAAGAAGCAGGGCATCGCCGTGGGCCCGGGCCGTGGCTCGGCGGCCGGTTCGATCGTCGCGTACGCCATGGGCATCACCGACCTCGACCCGATCCCGCACGGTCTGATCTTCGAGCGGTTCCTGAACCCCGAGCGCGTCTCCATGCCCGACGTCGACATCGACTTCGACGAGCGCAGGCGCGTCGAAGTGATCAGGTACGTGACCGAGAAGTACGGCGCCGACAAGGTCGCCATGATCGGCACCTACGGCAAGATCAAGGCGAAGAACGCCATCAAGGACTCCGCGCGCGTCCTGGGCTACCCGTACGCCATGGGCGACCGCCTCACCAAGGCGATGCCCGCCGACGTCCTCGGCAAGGGCATCGACCTCAGCGGCATCACCGACTCCTCGCATCCGCGCTACAGCGAGGCCGGCGAGATCCGCGCGATGTACGAGAACGAGCCGGACGTGAAGAAGGTCATCGACACCGCCAAGGGCGTCGAGGGCCTGGTCCGGCAGATGGGCGTGCACGCCGCCGGCGTCATCATGTCCAGCGAGCCCATCGTCGACCACGCCCCGGTCTGGGTGCGGCACACCGACGGCGTGACCATCACACAGTGGGACTACCCGCAGTGCGAGTCGCTCGGCCTGCTGAAGATGGACTTCCTCGGCCTGCGCAACCTGACGATCATGGACGACGCCGTCAAGATGGTGAAGTCCAACAAGGGCGTCGACCTCGACCTGCTGGCCCTCCCGCTCGACGATCCGACGACCTTCGAACTGCTCCAGCGCGGCGAGACCCTCGGCGTCTTCCAGTTCGACGGCGGCCCCATGCGCTCGCTGCTGCGCCTGATGAAGCCCGACAACTTCGAAGACATCTCCGCCGTCTCGGCGCTCTACCGTCCCGGCCCGATGGGCATGGACTCGCACACGAACTACGCGCTCCGCAAGAACGGCCTGCAGGAGATCACGCCGATCCACAAGGAGCTGGAGGAGCCCCTCCAGGAGGTTCTGGCGGTCACCTACGGCCTGATCGTGTACCAGGAGCAGGTGCAGAAGGCCGCCCAGATCATCGCCGGGTACTCGCTCGGCGAGGCCGACATCCTGCGCCGCGTGATGGGCAAGAAGAAGCCCGACGAACTGGCGAAGAACTTCACCATCTTCCAGGCCGGTGCCCAGAAGAACGGCTACAGCGACGAGGCGATCCAAGCCCTGTGGGACGTGCTGGTGCCCTTCGCCGGCTACGCCTTCAACAAGGCCCACTCGGCCGCGTACGGACTGGTCTCGTACTGGACCGCCTACCTGAAGGCGAACTACCCCGCCGAGTACATGGCGGGCCTGCTCACCTCGGTCAAGGACGACAAGGACAAGTCCGCGATCTATCTGAACGAGTGCCGGCGCATGGGCATCAAGGTGCTGCCGCCCAACGTCAACGAGTCGGAGCAGAACTTCGCCGCCCAGGGCGACGACGTGATCCTCTTCGGCCTCTCCGCCGTCCGCAACGTCGGCACGAACGTCGTCGAGTCGATCATCAAGAGCCGCAAGGCCAAGGGGAAGTACGCCTCCTTCCCGGACTACCTCGACAAGGTCGAGGCCGTCGCCTGCAACAAGCGAACCACGGAGTCGCTGATCAAGGCGGGCGCGTTCGACACCATGGGGCACACCCGCAAGGGCCTCACCGCGCAGTTCGAGCCGATGATCGACAACGTGGTGCAGGTCAAGCGCAAGGAGGCCGAGGGCCAGTTCGACCTCTTCGGGGGCATGGGCGACGAGGACACCAGCGAGCCCGGCTTCGGACTCGACGTGGAGTTCACCACCGACGAGTGGGACAAGGCCTATCTGCTCGCCCAGGAGCGGGAGATGCTCGGTCTGTACGTCTCCGACCACCCGCTCTTCGGCCTGGAGCACGTGCTGTCCGACAAGGCCGACGCGGGCATCTCCCAGCTCACCGGAGGTGAGCACGCGGACGGCGCGGTCGTCACCATCGGCGGCATCATCTCGGGCCTCCAGCGCAAGATGACCAAGCAGGGCAACGCCTGGGCGATCGCCACGGTGGAGGACCTGGCCGGTTCCATCGAGTGCATGTTCTTCCCGGCGACGTACCAGCTGGTGTCGACCCAACTCGTCGAGGACGCGGTCGTCTTCGTCAAGGGCCGCCTCGACAAGCGCGAGGACGTGCCGCGGCTGGTCGCGATGGAGCTTCAGGTCCCCGACCTGTCGAACGCGGGCACCAACGCACCCGTGATCCTCACGATCCCGGCGCTGAAGGTCACCCCGCCGATGGTGAGCCGTCTCGGCGAGATCCTCAGCCACCACAAGGGCGAGAGCGAGGTGCGCATCAGGCTCCAGGGCCCGCGCAAGACCACCGTGCTGCGGCTCGACCGGCACCGGGTGAAGCCGGATCCGGCGCTGTTCGGTGACTTGAAGGTGCTGCTGGGCCCGTCCTGCCTCGCGGGCTGACGGGATCAGCCGACAGGATCAGATGATGTACGCGAGGGGCGCATCCGTTGCCGGATGCGCCCCTCGGTGTGTGCCTGGGCTTCGACAGCCCTTACGCGTGGCCTCAGTTGTGGCCGAAGCGCTTCTGGTGCTTGCGGGCGACGTCCGCGGGGCTGCCCTGCGCCTGCGACATCGGCGTGTGAGCCTCCGTCGAGGACCGCTGCGCCTGCTCATGCGCACGCTCGGCCTGCGAGGAGCGGTCCTGCTGGCCGCCCTGCTTGCGGTTCTTGTTCTTGGCCATGGTGATTGCCTCCTGTGGGGCCCTAGGGGTCAGGGCCGGATCCAGATTCACATTCACATAGCCTGACAAGCAGTGCATTTCGGAGAATTACCGTGCGTAATAAGCCCTGTCGGAGCGTTATCCCCCGATTCGCCACGCCGAAGATCGAGTTCGGGCCGTTAACCTCCGCGCCGTCGGGCAGACTCGAAGGAAGCCCGAAGCAAACCTCCCGGAACCGGAAAGAGGGTGGACCGCGTGGACCGCTGCATCGTCCTGGTGGACGCCGGGTATCTGCTCGGGGCTGCTGCCAGTCTCCTCGCCGGGGAGCCTTCGCGATCCCGGATCACCGTCGACCACGCCGCCCTCATCCAGGGCCTGCGCGAGCGCGCCGAGTCCGACACGGAGCGGCCCCTGCTGCGCATCTACTGGTTCGACGGCGCACCCGACCGCGTACCGCAACCGGAGCACCGCCGGCTGCGCGTGATGCCACGGGTCACGGTGCGCCTCGGCGCGCTGACCCGCAGCGACGGGCGGTGGGCGCAGAAGGGTGTCGACGCCGCCATGCACGCCGAGCTGACCGAGCTGGCTCGCAACCGCGCCTGCTCCGACGTGGTCCTGGTGACCGGCGACGGGGACCTGCTGCCGGGCATGATGGCCGCCAAGGAGCACGGCGTCGCCGTACACCTGTGGGCCGTGCAGGCCGCGGACGGCGACTACAACCAGTCCGAGGACCTGGTCGCCGAGGCCGACGAGCGCCGGGTGCTGGACCGGGCGTGGATCACCAAGGCCGTACGGGCCAAGGACCTCGGCGGGATCTGCGCGCCGCAGCCCGTGCCGCGCCCCGAGATCGCCGCGATCCTCTCCGCGCCGCTGCCCGACTCGTCGCTCGCCGGTGCGGCCGAGCGGCCCTCCGAGACCGCGGAGCACAGCCCCGCCGCCGAGTCGCAGAACGGGTCCGAGGAGCGGGTTCCCGCCCCCAAGGGCGTGCCCACGCCGAAGGACCTCGCCGCACTGCGCGCACCGGGCGTCCAGGCCCCCCAGCACCCCGCGAGCGCGACGCTGCGGTGGTCGTCCGACAAGGGGTGGATCGAACGCCCCGGGGGCGCCACGGAGTCCACGGAGGCCGCCGCACTGCCCACGCTCGCCCAGCTCACCTCCGCCGAGCAGCGCTGGGCCGACCGCGAGGAGGACATCACCACGGTCGGCGGCGATCCGTACGAGGTGGGGCAGGTCTTCGCGCGCCGCTGGATGGAGCGGCTCACCGACCCGAGCCATCTGCAGAAGCTGTCCACGATGTACCCGCGGGTACCGCATCGTGTGGACGGTGAGCTGCTGCGTTACGCGGCGCGCTTCGGACTGCTCGCCCACAAGGACGACCAGATCGACGAGCACGACCGGTATGCGATCAGGGCCGGGTTCTGGCGGGAGATCGATGTGCGTACGGCGGCGGAGCATGCCCCTGCCGGGGAGTGAGCCGGGGGAGCGGTCGGACCCCGGGTGTGCTGCTCGGGTGCGGGTGGGTGAGGGCGCGTCTTCGGCGCGCCAGACCTTGGAGACCCGGTCCAGGACGGCTCGTGGACCGGCTGAGGCGAGGGCCCCGGGCGCATAACGGGGCATCGGACCCCGTAGGCTCGTCCCTCGTGAGTACGCGCACGGCACAGGCAGTCCGGAACGGGCACAGGGGCGATGTCGTGTGCTCGGTGCGCGCGCTGACCAAGACCTACCCGGCCGTCCGCGGACGCCGTGGCAGCCCCGGTACGCCCGAGGTGAGGGCCACCGACGGGGTACGGCTGGACATCCGGCGCGGCGAGATCTTCGGCCTGCTCGGGCCGAACGGCGCCGGGAAGTCCACCCTCGTACGCCAGCTGACCGGGCTCATGCGCCCCGACAGCGGCAGTGTCGAGATCCTCGGGCACGACATCGTGCGTCACCCCGAGCGGGCGGCGCGCATCCTCGCCTACCTCGGGCAGGAGTCCACCGCCCTCGACGAGCTGACCGTGTCGCTGGCCGCGGAGACGACCGGGCGGCTGCGCGGGCTCGAACTGCGCGAGGCGCGGGCGGAGCGGGACGCCGTGCTCGAGGAGCTGGGCCTCACCCCGATCGCCTCCCGCCCCCTGAAGAAGCTGTCCGGCGGACAGCGGCGGCTGGCCTGCTTCGCCGCCGCGCTGGTCGGGCAGCGGCCGCTGCTCGTCCTCGACGAGCCGACCACCGGCATGGACCCCGTGGCCCGGCGGGCCGTGTGGTCCGCCGTCGACCGGCGCCGGGCCGAGCACGGCGCCACCGTGCTGCTGGTCACCCACAACGTCATCGAGGCCGAGACCGTGCTCGACCGGGTCGCCGTCCTCGACCGGGGCCGCGTCATCGCCTGCGACACGCCGGCCGGGCTGAAGGAGCGGGTCGCGGGCGAGGTGCGGGTCGAACTCGTCTGGCGCGAGAGCGCCCCGCTGGACGTGCCCGAGGTCGCCGCGCTGCGCGCCCGGGCGGTCGAGTCGGGCCGCCGCTGGACCCTGCGGCTCGCCCCGGAGGAGGCCCGCGCGGCCGTCGCCACGGTCACCGGAGGCGCCGCGTTCGCCGCGCTCGACGACTTCACACTGGCCACGCCGAGCCTGGAGGACGTGTACCTCGCGCTCGGCGGCAACGCGCAGGGGTTGGTGAAGGCGTGAGCGCGCGGGGTCTGGAATCCGTAGGGGAGTCTGTACGGACGGGGAGGGGCGTCGTGGGTGTGGCAAGCGGCGTGGGAATCGGCGTGGCAATGGGCGTCGGAAACAGGAGCAGGACGGCTGCCGGAGTGAAGAGGAGCAGCTCGACGTGAGTGTCGTACCCGCTGAGGTGCTGCCGGGCAGTGCGCTGTCCGTGGCCGAGGACGCCGTTGACGCCGCCGAACTCGGGCCGCGGGCGCGGCTGTGGCCGTCCCTCGCCGCCATGTACCGGGCCCAGCTCTCCCGCGCGCGCGTGGCGCGGATTCCGCTGCTGTTCGTGGCCACGGTCCAGTCCGTCGGCATCATGGTCATGATGCGTGGCGTGGTGGACGGCGGGGGCGAGGCCCGGTCCATCGTGGCCGGGGCGTCGGTCCTGGTCGTCGCCTTCGTAGGGCTCAACCTGTTGGCGCAGTACTTCGGACAGCTGCGGGCCGGCGGCGGGCTCGACCACTACGCGACCCTGCCGGTGCCGCCGGCCGCCGTCGTGCTCGGTGTCGCGGGCGCGTACGCCTCCTTCACCGTGCCCGGGACCGTGGTCACCGCCGTCGTCGGCTGTGTCCTTTTCGGGCTGCCGATGGCGCATCTGTGGGTGCTCGTCGCGGTGATCCCGCTCGCGGGCGCCGCGCTCGCCGGGCTCGGGGCGGCGCTCGGACTGCTCGCGCCTCGGCCCGAACTCGCCACGCTGCTCGGGCAGTTGGGGATGTCGGCGGCGCTGTTGCTCGGGGTGCTGCCGGCGGACCGGCTGCCTACGGTGGTGCAGTACGCCCGTGATCTGCTGCCCTCCACCTACGGCGTCGAGGCCTTCGCGCGGAGCTTCGGGGCGCACCCCGACTGGGCCTTCGTCGTCGGTGACCTCGCCGTCTGCGCGGGCGTGGGGGTGGCCTCGCTGGCGGTGGCGACCTGGGCGTACCGCCGGGCGGCCGTCCGGTGACGCGGCCGACAGCCGGGCCTGGCACGATGTCAGTGTGACCGCACCGCTGACTCCGCCTCCGCCGCCGCATCAACCGCCGTCCGACGACGCCCATGCCTGGCAGGCTCCGCCCGCCGGGGGCGTCTCGGGGACCGTCGGGTACGAACCGGACGGGCCCGGGATGAAGACCGAAGTGCTGGAGGCCGTCGTCGTCACGGTGGCGGTGGCGGTGGCGGGTGTGCTGCTCGGTGTGCTGTGGTGGTGGCTGGCGCCGCATGTGCCGCTGATCGCGGACGACAGTGCGGTGTATCTGAAGGACACCGAGGGTGAGCAGGCCATCGGGGTCGACGGGACATTTACGCTGCTCGCGTTGGCGTTCGGTGCGGTCAGTGCGGTGGTGGTGTTTCTGGTGCGGCGGCGTGGGGGTGTGCCGCTCGTTGTCGCGCTGGCGGTGGGGGGTCTGCTCGGGTCGCTGCTCGCCTGGCGGATCGGGATCTGGCTCGGGCCGACGCAGAACGTGGTCGCCCATGCCAAGCAGGTCGGCAAGGGGGTGACGTTCTCCGCGCCGTTGAAGCTCGGGGCGATGGGGGCGTTGCTGGCGTGGTCCCTGGCGGGGCTGGTGGTTCATCTCGGCCTGACCGCGTTGTTCGGTCCCCGGGACCCGGATCCCTACGCGAGCCCGTACGGGACCCCGCCGCAGCCTCCGACGGTCTGAACCGGGGGCACGGGCCAACTTTCCTCGCCCCCGCCGCCCCTACCCGTCCCATCCCCAGGGGCTCTGCCCCCTCACCCCCGCCAGGGGCGCTGCGCCCCCTGGACCCCCGCATCGCCCGAAGGGCTCGTCCTCAAACGCCGGACGGGCTGAAGATGCGGCCGGCCGGGGTGGGTGGGTTGGACGGGGGGTGGGTGGGTTCCGGTCTCCGGCCTCGTTCCCAAATACCGGGCGGGCTGAAGATGCGGGGCGAAGCCCCGCCTTAGGGGCGCGGGGAACTGCGCGCTCAGCCCCCACCGGCCGTCAGCCGAGCGGATCGGGTGGGTGGGGGATGCGGGGCGGAGCCCCGTCTTGGGGGCGCGGGGAACTGCGCGCTCAGCCCCCGCCGGCCGTCAGTCGACGGACATACCCCGGGGGGCCGGGCGCATAGGTCATGGAGGTCGGTGGCCGTGGTTCGAGCGGCCCTTCTTCGTGCGCCACTTGCGTTTGCGGGTTCGTTTCGACATGCCTCTCGTGCTTAACGCAGGACGACGCATCCGTCGAGGGGTCACGCACGGGCGACCGGCGCGGACACCGCTTCCGTGAGGTGCGCCAGGTCGTCGGGGGCGAGCTCGACCTCGAGCCCCCGGCGGCCGGCCGAGACGCAGATCGTGGCGTGGTGGTGGGCCGAGGCGTCCAGGACCGTACGGAGTCTCTTGCGCTGGCCCAGGGGGGAGATGCCGCCGCGGACATAGCCCGTGGTGCGCTCGGCGGCCGCCGGGTCGGCCATGGCGGCGCGCTTGCCGCCCACCGCCGTGGCCAGCGCCTTCAGGTCCAGGGAGCCCGCGACGGGGACCACGGCGACCACGAGGGAGCCGTCCACGTCCGCGACCAGGGTCTTGAAGACGCGGTCGGGAGAGACGCCCATCGCCTCGGCGGCCTCCTCGCCGTACGAGGGGTGCGCGGGGTCGTGCTCGTAGGCGTGGACCGTGTACGCGACGCCCGCCGCCGTCAGGGCCACCGTCGCGGGCGTTCCCCCGGACTGCTGCTGCTTCTTCGACTTCTTCGCCAAGGTGTCGAGGCCTTCAGTTGAGACTTGTCGGGTTGCGCGTCAGTTCCGCCGCCGGCAACGACGGCAGATTACGGATGATGGCGGTCTCGGCGCGCAGGAGTTTCAGCTCTTCGTGGAGGCGGGTGGCCGTGTCGGGGGCCTGGAGCAGCTTCTGCTTGGCCGGGATGTCGAGCATCACGGCGGCCGCCACCAGGTAGGAGACCACCGCCGGGTCGTCCGGCAGGTCCGCGCCGGTGGACAGTGAGCGTTCGCGGGCGCCCGCCAGCCGCTTCTGGTACTGGCGGAAGGCCCGCAGGACGCCCTCGGCGAGCGCGCCCGCCTCCTCGCCGGGTTCCTCCGGAAGTTCCTCCAGTTCGGCCGTCAGGAACGGCCCGGAGGCGTCCACCGACAGGAGCCGTACCCGTGTGGTGCCGGTGGCCAGTACCTCGAAACTGCCGTCGGCGCGCTCCCGGATGGTGGCCGCGTCCGCGACGCAGCCCATCTCGTGGAAGGCCTTGAGCGGGTCGTCGCCGAACCCGGCCGTGGGACCGCGTTGCGGCAGCGCCGTCTGGTCCGGCATGCCGGGTGCGGTGTGCGCGACCTCGTGGCCGTCGCGGATGGCGACGACGGCGAACCGGCGCGGTTCGTCCTCGGGGGTCTTCAGCAGTTCGCGCATCATGGCGCGATAGCGCTCCTCGAAAATGTTCAGGGGAAGCACGAGCCCCGGGAACAGTACTGAGTTCAGGGGGAAGAGCGGAAGCCGGACGGTGGTCACGACGCGAAAGCCTAATGGTCGCCGGAGCGAGCGCGTCCGCCGTGCTCACTCCGTGGATGGAGGGGGATGGTCGAGGCGACCTCCAGACGGACTCCGTCGCGCAGTTCCAGGAACTGGCCCAGCGGGTCGTCGGAGACCCGGTCCCAGGGGAACGAGGTCGCGTACGGGCCGATCAGACGGAGCTGGTCCAGGGCGTCCTGCCAGCGCTCCAGCCTGATCAGGACGTAGGTGAGGAGGTTGCGCACCTCCGCGGGCCACGGGTCGGCGGGCGCGTATGCCGCCGAGACCGCGATCGCGAGGTCGGCCGCCTCGTCGAGCCGCTCACGCGGGATCACGGCCCGGCCGCCCTCGGTCAGATAGGCGAAGGCCGCGCGCACCGGAAGCGCCTGTACGAGTGAGCCGGGCAGCGCGTCCTGCGCGGCCCGCTCGGCGAAGTCGAAGCACTCGCGGTGCGAGCCGTACCAGGCGGCCGACAGGTACTTCAGGGCGGCCACATGGCAGCCGTAGTGGTGCGGGGAGCGGCGTACGGCCTCGGCCCACAGCTTCTCGAACTCGGTGTGCCCGGTGTTGGTGCCACGGGCGTGGTCGAGCGCGATCCGCCAGGGCACCGGGTCGCGCGGGTCGCCCTCGGCCGCGGCGGCGATCAGCGGGCCGACCTCGCGCAGCAGCTCGGCGCGGGCGGGCGAATCCCACCAGCGGCGCACCGCGAGCTCGGCTTTGACCAGGAGCGCGTCCGGGTCGTGCGGGGACTCGCTCTGCCAGGACTGGAGCCATTCGTCGCGGGTGCGCGCGAAGGCGGCGAGGCGCCTGGCGTACCGGTCGCGGTTCTCCCACTCGGCGGCCTCGCGGGTGGCGGCGAGCAGTTTGGCCGCGATGTCGTACTCACCGCGGGCCGCCGCGACGAGGGCCGGGGCGAGCCGTTCGTCCGGGGCGTCCAGCAGTACCTCGTCGTCGGCGGGCAGTCCGGCGGCGAGGCGCGAAGTGTTCTTGACCATCCGGGCCGTACGGATGAACGCGCGCAGCAGTGCCATGGTGTCGACCATTGAAAGCCGCAGGTCGGAGCTGTACCAGAGGGTGCGCGGTGACACTTTCGTAACCCTCGTTTGGTTGTATGTCAGATGGTCAAGGGTGAGTAAAAAGTGACTGTTGTTCTACTATTGAACACCTGTCAACAGGATGGCCGGATGCTGCCCCACCAGGCCCCAGCAGGCCCCTCAGCTGCGGCGCAGCAGCCGCGTCGCCCCCGCCGCCACCGCCGTCGCCAGGATCCAGCCCAGGAGGATCACCACTGCGGCCAGCCACTGCCAGGCGCCACGCAGCTGCCAGACGTCCACCTGGCCGAGGTCGATCACCGGCAGCAGCAGGTCGAGGGCGAACAGCGCGGCGTTCCACGGCGGATGGCCGCCGTTCACCGGGGTGTGGGTCGCGTGCGAGAAGGCGATCGAGGACGCCGCCCACAGCACCGCCATCCACAGGGCGGCCCGGCCGGGCCGGTACCCGTAGGCGACCGTCCAGTCCTGCGCGTACCCCCACAGCTTGGCCGCGAGCGGCAGGGTCTCGCGGCGGCGGCGCTGCTTGGCGAGCAGCACCTCGCGCGCGTCCTCGTCCTCGCCGGAGTCGCGCAGCACGGTGGCCAGCCGCTCGTACGGCTCCGGGCTGTACTCCGCGGTCGCCGCCGCCACCCACTCCAGGCGCCGGGTCAGCGGGAACCCGCCCTGCGGTACGAGGTTCTCGTAGCTGAAGCCGCCCATGTGGAGGTTCCCGGGGCCCGGCCAGCTGTCCGCCCGGTCGACGAGATTGACGATCCGCGCGCCCGACAGGACCACCTTGCCCCGCTCGGGACGCTCCCCGAGGAAGCGCAGCTCGGGCGTCTGCACCCGCAGCAGGGACAGCTCCTGGTCGTCGTCGAAGCTGAAACGGGCCCGCTCGAAGTCGAGGGCGTCCCCGAACCGTCCGTCGTCGAGGCGGATCCCGCCCTGGCACTCGAAGCGCTGCACCAGCGTCCCGCGCGCCGGGGTGGTGCCGCTGGTCAGCAGGGGATTGCCGAGGCCCGCCGGGGTCATGTAGAGCGTGCGGTTGACGGTCAGCTGGGGAGCGTTCAGGGCGAGCCGGGAGTACGGGTTGTTCAGCTTGCTGCCGCGCAGGCTGAGCGAGACACCGACGGTGGCGCCGCGCAGGCTCAGCTCGCCGTGCGACTCCAGCATCTCGGCCTGCAGGTCCTGCCCCACGGTCATGCCGTCGCCGGTGAGCGAGCGGCCGCGCCGGTCCCGGTAGACCACGGCCTGGTTGAGCAGCAGATCCGTACCGATGTGCGCGTCGGTCAGCCGCACCCCGTTGTGGAAGCGGCAGCGGGGCAGATGCAGATCGCCCTCGGTGTGCACCCGGGCCGCCTCCAGGCGCGGCACCGAGCAGTTGACCAGACGTACGGTCGTGAAGTGCGCCTCCGGCAGCAGGATCTCCTTCTCGAACCGGCAGCCCTTCAGCTCGACGTACGGCACCACCGTGCCGCCCGCGAGGTCGAGGACGTCCGTGATCTGCACGCCGGTCAGCTTCAGGGAGGCGACCCGGCCCTGGAGGGCGGGCGGCCCGTCGAGCAGCAGCCATGCCACGATCCGGGCCCGGACACTGCGCTCGGGCCCCCAGGGATGGCCGCCGTGCGGATCGTCCACGGTGATGTCCCCGCTGCGCAGGTCGTACACGCTGCCGTTGCGGAAGGCCTGCCACATCCCGGCCTCGGCGGCGGTCAACTCGTCCGGCAGGTCCCCACCGCGGGTGCCGGCACCCTCGGTCACGTCACGTCCCTCCCTCCCCAGCTACTCGCGGGTTTCGTACAGCCGTTCATGCCCGCTGTGTGACGGGTCGAACGCTATTGGTGACGGAGATCTCCAGGGGGAGCCTGGGACGGCTTGTATCAGCCATTGATACGGGCGTCCGGCGCCTTATCGCCGTCTGAGAGAATTGGGACCGTGCTGCAATCTCTTCGTATGGCCCGAATCGATCTGCGCGGCGACGCCCTCCCCGAGGGCTCCGCCCTGCGCGACCTGCTGCCCCGAGCCGACTTCGACGTTCAGGCCGCCCTGGAGAAGGTGCGTCCGATCTGCGAGGCCGTGCATCATCGTGGCGACGCGGCGCTGATCGACTACGCGGAGAAATTCGACGGGGTGCGGCTGGAATCCGTACGGGTTCCGGCCCGGGCCCTCGCCGAGGCCCTGGAACAGCTCGACCCGGCCGTGCGCGCGGCCCTGGAGGAGTCCATCCGCCGCGCCCGCCTGGTCCACCGCGAGCAGCGCCGCGCCGCGCACACCACCCAGGTCGTGCCGGGCGGCTCGGTCACCGAGAAGTGGGTGCCGGTCGAACGCGTCGGCCTGTACGCGCCCGGTGGACGTTCGGTCTACCCCTCGTCCGTGATCATGAACGCGGTTCCGGCGCAGGAGGCCGGAGTCGCCTCCATGGCGCTCGCCTCCCCGCCGCAAAAGGAGTTCGGGGGGCTCCCGCACCCCACGATCCTCGCCGCCTGCGCCCTCCTCGGTATCGACGAGGTGTACGCGGTCGGCGGCGCCCAGGCCGTCGCGATGTTCGCGCACGGCACGGAGTCCTGCCCGCCCGCCAACATGGTCACCGGTCCCGGCAACATCTGGGTCGCCGCCGCCAAGCGCTATTTCACGGGCAAGATCGGCATCGACACCGAGGCCGGTCCCACCGAGATCGCGATCCTCGCGGACGAGACCGCCGACCCGGTGCACGTGGCCTCCGACCTGATCAGCCAGGCCGAGCACGACCCGCTCGCCGCCGCCGTCCTCGTCACGGACTCCGTCGAGCTGGCGGAGGCGGTCGAGAAGGAGCTGGAGCCGCAGGTCGCGGCCACCAAGCACATCGAGGACCGGATCGTCCCCGCGCTCAGCGGCAGGCAGTCCGCGATCGTCCTCGTCGACGGCGTGGACGAGGGCCTGCGGGTCGTCGACGCGTACGGCGCCGAGCACCTGGAGATCCAGACGGCGGACGCTGCCGCCGTCGCCGACCGGGTGAAGAACGCGGGCGCGATCTTCGTCGGCGCCTGGGCGCCGGTGTCGCTGGGCGACTACTGCGCGGGCTCCAACCACGTGCTGCCCACCGGCGGCTGCGCCTGCCACTCCTCGGGGCTGAGCGTCCAGTCCTTCCTGCGCGGGATCCACATCGTGGACTACACGCGCGACGCCCTCGCCGAGGTGGCGCACCACGTGGTGACGCTCGCGGAGGCGGAGGACCTGCCGGCCCACGGGGCGGCGATCAAGGCTCGTTTCGGGTGGAAGGTTCCAGAGAGCAAGTGACCGGTATCGACGATCTTCCCGTACGGGACGAGCTGCGCGGCAAGTCCCCCTACGGCGCGCCCCAACTCGACGTGCCCGTACGGCTGAACACCAACGAGAACCCGTACCCGCTGCCCGAACCGCTCGTCGAGCGGATCGCCGAGCGGGTCCGCGAGGCCGCCCGCAACCTCAACCGCTACCCCGACCGCGACGCGGTGGAGCTCCGTACGGAGCTGGCCAAGTACCTGACGAGGACCGGCGGCCACCGGGTCGACGTCGAGAACGTCTGGGCGGCCAACGGCTCGAACGAGGTCATCCAGCAGCTGCTGCAGACCTTCGGCGGCCCCGGCCGTACGGCGATCGGCTTCGAGCCCTCGTACTCGATGCACGCGCTCATCGCGCGCGGTACCGGCACGGCCTGGATCTCGGGTCCCCGCGGCGAGGACTTCACGATCGACCGGGCCGCCGCCGAGCGGGCCATCGCCGAGAGCCGCCCGGACGTCGTCTTCATCACCACCCCGAACAACCCCACGGGCAACGCGGTGCCGCGCGAGACGGTCCTCGCGCTGTACGAGGCCGCGCAGGCCGCCAAGCCGTCCATGGTCGTGGTCGACGAGGCGTACATCGAGTTCAGCCACGGCGACTCGCTGCTGCCGCTGATCGAAGGCCGGCCGAATCTCGTCGTGTCGCGGACGATGTCGAAGGCGTTCGGCGCGGCCGGACTGCGCCTCGGCTATCTCGCCGCGCACCCCGCGGTCGTCGACGCGGTCCAGCTCGTACGGCTGCCCTACCACCTGTCGGCCGTCGCGCAGGCCACCGCCCTGGCCGCCCTGGAGCACACCGACACGCTGCTCGGGTACGTCGAGCAGCTGAAGGCCGAGCGGGACCGCCTGGTCGCCGAACTGCGTGCGATCGGGTACGAGGTGACCGAGTCCGACGCGAACTTCGTCCAGTTCGGGCGATTCGACGGCGAGGGTGGCTCCCACGAGGCCTGGCAGAAGATCCTCGACCGGGGCGTCCTGGTCCGGGACAACGGCGTACCGGGATGGCTGCGGGTCTCCGCCGGCACCCCGGCCGAAAACGACGCGTTCCTGGACGCGGTCCGTGAGTTGAAGAAGGAGCAGAGCGCATGAGCCGCGTCGGAAGAGTGGAGCGCACGACCAAGGAGACGTCGGTCCTCGTCGAGATCGATCTCGACGGGTCCGGCAAGGTCGAGGTGTCGACGGGCGTCGGCTTCTACGACCACATGCTCGACCAGCTCGGCCGGCACGGTCTGTTCGACCTGACCGTGAAGACCGAGGGCGACCTGCACATCGACTCGCACCACACCATCGAGGACACCGCCCTCGCGCTCGGCGCCGCCTTCAAGCAGGCACTCGGCGACAAGGTGGGCATCTACCGCTTCGGCAACTGCACGGTCCCGCTGGACGAGTCCCTCGCCCAGGTGACCGTCGACCTGTCGGGCCGCCCGTACCTCGTGCACACCGAGCCCGAGAACATGGCGCCGATGATCGGCGAGTACGACACGACGATGACCCGGCACATCCTGGAGTCCTTCGTCGCCCAGGCCCAGATCGCACTGCACGTGCACGTGCCCTACGGGCGCAACGCGCACCACATCGTGGAGTGCCAGTTCAAGGCGCTCGCCCGGGCGCTGCGCTACGCCTCCGAGCGCGACCCGCGCGCCGCCGGCATCCTCCCCTCCACGAAGGGCGCGCTGTAAAGCCATGACAGGCCTCAACACCATCCTCATCGTCGTCGGGCTCTTCCTCCTGGGCGGTGTCTACTCCTTCGTCAAGCAGAAGATGCCCGCGAGTCTCATCGTGCTGCTCTCCTTCGGCGCCGCGATGTGTCTGATCGCGGGCGTCATGAGGCTGGAGGTGTGGAATTGACCGCTCCTAAGAAGGTCGTCGTCTTCGATTACGGCTTCGGGAACGTGCGTTCCGCCGAGCGTGCCCTCGCGCGCGCGGGCGCCGAGGTCGAGATCACGCGTGACTTCGACAAGGCCATGAACGCGGACGGGCTGCTGGTGCCCGGCGTCGGCGCCTTCGCCGCCTGCATGAAGGGCCTCAAGGACGCCCGCGGCGAGTGGATCATCGGCCGCCGGCTGTCCGGTGGCCGCCCGGTGATGGGCATCTGCGTCGGTATGCAGATCCTCTTCGCGCGCGGCATCGAGCACGGCGTGGAGACCGAGGGCCTCGACGAGTGGCCCGGCACGGTCGAGCCGCTCCAGGCCGACATCGTGCCCCACATGGGCTGGAACACGGTCGAGGCCCCGGCCGGCTCCCGGCTCTTCTCGGGGCTCGACGCCGAGGCGCGCTTCTACTTCGTGCACTCCTACGCCGTCCACGACTGGTCCCTGGAAGTCGGCAACCCGGCGCTGCGCGCCCCCCTGGTGACCTGGTCGACGCATGGCAAGCCCTTCGTGGCGGCCGTCGAGAACGGCCCCCTGTGGGCCACGCAGTTCCACCCCGAGAAGTCCGGCGACGCCGGAGCCCAGCTCCTCACCAACTGGATCGGAACACTGTGAGCAAGCTCGAACTCCTCCCCGCCGTCGACGTCCGCGACGGCCAGGCCGTCCGTCTCGTGCACGGCGAGTCGGGGACGGAAACTTCTTACGGCTCCCCCCTCGAGGCCGCCCTCGCCTGGCAGAGCTCGGGCGCCGAGTGGCTGCACCTCGTCGACCTGGACGCCGCGTTCGGCACCGGCGACAACCGCAAGCTGATCGCCGAGGTCGCCGGCGCCATGGACATCAAGGTCGAGCTGTCCGGCGGCATCCGCGACGACGACACGCTCGCCGCGGCCCTCGCCACCGGCTGCACCCGGGTCAACCTCGGCACCGCCGCCCTGGAGACCCCCGAGTGGGTCGCCAAGGTCATCGCCGAGCACGGCGACAAGATCGCGGTCGGTCTCGACGTACGCGGCACGACGCTGCGCGGCCGCGGCTGGACCCGCGACGGCGGCGACCTCTACGAGACGCTGGAGCGCCTCAACGCCGAGGGCTGCGCGCGCTATGTCGTCACGGACATCGCCAAGGACGGCACGCTGCAGGGTCCGAACCTGGAGCTGCTGCGCAATGTGTGCGCCGCGACGGACCGCCCGGTGGTCGCGTCGGGCGGGGTCTCCTCCCTGGACGACCTGCGCGCCATCGCCGAGCTCGTGCCGCTGGGCGTCGAGGGCTCCATCGTGGGCAAGGCCCTCTACGCGAAGGCGTTCACCCTGGAAGAGGCCCTGGAGGCGGTAGCCAAGTGAGCGACGTACGACGTGTCACGACCGGCGCGCCCTGGGAGGACGCCTTCGGCTACTCCCGCGCGGTGGAGCTGCCGAACGGCCTGGTGCTGGTCGCCGGCTGCACCTCCGTGGTCGACGGAGCGATCGTCGACGGCGGCCCGTACGAACAGGCGGTCAACTCCTTCAACGCCGCGTTCGCCGCGTTGCAGCAGCTCGGCCTCGGCCGTGACGACGTCGTCCGTACGCGCATGTACATCACCCACGCGCGGGACGTGGAGGAGGTCGGACGCGCCCACAAGGAGCTGTTCGACACCGTCCGTCCCGCCGCGTCCATGATCATCGTCTCCGGCTTCGTGGACTCGCGACTGGTCGTCGAGGTCGAGGTGGAGGCGTTCCGCTCCGGCGGAGAAGACGGAGTGTCCGCAGCATGACCCTGGCCGTACGAGTCATCCCCTGCCTGGACGTGGACAACGGCCGGGTCGTCAAGGGTGTCAACTTCCAGAACCTGCGTGACGCGGGCGACCCCGTCGAGATGGCCAAGGTGTACGACGCCGAGGGCGCCGACGAGCTGACGTTCCTGGACATCACCGCGTCCTCGGGCAACCGCGAGACCACCTACGACGTGGTGCGCCGCACGGCCGAGCAGGTCTTCATCCCGCTCACCGTCGGCGGCGGCGTACGCACCGCCGAGGACGTCGACAAGCTGCTGCGGGCGGGCGCCGACAAGGTCGGGGTCAACACGGCCGCGATCGCCCGGCCCGAGCTCATCCGGGAGATCGCGGAGCGGTTCGGACGGCAGGTGCTGGTGCTGTCGGTGGACGCCAGGCGCACTCCCGGGGGGACCTTCGAGGTCACCACCCACGGCGGGCGCAAGGGCACCGGCATCGACGCGGTCGAGTGGGCCCACCAGGCCGCCGAGCTGGGCGCGGGCGAGATCCTGCTCAACTCGATGGACGCGGACGGCACGAAGGACGGCTACGACATCGAGATGATCGAGGCCGTCCGTAAGCACGTCACCGTGCCGCTCATCGCCAGCGGGGGCGCGGGCCGGCTCGCCGACTTCCCGCCCGCCATCGCCGCGGGCGCCGACGCGGTGCTCGCCGCGTCCGTCTTCCACTTCGGGGATCTGCGGATCGGCCAGGTGAAGGAGGCGCTGCGGGGGGCGGGGCGACCCGTTCGCTGACGTCGGACGTCGGCCGTGCACACCGTGCGCTGAGCCCCGGTCACCGGGTGGCCGGGGCTCGCTTGTGGGCAGATGTGAAAGATAAGTTGCGCAAAATCTGTTGTGCAATTTTTCTTTCGTATCTACGGTTGGGGACATGGCAAGCAAGGAGAACCGCCGGATCACGGACATGGGCACGCTCAAGGCGCTGGCCCATCCGTTGCGGATGAAGCTCTACCGGGGGCTCATCGTGGCCAGGGTCGCCACCGCCTCCCAGCTGGCGGAGCAGGTGGACGAGGCCGTCTCACTGGTCAGCTACCACCTGCGCAAGCTGGCCGAGCACGGCGTGATCGAGGAGGCGCCGGCACAGAGCGCCGACGGCCGGGAGCGCTGGTGGCAGCCCGCCTCCGACGGGGTCAGCATCCGCGACGAGGACTTCCGCGGCGCGCCCGAGAAGGCCGCTGTGTACACCGCGGCCAGTCGGCTTTTCTCCGAGCAGCGCGCCGACCTGTACCGCCGCTACCTCGACGAACGCGCTCACTGGACGCCCGAGTGGAACCGCGCCGCCGAGTCCTCCGAGTCCGCGATGCGGCTGACGGCCGGTGAGCTGTCCGAGCTGGTCGCGGACATGCAGGCCCTGTTCAAGGCCTACACGGAGCGGGGCCGGGCCGCCGAGGAGGCCGGTGACACCGAAGGCCGCGAGAACGTCGCGGTGCACACGTACGCCTTCCCGTTCCGCGTCTGAGCCGCGTCCGAGCCGGGTCTGGTCCAGGTCCCGGTCCGGGTCTGAGCCGAATCTGAGCCGGGTCTGAGAGGACACACCCCATGAGCGTCACCGCAGTGCGGTCGGGCGCGGCCGCCGAACGGCCCGCCCACCGCGACCCCAACGTGCTGCGCTGGCTCGGCGCGTACACCTCGTCGGCGATCGGCGACAACGTCTACTACATCGCCCTGTCCTGGGCCGCCGTCCAGGCCGGGACACCCGCGCAGGCCGGGCTCGTCTCGGCCGCCAGTGCCGTGCCCCGCGCCCTGCTGATGCTCGGCGGGGGAGTGGTTGCCGACCGGTTCGGGCCGCGTCGTGTGGTCGTCGGCAGCGGCGCGGTGCGCTGTGCCCTCGTCCTGACCGCCGCCGGGCTGCTCCTCGCGACCAGCCCCGGACTCTGGGCGCTGGGCGCGGTGGCCGTGCTCTTCGGGGTCGTGGACGCCGTCTTCCTGCCCGCCGCGGGCGCTCTCCCCGCCCTGCTGGCCCCCCGGAGCCAGCTCGCCCGGGTCCAGGGCATGCGGGGCCTCGCGACCCGGCTCGCCACCGTCCTCGGCGGCCCGCTCGGCGGCCTGGGCGTGGCCCTCGGCGGTACCGCCGGAGCGTTCGGACTGGCCGCGCTGCTGATCGGGGTGTCCCTGCCGATGCTGCTGACCATACGGGTGGGGCGGTTGCCCGCCGACGACGACAAGACGCGCGGAGCGGTCATGGCCGAACTCCGGGACGGGCTCCGGCGCATCCGCCGGCACCCGGTGCTCCGCCCGTTGGTGCTCGCCATCGCCCTCTCCGACCTGGGGTTCGTCGGACCGATGAACCTCGGCCTGACCCTGCTCTCGCAGCAGCGCGGCTGGGGGTCCTCCGGGATGGGCTGGGTGCTCGCCGGGTTCGGGACCGGCGCGGGTGCGGCGTCCCTGCTGCTCGCCCTGCGGGGGTGGGTGCCGCGCGCCGGACTCGTGATGGCGGTGACGGCCGTCGCGAGCTCGGTGGCCATCGGGGGGCTCGCGCAGGTGGAGTCCGTCGCCGCCGGGGCCTGCGTGGCCCTGTGCATCGGACTGCTGGCCGGGCTGGGCGGGGCCCTGAGCGGCGCGCTGGTGCAGGCGCAGACCGAACCCGCCTACGCCGGTCGTGTCATCTCGGTCTCGACCCTGGTCAGCTTCGGCGTCGCGCCGCTCACCTTCCCGGTGGTCGGCTGGGCCGTCGACCGGTGGGGCACCGGCCCGGTCTTCACGGCCTGCGCCGCGATCTGCGCCCTGAGCGGGATCATCGCCCTCTGCTCCCGGCCGCTGCGCCGCGCCGAGCTGCCGCGCTGAGCAGGCCGCTCGGGGCCCCAGGGTCTGTCCGGCGGATCATGCCGCAGACGCGGGGCTTGGCCCGCCCTCCTCCAAGCTCTTCGAGCAGGGGGTGCCCCCAGCGGCGTTGTCGTCGGTCGCCGACTCCCCCGCGCTCTCGGCTTCGCTCGAGCAGGGGGACCGGACAGGCCCTGGCAGGTCCGGCGGTCCGCAGCCGCACCCGGTTCGGTGAGCCCGCTCAGAGACCCAGCTGCTTCGTCTCGCTCAGTTTCGCGATCGCGTCCTTGTCGCCCTCCAGCTCCACGTCGGCCGTCTTCTGCCGGCCGAGGGCGAACATCAGCAGTTCCGAGGGCTCACCGGTCACCGTCACGACCGGGGTGCCCCGGTGGGCGACCGCCGTCTGGCCGTCCGGGCGGCGCAGCACCAGGCCGGTCGGGGCGCCACGGCCGGCGAGGCGGGCGGTGCGCTCCAGGCGGGACCACAGGGCGTCCTGGAAGACCGGGTCCAGCGGGCGCGGCGTCCAGTCCGGCTGGGCCCGCCGCACGTCCTCGGTGTGGACGTAGAACTCGACCGTGTTCGACGCCTCGTCGATCTGCTTCAGCGCGAAGGGCGAGAAGCGTGGCGGCCCCGTACGGATCAGCTGGATCAGCTCCTCGTACGGCTTCTCGGCGAACTCCGCCTGCACCCGCTCCAGGCGCGGCGCGAGCTGTTTGAGCAGCAGCCCGCCCGCGGCGTCCGCGCGGCGCTCGCGCACCACCACGTGCGCGGCGAGATCACGGGTGTTCCAGCCCTCGCACAGGGTCGGGGCGTCCGGGCCCTCGGCCTCCAACAGGTCGGCGAGGAGAAGTCGTTCACGCTTGGCATGGGTCGACATGCCAGCAAGCCTACGACCGCCCCAGGAGCCCGCCCAGTGGACGTCGGCGTTCAGGGGGCGCACGGTCCGGCCTGTGGACAACCGGCGAGCGCGTCCCACGGGCGCGGCACAATGGTCGGCATGACCAGCACGCCCCCGCCCAGCAGCCCCAGCGGCCTGGATCCCGAGATCGCCGCGCGCCTCAAGCGCAGCGCCGACGGACTCGTCCCCGCCATCGCCCAGCAGTACGACACCGGTGAGGTGCTGATGCTCGGCTGGATGGACGACGAGGCGCTGCACCGCACGCTCACCACGGGCCGCTGCACGTACTGGTCGCGCAGCCGCCGGGAGTACTGGGTGAAGGGCGACACCTCCGGCCACTTCCAGTGGGTGAAGTCCGTGGCCCTGGACTGCGACGCCGACACGATCCTGGTCCAGGTCGACCAGGTGGGCGCCGCCTGCCACACGGGCGCCCGTACGTGCTTCGACGAGGACGTGCTCCTCAAGGAGGCGGCCCCCGTGGACACCCAGGGCGCCGATTCCGGCGTACCGTCACTGGATCAGTAAGGTCAGCCGCCATGGACCTCGAGACGTTCCGCAAGCTGGCCACCGACCGCCGTGTCATCCCCGTCAGCCGCAAGCTCCTCGCCGACGGCGACACGCCGGTCGCGCTCTACCGCAAGCTGGCCGCCGAGCGCCCCGGCACCTTCCTCCTGGAATCCGCCGAGAACGGCCGATCCTGGTCCAGGTACTCCTTCATCGGCGTCCGCAGCCAAGCCACCCTGACCGAGCGCGACGGCCAGGCCCACTGGCTCGGCACCCCGCCCGTCGGCGTCCCCGTCGACGGGGACCCGCTGGCCGCCCTGCGCGCCACCATCGAGGCCCTGCACACCCCGCACGGAGAGGGCCTGCCCCCGTTCACCGGCGGCATGGTCGGCTACCTCGGCTACGACATCGTGCGCCGCCTGGAGAAGATCGGCCCCGGCGAGCGGGACGATCTGAAGCTCCCCGAGCTGACCATGCTGCTCACCAGCGACCTCGCCGTCATGGACCACTGGGACGGCTCGGTCCAGCTGATCGCCAACGCGATCAACCACAACGACCTCGACACGGGCGTCGACGAGGCCTACGCGGACGCGGTCGCCCGCCTCGACGCCATGGAGGCCGACCTCTCCCGCGCGGTCTCCCAGCCGCCCGCCGCGCTCCCGCCCTCCGAGCTGCCCGAGTACACCGCCCTGTGGGGCGGCCCGGACTTCCAGGACGCCGTCGAGGACATCAAGGAGCGCATCCGGGCGGGCGAGGCCTTCCAGGTCGTCCCCTCCCAGCGCTTCGAAACGCCGTGCACGGCAAGCGCGTTGGACGTCTATCGCGTACTGAGGGCGACCAATCCCTCCCCGTACATGTACCTCTTCCGCTTCGACGGCTTCGACGTCGTCGGCTCGTCTCCCGAGGCCCTGGTCAAGGTCGAGGACGGGCAGGCGATGGTGCACCCCATCGCGGGCACCCGGCCGCGCGGCGCCACCGTCCAGGAGGACCAGGCCCTCGCCGACGAGCTGATCGCCGACCCCAAGGAGCGCGCCGAGCACCTGATGCTCGTCGACCTGGGGCGCAACGACCTGGGGCGGGTCTGCGAGCCAGGCTCCGTCGAGGTCGTCGACTTCATGTCCATCGAGCGCTACTCGCACGTGATGCACATCGTGTCCACCGTGACCGGACGCGTCGCGGCGGGCCGTACGGCCTTCGACGTGCTCACCGCCTGCTTCCCGGCCGGCACCCTCTCCGGCGCCCCCAAGCCGCGCGCGATGCAGATCATCGACGAACTCGAACCGTCCCGGCGGGGCCTGTACGGCGGCTGCGTCGGCTACCTCGACTTCGCAGGCGACTCCGACACCGCCATCGCCATCCGTACGGCCCTGCTGCGCGACGGCACCGCGTACGTCCAGGCGGGCGCCGGCATCGTCGCCGACTCGGACCCCGTCGCCGAGGACGACGAGTGCCGCAACAAGGCCGCCGCGGTCCTGCGCGCGGTGCACACGGCCAACCGGCTGGCCGGATGACCTGCGGGGCTTGTTGGTAACCGGGCGATTACGCTAAGTTCATAGTCCCACGTGGGAGTCCTTGAAGGCACAACTCCGGCATGCCGGTGGACCCGGTTTCGTACGGGACGTTGACCACGTAGGCGCGGGGTGCAGTCAATCACCCCTGCTCCACGGCTGTGGAGCTGGACGCAAACGTCTCGTCATGCCCAATGGCGCCCGTTGTGCAAGCCCGGTGTCTCGACAACGAGCGGTTGACGCGATAGTGGAGTACATGACTGCTGTACCGCACCTTCGCTCGGAAGCGGCCGGACCCGCCCGGTCCGGCCGCCGCAGCCTCGCCGTCGCCCTGCTCAGCGGCGCCCTCGGCGCGGCCGTGGCGCTGCTCTCCACCCGGCAGAGCTGGTCGGAGGGCACCGCGACGGTGGCCGGCGGCGCCTTCCCGCTGACCGCCAAGGGCAGCGACGTCACGGGCGTACCCGCGGCGCTCGCCATAGTGGGCCTCGCCGCACTCGTCGCCGTCTTCGCCGTCCGCAGCTCCGGGCGCTTCCTCGTCTCCGCCCTGCTCGCGCTCTCCGGCGCGGGCACGGTCGTGGCGGCGGTGCTCGGCGCGAGCGACAGCTCCGCCCTCGACGAGAAGGCCGCGGCCGCCTCCGGCGACACCGCCGCCACCGCGAGCGCCCTCAGCCACACCGCCTGGCCCTACGCGGCAGCGGCGGGCGGCGCGCTCATCCTCCTCGCGGGGCTGCTCGCGCTGCGCTACGGACGGCTGTGGCCCGCGATGTCCGGCCGCTACGAGCGCGACGGGACGCCCCGGCCGCGCAAGGCCAAGCCGGTCGACCCCGACCGGCCCGAGGACATCTGGAAGGCGCTCGACCGGGGCGAGGACCCGACGGGACCGGACCCCGCCGGGACCTAGGTCCCGAATCGGCCGGGACCCAGGGCCGCAATCGGGCAGACCGGCCCGGGCCCTACGGCCCGGGACATCGGTTGTGACGTGCAGAATGTGACGTGGCAGTCGCCACCCCGCGCTCCCGCCGCAGGCGTGCGTACGGGAGAATGGACGATGAGCGTCCGACTCACACACGTAATCAGCAACGAGGAGCAAGTCATGGCGGGCAGCAGCCACGGTCACACCCCGGCCGCCTGGACCGGTGTCATCATCGCCTTCATCGGTTTCTGCGTCGCGGGTGCCTTCATGGTGATGGCCAACCCGCTGGGCTTCTGGGCCGGCATGGTCATCGTCGTCCTCGGCGGAGTCGTCGGCATGGCCATGCGCGCGGCGGGCCTCGGCCAGCCGAAGAGGACCGCGGCCCCGGCCGTCGCGCACCCGGTCCGCGAGGCCGTCGGCGCCGAGAGCTGACCCCCAGGGCTTCTCGAGAGGCGGTCCCGGCACTCCCGCCGGGGCCGCCTCTCGCGTGTCCGCCCCGGGCGCGCCGCGCCCGCGACGAGCACGCCACGCCCGGGACGGGCAGAATGCGACGGGTGAACGCCGAGACCCGGAGGGTGACGCGGCCCCGACCTGCCGAGTGGGTCGTGCCGCGGCGGCTCGCCGTCCCCGCGGGGACGCTCGCGGCCGTCGCCGGCGCCTTCGCGTACGTCGGGGCCGTGGACCCCAACCAGCCCGGGCACTACCCCGTCTGCCCGCTGCTGCGCTACACGGGCCTGTATTGCCCCGGCTGCGGCGGTCTACGCGGCGCGCACGCCTTCGTGCACGGGGACTTCGCGGCGGCGCTCACGGACAACGCGCTCGCCTTCGCGGGCTACTTCGTCTTCGCGGTGGTGTGGATCGTCTGGGCGGTCCGCTCGGCCCGCGGACGGCCGCTGCGGATCGACCTGGGGCCCGTGCACCTGTGGAGCGTGGGCGTGTTGCTCCTGGTCTTCACCCTTGTCCGGAACCTGCCCTTCGGCGGCTGGCTGCACCCTTGATCAAATGGCAAACGTCCAGGTAGTGGGACCGGCGTCAACCGGATGTGAAGCCTAGCCCTTCCTCCGGATACCATCGGTAGTGACCCATCACGGCCGTCGGGACGACGGCCTGGGGTCGACAGGCTCAACCGTTCACCGTCAGGGAAGGGGGCCGCTCGCGTGAGTGTGCTCGACGAGATCATCGACGGAGTCCGTGCCGACCTCGCGGAGCGGCAGGCGCGCGTCAGCCTCGACGAGCTCAAGGAGCGCGCGGCGAAGGCTCCCGCGGCCAAGGACGGCTTGGCCGCCCTGCGCGGCGACGGCGTCAAGGTCATCTGTGAGGTCAAGCGCTCCAGCCCGTCCAAGGGTGCGCTCGCCGCGATCGCCGACCCCGCGGCCCTGGCCGCGGACTACGAGGCGGGCGGCGCGGCCGTCATCTCGGTCCTGACCGAGCAGCGCCGCTTCGGCGGCTCGCTGGCCGACCTGGAGGCCGTCCGCGCCCGGGTCGACATCCCCGTGCTCCGCAAGGACTTCATCGTCACGTCGTACCAGCTGTGGGAGGCCCGCGCGTACGGCGCCGACCTCGCGCTGCTGATCGTCGCCGCCCTCGACCAGGCCGCCCTGGAGTCCCTCATCGAGCGCGCCGAGTCCATCGGGCTCACGCCGCTCGTCGAGGTGCACGACGAGGACGAGGTCGAGCGGGCGGTGGACGCCGGGGCGAAGGTCATCGGCGTCAACGCGCGCAACCTCAAGACCCTGAAGGTGGACCGCACCACCTTCGAGCGGATCGCTCCCGAGATCCCGTCCGGCCTCGTGAAGGTCGCCGAGTCCGGCGTCCGCGGACCGCACGACCTCATCGCGTACGCCAACGCCGGCGCCGACGCGGTCCTGGTGGGCGAGTCCCTCGTCACCGGCCGCGACCCGAAGACGGCGGTCGCCGACCTCGTCGCGGCCGGGGCCCACCCCGCGCTGCGCCACGGACGGAGCTGACACCCCGGTGCACAGCGCGCCCCACGCCACCGCCGTCACCCGTCCGGGCCCACGCCTCGACGGGGGAGTGGCGTGCGTGCGGGCGGCTGCGGCCGGGGCGCGCGATCCCTACGCCCGCCTCGCCCGCGGCTGTCGGCCGCGCGGCTGCCGGGCACCGGCCCGCCGCGTCCACGGGCGCCGCGTGCGGTATGTCATCGGCGACGAACCGGGCCAGGTCAACGGCATGCGATGGCCCGCCGGCGCACGCGTATCAGGCGCCGTTCCGGGCCCGCCGCACCCCGCGGTGAGCTGACGGCTCCCCGGCTCGGCCGGGGGCTTCCCGGCCGCCGCTTTCCGTACGCCCCGGCTCGTTCGGGCGGAAAGTGAACGGTGTCGTCCGGGCGACCTGTGCGTGCGCGACCGACGTGACCCCTGTCCGACCTGTAACCGGGGCTGTCGCCCCTGCGAGGTATCCGCATGCCCAGCGAGTTCTTCATTCCCGACCCCGAGGGTCAAATTCCCACCGCCGAGGGGTACTTCGGCGCGTTCGGCGGCAAGTTCATCCCGGAGGCGCTGGTCGCCGCCGTGGACGAGGTCGCCGTCGAGTACGACAAGGCGAAGGCGGACCCCGAGTTCGCCCGCGAGCTCGACGACCTGCTCGTCCACTACACCGGGCGCCCGAGCTCACTCACCGAGGTGTCCCGCTTCGCCGAACACGCCGGTGGCGCGCGCGTCTTCCTCAAGCGCGAGGACCTCAACCACACCGGGTCCCACAAGATCAACAACGTGCTCGGTCAGGCACTCCTCACCAAGCGGATGGGCAAGACCCGCGTCATCGCCGAGACCGGCGCCGGTCAGCACGGCGTGGCCACCGCCACCGCCTGCGCGCTCTTCGGCCTCGAGTGCACGATCTACATGGGTGAGATCGACACCCAGCGGCAGGCGCTCAACGTGGCCCGCATGCGCATGCTCGGCGCCGAGGTCATCGCCGTGAAGTCCGGCTCCCGCACCCTCAAGGACGCCATCAACGAGGCCTTCCGGGACTGGGTCGCCAACGTCGACCACACGCACTACCTCTTCGGGACCGTCGCGGGTCCGCACCCCTTCCCCGCCATGGTCCGCGACTTCCACCGTGTCATCGGCGTCGAGGCCCGGCGGCAGATCCTGGAGCGCGCCGGACGGCTTCCCGACGCGGCCATCGCCTGTGTCGGCGGCGGCTCCAACGCCATCGGCCTCTTCCACGCCTTCATCCCGGACGCGGACGTACGCCTCATCGGCTGCGAGCCCGCCGGGCACGGCGTGGAGACCGGGGAGCACGCCGCGACCCTGACCGCCGGTGAACCCGGCATCCTGCACGGGTCGCGGTCGTACGTCCTCCAGGACGAGGAAGGGCAGATCACCGAGCCCTACTCCATCTCGGCGGGCCTCGACTACCCGGGCATCGGACCCGAGCACTCCTACCTCAAGGACAGCGGCCGCGGCGAGTACCGCGCGGTCACCGACGACGCGGCCATGCAGGCCCTGCGCCTGCTCTCCCGCACCGAGGGCATCATCCCGGCGATCGAGAGCGCCCACGCGCTCGCCGGGGCCCTGGAGGTCGGCAAGGAGCTGGGCAAGGACGGGCTGATCATCGTCAACCTGTCCGGGCGCGGCGACAAGGACATGGACACGGCCGCCCGCTACTTCGGTCTGTACGACACCGCCGCCGACGCCGTCGTCGAACCGGACGCCGACAGTGACACCGCCGAGATCGAGGGGGACGCCAAGTGAGCGGCAACATCCAGCTGTTGAGCGACACCCTCGCCGCCGCGAAGGCGGAGGGGCGCTCCGCGCTCATCGCGTACCTGCCGGCCGGGTTCCCGACGGTCGACGGCGGGATCGCGGCCGTCAAGGCCGTCTTCGAGGGCGGCGCGGACATCGTCGAGGTCGGTCTGCCGCACAGCGACCCCGTCCTCGACGGTCCCGTCATCCAGACCGCCGACGACATCGCCCTCAAGGGCGGCGTCAAGATCGCCGACGTCATGCGCACGGTCCGTGAGGCGCACGGGGCCACCGGGAAGCCGGTGCTCGTCATGACGTACTGGAACCCCATCGACCGCTACGGCGTCGAGCGCTTCACCGCCGAACTGGCGGAGGCGGGCGGCGCGGGCTGCATCCTGCCCGACCTGCCCGTCCAGGAGTCGGCGCTGTGGACGGAGCACGCGCAGAAGCACGGCCTCGCGACCGTTTTCGTCGTCGCGCCCAGCAGCAAGGACGCCCGGCTCGCGGAGATCACCGCGGCCGGCAGCGGCTTCGTGTACGCGGCCTCGCTGATGGGCGTCACGGGCACGCGGGAGTCCGTGGGCGCCCAGGCCCAGGACCTGGTGCGGCGCACCAAGGCCACCACCGAGCTGCCGGTCTGCGTCGGCCTCGGGGTCTCCAACGCCACCCAGGCGGCCGAGGTGGCCGGCTTCGCCGACGGTGTGATCGTCGGCTCGGCCTTCGTCAAGCGGATGCTGGACGCGCCGGACGAGGCCGCGGGCCTCGACGCGGTCCGCGCCCTCGCGGGCGATCTGGCGAAGGGCGTGCGCGGCACGGCCTGAGACACCTTCCGCCGCGTACGCGTCCTGTTGCGTACGTAACGGACAATCCGCTCACTCGAACGGGTGGACCTGGGACCGGGGAGGCGCGCTGCGCCTCCCCGGTTCGTTCTGCCGGTTGTGAGCGAGAAGAACCGTGACGGAAAGCGCACCGCCCGCGAGCGGATGGCGGTCGAGCGAGAGAAGCAGAAGTCCGCGGACAAGCGCCGCCGGGCGCTGATCGTGGGCGCGTCGGTGGTGTGCGTCCTGGCCCTTGCCGCGGTGGTGGGCGTCCTGGCCGCCAACTCGGGCAAGGACAAGAAGAGCGCCGCGTCGGGCCCGGCCGTGTCGCCCTCGGGTGCGACCGGCAAGAACGGCCTCGCGATCCCCGTCGGCAAGGACGGCGCCAAGTCGACCCTCACGGTCTGGGAGGACTTCCGCTGCCCGGCCTGCCAGGCCTTCGAGACGGTGTACCGCCCGACGATCCACGAGCTGGTGGACGCCGGAAAGCTCAGGGTCGAGTACCACCTGGTCACGCTCATCGACGACGGCAGGGGAGGCAGCGGCTCCCGGCACGCGGCCAACGCCGCGGCCTGCGCCCAGGACGCCGGAAAGTTCACGGCGTACCACGACGTGCTCTACGAGAACCAGCCCAGTGAGACCACCGACGACTTCTCCAGCGACAGCAAGCTCATCGAGCTGGCGGGCAAGGTCGACGGCCTGGACACCCCCGCCTTCCAGAAGTGCGTCAAGGACGGCACGCACAACAGCTGGGTCGTGAAGTCGAACGCGGCCTTCCAGAGCAGCGGATTCCGGGGCACGCCGACCGTGCTGCTGGGCGGCAAGAACATCTACGAGGACCAGACGATGACCCCCGCGAAGCTCAAGCAGATGGTGGAGGCGGAGAACAAGGCCTGAGCCCCGCGTCGGCCCTGCGCCCCCGGCCCGGACACGGGCCGGGGGCGACTCATGTCGTTGCTCACGTCCTGACCCGAGTTGTGCCTTCTGTCACGGTCCTTGTCACGGCCCGTGTCAGGGCCTCTGTCAGGGCCCCTGTTATGGACCCGTAGCCGGGGTGCTTGCCGTGGGTCCGGTCCGGCAGGGTAGCGTCGACCCTGCCATGGATATCGCCTACATTCCCAGCCCGTCGCACGGTGTGGTGCACCTCGGCCCCATCCCGCTGCGCGGCTACGCGTTCTGCATCATCATCGGCGTCTTCGTAGCCGTCTGGCTCGGCAACAAACGCTGGATCGCCCGGGGTGGGCGGCCCGGCACGGTGGCCGACATCGCGGTGTGGGCCGTCCCGTTCGGCCTTGTCGGCGGCCGGCTCTACCACGTGATCACGGACTACGAGCTGTACTTCAGCGACGGCCGTGACTGGGTGGACGCCTTCAAGGTGTGGCAGGGCGGCCTCGGCATCTGGGGCGCGATCGCGCTAGGTGCGGTGGGCGCGTGGATCGGCTGCCGCCGACGCGGCATCCCGCTCCCCGCCTGGGCCGACGCCCTCGCCCCCGGCATCGTCTTCGCCCAGGCCATCGGGCGCTGGGGCAACTGGTTCAACCAGGAGCTGTACGGCAAGGCGACGGACGTGCCGTGGGCGCTGCACATCACGTCCTCCACGGACGGACGCGTGCCGGGGTACTACCACCCGACGTTCCTGTACGAGTCCCTGTGGTGCATCGGCGTCGGTTTCCTCGTCATCTGGGCGGACCGCCGCTTCACGCTGGGTCACGGACGGGCGTTCGCGCTGTACGTCGCCGCGTACTGCGTCGGCCGCGGCTGGATCGAGTACATGCGCGTCGACGACGCCCACCACATCCTGGGTCTGCGTCTCAACGACTGGACCGCGATGGTGGTCTTCCTCCTCGCGGTGATCTACATCGTGGTGTCGGCGCGGCTGCGGCCGGGACGCGAGGAGGTCGTGGAGCCGGACGGGGACACCCCCGACGGGGATGCCGTCGCCCTCGACAAGAAGTCTGACACCAAGTCCGACACCAAGGCCGACAGCAAGGCTGACGACGAGGCCGCCGAGACGACCGACAAGAAGTCCGACGGCAAGAAGCTCGACGGCAAGAAGCCCGACGCGAAGACGGACACCGAGTCCGACGAACCCGCGCAGTCCACGGAGTCCGTGGAGCCCGCGGAATCCGAGGAGCCCGAGGAGTCCGTGGAGGCGGCGCGGGGCGAGGCCGAGTCGGCCAAGAAGGTCTGAGTTCCTCCGGTACGTCGAAGGGGGGCGCCGCGTCCGAGGACGCGGCGCCCCCCTTCGCTCATTTCCGGCGGGACAGCGCCAGCGTGCGGCGGGCGCAGGCCACGACCGCCGCGTCCACGAAGCGGCCGTCGGGCAGGGCCTGGGCGCCCGGCTCGGCGACGGCGGCCTTGACGATGAGCTCGGCGGTCTCGACCTCGGCCGGGGTCGGGAGATAGGCGTGTTCGATCACCGGGAGCTGGCGGGGGTGGATGGCCGCACGGCCGAGAAAGCCCAGGGTGCGCCCGTGGGCGCAGGAGGCGGCGAGGCCTTCGAGGTCCCGGATGTCCGGGTAGATCGACTGGGTGGGCGGCGCGAGGCCGGCGGCCCGGGCGGCGACCACGATCCGGGCGCGGGCCCAGTCCAGGCCCGCGTCCTCCCGAACGCCCAGGTCGGCCCGTAGATCCGCCTCCCCCAGTCCGATGCCGCGCACCGCCGGGTGGGCCGCGGCGATGGTGAAGGCGTGTTCGACACCGAGGGCGGTTTCCAGGAGGGCGTACAGGGGGATCGCGCCGCCCTCGGAGGGGGCCGAGTGTTCGGCGACCCGGACGACATCGGCCGGGGAGGTCACCTTGGGCAGCCGGAGGCCGGAGAGGCCTGGAAGCGGGGCGAGCGTCTTCAGGTCGGCCTCGGCGAGGGGACCGTCCAGCGCGTTGACGCGGACGTGGACCGGGACCGGGGGAGGGCTCGAGAGCAACTCGGCGGTGGCGGCGCGGGCGTACTTCTTGCGATGCGGCGCGACCGCGTCCTCCAGGTCGATCAGGACGACGTCCGCGCCGGAGACAAGGGCCTTGGCCACCACCTCCGGGTGGTCTCCGGGGGCGTAGAGCCAGGTGAGCGGGAGGGCCGGGATCCTCATAGGGCGCCTTCCGATCTGAGGGCGGTGATCTCGGCCTCGGACAGGCCGAGTTCGGTGAGGACGGCGTCCGTGTCGGCGCCGTGGGGGCGGCCCGTCCAGCGGATCGCGCCGGGGGTGGTGGAGAGCCGGAAGAGCACGTTCTGCATGCGCAGGGGGCCGAGTTCGGGGTCGGCGACGGTGGTGATCGTGTCCAGGGCCGCGTACTGCGGGTCCTCCATCACATCCCGTACGTCCTGGACCGGGGCCACCGCCGCCTCCGCCTTCTCGAAGGCGTCCAGGACCTCGGCGCGGCGGTGGCGGGCGATCCAGGTGCCCACCGCCTCGTCCAGGACGTCGGCGTGGCGGGCCCGGTCGGCGCCCGTCGCGAACCACGGTTCCTCGATCAGCTCCGGGCGTCCGACCAGCCGCATCAGCCGCTCGGCGATCGACTGGGCGGAGGTCGAGACGGCGACCCAGGAGCCGTCCGCCGTGCGGTAGGTGTTGCGGGGCGCGTTGTTCGCGGAGCGGTTGCCGGTGCGGGGCTGGACGTAACCCAACTGGTCGTACCAGACCGGCTGTGGGCCGAGCACGGTGAGGATCGGCTCGATGATCGCCATGTCGACCACCTGGCCGAGGTCCGAAGCGTCGCGGGCGCGGAGCGCGGCCATGACGGCGTACGCCGTCGCCAGGCCCGCGATCGAGTCGGCCAGGCCGAAGGGCGGGAGGGTCGGCGGGGAGTCCGGTTCGCCGGTGATCGCCGCGAAGCCGCTCATCGCCTCGGCGAGGGTGCCGAAGCCGGGGCGGTGCGCGTACGGGCCGAACTGGCCGAAGGCGGTCACGCGGGCGAGGACGAGGCGGGGGTTGGCGGCCGACAGCTCCGCCCAGCCCAGGTCCCACTTCTCCAGGGTGCCGGGCCGGAAGTTCTCGATGATCACGTCGGCGGTGGCGGCGAGGCGCAGGAGGGTGGTGCGGCCGCCGGGCCTGGACAGGTCGAGGGTGATGGTGCGTTTGTTGCGGCCGAGGAGTTTCCACCACAGGCCGATGCCGTCCTTCGACGGGCCGTGGCCCCGGGACGGGTCGGGCTTGGCCGGGTGCTCGACCTTGACGACCTCCGCGCCGAAGTCGCCGAGCATGGTGGCGGCGAGCGGTCCGGCGAACAGGGTGGCGAGGTCGAGGACGCGCAGCCCGGTGAGCGGACCGCGATCCGTCCCCGCCTCCGAGCCCGTATGCCCGCTCATGCGCTGTGCCGGTTGTTCGAGGCGGCCTGGGCGTCGATCTCGGAGCGGTACGGCATCGAGGACGAGGCGCCGACGCGCCGCACCGACGGGGACGCGGCCGCCGCCCGGGCCTTCGCGACGTACGCGACGAGGTCCATGTTCGTGCTGCCGAGCACGGCGATATGGGTCATGGGTGACGGGTCTCCCGGTGCGTGAGCTGGTGGGTCAGCTGGGCGAGGGTGTCGAAGCCGATGCCGTCGAAGTCGGCGACGGAGGTGGCGAGGCGGTTCTTGAGGGGGGTGGTCCAGCGGTCGGGGAGCGCGGCGGGGGCGCCGGTGAGCAGGCCCGCGACGCTGCCCGCCGTCGCGCCGTTGGAGTCGGTGTCCCAGCCACCGGACACCGCGCGACAGATGGAGCCGGAGAAGTCGCCGTTCGCGTGGGTGAGGGCGGCGGCGATCAGGGCGGTGTTGGGGAGGGCGTGGACCCAGTGGTAGGCGCGGTGGGTGGTGTGCAGTGCGTCGACGACCGTGTCGAAGTCCTCGGTGGTGCGGGCGAGGTGGACGGCGTGGCGGATCGCCTCGGCCAGTCGGGAGGCGGGGGGTACGACGGTGAGGCCGGTGCGCAGGCTGGCGTGGATGTCGCCGTGGCCGGTGGCCGCCTCGGCGATGGTGGCCGCCGTGAACATCGCGGCGTACACGCCGTTCGCGGTGTGGGTGAGGGTGGCGTCCCGGTGGGCCGCTTCCGCGGCGGCGGCCGGATCGCCGGGGTTGGTCCAGCCGTGGACGTCGGCGCGGATCAGGGCGCCGATCCATTCGCGGAAGGGGTTGCGGTGGTGGGCCGTGTGCGGGGGTTCGATGCCGGTGAGGAGGTTGCGGTAGGCGACGCGTTCGGCGGTGAACGTGCGGCCGGCGGGGAGTTCGTCCAGCCAGAGGCGGGCCACGTCGGCGGTCGTGAAGTCCCTGCCGTACCGCTGGAGCAACAGGAGGTTCAGGACCGGGTAGTTGAGGTCGTCGTCCTCGGGCATGCCGTCGATGTTCTCGGCGAGGGAGGTGGGGGCGGAGCGTCTGTTCCAGGGGTGGGTCCGGAGGAGGTCGTCGGGTACGCCCCGGGCGGTGAACCAGGTGCGCAGAGGCCAGTTTCCGCCGGCCCGGGCCAGGTCGCGGATCCCTTCGAGGGGGAGCTTCTCCACCGGTTTGCCGAGCAGACAACCGACCGCTCTACCGAGCCACGCGGCTTCCAGGTGGGTCTGGGTGGGGGCTGGGGCGGGCACGGGCCGGGCGGGCCAGTCCGGGCAGTGGGCCCTGATCTGTCCCAGGTCCGTCGGTTCCGCATCCGCCAACCCGCTGGGCAGCTCGGCCAGTTCGTCCAGGAGGTCGCCCGCCAGTGCGCGCAGGTACCGCGAGGCCGGGGTCGGGGACGTGCCTGCGCGCGGTGGGGCCTCCGGGCCGCCCGCCGCGTGCCAGCGGGCGGCGATCGCCTCCGGTGCGCGGCCGTCCTGGTACGCCTGGGCGAGTTCGTGGCCGAGAAGGTCCTCGGGTTGGACCCAGGTCAGTCGGAGCATCATGGGGTCCCCGTCAGCTCGGCGTACGCGGACTCGTGGGCGCGGCGACGGCCCACGTCGCGGGCGAAGATCTCGCGGGTCACCCCGGTCAGGGCGGTCGCCGGGGCGTGCAGGTCCAGGCGGCTGGACTCGGCGACCGTCTTGGCCCAGTCGTGGGGGATCTCGGAGCCGAGGGCACCGGCGAGGGCGCCGGACATGGTGGCGATGGAGTCGCAGTCGCGGCCGTAGTTCACCGAGCCGAGGACCGCGTGCCGGTAGTCGCCCCCGGACACCACCAACATGCCCAGGGCGACGGGGAGTTCCTCGATCGCGTGGAGGCGGGAGGGGCGGCGGGCGGCGAGGGAGGGGGAGCGGTAGTCGGGGCCGACCGTGTCGTAGGGGGCCACCGCCTCGCGGAGCGGGATCAGCGCCGACTCGAAGTCCGTGTGGCGGGCGGCGACTTCGCAGACCGCCTCGATCGCCGACCGGGTGCCGTCCTTCGCCAGGGACAGGCAGGCCGCGACGACCGAGTCCGGGCTCGCCCCGGGCGCGCACGCCGCCGCGACCCCTGCCGCGAAGACGCCCGCCGCCTCCCGCCCGTACGACGACTGGTGGGCGCCCGCGACGTCGAGCGCCTCGGCGTACGCGCCCGCCGGGTTGGCCGCGTTGACCAGGCCGACCGGCGCCATGTACATCGCGGCGCCGCAGTTGACGATGTTGCCTGTGCCGGCCTCCCGGGGGTCCACATGGCCGTAGTGGAGGCGGGCCACCAGCCACTTCTCCGCGAGGAAGATCCGCTGGAGGGGGATGGCCTCGGCCTCCAGTTCCGGGATCCAGCGCGGGCCCGTCATGAGGTCGGGGACCAGGTGCTCGGCGACGGCGTACGCGTCGAGGTGGTCGCGGACGGTGGCGTACACGCGTACCAGCGCATGGGTCATCAGGGTGTCGTCGGTGACGTGTCCGTCGCCCTTGTGGTACGGGGCGATGGGGCGGGCGGTGCGCCAGGCGTCGCCGTTCCAGGGGCCGACGATGCCGTGGATCCGGCCGCCGTGCCGCTCGACGATCTGCTCGGGGGTGTAGCCCTCGACGGGGCCGCCGAGCGCGTCGCCGACGGCGGCTCCGACGAGGGCTCCGGTGATGCGTTCGTCGAGGGTTCCCGATCCTTCTCCTTTGGGCGTCATGCCCGAATCATCCCTCTGGGGTGGCCAGTTCCGTCGCTTCCAGGAGGTCGGCGAGTCCGATCAGGTCCGTGCCCGTGAGCCGGGGCAGCGCGCAGCCGGACAGGATGCGGCAGGCGTCGCGCCAGGAGGCCGGGATCGCGGCGCCGCCGCCCAGCGCGCCGGTGAGCGCGCCCGCGAGGGCCGGGGCCGAGTCCGCGACCCGGGACAGACAGGCGGCGGCGGGCACCGCCTCCGCGATCCGGCCGCGTGCGGCGGTGGCCAGGGCGAGGGCGACCGGCACGGTCTCCGCCGCCGCGATGCCGTAGCTGTAGACGTGGTCGACGATCTGGTGTTCCAGGAGGGGGACCAGGGCGAAGGTGTCCTCGCTGGCGCGGGCGAGCCGCAGTGCGTGCCGCGCGTTGCGGCCGATCTCCGTCGACTCGGGGAGCTCGGCGAGGGCGGCGTCCGCGCAGGCGTCGACGTCGGCCCCGGCGAGGGCGAGCGCGAGGGCCGCGGCCATCGCGCGGGCACCGTGCACCCCGTCGCCGTCCTGGGTGTAGCGGGCGTCGAACTCGGCGAGTTCCGCGGCGAGTCGGGGGTCGCCCGGGTGCGCCACGGCGAGCACGCAGGCCCGTACGCAGGCCGCGTCGTCGAAGTAGTGCGGGTTGTCGTGGCCGGTGGCGGGCGGGCGCAGCCCGGTGGCGAGGTTGCCGAGGCCCGCCCGTACGGAGATCCGGGCGCGGAGGGGGAGCAGCGCGGACTCGACCTCGGGGGCGCGCTCGGCGGCGGCGGCGACCTCGCTGGCGACGGCGTTCCAGGACAGGTCGATGGACGCCCGCATCCGGCGTTCTCGGCTCAGGTCGCCGAGCGCGCTGCGGTCCCCGGCGCGCAGCACGGCCTCGGCCGCGAACGCCGCCCATTCGGCGTCGTCCGACGGGCCGAGCCGCAGGGGTTCCGGCGGCTGGTTCAGCGCGATGGGCACGGGCAGGGTCGTCGTCGCGTTCTGTTCCGCGAAGGTGTCCAGTTCGCGGGTCAGCCGCCGGGTCCACTCGGGCATCCGGGCCGCGCGGTGCCGGCCGGCGGGCCAGCCTGCGGCGTCGCCCGCGGCCAGTCCGAGCAGGAGGCCCTCGATCCGGCGGGGGCGCGGGGCGGGTGCGGGGGCGGCGCCCGGTTCGGTACGGGGGGCCGCGTCCGGCGAGGGTGAGTTCCCGATGTCGGCCGTAGAGGAGGAGTCCCCGGTATCGGTTGTCGAGGGTGAGCCCTCGGTGTCGGTCGTCGAGGGTGAGTCCTCGATGTCGCAGATCGAGACGATCGAGACCGATCCCCCGGCTTCCGGTGCCGAGGCCGATCCCGTACCGGGTTCGTCGCCCACCAGTCCGGGTCTCATGGCTGCACCTCGTCATCGTCGTAGGCAAGGATGTAATCGCTGGTGAGGGCGTACGGGTCGGGGGGTGGAGGTGCCGTGCTCCCGGTCCCCCACTTCCCGTCGTCCCCCGTGGTGAGCAGTTCCGCCACGTCCAGTACGTGGTGGCCCGCCATGGAGGGCAGGCAGCTGCCGCGTGCCGGGCCGATCGCCGCCGCCCAGTCCGCCGGGATCGCGGCGGCGCCCCGGGTCGCCCCGGCCAGCGCACCCGCCACCGCGGCCGTGGTGTCGGCGTCGCGGCCCATGTTGACGGCGGTGAGGACGGACTCGGTGAAGTCGCCGTCGGCGGCGGCGTACGCGCCGAAGGCGAGGGCGACGGCCTCCGGGGCCAGGTCCGTCCAGGGGTAGCCGCCGATGACGACCGCCGAGCGGACCGCTCGTTCCCCGCGGTGGGCGACGGCCACCGCCCGGCGCAGGGAGCGGGCCGTCCAGGAGTCGTCCGGGATCACGGCGAGCGCGGAGGCGACCACCGCGATCGTGGCCGCGCCCGCCATCGCCGCCGCGACCCCCGCCGCGACCGCCTGGCCGCCGTAGATGCCCTCGCCCTCGTGGCTCACCGAGCCGTCGATCGCCACCAGCCGGGCCGCCTCCGCCGGGCGGCCCGCCGCGAAGACGCCGAAGGGGGCCGCGCGCATCGCCAGACCGTCGCTCCAGGCGTGCCGGTGCTGGGCGGAGATGGGGGCCGCGAGTCCCCGGCGCAGGTTCTCCAGGGTGCCGCGCTCGCTGAAGCCGGCGCCCCGGAACGGCCCCTCGTCGCGGTCGGCGATCCACTGGTGCCAGGCCGCCTCGACATGCGTCACGGTGAGCGCCGAACCGTGCCGGGCCAGCAGCAGCCCCGAGAAGATCGCGTACTCCGTGTCGTCCGTCCCGGCCGGGTGCTCGGCGACGTACCCCGTGATCCGTCCCCACTTCGCGCGGATCTGCGACGGCCTCATGTTCTCGGCGGGCGCGCCCAGCGCGTCCCCGACGGCGAGGCCGAGCAGCGCGCCGCGGGCCCGCTCGCGCAGAGCGGCCGAGTCCCCGGGTGCCGGGACGGAGGGAATGCAGGCGATGGAAGCCATACGGTGCCTCTCCTCTCAGGGCGCAGAGCCCTTTGGGGATGTGTCCCACGGGAGGGGGCGGGGAGAGCCGTCCGCGGCTCCTCATTCACCCGGTCGACATCTGTGCATGATCCTTCACGGATGAGCGCTTGAGGGTAAATCCGCAGGTTAGCCCAGCCTTTCCTTGCTGGCGGTGAAGAAATTCCAGGCGTACTTTCGTGGTTGTCGAAAAGTAGAAACAGTCCAATCGACGGATCCTGGGGGACCGGTATGTCCATCATCGAGACCGAAGCGACACTGCACGTGGCGCACCGCGACAACCACACCCACCGGGACGTGAACGGCGGATGGCTGCGCCCGGCCGTGTTCGGCGCGATGGACGGGCTCGTCTCCAACCTCGCCCTGATGACCGGCGTCGCCGGCGGGTCCGTCTCCCATCAGACGATCGTCATCACCGGGCTCGCGGGCCTGGCCGCCGGCGCCTTCTCCATGGCCGCGGGCGAGTACACCTCCGTCGCCTCGCAGCGCGAACTCGTCCAGGCCGAACTCGACGTCGAGCGGCGTGAGTTGAGAAAGCATCCGCAGGACGAGGAGCGCGAGCTCGCCGCGCTGTACGAGTCACGCGGCGTCGATTCCGCGCTCGCCCGCGAAGTGGCCAGGCAGCTCTCGCGCGACCCCGAACAGGCCCTGGAGATACACGCCCGCGAAGAGCTCGGCATCGACCCCGGCGACCTGCCCTCCCCGGCCGTCGCCGCCGTGTCGAGCTTCGGCTCCTTCGCCCTGGGCGCCCTGCTCCCCGTACTGCCGTATCTGCTCGGCGCGACCGTCCTGTGGCCCGCGCTGCTGCTCGCGCTGATCGGGCTCTTCGCGTGCGGCGCGATCGTGGCCCGGGTGACGGCTCGAACCTGGTGGTACAGCGGAATCCGGCAGCTCGCGCTCGGGGGTGCCGCGGCCGGTGTGACATACCTCCTGGGCAGCCTGTTCGGTACCGCCGTAGGATGATGTCTCGCGCACCTATGCAAGGGACTGCATAAGTAGCCGTTACTCCCTGGTTTCGATCGCTTAACCACTGGGAATGAGCCGTAAGCGCTGCGGGCAATGAGGCCTGCGCCGCTGCAGTGCGGTGGGTGACGTTGCCCGCCGTACCTTCGGACCCGCGGACACTGATCTGTCCGCTTAGGTCCCCTTAACTCCACCGTCGTGCGCGGGACCCCCACGCCACCCCTCGGTGTCCGCATGTTGGAACGGAGTATCCGGTTCCCGAGAACCATTCCATCATGTAACCTGCACGAAATTTTGCACCCCCAGCAGAGGGCCAACGTCGTCCCTCGGCACATGCATATGCCACGACGACGACGGGAGAGCCGATGCGTACGCCGCGCCAGCCGTCCCAGCACTCCACGAATGGCCAGAACTGGTCCTTCATGGATGCTCGCCCTGCTGCGCAGGGTATGTACGACCCCCGCAACGAGCACGACGCCTGTGGTGTCGGCTTCGTGGCCACCCTCACCGGTGAGGCGAGCTACGCGCTGGTCGAGCAGGCGCTCACCGTGCTGCGCAACCTGGAGCACCGGGGTGCCACCGGCGCCGAGCCCGACTCGGGCGACGGCGCGGGCATCCTGTCCCAGGTGCCCGACGCGTTCCTCCGTGAGGTGGCCGGATTCGAGCTGCCCGCGGCCGGCGCGTACGCGGTCGGCATCGCCTTCCTGCCCGAGGACGGCATCGAGGATGTCGTCTCACAGATCGAGACGATCGCCGCCGACGAGGACCTGACCGTCCTCGGCTGGCGCGAGGTCCCGGTCGCCCCCGAACTGCTCGGCGCCACCGCCCGCTCCACGATGCCCGCCTTCCGCCAGATCTTCGTCACGGACGGCGTCTCGACCGGCATCGAGCTGGACCGCAAGGCGTTCGTGCTGCGCAAGCGCGCCGAGCGCGAGGCCGGCGTCTACTTCCCGTCGCTCTCCGCGCGCACCATCGTCTACAAGGGCATGCTGACCACCGGCCAGCTGGAGCCCTTCTTCCCGGACCTGTCCGACCGCCGCTTCGCCTCCGCGATCGCGCTCGTGCACTCCCGGTTCTCCACCAACACCTTCCCGAGCTGGCCGCTCGCCCACCCGTACCGCTTCGTCGCGCACAACGGCGAGATCAACACGGTCAAGGGCAACCGCAACTGGATGCAGGCCCGCGAGTCCCAGCTGGTCTCCGACCTCTTCGGGGACAAGGGACTGGAGCGGGTCTTCCCGATCTGTACGCCCGACGCGTCGGACTCCGCCTCCTTCGACGAGGTGCTCGAGCTCCTCCACCTCGGCGGCCGCTCGCTCCCGCACTCCGTGCTGATGATGATCCCGGAGGCGTGGGAGAACCACGACTCCATGGACCCGGCCCGCCGCGCCTTCTACCAGTTCCACTCCACGATGATGGAGCCCTGGGACGGCCCGGCCTGTGTCACCTTCACCGACGGCACCCAGGTCGGCGCGGTCCTCGACCGCAACGGTCTGCGCCCCGGCCGCTACTGGGTCACCGACGAGGGTCTCGTCGTCCTCGGCTCCGAGGTCGGCGTCCTCGACATCGACCCCGCGAAGGTCGTCCGCAAGGGCCGCCTCCAGCCCGGCAAGATGTTCCTCGTCGACACCGCCGAGCACCGCATCATCGAGGACGACGAGATCAAGGCCGCCCTCGTCGCCGACAAGCCGTACGCGGATTGGCTGGAAGCCGGCGAGATCGAGCTCTCCGACCTCCCCGAGCGCGAGCACATCGTGCACACCCACGCCTCGGTCACCCGCCGCCAGCAGACCTTCGGCTACACCGAGGAAGAGCTGCGCATCATCCTCGCGCCGATGGCCAACACCGGCGGTGAGCCGCTGGGCTCCATGGGCACGGACTCGCCGATCGCGGCCCTGTCCGCACGCCCGCGTCTGCTCTTCGACTACTTCACCCAGCTGTTCGCGCAGGTCACCAACCCGCCGCTGGACGCGATCCGCGAGGAGCTCGTCACCTCGCTGCGCTCCTCGCTGGGCCCGCAGGGCAACCTGCTGGAGCCCACGGCCGCGTCCTGTCGTAGCGTCACCCTGCCCTTCCCGGTGATCGACAACGACGAGCTGGCCAAGCTCATCCACATCAACGCCGACGGCGACATGCCGGGCATGAAGGCCGCGACCCTGTCCGGTCTCTACCGGGTCAGCGGTGGCGGCGACTCCCTCGCCGCGCGGATCGAGGAGATCTGCACGGAGGCCGACGCCGCCATCGAGAACGGCGCCCGTCTGATCGTCCTGTCGGACCGCCACTCCGACGCCGAGCACGCGCCGATCCCCTCGCTGCTGCTCACCGCGGCCGTCCACCACCACCTCATCCGCACCAAGCAGCGCACCCAGGTGGGCCTGCTGGTCGAGGCGGGCGACGTCCGCGAGGTCCACCACGTGGCCCTCCTCATCGGCTTCGGCGCCGCCGCGGTCAACCCCTACCTGGCGATGGAGTCGGTCGAGGACCTGGTCCGCGCCGACACCTTCCTGACCGGCATCGAGGCCGAGCAGGCCATCCGCAACCTGATCTACGCGCTCGGCAAGGGCGTCCTCAAGGTCATGTCCAAGATGGGCATCTCCACCGTCGCCTCCTACCGCGGCGCCCAGGTCTTCGAGGCCGTCGGCCTCGACCGGGCCTTCGTCGAGAAGTACTTCAACGGCACCGCCACCAAGATCGGCGGCGCCGGTCTCGACGTCATCGCCAAGGAGGTCGCGGCGCGGCACGCCAAGGCCTACCCCGCCTCCGGCATCGCCCCGGCGCACCGGGCCCTCGACATAGGCGGCGAGTACCAGTGGCGCCGCGAGGGCGAGCCGCACCTGTTCGACCCGGAGACGGTCTTCCGCCTCCAGCACTCGACGCGCTCCGGCAGCTACGACATCTTCAAGAAGTACACCGACCGGGTGAACGAGCAGTCCGAGCGCCTGATGACGCTCCGTGGCCTGTTCGGCTTCAAGTCCGACCGCCAGCCGATCTCGATCGACGAGGTCGAGTCGGTCGGCGAGATCGTCAAGCGTTTCTCCACCGGCGCCATGTCGTACGGCTCCATCTCCAAGGAGGCGCACGAGACCCTCGCCATCGCCATGAACCAGCTGGGCGGCAAGTCCAACACCGGCGAGGGCGGCGAGGACGCGGACCGGCTCTACGACCCGGCGCGCCGCTCGTCGATCAAGCAGGTCGCCTCCGGCCGCTTCGGCGTCACGTCGGAGTACCTGGTCAACGCCGACGACATCCAGATCAAGATGGCGCAGGGCGCCAAGCCCGGCGAGGGCGGCCAGCTGCCCGGCCACAAGGTCTACCCCTGGGTCGCCAAGACCCGGCACAGCACCCCGGGCGTGGGCCTGATCTCCCCGCCCCCGCACCACGACATCTACTCCATCGAGGACCTGGCCCAGCTGATCCACGACCTGAAGAACGCGAACCCGCAGGCGCGGATTCACGTCAAGCTGGTCTCCGAGGTCGGTGTCGGCACGGTCGCCGCGGGTGTCTCCAAGGCGCACGCGGACGTGGTGCTCATCTCCGGCCACGACGGCGGTACGGGCGCCTCCCCGCTCACCTCCCTGAAGCACGCGGGCGGCCCCTGGGAGCTCGGCCTCGCCGAGACCCAGCAGACGCTGCTGCTCAACGGCCTGCGCGACCGTATCGTCGTGCAGACCGACGGCCAGCTGAAGACCGGCCGTGACGTCGTCATCGCCGCGCTGCTCGGCGCCGAGGAGTTCGGTTTCGCGACCGCGCCGCTCGTCGTCTCCGGCTGCGTCATGATGCGCGTCTGCCACCTGGACACCTGCCCGGTCGGCATCGCCACCCAGAACCCGGTGCTGCGCGACCGCTTCGCCGGCAAGGCCGAGTACGTCGTGAACTTCTTCAAGTTCATCGCCGAAGAGGTCCGCGAGATCCTCGCCGAGCTGGGCTTCCGCACCATCGAGGAGGCCGTCGGCCACGCCGAGAACCTCGACGTGGAGCGGGCGATCACCCACTGGAAGGCGCAGGGCCTGGACCTGTCCCCGCTCTTCCACGTGCCCGACCTGCCCGAGGGCGCGGTGCGCCACCAGGTCATCGCCCAGGACCACGGTCTGGAGAAGGCGCTCGACAACGAGCTGATCAAGCTCGCCGCCGACGCGCTGGCCGCGAACACCCAGGCCGACGCCCAGCCCGTGCGCGCCCAGGTCGCGATCCGCAACATCAACCGCACGGTCGGCACCATGCTCGGCCACGAGGTGACGAAGAAGTTCGGTGGCGGGGGCCTGCCCGACGACACCATCGACATCACCTTCACCGGCTCCGCGGGCCAGTCCTTCGGCGCCTTCCTGCCGCGCGGTGTCACGCTGCGCCTGGAGGGCGACGCCAACGACTACGTCGGCAAGGGTCTCTCCGGTGGCCGGGTGATCGTCCGTCCCGACCGGGGCGCCGACCACCTCGCCGAGTACTCGACCATCGCGGGCAACACCATCGCGTACGGCGCGACGGGCGGCGAGCTGTTCCTGCGCGGCCGCACCGGCGAGCGCTTCTGCGTCCGCAACTCCGGCGCGACGGTGGTCTCCGAGGGCGTGGGCGACCACGGCTGCGAGTACATGACCGGCGGTCACGCGGTCGTCCTCGGCGAGACGGGCCGCAACTTCGCGGCCGGCATGTCCGGCGGCATCGCGTACGTCGTCGACCTGAACCGCGACAACGTCAACGCCGGCAACGCGGGCGCCGTCGAGGCCCTCGACGAGACCGACAAGCAGTGGCTGCACGACGTGGTGCGCCGCCACCAGGAGGAGACCGGCTCGACCGTCGCCGAGAAGCTTCTGGCCGAGTGGGACAGCATCGACGGGGGCGCGTCCCGCTTCAGCAAGATCATCCCCAGCACGTACAAGGCAGTGCTCGCCGCCAAGGACGCCGCCGAGCGAGCCGGACTCCCCGAGTCCGAGATCACCGAGAAGATGATGGAGGCGGCGACCAATGGCTGATCCCAAGGGCTTTTTGAACCACGGCCGCGAGGTCGCCAGGACCCGCCCCGTCGAGGAGCGCGTCAAGGACTGGAACGAGGTCTACGTTCCGGGCTCGCTGCTCCCGATCATCTCCAAGCAGGCCAGCCGTTGCATGGACTGCGGGATCCCGTTCTGCCACAACGGCTGTCCGCTGGGGAACCTGATCCCCGAGTGGAACGACTACGCCTACCGCGAGGATTGGGGGGCCGCGTCCGAGCGTCTGCACGCCACGAACAACTTCCCGGAGTTCACGGGCCGCCTGTGCCCCGCTCCCTGCGAGTCGGCGTGTGTGCTCGGCATCAACCAGCCCGCCGTGACCATCAAGAACGTCGAGGTCTCGATCATCGACAAGGCGTGGGACACGGGCGACGTCGCCCCGCAGATCCCCGAGCGCCTGTCGGGCAAGACCGTCGCCGTCATCGGCTCGGGCCCGGCGGGTCTGGCCGCCGCCCAGCAGCTCACCCGGGCGGGCCACACGGTCGCCGTGTACGAGCGTGCCGACCGCGTCGGCGGCCTGCTGCGCTACGGCATCCCCGAGTTCAAGATGGAGAAGCGGCACATCAACCGCCGCATCGAGCAGATGCGCGCGGAGGGCACCCGCTTCCGCACCGGCATCGAGATCGGCCGCGACCTCAAGGCGACGGACCTGCGCAAGCGGTACGACGCCGTGGTCATCGCCGCCGGTGCGACGACCGCGCGCGACCTCCCGGTCCCCGGCCGCGAGCTCAAGGGCATCCACCAGGCCATGGAGTACCTGCCGCTGGCCAACAAGGTGCAGGAGGGCGACTACGTGGCGCCCCCGATCACGGCCGAGGGCAAGCACGTCGTGGTCATCGGCGGCGGCGACACCGGCGCGGACTGCGTGGGCACCGCCCACCGCCAGGGCGCGGCCTCGGTCACGCAGCTGGAGATCATGCCGCAGCCCGGCGAGGAGCGCAGCCCGGGCCAGCCCTGGCCGACGTTCCCGATGCTCTACAAGGTCACCTCCGCGCACGAGGAGGGCGGCGACCGCGTCTACTCGGTCTCCACCACCCACTTCGAGGGCGACGAGGACGGCAACGTCCAGTGGCTGCACCTCACCGAGGTCGAGTTCGTCGACGGCAAGCTGAACCAGAAGCCGGGCACGGAGCGCAAGATCCCCGCCCAGCTGGTCACGCTGGCCATGGGCTTCACCGGCACCGACGTCGAGAACGGCGTGGTCTCGCAGTTCGGCCTGGAGCTCGACGCGCGCGGCAACATCGCCCGCGACGCCGAGTTCGCGACCAACGTGCCCGGCGTGTACGTCGCCGGTGACGCCGGCCGCGGCCAGTCGCTGATCGTCTGGGCCATCGCGGAGGGCCGCTCGGCCGCCCGCGGGGTCGACCGCTTCCTGACCGGGGCCAGCGACCTGCCGGCTCCGATCCGCCCGACGGACCGCTCGCTGATGGTCTGACGCTCCACCCCAACAAACGTCCCGTACAACGGCGTACGGAACTGAACGCGGCGCCTGCCTTGTCCCCGACCGGACTGTGGTGGGCGCCGTGGTGCGTTCTCAGCAGGTCGGGCGGCCCGTGGTGCGTCGTCGTGGCGGTGTCAGTCGGCCGGGCGCCCGGTGTCGTCCGGCCAGACCCCGATGTGGTCCTGCTCCAGTTCCAGCATCACCCGGTCCTCCATCCCGAGGGCCGCGGTGTACTCGGCGGGCAGCTGGAGCCGGCCGGCCCGGTCCAGCGTCGCGAACTCCCGTGCCACCAGGGACTCCTGGCCCTCCGCGTCGACCTCCGTGCGGCGCAGCACCTCCGTCGAGGTACGGCCGTCACGGATCGCGACCGCGCGGCGGACCTCCCCGGCGACCGCCTGGTCGTGCGTGACGATCACGATCGTCGTGCCCAGCTCCTCGTTGGCCCGGCGGAACGCCGCGAAGACCTCCGCGCCGGTCGCCGAGTCGAGTTCGCCGGTCGGCTCGTCGGCGAGCAGCACGGACGGCGAGTTGGCGAGGGCCACGGCGATCGCGACCCGCTGCTGCTGCCCGCCGGACATCTGCGACGGACGGCGGCCGTGGCAGTCGGCGACGCCGAGCATCGCGAGCAGTTCCTCCGCCCGCTCGGCCCGCCGCTTCCCGCGGCCCCGGCCGCCCTTCAACTGCATGGGCAGCGCCACGTTCTGGGCCGCCGTCAGATAGGGCAGGAGATTGCGGGCCGTCTGCTGCCAGACGAAACCGACCACCTCACGGCGGTAGCGCAGCCGGTCCTTCGCGTTCATCGTGAGCAGGTCGCGGCCCGCGACCCGCGCGGCGCCCGCGGTGGGCACGTCGAGGCCGGCGAGGATGTTCATCAGGGTCGACTTGCCGCTGCCGGAGGCGCCGACCAGCGCCATCAACTCGCCCTCCTGGACCAGCAGATCGAGCCCCTGGAGCGCCTGCACCTCCACCCCGGCGGAGCCGCCGCGCCCAGGGGAGTCGCCCCCGGCCGACCGGCCGGAGAAGATACGGACCAGCCGGTCGCAGGCGATCAGGGCGTCCCGCCCGTACGCGGCCCGGTCGCGGCGCGCCGCCGCCCGATGCTCCAGCTCCGCCAGGCTCGTCCGCGAGGTCGTGGTACCGGTCATCGCATGCCTCCTGTCCTGAGTTCGGTGATCGACGTACGGCGCCCCGCCCACCAGGCCTGCGCGACGGCCACCGCCCACGCCAGCAGCACCGTGCCCGCCGCGGGCAGGAGCAGCGACCACACGTCGGTACGCAGCGACGCGCCGACCACCGGCACTCGGCCCGCCGCGGTGGCCAGCGCGAGACGTTCCAGGTCGATGCCGGGAGCGAGCAGCCGGACCGTGGCCCAGCCGGCGAGCACCCCGCCCGAGGCCGCGAGCAGCGCCTGGGGCAGCGCGTCCAGGCTGAGCAGCCGACGGCCCTGGCGGGGCGTGAGGCCCATGGTGCGCAGCCGGGCCAGCAGCGCGGCCCGCTCCGGCGCGGACTGAAGGAGGGAGAGCAGCAGGGCGAGTACGGCGTATCCCGCACCGGCCAGGGCGGCCGTGGTGTAGATCCGCTCGGCGCCCGCCTGCAACGGCGCATCGGCGAGCGCCGCCCGTTCCTCGCCGCGCGACGTCACGGTGAGGCCCTTCCCGGCGCCGCGCACGGCCGTCCGCAGGGCCGGTGCGTCGAGTGCGGCACCGGTCGCCAGCAGCGTCGTCGGCTCGGAGTGCGTGAGGCCCGCGGCGTCGACCAGCAGGAAGTCGGCGCCGGGGGCGGCGGGGGTGCGGGAGCGTACGGCGGCGATCCGGACGGTGATGTCACCGGCGAGGGAGGTGATCCGACGCGGGGCGCGGCCCAGGCGCTCCGCGAGGCCGGGGGAGGCGACGGCGTTCAGCACACGCCCCGTCCCCGCACCCTTGGTCCCCTTCGGCTTCAACACATCCGCGGGGAAGGCCCCGAGGCCCGTCTGCCGGGCCAGCCGGGCGTACGACACCGGCTCGACCCCGATCAGCGTCAGACCCTCCTTCGCCCCTGCCCCGCCGGAGGTGAGCTCCGCCGTGCGCTCGATCCGCACGGCCGTCACCGCGCGTACGCCCGCTACCTTGCCTACCGCCCCTGCCACGCCCGCCGGGAGCGGCGTCACCTCGCCCGGCCCCGCGATCCGCGCGTCCGCGCCGGTCGCCAGCAGCGCGGCCCGGTCCCGGGCGTCGGACACCCCGGCGAGCACGGAACCCCCGAACGCCGCCGTCGTCAGGGCCAGCAGCAGCGCCAGCAGCGGCAGCGCGACGCCCACCGTCGAGGACCGGCCCGCGCGGGCCAGCGACAGGAACCCGACCACCCCGCGCCCTCGCGCGGCCGGGCGGGCGGCCCACCGCAGCGGCAGCGGATACAGCCGTACGAGCACCAGCGCCGCGATCAGCCCGACCAGGACCGGAGCGGCGCTGACCAGAAGGTCGCCCGAGCTGGACGCGCCGCGCCGCCGCAGCGCCACGACCGAGCCGACGGCCAGCACCAGCACGGTGAGTTCGGCGACCGTGCGGCGCCTGCCGGGCCTGGCGTGGGCGAGATCGTCGCGCTCCGCGTGCGCCCGCGGCCTGCGGTGCGCCACGACCGCCCGCACCGGCAGTACGGCACAGGCGAGGAGGGCGACGGCGGACGCCCCGAGCACGGCGGGCAGCAGCCGGGCCTCGTCGACGGTGAGTACGGCGAGCAGCAGACCGGCGGCGGCCGCGGGCACCGCCACGACCGCGGTCTCGGCGAGGAGCCGTCCGGCGATCCCGCGCAGCGAGCCGCCCCGCGCACGCAGCAGGGCGAGTTCGGCGGCCCGGCGGGTGGCGACCAGGCCGCCGGCCATCCCCAGGACGACGGCGGCGACCGCGCCGATCCCGAAGGCCCCGACCGCCACGACGGGCGTGATCGCCGTGCGGGTCGTCGTGTAGGAGCCGACGACCGTCTCCAGATCGGTGGCGACGGCCGCGGTGCCCCCGGCCACCTCGCGCATCCGCAGCAGCTCGGGCCCGCCCTCGAGGGAGGCGATCCGGGAGACGAGCCCCGGGACGTCCTGTGCGGTGAGCCGGCCGGTGGCGGGGGCGAACCGCCAGTACAGCTCCGGCTGTCCCTGGCTGTCGAGGAGCACCGGGGCGGCGCCGGGTGCCAGTAGGAGGCCCGCGTCCCAGTAGAACTGCGGCGGGAGGGACGGGTCCGCGGCCACGCCCGGGGTGCGCAGGACCGGCTCCGCGGACCAGTAACCGCCCTGCGGATGCCGAGGCTCCACGATCCCGGTGATCCGCACGACCAGCGGCGCGCCCCCGAAGCCGTCCACGTCGATGACGGAACCGACCCGCAGCCGCAGTGTCCGGGCGGTCGCCTCGGTCACCGCGGCCTCGACCTTCCTGGTGTCCGCCGTCACCTCCCCGGCGGCGGTGGGGAGACGTCCGCCGCGCACGGTGGAGTGGGCGGCGAGTTCCGACTGCGCGGCCAGCGTGAAACGGGGCGGCGCGTCGATCACCGGCAGCCAGGAGTTCAGTCCGACGAGGCTCTTGGAGGTCCGCACCCCGTAGGCCGACTCCGTGGTGTCCGCCCGCAGCGGCGCGGGCAGCCTGGCCAGCGCCGCGCGTCGGACGGCCGCGAGCGCCGGGGGCCGCACCGCCTTCTCCCGGGTGGCCTGCGCGATCTCCAGCCCCGGCTGCGGTGCGCTCAGCTCCACCGAGGTGGCGGCCGGGGGCGCCCCGGCGATCTCCTGCCGCAGCCCTTTCGTCTCGTAGGCGTCAAGGGCCCGCGGCAGCGCCGCCGCGAGGAACGCCGTGACCAGCACGAGCACTCCGAACGCGACGGCCGCCCCGGGGGCGGTCCGCAGCCGCGTACGCACCCAGGGCGCCACACCGCGCTCCGTGCGCTGCTTCCACCAGGCCATCTCAGCTGTCCCCCTGGTGGCGGAGCGCGACCGCCGGGTCGGCGCGCCGGACGGCCGTCGCGGCGCTGATCAGCAGGGGCAGCGCCGCGACGCCCACCAGGAGCAGTGCCACCTGGGACACCGGGAGTTCGACGAGGACGCGGGGGACCGGTCGCGCGGCCCCCGGCGTCAGCACGATCAGCGGGACGACCGCCCGGGTCAGGACGGTGCCGAGGCCGAGACCGGCGAGCAGACCGGCCCCGATCAGCAGGCCCTGCTCCACGGCGACCAGCCGGGCCAGTTCCCGGCGGCCCGCGCCCAGGGCCCTGAGCACGGCGAACTCCGCGGACCGCTCGCGCCGGGAGCCCGCGGTGCCCACCGCGAAGCCGCCCGCGGCGAGGGCCGCCGCGGCCACCGCCACCGCCAGCAGCGCCGCGCGCGGCCCGGCGCCGAGCGGGTCGCCCAGCAGCCGGTCCGCGGCCTCGTCCCGTACGAGCACCTGGTCCGGCTCGATGTCGGGGCGCGCCCGCAGCGCGGCCGCGACCTTCGCGGCCTCGCCGGGTGCGGTGCTCAGCCACCATTCGGCGGGTGCGAGCGGAGCGCGTGCGCGCTGTGCGAACACGGCGTTCACGGCGCGCAGATCCAGCAACAGCGCGCCCCCGTCCGCCGTTTCCGCCCCGCCCTCGTCCGCCGCTCCGTCCGATGCTCCCGCCGCGTCCGCGGTGGCCCCGGCCCAGGCCGAGCCCGTTCCGGTCGTCGGCAGCTCGCTCACCGACCGCACGATCGTCACCCGCAGCCGCTCCCCGTCCAGCGTCACGTCGATGCTCTCGCCCGGCTCGGTCCCGGCCGCGCGCAGAAACGCCCGGGTGGCGACGGCCGCGATCCGCGCCGGGGGCGCGGCCCGCGCGGTGTCGAGGCGGACGGTGAACTCCGGCGGACCGGAGGCCCATTCGTCGCTCCCGGGCGCGTTGCCCGTCCCGTACGAGACCGTCAGCGGCGCCGTCCTCGACGCGGCCGGACGCAGGGCCGTCGACGGGAGCGCCGCTCCGTCCGCCGTCTCGGTCCTGCTGCCCCGCCAGCGCACCTCGGCGGGCACCGTGACCGCCCGGGCCGTTCCGTCGGGGCCCGTGGACAGCATCCGTACGACGGTGAGCCGGTGCTGCTCGGGCTCGCCCGCGGGAACCGCGCCGTCGAGCTGCAGCCCGGTCAGCCGCAGTGGCCCGGCCGGCGTGGCGCGGGCGCCCGAAGCCGACACGTCCAGGTCGAGGGTGACCCGGTGGACCCGGCCGTCGACGGGCAGCTTCCCGGCGCTCAGCCGGTACGCGATGCCGTAGCCGTCCTCGACGACGACGGTGACCAGGGGCGCGAGTCCGGAAGGAGAACGCCCCGCCTTGGCCCCTGCACCCGCGGCCGTCGTCCCGCCCGTTGCCGCCGTCTCGTTGGTGATCCGCAGGTCGAGCGCGAGCCGCCGGGTGCCGTCGGGCAGCGACACCGAGGGTCCGGCCGCCTTCTCCCGAGGCGCGAGACCCCGCAGCAGCCGCTTCACGGGCTCGTCGGCGAGGTCGCCGCGCATCAGCATCCCCTCCCCGGCGTGCGCCGTGTCCAGAGCGAGCACCGTCGCCCTGCGGCCGCCGGAGAGGTCCGTGGTGGCGCGATAGGCGGGAGCGGCATCCCGTACCCCGGGCAGCGCGGCGTACAGACCGGTCTGGCCGGGGCTGCCCGGCCTGCCGTCCAGCACCCGTACGGCAGCACCCGTCCCGAAGTCCGCCTGGTCGCCCTGCGACCGCTGCCACGACGCGCTCTGCCCGATCGCCAGCATCCCGGTCGTCACGGCCAGGACCAGCAGCAGCACTGGCCCCGCCCCCCGCAGCGGACGTCGGCTGAACTGCCAGCCCGCCAGCGCCGCCGGCAGGCCCCGCCCGCTCGCGGCCCGCCGCTCCGCGAGCCGCGCCGCCAGCGGCAGCAGCCGCAGCGTCAGCACCGTGCCGGCCAGCAGGGCCAGTGCGGGCGCCGCGACCAGCAGCGGATCGATGCCCAGATCGCCCGCACGGTCACGGCTGAGCGCGCCGCCACCGGACGAGCCGGTCTGCCGGTCGAGTTGCCAGTACGCCACCGCCGCGATCAACAGCAGCCCCACATCGGCCCCGGCCCGCACCGGCGCCGCGCCCGCCGCGGCCCGCACGCGCCGCAGCCGCGGCGCACCCGCCGTCGCGGCCAGTGCGGGCGCCACGACCGCCGCCGCGCAGCACACCGCGACCCCGGCCGCGACCAGCCACACCTGGAGCACCGGAGCGTCCCCGAGCCGGACCCCGGTCCGGTCGAGGGACGACCACCGGGCGAGCAGCCGTACCAGCGGGCCGGACACCAGCGCGGCACCCACCGCCGCCGGTACGGCAAGCAGCAGTGCCTCCAGCGCGGCGAGGCTCGTGATCCGGCGGCGCGAGGCACCCCGCGCCTTCAGCAGATCGGTCTCGCCCGCCCGCTCGGTGTCGAGCAGCCGGGCCACCAGCAGCAGCGCGTACCCGGCGAGCAGCACCAGCTGGACGGAGACGATCATCAACGTGGACCGGGAGACGAGCAGCGCGCGCCCGGTCCTGTCGAGCACGGCGGGCAGCGCCGTCCGCACGGTCGCGCCGGCTCCGAACGCCGGGTTCCTGCCCAGTGCTTCGGGCTCGCGCGCCGCGGCCTCGCGCAGTGCGTCGATGCCGTCGGTGGTCAGGTTCCGGTAGTCGGCCGTCGCCACCCACCCGGTGGTGCCCGCGGAGGTGCGGGAGGCGAGGACGGACGGGTCGGCGAGCAGCGGGCCGTAGGTGGTGAAGTCGACGGTGCGCACCCCGTGACCGCCGAGGGTGTCCAGCTGCCAGTACGGATCCGCGCTGTCGGCGGCCCGGTACACGCCGGTGACCCGGACCGTCAGGGGCGCGCCGCCCAGCCGGTCGGTCAGGGCGATCCGCGCGCCGGGCCGCACCTTCAGCCGGTCGGCGGCGACTTCGGGCAGTGCGACGGGCACGGGTGCGGTGCGCGCCGCCGGGGCCGGGCCGGGCAGTGTGCCCGCGACCAGCCTGATCCGCGACCGGTCGAGGGCGGCGAAGTGGGTGAGGTCCGGTTGCCCCGCGCGGCCATCGGTGCCCTGGAGGGAACGGGGCAGCGCGTACGGCCCCGAGCCGCGCAACGTCCGTACGGTCACCGCGAGCCCGGCGAAGGTCCGGCGCGCGCCGCGGACCGCCGCGTCCTGGGCCGCCTCGTCCCGGCCGCGGGGCACGTCGGCGCTGATGACGAGCGAGGCGGAGGTCGCGGCCGGGCCGCTCAGGTTCTGTCGGAGCGCCGCGTCCCCGACCGAGGCGGAGAACGCGGCGAGGGCGGCGAGTACCGAGGTGGTCAGCAGCACCGCGAGCAGGGCGGCGCCGAGCAGCACCCGATGCGCCCGAACGCGCAGCAACAAGAAGCCCGTCACTCGTCCCCCAGCCGATTGCCGAGCCACCCCTCGCCGACCCGACATGAATATCATGGGGTTCCCGTTCTGGGTACATGAGTTCCATTCCGTAGGGGGTGCGTCGATGACGGAGAACACCGGCACGCGGTCCGGTGCCGCCCTCGTGGGCGAATCCGCCGACGAACCGATGGTGCGGGTGGAGAACCTGCACCACTCGTACGGCACGGGCACCGTGGCCGTGCACGCGCTGCGCGGCGCCTCCTTCGAGCTGCGGCGCGGTGAACTCGTCGCCCTCAAGGGCCGGTCGGGCTCCGGCAAGACGACCCTGCTCCATCTGATCGGCGGCCTCGACCGCCCGGACCGCGGCCGCGTCGTCATCGACGGCACCGACCTGTCCGCGCTCGGTGAGAACGAGCTGCTGGAACTGCGCCGCGACCGGATCGGCTACATCTTCCAGTCCTTCGGACTCATCCCCATCCTCACCGCGGCCGAGAACGTGGGAGTGCCGCTGCGGCTGCGCAGAGCCGACCCCCGCGAACGTGAGGAGCGCGTGGCCCTGCTGCTCGCCCTCGTGGGGCTCGCCGACCACGGGGCGCAGCGCCCGGCGGAGCTCTCCGGCGGCCAGCAGCAGCGGGTGTCCATCGCCCGCGCCCTCGCCAACCACCCGGCCCTGCTGCTCGCCGACGAGCCGACCGGACAACTGGACGCGCAGACCGGCCTGGCGGTGATGGAGCTGCTGCGGGCGGTGGTCGCCAGTGAGGGCGTCACGGCCCTGGTCGCCACGCACGACCCCCAACTCCTGGGCCTGGCCGACCGTGTACTGGAACTGAGCGACGGCGAGGTCGTCGAGCACTGACGGCGCCCGACCGAATCGGGCGGAGGGGCGGCGCCTCGGCTCCGTGGGGAGGGGCTACGGCACCTTGTACGTCTCCCCGTACACCTTCCACTCCAGCGGTGTGCGCAGGTCCAGGTTCCCGTCGTACAGGAACACCCGCTGGGCCGTGTCGATGCGGGTCGTGTCGCGGTGGGCGCTCTCGGCCTTCATCGCCGCGCGACGCACGTCGAGGAAGATGTCCAGGTAGGCCTTCTCGGAGCCGCCCTCGGCCGGGGTGTCGGCCTGGGCCATGGCACGGGTGCGCAGGTCGTAGAAGCCGCCCGCGCCGGTGCCGGGCCCGTGCATGACCATGGCGTCGTAGTAGATGAACTGGCCCAGCGTGCCGAGGCCGTCGAGCTTGGCGCGGCGCACCGCGGGGTCGAAGTAGACGCGGTCCCGCTCGGCGTCCTGCGCCTTGCGGAAGGCGGCCACCGAGGCCTCCTTGCGCCAGGCCGCCACGAAGCCCGGGTCGAGACCCTCGTGCGAGTCCGTCCCGTCGACCTTGCGCAGGGCGGGGAGGTAGCGGGCGAGGCCGTTGCCCGGGTGGTCCTTCGTGTAGCCCTCGACCAGGACGAGCAGATCGTGGGTGCCGGTGCAGAAGCCGATGAGGCCCGCCGTGTACCCCTGGCCGTCGCCGATGTCCTCGATGTAGGCATACGCGCTGCGCCAGTCGAGCGTGGAGTTCTCCGCGCTCGCCACGAGCTTCTGCGCCAGCTCCTTCTTGTCCGGGGCGGCGAGGCCCGCGCCCGCCGTGCGCTCGGCGTCCTGGCGGGCCCGCGCGCGCCCGGCGGCCCCGCTCGCGTCCGTGAGTCCCGGGGCGAGGAAGCAGACCGCCACCGCGACCAGGGGGAGGACCGCGAGCAGGAGGAGCCGAGCGCGTTTCATGGGCTCAGCCTAGGGAGCGCTCAGGCCGCTCCGCTCGTCAGCGCGGACACCTTTCCGACGGCCGCGATCACCAGCAGCGCCAACAGCGCGGCGCACGCGGCCGCTTGGACGAGCGCCCGGCGGCGGTCCCGGGGCGCGTACGCGTAGGCGAGAGTGATCACCCCGCCCGCCAGCAGTCCGCCGAGGTGGCCCTGCCAGGAGGTGAGTCCCGCCGAGATGAGCAGCCACAGCAGCAGGCCCGCCATGAAGCGGTTGACGGCGCTCATGTCGGCGCCCAGCCGGCGGGCCATGACGTAGTACGCGGCCCCCAGCCCGAAGATGGCACCCGACGCACCGAGCGTGGGCGTGTACGGCGCGATCACCAGTACGAGGACCGAGCCGCCGAGGGCCGAGAGCAGATAGAGCGTGACGAAGCGGATCCGGCCGAGCTGGGCCTCCACCACCCGGCCCAGGTTCCACAGCGAGACCATGTTCATCACGATGTGCAGAATCCCGAACGTGCCCTCGGTGGGCGGCAGATGGAGGAACGCACCGGTCAGCATCCGGTACCACTCCCCGTCGACCACGCCCTCCGGGTGGAAGTCGTAGGGGTACTGGGCCTGCCAGACGTAGTGCCCGCCGTCGGGCCCCGCCAGCCCTGCGCCGAGCATCTCGAACCGGTCCACGATCGCCGGGCGCACCACCTCGCCCACATAAGCCAGCACGTTGAGCGCGATCAGGAGGTACGTCACCACGGGCACGGTCGAGATACGGCCGCCGAACGCCGTGCGGGCCTGCCGGATCGAACGGGCGCCCTCCTTCACGCACTCCACGCACTGGTGACCGACGGCCGCCTCGCGCATGCAGTCCGGGCAGATGTAGCGGTCGCACCGTGTACAGCGCACATGGGACTCCACCTTGGGATGGCGATAGCAGGTGGTGACGGTGGGTTCTGTGGGTTGTGTGGGTTGGGCGGATTCGGCGGACTCGGATTCCACGACCGGCTCCTCGCGGGTACGGAGATCAGGGGGACGATGAGCCGGTGGGGTCGGCGGCGAACAAAATAGCGAACGCCCATGTGGGAGGGCGACGGCAGGGGCTGTCAGTGCCGTAATCTCGGCGTTTCCGCAACCCTCGCGCGATGGGAGCCCCGCATGGCCGGAATCAGCCTCACCAAGGTGGAGGAGACCGCGCCCGCGCTGATCAGTCTGTACAAGAGCGCCGGTGTCTCCCTCACCAAGCACGGGCTGAGCGGACAGCAGGCCGCGGTGTACCTGGTCGTCGACTACTCCGGGTCGATGAAGCCGTACTACAAGGACGGCAGTGTGCAGGCGCTGGCGGACCGGGTGCTAGGCCTGTCGGCGCACCTCGACGACGACGGAACCGTCCCGGTCGTCTTCTTCTCCACGGACATCGACGCGGTCACGGACATCGCGCTCGACAACCACCAGGGCCGGGTGGAGAAGATCGTGGCCGGGCTCGGTCACATGGGGAAGACCAGTTACCACCTGGCCATGGACGCGGTCATCGACCACTACCTCGACAGCGGCTCCGAGGCCCCCGCCCTGGTCGTCTTCCAGACCGACGGCGGCCCCATCAACAAGCTCGCCGCCGAAAGGTACTTGTGCAAGGCGGCGAAGCTTCCGCTGTTCTGGCAGTTCATAGGGTTCGGTGACCCCGACAGCAAGCAGTTCGAGTTCCTGCGCAAACTCGACGAGCTGCCGGTGCCGCAGCGGCGGGTCGTCGACAACGCCGGTTTCTTCCATGCCGGTTCGCAGCCTCGGAAGGTCTCCGACGCCGAGCTGTACGACCGGATCGTGGGCGACTTTCCCCAGTGGCTGACGGCCGCGCGCGAGCGGGGGATCGTCCGGTGACCGTGCGTGTCCTGCCGGCCGCCGGGCGGGTCGCCGTGCCCTGGAAGAACGGTGGCGGGGTGACGCGCGAGATCGTCGCGCGGCCTGAAGGCGCGGACATGGGGGACTTCGAGTGGCGGGTGAGCCTGGCCGACGTCGGCTCCGACGGGCCGTTCTCGGCGTTCGCCGACGTGGACCGGATCCTCACCATGGTCGAGGGCGAGGGGATGGACCTGACGGTCGGCGGTGAGCGGCGCCGGGTGGACGCGCGGTTCGTCCCGCAGCGCTTCCCCGGTGACCTGCCGACCGGCTGCCGTCTCCTCGGGGGGCCGGTCGTGAACCTCAACGTCATGTGGCACCGGGGCGCCGCCGCGACCCCCACCGTCACGGTCGCCGCCCCCCGTCGGTCCCTTGCCCTCCCGGCGGGCCCGGCCGTCCTGATCGTCGCCCTCGACGGCGCCGCCGAGGTGGCCGGGGTGGCCCTCGGGCGCTACGACGCCGTGCTCCTGACGGACGAGGAAGCGACCCTCCGCGCGACGGGCCACACCGCCGTTCTCACCCTCACCCCGAGAGCCTGAGCCCCCGCCCGGTTCCTCGCCCCCGCCGCCCCTACCCGTCCCATCCCGACTTGGGGGCTCCGCCCCCAAACCCCCGATCGGCCTGAACGGCCTCGTCCTCAAACGCCGGACGGGCTGGGAGTCTTCAGGGGCGCGGGGAACTGCGCGACCAGCCCCCACCCACCCGCAGGTTGAGAGCCCACCCGGGGGTCTGGGGGCGGAGCCCCCTGGGATGGGACGGGTAGGGGCGGCGGGGGCGAGAGGCGGACGGGGGTGACGCGCCGTTGGCTTCGGGGAGGTGTCGTGCCACTCTGGTGGGCCGAGGGGGTGGCCCATGGGCGCGGGAGAGATCAACTCCGGTCGAGGGCAAGGGACTTCACGTGCGGGGCGGCGAGGCGAGACGTCGGGGGGCGAACGCCTCGCGGACTGGGCCGACGGACGGCTCGGCCTCTACGCGCTGGCCAAGGCCAACCTGCGCAAGGTCTTCCCGGACCACTGGTCCTTCATGCTCGGCGAGGTCTGCCTCTACAGCTTCCTGATCCTGATCCTGACCGGCGTCTACCTCACGCTCTTCTTCGAGCCGAGCGCCTCCGAGGTCGTCTACCACGGCCCGTACGAACCACTCAACGGCATCCTCATGACCCGCGCCTACGAGTCCACCCTCCACATCAGCTTCGAGGTGCGCGGCGGACTCCTGGTCCGGCAGATCCACCACTGGGCGGCGATCGTCTTCCTCGCCGGCATGCTCGTGCACATGATGCGCGTCTTCTTCACCGGCGCGTTCCGCAAGCCCCGCGAGGTCAACTGGCTGTTCGGCTGGACCCTGCTGATGCTCGGCCTGATCACCGGCCTGACCGGCTACTCGCTCCCCGACGACCTGCTCTCCGGCACCGGCGTCCGCTTCGCCCAGGGCGCGATCCTGTCGGTCCCGATCGTGGGAACGTACCTCTCCTTCTTCCTCTTCGGAGGCGAGTTCCCGGGCCACGACATCATTCCGCGCTTCTTCCCGATCCACGTCCTCCTGCTGCCGGGCATCATGCTGGGCCTGGTGGTCGCCCATCTGATCCTGGTCTTCTACCACAAGCACACGCAGTACCCGGGGCCCGGACGCGACCAGAAGTCCGTCGTCGGGATGCCGTTCATGCCGGTGTACATGGCCAAGGCGGGCGGGTTCTTCTTCCTCGTCTTCGGGGTGCTGTCGCTGATGGGGGCGATCGCGACCATCAACCCCGTCTGGGCCTTCGGCCCCTACCGGCCGGACCTGGTGACGACCGGCGCACAGCCCGACTGGTACCTCGGCTTCTCCGAGGGACTCATCCGGGTGATGCCGGGATGGGAGATCAACGCCTGGGGCCACACCCTCCAACTGGGGGTGTTCATCCCCTTCTCCCTCTTCCCGCTGATCATGACCGCCATCGCCGTCTACCCGTTCCTCGAGGCGTGGATCACCGGGGACAGACGGGAACACCACATCCTGGACCGGCCGCGCAACGTCCCCACCCGCACCGGGCTCGGTGTCGCCTGGCTGACGCTGTACGGAGTGCTCCTGGTCGGCGGTGGCAACGACCTGTGGGCCACCCACTTCCACCTCTCCATCAACGCCATCACCTGGTTCGTACGGGTCTCCTTCTTCGTCGCCCCGGCCCTCGCCTTCGTCGTCACGCGCCGGATCTGCATGGGCCTGCAGCGACGGGACCGCGACAAGGTGCTGCACGGAAGGGAGTCCGGGATCATCCGGATGCTTCCGCACGGCGAGTACGTCGAGGTGCACGAACCGCTCACACCGGCGGCCCGGTTCACGCTCACCCAGCACGAGCAGCCCCCGCCGTACGAGGTGGGACCGCTCGTGGACGCCAACGGCGTCACCCGCCGGGTCGGCCCCGGCCGCAGGCTGCGCGCCCGGCTCGCCCGCGCCATGTACGGGCCCGACACCCAGATCCCGAAGCCGACGCCGGAGGAGTACCGGGAGCTCACCGGCGGCGAGCACCACCACTGAGCACCTCGGCCCGGCACTCGGCCGGGGTGCCCCACGCGGTGCGCAGGGCACGGGCCTTGGCCAGCCACAGGGACAGGTCGTACTCCGCGGTGTAGCCGATCGCGCCGTGCAACTGGAGCGCCGTGCGCGCGGTGGCGTACGCGGCCTCGCAGGCCGTGACCTTGGCGGCGGCCACGTCGGCGGGCGCCATCGTCAGGGCCGCGCCGAACAGCAGCGGGCGCGCGAACTCCAGGGCGATCTTCGCGTCGGCGAGGCGATGCTTCACCGCCTGGAACGAGCCGACGGGGACGCCGAACTGGGTGCGCTGCCTGACGTACGCGACGGTCCGGTCGAGGAGCGCCAGACCGACGCCGAGCGCCTGGGCGGCGGTGGCGAGCCGGGCCCAGACGAGGGCATGGGCGACGGGCGGGGCGGCGGCGAGCAGTTCACCGCCCGGTGTGAGGGGTGTGAGGCGGCGGGCGGGGTCCAGGGAGGTGCGCACCGGGCCGTGGCCGGGGGCCAGACGCAGTCCGTCGGCCGCCAGGGCGAGGCGGGTGGTCGCCGCGTCGCCGTCCAGCGCGTACGCCCCGTCGAGGGCCAGCGTCGCCGACGCCTCGCCCGAGGCCAGCGACGGGAGCAGCCGCCCGGCGGGCACGGGGTCCGCCAGCTCGGCCAGCAGGGCGGCCGCCGCGACCGTCTCCACCAGCGGACCGGGCACCGCGTGCCGCCCCAACTCGACGAAACCCACGGCCAGTTCCGCCGGATGCGGACCCATCCCCTCGTACGCCTCCGGCACCGCGAGCGCGAACACGCCCACCTTGGCGATACGGGACCACAGCGCGCGGCCGCTGCCATGGTCGCCGCGGATCCAGTCCCGTACGACCGACGGAGTGTCCGCGGCCGTCAGCATCGCGTCCAGCGAGTCGGCGAACGCCCGCTGCTGCGGGTCGAGGAGGAAGCGCATCAGCGGCGGCCCTTCGGGAGGCCGAGCAGGCGCTCGGCGATGATGTCGCGCTGGATCTCGTTGGTGCCGGCGTAGATCGGACCGGCGAGGGAGAAGACGTACCCCTCGGACCAGTCCGTGTCCGCCGACTCGCCGTCCGGGCCTAGGAGGTCGAGGGCCGTCTCGTGCAGCGCGATGTCGTACTCGGACCAGAAGACCTTGTTCAAGCTGGCCTCTGGTCCGATGGTCCCGCCGTCCAGGAAGCGGGAGGCGTTGGCGTAGGTGAAGAGCTGGTAGGCGCGGGCGCCGATCACCGCGTCGGCCACCCGGTCGCGCAGCGCCGTGTCCGAGGGGTCGGCGCGAGCGCGCCACAGGTCCACCAGCCGGTCCGCGGCGGCGAGGAAGCGGCCCGGTGAACGCAGCGTCAGTCCTCGCTCGTTGCCCGCCGTCGACATGGCGACGCGCCAGCCCCCGCCCGGCTCGCCGATCACGTCCTCGTCCGGGACGAAGACCTCGTCGAGAAAGACCTCGGCGAAGGCCGGTCTGCCGTCCAGGCGGCCGATGGGGCGCACGGTGACCCCGGGCGCGCGCAGGTCGAACATCAGATAGGTCAGGCCCTGATGAGGCCTCGGTGTGCCCGGCTCACTGCGGAAGAGGCCGAACGCGCGGTCGGCGAAGGCGGCCCGCGACGACCAGGTCTTCTGCCCGCTCAGCAGCCAGCCCCCGGCCGTACGCACCGCACGCGAGGTGAGCGAGGCCAGGTCGGACCCCGCCTCCGGCTCGGACCACGCCTGCGCCCAGACGACTTCCCCGCCGGCCATGGAGGGAAGGATCCGGGCGCGCTGTTCCTCCGTGCCGTGGTCGAAGAGGGTGGGCGCCAGGAGGTTGATGCCGTTCTGCCCGACCCGGCCCGGCGCGCCCGCCGCGTGGTACTCCTCCTCGAACACCAGCCAGCGCACGATGTCCGCGCCCCGGCCGCCGTACACCTCCGGCCAGGACACCACCGACCAGCGGTCCGCGGCGAGTTCGGCCTCCCACACGCGGTGCGCCGCGAAGCCCTCCTCGGTCTCCAGGGACGGGAGGGGCGTTGGTGGCACATGGGCGGCGAGCCAGGTCCTGGCCTCGGCGCGGAAGGCCTCGTCGGCGGGGGAGAGGGTCAGATCCATCGGCAGCACCTTCCCTAACAAGTGTTTGGTAGGTTAGCGTGGAGGTATGAGCGACGTCGAGAGTCCGGCGTACGTCAGCGGGCACGGGCTGCTGACCGGGCGCACCGCCGTCATCACCGCCGCCGCGGGCGCGGGCATCGGCGGGGCGACGGCACGCAGGTTCCTGGAGGAGGGGGCGCGGGTGGTCATCAGTGACGCCCATGTCCGCCGCCTCAAGGAGAGCGAAGAGGCCCTCGCCGCGGAGTTCGGCGCGGCGAGCGTCGCCTCGCTGCCGTGCGACGTGACGGACGAGCAGCAGGTGGAAGCGCTCTTCGCGTTGGCGGGAGAGCTCCACGACGGCCTGGACATCGTCGTCAACAACGCGGGCCTCGGCGGCACTTGTGCCCTCGTCGACATGACCGACGAACAGTGGTCGAGGGTGCTGGACGTGACACTGAACGGCACGTTCCGGTGTACCCGGGCCGCCTTGCGCCGTTTCCGGGACCAGGGCGGCGGCGGAGTCGTCGTCAACAACGCCTCCGTCGTCGGCTGGCGCGCCCAGGCCGGTCAGGCGCACTACGCCGCCGCCAAGGCGGGCGTCATGGCGCTCACCCGGTGCGCGGCCGTCGAGGCCGCCGAGTACGGGGTGCGCGTCAACGCGGTGTCACCGAGTCTCGCCATGCACCCGCACCTGGTGAAGGTGACCACGCCCGAGCTGCTGGAGGAACTGACGGGCCGCGAGGCCTTCGGCCGCTACGCGCAGCCCTGGGAGGTGGCCAACGTGATGGTGTTCCTGGCGTCCGGCTACTCCTCGTACCTGACCGGCGAAGTCGTCTCCGTCAGCAGCCAACGTGCGTAGGGCGCCGTCGGCCCGCACCCCTGGGACCACAATGGAACCGTGCCTACCAAGAAGAAGCCCCAGGTGACCGCCACCCCCGAGCGGCGCCGCGAACTCCTCGACACCGCCGCGGAGGTCTTCGCCGAGCAGGGCTACAACGCCACCACCGTACGCAAGATCGCGGACGAGGCCGGGATGCTCGCGGGCAGCCTCTACTACCACTTCGACTCCAAGGAATCGATGCTGGAGGAGATCCTGCGGACCTTCCTCGACGAGCTCTGGGAGGGCTACGACGCCGTCCTGGACGCCGAACTCGGCCCGCGCCAGACCCTGGAGGCCCTGGTCACGGAGTCGTTCCGGGAGATCGACCGGCATCGTGCCGCCGTCGCCATCTACCAGAAGGAGTCCCGGCACCTCGCCGCCCAGCAGCGCTTCGCCTTCCTCGCCGACTCGCAGCGCAACTTCGAGAAGGCGTGGCTGAGCACGCTGGAGCGCGGCGTGGCCGCCGAGGCCTTCCGGGCCGACCTCGACATCCGGCTCACCTACCGCTTCGTGCGCGACACCGTGTGGGTCGCCGCGTCCTGGTACCGGCCCGGCGGACAGCACAGCCCCGAGGAGATCGCCCGGCAGTACCTGTCGATGGTGCTGGACGGCATCTCCGTACGCGCATAGCCCATGTCTGCTATACCCCATGTCTGCGAGGGAGTTGTCATGGCCGAGGCCTACATCGTCGAAGCGGTCCGTACGCCCGTCGGGCGGCGCGGGGGAGGCCTGAGCGGTGTCCACCCGGCCGACCTCGGCGCGCATGTCCTCAAGGCGCTGGTCGAGCGCTCCGGAGTGGACCCGGCCGCCGTCGAGGACGTCGTCTTCGGCTGTCTGGACACCGTGGGGCCGCAGGCCGGAGACATCGCCCGCACCTGCTGGCTGGCGGCCGGGCTCCCCGAGGAGGTGCCGGGCGTCACCGTCGACCGGCAGTGCGGTTCCTCCCAGCAGGCCGTGCACTTCGCCGCCCAGGGCGTCCTGTCCGGCACCCAGGACCTGGTGGTCGCGGGCGGAGTGCAGAACATGAGCCAGATCCCCATCGCCTTCGCCTCCCGCCAGGCCGCCGACCCCCTCGGCCTCACCGAAGGCCCCTTCGCGGGCAGCGAGGGCTGGCGGGCGCGCTACGGCGACCTGCCCGTCAACCAGTTCGCCGGCGCCGAGATGATCGCCGCCAAGTGGGGCATCAGCCGCAGCGACCAGGAGGAGTTCGCCCTCCGCTCGCACCGGCGGGCGATCCGCGCCATCGACGAGGGCCGCTTCGCCCGCGAGACCGTGGCCTACGGCGAGGTCACCGCCGACGAGGGCCCGCGCAGGGACACCTCACCGGAGAAGATGGCGGGCCTCAAGCCGGTCGTCGAGGGCGGCACCATCACCGCCGCCTGCTCCTCCCAGGTCTCCGACGGCGCCGCCGCGATGCTGCTCGCCTCCGAGCGGGCGGTACGGGAGCACGGGCTGACCCCGCGCGCCCGCGTCCACCACCTCTCCGTGCGCGGCGAGGACCCCATCCGCATGCTGTCCGCGCCCATCCCGGCCACCGCGTACGCCCTGAAGAAGACCGGCATGTCCCTCGACGCCATCGACCTCGTCGAGATCAACGAAGCCTTCGCCCCGGTCGTCCTCGCCTGGCTCAAGGAGACCGGCGCCGACCCGGAGAAGGTCAACGTCAACGGCGGCGCCATCGCTCTGGGACATCCGTTGGGGGCGACGGGCGTGAAGCTGATGACGACGCTCCTGCACGAACTGGAGCGCACCGGCGGCCGGTTCGGCCTCCAGACGATGTGCGAGGGCGGCGGCCAGGCGAACGTGACGATCATCGAAAGGCTCTGAGGCCCGGGCGGGCGTCAGCGGCCGAGCGAGAAGCCCAGCAGTACGCCCGCGTGGACCTCGACCATGCCGGGGGCCAGGTCGCCTTCCGAGCTTCCGCCGCCACCGCCGTGTCCCCGGTGGCTGCGCATTTCCCACGACTCGGCGTCCACGTCCTGGATGTGCAGCACCGTGCCCAGCGGGACGCCCGCCGCCTCCGCGTACACCTCCGCCTTCCGCCGGGCCGCGTCCACGGCCCGGCGCCGGGCCTCGTCGCGCAGCGCGGGCTTGTCGCGTACGTCGAAGACGACGTCGTCGACCCGGTTGGCGCCCGCGTCGACCGCGTCGACGATGAGCCGCTGCAGGTCGTCGATCGTCTCGATCTCGATGACGTACGAGGCCTGGCAGCGGTAACCGAGGAACTTCCGGCCGGTTCCGTAGCCGTCGTACTCGGATTGGAGCGACAGCTTGGATCCGGAGACCGACGCGTCCGGTATCCCGTGTCCGCGCAGCGTCTCGCGCAGCCGGGACACCGCCGAGCCCGCCTCCTGGAACGCCTTGTCGGGCGACGGCTCCAGCACGTCGACCGCCAACTTCACCCGCACCAGCTGAGGTTCCGCCCGCACGCTTCCCGCACCGAACACACTGAGGCCCCACGGCTCTCTTATGGTCTGAGTCACCCGGGCATTGAAGCACCCACGACCGCCAGGGCATCGAGGGTTTCCCGGGCTTCCGCCATCACCCGGTCGACCAGCTCCTTGCACGACGGCAGGTCCTCGATCACCCCCGCGACCTGTCCCGAGGCCATCACCCCCAGGTCCGTGCGCCCGTCCACCATCGACGACTTCAGGAGCATCGGTGTGTTCGCGGCGAGCAGCACCTGGCTCCAGGTCAGCTCCCTGCCGTGCTTCATGGCGAGACCGTCGCGGACCATCCGCGACCAGGACAGCCCGGAGATCCGCCGGAAGCCCGCGGCCCGGCGGACGGCCTGCGCGAGGGCCCTCGCACGGCCGGACCTCTCCAAGGAGTCGACGAAGTCCGTACGCAGCATGCGATGGGGGAGGCCGTCCACGGCCGTCGTGACCGTGACGTCCCTGACCGTCGCCGCCAGGTACTTCGCCTTCACCGCGGCCGGAACGGTCGAGTCCGAGGTGAGCAGGAAACGGGTGCCCATGGCGATGCCCGCCGCCCCGTACGCCAGCGCCGCGACCAGCCCCCGCCCGTCGTGGAAACCGCCCGCCGCCACCACCGGGATGTCCACCGCGTCCACCACCTGCGGCAGCAGCACCGTCGTCGCGACCTCGCCGGTGTGGCCGCCGCCCTCGCCGCCCTGCACGATCACCGCGTCCGCGCCCCAGGCGGCCACCTTCTCGGCATGCCGGCGTGCCCCGACGGAGGGGACGACGACCACGCCCGCCTCCTTCAGCTGGGCGATCAGCTCGCGGGACGGCGCGAGGGCGAACGACGCGACCCTCACCCCTTCCTCGACGATGATCCGTACCCGCTCGCCCGCGTCGCCGGCGTCGGCGCGCAGATTCACCCCGAACGGCGCGTCCGTACGGGACCTGACCTCGCGTATGGCCTCTCTCAGATGGTCGAGGGTCATCGTCGCGGAGGCCAGGATGCCCAGCGCCCCCGCGTTCGCCGCCGCCGACACCAGGCGGGGGCCCGCGACCCAGCCCATACCGGTCTGCACGACGGGGTGACGGACACCGACGAGGCGGGTGAGCGCGGTCTCCATCAGCTCCTGACCTCTCGATCCCGGGCACCGCCCGGATCGATGACCTCGCGGATCAGTCTCAGCTCCTCGGGACTCGGTTCGCGGGTGCGGGGCACCTCGTCGGGGACCGACAGCCCGAAGCCCGTCGCCTCCCGCACCTGCTCCACGGTGACGCCCGGGTGCAGTGAGGCGAGCCGCATCGAGTGGTCGGGGGTGGCGAAGTCGAAGACACCGAGGTCGCTCACCACGCGCGGGATGCGATGAAAACGGGTGGCGCTCGGGCCCGCGGCGGCGGCACGGTCGTACCCCACCCCGCACACCATGTCGACCCGCTCGACGAAGACGCGCGGCGAGTGTCTGGGGACCCAGTAACTGGTCGGGTTGTTCAAGGTGTTGACCGGCGCGCCGCGCACGCCGAGCAGCTGGCGCGTGGGCCTGGACCAGTCACCGATGCAGGAGATGTTCTGGTTGCCGAAGCGGTCGAGCTGACTCGCGCCCATCATCACGTGCCTTCGTCCGCCGGTGACCATGGTCAGGTGCTGCCGGTACGGCAGCCAGCCCTCCGGGGTGTCGTCGAGGCCGATGAGCATCGCCTCGCCGTCGGTCAGCAGCAGATCGGGGGAGAAGGTGCGCTTGGCGAGACGGGCGCCGATGGAGGGGATGGGACCCATGGGGCTGGCGAGCACCTCGCCGTTGTCCCGCCAGGCCTCGGCGCAGGCGATCACGCAGTACTCGGCGCGGGTGACCACGGCTGCGGGGGCACCGGGGGCGGGGGTGGACGCGGGGCTCATCGCTGCTCCTTGTGCCAGGCCCGTACGGCGGACTGGTAGGCCTGTTCGTCGCCGGTGAGGAAGCGCGCGGCGAACTCGGCGTACGGCGTGGTGGCGTACAGCTTCTGGAAGGGCTCGTCGCGTCCGTGGTCGGGGGCGCAGGACGTGAAGTGCGCGCCGTTCGGAGTCTCGACGACGCCCGTCACGCTCGACCGCTTGAGCAGCAGGGTCTGCGGGGCGGCCTCCTTGGTGAGCTCCGCCGTGTCGACCACGCGCTCGCACGAGACGTACGCGGCGTCGGCCGCCTCGCAGAACAGGTCGTCGAAGTACGGGTCCGGGCCCAGATACTGACCGTTGCCCAGGCGGTCGGCGCGGTTCATGTGGACCAGAGCCGCGTCCAGGCGCAGGGCGGGCATGGCGACGAGCTCCTCCCGTACCCCCGAGGAGGCATCGGCGTACGGCGAAGTGACCGTGCGCAGCGTGGGGTTGACCCGCATCACGTCCGAGCCGAGCCCGGCCCGGACGGGGAGGAAGGGCAGGCGGTTCGCGGCGGCGTGCAGGCCCCACATGAACATCGCCTCGTCGACCTCCATCAGCTCGAACGCCCCGCGCTCGCGTGCCGCCCGGTAGTGCGGTTCGAGCGGGATCGAGTCGAGGGTGGTGAAGGCGGTGACGAGCCGGCGGATCCGGCCCGCGGCGGCGAGCAGGCCGACGTCCGGGCCGCCGTACGACACCACGGTGAGATCGGTGATCCTGGTGCGGAGCAGTGCTCTCACCAGGGCCATCGGCTTGCGGCGCGAGCCCCAGCCGCCGATGCCGAGAGTCATCCCGCTGTGGAGCCGGGAGACCACCTCGTCGGTGGTCATCGTCTTGTCGCTCACCTGTCGACCCCCTCCTTTCCGAAGGTGTCGCGGACACGGTCGGCGACCCCGCCGAGGTTCGCCTCGAAGGTGAAGCCCTGCTCGAATCGGTAGCTGCGGCGCACGTCCACGGGGTCGATGCCGTTGAGCGCGGCCTTCGCGAGCCGGATCAGCTCGCCGTCCTTGGCGGCTATCTCACGCGCCAGCTCCAGCGCGGCGACCGGCAGTTCCTCGCGCGGCACGACCCGCCACACCGAGCCGTGCGCGTGCAGCTCGGCGGCGGTCGCCGTGCGCGAGGTGTAGTACAGCGCGCGCATCAGGTGGCCCGGGACCAGGCGGGCCAGATGCGTGGCCGCGCCCAGGGCGCCGCGGTCCAGCTCGGGCAGGCCGAACGTGGCGTCCTCGCTCGCCACGATCGCGTCCGCGTTCCCCACCAGCCCGATCCCACCGCCCAGACAGAAGCCGTGCACCGCCGCGACGACGGGGACCTCGCACTCGTAGACCGCGGCGAAGGCCTCGAAACAGCCGCGGTTGGCCCCTATGAGCGCGCGATGGCCTCCGCTGTCCCTGGTCTCGCGCTGCATCTCCTTGATGTCCACGCCCGCGTTGAAACCGCGCCCCTCGGCCGTCAGCACGACGCACCGGACGCCGGGGTCGCGGCCCGCCGCGCGCAGGGCGTCGGCCAGGTCGAACCAGCCGCGCACCGGCAGCGCGTTCACCGGTGGGAAGTCGACCGTGACGACGGAAATCCCCTTTTCCGGGGACGAGGTGGAGACACCCATGGACGCATCAGCTACCTTTCCACCTCAGAGCCATTCCACCAAACGTTTGTTAGGCGCACTCTCGAAGCTAGCAGTGAATGCATCCGGGCGGGAGGCCCTGTGGACAACCTGGATCTCGGGGGCAGGATCGTCGTCGTCACGGGCGGCACCCGTGGGGTGGGGGCCGGGATCGCCCGGGCGTTCGTCGAGGCGGGCGCGGACGTGGTGGTCTGTGCCCGCAGGCCCCCCGACGTACCGCTGGAGGGCACGGAGTTCGTGCCGGTGGACCTCCGCGACCCGGCCGCCGTGCACGCCTTCTTCGCCGCGCTGCCCCGGCTCGACGTGCTGGTGAACAACGCGGGCGGCGCGCCCTACCGGCCACTGACGGAGGCGGACGCCGGGCGCCACGCGCGCGTGATCGAGCTGAACCTCGTCGTGCCGCTGACCGCCTCGCTCGCCGCGTACGAGCACCTCAGGCGGGCCCGGGGATCGATCGTGATGATCGGCAGCGTGAGCGGGGCGCGGCCCTCGCCCGGGTCGGCGGCGTACGGGGCGGCCAAGGCGGGCCTTGCGAACCTGGCCCGTTCGATGGCCGTCGAGTGGGCTCCCGACGTCCGGGTCAACACCCTCGTCGTCGGCATGGTCCGCACCGAGCTCTCCCATCTGCACTACGGCGGCGAGGACGGCATCGCGGCCGTCTCCCGCACCGTCCCGCTGGGCCGCCTCGCCGACCCGTCCGACATCGGCGGGGCCGCGGTCTTCCTCGCCTCGGACGCGGCGAGGTACATCAGCGGGGCCTCGTTGCTCGTCCACGGCGGCGGCGAGCGGCCCGCCTTCCTGGACGCGGCGACCGCCAACAAGGCCGGCACGTCCGGTACGTCCGGCACATTCGACACGTCGGGCAAGGAGGACTGAGATGAGTGGACCGCTGCTGTGCGAGGGGCGGGTCGTGATCGTCACGGGCGCCGGGCGCGGACTCGGCCGCGCGCACGCGCTCGCGTACGCCGCCGAGGGCGCGCGGGTCGTCGTGAACGACCTCGGGGTGGGCCTCGACGGCACGCCCGGCCCCGACAGCCCGGCCGCGCGGGTCGTGGCGGAGATCCGGGCGGCGGGCGGACAGGCGGTGGCCCACGGCGGCGACATCGCCACCACCGACGGGGCCGCCTCCCTCGTACGCACCGCGCTGGAGACGTACGGACGCCTGGACACCCTCGTCAACAACGCGGGGTTCCTGCGCGACCGGATGCTCGTCAACCTCGACGAGGACGACTGGGACGCCGTGCTGCGCGTCCACCTCAAGGGCCACTTCCTGCCGCTGAAGCACGCGGCGGCGCACTGGCGGGCGGAGGCGAAGGACGGCCGCACGCCCCGGGCCAGGGTCGTCAACACCAGCAGCGGGGCGGGTCTGTTGGGTTCGGTCGGACAGGGCAACTACAGCGCCGCCAAGGCCGGGATCATCGGCCTGACCCTGGTCGCCGCGGCCGAACTGGGCCGCTACGGCGTCCAGGTCAACGCGATCGCCCCCGCGGCCCGCACCCGGATGACCGAACGCACCTTCGCGGACACCATGGCGGCCCCCGACGCCGAATCCTTCGACGCGATGGCCCCCGAGAACGTCTCCCCCCTCGTCGTCTGGCTCGGCGCGTGCGCGAGCACCGGAGTCACCGGCCGCGTCTTCGAGACCGAGGGCGGCCGCATCACCGTCATGGAGGGCTGGCGGCCGGGCCCCACCGCGGACAAGGGCGCCCGCTGGACCCCGTCCGAGGCAGGCGACACGGCCCTGAAGCTGCTGGCGGAGGCGGAGGTTCCGGGGGCGGTGTACGGGGCGGGGTATCCCTGAGGGCCGCGTGGTTCAAGGACCGGACGGGCCGGGGGAGTCGAGCCGCGCCAGCGCGCTCGCCGCCCGGTCGCGGATCACGGGGACGGTCGCGCCGGTGAGGACGCGCAGGATCGGCAGGCCGTGGGGGTTGCCCAGGCGGCCCAGTACGTCCGCGCCGAAGGCCTGGCGGAGGGGGTCGGGGGCGGCGCACCACTCGACCGCCGCCCGGAACGTCTCCTCGTCGCCGCGCAGGCCCAGCGCCGTCGCCGCCTCGGTCCAGTCGTCGTTGTCGGGGTCGGCGGGGCGCAGGGCGCGGGCGGCCAGTTCGGCGGCGGGCGCGGTGATGCCGAGGGCGGATTCGAGGATGGTCGCTATCGCGGCGTGGCCCGTCTGCTGGTCGTTGCTCGCGACGGGATTCCCGGCGGGGTCAAGGAGTTGGACCTCCACGGTGATGCCGCCGTCCTGCGGGTAGCGGTGGGTGACGGAGGGGTGGCCCGGGCCCCAGGTCTCTTCCAGGCCCGCGCGCACCTCGGTCTCCACATCGACGGTGAGCCGGCGGTGGGCCTCGGCGAGCGCCGCCGACCGCGCCCGCGCTCCGTGCCGCAGGAGGGCGCGTACACAGCCGGGCGAGCCACGGCGGGCGGCCGCGACGAGCGGGGGTTCACCGGTCGGGCCCGGGCGGTCGGGGTCCGCGCCCGCCACGAGAAGCTCCCTCACCACCGCGACCCGCCCCAGCCGCACCGCCCACGTCAGCGCCGTGAACCCGAACTCCTCCACCGTGTCCGGCGCGGCCCCGGCCGCCAGCAGGGCGCGTACGACCTCCGTGTGCCCACCGCACGCCGCCCCGCACAGCGGCGCGTCCGTGCCCTGGCTGAGCCGGTCGGGCGCGGCGCCGGCCACCAGCAGCAGTCGTACGACGCCGGGCCGGTCGCTCACCGCCGCGAGATACAGCGCCGTCTGGCCGTCCTCGTCCACCGCGTCCGGGCTCACACCGGAGCGCAGCAGCCGTACCACCGCGTCCTCGTCACCCTCGTGCACAGCCGTGAAGAGGTGTGCCGCGGGGTCGTTCGTGCTCATCCTTCGACCCTCGCTCGCGAAGGACGCGAGAGGCAAAGTCTTTGGGGGTGTTGTGTCTCACCTCCCCCCACGCACACCCGCGTGTGTCGCATGTCCTACGTGTCGCACTCCAGCACCGTCCTGCACAGCGTGCAGCGCGCCCGTACCCGGCCCCGGACCGGCACGCGGATCCGCTGGTGACAGGTCGGGCAAGGGAAGGAGACGCGCAGGGGCCCGCGGCTGTCGGGGCTGAACGCGTAGCGGACACCCGGGTGCGGGCCCGGTGTGTGCTGGTCCTGGGCGTGCCTCCGGTCCTTCGCGTAGCGGCGGCGGCCCGCCCAGCCGGCCGCGGTCAGCGGGGGCTGCTGCTCGTCACGGCGGGCCTGCGCCATGCCCTGCGTGTACGCCGTGTACGCCTGCGGGCTGGTGAACCAGATCGAGGGGTCCTCGTCGAAGACCAGGGCGCGTTTGGCGAGGACGTAGCCGAACTCCTCCGGGGTGAGGTAGCCGAGTTTCTGTGAGGAGTCGGCGTCCTCCCGGTAGGCGTCGAGAAGCAGCCAGCCCGCGCCGAGGTAGGTCGCCGCGGTGTCCGTGAGGATCTCGTTGTCGCGCGTGCCGGGGAAGTAGAGGTCGAGGCGGTGCAGATAGACGTGCATCACCTCGTGGGCGAGGGCCGCGCCGATGTCCCGGCGGTGGGAGCGGAAGCGGTCGTTCAGTTCGACGAAGTACTCGGGGCCCGCAGTGAGTTCGACGTTGGCCGCCTGGGTCATCTCGCGGAAGCCGATGATCAGCCGGGCGTCCGGGAGGTGGTAGTGGTGCACCATCTCGCGGGCCACGCGCTGCGCGCCCAGATGCAGGTCGTCGATGTCGCCGAAGGCCACGTCGGCGGGGGCCACGCTGGTCGCGAAGGTGTGGATGGTGTCGTACGAGAGCCGCTTGTAGAGCGCGGTGATCGATGCCCGCACCGTGTCCAGATGCGGGAAGCCGTGCTCGACGGGTCCGCCGTTCGCCACGTCCGTACCCCCTGAAGACGCCGGGCCTCCTGCATTCCACTCTAAGCGCCGCTGCGGTGGGCGGCGGGGCGCGGCTGGCCGAAATGGGGTCCTTGTCGGAGCGCTCCGGTGTCTAAATAATTCGCAAAGGCTTGGCGGGTGCATGTCACTCGGTGTGTGCGGCGACTGTCGTGTCGTGCGGCCTCGGTGTGACCCCGTCGGGCTTCCAACCCCCCACGAGAGGAAGCACGTTGAAGTCTTCGAAGAAGTTCACGGGCATCAAGAGAGTCCTCGCCCTCGGCGCCGTCACCCTCGCCACCGTCTCGCTCCAGCCCGTCTCCGCGCAGGCCGCGCCCACGCCCGTCGTCGGCGGCACCCGCGCGGCGCAGGGAGAGTTCCCGTTCATGGTCCGGCTCTCCATGGGCTGCGGCGGTGCGCTCTACACCCAGCAGATCGTCCTCACCGCCGCGCACTGTGTGAGCGGCTCCGGCAACAACACCTCCATCACCGCCACGGCCGGCGTCGTCGACCTGCAGAGCAGCAGCGCGATCAAGGTCAAGTCGACCAAGGTGCTCCAGGCGCCCGGCTACAACGGCAAGGGCAAGGACTGGGCGCTGATCAAACTCGCCTCGCCCGTCAACCAGCCCACGCTGAAGATCGCCACCACCACCGCGTACAACAACGGCAACTTCACCATCGCCGGGTGGGGCGCCGCGCGCGAGGGCGGCGCCCAGCAGCGCTACCTCCTCAAGGCCACCGTCCCCTTCGTCAGCGACGCCACCTGTCAGCAGGCGTACGGCAGCGATCTCGTGCCCGGTGACGAGATCTGTGCCGGGTTCGTGCAGCAGGGTGGGGTCGACACGTGCCAGGGTGACTCCGGTGGACCGATGTTCCGCAAGGACGACTCGGGGGCGTTCGTCCAGGTCGGGATCGTCAGTTGGGGGCAGGGCTGTGCGGAGCCGGGGTATCCCGGGGTGTACTCCGAGGTCTCGACCTTCGCCGCCGACATAGCCAGAGCGGCGTCCACCCTGTAGGGGCTGCGCCCCTCCGATCCCGGGTGAGTTCCTTGGGCGCGGGCGGGCGGTGCCTGATCGCGCCGTTCCCCGCGCCCCTCGGACTGGGCTGCGCCCCGATTCCCCGTCCGGTTGTAGTCGTTCGGGTGCGGGTGGGCGGGGGCCGGTCGCGCAGTTCCCCGCGCCCCTCGGGTGGGGCTGCGCCCCATATCCCCCGGCCGCCGGGGGTTCTTCGGCTGTCGGCCGGTGGGGGCTGATTGCGCAGTTCCCCGCGCCCCTGAAAACCTCGGTCGTCCGGGGTTCGAGGGGCGCGGGCCCTGCCCCCACCCACCTGGCCCGCGCCATTCAGCCGGTCCGGCGACCGTGGCCGAAGGCCGCATCCCACCCGCCCCGGCACGCATCATTCGGCCCGTCCGGCGCCCGTGGCCGTGGCTGAAGGCCGCATCCCTCCCACCCCGGCACGCATCATTCGGCCCGTCCGGCGCCCGTGGCCGTGGTCGAAGGCCGCATCCCTCCCACCCCGGCACGCATCATTCGGCCCGTCCGGCGCCCGTGGCCGTGGTCGAAGGCCGCATCCCATCCACCCCGGCCCGCGTCCTTCAGCCCGTCCGGCGACTGAGCACGAGGTCGGGGGCCGCATCCCGCCCACCCCCGGCCCGTGTCTTCAGCCCGTCCGGTGTCTGAGGTCGGGGTCGGGGGGCGCATCCCACCCACCCCGGCCCGTGTCTTCAGCCCGTACGGCGTTTGAGGACGAGGCCGTTCAGGCCGATGGGGGGTCTGGGGGCGGAGCCCCCAGGGATGGGACGGGTAGGGGCGGCGGGGGCGAGGGAAGGCGGTTGTCGTCGCCGGGGCGCTCGGTCGAGGCTCATCGGCCCGGCAAGGACGCAGCCGCCTCAGGGCACCTCAGGACCGGCGCAGTCGGCGACGTCTCCTGGAGCTCCAGGACCCACACCTCGTTGGCCCCCTCACGCAGCACCGGCCCGGGAACGTACAACGACCGCTGCGGCCCCACCGACCAGTACCGCCCGAGACAGAACCCGTTGACCCACACGAACCCCCGCGTCCAACCCGGAAGTTCCAGGAAGGCGTCCCCGACGCCACGCACCTCCACGGCGCCCCGGTACAGCCCACGCCCGCCCTCCGCGGGCAACCCCCCGAACGGCACCCGCCCCACGCCCCCGGCGTCGAACGCGTCAAGACGCAGCCCCCGCGCCCGCACCCCGTGCAGATACTGCCGCTCGTGCAACATCCCCCCGGTGATGCCCTTCGGCTCACCCGAACGCGGACCGTAGTTGACCCTCCCCAGCGACTCCACCCACGCCTCCACGCGCGCGTGCCCCGCGACAGGCTCCTTGACCCCCGGATCGTCCTCGGTGAGCACACCGACCGCCACACCATCCACGTACACCACCGCCAGGTCCCGCAGCCCGCGCAGCAGGAGGGGGTACGGCCCCCGCGGACCGGGGACGGTCACCTCGTACTTCACCAGGCCCCGGTCGACGTCCAATTCCTCGAAGGTGGGCGGGACGGGGTACTCGGCGTCCCGCCCACCCAGTGTCTCCAGCACGGCGTCCAGGGCGGCCCACTCCCGAAGGTCCACGACCGCGCCCGCACCGAGCGGCGCGGGCGCGGGCGGCAGCTCCGGCAGCGGCCCGTCCGCGTACGCGCCCAGGACCTCCCTGAAGCGCCAGAACTTCTCGGTGGGACGCCCGAGTTCGTCGATGGGCGCGTCGTAGTCGTAGGAGGTGACGTCGGGCTCCAAGGGACCCTCGTGCAGCGCGCCCCCGCCCCGGTTCGCCCCCGCCCAGCCCGCGAAGTTGGTACCCCCGTGCGCCATGTACAGGTTGACCGAAGCCCCGCACTCCAGGATCTCGCGCAGCGCCTGTGCCGCGTCCCCCGCATCCCGTACGACGTGCTCACCGCCCCAGTGGTCGAACCAACCGCACCAGAACTCCATGCACATCAGCGGCCCCTCGGGTCGGTGCCGGCGCAGCACCTCGAAGGCCGCGCGTGCGCGGGAGCCGAAGTTGACGGTCGCGAGGACACCGGGGATCGAACCGCCGGTGAGCATGTGGTCCTCGGGACCGTCCGAGGTGACCAGCGGAACGCTCACACCCTTGGCGCGCAGCACGTCCGCCAGGCGCCGCAGATACACCTGGTCGGAGCCGTAACTTCCGTACTCGTTCTCGACCTGCACCATCAGCACCGGCCCGCCGCGGTCGATCTGCCGCGGCACGATCTCGCGCAGCACCTGGTGGAACCAGCGCTCCACGTGCCCCATGTACTCCTCGTCCCTGGTGCGCGGCCTCCCCGTCAGCCAGTGCGGCAGCCCCCCGTTCTCCCACTCCGCGCAGATGTACGGGCCGGGGCGCACGATCGCCCACAGGCCCGCCTCCCGCACGGCGTCCAGGAACCGGCCCAGCGCCTGGACGTCGCGGTACTCGCCCGGGCGCGGCTCGTGCAGATTCCACGGGACGTACGTCTCCACACAGTTGAGCCCCATCGCCCGCAGCATCCCCAGCCGATGCCCCCACTGCTCCTCGTGCACCCGGAAGTAGTGCAACGCGCCGGACAGCAGCCGCACCGGGCGCCCGTCCAGCAGAAAATCCGTGTCCCCCACCGTGAACTCGCTCATGCGCTCACCCTCACCTCTGGCGGCGGCCGCGTCCATGGACAAAGATCAGCTCTGGTTGGACCAAAGAGTGACGCCGGCGGCGAGGGCGCGAAGGAAGTGACGCCGGCGGCAACGGCGCGAAGGAGGGGAGGCGCGCGGATGCACCACACCTGGATGCGCTATTTCTCCCCCGCCCCCGTCCACCACCGGCTCGGCCTCGCCTGCCTCGGCGTAGGCCTGCAGCACGGCGAACTGCCCACCGTCGGGCCCCGCACCCTCGACCACCACGTGGCCGTCGTCGTCAGCGCGGGCGGCGGCTGGTTCCGGGGCCCCGACGGACACCACCACACCGTCACCGCGCCCGCCCTGCTCTGGCTCACCCCCGGCGTACCCCACCACTACGGACCCGACCCCAGCTGGGACGAGTGCTTCGTCGACTTCACCGGGCCCGCCACCGCCACGTACACCGAACTCGGCTACATCGAACCCGACCGCCCCGTCGTGCCGCTCTCCGACGCCACCGGCGCCCGCGCCACCGTCGGCCGCATCGCCCGCGCCGCCCGCCGCGGCAACCCCCTCCTCGAAGTCGAGACCGGCGCCGCCGTCCACGAACTCCTCGTCGCCCTGCGCCGCGCCCGCGCCGACCTCGCACCCGACGGCGACCCCGTCCTGCACGCCCTCGCCCGTGACGCGTTCCAGCCACTGTCCGTCGCCGAGCACGCGGCCCGGCACGGCATGACCCCCGCCGAACTGCGCGCCGCCGTCCGCCGCGGCGCCGGCCGCAGCCCCAAGGACTACCTCCTCGGCATCCGCCTGGGCCGCGCCAAGGAACTCCTCGCCGCCACCGAACTGCCCGTCGCCGCGGTCGCCCGACGCGTCGGCTACGACGACCCCGCCTACTTCTCCCGCCTGTTCACCCGCCGTGTCGGCATGGCCCCCGTCCGCTTCCGCGAACAGCAGGGCCGCACCCTCCCCGGCGGCTGGAGCGACCGCATACCCGACCCCGACGATCCGCCCATGATCGAGCCCCCGCACGCCACGTAAAGTTGCTCCTCATGACCACCAGCAACACCAGCAACACGAACGACGGGGCGGGCGGCGAGGTCGACCCCGCCGTGCGCGCGGAACTCGCCCGGCTGCGCGACAGCATCGACAACATCGACGCCGCCGTCGTCCACATGCTCGCCGAACGCTTCAAATGCACCCAACAGGTCGGCCATCTCAAGGCCGCCCACCAGCTGCCGCCCGCCGACCCGTCCCGCGAGGCCCACCAGATCGCCCGGCTGCGCCGCCTGGCCGAGAGCGCCAAGCTGGATCCGGCCTTCGCGGAAAAGTTGCTGAATTTCATCATCGCCGAGGTCATCCGCCACCACGAGAGCATCGCGGACGGCGCCGGGCGGGGCGCGGCGGCCACGGGGGAGTGACACCGGGCGCCCCCAGCGTGCATCCTGCGTGAGCACTCCCTGTCAGGTGTCAGGCCAATGGCACATGCCAGCCGACCGTCCGTACGGGCCCCAGGGCACCCGCCACCCGTGGCACCCGCCCCCGCCCGTACCGGCCCGGGCCGGCATGTGGCCGATCGAGGGGACGTCGGGCCATGCCGTCGGATGCCAAGATCCTCATCGTCGACGACCACGAGGACACGCTGTACGCGCTCGAAAGCGCCCTCGCCCCGTTGGGCCACCGCGTGACCCGCGCGACCAGCGGCGACGACGCCCTCAAGGAAGTGCTGCGCGGCCAGGTCGGACTGCTCCTCCTCGACGTGCGCATGCCCGGCGTCAACGGCCTCGACGTCGTGCGCTACATGCGCCGCGTGGAACAGACCCAGCACATCCCGGTCATCCTGCTCACCGGCTTCGGACCGGACACCGAACTGTCCGCCACCGCGTTCGCCCTCGGCGTCGCCGACCTCGTCCTGAAGCCCGTCGACCCCTGGACCCTGCGCACCAAGGTCCGCTACCTGTACGACACCCACCAGCGCCGCCGGGCCCTGGAGGCGGAGGTGCGCGAGTTACGCGCCCGGACCGAGAAACGCGCCTCACCGCCCGCTCCGGGCCGTCTCCACCCCGACACCCGCGTCCCCCTGCAACGCGACGGCCACACCGACGCACGGGAGGCGCGTGACGTACGGGACGTACGGGAGCAGGACCGCACCGCCTGAGTGTGCCGATCCCGCCGTAACCATGCCGAACAAACGCCGTATACCGGGCAGGCCCTGTGTCCTGTCCGAGCCATCAGGCAGCATGTCCCCCATGTCCGTACTGACGCGCGACGAAGCGCAGACCCGTGCCCAGCTCCTCGACGTCCACCACTACGGGATCGCACTCGACGTGACCCACGGGGACGAGACCTTCGACTCCCTGACCGTCATCCGGTTCACCGCCCGCGCCGACGCGGACACCTTCGTCGAGCTGAAGCCCGCCGAACTGCGCTCCGTCACCCTCGACGGACAGCCCCTCGACCCCGAGACCCTCGACGAGAACCGGCTGCCCCTCAAGGGCCTCACCGCGGGCGAGCACGAACTGCGCGTCGACGCACGGATGCGCTACTCCCGCACCGGCGAGGGCATGCACCGCTTCACCGACCCCACCGACGGCGAGACCTACCTCTACACCCAGCTGTTCATGGAAGACGTCCAGCGCGTCTTCGCCGCCTTCGACCAGCCCGACCTGAAGGCCGTTTTCGACCTGACCGTGACGGCCCCCGAAGGCTGGACCGTCCTCGCCAACGGCATCACCGAACACCTCGGTGAAGGCCGCTGGCAGGCCGCCCCCACCCCCCTCATCTCCACCTACCTCGTCGCCGTCGCCGCCGGCCCCTGGCACTCCGTCCGCACCGAGCACCGCGGCCTGCCCTTCGGCATCCACTGCCGCCGCTCGCTCGCCCCCCACCTCGACGCCGACGCCGACGAGATCCTCGACATCACCCGCGCCTGCTTCGACCGCTACCACGAGAAGTTCGACGAGCCCTACCCCTTCGACTCCTACGACCAGGCGTTCGTCCCCGAGTTCAACGCCGGCGCCATGGAGAACCCCGGCCTCGTCACCTTCCGCGAGGAGTTCGTCTACCGCTCCGCCGTCACCGACACCGAACGCCAGAACCGCGCCATGGTCATCGCCCACGAAATGGCCCACATGTGGTTCGGCGACCTCGTCACCCTGCGCTGGTGGGACGACATCTGGCTGAACGAGTCCTTCGCCGAGTACATGGGCTACCAGACCGTCACCGAAGCCACCCGCTTCACCGACACCTGGACCGACTTCGGCGTCACCCGCAAACCCTGGGGCTACGACGCCGACCAGCGCCCCTCCACCCACCCCGTCGCCCCCGACCCGGACGCCGTCCCCGACACCGCGTCCGCCATGCTCAACTTCGACGGCATCTCCTACGCCAAGGGCGCCTCCGCCCTGCGCCAACTCGTCACCTGGCTCGGCGAGAAGGACTTCCTGGCCGGCATCAACACACACTTCGCCCGCCACAAGTTCGCCAACGCCACCCTCGCCGACTTCATCGACAACCTCGCCTCCGCCACCGAACGCGACGTCCACGCCTGGGCCGACTCCTGGCTGCGCACCACCGGCGTCGACACCCTCACCCCCACCCTCACCGCCGGACCCGACGGCACCCACACCCTCACCGTCGAACACCACGGCAGCCGCCCGCACCGCATCGCCGTGGGCCTCTACGACAACGACCTCGGCGTCGAAGGCCGCCTCGCCCTGCGCGACCGCCTCGAAGCCGACGTCCCGGGGAGCGAGCCGACCGTGGTCGGCAAGCGCCCCGCCCTGCTCCTCCTCAACGACGGCGACCTCTCCTACGCCAAGGTCCGCTTCGACCCCGAGTCCTTCCAGACCGTGCGCACCGCCCTCGCCGGACTGCCCGAACCCCTCACCCGCGCGGTCGTCTGGAACGCCCTGCGCGACGCTGTCCGCGACGGCGAACTGCCCGCCATGGCCTACATCGACGCCGCCCGCGCCCACCTCCCGCACGAGAGCGACCTCGCCCTCGTCCAGGGCGTCCTGTCGTTCGCCGCCGCCCAGGTTGCCGACCGCTACCTCCCCGCCGAGGACCGCCCCACCGCCCTCGCCACGCTCACCGACCTCTGCCGCGACCTCATCCGCCGCACCGAGGACGGCTCCCACCCCGGCCTGCGCCTCACCGCCGTGCGCCACTACATCGACGTCGCAGCCCACCCCGACACCATCAGCGCCTGGTTCTCCGAAGGCACCGTCCCCGGCGGACCCGAACTCGACCCCGAACTGCGCTGGCGCGTCCTCGGCCGGCTCGCCGTCCTCGGAGCCATCGACGACGCCGTCATCGAGGCCGAGCTCGTCCAGGACCCCAGCGCCACCGGCCAGGAAGGCGCCGCCCGCTGCCGCGCCGCGCTGCCCGACCCCGAGGCCAAGCGCCGCGCCTGGGAGGAGATGTTCACCTCCGACCACCTCTCCAACTACCTCTTCATCGCCACCGCCCAGGGCTTCTGGCAGCCCGAACAGACCCACCTCGTCCGGGAGTACGTCGAGCGCTACTGGGCCGACGCCGTCGCCGTCTCCACGCGGCGCGGCCCCGCCATCGCCGAGGCCGCCGGGCGCTACGCGTTCCCCGTCCACGCCGTCACCCCCGAAACCCTCGCCCTCGGCGAAGCGTGCCTTCGTGACGCCGACCCCATCCCCGCCCTCCGCCGCAAACTCGTCGACCAACTCGACGACCTGACACGAGCCTTGAAGGTACGAGCCGCATAACCACGCCCGTGTCCGCGGGTGGCCGGCGCCCCTGAGGCGGGGGCTTCGCCCCGCGTCCCCCGCCCGCCCTGATTCGTTTGGCTGCGGGTGGGTGGGGGCTGGTCGCGCAGTTCCCCGCGCCCCTAAAAGCCCCGGGTCGTCCGGCGTTCCAGGGCGAGGCCGGTGACCGCACCCCACCCACCCCGGCCCGCATCACTCAGCCTGTCCGGCGTTTGAGGACGAGGCCGTTCAGGCCGATGCGGGGGTCTGGGGGCGGCAGCCCTCAGGGATGATGGGGGTCCCCCCTGCTCGAGCGAAGCCGAGAGCTTGGGGGAGGGTAGGGGCGGCGGGGGCGAGGAAAGGTGGCTCCGGTTCCGGCGTGGCGTCTAGCAGCTTCGCCCCCCACTCACATTTTCTCCGTCCACCAGTACCCCCATTCGGGTCGGATCGTTGACCTTTCAGGGCGCGCAGGCCCATCCCCGTACAGGCTGGTACTCCCCCTGCCGCGCGCCCACCGGAGGACACCCCATGAGCACGCCGCCCCTCGCCTCAGGCCCCGAAGGTCCCGGCGCGCTGCGGCCGCTGCTCGACACCGTCCTCGACGCACTGCGCGAGGGCGGCGAGGCACGCGGGGGACCACTGCCCGCCGGCGGACCGGAGAGCGTGGCCCGGCGCGTACGGGACGCGGTCGGCGACGTACTGCCCGAGCAGGGAACCGAAGACGCCCTACGCGTCGTCGTACGGGCTCTCGCCGAGGGCGCGGCCGACCCCGCCGACCCCCTGTGCGCCGCCCACCTGCACTGCCCACCCCTCGCCGTCGCCACCGCCGCCGACCTCGCCGCCTCCGCCCTCAACCCCTCCATGGACTCCTGGGACCAGGCCCCGGCCGCCTCGGAACTGGAGGCACTCGTCACCCGGGCCCTGGCCCAGGAGATCGGCGCCGGTGATGCCCTGGTCACCACCGGCGGCACCGAGTCCAATCAACTCGCCCTCCTCCTCGCCCGGGAGGCACACGCCGGTGTGCGGCTCATCCACGGCGCCAACGCCCACCACTCCCTGCCCCGCGCCGCCTGGCTCCTCGGCCTGCCCGACCCCGTCGTCGTCCCCGCCCCCGCCGGCACCATGGACCTCGCCGCCCTCGACGAAGCCCTCACCGAACTCCAAGGCCTCCGCGGCTCCCTCCTCGTGGCCGCCACCGCAGGCACCACCGACGCCGGACTCATCGACCCCCTGCCCGACATCGCCGACCTCTGCGAAGCCCACGGCACCCGCCTCCACATCGACGCCGCCTACGGCGGAGGCCTCCTCTTCAGCGACCACCACCGCGGCAAACTCCACGGACTCGACCGCGCCCACACCGTCACCCTCGACCTGCACAAACTCGGCTGGCAGCCCGTCGCCGCAGGCCTCCTCGTCGTCAAGGACCCCCACGACCTCGACGCCCTGAGCCACCGCGCCGACTACCTCAATGCCGACGACGACACCGAAGCGGGCCTCCCCGACCTCCTCGGCCGCTCCCTGCGCACCAGCCGACGCCCCGACATCCTCAAAGTCGCCGTCACCCTCAAAACCCTGGGGCGAGCGGGACTCGGCGCGCTCGTCGACCAGGTCTGCGCCCGCGCCGTCGAGCTGGCGGACCTCGTCGAAGCACACCCCGGCTTCGAGCTCTACGACCCGCCCACCCTCAGCACCGTCCTGTTCCGCCCCGCCGAGGCCTCCGACGAAGCCGTCGCCGCCGTACGCCGCATCCTGCTCCACGAAGGACGCGCCGTCCTCGGCCGAGCCCTGCTCGACGACCGGCTCTGGCTCAAAGCCACCCTCCTCAACCCCCACACCCGGACGAGCGACCTGGCCGCGCTCCTGAAACTGGTGGAAGGACACACACCCCGATGAGCCCGACGCCCCTCCCCCCACGCCACGAGCCCGACGCGCCCCGCGACCTCGTGGGCATCGGCATCGGCCCGTTCAACCTCTCCCTCGCCGCCCTCGCCCACCCCCTCCCCGAACTCGACAGCGTCTTCTACGAACAGCGCCCCGGCTTCGACTGGCACCCGGGCCTGCTCATCGACGGCGCCACCCTCCAAGTCCCCTTCCTCGCCGACCTGGTCACCCTCGCCGACCCCGCCAGCCCCTGGTCCTTCCTCAACTACCTCAAGGACCGCGACCGCCTCTTCCCCTTCTACTTCGCCGAGCGCTTCCACATGCAGCGCGCCGAGTACGACGCCTACTGCCGCTGGGTCGCCGGCCGCCTCCCCGGACTCCACTTCGGCCACCAGGTCGACGCCGTCCGCTGGAACCCCGAACGCACCCTGTTCGAAGTCGACTTCACCCAGCTCGACAGCGAGGGAGAAGCCGAGGCCCTCGGCCGTACCTACACCCGCAACATCGTCCTCGGCGTCGGCACCGCACCCCACATCCCCGAGCCCCTCAAACCCCTCGTCGATACCCCCGGCGTCCCCGTCATCCACGCCGCGGACTACCTCGCCCACCGCGAACACTTCCTCACCGCCGAACACATCACCGTCATCGGCGCGGGGCAGTCGGGCGCCGAGGTCTTCCTCGACCTCCTGCGCAACCGGCCCGCCGGCCGCGAGAAGATCCACTGGCTCGCCCGCACCGAGGCCTTCGCCCCGATGGAGTACTCCAAGCTCGGCCTCGAACACTTCACCCCCGACTACACCCGCTACTTCCACGCCCTCACCGAGCCCGTACGCGACCGGCTCGTCGCCGCCCAATGGCAACTCCACAAGGGCATCGACGCCGACACCATCGCCGCCATCCACGACGAGCTCTACCGCCGCACCCTCCACGGCGGCTGGCCCGACGCCGTCCTCACCCCCGCCGTCACCGTCCGCACCGCGGGCCGCGTCGCCACCACCAAGGTCGAACTCCACCTCGAACACGGCCAGCAGGGCGCCCGCACCCGCCTCGTCACCGACGCCGTGGTCCTCGCCACCGGCTACCGCGAACGCCCCCTCGGCCAGATCCTCGCCGGACTCGACCCCTACCTGCACCGCGACAGCGCCGAACGCCCCCGCATCGACGACCAGTTCCGCCTGACCCTCGACCCCTCCGTCACCGGCCGCGTCTACGTCCAGAACGCCGAACTCCACACCCATGGCGTCGGCGCCCCCGACCTCGGCCTCGCCGCCTGGCGCAGCGCCACCATCCTCAACTCGCTGACGGGCAAGGACCCCTACCCGCTGCCGCGCCGTACGGCCTTCACCACCTTCGGACTCGAACCCCAGTCCCAGGTCCCGCTCGCCCGCCACACCGCCCAGACCCTCACCCCGCTCGTCGACGGACGGTAAGAAGAAGACCCCGGACATGCGCCCGGGGTCCACAAGACAAGCGTGCCGCAACAGGCGGGCTAGAAAACAGGCGTGCCGTCCCGCGTGAGCTTCCAGTCCACCGAAGCGAACTCCTTCGGGTCGAGCACACCCTTCGCGGTCACCCACTCGGCGATCCGCGTACGGATCTCCGTCGACTCCGACCAGACCTCCTTCGCGGACGCCACGTGCGGGAAGGCGCCGCCACCGTTCGCCCGGTAGTTGTTCACCGCGAACACGAACTGCTGCGCGTCGTCCAGCGCCGCACCGTTGTACGTCAGGTTCTTGATCCGCGAACCCTCCACCTGCGCGATGTCGATGTCGTACCGGAGCCCCGACACATAGTCGTAGTTGTAGTCCGGACGGTTGTTCGCGTTGGTCAGCTTCTCCGTGTCGATCACCGCACCGGCCGCCGTCCGCACGAAGTAGTTCGCCGAGTACTCCAGGTACGCCCGCACCTGCGCCCCCGTCAGCACCTTCGCGACCAGCGTGTTGTCATACACGTACAGGCTCGACAGATCCCGGATCGTCACCTTGCCGGCCGGGATCTCGGAGGTGCGCGAGAACGGCGAGGCCTGCGCGATCACGGGCAGCGACGCGTACTCCGTGCCCACCAGCGCCGCCTTGACCACGTCCTCCTGCACCTTGGTGATCAGGTCGATGATCGGGGCGTCCTTGTAACGCGCTTCGACCGTCGTCAGCGTGTCCGTGGCCGTGCCGACCACCTGGTTGACGTACGCCACCACCAGGTCGTGCTCGTCCTTCAGCAGCCGGGTGATCTTCGGGTCGTCGGCGACCGAGTTCGAGTTGCGGACCGTGGCCGCCACCGACTCGACCTGCCACTTCCCCTTCTCGAGGACCAGCTCGAAGTCGAACACCGACAGCCGCTCCGCGTACGCCAGCGGCTCCGACAGCACCACGGTCCTGCCGGTCTTGGTGTTGGTGACCTTCAGCTCCGGGATCTCCACGTGCGCGTGCCCGACGAGAATCGCGTCGATCCCCGGCACCTGCTGGGCGACGAGCGCCGCCGAGTTCTCGACGTACGGCAGCTGGTCACCGTAGGAGGACGTGCCGGACGAACCGGAGTGCGCCGACACCACGACCACGTCGGCACCCATCGACCGCAGCTTCGGCACCCACTTCGCCGCCTGCTCCTCCAGACCCGGGAACGTCAACTTCCCCTGGACGTACGCCTTGTCCCAGATCGCGATACCCGGGTTCGTCAGACCGAGCACCGCCACCTTCACCGAGGGGGCACCCGGCACGTGGAACGTCTTCATGAAGTACGGCGGGAAAGCCGGCTTCAGCGTCTTCGCGTCCAGCGCGTTCGCACCCAGCAGCGGGAAGCGGCACTGCGACTCGAACTTCCGCAGGGTCTCGATGCCGTAGTTGAACTCGTGGTTGCCCAGCGCCACCGCGTCATAGCCGATCGCGTTCATCGCCTGCGCCATCGGGTGCACCGGACCGCCCTTGGCGGTGATCGGGTCCACCTTCGCGAAGTAGTACGTCAGCGGGGTGCCCTGGATCGTGTCGCCCGCGTCCAGAAGGAGCGTGTTGCAACGCCCCTTCTCCTTGCGGATCTCGTTCACCAGCGTCGAGATCCGCGCCAGACCCTGCGCGTTGCCCGCCGTGTCCTTGTATTCCGCGTCCTTGAAGTAGTCCCAGTTGAAGACATGTCCGTGCAGGTCCGTCGTGCCCATGACGGTGAGGGAGTGCCGCTTCACAGGCTTCTTCCCACCCCCTGCCGCCGCCGAGGTCGCCGCCTGCGCGGACGGAGCCGCGACCGCACCGGTCAACGCCACCCCCGCACCCGTCACGGCGGACTTCTTCAGGAACTTCCGGCGGTTCAACGGCATGTCTATGGCTCCTTGGGAATTGGTCAACGACGCGCGTAGATTCTGACCTACGCATGACACTCCAGAACAGGTCTGGGAGGTTTCCATCTGGTGACCACCGGGCACCATGCCCACCCTTCCGGTGACAGAGTGGGGCGTATGGCCCCCACCGCAGAGGAACCCCGACCCGCAGTCCCCTACGGAACCCCCGCATCACCCCGCATCGCCGTCCGCGGCGAAGCCCACCTCGAAGTCGACCCCGAGATCGCCCGCATCGGCATCACCGTCAGCGCCCGCGGCACCGACCGACGCGAGGCCCTCGCCGACCTCACCCGCCGCAACGCGACGGCCATGGACCTCGTGAAGTCCTACGGAGACGCCGTCGAACGCCTCGAAACCGGCGCCTTCTCCATCAGCCCGGAACTCACGAAACACGGCCGCGGCGAACGCGTCCGCGCCTACCACGGCCGCGTCCACCTCACCGCCGAACTCACCGACTTCACCGCACTCGGCGAGCTGACGACACGCCTCGCGGACCTCGACCTCACCCGGGTCGACGGCCCCTGGTGGGCCCTGCGCCCCGACTCGCCCTCCCACCGCCAAGCCCGACAGCAGGCGGTCCGCGAAGCCGTCCAACGGGCTCGCGAATACGCCGAAGCCCTCGGTACCACCCTCGCCGCCCTCGTCGAACTCGCCGACATCGGCGCCGAGAACACCCAGCCCTACCCGGCGGCCCCCGGCCGCGCCATGCGTTCCATGTCCTTCGCCGGCGGCACCCCCGAAGAAGCCGCCCCCCTCGACCTCGAACCCGAGCGCCAACACGTCTACGCCCAGGTCAACGCCCGATTCACGATGGCCCCGCCGGAGCTGTAAAGCGCGGGTTCGGGAGGTTCCCCATTTCGCTATAGATATATGCAGTGGAAATATGCAGTACTGGATCCATGCAGCCGGGGTGTGCAAAGCGACCAAGCCGCTCATCAGAGCACCCCGGCGCACAATTCAACTGTTGTCAATAAGGCTTCACGTAAAGGTTGTTGAGTAGTCATGCTGGACCAATTCTCTACCGACCGGTAAGGCCTAGGCTCGAACCATGCGCCGAGCAAAAATCGTCTGTACATTGGGCCCCGCCACCGACTCGTACGACCAGCTCAAAGCCCTGGTCGACGCCGGAATGGACGTAGCCCGCTTCAACCTCAGCCACGGCACCTACGCCGAACACGAGGAGCGCTACCAGCGCGTGCGAAAGGCCGCCGACGAGACCGGCCGCAGCGTCGGACTGCTCGCCGACCTTCAAGGCCCGAAGATCCGACTCGGCCGTTTCACCGAAGGCCCCGTACTCCTTGAACGCGGAGACACCTTCACCATCACCGTCGAAGAAGGCGCCGAGGGCGACCGCCTCTCCTGCGGCACGACGTACTCGGGCCTCGCGGCCGACGTCACCCTCGGCGAACGCATCCTCGTCGACGACGGCAAGGTCTGCCTCGAAGTCACCGCCGTCGACGGCCCCCGCGTCCACACCACCGTCGTCGAAGGCGGCATGGTCTCCGACCACAAGGGCCTCAACCTTCCCGGCGTCGCCGTCTCCGTCCCCGCCCTCTCCGACAAGGACGAAGCGGACCTCCGCTGGGCCCTGCGCACCGGCTTCGACGTCATCGCCCTCTCCTTCGTCCGCAGCGGCCGCGACATCGACGACGTCCACCGCATCATGGACGAGGAAGGCCGCCGCCTCCCCGTCATCGCCAAGGTCGAGAAGCCCCAGGCCGTCGACGCGATCGACGACATCGTCGCCGCCTTCGACGGCATCATGGTCGCCCGCGGAGACCTGGGCGTCGAAATGCCCCTCGAGCAGGTCCCGATCGTCCAGAAGCGCGCCATCAAGCTGGCCAAGCGCAACGCCAAGCCGGTCATCGTCGCCACCCAGATGCTCGACTCGATGATCGACAACTCCCGCCCCACGCGAGCCGAGGCGTCCGACGTCGCCAACGCCGTCATCGACGGCACGGACGCCGTGATGCTCTCCGGCGAGACCAGCGTCGGCAAGTACCCCGTGGAAACCGTCCGGACGATGTCCCGCATCGTCGAGGCCGCCGAGGAGGACATCCTCGCCAAGGGCCTGCCGCCCCTGACCGACCGCAACAAGCCCCGCACCCAGGGCGGTGCGGTCGCCCGCGCGGCGGCGGAGATGGGCGACTTCCTCGGCGCCAAGTTCCTCGTCGCCTTCACTCAGTCCGGCGACACGGTCCGCCGTCTCTCCCGCTACCGCTCCCCGATCCCCCTGCTGGCCTTCACCCCCGACGAGGCCACCCGCTCCCAGCTGAACCTGACCTGGGGCGTGGAAACGTTCCTGGGACCGCACGTCGGCTCCACCGACGCGATGGTCGACCAGGTGGACGAACTCCTCCTGAAGTACGGCCGCTGCAAGAAGGGCGACATCGTCGTCATCACCGCCGGCTCCCCGCCCGGCGTCTCCGGCACCACGAACCTCGTACGCGTCCACCACATCGGAGAGGACGACAGCCCCAAGTAGGCCCGGCTGTCAGTACTTGGGACCGACGTGGGCGTCCATGAGAGCGACGGAGGCTTTGCGGGCGACGGAGATGTTGAACGGGTCGCTGGCGCGCGCCAGCGTCGTCCACTCGACGCCCACCCGGTCGAGGGCGTCGGTAAAGAGCTTCCGGATGTCGTCGGACTTGTTGGTGAAGAAATACCGGGGGTACTCGTAGCGCTTGCGCTCACCGGCGACGAGGCGGGTCGTCCAGTTCGTGATGCGACAGCCATCGGAGTGGATGAGCCCGCGGATGAATTCCCAGGGATGAGCGTCGACGATTTCCTGTTGCCAGTGTTCGAGGGCGATCGGGCGCTCGTGCTTCTTGCCTGGGCCGTGCTGGGGGAAGAGGCAGGGCCAGTGCTGGCTGTATCCGACGACCGAGACGTACCCGACTGCTTGGACCCGGTTCGACTTCTTGCTGGGGTTGATGGCTTCGATGGCGGCAGCGCAAGTTTCGATGAGGCCTGGCCAAGTGTCGGCGCATGCGATGCGGAGAACGTAGCCCGCTCGCATTCCGGGGCTGATACAGCCGTCACCGAGGTAGAGCCCCAAGAGGTAGCTGTAGGCCGCCGTGTTGGAGGGCGGCTCAGTCGCTGGGCCGCATCTTGAGCACGGCGTGCGCTGCATGCGCGGTAAGGGGTCGATGCGCGATTGCCAGCAACGGATCGCTGACCTGGATACCCCGGTCTCCTTGCTCACGGAGTTCAGGCTGCGCCCCTGAGCGACAAGTGCCAGAGCTCGCTCGCGTGTGCCCATGTCGTACATGTGGTAACTCTGGGTGAGTGATCGCGACCGTGCGCAGCAAAAAGCGGATGTTCACGAGAACGAGAACATCCGCTTTTCCGTGGTGACCTTGGAATCCAAGGAAAAGTGCCCCGAGTCGGACTCGAACCGACACTGTATGGGTTTTGAATCCATTGCCTGCTGCCAATTGGGCTACCGGGGCCCGCTGAATCGAAGGTTTACCCCGACCCGCTGCCCGTCCACCATACCGCAGCTAGGTAGGCTCTTGGGAGCAGTACCCGCCCCTGAACGAGGAGCCCCCGTGACCGCCCCCGAGTCGCCCCAGCCCGTCGCCGACGACGACAAGTCGCACGTGCCTCCGCTGACGACCCGTGTCGTCATCGCCGAGGACGAGGCGCTGATCCGCCTCGACCTCAAAGAGATGCTCGAGGAAGAGGGCTACGCCGTCGTGGGCGAGGCGGGGGACGGGGAGCAGGCCGTCGAGCTGGCCCGTGAGCACCGGCCCGACCTCGTGATCCTCGACGTCAAGATGCCCAAGCTGGACGGGATCTCGGCGGCCGAGAAGATCGCCGAGGAGAGCATCGCCCCCGTGCTGATGCTCACCGCGTTCTCGCAGCGCGACCTCGTCGAGCGGGCCCGTGACGCAGGCGCGATGGCGTACCTCGTGAAGCCCTTCAGCAAGAGCGACGTCGTACCCGCGATCGAGATGGCCGTCTCGCGGTTCACGGAGTTGAAGCAACTGGAGAAGGAGGTCGCGGACCTCAGCCAGCGCCTGGAGACGCGGAAGCTGGTCGACCGGGCCAAGTCCGTGCTGCAGACGCAGTACGGGCTGACCGAGCCCGCCGCGTTCCGGTGGATCCAGAAGACCTCCATGGACCGCCGTATGTCCATGCAGCAGGTCGCCGAGGCGGTCATCGCGGACGCCGAGGAGAAGAAGTCCTCCAAGGGCTAGGTCGACAGGGCCTAGGGAGCGGCGGCGCCCCGCTTCGGGGTGTCGTGGCTTGCCCGCGCGAGCCCGGCGACCGCGTGTCAGGCTGGTTTCGGGGCCGCGTGGCCTTCGGATCGGCAAGGCAGCAAAGGAGACAGCGCGTGGAAGAGAAGGCGTTCGTCCAAGCGGTGTCGGAACGTACGGGTCTGACTCGGCAGGAGTCGGCCGATCTCACGCGTGCCACGCTCGAGACGCTCGCCCATCGGCTGAGCTCGGGCGAGGCACGAAACCTGGCGCTGGAGCTCCCGGAGGGTCTGGCGGAGTCCGTTCGGCGCGGTGCCACCGCGGAGATCGAGCGCTTCGACTACGACGAGCTCGTGCGGCGTGTGGCCCAGCGCAACGTGCTCAAGCCCGACGAGGCCGACGGCGGCGTCCGTGCCGTGCTGGTCACGCTCCGTGAGGCGATCAGTGAGAAGGAGTTCGGTCACGCGATGTCGCAACTCGGTGCCGACTTCTCCAGGCCGATCGAGAATTTCGTCGGCTGATTGCCCGGCGAGCGGTATGGGCGAGCGGTATCGGTGAGTGACGAAGAGGCCCGCGCCCCCGACTGGGGGCCGCGGGCCTCTTCGTACAGCGGCTGTACGGTCGTACGGCCGGAGCCTGGTCTCAGTCCTCGCCCAGGTAGGCCTTGCGTACCGACTCGTCGTGCAGCAGGTCCTGTCCGGTGCCGGAGAGGACGATGTTGCCGACCTCCATGACGTGTCCCTGATCGGCGAGGGAGAGCGCCGCCTGGGCGTTCTGCTCGACGAGGAGGATGGTCGTACCGTCGGCCTTGAGTTCGGCGATGGTGGCCATGATCTTCTGCATCATGATCGGCGAGAGGCCCATGGAGGGTTCGTCGAGCATGAGCAGCTTGGGCTGGGACATGAGCGCGCGGCCCATGGCCAGCATCTGCTGCTCGCCGCCGGAGAGGGTTCCCGCGGCCTGCTTGCGGCGTTCACCCAGGATGGGGAAGAGGTCGTAGGCGCGCTGGATGTCCTTCTCGATGCCCGCCTTGTCGGTGCGCAGGAACGCGCCGAGCTGGAGGTTCTCGGTGATCGTCAGCCGGGGGAAGATGTGGCGTCCCTCGGGGGAGTGGGCGAGGCCCAGGGAGACGATCTTGTGGGCGGGGATGTTGCTGAGGGGTTTGCCGTCGAAGGTGATGCGGCCCGCGGTGGGCTTGAGGAGCCCGGATAGGGTGCGCAGGGTGGTCGTCTTGCCGGCGCCGTTGGTGCCGATGAGGGTGACGATCTGGCCGGCTTCGACGGAGAAGGAGATGCCCTTGACGGCTTCGATCTTGCCGTAGGCGACCTTGAGGTCTTCGACCTCGAGCAGTGCGGTCACTGGGCGTTTCCTTCCTTGCTGGTGGTGCCCTCCGCGGCGGCGTCGCTCTCGGCGGCCTCAGGAGTCTCGGTGGCCTCGGGAGTCTCGGAGGCTTCCGCGGGCTCGGGAGTGTCCGTGGCCTCCGCCGCCTCGGCGGCTTCGACCTCGGCGAGTTCTTCCGCGCCGGGGGCGCCCTCGAAGGGGGTGCCGAGGTAGGCGGCGATGACGCGCTCGTCGCCCTGGACGACCTCGGAGGTGCCCTCGACGAGCTTCTCGCCCTGGACGAGGCAGGCGACGCGGTCGGACAGGTTGAAGATGAAGCGCATGTCGTGCTCGATGACGAGGACGGCGATGCCCCTGTCGCGGATGGCGAAGACGAGGTCTTCGGTCGCGCGTGTCTCCTGGGGGTTCATGCCGGCCGTGGGCTCGTCGAGGAGCAGCAGTCCCGGTTCGCTCGCCATGGCGCGGGCGATTTCGAGCTTGCGCTGTTCGCCGTAGGGGAGGTTGCGGGAGAGGTGGTCGGCCTTGTGGTCGAGGCCGATGAACTCCAGCAGTTCCATGGCGCGTTCGCGGGAGGCGGCTTCTGCCTTGCGGAAGCCGGGGCCGCGCAGGAGGGCCGACCAGAGGCCTTCCTTGGTCCTGGTGTGGCGGCCGACGAGCACGTTCTCCAGGACGGTCATGTTGGCGAAGAGCCGGATGTTCTGGAAGGTGCGGGCGATGCCGGCGCTGGTGACGAGGTGGGGCTTGGGCGGGAGGACGGTGCCCTTGTAGGCGACCTTGCCCTCGGTCGGCACGTACAGGCCGGTGAGGCAGTTGAAGAAGGTCGTCTTGCCGGCGCCGTTGGGGCCGATGAGGCCGACGATCTCGCCCGAGTTGACGGTGAGGTCGACGTTGCGTACGGCGGTGAGGCCGCCGAAGCGCATGGTGACGCCGCTGGCCTCGAGTACGGGGCTGGTGGCCGTGGTGGTGGTCATGTGGGTCACGCCCCTGCCTTGGTGACGCCGACGGTGGAGTCGGGCAGGCCCTGTTCGGGTATGTCGATGCTGTCGTCGGACTCGTGGAATTCGAGCTGGCGGCGGCGGTTGGCGATGATGCCTTCGGGGCGGAAGCGCATGAGGATCACGAGCGCGATGCCGAAGGCGAAGAGCTGGTACTCCTTCAGGAAGCCGAGCTTCTCGGGGAGGAGGTAGAGCAGGGTGGCGCCGAGGATGGGGCCGTTGACCGTGCCCATGCCGCCGAGGACGACCGCGGCCAGCAGGAAGGCGGAGTTGGGCGGTACGGAGCCGGCGAACTGGTACGGGGCCGGGTTGACGCTGTAGCCGACGTGGGCGCTGACCGTGCCGGCGAGGCCGGCGAGGGAGGCGCCGAGGGCGAAGGCGATGAGCTTGACGCGGAAGCCGTTGATGCCCATGGCGGTCGCGGCGGTCTCGTCCTCGCGGATGGCGATCCAGGAGCGGCCGATACGGGAGTCGGCGGCGCGGTTGAAGACGATCACGACGATGCCGGTGATGATCAGCATCAGCAGGAAGTAGTTCGCGAAGCGGCCGAGGGTGATCGAGCCGATGTCGTGCGAGTTCCCGAGGTTGAACCCGAAGATGTCGAGGTCCGGGATCATCGAGATGCCGTTGGGGCCGTTGGTGATGTTGGGTCCGGAGGAGCCGTCGAGGTTGTTGACGGTGATGCGGAAGATCTCTCCGAAGCCGAGGGTGACGATGGCGAGGTAGTCGCCGCGCAGTCGCAGGGTGGGGGCGCCGATGAGGACGCCGAAGACGAGCGACGCGGCCATGCCGGTGAGCATGGCGGCCCAGAAGGGGAACTGGACGCCGGAGAAGCGGGAGAACTCGGAGCCCGAGACGAGGGCCGCGGCGTAGGCGCCGACGCCGAGGAAGGCGACGTATCCGAGGTCGAGGAGTCCGGTGAGGCCGACGACGATGTTCAGGCCGAGGGCGACGGTGGCGACGACGAGGATGTTCACGCCGAGGTTGGCGTTGTGCTCGTTGTTCTCGACGAAGGGGAAGACCGCCGCGGCGAGGAACGCCATGGAGGTGGCGAATCCCTTGTGGCGGGCGTTGAGCGTGGCGAAGCGGTCGAAGAGTCCGGCGGCTTGGAGTGCCCAGGTGCCGAGGACGACGAGCAGCAGGTAGCCGATGAAGGTCTCGCTGGCCTCGGGGTCGACGCCGATGCCGTAGGTGAAGACGATCAGGGCGACGGCGGTGGCGGCGGTGATGACGAGGCGCTCGGCCCAGCCGGGGAGCTTCTGGGCCGCGGGGATGTGGTCGGGCTTGCTGACCCAGTCCTTGAAGGTGTCGCCGGGGCTCGGCAGGGCGAGGGTGCCGACGAGGGCGATCAGGGAGCCGATGGCGGTGACGTAGGCGCCGGGGTCGAGGGCGACGAGGCCCTTGAGGTCGACGGCGATGGCGATGGCGCTGAACCAGCTGACGGCGAACGCGGAGGCGGCGGCGAGGACGACGGGCGCGGTGGCGCCTGCCGGGTTGAGCCAGCGCAGGCCGCGGACGTCGAAGAGGGTGAGCGCGAAGAGCAGGGTGATCGCGCCGGCGACGAGGTCGAGGATCTGGAGGCCGGCCGGGGAGCCGTAGTAGGTGAGGTCCCCGGGGAAGTCGGCCGTGTAGGTCCACGACATGAAGGTGCTGGCGATGGTGGCGACGGCGCCGACGGCGATGAGGGCGCGTGCGGCGGTCTGGGGGAGTGCGATCAGGCCGCGTGCGGTCTCGGTGACCTCGGCGGTGTTCTCTGCGGTGTTCTCGGTGGTTGCCATGGTGGTCACGCCCTGTCCGCGACGCGTTCGCCGACCAGGCCCTGTGGCCTGAACAGCAGTACGAGGATGAGGAGGACGAAGGCCCAGACGGAGGACCAGCCGCCGCCGCCGAGCTGCTGCATACCGGGGATGCCGTCGATGTAGGAGGTGGCCATGGTCTCGGCGAGGCCGAGGACGAGGCCGCCGATCATGGCGCCGTAGATGTTGCCGATGCCGCCGAGGACCGCGGCGGTGAAGGCCTTGAGGCCCATCTGGAAGCCCATGTTGTACTGGATCGAGCCGTAGCGCAGGCCGTAGGAGACGGCGGCGACGGCGGCGAAGAAGCCGCCGATGGCGAAGGCGATCACGATGATCTTGTTGGTGTCGATGCCCATGAGCTGGGCGGTGTCAGGGTCTTGGGCGGTGGCCTGCATGGCGCGGCCGGTGCGGGACATGCTGACGAAGAGGGCGAGGGCCGCCATGCAGAGCGGGGCGGCGACGATGACGAAGAGCGAGCCGCTGCTGATGCTGATGGACCCGATGTGCCAGGGACCGGCTTCGATCTGGGGGAAGTTGCGGTCGGTCTTCGCGTTCGGGTACCAGTTGAAGACGGCCTGCTGGAGCGCGAGGGAGAGGCCGATGGCGGTGATGAGGGGTGCCAGGCGTGGCGCGCCGCGCAGTGGTCGGTAGGCGAACCGTTCCGCCCCGACGGCGATGAGGACGGCGACGAGACCGCCGCCGATGAGCATCGCTGGGAGGGCTATCCACATGGATGTGCCGTCGGGCAGGACGTAGAGGTAGACCGTGAGTGCGCCGAAGCCTCCGGTCATGAAGATCTCGCCGTGGGCGAAGTTGATGAGCTGGACGATGCCGTACACCATCGTGTAGCCGATGGCGATCAGCCCGTACATCGAGCCGAGGAACAGCCCGTTGGCCAGCTGCTGCGGCAGGGTGTTCACCGCATGGCCTCCATGTGGGTGGGGAGAGTGAACGGGGGGATATGGGGCGGGCCGCGCGGTGACGTGTGGTCTTGGCCGCGCGGCCCTGGGGTGTAGCTAGCGGCGGATCTCGAATCAGCTGGGATCAGCTGGAGTTGGCTGGGATCAGCCGGACTTGGCCGGCCTCAGCCGGAGTTGGCTGAAATCAGCTGGGATCGGATCGGATCAGCCGTTGAACGTGCCGCTCTTGACGGCCTTCCACTTGCCGTTGACGACCTGGTAGACGGTGAGCTGCTTGTTGGTGGTGTCGCCGTACTCGTCGAAGGAGACGGGGCCGGCGATGCCCTCGAACTTCGTCTTCTGGACCTCGTCCACGATCTTGGCGCGGGCGCCGTCGGGGACCTTGCCGTCCTTCACGACGTTGGCGATCGCCTTGATGATGGCGGTCGCGGCGTCGTAGGAGTAGCCGCCGTACGTGCCGTAGTCGCCCTTGAGGCCGGAGGCCTTGTACTTCTTGATGAAGTCCGCGGCGGAGGGCAGGGAGTCGACGGGCTGGCCGACCGAGGTGACCAGGTCGCCCTCGGAGGTCTTGCCGGCGGTCTGGATGTAGGTGTCGCTGAACATGCCGTCACCACCGAACAGCGGGACCTTGACTCCGCCGTCCTTGAGCTGCTTGGTGAGCTTCTCCGACTCGTCGTACTGGCCGCCGTAGTAGACCAGGTCGGCCTTGGACTTCTTGATCTTGGTGACGAGGGCGGAGAAGTCGGTGTCGCCGGTGTTGACGTGGTCCTCGCCGGCGACCTTGCCGCCGTTCTTGGTGAAGCCGGCCTTGAACAGCTTGGCCAGGCCCGCGCCGTAGGTCTGCTTGTCGTCGACGACGAAGACGTTCTTCTTCTTGAGCGTGGTGGACGCGTACTCGGCCGCGAAGCCGCCCTGGAGGGCGTCGGTGGTGGCCGTGCGGAAGTACGTCTTGAACGGGCGCGACTTCGAGGTCTGCCAGTTCTTGCCCTGGGTGAGCTCGGGCGCCGTGTTGGAGGGCGAGACCTCGACCAGGTTGGCGGCCGCGAAGACCTGCTGCATCTGCGTGGCCACACCGGAGTTCAGCGGGCCGACGACGCCGAGGACCTTCTCGTTGTTGACGAGGGCGGTGGCGTTCTGCTGGCCGCTGGCCGGGATCGCCTTGTCGTCGAGCGCCTGGACCTTGAAGGTCACGCCGGGGACGGTGTTGTTCTTGTTGGCGTCGTCGACGGCGATCTGTACGCCGCCCTGGATGCCGAGGCCGGTTGCGGAGTTCTGACCGGTCAGCGGAGCGTCAACGCCGATGATGATCTCGGTCTTGCTGCTGCTGCTCTTGTCCCCGCTGTCGTCACGCGAACCGCAGGCGGTCAGCGTGAGTGCTCCGGTGGTGAGCACGGAGGTGAGTATGACCAAAGAACGCTGTCGCACGTTGAATCCTCTCCCTGGCGCAGCAGCCCTGCTGAGCTGCCGTGTGTCTCGCCGGGCCGTACTGGGTGATACCGAGCCGTGCTGCAGACGCGCCCGGCGGCGCGGTGACTGGCCGTGACTCTAAGCCTGTCTGTGGGCCCGGGCATCGCCGTGGGCTGGCTTGTGACTTTCTTGTTATGACGTGCCGGTTGATGAGCTTCAGGGACGGGTATTCTCGGCCGATTTGGCGGAATTTCTTCTCGTTCCACATGTTGAGAATCCGCACTTCCGGTTGCGCGTAGGGGAAGGTCGCGGTCGTGCGCCGTCGCAGGTCGCGTGGAGTCGCCGGGGGAGGTCGCCGGGAGTGCGGGCCGTCGAAGAGGGGACTCTGATGCCGTATTGCGTGCGTGTTACGCAGCGTTACGTCGAGAAAAGGAAACTCGGAGTTCGGCCGGCGTGCACGGTATTGGGCGCATCGGGTGCGGTGTCCGGGCGTGCAGTCTCGTGAAGGCGTGTTAAGTCGCCTGAAAAAGTGGTGAGTTGCCGCTGATTTCCGATAACTCCGGCGTATTGGAGTGCGGTTGCGGCGGGTGGGGACGGGCGGGGGCGGGCGAGGCGCGCGGAAGGGGTGTGTGGGGGGTCGGGGCCGGGGCGGAGGTATCCGTCCTCGGTCAGGCGCGGAATCGGTCGGTCCCGGAAGGGCTGGTGTTGACGCGCCAGCCGCTGCGGGCGGACACCTCCGCCCCGTCCCCTGCCCGCCGTACCCGACTGCCGGTGAGTGGTGAGTAGGGGGCAGATGTCTCCTGCCCCCTTGCTCGCCGTACGCCAGTTCCGGTGAGTGGTGGGTCAGGCCTCGCGTGCGGGGGCGGCGTCGGTGGGGTTGACGTCGCGCAGGAGGCAGGTGAGGCGGGCGGTGCAGACGCGCTTGTCGTTCTCGTCGGTGATGACGATCTCGTACGTCGCTGTCGTGCGCCCGCGGTGTACGGGGGTCGCCACGCCGGTGACGAGGCCGGAGCGGGCGCCCCGGTGGTGGGTGCAGTTCAGGTCGACGCCGACGGCGATCTTGGAGCTGCCGCCGTGGAGCATGGAGCCGACCGAGCCGAGGGTCTCCGCGAGGACGGCGGAGGCGCCGCCGTGCAGGAGGCCGTACGGCTGGGTGTTGCCCTCCACCGGCATGGTGCCGACGACCCGGTCCGCGGAGGCCTCGATGATCTGTACGCCCATGCGGGTGCCGAGGTGGCCTGCCGAGAAGAGGGCGGGCAGGTCGACGCCGAGTGCGGCGTACTCGTCGATGACCTCTTGCGGGAACTTCACGTGACTCTGCTCGCCCATGGGGGCCGGCTCCGATCGTCGTCGATCTCTCTGGCTGACTGGCTGAGCAAACGCTCAGTCGGTGGCCGATTGTTCCAGACGGACCACGACGGACTTGCTGGCCGGGGTGTTACTGGTGTCCGCGGTGGCGTCGAGCGGGACGAGGACGTTGGTCTCCGGGTAGTACGCGGCGGCGCAGCCGCGGGCGGTCGGGTAGTGCACGACGCGGAAGCCGGCGGCGCGCCGCTCCATGCCGTCACGCCACTCGCTGACGAGGTCGACGTACGAGCCGTCGGCGACGTTCAGCGCGCGGGCGTCCTCGGGGTTGACGAGGACCACTCGGCGGCCGTTCTTTATGCCCCTGTAGCGGTCGTCGAGGCCGTAGATGGTGGTGTTGTACTGGTCGTGCGAGCGCAGGGTCTGGAGGAGGAGGCGGCCTTCGGGGAGCTTCGGGTACTCGACGGGCGCGGCGGTGAAGTTGGCCTTGCCGGTGGCGGTGGGGAAGCGGCGTTCGTCGCGGGGGGCGTGGGGGAGGGTGAAGCCGGCAGGGTCGGCGATGCGTGCGTTGAAGTCGTCGAAGCCGGGGATCACGCGCGCGATGCGGTCGCGGATCGTGGCGTAGTCCTTCTCGAACTCCTCCCAGGGGGTGCGGGAGGCCTCGCCGAGCACGCGGCGGGCGAGGCGGCAGACGATGGCCGGCTCGGACAGGAGGTGCTCGCTCGCGGGCGCCAGACGGCCGCGTGAGGCGTGGACCATGCCCATGGAGTCCTCGACGGTCACGAACTGTTCGCCGCTGTCTTGGAGGTCGCGCTCGGTCCGTCCGAGGGTGGGCAGGATCAGGGCGCGGGCGCCGGTGACGACGTGGGAGCGGTTGAGCTTGGTCGAGACGTGCACCGTGAGGCGGGCGCGGCGCATGGCGGCCTCGGTGACGTCGGTGTCGGGGGAGGCGGAGACGAAGTTGCCGCCCATGGCGAAGAAGACCTTCGCGTCGCCGTCGCGCAGGGCGCGGATGGCCCGTACGACGTCGTAGCCGTGCTCGCGGGGCGGGGCGAAGCCGAACTCCTTCTCCAGGGCGTCCAGGAAGGCCGGGGCGGGGCGCTCGAAGATGCCCATGGTGCGGTCGCCCTGCACGTTCGAGTGGCCGCGGACCGGGCAGACGCCCGCGCCGGGGCGACCGATGTTGCCGCGCAGCAGCAGGAAGTTGACCACTTCGCGGATCGTGGGCACGGAGTGCTTGTGCTGGGTGAGGCCCATGGCCCAGCAGACGATGGTGCGTTGGGAGGACAGGACGAGGCGGAGGGTCTCGTCGATCTCCTCGCGGGTGAGGCCGGTGGCGGTGAGGGTCTCGTCCCAGTCGGCGGCGCGGGCGGTGGCCGCGAACTCCTCGTAGCCGTGGGTGTGTTCGGCGATGAAGTCCTCGTCGACCGCGCCCTCGGTCTCCAGGACGAGCTTGTTCAGGAGGCGGAAGAGGGCCTGGTCGCCGCCGAGCCGGATCTGCAGGAACAGGTCGGTGAGGGCGGCGCCCTTGAGCATGCCCTGGGGTGTCTGCGGGTTCTTGAAGCGCCCCAGTCCCGCTTCGGGCAGCGGGTTGACACTGATGATCTTCGCGCCGTTGGCCTTGGCCTTCTCCAGGGCGGAGAGCATGCGCGGGTGGTTGGTGCCGGGGTTCTGCCCGGCGACGATGATCAGGTCCGCCTTGTAGAGGTCCTCGAGCAGGACGCTGCCCTTGCCGATGCCGATGGTCTCGGAGAGCGCGGAGCCCGAGGACTCGTGGCACATGTTCGAACAGTCCGGCAGGTTGTTCGTGCCGAGTTCGCGGGCGAAGAGCTGGTAGAGGAACGCGGCCTCGTTGCTCGTGCGCCCCGAGGTGTAGAAGAGGGCCTCGTCGGGGGAGCCGAGGGCGGCGAGCTCCTCGGCGACGATGTCGAAGGCGCGCTCCCAGGAGACCGGCTCGTAGTGGTCGGCGCCCTCGGGCAGGTACATGGGGTGGGTGAGGCGGCCCTGCTGGCCGAGCCAGTAGCCGCTGCGGCCGTGCAGGTCGGTGACCGGGTGCGCGGCGAAGAAGTCCGGGGTGACCCGGCGCAGGGTGGCCTCCTCGGCGACCGCCTTCGCGCCGTTCTCGCAGAACTCCGCCGTGTGCCGGTGCGCCGGCTCGGGCCAGGCGCAGCCCGGGCAGTCGAAGCCGTCCTTCTGATTGACGCGCAGGAGGGTCAGCGCGGTGCGCTTCACCCCCATCTGCTGCTGGGCGATGCGCAGGGTGTGCCCGATGGCGGGCAGCCCGGCCGCGGCGCGCTTCGGCTCGGCGACCTGCGGCGCGTCCTGGATCGGATCGCTCTTGGGCGGCTTGCTGGCCATCACGGGACCCCTTCGCATGCACGTATGAAGTACGTCGGCGATCCTCGCACGCGCCGGTGACGACGAGGGCGGCCGGTCCCGGGAGGTCCGCACTGTCAGTGGGGCGTGCGAGGATCGGGGGCGTGGCAGAAACAGCATCGAAGAAGACCGAGAAAACCGCAGGTGCGGGCCGTCCGCGGCTGATGCTCATGGATGGGCACTCGCTGGCGTACCGCGCGTTCTTCGCGCTGCCCGCGGAGAATTTCACGACCGCGACGGGTCAGCCGACGAACGCGATCTATGGTTTCGCGTCGATGCTGGCGAACACGCTGCGCGACGAGGCGCCCACGCATTTCGCGGTGGCGTTCGACGTCTCGCGCAAGACGTGGCGCTCCGAGGAGTTCACGGAGTACAAGGCGAACCGTTCGAAGACCCCGGACGAGTTCAAGGGACAGGTCGAGCTGATCGGCGAGCTGCTGGACGCGATGCACGCGCAGCGGTTCGCGGTCGACGGCTTCGAGGCCGACGACATCATCGCGACGCTCGCCACGCAGGCCGAGGCCGAGGGCTTCGAGGTCCTGATCGTCACCGGTGACCGCGACTCCTTCCAGCTGGTGTCCGAGCACACGACGGTGCTGTACCCGACGAAGGGCGTCTCCGAGCTGACCCGCTTCACTCCGGAGAAGGTCGTCGAGAAGTACGGGTTGACGCCGGCGCAGTACCCCGACTTCGCGGCGCTGCGCGGCGACCCGTCGGACAACCTGCCGGGCATCCCCGGCGTCGGCGAGAAGACGGCCGCGAAGTGGATCAACCAGTTCGGTTCGTTCGCGGACCTCGTCGAGCGCGTCGACGAGGTCAAGGGCAAGGCGGGGCAGAACCTCCGCGACCACCTGGAGGCGGTGAAGCTCAACCGCCGTCTCACGGAGATGGTGAAGGACGTCGAGCTCCCGAAGACGGTCACCGACCTGGAGCGCGCGGCGTACGACCGTACGGCTGTCGTGATGGTCCTGGACACCCTGGAGATCCGCAACCCCTCCCTGCGTGAGCGGCTCTTCGCCGTCGACCCCGGGACGGAGGAGGCCGAGGCGGCCGCTCCGGTCGTCGAGGGTGTCGAGCTGGACGGGGCGGTTCTGGGCGCGGGCGAGCTGAAGCCGTGGCTCGCCGAGCACGACGGCAAGGCGGTCCTGGGTCTGGCCACCGTCGACACGTGGGCGCTGGGTTCGGGTTCGGTGGCCGAGGTCGCGCTGGCCGCGGCGGACGGGGCGGCGGCGTGGTTCGACCCCTCGCGGCTGGACGAGACCGACGAGAATGCGTTCGCGAAGTGGCTCGCCGACCCCAAGAAGCCCAAGGTGCTGCACAACGCCAAGGGTGCGATGCGGGTCTTCGCCGAGCACGGGTGGACGATCGAGGGCGTGTCCATGGACACCGCGCTCGCCGCGTATCTGGTGAAGCCGGGCCGCCGCTCCTTCGCGCTGGACGCGCTGTCCCTGGAGTATCTGGGCCGGGAGCTGGGGCCCGCCGCGGCGACCGACGGTCAGCTGGCCTTCGGCGCGGACGACCAGGCCGAGGCCGAGGCGCTGATGGTGCAGGCCCGCACGATCCTCGACCTGGGCGAGGCGTTCGGCGAGAAGCTGGCGGAGGTCGGCGCGGCCGAGCTGCTGCGCGACATGGAGCTGCCGACGTCGGCGCTGCTGGCCCGGCTGGAGCGGCACGGCATCGCGGCGGACCGGGCGCACCTGGAAGCCATGGAGCAGATGTTCGCCGGCGCCGTGCAGCAGGCGGTGAAGGAGGCCCACGCCTCTGTCGGGCACGAGTTCAACCTCGGCTCGCCCAAGCAGCTCCAGGAGGTCTTCTTCGGCGAGCTGGACCTGCCCAAGACGAAGAAGACGAAGACCGGTTACACGACGGACGCGGACGCGCTGGCCTGGCTGGCCACGCAGACCGACCACGAGCTGCCGGTCATCATGCTGCGCCACCGTGAGCAGGCCAGGCTGCGGGTGACGGTCGAGGGCCTGATCAAGACGATCGCCGCGGACGGCCGCATCCACACCACGTTCAACCAGACGGTGGCCGCGACGGGCCGGCTCTCGTCGGTGGACCCGAACCTGCAGAACATCCCGGTCCGTACGGAGGAGGGCCGCGCGATCCGCCGCGGCTTCGTGGTCGGCGAGGGCTTCGAGTCCCTCATGACGGCCGACTACAGCCAGATCGAACTGCGCGTGATGGCCCATCTGTCCGAGGACGAGGGCCTGTTGGAGGCGTTCACGTCGGGCGAGGACCTGCACACGACGGTGGCGTCGCAGGTGTTCTCGGTCGAGCGTTCGGCGGTCGACGCGGAGATGCGGCGCAAGATCAAGGCGATGTCGTACGGCCTCGCCTACGGGCTGTCGGCGTTCGGTCTCTCCCAGCAGCTGAACATCGACGCGGGTGAGGCGCGTGCGTTGATGGACACGTACTTCGAGCGTTTCGGAGGCGTGCGGGACTATCTGCGCCGGGCGGTCGACGAGGCCCGCGCCACGGGCTACACGGCGACGCTCTTCGGGCGCCGCCGCTATCTGCCCGACCTCAACAGCGACAACCGGCAGCGTCGGGAGGCCGCCGAGCGCATGGCGCTCAACGCTCCCATCCAGGGCACGGCCGCGGACATCGTCAAGATCGCGATGCTGAACGTGGACCGGGCGCTGCGCGAGGCCGGGCTCAAGTCCCGCATGCTCCTCCAGGTCCACGACGAAATCGTCCTGGAGATCGCTCCCGGAGAGCGGGCGAAGACCGAGGAACTAGTCCGCCGCGAGATGGCGTCCGCCGTTCATCTCCGGGCGCCCCTCGACGTCTCCGTCGGCGCGGGCCCCGACTGGGAATCCGCAGCACACTAGCCTCCGGCGAACGGACCCCTGAATCCCCGACCCAGGACCCCGACGCCGGTCCCGGCCCAGGGTTCCGGCGTACGGCCCTGGCGTCGGTCCCGGCCCAGGGTTCCGGCGGCGGGTCCCGACGTCGGGTCGCGGCCCCGGCCCAGGGCCCTGGCGTACGGCCCCGGCCCAGGGTTCCGGCGTACGGCCCCGGCGTCGGTTCGGCCCAGGGTTCCGGCGTCGGGTCCCGGCCTCGACCCCGGCCCACGGGTCCCGGCGTCGAGTCCCGGCCTTGACCCCGGTCTCGGCCCAGGGCCCCGGCCTCCGGTTCCGGCCTCGGCCTGGCGCCCCGGGCCCCGGCCTAGGGCCCGGTCCCGGCCCAGGGTCCCGGCTCCGGCTTCGATCCCGGTCCCGATCCCGGCCTTGGGTCTCGGCCCCGGCGCCCGGCCGGCTTGGTCCCGTGCGGCGCTGGTCGTGGCTCCGCCCACTCCGTGCGTCGGGTGCCCTGCGGGCGGCTTGCGCGCCGGTGTGGACAGATGTCCCACCCCCGCTCGGGGAAGCCCCCGCCCACAGGGCACCCCCCTCGCGGCCGCTCGCGGCGCAAGCCGTCCCGCGCTCCGCTGCGCGAGCCGCCCGCAGGGAGAGTCGCCCCGCGCCCCGTCGCGCGAGCCGCCGCAGGGAAAGTCGCCCCGCGCTCCGCTTTGCCAGCCGCCCGCAGGGAAAGTGGTCCCCCGCTCCGCTGTGCGAGCCGCCCGCAGGGAATGTCAGCTCAGCCCCGTCGTGCGAGCCGCCGCAGGGAGAGTCGCCCGCGCTGCGTCGTGCGAGCCGCCCGCGGGGAAAGTCGCCCGCGCTCCGCTGTGCGAGCCGCCCGCGGGGAAAGTCGCCCGCGCTCCGCTGTGCGAGCCGCCCTCGGGGAAAGTCGCCCCGCGCTCCGCCGTGCGATCCGCCCGCAGGGCAAGTCGACGTCGGTTCCTGTGAGCTGCCCGGAGGGTGGTGTCCTTCCGTTGGTTGCCCGTAGGGCATGAGCCTTCTTCGGTGGGCCGGAAGCGCAGGGAAGGGGGTGTCCGCTCAACCCCCGGAGGGAACCGTCACTCGCGTGGCCCTCGCAAAGACGCCCCCCGTGCTAAGGGACCGCAAGGATGCGGGCATGGGTATAAGCATGCTCAACCGTCGCACGGCCATGGCCACAGCCGTCGTCTCGGCGCTGCTCGCGCCAGTATCCGCGGTGGCCGCGAGCGCGAGCACCGCCCAGGTGCCCGCGGCCTGCCGATCCACCCGCAACCCCGAGCTCGCCGCCCGGATGTCCCGCGACATCAGGACGGTGCTGTCGTCACGCCAGGGCACCGTCGCCGTGGCGGTGCGCGACGACAGCAGCGACCTGACCTGCGCCCTCGCGAGCGAGCGCCAGTACGACTCGGCGAGCGTCGCCAAGCTCACGATCATGGAGGCCACCCTGCACCGCGCGGACGAGCTGGGCCGCACCCTCACGAACTGGGAGCTCGCCAACGTACGCCCCATGATCACCATCTCGGACAACACCGCGGCCCAGCATCTGTGGAGAGACCTGGGCCGCACCTGCCTCGGCCGTTTCCTGGACCGTGTCGGAACGCGCCGCACCGAGCTCGGCCCGGCAGGCTACTGGGGCCTGACCCGCACCACGGCCGCCGACCAGATGCGGCTGCTGGGCGTGCTCACAGGCGCCGGCTCCTTCCTGAAGAGCCGCGCCTACGGCCTGAAACTGCTCAGCCAGGTCCGCGGCGACCAGCGCTGGGGCGTCCCCGCCGGCATGCCGCGCGGCCTGCAGGCGCACATCAAGAACGGCTGGCTGCCCCGGTCCACCCACGGCTGGCGCGTCCACAGCGTCGGCGTGTTCACCGGCTCCGACCGCACGTACCGCATCGTCGTCCTGTCGCACGACAACCCGACGATGGCGTACGGGGTCCGCACCATCGAGCGCATCGCCCAGGCCGTCCACCGCGGCCTCAACCGTGGGCGCGGCGCCGTCCAGGGCTTCACTCCGGAGAACGGGATCAGCGAGGTGTCGGACGGTTCGGCGCCGCGCGGACCGGTGCCGGGCTGGGACGAGCCGGAGCGGGGCGCCACACCCTGACCCCGACGGCGTACAGCGCGAGCCCGAGCACGAGACCCGCGCCCGCGCCGAAGCAGAGCGCCGGGATCAACTCCCAGGGCTTCGCGCGGGTGCCCCAGTACGCCCACCAGCGTGACGCCCGCTGCACGGCGCCCATCAGCCCGCAGCCGCCGATGACGGCGGCGGCCAGCCACCGGTCGGAACGCGAAAGCACCGGCACCCCCACCGGTTCGGCCGAGGGCGCCCGGCGCAGCGCGACACTCACGAAGGCCACGATCAAGACGGCCCCCACCAGCGAACTGCCGTACTGCGCGTAGGTGAACACCGGCGTGCCGTCGGCGTTCCGCGACAGGACGGGGACCAGCCGAACCCCCCACCGGTCGTGGTGCGTGAACGCGTCCCACACGACGTGTGTCAGCGCGCCGAGCACCGCGGAGGCGTACCACCACAGTGCGGTCGAGGAGCGCACCGGCCCGCGCGGTGTCCCGCAGCGCAGCAGAGCCGCGGGACGGCCCTGACGGGCCCGTGGCAACAGCGCCACCAAGGGTTCGCGCAGTACCAGCCAGGCACCCACCAACACGCAGGCGACGAGTACGTCGAAGGTGAGGACACCGGTGAACGAGTGCGTGAAATCGCCGAACTCCATCGCTCCGGGGACCACGCTCGCCGCGTAGTAGGTCATGTCGGGGGCGAAGGAACCGGCCACGAGTGCCGCGGGCGCGAGGCGGCCGCGGCCGCTTCCGTCGCCGCGCAGGGCGGGCAGTACGGCCGCCGCGTGGCTGAGGGTGAAGGGCAAAGCGTCCCCCTGTGGCAGACGTTGGTCTGATATGTCGGCCCCGGTGATCTCCGACGCTCAGTATGAGGGACGTATGAAAATGTCCGCGGGCTCCACCCGGCGGTGCGTGTTCTCTTGGACAATCCCACATGGCCAACCGGTGAAAATCGGGCACGAACGGGTGCCCGGGCGACGGAAGTTGTCGTAGGGTCGCCTGGGTCACTGAGCCAGCGAACGCGCGGTGCGCGGACGGTCGTCCACGGGAGGGGTTCACTCAAATGGCGGCGCATTTCGGCAGACTGCGCAAGGGAGCGACGACCACCGCCGTGGCCGCGGTCGCGGTCGCGGCCCTGTCTGCTTCCCAGGCACCCGGAGTGACCACCGACGACCTCGGCAGACAGTCCGCCGGCTCCGCCCAGCCGTCGGGCGACGCGAACACCGGTGGCGAAGGCGGCGGCGCGACCGGCGACTCGCCGTACTACACCGACCTTCCGCCGCTGAAGAGCCCCAACCCGAGCCCGTCGGCGAGTCCGACCACCGGCACGACCGTCTCCGTGGGCGACGGCGAGGCCGGCATCCCCGCGACCGTCCTCGACGCCTACAAGAAGGCCGAGGCCGAACTGCGCGCCTCCAAGCCGGGCTGCAACCTGCCCTGGCAGCTCCTCGCCGCCATCGGCAAGGTCGAGTCCGGCCAGGCCCGCGGCGGCCGGGTCGACGCGAGCGGCACGACGTACTCGCCGATCCTCGGCCCCAAGCTCGACGGCAACGGCTTCGCGCTGATAGCCGACACCGACAACGGCGCGTACGACGGCGATCCTGCCTACGACCGGGCCGTGGGCCCCATGCAGTTCATCCCCTCCACCTGGGAGTGGGCGGGCCGCGACGGCAACAGCGACGGCAAGAAGGACCCCAACAACGTCTACGACGCGGCGCTCGCGGCCGGCCACTACCTGTGCCGGTTCGACCGGGACCTGTCCGTGCAGTCGCAGATGAACGCCGCGATCCTGAACTACAACAACTCGACGGAGTACCTCAACACGGTTCTGTCGTGGCTGGAGTACTACCGCAAGGGCACTCACGAGGTCCCGGACGGCACGGGCACCCTGCCCTCGCACAGCAGCAACAGCGACCCCGCGAGCCCCAACCCGTCCACGCCCGCGACACCGAGCACACCGAGCACACCGAGCACACCGAGTACCCCCAAGCCAGGCGGTGGCGGCTCGACGAGCCCCACCCCGAAGCCGCCCGCGCCGACTTCGCCCGCGCCGAGCCCGACGCCTCCCACGCCCACCCAGACGGTGGACCATCTGGAGGACGCGGACACCGGGAAGCTCACGGCGACGGCGGGCAGCGCCTTCGGCGCCAAGGTCGCCGTGCGGGCCGAGTCCAAGGCGAGCAAGGGTGTGGCGAAGGTCCGGGTGCGGTTCACGATCATCGGTGACACGGACGCCACCTTCACCGGCGGCGAGAGTGTTGCCACGGTCGTCACCGGCAGCGCGGGCACGGCCACCGCGCCCGCACTCGTGGCGGGGGAGAAGACCGGCGACTTCACCGTCCGCGCCACCGTCGTGGGCCGTGTGCTGGGCGGCCTCGACTACACGGCCACCGTCACCCCGCGCCAGGCCGACACCCTCACCCGCACCGGCGACACCCCGCTGACCTGTGTGCCGGGCGGCGAGTTCGCCGACCAGGTCGAGCTGAAGGCCACCTACAAGGGAGCCGTCGCGGGCAAGGTCGCGGCCACCGCGACGCTCATCAAGTCGGCGGACGACCCGACCGAGAACGACAAGGGCCCGTACTTCAAGGACGCGGACGGCAAGACGATCCGCACCCTCACGGACCTCACGACGGACGCCGACGGTGTGCTCAAGCTCCCCAAGCTGTACGCGGACGACGCGACCGGCACGTTCCTGCTCCGCGTCAACACCACGGGCGGCGCGGTGCTGACGGTCGAGCTGAAGGTCGCCGCAGCCGCCTCGTAGGCCGTACGCGCGTCAAGGGCGCCCCTCCGCCGACAGGCGGAGGGGCGCCCTCGTTCGTGTGCGCAATGTGTTCTCATCTCGCCCCGCCGTTGCTACGGTGCCGGATCTGACGAGGTATCAGTTCTCGATCCGCCGTCCCCCGGGAGGCCCCGCATGCGCGCCCTCATCGCCGCCGCGACCGGTCTCGCCGTGGCGTTCGCCCTGGTGCTCACGATCACGGCCATGGGCTCACCGGCAGGCAAGACCTCGCCCAAGCCGCTGCTGACGACCGTGCCCGCGCACCCGTAGCGCTCGGGACATCCGCAACTCTCAGGGAGGGACGCCGAGATGCGTCGCAAGGCCAGCCTGATCCTGCTCGCCTTCGCCGTGTTCTTCGCGGCGCTGTCCCCGCTGCTGCGCTGGTACGCCTTCCCGCGGCTGGCGAAGATCCCTGCCAACCAGTACCAGGACATGGTCCTGGAGGCGAAGGACGCGACCCTGCTCGACTACGGCACCATGCAGGCGAAGAAGGTCCCCAAGGTCACCATCGTGCAGACCCTGAAGGGCGACGTCGAGGCCTCCGACCGCATCGAGAGGACGGCGGGCCGCGACGTCGTCGTCTGGGACAGCCTCTCCTATGTGCAGGGCCCGGACGGGAAGATGGTCTCCAAGCTCCCCGAGCGCTACATCTTCGACGCGCACAGCCAGGACCCCGTCCACGCCACCGGCGAGTCCGTCGACGGCGACCCCGTCACACGCGAGGGCATCGAGTTCAAGTGGCCCTTCCACACGGAGAAGCGGGACTACGAGTACTTCGACGCGCAGACCCGTACCTCGGCCCCCATCCACTACAAGGGCACCCAGACCTTCCGCGGCGTCAAGGTGTACTACTTCGAGCAGACCATTCCCTGGACGAAGGTCAAGTTCCCCAAGGTCATGCCCGTCCAGGGCATCACTGCGGAGTCGGTCGCCAAGACGGGCACGACACGCTGGTACACGACCGTCCGCAAGTTCTGGGTGGAACCGGTCACCGGGGCGCCGGTCTACGGCGAGGAGATCCACAAGGAGGAGCTGCGGGGCGGCACCCTCCTCGGGGACCGCGACAAGGTGACCGCCTTCGCCGGACACGTGAAGATGCGCGAGGACTACATCAAGCACACCGTCGCCCTGGTCAAGTCCAACCGCACCCTGATCCTGCTGCTGACGTCGTATCTGCCGTGGGGCTTCCTGATCCTGGGCGCGGCTCTGCTGTCCCTCTCCCTCTACCTGGAGGCGCGCAGCCGCCGCCCGGGCGACCCGGCCCCCACGGAGGCGGCGGAACCGGAGCCGGTCAACGCCTGAGCCGCGCGTTCGTGTGCCGCGTCGGCTCGGCGGTGGCCGGGTCCTCGGGCCACGGATGCTTGGGGTAGCGGCCCCGCAGCTCCGCCCGCACCGCCTTGTACCCGTCCTTCCAGAAGGAGGCGAGGTCGGCGGTGACGGCGGCGGGGCGACCGGCGGGCGAGAGCAGGTGGACGAGCACGGGCACCCCGGCGACGGCCGGTGACTCGTGCAGCCCGAACATCTCCTGCAGCTTGACGGCGAGCACCGGCTGCTCGGGGTTGGCGTAGTCGATCCGGATCCTGGACCCACTGGGCACCTCGATCCGTTCGGGCGCGAGCTCGTCCAGCCGGGCCGCGTCCCCCGTGGCCCAGGGCAGCAGCCGGTTCAGCGCCTGCCCGGCATCGATCCGCGCCAGATCGGCCCGCCGCCGGGCACGGCCGAGCTCCGGCTCCAGCCACTCGTCCACGCGCGCGTGGAGCGCGTCGTCGGACACGTCGGGCCAGGGGTCGCCCAGGTGCAGCCGCAGAAACCCGAGCCGCCGCCGCAGCCCCTCGGCATCCGGGGACCACCGCAACAGCCCGAACCCGTCCTCCCGCAGCCCTTCGAGCAACGCTTCCCGTACGAGCCCGGGGTCGGCCTTCTTCAGCGGACGCACCGCCAGCTCCACGGCCCCGAGCCGCTCGACCCGCCGCGCGACGACATCGCCGTCGGCCCAGTGGACCTCGTCCCCCTCGGTGTGCAGGGGCGCCGCGGCCCGCCGTGCCGTCTCCTCGTCGACGACGGCGGCAAGCCGCACACGCGCGTGCCCGGCCCCGACGGGCCGATCGGCCACGGCGACCGCCAGCCAGGGCGCGCCGCGCAGAGCCGAGCCGTCGCCGATGTCGGCACGGGTGCCGTTCAGCATGAGGTAGGAGCCGCCCTGCGCCTGCGCGAGCCGCTCGGGGAACGTCAGGGCAGCCACCAGCGCGACCACGCGATCGCCGCCGCCGGCCGGCCACGGACCACCTTCGAGCCCGGCACCGCGGGCGCTGTCCTGGGCGGGTGGGTGGGAAAGTCCCGTCGAAGCGGAGCGCAGGCGCCGGGATTCGGTGCGCCAGCGGGACGCGTAGGGGTCGCCGCCGCGTCGGGCCAGCCTCCAGGCCGCTGCCAGGTCGTCGCCGTACTCGCGGGGCGGCTCCTCGCTCAGGAGGGCGACCACTTCGGCGGCGCGGTCGGCGCCCACCACGGGGGCCGCGTCCAGCAGCGCCCGGGCGAGCCGGGGGTGCAGGCCCAGCCGGGACATGCGCACCCCCCGTTCCGTGGCCCGACCGGCCGCGTCCACGGCACCCACCGCCGACAGGACGGACCGCGCCGCCGCCATCGCCCCGCCCGGCGGCGGGTCCAGGAGCGCCAGCCCCGTAGCCCCGGGGTCGCCCCAGCAGGCCGCCTGCAGGGCGAACGCCGTCAGGTCGGCCACCTTGATCTCCGGGGCGGGAAATCGCGGCAGACGGGCGTCCTCGGCTTCCGTCCAGCAGCGGTACACCCGCCCCGGCGCCTCACGCCCGGCCCGCCCCGCCCGCTGCCGTCCGGCCGCCTGCGAGGCCCGTACCGTCGCCAGCGCGCTCAGCCCGCGCGCGTGGTCCACCCGCGGCTCCCGCGCCAGCCCGGAGTCGACGACCACCCGTACCCCCGGAACCGTCAGGGACGACTCCGCCACGGAGGTCGCCAGGACCACCCGGCGCCGGTCCACGGTCCCCGGTGACAGCACCGCGTCCTGCACGGCGGCGGGCGCCCGCCCGTGCACCTGCAGCACGTCGACCCGGCCGCCCAGATCCCCCAGCCCGCCCGCCACCCGCGCGATCTCCCCGACCCCGGGGAGGAAGCAGAGGACGTCCCCCTCGCACTCCGTCAGTGCCCGTCGCACCACCGACGCGACATGCGTCAGCAGCGCCGGGTCGACACGCATGCCGTGCGGCGGTCGTACCGGACGTACCGGAGGCGCCCACTCCACCTCCACCGGATACGAGACGCCCTGCGCCGCGACGACGGGCGCGTCGCCGAGCAGCCGCGCCCACCCCGCCGCGTCCGTGGTCGCCGACGCCGCCACGAGCCGCAGCTCGGGACGGAGCGTGGCCCGTACGTCCAGGAGGAACGCGGCGACCGTGTCGGCGTCCAGATGACGTTCGTGGCACTCGTCGAGCACCACCACGTCGACGCCCGCGAGCTCCTGGTCCCGCTGGAGCCGTTGGAGGAGGACACCCGTCGTGACGACCTCCACACGCGCGCGTGGCCCCACGACCCGCTCCCCGCGCACGGTGAACCCGACGCTCTCCCCGACCTTCTCGCCGAGCAGCCACGCCATCCGCCGCGCGGCGGCCCGGGCGGCGATCCGCCGCGGCTCGGCGACCACGACCCGGCGCGCCGGCCGTCCGTCACCCGGGCCGCCGAGGAGTCCGGCGAGCGCCAGCGGCACGAGGGTCGTCTTGCCGGTCCCGGGCGGCGCCACGAGCACGGCGCTGCCGCCGTCCTCCAGGGCGTCGTCCAGGGCGGGCAGGGCGCCGCGTACGGGCAGCGCGTCCAGGGCGTCGTAACGGATCACCCGTTCAGTCTCGTACGCACACGAAGATCGCCGTACCGGGGATCAGGTTTCCGCGCAGCGGGGACCAGCCGCCCCACTCCTGGGTGTTCCAGGCGGGCCACTGCGGCTCGACCAGGTCGAGCAGCCGGAAGCCCCCCGCCACCACGTCCCGTACCCGGTCGCCGACCGTCCTGTGGTGCTCGACGTACACCGCGCGGCCCTCCTCGTCCTGCTCGACGTAGGGAGTGCGGTCGAAGTAGGACGACGAGACGGACAGACCCTCGGGGCCGGGCTCGTCCGGGAAGGCCCAGCGGATCGGGTGCGTCACGGAGAAGACGAAGCGGCCGCCGGGGCGCAGCACCCGGTGGACCTCCTTCAGGACACGCACCGGGTCGGCGACGAACGGCAACGCGCCGTACGCCGAGCACGCGAGGTCGAAGGAGCCGTCGGCGAAGGGCAGCGCGCCCGCGTCGGCCTCCACGAGGGGCACCCCGCCGCCTATGCGCAGCGCGTGCTGGAGCTGGCGGTGGGAGAGGTCCAGGGCGACCGGACGGGCCCCCTGGGCGGCCAGCCAGCGCGAGCACTGGGCCGCGCCGGCACCGATCTCCAGGATGTCCTTGCCCTTGAGGTCCTCCGGCGGGCCGAGCAGCTCGGCCTCCACCTCGTCGAGGCCCTCGGGGCCCCATACGAAACGGTCGTCCCCGAGGAACGTGCCGTGTTCTGTCTGGTAGTCGTCCGCGTTCCGGTCCCACCAGCCGCGGTTGGCGCGGGAGCTCTCCGTGACGCCGGCGTCGCGCCGGGTCGCCTCCGGCTCGGCATGTTCGGGCTCCGGGACCTCGGAGTGTTCCGGTTCGTGGATCTGGGGCTCTTGGATGATCGGCTCCCTCGTATTAGTCTGCGGCTCCAACCGGTCTCGGGAGTGTCACGGCAGGGGTTGCCTATGGCCCGCGTGGCCTCGTGAGACAGGTTTTGTGCCGGGATTGCGGCGATCCGCCCCGGGTGTGCGCCTTCGCGCATTGACCCTGCCCGGCTGCCCCCGTATGCTACAAGTTGCGCTGCGGGCCTGCGCTCCTCAGACGTAGCAGGCTGCGCTCGCATCTGTATGTATGTCCCCTCGGTTTTCGAGGCGCCACCGGGCAATCGGGTTCGGCGCTTCCTTGGCTGTCCGGCTTCTACAGGGCGAAACGGGCTCCCGGCGTAAGCAGTACCTACGACTCTCTGTCCGTACCGGAGCCCTTTCCCACATGACGAGCAGCACCGAGACCACCGCCACCACTCCGCAGGTTGCGGTCAACGACATCGGTAACGAGGAAGCCTTCCTCGCCGCGATCGACGAGACGATCAAGTACTTCAACGACGGCGACATCGTCGACGGCGTCATCGTGAAGGTCGACCGGGACGAGGTCCTGCTCGACATCGGTTACAAGACCGAAGGTGTCATCCCGAGCCGCGAGCTCTCGATCAAGCACGACGTCGACCCGAACGAGGTCGTCGCCGTCGGTGACGAGATCGAAGCCCTTGTTCTCCAGAAGGAGGACAAGGAAGGCCGCCTGATCCTCTCGAAGAAGCGCGCCCAGTACGAGCGCGCCTGGGGCACCATCGAGAAGATCAAGGAAGAGGACGGCATCGTCACCGGTACCGTCATCGAGGTCGTCAAGGGTGGACTCATCCTCGACATCGGCCTCCGTGGCTTCCTGCCGGCTTCCCTCGTCGAGATGCGCCGTGTCCGCGACCTCCAGCCCTACGTGGGCAAGGAGCTCGAGGCCAAGATCATCGAGCTGGACAAGAACCGCAACAACGTGGTCCTGTCCCGCCGTGCCTGGCTGGAGCAGACCCAGTCCGAGGTTCGCCAGACGTTCCTCACCACCCTCCAGAAGGGTCAGGTCCGCTCCGGCGTCGTCTCCTCGATCGTCAACTTCGGTGCCTTCGTGGACCTGGGTGGCGTCGACGGTCTCGTGCACGTCTCCGAGCTCTCCTGGAAGCACATCGACCACCCCTCCGAGGTTGTCGAGGTCGGCCAGGAAGTCACCGTCGAGGTCCTCGACGTCGACATGGACCGCGAGCGCGTCTCCCTGTCGCTCAAGGCGACGCAGGAAGACCCGTGGCAGCAGTTCGCCCGTACGCACCAGATCGGTCAGGTCGTCCCGGGTAAGGTCACCAAGCTCGTTCCGTTCGGTGCGTTCGTCCGCGTGGACGAGGGCATCGAGGGTCTGGTCCACATCTCCGAGCTGGCCGAGCGCCACGTGGAGATCCCGGAGCAGGTCGTCCAGGTCAACGACGAGATCTTCGTCAAGGTCATCGACATCGACCTCGAGCGCCGCCGCATCAGCCTCTCGCTGAAGCAGGCCAACGAGTCCTTCGGTGCCGACCCGGCCTCGGTCGAGTTCGACCCGACCCTGTACGGCATGGCCGCGTCCTACGACGACCAGGGCAACTACATCTACCCCGAGGGCTTCGACCCCGAGACCAACGACTGGCTCGAGGGCTACGAGACCCAGCGCGAGGCGTGGGAGCACCAGTACGCCGAGGCGCAGTCGCGCTTCGAGCAGCACCAGGCTCAGGTCATCAAGTCCCGCGAGGCCGACGCTCAGGCCGAGGCCGAGGGTGCCACCTCCACGGGTGCGGCTCCGGCTGCCTCCGGTGGCGGTTCGTACTCCTCGGAGTCGGACGACACCTCCGGCGCCCTGGCGTCGGACGAGGCCCTGGCTGCGCTCCGCGAGAAGCTCGCCGGCGGCCAGAGCTGAAAGCTCACCGCTAGCCAGTAGCACGTGACTGCGGGCCCGCACCCTTCGGGGTGCGGGCCCGCAGTGCGTTTGCTCCCCCTTCGTCCCCCGGCCGTCCAGCGGGCCGCACGTGTGCGGTTGCAGAAACGTGCGGGATACACGAGTAACTGACGGGCCGTAACCCGCCATTGGGAGGCTTCCCCGGTCGTTCAAGATCGAAAGGGGAGCTCCCGTCATGGCACAACCTCAGAGCGGTCCTGGCACGAGTCGGCGTTCCTTCCTGCGCAACGTGGGACTCACGGGCGGCGCGGGCACCATGCTCGCCACCATGGGTGCCCTCGGCCTCGCGCCCACGGCCGAGGCGGCCCAGCGCGAACAGCCCTTCCGCGCCCCGCGGCCGGGCGACTTCACCCTCACCGGCCGCGGCGCCGCCAAGGTGGTCGTAGTCGGCGGCGGCATCGCGGGCCTGGCCTGCGCGTACGAACTCGGCAAGGCGGGCTACGACTGTACGGTCCTGGAGGCCAGAGGCCGCACCGGCGGCCGCAACTTCACGGTCCGCGGCGGCGATACGACCACCGACCTCCACGGCAACATGCAGACGGCCCGCTTCAGCGACGGCCAGTACATGAACTGCGGCCCCGCCCGCATCCCCCAGTGGATGATCACCCTCGACTACTGCCGCGAACTCGGCGTCCCCATCGAGGTGTTCACCAACGTCAACGCGGACGCCTACCTCTTCAACGAGTCCACCGGGATGAAGAAGCCCGTGCGGTACCGCACGGCGAAGGCCGACGTGTACGGCTACGTCTCCGAGTTGCTCGCCAAGGCCACCGACAAGGGAGCCCTGGACAAGGAGCTGACCGCCACCGACCAGGAGAGGCTCGTCGAGTTCCTCAAGGACTGGGGCGAACTGGGCGACAAGCTGACGTACGAGGGCGGCGAGCGCCGCGGATACACGACCGTCCCGGCCGCCGCGGGTACCTCCGGAGTGCTCCTCGGTGACGTCCCGTCGGCCTCCGACGTCCTCGCGTCCGGTGTCGGCCGCTACTTCTCCTTCGAGTTCGGCTTCGACCAGGCGATGCTGATGTTCCAGCCGGTGGGCGGCATGGATCAGATACCGCGCGCGCTCACCAGGGCGATAGGCGAGCACCACATCCGCACCGGGGCCGTGGTCTCCCAAATCACCGACAAGGGGAGCGGCGTTTCGGTCACTTACACCCAGTCGGGCCGTACGAAGGTGATCGACGCCGACTACTGCGTGGGCGCCCTCCCGCCCAACATCCTCGCCAGGATCCCGCACAACCTCGGCTCCGGTGTGCAGAGCGCCCTGGAGGCGATCACTCCCTCGTCGGCGGCGAAGATCGGGCTCGAGTACCGTTCCCGCTGGTGGGAGCTCGATCACCACATCTACGGCGGTATCACCGAGACCGACCAGGACGTCACGCACATCTGGCACCCCTCGTACGGCTTCCACGGCGCGCGCGGCGTGATGATCGGCTACTACAACTACGACGGCGACGCCGACTCGTACGCCGAACTCACCCCCAAGGAGCGCGAGAAGCGCGCCGTGGCGGCCGGGGTGAAGATCTACGGCGAGAAGTACCGCACCGAACTCGCGTCCTCCTTCTCGCACCACTGGCGCCAGACACCGCATCTGGAGGCCGCCTGGCACAACACCCCAGGCGGCCCCGACGACGTCCGCTACAAACCGCTGAACGAGCCCACGGGGCGCGTCTACTTCGCGGGCGACTGGCTCAGCTACACCGACGCCTGGCAGCACGGCGCGTTCACCTCCGCCCGCAAGGCGGTCACCGCGCTGCACGCGCGCGTGCTGTCGGCGTAGGCATGCGGGGCGACGAACCCGGCGGGTGAGCCGAAGGGGCGCGTCTGTGCGCCCCGGAGGCGAACCGAGCCGTAAAAGGTGCGGTCCGGGGAATGCTCGCGATCCTCACCACGTTGTGGAGTACGAACACGAGGAGGAGCGGTCACAGTGCTTGATCCGCAGGGTTTGTACGCATGGGAGCCGAAGGGCCTGGCCGTGGTGGACATGGCACTCGCCCAGGAGTCGGCCGGTCTGGTCATGCTCTACCACTTCGACGGATACATCGACGCGGGTGAAACGGGCGACCAGATCGTCGACCGTCTGCTCGACTCGCTCCCCCACCAGGTCGTGGCCCGTTTCGACCACGACCGGCTCGTGGACTACCGGGCGCGCCGCCCGCTGCTGACGTTCAAGCGCGACCGCTGGACGGACTACGAGGAGCCCACGCTCGACGTGCGGCTCGTCCAGGACGCCACGGGCGCGCCCTTCCTGCTGCTGTCGGGACCCGAGCCGGACGTCGAGTGGGAGCGCTTCGCCGCCGCCGTCCAGCAGATCGTGGAGCGGCTCGGCGTCCGGCTGTCGGTGAACTTCCACGGCATTCCGATGGGCGTCCCGCACACCCGCCCCGTGGGCCTCACCCCGCACGGCAACCGCACCGACCTGGTGCCGGGCCACCGCAGCCCCTTCGACGAGGCGCAGGTCCCCGGCAGCGCCGAATCCCTCGTCGAGTACCGCCTCATGGAGGCCGGACACGACGTCCTGGGCGTCGCCGCGCACGTCCCGCACTACATCGCCCGCTCCCCGTACCCGGACGCGGCGCTGACCGTCCTGGAGGCCATCACGGGCGCCACGGGCCTGGTGCTCCCCGCCATAGCGCACTCCCTGCGCACCGAGGCGCACCGCACCCAGACGGAGATCGACCGGCAGATCCAGGAGGGCGACGAGGAGCTCGTGGCCCTCGTCCAGGGCCTCGAGCACCAGTACGACGCCGCCGCGGGCGCCGAGACGCGGGGCAACATGCTCGCGGAGCCGGTGGACATCCCGTCGGCGGACGAGATCGGGTTGGAGTTCGAGCGCTTCCTGGCGGAGCGCGAGGGTGACGCGTAAGGGGCGACGCCCGTAGGGCGGGGGGTGCAGGTAGGCCCCTTCGTGCCTTCACACAGGCCCCTTTAGGGGCCGTGGGGGGCTCGTCACCGGCAGGCCCTAAGCTCTCGGTCATGCTGAAGGTTGGCCTGACCGGCGGTATCGGTGCCGGCAAGAGTGAGGTGTCGAGGCTGCTCGTGCGGCTCGGCGCGGTGCTGATCGACGCGGATCTGATCGCGCGGGAGGTCGTCGCACCGGGAACCCCCGGGCTCGCGGCCGTCGTCGACGCCTTCGGGCAGGACGTGCTCGCACCCGACGGCGGTCTGGACCGCCCCAAACTGGGCTCGATCGTCTTCGCCGACCCGGAGAAGCTCGCCGTCCTGAACTCGATCGTGCACCCCCTGGTGGGCGCCCGCTCCCGCGAGCTGGAAAGTGCCGCGGCCGAGGACGCCGTCGTGATCCACGACGTCCCGCTGCTCGCCGAGAACGCCCTCAGGCCGCTGTACGACCTCGTGGTCGTCGTCGACGCCAGCCCCGAGACCCAGCTCGACCGTCTCGTGCGGCTGCGCGGCATGACCGAGGCGGACGCCCGCGCCCGCATGGCCGCCCAGGCCACCCGCGAGCAGCGGCTGGGGATCGCGGATGTCGTCATCGACAACGATGCCCCCCTGGAGGAGCTGGAGGCGCGCGTACGGGAGGTTTGGGCGGATCTCGTCCGCCGGGCGTACGCCCGCAAGGAATAGCCGTCCTCGACGGGGGCGTTGAACCCGTTCAGCGAGGGAAGGACTCTGCCGTGCCCGAGACCAGCGGATCGACCGGACGTACTCCGGAGACGCATGTCATCGACTTCCGTGCCGCTGAGCAACTGCTCGCCGCGCGGGACCCGCGGGGCGCGGTGAAGCTGCTCGATCCAGTGATCGCCGCGCACCCGGAGAACACCGCCGCCCGGCTGCTGCGCGCGCGTGCCTTCTTCGCCGCCGCGCAATTGCGGCCCGCCGAGCTGGAGTTCACGATCGTCCTGGAGCGCGAGCCGGACAACGCGTTCGCGCACTTCGCGCTTGCCCGGACCTATGAGCGCCAGCTCCGCCCCGACCAGGCGAAGCGGCACTTCCGGCTGGCGGCGGCGCTCGACCCGAAGCCCCAGTACCTGGAAGCGGCGCGCTTCGACTCGTGAGTCGTAAGTCGTGACCCGCCGTGGCCGTCGCCGCTCCGCTACGGGTGACGGTGCTCCGGAGGCCGGTACGGCGGGATGTCGCGGCCCGGCTGGTAGTGCGGCCCCTGATGGATGTGGCGCAGGATCATGGTCATGTCGGCGGTGACGATCAGCCACAGCACCCCGCACGCGGCCGCCCAGCCGGGGCGTCCGACCAGCGCGAACGCGGCCGTACCGAAGATCGTCCAGACCAGGCCCCAGACACTCAGCCAAAAGCGCATGCGCAGGGCGCTGCGCGCCGTCGTCGGTTCACTGCCTGTACGCATACGGATCACTACTCCGTGACGCTGATCCGTGACCATCGCTCCTACTGGAAACGTACTCTTCGTCGTGCACGTTGACCAAGGGCCGCGTAGAGCGAGCGGCGGCCGGACCGACGGGAGGCGCGGGTGCTGCTGGAGGCGCTGCGGGCGGACGCGAGACTCGCCGAGTGGCTGAGGGACCTGGAGAGCGAGGGCGCTCCCCGGCTGGAGGCGGTGCTCCCGGACGAGGACGAGCTGCCGGACCTCCTGCTCGACCTGACCGTGGCCCACGAGCACATCAACGAACTCGTCGCGCTGCGCGGCCGGCTGGCGGCCGACCCGGAGGCGATGACGCTGCTCGCCCGGTGCGTCGGCCGCTTCGTACGGGACATGGGGGAGATCGGGAAGGGCTGGGAGCCGCCCGCGTTCCCCGAGTCGGCGGGTCCCCTCGGGCGCTGCTTCCACCTGTACGTCTTCATCGCGGCGCTCCCGTACGTCCGGGCCCACCACCGGGGGCGCGGCATCCCCGACGACGTGTCCCGGCGCACCCTGGCCGACCTCGGCAGGCATGTGTCCGTACACCACAGACGGCTCGGGATGCCGGGGCTGCTGTTCCCCTGGTGGATCGCCCTGCACTTCCACGGTGAGCTGTTCCAGCTGGGCCGGCTGCAGTTCCAGCGCTCGCGGCTCGGCCGGCGCACGGGGCGGGCCGTCGCGGCGGCGGGCCTCGACGCCGGCCCCGGCGACGCGTGTCTGAGCCTGCACATACCCGACTTCCACGGGCCGCTGTCACCCGCCGCCTGCGAGCGGTCGCTCGCGCTGGCACGGGAGTTCTTCGCCCGGCACTATCCCGACGAGCGCCATGAAGTCGCCGTGTGCCACTCCTGGCTGCTCGACCCACAGCTCGGGCGGTATCTCCCGGCGGACTCGAACATCATCCGCTTCCAGGAACGCTTCCGGCTCGCGTACGAGGAGACGACCCCGGACGACGGGGTGCCGGTCGGCTTCGTCTTCGGCGATCCGGAGCTGCCCACGCGCGCGCTGCCGCGCCGGAGCGCGGTGGAGCGTGCGGTGGGGGACCATCTGCGCGCGGGCGGGCACTGGTACGTCGGGCACGGCTGGTTCGCGCTGTAGCCGTCTTTGGCCCACGGCGATGAGTTCCGGACGCGCCCCCGGTCTACCCCTGCGACAGCAACGCGTACCGCTTCGCACAGGAGACCCTCATGTCCGAGACCGCCGTCCCCGTCACCACGCTCGCCTCCACCTCCACCTCCGCCTCTTCGCTGAAGACCCGTGGCCGTGGTGCCCGGATCTCGCTGGGCGCGCTGCAGATCGTGCTCGGTCTCTTCTACGCGTTCGCGAGCGCGCTGCCCAAGCTGATCGCGCACCCGTCGGCCGCCGAGGCGTTCGACAAGCTCGGCTGGGGCAGCACGGGGATGTACCTCATCGGCGCGCTCGAACTCGCCGGAGGCCTCGCCCTGCTGGTCCCGCTGCTGTCCTCGGTGGCGGCGGTGGCGCTCGGCGCGCTGATGGTGGGGGCCTTCGTCGTGAACGTCACCGTCGTCCACGGGCCGTACGTGGCGACCCCGCTCATCCTGATCCTGCCGCTCGCGTTGATCGCGTGGGCCAGGAGGGACCGCACCACCGAGCTGGTGCGGTGGGTGCGGCGACGGGTATGACCTGGTGACGGCGCAAGACGGCGCATGACGGCCGTACGACGTCGGGTCAGGGCGAGTCGGGGCCGCCGAGGCCCCGGAGGCGTTCCATCTCGCGGCGGTCGCGCTTGGTCGGGCGGCCCGCTCCGCGGTCGCGGACACCGGCCGGGGCGATCGCCTCGCGCGGCGGGGGCGGCGGGCTGTTGTCGACGTAGCACTCGGCGGCGACGGGCGCGCCGACCCGCTTGCGGATCACCCGCTTCACGACGACGACCCGTTCCCGGATCCCCTGCCGCAGGCGCACCTCGTCGCCGACGCGCACGGCGTACGCGGGCTTGACGCGTTCCCCGTTCACCCGGACGTGTCCGCCCCGGCACGCGGTCGCGCCCGCCGAGCGGGTCTTGACCAGACGTACGGACCAGATCCAGCTGTCGACCCGCACGCTCTCGCCGCCCGCCGGACGGGCGGCCTCGGCGGCGGCCACCGCCGTCTCCTCGTCGACCTGCTCGTCGACCTGCTCGTCGACCTTCTCGTCGTTCCGCTCGACGTCCGCACCCTCAGAAGCCATGCCTCGACTCTAGAAGAGTCCCGGCCCGGCGTGCCTCGCAGGAGGAAGTAAGGACGACCGCCGGGCTGCGCCCCGCCGAACAGCCCACCGACCGACCCACCACTGACCCACCGGGGCCGGGTGGGGGAGGGGCCGGGCGCCCGGTCGTACGGTGGGGGCATGGACAGCAGCCCGGCCGACAGGAGCGATCCCGGCATCGTCGGCGACCTGGACGGCTCGGGCGCACTGGGTGACCTGGACGCACTGACCGATCTGGACGACCTGGACGCACTGACTGATCTGGACGCCCGGATCGCCGGGTGCCGGGCGTGTCCGCGGCTGGTCGCGTGGCGCGAGGAGGTCGCCCGCACCAGACGCGCAGCCTTCGCCGACCAGACGTACTGGGGCCGCCCCGTTCCCGGCTACGGACCGGCCGACGCCTCGCTGCTCATCGTCGGGCTCGCACCCGCCGCCCACGGCGGGAACCGGACCGGACGGATGTTCACGGGGGACCGCTCCGGGGACGTGCTCTACGCGGCGCTGCACGACGTGGGGCTCGCCTCGCGCGGGACCTCGGTGAGCGCGGACGACGGACTGGAGCTGTACGGCGTACGCGTCACCTCGCCCGTGCACTGCGCGCCGCCCGCCAACAAGCCGACACCCGGCGAACGGGACACCTGCCGCCCCTGGCTCGTACGGGAGTTGGAGCTGCTGCGGCCCACGCTCCGGTCGGTGGTCGTGCTGGGAGCCTTCGGCTGGCAGGCCGCGTTGCCCGCCTTCGCCGCGGCGGGATGGACGGTACCCCGGCCCAGGCCGGTGTTCGGGCACGGGGCGAGGGTTTCGCTGGAGGCGCAGGACGGGCCGGCGGCGGGGTCCGTCGAGCTGTTCGGGTGCTTCCACGTCAGCCAGCGGAACACGTTCACCGGACGGCTGACGCCCGCCATGCTGCGGGACGTGCTGCGTACGGCGGCGGGGGCGGCGGGGCTGACGACGCGACCGTATGACGGTTAACCTCGCCCGATGGGCCTGTATCCGGAGATCGAACCGTACGACCACGGCATGCTCGACGTCGGCGACGGCAACCGCGTGTACTGGGAGGTCTGCGGAAACCCCGACGGCAAGCCCGCCGTCATGCTGCACGGCGGTCCGGGGTCCGGCTGCGGTCCTTGGTTCCGGCGCTACTGCGACCCCGCCAAGTACCGGATCGTGCTGCTCGACCAGCGCGGCTGCGGACGCTCCACGCCGCACGCCGCCGCGTACGGGACGGACATGGCCGTCAACACGACGGCGCATGTCATCGGCGACCTGGAGCTGCTGCGACGGCACTTGGGCATCCGGCGGTGGCTGGTGTGGGGCGTGTCGTGGGGGTCGGCGCTGGGGCTGCGGTACGCGCAGACGCATCCGGACGTCGTCTCCGAACTGGTGCTGACCGCGGTGGCCACCGGCGCGAACGCCGAAGTGGCCCTGCTGACCAGGGGACTTGGACGGTTCTTCCCCGAGGCCTTCGAGCAGTTCCTCGCCGAACTGCCCGAGGGGGAGCGGGACGGGAACCTCGCCGCCGCCTACAGCCGGCTGCTCGAATCGCCCGACCCCGAGGTGCGGGCGCGGGCGGCGCGGGCCTGGACCGACTGGGAGACGGCGATCGTTCCCGCGCCGCCGCGGTCGGAGAAGCGCTACGAGGACCCGGAGTTCCGCATGGCGTTCGCGCGGACCGTCACGCACTACTTCGGCAACGACCACTTCCTGGGGGAAGGCAACGACGAAGGCGTCGTGATCCGCGACGCGCCCCTGCTGAAGGGCATCCCCGGCACGCTCGTCCAGGGCAGTCTCGACTTCGGGAACCTGCTGGGCACGGTGTGGCGGCTCCACCACGGCTGGCCCGACAGCGAGTTGATCGTCATCGACGACGTGGGGCACACCATGGGGGCGAGGGGTGTGGTGGACGCGTTGGTGGCGGCGACGGACAAGTACGCCCTGCGCTAGTCGACTTCAGGCCCGGGTACGCCCTGCGCTATCCCACTTCAGGCTCGGGGAGCCTCTGTTTCGCCGAAGAGGTGCCGCACCGTCGACCGGTAGTTGGCCTGGACGTGGGCGAGGGCGTGCGCGCGGGCGCGCTCCGGGTCGCCGGAGGCGATGGACTCGTACAACTCGTGGTGTTCGGTGAGAAGTTGGGGCCACTCCTCGTTCTGGCGGGTGAGCCAGCGCAGTCGGCCGTCGACCGGCTCCATGACGGAGATCAGCAGGCTGTTGCCCGCCATGGCGAGGATGCGGTCGTGGAAGCGGGTGTTGATGTCGGTGATCGCCTCCGCGTCGTCGGCGCGGGTCGCCGTCGCCGCACGGTCCAGCAGGTCCGCCAGCTCGGCGAGGTCCCGCGGTGTCGCCCGTGCCGCCGCGAGCCCGGCCGCGTAGACCTCCAGCGCCTCGCGCAGCTCGAAGAGTTCGGCCACGTCCGTCGGGGTGAGCCGGCGTACGACCGTGCGGCGCGGTGTCTCGAAGTGCACGAACCCCTCCGCCACGAGCGCGCGGATCGCCTCGCGCACGGGAACCCGTGAGACCCCGAACCGCTCCGCCAGCTCGCGTTCGACGAGACGGTCCCCGGGGCGCAGCCGCCCCGCGATGATCTCCTGCCGCAGCGCGGCCAGGACGCGTTCGCGGACCGCGCCCAGGGGTTCCCGTTCCGCGCCCAGGGGTTCGATCTTCGTCATGGGGCCATCTTCGCCGACTCCGGTGGTGTTTTACGGAGCCGTAACCGCTCGGACATCGGTCAGAACGCTTGACGGCGAGACCATGACGGCAGTTTGGTATACCAAACACGCTCCGCAGGGCCGTCCCGTACGCGCCGCAGCCGCCGCCCCCCACGCGAACCGCTGTCCTCCGTCCCCTCGCCCATGGAGGCCCCGTGTCCCTCGCCGACAGTGCCGAAGCCACCGGCACCCCAGCGTTCGTCCCCGACCCCCGGCTCACCAACGAAGACCTCGCACCCGCGGAGAAGCGCAACTGGAAGGTCTTCGACCTCTTCGCCATGTGGATGTCCGACGTCCACAACCTCGGCAACTACACCTTCGCCGCGGGCCTGCTGGTCCTCGGCATGAACGTCTGGCAGATCTTCACCTCGCTGCTCGTCGGCTTCGTGATCATCTACGCAGGCATGAACCTGATGGGCCGCATCGGCCAGCGCACCGGCGTGCCCTTCCCCGTCGTCAGCCGCATCAGCTTCGGCGTCTGGGGCGCCAACATCCCGGCGCTGATCAGGGCCGTCATCGCCATCATGTGGTACGGGATCCAGACCTACCTGGCCTCCGTCGCCGTGAACGTCATGCTGCTCGCCGCCTGGCCCGGCCTGGAGTCGTGGACCCACCACTCCTTCCTCGGCCTGGACGCGCTCGGCTGGACGTCCTTCGTCTCCCTCTGGCTGATCCAGGCGATGATCATCAGTCAGGGCATGGAGTCGGTCCGCAAGTTCCAGGACTTCTGCGGCCCGGCCATCTGGCTCGTCATGATCGCGCTGGCCGTCTGGGTCCTCGCCAAGGCCGGCTGGAGCATCTCGCTCACCTCGACCCCGCACCCGGTCTCCGTGGGCGAACAGTGGCGCCAGTGGTTCGGCGCGGTCGGCCTGATCCTGGCCACCTATGGCACGCTGATGCTCAACTTCTGCGACTTCTCGCGCTTCGCCCCCAGCTACAAGACGGTCAGGCGCGGCAACTTCTGGGGCCTGCCGATCAACTCCACGGCCTTCGTCATCGTGTCCGTCATCGTCACGGCCGGTTCCATCGAGGCGTTCGGCGAGGCCATCACCGACCCCGCGCTGCTGGTCGCCAAGGTCGGCAACACCTGGGTCCTGGTCCTCGGCGCCCTGACCTTCGCCATCGCCACCATGGGCGTCAACATCGTCGCCAACTTCGTCTCACCCGCGTACGACCTGGCGAACGTCTGGCCGCAGAAGATCACCTTCAAGATCGGCGGCATGATCAGCACGGTCGCCGCACTGGTCGTGACCCCCTGGAACCTCTTCTCCAACCCCACGGTCGTCAACTACTTCCTCGGCGGTCTCGGCGCCTTCCTGGGCCCGCTTTTCGGCGTCATCATGATCGACTACTACTGGGTGAAGCGCGGCAGGATCGACGTCGACCAGCTCTTCGACGCCCGGCCCGGATCGCCGTACTACTACCGCAAGGGCGTCAATCCCAAGGCCCTGTGGGCGTTCCTGCCCTCGGCGGCGGTCGCCGCGGTGCTGGCCCTGGTGAAGGCGTTCAGCGACGTGGCCCCGTACTCCTGGTTCATCGGAACCGCGCTGGCCGCGGGCCTGTACATGACCCTCTGCCGCACCGAACGCGCCGCCGACGAGACCACCGTCACCGAGCCCGTGGAGGTCTGAGCGGCGTGCACATCGTCGTCACCAACTGCAACACCACGCAGGAGATGACCGAGGAGATCGTGCGAGGTGCCCGGGCCGCCGCAGGCCCGGGCACCACCGTGACCGGCCTCACCCCCGCCTGGGGACCCGAGTCCGCCGAGGGCTGGCTCGACAGCTACCTCTCCGCCGCGGCCGTCCTCGACACCCTGCGCACATACGAGGGTCCCCGCGACGCCGTGGTCATGGCGGGCTTCGGCGAACACGGACGCGAGGGCGCGCGCGAACTCGTGGACGTGCCCGTCGTCGACATCACCGAGGCCGCCGCCCACCTCGCCTGCCTGCTCGGCCGCCGCTACGGAGTCGTCACCACCCTGGAGCGCTCACGCGGCCAGATCGAGGACAGCCTGTACGCCGCCGGAGTCGCCCAGAACTGCGCCGCGGTCGTCGGCACCGGCCTCGGCGTGCTCGACCTCGGCGACGTCCAGCGCACACAGGAGGCGTTCGTGACCGCGGCGGAGCGGGCCCGGGAGGCCGGCGCCGAGGTCCTCGTCCTCGGCTGTGCCGGCATGACGGGCCTGCAACGGGCGGTCGGGGAGAAACTGGACCTCCCGGTCGTCGACGGCGTCGCCGCCGCGGTCAAACTCGCGGAGTCCCTGGTCTCCCTGGGCCTCAGGACGAGCCGGGTGGGCAGCTATGCGCGACCGCTGCCGAAGCGGAGGGTGTGGGGTGCAGGCCGAGGGTGAATATGGCCTCGGACTCGGCCTCGGCCTAGTACTCGGGCACGACCGCCGTCGCCGTGATCTCCACCAACTGCCCGGTGTACCCGAGGCAGGCCACGCCGAGCAGTGTCGACGAGTGGGGTCCCGTACTGAGCCCGGACGCCTCGACGACACCCCACACGTCGGACAGCACCCTCGGCTCACCGCTGACGACATACACATCGGTCGCCACCACATGCGCGAAGTCACTGCCCACCGCACGGAGTTGCTCACCGAGATTGGCGATCACCTGCTCGGCCTGCCGCACGGGATCCCCCACACCGACGATCTTCCCCGCCGCGTCCAGCGGCACGGCCCCGGCGAGAAAGGCGAGCCGCGCACCCGCCTCGACGACCGACACGTGAGCGTAGCCGGGAGGCGGGAAGAGACTGGGGACGGTGACGCGAGCGGGCACGGGAACTCCACGAATCCTCGACTGGGCGGGCAACCTTCCTATGGTGTGGGCGGACGGAGGGCGATCGCACGCGATTTAGCCCCGACTCGTCCCCAGCCGAAGGCCCTGCCCCGCGAGGGTGACGGTCCAGCCTCCCGACGGATATTGGCTCGACAGCCCCGTCACCCGACCGCATCCTCACCTCATGCCCACACCGACCCAGCCGCCGCACATCGACGACGACAAGTTCCTCGCCCACGTCACTGACCGCCTGGCCGCCCTCCCCACCGTCCGGGCCGTCGCCCTCGGTGGCTCCCGCGCGCAAGGCACCCATGGTCCCGACAGTGACTGGGACCTGGCGATCTACTACCGGGGCGCCTTCGACCCCGACGACCTGCGGGCCGTCGGCTGGCAGGGTGAAGTCTCGGAGATCGGCGGCTGGGGCGGGGGCGTGTTCAACGGCGGTGCCTGGCTGACCGTCGAAGACCGTCGTGTCGACGTCCACTACCGGGATCTCGACGTGGTGGAACGGGAGTTGGCGAGGGCGGAGCAGGGGCGGTTCCATGTGGAGCCGCTCCTCTTCCATCTCGCCGGAATCCCCAGCTACCTCCTCGTCGCCGAGCTCGCCGTCAACCGTGTCCTGCGCGGCGACCTGCCCCGACCCGCCGCCTACCCGGCGAAACTCCGCACCTCCGCTTCCGCCCACTGGCACGGCACCGCCCACGCCACCCTCGCCTACGCCAAGGCCAACCACGCACCCGCCGGTCGTCTCACGGAGGTCGTGGGAGCGCTGGCGACCGCCGCCCTGCAGACCGGTCACGCGGTGCTGGCGGCGCGTGGGGAGTGGGTGACGAACGAGAAGCGGCTGCTGGAGCGGGCCGGGTTGAGAGGGATCGACGAGATCGTGCGAGGCGGGGTGAACGAGCCGGAAGGGCTGGTGCACATGCTCGGGCGGGCGGAGACGGTCTTGGACGCGGCGGTCATCCGGGCCGAGGAGGTCCTGGACGCCGAGCTCCCCCGGGCGCGGGAATCCGGTGTCGAATAACCCTTCGAAAAGCCCCCGTCGTCACTGCTACCGTCACCGACGTGGCGAAACTCAATCAGATCATCGCAGTGGAGAAGGGCATCAAGTCCAAGTCCCATCAGGACCTGACAGCCGCTCATCACGGGCTGCAGAAGCCCGCATTGCTGGCCGGCATCTCGCGGACCTATCAGCCGAAGGACGAGGAGGGCGAGCAGCTGCCGCCCGAGTCGACGCGGGTGCAGGTGCAGGCCGAGGACGTGTTGCGGGAGACCGCGGGGACGCTCACCCGGCTGTTCGACGTGACCGCCACCAAGGACTGGGCGAACTGCACGGCCCGGGCGGATGTGAAGGTGGACGGGCGGGTCCTCGTCGCCGACGTGCCCGTGTCGTATCTGCTCTTCCTCGAGAAGCAGCTCACCGATCTCAACACCTTTGTGCGCAAGCTGCCCGTTCTCGACGCCTCCGAGTCGTGGGTCCAGGACCCGTCGACGGACGCGTGGAAGACCGAGCCCGTCAGGACGCTGCGGACCAAGAAGGTGCCGCGCAACCACGTCAAGGCCGAGGCCACCGAGAAGCATCCCGCCCAGGTCGAGGTGTACTACGAGGACATTCCCGTCGGGTACTGGACGACCGTGAAGTTCTCCGGCGCCCTGCCCGCGCGACGCGTGAACGAACTGCTCGACCGGGTCGAGAAGTTGCAGCAGGCCGTCAAGTTCGCCCGGGAAGAGGCGAACGGCGTGGACGTCGTCGACCAGCGCGTCGGGGACTCCGTGTTCGGCTACCTGTTCGGGTAGCCTCTGAATCTCCCCGGCCACAACGCACCACGGCCGGGGTGCGCGAGGAGCGCAAGCTGAACCTGAAGCTTGTCGTGAATGCGCGGTTCCAGTGGAGGTTCGAATCCTCCCCGCGGCACCACACGGCACTCCACGGAGTGCCCACACGCCGCGGTAGCCCAACTCGGCAGAGGCAGACCGTGATCAATCTCAGACTCTTGCTCCAGACTCAGCATTCGCCGCCGATCGCCGGATCGACCGGGCCCAGGCCCCGGGACGCCGAAATGCTGGTTCAAGTCCAGTCCGCGCAGCTCGATGCGTGGTGGTCCAAAGGCAGGACGCGGCGACATAACGACTGACCTGGGTTCTCAAGCGTGCCGGCGTGTGACATGGGTGGCATCACAAGGGTCCGGGGGCCGGCTACGCCCTCGGACCCGCTCCATTTCATCCCCGGCTTCATCCCGGGCTTCGTCCCCGGTTTCGTTCCCGGCTTAATGCCCGGCCGACCGGCAGTTGCGTTCATAAAGAACGCGGCATCCCCGCGATGCGTCACCTCCCGGAAATACATACGTTCCATTTCCTCCAGCAACGCGATCTACCGTAGGCAGTACACCGCCCGGCCGACGTCGCCCGAAGGCGCCCCCGCCCTCGCCCGACAGGAGTCCCGTGTCCCGCCTCAGCGCCGCCGTACCGCCCTGGCTCGCCCACGCCCTGCGCGCACAGCGCGGCCCCGTGCCCTGGAGCGCGGTCGTGCGGGGCGCCCTGGCCGCCGGACCGCTGCTGCTCGTGGCGGTGCTGAGCGGGCGTACGTCCGTCGGTGTCGTCGCCGCCCTCGGGGCCATGCTCGCCGGGATCAACGACCGGCCGGGCAGCCGTAGGGCCGCGGTCAGGCGGCTCGGCGTACCGGCGCTCGCGGGAGCCGGTGGGCTGCTCGTGGGGTCGTACGCGGGACAGCACGTCGGCGCGGTGACGCTCACCCTTCTCCTCACCGTGCTCGGGCTGCTCGCTGGAGCGGTCAGCGCCGTCGGGCCCGTCGCGAGCGGAGCGGGTACACAACTGCTCGTCGCCGCCGCCATCGGGGCCGGGATGCCGCTGCCCGAGCCCGGCTGGCAGCGTGCGCTCTTCTTCGTCGGCGGGGCCGGATGGCTGCTCGTGCTGCGGCTCGCGCTGCCCACACCCGGGGCCACCGCGGGCGACTATCGCTTCGACGGGGAGCGGGACGCCGTCGGGGGTGTGTACGACGCCGTCGCCGCGCTGCTCGAAGCGGTCGGGGGGCCGGACGCGCCCGGTCGCCGGGTCGCCCTCACCGCCGCGCTCGACCACGCCCAGGACGCGCTCGGCGGGCCCCGGCTGCGGCCGTACGCCAGTTCCGCGGCCGAGCGGCGGCTGCACGCGCAGTACGCCGCCGCGCTCCCGCTCGCCGAGGCCGCCACCGCGCTCGCCTGGGCGGGCGAGGCGGTGCCCGCACGGGCCGTCGAAGGGCCGCGACGACTCGCCGTCGCCGTACGGACCAGCACGCACACCGGGCCGCTGCCCGCGCCCAGCCGCTCCGCGCCCGCCCTGCGCGCCCTCGACGACGCACTCCTGCACGCGGCCGACACCTTCGACAGGGGTGGCGACGACACCGCGCTGCACTCGCGGCGCCGTACTGCCACGTCCCTCGCCCGCACGGTCCTGGGTTCCGCAGGACGCGAGTACGGGCTCCGGGTCGCCCTCTGCTTCGGCGCCAGTGTGGCCGTGGCACAGGCCCTGCACCACGCCCGCTGGTACGGCAGCCACTCCCACTGGTACTGGCTCCCCGCGACCGCCGTCTTCCTGGTCAAGCCCGACCTCGGACCGCTCGCCTCACGCGTGATCTGCCGGGCGGCGGGGACCGTGCTCGGCGCCGTCCTCTTCGCCGGGTTCGCGGCGCTCCTCCCGCGCCCCGCCGGGCTGGTCGCCCTGGTGGCGCTGTGCGGCGCCCTGATCCCCGTCGCCACCCGGCACTTCGCGGCGCAGACCGCCGTCGTCACCGTGCTCGTGCTCTCCCTCGTCATGGTGGGCGGGGAGCCGGGGGCCTCCTGGAGCCGGATCGGTGAAACGCTGCTGGCCTGCGCGATCGTGCTGCTCGTCGGGCATCTGCCGGCGCTCGGGCAGCGCGGGGGAGGGGTACGGGCCCGTCTCACCCACGCCGCCGAGGCCGCGCACGTCTACCTCGCCCACGTGCTGGACGACGGCACGACCGACGACCGGGCCGGCCGCTGGACCCTGCGCCGTGAGGCCTACCGCGCGCTCGCCGAGGCCCGCGCCTCGATCGACCTCGCCGCCGCCGAACTCCCCGCGCTGGCCCGGCACGCCGAGGGAACGGACGAGGTCGCGGCCACCCTCGAACGCCTCGTCGACACCACGACCGCGTGCGCCGTGCAGCTCGACGACACCGGACGGCTCACCCCCCAGCACACTGAACGCATCACCGCACTCCTCGACGAACTGGCCGAGGGGCGGGAACGCGCGGGGCTGGTGGTGAAGGAGGGGCAGGCGCTCCCCGTTCCGCTCGCGGGCTGAGCACCGGGAGCCCGACCCGTCGTACGGTGACGCCATCACGCCGTCCGTCCCGGCCCCCTCCGCCACCACCCCCTCCGCGAGCGGCCCCGCCGACCTCCTCATCACCGGATGCACCGCGCTCGTGCACGACGAGCACCGTGCTCGTCGACCGGGGCCACGGGAGGCGGATTCAGGAGTACGACACCTGATCCACGCTGCCTAGGCTGGAGGACATGGACCCCGCAGAAGGCCTCATCGACCACCCGTACGCGGTCTACGACCGCCTGCGCGACATCGCGCCCGTGCACCGCGTCGCCGGTACCGACGGCAACCCCGCCTGGCTCGTCACCCGCTACGAGGACGTCCGCGAGGCGCTCGCGAACCCGCTGCTGTCGATGGACAAGAAGCACGCGCTGCCCGGCAGTTACCAGGGGCTGTCGCTGCCGCCCGCCCTCGACGCCAACCTCCTGAACATGGAGGCGCCCGACCACACCCGCATCCGGCGCCTGGTGGTCCGCGCCTTCACATCACGCCGCATCGAGCAACTGCGCACTCCCGTACGGGAAACCGCCGACCGGCTCCTCGACGTGCTCGGTCCGCACGGCAGCGCCGACCTGATGACCGCGTACGCCGCGCCCCTGCCCATCACCGTCATCTGCGACCTGCTGGGCATTCCGGGGGAGTACCGCCGGGACTTCCGGGCCTGGACCGACGTGCTCGTCGCGCCGGACCCGACGCGCCCCGGGGCCGCCAAGGAGGCGGTCGCGGCCATGCTCGGGTTCCTCACCCAACTCCTCGCGGACAAACGGAAGAAGCCGGCGGACGACCTGCTCTGCGACCTGATCGCGGTGCGCGACGAGGGCGACCGGCTCACCGAGGACGAGCTGATGTCGCTCGCCTTCCTCATCCTCTTCGCGGGCTACGAGAACACCGTGCAGCTCATCGGCAACGCCATCCTGGGACTGCTCACCCACCCCGACCAGCTGGCCGCCCTGCGCGCGAACCCGGAGCGATTTCCGAACGCGGTCGAGGAGTTCGCGCGCCACGAAGGGCCCGCGCTGCTCGCCATCCGGCGCTTCCCGGTGGAGGACGTGACGATCGGCGCGGTCACCGTCCCCGCGGGCGAGACCGTCCTGCTGTCCCTGGCCGCGGCCAACCGGGACCCGGCCCGCTTCCCGGACCCCGAGCGCCTCGACCTCGGCCGGGACGCCTCCGGCCATCTCGCCCTCGGCCGGGGTATCCACTATTGCGTGGGCGCGCCGCTGGCCCGCCTGGAGACGGAGATCGCCGTCTCCGCACTCCTGGAACGCCTTCCGGACCTCGCGCTCGACGCCGACCCCGCCGAGCTGCGGTGGCGGCCCTCCCTGCGCGCCCGCGGCCTGCTCGCGCTCCCGGTGACGTACTGAATCCAGAAATACTCCGCTCCGCCGATGAGTTCCGCTCCCGCGCCCGGTCACCACTGCGAAGGCACCGTTTCGTAGGAGGGGCACATGACGCTTCCGCAGATCGTCTCGAGCGAGGAGTGGCGCGCCGCGCGCGCGGAACTACTGGTCAAGGAGAAGGCGGCGACCCGCGCGCGGGACGCGCTCAACGCGGAGCGGCGCGGCCTGCCGATGGTCGAGATCGACAAGGAGTACGTGTTCGAGGGCGGTGACGGCAAGGCGGCCCTGCTCGACCTCTTCGAGGGGCGCCACCAACTCGTCGTCTACCACTTCATGTTCGCGCCGGAGTGGGACGAGGGCTGCCGCAGCTGCTCGGCCTTCCTCGACCAGATCGGCCACCTCGCCCATCTGCGTGCCCGGGACACGGAGTTCGCCGCCGTGTCCCGGGCGCCGTACACGAAGATCCTGCCCTTCAAGGCCCGTATGGGCTGGACGGTGCCCTGGTACTCGTCGTACGACAGCGACTTCAACGACGACTTCAAGGTGTCCGTCGAGGTCGACGACGAGCCCTACGAGCGGCCGGGCGTGAGCTGCTTCCTGCGGGACCGCGACCGGGTCTTCCACACCTACTCGACGTACGAGCGCGGCCTCGACGGGCTCGGCTCGACGACGACCCTGCTGGATCTCACGGCACTCGGCAGGCAGGAGGAGTGGGAGGTGCCCCGGGGACGCGCCTCGGCACTGGGGGCGCCGGCGGGCAGCGAGCGGATCCGGTACCACGATGAGTACGAGGAATGACAGGAAAGTACGAGAAAGGAAAACTCACGAAATGAAACGCCCACAGGCCGAGAGTTCCCTCACAGCAGAGTAGTGAACGAGTGTTGACTATGTCTCAGTACCGTCACTGACCGAGCCCTTCACCCCGCCTTTGGCGTTTAACTCTATGAGTACGCGTCATGAGTACGGCGCTACATGGAGGTGCAGGGTGAACGGGCGAATGGTGCTGGAGCGCTTTCCCGCCGGAGGGCCGCGCGGTTCGTGGCCCGCCGAGGAGTTCGCGCAGGCGTGCCGCCTGCAGGGGCAGGCCGCCGAGGTCGTCATGGACCTCGCCTCGGACGCGTTCCTGGTGATCGTGCGTGCCGGGGAACTCGTCGAGTGAGGCCGGCCGAGGTCAGCCCACCTTTGGAGCGGGCACTTTCGGAGCAGGCACTTTCGTGGGCGCATCGGTAGGAATCTTCGTCGGCACCTTCGTCGTGAACTGCTCGGCCTGCAAGGAGTACAGCTCGGCGTAGACACCGCCCTTCGCCAGCAGTTCGTCCGGACTGCCGGACTCCACCAGGCGGCCCTGTTCGAGGACATGCACCAGATCGGCGTGGCGGACCGAGGCCAGCCGGTGGGTGATGAGGACGACCGTCTGGCCACTGCCCGCCAGGGCCCTGATCTTGTCGAAGACCTCCAGCTCGGCCCGGGCGTCGAGCGCCGCGGTCGGCTCGTCCACGATCAGGATGCGACCACGGCGGTACGCGGCCCGTGCGATGCCCAGCCGCTGCCACTGCCCGCCCGACAGCTCGTGCCCACCGCTGAACCCGCGGGCGAGCAGCGTGTCCAGGCCGCGAGGCAGGTCGGCGACCACGTCCTCGGCCCCGGCCTCCGCCACCGACGAGGTGACACGCTCGTCCGTCAGCGGCGCCGAGGCGCGGCCGACCGCCACGTTGACGCGGGCCGTGAACGGCCAGCGTTTGAAGTCCTGCGCCACCATCGCGATACGTTCGGCGAGTTGCTGCCGGTCCGCCGTCGCCGCGTCGACGCCGTCCCACAGGATCCGGCCCCGCTCGGGCGCGTACAGGCCCGCGAGCAGCTTCACCAGGGTCGTCTTGCCCGAGCCGTTCTCACCGACGAGCGCCACGATCTTGCCGAGCGGCAGACGCAGGGTGACGTCCGCGAGCGCCGGTCGGGTCGAGGCGCCCGGATAGGTGAACGTGACGTTCTCGAAGCGGATCTCGCTCGGATCGTCGGGGAGCGGCTCGCCGCCCACCGGGATCGCGCGCTCGGCCGCCTCCACGTACAGGCGCTGCAGATCGCCCACGAACAGGGCTTCCTCATGGAGGGAGTTGACCTCCAGGACGAGCGTGTCGAGGCTCGCGGAGCCGGTACGGATCGCGATCACGGCCGTACCGGCGACGGAGAGTGCCATCGCACCGGCGAGCAGCAGTCCGCCGAGCGTCGCGTACGTCGCCACGGTGGCGATGCCCGTCCAGCCCGCCGCGACCAGGCCGGTGCGGGCGGACAGGCGGGCCAGGCGGGCCTGTTCCGCCTCGGCGGTCTCCGACATCGAGCGGAAGTGACGCAGCAGGAACGGGCCGACGCCGTGCACGCGGATCTCCGGGGCCGCGGCGGGCTCGGTGAGCAGACTGCTGATCAGGTGCCCGGCACGGGCGTGCTGCACCCAGGTGTGGAAGGACTCGTAGCGGCGCCGGGCGATCGTCAGGGAACTCCAGGCACTCGGCAGGGTCATCGTCACGAGCAGCGGCAGCAGGGCCGGATGCAGCACGGTCAGCACGCCCGCGGCCGCGATGAGCGAGATCATCGCGTTCACCACGCGGGTGGCGATCGCGATCATGCGGCGGGCCGAGGAGGCACCGTACTGCGCGGTGTCCAGCAGCTTGTGGAAGGCGTCGTCCTCGATCGCGGACAGTTCGACGGCCGCGGCCCGCTCCAGGTACAGCTCGGTGGCGACGCGTTCCACCTTGGGTTCCAGGCGCCCGGTGGCATACGTCGAGGCCGCCCGCAGCAGCGCGCCGAGCAGCATGACGGCGGCGACCGTGACCAGCGCCGGGACCGCGCCGTGCAGCCGGTCCCCGACGGAGCCGCTCGTCATCAGCCGGCCCAGCACGATGTTGACGGCCAGCAGACTCACCGCCTGCGCCGCGCCCCGGGCCAGTTCGGCGGACACCACGATCCGGGCGGCGCGGCGGTCCGCGGTCCAGGCGAGCCGGAAACTCGACGCGAGCAGGGACGGCAGCCGCGTCACCATCGCGCGGAAGTTCAACTCGAGGAACGCGTCGGAGTGTTGCGACCAGCCCATGTCGTAGCGCAAGGGGCCGCCGAAGAGCAGGTGTTCGGAGGCGGACGGCGCCGGTTTGTCGTCGTCGCGTTTCTTCTTGCGCGCTTTCCCTGTGGATATCCCCACCATCGGCCTCCCCGGGAACGGATGAACGGTGCCCTCCCCAGGAACAAGGCACTCCACTCGTGGTGATGGCGGAGTACGGGTGGCGACCGGCGCACTTCGGACACACCCGCCAGCCCCCTTACGGGAGGATCACGCGCTGATCGGACGCGACCAGACGGGTGTCGTACCGGTGACGCGGCACAGGGCCAGATAGAGGGGGATCGGCGGGGTGTACGGAAGGGTGCCGGCCGGCTTGTGGATGAGGCCGGGGGCGTGCGGGGTGTCCGGTACGACCGCCCCGGCGGCGTAGTGGGCGGGCGCGGGCCAGTCCAGGGCCACATCGGACTCGGAGGGCACGAGCCACCACCAGTGCGCCCCGTCGGCGTACACACAGCCCACCCGGGGCAGCCGGGTCATCAGCAGGGGCCCGAACCGGGCGGGCACCGCGACCGCGTCGCAGCCCAGCGGTACCGTCATGCCCTCGGGCACGGGGAGACGTCGCAGCGTCCTGGACACCGTCTGCTCGCGCTTCAGGCGGACCAGCGTGTCCAGGCTCAGGACCTGAGCACCGGGTCCTGTCGCCGACGTACTCGTCACAGCCTGCCCCGATCCCGGCTTCGCTCGATCGGGGGGATCCCCATGGTCCGCTTGCCCCAGGAGGATTCCCTCCGCCAGGACGCCTCGGACCGCCAGGAGGCTTCCGTTCCCCAGGACCCTTCCGTCCCGGTGCCCCGGCCGTCGGCCGGTGGCTTCCTCGCGCCCCATCCGAGGTCGGAGCGGGCCGCCCCGGCACCCGTGGCGTCGGCCGCCGGGGAACGCGGGAGATCCGCCCAGACCAGCAGCCCCGGCGCGGTGTCCTGGGCGCCCCAGGACCGGCACACGGCCGCGACGAGCAGCAGCCCCCTGCCGTGTTCCTCCTCGGGACGCTGCGGCGAGGGGTGCGGCTCGTCAGGAGCGCATCCCTCGTCACGTACGGCTATCCGCACCAGGTCGTCCCTGTCGTGCAGTTCGCACACCACCCGCGCGCTCGCGCTGTGCACGATGGCGTTGGTGACCAGCTCGGAGACGACCAGGACCGCCGTGTCACAGGTGTCGTCGGACACGGCCCAGCCGGAGAGCCGGGCGCGCGTCAGGTGCCGGGCGTGAGCCACGGAACCCGGGTGTGCGGCCAGCTCGAAGCGGAACCGGCGCGCGGCGGCGGCGTCGGGGCGCACCCCTGCGGTGGCACGCAGACCGGAGCGGTCCTCGGCGGCGTCTGTTCCTAAGGGCGCGGACGGAATCACGCTTGCCACTATCTCCCCGCCGTGAACACTTGGCAAGTGTCACTCTGAAAATTGCAGAGTGCCGTGTGACTCTGAGAAGGGCCGTGGCACACTGCTGGCAACAGCACGCCGAGCGGCGCCAGTTGGGATCGTCGAAGAAGTCGAAGAAGACGAAGCGGACCCCGAACGGCGCCGTCCGGTCTGTCAGGACGCAGTACCTGTTCAGCAGCGTTCAGAGCGGCGCCCGACCGTTCACCACGGCATCCGACCGTCGGAACGGCGTCTGTTCGGGACTCAGTGGAGGTGGGACGTGAGTGAACCGCGGTCCGCGCCGACGGTCGGCCAGGTCGTCCTCGGCCGGCGCCTGCTGGACCTGCGAGAACGCGCGGGCCTCAAGCGTGAGGAGGCGGCGCGCATCCTGCGGGTCGCGCCCGCCACGGTCCGCCGGATGGAGATGGCCGAAGTCGCCCTCAAAATCCCGTACCTCCAGCTCCTGCTGAAGTCGTACGGGGTGTCGGACGAGGAGGCCGAGGCCTTCGTCCAACTGGCCGAGGAGGCCAACCGGCCCGGCTGGTGGCAGCGCTTCCACGACATCCTGCCGGGCTGGTTCTCGATGTACGTCAGCCTGGAGGGTGCGGCCACCCTCATCCGTTCGTACGAACCCCACTTCGTGCCCGGAATCCTGCAGACCGAGGAGTACGCCCGAGGGGTCATGAAGTCGGGCGCCATCGGCCAGACCAGACCCGAGGACATCGAGCGCCATGTGGCGCTGCGCATGCAACGCCAGAATCTGCTCACTCGTGACGGCGCACCCCGGATCTGGGCCGTGATGGACGAGACGGCCCTGCGCCGCCCCGTCGGCGGTCCCGAGGTGATGCGCGCCCAGATCGACAAGCTGATCGAGGCCACGAAGCTGCCCAACGTGACGCTCCAGGTCGTCCCGTTCGACACGGGGCCGCACCCCGGCACGTACGGGCCCTTCGTGCTCTTTCGCTTTGCCATGCCGGAACTCCCGGACATGGTCTACAGCGAGTACCTGACCGGCGCCGTCTATCTGGACGAGCGTTCCGAGGTGGCGACCCATCTCGAGGTCATGGACCGCATGGCGGCTCAGGCCGCCACGGCACATCGCACGAAGGAGATCCTCCGGGATTTCCGCAAGGAGTGGTGAATGGACAACATCAAACAGCGGATGCGCAATGAGCGGATCTGCAACGAGCGGATCTACAACGGGATGCCCGCCCGTGAACTGGGCAGCGAGGGCTGGCACAAGCCGTGGAGCGGCGGCAACGGCGGCAACTGTCTGGAGGCGATGAAGCTCGCGGACGGGCGTATCGCCGTCCGACAGTCGGCGGACCCGGACGGGCCCGCGCTGATCTACACACCCGGCGAGATGACCGCGTTCATCCAAGGTGCCAAGGAGGGGGTGGCGGACTTCCTTCTTTCCTGAACTCTCTTGAAATTGGTGCTGAATAAATTGGTGCTGAATTGATTACTTGCAGCGGTAGAAGACCGTAGGACCACGACAACAAACGCATTACCTGGCGGGGCGTCGGCCAAGAGGTGTTCAAGGACCCGGCGGCAGCGCCCCGCACAACGCCTCCAACGCCGCCCCGTACGCGTGTTCCGAGGGCGTCGCGTAACCCACCACCAGCCCGTCCGGCGCGGACATCGTCGCCTCCGGATGCCGGAACCCGGCGAGCCCGTCGAGCGCGACACCCTGCCAGGTCGCGGCCTTGACGGCCGACGGCTCGGTCCCGGGCGGCAGCCGCAGCACCGCGTGCAGCCCGGCCGCGATCCCCGTCACCTCGATGTGCGGCGCCCGCTCCGCGAGGGCCGCGACGAGCCGGTCACGCCGACCGCGGTACCGCTGCCGCATCCGGCGGACATGACGGTCGTACGACCCGGAGGCGAGGAAGTCCGCGAGCGTCAGCTGCTCCAGGACGCTCGCCCACGCCTCCCGTTCGCCCTTGACGGCGAGCACGGCGTCGACGTACCGGCGCGGAAGGACCATCCAGCCGAGCCGCAGCGCGGGCGACAGACTCTTGCTCACCGAGCCGATGTGGACGACCCGTTCGGGGTCCAGTCCCTGCACGGCGCCGACCGGCTTGCGGTCGTAGCGGAACTCGCCGTCGTAGTCGTCCTCCAGAATCACGCCGCCACGCGCGCGTGCCCAGTCGACGACGGCGGCCCGCCGCTCCGGGTGCAGCGGGCCACCGGTCGGGAACTGGTGCGCGGGCGTGAGCAGGACCGCCCGCTCCCGGCTCAACTCGCCCACCTGGGCGCCGTCCTCGTCCAGCGGCAGTGGCACGGTCCGAACCGACGCGGCGGCCAGCAGCTCGCGGTGGAAGCCGAGTCCGTACGACTCGACCGCCAGCGGCCCGCGCAACACGCCCGGGAAGAGCAGCCGCAGGGCGTGCGCGAAGCCCGAGCAGATCACGATCCGCCCCGGCTCGGTGCGCACGCCACGCGCGCGTGCCAGGTACTCGGCGAGGGCCTCGCGCAGTTCCACGCGGCCCTCGGGATCGCCGGGCCCGAAGGCCGCGTTGGGCGCCTGCTGGAGCGCCCGCCGGTACGAGGCGAGCCAGGCGGCACGCGGGAACGACGAGGCGTCAGGCGTCCCCTGCCGCAGATCGTGTCGGGGTCCACGCGCGCGTGGTGGTGCCTTTTTCGGTACCCGCTCCGGAGCCCCCAGCTGTTCGGCGCGCTCGGCGACGCGGGTGCCCGACCCCTGCCGGGCGGTCAGCCAGCCCTCGGCGACGAGTTCGGCGTACGCGTCGGCGACCGTGTTGCGGGCCACGCCCAGGTCGGCGGCGAGCGAGCGGTACGGCGGCAGCCGGGTGCCCGGGGCGAGCCTGCCCTCGCGTACGGCCTCGCGCAGCGCCCGGATCAGCGCGGCCCGCCGTCCGCCCGGCCCGGACAGCTCCAGATGCAGGTCGGCGCCGATCCGCTCCGCAGAATTGACCCATGATTCCGCCATGGAAATGCACCCTACAGCCGGTCTTTCCAGTCCGTAGATTCATGGTCATGACGACGAACACGCACACGACGAACACCGTTTCCGCTCGCCTCGACTTCGCGAAGTCCGCCCCGAAGGTCTTCCGCTCCCTCGTCGGTTTCGACGCGGCGGCCCGCGACGGGCTCGACCCGGCCCTCGTCGAACTGATCCAGATCCGCGCCTCCCACCTCAACCACTGCGCGTACTGCCTCCACATGCACACCAACGACGCCCGCAAGGCCGGCGAGAGCGAGGACCGTCTGCACATGGTCCCGGTGTGGCGCGAGGCCCGGCACTTCTTCACCGAGAAGGAGCGCGCGGCCCTCGCCCTCACGGAGGCGGTCACACGCGTCGCCGACGCGGGCGTGCCCGACGACGTCTACGCGGAGGCAGCCGCCCACTTCGACGACCAGGAACTGGCCCACGTCCTGGCCCTCATCCTCACGATCAACACCTGGAACCGGGTCGCGCTGGCCACGGCGAAGGTGGCGGGCACGGACGAACGCCGCTGACCCGCACGCCACCGCGAGCCCGGGGTCTCCCGCACCGACCGGCGGAACCCTACGCGGTCATGGGGCGGTCGTACGGTCCGATCGGCGCCGGCAGCTGCGAGGTCCCGGCCAGCGCGCGGTCCACGGCGGCCGCCACCGACCGCCCCTCGGCGATGGCCCACACGATGAGCGACTGCCCGCGGGCCGCGTCCCCGGCGACGTACACCTTGGGGACGTTGGTCGCGAAGTCGGTGTCGCGGGTGATCGTGCCGCGCGGGTCGAGGGCCAGGCCGAGCTGGTCGATCAGCCCGTCGTGCCGGTCGGGCCCCGAGAAGCCGAGAGCGAGCAGCACGAGGTCGGCTGGGAGGGTCCGCCCGGAGCCCGGGACCGGGCGGCGCCGCTCGTCGACCTCGACCAGGTGCAGGGAGCGCACATGCCCGTCCGCGTCCCCGGTGAAGTGGAGCGTGGACGCCGCGAAGAGGCGCGCGTCCGCGTCCGCGGCGGGCGCCGTCTCCAGGTCGCGGGCCTCCTCGTGCGCGGCCGAGAGCCGGTAGATCTTCGGGTATGTAGGCCACGGCTCGACGTCCTCGTCGCGCTCGGCCTCCGGCTGCGGATAGATGTCGAGCTGGGTCACGGACGCGGCGCCCTCCCGCACGGCGGTCCCCAGACAGTCGGCGCCCGTGTCACCGCCACCGACGATGACGACGTGCTTCCCGGCCGCGGACAAGGGCGAGACCTCCAGATCCCCCTCGCACACCCGGTCGGCCAACGGCAGATACTCCATCGCCTGATGGATGCCGGCCAACTCCCGCCCAGGAACATCCAGTTCGCGCCAGGCCGTGGCGCCCACCGCGAGCACGACGGCGTCGTAGCGCGCCCGCAGCTCGGCCGCCCCGAGGTCCCGGCCGATCGCCGTGGACGTCCGGAACTTCGTGCCCTCCGCCCGCATCTGCTCCAGCCGCCGGTCCAGATGCCGCTTCTCCATCTTGAACGCGGGGATCCCGTACCGCAGCAGCCCACCGATCCGGTCGGCCCGCTCGTACACGGCGACGGTGTGCCCGGCCCGGGTCAGCTGCTGCGCCGCGGCGAGCCCGGCGGGCCCCGACCCGATCACCGCGACCGTACGGCCCGAGAGCCGGTCCGGTGGACGCGGTTGCGTGAAACCGTCCGCCCAGGCGCGGTCGGCGATGGCGACCTCGACGTTCTTGATGGTCACCGCGGGCTGGTTGATCGCGAGAACACAGCCCGCCTCGCAGGGCGCGGGGCACAGTCGGCCGGTGAACTCGGGAAAGTTGTTCGTCGCGTGCAACCGGTCGCTCGCCGCCCGCCAGTCCTCGCGCGAGACGAGGTCGTTCCACTCGGGAATCAGATTGCCCAGCGGGCAGGCGTCGTGGCAGAACGGGATGCCGCAGTCCATACAGCGGTCGGCCTGCCTGCTGATGATCGGCAGCAGCGCACCGGGGACGTACACCTCGTTCCAGTCCCGCACCCGTTCCTCGACGGGCCGACGGGGATACTCCTCGCGCGGAGTGGTCATGAATCCCTTGGGATCGGCCATGGCCGTCTCCCTCACGTACGCGTACCGGTACGGGGCCGCGCGGCCATCGAACGCCTTCGGCCCACGGCCCTGGGCGGCACTCCTTTCCCGCCACGATACGTCCCCTCCGAGTGCCCTGCCGCTCAGCTGCGGGCCCCCGTCGCGGGCGGCGCCGGCCTCAGGTGAGGGCCAGCGTGTACGAGACCGCCGCGGCGGCCGACGCGACCGCGCGAACGTGGTTCCACATCGTCCACTCGCGCACATACGAACGCCAGTAGACGGCGGCCTCCGGCGTACCCGGGGCCAGCTTCAGCAGCGCGTCGTTGCGCGGGACGTTCGCGACGACCGTCACCCCGAACGTCCCGAACAGATACAGCGCACTGCCCAGCAACAGCTCCACCGTCCCCTCGTCGGGCAGCAGCACGAAGGTGACCACGGCGAGCACGGCACACAGCCCCGCCGACCCGATGAACACGAGCATGAACGCCGGGCGCACCGCCGCCACGTTGATCGCGTTCATCGCCGCCACGCCCTGCGCGGGCGGCAGCTCGGCGAGCCCCCGCATCACGAACGTGGAGAACCCGCAGAACACCCCGGCCACCAGCCCGCAGCCGAGCACCCCCAGCACGGTCAGCACGAAATACGGTCCATCGATCATGACAACCCCCGCGTAGCTCCCCGAGGCCGAAGCCGCAGCCGAAGCCGAAGTTCAAGATCCTGAGATTCTGAGATCCTGCACGGCACCCACCGTCACCACAAGTGAAATCCCTTACTGTCACGGTGACCATGGCCGAGGGGCGCGGAGGCATGCGCGAGCGTCCAGAACCGGGTCGCACGTCTTCGCCGGGTGGCGCGCCTTCGCGGGTGGCGCGCCGTCGCCGGGTGCACGCCGTCACGCGCGTGACACGAGCTCGTCCTGCCACCCCTCCAGCCACTCCTCAAGCCGCGCCTCCACCGTGGCCGCGATCCGCCGACGCGCCTCGTGCCGTGGCACGCCACTCATCAGCAACTGGTCGTACGGAGTGTCCGTGTGCCGTACGGCGGCACGGACCGCAGCCGTCACGGCGGCCTCGGACAGCGCACGGCCCGCGGCACTGCGCCCCACCCGCCCGCTCCCGCGCACCGAGGCGTGCGCGGCGATCGCATGCGCCCGGTCGGCGGGACAGCCGGGAAACAGCCCGCGTATCTCCCGCGCGAACGCCTCCGTGAACCGCAGATCCTCCGCCTCCCGCCGCCGCGCGTCCCGTGCCCGGCGCCGCCGTCGCGCCTCCGCGTCCGCCAGGCACCGCTCCTCGGCCCGGGCGAGCGCCGCCTCCTCGACGAGGACGCCCTGCCGCTCGTACCGGCTCCGCCGCCGGTTGAAGCGCACCACCACCGCCGACAGCGCGCTGCCCTCCCGCGACCGGCGCGTCAGCGCGGTGTCGCCCCGCGGCAGGAACACCAGGTGTCCCAGGTCCGCGCAGTCCAGACAGCGTGACTCTCCCTCCTCCAGCACCAGCAGCGCCAACGGCCCCCTCCGGCACTCGACACAGCGGCGCTTCTTGAGCGGCTGGATGACGAGAAGTCCGCCAGGGGGCGGGGGAGTTGCGATCGGTGCCATACGTCGTTCATTCCCCTGGCCGGGGCGGCTCCCTACGCGATGTGCCCCCTTCTCGATACCGCCCCCCATTCGACTTCCGCGCCCTCCTCGATCCCCGCCTTGTCCTCGGCCCCGCCCCTTGGCCGACGCGGCCGCCTCCGGCCCGCGGCCCCCTTTCTCGACATGGCGCCTCCCGCCCGCCTTGACACATCCCTCCCCGGTCGCGGTCCACGCCCGGAGCCGCGCGCAGCCTCCGGCCGCCCTCGCTGTCCGCCCGCGCCGTCCGCCGCGCCCACGAGAGCGACGCGTGATCGCGGCATCATGGGCCTGTGCGACTCGAAGCGATCACCTGGGAACGGCTCGGCGACCTCCTCGCCGAGCGCCTGCTCGACCTGAAACCGGACGACGGCAGTCCGTGGCCGCGGATCGCCTTCGACGGAGCCCCCGCCGCCCACCCCGGTGACCTCGCCCACCGCGTCAGTGAGGCGCTGCGCATCCGCGGCCGGTCCTCGCTCGTCGTCGGCACGGAGGGCTTCCTGCGCCCCGCGTCGCTCCGGCTCGAATACGGTCACGAGGACGCCGAGGCGTACTACAACGGCTGGGTCGACACCGGCGCCCTGTGGCGCGAGGTCTTCGGCCCGCTCGACCCCGGCGGCGACGGCCGCGTCCTGCCCGACCTCTGGGACCCGGCCACCGACCGCGCCACCCGCAGCCCCTATGTCCAGCTCCCGCCCGGCGGGGTGCTGTTGCTCCACGGCCCCTTCCTGCTTCGGCACTGGTTCCCGTTCGACCTGAGCGTGCACGTCCTCCTCTCCCCGGGCGCCCTTCGCCGCCGCACCCCGGAACCCGAGCACTGGACCCTGCCCGCCTTCGAGCGCTACGAGGCGGATGTGGACCCGGGCGCCACGGCCGACGTCCTGGTCCGCGCCGACGATCCACGCCACCCCGCCTGGAACGGCTGAGCGGCGGCCACGAAAGCCCATCCCGGACTTCCGGGTGCGCGTGTCTGGGGACACGGCGAGAATGTAGGGCGCCGGGACTAGCGGTGTGTTCCGCGCCGCGCCGGCCGTCCGGCACCGGGAGGTACTTCATGACCACCGCCGGAGACATCATGCACCGTGGTGCCCAGTGGATCCCCGCTCACGAGACCCTGGACCGCGCAGCCCAGCTGATGCGTGAGCTCAACGTGGGCGCGCTGCCCATCAGTGACGAGAACGAACGGCTCTGCGGCATCCTCACCGACCGCGACATCGTCGTCGGTTGTGTGGCCATGGGCCACGACCCGGCCCAGGTCACCGCGGGCGAGATGGCCCAGGGCACCCCGCGCTGGATCGAGTCGGGCGCCGACGTCGGCGAGGTGCTCCAGGAGATGAAGGGGCACCAGATCCGCCGGCTTCCCGTGATCGAGAACAAACGACTCGTCGGCATGATCAGCGAGGCCGACCTGGCCCAACATCTGACGGACGAGCAGCTCGCCGCGTGGGTCGAGAGCGTCTACGCGAGGAGCGCGTTGCGCTGACCGCGCGCACTCTCCCGACCGGGAGGGTCATGAGCGCGCACTCCCGCCCGGCCGGCCGTGCCGGGCGAGGGGCGGCTCACCACTCTCACAGCCAGCCGTTGCGCCGGAACCCCCGGTACAGGACGAGGCAGGCGAGGGTGATCACGCCGATGACTATGGGGTAACCGAACCGCCAGTGCAGTTCGGGCATGTGGTCGAAGTTCATGCCGTAGAGCCCGCAGACCATCGTCGGTACGGCGATGACCGCCGCCCATGCCGTGATCTTCCGCATGTCCTCGTTCTGCGCCACCGTCACCTGCGCGAGGTGCGCCTGCAGGATCGAGTTGAGCAGTTCGTCGAAGGCGGCGATCTGCTCGGTGACCCGCAGCAGATGGTCGGACACGTCCCGGAAGTACGCCTGTATCTCCGGGGCGATCACCCGTATCGGCCGGGTGGCGAGCTCCTGGACGGGGCGGGCGAGTGGCACCACCGCCCGCTTCAGCTCCAGGAGTTCGCGCTTGAGCTGGTAGATGCGGCCCGCGTCCGCCCGCGCGCCGTTTTCGGCGAACACATCGGCCTCGACCTGGTCGATGTCCTCCTGGACCGAGTCCGTGACATGCACGTAGTCGTCGACCACATGGTCCGCGATCGCGTGCAGCACCGCGGCCGGGCCCTTGGCGAGCTGACGGGCGTCCGCCTCCAGCTCCTCGCGCAGGGGCCCCAGCGATCCGTGCCGTCCGTGCCGCACGGTGATGACGAAGTCGGACCCGACGAAGACCATGATCTCGCCGGTGTTCACCACCTCGCTGGTCGCCGTCAGCTCCTTGTGCTCGACGTAGCAGACCGTTTTGAACACCGCGAAGAGTGTGTCGCCGTACCGCTCCAGCTTCGGCCGCTGATGGGCCTCCACCGCGTCCTCTACTGCCAGCGGGTGCAGGTCGAAGAGATCGGCGATGCCGGCGAACTCCTGGTCCGTGGGCTCGTGCAGTCCGAGCCAGACGAAACCCTCGTCGCTCTTGCGGATCCGCTCCACGGTCTCGACGAGATCGCGTCCGCCCGGGACCCTTGCGCCGTCCTGATACGCCACGCAGTTCACCACCGCCGTGCCCAGCGGGGACCGGGCGTGGTGACTCAGGTCGACACGGGTACGCCGCCGGGCCAGCCGCGCCACCTTGCGGAGCCCACCGACCTTGCCGAGGCTCGTGACCTTCCGCAGATTCCCTGCCATGGACATCCGGAACTCCTTGCGTGGATCTCCCCGCGCCGCACTTCGCGCCCTGGCGTGCAAGTCTGCCAGCCCCTTTCGCTCGCCGGGAAAGCCTGTGGGAACGGAATGTTCCGCTTCGTTTCGGTGGTGCCGGGCGACATCGGACCAGACCGGCAGGGTTGTTGTCCGAGCGTCAGAGGCGTGCGATGCCCGCGGTGACGCACGGATGGGGAGAACGGGAGCGTCGGCGATTCCGGACAAGCGGGTCAACTGGGATGATCGCTGTATGACGCAAACCGACGGCTATCTCCTCGACAACCGGCAGACCGAGGCGGGGCAGCGCTTCGACGCCTTCGCCACTCTCTTCGACCCCACCACCTTCCGGCACATCGAGCGCTTCGGCATCGGGTCCGGCTGGCGCTGCTGGGAGGTCGGCGCGGGTGGCACGTCCGTGGCGTCCTGGCTCGCCAAGAAGGTCGGCCCGACCGGGCGGGTCGTCGCGACCGACATCGACACGTCGTGGGCGGACTCCGCGGCCCGCCCGCCGGTCGAGATCCGGGTGCACGACGTGGGCGCCGAGGAACCGCCGGGGGAGGGCTTCGACCTCGTGCACGCACGGCTCGTGCTGGTCCATGTGCCGGACCGGGAGCGGGCGTTGCGGTCGATGGTCAAGGCGCTGCGGCCCGGCGGGCGGCTCCTCGTCGAGGACGCCGACCCCGCGCTGCAACCGCTGCTCTGCCCCGATGAGCACGGCCCCGAGCAACAGCTCGCGAACCGGCTGAGGCAGGGCTTCCGCAAGCTGCTCGCCGAGCGCGGCGCCGACCTCTCCTACGGCCGCAAACTCCCTCGCCTGCTGCGGGAAGCGGGACTGCGCGAGGTGGAGGCCGACGCGTACTTCCCCGTCACCTCGACCGCCTGCGCCGACCTCGAGTCCGCGACGGTCCGTCAGATCCGCGGCCAGCTCGTCACCGCGGGAATCGCCACCAACGAGGACATCGACCGTCACCTGGCCAACGTGGCCTCCGGCTCGATGGACCTGGCGACCGCGCCGATGATCTCGGCCTGGGGACGCAAGTAGCGCCACTACCGGACCCGCGCCCCCTCGGGCCTGCCCCCGACCCGCTCCACCGCCATCGCCCCCGCCCTGCACCCCTCCACCGCCGCCGCCTCGGGCTCGGCGCCCGCGAGAAGGGCGGCGAGGAACGCCCCGGTGAACGCGTCGCCGGCGCCCGTCGTGTCGCGAGGGTCCGCGGGCACCGCAGGGACGTGGGCCCGTACGGCGCCCGAGCGGGCCACCAGGGCCCCGCCGGGGCCCTGCTTCGCGACGACCAGGGGGACGTGGCGGCTCAACTTGGCCGCCGCGTCCGCCGGGTCGGGCAGTCCCGTCAGCAGGAACGCCTCGTCGCGACTGGGCAGTAGCAGGTCGACGCCCTCGGCGAGCGCGAGGAAACGGTCCGCGCCCAGTTCCGTGAGGAACCCCGCCGACGCGGGGTCCAGGCTGACCGGTACCCCACGCGCGCGTGCCGACTCCAGAGCCACCGACACCAGCGCCCGGCTCGGCTCGGAGAAGAACAGATAGCCCGACAGATGCAGCCGCGCGACACCGTCGAGCAGCGCGGGCGACCAGTCGTCGGGGTCGAGCCGCAGGGAGGCCCCGCTGTCGGTGAGGAACGTCCGCTCGGCCGAGGCGCCCTGGTCCACCAGGCAGATCACCGTCCCCGTCGGCGCCTGCGGATCGACGACGAGGAGCGGGCGTACGCCGCAGGCCACCAGCTCGCGCTCGTGCCAAGCGGCGGCATCCGCCCCCACCCGGCCCAGCAGCCGTACCTCGGCGCAGCCCCAATGCGCCGCCCAGCACGCGACATTGGCGCCGGCCCCGCCCGGCAGGGTCCGGATCGCGGCGGCCGTGTCGGTGCCCGCCGCGAGCGGCCCATGGTGCCGGGCGACGATGTCCGTGACCACGTCACCGACGACGAGCAGCGCCCCCGGCGCCGGGGGCGCTGCTCGCCCGGCACCGTCTGGGTCCGCCCGGTTCGCGCCCCGGGCCGGTCCGCCGTCGCGATCCGGCTCGTTCACGCCCCGGCCCAGGCCGCCGCGATCCGTCCCGCGAGCCGTACGTTGCCGCGCACCGCCGCCAGATTGGCGCTCAGCGACGCGCCGTCGGTGTGCCGCACCAGATGGTCGAGCAGGAACGGCGTCACGGCCTGCCCGCTCACGCCCTCCGCCTCGCACGCCCGCAACGCCTCGGCGAGCACGCGCGCGTGGAGCGCGGGATCGAGCTGCTCCTCCTCGGGGACCGGGTTCGCCACGATGAGCGCCGATTCCGGTCCGTCCAGCGCGTCCTGGGCGCGCATGACGTCCGCCACCTGCCCGGGGGAGTCCAGCGTCCAGTCCACGGGATGTCCCGAGTCGGACAGATAGAAGCCGGGGAAGCGACCGGTGCCGTACCCGGCCACCGCGACGCCCAGTGTCTCCAGGCGCTGCAGCGTCGCCGGCACGTCCAGGATCGACTTGACGCCCGCGCACACCACCGTGATCCGGGTCCGCGCCAGCAGGCCCAGGTCGGCCGACTCGTCCTGCGTCACCGTCCATTCCCGGTGCACCCCGCCGAGGCCGCCCGTCGCGAACACGCGGATGCCCGCGAGAGCGGCCAGCAGCGCCGTCGCGGACACGGTCGTCGCGCCGCTCGCGCCCGCCGCCACCGCGAGCGGCAGATCGCGGTGCCCCAGCTTGCGGATCCCGTCCTCGTTGGCGACCCGCTCCAGCTGCTCCTTGTCCAGTCCGACGTGGGGCCGCCCGTCCAGCACGGCGATCGTCGCCGGCACGGCGCCCTCCTGCCGTACGACGTCCTCCAACTCCAGCGCGACCTGCAGATTGCGCGGGCGGGGCAGTCCGTGCGCGATGATCGTCGACTCCAGGGCCACCACCGGCCGGCGCGCGTCGAGCGCCTCCCGCACCTCTTCGGACACCACGATCACGTGCCTGCCTCCTGTCTGTCGCCTTTCCTCATCTCTGGCGGGCGGCGCGCCCGGTCAAACCCTTGCGACCTGCGGCGTACGACACCAGCCTGGGGGCATGACGGACAACTCGGCACGTCTTGACCATGTCGTCCTGTGGGTGCGCGATCCGGTCGCCTCGGCCGACTTCTACGAGAAGACGGTCGGCCTGGCACCCGTGAGGGTCGCCGAATACGCGGAGGGGAAGGCGCCGTTTCCCTCCGTGCGCCTCAATGAAGAGACCATTCTCGACCTCATGGCCCTCCCCATGGCCGCGTACATGAACATGATCCCGGGCGCCGGGGACAGCGCGGGGCACCCGGTCAACCACGTATGCCTGTCCCTCCAGGAAGCCGATTTCGACGCGCTGCACGCACGTCTGGAGGAACGGTCCGTCCCCCTCTCGGGGTTCTCGTACGACTCCTTCGGCGCTCGTGGCATGGCCAAGCGCAGCTTTTACTTCCAGGACCCGGACGGAAACGTGTTCGAGGCACGCCACTACGACTAGGTTCCGGGTCTTCGGACCACCCTCCGCGTGAGGCTTTCTCGCATGCCCTTAAGGTGACCGCTCATGACCGCGAACACACAGGCCACCCCGTCCTTCGCCGTGCACATCCCCGACGCCGAGCTGGAACCGGAGCCCCTGGACCCGGCTCAGATCGTCTCCGGTGATCCGGTGGTGAGCGGCAAGGTGCTGTGGGAGTCGGCAGACGGCAAGCAACTGCGCGGCATCTGGCAGATCACGCCCGGCGTGGTGACGGACACCGAGGCCAACGAACTCTTCGTCGTCGTCAGTGGCCGCGCCACGATCGAGGTCGAGGGCGGTGACGTGATCGAGGTGGGCCCGGGCGACGCGGCCGTGCTGCGCGAGGGCGACCGTACGACGTGGACCGTGCACGAGACGCTCCGCAAGGCGTACCACATCAGCCTCTGACCAGCCTCTGAGGCATTTCGGGGCTCACCGGCGGCTTCGGCCTCGGCGCCGCGTGAACAGCGCCATCCCGCCCAGCGGCACCAGCAGGCACGCGGCGAGGAGGTTCAGCCACCCGTAGCTCGCCTGTGCGACGACGAGCCCGGCGGTCGCCCCACCGAGGCCGGCCGCCGTGTTCATGGTCAGGTCGGACACCCCCTGGGCGGCGGCCCGCGCGGCCTGGGGCACCGAGTCCGTCAGGAGCGCCGAGCCGGACACGAGCCCGGACGACCAGCCAAGGCCCAGGACGAAGAGCCCCGCGGCGATCTGTCCGTGGCTGCCGCCCGCCGTGCCCGCGAGGAGCGCCGCGCAGGCCAGCAGGCCCACGGCGAGCCCGATCCCCGAGAGCCGCCCGAGCCGGTCCGAGAGCCGCCCCATGAGGGGCGAGAACGCGTACATGCCCGCGATGTGGCCACTGATCACCAGCCCGATCAGATCGATGCTCGCCCCGTGGTGTCCGAGGTCGACGGGGGTCATCGACATGATCGAGACCATCGCGGTGTGCGAGACGGCCACTGTCACGAGCGCCAGCCTGGCCCGCGGCGAGGCGGCGACCGCGGCGAAACCGGCGCGGATGGAACGCGCCTGGGCCGACTGCTCCTCGACGGGTGCCAGCGCCCGGGCGGTCAGCAGGGGATCGGGCCGCAGCAGCACGGCCACCAGCAGTGCGGACAGGAGGAAGACCCCGGCCGCCCAGAGGAACGGCCCCGCCGCCTCGGGTATCCCGAGCCCGGAGACGCTGCGTCCGGCGGGCGCGGCGATGTTGGGCCCCAGCACCGCTCCGATCGTGGTCGCCCACACCACGTTCGAGATGGCCCGGGCACGCCGCTGCGGCTCGGCCAGATCGGCGGCCGCGAACCGCGCCTGGAGGTTCGCCGACGAGGCCGCGCCGAAGCCCGCCATGCCGAGCAGCAGCAGCGGAAAGCTCCCCACACACGCGGCGACCACGACGACGCCCGCTCCCGACGCCCCGATGAGGTAGGCCAGCACCAGGCCCGGGCGGCGTCCCCGCGCGGTCATCAGCGCGGCCAGCGGCACGGAGAGCACCGCCGTCCCGGTGACCGTCGCGGTGGGCGCGAGCCCGGAGAGCGACTCGGTGCCGCTGACCTGCTTGGCCAGCACGGTGGCGAGTGCGATGCCGGTGGCGACGCCGAGCCCGCCGAGGATCTGACCGGCGATGAGTACGGCGGTGATGCGGCGCCGCAGCGCCGGTATCTCCGCGGCGTCCACGGGCACGGCGAGCTGCCGCTCGACGGAGGTCACGACGAACACTCGGACGCGCTGGAATCGGCTGGGGTCACCGGCGCAGTTTCCAGCCCGCGCCCCACATGAACAAGGGGTGTCGCGAGCGATGAGCGCTGTCGGCTCCGCAGGTACGGCAGGTACGGCAGGCACGGGCAGTTAACGGCAGCCCGCGCCGGGCACGGCAGGTACCGTACACAGCCGCCAGCCGCCAGCCGCCAGCCGCCAGCCGCCAGCCGCCAGCCGCCAGCCGCCAGCCGCCAGCCGCCAGCCGCCAGCCGCCAGCCGCCAGCCGCCAGCCGCCAGCCGCCAGCCGCCAGCCGCCAGCCGCCAGCCGCCAGCCGCCAGCCGCCAGCCGCCAGCCGCCAGCCGCCAGCACCGCCCGTCAGAACAACGGCTCCGGCAGCACCCCTTCCAGCGCCAGCAGCTTCCGCTTGGTCTCCAGGCCGCCGCCGAACCCCCCGATGCCGCCGTCGCTCTCCACCACCCGGTGACACGGCACGACGACCGGCAGCGGGTTCGAGCCCATGGCCACGCCCACGGCCTGCGCCGCGCCCGGCTGGCCGACCCGGCGGGCCAGGTCGCCATAGCCCACGACCCCGCCGTACGGAACTCCCGCGGCCAGCTCGCGCAGCACCTGACGGTTGAACCCGGAGATCAGCGACCAGTCCAACGGCAGTTCGAAGTCCCGCCGCTCGCCAGCGAAGTACGCCGTGACCTGGCGTATCGACTCGGCCAGGAGCGGTGACCCGGGTGCCTCGACCGGCTGGGTGCCCAGACGCGCGGCGAGCCGCTCGAGCGCCTTGTCACGCACCGCGTCCGTGGCGTGGAAGACCACGTTCACCAGGCCGTCCGGTGTCGCCGCCAGCAGCAGCGGACCGATGTCGGTGCCGACGACGGCCCACACCACCCGCTGTTCGTCCTGCCCATCGCTGTTCATGCGATCCACCGTACGATCCGCCACTGACAATGCCCGCGGCACGGACGCCGCCCGGCGTCCGCACCACGGGCGAGAGACCCGCCGAGAACCGGTCAGGTCTGTTGCAGAGCGCTCCGGATCACGTCGGGCTTGTTCGTGATCACGCCGTCCACGCCGTAGCCCGACAGGCGCCGTGCGGTGTTCGCGTCGTCGATGGTCCAGGTGAAGACCTCCATCGGCCGCCTGTGCGGTCCGACGAACGAGTGGACCGCGGAGACATAGCCGGCCGAGAGGGAGGCGTGGTCCGGGTTGATCAGATCGGCGAACCGCGCGTACTCGTGGAGGCGCGCGACCGACGGCCTGCCCAGGAAGGCCGTCGTGATCCCGGGACGCAGTTCGTGGACCGTCCGCACGCTCCGCTCGCTGAAGCTCTGGACGACCAGCCGGTTCCTGAGATGGCCCGGATCCAGCCAGCCCTCGTTGCTCAGGACCTTGAGGGTCTGCCGCTCGATCCCCGGATAGAGCTCGGGGTTCTTGATCTCCAGCACGAGCTTCTGGTGGTTGTGCGAGACGCGGTTCATGTACTGCTTCAGCGTCGGCACACGGGTGCCCGCGTACCGGGGACCGAACCAGCTCCCCGCGTCCAGGCGCGCGACCTCCGCCGCGGTGAAGTCCTTGACCTTCCACGGAGCCCGGTGCGGATAGATCTTCTTGACGTCGGTCGTGCGCGCCAGGCTTGCGTCGTGGAGCACGACGAGCTCGCCGTCCTTGGTGCGCTGGACGTCGTTCTCGACCCAGCCGAAGCCCATCGCGGCCGCCTTGTCGATGGAGGCGAGGGTGTTCTCGGGCGCGTAGGCGGACGCTCCGCGGTGCGAGACGATCAACGGAGCTTTGCGCAGGGAGCCGGCCTGTGCGTGGGAGGTGGGCAGTATCAGCACGGTTCCCCCGATGAACGCGGCGGTCGTGGCGGCGGCAACGCGCGCGTGCATACGTACTCCTCACGTCGAGTGATCACAGACAGATCAAGAGTGACAGCAGAGAGTCAACGACGGAGGGGTACGGGATGGACACGGATTGAATGGAGTTGACCAAGTCCGCTCACCGGCATCACACAGGTGCGGCGAGGTCGTGATTCTTTGCCGGAAAATCGTTCGACCATTCAGGTGGGGGTCATACTCTCTGCCTCGACCCTGGCCGTTTTTTCGGTCCTGAGGGTGGGGGCATTTCCGGGAATTTCTGGCGTAAAAGGGCGGGAAGGGCAGCCGCGCATGCAGGGCACGGTCGACGGCTTCAGTTACGGACTCGTCACACCGCTGGTGGCGTACCTCATGGCCTGCCTGGGCGGAGCGCTCGGCCTGCGCTGCACCACCAGATCGATGCTCGTCGCCCACTCCTGGCGGGCCGGCTGGCTCGCGCTCGGCTCGGTGGCGATCGCCTCGGGCATATGGACCATGCATTTCATAGCCATGATGGGGTTCACCGTAAAGGAGACCCCGGTCCACTACGACAAGCCGACGACCTTCGCGAGCCTGGGCGTGGCCATCGTGATGGTCGGCATCGGGATCTTCATCGTGGGTTACCGGGGCGCCACCGGAACGGCGCTCTTCACCGGGGGCACCATCACCGGTCTGGGAGTCGCCTCGATGCACTATCTGGGCATGGCCGGCATGCGCCTCAACGGGAACCTCGAGTACAACACCCTCACCGTCTCCGCCTCGGTGGTCATAGCCGTCGTCGCCGCCACCGCCGCTCTGTGGGCGGCGGGGCAGGTCCGGGGATTCCTCTGGAGCGTGGGCGCCAGCCTTGTCATGGGGCTGGCCGTCAGCGGTATGCACTACACGGGCATGGCCGCCCTCAGCGTCCATCTCCACGGCACGTCCAACAGTCCCGCCGGCGACTCGGCCGCCGCACTGCTCGCGCCCATGATGATCGGCCCGCTGGTCTTCCTGTGTCTGGCGGGCGTCGTCGTGATGTTCGACCCGCTGATGGTCATGGGCAAGCCCGACTGGAGGCCCACGGATCACCGGCCCGGCGTCCCGTCCCACTCCACGGTCCAGTACGTCGGCCGCCGCCCCCTGCCGCGCGCCGGCCGGGAGCGCGGCCACCGCAGCTCACGCACCCCCCAGAACCGGTGATCCGGGCCCGTTGTCAGTGCGGGGTCGTACGGTGGAACCCATGCGGCCCGTATCAAAGATCGAACGTTCGGTGGCGCCCTTCGAGGTCGTCAGTTCCTACCAGCCGAGCGGTGACCAGCCGGCGGCCATCGCCGACCTGGAAAAGCGCATCCGCGCGGGTGAGAAGGATGTCGTCTTGCTGGGCGCGACCGGCACCGGCAAGTCCGCCACCACCGCGTGGATGATCGAGAAGCTCCAGCGCCCCACGCTCGTCATGGCACCGAACAAGACGCTGGCCGCCCAGCTGGCCAACGAGTTCCGCGAGCTGCTGCCGAACAACGCGGTCGAGTACTTCGTCTCGTACTACGACTACTACCAGCCCGAGGCCTACGTTCCGCAGTCGGACACCTACATCGAGAAGGACTCCTCGATCAACGAGGAGGTCGAGCGCCTGCGCCACTCCGCGACCAACTCGCTGCTCACCCGCCGCGACGTCGTGGTGGTCGCCTCGGTCTCCTGCATCTACGGCCTCGGCACGCCGCAGGAGTACGTCGACCGGATGGTCAGCCTCAAGGTCGGCGACGAGATCGACCGCGACGACCTGCTGCGCCGCTTCGTCGACATCCAGTACACGCGCAACGACGTGGCGTTCGCCCGCGGCACCTTCCGGGTCCGCGGCGACACCATCGAGATCTTCCCGGTCTACGAGGAGCTCGCCGTCCGCATCGAGATGTTCGGCGACGAGATCGAGGCACTCTCCACGCTGCACCCGCTCACCGGGGAGGTCATCAGCGACGACAACCAGGTCTACGTCTTCCCGGCGTCCCACTACGTGGCCGGCCCCGAGCGCATGGAGCGCGCGGTCAACGACATCGAGAAGGAACTGGGTGAGCGCCTCGCCGAGCTGGAGAAGCAGGGCAAGCTCCTGGAGGCCCAGCGCCTGCGCATGCGTACGACGTACGACCTGGAGATGCTCCGCCAGATCGGCTCCTGCTCCGGCGTCGAGAACTACTCGATGCACTTCGACGGCCGCGAACCCGGCTCCCCGCCGAACACGCTGATCGACTACTTCCCGGACGACTTCCTGCTCGTCCTCGACGAGTCGCACGTCACGGTCCCGCAGATCGGTGCCATGTACGAGGGCGACGCCTCCCGCAAGCGCACCCTCGTGGACCACGGCTTCCGGCTGCCCTCCGCGCTGGACAACCGTCCCCTGAAATGGGAGGAGTTCCAGCAGCGCATCGGGCAGACCGTCTATCTGTCGGCGACCCCGGGGAAGTACGAACTCTCGCGCGGTGACGGCTTCGTCGAGCAGATCATCCGCCCCACCGGCCTCATCGACCCCGAGGTCGTCGTCAAGCCCACCGAGGGCCAGATCGACGACCTGGTGCACGAGATCCGTAAGCGCACCGAGAAGGACGAGCGCGTCCTGGTCACCACCCTCACCAAGAAGATGGCCGAGGACCTCACCGACTACTTCCTGGAGCTCGGCATCCAGGTGCGCTATCTGCACAGCGACGTCGACACCCTGCGCCGTGTCGAGCTGCTGCGCGAGCTGCGCTCGGGCGAGTTCGACGTCCTGGTCGGCATCAACCTGCTGCGCGAGGGCCTCGACCTGCCCGAGGTCTCCCTGGTGTCGATCCTCGACGCCGACAAGGAGGGCTTCCTGCGGTCGGGCACCTCGCTGATCCAGACCATCGGCCGCGCGGCGCGCAATGTCTCCGGCCAGGTCCACATGTACGCCGACCGGATCACCCCGGCGATGGAGAAGGCCATCGAGGAGACCAACCGCCGCCGGGAGAAGCAGGTCGCCTACAACGAGGAGAGGGGCATCGACCCGCAGCCCCTCCGCAAGAAGATCAACGACATCGTGGCCCAGATCGCCCGCGAGGACATCGACACGGAGCAGTTGCTCGGCTCCGGATACCGCAAGGGCAAGGACGGCAAGGGAGCCAAGGCCCCCGTGCCCTCGCTCGGCGGCAAGGCGGCCAAGTCCGCCAAGGGCAAGGCCAAGGAGACGGTGCCGACCGACCGCCCCGCGGCCGAACTCACTGAGCAGATCGAGGAGATGACGGAGCGGATGCGGGCCGCCGCGGCCGACCTCCAGTTCGAGATCGCGGCACGGCTGCGCGACGAGGTGTCGGAGATGAAGAAGGAACTGCGCCAGATGAAGGAGGCGGGCCTCGCCTGAGGCCCCCGCCCACTGTGCCGGACCTCGGCGGATGCGCGCTGTGTTGCAACACCGACACAAAGCGCGCCCCAGGGTTCGGCACCGTCGCCGGCGCTGCGTAGGGTGCTGGACATCCGCGGACTCCGCGGCAACAGGGGACAGCTCGAGAGGGGAACAGCGCGTGACGGTCAACATGACCAAGGGTCAGGCCATCAGTCTGCAGAAGAACGACGGGGGCACCCTGACCGCGGTGCGCATGGGGCTCGGCTGGCAGGCGGCTCCCCGGCGCGGCCTGTTCGGCTCGCGCACCCGGGAGATCGACCTCGACGCGTCCGCCGTGCTGTTCGCGGACAAGCAGCCCGTCGACGTGGTGTTCTTCCGTCACCTCGTCAGCGACGACGGATCCGTGCGGCACACCGGTGACAACCTGGTCGGTGGCGTGGGCCAGGGCGGCGACGACGAGGCGATCCTCGTCGACCTCCAGCGCGTCCCGGTCCACATCGACCAGATCATCTTCACCGTGAACTCCTTCACGGGCCAGACGTTCCAGGAAGTGCAGAACGCGTTCTGCCGTCTGGTCGACGAGACCAACGGCCAGGAGCTCGCCCGCTACACGCTCGCGGGCGGCGGCCAGTACACGGCGCAGATCATGGCGAAGGTGCACCGCGCGGGCCCTGGCTGGCAGATGACGGCCCTGGGCACACCGGCCAACGGCCGTACGTTCCAGGACCTGATGCCCGCGATCCTGCCGCACCTGTAGGCAGCGCGGCGCCCGGCACACGAAGCGACACGGGGGGACAAGGCGATGACGGCCGAGCTGGTCCGGGGGCAGAACCACCCGCTCTCCCAGGCCCGTCTTGAGGTCCGCGTATCGGCCGGTCGGCCGATCGTGGCCGGGGCCACGCTGAGCGACGAGCAGGGCAGGGTCCGGGGCGTCGAATGGGTGGCTCACCCGGGGGCGCCGACCCTGCCCGGACTCGAGGTCTCCAAGCAGGCGGCGGCCTACCACCGCCTCGCGTTCGACCTGGACGCCCTGCCGGGAACCGTGCACCGCGTCAGCGTGCTGCTCGCACTGCCGACCGGTGTCGGTGGCCCTGTCCGGTTCGGGGCCGTCGCCGCCCCCTTCGTCGCCGTCACCGGCCTCGACGGCTCCGAGGTCGCCAGCTACACCATCACCGGCCTGGACACGGAGTCGGCCGTCGTCGCCCTGGAGCTCTACCGCAGGCAAGGCGTCTGGAAGGTACGCGCGGTCGGCCAGGGGTACGCGGGCGGCCTCGCCGAACTCCTCACCGACCAGGGCCTGTCCGAGGCCCGGCAGCTCGCGGGCAGCATCAACGAAGCGGTGGCCCAGGGACTGGCCCGCTCGGTGTCGGCACCCCCGCCGCGTACGGCGGACACGGACCGCTCACGACAGGCGGCCGCCTCGGCGCCGGGACCGGACCAGCCGTACGCGGCACCGCAGGGCGCCTCCGGGACCGTACCGCCGCAGTCCCCGTACGACGCGCCGGGTCCGCAAGGAGCCACGGTGCCGCAGACGGGCTACCCGGGAGGCCCCGCGCAGCCCGACCCCTCCGCCGTCACCCAGCCGTCCGCCCCCACGGGCGGCCCGGTCAACTACAGCCACCCCGGCAGACAGGCCGCCGCGCCGCCCCCGCCTGCGCCGACCGCACCACCGGCCGCGCCGGGGCAGCCCGCGCAGCCCGTCGCCGGTGACGCGACCGGCTGGTCCATGGAGGAGCGGCTCTACAACCAGGTGTGGGGCATGTTCGAGGACCTGGCGCGCACCACGGCCGCGTATCGCAGCGCCGTCGACTTCGCCGACTCGCGCCTGGAGCAGGAGCTCGACAAGGTCCTGTCCGACCCGCGCAGCCGGATCGGCGGGCAGGGCGACGCGGCGCGTGAGGCCGCCCAGGCCAAGCGCGCCGGCTTGGTCGACCAGGCCCGCGCCGCGCTCGACCGGGACCTCGCCCAGCTCGCGGCCGAGGCCGAGGTGGTCGAGCCCGCGCTGCCCGCGGCGTACGCATCCTGGGACAACCCGGTCTGGCACGGTTACCGGGTGCCCATGGAGATCCCCATGGCCCTGCGCCTCGGCGACCTCCGGTTGCCCGAGAGCGAGAACCTGAGCATTCCGATGCTGGTCCGGCTTCCGCTCGAACGTGGCCTGTGGATCGACAGCGGACGGGCCGGCCTCGACGACCCGCTCGCCGACTCCGACGAACTGCGCCGACTCGCCATGGACACGGCGGTGGCGCACGCCGCCCGGCTGCTCGCCGTCTATCCCGCCGGCGAGTTCACGGTGCATGTGATCGACCCGGCCGGTTCGGGAGCCTCGTGTCTCGCGCCGCTGGTGCGTTCCGGAGTCCTCGACGCTCCGCCCGCCGCCGGGGCCGCGGGAGTGGGCGGGGTGTTGGCCCGGCTCACCCAGCGTGTCGACCTGGTGCAGATGGCGGTGCGTGGCGGTGTGGCCGACTCGCTGCCGCCAGACCTCGACACCGCTGAACAACTGCTGATCGTCAACGACTTCCCGCACGGCTTCGACGACCGCGCCGTGACGCAGTTGCGCTATCTCGCGGACGAGGGACCGGCCGTCGGCGTCCATCTGATGATGGTCGCGGACCGGGAGGACGCCGCCGCCTACGGGCCGCTGCTCGATCCTCTCTGGCGTTCGCTGTTGCGACTCACCCCGGTGCCCGACGACCATCTCGCCGACCCGTGGGTGGGACACGCCTGGACGTACGAACCTGCGCTCGTCCCGCCGGGCAGTCAGGTGCTCCAGCAGGTGCTCTCCCAGGTGGCGGCGGCCCGCCGCTCATGGAACCGCTGACTCGCAGAGGACTTTGCCAAGCATCGGTAAAGCTCCCTGACCAGGGAGTTTGGCCTTTCTTTTACTAATCGCTTTACCTTTCCTTGGTGTTTCGGGTACTGTTTTCCGCACGGAGGGGAGTACTCCCTACCAATAGCGGCGTTCCCGTCAATACGGATCCGACCGGATCCCGGGGCGTCGGCCCGTGGACCGCGGACGCATCACGTGTCCCCTCGGTCGCAGGTGGAAGAGACCTCCGGCAGCGACGACGCTGGTATTTGCCGTTACGACTGCCGGAGGCGCGCAGTGGAAGTTTCCGTGACCCTTTGGATCCTCACGATCGTGGGCCTGGCCGCCCTCATCGCCGTCGACTTCTTCATCGGTCGCAAGCCGCACGACGTATCGATCAAGGAAGCCGGAATCTGGACGATCGTCTGGATCGCCCTGGCCGGACTGTTCGGCCTGGGGCTGCTCGTCTTCTCCGGCGGCCAGCCCGCCGGCGAGTTCTTCGCCGGCTACATCACCGAGAAGTCGCTGAGCGTCGACAACCTCTTCGTCTTCGTCCTGATCATGGCGAAGTTCGCCGTGCCGACGCAGTACCAGCAGCGGGTACTTCTCGTCGGCGTCCTCATAGCGCTCGTCCTGCGCACGATCTTCATCGCCGCGGGCGCCGCGATCATCTCCAACTTCGCCTGGGTCTTCTACATATTCGGCGCGTTCCTCATCTACACGGCCTGGAAGCTGATCCAGGAGGCGCGGGCCGACGAGCCGGAGGAGGAGTTCGAGGAGAACAAGCTGCTCAAGGCGGCCGAGAAGCGCTTCGGTGTCGCCGACCGGTATCACGGCACGAAGCTGTGGATCCAGCAGAACGGCAAGCGCGTCATGACGCCGATGCTGGTCGTGATGCTCGCGATCGGCAGCACGGACGTACTCTTCGCGCTCGACTCGATCCCCGCGATCTTCGGCCTGACCCAGGACCCGTACATCGTCTTCACGGCCAACGCGTTCGCGCTGATGGGTCTGCGCCAGCTGTACTTCCTCATCGGCGGCCTGCTCAGGAAGCTGGTCCACCTCAGCTACGGGCTGTCCGTGATCCTCGGCTTCATCGGCGTCAAGTTGGTGCTGCACGCACTGCACGAGTCCGGCGTCCACGTTCCCGAGATCTCCATCCCGGTCTCGCTCGGGGTGATCTGCGCGGTCCTGGTCGTCACGACGATCACCAGCCTGATCGCCTCCAAGAAGCAGGCGGCGCTGGAAGCGTCCGAAGGTGCTTCGGGGGCCCCGGCGTCGGAGAAGTCCCCGACGAACAGCATCGACGTCTGATCACGTCGGAGGCGGCAACAGCCGCCTCGTGGCGGGGTGCGCGGTGCAGGGCCGCGCAACCCGCCAGGTGTTGGCTCGGGCGACCATCGGAATGCGGGGCCCGTCCGCGCCTGCGACGATCGCTGCATGATCGTTCGGCTCCGGTCACTCCTGACGCAGTGGACGGCCGTCGTGCCCGTGGTCGGGGTGGTCCTGCTGGCCTTCACCTGGGGGCGCGACCTGCCCGGCGCGATCGTCGCACTGGTGACCCTGGTCCTGGCCGGGGCGGTGCTGGCCGCGGTCCACCATGCCGAGGTGATCGCGTACCGGGTCGGCGAACCCTTCGGGTCCCTCGTCCTGGCCATCGCGGTCACGATCATCGAAGTGGCGCTCATTGTCACCCTGATGGCGGACGGCGGCCCGAAGACCTCGACGCTCGCCCGTGACACGGTGTTCGCGGCCGTGATGATCACGTGCAACGGAATCGTGGGACTGTGCCTGCTCGTCGCCTCCCTGCGTCACGGGTTAGCCGTCTTCAACGCGGAGGGCACCGGCGCCGCCCTGGCGACCGTCGCGACGCTGGCCACGCTCAGCCTGGTCTTTCCGACCTTCACCACCAGCAAGCCGGGCCCGGAGTTCTCCACGGCCCAGCTCACCTTCGCCGCGCTCGCCTCACTCGTCCTGTACGGCCTGTTCGTGACGACCCAGACCGTGCGGCACCGCGACTACTTCCTCCCGATCACCCGTCAGGGCGAGGTGATCGACGTGGACGAACACGCGGACGCCCCGTCCGCCCGTGCCGCCGGGATCAGCCTGGGCCTGCTCGCCCTGGCCCTCGTCGGAGTGGTCGGCCTCGCCAAGGGCGTGTCACCCACCATCGAGTCCGGCGTCGAGGCTGCCGGCATGCCGCAGTCCGTGGTCGGTGTGATCATCGCGCTGCTCGTGCTGCTGCCGGAGACTATCGCCGCGGTCCGGTCGGCCCGCCGCGACCGGGTGCAGACCAGCCTGAACCTCGCCCTCGGCTCCGCGATGGCCAGCATCGGTCTGACGATTCCCGCGGTCGCCCTGGCGTCCGTCTGGCTCTCCGGGCCGCTCGTACTCGGCCTCAGTTCCACCCATATGGTGCTGCTCGCGCTCACGGTGGTCGTGAGCTCCCTGACGGTCGTCCCCGGACGCGCGACCCCGCTCCAGGGAGGCGTCCATCTGGTGGTGTTCGCGGCGTACTTGGAGCTGGCGGTCACTCCCTAGCCGACACCGAGCCGGTGGAGGCGACGCTGAGCCGGCGGAGCCGACGCTCACTCCGTGGCCGGGGCGACGGCCATCCGGGGTACCGGCCGGGTCTCCGGCAGCAGTGCGAAACACCCGAGGCTGAGCAGAGCGATCGCCGTCAGATACGCCGCCACGCCCCAGGGCACCCGCTCTCCCTCGGCCACGGCCGTCGCCACGATGGGCGTGAGCGCGCCGCCCAGGACCCCGCCCAGGTTGTAGCCCACCGCCGCCCCCGTGCAGCGCACCCGAGGCTCGTACAACTCCGGCAGATACGCGGAGATCACGGCGAACGTCGTGATGAACGCGAGCAACGCCACCAGGAAGCCCAGGAACATCAACAGGGGTTCGCCGGTCGACAGCAGCGCGATCATCGGGAACATCCACAGTGCCGAGGCCGTGCACCCCGCCAGACACAGCGGCCGCCGTCCGTAGCGGTCGCCGAGGAGGGCCACCACGGGCGTGAGGGAACCCTGCACCACCACGGCCGCCATGATGCAGGACAGCATGACGGTACGGCTCACCCCGAGCCGCTCGACGCCGTACGCGAGCGCCCAGGTCGTCACCGCGTAGAACACGGCGTAGCCGACCGCGAGTCCACCGGCCGTCAGCAGGACGAGCCGCCAGTGGTCGCGCACCACCTCGGCGAGCGGCACACGCGCGTGGTCCTCCATTTCGAGGAAGCTGGGGCTCTCCGCGAGCGAACTGCGCAGCCACAGCCCCGCGGCGGCGAGCAGGCCCGCCGCCCAGAACGGCACCCGCCACCCCCATGCCGCGAACTGCGCGTCGGACAGCGTTGTCGACAGCATCAGCATCACGCCGTTGGCCAGCACGAACCCCACGGAGGGGCCGATCTGCGGAAAGCTCGACCACAGCGCGCGTCGCTCGGCGGGCGCGTGTTCCGCGGTCAGCAGCACCGCACCGCCCCACTCCCCGCCGAGCCCGAGCCCCTGAAGGAAACGCAGCACAAGAAGGAGCACGGGAGCGGCCGTACCGATCGAGTCGTACGTCGGCACGCACCCGACCGCGACGGTCGCGGCGCCGGTCAGCAACAGCGAGGCGACGAGCACCGGCCGCCGTCCGCGCCGGTCCCCGATGTGCCCGAACAGCATCGAGCCGAGCGGGCGGGCGACGAACCCGACGCCGAACGTCGCGAAGGCCGCCAGCGTTCCCGCCAGCGGTGAGAAGGTCGGGAAGAACAGCGGTCCCAGGACCAGGGCGGCCGCGGTCCCGTAGACGAAGAAGTCGTAGAACTCGATGGCCGTTCCGGCGAGCGAGGCGGCCGCGAGCCGGAGCATGGAGGGCGCCCTTACGGTGTGTACATCGTGCATGCCGCGTCAACTACCCACGGTGACGGACGGTTACGGGGGCGCGCGGGAGCATGGTGTGCGTCGGAGGCAGATCGCGATGCGCCGGAGCGGACCGATCTCGTACTGCTCGGAGCGGGTCTCCCCATGGAACGGTGGGTCTCATCACGGATTGGACGGCCCGTCACCACCGCGCCGTGGCGTGATAGACCGGGTCCGAGCAGCGGTCCGCAACGGGCCGGCAGATCTGGAAGGACCGGAGGAACCGTGCCCCGCACCCTCGCCAACGCCCCGATCATGATCCTCAACGGGCCCAATCTGAACCTTCTCGGGCAGCGTCAGCCGGAGATCTACGGCTCGGACACGCTCGCGGACGTGGCGGCCCTGTGTGCCAAGGCGGCCGCCGCGCACGGCGGCACGGTGGACTTCCGTCAGTCCAACCACGAGGGCGAGCTGGTGGACTGGATCCACGAGGCGCGCCTGAACCACGCCGGGATCGTGATCAACCCGGCCGCGTACTCGCACACCTCCGTCGCGATCCTGGACGCACTCAACGCCTGTGACGGCCTTCCGGTGGTGGAGGTCCACATCTCCAACATCCACCAGCGCGAGGCGTTCCGGCACCACTCGTACGTCTCGCAGCGGGCCGACGGGGTCATCGCGGGGTGCGGGGTGCAGGGGTACGCGTTCGCGGTGGAGCGGGTGGCGGCGCTGGCGGGGACGGGGCAGGCGCAAGCCTGATTCAGAGCCGCCCCGCCTCCACGATCCGGCGCAGGAACCGCTGGGTGCGCTCCTGTCGCGGACTCCCGAAGAGCTCCTCGGCCGTGCCGCGTTCGAGGACCACACCGCCGTCCAGGAAGCACACCTGGTCGGCGACCTCGCGGGCGAAGCCCATCTCGTGCGTGGCCAGCACCATGGTCATGCCCTCGTCCTTCAGGTCCCGGACGACGGACAGGACCTCACCCACGAGCTCCGGGTCGAGGGCGGCGGTGATCTCGTCGAGGAGCAGCAGCCGGGGACGTACGGCCAACGCGCGGACGATCGCGGCCCGTTGTTGCTGCCCGCCGCTCAGCCGGTCGGGGTACTCGCCCGCCTTCGCGCCGAGGCCGAGCCGGTCGAGCAGCTCACGCGCGTGTGCCTCGGCCTCCGCGCGGCCCACGCCGTGCACGCGGCGCGGGGCGAGCGTGATGTTCTCCAGCACGGTCATGTGCGGGAAGAGGTTGTACGCCTGGAAGACCACGCCGATCCGACGGCGTACGGCGTCGTGGTCGGCCCTCGGGTCGGTGATCTCCTCGTCGTCCAGCCAGATCGCGCCGTCGTCGATCTCCTCGAGGAGGTTCGCACAGCGCAGCAGGGTCGACTTGCCGGAGCCGGAGGCGCCGATCAGCGCGGTCACCGTGTGCGGGGCGACCTCCAGGTCGACGTCCCGCAGTACGACGGAGTCGCCGAAGGTCTTGCGGACGGATTCCATCCGCAGCACGGGTGTGCCGGTCATATGGTCCCTCCCTGGGCCCGCTGACGGTCCATCCGGGCCGTGATCCAGTCCGTGAAGCGGGTCATCGGAATGGTCAGCGCGACGAAGACCAGTCCCGCGACGATGTACGGCGTGTAGTTGAGGCTGCGGCCCACGATGATGTCCGCGGCCCGCACCGCGTCGACCGCGCCGCCGATCGACACGAGCCCGGTGTCCTTCTGGAGGGACACCAGGTCGTTGAGGAGCGGCGGCACCTGGCGGCGTACCGCCTGGGGGAGGACGACGTAGCGCAGGGCCTGCCGGTTGGTGAGCCCGAGCGAGCGGGCCGCGGCGCGCTGCGAGGGGTGGATGGACTCGATGCCGGCGCGGAACACCTCGGCGACGTACGCCGAGTACGTCAGCGTCAGCGCCGTACCGCCCAGGAGGACCGGGTCCACGGTGACGCCCTGCAGCCGCAGCGCGGGGACGCCCAGGACCACGATCATCAGGTTGATGATGAGCGGGAGGCCGCGGAAGAAGTCCGTGTACGCGGCGGCCAGCGCCCGTACGGGGAAGAACACCGGGCCGCGCAAGGTGCGGGCGATGGCGATCAGCATGCCCAGGACGAGGACCGCGGCGCCGCATATCAGGAGCAGCCGTACGTTCAGCCACAGCCCTTCCAGGACCTTGGGGAACGCCTCGCGCGCGTACTGCCCGTTGAAGAACGTCTCCTTGGTGCGCGACCAGCCAGGCGCGTTGACGACGACGAGGTACAGCACGACGCCGGTGACCAGGGTGGAGAGCGCGGCGATCGCCGTCGCGCGGCGGGCGCGGGCGCGCTTGTGGCGCTCCCGTTCGATCCGCCGCTGCGACGGGACGTACGCCTCGGACATGTCGCCCTCACCGGAGCCCGCTCCCGGCTCTCCTCCCGGCTCCCCTTCCGACTCCTCCTTGGTGACGGTCACTTGAGCACCGGAGCGTCGACGGCCTCGGACAGCCACTGCTTCTCGATCGAGGCGAGCGTGCCGTCCTGGCGCAGGGCGTCCACGGCCTTCGTCACGCACGGGGTCAGGGCGCTGCCCTTGTCGAGGACGAGTCCGAACTGTTCGGGCGTGCCCCCGGTGTTCTCGAACTGTCCGACGATCTTGGCGTCGGTCACCTCGGCCGCCGTGATGTAGAACGCGGTCGGCAGGTCGACCACGATGGCGTCGACCTGGCCATTCTTCAACGCGGACTTGGCCTGGTCGTTCTTCGCGTACGCGGCCGGCTGCTGGGTCGGCTTCACCACGTCGTCGATGTAGTTCAGGCTGGTGGTGCCGACCTGGGCGCCCAGCTTGACGCCCTTGAGGTCCGCGATGCTCTTCGCCTTCGCGGCCTTGGAGCCCTTGAGCGCGATGACGGCCTGGCGTACGTCGTAGTAGCCGGACGAGAAGTCCACCGCCTTCTTGCGCTCGGCGCTGATCGACACCTGGTTGATGTCGAAGTCGAAGGTCTTCACACCGGGCGCGAAGGCCTTGTTGAAGGGGACGGTCTGCCAGACGACGTCGCTCTTGTCGTAGCCGAGCTGCTTGGCCACGGCGTACGTGACCGCGGACTCGAAGCCCTTGCCGTTCGCGGGCTTGTCGTCCTTGAACCACGGCTCGTACGCGGGCTCGTCGGTCGCGATGGTCAGCTTGCCGGACGTCCGGGTGCCCAACGCGCCCTTCGCGCAGGCTTCCCCGGTTGTCCCGGAAGCCTTGGCGGAGGCCTTGTCCTCCGGCTGCGGGGCACAGCCCACGGCGACGGCGAGCAGGGCGACGGTGGCGGCGGACGCGGCGCGGCGCAGGGTGCGTTGGGCGAGATGCATGGCGGGAGAGTGACAGCGAGGCAGGCCGTTTGTCGAGGTCACAACGGCAAATGTCCGCATAGTGGGAACGTGTGTTGCGGTCCCGTGAACGCTCGATGAGAAGAGCCGTGGATCGGCCTGCCGACGGCTTCGCCGGGGCCGCCGGCCGAGGGCGGGGATCAATGGGCCGGCGGCCCGTTTCGCGTCAGGAGCCGTCGACCTGAGCGGGGCTGCTTCCAGTGGACTGCACCACCGCACGCGCCGGGAGCGCGCGCGGGGCACCGGCGCGTGCGCTCCATTCACACGGGGCGCGTGTTCGCGTGCTTCACGCCCCCGCCCGCGGGTTCGTCAGATGGCCCGGACCGGTCGGGGTTCGTTCGTCATGCGACACGGAGTCACCAGCCGCGTGCGTGCCACTCCGGAAGGTGCGGCCGCTCGGCGCCCAGCGTCGTGTCGTTGCCGTGCCCCGGGTAGACCCAGGTCTCGTCCGGCAGTGCGTCGAAGATCTTCGTCTCGACGTCGTGGATGAGGCTGGCGAACGCCTTCGGGTCCTTGCGGGTGTTGCCCACACCGCCGGGGAAGAGACAGTCCCCGGTGAACACGTGCGGGTGCCCGTGCGGGTCGTCGTAGACGAGGGCGATCGAGCCCGGCGTGTGTCCCACGAGGTGGCGCGCGGTGAGCTCCACGCGCCCCACTCGGATCGTGTCGCCGTCGCCCACGAGGACGTCGGTCGGCACGGGGATGCCCTCGGCGTCGTCCCGGCCCGCGTAGGTGCGGGCGCCGGTGGCCACCACGACCTCCGCGAGCGCCTGCCAGTGGTCGCCGTGCTGATGTGTGGTGACTACGGACGCGATGCCGTCGTCACCGATCAGCGTGAGCAGGGTGCCGGCGTCGTTGGCCGCGTCGATCAGCAGCTGCTCGTCGGTGGCCCGGCAGCGCAGCAGATAGGCGTTGTTGTCCATCGGGCCGACCGCGACCTTGGAGATCATCAGGTTCTGCAGCTCGTGCACATCGGCGGGTCCGCCGACCTTCACCGCTCCGCTGTACGTCATGACGGCAGCCTATAGCGGGGGGAGCGCGGGGAGTGGCCCGCCATCGACGCTCAGCCCCGAACCGTCGCGCCGTCCGCAGAGCCAGCCGAGCAGCGCCGGTGCGGGACCGGTCACGGTGACCTCGGGTCCGCCCTCGGCATCGCGTCCCGTGCTCCACGCGCGCGTGCCGTCGGTGATCCGCGTGGAGGTCACCTGGGAGTGTCCCGTGAACCGATCGGCGAGGAACTCGATCTCCCGTTCCACGAACTCCTCCGGGAGATCCTCGAGCTCGTATCCGATCCCCAGATCCACGTGATGCAGCTCGACCTCGACCCAGCGCCGGAACGGCACCCGGGCCGCGGAGTCCGTGACCCCGTTGCGCAGCTCCACCGTGCGCGACCAGTCCGCGGGCGCCGCCCCCACGTCCTGGAACCGGGCCGCGCTCTCCCGCAGGTCCGCGAGCTGTCCGGCCAGGGGGCGCGGCGCGTCCCGCTCGATGTCGGCGTCCCGGGCTTCCCCGGAGACGTACATGGGGCGCCCGTCGAGGACGTTCACGAGCGCGTCCGCGTTACGGGAGAGGTGGGCGAGCACATGGCCGCGGCTCCAGCCGGGCAGCCGTGACGGCTCGGCCGCGGAAGCGTTGTCCATTTTGGCGGCTGCGTTGAGCAGCCGTTCGGTCGCGTCACGTACAGACGCCAGGTCGCGCACATGATCCATCATGCGGCCGACCCTAGCCCCGCCACACGTTCGGGTGAAGACGGTCGGCCACGCCCGCAAATCGAATGCACGTGCTATACCCTCGAGTGCGGCGTCGGGCATGCTGGATGGCCCGGGATTGTTGTGAACCAGGGAAAGCAACCGGCGCTGTCAGTGGCTCCCCCTAGTCTGGGAAAGACGGGGGCCTCGGCCCCTGTCACTTCTCTCAAGAAAGGTGCGGACCGGCGTGGCCGACCGTCTCATCGTCCGTGGAGCGCGCGAGCACAATCTGAAGAATGTCTCGCTCGACCTCCCGCGCGACTCGCTCATCGTCTTCACGGGCCTGTCGGGGTCGGGCAAGTCCTCGCTGGCCTTCGACACGATCTTCGCCGAGGGACAGCGGCGTTACGTGGAGTCACTGTCCTCGTACGCCCGGCAGTTCCTCGGCCAGATGGACAAGCCGGACGTGGACTTCATCGAAGGCCTCTCCCCGGCGGTCTCCATCGACCAGAAGTCGACCTCGCGCAACCCGCGCTCGACGGTCGGCACCATCACCGAGGTCTACGACTACCTGCGTCTGCTCTTCGCGCGCATCGGCAAGCCGCACTGTCCCGAGTGCGGTCGCCCCATCACGCGCCAGTCGCCGCAGGCCATCGTCGACAGGGTTCTGGAGCTGCCCGAGGGAAGCCGCTTCCAGGTCCTTTCGCCGCTGGTGCGCGAGCGCAAGGGCGAGTTCGTCGACCTCTTCGCCGATCTCCAGACCAAGGGGTACAGCCGGGCCAGGGTCGACGGTCAGACGATCCAGCTCACCGAGCCGCCCACGCTGAAGAAGCAGGAGAAGCACACCATCGAGGTGGTCGTCGACCGCCTCACGGTGAAGGACTCCGCCAAGCGCCGCCTCACCGACTCCGTGGAGACCGCCCTCGGGCTCTCCGGCGGCATGGTCGTGCTCGACTTCGTCGACCTCCCCGAGGACGACCCCGAGCGCGAGCGCATGTACTCGGAGCACCTGTACTGCCCGTACGACGACCTGTCGTTCGAGGAGCTGGAGCCCCGCTCCTTCTCCTTCAACTCGCCCTTCGGCGCCTGCCCCGAGTGCACCGGTATCGGTACGCGCATGGAGGTCGACCCTGAGCTGATCGTCCCGGACGAGGACAAGTCCCTCGACGAGGGCGCCATCCACCCCTGGTCGCACGGGCACACCAAGGACTACTTCGGGCGCCTCGTCGGAGCCCTCGCCGACGCGTTGGGATTCCGGACCGACATCCCCTTCGCCGGTCTCCCGCAGCGCGCCAAGAAGGCCCTGCTCTACGGCCACAAGACGCAGATCGAGGTGCGCTACCGCAACCGGTACGGGCGCGAGCGTGTCTACACCACGCCCTTCGAAGGGGCCGTCCCCTTCATCAAGCGGCGGCACAGCGAGTCCGAGAGCGACGCAAGCCGCGAGCGCTTCGAGGGCTATATGCGCGAGGTGCCCTGCCCCACCTGTGAGGGCACCCGCCTCAAGCCGCTCATCCTCGCCGTCACCGTCATGGAGAAGTCGATCGCGGAGGTCTCCGCGATGTCGATCAGCGACTGCGCGGACTTCCTGGGCAAGCTGAAGCTCGACGCGCGCGACAAGAAGATCGCCGAGCGCGTCCTGAAGGAGGTCAACGAACGGCTGCGCTTCCTGGTCGACGTCGGCCTCGACTACCTGTCGCTCAACCGCGCGGCCGGCACGCTCTCCGGCGGCGAGGCCCAGCGCATCCGCCTGGCCACCCAGATCGGCTCCGGCCTCGTCGGCGTCCTGTACGTCCTCGACGAGCCGTCCATCGGCCTGCACCAGCGCGACAACCACCGGCTGATCGAGACCCTGGTCCGGCTGCGTGACATGGGCAACACGCTCATCGTCGTCGAGCACGACGAGGACACCATCAAGGTCGCCGACTGGGTCGTCGACATCGGCCCCGGCGCGGGTGAGCACGGCGGCAAGGTCGTGCACAGCGGCCCCTTGAAGGAGCTGCTCGCCAACCCCGAGTCGATGACCGGCCAGTACCTGTCGGGCAAGAGGGAGATCCCGCTTCCGGACATCCGCCGCCCCGCCGACCCGGGCCGCAGGCTCACCGTGCACGGCGCCCGTGAGAACAACCTTCAGGACATCGACGTGTCCTTCCCGCTGGGCGTGCTCACGGCGGTCACCGGTGTCTCGGGTTCCGGCAAGTCGACGCTGGTCAACGACATCCTGTACACGCACCTGGCGCGCGAGCTCAACGGCGCCCGGAGCGTTCCCGGGCGGCACACGCGTGTGGACGGCGACGACCTCGTCGACAAGGTCGTGCACGTCGACCAGTCGCCCATCGGCCGCACCCCGCGGTCGAACCCGGCCACGTACACCGGAGTCTTCGACCACGTCCGCAAGCTGTTCGCCGAGACGACCGAGGCGAAGGTGCGGGGCTACATGCCCGGCCGCTTCTCCTTCAACGTCAAGGGCGGCCGCTGCGAGAACTGCTCGGGCGACGGCACCATCAAGATCGAGATGAACTTCCTGCCGGACGTGTACGTCCCCTGCGAGGTCTGCCACGGGGCGCGCTACAACCGGGAGACCCTGGAGGTCCACTACAAGGGCAAGTCCATCTCCGAGGTCCTCGACATGCCGATCGAGGAGGCCCTCGGCTTCTTCGAGGCCGTTCCCGCGATCGCCCGCCACCTGCGCACGCTCAACGACGTCGGTCTCGGCTACGTCCGGCTCGGCCAGTCCGCGCCGACGCTGTCCGGCGGCGAGGCCCAGCGCGTCAAGCTCGCCAGCGAGCTGCAGAAGCGTTCCACGGGCCGCACGGTGTACGTGCTGGACGAGCCGACCACCGGTCTGCACTTCGAGGACATCAGCAAGCTGATCACGGTGCTCTCCGGTCTGGTCGACAAGGGCAACACGGTCATCGTCATCGAGCACAACCTCGACGTCATCAAGACCGCCGACTGGGTCGTCGACATGGGCCCGGAGGGCGGCAACGGCGGCGGTCTCGTGGTCGCCGAGGGCACGCCCGAGCAGGTCGCCGGGGTTCCGGCCAGTCACACCGGCAAGTTCCTGCGCGAGGTCCTGGGCGCGGACCGGATCAGCGACGCCGCCTCCGTACCGGCTCCTCGCAAGGCGACGGCCAAGAAGGCGGTCGCGGCCAAGTCGACGGCCAGGAAGACGACCACGAAGGCCGTGAACAACACGGCCACGAAGAAGGCCGCCGCGGCCACCAGCACGACGGCCACGAAGAAGGCGGCCCCCGCGAAGAAGACCACGCGGGCACGCAAGGCCTGATCCGGCCGCACGGGCCAGGCCCGACACATCACGCAAACCACGGTGCCCCATGGGAACTCCCCATGGGGCACCGCCCGTTGCGCATTCAGCCGCCCTTGGACCACATCGGTCTCAGAGGATCCGGCTGCCTCAGGGGGCGTCGAGTTCCGCGGCGAAGGGCGGCTCCGCGCCCGCTCGGGAGCAGGTGATCGCCGCCGCGCGGGCCGCGAACCGCAGCAGCTCGCTCCAGCCCTCGGGGCCCAGCTCGGCCAGCGCCGCCGGGGACAGCGCGTCCCGCGCGGCCAGGCCGTGCAGCAGGGCCGCGTTCACCGTGTCTCCGGCGCCGATGGTGTCCACGACCTCGACCGGCTCACCGGGCACGGAGTGGACGGAGCCGTCCTGGGTGAACACCGTCAGGCCGTCGCCGCCCTGGGTGATCACGACGGCCGCGGGACCGGAGGCCAGCCACTCGCGCGGGGTGCCGCCCAGCCACAGCGCGTCCTCCTCGGAGAGCTTGAGGAGCGACACCGACGGCAGCCAGCTCTTGAAGCGGGCCCGATAGGCGTCCGCGTCGGGGATGAGCACGGCCCGGATGTTCGGGTCGAGCGTGGTGAACACACCGCGCGCGGCGGCGGCCCGCATGAGCTCCTCGTAGGCGCTCGCACCCGGCTCCAGGACCAGCGAGCAGGTCCCGAAGGACACCGCCCGGGTGGCGTCCGGGAGGCGCTCCGGCGCGGCGAACAGGCGGTCGGCCGTGCCCTCGACGTAGAAGGAGTACGCCGCCGAGCCGTCCGCGTCGATGGAGGCGACCGCGAGGGTCGTCGGCTCCGTCCCGCGCTGCACCGAGGACACGTCTACGCCCGCCTCGTGCAGCCCGCCGAGGAGCGCCTCGCCGAAGGCGTCGTACGAGACCCGGGAGCAGAAGGCGGTGGGGGAGCCGAGGCGGCCCAGCGCCACCGCCGTGTTGTAGGGGCCGCCGCCGCGTGCGGGTCGCAGGCCGACGAGCGCGCCCGCGCCCTGCGGTACCAGGTCGATCAGGGCCTCACCGGCGACGACGATCACGACAGGGATCCTTTCGCGGGACTCTTCTGGCTCGGGTCGGTGGGGGAGGCCCCCGATGTCCCGGGGGGCTCGGCGCAGCCGCACGAGGTGCGGTGGACGAAGGCGCAGGGGAGGCGCACGGTGCGGGCCGGGTGGTCCGGCGAGGCGAGCCGTTCCAGGAGCAGCCGGACGGCCTGCGCGCCGATCTCCTTGCTGGGCTGGGAGATCGCGGTCAGCCGTGGCGCGAACAGATCCGCCCAGGCGAAGTCGTCGAAGCAGCACAGCGCCAGGTCGTCCGGCACGGACAGACCGCGTTCGCGCAGGGCGCGCAGGGCCCCGATGGTCATCGCGTTGTTTCCGGTGACCAGCGCGGTCGGGGGCGCCGCCAGGGACAGCAGCGCGTCGGTGGCACGTTCGGCGGCCGTCGCCTCGGAGTCGCCGTGCGCCACGAGCCGTTCGTCGTAGGGGAGCCCGGCGCCCGCGAGGCCGTGGCGGTAGCCGGAGATCCGCTCGCTCGTGGTGCTGAGCCCGGGCAGGCCCGCGACGAGCCCGATGCGCCGGTGACCCCGTTCGGCGAGATGCCCGACCAGCCGTGCCATCGGCTCGGCGTTCTCGGCGCAGACCTGGTCGAAGCGGAAGGGGGGGTCGGCCGGGGCCTCGACCAGGCGGTCCAGGAAGACGGTCGGCACGTTGTGCTGCCCGAGGTAGCGCAAGAGCGCGTCCGGATCGGCGGAGGGCGCGACGATCAGACCGTCGACGCGTCGCTCGTGCAGCAGCTGGACGACCTTCCGCTCGTGCTGGGGATCGTCGTGCGGATCGGCGAGGAGCAGCCCGTACCCGTGCTCAAGGGCGCCCGCCTCGACGCCCTGGAGGATCTCCGTGAAGTACGGGTTGGTGATCGCCGACACCGCGAGGCCGATGGACCGGGTGCGTGCGGTGACCAGCGAACGGGCCAGGGTGTTGGGTGTGTAGCCGAGCGCGTCGATGGCGTCCAGGACGGCCTGGCGGGTGTGGGGCAGCACGGGGCGCGTGTCGTTGAGCACATGGGAGACGGTCGCCACGGACACTCCCGCGTGCGCCGCCACGTCGACCATCGTTGCCATCGCCCTGCCTCGCCTCTCCCCGGGCGTCCCCCTGGGACCCTCTCCGAACTCTCGGCCTGCTCCGGCGGGAACGTATCGCATTCGACGGTGGACGTAAACGCTTGCGCAAACGTTTACGTCCAGTCACCCGCACCTTTGAGGGCACCTTCGGGGCCGCACCCATGAGGACCCCTCCGGGCCGCACCCATGAGGACCCCTCGGGGTCCCGCCTGTGCGGCCCCCCTCCGGGCGGAATGATCCCTCCCGGTATCGTCGACACACACCCGGCCCCGACCTGTGGAGACGCCATGCCTGCCCGCCGTACCGTCCTGCGAGGAGCGGCGCTCGCCCCGGTCGCCGGGATCGCCATCAGCGCCTGCTCCGGCGGCAGCGGGGGCGGGACGCCGGCGGCGCCGACCGCGCCGGTCGAGCTGGGCGCGGAGAGCGAGGTCGCCAAGGGCGGCGCCAAGCTGTACCGGGAAGAGAACGTCGTGGTCAGCCGCGCCGAGAACGGCTCCTTGAAGGCGTTCAGCACGATCTGCACGCACGCAGGGTGCGCCATCAACAAGCTTCAGGGCACGACGCTGATCTGCCCGTGCCACGGCAGCGAGTTCGACGCGGCGACGGGCAAGGTGCTGCAGGCCCCTGCCACCGTGCCGCTGAAGGAGCTGTCCGTGCAGGCCAAGGGTGGCAGGATCGTCGCGGGTCCCTGACCGGGAGTGCGGTGACGCCGCGTTCCCGGCCGGCCGGGGTCACTCCCAGTCCCAGCCGATGCCCACGATGCCCGACCGCACTCGCGGCTCGACGAGATGCACCGAGCGATGGCGCCCGCTGAGGGCGAGCTCCTGGCGGCCGCTGCGTGGCGCCGCCGCCGAGTGCTGGGTGAACCGGTGGCAGCGTACGGGCAGCGCATCCTCGGCGAACCGCACCTGGAGGGCGTACTGCCCGCCCGCGAAGCCGAACCCGCGTACGTACTCGCTGGACGCGCCGGCCGTGCCGTCCTCGAAGCCGTAGCGGAAGAGGAACGTATCTCCTGCGCGCAGCCGCGTGTCGAAGAGCAGCTCGGCGACCATCACTCCGGTGTCGTGGTGCCAGCGCACCCGTCCCGTGCGGCAGTTTTCCAGGGCTCGGACCGCGGTGCGCTCGGGGGCGCAGCCGGGGTCACCGTGGTGGACGGCCACATAGCGGTCCACACCGTCCTTGTAGGCCCGCACGATGTGGTGGGACTCGCGCGCGAGCAGCTCGCGGTGCGTGCCTATCCGGACGAGTTCGTGGTGGCCGAGGGTGTGCAGCCCGCCGTCGAGCGGTGACTCCAGCTCGGCCAGGAGCCGCTCCAGGACGCCGGAGGCCTCCACCAGGGAGCGGTACGAGCGGCCGGTGGGGCGCTGGGGGTCGCAGCGCTGGTCGGCCTTGGCCAGCAGCCGGATCAGCGACTCGTCCGGGAGCTGGAGTATCTCCTCCAGGGCGCGTACGGCGCGCAGCGACTCGGGGCGCTGTGGGCGCCGGGCGCCCTGCTGCCAGTAACTCAGGCTCGTGACCCCGACTTTGACCCCGTACCGAGACAGATGGTGCTGTACGCGCTGCAGGGGCAGGCCGCGTGCGGCGATCGCGGCGCGCAGTGCGACATGGAAGGGGCCGCCCGCCAGGGCCGTCTCCAGTTCGGCAATGGCGACGTCCGCGTGCTGTGTGCCGTACCGCATGCAGGGGCCTTTCTGTGAATGTTCACAACGGCTGGTCAGACCGTTGGATGTAGGTCCTCGGGGGCGCCCGGCTGGCGCGCGGGGCTTGTTCACACGCGCCTGTCGCCGTCCACGACCCCGAGTTCCCACGCATTGAAGCGTGTTGACCAAGCCCCGACAACACCTGATACGCAACCTACTCAACCTGCCGTACCGCCCTCTGGCCGATCTGCGATCGCGGTCCCGGCGGCTGAGTCCACAGGGGGGCCGGGAGGTCGTCGCGGTGTCAGCCCTCGCCAGTAGGGTGTGTGACATGGCCGACCCCTCCAGCTACCGCCCCAAGCCGGGACAGATCCCGGACTCTCCCGGGGTGTACAAATTCCGCGACGAGCACCGCCGGGTGATCTACGTCGGAAAGGCGAAAAGCCTGCGCCAGCGCCTGGCCAGCTACTTCCAGGACCTGGCGGGCCTCCACCCCCGCACCCGCACCATGGTCACCACGGCCGCGTCCGTGGAGTGGACGGTGGTGTCCACGGAGGTCGAGGCGCTGCAGCTGGAGTACTCCTGGATCAAGGAGTTCGACCCCCGGTTCAACGTCAAGTACCGCGACGACAAGAGCTACCCCTACCTCGCGGTGACGATGAACGAGGAGTTTCCGCGGGTGCAGGTGATGCGCGGCCACAAGCGCAAGGGCGTGCGCTATTTCGGTCCGTACGGGCACGCGTGGGCGATCCGTGACACCGTCGACCTGCTGCTGCGCGTCTTCCCGGTCCGCACCTGTTCGGCGGGCGTCTTCAAGAACGCCGCCCGCACCGGCCGCCCCTGCCTCCTCGGTTACATCGGCAAGTGCTCCGCCCCCTGCGTCGGGCGGGTCTCCGCCGAGGAACACCGTGAGCTGGCCGAGGAGTTCTGCGACTTCATGGCCGGCCGTACGGGGACGTACATCCGCCGCCTCGAGCAGCAGATGACGGACGCGGCCGAGGAGATGGAGTACGAGCGGGCGGCCCGTCTGCGCGACGACATCGAGGCCCTGAAGAAGGCCATGGAGAAGAACGCGGTCGTGCTCGCCGACGCGACCGACGCCGACCTGATGGCCGTCGCCGAGGACGAGCTGGAAGCCGCCGTGCAGATCTTCCATGTGCGTGGCGGCCGGGTGCGCGGCCAGCGAGGCTGGGTCACCGACAAGGTGGAGGCCGTCACCACCGGTGACCTGGTCGAACACGCGCTGCAGCAGCTCTACGGGGAGGAGACGGGCGACTCCGTCCCCAAGGAGGTGCTCGTTCCGGCACTGCCCGACCCCGTGGAGCCCGTCCAGGAGTGGCTGACCGAGCGCCGCGGGTCGAACGTCTCCCTCCGCATCCCGCAGCGCGGCGACAAGAAGGCGCTCATGGAGACCGTGCAGCGCAACGCGCTCCAGGCTCTCGGCCTGCACAAGACCAAGCGCGCCTCCGATCTGACCACCCGCTCGCGCGCCCTGGAGGAGATCGCCGGAGCCCTCGACCTGGACAGTGCCCCGCTCCGAATCGAGTGCTACGACATCTCGCACCTCCAGGGGGACGACGTGGTCGCCTCCATGGTCGTCTTCGAGGACGGGCTGCAGCGCAAGAGCGAGTACCGGCGCTTCCAGATCAAGGGCTTCGAGGGCCAGGACGACGTCCGCTCCATGCACGAGGTGATCACCCGCCGCTTCAGGCGCTATCTCGCCGAGAAGGAGCGGACGGGCGAGTGGACGAACGGTGAGAACGCCTCCGGCGACGGGGCCCCCCGCGACGGGGTCTCCGCCGACGGGACCTCCACCGAAGGCGCTCCCCTGGGGAACGCCGCTCTGGAGGGTGACACCACGGGGAACGCCTTCGCGGGGAACGCCTTCACCGAGGAGGACGGCCGCCCCAAGCGCTTCGCCTACCCTCCGCAGCTCGTCGTCGTCGACGGTGGCCAGCCACAGGTCGCGGCGGCCAAGAGGGCCCTCGACGAACTCGGCATCGACGACATCGCCGTCTGCGGTCTCGCCAAGCGCCTGGAAGAGGTCTGGCTGCCGCACGAGGACGATCCGGTGGTCCTGCCTCGCACCAGCGAGGGCCTGTACCTGCTCCAGCGGGTCCGTGACGAGGCCCACCGCTTCGCCATCACCTACCAGCGCACCAAGCGGGCCAAGCGTTTCAAGGCGAGCCCACTGGACGAGGTGCCGGGCCTCGGAGAGACCCGCAAGCAGGCGCTGATCAAGCACTTCGGCTCGGTGAAAAAGCTGCGATCCGCGACCATCGACCAGATCTGCGAGGTCCCCGGCATAGGCCGCAAGACGGCCGAGGCGGTCGCCGTGGCCCTCGCCCAGGCGGCGCCGGCCGCACCCGCCGTGAACACGGCGACTGGAGAGATCATGGAAGACGAGGAAGTCGGGGCGTCCGGTACGACCACGGGCTCCCCGGAGGAGCCCGTGACCGCGGGCGCCTCACACGAGCGACGGGGGCAGGAGACATGAGCGACAACGAACGACAAGAGATCCCAGCACAGACCGAACAACCGGCCGAACAGCCGGCCGGACCGCAGACCGGAGAGACGGCCGCACCACAGGCCGCCGACGAGACCCAGGGGGGTACGACGATGGAGACGCCCGCGGTGCCCGAAGCCGCCATCCCCGAGCTGGTGATCATCTCCGGGATGTCCGGGGCGGGCCGGTCGACGGCCGCCAAGTGTCTGGAGGACCTCGGCTGGTTCGTCGTCGACAACCTGCCGCCCGCGCTGATCCCCACCATGGTGGAGCTCGGCGCCCGCTCCCAGGGCAACGTGGCGAGGATCGCGGTCGTCGTCGACGTACGAGGCCGCCGCTTCTTCGACAACCTCCGCGAGTCCCTCGCCGACCTGGAGGCGAAGAACGTCACCCGGCGGATCGTCTTCCTGGAGTCCTCCGACGAGGCCCTGGTGCGCCGCTTCGAGTCCGTGCGCCGTCCGCACCCCCTCCAGGGCGACGGCCGCATCGTCGACGGCATCGACGCCGAGCGCGAGCTGCTGCGCGAGCTGCGCGGCGACGCCGACCTGGTCATCGACACCTCCAGCCTGAACGTGCACGAGCTGCGCGCCAAGATGGACGCCCAGTTCGCGGGCGAGGAGGAGCCCGAGCTGCGGGCCACCGTCATGTCCTTCGGCTTCAAGTACGGCCTTCCGGTCGATGCCGACCTGGTCGTGGACATGCGCTTCCTGCCCAACCCGCACTGGGTCCCGGAGCTGCGCCCCTTCACCGGCCTGAACGAGGAGGTGTCGGCATACGTCTTCAACCAGCCCGGCGCCAAGGAGTTCCTCGACCGCTACACCGAGCTGCTCCAGCTCATCGCCGCGGGCTACCGCCGCGAGGGCAAGCGCTATGTGACCATCGCGGTCGGCTGCACCGGCGGCAAGCACCGCTCGGTCGCCACCTCCGAGAAGCTCGCCGCCCGCCTCGCCTCGCAGGGCGTGGAGACCGTGGTCGTCCACCGGGACATGGGGCGCGAGTGACCGGACGTGCCGCACTGCGGCTGAGCGGGCTGCGCCGGGTCGCCTCCGAGGGACGCGGCGACAGGCCCGCCGAGGCGCGCGGCGGGAAGCCGCGCCGCCGCGGCGCCCAGCCCAAGGTCGTCGCCCTCGGCGGCGGCATGGGGCTGTCCGCCTCGCTCGCCGCGCTGCGCCGGATCACTGGCGACCTCACCGCCGTCGTCACCGTGGCCGACGACGGCGGCTCCAGCGGGCGTCTGCGCGACGAGCTGGGCGTGCTGCCGCCCGGCGACCTGCGCAAGGCCCTGGCCGCGCTGTGCGGCGACGACGACTGGGGCCAGACCTGGGCCCGCGTCATCCAGCACCGTTTCCAGTCCCAGGGCGATCTGCACGAGCACGCGGTCGGCAATCTGCTGATCGTGGCCCTGTGGGAACAGCTCGGCGACCATGTCCAGGCCCTGGACCTGGTCGGCAGGCTGCTCGGCGCGCACGGCCGGGTGCTGCCCATGTCCGCCGTACCCCTGGAGCTCCAGGCCCTGGTCAAGGGGCACGACCCGGAGCGGCCCGAGGACGTGGAGACCGTACGGGGACAGGCGACCGTGGCCCTCACCCCCGGCGAGGTGCAGTCCGTGCAGGTCGTCCCCGCCGACCCACCCGCCGTCCCCGAGGCCGTGGCGGCGGTCCTCGACGCCGACTGGGTGGTCCTCGGCCCCGGCTCCTGGTTCTCCTCGGTGATTCCGCACCTTCTCGTGCCCGAGCTCCTCGATGCGCTCACCGAGACGAAGGCGCGCCGGGTACTCTCCCTGAACCTCGCCCCGCAGCCCGGAGAAACCGAGGGCTTCTCCCCGCAGCGTCATTTGGAGGTTTTGGGACGACACGCCCCTAAACTCGCCCTGGACGTGGTGCTGGCCGACGAGGCCGCCGTGCCCGATCGCGACTCACTCACCGACGCCGCCCAGCGGTTCGGCGCCGCGGTCGAGCTGGCGCCGGTGGCCCGGACCGACGGATCTCCGCGGCACGACCCGGAGCTGTTGGCCGCCGCGTACGACCGTATTTTTCGGATGCATGGAAGGATCGGCCCATGGCGATGACGGCAGCGGTGAAGGATGAAATTTCCCGGCTCCCCGTCACCCGGACCTGCTGCAGAAAGGCGGAGGTCTCCGCCATTCTGCGGTTCGCCGGCGGCCTCCACCTGGTGAGCGGCCGGATTGTGATCGAGGCGGAGCTGGACACCGCGATGGCGGCGCGCCGGCTGAAGCGGGACATTCTGGAGATCTTCGGCCACAGCTCCGAACTGATCGTGATGGCGCCCGGCGGTCTGCGCCGCGGCTCCCGGTATGTCGTACGCGTCGTCGCGGGCGGCGACCAGCTGGCCCGTCAGACGGGGCTCGTGGACGGTCGTGGGCGCCCGATCCGGGGCCTCCCGCCGCAGGTGGTCTCGGGGGCCACCTGCGACGCCGAGGCGGCCTGGCGCGGGGCGTTCCTGGCGCACGGCTCGCTCACCGAGCCGGGTCGTTCCTCCTCCCTGGAGGTGACCTGCCCGGGTCCGGAGGCGGCGCTCGCGCTCGTCGGTGCCGCCCGTCGGCTCTCGATCGCCGCGAAGGCCCGCGAGGTGCGCGGCGTGGACCGCGTGGTCGTCCGTGACGGAGACGCGATCGGCGCGTTGCTGACCCGTCTCGGAGCGCACGAGTCGGTGCTGGCCTGGGAGGAGCGGCGGATGCGCCGCGAGGTCCGCGCCACGGCCAACCGGCTCGCCAACTTCGATGACGCCAACCTGCGCCGCTCGGCCCGTGCCGCCGTCGCCGCCGGGGCCCGCGTGCAGCGCGCCCTGGAGATCCTCGCGGACGAGGTGCCGGAGCACCTCGCGGCCGCCGGACGGCTGCGCATGGAGCACAAGCAGGCCTCCCTGGAGGAGCTGGGCGCGCTCGCCGACCCGCCGCTGACCAAGGACGCCGTCGCCGGCCGTATCCGGCGGCTGCTCGCGATGGCCGACAAGCGGGCCCAGGATCTCGGCATCCCCGGCACGGAGTCGAACCTCACCGAGGAGATGGCGGACAACCTCGCGGGCTGACCCGTCCGATCGATCGCCGGAAGTCCAACACGCTGGTGCCGATGTCCACTTGGGACGTCGGCACCAGCGTTTGCGTTCCTGTGAGGCACCCTTGACTTGACCATGAAGTGTCATGAGCCTGGCATCTGTTCGCTGCTGTGGCGGACTCACGCAAGGGGGGCTCATGAGACGAAGAGCGAGAGCGATCCTCGCTACGGGCGCGCTCCTGCTGGGCGGTGCGGGCATGGCGCCCATCGCCCAGGCGCAGAACGGCGGTTCACCCAAGCCCGACGCGAACGCCGTGAAAGTGTTCCGCGCGGAGATCACGAAGCAGCAGGTACCCCTGCTGCTCGCGGCCGGGCAGGACGGCCACGAACTCGGCGACGCGACGTGGAAGAACGGCAAGAGCGCGGTCGAGGTCTACGTCACCGACCAGCAGGCCAAGAAGCTGCAGAAGCAGGGCGTCGCCCTCACCGAGCACACCCTGACGGCCAAGGCCGAGGCGCGGGTGGAGAACGCGGCCCAGGGCGTGTTCCGCCCGTACAGCGGCAAGGGCAATCTCCAGGAGGAGATCGTCAAGACCGGCGCCGCCCACCCCGACCTCGCCAAGGTCGTCTCCATCGGCAAGACGGTCAACGGCCAGGACATCCTCGCGCTCAAACTGACCAAGGGCGCGAAGAAGTCCAAGGACGGCTCCAAGCCGTCCGTGCTGTACATGTCCAACCAGCATGCGCGCGAGTGGATCACGCCCGAGATGACACGGCGTCTGATGCACTACTACTTGGACAACTACTCCACGGACAAACGCATCAAGAAGATCGTCGACTCCACCGAACTGTGGTTCGTCCTGTCGGCCAACCCCGACGGCTACGACTACACGTTCAAGGACGCCGACGCCCGCCAGTGGCGCAAGAACCTGCGGGACGTCAATGGCGACGGGGTCATCTCCACCGGTGACGGCGTCGACCTCAACCGCAACTTCGCCTACAAGTGGGGCTACGACGACGAGGGTTCGTCACCCAACCCCACCAGCGAGACCTATCGGGGGGCGAGCCCCGGCTCCGAGCCCGAGACCAAGGCGCTCGACGCCTTCGAGAAGCGGATCGGCTTCACGTACGGCATCAACTACCACTCCGCCGCCCAACTGCTCCTCTACGGAGTGGGCTGGCAGGTGGCGACGCCCACCCCGGACGACGTGCTCTACAAGGCGCTCGCCGGAACCCCCGAGCACTCCGCGATCCCGGGCTACCACCCCCAGGTCTCCTCGGAGCTCTACACGACCAACGGCGAGGCGGACGGCCACGCGGGCAACGTCAACGGCATGGCGATGTTCACCCCCGAGATGTCGACCTGTGAGACCGCCTCGGACATCGACCCGAACGACGCCTGGAACGCGGCCGACTGCGCCTCGATCTTCACCTTCCCGGACGACGAGAAGCTGATCGAGCAGGAGTTCGAGAAGAACGTCCCGTTCGCGCTCTCCGTCGCCGAGACCGCGGCCCACCCCGACCGGCCGTCGTCCTCGGTGGGCCTCGACGCGGCCGACTTCACCCCGGCCCCCTTCACGACGTCGTACTCCCGCGGGGCCGACCAGGAAGTCTCCGTCGTCGTCCGCAAGTCCGTACGCGACAAGGAGCTCAAGTACCGCGTCAACGGCGGCCGCACGCTGGACATGGCCCTCAAGGCCTGGAAGGGCGGCGAGACCTACGGCGGCAAGGACAACCTCTACTTCGACGAGTACCGCGCCAAGGTGAAGGACGGCGACCCCGGTGACAAGGTCGAGGTGTGGTTCACCGGTGAGACCAAGAGCGGCAAGAAGACCTCCAGTACGCACTTCACGTACACCGTGGCCCAGCGGCCCGGTGCCGACACGCTGGTCGTCGCCGAGGAGGGTGCGACCGCCACGCAGTCCCAGGCCTACGTCGACGCCCTGAAGGCCAACGGCAGGAAGCCCCTCGTCTGGGACGTGGCAACCCTGGGCGCGCCCGACGCGCTCGGCGTGCTCGACCACTTCAAGACGGTCGTCCACTACACCGGCGCCGCCCGGCCGGGCAATGCCACCCAGCTCCAGCTGCGGGCCTTCCTCAACGAGGGCGGCAAGCTGATCGAGGCGGGCGAGCAGGCCGGCGGCAACGTCGACCTCGGCGGAGGCACCCTTTCGAACGACTTCAGCCAGTACTACCTGGGCGCCTACTCCCGTACGTCCACCCCGGGGGCCAACGGATTCACCGGCGCCGGGGAGCTCACCGGCTTCACGGGGGCGCTCGGCGACGCGCCCGGCAACCCGCTGAACACGGCGGGCACTTACGGCGTCACCTCGGACTCGCTGGCGCCCGCGCAGTACCCGCAGTTCGCCTCGAGCGCGGGAGCGGGCCAGTTCGCCGGGACCGTCAACCCGTACGGGCCCTACGCGGGCTCGTACATGGCCGCCGCCGTACACACCGACGACGCCTACAAGCGCCTCACCCGGACCATCGACCTCACCGGTGTCAGTGCCGCCGACAAGCCGACGCTGCGCACCCAGCTCCTGTGGGACACCGAGCCCGGCTACGACCACGCGGTGCTCGAGGCCCACACCACCGGGGCCGACGACTGGACGACGCTGCCCGAGGCGGGCGGCGCCACCAGCACCACGGTCCCGGCGGAGTGCGAGGCCGGATTCCTGGTCAGGGAGCACCCCTTCCTCAAGCGGTACCTGACCGTGAGTTCCACCGGCTGCGCCAACACCGGTACCAGCGGGGCGTGGAACAGCTTCACCGGTGCCTCCAGCGGCTGGCAGCAGGTCAACTTCGACCTCAGCGCGTACGCCGGCAAGTCGGTCGAGGTGTCGCTGAGCTACATCACCGACCCGAACACCGGCGGCCACGGCGTCCTCGCGGACAACGCCGCACTCGTCGTCGGCGGGTCGGCCACCGAAACCGAGGGCTTCGAGACCTCCCTCGGACCCTGGAGCGCCTCCGGACCGCCTCCGGGCAGCCCCTCCGTGCTCAAGGACTGGGCGCGCTATGGAGAGCTGTTCAAGACGTACGGCGGAGTCACCACGGACGACACGGTGCTGCTGGGCTTCGGCCTGGAGCACGTCACCGCGGCGGCCGACCGCGCGACCCTCATCAAGAAGGCGCTCGGGGCGCTGAACAGCTAACCCTGTGTGACTATCGCGTCAACACCGAGGGTGTTCCGTACCCCTACTGGTGGGTACGGAACACCCTGCCGTGTATGGGGTATCTCGATGTCACCGCAGACGCCTCGGGGAGGTAGGGTCGTAGGCGGTCGGGGACATCCCATACAACTCGCCGGCACTGAGTCGGCGTACCTAACGAGGAGATCGGTTCGTGACGATCCGCGTAGGCATCAACGGCTTTGGCCGCATCGGTCGTAACTACTTCCGCGCGCTGCTGGAGCAGGGTGCTGACATCGAGATCGTGGCTGTCAACGACCTGGGTGACACCGCGACCACCGCTCACCTGCTGAAGTACGACACCATCCTGGGCCGCCTCAAGGCCGAGGTGTCGCACACCGCCGACACGATCACCGTCGACGGCCACACCATCAAGGTGCTCTCCGAGCGCAACCCCGCCGACATCCCGTGGGGCGAGCTGGGCGTCGACATCGTCATCGAGTCGACCGGCATCTTCACCAAGAAGGCCGACGCCGAGAAGCACATCGCCGGCGGCGCCAAGAAGGTCCTGATCTCGGCTCCGGCCAAGGACGAGGACATCACCATCGTGATGGGCGTCAACCAGGACAAGTACGACCCGGCGCAGCACCACATCATCTCCAACGCCTCCTGCACCACCAACTGTGTGGCGCCGATGGCCAAGGTGCTCGACGAGAACTTCGGCATCGTCAAGGGCCTGATGACGACGGTCCACGCGTACACGAACGACCAGCGCATCCTGGACTTCCCGCACTCGGACCTGCGTCGCGCCCGCGCCGCCGCCGAGAACATCATCCCGACCACGACGGGTGCCGCCAAGGCCACCGCCCTGGTCCTCCCGCAGCTCAAGGGCAAGCTCGACGGCATCGCGATGCGCGTCCCGGTCCCGACCGGCTCGGCCACCGACCTGGTCGTGACCCTGCAGCGCGAGGTCACCAAGGACGAGGTCAACGCCGCGTTCAAGAAGGCCTCCGACGACGGCGACCTCAAGGGCTACCTGGCCTACACCGAGGACCCGATCGTCTCCTCGGACATCGTCGGCGACCCGGCCTCCTGCACCTTCGACTCCTCCCTGACGATGGTTCAGGAGGGCAACTCGGTGAAGATCCTCGGCTGGTACGACAACGAGTGGGGCTACTCCAACCGCCTCGTCGACCTCACGGTCTTCGTCGGCGGCCAGCTCTAAGTCCCGGAGCAGGCACCTCTGATGTGAGAGCAGGGCTCGGGCAGCGCACAGCCGCGTTGTCCGAGCCCTGCTCTGTGCACGGATCGATCAGCCCTCCCGGACAACAGAGCCCTCCTAGGAGTCCCTTTATGAAGACGATCGACGAACTTCTCGCCGAAGGCGTGGACGGCAAGCGGGTCTTCGTCCGCGCCGACCTCAACGTGCCGCTCGCCGACGGCCTCATCACCGACGACGGCCGTATCCGCGCCGTCCTGCCCACCATCAAGGCCCTCGCCGAAGCGGGCGCCAAGGTGGTCGTCGCCTCGCACCTGGGCCGCCCCAAGGGCGCCCCGGACCCGGCGTTCTCCCTGCTGCAGCCCGCCGAGCGTCTGGGTGAACTGCTCGGCGCCCCCGTGGCGTTCGCCCAGGACACCGTCGGCCCCGCCGCCCACGACGCCGTGAACGGCCTCCAGCCCGGCCAGGTCGCCGTGATCGAGAACCTGCGCTTCAACCCGGGCGAGACGTCCAAGGACGACACCGAGCGCGGCGAGTTCGCCGACCAGCTCGCCGCCCTGGCCGACGTCTACGTAGGCGACGGTTTCGGTGCCGTGCACCGCAAGCACGCCTCCGTGTACGACCTCCCGGCGCGCCTTCCGCACTACGCGGGCTACCTCATCGCCACCGAGGTCAACGTCCTGAAGAAGCTCACCGAGGACGTCAAGCGCCCGTACGTCGTCGCGCTCGGCGGCGCCAAGGTCTCCGACAAGCTCGCCGTCATCGACCAGCTGCTCGGCAAGGCCGACCGTCTGCTCATCGGCGGTGGCATGGCGTACACCTTCCTCAAGGCCAAGGGGTACGAGGTCGGCATCTCCCTCCTTCAGGAGGACCAGGTTCCGGCCGTCAAGGAGTACATGGACCGCGCGGAGAAGAACGGCGTCGAGCTGGTCCTCCCCGTCGACGTCCTGGTCGCTCCGGAGTTCCCGGACCTGAAGACCAAGGCCCCCGCCAACCCCACCACCGTCGCCGCGGACGCCATCCCGGCCGACCAGGAGGGCCTGGACATCGGTCCGGAGACCCGCAAGCTGTACGCCTCGAAGCTCGCCGACGCGGCCACCGTCTTCTGGAACGGTCCGATGGGCGTCTTCGAGCACCCCGACTACGCCGAGGGCACCAAGGCGGTCGCCCAGGCCCTCGTCGACTCCCAGGCCTTCACGGTCGTCGGCGGTGGCGACTCCGCCGCGGCCGTCCGCATCCTGGGCTTCGACGAGAAGGCTTTCGGTCACATCTCGACCGGTGGCGGCGCCTCCCTCGAATACCTCGAGGGCAAGACGCTCCCCGGCCTCGCCGCACTGGAGGACTGACCCCGCATGACGACCCGTATGCCGCTGATGGCGGGCAACTGGAAGATGAACCTCAACCACCTCGAGGCCATCGCGCACGTCCAGAAGCTCGCCTTCGCCCTGGCCGACAAGGACTACGAGGCCTGTGAGGTCGCCGTCCTGCCGCCCTTCACCGACCTGCGCTCCGTGCAGACCCTGGTCGACGGCGACAAGCTCAAGATCAAGTACGGCGCCCAGGACCTCTCGGCGCAGGACTCCGGTGCCTACACCGGCGAGATCTCGGGCCCGATGCTGTCCAAGCTGAAGTGCACGTACGTGGCGATCGGCCACTCCGAGCGCCGGCAGTACCACAACGAGACCGACGAGATCGTCAACGCCAAGATCAAGGCCGCCTTCAAGCACGGCCTGACCCCGATCCTGTGCGTCGGCGAGGAGCTGGCCGTCCGCGAGGCGGGCAACCACGTCGCGCACACGCTCTCCCAGGTCGACGGGGGTCTCAAGGACGTCCCGGCCGAGCAGGCCGAGTCGATCGTGATCGCGTACGAGCCGGTCTGGGCCATCGGCACCGGCAAGGTCTGCGGCTCCGACGACGCTCAGGAGGTCTGCGCGGCGATCCGCGCCCGGCTGGCCGAGCTGTACTCCCAGGAAGTGGCCGACCAGGTCCGCATCCAGTACGGCGGCTCCGTGAAGTCCGGCAATGTCGCGGAGATCATGGCGAAGCCCGACATCGACGGCGCCCTGGTAGGCGGTGCCTCTCTGGACGCCGACGAGTTCGTCAAGATCGTCCGCTTCCGCGACCAGTAAGTATGCGCTAGCGGCGATTCGTCGTACCCTTGCGGGGGTCGTGGCCTTCGGAGTGGGCTTGAGGTGCTCACCCAGTAGGCTTCGGCCCCCGTCGTCCATTCAGTTCCGAGGAAGTTGGTCCAGCCGTGGTTTTGGGGTTCTCGATCGCCCTGATCGTCTTCAGCCTGCTGCTGATGCTGCTGGTGCTGATGCACAAGGGGAAGGGCGGCGGTCTCTCCGACATGTTCGGTGGCGGCATGCAGTCGTCCGTCGGTGGCTCCTCGGTCGCCGAGCGCAACCTCGACCGCATCACCGTGGTGGTCGGTCTGCTCTGGTTCGCGTCCATTGTCGTGCTCGGCATCCTGATGAAGGTCAACAACTGATCACCGACCGGCATCGGTACAGCAGCACAACTGCACATTACGCAAGCACAATCCGCACGTAAGGCCCCATGTCCGGTACGCGCCCCCAGGCGCGGCCTATCATGGGGCTTGCGTCTAGGGGCCGGGGTGTAACTCCAATCACTGGACGCGCGTTGGGCCTTACGTAGACTGAGGCGCTCGCAGCGAAGCGTCACGCCGACTCGCTTCGCGGCACCATCACGCAGGGAGTTACGACCGTGGCAAGTGGCAACGCGATCCGAGGAAGCCGGGTCGGGGCGGGGCCGATGGGCGAGGCCGAGCGCGGCGAGTCCGCGCCGCGGCTGCGCATCTCCTTCTGGTGCTCCAACGGGCACGAGACGGTGCCCAGCTTCGCCAGCGACGCGCAGGTTCCCGACACCTGGGACTGCCCGCGCTGCGGCTTTCCCGCCGGACAGGACCAGGACAACCCGCCGGACCCGCCGCGCACCGAGCCGTACAAGACGCACCTCGCGTACGTACGGGAGCGGCGCAGCGACGCGGACGGCGAGGCCATCCTCGCCGAGGCGCTCGCCAAACTGCGGGGCGAGATCTAGGAGTTGAGAACCGGCCGGGCACCGAGGTGCCTGGCCGGACGTGTTTCGTACGCCGGGTCGCGGGCGCGCCGCCGGGTCGCGCCACCGTGCCGACCCGGTCACGGAGCGTCCGCGGCGCCGTCGCGAGCCGATTGTCAGTGGTGCCCTCTACGGTTCTTGAAGTGGCGGAACCAGAGGGGGCGTTGTGACGACGGTCGAGGCGGCGGGGGTGCGGGCACCTACGTGGCGCGGGGGATTCGGGCGCCTGTGGAGCGCGGCGGTGGTCTCGCGCTTCGGGGATGCCCTGCGCACCGCCGCGCTGCCGCTGCTCGCCGTGCGGCTCACGGACGATCCGCTCGTCATCGCCTCCGTCACGGCCTGCGGCTACCTCCCCTGGCTCCTCTTCGGGCTGCTGGGCGGCGCGGTCGCGGACCGGGTGGACCAGCGGCGGGCGATGTGGGCCGTCGACACCGTACGCGGCGGGCTGGTGGCCTGCTTCGCCCTCGCCGTCGGGCTCGGCCACGCCACGATCGGCCTGCTGATCGCGCTCGCCTTCGCCCTGACCACCCTCCAGACGCTGTTCGACAACGCGTCCACGGCCCTGCTGCCCTCCCTGGTCGGCAAGGAGACCCTGGGCAGCGCCAATGCCAGGCTGATGACCGGCCAGCAGCTCGCCGGCGGCTTCCTGGCCGGCCCCTTCGTGCCGCTGCTGCTCACCCTCGGGGCCGCCGCGCCGTTCGCGGCCGACGCGGTCACCTATCTGCTGGCAGCGGCCCTCGTGGCCTCCCTGCGGATCCGGGCGCCCGAGCGGGAGCCCCGGCCCGCCGGGAGCACCCTGCGGGCGGAGGTGGCCGAAGGAGTGCGCACCCTGTGGCACGACAGGGTGCTGCGCGCGGTCTGCACGGCCACCCTGCTGTGCAACATCGGCATGGGTGCCCTGATCGCCACGCTGGTCCTGCACGTGACCGGCTGGCTGCACGCGGGAAACGCGGGCTTCGCGGCCGCGATGACGGCCTACTCGGCCGGATCCCTGGCCGGGGGAGTGCCGGCCCAGTGGATCGCGCGCCGGATCGGGCGGGTACGGAGCCTGCTCCTGTGCGGATGCGTCCAGACGGCGGCCCTGGTACTCCTCGGCACCGTCCGCCACCTGGGTGCACTCCTCGCGGGCATGGCACTGCTCGGACTGATGGGCATGGTGTGGAACGTCAACCAGGTCACGCTGATGCAGCAACGCAGCCCGGCAGCCATGGTGGGCCGCGTCAGCTCCGCGTTCCGCACCGCCTCCACCTCCGGTGCCCCGGTCGGCGCCCTGCTCGGCGGCGCCGTGGCGGGTGCCTACGGACTGAACGGACCCGCGCTGTTCGCGGCCGTCCTCTTCGGGCTCGCCGTCACCTCGCTGATACCCGCGCATCTGCCGGACGTATCTGTTGTTGAGCCGGACGACGGCGCTACGACAGCTCACGTCAAGCCCTGATCAATTAGGTTGGGACCGGCAGTGGGGCGAGGCAAGCAGCAGCACACGCAGGAAAGAAGGCGGAAGCCAGAGATGAACGCAGACAGCCGTGCCAGGCTCAACCAGACGCCCGAGTGGACCGCTCTGGCCAAGCACCGCGAGGAGCTCGCGGAGACCCATCTGCGGGACCTGTTCGCAACCGACCCCGGGCGCGGAACCGGGTACACCCTCCAGGTCGGCGATCTGCACGTCGACTACTCCAAGCACCTGGTCACCGACGACACGCTGCGGCTGCTGCGCGAGCTGGCAGCGGCGACCGACGTCTTCGGGCTGCGGGACGCCATGTTCCGCGGCGAGAAGATCAACGTCACCGAGAACCGGGCCGTGCTCCACGTGGCGCTGCGCGCCCCGCGCGACGCCGTGATCGAGGTCGACGGGGAGAACGTCGTCCCGGCCGTGCACGCCGTGCTCGACAAGATGGCCGACTTCGCCGAGCGGGTCCGTTCGGGTGAGTGGACCGGTCACACCGGCAAGCGCATCAAGAACGTCGTGAACATCGGCATCGGCGGCTCCGACCTCGGCCCGGCGATGGCGTACGAGGCGCTGCGGGCCTTCACCGACCGCTCGCTGACCGTGCGGTTCGTGTCGAACGTGGACGGCGCCGACCTGCACGAGGCCGTCCGCGACCTCGACCCGGCCGAGACGCTGTTCATCATCGCCTCGAAGACGTTCACCACGATCGAGACGATCACCAACGCGACCTCCGCGCGCAACTGGCTGCTGACCGAGCTGAAGGCCGATCAGGAGGCCGTGGCCAAGCACTTCGTGGCGCTGTCGACCAACGCCGAGAAGGTCTCCGACTTCGGTATCGACACGGCCAACATGTTCGAGTTCTGGGACTGGGTCGGCGGACGCTACTCATACGACTCCGCGATCGGTCTGTCCCTGATGATCGCGATCGGGCCGGACCGCTTCCGGGAGATGCTCGACGGGTTCCATCTCGTCGACGAGCACTTCCGCACCGCGCCCGCCGAGACCAATGTGCCTCTGCTGATGGGCCTGTTGGGCATCTGGTACGGCAACTTCCACGACGCCCAGTCGCACGCGGTGCTGCCGTACTCGCACTACCTGTCCAAGTTCACGGCGTATCTGCAGCAGCTGGACATGGAGTCCAACGGCAAGTCCGTGGAGCGCGACGGGCACGACGTGGAGTGGGAGACCGGCCCGGTCGTGTGGGGGACGCCCGGCACCAACGGGCAGCACGCCTACTACCAGCTCATCCACCAGGGCACGAAGCTGATCCCGGCGGACTTCATCGGTTTCGCCGAGCCGGTCGCCGATCTGCTGCCGGGCCTGGTCGCCCAGCACGACCTGCTGATGGCGAACTTCTTCGCGCAGACCCAGGCCCTCGCCTTCGGCAAGACGCCGGACGAGGTGCGCGCCGAGGGCGTGGCCGAGGAACTGGTCCCGCACAAGACGTTCAAGGGCAATCACCCGACGACGACGATCCTCGCGAGGAAGCTGTCGCCCTCGGTGCTCGGCCAGTTGGTCGCCCTCTACGAACACAAGGTGTTCGTCCAGGGCGCGGTCTGGAACATCGACTCCTTCGACCAGTGGGGTGTCGAGCTCGGCAAGGTCCTCGCCAAGCGGGTCGAACCCGCGCTGACCGAGGGTGCGGACGTGCCGGGCCTGGACGAGTCGACGAAGGCGCTCGTCGCGAAGTACCGAGAGCTGCGCGGCCGGTAGGCGCGGTCGCGCGTGGGTCACGGAAAGCGGGCGGTGGGAGTCCGCCCGCTTCCCGTAGACTCCCGGGCGATCAAGCGGATGAAGGCTCGGGGGAGCGGAAGTTGACTGGTTCGCGAGGGAGTTGGACGGGCGGCAGGCTGACGGCGAGGTCGTTCCTGAAGCCGAAGCGGGTCGCGGAGGCGGTGTTCCATCCGGCGTGGATCCCGGAGGCGGTCGATCCGGGGGTGGAGCGGCTCAAGCGGGTACGGGTCATCGCCGGGGCGGTCGCGGCGGTCGGTGTCTACACCTTCGTGCAAGGCGGGTTCGCCTTCACGGAGATGCTGCAGAACATGCTGACGGCGTCCGTCGTGCTGCTGTTCATCACGCCGTTGACCGTCGGGGCGATGCTCCTCGTCTGGCGGCGCACCGGGACGGTCCGGCAGCTGCGGGTGCCGCTCGGCAACTCGTTCAAGCTGCTGCTGGCCTTCGTCGGGTCCATCGTCCTGACGGTGCTGACGTGGTGGCTTGCCGCCGGGGTCGGAGGATTCGCCCTGGTGCTGGGGCTGGTGGCGATCTGGCTGACCGGGTTCGTCGGCTCGGGTGCGGTGAAGGTGTCCGGCAACTTCTTCGGTACGGCCGCGGTGCATCGGTGTCTGCCGCCGTTGCTCGCCACCGTGACGACGTGGCTGATGGCCCTTCCTGACCTCGCCACGGGGGATCTGCACGGGCTCAGTCTCGGGATGGGGGTCGTCTTCATTCTGGGGGCGCCGGTGACGGTCACGGCGATTGCCGCGCTGGAGATGTACCGGTTGCGCAGGCGGCACGGGATACGGCTGGGGGCACATCCGGCCACACTGCCTCCGCCTGTCCCGTCGGCTCCGCCCGCCCCGCCGTACGGGTACCTCCCGCCGCAGGGCAACCCGTACGGGCCGGGTCCGGCGTACACGTACAACCAGGGCAACCCCTATGCGCCGGGGCAGCGGAACCCGTACAACCAAGGCCCGCAGAACCCCTACAACCAAGGACCACAGAACCCGTACAACCAGCAGAACCCGCACGGGTTCTGACCGCGTTCGGGTCCCGGGCTCAGGCCACCGCGCTCAGGGTGTCCGCGAGCCGTCGTCGGGCGGCGCGGCCCGCGGGGAGCGCGGCGAGGGCGGCGGCGCCCAGGACCGCGGCCAGACCGAACAGCGACAGCAGGAGGGGGGACGGCCCCCGGGCGATACCGGCGCCGATCCCACTCGACTTCCCCTGGACGTCGATCAGCCAGTGCGCCAGAGGCAGTCCCAGCGCCGTACCCGCGAGGACCGCTGCCAGCGCGGTGCAGGCGGTGGCCGTGACGGTGACCGCCGTGATCTGCCGCGGGGACAGCCCGATGGCCTTGAGCGCCAACAGATCCCGTTCGCCCTCGCGCACGGTGCCGCCGACCGCGGTCAGCAGCTCGATGAGCCCGATGAGGGCCAGTACGGCGATCAGCCCGACGACGACGCCGCGCAGCGGCGAGAGACCGTCGGCCGGATTGGTCACGGCGTGCACGTCCAGGTGCCCGTGCCCGGCCGCGGTCAGCTCGGCGGCGACCTTGTCCGGGTCGGCGCCGGGGCGCAACTCGAGCTGGTAGAGGGTCGGGCGGAGCTCCGGGTCGTTCTCGCGCAGGGTGTCGAGCGAGGTGGAGATGACGCGGCCGCCGTTCTCCGGCTCGATGCTGCGGCCGACGATGTGCAGGATCTGCGGGCGCGCGCCGACGGTCATCCGCACCCAGTCCCCGACGCGCACGTCCAGCAGGTCGAGCAGCCCCTGACCGGCCACCGCCTCGTCGGGTCCGCGGGCCGGGCGGCCCTCGGCCAGCGAGAACGGGTACGGGTCCCGGTGCGTACCGAGCCCGCGCAGTGCGATCGTCGCCGTCTGGCCCGGAACCAGAGCGGCCACCTCGGCGCCCGGGTGCACGGCGGTGACCTGTGCGTTCCGGGTGAGCAGGGCGCGGGCTGCCGGATCGCCGAGGCTCTCGTCCGGGTGCGCCGTGAGCGCGGCGGCGAGGCCCATCCGCTCGGGTTCGCTGTGGAAGCGGTCGATGGTGGTCCAGGCGCTCAGCGCGACCACGATCAGCAGCAGCGGCAGGGCGAGCCGGGCGACCGTGGCCAGCGAGCGTGGTCGCCGCGGGAACGCCTGGTGCCAGCCCAGCACGAGCGCGGGGGGCAGCCGCAGTCCGAGCGCCCGGCGGGCCACGCCCGACAGGCGGCCGGCCGGCGGTGCCGCGGCCCGCAGCACCGGCACGGGGGGCACCCGGCCCGCCCGCCACGCGGCGATCCCGGTCGTCGCGCCGATGAAGAGCACCGCGGCCACCGGTACCGCCAGGAGTGCCGCGGTGTGTCCGGGCAGTCCCTGCCAGACGCCCAAGGCGTCGCCGAGGCGGCCGGGGATCCGGCTCCCCAGCGCCTGGGTGAGCGTGGCGGCGCCCAGGGCGCCCAGCGACGCGTACACCACGTGCTGGATCAGGAAGATGCGCACCACCTGGCCGGGCGTGAACCCGATCGCCTTCAGTACCGAGATGTCCCGCAGGTGGCCGCGGATACGGGTGCCGATCGCGCCGTACACGGCGAGCCCGGCGGCCAGCAGCGCGCCGAGGCCGAACAGGCCGAGCACCTGTCCCAGCAGCCGGTTGTCGCCCTGGGCCTCGGCGCGGGCCTGCTGCCAGTTCGACACCTGGGTGACCGCGCCGGAGCCGAGCGTCGTCACCGCGCGCTGCACGGCATAGTCCGTGTCGCCGGGATCGGTCAGGCGCAGACCGATGACCTGGCCCGTACGTCCGTCCGCGCCCCGCACCGCGGAGGGCAGCGCCCAGACGACCCCCGACCGCTCGCCGGGGCGGTAGCGGGGCTCGGCACTGTCGGTCACGCCCAGGACGGTCAGGGTGCGTGCGGTGCCGGGCACGGTGAGGGTGTCCCCGGGCTCGGCCCACAGCGCACGGGCGAGGCTTTCCTCCAGGACGACTCCGTCGGGCCGGGTGTGGTCGAGCCAGTGACCGGAGGCGAGCAGCGGCCGACCGGTGGCGGGCGGCTCGACGGCGCCGCGCAGCTCGACGGAGGCACGGGTGCCGCGTGACTCGACGGTGGCGGACGCGGTGCGGTACGGGCCCGCCACGGACTCGACGCCGTCCAGCCGCGCGAGCCGCCCGGCGTCGGCGGACGCGCCGGTGTGGATCCACACATGCGCGCCGTGCGACTGCGTGAAGACGCGCTGCCAGGGGTTCGTCGCGTATCCGAAGAGCGCCGCGGCGAGCAGCAGCGAGGCGACGATTCCCGCGGTGGCGAGCACGATGAACAGCGCCTCGCCCCGATGCGTGCGCAGATCGGCATGCGCCCAGCGCAGAGTGGCCCGCACGCCGCTCAGTCCCTCAGTTCCAGCACGCCGGATATCCCGGCGCCGCGTGACGGCGTGCCGTCGAGTTCCGCGTCGTCGGCGATGCGGCCGTCGAAGAAGCTGATCACGCGGTCCGCGGCGCTGGCGAGCCGGGCGTCGTGGGTGACGAGCACGATGGTCTGACCGCGCTGGTGGAAGCCGGACAGCAGCCGCATCACCTCGCGGGTGCCCTTGCTGTCCAGGCTGCCCGCGGGTTCGTCGGCCAGCAGCAGGGACGGATGGTTGACCAGCGCCCGGGCCAGGGCGACGCGCTGCTGTTCGCCGCCGGACAGCTCACCCGGCATGCTGCGTCCCTTGCCCGCCAGGCCCAGCTCGGACAGCAGCCGCTCGCGCTCGGCGCGCGCCTGTTTGGGGGAGACCCCGGCGAGCAGCGCGGGCAGCTCCACGTTGTCGGCGACCGACAGGTTGGAGACCAGGTTGAAGAACTGGAAGACGATGCCGATGCGCCGTCGCCGCTCCACCGCCCAGCGCGCCTCGCTGTAGGCGTCCGTGCATTCGGCGTCCAGCCAGACGCTGCCGGAGTCGGGCCGCTGGAGGCCGCCGAGGAGGTGCAGCAGCGTCGACTTGCCGGCGCCGGACGGGCCGGTGACGGCCACGAACTCGCCCTGGCGCACGGCAAGATCCACTCCACGTACGGCGTACGCCGGGGCGCCCTCGCCGTGGTGGGTCTTGACCAGGCCCTCGGCGCGCAGCAAGGGAGCCTGACCCTCGGCGCGCGGCACAGGAGCGGTGTGGCTCATTCCAGCTCCTCCAGTTCCTCCTGGCAGCGCTCCAGCCAGTCCAGATCGGCCTGCAGGTGCAGCATGGCGCCCTCGATCAGCAGCTGGGAGATGCGGTTGTCCCGGTCCTCGGCCGCGGCGAGCTTCGACAGGTTGCGCATGGTGTTCAGATACTGCCGCCGCTGCTTGTTGATCAGGGCGATCTGGTCGGCCAGGCCGGTCGTGGGGGCGAGCGCGAGTTTCATGAAGAACTCGTCCCGTACCCGAGGCTCGTCCGCCGTCTCCTGGTACCAGGCATGCAGCGCCTCGCGCCCGGTGTCGGTGAGGTGGTAGATCTTCTTGTTGGGCCGGCTCGACTGCTCGACTTCCTCGCCCTCGATCAGTCCCGCCTTCTCGAGGCGGCCGAGCGTGACGTAGATCTGGCCGACGTTGGGCTGAGGGTACGCGGAGCCCAGCAGTTGCTCAAGGTCCTGCTTGAGCTCGTACCCGTGGGCCGGGCCTCGCGCCAGCAGGGCCAGGAGGGGCAGCCGCACCCGTACTCTCCTCCCCGCATCCTCGTCATGTGCCGCAGACCGATGTCATACCGATGTCAGGCCGTTGCCCGGTCGATGCGGCCGGAGACCAATGTGTTGCAGGCCCTAGTATCGCCCATACCTAACAGGTATACATGGCCACTGACGCCGGGCGAAGGTGCCCGACGCCGGTGTACAGGGAGGAACCTATGCGGTGGATACGTGCCGCCGGTAGGGGCCTCCTGGTCGCAGCGGTGGTCCTGACCGGTTACGTCGCCTCCGACACCCCCGCCGACGGGGCGCACGGCGCCGGTCGCGGCCCGCTCACCCTGGCGACCGCGGGGGACCTCACCGGCTATCTGGGGCCACTGCTCGAGGGGTGGAACCGTACCCACCCCGGCGAGAAGGTCACCCTCGTCGAACTCCCGGACTCCGCCGACGAGACGCACGCGCAGATGACGACCGACCTGCGCGGCGGTGGCAGAAGCCGCTTCGACGTCCTCAACATCGACGTCGCCTGGACCTCGGAGTTCGCCGCCGCGGGCTGGATCTCTCCGCTGGACCGCGGCCGCTTCCCGCTCCACAGCTTCCTGCCGCCGGTCGTGGACACGGCGACGTACGACGGAAGGCTGTACGCGGTCCCGTACGTCACCAACGCGGGACTCCTCCTGTACCGCAAGGACGTCCTCGCCAAAGAGGGCGTCGCGCCGCCGCGGACCTGGGCCGAGCTGGAGCGGCAGGCGAGGACCATCGCCCCGAAGTACGGACTCGACGGCTACGCCGGCCAGTTCCTGCCCTACGAGGGTCTCACCGTGAACGCGGCGGAGGCGGTCTACTCGGCGGGCGGAACGATCCTCGGCGACGAGGGCGAGCGCGTCACCGTGAACTCCGAGGCGGCCCGCGAGGGCATCGGGTTCCTCGCCGACGGCGTGCGCGACGGCTGGATTCCGAAGAAGGCGCTGACGTACAAGGAAGAGGAGTCCAAACAGGCCTTCCAGGACGGCCACCTCCTCTTTCTGCGCAACTGGCCCTACGCCTACGTCGGTGCTTCCGGCAAGGGATCGGCGGTCGCCGGGAAGGTCGGCGCAGTCCCCCTGCCCGGACCCGACGGACCGGGCACGAGCGTGCTGGGCGGCTCCAACCTGGCCGTCAACACCCATGCGCGGCACCCCGATTCGGCCGCGCGCCTGATCGCGTACCTCACGACCGAGCGGGCGCAGCGCCAGGTCCTCACCAAGGGTGCGCTGCCGCCCGTACGGGCGGCGCTGTACCAGGACCCGGAGCTGATCCGGGAGTTCCCCTATCTGCCCACGCTGCGCGCCAGCGTCCTCGCGGCAGCCCCACGCCCCAAGAGCCCGCGCTACGACCAGGTCAGCCTGGTCGTGCAGGCCGTGGTCCACGATGCGATGACGGGGCACGAGACGCCGTCCGCTGCGGTACGGCGGCTGGCGCGCGAGCTGGCGGCCATCTCGCCCCGGTAGCACCCCGGCGGTGCCCTGTCGGCACCCTGATAGTTACTTGTTAGGTAACGGGAGCATCCCATCTCCGGGTTCTGTGCCCGAAAAGTCGGCATATAACTGACCAAACTCCCGGTCGATGTCGGGTCGATGCTGCCTACTCGTTGACACCCATGCGACACGCCTACTTAACATGCATGCATAACGTAGGCACGCACAGACAGGTCCAACGGGTGACCCTCCACACGCACCGCTGGTGGCGCGACGCAGTGATCTACCAGGTGTACGTCCGCAGCTTCCTGGACAGCACCGGTGACGGCATCGGCGATCTCGCCGGGGTCCGCGCGGGCATGCCGTACCTCAAGAAGCTCGGTGTCGACGGCATCTGGCTGAGCCCCTTCTACCCCTCGCCGCAGCACGACCACGGCTACGACGTCGCCGACTACTGCGACGTGGACCCGCTCTTCGGCGACCTCGCCGAGTTCGACCTGCTGATGACCGACGCCCGCCGCCTCGGCGTCAAGGTGCTCCTGGACATCGTCCCCAACCACTGCTCCAGTGAGCACCCGTGGTTCCGTGCCGCGCTCGCGGCTGAGCCGGGCAGCGCGGCACGCGCCCGCTTCCACTTCGCCGACGGACGCGGCCCGGACGGCGCCGAGCCGCCCAACAACTGGCACGCCATGTTCGGCGGACCCGCCTGGTCCCGCGTCACCGAGGCGGACGGCAACCCCGGCCAGTGGTACCTGCACATGTTCACCTCCGAGCAGCCCGACCTGAACTGGCGCAACCCCGAGGTCGGCGCGCACTTCGACCACGTGCTGCGGTTCTGGCTCGACCGGGGCGTCGACGGCTTCCGCATCGACGTCGCGGCCGGCCTCTTCAAGCACCCCGACCTGCCGGACTCGCCCGACCCGGAGGCCGACGCCCGCACCCGCGACTCGGTCAACCCGCTCGCCTGGAACCGGCCCGAGGTGCACGACGTGTGGCGCCACTGGCGGTCCGTCTGCGAGGAGTACACCGGGCGCGACGGCCGCGACCGGCTGCTGGTCGGCGAGGTCTCGGTACCGACGGCCCGCGAACACGCCCAGTACGTACGCCCGGACGAGCTCCACCAGGCCTTCTTCTTCGACCTGCTCAGCGCGCCCTGGAACGCCGACGCCTTCCGCAAGGTCATCTCCGAGGCCATGCAGGACATAGCCGGCACCGGATCGACGGTCACCTGGGTCCTCAACAACCACGACCAGGTCCGCACCGTCACCCGCTACGGCGAGCTCGGCACCGAAGGCAGCGGCCTCGGTACGGCCCGCGCCCGCGCCGCCGCACTGCTGATGCTGGCGCTGCCCGGAGCCGCGTACATCTACCAGGGCGAGGAGCTCGGACTGCCCGAGGTCGTCGACCTGCCCGACGACGTGCTGACCGACCCGATCTTCCGCCGTACGGGAAGCCGCGCCCGTATCCGCGACGGCTGCCGGGTGCCGCTGCCCTGGTCCGGGCACGCCTCGCCGTTCGGCTTCACCTCGGGCGCCGAGAGCGCCAAGCCGTGGCTGCCGCAGCCCGCCTACTTCGCCGAGTACGCCACCGACCGCGCGCTCGCCGACACCCGCTCCTTCTGGCACCTCTACCGCGACGGGCTCCAGCTGCGCGCAGGACTCCCGCAGTTGGGCGAGGGCGCGCTGCGCTGGCTTCAGGCGCCGCCCGGCGTCCTCGCCTTCGTCCGCGACGACGGCCTGGTGTGCGCCGTCAACTTCGGTACGGCCCCCACGCCCGCGCCGGTCTCCGGCACCCCCTTGCTGTCCAGCGGCCCCTGCCCGGCCGGCGTGCTGCCCGGCTCCACGGCCGCCTGGTGGATCAGCGACTGCACGAATCCCTGACCTTCCCCTCCTCCCCCCTCCTCCGGTTTCCGTCCATTCCCCTGCCCTGAAAGGGACATCAACGATGATGCGACGACGTACGACCCTGCTCGCGAGCTGCACCGCACTCGCCCTGGCCCTCGGCGCCACCGCCTGCGGAGGCGGGCCCATGGCCGCCGGAGGAGGCGGCAAGTCGCTCAGCGGCCAGACGATCACCGTGGCCGGTGTCTGGTCCGGCAGCGAGCAGAAGAACTTCCAGAAGGTCCTGGACGCCTTCACCGCGAAGACGGGCGCCAAGACCCAGTTCGTCTCCACCGGCGACAACGTCTCCACGGTCGTCGGCAGCAAGATCGAGGGCGGCAACGCCCCCGACGTGGTGATGGTCCCGCAGGTCGGCGTCCTCCAGCAGTTCGCGAAGGAGGGCTGGCTCAAGCCGCTCTCCAAGACCACCCAACAGTCCGTCGACACCAATTACGCGAGCGTCTGGAAGAAGTACGGCAGCGTCGGCGACACCCTTTACGGCCTGTACTTCAAGGCCGCCCACAAGTCGACCGTCTGGTACAGCCCCGACGCGCTCGACCAGGCGGGTGTCAAGCCGCCGACCACGTACGACGCCATGCTGAAGGCCGGACACACCGTCTCCGACTCGGGCCTCGCCGCCTTCTCCGTCGCCGGACAGGACGGCTGGACGCTCACCGACTGGTTCGAGAACATCTACCTCTCCCAGGCGGGACCGGAGAAGTACGACGCCCTGGCCGCCCACCAGCTGAAGTGGACCGACCCGACCGTGGTCGAGGCGCTCACCACCCTCGGCAAGCTCTTCAAGGACAGGCAACTGATGGCCGGCGGCCAGAAGGGTGCCCTGAACACGGACTTCCCCGGCTCCGTCGAGAAGGTCTTCGGACCCAAGCCCGAGGCGGGCATGGTCTACGAGGGCGACTTCGTCGCCGGGGTCGCCAAGGACCAGTTCGGCAAGAAGATCGGCCAGGACGCGAACTTCTTCCCCTTCCCCGCGGTCGACGGCGGCAAGGCGCCGGTGGTCAGCGGTGGCGACGCGGCCGTGGTCCTCAAGGACGGCAAGAACCAGAAGGCCGCCATGACGTTCCTGGAGTACCTGGCGACCCCCGAAGCGGCCGCCGTCTGGGCCGGGGCGGGCGGCTTCCTCTCCCCGAACAAGAAGCTCGACCTCGCCTCCTACAGCGACGACATCGCCCGCGAGACCGCCAAGTCCCTGGTCGCCGCCGGGGATTCGGTCCGCTTCGACATGTCCGACCAGGCCCCCGCCGCGTTCGGCGGCACCAAGGGCGCCGGCGAGTGGAAGATCCTCCAGGACTTCCTCCGTGACCCCTCGGACCCGAAGGCGACCGCGGCCGAACTGGAGAAGGCCGCGGCCAAGGCGTACCAGGGCTGATCGCCGTGACCGCCACCCTCATGAAAGAGGCGAGCCCTCCGGCCGTGGGCATGGCCGACCGCAGACGGCGCGCCAGGCGCCGCGGCCGGATCATCGCCCTCGTCTTCGTCCTCCCCGCCCTGCTCCTGCTCGGCGCGCTGGTCGTCTACCCCGTGGTCTTCTCCGTGGGGCGCAGCTTCTTCGACGCCTCCGGCAGCCGGTTCGTGGGCGGCGACAACTACACCGAGATGTTCCGCGACCCGGCCACGCTCAAGGCCGTACGCAACAGCGCCATCTGGGTCGTCGTCGCGCCGACGCTGCTCACCGGGCTCGGCCTGGTGCTCGCCGTCCTGGTCGAGAAGATCCGCTGGGCCACCGCGTTCAAGCTGCTGCTGTTCATGCCCATGGCGGTCTCCTTCCTGGCCGCCGGCATCATCTTCCGGCTCGCGTACGACGAGGACCCCGACAAGGGTGTCCTGAACGCCGCCGTAGTCGGCGTCCACGACGCGTTCGAGGGAACCTCGTCCTATCCGACCGCCCGCGCCCGCGACGGCCGAGGCCTCACCAAGGGCGCCGACGGTTCGTACCGTACGACCGCCTCCGCCTCGCCCGGCCACACGGTCGGCCTCGGCCTCGTCGGCGTCCTGCCCAAGGACCTGCCGAAGGAGGCGAAGCCCGCCTACGCGGCCGCAGGGCAGAAGGCGGCCCGGGACGAGCTGCGCGGTGTCGTCTACCTGGACTTCACACCCGGCGGGGGAGGGAAACAGGGCCGGGTGGACCGCGGGGAGAGCGGACTGCCCGAGATGAAGGTCGAGGCGGCGCGCGACGGGAAGACGGTCGCGAGCACGACCACCGCGGCCGACGGCTCCTTCCGCTTCTTGGGGCTGGACCCCGGCTCGTACACCGTGCGGCTGCCCGCGTCGAACTTCAGCCCGCCGTACGAGGGTGTGTCCTGGCTCGGTCCGGCGCTGGTCACCCCCGCCATCATCGGCGCCTACCTGTGGATCTGGACCGGATTCGCCATGGTGCTGATCGGCGCGGGACTCGCCGCCCTGCCGCGCGACGCGCTGGAGGCGGCCCGGATGGACGGCGCCAACGAGTGGCAGATCTTCCGCCGGATCACCGTGCCGCTGCTGGCACCCGTGCTCACCGTGGTCTTCGTCACGCTCGTGATCAACGTGATGAAGGTCTTCGACCTCGTCTACATCATCGCGCCCGGTCCCGTGCAGGAGGACGCCACCGTGCTCGCCACCCAGATGTGGCTGGTGTCCTTCGGCGGCGGCAACAACCAGGGCCTGGGCAGCGCACTCGGTGTGCTCCTCCTGCTCCTGGTCGTCCCCGCCATGGTCTTCAACGTCCGCCGCTTCCGAAGGAGTCAACGATGAACGCGCTCAGGCGGGGGCTCGGCAACGGCCTGGTGCAGGCGTTCCTGGTGATCGTCGGCCTGGTCTGGGTCACCCCGCTCGCAGGCCTCTTCCTCTCCTCGATGCGCTCGGCGCAGGACACCGCCGAGGGAGGCTGGTGGACGGTGCTGACCAGCCCCGGTCAGCTCTCCTTCGACAACTACTCCGCCCTCCTGGGCAATGCGGGAATGACGCGGGCGTTCTGGAACACCGTGCTGATCTCCGTGCCGGCCACCGTCCTCGTCGTGGTGATCGCGGCGCTCGCCGGATACGCCTTCGCCTGGCTGGAGTTCCCCTTCCGGGACACGATCTTCCTTGTCGTGGTGGCGTTGTTGGTGGTGCCGGTCCAGATCGGGCTGCTGCCGGTCGCCAAACTCTTCGGCGCGCTGGGGCTGTTCGGCACGATTCCCGGTGTCGTGCTCTTCCACGTCTCCTACGGGCTGCCGTTCGCCATCTTCCTGCTGCGCAACTACTTCGCGGAGATGCCGAAGGAGATGCTGGAGGCCGCCCGGATGGACGGAGGCGGCGAGTGGCGCATCTTCACCCAGCTGGTGCTGCCGGTCGGACGTCCGGCCATCGCGAGCCTGGCCATCTTCCAGTTCCTGTGGGTGTGGAACGACATGCTGGTCGCCCTGCTGTTCGCCGACAGTTCAGCGCAGCCGCTGACGGTCGAACTCCAGTCCCAGATACGGCAGTTCGGCAGCAATATCGATGTGCTGGCGCCGGGGGCGTTTCTGTCGCTGATCGTTCCGGTGATGGTGTTCTTCGCGTTCCAGCGGCACTTCGTGCAAGGGGTGATGGCCGGGTCGGTGAAGTGAGGGGCCAAAAGACCGCGCAGTTGCCCGCGCCCCTTTTCAGGGGCGCGGGCAACTGCGCGAACGGGGTCCGGGGCGGAGCCCCGGGTACGGCTCAGGCCGAAGCCGGCGGGTACAACGAGCGCGGCAGCTGGGAGGCCGCCGCCGCGTCCAGGAGCCACAGGGTGCGGGAGCGGCCGTGGGCGCCGGCCGCCGGGGCCTGCACCTCGCCCGCGCCCGAGAGGGCGATCGCCGCGGCCTGCGCCTTGTCCTCGCCGGCCGCCAGCAACCAGACCTCACGGGCGGAACGGATCGCGGGCAGGGTGAGCGTGACCCGGGTCGGCGGAGGCTTGGGGGCGCCGTGCACGCCCACCACCGTCCGCTCCGTCTCACGGACCGCGGGCAGCTCCGGGAAGAGCGAGGCCACGTGGGTGTCCGGGCCGACGCCCAGCATCAGGACGTCGAACGAGGGCACGGAACCGTGGTTCTCGGGGCCCGCGGCCTTCGCGAGCTCGGCCGCGTAAGCCTCCGCCGCCGCGTCCACGTCGGTGCCGTACGGACCGTCGGACGCGGGCATCGCATGCACGCGCGCGGGGTCCACCGGCACCGAGTCCAGCAGTGCCGCACGGGCCTGGGTGTCGTTGCGGTCCGGATCGCCCTCGGGCAGGAACCGCTCGTCACCCCACCACAGGTCGATACGGCCCCAGTCGATGGCGTCCCGGGCGGGCGCGGCCGCGAGCGCCGCGAGGAGCCCGTTGCCGTTGCGCCCGCCGGTGAGGACCACCGAGGCGTAGCCGCGCGAGGCCTGCGCGTCCACGACCTTGGTGATCAGCCGGGCCGCGGCGGCCTGGGCCATCAGCTCCTTGTCGCGGTGCACGACGAGCTGCGGAGTGTTCACTCGGAGGCCGCCTTCTTCGCAGGGACCTTCGCGGGGGCCTTCTTCGCGGGTGTCTTGGCGGCGGCGGTCTTGGCGGCCGCCTTCGCCGTGGCCGGCTCCTCCTCGACGGCCTCGGCCGTCGCCCCGTTCAGCCGGTCCACCCCGTACCGCAGCGCCGACGCGTAGGTGTCGTCCGGGTCGAGCCGGCGCAGCTCCTCCGCGATCAGCTCCGAGGTGTCGCGGCGCTTGAGCGCCACCGCACGGTCGGGCTGGCCCTCGATGGAGAGGGTCGCCAGGGTGCCGTCGGCGCGGTCCAGGGCGATCGGGCCGCAGCTCGTTTCCATGCGGACGCCGGTCAGGCCGGGGCCGGCGGACTTGGACCGCTTGACGGGGACGTCCAGCCGGTCCGCGAGCCACATGGCGAGCAGCTCCACGCTCGGGTTGAACTCCTCGCCCTCCACCTCGACCGCGTTCACGTCACAGATGACCTGGTCGAGGGCGGCGGCCAGCATCGAGCGCCAGGGCGTGATGCGGGTCCAGGAGAGGTCGGTGTCCCCGGGCGTGTAGGCGTCGGCACGCGCGTTGAGCTCGCGTACGGGCGCCTCGGCGGCGTAGGTGTCGGTGACGCGGCGCTGGGCCAGCTTTCCGAGCGGGTCGTTGGCCGGGTCGAGCGGCGCGCTCACCGGCCACCAGACGACGACCGGCGCGTCCGGCAGCAGCAACGGCAGGACGACCGAGTCGGCGTGGTCGACGACCTCGCCGTACAGCCGCAGCACGACCGTCTCGCCGGTGCCCGCGTCCGCGCCGACCCGCACCTCGGCGTCGATGCGGGACTTCGTGCGGTCGCGGAGCGAGCGGGAGACACGCTTGATGACCACGAGGGTGCGCGAGGGGTGCTCGCGGGACGCCTCGTTGGCGGCCTTCAGGGCGTCGTAGGCGTTCTCCTCGTCGGTGACGATGACGAGGGTGAGCACCATGCCGACGGCGGGGGTGCCGATGGCGCGGCGGCCCTGCACCAGCGCCTTGTTGATCTTGCTGGCCGTGGTGTCCGTGAGGTCTATCTTCATGGGCGACGCCAGCTCCGTCCGTCTCGCTCGAGCATTTCGTCGGCCTCGACGGGGCCCCATGTGCCCGCGGGGTACTGCGCGGGCTTGCCGTGCTTGTCCCAGTACTGCTCGATCGGGTCGAGGATCTTCCAGGACAGCTCGACCTCCTCGGTGCGCGGGAAGAGGTTCGAGTCGCCCAGCAGGACGTCCAGGATCAGGCGCTCGTACGCCTCCGGGCTCGACTCCGTGAAGGACTCGCCGTAGGCGAAGTCCATGGAGACGTCCCGGATCTCCATCGAGGTGCCGGGCACCTTGGAGCCGAAGCGGACCGTGACGCCCTCGTCGGGCTGGACGCGGAAGACGATCGCGTTCTGGCCCAGCTCCTCCGTCGCCGTGTGGTCGAAGGGGGAGTGCGGGGCGCGCTGGAAGACGACCGCGATCTCGGTGACGCGGCGGCCGAGCCGCTTGCCGGTGCGCAGGTAGAAGGGGACGCCCGCCCAGCGGCGGTTGTCGACCTCCACCTTGATCGCGGCGTAGGTGTCGGTCTTCGACTTGGGGTCGATACCGTCTTCCTGCAGGTAGCCGACGGCCTTCTCGCCGCCCTGCCAGCCGGCCGCGTACTGCCCGCGGACGGTGTCGCGCCCCAGGTCCTTCGGGATCCGCACTGCGCCGAGCACCTTGGTCTTCTCGGCGGCGAGCGCGTCCGCGTCGAACGACGAGGGCTCCTCCATGGCCGTCAGGGCCATCAGCTGGAGCAGGTGGTTCTGGATGACGTCCCGGGCGGCGCCGATGCCGTCGTAGTAGCCGGCCCGGCCGCCGATACCGATGTCCTCGGCCATGGTGATCTGGATGTGGTCGACGAAGGACCGGTTCCAGATCGGCTCGAACATGGTGTTGGCGAAGCGGAGCGCCAGGATGTTCTGGACGGTCTCCTTGCCGAGGTAGTGGTCGATGCGGAAGACCTGGTCCGAGGAGAAGACCTCGTGCACGATCGCGTTGAGTTCCTCGGCCGACTTCAGGTCGTGGCCGAAGGGCTTCTCGATGACCGCGCGCCGCCAGGAGCCGTTCGACTGGTCGGCCAGGTGGTGCTTCTTCAGCTGCTGGATGACCACCGGGAAGGCGGACGGCGGCACGGAGAGGTAGAAGGCGAAGTTGCCGCCCGTGCCCTGCGCCTTGTCCAGCTCGTCGATCGTGGCGCGCAGCCGTTCGAACGAGTCGTCGTCGTCGAAGGTGCCCTGGACGAAGCGCATCCCCTGGATGAGCTGCTGCCAGACCTCCTCGCGGAACTCCGTACGGGCGTGTTCCTTGACGGCGTCGTGGACCACCTGGGCGAAGTCCTCGTTCTTCCACTCGCGGCGGGCGAAGCCGACGAGCGAGAAGCCCGGCGGCAGCAGCCCGCGGTTGGCGAGGTCGTACACAGCAGGCATCAGCTTTTTACGTGACAAATCGCCCGTGACGCCAAAGATGACCAGGCCCGACGGCCCCGCGATACGCGGGAGCCGTCGGTCTGCGGGGTCACGCAGCGGGTTGCTGCTTGACAAGGTTTCAGCCCTCCGAAGGGGCGAGGCGCTTGAGCTCCGCCTCTGTGGACTTGAGCAGGTCGTTCCAGGACGCCGCGAACTTCTCGACGCCCTCGTCCTCCAGGAGCTGGACCACGTCGTCGTACGAGATCCCGAGCTTCTCGACCGCGTCGAGCTCGGCGCGGGACTGCTCGTACGTACCGGCGATGGTGTTGCCGGTGATGTCGCCGTGGTCCTCGGTGGCCTGCAGGGTGGCCTCCGGCATGGTGTTCACCGTGTTCGGCGCCACCAGCTCGTCGACGTACAGGGTGTCCTTGTACGCCGGGTCCTTGACGCCGGTCGACGCCCACAGCGGGCGCTGCTTGTTGGCCTGCGCCTTGTCGAGGGCGGCCCAGCGGTCGGAGGAGAAGACCTCCTCGTACGCCTGGTAGGCGAGCCGGGCGTTGGCGAGCGCCGCCTTGCCGCGGGCGGCCTTGGCCTCGGGGGTGCCCAGGGCGTCCAGCCGCTTGTCGATCTCGGTGTCCACGCGGGACACGAAGAAGGACGCCACCGAGTGGATCTTGGAGAGGTCCAGGCCCGCGGCCTTCGCCTTCTCCAGACCCGCCAGGTAGGCGTCCATGACCTCGCGGTAGCGCTCCAGCGAGAAGATCAGCGTGACGTTGACGCTGATGCCCCTGCCGATGACCTCGGTGATCGCGGGCAGGCCCGCCTTGGTCGCCGGGATCTTGATGAGCGTGTTCGGGCGGTCCACCAGCCAGGCCAGCTGCTTGGCCTCGGCGATGGTCGCGGTGGTGTTGTGGGCCAGGCGCGGGTCGACCTCGATGGAGACCCGGCCGTCCTGGCCCTGCGTCGCGTCGAAGACCGGGCGCAGGATGTCGGCGGCGTCACGGACGTCCGCCGTCGTGATCATGCGGATGGCCTCGTCGACGGTGACCTTGCGGGCGGCGAGTTCGGCGAGCTGCTGCTCGTAGCCGTCGCCGCTGCTGATCGCCTTCTGGAAGATCGACGGGTTGGTGGTGACGCCCACGACGTGCTGCTGGTCGATCAGTTCGGCGAGATTGCCGGACGTGATCCGCTTGCGCGACAGGTCGTCCAGCCAGATCGCGACGCCTTCCTCGGAGAGGCGCTTGAGTGCGTCTGTCATGGAAATTGCATCTCCTACGTGTCGTATTTCAGCGTCAGCGCTGGGCTGCGGCGATCGATTCCCGGGCGACGTCGGCGACGTTCTCGGCAGTGAAGCCGAATTCGCGGAAGAGGACCTTGCCGTCGGCCGAAGCACCGAAGTGCTCCAGCGAAACAATGCGTCCCGCGTCCCCGACGAACCGGTGCCAGGTCAGACCGATACCGGCCTCGATCGAGACGCGCGCCTTCACCGACGGCGGCAGGACGCTGTCCCGGTACCCCTGGTCCTGCTCCTCGAACCACTCCACGCACGGCATGGACACGACCCGCGTCGGGACGCCCGCGGCCTGGAGCTGCTCGCGCGCCTCCACCGCCACGTGCACCTCGGAACCGGTGGCGATGAGGATGACCTCCGGCTCCGCGCTCTGCCCGCCGGGCCCTTCGGCCTCGAAGCGGACGTAACCGCCCTTGACCGTGTTCTCGTCGGCCTCGTACGTCGGCACGCCCTGACGGGTCAGCGCGAGACCGTGCGGGGCGCCCTTGCCGAAGACCTTCGTGTAGCGCTTGAGGATCTCGCGCCAGGCGATCGCGGTCTCGTTGGCGTCCGCGGGACGGACGACGTTGAGGCCGGGGATGGCGCGCAGCGAGGCCAGGTGTTCGACCGGCTGGTGGGTCGGGCCGTCCTCACCGAGACCGATGGAGTCGTGCGTCCACACGTACGTCACCGGCAGGTGCATCAGCGCGGACAGACGCACGGAGTTGCGCATGTAGTCGGAGAACACCAGGAAGGTGCCGCCGTATACACGGGTGTTGCCGTGCAGCGTGATGCCGTTCATCTCCGCGGCCATGGAGTGCTCGCGGATGCCGAAGTGGATCGTGCGGCCGTACGGGTTCGCGCCCGGCAGCGGGTTGTCGGCCGGCAGGAACGAGGAGTTCGGGTCGATCGTCGTGTTGTTCGAGCCCGCGAGGTCGGCGGAGCCGCCCCACAGCTCGGGGATGACCGCACCGAGCGCCTGCAGCACCTTGCCGGACGCGGCACGGGTGGCGACACCCTTGCCCGCCTCGAACGCCGGGAGCTTCTCCTCCCAGCCGGCCGGCAGCTCGCACGCGGCGATCCGGTCGAACTCGGCGGCACGCTCGGGCTGAGCGGTGCGCCACTCCTGGAAGCCCTTCTCCCACTCGGCCTTCGCCTCACGGCCGCGGTCGAGAGCCTTGCGGGTGTGCGCGAGGACCTCGTCCGCGACCTCGAAGGACTTCTCCGGGTCGAAGCCGAGGACGCGCTTGGTGGCCGCGACTTCGTCCTCGCCGAGCGCCGAGCCGTGCGCGGCCTCGGTGTTCTGCGCGTGCGGAGCGGGCCAGGCGATGATCGAGCGCATCGCGATGAACGACGGCTTGTCCGTCACCTTCTTCGCGGCCTCGATCGCGTTGTAGATGGCGTGCGGGTCGAGGTCGCCGTCCGGCTTCGGCGCGACGCGCTGCACGTGCCAGCCGTACGCCTCGTACCGCTTGACGGTGTCCTCGGAGACCGCCGTCTCGGTGTCGCCCTCGATCGAGATGTGGTTGTCGTCCCACAGCAGAACGAGGTTGCCGAGCTTCTGGTGACCGGCCAGGGAGGACGCCTCGTGCGAGATGCCCTCCTGGAGGCAGCCGTCACCGGCGATCGCGTAGATGAAGTGGTCGAAGGGGGACTCGCCCTGCGCCGTGTCCGGGTCGAACAGACCGCGCTCGTAGCGGGCGGCCATCGCCATGCCCACCGCGTTGGCGACACCCTGCCCGAGCGGGCCGGTCGTGGTCTCCACGCCCGGGGTGTGCCCGTACTCCGGGTGGCCCGGGGTGCGGGAGCCCCACGTCCGGAAGGACTCCAGATCGTCCAGCTCCAGGCCGAACCCGGCCAGGTAGAGCTGCGTGTAGAGGGTCAGTGACGAGTGGCCCGCGGACAGCACGAAGCGGTCACGTCCGGTCCAGTCGGGATCCGCCGGGTCGTGCCGCATCACCTTCTGAAAGAGGGTGTACGCGGCAGGCGCCAGACTCATGGCCGTACCGGGATGGCCGTTTCCGACCTTCTGTACGGCATCGGCGGCCAGGACGCGGGCGGTGTCGACGGCCCGCTGGTCCAACTCGGTCCACTCGAGGTCTGTGGTGGTCGGCTTGGTGCTCACCCTGGGTCAGGGCTCCTCTCCACATGTCACGCATGTCGAATGCCGGTGCACTGGGCGCCCACCGGCCGTTGTCGAGCCTACCCCCGTAGGTACGTGCGTTTTTTCGAGTCATTCCAGACTGCCGGGACTCTCCGGGATCCGCCTCCCGACTGGTCCGTTCCGTGTTCGGCAACTGAATACGGAGCCGCTCGTAAGAGTGCTCAATCGAGCTCCGTCGCGCCCGTCGTGCACGCCCTCTTCCCGCCCCGGTGCGGCCGCTCCCAACACGACCCCACCCCCGCGAAGGCCGAGGTATAGGCAACGTCTACAGTGGCGTGGTACGCGCGAGCTTTACGGGGAGTTCACACCCGGAGGCTTGCTGGGATGTCTCTGTCAGGGGTGTGCGTGACGGCCGTCGAATCCCGTCCAGCGGGGGTGCTCGGGACGAGCAGCAGCCCAAGCCACCGGCCGTTCGGGGCCCGTGTGAAGGCGTTCGTGGCGCTGACCAAGCCGCGAATCATCGAACTGCTGCTGATCACCACCGTTCCGGTGATGTTCCTGGCTCAGCAGGGTGTACCCGACCTCAAGCTGGTCCTGCTCACCTGCCTCGGCGGTTTTCTGTCGGCGGGCGGCGCCAACGCGCTGAACATGTACATCGACCGCGACATCGACGCTCTGATGGAGCGCACCTCGCAGCGCCCACTGGTCACCGGCATGGTCAGCCCGCGTGAGTGTCTGGCCTTCGGGATCACGCTGGCGGTCGTCTCGACCCTGCTGTTCGGGCTGACCGTCAACTGGCTGTCCGCCTGGCTGTCACTCGGAGCGCTCCTTTTCTACGTCGTCGTTTACACGATGATCCTCAAGCGGCGCACCTCCCAGAACATCGTCTGGGGCGGCATCGCCGGCTGCCTCCCGGTGCTCATCGGCTGGTCGTCCGTCACCGACTCCATGTCGTGGGCGCCGGTCATCCTCTTCCTCGTCATGTTCTTCTGGACGCCGCCGCACTACTGGCCGCTGTCCATGAAGGTGAAGGAGGACTACGCGCGCGTGGGCGTGCCGATGCTCCCGGTCGTCGCCTCCAACAAGGTGGTCGCCCGCCAGATCGTCATCTACAGCTGGGTGATGGTCGCGGTCTCGCTGCTGCTCACCCCGCTCGGCTACACGGGCTGGTTCTACACCCTGGTCGCGCTCGGCGCGGGCGGGTTCTGGCTGTGGGAGGCGCACGGTCTGCAGAACCGCGCCAAGGCCGAGGTGACCGGCGGGAAGCTCAAGGAGATGCGGCTGTTCCACTGGTCCATCACCTATGTGTCGCTCCTGTTCGTGGCGGTCGCGGTGGACCCCTTCCTGCGCTAGGGCCCGTCCGGCGAATCTTCACGGGCGGGGTACGTGGGCTAAGCCACGTACCCCGCCCGTCGCCGTTTGATCTACCCGTCGGTAGCATCCTGGACATGGCAGACACGCAGCAGGTTGACGAGACCACCGGCGCCGCCCAGGACGTCAAGGCCGAGCGCAAGGCGGCCAAGCTCGCCCAGCGGATCAACGCCTTCGCCAAGGAGCACGGCGGGACCGAGGGGCACGTCGAGTACCTCGGGCAGCGCGGCGCCCGGATCGTCCTCGTCGGCGCGGACGGTGCCTGGGGGGACGTGGTGGCGCCGACCTTCACGCTGGCCGAAGAGGCCGTGAAGAAGGCCGGGATCACTGTTCACGAGACGTTCGACGGTGAGTTCGCGGCGAAGGTCAAGACGGGGCCGTACGAGTGGAAGAGGATGGCGGGGATCCAGCTTGGGGCGCCGAAGTGACGGCTGACAGTATCTGTTATCTGTCACCTGACAGCTGATATCTGTCATCTGATACCTGACAGTTGATATCCGTTATCTGATTTCCGTCATCTGATTTCCGTCGGCTGTCACTCGTCAGTTGTCATCTGTCGGCTGTCATCCGTCAGCTGTTGGTACGCCTTGCGCTACACCAACACCTGACGCCCGCCTCACCCGTTAGGACCTGAAGAACGCAACGGTCCAGTCGCGGGGAGTCCGGATGATCGAAACGCCATCCCTGGTGGACCAGTACTGCCACGGCGTACTGAGGACGGAGCTGGGTCTCGGCACCTTCGAGGCCCACCTCGCCAGAACCGAGGGCCCCCCGGCCCCCGGTACCACCTTCTTCGACACCCAGACCGGCTTCGCGGTACGCCGCTGGTGCCCGCCCCTGCTCGGCCTGGAACCGCACTGTCCGCCCGCCCGCTATCTGGCCCGGCGCCGCGAACTCGGCGTCCTGGAGTCGGGGCGCAGACTCCTGCGCGGCAGCGGCATCACGACGTATCTCGTCGATACGGGGCTGCCCGGGGACCTGACGGGACCGGGCGAGATGGCCTCGACCGGCGCGGCCCACGCCCATGAGATCGTCCGCCTGGAGCTGCTGGCGGAACAGGTCGCGGACACCTCGGGCACCGTCGAGTCCTTCCTCGCCAATCTCGCCGAGTCCGTCCACGGAGCCGCCGCGAACGCCGTCGCCTTCACGTCGGTCGCGGGGGGACGGCACGGTCTGGCGCTCGCGCCCGAGCCGCCAGGACCGGGAGAGGTGCGGGGCGCGGCGGGCCGCTGGCTCGCGGGCCGCCGGGTGGGCGGGGCGCTGAGCGACCCGGTCCTGCTGCGCCACGTACTGTGGATCGCGGTCGCCTCGGGGCTGCCTCTCCAGCTCCACGCCGGCCTGGGCGAACCCGGTCTGCGCATCGACCGCACCGACCCCGTCCTGCTCACCGACTTCGCCCGTGCCACGGCCGGGCTCGGCACGGATCTCATCCTCCTGCACGGCTACCCGTACCACCGTCACGCGGCGCACCTCGCCGGGGTCTTCCCGCACGTCTACGCCGACTTGGGTGCCGCGCTGGTGCGTACGGGAGCCCGGGCGGCGGCCGTCCTCTCCGAGATCCTGGAGCTGGCCCCCTTCGGCAAGCTCCTGTTCTCCAGCGGGGCGCACGGCTTGCCCGAACTGCACGTCGTCGGCGCCCGCCTGTTCCGTGAGGCGCTTTCCCGGGTGCTGGGCACCTGGGTCGCCGAGGGCGCCTGGTCGCTCGTGGACGCGCAGCGGGTGGCGGGCCTGATCGCGGCGGGGAACGCGCGGCGGGTGTACGGGGTGGAGTGAACCGGTGCCGGACCCCCTACGAACGGCCTACGCGCGCGTGAGCGCCGATTCCGCGGCAGCCCCCGGCAGTTGTGCCGCGGCCTCCGGGCGTTCGCGCAGCGACAGCAGGACCCGCAGGACGCCGATCCATACCAGGCAGGAGCCGAACATGTGGAGGCCGACCAGGGCCTCGGGGAGGTCCGTGAAGTACTGGACGTAGCCGATGACACCCTGGCCGAGCAGGATCAGGAACAGCTCGCGGGTGCGGTCGAGCGGCCCCTTGGGGGCGTCTACGGCCTTGAGGACGAACCACAGGGCGAACGTCAACGTGACCACGATCCAGGCCAGCACGGCGTGCAGCTTGGCGACGGTCTCCCAGTTGACGGCCATGCGTTCGACCTCGCTGGAGTCGCCCGCGTGCGGACCCGCGCCGGTGACCACCGTGCCCACCGCGATCAGCAGGATGGCGGCGGCGACCAGGCACCACACGAGTTGCTGCACCGCCTTGCCGACCAGCGGGCGCGGGTCGGCGGAGCCCTCGCGCGTGCGCTGCCACATCACCGTGGCCACCGTGATGAGCGCCGTCGAGAGCAGGAAGTGCGCGGCGACCGTGTAGGGGTTGAGGCCGACCAGGACGACGATGCCGCCGAGGATCGCGTTGCTCATGACGATCCAGAACTGCGCCCAGCCGAGCCGGGTGAGGTCGCGCCGCCAGGGCTTCTCGGAGCGCGCGGCGATGATCGCCCAGCCGACCGCCGCGCACAGCACGTAGGTCAGCATGCGGTTGGTGAACTCGATGACTCCGTGGAAGCCCATCGCGCTCGTCGTGGTGAGCGAGTCGTCGGTGCACTTGGGCCAGGTCGGGCAGCCGAGGCCCGAACCGGTCAGCCGTACGGCGCCGCCGGTGACCACGATGACCACCGACATGACGAGCGCGGCGAGGGCCGCTCGTCGCACCGTCCGGGAGGTCGGGGTCCAGCGTTCGGCGATGAGGGCGAGCGGGTTGCGCGCGAAGGCTACGGCGTCGGCTCGGGTCACGTTTGGCACGCGCCCCATCGTAGGCGTCCGCTTGTGCACGCCTTCACGAGGCCCCCGCACCTACGCAAATCGCCACCTCAGCCCGTCCCGGAGGCCCGCACACCCGGATGCGCCCACACCCGGAGTCACGCCGGGAGTCACTCCCAGCGGAAGAACTTGCCCGCCGCTCCCAGGCCCACGACCGCCCACACGGCCAGGATCCCGAGGTCGCCCCACGGCAGGCCCGCCCCGTGCTGGAGCACGTCCCGCAGCCCGTCCGAGAGCGCCGAGACGGGCAGCAGACCGAGCACGTCCTGGGCGCCCGCCGGGAACTTGTCCATCGGGACGATCACACCGCCGCCCACGAGGAGCAGCAGGAAGACCAGGTTCGCGGCGGCGAGCGTCGCCTCCGCCTTGAGCGTGCCGGCCATCAGCAGGCCCAGGCCCGAGAAGGCGGCCGTGCCGAGGATCAGCAGGAGCAGGACGGACAGCGGGTTGCCGTGCGGCGACCAGCCCAGCGAGAAGGCGATCGCCGTCAGCAGGACGACCTGGAGGACCTCGGTGACCAGCACGGACGCCGTCTTCGCGGTCATCAGGCCCCAGCGGGGCAGCGGGGAGGCGGCGAGCCGCTTCAGGACCCCGTAGCGCCGCTCGAAGCCGGTGGCGATGGCCTGCCCGGTGAACGCGGTCGACATCACGGCGAGTGCCAGGATGCCGGGGGCCAGGAAGTCGACCGACTTGCCCTTGCCGGTGTCGATGATGTCGACCGAGCTGAACAGGACCAGCAGGAGTGTCGGGATGATCGCCGTGAGGAGGAGCTGCTCACCGTTGCGGAGCAGCATCTTCGTCTCGAGCGTGGCCTGCGCGCCGATCATCCGGGGCAGCGGGGCCGCCCCCGGCTTCGGGGTGTAGGTACCGGCGGTGGTCACGAACGCAGCTCCTTGCCGGTCAGTTCCAAGAACACGTCTTCCAGGGTGTGGCGTTCGACGGAGATCTTCTCCGGCATCACCCCGTGCTGTGCGCACCAGGACGTGACGGTGGCCAGCAGCTGGGGATCGATCTTGCCGCCCACCCGGTACGAGCCGGGCGTCAGCTCGGCGGCCGTGCAGTCGGCCGGCAGGGCCTTGAGCAGGGAGTTGACGTCGAGCCCCGGACGGCCGGTGAAGCGCAGGGTGTTCTCGGCGCCGCCGCGGCACAGCTGCTCGGGGGAGCCCTGTGCGATGACCCTGCCCGCGTCGATGATCGCGACGTCGTCGGCGAGTTGTTCGGCCTCGTCCATGTAGTGCGTGGTGAGGATGACCGAGGCGCCGTCGGCGCGCAGATCGCGGACGAGGTCCCAGGTGGCGCGGCGGGCCTGCGGGTCGAGGCCCGCGGTCGGCTCGTCGAGGAAGACCAGTTCGGGGCGGCCGACCACGGCCATCGCGAGCGCCAGGCGCTGCTGCTGGCCGCCCGAGAGCCGCCGGTAGGTCGTGCGGCCGCAGCTGTCGAGGCCGAGCCGTTCGATGAGCGCGTCCACGTCCAGGGGGTGGGCGTGGAGCTTGGCCACATGGCGGAGCATCTCGTCGGCGCGGGCACCGGAGTAGACCCCGCCGGACTGGAGCATCACGCCGATACGGGAGTGGAGTTCCCCGGACTGTCTCACCGGGTCGAGGCCCAGGACGCGTACCGTGCCGGAATCCGGCTTCCGGTACCCCTCGCAGGTCTCGACCGTGGTCGTCTTGCCCGCACCGTTGGGGCCCAGTACGGCGGTGATGCCCGCCTCGGCCACCAGGTCGAGGCCGTCCACCGCGGTCTTGTCGCCGTACCGCTTCACCAGGGCCTGGACCTGGACCACGGGCTCGCTTCGCATGAGGCGCAAGTCTAGGGAGCCGGTCGGGTGATCGGTCGGGCGGGGTTCAGGAGGCGGTCCTGGGTACGACCCATTCGTCGCGGGGGCGGTGCAGTGCCAGCCAGCGCTCCGCGTACGCCACCGCGTCGGCCACCGGGAACAGGCGTGCGTCGGCCGCGCCCACTCGGCCCCGTACGACGGGGCGGTCCCGTTCGAAGTCGGAGCCCAGTTCGTCGAAGCGGTCGGAGTCGACGGAGACCTCCGTGACGACTTCCCACCGGGTCGCTCCCTGCGGGGTGCGCACCGGGCGTCCCACCTCGACGAGCGGGGACGGTATGCGGTATTCGGCGAGGTGGAAGCTGGTGCACGTGTCGTAGCCCGCGCCGAGCAGGAGCACCCGGGCGTCGAGGGTCTCCAGGCGGGCCAGCGGGCTGCGCTCGCCGAGCCGGCAGTCGGGGGCGTGCCCCTCGACGATCTGCGCCGCGCGGGGGCCGAGGGCCGCGAAGGAGGTCTGCGGATGGGCGCTGCGCAGGGCGCCGGGCCAGGTGCGGACGGTCTCCGGGATCACACCGACCCCTCGGCTGGGCGTCACGAGGGGGTCGTAGGCGGGCATCGTCGCCCGAATGGGCGACCACCACTCCTCGGGTACGGGCGGACTGCTCCACAGCGCCGGGTCGGAGAGGTCCCCGGACTGGGTGGGAACCACCAGAGTGCCGTCGGGACCCAGCGCATCGAGCAGTCCTTGGACGACGGCGACGGCACCGCCGTTGACCCAGCCGAGGGAACTCAGTGAGGAGTGCGCGAGAAGCGTTTCTCCGGGCTGGACGCCCAGCTCAAGAAGCTGCGCGGCGAGGGTGTCGCGTGTGACGAGTGGGCCGGTCGGAGGGGGTGTCGACATGCTTCCCGAGTCTTGCGGAGAGCCGGTCCCGAAGCCAGTGAATTGATCGATCAAAGATCGTTTCCGCAGGTCACCTTAGGTATACCTAAGTGATGTAGCGCACCGCCCGCCTCCGGGGGCGCGGCTTGTCAGGCTCCAGGGAATTACGCAACAATGGCGTTGTGAAAAACGTTGGCGAGGCTCGGGAGACCCCCACGGGGGCCCCTCAGGAGGAACTCGCGACCGGTGAGCGTTCGACGCGCAACCGTGTCGCGCGGTCCATCCTGGACCACGGTCCGTCGACCGTGGCCGACCTCGCGGGGCGACTGGGCCTGACCCAGGCCGCCGTGCGTCGTCATCTCGACGCGCTGGTCGCCGACGACGTCGTGGAAGCGCGGGAGCAGCGGGTCTACGGAGCGCGTACGCGCGGCCGCCCCGCCAAGGTGTTCGCCCTGACCGACTGCGGCCGGGACGCCTTCGACCAGTCCTACGACAAGCTCGCCGCGGACGCGATGCGCTGGATCGCGGCGCGCGAGGGCGGGGACGAGGCGGTCGTCGCGTTCGCCCGCGCCCGGATGGCCGCCCAGGCCGAGGCGTACCGCAGGGCCGTCGAGGCCGCCGCGCCGGAGCAGCGCACCGAAGCGTTGGCCAAGGCCCTGAGTGCGGACGGGTACGCTGCTGCAGCGCGTAGCGCACCGGTCGGCGAGCAGCTCTGCCAGCACCACTGCCCGGTCGCTCATGTCGCCGAGCAGTTCCCGCAGCTGTGCGAGGCGGAGACCGAGATCTTCTCCCAGCTGCTCGGCACCCATGTTCAGCGGCTGGCCACCATCGCCCACGGCGACGGTGTGTGCACCACGTTCATCCCCAAGATTTCCGAATCCACCCATAACGCATCTGCAAGTACCGCCGGGAGGAACCCCGCATGACGCTCCCCATCGAGGAGACTGCCCACCCTGAGCTCGAGGGTCTGGGTACGTACGAATACGGCTGGGCCGACTCCGACGTGGCCGGTGCCTCTGCCAAGCGCGGTATCAACGAGGACGTCGTCCGCGACATCTCCGCGAAGAAGAGCGAGCCGGAGTGGATGACCAAGCTCCGCCTCAAGGGCCTGCGCCTCTTCGAGAAGAAGCCCATGCCCAACTGGGGCTCGGACCTGTCCGGGATCGACTTCGACAACATCAAGTACTTCGTGCGTTCCACGGAGAAGCAGGCGGAGTCCTGGGAGGACCTGCCCGAGGACATCAAGAACACGTACGACAAGCTCGGCATCCCGGAGGCGGAGAAGCAGCGCCTCGTCGCCGGTGTCGCGGCCCAGTACGAGTCCGAGGTCGTCTACCACCAGATCCGCGAGGACCTGGAGGAGCAGGGCGTCATCTTCCTCGACACCGACACCGCCCTCAAGGAGCACCCGGAGCTCTTCAAGGAGTACTTCGGCACCGTCATCCCGGTCGGCGACAACAAGTTCGCGTCGCTGAACACCGCCGTGTGGTCCGGTGGCTCCTTCATCTACGTGCCGAAGGGCGTGCACGTCGAGATCCCGCTCCAGGCCTACTTCCGTATCAACACGGAGAACATGGGCCAGTTCGAGCGGACGCTGATCATCGTCGACGAGGACGCCTACGTCCACTACGTCGAGGGTTGTACGGCGCCGATCTACAAGTCGGACTCCCTGCACTCCGCGGTGGTCGAGATCATCGTGAAGAAGGGCGCCCGCTGCCGCTACACGACCATCCAGAACTGGTCGAACAACGTCTACAACCTGGTCACCAAGCGCGCCGTGGCATACGAGGGCGCGACCATGGAGTGGATCGACGGCAACATCGGCTCCAAGGTCACCATGAAGTACCCGGCCGTCTACCTGATGGGCGAGCACGCCAAGGGTGAGACCCTCTCCATCGCCTTCGCGGGCGAGGGCCAGCACCAGGACGCGGGCTCCAAGATGGTCCACATGGCACCGAACACGTCGTCGAACATCGTGTCGAAGTCCGTGGCGCGCGGTGGCGGTCGTACGTCCTACCGCGGTCTGGTCGAGATCGGCGAGGGCGCCCACGGCTCGAAGTCGAACGTGCTGTGCGACGCGCTGCTCGTCGACACCATCTCCCGCTCCGACACCTACCCGTACGTCGACGTCCGCGAGGACGACGTGTCCATGGGTCACGAGGCGACCGTCTCCAAGGTCTCCGAGGACCAGCTCTTCTACCTGATGAGCCGCGGTCTGACGGAGTTCGAGGCGATGGCGATGATCGTGCGCGGCTTCGTCGAGCCGATCGCCAAGGAGCTGCCCATGGAGTACGCGCTTGAACTCAACCGGCTGATCGAGCTGCAGATGGAAGGCGCGGTCGGCTAAGACCCGCCGCCCGGAAAACAGCTGGTGGCCCGCCCTTCCCGGCGGGCCCGAGGATCTCAACCGACGCAGGAAAGAGAGCAGACCGACAGCCATGGCTGAGGCTCAGAACATCCCGGTGGGTTCCACCACCGCCGGACAGATCGCGGTGGCCGCCGAGTCGACCGTCGCCACGCGCATGAGCGCGCCCCCGTCCTTCGACGTGGCGGACTTCCCGGTCCCCCACGGCCGCGAGGAGGAGTGGCGGTTCACCCCGCTGGAGCGCCTGCGCGGGCTGCACGACGGGACCGCGGTCGCGACCGGCGACGGCCTGAAGGTCGACGTGGAGGCGCCCGCGGGCGTCGTCGTGGAGACCGTCGGCCGTGACGACGCGCGCCTCGGCCGGGCGGGCACCCCGGTGGACCGCGTCGCCGCCCAGGCGTACTCCGCGTTCGAGAAGGCCGGCGTGATCACCGTCCCCAAGGAGATGGTGCTCACCGAGCCCATCCGCGTCGCGGTGCACGGCGAGGGCGGGGTCGCCTACGGCCACCAGGTCGTGGAGCTCGGAGCCTTCGCCGAGGCCGTCGTCGTCATCGACCACACCGGTGACGCCGTGCTCGCCGCCAACGTCGACTACATCCTGGGCGACGGCGCCAAGCTCACCGTCGTCTCCGTCCAGGACTGGGACGACAAGGCCGTGCACGTGGGCCAGCACAACGCGCTGATCGGCCGGGACGCCACGTTCAAGTCGTTCGTGGTCACCTTCGGCGGCGACCTCGTGCGCCTGCACCCGCGCGTGGCCTACGCCGGCACCGGCGGTGAGGCCGAGCTGTTCGGTCTGTACTTCACGGACGCGGGCCAGCACCAGGAGCACCGTCTGCTGGTCGACCACAACACCCCGCACTGCAAGTCGAACGTCGCCTACAAGGGCGCGCTCCAGGGCGACGGCGCGCACGCCGTGTGGATCGGTGACGTTCTCATCGAGGCCAAGGCCGAGGGCACGGACACGTACGAGATGAACCGCAACCTGGTTCTGACCGACGGCGCCCGCGTCGACTCCGTGCCGAACCTGGAGATCGAGACCGGCGAGATCGTCGGCGCCGGACACGCCTCCGCGACCGGCCGCTTCGACGACGAGCAGCTCTTCTACCTGATGGCCCGCGGCATCCCCGCCGACGAGGCCCGCCGACTGGTGGTCCGCGGCTTCTTCGCCGAGCTCGTGCAGCAGATCGGTGTCGACGACATCGAAGAGCGGCTCCTCGTGAAGATCGACGAGGAGCTGGAGGCGTCGGTCTGATGACTGCCTCGTCGACGTTCGTACGCGCCTGTGGGCTGAGCGAGCTGGAGGAGGACACCCCGAAGCGGGTGGAACTCGACGGCACGCCGGTCTCGGTCGTGAAGACCGAGGGGGAGGTGTTCGCGATCAACGACATCTGCTCGCACGCGAACGTCTCGCTCTCCGAGGGCGAGGTGGAGGACTGCCAGATCGAGTGCTGGCTGCACGGCTCCGCGTTCGACCTGCGCACCGGCAAGCCGTCCGGCCTTCCCGCGACGCGCCCCGTCCCCGTATACCCCGTAAAGATCGAAGGAGACGACGTGCTCGTCTCCCTCACCCAGGAGTCCTGAGGAACCCATGGCAACGCTTGAAATCCACGACCTGCACGTCACCGTCGAGGCCGACAACGCCACGAAGGAGATCCTCAAGGGCGTCGACCTGACCGTGAAGCAGGGCGAGACGCACGCCATCATGGGCCCCAACGGCTCCGGCAAGTCGACCCTCGCCTACTCCCTCGCGGGCCACCCGAAGTACACGATCACCAGCGGCACCGTCACCCTCGACGGCGAGGACGTCCTGGAGATGTCCGTCGACGAGCGCGCCCGCGCGGGCCTGTTCCTGGCGATGCAGTACCCGGTCGAGATCCCCGGTGTGTCGGTCTCCAACTTCCTGCGCACCTCCGCCACGGCCGTCCGCGGCGAGGCCCCCAAGCTGCGCACCTGGGTGAAGGAGGTCAAGGAGACCATGGAGCGCCTCTCCATGGACCCCGCCTTCGCCGAGCGCAACGTGAACGAGGGCTTCTCCGGCGGTGAGAAGAAGCGCCACGAGATCCTCCAGCTGGAGCTGCTCAAGCCGAAGATCGCGATCCTCGACGAGACCGACTCCGGCCTGGACGTCGACGCCCTGCGCGTCGTCTCCGAGGGTGTCAACCGCGTCCGCGAGACCGGCGAGGTCGGCACCCTGCTGATCACGCACTACACGCGCATCCTGCGCTACATCAAGCCCGACTTCGTCCACGTCTTCTCCGGCGGCCGCATCGTCGAGTCCGGCGGCGCCGAGCTCGCCGACAAGCTGGAGAACGAGGGCTACGAGGCTTATGCGAAGCATGAAGTCGACATGAAGGGTGGCGCATCCGCGTGACACAGCTGCCGGGCCTCCTCGACACCGAGGCGATCCGCAAGGACTTCCCCATCCTGGACCGTCAGGTCCACGACGGCAGGAAGCTCGTGTACCTGGACAACGCGGCGACCTCGCAGAAGCCGCGCCAGGTGCTGGACGCCCTGAGTGAGTACTACGAGCGCTACAACGCCAACGTCCACCGCGGTGTGCATGTGCTCGCCGAGGAGGCCACGGCGCTGTACGAGGGCGCGCGCGACAAGGTCGCCGCGTTCATCAACGCGCCGAGCCGCGACGAGGTGATCTTCACCAAGAACGCCTCCGAGTCGCTCAACCTCGTGGCCAACATGCTCGGCTGGGCCGACGAGCCCTACCGGGTCGACCACGAGACCGAGATCGTCATCACCGAGATGGAGCACCACTCCAACATCGTGCCGTGGCAGCTGCTGGCGCAGCGCACGGGCGCGAAGCTGAAGTGGTTCGGTCTCACCGACGACGGCCGCCTCGACCTGTCGAACATCAACGAGATCATCACCGAGAAGACGAAGATCGTCTCCTTCGTGCTGGTGTCGAACATCCTGGGCACCGTGAACCCGGTCGAGGCGATAGTGCGCCGCGCCCAGGAGGTCGGCGCGCTGGTCTGCATCGACGCGTCGCAGGCCGCGCCGCACATGCCGCTGGACGTCCAGGCCCTCCAGGCCGACTTCGTGGCCTTCACCGGCCACAAGATGTGCGGCCCGACGGGCATCGGCGTGCTGTGGGGCCGCCAGGAGCTCCTGGAGGACCTGCCCCCGTTCCTCGGCGGCGGCGAGATGATCGAGACGGTGTCGATGCACTCGTCGACGTACGCCCCGGCGCCGCACAAGTTCGAGGCGGGCACCCCGCCGATCGCCCAGGCGGTCGGCCTCGGCGCGGCGATCGACTACCTGAACGCGATCGGCATGGACAAGATCCTCGCCCACGAGCACGCGCTCACCGAGTACGCGGTGAAGCGGCTCGGCGAGGTACCCGACCTGCGGATCATCGGCCCGACCACGGCCGAGGACCGTGGCGCCGCGATCTCGTTCACCCTGGGTGACATCCACCCGCACGACGTGGGCCAGGTCCTGGACGAGCAGGGCATCGCGGTCCGGGTCGGACACCACTGCGCCCGCCCGGTCTGCCTGCGGTACGGAATTCCTGCGACCACGCGAGCGTCGTTCTATCTGTACTCCACGCCGGCCGAGATCGACGCGCTGGTGGACGGCCTGGAGCACGTCCGGAACTTCTTCGGCTGAGGGGCTGGCTGAGACGTGAAGCTTGATTCGATGTACCAGGAAGTCATCCTGGACCACTACAAGCACCCCCATGGGCGAGGCTTGCGGGATGGCGATGCCGAGGTGCATCACGTCAACCCGACGTGCGGCGACGAGATCACGCTGCGCGTGAAGTACGACGGCGAGCAGATCGCGGACATCTCGTACGAAGGGCAGGGCTGCTCCATCAGCCAGGCCTCGGCGTCCGTGCTGAACGAGCTCCTCGTCGGCAAGGACGTGTCCGAGGCGCAGAAGATCCAGGAGACCTTCCTGGAGCTGATGCAGTCCAAGGGCAGGATCGAGCCCGACGACGCGATGGAGGAGGTGCTGGAGGACGCGGTCGCGTTCGCCGGTGTCTCCAAGTACCCCGCCCGGGTCAAGTGCGCCCTCCTGAGCTGGATGGCATGGAAGGACGCGACGGCCCAGGCTCTGGGCGAGAGCGCCGAGAGGAAGACGGCATGAGCGAGAACGAGACCCTGACGATGAAGCCGGCCTCGGAGGAAGAAGTCCGTGAGGCCCTGTACGACGTCGTCGACCCCGAGCTGGGCATCGACGTCGTCAACCTCGGCCTGATCTACGGCATCCACATCGACGACGCGAACATCGCGACGATCGACATGACCCTGACGTCCGCGGCCTGCCCGCTCACCGACGTCATCGAGGACCAGGCCAAGTCCGCGACGGACGGCATCGTCAACGAACTGCGCATCAACTGGGTCTGGATGCCGCCGTGGGGCCCGGACAAGATCACGGACGACGGGCGTGAGCAGCTTCGGGCGCTCGGGTTCAACGTCTGAGTCCGCGCACACCTGCGCACACGTCTGTGGCCCCCGGCAGTTCGCCGGGGGCCACAGGTGTTCCTGCGCTCAGGACCAGCCGTCCACCACACGGAACGCCGAGTCCGCGCGGAAGAGCCGACTGTTGTCGTCGCTGTCCAGGCGGAGCTGGAAGTTGCGGTGGCGCAGATAGCGGCCCGGGTAGTTGATCGACTCCAGCATGACGGCGCCCGTGTACGGGGACGTCCGGGGGCAGAAGGTGGCGTCCTTCCTGAAGAGGTCGGAGCCGTCGTTGCGGTCGGCGCGCAGAGAGAAGTTGCGGTGGCGCAGATAGGCGCCGTCGGCGGTGGCGAAGGAGTAGCAGTTGGCGTTGCCGAGTCCCGCCACCACCTTGAAGCTGGCGTCCCGCTTGGTCGAGCTCGAACTGCCCGAATCCACCGGATCGAGCCGTACGAAGCCGTTGCTCAGATGCCAGTAGCGGTTCGGGTAGTTGACCGACTGGACCGACTTCCCCGAGGAGACGGGCTTGGACTCGGGAGGCTTGCTGGACGAGGCGGTCTTCGACGGCTCGGCGGTGCCGGTGACCGGCTTGTCGTCGGACCCCTGTTCCGAGGGCCCCGGCGAGGCCGAGTCCGACGCGGTGGAGGTGGAGCCGGAGTGCCGCGGGGAGGACAGGGCGTTCTTGCCTGCCGGGGCCGTGGTGCTGCCGTCGGCCGAGGAGGAGCCGGGTATGAACGGGACGTCGGTGTCGGAGGCGGTGTGGTTCGCCCGGTTCTTCGACGCGGCGTCAGTGTTGCTGTCCAGTACGGCGATCGCGGTCGCGGTGGCGATGAGCACCGCCACCGCGAGTCCGCCGGCCATCCACAGCCGTCGGGTTCCGGGCAGCCGTCCCTCGTCCGGGAACTCCCCGGACTCCCAGGGCACCGGCGGCTCGACGAAGGGAGGCAGTTCCGCGGGATAGGGAGTGCCTTGGGGGGTGGGGCGCCAGGCGGGTTCCTCCGAAGTGGGCACGGCCTGGTCGGGTCCGGGCTCGAGTTCGGGCTCTGGCGTTGTTTCTGGCATGCGCGTTCCTCCAGCGTCGCCCAAGGCGCACGCGGATTCGTCTACTGGTCTCAGCACAAGAGGGGGCGCAGGCACACGGAACGGCGGTAGCCGTGGAGACCCGGTGCGCGACTGGTGAAACAGTAGTGGACTTGGTGACTTCTGAGCAGCCGTTTCCCCGCTGATCCTGGTGGCCCCACGGGGATTCATGGGGGTTCATGGGATTTCATGGGCGTGGTGGCTTCACATTGCATTCTCAGTGTGATCCAAGTCCGGGCTCATCGGGGCGCGACAGCGTGAGGTCGTGTCCGCTTCTGTGCAACCCACCCCCACCCGTCCGGTGTTCGTCCTCGGCTGCCCCCGCTCGGGAACCACGCTTCTCCAACTGATGCTGCACGCGCATCCCCGGATCGCCCTGCCGCCCGAAACGCGCTTCGTACTCCCCGCCTACGAAGGACGGCTGGCGTTCGGTGATCTGGCGGAGCGCGACAACCGGGCCGGGCTCGCGCGCTGGATCACCGGCCGCAAGGAGACCCGCTTCCACGAGCTCGGGCTCGACGCCGGGCGCGTGGCCGAGCGGATCACCGACGGGCCGCCGACCCTCGGTTCGGCGCTCGGGATCGCGCTCCGGGCGTACGCCGAGGAGCACGGCAAGGCGCGCTGGGGCGACAAACGGCCCGCGTACGCCCTGCACGTGGCGGAGATCCTGCGGCTGTTCCCCGACGCGCAGTTCGTCCACCTCGTACGGGACGGCCGGGACTGCGTCGCCTCGCTGCTCCGGATGCCCTGGTGGCACCGGGGATTCCATGAGGCCGTGGCCACCTGGGCACAGGTCGTGGACACCGCCCGCACGTACGCGCGCGAACTGGGTCCGGACAGTTGGTACCAACTTCGCTTCGAGGACCTCGTGGCCGATCCCGAGGGTCAACTCCGGGGCGTGTGCGGGTTCCTGGGTGAGGAGTACGCCTCCGGGATGACCGAGCCGCACCGCGTCGCCGGCATGGCCGTACCCGCCCGCAAGACCTGGCACCGGCGCACCCACGGCGCACTGGACACCTCCCGGGCGGGCACCTGGACCACCGGGCTGACGCCCGATCAAATACGGCTGAGTGAGGCCGTATTGGGAGAAAGGCTGACCTCGTACGGCTACGAACTCGCCGGAGCCGTCCGCCCCGACCCCGCCGAACTGCTGCGCTACCGGCGGGTGGAGGTACTGCGCCGGGCCGCCCACGCCAAGCGGCGGACGCTCGATCTCCTGGCGCGGGTGCGCGAACCGGGGCCGGTGGCCTGCCGGCCGGCTGTGGGGTGAGCTGTGGTGAGGTGCTCGGGCTCCTTGTGTACGTGCGTACGCATCGATGCGTACACTCGTACACATGGGATACGCACTGCTCGCCGGAGCCATCGCCTCCGAGGTGGCCGCCACGACCGCCATGAAGTACAGCGAGGGCTTCAGCAGGCTCTGGCCCTCGCTGGTGACCGTCCTCGGATACGTCATCGCCTTCGTGCTGCTCGCGCAGTGCCTCAAGACCGTCCAGGTCGGTACGGCCTACGCGATCTGGGCCGGCGCCGGCACCGCCGTCATCGCCGCGATCGGCATGGTGTTCCTCGGTGAGGCGCTCAGCTTCACCAAGGTCGCCGGGATACTGCTGATCATCGGCGGCGTCGTGGTGCTGAACCTCGGCGGGGCCCACTGATGGCGGCGCGCCGCTACGACCCCGAGCGGCGGCAGCGGATCATCGACGCAGCGATCCGGGTCGTGGGCGCCAAGGGACTCGCCGGGCTGAGCCATCGCACCGTCGCCGCCGAGGCCGATGTGCCGCTCGGCTCCACCACGTACCACTTCAAGACCCTCGACGAGCTGATGGTCGCCGCGCTGCGCCAGGCGAACGAGGGCTTCGCCAAGGTGATCGCCGCGCGCGGCGCGCTGGAGGACCCCGGGGCCGACCTCGCCGGCGAACTCGCCGGGCTGATGGGGGAGTGGCTGGCGGGCGACCGTACGGGGGTGGAGCTGGAGTACGAGCTCTACCTCGCGGCGCTGCGCCGCCCCGCCCTGCGCCCCGTCGCCGCCGAATGGGTCCAGGACCTCGCCGAGCCCCTCGCCCGCCGTACCGACCCCGTCACCGCGAGGGCGTTGGTGGCGCTGGTGGACGGGATCTGTCTGCAGGTGCTGCTGACGGGGGCCTCGTACGACGAGGGGTATGCGCGGGAGGTGTTGGGGCGGGTGATCGGCTGAGGGGGAGGGCTCGGCGCGAGGGGACGCGCGGGGTGCGGAGGCGGGGTCCTGCCGTGCGTCCCGCACAGGGGCGTACGGGGCGCCCGGCACGTGAGATGGTGGGTGGACCGGTTCGCTCGCGCGCCCCGGGCCGCGTTAGGTTTCACCCATGACCGACACGACTGCTACTCGCACCACCGGCGCCGTCGCCGCCGGCCTCGCCACCCTCACGGCCGACGGTACCGTCCTCGACACCTGGTTCCCCGCGCCCGAGCTGTCCGCCGAACCCGGCCCGGCCGGTACCGAGCGGCTGTCCGCCGAGCGTGCCGTCGAGCTGCTCGGCGAAGGCGCCGCCAAAGCCATCGGGCCCGACGCCCGCCGGGGCGTCGAAGTGGTCGCGGTCCGCACGGTCATCGCCTCACTGGACGAGAAGCCGATCGACGCGCACGACACCTACCTGCGTCTGCACCTGCTCTCGCACCGCCTCGTGAAGCCGCACGGCCAGAGCCTGGACGGCATCTTCGGTCACCTCGCCAACGTCGCCTGGACCTCGATCGGCCCGGTCGCCGTGGACGACGTCGAGAAGGTGCGCCTCAACGCCCGCGCCGAGGGCCTGCACCTCCAGGTGACGTCCATCGACAAGTTCCCGCGCATGACGGACTACGTCGCCCCCAAGGGCGTCCGGATCGCTGACGCCGACCGCGTCCGGCTCGGCGCGCACCTCGCCGAGGGCACCACCGTCATGCACGAGGGCTTCGTGAACTTCAACGCGGGCACGCTCGGCACGTCGATGGTCGAGGGCCGCATCTCGGCCGGTGTCGTGGTCGGCGACGGCTCCGACATCGGCGGCGGCGCCTCCACCATGGGCACCCTGTCCGGCGGTGGCAACGTCCGCATCACCATCGGCGAGCGCTGCCTGATCGGCGCCGAGGCGGGCGTCGGTATCGCCCTCGGCGACGAGTGCGTGGTCGAGGCGGGGCTGTACGTCACCGCGGGCACCCGCGTGACCATGCCCGACGGGCAGATCGTCAAGGCCCGCGAGCTGTCCGGTGCGTCGAACATCCTCTTCCGCCGCAACTCGGTGACCGGAACCGTCGAGGCGCGACCGAACAACGCGGTGTGGGGCGGCCTGAACGAGATTCTGCACAGCCACAACTGATCACGGGTGGCCGTGACCCGCGGCCGCCTCCTCGACCAACGCCCTGACCTGCTGCCGAGCTGTCGGCAGCTGTCGACGTCGGTCACCATCGAGCGCCCTTCCACGGCCCCAGGACGGCCGGGAGGGCGCTCGCTGCCACTCTCTGTGTGTCGTGGACGGACCTGGGGACCACGGGCTCGTCGTCCCCGCTCTTGCTGCGCCGGTGGTCGGCGGGGCCGACGACGCTGGGGCATCCGGCGGCATGGCCGACTGGTGCGAGGACGGCGGCTTCATGTCTGCGCCGGCTTGACCTCAGCAGTGCCGGAGCGGCTCACCAGCTGATCCTTCAACGCCGCGTAGGCGCGCTCGATCTCGCCCAGGTACTGCTCCAAGCGGAAGTGAGCCTCCTCGAGCACTTTGCCATCGAGGCCCGGGTACATCAGATCGGACCAGATGACCGTCTCGCCCCGGAGCCGGATCCGGATGGTCAGCCTGTCCGGCCCCGGCTCGGGCTGCTCCTGGGCTGCCACATCCACCTTGCACGGCGTATCCGTCGGAAAGAGCGGTCCGCCCGGGCGGAGCAGTCGCCTCGGATCGAGGCCGGCCATTCTGCTGTCGCTGCGCGCGACCACGTCGAGGCCGTCGACGAAGAGGTACGTGTGCACGGCAGCACAGGCCGGCGGCCCAGGACACGCGCCGATGAGCAGCGTGCTCGCGGCACCATCGCTTCGCCCGTCGGGCACGGTGGCCCGCAGCTCGCGCGGGGACCTACGCGGCATCCGCTTACCTCTCAGGTCATCGACCGGGGTCCGGCCGCATGCCAGGCTTCCAGCGTACGGAGTTCGACCGACCGGAAGGACACCATGCCCGCCTACGTCATCGCCCATCTGCAAGAGGCCGCTCCGCACCCGGAGATCGCCGAGTACATCGAACGCATACCCACCACCTTCGAGCCGTACGGCGGACGCTTTCTCGTGCACTTCGCGCAGCACGAGGTGAAGGAGGGCAGTTGGCCCGGGCACGTCGTCGTGATCGGGTTCCCGGGGATCGCCGAAGCGCGGGCCTGGTGGGACTCACCCGCATACCAGGAGATCGCACCGCTGCGGTCGCGGCACATCGAGGGCGAGATCATTCTGGTCGAAGGCGTCCCCGAGGGCTACGACCCGGCCGCCACCGCAAGGGCGATGCGGGAGACCCTGCCTGCCGAGTAGCCCTCGGGCTCGGCCGGCGCGCCCTGTCGATCGTCGGTGTCGAAGCAACCTACGCATCGTCAGCTCGTGAGGATGACGAGTTGCCGGGTCGCTCGGGTCATCGCGACATAGCGGTCGACCGCTCCTTCGATGCCCTCGCCGAACGCCTCCGGGTCGATGAGGACGACCAGGTCGAACTCGAGCCCCTTCGACAGCTCCGGGGTCAGCGAACGGACACGGGACATCGTCCGGAACGAGGGATCGCCGATGACGCAGGCGATCCCGTCGGCGTGCGTGGTGAGCCAGGTGTCGAGGATCGAGCCCAGATCCGCGGCGGATCCGTGGACGACGGGAACGCCGCCGCTACGGATGGAGGTCGGCACATTGGCGTCCGGGAGCACGGCCCGGATGACCGGCTCGGCCTCCGCCATGATTTCCTCCGGCGTCCGGTAGTTGATGCTCAGGGAGGCCGACTCGATCCGGTCGAGCCCGATCCGCTCGAGCCGTTCCCGCCACGACTCCGTGAACCCGTGCCTGGCCTGGGCGCGGTCCCCGACGATGGTGAAGCTCCGGGACGGGCACCGCAGCAGCAGCATCTGCCACTCCGCGTCGGTCAGCTCCTGGGCCTCGTCCACGACGATGTGCGCGAACGGGCCCGCCAGCAGGTCCGGTTCGGTGCCGGGCAGCGCGCTCTCGTCGACCAGGGTCTCCCGCAGGTCCTGTCCGTGCAGCATGCCCAGCGCGCCCTCGCTCTCGTCGATCACGACGTTCTGCAGCAGGCTGTCGATGACGTCGGCCCTGCGCGCGCGTTCGGCGGCCACGGCGGCTTCGTTGCGACGCCTGCGCCGCGCCGCCTCCGGGTCGCCGAGCCGCTGCCGTGCCGCGTCCAGGAGCGGCAGGTCGGACACCGTCCAGGCCTGGGCGTCCTCGCGCTGCAGCTTCTGGACCTCGTCGGGGCCGAGCCAGGGTGCGCACTTGCGCAGGTAGGCGGGTACCGACCACAGATCTGAGACGAGGTCGGCCGCTTCGAGCAGCGGCCAGGCGCGGTTGAAGGCCAGGAGCAGCTCCCTGCTGCGCTGCAGCGACGTGCGGAGCAGGTCGGCCGAGACGTCGTCGTCATGCGCCGAGGCGTCGTCGTGCTTGTCCACCAGGATCGTGAGCAGCTCCTCCCAGACCTGGTCGCGGGCCTCGTTGTGCGGAGTACCGGGTTCCGCCGCTTCGAACGCCATGGCCCAGTCGTCGGCGCTCAGCCAGATGTCGGACCAGTGGGTCGTGACCGTCATCCCCTTGGTGGGCGGCTCCTCGTAGAACCTGACGGCCGCCTCGATCGCCTTCACCAGGTTCGCGGACGACTTCAGCGCGGCCACGTCCGGGTCGGCCTCGATCGTCGCCGCGGCCCCCTCGGCGACGAGGTCCCGCAGGACGCACGTCTGCACGCCCTCCTCTCCGAGGCTGGGCAGGACGTCGGCGACGTACGCCAGGTAGGGCCGGTGCGGACCGACGAACAGCACGCCGCCCCGGCGGTGACCGAGGCGCGGGTCGGAGTGGAGGAGGTAGGCGGAGCGGTGCAGGGCGACGACCGTCTTGCCCGTACCCGGGCCGCCGTCGACGACGAGAGCGCCGCGTGATCCCGCGCGGATGATGGCGTCCTGGTCGGCCTGGATGGTGCCGAGCACGTCCCGCATCCGCCCCGACCGGTCGCCGCCCAGGCTGGCGATGAAGGCGGACTGGTCGTCGAGCGCGGCGTGCCCGGCGAACCCGTCCGAGGTGAACACCTCGTCCCAGTAGTCGCCGATCCGGCCGCGGGCCCAGCGATACCTGCGGCGGCTCGCCAGCCCCATCGGGTTGGCGTGGGTGGCTCCGAAGAACGGCTCGGCGGCGGGGGAGCGCCAGTCGAGCAGCAGCCGACGACCCGTGCTGTCCGTAAGGCCGAGTCGTCCGACGTACACGGGCTCGGGGCTGTCCGCGCCGACCATGTGCCCCAGGCACAGGTCCAGACCGAAGCGGCGCAGCGCGCGCAGGCGAGCGGTCAGCCGGTGGATCTCGATGTCCCGGTCCATCGCCTGTTGGCCGAGGCCGCCGGGCGCCCTGCGCGCGGCGTCGAGGCGTTCGGTCAGCTCGGCGATCGACTGCGCCAGGCACTCCGCGAGGGCCGCGAAGTGCTGCTCGTCGCCGGCGATCAGTGTCGGGTCGGCCTTGGCGGAGAGACGGTCGGGAAGGTCGAACGCGCTGGTGGTCAGGGGGTTCAATTCGTTGACTCCGAATGCTGCGAAGGTGAGGTCGCTTGTGGCCCTTGCGCGCGGCAAGGCGTCCGGACCGGCGTGTGCGGGTTCTCGTGTGCGGGGTCCTGACGGGACGGTCCCGTGTGGCTCATGCGGACATGCGCGGCTTCTCCCGGCCGGTCATGCCAGCCATGCCAGCCACGTCAGTCACGCCAGTCATGCCGATCATGTCGAGGAGAAGCTTCGCGGCCACCGTCGCCCCGTCGGTGCGGATCGTGGCGGCCACGGCCCTCGCGGTACGACCACCAGGGGGCGCGCCGGCCCGGGCGGCCGTCGTCGTGGTGCCCGCGCCGCCGTGGTGCACGACGGCGGCCACCCGGCCGAACAGTGCCTGCTGGTTGACCTCGCCGACGACGAAACAGTCATCGACGTCGTCGATCGGGGCCAGGTCGGCCCAGCCGTGGGCAAGGAGTACGCGGCGGCCCTGCTGCCGAAGCCCACGTACACCGGCGGTGCGCCCGCCTCCAGGAACGCCTCCAGCCCTTCCGGGAGCGGGCGTTCGTCGGGCAGGATCCACGCCCCGGTCTGCACGAGGTCGAGGTGGCTGTTCTCCGCCTCGCCGTACAGCTCGTTCACGCGCCGGGCGTCCTGCTCCCGCGGGGAGGGCCGGCCCGGCCGCGACTGCGGAGGGAAGTGCTGCGACGGCAGTCCGAACGGATGGAAGCACGCGAACACGTAGCGGATGCCCAGTTTCTCGGCCACCGAGCGCGCGCCGGCCGGCATCAGGCCGGTCGCCGGCAGCGCCACGAACTCCTCGTCCGGTGGCGCGCACACCCGCACCTCCGCGCCGAGTTCCCGCAACCCCGCCGTGAGTCCCGCCAGCGGTTCGACGTCCCCGCGCGATCCCCACGTCGACAACAGCACACGCACTTCGCGACTCCCCGTTTCCGCAGATTCCGGCCTCGGCCGGAGATTCTGCGGCACGACGGGGGCCTTGCCGCAAGCCCCCCGGTGCGCTATAAGTTGAGAGTGGCAAGGAGTGGGTCATCACCTCCTTGCCTTTTCTCTTGCTCGTCCGCCGTGGGATCGATCATGGATGCCGAAGCGCCGAAGAGCTTCCGGGAGGCCGTGGCGAATCGGTCGTCCATGCTGTTGAAGACGGTCGTGCTTCAGGCGGCCACCAACTCCTCGTACGCCGCCAGCAGTCCGTCGGTCACCTCGCGGCCGGCGGGCCGCAGGGGCGGGCGGACCGGACCCGCGGGCAGGCCGAGCCGGCCGAGCAGGGCCTTGGCCGTGACCGTGCCGGGCAGGCCCGACGACATCATCAACTCGATGAGCGGGATGACGCGTTGTTGCCGACGGGCCGCCTCCGCCGTGTCCCCCGCCTCGAACGCGTCGAGGATCGCACGGAAGGCGCCCGGGGCGGTGTTCGCCACCGTGCTGATGTATCCGGTCCCGCCAACCGCCCGCAGCGCGAGCACCTGCTCGTCGCAGCCCGCGTAGTACGCCAACTCCGTGCGGGCCAGCACCTTCTGGGTGCCTAGGAGGTCGTACGCGCAGTCCTTGACGGCGACGATCCGGGGGTGCTCGGCGAGCCGGATCAGGGTGTCGGGCTCGATGCGGGTGCCGGTGCGGCCGGGAATGTCGTACAGCGTGAGCGGTAGTCCGGTGGCGTCGGCGATCTCCCGGAAGTGGGCCTCGACGGCGTCCTGCGGAGGCCTGCTGTAGTACGGCGTCACGACCAACAGGCCGTCCGCGCCCGCCTTTTCGGCCGCCAGGGCCAGTTCGACGGTGTGCCTTGTGTCGGCGGTGCCGACGCCCGCGACGATCACGGCCCGGTCGCCGACCGCCTCGCGCACGGCGCGTACGAGCGCGGACTTCTCGGTGTCGGACGTGGTCGGCGACTCGCCCGTGGTGCCGGACAGGACCAGGCCGTCGCAGCCCGCGCGGACCAGCCGGTCGGCGAGCCGCCCCGCCCCGTCGAGGTCGAGCGCGCCCGCCTCGGTGAAGGGCGTGACCATCGCGCAGAGCGCACGGCCGAAGGGAGGAGCGGGGGAAGAAGCGGGGGAAGGGACGGAGGGGGCCGAGGTCGTCATACGAGTAGTCTCGGCAGCTCCACTGTGAAGCTCCACTTAATTTTTCTACGAGATAAAGGGAAGCATTGCTACCAGGTTGCCGCTTTCGCGAGGCCCTGGTGCCAACCCGGCCCCTCATGGGTCACCATGGCGGGGACGGAAGTCGACGGCAGATCGCGGGAGGCGTCATGAGGCTGGGCAAGGCACTCGCCACCGGAGTCGCGCAAGAGCGGACTCGCGCGGACGAGGACAATCTCCAACTTCCCGAGGAACTCCCCGAGAAAATCGAGGAGCTGGAGGCGTCCGTGCCCGAAGAGGTCCCGGTCGCCCGATGAGGCTGCGGCTCCCCGAGGAACGCCCGACGGAGCCGCCGACCGGATACAAGATCGCCCACCCGGTGCTGTCCCAGGACGGCACCCGGGCCGGGTTCACCGGCGTCTCACTGGGCGGCGCGGTGCCGTACGGAGTGCTGGACGAGGCGCGCTGCGTCTACGGGCTGCGGCACCGGGCGCCGCACCGACGCTGCGACTGCGGCTTCCACTGCGTGCACGACTCGGCCACGGCCGAGGCCATGCTCTGCACCGCCGAGCACCGGGCGGCCCTCCTTCTGGAGGTCTCCGTCCTCGGCGCCTATATCCGCTTCGAACAGGGGTTCCGCTACGCCCGCCAGCGGGTGCGGAGCGCGACGGTCGGTCCCTGCGCCTGCGGCGCGGTGGCCGCCGCGCTCGCGGACGCGGGCTGGGGGCGCCCCGGCTGGCGCGCCCTCGCGGCGGTCTGCGCGGGCTGCGTACGCGGTCGTACGTCCCTGTCGTTGGCGGGGTTCGCGCGGCTGGCCGGTGACGGGCTGCGGGTCCGCGCCGGGAGCGGGGCCGTGGTCGGGGATCTGCCCGCCGGGCTCGGGGTGTCCGAACTCATGGCCGAAGCGGCACTGTTGCAGGCCCGGCTGGACTGGTTCCAGACCCAACTGGCACGACTCGACGAGGGCGGGCCGCAGGGCTGAGCCCCTTCTCCGATTCTCCGACAACTTGAACCGCCTGGACAAAAAAAGTGTTCGGTGAGACGGTGGAGTCATGTTGGACGTGACCGTGATCGAGGACGCCGAGGCAGCCGCCGTCTCGCTTGACCCCATACGGGCCCGGCTGCTGGCCGAGCTGGCCGCCGGGCCCGCGTCGGCCGCCATGCTGGCCGGAAAGGTCGGACTGCCGCGGCAGAAGGTGAACTACCACCTGAAGGCGCTGGAGCGGCACGGCCTGGTCGAGCTCGCGGGCGAGCGCCGCAAGGGCAATGTCACCGAGCGGCTGATGCGCGCGACGGCGGCGTCGTACGTCATCTCGCCGCTGGCCCTCGCCGCCGTGCAGCCCGACCCTGACCGCTTCCGGGACCAGCTCTCGGCCCGCTGGCTGCTCGCCGTCGGTGCCCGGCTGGTCCGGGACGTGGGGGCGCTGATCACCGGCGCGGCGAAGGCCCGCAAGCGGCTCGCCACCTACGCGCTCGACGGTGAGGTGACCTTCGCCTCCGCCGCCGACCGCGCCGCGTTCATCGAGGAGCTGACGCAAGGGGTCGGCGCGCTCATCCGCAAGTACCACGACGGGAACGCGGAGGGCGGGCGCGACCACCGGATCGTCGTAGCCGTCCACCCGACGCTCAAGCCGGAAGCCATCGCCAAGCCGGAAGCCATCGCCAAGCCGGAAGCCATCGCCAAGCCGGGGGCCATCGCCAAGTCGGAAGCCACCGTCACCCCCGAAGTCACCGTCGAGGCGGGGGCCGCCTCGACGCCGGAGGCCGCCCTCGGGGTGGACTCGACCCCGCCCGGCCAGGACTGAACCACAGGAGAACCGCCACCATGTCCAAGGAATTCGAGATCGCCCGCGAGTTCGAGGTCGACGCCACCCCGGAGCAGATGTGGGAGGCGATCACCACCGGTACCGGCGGCTGGCTGTGGCCGATGGAGTTCGAGCCGCGCCAGGGCGGGACCGGGCCCTTCGGCTCCACGCTCACCAACTGGGACCCGCCGCACCGCCTCACCAGCCTGGTCGAGGACGTCGAGGGCATCTCCCAGCAGACCCTCAACCAGATCGACGAGACCATCGAGCCGCGTGACGACGGCCGCCGGTCCTGGGTGCGGTACGTGCACAGCGGCATCTTCGTCGAGGACTGGGACAACCAGTACGACGGCGCGAGCAAGCACACGGACTTCTATCTGCACACCCTGCGCCAGTACGTGACGCACTTCGCGGGGCGCCCGGTCGCCTTCGCCACCTTCGACGGGCCCGGCGCGTCCACGGCGTCCGACGCCTTCGCCGCCGTCGGGCGGGCGCTCGGCCTCGCGGACGACACGGCCGAGGGCGCGCGGGTGCGGGCACGGGGACCCGAGGGGCAGCTCCTCGACGCCGTGGTCGACTACCGCAACCCGTACTTCATCGGGCTGCGCACCGACAACGCCCTCATCCGTTTCTTCGGGCGCAACCACTGGGGTGCCCCCGTCGGCATGAGCGTCCACGACTTCGCGTCCGGCGCCGACGCCAAGCACAACGAGACCGCCTGGAAGGGCTGGCTGAACGAGACGTTCGCCGCCTGACATCGGGCAAGGGAAGGGAAGAGCCCGGCCCCCCGGACGACGGGGCCGGGCTCTTCCCTTTTCGGGGCTGTGGCCTCATCCACAGCCCCTACAGGCCTACGGCCGGAACCGCAGTACCTGCGGGTCGTGGTCGCTGATCTGGTCGGAGAACTCCGAGTTGACGTGCACGCTGTCGTAGTCGAAGTCGCAGCCCTTGCGGATCGACGGGCTGACCAGGATCTGGTCCAGGACCTGCTGGTTGCCCTGGTAGTCGTACGTGTAACGCTCGCTCTTCGGCAGCGACTTGATCGCCGACCAGAGCTCGCCGTCACCCTCGAGGATCTTGGTGGTGTCCGAGAACTCGAAGTCGTTCATGTCGCCGAGGGCGAGCACGTCGGCGTTCTTCTGCGCCTTGAGGATCTCGGTGACGAAGGAATTCACCGCCGTCGCCTGCAGATGACGCTGGGTCTCCGAGCTGCGGGCCGGGGGCTGGTACTGCGCGGTCAGCCCCTGGTCACCGCCCTTGGAGTTGAGGTGGTTGGCGATCACGAAGACCGTCTTGCCACGGAAGACGAACTCACCGGCCAGCGGCTTGCGGCTGGACGTCCAGGCCGTGTTGGCCGGGTCTATCCGGCCGGGGGAGGCCGTCAGTTGGGCCTTGCCGTGCACCTTGGTGACACCGACGGGGGTCGTCGAGTCGCCGCCCGCGCGGTCCGTGAAGGAGACCCGCTCCGGGTTGAACAGGAAGACCTGGCGGATGTTGCCGCCGGGCTCGCCGCCGTCCTTGTCGTTGACCGGGTCGATGGAACGCCAGTCGTACTTCGGGCCGCCCGCCGCGACGATCGCGTCGATCAGCTTGTTCACCGTCTGGTCGGCGGCGACCGTGCCGTCGTCCGTCGCGCCGTTGTTGTCCTGGATCTCCTCCAGGGACACGATGTCGGGCGACTGGAGGTTGTTCACGATCGCGGCCGCGTGGGCGGCGAACGTGCCGTCGCCCGGGTCCAGGTTCTCGACGTTGTACGTCGCCACGGCCAGCTCGCCGCGCGACTGCTTGCGGGTCGTCTCGCGCTTCAGGTCGCCCTTCTCCAGGGTGCCCAACTGGCTCGCGACGAGCGTGTAGCCGCCGAACTGGTTGTAGTCGAGCGGGCCCGCGGTGGTGCCGGCGAGCTTGTCGCCGACGTTCGCGACGGGGAAGTCGGCGGTCGAACCGAGGGACTGGATCTGCAGGCGTCCGGTGTTCTGCGAGGTGTACGCGCCGTAGATCGTGCCGCCGCGGCGGGTGACGTTCTCGTGCGGCTTCACCGTGACCCACAGCTCGCTGTACGGGTCGGTGGCGGTGACCACGCGGGTGTCGGCGACCTGGACGTTCATGCCCTCGAGGGACTCGTAGTAGTCCAGGGCGTACTTCGTCGGCTGCAGGGTGAGCGCGTTGATCGAACCGCTCGCGGCCGTGTCACCGGCGGGGGTGTAGGCGGCCGGCACGGAACGGCTGTTGACGACCGTGGGCGCGGGGACCGCGTTGCCGGACGACAGCACCGTGATCGTCGGCTTGGTGATCTCCGTCAGCGACTGGTTGCCGGAGGAGGCGCCGCCGGGCACGTACTCCGAGACGGTGCCCGTGACGGTGACCGAGTCGCCGACGGCGACCTTCGGGGTGGAGCTGGTGAAGACGAAGACGCCCTCACTGGTGGCCGGGTCGGTGTCCGGGGTCGGGTCCTGGATCCAGAAACCCCGGGACGAGCCGTAGGTCCGCAGGGCCGTGACGATGCCCGCCACGTCCGTGACCTTCTGGCCCGCGTAGGGGGACGTCCGGGTGGTGCCCTGGATGTCGTGGATGTGGACGGTGTCCGCGTGGGCGGGTGCGGTCAGCACCACGGCGGAGACGGTGGAACAGACCGCGGCTACGGTCAGCGCGCCGATGCGCGCGGTTCTCTTGCTCGGCAAGGGAATCCCTCCGGGGACTTACATGAGCGCCGGGACGAGGGTGGAACGTGTAGGGGTAGCGCGACCTGTGTGCGGGTCGGTGACGCGCGTAGAAACTGGTGAGACAGGTGCCCCTCTGAACTTCTACGCGCGTCAATCTCGTGTGTGGGGAGGGGAGTTGTCAAGGATGGAGTGATGTACAACTCCTGACAGGGACATGAACCGGGCGGCATGGGTGGAAATCCGTCTAGGCTGAGCCGTTGACGCGGCTTTCCGGCGTGGCGTCCGGATCCTCGGGTTCGGGGGCGGTGCATGGGCGTGCCGGATGTCCTGCGGGGCGATGTCCTTATGGACTCGGTGGGCGTCCTGCGGGGCTCTGGTGGGCGTTCGGTCGGGTCGGGTGGATGCGTTGCCGGGCTTGGTGGACGTACGTCTGGGGCAGGCGGATGTGCTGCCGGCCCTGGTGGGCTTCCTGCCGGGGCCGGGTGATGTGTTGCCGGGCCCTGGTGGGTGTGGTGTGCCGCCGGTTCCGGGGGTGCGCTGCCGGGCGCGGTGGGTGCGCTGCCGGACCCCGGTGGATGTCACGCTTGTTCCGCTCGTCATGCTTGTTCTGCTTGTACTGCGTTTCCTGCTTGTCATGCTTGGTCGGTCCCGCCGGTCGGGTCGCCCGGTTCCGCTCGTTCGGGCCGTTCGATCCCGCTGTTCGGGTCCTGATTGTTCGGAGGAGAACCCAGCCGATGTCAGAGAGCTCCCCCTTGCCGCCGGTGCGGCTGACTTCCGAAGCGGAGCTGGCGCGGGACGCGCTCGCCACACCGCTGCTCTCCCGCGCCGCACGGCTGGCCCGCTGGGCCGGCCCGGACACGCGGGTCGGCGCCGGGGGCGAACTCGTCGAGGAACAGCTTCCCGGGGCGGCCGACGCGCTCGGGCTCACCGGCGACGAAGCGGCGGCGACGGCCAGCGAGGCCTGGCGGGTGGCGGTCGACACCGGGCTCGTCGAGATCGTGGACGAGGAGGAAGGTACGGTCGCCGCGGGCGCGGACCTCGCGCTGCTCACCTCCGGAGCGCCGCAGGACGTCCTCGGGGTGTGGCTCACCGCCCTGGAGACCGTACTGGCCGACGCGAGCGTGCCCGACCTCGACGACCTCGTCGACGCGATGGACGGCGGCGGGGAGATCGACCTCTCCTCGCTGGACTGGGACCCCGAGGCCGAGGCCGAGTTCCTGGACGGAGTGCTCGGCAATCTGTACCTGCTGACCGTGAGCGAGGGCGGGGCCGGCGAAAGCCCCGTACCGCTGCCGGCCCTCGCCGCGTCCATGATCGTGCCCGACGACATGGGGGAGCCGACCAACGACGTACTGGAGCAGGTGTCGGACGCGATGATGCGGCTCGACGACCAGTTCCGGCTGCTCGAACCCGTCGGCCTCGTCGACTTCCAGCCGGTCGACGAGACACTGATGGCGGACAGCGACGAGGAGTCCTCGGCCGCCGCCGACGAGGCCGACGTGTCGCGGTACGGGATGGTACGGCTGACACCGCTCGGCCTGTACGGGCTGCGGGCGCGGCTGCTGGAGTCCGGCCTCTCCGCCCCCGCGGTGGGCGACCTGGCGGACAAGGGCGCGGACGCGCTGCTGGACGGCACCGCGGACTTCCCGCCGACCGCCGCCCGGGCCGAGACCGAGCAGTGGCTCGCTCGGCGTGAACCCCTCGCCGCCGCACGGGAGTTGCTCGCCGCGGCGCGCGGTGGTGACGCCGGGGCGCCGCTGCGCCGACTGCACTGTCAGCAGGCGCTCTCGCTCGTCGGCCTGGAGGCCGAGCCCGCGCTGCGCGAGGTCCTCGACGACGCCGAACTGGGCGGACTCGCCCGGGTCTGGCTCTCCGAACACGGCGCCGCCGACGTGCCCCCGCCGTCCGAGGCGATGATCTTCTGGCTCACCATCGACACGATCGCCGCGCAGCTCGCCGCCGAGGGCAATTCCGCCGAGCTCCAGGGGCTGGTCGAGGGCCTCGCCCAGCAGCACGGCGGCTTCTTCGCCGCGGCCTGGCGCGTCGACCACCCGGCCACCCCGGACGTCCTGGAGGCGATGGGCCGCCTCCACCCCGACAAGAAGGTCGCCAAGGAGGCCCGCAAGGCCGCCTTCAAGGCACGCTCGCAACAAGGGGGTTGAGCGGGCCGGGACAGGTCGAGGGAGCTTCCCTTGCCCGTGGCCCCGAGGGGGCGCTCGTTCCTCGGCCCGAGGGGGCTGCGCCCATTCCTTGGCCTCGGTGGGCTTCGCCCGTTCTCCGGTCCCGAGGGGGCGGCCGTTCCTCGGCCCCGGCGGGGCTTCGCCCATTCCTTGGCCTCCCTGGGCTTCGCCCGTTCTCCAGTCCCGGTAAGGGCGCTCGTTCCTCGGCCCCGGTGGGCTTCGCCCGATCCCCAGTCCCGGGAGGGGTGCTTCCCCGGCCGCGGGGGGGCTTCGCCTATTCCTCGCCTCCGGTGGGCTTCGCCCGTTCTTCAGTCCCGGGAGGAGCGCTTCCCTGGCCCTGGTGGAGCTTCGTCCGTCCCCCGGCCCCGAGGGTGCTCTCGTTCCCCAGCCCCCGGAGGGGGCGCTCGTTCCCCGGCCCGGGGCTTCTCCCGGCCTCGGGAGGGGGGATCGTTTCCGGTCCCGGAGGGTCCGGGCCGTTCCCCGGGCCGTAGGACTTTTGGTCGCTGTGGCCGAGTCCTTACGGATTCATGGAACCGAGTGCGGTGAAGTCGCCCGGTGTTCAACCGGCGTTCAGGCGTGGGCGGGAGCGTGTGGCCGCAATGCCCTCGGCCACCCTCCACGGTCATCCTTCACCGTCACGGGAGACACCCATGTCGCTCACCCGCAGGGACTTCGCCGGTCGATCCGCGCTGACCGGCGCCGGTCTCGTCCTGGCCGGCAGTGTCGGCGCCCTCGCCACCGCTCCGAACGCCCTCGCGTCCACCGACACCGAGAGCGTGGGGGAGGACGGCAAGCCGACGGACCGGCACGGCGGAGTCGGCTACGGACCGCTGGTCCCGGACCCGAAGGGCCTGCTCGCGCTGCCCGCCGGATTCTCCTACCGCGTCATCACCTACAGCGGCCGTACCAAGCTGGACTCGGGTGAGTTCACGCCGTCCAACCACGACGGCACCTCGACCTTCGACGGGCCGCGCGGCGCCACCCTCCTCGTCAACAACCACGAGCTCAAGGGCCCCCGCGCCGACTGGAAGTACCCCGTGCCGCTCACCGAGGGCCTGGTCTACGACCCGGCCGCGTCCGGCGGCTGCACGGTCGTCGAGGTGCGCCACGACAAGGTCGCCGAGTGGGTCGGCGTCGCGGGCACCTCCACCAACTGCGCGGGCGGCAACACCCCTTGGGGCACCTGGCTCACCTGCGAGGAGACCGAGGACAAGGCCGGCCAGAACGGCATGACCAAGGACCACGGCTACGTCTTCGAGGTCGACCCCGCCGACCGCCGCCGCAACCGGAACCCCAAGCCGATCAAGGCACTCGGCCGGTACGCCCACGAGGCCGTCGTCGTCGACCCCAAGCGCGGCCGCCTCTACCTCACCGAGGACGCCTCGGGTCCCAACGGCCTCCTCTACCGCTGGACGCCCCCGCAGGGCTTCGAGCACGGCCACGGACAGCTCGCCACCCTCGCCGCCGACGCCGGCGCCCTCCAGGCCTTCAAGTGCTTCGACTCCGGCGGCCGGTTCATCGACGACCTCTCCCGCGCCACCAAGATCGGCACGGTGTACGGCGTGGACTGGGTCGACGTCCCGGACCGTGACGCGAAGACCGTCTCCGTCCGCAAGCAGTTCACCGACGGCCAGGTCACCCGCGCCCGCAAGCTCGAAGGCATGTGGTGCGGCGACGGCGGCGTCTACATCGTCTCCTCCTACGCCCGCACCGAGAGCCCCGGCCAGGCCCACGACGGAGCCGTCTGGTTCTACGACCCCAAGCGCCGCACCCTGACCCTCAAGGTCCTGCTCGGCGTGAACCCCGACCCGTCCAAGGACGGCGCCTTCGACGGCCCCGACAACATCACCGTCTCCCCCTACGGCGGCCTCGTCATCGCCGAGGACGGCGAGGGCGTCCAGCACCTCTTCGGTGCCACCGACAGCGGCCGCACCTACCCGATCGCCCGCAACGAACTGAACATCGGGACCGAAGCCGAGCCGGCCTACAGCGAGTTCACCGGCGTCACCTTCTCGCCCGACGGCCGGACCCTCTTCGCCAACATCCAGGAACCGGGCATCATGCTCGCCATCACAGGCCCCTGGAAGCGCCAGAAGCGCGGGTAGTTAATTCAATGGCTCGAACCGCGGCCGCCCTCCTAAAGTGGTGCACGTCCAGGTGCGAAGGCAGGACCTACTTCCACTGATAATGGGGCGGCCGCGGGTTCGAGTCCCGCCACCGGTACAACGCGCCGGTGTAGCTCAGGGGTTAGAGCACCTACGTCGGTTCCGCCGGCTTTGAACTCTGGACACCACAACTTCATGCACCTCCCGGTGCGCAGGCTGCGGCTACTTCTCTTTCAAAGAATCCACGCCGCCGCCGACTTGACCTCGGGAGGCGCAGCTCATGGTGGGTGCCCGGTGCGCAGGCAGCGGATACTTCGGGACACGGTATGTTGCGGGTTCGAATCCCGTCATCGACTCCGGGTCGATGTGGCGGAACTGGTAGACGCGCCGGGTGAATAGGAACCGTCGCCGACTCCTGATCTCGGGCACCCTCCATTTGCTGTGCCTCCCTCCGAAATACTCATGAATTCGGGGGAATTCATCATGTCGCGATTCAACACCAAGGCGGCCAAGGCGCAGCCCACTTCCCGTGTGACGTCGACCGGCCGCGTGCTGCGCACCCACCAGGGCGGTCGCGGCCAGGAGCGCGACGCGCGCTCCGAGCTCTTCCTGCTGGCCATCGCCAACTTCGTCTCGCAGAACACCTTCTACGAGACCGGAGAGGCCCGCGACGACCGGTTCGCCGCGCTCGTGCGCGAGCTTGCCGTCGCCGACCCCTCGTGGACGGCCGCCCTGCTGGGCTGGCTGCGCGGCGAGGGCAACCTGCGGACGGCCTCGCTCGTGGGCGCCGCCGAGTACGTGAAAGCACGCCTCGACGCGGGCGTCACCGACGGCCCGGCCAACCGCCAGGTCATCGCCTCCGTGCTGCGCCGTCCGGACGAGCCCGGCGAGCTGCTCGCCTACTGGACCTCCCGGTACGGCCGCAACGTGCCCAAGCCCGTCAAGCGGGGCGTCGCCGACGCCGTACGCCGGCTCTACGGCGAGAAGTCGCTGTTGAAGTACGACACGGCGGCCAAGGGCTACCGCTTCGGCGACATCCTCAACCTGGTGCACGCTGCGCCCGATCCGGCGAAGCCGTGGCAGGGCGATCTGTTCCAGTACGCCCTCGACCGGCGTCACCACCCGGACACGGCCGTGGTGCCCAAGTCGCTGCCCGTCGTGGTGGCCCACCGCGACCTGATGGAGCTGCGGCCCGCCAAGCGGCGCAAGGTCGTGACCGGCGCGCACGGTGCCCGGCGCCTCGCGGAGGCGGGGATGACGTGGGAGGCGCTGGCCGGCTGGCTGCAGGGCCCGATGGACAAGGCGGCCTGGGAGGCCGTCATCCCGTCCATGGGCGCGATGGCGCTCGTACGCAACCTGCGCAACTTCGACGAGGCGGGAGTGAGTGACGAGGTGGCGGCTCAGGTCGCCGCCAGGATCAGCGACCCGGCGGAGGTGGCGCGCTCGCGGCAGTTCCCCTTCCGCTACCTCGCCGCGTACCAGCACGCGCCCTCGTTGCGCTGGTCGTACCCGCTGGAGCAGGCGCTCGGCCACTCGCTGGCGAACGTGCCGGCGCTGCCCGGACGCACGCTCGTGCTCGTCGACCGGTCCGGCTCGATGTTCTACTCGCGGCTGTCGGAGCGCTCGGAGCTCAGCCGGGCCGACGCGGCGGCGATCTTCGGCACGGCGCTCGCGCTGCGGGCGGCGGACGCGGATCTCGTCGAGTTCGGCACGAGCAGCAAGCGGGTGAAGTTCAAGAAGGGCGAGTCGGTGCTGAAGGTGCTCGAGCGCTTCGGCGACCTCGGCGGCACCAACACGAGCGAGGCGGTGCGCGCGCACTACAGGAAGCACGACCGGGTGCTCATCGTCACCGACGAGCAGGCCACCTACAGCCACTACGGCGACCCGACCGAGCAGGTCCCGGCGCACGTCCCGGTCTACACCTGGAACCTGGCCGGCTACCGGGCGGGCCACGGCCCCTCCGGAAAGGCCAACCGGCACACGTTCGGGGGGCTCTCGGACGCGGCTTTCCGGATGGTTCCCCTGCTGGAGTCGGCGCGGGACGCCGACTGGCCGTGGGCCGGATAACCGATCGCGCGTGAGTGCGGCCCGTACTTCGGTACGGGCCGCACTCTTGTGCGCAGCGGGAACTGATATCTAACATTTCAGTTCATGGAGGCGATACGACCCGTGCGTCGGACCCTGCTGAGGGACCGCGCGTACGAAGCGATACGGGACGCCATCGTGGCCGGTGAGCTCGCACCGGGCGCGGTGGTGCGCGACACCGGACTCGCCGAGTTGCTCGGGCTGTCGCGGGCGCCGGTGCGCGAAGCCTTCTCCCGGCTGGTCGACGAGGGGCTGCTGGAGTCCAAGCCGCAGAGCTACACGCGGGTGACCCCCTTGGTGACCGCCGATGTGCGGGACGCCGCGGCCGTGGTCGGCGCCATGCACGAGCTGATCGCACGCACGGCGGTCCCCCGGCTGGAAGCGCCGCACATCGAGGTGATGCGCGAGGCCAACGTGCGCTTCGCGGACGCCGTGCGCGCCGGTGACGTGGACGCCGCTCTGACGGCCGACGACGCGTTGCACGACGTACTGGTGCGGGTGAGCGGCAACCGTGCCGCCGCCGCCACCGTCGCCCGCTACACCCCGCTGATCCGCCGTCTGGAACGGCGCCGCTTCGGCGAGGGCGGCAACTGCCGTTCGGCGGGCCTGCACGACGAGCTGATCGACGCCTGCGCCGAACGGGACGTGGTCGCCGCCGTCCGCGTCACCGTGGAGATCTGGGGCGCTCTCGAAGACCTGGCCGATGTCGAACCCTGATGCGGGAGGACCCATGTCTCTTTCCTCGTACGAGCGTTACCCCCTGCTCTTCGGGCCCTCGCCCGTGCATCCGCTGGAGCGTCTGACGAAGCACCTCGGTGGCGCCTCCCTGTGGGCCAAGCGGGAGGACTGCAACTCCGGTGTCGCCTACGGAGGGAACAAGACCCGCAAGCTGGAGTACCTCGTCGCCGACGCGCTCGCCCAGGGCTGCGACACCCTCGTCTCGATCGGTGGTGTGCAGTCCAACCACACCCGCCAGGTCGCGGCCGTCGCCGCCCGCGCGGGGCTCAAGTGCGTGCTAGTGCAGGAGAGTTGGGTGGAGTGGCCCGACTCCGTGTACGACAAGGTCGGCAACATCCTCATCAGCCGCCTCGCCGGCGCCGACGTACGGCTCGTGCGGGCCGGGTTCGGGATCGGTTTCAAGGAGAGCTGGGAGCAGGCACTGCGGGAGGTCGAGGAGCGCGGCGGCAAGCCGTACGCCATTCCGGCGGGGGCGTCGGACCATCCGCTGGGAGGCCTGGGGTTCGCCGGGTGGGCCTATGAAGTGACTGAACAGGAGGCGGAGTTGGGCGTCTTCTTCGACACCGTCGTGGTCTGCTCGGTGACCGGATCGACCCAGGCGGGCATGGTCGCCGGGTTCGCGGCCCTGGAGGAGGCGGGCGGGCGACCGCGGCGCGTCCTCGGGATCGACGCGTCGGCGGCGCCCGCCCGCACCCGGGAGCAGATCGCGCGGATCGCACACGGCACCGGGCAGCTCATCGGCGTACGGAGGGAGTTGACGGAGGCGGACGTCGAGCTGGACGAGCGGTACCACGCGGGCACGTACGGGATTCCGGACGAGGCCACGCTGGAGGCGATGCGGCTCGCGGCGCGCACCGAGGGGATGGTCACCGACCCCGTCTACGAGGGCAAGTCGATGGCCGGGATGGTGGATCTGGTGGCGCGGGGGGAGATCGGGCGGGAGTCCACCGTGCTCTATGCCCATCTGGGCGGACAGCCGGCGCTGAACGCGTACAGCGCGTTGTTCTAGGTGCTGGGCTTCTTCAGGCGGTCGGTTCCTTTGGGTGGTGGGTTTCTTCAGGTGGTGTGCTTCGGCCTGGTGTCGGTGATCACGAGCGCCGACACCAGCAGGGCGGTCAGCGCGATCAGCGAGCCGATGCCGAACGCGCGGGCCGCACCCTCGGTGAGGATGTCGGACGGGGAGCCGTGCGCGTGCCGGGCCGCCGTGCCGAAGACCGTGACCAGGATGGAGAGGCCGAGGGTGCCGCCGAGCCACTGCAGGGTCTGCAGCAGGCCGGAGGCGGCGCCGGCCTCCCGTGGCTCGATGCCCGCGAGGATCGTCGCGTTGAGCGGCATGAAACTCAGTCCGACGCCGACGCCCATCAGCACCAGCGGGCCGAACAGACCGGTGAGGTAGCCGTCGTCGGGTCGCAGCCGCCACAGCCACGCGGCCGCGACGACGAGCAGGGCCATGCCGGTGAGCAGCACCGGCTTGGCGCCGAGCCGCGCGAGCAGCCGGGGCACGAAGCGTACGACCGTGAACATCGCCAGGGTCATGGGCAGGAAGGCGAATCCCGCGCGGAGCGGGCTGTACCCCAGGACCTGCTGGCAGATCAGGGTGAGGAAGTAGAACGCGCCGAACATGCCCGCGGGCAGCAGCAGTACGCCCGCGTAGCCGCCCGCGCGGTTGCGGCTCGCGAACAGGCGCAGCGGCATGATCGGCTGGTCCGCGCGGGACTCGATCAGTGTGAAGCCCACCAGCAGCGCCGCCGCCGAACTGAAGCCCAGCAGCGACTGGGTGTCGGACCAGCCCTCCTCCGAGACCCGGATGAACGCGTAGACCAGCGAGGTCATCCCGGCCGTGCCGGCGAGTGCCCCCGCCGCGTCGAACCGGCCCGCGTGGCGCGGGGTCTCGGTGACGAAGCGGGGCAGGGCGACGGCGACCGCGATGCCGATCGGTACGTTGATCAGCAGGGCCCAGCGCCAGGACGCCCAGGAGGTGAGCATGCCGCCGAGGACGAGGCCGATGGAGGCGCCGATGCCCGCCATCGACGCGTAGATGCCCAGGGCGTGGTGGCGGCGCGGGCCGTCGGGGAAGTTCGTGGTGATCAGCGCGAGGGTGCTGGGCGCGGTGAGGGCGGCGCCGACGCCCTGGAGGGCGCGCGCGGTGAGCAGCCAGGCGCTTTCGGTGGCGAGCCCGCCGAGCAGGGAGGATCCGGCGAAGAGCAGGACGCCGATGGTCAGGGTGCGGCGGCGGCCCGCGATGTCGCCGACCCGGCCGCCGAGCAGGAGCAGGCCGCCGAAGGTGAGCGTGTACGCGTTGAGCACCCAGGACAGGCCGGTCGGGCTGAAGTGCAGGTCCTTCTGGATGTCGGGCAGTGCGACATTGACGACCGTGGAGTCCACGCCGACCATCAGGTAGGCGGTGACGATGACGAACAGGACGGCGCCGAGCCTGGCGGGTTGGGGTGGTGCGGAGAGGGCGTCGGTGGTGGTGGGCGGTGCGGACGGGGTAGACGAGGTGGACACGGTGTTCTCCCGGTCTGGCGTCCCCGGACGAAGGTGCACACGGGCAGCACGGACTGCCCGCGAGATAAGCGGGGACTGTCTCCGTTTAACCCTCGCTAAGATACGGAGGGGGTCCCCGGTTCGCAAGGAGTATCTGAATGACGCAGGTCAAGCCCATGCGCGCGGACGCTCGGCGCAACTACGAGCGGTTGCTGAAGGTGGCGGCCGAGGCGTTCGCCGAGCACGGGGAAGGCGCGTCGCTCGACGACATCGCCAAGCGGGCGGGCGTCGGGTCCGGCACGCTGTACCGGCACTTCCCGACGCGGCAGGCACTGCTGGAGGCGGCGTACGTCGACCGGATCGAGGCGCTCGGGGCGCGGGCCGACGAGATCGCGAAGGAACTGCCCCCGGGCGAGGCGCTGGCGGAATGGCTCTACGAGCTGTGCGTCGGCACGATCCAGGTGCGCGGAATGAAGGCCCTGCTGGGCTCGGCCGTCACGGACGGCAGCAGGGCCGCGCTCACGGCCTGCGGCACTTCCATGAAGGGGGCGGCGCAGCGGCTGGTCGAGGCGGCGCAGCGGGAGGGGACCCTCCGTCAGGACATCGAGCCGATAGAGGTACTGCGGCTGGCCCACGGGGTTGCTACGGCCTCGGAGCTGGCGAACGGTCAGGGCAAGCAGATCCGCCGGTATCTGTCCCTGCTGACGGACGGGCTGCGGCCGTAGCGGCGGAGTGCTGTCCGGCGGTGTGTTGTCTGGTGGTGCGCCGTCCGGCTGTGGTGGGTCGGGGCCGTGCCGGTACGTCGAGCCCGTCGCCGCTGGATCAGGCGTGGGCCGGGCAAGGGAGCCGCTGCTCGATCCGAACGTAAGCGACGGGCTTGCGACGTACCGCCACGGCCCCTTCGGAGGGTGGGCGGCTGCGGGTCAGAGGGACTGGGCCGCGGGCTTCACCATGCCGCGGACCGTACGCGACTTCACGAAGTCGCCCATCGCCGTCATCTCCCACTCGCCCGAGAACTGCTTGATCAATTTCGCCATCATCACGCCCGTCTGCGGCTCGGCGCCGGTGAGGTCGAAGCGGACCAGTTCCTCGCCGGTGGCGGCGTCCAGGAGACGGCAGTAGGCCTTGGCGACCTCGGTGAACTTCTGGCCGGAGAAGGAGTTGACCGTGAAGACGAGGCCGGTCGCCTCCTGGGGGATGCGGCCGAGGTCGACCACGATCACCTCGTCGTCACCGCCGCCCTCGCCCGTGAGGTTGTCGCCGGAGTGCTTGATCGCGCCGTTCAGGATGGACAGCTTGCCGAAGTAGCAGCTGTCGATGTGGTTGCGCTGAGGGCCGTAGGCGATGACCGAGGCGTCCAGGTCGATGTCCTTGCCGCGGAACGCGGGCTCCCAGCCGAGGCCCATCTTGACCTGGGAGAGGAACGGGCGGCCGCCCTTGACCAGGGAGACCGTCTGGTTCTTCTGGAGGCTGACGCGGCCCTTGTCGAGGTTGATCTTTCCGGCGCCGATCGGCGGTGCGGAGGGCGGTGCGGGAGTCACCGCGACCGGCGGGGCCACAGGTGCCACCGGGGCCTGCACCGGCGGGGCGGGTGCGGCGACAGGGGCCGGCGCCGGGGTCGGTTCCTCCACCGAGACGCCGAAGTCCGTGGCGATGCCCGCGAGGCCGTTCGCGTACCCCTGGCCGACCGCGCGGGCCTTCCAGGCGCCGTTGCGGAGATAGATCTCCACGACCACCAGTGCCGTCTCGGTGCCGAGCTGCGGGGGCGTGAACGAGCCCAGGACGCTGTTGTCGTCCGCGTTGCGGATCGTGGCCGTCGGTTCGATGCCCTGGAAGGTCTGGCCCGCGGCGTCCGGGCTCGCGGTGACCACGATCTTCTCGATGCCCGGCGGGACGGCGCCGGTGTCGACGGTGATCGCGTCGGGGGCCGCACCGCCGCCCGAGCGGTACGTCACGCCCGGGCCCGTCGGCTGGTTGTAGAAGATGAAGTCGTCGTCGGAGCGCACCTTGCCGTCGGCGGTGAGCAGCAGGCCCGATACGTCGAGCCGCACGGGGGCGGCGACGTCCACCGTCACGCGCGCGGCGGAGAGAGGGATGTTCGAGCCGGGGGTCATAGCTGTCATGCCTCGTGAACGAGCGAGACCATTTTGCCGTTCCCTTACCAATGGGCCAATTGGCCCAGCCTTGAGATCCCCGGCTCGGAACCCCTCCCGCGGACTACGGAACCACCACGATCTTCCTGCCCACCCCGGCCGCGAACTGCTCCAGCGCCTGCGGATACCGCTCCAGCTCGATCCGGTCGCTGATGAAGATCTCCGGGTCGAGCACGCCGTTCGCGAACAGCTCCGCCGCCCGCTCGAAGCTGTGCAGCACCGCCATCGAACCGGTGATGGTGATCTCCTGGTTGTAGATGCGGTACGGGTCGATCGTCACGCGGGTGGCGTAGTCGGCGACCCCGAACTGGAGGAACGTGCCCGCCTTGGCCACCCGGTCCAGGCCGTCCTGGATGGCCGCCGCGTTGCCGGTCGCGTCGACGACGACGTCCCAGCCCTGCGGCCGGTCCAGCTCGTCGGCGTTCGCCGCCGACCCCGAGACGCCGAGCGTGCGTGCCGTCTCCAGGCGGGCCGCGTTCAGGTCCACGACGTCCACGCTCGCCGCGCCGGTCCGCTTGGCCAGCTCCAGCATCATCAGGCCCATCGTCCCGGAGCCGTAGATCAGGACATGGGCTCCCAGGCGGGACCGCAGGACGTCGTAGCCGCGTACCGCGCACGACAGCGGCTCCACCAACGCCGCGTCCTGGGTGCGTACGTGCTCGGGCAGCTTCACGCAGTTCGCCACCGGGGCCACCGCGTACTGCGCGGCCCCGCCCGCCGTGGTGACGCCGATCGCGGCCCAACGTTCGCAGAGGTTGTTGTGGCCCGTACGGCAGTAGCGGCACTCGTAGCAGTAGAGGGAGGGGTCCACCGCCACTCGGTCGCCGATCGAGATCTCCGTGACCTGGGCGCCGACCCCGACCACCTCGCCGGCGAACTCGTGGCCCGGCACGATCGGCAGCTTCGGCGCGAACTCGCCCTGGAGGATGTGCAGGTCCGTGCCGCACAGGCCGCAGGCGGCGACCTCGACGACGACCTCGCGGGGGCCCGGCGTCGGGTCCGGGACCTCGGTGACGACGGCGCGGCCCACGGACTCGATGACGGCGGCCTTCATTTGACGGCTCCCAAGGACAGGCCCTGGACCAGTTTGTCCTGGGCGGCGAACCCCGCGGCGAGCACCGGCAGGGAGATGACGAGCGAGGCGGCGCACACCTTGGCCAGGAACAGGCCCTGGCTGGTGATGAAGCCGGTCAGGAAGACGGGGGCCGTCTCGGCGACCACGCCGGTCAGCACGCGGGCGAACAGCAGTTCGTTCCAGCTGAAGATGAAGCAGATCAGGGCCGTGGCCGCGATGCCGGGGAGGGCTATGGGGGCGACGACTCGGGCCAGGATCGTCGGCAGTTTCGCGCCGTCGATCTGGGCCGCCTCGATCACCGCCACCGGTACCTCGGCGAGGAACGACTGCATCATCCACACCGCGATCGGCAGGTTCATGGAGGTGTAGAGGATGACCAGGAGCCAGATGTTGTCCAGCATTCCGGTGTTCTTCGCGAAGAGGTAGATCGGGAGGAGGCCCGCCACCACCGGCAGCATCTTCGTCGACAGGAAGAAGAACAGGACGTCCGTCCACTTCTTCACCGGGCGGATGGAGAGTGCGTACGCCGCCGGGAAGGCCAGCAGGAGGACGCAGAGGGTGGAGACCACCGAGGCCACCGTCGAGTTGAGCAGCGCGGGCCAGGGGCTCGCGCCGCCGCCCGTGCCGAAGAAGTCGCGGTAGCCGTCGAGGGTGAGGGCGGCGCCGAAGGACGGCGGGTTGGTCGCCGCGTCCGACTCCGAGTGGAACGACGTCAGGGCCATCCACGCGATGGGCAGGAAGAACAGCACACCGAGCAGCCAGGCCAGCAGGCCCAGGCCCGTTCCCCGGGCACGCCGGGGTCGTACGCGGATCGTGGTGGCGCTCATGCGCGGGACACCTCCTCGCGGAACAGGGACGAGACCACGCGCAGCGCGAAGGTCGCGATGATGATCGAACCGATGACGACCAGGACGCCCGCGGCGGAGGCGAGGCCGTTCTCGTGGGCCTGGTAGAAGCTCTGGTAGACGGTGTAGGGGAGGTTCGCCGTCCCCAGGCCGCCCGAGGTGAGGGTGAAGACCGCGTCGAAGTTCTGGACGATGTAGATCGAGCCCAGCAGGGCGCCCAGTTCGAGGTAGCGGCGCAGGTGGGGGAGGGTGAGGTAGCGGAAGACCTGCCAGTCGCTCGCGCCGTCCACCCGGGCGGCCTCGATCTGCTGGTGGTCGCGGCTCTGCAGGCCGGCCAGGAGGATCAGCATCATGAACGGCGTCCACTGCCAGACCAGGGAGGCCTCGACCGCCAGCAGCGGGGTGTTGGAGATCCAGTCGGGCTGGGGGCCGCCCACGTAGTGCAGCAGTCCGTTGAGCAGCCCGTACTCCGGGTTGTAGAGCACGTGCTTCCAGAGCAGGGCCGCGGCGACCGGGACCACAAGGAAGGGGGCGATGAGGAGGGTTCTGACGATGCCCCGGCCGCGGAACTTGCGGTCCAGGAGCAGGGCCAGACCCAGGCCGATGACCAGGCTGGCGACGACCACGGCCGCCGTCAGGAGGATCGTCGTCCAGACGGAGTGGCGCAGGTCGGGGTCGGTGAGGACGTCCGAGTAGTTGGAGAGGCCGGTGAAGTGGCGGGCCTTGGGGTAGAGCGCGTTCCAGTCGAAGAAGGAGATCACCAGCGTGGCCACGAAGGGGAGCTGGGTCACGGCGACCATGAAGATCAGGGCGGGGAGCAGCGGGGCGCGGGTGGCCCAGGCGCGCAGCCGGTTGGACGGCTTTCCCAGGGTGCGTACGGGAGTGGCGGCCACGGGGGCCGTTGTCGTGGCGGTCATCGTCCCTCGTACTCCTTGGAGATCTTCTCGGCGAGTTTCTGGGACTTCTTCAGGGCCGAGTCGACGGACTGGCGTCCGGCGACGGCCGCGCTGATCTCCTGCGAGACCTTGGTGCCGAGGTCGGTGAACTCGGGGATGCCGACGAACTGGATGCCGGGCGCGGGGCGCGGCTGCACGCCCGGGTCACGCGGCCGGGCGCCCTCGATGGCTTCGCGGGTCATCTCCTGGAAGGCGGCGGCCTCCTTGGTGTACGCGGCGTTCGTGTAGGTGGAGGCGCGCTTGCCGGCCGGCACGTTGGACCAGCCGATCGTGTCCCCGACCAGCTGCTCGTACTGCTTGCTCGAGGCCCAGGAGATGAACTTCCAGGCCTTGTCGGAGTTGTGGGAGGCCTTCTGCAGACCCCAGGCCCAGGTGTAGAGCCAGCCGGAGGACTTGGTCTTCTCGACGGGCGCGGGTACATAGCCGATCTTGCCCTTGACCGGGGAGTCGGACGCCTCCAGGGAGCCCGCCGCGGAGGTGGCGTCGTACCACATGGCGGTCTTGCCCTGGGTCATGTTGTTGAGGCACTCGGCGAAGCCGGACTGGGCGGCGCCGGACTCGCCGTGCTTGCGGACGAGGTCCACGTAGAACTTCGTCGCCTTCTCGAACTCGGGGGAGTCGAGACGGGCCTTCCAGTCCTTGTCGAACCAGGTGCCGCCGAAGGTGTTCACGACGGTGGTGAGGGGCGCCATGATCTCGCCCCAGCCGGGCAGGCCGCGCAGACAGATGCCCTTCATGCCGGACCGGGCGCCGTCGGCCTCGGCGGCCAGCTGTCCCACCTGTTCCCAGGTGGGGTGGTCGGGCATCGTCAGGCCCTTCTGGGCGAAGACGTCCTTGCGGTACATCAGGAAGGACGACTCGCCGTAGAACGGCTGCCCGTAGAGCTTGCCGTCGGCCGCCGTCAGGGACTGCCGCATGGGGGCGAGGATGTCCTGCTCGTCGTAGCCGCTGTCCTGGCGTACGTAGGTGTCCATGTCGTGCAGCCAGCCGTTGCGGGCGTAGATCGGGATCTCGTAGTTGGAGAGCGTGGCGACGTCGTACTGACCGGCCTGGTTGGCGAAGTCCTGGCTGATCTTGTCGCGGACGTCGTTCTCCGGCAGCACGGTGAAGTTCACCTTGATGCCGCTCTCCTTGGTGAAGTGCGCCTTGGTGAGCTTCTGCAGCTCCACCATCTGCGGGTTGTTGACCATCAGGACGTTGATGGAGTCGCCGCCCGACCCCGACCCGCCCGCTCCGACCCAACAGCCGGAGAGCAGCGGGGCGAGCAGCGTCCCTGCGGCGACCGCGACTAGTGCGCGCGGCCTCCGTCGGCTCTGGGTTCGCATGGATCGCTCCTGGACGTATAGGGAGATAAAGGGCGTTCTTGGGTTGACTGTGCCCTTGTAGTGGGTGAGTTGGGTTTTCAGACTCGGATGACCTGGGGGCCTTGCAAGGAGTACCGGTGTGCTTCCGACGTCGGAAGCAGCGTGCTCGTGACGATCGCTTCCAGGGCGGTGATCTCCGCGAAGCGGCAGAAGCTGACCGCCCCGAACTTGGTGTGCACGCCCGCGAAGACCGTGCGCCGGGAGGCCCTGATCGCCTGGGCCTTGACCTCGCTGACCGCCGGGTCGGGGGTGGTGAGGCCGTGTTCGCGGGAGATGCCGTTGGCGCCGATGTACGCCAGGTCGATGACGAAGCCGGCGAGCATCTTCGTCGTCCAGTGGTCCACGGTCGCGAGCGTGCCGGGGCGGACCCGGCCGCCGAGCAGCAGGACGCTGGTGTGGTCGGCCTCGGCGAGCGCGCCCGCCGTGGCCAGGGAGGCGGTGACCACGGTCAGTGGCCGGTCCTTGGGAAGTGCCTCGGCGATGAGCTGCGGGGTGAACCCCTCGTCGATGAACACGGTCTCGGCGTCCCCGAGCAGCTCGGCCGCGGCGCTCGCGATCCGGCGCTTCTCGGGTACGTGGCTGGTGGCGCGGAAGGCGAGCGTCGTCTCGAACCCGGCGCTCTCCACGGGGTAGGCGCCGCCGTGGGTGCGGCGGACCAGGCCGTGGTCCTCCAGGGCGCGCAGGTCGCGCCGCACGGTCTCCTTGGCGACGCCCAGTTCGGCGGCGAGCGCGGTGACGTCGACCGCGCCGGTACGGCGGGCGGCCCTGACGATCTCCCGCTGACGTTCTTCCGCGGTCATGGCCGACACCTGCTCCCTGCGTCCTGTGCGTACTGCCCGTTCGGGCCCGGTGCGGGCCTTGGGGGAAGTTCTACAGCGGGTGCGCGGCACTGACCAGGCCTGTTGCGTGACCGATGGTGCCCGGCTGTGACCGTTTGGCGGGGCGGGCGCCCGTGCCGGACCTGGGGCGCAGCGGTGGGCGGGGTGGGATCGGGCAGGGTTGGTGCCCGAACATGGCGGTGGGCGGGCCCGTTCGGTGCCCGCCCACCCTCTCGCGCCTTCGCCGCACGGTCGTCTTCCGGCCGCCCGGCCGTCGCTACGGCCGCCGTCCGGTCGTCAGTACGGCCAGATCGGCGGATGCGTCGTGAAGTGGCCGCCCAGGTGGGCGTGGTCCGGGTTGGCCGGGTCGAGCTCGCCCTGTTCGGCGATGAGCTTCTCGGCGTACGGCTCGGAGTCGTCGCGCGGCTCGTAGCCCAGCGCCCGGGCCGTCGAGAGGTCCCACCACAGCCGGGTGTTGGCCGAGGAGCCGTAGACGACCGTGTGCCGTACGTCCTCGGCGGTGAGCGCCGCGTGGAAGAGGCGGGCGCCGTCCTCGGGGCTCATCCAGACGGAGAGCATGCGCACGCTGGTGGGCTCCGCGAAGCAGGAGCCGATGCGGACCGAGACCGTCTCCAGACCGTGCTTGTCCCAGTAGAACTGCGCCAGGTCCTCGCCGAAGGACTTGGAGAGCCCATAGAAGGTGTCCGGGCGGTGCGGGGTGTCGATCGGGATCAGGGCGCTGTCGTCGAAGGGGGCCTCGCCCCGGGGGCGCGGGGTGAAGCCGACGGCGTGGTTGGAGGAGGCGAAGACGATGCGTCGTACGCCCTCTTCGCGCGCCGCCTCGTACAGGTTGTACGTCCCCTCGATGTTCGCCTTGAGGATCTTGTCGAAGGAGGCTTCCAGGGAGATCCCCGCGAGGTGGATGATCGCGTCGACGCCCCGCACGGCCTCGCGCAGGGCGGCCTTGTCCGCGAGGTCCGCGGTGAGCGCGTCCGGCTCGCCCTCGACGGGCAGCAGGTCGAGGAGGCGCAGCTCGTAGCCGTAGTCCGGCAGCAGCCCCCGCATCAGGGTGCCGAGTCCGCCGGCGGCGCCGGTGAGCAGAACGGTGCGGGGAGCGGGCATGCGGGCTTCTCCTCACGGCCACGCGAGTGGCCGTATTCGTGTACGGCATTCACATCCATGGACACGCTAAGGAGCCCCGACCTGCTGCGTCAAGTGTCGCGCGGAGGTGGCGAATCCGCTGCTGTGTCGCGGGTTTGCGCGCTTGACCGGCCCCAAGGTCGCGCTTTAGCGTGGTGGCGTTCAGAAATATGGACATGGATCAGAAACATGCACCCGCTGTTGTGTGCGTGAGCACCTGCCCCAGGGAGAGTCCGTGACGTCAGCCCCCCTTGCCGCTCGGCTCAGCGTCCCCAGCGGGCCGCTGTTCTTCCCCGTCACGGCGTACGGCCCCGACGGTGCCCTCGATCTCGACACCTACCGCGCGCACGTGCGGCGCGGCGTCGAGGCCGGTGCCGCCGCCGTCTTCGCCTGCTGCGGCACCGGGGAGTTCCACGCGCTCACGCCCGAGGAGTTCCAGGAGTGCGTGCGGGCGGCGGTGGAGGAGACGGCCGGGCGGGTTCCGGTCGTGGCGGGCGCCGGGTACGGGACCGCGCTCGCCGTACGGTTCGCACGCCTCGCCGAGGAGGCCGGGGCCGACGGGCTGCTCGCGATGCCGCCGTATCTGGTGGTGGCGGGGCAGGAGGGGCTCCTGCGGCACTACCGGGAACTCGCCGCCGCCACCTCGCTGGACCTCGTGGTCTACCAGCGCGACAACGCCGTGTTCACGCCCGAGACCGTGGTCGAACTCGCCCGCACCGAAGGGATCATCGGCTTCAAGGACGGGGTGGGCGACCTCGACCTGATGCAGCGGATCGTGAGCGCGGTGCGCAGCGAGGTCCCCGGTGACTTCCTGTACTTCAACGGGCTGCCGACCGCCGAGCTGACGGGGCTGGCGTACCGGGGCATCGGCATCACGCTGTACTCGTCGGCGGTCTTCTGCTTCGCACCCGAGATCGCCCTGGCGTTCCACGCGGCGCTCAACACGGGTGACGACGGGACGGCGAACCGGCTGCTGGACGGCTTCTACCGCCCCTTCGTCGACCTGCGGGCCCAGGGCCGCGGATACGCGGTCTCCCTGGTCAAGGCGGGGGTGCGGCTGCGGGGGCTGGACGTGGGTGAGGTACGGCCGCCGCTGCACGAGCCGACCGAGGACCATGTGAAACAGCTCGCGCAGCTGATCGAGCGGGGGTACGCGCTGCTGGAGCCGCTCGAGGGGCCCGGGGGAGCGCTCGAGGGACCTGGGGGAGAAGGACGGCTGGGGGAGGGCGAGTGAAGGCGTCCGCTTTCGTCTATCCGTGGGACGTCGTCGGGGATCCGGGGGCGGCCGGGCGCATCGCCGGGCTCGGGGTGCGGCAGGCGACGCTCGCCTCCGCGTACCACTCCACGCGCGCGCTGACCCCGCGCCACCCCCGGCACCGGATCGTGACGGCCGCGCACGCCGCCGTCCTGTACCCCGTCGACGACGCACGGTGGGAGGGCCGCGCGCTGCGGCCGTACGCCGCCGGGGAGTGGGCGCCCGGGGACGCCTACGGGGAGGCGGCCGGCGCGCTCGCGGAGGCCGGGCTTGACGTCCACACCTGGGTGGTCCTCGCGCACAACTCCCGGATGGGTGCCGAGCATCCGTCCACCTCCGTCGTCAACGCCTACGGGGACCGCTATGCGTGGGCCCCGTGCATCGCGCAGGCCGACACACGGGCGTACCTCGTCGACCTCGCGGTGGAGGCGGCGGTGCGGCCCGGGGCGCTGGGTACGGAGCTGGAGTCGCTCGGCTGGTACGGCCTCACGCATCTGCACGCGCACGACAAGATCGGCGGGGTGGGACTCGGGGACGCCGGCCAGTACCTGATGTCGCTCTGCTTCTGCGCGGCCTGCCGGGCGGGGTACGGGGGACACGGGCTCGACGCGGACGACCTGGCGTCGGCCGTTCGGGAGGCGCTGGAGCCGGTGTGGCGGGGGGACGTGCCGTCGGAAGGCGGCTGGCCGTTGGTCGAGAAGCTGCTCGGGGGTGAGGCGGCGGCCGCCACGCGCGTGTGGCGTGAGGGCGTGGCCCGTTCGCTCCAGGAGACGGTGGTCGCGGCGGTGCGGGCGGCCGCGCCGGCCGGCTTCCAGGTGTTGCTGCACGCCGATCCCGTGTCGTACCACTGCGGGGCGAACGCCGGGGTCGATCCCGGGCACATCCTGTCCGTGGCGGACGGGGTGGTGGTGCCGTGCACGGGTGGGGTGGGCCCGCTGACGCCGTTCGCGGAACAGGGGCGGGACGCGGCCGTACTGGCCGCCAACTTCACGGTCGTGTCGGGGATGGGAGGCAGCCCGGACACCTTGGCGGACGACGCGGCCCGGGCGTCTGCGGCGGGCGCGAGCGAACTGCGGCTGTATCACGCGGGGTTGGCTTCGGACGGGGATCTGGATGCCGTGCGGGCGGTGTTGACGGGGCCGGCCTGATTTTAGATCCCGGGGCCCTACGAGCCTCGGGTCGTCCGGCGTTGGAGGAGTGGGGGCAGGGTCAGAAGGCGGGTCAGCCCGAGGGCGAGGAGCAGGGGCCGGTAGTCGACCAGTTCGATCAGGCCCGCGCCGACGGCCAGCCCGAGCGCGTTCGGGGCGTACATCAGGGTGTTCGCGGTGGCGGAGGTGCGCCCGAGGAGCGGGGCCGGAGTCTCGCGCTGGACGGCGGTGTACGCGGCGATCAGGACGCAGGGGAGGCCGAAGCCGATCGCCGCGCCGCAGACCAGGGCCACCGCGTCGGACGGGACCGCGCGCAGCGCGACCGCGACCGCCGTGAGGGCGATGCCGTACGCGGCGAAGCGGCGCTCGCCCAGTCGGCGCAGCAGGGGACCCGAGACCAGGCCGATCAGTACCGAGCCGACGCCCTGGGCGACGTAGAGGAGGCCGACGTACGCGGGGGAGTGGCCAAGACCCTCGGCGACGGCGTAGACCGTGGCGCCGTTGAGGCCCGCGAAGAGCATGGTCGTGGCCGCGGCCAGGATCAGCGGCCGGAGTTCCGGGTGATGCCGGAGGTGGCGGATGCCCGCGGCGGTCCGGGTCCGCCAGGCCGCGGGGTCCGGGACCGGCGGGGCCTCGCGGACCCGCAGCAGCGCGTACAGCCCGGCCGCGAGGGCGAACGTCACGGCGTCCAGGACGGCCACCCTCGCACCGCCGTACCCCGCGTACAGGCCCGCCCCGGCCGTCGGAGCCAGCAGCTTCATGCCCTCGCCCGCCGTCATGCGCAGGCCGTTGAAGTCGCCGAGGAGGTGCCTGTCGACGGCCGTGGCCACGAGCGCCGACTCCGCCGCGTCATGGACGACGCCCGCCGCCCCGTAGATCAAAAGCACCGTGAAGAGGATCCACAGGCGGTCCCGGGTGGTCACGGCGAACAGCGTCGGCAGGAGCGCGGCCAGGGCCAGGTTCATGGCGATCAGGAGCGGCCGGCGGCGGACGCGGTCCGCGAGCACGCCGAGGACGGGGCCGACGAGTGTGGGGGCCCAGAGAGCGAACACGCACAGGGCCGCCAGACCGTTCGAGCCCGTCAGGTCCTTGACCCAGATGCCCGACACCAGCCACATCGCCGACGAGCCGAAGCCCGAGACCACCACTCCGGCCAGGTACAACCCCGCGTCGCGGTCGCCCAGAACACGCGTCACCGTCCATGTCATGGCAGGTGATCGTGGTGCTGAGGAGGGCGGTCGAGGATCGGGCACCTGACCTATCTCTTCGGCCGGGGAGCGATGACTTCCGGGCGCGGTTTCGGTCTACCTCCGCAGTGGCGCTACACAAGAGCTCAAGAGCTGGGGAGCAGTGGATGACGCACGACCGGACTTTCGACACCTTCGACCTCGGGCCGCAGGCCCTGGTCGTGGCGCGCCTTGCGGCGGAGATGACGCAGGAGCAGCTCGACCGCGACACGCCCTGTCCCGGGCTCGCGGTGCACCACATGCTCGGGCATCTGGGCGGGCTGGCCGTCGCCTTCCGTGACGCCGGGCGCAAGAACCTGGGCGTCACGACCGACACCAACCCCGGTTCCGTGGTGCCGGACATCGGGCCCGACTGGCGCGAGACCCTGCCGAAGGTGCTCGACGAGCTCGCCGAGGCCTGGCGCGACCCGGCCGCGTGGACCGGCGAGACCCGTGCGGGCGGGGTGACGCTGCCGGGTGCGGTCGCCGGGGCCGTGGCCGCCGACGAACTGGTGGTGCACGGCTGGGACCTGGCCCGGGCCACCGGCCAGGAGTACGAGCCCGACGAGGTCGCGCTGCGGGCGGCGTACGGCTTCCTCGTCGCCGCGGCCGCGAACTCCGGTCCTGGCGAGGGCGTGTTCGGCCCCGTGGTGCCGGTGCCCGACGATGCGCCCCTCCTCGACCGCGTGATCGGCCTCAGCGGCCGCGACCCCGGCTGGAAGCCGTAGCCCGGCCGAGTTGCGGAAGCATACGGACTCCGGAAGGGCCGTGTGTGATCTGATCGAGTGCGACATCGAGGCGTTCGGCCCGCGCGCCGAGTGTGCACGGGGCACAGCATCGCGAAGGCGAACATCGCGCAGGGACCGTCCGGCGGCCCGGAACTCCTTGGTCACTCCAAGTTCTTTTGTCTGAAGCGTTGACGAAACACGGCTGCGCTCCTACCTTCAACGCGTCGTACTTCGTACGTCATATATGAGACGCGATACACGAGATCAGATACAGATCCGAGAGGCGCGCATGACCTCTGTGCCCATTCCGATCCCGTCCCGCACGCAATTCGTGCTGGAGGGGATCAAACACCGCATCCTCACCGGGCAGTTGACCCCGGGACAGGCCCTGGTCGAGACCGAGCTCGCCGCGCAGTTCGGGGTGTCGAAGACCCCCGTGCGCGAGGCGCTCAAGACCCTGGCCGGTACCGGACTCGTCGTGATGAACCAGTACAAGGGCGTCACGGTACGCATGGTGGACGCGGACATGGCGCGCGAGGTGTACGACGTGCGGCTGCTGCTGGAGCCGGAGGCGCTGCGGCGGACCGTACGGCGCCAGGCGTCGCTCGACGCCGCGCGCGACGCGCTGACCCGCGCCGACGAGGCCTCCGACACCGCCGAACGCTCGCTCTCCAACCGGGAGTTCCACCGCGCCCTGTACGTCTCCTGCGGCAACCCGCTGCTCGGCCGGATGCTCGACGAAGTGCGTGACCAGGCCGCTCTCGTGTCGGCGGTCGCCTGGGCCGCCGACCCGTCCTGGGAGCGCGAGGCCGGCGAGCACCGGGAGATCCTGCGCCTCGCCCTGGACGGTGACGCCGACGGCGCGGCCCGCGCGCTGCACGCCCACATCGAGTCGTTCGTGCGACGGGCCTTCCCCGAGACCCAGGAAGAGGTTGGACAGGAATGACCGCGACGTACGAGACCCAGCGGGCAGCGCTCGCCGAGGTCGTGGCGATCCCCGTGACCCCCTTCACGGAGGACGGGACGATCGACGGCGACACCCACCGGGCCCTGCTGCGTCGGCTGCTCGACGGCGGCATCCGCACCCTCACACCGAACGGCAACACCGGCGAGTTCTACGCCCTGACCCCCGAAGAGCGGAACCTCGTCACCGAGCTGACGATCGACGAGGCCGGCGACCGCGCCGCCGTCCTGGTCGGCGTCGGACACGACGTGCCGACCGCCGTCGCCTCCGCCCGGCACGCCCGGGAGCTCGGGGCACAGATGGTGATGGTCCATCAGCCCGTGCACCCCTACGTCGCGGAGGGCGGCTGGGTCGACTACCACCGGGCCATCGCCGAGGCCGTGCCGGAGCTGGGCGTCGTGCCCTACATCCGCAACCCGGTGCTGCCCGGCGCCCGGCTCGCCGACCTCGCCGACGTCTGCCCGAACGTGATCGGCGTGAAGTACGCCGTCCCGGACGCGGCCCGCTTCGCCGCCTTCGCCCGGGACGCGGGGCTCGACCGGTTCGTGTGGGTCGCGGGTCTCGCCGAACCGTACGCCCCGTCCTACTTCTCGGCCGGTGCCACGGGCTTCACCTCGGGCCTCGTGAACGTCGCCCCGGCCGTCTCCCTGAACATGATCGAAGCCCTTCGAGCCGGTGACTATCCGGCCGCCATGAAGGTCTGGGAGCAGATCCGCCGCTTCGAGGAGCTGCGCGCGGCGAACACCTCCGCCAACAACGTCACCGTGGTCAAGGAGGCCCTCGCCTCGCTCGGCCTGTGCCGCCGCGAGGTCCGCCCGCCGAGCAGGGAACTGCCCGAGTCCGAGCGCGCGGAAGTCGCCGCCATCGCCGCGGGGTGGTCCATATGAGCCAGGGAAGAAAAGAGCCGAGGCGCCCCGAGGAGCTCCGGAGCCATCAGTGGTACGGAAGCGGCGTCTCGTCGGGTCTGCGCTCCTTCAGCCACCGGGCCCGCACCCGCCAGCTCGGCTACCTTCCCGAGGAGCACCTCGGCAAGCCGGTCATCGCGATCCTGAACACCTGGTCCGACATCAACCCCTGTCACGTCCATCTGCGCGACCGCGCGCAGGCCGTGAAGAGGGGGGTGTGGCAGGCCGGGGGCTTCCCGCTCGAGTTCCCGGTCTCCACCCTCAGTGAGACCTTCCAGAAGCCGACCCCGATGCTCTACCGCAACCTGCTGGCGATGGAGACCGAGGAACTGCTGCGCTCGTATCCCGTCGACGGCGCGGTGCTGATGGGCGGTTGCGACAAGTCCACGCCCGCCCTGCTCATGGGCGCCGCGTCCGTCGACCTGCCGGCCGTCTTCGTGCCCGCCGGGCCCATGCTGCCCGGTCACTGGCGGGGCGAGGTCCTCGGTTCCGGCACCGACATGTGGAAGTACTGGGACGACAAGCGTGCCGGACTCATCGGCGACTGCGAGATGACCGAGCTGGAGAGCGGGCTCGCGCGGTCCCCGGGGCACTGCATGACCATGGGTACGGCGTCCACGCTGACGGCCGCCGCCGAGGCGCTCGGGGTGACCGTGCCCGGCGCGTCCAGCATCCCCGCCGTCGACTCCGGGCACGACCGGATGGCGGCCGCGGCGGGCCTGAGGGTCGTCGAACTCGTCCGCCAGGACCGGAAGTTGTCCGACATCCTCACCGCGGACGCGTTCGAGGACGCGGTGACGACCGTCCTCGGGCTCGGCGGCTCCACCAACGCCGTGATCCATCTGATCGCCATGGCGGGCCGGGCGGGCGTCACCCTCACGCTCGACGACTTCGACCGGATCGCGCGGACCGTGCCGGTGCTCGCGAACGTCCGGCCCGGCGGCCAGAAGTACCTCATGGAGGACTTCCACTTCGCCGGCGGTCTGCCCGGGTTCCTGTCGCGCATCACCGATCTGCTGCACCTGGACCGGCCGACGGTGTCGTACGACAGCCTGCGCGAGCAGCTGGCCGGCGCCCAGGTGCACGACGACGACGTCATCCGCACCCGGCACAACCCGGTCGCGGCCGAGGGCGGAGTCGCCGTACTGCGCGGCAACCTCTGCCCCGACGGCGCCGTCATCAAGCACATCGCCGCCGAGCCGCAGCTGCTCAAGCACACCGGTCCCGCGGTCGTCTTCGACGACTACAGGACCATGCAGCGCACCATCAACGACCCGTCGCTCGGCATCACGGCCGACAGCGTGCTGGTGCTGCGGGGCTCCGGGCCCAAGGGCGGTCCCGGCATGCCGGAGTACGGGATGCTGCCCATCCCCGACCATCTGCTGAAGCAGGGTGTACGGGACATGCTGCGGATCTCCGACGCCCGGATGAGCGGCACGAGTTACGGCGCCTGTGTGCTGCACGTGGCGCCCGAGTCGCACATCGGCGGCCCCCTCGCCCTGGTGCGCACCGGGGACACGATCACCCTCGACGTCGAAGCGCGGTCGCTCCAGCTCAACGTGGACGACGAGGAGTTGGAGCGGCGCAGGGCGGAGTGGACGTCGCCGCCCGAACGGTACGAGCGCGGGTACGGGGCGCTCTACAACGAGCAGATCACCCAGGCGGACACCGGCTGCGACTTCGCGTTCCTGGCCCGGCCGGGGAAGGTGCCGGACCCGTACGCGGGCTGAGCGTGCCCGCGAGGGCCGCTCTCCCCCGAGCGCCAACGACCAACATCCGAACAGCATCTGAGCGACCACCCGACCGACATCTCGAACGGTGGACGGCAAGCGCTTCACCCATGTGTACGTAGCAAGCGCTTCCTGTCCGTACGGCAAGCGTTCCACGGCACCCGCCAGAACGGAGAACAGTCATGGCCCAAGCCGCAGTCGTGGCGAAACAGCCCGCGCCACCCCGGCGGCGCCGTGGCTCGGCGACGCCCCGCAAGCTCCCGTATCTGCTGATCGCCCCGGCGGGCCTGCTGATGCTGGGCTTCATCGCCTACCCGGTCATCAGCGTCTTCTACTACAGCCTGCAGAACTACAACCCCACCAAACCGTGGCGCAACGGCTTCGCGGGCTTCGACAACTTCACCCACGCGTTCACCAGCGACCCCCAGTTCTGGGACACACTCACCTTCAGCGCCAAGTGGGTCTTCGTCGAGGTCGGCCTGCAACTGCTCTTCGGGCTCGCGCTCGCGCTGATCGTCAACCAGACCTTCGTGGGACGGGCCGTCGGCCGCGCGCTGGTCTTCTCGCCCTGGGCCGTCTCCGGCGTGCTGACCTCCGCGATCTGGGTGCTGCTCTACAACTCCCAGACCGGCATCACCCGTTACCTGGCCGACGCGGGCATCGGCCAGTACGGCACCAGCTGGCTGTCGGACACCTCCACCGTCTTCCCGGCGGCCGTGGTCGCCGACCTGTGGCGCGGTGTCCCCTTCTTCGCGATCCTGATCCTCGCCGACCTCCAGTCCGTCTCCAAGGACCTGTACGAGGCCGCCGAGGTCGACGGCGCCAGCCGCTTCAAGCAGTTCCTGCACATCACGCTGCCGCACCTGAAGGACGCCATCATCCTGTCCACGCTGCTGCGCGCGGTGTGGGAGTTCAACAACGTCGACCTGCTCTACACGCTGACGGGCGGTGGTCCCGCGGGCGAGACGACGACCCTCCCGCTCTACATCGCCAACACCAGCGTCGACGCCCACAACTTCGGCTACGCGTCCGCCCTCACCACGGTCGCGTTCGTGATTCTGCTGTTCTGTTCGGTCGTCTATCTGCGACTGAGCAAGTTCGGAGGCGGGGACAAGTGATCACCAAGGACGCCACGATCAGCGCCCCCGCGGCGCTCGCCCCGCCCGCCGAGGAGCCCCGGCAGCGCCCGGGAAACAAGCGCCGCGCCTGGGACGAGGTCCCGCGCTGGCACATCTACCTCCCGCTCTCCCTCTACCTCCTCTTCACCCTGATCCCCTTCTACTGGATCCTGCTCTTCGCGCTCCGCCCGGCCGGCTCGACCTCGCTCGTGCCGTGGCCCATGACCTTCGACCACTTCGACAAGGTGTGGAACGACCGCAGCTTCGGGACCTACTTCCAGAACAGCGTGCTCATCGCCGTCGCCACCCTGGTGATGACGACCCTCGTCGCCCTCGCCGGCGGCTACGCCCTGGCCCGCTTCGACTTCAGGATCAAGCGCGGCTTCATGCTGGCGCTGCTCTGCTCCCAGTTCGTGCCGGGCGCGCTGCTCCTGGTCCCGCTCTTCCAGATCTTCGCCAAGCTTCAGATGATCAACTCGCTGGGCAGCGTCATCATCGCCGAGACGGTCTTCCAGCTGCCGCTGTCGATGATCCTCATCAGCGGGTTCATCAGGAACGTCCCGTACTCGCTCGAAGAGGCCGCCTGGGTCGACGGCTGCGACCGCTTCACCGCCTTCCGGATCGTCGTCCTGCCCCTGCTGCGGCCCGGGCTGATCGCCGTCGGCTCCTTCGCCTTCGTGCACGCCTGGAACCACTTCCTGTTCGCCCTGATGTTCCTCAGCGACCAGAGCAAGCAGACCATCCCCGTCGGCCTCAACACGCTGATGAGCTCCGACAGCGTCGACCTGGGCGCGCTCGCCGCGGGCGGCATCATCGCGGCCGTCCCGGTCGTCATCGTCTTCGCCTTCATCCAGAAGTGGCTGATCACCGGCTTCAGCGCGGGGGCGGTGAAGGGATGAGGCCCGCCGAGGAATTCCCGTCGAGCACGCCCACCGGAAAACTGCCGCTGCCCGTCGTTCTCGCGGGTGCGCGCGGCCACGGTCGTTGGCACCTGGAGAACATCCGCCGGCTCCAGGACAAGGGGCTCGTACGGCTGGCGGGAGTCTGCGAGCTGACCCCGCTCAGTGCAGAGGAGCTGAACGGGCAGACCGTCGAGCAGTCGGCCGACTTCGGCGCCCTCCTCGACTCCACCGGCGCCGCGATCGCCGTGATCTGCACGCCCATCCCCACCCACACCGACCTGGCGCTGATCGCCGCGGGCAAGGGCGTACACCTGCTCCTGGAGAAGCCGCCCGCGCCGTCGTACGCGGAGTTCCGCCGGATGGCCGACGGGGTCACCGCGGCCGGGGTCGTCTGCCAGATCGGCTTCCAGTCGCTCGGCTCGCACGCCGTGCCCGCGATCCGGAAGCTGATCGCGCAGGGTGTGATCGGCCAGGTGGCCGGGATCGGCGGGGCGGGCGCCTGGGCACGCGACGAGGCGTACTACCGGCGGGCACCCTGGGCGGGCAAGCGCCGTCTGAACGGCGTGGACGTGATCGACGGGGCACTCACCAACCCGCTCGCGCACGCCGTCGCCACCGCCCTCGCGCTCAACGGGTCCACCCGCGCCGAGGACGTCACCGCGATCGAGACCGAGCTGCTGCACGCCAACGACATCGAGTCGGACGACACGTCCTGCGTACGGATCACCACCCCGCGGGGCCGGGTCACCGTCGCCGCCACGCTCTGTGCCGAGCGGCCCGGCGAACCGTACGTCCTGGTGCACGGCGGCAGCGGCCGGATCACCTTCTGGTACAAGCAGGACCGCGTGCTGGTGCAGCGGTCGGGGCACGGCCCCGAGGAGATCGAGTACGGCCGTACGGACCTGCTGGAGAACCTGGTCGCGCATCTGACGGAGGGCGCCGAACTGCTGGTCGCGCCGGACGCGACGGGTGCCTTCATGAAGGTGGTGGAGGCGATCCGGCAGGCGCCGGACCCGCTCGCGCTGCCCGCCGACGCCTGGGAGCTGCTCCCCGAGGAAAGCCGCCGGGTCGTGCCCGGCATCGACGGCCTCGTCGCGGCCGCCGCCGACACCCTCGCCCTCTACTCCGAGCTCGGCGCCCCCTGGGCCCGGCCGCACCAGGCCCCGAACGACGTTCGAAGCGACGTCCCGAACAAGGCCGTGAACAAGGCTGCGAACGAGGCCGCGAACAAGGTGGGAAGCGAGGTGAGCACCCCATGAACCACGCGCAGAGCGCCGACTCGCTCGTCCTGCGAGCCGCGGGCCGCCCGGTCGGCCGGTACGTCACCCGGCCCGAACTCGCGCCCCGCCTCTCGCCGCGCCCCTACCTCCACCCGGTCACCACCCTGGCCGGCACGGCTGTCACCGAACTCAGCCCCGCCGACCACACCCACCACCTCGGCGTCGGTGTCGCCGTTCCCGACGTCGAGGGGCACAACTTCTGGGGCGGCCGCACCTACGTCCGCGACCAGGGACCCACCGAGCTGGCCGACCACGGCGCCCAGCGGCACGCCGGATTCCAGCTGCGCGACCCCGACGGCTTCGTGGAGGAGCTGCGCTGGGTGGCCGCGGGCGGCGAGCTGCTGCGCGAGCGCCGCACGGTCGCCGTCACCGAACTCACCGACTCCGCCTGGGCGTTGGACTTCACCTTCTCCCTCACCAACACGACCACGCACCCCCTGTCGATCGGCAGCCCGGCCACCAACGGGCGCCCAGGAGCGGCCTACGGCGGCTTCTTCTGGCGGGCCCGCAAGGAAGCACAGGCGCCACGCGTGTTCACCGCCGACACCGAGGGCGAGGAGGCGGTCCACGGGGCCCCCGCCGACTGGCTCGCCCTCGTGGGCGCGGGCTGGACCCTCGTCTTCGCCGGGGCCACCGCGGCGACCCGCCGCGACCCGTGGTTCGTGCGCACCGCCGAGTACCCGGGCGTCGGCTCCTCCCTCGCGCACACCGAACGGCTGCCGATCCCGCCCGGGGAGACGGTCGTACGCCGGGTCGTCACCGTCGTCGCGGACGGCACCCTCGGCAGAAGCGAGGCCGCGGCGCTGGTACGCAAGGCGGTGAGCCCCTGATGGCGCTGACCTCCGCCGACCTCGGCGACGGCACCTACCGCAACCCCGTCCTCGACGCCGACTGGTCCGACCCCGACCTGCTGTGCGTGGGCGACGACTTCTACCTCACCGCCTCCAGCTTCGGTCGCGTGCCCGGCCTGCCGCTCCTGCACTCCCGCGACCTGGTCAACTGGACGCTCGTCGGACACGCCCTCCAACTCCTCGAGCCCGCAGGGGACTTCAGGAAGCCCAGGCACGACTGCGGGGTGTGGGCGCCGTCCCTGCGGCACCACGACGACCGCTTCTGGATCTTCTGGGGCGACCCCGACCACGGCATCTTCCAGGTCAACGCCCCGGAGATCCGCGGTCCCTGGACCCGGCCGCACCTGGTCAAGGAGGGCAAGGGACTCATCGACGCCTGCCCGCTGTGGGACGAGGAGACCGGCGAGGCGTATCTCGTGCACGCCTGGGCCAAGTCCCGCGCGGGCGTGAAGAACCGGCTCACCGGCCACCGTATGCGCCCCGACGGCACCGGACTGCTCGACGAGGGCAAGGTGATCATCGACGGGGACCGGATCCCGGGCTGGTTCACCCTCGAAGGGCCCAAGGCCTACCGGCACGACGGCTGGTTCTGGATCTTCGCACCCGCCGGGGGAGTGGAGACCGGCTGGCAGGGCGCCTTCCGCTCGCGCGGCTTCTTCGGCCCGTACGAGGAGCGGGTGGTGCTGGAACAGGGGGACACCGAGGTCAACGGCCCCCACCAGGGCGGCTGGGTGCGCACGGGGGCCGGCGAGGACTGGTTCGCACACTTCCAGCAGCGCGGGCCCTACGGGCGGGTCGTCCACCTCCAGCCGATGCGCTGGGGCGACGACAGCTGGCCGGTGCTCGGTGACAAGGGTGTCCCCGTCGCCGTACACCGGAAGCCGCGACTGCCGCCGCAGCCGCCCTCCGCGCCCGCCACCGACGACGACTTCCCCGGCGGCCGGTTCGGACGGCAGTGGCAGTGGACCGCCAACCCCCATGACGGCTGGGCCACCCAGCACTCGGGGGACGGACTGCGGCTGAGCTGCGTACGGACGGTGGACGCGCACGACCTGCGCAGACTGCCGAACGTCCTCACCCAGCGGTTACCCGGCACCCCCGCCACCGTCGAGGTGGAGCTGCGCCTCGACAGCGAGGAGCCGGGGGCGCGGGCGGGACTCGCGGTGCTCGGGGACGCCTTCAGCTGGATCGGGCTCCAGCGGGAGGCGGACGGGTCGGTACGGCTCGTACACCGGTTCGCCGAATCGGTTGCCGAGAGGGAACGCGACGCCGCACATCCGCGAGAGGCGCCCGAGGGGCGGGCCCGGCTGTGGATCGAGAGCGGGGCGGGGGCGCGCTGCCGGTTCTCGTACGACGTCGGGGGCGGCCGGCAGCCCTCCGGCCAGGTCTTCGCCGCCACCCCCTGGCGCTGGGTCGGCGCCCTGCTCGGACTTTTCGCACTCGCGCCCGTCGGCGGGGGACACGCCGGCGCGGCCTCGTTCACGCAGTTCCGCATCACCAGTTCCTTCCACTGACAAGACCCCACAACCCCGTTGGATCCAGAAGAAGAGAGCCGATCAATGAAGATCAACATCCACAGAACCGGGCGTGCCGCGACGGTCGTCGCCCTGGGCTCCGTGCTCGCGCTCACCGCCACCGCCTGCGGCGACAACGGCAGCGGAGCGGCGGGCGACAAGGGCACCGAGGGCTCCGGCAAGGGCGAGATCACCTTCTGGGACAACAACGGCGGTGTCCGCACCGACATCTGGAAGCAGATCATCGCGGACTTCGAGAAGAAGTACCCGGACATCAAGGTCAAGTACGTCGGCATCCCGGCGGCGAGCGCCCAGTCGAAGTACGACACCGCCATCCAGGGCGGCGGCCTGCCCGACGTCGGCGGTGTGGGTACCGCGATGCTCGCCGAGGTCGCCGTCCAGGGAGCCCTTGAGCCGCTGGACAGCCGGCTCAAGGGGAGTTCGCTGAACGGCAAGCTGAGCCAGAACCTGCTCGACGTCAGCCGGTCCGCGGGCGGCGGTGACGCCCTGTACCAGGTGCCGACCTCCGCCAACAACGGCACGCTGTGGTACCGGACGGACCTGTTCAAGGCGGCGGGAGTGGACGCCCCGACCACCTGGTCGAAGTTCTACGACGCCGCCGACAAGCTCACCGACAAGGGCAAGAACAAGTTCGGCTTCACCATCCGGGGCGGCGAGGGCGCCATCGCGCCGGCCCTCGACGCGGTGTACGGCCAGACCGGCATCACCTCGTTCTGGAACGGCGACAAGACCACCGTCAACGACCCGAAGAACGTCGCCGCCCTCGAGAAGTACATCGCCCTCTACAAGAAGGACACCCCGTCCGCCGACGTCAACAACGACTTCACCAAGATGGTCGCCCAGTGGGACAGCGGCACCATCGGCATGCTCAGCCACAACCTCGGCTCCTACCAGGACCACGTGAAGGCGCTGGGCGCGGAGAAGTTCCGCGGCATCCCGAACCCGACGCAGGACGACGGCACACGCGTGCAGGTGTCCAACCCGGTCGACGGGATGAGCCTGTTCAGGTCCAGCAAGAACAAGGCGGCCGCCTGGAAGTTCATCGAGTTCGCCCTCTCGGCGGCGGAGAACTCCAAGTTCAACGAGTCGGCGGGACAGGTCCCGGCGAACACCGACGCCGCGAAGGACGCGTGGATCCAGAAGGCCGAGCCCACCAAGCTGGCGGCGGAGGCGCTGAACGGGGCCGGCACCAAGATCGTGCAGCTGCCGTACTACCTGCCGGACTGGAACACGATCTCCAAGTCCGACAACGAGCCGAACTTCCAGAAGCTGTTGCTCGGGAAGATGAGCGCGAAGCAGTTCCTGGACACGCTGGCCGACCAGTTGAACGAGGCACAGGCGGACTGGAAGGCGAACCACTAGCTCAGCTGGCCAGGTGCGGTCGGTTCGTGGCCTTCGAGGTTGTGTGGCGACCGCGGGCCGGGTGTGGCTGGTCGCGCAGTTCCCCGCGCCCCTGAAGGGGCGCGCCCCTCACCCCCGGTTGAAAGGCACCCCTGTGTCCCTCACCCGCAGACAGGTCACCTCGGCGGCTCTTGCCGTCGTTCCCGGCGCCCTTGTGGCAACCGGTACCGCACAGGCCGCCCAGCGTTGCCGCACCCTCTATATCGCGGGTGACTCCACCGCTGCTCAGAAGTACGCCGACGCCGCGCCGGAGACCGGCTGGGGCATGGCGCTTCCGTTCTTTCTGCGGGAGCAGCTGGAAGTCGCCAACCACGCCGTGAACGGGCGGAGTTCGAAGAGTTTCGTCGACGAGGGGCGGCTCGAGGTCGTTCTCGAGGCGATCCGGCCCGGCGACCTCCTGCTCATCCAGTTCGGGCACAACGACGAGAAGAGCGCCGACCCGACGCGCTACACCGAGCCCTGGACGACGTACCAGGACTACCTGCGGCAGTACGTCGACGGGGCGCGGGCCCGTGGCGCGCGGCCGGTGCTCGCCACCCCCGTGGATCGCAGAAAGTTCGACGCGGACGGCAACGCCGTGCCGACCCACGGCGACTACCCGGCGGCGATGCGCGCCCTCGCCGAGGAGGAGCACGTGGCGCTGCTCGACATCCAGGCCCTGTCGATCGCCCTGTGGCAGCGGCTCGGTGTCGAGGAGACCAAGAAGTACTTCAACTGGACCGCGACCGAGCAGGACAACACCCACTTCAACCCGCCGGGTGCGATCGCCGTGGCCCGTCTCGTCGCGGCCGAGCTGCTGCACCGCCGGGTGCTGGCACACCGGGACGTGCGCCGGCTGGACGAGGAAGTACCCGAGTCCTGGATCACCTGGCCGGACGCGGCCGCGTAACCCCCTTCCACTGAACCTCCGCCAGAAGGAGAGCCGCAGAGTGAACACACAGAGATGGCATGCACATGCCATAGCAGGGTCGGCGACGACGGCCCTGCTGGTCGGTTGCACCGCCCTGGCCCTCGCCGTCACCGGCACCACCGCCCAGGCCCAGACCCGGTCGGGCGACGTCGGCCGAGGGACCCTCGCCGCCGGTGACGGCTGGGGCTCCGAGGGCACGGGGACCGCTGGCGGTGCGGCGGCCGACGCCGCACACGTGTACACCGTCACCACCTGGGCCGAGTTCAAGGCCGCGCTGAAGAACGGCGGCACCACCCCGAAGATCATCCAGGTGAAGGGCACGATCGACGCCAACGCCGAGGGCTGCGACTCCTTCGCCGCGCCGGGCTACGACTTCGACGCCTATCTGCAGAAGTACTCGCCGGAGAACTGGGGATACGGCACCAACCTGGACGCCGAGCCGGACGACAGCCCCGAAGGCCTGCGCCGCGCCTCCGCCGCCAACCAGGACACCGCCATCAAGGCGGAGATCCCCGCGAACACCACCCTCGTCGGCCTCGGCAGGGGCGCGGGGTTCAAGGGCGCCAGCCTCCAGATCAAGGCCGTGGACAACGTCATCGTCCGCAACCTCACCTTCGAGAGCCCGCTCGACTGCTTCCCGCAGTGGGACCCGACCGACACCTCCGTCGGCAACTGGAACTCCGAGTACGACAGCGCGGTGGTGTACGGCTCCACGCACGTCTGGCTGGACCACAACACCTTCACCGACGGGGACCACCCCGACAGCACTCTGCCCACGTACTTCGGGCGGATCTTCGAGCAGCACGACGGCGAGCTGGACATCGTCAAGGGCGCGGACTACGTGACGGCCTCCTGGAACGTCTTCGCCGACCACGACAAGACGATCCTCATCGGCAACAGCGACAGCGCGTCCACCGCGGCGGTCGACCGGGGCCACCTCAAGGTCACCTTCCACCACAACCTGTTCTCGAACCTCGTCGAGCGCGCGCCGCGCGTCCGCTTCGGCCAGGTCGACTCGTACAACAACCACTTCGTCGCGGGCGACGGCTACTCCTACAGCTACGGCATCGGCATGGAGTCCCAACTCGTCGCCGAGCACAACGCGTTCACGCTGCCCGCCGGAGTCAGCGCGGCGACCGTCCTGAAGAAGTGGAAGGAGGCGCCGCTCACCGCCGCGGACAACTACGTCAACGGGGCGGCCACCGACCTGATCGCCGTGCACAACGCGGAGATCCCGGCGGAGACGCTGCAGTCCGGGGCCGGATGGACGCCGACGCTGCGCACCGAGGTCGACCCGCCGCGGGCGGTGCCCCGGATCGTCGACCGCGGCGCGGGCGCCGGAAAGATCTGCTGACCCACGTCGGACCTTCGCCGGACCCACGCCCGACCGACCCACCTGCGACCCATCTCCTGGTCAGGCCGGAGCGGCTCCGCACCCGCCCCTCACCCAGGGCGCGCCGCTCCGGCCCCTTTCCCCGCGCAGCCCGCGGGGCTCTCGAGCCGCCGCACAGTGAAGGAGCATCGTCATGCTCTCCCGCACCACCCCCAGTCGCAGAACCTTCCTCGCCGCCGGTGCCGGAGCCGCTCTGGCGCTCGGTCTCGCGGCCCCCGCGCGAGCCCAGGGGCGCTCCCCCTTCGGGCGCTACGGCTCACCGTCGGCCCGTCTCACCGAGCGGACCCTGTACGTCCACCCCGGCGGGCTCGGCGACCACACCACCGTCCAGGCCGCCGTCAGCGCGGTCGGGGGCACCTCCCAGGCGTTAAGCACTGGGGGAGGGGCCGGATACACGCTGGTCGTCGCGCCGGGCACGTACCGCGAGACGGTCGCCGTCGGTGTCGACCGTACGGAGATGACCTGGATCGGCGCCTCCGGGGACCCGCGTGACGTCGTCGTCGTGTACGACAACGCCAACGGCACCCCGAAGCCCGGCGGCGGCACCTACGGGACCACCGGGTCGGCCACCACCACCGTGCAGGCCGACGGGTTCACCGCCCGTTCGATCACCTTCGCCAACGACTTCCTGCGCGCCGACCACCCCGAGATCACCGGCACCCAGGCGGTCGCCGTCAAGGTGCAGGGCGACCGCTCGGCCTTCGTGGGGTGCCGGTTCCTGGGCCACCAGGACACGCTGTACGCCGACTCGATCGCGCTCGGCACCTTCGCCCGCCAGTACTACCGCGACTGTTACGTCGAAGGTGACGTGGACTTCGTCTTCGGCCGGGCGACCGCCGTCTTCGAGCGCTGCCACTTCCGCACCCTGAGCCGCACGGACCTGGCGACCGCCCCGTACGGCTTCGTCTTCGCCCCCTCCACCGCGCTCGCCAACCCGCGCGGCTATCTGGTCACCCACGGCCGTGTCAGCAGCGCGGCCCCGGACGCGTACTACAAGCTCGCCCGCCCCTGGGTGCCCGGCTCGGACACCACCGCCCGGCCCATGCTGACCGTCCGCGACACCCGCCTCGCCGCCGGGATCGACGCGGTCGCGCCCTACACCAACATGGCGGACGCCTACCCGTGGCAGAGCCAGCGCTTCGCCGAGTACCGGAACACGGGGCCCGGCGCGGTCATCAGCGTCCCGGAGAACCGTCCCCAACTGAGCCCCGGGGAGGCCGAGTCGGCGACCCGGGAGGCGTATCTCGGCGACTGGACACCGTGGAAGGGGTGCTGAGATGCGCCGACGCGCCTTTCTCGCCACGGCCGGTGCGCTCGGCGTCCTCGGCGCGACCCCCGCCTTCGCGGGCGGGCGCCGGGTGCTGCACGTCCGCCCCGGTGACTCCGTCCAGGCCGCCGTCGACGCGGTGACGGGCGCCGACTGGACGATCGTCGTGCACCCGGGCACGTACCGCGAGGTCGTGAACATCCCCGTCGACAAGACCGGCCTGACGCTGCTCGGCGCCACCCGCGACCCGCGCGACGCCGTCATCGTCTTCGACCACGCCAACGGCACGCGCAAGCCGGACGGCTCAGGAACGTACGGCACCGCGGGCTCCGCCACCTTCACCTCGGCGGCGCCGGGGCTCACCGTGCACGGTCTGACGCTCGCCAACGACTGGCTGCGCGCCGACCACCCGGACATCACCGGGACGCAGGCGGTGGCGGCGTACGTCACCGGGGACCGCTCGTCCTTCACCCACGTCCGCCTGCTGGCACACCAGGACACCCTGTTCGCGGACACGACGGCCCTGACCGCCTTCGACCGCCAGTACTACCGCGACTGCTACATCGAGGGCGACGTCGACTTCGTCTTCGGGCGGGCCACCGCCGTCTTCGAACGCTGCCACTTCCACACCCTCGACCGGGACGTCGCCTTCAAGCCCGAGGGGATGGTCTTCGCGCCCTCCACGGCCCGCGCCAACCCGCACGGTTTCCTGGCCCTGCGCGGCCGGGTCACCTCGGGCGCGCAGGACGGTGCGTACAAGATCGCGCGGCCGTGGGTGCCGTCGTACGAGACGACGGCCTGGCCGTCCCTGGTCGTACGGGAGACGGAACTCGGCCCCGGCATCGACGCGGTGGCGCCCTACGTCGACATGCGCGAGGCCTACCCCTGGCAGTCCATGCGCTTTCGCGAGTACCGCAACACCGGTCCCGGCGCGGAGATCACCGTGCCGGAGAACCGTCCCCAGCTCACGGACACGGAAGCCGTGTCGCACACGCGTGCGGCGTATCTGGGCGACTGGTGCCCGTGATGTCCCCGAGGAGCGCACCGGAGAAAGCACCGAGCAACGCACCGAACAGCGCACCGGAGCAAGCCCCGAAGAAGGCACCGAAGAAGGCACCGAAGTAGTCCCCCACCGTATCGACGAAAGGACCGCACTCCATGTCTCGTCGAACCGCTCTCGCCCTCGGCGCCACCCTGGCGCTCGGCGCCGGACTCGCCGTCCTGCCCACCCAGGCCCAGGCGGCGACCGTCGTCGTCAGCACCACGGCCGACCTCACCAGCGCCATCAAGAACGCCACCGCCGGCACCGTCATCCAGGTGCGCGCCGGCACGTACTACCCGACGGCCACCCTCCAGTCGACGGCCAACGGCACCTCGTCGAGCCCTGTCACCCTCCAGGCGTACGGCTCGGAGACGGTGAAGATCGACGGCTCGTCGCTGCCCGCCGGGGACTGGATCTTCAAGCTGACCGCCGACTACTGGAACGTCTCCCACCTCACCTTCCAGAACTCCCCGGACAGCGCGGTCGTCTGCCAGTCCTGCACCGGCACGAACTGGAACGACATCAAGACCATCAACGGCGGTGACTCCGGCTTCACGCTCACGGGTGACGGCACCGTCAACAACACGGTCAAGAACATCGACTCGTACGGCAACTACGACGCCGCCACCCATGGCGAGAACGCGGACGGTGTCGCCGTGAAGTTCGGCTCCGGCACCGGCAATCTGATCACCGGCGCCCGCCTGTACAACAACTCGGACGACGGCATCGACTTCTGGTCCTTCTCGTCGCCCGTCACCGTCGAGCACACCTGGTCCTTCGGCAACGGCAAGAACCGCTGGGGCGACTCGGCCTTCGCGGGGGACGGCAACGGCTACAAGCTGGGCGGCGACGGCGAGGTCGTCGCGCACGTCGTCAACAACTCCGCCGCCTGGGACGACGCGGGCAACGGTTTCACCGAGAACTCCAACACCGGCGCGATCGTCATCAACCGCACCACCGCGTACGCCAACGGCAAGTACGGCTACTACTTCGCGACCAGCTCCGCGAAGCTCGGCAAGAACCTGGCGGTGAGCAACGGCAGCGCGGCGGTCTCCAAGGGGTCCTCGGTCACGTCCGCCGGCAACAACTGGGACTCGGGCGTCTCCACCCCGTCCTTCGTCTCCACGGACGCGTCGACGACGTACAACGCCCGCAAGTCGGACGGCTCGCTGCCCGCGACGACGTTCCTGACGACGGGGAGCACGACGATCGGCGCCACGATGAACTGATCCGCAGGAACCGGTGCGGTGGGCTCAGTTGAGGTGCCACAGGGCGTAGGCAGCGGTCAGCAGCACAAGACCGGCGACCGTGAGAAACGCCCCGAGCATCCGGTGGTACCAAGGCTGGGCCCCCATCAGCACCGAACCACCCCTCAGTTGATGCCTGTCGCGGATGTTCGCGGCCCTCCGGACGGCGATCCCGCGCACGTTGAACGCCCAGCTCCCGCCGCACCAGACGGCTGCGAGGCCGCCCAGGGCGAAGAGGGTGATGATCACTGGGGACGGCCCATGCGTTCCGGCAGCGAGATGGTGCATGTTCTCGTTGTTCCTTCCGTCAAGAGAGCTCGGTGCGTGTTCGGGGGAGTTCGGCCAGGTGGTCCCGGATCCGTCATGGATTGACGTGTCCCATAAGTCTTGCCAACGCGTCGTCGTATCCCTGGGCGTTCCCGGGGAGCAATTCCTTCATCCTGGTGAAGAATTTCGTGCCCGCCCGTTGCAGCGCCTCGACGAGTTCTCGCTCGTCGACGGAGGTGGCACGCTTGATGTCATCGTAGGTGAGAGAGACGAGAACGAGTCCCCCGCCCAGGCGCTTGAACGAAAGCCTGATCGGCTGATCCGGGAAGTACGTCGCCGCCTCGTCCTCGTGCTTGAGACTCAGCACCATGTCGCTGATATAGGACCAGAGTTCGTCGACGTAGTCCCAAAGCTCCTGGTCCAGGATCCGTACGCCGTTGATCGTCAGTTCGATGGCGCCTTCGACGTATGAGGGATCCGAAGGTGCGGAGGTCGTGTCCGGTACGGGGGTGAATCCTCCTGACTTGGTGCGCAGGTAGGAGGTGATTTCAATCATGTGGCCTATTTCTTGGGGAGAGTTCCGGGATAGAACTGGCCTATATGGCCGTTCTTGATACCGAGGACGTAATCTACTCCGTTTACTTTGCCTTCTACCTGGTACATGCCCATGGGGCCGCGGGACGTCAGCTTGTCCCGGTTCTGATTCAGGGTCTCGGTGATGGCGTCCTCGACATCCTTGACGGACATCTTTCCGTCGAGGAAGGACTGCTTCTGCTTCACCGAACCGTCCCAGTACTCAGGATGATGCCTTTCCAGGACGTGTGCCAGGTTCTTCTTGTCGAGCATGAACTGATCGCTGCCGAACTGGTATCTCCTGCTCTGCCAGTCCTTGAGCGCGTTCTCCACCTTGCAGGTGAAGAGTCCGAGCGGATCGGACTCGACGAGGGGATTCCTCACGTAGGCGTGGTGATCGGGGGAGGGTGCGAGGCCCAGCGGGTCCGAAGAGACGTATCGTCCGGTCTCGGGGTCGTAATAGCGGAAGTGGTTGTAGCTGAGTCCCGTCTCGGGGTCGGCGTACTGGCCGGGGAAGCGTAGCGGGCAGTCCACGGTGGCTTCCTCGTCCGTCGGAGCCGGCAGGCCAGTGCCCCAGAGCGAGGTGCGCCGCTGCCAGACCAGGTCTCCGGACACCGAGACCAACTCCGCGGGGGTGCCCACGAGGTCCGTGACCACGGCGTGGAAGCGGGTCGTGTGCGAAGAGCCGGTCTCTTCGACCAGCCGGGCGAGGAACGACGCGCCGGACTCGACGACGGAGGTCTTGTGCTGCGTCTGGGCGACCGGACGATGGGAACCCGGAGCGTAGTCCCAGGTCGTCACCCTGCCATCCTGGCAGGTCTGTTCGGCCAGGCGGGTGTCGTCCCAGGAGAAGTCGACGCGATCGGCCTGTGACCCGTCCTCGGCCACGCGGTGTTTGGACACACGGCGGCCCAGTGGGTCGTACGCGTATCGCCATCGTTCGCCGTCCGGCGTGACCGCTTCGGTCAGCCGGTCCTCGGTGTCCCAGACGTATGTCCAGGTGCGCGTCTGCCCGTTGAGAAGCTTGCGTGTCCTGCGGACCAGACGGCCCTGGGCGTCGTGCTCGTAGACGGTGTGCCCTGCGCGGCGGACGAGCGTGCCCTCGAACTCGCGGTCACCCGGACAAGCATGGTCGGGCGCCGTCGCCCGTACCGGACTGCCTGCCGCGTCGTAGGCGTAGACCTCACGCCAGCCATGGGCGCGTACGCCTGTGACACGGCCCATGGCGTCCAGGTCGAAGCGGCGCGTGCCGGAGGTGAGCTCGCGTACTTCGACGAGGTGGCCGTCCGCTCGGTAGGCGTAGCCGCGGTGCTGGAGAAGGCGATCCGCCTCCGACGAGTCCGCCGTCGATGTCAACGACTGCACGGCGAGGTGTCCTGTCGCGCTCCAGCTCTGAGTGAGCGTCGCGGCATCGCCGATCCGGCGCTCGGTCTCGCGACCGACGGCGTCGTACGAGAAGGCCAGCGAACCGGCTGCCGACCGCAGTTCGACAGGGTGGCCCACAGGATCGTAAGTCCAGTCGGACACCAGACCGGATGGGGTCACCCGGTGGGTGCACTGCCCGACGGCGTCGTACGTGAACGTCGTCGTGCGCCCGCCCACCGTCTCCGAGAGAATGCGGCCCACCGCGTCCCGATCCAGCACGACCTCGGCGTCCGCGTTGGCGGCGCGAGACATTCTGCCGTCGGGGCCGTACGCGTACGTCGTCACCTCACCCGTGTCGTCGTGCTGCTCCACGACACGGCCCTGCGCGTCCCGTGTGAAGCGCAGTGTTTCGTCGGCGCCGTTGGTGCGCGAGACCAGACGGCCTGCCGCGTCGTGCTCGTACGTGAGCGTGCGGCCGTTGAAGTCCGTCTCCGTAACGAGCCGGCCGGCCTGGTCGTACCGGTACGACCAGGCCAGGCCCTGGGGATTGGTGACCTTGGTCAGGCGCAGCTCGGTGTCGTACGTGAACGTGTACCGTGCGCCGTCCGGATCCGTGCGGGCCGCCAGGAGGTCGAAGTGTGTGGCGGTCTGGCGGGTGGTGTTGCCCACCAGGTCGGTGTGGGTGAGCAGGTTGCCCTCGGCGTCCCAGGCCCAGGACTCGCGGGTGCCGTCGGCGTACTCCCGCCACTCCGGCTTGCCCTCGACGGTCCAGCCCATGCGGGTGGTGTCGCCGAGCGGGTCGGTCACCGCGACGATCCGGCCGAAGGCATCCCGCCGCACGGTCGTCTCGTGCCCCAGCTCATCGGTGAGCACGACGGGCAGCCCGGCGGCGTTCGAGGTGATCCGGCGTGTGTGGCCGAGCGCGTCCGTGACCATGGCCAGATGGCCCGATGAGTCGTACTCGTACCGCGTTTCGGCACCCGTGGGGTCCACAGTGGACAGCAGGTTGCCGCGGTCGTCGTAGGTATGCCGCCAGGTCGCGCCGCCCGACTCCACGACCTCTGTGGGCAGGCCGAGAAGGTTGTGGACCGCACGGGTCACCGACGCGTCCGGCAGGGTGATCTCGCTCAGGTTCCCGGCGGCGTCATACGCGTGACGGGTCGTCCTCCCTAGCGGATCGGTCACTGCGACGGGCTTGGCACCCCACTCGTCCCACTCCGTGCGCGTGACATGCCCGAGCGGGTCCGTCTCCTCGACGACCAGGCCCTCGGAGTTGTACCGATGGCTGGAGACGCGGCCGAGTGAATCGGTGTACGTCGTCGTGGCCGCCGCCTCGTCGTACGTCAGGGTGCCCGACAGGATGCCGTCGACGCCCTCGGTGCGGACGACGCGGCCGCGTTCGTCGTAGACGTAGGAGAACCAGGTCCCGTTGCGGTCGGTCCAGCGCGTCATCCGGCCCTGGTCGTCGTAGGTGAACCGGAGCGGCTCACCGCTGGAGTTGATGACCTCGGTGAGGTTGCCGGACGGGTCGTAGCCGTACCGCATGACGAGCGTGCCCTCGCCCACCGGGCCGTCGGGGCCGTAGCGGGAGGGGGATTCGTCGAGCAGGCGCAGGGCGGTGACGCGGGGGCCCTGGGTGTCGACGGCCAGGTAGTAGCCGCCGGAGTGGCGGATGCCGAACGGGATGCCTTCGTCGTCGCGCTCGACGTCGATGCGAACGCCGTTTCGGTCGCTCCAGGAGTCCAGGGGCAGATGGAAGACGCCGAAGGAGCCCGAGGAGAAGGGGGTGCTGAAGGTGCGGACGACTCCGGTGGCGGGGTCGGTGATGGTCATGACGCCGTCGGGCTTGCCGTCCCAGCGCAGTGGCCAGCGCGCGCCCTTCAGAGGGAGGGTCGGCACATCCGGCTCCGGCACGGGATAGACGAGCCGCATGCCGTCCGCCGCCGCGAAGACGACCCCCTCGCCGTCGATCTGCACGCACTCGTCGAGGGTGGAGATCCAGGTCGGGCCGAAGCAGACGCCGCCCCGGTAGGAGGACAGGTGGGTGCGCTGGAAGAGGAGGGGAAGGGAGGCCGGCAGCGTCAGGTCGGTCTGGGACATCAGCATGGCGCCCGTCGCCACGTCGATCGGCTCGCCGACGCACGGCGTGCGCTCCGCGTTGCGCGCGGCGGGTCCGAGCTCGACCAGGTCGGGGCGGAGGGACGGCGGGCGCAGCAGGAGGGGAGTGGTGTCGCTGAACGCGCCCTCCATGCCCGCCTTCAGTACGCCGCCGCCCGCGCCCAGCGCGCCGCCGAAGATCATGCCGTCCTTGGCGGCCTGGTTGACCTCGTCCAGGCTGAAGCCCTGCTGCAGACCGGTGACCATCTTCAGGGGCTGGGCCACGGCCAGGTCGACGGTGACCGACTCGATACCGCCGAAGGCCGCCGCGACCAGGGTGCCCGCCGCTATCTCCGCGACGGTGGTGGAGACCGCGATGCCCATGGTGGCGCCGAACTCGATGATGGCGTCGGCCGCCGCGACGGCTGCTCCGGAGGCGAGGCCCGCCGTGAAGAAGGCCAGCGCCACCCCGCCCGCGATCACGGCGGCGTCGATGCCGATCTGCGTCCAGAGTTTGTTGATGGCGTCGTCGATGGCGTCCGCGAACTTGTCCAGGGCCTTCGCCATCGCCCGGGAAGACTCCGCCAGGTCGCTGAGCCAGCCGGCGTCCTTGCCCTTGGCGAAGCGGTTCCAGAACTTCTCGAACGCGTCGATCGACTCGCCGGTGTTGTGGTGGATGAGGGAGGACGCACTCGTGTGCACCGGTGCCCGTACGTCGTCGACCGCGTCGGCGAAGGTGCGCCAGGCGGTCGCCGCGGCCCGCAGCGAACCGGAGTTGGCGTCCGGCCACCACAGGCCCAGTTTCAGCAGGATCTTCTTGGCCTCGTCCTCAACGCTCACCGGAACCGTCGCTTTCCGCCTTGACGGTCCCGCCGGTCTTCACCTCGGTGAACATTCCCGCGATCAGCTGGTCGTTGTCGACGGTGCCGTCCGCCAGGTCGTTCATGGCCTCGTGGATGCTCACCAGGCCGAGTACGAGGGTGCCCGCCGCGCTCTCTATCTTCTTCTGCATCGGCGAGTAGGCGTCCCCGAACTCCTTGCCCTGTTTGTCGTCGCCCCAGGGTTTTCCCAGGCTGTCCAGGGTGGTGACGAGGGTGGTGAGTGCCGTGCTGAGGTTCTTGGCCCCTTCGTGGAAGTCCGGCGCCGCGCGCTTCAGATCGGCGGTGTGGATGTGCAGGACCATGCCGTCGCCGTTGCCATCACCCATGCGGCTCTCCCCGTCTGACGCATCGTTCGCATGTGCGTTCCGACCCTAGGAGAACCGGTTCAAGAGAAGGTCAAGCGCACGCCACCTGCGGGCAATGCATCAAGGGGGACGCCGCCCGCGGGTGAGGTCTCGATCCGATAAAGCCTCCCGCGTGGCGTGCGTGATGCGCGTAGACAGTCCCTGACCTGGTGCGGAATGACCTGGTCACCCATCACCCAGATCCGGAGAATCCATGCGGAAGTCCCTCAGAGCGGCAGCCATCGCGGCCGCTTGTGCCGTCGCTGGCGGAGCCCTCTACGGCACGGGCGTCGCCACGGCCGGCCAGTCGACGGCCAACTCGACCCACGAGCCCTACAACATCGGGCTCCTGGTCAAGGACATCGACACCTACTACGGCACCACGCTCGACAGCAACGGCGTGTACCAGGCGTCCAAGGACAGCCGGTACGCCAAGGACCTGTCGCGCCTGGAGTCTGACGCCAAGCGCTACATCGACAGGGCGGCGCACAAGGCGAAGCACCGGGGCGAGAAGCCCGCGGTCGTCTTCGACATCGACGACACGCTGCTGCTCTCCCTCGACTACGAGAAGAAGACCAACTACACGTACAACTCGGCCTCCTGGGCCGCGTACGTGGCCCAGGCCGACCGTCCGGCCGTCTTCGGCACCCCCGAACTCGTCGCGTACGCCAAGTCCAAGGGTGTCGAGGTCTTCTACAACTCGGGCCTGAAGGAGTCGCAGCGCGTCTCCGCGGTCGCGAACCTGAAGAAGGTCGGCGCCGACATCAACCTCGACGCCGACCACATGTTCCTCAAGGACGCGGCCAACCCGCCGGCCTACCTGAGCGCCTGCGCCACGGCCGCCGCCTGGAACTGCACCACCGTGCAGTACAAGTCCGGCACCCGTGAGCACATCGAGTCCCTCGGGTACGACATCGTCGCCAACTTCGGCGACCAGTACTCCGACCTCGACGGCGGCTACGCCGACAAGACGTTCAAGCTCCCGAACCCGACGTACTTCGTCAGCTAGTACTCAGGACTCGGTCCGTACGGGGCGGATCGACTCCAGGGTCGGCACCACCGGTTCGATCGTCCCGTCGGCCGCGAACTCCATGCGGTCGATGGTGGTCTCCCGGTGCGTGCCGTCCCCGCCCGCCTTCCCGGGGCCGTTCAGGGCGAACCGGTGGTAGACGATGTACCAGTCGTCGGTGCCGGGGACGTTCACCACGGAGTGGTGTCCGGTGCCCTTGATGCCGTACTCCGGGCGCTTGGACAGGATCGTGCCCCGCTTGGTCCACGGACCGAGCGGGGACGGTCCGGTGGCGTAGGCGACGTGGTAGTTCTCGCTGCGGGTGTCGTCCTCGGACCACATGAAGTAGTACGTGCCGTGCCGCTTGACGACGAAGGATCCCTCACGGAAGTCGGGCTGCGTGATGTCCCGCACCTGCGAGGCGTCGAACGACACCATGTCGGCGTTCAGCGGCACCACGTATCCGTGGCCGTTGCCCCAGTACAGATACGACCGACCGTCGTCGTCCGTGAACACCGCCGGGTCGATCATCTGGCCCGTCAACAGGCCCTTGGCCACCAGGGGCTTGCCCAGCGCGTCCTTGAAGGGACCGGCCGGGGAGTCGGCCACCGCCACGCCGATCTGCTGCTCCGCACAGAAGTAGAAGTAGTACTTGCCGTCGCGTTCGGCGATCGCCGGGGCCCAGGCGTTCTTGTCCGCCCAGGACACATCGGATCCCAGGTCCAGGATCACACCGTGGTCCTTCCAGCGGACCAGGTCCTTCGACGAGTACGCCTTGAAGCTCGTCCCGCTCCAGCCCGCGTAGCCGTCCGTCGTCGGATAGATCCAGTACTGGCCGTCCAGGTAGTGGACGTCCGGGTCGGCGTTGAGGCCGGGGAGGACCGGGCTGCGGGTGGGTACCGCCTCGACCGTCCAGGTCCGGCTCGTCCCGTCCGGAGCCGTCACGGTGTAGGTGCGCGGGGTGCGGAAGTCCCGGGGTGTGCCCGAGGCCGGGCTGACCTTCGCGCCCGCGCCGACCGCGAGGGTGGGGGCGAGGTGCCTGAGGTCCGTGTCCGGCTTCATGGGCAGGACGACCTTCGAGACCGACTCGGTGACGATCGCATACCCGCTGAGGCCCTTCGCGGTCGCGTCCACGACCGACGTGCCGGTCACCGGGTAGGCGGCCAGCAGCCGGTCGTACTCCGCCTGCGTCACCGGCATCACCGTGCCGTGCCGGGGGCTCGCGGGCAGCTGGTAGTTCGTCGACATCGTCCACTTGCCCGAGTCGAGGTCGGTCGTCTCGAAGGGGACGTACCCGCGGCTGCCGTACTCGTCGATGAACAGGTACCACTTGTTCTCGGTGTTGGACTTGAAGACCGTCGGGCCCTCGCCGCGGTCGATCGAGCCGCTGCCGATGCAGTCCGAGACGAAGTCGTACGCGGTGTCCGTCAGCGACGTCGACTTCTCGCCGGTGATGAACTTCGAGCAGGGGCTGGAGGAGCTGGGATCGCGCTCGTCCTTGGTGTAGCGGTAGTAGCTGCCCTTGTTCTTGATGACCGTCGAGTCGATCACCGAGTAGCCCGGGTCGTCCCAGACCTTCGGCTCGCTGAAGGTGCGGAAGTCCTTCGTGGTGGCGTACAGCATCTTGTTGTACGTCGATCCGGTGTGGTCCGGGTCGTCGTCGGCGTACAGCTTGGACGCCCAGAAGACGACGTACTCACCGAGCGAGTCGTCCCAATAGGCCTCCGGCGCCCAGGTGTTGCCCGCGTTGTCGGGGGCCACCTTCACCAGGCGCTGGTCGGTCCAGTGCACCAGGTCGGTGGACTCCCAGATCATGATGGACCTGCTGCCGTGCCGCTGCACGTAGTCCCAGCTGCCGCTGGAGTTCTGGTACATCTTCAGGTCGGTGGCGATGAGGAAGAACTTGTCGCCCTTGGGGGAGCGGATCACGAACGGGTCGCGCAGGCCCTTCTCGCCGATGGTGGAGGTCAGGACGGGATTGCCCGCGTTCAACTCCCGCCAGTGCAACGGGTCGTTGCCGCGGCTCAGGGCGTAGCGGATCTGCTCGTCGTCGGCCGTGCCCTCGCCGGTGAAGTAGGCGAAGAGATAGCCGGCGTACTTCGGTTCGTTCACGTGCGATGCTCCCGAAGGTGACGGTGACGCGGGGCTCGGTGGGGCGGCCAGCAGGCCCAGGAGGAGCGCGAGGACGGGGATCAGGAGCGCGCGGGCGGTGCGGCGTCGCATGACACATCCTGTCGGAGTCTGGTGGATTCTGTTGGGGAAGCGCTCTCGGAGTGTTGCCAGTGGGGGACAGCACGTCAATTGATGAAGACGGCACGACGGCCGGCGAAAGTTTCGACCTTTTTCGTGAGCCCTCGGCAACCTTTCCCGCCACCGCGGCGACCCGGGAGCAGAAGCGGGCCGGGGCGGCCCCTCCGGCCCGCTTCGTCTCCCGTCCCCCTAGGAAAGGAACGCCCCGTGCTTCTGAGCACCGGACGCCACCGCAGGACCCGTACGCTCTCGATCGCCGCGGCGGTGGCCGTCGCCGCGGGGGCGGGTGGCGTCTACCTCGGCCTCGCGAACAACGGCTCGGCGCAGGCCGCCACCACCACGGTCACCGTCTCCACCACCGCGCAGCTCCAGACGGCCGTCGCCAATGCCGCCGCGGGTACGACCATCCAGGTGCGCGGCGGCACGTACTATCCGACGGCCACGCTGAAGTCGACGGCGAACGGCACCAGTTCCACGCGGATCACGCTCACCGCGTACGGCAGCGAGAAGGTGAAGATCGACGGTTCCAAGCTGGCCGCCGGTTCCTGGCTGGCGGGGATCTACGGCGACTACTGGACCGTCCAGAACATCACCTGGCAGAACTCGCCCGCCCAGGGCTTCGTCGCCACCTCCTCCGTCGGTGGCGTCTTCAAGAACCTCGTCACCGCGAACAACGGCGACTCGGGCTTCACCCTGCGCGGCGACGGCACGACCGGCAACCTCGTGCAGAACCTGGACAGTTACGGCAACTACGACGCCGCGAACCACGGGCAGAACGCCGACGGCATCGCCATCAAGTTCGGCTCCGGCACCGGCAACAAGGTCACCGGCGCGCGCCTCTACAACAACGCGGACGACGGCCTCGACCTCTGGCAGTTCTCCTCGCCGATCACCATCGAGCACTCGTGGTCGTACGGGAACGGCAAGAACCGCTGGAACGACTCCGCCTTCGAGGGCAACGGCAACGGCTTCAAGCTCGGCGGCGGCGGGGCCTCGGTCGCCCATGTCGTGAACAACGACGCCGCCTGGGACAACGCGGGCAACGGCTTCACCGAGAACTCCAACACCGGGGCCATCGTGCTCAACCGCAACACCGCCTACGCCAACACCGACGCGGGCTTCTTCTTCGCGACGGGCAAGGCGCGGCTCGCCAGGAACCTCGCGGTGAGCAACAAGGGCGGCCTGGACAAGCTCGGCTCCGCCACGGTCTCCGCGGCCAACAACTGGGACAGCGGCACCTCGACGCCGTCCTTCAGGTCCACGGACGCGACCACGGCGTACGGGGCCCGCTCATCGAGCGGTTCGCTGCCGGCGACCACGTTCCTGACGACGGGCTCGACGACCATCGGCTCGACCATGAACTGACGTGCCCGCGTACTGACGTACGAGGGAAAGTGAACGCCCCCGCCGGTCGTCACCGGCGGGGGCGTTCCTCTGACTGGCTCCGAGGGGGGCTCAGGCCAGCAGATCCCTTACTTGTACGTGATGTCAGATGACGTGAACCTGCAAAAGGTTCCATCCGCGCCGGTGCCGAGTTCGGTGGGCTCCTTGCCGCTGCTGTTGCCCTTGAAGCGCACGCAGGTCTTGAGCTTCTTCTTGGTGTCGCCGGTGACACGGATCTTCGACAGGGTCGCCGTGTCGCCGAAGTTGGAGTTGATGCCGACCAGCGCCTTGCCCGGGGCGGTCGCGTCGATGTCGCTGAGCACGATCGTGCGCTTGTACTGCGTCTTGCAGTTGCCGCACGAGCGCGCCAGCTTGCCGAAGTTCTCCACGTGGAAGCCGGTGATGGAGAGCGTGCCGGCGCCGTTGAACTGGAACACCTTGTCGGAGGCCTGCCGCGCGCCACCGCCGATCACGTTGTACTTCGCGGACGACGCCTTGCCCTTGAAGGTGGCCGCGTCCTCGCCGACGTCCAGCCACCACACGTTCTGCAGCGTGCAGCTGCCCAGACAGTGCACGCCGTCGGCGGCCGGGGTGCCGATGATGACGTTCTTGAGGACCGCGCCGTCCTTGAGCTCGAAGATCGGGCCCTGGCTCTCCGACTGGTCGGAGGTGCCGAGGGAACCACTGCCGAAGAACTTCGTCAGCTTGCCGTCGTAGGTGCCCGAGACCGAGATCGTCTTCGAGACGGCCTTGCTGCCCTTGGCCGTCGGCCAGACGGAGCTCGCGCCCGCGGTGCTCAGCATCGACGTCGTGACGAGCGCGGCCCCGGTGATGCCGAGTGCGGTGACCCCACCGATCACGGACCGCCGCCCGGTGAGGCGGCGACGGTGCCGGACGCGCTGTTCAACTCGTACAGTCATGAAGCGGATTTCCTTGCGGAAGGGGACGTGTTCGTCTCCTGGTCGCCGCAGGTGAGGAAAGGGTTGCCGCCGTCCGCAGGTTTTTTCGAGGGGATTTTCTACGAGTCGCCGTCGGTGCCGCTCGCGGCGGCGAAGTCGCCCGCCACCGACAGCGTCCTGTCCGCGGTCCTCGCGTCCGCCGAGTAGCGGTCGTCCTTGGCGTCCCGGCCGCCGCGGGTGTGGTTGTACTGGCCCGCGAAGACCCACTGGCCGGCCGCGAGGGTGTGGCCGTCCTTGAGCACCCAGGTGTAGACGAGGAAGCCGTCCTTCTCGGTGACCGTCGTCGTGAAGTCGCTCTCGGGTGCCGAGCGCCAGGAGCCCGTGTCGCCGACCCCGCCGGTCTGCTTGATCCTCAACTCGACGGTGAGCGAGGTGAGTTTGTCGGCGTTCTTCAGGGTCACATTGCTCTGCGCCCAGAAGTCGTTGCTGTGCGGATCGACCGAGCCGTCGGACCACAGCGAGCCGTCCTGGTTGCCCGCGGCGGGTGCCTTGGGCGCGGCGGGCGAGGAGTGCGCGGCCGAGGGGGTGTCCGAGGGGGAGGCGCTCGCCTTCCCGGACGGCTTCGAGGCACCCGAGGTGTGCGAGGGGTGCGGCACGACGGGCGCGCGGCTCGTCGCGTCCGGGGAGGCGACCGGGGTCGGCGAGACCGCGACCGTCTGCTGCGGCGGGTGGTTCTCCTGCACCGCCGCGGCCACCCAGTAACCGCCGACCGCGAGGACGCCCGCCACCGCGGCCGTGGCGCCGACGATCCGACCCCAGCCGAGCACCGGCGGACGCGCCGCGCGCCGGGGACGACGCTCGGCGGCGCCGGACATCCCGCGCTCGACCCGGGCCAGGATGCGCGCGCGGTCGGGCTCGTGCGCCTCGGCCGCCTCGTGCAGCCTGGCGCGCAGCTCGTCGTGCACGTCCTGCGCCTTCCTCATCGGTCCCTTCCTCCGGCTCCACCCGTGGGCAGCACACCTGCGTGCACCCGCATCGGGGCCTCTTCGGTGCCGAGGAGCCGCTTCAGTTCGGCCATGCCCTTCGACGTCTGGGACTTAACCGTACCCACGGAAACACCGAGGGCGAGCGCCGTGTCCTTCTCCGAGAGGTCGAAAGCGTGCCGAAGCACGACACATGCGCGCTTACGGAACGGCAGTCGGCGCAGCGCCTCCTGGACGTCGATCTTCCCCGCTATGTCGGGGTTCTCGGTCTTGTCCTCGCGCTGCGACCAGAACAGTGTGATCCGTCTACGCTCGCGCACCGCGCTGCGGATCCGGGTGCGGGCCAGGTTCGCGACGACCCCGCGGGCGTACGCCACCGGGTGGTCGGCCGCGCGCACCCGGTCCCAGCGGTGCCACAGCGCGAGCAGCGCGTCGGCCGCCAGATCGTCGGCGGCGTCCGCCTCGCCGGTCAACAGATGGGCGAAGCGGGCGAGTTCGGCATGGTGCCGCTCGAAGAAGGCGTGGAACTCCACGGAGGCTGCGTCGTCGACGACAGTGCCCACGGCTACCTCTCCTTGCTGCGGCTTTTGAGCAACCGGTGCGGGTGCGTGCGTATACGGCCCCCGTGCGCCACCCGTGAAGGAATGGTGCCCCTGTGGGGCGAGATGCGTGAGCGTACCAGCGATGTGTACAGGGCTTCGAACAGCGTATGGCGGGCCGAACTCGATTCTGTAACACGGCGAAAACCTGAACGCGGTTCAACGCGGGAACAATCCAGCCAGCATCCGCACACCCAGCACGCAGGCCACAAGGAGTATCAGCCATGTCCGAAACACAGAAGGTGGCCGACCGGCCAAGTGCCGCGCCACCAGCGGCGAACGGCGTCGACCGGTTCTTCAGGATCTCCGAACGGGGCTCCACCTTCGGCCGGGAGATACGCGGCGGATTCGCCACGTTCTTCACCATGGCCTACATCCTTGTCCTGAACCCGATCATCCTCGGCAGCGCCAAGGACAAGTTCGGTCACCAGCTCGACAGCGGCCAACTCGTCACGGCCACCGCCCTGGTGGCCGCGGTGATGACCGTCATCATGGGCGTGGGCGGCAATCTGCCCCTCGCGATCGCCGCGGGCCTCGGCCTGAACGCCGTCGTCGCCTTCCAGATCGCCCCGCTGATGAGCTGGCCCGACGCGATGGGCCTGGTGGTCATCGAAGGCGTGATCATCTGCGTACTGGTCCTCACCGGACTGCGCGAAGCCGTCATGAACGCCATCCCGCAACCGCTGAAGCACGCCATCGGTGTGGGCATCGGACTCTTCATCGCCTTCATCGGCTTCGTGGACGCCGGTTTCGCCAGCCGCATCCCGGACGTCGCGAACACCACCGTGCCGGTGCAGTTGGGCGCGACCGGTTCGCTGACCGGCTGGCCCGTACTGGTCTTCTGTCTCGGCGTGCTGCTCACCATCGGACTGATGGCACGCAAGGTCAAGGGCGCCATCCTGATCAGCATCGTGACGATGACCGTGGTCGCCGTGATCATCAACTCGGCCGCCGACATCAAGAGTTGGGGCCTGACCACGCCGAAGATCCCCTCCGACGTGGTGGCCACCCCGGACTTCGGTCTCGTCGGACACTTCAGTCTGTTCGGCGGCTTCGGTGAGACCGGCGCCCTGACCGTCGTCCTGCTGATCTTCACCCTGATCCTGTCGGACTTCTTCGACGCCATGGGCACGATCGTCGGCATCAGCGCCGAGGCCGGACTGCTCGACGAGGAGGGCAAGGTGCCCGGCATCGGCCGGGTGCTGTTCATCGACGGCGCCGCGGCCGTCGCGGGCGGTGCGGCCTCCGCCTCCTCCAACACCGCCTACATCGAGTCCGCGGCCGGCGTCGGCGAGGGCTCGCGCACCGGCTTCTCGAACCTGATCACCGGCGGCATGTTCGCCCTCGCCCTGTTCCTGACCCCGCTGCTCACCATCGTGCCGCTCCAGGCGGCGGCCCCCGCTCTGGTCGCGGTCGGCTTCCTGATGATGACGCAGGTCAAGCACATCGAATGGGACAGCTACGAGGTCGCGATCCCCGCGTTCCTGACCATCGCGGCGATGCCGTTCACCTACTCGATCACCAACGGCATCGGGGCCGGCTTCGTCGCCTACGTCGTGATCAAGGCGGTGCTCGGCAAGTTCCGTGAGGTCCACTGGCTGCTGTGGGCCGTGTCGGCGCTGTTCCTGGTGTACTTCGCGATCGATCCGGTGAGACAGCTGTTCGGCGTGAAGTGACCCGTACGGGCGTGAAGTGACCGTACGAAGGAAGGGCCGCCCCCAGGGGTGCGGGGCGGCCCTCCGTCGTGCGCGGTGCGTCAGTTCTTCAGCGCCGCCCGCATCATGGCCTTGGCCACCGGCGCCGCCAGGCCGTTGCCGCTGACCTCGGACCTCGCCGCGTCGGACTGCTCGACGATGACCGCCACGGCGACCTCCTTGCCGTTCGCATCGGACTTCGCGTACGACGTGAACCAGGCGTACGGCGTCTTGCTGTTCTTCTCGCCGTGCTGGGCCGTACCCGTCTTACCGCCCACGGTCGCGCCGGAGATCTTCGCGTTGGTGCCCGTGCCCTCGGTGACGACCGTCTGCATCGCGGACTGGAGCTGCTCGGCGGTGGTCGAGCTGACGATCTCCTTGGTCTCGGTGCCGTCGTCGTAGTCCTTCACCACATTGCCGCTCGCGTCACTGGTCTGCGACACCATGTGCGGCGAGACCAGCTTGCCGCCGTTGGCGATGGCGGCCGACACCATGGCCATCTGCAGCGGGGTCGCCGTGACGTCGTACTGGCCGATGCCGGTCAGCGCCGTGGACGACTCGTCCATGTCCGAGGGGTAGACGCTCGGGTACGCCCGCACCGGCACGTCCTGCGAGCTGTCGTTGAAGCCGAACTTCTCCGCCATCGCCTTGACCTTGTCCTGCCCGAGGTCGACGGCCATCTTCGCGAAGACGTTGTTGCACGAGTACTGGAGTGCCACCCGGATCGAGGCGTCCTTGCAGGGTGCGGAGGCGCTCTCGTTCGACAGGTCGGTCTTCGTGTTCGGCAGCGTGTACGGGTTGGGGCTGTTCGTGCCGGTGTCCACGTTCTTGTACAGCCCGTCGTCCAGCGCCGCCGCCGCGACCACCAGCTTGAACGTCGACCCCGGGGGCAGCGGCTGGCGCAGCGCCCGGTTGGTCATCGGCTTGTCCGCGTCCTTCGTCAGCTTCGTCCAGGCGGCGGAGTCGCCGGTGGTGAGCTGCGAGGGGTCGTACGACGGGGTGGAGACGACCGCGAGGATCTTGCCGTTCGTCGGGTCGATCGCGACGGCCCCGCCCTTCTTGCTGCCGAGCGCCGCGTACGCCGCCTTCTGCACGTCCGGGTCGATGGTCGTGACCACGTCACCAGGGCTGGCGCGCTTGTTGGTGATCGTGTCGAGGGGGTTCTTCAGCTGGTTGTCCGTACCGTCGAGCAGGCCCTTGTAGACGCCCTCCAGCTGGGTCGCCCCGAACACCTGGGAGCTGTAGCCCGTGACCGCCGCGTACAGGCTGCCGTCCGTGTACGTCCGCTTGTACTTGAGGTCGCTGCCCTTCGTCTGCGCGGAGCCGGTGATCGCCCGGCCGGCCACGATGATGTTCCCGAGCGGGTTCGCGTACTGCTCGATCGCGTTCCGTCGGTTGTTCTTGTTGTCCGCGAGTGCCTGGCCGTCGTAGAACTGCACCCAGGTCGCCCTGATCAGCAGGGAGAGCACGAGCAGCAGAGTGAAGACGGCGGCACGCCTGATCGTCTTGTTCATCCCGCTCAGAAGGACGAGCGGAAGGGAGCGAATCGTTCCCTTCCGCCCGCATTTCTCATGCGCTGTTCATGAAGCCGGGCTCACATGAAGTCGGGCTCAGCCCTTCAGGGTGAGCACGACCTCGTCCGTGTCCTCGCCGCGCGCGTGCGCGTACCCCCGGTCGTTCCCGGTGACGCGGAACCCGCACTTCTCCAGGACCCGCCGCGACCCGGCGTTGTCGGCCGCCGCCCGCGCGTGCAGCGGGCGTTCGGGCACCTCGGCCAGCAGGTCCCGCAGCGCGGCCGTCGCGATGCCCCGGCCCCAGTACGCCCGGTCGATCCAGTAGGTGACCTCGCGCTCGCCGGGCTCCCCGTACACCGCGGCGCTGCCCACGACATCGCCGTCCGCGAGGATCGTGCGCAGCACGGCGGACGAGGCGCGGACACGCTTCCAGTGAGCGTCGAAGGCGTCACGGTCGGCGGGGTCCCTGGGGGTGAACGCGGCCATCCGGAGGGACTCGGGGTCGTTCATCTGCCGGTAGAAGACCGGCAGATCGCTGTCGTGGACCGGACGGAGTGCGATCTCCATGGTTCAGAGCCTCCGGGTGGCGAGCGTCAGCCGGTCGCGGGCGTCGAACAGGGCGTCCTTGACCATCTGCTCGTGCGCGGGGGTGAGCCGGGCCACCGGGACCGAGCAGCTGATCGCGTCCCGGGCGGGGGTGCGGTAGGGGATCGCGACGCCGAAGCAGCGCAGCCCCAGCGTGTTCTCCTCACGGTCCACGGCGAAGCCCTGCTCCCGGACCTGGTGCAGCTCCTCGATGAGCTTCTCCCGGTCGGTGATCGTGTGTTCGGTCAGCGCGGCGAGCGTCTCGGGCAGCATCTTGCGGACCTGCTCGTCGGTGTGGGTGGCGAGCAGCGCCTTGCCGAGCGAGGTCGAGTGCGCGGGGAGCCGGCGGCCCACCCGGGTGAAGGGGCGCAGGTAGTGCTGCGACTGGCGGGTGGCCAGGTACACGACGTTCGTGCCGTCCAGGCGCGCCAGGTGGATGGTCTCCGTGGTGTCGTCGGAGAGCCGGTCCAGGGTCGGGCGGGCCGCGGCGACCACCTCGTCGCCGTCGATGTACGAGGTGCCGACCAGCAGCGCCCGTACGCCGATGCCGTACCGCGTGCCCGTCGCGTCCGTCTCGACCCAGCCGAGCTCCACGAGGGTGCGCAGCAGCATGTAGAGGCTGGATTTCGGATAACCGACGGCCTCCTGGACCGCGGCCAGGGAGTGCATACCGGGCCGGCCCGCGAAGTACTCGAGCAATTCCACGGTCCGTACCGCGGACTTGACCTGCGCTCCGCCGCCTGTCTCGCCTGCCGACATCGCCCTTGACCCCCTCGTTCGACGGGAAATAGTCTCCGCATCATATTCACCATCAGAGACAGCGTTCAGTATATCGAACACCGCTGGTGGGTGAGACAAGAACTGCGGCATTACATCTGGAGGGACCCGCGGTGGCAGCAGCACCAGTCTGGAGTGTCGACCCCCGTACCGGGAAGCAGCGCGAGCAGGTTGCGGTGGAGGCCACGGCCCAGGAGGTCGACGAGGCCGTCCGCGCCGCGCACGCCGCCCGGGGAGCCCTCGTCGACCGCACCGTGCGCGCGGCCTTCCTGAGGACCGCCGCTGACCTGCTCGAAGCGGCCAAGGAACAGCTCGTCGAGGCCGCCGACGCGGAGACCGCGCTCGGCCCGGTCCGGCTCACCGGTGAACTCGCCCGCACCTGCTACCAACTGCGGGCCTTCGGCGGCATCGTCGACGAGGGCGCCTTCCTCGACGTCGTCATCAACCACCCCGACGACACGGCGACCCCGCCGATCCCGGACCTGCGCCGCTACAAGGTGCCGCTGGGTGTCGTCGCCGTCTACTCCGCCTCCAACTTCCCCTTCGCCTTCTCCGTCGCCGGCGGCGACACCGCGAGCGCGCTGGCGGCCGGCTGCCCGGTCGTGGTCAAGGCCCACCCCGACCACCCGGCGCTCTCCGAGCTGGTCGCGGCCGTACTGCGCCGGGCCGCCGCCCGGCACGACATCCCGGGCGGTGTCGTCGGCCTCGTGCACGGCTTCGAGGCGGGCGTCGAACTCGTCAAGCACCCGCTGGTCGCGGCGGCCGGGTTCACCGGCTCCGTGCGCGGCGGCCGGGCCCTGTTCGACGCGGCGGCCGCGCGCCCCGCGCCGATCCCCTTCCACGGCGAGCTGGGCTCCCTCAACCCCGTCGTGATCACCGAGGCCGCGGCGGCCGAGCGCGCCGAGGAGATCGGCGCCGGGCTCGCGGGCTCGATGACGCTGGGCGTCGGCCAGTTCTGCGTGAAGCCGGGCCTGGTCCTGGCACCCGCGGGCGCGGCGGGCGACCGCCTGGTGAAGTCCCTGACCGACGCCGTCAGCGACACCGACGCGGGCGTCCTCCTGGACCACCGCATGCGCGACAACTTCATCGCGGGTGTCGCCGAGCGCGCCGGGCTCCCCGGCGTCGAGACCCCGGTGACCCCGGGCTCGGGCGGCGAGCACACCGTGAGCCCCGGCTTCCTGACCGTGCCCGCGCAGAAGCTCGCCACCGAGGGCGAGCACGACCTGCTCCTGGAAGAGTGCTTCGGCCCGCTCACGGTCGTCGCCCGCTACGAGGACGAGTCCGAGGCCAGCGCGGTCCTCTCCCGCCTTCCCGGCAACCTCACCGCGACCGTGCAGTTGTCGACGGAGGAGGCGGCGGGCGAAGGCCGCGGCGCGGAGATCCTCGCCGAGCTGACGCCGCTCGCCGGGCGCGTCCTGGTCAACGGCTGGCCCACCGGTGTCGCCGTCGCCCCCGCCCAGCACCACGGCGGTCCCTACCCGGCGACGACCTCGACCTCGACGTCGGTCGGCGGTACGGCGATCGAGCGCTGGCTGCGGCCGGTGGCGTACCAGAACGCGCCGGAGACGCTGCTGCCGCCGGAGCTGCGGGACGACAACCCGCTGGGGTTGCCTCGACGCTACGACGGTCACCTGGAGCGGTAGCGCCGTTGGGGTTGTGGTTGTTCGCGGGCTGCGGGGCCGTTGTGGCTGGTCGCGCAGTTCCCCGCGCCCCTGCGGGGGCGCGGCAGTGGGCCTGAGAGGATTGGCGAATGGACGTCGAACTTCCCGAACTTCCCTTCCCGCTCCGCACCTACGGGCCTGACGGGCACTGGTCGCACGAGGACGGGATCCTCACCGGCTGGGCAGGCCCCCGCCAGGACCGTTTCGTACCGCCCACCGACGAGGCACTGGACCCCGCCTCAGACGCGCCCCGCCTCCTCGGGGCGCCGGAGGGGGACTTCCAGCTGATCGCCCGCGTCACGGTCGGCTTCGGCGCGGCCTTCGACGCGGGGGTCCTCTACGTCCATGTGGGGGAGCGGGCCTGGGCGAAGCTCTGCCTGGAGTACTCCCCGGACGTGCCCACCGTCTGCACGGTGGTCACCCGGGGGCACTCCGACGACGCCAACTCCTTCACCGTGGACGGCAGTTCCGTCTGGCTGCGGATCAGCCGCACGGGTCGGGCCTTCGCCTTCCACGCCTCCCGCGACGGCAAGCGCTGGACCTTCATCCGGCTCTTCACCCTGGGCGAGGAGAAGGAGACGTCCGCCGCGCTCGTCGGTTTCATGACGCAGTCGCCGATGGGGGAGGGGTGCGTGGTGACGTACGACGGCATCGAGTTCCGCCCGAACTGGCCCAAGGACCTGAGAGACGGCAGCTGACCGTGGGTGGGGGGTCGGCCGCGCAACGGGAACCGTGGCCCCCCTCCCTCACGTCCTCCGCTGCATGATCAGCACACCCCGCGCCACGGGCCCCCTCGTCATCAGAACCGCGCTGCCCAGCGAGGCCGCCGCCATCGCCGACCTCCACGTCCGCGCCCGCGCGACCTACTACCCGGACGGCCTGCCGGAAGACGGCTTCGACTGGCTCGCACGCTGGCGCGGTGCCATCGAGCGCCCCGACGGCCACGTCCTGTGCGCGGTGCGCGACGGACACCTCGTGGGTATCGCCTCCTTCCGTACCGCGGAGGGCGCCCCCGCCGACACCGTGACGCTCTTCCAGTTCCACGTCTCCCCCGACCGCTGGCGCGAAGGCATCGGCACCGCACTGCACACGGCCTGCCTCGAACAGTGGCGGGCGGACGGCAAGCACACGGCCACCCTCGACGTGCACGTCGACAACGCCCGCGCCCAGGCCTTCTACACCCGCCAGGGCTGGGTCCCGGACCCGGAGAACCCGCCCGCCGAAGACGATCACCACCTCTTCCTGCGCTACGCCGTCACCGGGGAATGAAGTCGGCCGTTTGAACGTTCACATACTCCCGCCCCCGGAGGGGCCCGTATTCGTACGACCTGGAGAGAGCCGAAGACATGCGCGTCGAGATCTGGTCGGATATCGCCTGTCCCTGGTGCTACGTGGGCAAGGCCCGCTTCGAGAAGGCGCTGGACGCCTTCCCGCACCGTGACGAGGTCGAGGTCGTGCACCGCTCCTTCGAGCTGGACCCCGGTCGCGCCAAGGGCGACATCCAGCCCGTGCTCAAGATGCTGACCAAGAAGTACGGCATGAGCGAGGCACAGGCGCAGGCCGGCGAGGAGAACCTGGGCGCGCAGGCCGCCGCCGAGGGCCTGGCGTACCGCACCCGGGACCGCGACCACGGCAACACCTTCGACATGCACCGCCTCCTGCACTTCGCCAAGGAGCGGGGCCGCCAGGACGAGCTGATAGGCCTGCTGTACAAGGCGAACTTCGCCGAGGAGCGGACCGTCTTCAACGACGACGAGCGGCTCGTCGAGCTGGCCGTCGCCGCCGGGCTCGACGCCGACGCGTCCCGCGAGGTGCTGGCCGACCCGAAGGCGTACGCCGACGAGGTGCGCGCCGACGAGCGGGAGGCCGCCGAGCTCGGCGCGAACGGCGTGCCGTTCTTCGTCCTGGACCGCAAGTACGGCGTCTCCGGCGCCCAGCCCGCCGAGGTCTTCACACAGGCCCTGACCCAGGCGTGGGGCGAGCGCCCGCCGCTGAAGCTGATCCAGGACGGTGCCGCCGACGCGGAGGCCTGCGGCCCGGACGGATGCGCCGTACCGCAGCCGTAAGCCCGCCCGGCCCGCCCGACTCGGCGGTGAAAGCGCAGGTCGGGGCGGACGTATAAGCAGTCCTTACCGGAACCACGCAGAACTCCGTAATGGACGAGAGGTGCTCGGGGCCGCACAGTGGTCCCATGGAGACCTTCGAGAGCCTCGTACGAGCCGAGTTCGCCCCGAAGAACACCTATCTGAACACCGCGAGCTGCGGACTCCTGCCGGCGCGCACGGTCGAGGCCATGCGCGCCGCAGTCGAGTCCGTCGCCGACGGACGGCCGTCCGACATGTTCGACGACGTGGAGGCATCCCGCGCCGCCTTCGCCCGGCTGGCCGGGGTCCCCGCGAGCCGGGTGGCGGCCGGGGCCTCGGTCGCCGTCTACAGCGGGCTGATCGCCGCCTCGCTGCCGCCGGGCGCCGAAGTCCTCACCGCGGAGGACGACTTCAGCTCCGTCGTGAACCCCTTCCACGTCCGTGGCGACCTCAAGCTGCGCGCCGTACCGCTGGAGCGGCTCGCCGAGTCCGTACGTCCGGGCACCGCGCTCGTCGCGGTCAGCGCCGCGCAGTCCGCGGACGGGCGGATCGCCGATCTGGCGGGCATCGCCCGGGCCGCGCGCGAGCACGGGGCGCGTACGTACGTCGATGTCTCCCAGGCCGCCGGCTGGCTGCCGATGGAGGCCGACGCGTACGACTTCGTCTCCTCGGTCGCCTTCAAGTGGCTCGTCTGCCCTCGGGGCGTGGCCTTCCTGGTCGTTCCGGAGGACCTCGGCGGGCTCACCCCGGTGTTCGCCGGCTGGGTCGCGGGTGAGGCGCCGTGGGACAGCTGCTACGGCCCGGTGGCGGAACTCGCCCACTCGGCGCGGCGGTTCGACGAGAGCCCCAGTCTCTTCTCGTACGCGGGCGCCCGGCACTCGTTGGAGCTCGTCGAGGAACTGGGCGTGGCGAACGTACGCGCCCATGACCTCGCCCTCGCCGACCGTTTCCGCGCCGGGCTCCAGGAGCTCGGCCACGCGCCGGTGTCCGCCCCCGCCTCGCCGATCGTGTCCGTGCCCGGACTCGGCCAGCGGCAGCAGGAGCTGAGCGAGGCCGGGGTCGAGGTCTCCGACCGGGCGGGCAACCTGCGCGCGGCCTTCCACCTGTACAACACCCCCGCCGACGTCGACCGACTGCTGGACGTCCTGTCCGGCTGACCCCGGCGGGGGCTCCTTCACGCTCGTGGCTACGGCACGCGCGCGGTCACTTCATGCTCGCGGTCACTTCACTCTCGCGGTCACTTCACGGGCGTGAAATCGCGGGCGCCGATGAACTCGGGCCTGCGGACCGGCGCCGCGAACGGCTCCACCGCCGCGTTCTCCACGCTGTTGAACACGATGAAGACGTTGCTGCGCGGGAACGGGGTGATGTTGTCCCCGGAGCCGTGCATGCAGTTGCAGTCGAACCAGGTCGCCGAACCGGCCCGGCCCGTGAAGAGCTTGATGCCGTGCCGGTCGGCGAAGCGGGTCAGCGCCTCGTCGGACGGGGTGCCCGCGTCCTGCATCTGGAGCGACTTCTTGTAGTTGTCCCGCGGGGTGGCCCCCGCACAGCCGAGGAACGTCTTGTGCGACCCCGGCATGATCATGAGGCCGCCGTTGGTGTCGTGGTTCTCGGTCAGCGCGATCGACACGGACACGGTCCGCATGTTCGCAAGGCCGTCCTCGGCGTGCCAGGTCTCGAAGTCCGAGTGCCAGTAGAACCCGCCGGCCCCGAAGCCCGGCTTGACGTTGATCCGCGACTGGTGGACGTAGACGTCCGAGCCGAGGATCTGCCGGGCCCGCCCGACGACCCGCTCGTCGCGTACGAGCGCGGCGAAGACCTCGCTGATTCGGTGCACCTCGAAGACGGACCGGATCTCCCGCGTGGCGGGCTCGACGATCGAGCGCTCGTCGGCGCGGATCGCCGGATCGGTGACCAGCCGCTCCAACTCGGCCCGGTAGAGGGCGACGTCGTCCTCGCCGATCAGCTCCTCGATCGCGAGGAAGCCGTCACGCTCGTACGCCTGGAGGTCGGGCACGGAGAACGGCCCCGGCGTGCCGGGCGCGCCCCAGACGACCGGGTCCTGGCGGGGGTTGGACACCTCGGTGGCGCCGCGGCTGGGGTAGAGATCGGTGACGGTGGTCGTGCTGGTCGTGGTGGTCGTGGTCATGGGGCTTCAGACCTCCTCGGGTTCGGTGAGCAGCGGGTAGACGCCGTTCTCGTCGTGGTCCTCCCGTCCGGTGACGGGCGGATTGAAGACGCAGACGCACCGGAAGTCGGTCTTGGGGCGCATGGTGTGGCGCTCGTGGCCGTCGAGCAGGTACATCGTGCCCGGCGTGATCCAGTGCGTCTCACCGGTCTCGTCGTTGGTCAGCTCGGCCTCGCCCGCCACGCAGAGCACGGCCTCGATGTGGTTCGCGTACCACATCGACGTCTCCGTACCCGCGTACAGGACCGTCTCGTGGAGGGAGAAGCCGACCTTCTCCTTGGCGAGGACGATGCGCTTGCTCTCCCAGGTACCCGTCGCGGCCTTCACATGCCGGTCGGTGCCTTCGACGTCCTTGAACGAACGGACTATCACGGTGGTGCCGTGCCTTTCTGTCAGACGGTTTCGCGTACGGCGCGGGCGAGGGTGCGCAGACCCTCGTCGAGCTCGTCGGGGGTGATGGTGAGCGCGGGGAGGAGCTTCACGACCTCGCTCTCCGGGCCTGAGGTCTCGATGAGCAGCCCGAGTTCGAAGGCGCGCTGCGCGACGCGCCCCGCACGCTCCTTCTCGTGGAACTCGAGGCCCCAGACGAGACCGCGCCCCCGGTACTCCTTCACGTCGGCGAGGTTCTCCTCGGTGAGGGAGATCAGGGCCTGCTCGATCTGCTCGCCGCGGGCACGGGTCTGCTTCTCCATGGCGGACCCGTCGGACCAGTACGTCTCCAGGGCCGCGGCGGCGGTGACGAACGCGGGGTTGTTGCCGCGGAACGTGCCGTTGTGCTCGCCCGGCTCCCAGATGTCCAGTTCGGGCTTGAACAGGCACAGCGACATGGGCAGCCCGTACCCGCTGATGGACTTGGACACGGTCACGATGTCGGGCACGATCCCCGCCTCCTCGAAGGAGAAGAACGCTCCCGTCCGCCCGCAGCCCATCTGGATGTCGTCGACGATGAGCAGCATGTCGCGCCGCCGGCACAGGTCGGCGAGGGCGCGCAGCCACTCGGGCCGGGCGACGTTGATGCCGCCCTCGCCCTGCACGGTCTCGACGATGACCGCGGCGGGCTGGTTGAGCCCCGACCCCTGGTCCTCGAGCAGCCGCTCGAACCAGAGGAAGTCCGGCACCTGGCCGTCGAAGTAGTTGTCGAACGGCATCGGGGTTCCGTGCACGAGCGGAATCCCGGCACCGGCGCGCTTGAAGGCGTTCCCGGTCACGGCCAGCGAGCCCAGCGACATCCCGTGGAAGGCGTTGGTGAAGGACACGATCGCCTCGCGCCCCTTCACCTTCCGCGCCAGCTTCAGCGCGGACTCGACGGCGTTGGTGCCCGTCGGGCCCGGGAACATGACCTTGTACGGCAGGTCGCGCGGCCGTAGGACGAGGTTCTGGAAGGCCTCCAGGAAGGCGCGTTTGGCGGTCGTCGACATGTCGAGACCGTGGGTGACGCCGTCGCGCTCCAGGTAGTCGATGAGGGCCCGTTTGAGTAGGGGGTTGTTGTGCCCGTAGTTCAGGGACCCCGCACCGGCGAAGAAGTCGAGGTACTCGTGCCCGTCCTCGTCGAACATCCGGCTGCCCCGGGCCCGGTCGAAGACGGTGGGCCAGCTGCGGCAGTAGCTGCGCACCTCCGACTCCAGGGTCTCGAAGACGCTCAGGTCGGGCTGGATGATGGTCACGGCGAATCGCTCCTCGGTGCGTGGGGGGAGGGAGAGGAAGTCAGGGGGAAGTCAGGCGAAGCCAGGGGGATGTCCGGGTCGACCGGGGGCCGGTCCGAGGTCAGCCGGGGAGCGGACCGATCCGGTAGAGCACCTCGGGGTCGTGCGGCCCGTCCGGGAACTGCCCGGCCTCGAACAGCACTTCGTGCTCGACGCGCGCGCCGTGGCGTCGCGCGTACGAGGTGAACAGGCGCTCGGAGGCGGTGTTGCCGGGCGTGATCGTGGTCTCGACGGCGGTGATCGTCCGCTGCTCCGCGACCCGCGCGGTCAGCCCGTCGAGCAGGGCCGCGGCCAGTCCGCGTCCGCGGTGGGCGGCGTCGACGGCCACCTGCCACACGAGCAGGGTGCCCGGGCGCTCGGGCCGGACGTACCCGGTGACGAAGCCGACGGGCACGCCGTCCGCGTCACGCGCCACCGCCGACGTGCCGGCGAAGTCACGGCACCACAGCAGATAGCTGTACGAGGAGTTCAGGTCGAGGGTTCCGGAGTCCTTGGCGATATGCCAGAGCGCGGCTCCGTCCGCCACCTTCGGACGGTCGATCCGAAGGCCCTCCGGCATTTCCAGGAATTCCGCTTGCAGGTCTGCTCGTGCGGCGGTCATGCGGATTGAATTTACCGATGGAAATCTCAAATTGCATCGTCGTACGGGGTTACGCACGATGCGTCTTTGTGTTATCACGCGCCCGTGAGAGCACGGTGCTGCGGGTGGTGTAACGGGATGGTTTGCCCGGAAAATAGGGGAGGAAATGGACGTACTGTGGAGTGCGTCACAGACACGTAATCGCCACGAGACGTGCCCGAATTACGTCGGTTGGCGTTCGCGAAATCTTTGCGTTTAGGGGCCGGGAAAGCGGGCAGAAGAATACGGGAAGCTCATCCTCGAGTTAATGCAAGAATAAGCATGGCGAGCGCCTCGTCAATTGATGCGCGATTAAGCTCCGGTAAGTCCGTGGGAGAACATGCCGGGGCTCCGCCCCGGACCCCGGTGTGTTCTTCGGCTGCGGGTGGGTGGGGGCTTGGCGCGCAGTTCCCCGCGCCCCTGGAGCGCGGGGCTGCGCCCCGGCGCCCCATCGGCCTCGTCCTCGCGCGCCGGACGAGCTGGGGGCTTTTAGGGGCGCGGGGAACTGCGCGACCAGCCCCCACCCACCCGCAGCCGATACACCCACCCGGGGTCCGGGGCGGAGCCCCAGGTTCGGGGCTAGGACCACGCCTTCGTCGTCGCGCGGTGTGCCGCTTCCAGGTCGATGGTCAGGCCGGACTCGGCCATCGCCGCCCCCAACGCCGCGAGGCAGGAATGCACGACCCCCGGCGTCGCATCGGGACCGTAGTGGTTCACCCGGATCATCTCCTTCGCCAGCGCACCCCCACCCGCGACCAACGGCAACACCGGATCCGCGGCCAACGCCTTCGCGACCAGCACCCCCGCATCGACCCCGGACGGAGCCCGCAACGTCGTGGCGACCGGCGCCGCGTCCCCCGCCTCGTACACATACGGCTCCAGCCCGCCTCCGAGAGCGACCGCCCCCGCCCGCGTGGCCGCCGCCGCCAGGGCATGGCGGCGCATCACCGCGTCGAGCCCCTCCGCCTCGATCCGCTCGACACAGGCCTCCAGCGCCAGCATCTCCAGCTGCGCCGGCGCGTGCAGCAGCGCCTTGCGCCCGCCGTCGACCCACCGCTCCTTCCAGTCCAGCAGCGAGAGATAGGACCGACGCGGCGCCCCGGGATTGGCGGCCATCCGCGCCCACGCCCGCTCGCTCACGGACACGGCCGACACCCCGGCCGGCCCGCCCATGGCCTTCTGTGCCCCGATCACGCACAGGTCGACTCCCCACGCGTCCGGCAGTACCGGCTCCGCGCCGATCGAGGCGACGGCGTCCAGGTAGAACAGCGCGCCGTGCGCACGCACCACCTCGCCGATCTCCGCGACGGGGTTCGTGTTGCCCGTCGCCGCCTCCGCGTGCACCAGCGAGACGAAGTCGATCGCCGGATGCTCGGCAAAGGCATCACGCACTTGCGCGGCCGTCACCGCCGTGTGGAACGGCACCGCGAGATCGATCACCGTCGCCCCGCAGTCCCGCAACCAGTCCCCGAAGGTCTGCCCGTACGGCCCGGTGATCACGTTGAGCGCGGTGGTGCCGGGCCCGGCGGTGGCGCGAATGGCACCTTCCAGGGGCAGCAGCGCCTCGCCCTGCATGATCACGACGTCCTGCTCGGTGGAGAGCAGCCGCGCCACGCGGTCCTCGATCGCCGCGAAGTGTGCGGCGCTCAGCGGGGCGAGGTCCAGGAAGGGATGGGTCACGGCGGTGCTCTCTTCGCTCACGGGTTCCAATGCGCAGCCCCGAGCGTATCCGGCGTCCTTGTCGCGTCCGCGGCGATCCTCGGTCGTACGGGCGCACACCCCCAGGTCGTAGGGCCGGACGGCCCCGTGAGGCATGACTTCTGAGGCCGAACGGCGCAACAGCCATCGGATTGATTTGAGTGAGTCAAACCTTTCCTTATAATCGGAATCCTCCATTCCCCCCACAGGAGGTCTCCGTGAACTCGGTCCTCGGACGCCGGACGCGCATTCTGGCCGCCACCACCGCCACGGCCGGGCTGCTGCTCGTGGCCGGCTGTTCCTCGGGCGGCGGAGGCGGTCAGAGCAGCGCCAAGGGCGTTCCCCTGGTCAAGGCGGGCCAGGTCACGACCTGCACCCACCTCCCGTACCCGCCGTTCCAGTCGGAGATCAACGGCAAGGTGCAGGGCTTCGACGTCGCGCTGATCGACCTGGTCGCGGGGGACCTCGGCGTGAAGCAGGCCATCGTCGACACGCCCTTCGAGAACTTCAAGACGGGCGCGTTCCTCAACTCCGGCCAGTGCGACCTCGCCGCGGCCGGCATGACGATCACCCCGGAACGCAAGAAGAACGTCGACTTCTCCGACCCGTACTTCGACGCCACCCAGGCCGTCCTGGTCGACAAGAAGAGCGGCGTCAACTCCCTCGCCGACGTCAAGGCCAAGGGCAAGAAGCTCGGTGCCCAGGCGCAGACCACGGGCGAGGAGTACGCGACGAAGCAGGGCTTCGACCCGGTCTCCTTCGAGTCCTCCGACGCGGTCCTCAACGGCCTGCGCACCGGTCAGGTCCAGGCCGTGATCATCGACTACCCGGTCGTCCAGGGCTGGCTGAAGGACAAGGCCAACGCCGACGCCTTCAAGGTGGTCGACAACCTCCACACCGGTGAGCAGTACGGCTTCACGGTGAAGAAGGGCAACACCAAGCTCCTCGCCGAGATCAACAAGACGATCAAGCAGGCCAAGGCCGACGGTACGTACAAGAAGCTCTACGAGAAGTGGATCGGCCCGTACCCGGCGTCCGCGGCCACCGCCTCCCCGTCCGCCTCATGAGCGATGCCGACGCAACCCTCCAGCCCCGGAAGTCCGGCCTGACCCGGCGCCAGAAGCGCGCCCTGTCGCGCGGCGCGCAGTACGTCGTCTTCGTCGCCGCCGTGATCGCCTTCGCGGTCGCGGCGGACTGGGGACGTCTGAAGAACCAGTTCGCGCAGTGGGACCTGGTCAAGCAGATGTTCCCGGACGTCATCACGCTGGCGCTGAAGAACACCGTGCTCTACACGATGTCCGGCTTCGTGTTCGGCCTCGTGCTCGGCATGGTCATCGCCCTGATGCGACTGTCCCCGGTGGGCCCCTACCGCTGGCTCGCCGGCATCTACATCGAGATCTTCCGCGGCCTGCCCGCCCTGCTGATCTTCGTCTTCGTGGGTGTCGCCGTGCCCTTGGCGTTCCCGGGCACGGAGATCCCCGGCGGTACGTACGGCAAGGTGGCGCTCGCGCTCGGCCTGGTCTCGGCCGCGTACATGGCAGAGACGATCCGCGCGGGCATCCAGGCGGTGCCCAAGGGGCAGATGGAGGCGGCCCGTTCGCTGGGCTTCTCGCACGCGCGGGCCATGGTCTCGATCATCATCCCGCAGGCGTTCCGCATCGTGATCCCGCCGCTCACCAACGAGCTCGTCCTCCTCTTCAAGGACTCCTCGCTGGTGCTGTTCCTCGGGGTCACCCTGGAGGAACGCGAACTCACCAAGTTCGGGCGCGACCTGGCGAGCCAGACCGCCAACTCCACACCGATCCTGGTCGCGGGCCTGTGCTACCTGCTCGTCACCGTGCCGCTCGGATTCGTCGTACGCCGCCTGGAGGCCAAGGCCGGGGAGGCCACCAAGTGACCAGCACCAGCAACAGCAGTAGTTCCAGCACCGGCACTCCCGAGATCGACGTCCGGGACCTCCACAAGTCCTTCGGCGACAACGACGTCCTGCGCGGTATCGACCTGGAGATCGGACAGGGCGAGGTCGTCTGCGTCATCGGACCCTCCGGCTCCGGCAAGTCCACCCTGCTCCGCTGCGTGAACCTCCTGGAGGAACCCACCAAGGGGCAGGTCTTCGTCGGCGGTACCGAGGTCACGCACCCCGACGTCGACATCGACGCCGTACGCCGCCGGATCGGCATGGTCTTCCAGCAGTTCAACCTCTTCCCGCACCTGTCGGTGACCGAGAACCTCACGCTCCCGCAGCGCCGGGTGCTGAAGCGGGACAAGGAGGAGGCGGCCAAGGTCGCCGCCGAGAACCTGGAGCGGGTGGGCCTTTCCGAGAAGGCGGACGCCTACCCCTCCTCCCTCTCCGGCGGCCAGCAGCAGCGCGTCGCGATCGCCCGCGCGCTCGCCATGGGGCCCGAGGTGATGCTCTTCGACGAGCCGACCTCGGCGCTCGACCCGGAGCTCGTCGGCGACGTGCTCGCCGTCATGCGCAGGCTCGCCCACGAGGGCATGACGATGATGGTCGTCACCCACGAGATGAGCTTCGCGCGCGAGGTCGCCGACCGGGTCGTCTTCATGGACGGCGGCGTGATCGTCGAGGACGGCGCCCCCGCGCAGGTCATCGGCAACCCGAGCCACGAACGCACCCGCCACTTCCTGTCCCGACTGCTGGACCCGGCGATGGCGGAGGTCGAGGAGGACGTGGCGGAGGGGGAAAAGGGGCTGTAGCACCTCGCCGTGCGGCACGAATTAAGGTGCGGTGCATGAGCGATCGCGCGGTGCTGCACGTGAAGGGGCGGGTGCTCGTCGGGCCCGACGACGTCCGGGACGAACTGTGGGTCGTCGGCGGGAGGATCTCCTACGAGCGTCCCACCGGCGCCCGTGACATCCGTACCGTCGAGGGCTGGGCCCTCCCCGGTCTCGTCGACGCGCACTGCCACGTCGGCCTCGACGCCCACGGGCCCGTCCCCGACGACGTCTCCGAGAAGCAGGCGCTCACCGACCGCGAGGCCGGCACCCTGCTCATCCGGGACGCGGGCTCGCCCTCCGACACCCGCTGGATCGACGACCGCGCGGACCTCCCGAAGATCATCCGAGCGGGCCGGCACATCGCCCGCACCCGCCGCTACATCCGCAACTACGCGCACGAGATCGAGCCGGAGGACCTGGTCGCGTACGTCGCCCAGGAGGCCCGGCGCGGCGACGGCTGGGTGAAACTGGTCGGCGACTGGATCGACCGCGAGACAGGCGACCTCAGCGCCTGCTGGCCGCGTGAGGCCGCCGCGGCGGCGATCGCCGAGGCGCACCGCCTCGGCGCACGGGTGACCGCCCACTGTTTCGCGGAGGACTCGCTCAGGGACCTGGTCGAGGCGGGCATCGACTGCGTCGAGCACGCGACCGGCCTGACCGAGGAGACGATCCCCCTCTTCGCCTCCCGAGGCGTCGCGATCGTCCCCACGCTCGTCAACATCGCCACCTTCCCGCAGCTCGCCGCCGGGGGAGAGACGAAGTTCCCGCGCTGGTCGTCGCACATGCGGGCACTGCACGAACGCCGCTACGACACCGTGCGCGCCGCCTACGACGCCGGAGTCCCGGTCTACGTCGGCACCGACGCGGGCGGTTCGCTGGCCCACGGACTGGTGGCCGGCGAGGTCGCCGAACTCGTCACCGCGGGCATCCCGCCGATCGAGGCGCTGTCCGCGACGACCTGGGGCGCCCGGCGGTGGCTCGGGCGCCCGGGACTCGACGAGGGCGCGCCCGCCGACCTCGTGGTGTACGAGGGGGATCCGCGTGCGGACGTACGGGTGCTGGCGGCTCCGCGCCGGGTGGTGCTCGACGGGCGGGTCGTGGGCTAGCAGTGGAGAGGTCGTCCGGTTGACGGAACGTTACGCGTCCGCCGGGCGCCTCGTTACGCACCACCATGCGTGCTCCGGAGCGTCGACCGGCGTGTTCGGGGCTGGGCTGTTGAGTGGGTGACGGCGGGGAACATCCGTGCCCAGCGGTGTCGAGAGATTCGAACGAACTCCCGGAAACCCCACGTTGGAGTGAAGTCACGTCGGGTTGCTGACTGTTCACTCTCGGTGCGTAATTCTTGCCGGGTCCCAAGCTGTTCTCTCCTGGGGGTCCCACCCTTGAACGCCAACACCAACTTCCGCATGCCCGCACGCCGTTTCACCGCCACCGCGGCGGCCACCGTCCTCGCCGCCGGTCCGGTGGTGCTGGCCGGTGCGGGTTCCGCGAGCGCCGACGCCGACCACGGTCGCGCGAGCGCCGTCGTGCTGCGCACCGGGCTCGACGTGTCCCTGCTCAACAAGACCGTGAACGTCCCGCTCGCGGTCTCCCTCAACGAGGTGCGGGCTCCGCAGAGCGCCGAGCGGACCGCGCTGACGGCGAGGCTGGACGGGGTCGACGGTGGGCAGCCGTTCAGTGTGCTGCGGGCGGATGTCGCCTCCGCGAAGGCGACGGTGTCCGCGTCGGGGGCCGAGGCGTCCACGAACCTCACCCATGCGCGGATCCATGTCCCCGGGCTGCCGTTGCTGTCCCTCATCGAGGTCGGGCAGGTGACCTCGAAGGCGACCTGTGCGGCGGGTCGCAAGCCCGTGGCCTCCGCCACCCTCCTGGGCGGGGTGACCGTCCTCGGCAAGAAGGTGACGTTGACGGTGGGCGGTCCGACGGAGGTGAAGGTGCCGGGGGTCGGTGAGGTCCGGATCGACTTCTCCAGGACGCGGACCACGTCCCGTACGGCGGCCGCATCCGCGCTCGAACTCAAGGTCTCCGTCAACCCGTTGAAGCTGAACGTGGCGGATGTGGAGGGCACCCTGACCCTGGGATCCGTCACCTGCGAGTCCCCGGCCGCGGCGCCTGTCTCTGCCCCTGCCTCAGTTTCTGCTCCCGACATCAAGCCCCAGGGGGCACCGGCGGGGTCGGGCCTCGCGGAGACCGGCGGCGCGTCGACGACTCCGTTCGTGGTGGGTGGGGCGGTCGTGCTTCTGGCGGCGGGCGGAGCGGCCGTCGCCCTGGGACGCCGCCACCGCTCCTGACCCCGACCTGTTCTCGCCCCCGCCGCCCCTACCCGTCCCATCCTCAACCTGGGGGCTCCGCCCCCAGACCCCCGGGCGGATTCTTCGGCCGCGGGCCGGTGGGGGCTGGGCGCGCAGTTCCCCGCGCCCCTGAGGCGGGGGCTTCGCCCCGCATCCCCCGGCCGTCCGGAGTCGTTCGGCCGCGGGCCGGAGGGGGCTGGGCGCGCAGTTCCCCGCGCCCCTGAGGCGGGGGCTTCGCCCCGCATCTCCCGGCCGTCCGGAGTCGTTCGGCCGCGGGCCGGTGGGGGCTGGGCGCGCAGTTCCCCGCGCCCCTGAAAGCTTTCAGCCTGTCCGGCGTTTGAGGACGAGGCCGTTCAGGCCGAAGCGGGGGTCTGGGGGCGGCAGCCCCCAGGGATGGGACGGGTAGGGGCGGCGGGGGCGAGAAAGGGCCCTTGCCGCACCCGTCCCTCATCGCCCAGCCACCACCATCGCCCGATCCAACGCCTGGAGGAATCCATTGACGGTGGCCCGGTCGCGTACGGCCAGGCGGAGCCAGTCGTCCCCCAGCCCCGGAAACGTGTCCCCACGCCGCACCGCGAACCCCAGCCCCCGCAACTGACGCCGCACCACCACCGCCTGAGGCAGCCGAATCAGCACGAACGGCCCCTCGGCGGGTTCGACGACCCGCAACCCGTCGGGCTCGAACTCCCGGAGCCCCGCGACGAGATGGGCCCGGTCGGAGGCGACCCGCCGAGCCGCGTGGGCGGCCTCGGCGAGCGCCCGGGGCGACACGCACACCTCGGCCGCCGCGAGGGCGGGCGTGGAGACGGGCCAGAGCGGCTGCGCACGGGCCAGCTCGCGGACCGCGTCGGGCGCGGCCAGGACGTACCCGATCCGCAACCCCGCCAGCCCCCACGTCTTCGTGAGGCTGCGCAGCACGACAAGCCCGGGGATGTCCGTCCGCCCGGCCAGTGCCTCCCGCTCACCCGGCACCGCGTCCATGAACGCCTCGTCGACCACCAACGTCCGCCCGGGCCGCGCGAGCGCGGCGATCGAGGCCGCCGGATGCAGCACGGACGTCGGATTGGTCGGGTTGCCGATCACCACGAGGTCCGCGTCCTCGGGTACGGCCGCGGGGTCCAGCCGAAAGCCGTCCGACTCACGCAACAGCACCCGGTCGACCGTGTGGCCGGCGTCCCGCAGCGCCGCCTCCGGTTCGGTGAACTGCGGGTGGACCACGACCGGCTGACGGACCTTCAGAGCGCGGGCCAGAAGTACGAACGCCTCCGCCGCGCCCGCCGTCAGGAGCACCCGCTCCACCGGCACCCCGTGCCGCGCCGCCACCGCGGCGCGCGCGGCCCGCCCGTCCGGGTAGGCCGCGAGGCCGTCCAGCGACGCGGCGACGTGCTCGCGCAACCACGCCGGAGGCGTGTCCGCACGGACGTTCACGGCGAGATCGGTGAGCGCCGAGCCGTCGTCCCGCACCTCGGCGTCCCCGTGGTGCCGCAGATCGTGCGCGTCGTCCGCGCGCGAGCCTCCTCCGTGCGCGTCGCCCCCGTACGCGCCCTCAGTGCGCATGCGCGTGCCCGCCGTGGTGGTGCCCGTGGTGATGTCCGTCGTGGTGGTGCCCGTCGTCGTCCGGGTGGAAGTGCGGCTGCTGGGGGAGGCCCACCTTGTCCTCGAAGCCGGGCAGCGCGATGCGGTAGACGCAGGAGTCGCAGTTCATCCGCAGGTCGCCCTTGACGGCCTCCCGGTACCGCTCCATGACCAGGTCGAGCAGCTCCGGCTCGGGGCCGATGACCTCGGCCGACCGCACCTCGACGTCCGGGTGCGCGGCCGCCCAGCCCTCGGTCTGCTGCCGCACCCGGTCCGGGAGGATGCCCGTGAAGAGGAAGTAGGGGAGTACGACGATCCTGCGCGCGCCCAGCTTCACACAGCGGTCCAGGCCCGACGGGACGTCCGGCGCCGCCAGCGACACGAACGCCGTCTCGACGCTCGCGTACCCGCGTCCCTCCCACAGCAGCCGCGCCGCCTTGTGCACCTCGGCGTTGGCGTCCGGGTCGGTGGAGCCGCGCCCGACGAGCAGCACGGTGACGTCGGACCGGTCCTCCGGCGTACGGACCGTGCCGCCGAGCGCCTCGTCCAGCCGCCGTTCGAGCACCGCAAGCAGCGACGGGTGCGGGCCCAGCGGGCGCCCGTAGGTGTACGAGATCCCGGGGTGCCGCTCCTTCTCACGGGCCAGCGCCGCCGGGATGTCCCCCTTGGCGTGCCCGGCGGACACCAGCATCAGCGGCACGGCGGCGAACCGGCGTACCCCCTGCTCGACCAGTTCGGTCACGGCGTCACCCAGCGGCGGCGGCGACAGTTCGATGAACCCTCCGGCGACGGGCAGTTCGGGGTGACGGTGCCCCAACTGCCGTACGAAGTCGCGGAAGGCCTCGGCTCCGGCCGCGTCCCGGGTGCCGTGTCCGGCGATGAGCAGGGCGGGGGGCGGGGTGGTCACGAAAACTCCTTGGTTGCGGGGTGGTACAGCAGTGCGTTGAGCGCGGCGGCGGCGACCGCCGAGCCGCCCTTCTCGGACACGTTGCTGACGGCGGGCAGCCCGCTGTCGCGCAGCGCGGCCTTGGACTCGGCAGCGCCGACGAAGCCGACGGGCAGACCGATGACGAGCGCCGGGTCGGCGTCGAGGGTCAGCAGCTCCTCCAGGGCGGTCGGCGCACAGCCGATCACCCAGAGCGCGCCGGGCCCGACCTCCTCGTACGCGAGCCGGATCGCGTGGGCCGAACGGGTCAGCCCCGGGCCGGACTTGGCGTCCTTGAGGCGGCAGACGGTGTCGCGGCGCGTGATGCCCGCCGCGACCATCTCCACGTCCACCACGACCGGCGCCCCGGCGTGCAGCGCCGCGTGCGCGTTCGCCAGGGCGCCCTCGTCGGTGACGAGGTCGTCCGCGTAGTCGAGGTCGGCCGCGGAGTGGATGACCCGCTCCACGACCGCCCGCGTCAGCGGCGGGAAATGCGAGGTGTCCAGACGGGCACGCAGCCGCCGGAAGGACTCCTGCTCGATCGGGTGAATCACGCGGTTCACCGGGCCTCCCGGTGGTAGCGTCGCCGCGTGCTGAGCGAGAACCAAGCCAGCACAGCAGCCTCCAATCCTTGGGGAAACCGGGCTGGTTCCAACCCGGCTGGTGTTGATCGCGGAAGACTCGATCGTTCGCTGAGCGACCGAGCAGCGTGAGCCAGGAATCCTTCTCGTTCGCGAGGAGGAGGGTTCAATTGGGCTCCTCCTGCCAGCGGTAGCCGCGCGGTGTCACCATGCGCCCGGCGATCTCACGCGTCGCCGTGTTGCCCACGGTCACGACGGTCATCATGTCGACGATCGCCGGATCCAGGGACCCCAGCGACGTCACCCGGCTCGACTCGTCCGGCCGGGAGGCGTTGCGGACGACCCCGACCGGCGTCGTCGGTTCCCGGTGCTCGGCGAGGATCGCGAGCGCCTTCGGGAGCTGCCAGTCGCGGCCCCGGCTGCGCGGGTTGTAGAAGGTCACGACGATGTCCGCCTCCGCGGCGGCCCGCACCCGGCGCTCGATGACCTCCCACGGTGTGTGCAGGTCGGAGAGGCTGATCGACACGTGGTCGTGGCCCAGCGGCGCGCCCAGGATCGCCCCGGCCGCGAGCGCGGCGGTCACGCCCGGCACCCCCACCACGTCGATGTCGTCGGACGCCTCGGCCAGCGCCGGTGACGCCATCGCGTACACGCCCGCGTCCCCGCTGCCGATCAGCGCGACGGCCTGCCCGCGCCGTGCCTCGGCGACCGCCGTGCGCGCCCGCTCCTCCTCGGCGCCGAGCCCGGACTCCAGGATCCGGGTGCCGGGGCGCAGCAGATCGCGGATCTGGTCCACGTACTGGTCGAGCCCGACGAGCACGGACGCCCGCCGCAGCTCCTCCTTCGCCCGCGGGGTGAGCAGGTCACGGGCGCCGGGTCCGAGCCCGACCACCGCGAGCCGCCCGCGCGCCACGCGGCGCACGACGGCACAGGTGGCCATCGCGGGCCGCCCGTCCGCACGCGTCGACTTCCGCTTGGGTACGAGGAGTTCACCGCCGCGTACGAGGGCGGCGGCCTCCGCCACGGACGGGGTGCCGACGGCGGTGAGCGGTGCGTCCGAGGGGTTCGGCACGTCCACCGCCGCCAACTCCTCGGCGGTGTACGTCACCACGGGCACCCCGAGCCGTCCGGCGGCCTCGACGATGCCGGGCTCCTCGGCCTTGGCGTCGACGGTGGCCAGCTCCGCGACGGACTTCGCGGACAGCCCGGCGTCACGGAGTACGTCCTCGACGAGGCCGAGGATCTCGGCCACCGGAGCGCCCTTGGACGCGCCGACCCCCACCACGAGGGAGGGCGGACGCAGCAGCACCTCGCGCTCGCCGGGCGTCACGGCCCGGTCGGTGACCCGAATGCCGTACGCGCCCTCCGTCGCGACGGGCAGAGGTGGCAGCGGCCACGCCAAGTCGGCCCGCAGGGCGACGGGTTCGCCGTCCAGCAGCGCCCGGGTGACCGCGGCGACCTCCCCCTCCACGGGGAAGCCGAGCGTGTCGAGTCCCGGCACTCCGACCGTGTCCGTCGCCGTCGTCACCACCGGCTCGGCCCCGAGCAACTCGCCCACCTCGCGGGCGAGTTCATTGGCGCCGCCGCCGTGACCGCCGACGAGCGACACGGCGAACCGGCCGCCCTCGTCCACGCACACGACCCCCGGGTCGGACGTCTTGTCGCCCAGCAGCGGCGCGATCAGCCGCACCACAGCGCCCGTGGCGAGGAAGCACACCAACTGGTCGCACTCCGCGAAGGCCCGCCGCACGGCGTCCCCGACGGACCCGTCGTACACCCGCGTACGGGTGGGCCAGGCCGCGGCCAGCCGGTCACGGGCCGCCGCGCCCGCCGCCGTGGCGGAAATCAGGCCGATCACTGGATCCCTCCGAGGACGTCCCGGCCTTCAGGCCGGGGAGGAATCGAACACCTGCGCATCAGGGCAGGAAAAGCCGGTTCGCCCCCAGGGCGGACCGGCGTGCTGGTAGCGTGAATCGCAGACGATGCGTCGCGAGAGCCAAGCACGCGGAGTCTCCTTGAAGTTGTGTGACCTTGCAGCAGGTGAGCTGCCCGGGCTGGTTTCAACCCGGCTGGTGTTGATCGTGGAAGACCTGACGGACCGCCGGTCCGAGAGGCAGCGTGAGCCAGGAATCACCTCCGTTCGCGGAGGCGAGGATTCAATGGAGGACTCCTTCGGTACGTGCCGGAGGCCGGACGCCCCACAGCAAAAAAACGGGGTTGGTGGCCGCGAGCCGGGTGACGTTCCCCGGCAGCGGCGTGAGCCGGGAAGACTGCAGCAGTACGCCGTCGCAGTCGAACCCGGCGGCGGTGAGCGCCTCCCGGGCCGCCGGCACCCGGTCGAGCGCGGCCATGGCGACGACGACGGCCCGCCGGGCCCGCCGTGCGCAGACGGTCACGATGGCGGGCAGCTCGCGCCCCCCGCCGCCGATGAACACGGCGTCCGGATCGTCCAGGTCGGACAGCACGGTCGGCGCGGCCCCGTGCACCACCCGGACGTCGACGCCGTGCGCCTCGGCGTTGGCGAGGATCCGGTCGCAGCCGTCCCGTGTCTTCTCGATCGCGGTGACGGCGGCCCCGAACCGCGCGCACTCGACGGCGACGGATCCGGAGCCCGCGCCGACGTCCCAGACCAGCTCGCCCAGGCGCGGCCCGAGCCGGGCCAGCGCCAGCGCCCGCACCTCGAACTTGCTGATCATCGAGTCGCGGTGGGCGAACTCGCGCTCGTCCAGGGCCCACCGGTCGGGTCCGGCCGGGGGACCGGCGACCGTCCGCACGGGGGCGAGGGCCCGCGACTCGTCGAGGCACAGGACCACACTCACCGCCGTACCCCAGTCGCGGCCCGCGGCCTGTGCCGGGGTGACCCGCTCGACACGCTCGTGTGCGGGGTCGCCGAGGGCGCTCGCCACGACGAGGACGCGCCCGGCGCAGTGGTGGGCGAGGGCGGCGCCCAGTTCGGCGGGCCCGGAGCCGGGGCCGGTCAGCACCGCCACCTTCGGGTGGGAGCGGCAGACCTGGACGGCCGTGCGCAGCGCGCGCCCGTGGGCGCTCACCACCACCGCGTCGTCCCAGGGCAGCCCGAGCCGCGCGAAGGCGGTCGCGACGGACGAGACACCGGGGCGCACGTCCAGCCGCTCGGCCCCGAACCGCTCGGCCAGCGCCCGCACGATCCCGAAGAACCCGGGGTCACCGGAGGCGAGCACGACGACGCGCCGCTCCTTCTCCAGGCATCCCTCGATCGCGTCGAGGGCGGGCGCGAGCGGCCCGAGGACGATCCGCTCCACCGCGTCCGGCAGCCGCGCGGACGCCAGATGGCGGCGGGCGCCCACGACGAGCCCGGCCTCGGCCAGCGCGTCCGAGGCGTCCGTGGACAGCGGTGCCCCCGTCCCCGTACCGAAGACGGTGATCACGAAGGACTGCCCTTGCGGGCCGCGCGCAGCTCCGCGCGCGCCTGCGGATCGGCCTTGCGGAAGCCGTGGAAGTGACCGGGGTGGTAGAGGTGCGAGCGGGTGCCGCTCGCGTCGAGGGCGGGGCCGACCAGGAAGAGGGTGTGCTTCCAGAGCTTGTGCTCCTTGACGGTCTCCTCCAGCGTCTCGATCGTGCACTTCACGATCAGCTCCTCCGGCCAGGTCGCCTGGTAGGCGACCACGACCGGCGTGGACGTCGGATAGCCGCCCTCCAGCAGTTCCCGTACGAGCTGTCCGCTGCGGGCGGCCGACAGGAACAGCGCCATGGTCGTGCCGTGCCGCGCGAACTCCCGCACCTCCTCGCCGGGCGGCATGGGCGTCTTGCCGCCGCCGAGCCGGGTGAGGATCACGGACTGCGCGACCTCGGGGATCGTCAGCTCGCGCTGGGCGAGCGCGGCCACGGCGGAGAAGGAGGAGACGCCGGGAATGATCTCGGTCTCGACGCCGATGTCCGCACACCGGTCCAGCTGCTCCTGCGTACCGCCCCACAGGGCCGGGTCGCCGGAGTGGATGCGGGCCACCTTCAGCCCGTCGGCCGCCGCCCGCTCGTACACGGCCACGACGTCCTCCAGGGACATCGTCGCCGAGTCCAGGATCTCCGCTCCCTCGCGCGCGTGCTCGAGGACCTCGGCCTGCACGAGGCTGGCTGCCCAGATCACGACGTCGGCCTCGGCGATGGCGCGCGCGGCGCGGAACGTCAGCAGGTCGGCGGCGCCGGGCCCTGCCCCGACGATGGTCACCTTGCCGGTGGGGGCATCGGCCATGGGAATCGGTCCTCTCCTACGGATGAATCGGGTGCTGCGAGAAGTCGGTGGGCGCGTCAGTGGGCGCGAGGTGGTCGCTGGATGTGCGCGAACGGGGTGCGATCGGATACGAAGGGTTCATGGCGGTCTTCGTCGCGCTCGGCGCGTTCCTGATGACGCTGGCCGGCGGCTGGACGGCCCAGCGGGTCACCGACCGCCGCCACCTGGTGCTGGGCCTGGCGGGCGGGCTGATGCTCGGCGTGGTCGGCCTGGATCTGCTCCCGGAGGCGCTGAGCGCGGCGGGTGAGGAGGTGTTCGGCGTACCGGCGGCCTTGCTGCTGTTCGTCGCCGGGTTCCTGTTGGCCCATTTGGTGGAACGTCTGCTGGCCGCCCGGCAGGCCGCGCACGGCGGCGAGGAGCACGACGGACGCGCGCCCGAGGTGGGCCTGACGGCCGCCGCGGCGATGGTCGGGCACAGCGCCATGGACGGCGTCGCGATCGGCGCCGCCTTCCAGGTCGGCGGCGGTATGGGGCTTGCGGTCGCGCTCGCGGTGATCGCCCACGACTTCGCGGACGGCTTCAACACGTACACGATCACGAGCCTGTACGGGAACGCGCGCCGCAAGGCGATCACGATGCTGTTCGCGGACGCGGTGGCCCCGGTGATCGGCGCCGCGTCGACCCTGTTCTTCACCATCCCGGAGAAAGCGCTCGGCTGCTATCTCGGTCTCTTCGGCGGCGTACTGCTGTATCTGGCCGCCGCCGAGATCCTCCCCGAGGCGCACCACGAGCACCCGGCCCGCTCGACCCTGCTGTGCACGATCGCGGGCGCGGGGTTCATCTGGCTGGTGGTGGGTCTCGCCGGAAGCGGGTGATCTTCCGAGGCTCACAGCTTCCCGCCGCGTTTGCCGTCGCGCCGGGCGGGCGCGATGAGGGTGGAGAGGTACGGCAGCGGTTCGCCGTCGAGGTCGGCGGCGGGCCGGATGGACTCGCCCTCAAGCCCGAGCGCGGACCCCCACACGGCGTCGTCGAGCCGCCCCGTCACCCGCAGCGCCTCCGCGACCTCGTGCGCCTGCCGCCCGAACTTGTACGCGACGACGGTCCCGGGCCCGTTGAGGGCGTCCTTGAGCACGGTGGCCCCGGCGGTCACCGGAACGAGGGTGAGCGGCTCGGTCCCTTCCGTGAGCACGGCCCCGGACCGGGCCGCCAGGTCCTGCATGGCGGTGATACCGGGCACGGTCTCGACGACCGTGCCGGGCACCAGCTCCCCGATGGTCTGCGCGAGATAGGTGAAGGTCGAGTACACGTTCGGATCGCCGATGGTCGCGAAGGCGACGGACGCGTGCCGCCGGAGCAGCTCCGCGACCCGTGTGCCCGCGGCGTCCCAGGCGGCCTCGCGCCGTCCCCGGTCGGTTCGCTCGTTGAGCGCGAACACGACACGGACGACCTTCTCCTCGGGCACGTAGTGCAGCACGGTGGCCTCCGCGCGCCCCGGCTCTCCGCCGTCCTTGCCATCGGGCGCGGCCATCACCGGCACGACCACGACCTCGGCGGCACGCAGCGCGTTGACGCCCTTGACGGTCACCAGCTCCGGGTCACCGGGACCGACCCCGATTCCGATCAGCTTGCTGCTCATGACGTCCGGCACCTCTCCACGAACCGACGGGCGACACCGGGCTGTGACGCCCAGTGCGTGTGCAGATAACTCGCGTGCACACCTTGTTGTACGAAACCTTCGACGCGCCGCTCAGGGGCGCGCACCCCCCAGGCGGGAGCCGCCCCGGCTCCCGGCTCGACGACGGTCCGGTGGAACTCGTGCCCCCGCATCCGCGTCCCGGCGACGGCGAGCGCGCTGTCACTCACGGCCACGGCGTCCCGATAGCCCAGGGTGAGCCGCTCGCTCATCCGGGCCGAGACGTCGAGCACGCCGCACATGGGCTGCCCGTCGAGCTCGCGCGAGAGATACAGCAGCCCGGCGCACTCGGCGGCGACGGGAGCCCCGGCGAACGCCAGCTCGGCCACGGCCTTGCGCAACGGCTCGTTGGCGGACAGCTCGGGCGCGTACACCTCGGGAAACCCCCCGCCGATGACCAACCCGCCGGTACCGTCCGGCAGTTGTTCGTCCCGCAGCGGGTCGAAGGTGACGACTTCGGCTCCCGCGGCGGTCAGCAACTCGGCATGCTCGGCGTAGGAGAAGGTGAAGGCGGCCCCACCGGCGACAGCGACCACCCTCAGCCCGTCCGGCGTTTGAGGACGAGGCCGTTCAGGCCGATGGCGGGGGTCTGAGGGCGCAGCCCCCAGGGTGGGGACGGGAAGGGGCGGCGGGGGCGAAGAAGCAACCACCTCAGCCGCGTCCCAAGCCGCACCCGACAACTCACCCGCACCACGCGCCAACGCGTACAACGCGTCCAGATCACACCCGCGCCGCACCTGCTCGGCCATCGCCCCCACGGCGTCCACGGCATCCGAGCGCCGCTCGGCGACAGGAACCAGCCCCAGATGCCGAGCGGGCGTGTCCACCTGCGCGGCCCGCCGCAGGCACCCCAGCACCGGCACCCCGGACTCGTCCAGAGCCTCCCGCAGCATCTCCTCATGCCGCGACGACCCCACCTTGTTGAGGATCACCCCCGCGACCCGCACCTCGGGATCCCAGGAAGCGAACCCGTGCACCAGCGCGGCCACGGACCGGGACTGCGCCGACGCGTCGACGACCAGCACCACCGGCGCCCGCAGCAACTTCGCCACCTGCGCCGTGGACGCGAGCTCACCCTCCCCGGCGGCCCCGTCGTACAGCCCCATCACACCTTCGACGACCGCGAGATCACATCCGCGCGCCCCGTGCGCGAACAGCGGCGCGATCAACTCCGTGCCGCACAGATACGAGTCGAGATTCCGCCCCACGCGCCCGGTGGCGAGCGCGTGGTACCCGGGGTCGATGTAGTCGGGCCCCACCTTGTGCGGGGACACGGCGAGCCCCCGTGAGGCGAAGGCCGCCATCAACCCCGTGGCAACGGTGGTCTTGCCGCTCCCGGAAGAGGGCGCGGCGATGACCAGCCGAGGGACGGAAATCACCACTCGATGCCCCTCTGGCCCTTCTGGCCGGCGTCCATCGGATGCTTGACCTTGGACATGTCCGTCACGAGATCCGCGAACTCGACGAGCTTCTCCGGAGCGTTGCGCCCGGTGATCACGACATGCTGGGTCCCGGGCCGGTCCCGCAGCACGGCGACGACCTCGTCGACGTCCACCCAGCCCCAGTGCATGGGGTAGGCGAACTCGTCCAGCACATACAGCTTGTACGTCTCGGCGGCGAGGTCCCGCTTGACCTGCTCCCAGCCCTCGCGGGCCTTCTCCTCGTTGTCCATCTGGGAGTCGCGCTGCACCCACGACCACCCTTCGCCCATCTTGTGCCAGTCGACGGACCCGCCTTCGCCGGAGGCGCCGAGCACGCGCAGCGCGTTCTCCTCCCCGACCTTCCACTTCGCCGACTTGACGAACTGGAACACCCCGATGGGCCACCCCTGGTTCCAGGCGCGCAGCGCCAGCCCGAAGGCGGCGGTGGACTTGCCCTTCCCGATCCCGGTGTGCACCACGACCAGCGGCCGGTTACGGCGCTGACGGGTCGTCAGCCCATCCTCCGGTACGACACTCGGCTGCCCCTGCGGCATTACGCGGCCCTCCTCGAAGTCCCCTGCACATCGCGCACGAGCCCGGCGATTGCGTCGGCCCGCAACTCGTCCAACGTCACCGCCGTGCCGCCCAGTTCACCCGCGAGCCGCCCCGCGAGTCCCAGCCGCACGGGCCCCGCCTCGCAGTCGACGACCACGGAGGCGACCTGGTCGGCCGCGAACAGCCGCGCCGCCCGTTCGGCGAGCGCGACGGGCTCAGGGCCGCCGGTGGCCCGCCCGTCGGTCACCACGACGACCAACGGCCGCCGGGCGGCGTCCCGCAGCCGCTCGACCCGCAGCACGTCGTGCGCGCGCAGCAGCCCGGCCGCCAGCGGCGTCCGCCCGCCCGTGGGCAGCGACTCGAGGCGGGCGGCGGCCGCGTCCACGGACGAGGTGGGCGGCAACGCCACGTCGGCCGAGGACCCCCGGAAGGTCACGAGCCCCACCTTGTCCCGCCGCTGGTACGCGTCGAGCAGCAGCGACAGCACCGCGCCCTTGACGGCACTCATCCGCTGCCGCGCCGCCATCGACCCGGAGGCGTCCACCACGAACAGCACGAGGTTGCCCTCACGCCCCTCCCGGGTGGCCTGGCGCAGATCGTCCCGCCGTACGACGAGACCGCGCCCCGACCGCCCCCGCGCCCGCTGGTGGGGCGCCGCCGCCTGCACGGTCGCCGCCAGGTGCAGCTTGGTGAGCGCCCCTCGGGGCCGCCGCGACCCGGTGGTCCGCCCGTGCTCGGTCCGCGCCCGCGAACGCCGCCCGGCCGCGCCCTCGCCGAGCCCCGGCACGCTCAGCACCTTCGTGCGAAAGGGTTCGGCGGCCCGTACGGGGGACTGCTCACCGGCGCCCTGCGCGGCCGGCGCCTGTCCGTCGTCCGAGGGCTCGCCCCGCGCCGGCACGTCACCGGCGGGGGAGTCGCCGTCCGGCCCGTCCTGAGGCGGCTGCCCACCCCCACCGGGCCCGTCCGGATCCGGGTCCCCGTCCGGATCGTCGTCGGAAGGACCCTCCTCGGAAGAACCCTCGTCCGATCCCCCGAACTCCTCCAGCGTCTCGTCGAGCTTGTCCTCGTCGAGCCCCGGCGCGTCGAAGGGGTTGCGCCGCCGCCGGTGCGGCAGCGCGAGCAGCGCGGCCTGACGTACGTCCTCCGCCAGCACTTCGGTCCGTCCCGCCCACGCGGCGAGCGCGGTCGCGGTCCGTGCCATGACGATGTCGGCCCGCATGCCGTCCACCTCGAAGGCCGCGCAGGTCGCCGCGATCTGCCGCAGCGCCGGGTCCCCGAGCCGCACGGACGGCAACAGCTGCCGCGCCGCCACGATCCGGGCCCGTACGGCGGACTCCTCGTCGGCCCAGCGCGCCGCGAAGCCCGTCGGATCGTCGTCGTAGGCGAGCCTGCGCCGCACGACCTCGACCCGCTGATCGGGTTCCCGGGAGGCGGCCACCTCGACGGTCAGCCCGAACCGGTCGAGCAACTGCGGCCGCAGCTCGCCCTCTTCGGGGTTCATGGTCCCCACGAGCAGGAAGCGTGCCGCGTGCCGTACGGAGACACCCTCGCGCTCGACGTACGAGGCGCCCATGGCGGCGGCGTCCAGCAGCAGGTCGACCAGGTGGTCGTGCAGGAGGTTGACCTCGTCGACGTACAGGATCCCGCGGTGCGCGTCGGCCAGCAGCCCCGGCTCGAAGGCCTTCACGCCCTCCGCGAGCGCCCGCTCGATGTCGAGCGCGCCCACGAGCCGGTCCTCGGAGGCGCCGACGGGCAGCTCGACCATGCGGGCCGGCCGGGTCTCGAAGGCGCCCGGCTCGTGCGGACCGTCGGGACAGGCCGGGTCGGGCCCGGCCGGATCGCACGAGAACCGGCACCCGGCGACGACGTCCACCCCCGGCATGAGCGCCGACAGGGCGCGTACGGCCGTGGACTTGGCCGTGCCCTTCTCACCGCGGACGAGCACACCGCCCACGGCGGGCGACACGGCGTTCAGCAGCAGCGCGAGCCGCAGGTCGTCCTGGCCGACCACGGCCGTGAACGGGAACGGGGTACTCACTGGTCGTCGCCCTCCAAGTCGCCTTCGAGCTCCAGATAGGTGGCACGCAGCCGCTCCAGCGTGTCCGCGTCCGGCTCGGCCCACAGCCCCCGGTCGGCGGCCTCGAGGAGCCGCTCCGTGATGCCGCGCAGCGCCCACGGGTTGGACTTCTTCATGAAGTCCCGGTTCTCCGCGTCGAAGACGTACTCCGCGCTGAGCTTCTCGTACATCCAGTCGTCCACGACCCCGGCCGTGGCGTCGTAGCCGAAGAGGTAGTCGACGGTCGCCGCCATTTCGAAGGCGCCCTTGTAGCCGTGCCGTCGCATGGCGGCCATCCAGCGCGGGTTGACGACCCGGGCGCGGAAGACACGGTGGGTCTCCTCGCCCAGCGTGCGGGTCTTCACCTGGTCGGGTACGGCCGAGTCGCCGACGTACGCCTCCGGGCTCGCGCCCGTCAGGTGGCGGACCATCGCGACCATGCCGCCGTGGTACTGGAAGTAGTCGTCGGCGTCGACGAGGTCGTGCTCACGGGTGTCGACGTTCTTCGCGGCGACGGCGATGCGCCGGAACGCGATCTCCATGTCCCCGCGCGCCGCCCGCCCGTCCAGCCCGCGCCCGTACGCGTAGCCGCCCCACACCGCGTACACCTCGGCGAGGTCGGCGTCGGAGCGCCAGTTGCGGGCGTCGATCAGGGGGAGGAGACCGGCGCCGTACGCGCCCGGCTTGGAGCCGAAGATGCGGGAGGTGGCCCGGCGCCGGTCGCCGTGCTCGGCGGTGTCCTCGTCGGCGTGCGCGCGGACGTAGTTGCGGTCGGCGGGCTCGTCCAGCTCGGCCACCGCGCGCACCGCGTCGTCGATCAGGCCCACGACGTGCGGGAACGCGTCCCGGAAGAAGCCGGAGATGCGGACCGTGACGTCGATGCGCGGCCGGCCCAGCTCCTCCAGGCCCACCACGTCGAAACCGGTCACGCGGCGCGAGGCGTCGTCCCAGACCGGGCGGCAGCCGAGCAGCGCGAGGATCTCGGCGATGTCGTCGCCCTGGGTGCGCATCGCGGACGTGCCCCAGACCGTCAGACCGACGGACTTCGGGTACTCGCCCGTGTCCTGCAGGTACCGCTGCACCAGGGAGTCGGCGAGCGACTGCCCGACCTCCCAACTCAGCCTGGACGGGATCGCCTTGGGGTCGACGGAGTAGAAGTTGCGGCCGGTCGGCAGGACGTTAACCAGCCCGCGGGTCGGTGAGCCCGACGGGCCCGCGGGGACGTAACCGCCGTCCAGGGCGCGCAGGATGTGGGTGATCTCGTCCGTCGTCCGGGCCAGACGCGGCACGACCTCACGGCAGGCGAACTCCAGTACCGCGACGGCGTCGGGGAGTTCGACGCCCAGCACCTCCCGTACGAGAGCGGTGCTCTCGGACGTCACCCAGCCGCGCTCCTCCATGCCCTCCGCCATCCGGCGGCACAGCTGCTCCAGCAGGTCGATCGCGTCCGCCCCGGTCCGCGCCGGCCCCTCGACGAGGTCCGTCAGCTCGACCGGCACCTTCACCGGCGCGCCCGGCTCGGCGAGCAGCTCCTTCTCGACCAGGCCGAAGTACTCGGCGAGGCAGGCCCGCAGCCCCGGCAGCGCGTTCGCGGTGCCACCCCACACCTGGGAGGCGCGCAGCACGGCCAGCACGAGGTTGACGCGGGGCTCGGCCTCCGGGCCGCCGCCGAGGATGTGCAGACCGTCGCGGATCTGCACGTCCTTGATCTCGCACAGATAGCCGTCGATGTGCATGACGAACTCGTCGAACGCCGCGTCGTCCGGCTGGTCCTCCACATGCAGGTCGTGGTGGAGTTCGGCCGCCTTGACCAGCGTCCAGATCTGCGCGCGGACGGCCGGGGCCTTCGTCGGGTCCAGGTCGGACACGAGCGCGTACTCGTCGAGGAGCTGCTCCAGCTTGGCGAGGTCGCCGTAGGTGTCGGCGCGGGCCATCGGCGGTACGAGGTGGTCGACGACCGTGGCGTGGCCGCGCCGCTTGGCCTGGGTGCCCTCGCCGGGGTCGTTGACGATGAAGGGGTAGATGAGCGGGAGTTCACCGAGGACGGCGTCCGGCGCGCAGCCGCCGCTGAGCCCGAGGCCCTTGCCCGGCAGCCACTCCATCGTGCCGTGCTTGCCCATGTGCACGACGGCGTCCGCGCCGAAGCTGTTTTCGAGCCAGCGGTACGCGGCCATGTAGTGGTGCGACGGCGGCATGTCCGGGTCGTGGTAGATCGCGATCGGGTTCTCGCCGAAGCCGCGCGGCGGCTGGATCATCACGACGATGTTGCCGAACTGCAGGGACGCGAGCACGATGTCGTCGCCGTCGACGTAGAGGGAACCGGGCGGCTCGCCCCACGCGTCCAGCATGCCTTGCTTGAGATCCGGGTCCAGCTTGTCGAACCAGGCCCGGTAGTCGGCCAGCGGCACCCGTGCGGGCGCGGCGGCCAGCTGCTCCTCCGTGAGCCACTCGACGTCGTGGCCACCGGCGTTGATGAGCCGGTGGATCAACTCGTCGCCGTTGTCGGGGTGTCCCTCGACGACGTACCCGGCGTCCCGCAGCGCGTCGAGCACCCGTACCGCCGAGGCGGGCGTGTCGAGGCCGACCGCGTTGCCGACGCGGGAGTGCTTGGTCGGATAGGCGGTGAAGACGAGCGCGAGCTTCTTGTCGGCGTTCGGCTTGTGCTTCAGCCGGGCGTGCCGTACGGCGATTCCGGCGACGCGGGCGACCCGCTCGGGGTCGGCGACGTAGACCGGCACCTCGTCGGGCCCCTGCTCCTTGAAGGAGAAGGGGACGGTGATCAGACGGCCGTCGAACTCGGGGATCGCGACCTGCATCGCCGCGTCCATGGGGGAGAGGGCGGCGTCCGACGCGTCCCAGGCACTCCTGGACGAGGTCAGGCAGAGTCCTTGCAGCACGGGCACGTTCAGGTCGGCGAGCGCGCCGATGTCCCAGGCCTCCTCGTCGCCGCCCGCGGACGCCTCGGAGGCGTGTGTGCCGCCCGCCGCGAGCACGGTGGCGACCAGCGTGTCCGCCGTGCCGAGGATCTCGTACAGGGCCGCGTCCGCGCCGCGCAGCGAACCGCAGTACACGGCGAGCGCGTTGGCGCCGCGCGCCTCGATCGCGTCGCACAGCGTGTCCACGAACGCGGTGTTGCCGGACAGATGGTGGGCCCGGTAGAAGAGCACGCCGACGGTCGGGCGGCCCTCGACGAACGCGCGCTCGCCGTGGACGCCGTACTCCGGCATCTTCCGCGGCTCCTCGAAGCCCTCACCCGTGAGCAGCACGGTGTCGGACAGGAACCGGGCCAGCTCGGTGAGGTTGTCCGGGCCGCCCTCGACCAGGTAGCGCAGCGCCTCGGCGACGACACCGGCGGGCACCGACGACTCCGCCATCAGTTCGGCGTCGGGTACGGACTCCCCGCCGAGCAGCACGGTGGGGATGCCCGAGGCCTTCAGCTTCCGCAGGCCCTCCTCCCACGCACGCTTGCCGCCCAGGAGGCGTACGACGGCGATGTCCGCGCCCTCGACGAGGGACGGCAGTTCGCCCTCGACATCCACCCGGGTGGGGTTGCCGATCCGGTACGGGGCGCCGGAGGCACGCGCCGCCAGCAGATCGGTGTCGGCGGTCGACAACAACAACACTGTGCTCATGCGGGCGCTCCCGGTGGAATGAAAGGCAGTCCTTGCGGCGCGCCCGACTCGATGAGCCGCCACAGCGCGTCCGTGTCCGCGTGTTCCTCGATCAGATCGCCGAGCCGGTCGAGCTGCTCCTCGCGCAGCGCCGCGAACGACGTGTCGGCGGCCGGCACGAAACGACGGCCCGCGGCGGCCGCCACCTCGCGCAGGAAGGCACGCCGGAAGCCGTCCGACTCCAGCGAGCCGTGCCAGTGCGTGCCCCAGACGGCGCCGACCCGGCAGCCGTCCAAGAAGGGCTCACCGCCCGTCACATCGGCGACGCCGTGATGGATCTCGTAGCCCTCGACGTGCTCGCCGAGCGCCTCCCCGACGGGCCGGGTCAGGGTCTTCTCGCGTGCGAACCGCACCCGGACCGGCAGGAGTCCGAGCCCGTCGACCTGACCGGCGCGCGACTCGACCTCGTCCTCGATGTGCTCGCCGAGGACCTGGAAACCGCCGCAGATGCCCAGCACGGGCCGCCCCTCGGCGGCTCTGCGCAGGATGGCGTCCGCGAGTCCGCGCTCGCGCAGCCACTCCAGCGCCTTCACCGTCCCCCGGGTCCCGGGGACGACGACGAGGTCGGCGTCGGCCAGCTCCTCGGCCCGGTCCACGAACCGCACCACGACACCCGGCTCGGCGGCCAGCGCGTCCACGTCCGTGAAGTTGGACATCAGCGGGATCGCGCAGACGGCGACGCGCAGCACGTGCTCGCCGACGGGGGAGGTCACTCGGGACTCCCGGACCGCTCCCCGCAACGACACCCGCAGCCCGTCCTCCTCGTCGATGCCGAGGCCGTGTCGGAAGGGCAGGACGCCGTACGTAGGCCGCCCGGTGAGGCCGTGGAGCATGTCGAGCCCCGGCTCCAGCAGGGAGACGTCCCCCCTGAACTTGTTGACGAGGAACCCGGCGACGAACTCCTGGTCCTCCCGCGACAGCAGCGCGACCGTCCCGAAGAACGAGGCGAACACACCCCCGCGGTCGATGTCGCCGACGACGAGCACGGGCAGCCGCGCATTGCGCGCGATCCCCATGTTCACGATGTCGGTCCGCCGCAGATTGATCTCGGCAGGACTGCCGGCCCCCTCACAGATCACCGCGTCATACGTGCCCCGCAACTCGGCGAGACAGTCCAGCACGGTGGTGAGGAGGGCTTCCTGCCGCCCACCGTGGTAGCCACGGGCGGTCATCTCGCCCACGGGCTTTCCCATGAGGACGACCTGACTGCTCCGGTCGCTGCCCGGCTTGAGCAGCACGGGGTTCATGAGCGCGGTCGGCTCCACCCGGGCGGCCTGCGCCTGCATGGCCTGCGCGCGCCCGATCTCGGCGCCCTCGCGCGTCACGAACGAGTTCAGGGACATGTTCTGCGCCTTGAAGGGCGCGACCTTGACGCCGTGGCGCACCAGCCACCGGCAGATCCCGGCGGTCACGACGCTCTTGCCGGCGTCGGAGGTGGTCCCGGCGACGAGCAGCCCGCCGCTCATGACGTACGCCCCTTCCTGAGAAGCCTCTGTGCGAGCAGCCGTCCGCCGGCGCTCACGCCGAGGGCGAGCCAGCCGACACGCCGTGACAGCCGTACGGCCCGCTCGATGTCGTCGACGTGCACGGCGCGTCCGGCGCCGTTGAGTTCGGGCCGGTGCTCGACGCGCCCGCCGTAGGAGAGGGTGCCGCCCAGGCGCACCCCGAGCGCCCCCGCGAACGAGGCCTCCACGGGCCCGGCGTTGGGGCTCGGATGCTTGACGGCGTCGGCGCGCCAGGCTCGCAGGGCCCCTCGGGGACTGTCACCCGCGAGGGCGGCGAGCACGGCGGTGAGACGAGCCCCCGGCCATCCGGCGACGTCGTCGAGCCGGGCCGAGGCCCACCCGTACCGCCGGTATCTGGGCGACCTGTGACCGACCATGGCGTCAAGGGTGTTGACGGCCCGAAAGCCGACGAGCCCCGTGACTCCGCCCACGGCACCCCACACCAGGGCGCCCACCACGGCGTCGGAGGTGTTCTCGGCGACGGACTCGACGACGGCGCGCGCGATGCCGTCGGCGCCGAGGGCCTGGGGATCCCGTCCGCACAGATGCGGCAGCCGCTCCCGGGCCGTCTCGATCTCCCCGTCCGCGAGGGCGTCACCGATCGCCCGGGCCTCCCGCCCGAGCGTGGTGCCCCCGACGACGGCCCAGGTGGCGGCGGCCGTCAGCGCGAGGGACGCGGCACGTGAGGGGCGTACGGCACGGCAAGCGACGGCGGCGAGTCCGGCGGCACCTCCCACGCACACAGCGGTGTGCAGCGCGCCCCACCCGCGGTGGTCCCGCCACAGCACCCGCTCCACGGCTGCCGCGCTCCGCCCGAACACGGCGACCGGATGCCCCCGGCGGGGATCGCCGAGCAGCAGGTCACCGAGGAGGCCGGCGGCGGCGCCGTACGCGAAGACGCGATCGGCACGCACGGGGTCAGCCGACCGTCAGGTCGGGTGGAACCGTCGCTCGCAGGGCACTTGGGCAGCCGCGCATGGCGTTATGTCCTCACTCAGGGTGTCCGCGCCCTGGTTCGACGAGACCGGCGGGGAGAGTTCCTGGCTCCCGGGGAGTTCCTTCCCCGGTCACAGTGGCGGGACCGCGCCGGATTCACACCGGCTTCCTCTTCTGTCGCCGTACTTGGCTCCGGCAGTCCACCACGGGTTGGAAGACCCGTCAACTTGCCGTTGACCTGCGCGGGGAGAGTGTGCGAAGGCCCACATACAGGTGGGGTGCGGGACGGTGATCCGTCCCGCACCCCACTCGAAGTGCTGCCCGTTTTGGGTTACTTGCCGACGATCAGGAAGATGCCGTACGCCACCGCCGCGGCGCACGCCGCGAAGCAGACGTACGCGCCGGTGACCGCGAGGGTCGCGGAGCCGCCCTGGGCGGACGCGGACTCGCGCTTGGAGAGGCCGACGATGCCGAGGGTGAAGAGGCCGACGAGGCCGACGGTGGTCACGAGGCTGACTCCGAAGACGGAGCCGAGGGCTGCCCAGTCGATGTGCATGCTGTTCTGTCCTTACACCGTGGCCGGGCGGGTGGGCTCCGCGTCCGGGGACGGGATGGTGGTCTTCAGGTCGCCGGACAGGTCGCCGGTGACGGGGCCCGCGGGCGGCGGGGTGACGGCGGCGATCGCGGTGGTGACGACGCCCGCGGGCTCGGCGTCGACGTCGTTGACGTTGTCGACGGTGACCGGCTGGCGGCGGGAGAGCTTCCAGATGGTGCCGGCCCCGGCGACGAGCAGGGCGCCGGTGAGGACGATGCCCCAGGTGCCCTGCTTGGTGAGGAACTCGGCGGAGGCACCGGCCAGACCGGCGGCCGGCAGGGTCAGGCCCCAGGCGACGAACATCCGGGTCGCGGTCGACCAGCGGACCACTCCGCCCTTGCGGCCGAGGCCCGAGCCCATCACGGCGCCGGAGCAGACCTGGGTGGTGGAGAGGGAGAAGCCGATGTGCGAGGAGGCCAGGATGGCCGTCGCGGCGCTGGTCTGGGCGGCGAAGCCCTGCGGCGGCGCGAGGTCCGTGAGGCCCTTGCCCATGGTGCGGATGATGCGCCAGCCGCCCAGGTAGGTGCCGAGCGCGATGGCCGTACCGGCCGAGACGATGACCCACAGCGGGGGGTTCGAGCCCGGGGCAATGACGCCGCCGGTGACCAGGGCGAGGGTGATGATGCCCATCGTCTTCTGGGCGTCGTTCGTGCCGTGCGCCAGGGAGACCAGGCCGGCGGAGGCGATCTGGCCGGCGCGGTAGCCCTTGGCGGTCGCCTTCTCGTCGGCGCGGTTGCCGATCCGGTAGGTCAGCCGGGTGGCCAGCATCGCGGCGAGTCCGGCCACGATGGGCGCGGCGACCGCGGGGATGAGCACCTTGGTGACGACGGTCGAGCCGTTCACCGACGACCAGCCGGCCGACATGACCGCGGCGCCGATCAGGCCGCCGAACAGTGCGTGGGAGGAGCTGGAGGGCAGACCCAGAAGCCAGGTCAGCAGATTCCAGAGGATGGCGCCGACGAGCGCCGCGAAGATCACTTGGACGCGTATGCCCTCTTCGTTGATGATCCCGCCGGAGATCGTCTTGGCGACCTCCACGGAGAGGAACGCGCCGACGAGGTTCAGCACGGCGGACATGGCCACCGCCGTCTTGGGCTTCAGGGCGCCGGTCGAGATGGTGGTCGCCATCGCGTTGGCAGTGTCGTGGAAACCGTTCGTGAAATCGAACACGAGAGCGGTGACGATCACGATTCCGAGGAGGAGCGTGATGTGTTCCATTTACCCAGGCTTCTGTTTGGCGTCAGTGGCAGGTGGACCGTAGGCAACCTGAGTGAACGGAAGATGAACTGGGGCGGGCGCTGGGGTGTCTCAAACGGTGGACCGCCCCTCCGCTTGTAATGACCAGTGTGCGGGAGGGGCGGCCTGACCTTTGACCAGATGTTCGAACGGAGGCGGAATTTCGGCTCCGCCGGGGGATTGTTCGAGGGCTTCTAGCCCGCGGCGAACTGCCTCAGCCGGGCCATGGATCCGTTGAAGAGATTCTGGTCACCCGGGAGCGTGCCGCTGTTGTCGTACTGCCAGAACGTCCACGTCGACCAGCCGGCCGGCAACGCGCCCGTGTCCGCCGAGTCGTAGCGGGCCAGCCAGAGGGCGTGGTTCGCGGCGAAGGCGCCGCTGCCGCCGGTGCAGGTGTTCCACCAGTGGGTGGTCGTGTAGATGACGGGACGGCGGCCGGTCTCCCGTTGGAGTTCGTCGCTGAACGCCTGGATCCAGCTCACGATCCTGGCCTTGCTCAGGCCGTAGCACTTGTGCTTCTTGTCGTACGGGTTGTACTCCATGTCGAGCGCGGGCGGCAGCGTCCAGCCGTCCGCGCGCCAGGCGCCGCCGTTGCGCACGAAGTGCGCGGCCTGGGTGGCGCCGGACGACTTGTCCGGCACCGCGAAGTGGTAGGCGCCACGGAGGATCCCCGCGTCGCGCGCTCCGTCGTACTGCCGGCCGAAGTACGGATTGCGGTACGTGTGGGACTCGGTCGCCTTCACATAGACGAACCGGGCGCCTTTCTCTTTCGCGCTCTGCCAGTCGACGTTCTTCTGGTGCGAGGAGACGTCGTGGCCCCTGGGTTTGGCCGCCGCGGCGACCGGGGCCCCGGCGAGGACGGTCCCCGCGGCGGTGAGCGCCGCCACGGCGGCCGTCGCCGCGAGCACGCGGGCGCGGCGAAGAAGTGGTTTGTGGTCACGGGCCATATGTCCCCCCGGAATGGCGACGTGCGTGACAAATCCCCCAGAGGCTATTGGAAGATCGTTGAAAGCCCGTCGATCGCCAGCCAATCACCCCGAGGGGGCGATATGTGCCGTTATGTGCCCTTACGGACGCTTGTCTTCCGCCCTAAAGTGCCCTCACCGACCGCGGGTTGACGTCCCTGCCTGGCAGGATCGCCACATGGCTGAGCAGCGGCGGGACGCACGGGAAGTGCGGGACGTGGGGGAGAGTGCGCCGGGCACGCGCGAGCGGGAGGTGGCGGCCGCGTGGGGCGAGCTCGTCGCGACGGCCCGCCGGACGGTGGCCGACGGTCTGGTCGTCGGCACGTCGGGCAACGTCTCCGTCCGGGTCGGCGACACGGTCCTGGTCACACCGACCGGAGTGCCCTACGACCGGCTGAGACCCGAAGACGCCGTCGGTGTGGACCTCGAGGGCCGGCAGGTCCTCGGTTCACTCGCCGCGACGAGCGAACTGCCGATGCACCTCGCGATCCACCGTGCCACCGACGCGCGGGCCGTCGTCCACACCCACGCCGCGCACGCGACGGCCGTCTCGACCCTCGTCTCCGAACTCCCCCTGATCCACTACATGGCGGGCGCCCTCGGCGGACCGGTCCGAGTTGCCCCCTATGCGACCTACGGCACCCCGGAGTTGGCCGAGAACATGCTCCAGGCCCTCACCGGCCGCACGGCCTGCCTCCTCCAGAACCACGGCACCATCGCCTACGGAGCCTCGCTGTCCCAGGCGTTCGACCGCACCGCCCAACTGGAATGGATGTCCCGCGTCTGGCTCCTGGCGTCGTCCGTGCCCGGCCTGTCCCCGACGCTGCTCTCGCCGGAACAGGTGGACGAGGCGGGGGAGCGGCTGGGGCGCTACGGGCAGGGAGACGGGGCCGGCCCCCGCTGATCCGGCGCGGCGTACCGGCCTGGCGGTGCGGGTTGTACCGACCCGGCGGTGCCGGTGCGCGCGCAGCGCCTGAGAACGAGCCCGCGCACCCCAAGGCGGGAGTCCACCGCCCGCTCCGGCTGGCCGACCGGGGGCCGGGCCGGGAGACTGAACCCGTGCGTACTGTCAAAGCGACGGCCGCGGCCGTCTCCGTAGCCCTGGCCGCGGGCGCAGCCTCCGTGGCGGCGGGCCGGTTCGCCAGCGACGCCGCTCTGAAGGCGCCGCCCGGCAGGCCACTGCCCACCGAGCCCCGGCTCACCGTGCACTCCACGGCCGCGGGCCGGATCACGCTCACCCGCGACCTGGCCTCCCTGCGGCCGGGACGGTACGGCCTCACGGGCGACGGCTCCCACGCGGTCGTCGGTCCCGTCCTGGACGACGTACACCACACCGCCGACACGGTCGTACGCCGCCTCGAACGCGTCACCCACGGCACCCTGGAGCCCGGCGACAAGGCGTGGCTCACCCCGAACCTGCACATCGGCAACCCCAGCAGCGCCCTCGGCCTCGACCACGCCGACGTGGACGTCCCCGGCGAGCTCGGCCCGCTGCCCGCCTGGTTCGTGCCCGGCACCCGCGACACCTGGGTGATCACGACGCACGGGCTCGGCACCACCCGCGAGCTGCCGATGAACGTGATGGAGTTCCTGCACCGCAACCAGCTGCCCGTGCTCGACCTCGCCTACCGCGGCGACCTCGGCGCACCCCGCTCCCCGGACGGCCTCAGCCACCTCGGCGAGACCGAGTGGCGCGACCTGGACGCCGCCGTGCGCTACGCCGTGCGCTACGGCGCCGAGCAGGTCGTCCTGTACGGCTGGTCCATCGGCGCCACCATGGCCCTGCGCACCGCGGCGCACTCCGCCCTGCGCGAGCGGATCTCCGGGCTGATCCTGGACTCGCCCGTCCTCGACTGGGGAGCCACGCTGCGCGCCCTCGCCTCGGCCCGCCACACGCCCAGCGCCCTGCTGCCCCTCGCGGTCCGTGCCGCGCAGGGCCGCACCGGTCTGCACGGCGACCGCATCCAGGAGGCCGCCGACCCCGGCCAGCTCAAGGTCCCGACCCTGATCGTGCACGGCCCGGACGACACCATCGCCCCCTGGGGCCCCTCGCGCCGCCTCGCCGAGCGCCGCCCGGACCTGGTCACCCTGCACACGGTCCCGAACGCCTCCCACGGCGCCATGTGGAACGCCGCCCCCCATTACGAAGAGGCCCTACGCCGCTTCCTCACCCCTCTCATGTAGCCACCCCACAAGGCTTCCGGTTGGGCCCCGGTCAACTCGTGCGAGGCTTCGCTCACACGTGTCGAGCCCTCTCGGAACCCTGTCCATTGGCCACCCCTGTCGCCTGCTGTGACATTCCGTTTGGGTTTTCGGACCGTCAACCGGAAGACTGCACCCGTGACGTCCCGTAACCCGCGCGACTCCAGGCTCCGAATCGTCCGCTCGCGCCCCCTGGCTTCCGCCCCCCGAGCGGTGACCCAGCGCAGCTCGCGCCGACCCGCACCCCGGCCCCCCGAGGGCACCCCGCCCCCCGCGGAACTGGCCCGCATGGCCCGCACCGGCCTCGCCGCCGCGGCCCGTGTCGCCCGCTGGGCCGACGCCTCGCTCGGCCCGGGGAGCGACGGCGCGACCCCCGACGGCAAGGGCACCCTCGCCGACGCGACCGCGGAACGGGCCGCCGAGGAGTTGGGCCTGACCCCGGCTCAGGTCCGCGCGGACTGGGACACCGCACGCCTCGCCGGCCTCGTCGAGGTGCACGGCGACATCGCCCGCCCCGGCTGGCGACTGCGCGCCTGGAACCGCGACGACAGCGCCGTCCTGCGCGGCTGGGTCGCCCTCTTCGACGCCTGGTCGCTCGCCCACCCCGAGCCGGCCGACCGCGAGGCGTCCGCCGTCGCCGAGGTCGTCTCCGCGATGCCCCAGGTGCTCTCCTTCCTCCAGCTCTCCGCCGGGCCCGTCCCCATGGAGCAGCTCCTCGACCTCCTCGAACAGCGCGTCACCGAACTGCGCACCGAGCGCTGCGAGATCCCCTACGGCCCCCAGCCGGAGCCCGTCCCGGAGGCCGCCGAGATCGCGGACACCCCCCTCGAGCCCCTCCTGGACTGGGCCCTGCACGCGCTCGCCTCCGTCGGCGCGCTCACCTGCGCCGACGGGCAGGCCACGCTCACCCCGCTCGGCAGCTGGGCGGTCTGGGTCAAGCTGGAGCAGATCTGCGTCGCCGCGCAGAGCCCCGCCGGGAACATCGAGCAGCCCGCCTCGGACATGCTCCGCGGCTGCGCCCAGCTGCGCCCGAACGCGGCCCGCGCCGAGTACCGCGCCTGGCTCGCCGCGCGTCCCGTCGGCGGCGCCGTCACCGAACTCCTCGAAGCCGCCCGCGGCGAGGACGCCCTCACCCGCGGCCTCGCCTTCGAGGCGCTGCGTGTGGTCGGCGCCCCCGCCGAGCCCGACGTACGCGCCGTGGCCGACGAGTCCTGGCTGCGCCCCTACGCCCTGCTGTGGCTCGCCGAGCACGACGGCCACGACCCGGAGGACGCCCACGAGGTCCTCACCCGCGAAGAGTCCACCTGGCTCTGGGTCGACACCGCCGCCGCCGTCGCCGACCACGGTGAGGCGCCGCTTCTTGTGCGCCATCTGGAGTCCGCGGTACAGCCCACCGTGCCCGCGCTCCTCGACGAGGTGCGCGCCGTCGGCCATCCCCGCACCGTCCAGGTCCTGGTCGCGCTCGCCGCCGCCCACCCGGACCCGGCCCTCGCCAAGGCCGTACGCCGCGCCGCCTTCCAGGTCCACACCGGAGGCAGCTAGGGCCTGTCCGGCGGATCGGCCCCGCACCCCGCACCCCGGGGTCAGCCCCGTATCTCCGGGGCGTACGTGCCGAAGCTCCAGATGTTGCCCTCGGTGTCCCGGGCCAGGTAGTCCCGCGAGCCGTAGTCCTGGTCGGTCGGGGGCATGAGGATCTCCGCGCCGTGGTCCACGGCGCGCTGGTGGTGCGCGTCGACGTCGTCCACGACCACGTACACCCCCGCGGGGCCCGCGTCCTTCATCGCGCCGTCGAAGACGCCACCGCGGCCCTTGGAGCCGAGCATCACCGCGCCGTTGCCCTGGACCAACTCGGCGTGCATCACCGTGCCGTCCTCACTCTCGTACACCGAGGCCTCCGAGAAGCCGAAGGCCTCCGTCAGCTGCCTGATCGCGGCTTTCGCGTCCGCGTACAGCAGCGTCGGGTAGATGCTCGGGCGCCCGCCGTCCGTACCTGCCATGCCGATCACTCCCACCGGAACTCGTCCTGCTGGGCCGGAATGTCACCCGCTGCCCAGTCTTGCACCGGCCACTGACAACGCCCCGGAGAGCCGACGCCGCCCGGAACGCGCCGCATCCGCGGACTTCTCCTCGCCCCGTCCGAGCCCTCAGCGGAAGGTGTTGCACTGCGCCATGTCGCCGGTGCGATAGCCCTGGTAGAACCACTGCTGCCGCTGCGCGGACGAGCCGTGCGTCCACGTCTCCGGGGTCACCCGCCCCTGGAACTCCCGCTGGATCCGGTCGTCGCCGACGGCGGCCGCCGCGTCCAGTCCGTCCCGGATGTCGGCCGGAGTGAGGTTCTTGATCAACGGCCTGCCCGTCGACGGGTCCTTCGTCGTCGTCGCGTGGTGCGCCCACACCCCGGCGTAGCAGTCCGCCTGCAGCTCCACCTTCACCGAGTTGCTGTTCGCGCCCGTGACACCGCTCTGGGCCCTGCCCAGCGTCCCCATCAGGTCCTGCACGCGGTGCCCGTACTCGTGCGCCACCACGTACGCCTGCGCGAACGGCCCGCCGCTGGAGCCGAACTTGGTCCGCAGGTCGTCGAAGAAGCCCAGGTCCAGATAGACCTTGCGGTCACCGGGACAGTAGAAGGGCCCGACCGCCGAGGTCGCGGTGCCGCACGCGGTGTTCACCCGCCCGCTGAAGAAGACGGTCGGCGAGCGCGTGTACGTACCGCCGCGTCGCGCGAACTCCTGCGCCCAGAAGTCCTGCACGCTGTTGACCACCGCCACCATCCGGCAGTCCTCCCTGGCGTTCGCGTCCCGCCCCTTCCGGCAGGTCTGCTTGATCTGGTCGAGCGAGGAAGTGGTCACCGCGGGCTGGTCGTTGCCGGAGGACAGCCCGAGCTGATCGGGCCCGACGCCGAAGAACAGCCCGAGGATCAGGGCGATCAGACCCGCGATGCCACCCCCGACGGTCGCCCTGCCCCCAGGGATCCGGCTGCCGCGCACATCCTGCACGTCGGAGGTGTCCAGGTCGGCGTCGTCGTCGAACTGCATGGGCACACCACCCTCTGCGTACGGCTTCGCACCTCGGCGTACGTCGCTCCGTGGCGCCATCCTCGTACGCCCGCACGGGTCCGGCGCCGGGCGGAGGGCCGAACGGGCGACACGCCCCCGCCGCCCGCCGTGTCCCGACGGGCGTTCCCACCGCCCACGCCTACGCTCTGCGCCTGATCCGTGCGCCTGGACGGCCGGACAGGTCCTGGGAGCGGCGAGCGGCGCCGATGGGGGCGAGGTGATGGCTGTGCCGGTCGAGGCGGCGGAGGCGGAACAGTCCGCCCCGGCGACCACGGACCCCCCGGCCCCCCGGCTCCGTTCCCCCGCCGCCTGCCGCCGCGCCGCCCGCGCCCTGCTCCCCGTCGCCGTCGCCCTGCTGCTCACCGCGGCCCACGAAGCGCGTCCCGCGCCCTACGGGGACCGTCTCATCGCCCACATGCGCGTGGCGCACGGGCACGGGACACGACAGCCCCCGCTGCGCGCCACGAAGGCGGCCGTCGAGGCCTACGACGGGACGACCGGCCACCCCCGCTGGACCTACGCGCGTGAGGGTCGCCGTCCGGTGGCCGTGCTCCCCGCGCGCGGGCACGCGATCGCGCTGTGGGACGACGGACTGGTCACCGACACCGCGCGCGGCGACGGCAGCGCCGTGCGCTGGCACCGGGCCCTTCCCGGGGCCGCCGGGTGGCTCGCGGACCACGGGGCGAGCGGGGTGCTGCAGCCCCTGGGCACCCGCATGCTCGCCGTCATCACCCCGCGGCGCGTCGCCGCCTACCGCATCGCCGACGGCGACCTGCGCTGGACGCTGCCCGCCCGGTACGGCTGCTCCTTCGCCCCCGAACGTGCGCTGCGTCACGGCGAGGCGCTCCTGATCGCGCAGCCCTGCGCCCCCGGCGACAGCTGGACCACCGAGCTCGTCGCCGTCGACGACCTGGGCAGAGTCACCCCGCACCGCACGCCGCTGGGCAACGTGTGGCAGGGCGAGCGTCACAGTGCGGAACACGCTCACCCAGGGAAAGTGGTTGCACGGCCCCGTTAGACTGGGGCCCATGGCCATTCTCCTCGCGCATTAGACGGCGGGAACGTCCTCAGCCGTCCACCCCGCCAACCACCCTGCCCTGGAGTCTGTCCGTGATCTCCGCCTCCGGTATCGAGCTGCGCGCCGGCGCCCGCATCCTCATCGAGTCCGCTACCTTCCGCATCACCAAGGGCGACCGCATCGGCCTGGTCGGCCGCAACGGCGCGGGCAAGACGACCCTGACGAAGGTCCTGGCCGGCGAGGGCATCCCGGCCTCCGGCACCGTCGCCCGCTCCGGCGAGGTCGGCTATCTGCCCCAGGACCCCCGCACCGGTGACCTCGACGTCCTGGCCACCGACCGCATCCTCTCCGCGCGCGGCCTGGACACCCTGATCCGCAAGATGCGGGAGAACGAACAGCGCATCGCCAACGGCTCGGGCGCCACCCGCGAGAAGGCCATGCGGCAGTACGAGCGCCAGGAGACCGAGTTCCTCACCAAGGGCGGGTACTCCGCCGAGGCCGAGGCCGCCACCATCGCCGCCGCGCTCAACCTGCCCGACCGTGTGCTCGGCCAGCCCCTGCACACGCTCTCCGGCGGTCAGCGCCGCCGTGTCGAGCTGGCCCGCATCCTGTTCTCGGACGCCGACACGCTCCTGCTCGACGAGCCGACCAACCACCTCGACGCCGACTCGATCGTCTGGCTGCGCGACTACCTGAAGACCTACCGCGGCGGCTTCATCGTGATCTCCCACGACGTCGACCTCGTCGAGACGGTCGTCAACAAGGTCTTCTACCTGGACGCCAACCGCGCCCAGATCGATGTCTACAACATGGGCTGGAAGCTCTACCAGCAGCAGCGCGAGGCCGACGAGAAGCGCCGCAAGCGCGAGCGGCAGAACGCCGAGAAGAAGGCCGCCGCGCTGAACTCGCAGGCGGACAAGATGCGCGCCAAGGCCACCAAGACGGTGGCCGCGCAGAACATGGCCAAGCGCGCCGACAAGCTGCTGGCCGGCCTCGAGGCGGTCCGCGTCTCCGACAAGGTCGCCAAGCTGCGCTTCCCGGAGCCCGCGCCCTGCGGCAAGACCCCGCTGATGGCCGAGGGCCTGTCGAAGTCGTACGGCTCGCTGGAGATCTTCACCGATGTCGACCTGGCCATCGACAAGGGCTCGCGCGTGGTCATCCTGGGCCTCAACGGCGCCGGCAAGACGACCCTGCTGAAGCTGCTCGGCGGCGCCGAGCAGCCCGACACCGGCCAGGTCATAGAGGGCCACGGCCTCAAGCTCGGGTACTACGCGCAGGAGCACGAGACCCTCGACCCCGAGCGCACGGTCCTGGAGAACATGCGCTCTGCCGCCCCCGACCTGGATCTGGTCGAGGTCCGCAAGACGCTCGGCTCGTTCCTGTTCTCCGGCGACGACGTCGACAAGCCGGCCGGCGTTCTCTCCGGTGGCGAGAAGACCCGGCTCGCGCTCGCGACCCTCGTGGTCTCCTCGGCGAACGTCCTCCTCCTCGACGAGCCGACGAACAACCTGGACCCGGCCAGCCGCGAGGAGATCCTCGGCGCGCTGCGCACCTACAAGGGCGCCGTCGTCCTCGTCACCCACGACGAGGGTGCCGTCGAGGCGCTCCAGCCCGAGCGGATCATTCTGCTGCCGGACGGCGTCGAGGACCTGTGGGGCTCCGACTACGCGGACCTCGTCGCCCTCGCCTGAGCCCTCGTACGGCCTCCCGACCGCCCTGGGGCCGCCGTCAGCACGACGTGATCGAATGACTGATCCACTGCGTATGGATCATTCGGCCGATCCGTGATCCATCATCTGTGTGAGATCTCCTCGTACCGAGGTGTGTCCTACATTCATTTCGCGGCCGAGTCCTCTGTTCCCAAGGGCTCGGCCGTCTTGTGTCGCTGACCTGGCACTTCACGGAAGAACCCGTTCGGTCGTACGGACAGAGCAGTGCGGACCCTGTGATTCCACTTGTGAGGACGGGCTCCTGTCGTCAAAACCGTGTCTCACGGACCTTGCCGAATGGGTGGCCATGAAGCCCTTGAGGGGTGATCATGAGAAGTCCAGAGCGCACTTCCCATGAGGAGGCACGGGTGGCCGAGACTCTGAAGAAGGGCAGCCGGGTAACCGGCGCCGCGCGCGACAAGCTCGCGGCAGACCTGAAGAAGAAGTACGACTCCGGTGCGAGCATTCGAGCGCTGGCCGAAGAAACCGGCCGTTCGTATGGCTTCGTGCACCGGATGCTCAGCGAGTCGGGTGTCACGCTGCGAGGGCGTGGCGGAGCGACGCGGGGCAAGAAGGCCGCCTCGGCCTGAGGCCGGGCGTCCCCATCGGCTTCGGTGGTGGCCACCCGGTCGGTCGGGTGATCGACCGGGTGGTTACTGTGCAGTCACTTAGGTGTGTCCTCGTGTCCTTCACGAGGTACGCGTCTGATCCGACCGCACCCATCGGAGGCAGCCCATGGCTTCGCTCGACAACGATCTTGACCCCGTACTCGACAAGGACGGCGTACGGCTCACCGTCGACGACGCGATCGCCACGGTGACGCTGACCAATCCGGCCAAGCGCAACGCCCAAAGTCCTGCTCTGTGGCGGGCGTTGACGGAGGCCGGGCGGTCGCTGCCGGGCACTGTGCGTGTGGTGGTGTTGCGTGCCGAGGGCCAGTCGTTCTCGGCCGGGCTCGACCGGCAGGCGTTCACGCCCGAGGGGTTCGACGGCGAGCCGTCGTTCATCGACCTCGCTCGCGGGGCCGACGCCGAACTCGACGCGACCATCGCCGAGTACCAGGAGGCGTTCACCTGGTGGCGGCGCAGCGACGTCGTGTCCATCGCCGCCGTGCAGGGGCACGCCATCGGTGCGGGTTTCCAGCTGGCGCTCGCCTGTGACCTGCGCGTCGTCGCGGACGACGTGCAGTTCGCCATGCGCGAGACCAGCCTCGGGCTCGTTCCCGACCTGACGGGAACGCATCCGCTGGTGAGCCTGGTCGGATACGCCCGTGCGCTGGAGATCTGCGCCACGGGTCGCTTCGTGTCGGCCGAGGAGGCCGAGCGTACGGGGCTCGCCAATCTCGCGGTGCCCGTCGACCAGCTCGAGGATGCCGTGCGGGACCTCGCCGGTGCGGTGCTGGCCGCGCCTCGGGACGCGGTCGTCGAGACCAAGGCGTTGCTGCGGGGGGCGCAGGAGCGCACGTACGAGGAGCAGCGGGTCGCCGAGCGCGCGGCTCAGGCCCGGCGGCTGCGGGACCTTGCCGGCTTGGGGGAGTGAGGTCGTCTTTCGGCTGCGGGGGCTGGTCGCGCAGTTCCCCGCGCCCCTAGTGCGCTCTACTCGACGGATGTCACCAGGGCCGTCACTGACGGAGTGTCGGGGAGGGCGTCCGCAACCGCCGCTCTGACGGCTCTTGCCACGTCCACCGGTCGCTCCGTTGCCGCGACCGCCAGTTCGACGCGGACGTGGCGGCGGGCGAGGGCGGGATCCTTGCCGGGGACGCTCTCGATGTGCACCGGATGGCCCAGGACGTCCGTCAGGTGGAGTACCCCCGGCACGGAAAGGGCGGCGGTGGCCGCCCGGGCCTCGTCGGGGGTCGTCGGTACGGCGGCCGGAGGCGGGGCGGCGGGGCGTACGGCGGTCGGCGGCGCGGAGACGTCCCCCAGCTCCGTCACCTTCAGGTCGACCTCCGTGACCGTCAGGCCGAGGGCTTCGGCCGCCTCGGCCAGGGCCACGCGCAGGCGGGCCGCGGTCGTGGGAAGCGGCTCGACGCCGGGTGCCGTCGGATCCGCCCCGGCCGTGAACTCCGCGACGATACGCAGAGGGCCGGGCGGCAGCGCGCTGGGCGGCGGCGGTACGACGGGTTCGTGGGCCAGGTCCGGGTCCGCGAGGGCGATCCGGAGCGTGCCGAGGCGGACGGCGGGCACGCCGGCCGCCGCGCGCCGCAGGAACGCGTCGGCCGCCTCCTCGGCGATCCAGGCGCCGTCGCGCGGATGCCCGAGCGGGAGCAGGCGCCCGAGCCCGAGCTGCCGCCGCACTGCCTGAGTCCATCGATCCGCGGTCATTGCTCCAGCCTGCCGCATCCCTGGCGCGCGAGCCCGCAACCGCACCTACTGTGGGCAAGGAGGACGACCGAAAGGGACGTACGGCGATGACCGACATGACGGAGCAGAACCGGACGGACAGCCCCGGGAGCGAGAAGGAAGCCCCCCAGAGCCGCAAACCCGGGGTCACCAAGCGCGGCGGCGGTGATCCCGCGACCCGGGGGCGGACCACGATCGCCGACGGTGTGGTGGAGAAGATCGCCGGGCTCGCCGCCCGGGACGTGCTCGGTGTCCATGCGATGGGCAGTGGGCTGAGCCGGACCTTCGGGGCCGTGCGCGACCGAGTGCCAGGGGGATCGAAATCCGTCTCGCGCGGCGTCAAGGCCGAGGTCGGGGAGCTCCAGACCGCGCTCGACCTGGAGATCGTCGTCGAGTACGGCGTGTCGATCGCGGACGTCGCCCGCGCCGTGCGCGAGAACGTCATCGCGGCCGTGGAGCGCATGACGGGACTCGAGGTCGTCGAGGTCAACATCGCGGTGAGTGATGTGAAGCTTCCCGAGGAAGAAGACGAGGAGCCGGAGGCGCGGCTCCAGTGACCGGGCCGGTCGCGCAACGGCCCACGACACCCCGGCCGTCGAACCGCTGAGGAGCGCACCATGAGCTTGGCCGTGATCGGCATGATCGCCGGAATGGCGCTGGGCTTCGCCGGATACTTCGGGGGCTTCGGGGCCTTTCTGCTCGTGGCCGCCCTGGGTGCCGTCGGGTTCGTCGTCGGACGGTTCCTCGAAGGGGACCTGGATCTCGGTGACTTCTTCCGTCCCCGCGACGACCGGCGGCGGTGACGCCCGTGACCGGCCCGCTCGGCGACACCCGACGGCCCCCGACGGCCGTCGAGGCGGCCGAGCGCGGCGCGACCCGGATCGCCGACCGGGTCGTGGCGAAGATCGCCGCGCAGGCCGCCCGCGAGGCCCTGGACCCGCTGCCCCCGGACGCCGTACCCCCGCACGCGACGGTCGTCGTCCACCACCAAAGCGCCCGCGTCCGCGTCCACCTCGAGCTCGGCTACCCCTCCGACATCGGCGCCCGCTGCAAAGAGGTGCGTCGTCATGTCGCCGAGCGGGTAGACGCGTTGACGGGGATGGAAGTGCCGGAGGTGACGGTCCACGTCGAGCGGCTGCACCTGGTACCGGCGACCGCCGCGGCACAGGGGAGGACGCGATGAGCGAGCCCCAGGGCTCCGAGAACACCACCCGACGCATGCCCGTCCTGGAGAAGTCGGACGCGGGTCCACCGGCCGAGGACGAACTCGACCAGTCCGCCTCCGCGGCCGACTACGACCCGCCGCCCGCCGTCGACGACGCGTACGGCGGGCAGGGTCGGTTCTGGTCGGCGCGCCGCGTCCCCGCGGGGATCGTCGCGCTGCTGGTCCTCGTGGGTGCGGGCGCCCTGCTGTACGACGTCGCGGCCGTACGTGCCCACCGGCCCGCCTCGCACTGGCGCAGATCCCTCGCCCGGCAGCTCGCCGAACGGCCCCTCGACGACACCTGGGTGCTCGTCGGCGCCGGCCTCGCCGCGGCCCTCGGACTCTGGCTGATCGTCCTCGCGGTGACGCCGGGGCTGCGCGACGTGCTGCCGATGCGGCGTACCCATGGCGACGTACGGGCCGGGCTGCACCGGGGCGCCGCCGCGACGGCGCTGCGCGACCGGGCCATGGAGGTCTCCGGGGTGCGGTCGGTCCGGGTACGGATGGGGCGCAGGAAGGTCGACGTACGGGCGGTCTCGCACTTCCGCGCGCTCGACGACGTACGGGCCGACCTGGACGCCACGCTCGCCGACGGCATCCGGGGACTCGGGCTCGTCCGGTCGCCCGCCCTGTCGGTGCATGTCGCGCGTCCGGGCCGGAAGGGGTGAGGGCGGTGATCAGGATCGTCAACCGTGTCCTGCTGGGCATCGTCGGGCTCGCGCTGCTGGTCCTCGGCGGTTCCGTGCTCGCCGTCGGACTGGGCGTGCGGCCGCCCTCCTGGTGGATCCACGACGGGCGCCGCGACGTGCTGCTGAGCGCCGCCGAACGGACCCGGTGGCGGGACCAGGGCTGGTGGTGGCCGACCGTCATTGCCGTTCTCGCGGTCGTCGTCCTGCTCAGCCTGTGGTGGCTGTCGGCCGTACTGCGGCGGCGTCGGCTCGCGGAGGTGCTCGTCGACACCGGCGACGGCGAAGGGGCGCTGCTGCGCGGGCGGGCCCTGGAAGGCGTACTGGCCGCCGAGGCGGGACGGTTGGACGGCGTCGAACGGGCCGAGGTCCAGCTGACCGGGCGGCGCGCCGCTCCCGGGACCCGGGTCCAGCTCCTGCTGGAACCGCATGTCGATCCCGGGCAGGCGCTGCACCTGCTGACGACGGAGGCCCTGGCGCACGCCCGGGACTCCGCGGGCCTCGCCGCGCTCCCCGCGGAGGTACGCCTCCGCGGGGTCAAGCACCGGGCCGAAAGGGTGAGTTAGTCCCCCGCGTGGCGCTGGAGCGGACTCAGAACCCGCTCCGCATGCCGCCGTCCACCGGCACCATGATGCCCGTCAGATACGACGCGGCGGGCGAGAGCAGGAACGCCGCCGCGCGGCCGAACTCCTCCGGGGCGCCGTAGCGGCGCAGCGGAATCCGCGCCTCGTTGGCCGCACGGGTGGCCTCCGGGTCGGCGGAGAGACCGTCGAGCTCGCGCAGGCGGTCCGTGTCGATGCGGGCCGGGAGCAGCCCCACGACACGGATGCCGCGCGGGCCCAGTTCGTCGGCGAGGGACTTGGCGAAGCCCGCGAGACCGGGGCGCAGACCGTTGGAGATGGTCAGGCCCGGGATCGGCTCGTACACCGAGCCGGAGAGCACGAAGCCGATGACGCCGCCCTCGCCGAGCTCCTCGGCGGCCGCGCGGGCCAGCCGGACCGCGCCCAGGAAGACGGACTCGAAGGCGGCCGTCCACTGCTCGTCCGTGTTGTCCGCGACGAACCCGGGCGGCGGGCCGCCGACGCTGATCAGGATGCCGTCGAAGCCGCCGAAGTGCTCGCGGGCCGCCGCGATCAGCCGGTCCGGGGTACCCGGGTCGGCGTTGTCGGCGGCCACCCCGACCGCGTTCGGGCCGAGCGCGGACGCCGCGTCGGCGGCGGACTTCTCGTCGCGCCCCGTGACGAGCACCTTCGCGCCGTCGGCGGTGAGCTCGCGCGCGGTGGCGTTGCCCAGGCCACGGGTGGCTCCCGTGACGACGTACACACGGTTCTTCAGTCCAAGATCCATGGCCCCCATCCTCCCCTATCCGGTCTTCTCGGCTCCTCCCGGATGCGCTTCACCGAACAGGTTGAAGGCGGTCCCCACCAGGCCGAGGTGGCTGAACGCCTGGGGGAAGTTGCCGAGCTGGCGGCGCGCGACGGGGTCGTACTCCTCGGACAGCAGCCCCACGTCGTTGGCCAGGCCGATCAGCCGTTCGAACAGCTCGCGGGCCTCCTTCGTACGGCCCGTCATGTGCAGCGCGTCCGCGAGCCAGAACGAGCAGACGAGGAAGGTGCCCTCGCCGCCCGGCAGTCCGTCGACGTCGACGCCCTCGTCGCTGTAGCGGCGCAGCAGGAAGCCGTCGCGTTCGAGCTCGGCGCGCACCGCGTCGATGGTGCCGACGACCCTGGGATCGTCGGGCGGCAGGAATCCGACGCGGGGGATGAGCAGCAGTGACGCGTCCAGTTCGCGTGACCCGTAGGACTGCGTGAAGGTGTTGCGATCGCTGTCGAAGCCGTACTGGCACACCTCCTTGTGCACCTCGTCGCGCATCGTGCGCCAGCCCTCCAGGTCGCCGACGAGCTCCGGTTCGCTCTCCAGCGCCCGGACGGCGCGGTCGGCCGCCACCCACGCCATCACCTTCGAGTACACGAAGTGCCGGCGTGGGCCGCGCACCTCCCAGATTCCCTCGTCCGGCTGCCGCCAGGCGGTCCGCAGGAACTCCATCAGGGCGCACTGCAGGCGCCACATGTGCGGCTTGGACGGCAGGCCCGAGCGCCGGGCCAGCGAGAGCGAGTCGATGACCTCGCCGTACACGTCCAGTTGGAGCTGTTTCACGGCCTCGTTGCCGATCCGGACCGGGTACGAGCCCCCGAAGCCGGGCAGCCACGACAGCTCGAACTCGGGCAGCCGGCGTTCACCGGAGAGGCCGTACATGATCTGCAGGTCCGCGGGGTCGCCCGCGACCGCGCGCAGCAGCCAGTCGCGCCAGGCCTCGGCCTCCTCGTGGTACCCGGCCGACAGGAGCGCGCCCAGGGTGAGGGTCGAGTCGCGCAGCCAGCAGTAGCGGTAGTCCCAGTTGCGGACGCCGCCGAGTTCCTCCGGGAGCGAGGTGGTGGGGGCGGCGACGATGCCGCCGGTCGGGGCGAAGGTGAGGGCCTTCAGGGTGATCAGGGAGCGCACGACGGCGTCGCGGTGCGGACCGTCGTAACGGCAGCGCGCCGCCCACGCCTGCCAGTCCTCGACGCTGGAGCGCAGTGCCTCGTACGGGTCGACGAGCGGCGGGCGCGACTGGTGCGAGGGATGCCAGGTCAGGACGAAGGCGACCTTCTCGCCCGCCTCCACGGTGAACTCCGAGTGGGTACGGAAGTCCTTGCCCCAGGTGCGTACCGCGGGTTCGCTGCGCAGCCACACCGAGTCCGGGCCCGCGACCGCCACCCGCTGGCCGTCCGCCCTGCGCACCCACGGCACGACGGAGCCGTAGTCGAAGCGCAGTTGCAGGGTGCTGTGTACCGTCACCCGGCCGCTGAGCCCTTCGACGACGCGGATGAGATCGGGGGCGTGCTCGCGCTGCGGCATGAAGTCGGTCACGCGGACCGCGCCCTCGTCGGTCTCCCATTCGGAGTCGAGGACCAGCGTGTCCTGCCGGTACGCCCGCCGGGTGCAGGGGCCCGCCCCCGCGGGTGAGATCCGCCAGCGGCCGTGGTTCTCGTCGCCGAGAATCGCGGCGAAGCAGGCGGCCGAGTCGAACCGTGGCAGACAGAGCCAGTCGACGGACCCGTCCCGGCTCACGAGCGCGGCGGTCTGTTCGTCCCCGATGAGCGCGTAGTCCTCGATACGTGGGTGCACGTGGGGCGAGTTCCCGGCGAAGGCCGGGGCCAATCGGGTCGGGGGCCGACCGGGTGACACCGGCCGAGGAAGTGCGGGCGCGCGGGGCGGCGGGCCAGGGGTCAGGCGGCCACCGTGGCCGCTTCCGGCGCGGACGTGGAGGCGGCGGCCTCGGACCGGTCGCGGCGCTCCCGGCGGACCAGGATCAGCCAGCCCACGGGCACGCCCGCGGAGAAGAGCCACCACTGGATCGCGTACGCCATGTGCGGACCGATGTCGTTGTGCTCGGGGTCGGGGATCAGTTCGGGGGAGTCGCCCTTGGGTGCGGGCGCCGTCTGCTCGATGTACCCGCCGAGGACCTGCTTGCCGAGGCTCTTGGCCTGCTGCTCGCTGTTGATCAGCATGACCTGGCGGTCGGGCAGGCCCTGGATGTTCTTGATGCCGCTGTCGCCGGTCGTCTCGTCGGGCATCAGCCGCCCGGTGACGGTGATCTCGCCCTTCGCGGGCGCCGGGATCTTCGGGAACGCGGTCTGTGAGCCGTTCGAGTCGATCCAGCCCCGGTTGACGAGGAGCACCCGGCCGTCGTCCAGGTCGAAGGGGGTCAGGACGTGGTAGCCGACCTCGCCGTCGGCGTTGGTGCGGCGCCGCACGACGACCTCGTGCGCGGTGTCGAAGGTGCCCTTCGCGGTCACCCGGCGGTACAGGTCCGCGTGCTTGACGTGCTGCCCCGGCGCGGTGACCGACTCGGCGGGCACCGGCGTGGCCGTCAGCGACTGCGAGATCACCTTGTTGAGCGCGACCTTGTGCTCATGGCGGTGCAGCTGCCAGAAGCCCAGCTTGATCATCGTGGGGATGAGCAGGAGGGCCACGAGGGTGAGAATCACCCACTGCCGGGACAACAGGAAGCGGTACACCCCACGACCGTACAACTCGGTCGTGGGGCGTATTCAGGGGGGTGTGCGTCGCCACGAGGGGAACGTGTGCTCTCGGACCGTTCCGCTCGGCCCTCAGACCTTGTCGATGATGCCCACCTTGCCCTCCGCGCGGGCGCAGTGCGCGCCGCAGAACCAGTGGCCCTCGACCTCGACGCCCTGGCCGATGATCTGCACGCGACAGTGCTCGCAGATGGGGGCCATCCGGTGGATCGCGCAGGAGAAACAGTCGAAGACGTGCACCGCGCCCTGCGCGTGCACCTCGAAGGTCATGCCGTAGTCGTTGCCGCACACTTCGCATCTCGCCATGCGCCACAGGGTGAGGTGCCGACGCGGCGCGGGCGAGCGGGCGCCGGGCGAGTCGCCCGGCAATCACCCGTACGTCCGTCAGCGACCCCGGCCCCTCTTCAGCCTCTCGGGTTCACTTCTCCGAGGCCGGTGCCACGTCCCGCAGCAGCTGGCCGAACGCCGCCTCGTCGATCACCGGTGTCCCGAACTGTTTGGCCTTGACCACTTTGGACGTACTGGAGTCCGGATCGTTGGTGACGAGCAGGCTGGTCAGCCGGGACAGACTCGTCGCGACATGCAGGCCGGCCTCGACGGCACGGTCCTCCAGCAGCTCGCGGTCGATGGACGTGTCCCCGGAGAAAGCGACCCGCATACCCTGCTTGAGTGGTTTGTCCGCTTCGTAGCGACCCGGGTTGGGATGGGGGCATGCGGGGCGTTTGCGTGAGGGCCGCCAACTCCCGGACGGGTAGCCACCGGACGAGTACCCTCCGGACGACTGACCACCGGAACCGGACTGCCGTCCGATCCGTGGTGCCGCGGGGCTCTCGGACCACTCCTTGAGCGGCCGGCACTCCAGGAGCGGCAGCCGGATGCCGTCCCGCGCGGCGGCCCGCAGGCTCGGCCGGAACGCCTCGGCCAGCACGCGCGCGTCGTCCAGCGCGTGGTGCGCCCGCTGCTGTACGACACCGAAGTGCGCGGCCAGCGACTCCAGCTTGTGGTTGGGCAGCGGCAGGCCCAGTTCCTTGGACAGCGCGATGGTGCACAGCCGCTGACGCACCGGCGCCTCACGCTCCGCGCGCGCGTACTCCCGCGCGATCATCGACCAGTCGAAGACCGCGTTGTGCGCCACGAGCACCCGGTCGGCGAGCCGGTCGGAGAACTCCCCGGCGATGTCCTGGAAGAGCGGGGCACCTTCGAGCACCTCGGTCGTCAGACCGTGGATCCAGACCGGACCCGGGTCCCGCTCCGGGTTGACCATCGTGTACCAGTGGTCCTCGACCTCGCCGCGCGCGTCCAGCCGGTAGACGGCGGCCGAGATTATCCGGTCGTCGCGGGCCAGGCCGGTGGTCTCCACGTCGACGACCGCGTACCCCTGCGGATACGCGGCCGGCCAGGGGATTGGTGACGCGGCGGTCGTCAGGTCTTCGAGCATGGTCACTGAGGATACGGGCCCTGACTGACAGTCCGGCCCCCACCTTCCCGGAACCGACGGACGGTCCGGCCCCGTGAGTTGACGCGGTCGGCGGGGGACAGGGGTGCCCTTTGTGGCGCGGGTCACCGGTTGGTCCGGCCCGGCGCGCGGTCCCGGGCGCATGGCTGACGCATGGCTATGGACCTTTCGACGGTGTCCTGCAAGCGTGCTCCGCGCCCCAGCAGGTAGCGCCTACGAAGGGCGGTACGGACATGGCACGAGTGAGGTACGGCGCACGGACCGAGGCGGAGATCGCCGCCGCGCGCACCGCGAGCGCCAAGCTCCCCGACATCTGGTCCACTGGTGTGGTGGCCGTCTGGGAGAGTGATCCGGACGCGGTCGCGGCGGTCCTGCCACCCCCGCTCAAACCCACCGGACGCCCCCTGGTCCGGGTGAACATCAGCAAGGTGGACCTGCCGGGTTATCCGCTCGGCGCGGGCTCGTTCGCCGTCGCCGCAGCGCACGACGGCGTCGAGGGCTGGTACCCGCTGGTCATGCCGATGACCCACGAGCGGGCGCTCATCGGCGGCCGCGAGGTCTTCGGGGAGCCCAAGAAGCTCGGCGAGGTCACCGTGGAACGCGACGGCCTCGTCGTACGGGCCGCACTCGCCCGGCACGGCATCGCGTTCGTCGAGGTGCGCGGCGCGGTGAGCGGTGACCTGCCGCTGCCCGAGCCCGCCCGGAAGACCGACTTCTACTTCAAGTTCCTTCCCGCGGTGGACGGTTCGGGCTTCGACGCCGACCCCGTGCTCGTGCACTGCGTACGCAACGAGAAGGTGCGCAGGCTGGAGCGCGTCACCGGGGACGTCGTGCTGCGCGAGTCGATGTACGACCCGGTCGCCGACCTCCCCGTACGCGAACTGGTCGAGATCACCCTCGGCGAGAAGACCACCGACCAGACGGGCCGGGTGGTCGAACGCGTCAGCGCCCAGGCCCTGTTGCCGTACATCCACCAGCGCTACGACGATCCGCGGCAGATCCTCGACGGGCCGCCGGAAGGGAGTGCCTGATGGATCTCCGGGCGGGGCAGGTCGCCGTCGTCACCGGCGCGGCGAGCGGTATCGGGCTGGCGATGGCGCGCCGGTTCGCGGCGGACGGTCTGAAGGTGGTCCTCGCGGACGTCGAGGAGGGCGCCCTGGAGAAGGCCGCCGCCACGCTGCGGGAGGACGGGGCGCAGGTGCACGCGCGCGTGGTGGACGTCTCGGAGCGCGAACAGCTCGACGCGCTCGCCGCCGAGACGTACGAGAAGTACGGCGCCGTGCATGTCCTGTGCAACAACGCGGGGGTCGGCTCCGGCGCCGAGGGCCGCATGTGGGAGCACGATCCGAACGACTGGCAGTGGGCCTTCGCCGTCAACGTCTGGGGCGTCTTCCACGGCGTGCAGGCCTTCGTGCCGCGGATGATCGCCGGGGGAGAGCCGGGCCACGTCGTCAACACCTCGTCCGGCGACGGCGGGATCGCCCCGCTGCCGACCGCCTCCGTGTACGCCGTCACCAAGGCGGCCGTCGTGACGATGACCGAGTCCCTGTACGCGCATCTGAAGGCGGAGCACGCGCGTGTGGGGGCGTCCGTGCTCTTCCCCGGGCCCCACATGCTCCGTACCGGCCTGTGGGAGTCGCACCGCAACCGGCCCGAGCGCTACGCGAAACAGCGCCCCAGGAAGACTCCGTACCGCAGCCTCGACCAGTGGGAGGCCGCGATGAAGGAGGCGGGGCAGGAGGTGCGGTTCACGCCGGTGGAGGAGGTCGCCGACCTGGTGGCGGACGGCATCCGGGAGGGCCGGTTCTGGCTGCTGCCCGCGAGCGAGCACAGCGACCGGCAGATCCGGGCGAGGTCGCAGTCGATGCTCGACCGGGCCGACCCGTCGTACCTAGAGCACTTCATCCTGGACTGAGGAGGCGGGCGATGACCGACCGGGACCCCTATCTGATCATCTCCTCCGACTGCCACGCCGGGCTCCCCACCGAGGAGTATCGGCCCTACCTGGACTCCCGGTTCCACCGGGACTTCGACGAGTTCCTCGCGGGCCAGGGCCGGCGCCGCGAGGAGATGAACCGGCTCGGCATCCGCAACGAGGCGTTCGCGGACCGCTGGTTCCAGGACAACGAGGAGGGCCTGCGCGGTGGTTGGGACACCGCGCAGCGCCTCAAGGAGCTGGACGGCGACGGTGTGGCGGGGGAGGTGGTCTTCCCGGACGCCGACGCCGTGGACAGCCGCACGGCGGCCCCCTTCGGCGTGGGCCTCGGCCTCTCCGGCGACCACGACCCGCAGCTCGGCATGGCGGGCGCGCAGGCCCACAACCGCTGGCTGGCGGAGTTCGTCGGGCAGAACCCCGAACGGCACTGCGGGGTCGCCCTGTTGCCGATCACGGCGGCCCCCGACGCGGTCGTCGCCGAGGTGTACCGCGCCAAGGAGTCGGGACTCGGCGCCTTGATGATCCCCGCCATGTGGGTCGACAAGGAGCCCTACCACGACCGCCGTTACGACCCCGTGTGGGCGGCCGCCGCCGAGTGCGGGATGCCGGTGGTCACGCACTCCGGCGCGGCACCGCGCCACGAGTACGGCGACCACCTGGGGATCTACGTCTCCGAAGTCACCTGGTGGCCCGCGCGCCCCCTGTGGTTCCTGCTCTGGTCGGGCGTCTTCGAACGCCACCCGGGGCTGAGGTTCGGGGTGGCCGAGTCGGGCTGCTGGTGGCTGCCGAACCTCCTGTGGTTCATGGACCGCCTCTACCTGGGCGCGCACGGCGGCAAGAAGCTGTCGCCCTTCGCCGAGCTGAAGCGACCCCCGCACGAGTACCTCGACCGGCAGCTCTTCATCTGCGCGACGAACACCAAGCGCCGCGAACTCGCCCAGCGCTACGAGATCGGCGTCGACAACATCCTCTGGGGCAGCGACTTCCCGCACCCCGAGGGAACCTGGCCCGACACCCGCGCGTGGCTGCGGCGCACCTTCCACGACATCCCGGTCGCGGAGACCCGCCGCATGCTCGGCCTCGCGGCCGCCGAGGTCTTCGGCTTCGACGTCGAGCGGCTGACCCCGCTCGCCCGGCGCATCGGCCCGACCCCGGCCGACCTCGGCCAGAGCGACGACCAGACGGCCGTGGCGGCGTCCTGGGCACGCTCGCGCGAGGTGGGCCGCCACTGGCTGACCGACCACGACTTCCCGGTCCTGGGGACGACGCCGTGAGCGCCCCCACGAACGACCCCGTGACCGACCGCTACACCGTGATCTCGGCGGACTGCCACGCCGGGGCGGACCTCCTGGACTACCGGCCCTACCTGGCGAAGGAACACCACGAGGCGTTCGACGCGTGGGCGGCCACGTACGTCAATCCGTACGAAGACCTGCTCGCCGACACCGCCGACAAGAACTGGAACTCCGCGCGGCGCCTGGCGGAGCTGGAGGAGGACGGCATCGTCGCGGAGGTGGTGTTCCCCAACACCATCCCGCCCTTCTTCCCGTCGGCCGCCCTGATGGCGCCGGCCCCCACCGCCGAGGAGTTCGAACGGCGCTGGGCGGGCCTGCGCGCCCACAACCGCTGGCTCGCGGACTTCTGCGCGGCCGCGCCGGGCCGCCGCGCGGGTGTCTTCCAGATCCTCCTGAACGACGTGGAGGAGGCGGTGAAGGAGATCAGGTGGGCCTCCCGGGCGGGCCTCAGGGGCGGCCTGCTGCTCCCCGGCACCCCACCGGGCTCGGGACTGCCCGAGCTGTACTCCTCGACGTACGACCCGATCTGGGCGGTCTGCGAGGAGCTGGGCGTCCCCGTGAACCACCACGCGGGCTCGGCGTCGCCGCCACTGGGCGAGGAACCGGCGGCCCGCGCGGTCTTCATGGTCGAGACGACCTGGTTCTCCCATCGCGCGCTCTGGCACCTCATCTTCGGCGGCGCCTTCCGCCGCCATCCCGGCCTGAGACTGGTGCTGACCGAGCAGGGCTCGGGCTGGATCCCCGGGGTGCTCGACATGCTGGACTACTACCACGGGAGGCTGTCGGCGGCGGCGAAGAGGGCGAAGAGGTCGACGGCGGAGTCGAAGTTCGGCGCGGGACTCGCCGAGGCGATGGGCAAGGGCCCCTCGGACGTCTGGCGGGACAACTGCTTCGTCGGCGCGAGCTTCATGCGCCCGCACGAGGTGCCGCTGCGGGAGCGGATCGGCGTCGACAAGATCATGTGGGGCAGCGACTACCCGCACGACGAGGGCACCTACCCCTATTCCCGGGAGGGCCTGCGCTGTGCGTACGCGGGCGTGCCGCGCGAGGAGGTCGCCGCGATGGTCGGCGGGAACGCCGCCCGGGTGTACGGCTTCGACCTCGACGCGCTGGACGCCCTCGCGGCGGAGGTGGGACCGACCGTGGCGGAACTGGCCGAACCGCTGACGCGGGCCCCGGCGGACGCGACGAGTCCGGTGTTCGCGCGGGGAGCGTCAGTACGGGTCTGGTGACGCGCCAGGTGGCATCCTCCCCGTGTGACGGTACCCACGCACGACGAGGCCCACGAAGGCACCCTCGGCTCCCGCCTGAACTGGCTGCGGGCCGCGGTGCTGGGCGCCAACGACGGCATCGTCTCCACCGCCGGCCTCGTCGTCGGCGTGGCCGGCGCCACGGACGACCGTTCCGCGCTGCTCACGGCGGGCCTCGCGGGGCTGCTGGCCGGCTCCATGTCGATGGCGGCGGGCGAGTACGTCTCGGTCTCCACCCAACTGGACTCCGAGAAGGCCGCCCTGGCGCTGGAGCGACGCGAACTGCGCGAACAGCCCGATGCCGAACTCGAGGAGCTGACCGAACTCCTGGAGCAGCGCGGCCTGACCCGCGACGTGGCCCGCGAGGCGGCCGAGCAGCTCACGGAACGCGACGCGCTGAAGGCCCACGCGCGCGTGGAGCTCGGCATCGACCCCGACGCCCTCACCAACCCCTGGCACGCGGCCTGGGCGAGCTTCCTCTCCTTCACCGTGGGCGCCCTCCTCCCCCTCCTCGCCATCGTCCTGCCACCGGCGGCCTGGCGCCTGGGCGTCACCGTGCTCTCGGTCCTGGGCGCCCTGGTCCTCACCGGCTGGCTGAGCGCCCGCCTGGGCTCGGCGAACCCGGGCCGCGCGGTACTGCGGAACGTGGGCGGGGGTGCGCTGGCGATGGGGGTCACCTATGCGGCGGGGGTGCTGTTGGGGGCGGCCGGGGTGTGACGAGCGTCGAGCGGACATCTGACGAGCATCGGTCCGGACCTGTCGGCGTCCTTGGCGGAGATCACCAATAAGCAAGCGCGTACCCCCGGTAATACTTGTGGGTAACAACGTCTAGCCGTGGCCGAGCTGCGGTTCTACGGTGCACCCATGCCGAACCTGCCCGATGTCGTGCTGTTGTCGATACCCGCCTTTGTGCTGCTCACCGTGATCGAGGTGGTGAGCGTCAGGATCCATCCGGACGACGATGCCGCGGGGTACGAGACGAAGGACGCCGCGACGAGCGTCGGCATGGGGCTCGGGAGTCTCGTCTTCGACTTCCTGTGGAAGATTCCGATCGTCGCGATCTATGCGGCGATCCATGAAGTGACTCCGCTCCGGGTGCCCGTCCTGTGGTGGACCGTTCTGCTGATGCTGCTGGGGCAGGACTTCTTCTACTACTGGTCGCACCGCGGGCACCACGTGATCCGCGTCCTGTGGGCCTGCCATGTGGTGCACCACTCCAGCCGGAAGTTCAACCTCACCACCGCGCTGCGCCAGCCCTGGACGACCTGGACGGTCTGGCCCTTCTACGTGCCGCTGATCGCCCTCGGTGTGCACCCCGCCGCGCTCGCGTTCTGCTCGTCGGTGAACCTCGTCTACCAGTTCTGGATCCACACGGAGCGGATAGACAAGATGCCCCGTTGGTTCGAGTTCGTGCTCAACACGCCCTCCCACCACCGGGTCCACCACGCCTCCCAGGGCGGCTATCTGGACCGCAACTTCGGCGGGATCCTCATCGTCTGGGACCGGCTCTTCGGGTCCTTCGTCGCCGAGACCGAGCGGCCCGTCTACGGGCTCACCAAGAACATCGCCACGTACAACCCCCTGCGCGTCGCCACCCACGAGTACGCCGCCATCGCCAGGGACCTGAAGGCGGCGACCGGTTGGCGCGAGCGGGCGGGGCGGGTCTTTCGCGGGCCCGGCTGGCAGCCGACGCCGAAGTCCGCGGGGCACCAGCCGGTCACGGAGCCCGTCGCGTGAGCCCACGGCACGCGCGCGTGCTGCTCGTCTCCTTCGGCGTGGCCGCCGCCGTGGACCTCGTTTCCCTGGCCGTCGGGTTCACCCCGGGGCACCTGGTCGCCAAGCCGCTTCTGATGCCCCTGCTCGCCGCCCACGCGGTCGCACGCGGCGGACCACGGCTCCTTGTGGCCGCCCTGCTCTGCGGCTGGGGCGGCGACGTACTGCTGCTGTCCGACGCCGACCCGGCCTTCCTCGTGGGGATGGCCTCCTTCGCGGCCGGTCACGTCTGCTATCTCCTGCTCTTCAGAAGGCCGGATCCGCCGCATCGCCCTGCACACCTGCCTGGGCCGTCGGCCTGGATCGGCGGCGCGTACGTCCTCGCCCTCGTCGTCACCGTCACCTTCCTGTGGCCCGATCTGCCCGCCGGCCTCCGTATCCCCGTCGCGGGCTACAGCCTGCTGCTGACCGCGATGGCGGCCGCGAGCACCCGGCTCGGACCCGTCGCGGGCGCGGGCGGGGCGCTCTTCCTGCTGTCCGACACCCTCATCGCCACCGGCGTCGCCGACTGGCCGCAGCTCCCGAGGCCGGACTTCTGGATCATGCTGACCTATGCCGCCGCCCAGTTCCTGCTGGTCAGCGGAGTGCAGGGCACCCTCGGCGCGCACAGCGAGGCGAGGGCGGCGTACGGTGAGATGCGCTCAACCACCCCCTGAGCGCATCTCACCCAGCCCATCGGCCGAGAAGGATCCTCGTCATGCGCGCCACCACCATCCACGCCCCGTACGACATGCGCGTGGAGGACGTCCCCGAGCCCCTGGTGCAACTGCCCACCGACGCGGTCGTGCGGGTGCTGCGGTCCTGCATCTGCGGCAGCGACCTGTGGGCCTACCGGGGCGAGGCGGCACGGCAGGCGGGGCAGCGGATCGGGCACGAGTTCCTCGGCATCGTCGAGGAGACCGGCTCCGAGGTGACCGGCGTCCGCCGCGGCGACCTGGTCGTCGCGCCCTTCATGTGGTCGGACGGCGTCTGCGACTACTGCCGCGAGGGCCTCACCACCTCCTGCGAGCACGGCGGCTTCTGGGGCGCGGTCGGCTACGACGGCGGTCAGGGCGAGGCCGTGCGCGTCCCCTTCGCCGACGGCACCCTCGTACAGCTGCCCAAGGAGGCGGCCTCCGACGACCACCTGCTGTCGGCCCTGCTGACGCTCTCCGACGTCATGGGCACCGGTCACCACGCGGCCCTCGGCGCGGGAGCCCGCAAGGGCGCCACCGTCGCGGTCGTCGGGGACGGCGCCGTCGGGCTGTGCGCCGTGCTGGCCGCCAAGCGGCTCGGCGCCGAGCGGATCATCGCGCTCGGACGCCACCAGGCACGTACGGACATCGCGCGCGCCTTCGGTGCCACGGACGTCGTCGCCGCACGCGGCGAGGCGGCCGTCGAGGCCGTCCGCGAGCTGACCCGCGGCCAGGGCGCGCACGCCGTCGTGGAGGCCGTCGGCACCGAGCAGTCCATGCGGACGGCCGTGAACATCACCCGCGACGGCGGCGCCATCGGCTTCGTCGGCGTGCCGCACGGCAGCGGCACGGGCCTCGACCTGAGCGTGATGTTCGACCGGAACGTCGCGCTGCGCGGCGGTGTGGCGCCGGTGCGGGCGTACATCCCGGAACTGCTGCCCGACATCCTGGACGGCACCATCGACCCGTCGCCCGTCTTCGACCTGACCGTCGGTCTGGAAGGCGTGCCCGAGGGCTACAAGGCGATGGACGAGCGCACCGCCCTCAAGGTGCTCGTCACCAACGGCTCATGACCATCTGATCGGCAGCGGCAGCGCCGTCAGCAGCCCCGACACCGCCACGACCAGGCCCAGTGCCACCACCTCCGCGCGCGCGGGCACACAGGCGCTGAGCCGGTCGGTGGCCCGGCGCAGCCGCAGCCGCGCGAGCAGCGCCAGCACGGCGACGGCGGCCACCAGGACCAGCTTGGCGAGCAGGGTGCGCCCGTACGACGTCGCCGTCAGCTGGTCCAGGACCGTGCCGGGCGGCATGCGCCGCAGTGCGCTCCATGCGCCCGTCGCGGTGAGCGCCGCGAACAGGACGGCGGCCACGCGCGCGTAGAGGCCCAGAAGGGCCGCTCCGGCCGCGTCCGCCGCCTCCGAAGAGGCACGCCAGGCGCGCAGCATCCGCAGCACGTGCAGCAGGCCGCCCGTCCACAGGGCCGCGCAGGTCACGTGAACGAGCGTCAGACCGGAGCCGACGAGCGGGCCGTGCTCCGGCGCCGGGTGGGCGCGCAGCGCCTCCGCGAGGGCCACCGCGGCCAGCGGCCAGACCTGGGCGGTCGGTCTTCGTGAGAGGGCGCAGAGCCCGGCGGCCAGGAACGCGTTGACCTCCAGGAGCGCGAGCTTGCCGTCCCGACTCTGGTAGAGCCCGCCGACGTCCATGTCGGAGAGGTGGTGCGGCAGCAGATTGCCGGTGGCCACCACCGAGGCGAGCCCCAGCGCGGCGACGAACCCGACCGCCGCGGCGTAGGGCGTCCAGCTGCGGGGCGCGCGCTCCAGCGGTGCGCCCGGCACCCGGCGGGCCAGCCGGGCCGCGAACAGTTCGCCCACGGGGACGCACAGCGCCGCGAACAGGGCCGCGCGCAGCAGGGCGATGCCGCCGACGCCGGGGGCGGCCGCCTCGCCGGTGCCGTCCAGCGCGGAGCGCGGACCGAGCAGCGGGATCAGGGCGGCCACGGCCACCAGGACGAGCAGGGCGACGGCGCGTCCGGCGGCGGGGCGCCGCGCCGGACCACTCGCGCCCGCTGCCTCGGCTGTCGGTCGTATCAAGGTCACCCCAAGATCTTCACCAGTCGGCACAGAACCGGGCAAGTGCAGGGAAACAAGCGGTGGTTCGGCATTCCGCCCATAGGTACGTTTCCGGCCGACGCCCCGCTCACGCCCACCGGGCCGAGTCCGCCCCCCAACGTCCGGGCGGGCGGGCCCAGTCGATGGGCCCGCCGGCGAAGGAGACGGGCGACCGTGCGTACCTGAGCCGGCCCAGGTCGCTGTCGGTCTCGGCGAGCCAGGGGCCCGGTTCGTACGAGGTGTCGGCGGGCTCCCTCTCCAGGTGCGTCGGCCCCTCCATCAGCCACGCGGCCGTCCGCGCGAGCGCCAGCCGGACGAGCCGCGTCCCGCCCTCCCGGGTCTGCTCGGTGAGCGACCGGAGCACCGCGGCGGCCAGCAGGTACCCCGTGCCGTGGTCGAGGGCCTGCGCGGGCAGCGCACCCGGCCGCTCCGCGGACCCCTCGATCTGCGCGATCCCGGTGGCGACCTGCACCAGACTGTCGAAGCCCCGCCGCCCGGACCACGGCCCGTAGTCGCCCCACGCCGACAACTGCGCCACCACCAGACCGGGCCGCCGCTCGGCCAGCGCCCCCGGGGAGAGCCCGAACCGGTCCAGTGCGCCGGGCCGGTACCCGGTGACGACGACATCGGCCTCGGCGAGCAGCTCGTCGAAGGCCGAGCGATCCCCGCGCGTCGACAGGTCGAGCGTGGCGGACCGCTTCCCGAAGTCCAGGTCGGCATGCTGGTCGTCGATCTCGGGCAGGCGCGGGCTGTCGATCCGCAGGACGTCCGCGCCGAGGAGGGCGAGCGTGCGGGTGGCCACCGGGCCCGCGATGACCCGGGTGAGGTCCAGCACGCGGACGCCCGCGGCGGGCAGCGGCGGATCCCCGGCGAGCGGGGCGAGCCGTCGTACGGGTGCCGTGTCCAGTTGCTCGCGGGCCACCAGCGGGTGTGCGGCGACCGCCCGCCCCTGTGGGTGCGCCGCCCACCGGCCGGGCGTGCGCAGGGCGATCGCGAGCCCGCCGGCCGCGTACACCGTCTCCTCCACCTCGATGGCCGACCGCTCGGCGAGCACCTCGGCGAGCACTTCGGCGAGGGAGCCCCGGCTCTCCGGTACACCCAGCGCGCCCAGCAGCCGCTTTTGATGGTGCGGATAGTTCGCGTGGGTGCGGACCCAGCCGTCCGCCGTCCGCCAGAACCGGGACAGCGGGGCGAAGTTGACCGGCTCACGACCGTCGACGCGCAGGTGCCGCTCACTGTGGAAGGCGGTGGCGACAGCCCCGTCGTCGACCCGCACCTCGGGCACCTTCCCTCCGGTGCGCCCTGCGGTCAGCTCGGCCCCGGCGAGGGCACAGACCGCGACACACGCCCGGGCCGTCCCGCGCACCGGCAGCCGTGCGGGCAGCACTCCCTCCCGTGCGACGGCCGAGATCTGTGAGACGAGTGCGGGGTCGCCGCCCAGAGCGGCCCACGCGAAGTCCGTACGAGTCATGACGGCACTATGCAGGGTGTACTGGATCAACATGGGAAAGGGGGCCGGGGCAACCGCCCGGCCCCCTTCGCTCACGAGGTCACTTCGTGACCGCCTTCAACGCGTTGACGGTGCCCCAGCCGTAGAACCCGTTGTGGTTCTTCGTGCCCTCGCACACCGCGTCGACCTTGCCGTCGCCGTCGATGTCGTAGGGGTCGGTGCACGGCGTGGCGTCGGCCTCCGCGTACAGCAGCGCCTTCACCAGGGCGGCGGAGGCGTGCGGGTGGGTCGACTTGATGAGGGCGGCGACACCGGCGACGTGCGGGGACGCCATCGACGTACCGGCCATGTAGCCCCAGGTGCCGCCGGGCAGCGGGCCGAGGATCAGGCCGCTGGTGGCGGGAGGTGCCGGGGTCTGGTAGCGCGTCGAGTCGCCGCCGGGCGCGGCGACGTCGATGACGCCCAGGCCGTGGTTGGAGAAGGACGACTTGATGCCCTTGGCGCCCGTCGCGGCCACGGTGACCACACCCGGCAACTGGGTGGGGATGTCGTAGCACTTGGAGGGGTCGATCACCCGGTCCGAGGGCGTGCCGTCGTTCGGGGAGACCGGGTCGGTGATCGAGTCGGCGGCCAGGTCGTAGTTCTCGTTGCCCGCCGCGGCGACGTTGACGGTGCCCCTGTGCTCCGCGTACTGCGAGGCGCGGGTGATCGCGTCGACCAGGGCCTTCTGGTCCGGGTCGTCCTTGCAGTTGAAGTACCAGGGGTCGGTGTAATAGCTGTTGTTGGTCACGTCGACGTGGTGCTCGGCGGCCCACACGAAACCGCAGACGACGGCCTCGGTGTAGAAGTAGCCGGCCGTCGTGGCCACCTTGATGCCGGCGACCTTCACGCCGGGCGCGACTCCGGTGATACCGACGCCGTTCTTGGCGCCCGCGATCTCGCCCGCGACATGCGTGCCGTGCGGGCTCTCCGCGGCGGTCGGCCGCCAGGCCCCGTCGGTGGTGTCCGGCTTGCCCGTCACACAGTTGACCGAGGCGTCGCGGTCGAAGTTCGGCGCGATGTCGGGGTGCGTGTCGTCGACACCGGTGTCGATCACTGCGACCGTCACCTTGCTGCTGCCGAGGGTCTTCTCGTGCGCCTTGTCCGCCTTGATGGCGGGCAGGTCCCACTGGAGGGACTCCAGCGGGTCCTGTCCGGCGGCGGCCTCGGCGCTCGCGGCCTTCTCCTGCGCCGTGGTGAGCACCTGGGGCGCGCCCGTGTCGGTGGTCGACTGCGCGGGCAGCGGCGCGTTGCGCGTGTTGCCGGCCGACTGCACGCCGCGTACGCCGCGGATCGTCTTGGCGAAGTCGGCGTTCGAGGAGTGCACGACGATCACGCCGATCTGGTCGTACGACGTCACGATCGTGCCGCCCGCCTTGGCGATGGCCTTCTTCACGGAGGAGGAAGTGCCGTGCCCGGGGCTGACGTTGACGACATAGCTGAGGGCGGTCGCGTCCGCCGTCGTCGCCGTGGCGGTCTGCGCGGCGGAGCTGTCGGTGTCGGCCGCCGAGGCGCTGACGTTCGGCAGGAAGGCGAGGGCCGTCGCCGTGGCCATCCCGAGCGGGAGGGCTATGGCGCGACGGGAGCGCTTGCGAGGCGCGGTCATGGAGTCTCCAGTTCATTCGCGGTACGAGCGGTACGAGCCGTGCGGAAGCTCATGTGGCGTCCGGCCGGACTTGCTTGACCGGACTTACTTGACCGCGCGCAGTGCGTTGACGATCCCGGCTCCGTAGAAGCCGTTCACGTGCTTGCCGCCCACGCAGGTGGCGTCCACGACGCCGTCGCCGTTCCCGTCGTACGGGGCGGTCGGGCAACCGGGGTTGTCCGCCTCGGCCTTGAGGAGCGCCTGGAGCTGGGCCGGCGAGGCCCAGGGGTGCGTGGACTTCAGCAGCGCGGCCACGCCCGCGACGTGCGGCGTCGCCATCGACGTGCCCTGCAGGAAGCCGTACTGGTTGTTCGGCATCGTCGACAGGATGCGGCCGTTCTTCGACGGCGTGTCCGGGATCTGGTACTTGTCGCCGCCCGGCGCGGCAACGTCGATGACGCCCTTGCCGTAACTGGAGAAGTACGACTTGGCACCGGTGACGCCGGTCGAGGCGACCGTGACGACACCCGGCAGCTGGGTCGGTACGTCGAAGCACTTGTGCGGGTCGACCGTGCGGGTCACGGCGGTCGAGTCGTCGGGGCTGGAGGCGTCGACGAGGGCGTTCGAGTCGAGGTCGTCGTTGGAGTTGCCCGCCGCGGCGACGTTGAGGGTGCCCTTCTTCTGGGCGTACAGCTGGGCCCGGTTGACGGCGTCGACGATGGCCCTCTGGTCGGGGTCGTCGAGGCAGTTGTAGAGCCACGGGTCCACGTAGTAGCTGTTGTTGGTGATCTCCACGCCGTGGTCGGCGGCGAAGACGAAGGCGCAGACGACGCTCTCCGGGTAGAAGAGCTGGCCCGCGTCCGGCTCGGCCACGGTGATGCCCGAGACCTTCACACCGGGCGCCACGCCCGCGACACCGATGCCGTTGCGGGCGGCGGCTATCTCCCCCGCGACATGGGTGCCGTGGTAGTGGTCGGCGTCCACGGGGCGCCATGCGCCGTACGTGGTGTCCGGCTTGCCGCCCACGCAGTTCGCGGACTGCGAGGGGGAGAAGTTCGGGGCGATGTCCGGGTGCGTGTCGTCGACGCCGACGTCGATCACGGCGACCGTCACGCTCTTGCTGCCCGGGTTGGTCTTCGCGGCCTTGTCGGCGCCGATCGCGCGCAGGTCCCACTGGTCGGCTTCCAGGGGCTCCTCGCCCGCGGCGGCGGTCCTGGAGACCTTGGAAGCCTCGGCGGCGGACAGCATCTGCGCCGCGCCCTCGTCCGTCGTCCCCGCGGCCGTCAGCGGCGCGGTCCGGGTCGCGCCCGCCGACTGCACCCCGCGCACGGCGCGAATCCGCTTGCCGAAGTCCGGGTTGGCGGAATGGACGACGATCACGCCGATCTTCTCGTAGGCGATGACGACGGTGCCGCCCGCCGCGGAGATCGCCTTCTCCACCGACGCGATGGTGCGGTGGTCCGTCCTGGTGTTGACCACGTACGCGAGGTTGGGGCCGTCCGCGCTCGTCGTGGCGGACGCGGTCAGCGGGGCGGCCGACGCGGCGCCCGGCAGGAAACCGAGCGAGGCGGTGAGGGACAGGACGACCGGCACCGCGAGGGCGAGGCGACGTCTGGAACGCAGATGAGCCATGGGATCTCCACATCATCCGGAAACGAAAGCCGCCCGAACACAGGTGGTGCTCGGGCAGGTGCGTGAGGGTGCTGAGGCTGGTGCGGGTGGCGCTTCGGCAGGTGCATGACGAGTACTGCAGGCCGAAGCTATCTCCCGTCCCAGCTGGCCAGCAATGACTTCCGGAGATGACTTCCGAAAGAAGTCGGGGGAGTTGAACCGGTCCACGCGTGGCGCCGTGACCTTGAGCAGGGAGCCCGAGGACGATCGAGCCCCCTGTTGGATCACGCACGGGAGCAAACCCGTCGCTCCCGGTCACGTGATCCAGGTCACTGTGAGGTCGCAACCGTATGTCCGCACCCCAGCCGTCCCCGTCCGCGAGCCCAGACTCGCCCCCGTCCACCGTCGTAACCGCACCCGCAACGCGAGGAGACTTCGTGGCTACCGACGCACCGCCCCCTTCGAAGGCCGATCCCCGGCTGCCCTCGACCGAGCAGTTCGTCGAGGTGCAGGAGAGCGCCGAATTCGCCGAACTGCGCCGCGCGCACCGCTCCTTCGCCTTCCCGCTGACCGTCGCCTTCATCGCCTGGTACCTGCTGTACGTCCTGCTCTCGAACTACGCGGGCGACTTCATGGGCACCCAGGTGGTCGGCAACATCAACGTCGCCCTGGTCCTCGGGCTCGCCCAGTTCCTCACCACGTTCCTCATCGCCTGGTGGTACTCGCGGTACGCCGCCGCGAAGCTCGACCCCAAGGGCGAAGCGATCAAGTCCCGGCTGGAGGGCGACGCATGAGCCCCGTACAGACGACCGTGCTCGCCGCAGGTGAGGCCAGCCAGCACCGGCCGCTGATCATCACCCTCTTCGCGGTGTTCGTCGCCGCGACCCTCGTCATCACCGTCTGGGCGGGCCGCCAGACCAAGGACGCCGCCGACTTCTACGCGGGCGGACGACAGTTCACCGCCTTCCAGAACGGCCTGGCCGTCTCCGGCGACTACATGTCCGCGGCCTCGTTCCTCGGCATCGCGGGCGCGATCGCCCTCTTCGGGTACGACGGTTTCCTCTACTCCATCGGCTTCCTGGTCGCCTGGCTGGTGGCCCTCCTCCTGGTCGCCGAGCCGCTGCGCAACTCCGGCCGCTACACCATGGGCGACGTACTGGCGTACCGGATGCGCCAGCGCCCGGTACGCACGGCCGCGGGCACCTCCACCATCGTCGTGTCGATCTTCTACCTGCTGGCCCAGATGGCCGGCGCGGGCGTCCTGGTCTCGCTGCTCCTCGGCATCACCAGCGACGGCGGCAAGATCGGCATCGTCGCCCTCGTCGGCGTCCTGATGATCGTGTACGTCACCATCGGCGGCATGAAGGGCACCACCTGGGTCCAGATGGTCAAGGCCGTCCTGCTGATCATCGGCGCCCTGCTGCTCACCTTCCTGGTACTGCTGAAGTTCAACTTCAACATCTCCGACCTGCTCGGCAAGGCCGCCGACAACAGCGGCAAGGGCGCGCCCTTCCTCGAGCCCGGCCTCAAGTACGGCGCCACGTCCACCACCAAGCTGGACTTCATCTCCCTGGGCATGGCGCTGGTCCTGGGCACCGCGGGCCTGCCGCACATCCTCATCCGCTTCTACACCGTGCCCACGGCGAAGACCGCGCGGAAGTCGGTGAACTGGGCGATCGGCCTCATCGGCGCCTTCTACCTGATGACCCTCGCGCTCGGCTTCGGAGCCGCCGCGCTGATCAAACCCGACGAGATCATCGCCTCCAACAAGGCGGGCAACACCGCCGCGCCGCTCCTGGCACTGCACCTGGGAGGCGTCGACTCCAACTGGGGCGCCATCCTGCTCGCCTCCATCTCCGCCGTCGCCTTCGCCACGATCCTCGCCGTCGTCGCCGGCCTGACCCTGGCCTCGTCCTCCTCGTTCGCGCACGACATCTACGCGAACGTCATCAAGAGGGGGCAGGCCACGGAGAAACAGGAGATGAGCGCCGCCCGCTACGCGACGGTGGGCATCGGCGCCGTGTCCATCCTGCTGGGCGCCCTCGCCCGCGACCTGAACGTCGCCGGTCTGGTCGCGCTCGCCTTCGCGGTCGCCGCCTCCGCCAACCTGCCGACGATCCTCTACAGCCTCTTCTGGAAGCGGTTCACCACCCAGGGCGCGCTGTGGTCGATCTACGGCGGTCTGGTCACGGCGGTCGGACTGGTGCTGTTCTCGCCGGTGGTCTCGGGCAAGCCCACCTCGATGTTCCCCGACGTCGACTTCCACTGGTTCCCGCTGGAGAACCCGGGCCTCATCTCGATCCCGGTCGGCTTCCTGCTGGGCTGGCTCGGCACGCTCCTGTCCAAGGAGGAGCCGGACGCCGGCAAGTACGCCGAGCTGGAGGTACGGTCCCTGACGGGCACCGGAGCACACTGATCCCCCTCGCCGACGGCCGCGTCGTAGATCTCTACGACGCGGCCGCGCCGCGTCTCGTGGGATCCGGCCGGGGTCGATGTCAGTCGCGTCACGTAGGCTCGATCGTGCCGAGTAGAAGTGATCCGCAACGAGGGAGGGGGCCCACGTGCTCATCGACACCTACGGCCGAGTGGCCACCGACCTGCGCGTCTCACTGACGGACAGGTGCAATCTCCGGTGCACGTACTGCATGCCCGAAGCGGGCCTGCAGTGGCTGGCCAAGCCCGACCTGCTCTCGGACGACGAAATCGTCCGTCTCATCGGGATAGCGGTCACCCGCCTCGGCATCACCGAGGTCCGCTTCACCGGCGGCGAACCCCTGCTGCGCCCCGGCATCGTGGGCATCGTGGAGCGGGTCGCCGCGCTCGAACCCCGCCCCCAGATGTCCCTGACGACCAACGGCATCGGCCTCAAGCGCACCGCCGCCGCCCTGAAGGCCGCGGGTCTGGACCGGGTGAACGTCTCGCTGGACACCCTGCGCCCCGACGTCTTCAAGACCCTCACCCGCCGTGACCGCCACCAGGACGTCATCGCGGGCCTCGAAGCCGCCCGCGACGCCGGCCTGACCCCCGTCAAGGTCAACAGCGTGCTGATGCCGGGCCTCAATGACGACGAGGCCCCCGACCTCCTGGCCTGGGCGGTGGAGCACGACTACGAGCTGCGCTTCATCGAGCAGATGCCCCTGGACGCCCAGCACGGCTGGAAGCGCGAGGGCATGGTCACCGCGGGCGACATCCTCGCCTCGCTGCGGACGCGCTTCGCGCTCACCGAGGAGGGTGTCGACGAGCGGGGCTCCGCCCCGGCCGAGCGCTGGCTCGTGGACGGCGGCCCGCACCGCGTCGGCGTGATCGCCTCGGTCACCCGCCCGTTCTGCGCGGCCTGCGACCGTACGCGCCTGACGGCCGACGGCCAGATACGCAACTGCCTGTTCGCCACCGAGGAGACCGACCTGCGCACCGCCCTCCGCTCGGACGCCCCCGACGAGGAGATCGCCCGCATCTGGCGCCTCGCGATGTGGGGCAAGAAAGCGGGCTCGGGCCTGGACGACCCGTCATTCCTCCAGCCGGCCAGACCGATGTCGTCGATCGGCGGCTAGTGACTCCGTCGAGGCAGGCGCCCCTTCAGGGGCGCGGGGCTGTGACACATGCGGCTTTGCCGCGTGGGCGCGACAGGCCACCGACGACCCGCACTTCCAGAACCGCTCAGCCCTCCGGTTCCGCCCAGTCCTCCAGTCGCACCACGTCCTTCAAGAAGCCCCGCACGTCGAGGAACGTGGACAGGTGCTCGCGATGCTCCTCGCAGGCGAGCCACGTCTTGCGCCGCTCGGGCGTGTGCAGCTTCGGGTTGTTCCAGGCGAGCACCCACACGGCATCGGTGCGGCAGCCCTTGGCGGAGCACTGCGGAGTGCTGGGGGCCGGGGACATGTCGGGGAGCGGGAAAGTCACGCCTCAACCCTAAACGGCCCCGAAAAGGCGACGCCGAGCAGCCACGGGGGGAGCTGCCCGGCGTCGGTCTGTCGCTCCGACGGGGGATGCGGAGCGCGTACGAAGTATGTCACGGCTAGCCCGCTGCCCGGCACCGGAACAACATGATTGATCTGAGCTTTTCTTGAGCTTGGTGCGCGATCGGATTCCGTTTTCGGCGGATCCCCCGTGGTCAGGTGAGGGTCGAGTCGGGCTCGGCCCGCTCGTGCGGGCCGCCTCCCGGACGCACCCCGGGGTCGGTCACGACGTCCTCCGGGACGGATTCCGCGGAGGCGTCCGGGCGCGGCGGCGCGATCATCGCAGGGCCGGGCACGTTGACGAACGTCGACGGCAGCGACGGCGCGTTCTCCCGTCCGGCGTTGGCGATCACCACGGAGATGTAGGGGAGGAGTATGCCGAGTACCAGTGCGACGATTGCGACGTGCCGCTCCACGTTCCAGAGGGTCGCGGCGAGGATCACGGAGACCGTGCGGACGGACATCGAGATGACATAGCGGCGCTGCCTGCCGCGGACGTCCTCGTCGAGCCCCTGCCTGGCCCCGGTGATCCGGAAGACCTGGCTTTTGCTCTGCTTCCGCATCACGTTCCACCACCTGCTCTGTGTCGGACTCTCCCCGGCCCGTACCCGGCCCGAACCCGGTCTGGAAGCAGGCCCGAACACGTCCCACGTTACGCCGCGACTCCGTCGCCTTCGAGACCGGGGCGGGTCCGGCCCGGGTGGACATGATGCGCCGTACCGCGTACGGCCGCGCCCGACATGCGCCGTATGGCGCACACGCCGAGACTGGGCGTAATGCTCACGTAGAGCCGTACTAGGAGGCAGACATGGGCTGGTTGTGGGCGATCATCGTGGGCTTCGTGCTGGGCCTGCTGGCCAAGGCGATCCTGCCGGGCAAGCAGCACAGCCCACTCTGGCTGACCACCATCTTCGGCATCCTCGGTGCCATCGTCGGCAACGCGATCGCCCGGGCGGTCGGTGTCGCCGAGACCCGAGGCATCGACTGGAGCCGCCACGCCTTCCAGCTCGTGGCCGCGGTCATCATCGTCTTCCTCGGCGACATGGCGTACATGGCGCTGCGGGGCAACAAGCAAAGAGCCTGACGAGCCGGCGCGCAGCCCGATGATCAGGTACGCCGAAGGGGCGGTCTCCCGCACGGGAAACCGCCCCCTCGTCGTGTCCAGGCCTCAGCGACTCGTGTCTAGGCCTCTGTGACCTCCACCGCCGCCAGGTTCTTCTTGCCCCGGCGCAGTACCAGCCAGCGCCCGTGCAGCAGGTCCTCCTTGGCGGGGACCGCGTCCTCGGCGGTGACCTTGACGTTGTTCACGTAGGCACCGCCCTCCTTGACCGTGCGGCGCGCGGCCGACTTGCTGGCCACCAGGCCGACCTCCGCGAAGAGGTCCACCACCGGGCCGAGCTCGGCGACCTGGATGTGCGGCACCTCGGAGAGCGCCGCGGCCAGCGTCCGCCCGTCGAGCCCGGTCAGCTCGCCCTGGCCGAAGAGAGCCTTGGACGCGGCGATCACCGCGGCCGTCTGGTCGGCGCCGTGCACCAGCGTCGTCAGCTCCTCGGCCAGCGCGCGCTGGGCGGCGCGGGCCTGGGGGCGCTCCTCGGTCTGCTGCTCCAGCTCTTCCAGTTCCTCGCGGGACTTGAAGGACAGGATCCGCAGGTACGTCGAGACGTCCCGGTCGTCCACGTTCAGCCAGAACTGGTAGAACGCGTACGGCGTCGTCATCTCGGGGTCGAGCCAGATGGCGCCGCCCTCGGTCTTGCCGAACTTGGTGCCGTCCGCCTTGGTCATCAGCGGTGTCGCCAGCGCGTGCACGGCTGCGTGCGGCTCCAGGCGGTGGATCAGGTCCAGGCCCGCGGTGAGGTTGCCCCACTGGTCGCTGCCGCCCTGCTGCAACGTGCAGCCGTGGCGTCGGTACAGCTCCAGGAAGTCCATGCCCTGCAACAGCTGGTAGCTGAACTCCGTGTAGCTGATGCCTTCCTCGGACTCCAGGCGCCGGGCCACGGAGTCCTTCGTCAGCATCTTGTTGACGCGGAAGTGCTTGCCGATGTCCCGCAGGAACTCGATGGCCGACAGGCCGGCCGTCCAGTCCAGGTTGTTCACCATGACCGCGGCGTTCTCGCCCTCGAAGGACAGGAACGGCTCGATCTGCGAGCGCAGGCGCGTCACCCAGTTCGCGACCGTCTCCGGGTCGTTCAGCGTGCGCTCGGCGGTCGGGCGCGGGTCGCCGATCTGGCCCGTCGCGCCGCCGACCAGGGCCAGCGGACGCAGGCCCGCCTGCTGGAGACGACGCATGGTGAGGACCTGCACCAGATGCCCCACGTGCAGGCTGGCCGCGGTCGGGTCGAAGCCGCAATAGAACGTGACGGGACCGTCCGCGAGCGCCTTGCGCAAAGCATCTTCGTCGGTGGACAGGGCGAACAGCCCCCGCCACTTCAGCTCGTCGACGATGTCCGTCACGGTTCTCGTATCTCCTTGGGTGGTCTCGTGAATCAGGTACGAGGTTATACGCCCTGGCTGACAGAGCTCATATTGAAGTCGGGCACCCTCAGCGCGGGCATCGCAGCCCTAGTGAACCAGTCGCTCCACTCACGGGGCAGCGTCTTTTCCGTGCGCCCCGCCTCCGTGGCCCGCGACAGCAGGTCCACCGGCGACTCGTTGAACCGGAAGTTGTTCACCTCACCGACGACCTGGCCGTTCTCGACCAGGTAGACGCCGTCCCGGGTCAGTCCCGTGAGCAGCAGCGTCGCCGGGTCCACCTCGCGGATGTACCAGAGGCAGGTCAGCAGCAGACCGCGCTCGGTGGCGGCGACCATCTCCTCCAGGGAGCGGTCCTCGCCGCCGTCCAGGATCAGGTTGCCGATGATCGGGGCGACGGGCAGCCCGGTGAGGCCCGCGCTGTGCCGGGTGGTGGACAGACGGGTCAGCGTGCCTTCGCGCACCCAGTCCGTCGCCGACAGCGGCAGCCCGTTGTCGAACACGGAGGCGTCGTCGCCCGAGGAGTGCGTGAGCACGAAGGGCGCGGACTCGAGCCCCGGCTCGTTCGGGTCGCTGCGCAGGGTCAGCGGCAGCTCGGTGAGCTTCTCGCCGACGCGGGTGCCGCCGCCGGGCTTGCTGAAGACGGTCCGGCCCTCGGCCGCGTCCCGGGCCGCCGCCGACCACATCTGGTAGATCAGCAGGTCCGCGACGGCGGTCGGCGGCAGCAGCGTCTCGTAGCGGCCCGCGGGCAGGTCGACACGCCGCTCGGCCCAACCGAGCCGGGTCGCGAGCTCGGCGTCGAGGGAGGCCGGGTCGACGTCCTTGAAGTCCCGCGTGGACCGCCCCGCCCACGCCGAGCGCGTCCGGTCGGGCGACTTGGCGTTGAGTTCCAGCGTCCCGTTCGGCTGGTCGTGGCGCAGGCGCAGCCCCGTCGACGTACCGAGATAGCTGGAGACGAGCTCGTGGTTGGCGAAGCCGTACAGCTCGCGCCCGCCCGCACGCGCGCGGGCGAAGGACTCGCCGAGCGCCGGGGCGAAGTCGGCGAAGACGGCGGAGGAGGTCTCGGCGGGCGCGTCGGTGAAGTCGGGGGACTCCGGCACGCCGGTGACCAGCGGCTGGGCGTCCTCGGCGGGCCCCGCGCCGCGTGCCGCCGCCTCCGCGGCCCGCACCAGGGGCTCCAGCTCGTCCGCGGTCACGGCCGCGCGCGAGACGACCCCGGAGGCCGTGCCCTCACGGCCGTCGACGGTCGCGATGACGGTCAGGGTGCGCCCGCGCGTGACCCCGTTCGTGGTCAGCGCGTTGCCGGCCCAGCGCAGGTTGGCGGTCGAGTGCTCGTCGGCGATCACGACGCAGCCGTCGGCGCGGGAGAGTTCGAGGGCGCGCTCGACGACCTCGTGCGGCTTGTTCTGCTGGCTGGAGCGAGCGCTCATCGACCGGCCTCCTGCGTCGTGTTGAGGATGTTGACCCCCTGGAAGAGAGCTGACGGGCAGCCGTGTGAGACTGCCGCGACCTGACCCGGCTGGGCCTTGCCGCAGTTGAAGGCACCGCCCAGGACGTACGTCCCCGGACCACCCACCGCGGCCATCGAACCCCAGAAGTCGGTCGTCGTGGCCTGGTATGCGACATCCCGCAGCTGCCCGGTGATCCGACCGTTCTCGATCTTGAAGAACCGCTGACCGGTGAACTGGAAGTTGTACCTCTGCATGTCGATGGACCAGGACCGGTCACCGACGACGTAGATGCCGCGGTCCACGCCCCCGATCAGGTCCTCGGTCGAGAGCCCCGCGGGGTCCGGCTGGAGCGAGACGTTGGCCATGCGCTGTACGGGCACGTGCCCGGGGGAGTCGGCGTAGGCGCACCCGTTGGACCGGTCGAAGCCGGTCAGCTTCGCGATCCGCCGGTCGAGCTGGTAGCCCACGAGGGTGCCGTCCTTCACGAGGTCCCAGGACTGCCCCTCGACGCCCTCGTCGTCGTACCCGATGGTCGCGAGGCCGTGCTCGGCGGTGCGGTCACCGGTGACGTTCATCCGCTCGGAGCCGTACCTCAGCTTGCCGAGCTGGTCGAAGGTGGCGAAGGAGGTGCCGGCGTACGCCGCCTCGTAGCCCAGCGCGCGGTCCAGCTCGGTGGCGTGGCCGATGGACTCGTGGATCGTCAGCCACAGGTTGGAGGGGTCGACGACGAGGTCGTACAGCCCCGCCTCGACGCTCGGCGCCCGCATCTTCTCGGCGAGCAGCTCCGGGATCCGCGCGAGCTCGGACTCCCAGTCCCAGCCGGTGCCCGTCAGGTACTCCCAGCCGCGTCCGACCGGCGGCGCGATGGTGCGCATGGAGTCGAACTCGCCGCTGGACTCGTCGACGGCGACGGCGGTGAGCTGCGGGTGCAGCCGCACCCGCTGCTGGGTGGTCACGGTCCCGGCGGTGTCGGCGTAGAACTTGTTCTCGTGGACGGTCAGCAACGAGGCGTCGACGTGGTTGACGCCGTCGGCCGCGAGCAGCCGCGCGCTCCAGTCCGCGAGCAGCCCGGCCTTCTCCTCGTCCGGCACGGAGAAGGGGTCGATGTCGTACGACGAGATCCACGTCTTCTCGGCGTGCACCGGCTCGTTCGCCAGCTCCACCCGCTCGTCGGAACCCGCCGCCTTGATCACCTGGGCCGAGAGTTTCGCCATCGCCACGGCCTGCGACGCGACCTTCGCGGCCGCGTCCATCGTCAGATCCACACCCGACGCGAACCCCCAGGTCCCGCCGTGCACCACCCGCACCGCGTACCCCAGGTCCGTGGTGTCCGACGATCCGGCGGGCTTGGCGTCCCGCAGCCGCCAGGACGCGCTGCGCACCCGCTCGAACCGGAAGTCCGCGTGCTCGGCCCCCAGCGCCCGCGCCCGCGCGAGCGCGGCGTCGGCCAGGGCCCGCAGCGGCAGTGCCGTGAAGGCTTCGTCGATGGAATGAGGCACGGAGGTCTCCCTGCTGTCGTGGCCTGTCGGGTCCGATCATGTCGCGCGGGCGGGTCCGGGGGCCACATCTTTCCCTCCGCGCATCGAGGCTTTCTGTAGGGATCCGACAGTGAGTCCCCCGCGCCACTGTCGGTGCCCGATTCTCCGGGAGGCGTGGGGGACCGATAGGTTTCCAAGGAAGGCGCCTGTCTTGCAGGGGTTTCAGACAGCTATCGAAAGGGTGAACCGTTGAGCCGCTCGGTTCTCGTCACCGGAGGCAACCGGGGCATCGGCCTCGCCATCGCCCGCGCTTTCGCCGATGCCGGCGACAAGGTCGCGATCACATACCGCTCGGGTGAGCCGCCGGCCGCCCTCACCGCATTGGGCTGCCTCGCCGTCAAGTGCGACATCACCGACACCGAGCAGGTGGAGCAGGCCTACAAGGAGATCGAGGCCGAGCACGGTCCCGTCGAGATCCTGGTCGCCAACGCGGGCGTCACCAAGGACCAGCTTCTGATGCGGATGTCCGAGGAGGACTTCACCTCCGTCCTCGACACCAACCTCACCGGCGCCTTCCGGGTCGTCAAGCGTGCCAACCGCGGCATGCTCCGTGCCAAGAAGGGGCGGGTCGTCCTCGTTTCGTCGGTCGTGGGGCTGCTCGGCTCCGCGGGGCAGTCGAACTACGCCGCCTCCAAGGCCGCCCTGGTCGGCTTCGCGCGTTCGCTCGCCCGCGAACTCGGCTCGCGCAACATCACCTTCAACGTCGTCGCGCCCGGTTTCGTCGACACCGACATGACCAAGGCGCTCACCGACGAGCAGCGTGCGGGCATCGTCGCCCAGGTGCCGCTCGGCCGGTACGCGCAGCCCGAGGAGATCGCCGCGACGGTGCGGTTCCTCGCCTCGGACGACGCCTCGTACATCACTGGAGCCGTCATTCCGGTTGACGGCGGACTGGGAATGGGTCACTGATCACCATGAGTGGAATCCTCGAGGGCAAGCGCGTCCTGATCACCGGTGTGCTGATGGAGTCCTCCATCGCCTTCCACACCGCCAAGCTGGCTCAGGAGCAGGGCGCGGAGATCATCCTGACCGCGTTCCCGCGGCCCACGCTGACCGAGCGCATCGCCAAGAAGCTCCCCAAGCCCACCAAGGTCATCGAGCTCGACGTGACCAACGACGAGCACCTGGCGCGTCTCGCCGACGTCGTCGGTGAGGAGCTCGGCGGCCTCGACGGCGTCGTGCACTCCATCGGCTTCGCGCCGCAGGACGCCCTCGGCGGCAACTTCCTCAACACCCCCTTCGAGTCGGTCGCCACGGCCATGCACGTCTCGGCATTCTCCCTGAAGTCGCTGACCATGGCCTGCCTGCCGCTGATGCAGAACGGCGGCTCGGTCGTCGGCCTCACCTTCGACGCGCAGTACGCGTGGCCGCAGTACGACTGGATGGGCCCGGCCAAGGCAGCCCTGGAGTCCGTCAACCGCTACCTCGCCCGCGACCTGGGCAAGCAGAACGTGCGTTCCAACCTGATCTCGGCGGGCCCGATCGGCTCGATGGCCGCCAAGTCCATCCCGGGCTTCGGCGAGCTCGCCTCCGTCTGGGACACCCGGGCGCCCCTCGAGTGGGACCTCAAGGACCCGGAGCCGGCCGGCCGCGGTGTCGTCGCCCTGCTGAGCGACTGGTTCCCGAAGACCACCGGCGAGATCATCCACGTGGACGGCGGACTGCACGCCATCGGCGCCTGATTTCCCCCAAGTGGCTGACGCCCCGTTTCCCGCAGTGCGGGGAGCGGGGCGTCGCCCGTTCGGCCTAGTCGGCCGGGCGTCACGGGCATCGCACCGCGCACGCTGGGACTACGCACCGCCCCGCAGCCGTACGGCCGAGGAGGTCCCCGTTGTGCGCCTGTCCCGCCGTTTTGCCCCGGTGTTCGCCGCTGTCGCCTTCATGATGGTTCTTCCGTACGACGCCGTGCCCCACACGCGCGTAGTGCACGGAAAACTCCCCGTCCCCCAGCCTTTCGGCGCTGAGTGTCGCACCACGGTCCAGGGTTCGCACGTGACCGCGTACTGCCACAACCCCTACCCGGAGACCGACCGGGTCGCCCTGCACGTCGAGTGCGACCGCTGGTGGGACATCGACACCGACACCGACGCGGTCGACGCGGGCCCCGCGATGACGGTCCGGCTGGCCGGCCGGTGCTGGGAGGAGGTCCGGTCGGCATGGGTCAGTCACCAGAGGTGACCGTGTTCGTCAGCTGTCGGAGGCCAGGGGCGTGAGCCGTCCCGGACGGCACTGGAACGGATAGCCCCCGGCTTCCGTGCCCGCCGCCTCCGCGTCCTGCGCGCGGATCGCGTCGACGAGCCGCGCGTGGTCCATGTACGTCTCGGGCGTCAGCTTCCCGCCGACGTCCTCGCGCAGCCAGTCGCGCAGTACCTCGCCCAGGTCCGCGTACATCGCCGTCATGACGTCGTTGTGGGACGCGGCCACCACCGCCAGGTGGAAGGTCGCGTCGGCGGCCACGAAGGCCTCCGCGTCACCCGACTCCCAGGCCTCCTCCCGCCGTACGAGCAGCGCGTCGAGCTGTTTCAGATCGCGCTCGGTGCGCCGCTCGGCGGCCAGCTTCGCCGCGCTCGACTCCAGCGTGGCGCGCAGCTCGGCGATGTGCCGCGGATCGGCGTCCGCGAAGCGCCGGTGCATCACGCCCGCGAGCTCGCTGGTCGCCACGACATAGGTGCCCGAGCCCTGGCGGATGTCGAGCAGACCGTTGTGGGCCAGCGCGCGGACGGCCTCGCGGACGGTGTTGCGGGCGACGCCCAGCTGGTCGACGAGCTCCGGCTCGGTGGGGATGCGGGAGCCGACCGGCCATTCGCCCGAAGTGATCTGGTTCCGCAGCTCGGCGATGACCTGCTCGGACAGCGCCGAACGGCGGGGGTGGCTCAGCGGCATGACGGTCCTTCGTACGGGCCCGGTGTGATCGTTCGCGCGGGGCCGGAGAATCCGGAGATTAACGCAGGGGGATTGAACAGCCAATCATCCCATGATTCTATGATGGCCTCATGGTGAGCGAGGAGACCGGGACGACGACGTCCACACCCATACGCAGTTCCGCCGAGAGCACGGAGCCCCGATCGCACCCCACGCGTGCGTGGGCGACGCGGCTCGTGACGGTCGGCATCGTCCTCACGGCCCTCAACCTGCGCCCCGCCATCACCAGCTTCGGAGCGCTCCTGGAGGACGTGCGCGACGGGCTCGGCATGAGCGGCAGCGTCGCCGGACTGCTCACCTCCGTACCCCCGCTCTGCTTCGCCGTCTTCGGCGTCATGGCGCCGCGCCTCGCCCGCCGCTTCGGACCCGGCGCGGTCGTCTGCGCCGGCATGGTCGCCATCACGGCGGGGCTCGCGATCCGGCCCTACACCGGCAGCGCGGTCGGCTTCCTGGCCGCCAGCGCCCTCGCACTGATGGGCATCGCCGTCAGCAACGTCCTGATGCCGGTGATCGTCAAACGCTGGTTCCCGGACCGGGTCGGCTCCATGACCGGCCTCTACTCGATGGCGCTCGCCCTGGGCACCTCGGCCGCGGCGGCCGTGACCGTGCCCGTGACCGACGCCCTGGGCGGCAGCTGGCAGTCGGGCCTCGCGGTGTGGGCGGGCCTGGCGGCGGCCGCCGTACTGCCGTGGATCGGGCTGGTACGCGCACGGGGCGCCGATCCCCGCGACGCCGAGCGGACAAGGGCGGCACACCCCGCCCCGCGGGAAACCGGCGGGCTGCGCATCACCCGCAGCCGGACCGCCTGGGCGCTCGCCGTCTTCTTCGGACTCCAGGCCACCGCCGCGTACATCACGATGGGCTGGATGGCGCAGATCTTCCGCGACGCGGGCGTCTCCGCGGGCACCGCGGGCCTGCTCCTCGCCGTCACGATGGTGATGGGCGTGCCCCTGGCCTTCGTCATTCCGCGCCTCGCCACCCGCATGCCTCACCAGGGGCCGATCGTGGTCGCGCTCGGTGTCTGCGGCCTCGCGGGATACGCGGGCCTCTACCTCGCCCCGGCGGGCGGAGCCTGGGCCTGGGCCCTCCTGCTCGGCGTCTCCAACTGCGCCTTCCCGCTGGCCCTCACCATGGTCGGCATGCGGGCCAGGACCGGCGCGGGCGTCGCCCAGCTGTCGGCGTTCGCGCAGAGCACCGGGTATCTGATCTCGATCCCGGGGCCTCTCCTCGTAGGCGTGCTCTACCAGCACAGCGGCGGCTGGGGGCTGCCGATAGCGCTCATGGCCGCCCTGATGATCCCGCAGATCGCGGTGGGCGTCCTGGCCGGCCGCGACCGTACGGTGGAGGACGAGGCCGCGCGCGGCCCCCGCCCCTGAGCCCCCCGAAGGCGAAGGCAGGCACGAAGGGTGCGAGACTGGCCGTATGGCGCTCGACCCGAACCCCCAGAACGGCCAGAAGAAGCTGCTGCTCGTGCTCGGCGCGATGCTGGCCATCACCGTGATCATCGCCGTCATCGCGTCGATCGCCTCACCCTGACCACCACCGCCCGCCCCCCGGGGACACCGATGGTGGGGCTAGCCCCCCTGTCCCCTAGGGGGTGAGTGTCAGGGTCAAGTGGGTGGATCACCGGATGGGTTGACGGCCCAGGAATCCGTACCTTCGAGTTGTGGCCGTGAGGACGCGGGCCACGGAGCACTCGAGGCCCCACGGAGGCGGCATGTCGGCCCGTACGCACACCCGGCCCCACCCGGCGACCCCGGGCGGCGTGGACATCCGGCTGCCCTGGTGGGCCCTCGCCCTGCCCGCCCTCGCCTTCATCGCCCTGCTCCTGCTGATACTGAACCCGGCGGACGCGCACGCCGCGGGCGGCGACCCCGCGATCACCCACCTCTTCGAGCGCGTCCAGCAGACGGTGCTGCACCAGACCCCCTGAGCACGCCCGGGAGAGCAGGTCAACTCTCAGCGCCGCATGGCGTGTTTCATGCGAAGCTGGGACTCATGAGCGTCGCAGAACCCCGCAGGATTGTCCTCTTCCGGCATGCGAAAGCCGACTGGCCACAGGTGTCCGACCACGAGCGGCCGCTCGCTGACCGGGGCCGTCAGGACGCCGCCGTCGCCGGACGCAAGCTGGCCGACACCGGGATCCCTTTCGATATGGCCCTCTGCTCCACGGCGACCCGCACCCGGGAGACCTGGAAGCTCGCCGTCCACGAGCTCCCGCACCGGCCGAAAACCGTCTATGAGGAGCGGCTCTACGAGGCCTCGCCCGGCGAGCTGATCGCCGTACTCAACGAGACCCCGGACGACGCGCACAACGTGGTCCTGATCGGCCACAACCCCGGCATCCAGGGACTCACCGAGGTGCTGGCCGGACAGGCCGAGGGCGACACCCGCGCCCGGATGGCCGCCCACGGCTTCCACACGGGCGCCTTCGCCGTGCTCTCCGTCGAGGGCTCCTGGAAATCCCTGGAGCCCGGAGTGTGCACGCTGACCGACTACTGGGCGCCGACCGAGTAACCCACCCGACAGGGACGGGGGCCCGGCACCAGTACGGTGCCGGGCCCCCGTCGACGTATGTCCGGGCCTCAGGGCCTGTCCGGCGGATCATGCCGCAGACGCGGGACAGGACCTAGTGGTCGCCGAGGTGCATGTCCGCCGCCTCGACCTCTTCGCGGGTGACACCCAGCAGATACAGCACGGTGTCCAGGAAGGGGAAGTTCACCGCGGTGTGCGCGGCCTGGCGGACGACGGGCTTGGCGTTGAAGGCGACGCCGAGACCGGCCGCGTTGAGCATGTCGAGGTCATTGGCCCCGTCGCCGATCGCCACGGTCTGGGCGAGCGGCACCCCCGCCTCGGCGGCGAACCGGCGCAGCAGCCGTGCCTTGCCCGCGCGGTCCACGATCTCCCCGGTGACCCTGCCCGTCAGCTTCCCGTCGACGATCTCCAGGGTGTTGGCCTGCGCGAAGTCCAGCCCGAGCCGCTCCTTCAGATCGTCCGTGACCTGCGTGAATCCGCCCGAGACGACACCGACTTGGAAACCGAGCCGCTTCAGCGTACGGATCAGCGTGCGCGCGCCCGGTGTCAGCCGCACCTCCTCGCGCACCTTGGTCACCACCGAGGCGTCCAGCCCCTTGAGCAGCGCCACACGCGCGTGCAGCGACTGCTCGAAGTCCAGCTCCCCGCGCATCGCGGCCGCCGTCACCTCGGCGACCTGCTCCTCGCACCCGGCATGCGCGGCGAAGAGCTCGATCACCTCGTCCTGGATCAGCGTCGAGTCCACATCCATGACGACCAGGCGCTGCGCCCTGCGGTGCAGCCCCGCCGCCACCACCGCGATGTCCACTCCGAGCGCCGCGGCCTCGGTCACCAGCGCGGTGCGCAGCGCCTCGGTTCCCGTACCGGACACGGCGAACTCGACCGCCGTCACCGGGTACTTGGCGAGCCGGAAGATACGGTCGATGTTGCCGCCGGTCTTGGTGATCCGGGCGGCGATCGCGGCCGTCGACTCCGCCGTGAGCGGATGCCCGAGCACGGTGACGAGGGACCGCCCGAGGCCACGCGGCCGGTTGTCGCCGAGGCCGGAGATGATCTCCGCCTGCATCTTCATCGACTCCGCCCAGCTGTGGACGGTGGCCCGCAGATCGCCCTCCAGGCCGGCCGGCGGCTCGGTCACGAGCGCGCAGAGCACGATCCGGCCGCGGGTGACGACCTGCTCGATGTCGACCACCTCGACGGAGAAGGCGGCGAGGGTGTCGAAGAGTCCGGCCGTGATACCCGGCCGGTCCTTGCCGAAGATCTTGACGAGGAGAGTGGGGACCTCGGGGGTCTGCGAAGCGCTCATGGTGACTCCACCGTATCCGGCACCCCGTGCCTTCCGCCCCTGAGGTCCGTCCAGCGGACGGGGAACACTGGGTGTCGGAGCGGTGTCGAGCGCGTTGCCCGGCAACGACGATCAGTTCTGCCGCCCCGGCCCCGGCGGCGCGGAAGGTCCCTGGCCGGGCGGCGGCTGCGGCGGAGGCGGCACATCGCGCCCCCGCGGTCGCCGGTTCTGCGGCCCAGGTGGCGGCGCCATCGGCCGGACGACCGTCGGCGCGCCGTACACGTCGTCGGGCGAGCGCGGCCGCTCGGGCGGCCGACCGTCGGCGGGTTCCCGCAGCTCGTCGGGCAGCCGCAGATAGGGATTGGTGTCGGGGTTCGCCGGTCGGTACGGGGCGCCCGGGGCGTACGGTCCGGGCTCCCGGGGGAGGTCAGGGGCGGGCGCAGGCGCCGGGGGACCTGCGTCACCCAGTGCCAGCGGCGCCGCCCGCCGTCCCGCGGCCCCGCTCGCGTACGCCAGCAGCGCCCCCGCCGCCCCCGCGCCCGCACCCCAGACGGCGCCGAGCAACAGCGCCATGCCCAGATGCCCGTGCAACCGAATTCCGGCACCGAACGCGTCGATGCCGAACACCGACAGCGAGGCGTCCACGGACACGTCCGTCAGCCACACCAGCAGCGGCAGCGCCAGCGCCGTCACGATGCCGAGCCGAAGAGCGCAGCGCCCGGCGAAACCGAGGGCACCCCCTCCTCGTACAACGGGAGCAGCCGGTGTTCCCACCGAAGCCGCACCCTGACCCCGTACAAAAGGCGTACGCGAGGCGGCGAGGACGCCCGCGAACAGCATCATCACCGCGGTCGCGACCCCCAACAGCCACACCCGTCCGTCGAGTTCGGCGAGCCGGCCCAGGGTGACGGGCTGATCGGAGTCGACGCTCAGCAACCGGTCCAGCGGGTGGGGGAGCACCTTGGCGAGTTCGCCGGTGGCCTTGCCGTCCCAGGGCACGAAGAGGCCGATCGGGATGCCCAGCCACACCCCGTTGGGCGCGCCCAGCAGCGCGGCGCCCGCGATCAGCTTGGGATGGGGATCGTCGATCGCCGCGTACGCCGCCGCCGCGAGGCCCGCGAGGACCGCCACCAGGACCACCGTGACCAGCGCGGACGCGGCCGGGCGCACCATCCGGTGCACGCCCTCCCAGCCGCGGGGCAGCGGGGTGCGCCGGGAGGCGAGCAGGGCGATCACCAGGATTCCGGCCGCCCAGGCCGCGCCGCCGAGCAGCGTGGGCACCGTGTCGACGGTGAAGCCCACGGCCGCCTGCGCCTGCACCAGGTCGCCGATCTTGCCGGGCAGCAGTCCGCCGAGGTCGCCGAGACCGCCGGGGAGCTTGTCGGTGATGTTCCCGAGGCCGCCGCCCGTCACCCGGTCGAGGCCGAGCTTGCTCCCGTCGATCGTGATGATGTCGTGCCCGGCCCAGGCGAGCCCGCCCAGCATCGCCACGAACAGCACGACCACCGCGCCCGCACGCGCGAGGAGTTCGGACGGCGCGATCACAACTCCCGCCCCGCGCAGGGAGCGTAGGAAGAAGAAGGAGAGCAGGAGCGCGCCCACGAGCCCCACACCCAGTGGCGTGATCTGTATGGCCGTGTGCGCCTCCGCCCCCTTCAGACCGAAGGCCGACACATCGCCGGACGGTTTGACCGCACCATTGGCCCCGAGAGCCACCACCGCCGCGGTCATCGGCCCGAGCGAGCCCGCCGCGTCCGCGCCGACCAGATGCAGACCGAGCGCGGCCGTTCCCGCCATCGCGATCAACGCCCAGCTCACCGAGGCGATCGCGGACAACAGCACATCCCCCCACGGCAGTCGCCTGCCGTGTCCCGCGGTGTCGATGCTCATCGTCAGACCCCCCGATCCGCGCCGCGGTGTCATCACCGCGGATGTCCCCCTCGCGTGGGATTACCACTCTCCGGGCCGGTTTCAACCCCGTCAACGGAAACGGGCAACCCGCCCGTGCGCGCTCTTCACATGGCCCGACTTTCGGTCAGGGGGCTGCTCCTGAAATAGTTCCCCCCGATGTTCGACATCCCTAGACTCCCTGTGATGGGGGAACTTCGGGGGACAACTCAGTGGGGCATGGAGTGCCGGAACTCGTACTGGAATTGAATGGACGGACCTGGACGCTCGATGCGTCCAGGCCATACACCCTCGGACGTGATCCGCAGGGGGACGTCGTGCTCGACGACGCCAGGGTCTCCTGGCGTCACGCCACGATGAGCTGGGACGGCCGGAGTTGGGTCATCGAGGACCACGGCAGCACCAACGGCACCTTTGTGCAGGGGCAGCGGATCCATCGGATGGAGATCGGCCCCGGTTCGGCCGTGCACCTCGGCAACGCGACCGACGGCCCGCGTCTGAACCTCTCCGGCGCCGCTGCCGCCGTCGCGCAGCCTCAGCAGCAGCCCTACGCCGCGCAGGGCGCGAGCCCCGGCTGGGCCCAGCAGGCACCGCCGCAGCAGACGCCGGAGCAGAGTCACCAGCAGCCGCAGCAGCCCGCGGCGCGAGTGCCGCAGCAGCAGGGACCCGGTGGTGGCGCGGGGGCGCCGCCGGTCTACGGCGACCGCAGCCCGACCACCTTCCACCAGCTCGACCTCGGCCGGGTGATGCGCATCGGTCGTGCGCTGGAGAACGAGCTGGTCGTCTCCGACCTCCAGGTCTCGCGCCACCACGCCGAGTTCCACGCGATGCCCGGCGGCCGCTTCGAGATCCGCGACCTCGGCTCGCACAACGGCACCTACGTCAACGGTCAGCCGATCGCCAAGGGCGGCTCGGCGCTGCTCGGCCCGAACGACATCGTCGGCGTCGGCCACTCGACGTTCCGCCTGGTCGGCGACCGGCTCGAGGAGTTCGTCGACACCGGTGAGGTCTCCTTCTCGGCCCGCCATCTGACGGTGACCGTCGACGGCGGCAAGCAGATCCTCAAGGACGTCTCCTTCGGCGTCCCCGAGAAGTCGCTCATCGCGGTCATCGGCCCCTCGGGCTCCGGCAAGTCGACGCTCCTGAAGGCGCTCACGGGCTACCGCCCCGCCAACCAGGGTGACGTCCTCTACGACAACCGGAACCTGTACAAGCAGTTCGCCGAGCTGCGCCAGCGCATCGGTCTGGTCCCGCAGGACGACATCCTGCACAAGGAACTCACCGTCAAGAAGGCCCTCAAGTACGCGGCCAAGCTGCGCTTCCCCGCCGACACCACGACGGCCGAGCGTGAGGCCCGCATAGACGAGGTGCTGCGCGAGCTGAAGCTGGACATCCACAAGGAGAAGAAGGTCACCTCCCTCTCCGGCGGCCAGCGCAAGCGCGTCTCGGTGGCCCTGGAACTGCTGACCAAGCCGTCGCTGATCTTCCTGGACGAGCCGACCTCCGGTCTCGACCCGGGCATGGACCGCGATGTCATGCAGCTGCTGCGCGGCCTCGCCGACGACGGCCGTACGGTCCTCGTCGTCACGCACTCCGTGGCCGAGCTGGCGATCTGCGACAAGCTGCTGGTGATGGCACCGGGCGGTTCGGTCGCGTACTTCGGTCCGCCGGAGGAGGCCCTCAACTTCTTCGGGTACGAGACCTGGGCCGATGTCTTCTCCGCCTTCGAGAACTACCGCGACTACGACTGGGCGGGCCGCTGGAAGGGCTCGCAGCACTACCAGATGTATGCCGCGGACATCGACGCCGTCGCCCCGCAGTCGGCCAATGTGACGCCGCCGCAGGCGATGAAGCCGCCGAAGCCGCAGGGCTGGTTCTCCCAGCTCAGCACGCTGGTACGGCGTTATGTGTCGGTGATCGTGTCCGACAAGGGCTTCCTGGCGCTGACGGTGATCCTGCCGGCCGTGCTCGGCGCGGTGAGCCTGCTCATCGACCCGAACAAGACCCTGCTGGTGAACCCGCAGGTGAACCCGAAGACGGGCGTGCACGTGCCGAACGGCACGGCCACCACGGTGCTGCTGATCCTCGCGGTCGGCGCCTGTTTCGCGGGCGCGGCGAACTCCGTCCGTGAGCTGATCAAGGAACGGGTGATCTACGAGCGGGAGCGCGCCACCGGCCTGTCCCGCTCGGCGTACCTGATGTCCAAGGTGGTCGTGCTCGGCGTGATCACCGTGCTGCAGGGCGCCATGGTCGGCGCGATCGGTTTCACCAGCCGCACCAAGCCCACCGAGGGCGTGGTCTTCGGCCATTCGGTGCTGCTGGAACTCTCCATCCCGATCATGGCGCTGGGCTTCGCCTCGATGATGTTCGGCCTGGTCATCTCCTCGCTGGTGAAGACGGCCGAGAAGACCATGCCGCTGCTGGTCATGTTCGCGATCATCCAGGTCGTGTTCACCGGCTGCCTGTTCATCCTGAACGGCAAGATCGGCGTCAACGAGTTCTCGTACCTGATGCCCTCGCGCTGGGCGGTCGCCGCCGCCGGCGCCACGCTGGACTTCAACAACATCAGTCCGAACACGGACGACCCGTCCAGCACGGACCCGCTGTGGAACCACACGGCGTCCGCCTACGGCATGGACATCGTCGCGCTGCTCGTCCTCGCCGCCGTCTGCGGCTTCTTCGTGGCCCGCTTCCTGCGCCGCCACGAGCCCGAGGTCATGCGCAAGTAGTCCCGCGCGCACGTACGCCGAAGGGCGGCACCCCAACACCGGGGTGCCGCCCTTCGGCGTACGTGTCAGAGGTCCGCGCAGGCCTCAGTACGCGCTGTTGACGTTGTCCATCGAGCCGTACTTGTCGGCCGCGTAGTTGGCGGCGGCCGTGATGTTGGCGACCGGGTCGTAGATGTTCCACGAGGTGCCGGGCACGTGGTACGCGTTGAAGGTCGGCTGGATGACCTGCAGCAGGCCCTTCGAGGGGATCCCGTTGATGGCGTTGATGTCCCAGCCGTTGATGGCCATCGGGTTGCCCGAGGACTCGCGCATGATGTTGCGGTGCAGCCCGTTGTACGAACCCGGGATGCCCCTGCGCTTCATGATGTCGAGCGACTGGCGGATCCAGCCGTCGAGGTTGTTGGCGTACTTCTTCGTGGCGGCCGTCTTCGTGGTGTACGTCTTCGTGGCGTACGTCTTCATGGCGACCGTCTTCATGGCGACCGTCTCGATCGCGGGGCGCTGCACGGAGCGGCTCGCGGCCTGCACCGTGCGGACGTTCTCGACGGCCTTCTTGGCGGCGGCCGCGTCGGCGGCCTTCTTGGCGGCGTCGTCGGCCGCCTTCTTCTTCGCCTGGATGGCCTGGGTCTTCAGGCTCGCACCGGCCTGCTGGTCGGTGACGCGGGCCTGCACGTTCTTGATCGGCTGCTGGCTGAAGGCGACCGGGGCCGCGGAGACGGCGGCGTCGCTCGTGGTGGTCTGCGTGTGGCTCGGCGCCAGCGAGAACGCGAGGGTCGCGGCACCGAGGGTGGCGACACCGGCGACCGAGAGCTTGTGGAGCTTCGTCAGCTTCGGACTATGGCCAGGAGTGCGGGTGTTCTTGGTCATGGCTGATGGACCTCTTCGAATAGCGCGGAGGTCGCTCCCGATCCGGTGGGGGGACAGAGTGTTTCCGGATCTGGCGCCGTGGGGTGAAACCCTCGGTGCTGAGCGACGGGTGCCATTCTTAGCGGCCGCAAAATACTGTGGCAAAGGTGTGACGTACGACGGAAGGTAGTAGGGCCAGTAAGGGCAAATCGGGGCAGACTGACACGTCTGCCCCGCTCACTATGCCCGCCTTTATCTCCTATGCACCTTCGTACGTGATGTGCGCCCTATGTGCGGGCTCACATTGGCCCCATGGAATTCTCACCGGTAGTTGCTGGAGCAACGCTCAGCGTGAGGGCCCTTCTCCGGCAGGATGAGGTGCACGTCCCCGAACTCGTGCCAGAGGTATAGCCCGCTCAACGCCTCGCCGTAGCTGCGCTCGATCGCCGCCCGTCCCGCGATCGCCTCCAGCATCAGCAGATGCGAGGCCTCCGGCTCGTGCAGCCCGGTCAGCAGCCCGTCCACCACCCGCACACCCCGCTCCGGGGTCACCACGAGGTCCGTCCAGCCCTTCCGGGCCCGGACCACCCCGCCGGCGTCGACGGCCGACTCCACGGCGCGTACGGCCGTCGTACCGACCGCGAGGATCCGCCCCTCTCCCGCTCTCGCGGCGTTGATCAGCCGGGCCGACGCCTCCGGCACCTCGTACCGCTCCGGATACGGCGGCTCATGGGCCTCCGCCGACGCGACACCGGTGTGCAGCGTGATCGGCGCGAACTGCACGCCCCGGCTCACCAGCTCCGCCACCAGGCGCGCGGTGAACGGCCGCGCGGCGCTCGGCATCTCCGCGCTGCCTCCGCCGTCGGCCGACGGCAGCGCGAACACCGTCTGGTACGCGGACAGCGGCTGATCCCTCTGTGTATAGGAGTAGCGAATGGGGCGCCCGCGGCGCCGCAGCAGTCCGAGCACGTCCGGCTCCGACACCCGCCCCCACCACAGCCGCGAGCCGTACGACGTCAGCGGCTCCTCCAGTACGAGGCGCACGTCCCCGGCAAGGCGCACCTCCGTACCCGCGGGTCCGCCCGCGCGCGCACGTGTGGTGCCCCTTCCATCGGGATCCCGCAGCTCGACGGCCCACCGTCCGTCATCGCCCCGCGTGGAGAAATGCACCACCACACGCGCGTGCCCGATCCGCCCGTCCACGGCGGCCGCCAGCGTGGCGGAGGTGTTGACGATCAGCAGATCCCCCGCCCGCAGCCGCCGCGGCAGCTCCACGAACGCGTGATGCGACACCTCCGTACCGCACGACACCAGCAGCCGCACGGAGTCCCGGTCCCGCCCGGGCCCGCGCTGCTCGGCCGGCACCCGCGCCGACCGCTCCTCCGGAACCCGCACGGTCGTCGTCATCGCACCTCCAGCAGCGCCCGAGCGCCGTAGCGGCCACTGGCGGGACGTTCGTCCAGCAGCCGCAGAAAGGCCGGAACCACGCTGTCCGGCGTCGGCCGCGCGTCGTCGTCGTCCGGCACGGCCGCCGCGTACAGGTCCGTGCCCATGTCCCCTGGGTCCACGGCCCACACCCGCAGCCCGGGCTCCTCCACGCCGAGCACGGCCGCCAGATGGTCCAGGGCGGCCTTGGACGCCCCGTACCCGCCCCACGTCTCGTACGCCTCCACGGCCGCGTCCGAGCTGACGGCGACGACCGCCCCGGCCCGTGCGGCCCGCAGCAGCGGCAGCGCCTCCTGGACCAGGCCCAGCGCCGCGACCACGTTGACCTCCAGGGCGTGGCGCAGCCCGTCCAGGGCCAGATCCTCCAGACGCACCAGCGGCTCCGCGCCCAGCGCGCTCGCGTTGCTCACCAGCAGGTCCACGCCGCCGAGCCCACGGGCCGCCGCCACCAGCCCGGCGCGGTGCCCGGCGTCCCCGACATCCCCGGGCAGCGCCTCCACCCGGGTCCCGTACACGGACAGCGCCTCCGCCGTCTCCTTCAGCACTCCCGCGGTCCTGGCGTCGAGCACCAGATCCCAGCCGCGCTCCGCCAGAGCCGCGGCCAGCGCCCGACCCAGCCCCTTCGAAGCACCCGTGATGATCGCTACCGGCATGACGTCCGTCCCCTCGTCCCAGCACCGCCGCTCCGGGCGGGTGCCCCCCAACGTAGGAACCGGGCCACCCCCGCCGCCTCGTGCGCGGGCCCCAATGACCCGGGGCCCTTCGCCCTAGGCCCACCGGCCTAGACAGCCGCCACCACAGGTCGGATACGCACTGTCACACCCCGCCGGTACGTTGGGGACATGAGCCAAGGCCCCCGGTCCGGTCTGTACGCGGTGAGCTCCGCGCTGCTGGCCATGAGCAGGCACCTCGAGGTGCGCGACGTCCTCAAGACGATCGTCGTCTCGGCCCGCGAGCTGCTCGACGCGCAGTACGCGGCGCTCGGTGTGCCCGACGACCACGGAGGCTTCGCCCAGTTCGTGGTCGACGGCGTCAGCGACGCCCAGTGGAAGGCCATCGGCCCGCTTCCGCGCCAGCACGGCATCCTCGCCGCGATGCTGCACGAGGCCCGCCCCGAGCGCCTCGCCGACGTACGCAAGGACCCCCGCTTCGAGGGCTGGCCCGCCGCCCACCCCGACATGTCCGACTTCCTGGGCCTGCCCATCCGCGACGGCGACGAGGTCATCGGCGCCCTGTTCCTGGCGAACAAGAACAGGACGAAGGAGAACAAGGAGAACCAGGAGGACTGCTCCGCGCCGGACGGCGGCTGCGGCTTCACCGAGGACGACCAGGAACTCCTCACGATCCTCGCCCAGCACGCGGCGATCGCCCTGACCAACGCCCGCCTCTACGAGCGCAGCCGCGAGCTCACCATCGCCGAGGAGCGCTCCCGGCTCGCCCACGAGCTCCACGACGCCGTCAGCCAGAAACTCTTCTCCCTGCGCCTGACCGCACAGGCCGCCGCCGCCCTCGTGGACCGCGACCCCGCACGCGCCAAGGGCGAACTGCACCAGGTGGCCATGCTCGCCGCGGAGGCCACCGAAGAACTGCGCGCCGCCGTCATCGAGCTGCGCCCCGCCGCCCTCGACGAGGACGGCCTGGTCGCCACCCTGCGCACCCAGATACAGGTCCTCGACCGCGCCCACTCCGCGCACGTGACCTTCGCCGGCCACGGGGTGCGGGCGCTGCCCGCCGCCCAGGAGGAGGCCGTGCTGCGCGTCGCCCAGGAGGCCCTGCACAACGCGCTGCGGCATTCTGGAGCCGGCCGCGTCGATGTCACCCTGGAGAAGCGCGGCACCGGCACCGTTCTGCGCGTCAGCGACGACGGCACCGGCTTCGAGCCCACGGCGATCCGCGCCGCGGGACGCCACCTGGGCCTGGTCTCCATGCGCGACCGATCGAGCGGGGTCGGCGGCACCCTCAGCGTGGAATCGGCGCCCGGAAAGGGCACCACGATCGAGATGGAGGTCCCTGGTGGCTGACGCAATCAAGGTGCTGCTCGTCGACGACCACCAAGTGGTCCGCCGGGGCCTGCGCACCTTTCTCGAAGTGCAGGACGACATCGAGGTCGTGGGCGAGGCGTCCGACGGCGCCGAAGGAGTCGCCCGCGCCGAGGAGCTGAAGCCCGACGTCGTCCTCATGGACGTCAAGATGCCGGGCATGGACGGCATCGACGCGCTGCGCAAGCTCCGTGAACTCGCCAACCCCGCGCGCGTGCTGATCGTCACCAGCTTCACCGAACAGCGCACGGTCGTCCCGGCCCTGCGCGCGGGCGCCGCCGGCTATGTCTACAAGGACGTGGACCCCGACGCCCTCGCCGGAGCCATCCGCTCCGTGCACGCCGGGCACATCCTGCTCCAGCCCGAGGTGGCGGGCGTCCTGCTGTCCCAGGAGGAGGCCAACTCGGGCCAGGGGAGGGGCGGCTCGCTCACCGAACGGGAGCGCGAAGTGCTCGCCCTGATCGCGGACGGCCGCTCCAACCGGGAAATCGCACGCGCGCTCGTCCTCTCGGAGAAGACCGTCAAGACGCACGTCTCGAACATCCTGATGAAGCTCGACCTCGCCGACCGCACACAGGCCGCGCTCTGGGCCGTACGCCATGGGGCGGCGGGCTGATCGCCCGCGCGCGGCGGCAACTCGGAGGGTTCCGCTCCGGGCTGAGATTCATACCGTCGTGTGTATGTCACCCGGATGGCGCATCCTCCGGGGATCTCGGCCGTTCTCCAGTGCGTGCCGCGGCGACTGCCGCGGTGATCGCTAGGGAGGGCTCAGAAGTGAAGAACCTGAAGAAGGCCACGGCTGTCGCGATGGTGGCCGGCGGGCTGGTCGCCGCCGGTGCCGGTATGGCGTCCGCGACGGACGGCTCGTGGGCGGGCGGCAGCGCCGCGGGCTCCCCGGGCGTCGTCTCGGGCAACGTCATCCAGGCCCCGATCCACATCCCCGTGAACGCGGTCGGCAACAGCGTGAACGTCATCGGCGTCCTGAACCCGGCCTTCGGCAACCTGGGCCTCAACCACTGAGACCCACGCCCCCACCACCCCCCACCGGCCTCCCAGGACTCTCCTGGGAGGCCGCTGCCGTGTCGGGCCCTGGGGGGCAGGGGCGCAGCCCCGCCCCCCCAGGGGCGCGGGGAACTGCGCGCCCAGCCCCCATTCACCCGCACCCAAAGAACCCACCGGGGGGTCTGGGGGCGGAGCCCCCAGCTGGGGATGGGACGGGTAGGGGCGGCGGGGGCGCAAACAGACCTCAGCGACCCCCGCGCTCCCGCTCCTCCACGAACGCGTTGTACGCCGCCACCTGCGCCCGCCGAGCCGTCCGCTCAACCGGCCGCAACGCCAACGCCCGCGCCGAAATCTCCGACGCACTCACCGCCCCGCCATGCCCGTTCTCATACGCGACGGAGATCAGCAACCCCACCCGCTGAGCCAGCTCCAGCACCCGCACCGCACGCGGCGGATACCCGGGCGCCAACACCTCCCGCCCCCGCTCGGCCCGCGCCCGGTACGCGTCGACCGCCGCCTCGGCGACCGGCCCCGACCCCGCCACATCGAGCCGCGACAACACCTCCGTCGCGTCACGCAGCGCCTCCGCGAGCTCCCGCTCGGCCTCACCGAGCGACGGCACATCCGCCGGCGGCGCCTCCCGCACGGCGAGGCAGTGCCACACCACCTCGACATGGACATCACCCTCGGGCCCGGCCTCGTACACCTCGGGAACGAGCCCGAGCGCCACCCCGTGGCAGACCACCGCCTCCTCCGCGTCGAGGGCGCGCGCATTGAAGTCCGGCGGCCCGCTCAGCCCGAGCGGATGCCCCGGCGCGGGCAGCGCGACCCGCAGTCCTTTCACCCCGAGCGCGCGAAGCCGGCCGAGCGCGAGCGTGAGACCGACGGGCCCGGACTCACCCGGCAGCCCCTCGACCCGGTGCACCGCGTCCTCACCGACGATGGCGAGCACCGCGTCATCCGGCGAAACAAGTCCGGCCAAAAGGGCATTTCCCCATGCGGCCAGGCGTCCTGAGCGTGGTTCCGAGAGCATGCCTCCACCCTAAGGACCGACCGATGGATGGGAGCGACCGACCGGTGGCGTAGGTTTTCCCTGGGGGCTGCGTCCACAGACGTAAGCGACGGCCGAGACTGCAATGGGAGACAACGCGCTCATGAGCGATGTACTGGAGCTGGAGGACGTGTCCGTGGTCCGAGAGGGCCGGGCTCTGGTGGACCAGGTCTCCTGGTCGGTCAAGGAGGGGGAGCGCTGGGTCATCCTCGGCCCGAACGGCGCCGGAAAGACGACCCTCCTGAATCTCGCCTCCAGCTATCTCTTCCCCAGCCAGGGCACCGCCACCATCCTCGGCGAGACCCTCGGCAAGGTCGACGTCTTCGAGTTGCGCCCGCGCATCGGCGTGGCCGGTATCGCCATGGCCGAGAAGCTCCCCAAGCGCCAGACCGTCCTGCAGACCGTGCTGACGGCCGCGTACGGCATGACCGCGGGCTGGCACGAGGACTACGAGGACATCGACGAGCAGCGCGCCCGCGCCTTCCTCGACCGCCTCGGCATGAGCGACTACCTGGACCGCCGGTTCGGCACGCTGTCCGAGGGCGAGCGCAAGCGCACCCTGATCGCCCGCGCCCTGATGACCGACCCCGAGCTGCTCCTGCTCGACGAGCCCGCCGCGGGCCTCGACCTCGGCGGCCGCGAGGACCTCGTCCGCCGCCTCGGCCGCCTCGCCCGCGACCCGATCGCCCCCTCCATGATCATGGTCACGCACCACGTCGAGGAGATCGCTCCCGGCTTCACCCACGTCCTGATGATCCGTCAGGGCAAGGTGCTCGCCGCGGGCCCGCTCGAACTCGAACTCACCTCGCGCAACCTCTCCCTCTGCTTCGGACTCCCGCTCATCGTCGAGCAGAACGGCGAGCGTTGGACCGCGCAGGGCCTGCCGATGTCCTGAACACCCGGTACGAGCCCCTTCTCCACCGATCTGCGCCCTGTCCGCGCCCGGCCCGCGGACCTACCATGACCACGTGAACGACATCAACGCATGGGTGTGGTGGCTCGTCGGCGCGGCCGCGCTGGGCATCCCGCTCGTGGTGACCGCGATGCCGGAGTTCGGCATGCTCGCCCTCGGCGCCGCAGCGGCGGCGGCGACAGCGGGCCTTGGCGGCGATGTCGTCCTTCAGGTACTCGTCTTCGCCGTCGTCTCGTTCGCCCTCATCGCCGTCGTACGACCCGTCGCGGCCCGGCACCGCGCCCAGCGGCCCCAACTCGCCACCGGCGTGGAGGCGTTGAAGGGGAAACAGGCCATCGTCCTGGAACGGGTGGACGGTTCGGGCGACGGCCGGATCAAACTCGGCGGAGAGATCTGGTCGGCGCGCGCCCTCGACGCCGGACGGGCCTACGAAGTGGGCCAGGAGGTGGACGTCGTGGACATCGAAGGAGCCACGGCGATTGTGATGTGACCTCGTGCGACGCAAGTGAACCGAACGCCCCACGTGGCAGACGACGGTCTGTCAGACTCGTCGAGCAAGATCTTCAACAACCATAAGATCTTTCGGACATATCGAGGCGGAGAAGGGTACGGGGAGCATCGATGGCACCAATCATCATCGTCCTGATCATCCTGGTGGTGTTGGTATTCATCGCCCTGATCAAGACCATCCAGGTCATCCCACAGGCCAGCGCGGCCATCGTGGAGCGCTTCGGGCGCTACACACGGACCCTCAACGCGGGCCTGAACATCGTGGTCCCGTTCATCGACTCGATCCGCAACCGCATCGACCTGCGTGAACAGGTCGTGCCGTTCCCGCCGCAGCCGGTGATCACCCAGGACAACCTGGTGGTCAACATCGACACGGTCATCTACTACCAGGTCACCGACGCACGCGCCGCCACCTACGAAGTCGCCAGCTACATCCAGGCGATCGAGCAGCTCACCGTCACCACCCTGCGCAACATCATCGGTGGGATGGACCTGGAGCGGACCCTCACCTCCCGCGAGGAGATCAACGCGGCCCTGCGCGGCGTCCTCGACGAGGCCACCGGCAAGTGGGGCATCCGCGTCAACCGCGTCGAGCTCAAGGCGATCGAACCGCCCACCTCCATCCAGGACTCGATGGAGAAGCAGATGCGCGCCGACCGTGACAAGCGCGCCGCGATCCTCACCGCCGAAGGCATCCGCCAGTCGCAGATCCTCACCGCCGAAGGTGAGAAGCAGTCCGCGATCCTGCGCGCCGAAGGTGAGGCCAAGGCCGCCGCCCTGCGCGCCGAGGGCGAGGCCCAGGCCATCCGTACGGTCTTCGAGTCCATCCACGCCGGCGACGCCGACCAGAAGCTCCTCGCCTACCAGTACCTCCAGATGCTCCCCAAGATCGCCGAGGGCGACGCCAACAAGCTCTGGATCGTGCCCAGCGAGATCGGCGACGCCCTCAAGGGCCTGAGCGGCGCCATGGGCAACTTCGGTCCCATGGGCGGCGGTTCGGGCAACGCGGGCACCGAGCGCCGCGAGAAGCCGTCCGTCACCGACTGACGCCCTGGTCCCTACGACGATGGGGCCCACCTCCTGCCTTTCGGCGGAGGTGGGCCCCATCGTCGTAGGAACTGCCGGGCCTACGCTGCGGGTTGGGCCAGCCACTCCGGGAGGGCGTCGAGGTCGTCACGGCCCAGCGCCAGCAGCATCGCGTCCGCGGGCGTCGGCTCGAACGGCTGCCGCAGCAGCGGCATACCCGCCTGCTCCGGAGTCCGGGCCGCCTTGCGGTGATTGTCCTCGGCGCAGGACGCCACCGTGTTCAGCCAGGAGTCCTGACCGCCCTGCGCGCGCGGCACCACGTGGTCGACCGTCGTCGCCCGCCTTCCGCAGTACGCGCACCTGTGCTGGTCGCGCACCAGCACACCGCGCCTCGACCACGGCGCTTGTCTTCGGAAAGGCACCCTTACATACCTGCAGAGCCTTATGACTCGGGGCACGGGTATGTCCAGCGCGGCGCCGCGCATACGGAGTTCGGGGTGGGCCTGCTCGACAACAGCCTTGTCCTGCAGCACCAGAACGACGGCTCGGTTCAACGTCACCGTCGACAGCGGCTCAAAGCTCGCGTTCAGAACCAGCGTGTCCCGCATCCAGCCCACCTCCCGTGCGCACCGGCCCACCCCCTGGCGGGCTTGGATCAACTCTGGCCGGGCACGCCGAGATGGACAACGCAATAAAAATGCCCGCCCCTGATCACTTCCAAGACCAGAGGCGGGCAAACGTTCAGTGAACGTGAGTCTTCACCGCTTTACGCGGGCGACGCGTACTCTCCCATCAGCTGGGCGCGCGCCAGCGTGTGGAACCGCAGATTGAATCCCACGACGGCCGGCGACACCTCCGCGTCGGGACCGAGCTTCTCCTGATCCACGGCGTACACCGTGAAAACATACCGGTGCGCGGGATCCCCGGCCGGCGGCGCGGCGCCACCGAAGTCCTTGGACCCGTAGTCGTTGCGCACCTGAACGGCACCCTCCGGCAGTCCCTCGAACTTGCCGCTGCCCGCACCCGTCGGCAGTTCCGTCACCGAAGCCGGAATGTCGAACACCACCCAGTGCCAGAACCCGCTCCCCGTAGGGGCGTCCGGATCGAAGCAGGTCACGGCGAAGCTCTTGGTCTCCGGCGGGAAGCCCTCCCAGCTCAGCTGCGGCGAGGTGTTCCCGGCCGCGTAGACCTGAGCGTCCTTCAGTACCCCGCCCGACTCGACGTCCTCACTGGTGACCGTGAAGGCCGGAACGGGCGGATGGAAGTCATGGGGAAGCGGCGGCCTCTTGAGCTCGGTCACGTCAGAACCTCCTGAACGGTGGAATCTCTCGACCCGAGCCTAGAACCAGCTGCGCTTGCTGCCGACCTCGGACAGCCACTGGTTCAGGTACGCGGCCCAGTCCGTGCCCTGGTAGTCGTGCAGCCCCACCCGGAAGGAGCGGTACGAGTCGCTGCCCTCACTGAAGAGGCCCGGCTTCTTGTCCATCTCCAGGATGACGTCCATCTCGTGGTCGTCCGCGACGAAGCTCAGCTCGACCTGGTTCAGCCCGCGGTACTGCGACGGCGGGAAGAACTCGATCTCCTGGTAGAACGGCAGCTTCTGCCGGGTGCCCCGGATGTGACCGCGCTCCATGTCCGCGTTCTTGAAGCGGAAGCCCAGCTGGATGAAGGCGTTCAGGATCGCCTGCTGCGCCGGCAGCGGGTGCACGTTGATCGGGTCCAGGTCACCGGAGTCCACGGCACGCGCGATCTCCAGCTCGGTGGTCACACCGATGTGCATGCCCCGCAGCGCCTGCCCGTCGATCGTGGTGATCGGCGTCTCCCACGGGATCTCGAGCCCGAAGGGAACGGCGTGCACGGCACCGGCCTGCAGCTCGAAGGCCCCACCGAGCCGCAGCTTGGTGAACTCGATGTCCTGCTTGTACTCCTGGTCGTCGTGCCCCTCGACCTCGACCTTGGCCTGGAGCCCGACCGACAGCCCCTCGATGGCCTGGTTCACGGACCCGCCCTGGATCCGCACCTCACCCTGCACGACACCACCCGGAACGACGTTGACCTCGGTCAGCACCGTCTCGACCGAAGCCCCACCGGCTCCCAGGCTCGCAAGCAGCCGCTTGAACCCCATGTTTCTTCCTCCCCAGGCAGCGCCTGTGTTCCGTCGTACATCCGTCTGGATCCCTGATCCCTACAAACGCGATCCGACCGCGGCCGGTTCCACGCCCTCACCCTTACAAGGAGGACGGTCCCTGACCACCCGTAGACACGTACGGGCTCGTACGGACAACGCACGCGTGCGGGCCCGTACGGCACAGTCCCTCACCCGGCCGCATCCGTCCGGGCGACTGGACTACGCTCGTACGCCATGATCGCGGCCCCTGACCGTACGCCCATCACCCGGGACTTCTTCGACCGCCCCGTGCTGGAGGTCGCCCCCGACCTGCTGGGGCGCATCCTCGTGCACACGACACCGGACGGTCCGATCGAGCTCCGTCTCACGGAGGTGGAGGCGTACGACGGCCCGAACGACCCCGGCTCCCACGCCTATCGCGGCCGCACGGCCCGCAACGACGTGATGTTCGGTCCGCCCGGGCACGTATACGTCTACTTCACCTACGGCATGTGGTTCTGCATGAACCTGGTGTGTGGTCCCGAGGGCAACCCGAGCGGGGTGCTCCTCCGTGCCGGGGAGATCATCGAGGGCGCCGAACTCGCTCGCAAACGTCGGCTCTCGGCCCGAAATGACAAGGAACTGGCCAAAGGGCCCGCGCGCCTGGCCACGGCCCTCGGCGTGGACAGGGCCCTCGACGGCGCCGACGCCTGCGGCCCCGAGGGCTCCCCGCTGACCCTCCTGACGGGCACCCCCGTCCACTCCGACCAGGTACGCAACGGTCCGCGTACCGGAGTGGCCGGCGACGGGGGCGTCCACCCCTGGCGCTTCTGGGTAGCCAACGACCCCACCGTGAGCCCTTATCGAGCCCACACGCCACGCCGTCGCTCAACTTGACTCGCCCCTGGGGGGTCCGTAATGTAGCCCGAGCCGCTTGAACCGGGTACGGCGTTCAGCCTGCAGCCGGGAGTGGCCAACCCACTACCTAGGACTTCCCCTCAGCGGGGGAGAATTCGGCGTGCCTGCATGCCTGAATTCCGGCCCGCGGAACTCGATTATGAGTTGCCGAGGGAATCGGCTAGCGTAGTGAATGTCGAAAGGCCGCGAAGCGAAAGCATTCAAAGCCGGGAGACAGAATCCCTCTCCGACAGGGAATCGGACACGAAAGAGTCTGATAGAGTCGGAACCGCCGGAAAGGGAAACGCGAAAGCGGAAACCTGGAAAGCACCGAGGAAATCGGATCGCGAAACGGTCTGATAGAGTCGGAAACGCAAGAACAAAGCAAGACAGCAGGACCGAAGGGAAGCGCCCGGAGGAAAGCCCGAGAGGGTGAGTACAAAGGAAGCGTCCGTTCCTTGAGAACTCAACAGCGTGCCAAAAATCAACGCCAGATATGTTGATACCCCGTCTCCGGCCGATCGGCTGGGGCGAGGTTCCTTTGAAAAAGTCCTGCCGGGCACTGCCTGGCAGGCGCACAGCGAGGACGCTGTGAACCGGGGGGATTATTCCTCTCCTCGGTTCCGCTCTCGTGGTGTCGTCCCGATTACGGGAAAACATTCACGGAGAGTTTGATCCTGGCTCAGGACGAACGCTGGCGGCGTGCTTAACACATGCAAGTCGAACGATGAAGCCCTTCGGGGTGGATTAGTGGCGAACGGGTGAGTAACACGTGGGCAATCTGCCCTTCACTCTGGGACAAGCCCTGGAAACGGGGTCTAATACCGGATAACACCTGCCCGGGCATCTGGGTGGGTTAAAAGCTCCGGCGGTGAAGGATGAGCCCGCGGCCTATCAGCTTGTTGGTGAGGTAGTGGCTCACCAAGGCGACGACGGGTAGCCGGCCTGAGAGGGCGACCGGCCACACTGGGACTGAGACACGGCCCAGACTCCTACGGGAGGCAGCAGTGGGGAATATTGCACAATGGGCGAAAGCCTGATGCAGCGACGCCGCGTGAGGGATGACGGCCTTCGGGTTGTAAACCTCTTTCAGCAGGGAAGAAGCGAAAGTGACGGTACCTGCAGAAGAAGCGCCGGCTAACTACGTGCCAGCAGCCGCGGTAATACGTAGGGCGCAAGCGTTGTCCGGAATTATTGGGCGTAAAGAGCTCGTAGGCGGCTTGTCACGTCGGGTGTGAAAGCCCGGGGCTTAACCCCGGGTCTGCATTCGATACGGGCTAGCTAGAGTGTGGTAGGGGAGATCGGAATTCCTGGTGTAGCGGTGAAATGCGCAGATATCAGGAGGAACACCGGTGGCGAAGGCGGATCTCTGGGCCATTACTGACGCTGAGGAGCGAAAGCGTGGGGAGCGAACAGGATTAGATACCCTGGTAGTCCACGCCGTAAACGGTGGGAACTAGGTGTTGGCGACATTCCACGTCGTCGGTGCCGCAGCTAACGCATTAAGTTCCCCGCCTGGGGAGTACGGCCGCAAGGCTAAAACTCAAAGGAATTGACGGGGGCCCGCACAAGCAGCGGAGCATGTGGCTTAATTCGACGCAACGCGAAGAACCTTACCAAGGCTTGACATACACCGGAAACGGCCAGAGATGGTCGCCCCCTTGTGGTCGGTGTACAGGTGGTGCATGGCTGTCGTCAGCTCGTGTCGTGAGATGTTGGGTTAAGTCCCGCAACGAGCGCAACCCTTGTTCTGTGTTGCCAGCATGCCCTTCGGGGTGATGGGGACTCACAGGAGACTGCCGGGGTCAACTCGGAGGAAGGTGGGGACGACGTCAAGTCATCATGCCCCTTATGTCTTGGGCTGCACACGTGCTACAATGGCAGGTACAATGAGCTGCGAAGTCGTGAGGCGGAGCGAATCTCAAAAAGCCTGTCTCAGTTCGGATTGGGGTCTGCAACTCGACCCCATGAAGTCGGAGTTGCTAGTAATCGCAGATCAGCATTGCTGCGGTGAATACGTTCCCGGGCCTTGTACACACCGCCCGTCACGTCACGAAAGTCGGTAACACCCGAAGCCGGTGGCCCAACCCCTTGTGGGAGGGAGCTGTCGAAGGTGGGACTGGCGATTGGGACGAAGTCGTAACAAGGTAGCCGTACCGGAAGGTGCGGCTGGATCACCTCCTTTCTAAGGAGCACTTCTTACCGATCCCTCCGGGGTGAGGTCAGAGGCCAGTACATCGGCGAATGTCTGATGCTGGTTGCTCATGGGTGGAACGTTGATTATTCGGCATCTTCAGTCATCTCAGGCTGTGAGTACTGCTCTTCGGGGCGTGGAAAGCTGATCATGAGTGGCGGGGGTGCCGGGCACGCTGTTGGGTGTCTGAAGGTACGGCCGAATCGGCTGCCTTCAGTGCCGGCCCCAGTGCACTCCGGTTGTAACCGGGGGTGATGGGTGGTTGGTCGTTGTTTGAGAACTGCACAGTGGACGCGAGCATCTGTGGCCAAGTTTTTAAGGGCGCACGGTGGATGCCTTGGCACCAGGAACCGATGAAGGACGTGGGAGGCCACGATAGTCCCCGGGGAGTCGTCAACCAGGCTTTGATCCGGGGGTTTCCGAATGGGGAAACCCGGCAGTCGTCATGGGCTGTCACCCATACCTGAACACATAGGGTATGTGGAGGGAACGCGGGGAAGTGAAACATCTCAGTACCCGCAGGAAGAGAAAACAACCGTGATTCCGGGAGTAGTGGCGAGCGAAACTGGATGAGGCCAAACCATATGCGTGTGAGACCCGGCAGGGGTTGCGTATGTGGGGTTGTGGGATTTCTCTTTCACGGTCTGCCGGCCGTGAGACGAGTCAGAAACCGTTGATGTAGGCGAAGGACATGCGAAAGGTCCGGCGTAGAGGGTAAGACCCCCGTAGTCGAAACGTCAACGGCTCGTTTGAGAAACACCCAAGTAGCACGGGGCCCGAGAAATCCCGTGTGAATCTGGCGGGACCACCCGCTAAGCCTAAATATTCCCTGGTGACCGATAGCGGATAGTACCGTGAGGGAATGGTGAAAAGTACCGCGGGAGCGGAGTGAAATAGTACCTGAAACCGTGTGCCTACAAGCCGTGGGAGCGTCGGGCAAGCACTTGTGCTTGCCTCGTGACTGCGTGCCTTTTGAAGAATGAGCCTGCGAGTTTGCGGTGTGTTGCGAGGTTAACCCGTGTGGGGAAGCCGTAGCGAAAGCGAGTCCGAATAGGGCGATTTAGTAGCGCGCTCAAGACCCGAAGCGGAGTGATCTAGCCATGGGCAGGTTGAAGCGGCTGTAAGAGGTCGTGGAGGACCGAACCCACCAGGGTTGAAAACCTGGGGGATGACCTGTGGTTAGGGGTGAAAGGCCAATCAAACTCCGTGATAGCTGGTTCTCCCCGAAATGCATTTAGGTGCAGCGTCGTGTGTTTCTTGCCGGAGGTAGAGCACTGGATAGGCGATGGGCCCTACCGGGTTACTGACCTTAGCCAAACTCCGAATGCCGGTAAGTGAGAGCGCGGCAGTGAGACTGTGGGGGATAAGCTCCATGGTCGAGAGGGAAACAGCCCAGAGCATCGACTAAGGCCCCTAAGCGTACGCTAAGTGGGAAAGGATGTGGAGTCGCAGAGACAACCAGGAGGTTGGCTTAGAAGCAGCCACCCTTGAAAGAGTGCGTAATAGCTCACTGGTCTAGTGATTCCGCGCCGACAATGTAGCGGGGCTCAAGCGTACCGCCGAAGTCGTGTCATTGCAGCAATAGGGCCAACGCCCGCTGTGATGGGTAGGGGAGCGTCGTGTGCCGGGTGAAGCCGCGCCGGAAGGCAGTGGTGGACGGTTCACGAGTGAGAATGCAGGCATGAGTAGCGATACACACGTGAGAAACGTGTGCGCCGATTGACTAAGGGTTCCTGGGTCAAGCTGATCTGCCCAGGGTAAGTCGGGACCTAAGGCGAGGCCGACAGGCGTAGTCGATGGATAACCGGTTGATATTCCGGTACCCGCTGTGAAGCGTCAAACATTGAACCAGGCGATGCTAAGTCCGTGAAGCCGCCCCGGAGCCTTCGGGCAAAGGGGAGTGGTGGAGCCGACGGACCAGACCTGCAGTAGGTGAGTGATGGGGTGACGCAGGAAGGTAGTCCATCCCGGGCGGTGGTTGTCCCGGGGTAAGGGTGTAGGACGTCTGGTAGGCAAATCCGCCTGACACATAGTCTGAGACCTGATGCCGAGCCGATTGTGGTGAAGTGGATGATCCTATGCTGTCGAGAAAAGCCTCTAGCGAGTTTCATGGCGGCCCGTACCCTAAACCGACTCAGGTGGTCAGGTAGAGAATACCGAGGCGTTCGGGTGAACTATGGTTAAGGAACTCGGCAAAATGCCCCCGTAACTTCGGGAGAAGGGGGGCCATCACCGGTGATCGGATTTACTCCGTGAGCTGGGGGTGGCCGCAGAGACCAGCGAGAAGCGACTGTTTACTAAAAACACAGGTCCGTGCGAAGCCGTAAGGCGATGTATACGGACTGACGCCTGCCCGGTGCTGGAACGTTAAGGGGACCGGTTAGTCACTCTTCGGGGTGGCGAAGCTGAGAACTTAAGCGCCAGTAAACGGCGGTGGTAACTATAACCATCCTAAGGTAGCGAAATTCCTTGTCGGGTAAGTTCCGACCTGCACGAATGGCGTAACGACTTCTCGACTGTCTCAACCATAGGCCCGGTGAAATTGCACTACGAGTAAAGATGCTCGTTTCGCGCAGCAGGACGGAAAGACCCCGGGACCTTTACTACAGTTTGATATTGGTGTTCGGTTCGGCTTGTGTAGGATAGGTGGGAGACTTTGAACTCTGAGCGCCAGCTCAGGGGGAGTCGTCGTTGAAATACCACTCTGGTCGTGCTGGATGTCTAACCTGGGTCCGTGATCCGGATCAGGGACAGTGTCTGATGGGTAGTTTAACTGGGGCGGTTGCCTCCTAAAGAGTAACGGAGGCGCCCAAAGGTTCCCTCAGCCTGGTTGGTAATCAGGTGTTGAGTGTAAGTGCACAAGGGAGCTTGACTGTGAGACCGACGGGTCGAGCAGGGACGAAAGTCGGGACTAGTGATCCGGCGGTGGCTTGTGGAAGCGCCGTCGCTCAACGGATAAAAGGTACCCCGGGGATAACAGGCTGATCTTCCCCAAGAGTCCATATCGACGGGATGGTTTGGCACCTCGATGTCGGCTCGTCGCATCCTGGGGCTGGAGTCGGTCCCAAGGGTTGGGCTGTTCGCCCATTAAAGCGGTACGCGAGCTGGGTTTAGAACGTCGTGAGACAGTTCGGTCCCTATCCGCTGCGCGCGTAGGAATATTGAGAAGGGCTGTCCCTAGTACGAGAGGACCGGGACGGACGAACCTCTGGTGTGCCAGTTGTCCTGCCAAGGGCATGGCTGGTTGGCTACGTTCGGGAGGGATAACCGCTGAAAGCATCTAAGCGGGAAGCCTGCTTCGAGATGAGTATTCCCACCCCCTTTGAGGGGTTAAGGCTCCCAGTAGACGACTGGGTTGATAGGCCGGATCTGGAAGGCGGGTAACCGCTGGAGGTGACCGGTACTAATAGGCCGAGGGCTTGTCCTCAGTTGCTCGCGTCCACTGTGTAGTTCCCAGACAACGAACGGTTGTGCTGGCTGAACAGTTCCACTAATCAATTGAATAGTGTGCTTGTTCGCTGCCCGTTCAAGACCCCGCTTTATCGCGGGGTGTCTGAAAGGGTTTCGGTGGTCATAGCGTGAGGGAAACGCCCGGTTACATTCCGAACCCGGAAGCTAAGCCTCACAGCGCCGATGGTACTGCAGGGGGGACCCTGTGGGAGAGTAGGACGCCGCCGAACAATCTTTGGAGGACCTCTGGTCCCAGCGACTCGCTGGGACCAGAGGTCCTTTTTTGTTTTTCCGAAGCGCGCCGGGTACCCGGCTGCGCGAGAATGACTTGCGGTACCGATGACAGGAGTCACCATGTCCACCAACTCTCCCGACGAGCGTCCGGAGCGCGATCAGCGCCGCCGGGACAGTGGTGACCGCGGCGGTTACCGCGGAGGTCCGCGCCGGGACAACGACCGCCGTGACGACCGCCCCAGTGGTGGTCCGCGCCGCGACGACGACCGCGGTGGGTTCCGTCGGGACGACAACCGCGGTGCCGGCGGCGGCGGTTTCCGGCGCGACGACAGCCGTCGTGACGACAGCCGTCGTGATGACAACCGTGGCGGCGGCGGTTTCCGTGGCCGTGACGACCGGCGTGAGGGCGACCGGGGCGGTCGCCCGCCGTTCCGCCGTGACGATCGACCCACGAGTGGTCCGCGCCGCGACGACCGCGACCGTGACCGTGGGGTCCGTCGGGACGGGGACCGTCCGGCGTTCCGCCGTGACGACCGCCCCAGCAGTGGCCCGCGTCGCGATGACCGCCCCAGCAGTGGTCCGCGCCGCGATGACCGCCCTAGTGGTGGTCCGCGCCGTGACGACGACCGCGGTGGGTTCCGTCGGGACGACAACCGCGGTGGCGGTGGCGGCGGCTTCCGGCGCGACGACCGCAACGACTTCCGCCGTGACGACCGTCGGGACGACCGGCGTGACGATCGCCGGGGCGACGACCGCGGTGGTTTCCGTCGCGACGATCGCCGTGATGACCGTCGGGACAGCGGCGACCGCGGCGGGTTCCGCCGTGACGATCGCGGTGACTTCCGGCGTGATGACCGTCGGGGCGACGACCGTGGCGGGTTCCGTCGCGAAGGGGACCGTCCGGCGTTCCGCCGTGACGACCGCCCCAGCAGTGGCCCGCGTCGCGACGACCGCCCCAGCAGTGGTCCCCGTCGTGACGACGACCGCGGTGGGTTCCGTCGCGATGACCGCCGTGATGATCGTCGGGACAGCGGCGACCGCGGTGGGTTCCGCCGTGACGACCGCCCCAGCAGTGGCCCGCGTCGCGACGACCGCCCCAGCAGTGGTCCGCGCCGTGACGACGACCGCGGTGGGTTCCGTCGGGACGACAACCGCGGTGGCGGCGGCGGCGGTTTCCGGCGCGACGACCGCAGTGACTTCCGCCGTGACGACCGTCGTGAGGGCGACCGTCCGGCCTTCCGTCGCGACGACAGGCGGGACGACCGGCGCGACGACCGTCGTGACGACAGCCGTGGCGGTGGCGGTTTCCGTGCCCGCGACGACCGGGGTCGCGACGACCGCGGACGTGGTGGCCCCCGTCGTGACGACCGGGGCGGCCGCCCCGGTGGCGCCGGTGGCTTCCGGGGCCGTGACGACCGTCGGGGCGACGACCGGCGCGGTGGCGGCTTCCGTGGCCGCGACGAGCGTGACCGGGACCGTGAGCCGATCAAGCGGCTGCCGATCCCCGATGACGTCACGGGCGAGGAGATCGACGCCGACGTACGGCAGGAACTGCTCAGCCTGCCGAAGGGGCTTGCGGAGGACGTCTCCAGGAACCTGGTGATGGTCGCCCGGCTCATCGACGAGGACCCCGAGGGCGCGTACGCGTACTCGAGGATCGCCCTGCGGCTGGCGTCGCGTGTGGCCGCCGTACGCGAGGCGGCCGGGTTCGCCGCGTACGCCAACCAGAAGTACAGCGAGGCGCTCGCCGAGTTCAGGGCGGCGCGCCGTATGACTGGGAACGTGGACCTGTGGCCCGTCATGGCGGACTGCGAGCGCGGCCTGGGCCGGCCCGAGAAGGCGCTGGACATGGCGGGTGCGCCCGAGGTGCACAAGCTGGACAAGGCCGGTCAGGTCGAGATGCGGCTCGTGGCGGCCGGCGCCCGGCGCGACATGGGGCAGCTCGACGCGGCCATCGTGACGCTCCAGAGCCCGGAGCTCGCCTCGAACTCCGTACAGCCCTGGACGGCCCGGCTGCGTTACGCCTACGCCGACGCGCTGCTGGCCGCCGGTCGTGAGGACGAGGCGCGCGAGTGGTTCGCGAAGGCCGTCGAGTCCGACAAGGACGGCAGCACGGACGCCTCCGACCGGCTTGCCGAGCTGGACGGCGTCGAGTTCGTCGACGCGCTCGTCGAGGACGAGGTCGAGGTCGAGGTCGCGACCGAAGCTGAGGCTGAGGACGAGATCGACGCCGAGGACGAGATCGAGACCGAGGACGACGAGGACGATGATGACTTCGACATCGTCGAGGCCGAGCAGACCAAGCCGGTCGTCGAGGCCGACGACGATGACGAAGCTCCGCGGGGCTGACGTACAGCGGTGGTCGTAGGACACGGGCGGCGGGATTCCGGAAGGGATCCCGCCGCCCGTGGCGTTTCAGCCCCTGTATTTCGCCTGGGCGCCTCGCCTGGGTGCTTCAGACAGGAAGCGCCCGCAATACCAGCCCCGACGCCGGCTTCGGGCCGAACGACGTCGACTTGCGGGGCATCGTGACGCCCTGGCGGGCGAGGTCGCGTACGACCTCCTCGCGGACCGGGTGCATCAGGACGGCCGTGCCGCCGTCGCGCTCCGCCTTCTCCACCGTGGCGGCCGTGTCGTGGATGTACGCGATGTGGGCGGGCGAGTCCTCGGGGATGCCCCAGATGTGGGCCAGGAGTGTGGCGTGCAGGACGGTCGCGTCCAGGGTGCGCCAGGCCTCGGGGCGGTCCGCCGGGACCGTACGGGCGAGGAGCTCCGGGGAGGGGCGGTCGACCAGGTGGAACGAGCCGTCGCCCGCGAGGAGGAAGGCGTTGCCCTCGGCGGCGGCCGCTGCGAGGGCCTCCAGGGCCTTGGGGAGCGGAACGTCGAGGTGACGTACGCGGAACGAGTCCGTGAGGGCGGTCAGCGCCTCCGCGACCGGCAGATTGTGCAGCAGGCGGTGGATCGCGCGGACCCGGAGCGGGTAGCGCGCGGTGTCCACCAGGAGCACGAGGCCGTAGTCCCAGGGGCTGGGGGAGGGGTGCTCGGCGCGTAGCCGCAGGTATGTCGCCCAGCGGTGGTGGCCGTCCGCGATGAGAGCCTGGTGCCGGCCGAGATCCGTCTGGATCTCGGCCAGGTCCGCCGGGTCGGTGATCGCCCACAGGCGGTGGCTGAAACCGTCCTCCGTGGTCGTCGAGAGCAGGGGGTCGCCCTCCGCGGCGCGTTCGATGACGGCGGCCGTGCCGACCCGGGAGCCGTTGCCGCGGTAGGTCAGCAGCAGCGGTTCGAGGTTGGCCGAGGTGGCACGCATCAGGGCCGCGCGGTCCGCGATGATGTGCGGCATGACGTCCTCGTGCGGGAGGACGACGCCGGCGGACGGCTCCGACAGGCGCAGGGCGCCGATGATGCCGCGTTGCAGCATCCCGTCGTCGTGCTGCTCGTAGACGTACAGGCCCGGCTCGGGGTCGGCGGCGAGGACGCCTTCGGACACCCAGTCGTGCAGGGTGTCCGCCGCCTGGCGGTTGCGGGCCGTCGGGGTCGTGTCCTGGGGGAGGATCAGCCTGACGATGTTGTGCGGGTCGGCGGACTCGAGGTGGAGCAGACCGTCCGGCCGGACGATGACGTCGTACGGCGGAGATGTCACGGCGGCGAGGCTGCCGACCCGGTCGGGGTCGTAGCGCAGGCCCCGGAACGGGGTCAGTTCGAGGCCGCTGCGCGCCGGGGTTTCCTCCGCGGGACCTGCATAGTTCATTGAGGCATCGTAAGTGTGCAGACGCTGTGGGGGATGATCGGGGGAAAGAGATCGAACGAGGAGCGATGCGTAATGAGCCAGACCGCCAGGACCCGGCCCGAGGCCAGTGAACAGGCCCTGAGTGACGCCTACGACACGGCTCTGCTCGATCTCGACGGCGTGGTGTACGCGGGCGGCAACGCGATCGCGCACGCCGTGGAATCACTGGGCACGGCCCGTTCGGGAGGGCTGCACCTCGCGTATGTCACGAATAACGCGCTGCGTACGCCCGATGCGGTGGCGGAGCATCTGACTGAGCTCGGCATACCGACGGACGCCGATGACGTCATCACCTCGGCGCAGGCCGTGGCGCGGCTGATCAGCGAGCAGGTGCCCGCCGGTGCGCGCGTGCTGGTCATCGGCGGCGAGGGACTGCGGGTCGCGCTGCGCGAGCGCGGGCTCGAGCCGGTCGAGTCGGCGGACGACGACCCGGCGGCGGTCGTCCAGGGGTTCGGCGGGCCCGACCTGCCCTGGGGGCGCTTCGCGGAGGCGTCCTACGCCGTCGCGCGCGGGGTGCCGTGGTTCGCGTCCAACACCGACCTGACGATCCCGAGCGCGCGGGGGATCGCGCCCGGGAACGGGGCCGCGGTGGAGGTCGTACGCATCGCCACGGGCGCCGAGCCGCAGGTGGCGGGCAAGCCGTTGCCCCCGATGCACCGCGAGACGATCCTGCGGACCGGGGCGAAGCGGCCGCTGGTGGTCGGCGACCGGCTGGACACGGACATCGAGGGCGCGTTCAACGGCGAGGTGGACTCGCTGCTCGTGCTCACCGGGGTGACGGACGGCGCGCAGCTCCTCGCCGCCCCGCCGCAGCACCGGCCGACGTATGTGGACGCCGATCTGCGCGGGCTGCTCACCGGGCAGCCGGAGGTCGTGGAGGAGGGCGACGGGTTCCGCTGCGGCGGGTGGACGGCGCAGGCGGGGAATGAGCGTCTGGAGCTGGCGGGCGACGGTGAGGCGCTCGACGGGCTGCGGGCGCTGTGCGCGGCGGCGTGGACGGCCGCGGGGGACGGGGCGTGCGAGCTGGACGGGGGGAAGGCGCTGGCGCGGCTGGGGCTCTGAGAGCCCCGGGGGCTCGTCGGTGGTGGGGCGTAGTCACCCGGGATCGAAGCGTGAGCGAGGGTAGGCTAACCTAACCACGTGTTGGTCGACAGTCCCCCCGAACAGCGCGCGGAGACCGCCCCCGCGCCCCCAAGCCGTCAGGCGATACGCGCCGTTGGGCTCCTCGCGTCCCTGGCCCTCCTGGTGCTCGTCGCGTTGGCGAGTATCGCGATCGGTGCGAAAGTGCTGCCGCTGGACCAGGTCTGGCACGGCCTGTTCCACGGTACGGGGACGTACTCCGACGTCGTGGTGGACGACCGGATCTCGCGTACCGTCCTCGGGCTGCTCGTCGGCGCCGCGCTCGGACTGTCGGGTGCCGTCCTGCAGGCGCTCACCCGCAATCCGCTGGCCGACCCCGGACTGCTCGGCATCAACGCGGGCGCGTCGGCCGCGGTCGTCACCGCCATCACCTACTTCGGTGTCACGAGCCTGAGCGGCTATGTGTGGTTCGCCTTCTTCGGCGCGGCCTCGGTCGGGGCGCTGGTCTGGTTCCTGGGCGGCAGCCGCGGCGCCACCCCGGTGCGGCTCGCGCTCGCCGGCACGGCGATCAGTGCCGCGCTCTACGGCTATCTGCAAGCCGTGATGATCATGGACGACGCGGCGCTCGGCAAGATGCGCTTCTGGACGGTGGGTTCGCTGGCCTCGGCCACCGACTCGACCATTCGGCAGGTGCTGCCCTTCCTGGTGGTCGGCGCGGTCGTCGCGCTGGCGCTCGCCCGGCCCCTGAACGCCATGGCCATGGGCGACGACACCGCCCGCGCGCTCGGCGCCAACCTGAACCGCACCCGGGCGCTGTCCATGGCCGCGGCCACCGTGCTGTGCGGCGCCGCGACCGCGGCCTGCGGGCCGATCGTCTTCGTCGGGCTCATGGTCCCGCACGTGGTCCGCTCCTTCACCGGGCCCGACCTGCGCTGGATCCTGCCGTACGCGACCGTGCTGTCGCCCGTGCTGCTCCTCGGCGCCGACGTCGTGGGGCGGATGGTCGCCCGGCCCGCGGAGCTGCAGGTCGGCATCGTCACCGCGGTCCTCGGCGGGCCGGTCTTCATCTATCTCGTACGACGGCGGAGGACGGCCCAGCTGTGACGACCACACGTACCCGAGCCGTGCGGACGCGCGGCGGTCTCTCCGTCCGGTTCGACGTCCGGGCGTTCACCGTCGTCGTACTGCTGCTGGTGGCCGCGCTCGCCGCGAGCGTGGTGCTGATCGGCACCGGCGACTTCCCGATCCCGGCCGTCGACGTCCTCAAGACGCTCGTCGGCAACGGGAACGCGGGCCAGGAGTTCATCGTCAACGACCTGCGGCTGCCGCGGGTGCTCGTCGGCCTGCTGGTCGGGGCCTCGCTCGGGCTCGGCGGGGCACTGTTCCAGTCCATCTCCCGCAACCCGCTGGGCAGCCCGGACGTCCTCGGCCTCGGCCAGGGATCGACGGCCGGGGCGCTCATCATGATCGTGCTGTTCTCGGGCAGCGCGAACCAGGTCGCACTGGGAGCACTCGTCGGCGGCCTGGTGACCGGGCTCGCCATCTATCTGCTCGCCTGGAAGCGGGGCGTCCACGGATACCGACTGGTCCTGGTCGGTATCGGAGTCTCCGCGATCGTCACGGCGGTCAACGGCTATCTGCTGACCAAGGCGGACATCGTCGACGCGGCCCGCGCGGTCGTCTGGATGACCGGCTCCCTCAACGGCCGTGACTGGGCGCAGGTCTGGCCGCTGCTCGTCCTGTGCGGCGTCCTCGTCCCGCTCGTCCTCGGCAACGCGCGCGGGCTGCGCATGATGGAGATGGGCGACGACGTGTCGTACGCCCTCGGGGTGCGCGTCGAGCGCGTACGACTGCTGCTGATGCTGGCCGCCGTGCTGCTCACCGCCGGCGCCACCGCCGCCGCGGGCCCGGTCGGCTTCGTGGCGCTCACCGCGCCGCAGCTCGCCCGGCGGCTGACCCGCTCGCCGGGACCGAACCTGGTGCCGTCGATGTGCATGGGCGCGACCCTGCTGATCGTCGCGGACTGGGCCTCGCAGCGGGCCTTCGGCGCCGATCAGCTGCCCGTCGGCGTCGTGACGGGGGTCCTGGGCGGGATCTATCTGCTGTGGCTGCTGGTCACCGAGCGCAAGGCGGGCCGGATATGAGCGCCGCAGCGAACAAGAACACTCAAAGGAGCACTGTGAACCGCCTGTCCGCCGACAACGTCACCCTCGGCTACGACCAGCGCGTCATCGCGGAGAAGTTGTCGGTGGAGATTCCCGACAACTCCTTCACCGTGATCGTCGGCCCGAACGCCTGCGGCAAGTCCACGCTGCTGCGCGCCCTGTCGCGGATGCTCAAGCCCTCCGAGGGACGCGTGCTGCTCGACGGGCAGGTCATCCAGTCGATGCCCGCGAAGAAGGTGGCCAGGACGCTCGGGCTGCTGCCGCAGTCGTCGATCGCGCCGGACGGGATCACGGTCGGCGATCTGGTCGGCCGGGGCCGCTACCCGCACCAGGGCCTGCTGCGCCAGTGGTCGACGCAGGACGAGCGGGTCGTACAGGAGTCGATGGCCTCGACCGGCGTCGCCGAACTGGCCGATCGCTATGTCGACGAACTGTCCGGCGGCCAGCGGCAGCGCGTGTGGATCGCGATGGCACTCGCCCAGCAGACCCCGCTGCTGCTGCTCGACGAGCCGACGACCTACCTCGACATCCAGCACCAGATCGACGTGCTCGATCTGTGCGCCGAACTCCACGAGGAGCAGGGGCGCACCCTGGTCGCCGTCCTGCACGACCTCAATCACGCGGCCCGCTACGCCACCCACCTCATCGCCCTGCGCGAGGGCCGGGTCGTCGCCGAGGGCGCGCCGAACGACATCGTCACGGCCGAACTGGTCGAGGAGGTCTTCGGGCTGCGCTGCCAGGTCATCGACGACCCGGAGACCGGGACGCCGCTGGTGGTGCCGGCGGCACGCAAGGCCCGTGTGAAGGTGGCCGCCGGAGCCGCTGCCGCCGAAGCCGCTACAGAAGCTTCCTGAGGCGGAACAGGTCGAGCAGGGCCGCCTCCAGCCGCACCCGGCCCGAGCCCCAGGCCTTGGCGAAGTTCAGCTGCCCGTCGACCATGGCGACCAGGTCGTCGCCGGACATGGCGAGTCTGATCTGGGCCTTCTCGACGGGTGGACCCTGGAGGGTGTCGAGCACCTCGATCCGGCCGCCCTTGAGGCGACCGACGAAGGTGACGTCGAGGTCGGTGATACGGCAGCTGAGCGAGCGGTCCAGGGCCGCCGCCTCGCGTACGTTCCCGTCCGCGCCCGCCATGTTGTCCGAGAGCTTGTCGAGTGCGCTGCGGCACTCCTCAATCGTGGCCATCGCGGTCGACGGTACCGCAGCGCTTCGGGGTAGCGTCGGGGCATGAACGAGTCAGTGCCGGAGGTCGGGACTCCGCAGGGCCCGATGCCGGAGCCGGAGGTTCCGGTCGAGGTCGAACCCGAACTCGAGTACGACCCCGCCGCCCCGGCCCCGCTGGACGTGGACCGCACCCCCACCGGGAACGCCGAGGTCGACGCCCAGCTCGACCGGCTGGGCGACGCCGACCACCTCGCCACGGACGGACATGTCGAGGTGTACGAGGATGTACACCGGGGGCTGCGCGACGCGCTCACCGCGCTCGACGCCCGCCCGGGACCTCCGGCGCCCCCTACGCCGTACGACCGCAGGAGCTGAACCCAACGTGGCAGGAGTGGCACGCCGCCGCCTCGACGCCGAGCTGGTCCGCCGGAAGCTCGCCCGCTCGCGCGAGCACGCCAGCCAGCTGATCGCCGCCGGCCGGGTGAGCGTCGGCAAGACCCTCGCGACCAAACCCGCCACCCAGGTGGAGACCGCGGCCGCGATCGTGGTCACCCAGGACGACAGCGACCCCGACTACGTCTCGCGCGGCGGGCACAAGCTCGCGGGCGCCCTGGCGGCCTTCGTACCCCAGGGACTGAAGGTCGAGGGGCGGCGGGCGCTGGACGCCGGAGCGTCCACCGGAGGCTTCACCGACGTACTGCTGCGCGCGGGCGCCTCCCACGTCGTCGCCGTCGACGTCGGCTACGGTCAACTCGCCTGGTCTCTGCAGAGCGATGAACGCGTCACCGTCAAGGACCGTACGAACGTACGCGAGTTGACGTTGGAGGCGATCGATGGGGAGCCCGTGGATCTTGTTGTCGGGGATCTGTCCTTCATCCCGCTCGGCCTGGTGCTGCCCGCCCTCGTGCGGTGCGCGGCGCCCGACGCCGATCTGGTGATGATGGTCAAGCCGCAGTTCGAGGTGGGGAAGGAACGACTGGGGAGTGGTGGAGTCGTACGCAGTCCGGAACTGCGCGCCGAGGCGGTGCGCGGCGTGGCCCGGCGGGCCGCGGAGCTGGGGCTCGGGGTGAAGGGCGTGACCGCGAGTCCGCTGCCCGGACCCTCGGGCAATGTCGAGTACTTTCTGTGGCTGCGTGCCGGGGCACCCGAACTCGACCCGGCCGACGTTGACCGTGCAGTGGCGGAGGGGCCGCGTTGACAGAGACCCGAGCTCGTACTGTTTTCCTGCTCGCCCACACCGGGCGGCCGGCCGCGATCCGCAGCGCCGAACTCGTGGTGCAGGGGCTGCTGCGCTCCGGGATCGGGGTGCGTGTGCTGGAGGCGGAGGCGGCCGATCTGCCGCTGCCGCCCGAGGTGGAGCTGGTGAAGGAAGCCACTCCGCAGTGCCTCGACGGATGCGAACTGCTGATCGTGCTCGGCGGCGACGGCACCCTGCTGCGCGGCGCCGAGTTCGCCCGCGCCTCCGGCGTGCCGATGCTCGGCGTCAACCTCGGCAGCGTCGGCTTCCTCGCGGAGGCCGAGCGTGACGACCTCGACAAGGTCGTCGACCGGGTGGTGACCAAGGCGTACGAGGTCGAGGAACGCATGACCGTCGACGTCGTCGTCCACCAGAACGGCGACATCGTGCACACCGACTGGGCGCTCAACGAGGCCGCCGTGCAGAAGGTCTCCGCCGAGAAGCTCCTCGAGGTCATCCTGGAGATCGACGGGCGGCCGGTCACCGGCTTCGGCTGCGACGGCATCGTCTGCGCGACCCCGACCGGGTCCACGGCGTACGCCTTCTCCGCCGGCGGACCCGTCGTCTGGCCCGAGGTCGAGGCGCTGCTCATGGTGCCGATCAGCGCGCACGCGCTGTTCGCCAAGCCGATGGTGACCTCGCCGAACTCGGTGCTCGCGGTGGAGGTGCTGCCGCACATTCCGCCGGGGGTGCTGTGGTGCGACGGGCGGCGGACGGTGGAGCTGCCGCCGGGGGCCCGGGTCGAGGTACGGCGGGGGGCCGTGCCGGTGCGGCTGGCTCGACTGCACCACGCCTCGTTCACCGACCGGCTGGTGGCCAAGTTCGCGCTGCCGGTCTCCGGCTGGCGCGGGGCGCCGCACTGACGCACCCGCCAGGTCCACTCCCGTGGGTGACAAGGCACCGTTTGTAGGTGCTTGTCACCTGCGGGTTCGCGGCTGCGGGGCGGGGGCCGTCGCACATCCGTGGCTGGACCTCGTAAGGTCGTGTCCGTGTTGGAGGAGATGCGGATACGGTCGCTCGGAGTCATCGACGACGCGGTCGTCGAGCTGTCGCCAGGCTTCACCGCCGTGACGGGTGAGACCGGCGCGGGCAAGACGATGGTGGTCACCAGCCTCGGGCTGCTGCTCGGCGGGCGCGCGGACCCCGCCCTCGTACGGATCGGCGCCAAGAACGCCGTCGTGGAGGGGCGGATCACCGTACCCACGGGCGGTACGGCGATCGTACGGGCCGAGGAGGCGGGCGCCGAGCTCGACGACGGCGCGCTGCTGATCAGCCGTACCGTTTCGGCCGAGGGGCGCTCACGGGCGCACCTGGGCGGCCGTTCCGTCCCGGTGGGCGTGCTCGCCGAGCTGGCCGACGAGCTGGTGGCCGTGCACGGGCAGACCGACCAGCAGGGGCTGCTCAAACTGTCCCGGCAGCGGCAGGCGCTCGACCGGTACGCCGGGGACGCGGTCGCCGTGCCGCTCGCCAAGTACGTGGGGGCCTACCGGCGACTGCGGGCCATCTCGGCCGAGCTGGACGAGATCACCACACGCGCGCGTGAGCGGGCCCAGGAAGCCGACCTGCTGCGCTTCGGACTCGAGGAGATCGCGGCGGTCGAGCCGCGCGCGGGCGAGGACGTGGAGCTGTCGGCTGAGGCGGAGCGGCTCGGGCACGCGGAGGCGCTCGCGTCCGCCGCCACGTCCGCCCACGCCGCGCTCGCGGGCAATCCCGAGGACCCCGAGGGCATCGACGCGGCGACGCTCGTCGCGGGCGCGCACCGGGCCCTGGAGGCCGTACGGTCGCACGACGCCGCGCTCGCCGGGCTGTCCGGGCGGATCGGGGAGATCAACATCCTGCTGCGCGACGTGGCGGGGGAGCTGGCCGGGTACGCCGACGACCTCGACGCCGATCCCTTGCGGCTCGCGGCCGTCGAGGAGCGCCGCGCCGCGCTCAGCCAGCTGACCCGGAAGTACGGCGAGGACATCGACGCCGTACTCGCGTGGGCCGAGCAGAGCGCCGCGCGGCTCCTCGAACTCGACGGCGACGACGAGCGGATCGACGAGCTGACCGGCGAGCGGGACGCGCTGCGGGCCGAACTGGGCGGGCTTGCCCAGGCGCTGACGGACGCCCGCACCGAGGCCGCCGAACGGTTCGCCGCCGCCGTGACCGCCGAGCTGGCCTCGCTCGCCATGCCGCACGCGCGCGTGTCGTTCGAGATCCGGCAGACCGACGACCCCGAGGGCGTGGAGCTCGGCGGGCGCACCGTCGCGTACGGGCCCGCGGGTGTGGACGAGGTCGAGCTGCTGCTCGCCCCGCATCCCGGAGCGCCGCCGCGGCCCATCGCCAAGGGGGCCTCCGGTGGTGAGCTCTCACGCGTGATGCTCGCGGTGGAGGTCGTCTTCGCGGGGACCGACCCTGTGCCGACGTATCTCTTCGACGAGGTCGACGCCGGTGTGGGCGGCAAGGCCGCGGTCGAGATCGGGCGGCGGTTGGCCAAGCTCGCCAAGAGCGCCCAGGTCGTCGTGGTGACTCATCTGCCGCAGGTCGCCGCGTTCGCCGACCGGCAGCTGCTGGTCGAGAAGACCAACGACGGGTCTGTGACGCGCTCCGGGGTGAAGGTGCTCGAGGGGGAGGAACGGATTCGGGAGCTGTCCCGGATGCTGGCGGGGCAGGAGGACTCGGAGACGGCCCGGGCGCATGCGGAGGAATTGTTGGCCACGGCTCGGGGCGACCGGTAGTTCCTTGCGTCCGCGGGCGGGGGCTGGTTCTTGCGTCGCTCCGCGGTCTTCTCTTCGCCGCTCCGCGGCCCCCCGAACCCGCCCGCTCCGCGGGCCCCTGGAGTTGTCGCATGATCACCAGCTTCGGTACCGCCGTCGCCGTCACCCGCGCCACCCTCGCAGGCCTGCGCACCAAGACCCCGGGCGGCCCGGAGCGCTGGCAGCGCACGAACTACGCCGGGCGCACCGTCGAGTTGTACGCCGGCCCCGCCACCGCCCTCGGAGCGGCGCTCGCGGCCGCGCGCGTCCACCGGGGCGCCGGGGCCGCGGTCCTGGCCGCCGGGGCGTGCGGCGCGTACGACGACGTGGTCGGGGCGGGGGACCCCCGCCGGGGGTTCCGGGCGCATCTGGGGGCGCTGAAGGACGGGGAGGTGACCAGTGGGGCGGTCAAGCTCTTGGGTATCTCGGCCGCGGGGCTGGTGGCGGGGGCCCTGCTCAAGGAGCGGCCCGTGGACAAGCTGCTCGCGGGGGTCGTGATCGCCGGGAGCGCGCACTTCGTCAACCTCGTGGACGTCCGGCCGGGGCGGGCCGCCGGTGCGGTGCTCGCGCTGGGGGCCCCGGGGCTGCTGCGGGGCGGACCCGCCGGGCGGCTGTCGGCCGCGGCGATGGGTGCGGCGGCGGCCGTGTTCCCCGACGATCTCGGCGAGCGCGCGATGATCGGCGACACCGGGGCCCACGCGCTCGGCGCCGCGCTGGGCAGCGCGATCGTCGCGGGCAACGGACGGGCCGGGCTCCTCGCCCATGCCGCGGCGCTGGTGGCCGCGACCGTGTACGGGGACAAGGTCAGCGAGGCGGTCGCGCGACCGCTGGGGTGAGGGGCGGACACTCCGACGGGCATCCAGCGAAGGACAACCCGTCGCGAAGACACGCGACTTGTCACTCTTGTGGGTGACAGCTGTCGTCGAGTTGGGCGCAGCGCCGCAAGGCTTGCTCCGATGGCGGTCCCGGAACACCCGTACGGCCTGGCATCCTTGGCGTAGTACGCGGAGCACGACGTGCGGTACACCCCCACTGCCTTTCCCTCTGTACGTTCTCCGTGCCCGTCCGACGCCGAACCAGGAGCCCCGGCCACGTGAGCAGCCACTCACCGCACGGTCAGTCGCCGTTGCGCACCGTGCAGGTGCTCGGCGGCGCGAGCGCGGGCAGCAGCGCGCATGTGCGGTCGCTGGCCTCGGGGCTCGTCGCCCGGGGTGTGCGGGTCACCGTGTGCGCACCTGCCGAGGCCGACCTCGCGTACGGGTTCAGTGGCGTCGGGGCCCAGCACGTTCCCGTGCCGCGCAGCAGTGATCCGGCCGCCGTGGCCGCGCTGCGGGTGGCCTGCGCGGACGCCGATCTCGTGCACGCGCACGGGCTGCACGCCGCGCTGCGGGCCGCGCTCGCGCTCAGCGGCCGGCGCACCCCGCTCGTCGTCACCTGGCACACCCGTTCGCACGCGGAGGGGGCGCGGGCGCATCTGCTGCGGCTGCTGGAGCGGCGGGTCGCCAGGGCCGCGGCGGTGGTGCTGGGCTCCTCGCCCGACCTCGTGGACCGCGCCCGCAGGCGCGGGGCGCGGGACGCCCGGCTCGCGGCCGTCGCGTTCCCGACGCCACGCAAGGCCGTCGAGTACGGGGACCCCGACCGGCTCTGCCACAAGGCGCGGGCCGAACTCGGCGCCACCGACCGCCCGTTGCTCATGGCCGTCGGCTCCCTCGACCGGCACCGCGGATACGACACCTTGCTGGACGCCTCGCGCGCGTGGCGCTCGCTCGACCCCGTGCCGCTCCTGGTGATCGCCGGGGAGGGGCCGCTGCGGGCGGTCCTCCAGCGGCGGATCGAGGACGAGGAGCTGCCGGTGCGGCTCGTCGGGCGGCGCGACGACGTCTCCGAGCTGCTCCTGGCCTCCGATCTCGCGGTGCTGCCAAGCGGTCGGGAGTCCCGTTCCGTGCTCGCCCAGGAGGCCCTGCACGCGCGTGTGCCGCTCGTCGCGACCGCCGTCGCAGGTATCCCCGAACTGGTCGGCGACGCGGCCGAGCTCGTCCCGTGCGCGGACGCCGACGCGCTCGCCGCGGCCGTCGTACGGCTGCTCGGGGACGACGATCGCCGGGAGTTGCTCAAGGAGCGGGGGGTGCGGCAGGCCACGACCTGGCCGACCGAGGACGAGACCGTCGCCCAAGTGCTCAGCGTCTACGACGAGTTGACCCAGGCGAGACCCCTTGCCTAGGGGGCGCCCGGTCGTTCAGGGCACGTGTCGTCGCGCTCGCAGTGCCAGGCTCAACGCCAGTACCGTCTGCGGGTCGTCCAGGTCCGTGCCCAGCAACTCCCCGATCCGGGCGAGGCGGTTGTAGAGGGTCTGCCGGTTCAGGTGCAGCTCGCGGGCCGTCTCCGCCTTGCGGCCCGCGTGCGCCAGGTACGTCTCCAGGGTGGGCAGCAGCGGCGGCTTGGAGCGGAGGTCGTGGTCGCGCAGGGGGCCGATGGCACGGTCCACGAAGGCCGCCAGGTCCGGATGGTCGCGCAGCCGCCACAGGAGCAGGTCGGTGTCGAGGCGGCGGGCGTCGTACCAGGGGCGGTCCGTCAGGCCCTGCGCGGCCGTCGCCGTCTCCGCCGCGTGCCGCAGGCCCGCCGAGGCCGCCGCCCAGCCGCCCGCGACCCCGACCACCACCACGGGCGGCTGTGCCCCCGGCCGCTGCATGCCCGCGCGCTCCACGCCCGCCCTGAGGGCCGCCGCGACCCGGTCCGCGACTGCCGCGCGCTCGGACTCCGAACGCAGGCCCAGCAACAGGGGGACGCGGCCCTCCACCGGGCGTACGCCCAACAGGACCGGCACACCCACCGAGGCCAGCTCCTCCGCGACCGCGCGCGCCAGGACGGCCCAGCCGCCGCCGGGGGAGGGGCCGTCGGCGAGCCGCATCACGACCGGCAGGAGCGGACTGTTGCCGGGCTTGAAGCCGAGCACGCGGGCCTGCGCGGGAGCGTCCTCGGCGGCGATACGGCCCTCCGCGAGGTCGGTGAGGAAGTCGCCGCGTCCGCGTGCCGCGAGTTCCTCCTCCTGGCGGGCCTGCATGAGGACGACGGCCAGGATGCCCGCGGCCCGCTCCGCCGCGATCCGGTGCACGGGGGCGACCGGGGCGCTGACGGGCAGGAGGACCAGCCGGGCGCGTACCGAACCGGTGCCGTGGCCGCCGCCCGGCACGTCCACGAGGGTCGTCCCGGCGGGCGGCTCCTCCTTGTGCTGGCCGCGCATCCCCTCCCACACCTGGAGCGGATCGGCGCCGGCGGAGCCGGCCCCCGCGGCGTACAGGAGCTGTCCGTCCGCGGTCTCCAGGAAGACGGGGTTGCCGCTGAAGTCCGCGAGGATGCCGAGGACCTGGGGTATGCCCCCACCGCCCAGCAGGGCCTCGGTACAGCGCCGGTGCACTTCCTCGGCCCGCTGCAGCAGCGCGTAGTGGCCGTTGACGATCTCGGTGTGGATCTCCTCCGTGACCGCCACGAAGGGCACCTCGCGGTGCAGCTGGACCAGCGGGAGACCGGCGGAGCGGGCCGTCTCCACGAGGGCCGCGGGCAGCCGGGTGAAGCGCGGGCCGAGTTCCACGACGAGCGCCGCGATACCGCGCTCCGCGAGGGTGCGGACGAACGCGCGCTGGTCGGCGGGGCGGGTGCCGAGGCCGTAGCCCGTGGTCAGGAGCAGTTCGCCGCCCTTGAGGAGCGAGGCGATGTTCGGGACCTCGCCCGCGTGCACCCAGCGCACGGTGCGGCCCAGCCGGTCGGCGCCCGCGAGGATCTCCGGCAGACCGCTGCGCAGCCCGGGCAGCTCCAGCGCCCGCTGCACGGTGATTCCGGCGCCCTGGGTGTCGTATCGACTGTCCAAGTGGCTGTCCAAACGGCTGTCCATGCAGCGGACGCTACCCGGGGAGGCCTCCCGGGGGCATGTCCGAGGCCGGGCCGCTCACTACCGGGGCAGGATGTTGTGGTTGAAGCGGAAGACGTTGTCCGGGTCGTACGCGGCTTTCACCGCGGCCAGCCGTCGGATGTTCCCGGCGCCGAGGCCGGCCACCACGCGGTCGACGCCCTCGTCGCCGACGAGGTTGAGACAGACGGCGCCGGTGCTCCACGGCCGGAAGGCGGCGCGCACGTCCTCGACCCACTGGACGCAGCGCCTGTCGTCGGCCGGGTCCTCCCACATGCCGAAGGGGTGCACGGTCCACCGGGCGTTCCGGAACGGCACCGGGAAGCGTTCCGGGCCTGAGGCGATCGCGCCGCCCTGCGGGAACAGCGAGCACCGGGTGGCCGTGGGCACGGGCATGGCCTTCCCCAGCTCGCAGAAGACGTCCACGGCGTCGTCGGGCAGGCCGGTCAGGGACTCCGCGGAAGAGTGGCTCCTCAGGCCCGGCGGGCTGTCCAGGATCCGCTGGAAGGCGGCGTAGGGGAGGGGCGTGAGGATCACGGCCTCGTGAGGCAGCGCCAGCAGCGGCCGGGCGAGCTTGCGGAGGTCCTGCTCGGGGCCCGGGTACGTCAGGAGTGCGTCGACCAGCTGTGTGCGGATGATGCCGCCGCCCGTCTCCGGTGGGGCGGCCTCGATGATCTCGCGGTAGGTGCGGATCACGTCCGGGCCGGACTCCGGGCGGTATGTCAGCAGGGCGATCGAGAAGTCCGGCAGCGGGTGCGGTCTCAGGGTCAGTGCGGTGGCGACGCCGAAGTTGCCGCCACCGCCGTGCAGGGCCCAGAAGAGTTCCGGGTTCTCGTGATCGGTGGCCCGGATCTGCGAGCCGTCGGACGTGACCAGTTCGACGCCGAGCAGGTTGTCGACGGCGAGGCCGAAGGCGCGGTCGAGCCAGCCGGTGCCGCCGCCGAGGGCGAAGCCGGCGACGCCGGTGGTCGAGTTCCGGGCGCCGGTGGTGGCCAGGCCGTGGGGCCGGGTCGCCTGGTCGAGGTGGCTCATGAGGGCGCCGCCCTCGACCCGTACCGTCCGGGAGCCGGGGTGAACGGTCACCGTGCGCATCCGGCGCAGGTCGATGACCAGGCCGTTGTCGTTGAGCGACATCCCGGCCGGGCTGTGGCCGCCGGCCCGGATCGCGATGTGGAGGTCCAGGTCCCGCGCGAAGCGGACGCAATGGACCACGTCCGCCGTGGTCTCGCACTGGGCGATCACTGCGGGGTGGCGGTCGATGCGGGTGTTGAAGAGCTTGCGGGCGTTGTCGTAGCCGGGGTCTTCCGGCCTGAAAGCGTCGCCGGTCAGGTTTGCGCGTAGGGCGGCGAGGCGGGTGTGGGCCTTCGAGAAGGGGGACATCGCGGTTGCCCCCTTTTTTTCAGTAGGGGACGGGACTGCTTTCAGCCTAGGGGCTTGTCGCGAGGCTGCGGGTCGTCGGTGGGGGCTGGTCGCGCAGTTCCCCGCGCCCCCAAGGGCCGCGGCCCACGCCCCCGCAAGGGGAGCGTGGGCCGCTGTCGCGGTGGTTGTCAGCCGCCGTATGCCCCGCTCGCCGTCAGCCTCAGGGCCGTGTCGATCAGGGGCACGTGGCTGAAGGCCTGCGGGAAGTTGCCCACCTGGCGCTGGAGGCGGGGGTCCCATTCCTCGGCCAGGAGGCCCAGGTCGTTGCGGAGGGCCAGGAGCCTTTCGAAGAGCTTGCGCGCCTCGTCGACGCGGCCGATCATCGCCAGGTCGTCCGCCATCCAGAAGGAGCAGGCCAGGAAGGCTCCCTCGTCGCCCTCGAGGCCGTCCACGCCCGCGTCCTCGCCGGTGGTCGGGTAGCGCAGGATGAAGCCGTCCGAGGTGGACAGCTCGCGCTGGATCGCCTCGATGGTGCCGATCACGCGCTTGTCGTCCGGGGGGAGGAAGCCCATCTGCGGGATGAGGAGCAGCGAGGCGTCCAGTTCCTTGGAGCCGTACGACTGCGTGAAGGTGTTGCGCTCCTTGTCGTAGCCCTTCTCGCACACGTCCCGGTGGATGTCGTCGCGCAGTTCGCGCCACTTCTCCAGCGGGCCGTCCGCGTCACCGGACTCGATGAGCTTGATCGTGCGGTCGACGGCGACCCAGGCCATCACCTTGGAGTGCACGAAGTGGCGGCGCGGGCCGCGGACCTCCCAGATGCCCTCGTCCGGCTGGTCCCAGTGGTCCTCCAGGTAGCGGATCAGCTTCAGCTGGAGGAGCGAGGCGTAGTCGTTGCGGGACAGGCCCGTCATATGGGCCAGGTGCAGGGCCTCGATGACCTCGCCGTAGACGTCCAGCTGAAGCTGGTGTGCGGCGCCGTTGCCGACCCGTACAGGGCCCGAGTTCTCGTATCCGGGCAGCCAGTCGAGCTCCGCCTCGCCCAACTCCCGCTCGCCCGCGATGCCGTACATGATCTGCAGGTTCTCCGGGTCGCCGGCCACGGCGCGCAGCAGCCATTCGCGCCAGGCGCGGGCCTCCTCGCGGTAGCCGGTGCGCAGGAGGGAGGAGAGGGTGATCGCCGCGTCGCGCAGCCAGGTGTAGCGGTAGTCCCAGTTGCGTACGCCGCCGATCTCCTCCGGGAGGGAGGTGGTGGGCGCGGCGACGATGCCGCCCGTGGGGGCGTACGTCAGGGCCTTGAGGGTGATCAGGGAGCGGACGACGGCCTCGCGGTAGGGGCCGTGGTACGTGCACTGGTCGACCCAGTCGCGCCAGAAGTCCTCGGTGGCCTCCAGGGCCTGCTCCGGCTCGGGCAGCGCGGGGGGCTTCTTGTGTGAGGGTTCCCACGAGATGGTGAACGCGATCCGGTCACCGGGTGCCACCGTGAAGTCCGCGTACGTGGTCAGCGCCTTGCCGTAGGTCTCGCAGGCGGTGTCGAACCACACCGAGTCGGGTCCGGCGACGGCAACCGTGCGCCCCTCGTGCTTGTGCACCCAGGGCACGACACGGCCGTACGAGAACCGCATCCGCAGCGCGGAGCGCATCGGGACCCGGCCCGTGACGCCCTCCACGATCCGGATCAGCTGGGGCGCGCCGTCACGCGGCGGCATGAAATCGGTCACGCGGACCGTGCCGCGTGGGGTGTCCCACTCGGATTCGAGGATCAGCGAGTCGCCGCGGTACGAGCGGCGCGCCGCCGTCGGCGGTTCGGCGTCGGCCGCGTGGGCGGGCCCGAGCCGCCAGAATCCGTGTTCCTCCGTGCCGAGCAGTCCCGCGAAGATGGCATGAGAGTCGAAGCGGGGCAGGCACAGCCAGTCCACTGTGCCGTCCCGGCAGACCAGTGCTGCGGTCTGCATGTCTCCGATGAGTGCGTAGTCCTCGATGCGCCCGGCCACGTGCATCTCCAGTCGAACGGCCACGTCGCCCCCGAGGGGCGGTCGCTCTGCGGTCAGGGAACAGGAACGTTAAAACGTTAGAAGAATGAACGTTAGAACGTTGGTAAAGCGTCGTTGCGGAACGTCAATTATCGGTGCGATTGTCGTTGCGAAACGAACTGACGAGCTCTCGTGGTTCCGGGATACGGGCGGGGATGGTGCCGCGTGCCGGCCGGACTCGGCAGCGAGTGTCCGAGCAGGATACGACGCACGTGGGTGATCCGCGTGCCGCTCCAGGCAACCCGCCTGGTCCGATCGAGTGAGTGCTGTGTGTGGTCTGTGCCGATGGGTGTGCGGAGCGTGGCCGGAAGCAGCCTCCTCGGGTCGCTGATACCCTGGTAGCCCGTGGACCGGTGGGCAAGAAACCCCCGAACCGCAGCGACGGCACCTCCGGAAATCTTCGGACACCACGCCGGTACGCACCCCAGACCGCGACCACGGGAGCCCCCTCTTGGCCATGCCGCCCAAATCCACGACGACCAAGCACATCTTCGTCACCGGGGGTGTCGCCTCCTCCCTCGGTAAGGGCCTGACCGCCTCCAGCCTGGGTGCGCTGCTCAAGGCGCGGGGCCTGCGGGTCACCATGCAGAAGCTCGACCCCTACCTGAACGTCGACCCGGGCACCATGAACCCGTTCCAGCACGGCGAGGTGTTCGTCACCAACGACGGCGCCGAGACCGACCTGGACATCGGACACTACGAGCGCTTCCTCGACGTTGACTTGGACGGCTCCGCCAATGTCACTACAGGGCAGGTGTACTCGACGGTCATCGCCAAGGAGCGGCGCGGCGAGTACCTGGGCGACACCGTGCAGGTCATCCCGCACATCACCAACGAGATCAAGCACCGCATCCGGCGTATGGCGACCGACGACGTCGACGTCGTCATCACCGAGGTCGGCGGCACGGTCGGCGACATCGAGTCGCTGCCCTTCCTGGAGACCGTCCGACAGGTCCGGCACGAGGTCGGCCGGGACAACGTGTTCGTGGTCCACATCTCGCTGCTGCCGTACATCGGCCCCTCCGGCGAGCTGAAGACCAAGCCGACCCAGCACTCGGTCGCGGCTCTGCGGAACATCGGTATCCAGCCGGACGCGATCGTGCTGCGCGCCGACCGCGAGGTGCCCACCGCCATCAAGCGCAAGATCTCGCTGATGTGCGACGTCGACGAGGCGGCCGTGGTCGCGGCCATCGACGCCAAGTCGATCTACGACATCCCGAAGGTGCTGCACACCGAGGGCCTGGACGCCTACGTCGTGCGCAAGCTGGACCTGCCCTTCCGCGACGTGGACTGGACGACCTGGGACGACCTGCTCGACCGCGTCCACAACCCGCTCCACGAGATCAACCTCGCGCTCGTCGGCAAGTACATCGACCTGCCCGACGCCTACCTCTCGGTCACCGAGGCGCTGCGCGCCGGCGGCTTCGCCAACAAGGCCCGCGTGAAGATCAAGTGGGTCACCTCGGACGACTGCAAGACCCCGGCGGGTGCCGCGAAGCAGCTCGGCGACGTCGACGCCATCTGCATCCCCGGTGGCTTCGGCGACCGTGGCGTGTCGGGCAAGGTCGGCGCGATCCAGTACGCCCGCGAGAACAAGATCCCGCTGCTCGGCCTCTGTCTCGGCCTGCAGTGCATCGTGATCGAGGCCGCGCGCAACCTGGCCGGCATCCCGGACGCCAACTCCACCGAGTTCGACTCCGCCACCGCCCACCCGGTCATCTCCACGATGGCCGAGCAGCTCGACATCGTGGCGGGCGAGGGCGATATGGGCGGAACGATGCGACTGGGCATGTATCCGGCCAAGCTCGCCGAGGGCTCCATCGCGCGCGAGGTGTACGACGGCAAGGAGTACGTCGAGGAGCGTCACCGCCACCGCTACGAGGTGAACAACGCCTACCGCGGCGAGCTGGAGAAGAAGGCCGGTCTGCAGTTCTCCGGCACCTCCCCGGACGGCAAGCTCGTGGAGTACGTCGAGTACCCGCGCGAGGTGCACCCCTACCTGGTCGCGACCCAGGCGCACCCCGAGCTGCGCTCCCGCCCGACCCGCCCGCACCCGCTCTTCGCGGGCCTGGTCAAGGCCGCCGTCGAGCGCAAGACGGGCAAGTAACACAAGGGCTGTACGGTGACCGGGGTACGCGTCTTTTGGGACACGTGCCCCGGTTTTCGTTCGGTGCGTAGGAGGAACAGGGCGACATGACGATCAAGGACACCCCCGAGGAGTGGGAAGTCAGGGCCACCGCGACTCCCTTCGTCGGCAACAAGACGTCCGTCCGCACCGACGACGTGGTCATGCCGGACGGATCGGTCGCCCGCCGCGACTACCAGGTCCACCCCGGCTCCGTGGCCGTCCTCGCCCTCGACGACCAGGACCGCGCGGTGGTGCTGCGCCAGTACCGGCACCCCGTGCGCCACAAGCTGTGGGAGATCCCGGCCGGACTCCTCGACGTGCCCGGTGAGAACCCGCTGCACGCCGCCCAGCGCGAGCTGTACGAGGAGGCGCACGTCAAGGCCGAGGACTGGCGGGTGCTGACCGACGTCTACACCACCCCGGGCGGCTGCTCCGAGGCCGTGCGGATCTTCCTCGCCCGCGATCTCTCCGAGGCCGAGGGGGAGCGCTTCGAGGTCGAGGACGAAGAGGCCGACTTGGAGCTGGCCCGGATCCCCGTCGGCGATCTCGTGCGCGGGGTGCTCGCCGGTGAACTGCACAACAACTGTCTCGTCGTCGGCGTCCTCTCCCTGGTCGCCGCCCGCGGCGGCGACGGACTCGACGCGCTGCGCCCGGCCGAGGCGCCCTGGCCGGCCCGCCCGTTCGAGTCCTGACGCACCCCGGACGCTCCTCTCCCACGACCGGATCCCCCAACCGGAACCCGTGACCGGATCCCGCGACCGGACACCATCAGTCCTACGATCGGCTGATCCGATCGGGGGACGTCCCCGCCGTGCTCCGCCCGGATCGTCGCAGAGCGTGAACTAGGCTCTGGAAACGCCCGAACCGGAGTCCCGGCGGGCTTGCGCGCGCAGTGGGACGGGAGCGTGGCCCGTGGCGGATCAGGCGGTGGACACAGACGGCACGAAAGTGTCGTCGGCGGGGCGGCGCCCGGCTGCCGGGTCCGCTCCTACGGAGGGTCAGTTCCTCGGCCGCACAAGAGAGTTGAAGGAACTCAGGGTCGACATCGAGCGCGCGGGCCTGGACACCCTCGCGGGCCGCAAGGCACCCCGCGCGCGCGTGCTGCTCATCGCCGGCAGGCCCGGATCGGGCCGCACCGCGCTCGCCGAGGAGCTCGTACGGCAGGTTGCGGGGAGTTACCCGGACGGGGTGCTGCGCGCCCGGCTCACCGAACCCGACGGCACCCCCGTGCCCACCGAGCGCACCGCGCGGGAGCTGCTGAGGACCCTGGAGCTGCCCGCGCCGGCGGGGGCAGCCGCCGACGACCTGAGCGAGGCGGTGCGCGAGGCCCTCGCCACCCGCCGCGTCCTGCTGCTGCTCGACGACGCGGCCGACGCCGAGCAGGTCGACGCGCTGCTTCCGGACACCCCCGAGTGCCTGGTCGTCGCGGTCTCCGGCGGGCCGCTGACCGGCATCGCGGACGTCCGCCCCTGCACCCTGGGCGGCCTGGACACCAAGTCCGCGCTCGAACTGCTCGACCGCTTCACCGGCTCGGTGCGCATCACCGTCGACCCGCTCGCGGCCGAGGGACTGGTCGAGGAGTGCGCCGGTCAGCCCGCCGCCCTGCGCCTCGCGGGAGGCTGGCTCGCCGCCCGCCCCACCTCGGCCGTCGCCGACCTCGCCAAGCAACTGCGCACCGAGGGCGACGAGAGCACCCCGCTCGGCCGGGTCTTCCACCTCGTCTACACCGCGCTGTCCGCCACCGCCGCGCGGATACTGCGTCTGCTCTCGCTCGCCCCGGCAGGCCTCATCGACCCGCACACCGCGTCCGCGCTGGCCGGCTGCTCGGTGGAGACCGCACGGGCCGCGCTGGACGACTTCGTCGGCTTCGGCCTCGTACGGCCCGTCGAGTCGCGGCTGCCGCAGTACGAGGTGCCCGGCTGCCTGCTGCCGCTGCTGCGCTCCCTCGCCGAGAGCCAGGACCGCCCGGCCGAACTGCAGCTGGCCCGCGCCCGGATGCTGGAGCGGACCGTACGGCTGCTGGTGTCCTGCCGCGCCATCACCGAGACCGACAACGCGCCCGCCCGCGAGAAGCTCGCCGCGCTGCCCCGCGAACTGCGCTTCCCGACCCCCAGGGCGGCCGAGGACTGGCTGCGCCTGCGGCAGCCCGCACTGCTGGCCGCGGCCCGGCTCGCGGTCGCGGACGGGGAGCTGGACACCCTGGCCAGGCGGCTGATGGCCGCGCTGGTGCGGGCGATGGTGGCCCACTTCGGCACCCGGGCCGCGGCGCCCGAGCTGTACGGCATCCACCGCCTCGTCCTCGACGTCGCCGAGCGCCGGGGCCTGCCCCGCGAGAAGGCCGCGGCCCTGCTGAACCTCGCCGACCTGGACGCCCAGACCGGCCGAACGGCCGACGCCCTGGCCCGCTACCGGGCCGCCCTGGACGCCGGACGCGAGGCGAACGACCCGTATGCGACCGGCCGCGCGATGGAATCCGTAGGCGGCGCCCACCAGGAGCTCGGGGACCACGACCGGGCCGCCGACTGGTACGGCAGGGCGCTCGCCCAGCGCCTGGCGCGGGACGAGCGGGTGGACGCCGCCCGGCTGTACGGCCGTATCGCCACCGCGCACACCTACGCGGGCCGCTACGGCGAGGCGCTGCGCAACTGGCGCGCCGCCGTCACCGGACACCGCAGGAACGGCGATGTGCCCGCTCAGGCACGGGCGTTGAGCGAGCTGGCGCGCGTCCAGGAGTACGCAGGGCGGCCCGAGGAGTCGCTGCGCACCTGCCACGAGGCGGTCGAGTGGGCGCGCCGCGCCGAGGACCACCGGCTGCAGGCCGCGCTGCAACTGCGGCTGGCCGACACCCTGGACCGGCTCGGCGACCCCGCCGCGGCGCGACTGCACCGCAAGGCGGCCGAGCGCATGCTGGGTGATGAGCTCCCGGAGAGCGCGACGGCCGTGGAAGACCCAGAAGGCACAGAAGGCACGGAACAAGGCGCTAACGCCTGCGAAATCCGTAGTACATCCGTCGAAGATTGATGCATTGAAAGGCTAGACAGAGAGAACCCCTTCATTAGACTGGCTCCGCCGCGTTCTTTCGTGGTGTCTCCCGGTGCGCCCCCGTGTATCCGGGTATGACATGCATTGCCCCGGCTTGCATCGCCCCGGCCGTGCATAGCCCCAGAACCCTCTGAGCCAAGGACCGTGATCGACGTGAAGGTCGGCATCCCCCGCGAGGTCAAGAACAACGAGTTCCGGGTGGCCATCACCCCCGCCGGTGTGCACGAGCTGGTGCGCAACGGCCACCAGGTCGTCGTCGAGCGGAACGCCGGTGTCGGCTCCTCGATCACGGACGACGAGTACGTTTCCGCCGGTGCGCAGATCCTGGAGACCGCCGACGAGGTCTGGGCCGCGGCCGACCTGCTGCTGAAGGTCAAGGAGCCCATCGCGGAGGAGTACCACCGCCTCCGCAAGGACCAGACCCTCTTCACCTACCTGCACCTGGCCGCGTCCAAGGAGTGCACCGACGCGCTCCTGGAGTCCGGCACCACGGCGATCGCGTACGAGACGGTCGAGCTGCCGAGCCGCGCGCTGCCGCTGCTCGCCCCGATGTCCGAGGTCGCGGGCCGCCTCGCCCCCCAGGTCGGCGCCTACCACCTGATGGCCGCCAACGGCGGCCGCGGTGTGCTGCCCGGCGGTGTCCCCGGTGTGCTGCCCGCCAAGGCGGTCGTCATCGGCGGCGGCGTCTCCGGCTGGAACGCCGCGCAGATCGCCATCGGCATGGGCTTCCAGGTGACCCTGCTCGACCGCGACATCAACAAGCTCAAGGAGGCGGACAAGATCTTCGGCACGAAGATCCAGACCGTCGTCTCCAACGCCTTCGAGCTCGAGAAGGCCTGCCTCGAGGCCGACCTCGTCATCGGTGCGGTCCTCATCCCCGGCGCCAAGGCCCCGAAGCTCGTCACCAACGAGCTGGTGTCCCGGATGAAGGCGGGAAGTGTTCTTGTCGACATCGCGATCGACCAGGGCGGCTGCTTCGAGGACTCCCGCCCGACCACGCACGCCGAGCCGACCTTCCCGGTCCACAACTCGGTCTTCTACTGCGTCGCCAACATGCCCGGCGCCGTGCCCAACACCTCCACGTACGCGCTGACCAACGCCACGCTGCCGTACATCGTGGAACTGGCCAACCGCGGCTGGGTCGAGGCGCTGCGCCGTGACCCCGCGCTGGCCAAGGGCCTCAACACGCACGACGGCAAGGTCGTGTACCGGGAGGTCGCGGAAGCGCACGGCCTGGAGCACGTCGAGCTGGAGTCCCTGCTCGGCTGAGACACCGAAGGGTGACCGGCCGCGTGGCCGGCTGACCCATCAATCGGCAAAAGGCGATACGTCAACACAGGTCGTCAACGCCCCGCACCCGGCCGGACCTTGCCCAGCGAGGTCCGGTCGGGTGTGTGTCGGGTCACTTTGCGACACTCGTTCAACTCGCCACGAACGTAACCCTTTAACCGATTCGCACACCCGTGAAACCTGCTGTGCGACGGCCTTACGCCCTTGACAGAGGGGTGTTCGGTTGCCGACACATCGGGTCGGGTCCGGCGGATTGTGTTGCTGCGGACCGGTGACACGCCATAGAGTCGCCAACCGTCGGCATGGTGCCACGCTGACCTATCTAGAAGTTTCCTGGTCACCAAGGAGGTAAGACGACTTGTGAATGAGTCGACATTTACTCCCGGGGGTGGTCAACCAGGAATGCCGGCGCGGGGCCAGGGCCCCACGGGGCTCGAGGCTGTCGGCTCCGTCGCTGTCCGAACCTTCGCAGCGCAAAAGAGTCCCCGGATGACTCAGACAGCACACCAGAGCATGGATGGCCATCACGTGAACGCCATGGCCGGCAACGGAAGTGGCGGGAACCACACCCACTTCGCCGACTACGACGAACTGCCCGAGGGGCACTTCTACGACCCCGACGCCGAGTACGAGCCCGATCCGGAGTACGCGGCCACGCTCGCGCCCGACGCGGCCCGTCAGCGCCGTGAGCGCGTCGGACCGACCGGACGCCCGCTGCCCTACTTCCCGATCCCGGGTCCGCTGACCAGCCACGGCCCCGCGACGATCATCGCGATGTGCAACCAGAAGGGCGGCGTCGGCAAGACGACGTCGACCATCAACCTGGGCGCCGCGCTCGCGGAGTACGGACGCCGGGTCCTGCTCGTCGACTTCGACCCGCAGGGCGCGCTCTCCGTGGGCCTCGGCGTCAACCCCATGGAGCTCGACCTCACCGTCTACAACCTGCTCATGGAGCGGGGCATGGCGGCCGACGAGGTGCTCCTGAAGACGGCGGTCCCGAACATGGACCTGCTGCCCAGCAACATCGACCTGTCCGCCGCCGAGGTGCAGTTGGTGTCCGAGGTCGCGCGCGAGTCCACGCTCCAGCGCGCGCTGAAGCCGCTGATGGCCGACTACGACTACATCGTGATCGACTGTCAGCCCTCGCTCGGCCTCCTCACCGTCAACGCCCTCACGGCGGCCCACAAGGTGATCGTGCCGCTCGAGTGCGAGTTCTTCGCCCTGCGCGGTGTCGCGCTGCTCACCGAGACCATCGAGAAGGTCCAGGAGCGGCTCAACCCCGAGCTGGAGCTCGACGGCATCCTCGCCACGATGTACGACTCCCGCACGGTGCACAGCCGTGAGGTGCTCGCGCGCGTGGTCGAGGCGTTCGACGATCACGTCTACCACACGGTGATCGGCCGGACCGTCCGCTTCCCGGAGACCACCGTCGCCGGTGAGCCGATCACCACGTACGCCTCCAACTCCGTCGGTGCCGCCGCCTATCGCCAGCTCGCCAGGGAGGTGCTCGCCCGGTGTCACGCCGAGTGAGTCTGCCGGGGGCCGACGAACTGTTCCGTACCACCGGGGGCATGGCGCTCCAGTCATCCACCCCGACCCGCCGGACCAACGGCGAGGCCCGGGTACCGGCTCCGGCCGGTGAGAGCGACCCGGCCGCCGCGGAGGACGCGCCGCAGTCGGTGCCGGTGCAGGGCGGTGACGGCGAGGGCGACGAACACGTCGCGGCGGACGCCGAGGCGGACGCGGGAGAGTCCCGCAGCCGGGGTACGGCCCCGGAGCGTTCGGCGCGGCGCCAGGCGACGCAGGAGGGCGCCGGCGGGCAGCCCGCCCGCGGCAGCAAGCGCTCCCGCGCCGCCAACCGGCGGCCCAGCGGGCGGGAGCGGCACGACGAGAAGATCACGGTGTACGTGTCCGCCGAGGAGCTCATGGACCTCGAGCACGCCCGGCTGGTGCTCCGCGGGGAGCACGGGCTCGCGGTCGACCGCGGCCGGATCGTCCGCGAGGCGGTCGCCGTCGTACTCGCCGATCTTGAATCCCGCGGGGACGCGAGCATCCTCGTACGACGGCTTCGCGGGCGGTAGCGGTAGCCTGCGACGGCTATGACCTCGAACGACACCTCTGTCCCCGCCGGCTCCGGCGGCCGTCGCCGTGTCCTGGGCCGGGGCCCCGGCGCGACGCCGGTCCCGACGGAGAAGCGGGACGGGCGGCCCGAGGAGCGCGTCGAGTCGGCCGAGGGGCCGCCGCCGGTCGACGGGCGAGCCGAGTCGGTCGAGGAGTCCGTGGAGGAGCCCGTCGAGGCCGCCGCGGAGACGGCGCCCGAGCCTCCGGCGGCGCACCCTCCGGTAGACACGGCGCCCGAGTCTCCGGCAGCGGACCCTCCGGCGGACACGGCGCTTGAGCCTTCGCCCGAACCTCCGGCACAGGCCGAGGCCGGTGACGGGGTCTTCAAGGTGCGGCTCGCGAACTTCGAGGGGCCGTTCGACCTGCTGCTTCAGTTGATCTCGAAGCACAAGCTCGATGTCACCGAAGTGGCGCTGTCCAAGGTCACCGACGAGTTCATGGCGCACATCAGGGCGATGGGTCCCGACTGGGACCTCGACCAGACGACCGAGTTCCTGGTCGTCGCGGCGACGCTGCTCGATCTGAAGGCCGCCCGGCTGCTCCCGGCCGCCGAGGTCGAGGACGAGGCGGATCTGGCGCTGCTGGAGGCGCGGGACCTGCTGTTCGCGCGGCTGCTCCAGTACCGCGCCTACAAGCAGATCGCGGACATCTTCAACGCCCGGCTGGAGGAAGAGGGCCGCCGCTACCCGCGCACCGTCGGGCTCGAGGCCCACCACGCCGAGCTGCTGCCCGAGGTGGTCATCAGCATCGGGGCGGAAGGATTCGCCAGGCTCGCCGTGAAGGCGATGCAGCCCAAGCCCAGGCCGCAGGTGTACGTCGACCACATCCACGCCCCGCTGGTGAGCGTGCAGGAGCAGGCCGGGATCGTGGTGGCGCGGCTGCGGGAGCTCGGGGAGGCCAGTTTCCGCGCCCTCGTCGAGGACACCGAGGACACCCTCACCGTCGTGGCCCGGTTCCTGGCCCTGCTGGAGCTCTACCGGGAGAAGGCCGTCGCCCTCGACCAGGAGGAGGCCCTCGGGGAGCTCATGGTGCGCTGGACGGGCGGCGACGGCGACGGCCAGCCGAGGGTCACGGACGAGTTCGACCGCCCGCCGGAAGTGGCCAAGGACGACCGGGCCAAGGACGGCGAGACCAAGGACGACAAGATCAAGGACGGCGCCAAGGAGGAGAAGGCGTGAACCAGGAGACCACCGACACCCCGGCGGGCCTGCGTACCGTCGCCGACCTCGACCTGAAGCCCGCCCTGGAGGCCGTCCTCATGGTCGTGGACGAGCCCGCGACCGAGGAGCACCTCGCGAAGATCCTGGAGCGGCCCGAACGGCAGATCAAGGACGCGCTGCGGGAGCTGGCCGACGAGTACACCGTCCAGGGCCGCGGTTTCGAGCTGCGGCTCATCGCGGGCGGCTGGCGGTTCTACACCCGGCCCGAGTACGCGGCGGCCGTCGAACGCTTCGTCCTCGACGGGCAGCAGGCCCGGCTCACCCAGGCCGCCCTTGAGACCCTGGCGGTCGTCGCCTACCGCCAGCCGGTCAGCCGATCCCGGGTCTCAGCGGTCCGCGGAGTGAACTGCGACGGTGTGATGCGCACCCTGTTGCAGCGCGGTCTGGTCGAGGAGGCGGGCACGGAACCCGAAACAGGTGCGATCCTGTACGTGACGACGAACTACTTCCTGGAGCGAATGGGCCTGCGCGGTCTGGACGAGCTCCCGGAGCTCGCGCCCTTCCTCCCCGAGGCGGACGCGATCGAGGCCGAGACGCTGGAAGGGGTCCCGTCGTTCGATCCGGATGCACCGGATGCAGATGCAGACGACACGACGACGACGGAACTTTGATGCGAAGCAGTGGCAGTGGCAGTGGCAGTGGCAGGAACAGCGGGCGCGGCAACCCGCGCGGGACCGGTGGAGGCGGTAATTCCCGCGGGACCGGCGGAGGCGGCAACCCTCGCGGGGCCGGCGGGAGCGGCAACCCCCGGGGCACCGGTGGGGGCGGCTCCCAGCCGAGGAGCGCGGGAGGGCGCGACGACAGGCCGAAGCGCGCCGGCAAGCCCCGCCCCGAGGAGCGCCGCTACGACGTAGGCCCCGCCGCGTCCCACGAAGGCCCGAAGTCCGGGCGCGGCAACGCGGCCCGCGGCGGCGCCAAGGGCGGCCCCAAGCAGGGCCAGCAGCGCGGTGGCCGTACGGAGCCCGCGCGTTCCCGCGAGTACGAGACGCGGGCCGAGGAGCGCAACCGGGACCGGTACGCGGGCAAGCCTGACGTCAAGCTGCCCAAGACCTTCCCGGGCGCCGAGGAGGAGGGCGAGCGCCTGCAGAAGGTGCTCGCGCGTGCGGGCTACGGCTCCCGCCGCTCCTGCGAGGAGCTGATCGAGCAGGCCAGGGTCGAGGTCAACGGCGAGATCGTCCTGGAGCAGGGTCTGCGCGTCGACCCGGAGCACGACGAGATCAAGGTCGACGGACTGACCGTGGCCACGCAGTCGTACCAGTTCTTCTCGCTGAACAAGCCCGCCGGCGTGGTCTCGACCATGGAGGACACGGAGGGCCGGCAGTGCCTCGGTGACTACGTGACGAACCGCGAGACGCGGCTCTTCCACGTCGGGCGGCTCGACACCGAGACCGAGGGCGTCATCCTGCTCACCAACCACGGCGAGCTGGCGCACCGGCTGACCCACCCCAAGTACGGCGTGAAGAAGGTCTACCTCGCGCACATCGTGGGTCCCATCCCGCGCGACCTGGGCAAGCGGCTCAAGGACGGCATCCAGCTGGAGGACGGGTACGCCAAGGCGGACCACTTCCGCGTCGTCGAGCAGACCGGCAAGAACTACCTCGTCGAGGTGACCCTGCACGAGGGCCGCAAGCACATCGTGCGCCGCATGCTCGCGGAGGCCGGCTTCCCGGTCGACAAGCTCGTGCGTGTGGCCTTCGGTCCGATCACCCTGGGCGACCAGAAGTCGGGCTGGCTGCGCCGCCTGTCGAACACCGAGGTCGGGATGCTCATGCAGGAGGTCGATCTCTAGACCCCGCCCGGCGGCCCTGGAGGGCGCTGTGCGCCCTCCGCCCGCCTTCACCGCCCGGCGGGGAGCCCGGCGGCCTCCGACGCGCTCCAGGGGCCGCTGAGGGCTTCTGGCGCGGATGTGCCGAGAACACGGATGTGCCGAGAACCGCGCCCGAGGTCTTGTAGGGCGCGGTTCGGCTTTTTATAGTCGTACTGACTATTACTCGTGCCGGTCGTCACCGGCCACGACTCGTGCGGAACCGGGGGCGGGTGACTTGCGCGCAAGGGGAGGCCTCGCTCCCGAGGGCTACGACAAGTACGCCTTCGAACCCTTCGCCGTCACCGTCGACCTCGCCGTCCTGACCGTCCGCGCGGGCGAACTCGAGGTGCTGCTCGTCGAACGGGGGCAGGAACCGTACGCCGGCCGCTGGGCCCTGCCCGGCGGCTTCGTGCTGCCGAAGGAATCCGCGGAGACGGCCGCCCGGCGTGTACTCGCCGTGGAGACCGGCATCCCGGACCTCTCCCGCCTCCACCTGGAACAGCTGCGGACCTACAGCGAACCCGACCGCGACCCGAGGATGCGGGTCGTCTCCGTCGCGTTCGCCGCGCTGCTCCCCGACCCTCCCGAGCCGCACGGCGGCGGTGACGCGGCACAGGCCCGCTGGCTGCCGTACGGCTCGGTCGGCCCGCTCGCCTTCGACCACGTCCGCATCCTCGCCGACGCCCACGAACGCGTCGGCGCCAAGCTCGAGTACACCTGTCTCGCCACGTCCTTCTGCCCGCCCGAGTTCACCCTCGGTGAGCTGCAGCGGATCTACGAGACGGTGTGGGGCGCCGTCCTCGACCGGCCCAACTTCCGGCGCAAGGTCCTCGCCACGCCCGGGTTCGTCGCACCGGTCCCGGGGGCCGCACGCCTCACCGGAGGCCGCGGCAAACCCGCCGCGCTCTACCGCGCGGGCGGCGCCACCGCCCTGCAGCCACCCCTGCTGCGCCCCCCTTCGGAAGGACGGCCCTCATGACCACCACCCCGACGCTCGCGAAGCACGCCGCCACCGGATCCCTGCTCGGCCTCGCCCTCGGCGACGCGCTGGGCTTCCCGACCGAGTTCAACGACGTCCCCTCGATCCTGGCCAAGTTCGGCCCCTGGCGGGAGATGAAGCTGCCGCGGCCCGCGATCGTCACGGACGACACGCAGATGACGCTGGCGCTGGGGCGGGGACTGCGTACGGCGATGGACCGCGGCCTGCTCACACCGCTGCGGATGGAACGGCCGGTGCGCGAGGAGTTCGTGGACTGGTATCAGTCGCCCGACAACAACCGCGCGCCCGGCCGCACCTGCCTCGTGGCCTGCAACCTCCTGAAGACCGAGGGCCGGCCCTGGCAGGAGGCCAGCCAGATCGGCTCCAAGGGGTGCGGGGCCAACATGCGAGTGGCGCCGGTCGGGCTCGTACGGGGGCTGAGCGACGAACAGCGTTCGGGCGCCGCGCAGTTGCAGGCCGCGCTCACCCACGGCCATCCCACCGCGCTCGCCGCCTCGGACCTCACCGCCCACGCCGTGTGGCTCCTCGCCGGAGGCGCCGAGCCGACCGAACTGATCGGCCTCCTGCGCTCGTACGCCCAGGAGAACCGCGGCCGCTACCTCTCCCGCTGGCTCGGCGACCTGTGGACCCGGAGCCAGGACCCCACACCGGAGCACTTCATCGAACGCGGCTGGGACGAGTGCCTGGAGGTCCTCGACCGCCTTCAGGACGCCGTGCGCACCGCTTCGCCCGAGAGCGACCCGTGCCTGGCCACCGGCGCGGGCTGGATCGCCGAGGAGGCGCTCGCCACCGGACTGCTCTGCTTCCTGCAGTTCGTCGACGAGCCCGTCACCGCGCTGCGCCGCGCGGCCTGCACCTCCGGCGACTCCGACTCCATCGCCTGTCTGACGGGCGCGTTCGCCGGCGCCCACCACGGCTCCGACGCCTGGCCGACGGAGTGGGCCGACCGCATCGAGTACCAGAGCGACCTCATGTCGCTGGGGGCGCTCTGGGATGCCTGAGTAACGGCTCTGGGATGCTGGGGCGATGATCGACGACGTCCTGGACATCGACCTCGCGGGTGTGGTGGCCGAGCAGCCCGACCCGGTGCTGTTCGCCACCGTCTCCGGGGCGCATCTGTACGGCTTCCCGTCACGCGACTCGGATGTCGACCTGCGCGGTGTGCACCTGTTGCCGACGGCCGAACTGGTCGGCCTGCGCGAGCCGGACGAGACCCGGTCGCGGATGTGGGACCGGGACGGCGTCGAGATGGACCTCGTCACCCACGACCTGCGCAAGTTCGTACGGCTGATGCTGCGGCGCAACGGCTATGTGCTGGAGCAGCTGCTCTCGCCCCTGGTCGTGCACACCGGGGAGGCGCACCGGGAGCTGGTCTCGCTCGCCCCCGGAGTCCTCACCTCCCACCACGCCCACCACTACCGGGGTTTCGCGGCGACCCAGTGGCGGCTTTTCGAGAAGACCGGTGAGCTCAAGCCGCTGCTCTACACGTTCCGGGTGCTGCTCACCGGCATTCATCTGATGCGCAGCGGCGAGGTGCAGGCCGATCTGCGCACGCTGGTCGCGCAGGTCGGGCAGGCTCCGGTGTATCTGCCCGACCTGATCGCGGCGAAGGCGGAGCGGGAGCACGGGGACGCGGACGTCGACCACGCGCGTGTGGCGGCCGACGTGGAGCGGCTGCACGGCGTGCTGGACCTGGCGCAGGACGCCTCAGCGCTGCCGGACGCTCCGTCCGCGTACGACGCCCTGCACGCGTTCGTCGTCCGGGTCCGGCTGGAGGGTCCGGGGGGCTTCGCCGTCCGCGCGGAGGGCTGAGGCGCGGCGCGTGCGCAGGAGGAAGTCCTCGACGCGGGCGTGGTCCGGTTCCGCGGGCAGGGGGCTGCGGGTGGCCGCCTCGTCCGCCTCGGTCGCGAGTCGGGACATCCAGGCCTCGACCTTCGGCCACGAGACCTCGCCGCGCTTCACCGCGAGCAGAGCCTCGCGCTGCGGGCCGACGTCGATCGTCAGCGCGCCGGTGCGCAGCAGGTCACGGGAGCTCATGAGGAGGCGCAGGAGGTGCATGGCGTGCTTCCAGCGCGGGGCGCCGTGCTGCCGGACGTCGGCGTCCAGCTTCTTGCGCTGACCCAGCGCGTAGCGGGCGAACGTGTCGTGCGCCCGGCGGGAGAGGAACGCCTCGCGCAGGGCGAGGAGTTCGCGACCCGTGTCGTCGACGTACTCGACGAGAGGGGAGTGCAGGCACTCCAGGATGTTCGGGTTGGCGCGCAGCGCGAGGGTGCAGAAGCGCTCCAGTTCCCAGCTGAACTGTTCCTCGGCCGGCCCCTCGACGTGTGTCGGAGGCTTCTCGAAGCGCCAGAAGAGCGGGGTCGGCGCGAGGAACACACCCCGGCGGTCCGTGTCGCTGCCGTCCGTGGCCAGCCCGAAGGCGCGCGACCCCATCACGCACGAGTAGATCGTGTGGTCGCGCACCAGGAACACCGGGGCATCGGAATGCATGCCCTGGAGCGTACGTGCCCGCTCACGCCAGGAAGATCGATTTTCCCTTCACCGTGATCTTCTTCCCAGGCAGGGGACGCGTGGCCGGGCCGTGGACCACCGAGGCGTCGGTGATGCGGTACTTGCTGCCGTGGCAGGGGCAGTCGATGGTGCCGTCCGCGACCTTGTTCACCGTGCAGCCCTGGTGGGTGCAGATCGCCGAGAAAGCCTTGAACTCGCCCTTCTTCGGCTGGGTGACCACGACCTTCTCTTCCTTGAAGACCTTGCCGCCGCCGACCGGGATGTCACTCTTCTCGGCGAGTTCCTTCCCTGCTGAGGGCTTGGCGATCGGGGAGGTGGTCGCGGTCGGGGAAGCTGCCGACGAACTGTTGTTGTCGCCGTACTTGCTGCACCCCGCGAGCAGGAAGGCCGCGCCCGTTCCGAGAACCGTGCGCCGGGCCGGGGGGTTCGTCATGTCGTCACTCCGAACGTACGGAAGAACCAGAGAGCCGACGTCAGCCAGATGGCGGTGAGGACGACGAAGACGAGTCCTCCGACCAGGGGCAGCAGCCAGCCGGGCAGTCGCTCCGAGCGGAGCAAGAGCATTTTGGCACTAAATGCACCGAAGAAGAAGCAACCCAGGAGCGAATGCCACATCACCCGCGGTTCGTACGTCTGATAGCCCAACGCGTACAGGCAGTGCACCGCGACCGGCACCGCCACCAGGAACGCGACCCGTCCCGACCAGCGGTGCAGCGTCGGCGCCCAGCTCGGCCCGGGCAGCTTCCCGTAGACCATGAACGCCGAGACCAACTGGACCAGCGCGAAGGCGAACGCCGCCGTCGCCAGCCACGACTTCACCGCGCTCGTGCTGCTGAACCCCGCGAGGTTGAAGGCGGTCCCCGCCGGGTGGTGCGTCTTGCCGTAGGCGCCGAGGCCGATCGCGACCGCCGCGGCGACCAGGGCGGGGACGAGATAGCGGGATGCGCCGGGGCGGTGGTGGGCGGGCGGGGGAGGGGGAGGGGGGAAGCCCTGGGTGGCGGCGTTCGGATCCACGGTCATTTCGGCTCCCGATCAGGAAAGGGCCAGGAAAGGGTTCACGAACGGGTCTTGGAGTCGCGGGTCTTGAAGTGCCGGGTCATGGAGCGACGGTCATGGAGCGACGGTCATGGAGCGACGGTCATGGAGCGACGGGTCATGGAGTGACGGGCGAGGCGGTGAATGTCTGTCCGTCGACCGTCACGGTGCCGGTCTGAGGGTCGATCGTCGGCGCCGCAGCGGGCTTGCCGTCCCGGTCGAGGATGCCGACCTGCTTGCCGCCGGGCAGCACGATCCAGCCGCCGTCGATTTTGGCGCCGCGCACCGTGGCGGTCGCGCGGTAGAGCCCGGACGGCTTGACCGCCTTGTCGGCGGTGAACGCGTAGCGCTGCCCGCCGAGGTCGACGGTGCCGCGGATGCTCCTGCCGTTCTTGAGCGTGCCGTTCAGTTCGGCGCCTTTCTTGCCGGTGAGCTGCATGGTGCCGTCGTCGTTGACGTCGCCCTTCAGCCACGACTCCTTGCTCCGGCCGTCGCAGAAGTACGCGATCGCCTTGCCGCCCCGCAGGGAGACCGCGACCGCGGAGGAGTTGTCGTCGGTGCGGCCCGCGTAGTCGGCGTTCGGTGGCGCGCTCTTCGAAGGGGGCGGAGGGCTCGACGACGACGGCGCACTGGTGGGTGGCGGGCTCGTCTGCGGCGTGGCGCTGGGTGAGGCCTCCTGGGGCGACGAGGACGCGTTCTTCGTCCCCGTCGTCGCGTTGAGCGTCAACATGAACACGGCGAGCAGGAGCCCCACCAGAAGGGTGAGGAGCGGTCCTGGGCGTTTCATACGGGCCATTCGGGCCTCCCCCGAGGCGAGTCTCCTGCCATGAGAGCGGACCCGTGCCCCGGCGTCCAGAGGCGCACGGGCGTGTTCTCACTACAAGTGGCGGAATAGGGCGATTCAGGTGACATTGGCGGAGGCCCGGGCCTGGCGGTGGCCTGCCTCGGTCTCACTTCCGAAAGGCACCCCCAGACACTTCCCGAAACTCACTCTCGAAAGGCGTGACCATGGCGGGTAACGATCTCGGCGGCCTGCTCGGCGGTCTCCTCGGCGGAGGCGGCCAGGGCGGTACCGGCGGTTCCGGCGCGGGCAACATCCTCGGCGCGCTGCTCGGCGCCCTGGGCGGCGGCGGTGGCCAGGCGGCCGGCGGCAATCCCCTGGGCGGCCTGCTGGACATGCTCACCAAGTCAGGCCTGATGGATCAGGCCCAGTCGTGGATCGGCACGGGCGAGAACAAGCCCGTCAGCGGAGATCAGATCGCCCAGGCCCTGCCCGACAACACCCTCCAGGAGGTCGCCGCACAGGCCGGCGTCAGCCCGCAGGAGGCCGCGGACCAGATCGCCCAGCACCTGCCCCGGGCGGTCGACAAACTGACTCCGAGCGGAGAGCTGCCGCAGCCGGGCGCCTCCCTGGAGGACCTCATCAAGCAGCAGTCGCTCTGAGACGTGCTCCTTTTGTGTGCGCGGCGGCCGTCTCGTCAGGCGGGCGCCGCGCACTCGCGCGTTGCGGCCTGACTACGCTGGTGTGACAAGACGAGACACGACGACATACGACGAGATACGACAGGTACGTAGCTCGGCTCAGCGAGGAGTGACACCGTGGCGGTACGAGCGGTCCGGGGCGCCGTCCAACTGGAACGGGACGAGGCCGGCCACATGGACGAGCAGGTCAGCGAGCTGCTCACCGCCGTCCTGGAGCGCAACGGTCTCACCACCGACGACCTCATCAGTATCTGGTTCACCGCGACGCCCGATCTGCACAGCGACTTCCCGGCCGCCGCCGCCCGCAAGCTCGGCATCGTCGATGTACCGCTGATCTGCGCGCAGGAACTGGACATCGAGGGCGCGATGCCCCGAGTCGTACGGGTCCTCGCGCACATCGAGTCCGACAAGCCCCGCGCCGACATCGCGCACGTCTACCTGGGTGCCGCGGGCGCGCTGCGCAAGGACATCGCCCAGTGAGAACCGCGCTCGTCATCGGAACCGGGCTGATCGGTACGTCGGCGGCCCTCGCGCTCTCCCAGCGGGGCGTCGTCGTCCACCTCACCGACCACGACCCGGAGCAGGCCCGTACGGCGGCCGCGCTCGGCGCCGGCACCGACGTGGCGCCCGGCGGGCCCGTGGACCTCGCGATCGTGGCGGCCCCGCCGGCGCACGTGGCGGCGACGCTCGCGGACGTCATGCGGCGCGGGGTCGCGCGCGGCTACCTCGACGTGGCGAGCGTCAAGGGCGGACCGCGCCGCGAGCTGGAGGCGCTCGGCCTCGACCTCTCCGCGTACATCGGTTCGCACCCCATGTCGGGCCGCGAGAAGTCGGGCCCGCTGGCCGCGACGGGCGACCTCTTCGAAGGCCGCCCCTGGGTCCTCACCCCCACCCGGGACACGGACACCGAGGTCCTGAACCTCGCCCTCGAGCTGGTCTCGCACTGCCGTGCCGTCCCGGTCGTCATGGACGCCGACGCCCACGACCGCGCGGTCGCGCTCGTCTCCCACATGCCGCACCTGGTGTCCAGCATGGTCGCCGCGCGCCTGGAGAACGCGGAGGAGGCGGCGGTACGGCTGTGCGGGCAGGGCATCCGTGACGTGACCCGGATCGCGGCCTCCGACCCCCGGATGTGGATCGACATCCTCTCCGCGAACCCGGGCCCGGTCGCCGACCTCCTCGCGGACGTCTCCGCCGACCTCGACGAGACCGTCCAGGCCCTGCGGGCCCTCCAGTCCTCCGACGAGGCCAAGCGGCGCGAGGGCGCGAGCGGCATCGAGGACGTCCTGCGCCGCGGCAACGCGGGCCAGGTCCGCGTCCCCGGCAAGCACGGTGCCGCGCCCCTGACGTACGAGACGGTGGCCGTCCTCATCGACGACCAGCCCGGCCAGCTGGCCCGCATCTTCGCCGACGCGGGGGCCGCCGGGGTCAACATCGAGGACGTACGCATCGAGCACGCGACCGGACAGCAGGCCGGGCTCGTCCAGCTGATGGTGGACCCGAAGGCGGCACCGGTCCTGAGCACGGCACTGCGGGAACGGGGCTGGGCCCTGCGGCAGTAGGGCCGCCGTTCGGCCCGGGGCGGCCTGCCCCGGGGGTGGCGTCGGCCCTTCCCGTGCGGTGGGCCGGGAAGGGCCAGTAATGCGGGGTCCGGGGAGACAGTAACCTTGTGCTGGGCGCGATCGTGCCCCGCACAGACCTCCACCCCGCACCAGGAAGGTGTTCCCACCGTGGAAAACGGCGCCGCCCGGCCCGCCCAGGCAGTGATTGTCGCCATCGACGGCCCCTCCGGCACGGGCAAGTCGAGCACCTCCAAGGCCGTGGCCGCGAAGCTGGGCCTCAGCTACCTGGACACGGGCGCGCAGTACCGGGCGATCACCTGGTGGATGGTGACCAACGGCATCGACATCACGGACCCGACCGCGATCGCCGCCGTGGCCGGGAAGCCGGAGATCATCTCCGGGACCGACCCGTCCGCGCCGGCCATCACGGTCGACGGAACCGACGTCGCGGGCCCGATCCGCACCCAGGAGGTCACCTCCAAGGTCAGCGCGGTCAGCGCGGTGCCCGAGGTGCGCACGCGGATCACCGAGCTGCAGCGTTCGATCGCGGCCGCCGCCCAGCTGGGGATAGTCGTCGAGGGACGCGACATCGGCACCACCGTGCTGCCGGACGCCGATCTGAAAATCTTCCTCACCGCTTCCCCGGAGGCGCGTGCCTCCCGCCGCAGCGGTGAGCTGAAGGGCGCGGACGTCAACAGCACCCGCGAGGCCCTGCTCAAGCGGGACGCCGCCGACTCCAGCCGTAAGACCTCCCCCCTCGCCAAGGCGGACGACGCGGTCGAGGTGGACACCTCCGACCTCACGCTCCAGCAGGTCATCGAGTGCGTCGTCACCCTCGTCGAGGAGAAGCGGGCCGCCAAGTGACCGCACCCTCCGAGAGAGGCGCCGAGGTAGGGCGCCGTATCGGCGTCGGCCTGATGTACGGGCTGTGGAAGCCGCGCGTGCTCGGCGCCTGGAAGGTCCCCGCGACCGGCCCGGCGATCCTGGCGGTGAACCACTCGCACAACATCGACGGCCCGATGGTCATGGGCGTGGCGCCCCGCCCCACCCACTTCCTGATCAAGAAGGAAGCATTCATCGGCCCGCTCGACCCCTTCCTGCTCGCCATCGGCCAGCTGAAGGTGGACCGTGAGACCACCGACCGCACCGCCATCACCGACGCCCTCGGCGTCCTGTCGTCCGGTGGCCTGCTCGGGATCTTCCCGGAGGGCACCCGCGGCGACGGCGACTTCGCCTCGCTGCGTGCCGGACTCGCGTACTTCGCGGTCCGCTCCGGCGCGCCGATCGTCCCGGTGGCGGTCCTGGGAAGTTCGGAGAAGAGCAGCCGGTTGACCAAGGCGCTGCCCCCGCTGCGCAGCCGGGTCGACGTCGTCTTCGGAGACCCCTTCGAGGCGGGCGACGGCAGCGGACGGCGTACCCGCAAGGCACTGGACGAGGCGACCGCCCGCATCCAGAAGCAGCTGAGCGCCCACCTGGACCACGCCAGGCGTCTGACAGGACGCCCGGAAAACGCCGGGCGCCCCACCGGGCACTAGGCGACACTTGAGTAGTGGATCACCCGATATGCGGGCGGTCCACCGATCACCACGATGAACGACGAGGTACGGACTTCATGAACGACCACATCCAGCCCGACGGCTCGGCCGGCCCGGCCGAGCACGAGCACGGGGCGCTTGGCGATGCCGAGTACGCGGAGTTCATGGAGCTCGCCGCGGAAGAGGGCTTCGACATCGAGGACGTCGAGGGCGCGATCGACGAGGCGGGCCACGGCCCGCTGCCCGTCCTCGCCGTCGTCGGCCGGCCCAACGTCGGCAAGTCGACCCTGGTGAACCGGATCATCGGCCGCCGCGAGGCGGTCGTCGAGGACAAGCCCGGCGTCACCCGCGACCGCGTCACCTACGAGGCCGAGTGGGCGGGCCGCCGCTTCAAGCTCGTCGACACCGGCGGCTGGGAGCAGGACGTCCTCGGCATCGACGCGTCCGTCGCCGCGCAGGCCGAGTACGCGATCGAGGCCGCCGACGCGGTCGTCTTCGTCGTCGACGCCAAGGTCGGCGCGACCGACACCGACGAGGCGGTCGTACGCCTTCTCCGCAAGGCCGGCAAGCCCGTCGTCCTGTGCGCCAACAAGGTCGACGGCATGAGCGGCGAGTCCGACGCCTCGTACCTCTGGGCCCTCGGTCTCGGCGAGCCGCACCCGGTCTCCGCGTTGCACGGCCGCGGCACCGGCGACATGCTGGACGCCGTCCTGGAGGCGCTGCCCGAGGCCCCGGCGCAGACCTTCGGCACCGCGGTGGGCGGCCCCCGTCGCATCGCCCTCATCGGCCGCCCGAACGTCGGCAAGTCCTCCCTGCTGAACAAGGTGGCCAACGAGGACCGTGTGGTCGTCAACGAGGTCGCGGGCACCACCCGTGACCCGGTCGACGAGCTCATCGAACTCGGCGGCATCACCTGGAAGTTCGTCGACACGGCGGGCATCCGCAAGCGCGTCCACCTCCAGCAGGGCGCGGACTACTACGCCTCGCTGCGCACGGCCGCCGCCGTAGAGAAGGCCGAGGTCGCGGTCATCCTGATCGACGCGTCCGAGACCATCTCCGTACAGGACCAGCGCATCGTGACGATGGCCGTCGATGCGGGCCGTGCGATCGTCCTCGCCTTCAACAAGTGGGACACCCTCGACGAGGAGCGCCGCTACTACCTGGAGCGGGAGATCGAGACCGAGCTCCTCCAGGTGGCGTGGGCACCCCGGGTGAACGTCTCGGCGCGCACCGGACGGCACATGGAGAAGCTCGTCCCCGCGATCGAGGCGGCCCTGGACGGCTGGGAGACCCGTGTCCCGACCGGCCGTCTGAACGCCTTCCTCGGCGAGCTCGTCGCCGCCCACCCGCACCCGGTCCGCGGCGGCAAGCAGCCCCGCATTCTCTTCGGAACGCAGGCCGGCACCAAGCCCCCGCGGTTCGTGCTCTTCGCCTCCGGCTTCATCGAGCACGGCTACCGGCGCTTCATCGAGCGCCGACTGCGCGAGGAGTTCGGCTTCGAGGGGACGCCGATCCACATCTCCGTACGGGTGCGCGAGAAGCGCGGCACCAAGAAGAAGTGACGTAGCGACAGGTGAGGGGCGGCTCCCATGGGAGCCGCCCCTCACCTGTTCCACCGCTTCCGCTCACAGCCCCCTGCGGGGCGCGGGGGGCAGCGCGGCCGGGATGTGGTGGAGTTCCGTACCGTGCAGGCGCGCCACCGGCTGCCAGACGCCGGTCGTCGACGCGCCTTGACCTTGCTGGGAGCCGCCGTTGCGCGCGGAGTACGCTCCCGCGCTGTAGGAGCTGTACGACGAGGGGTACGAGGATCCGCCGTACGTGCTGGAACCCTGTGTCAACATCCCGAAGGCCGTGAAGCCGAGCTGGTCCTCGTCGTGGCGGTCGCCGGGCAGGGCCTTGAACGATCTGACCCACTCGGCGTACAGCGCGTCATAGATCGGCGTGGCCGAGGGGCCGCGCGGAGGATCCTGAGCCGATCGCGCGGCCGGGATCTGCTGGAAGGGCTGGCGGCGGGGGGCGTCGTAGGTGTGCACGTATGTGCCAACGACCCCACAGCCCAACAGATGCGGTCACACCTTTGCTTCAGGCCGCCCCGTCGGAGCGCAAGCCTTTTAGGGGCGCGACGAGCTGTGCGCTCAGCCACGACGGACCCGCGGCCGAACAACGCACCTGTCGCGCCCCGACAAGGGGCGCGGGGAACTGCGCGACCAGCCACGACGGACCCGCACAAGGCGACGCACCGCAGCTCCCCGGCTCAACCCGGTGGAACGCTCACGCTCACGTTCCGGCGAGCGGCATCGCGGCAGCCACCAACTTCCCGTTCGCCGCCGCCTTGTCCAGCGCGTCCCGCAGCAGATCCTCCCGCGGCTGCCGCCCGATCGACCCGACCGGCGCCGCGAACAGCAGCACCTGCTGGTGCTTGTTGGCGGCGGCCCGCCAGCTCTCCGCGACCTGGAGCGCCTGGTGCGCCTGCCACCAGGCGACGGGCGACCCGCCCCCGGTGCCCGGCTGGAGCACGGCGTGCAGCTGTCCCATGGCGAGCAGCACGGACCACCCGTGCAGCACCGGCGGCACCGAGCTCAGCTCGGTCACCGGCATGAACCCCTGTTCGATGAGGAGCGGCAGGAAGTCGTCACCGATGTCCGTCGAGCCGGGCCGCACGATGGGCCCGGTCGGCTCGACGACGAGCGCGGGGTGCAACTCGCCACTGATCAGGATGAGTCCGCTGGTCACGCCGAGCACCGCCTGCTCGGGTGCGGCCTGGCCGGGCACGCCGTCGGGGTTGATCGAGCGGACGGCGCCCTGGAGTTGCTCCTCGGTGACCTGGACGACCTGTGAGGGCAGACAGGTGGCGTGGGCGAAGGCGAGGACGGCGGTCTCGTCGCCGATGAACAGGACGGTGCTGGTGCGCTCCTGTTCCGAGTCGCCCGGGGTGCGGCAGGACGTGCAGTCGTAACTGCCCGGGGCGTTCTCTCCGGCGAGCAGCCGGTCGGCTTCTTCGTCGCCGATCTCGGCGCGTACGTCGTCGCTGACGTCGAGCATGCGCGGCACGGGTGGCTCCTCGGGATGCGGTGCGTGGCGATGCCGGGTGGCTCCCGGCCCATGAATCCGGGGGTCCCGGCTCATGAAGATGACAACGGGCGATCTGTGGCCGGAGTCACGCCCGGGAGCGAACGGAATCGAACCATCCGACGCGCAGGGTGATCCCTTGTGCGGAATCTGTTACTCCGAGCCAACTTCGTGCGCGTTCAAGGAAGTTGGTTCCGTGAAGTGGGTCACAGGTCACTTGAGCGGCTGGTCGACAAATCCTGAAATCAGCCTATGAAGTGGGTGGCCGAAAATCGCTGATACCCGCGGTAACTATGAACTGGCCTCGAATGACATGGAGTTGGTTGATATCGGGCGACCGTCTCCATAGATTTCTCGGCCGTGTGCACAGAGCACCGCTCGGGTACGTCCGCCGGCCGAACCGTACGACTGGTTCGCAGCACCACCTCCGGCGGACGGGGCGGAGCACGACGACCGCGTCCTACGCGCAGGAAGTCGCGCCCCGCCTTGGGGGATCCCGGGTGTTTCGAGAGGGAACTACATGTCCGCATGTGCCGATAACACTCGTAAGGTTCGTACGACGCGTACGACGGCGGTCCTCACCGGGGCGGCTCTGCTCGCCCCGCTCGGACTGCTCGCCGCGACCGGCAACGCCGCCGCGGCCGACAGCGGAGTGTGGGACCGCATCGCCAAGTGCGAGAGCGGCGGAAACTGGCACATCAACACCGGCAACGGCTACTACGGCGGACTGCAGTTCTCCGCCGGCACCTGGCGGGCGTACGGCGGTACGGCCTACGCGTCGACCGCCGACAAGGCCTCCAAGGCCGCCCAGATAGCCGTTGCCACCAAGGTCCAGAACGCACAGGGATGGGGCGCCTGGCCCACCTGTTCGGCGCGGGCCGGAGCGTACGGCAACGCACCCGCGTCCTCGGGCGCCGCGTCGTCCGGAGGGTCGGCCACCACGAAGTCGGCCCCCAAGGCGGCACCCAAGTCGACGTCGAAGTCGGCTCCCACCAAGTCGACGACCCGGTCGGCCCCCGCACAGACGCCCGAGGCCCCGGCGCGCGCATCCGGCCACCCGAACCGCGCGGCGTCCCGCGGCGACTACACCGTCCGCGGCGGCGACACCCTGAGCGGCATCGCGGAGCGGCACGGAACGACCTGGCGGAAGATCTACGCCGCCAACCGGGCGGTCATCGGCGGCGACCCCGACCTGATCATGCCCGGCCAGCGGCTCGACCTCTGAGCCCCGGCTCCACCCCGCCGCCCCTCCCCGGTCCGCCGACCGGGTGGGACCCCGGGCGCGGCGGGGCGGATGTGCCCCGTGTGGTGTTTAGCGTGACCCGATGCACCTCGAGCCGACGCCATCGCCCCTGTTGAGCAAGCGCATGCGGTACGTGGCCGCGACCGTCGTCGCCGCCACCCTGGCCGTCCTCGTTCCCGCGAGGGCGGCCGTCGCGTCCCCGCCCCCGTTCTCCGGCCTGTCGGCGGGGCGGGTGTCGCACAACTGTGCGCGGGACCATTGGCCCTGGGGCTGCCTCGCCAAGTGCGAGAGCGGCGGGCGCTGGCACGCGAACACCGGAAACCACCACTACGGAGGGCTGCAGTTCAGGCAGGCCACCTGGGTGGCGTTCGGCGGCCTGGCGTACGCCAGGCGCGCGGATCTGGCCCGGCGGAAGGAGCAGATCAAGGTCGCCAAGCGGGTGGTGGCCGTCCAGGGGTGGGGCGCCTGGCCCGTCTGCGCCAAGAGGTACAAACTCCGGGGCCATACACGTGTGGTGAACCCCGGTCGGACGTTCTAGGTCTGCCGGCGGCGCACTTCGGCCGCCTCTCCGCTGAACGCGACCGCGCCCCGGCGCAGTTCATGGACGTACGTCGTGCGGCCCGCCCGTTCGCGCAGACCGGGCGGCAGCCGCTGCTCGGCGACCACCACGCACGCGTCGAGGCCGCCGAGGAGTTCGTACGTGCGGGCCGCGACCGCCGGTGACATGCCCTGCGCGGGCTCGTCGACGAGCACCACACGCGCGTGTGCCAGCAGGGCGCGGGAGAGGGCGAGCATGCGCTGCTCGCCCCCGGAAAGGGTGCCGGCGCGGCGCGGAAGGAGGGGCTCCAACTGCGGGTACGCGTCGAGGACGGGAGCGAAGTCGGGCGCGGTCAGCTCCAGGTGCTCGCGGACCGTGAGCGAGCCGAAGACGGCCCGACGCTCCGGGACCAGGCACAACCCGCGCCGGGCCCGTTCGAAGGCGGGCAGCCGGGTCACGTCCACCCCGTCCCAGACGACGGCGCCGTCGGACAGCGGCACGGTACCCGCGAAGGCGCGCAGGGCGGTCGTACGGCCCGAGCCGTTGCGGCCGAGCAGCACGGTGAGGCCGGGGCCGGGCGCGAGCAGGGTCACGCCGTGCAGGGCCTCCAGGGGGCCGTAGCGCACGCGCGCGTGGCGCAGGGAGATGTTCATCCGCGCCCCCGCTCCAGTACGTGGCCGGCGGGGCCGGAGGTGACGACGCGTCCGGCGGTCATGACATGGACGACGTCGGCGAGGTCGGCGACCAGATCGAGGTCGTGCTCGACGACCAGCAGGGCCGTGCCGTCCGCGGCGAGTGCGCGCAGTACCCGGGCCAGCGCGGTCACTTCGGCGGTGTCCAGGCCCGCGGCGGGCTCGTCGAGCAGCAGCACGTGCGGACTTCCCGCGAGGGCCCGCGCCAGCTCGACGCGTCTGAGCGTTCCGGTCGGCAGTCCCTCGGCGGGCAGCGCGCGGACCGGCCCGTCGAGTCCGAACAGCCGCAACGCCCGTTCCGCCGCGGCGGGATCGGCGATCCGGCCCTGCTCCGCCCCCACCTGGACGTTCTCGGCCACCGTCAACGAGGGGAAGACGGCCAGCTGCTGGAAGGTCCGCGCGATGCCGAGCCGGGTCCGGGCGTGCGCCGCGAGCCGGGTGATGTCCCGTTCGCCGAACAGCACCTGGCCGTGCGAGGGTCGGAGCGTTCCGGCGAGGCAGTGGAACAGGGTGCTCTTGCCGGCCCCGTTGGGCCCCACGACAGCGGTGACCCAGCCGGGCCGGACCTCGAGATCGACGCCGTCGAGCGCGGTGAAACCGTCGTAGGCGACCCGTATCCGTCGGGCGAACAGAGATCCGGGCGTCGGCACGGCCGGAGTGTGCGGGGCGCTCGGCCTGCGTGACGTCGTGTCCCGCCCGGATGTTGCGGCTTTTGGACCTCGGGGCGTCCTCGTGGGGTCGTTGGGACCTGGGCGGTCACCGACGCCCGGTGGCGCGGCGGCGGGTTCCGGTTCGGTGCCGTCCGGCCGTCCGGCGGCGGGTGGCCGGTCGGTGGGCCTCGTCTCCACCGCCCGCAGCCGTCGCCGCACCCGCGCTCCCAGCGGGGTCGGCGTCGCCCTGCGGCGCGGCCGGAGCCGGGACGTCGCCGTGCGCAGGGCCTCGTACGGGCCACCGGGGAACCGGCCGACGAACACCGCGAGCACCCCGAACAGTGCGGCCGCCACCCCGCCGCGCGCCCCCGCGTCGAGCCCCACCAGCAACGCCGCCGCGGCCAGCGCGCCGAGGGCGCTGTCGGCACCGAGGACCACGACCGCCGCGAACCAGAGCAGCCCGCGCACCGGGTCGTACGCCGTCGCGTCGAAGGCGCGCAGACCCATGCCGAGCATCCCCCCACCCAGCGCGGCCAGGGCGGCGCCCGCCACGAAGGCCGTCAGCTTCAGCGCAGGGACCCGTACGCCCGCCGCGGAGGCGCCCGACGCGTGGTCGCGCATCGCGGCCAGGGCGCGGCCCGTACGGCCCCGGCGCAGCGCCCCCGTCGCCAGCAGCGCGGCCGCCAGCAGCCCCAGTTCGAGCACGTAGTACGCGCGGTCGCCGTCGAAGCCCGCCGGGCGGTCCAGGGACAGCCCGGAGGTCGCGTAGGGCTGGGCGAAGACGAAACGGCTGACGCCCACTCCCACGGCGAACGTCGCCAGGGCCAGCGCCAGGCCGTGACGGCCGATCGCCGGCCAGCCGGTCAGGACCCCGAGCGGGGCGACGAGCGCCACCGCCACCGCCAGCGCGGCCAGTTCGGGCAGACGGGGCAGTCCGGGGAAGCGGCCCGCGGCCAGCAGCGCGGTGAAGAGGGCGCCCAGACCCGCGTACGCCGCCTGCCCGAGGGAGATCTGACCGCCGCGGCCGGTCACCACGACCAGGGACAGGAGCACCACACCCAGCGCGGGCACCTGCACCGACGTGTGCAGGTCCGAGCCCGCGAGGCCGAGCGGCATCAGGAACAGCACGACCGCGACGATCCACGCGCCCGGGGGCGTCGCCACCCGGGCCGTCGCCGTACGCGGCAGGACGTCCCGGTCGCCGATCCCCGGCAGGACGAGCGCCGCGACCAACAGGGCCACCACGAACAGGTTCGCCCCCACCGCCTGGAGCATCGGCTCCGCCCAGCCCGCCGGATGCAGCCGCGTCAGCTGACTCTGCGCGACCCCGAGACCCAGCGCCACCACGACGGCCACCGGCCGGCTGCGCATCCGGGCTGCGACGGCCACCGCCATCACCTCCATGACGAGCAACGGCATGCCGTACGGATCGAGTCGTACGTACGGCGCCAGGAGCACGCCCGTCAGGCCCGCCGTGAAGGAGCCGAACGCCCAGCCCGCGGCGGCCACCCGGTCCGCGTCGATGCCGCCGAGCACGGCGAGCGAGCGGTCGTCGACCACGGCCCGCAGCTCCGTGCCGAAGCGCGTCCAGCGCGTCACGCCCCCCACCCCGACCGCCAGTGCGACGGCGACCGCCAACTGCCCCCACGGGTCCGCCGACACCAGCGTCGGCGCGTCCGCGCGCGCCCCGGTGCCCCACACCAACGCGGCCCCGCCGACCAGCAGCACGAAGACGCCGAGAGACGCGACCAGCGTCTGTGCCGGGTCGCCGCCGAGGACGGACAGGGGGCGGAAGACGAACCGTTCCAGGGCCATGCCGATCGCGGGGGCCACCAACAGCAGCGTCACCGCGGCACCGAGCGCGAGCGGCCAGCCCCACACCACCGTGAACTGCCGCAGCAGATAGGCGCACACCATCGCGATCGCGCCGTGCGCGAAGTTCAGCACCCCGGTCGCCCGATGGGTGACGACCAGCCCGATCCCGGTGAGCGCCGCCGCGCCGCCGACCGAGAGCCCGGCCAGCGTGAGGTCGTACGTCAGGGAACCGCTCATCACCGCTCCGGCGCGGGCGACCGCTCGGCCGCGGGCGGCTCACAGATCGGGCACGGGCCCAACTCCCCGCTCGCCAGCACTCGCGAGTCCACCGGCACGGCGGCCGGCTTCCCCGCGACCAGCGGGCAGTCCGCACGGTGCCACAGCGTGCCCCCGGGGACCATCAGCAGCTCCCCGCTGACGGCGAGCGGCGCCACGGCGGCCTGTTCGGACCGCTCCGCGTCGGCGGGCTCGGCCGCCACCAGCAGCCCGTACAACTCCTCGACGCGCGCCGCCGCCAGGGCGTTCCTGCCGTGCGTGAGCAGCACCGCGCCCGCGACGATCAGCGCGGCCCCGGGAACCGTGCAGGACGCCAGGAAGGGCAACTGCCGTTCCGCGTACCGCTCGCCCGACACGCCGTACCAGCCGATGACGCACAGCACCGCCCCGGCGGCGAGCGCGGCGCACCCGGCCCACAGGACGGGGTGCACGGTCCGCAGTCGAGATGTCCGCATCCTGGCTCCCAGACGTCGTGTGTCTGTCTGTCTTCCAAGTCCGCCAATGGACTTGCACTATGCCTTCTGGAAGCTGACCCTGAAAGCTCCGGGCGCGGTCGGCCCGGACCGACACCCGGTGGTGAGCCAGCATGGTTCTCGGGAGCGACCTCAGGCGGGACAACGGCCGGGGGGTGGCGGCGCTGGTCGCCCTCCTCCTCGCCGGGGCCCTCACGGCGTGCGGCGACAGCAGCGGCGGCGGGAGTTCGACCCCTCCGCCCACCCCCACCGTGGAGCGGCCCAGCAGCGCGTCACTCAGCCCGACCGGCCCGGACGACCCGGCGGCGGCCGAGAACCAGGTCAGGCGGAACTGGGAGAAGTTCTTCTCCCCGTCCGTCCCCGTCAAGGACAAACTGAACTACCTGGAGAACGGCGACCGGATGACCGCGGTCGTCCAGGGCTTCAGCGGCGACAAGCGTGGTCAGCAGGTCGCGGCCCAGGTCCAGAAGGTCGTGTTCACCGCGCCGGCCGTCGCCGAGGTGACGTACGCGCTGACCCTGAAGGGCGCGACCGCCCTGCCGAACGCCTCCGGGACGGCCGTCTACGAGAACGGCACCTGGAAGGTCTCCGACAACACCCTCTGCGCCCTGGTCGCGCTGAGCGGCGACGGATCCGCGACCCCGGCCGGCTGCTGACCCGCCGTGCGCCCCAAGGGAGTTCCCGAAGGAGTCCTCGCCGCCGGCCTGCCGCTCCTGCTGGGCACGGCACTCGTCCTGGGCACGGCGGCCTGCGGCAGCCGCCTGCCCGAGAGCGTCTTCGAGCACCGGACCACGCCCGCCCCGCGGAGCACCGCCCCGCTGCGCGTCGGCATCGTCACCAGCGCCACCAGCCCTGTCGGCGGCTCCGCCTTCACCGGCCCCCGCGACGGGGCCAAGGCCTACTTCGACCGCCTCAACGCGCGCGGGGGCATCGACGGCCGCCCCGTCGAGGTGCGCACCTGCGACGACGGCGGCAGCGGCGTGGGCGACAACGAGTGCGTGCACCGGCTCATCGACGAGGACAAGGTCGTCGCCCTCGTCGCCACCACCGCCCTCGACTACGCGGGCGCCTCCCGCGTGTCCGCCGCCGGGGTGCCCGACATCGGCGGACAGCCCATCGGCGCGGCCTACGACACCTATCCGCACCTCTACGGGATCTACGGCAGCCTCGCGCCCCGCGAGGGAACACCGGGCTGGGGCGGGAAGCTGTACGGCGGCACCGAGGTCTACCGCTACTTCAAGCGCGTCCACGGCGCCCGTACGGCCGCCGTGATCTCCTACAACCAGTCCGCGTCGGCCGCGTACGCCCGGCTCGTCACCCGGGGTCTGAAGGCCGAGGGCTACCAGGTGGTCACCGAACAGGTCGACTTCGCGCTGCCCAACTTCCGCGCCGCCGCGGCCGATCTGAAGGACCAGGGCGCCGACCTCGTCTTCGACGCCCTCGACACGCACGGCAACGCCCAGCTGTGCAAGGCGATGGACGACGTCGGCGCCAAGGTCATCGCCAAGGTCACCAACGTGCAGAACTGGACCTCCACCGTCCCCGAGGACTACAAGGACGCCCCGCGCTGCCGCAACGCCCTGTGGGCGACCGGATCCAGCCGGAACTACGAGGACACCTCCGACGCCGCCGTCCGCGCGTTCCGGGACGCCACCAAGGGCCTGCCCACGCATTCCCAGTGGCAGTTGGAGGGCTGGGCGGCCGCGATGTGGTTCACGGACGCCGCGAAGTCCTGCGCGAAAACGGGCGTCACACGCGTGTGTGTCGACCGCTTCATGAACCGCGGCGCCCCGTACACCGCCGACGGCCTGCTGATCCCCGTCTCCTCCGAGCGCCTGCCCACGCCTCCGAAGACCCGCCGGACCTGTGTCTCGGTGGCCCGCTGGGAGGACGGCAGCGGCTGGGTCTCCCAGGGCGACATGAACAGCGACTGCTTCGAGGTGCCGCAACTGTCGTACGAGCCCTGACGTGCCTCGACTGTCCTGCGCGCCCTGATGTGCACATGAGAAGCAACCATTCACCCGGGCCCGGGGTCTATCCCGACAGGAGGCGGATCCGACGGAGGACCCGGCGGTGCCGCCCCGCACGAAAGGGCGCTCGCATGATGACGCCGGTCCCGCGGACCGCTCGGCACCGCGCCGACCCGGACGCCGCCGTGCCCCCGTGCGCCGACTGCATCGCCGACTCCGCGGGCGGACTGACCTTCGACGTCACCGAGACCGGCGAGCCGGGCGCCGCGCTCCTGGTGCTGCGCCACCGCGAGAGCCACGAGGCGGTCAGCCTGCCGCTGACCCCCACCGGGGACGGCCGACTGCGCGCCGCGCTGCCCAGCGGCGTCGCCCTGCCCGAGGGCCGCTGGGACGCCTACGTCCAGGTCGCGGGAGGCGAGCCGCGACGGCTGGCCCCGGGCGTCGACGACCTGCGCTCGCTCGTCGCCCGGGTCCCCAGCGGCTCCCTCGGCCATGTCGCCGTCCGCATCCCGTACGCGACCCGGCACGGCAACCTCTCCGTGCGCAGCTGGCTGCGGGCCCCGCACGCGGAGGCCGTCGAGCTGTACCGGGCGGAGCGGGGACTGGGCGTACGAGGCCGGGTGTACGGCGTTCCCCTCTCGCCGGACGCGTATGCCGAGGTCTGTCACCGGGACGCGGCCGGTCCGCCGATCCGCGTGGAAGTGGCCGTGGAGCAGGCGGAGTTCGGCTTCACGGTGGCATACGGCGCCCTGCGGCCCGGCGTCTGGGACCTGTGGCTGCGCCCGGCGGGGGAGGGCGGGCCCCGGGTACGGATCGCGCGGCTGCTCGACGCCATCGCCGACAAGCGCCTCTTCCTCATCCACCCGAGGGTGCCGGTGAAGACCCTGTACGGCCCGGTGGAGGCCGGGCCCTCCTACACACGGGACAACGACCTGTCCGTGACGGTCACCGCGGCCGGCTGACCGCGCCCGGCGCCCAGGAGCACCTTGCGGACAGTGGTTGTCCGCAAGGGCTGGCAAACTCGACGGCATGTTGGAGACATCGGCACGGCTGCTGCGGTTGCTCTCACTGCTGCAGGCCCACCGCGAATGGTCCGGGGCCGATCTGGCGGACCGTCTGGGCGTGACGCCCCGCACGATCCGCCGCGATGTGGACCGGCTGCGCGAGCTGGGCTATCCCGTCAACGCCAGCCCGGGCACGGGAGGCGGCTACCAACTCGGCGCGGGAGCCGAGCTGCCGCCGCTGCTGCTGGACGACGACGAGGCGGTGGCCGTCGCGGTCGGGCTGCGCACGGCCGCCGGGCAGGGCATCGAGGGCATCGGCGAGACCTCCGTACGCGCCCTCGCCAAGCTCGAACAGGTCCTGCCGAGCCGACTGCGCCGCCGCGTGAGCGCCCTCAACGCCTTCACCGTGCCGATGCTGCGCGGCCCCCAGCCCTCCGCCGTGGACCCGGGCGTGCTCACGGAACTCGCCCACGCCTGCCGCGACGGTGAGCGGCTGCGCTTCGAGTACCGCGACCACGGCGGCTCCCCGACCCGCCGGACCGTCGAACCGCACCGCCTGGTGTGCACCGAACGCCGCTGGTACCTGGTCGCCTGGGACGTCGACCGCGACGACTGGCGCACGTTCCGGGCCGACCGCATCACCCCCAGGCCGCCGCACGGACCCCGCTTCACCCCCCGCACGCCACCGGCCGAGGATCTGGCGGCCTACGTCTCCCAAGGGGTCTCCACACGCGCCTACGCCTCGCAGGCGGTCGTCCGGCTCTTCGTGCCCCTCGAAGAGGCCGCCGAGCGGATCTCCCCCTCGGCGGGGACGCTGGAAGCCTCCGGGGAGGACAGCTGCGTCCTGCGCACCGGCGCCGCGAGCCTCGACGTGATGGTGATTCACGTGATGCTGACAGGCTTCGAGTTCGAGGTCCTGGAGCCGGCCGAACTCACCGAGGCGATCAGGACGTCCCGGGACCGGCTGTCCCGGGCGCTGGAGCGGTTTCCTGACCGTTCGCCCCGTACTGGGGATGGTGCAGGTCGAACGCCGGGCTCTCGGAACGGATCCGGGGCAGCGTGACGAAGTTGTGCCGGGGCGGCGGACACGAGGTCGCCCACTCCAGGGAGCGGCCGAAGCCCCAGGGGTCGTCCATCTCGACCTTCGTGCCGTACTTGGACGTCTTCCAGACGTTGTAGAGGAACGGCAGCGTCGACATGCCCAGCAGGAACGCGCCGATCGTCGAGACGGTGTTGAGCGCCGTGAAGCCGTCGGCGGCCAGATAGTCCGCGTACCGGCGCGGCATGCCCTCGGCACCCAGCCAGTGCTGCACCAGGAACGTCGTGTGGAAGCCGACGAAGAGCGTCCAGAAATGGATCTTGCCGAGTCGTTCGTCGAGCATCTTGCCGGTGAACTTGGGCCACCAGAAGTAGAAACCACCGAAAGTCGCGAAGACGACGGTGCCGAAGACGACGTAGTGGAAGTGCGCGACCACGAAGTACGAGTCGGTGACCTCGAAGTCCATCGGCGGCGAGGCCAGGATCACTCCGGTCAGACCGCCGAACAGGAACGACACCAGGAAACCGATGGCCCACAGCATGGGCGTCTCGAAGGAGAGCGAACCATTGATCATCGTCCCGCTCCAGTTGAAGAACTTCACCCCCGTGGGCACCGCGATCAAGAACGACATGAAAGAGAAGAACGGCAGCAGCACCGCGCCCGTCGCGAACATGTGGTGCGCCCACACCACGATCGACAGACCGGTGATGGCCATCGTCGCGGCGACCAGCGTCAGATAACCGAAGACCGGCTTCCTGCTGAAGACCGGCAGGATCTCCGTGATGATCCCGAAGAACGGCAACGCGATGATGTAGACCTCGGGATGCCCGAAGAACCAGAACAGGTGCTGCCACAGCAGCGCGCCGCCGTTGGCCGCCTCGAACACCACCGACCCGAAGCGCCGGTCCGCCTCCAGGACCAGCAGCGCCGCCGCGAGCACCGGGAACGCGAAGAGGACGAGGATCGAGGTGAAAAGGATGTTCCAGGTGAAGATCGGCAGCCGGAACATCGTCATGCCGGGGGCCCGCATCCCGACGATGGTCGTGATGAAGTTCACCGCGCCGAGGATCGTGCCGAAGCCCGTCAGCGCCAGGCCCATGATCCACATGTCGGCGCCGATGTTCGGCGAGCGCTCCAGGCTGTTGAGCGGGGCATAGGCGAACCAGCCGAAGGAGGCGGGTCCGTCGGGCACCATGAGCGAGCCGAGGACGATCAGGCCGCCGAAGAGGAAGAACCAGTACGACAGCATGTTCAGGCGGGGGAAGGCGACGTCCGGGGAGCCGATCTGCAGCGGCATGATCTCGTTGGCGAACCCGGCGAAGGTCGGGGTGGCGAACAGCAGCAGCATGATCGTGCCGTGCAGGGTGAACAGCTGGTTGAACTGGTTGTTGTCCACGATCTGCAGACCGGGCCGGGCGAGTTCGGCGCGCATCACCAACGCCATCAGACCGCCGATGAGAAAGAAGGCGAAAGACGTGATCAGGTAGAGGTGGCCGATCTTCTTGTGGTCCGTCGTGGTGAGCCAGTCCACGGCGAGCCGCCCCGGTCGCTGCCTCCTGTATACGGGTGGCGCCGTCGCCTGCGCGGTCTCCGTGCCCATTGCTCGCCCCTTCGCCGTCGCGCCGTGGGCCTGCCTGAAGCTCACGCCGTGGTGCTCGCATCGCTCCGCGCCCCGACAGAAGATGTGCGGGGGTTCTGTGCTGGAACCGTGCATTTCCTATGCGGTGTCAGCTTCCGCGACATGCCCCGGAATCGGAATGGAAGACTTCCCCCACGGGATCTCGACGGGGGACTCCGCACTTTCCATTGGGTTATTCGGGACGGCGTCAAGGTAGTCCCGAATTACGTTCGAAGGGGTGCGGGACACGTGCGGAACCCCTCGTACGTGTGACGGAGTTCGGCCGAAACGCGTGTAGCGATCCTGTGACAGAAGCGCGACCGGAGGGGCATGGGTGACGCAGGGTCTTGGGCCCGGACTTCCCCCGCCGCGGTCGGCCGCCTAACGTGGCGGTCATGGCACCCATTCCCACCCCGCCCGCAGAGCCCCAGGACAGTCCGCAGGCCTATGTCGGCCTGGAGGCGAGGAGCGCCGAGCACCGCGCCCGGGAGCACGGCTGGTCCACGGTGCGCTCGCTGCCGCCCGGCGCGATCATCACCATGGAGTACCGCACGGGGCGGCTGAACTTCGAGGTCACCGACGGCCGGGTGACCCGCTGCTGGAAGGGCTGAGGCCACGTAATGCGCGAAGGCCCCCGGCTCACGAGCCGGGGGCCTTCGCTGTGCGGGGAGGTTGTGCGTACCGGCCCCGCTGTTCTCCATGATCGGTCCGTTGTGCCTCAGCCGCCTGTCAGCGGCCGGGCGGACGATGTCGTGGTGGCGCGCGCCACGCGGTCCGGGTGCGGTGGACGGCGGCTGCCGACCGGGGTGACCGGGGTGCGCTCCGAGCGGGTCGTGTGGGGTCCGGGCGCCAGGTAGACCGGCGCCCGGGGCGGGCGGGCGGAGGGCACCGCCCCGCGTACCGGAGCCTCCTCGTTCACCGGGACCGACTGCTTGACCAGCACGGGCACACCGACCGGGGAGCCGACCGGAGCCTCGGCCGGGGCGGGCACCGCACGGCCGCGGCGGGCGCGCCAGGCGTCGCGCAGGGTGAACAGACCGGTCTCGGCGCGGGCGATCAGCGGCTCGCACCACGGCAGCGCCAGCAGGATCAGCAGACCGGCGGCCCAGCCCAGCAGCACATCGCTCAGCCAGTGCGTACCGAGGTAGACGGTGGTGAGGCCGACGCCGAGCGAGGTCACGGCGGACAGCGCCGACAGCCAGCGCCTCGCCCGCGGGGTGGAGGCCAGATAGGCCAGGATTCCCCAGGTCACGACGGCGTTCGCGGTGTGGCCCGAAGGGAATATATCGCCGCCGAGACCCATCTCGTTCGAGCCGATCGTGATGGCGTAGTGCGGGCCGAGGCGGCCCATGCCGAGCTTCGCGGCGCCGACCGTGATGTTGAGCAGCAGCAGCGAGGCGCCCAGCGTGAGCATCGGGCGCAGGGTGTGCTGCCGCCAGGAGCGCCAGCCGAGCCATGCGGCGACCATCACGGCGGTGGGGCCGCGCTGGCCCAGCACCACGTAGTAGTCGAGGAACGCGTGGATCTCCGGCCACTGCTGATAGGGCCGGAAGAACATGACCTGCCAGTCGAACCGGACCAGCCACGATGTGATCGCAACGGCCCACACGATGGCCACGTAGAAGGCCAGGGTGGCTCCGAGGAGCACAACCCTGTGCCTGCTCATCTTCGGCACATCGATGTTCGCCGGCCGTTCCGGCTCACGGTCCAACCGGGCGAAGACCCGGTCCAGACGGGTGAGGTTTCGTTCGGTACGCACTCAATCGACGTTACAGCGAGTGAGCTGCGTTCCAGGCCGAATCACTCGCTTTGTGATGACGATGTGATGTGGGATTCCTCTCAGGGCGATGTTTAATTCCAATGATTCTCTAATCATCGGCGCCCCGATCCTTCAATTCCATTGATCGGCTTGGGCTTCTGTTTTATGTCACTTTTGAATTCGTTCACCGAATCCTGGGGTGGAATTCTCCAGCCGCTCACCGAGCGTCAACGGGTGGATCATGGCGGACCGGAGCCGTTCAGCCAGAACGCTCCGTAGAGCGCGGAGGCCATCGCCACGCCACCGAGGATCAGTGCTGACCTGGACGTACGCAGTCGCGCCAGGGCCAGCGCGAGGGGGAGCAAGAGGGGGAAAGCGGGCAGCAGGAGGCGCGGTTTCGAGCCGAAGTAACTCGACGCGCACAGGGCGAGCGCGACGACGATCCCCGCGTACACCAGCAGCGCCGGCGGCTGGCGTTGTCGTACACACGTCACGTACAGCCAGACGATCAGTGCGACTCCGACGATCAGTCCGACGCCGGCCGGAGCGGACGGGAATGACGTGAACTTGTCGCCCACGAAGCGGGCGAACGCGTACCCGCCGTCGAATCCGTTGCGCCAGCCCGCCTGGACGTCGAGATAGCCGAGCGGCCCCTTGCCCGTGCGGTGGCCGACCCAGAGCACATATCCGGCGGCGCCGAGCGGCGCGAGGAGCATGCCGAGGGCGCGTCGGAGCACGGGCGCGCCGTGCGCGGGATGCGCGCTCCGATCCCGCACGAACGAGGTGATGGCCGCCACCCACAGGGCCGCGACCACCGCGGCCCCCACCGGGCGGGTCAGCCCGGCGAAGGCGGCGAGCAGACCGGCCGTCACCCAGCGGCCGGTCAGCACCGCGTAGAGCGACCAGGCGGCGAGCGCCGTGAACAGGGACTCGCTGTACGCCATCGACTGCACGATGCCGACCGGCAGCACCGCCCAGACCAGCACCGCGCAGACGCCCACGCGGGGGCCGTACACGTGGTCCGCGACGGCGAAGATCCCCCAGGCCGCGGCGAGCGAGGCCAGCGTGCTGACCAGCAGCCCGGCATCCGCGTACGACAGAGGGGAAAGCGCCGAGACGAGCCGCTCCAGCCAGGGCAGCAGCGGGAAGAACGCGAGGTTCGAGTGCACGTCACCGTTGGGCAGCCGCACCTCGTAGCCGTAGCCGAGATCGGCGACGCGGGTGTACCAGAGCGCGTCCCAGCGGGCCGTCAGCAGTGTGTGGGCGCTCTTGCCGTTCGCCGCGCTCCACAGCGCGAGCGTGAGGACGCCCAGGGCCCGTACCGCGGCGTACCCGAGGAGGGCGGGCGCGGCCCGGCGTGGCGCGCTCGCGCCGGGCGGCGTCGCGAGGGGCGTCTCAAGATCGGTCACGGGCTCGATTATCGACGGCGGGCGGAACCGGGCGGCCGTGCGGGGCGTGGTGCACCAGGGGGAGCGTGGCGTACGCCACACGCTCGGCAAGGAGAACGTGAGAGGTCCGCCACGTGTATGCGACAGGAACTCGCGTACGCTGGCCGCTCACTCGCCTTTGATGCGTGCGTCCGGGACCCCGCTCCTCCCGGACCGCAGCCGCAGGGAGTCCCCACCCAGCGGATCGCCGAACGCGAGGGAACATCTGGGAGGTACGTACATGTCCGGGACGACCACGGCCGCAGAGTGTCGCCGTCGGGAGGCCGGGGCCGGTGCCAACCGCTGGGTCGTCCTCGTGGTGCTGTGCGTCAGCCTGCTCCTCGTGGCCCTCGATGCCACCGTGCTGCACGTCGCCGTGCCCGCCGTCACCGAGGACCTCAAGCCCGGCGCGATAGAACTGCTCTGGATCGTCGACGTCTATCCGCTCGTCTGCGCCGCGCTGCTGATCCTCTTCGGCACGCTGGGTGACCGGGTGGGCCGCAGACGTGTGCTCCTCCTCGGATACGGACTCTTCGGCATCGCCTCCGGGATCGCCGCGCTCGCCGACAGCGCCCAGGTCCTCATCGGCGCGCGCGCCCTGCTCGGCGTCGGCGGCGCGATGATCATGCCCGCGACCCTGTCCATCCTGCGCCAGGTCTTTCCCGACCGGCGGGAGCGGGCTCTCGCGATCGGCATCTGGAGCGCGGTCGCCGCGGTGGGCGCGGCGGTCGGGCCGCTGCTCGGCGGGTTCCTCCTCGAACACTTCTGGTGGGGATCGGTCTTCCTCGTCAACATCCCGCTGATGCTGATCAGCCTGCCGATCGGACGGCTGCTGCTGCCCGAGTCCTACGGCGACCGCGACGGTCCCTGGGACGTGGTGGGGGCCCTGACGGCCGCCGCCGGGCTCTTCGGGCTCGTGCTCGGGGTCAAGCGGCTCGGCGGCGGTGAAGCGCCGTTCGGCCCGTTCACGCTGGCGCCGCTGTTCGTGGGCGGCGCGCTGATGTTCGCCTTCGTACGGCGCCAGCGACGGCGTACGCATCCGCTGGTGGACCTGCGGATGTTCTCGCGGCCCGCGTTCAGTACGTCCGTGTGCTGCATCGTCCTCGCCATGCTCGCGCTGGTCGGGCTCGAGCTGATCGCCGCGCAGTACCTGCAACTGGTCCTCGGACTCTCGCCCCTGCAGACCGGGCTGCGGCTGCTGCCGCTCACCTTCGCGGCGATGGCCGCGGGGCTCGCGGGGGCGCGGCTGCTGCGGCGGTTCGGGCCGCGCGCGATGGTCTGTTTCGGGTTCTGTCTCACGGCGGTGGCAGTGGTCACGCTCACCGCGATGGGCGGGGACGACAACACCGGGCTGCTGCTGTTCGGGTTCGTGCTGCTCGGGTTCGGGCTGGAGACGACGCTCTTCGGGGCGTACGAGTCGATGCTGAGCGAGGCGCCGCCGGCGCAGGCGGGTGGGGCGGCGGCGATCGGCGAGACCTCGTACCAGCTGGGGGCGGGGATCGGGATCGCGCTTCTGGGGAGTGTGATGAACGCGGCGTACGCGCCCGGACTGTCGTCCGTACCGGGGGTCTCGCCGGGGGACTCCGCTGCGGCGGGGCACTCGTTGGGAGAGGCGTACGACGTCGCTGCGCGGCTCGGCGGGGTGCGGGGGGCGGCCCTGCGTCATGCGGCTCGGGACTCCTTTGTGCACGGGCTGCATGTGACGTTGCTCGTCAGTGCGGGGTTGTTGTTGCTGGGGGCGGGGATGGCGTTGCGGTTGCCTCGGGTCATGGAGTGCGGGGTGTCTGCGGCGGGCTCGGCGGAGATTCCGGCGCCTCGGGGGGTTGCGGAGTCCCGCGTCTCGGCGTAGCCGAGGGTTCTCCCGCCCACGCACCACCCGTTTCCACCCTGTCGACACGTGCGGGTCTCCCGTGGGGGCTGCCCGTCGTCGGCGGCTGCCGGTCCGCTCGGAGAGCGCCCACGCGCCACCGCCGACGGCGCTTCATCCCCGCGGGGGACCCACGCTTGTCGGCGTACTGGAAACGGGTGGTGCGTGGGTGGGGGAGGTACTGGACGTGCGGGACGCTGGGTCGTACCGTCGGGGCGAGACCGTAACTAGCGGTGCTAGTTTTAGCGTGCCGGAGGCTGCCCCCATGTCCGCGTCCTCGAAGCTCCCGCCCTTCGACCCCACCGACCCCCTCGGCCTCGACGACCTCCTGGACCCGGAGGACCTGGCGATCCGGGACACCGTACGGACATGGGCCGCGGACCGCGTCCTGCCGTATGTCGCCGAGTGGTACGAGAAGGGCGAGCTGCCCGGGATCCGGGAGCTGGCGCGCGAGCTCGGCGGGATCGGGGCGCTCGGGATGTCGTTGGAGGGGTACGGATGCGCGGGCGCGACCGCCGTGCAGTACGGGCTCGCCTGTCTGGAGCTGGAGGCCGCCGACTCGGGCATCCGGTCCCTCGTCTCCGTACAGGGCTCCCTCGCCATGTACGCCATTCATCGCTTCGGGGGCGAGGAGCAGAAGCAGCGGTGGCTGCCGGGCATGGCCGCCGGTGAGGTCATCGGGTGCTTCGGGCTGACCGAGCCCGACCACGGGTCCGACCCGGGCGCCATGCGGACGTACGCCAAGCGTGACGGCGGCGACTGGGTGCTCAACGGGCGCAAGATGTGGATCACGAACGGCTCCGTGGCCGGGGTCGCGGTCGTCTGGGCGCAGAGCGAGGACGGGATTCGGGGGTTCGTCGTGCCCACCGACGCTCCCGGGTTCTCCGCTCCCGAGATCAAGCACAAGTGGTCCCTGCGGGCGAGCGTGACCAGCGAGCTCGTACTCGACGACGTACGGCTGCCCGCCGACGCCGTACTGCCGGACGTGACCGGGCTCAAGGGCCCGCTCAGCTGTCTGTCGCACGCGCGGTACGGGATCGTGTGGGGCTCGATGGGCGCCGCGCGGGCCAGTTTCGAGGCCGCCGTCGAGTACGCCAAGACGCGCGAGCAGTTCGGGCGCCCCATCGGCGGGTTCCAGCTCACCCAGGCCAAGCTCGCCGACATGGCGGTGGAACTGCACAAGGGGATTCTGCTCGCCCACCATCTGGGGCGGCGCATGGACGCGGGACGGCTCCGTCCCGAGCAGGTCAGCTTCGGCAAGCTCAACAACGTACGGGAGGCGATCGAGATCTGCCGGACCGCCCGTACGATCCTCGGCGCCAACGGGATCTCGCTCGAATACCCCGTGATGCGGCACGCGACCAACCTCGAATCGGTGCTCACCTACGAGGGCACCGTCGAGATGCATCAACTCGTGCTGGGCAAGGCGCTCACCGGACTCGACGCCTTTCGGTGAGTCGAGCACCGGAGAGCAGGGCCGGTGAGCGGCCCTGCCTCAGCTCTGGTTGAAGAAGCCGTCCGTCTGGCGTCCCGGCGCCTCGCCGCTGACGATCTCGGTGTTGGCAGGGGTCAGCAGGAAGACCCGGGTGGCGACCCGCTCGATGGTGCCGTGCAGGCCGAAGGTCAGGCCGGCCGCGAAGTCCACCACGCGCTTGGCGTCGGCGGGCTCCATGGCCGTGAGGTTGATGATGACCGGGACGCCTTCCCGGAAGAGTTCGCCGATGCCGCGTGCGTCCCGGAAGCTGTCCGGGGTGACCGTGCCGATCCGGCGGCCTGTCTCTTCCGCCGTCTCGGACGCGACCTTCACGCGCGGGTCCGTGACCCAGGCATCGCCGGAGTCCTGTCCTTCGGCGTAGTTGTCGTCGTCGTAGTAACGCTCGTCATCGTTGTCGTCGACGAGGCCAAGCCAGGCACTCGCCTTGCGCACCGATCCCATGGACGCCTCCTCTCACAGCGGTCTTTCTTGCTTTCCGCATCCCCATGGTCGTCCATGATGCGGATGTCGCGCCAAGTGGATAGACGCCGCGCGGGGGTTTCGTGACGGTACTGGTGCACAGCGAATTCGTCGAGAGCCCGCGTGCCCCAAGGGTCCTGCCGTGTACGGCTGCTGACTGTGAGTGAAATATGATTCTCGACGGCGTTCGGGTGACGGGCGGGGCGTACGGGTGAACGAAGGGGTCGATACGATGCCGCAGCTCAACGTCGTACGAGGCACGGGGGAGTGTCATGTTCGGAATCGTGAGGCCCTGCAGCCACCGCCTCGGTGAGGGGCTCAAAACGCAGTGGATGGCGCATCTGTGCGGACTCTGTCTCGCGTTGCGCGGAGACCACGGACAGTTCGCTCGGGTTGTCACCAATTACGACGGGCTGCTGATATCGGTTTTGACGGAGGCTCAGGCCGAGCGCACCACCGGGTGGCGGCGTACGGCGGGGCCGTGCCCGTTGCGCGGGATGCGGACCGCGTCCGTCGCACAGGGTGAGGGAGCCCGCCTCGCAGCCGCAGTCTCGCTGGTGCTGGCCTCGGCCAAGGTGCGCGACCACGTGGCGGACAAGGACGGCCTGTTGGCGCGCAGGCCGGTGGCGCTCGCCGCCCGCCGGGTCGCCGCGAGCTGGGGGCGCGCCGGGGCCCGTACCGGATCCGACGTGGGCTTCGACACCGCCGTACTCGTCGACGCCGTCGACCGGCAGGTCGGCATCGAGGCGCTCGCCGGTCCCGGGACGCCGCTTCTGACCGTCACCGAGCCCACCGAGACCGCGACCGCCGCCGCCTTCGCGCACACGGCCGTCCTGGCCGGTCGGCCGGGCAACGCCGAGCCGCTCGCCGAGGCCGGCCGGCTCTTCGGGCGGCTCGCGCATCTCCTGGACGCCGTGGAGGACCGGGAAACTGACGCCGCGTCGGGAGCGTGGAACCCGCTCACGGCCACCGGCACCCCGCTCGTGGAGGCGCGCCGGCTCGCCGCCGACGCTCTGCACGGGATACGGCTCGCGCTGCGCGAGGTGGAGTTCACGGACGGCAAGCTGGCGCATCTGCTGCTCGCGCACGAGCTGGGGCGATCGGTGGACCGCGCGTTCGGGACCTCGGGGTGCGGGCACCAGGCCCACGCGGACGGTGCGCGGGGGGCTTTCGGGCCGCCGCAGCACGGTGGGCCGTACAACCCGCAGAGCCCACAGAGCCCGTACGACGGGCAGAATCCTTACGGCGGTGACGGCAACCCCTTCGGCGGCGCTCCCTCCTTCCCGCCGCCCGGGCCCGGCAGGCGAGGCTTCTGGGCCGGGTGCGCGGCCGCGATCGGGGTGTGCTGCACCTGCAAGGTGTGCTGTGCCGACGAGTTCGAGGGACCGTGGTCGCGAAAGAGGCGCGAGGGCTGCCTCGGCAACTGCGACTGCAACTGCTGCGAGGCCTGTGAGATCTGCGAGTGCTGTGAATGCTGCTCGTGCTGCGACTGCGGACTGTGACGGAATTCGTATACGGCGGCGTGGGCGACCACGCCGCCGTACGGGTCCTACCTGCCCGGACGGGAATGCCATCGTTTCCGGGCGTAGGTTTCTCAGTTCTTGAGTTCCGGCGGGGAGATCTCCGACTTCGCTATCGCCGAACCAGTCGTCCCCCACTTCTTGAGGATTTTGTCGTATGTGCCGTCCGCGATCAGCTTGTTCACCGCCGCCTGGAAGGCCGGTGCCAGCTTCGTGTCCTTCTTGAAGGCGAAGCCGACGTCGAGGCGGTGGTACTCGTTGAGGAACTTGACGCCCTGCTGGTGGGCGACGGCGTAGCGCAGGCCGTTGATGGTGCTCATCACGAGGTCGCTGCGGCCCTGTTGGAGTGAGGACCAGATCGCGCCCTGCTCGCTGTAGGTCTGCACCTTGTACGCCTTCTTGCCGGCGTCGGTGCAGACCTTCTTGTTCTCCTCCAGCGTCGCCTCGAAGGTGGTGCCCGCTCCGGTCGCGACGTTCAGGCCGCACAGCTGCTTGAGGTCGGTGATCTTGGCCAGCTTGCTGTCGGAGCGCGTGGCGAAGCCCTGGCCGTCGTTGATGTAGGTGACGAAGTCGATCGTCTTGCGCCGCTCGTCGGTGACGCCGAAGTTGCTGGCCCCGAAGTCGTACTTGCCGCTGTCCAGGGCCGGCAGGATCGCCTCGAAGCCGGCCTGTTCCGTCTTGAGTTCGATGCCGAGCACCTTGGCCACGGCGTCCGCGAAGTCGACGTCCTGGCCCGTCAGCGTCTTGCCGTCGTCCAGGTACGTCGTGCCGGGTGGCGTACCGCCGACGGCGACCGCCACGGTGAGGCCGGTGACGCCGGGCGGGAGCAGCTTGGCGGCGGCCTCGTCCTTCGGGATGTCCGAGACGACGTCCGTGGTGGGGATCTTGTCGGCCTTGGCCGCCGCATTCGCCGCGGTGCCGGTCGTGTCGTCCGAGCCGGAGCCGCATGCCGTGAGGAGCAGGGCCGTCGAGGTGATGATGACAAAGGGCGCAAAGTGCCGATAACGGGTACGCGTGGACGTACGCATGGTGTGCGGTCTCCTGAGAGCAAGAGTGAGCAGAACCCGAGGGGAGGGGTGCGCGTGTGAAGGCGAAAGGGAGGGAGAACGCGAAGGGCGCCCGGTTGGCCAGGGGATCAGGCGATCGGATCGATCAAGGGATCAAGCGATCAGGGCGCGCAGTGGGTCAGCTCAACAGGAAGAGGACCACACTCGACCGAAGTCGATGTGGGAGCGCTTGACCAGCCACTGCTGTGGATGCATGGGCCAAGTGGAACAGGCATCCGGTTGTGCGTCAACCGACTTGAGACGTACGGCTCACAGTATGGACAGCCTTGACAGCGGGGGGAAACGGGCCCGTACTCTCGGTGGACGGCCCTGCTGAGGGGCTCGGCCGTACTGCGCCGCGAGGCGCTTCGTGTGAAGGCATCCACCCGTGTTCGACTACGTCACGGAGTCTTCGCATGTCTTCCGACACCCTCGCCAAAACATCCGCCGCACCGGACATACCGGAGCAGGCCGACTCCCTGCGGATCGTTCCGCAGCGCCGTCCGGGCCAGTGGACGGCCGCCGTCGCCGTACTCGTCCTGCTCGGGCTCGCCGTCACCTCCGTCGTCCGCAACAAGGCGTTCCAGTGGGGGGTGGTCGGTGACTACTTCACCTCGGACTCCGTGCTGCGCGGCCTGTGGCTCACCCTGTGGCTGACGGCTGTGGTGATGGTGCTCGGCTTCGCGCTGGGGACGCTGCTCGCGGCGGCCCGGTTGTCCGCCAATCCCGTGCTGCGCAGCGTCAGTTGGGGTTATGTGTGGCTGTTCCGGTCGATTCCGATCCTGGTGCAGTTGCTGCTGTGGTTCAACATCGGGGCGCTGTATCCCGAGCTCCTCGGCGTGAAGACGGTCAATCTGTTCACCCCGATCGCGGTCGCGATCATCGGGCTCACCCTGCACGAGGCCGCGTACGCCGCCGAGGTGGTGCGCGGTGGCATCCTCTCCGTCGACCGTGGGCAGATCGAGGCCGCGCAGGCGCTCGGTCTGAGCCGGTGGCGCCGCTGGTGGCGGATCGTGCTGCCACAGGCGATGCGCTCCATCGTGCCGCCCGCCGGGAACATGCTGATCGGCACCCTCAAGGGCACGTCGATCATCAGCGTCATCGCCGTGCAGGACCTGCTCTTCTCGGTACAGCTGGTCTACCACCGCACCTACCAGGTCATCCCGCTGCTGATGGTCGCCACCCTCTGGTACACCGTCGTCACCTCGGTCCTCGGCCTCGGCCAGTACTACGTCGAGAAGCACTACGCGCGCGGCTCGGAGCGCACCCGATGAAGCCCTCTCTCGTGATCGTCGGGGCCGGGCCGCGGGGGACCGGTCTCATCGAGCGCATCGCCGCCAACGCGCACGAGCTGTACGCCGGTTCGGGACTCGACATCCATCTCGTCGACCCCCATCCGCCGGGCGCCGGACGCATCTGGCGCGAGGCGCAGTCGCCGCTGCTGTGGATGAACTCGCACGCCGAGGACGTCACCATGTTCACCGACGAGACGGTGGTCATGGACGGGCCCGTGCGCCCCGGTCCCACGCTGCACGAATGGGCGGCCATCGACGGTCGCACCTTCGCCGACCGACAGCTGCAAGGGGCTTACCTGAGCTGGGTGCACGAGCAAGCCGTGGCCGCCCTGCCCCCGGACGTCACCGTCCACCATCACCCGTGCAGGGCCCTGCGCGTCAGCGGCCCGCGCGAGGGGCGCCAGCAGGTCTGGCTGGAGGGCCGTCCGCGTCCCCTTCTCGCCGACCTCGTCGTTCTCGCGCTCGGCCACCTCGACGCCGAACTCGACCAGGATCAGCGCGAGTTGGCGACGTACGCCCGCGCCCACGACCTGGTCCATCTGCCGCCCGACTTCACCGCCGACAGCGACCTGTCCTCGCTCGCGCCCGGCGAACCCGTCCTCGTGCGCGGCTTCGGGCTCGCCTTCGTCGACCTGATGGTGCTGCTCACGGAGGGACGGGGCGGGCGGTACGACGGTGACACCTACCTTCCGTCGGGGCGGGAACCGGTGCTGTACGTCGGATCGCGGCGCGGCGTGCCGTACCACTCGAAGATCGGTTATGACTGGACCGGTGAACGGCCGCCGCTGCCACGGTTCTTCGGGCCCGCCGAGGTCGACGCGCTGCTGGCGCGGCCGGAGGGCTTCGACTTCCGGCGGGACGTGTGGCCGTCGATCGAGAAGGAGCTGGGGTTCGCGCACTACCACCGGCTGTTCACCGTCCACCCCGAGCGGACGGCGATCGCCTGGACCGACTTCGAGGAGAAGTACGCGGCCGGGGAGGCGACGGAGCGCGAGGCCCTCGTGGTATCCGTCGTGCCCGACCCCGCCGACCGGCTCGACCTCGCGGCGCTCGACCGCCCGCTGGACGGGGTGCGGTACGCGTCGCACGAGGAGTTGCAGGAGGGGCTGCGGGCGTACGTCGAGGGAGATCTGCGTCGCCGTCATGATCCCGAAAACAGCCCTGACCTGGCCGTCTTTCTCGGACTGCTCTCCGTCTACGGGCAGTTGATCCGGCTCGGAGACGTCGGACCCTGGTGGCACGGCTTCTTCAGCTACCTCGCCTCAGGGCCGCCCGGACCCCGGCTGCGGCAGATGCTCGCACTGTCCCGGGCCGGCGTCGTGCGGTTCGTGGGCGCGGACATGGCCGTGGTCGCCGAGGACGGGGTGTTCCGGGCGTCGAGCGCGACCGTGCCGGGCGAGACGGTCCAGGCGCGGGCGCTCGTCGAGGCGCGGCTGCCCGAGCCCACCGTCGGGCGCGCCCTCGACCCGCTGCTGCGTGAACTGCACGCCGACGGCGCCGTCGAGACCCCGGAGGGGCTGCTGCGGGTGGACCGCTCCGACGGACGGATCCTCGACGGGGGCGGCCGGCCGCATCCCCGGCGCTTCGCACTGGGGCCCTACACCGACGTACGTACCCCCGGCGCCTTCACCCGGCCGCGCACCGGCGGGCCCGCGTTCCGGCAGAACGACGCCACCGCGCGAGCCGCGCTGGCGTTCCTGCGCGATCTTGCGTATCGGGCCGCCGCGTAACCCCCGACCGTCAACTCCACTGCCAGCACGAGGGATTCACACGATGACCGTCATGGTCGACATCAGGTCCGTCCATAAGAGCTTCGGCCCACTGGGAGTGCTCAAGGGCATCGACCTCGCGGTGCGCACCGGCGAGGTCACCGTGATCCTCGGCCCGTCCGGCTCCGGCAAGTCCACGCTGCTGCGCACCATCAACCACCTGGAGAAGGTGGACCGGGGCCGCATCAGCATCGACGGCTCGCTGGTCGGCTACCGGCGCTCCGGCGACAAGCTGTACGAGCTGCGCGAGCGCGAGATCCTGAGACAGCGCACCCGCATCGGGTTCGTCTTCCAGAACTTCAACCTCTTCCCGCACCTCACCGTGCTGGACAACATCGTCGAGGCCCCGGTCGCCGCGCTGAAGCGCCCGCGCAAGGACGCCGTCGAGGCGGCGCGGGCGCTGCTCGACCGGGTGGGGCTCGCCGACAAGGCCGACGCCTACCCGAAGCAGCTCTCCGGCGGCCAGCAGCAACGCGTCGCCATCGCCCGCGCGCTCGCCCTGGAACCGAAGCTGCTGCTCTTCGACGAGCCGACCTCGGCGCTCGACCCCGAGCTGGTCGGCGAAGTCCTCGACGTCATCAAGGACCTGGCCCACCAGGGCACCACGATGATCGTCGTCACGCACGAGATCGGGTTCGCCCGGGAGGTCGCCGACACCGTCGTCTTCATGGACGACGGGCGGATCGTCGAACAGGGCGCCCCCGCCGACGTACTCGACCGGCCGCGGCACGAACGGACGCGGTCGTTCCTGTCCAAGGTTCTTTGATCCCTCTCCAGGGGGCTCTGATCGGATTACCGGAGAAAGGTTTCACCCGATATGACCGCACCGCACGGCCGGGGGCTGCTGCACCTGGCCGCCGCCCTCGATCAACAGGCGGCCTTCGACGCCGCCTCGTACGTCGGGCCGGCGCAGCTCGCGGAGCGCGGCGGGCTCGACTTCGTGACGCTCGGCGACACCTTCACGCGCCCCGGGCCCGACGCGCTCGCCGCACTCTCCCGTGTCGCGCCCGCCACCCGCCGGATCGGTCTGGTGCCGACCGTGACCACCACCCACACCGAGCCCTTCCACGTCCAGGCGGCGGTGGCGACCCTCGACTGGGTCAGCCGCGGCCGGGCCGGCTGGCAGCTCGACGTGTCGACGACCGAGGGCGAGGCCCGCCTCTTCGGCCGCAGGCACGCGGCACCCGCCGACGCGCTGTGGCGGGAGGCCGGCGAGATCGCCGAGGTGGCCGCCCGGCTCTGGGACAGCTGGGAGGACGACGCCGAGATACGCGACGAGGCCACCGGCCGTTTCATCGACCGCGACAAACTGCACCACGTCGACTTTCGGGGCGCCACCTTCTTCGTGAAGGGCCCCTCGATCGTGCCGCGGCCCCCGCAGGGCCACCCCGTCCGGGTCGTCGACGCCACCGAGGGGCCCGCCCGTCGGGTCGCCGCCCGGTACGCCGACGTGGCGCTCGTCCGGGTCGTGGGACCCGCGCAGGCCCGGGCCGTACGGGCCGAACTCCGGGACGCGGCAGCGAAGTTCGGCCGCAATCCCGACACCCTGCGGGTCCTCGGCTCGCTCGTCGTCGATCTCGGTGACGGGGAGCGCGCGGCCGAGCCGGGCCATGGGGGTGGCGGTCCCCGGCAGACCGCGCAGGGGCCGCTGTACCGGGGCGGTCCGGTCGACCTGGCCGAGCTGATCGCCGCCTGGCACGCGTCCGAGGCCGTCGACGGCTTCCACCTCACCCCGGTCGAGCCGCACCGTGACCTGGAGCGGCTCGTGAACGGAACGGTGGCGCTGCTCCAGCACCGCGGTCTGTTCCGCACCTTCTATCCGGGCAGCACGCTCAGGGAGCACCTGGGACTGGCCCGGCCCGCCAACCAGTACGCCGTGACAGGGGGAGCGTCATGACCGTACGCAAGCGCATGCATCTGGCGGCGCACTTCCCGGGCGTCAACAGCACCACCGTCTGGACCGACCCGCGCTCGAAGTCCCAGATCGACTTCGCCTCCTTCGAACACCTCGCGCGCACCGCCGAACGCGGCCTGTTCGACTTCCTCTTCCTCGCCGAGGGACTGCGGCTGCGCGAGCACAAGGGACGCGTCCACGACCTGGACGTCGTGGGGCGCCCGGAGTCGATCACCGTCCTCAACGCGCTCGCCGCCGTCACCGAACGGCTCGGGCTCGCCGCCACGGTCAACGCGACCTTCAACGAGCCCTACGAACTCGCCCGCAGACTGGCCACGCTGGACCACCTCAGCGGGGGCCGGGCCGCCTGGAACGTGGTCACCTCCTCCGACGCCTTCACCGGGGAGAACTTCCGCCGCGGCGGCTTCCTCGACCGCGCCGACCGGTATGCGCGCGCCGCCGAATTCGTCGCCACCGCACGAGAGCTGTGGGACTCCTGGACGCCGGAAGGCGTGGCGCGCCCCTTCGCCCACCAGGGGCAGCACTTCGACATCGCGGGGGAGTTCGGGCTGCCGCGCTCACCGCAGGGGCAGCCCGTCGTCATCCAGGCCGGGGACTCGGACGAGGGCCGGGAGTTCGCCGCGGCCACGGCGGACGTGGTCTTCACCCGGCACGGGACCCTGGACGCCGGCCGGGAGTTCTACGCCGATGTGAAGGGGCGGCTCGCGACGTACGGGCGGTCGCCCGAGGACCTGAAGATCATGCCCGGTGTCACCGTCGTGCTCGGTGACACCGCGGCGGACGCGCGGGAGCGGGCCGCCGAGATCCGCCGCCGACAGGTCTCCCCGCAGAACGCGCTCCTCGCGCTGGAGCAGATCTGGGGCGTCGACCTCTCCTCGTACGACCCCGACGGGCCCCTGCCCGACATCGACCCGGAGCCGGAGCCGGCCCTCGCGCAGGGACGGGTGCGCGTCGCCGACCCCCTCGCGGTGGCGGAGAAGTGGCGGGCCCTGTCGCGGGCGAAGGGACTGTCCATCCGGCAGACCGTGATCGAGGCGTCCGGGCGGCAGTCCTTCGTCGGCACGCCGGAGACGGTCGCCGCCGAACTCGACGCGTTCGTGATGGCGGGCGCCGCCGACGGCTTCATCCTCGTCCCCCATCTGACCCCGGGCGGACTGGACGAGTTCGTGGACCGGGTGGTCCCGCTGCTCCAGGAGCGGGGCGCCTTCCGCACGGAATACACGGGCATGACGCTGCGCTCACACCTCGGGTTGCCGGAACCCATATGGAAGGGTTGATCACATGACGAAAGACGCATCCGAGGACTGGGAGCGGTGGCACGAGCGCCGCGTCGAGACGGTGTCCGCCTCCTACGGCCCGTTGGCGCTCACCGGCACGCACTGGCTGGAGGACTATCCGGACGGGCGACTTCCGGACATCCCCGGGCTGTGGACCGACCAGGAGGACGGGGTCCTGCTGACGGCCGCCCCCGAGGACGGTCTGAGCCTGGACGGAAAGCCCTTCACCGGTGAGGTCCGGATCGACGCCGACGCCGGGTCGGCGGCCGAGTCCCGGGTCGGGCTCGGCGAGCGCCGGTTCGTCGTCCTGGTGCGCGAAGGGATCTGGGGCGTACGCGACTTCGACCCCGCCTCCGAAGCGCGCGCGGCCTTCAAGGGGGTCGAGGCGACGCCGTACGACCCGCGCTGGTCGGTGCCGGGGCACTTCACGCCGTACGGCGAGAGCCGGACCGTCCATGTGGAGAACGCGGACGGAGTCGCCCGCGGTCTGGGGCTCGGCGGCATCCTCGCCTTCACCCTGGACGGCGAGGACCTCACGCTCCAGGTGTCGGTGGAGAGCGACGGTTCGCTGTGGGCCGTGTTCGCCGACACCACCAGCGGGGACAGCAGCTACCGCTTCCGGTTCCTGCGCCCCGCGGCACCCGACGCCGAGGGGCGTACGACAGTGGACTTCAACCGGGCCGTGCTTCCGCCGTGCGCGTTCGCCGACCACTTCCTCTGCCCCTTCCCGCCGCCCGGGAACACCCTGGGCGTGGCCGTCCCGGCGGGGGAGCGCACGCTGCTCTGACGGTTCACTCCTCCGCGCCCTCCACTCACTCCACGCCCTCCACTCACTCCTCCAAGCCCTCCTGGCACTTCGAGTGCCCGACGATCCACACGCAATCCGCACACCCGAGTCTGGGAAGATCAACTACCGCTGGTGGTACGTCAGTTGAATGCTGCACGGCCGAAAGGCGCCCTTGCGCCGGTCGGCCGTGCGGCCGAATACTCCCCCACAGCGCTTGTCAGGAGCACGGCTTGTCCGGAATCCGGTCAGGCGACTCCCGGCTGCGCCTCACGGGCCCCGACCCCACGCGGGCCCCCTACTTCCCTCGGGAGGAACGACAAGTGAGGATCAAGCGCACCACCCCCCGCAGCGGTATAGCGAGACGGACCCGGCTGATCGCCGTGACCACCGGACTCCTGGCCGCCGCAGCGTTCTCCGTCCCCACCGCGAACGCATCCGACGTCCATACGTTCAGCGCCACTCAGCTGAGCACGGTGAACAAGTCGGTACTCAAGTCCGACATCGCGGGAACCGCCTGGGCGGTCGACGCCAAGACGAACCGCGTCGTCGTCACCGTCGACAGCACGGTCTCCAAGGCCGAGATCGCGAAGATCAAGAAGGACGCGGGCGGCAACGCCGCGGCCCTCACGATCAAGCACACCCCGGGCAAGTTCAAGAAGCTGATCACCGGCGGCGACGCCATCTACGGCGGTGGCTACCGTTGTTCGCTCGGCTTCAACGTGCACAGCGGGAGCACCTACTACTTCCTGACCGCCGGCCACTGCGGTGAGGTCGCCTCCACCTGGTACTCCAACTCGGGCCAGTCCACCACGCTGGGTACGAACGTCAGCTACAGCTTCCCGACCAACGACTTCGCGCTGGTGCGATACACCTCGTCGGTCGCCCACCCCAGCTCGGTCGGCAGCCAGACCATCAGCAGCGCCGCCACGCCCAGCGTGGGCACGACCGTCTACCGTCGCGGCTCGACCACCGGCACGCACAGCGGCCGGGTCACCGCGCTGAACGCCACGGTCAACTACGGCAGCGGCGACGTGGTCTACCAGATGATCCAGACCACCGTGTGCGCCGAGGGTGGCGACAGCGGCGGTCCGCTCTACGCGGGTACCGTCGCCTACGGTCTGACCTCCGGTGGCAGTGGCAACTGCACCTCCGGCGGTACGACCTTCTTCCAGCCGGTCACCGAGGCGCTGAGCTACTACGGCGTGAGCGTCGGCTGACCGACCGCACCCCGTAAAGCCCGCACGATCGGACCTGCAGCCAGCAGCAGGCGAGCCCCCGTACGCAACTGCCGTGCGGGGGCTCGCCCTTGCTCGGGTGACGGAGTTACCGTCGAAGTACACGCCGGGTACGCGCCTGATGCGGTACTTGCCCGATGCGCCCACTTCGGACCCTGGGGGGCCGTGATGGTCGAGGAACTGGTGGCGGCGGGAGTCTCCGTCGTATCCGTGGGGATCGTCTACGCGATGGCCGGGGCCCGTGTCGTCAAACAGTACGAACGCGGTGTGGTGTTGCGCCTCGGCCGGTTGCGCTCGGAGGTGCGCGGGCCCGGGTTCACCATGGTGGTGCCCTTCGTCGACAAGCTGCGCAAGGTCAACATGCAGATCGTGACGATGCCCGTCCCGGCGCAGGAGGGCATCACGCGGGACAACGTCACGGTCCGGGTCGACGCGGTCGTCTACTTCAAGGTGGTCGACGCGGCCGACGCGGTCATCCAGGTCGAGGACTACCAGTTCGCGGTCTCGCAGATGGCGCAGACCTCGCTGCGCTCGATCATCGGCAAGAGCGACCTGGACGATCTGCTCTCCAACCGGGAGAAGCTCAACCAGGGCCTGGAGCTGATGATCGACAGTCCGGCCATGGGCTGGGGCGTGCAGATCGACCGGGTCGAGATCAAGGACGTGTCGCTGCCGGAGACGATGAAACGGTCGATGGCCCGGCAGGCCGAGGCCGACCGGGAACGGCGCGCGCGGGTCATCAACGCGGACGCCGAGTTGCAGGCGTCGAAGAAGCTGGCGGAGGCCGCCGGGGTGATGTCCGAACAGCCCGCCGCGCTCCAACTGAGGTTGCTGCAGACCGTGGTGGCGGTCGCCGCGGAGAAGAACTCCACCCTGGTGCTCCCCTTCCCGGTGGAACTGCTGCGGTTCCTGGAACGGGCGCAGCAGCCGGCCGCCCCGGCGCCCGAGCAGGCGCGGCCGTCGACCGAGCGGCCGGTGCGGGAATCGGTGGAGCAATCGGTGCGGGAATCGGTGGAGCAACCGGTCGAGCAATCGGTGCAGGAGCAACCGTCTTCCCTCGCGCCCCCGTTGGGATCGGACTCTGAAGAGTCGAAAATCAGACAGGACTAGACCTCACGGGCTGCACATGCGTCACTCGCACGCAGTGTTTGCACTGCGAACGCACAGGGTGCGATCACGCAGGGTCAAGGTGCCGGGGGCGTACACCCGTTGCTGTACGCGCGTCCTGAAGTCGACCTTGTGAGCCACCTGTGGGTCTCGGAATAGTGGGCGCCCGTACGCCTTTCGATTCCGTACGCCTTCCGGCCCGGGAGGTCCCCACGACCTCCCGGGCCGCCCCCCACAGGAGGACGCGAAGTGAAGCACCGACGTATATCCGGGCGGCGCGCAGCCGTGGCAGGCGCGAGTGTCGCCGCCCTGGTCGCCGCGGGAGTCACCTTCCAGACTGCGAACGCGAGCGAGACGCAGAAGAGCGCGACGCCCCGGCCGCTCTCGATCACGGCGGCCGGAAAGCTCGCCTCGACGCTCGGCAAGGACCTGGGTCCCGACGCGGCGGGAACGTATTACGACGCGAAGGCCGGGCACCTCGTCGTCAATGTGCTCGACCAGGCCGCGGCGCGCGTCGTCGAGGCGGCCGGCGCCCAGGCCAGAATCGTCGAGAACTCCCTCGCCGAACTGACGAGCGCCCGTACCACCCTCAAGGAGGACGCGACCATCCCCGGCACGTCCTGGGCGACCGACCCGGGGACCAACAAGGTCGTCGTCACCGCCGACCGCACGGTCGGGGGCGCGACCCTCGCCCGGCTGACCAAGGTCGTCGACGGTCTCGGCGCCAAGGCCGAACTCCAGCGCACGAAGGGGGAGTTCAAGCCCTTCATCGCGGGCGGCGACGCGATCACCGGCTCCGGCGGGCGCTGCTCGCTCGGCTTCAACGTGGTCAAGGGCGGCCAGCCGTACTTCATCACCGCCGGGCACTGCACCCGGGAGATCTCCACCTGGTCGGACTCCAGTGGCAAGGAGATCGGCACGAACGAGCAGTCCAGCTTCCCCGGCAACGACTTCGGTCTGGTCAAGTACACCTCGACGGTCGACCACCCGAGCGAGGTCGATCTCTACAACGGCTCAGCGCAGCCCATCACCCAGGCGGGTGCGGCGACCGTCGGGCAGTCGGTGACGCGCAGCGGTTCGACGACCCAGGTGCACAGCGGCACGGTCACCGGCCTGGACGCCACCGTGAACTACGGCAACGGTGACATCGTCGACGGACTCATCCAGACCGACGTCTGCGCCGAGCCCGGTGACAGCGGCGGCTCGCTCTTCTCGGGCTCCACGGCCATCGGCCTCACCTCGGGCGGCAGCGGCGACTGCACCTCGGGCGGCGAGACCTTCTTCCAGCCGGTCACCGAGGCGCTGTCGGCCTTCGGCGCCCAGATCGGCTGACGCGCTCCGTCCTGCCTGCTCAGGGCCGGTGGACCGGTGTTTGCGCAGGTGGGACGGGCTCGAACGGATGTCGCACACTTGTTCGGAAATTGGTCTATGGTGGGGGTGAGGTCATTGGGAACGAATGTTCGAGAGCCTGGTGAGAGGGTCCTCGAACACGAACGGATACGGACGGGTACGGGAGGTGCGTGTGCCGGGGTTCACGCATCTGCACACCGTCTCCGGGTTCTCCCTGCGGTACGGGGCCTCGCACCCGGAGCGGCTGGCCGAGCGTGCCTCGGAGCGGGGCATGGACGCCCTCGCGCTCACCGACCGGGACAGCCTCGCGGGCACGGTCCGGTTCGCCAAGGCCTGCGCGAAAGCGGGTGTCCGTCCACTGTTCGGGGCGGACCTCGCGGTTGAGGCTCCCGCCCGAGAGGCGAGGGCTTCCGCCCGGACGGCGGGGGCCTTCGCCCGGACGGCCGGGGCCTCCGCGCCGACGGGCGGGGCTTTTGCCCGAGCGGCGGGGGAGCCCGTACGAGGGAACGGGGAGCCCGTACGAGGGGAGCGGCGCCGCGCCCCGGTCCGTGGCGGTGCCTTCATCGACGAGTCGACTCCTCGGGTGACCTTCCTCGCCCGGGACGGCGCGGCCGGCTGGGCCGACCTCTGCAGAATCGTCACGGCGGCGCATGCGGGCGGCGGTCCCGACAGCGGCCCGGGGCGGCAGCCCCTGCTGCTCCGGCCGGACAACCACGCCGAGGGACTGACCGTACTGCTCGGACCCGTCTCCGACGTCGGCCGCGCACTAGCCGCGGGGCGCCCCGACCGCGCCGCGAAGCTGCTCGCGCCCTGGCGGGAGATCTACGGCGACGCCCTGCGCCTCGAAGCCGTCTGGCACGGCCGCGAGGGCACCGGGCCCGGGTCCCTGCGGCTCGCCGCCCGCACCGTCGGCTTCGCCGCCGAACAGCGGGTGCGCCCGGTGCTCAGCAACGCCGTCCGGTACGCCGACCCGGGCCTCGGCCCGGTCGCCGACGTCCTGGACGCCGCCCGCCGCCTCGTCCCCGTCGACCCCCGGCGCGAGCTGGACTCCGGCGAGGCCTGGCTCAAGGACGAGGCCGCCATGCTGGGCGCCGCCGAACGGATCGTCGAGGCCGCGGGCTACCGCCGTGACACCGCGTACCGCCTGCTCGAACAGACCCAGGCCACCGCCGCCGAGTGCCTCGTCGACCCCGAGGACGACCTCGGCATCGGCACCGTCCACTTCCCCGAGCCGCATCTCGTCGGTGCGGGCCGGCGCACCGCCCAGCGCGTCCTGGCCTCCCGGGCGGCGGCGGGCATGGTGCTGCGCGGCTACGAACGCAGGCGGGACTACTGGGAACGCATGCACCGCGAGCTGGACATCATCGCCCACCACGACTTCGCCTCCTACTTTCTGACGGTCGCCCAGGTCGTGGACGACGTACGGAAGATGGGCATCCGGGTCGCCGCGCGCGGCTCCGGCGCGGGCTCCCTCGTCAACCACCTCCTCGGTATCGCGCACGCCGACCCGGTCGAGCACGGGCTGCTGATGGAGCGCTTCCTGTCCAAGCGTCGCTCGGTGCTGCCCGACATCGACATCGACGTGGAGTCCGCGCGCAGGCTGGAGGTCTACCGCGCGATCATCGACCGGTTCGGCACCGAGCGGGTCGCGACCGTCTCGATGCCCGAGACCTACCGGGTCCGGCACGCCGTCCGCGATGTGGGCGCCGCGCTCTCCATGGACCCGGCCGACATCGACCGGATCGCCAAGTCCTTCCCGCACATCCGCGCCCGCGACGCCCGCGCGGCGATGGACGAGCTGCCCGAACTGCGGGAGCTGGCGAGGGAGGTTCAGCGGGACGGGGCGAAGTACGGACGGCTGTGGGAGCTGGTCGAGTCCCTCGACGCCCTCCCGCGCGGCATCGCCATGCACCCGTGCGGGGTGCTCCTCTCCGACGCCTCCCTGCTCGCCCGTACGCCGGTCGTGCCGACCAGCGGTGAGGGCTTCCCCATGTCGCAGTTCGACAAGGAGGACGTCGAGGACCTCGGGCTGCTCAAGCTCGATGTGCTGGGCGTGCGGATGCAGTCCGCGATGGCGCACGCGGTGGCCGAGGTGCAGCGGGCCACGGGGGACCGGCCGGACATCGACGCGGTGGCGCCGGGCGACCCGGCGACGTATCGGCTCATCCAGTCCGCCGAGACGCTGGGCTGCTTCCAGATCGAGTCGCCCGGCCAGCGCGACCTGGTCGGGCGGCTGCAGCCCGCGACCTTCCACGACCTCGTCGTCGACATCTCGCTCTTCCGGCCGGGACCGGTCGCAGCCGACATGGTGCGGCCGTTCATCGAGGCGCGGCACGGGCGGACGCCGATCCGCTATCCGCACCCGGACCTGGAGGGACCGCTGAAGGAGACGTACGGCGTCGTGGTCTTCCACGAGCAGATCATCGACATCGTCGACATCATGACCGGCTGCGGACGCGACGAGGCGGACCGGGTGCGGCGCGGGCTGTCCGACCCCGAGGCGCAGGGGCGGATCCGGTTCTGGTTCGCACAGAACGCGGCGGCCAAGGGGTACGACGCCGAGACCATCGCGCGGACCTGGGAGATCGTCGAGGCCTTCGGGTCGTACGGCTTCTGCAAGGCGCACGCGGTCGCCTTCGCCGTCCCGACGTACCAGTCGGCGTGGCTGAAGGCCCATCACCCGGCCGCTTTCTACGCCGGGTTGCTCACGCACGACCCCGGGATGTATCCGAAGCGGCTGCTGCTGGCGGACGCGCGGCGGCGGGGGGTGCCGATCCTTTCGTTGGACGTGAACCGGTCGGCGGTCGCCCACCGTATCGAACTGGTGTCTGAATCTGCTGGCTCTGCCGGCCGCTGGGGTGTCCGCCTCGCCCTCTCCGACGTGCACGGCATCAGCGAGGCCGAGGCGGCGCGGATCGCGGACGGACAGCCGTACGCCTCCCTGCTCGACTTCTGGGAGCGGGCCCGGCCGAGCAGGCCGCTCGCACAGCGGCTCGCGCAGGTCGGCGCGCTGGACGCGTTCGGCGCCAACCGACGTGATCTGCAACTGCACCTGACCGAGCTGCACCGGGGTTCCCGGGGCGCGGGCGGCGGCCAACTCCCCCTGTCCGGCGGGCGGAAGACCGCCTCCGCCGGGCTGCCCGACCTCTCCTCGGCGGAGCGGCTCAGCGCCGAACTGGGCGTGTTGTCGATGGACGCCTCGCGCAATCTGATGGACGACCACCGGGAGTTCCTGGGGGAGCTGGGCGTGGTGACGGCACGTCGGCTGCGGGAGGCGCGACACGGAGAGACGGTCCTGGTCGCGGGCGCCAAGGCGGCCACCCAGACCCCGCCGATCCGCTCCGGCAAACGCGTCATCTTCACCACCCTGGACGACGGCACCGGCCTGGTCGACCTCGCCTTCTTCGACGACTCGCACGACGCCTGCGCCCACACCGTCTTCCACTCCTGGCTGCTGCTGGTGCGCGGAGTGGTGCAGCGCCGGGGCCCGCGCAGCCTCAGCGTGGTGGGCGCGGCGGCCTGGAATCTCGCCGAACTGGTCGAGCTGCGCGCCGAGGGCGGCCTCGACGTGGTGGCGGCGCGGCTGGCGGAGCCCGTGCCGGGGCCCCTGCCGGAGGGGGAGGGCACGAAGGAGAGCCGGAAGATCCGGATGCCCACGGGGTACGAGATGCACCCCTGGGCCGATCTGCGTCCCGCGGGCGAAGGGCCCGCGGGAGGAAAGAAGTTGTGGCACCAGAGTCCGGGGAGTGCGGGATGACCATCCTCTGCGTACGTTTTCAGCTGCCTCCGATGTACGAGGCCGCCCTGCCGGGGCTCCTCGGACTGTTGGAGGAGTTCACCCCCGTCATCGAGGCGCTGCCGCCCGACCGGGCGCTGGTCGATCTGCGGGGCGCCGAACGGTACTTCGGGCGGACCGCCGTGGAGTTCGCCTCGTTGATCCGGGTGCGGGCACTCGCCCTGTACGGGATCGACTGCGCGATCGGCGCCGGACCCGGGCCGATGCTCGCGCGGATGGCACTGCGGGAGGCCGTGCCCGGAGTGGCCCGGGTGGTGCCCGGGGAGCCGGACGCCGTCGCGGAGTTCCTCGCCGAGCGGCCCGTCGGCGCGCTGCCCGGGGTCGGCGGCGCCACCGCCCGCACCCTGTGCGAGTACGGCCTCGACACCATCGGCAAGGTCGCCGCCGCGCCCCTGTCCACGCTCCAGCGCCTGACCGGTGCCCGGACCGGCCGCGAACTGCACGAGAAGGCGTCCGGCATCGACCGCGGTCGGGTCGTCCCGAACGCCACCTCGCGCTCTCTCGCCACCGAACGCCCCTTCTCCCGCGACGAGTTGGACCCCGCCCTGCACCGCCGCGCGCTGCTCTCCGCCACCGAGGAGCTGGGCACCCGGCTGCGCGCCCTGGAGAAGGTCTGCCGCACCCTGACCCTCACCGTCCGCTACGCCGACCGCTCCTCGACCACCCGCAGCCGCACCCTCAAGGAGCCGACCGCCCACTCCTCGGCGCTCACCGCCACCGCGTACGCCCTGTACGAGGCGCTCGGCCTCCAGCGTGCCCGGGTCCGCGCGATCGGCCTGCGCGCCGAGGGCCTCACTCCCGCCGAACAGGCCTCCCACCAGCTGACCTTCGACCCCGTGGACGAGAAGGTCCGCCGCATCGAGGAGGTCGCGGACCGCGCGCGGGCGAAGTTCGGCCCGCATGCGGTGATGCCGGGCACGCTGGCGGCGTAACTCTCCTCAGATGTGCGTCAGTTGGCCCACGGAGGGGTGATGCGGGTGCCGTCGGACAGCTCCGCCGTCAGACCGATGGGCGTGGTGACCCAGGTGATCACGGTCCGGTCGGTCGGGTTCTCGGCGCCGAAGGTCGCCCCGGGGTTGATGATCAGCGTGTCGCCCGCGGTGACCCGCTCGGTGCGTCCGTCGAGCGTGATCACCAGCTCGCCCTCGAGGATGTGGAGGATCTCCTCGCGGCTGACGGTGTGCAGGGGCGCCTTGGTGCCGGCGGGGATCTCGCCCCGCCAGGCGCACAGTTCCTTGCTGCCGGCGCCGGGGCGGGCGTACGAGACGAAGCGGGCGCCGTGCATCTCGTGGACGACGGCATCGGACGGGTGGATGACGGGCATGGCTGCCTCCTGAAAGTGGTCAAGTAGCTTGACTATATGGACTCATGGTCAAGCTGCTTGACCAATTCGTCAAGGGTGTTTCAATGCATCCGTGGAGAACTACGAGGCCATGGCCCTGACCGCCGCCCTGCTCGCCGCCGCGGGCGACCTGACACGGCGCATCAACGACGGCGTCGAAGCCCGTGGCTTCGAGGTGCGGCCCGCGCACGGCTTCGCGTTCGTCCGGCTCGCGCCGGACGGTGCGACGGTCACCGACCTCGCGACCCATCTGGGGATGACCAAGCAGGCCGCCAGTCAGCTCGTCGACGAGCTCGTGCGCAAGGGGTACGCCGAGCGGCGCCCGTATCCCGGTGACGCGCGCGCCCGCCTCGTCGTGCTGACCGAACGCGGCTGGGCCTGCACCCGTGCGGCGGAGGAGGCGGCCGCCGATGTCGTGCGGGCGTGGGCCGAGGTGCTCGGTGAGGGTGAAGTGCGCGTGTTGTGCGACCGATTGATGCGTATCGCGCCCTATGGTCCCATCAGGCCCGCTTGGTGACGATTCGTCAGGTGTTGGCCGCTGTCCGAGACTGCCGCTGTTTTCCGCCGGAAGTTTTTTACTGACGCGTAACTTCACACTTGGGCTACTCGCCCGTAACTTGACGAGTGAACAGCATCCTCGTGATCCGGATCACAGGGCGTACGTCGTCGCAACTCCCTTGAGCCGCAAGGAGATCACCCGATGCTGCCCTGGAAGCGCCTGCTCAGACCCCTCACCGCACTGCTGTTGACCGCGGTGGTCGCCGTGGTCCCCGCCGCCACCGCCCACGCCGCCGCGCCGAGCAGCGGCTGGAACGACTACTCCTGCAAGCCCTCCGCCACCCATCCCCGCCCCGTCGTCCTCGTCCACGGCACCTTCGCCAACTCGATCGACAACTGGCTGACCTTCGCGCCCTACCTGGTGAACCGCGGGTACTGCGTCTTCTCCCTCGACTACGGGCAACTGCCCGGCGTCCCCCTCTTCAACGCCCTCGGCCCCATCGACAAGTCGGCCGAACAGCTTCAGGTATTCGTCGACAAGGTGCTCACCGCGACCGGCGCGGCCAAGGCCGACCTCGTCGGCCACTCGCAGGGCGGCCTGATGCCCCGCTACTACCTCAAGTTCCTCGGCGGAGCCGCCAAGGTGAACACCTTCGTGGGCATCGCGCCCGACAACCATGGCACCACCCTCGACGGCCTCACCAACCTGCTGCCGTACTTCCCGGGCGCCGAGGACCTGCTGTCGGCGGTCACACCCGCGCTCGCCGACCAGATCGTCGGCTCCGCCTTCCTGACCAAGCTCAACGCCGGCGGCGACACCGTCCCGGGCGTGCACTACACGGTGATCGCCACCAAGTACGACGAGGTGGTCACGCCGTACCGCTCACAGTTCCTCACCGGATCCGACGTCCACAACGTGCTGCTGCAGGACCTGTGCCCGGTCGACCTCTCCGAGCACGCGGCGATCGGCCTCATCGACCGGATCGCCTTCCACGAAGCGGCCAACGCCCTCGACCCGGCACACGCCACCACCACGAACTGCGCCTCCGTGTTCAGCTGACCGCCCCGGCCGGGGCCTGTCCGACCTGAGCCGCCGGACAGGCCCCGGAGTGCACCGGGAATGTGACGACAGGGCCTAGCGACCGCGTCGGCCGTCGCGCGGCGCGCGGCGGCGGACCGAGGAGAACAGTGCCGCCGCGCCCAGCGCCAGCGCGCTCGCCCCGCCGATCGCGAGATAGGGGCTGGAGGAGTCACCGCCGGTCTCGGCGAGGTGCCGCTCCGAGACACCCGCGGCCTCGGGCCGGTCGGCGGAGCCGCCGGGAGCTGCCTCGGAGGTGTTCGTGTCGGCCGCCGGAGTGGCCGTGCCGTCGTGGTGGTCGTGCCGCACCGTCGACTTGTCGGCACCGTCGGCTATCTGCTGCTCGGAGGGCGCGGAAGCGGTGGGTGCCGGGGTGGTCGGCGCGGGGGTGGTACCGCTTCCGGTACTCCCCGTGCCCGTATTACTACCGCTGCCCGTACCGCTGCTGCCCGTACTGCCGCCACCGGCACCGGCGTTGCCGGAACCTCCGCCACCGAAGGTGACGTCCGAGCAGGAGTAGAACGCCTCCGGACTGTCCGAGCGCTGCCAGATCGCGTAGAGGAGCTGTCTGCCCGATCGCTGCGGCAGGGTGCCGAAGAAGGTGTAGTAGCCGTCCGTCGCGGCCGGGTCGGTCTTCGTGGCGACCGGGTGAGCCAGGTCCAGATCGGCCCAGGCCAACGGCTTGGACGGGTCGTAGCCCGCCTTGGTGATGTAGACGTCGAAGGTCCCCTTGTGCGGGGCCGTCACCCGGTACTTGAACGTGTACGCGCCGGCGCTCACGCGCGTCGTCGGCCAGTCGGCGCGGGCCAGGTCCAGGCCCTTGAACTCGTCGTTGCCCGCGCTGCACAGCTTCCCGTCGGGGATGAGCCGCTGGTGTCCGCCGTTCGCGTCGCCGATCCGGATGCCGTTCCAGTCGTACAGCGCCTGGGTGCCGCCGGCCGCGACGGCCGCCTTGCAGGCGCCGGATTTCGGGCTCTCGGGATTCTCCGCGTAGCACTGGAAGACCCGGCTGACCGGGTCGCCCATCGTGCCGTGCGCGACGGCGGGCGCCGCGGCGAGCGCGGTCAGGGCGACCGGGGCGACACCGACGGCGACTGCGACGGCGGCCTTGCGGCATTGGGGCCTCCCCTGCTCGAACGTAGTTGAGAGCTTGGGGAAAGACATGGGGGAACTCCTCGAAGCGGGCCTACGGGCGTACGGCGGATCCCGTGGGGGTGATCAGCAAGCTAGCCCGAAGAAACCGCGAAATCGCCTGTTGGAGGCGGGTGAGGGAGATCCTTATGGTCGGCTTAAGGGAGTGCTGAGCCTGCGCTCAGGTAGCTACCGTTTCGGCCATGACAGATGCCCCGAACCAACCGGAGATCCGCCCGGCCGTTGCCGCCGACGTGGCCGCCGTGAAAGCGGTGACCGACGCCGCGTACCACCACTACATCGAGCGCATCGGAGTGGTGCCGAAGCCCATGGAGGCGGACCACGCGGCGAACGTGGCCGCGGGGCGGGTGTTCGTCACGGGGGAACCCGTGAGGGGCCTCGTGGTGATCGAGGCGCGCGAGGACCATCTCTTCCTCGACAGCATCGCCGTCCACCCCGACGCCCATGGCAAGGGCGTCGGGCGACGGCTGCTGGCGTTCGTGGACGCACACGCGCGTGCGCTCGGGCTGACCGAGGTCAGGCTCTACACGAACGCGATGATGTGGGAGAACCAGACGATCTACCCGAAGTACGGGTACGAGGTCGTGGAGCGCCGTGTGGACGGCCGGTACGACCGGATCCACTACCGCAAGCGGCTCGACTGACACTTTCCGCGCCGGGGCGTGTCTCAGTGCCGGGGCGCGCGGCCCGGACCGCTCACTCGTCCGGCCACCACGTGCGGTGGATGTCCTTGCGGACCTCCGGACGCTCGGCCGGGCGCTCGTCGGCCTCGTCCCGCACTCGGCGGGACTGCGACTTACTCAGGGGCTTCTGCACGGTCACACGGCGCATGGCTGCCTCCTTGTGCCTACCGGGATCCGCGGTTGTACGGAGGTAGACCCTTTCCGGGAGAGTTGCTCATCAGTCCGGATCTGTCTGTGGCGGCTGTCACGATTCGACTGTCAGTGGTGGGTGTCACCCTGGGGCACATGACGGGTTACAACGAAATGAATCCAGGTCAGAGCGGTGTCAAACCTTGTCCGAGCGAGGTGGGGCCGGAGCTCGGCGGCGCGGGCGGGGGCGCGGAGACGGTGGCCGACACGGACCGGGTGGACTGGGACGCCGAGGCCGACACCTTCGACGACGAACCGGACCACGGGCTGCGCGACGCCGTCGTGCGGGAGGCCTGGGCGGAGCGGTTGCGCGCCTGGCTGCCCGAGACCCCGTGCGAGGTGCTCGACCTCGGCTGTGGCACCGGCAGCCTGGCGCTTCTCGCGGCCGAGCGGGGCCACCATGTCACCGGGATCGACGGCGCGCCACGCATGGTCGACCTGGCCCGCGCCAAGCTCGCCGGACGTGACGCGGTGTTCCTCCTAGGTGACGCGACGGCACCGCCCGTCGGCGAGCAGCGGTTCGACGTCGTGCTCGTGCGGCACGTCCTGTGGGCGCTGCCCGACCCCGGGCGCGTCCTGCGGCACTGGCGCGGGCTGCTGCGCCCCGGAGGACGGCTCGTCCTGGTCGAGGGGGTGTGGGGGACGCTGAGCCCCGTCGGCATACCCGCGGACCGGCTGGCCGCCCTGCTGGAACCCCTGACCTCGGACCTCCGGGTGGAGCGGCTGTCCGACGACGCGCGGCTGTGGGGGCGCGAGGTGGCGGACGAGCGGTACGCGGTGGTGGCCCACGTCTGACCACCGGGTGCTCGGCGGTCGCCGAGCGGGTGTCCGCCGGGTACCGGCCCTAGCCGAACAGGGCCTCGAAGTCGCCCTCGCGGGCCAGGAGTTCGAGTGTGTCGAGGGCGTTCTGCGCGGCGGCCGCGGCCCGCGGATCGGTCGTCGCGAGGCCGCTCGCCGCGAACTCGTCCTCGTCCAGGCGCAGTACGTCCGTGCCGTCCGCGGAGCGCCACAGGTCCAGGTCGAGGTCCTCGACGACCAGTTCGCCGCCGGAGAGGGTGGCCGGGCGGGTGATGTCGCAGTACCAGCCCTTCCGTACGCCCTCGGCGTCCCGGACCTCCTTGACCGCGTACCAGCGGTCCCGCCAGTAGTGCTCGGTGAAGACATCGCCCGGCTCGAACCGTACGAAGCCGAAGTCGCGGACGCCCTCGCCCGCCCACGGCGCGCGCACGGTGACGCGGGTGCCGTCGTCGGCGAGCAGTTCGGCGGGGTAACGGATCTTCGTGCGACCGGACTTGACGAGGACGACCTCCACGGTGCGAGGTGCGTCAGGCGAGTTCGCGGACATACCGCACCTCCGTCCCGCAGATCTCGTAGCCGAACCACTTGTTGATCGCGATCATCGGTTCGTTGCCGGCGTCGTTGCCCGTGAACGCCTCCGTGTACCCGGCGGCGCGGGCCCGGTGCAGCGAGTCGTTCTTGGCGAGCTTGGCGAGGCCGCGACCGCGGAACGCGGCGGCGGTGCCCGTCATCACGGTGCCGTAGCGGGTGCCGCCGTCCGTGCGGGCCGCGCTGAACGCCGCCGGGCGGCCGTCGACGAGCGCGACCGTGGTCAGCTCGGCGCTGAACAGGGGGTGGCGCCAGGTCTCCTGGAGCCAGGCCTGGTAGTCCGTGAACTCGTGGGGAATGTCGCTGGGTTCGTCCGCCATCGTCTCCGCGTCCAGGGTGAACAGGGGGCGCGGGTCGTCGGCGAAGTCCGAGCCCTTGCACAGTTCGACGCCCGGCGGCGGGCTCTGGAGCGCCGGCAGGGTGCTGCCCGCCAGGTCGAGGCGGAGGAAGTGGGCGGAGCGGCTCGCTCGGTAGCCGTGCTTCTCGGCGAACGCGCGGTTGCCCGGCTCGTCCAGGACCCAGGCGAAGAGCTTGGTCGCGCCCAGGGCCGCCAGGTGCTCCTCGGCGGTGCGCACCAGGAGGGAGCCCGCGCCCCGGCGGGTGCGGTCGGGGTCGACGTACACGTTGAGGTAGCCCTGGTTCGGCTCCGCGCTGTCGTGCGCGATGCCGACCTGGGCCGTGCCGATCGGTTCGCCGTCCTGCTCCGCGAGCAGCGGGCGGTAGTGGGCGTCGGGGTGCGCGTGCGTGACGTCGTACGCGATGGAGTCGGGGGTGTACAGCACGAAGGGGAGTGCGCGGTTTCGGATGTGGGCGAAGCCCTCGGTGTGCCGTCGGTCGTCCGGGCGGACGTCGCTGATGATCACAGTCATGGAGTCGAACGCTACGCGCGAGGTGTGTGCGAGTGCCTCTCATTTTCCGTTCCGTACGGGACAATCGCTGCGTGACGTTGAAGATCCACATCGATGAGGGGGCCGCGCCCTACGAACAGGTGCGTGCCCAGATCTCCGAGCAGGCGCGGTCCGGCGCGCTGCCGGTCGGCTACAAGCTGCCCACCGTGCGGGGGCTGGCCGAGGAACTCGGCCTCGCCGCCAACACGGTCGCCAAGGCCTACCGGGCGCTGGAGTCGGACGGGGTGATCGAGACGCGCGGCCGCAACGGGACGTTCGTCGCCGCGGCGGGCTCGGCGGCGGAGCGCGAAGCGGCGTCGGCCGCACAGGCGTACGCCGAGCGCGTGCACCGCCTCGGCCTCTCCGAGTCCGCCGCGCTGGACGCCGTACGGGATGCCCTGCGGGCGGCCTACGGGGACTAGGTCCTGTCGTCCGGCGTGCGGGTCACCGGCAGGCCCGTTGTTCTTGCGGCGTGGGCGAAGGCCACCGAGTCGTGGATCGCCGCCGCGTTCGGGTCGTTGTTGAAGTACGCGTACACGTCGTGGTGGTCGGACCAGGCGTCCGTGACGCGCCGTACCCAGGTCGTCAGGGACTGCCGGCCGTAGCGCGGCCACGGCTGGGCGCGGCCCTCGTGGAAGCGGACGTAGCCCCAGTCGGTGGTCCGCCACAGGGGCGTCACGGGGCGGGCCAGCACATCGGCCCAGCAGAGGGCGGCACCCCGTGACTCGAGCACCTTGCGCACCTCCGATGTCCACCAGGAGTCGTGGCGCGGTTCGACCGCGACCCGGACGCCGGCGGGGAAGCGGCCCAGACACTCGTCGAGAAGGGCGGGGTCGGCGTGCAGCGTGGGCGGGAGCTGGAGCAGGACCGGGCCCAGGCGGTCGCCGAGCCCGGCGGCGTGGCCCATCAGCCGGTCGACCGGCTCCGCCGGGTCGCGCAGCCGTTTGATGTGCGTCAGATAGCGGCTCGCCTTGAGGGCGACGACGAAGTCGGGCGGGGTGCGCTCCCGCCAGCTCTCGAAGGTCTCCCGCGACGGCAGCCGGTAGAACGCGTTGTTGATCTCGACCGTGGCGAACCGTGCCGCGTACTCCTCCAGCCACAGCCGCATCGGCACCCCGTCCGGGTACAGGACGCCGCGCCAGTCCTTGTACTGCCACCCCGACGTGCCGACGAACAGGGTCATACGACCATCAAAGCACCGCACGCAGTGCCGGGCAGCTACAGATACAGTCCCGCGTCCGCGCCCTCCCGCTGGTCCGGCACCGACGTCGGCGTCGTGCCCCGGCGCAGCGCGTACAGCTCGGCCAGGGTCGCGCCGTCGCGGCCGACGCCCTCCTCCGTGCCCAGCCAGCTCACCGCCTCCGGGCGGGTCAGCGCGCCGACCTCGATCCGGGCGAGGCAGCGGCCGGGGCGGACCACGGCGGGGTGGAGGCGCTCGAGGTCCTCGTTGGTCGTGACGCCCACGAGCACGTTGCGGCCCTGGCCGAGGAGGCCGTCGGTGAGGTTGAGCAGCCGCGAGAGCGCCTGGCCCGCGGTGTGCTTGGCCTCGCCGCGGATCAGCTCGTCGCAGTCCTCGAGCAGGAGCAGCCGCCAGCGGCCCTTGCCCGTGCCGTCCTCCTCGCCGATCGCGATGTCCATCAGATAGCCGACGTCGGAGAAGAGCCGCTCCGGGTCGAGGACGCAGTCCACCTGGCACCAGTCGCGCCAGGAACGGGCCAGGGTGCGCAGGGCCGAGGTCTTGCCCGTGCCGGGCGGGCCGTGCAGCAGCAACAGCCGGCCCGCGATGTCCTCGGGCGTCGTCTTCATCAGCCGGTCCATGGCGTCCGCCACCGGTCCGGTGTAGTTCGACCGCACCTCCTCCCACGTACCCGCGGAGATCTGCCGGGTGGTGCGGTGCGGGCCGCGGCGCGGGGAGACGTACCAGAACCCCATCGTCACGTTCTCCGGCTGGGGTTCGGGTTCGTCCGCCGCGCCGTCCGTCGCCTGGTCGAGGATCTTGGCGGCCAGTTCGGTGCTGGTCGCGGTGACCGTGACGTCGGCGCCGCGGTTCCAGCGGGACACCAGCAGGGTCCAGCCGTCGCCCTCGGCGAGCGTGGCGCTGCGGTCGTCGTCGCGGGCCGAGCGCAGCACGCGGGCGCCCGGCGGGAGGAGCGTCGCCCCGGACCGTACGCGGTCGATGTTCGCCGCGTGCGAGTGCGGCTGCTCGCCCGTCGCGAAGCGGCCGAGGAACAGCGCGTCGACGACGTCCGACGGTGAGTCGCTGTCGTCGACGTTGAGCCGGATCGGCAGTGCGTCGTGTGGGTTGGCAGACATGCCGCCATGATCCGTCACGCGGGCGCCCCGTGCACCCGGTTTCCGCGGTGCGTCCTGTGTGTCGGCTGTGTCTACCCGTATCCCCTCCGTCCTGTTACACGGCTGTGGTCCTACAAGACCTGTCCCGCGGCCGACCCCCGCCGTTACTGTTGCCCTTGATGGGACGTCATGGGTGGAATTCGGGGGCACGGCGGTGGCGGCTCACCGCGCTGCTCGGCGTGGGAGTGGCCGCTCTGGCCCTGGTGGTGACCTTGCTCAACACCCTGCCCGGAGGCGGCGCGAGCACCGCGGGCACCACCCGCGACGGGGACAAGGTGCACGGCACCCCCGTCACCCCGCCCCCAACGCCGCGACCCGAGGTGGGCTGGGGCTTCACCCACACCCAGTACAGCGCAGACCAGGGCAGTGACACGGCCACCCGGCGCGTCGAGGGGCTGCTGGAGAAGCAGTCGGTGCCGCAGATCCAGCACATCATGGGCTGGGGGGCGGGCAACCCCGAACCCTCCAAGGGGCGCTACGACTTCTCCGAGATGGACCGCCGTATCGACTTCATGCGGAAGTCCGGCGGGACCCCGGTCGTCACCCTGTGCTGCTCCCCGGACTGGATGAAGGGCGGCAAGGCCGGCGCGAACAACACGAACTGGAGCCAGGCCGCCCTGGAGACCGCCCCGGACCGCGCCCACTACGCGGACTTCGCCGCGCTCGCCGCGACCGTCGCCAAGCGCTATCCGGACGTCCGTCACTTCATCGTCTGGAACGAGTTCAAGGGTTTCTGGAACGACGGCAAGGCCCGCTGGGACTACGAGGGCTACACCGAGCTCTACAACCTCGTCTACAAGGCGCTGAAGAAGGTCGACAAGGACATCCTGGTCGGCGGGCCCTACCTCGTCATGGACAGCGTCGACCCGCGCCAGACGGAGAACGCGTCGACGACCCTGAAGGGCACCTGGGGCACCATGGACCAGCGGGTCCTCGACGCCTTCGACTACTGGAACAAGAACAAGGTGGGTGCCGACTTCGTCGTCGTCGACGGCTCCAGCTACACCAACGACGACGACCTGCTCCCGAACGAGTTCGCGGCCACCGACAAGTTCACCGCCGTCAGCCGGTGGGTGCGCGAGCAGACTCATGGACTGCCTCTGTGGTGGGCCGAGTACTACGTCGAGCCCGCCGACGGCAACGACGAGCGCACGGGCTGGTCCGAGGCCCACCGCGTCGCCGTCCAGGCCGCCGGCCTGATCGCGATGGCCCGCGGCGGCGCAACCTCCGGCTTCTACTGGAACCCGGAGAAGGAGAAGGGCACCGACTGCGCGGGCTGCCTGTGGACGCCGACCGACCGTGCCGACGGCGGCGCGGCCCTGCCCATGCTCGACCTCGTCTCCCGCTTCAGCCGGGCGTTCGCCCCGGGCTCCACGTACGCGACGGTGTCCGTGGCCCCCGACGACGTGCCCAACGTCCGTGTCCTCGCCACCGACAAGGCCGTCCTGGTCGTGAACACCCTGAACCGGTCCATCAACGCGCAGGTGGACGGCAAGCAGTTCGACATGAGGGCCTACGAAGTGAAGTGGCTCACCCGCTGAACCCGTGATCCCGGGTCCGGGTGAGCCACTGCGCCTGGCTGGACCTTGTGCTACTTCATGGTCAGGAACCGCTGTACGAGCGAGGCCAGCAGCACCGCCAGCAGCGGCAGCGAGAACCAGAAGCTGCTCTGCAGCCACCGCAGCTGCCGCACACTCGGCCGCACCGCGACCCGTACGACCTCCCGCGCCGCCAGCATGATGATGAGCGCCACCGCCGCCAGCGCGCCGACGACCGACCACGGTGTCCAGGTGACCAGCGGACCGATCGGTCCCGGATCGGGCTCGGGCACCTTGCCCGCGGGCTGCTTGCCCAGCGCGTACATCGTCACGTCGTCGTTGACGAGGACCTTCTTCAGGTCCTGCCGGTCGTCGAGGTTGCGGATGAGCCGCGACTCCCAGGTCGCCGAGTAGCCCACGTCCATCTGGAGGTAGACCACCTGACTGCGGTTGATCATCAGGTACGAGTTCGGGCCGGCGTCCTTGAGCGACTTGACCAGCCCGGACACCAGCACCGGGTCGCTGGGTGCCAGCGTCGGCACGTACTGCACCTTCTCCATGTCCCGGGTGCCCCACGGCATCGCGGGCGTCACGTTGTTGACCGTGTCGTTGCTCAGCCACAGCAGCCGTACGGTCGGCTTGTCGTGCGCGTACACGTAGTTCATGGCCGTGACCTCGCCCGGCCGGATCCGCTCGAAGGACTCGTTGCCCCAACGGGCCACCAGGAAGCCACCCATGAGCAGCAGACCCGCCATGGCCGCGGCCAGCGGGGCGAGGCTCACCCGGTCCTTCTCCCGTTCCTTCGCGGTGACGCCGGTGCGCGGGAAGAGGGCGAGGCCGGCCAGCAGCGCCGCCCCCGGCAGGGCGAACATGAAGACCCGCAGGGCCATCTCGCCGCCGTACGACTGCATGCCGAAGCCCAGGAACGGGACGAAGGTCAGGACGATCAGCGACCGCTCGCGGTACTTGTGGTCGCGCCGTCGCCACCAGCCCCAGCAGGCGAAGGCCATCACCCCGCCGGCGAGCAGCACGCGCGCGTAGAGGACGAGTTTGTGTGTCGAACTGCCGCCCTGGATACGGCCGGAGACGGAGGTCGACACATTGCTGCCGACGCCGCCGACCCCGCCGAACAGGTCGTTGAAGTGCCCCGACCAGTACGGCTCGGCCATGAAGCCGATCCAGACGCAGACCAGCACGGCGAACAGGATCGGCAGCCCGCGCAGTTCGCAGCGGCCCGCGAGGACGAGGACCGCGAGCACTCCGAGCATCACGAACGGGGTGAGCTGGTGTGCCGGGACGCTCGCCGCGAACAGGCCGATCAGCACCATGAGGAGCACGGCCCGCTGGCGCCGGTCGGTCGCCTCGACCTCCGCCTCGCCCGGGCGCACCTTCGCCCACAGCACACGCGGCGCCCGGAACCACACCAGGAGGATCGCCACGAAGACGAGGTAGAGGAGGTAGGTGAAGCCCTGGGGGGAGAAGTAGTCCTGGCCCACCCAGCCGCTCAGCACGAAGATCCAGATGCCGGTCCACTTGGCGCGCCAGCTCGCCCGCATCGAACGCACGAGCAGGAACATCGGGGCCAGGTAGAGCAGCTGCATGGTCAGCGGCCACCAGCGGATCACCTCGGTGAGGTCGCTGACACCGCAGGCCTTGGCGACGAACGCGGCCCCCGCGAAGAAGCCCGGCCAGCTCCAGCGGGCGTCCAGGTCGGGCACTGCGGACCCGGTGCGGTCGATGTAGTCGATGAAGCCGAGGTGCTGCCAGGCGGTGGCGAACCGTGGCTCGGTCTCGATGACCGCGGGGAGCGCGTGCAGGGAGATCACGGTGGCGAGCAGGGTGATGAGCAGCAGGCCCCTGTGCTCGCGGTTCATCCAGAGCAGCGAGGCGAAGACCGTGATCAGGAGAGCCGCGCCGATCAGGGTGGGCAGCGGCAGGACGGAGATGAGGCCGAGGCCGCCCATCTTGTCGAGGGAGGCGTCGTCGAGGCCCAGTGCCGGGACCCAGTAGAGGAGCAGTGCGGAGATCAGCAGGAAGCCGAGGAGCACGCCGGGTTTGGAGGGGTGTCGTAGGCGTTCACGGAGGGGTGGTGGGGGTGGTGGGGTTGTGTCGTCTGCCGGCTGCGGGTCGGTGGTGGCTGATCGCGCCCACGCGGCGGAGCCGCTTGATGTCCCGCCCCGCGCCCCTGTCGGGGCGCTGTCCGAACCGTCCGTCTCGAAGGGAGCGTCGACTTCCGGGGCCTCCGCCGGGCCCAGGGAAGCCTCCGAGCCCGGCTCCCGCGCCTCCACCGGCAGACCCACTGAGGGCGGTTGCGGCTTGAGCGCCCAGGTCGGGCGGTGGTCCGGGCGTGCCTTGGGTGTGCCCGTGGGTGGGGTGCCGGGGCCCGGGCGGACGTCCGGGCGGCGTTCCTGGTGGTCGAAGTCGACGTGCACGCCGAGGGCGAGGGTGTCGGAGTCGAGGGCCCAGGCGGGCCCCCGCTTCGCCTCGCGCGGCTTCGCCGCGGCCACGTCGCGCGCACCCAGGTCGGCGAGGTCCCCGTCCGGCGCTGCGCCCGCCGGGAGTTCGGCGGGCGGCGCGGTCCGTACGATCTTGAACAGCTTGGGCGCGGCGATCGACACGATCACCGCGAGGCTGGAGATCTCCGCGACGCCCGCCCCGGTCAGGCCCATCCGGGGCAGCAGGATCACCGTCAGGCCGAGGACCAGGACGCACAGCAGGCCCTGCAGATAGGCGAGTCCGGAGGTGCGGCTCTGGGCGCGCAGCACCGCGAAGTACGTCTCCATGACGACCCGCAGCAGCGCGCCGACCGCGAACCAGCGCAGCAGCGGGGTCGCCGCGTGCGCGTAGCCGTCGCCGAACACGTGCAGGATGAACGGCGCCCCGACGAACAGCAGTCCGCACACGGGCAGCATGATCCGCGTCATGCGCTTGATCGCGGCCCGGGTGTTCGCGGCGAGCCGCGCGGGGTCGTGCGAGCCCTCGACGGTCAGCGAGGCGCCCATGTTGATGGCGAGCAGGTTGACCGTGCCGCCGATCGTCGTGGTGATGTAGAAGTACGCGTTGTCGGAGGAGCTGACCTGCGAGGCGACGATCACCGGCACGAGATAGACGACGGCGAGCGAGAAGAGCGAGCCGGTGTAGTCGCCGGCGAGGAAGCGTCCGACCTCCTTGAGCGTGGGCGGGTTCGCGCGTTCCTCGGTCGCCTTGATGTGCCGGGGGACCAGCCGCCGGAAGACCAGCAGGCCGAGCGGTACCACCGACAGGGCGATCGCGGCGACCCAGGAGACGAAGACACCCGTCGTCGGGATCGCGGCGGCGAGCCCGATGAGCAGCGCCAGCTTCACCGCGGAGAACACGGTGTTGCCCACCGGCACCCAGAGCGCGCTGCGCAGTCCGGTCAGCACGCCGTCCTGCAGGGTCAGCAGCGACCAGGCGACGACCGCCAGGATGAAGCCGAGGCCGTTGAGCGGGCCGTGCAGGAAGCGGTACGAGGGTCCCCATGCGTTCAGCGTCAGTAGGAAGACCACGGCGGCCAGCGCCACGACCACCGAACTTCCCGCGTACGTACGGAAGATGAGGCGTCCGGTGGCGCGGCCCGCGACGGGGATGAAGCGGGCCAGGGCTCCGGTCAGGGTCACCGCGGTCAGGCCCGCGAGGAGCTTCATCGCGGCGATCGCGGCGGAGCCCTGGCCGACCGCGGTGTCGGAGTAGTAGCGGGCGGCGACCAGCCAGTAGCCGAGCCCGAGCACCGCGGAGATCCCGGTGTTGAGCATCAGGGCGTAGGCGTTGCGGAAGAGTTGGTTGCCTCCGCCGCCGTCCTTGCGGCCCCGGCCGGGCAGGCGGAGGCGGCGCCCGGGCCGCTGCTCGGGCGCCTCGGCGGTGGGCGATGAAGCCTGGGCTGTGGTCGTCGTGTCAGACACGGGAACGGATGGCCTTCCGCCGGACCTGTCGTGCTCTTCGGACCATGGCGTACCCCTTGGTGAGGGCGCGGTCCCGGACGAAATTGCGGGTGATCGCGCGGCCCTCGACGAGCCGCTCGAACTCCTCGATACCGGTGCTGCGGCGCACGGTCACGCGTTGCAGGGCGTACGGGCCCTGGCGGCGGCGCGCCAGACCGTTGCCTACGGCGAGCGACTGGGCGAAGCCCGTCTCCCGCACCATCTGGCGCACCCGGCGGCTGGAGTAGCCGTAGGGGTACGCGAACGAGGCCGGGCGGCTGCCCAGCTCGTCGGCGATGATCTCCTTGCAGCGCAGCACCTCGAACCGGAGCGCGTCGTCGGAGAGCTGGTCCAGCTGCGGGTGTGTGTGGCTGTGCCCGCCGATCTCGACCTGCTCGGCGGCGAGTTCGCGCACCTGAGCCCAGCTCAGCATGGCGTCGAGGCCGCCTCCGGTGTCGTACGCGCCCTTGATCCACCCCGTCGAGACGAACAGCGTGGCGGCGAAGCCGTGCTTGGCCAGCACGGGCAGCCCGTGCCGGTGCACGCCCTCGTAACCGTCGTCGAAGGTGATCAGCACGGGTCGCTCCGGCAGCGGTCCGCCGGACCGCCACCGCGCCGCCAGCGCCGCCGTGTCGACGGGGGTGAACCCCTGGTCCCCGAGCAGCGCCATCTGCTCGGCGAACGCCTCGGGTCCGACGGACAGTTCACGCGTCGCGTCATTGGGTGCGGCGGCGATGGAGTGGTACATGAGGATGGGTACGGGGGTGTCGTTCACCGGCCCGCACCTCCCTCGTGCACCCGGCCCGCCGCCCCCTCGCGTCCCGGACCGCTCTCGGTCCCGTTCTCGATCTCGGCCACGGTGAACGTGGCGCCGCCCCTGCGGGCCCGGACGCTGCCGAGCACGTACCCGCCGGCCGCCGTCAGGACACCGGCCACGATGGCGCCCGCGCGGCCCGCGCCGCCCGGGCGGGCGAGCAGGGCGTCGCGCAGTCCGCGGGCCACCCCGGCGGGCAGGACGCGGGTCGTGTAGCGGCGCTCCGACTCGAGGCCCTTGTCGGCGCCGACGCTCCGGGCGACCAGGGCCTTGGAGAGGCCCTCGGCGTAGGCGCGGGTGCGGAAGTAGGCGAAGTGCTCGCGTGGTTCCGGTACCCGGTGGTGGATGACCGCGCGGTCGTCGATCAGCAGGATCGCGTCCGGGCGGGCGCGGGTGAGGCGGATGCACAGCTCCGTCTCCTCACAGCCCAGCGGACGCTTGTCGCCGTCGCGGCCGATGCCGGTCGCGAAGCCGCCCGCCGTGTCGAACGCCGTACGACGGAAAGAAGCGTTTCCGCCCAGGACGTTGCGGACCTGGACCCGGCCCGGCGGCAGCCCCTTGTACGTGCAGCCCACCACCCAGTCGAACTCCTCGGGGAACCAGGCGGGCCGGCGTCCCGACGCCCAGATCGGCATCGTACGGCCGCCGACGGCCATGACCCGTGGGTCGGCGTATCCCGAGGCGAAGTGGCGCAGCCAGTCGCGCTCGGCCACGGCGTCGTCGTCGAGGAACGCGATGATCTCGCCGTGCGCGACGGCGATCCCGGTGTTGCGGCCCGCGGACAGGCCGCGCGGGCCCGCGTTGGCGAGCACCCGTACCGCGTCGGTCTCCTTGTACTCCCTGCTCAGCCGGTCGAGCAGGGTGGGGTTGTGGTCCACGACGAGGAGCGTCTCCAGGGCGGGCAGCGACTGCGCCCGCACCGAGGAGACCGCCGCGAGGATGTCCTCCCAGCGGTCCTCGGTGTAGACGCAGATCACCACAGAGATGTCGGGACTGCTCAAGACACCTCTCCCTGGCCCGAGTCGAGCTGGGCGGCGTGCGGCCTGCGGCGCAGAGCACGCCGGTTGGAACGCTCACCCATGATCACCTTGAGCACCCGGAACCCGTCCCGCACGGCCCGCAGATTGCTCGTGCCGTGGATGCGGAGGTACTCGTGGCTGGGTATCTCCTGCACCTTGAGCCCGGCCTTGACCACCCGGATGTTCATCAGGGTCTCGACCTCGAAGCCGGTGCAGTCGAGTTCGATCTGGTCCAGGCAGTGCCGCCAGAACGCGTTGTAGCCGTAGCAGAGGTCGGTGTAGCGGGCGCCGAACTTGGCGTTGACGGCCGCGCACAGCACTCGGTTGCCCAGCTTGCGGATCGGTGTCATGTCGGAGGTGCCGCCGCCGTTGGCGAACCGCGAGCCCTTGGCGAAGTCCGCCCCGGACACCAGCGCGGACACATACGACACGATCTCGTGGCCGTCGGCCGAGCCGTCCGCGTCGACCATCACGATGATGTCGCCGGTGCACGCCTCGAATCCGGTGATCAGGGCGTCGCCCTTGCCCTTTCCCTGCTGCGTGACGACCTTGACGTCGGGCCACAGTTCACGGGCCACCTCGACCGTGTCGTCGGTGGAATTGCCGTCGACAAGAACCACTTCGTGTATCCAGGCGGGAAGGGTCTTGAAGACGTACGGGAGGTTCTCCGCCTCATTCATGGCGGGAATCACGACACTCACCGGTGGCGCGATGGCCAGGTGAGAGGAGATCGGCCGGTATTTGCCGGCCATTAACGGATCTTCGCCCGATACGGCTGGGCGCAGGACTGAGCTCATGAGTCTGGTCCCTCTCGTCCGGTGGACCGCCCGCCCCTGGGCGGTCCGGCTTTTAGTCCGGTTCGAAAGGGGGGTTCTCACTTACGGCATGACGAAATGGATCTCCGTGCATGCCGGGTGAGCTGGCAAAGCTGGCCGATTCCGAAGGCGGAAGTCCGAAGACGGAAGCCCGAGGACGGAATTCCGGATGCGGAAACCGGTCGCGCGGCACGACTCGGCACAAGTGTGGTCACCGAGCACGGCACCCCCCTACCGCGCCCCGCGCCGGACCCTCTTCGCGATCTTGAGCCCTCCCCTAGATCGCATGTGCGTGATGGTCCGATGCGGGTGAGATGTATGACGGTATTGACGATTGCGCCCATATGGCAAGGCCTGGAACGACGCCTCACGTTTTTGTTGGTTTGGCCGTTACCTAACGACTCGAACGGATTTTCCCCATCCGCTTGCGCAGTCGTCGTGCCACCACCAACAGGAGAACGAGAGAGCTGATCGCCGTCACGGCAACGATTCCGCCACGGACCGACCACCGGTGCACCGCCAGCATGCCCTGGGCGACAAGGAGGTCGACGGCGATCGCTCCCGCGACGGACACCACCGTGCGGGCGAAGGGATCCAGCCCGCGCAGCGCGACCCCGATGGCGGCTCCCGGTGCGGCGAGCAGGAAGAAGAGCGTGAACGGGCCGCGCAGGGAAGAGCCCGCGTCGGCGAGCGCGAGTACCGCGCCGACCCCCGCGACGGCCACCGCCATGCCCACGAGCAGTGGGACCAGGTCCCTCCCCGGATCCTGTCCCGACCGCTGGTCACTGTCTGACGAAGGTGACTTGATACCTATGGTCTGCATTGGCGACTTTGCCCCCCGAAGCGCCGGATGCCGGGCTTCAATGTCGCGCAGCGGGCTGGGGGCCGTCAAGATGCGGTAGGCGCCCATGGGGGCTTCTTGGCCGACTTCAAACATGTGACGCGAGTGTTCACCGCGTGTTCCCCGGAGGCGCCGGCCGCCTCCGGGGAACCGCGCTGTGGGGCGGGCGGGTTGAGGCCTCGCGGGGCGATCTCCGGCGCGATCTTCGGCGCGATCCGTATCGGCGCACGGCCGTTGTACGGCCGTCCAAGGGTGTGGCTCAAGGGAGTTGACGCCCCGTCATCACGACGGGCGACCGCCGCGGGGGGCGAAAAGTCTTGGCATGGACACTTCCTGTCAACACGCGTAGCTGCTACGACAGTTGTGGCAGAGATCCTGCTAAAGGGAGGTTCCATGAGACGTTCCCGAATTACGGCATACGTGACCTCACTCCTCCTCGCCGTCGGCGTCGCCCTTACCGGGGCCGCGACGGCGCAGGCGTCCGGAACCGTCGCGGCCACCGGGTATGTGGCCCTCGGCGACTCCTATTCGTCCGGTGTCGGCGCGGGCAGCTACATCAGCTCCAGCGGCGACTGCTTGCGCAGCACGAAGGCGTACCCCTACCTCTGGGCCGCCGCCCATTCACCCTCGTCGTTCGACTTCACGGCCTGCTCGGGCGCCCGTACGGGTGACGTCCTGGCGAACCAGCTGGGCCCGCTCAGTTCCTCCACCGGCCTCGTCTCCCTCAGCATCGGCGGCAACGACGCGGGCTTCGCGGACGTCATGACGACGTGCGTGCTCCAGTCCGACAGCGGCTGTCTGTCCCGCATCGCCACCGCCAAGGCATACGTCGACTCCACGCTCCCCGGCCAACTCGACTCCGTCTACTCCGCGATCAGCTCGAAGGCGCCCGCCGCCCACGTGGTCGTCCTCGGCTACCCCAGGTTCTACAAACTGGGCGCGACCTGCCTCGGCCTCTCCGACACCAAGCGCGCCGCGATCAACGGCGCCGCCGACTACCTGGACAGTGCCATCGCCAAGCGCGCCGCCGACCACGGCTTCACCTTCGGCGACGTCAGGAGCACCTTCACCGGTCACGAGCTCTGCTCCGGCAGCGCCTGGCTGCACAGCCTGAACCTGCTGAACATCACCGAGTCGTACCACCCCACCGCGGCCGGCCACTCCGGCGGCTATCTGCCGGTCTTCACCTCGGCCGCCTGACCGCCCCTCACGGAGACGTGGAAGCGGAGGCCTCGTCCGACGGGGTCTCCGTCACACACGTCACCGAGAACGGCACCGAGTTGGACGTCGTCCGGACGGGGCTGCGCACCTCCACGCTGATCTCGTTCTGGAAGATCCCGCTCGCGTTGTACGTCGTCAAGAAGATCGACTTCTGCTTGGTCCTGCCACCGTCCGACGAGAACGACAGGGTCTTCCAGCCCGGGTCGGACACCTCGCCCGTCTTCAACACCCAGCGGTACTGGACGTCCACCGGTACACGGCCCACCGTGAAGGTCGCCGTGAAGGTCGGCGCCTGGGCCTGGGGCGGCGGGCAGGAACCGGAGTAGTCGGTGTGCGCGCCCGCGACCGTCACCTGCACGGACTGGGCCGGCGGCGAGCTCGCAGAAGCGCTGCTCGACGGACTGGCCGAGGGAGTGGAGCCGCCCGGAGCGGCCGTCTTGCCCTTGCTGCTGCTCGCGGACGGCGAACTCCCGCCGTCGGAACCGCTCTTGGTACCACTTCCGCTGCTGTCGTTGCTGCTCCCGCCGCCGTTGTCACGGTTCACCAAGGCGTACGTCAGTCCGCCCAGCGCGAGCGCGAGCGCGATCACGCCCGCGATCACGGCGGCGGCCGCGCGCCGGTTGCGTACGGGCTCCGTGGAGGTGGGGGTGTCGGTGTGCGGCGGATACGGCGTGTATCCCGGCTGCGGTCCCTGCGGAGAGGTCCGGGACGGCTGCATGGGAGGTCCGAATCCCGGCGGCGGCTGCGCGGGCTGGGAGAACGAGGAGATCGTCGGCGACTGGGCGGTCGGCGACGGCGGTCCCGCGGCCGGGAAGCCGCCCGCGGCGACGAGCCGCAGATCGCTCTCCGCCTGCGCGGCGCTCAGCCGCTCGGCCGGGTCCTTCCTCAGCAGACCCTCGATCACGGGCGCGAGCGGCCCCGCGCGGCGCGGCGGCGGCAGCGGCTCGTCGACGATGGCCCGCAGCGTGCTCAGCGGGGTGTTGTGACGGAAGGGCGAGTTGCCCTCGACCGTCGCGTACAACAGGACACCGAGCGACCACAGGTCGGACTCGGGCCCGGGCGTACGGCCGAGGGCCCGCTCGGGGGCGAGGAACTCGGGCGAACCGATGACCTCGCCCGTCATCGTCAGCGCCGAACTGCCCTCGACCGTCGCGATACCGAAGTCCGTGAGGACGACCCGGCCCTCGTTCGACAGCAGCACGTTCGCCGGTTTCACATCGCGGTGCAGCACCCCGGCCTCGTGCGCGGCCCGCAGGGCGGAGAGCACCTCGGCGCCGATGTCGGCGGCGCGCTGCGGCGACTGCGGGCCCTCGGAGTCCAGCAGGTCGGACAGGGCGATGCCACGGACGAGTTCCATGACGATCCAGGGGCGGCCGTCCTGCGTCGCCACGTCGTACACCGTCACCACATTGCGGTTCGCGACCCGGGCCGCGGCCCACGCCTCGCGCTCCAGCCGGGCGTACATCCGCTCCACGTCGTGCGCCGGGATCCCGGCGGGCGCACGGACCTCCTTGACGGCGACCTCGCGGTGCAGCACCTCGTCACGGGCGCGCCACACGGTCCCCATACCGCCCTCGCCCAAGGGGGAGAGGAGGCGGTAGCGGCCCGCGATCACACGTTCACTGCCCGGCTCTTCGGACACGGGTGTCCCCCATTCGTATCCGCTGTGCATCCGCGTGATGTCTCTTCACGATGTCTCTTCGCGCGATTTCTCCCCAAAAGTAGCTCAGCCGAGTGCGGATGCCGCCCCCTTGAACACCAATCCAGCCCCAAGAGCGACGACGATCAACGCCGAGCCCAGGGGGGCGGTCCTGCGGATCAGGGCCGCGGTCGGTCCACCGGCCCACCGGGGACGCTTCGCCAGCGCACGGTTCATGCCGTCGCCCAGTTTGACGACGGCGAACCCGGCCGCCGTGAGCGTCAGGGCGAGACCGACGCCGTACGCCAGGACGAGAAGTAGGCCGAACCACGCCTGTCCCAGCGCCGCCGCGCCCACCAGGACGACCACGGCGGAGGGGCTGGGCACGAGTCCGCCGGCGAATCCGAGCAGGATCGTCCCGCGAAGGGTGGGGGCCACCTCGTGGGTGTGGGTGAAGCCGCCGTGGGTGTGTTCGAGGGTGGGGGAGACGGCGGGGTCGTGGGAGTGCGAGTGGGGGTGGGGGTGAGGGTGCGCGTGGTCGTGGCCATGGGCATGGTCGTGGTCGTGGGAATGGCCGTGGTCGTGGGAATGTCCGCGCTCGTGTCCGTGAGTGTGCGGCTTGCTGTCCGTCGCCGTCGCCGTTGCCGTCGCGGCGGACGCGTGGGCGTGGGCGAGGACCAGGGGGCGTTCGCGCTCTACGGCGTGCTCGTGGCCGTGCTCGTGCTCGTTGTTGTCAGCGTGGCTGTGCGCGTGGTGGTCATGGTCGTGCGCGTGTCCGTGAGCGTGGTCGTGGGCGTGGGCGTGCTCAAGTCCGGGTCGCCGCGGACGGTTGCGCCAGGCCCGGCGTACGAGCGTGGCACCCGCGAAGGTCACCAGGACGCCGCTGGCGATGCCGAGCCACGCGATCACGGAGGGCGCCGCGGCCGAACCGGCCGTCACCAGGAGGCCGAGGGCGACCACGCCCAGGGTGTGGGTGACCGTGACGGAGGCGGCCAGCGGCAGGACGTCCCGCAGCCCCGCATTGCCGCCGCGCGCCGCGGCCGTCGCGGCCATCAGGGTCTTGCCGTGACCGGGCGCGAGCGCGTGCATGGCGCCCAGGAACACGGAGATGAGCAGGGCCAGCGCGGCGAAGCCGACGGTGAGGTGATGGCGGGCCACCAGGTTGTTCAGCGCCTCGGTCCAGCGGTCGGCGCCCCGGGGCAGCACGGAGGCGCCGGGGGCCTGCGTCCGCTCCTCGACGAGGGCGGGGCCGCCGGGGCGAATCCGCAGGGACGCGGTCGCGGTGTCGGCGGGGGAGGAGAGCAGTGCCTTGGGGTAACTCGTCAGTTCGCGCGACACCGACTTGGTCGGTACGTCCGAGGCGGTGAGCGTCATCCGGTCGCCGCGCGCGGTGATCTCGCGCCAGCCGGGTCCCCGGTCGGCACCGGCGCTGTGGAAGCCGAGTGAGACGGTGCCCTGCTTGGGCAGCGCGGCCGTCAACCGGCACTCCACCCGCAGGGTGTTGAGCCCGGCCTGTCCGGGGCGCAGCTTCGCTCGGCTCGTGTCGACGGAGAGCGCGGTCGGACGCCCGTCGACGGTGACCTTGCTGCCGTTCGCGGCCGTCTCGCAGCGCTGCCGGGCCCAGTCCGTCATACCGAGCTTCTCGAGGTCGGGCTTGGCCTGGGTGGCCGGGATCTCGGCGAGGTCCTCGACGTGGTCGACGCGCAGCCGTCCGGGGGCGGCGACGAGTCCGTCGTACCGGTTGACGGTGAAGTTGCCGAGCGGATGCGCGCTCGCGGCCCCGGTGGGGACGAGGACGAGGGCGCAGGCGGCGGTGAGGACGGCCGCGCAGGAGGCGAACAGCCGACGCGACCTCCCCCGCGGGGACTTCGCCCGCGGGCCGCGCGTTCGAGCGGGCCTCACTTGCCCTCCCCCAGAGCCTTGCGAGCCGCACGGGCACCCAGGGGTGAGAAGCCCGCGTTCAGGTCGAGGGCCGACTTCAGCGAGGCGCGGGCCTCCTTCTCGTGACCGGTGGCGCGCTCGATCATGCCGCGGTGGTAGAGGAAGGACGCGTTGCGGTAGCCGGTGGCCGTGGCCTGGCGGGCGTACGGCAGAGCTTCCTTGTCGCGGCCGTTGACGTGCAGCGCCCAGGCGAGCGCGTCCGCCGTGTGCACGGTGTGGCGGCGGGCCCACTCGGCGCGGGCCGCCTTGAGCGCGTCGCCCCGGTTGCCGTGGTCGGCGGCGGCGAGGGCGGTGTCCAGGTCGGCGTTGACACCGTAGGAGTGGGCCAGCGAGACCCAGGCGGTCACCAGGGCGTACTGGTCACGGGCCTTCTGCGCGTCGCCGGCCTGGCCGCGCGCCTCGTACAACTCACCGAGTTCGACGAGCGGTTGGGGGAGCGGATAGCGCTCCACGACCTGCTCCATACCCTTGATCGCCGCCGCCTGGTCGCCCTTCGCGGCCTGGGCGCGGGCGCGGCCTTCGAGCGCGGGGAGGTAGCTGTCGTCGGCGGCCAGGGCTCGGGCGTAGTACTTCAGTGCGGAGTCGTAGTCGCCCTGGTGCCAGGCGAGTTGGCCGAGCGCCGCCGCCACGTACGAGACGTCCCCCCGGCTCGGCGCCGTGTCGAGCGCCTGCTGAAGGACGCGGCGGGCGGTCTTCACATCGCCGCGCAGCTCGTGGACGTAGGCGTACCGGGTGAAGACGGGGACGCCCGGTCGGCGCGAGTCGGCCAGGTCGGCGGCCTCCGAGGCGTCGGCGTAGCGGCCGAGTTCGACGAGCGCGTCGATACGGGAGGAGAGGGCGCGCTCGCTGTACGGGTTCTCCTTGAGCACCTTGTCCGCGTAGGTCAGGGCGTCGGTGAAGTCGTGCCGCGCCGCGGCGAGGGCGGCGCGGCCGGCGAGCGCCGACTCGTTGTCGGGACGCAGCTTCAGGGAGCGGTCCAGTGCCTGCTGCGCCTGGGGGTAGCGGGAGGGGTCGCCCTTGGTGCGGGCCTGCTCGACGTACGCGAGTCCGAGGGTGGCCCAGCTGTCGAAGTCCTTGGGCTGGGTGCGGAGATGGGCCTGCAGCGAGGTGATGTTGGCGTCGAGGTCCCCGCCGGCCAGCAACTCCGGTGACACGGCGCCGGTCGTGGCGGCGACCGCGGTGCCCGAGCCGTCCCGCAGGGCTCCGACGATCACGGCCCCGGCGGTGAGAGCGAGAGCCAACGAGGCGGCGCAGAGGCCGAGTTGGACCGCCCGCCAGCGACGTGTCGAGGCGGACACCCGCCGGACGGCGGCGACGCGTTCATCGACCACGGGCAGCTGGTCTTCCGCCACGGACGAGTGGTCTTCGGGCACGGGCGGCTCGGCTTCGGCTTCGGGCAAGTGATCCTCGGCCACCAGCAGCTTGGCTTCGGGCTCGGGCAAGTGATCCTCGGCCACCAGCAGCTCGGCTTCGGGCTCGGGCTCTGGCTCCGGCTCGGAAGCGTCGTGCGGAGGCTGTGGGTCGGCCGTCGTCACCTCGTCGGGCTCGCCCTCCGGCGCGCTCTCGTTCGTACGCGGGGACATGCCCTCTCCTCAAAGTCCTTGGGGTGAACGGTCGTCGTGGGGGTGGGGCGGCGCGGCCCGCGGTGTGGGGGGTGGTGGGGTGCGGGCCGCGCCAGTCGGTGGACCGGGCCCGGTCAACGGGCCCGGTCGCCAAGGCCGGTCAGTAGGCCCGGTTGTACATGCGGCGGCGCCACCACATGACGCCGGCGCCGATCAGCAGGACCCCGGCCACGCCCGCCGCCGCGGACCCCGCGATCAGCATGACGTTGGTGCTGCCGGAGCCCGTCTGCAGGGCGTCACCCAGCTGGTTCTTGACGTCGCTTCCGGCGCCCTTCGCCAGCGCTCCACGCGAACCCGAGGTGGGCTCGGCCACGTACGGGAACGACTTCTCGAAGCTCTTGTCGTTCTTGTCGACCGAGTCCGACAGACCGGTCTTCTGGCCCAGGAGTTCACCCTCGACGACCCGCAGCGAGGCATCGATCACGTCGTCGGCGAGCCGACGTCCGTTCGGGAAGCCCGCCTTGTCGCCGTCGAGCACACCGAGCCGCTTGGGATGCATGCTCGGCTTGATCGAGGTGTTGAGCCGCAGCTCCTCCGCCGGAGTCACCTTGGGCGGCTGGTTGAGACCCTTCACACCCTTCAGGAACACGTCGACCAGGTCGTTGCGCGGCTCGGCGGGCGCCTTGATCTTGTAGATCGCCTCGATGAGCTTGGGCAGCTCCGGGTTGGTGACGTTCTTCAGGAACTGCGCGTCCTCCCAGGGCGAGGACGCGTTGAACTTGTCCTTGTCCTTCTGCGGGTTGACGACCTCGTTGACCAGCGGGCTGCCCAGGCGCGAGACCTGGGTGTAGTAGCCGCGGGCGTCCTTGCGCTGGACGGTGGACCAGATGCCGACGATCGGCTGGTGCGACGACTCCTGGATCATGTAGTTGGGCACCTGCAGGGCCAGCGTGTTGACGTTGTAGCCCTTGAGCGTGTCCCGCCCGACCTCGGACAGGTTGCCGCCGTACAGCAGGTCGAAGACCCGCAGATCGGCGAAGAAGGGGTCGTCCGCCTGGCCGGCGAAGGTCGTCGAGTCACCCGCGAGCTTGTACACGGCCTGGTTGCGCAGCTTCGTGTAGTCGGGCATCGACGCCTTGCCGACGTTCGACGGCGCGACCGGGATGTCGTCCGCGACCTTCGTCTTGGAGATCACCTTCTGCTTGTGCAGCCGCAGCAGATCGATGTCGTAGGTCTGCGTGATGTTCAGGTCCGGGTCGTCCAGGCTGTTGACCGGACCCGTGTTGTAGAGGAACGTGTCGCCGTTCTTGCGGTGCGTCTTGAAGGTGTACCGGTACACCAGCTCGCTCTGCGCGTCACCGTCGTTGTCGATGTGGATGTCGTACTGCGCGTCGTCGGCGAACGTGTAGAAGTTCGGCCCGCCGGCCGGCTCCTCGAAGGGTATGAAGTTCGCGATGACGGTCGTCGTGTCCGGCTTGTCCGGGCTGACGAACGCGTACAGGTCGGTGTTGTCGTACTGGGGAGTGCCCGAGATGAGCGGGGCCTCCCGGTGACTGGAGGCGGAGGCCGCCCCGGGGTCCAGCGCAGCTACGCCGGCGGCTACGAGCCCCCCGGCAGCCAGCGCACCGCAGACGAGGGTCGCGAGACTCCTGCGTCCCAAGCCACTCCTGGAGATAGGTGTCATGCCGTCCGTCCTCAGATCCCAATTGCCTGACGCACGCCATTCGGAGCGGTCGCCGGGGTGGATTGGTCGAATCCCAAACGTTCTTACGGCGGGTTTCGCGGCTCGTTTCATCGACGGGCCAGGTTTCTTTCACGGCGCTCTCACTGACCTCTCATCACTCTTTGGCAACCGACCCGTTTTTTCGCCGTCCTGATCCGTAACCCATCCGAGTGAGCTCGCGCTGCGAAGATGTAGGTGCGGGGACAGGCCGCGCGCGGCCGGAGAGGGGGGAACGAGTGGAGGCGGACGAACTTCTGGTGCTCGTGGCCAGAGGCGACCAGACGGCATTCGAGGAGCTGTACGGGCAGGTGTCCGGACCCGTGTTCGGACTCGTACGCCGTGTGGTGCGGGACGTGGCCCAGTCGGAGGAGGTGGCCCAGGAGGTGTTGCTCGAACTCTGGCGCTCCGCCGCGCGGTTCGACCCCGGCCGGGGCAGTGCCCTGTCCTGGATCCTCACCCTCGCGCACCGCCGGGCCGTCGACCGGGTTCGCAGCGCCCGCGCGGCCACCGAACGCGAGCAGCGTGAGGGGCAGCGCGCCCATCATCCCGCCTTCGACCAGGTCGCCGAGGAGGTGGAGGCCGGGCTCGAACGCGAGTGGGTGCGCCGCTGCCTGGAGCGGCTGACCACTCTGCAACGGCAGTCCGTCACCCTCGCCTACTACGACGGCTACACCTATCGCGAAGTCGCCGAACGCCTCTCCCTGCCGCTCGGCACGGTCAAGACACGTATGCGCGACGGACTGACACGCTTGCGCCACTGCCTGGGAGGTGTGGCATGAGCGCGCGTCGGACACCGCGCCACGGGGACGGCGGGCCGGCCCGTCAGCCTGCCGCGCCGGATCAGGAGTTCGCCCGTCAGCCCGCCGTGCCGGATCAAGGGTTCATCTGCCGGCCTGCCGAGCCGGACCCCGAGTTCACCCGCCAGGGCCGTGCTCCCCACCCCCGGCGCCTTCCCCCAGGCTCCCGACGCCCCCGTATCCGCGCCCTGGAACTGCCCAGCCGCGCCTCACACCCCCAGGGAGGCGTCGTATGAGCGTCCTCGACCGTCTGCTGCGCCGCGATCTGCACTCGCTCGCCGCCCCCTACGCCCTCGACGCGCTGGAACCCGACGAACGCCGCCGCTTCGAGCGTCATCTGCAGGGTTGCCCCCGGTGCGCGGCCGAGGTGCGGGAGCTGGGCGAGGACGCGGTGCGGCTCGCCTGGTCCACCACGGCACCCGCCCCGGCCGCCCTGCGCGAACGGGTCCTGACCGCCGTACGCACGACTCCTCAAGAGGCGCCGGACCCGTCGCACCCCGCCCACCCGTCGCAGGCGTTGCCGAACGGAGTGCCCCGTGGGCGCGCGGCGCACGGGCCCGCGCGCGACCGGACCCCGCGCTTCCGGTCGCTGCTCGCCCCGCTCTCCACCGCCACCGCCGCCGCGGCGCTCGTCGTGGCGTCCCTCTTCGCCGTGCAGGCGACACAGACCCAGGACAAGCTGGACCAGGAGCGGGCCCAGGCGCGTGAGATCGCCCACGTTCTGGCGGCCCCCGACGCCCGGGCGACGAGCGACCGGGACGCACAGGGCCGCGGAATCGGAGTGGTCGCCTCCGCATCGGAGCGGCGCGCCGTCGTGACCTTGAGCGGACTTGCCACTCCATCAGGGGGGCGCGTGCACCAGTTGTGGCTCATGCGCCCCAACGTGCAACCGCGCTCCCTCGGGCTCTTCGAGGGCGACACGCCCTTGATAGCCGACGGACTGAGCACCAATGCCACGTCACTCGCTGTCACCGTCGAGCCGCAGGGGGGCTCTACACAGCCCACCACCTCGCCAGTTGCGCAACTCGCCCTGAAATCGGTCGGATTCGGAGAGTAACCGTCAACACCCTTACGGGGAAGGTGAATCCTGCCACCGCGATACACGAGTGCCACGAGGGAGCGATAGGGTTAGCCTGCCCGGGCCGGGTGGACTCGTACGGGTGGGGAGAGACATGGAACAGATAACAGTGCGCAGCAGGGCACGCGTCCCTGCGATCACCTGCGGGAGCAGCGCGACCAGTTCGCGCCTCGACCGCCATCTGGCGGTGCTGGGCGGCCCTGCCGTCCCGCAGCGCGAGACGGCCGAGGCGACTTCGCTGATGCGTGAGCTCACCGCGCGTGACACGACGCACGACAGCAGTGGGAGGGGCGCGCGCGTACGGCGGGTCTCGCTCTTCGCCCCTCTGAAGCGGCTGCGTCGTTCGCTGTTCGGCGGCCACTAGGACGGTCGTGCGTTACTCGAACCCGCGCTCGGGCGACCACATCGCCCCGGCGTAAGCGCTGCGTTCTCGCCGCCCGTCGTCCCCACGGCACGCAGCGCCGCCCCGGTGTGTTCCCGGAGCGCGGGTGTACCCCCGTTCGTCTTTTCGTGCGCCTCGTTCCCACCCGGCGGCGCGCGGCGGTTTCCGTCTCCCCCTCCTCCCGGCCCTCGGCCTTCGTCAACCCCGGATGCCCGAGACCCCGTTGGGGTTCATCGCTCCCCGGTCGCGTACCGGCGCACGGCGAGCGGCACGAACACCGCGAGCATGACGGTGCACCAGGTCAGCGCCCCGGCCACCGGATGTGTCACCGGCCAGGCCCCCTCGTCCGGCACCGGTGCGTTCCCGAAGAGGTCCCGCAGTGCCGTGGTCACCGCGCTGATCGGATTCCACTCGGCCACAGTGCGCAGCCAGCCGGGCAGGTTGTCGGTGGGGATGTACGCGTTCGACAGCAGCGGCAGGATGAACGTCGCGCCGCCCAGTTGCCCGGCCGCCTCCTCGCTCCGTGAGGCGAGCCCCAGCACGATGCCGATCCATGTCGTCGCGAACCGGAAGAGCAGCAGGAGTCCGACGCCGGCCACCGCCCGCAGCGCCGACCCCTCGATCCGCCAGCCCACGGCCAGCCCGACCAGCATCAGCGGCACCGTGCCCACGGCGGTGACCACGAGGTCCGCGAGCGCCTGTCCGAGCGGCACGGCGGCCCGGCTCATCGGCAGGGTACGGAAGCGGTCCATCACGCCCCGGTGCGAGTCCTGGGCGGCCTGGAACATGCCGGTCATGATCCCGTTCGCGGCGGTCGCCACCAGCAGTCCCGGCAGCAGGAAGGCGCGGTACTCCTGTCCGGGTGTCGCGAGGGCGCTGCCGAAGACATAGCCGAAGAACAGCAGCATCGTGATCGGCATGGACTGGGTGAGGATCAGCAGCCCGGGATTGTGCCGGATCCGCCTCAGGTGCCGCCCCAGCATCGCGGTCCCGTCGTAAGCCAACGTGCTCATGTCACAAGCTCCTTGCGGTCGGTGCGGCCTCCGGTGAGGCGCAGGAAGACGTCGTCGAGCGTCGGCGGACGCAGGCTCGCGTCGAGCACGGGCACCCCCGCGGCGTCGAGTTCACGGACGAGCCGGGGCAGGGTCAGTGTCGGATCGGTGGTCACCGCCCCGACCGCGTGCCGCTCCGGGGCGAACGCCGGTTCGGAGCCGGTGAGCCGGTCGAGGACGGCCGCCGCGCCGGGCATGGCGTCGGCGTGGGCGACGACGACCTCCGCGTACGAGCCGATGAGCGCCTTGAGTTCGGCGGGCGATCCGGTGTGCGCGACCCGGCCGTGGTCCACGAGCGCGATGTCGTCGGCGAGCCGGTCGGCCTCCTCCAGGTACTGCGTGGTCAGCACCACGGTCGTGCCCTCGCCCCGCAGGGCGCGCACGGCTTCCCAGATCTGGTTGCGGCTGGCCGGGTCGAGCCCGGTGGTGGGTTCGTCGAGGAAGAGCACCTGGGGGCGGCGGATCAGGCTCGCCGCGAGGTCGAGGCGGCGCCGCATACCGCCCGAGTAGGTGGACGCGGGCCGGTCGGCGGCCTCGGCGAGCCCGAAGCGTTCGAGGAGTTCACCGGCGCGCGTGGGAGCGTCCCGCATCCGGTGCAGCCGCGCGAACAGCCGCAGGTTCTCCCGGCCGGTCAGGTCGCCGTCGACGGAGGCGTACTGCCCGGTGACCCCGATGGCGCCGCGTACCGCGGACGCCTCCCGTACGAGGTCGTGCCCGGCGACCCGCGCGGACCCCGCGTCGGGTCGCAGCAGCGTGGTGAGCAGGCGTACCGCCGTGGTCTTGCCCGCGCCGTTCGGTCCGAGCACCGCGCAGACGGTGCCCGCGGCCACCGCGAGATCGAGCCCGCGCACCGCGTGGACGACCTCCCCCTTGGTCCCGAAGCTCTTCTCCAGACCTTCACTAAGTACGGTGTACGTAGTTGTCATGGGGGCGACCATAGCGCACTACGTACGCTGTACGTAACTAGGATGATGGCGAGGTGATCGACGACATGACAGGGCGCACTGCCGTACCCGAAGTGATCTGGGCCCGCCCCGAACGCGCGGGCCGTGGTCCGCGGGCGGCCCACAGCCGGGCGGACATCGCGGCCGCCGCGGTGCGGATCGCGGACGCGGACGGGCTCGACGCGGTCTCGATGCGGCATGTGGCCACCGAGCTGGGCTGCGGCACGATGTCGCTGTACAACTACGTCCCGCGCAAGGAGGACCTGTACGAGCTGATGGTTGACGCCATCAGTGGTGAGCACGAGCCCTGGGAGCCGACGGGCGACTGGCGCGCCGACATGCTCCGGGTCGCCCATCAGACCCGTGCCCTCATGCACCGCCACCCGTGGCTGCCGCGCCTGATGTCCCCGGTCTACGGCTTCAGCCCCAACGCCCTGCGCTACCTGGAGCACTGTCTCGTCTGCCTCGACCCGCTGGACGCGTCGTACGGCACGAAGATGGAGCTGATCGCGATGCTCAACGGCGTGGTGACGACGTACGTCGGCAACGAACTGGCCACCGCCGAGCGCACCCGCTCCCTGCCCTGGTCCGCGGAGCAGGAGCAGGCGATGCGGATCGCCTACCTCGGCAGCCGGATCGCGACCGGCGCGTATCCGCGGATGGCGGCCGCCTTCGCGCAGGACGCGGGCCCGATCGACCTGGAGGCGGTGTTCGAGCGGGCGCTGGGCCGGGTGCTGGACGCGTTCGAACCGAAGGGTTAGATCTACGGGGCTGTCGGACCTATGGGGTCAGATGAGCGCGAACTGTCCTTCTGGTCCCTCTTCGTGATGATCGAGGACGGACGCGGGCCGGTGCGCCGCCTCCGGAACCGGCAGCACACCCGCCTCGCGCAGCTCGGTCCGCGTGATCGGTGAGCCGATCGTCAACTCGGCGAGCTGAGGGCGGAGTTCCGCGAGCAGTGTCAGCACCGTGACGAGTTCCAGCAGCTCGGACGTCCAGGCCTGCTGCCAGCCGGCGGGCCGGATCGCCTCCAGGGTGCCCGGCTCGGGTGGTTCCGCCGGCTCGGTCCTGGCCGCGAACCACTGCTCCAGGACGCGCACTCCGCCCACCTCGAAGTCCCAGGCCTCCGGCGGCACGGGCGAGATACGGCCCTCGTCGAGGAGGAGGGCCTCCTCGTCGCGGTCGTAGCGCACCTCGACGGGGCGCGACGGGAGGGGAGCGCGGACATAGGGGCGGCGGCCCCCGGGGAGCTTGGGGCGCTCGCCGTCGCGGCGCATCAGCCACAGCATCCGGCGTCCCAACCCGACGCCGTGCGCCCACGCCTGCGGGTCCGCGGTGAGCGGGACGGCGCATCCCTCACGGTCCGACCGTGCGACCGCCACCGCCCAGGCGAGTACGTCGACGGGGTCGGGGGAGTGGCCGAGGCGGGTGCCGAGGTGCTCCAACAGGCCGGGCGCCAGATTCGGTTCGCGGCCCCCGGGGCGCCGGTGGAGGGGGCGGACACGGCCGCCGCGACCGGTGCCCAGCGGCAGCACGGACGCGACCAGCAGCACCGGCCCCGACGTGTCCGGCACCGCCGTCTGCTCCATCACGAACACCTGCCGCTCGTCGGCCACCCGCCACAACTCGGGGCGCGCCGCGTCGATCAGCCGGTGGTCCGGGATCAGCCACTGCTCGTCGAACGGGCCGTGCAGGACCCGGACCGGCTCCGGACAGGGCCCCGACTCGCGCTCCAGCCGGACCGTCCCGCTGGACTGCCCCGGCAGCTGTCCGACGGCCGAGTGCGTGGTGCGCGAGCGCGTCGGGCCGAACAAGGCCTCACGGCCCTGCCCCTCGGCCTTCATCAGCGTGTCCCAGCGCGCCTTCAGGGACGCCGCGTCGGGCGCCGTCGGCCACCCCCGGCCCAGCCTCGGCGGTGCGACGGACCACGGCATGAGGTCCGCGAGCAGCGGAGCGTCGTCGTGCGTCACGCCCGGCATCGTACGACGTGGGCGCTGCGCGCCGGTCTCGTACGCCATCGTCAGTGGGCGTCGAGGGTGACCGTGAAGGAGAAGCGGTCACCGCGGTAGTGGATGCGGGCCACGTCCAGGGCGCGGCCGTCCTCGCCGTGCACGATGCCCGTGTAGTGCAGGATCGGGCTGAGCAGCGGCACCTGGAGCAGCCGGGCCGTCTCCGGATCCGCGAGCCGCGCCTCCACCGTGTCGGTGATCCGGCTGATGCGCACGCCCACCACGTCCCGCAGCACCTTGGTCATGGGCCAGCGCACCAGGTCCTGCGGGTCGATCCGCGCGGCCAGTTCGGGACGGACGTAGTTGCGCGCGTGGTTCGTCGGCTCACCGGTCTTCTCGTCGCCGCGCAGCCGGTGGTACGTCCCCACCTCGGCCAGGTCCGGGAAGTACTCGGCGAGTTCGGCCGGCACCGGCACGCTCCCGTGGTCCAGCAGCTCGGTCGTCATGCCCGACTGCTGCGCGACGATCGTGTCCACCGAGCCCAGCAGCCGCACCGGAGCGCCCCGTTGCGCGCTCGGCTCGATGAACGTGCCCCGCCGCCGATGGCGGGTGATCAGTCCCTCGTCCTCCAGTTCCTTGAGCGCCTGCCGCATGGTGAGCACACTCACCCCGTAGTGGCCCGCCAACCGCTCCTCGGTCGGCAGGCGCAGCGGTTCCTGGGGCGAGCGCCCGAGTATCGAGGCACGCAGGGACTGCGACACCTGGTACCAGAGCGGGAGTTTGCGGTTCAGGACGATCGAGTCCGGGGCGAAGGAGGTCACGAGGGATATCCGTACCGGTCGCCGACGCTCAGTGCAACGGGCCGAAGTGCCGCTGGAGGCCCTGCCACACGTCGTCGTACCCGCGCTGCAGATGCTCCGCGTGCGCCGCCTGCGCCGTGGCGGTCACCGGCCACCGGGTCTCGAACATGAACGCCAGCCCGTCGTCGATCTTCTGCGGCCGCAGCTCGGCGGCGCTGGCCCGGTCGAAGGTCTCCCGGTCCGGCCCGTGCGCCGACATCATGTTGTGCAGCGAACCGCCCCCCGGAACGAAGCCCTCCGCCTTCGCGTCGTACGCCCCCTCGATGAGCCCCATGTACTCGCTCATCACGTTCCGGTGGAAGTACGGCGGCCGGAAGGTGTCCTCGCCCACCAGCCAGCGCGGCGCGAACACCACGAAGTCGACCCCGGCGAGGCCCGGGGTGTCGCTCGGCGAGGTCAGCACCGTGAAGATCGACGGGTCCGGGTGGTCGTAGCTGATCGTGCCGATCACATTGAAACGGCGCAGGTCGTAGACGTACGGCACATGGTTGCCGTGCCAGGCGACGACGTCCAGCGGCGAGTGGTCGTACGTCGCCGTCCAGAGGTTGCCGCAGAACTTGTTGACCACCTCCACCGGGCCCTCGACATCCTCGTACGCGGCGACGGGGGCGAGGAAGTCCCGCGCGTTGGCGAGTCCGTTGGCGCCGATCGGGCCGAGGTCGGGCAGCTGGAAGGGCGCCCCGTAGTTCTCGCACACATAGCCGCGGGCCGTCGGGCTCTGCCCGCCGTCGGACGCGGCGTCCAGCAGCTCCACCCGGAAGCGGACCCCACGGGGAATCAGCGCCACCCCGCCCGGCTCCACGTGCAGCAGCCCGAACTCGGTCCGCAGCAGCAGCCCGCCGCGCTCCGGCACGATCAGCAGCTCCCCGTCGGCGTCACTGAAGACGCGGTCCATCGAGGAATCGGCGTGATACAGGTGCACGGCCATGCCGGTGCGCTGGGTCGCGTCGCCGTTGCCGCCCAGCGTCCACAGGCCCGCGAGGAAGTCGGTGCCCCGCGGCGGCTCCGGCAGCGGGTTCCAGCGCAGCCGGTTCGGGTCGGGCTCGGTCTCCGTGAAGGGCGCCGAGCGCAGCGCCCCGTTGTCCGTGCGCGAGAACGCCGGGTGCGCGGCCGACGGACGGATCCGGTACAGCCACGAACGCCGGTTGTGCGCCCTCGGCTCCGTGAACGCCGTACCGCTCAGCTGCTCCGCGTACAGCCCGAGAGGGGCGCGCTGGGGCGCGTTGCGGCCGTGCGGCAGCGCTCCGGGGAGCGCCTCCGAGCTGTGTTCGTTGCCGAATCCGGTGAGGTAGGTCAGCCCCTCGGCCGTCTTCCTCGCGTCCCCGCTCATGATCGCTCCCTCGCGCCTGATTCCTATGCTTCACCGTAGGATTCAGTTTTTTCGCGCGCAAGAGGTACGCCTAGGTGCGTGGCCGGCGAACGCGCGGCGCCGGAGCCTCCGCGCGGAGTACGCCCCAGGGTTGGCGGCACGGCCCAAGAACCCGACTCCAGGGGGATCCGCCTGTCAGGGCGTTGTTCTAATGTCCCCGGCATGTCGTGGAAGCGTGGACTGCTCGCCGCGCTCGCGGTCTGCGCCCTGCTCGGCGCATCGGCGGGCTGCGGCACCGGCGCCGCACACGAGCGGAGGGACGCGGTGTCGCCCTCACTCGTGGGCAAAATCCTGGACGATACGGACAAAGAAGGACGGCACTACCGTGAGGTCGACAAGAAGAGCGCACCCGAGGTCGCCATCGAGGTTCAACCGGCCTCCGACGACGGCTGGGACGTCCGCCTGACCGTCCACCGCTTCCGCTTCTCGCCCGCCGCCGCCAAGGCGGAGGCCGTGGCCGGCCGCGGCGTCGCGCTGCTGTCCCTGGACGGCCGGAACCTCGCCACCCTGCGCACCGCCGAGTACCACCTCGCCGGCGGCCTGGTCCCACGCGGCACCCACCACGTCACCGCGCGCCTGTACGCCGACGACCGCACGGCGTGGGCCGTTCACGGCAAGCCCGTCGAGAGCACGGCGGACATCACCGCCTCCGGGACCGCCGCCTCGACCCGGCCGTCGACACCCGTCTCGCCGCCCCCGTCGAGCCCGTCGGCCCCCGCGTCGACACCGACATCGACGGTGAGCGGGAACGGCGTCGCGGGCCGTACCGACACGGGAGGTTCACCGGATCCCGGCGGAAAGGCATCATGAAGCCTGTGCCTCAAGCGACCTCGCTGCGCCGCGCGCCCGTTCAGCGGCGCAGCGCCGAACGACTGACCAGGATCCTCGACGCCTGTGCCGACCTCCTCGACGAGGTCGGCTACGACGCCCTGAGCACCCGGGCCGTGGCCCAGCGCGCGGGCGTCCCCATCGGCTCCGTCTACCGCTTCTTCGGCAACAAGCGCGCCATGGCCGACGCACTCGCCCAGCGCAACCTCGAGCGCTACACCGAACGCGTCACCGAACGCCTCCGGGCGACAGGAGCACAGGGCTGGCGCGCCGCCATGGACGCTGTACTCGACGAGTACCTCGCCATGAAGCGCACCGCCCCCGGCTTCTCCCTCGTCGACTTCGGCAACCAGATACCCGTCGGCGTCCGCGACGCCGAGCCCAACACCCGCGTCGCCGACCGCCTCACCGACCTCCTCTCCGACTTCCTCGACCGCACCCCCGACGAAGACCTCCGGCGCACCTTCCTGGTCGCTGTGGAGGCCGCCGACAGCCTGGTCCACCTGGCCTTCCGCATCGCCCCGGAGGGGGACGAGCGGATCATCGCGGAGACGCGGGAGCTGCTGCGCGCGTATCTGGCCAGGGTTCTGGACTGAACCGCCGCACCGCCCTACCGCTCCACCGCTGCAGCGCGCGGGCCGGGGGACGGGCTCGCGATTTCCCGACCTCACCCCCTTCAAGCCCTCCCTCCCATCCGTACCGGTCGGTATGCTCGGCCAGGTCCGTGTGCCATCGCCGCCACCGTCCTCCGGGAGGACCCGTGTCCCGCACCTCCGGCGCCACCCCCGAGTCCCGCACCGCCCTGCGCGTCTGCCCCCTCTGCGAGGCCACCTGCGGGCTGACCCTCACCATCGAGGGCACCCGGGTCACCGGCGCCCGCGGCGACCGCGACGACGTCTTCAGCAAGGGGTTCATCTGCCCCAAGGGCGCCTCCTTCGGCGCCGCCGACGGCGACCCCGACCGGCTGCGTACCCCCCTCGTCCGCACGGACGGCGAACTGCGCGAGGCCACCTGGCAAGAGGCCTTCGACGCGATCGCGGCGGGCCTCGGCCCGATCGTCGAGCAGTACGGCCCGCACGCCCTCGGCATCGTCCTCGGCAACCCGAACGTGCACACCATGGCCGGCGCCCTCTACCCGCCCGTCCTGCTCACCGCGCTGCGCACCCACAACGTCTTCACCGCCTCCACGCTCGACCAGATGCCCAAACACGTCTCCAGCGGGCTGCTCTACGGCGACGCCAACGCGATCCCGGTCCCGGACCTCGACCACACCGACCACCTCCTCCTCATCGGCGCCAACCCCCTGGAATCCAACGGGAGTCTGTGCACCGCCCCCGACTTCCCCGGCAAGCTCAAGGCACTGCGCGCCCGCGGCGGCACCCTGACGGTCATCGACCCGCGCACCACCCGTACCGCCAAACTCGCCGACCGCCACGTGACCGTCCGCCCCGGCACCGACGCCCTGCTGCTCGCCGCGATGACACACGTCCTCTTCGAGGAGAAACTCGTCGACCTGCGCGACCTCGCCCCGCACGTCCAGGACGTCGAAGAGCTCGCCACCGCCGTACGGGACTTCACCCCCGAGGCCGCGAGCGAGGCCTGCGACGTGGACGCCGACACCATCCGCGCGCTCGCCCGCGAACTCGCCGCCGCCCCCACCGCCGCCGTCTACGGCCGCATCGGCAGCTGCACCGTCCCGCACGGCACCCTCGCCAGCTGGCTCGTCGACGTCCTCAACATCCTCACCGGCAACCTCGACCGCCCCGGCGGCGCCCTCTTCCCGCAGGCCGCCACCGACAAGACCCCCCGCCCCGCCGGACCCGGCCGCGGCTTCGCGCTCGGCCGCTGGCACAGCCGGGTGAGCCGCCACCCCGAGGCCAAGGGCGAACTCCCGCTCGCCGCACTCGCCGAGGAGATCGACACCGCCACACCCGAGGGCAACCCCGTCCGCGCCCTCATCGCCATCGCCGCCAACCCCGTCCTGTCGGCGCCCGACGGCAACCGCCTGGACAAGGCCCTCGACTCCCTCGACTTCATGATCAGCGTCGACCCGTACCTGAACGAGACCGCACGCCACGCCGACGTCGTGCTGCCGCCGCCCCCGCCCTCCCAGAGCGCCCACCACGACTTCGCCTTCAACACCCTCGCCGTACGCAACCAGGTCCGCTACAACCGCCCCGCCGTCCCCCTCGAACCGGGCCGCATGGCCGAGACCGAGATCCTCGCCCGGCTGGTGCTCGCCGCGACCGGCATGCACGGCACCGACCCGTCCGCCGTGGACGCCATGGTCATCGACTCCACCCTCGGCAAGGCCGTCCAGGACCCGCACGGCCCCGTCCACGAACGCGACCCGAAGGAACTCGCCACGCGGCTCACCGGCGAGAACGGACCCGAACGCAGGCTCGACATGATGCTGCGCCTCGGCCCGTACGGCGAGGGCTTCGGGGCTCGGCCCGACGGCCTGAGCCTGGAGAAACTGCTCGCCCACCCGCACGGCATCGACCTCGGACCGCTGCGCCCACGTCTGCCGCAGCCACTGAAGACGCGCAGCGGAAAGATCGAGTTGCTGCCGGCACCGATCGCCGACGATCTTCCCCGGCTGCGCGCGGCTCTGCGTGAGCGCCCGGCGGCGATCGTCCTCGTCGGCCGTCGCCATCTGCGCTCCAACAACAGCTGGATGCACAACGTCCCCGCCCTCACCGGCGGCACCAACCGCTGCACCCTGCACATCCACCCCGAGGACGCGGCACGCCTCGGCCTCGCCGACGGGGCGGCCGTGCGCGTCAAGGGCGCCGGGGGAGAAGTGGTCGCCCCGGCCGAGGTCACGGACGCCGTACGACGCGGGGTGGTGAGCCTGCCGCACGGCTGGGGACACGACCGCCCCGGCACCCGGATGAGCCATGCGGCCCTCGAACCGGGCGTCAACGTCAACCAGCTCCTCGACGGCTCGCTCCTCGACCCGCTGTCGGGTACGGCGGTGCTCAACGGGGTGCCGGTGGAGCTCGCAGCGTGCCCGTAGCGGGCCTCCGCTCACCGAGACAAGCCTGTGACCTGGAGTTTTGCGCTTATTGCTCGCGTGTCAACATCTTGTTAACGCAATCTTGCGCGACCTAACGTCATCGCACCGCCGTCCCTGGTGGGAGTTCAAGGGCGAACGTTAGGTAATCCAACTCATGCTGACCATCCTCGGCTTCACCATGATCGCGACCTTCCTGGTCCTGATCATGCTGAAGAAGATGTCGCCGATCGCGGCGCTCGTGCTGATCCCGGCACTCTTCTGTGTCTTCGTCGGAAAGGGCGCCAAGCTCGGTGACTACGTCATCGACGGCGTCACCAGCCTCGCCCCCACGGCGGCGATGCTGATGTTCGCGATCGTCTACTTCGGTGTGATGATCGACGTCGGTCTCTTCGACCCGATCGTCCGGGGGATCCTCAAGTTCTGCAAGGCCGACCCGCTGCGGATCGTGGTCGGCACGGCGGTCCTCGCCGCGATCGTCTCCCTGGACGGCGACGGCTCGACCACCTTCATGATCACGGTCTCGGCGATGTACCCGCTGTACAAGCGCCTCAAGATGAGCCTGGTCGTGATGACCGGCGTCGCCGCCATGGCCAACGGCGTCATGAACACGCTCCCCTGGGGCGGCCCCACGGCCCGCGCCGCGACCGCGCTGAAGCTCGACGCCAGCGACATCTTCGTCCCGATGATCCCGGCCCTCGCCGTCGGCCTGCTCGGCGTCCTCGCCCTCTCGTACGTCCTCGGACGCCGCGAGCGCAAGCGGCTCGGCGTGCTGACGCTGGACGACGTCCTGGAGCCGGAGACCGAGACGGTGCTCGTCGGCGCGGGTGCGGGCGCCTCCGGCGACGGTGACGGCACCGTTGCCGTCGCGAAGAAGGCGGCGCGCACGGGTGGTTCGGGCACCGGCACCGGCACCGGCTCCGACGCCGATCCGTCCGAAGCGGACGACGACTTCCAGGGTCTCGACCCCCACCGCGCCACCCTGCGCCCCAAGCTCTACTGGTTCAACGCGCTCCTCACGGTCACGCTGCTCACCGCCATGATCATGGAGTGGCTGCCGATCCCGGTCCTCTTCCTGCTCGGCGCCGCACTCGCGCTCACCGTCAACTTCCCCCACATGCCCGACCAGAAGGCCCGCCTCGGCGCCCATGCCGAGAACGTCCTCAACGTCTCCGGCATGGTCTTCGCCGCCGCCGTCTTCACCGGCGTCCTCCAGGGCACCGGCATGGTCGACCACATGTCCAAGTGGCTGGTCTCCAACATCCCCGACGGGATGGGCCCGCACATGGCCCTCGTCACCGGTGTCCTCAGCATCCCGCTCACCTACTTCATGTCGAACGACGGCTTCTACTTCGGCGTCCTCCCGGTCCTCGCCGAAGCGGGCCAGGCACACGGAGTCTCGTCCCTGGAGATCGCCCGCGCCTCGCTCGTCGGCCAGCCGCTGCACATGTCCAGCCCGCTGGTGCCCGCCGTATACGTCCTTGTCGGCATGGCGAAGGTCGAGTTCGGAGACCACACGAGGTTCGTGGTGAAGTGGGCGGCACTGACTTCGCTGGTGGTGTTGGGGGCGGGGATTCTGTTCGGCATCATCTGACGGACGGATGACGACTGACAGTTTCCGTTATCTGTTACCTGTCATCTGAAATCCGTCATCTGTTATCTGTCGGTCGATATCGGCCAGTCGATACCCGTCATCTGGCACCTGTTCTCTGCAATCCGTCATCTGTTATCCGTCATCGGATGGAGGGGTGTCCCCGTGGGGCCCGGTCGGAACCGCGGCTGGCTGCTGCGTCTCGTCATCGCCTTCGGCTTCGCGCAGGGGGCGGTGTCGATGGCCCGGCCCGCCGTCTCCTACCGGGCCCTTGCCCTGGGCGCCGACGAACGCGCCATCGGTGTCATCGCCGGCGTGTACGCCCTGTTGCCCCTCTTCGCCGCCGTACCGCTGGGCCGCCGTACCGACCACGGGCGTTGTGCCCCGCTGCTGCCCGTCGGAGTCGTCCTCATCGCGGGCGGTTGCGCGCTCAGCGGTACGGCGGACTCGCTGGGGGCGATGGCTGCCTGGAGCGGGGTGATGGGCCTGGGTCATCTCTGCTTCGTCATCGGTGCCCAGTCGATCGTGGCCCGGCAGTCCGCGCCGCACGAACAGGACCGCAACTTCGGCCATTTCACCATCGGCGCCTCCCTGGGGCAGCTGGTCGGGCCGATCGTTGCGGGCCTTTTGATCGGGGGTCCGGACAGGGCGGGCAGCAGCGCGCAGGCCCTGCTCGTGGCGGGTGCGCTCGCCGCGGTGTCGTTCACCTCGCTCTGGCGCATCGAGCACCGTACGCCCGCCGAGTCCCGTACGGCTCAGGGCGACCGTGTGCCCGTGCACCGCATTCTGCGTGCCCGGGGCGTACCCGCAGGAATCCTCATCAGCCTTTCCGTGCTGTCCGCGACGGACATCCTGACCGCGTATCTGCCCGTCGTCGGCGAGCACCGGGGCATCGCGCCGTCCGTGATCGGTCTGCTGCTCAGTCTGCGCGCGGCGGCGACCATCGCCTGCCGACTGGTCATGACGCCGATGCTGCGAGTGCTGGGCCGCGCGGCGCTGCTCACCGCGACCTGTCTGGTGGCCGGTGTGCTGTGCGCGGGCCTCGCGTTGCCCGTGCCGGTGTGGGCGCTGGCCGCGATGCTGCTGGTCCTCGGCTTCTGTCTGGGTGTCGGCCAGCCGCTGTCCATGACGACGGTCGTACAGGCCGCCCCGGACGAGGCCCGATCCACGGCCCTGGCCCTGCGGCTGACCGGCAACCGCCTGGGGCAGGTGGCCGCCCCGGCCGCGGCGGGACTGGTCGCCGGGGTCGCCGGTGTGGCCGCGCCGTTCGTGATGCTGGGCGCGCTGCTGGTGCTGTCCTCGGGGGTCGCGCTGCGCTCGCCGAGGAAGGCGCCGGCAGGCCGCGCCGAGCCCGTACGGCCCGCAGTGCCCCTGCGCCGCAAGAGCGACATCTGACCTTCCCGACCGGCCCGAAGAGGGTGCGATGACGTGTCTGTCGGGCCGGTAGGCGATCGTCCGTTTCCGCCGCGCCCGAACAGGGACGGGAACCGCGGCGGGAACCGACACGCCGGATCCCGCCGGGTGTCTTCCCCCGGGTGGTCGCGGTCCGTTAACTTCCGTGACTCATACGTCCCTTGCGGCCCGCTCGGGGCGTCTCGACCGCGGAGCGACAGCGCCCTTTGAGCCCCCGGGGGCACCCTTCATGACACGCGCCATCTCCCTGCACCAGGTCAGCAAGTCGTATACGCGCGGTGTCCGCGTGGTGGAGCGGCTGTCGCTGGACATCCGGCCGGGCGAGTTCCTCGTCCTGCTCGGTCCCTCCGGCTGCGGCAAGTCGACCGTGCTCAGGATGATCGCCGGCCTGGAGAACGCCACCGAGGGCGAGGTACGCCTCGACGGTGAGGACGCGGGCGATCTGCCGCCGTCCGAGCGGGACATGGCGATGGTCTTCCAGAACTTCGCCCTCTACCCGAGCATGACGGGCCGCGACAACATCGGCTTCCCGTTGCGCATCGAGACCCCCGGCGAGGACCCGCGTCCGCGGGTCGACGCCACCGCCCGGATGCTCGGCATCGAGGACCTCCTCGACCGTTTCCCCCACCAACTGTCGGGCGGCGAGCGCCAGCGCGTGGCCATGGGCCGTGCGATCGCCCGCCACCCTTCCGCCTTCCTGATGGACGAGCCGCTCTCCAACCTCGACGCCAAGCTCCGCAACCACCTGCGCGCCGAGATCGCCTCGCTCACCCGGGAGTTGGGCGTCACCACCGTGTACGTCACCCACGACCAGGCCGAGGCGCTGTCGCTCGGCGACCGGGTCGCCATCCTGCGTGGCGGCGTCCTCCAGCAACTGGACACACCCCGTTCGGTCTACGCGCTGCCCGCGAACGTCTTCGTCGCCGCCTTCATCGGCACCCCGCGCATCAATCTGCTGCGCGGCCTGGTGCGGGCCCCGCTCGACGGGGCCATGTCGATCAGCCTCGGAAAGCAGTATCTGCCGTTGCGCGAGCCCTGGTCGGTGGATCAGCGGTTGCTGCGGGTGCAGCAGGGCCGCGAGGTCATCGTCGGGCTGCGTTCCGAGGCCGTCCGCCTGGCCAAGCCGTCGGAGGCCCGGCCGGGCGAGGTGGCGATCAGCGGTCTCGTGGAGCATGTGGAGTTCCAGGGGCACGAGGTGCTCGTCCACTTCAACACCGGCTCGCGGCCCGCGTTCGTCCCGGATCTGGAGGCACCGCGCCCGGTCCGCCCGGTCAGGCGCCGCCGTCGCCAGGGCTCGCTCCTCGACCGTCTCCGGGACCGCCGGGCCGGTCTGCGGGCCGGCCGGGTGGTCGACCTCGACGACCCCGCCGACGTGGGTCCCGCGCGCGACGACGAGATACCGCCGGAGGGCCGGCTCCCCGGCGACCTGGTGGTGCGCACCACCCCCGACTTCGACCTCCGTCACGGCATGCAGGTGCCCCTCCTCGTCGACCTCGCCCATCTGTTCGTCTTCGACCAGCACGGCGAACGCATCTGCCCCGCTCCGGCGCGGCTGCCGGACCTGGACGAGTGAGGTGAGCAGGGTGAGTCGCGGGAAGACGTCTGGCGCCTGAAAACTAACACCGCTAGTTTGTGGGTCGGACGACGCCGCGAGGCGGACGGCACGCCCCCGCCCGGGAGGAACACGATGAAGGCACATGACGGCATGTACATCGACGGTGCCTGGCGCCCCGCCGCCGGGACGGACACCATCGAGGTCGTGAACCCGGTGGACGAACAGGTTCTCGGCCGGGTTCCGGCGGGCACGGCCGAGGACGTCGACACCGCCGTACGGGCCGCCCGCGCCGCCTTCCCCGCCTGGGCCGCGACCCCGCCCGCCGAGCGGGCCGCGCGGCTCGGTGCCCTGCGTGACGTCCTCACCGCACGCAAGGACGAGATCGCCGAGACGGTCACGGCGGAGCTCGGCTCCCCGCTGTCCTTCTCGCAGGCGGTCCACGCGGCCGTACCGATCCTGGTCGCGGGCTCGTACGCCGAACTGGCGGCCACCTACGCCTTCGAGGAGAAGGTCGGCAACTCGACCGTCTACCAGGAGCCGATCGGTGTGGTCGGCGCGATCACGCCCTGGAACTACCCGCTGCACCAGATCGTCGCCAAAGTCGCCCCCGCGCTCGCGGCGGGCTGCACGGTCGTCCTGAAGCCCGCCGAGGACACCCCGCTCACCGCCCAGCTGTTCGCCGAGGCGGTCGCGGAGGCGGCCGTCCCGGCGGGCGTCTTCAACCTCGTCACCGGCCTCGGCCTGGTCGCGGGCCAGGCCCTCGCCGAACACCCGGACGTGGACCTGGTCTCCTTCACGGGCTCCACGGCGGTGGGGCGGCGGATCGGAGCGACGGCCGGTGCGGCCGTCAAGCGGGTCGCCCTCGAACTCGGCGGCAAGTCCGCCAACGTCATCCTGCCGAGCGCCGACCTCGCCAAGGCCGTCAACGTCGGCGTCGCCAACGTGATGTCCAACTCCGGTCAGACGTGCAGCGCCTGGACCCGCATGCTCGTGCACGCCGCGCGGTACGAGGAGGCGGTCGAACTCGCCGCGACCGCCGCGGCGAAGTACGGAGACCGCATCGGCCCGGTCGTCAACGCCAAGCAGCAGGCGAGGGTACGCGGATACATCGACAAGGGCGTCGCCGAGGGCGCCCGGCTCGTCGCGGGCGGCCCGGAATCCCCGCGTGAGCAGGGGTACTTCGTCCAGCCGACCGTCTTCGCGGACGTCACACCGGAGATGACGATCGCGCAGGAGGAGATCTTCGGCCCGGTGCTGTCGATGATCCCGTACGAGGACGAGGAGGACGCCGTCCGGATCGCCAACGGCACGGTGTACGGGCTCGCGGGCGCGGTCTGGGCGGGTGACGAGACCGAGGCGGTCGCCTTCGCGCGACGGCTCGACACCGGGCAGGTCGACATCAACGGTGGCCGGTTCAACCCCAGTGCCCCGTTCGGCGGTTACAAGCAGTCGGGGGTCGGACGGGAACTGGGCGCGCACGGCCTGTCCGAGTACCTCCAGACGAAGTCCCTCCAGTTCTGACCCGTTCCACTCCACTCCACTCCATTCCAGTCAGTCCCAGAGTTCTGGGCCGAGGAGCTTCTACGTGGTTCGCGCTGCCGTACTTCCCGCCGTGGGCGCCCCCCTGGAGATCGCCGAGATCGACCTCCCGGCGCCCGGTCCCGGCCAGGTCCGCGTCCGGCTGGCCGCCGCCGGGGTCTGCCACTCCGACCTCTCGCTGTCCGACGGCACCATGCGGGTGCCCGTCCCCGCCGTCCTCGGCCACGAGGGTGCCGGGACCGTCGTCTCCGTCGGGGAGGGCGTGACGGGTGTCGCGCCCGGCGACGGAGTCGTCCTCAACTGGGCGCCCTCCTGCGGAAGTTGCCACGCCTGCTCGCTGGGGGAGGTGTGGCTGTGCGCCAACGCGCTGACCGGCGCGGGGGACGTGTACGCGCGGCGCGCCTCCGACGGGAGCGACCTCCATCCCGGCCTGAACGTCGCCGCGTTCGCCGAGGAGACCGTCGTGGCCGCCGGCTGCGTACTCCCCGTCCCGGACGGCATCCCCCTCACCGACGCCGCCCTCCTCGGCTGCGCCGTCCTCACCGGTTACGGCGCCGTCCACCACTCGGCGCGGGTCCGTGCCGGTGAGAGCGTCGCCGTGTTCGGGGTGGGCGGGGTCGGGCTCGCGGCGCTCCAGGCGGCGCGGATCGCGGGCGCGTCGCAGGTCATCGCGGTGGACATCTCTGCGGAGAAGGAGTCACTGGCACGCGAGGCCGGTGCCACGCACTACGTCGTCGCCTCCGACACCACCGCCCGCGAGATCCGCTCCCTCACCGGCAAGCAGGGTGTCGACGTCGCCGTCGAGTGTGTGGGCCGTGCCGTGACCATTCGCGCGGCCTGGGACTCCACCCGCCGCGGCGGACGTACGACGGTCGTCGGTATCGGTGGCAAGGACCAGCACGTCACCTTCAACGCGTTGGAGATCTTCCACTGGGGCCGTACGCTGTCCGGCTGCGTGTACGGCAACTCCGACCCCGGGCGGGATCTGCCGGTGCTGGCGGAGCATGTACGGGCGGGGCGTCTGGATCTGGGGATGCTGGTGACCGAGCGAATCGGGCTGGACGGGATCGCGGGGGCGTTCGAGAACATGGTGGCGGGGAAGGGCGGACGAGCGCTGGTGGTGTTCTAGGCCCTGTCGTCACATTCCCGTCTGCCCCGCGACGCCATGCACGCCCTCTCGCCGCACCGGGCACAGACCCAAGTACATCCAGTACGAGGGCCTGTGCCCGGCACGCCGAGAGTACGCACCTGACGCCGCAGGGCCCGCCCTCCGGGCGGACGACGGGAATGTGACGACAGGACCTAGCCCCGGGTGGCTTGGTTGTCCGCGGGTGTGTGGGGGCCGGCCGTGAGGTTCCCCGCGTCGCTGAAAGCCTTGGACCGGGGGCGGGAGCGGGACACCGCGACCCCGGCCAGGCACAGTGCGCCGCCCGCGAGCGTGAGCAGCGCCGGTACCTCGTCGAGGAACAGCCAGGACATCGCGACGACGAGCGCGGGCACCGCGTAGGTCGTCGCGCCCATCCGGCTCGCGGTGGTCCGGGCCAGCGCGTACGCCCAGGTCGTGAACGCCAGCGCGGTCGGGAAGACGCCCAGGTAGAGCACGTTGAGGGTGGCGGTGGCGGGCGCGTCCGCCACGTCGTGGACGAGTTGCCCCGCGAACGGCAGGCACGCCACCGTCCCGACCAGACATCCGAACGTGGTCACCTGGAGGGCGCTCGCCCGCCCGAGCGCCGGCTTCTGCGCGACGACCCCCGCCGCGTAGCCGACGGCGGCGAGCAGACACAGGACCACCCCGAGCACCGAGGACCCGCCCTCGCCGGACATCGACAGCCCCACCGCGACCGCCCCCGCGAACGACACCGCCATGCCCGCGAGCAGCCGCGGCGGCATCGCGTCGCCGAGCAGCCGGGAGCCGAGCAGCGCGATGAGGATGGGGCCGATGTTCACGACCAGTGCCGCCGTGCCGGCGTCCACCTGCTGCTCACCCCAGTTGAGCACCACCATGTAGAAGCCGAACCAGAGCAGGCCGGATATCGCGATCCCGCGCCAGGCCGCGCGCGGCGGCCACCCCTCGCCGCGTACGAGACAGAAGGCGCCCAGCGCGACGGATCCCGCCAGCAGCCGCCCGAGTGCCAGCGCGCCCGGCGAGTACGCCGCGCCCGCGCTGCGGATCGACACGAAGGCGGAGGCCCACAGCACGACCGTGACGGTCGCGGCGCCCGCGGCGAGCAGGTCCGCGCGACGGGCGGACGCGGGGGAGGTGGCGTTCATCATGGTCCCGAGGCTAGGTGGGGTACGGGGCAGGGGGCTCGCGGATTTCGGACGCCGCGGTGGGACATGGCTGCTCAGCGGAGTGCCGTCGCCTCGATGCCCAGGAGTTCCGCGAAGGCGCGCTCGCCGTCGGGCGTGACCTTGACCGCGCGCTCCGAGCCGATCCGTACGCACCAGTGGGCGTCCAGGGCGTGGCGGCACAGGGCCGCGCCGGCGGTACCCGCGAGGTGGGGGCGGCGTTCGGTCCAGTCGAGGCAGCCGCGGGTGAGGGGGCGTCGGCCGGTGCGGTTCAGGTCGATGCCCGCCTCGTCGAACCATCGCAGGCCCGCGTCCGTGAGCGCGAACCCGGTGTCCTGGCGGAGCAGGCCGCGGTGGGTGAGGGCGTCGGTGAGGGTGATGCCGAGGCGGCCCGCGAGGTGGTCGTAGCACGTGCGGGCGCGGGCCATCGCGGAGCCCGTGCCGGCTTCCCGCAGGGTGCGGGGGCGTCGGGTGGTGTCGGGTGCGACCTGGGCGGCGAGGTCCTCGACGAGTTGGGCGACGTGGGGGTTCGCGAGCCGTAGGTAGCGGTGTCGGCCCTGTCGTTCCTCGGTGAGCAGGCCGCCTGCGACGAGCTTGCCCAGGTGTTCGCTGGCCGTCGAGGGGGCGACGTGGGCGTGCCTGGCCAGTTCACCCGCGGTCCAGGCGCGGCCGTCGAGCAGGGTGAGCAGGAAGGTGGCGCGGGTCTCGTCCGCGAACATTGCCGCCAGCGCGGCGAGTCCCGGTGCGACCGGATCCGTCGACCTCGTCATGCCTCTCATCATCCGCCCTCGACCGTTCGGCCCCGGCCGAACGGTCTCCGGGCCTCGGGGGTTCTTCGGCCGCGGGCGGGTGGGGGCTGGTCGCGCAGTTCCCCGCGCCCCTGGGTCGGGGCTCCGCCCCGGATTTCCCGCCTGTTCCGAGTCGCTCGGCCGCGGGCGGGTGGGGGCTGGTCGCGCAGTTCCCCGCGCCCCTGAAGCGGGGGCTTCGCCCCGCATCCCCCGCCCGCCCGACACTCTTCGGCCGGCGGCCAGCCCCCACTCACCCGCAGCCAACAAACCCACCCGTCCGCCTCGGCGCCGTCAGCCGTCGGCCGTCACCCTTGCGAACTGCTCCGTCAGTCCGTCCAGCAATGCCCCGAGCCCCACCTCGAAGGCTCGCTCGTCCACCTTCTCCTGCTGCTCGGCGAGCAGGTGGGCCTGCCCGAGGTGGGGATAGTCGGCGGGGTCGTACGCGCTCTCGTCGTCGACGAAGCCTCCGGCGAAGGACCCGAGGGCGGAGCCCATGATGAAGTAGCGCATCAGGGCGCCGATCGACGTGGCCTGGGCCGGTGGCCAGCCGGCGTCGACCATCGCGCCGAAGACGGCGTCCGCGAGGCGCAGTCCGGCGGGTCGGCGCCCGGGACCGCGGGCGAGGACCGGGACGATGTTCGGGTGGTCGCGCAGCGCCGCCCGGTAGGACACGGCCCAGTCGTGCAGGGCGGTACGCCACTCCCGCCCGTCCTCGAACATCGACAGGTCGACCTGCGCGCTCACGGAGTCCGCGACCGCTTCCAGGATCTGGTCCTTGGTGCGGAAGTGGTTGTAGAGGGAGGGCCCGCTCACACCCAGTTCGGCGGCGAGCCGCCGTGTGGAGACGGCGGCCAGACCCTCCGCGTCCACCAGGGCCCGTGCCGTGTCGACGATCCGGTCGGTGCTCAGGAGGGGCTTGCGCGGTCGGGCCATGGCGCACATAGTAGGGCTGCGGACTTAAACTAGCAGTGCTAATTTAGCTTTTCGAATGTACGGCTTTCAAATGGGGTGACCGTCATGAACCTGGAGCTCAGCGAGGAGCAGACCGCCGTCCGGCAACTCGCCAAGGACTTCGTGGACCGCGAGATCGCCCCTCATGTCGTCGAGTGGGACCGCGCGGAGGAGGTCGACCGCTCGCTCGTGAAGAAGCTCGGCGAGGTCGGCTTCCTCGGGCTCACCGTCGACGAGGAGTACGGCGGCAGCGGCGGCGACCACCTCGCGTACTGCCTCGTGACGGAGGAACTGGGCCGCGGTGACTCCTCCGTACGCGGCATCGTCTCCGTCTCGCTCGGTCTGGTCGCCAAGACGATCGCGTACTGGGGGAGCGAGGAGCAGAAGCGGCAGTGGCTGCCGGGGCTGACCTCCGGCGCGTACGTGGGCTGCTTCGGCCTCACCGAACCCGGCACCGGATCGGACGCGGGCAACCTGACGACGAAGGCCGTACGCGACGGCGACGACTACGTCATCAACGGCACCAAGATGTTCATCACCAACGGGACCTGGGCCGACGTCGTCCTGCTCTTCGCCCGCTCCACCGACGCGCCCGGCCACAAGGGCGTCTCCGCCTTCCTCGTGCCGACCGACACCCCCGGCCTGAGCCGCCGCACCATCCACGGCAAGCTCGGCCTGCGCGGCCAGGCCACCGCCGAACTCGTCCTGGAAGACGTACGCGTACCCGCGAGCGCCATGCTGGCGCCCGAGGGCAAGGGGTTCTCCGTGGCCATGTCCGCCCTGGCCAAGGGGCGGATGTCGGTCGCCGCCGGGTGCGTCGGCATCGCCCAGGCGGCCCTGGACGTCGCCGTGCGGTACGCGACCGAGCGGGAGCAGTTCGGGAAGACCATCGCGCACCACCAGCTCGTCCAGGAACTGATCAGCGACATCGCCGTCGACGTGGACGCGGCACGGCTGCTGACCTGGCGGGTCGCCGATCTCGTCGACCGCGGACTGCCCTTCGCCACGGAGTCGTCGAAGGCCAAGCTCTTCGCCTCCGAGGCCGCCGTGCGCGCCGCGAACAACGCACTCCAGGTCTTCGGCGGCTACGGCTACATCGACGAGTACCCGGCGGGCAAGCTGCTGCGCGACGCCCGCGTGATGACCCTCTACGAAGGCACCAGTCAGATACAGAAGCTGGTCATCGGGCGTGCGCTGACCGGGGTTTCCGCCTTCTGAGGCCGACCGGGGTCTCCGTCCTCTGTCTGAGTACGCCCGCACGCGGCGCTGAGTACGTGGGCGGATGCGGCGCCGGTCGCGTCCGCCGACCCTTGTCCCCATGAGTGAGACACCCGTCAAGCATCAGAACACGGCGGCCTTCTACGGGCAGGCCGTGGCCTCCTTCTCCGTCGCCATGGTGGCGACCGCCGTCGGTATCTACAAGCTGCACGCCGACGCCTGGGTGCGAGCCTTTCTGGCCATCGCCGTCCTCTATCTGGTGACGTCGTCCTTCACGCTGGCCAAGGTGATCCGGGACCGTCAGGACGCGGGCGCTGAGCGGGCACGCTAAGCGCCCGCTCAGCTTCGGCGGTATGGTGTACCTCCTGTCAGCGAGAGGGGCGAACCAGCGATGAGTACGGCGGAGGAGACGGCCGGCGGCGAGATGCAGCCGTGGGCCGAGGTCACCCCGGACGCGGCCCGGCGGCTGCTCGTCGCCGCCGTGGAGGCCTTCGCCGAGCGCGGGTACCACGCGACGACGACCCGGGACATCGCGGGCCGCGCGGGCATGAGCCCCGCCGCGCTGTACATCCACTACAAGACCAAGGAAGAGCTGCTCCACCGCATCAGCCGGATCGGGCACGACAAGGCGCTCGACATCGTGCGCAGCGCGGCGCAGGGCGGCGGCGGCGCCGCCGAGCGGCTCACCGACGCCGTGCGGTCCTTCGTACGGTGGCACGCCGGGCAGCACACCACCGCGCGGGTCGTGCAGTACGAGCTGGAAGCCCTCGGGCCCGAGGCGCGGGCGGAGATCGTCGCGCTGCGACGGCAGACCGACGCGGCCGTGCGCGGCATCATCGCCGACGGCGTGGCGGCGGGCGACTTCGACGTGCCGGACGTGCCGGGCACCACGCTCGCCGTGCTCTCCCTCTGCATCGACGTGGCCCGCTGGTTCAACGTCGACGGGCCCCGTACGCCCGACGAGGTCGGCGCGCTCTACGCCGACCTCGTGCTGCGTATGGTCGGGGCCAAGAAGTAGCGGCCCCGGGGCGGGTGGGGGCGCTCAGAGGTAGTAGCGCGACACCGACTCGGCCACGCACACCGGCTTGTCGCCGCCCTCGCGCTCCACGGTGAAGGCCACGGAGACCTGGACACCGCCGGTCACGTCCTCGACGCCGGTGATCTGCGCGGTGGCGCGCAGCCGTGAGCCGACCGGTACGGGGGCGGGGAAACGGACCTTGTTCGTCCCGTAGTTGACGCCCATCTTCACGCCTTCGACCTTGATCAGCTGCGGGCCGAAGAGCGGGAGCAGCGACAGGGTGAGGTAACCGTGCGCGATCGTCGTGCCGAAGGGGCCGGTCGCGGCCTTCTCGGGGTCGATGTGGATCCACTGGTGGTCGCCGGTCGCCTCCGCGAAGAGGTCGATCCGCTTCTGCTCGATCTCGACCCAGTCGCTGTACCCCAGCTGTTCGCCCACCGCGGCCCGCAGTTCGTCGACCGTCGCGAACGTCCTCGGCTCTGCCATCTTCCCGACCTCCCACGTCTCCATGTCTAAGCAACTGCTTAGCATGGTCGGGTACGGGGCGCATGTCAACGGACCGGACGTGTGACGAAGTAGGTGGGGCGGGTGACGAAGTAGGTAGGGTTGGAGGGGTGCCCCAGATCCCCGAGAAGATCCACGAGCTGACCGTCGGCCAGCTGTCGGCCCGCAGTGGCGCCGCCGTCTCCGCCCTGCACTTCTACGAGTCCAAGGGCCTGATCAGCAGCCGTCGCACCACCGGCAACCAGCGCCGCTACCACCGTGACGCGCTGCGTCGTGTCGCCTTCGTCCGGGCCGCCCAACGCGTCGGCATCCCCCTCGCCACCATCCGCGAGGCGCTCGCCGAACTCCCCGAGGAGCGCACCCCGACGCGCGAGGACTGGGCCCGGCTGTCGGAGGCCTGGCGTTCCGAACTCGACGAGCGGATCAAGCAGTTGAGCCGACTCCGGGATCACCTGACCGACTGCATCGGGTGCGGTTGTCTGTCCCTGGAGAACTGCGTGCTGTCCAACCCGGACGACGTCTTCGGCGAGCGCCAGGCGGGCTCCCGGCTCATGGTGGAGCGCGTCACCGCGCGGCCGAAGCCGCAGCGGTCACAAGGGGCGCAGGAGTCGCAGCGCGCGGCCGAGGAGTGCTGCTGAGGGCACCCCTCGGCCCGCCCCGTGGCCGGGCGGAGGGGTGCCCTTCGGTCTGCCTCCGTGGCCGGGCGGAACCGCGGCTCCCGCGCCGCGACCGCCCGGACCCGTCACTCGTACTCCGTGCCGCCCTTGCGCGTCAGATACGCCGGGCTGACCGCCTTCGCGATGGCCCGGCCGCCGGCCACCGGGCTGTAGCGCTCGACGGCAGGGCGTATCACGACGCCCTCCCGCAGATGCAGGGCGCGCCCGGACACGGTCTCCCGGCCCGAGGCGACCTCCAGGACGCGGCCGATGTCGTACGGGCCCTCGTACAGCCGTGGCACCAGCGGCAGTTCGCCGTCGAGGAGCGCGGCCGCGTCCAGCCAGTGGACCTCGCCGGCGATCTCGGCGGACACGTCGAACACGGCGTAGCCGAGGGACTCGCGGCGGCCGTCGGCGCCGTACGACAGGTCCTGCACGCCCGCCCCGTACACCTCGCCGAAGATGCCGACCCGGCGGGCGCCGAGCCGTTCGGCGAGCCGGGCCGCGGCCGCCGCGACGCCGTGCGCGTGGACGGCACGCCAGTACAGATTGCGGGAATCCTCCTTGAGGGCGAGGGACTTGGCGCCGAAACCCTTGGAGGAGACGTACGCGCGGTCCTGGTCGGCGAGGTAGGTCAGTAGGCAGGCCGAGCCGTGCAGCTTCTCCGTCAGGACGACGTTCTCGCCCGGCGCGAAGATGTCCGGGTACCGCTGGATGTTCTCGATGTCGACCCAGGGCAGCAGATCGGGCGCGGACTCGACGTCGCCGTTCATGGTGGGCGGGATCGGCGGCACCCACTTGACGATGCCGAGCGCCTCGGCGAAGTCGGTGTCGTCCGCGGCGGCCCGCGCCAGGTCGACGTCGGCCAGCGCCTTCGGGCGGCAGACGATGCCCTGCGACAGCTCACCGCGCAGGCGTACGGCCTTGACGTGGTCCGAGCCGGGGCCCGCGAGGCGTCCGGTCAGGCCCAGCTCCTCGATGAGCGTGATGGGCAGCACGGACTGCTCGGGGATGTAGACGGCACTCTCGCCGGTGCGGTAGGCGCCCTTGGCGACGACGGCTCGGTACAGCCCCACCTGGGCCAGTTCGAGCGCGTCAGCGTTCGGATGCTCGTGGACGGTCAGCACTTCGGCGGTGACGCGCAGCGTCGACATCGGGACTCCTCGGATTCCGCGGGTACCTCAACGGGGTTTCATCGAGCCCAACTGTCCCGAGGAGAAAGCGGTGGAGCGAGCGGATTTGCGGCTGCTAGCGTCGGCCCACCGGGTGTCCTCAGTTGCGCCCCCGTCGAGATCAGCGCCCCGAAGGGGCGCGGGGAACTGCGCGCCCAGCCACGGACGATCCCGCAGCCGACGACTCACCCGCAGTTCCCGTAACCCGGTCGGCCCCGAGCCCTACCCCGACCGCCGACCGTCGACCCCTGCACCCGCCCCCCGTTCAACCCGGCGGAGCGCTCACACGGAGACGAGCAACCGCCCGCGCCTGGCCTCCGCCAGCGCCTCGGGCGTGAGGACGGGCCGCGGTACGACGATTCCGCAACCCGTGCAGACGGGACCCGACGACGGTTCGTGGGCCAGGTCGTACTTCCAGGTGAGGCGCTCATCGGTGCAGACCGGGCAGACCGTGCCGGGCTCGCGCTCCAGCGCGGCGATCAGCCGGCGCAGCACCTCGGCCAGTGATTCGTGGGGGTGGATCCGCGGATCGTCGCACCACGCGACGCCGAATCCGCCCCAGGTCAGCCGATGCCAGTCGTCCACGCTGCCCGGCCGGCGCAGTCCGTCGTGCTTCTCCTTCTTGCGGCGCTCGGCGAACTCGACCTCGTAGGCGAGCCAGACGGAGCGGGCCTCCTCCAACTCGTCCAGTGCGGCCACGAGCCGCGCTGGATCGGGGGACCGGTCCTCGGGGCCGAACCCGGCCCGGGAGCAGAGATGGTCCCAGGTCGCCCGATGTCCGTAAGGGGCAAACCTCTCCAGGCACTTGCGCAGTGAATAGCGTCGCAGTGCCAGATCATTCCTCGGATCTCGCACCTGTCTCGCCAGACTCCGAAAACCCGCCATCGCCCTGCACCTCCGTCACACCTGCACCTGTACTTCGGTCACTTCGGCGTTGCCGTCCCAGGGACGTCGCCGAGTAGACGTATCGACACGCGATTCGGCTCCATCCAATTTCCGACGAGCGCCATAAGTCACCGGCCGAACTCCCTCCGGCCTACCTCCCCTCGCTGTCAGTCACCTGTTGAAAAGCCCGTGGGCCGGGATGAGCGGTGTCGCCGGATTCGCATGGCCCGTCGATCTCTAAACGGCTCGTGACCTCTGAACAGCTCAGTGATCGTTGAAAAGTTGACGCATGTTCATCTTCCAACTCGGGGATACCGGCGGTAACGTCCGGCCCACCCCCGTCGGTAGGAGCAGCCATGCCACGACGCACCCCACGCACCGCACCCGACAGACAGAGAACTCCCCGCAGATTCCCCAAGTTCCTGGGGGCGGCATCCATCTGTGCTCTCATAGCCGCCCTGCTGTCCCCGCTGACCCAGGCGACGGCCGCCGACAGCACGACCGCGCTCGCCGCCAACGACTACTGCGGCGGCCAGTGTTCCGACATCCTCCCGCCCGGTCAGAACGGCAACGCCACCCTCGCCCAGATCCTCCTCAACCAGGCCTTCGGCATCCAGCCCGACCACGCCGAGGACCAGCTCGGCCCCTACAACAACCTGGCCTCGGGTGCCGCCACGCTCACCGACGCCAAGATCAACGACTTCTTCAACGACGCGTCCTTCGGGGTCGCCTCCGACCAGGTCGCCTCCACCACCGCGCCCGGCGGCCGCACCGACGTGACGATCGTCCGCGACAAGAAGACCGGTGTGCCGCACATCACCGGCACCACCCGCTACGGCACCGAGTACGGCGCCGGGTACGCCGCCGCCCAGGACCGGCTGTGGCTGATGGACGTCTTCCGGCACGTCGGCCGCGGCCAGCTGACCTCCTTCGCAGGCGGGGCCCCCTCCAACCAGGGTCTGGAGCAGGAGTTCTGGCGCAACGCGCCCTACACCGAGGCCGATCTGCAGACCCAGATCGACAACGCCATCGCGAACAACGGCGCCCGCGGCCAGCAGGCCCTCGCCGACGCCAACGCCTACATCGACGGCATCAACGCCTACATCGACGCCTCCGACAGCGGCCGCTACTTCCCCGGTGAGTACGTCCTGACCGGCCACAAGGACTCCATCACCAACGCCGGCACCATCGACCACTTCAAGATCACCGACCTGGTCGCGCTGGCCTCCGTCATCGGCTCGCTCTTCGGCTCCGGAGGTGGCGGCGAGGTCAACAACGCCCTCTCGCTGCTGGCCGCCCAGTCCAAGTACGGCGTGACCGAGGGCACGAAGGTCTGGGAGTCCTTCCGCGAGCGGAACGACCCCGAGGCGGTGCTCACCGTCCACAACGGCGAGAGCTTCCCGTACGCCTCGAAGCCCGACACCGCGCAGGGCGAGGCCCTGCCGGACGCCGGCTCGGTGGCCCAGGAGCCGCTGGTCTACGACCGCACCGGCAGCGCGGCCACCGCCACCGCCACCAGCGCCTCGGCGACGGCGGCCGCCACCACCCTCACCTCCGCGAAGCGCGGGATGTCCAACGCCCTCGTGGTGAGCGGGAAGTACACCGCCAGCGGCCACCCCATCGCCGTCTTCGGGCCGCAGACCGGCTACTTCGCGCCACAGCTCCTCATGCTCCAGGAGATCCAGGGGCCGGGCCTCAGCGCGCGCGGCGCCTCCTTCGCGGGCCTGAGCATGTACGTCGAACTCGGCCGCGGCCAGGACTACTCCTGGAGCGCGACGACCTCCGGCCAGGACATCATCGACACCTACGCCGTCGAGCTGTGCCAGGACGACTACCACTACCTGTACCACGGCACCTGCACCGCCATGGACAAGGTCGAGCGGACCAACTCCTGGAAGCCCACCACGGCCGACGGCACCGCGGCGGGCTCGTACCGCATGCAGGTCTACCGGACCAAGTACGGTCCCGTGGAGTACCGCGCGACGGTCGGCGGCAAGAAGGTCGCCTACACGACCCTGCGCTCCTCCTACATGCACGAGGCCGACTCGATCATCGGCTTCCAGATGCTCAACGACCCGGACTACGTGAAGAGCCCGGGGACGTTCCAGAGCGCGGTGCAGCACATCAACTACACCTTCAACTGGTTCTACGCCGACTCCTCGCACACCGCGTACTACAACAGCGGTGACAACCCGGTGCGGGCGACCGGCGTCGACGCCGAGTTCCCGGTCTGGGCGCAGGCCGCGTACGAGTGGCAGAACTGGAACCCGACGACGAACACCGCCTCGTACACCCCGCCGTCCGCGCACCCCAACTCCATCGACCAGGACTACTACATCTCCTGGAACAACAAGCAGGCCAAGGACTACACCACGGCCCCCTGGGGCGACGGTTCCGTGCACCGCGGGAACCTCCTGGAGGACCGGGTGAAGAAGCTGGTCGCCGCGGGCGGGGTGACCAGGTCCTCGCTCACCAAGGCGATGGCCGACGCCGCGCTGGCCGATCTGCGGGCCGAGGACGTGCTGCCGAAGCTGCTGAAGGTCATCAACAGTTCGACGGTCACGGACACCACGGCCGCGGCGGCGGTGACCAAGCTGTCCGACTGGGTGACGGCCGGCGCCAAGCGCAAGGAGACCTCGGCCGGTTCGAAGGTCTACGCCAACGCCGACGCCATCCGCATCCTGGACGCCTGGTGGCCGCTGCTGGTGAAGGCCGAGTTCCAACCCGGTCTCGGCACCGACCTGTACACGGCCTTCTCCAACAACCTGCCCATCGACGAGTCCCCGTCGGCCGCGCACGGCCCGACCGGCGCGCACGCCGGAAGCTCCTTCCAGTACGGCTGGTGGAGCTATGTCGACAAGGACATCCGGGCGGTCCTCGGTGAGTCGGTGCAGGGCGGACTGTCGCAGAAGTACTGCGGCGGTGGCAGCCTCAGCGCCTGCCGGGACGCCCTGATCAGCACACTCAAGACGGCGGCGGGCCTGACGGCCGCCCAGGTCTACCCGGGCGACGACCAGTGCTCGGCGGGCGACCAGTGGTGTGCCGACTCGATCGTCCAGCGGACGCTCGGCGGTATCAAGCACGGCAAGATCACCTGGCAGAACCGGCCGACCTACCAGCAGGTGGTGGAGTACACGTCGCACCGGTGACCCCGGAGCGCGTCACGGACTCCCGGCGGCGGGTCATCGAACGCGGCCCGCCGCCAGCACCACCTGGGCCAGCTCCCGGTGGCAGATGTCGCTGTGGGCCCCGCTCGGGGGGCCGCCGCGGTTCACCACCGCGCACGCGTCGACGTTCACGCACCCCGACACCGGAAGCTGCGCGCGCAGCGCGTCGGCGAGCGTGAACGTCTTCGTGCCCTCCACCGCCTGCACCCCGTCGTGTCCCATCGCGCCCCAGCGGGCGCCCAGGAGGTGTCCGGGGTCGAGGTCCAGCCCCAGCACCGAACGGTCGTCGTCCGCCATCCGGGAGGCCAGCGGGTAGATCGTGCCGAGCGCCGTGTCGAAGTGGGAGTAGCAGCACACCAGGGGGCCGTCGACGCGGCTCTGCAGGCCGTGCAGCGCGCCGCTCGCCCGCGGGTCGCCGGGCAGCGACGCCGCGAACGCGTAGTGCGAGAAGGCCCCTTGGAGCAGGGTCACGGACTTCACCGTGCGCACGCCCTCGGGCAGTCCGCGCAGCGCGAAGGAGACCAGCCGTCCGCCGAAGCTGTGTCCGACCAGATGCACCCGCACCCCGGGCGCGGCGGTCGCGAGCTGCCCGAGCGCGCGCCCGAGCCCACGCTCACCCACCGTGCCCGCGCGCCGCTTCATGGCGTAGTAGGTGGCCTGGCGCAGCAGTTCACGCGCCCCGTCCCAGGGCCGCGGCAGCGCGAAGGTCTCGCCGGAGGCCGTCATCCCGGCCAGCGCCTCGGCGAACTCGCCGCACACCGTGGCCGTGTCCCCGAAGAGCATCGCGGAGTCGCCCTGCGGCACGCCCTCCGCGAGCGTGTCCGCGGCGAAGGCGGCCTGCGGTCCCTGTGGCGGTACCTCCACGAGCAGCCGCACCAGGCGTCCGAACTCCTCCAACGAGGCTCCCTCGTCCGGCTGTTGGTCCAGCAGGCGCGCGATCTGCTCGACGACCGTCGCCCGGCCGGGGAACACCTCCAAGAGCGCGTGCCGGGTGTCCTTGTCGAGCGCGGCGCGGGCGGCGGCGGGCACGTCGGCGGGGACGGCGGCGGCCACCGACCGGGGAAAGTCGGGGATCGGTTCGTCCGAGAACCGCATCGAGGGCCACACCACACCGACGTAGCCCAGACGCGCGTGCGGCGCGAGACCCGGCACGGGCGCGAAGAACTGGCTGTAGAGGCGGGTCGCGACGGAACGGTCGTTGTTCCAGCCGTGCGCGAAGACGATCAGATCACGCACTCCGCGCCGGGGCACCTCCGCGAACAGCCGGTCCCTTTCCCGGCCGTCCACGTCCCCGTCCGCGTCGAAGGTCAGCTCCCAGTAGGGAGAAACACTGACTGCCGGATCCGCCATGGCAAGCCCCCTCGTCCCCCGAAGGCGGTGCGATGTGGGCGCATCGTCCTACCGGGGGCGAAGATTGGCCATACGTCACGACTCAACCGCGGAAAAGAAGTTCTTTCCGCTCATCCGTAAAGAAGATATTCCTTCCGGATCTTTTGGAAGGCCTTCAGCTCGTCCTGCCAGGCGGCCACGACCTCGTCGGTCGTCGCCCCCGCGTCGATCATCGTGCGCACCTTGGCGGAGCCGGTCAGCTTGTCGATCCAGTGGTCCGAGCGCCAGGCGAAGCCGCTCCAGACCTTCTTGGCGGTCACCAGGAGGGCGATTCCGGTGCGGACGGGGTCGTACGCGGCCCGGTCGTGCACATGGATCTGCACGCCGCCGATCGTCTTTCCCTGGAACTTGGAGAAGGTCGGAGCGAAGTACGCCTCCCTGAAGCGCACGCCCGGGACCTTGAGCCGGTTCGCCTCCAGAGCCCATCGGCCGTCGATGCCCTCCGCGCCCAGCAGCTCGAACGGACGGGTCGTGCCGCGCCCCTCCGACAGGTTCGTCCCCTCGAAGAGACACGTTCCCGAGTACACCAGGGCGGTGTCGGCCGTCGGCATGTTCGGGCTCGGCGGCACCCAGGGCAGGCCGGAGGCGTCGTAGAAGTCCGACCGCTTCCAGCCCGACATCAGTACGGTGGTCAGGTCCACCGGCGCCGCCAGGAACTCCCCGTTGAACAGCCGCGCGAGCTCCGCCACCGTCATCCCGTGCGCCTGCGCGATGGGCTGCCGCCCGACGAACGTCGCGAACTCCTTGTGCAGCACCGGTCCCTGGGCGGCCCGTCCGGTCACCGGGTTCGGCCGGTCCAGCACCACGAAGCGCTTGCCCGCGAGCCGGGCCGCCTCCATGCAGTCGTACAGCGTCCAGATGTACGTGTAGAAGCGCGCGCCCACGTCCTGGATGTCGAAGACGACGGTGTCCACGCCGGAGGCGGTGAAGACGTCGGCGAGAGGCTTGCCGCTCTTGAGGTACGTGTCGTAGACCGGGAGTCCGGTCGCCGGGTCGTCGTAGCGGCCCTCGGAGCCGCCGGCCTGCGCGGTGCCGCGGAAACCGTGTTCCGGGCCGAAGACGGCGGTCAGCTCCACGTGGGGGTCGGCGTGCATGACGTCGACGATGTGGCGAACGTCTCTGGTGACACCGGTGGGGTTCGTGACGACGCCGACACGCCGGCCGTGGAGGGCGGCGTAACCGGACGCCTGGAGCTGCTCGAAGCCGGTACGGAGGGGGTCGGCATGGGATGTCGTCGTGGTGGGGGTGGTGCCGGTGGTGGGGGTCGCCGCGAAGGCGGCGGTGGCGGTGGCCGTGGCGGTGGCCGTGAGGAGGGCTCGGCGGGAAGGGCGCATGGGGGGACCTCCGTGATCGCGGAAGGCTGGCACCGGCACGTTAGGCGCTCCCGCGGATGGTTCGTAAGCGGCGGGCCGTAAGTGGCTGGTCGCGCCCCGCGGCGGAGCCGCATATGTCAGAGCCCCGCGCCCCTGAAGGGGCGCTCCTGCGGGTCGGAGCTGCCAAAGGGCCCTTCCCCTGCTACATACCGACTGGTTAGTCTGGGGTCGCAGCTGAGCCGTGTTGTGTCGCGTCGTGTCGAAGGAGACCGATGGTGGAAGCCGTGCAAGATGCGGGAGTGGTCGTCACCGGGGCCGGAGGCGGTATCGGGGCCGCGCTGGCCCGTCGTTTCGCCGCCGAGGGGGCCCGGGTCGTCGTCAACGATCTGGACGCCGCCAAGGCGAAGGCCGTGGCCGAGGAGATCGGGGCGATCGCGGTTCCCGGCGACGCGTCCGCGATCGTGGCCGAGGCCCGGGACGCCCTCGGGGGCACCATCGACGTCTACTGCGCCAACGCGGGCCTCCCCTCGGGCGGCAGTGAGTCGGCCGACGAGAAGGTCTGGGCGCTCGCCTGGGACGTCAACGTGATGGCGCACGTCCGGGCGGCCCAGGAGCTGCTGCCGGCCTGGCTGGAGCGCGGCAGCGGCCGGTTCGTCTCCACCGTCTCCGCCGCCGGACTGCTCACCATGATCGGCGCCGCGCCCTACAGCGTCACCAAGCACGGCGCGTACGCCTTCGCCGAGTGGCTGTCGCTGACGTACCGCCACCGCGGCGTGAAGGTGCACGCGATCTGTCCGCAGGGCGTGCGCACCGACATGCTCGACGCCACCGGCAGCGCGGGCGACCTGGTCCTGCAGCCCACCGCCATCGAGCCGGAGGCCGTCGCCGACGCGCTGTTCGCGGGGATCGAGGAGGACCGCTTCCTGATCCTGCCGCACCCCGAGGTCGCCGGGTACTACCAGGTGCGGGCCGCCGAACCGGACCGCTGGCTGACGAACATGAACCACATCCAGCAGAAGTGGGAGGCGACCCGGTGACCACCTACGCCGACCGGCCCTGGGTGGCCCTCCTCAATGACGCCCAGAGCGGCCCGGTGAGCCCGGCCGACTCTCTGGTGCACGCCCTGCGCGGCGCCGTGGCGGACGCTCCGGACCGCGCCGCGCTCGCCTACTTCGACGGGCTGCTGAGCTACCGCGAGGTGGACGAGCTGAGCGACTCGGTCGCCGGGCACCTCGCCGCCCGCGGTCTGGAGCGCGGCGACCGCGTCGCGATCCTGCTCCAGAACTCCCCGCACTTCGTGCTCGCGCTGCTCGGCGCCTGGAAGGCGGGCGCGACCGTCGTGCCGGTCAACCCGATGTACAAGTCGGGCGAGGTCCGCCACGTCCTGCACGACGCGGACGTACGTGCCCTGGTGTGCTCCGACCGCGCGTGGGAGTCGTATCTGCGCGAGACGGCCGCCGACTCGGCCGTGAGCGTCGTCCTCACGGCGTGTGAGTTGGATTTCCAGACGCGGGGCGACGCACGGGTGCTGACCTTGGAGCGGCTGCCGCAGGCCGCGGACGCCGACGATCTGGTGGCGGTCGCCCGGGCGGGCCACAAGGCCCCCGCGGGGCGTGACGCGGAGCCCTCCGACATCGCGCTGATCAGCTACACCTCGGGGACGAGCGGCACCCCCAAGGGGGCCACCAACACGCACGGCAACATCATGTACAACGCCGAGCGGCAGCGGACGGGCCTCGGGCTGCCGGAGGCGCCCGTCTACTTCGCGATGGCGCCCCTGTTCCACATCACCGGGATGGTCTGCCAGCTCGCCGCCTGTCTCGACAGCGTGGGCACGCTCGTCCTCGCCTACCGCTTCGAGGCGGGGGTCGTCCTCGACGCGTTCGCCGAGCACAGGCCGCTGTACACGGTCGGCCCGTCGACCGCGTTCATGGCACTCGCGGCGCATCCGGCGGTCACGCCGGACCACTTCGCCTCCTTCGTGAACATCTCCTCGGGCGGCGCGCCACTGCCGCCGGCCCTGGTGGAGAAGTTCCGGGCCGGATTCGGGCCCTACATCCGCAACGGCTACGGACTCACCGAGTGCACCGCGCCCTGCGCCTCCGTACCGCCGGGCCGGGAGGCTCCCGTCGACCCGGTCTCGGGCACGCTGGCCGTCGGTGTGCCGGGCCCCGACACGGTCGTACGCATCGTCGACGACCAGGGCCAGGAGGTGCCCTTCGGCGAACAGGGCGAGATCCTCGTACGAGGCCCCCAGGTCGTGCCCGGCTACTGGCGCCGCCCCGAAGCCACCGCCGAGACCTTCCCGGACGGTGAGCTGCGCACCGGCGACATCGGATTCATGGACCCCGAGGGCTGGCTCTACGTCGTCGACCGCAAGAAGGACATGATCAACGCGTCCGGCTTCAAGGTGTGGCCCCGCGAGGTCGAGGACGTGCTCTACACGCACCCCTCGGTCCGGGAGGCGGCCGTCGTCGGCATCCCCGACGGCTACCGCGGCGAGACCGTGAAGGCCTACATCAGCCTGCGGCCCGGCGCGGACGAGGACCCCGACGCGCTCGCCGCGTACTGCAAGGAGAGACTGGCCGCCTACAAATATCCGCGGCATGTGGAGATCCTGCCCGAGCTGCCGAAGACGGCGAGTGGCAAGATCCTGCGACGGGAACTGCGTTCCCGTCCCCAGGACTCCCAGTAGACGACGCGTTTCACCGGACAACGCTTGAAAGGCAGGTGGCGGCAGTGCCCAGGACGACGGACGGAGACGGTACGCCCGTCCCGCAGCGGCTCTTGGCCGCCGCCACCAGGCTCTTCGCCGAGCAGGGCTACGACCGCACATCCGTGCAGGAGATCGTGGAGGCGGCGGGCGTCACCAAGGGCGCGCTGTACCACTACTTCGGCTCCAAGGACGACCTCCTGCACGAGGTGTACGCGCGCGTGCTGCGGCTTCAGCAGGAGCGGCTGGACGCGTTCGCCGATGCCGACGCGCCGGTCGAGGAGCGCTTGCGGGGTGCCGCCGCCGACGTCGTCGTCACCACGATCGACAACCTCGACGACGCGGCGATCTTCTTCCGCTCCATGCACCACCTCAGCCCCGAGAAGGACAAGCAGGTGCGCGCCGAGCGCCGCCGCTACCACGAACGCTTCCGCGCGCTCGTGGAGGAGGGCCAGAAGAAGGGCGTCTTCTCCACCGCCACCCCGGCCGACCTGGTCGTCGACTACCACTTCGGCTCGGTGCACCACCTGTCGACCTGGTACCGCCCCGACGGCCCCCTCACCCCCCAGGAGGTCGCCGACCACCTGGCCGACCTGCTGCTGCGGGCGCTACGTCCGTAGTTCTGCCCCAGACCCCGTCCGCGCAGTTCCCCGCGTCCCTGAAGAGGGGCGCGGGGAACTGCGCGATCTTTTGCGGGGGTCTGGGGGCACAGCCCCCGGGGGCCGGGAACGGGTAGGGGCGGCGGGGGCGAAAAAGCCCCTCACCGCCCCACCGGACCGGACGGTCACACGTACTTCTTGATCTCCCGTCGCGCCAGCGACCGCTGGTGCACCTCGTCCGGGCCGTCCGCGAGCTTCAGCGTCCGCGCGCTCGCCCACAGCTCGGCCAGCGGGAAGTCCTGGCTGACACCGCCCGCGCCGTGCAGCTGAACCGCCTTGTCGAGGATGTCGACGACCGTGCGCGGAGTGGCGATCTTGATGGCCTGGATCTCGGTGTGGGCGCCCCTGTTGCCGACGGTGTCCATCATCCAGGCGGTCTTCAGGACCAGCAGACGCAGCTGTTCGACGGCGACGCGCGCGTCCGCGATCCAGTTCTGGACCACGCCCTGCTGGGCGAGCGGCTTGCCGAAGGCCGTACGGGACACGGCCCGGCGGCACATCAGCTCGATCGCCCGCTCGGCCATGCCGATCAGCCGCATGCAGTGGTGGATGCGGCCCGGGCCGAGCCGCGCCTGGGCGATGGCGAAACCGCCGCCCTCCTCGCCGACGAGGTTGCTCACCGGGACGCGGACATGGTCGAAGACGACCTCCGCGTGCCCGCCGTGGGAGTGGTCCTCGTAGCCGTACACCTGCATGGCGCGCCGGACTTCGAGCCCCGGGGTGTCGCGCGGGACCAGGACCATGGACTGCTGGCGGCGGATGTCCGGCCCGTCCGGGTCCGTCTTGCCCATCACGATGAAGATCTTGCAGTCGGGGTTCATCGCCCCGGAGATGTACCACTTGCGGCCGGTGATCACGTACTCGTCACCGTCGCGTTCGATGAGCGTGGTGATGTTGGTGGCGTCGGAGGAGGCCACCTCCGGCTCGGTCATCGCGAACGCCGAGCGGATCTCACCGGCGAGCAGCGGTTCCAGCCACTGCTTCTTCTGCTGCTCGTCGCCGAACTGCGCGAGCACCTCCATATTGCCGGTGTCCGGCGCGGCGCAGTTCAGCGCGGTGGGCGCCAGGTGCGGGCTGCGGCCGGTGATCTCGGCGAGCGGCGCGTACTGGAGGTTGGTCAGCCCGGCGCCGTACTCCGCGTCGGGCAGGAAGAGGTTCCACAGGCCCTGCCTGCGGGCCTCCGCCTTCAACTCCCCGACCACGGCGGGCGTGTCCCACGGCGAGGCCAGCCGGGCGCGCTGCTCCTCCGCCACCGCCTCCGCCGGGTAGACGTACTCGTCCATGAAGGCGAGCAGCTTCCCGCGCAGTTCCTCGGTACGCGCGTCGAATGCGAAGTCCATCTCGGATCAGCCTTCCTGAAGAGTGGTCAGACCGTGCTCGATGAAGAACGGGACCAGTTCACCGATGCGGTCGAAGCCGGCGCCGACCGTCTGGCCGAGCGTGTAGCGGTAGTGGATGCCCTCCAGGATCACGGCGAGCTTGAACCAGGCGAACGCCGTGTACCAGGCGACGTCGGACACATCGCGCCCCGAGCGCGCGGCGTACCGTTCGACGATCTCGGCCGGGTCCGGGTGCCCGGCCGCCGAGGCGGTCGTGCTGATGGGGGAGTCGGGCAGGTCCAGCGGCGCGCTGTACATCACCAGCAGGCCCAGGTCGGTGAGCGGATCGCCGAGCGTGGACATCTCCCAGTCCAGGATCGCCTTGATCCGGTCGTCCTCGCCGATCAGCACGTTGTCGAGCCGGTAGTCGCCGTGCACGACGGAGGGCGCGGGGGAGTGCGGCAGCTCACGGCCGAGGGCGGCGTGCAGTTCGTCGATCCCGGCGAGCTCACGGTTCCTGGAGGCGTCCAGCTGCTTGCCCCAGCGGCGCAGCTGCCGGTCGAGGAAGCCCTCGGGGCGCCCGAAGTCGGCGAGGCCCACGGCGGCGGGGTCGACGGCGTGCAGTTCGACGAGCGTGTCGACGAGCCCGAGCACCGCGTCCCGGGTGCGCTCCGGGCCGAGCGGGGCGAGCTGCTCGGCGGTGCGGTACGGGGTGCCGACCACGAACTCCATGACGTAGAAGGGCGCGCCCAGCACCTCGTCGTCCTCGCACAGCAGGACCGGACGCGGTACGGGGACGGCGGTCGGGTGCAGCGCGCTGATGACGCGGTGCTCGCGCTTCATGTCGTGCGCGGTGGCCAGTACGTGCCCGAGAGGGGGCCGTCGGACGACCCAGCTCGTGGTGCCGTCCGTGACCGCGTACGTGAGGTTCGACCGTCCGCCCTCGATCAGCCGGCCGGTCAGCGGGCCGTGCACCAGACCGGGCCGCTCGCCGTCGAGCAGGCCGCGCAGTCGGTCGAGATCGAGACCTGGCGGGTGGTCGGGACTCATCATTTCTCCTGCACGCCGGGAAACGGGACGTGACCATGATGCCGACCAGTCGGTATGTCGTCCAGCGCCCGGACGAAACGTGATCGGCGTCTCCCTCCGGGAGCCGGGGGAGACGCCGGGGCGTGCTTGTCTCTAGTGGTCGTCCCAGTGGCCGTCGTGCTCGGCGTGGCGGTGGCCGTCGTGCAGGTAGTCGACGTGGTCGCCGTGCGCGACCGCCGGGTGCCCGCAGCCCTCGCCGTGCCGGTGGCCGTGCTCGCCGTGCGCCGTGTGGCCGCTCGGCTCGCACTCGTCCCAGTGTCCGGAGTGCTCCCGGTGCAGATGTCCGTCGTGCGCGTAGTCGACGTGGTCCCCGTGCGGCACGGCGGTGTGCCCGCAGTCCGGGCCGTGGGTGTGCGCGTGGGTCGGATGCTCCAGGTGAAGGGTGGTCATGGTGCTCACCTTCGTGAGTGGCGTGAAATGACGGCTCAGGCTAGCGCCAGAAAGATCCGCATTCGTAGCCATTTGCATCGTTACGCCCCATTTGATCCCGCTCAGAACACCAGTGCCACCGCGCACACGGCCAGGGCGACCGTGCACAGGATCGCCGCCGTCGCGTGCCGCGGTGCGAGCGCGGGCGGACCGTCGGTGCCGGGCGTCGCGAGCACCCGGATGCGCCGGTGCGCGAGCGCCAGGAAGCCCAGCCACAGCGCGCAGCACAGGGCGCAGGCCGCCGCGTCGATCGCCGACGGGCCGCCGTGCAGCGCCGCCTTCGCCGCGAGGACCGCGGCGACGGTGCTCGACAGGGTCGTACGCCGCCACGCGAGCCGCGTGCGCTCCGGCTGCAGCCCCGGGTCCCGCTCGGGGCGGTGCCGGGGGCCGGGCGCGGTCACCCTTCCCAGCCGACGAGGACGACGACGACCATCGCGACGGCCACGATCGCGACGGCGATGCTCAGCAGTGCCGGGAAGCGCGACACGGGAAGGTCCTCCCCGCGGCGCATCGCGCGCTCGCAGCGCACCCAGTGATTGACGGCGCGCAGCGAGCAGAGCACGCCCGCCGCCAGCAGGGCCAGCGCGAGGCCGACCCGCCAGCCCCAGCGCAGGTCCGGCAGGAACTGATCCACGGCGAAGCCGCCGCCGATCAGCGCCAGCGCGGTGCGCAGCCAGGCGAGGAAGGTCCGCTCGTTCGCCAGCGAGAACCGGTAGTCGGGCGTGACGCCCTCCTGCCGGACCTCCTCGGGCGCGAACCACAGCCGGACGTTCCGCACGAATTCGATCACGCCATCGACCCTACCGGGGCCCGTCGGGGGGCTCAGTCGGTGCCCGTCGCCCGGTAGTCCTTCAGGCGCTCGTACGCCGCCAGGCCGTCTGGCACCCACGTCCAGTCCGTCAGGTGCCGCTCCACCTCCTCCTCGGTGAGGAAGTCGTGCCAGGCGACCTCCTCCGTCTGGGGGTTCACCGGGAGCTCGCAGCGGACCTCGTAGACGGCCGACCACCAGCTCTGGCCGGAGCCGTTGTCGTAGAGGAACTTGAAGAGAGGGACGGGCTCGGGGAGCCCGGAGACCCCGAGTTCCTCCTCGGCCTCGCGCAGGGCCGCGCAGTCGTAGGACTCGCCCGCGCCCACGACCCCGCCGACGAACATGTCGTACAGGGAGGGGAAGACGAGCTTGGTGGGCGTGCGGCGGTGGACGAAGAGGCGGCCCCGGGCGTCCCGGGCCTGGATGAACACGCAGCGGTGGCGAAGACCGCGCGCATACGCCTCGCCGCGCGGGGACTGCCCGATGACCACGTCGTTCTCGTCCACGATGTCGAGGATCTCGTCAGCGGCGCTCATGGCCCCATCCAAGCAGCCGCCGGCACCGGGCGCGGTGCGCGCCGTCCCTGCGGCCCGACGCGGCGCCGTCGTACGCCCTCAATGCGGCTGGAGGTCCCGTACCGACTCGGTCTTGGTGGTGCCCGACGGCATCGCGGGGTGCATGCCCAGCAGGACGATTCCCGCCACGATCGCCGCGAGCCCCGCCGCTTCCCAGGTGAGTGCCCCCACGTCCGTGTGCAGCTTGTCCCCGAGGAAGCCCACGCCGCACACGATTCCGGCCAGCGGCTGGGCGGCGGTGAGCGCGGGCAGCGACATCCGCAGCTCCGCCGTCTCGAAGGCGCTCTGCACCAGCACGAGGCCCGTCACCCCGAGCGCGAGCACCCCGTACGGCTGCCAGCCGGTCAGCAGCTCACTGAAGCCGCCGGCTCCGAACCGCTCCCCGCTGACCCGGGTGAGCGCGTCCTGCACGCCGTACAGCATCCCCGCGGCCAGCGCGAGCAGGACGGGCGCCGCGGTCATCCGGGAGCGCTTGGCGTAGGTGGTGAGCAGCAGCGCGAGCCCGATCATGATCCCGATGATCAGCCAGTGCCGCAGCGGATCCGTCACCGAGTCGCCGCCCTTGGGCTTGCCCGCCACGATGAACGCCGTGACCCCGCCCGCGAGCAGGAGGAGCCCCGCCCAGCCCTGGCGGCCCAGCGGGTGCTTGGTCTGGTGGCGGGTGAGCGCGAGCGCGAAGAGCAGATTGGTCGCGAGGAGGGGTTCCACCTGGGAGATCTCGCCCTTGCCCAGGGCGACCGCGCCGAGGACCATGCCGCACACCATGAGCCCGATGCCGCCCAGCCAGCGGGGCACCCGGATGAGGTCGAGCAGCAGGCGCCAGGAGAGGAAGTCGCTCAGCGGGGCGTGTGAGGCGGCGTTCTGCTGGAGCACGAAACCGAAGCCCAGACAGCAGGCCGCGCTCACCGAGAGGATCAGAACGAGAACCGACACGCTGGGTACCTCGATACGTTCGGGTGAGCACGGGTCACGGTCGCGTATTGCCGCCGACTGTAGTGCCATCGACCGGGCCCTGCCCACGGGAGTACCCGGAACCGGGCAGTTGACTCGGTCACTCTTCTTGCCGAAGGATCTGACCGATCAGTAACAACGGCCGGTCGAGCGGCGGCCCCGCCTGTTCGACCGGTACCGATGACTGATGTCTTCCGTACCACTGTCTCATCAACCCACGACGATGCCGCCGGCTCGTGACGAAGCCGACAGAAGCCGACCGGAAACGTCGGCAGGCCGAGAGGACGGGCCCATGGCCTACGACGCAGATGTGATCGTGATCGGAGCGGGCCTCGCGGGGCTCGCCGCGACCGCGGAGCTCGTCGACGCGGGCCGCAAGGTGATCCTCCTCGACCAGGAGCCGGAACAGTCGATCGGCGGCCAGGCCCACTGGTCCTTCGGCGGACTCTTCTTCGTGAACTCGCCCGAGCAGCGCCGGATGCGGATCAAGGACAGTCACGCGCTCGCCCTCCAGGACTGGATGGGCACGGCCGGCTTCGACCGGGCCGAGGACCACTGGCCGCGCCGCTGGGCCGAGGCGTACGTGGACTTCGCGGCCGGTGAGAAGCGGTCCTGGCTGCACCAGCAGGGGGTCCGCTTCTTCCCGGTGGTCGGCTGGGCGGAGCGCGGCGGCTACGACGCCAACGGCCACGGGAACTCCGTGCCGCGCTTCCACATCACGTGGGGGACCGGGCCCGGAGTGGTCGCGCCCTTCGAGCGGCGGGTACGCGCCGGGGTCGCCCGGGGGCTCGTCCAGCTCAAGTTCCGCCACCGGGTGACCGGGCTGTCCCGCAGCGCGGGCACCGTCGACACGGTCACCGGGGAGATCCTGGAGCCGTCCGGCATCGCGCGCGGGCAGGCCAGCAGCCGTACCGTCGCCGGGGCGTTCGAGCTCAAGGCGCAGGCGGTGATCGTCACCTCGGGCGGCATCGGCGGCAACCACGACCTGGTCCGCGCTAACTGGCCCGAGCGGCTCGGCACGCCGCCCGAGAAGATGGTCGCGGGCGTCCCCGCGCACGTCGACGGCAAGATGCTCGCGATAGCCGAGGAGACGGGCGCGCACCTCATCAACCGCGACCGCATGTGGCACTACACCGAGGGCATCCAGAACTGGAACCCCATCTGGGAGAACCACGGCATCCGCATCCTGCCGGGCCCGTCCTCCCTGTGGCTGGACGCCCGCGGGAACCGGCTCCCGGTGCCGCTCTTCCCGGGCTTCGACACCCTCGGCACGCTCGAACACATCATGAAGACCGGATACGAGTACACGTGGTTCGTGCTCGACCAGAAGATCATCGGCAAGGAGTTCGCGCTCTCCGGCTCGGAACAGAACCCGGATCTGACCGGCAAGTCGATCAGGGACGTGATCGGCCGGGCGCGCGCCGACGTACCGGGCCCCGTCAAGGCGTTCATGGACAACGGCGCGGACTTCGTCGTCGAGAAGGATCTGGGCGCCCTGGTGCGCGGCATGAACGCCCTCACCAAGGAGCCGCTGATCGACGAGGCCGCGCTGCGCCGCGAGATCGTCGCGCGCGACCGGGAGATCGCGAACCCCTTCACCAAGGACCTCCAGGTGACGTCGATCCGCGGAGCCCGCAACTATCTCGGGGACAAGCTGATCCGTACGGCCACCCCGCACCGCATCCTGGACCCCAAGGCGGGTCCGCTCATCGCCGTCCGCCTCCACATCCTCACCCGCAAGAGCCTCGGCGGCCTGGAGACCGACCTCTCCTCGCGCGTACTGACCGAGGGCGGCGACCCGCTCTCCGGCGTGTACGCGGCAGGCGAGGCGGCCGGTTTCGGCGGGGGCGGAGTCCACGGCTACCGCTCCCTGGAGGGCACCTTCCTCGGGGGCTGCCTCTTCTCCGGCCGCACAGCGGGCCGAGCGGCCGCCGAGGCGGTGAGCTGACCCTCGGAAAAGTCCCCACATTTTGCTCCGGTGGGCCCGGCTCCGCAGGGGACCGTTCCGTGGTCGGGTTTCAGCCGTGCCCCGGACTGCGGGGAGCCGGGGCCCGGGTGCGGCCCGGCCCCCGCGGGGAGTCGGGCTCGCCCCGGAGAGAGCCGTCCCACCAGCCCGTTCCCGTCCCGAAGAGCGTGCGAGGGAACATCAACTCTGCGCCATTCAAGGGAAGTTGCACCGTGCAGCGGATTGACCGGGCCTTGACGTAAACCCTCAGCCAAGGGTTTGCTTTGCGTGATCACCCCTTGACCAGCCGCGTCTGTGAGGAACCGCCCGCGGTGTCGCCACCCCCGCCACCCCCTCCTCCCCTCGGCCGCGGCCGCAAACGCGCGGTCCACGCCTTCGACGCCGCGCTCGACGACTCCGAACTCGTCGCCGCGCGCGCCTCGTTGGCCCAGGGGCGATGGACCGCGGTCCGCGCACTGCTCGCCGCCACCGGCGACGACTGGGACCGCCGCGGACACCGCGTCACCGTCCTCGCCCAGGAGCCCGCCGCCCTCGCCTGGGCCCGTGACTGGCAGCTCGCGGAACCCGAGTCCGCCGACGCCGCCGTACTCCTCGCCTGCGCCACCGTCCAGCGCGCCCTGCACGGCAAGGACCGCCCGGAGCGGGCCCGCGAGGCCTGCGACGCCGCCGCCGCGCTCGCGCCCGCCGACCCGACCCCCTGGCTCGGCCTGCTGATCCTGGAGCGTGCGCGCGGCACCGAGGGCGACGTGGTCCGGCTCTTCGACGAGGTGCGCCACCGCTACCCCGAGCACCACCACGCCCACCACCTGATGGTCGCCCGGCTCGCCGAGCGCCGCGCCGAGGCCGGTCAGGACCCCCTCCACGAGGTCTACGACTTCGCGAACTGGGCGGCCGAACAGGCGCCCGCCGACTCTCCGCTCGCGATGCTGCCCGTCGTCGCGCACGCCGAGCGCTACCGCGTGCTGGCCGCCGCCGGCAGCGAGTCCACCGACCCCGCCGCCTCCGGGCACTGGGTCGGACGCCGGGCCCGCCAGGTGATGAAGGCCGCCTTCGACTGGTGGCTGGAGTGGGAGCGCGAGGACCACCCCCGCCGCCACCTCGACCTCAACTTCCTCGCCCACGCCAAGTTCTGCGAGGGCCGGGGCGCCGAGGCCGCCGCCCTGTTCCACCGCATCGGCCCGCACGCCACCCCCGAGCCGTGGTCGTACCCGGACCGCGACCCGTACCAAGCCTTCCGTGCCGCCCGCGACAGCGCCCTCGGCACGGTGTGACCCCACCCACAAGAAGTCGAGAAACCCGAAAGGACGGCCCCGCGATGACGACGGGCAGTTCGAGCACCTCGAGCAGTTCGCACACGGGTAGACCCGCCACGGCCGGTGGCGCCATCAGCACCTTCAAGGGCCAGGACCGCGCCCTGCACGCGGGCCGGCTCGGCACGGGAGGTCTGCTGCTCTCCGTCCTCGCGGCGACCGCCCCCCTCATGGTGGTCGCGGGTGTCATGCCCACCACATTCGCGGTGATGGGCATCGTCGGACAGCCGCTGCTCTTCGTCATCCTCGGCGTGGTGCTGGTGCTCTTCAGCGTCGGGTACGCCGAGATGAGCCGCCACGTCCACAACGCGGGCGCCTTCTACGCCTACGTCGCCCGCGGTCTCGGCGGCACCGCGGGCGCCGGCGCCGCCACGGTCGCGCTCGTCGCCTACAGCGCCCTGCAGTTCGGCATCTACGGCGTCTTCGGCTTCGAGGTCTCCGGGCTGTTCGCCACCTACGCCGACGTCGAAGTCGCCTGGTGGATACCGGCGCTGATCGCCGTCCTCGCCGTCGGCGCGCTCTCCTGGCTGAAGATCGACGTCAACGCGCGTGTACTCGGCGTCCTTCTGGTCGTCGAGGTGGCGCTCGTCGTCATCTTCGACATCGCCGCCGTCGCCGACCCCGCCAAGGAGGGCCTCTCCCTGCACGCCTTCAACCCCGACACGCTCACCGGGGCGGGCGTCGGCACCGCGCTGTGCTTCTGCATCGCCGCCTTCACCGGCTTCGAACAGGCACCGGTGTACGCCGAGGAGACCAGCCGCCCGCACATCCTCGTCCCGCGCGTGATGTTCCTGGCGATCGGCTTCGTCGCCGTCTTCTTCGCGCTCAGCTCCTGGGCGCTGACCGTCGCCGCGGGCCCCTCCGGGATCGTCGGGGCGGCGCAGAAGCAGAACGCCGGACTGCTGTTCTTCCTCACCGAGTCACGTCTTGGGGGCACCTTCACCGACGTCCTGCACGTCCTCTTCGTGACCGGCATGTTCGCGGCGCTGCTCAGCTTCCACAACGTCGTCGCGCGGTACGCCTTCGCCATGGGCCGGGAAGGACTGCTGCCCTCCGCCTTCGGCCGGACCACCGGCACCAGCGGCGCGCCCGGCACCGGCTCGCTGCTGCAGACCGGCGTCTCCGCGATCGTGGTGATCGCGTTCGCCGTGACCGACGACAAGCCCACCGGCGACCCGACCGCGCCCGTACTGCACCTGTTCACGTGGGCCGGCAACGTCGGCGCGCTCGGCGTCATCCTGCTGATGGCGGCGGCCTCGCTCTCCGTGATCGTCTTCTTCGCCCGCCGCGGAGCCGCCCGCGCCCAGGCCTGGCGCCTGGCCACCTCGGCGATCGCGGCCGTCGCCCTCCTCGTGATCGCGGGCTACACGGTCAAGGACTTCGACGTCCTGGTCGTCGCCGGTCCCGACTCCGCGCTCAGCTGGCTGCTGCCCGCCCTGATCGCGGCCGCCCTGGTCGTCGGCCTGGTGCAGGGCCTGGTGCTGCGCTCCCGCAAACCCGAGGCGCACGCCCGTATCGGCCTGGGCAACGAGGCGTTCCAGCTGGACAAGGCGGCGGAGTCCACCCCCTGACCTCGATCCGGGGCCCCGATCCGGCGCCCGGATCCGGGGTTCCTGGTCTGAGAAGCGTGTGAGAAGTGGTTACGGAAGTCTGACGAGCACCCGCTGCCGCTGGCCTCAAGGGGGTCGCGGGTGCTCGTATAGGTGGGTGAACCCTGAACAGTCCCCACGGCGGGGACCGGACCGGCCCCGGGAACGCCCGCCGGAGGACCCGGAAGCCTCCGGTGCGCCCATCGGCCGCCGGCTCCTGCTCGGCACGCTCGGACTCGGTGCCTTCGGCGTGCTGGCCGCGCCCACCCTGCAGCGCGGCCTGGAGTCCCTCTTCGCCGACGACCCCACGGGGCTGACCGGCCTGCTCCCCAACGGCGGCGGTTTCCGCTACTACTCGGTGACCTCCTCCGTCCCGCACAAGGACGCGTCGAACTACCGCCTCACCATCGACGGCCTGGTCGACCACCCGCGCAGCTACACGCTGGCCGACCTCAAGGCCCTGCCGCAGACCCGGATCGTGCACGACGTCCAGTGCGTCACGGGCTGGCGGGTGCCCGGCACCCCCTTCGAAGGCGTACGGCTGTCCCATCTCCTGGACGCCGCCGGGGTCCAGACGAAGGGCCGCGCGATCCGCTTCACGTGCTTCGACGGGGCGTACACCGAGAGCCTCACGCTCCAGCAGGCCCGGCGCCCCGACATCCTGGTGGCCCACCGCATGCAGGACAAGCCCCTCGGCCACAACCACGGCGGCCCGGTCCGCCTCTACGTCGCCCCCATGTACTTCTACAAGTCCGCCAAGTGGCTCTCCGGCATCACCGTCACCGAGGACGTCCGTCCCGGGTACTGGGAGGACCGTGGCTACGACGTGGACGCGTGGGTCGGCCGTTCGAACGGACGCGACGATGCACCCACGAGTTGACGACACCCCGACCCTCGCCGCGCCCGCGCCGCGCGTACGGCGCTTCAGCCACGCCGAGCGCTGGGTGCACCGCGTGACCGCCCTGCTGATGGGGATCTGCGTGGCGACGGCGGCGTGCCTGTACCTTCCGATGTTCGCCGAGCTCGTCGGCCGCCGTGAGCTGGTGGTCAGGATCCACGAGTGGGCGGGCCTGATGCTCCCGGTACCGGTCCTGGCGGGCCTGGTCTCCCGCGCCTTCCGCGCGGACCTGGGCCGCCTCAACCGCTGGGGCCCGCACGACCGTACGTGGCTGCGCGCGGCGCTACGACGGGACCGGCGCCCTTCGTCCCGACCCGCGGCCAAGTTCAACGCGGGCCAGAAGACCTACGCCGCCTGGATCACCGGCGCGACCCTGGTCATGCTCGGCACCGGGCTGCTGATGTGGTTCACCCACCTCGCCCCCCTGATGTGGCGGACCTCGGCGACCTTCGTCCACGACTGGCTGGCGCTCACGATCGGTGTCGTCCTCGCGGGCCACATCGGCATGGCCCTCGGCGACCCGGAGGCCCGCCGCGGCCTGCGCACGGGCTCGGTGAGCCGCGAGTGGGCGGAGCGCGAGCATCCCCTCTGGCGGCCCTAGCCCATGTCGGGTGTGTCGGGGGACTGCTGCGGCCCCCGGCACACCGCCTAGCCCTACTGGACCTCGAAGTCCAGCAGTACCTTGCACGAGCGGCTGCGGTCCGCGGCCAGGGTGAACGCCGACTCCGCCGCGGCGAGCGGGACCACCGCGCTGACCAGGGAGTCGAAGCGCGGCTCGGCCGCGAGCAGGACCAGCGCGTCGTCGAACTCCTCGTCGAAGCGGAACGCGCCCCGCAGCTCGATCTCCCGGCTCACCACCAGGTTCCCCGCGAACGGGCTCTGTCCCGGCGGCAGCATGCCGAGCTGGACGACGACCCCGCCGCGCCGCACCAGGCGCAGGCAGGTGTCGAGGCCCGCTGCCACCCCGGACGCCTCGACGGCCACGTCGACCTCCGTCGGCCACCCGGGATCGGCGGGATCGTCGGCCCGTACCACCGCGTCCGCACCCGCCGCGACGGCGTACGACAACGCCTGCGGCAGCAGGTCCGTCACGGTCACCCGGGCCGCGCCCGCGGCCTTCGCGGCGGCCACCACGAGACAGCCGATGGGCCCGGCCCCCGTCACCAGGACATGCCGGTCCTGCACCGCACCGGCCCGTCGGACGGCGTGCAGCGCCACCGAGAGCGGCTCGGCGAGCGCCGCCCGCCGCAGCGGGAGCCCCGCGGGCAGCTCCCTCAACTGCCGGGCGGGCACCACCACTTGGGCGGCGAACCCGCCCTGCACATGCGGGGTGCGCGCCGCGCTGCCCAGGTAGCGGGTGTCCCGGCAGACGTTCGCCCGCCCGTCGGCGCACTCCGGGCACACCCCGCACGGGGTCGCCGGGTGCACCGCCACGGCCGTACCCGGCGCGGGACCGGTGGCCCCGTCGCCGTACGACAGCACCGTCCCCACGACCTCGTGGCCCAGCACCATCGGCTCGCGCAGCCGGAAGTCCCCGACGCCGCCGTGCCGCCAGTAGTGGAGGTCCGACCCGCACACCCCGCCGTACCGGACGGCGACGAGTGCCTCGCCGGGCCCGGCGGAGGGGACCGGCAGTTCGTCGACCCGCAGGTCACCCTGCCCGTGAATCACACAGCCGAGCATCGTCAGGCCCCTTTCACCGCGTTCACCGGGCGGTCCGCTTCACAGCACACTCGTCATACCGCCGTCGACGTACAGCACCTGCCCGCTCACGAAGTCCGCCGCGGGCGAGGCGAGGAAGAGCACCCCGCCGACGAGGTCCTCCGTACGGCCCCACCGGCCGGCCGGGGTGCGCCGCCGCACCCAGGCGCTGAACTCCTCGTCCTCGACGAGGGGCTGGGTCAGCTCCGTCTCGATGTAACCGGGGCCGAGCCCGTTCACCTGCACCCCGTACTGCCCCCAGTCCGCGCACATGCCCTTGGTGAGCATCTTCAGCGCGCCCTTGGTGGCCGCGTACGGGGCGATGCCCGGACGGACGACCTCGCTCTGCAACGAGCAGATGTTGACGATCTTGCCGTGGCCGCGTTCCGTCATCCGTCGCGCCACCTCGCGGCCGACCAGGAACGCGCTGGTCAGGTTGGTGTTCAGGATCCGGTGCCAGTCGGTGTCCGTGAACTCCAGGAGCGGGGCCCGCAGTTGCATGCCCGCGTTGTTGACGAGGATGTCGAGCGGGCCCACCCGGTCCTCGACGTCGGCTATTCCGGCGGCCACCGAGGGGCCGTCCGTGACGTCGAAGACCGCGGTGTGGACGTCGCCGGGCAGCTCCGACGCGGCCTGGGTGAGCCGGTCGGCGTCCCGCCCGTTGAGGACGACCGTGCAGCCCGCCTCCAGGAGCCCGCGGGCGAGCGCGAACCCGATGCCCCGGCTGGAGCCGGTGACCAGGGCCCTGCGACCACTGATGTCGAACAGAGGGTGGCTCATCCCCGTACTCCCGTCTCTCATCCTCGTACCCCTAGATGACCAGCGACAGCAGCAGGACCAGCCCGCCCGCCACCACCGAGATGATCGTCTCCATGACGGACCAGGTCTTGACGGTCTGGCCGACGCTGAGGCCGAAGTACTCCTTGACCAGCCAGAAGCCGGCGTCGTTGACGTGGCTGAAGAACAGCGAGCCGGCGCCGATCGCGAGGACCAGGAGCGAGGTGTGGGCGGTGGACATGTCGGCCGCGAGGGGCGCGACCAGGCCGGCGGCCGAGATGGTGGCGACGGTCGCGGAGCCGGTCGCGAGGCGGATGGCCACCGCGATCAGCCAGGCGAGCAGCAGCGCGGGGATCGACCAGTCGTTGGAGATGTCCAGGATCATCTGGCCCACGCCGGAGTCGATCAGGGTCTGCTTGAAGCCGCCGCCCGCGCCCACGATCAGCAGGATGCCCGCGATGGGGGCGAGGGACTTCTCGACGGTGGTGGAGATGCGGTCCTTGGTGAAACCGGCCGCGCGGCCCAACGTGAACATGCCCACGATCACGGCCGCGAGCAGGGCGATCAGCGGGGAGCCGACGACGTCGAACACGCGCTGCACCACGTGGGTGGGGTCGTCCACGATGATGTCGACCAGCGCCTTGGAGAGCATGAGGACGACCGGCAGCAGCATGGTGGCGAGGGTGGCGCCGAAGCCGGGACGCTTGTCCAGTTCCTCGGAGGCGCGGGTGGGGATCATGCGGTCGGGGGCCGGGACGTCGACCCAGCGGGCCGCGACCTTCGAGAAGAGCGGGCCCGCGATGATCACCGTCGGGATGGCGACCAGGACGCCCAGGGCGAGCGTGATGCCGAGGTTGGCCTTGACCGCGTCGATCGCGACCAGCGGGCCGGGGTGCGGCGGGATCAGGCCGTGCATCACGGACAGACCGGCCAGCGCCGGGATGCCGATGCGCATCAGGGAGTAGTTGCCGCGCTTGGCGACCATCAGTACGACCGGGATCAGCAGCACGATGCCGACCTCGAAGAACAGCGGCAGACCGATCACCGAGGCGATCAGCACCATCGCCCAAGGCATGGCGCGGCCGCCGGCCTTGGCGAGGATGGTGTCGACGATCTGGTCGGCGCCGCCGGAGTCGGCGAGGAGTTTGCCGAGGATCGCGCCGAGCGCGATCAGGACGCCGACGCCGGCGACGGTGGCGCCGAGGCCGGTGGTGAAGCTGGTGATGGTCTTGTCGAGCGGGGCCCCGGCGAAGGCGCCGAGGGCGAGCGAGCCGATGGTCAGGGCCAGGAATGCGTGCAGCTTGAACTGGGTGATGAGCAGGACGATGACGGCGATGCCCGCCAGCACGGCGATGCCCAGCTGAGCATGGCCCGCCGAGGTGATCGGCTCGACGGTGTCCGCTGCCAGCATCTCGACGCTGAGTCTGGTCACGGTGGTCCCTTGCTTGAGAAACGTACGTGGGGAAGGTGTTACAGAGAGGGCTGGGCAAGCCCCTGGAGTGCGGTCACGGCCCGTTCGGTGATCTCCCCGGGGTCGCCGGAGACGTCCACGGAGACACCCGCCTCGTCCGCTTCCAGCGGCTGGAGGGTGGCGAACTGCGAGTCCAGCAGCGCCGTCGGCATGAAGTGCCCCTGACGGTGCGACATCCGGTCCTCGATGAGCGCGCGGTCACCGGTCAGATGGACGAAGACGACCCCGGGCGCCTCGGCCCGCAGTCGGTCGCGGTAACTGCGCTTGAGCGCCGAACTGCTGACCACCCCGCCGAGCCCGTGCCGGTCGTGCGCCCAACGGCCGATGGCGTCCAGCCACGGCCAGCGGTCGTCGTCCGTCAGCGGGGTCCCGGCCGACATCTTGGCGATGTTGGCCTGCGGGTGGAAGTCGTCGCCCTCGGCGTACGGAACGCCGAGCCGGGCCGCAAGCAGGGGACCGATGGTGGTCTTGCCGGTGCCTGCGACGCCCATGACCACGACGACATGGGGGGTGCGCACTTGCTGCATCGTGCTCTCACTGTCTTCGTCGACATCTGATGTCGACGACACTGAAACTCATTAGGTACGACGAATTCAAGAGTGTGTGACATATAAGTCTGACTTTTTGTTCCAGAGCCCCGCCTCGTACGCTGACCCCATGACCACACGGGGCCGGGGGCTGCACGGACAGGTACTGGAATCCCTCGGGCCGGCGATCACGGCGGGCGAGTACCCGCCGGGGAGCGTGCTGCGCACCGACGAACTCGCGCAGCGCTTCGAGGTGTCACGCTCCGTGATGCGCGAGGCGGTCAGGGTGCTGGAGTCCATGTACCTGGTCGAGTCCCGCCGCCGCGTCGGCGTCACGGTCCGCCCCAAGGCGGAATGGAACGTGTTCGACCCTCAGGTCATCCGCTGGCGGCTGGCCGGCGCCGACCGCCCCCACCAGCTGCGTTCGCTCACCGTGCTGCGCTCCGCCGTCGAACCGATCGCCGCGGGCCTGTCCGCCCGGCACGCCACCGCCGCGCAGTGCGCGGAGCTCACCGAGTGCGCCCTCGGCATGGTGGCCAACTCACGCGGCCACAAGCTGGAGGAGTACCTCGTCCACGACATGGCCTTCCACCGGGTGATCCTCAACGCCTCCGGCAACGAGATGTTCGCCCGTCTCGGTGACGTGGTCGCCGAGGTCCTCGCGGGCCGCACCCACCACGAGGTGATGTTCGAGGACCCCGACCCGGCCGCCGTCACCCTGCACGTCCAGGTCGCGGAGGCGGTCCGCGCGGGCGACGCGTCCCGCGCCGAGGAACTCACCCGCAAGATCACGGTCGGCGCGCTCCAGGAACTGGACATCCTCGCGCCGTAGGCGTCCTACCCCAGGAAGTCGCCGTCGACGTACACCCAGGCCCCGTCGACCCGCTCGAACCGGCTCCGCTCGTGCAGCGAACCGCCCCGGTAGGAGGCCCGGAAGGTCACGGTCCCCACGGAGTGGAAGGCCGACCCCTGCCCCGTGTCGAGGATCTCCAGACCCGTCCACCGCATCCCCGGGTCGAAGTCGACCCGCGCCGGCCGTGTCCGCGGATGCCAGGTCCGCAGCAGATACCCCTCGTCCTCCTTGACGAAGGCGCAGTACCGCGACCGCATCAGACGCTCCGCGGTCGGCGCGGGCGCCTCACCGCGGTGGAAGCGCCCACAGCACCGCGCGTACGGCTCGGGCAGCCCGCACGGGCAGCTACGACTGGTCATGACCGCCATTCTCTCCCAGCCCGGAGGGGCCTCTCTCCCGGCCCGGAGGGCCCTACGCCGAGTCGGCGTTGGTCGGCGGGTACGTCGGGCGGGCCGGCATCGGCGCGACCGGTACGGCCAGGGTGGGCAGCGGCGGCAGCTTCGCCGTACGCAGCCAGGCCCCGAACAGGTCGTCCAGCGGCTCGGCCGAGTACCGGGCGGCATGCGCGGTGAACACCGCCGTGGTGACCGCGCCGCCCCGGTGCAGGGCGGCCCAGCCGCGCAGCATACGGAAGAAGGCGTCGTCGCCCATCGCGCAGCGCAGCGCGTGCAGGGTGAGCCCGCCACGCTCGTAGAGCCGGTCGTCGAACATCAGCTTGCGGCCCGGGTCGGACAGCACCAGGTCCTTCGGCTGCCCGGACAGCTTGCGGTGCGCGAGAGCGGCCAACTGCTGGGCCGTACGGCCTCCCGACCGCTCCGACCACAGCCACTCGGCGTACTTCGCGAAGCCCTCGTTCAGCCAGATGTGCCGCCAGTCCGCGATGGAAACGCTGTTGCCGAACCACTGGTGCGCCAGCTCGTGCGCGACCAGCCGCTCCGAACCCCGCGCCCCGTCCACGTGGTTGGCGCCGAACAGCGACAACCCCTGTGCCTCGACGGGGACATCGAGCTCCTCCTCGGTCACCACGACGGCGTACTCGCCGAACGGATACGGCCCGAAGATCTGCTCGAACAGCTCCATCATCGCGGGCTGCCGCGCGAAGTCCCGGGAGAACGCGGCGAGCAGGTGCGCGGGCAGATGCCCCGTCTGCGGTACGCCGCCGAGCCCGGGGTCGCCGAGCAGCACCGTCTGGTACTTCCCGATCGACAGCCCGACCAGATAGCTGGAGGTCGGCGCCGCCTGCTCGTACACCCAGGTCGTCGTCGACGCCTTCGTCGTGCGGGTGAGCAGCCGACCGCCCGCCACCACCGAGTACGACGACGGCGTCGTGATCGAGATCTGGTACGAGGCCTTGTCGGCGGGGCGGTCGTTGCACGGGTACCAGGAGGGCGCGCCGATCGGCTGGCTCGCCACCAACGCCCCGTCCTCCAGCTCCTCCCAGCCGAGCTCGCCCCAGGGACTGGGGACCGGCTTGGGGTTGCCCGACCAGTGCACCTCCACGGTGAACGCGGCCCCGGCCCGTATCGGCTTCGGCGGGCGGATGCGCAACCGGCCGCCCCGGTGCGTGTAGTGCGGTGCCTTGCCGTCCACCCGGACCCGCCCGATCCGGAAGTCGGCCAGGTTCAGCTGGAACTCGGCCAGTGGAGCCCGGCCCGCTATGGCGTTGAGCCGCGCGGTGCCGGACAGCCGGTTGGGGCCGGGGCGGTAGTCCAGCGCGAGCTCATACCGGTGCACCCGGTAACGGGGATCACCGTTGGCCGGGAAGTACGGGTCCGAACCCACTGTCTGCTGAACGCTCACGCTTGCGTCTGCTCCCTGCGCTGTGCTCGTACGACGTGCCGGTGCACCGTCCCCGGACGCCGTACGGGCCGCGCCTAGGAACGCCATGCCTCGATCGGGTTGCCCAGCCAGCGGGTGTCGTCGGGGACGGATTCCGCCGCCATGACGAGCGAGGCGGGTCCCAGCGTGCTGCGCGCCCCGACTGTGCTGCCGGGAAGGACGATTCCGCCCGGGCCCAAGGTGGCGCCCTCACGGAGGACAACAGTATCCGTCCGCAAGATCCGGTCGTGGAAGAGGTGGGTCTGCAGGACACAGCCCCGGTTGACCGTGGTCGCGTCCTCCAGGGTCACCAGGTCCGTCTCGGGTAGCCAGTAACTCTCGATCCATGCGCCCTTGCCGATATGGGCGCCGAGGCCGCGCAGCCACGCCGTCATCAGCGGCGTACCGGGCACGGATCCCGCCAGCCACGGCACCGCGACGACCTCGACGAAGGTGTCCGCAAGCTCGTTGCGCCACACGAAACCGCTCCACAGCGGGTGCTCGCCCGCCCGGTGCCGGCCCACCAGCAGCCACTTCGCCACGATGGACGTCAGGCAGGCCAGCACACCGACGCCCAGGAATACGATTCCGGCCAGCAGCGGCGCCCAGACGCCCAGCGCGCTCAGCGCGGCGATGGTCAGCACCGCCAGCGCCGCCGAGCAGAACACCGGCACGATCCGGCACAGCTCCACGAGGGCCCGCGCCCACAGCAGCCGCGCGGGCGGGTCGTAGGTACGGCTCTGATCGCCGTCCTGCGTCGAGCGCGGCAGCTTCACCGGCGGCAGACCCAGGTACGAGCTGCCCTTCTTCGCCTTCTTCGGGGTCGCCGACAACACCCCGACCAGCCCGCCGTCCGGCACGCTGCGGCCCGGCGCGGTCATCCCGGAGTTGCCCAGGAAGGCCCGGCGGCCGATCTCGGCACGCCCGATCCGCATCCAGCCGCCGCCCAGTTCGTACGGCGCGGTCAGGGTGTCGTCGGCGAGGAAGGCGCCCTCGCCCACAGTGGTGAGACTCGGCAGCGCGAGGACGGTGGAGACCTCGGCACCCCGGCCGATCTTCATGCCGAGCAGCCGCAGCCACACCGGCGTGATCAGTCCCGCGTACAGCGGGAACAGCGTGTCGCGTGAGCGGTCCATCAGCTGCGTGACGGTCCAGGCCTGCCAGCCGATCCGGCTGTGCGTCGGGTACGTGCCTTCGCGCAGGCCCAGGCTGAGCAGACGCACACCGACCAGGAGCAGCAGCGCGTACGCGAGCCCGAAGGCGAGCGTGGCCGGGACCAGCGCGAGCGCCGCGCCGCGCAGGGCCGCACCGAGCCCGGCGTCCGCGCTCACGAACAGATGAGCCACCAGGAGCGCGGCCACGGCGGAAAGAACGGGCAGCGCGGTCAGCGCGAAACCGGTCGCGCCGTACATCGCCCGCCAGTACGTACCCCGGCGCGGACGCTCCTTGGGCCAGGCACGCTTCGCCTTGCCGAGCTTGCCGGCGGGCGCTCCGGCCCAGCGCTGCCCGGTGGGAATCTGCCCGGCGACCGCCGAGCCCGGCGCCACCTCGGCCCGCTTGCCGACGCGCGCGCCCGGGAAGAGGATGCTGCGCGTCCCGACCACCGCACCGGCGCCGACCTTGACCTGACCGATCTCCAGCCGGTCACCGTCCAGCCAGTGCCCCGACAGGTCCACCTCGGACTCGACGGCGGCACCCCGGCCCAGCTTGAGCATGCCGGTCACCGGCGGCAGCGAGTGCAGATCGACGTCCTTGCCGACCTTGGCGCCCAGGGCACGCGCGTACCGCTCCAGCCAGGACCCGGTCAGCGAGGCCGCGCCACTGAACTCGGCCAGCCGCTCGGCGGTCCACAGCCGCAGATGCACGCTTCCGCCGCGCGGGTAGCGCCCGGCCTTCACCCGGCGCAGCAGCAGCCGCGCCCCGCCCGCCGCGATCGCGAGCCGCCCCGGCGGGCTGTAGAGCACGACCGCGCCGGCGCCGACGAGCCACCACGGGGCGCTCGGCGCCCAGGGGTAGGGACCGAACCAATGCAGTACGTTCCCGAGCGCGGCCAGCGCCACGGTCCAGCGCAGCCCCATCAGCGTGAACAGGGGGATCAGCAGGAACAGCTGGGCCACCTTGGCGCGCAGCGGTACCGGGGCGATCACCCGATCGCCGCCGTCGTCCTGCGCGGACTTCTCCAGGTGCCGGGCCAGCTTGCGCAGGACGGGCTGCTGGTAGATGTCGAGCACGGCGGCGCTGGGGTAGCGGGCGCGCAGCCGGGTGGTGAGCTGGGCGGCGGCGAGGCTGCCACCGCCGATCGCGAAGAAGTCGTCGGACCCGCCGCCGACAGGGATGCCGAGGACCTCGCTCCACTGCTCGGCGAGCCAGGCCTCGGTGCCGTAGAGCTGTTCCTTCGCACCGCCGGTCTCCAGGCCCTCCAGGGGCCAGGGAAGCGCGTTGCGGTCGACCTTGCCCGAAGTACGGGTCGGCAGATCCGCGACCGGGGCGAGCAGCGGGACGAGGGCCGCGGGCAGTTCGGCGCGCAGCTTCTCGACGGCGGCTGCCTGGTCCCAGCCCTCCTGGGTGACGACATAGCCGACGAGCAGCTGGTTTCCGCTGCGGGCGGTCCGGACGGCGGCGGCGGCGCCCGCCACACCGGGGAGCGCCTGGAGCGCCGTGTCGACCTCGCCGAGCTCGATGCGGCGCCCGCCGAGCTTGATCTGCTCGTCGGCCCGCCCGAGGAAGATCAGCCCCTCCGGCTCGGCCTTGACGAGGTCACCACTGCGGTACGCCCGCTCCCAGCCGAGCGCCTGAAGCGGCGCGTACTTCTCCGCGTCCTTCTCGGCGTCGAGATACCGGGCGAGACCGACCCCGCCGATCACCAGCTGGCCGCTGTCGCCCATGGCCACGGGCTCGCCGGCCTCGTCGACCACGGCCAGCTCCCAGCCGTTCAGTGGCAGCCCGATCCGGATCGGCTCCTCGCCGGTCATGAGGGAGGCACAGGCGACGACGGTCGCCTCGGTGGGCCCGTAGGTGTTCCACACCTCACGGCCCTCGGTCACCAGCCGCTGGACCAGCTCGGGCGAGCAGGCCTCACCGCCGAAGATCAGCAGCCGTACGTCGGCCAGGGCCTCCGGCTCCCAGAGCGCGGCGAGCGTCGGCACGGTCGAGACGACACTGATCTCCTGCTCGACCAGCCAGGGCCCCAGGTCGGCGCCGCTGCGCACCTGGGAGCGCGGCACGGGCACCAGGCAGGCGCCGTACCGCCAGGCCAGCCACATCTCCTCGCAGGAGGCGTCGAAGGCGACGGACAGGCCCGCCATGACCCGGTCACCGGGCCCGATCGGGTCCTCGGTGAGGAACAGCTCCGCCTCGGCGTCGACGAACGCGGCGGCGCTGCGGTGACTGACGGCCACGCCCTTGGGCTTGCCCGTGGACCCGGAGGTGAAGATGATCCAGGCGTCGTGCTCGACATCGGGGCGTGCGGCGGGCACCTCGGAGGTCCCGTTGACGGTCAGCCGGTGCCCGGCCCCGATGACCGCCCGCACCTCCGCCTCGCCGAAGACCAGCTCGGCCCGCTCGTCGGGGTCCTCGGCGTCCACCGGCACATAGGCGGCGCCCGCGGCCAGTACGGCGAGGATGGCGACGTACAGCTCGTTGGTGCCGGAGGGGACGCGGACGCCGACCCGGTCGCCGAGGCCCACCCCGGCGCCGCTCAGCCGCCGCCGCAGGGCCTCGACCTCGACGGCCAGGGCGCGGTAGGTGAGGACCCGGTGGCCGTCGTCGAGGGCGGGCTCGTCGGGGTGGGCCCGGACGGTGGCGTCGAGGATGTCGACCAGCGTGCGCGGCGAGGCGGCGACGGAGGCGGAGAAGCGCGCCGGGTCGCCGAACTCCGCGCGCACCTCCTCGTCGAACAGCGCGAGTGCGGGGCCTTGCTCGAGGGCTGCCATCGGGTCCTCACGTGTCGTTCCCGGAGCGTCCGGGGAGCTGGTGGGCCCGCAGGTATGCCTGTGGATATTCCGGTCCAGCTCCAAACAAGCCTTGAATTTTAGTACGACGCTAGTCGCGTACCTGGTCATCAGCCATGTGAGGACGCCGTACGAGGGCACCGGAACCACTGATTCCGGTGTGGCGACGGGGCTCTGACATGGGGGTATGTCATCCTGACGAGATCTGCCCCACATCTGTCCGTAACGCGGCGAACACGACGAGTTGAGGCTTGCGATGCGTGCAACGAGTGAGGGCCGCGACCTGGTGGTCGCGGCCCTCACTCCTCTGTGTGTCCGAGGGGGGACTTGAACCCCCACGCCCGATAAAGGGCACTAGCACCTCAAGCTAGCGCGTCTGCCATTCCGCCACCCGGACAAGGTGTTTGTCGCGCGGGGTTTCCCTCGCGGCGACAGAGGAAACATTACCAGGCTTTCGAGGGCCCCCGGTCACACCCCGTCGCCGCGTGAACGGCGTGTGACGGGCCGGGTCCGGCCTTGGGGTGAGGAGGGGGTGGGGGAGAGGATGAGGGGGGACCACCAGCAGTGACAGTGGGAGGAAGCAGCGTGAGCGAGTCGAACACGGCCAGGAGCGTCTCTGGCGAGGACGAGGTCGTGGACCTCTGTCGCGAGCTGATCCAGATCGACACCAGCAACTACGGGGACCACTCCGGGCCGGGTGAGCGCAAGGCCGCGGAGTACGTGGCCGAGAAGCTCGCCGAGGTCGGGCTCGAGCCGCAGATCTTCGAGTCGCACAAGGGACGCGCGTCGACCGTGGCCCGTATCGAGGGCGAGGACCGCTCGCGCCCCGCGCTGCTCATCCACGGCCACACCGACGTCGTACCGGCCAACGCGGCGGACTGGACCCATCACCCCTTCTCCGGCGAGATCGCGGACGGGATGGTGTGGGGCCGCGGCGCGGTCGACATGAAGGACATGGACGCCATGACGCTGGCGGTCGTCCGGGACCGGCTGCGCAGCGGGCGCAGGCCGCCGCGTGACATCGTCCTCGCGTTCCTCGCCGACGAGGAGGCCGGCGGTACGTGGGGCGCGCGGCACCTCGTCGACAAGCACCCCGACCTCTTCGAGGGCGTGACCGAGGCGATCGGCGAGGTCGGCGGGTTCTCCTTCACGGTCAACGAGAAGCTGCGGCTGTACCTCGTCGAGACCGCCCAGAAGGGCATGCACTGGATGAAGCTCACCGTGGACGGCACCGCCGGGCACGGTTCGATGATCCACAAGGACAACGCGATCACCGAGCTGTCCGAGGCCGTCGGACGGCTCGGGCGGCACAAGTTCCCGGTCCGGGTGACGAAGACGCTGCGGCACTTCCTCGACGAGCTCGGCGACGCGCTCGGCACCGAGCTCGACCCGGAGAACATGGACGAGACGCTCGCCAAGCTCGGCGGCATCGCCAAGCTCATCGGCGCCTCCCTGCAGAACACCGCCAACCCGACCCAGCTCGGTGCCGGATACAAGGTCAACGTGATTCCGGGGCAGGCGACCGCGCATGTCGACGGGCGCTACCTGCCGGGGTACGAGGAGGAGTTCCTCGCCGACCTGGACCGGATTCTCGGACCGAGGGTCAAGCGTGAGGACGTGCACGCGGACAAGGCGCTGGAGACCACCTTCGACGGGGCGCTGGTCGACGCCATGCAGACCGCGCTGTCCGCCGAGGACCCGATCGCGCGCGCCGTGCCCTACATGCTCTCGGCCGGCACCGACGCCAAGTCCTTCGCCGACCTCGGCATCCGCTGCTTCGGCTTCGCCCCGCTCAAGCTGCCGCCGGAGCTGGACTTCGCGGGCATGTTCCACGGGGTCGACGAGCGGGTGCCGGTGGATGCGCTGAAGTTCGGCGTCCGCGTACTCGACCGCTTCATCGAGGCGTCATGACGCGATTTCATCGAGGCGTCATGACACGTTGACGCCCGCAATCGCCCGTACGTGCGGAGATCGCCCGGGACGGGTGAATGGGACCATAAGCTCGTAGCTCAAATACTTCTTCCTCGTTACAGGTGATGTGATCCGCTACTTGGGGATCGCATTTGCCTACAAGGAGGAATAATGATCAAGAAGGTCGTCGCTGCTGCGGCTGCCACTGGTGGTCTGGTTCTCGCGGGTGCGGGCCTGGCTGTCGCCGACTCGGGTGCCCAGGGTGCCGCTGTGCACTCCCCGGGCGTCATCTCCGGCAACGTCATCCAGGTGCCGGTTCACGTCCCGGTGAACGTCTGCGGCAACACGGTCTCCGTGATCGGGCTGCTGAACCCCGCCTTCGGCAACACCTGCATCAACAAGTGACGTTGTGCCTCACCCCATGAGGGTCTGAGCCCGTCGGCCCCGGAGCGTGCGCCATGCGCTCCGGGGCCGACCGGCTTTCGGCGCACGCACGGGACGGATGCGTGCGCTTTCCGGAGGGTCCAAGCCAAGGACTAAGGCAGGGAATTCAGCTATGCGACAGGTCACCCGCAAGGGCCTGATGACCGTGGCGGCCGCGACCGGCGTACTCGCCGCGACCGGAGGCTACGCACACGCCGACTCGGGTGCGAGCGGCGCCAGTTCCAACTCGCCCGGCGTGCTGTCGGGCAACACGGTGCAGGCACCGGTGCACGTGCCGATCAACGTCTGCGGCAACACCGTGAACGTCGTCGGGCTGCTCAACCCGGCGATGGGCAACAAGTGCGTCAACGACGGCGGTGGGTCGTCCGCCGGGGGGCACGGGGGCGGCGGTTCGCACTCGGGCGGCGGCTCCCACGCCGGCGGGCACGCGAGTGGCTCGCCGGGCGTCGGCTCCGGCAACCACGTCCAGGTGCCGATCGACGTGCCGGTCAACGTGTGCGGCAACAGCGTGAACGTCGTCGGAGTCGGCAACCCGGCGATGGGCAATGACTGCGCGAACGGACACGGCGGCCACACCCACTATCCGCCCGGCGGCGGCCACCCCGGTCAGCCTGGTCACCCGGGACACCCGGGACACCCTGGTCACCCGGGACACCCTGGTCACCCGGGACACCCTGGTCACCCGGGACAGCCGGGTCAGCCCGGGAACCCGGGACAGCCGGGGCACCCCGGTCAGCCCGGACACCCCGGGAACCCGGGTCAGCCCGGGAATCCCGGACACCCGGGTACGCCCGGGCACCCCGGAACCCCGGGTACGCCGCCCGCCTCGCACCCCAACCACCCGGGGACGCAGAACGTCTCCCAGCCGCAGAGCGCCGCGGCGCAGCTCGCCCACACCGGCAGTGACCTGCCGATCGGCGCGGTGATCCCGGCGGGCGCGGGCGCGCTGCTGGCGGGCGCCGTGCTCTACCGCCGGGCGCGCTCAGGCGCGTAGTCGGCAGGACAGGTCGGCAGGACAGAGAGAAGTGTCCGGGCCTGGAACGGGGGCCGGGGCAGGCGTGATCGCTTCGCCACAGACATCCCCTGTGGCGAAGCGATCGGAGCGGGTCCGCACGTCGGGCGGGGCCCGCTCCGTTTCAGCCGCTTTCGCTCACCACGTGGCACGCACCTGGCGGATGATCCGCCGGCGCAGCCGCACCTTGCGGCTGCCGTCGCGGTGCAAGCTGAGGCGGTCCAACTCCCAGTGTCCGTACTCCGCATGGTCCGTCAGCAGGCGTGTCGTCTCCTTGCGGGACACCCCGCGCGGCACGTACACGTCGACAAATTCGTATTCCGGCATCGCATCTATTGTGCGGGCAGAGGCCCTGTACGGATAGCGTCTGCACTATGTCTGATGCTGTGCAGCCCACCACTGCCGAGGTACGCGCCGCCGCCGAGGCTGTCAAGACCGCACTCGACCGCCACCTGGCCGCGGTCGAGCGCAGGTCGGGCGATGACGACCCGGCCGTATACGAGGCGTTCAACGAGCTGGCCGCCGCGGCCGAAGAGTACGACGAGCTGCTCTACGACCGCTATGACGAGGTCACTCCCTTCGAGATCCCCGGCAGCGACGACACGCTGCCGCCGTACACGGGCCCCGAGGAGCCGAACGCGCTGAGCGTGCTGATCCGCCGGGACTACGCGGTGGTGGAGCCGCAGCGACTGCTGGCACAGGCCCAGCGGGTGGAGGCCGTGGAGGAGAACGGGGCCACCGCGGCCGCGGGCTTCGACGCGGCGTCCGGCACGGTGCACGGGGCGCTGGGGGTCCTGTTCGGCGAGTTCGAGCCGGACGAGATCGCCTCCCGGCACAAGGAGTTCGGCCTGGAGGAGGGCGACTCCACACTCTGGGTCACGGCCGCCGACGAACCGGCCGACCCCGGCGAGTGGCTGGAGACCCCCTTCGAGGCGATCGACCCGCAGCGCGTGGTCTGCCGCTTCGACGTCAGCGCGGTCTTCGACGACGAGTCGGAGGACGACGAGCTGGAGGACGACCTCGCCCCGGACTCCGAACTGGACGAGGACGGGGATCTGGAGCCGCTGGACGCCGATCGCTGAGCACCGCGTCGAAGGAGATCCTGAGCAGGCCGTCGCGGGAGCGCTGAGCACCGCGTCACCGGAAGGTGGCGGTCACCGGAAGCCCGGTGGCCGCCACCTTCCCGCGTACGGGAGCCGTGTCCCTGGCCGGCGGCTCAGCCCGCCGCCGGGACCTGTGCCTTGAGCAGGGCGGGCAGGCGCGTGGTGCGGGGCTTCTGCGGGACCTCGGCCACCGCCCGCTGCAGGGCCTGCTCCACCCCGTGGACCACGGACAGATGGCGCTCGGCCCGGCCGAAGGCCGTGTAGACCCAAGGCCTGGTCAGGGCCGCCGCGGCGTCACCGGGGAGCACCACGACCGCGGCGGGCCAGCGCAGACCGACCGCCTGGTGCGCCGTGAGCGCCCAGCCGTGCCGTACGGACTGCTCCACCCGCTCCTTCGGTACGACGACGGGCAGACCCGAGCACTCCAGGTGCAGCCCGTCGGCATCGGCCTTCACCACGTGCCCCACCGTCGTACGACCCGGAGCGGGGGAGTGGGCGACGCGGTCCCCGGGGTCGAAGCCCCCGAAGCGGCCGGGGCCCGGGTTCAGCCGCTCCTTGAGCGCGCTGTTGAGTGCGCGGGTGCCGACGGCGCCGCCGTGCCCCGGGGTGATCACCTGCGTCTGCTCGGCCGGGATGCCGATGGCGCGCGGCACCGAGTCCGCGACCAGCTGCACGGTCCGGTGCACCGCCTCGCCGGCGTCCCGCACGGGGACGATCACGACTTCCTTGCCGGGCGCCTCGACCTGGTTCAGCTCGCCGATGCCGACCCCGGAGACCAGCTCCCCGACGGGGCCGGGGTCCGGCGTCCGCGAGGCCACCTGCGGGCACACCCGGGCGGCGAGCAGATCGGCGAAGACCCGCCCCGGACCCGCCGACCACAGCACTCCCGGGTCCCCGCTCAGCACCAGCCGCGTGCCGTCCGGCAGCGATTCGGCGAGCATCGCCGCCGTCTCGACGTCCAGCTGCGGTGCGTCCAGGACGACCAGGAGGTCCAGGTCGAAGGCGCCTTCCGCGTCCCGGCCCGGGCCCTCGGTGCCCGAGAGGAGTCCCGCGACGGTGGCGACCCCGGTGACCGGCCCGTCCCCGGCGTCGCCCGAGGAGCCGTCCGCCAGGTCGTACCGCGCCATCCGGGCCGTGCAGTCGTCGCGGCCGCTCGGCGTGTGGGTAGCCGCCCAGCCGCGCAGGCCGAGACCGCGCGCGGCGTGCAGCAGTGCCGCCGCCTCGGCCTGCGACGCGTGCCCGCCGGTGTGCAGGACCAGGCCGTGGCCCGCGACCGCCCGGATCAGCTCCGCGGCGGAGCGGGTGGCCGACGCGGCGGCCTGCTCCCATCCGTCGGCGGAGCCGTCGGTCTTCGGTACGGAGTTCATGACCCGGGCCAGTCCGTCGGCGAGGCTCTCCTCGGCCAGCGCGTACCGCTCCAGGCCGATGAGGACGCGGACCGGGCGCTCCTCGGACTCCTCGGCGCCCTCCTCCTGGGCCGGGGGCGCGGTGTCGAGGGCGTCCTGGAAGACCAGCGCGTCCCCCTCCGCGAGGGCGCTCTGCACGGCCGCGTCCGGATCCGGCACCGCGCGCTGGGCGAGCGCGGCGGTGAGCGCCGGGGCGTCGAGAGCGGTGTGCCCGGCGAGGGCCGCCTGCTCGAGGAGCCACACGGTGACCGCCCGCCCGCGCCGCTCGTCGTCCGGGCGGCACTCCGCGCCGAGCAGCGCGCGGGCGAACCCGTCGGCCTGCTCGGGCCGCACCCCGGCGACGCGCAGCAACTGCCAGGGGTCCTCGCGCAGCCGGCCGTCCGCGCCCTCGCCGAGTGCCGCGAGGGCACTCGGTGCGAGGGTGTCGGGTGCGCCGCCTTCGACCAGTACGGCGCGTACGGCGGCGGCGGCTTCCGGTGCGGGGGCCGCCGAGGTCTCGGCCGGGGCGGCCACCGGCTGCGGGCGCGGCACGGGCTCAGGGGCGACCGCCCTGCGCGGCGTCGGCTCGGGCTCACGGAAGGCGGTGGCCACGGGCTTCTCGCCGCTTTCCACGGCCCGCACCGCCGCGAGCAGATCGGCGGCCGTCCCGCTGAGCTTGGTCCCGGCCGCGATCGGCCCCTGCTTCTCGGCCTTCCGCCGCTCGATCCGCTCCCGCTCCAGCCGCTGCGCCGCCAACTCGGCCTCTGCCTCGGACAGCTTCGCGGCGTCCGCCGCGCCTTCGGTTTCCGCGCCGCCCTCGACCGCGTCCGTGACCGCGGCCGCGTCTGTATCCGTGTCCGCGTCCGTATCCGTATCCGTGTCCACGTCCTGCGGGTCGGCGGTCGCTCCCGCGCCCGGCGTCCCCGGCTCCACTTCCTCCGTGGTCTCGGGCTCCGTGCTCACAGCGTGCTCCAGTCGTGATCGGGATAGTGGTGCACCGGTGCCGACACGTCGTCGAGCGCCCGGCAGATCTCGTCAGGAAGACTAAGGGTCTCCACTGACAACGCGGCCGTGAGCTGCTGCGCGTTGCGCGCGCCGACGATCGGGGCGGCGACACCTGGCCGGTCGCGGACCCAGGCGAGGGCGACCTGCAACGGCGTGACCGCGAGGCCGTCCGCCGCCGTCGTCACCGCGTCCACGATGCCGCTCGCCGTGTCGTCCAGGTACGGCGCGACGAACGGCGCGAGGTGCTCCGAGCCGCCCCGGGAGTCCGACGGTGTGCCGCCCCGGTACTTCCCGGTGAGCACACCCCGCCCGAGCGGGGAGGACGGCAGCAGTCCCACGCCGAGGTCGAGCGCCGCGGGCAGCACTTCCCGCTCCACGCCACGCTGGAGCAGGGAGTACTCCATCTGCGTACTCGCGATCCGCGTCCGTGTCCCGGGCGCCGCCAGCTGCCAGGTCGCCGCCTTGGCGAGCTGCCAGCCGCAGAAGTTGGACACCCCCGCGTACCGCGCGCGACCGCTGCTGACCGCGAGGTCGAGCGCCTGGAGGGTCTCGTCCAGCGGGGTGTCCGGGTCGAAGGCGTGGACGTGCCACAGATCCACGTAGTCCGTGCCGAGGCGCTGGAGCGAGGCGTCGAGTGCCGACAGGAGATGCCCGCGCGAGCCGTCGAATCGCCGGTCCGGGTCGGGCACACTGCCCGCCTTCGTGGAAATGACCAGGTCGCGACGCGGCACGAGCCCCTCTATGAGTTGTCCGAGCAGGTACTCCGACTCCCCGTCCCCGTACACATCCGCGGTGTCGACGAGGTTCCCGCCCGCTTCCCAGAACACCTTCAACAGCTCCGCGGCGTCGTGCTCGTCGGTGTCCCGCCCCCACGTGAGGGTGCCGAGTCCGATCCGGGACACACGCAGGCCGGTACGGCCGAGATGCCTCTGCTCCATGGACGCCGAGATTACTGGCCAAAACTCGCGTCGTGGGGGCCCTGTGGACAACCTGGATGATCAGACCTGAAGCCGTTCCTGTCACCGCGCCCACCAGCGCGCTAGGGTCTGCGGCACAAGGGACGTTACTGATCGGTAAGGGGATCGGCCATGCAGCTCGGGATCAACCTCGGCTACTGGGGCGGCGGAATGGACGCGGACAATCTCGCCGTCGCCCAGGAGGCCGACCGACTGGGATACGCGGTGTGCTGGGCCGCCGAGGCGTACGGCTCGGACGCGGCCACCGTGCTCACCTGGGTCGCCGCCAAGACCGAGCGCATCGACGTCGGCTCGGCGATCTTCCAGATCCCGGCCCGTCAGCCCGCGATGACCGCGATGACCGCCGCGACGCTCGACTCGCTCTCCGGCGGGCGCTTCCGCCTCGGCCTCGGCGTCTCCGGGCCGCAGGTCTCCGAGGGCTGGTACGGCGTCAAGTTCGACAAGCCGCTGGCACGCACCCGCGAGTACGTCGAGATCGTACGCAAGGCGATGACCCGCGAGCGGCTGTCGTACGAGGGTGAGCACTGGACGCTGCCGCTGCCGGACGGCCCGGGCAAGCCGATCAAGCTGACCGTGCACCCGCAGCGCGAGCACATCCCGCTGTACATCGCCGCGATCGGCCCGAAGAACCTGGAGCAGACCGGCGAGATCGCCGACGGCGCCCTGCTGATCTTCCCCTCGGCCGAGCACCTCGAGGACACCGCGCTCCGCCATCTGCGCGCGGGTCGAGAGAAGGCCGGCAAGACCATGGAGGGTTTCGACGTCTGTCCGACGCTGCCGCTCGCCGTCGGCGCCGACAAGGACGTGACGGCGCTCGCCGACATGTTCCGCCCCTACACCGCGCTGTACGTCGGCGGCATGGGCAGCCGTAAGCAGAACTTCTACAACCAGCTCGCCCAGCGCATGGGGTACGAGAAGGAGGCCGCCGAGATCCAGGACAAGTACCTGTCCGGCGACAAGGAGGGCGCGGCCGCCGCCGTTCCGCACGCGCTGATCGACCAGACCACCCTGCTCGGCTCCGTGGACCGCATCGCCGAGCGGATGAAGGCCTACGCGGAGGCGGGTGTCACCACGCTCACGCTGTCGCCGGCCGGCTTCACGCTGGAGGACCGGATCGCCTCGCTCCGCGCCGGCTCGGACGCGCTGGAGCGGGCCGGTCTGGCGTAACGCGTCGCAACTCTTCCCCCGGAGGGACGGAAGAAGTTCCGCGGCCGTGGTGGGGGCTCGGGGGGTCTTCCCCGCCACGGCCGTCACGGGGAACAACGCGCAGGCGTGCCCTGGGTTACGCGCTCGGGCCCGCCCCGTCATCCTTCGTTCGGCGCATTTGTCCGACACATCGGTTGCCGCGCCCTCGGCATCCCATTTGACTCGTTTTCTGCGGACCCTGCGGAAAGGGTGTCATCGATGCTGTCGGCCAAGAGTCTGTTCCAGGAGATCCTCGACAACGACGATTCGTTCCGGCTCTTCTGCTCCATCGCCGCCAGCGGGGAGTCGCAGGGTGGCTGGGAGAACGCGCGCATCGCCGCCCTCGTTCCGCCGAGCGCACACGAACTCGCCCCGAAGATCACCCGGCACGGCGCCGACGAGGACAAGCACGGGCGGATCTTCAACGCCCTGATGCACAAGCGCGGCCTCACGCCGGTCGAGGTCCCGGCCGACACCGACTACACGATGCTCCTGGAACGGCACGGGATCGGCCTCGCCCACGACAAGCTGAAGAGCCGGCAGCGACTCACCGTACGGGACATCGTCACCTACCTCGCCCACAGCAGGGTCACCGAGCAGCGTGCCTCCGAGCAGATGGAGCTGCTGCTCAGGCACTTCGCCGACCATCCCGACATCGGTCGCGCGGTCCGGATGATCTCCGAGGATGAGGACCGGCACCTCGCCTACTGCCACGAGGAGCTGCTCCGCTTCGCGTCCGCCGGACACGGCCCAGCCATCCGGCGGACGCTGCGCGCGTGCGCGCTCGCCGAGATCCGCGTCTACCGGGACGTCAGTCTTGCCGTGATGGCCCACATGGGAGGCATTCTCGGCTGGTCGAGGGCCAGGGCGGCGACGCTCGCCGCGGCCATCCACACCGTCTACGCCTACGAGCGCGCCGCGGGCTGGCGCCGCATGGTCTCCCTGAAGATGCCGGAACACCGCGACGCCCTGGGCGGCCCCGCGCCCCCCGCACCGGAGGCGGTGTGACCCGCGGTCGCGGGCCCTCCGTACGTCGCCCAACCGGTCGCGCGCCGGTCACAGCCAGCCTCGCCGCTTGAAGAGGTGGTACAGCAGGAATTCCAGCGCCACCATCGCCAGGATCACCACCGGGTACGACCAGAGCCAGTGCAACTCGGGCATGTGGTCGAAGTTCATGCCGTAGATGCCGGCGATCATCGTGGGGACCGCGGCCATGGCCGCCCACGCCGAGATCTTCCGCATGTCGTCGTTCTGGCGCACGCTCATCTGCGCGAGATGCGCCGCGAGGATGTCCGAGACCAGTCGGTCCAGGCCCTCCACCGACTCGTTCACACGGGCCAGATGGTCGTTGACGTCGCGGAAGAAGGGCTGCGCCTTCTCGTTCACGAACGGCACCGGGGTGCCGGCGGCGCCCGAGCCCGAGAGCCGGGTCAGCGGAACGGTCAGGGGGACCGTGGCCCGCCGGAACTCCAGGATCTGCCGCTTGAACGTGTAGATCCTGGACGCGGTGTGCCGTGAACCGCCGCCGCTCGGCGAGAAGACCTCCGCCTCCAGCTCCTCCAGGTCCGTCTGGAGCTCGGTCGCCACTTCCAGGTAGTGGTCGACCGTGGCGTCGGCGATCGAGTAGAGCACCGCCGTCGGCCCGTGCCGCAGCATCTCCGGGTCCTCCTCCAGTCGGCGGCGCACCTGCGCGAGAGGCGAGCACTCGCCGTGCCGGACGGTCACCACGAAGGCGTCCCCGATGAACACCATCACCTCACCGGTGGTGACGACATCGCTCTCCGCCTCGTACGCGACCGGCTTCAGGACCACGAACAGCGAATCGTCGTACATCTCCAGCTTGGGCCGCTGATGCGCCTTGAGGGCGTCCTCGACCGCCAGCGGGTGCAGCCCGAACTCCTCGGTGACGAGGTCGAACTCCTGCTCCGTCGGCTCGTACAGCCCGATCCAGATGAACGCGTCGCCCTCGGCGCGTGCCAGATCCAGGGCGTCGGAGAGGTCCTCGGGGGCCTCCGTCCGGCGCCCGTGATGGTAAATGGCGCAGTCGACGATCACGGAGCGTATTCTCCCGCCGCCCGGCCGCCACCGCACTCCGGCCGCCGTTGTCCACAGGCCCCTCCGGGTCCCCGAGCCACCCGTTTACGCTGGGCCGCATGCCCACCCTGATTCTCGTACGGCACGGACGCTCGACCGCCAACACCGCTGGGCTGCTCGCCGGCTGGACGCCCGGCGTCGCCCTCGACGAGCGCGGCGCCCAGCAGGCCGCGGCGCTGCCCGGGCGGCTCGCGGCGCTGCCGATCTCCGAGGTCGTCACCAGCCCCCTGCAGCGCTGCCAGGAGACCGTGCAGCCGCTGCTCGACGCCCGCCCCGAGCTGCGTGTGCACACCGACGAGCGGATCGGGGAGGCGCACTACGGCGACTGGTCCGGCCGCAAGCTCGCCGAGCTGAAGGACGAGCCGCTGATGGAGGTCGTACAGGCGCATCCGTCCGCGGCCGCGTTCCCCGGCGGAGAGTCGATGCGGGCCATGCAGACGCGGGCGGCCGAAGCGGTGCGCGAGTGGAACGCGCGCGTGGAGCGCGACCACGGCGGCGACGCCGTCTACGTCATGTGCTCGCACGGCGACATCATCAAATCCCTTGTCGCGGACGCACTCGGACTTCATCTCGACCTCTTCCAGCGGATCTCTGTAGAACCGTGTTCCATCACCGCGATCCGTTACACACGACTGCGTCCCTTCCTCGTGCGCCTCGGGGACACTGGCGACCTCGCCTCCCTGGCGCCGCGCGAGGAGCCCCCCAGCGGGGACGCCCCGGTCGGTGGCGGTGCGGGCGCACCGTGATCGTCGGCCGCAGTAGGGTGAAGCGGTTGAAGCAGCGCAGTAGTTGTCAGCAAGTTGTCAGCAGCCGATGAGGGCCGAGGCAGTCAGCCGGTCCACATGCCGATTCCAATGGAGACAGGACGTGTCCCGTCAGGTGTTCCTCTACGACCCCCCGGACCGTTTCGTGGCCGGTACGGTCGGGTTGCCCGGGCGCCGTACCTTCTTCCTGCAGGCCTCCTCAGGCCCCAGGGTGACCAGCGTCGCCCTGGAGAAGACCCAGGTCGCCGCGCTCGCCGAACGTATGGACGAGCTCCTCGACGAGGTCGTACGGCGCACCGGCGGCAGTGCACCCGTCCCGGCCATGGTCCCCGCCGAGGTGTCCGACACCGCCCCTCTCGACACCCCGGTGGAGGAGGAGTTCCGGGTCGGCACGATGGCGCTGGCCTGGGACGGTGACGAACAGCGCATGATCGTCGAGGCGCAGGCCCTCGTGGAGCTCGACGCCGACACCGACGAGGATCTCGCCGAGGCCGAGGAAAGGTTGCTCCAGGACGAGGAGAACGGCCCGCCGATGCTCCGCGTCCGGCTCACCGGCGCGCAGGCCAGGGCCTTCGCCAAGCGCGCCCTCGACGTCGTCAACGCGGGCCGGCCGCCCTGCCCGCTGTGCAGCCTCCCGCTCGACCCGGAAGGACACGTATGTCCGCGCCAGAACGGATACCGCCGCGGAGCGTGACCACGGCCGAGCTGCTCGCCCTGGGCGAGCTGAAGGTGCGCGGACGGATCCGTGAGGCCTCGAACGCGGTGCTGTACTGCTCCGTTTCGTACGAGGGCAGGGACGCGTTCTGCGTCTACAAACCGATCGCCGGGGAGCGGCCCCTGTGGGACTTCCCCGACGGGACCCTCGCCCAGCGTGAGGTGGCGGCGTACGAGGTCTCCGAGGCCACGGGCTGGGGGCTGGTCCCCACCACCGTGCTGCGCGACGGGCCCTACGGCGAGGGCATGTGCCAGCTGTGGATCGAGGCCCTGCCGGAGGTCGACGGGGACGGGCTGCTGGCCCTGGTGGAGGCCGAGGAGCCCGCGGCGGGCTGGAAGGCGATCGGCTTCGCCGAGGTCGGCGAGGGAGAGACGGCGCTGCTCGTGCACGCCGACGACGTGCGGCTGCGGCGGCTCGCCGTGCTCGACGCCGTGATCAACAACGCCGACCGCAAGGGAGGGCATCTGCTGCCCGCCGGTGAGGGGCGGTTGTACGGCATCGACCACGGGGTCACCTTCAACGCCGAGAACAAGCTGCGCACGCTGCTGTGGGGCTGGGCGGGGGAGTCGCTGACGCCGGAGGCGGTCGAGGTCCTCACCTCCCTGCGGGACGGCCTGGCGCCGGGCGCGCCGCTCGCCACCCGGTTGGCCGAACTCATCACGACCACCGAAATCGACGCCACACGCGCCCGTGTCGAGGCGATGCTCGCCTCGGGGAAACACCCGGAGCCGAGCGGGGAGTGGCCGGCGATCCCCTGGCCCCCTGTGTAAACCCCCTCGACCGTCCGGGGACCGGGCGCGCCCACCGCGCACCGAGTACGCCAACCGGGTCCCACGGAATACGACTCCCCCGGGTGAGTTCCGCCGCCCAGCAGCAGACGGCCCCATTCCGGGACGACCCGCGCCCGGACGGGCCCGCTCAGGGCGGGGTCACTTCCCGGCGGGGCCACTCCTGGGCAGGCCCGCTTCCTGGCGGGGGTACTCCCGGGCGGGGCCACTCCCGGGCAGGGCCACATCCGGCGGGCCCGCTCCCGTGCGGGGTCACTTCCGTGCGGAGTCACATCCGGACGGGGTCCACGCCCGGGCGCGCAGCCGCCCGCGGCGGTGCCCAGCCTGGCGGTGCCTTGTCCGGCTGACGGGTGGCGTCCGGTCCGCGGGCCGTGACATGCGACACTCACCGCCTCGCGCTCGCGCTCACGGCGCATGTGAGGGCGCGGACCGCCGTCCTGGGCTGTGCGCGCGGTGGGTTGTGCCGTCGTACGGCGGCCGCGCCCCCGTAGGACCGGATGACGCACACCGTCGGGCGTCGCGCAAGAGGGCCTTACGAGCCATCAGGGCTGGTCCGGTTCGTATACGGAAGTTCCGTCCGGTTAGGCTCATGACATGCATGCCTGGCCCGCTTCTGAGGTCCCCGCCCTGCCTGGTGAGGGCCGCGACCTCCGGATCCACGACACCGCGACCGGCGGCCTCGTCACACTCGACCCCGGTCCCGTCGCCCGTATCTACGTCTGCGGCATCACGCCGTACGACGCGACCCACATGGGTCACGCGGCGACCTACAACGCGTTCGACCTCGTTCAGCGCGTGTGGCTCGACACCAAGCGGCAGGTTCACTACGTCCAGAACGTGACCGACGTCGACGACCCGCTCCTGGAGCGGGCGGAGCGCGACGGCGTCGACTGGGTAGGACTCGCCGAGAAGGAGACCGCCCTCTTCCGTGAGGACATGACCGCCCTGCGGATGCTGCCGCCGCGGCACTACATAGGAGCCGTCGAGGCGATACCCGGCATCGTGCCGCTCGTCGAGCGGCTGCGGGACGCGGGCGCGGCGTACGAACTCGAAGGGGACGTCTACTTCTCCGTCGAGTCCGACCCCAACTTCGGCAAGGTGTCCAACCTGGACGCCGCCGCCATGCGTCTGCTCTCCGCCGAGCGGGGCGGCGACCCGGACCGTCCGGGCAAGAAGAACCCGCTCGACCCGATGCTCTGGATGGCGGCGCGGGAGGGGGAGCCCAGCTGGGACGGCGGCTCGCTCGGCCGCGGCCGGCCCGGCTGGCACATCGAGTGCGTCGCCATCGCCCTCGACCACCTCGGGATGGGCTTCGACGTCCAGGGCGGCGGCTCCGACCTCGCCTTCCCGCACCACGAGATGGGCGCCTCGCACGCCCAGGTGCTCACCGGCGAGTTCCCGATGGCCAAGGCGTACGTGCATGCCGGCATGGTCGCCCTCGACGGCGAGAAGATGTCGAAGTCCAAGGGCAACCTCGTCTTCGTGTCGAAGCTCCGGCGCGACGGCGTCGACCCGGCCGCCATCCGCCTCGCCCTCCTCGCGCACCACTACCGCGCCGACTGGGAGTGGACGGACACCGTCCTCGCGGACGCGGTCGCCCGTCTGGAGAACTGGCGGGCGGCGGTGTCGCGTCCCGACGGGCCGTCCGCCGAGGCGCTGGTCGAGGAGATCCGCGAGGCTCTCGCCAACGACCTGGACGCACCGGCCGCGCTCGCCGCGGTCGACCGCTGGGCGGCGCTCCAGCGCGAGACGGGCGGCACGGACGAGGGCGCCCCCGGCGTCGTCTCGCGTGCCGTGGACGCCCTCCTGGGCGTGGCCCTGTAGTTCTCTCTCGTACGTGTGGGGCGCCGGGCGGTCGTACCGCCCGGCGCCCCTTCTCTTTCTCTCTCAGACTTTCTCTCTCAGAGCGTCACTTGTTCACGATGACGGCCTGTACGGCGTTGCTGTTGGCGTCGTAGACGCCGATGACCTGCTGCCCGTAGGCGAAGGCCTGCTGGACCTCGTCGTGGGTGACCTGGTTGGGGTTCACCAGGGGGCGCCAGGCGTTGTCGATGAACAGGTAGAGGATCGACGGCTGGCCCGGGAGCGGGGTGACCACGTCCCAGAAGTGCTGGGCGATCCCGCTCGTCAGGACCTGCGCCTGCTGTTGCTGCTGCCCGCCGAGCTGCTGGAGCAGCTGCTGGAACGGCTGCTGCTGCCCCATCTGCTGGAGCTGCTGCTGGAGGTGCTGCGGAATCTGCTGCTGCGGGATCTGCGGTTGCGGGTTCTGGTGCTGCGGGTTCTGGTGCTGAGGGATTGGGAGTTGCGGGTTCTGCAGCTGGCCGAACGGCTGCTGCGTCTGCTGTCCGAACGCCATGGGCTGCTGCTGTCCGAACTGCTGGGGCGGCGCCGTGCTCGGTCCCTGCTGCCCCAGCTGGATTCCTTGCTGGATGCCCTGCTGGTGTCCTTGCTGCTGACTCATCTGCGGGGTGGTGCTCATACGGGTGCCACCTTCCGTGAATCATCGAATCGTTGACTTGCGGCTACGCCCTCCGACACGTCAGCCCGTGACCACCAGGCCGACGATCTCGTCGTCCGAGAACCAGACACGTATGTCGGGCCGTCCGCCCGCGAAGGCGGAGTGCACCGCCTGACGGATCTCGGGGGAGGGGTTGTCGAGGTTGCGCCAGTCACCGGCCACGAACAGCCGGAGCCTGGGCGGGAGTTCGCGCGGGTACGGCAGCAGCTCGTCCCAGTACCGTTCGGCCTGGCCCGAGCCGACCGCCTCCGGCAGCAGACGGGTGACCGCCGCCTTGATGTCCGGCCGGTTGCCGATCCGCTGGGAGGCGGGCCGGCCCGGCGCGTCCTGCTGCGGGGAGCCGGTGGCCCGCAGCACCGCGCGGGCACGCTCCGGGGACATCGGTTCCTGGGCCGCCGCCTTGAGCATGCCCTGCAGCGCGGCCAGGGCGCCGACCACCACCGGGGAGGCGGAGGAGGTCCCGGAGAACGTGTCCGTGTACCAGCCGATCTCCTCGGCGCCGCCCTGCAGGTCGCCGGGCCGGTCCCAGAAGCCGCCGGTGGTCGTGACCTCGCGCCCCCAGCCCTGCGCGTCCACCCGCGCCCCGTAGTTGGAGAAGGCGAGGCGAGAGCGGTCCGGGCCGTGGTCGCGGCCGTGCGTGCCGGGCGGCGGTGCGCCCGCGCCGACCAGTACCGCGCCCGAGGACGGGTTGGCGGGGTTGAAGGGGTTGCGCCACCACGCGGGGAACTCGGCGGGGCGCCGCTCGTACACCGCGTCGTCGAGCGACTCGGCGCCGTTGCCCGCGGCCGCCACGACGAGCACCCCCTTGGCGGTCGCGTACCGGATGGCCGCGAAGTTGTCCGGCCACCACTCGATCGCGATGTAACCCTGCTGGTCGTCGCGCTCCTCGAAGTCGAACCGCGGCCCTGGAGCGTGCAGTTCGACCAGGATGATGTCACCGGGGCCCAGCCGGTCGGCCGCCGCGTGGATCGCGGCCGCCGTACCCATGCCCTGGAAGGACGCGGCCGCGGTCACCGCGTCCGGCGCGATACCGGTGATCCCGCGCTCGTCGCGGTCGCCGCCGATCACCCCGATGACGGCGGTGCCGTGGTTGCGCCAGGCGAGGTCCGTCAGCGGGGTGCCGACGACCACGCCCGCGAGCTTCGCGGTCAGGTCCTCGTGGCCCAGCTGCCACGCCCCCTCCACATCGATCACCGTCACGCCCCGGCCCGTACCGCCCGGCCGCTGCCAGGCCCAGTGGGCGTCGATGCCCTCGGGCGCCGGCCGCAGATAGCCCTGGCGGCTGGTGAAGTCCGGGGTGACGGGCGCGCCTTCCTTCGTCCGGCGGCCGTCGTCCGCGCTCGCCGAACCGTTCGTGCTCCGCCCGACCGACCCCACCGAGGCGGGGACGGCGCCGGGCTTCACGTACGCCGTGTCGATCTCCGGCAGCGCGGCGATCCGTGAACGCAGCTCCTGGGCGCGGCTCTCGACGCCGCGCACCCGGTAGAAGAGCGCGAGGTCGCTTCCGCCCCCGCCCACGCCGTCCGCCGCCTCGGACTGCCGCAGTCGTTCCTCGTTGCCGAACAGCGGCTCCAGGGCGAGCTGTTCGTCACTGAGGAACATGTTGAGGGCCGACACGTCCGAGCCCGCCGTCGAACGGACGCCCTCGGCCCCGGCGCGCAGCCGGGCCTCGGGGCGTGCGACGACGATCAGCTCCTGCTCGGCTCCCCGGTAGGTGAACCCCGCTCCGTCGGGTCCCGGCCCGGCCGTTCCCGGGCCCTGCGTCGGCTGTACCTGGTCGGTCATCGCGTACCGCTCCTCTCGGTTCGGTTCTGCGGGTGCTGCCATGTCCCGTCCCCGGGCCGCGCCTTCGGGGCACAACCTGGCACGCCCACGGCGACTCGTCCACCCCGGCGTCGCCAACTCGGTTTGAAAACAAGTTGAATGGGGAAACCTGTGCAATCCGTCCTGAAACAGATGTCACGTAGCAATCCGGCCAAAGGCTGCGGAGTCGGGGGTCATGTGGTGGGGTGGCAGGGACAGTTGATCGCTGGACCGGTCAACTCCCGGTCCCGCCCGGAAGGACGCACCGTGACATCCACGCACCGTTCGTTCCCAGACCGTCTCAGCCGCCGAAGACTGCTCACCGCCGGTGCCGCGGCCGCCGGCGCCGCGCTCGCCGGGTCCTTGGCCGGCCCGGCCTGGGCAGCGGGGAAGCCGTTACCCACCGTCATCCATCTGCCGAACGGCATCCGCCCGGAGGGCATCACCATCGGGGGCGGCCCGTACGCCTACCTCGGATCCATCGCCGACGGTTCGGTCTACCGCGCCGATCTGCGCACCGGACAGGGCCGGACCATCGCCCCGGGTCCGGGTACGGCGGCGGCCGGGCTCAAACTCGACGGCAGGGGACGGCTGTTCATCGCCACGGTCGGTACGGGCGCCCGCGTGGTGGACGTCCGTACCGGCGCCGAACTCGCGTCGTACGTTCTCGCCACGGAGCCCGAGACCTTCGTCAACGACGTGGTCCTGACCCCCCGCGCGGTCTGGTTCACGGACTCCTACCAGCCCACGCTGTACGCGCTGCCGCTCGGCCCGGGTGGCGCGCTGCCGGCCGCGGCCGACGTCGTACGGCTCCCCCTGAGCGGCGACTGGAGCCAGGTACCCGGCGCCACGATCAACGCCAACGGGATCACACGGACCCCGGACGGTGCCGCCCTGCTCGTCGTGCAGACCGGGGCCGGCGGCCTGCACCGGGTCGATCCGAGGACCGGAGTCACCCGGCTCGTCGACCTCGGCGACGCGGCGCCCCTGGTCAACGGCGACGGGCTGCTGCTCACCGGCCGGACGCTGTACGTGGTGCAGAACATGCAGAACGCGATCGACGTCTTCCGGCTCTCGCCCGACGGGCGCAGCGGCGTCTTCCAGCGCCGCCTCACCGCCCCGGACCTCGACGTGCCGACCACCGTGGCCGCGTACGGGGACCGCCTGTACCTGCCCAACGCCCGGTTCACGACCACGCCGACGCCGGACACCCCGTACGACGTGATCGCCGTCGCACGCTGACGCGAGGAGAACCGCGGGGTGCTGAACGCGGAGGGGCGGTGCGCCAGGTGCGCACCGCCCCTTCCGCCAGCCCGGCTTCCGCCCGGCCCGATCCGTCCGCTCAGTCCTCCGGGGAGTCCTCGTCCTCGGTGCCGGTCTCCGGCCGTGGGGACTTCGGAGGCTTCGGACGACCGCCGGGGTTGTCCCGCAGATACGAGGGGCTGTCGCTGCCGTCGGCCGTGGCGTGTCCGCCGGGGGCCGGGCCCGCCGGACCGCCGCCGTCCCGCCGCCGCAGATAGCGCTCGAACTCGCGTGCGATCGCCTCGCCCGACGCCTCCGGCAGTTCCGCGGTGTCCCGGGCCTCCTCCAGCGTCTGCACGTACTCGGCGACCTCGCTGTCCTCGGCGGCCAGCTGGTCCACGCCCAGCTGCCAGGCCCGCGCGTCCTCGGGCAGCTCGCCCAGCGGGATCCGCAGGTCGATCAGGTCCTCCAGGCGGTTGAGGAGGGCCAGCGTCGCCTTCGGGTTCGGCGGCTGCGACACATAGTGCGGTACGGCCGCCCACAGCGACACCGCCGGTACGCCCGCGTGCGTGCACGCCTCCTGGAGGATGCCGACGATGCCCGTGGGGCCCTCGTACTTGGTCTCCTCCAGGTCCATCGTGCGGGCCAGGTCCGGGTCCGAGGTGACCCCGCTCACCGGCACCGGACGTGTGTGCGGGGTGTCACCGAGCAATGCGCCCAGGATCACCACCAGCTCCACACCCAGCTCGTGCGCGAAGCCGAGCAGCTCGTTGCAGAACGAGCGCCACCGCATCGACGGCTCGATCCCCCGGACCAGCACGAGGTCGCGCGGCTTCTCGCCGCCGACCCGGACCACCGACAGGCGCGTGGTCGGCCAGGTGATCTTGCGGACCCCGCCGTCCAGCCACACCGTGGGCCGGTTCACCTGGAAGTCGTAGTAGTCCTCGGCGTCCAGCGCCGCGAACACCTCGCCCTTCCACTCTCTGTCGAGATGCGCGACCGCGGTGGAGGCGGCGTCGCCGGCGTCGTTCCAGCCCTCGAACGCGGCCACCATGACCGGGTCGATCAGCTCGGGAACCCCCTCGAGCTCGATCACCCAGCGCCTCCTTCCGACGTGCCCCTTACGTACGCCCCAACCTTACGGCGTGCCAAGGGGGCCTCCGCAGCCCCCTTGCACGGGGGAGTGAACGGATCACTGCCCCACCGAGGGGCCGGAAACACGCGTGATCGCCACCATGAACCACCGGCGTGAACCACCCCCGAGTCATCCGAGCTGTCCCTACAGGGTGCTGCGCAGCCACTGCTCCACGCTCGCGATGTGCACCGTCGCCCACGAGCGGGCCGCCTCCGCGTCGCGGTCCCGCAGGGCGGACAGGATCGCGCGGTGCTCGTGCAGGGTGCGGCTGACCGCGTCCTCCTGGGTGAGGCCGCGCCAGATCCGGGCCCGGGTGGTGGGCCCCGAGAGGCCGTCCAGCAGCGAGCACAGGACCGAGTTCCCGGAGCTCTGCACGATGCCCCGGTGGAACTCCAGGTCGCAGGCGACGAGTTCCTCCACCGAGGGGGCGGCGCCCAGCGCGTCCAACTGGGAGGTCAGGGCGTGCAGTTGCTGCTCGCTGATCCGTGATGCGGCCATCGCCGTCGCGGCGGGCTCCAGGATCCGGCGCACGGCGAGGAACTCCAGCACCGTGTCGTCCCGGTGGAAGTCGACGACGAAGCTCAGCGCCTCCAGGAGGAGCTGGGGATCCAGGCTGGTGACGTACGTGCCGTCGCCCTGCCGTACGTCCAGGATGCGGATCAGCGAGAGCGCGCGCACCGCCTCCCGCAGGGAGTTCCGGGACAGCCCGAGGTCGGCGGCGAGCTCGCTCTCCTTGGGAAGCCGGTCGCCGGGGCGCAGCGTGCCGGAGACGATCATGCCCTTGATCTTCTCGATCGCCTCATCGGTGACTGCCATGGCCGACCTCCCTGTCACTCCGGATGTCGCTGAGTCATCCGATGTCTTGGGCCATTATGTGGGGTCACCAGGCCGAACGGACACACAATCCACGGTCGGATCAGGCGAGGGCCTCCAGATCGGCGAGGGTGGTGGCCTCGTCGACCGTCGTGAGCACGCGGTCCCGCATCAGGATCCTGCCGTCGACGACGGTGTCCCTCACGTCCGCCGAGTGCGCGGCGTAGGCGAGCGTGGACCACGGGTTGTGCGCCGGCCGCACCTGGGGCGCGTTCAGGTCGAGCACGATCAGGTCGGCGCGCTTGCCCGGCTCCAGGGAGCCGAGGTGGTCGCCGAGGCCCAGCGCGCGGGCACCCTCGAGGGTCGCCATCCGGACCGCCTGCTCGGCGCCCACCGCCGTGGGATCGCCGGCCGCCTTGTGGACCAGGGCCGCCTGCCGCACCGCCCCCAGCACGTCCAGCGTGTTCGAGCTGACCGCTCCGTCCGTGCCGAGCCCGACCGTCACACCCGCGCTCAGCAGGCGCGGCACCGGAGCGATGCCGCAGCCCAGTTTCAGGTTGGAGACCGGACAGTGCGCCACGGAGGTGCCGGTGCGGGCCAGGGCCGCGATCTCGGGACCCGTCAGATCCACGGCGTGCGCGATCAGCAGATCGGGTCCGAGCAGCCCGAGCGAGTCGAGCAGTTCCACGGGCCGCCTGCCGTGGCGGACCTCGACGGTGGCGACCTCGGTCGCGTTCTCCGCCGCGTGGAGGTGTAGCAGCGCGCCGAACTCCCGTGCCAGCGCGGCGATGTCGGTGAGCTGATCGGGCGAGAGCGTGTAGGTCGAGTGCGCGAAGAGGACGGGACGGGTGCCGGGCCGAGCCGTCGCGCGAGCGGCCAGGTCGCGGCGGGCCCACGCCATCCGGTCCTCGTACGCGATGCCGTCCGCGGGGTCGGGTACGTCCATGAAGGTCGGCCCGGTGTGCAGCCGCCAGCCGGCCTCCCGGGCGACCCGCTCGGCCGCCTCGTGGAACCAGTACATGTCGAGTGCCGAAGTGACCCCCGCCCGTACGCTCTCGGCGATCGCGGCCCGCACCCCCGCGGCGACGCTCTTCGGCGACAACAACTCGGCTTCCCAGCGCAGCACCCGCTCCAGGAAGCCCTGGAGCGTGACGTCGTCGGCGCGGCCGCGCAGCAGCGTCATCGCCAGGTGCGTGTGGGTGTTGACGAGGCCGGGCAGGACGAGACAGCCCGTCGCGTCGAGGGTCTCGGCGGCCTCGTACCGCGTGCGCAGTTCCTCGGCGGGGCCGACTTCACGGATCTCGCCGTCGCGGACCGCGACCGCGCCGGAGCGTACGAAGGTGCCCGCCTCGTCGACGGTGAGGACGTCCCCGCCGTGGACCAGCAGGTCGGCGTGCTCGCTCATGCGGCGCACGCCCTCTCTTCCGCCAGCAGACGCAGTGCTTCCAGCGCGACCACCGCACCGCGCTCCACGCCCGCCGCGACGACGTCGCGGTGCGGGTCGTAGCCGCCGGTGTTCTCCTCGTCGACCAGTTCGTCCGCGTTCGCGCCGTCGATCACGAGCACACCGCCCGCGACGAGACCGCGCAGCGACGCGGTGACCAGCAGCGCGGACAGCTCCATCTCGATCGCCGCGAGGCCCGCGTTGTCGTAGGCGGTCAGCGGAATCAGGCCCGGCTGGAAGGCAGCCCGGGTCCACACCAGACCCCGGTGGTGAGGTGCGTCCGCGGCGCGGGCCGCGCGCTGGAGCGCGAACACCGCCTCGGGGGACGAGACCGCCGGGTACTCCGGCGGCAGCAGCTGCTGGGTCACCCCGTCGTCCCGTACGGCCCCCTCCGCGATGACGAGATCGCCGTCCCCGATGCCCGGGCGCATCGCCCCGGCCGTACCGAACCGCAGGAAGGTCGTGACGCCCGCGTCGGCCAGCTCCTGGAAGAGCAGGATCGCGCCCGGCGCGCCGACTCCGTGCGAGGCGACGGTGACCGGCAGCCCCTTCCAACTCCCGCTGAACACGCGGTACTCACGGTGGTAGGAGACCTCTTCGGCACCGTCGAGCAGGGCGGCGACGGCCGCGGCGCGCGCCGGGTCGCCGACGACCACGGCGGACGGCGGCAGACCGGTGCGGGGTATCCGGGTGATGGGCAGCAGGTCCTGAGTCATGAGACGGCTCCAGCGGGGGTGGTGCGGCGACGGCGGCGGGCCGTCGTGAGGAAGAGGGCGCCGAGCGTGACGACGTACGGCGCGGCGTCGGTCGCCTGCTGAGGCAGGCCGAGGCCCTGCAGACGGAAGCCGGCGGCCTCGGCGAGGCCGAAGAGCAGCGCGGCGAGCAGGACGCCCAGGGGCAGGGCGCGCCCGAGCATGACCGCGACGACGGCGATCCAGCCGCGCCCCGCCGTCATGTTCTCGGAGAACAACGTGACGTTGCCGAGGGCGAGTTGAGCCCCCGCGAGCCCGCACAGGACGCCCGAGAGGAGTACGGCCGCGTATTGGTACTTGGCTGGACTGACACCGAGGGTCGCCGCGGCCCGAGGTGCCTCGCCGACCCCGCGCAGGCGCAGTCCCCACACGTGCCGCGAGAGCATCAGCGTGGCCACCGCGACCGCGGCCCACGCCAGATAGGCGAGCGGCGAGAAGCCACCGACCAACGGCAGCCCGGCCAGTGACGGATCGTCAAAGGTGCCCTGCACACCGAAGACCGTACGCAGCAGGAAGCTGGTCAGGCCGACGGAGAGGAGGTTCATGGCGATGCCCAGCACCACCGCGTCCCCGCGCAGGGTCACCGCGCCGACGGCGAGGATGAGGGAGTACGCGGCGGCGGCGAGCGCGGCCGCGAGGACGCCGAGCCAGGGGCTGCCGGTGAACCAGCTCGTGGTCACGGCCGTGAAGCAGCCCATCAGCATCATGCCTTCGAGGCCGATGTTGAAGACGCCCGCCCGTTCGCAGAGCGCGCCGCCGAGCGCGGCCAGCAGGATGGGGGTGAGCGCGCGCAATGCCGACATGAGGAGATCGGAGTCGAAGAACATCAGACAGCAGCCTTCTTCCGGAGCCGGCCGCGCGGGAAGCGCAGCCGGGCCGCCAGGAACACGATGACGATGGCCTGCAGCACCTGCGTCAGTTCGCGCGGCACCTCGGTCGTGCGCTCCATCGAGAGCCCGCCGACCTGGAGCACGGCGAAGAAGAACGACGCCAGTACCGTGCCCAGCGGGGCCGCGCCCGCCAGCAGCGCGGCGGTCAGGCCCGTCCAGGTGTAGCCGGGGGCGGTGAGAGCCCCGTCGAGGAAGCGGTACGGGAAGCTCAGGACGCCGATCGCACCGACCAGCCCGGCCAGCGCGCCCGAGGTGGCCATCAGCCGCAGCGTCAGCCCCCTGCGCTCGACGCCTGCGTACGCGGCGAAACGGGAGTTGAGCCCGGTCATCCGGATCTCGTAGCCGATCGCCGTGCGCCGGTCGGTGAACCAGTACGTGGCCGCCGCCAGCACGACCAGCAGCAGCCCGACCGTCACGGTCGACGAGCCGAAGGCCGGCAGGGCGACCCCGTCCGGCAGTTGCCGTGTCTGCGGGAGGCTGGAGCCGGGTTCCTTGAGCGGGTAGCGGGCCAGGTAGGAGGCGAGCGACGACGCCGGGTAGCTGAGCAGCAGGCTGCTCACCAGGAGCGGAACCCCGAAGTGGTTCTCGCACAGGGCGGCCAGGGCGGCATACCCGGCGCCCGCCGCCATGCCCGCGAGGAGCGCGAGGAGGACGGTGAGTGGTGCGGGCAGTGGCGTGTACAGCCCGGTGACGGCCGCGGCCATCCCGCCCAGCACCAGTTGGCCGTCCCCGCCGAGGTTGATGAGCCCGGCGCGCAGCGGGATCGCCAGCGCCAGGGCCAGGCCGAGGACGCTGGTGACGGTGGTCAAGGTCGATCCGATGCCGTCGGCGCCGAGAGAGCCGCTCAGGACGGCGCCGTACGCGGTGAAGGGATCGGCGCCGGTGCCCACGAGGAAGAGCGCGCCGATGACCACGCCTGCGAGGACGGAGAAGGTGACGGGGGAGCGGAGGGCTCCCGCTATTCGGTTCATGTCAGTCTCCGACCTCCACCGGAGCCGCGCCGCCGGCCATGGCCAGCCCCAGCGTCCGTTCGTCCGCCTCGTCCTTCGGGTACGTCGCCGTCACGCGGCCCTCGTACATCACCAGCACCCGGTCCGCGAGCCCGCGGATCTCGCTGAGCTCGGCCGAGACCAGCAGGACGGCGTGGCCCGCGTCGCGGTAGGCGATCAGCTCGTCGTGGATGTTCTGGATGGCGCCGATGTCGACCCCGCGCGTCGGCTGCTCCACCAGCAACAGCGGTGCCTCGTGGGCGAGTTCGCGGCCGATCAGCAGCTTCTGGAGGTTGCCGCCGGACAGCGCGGAAGCGGGCACCTCGGGCGTGGCCGCCTTGATGCCGAAGCGCTCGACGAGCCGCCGCGCGTGGGCGCGTACGGCCGCGGGCGGCAACAGCCCGCGGGACGAGAGGGACGTACGGTGGTGGCCCATCGCGAGGTTGTCCGCGACGGACGCGGCGGCCGCCGTGCCCACCGCGTGCCGGTCCTCGGGCACGTAGGCGAGGCCTCGCGCCCGCCGTTCGGTCGCGGAGGCGTGCGTGATGTCCCGGCCCCGCAGGGTGACCCGCCCGGCCGTGACCCGCCGCAGTCCGGCCAGCGCCTCGATCAGCTCGCTCTGGCCGTTGCCCGCGACGCCGGCGATGCCGACGATCTCGCCCGCGCGGACGGTGAGCCCGACCTCGCGCACCGCGTCCGTGGTGAGATCCTCCACGTCCAGCACCACGTCGCCCGGGGTGCCCGGGGCGTGCACGCGGTCCAGCTCGACCGCGCGGCCCGTCATCGCGGCGGCGATCTCGTCGGCGGTCGTCTCGGCGGTGCGCAGCCGGGCGACGACGCGTCCGTCGCGCAGCACCGTGACGTTGTCGCTGCCTTCGAGGACCTCACGCAGCTTGTGCGTGACAAGGATCACCGTGCGGCCCTGCGCGGCCAGCGACTTGAGCACCGCGAACAGGGCGTCGGACTCCGCGGGGGTGAGCACCGCGGTCGGCTCGTCGAGGATGAGCGTACGCGCGCCGCGGTGCAACAGCTTCAGGATCTCCACGCGCTGGCGCAGCCCGACCGGCAGGTCGCCGACCCGGGCGTCCGGATCGACGGCGAGGCCGTGCTCCGTGGCGAGTTCGCGCACCCGGCGCCTGGCCGCCGCCCGGTCGACCAGACCGAAGCGGCGTGGCTCGGCCGCGAAGACGACGTTCTCGGCGACCGTCAGCGAGTCGAACAGCTTGAAGCTCTGGTGGACCATCCCGAGCCCGGCGGCCATGGCGGCACCGGGATCCGCGAAGGTCACCGTGCGGCCGTCGATCCGTATCTCACCGGCATCCGGCCGCTCCATGCCGTACAGGACCGACATGAGCGTGGACTTGCCCGCGCCGTTCTCGCCCATCAGCGCGTGGATCTCACCGCGCCGGACGGTCAGGTCGACGGCGTCGTTGGCGAGCGTGCCGGGGAACCGCTTGGTGATTCCCCGGAGTTCGACGGCGACCTCGGCGTCAGCTCGCTGCGGGGTCATCGACCTTCAGCTCCCCGGCGACGATCTGGTCGCGCAGCGCCTCGACCTTCGTCAGGACGTCCTTGTGCTGGGCGATGACGCACTTGGAGGAGTCGACGCCGGCCTCGAGACCGGTCAGGCTGATGCCACCCTCCTTCAGGCCGTACGACACGGTCGTGCCCGCCTTGCCGCCGAGGACCTGGTCGATGCCCTTCTCCACGGCGACGTCCGTGCGCTTGATCACATTGTCGACGACCGTGCCGGGCGAGGAGACGCACTGGTTGACGTCGACGCCGTACGCGAACGCGCCCTTGGCCTTCGCGGCCTCGAAGACGCCGTAGTTGCCGGCCGCGGCCGCCGCCATGATCTGGTCGGTGCCCTTGGACAGGAGAGAGTTCGCCTGCTCCTTCGCGCGCGCCGAGTCGTCGAACGGCGACTGGCCGCCGACGAAGCGCGTCGAGGTGGACGTCTTGGCGGCCACCTTCTTGGCACCGGCCGCGAACGGGTCGCTGTAGCGCCGGAACTGGGGCGTGTCGAGGACGTCCACCGCGCCGACCTTGCCGCTCTTGCTGAGCAGCCCGGCCTCGGCGCCCGCGAGGTACACGCCCTCGTGCTCGCGGAAGACCGCGCACCCGACGTTCTTGAACGTCTTCGTCGTGCACGCGTCGATCATCAGGAACTGCTGGTCGGCGTGGGCCTTGGCCTGCTGCGCGACCAGGTCGGCGAACTCGAAACCGACCAGCACGATGACGTCGGGCTTGGCCTCCACCGCGGCCTGCACGTTCTGCTGCTGCGAGGCGGTGTCGGAGGACTCGTAGACCTTCTGCGTCCCGTCGTGCGCCTTGGCCGCGGCCTTCACCCCGTCGACCGCGAGCTTCAGGAACTCGTTCTGCCCGACGGCGTCGGGAGTGACCAGAGTGAAGGACTTGCCGCCGCTCTTGGCGCCGTCGGAGGAACTGGAACTGTCCTTGGCGGCGGCGTTGCAGGCGGTCGCGAGCAGTGCGGTGCCCGCCGCGAGGGCGGCGAACTGGAGGGGGCGGCGACTTCTGCGGGACACGGGGGACATGGGACGACCTTCCAGTGGGTGCGGCGGGGCACGCTGGGGCGGCAGCGCGAAGAGGGTGGAGCGGTGCGGGGGGTGGAGCTCGGGGTGAACGGCGGGAGCTGAACTGCGGTCAGCTACGACAGCCGTCGGCGGCGCACCGGCCGAAGTCGAGGAAGCGGCGCATCGTGAGCAGCACACGTCCTCCTTCACGTCGGCCTGGGGGCTGCGGGTGCTGGAGAGTAACACCGGTTTCAGGCCACGCGTCCGGCTGTCTCGAACTGTGGTTCGCCGAGGTCATGTACGGTGTCGCGCATCTTCGGAACATCAGGAGTGCCCCCCATGCCCCAGGAACTGCGCGCCGTCGACTGGACCGGAAGCAGCCTCGCGCTCATCGACCAGACGGCCCTGCCGCACCGCACCGAGACCCGCGAGATCCGTGACGTGGACGGGCTGGTGGACGCCATCCAACGGCTCGTCGTGCGCGGCGCGCCGGCGATCGGGGCGGCGGGGGCGTACGGGGTGGCGCTCGCGCTGTTGCAGGGCGAGCGCGAGGGCTGGTCGGCCGAGGAGACGCGGGCGGCCGTGGCCCGCGTCCGTGCGGCGCGCCCGACCGCGGTGAACCTCATGGTGTGCGTCGACCGGGTGATGGCCCGCTTCGACGAGGGACTGGACGCGGTGCTCGCGGAGGCCGCGGCCGTCCAGCGCGAGGACGTCGAGGCGAACCGCGCCATGGGGGCGTACGGCGCGGACTGGCTGGTCAAGAAGGTCGGGGTGGACCGGCCGCTGCGGGTGCTCACGCACTGCAACACCGGTGCGCTCGCCACCGCCGGCTGGGGCACGGCGCTCGGCGTCATCCGTGAACTGCACGCGCGCGGCCTGGTCGAGGTCGTGTACGCCGACGAGACGCGTCCTCTCCTCCAGGGCTCCCGCCTCACCGCCTGGGAGCTCGTCCAGGAGGGCATCGCGCACTACGTGCAGGCGGACGGTGCCGCCGCGGGAACGATCCTGAGGGGCGAGGTCGACGCGGCGATCGTCGGCGCGGACCGCATCGCCGCCAACGGCGACACGGCCAACAAGGTGGGCACGGTCGGGGTCGCCCTCGCCTGCGCGGACGCCGGAATCCCGTTCCTGGTGGCCGCTCCCACCACGACGGTCGACCTGGCCACGGCCACGGGTGCCGACATCCACATCGAACTCCGCGGCGAGGACGAGATACTGGAGTGGTCGGGCGTACGAACGGCGCCGGCGGAGTCCCGAGGCCACAACCCGGCCTTCGACGTCACCCCGGGGCGCCTGGTGACGGGCCTGGTGACCGAACGCGGGGTACTGGAGATATCGGCGGGCGAACTCCCGGCCCACCACCTGCGCTAGCCGCTAGGGGGGCGGACTCACACGGTGCTTTCATCCCGGGTGAGTCCACCCGCCGCGATGACTCAGCGGCTCGTCAGCTCCAACTCCAGCAGCCACTCCACCACTTCGGTGTGATGGCGGGCCCGGCGTGGGTCCGTGCCCCAGACGTACAGCCCGTGGCCTGCCACGACGACCGCCGGCATGCGGGGGTCGCGGGCCGCTTCCAGGCGGTCGCCCAGGACCTTCATGTCCTGGCTGTTGGCGATGACGGGGAGGGTGACCTCGACGTCGTGGGCGGGCAGGCCGACGCCCTTGAGCATCTCCAGGTCCCGGAACACGATGCCCCCGGGCTCCCGGCGCCCCATGGCCACGGACGCGACCGTGTGGACGTGGACGACGGCCCCCGCACCCGTGAGCGCGGCCACGCGCGCGTGCAGCTCGGCCTCCGCCGACGGCTTCCCGCCCGCGACCGCCGCACCCGAACCGTCCACCAGCACCACGTCGTCGGGCGTGAGTTCGCCCTTGTCGTGCCCGCTCGCGGTGACGGCGAGCCGCAGTGGGTCCCGGCTCAGGACGACGGACAGGTTGCCGGACGTGCCGCGCATCCAGCCGAAGGAGGCGAAGCGGGCCGACTCGGCAGCCAGGACCGCGCCCGCCTCCTTGAGGTCGAGGGCCGGTGTCTCGGCGGTCATGTGGTGCTCCTCGCGATGGTGATCTCGTCGAACGTCCCCGCCTGCGGGTGATCGCCGACGCCCTGCTCGTAGTACGGCTCCCCGGGGCGGCGTACCCCCACGGTCCGCCATCCGGCCGCCCGCGCCGCGTCCAGCTCGCCCGGCCGGTCGGAGAGGAAGAGCAGCCGGTCGGGCGCGGTGCCCAGCGCCGCCGCGATCGTCTCGTACGACGCCGGTTCCTGCTTGGGCCCCGCGTTCTCCGTGTCGTACAACCCCTCGACGAGCGGCAGCAGATCGCCCTCGGGGCTGGACCGGAACCACGCCCGCTGCGCCGCCACGGACCCCGACGAGTACACGTGCAGCCGTACGCCCGCCGCGTGCCAGGCGCGCAGCGCCGGGACGACGTCCTCGTAGAAGTGCGAGACGAGGTCGCCGCGCGCGAAGCCCTCGGACCAGATGATGCCCTGGAGCGTCTTGAGCGGGGTGGCCTTGCGATCCTCGTCGAGCCAGCCGTTCAGGGCCTTCTCGACGCGGGCGGCGTCCGCGTCGGGCTCCGCGATCAGCTCCCGCACCTGCGCGGTCGCCCGCGCCACCGCCGGATCACCGCTCCGCTCCGAGAGCAGTGCTCCGAATCGAGAGCGGGAGTACGGGTACAGCACGTCCACGACGAACCCCGTGGCGCTCGTGGTGCCCTCGATGTCGAGCACCACGGCGTCCACGTCGAACCGGAGCGTCACGCCGTGGCCCGGTCCCGCTGGTACCCCGCGTCGATCGTGTCGAAGTCCGGGAAGCGGTCCGCGATCCGGTCACCGGTGAAGTTCCCGACCCAGCCGTCCTCCTCGTGGAAGAACCGGATCGCGGTGAACGACGGCGACGTACCCATGTCGAACCAGTGCGTCGTACCGCGCGGCACGCCCAGCAGGTCGCCCTTCTCGCACAGCACGGCGTGCACCTCGCCGCCGACGTGGAGGTAGAAGATCCCGGACCCGGAGACGAAGAAACGCACCTCGTCATCGTCGTCGTGCGTGTGCTCCTGGAGGAACTTCGCGCGCGCGGCCTTCGCCTTGACCGGGTACTCGGGGTCGTCGCTCGGGTGCAGCCCGAGGACGTCGACCGTCGTGAAGCCCTCCTCCGCGTTCAGCTTCTCGATCTCGGCACCGTACGCGGCGAACACCGTGTCGCTGTCCGCGTCCGCGGGCACGTCCTCGCGGACCGGCCACTGCTCGTAGCGCACACCGATCGGCGCGAGCGCGGCGGCGATCTCGGCCGGGTCGGAGGTACGGCGCACCAGCGTCTCGGGTCCGGACTCGGGCCACGTCGTCAGCAGGGTCATGGGAGAAACTCCAAGGGGTGGATGGGATGTCCGGATACCGAGACTGGCATCGGTGCCCGGCTCAGAAAGGGTGCCCGGCTCAGAGATGAGGAGGGCGGCGTGCAGGAGGCGGGAGAGCCGGTGGTCAGCCGCGACATGTCGCGCCGGTGCAGCGGTGTGTCGCTGTCGCGCAGGGTGTCGTCATCGGAAGCCTCACTGTCCAACGTCGTCCGGCGATGGTAACTCCCGCCCGGTGATCGGCCGAGTGTGATCAAGTGGTTGTTCCACATGCTGAGAAACGACGTCCAATACTTTGACGGCTGGCTGGAAACGTTCACATGATCTGCCTATGAAGACGCTGCTGCTCGTGCGGCGGCTGTACGTGGACTTGCTCCGGTCGACCACAGCCCGCTGTCGCTGACCTCCCCCCGGAGCGCTCAACCACGCCCCGCCCTCGGTGCGTTCCCCGTGAACCCGAGGCGCCCGCCGTGTACGAGACGTATGCCGCCCCGGCATGTGTCCTCCCCGGCGCTCCGGACCGGCACTCCCTCTTCGCCCCGCTCATTTCTGCTTTCCCAGCCCTGGAGCCGTCATGTCCCGTACCGCCCGCACCCGCGTCCCCCTCGCCGCACTGTCGCTCGCCTCCGTCTCCGCGCTCTTCCTCGCGGGCTGCTCCCAGTCCTCCAACGCCTCGCAGAGCACAGGCGACCGGGCCGCCTCGGCCGCCGCCGCGACGGGCAAGAAGCCCGCGCCGTTCAGCAAGGGCGACGTGAAGGTGGCCCTGGTCCGGCAGAGCGGCGCCGGCGACTACTTCGAGCAGTGGGGCAACGGCGCCAAGGCGCAGGCCAAGGCCCTCGGCATCGACCTGACCGTGTACGACGCCCAGGCCGACAACGCCAAGCAGGCCACCGACCTGTCCTCGGCCATCAACTCCGGCGCGCAGGCCATCGTCGTCGACCACGGCTTCCCGGCCACGATCCAGCCCGAGATCGACCAGGCGGTGAAGAAGGGCATCAAGGTCGTCGTCTACGACGTCGAGACCACCAACAAGAGCGTCGTCAGCACCAAGCAGGACGACGCGAGCATGGCGCAGGCCGTGCTCGACGTCATGGCGAAGGACCTCGGCAAGAACGCCAAGGTCGGTTACGTCAACGTCGCCGGGTACGCCGCCCTCGACAAGCGCGACAGTGTCTGGAAGAAGACCGCCGACGCCAATGGCTGGAAGCAGGCGTTCAAGGTCGGCAAGGTCACCGACTCCACGGCCACTGACAACGTTCCCCTGGTGTCCGCCGCGCTCACCCAGAACTCCGACGTGACCGGCGTCTTCGCCCCCTACGACGAGCTCGCCAAGGGCACCGTCCTCGCTGTCCAGAACAAGAAGCTCCAGGGCAAGGTGAAGGTCTTCGGCGCGGACGTCTCCAACGCCGACATCCAGAACATGACCGCCAAGGACAGCCCGTGGGTCGCCACGGCGGGCACCGACCCGTCCGCGGTCGGCGCCGCGGTGGTCCGTACGGCCGCCCTGGAACTGGCCGGTCAGCTGAACACCACCTCGGTCGAGTTCCCGGCCGTCGCCATCACCCAGGACTTCCTGAAGCAGAACAAGATCGCGAACATGGACCAGCTGCGCACGGCGCTGCCCGCGCTGAACCTCTCCAAGGTCAGCACCGCGGACTGGATTCCCAATGTCGCCCACTGACGCTCCGGTGGAGAGCGCGGCGGTCGCCCTCCGCGACGTCAGCATGGCCTTCGGAGGCAAGACGGTGCTCGCCTCCGTCTCCCTCGACATCGCGCCGGGCAGCGTTGTCGCGCTGCTCGGCGCGAACGGCGCCGGCAAGTCCACGCTCATCAAGATCCTCTCCGGCGTGCACACGGACCACGGCGGCCAGGTGAGCGTGAACGGCGTGCCCGCCGCGCTCCACTCCCCGCTCGCCGCCCGCCAGTTGGGCATCCAGACGGTGCACCAGCGCATCGGCGAGGGCATCGTTCCCGGCCTCTCGGTCGCCGAGAACCTGGTCTTCGAGGAGCTGGCCCAGACGCGCGGCAACCCGTTCCTCAACGGACGCCGGCTGCTGGCCCGGGCCCGTGAGATCCAGTCGGCCCTCGACCTCGGCTGGAGCGACGCCGTGCTGCGGCGGGACGTCACCGAACTCGGCATCTCCGACCGCCAGTTGCTGATCCTGGCGCGCGCCCTCGCGACCCGCCCGCGCCTCCTCGTCCTCGACGAGCCGACCTCCGCACTCTCCGCCGCCGAGGCGGAGCGCCTGTTCGCGCTCGTCGAGCGGATGCGGTCGGAGGGCATCGCGGTGCTCTACGTCTCTCACCGCCTCGGCGAGATCGACGCGCTCGCCGACCGCCTGGTCGTCCTGCGGGACGGCCGTCTCACCGAGGACCAGGTCAAGCCCTTCGACTGGGACAGCGCCCTGCGCGCCATGCTCGCCCAGGCCCAGGAGACGACCACCGCCCGGCCGCGGCACACAGGCGAACACGGCGAGGTCGTCCTCTCCCTGCGCGGCGTCCCGTTCCTGGCGGGCCACCCGCCGCAGGACCTCGACCTGCGCACCGGCGAAGTCACCGGCGTCGTCGGGCTGCTGGGCGCGGGCAAGACCGAACTGGCCCGCGGCCTCTTCGGCGCCGAACCCTTCACCGGGGGAGCCGTCGAGCTGGACGGGAAACCCTACGAGCCGCGCCGCCCGGCCGACGCCATCCGCGGCGGCATCCACCTGGTCCCGGAGGACCGGCACACGGACGCGCTGGTCCCCGGCTGGTCGGTGGCCCAGAACATCTCCCTGCCGTTCCTCAGGTCGCTCTCCACCGTGGGACTCGTGAGCCGCTCCAAGGAGGACGCGCTCGGCCGCGCCACCATCGAGCAGCTCGGTGTCGTCGCCCGGGACGAACACAGCACCGTCGAGGAGCTGTCGGGCGGCAACCAGCAGAAGGTCGTCGTCGGCCGCTGGCTCGCCGAGAACCCCCGCGTCCTCATCCTGGACGAGCCGTTCCGCGGAGTGGACATCGGCGCCCGCCGCGACATCGGCCGCCGCGCCCGCGCCCTGGCCGCCGAAGGGGCAGCCGTCCTCGTCCTGTCGGCCGACGTCGACGAGATCCTCGAGATCGCCGACCGGGTCGTCGTGCTGGCCGCGGGCGAGATCCGCCTCGACGCGTACGGGGAAGACGCGGAGCGCGACCGCGTGATCCAGACCATCTCGGCGTCCGTCTGATGCCCGGCACACCAGGAAGTACGCCATGACCAGCACCCAGAGCACCTCCGTGCCGACGGCGGCCCCGTCCGCACCCGCCGTCGGCCACCGGATCCAGAACGCCGTCATCAAGTACGGCTTTATCTTCGTCACCGTCACGCTCTTCGCGTACTTCGCGATCAGCGAGCCGTCCTTCCGCGACTCGGCGACGCTCCTCGACACCCTCCGGTACGTCTCCGTCGCCGCCATCCTCGGCCTCGGCGTCACGCTCACCATGGCCGTCGGCGGAATGGACATGTCCGTCGGCGCCGTCGCCGGCCTCGGCGTCACGGTCGCCGCGAAGACGATGGTCACCTACAACCAGGTCGGCACGGTCGCGATCCTCGCGGTCGTCGCGGCGGGCGCACTGGCCGGGTTGCTGAACGCCCTGCTGATCGTCGTCCTCAAGATCCCCGACATGCTCGCCACGCTCGGCACCATGTTCGTGATCCAGGGCACCAAACTCATCCTGGTCGACGGCCAGTCCATCACCCCCGGTATGACCCGGTCCGACGGCACCACCGCGCCCGGCAGGTTCACCGAGGGCTTCCTGCGCATCGACCGCGGCACCTTCCTCGGCATACCCGTCTCGGTCCTGATCTTCGGCGCGCTGACCGTCCTCGCCTGGGTGTTCCTGGCCCGCACCCGCTGGGGGCGCGTGCTCTACGCGATCGGCGCCAACCCCGAGGCCTCACGACTGGCCGGCATCCGCGTCGGCGCCTACCGGGCGCTCGCCTACGTCCTCTCCGGCGTCCTCGCCTCCATCGGCGGCCTGATCCTGGCCTCCCGCATCGGCCAGGGCGATGTCTCCGCCGGTACCTCCCAGCTGCTCGAAGCCGTCGCCGTCGCCCTCGTCGGCACCTCCGTCCTCGGCCGGGGCCGCCCCAACGTCTGGGGCACGGCCCTGGGCGCCGTCCTGATCGGGATCATCACCACGGGTCTGACCATCGAGGGACTGCCGTACTACACGCAGGACGTCGTCGAGGGCGCGGTCCTCATACTCGCCCTGGTCTTCAGCTTCACCCTGTCCAAGCGCCGCACCGCATAAGGGAGTTACGAGTCGATGGGCTACCGCATCCTGGAGACCGAGGACGTCGCCGGCTATCTGCGCGAGCGCGGCCACTGGGGCACCGACGAGCCGGAGGTCCGCGAGGTCTCCGACGGCAACATGAACCGCGTCTTCCTCGTCACCGCCATCGACGGCACCCGGGGCCTCGCCGTCAAGCAGGCCCTGCCCTGGGTGCGGGTCGCGGGTCCCTCCTGGCCGATGAGCCCCGAGCGCGCCGACGCCGAGGCCCGCGCCTACGAGCAGGTCGCCAAGGTCGCCCCGGACAAGATCCCGGCGATCCACGGCTACGACTCCGACAACTACGCCCTCGTCATGGAGGACATGTCCGACCTGGAGGTGCTGCGCACGATCCTCAACGAGGGCGGCACCTACGGCCCGGACACATCCCGCCGTATCGGCGAGTTCGTCGCCCAGCTCTCCTTCGCCACCAGCGACTTCGGTATGCCCTCCGCCGAACGCAAGGCGCTGATCGCGGCCTCCGTCAGCCCCGAGCTGTGCAAGATCACCGAGGACGTCGTGCTCAGCGAGCCCTACCTCGAGCACGAGCACAACCACTGGCACCCCGGCCTCGACGACCTCGCCGCCGCCTTCCGCTCCGACCCGCGGCTGCGCACCGAGGTGGCCGAACTGCGCCACCTCTTCATGACCGGCGCACAGGCCCTGCTCCACGGCGACCTGCACACCGGCAGCATCATGGTCGGCACCCGCGAGGGCGCCCCGGTGGTCCGGGTCTTCGACCCCGAGTTCTCCTTCGTCGGCCCGATCGGCTTCGACCTCGGCCTGTACTGGGCGAACACGCTCGTCTCCGCGGCCCGCGCGGACGCGCTCGGCGTCGGGGGCGACCACGGCGACCAACTCCGGCTCTCCTGGGACGCGTTCAGGACGGAGTTCCGCCGCCTGTGGCCGACCCGCGTCGACACCTTCTTCGACGACGCCTTCCTCGACCGCTTCCTGGACCGCGTCTGGACGGAGTCCCTGGGCTTCGCCGGCGCGGAGATCGTCCGCCGGATCATCGGCTTCGCCCACCTCACCGACCTCACCACCCTGCAGGACCCGGTGCCCGCCTCCCGGCGCGCGCTTCTCCTCGGGCGTGAACTGATCGTGCGCCGCGCGGAGTTGACGTCACCCGAGGACGTCGAGGCACTCCTGCGCTGACGGGCCGTCGGCCGACGCGGTGACGTCGACCGGGATCCACAGCCGGGCCCCGGAGGTGCCACTCCGGTGGAGCGTCCGCGGCCCGGCGGCGCACGCAGAAGGGCGGCTCCCCCCGTGGGAGCCGCCCCTCAAGCCGATCGGATCCTCCGCTCAGGATCTGATCACTTCTTGGTCACTTCTTGTCGAGCAGGTCCTGCACCTTGCCGCGGACCTCGTCCGTGGCGAGCCCGCGGATCGTCAGCGTCGTACGGCGGCGCAGCACGTCGTCCGTCGTCTCGGCCCACTCGTGGTCGCGGGCCCACACGACCTGCGCCCAGATCTCCGGGGCGTCCGGGTGGACGCGCTCGCCGAGCTCCGGGTTCTCGTTGGCCAGGCGCGCGATGTCGAAGGCCAGCGAACCGTAGTGCGTCGCCAGGTGCTTGGCGGTGTCGGCGCCCATACGGGGGCCGGGCGCCGGGCCGTCGACGAGCAGCCGGTGGGCGACCGCGCGCGGGTTGGCGACACCCGGCAGCGGCATCTTCTTCGGCAGCTCGGAGATCGGCTCGAAGTCCTCGCCCAGCGGGCGCCCCGGCAGCGACTCCAGCTTCTTCATGACCGTACGGCCGATGTGCCGGAAGGTGGTCCACTTGCCGCCCGCGACGGACAGCATCCCGCCACGGCCCTCCGTGACGACCGTCTCGCGCTTGGCCTTCGAGGTGTCGCCGGGGCCACCGGGCAGCACCCGCAGACCGGCGAAGGAGTACGTGATCAGATCACGGGAGAGCTGCTGGTCGCGGATGGAGAACGCGGCCTCGTCCAGGATCTGGGCTATGTCCTTCTCGTTGACCGCGACGTCCGCCGGGTCGCCGTCGTACTCCTCGTCGGTCGTACCGAGCAGCAGCATGTCCTCCCAGGGGAGGGCGAAGGTGATGCGGTACTTGTCGATCGGGGTGGCGAGCGCGGCCTTCCAGGGGGAGGTGCGCTTGAGGACCAGGTGCGCGCCCTTGGACAGGCGGATGGACGGCGCCGCGTTCGGGTCCTCCATCTTGCGCAGGTGGTCGACCCAGGGACCGGTGGCGTTGAGGACGAGGTGCGCGTTGACGCCGAACTCCGCGCCGTTCGTACCGTCCTTGAGGTCCGCGCCCGTGACCCGGCCCTTGGTGAAGCGCAGGCCGGTCACCTCCGCGTGGTTGAGCACGACCGCGCCCGCCTCGACGGCCGCGCGGACCGTCATCAGCGCCATGCGCGCGTCGTTCATCTGGTCGTCGCCGTACACGGCCACGGCCTTGAGGTTCTCGGTGCGCAGCTCCGGCACGTCCTGCTGCGCCTTGGCCGGCGAGAGCAGGTGGCCGACGCCGTCACCGAACGCCGACAGCGCGGAGTAGGCGAAGACGCCCGCCCCGAGCTTCGCCGCGCCGTGCGGCCCGCCCTTGTACACGGGGAGGTAGAACGTGAGCGGGTTCGCCAGGTGGGGGGCCACCTGACGGGAGACCGCACGGCGCTCGAAGTGGTTCTCCGCCACCAGCTTCACCGCGCCGGTCTGCAGGTAGCGCAGACCGCCGTGGAGCAGCTTGGAGGAGGCGGAGGAGGTGGCGCCGGCGAAGTCGCCGGCGTCGACCAGAGCCACCCGCAGACCGGACTGCGCGGCGTGCCAGGCGGTGGAGATGCCCAGGATGCCACCGCCGATCACGAGAAGGTCGTACGTCGCCTTGGAGAGCTGCTCCCGGGTCTCGGCGCGGCTCGGGTTGGAGCCGGAAGCCGGGCGCGTACCGAGGGCAGGCACGGACTGCAGGGTGGACTGACTGGTCATTGCGGGGTGTTACTCCTTGTCAGTTCTCGTCTTCGATCCAGCCCATGGTCCGCTCCACGGCCTTGAGCCAGCTCTTGTACTCACGGTCGCGGATCTCCGCGTCCATGTTGGGGGTCCATTCCGCGGCCCGGCGCCAGTTGGCGCGCAGGTCCTCGGTGTTGGTCCAGAAGCCGACGGCGAGACCGGCGGCGTAGGCAGCGCCGAGGCAGGTGGTCTCGGCGACCATCGGGCGCACCACGGGGGCGTCCAGGACGTCGGCCAGGGTCTGCATCAGCAGGTTGTTGGAGGTCATGCCGCCGTCGACCTTGAGGGCCGTGAGCTCGACGCCGGAGTCCTTCGTCATGGCGTCGGTGATCTCACGGGTCTGCCAGGCGGTGGCCTCCAGGACGGCGCGCGCGATGTGCGCCTTGGTGACGTACCGGGTCAGACCGGCGATCACGCCGCGGGCGTCGGAGCGCCAGTACGGGGCGAACAGACCGGAGAAGGCCGGCACGAAGTAGGCACCGCCGTTGTCCTCGACCGAGGACGCGAGGGTCTCGATCTCGGCGGCGGACTTGATCAGGCCCATCTGGTCGCGCATCCACTGCACCAGCGAACCGGTGACGGCGATCGAGCCCTCGAGGGCGTAGACCGGAGCCTGGTCGCCGATGCGGTAGCCGACCGTGGTGAGCAGGCCCGAGTACGAGTTGATGATCTTGTCACCGGTGTTCATCAGCATGAACGTGCCGGTGCCGTACGTGGACTTGGCCTCGCCCTCGGAGAAGCAGGTCTGGCCGAACAGGGCCGCCTGCTGGTCGCCGAGCGCGGAGGCGACCGGGATGCCGCCGAGCAGCTCGCCGAGCCGGCCGCCGGTCACCTCGCCGTACACCTCGGCGGAGGAGCGGATCTCCGGGAGCATGGCCAGCGGCACGCCGATGGACTCGGCGATCTTGTCGTCCCAGGCCAGGGTGTGCAGGTTCATCAGCATGGTGCGGGAGGCGTTGGTGACGTCGGTGACGTGGTGACCGCCGTTCGCACCGCCCGTCAGGTTCCAGATGACCCAGGTGTCCATGGTGCCGAAGAGGATGTCCCCGGCCTCGGCGCGCTCGCGCAGGCCCTCGACGTTGTCGAGCAGCCAGCGGGCCTTGGGACCGGCGAAGTAGGACGCGAGCGGCAGACCGGTCTCGCGGCGGAAGCGGTCCTGGCCGACATTGCGGCCGAGCTCCTTGCAGAGCGCGTCGGTGCGGGTGTCCTGCCAGACGATGGCGTTGTGGACGGGCTCACCGGTGTTCTTGTCCCACAGCACGGTGGTCTCGCGCTGGTTGGTGATGCCGATGGCCTTGATGTCGTCGCGGGTGATGCCCGCCTTCTCGATGGCCCCGGCCACGACCTCCTGGACGTTGGTCCAGATCTCGGCGGCGTTGTGCTCGACCCAGCCCGGCTTCGGGAAGATCTGCTCGTGCTCCTTCTGGTCGACGGAGACGATGCGTCCGTCGCGGTCGAAGACGATGCAGCGGCTGGACGTGGTGCCCTGGTCGATCGCGGCGATGAAGGGGCCGGCGGTGTGTGCGTCGGTCACGGTGTGCTCCTGAAGGTTCCGTATGAAAAGGGCTGGCTCACGGTGTACTGCTCACGGCCTGACGGCGTATTGCTTACGGCTCGGAAAACCTTGCGGTTCAAGGAGGGCCCGAGGCCCGAAGGCCTCGGGTCTTTAAGCAAAGGCGACGTTGTAAAGGCCTGCAGCGATCGCGCCGCCGATCAGCGGACCGACGACCGGAACCCAGGCGTAGCTCCAGTCGGAGCCGCCCTTGTTCGGCAGGGGGAGCAGCGCGTGCACGATGCGCGGGCCGAGGTCACGGGCCGGGTTGATCGCGTAGCCGGTGGGTCCACCGAGGGAGAGGCCGATGGAGACGACCACCAGCGCGGTGATCAGGGCGCCCAGGGGGCCGAGGCCGTTGCCCTTGTCGTTGAGACCCTGCGTGAGGACCGCGAGCACCAGCACGACGGTCGCGATGATCTCCGTGGCGAGGTTCTGCACCGCGTTGCGGATCTCCGGGCCGGTGGAGAAGATACCGAGTACGGGACCCGCGCCCTTCTCCTCGGCTTCGACGGCCTTGGAACCAGCGGCCTGCGCGTCCGAAGCCCCCACGATGCCGGGGTCGGTCAGGTGCGCGTGGAACTGTCCGTAGTACACGACCCAGACCAGCGTGGCGCCGATCATCGCGCCGAGCAGCTGGCCGCCCCAGTACACCGGCAGGTTGTTCCAGCCGCCGTCCTTGATGGTCAGCGCCAGCGTCACGGCCGGGTTCAGGTGTGCGCCGGACAGCGGCGCGGAGGTGTAGACCGCCGTGAGGACCGCGAAGCCCCACCCGAAGGCGATGGCGAGCCAGCCGGCGTTTCTGGCCTTGGAGGCCTTCAGCGTGACGGCGGCACAGACGCCACCGCCGAGCAGGATGAGTATGGCGGTACCTATGGTCTCGCCGATGAAGATGTCGGAGCTGGACACCCGCGACTCCTTTGTCCTTCGTCCAGGGGAAGGCGAACCCCGGGTCCCTCCGGTGGTTCGCGCCCTCGGGGGTGAGGGCGATGCCGGCCCATGGCACTGTCACACTCTAACGCGTATTGCCGGTAGGTGTTCGACAATGCCGACCGATGGACGGGAGTCTTGCCCTGGGGTTACCAGCTCGTCAAGAGTTCCGTTATCGAAAACACGATCGTTATTGATCGCCGTGAGTTATCGATCTTGAGAGGCCCGGATAGTCGACGCGGGCATGCCAAACAGGCCGGTACGTAGGACACGTACCGGCCTGTTGTCGTACGGGGTTCAGCTCGTCGTTCGGGGCGTCAGAACCGCCCGGCTCCCAGGTCCCGGGAGACCGCGCGGGCGCAGTCCCGCACCGCCGCGATCAGCTCGGGGCGCACCTCGCCGTCCCGGCAGATCCGCTCCACGGCTCCCGCGATGCCCACCGCGCCCACCGGCATGCGCCGCCGGTTGTGGATGGGTGCCGCGACCGAGGCGACGCCCGTCCATGTCTCCTCGACGTCGTCGGCGTACCCCCGCGCGCGGGTCAGGTCGAGGACCCCCTCGAACTGCTCCGGTTCGACCGTCGTGCGAGGTGTGAACGTCTTCCGCTCGGCCTCCAGGACCTCGCTGTGCGCCACCGGGTCGTAGGCCGACAGGACCTTGCCCAGGGCCGTGGAGTGCAGCGGCTGCATGGCACCGACCTCCAGCACCTGACGGCTGTCGTCGGGCCGGAACACATGGTGCACGATCAGTACGCCATGTTGGTGCAGCACGCCCAGGTAGACGCTCTCGCCGCTGGAGCGGGCCAGGTCGTCGGTCCACACCAGCGCCCGCGCGCGCAGCTCGTGCACGTCGAGATAGGTGGTGCCGAGCCGCAGCAGCTCGGCGCCCAGCTGGTAGCGCCCCGAGACGCTGTCCTGTTCGACGAAGCCCTCCTGCTGGAGGGTGCGCAGTATGCCGTGGGCCGTGCCCTTGGCCAGGCCCAGCGAGGAGGCGATGTCGGACAGGCCGAGCTGCCGCTCGCCGCCCGCGAGGAGCCGCAGCATCGCCGCCGCCCGTTCGAGCGACTGGATGTTCCGTGCCATCGCCGTGCTGCCTCCGTCCCCTTCGACCGACAGCGGCGCCTCCGCTACCGCCGTTCGGCAATGTCGAACACTACCGTTCGTTGCCGAGCTCCCGCTAATGGGTCGTCGCAACATGTTCGGTCTGTCTTAACACCCCGGACGCACCCGCCACGCCCGTCCGCCCCGTGGACGGCCCCTGACCCTGTGACGGTGCTCGGGCTACCCTGACGGCGTGCGCCTTCCATGGGAAGCGCAAAGCCGACAGCCGTCGCACTTCAGGGAGCACCTTCATGGCTTCGTTGCCGAACCCGTCCCTTTCGTCCGAGCTTGCCGAGAACCGGACTCGCATCGCAGCCCTCCGCGAGGCGCTCGCCGAGCGCGTCGTGGTCGCCGACGGCGCTATGGGCACGATGCTGCAGGCGCAGGATCCGACGCTGGAGGACTTCGAGAACCTCGAGGGCTGCAACGAGATTCTGAACATCACGCGCCCCGACATCGTCCGTTCCGTCCACGAGGCCTACTTCGAGGTGGGCGTGGACTGCGTGGAGACGAACACCTTCGGCGCCAACCACTCGGCCATGGCCGAGTACGAGATCTCCGACCGCGTGCACGAGCTGTCCGAGGCGGGCGCCCGCATCGCCCGCGAGGTGGCCGACGAGTTCGCCGGCCGCGACGGCCGCCAGCGGTGGGTGCTGGGCTCCATCGGCCCCGGTACGAAGCTGCCGACCCTCGGCCACATCGGCTTCCACGCGCTGCGCGACGGCTTCCAGGCGAACGCCGAGGGCCTGATCGCCGGCGGCGCGGACGCCCTGATCGTCGAGACCACCCAGGACCTCCTCCAGACCAAGTCGTCCATCCTCGGCGCCCGCCGGGCCCTGGACGCGCTCGGGGCCGACCTGCCGCTGCTGGTCTCCCTCGCCTTCGAGACGACCGGCACGATGCTGCTGGGCTCGGAGATCGGCGCCGCGCTGACCGCGCTGGAGCCGCTGGGCATCGACATGATCGGCCTGAACTGCTCCACCGGCCCCGCCGAGATGAGCGAGCACCTGCGCTACCTCGCCCGCCACTCCCGCATCCCGCTGCTGTGCATGCCGAACGCCGGGCTGCCCATCCTCACCAAGGACGGGGCCTACTTCCCGCTGACCCCGCCCGAGATGGCGGACGCGCAGGAGACCTTCGTCCAGCAGTACGGCCTGTCCCTGGTCGGCGGCTGCTGCGGCAGCACCCCCGAGCACCTGCGCCAGGTCGTCGAGCGCGTGCGCGGGATGGCACCGGCGCAGCGGCGCCCCCAGCCGGAGCCGGGCGCCGCCTCCCTCTACCAGACCGTCCCGTTCCGCCAGGACACCGCGTACATGGCGATCGGCGAGCGCACCAACGCCAACGGCTCGAAGAAGTTCCGCGAGGCCATGCTGGAGGCCCGCTGGGACGACTGCGTGGAGATGGCCCGCGACCAGATCCGCGAGGGCGCCCACATGCTCGACCTGTGCGTCGACTACGTCGGCCGGGACGGCGTCGCGGACATGCGGGAGCTCGCCGGACGCTTCGCCACCGCCTCCACGCTGCCCATCGTCCTGGACTCCACCGAGGTCGACGTCCTGCGCGCCGGCCTGGAGAAGCTCGGCGGCCGGGCCGTCATCAACTCCGTCAACTACGAGGACGGCGACGGCCCCGAGTCCCGCTTCACCAAGGTCACCCGGCTGGCGCAGGAGCACGGCGCCGCGCTGATCGCGCTGACCATCGACGAGGAGGGCCAGGCCCGTACCGTCGAGACCAAGATCGCCATCGCCGAACGGCTCATCGAGGACCTGACGACGAACTGGGGCATCCACGAGTCGGACATCCTCATCGACGCCCTGACCTTCACCATCTGCACCGGCCAGGAGGAGTCCCGCAAGGACGGCATCGCCACCATCGAGGCGATCCGCGAGCTCAAGCGCCGCCGCCCCGACGTGCAGACCACGCTGGGCCTGTCGAACATCTCCTTCGGTCTCAACCCGGCCGCCCGTATCCTGCTCAACTCGGTCTTCCTCGACGAGTGCGTCAAGGCGGGCCTGGACTCGGCGATCGTGCACGCGTCGAAGATCCTGCCGATCGCCCGCTTCACCGAGGAAGAGGTCCAGACAGCCCTGGACCTGATCCACGACCGCCGCGCCGAGGGCTACGACCCCCTCCAGAAGCTGATGGCGCTGTTCGAGGGCGCCACCACCAAGTCGCTGAAGGCGGGCAAGGCCGAGGAACTGGCCGCGCTGCCCCTGGACGAGCGACTCAAGCGGCGCATCATCGACGGCGAGAAGAACGGCCTCGAGGCCGACCTCGCCGAGGCCCTCCAGACCCGCCCCGCCCTCGACATCGTCAACGAGACGCTGCTCGACGGCATGAAGGTGGTCGGCGAGCTGTTCGGCTCCGGCCAGATGCAGTTGCCGTTCGTGCTCCAGTCCGCCGAGGTCATGAAGTCCGCGGTCGCCTACCTCGAACCGCACATGGAGAAGTCGGACGCCGAGGGCAAGGGCACCATCGTGCTGGCGACCGTGCGCGGCGACGTGCACGACATCGGCAAGAACCTCGTCGACATCATCCTGTCCAACAACGGCTACAACGTCGTCAACCTCGGCATCAAGCAACCGGTCTCCGCGATCCTGGACGCGGCCGAGGAACACCGGGCCGACGTCATCGGCATGTCGGGCCTGCTGGTCAAGTCCACGGTGATCATGAAGGAGAACCTGGAGGAGCTCAACCAGCGCGGTCTGTCCGCCGAGTACCCGGTCATCCTCGGCGGCGCCGCCCTGACGCGGGCGTACGTCGAGCAGGACCTGTACGAGATCTACGAGGGCGAAGTCCGCTACGCCCGGGACGCGTTCGAGGGTCTGCGCCTGATGGACGCGCTCATCGGGGTCAAGCGGGGCGTGCCGGGCGCCGTGCTGCCGGAGCTCAAGCAGCGCCGGGTGCGGGCCACCGCCCCGACGGTCGTCGAGGAGCGCCCGGAGGAGGGCCACGTCCGCTCGGACGTCGCCGTCGACAACCCGGTGCCCACCCCGCCCTTCTGGGGCACCCGTGTCATCAAGGGCATCCAGCTCAAGGAGTACGCCTCCTGGCTGGACGAGGGCGCGCTCTTCAAGGGCCAGTGGGGCCTGAAGCAGGCCCGTGCGGGCGACGGACCGACGTACGAGGAACTCGTCGAGACCGAGGGCCGGCCCCGGCTGCGCGGACTGCTGGACAAGCTCCAGACCGACAACCTGCTCGAAGCGGCCGTCGTCTACGGCTACTTCCCCTGTGTGTCCAAGGACGACGACCTGATCATCCTGGACGAACAGGGCAACGAGCGCACCCGCTTCACCTTCCCGCGCCAGCGCCGCGGACGGCGGCTGTGCCTGGCCGACTTTTTCCGGCCCGAGGAGTCCGGTGAGCGGGACGTCGTCGGCCTCCAGGTCGTCACGGTCGGCTCCCGCATCGGCGAGGAGACGGCCAAGCTCTTCGAGGCGAACTCCTACCGCGACTACCTCGAACTGCACGGCCTGTCCGTGCAGCTGGCCGAGGCCCTCGCCGAGTACTGGCACGCCCGCGTCCGCTCCGAGCTCGGCTTCGCCGGTGAGGACCCCTCGGCCATCGAGGACATGTTCGACCTCAAGTACCGCGGTGCCCGTTTCTCCCTCGGCTACGGCGCCTGCCCCGACCTGGAGGACCGCGCCAAGATCGCCCGACTCCTGGAGCCCGAGCGCATCGGCGTCCACCTCTCGGAGGAGTTCCAGCTGCACCCCGAGCAGTCCACGGACGCGATCGTGATCCACCACCCGGAGGCGAAGTACTTCAACGCGAGGTGACCCGGCGCGAGGCGCGTCGGAGGGCCCTCATAACCAACAGGCGTTTCACCTGACGCCGTCGTACACTGGACGGTCCACAGCAGGCCGGTTCCCCCTGAGGGAACCGGCCTTCTCGTCCCTCAAGGAGGTGCGCCAGGATGACCACTACGGTTCCCGCGCTCGGTACCCGTACGGCCGAAGGCTCAGCGCTGCAGGCCGTGCTCCTGGACATGGACGGCACCCTGGTGGACACCGAGGGGTTCTGGTGGGATGTCGAGGTCGAGATCTTCCGGACGCTCGGGCACACCCTCGACGACTCCTGGCGCCATGTGGTGGTCGGCGGACCCATGACCCGCAGCGCGGGCTTCCTGATCGAGGCCACCGGGGCCGACATCACGCTCGCCGAGCTCACGGTGCTGCTCAACGACGGTTTCGAGGACCGTATCGACCGGGCGCTGCCGCTGATGCCGGGGGCGGCCAGACTCCTCGCGGAGCTCGCCGCGCACGAGATCCCCACCGCCCTGGTCTCCGCCTCGCACCGGCGCATCATCGACCGTGTTCTGGCCTCCCTGGGCCCCCAGTACTTCGCGCTGACCGTCGCGGGCGACGAGGTGGAGCGGACCAAGCCCTTTCCCGACCCGTATCTGCTGGCGGCGTCCGGACTCGGCGCCGAACCGGCCCGGTGCGCCGTCATCGAGGACACCGCCACGGGTGTCGCCGCCGCAGAGGCCGCGGGCTGCCACGTGGTCGCCGTCCCCTCCGTCGCACCGATCGCCCCCGCCGTCCGGCGCACGGTCGTGACCTCCCTGGAAGACGTCGACCTGCCCTTTCTCCGTGGTCTGATGACGGAAATGCGCTAGGCGTTCACCCAGCGTGCATAACCGAATGTGCCGATAACCCCTGCGTATCCGCAGGTAAGGGCCCCGGACCTGGCGCGGGAAATTGATTCCGGGGCCGGATGGCCGAATTCCGGTACTCTCCCACCGAGTTGACAGTGTGAGGTTCGTCACCTGACGGGGGGTCGACATTCGGCCTGTCATGTGCAGTAACCCCCCTTTCGGGGGTGGTCGGCGTGCCCTTGTGTCCCGATTGGTGGAACGCTGCACTAATCCTTCCGCTGTCGGGTTATCGGTGCGTCCACGCCCGGTTTCGCAGCGTGATGGGAACTCAACTCCGGTCTCTGCGGGCCGTCCTGGTGGTGCGGACTAATGTCGTCGCGAGAACCTCGCCATAACCCCGGTGACTCGCCCGCACCACCCCTGCATGGCGGGTACACGGACACGACAGCTCTGGAGAAACTCGAGCATGAACCGCAAGACTTTGGTGCTGCCGGCCGTTGTCGGCTTGCTCGCCCCGGTGCTCGCCGCGTGTGGCGGTTCCGACAGCGGGGGAAGCGGCGGCGACGCGATCGTCGTGGGCACCACGGACCGGTTCACCGCATCGAAGGATGCCCCGGCTCCTCTCGACCCGGCGTACGCGTACGACGTCGGCACCTGGAACATCCTGCGCCAGACCGTGCAGACGCTGATGGTCCAGCCGCGCGGTGACGGCGACCCCCAGCCCGAGGCCGCCGAGAGCTGCGGATTCACCGACTCCGGCAACGAGCGCTACGCCTGCACGCTGCGCGACGGACTGAAGTTCGCGAGCGGTGACCCGATCACCGCCAAGGACGTGAAGTTCTCGATCGACCGCGCGATGTCGCTCAAGGCCGACAGCGGTGTGTTCGCGCTGCTGTCCACCGTCGACACCGTGGAGACGCAGGGCGACCGCCAGGTGATCTTCCACCTGAAGACCGCGGACGCCACCTTCCCGTTCAAGCTGTCGACCCCGGTCGCCGGCATCGTGAACCCGAAGGACTACGAGAAGGGCAAGCTGCGCGACGGCTTCACCGTCGACGGCTCCGGCCCGTACACCCTCCAGGCCGACGTCAAGAACGACGAGGCCGTCAAGATCACCTTCAGCAAGAACCCGAACTACAAGGGTCTGTTGAAGCCGAAGAACGACAAGGTCGAGATGCGCTCCTTCGAGAGCGCCGACGCCATGGGCGACGCGCTCAACAAGGGCGACATCGACCTCATGACCCGCGCGATGACGCCGGAGCAGATCACCAAGCTCGGCGCCGCCGGTGCGACCGGCAAGATCGACCTGGTCGAGATGCCCGGCCTCGAGATCCGCTACCTCGGCTTCAACACCAACGACCCGTCGGTGAAGAGCAAGGCCGTCCGCCAGGCCATGGCCGAGGTCATCAACCGCGGCGAGCTCGTCTCCAAGGTGTACGGATCCCAGGCCGAGCCGCTGTTCTCGATGGTCCCGGCCACCATCACGGGTCACTCCAACTCGTTCTTCAACAAGTACGGCGACCCGAGCGTCTCCAAGGCCACCTCGACGCTGAACAAGGCCAGCATCACCACCCCGGTGAAGCTCACCCTGCACTACACGACCGACCACTACGGCTCGGCCACCGCGAAGGAGTTCGAGGTGCTGAAGCAGCAGCTCAACTCCAGCGGCCTGTTCAGTGTCGAGATCAAGGGCGAGCCCTGGACGACGTTCCGCCCGGCCGAGAAGAAGAACGAGTACCAGGTCTACGGCATGGGATGGTTCCCCGACTTCCCGGACGCCGACAACTACCTGGCGCCGTTCCTCGACAAGGACAACACCCTCGGCTCCCCGTACGTGAACTCGACGATCCGCGGCACGCTGATCCCGGAGTCCCGCCGCGAGGCCGACCGTCTCACCGCGTCGAAGAGCCTCACCGAGATCCAGGACAAGGTGGCCGACGACGTGCCGCTCCTGCCGCTGTGGCAGGGCAAGCAGTACATCGCCGCGCGGGACGACATCACGGGCACCGAGTGGGCGCTCAACTCCTCCTCCACGCTCCAGCTGTGGGAGCTCGGCCGCGGCGTGGGCGGCTGACCGGTCCTTCTCAGGGCGCCGGGTCCCGTGGGCCCGGCGCCCGACCGCACGACCCGGCGCCCGCTCCATGCGGCGTACCAGAGAAACAATGACAAGGCACCTCCTCGTGAACATGCGCAACCAGTGGCCAGTCCTGTCCGTCGCGACGGGGCTGGCCGCCGGTCTGCTCGCCGGCTGCGGCTCGCAGACGGGCGACACCGGCAGCACCGGCTCCTCCCTGGTGATGGGGATGTCCGACGACGTCCTGGCCATCGACCCGGCTTCCGGCTACGACCCGGGATCCTGGCTGTTGTTCAACAACGTCTTCCAGTCGTTGCTGAGCTTCCCCAACGGCGGTACGGAGCCGGTTCCCGAGGCGGCCAAGGAGTGCGCGTTCTCCGACGCCACGACCAAGGTCTACAAGTGCACGCTCCAGGACGGCCTGAAGTTCAGCAACGGTGACGCCCTCACCTCCGAGGACGTCAAGTTCTCCTTCGACCGCATTCTGAAGATCGACGACGCCTCCGGTCCGGCCGTCATGTTCCCCATGCTCGACACGGTCCAGACCCCGGACGCGAAGACCGTCGTCTTCCGGCTGAAGTACGCCGACGCCACCTTCCCCAGCAAGATCGCCTCCGGCGCCGGCTCGATCGTGGACCACCAGCAGTACGCGGACAACGGGCTGCGCAGGGACAACCAGGCGGTCGGCTCGGGCCCGTACAAGCTGGACTCCTTCGGCAAGGACCAGGCCGTCTTCTCGGTCAACGACAGCTACCAGGGCACCGCCAAGGCGAAGAACTCCGGCATCACGCTGAAGTTCTTCCACGGCGACCAGACCGCCCTGAAGAAGGCGCTGCTGAACCACCAGGTCGACATCGCCTACCGAGGTCTCGCCGCCGACGACATCGCGGACATCAGCAACGACACCTCCACCGGCAGGGGCGTCAACGTCGTCGAGGGCACCAGCGCCGAGGTCCAGCACATGGTCTTCAACATGGACGACCCGGTTGCCGGCAAACTCGGCGTGCGCAAGGCCATCGCCTATCTGCTCGACCGCGAGGCCCTGGTCAACAAGGTCTACGAGGACACCGCGACGCCGCTGTACTCGATCGTCCCGGCCGGTGTCACCGGCCACAACACGGCCTTCTTCGACCGCTACGGAGCCCGCCCCTCGAGGACGAAGGCCGCCGCCGCGCTCCGGGCCGAGGGCATCACCGGCAAGGTCAGGCTCACGCTCTGGTCGACCCCCTCGCGCTACGGCCCCGCCACCGACCAGGAGTTCAGGGCGATCGCCCAGCAGCTCAACGCCAGCGGACTGTTCGACGCGACCGTGAAGTCCGTCGCGTACGACCAGTACGAGAAGGACATCGCCAAGGGCAAGTACGGCGTGTACGTGAAGGGCTGGGTGCCCGACTACCCGGACCCCGACAACTTCACGGCCCCCTTCTTCGGCAAGGGCAACGTGCTGAGCAACCACTACACGAACAGCACGATCACCGGGCGGCTCATCCCGAAGACGGCCGCCCAGAGCGACCGCTCCTCGACCGACATCGAGTACGGCAAGATCCAGGACATCGTGGCCGAGGACCTCCCGGTCCTCCCGATCTGGCAGGCCAAGCAGTACGCGATCGTGCGGGACAACGTCTACGGCCTCGAGAACTGCCTCGACGCCTCGACGGTGTTCCGCTTCTGGGAGATCAGCAAGGACTGACTCCACCACCGCCGGTACCGACGCCGAGGGCGCCCTCTTCGTGGAAGGGGGCGCCCTCGGTCGTGCTCCTGGGACCCCCGGTCGTGCTCCTGGGGGAGTGGACGGCGTTCGGGGGTTACTGCTGTGCGCCCGGGCGCACCAACCCGCTCTCGTACGCGTACACCGCGGCCTGCACCCGGTCGCGCAGCCCCAACTTGGTGAGCACGTGGCCCACATGCGTCTTGACGGTGGTCTCGCTGACGAACAGGTCGGCGGCGATCTCCGCGTTCGACAGGCCGCGCGCCACCAGCTTCAGGACCTCGACCTCCCGCTCGGTCAGGGTGTGCAGCGTGTCGGGCACCGGCTCGTCGCCGGACGGCAGATGACCCGCGTACTTGTCGAGAAGCCGACGGGTGATGCTCGGCGCGAGCATCGCCTCGCCCGCGGCGACCACCCGGATCGCCTGCACCAGCTCATTGGCCGGCGCGTCCTTGAGGAGGAAGCCGCTGGCCCCGGCGCGCAGCGCCTCCACCACGTACTCGTCGAGGTCGAAGGTCGTCAGGACCAGCACCTTGGCCGGTCCGTCCCGACCCGGCCCGGTGATCTGCCGGGTCGCCTCCACCCCGTCCATCCTCGGCATACGGATGTCCATCAGAACCACATCGGGCTGCAGCGCACGTACCTGATCCAGTGCCTGCAGACCGTCCCCGGCCTCGCCGACGACCGCGAGGTCCTGCTCCGCCTCCAGAATCATCCGGAAGCCGGTACGCAGCAGCGGCTGGTCGTCGACCAGTAGGACGCGGATGGCCACGCAAGTCTCCTTGGGTCTGTCCGGCGGACCAGGCCGGAGCTGAAAAACGTGCCGGACAGGCCCTAGTCCCGCCCCATTCTGCCCTGCTCGGTGACGGCGGAATCCGGCGCCCTGACCGGCAGCGGGTAGGGCGGGGGAGTACCACCGAATTCCGGACATACCGCTTGGTGGTCGCACCAGCCGCAGAGCTTGGTGGGCCTCGGTCGCCAGTCGCCCGTCTCGGTAGCCTGCCGGATCGCCTCCCACAAGGCGAGCAGTTTGCGCTCGACCCGCTCCAGGTCCTCGATCATCGGGTCGTACGTCACCACGTCGCCGCTGCCGAGGTAGACGAGCTGGAGCCGGCGCGGGACCACCTGCTTCAGCCGCCACACCACCAGGGCGTAGAACTTCATCTGGAACAGCGCACCCTCGGCGTACTCCGGCCGCGGCGCCTTGCCCGTCTTGTAGTCGACGATCCGGACCTCGCCCGTCGGGGCCACGTCGACGCGGTCGATGATGCCGCGCAGCTTCAGCCCGGAGTCGAGTCGGGCCTCGACGGACAGCTCACGCTCGGCGGGCTCCAGCCGCGTCGGGTCCTCAAGACTGAACCAGCGCTCCACCAGCTGCTCGGCCTCGCCGAGCCAGCGCGTCAACCGCTCGCCCTCGGGATCGTCGGCGAACAGCTCCACGACCTCCGGCCGCGTCTCGCGCAGCCGGTCCCACTGCCCCGGAATGAGTGACTTGGCGCGCGGAGCCGTGCGCTCCGCCGCCGGGGCGTCGAAAAGGCGCTCCAGCACCGCGTGGACCAGCGTGCCGCGGGTGGCCGCCTCGCTCGGCTTCTCGGGGAGTCTGTCGATCACCCGGAACCGGTAGAGCAACGGGCACTGCATGAAGTCGCTCGCCCGTGAGGGCGACAGCGAGCTCGGCGGCAGGGCCGGGCGGGCCGCGGGAACCGCCGGCGCGTCCGTCGCTTCGGCCACGGCGGCCTCGGCCACGGCGGCTTCGGCCGTGACGGCTTCGGTCGGCTCGGGCGGCACGGCGCCCCCGGTGCTGGTTTCCATGTCCACAGACCTTACGGCCCGCCACTGACAGTGAGTGCACGGTCGGGGCTTGTGCGCGCTTGTGCGACGGAGCGGAAAACAGAGGGGGTGCCGGGGCGGAACGCGTCGCGACGGACGCATACCATCGACCCAGACCCTCCTGCTTCGCATGATCGGGAGCGGGAGACGCTTCGAACGAGGGGACATCGTGGACGAGAGCGGCGGGAGCGGGCAGCCGCAGTCCGGCACCGACGAAGCGACCGAGCGCCACGGGGAGCAGCGGGCCCCCTCGGCCCCGGCCGCGGATGCCACGCGCCCCGGACCGGAGCGCCCCGAGCACCCCACCGGGCCGACACCACCCACGGCCCCGGGCACCTCCGAGGCCGCCCCGTCCCCCGACCGACCCCACGACCCCACCGACTCCGCACGCGGGACCGCGACGCACAGCGACCCTTCGAGCGGGGCCGAGGACGAGGCCGACGCACTCCACGGTTCTTCGGACGAGACCGGCAGCAAGCCCACGGGCGAGCCCGGAACCGAGCCGTCCGCCCAGGACGCGCACCGCGACCCCTCCGCCGGAGCCCACCCGCACCCCGACCCCGAATACCCCCGAACCCTCGCCCACTCCGGAACCGGCACCGGTACCGGCAAGACGCAGCCCCCGCGACGCGGCCGGGAGCCCGGTGGCGGGCTGCTGATGGGGCGGCCGTTCGGCGTGCCCGTGTACGTGGCGCCCAGCTGGTTCCTCGTGGCCGCGCTGATCACCTGGGTGTTCGGCGGCCAGCTCGACCGCGTGCTGCCCGAACTCGGCGCCCTGCGCTACCTCGTGTCCCTCTTCTTCGCGGTCGCCTTCTACGCCTCCGTGCTCGTCCACGAGCTGGCCCACACGGTCGCCGCCCTGCGCTTCAAACTGCCGGTGCGCCGGATCCAGCTGCAGTTCTTCGGCGGCGTCTCGGAGATCGAGAAGGAAGCCGAGACCCCGGGCCGTGAGTTCGTGCTGTCCTTCGTCGGACCACTGCTCTCCCTCGTCCTCTCGGGCCTCTTCTACCTCGCCATGCTGGCCGTCGAGCCCGGCACGGTCCCCGGCGTGCTGCTGGCCGGCCTGATGATCTCCAACCTGATCGTGGCCGCCTTCAACCTGCTCCCCGGCCTGCCCCTGGACGGCGGCCGCATGCTCCGCGCCGTCGTCTGGAAGATCACCGGCAGGCCGATGAGCGGCACGATCGCCGCCGCCTGGGTCGGCCGCGCCCTCGCCGTCTCCGTACTGATCGGGCTGCCCCTGCTCACCCAGTCCGGAGCGCTCGGCGCCAGCCAGGACAACATCGGCGGCATGGACACCGTCACCGACGCCCTGCTCGCCGCGATCCTCGCCGCGATCATCTGGACCGGCGCCGGCAACAGCCTGCGCATGGCCCGTCTGCGCGAACACCTGCCCGAGCTGCGTGCCCGCTCGCTCACCCGGCGCGCGGTCCCGGTCGAGACCAGCACCCCGCTCTCGGAGGCGCTGCGCCGTGCCAACGAAGCCGGCGCCCGCGCCCTGGTCGTCGTCGACGCCGACGGCGAACCGCTCTCCCTCGTCCGCGAGGCCGCCATCGTCGGCGTACCGGAGCACCGCCGCCCCTGGGTCGCCGTCAGCGGCCTCGCCCAGGACCTCACCGACGGCATGCGCGTCTCCGCGGAGCTCGCCGGCGAGGCCCTCCTGGACACCCTCCGTGCCACCCCGGCGACCGAGTACCTGGTGGTGGAGGATTCGGGCGAGATCTACGGAGTCCTCTCGGCGGCAGACGTCGAGCGAGCCTTCGTCAAGGCGATGGCCCGCCCGTCCTGAGCGCGGCCCGAACGTGGTCGGCGCCCCGCGCAGGGACCGGTAGGCTGGTCACATGTCCGAACCGACCGGTGCCGCCCGCAGACGCGGGCCCTTCAAGGTCGGGGACCAGGTTCAGCTGACCGACCCCAAGGGCCGCCACTACACGTTCACGCTCGAGGCCGGGAAGAACTTCCACACCCACAAGGGTTCCTTCCCCCACGACGAGCTGATCGGCGCTCCCGAGGGCAGCGTTGTCCGCACCACGGGGAACGTCGCCTATCTCGCGCTGCGCCCCCTGCTCCCCGACTACGTCCTGTCCATGCCCCGCGGCGCCGCCGTGGTCTACCCCAAGGACGCGGGGCAGATCCTGGCCTTCGCCGACATCTTCCCCGGCGCGCGCGTCGTGGAAGCGGGCGTGGGCTCCGGCTCGCTCAGCAGCTTCCTGCTGCGCGCCATCGGCGACCAGGGCATGCTCCACTCCTATGAGCGCCGCGAGGACTTCGCGGAGATCGCCCAGCAGAACGTGGAGCGCTACTTCGGCGGTCCGCACCCCGCCTGGCAGCTCACCGTCGGCGACCTCCAGGACAACCTGTCCGACACCGATGTCGACCGCGTCATCCTCGACATGCTCGCGCCCTGGGAGTGCCTGGAGGCCGTCTCCAAGGCGCTGGTCCCCGGCGGCATCCTGTGCTGCTACGTCGCCACCACCACCCAGCTCGCGCGGACCGTCGAGTCCATCCGTGAGATCGGTTCCTTCAACGAGCCGACCGCGTGGGAGTCGATGATCCGCAACTGGCACGTCGAGGGCCTGGCGGTCCGTCCGGACCACCGGATGATCGGCCACACCGGCTTCCTGCTCACCGCCCGCCGCCTCGCGGACGGCGTCGAGCCGCCCATGCGCCGCCGCCGCCCGGCCAAGGGCGCGTACGGCGACGACTACACCGGCCCGAACGCCGACGGCGGCTCAGGCCGCTGACCCGAGCGGCGCCCACGCCGTCGACGTACTCAACGCACCACACCTGTGGCCGAGTTCCCGGAAGCACTCCGGAGCTCGGCCGCGGTGCGTTCCCGCACGGGGGCCCCGGAACAGGTGGGCAACTCCGCCGCAAGCCCTTTCCGTTGACGTCCCGCGTTGACGCGCCGCCAGAAGTCCGGACCCCGCCGTTCCACCCCACTGTGACGTGTGGCACCATGCTGGCCACCCCACCCCCACCGTCACGGCCCTCCCAGGAGACGCTCCTAGTGCAGCAATCCGTCGTCCCTGAACTGGCGCACACCCACACCCGCCCCATCCACTGGCTCGCCACGGCCACCGCCCTGGCGGGAGTCGTCGCCCTCTCCTCGGTCCTCCAGCCCGGCTCCGCGACGGCGGCCCAGCCCGGTCCCGGGGCCAAGTCCGCCCCGGCCGTGACGGCGCCCCCGGATCCCGCGGGCGTCACGTTCCCGATCGAGTGCGGGCCCGTCAAGGTCCTCGTGCAGAAGAAGGCGTCCGGAGACCTCGACGGCGACGGCAGCCCGGAGACGGTGGCCGTCGTCCGCTGCGACGCGGGCATCGGCACCCCGCCCAACGGCGTCTACGTCCTCACCCAGGGCGGGTCGGGGGCCAAGAAGCCCCGCGTCGTGGCCACCCTGATCGACCCGAAGGACCGCCTCAACGTCACCGACTTCGCGGTGCGTGACGGCGCCGTCACGGCGACCCTGCTCGGCTACTCCTCTGCCGACGTGCCGAGTTGCTGCCCGGACGTGAAGGAGCAGGCCAAGTGGCAGTGGAAGAACGGCACGTTCATCCGCTCGACACCCTCCGGGGCCCAGAACGCATGAGAAGCGTGTGAGAAAAGAGACATGTCGTGACGTGGAGTGCCCTTCGGGTCACTCCGCGTCGGGACCGTAGACCTCGACCCTGTCCGAAACTCGACGTACGTGGATGCAGTCGCCGGGGCACTCCTTCGCGGAGTCGGCGACATCCCGCAGAAGCGTCAGCGGTACGGGCGTTGTGGCGCCCGGGGCCTGCAGGAGCTCGTCCTCGGCGCTCTTCACATAGGCCAGACCGTCGATGTCCAGCTCGAAGACCTCCGGCGCGTACTGGGCGCAGATACCGTCTCCGGTACAGAGATCCTGGTCGATCCAGACTTCGAGAGCCTCGCTGTCGCCTGGGGCCTCCTGCTGCACGGTCATTTCTCCTGCCGTTTCCTGCGTCGAGCGATCCGAAGACTGGGGAATCGGGCCAGCTCTGACGGGTGTTGAACACGTCGACCCTACCTCCGCCCGCTTCCCGACCGTGTTCGGTGGGTATTCCCCTGGCGTGAGGGAGAGCGCAAGGGTGAAGATCGGACACACCTCGACAGTCTTTGTGATCTAGGGGTTTCAATCGACACCCACCCAGGTAGGGTCTGGAAGCGTCCAGCTCCCCTTGGAGGAGGTGAGGACCGTGGCAGCCCACGACGACGACATGAACCGCGGCATCCGCCCGGGACGAGGGTCCGATGACCCTGCCGGGCAGGTTGCCTACCTTGAGCAGGAGATCGCCGTCCTGCGACGCAAGCTCGCCGACTCTCCGCGGCACACGAGGATTCTCGAAGAGCGGATCGTCGAGCTGCAGACCAACCTGGCCGGCGTGTCCGCACAGAACGAGCGGCTCGCCAACACGCTCCGTGAGGCCCGCGACCAGATCGTGGCCCTCAAGGAAGAGGTCGACCGGCTGGCGCAGCCACCGGCAGGCTTCGGTGTCTTCCTCGTGGCGAACGAGGACGGCACGGCGGACATCTTCACCGGGGGCCGCAAGCTCCGGGTGAACGTCAGCCCCAGCGTGGAGCTCGAGGAGCTCAGGCGCGGCCAGGAAGTGATGCTCAACGAAGCCCTCAACGTGGTCGAGGCCATGGAGTACGAGAGCGTCGGCGACATCGTCACCCTCAAGGAGATCCTCGAGGACGGCGAACGCGCCCTGGTGCAGGGACACACCGACGAGGAACGGGTGGTACGGCTCGCCGAGCCGCTCCTGGACGTCGTCATCCGTCCCGGCGATGCCCTGCTTCTCGAACCCCGCTCCGGCTATGTCTACGAAGTTGTCCCCAAGAGCGAGGTCGAGGAGCTCGTCCTCGAAGAGGTGCCGGACATCGGCTACGAGCAGATCGGCGGCCTGGGAAACCAGATCGAACTGATCCGCGACGCGGTCGAGCTCCCCTACCTCTACCCCGACCTCTTCAAGGAGCACGAACTGCGGCCGCCCAAGGGTGTGCTGCTCTACGGGCCTCCCGGATGCGGTAAGACGCTCATCGCCAAGGCGGTCGCCAACTCGCTGGCCAAGAAGGTCGCCGAGGTCACCGGCCAGGCCACCGGAAAGAGCTTCTTCCTCAACATCAAGGGCCCCGAGCTCCTGAACAAGTACGTCGGCGAGACCGAGCGGCAGATCCGCCTCGTCTTCCAGCGTGCTCGTGAGAAGGCCAGCGAGGGCACCCCCGTCATCGTCTTCTTCGACGAGATGGAGTCCCTCTTCCGCACCCGTGGATCGGGCGTCAGCTCGGACGTGGAGAACACCATCGTCCCCCAGCTGCTCGCCGAGATCGACGGCGTGGAAGGCCTGGAGAACGTGGTCGTGATCGGCGCCTCGAACCGCGAGGACATGATCGACCCCGCGATCCTGCGCCCCGGACGACTCGATGTGAAGATCAAGATCGAGCGCCCGGACGCCGAGGCCGCCAAGGACATCTTCGCCAAGTACCTCACACAACGCCTCCCGCTGCACTCCGACGACCTCGGAGAGCACGGCGGGGACCGGGCGGCCACCGTCCACGGCATGATCCAGACCGCTGTGGAACAGATGTACGCCGAGTCCGAGGAAAACCGCTTCCTCGAGGTCACCTACGCCAACGGCGACAAGGAAGTCCTGTACTTCAAGGACTTCAACTCGGGCGCCATGATCGAGAACATCGTCGGCCGCGCCAAGAAGGCAGCGATCAAGGCCTTCCTCGAGCAGAACCAGAAGGGCCTTCGGGTCTCCCACCTCCTCCAGGCGTGCGTGGACGAGTTCAAGGAGAACGAGGACCTGCCGAACACCACCAACCCGGACGACTGGGCCCGAATCTCCGGAAAGAAGGGCGAACGGATCGTTTACATCCGTACGCTCGTCACCGGAAAGCAGGGTGCGGACACCGGACGCTCCATCGACACGGTGGCGAACACCGGGCAGTACCTGTAAAAGACAGGGCGGCTGCGGGTGCCCTCCACGGGTACCCGCAGCCGACTGCTTTCCGGGGCACGGCTGGAGCAGAGCAATGACGCAAATGATCTCCCCACCAGCGCAGAGGCGTTCTAGGCTCTTTCGTACCGCCGAGTCGCGCGTTGCGGGGACGGGCACCGCACACGCACCGGAGCACCAGCGGTACTTGAGCAGCGCCCCCGACCGAGGGCGCCGCCGGGCAAGGAGGGCCGCATGACCGTACGGCGAGTAATGGGCATCGAGACGGAGTACGGGATCTCCGTCCCCGGCCACCCCAACGCCAATGCCATGCTCACCTCGTCCCAGATCGTCAACGCGTACGCGGCGGCGATGCACCGGGCGCGCCGCGCCCGCTGGGATTTCGAGGAGGAGAACCCGCTGCGGGACGCGCGAGGCTTCGACCTCGCCCGCGAGGCCGCCGACTCCAGCCAGCTCACCGACGAGGACATCGGCCTGGCCAATGTCATCCTCACCAATGGCGCACGGCTGTACGTGGACCACGCGCACCCGGAGTACAGCGCTCCCGAGGTCACCAACCCGTGGGACGCCGTCCTGTGGGACAAGGCCGGCGAGCGCATCATGGCGGAGGCCGCGGAGCGCGCGGCCCAGCTCCCCGGCGCCCAGCCGATCCACCTCTACAAGAACAACACCGACAACAAGGGCGCCTCGTACGGGACGCACGAGAACTACCTGATGAAGCGGGAGACCCCCTTCTCGGACATCGTGCGCCACCTCACGCCGTTCTTCGTCTCACGCCAGGTCGTCACCGGAGCGGGCCGCGTCGGTATCGGCCAGGACGGGCACGAGCACGGCTTCCAGCTCAGTCAGCGCGCGGACTACTTCGAGGTCGAGGTGGGCCTCGAGACCACGCTCAAGCGCCCCATCATCAACACCCGCGACGAGCCGCACGCGGACGCCGAGAAGTACCGCAGGCTGCACGTGATCATCGGTGACGCGAACCTGTCGGAGATCTCGACCTATCTCAAGCTGGGCACGACCGCCCTGGTCCTGTCCATGATCGAGGACGGCTTCATCGCCGTCGACCTGGCCGTCGACCAGCCCGTGCGCACGCTGCACCAGGTCTCGCACGACCCCACGCTGAAGCGGCTCGTCACGCTGCGCAGCGGTCGCACGCTGACCGCGGTGCAGCTCCAGATGGAGTACTTCGAGCTGTCGCGCAAATACGTGGAGGAACGCTTCGGGGCGGACGCCGACGACCAGACCAAGGACGTCCTGGTCCGCTGGGAGGACACTCTCAACCGCCTGGAGAACGACCCGATGAGCCTCTCAGGGGAGCTCGACTGGGTCGCCAAGCGGGAGCTCATGGAGGGCTACCGGCGCCGTGACGGCCTCGACTGGGACGCGGCACGGCTGCACCTGGTCGACCTCCAGTACGCCGACGTACGGGCCGAGAAGGGCCTGTACAACCGTCTGGCGGCGCGCGGCAAGATGAAGCGGCTCCTGGACGAGCGGGACGTCGAGCGGGCCCGTACGAAGCCGCCCGAGGACACCCGTGCGTACTTCCGCGGGCGCTGTCTGGAGCAGTACGCGGACGATGTGGCGGCGGCCTCCTGGGACTCGGTGATCTTCGATCTGCCGGGCCGGGACTCGCTTCAGCGCGTCCCAACCCTGGAGCCGCTTCGCGGAACGCGTAATCACGTCAAGGAGCTCCTCGACCGCTGCCGTACGGCGGAAGACCTGGTCAGGGTCCTGTCAGGCGGCTGACCGGGCCGCCAGGGGCGTAGGAGCCCGGGCGGCACAACGGGGTGGAAAGACGCGACGTCCGGGAATCATCGAGGTGGCTCCCGGACGTTGTAGCAACTGCGGGGCCGATGTCGGACCCTGCTTGTAGGGTCTGATCAAGAACGTCGAACCGAGCGGGGTGAGGGTTATGGCGACCAAGGACACCGGCGGCGGACAGCAGAAGGCGACGCGTTCCACCGAGGAGGTCGAGGAGCAGGCGCAGGACGCGCAGGTATCGGACGACCTCAAGGAACGCCAGGAGAAGCTGAGCGACGACGTCGACTCGGTTCTGGACGAGATCGACGACGTACTCGAGGAAAATGCCGAGGACTTCGTGCGAAGCTTCGTTCAGAAGGGTGGCCAGTAGGCCACTTTCCCCTTCGATTCGAAGGCCTTACTCGGGGGCGACTGAGCGCCGGAAGGGCTGGGCGTGAAGTGCTGCTCGCGGTGACGGGAGACCGGGCCGCGGGCAGTCTTCGTCGGCGATGCCCGGCGTTCGAAAGGGTGTCGCCTCCTCCATGGGGCTGTGCGTGATCAAAGGGCTCTGTGAGATCGAAGGGCCCCGTGAGATCAAGGCGGCTCCTCGTCATCAATGGGGCTCTGCGGGATCGGTTTGAAAGGTCCCGCAGTTCATGTGGATCAACGCCACGAGACGGGTAGGGTCCGTGGCGTACCGTGCTTCAACTGCAATTCGGCCATCGGCAAGTTGGGAGATGATCCCGACGCTGTTCGTCGGGCTGCCGCCTACTTGGAAGGATCCCCGTGGAAGCCAACACTCGTAGCACCGGGCGTCTACCGGCTGCCTTCCTGACGCCCGGGTCGTCGTCCTTCATGGACTTCCTGTCCGAGCACCAGCCGGAGATGCTGCCGGGCAAGCGGCAGCTGCCGCCCGTCCAGGGCGTGATCGAGGCCCCGCACGGCACGACCATCGTCGCCGTCACGTTCCCCGGCGGGGTCGTCCTCGCCGGCGACCGCCGGGCCACCATGGGCAACATGATCGCTCAGCGCGACATCGAGAAGGTCTTCCCGGCCGACGAGTACTCGGCGGTGGGCATCGCCGGTACGGCCGGTCTGGCCGTCGAGATGGTCAAGCTGTTCCAGCTGGAGCTGGAGCACTTCGAGAAGGTGGAGGGCACCACGCTCTCCCTGGAGGGCAAGGCGAACCGGCTCTCCACCATGATCCGTTCCAACCTCGGCATGGCCATGCAGGGCCTCGCCGTGGTTCCTCTCTTCGCGGGTTTCGACGTGGACCGCGACAAGGGCCGCATCTTCTCCTACGACGTCACCGGCGGCCGCTCCGAGGAGCAGGGCTACGCCTCCACCGGCTCCGGCTCGATCTTCGCGCGCGGTGCCATGAAGAAGCTCTACCGCGACGACCTGACCGAAGAGCAGGCCACGACCCTCGTCATCCAGGCGCTGTACGACGCGGCCGACGACGACTCGGCGACCGGTGGTCCCGACGTCGCCCGCCGGATCTACCCGATCGTCACCGTGATCACCGAGGACGGCTTCCGCAGGCTCACCGACGACGAGTCCTCCGACATCGCCCGCGCGATTCTGGAGCGGCGTCTGGAGCAGCCGGACGGTCCGCGGGCCGCGCTGCTCTGAGCTCGGCTCCTTTTGCCAAGGTGACCCAGTGACTTCGACAGAAAGGGACGGATAACCGGTGTCGACGCCGTTCTATGTCTCACCCCAGCAGGCCATGGCCGACCGGGCGGAATACGCCCGTAAGGGCATCGCCCGCGGTCGCAGCCTCGTTGTGCTGCAGTACGCCGACGGCATTGTGTTCGTCGGCGAGAACCCGTCCCGTGCGCTGCACAAGTTCAGCGAGATCTACGACCGGATCGGCTTCGCGGCCGCCGGCAAGTACAACGAATACGAGAATCTGCGGATCGGTGGCGTGCGCTATGCCGATCTGCGGGGTTACACCTATGACCGTGATGATGTGACCGCCCGCGGTCTGGCGAATGTGTACGCACAGACGCTGGGCACGATCTTCTCCTCGGCTGCCGAGAAGCCGTACGAGGTGGAGCTCGTTGTCGCCGAGGTGGGGGAGACCCCCGAAGGCGACCAGATCTATCGGCTGCCGCACGACGGGTCCATCGTGGACGAGCACGGATCCGTCGCGGTGGGTGGCAATGCCGAGCAGATCAGCAGTTACCTGGACCAGCGTCACCAGGACGGGATGTCGCTGGCGGAGGCGCTGAAGCTGGCCGTGCAGTCGCTGTCGCGGGAGCCGAACGGGGGCGAGCGGGAGATCCCCGCGGAGCGCCTGGAGGTCGCGGTCCTGGACCGTACGCGTCCGCAGCAGCGCAAGTTCAGGCGGATCGTCGGGCGTCAGCTGGACCGGCTGCTGGAGGAGGGCGGCGCGGAGACCGCCACGGAGGCCGAGGACGCCGAAGACGAGGAGTGACCGTTGGTCTTCGCCCTGCCCGCCGGGTGCCGGTGGGTGGGGCGGGGCCGTGTAGGTACATCAGCCCGTCGCCGCCGGATCAGAGGTCGCCCCGTGGGGAGCCGTTTCCAGATCCGGACGTGAGCGACGGGCTTTGATGTTCCGGCACGGCCCCTTTCGTGTGTCGGCGGGTGCGGGTGCGGGTGCGGGTGCGGGTGCGTGGGGCGTGCGGTCTACTGCGTGGGGCGTGCGGTCTGCGGGGAGCCTGGTGGGGCCGTGGAGCCTCGTACGACCAGTTGCACCGGGATGTCGCCCACGGGGGGTGTTCGGCCGTCCAGGACGGCCAGGAGGGCTTCCATGCCGCGTTCGCCGAAGCGTTCCGCGTCCAGGCGGACGGTGGTGAGCTCCGGGTCGATGGCCTGGGCCAGGGCCAGGTCGTCCAGGCCCGTGACGGAGAGGTCCTCGGGGATGCGCAGGCCCAGGCGGCGAGCCGCCTTGTAGGCGCCTGCCGCCAGTTTGTCGTCGTCGCAGACCAGGGCGGTGGGGCGGGGGCCGGGGGCGGCCAGGGCCGATCCCGCGGCGGCCACCGCGTCCTCGATGGAGATCGGGGCCCGGGTCGTGCGGAGGTCCGTGCCGGGGACCTCGGACAGGCGTTTGGCCAGTTCCCGGGCGCGTACCTCGAAGGTCCAGGACGGGATGTCCGCCGCCAGATGGAGGAAGCGGCGGTGGCCCAGGGACAGGAGGTGCTCGGCCACCTGTCGTACGCCGTCCTTGATGTCGAGGTTGACGGTCGCCGCGCCCAGGCTGCCCTCAGGGTCGCTGTCGAGCATCACCAGGGGGAGCTGGTCGCCCCGGATGGCGGTGAGGGCGTCCGCGGCCATGGAGGAGGCGATGACGCCGTCCAGGGCGGCCGCCGCGGAGCCGAACGGGTCACGGGCGGGGCCGATGCCCTCGGGGGAGGGGTACAGGACCACGCCGAAGCCGTGTTCCGCCGCGACGCGGGCCGCGCCGGTGTAGACCCCGGCGAAGAACTCGGTGGTCAGCGCCGGGACCACCAGGAGGACCGTACGGGTGCGGCCCAGGCGGAGGTTGCGGGCGGCCAGGTTCGGGCGGTACCCGAGCTCCTGGGCGGCCTCGCGGACGCGTTCCGCGGTCGTCTCGGCGACCCGGCCGCGCCACTTGTCGCCCAGCACCAGGGAGACCGCGGCCTGGGACACCCCGGCGGCCTGGGCGACGTCACGGCTCGTCGGGCGGGTGTTACCTCGTGCCACCGGCGACCTGCTCCTTCGTCTGGACTCGCGGACTGGGCACATGGTACGTATGACACAGGGCGTTATACGTAAAACCTCGTGTGCATGACCATCGGGCGTCACGCGTTACCGGAAGGGCATGACATGGCCGCGGGATACCTGGAGATCCTCAGGGCGAAGCACGCCGCACGGCTGCTCGCCGGCACGCTCACCGGGCGGCTGCCCAACGCCACCGCCGCCATCGCCGTCGTGCTCTTCGTCCGGGCGGAGGGCGGGACGTACAGCCTGGCCGGTGCGCTCGCGGCCGTGTACGGGGTGGGCAATGCCGTGGGACAGCCGCTGCTCGGGCGGCTCGTGGATCTGTACGGGCAGCCGCGCGTCCAGTTGCCGGCCGCGCTCGTCTCGGCCCTCGGGATGGCCGTCTTCGCCTTCTCGGGCACCGACCCGCTGCCGGTGGCGTATCTGGCGATGGTCGTCGCCGGGCTCTTCACGCCGCCCCTGGAGGGCGGTCTGCGGGCGTTGTGGCCCTCCGTGCTGCGCCGGGAGGAGCAGGTGCACACCGCGTACGCGATGGACGCCGTGGCGCAGGAAGTCATGTTCACCGTCGGACCGTTGCTGCTGACCCTGTGTGCCTCGCTCTGGTCCGCCCGGGCTGCGCTGCTGATCCTGAACGTCGTCGGGGTGCTGGGCGCCCTCTCCGTGGTCCTCTCGCCACCCTCGCGCGCGTGGCGTTCGGCACCGCGCGAGGCGCACTGGCTCGGCGCGTTGCGCTCACCCGGGCTGCTGGCCCTGCTCGGCGCGTTCCTGTTCGTGGGGATCGCGCTCGGCTCGATCACGGTCGCCGCGGTGTCGTACGCCGACGACCACGGCGGCGACGCGGTGTACGGCTGGCTGATGGCGGCCGTGGGGCTCGGGGCCCTCGCCGGTGGGACGGCGTACGGGGCGCGGCAGTGGAGCAGCGCGCCCGAGCGGCGACTGCGGGTGCTGGTCGCCCTTCTGGCGGTGTGTTATCTGCCACTCGTGCTGATGCCGGGCGCGGTCGCCATGACGGCCCTCGCGGCCCTCGCCGGGGTCTTCCTGGCGCCCTGCATCGCCTGCGCCTTCATCATCGTCGACCGGCACGCGCCGAGGGGCACCGTCACCGAGGCGTTCTCCTGGCTTGTGACGACGTTCACCGTGGGCGCGTCGGTCGGAACGGGCCTCGCGGGCCCGGTCGTCGAGTGGGGCGGGGCCGTGTGGGGCTTCGCCCTGCCGGGTGCCGCGGGTGCCGCCGCGCTGGTGGTTCTGCTCGCCACGGGGCGGGTCCTCGCAGCTACCGGGGACGGTGCGGTCGTTGCGGTCTCATCGGAAAATGATCCAAACCGTGCCGTCGAACCCCGTTTCAGCTCGGGGGATCGGGCGTAATGTTCAGTCATGGACCGCCGCATTTTCGGGCTGGAGAACGAGTACGGCGTCACGTGTACGTTCAGGGGACAGCGCCGCCTGTCTCCCGACGAGGTGGCGCGGTACCTCTTCCGCCGTGTCGTGTCATGGGGCCGCAGCAGCAATGTCTTTCTGCGGAACGGTGCCCGCCTCTATCTCGACGTGGGATCACATCCGGAATACGCGACACCCGAATGTGACAACGTGACGGAACTCGTCACCCACGACAAGGCCGGCGAGCGCATTCTCGAAGGACTCCTGGTCGACGCCGAACGACGCCTGCACGAGGAAGGAATCGCGGGCGACGTCTATCTGTTCAAGAACAACACCGACTCGGCGGGCAACTCCTACGGGTGCCACGAGAACTATCTGGTGGCCCGGCACGGGGAGTTCTCCCGGCTCGCGGACATTCTCATTCCCTTCCTGGTCACCCGGCAGCTGCTGTGCGGTGCCGGCAAGGTGCTGCAGACTCCGCGCGGCGCCGTGTACTGCGTGAGCCAGCGCGCCGAGCACATCTGGGAGGGCGTCAGCTCGGCGACGACCCGCTCCCGGCCGATCATCAACACCCGCGACGAACCGCACGCAGACGCCGAGCGCTACCGGCGGCTGCACGTCATCGTCGGTGACTCGAACATGTCCGAGACGACGATGCTCCTCAAGGTCGGCGCCACCGACCTGGTACTGCGCATGATCGAGGCCGGTACGGTCATGCGCGACCTCACCCTGGAGAACCCCATTCGGGCGATCCGCGAGGTCAGTCACGACATCACGGGCCGGCGCAAGGTGCGTCTGGCCAGCGGCCGGGAGGCCTCCGCGCTGGAAGTGCAGCGGGAGTACTTCGAGAAGGCCGTGGACTTCTGCGAGCGCCGCGGCATCCGCACCGGCACGGTCGAGCAGGTGCTCGAACTGTGGGGCCGCACGCTCGACGCGATCGAGGCCGAGGACCTCGACCGGATCGGTACCGAAATCGACTGGGTGATGAAGTACAAGCTCATCGAGCGGTACCGGGCCAAGCACAACATGACGATGTCGCATCCCCGGGTCGCGCAGATAGACCTCGCATATCACGACATCCACCGGCGTCGTGGTCTGTACTACCTGCTGGAGAGGAAGGGACAAGCCACCCGGATCTGCAACGATTTGAAGATCTTCGAAGGCAAGTCCGTGCCGCCGCAGACCACTCGGGCCCGGCTGCGCGGCGACTTCATCCGCCGGGCTCAGGAGCAGCGCCGCGATTTCACCGTCGACTGGGTCCACCTCAAGCTCAACGACCAGGCACAACGCACGGTGTTGTGCAAGGACCCGTTCCGTTCGGTCGACGACCGGGTGGAGAAGCTGATCGCGGGAATGTGAGCGCTGAGTCCGGGTGTGAGGGCGGAACGCAACGCGGGGCGCCGTACGTTTTCCGTACGGCGCCCTTCTCACGTCGTAGAGTTGCGCGCACGCCATCAACCAAGATCGATCGATACGAGGCCCTCACCGTGCGCCGACGCTCCCTCATGATTGCCGTACCCGCCGGACTGGTCACGCTCGCCGGATGCGGTGACGACAAGTCGGACAAGGCCAAGTCCAGCACCAGTAGCCCGTCCCCGTCGGCCGCCGCGTCCGCCTCCGCGGCGCCGCCGCCGAAGATCGTCGACGGTCCGCTGCCGGCGATCACGGCCGGGACGAAGTTCGGTGAGAAGCCGACCGTGGCCAAGGGCAGCGGCGCCCCGTCGAAGGATCTGGCGGTCAGGACGGCCATCGCGGGCGGCGGCAAGACGGTCGCGGAGAACGACTACATCCAGGCCAACTACCTCGGCCAGGTCTGGGACACCGCCAAAGTCTTCGACAACTCCTACGACCGTAAGACGCCGCTGGTCATCCAGCTCGCGCAGGGCGGCATCATCGACGGCTGGCGCTATGGCCTGGTGGGCAAGAAGGTCGGCAGCCGCGTCGAGATGTCCGTGCCGCCCACCTGGGGCTACGGCACGCAGGGCAACGCGCAGGCGGGCATCAAGGGCACCGACACGCTGGTGTTCGTCGTCGACATCGAGAACACCTTCAACGCGCAGAGCTCCGCCCAGGGCAAGGAGGTCGCGCAGAGTGACGCCGCCCTCCCGAAGGTCGGCACCAACACCGACGGCAAGGCCCCCTCCATCGACGTGCCGAAGGCCACGGCCCCGACGAAGCTCGTGGCGAACTACGTCCTCGAGGGCGACGGCGACGAGGTCAAGGCGGACAGCAGTGTCCTGGTGCAGTACAAGGGCGTGCTCTGGGACACCGGCAAGGAGTTCGACTCGACGTACAGCAGCGGCCGGCTGGCGCAGTTCTCGCTGCAGCAGGTCGTCAAGGGCTGGGCGCAGGGCCTGACCGGCAAGAAGGTGGGCAGCCGCGTCCTCATCGTCATTCCGCCGGCGCTGGGCTACGGCAACAACCCGCCGAGCGGCAGTGGCATCAAGAAGGACTCCACCCTGGTGTTCTCGGTGGACATCCTGGCCAAGATGTAACGCGTTGCGGGATGTGAGACTGTCGGTGTTGCTTTAAGGCCTTTACGCGAACAAGCAGGAGCTAGAGACGTGAGCATCGAGAAGCCCGAGATCGACTTCCCGGGCGGCGAGCCCCCGGCGGACCTCGAGATCAAGGACATCTGGGAGGGCGAAGGCGAGGTCGCCAAGGCCGGCGACTTCGTCAAGGTCCACTACGTGGGCGTTGCCTTCTCCACCGGCGAGGAGTTCGACGCCTCCTGGAACCGCGGCGCCCCGCTGGAGTTCCAGCTCGGTGTCGGTCAGGTCATCAGCGGCTGGGACCAGGGTGTGCAGGGCATGAAGGTCGGCGGCCGTCGCCAGCTGGTCATCCCGGCGCACCTCGCGTACGGCGACCGTGGCGCCGGCGGCCGCATCGGCCCCGGCGAGACGCTGATCTTCGTCTGCGACCTGGTCGCGGTCTGATCCACAGCGGGATCGGGTCTTGATCCGATCACCATGAAGGCCGGGTTCCCGCCCGATCTTCGTACGCTCTGTGATCGGGATTCGTCCGAAGCCGATCACCAGGGGCCCATGCCTGTCCGGGCATGGGCCCTCGGCTTTTGCCGGGGCACTCCGGAGCGGTACGGTCGTCGGTCGGAAGCACCATAGGAAGGGCGTCGATGGCCATTGCCAAGGCCGAGCGGCTGATGAACCTCGCGCTGTGTCTGCTCGGGACGCGGCGGCCGCTCAGCAAGCGCGAACTCCGCGAGTCCATCGAGGCCTATCTGGAAGCCGGGTCGGACGACTCCTTCAACCGGATGTTCGAGCGCGACAAGGACGATCTGCGCGAGCTGGGCCTGGTCATCGAGACGGTGGAGAACCTCGACGGCGAGGTCGGCTATCTCGCCCGCCGCGACAGCAACCGCCTGCCGCCCATCACCCTCGACGCCGAGGAGGCCGCCGCCCTCGGCCTCGCCGCCAAGGTCTGGCAGCAGGCCCGGCTGGCCGGCGCGGCGAGCGGTGCGTTGCAGAAGCTGCGCGCCGCCGGGCTGGCCGAGGACTTCGACCCCTACGAGGCGCATGGCGCCCTCGAACCGCACATCCCCGTGCACGAGGCGGCCTTCGAGCCGCTGATGCTGGCCTGCCGCGACCGCCGTCCGGTCGTCTTCGACTACCGCAAGGCCACCGCCGCCCACCCCGAGACCCGGCAGGTCGAGCCGTGGGCGCTGGAGTGCTGGCGCGGCCACTGGTACCTGGCGGGCTGGGACCGCGACCGCGGCGCCGAGCGCGTCTTCAGGCTCTCGCGGATCACCGGCAGGGTCCGCTCCCGCGCCGGGCGCTACACCGCCGAGGTGCCCGACGTCGTCACCGTGCGGGAGACCGTGGCGAGCTGGGCGGGTGAGATCGCCGACCGCTCCGCGCTGATCCGGCTGCGCACCGGCTCCGGCTACCCGCTGCGGGCCAAAGCGGTCTCCGTACGGGAACTCGGCGACGGCTGGGACGAGTTGGAGATTCCGTACGGGCACGGCCTGGACGCCTGGCTCGTCGAGTTCGGGCCCGACGTGGTGGTTCTGGAGCCCGCCGAGCTGCGGGCCGATGTAGTGGACCGGCTGCGCGCCGTGGCCAAGGGCTGAGGGGGAACGTAGAGAACGTGGCAGGAAAACCGGCCAGGCCCACGAACGCGATCGACCAGACCCGGCGGATGCTGTCCCTGGTGACCTATCTGCGTGAGCGCCCTGGCGCGCACGTCAGTGATGTCGCCCGGGCCTTCGGGATCACCGAGGACGAGCTGATCTCCGACCTCGACGTGCTGCCGCTGTGCGGGACCAGCTTCCGCGGCGGTGACCTCCTCGACATCGACACCGACGGCGACCGCATCTGGTGGCACAACCCCGACCTCGTCGCCGAACCCCTCCGTATCGCCGCGGACGAGGCGACCGCGCTGCTGGTGGCCGCCCGCGCGGTGTCCACGCTGCCCGGGCTGCGCGAGGGTGACCGGCAGGCGCTGCTGCGCGCCACCGCCAAGGTGGAGGCCGCCTCGGGCGAGGCGGCGGGCGCCAGCTCCCGCCTCTCGGTGACCTTCGAGTCCGAGGGCGGGGTCTTCGCGGACGTCGACCGGGCGATCTCCGAGCGGCGCCGGCTGTGGATCCGCTACTACTCGCCCTCGCGTGACGAGCTCACCGAGCGCGAGATCGACCCGATCCGCCTGGTCAGCGTCGGGCACACGTACGTGGAGGCCTGGTGCCGCCGCTCCGAGGCGCGCCGCACCTTCAGGCTCGACCGGGTCGCCGAGATCCGCATCCTCGACGAGCCGTCCTCGCCGCCCGAGATCGAGCTGCGGGACCTCTCCGAGGGGCTGGTGCAGCCAGCGGCCGAGGATCCCGAGGTGGTCGTCGAGGTCGGGCCGGGCGGGCGCTGGGTCGCGGAGTACTACCCGCACGACAGTGCGGATGAGCTGTCGGAGGGCGGGCTGCGTATCACCTTGCGGACCCCCGACCCCGCGTCGCTGCGACGGCTGGCGCTGCGCCTGGGCCGGGACGGCCGGATCGTGTCGCCGCCGGAGCTGGCGGACAGCGCCCGTGAGGCGGCTCGGGAGGCACTCGCGGCCTACGACGGGCTCGAGGGAGATCAGGACGGACCGTACGACAGGCAGGAGCAGGGGCTTTGACCACGTCGGCGATGTCGGGCGCGTCAGGGAATGCCGGTACCTCGCGGAGGGCCGGCGGGTCGGTGAAGGCGGGCGGCGCGGAGCGCGCCGGTGTGTCCTCGGGCGCGGCGGAGATGACGGTCGTCACCGCGTTCGCCGGTATGCGCAGAGTCGCCGACGTGCTGTTCAAGGCCGGCTGCCCCGACTGCCGGGCCGCTCTGGAGCTCAGGGCGAACGCCCTGCTGCTGGCCATCGGCGCCACCAGCCGCACCACGTTCTACTCCTTCACCTGCACCGAGTGCGGCTCGTCCGTCCGCAAGCCCGCGGGCGAGCGCATCGTCGAACTCCTCACCGGTGGCGGGGTGCGCACACTCCGCCTGCACTCCACGACTTAGGCTCGACCTCATGTTCTGGCCGATGTTCGCGATCGCTGTGGGTTTTCTTGGAATCGCCGTTCTCGGCGTCCTCGCTGTCCGTGTCTTCGTGGAAGCGGAACGTCTGGGGAAGCAGGTGACGGACTCCGCGCGCCGGATCAACCAGGCGGCCGACGACCTGGAGCGGGCGGCCGTCGGGGTCGCGCGCTCTGTGGATGCCGTATGACCTTCCGGGGATCCTGGTATGAGTCCGTCGAGGTATACGCAATGAGGCGTTTGAGCCTGTCGACTTGCCAGTGAGGGCGGGTACGCTTCTGATCGTGGTCCGGAGAACGAGGCGCGGGCCGCGAACTGGGAGTACGCACAGGGATTGCCCCGCGTTCACCCCTGAGCGTTACGATCGCTGCCATCACGATCGGTCGGACACATGTCCGACCGATCGGACAGCACCCCGACCCAGCCGCCTCGGTGAGAAGGTAAAGACTTATGTTCGGAAGGCTCGGCGCTCCCGAGATCATTCTCATCCTCGTCGTCATCATCCTGCTGTTCGGCGCGAAGAAGCTTCCGGACATGGCGCGCTCCCTCGGCAAGTCCGCGCGCATCCTGAAGAGCGAGGCCAAGGCGATGAAGGACGAGGGCAGCACCCCCGCCCCGGCCGGTCCGCCCAGCACCGACGAGCAGACCCCGGCTCAGCGCACGATCCAGGCCGCGCCCGGCGATGTGACCAGCTCCCGCCCGGTCACCGAGCCGACGGACACGACCAAGCGCTGACGCAGGGCCGGACGCCTCCGGTCCACCGCACGAGATGAGGACGTGGGTTGCCCAAGTCTGCCCGCAAGAAGGAGAAGGATCCCGAGGGACGGATGCCCCTCGCGGAGCACCTTCGTGAGCTCCGCAACCGGCTCGCGAAGGCGATGCTGGCCATCGTCATCGTCACGGTCGTGGCCGCCTTCTACTACAACGACATCATCAACTTCTTCACCAAGCCGGTGCTGGACTCGGTCGGGTGTCCGTCGGACTTCGCCGAGCTGGCGAAGATGCCCAAGGGCGGGCAGTGCGCGCAGATCACGATCAACGGTCTGCTCGCCCCGTTCACCCTGGCGTTGAAGGTCTCGTTGATGGCCGGCGTCGCGCTCGCCTCGCCGGTGTGGCTCTACCAACTGTGGGCGTTCGTCGCGCCCGGTCTGCACCAGAACGAGAAGAAGTACGCGTACGCGTTCGTCGGGACGGGCGTTCCGCTCTTCTTCGCCGGTGGTTTCTTCGCCTACAAGGTGCTGCCCACCACCGCGAAGGTGCTGATCGACTTCACGCCGGACGGTGTGAACAACCTGCTGCCGCTGGACGATCTGCTCGACCTCGTCACGCGCATGGTGGTCGTCTTCGGCCTCTCCTTCGAGCTGCCGCTGCTGCTGGTCATGCTCAACCTCACCGGCATCCTGACCGGCAAGCGCATGCTCGGCTGGTGGCGCGCCATGATCATGGGCATCACGGTCTTCGCGGCCGTCGCCACGCCGAGCACCGACCCGCTGACGATGCTGGCGCTCGCGGTACCGATCTGGGTCCTGTACTTCGGCGCCGTCGTCTTCTCGCTGATGAACGACCGGCGCAAGCGGCGCCGCGAGGCCGAGGGTCCGGCGGACGACGAGGCCTCCGACCTGGACCTCACGCCCGAGGACATCGGCGAGGTCGAGAGCGTGTCGTCCAGTCGCGCGCTGCCCGGGCAGTCGAGCACGGACCGGGTCAACGGTTATGACGACGTGACCTGACGAAGCCCCGGGATCTCGTAGGGTCAGGGCCGTGACCAGCGAGATCACCCTTTTCGTCAACCCCACCGCGGGACGCGGCCGGGGCGCCCACGCGGCGCAGCCGGCCGCTTTCGCCTTGCGGGCGGCGGGATTCTCCGTCCGTACGGTCCTCGGGGAGAACGCCGAGGACGCCCTCACACGCGCGCGTGCGGCCGTCGAGGGCGGCACCGGCGCCCTGATAGCCGTCGGGGGCGACGGCATGGCGAACCTCGCCCTCCAGGCCGTCGCCGGCACCCGCACCCCGCTCGGCCTGGTCGCCGCCGGCACCGGGAACGACTTCGCCCGCGCCCTCGGACTTCCGGTGCGCGACCCGGCGGCCGCGGGACGGCTGATCGCCGAGTCCCTCAAGGGAGCGCGGCTGCGCGACATCGACCTGGGCCGGGTGAACGGCACCTGGTTCGCCACCGTCCTCGCCTCCGGCTTCGACTCCCGGGTCAACGATCGCGGCAATCGCATGCGGTGGCCGGTCGGCCGCTTCAAGTACGACCTCGCCATGCTCGCCGAACTGGCCGCCCTCAGGCCCCTCCCGTACCGGATCACCCTGGACGACGGTGAGGTCCGGGAGATCGGGGCAACCCTCGTGGCGGTCGGCAACGGATCGTCGTATGGCGGCGGGATGAGGATCTGCGCGGACGCCGACCTGGAGGACGGGCTGTTCGACGTCACGGTCGTCGGGGAGTGCAGCCGTACGACCCTGCTCAAGGTGTTCCCCAGGGTCTACCGGGGCACCCACCTCGACCACCCCGTCGTCACCGTGTACCGGGCCGCCAAGGTCGAGCTCGTCGCAGAGGGTGTCACCGCGTACGCGGACGGGGAGCCGCTGGGGCCGCTGCCGCTCACGGCGGAGTGCGTGCCCGCTGCGGTGCGCGTGGCAATTCCCTGAGCTGCGGGAATCCGGGGTTTGAGATAAACAGATCCGGATATTGATCGTCATGTTGTCAGTGGCTGCCGGTAGTCTCGAAAGCACGATGACAGAGGACCTCTCACCGGCCGAGCGGTATGCGGCAGCACGGAAGCGCGCTGTCGAGCAGGCCACCGCGCTCGCCTCCTTCCGCGAGATGTACGACTTCGGCCTCGACCCCTACCAGATCGAGGCCTGCCAGGCGCTCGAAGCGGGCAAGGGTGTGCTCGTGGCCGCGCCCACCGGCTCGGGCAAGACGGTTGTCGGCGAGTTCGCCGTCCACCTCGCCCTCCAGCAGGGCAAGAAGTGCTTCTACACCACGCCGATCAAGGCGCTCTCGAACCAGAAGTACGCCGATCTGTGCCGCCGTTACGGCGCGGACAAGGTCGGCCTGCTCACCGGCGACAACAGCGTCAACTCCGATGCCCCGGTGGTCGTCATGACCACCGAGGTGCTGCGCAACATGCTGTACGCGGGCTCCCAGACCCTCCTCGGCCTCGGCTATGTGGTCATGGACGAGGTGCACTACCTGTCCGACCGCTTCCGTGGCGCCGTCTGGGAGGAAGTGATCATCCACCTCCCCGAGTCGGTGACCCTGGTGTCACTCTCGGCGACCGTGTCGAACGCGGAGGAGTTCGGCGACTGGCTGGACACCGTGCGCGGCCACACCGAGGTGATCGTCTCCGAGCACCGGCCCGTCCCGCTGTTCCAGCACGTGCTGGCCGGGCGCCGGATGTACGACCTCTTCGAGGAGGGTGAGGGCAACAAGAAGGCGGTCAACCCCGACCTCACCCGCCTGGCCCGGATGGAGGCCAGCCGTCCGTCGTTCCAGGACCGCAGACGCGGCCGCGCCATGCGCGAGGCCGACCGCGAGCGCGAGCGCCGGCAGCGCTCACGCATCTGGACACCGGGCCGCCCCGAGGTCATCGAACGGCTCGACGCCGAGAGCCTGCTGCCCGCGATCACGTTCATCTTCAGCCGCGCCGCCTGCGAGGCCGCCGTCCAGCAGTGCCTGTACGCGGGCCTCAGGCTCAACGACGAGGAGGCGCGCGCGAAGGTCCGCGAGATCGTCGAGGAGCGCACCGCGTCCATCCCCTCCGAGGACCTGCACGTCCTGGGCTACTACGAGTGGCTGGAGGGCCTGGAGCGCGGCATCGCGGCCCACCACGCGGGCATGCTGCCCACGTTCAAGGAAGTCGTCGAGGAACTCTTCGTACGCGGCCTGGTGAAGGCCGTGTTCGCGACCGAGACCCTGGCACTGGGCATCAACATGCCCGCCCGCTCGGTGGTGTTGGAGAAGCTCGTCAAGTGGAACGGCGAGCAGCACGCCGACATCACACCCGGCGAGTACACCCAGCTCACCGGTCGTGCCGGGCGTCGCGGCATCGATGTCGAGGGCCACGCCGTCGTGCTGTGGCAGCGCGGCTTCAGCCCCGACCACCTGGCGGGACTCGCGGGCACCCGTACCTATCCGCTGCGCTCCAGCTTCAAGCCGTCGTACAACATGGCCGTGAACCTGGTCGAGCAGTTCGGCCGGCACCGCTCGCGCGAGCTGCTGGAGACGTCCTTCGCGCAGTTCCAGGCCGACAAGTCGGTCGTCGGGATCTCCCGGCAGGTGCAGCGCAACGAAGAGGGTCTTGAGGGCTACAAGGAGTCCATGACCTGCCACCTCGGGGACTTCGACGAGTACGCGCGACTGCGCCGCGAACTCAAGGACCGCGAGACGGAGCTCGCCAAGCAGGGCGCGGCGCAGCGGCGCGCCGAGGCGGCCGTGGCGCTGGAGAAGCTCAAGCCCGGCGACATCATCCATGTCCCGACCGGCAAGTTCGCGGGCCTGGCGCTGGTCCTCGACCCGGGGCTGCCCGCGGGCCGGTCCAACGGCCACCGCGGCTTCGAGCACCACGACGGACCGCGCCCGCTGGTCCTCACCGCCGAGCGCCAGGTGAAGCGACTGGCCTCGATGGACTTCCCGGTGCCGGTCGAGGCGCTGGAGCGGATGCGCATCCCGAAGTCCTTCAACCCGCGCTCCCCGCAGTCCCGGCGCGACCTCGCCTCCGCGCTGCGCACCAAGGCCGGGCACATCGTCCCCGACCGGCTGCGCAAGCGTCGTTCCGAGGCGGCCGACGACCGTGAGATCGCCCGGCTGCGCACCGCGATCCGCGCCCACCCCTGTCACGGGTGCAACGACCGTGAGGACCACGCCCGTTGGGCCGAGCGCTACCACCGGCTGCTGCGCGACACCAAGCAGTTGGAGAACCGCATCGAGGGCCGGACGAACACCATCGCCCGCACCTTCGACCGGATCGTCGCCCTCCTCACCGAGCTGGACTACCTGCGCGGCGACGAGGCCACGGAGCACGGCAGACGGCTGGCCCGGCTGTACGGCGAACTCGACCTGCTGGCCAGCGAATGCCTGCGCGCCGGGGTCTGGGAAGGTCTCGACCCGGCCGAACTCGCGGCCTGCGTCTCGGCGTTGGTGTACGAGTCGCGGGTCGGTGACGACGCGATGGCACCGAAGCTGCCGTCCGGCAAGGCCAAGGCGGCGCTCGGCGAGATGGTCCGCATCTGGGGCCGTCTCGACGCGCTGGAGGAGGACTTCCGGATCACCCAGTCCGAGGGCGTGGGCCAGCGCGAGCCGGACCTCGGCTTCGCCTGGGCGGCCTACGAGTGGGCTTCCGGCAAAGGCCTCGACGAGGTGCTGCGCGAGGCGGAGATGCCGGCTGGTGACTTCGTCCGCTGGTGCAAGCAGGTCATCGACGTGCTGGGCCAGATCTCGGCCGCCGCGCCGGTCTCCGGCGGTGAGAGGTCGACGGTCGCGAAGAACGCGCGCAAGGCGGTCGACGGTCTGCTGCGCGGAGTGGTCGCCTACTCGTCGGTGGGCTGAGCCGAGCCGGTGGCCCGGGTGCTCGTGGTGCGCCGCCTCCCCGCCGGGGGCGGCGCGCCTTCTTGTCAGCCCCAGCTCGGTGAGGACTCGTGCGGCCCCTCATGAGGCACAGGGCGGCCGGTGTGGGCGTCCAGGAGGATACGGTCGCCGAGCGGGCGTGTCAGCGTCACCGTCACCCGCGCGCGGATCATCTCACTGGTGCAGGGACCTTTCCGTACTCCGAGGACGGACGCGGAAAGCACCACGTCGGTCCCGGTCTCCAGCACGTGCACGGCGGGGCCGGAGTCGCAGGCTCCGTGGTCGGCCAGGACCGTGACGGACCGGCCACCGTCGGCCACCTCGACGAGTCGGTCGAGCGGGACCAGGGTGTCGGCGGGGACATCCCGGCTCGGCCCGATCGGTGACTCGGGGAGCTTCGAGGGGCCGACGGCAGCGCGCTTGAGCGGAGTGTCGTAGCCCTCCAGGGTGAACAGCCAGGCCGGAACGGTCGCCGGGCCGCGGCTGGTGGCCAGGGTCATCTGGCCCGGCTTCGCCTCGGTCACGGTCAGGTGCGGGCCGTCGTTCCCGCCGCGCGCCACCCTCTCGTACGCCGCGCGCGCCTCCATCAGCGGCAGGGTGAGGGAGGCTCCGCTCTTCCACCTCACCTCCCCGTCCCTCCGCGGGAGTGCCGGAAGGGTGCCGCGCAGCACGAAGTTCTGGGTGGTGAAGGCCCGCTGGTCGGCTTTGTCGCGCAGGCCGCCCTCGGGCAGCTGGACCGCGTCCGCCATCGGGTAGTAGCCCTTGTGCCACTGCCGAGCGGCCTCGGACCCGTCCCAGGCGTCGGCGACCTGTCGGGCGCGGTTCTTCGCCTGCGGTTCCTGACCGGTGCCGGGGGCCTTCACCCCGTTGCCGACGGCCTTTTCGCTGCCGCACCCCGTGACGGCACCGGCTCCGGCGGTCAGGAGGGCGAGGGTGACGAGCAGATGGGCGATGCGGGTGGTCTTGGACTGCATGGGTCCCCCCGGGGGCCGGCGCTGACGAACGGAAGGCGAGGTGCGGCGCGAAGCTCGTGCCACGCCTGTGACGCCCCGGCCCCGGGGCACGTTCGGCCCGCGTCCGCTTTCACGATGCCTGTTGCCGCATCGTGACGCGTCGGCCTTCCGGCCCGACCACGGCCGTGTGGTCAGGCGCGGGTCCGGAGGTAGCCGCGCCAGCCGCTGTACTCCGTGATGTCCTCGGCGCCTTCGAGCGCCGCGGGCTCGCACAGGAAGCCGGGCACGTGGGTGCCGTCGGCCAGTTCGACGCGGCCCAGTGCCATCGGCCGGGGCAGGTCGGCGAGCAGTCGGCCGAGGCCCGCCGCGGGCAGTCGCCACACCTCGGCCTCGATGCGGGCTCCGGCGCCCTCGCCGACGTGGACCAGGCCCGGCTTGGGCGGGGTGGTGGACAGTGCGTGCAGACGGTAGGCGGGTGCCGTCGTGGTCGTACGTTCCCACTCCGCGCCCAGGGACAGGAGCTGGAGGTTCAGCGGCTGGCCGGACAGGTGGGCGCCGACCACCGCGATCCGCACGTCCGGCTGGAGCAGCGCGGCGATCCGGGCGAGGCGTTCGTCGGTGAACGCCGGACCGATCAGCATCACGCCGAAGGGCAGAGCGGCGGGCGTGAGACCGGCCGGGACGGCGACCGCCGCCAGGTCGAAGAGGTTCGTGGAGTTGGTGAAGCGGCCCAGCCGGGCGTTGGTGCCGAGCGGGTCGGCGGCGACCTCCGCGAGGGTGGGGTGGCCCGGTGCGGTCGGCAGCAACAGGGCGTCCGCGTCGCCGAGTTCGGCGAGGGCCCGGGTGCGCAGGGCCGCCAGCCGGGCCTGGTCGGCGAAGAGCTGGTGGGCCGGGATGTCCCGGGCGCGGGTGATGATCCCGGCGACGGTCGGGTCGAGCCCCGCACCTCCCTCGCTGATCAATTTGTCGATAAAGCTCCCCACCGCCGTGTAGCGCTCGGCGACGAACGCGCCCTCGTAGAGCATCGCCGCCGCCTCGGTGAACGGGGTGAGGTCGAGCGTGCGCACCTCGGCCCCGGCCGCGACGAGCTGCTCCACGGCGGCCTCGTACGCCTCGGCCCAGCCCTCGTCGAGTTCACCGAGCTGTGCCGTCGGAGGGACGGCGACGCGCCACGGGCCGGGGGCCCGCTGGGGGAGTGCGGGGAGTTCGCGTCCGGCGGGGGACGCCAGGTGCGCGAGGGCCTGCTCGGCCTCCGGGAGCGTACGGGCGAAGACGGTCACGCAGTCGAGCGAGGCGCAGGCCGGGACGACACCGGTGGCCGGGACCAGGCCGCGGGTGGGCTTGAGGCCGACGATGCCGTTGAAGGCGGCGGGGACGCGTCCGGAGCCGGCCGTGTCGGTGCCGAGGGCGAGGTCGACGATGCCGAGGGCCACGGCCACGGCCGATCCCGAGCTGGAGCCGCCGCTGATCCTGGCCGGGTCCAGGGCGCCTCGTACGGCGCCGTGCGGGGAGCGGGTGCCGACCAGGCCGGTGGCGAACTGGTCGAGGTTCGTGGTGCCGAGGACGAGTGCGCCGGCTGCGCGGAGGCGGGCGACCGCGGGGGCGTCGCACTCCGGGGTGTACGCGTAGGCCGGGCAGCCTGCGGTGGTCTTCAGGCCGGCCACGTCGATGTTGCCCTTCGCGGCGAGGAGCTTGCCGGCGAGGGGGAGGTGTTCGCCTGCGGCGAGGCGGGCGTCGATGGCCTGCGCCTCCTTCTCGACCTCCGGCTGGGGGCGGAGGTCGATCCAGACCTCGGGGCGGTCGACTGCCTCGATGCGGGCGTAGGCCGACTGGACTCGGGTCAGGACGGACATGGGTTGCTCCTTGTTCTACGGCTGCCGGCCGGTGGGTGGCCTGTGCCCACCCGTTCCGCCCCTTGCGGAACGCCTGCCCACAGGCCACGGGCGTGTTTTCAGCTCACCGGTGCCAGGACCACCAGTGCTGTGCCCGCTTCCACCTGGGCGCCGGGCTTGGTGAGGACTTGTTGGACCACTCCGTCGATCGGGGCGGGCACCCTGGACTCCATTTTCATCGCCTCCAGCGCCAGCAGGGGCTGGCCTGTCGTCACCCGGTCGCCCGGCTTGACGTTCAGCTGCCATACGGAGGCCGCGAACTCGGCCTCGATCAGGCGGCCACCCGAGGGGACGATCACCTCGGCCGCAGGCGCCACGGGCGCGGACGCGGCGTCCGCGCGGTCGAACTCGCCCGCCGCCTCCCAGGCGTCCCGCTCCGCGGAGAACGCGGCGCCCTGCCCGGCCCGGAACTCCGCGATGGAAGCGGAGTGGGTGGCGAGGAAGGCCTCGTACTCGGCGAGTGAGAAGACGCCCTCCTCGATCCGGGGCACGAAACGGCCCGAGACGATGTCGGCGCGCAGGTCGAGGAGTTCGTCGGGCTCGACGGCGTACCACTTGATGCGGTCGAAGAAGCGCAGCAGCCAGGGCGAGCCCGGCTCGAACGCGCCGCGCTGCTGCCACCCCGACCACACCTGGGTCGTACGGCCCACGAACTGGTAACCGCCGGGGCCCTCCATGCCGTAAACGCACAGGTAGGCGCCGCCGATGCCGACCGAGTTCTCGGCGGTCCAGGTGCGCGCCGGGTTGTACTTGGTGGTCACCAGGCGGTGGCGCGGGTCCAGCGGGGTGGCCACCGGTGCGCCGAGGTAGACGTCGCCCAGGCCCAGGACGAGGTACTCCGCGTCGAACACCGTGCGGTACACGTCGTCCACCGAGTCCAGGCCGTTCACGCGGCGGATGAACTCGATGTTCCACGGGCACCAGGGCGCGTCGTCGCGGACGCCCGCCATGTAGCGGGCGATCGCCTCGCGGGTCGCGGGGTCGTCCCAGGAGAGAGGGAGGTGCACCGTGCGGGAGGGGACGACGAGCTGGTCGCTCGGAGGGAGCGTGCGGACCGTCTCCCGCACCATGGCGAGGAGTTCGCGTTGCGGAAGCCTGCCGGGGTCCGTCTGGATCTGCAGGGAGCGGATGCCGGGGGTCAGGTCCGTGACGCCGTCGAGCGCGGCCTCGGCCACGGCTTCCATCAGGGCGTGGACCCTCATGCGCAGCGCCAGGTCCAGTTGCATGGGCCCGAATTCGACCAGCAGGTTGTCATCGCCGCTGCGGCGGTACGTCACGTCGCCGTCCCGCGCGAGCACCCCGCCGTCCACGATCGCGGGCCGCCGCGAGCCGTCGTCGGCCAGCGGTGCGAAGCGCACGGTGTCACCGGGGCGGAACTGGCCGAGCTTCCAGCGCTCCGTGCTGACGACCGTCGCCGGGCAGACGAAGCCGCCCAGCGAGGGGCCGTCCGGGCCGAGCAGCACCGGCATGTCGCCGGTGTAGTCGACGGCGCCCACGGAGTACGGCGTGTCATGGATGTTGGACGGGTGCAGGCCCGCCTCACCGCCGTCCGTGCGCGCCCAGCGGGGCTTGGGGCCGACCAGCCGTACGCCCGTGCGCGCCGAGTTGAAGTGGACCTTCCAGTCGGCGGCGTAGAAGTCGTGGATGTCGTCCTCGGTGAAGAACTCCGGTGCGGCGTGCGGGCCTTCGAGCGCGCCGACCCGCCAGGTGGAGGAGAACCCGGGGCGGTTGCCGACCGGTACCGGCGCCCCGTGATCCGTCGCCGAGCCGCCGTGCAGCACGTCGCCCGTGCGCAGGGCGCGGCCTCCGTGCCCGCCGAACCGGCCCAGCGTGAACGTGGACGCGCTGCCGAGGAACGCCGGTACGTCCAGGCCCCCGCCCGCGAAGAGCACGTAGGTGCGCAGGCCGTGTTCGGTGGGCGAGCCGACCTCCAGCAGGGCCCCCGCCGGTACCGTCACCGGCTCCCACTGCGCGACCGTCGCACCGTCCACGGTGACCCGCGCCGGTGCGCCCGTGACGCACACCGTCGTGGCATGGGTGAAGCGCAGCGTCGGCCCCTGGAGGGTGCACTCCAGACCGGGCGCCCCCTCGTGGTTGCCGAGGGCGCGGTTGCCGAGCCGGAAGGAGAGGTCGTCCATCGGACCGCACGGGGGCACGCCCACCTGCCAGTAGCCGGTGCGGCCCGGCCAGTCCTGGACCGTGGTGAGGGTCCCGCCGGAGACGACCTCGATGCGCTGCGTGGGATCGCTGACGTCGGCCAGCGTCGCCGTCGAGTGCGTCGCCCGCCGGAAGGACGGTTCGGCGAGCGCGGCCCGCACCAGCCCCAGGTTCGTCTCGATACCGTCCACCCGGGTCCTGGCCAGCGCCTCGTCGAGGCGTTCCAGCGCGTGCGCCCGGTCCGGGCCGTACGCGATGACCTTCGCGAGCATCGGGTCGTACGACGTGGTCACCTCGGTGCCCGTCTCCACCCAGCCGTCGACGCGGACGCCGCCGGGGAACTCGACCCGCGTCAGCAGGCCCGCGCTCGGCCGGTGGTCGCGCGAGGGGTCCTCGGCGTACACCCGGGCCTCGACGGCGTGACCGCGCGGCGCCCCCGGATCGCGTACGACCTCCGACTCCCCGCGCGCGAGCCGCAGCATCCACGCGACGAGGTCGACGCCGTAGATCTCCTCGGTGACCGGATGCTCCACCTGGAGGCGGGTGTTGACCTCCAGGAAGTAGGCCTCCTCGCGGGCGGCGTCGTAGACGAACTCGACGGTTCCGGCCGAGCGGTATCCGACAGCGGCACACAAGTCTCGTGCGGCAGAGGCGAGTCGGGCGCGGACGGAGGGCGGCAGGCCCGGTGCCGGGGCCTCCTCCAGCACCTTCTGGTTGCGACGCTGGAGCGAGCAGTCCCGGTCGCCGAAGGTGACGACCCGGCCCCGGCCGTCACCGAAGACCTGTACCTCGACATGGCGGGCGTGCTCCACCAGCCGCTCCAGGAAGACCCCGGCGGAGGAGAAGGAGGCGGCGGCGACGCGCTGTACCCGCTCCCACGCCTCGGTCAGTTCATCGGCGGAGCGGCATGCCGACATACCGATGCCGCCGCCCCCGCCGGTGGCCTTCAGCATGACGGGATAGCCGATGCGGGTAGCCGCCTCCAGAGCCTCGGTGAGACCGGGGAGAAGTCCCGTGCCCGGCGCCAACGGCACCCCGGCCGCCTCCGCCGCCGCCCGCGCCGTGTGCTTCGCCCCGAACAGCTCGAGCTGCTCCGGCGTCGGACCCACGAACACGATCCCGGCGTCCTCGCAGCGCCGCGCGAAGGCCGCGTCCTCGGACAGGAAGCCGTACCCGGGGTGGATCGCCCCGGCCCCGGTGTCCTTGGCCGCCTTCAGGACGAGGTCGGCGTCGAGATACGACTCCTTCGCGGGCGCGGGCCCCAGCCGTACCGCCTCGTCGGCGAGCCGGACGTGGGGTGTGCCACGGTCGGCGTCGGAGTACACGGCGACCGTGCGCAGGCCGAGTTCGCGGGCCGTGCGGATGATCCGTACCGCGATCTCGCCGCGGTTGGCGATCAGCAGGGTGTCGAAGGTCATCCCGTCGCCCCGCTCGCCTCGATGGTCATCTCCACCGCGGTCGGCTCGAAGCCGTTGCAGGGATTGTTGATCTGGGGGCAGTTGGAGACCAGCACGAGGACGTCGCACTCGGCGCGCAGGGTCAGCGTGAGCCCCGGGGCCGAGATGCCGTCGACGATGCCGAGGGTGCCGTCCTTCTCGACCGGCACGTTCATGTACCAGTTGATGTTCGAGACGAGATCGCGTTTACCGAGGCCGTACTTGGCGCCCTCCGCGAGGAAGTTGTCCACGCAGGCGTGCTGGGACCAGGTGTGGTGGCCGTACCGCAGGGTGTTCGACTCCTTGGAGCAGGCGCCGCCGACCGTGTCGTGCCGGCCGACCTCGTCCGCGACCACGGTCATCAGCGGGGTGTGCTCATTGGACATCAGCACGCTGCCGGTGGTGAGGAAGAGGTTGCCCTGCGCGTGGATCGTGTCGGGCGCGCTGTAGCGGACGGCCGTGTCGTGGGCGTCGTACACCAGGAAGTCGACGGCCTGGTTGCCGTGCAGGTCGGTGACGGTGAGCGTCTGTGCGGTGCGGACGACGGCGGACCAGGCGGCCCGGGCCGGAACCACGGTCTTCATGCGATCCCCCTCGCGGCAAGGAACTCGGCGGTGTTCAGGAAGGCGCGGCGGCCCTCGGGCGTGGCCTCCCACAGCGGGTCGCCGGGCGCGGTCGCGGCCGCGCGCCAGGCGAGGACCTCCAGGGGAGTGCTGACGTACTCCGTACGGGGGTCGGCGGGGTGCGGCACGTTCGCGATCAGCACGGTCACGTCCTGTTCGGCGCGGAGCGTCACGCTGCCGCCGGGGCCCGCCGAACCGGTGAAGTCCAGCGAGCCGTCGTCACGGACCTCCACGCCCTGGAAGAAGGAGAGCGAGGGCGGCAGGTCGCGGGGTTCGAGGCCGTTCTTGGCGGCGGCCAGCTTGAACAGTTCGCGGCCGGCGGGGGAGGCGGACTGCGGGGTTCCGTCGCCGTAGCGCTGGGTGTTGCGTACGAGGGTGGAGGTGCCGCAGAGCGTGTCGTGGCGGCCCGAGGTGTCGGCGACCAGGGAGGCGAGGACGCGGCCCTGGTCGGAGAGGAGCAGCTGCCCCTCGCCGAGGTAGGCGTTCCACTGGACCTTGACCGTGTCCGCCACGTTCAGGCGTTCCCAGGGGCGATCGGCGGCGTACAGGAGCAGGTGTGCGCAGGCGTCGCCCCCGAGGTCGGTGAGCCTGAGTTCCGTGCCGCGGGCCAGCACCTTGTGCGTGTAGTTGCCGGCCGCCACCGTCTCCGCCCACACCAGGTGGCCCGCCTCGCAGGGGGGCTCGGGCCAGGCGCTCGCCGGTACGACGGGCATGGCCTCCGTGCGGGAGCCCTCTTGTGCCCGGGCGTGGGCACGGGCTCCGTAAGTGGTCGCTGTCGCCATCGCGAGTCCTCCGGCTCCTGGGTGATTTCTGTCGCTCGACAGAAATTAGGGGTGGGGAGGGTCGGAGCCGTGTCCCGAGTGTTGCCGGACGGTTACCGACCCCTCACCGGACGCTCCGCGGGTTTGGCGGTACGGGGCGCTCCGCGGGTTCGAGGGTGCGGGTTGGGTGTGGCTGGGCGCGCAGTTCCTCGCGCCCCTGGTGGGTGGGGGCGTTGTGGGTTTGGAGGGGCGGGTTGTGTGGGGCTGGGCGCGCAGTTCCCCGCGCCCCTGGTGGGCGGGGCGCCGTTCCTTGTCCCGCTCGGGGGTGGTCCCGTGTGCGAGGATCGAACGCATGGGAAGTGGTGGTGGGCGACGGGTCGGGCGGCCCCGGGCTGCGCAGCGGCCGGACAGCGGGCTGTCGCCGCGGGACGAACTACTCGACGCCGCCGCCGAGTTGTTCACGACGCGCGGGTACGCCGCGACGACCACCCGCGCCGTCGCCGAGCGGGCCGGGATGCGCCAGGCGTCGATGTACCACTACGTCTCCGGCAAGGAGGAGCTGCTCGCCGAGCTCCTGGAGTCGACCGTCACACCCTCGCTCGCCTTCGCCCGGGAGCTCCTCGCCGACGACGCGACCCCGCCCGAGAACCGGCTGTGGGAGTTGTGCCGCACCGACGTGGAGCTGCTCTGCGGAGGCCCGCACAACCTGGGCGGGCTGTATCTGCTGCCCGAGGTGCGCGCCGAGCGCTTCGCCGGCTTCCATGCCGTACGGGCCGAGTTGAAGGACACCTACCGGCAGTTGCTGGCCGCGACCACGGCGGGTGGCGTGCTCGTCAAGAGTGAACTCGACCTGCGGACGGATCTGCTGTTCGGTCTCATCGAAGGGGTGATCCTCGTGCACCGGTCCGACCCCGAGCGGCCCGTGTCCGCCTTCGCCGAAGCAACCGCCGACGCGGCGCTGCGGATCGCCGGAATCTGACGTACCGCGCTGTGGAGGCGCGGTTTTCGCATGCCCGTACGCCGCTACTCACCGTGTGCGAACGAAGCCTGAGCGTGTAAATGGGCGAGAGTACTCCTGTCGTGCGGGCGATTTCAGGCGGTTGCTGAATATGACACGGCGATGATCCGGTCGGACTAAGCTCGCCCGCAGCGCGCCGAGTTGAGATGTAATCGTGCGCTTGTTCCCAAAAGTTCCGAAGATTCGGTTTGACCACGCAGTTTCCCCACGAACTCCCCCCTACCCCAGCCGATCTGTCTCAGAGGGCATACATGGTGAGTGTTCAATCGCCTCCCGGTGGCCGTGAACTTCCCTACGCGCGCGTGCTGTTGCTGCCGGCCATACTGATGGCCGCGGTGACCGGGGCCGCCGTCGCCTTGGTGACGGGCCCGGCCCGGGCCGCCGTCGGCTGGTGCGGCGGCATCGCGACGCTGCTGGTGATCGCGGTCGCCGCCGAAGCCGTACGCCGTGGCCGCGTCATCCGTGCCGTGCGCGCCGAACTGGCCCGCCGTACCGCGTACCTGGAACAACGCATCGCCGCCCACGATCAGGACATCGTGCGTTTCCACCACGAAGTCCTGCCCGCCGCGATCCGGCGCATGAACCGCGGCATGAACCCCGACTCTGTGGCGCTCCGCTTCGGCGTCGACGACCCCAGCCTGCCGCAGATCTCCGAGGTGGAACGGGACCTGCTGAGCACCTTCCTCCAGTTGTTGGACACCGAGAAGCTGCTGCTCGACTCCTCGCACCGTTCCTTCGTCAACATCGCCCGCCGCGTGCAGGCGATCGTCCACCAGCAGAACAAGGAACTCCGCGAGATGGAGGAGGACCACGGGCGCAACCCCGAGGTCTTCGACGACCTGCTGCGCATCGACCACGGCACCGCGCTGATCGGCCGCCTCGCCGACTCCATCGCGGTGCTCGGCGGCGGCCGCCCGGGCCGCAACTGGCCCAAGCCCGTGCCGTTGTTCAGCGTGATGCGCGGCGCGATGTCCCGGATCCTCGAGTACCGGCGCATCGAGCTGCACTCGATCGCCGACGTCAACGTCAACGGCATCCACGTCGAACCGGTCATCCACGCGGTCGCCGAACTCCTCGACAACGCGACGCGCTATTCGCCGCCGAACAGCAAGGTGCACCTGACCGCCCTCAAGGTGCAGACCGGTGTCGCCATCGAGATCGAGGACTCCGGCGTCAGCTTCAGCGACGAGGCCCGCGGCAAGATGGAGGAACTGCTCCGGCAGGCCGCGGCCGGCACCGACCTCCAGGTTCTCGGCGAGGCCCCCCGGCTCGGCATCTCCGTCGTCGGCCGGCTCTCGAACATGTACGACATGGCGATCGCGCTCCGGCAGTCCGCGTACGGCGGTGTCCGCGCGGTCGTCGTGGTGCCGAGCAACATGCTCACCAAGGACCCCGCAGCCTCCCTCGCCCACGGCATCGGCGCGAACTCCACCGCGACCATGGACACCGACGGGGTCGAGGGGCCCGACCGCAAGCCGAAGAAGCGCCGCCCGACCACCGGACCCCGCCTCCCCGAGCAGGACGACGGGTACAGGGACGACGACGCCCCCCTGGTCACCGAGTGGACGCCCAACGGCCTGCCGCAGCGGCGCAGCCGGGTCAAGATCCCGCTCAGGGAGCGGTACGCCGAGGCCGCCCGGATCGCCGCCGAGGAGGAGGCGGCGGCCGCGGCCGCTTCCGCGGCGCCTTCCTGGGGCACCGCGCCCGCCGCCCCGAAGCAGGAGCAGGAGAAGAAGGAGAAGGAGAAGGAGAAGCCACCGGGGCATTGGGTCGAGGCCTTCTGGGAGGGCCTCAAGCGTGACCCGGACCCCAACGCGTCCACCAGGAAGAACCAGGCGGCCGCGGAGGCCGACGACGAGGGGGACCTCAAGTGATCCATCAGCGGGACAACTTCGACTGGATGCTCAGGGATCTCGCTGACGGCGTACCCGGCATCCAGCAGATCGTGGTGCTCTCCGCCGACGGACTGCGCATCGCACGCTACGGCGGCAACCCGGACGCCGCCGACCGCGTCGCCGCGGCCTGCGCGGGCCTGCAGAGCCTGGCCGCGGCGGTCGCGAGCGAGGTTCCCAGCAGCGACGGCACGATGAAGATGGTCCTCATCGAGATCGACGGAGGCTACTTCTATCTGATGTCCGCCGGGGCCAACGCCTATCTCGCGGTCCTCGCCAACCAGATCGCGGAGCCCGGCCTCATGAGCAACCGCATGAGCGACCTCGTCGCCCGGATCGGCGCCCATCTGACCAGTCCGCCGAGGCGCAACGGGCAGACCGTATGACTCCTCCGCAACGCCGACGGCGATACCCCAAGGAAGAGTTCACCGAGCCTCCCCGGGAGCGGCCTCCCCAAGAGGGTGAGGAAGACGGTGAGGAAGAGGACCCCAAGAATCCCGGGCGCCTGTATCTGCTCACCGGTGGGGGCGAGGCGGGCGAGCGGGCCGATCTGGACCTGGTCACCTTGATCGTGGCGCGCGCCGACGCGCCGACACCCACCACCCAGCCGGAGCAGTCGGTGCTGCTCCGGCTCTGCCAGACCCCGCTGTCCGTGGCCGAGCTCTCGGCCTATCTCAATCTGCCGTTCAGCGTGGTGACCGTCCTGCTCACCGAGCTGCTGGCGGCAGAACTGGTACAGGCACGCGCCCCGATCGTTCGCTCGGCGCTCCCCGACCGTTCCCTCCTCGAAGCGGTGATGCATGGACTTCAAAAGCTCTGAGACGATCACCGGCCCGCGCGCCGAGGACCATCTGCCGCACACGGCGCAAGCCGCCGTGAAGATCGTGATCGTGGGCGGGTTCGGAGTCGGCAAGACGACCATGGTGGGTGCCGTCAGCGAGATCAAACCGCTGACCACCGAGGAGACCATGACGCAGGCCGGCATCGGCATCGACGACAACTACGGCTCGGAGACCAAGACCGCGACCACCGTCGCCATGGACTTCGGCCGCATCAGCATCACGGAGCGGCTGGTGCTCTACCTCTTCGGCACCCCCGGCCAGGAGCGCTTCTGGTTCCTGTGGAACGGCCTCTTCGAAGGCGCGCTCGGCGCGGTCGTGCTGATCGACACCCGACGGCTGGAAGTCAGTTTCGACGTGATCGGCCGTCTGGAGGAGCGCGGTGTGCCCTTCGTCGTCGCCATGAACACCTTCCCGGACGCGCCCAGCTATCCGATCGAGGACCTGCGCGCCGCGCTCGACCTGTCGGAGGACATCCCGATCGTGCAGTGCGACGCGCGCCGCCGGGCCTCCAGCCGGGACGTCCTGATGACGCTGATGCACTTCCTGTACTCGCTCACGATGAGCCAGGCACACACCTGATGCCCGCGGCGGCCGCCATTCCCGTCCCAAGACAGCGGACCACCCCCAAGACAGCGGACCACCCCCAAGAACCCGGACACCCCCAAGACACCGGATCCACTTCAGTTTCGGAGCGATCACCGTGACGTCTGAATCCCACATCCCGGCCGGTACGGACGACCGTACGCTCGCCCCGCCGCCGGGCTGTCCCGCCCACGGCCTCGGTCCCGGCGGACTGCACCGGCTGTACGGCCCCGAGGCGGACGACCTGGGAGACCTGTACGAGAAACTCCGTCAGGAGCACGGCGCGGTCGCCCCCGTCCTGCTCCACAACGACGTGCCGATCTGGGTGGTGCTCGGCCACGCCGAGAACCTGCACCTGGTGAGCACCCCCACACACTTCTCCCGGGACAGCCGGCTGTGGAGGGCCGTCCAGGACGGCACGGCCGGCCCCGACCACCCCCTCGCGCCGCACATCGCCTGGCAGCCCATCTGTTCGCACGCCGAGGGCGACGAACACCTGCGGCTGCGCGGCGCGGTCATGGGTGCCATGTCGACCATCAACCACCGCACCATCCGGCGGCACATCAACCGCGCGACCCAACTGCTCGTCAACCGGTTCTGTGAGAAGGGCCGGGCCGACCTGGTCAGCCAGTTCGCCGAGCACCTGCCGATGGCCGTGCTGTGCGAGATCCTCGGCATGCCCGACGAGTACGACGACCGGCTGGTGCAGGCCACCCGCGACCTGCTCAGGGGCACCGAGACCGCGATCGCCAGCAACGAGTACGTCATGAACATCCTGATCCGGCACACCGCCCGGCGCCGGGCCGAGACCACCGGGGACTTCACCAGCGTCCTGATCAACCACCCGGCCCAGCTCACCGACGACGAGGTCTCCCAGCATCTGCGCCTGGTGCTGCTCGCCGCGTACGAGGCCACGGCCAACCTGCTCGCCAACGTGCTGCGCGTGGTGCTCACCGACCCGCGCTTCCGCGCCCAGCTGAACGGCGGGCAGATGACGGTGCCCCAGGCGGTCGAGCAGTCGCTGTGGGACGAGCCGCCGTTCAGCGCGGTCCTCGGCTACTTCGCCAAGCAGGACACGGAGGTGGGCGGTCGGGAGATCCGTCGGGGCGACGGTCTGATCCTGGGGATCGCACCGGGCAACATCGACCCCAAGGTGCGTCCCGACCTCAAGGCCAACATGATGGGCAACCGCGCCCACCTCGCCTTCGGCGGCGGCCCCCACGAGTGCCCGGGCCAGGACATCGGCCGTGCCATCGCGGACGTCGGGGTCGAGGCACTGCTGATCCGGCTGCCCGATGTCGAACTCGAGGGCGACGAGGACGAGTTGCGCTGGCGCTCGTCGATGTCCTCGCGCCACCTGGTGGAGCTTCCGGTGTACTTCGCGCCGCAGGCGCCCCAGGACGTCGAGGATGTGCCCTCCATCAACCCCGTCCCGCGGCAGCGGCCGAGCCTGGAGGTCACGACGGACGAGCCGGTCGCGGCGCCCGCCCCGGCACCCGTGGCATCGCCCGACCTGTCGGCGGCACCGGAACCCGTGCGCCGACTCGGCGCCTGGCAGCGCTTCCTGCGCTGGTGGCGGGGCTACTGATCCCGGCCGTCGACGATCACGCCTCCTGTGCCCAGTCGTCGTACGAGGACCAGGCCCGCAGTGCCCGCCCGCTGACGAACCGGTGCGCGCGTCCCGTGACCGGATCGGTGAACTCCAGTACCCGCGCGAGCAGTTGGAGCGGTCGCCGGAAGTCGCCGGCCGGCACGGGGCCGGTCACCACCGGGTAGAGCGGATCGCCGAGGATCGGCACGCCCAACGCGTTCATGTGCACCCGCAGTTGATGGGTCTGCCCGGTGCGCGGCAGCAGACGATAGCACCCCAGTCCGTCGCGGTGGTCGGTGAGTTCGACCTCCGTGAGGGCGTTCGGCTCGCCCGCCACCTCGCGCGCGGCCAGCACCCCGCGCTCCTTCACGATCCGGCTGGTGACCGTCCGCGGCAGCGCGAGCCCCGCGTCGTACGGGGCCACCGCCTCGTACTCCTTGCGGACCAGCCGGTCGCGGAACAGCGTCTGGTAGGCGCCGCGCTCCTCGGGCCGCACGGTGAACAGCACGAGCCCGGCGGTGAGGCGGTCCAGCCGATGCGCGGCGCCGATCGCCGGCAGGCCGAGCTCCCGCCGCAGCCGGGCCAGCGCGGTCTCGGCGACATGGCCCCCGCGCGGGGTCGTGGCGAGGAAGTGCGGCTTGTCGGCGACGACGATGTGCTCGTCGCGGTACACCACGTCGAGGGCGAACGGCACCGGTTCCTCGTCGGGCAGCTCCCGGTGGAACCACACGAACATCCCCGGCTCGTACGCCGCGTCGGGCGCCACCGGACGCCCGTCGGCGCCGACGATCAGCCCGTCCCCGAGCATCCCGTCGATCACCCCGGCCCCCGCCGCGAGCCGCTCCACCAGATGCTCCCGCACGGTGGCCCACCCCCCGTCCCGCGGGAGCCTGATCCGCACGGGGTCGACTCCCTCGCGCTGCGGGAGGGGGGAGGGCGGGATCCGGGGTCTGCGTCTCACCTGGTCAAGCGTACGAGGCTCGGGCGGGGGAGAGGTTCAGGCGTACGAGGCCGGGACCGCCTCGGGAGTCTCGGCCACCGGTGTCCGCGCCCGGTAGGCCCGGTAGGCGGCGCCCGCGACCAGCGTCAGGCCCAGGAACAGCACCGTGAACCACTGGAAGTACCAGTGCCCGCCGGCCGGGTCGTACACCGCCGCGCGCGGCCAGGCGAGGTTGACGGTCATGAAGAGGCCGTAGACGAGGGCGATCGCGTTGACGGGGAGGCCCCAGCGGCCCAGCGAGAAGAGCGGGGCACCCCTCTCGTCGGTGCCGTCGGCGGTGAACTGCCCGCGCAGCCGGCGCACCAGCAGCGGACCGGTCACCATCGCGTACGCCAGGTACAGCATCACGATGCAGGTGGTGCCGATCGCCAGGAAGGCGTCGGGGGAGGCGAAGTTGAGCAGCAGCAGAGCGGCGGCGAGGACGCCGACGACCAGGGCGGGGGCGCTCGGCATGCCGGTGCGCGGGTTGACCGCGCGGAGGCGGCGGGAGAAGGGGAGCTGGTGGTCGCGGGCCATCGAGAAGAGCATGCGGCAGGCTGCGGTCTGGATCGCCAGGGTCGCCACCGCGATGGCCACCACGACGTCGGCGAGCAGCGCGCGGCCGACCCCGTCGCCGAGGCTGCTGGTCAGGACATAGCTCAGACCGTCGACGCCGAGACGGCCGTCGGTGAGGCTGGGGGCGGCGAGCAGTCCGCCGAGCACGATCAGCCCGCCGAGCAGACCCGCGGCGCCGAGCGCGGTGAGGATCGTGCGGGGTGCGGTGCGGCGCGGGTGGTGGGTCTCCTCGCTCATCTCGCCGGCGCTGTCGAAGCCGATCATGACGTACGCGGCCATGAACGAGCCCACCATCAGCGCCCCGAACAGGCCGGTGCTGCCCTGGCCGGTGTGGAAGGTGATGCCGGGGGAGCGCTCGGAGTGGGTGAGCAGGAGCACGATGATCAGGACGGCGCCGATGATCTCGGCGGTGACACCGATCCGGTTGATCATCGACATCACACGGTTGTCGATGAGGTTCACCAGTGTGGTCAGCACGAGGAGGATCACGCCGAGGACCGCCGCGTTGGCCGCGCCGTCGGGGCTGGTGGGGGCCGGATCGCTGCCGACCAGCTGGAAGCCGGACCAGATCGCGGGCAGCACCATCTGCAGCGCGAGCGCCGCCGCCGCGACCACCACGATCTGTCCGATCACCATGATCCAGCCGGCGAACCAGCCGAAGGAGAGGTTCGACAGGCGCGAGGACCACTGGTAGATCGCGCCCGAGATCGGATAGCGCGCGGCCAGCTCCGCGAAGCAGGCGGCGACCGCCAACTGGCCCACCAGCACGGCCGGCCAGGTCCAGAAGAAGACGGGGCCGCCGAACGCGTACCCGAAGGCGAAGAACTGGAAGACGGTCGTCAGGACGGAGATGAAGGAGAAGCCGGCGGCGAACGAGGCGTACCGGCCGAGGCTGCGGTGCAGCTCCTGGCGGTAGCCGAACTCGGCCAGGGAGCGGTCGCCGGAGGACTCCGGAGGGTCGGGGCGTACGTCGGAGGGGGCGGTGGTGGTCACGGCGGCACCTGCCTTCGGCGCGGAAGGGTGGGCGGGGTGGGTGTGCTGGACGGCGTGAGTCGGATTCCTGTCGGGTGACAGAAATTAGGGAGTGCCTGTTTCCCTCGCGTGACACGGCCGTGTCGGGGTCGGGCCTAAGTCCTCACGCCCTTGCGGCCCGCGGGGAATCGCGATACATCGTGTGTATTGACGCTCGCGTCGCACACGCGATATGTTCGTCCACGGATATTCGGAGACGAGGTGAGGTCATCATGGCGACGAAACGCCGGAAGCTGAGCAATCCGCTGGCGCTCGCGGTCATGGTGCTGCTCACCGAGAAGCCGATGCATCCGTACGAGATCGCCCAGACCCTGCGCCGACGGGGCAAGGACACCAGCCTGAAGATCAAATATGGCTCGCTCTACACCGTCGTGCAGAACCTGGAGAAGCACGGCTTCGTCGAGGTCGCGGAGGTGCAGCGACAGGGCAACCGCCCCGAGCGCACGCTGTACGGCATCACGGACGCCGGACGTGCGGAGGCCACGGAGTGGCTGTCGGACCTGCTCGCCGTCCCGGCGGAGGAGTATCCGATCTTCGAGGCCGCGCTCTCACTGATGGGTGTGCTCCATCCCGACGAGGTGGCACGCCTGTTGGGGGAGCGGCTCACCATGCTGGAGGTGCGGGCCGCGAGTCTGCGCGGCGGTCTGGAGAAGCTCTACGAGACGCTGCCCCGGCTCTTCCTGATCGAGTCCGAGTTCAAGCTGCACATGATCGAGGCGGAGGCCGAATGGGTCCGCGGCTTCCTGGCGGAGGTCACGGCGGGCACGTTCCCGGGCGTCAAGGAGTGGCGGTCCTTCAGCGAGACGGGGGAGATCCCCGAGGAGTACCTGCAGCTGGAAGCCGGTGAGGCCGAAAGGCCGTAGCCGAACAGAGAGAAGACCCCGGCAGCGCTGTTGCAGCAGCCCCGCCGGGGTCTCGAACCCCGAACCGAACCCGCCGTGAGGCAGCTCCGGGCCGTCGAGGTGCGGCACACCCAGGATAGCCCGGCGCTCTTCACGCGGATCGGCTCGGCACACCCACCCGAGATCACCGCTCACACAGGAGAGCAGTCGTCATGAGTACCCGTGCGCCCGCGGTCGAGGCGCGTCAGCTGATCAAGACCTACCCGGGTGACGTCACCGCGCTCAGCGGCATGGACGTCACCGTCGAGACCGGCACCGTCTTCGGCCTGCTCGGCCCGAACGGCGCCGGCAAGTCCACCACCGTCAAGATCCTCACCACCCTGGCCCGTCCCGACTCGGGCACCGCCACCGTGGCCGGGCACGACGTGCTGCGCCATCCGGACCGGGTGCGCCGCGCGATCGGCGTGGTCGCCCAGAACTCCGGCGCCGACCCGGTGGCCACCGGCCGGGAGAACCTCCAACTCCAGGGCAGGCTCTACAGCTTGAAGGGCGCCGGCTTGAACCGCCGGGTGGACGAACTGCTCGACCGCTTCAAGCTCGCCGACGCGGCGCGGCGCCCGGTCAAGGGCTACTCGGGCGGCATGCGGCGCCGGCTCGACGTGGCGCTCGGTCTCGTCCACCGCCCCGAGGTGCTCTTCCTCGACGAGCCCACCACCGGACTCGACCCCGAGGCGCGCACCGCGATGTGGGACGAGATCGCCCGCCTCGCCGGCGACGAGGGGCTGACCATCCTGCTCACCACGCACTACCTGGAGGAGGCCGACCGGCTCGCCGAGCGCATCGCGATCGTCGACCGCGGGCGTGTCGTGGTCGAGGGCACCCCGGACGCCCTGAAGGGCGAACTCCGCGGTGACGCCGTCCACGTGGAACTGCGCGAAGCCTTGGGAGACGCCGGTCGTACGCTGCTGAACGGCGCCCTCACCGGGCTGCCGGGCGTGCACGAGGCGCTGTTCGACGGCCGCCGTGTCAGTGTCCGCGCCGATGACGGGGCCGCCGCCATGCCCGCCCTGCTCGGGGTGCTGGAGCGGGCCGGGGTCGGGGTCGCCGCCGCGACCGTCGCCCGCCCGTCGCTCGACGACGTCTACCTCCGCTACGCGGGCCGCCGTTACGCGGAGGCCGAAGCGGAAGGCGCCGAGAACCTCGTCCTCGCCGGAGGTGTCCGATGAGCACCGCCGTCTCCCAGACCTGGTACATGACCCAGCGTCAGCTGATGGTGTTCGCACGGCAGCCCGCCTACGCGATCATCACCCTGATCCAGCCGGTGATCTGGCTGTTCCTGTTCGGCAACCTCTTCAAGAAGGTCGTCGAACTCGGAGGCTTCGGCACCACCTCGTATCTGGACTACCTCGTCCCGGGCGTGGTCGTGATGAGCGCGCTCAGCTCCAACATGTGGGCGGGCATGGGCACGCTCGACGAGATCCAGCGCGGCACGCTCAACCGCTTCCTGACCACGCCCGTCAGCCGGGCCGCCCTGATGAACGGCAACGTCGTCAACAACGGCCTGATCACCGCGCTGCAGTCGGTCATCATCGTGCTGCTCGGCCTGCTGGGCGGCGCGGACTACCCGGGCGGCATCGGCGGTATCGCGATCCTGATCGTCGCCTCGGTCCTGCTCGGCACGATCTTCGGAGCGCTGTCCAACGCGCTGGGCATGCTGGTCAGGGAGCGGGAGTCGATCATCGGCATCAACACGTTCCTGCTGCTGCCGCTGACCTTCCTCTCCTCGGCCTTCATGGCCCCGTCCCAGATGCCCGGCTGGATGCGGCACATCGCCGACTTCAATCCGCTCAACTGGGCGATGGTGGCGGGACGTTCGGCGATGTCCGAGCATCCCGACTGGGGTGTCGTGCTCGGCCGCTCGGGCGCGCTGCTCGCACTGGCCGTGGTGGCGGTGTGGCTGTCGATCCGTACGTTCAGGTCCTACCAGCGTTCCGTGTGACCCGAGAGGCCGGGAGTCAGGAGGCGGCCGACGCGGTCGCCTCCTGCTCCGCCTCCACCTGTGCGTTCCAGTCCCTCTTGGAGGCCTGCCAGCCGTCCTCGTTGTGCCCAAGGCGCCAGTAGCCGGAGATCGACAGGTCCTCGCGCGGGATCTCACGCTCGACCCGCAGCAGCCGGCGCAGCTCCTTCACGAAGCCCGCCTCGCCGTGCACGAACGCGTGCACCCGGCCCGCCGGGAAGTCGAGGGCGCGGACGGCCTCCACCAGGGCCTCGCCGAGCGGCCGGTCGCCGCGGTGCAGCCAGACGACCTCCACGTCGGAGTCGATCTTCTGCTCCTCCTCACGCCCGGAGATCTCCACGAAGGCGCGGGCCACGGCGCCCTCCGGCAGTGCCTCCAGGGCGGCACTGATCGCGGGCAGCGCGCTCTCGTCACCGGCGAGCAGATGCCAGTCGGCGCCCGCGTCGGGCGCGTAGGCGCCACCCGGACCCATGAAGCGCACGACCTCGCCCGGTTGGACGTGCGCCGCCCACGGCCCGGCCAGGCCCTCGTCGCCGTGCACCACGAAGTCGAGTGTCAGCTCGCGCAGTTCGGGGTCCCAGGCACGCACGGTGTATGTCCGGGTCACCGGCCATTGCTCGCGCGGGAGTTCCTCGCGGATCCGCTCCACGTCGAAGGGCTCGGGGTAGGTGACACCCTCCGGGGCGAACAGCAACTTCACATAGTGGTCGGTGCTGGTGCCCGCGGTGAACTCGGCGAGGCCCTCGCCGCCCAGCACGACACGCTGCATGTGGGGGGTCAACCGCTCGGTCCGCACGACGTGCGCGGAGTGGGGCTTCCTGGACCTGCGTGCCGGACGCTCTGCCATGACGGCCTCCTCGTTCACTCGCTTAGGCTTACCTAAGTTAGCATCTCTCCCCTAGTTAACACCCCCCGTGTGAGAAGCCCATGAGCCCCCCACGCCAGGGCTTGAGTCGCGCGGTAGCCGGGGTTGAGTCCCACTCTGCAAGTAAGGCTACCCTAATTTGAGAATGTCACTCTTCTGAGTGAGGGCATGACTTCCGCCCGCTTCCGTTCACTCGCCGAGCGTGGTGAGCAACCGCTGCAGCGACCCGCCCAGACCCCAGCGCGCGGCCAGTCCCTCCAGCGCGGCCGGGTCGCGCGGCGCGTGCGGCAACGCCGTGTCGACGTCCGGCAGGGGAACGTCACCGGCGACCCGTACGACCTTGGGCGCGACCGCGACGTACGGCCGTGACTCGTCGAGCCGCTTGCGCTGAGAAGGTGTCAGCTTCGCCTTCGGATCGTCGACCGCCGCCATGATTCCGGCCAGGTCGCCGAACTGGTCGAGCAGCTTGGCCGCCGTCTTCTCACCGATCCCCGGCACCCCCGGCAGACCGTCGCTCGGGTCGCCGCGCAGCAGCGCCAGATCCGCGTAACCGCTGCCGTCGACCCCGTACTTCTCACGCAGCCAGGTCTCGTCGGTGAGCTGGAGCGTGCCCACACCCTTGAGGGGATACAGGACGCGCACCCCCCGCTTGTCGTCGACGAGTTGGTAGAGGTCGCGGTCGCCGGTGACGATGTCGACCGGGCCCTCGGCGCGACCGGTGAAGGTGCCGATCACATCGTCCGCCTCGTACCCCTCGACCCCCACGCGGGCGATGCCCAGCGCGTCGAGGACCTCCTCGATGACCGGCACCTGCGGGGAGAGCGTGTCCGGCACCTCCTCCTCGTCCGGCCGGCCTGCCTCGGTCTCCACGGCGACGCGATGCGCCTTGTACGAGGGGATCAGGTCGACCCGCCACTGCGGGCGCCAGTCCGCGTCCATGCAGGCCACCAGAGCGTCGGGGCGGTGGTCCCTGACCAGCCGGTCGATGAAGTCGAGCAGCCCGCGCACGGCGTTCACGGGCGTGCCGTCCGGGGCCTTCACCGAGTCGGGGACCCCGAAGTAGGCCCGGAAGTACAGGGAAGCGGTGTCGAGCAGCATCAGGCGTCTGGTCACGCCTCGCATCATGCCGTACGCCACTGACAGTGACCTGGACCACTCGTGTGTTTGCTCCGTGTAAGCGTGGGCAGGCGCGGCACCGGGACAACCCCGTTGCTTTTTCAACTGTCCGATCGAGAGGCACCCGTGTCATCCAGGCTTGAGGCCGAGCATTTGTACAAGGTGTTCGGGAGACGACCCGACGCCGCGGTGGAGCGACTCCGTCAGGGAGCCGACCGTGAGGAACTGCGCGCCGACGGCGCGACCGCCGCGGTGATCGACGTGTCCTTCACGGTGGAACCCGGCCAGATCTTCGTCGTCATGGGCCTGTCCGGATCCGGCAAGTCCACCCTCCTGCGCATGCTCAACGGACTCCTGGAGCCCACCGCGGGCCAGGTGCGCTTCGACGGCCAGGACCTGACCGCGCTCAGCGCCCGCGCGCTGCGCGAGGTCCGCTCGAAGAAGATCAGCATGGTCTTCCAGCACTTCGCGCTCTTCCCGCACCGCAGCGTCCTGGAGAACGCGGCCTACGGCCTGGAGGTCCAGGGCGTGCCGAGCGCCGAGCGCAAGGAACGCGCCTCCAGGGCCCTGGAGCTGGCCGGGCTGGCCGGCTGGGAGAAGTCCTGGCCCGACGAGCTGTCCGGAGGTATGCAGCAGCGCGTCGGCCTCGCCCGCGCGCTCGCCACCGACGCCGATCTGCTGCTGATGGACGAGTCGTTCAGCGCGCTGGATCCGCTGATCCGCCGCGACATGCAGGACCAGCTGATCGAACTCCAGAAGAAGCTCAAGAAGACCATCGTCTTCATCACCCACGACCTCAACGAGGCGATGCGCCTCGGCGACCGGATCGCCGTCATGCGCGACGGCCGCATCGTCCAGACCGGCACCGCCGAGGACATCCTCGTGCGTCCCGCGAACGACTACGTCGCCTCCTTCACCCAGGACGTCGACCGCTCCCGGGTCCTGACCGCCGGGGCCGTCATGGACACCGACGTACGCGGCGACGAGGCGGACTGCGACTGCGAGACCGCCACGCCCGGCACCCCCTTCGTGGACCTCTGCGCGATCAGCGCCCGCCTCACGCACCCGGTGGCGGTGCTCGACGAGCGGCGCGCACTCGTGGGCGTCGTCCACCGGCAGCGCCTCGTCGCGTTCCTCGGCGACGAGCAGGGGACCCCCGCACGCTGTGCCAGTCCTCGGGACGAGGCGGTGACGGCCGGTGCCTAGGATTCCCTTCGGCGACTGGGTCAACAGCGCCGTCGACTGGCTGCTGAACCACATGGCGTGGCTCTTCGACTTCTTCAAGACCGTCTTCCAGGGCACGTACGACGGTATCGACGCCGTCCTCCAGGCCCCCCAACCGCTCCTCCTCGCGGGCATCTTCGCGGTGATCGCGTTCTGGCTGCGCGGCACCTCCGCCGGTGTCCTCACCTTCGTGGGATTCGCGTTCATCGACTCCCTCGAACTGTGGGAGGACGCGATGGTGACCCTCTCGCTGGTCCTCGTCGCCACGCTCATCGCGCTCGTCGTCTCGGTACCCGTGGGCATCTGGGCGGCGCGCTCCGACCGGGTCAGCGGCATCGTCCGCCCGGTGCTGGACTTCATGCAGACGCTGCCCGCGATGATCTACCTCATCCCGGCGATCCTGTTCTTCGGCACCGGCGCCCCGGCCGGCATCGTGGCCACCCTGATCTTCGCGCTGGCCCCCGGCGTCCGCATGACCGAGCTGGGCATCCGGCAGGTCGACAAGGACCTCGTCGAGGCCGCCGACGCGTTCGGCACCACGCCCCGCGACACCCTGCTGCGCATCCAGCTGCCGCTCGCGCTGCCCACGGTGATGGCGGGCGTCAACCAGGTCATCATGCTGGGCCTGTCCATGGCCGCCATCGCGGGCATGGTCGGCACCGGCGGCCTCGGCGGCGACGTCAACGAGGCCATCGGGCAGCTGAACGTCGGCCTCGGCTCCGAGGCGGGCGTCGCCATCGTCATCCTGGCGATCTACCTGGACCGCATGACCAGCGCCCTGGGCACCCAGGTCTCCCCGCTCGGCCGCCGCGCCGCCGCCAAACTGCGCGCCGCGCAGGGCCTGAAGATCTGGTCCTACCGCCCCCGCGCGGCCGTCGCCGTCATCGGTGTCGTCGTGCTCGCGCTGGTCGCGGGCGGCATGGGCATGTTCGGCGGGACCGACTCGACGTCCACCGCGGCCGACGGTCAGAACGTCGGCCAGGGCAAGAAGATCACCATCGGCTACATCCCGTGGGACGAGGGCGTCGCCTCCACCTTCCTGTGGAAGGAGATCCTCGAGGAGCGCGGCTTCCAGGTCGACGCCAAGCAGTTCGACGCGGGCCCGCTGTACACCTCCCTCTCCCAGGGCGACATCGACTTCGAGACGGACTCCTGGCTGCCGACCACCCACGAGCAGTACTGGAAGAAGTACGGCAGCAAGCTCGACGACCTGGGCTCCTGGTTCGGCCCCACCTCGCTGGAGCTGAGCGTCCCCTCGTACATGAAGGGCGTCGACTCCCTGGCGGACCTCAAGGGCAAGGCCGGCACCTTCGGTGGCAAGATCACCGGCATCGAGTCCAGCGCCGGAATGATGGGCCTGCTCAAGAGCAAGGTCCTGAAGGACTACGGCCTCGACAAGGAGTACAAGGTCGTCGACAGCTCCACGCCCGCGATGCTGGCCGAGCTGAAGCGCGCGTACGCCAAGAAGGAGCCGATCGTCGTCACCCTTTGGTCGCCGCACTGGGCCTACAGCGACTACGACTTGAAGAAGCTCAAGGACCCGAAGGGCGCCTGGGGCAAGGGCGACGGCGTGCACACCCTCTCCCGCAAGGGCTTCGCGCAGGACAACCCGGTCGTCGGGCAGTGGCTGAAGAACTTCAGGATGACGGAGAAGCAGCTCACCGGTCTCGAGGCCGAGATCAACAAGGTGGGCAAGGGCAAGCAGCAGGACGCGGTGCGCGCCTGGCTGAAGCGGAACCCCGGAGTCGTCGACAAGCTGGCCCCGGTGAAGAACTCCGCGGCCGCTGCCGAGACGAAGCGTCCGCTGGACGTGGCCTGGTTCCCCTGGGACGAGGACGTCGCCGTCAGCTACCTCTGGAAGAACGTCCTGGCGCGGCGCGGCTACACGCTGAACCTCAAGCAGATGGACGTCGGCCCCGTCTACACCGGCCTCGCGTCCGGCGACCTGGACCTCAACTTCGACGCCTGGCTGCCGTACGCCCAGTCGAACTACTGGGACCAGCACAAGAACGACCTGAGAGACCTGGGCACCTGGTACCGGCCGACCTCGCTGGAGATCGCCGTGCCCTCGTACGTGAAGGACGTCAAGTCCCTCGCGGACCTCAAGGGCAAGGCCGGCACCTTTCGCGGCCGCATCATCGGCATCGAGCCGGGCACCGGCGAGATGAACCTCCTGAAGACGAAGGTGCTTCCGGGCTACGGGCTGGACAAGGAGTACAAGGTCGTCGACGGCTCCACGCCCGCGATGCTGGCTGAGCTGAAGCGCGCCTACGCCAAGAAGCAGCCCGTCGCCGTCGTCCTGTGGTCCCCGCACTGGGCGTACAGCGAGTACCAGCTCACCAAGCTCGCCGACGACAAGAAGCTCTTCGGCGAGGGGAACACGATCCGGACCATCTCCAGCAAGAAGTTCCCCGAGCAGTACCCGCAGCTCACCAAGTGGATCAAGAACTTCAGGATGAGTGAGTCCGAGCTCGGCACCCTGGAGAGCGAGATCAAGCAGCGCGGCCAGGGTCATGAGGAGGCGGCCGTCGCCGCATGGCTGACGGAGCACCCGGACGTGGTGGAGCGGATGACGCCGCAGTAGCCGCGAGGACGTTCGGCGAGGGGTGGCCGTCGGTCACGCGGGTGTCGGGACCCGTGTGACCGACGGCCACCCCTTTCGGCGTTCCCGGAGCCCCCTGTTCCGGCCCGCACTCGCGACCGACGACAGCAGTGGCTACGTACTGGCGTACGAGAAGGATCCGGACAACCACATCGCCGTACGCGGCCGAGCCGATCCGGCCGCCCTCCCGCCCGGGAACGCCGCCGAGGCGTTCGACGCGCCGCGCCCCCAGTCGCGCTGCGCCGAGGTACTCCGGACATCACCTCCGTGCCCGACGGCACGGTCGAGCTCACCGGTCACCACGGGGCATGCCGCGCCACCGACCGTGAACTCCGCGCCCCCCTCAAGGACTTCACGACCTGGCACGCAAGCCTGGACCGGCGGCCGGACCGCGCCCTGGAGTCCTGGGGCGTGCGCGGCGACATCGGTGACCGCTCGCTCTTCCAACTAGGCCCGGACAGAATGAATTTGACGGAAAGTCAGCAATGCCGTCGGGCTTCGGGAGGTGACGGACGTACGCCTATGATCCGACGACCGGGCGGGCTGATCGGCTGACCATCCGCACCCACGGCGGCAGTCACGCCCGCGCCGATCCCTCCCTCGCTCCGCTCATCGGTCCGGAGGGGCATCCGGCCCTGCTGGTCAGCCTTTTCGTCCCGCGGGACGGCGTGGCGTTGGGGGAGCCAGGGTGACTCGTCTGTTGGCGCGAATTGTGGCCCTCACCCTCCTCCGATGTGTCAGCGATGTGACGGGTGCATGAAACGGTTTGCCGAACATGCGTAGGGTGCAAACAACTCATCAGAAGTTGTGCGCCGAAGCAGCAGCCTGAGCGGCCGCCGAAGCGACAGACCGAAGCAGTGGACCGACGACGCGTGGGAGGGAGCCGGAGCAATGGGTGACCACAAAGAACAACCCCTTCGGGTGGGTGCGGCCGTCCGGCGGCGGCGCCGGGCACTGGAGCTCACGCTCGCCGTCGTGGCCGAGCGCAGCGGCCTGTCGGTGCCCTTCCTCAGCCAGGTCGAGAACGAACGGGCCCGGCCCAGCCAGAGCTCCCTGGAGAGGGTCGCCGACGCCCTGGGGACCACCGCCGTCGAACTGCTCGCGGCGGCCGACCCGGCGTGCAGTGTCGATGTCGTGCGCGCCGACTCGGGCGCCGAGTTCACTCCCGAAGCCCATATGCGCCCCCTGGTGCGCGGTCACCACCAGTTGCACGCCACGGAGTTCACCGGTGACCACGAGGAGGGCCGCGAACTCCAGCACCGCAACGACAAGTTGATGTACGTCGCCGACGGGGCCGTCGAGGTCGAGGCGGAGGGCCGCGCCCACCGCCTGGGGCGCGGCGACACGCTGTACCTCACCGGTGGGGTGCGCCACCGGTGGAGGGCGACCGTGCGGGACACCCGGGTGGTCGTGGTCGAGGTCGCCGACCACATCGAGGCGGTGGAGGACCGCCAGACCTTCGGCAGGCGCTGAGCCGTTCCCGCGCGGGCCGCGACGATCGCGAGCGGCCACGATCGCGGGCCGCTGCGATACTGGGTGCCATGCCGCCCAAGACCTCCCGTCATGTCTAGCGGGGCCGCCGGAGTGCGTGTCGTGTCCCTCGTGCCCTCACTCACCGAGGCCGTGGCCGCCACCGTCCCCGGTGTCCTGGTCGGCGCGACCGACTGGTGCAGCCGTCCGCCGGACCTCGACGTCGTGCGCGTGGGCGGCACCAAGAACCCCGCGGTCGACAGGATCGTACGGCTCGCCCCGGACCTGGTGATCGCCAACGAGGAGGAGAACCGCGAGCCCGATCTGACGGCCTTGCGGGAGGCGGGGATCGAGGTGCTGGTCACGGAGGTCCGCGAGGTGCCGGGAGCCTTCCGCGAGCTGGCGCGAGTGCTGGGAGCGTGCGGCGCGCGGACCCGCCCCCGCTGGCTGGACGAGGCGGAGGCCGCATGGGCGCGACCCCCCGTTCCCGACCGCCGTACGACCGCGATCGTGCCGATCTGGCGGCGCCCCTGGATGGTCCTAGGCCGGGACACCTTCGCCGGGGACGTCCTGGCGCGCCTGGGCGTCGACAACGCGTACGCCCACCACGCCGACCGCTACCCCCGCGTCCCGCTCCCCGAACTCCGGGCGGCCGCCGCCGATCTCGTGGTCCTGCCCGACGAGCCGTACCGCTTCACCGCCGACGACGGTCCCGAGGCGTTCGAGGGCGTGCCCTGCGTGCTCGTCGACGGCCGCCTGCTGACCTGGTACGGGCCGTCGCTGGCGCAGGCGCCGAGCCTGCTCAGCGCGGCGTTGCGAGCAGGGCCCGCGGACGCTCGATGTCGATGAGGCAGCGGCAGGACGCCAACCTTCGGCCAGGTCGGACTACTGGTTGATGCGGCTCATGTCGGCGTACCGGTCGCCGACCGGCGCCGCCACCTCGGACAGCTGCTCCAGCTGTTCGGCCGAGAGCACCAGCTCGTCCGCCGCCACGTTCTTCTCCAGGTTGGCGACCCGGCGCGTGCCGGGAATGGGCGCGATGTCGTCGCCCTGCGCGAGCAGCCACGCGAGCGCGACCTGAGCGGGCGTTGCGCCGAGCTGCTTGGCGACGTCGTCCACCTGCTCCACGATCCGGATGTTCGCCTCCAGGTTGTCCCCTTCGAAGCGCGGGTTGGACCGGCGCCAGTCGTCGGCGTCGAGTTGGTCGAGCGAGCGGATCGTGCCGGTGAGGAAGCCGCGGCCGAGCGGCGAGTAGGGCACGAAGCCGATGCCGAGCTCGCGCACGGTGGGGAGCACTTCGGCCTCGGGGTCGCGTGTCCACAGCGAGTACTCGGTCTGCAGGGCGGTCACCGGGTGCACGGCGTGCGCGCGCCGGATGGTGGCGGGCGCCGCCTCCGACAGCCCGTAGTGGCGGATCTTGCCTTCCTCGATCAGCTCGGAGAGCGTCCCGACCGTGTCCTCGATGGGCGTCTGCGGGTCTATCCGGTGCTGGTAGTAGAGGTCGATGTAGTCGGTGTTCAGGCGTCGCAGCGAGCCCTCGACCGCCCGCCGCACGTTCTCGGGGGTGCCGTTCAGTCCGAGGACCGGCTGCCCGTTCTCCTCGGGCACGAGGTGGTCGATCTGGCCGAACTTGGTGGCGATGACCACCTCGTCGCGGTGGCCGGCGAACGCCTTGGCCAGCAGTTCCTCGTTCGTGTAGGGACCGTAGATCTCGGCGGTGTCGAAATAGGTGATGCCCAGCTCCATGGCGCGGTGGATCGTGGCGATCGCCCCGGAGTCGTCGGTGCCGGCGCCGGTGTAGCCCCCGGACATGCCCATGCAGCCGAGGCCCAGACGCGAGACCTCGAGCCCCTCGCCTCCCAGGGTGATCTTCTTCATGCGGATGGCGTTTCCTGATAGAGACTGATCTTGTAGCCGATGGCGGTGAGCCGTGCGCCTGCCGCCACGTGGCATATCCGCCGTCGAGTGGGCGAACGCGGCGGGCCGGGTTCACAGGCGCACGATGACCAGGGCGGTGTCGTCGGTGGCGTCACCGGGTGGGGTGAGGTCGGTGAGTACGGCGTCGGCGAGGGTTTCGGGGTCGTCTGCCTGGTGGCGGCCCAGGGAGTCGGCGAGCCGGGCGAGACCCATGTCGATGTCTTCGCCGCGGCGTTCGATCAGACCGTCGGTGTAGAGCACGAGGACGGCGCCCTCGCGGAAGGCCGCGACAGCCTGGATCCGGGGGCCGTGTTGAGGACGGGCGGCCAGGGGTGGGTCGGTGGCCTGGTCCAGGAACTCGACGGTCCCGTCCCCATGCAGGAGCGCTGGTGGGGGGTGGCCGGCGCTGCTGTAGGTGATGGTGTGGTTCTCCCAGTCGATGAATGCCGTGGCCACGGTGGTGTTCTCGGCGCCGTCGACGGTGCGGGCGTACAGCCCGAGGACTTCCAGGGCGCGGGCGGGGCCTTCGGGGACGAGAGAGGCGGCGGTGAGGGCGCTGCGCAGTTGTCCCATGACGCCGGCCGCGTACAGGCCGTGGCCGACGACGTCGCCGACGGCGACGGCGATGCGATCGCCGGGCAGGTCGACCAGGTCGTACCAGTCGCCGGCCACATTCAGCGCTTCGGCGGCGGGCCGGTAGCGAACGGCCGCCGGGTGCCGGCCGACCGGGCGAGGAGCGGGCAGCATGGCTTCTTGCAAGGTCAGCGCGACTTCACGGGCGCGGATGAGTTCGGTGACGTCCTCCACCCGGTGCAGCAGCATCGTCACCCGCCCATCAGTTCCGAATACGGGAATGTTGGTCATGTTGAAATACCGCTCGTGCCATACCCCGGGCTGGTCGGGGTCCTCGCTGTCGTAGCGCTGCAGCGCCACGATGCTGCGCTCACCGGTGGCCGCCGCCCGGCGCAGTGACGCGAGAACTCTGAGCAGGAGAGGCTCGGCGGGGTCCTTGTCGGGGCGGTCCTCGGGCAGGAAGCGACCGACCAATTGCTCGCGGGGCAGGCCCCGCAGACGCAGGAACTCCGCGTTGGCGTCCGCGAAGATCAGCTGCGGAGTCACCAGCGCCACCGCCCCGGGAAGGGCCTGGAACACCGCCGCGTAGTCGACCGCCGGTTCAGCCATGGGTTTCCTGCTCACCGCGTCTCTGTCTGCCTTTTCACGATACGAGCAGGGAGTCACGGCTCGCACCAGGAGATCGCCGCGCTCCCACGCCGTCGGTGCGCCTTGTGTACGGGTCACGCCGGGTGGAAGGCCGTCCCTTGCCCGCCACCCGGCACCGGAACGCTTCCGCTCGGAGCGTGCCGGGGACACGGGGCTCAGGACGCGGGGGCCTCGATGGCGGCGGCGAGGGCGCTGAGCACCTGCCTGAGCTGCGCGACGGCTTCGGTGTCATCGGCCGGGTGGGTCTCGGCGAAGCGGGTCACCGATCCGGGTATCGCGAGTGTGGCGTCCTCCAGGGTCGTGGCGCCCGCGATACCGGCGGACTTGCGGGCGTCGTCCTGGGCCCACACGCCGCCGTACTGACCGAAGGCGGTGCCGACGACGGCGGTCGGCGTACCCGCCAGGGCGCCGGCGCCGAACGGGCGGGACAGCCAGTCGATGGCGTTCTTCAGCACGGCGGGCATGGTGCCGTTGTACTCGGGGGTGACGAGCAGGAACGCGTCGGCGCGCGCGGCGGTCTCGCGCAGGCGGGTGGCGGCGGCGGGACGCCGCTCGTCGGTGTCGATGTCCTCGTTGTAGAAGGGCACCTCGGCCAGGCCCTCGTAGAGGGTGACCTCGACGCCGTCGGGGGCGTGTTTGACGGCGGCCTCGGCGAGCTGACGGTTGTGCGAGCCGGAGCGCAGGCTGCCGACGAGGGCGAGGACTTGGACGTGGCCGGACATGGGTTCTCCAGATATGGACGTGCCGACGGAACTGATGCGTACTGGGGGAGGTGTGGATCTTGGTCCGCGGTGGCGAGCGGCGCTACTCGCGCATGGTCAGGCCGCCGTCCACCGACAGGATCTGGCCGGTGATCCAGCTGGACTCCGCGGACAGGAGGAAGACGATCATGGAGGCGAGGTCCTCGGGCTCACCGAGCCTCGGCAGCGCGGTCTTCTCCGACAGGGCCTCGCGGACCTCGGGGGGCGTCCGGCGCGGACGTTCTCCGTGAGGACGACCCCGGGGGCGACGGCGTTGGCCCGGATGTTCTTTCGGCCCCACGCATGGGCGGTGTGGCGGGTGAGCGCATGCAGGGCGATCTTGGACGAGGCGTACGCGGTGAGCCACGCCTCCCGCTGCCACGCCGCCAGGGAGGAGACGTTGACGATCGAGCCGCCGCCCGCGGCGACCAGGGCCGGCAGGCTTTCGCGGATCACGAGCCCGGTGCCGGTGACGTTGATGCGCATCATGTCGGCCCACACGTCGGGGTCCATGGTGTCGACGCCCTGGTCGCGGGCCATGAGGTCCGCGCTGACGGCGGCGGCGACATTGGCGACGCCGTCGAGTCGGCCGAACCGGTCAGTGGTCCGGGCGACCAGGGAGGCGATGGAGCCCTCGTCCCGAAGGTCGAACTGGACCGTGAGCAGCCGATCGGCCGCTTCCGATGACTGCTCGCGGATCCGCGCGAGCTTCTCGGCGCTGGTACCGGCCGCGGTCACGCGGGCGCCTTCGGCCAGCAGTCGCCGCACGGTGACCGCGCCGATGCCCGATCCGCCGCCGGTGACGATGAAGACCTTGTCCTTGAGCCCTTCCACGGCTGGACACATCCTTTCGGCTTGTGAGGAAGCGGCGTTGGAGCGGCAGGTGGGAACAGTGCCGGAGGCGATGCGGCGGGAATACGCCTGACGTGCCCGGTGGTTGCCGCGCTGTGCGCAGAACGACCGCTTCGACCAGTGCGTTGATGCCTGGTGCGCAGCCCACTGTGCAGGAGCGCGACAAGGGTTACAAAAGGCATGTTTATGTTCCTGAGGAACATCGGAAGGGCGTTTTGGTGAGCAACGATGAGGGCCGGGCGGCTTCCACCGGCGCGTCGCGGGTGAACGTACTGCGCCTCTCGGGCCCGTGTGAGCGCTGGGACGAACGGGACGCGGACTTCATCCGCGAGATCCTCGACCTGGTGGGCGACAAGTGGAGCATGCTGGTCATCGGCGCCCTGGCCGTCCGCGACGCTCGCTACTCGGACCTCGACACCGAGATCCCCGCCATCTCCCGGCGCATGCTCACCCTCACCCTCAAGCGCCTTCAGCGCAGCGGGCTGGTCGACCGCACCGCCTACGCGGAGGTGCCGCCCCGCGTCGAGTATTCCCTCACCGGTCTCGGCTCCTCCCTGCTCTCCGCCATCGAGCCCCTGGCTGCCTGGTCCGCCGGACAGCGCACCGAGATCCGACGCCACCAGGACGCGTACGACAGCGGAGTTGCTTCTACCTAGGTGTTGCGAGCAGTTCGCCGCTGACCAGGCCACGCGCGGTGCGGGCGGCGGCCACGCACCAGGCGGCCACGAGAAGCGCGAACAGGGCGACCGCGAACCAGTCGAACGCGACCAGCCCGGTGTGCCGGGCCAGGCCCTCGGCGCCGGTGACGCAGGTCCCCACCGGGAAGGTGAACGCCCACCAGGTCATCGCGAACCCCATGCCCTGTCGGCGGGCCCGCGCCACCAGCGCGCCTGCGAGGCCCAGCCACAGCAGTGCGAAGCCCAGCACGGGGACGCCGTAGAGGACGGCGAGCATCCCGAAACCCTGGTCGTAGGGGACGGGCACGACGCCCGGTGCGAAGTCCGCGAACTTGCCGACCGCGGTCGTGGACTGGCCGAGCGGACCGAGCACGAGGAACAGCGTCGGAGTGAGCGCGAGCGGCAGCGGTCCCGCGGTGATGAGCCGGGTGAAGATCACCGGCAGCATCACGAAGGTGGCCAGCAGGCTCAGCCCGAACAGCGCGAAGCACCCGAGAAGCAGGGTCTCCCGGGGCTGGCCCGGGGGCAGGTGGGGCACGAGGAGTGGTCCGAGGGCGGCCGACACCATGGGCGCGACGAGGGGGAGCAGCCAGACGGGCGTGGCCTGGTCGGCGCGGATGCGGTGGCGTACGACCATCAGGTACGGGATGGCCAGGGCGGCGGCGAGTCCGACGGCCGTGCCGGCGGTGAACAGTACGGCGTCCACGGCGACCGCCGCCCGCGTCCCGATCCAGTACCGGCCGACGACGAGCGCGCCGCCGCCCACGGCCAGCAGGGCCATCGCCAGGCAGCCGTAGAAGGGGGCCATCGCCGGGTCGAGGAGGTGGGCGCGGGCCTGGTCGCGGTGGTACGTCCAGTGCAGGGCGCGGGCGCCGAGCAGGGTCACGAGCATGAGGGCCGAGAGGGCCCAGACAGCCGTGCAGAGGGTTCGCAGGCCCGGGACGTCGCCGGGGAGTCCGGCGCCCGCCGTCGCCACGATCGCGGTGCCCATGACGGAGGCGTACCAGTTCGGGCCGAGGTACCGGACAACGGTGACGCGTCGGCGTCCGACTTCGGCGGCGGGGGTCGACAGGAGGGGCTGGGCTGCGGTGACCATGCGTCCACGGTCGCGCGCCCGTCGGGTCCCCACCAGGGAGTACGGGTCTATGGGGGCATAAGCTGGCTTTATGGGTGTGAGTGCTGAGGGATCGACGGAGGGTGGCCGGTCGGGGCAACCGGAACCGGTCGCGGTCGGGATCGCGCATCGGGTGCCCGACCTCGGGGCGCTGGAACTGCTGCTCGCGGTGGCGCGGCTCGGGAGTCTCGGGCGGGCGGCGCGGGAGCTGGGCATCACCCAGCCCGCGGCCAGCAGCCGGATCCGTTCCATGGAACGGCAGCTGGGCGTCGCGCTCGTCGACCGCTCGCCCCGGGGCTCGCGGCTCACCGACGCCGGCGCGCTGGTCACGGACTGGGCGCGGCGGGTCGTGGAGGCGGCAGAGGCGTTCGACGCGGGGGCGCAGGCGTTGCGGGACCGGCGGGACTCTCGGCTCAGGGTGGCGGCGAGCATGACCATCGCCGAGTATCTGCTGCCGGGGTGGCTGCTCGCGCTGCGCGCGCAGCGGCCGGACACGGCGGTGTCGCTTCTCGCCGGGAACTCGACGGCGGTGGCGGAACGTCTCCTCGCGGGCGAGGCGGACCTCGGCTTCGTGGAGGGACTGTCCGTGCCGCCCGCCCTCGACTCGACGGTCATCGCGCACGACCGGCTGATCGTGGTGACGGCGCCGGGGCATCCGTGGGCCCGGCGTCGCGCGCCGCTCGCGGGGGCGGAGCTGGCCGCGACGCCGTTGATCCTCCGGGAGGAGGGGTCGGGTACGCGGCAGGTGCTCGACTCGGCGTTGGGTGGGTTGGCGCGGCCGTTGATCGAGCTGTCCTCGACCACGGCGGTGAAGGCGGCGGCGGTGAGTGGGGCGGGGCCCGCCGTCCTGAGCGAGCTGGCCCTCGGTGAGGAGTTGTCGACGCATCGCCTGGTGAGCATCCCGCTGTCCGACGTCCAGCTCCGCCGGGCCCTTAGGGCGGTATGGCCCACGGGCCACCGCCCCACGGGCCCGGCACGGGAACTGCTCTCACTGACACGAGGCTTGTAGGCCACAGCCACGGGTGAGTGTGTCGGGTGCGGGTGGGTGGGGGCTGGTCGCGCAGTTCCCCGCGCCCCTAAAAGCCTTCAGCCCGTCCGGCGTTTGAGGACGAGGCCGTTCAGGCCGACGCGGGGGTCTGGGGGTGCAGCCCCCAGGGACGGGACGGGTAGGGGCGGCGGGGGCGGAGAAATCGGTGGCGGTCGGGGCAGGGGCCCCGCAGGATGCGGGGCATGACTGCGACCGCTCCGCCCGCCGCGGGCCCCCGCACACCCTGGGAAGAACTCCCGCGCACGCTCCGGGACGCCGTCGCGGACGTGCTCGGCGCGCCGGTGCGGACGGCCGTCACGCAGCAGGGCGGCTTCTCACCCGGTGCCGCCGCCCGCGTGACCACCACGGACCACCGCAGTGCGTTCGTGAAGGCGGTCAGCGCAGAGACGAACCCCGACAGCCCCACCCTGCACCGAACGGAGGCGAGGAACGCCTCCGCACTCCCGCCGAACACCCCGGCCCCCAGGCTCCTCGGCACCTACGACGACGGCACCTGGGTCGCCCTCGTCTTCGAGGACGTGGCGGGCCGACAGCCCCATGTGCCTTGGCGGGAAGGTGAGTTCAGACGCGTGCTCGACGCCGTCGAGGAGTTGGGGCGGGCCCTGACGCCGGCACCGTTCGACGCCCCGACCGCAGCGCAGTCCCTGGCCCACGCCTTCCAGGGGTGGCGGCAGCTCATCGACTCCGGGGACACCGGGGGCGAGGGCCTCGACCCGTGGATCGCGGCGCACCTGCACGAACTGGCCGAACTCTCCGCCCCGTGGACCGAGTTCGCCACCGGCGAGACCCTCGCGCACGGTGACCTGCGCGCGGACAACGTCCTGCTCACGGAGGGCGGCGGGGTCGTCTTCGTCGACTGGCCGCACGCCGTGCGTGCCGCCCCGTGGTTCGACCTGCTGCTGATGCTCCCGTGCGTCCGCGCCCAGGGCGGCCCCGACCCGGAAGAGGTGTTCACCGCTCACCCACTGGGCCGCGACGCTGACCCGGAAGGCGTCACCGCCACCCTGGCGGCCCTCGCCGGTTTCTTCGTCCAGCAGTCCCGGCAGCCACCGCCCCCGGGTCTGCCGACCCTGCGCGCCTTCCAGCACGCCCAGGGCGCCGCCGCCCTCGCCTGGCTCAGGAAGCGGCTCGCACCAACGCTCGCATGACCCTCAGGTCCACGCCCATCTCGGGATGCCACTGCACACCCAACACCCAGCGGGAAGAGGGGAGTTCGATCGCCTCCACCGTTCCGTCGAGCGCGTGCGCCGAGGCCGTCAGTCCCTCTCCGAGACGTTCGACCGCCTGGTGGTGATACGTCGGCACGGCGCATGTCTCCGGCGCGACATCCCCGTACAGACTCCCCGCCACCGGCGTCACCTCGTGGCGCCCGAAGACCCCGACGTCCTTCACATGCCCGTCGATGTGCTGGACGAGCGTGCCGCCGAGGGCGACGTTGAGGAGCTGCATGCCCCGGCAGATGCCGAGAAGCGGGGTGCCGGCCGCCAGCGCGGCGTCGATCAGGGCGAGTTCCCAGGCGTCGCGGGCCGCGGCCGGGGGTCCGGTCCGCGGGGAGCGCTCGGCGCCGTAGTGGACCGGGTCGACATCGGGGCCGCCCGCGATCACGAGGCCGTCGAGACGGGCGACGGTCGACGCGGCGTGGGAGGGGTCGTCCGGCGGCAGCATCGCGGCGAGACCCCCCGCCGCCTGGACGAGCCGCGGATAGCCGGCCGGCAGCAGAGCGGCCTCCAGCTCCCACACCCCCCACCGAGCCCCGGCCTCCAGATACGTACTCACGCCGATCAGCGGTCTGCCCACGCCGCTCACACCGTCCACGCCGCCCGCACCGTCCGTACCTCCCACGCCGCGCTCCCTACGGATTCAATGGAATGCAGTCATACCTTTGAAGCCTTTGTACGGTACCGGCAGAGGGCTCACGCCAGGAACCCCCTCAGGAGCGCCGCCGTCCCCGCGCAGTGCTCCCGCATCATCTCCCGAGCCCCGTCCGCGTCCCCGTCGAGCACCGCCTCGACCAGCGCGGTGTGCTGGCGCTGCGAGTGCTCCAAGTTGCGCACCAGGAGCGGGATGCAGTCGAGCAGGTCGTTCACGGAGGCGCGGACGGCCGCGTACTGGGCCGTCAGGGACGGCGAACCGCTCAGCTCGGCGAGGGTGAGGTGGAGCAGGGTGTCCAGGCGCCGGTAGTCCGCCAGCGGCGCCTCGTGCGTGCGGGCCAGCGCCTCGCGCAGTCGCTCCGCCTGCTCCGGGGAGAGCCCGTGCGTCGCGCACAGCCCCGCCGCCCCCACCTCCAGCACCTCACGGAAGCGCAGGACGTCCTCGATGTCGACCTCGGCGAACCGGCGCCGCAGCTCGTCCTCGCCGGGGGTCTCGGCCCTCGGCACCACGAACGTGCCGCCGTAGCGTCCGCGCCGCGACTCGACCAGACCCTGGTCCTGGAGCACCTTCAGCACCTCGCGCAGCGTCACCCGGCTGATCCCCAGCCGCTCCGCCAGCTCCCGCTCCGCGGGCAGCCGTCCACCGCCCGGCACCAGCCCCAGCCTGACCACCTGGAGGATCTGCTCCAGTGCCTCCTCGAAACCGTTGCCCGCCCGCACCGGCCGCAGCACCGGCGTCAGTCGGTCGTCCACACCACCGTCGGCCTCCGCCCGCGTCATCTGGTCGTGCCCCCTTCCCAAGCAATGGTTCTCCGCAATACCTTATGGCTCTCGGCTGACCCAAGGAGGCTTTTCCGGTGGCAGACCGCACACCCCCGCTCGCCGTCGAGGAGCTGCACGCCCTCGTCGCGGGCGGCGAGATCGACACCGTCGTCCTGGCCTTCCCCGACATGCAGGGGCGGCTCCAGGGCAAGCGGTTCGCCGCGCGCTTCTTCCTCGACGAGGTCCTCGAGCACGGCACGGAGGGCTGCAACTACCTCCTCGCCGTCGACACCGAGATGAACACGGTCGACGGGTACGCCATGTCCTCCTGGGACCGGGGCTACGGCGACTTCGCCATGCGCCCCGATCTCAGCACCCTACGGCGGGTGCCGTGGAACGAGGGCACCGCCCTGCTCGTCGCCGACCTCGTCTGGAACGACGGCTCCCCGGTGGTGGCCGCGCCCCGCCAGATCCTGCGCCGCCAGCTCGACCGCCTCGCCGCACTCGGCTACACCGCCCAGGTCGGCACCGAGCTCGAGTTCATCGTCTTCAAGGACACCTACGAGCAGGCCTGGGACGCGAGCTACAAGGGGCTCACCCCGGCCAATCAGTACAACATCGACTACTCGGTCCTCGGGACCGGGCGCATCGAGCCGCTGCTGCGCCGCATCCGCAACGAGATGCAGGCCGCGGGGCTGACCGTCGAGTCCGCCAAGGGCGAGTGCAACCCCGGCCAGCACGAGATCGCCTTCAAGTACGACGAGGCCCTCGTCACCTGCGACCAGCACGCCATCTACAAGACCGGCGCCAAGGAGATCGCCTCCCAGGAGGGCGTCTCGCTCACCTTCATGGCGAAGTACAACGAGCGCGAGGGCAACTCCTGTCACATCCACCTCTCGCTCACGGACGCGGACGGCGCGAACGTGATGGCCGGCTCGGCGCAGGACCCGGGCGGCATGTCCGAGGTCATGCGGCACTTCCTCGCCGGGCAGCTGGCCGCCCTGCGCGACTTCTCGCTCCTCTACGCGCCCAACATCAACTCCTACAAGCGCTTCCAGCCCGGCTCCTTCGCGCCGACCGCCGTCGCCTGGGGACATGACAACCGCACCTGTTCGCTCCGCGTCGTCGGTCACGGGCGCTCGATGCGCTTCGAGAACCGGCTGCCCGGCGGTGACGTCAATCCGCACCTGGCCGTCGCCGGGCTCGTCGCGGCCGGCCTGTACGGCATCGAACAGAAGCTGGAGCTGCCGGAGCCGTGCGCGGGCAACGCGTACACCGCCGAGTACGCGCATGTGCCCACCACCCTGCGCGAGGCCGCCGAGCTCTGGGAGAACAGCCCCATCGCCAAGGCCGCCTTCGGTGACGAGGTGGTCGCGCACTACCGCAACATGGCCCGCGTCGAGCTGGAGGCCTTCGACGCCGCGGTGACCGACTGGGAGCTGCGCCGCTCCTTCGAACGCATGTGAGAGGTCCTTCCTTGTCGAACGAGCTCGATCTCCAGGTACTCAACCCGGCCACCGAAGAGGTCCTCGCCACCGTCCCGGCCGCCACCGCGGCCGACGTGGACGCCGCCGTCGTACGCGCCGTGCGGGCCCAGGCGACGTGGGCGGCCCTCCCGCCCGCCGACCGCGCCCGCCTGCTGCGCCGCTTCGCGGCCGTCGTCGACGAACACCTGGAGGAACTCGCCCGGCTGGAGGTGCGCGAGGCCGGGCACACGGTCGGCAACGCGCGCTGGGAGGCGGGCAACGTCCGAGACCTGCTCGACTACGCGGCCGGGGGAGTGGAGCGGCTCACCGGCCGCCAGATCCCGGTTCCGGGCGGCCTCGACGTGACCATCCTCGAACCGCTCGGCGTCGTGGGCGTCATCGCGCCCTGGAACTTCCCGATGCCGATCGCCGCCTGGGGCACCGCCCCGGCGCTCGCGGCCGGGAACGCCGTCATCCTCAAGCCCGCCGAGACGACCCCCCTGACGGCGCTCCGGCTGGCCGAGCTGGCTCTGGAGGCCGGTCTGCCCGAGGGGCTCTTCCAGGTGCTCCCCGGCCACGGCCCGGTCGCGGGCAACGCGCTCGTCGAGCACCCCGGCGTCGCGAAGATCGTGTTCACCGGGTCAACGGCCGTGGGCAAACAGGTGTTGGCGAAGGGCTCGGCCCTGCTCAAGCGCGTCACCCTCGAACTGGGCGGCAAGAGCCCCAACATCGTCTTCGCCGACGCCGACATCGAGGCCGCCGCGGCCGCTGCGCCCATGTCCTTCCTCGACAACTCCGGCCAGGACTGCTGCGCCCGCACCCGCATCCTCGTCCAGCGCTCCGTCTACGACCGCTTCGTCGACCTTCTCGCCCCGGCGATCGAGTCCGTCGTCGTCGGCGACCCCGCCGACGAGCAGACGCAGATGGGCCCGCTGATCTCCCGGGTGCAGCTGGAGCGCGTGCGCTCGTACGTCCCCGCCGACACCCCCGGTATCCGCGGCAAGGCCCCCGAGGGCCCGGGCTTCTGGTTCCCGCCCACCGTCCTCACCGGTGTCGAGCCCCACGCGCGTGTGGCCGTCGAGGAGGTCTTCGGCCCCGTCGCCGTCGTCCTGCCCTTCGAGGACGAGGCGGACGCGATCCGGCTCGCCAACGCCACCGAGTACGGCCTCTCCGGCTCCATCTGGACCCGTGACGTCGGCCGCGCCCTGCGCGTCTCGGGGGCCGTCCGCGCCGGCAACCTGTCCGTCAACTCCCACTCCAGCGTCCGCTACTGGACCCCCTTCGGCGGCTTCAAGCAGTCGGGGATCGGTCGCGAACTCGGCCCGGACGCGCTCACCGCCTTCACCGAGACCAAGAACGTCTTCATCAGCACGGAGGGCCCCGCACAGTGACCGAAGTCACCGCAGGCACCGCAGGCACCGAAGCCACCGCGGACGCCGAAGGAATCATCTGCCGCCGCCTCGTCGGCCGTACCGCCGTCATCACCGGCGCCGGCAGCGGCATCGGTCTCGCCACCGCCCGTCGGCTCGCCTCCGAGGGTGCCCACGTCGTCTGCGGCGACGTCGACGACGCCCGCGGCAAGGCCGCCGCCGACGAGGTCGGCGGGATCTTCGTCAAGGTCGACGTCACCGACCCCGAGCAGGTCGAGGCGCTCTTCAAGACGGCGTTCGACACCTACGGCTCCGTCGACATCGCCTTCAACAACGCGGGCATCTCGCCGCCCGACGACGACTCCATCCTGGAAACCGGCCTGGAGGCCTGGAAGCGCGTCCAGGAGGTCAACCTCACCTCCGTCTACCTGTGCTGCAAGGCCGCGATCCCCTACATGCGGCGCCAGGGCAAGGGCTCCATCATCAACACGGCGTCCTTCGTGGCCCGGATGGGCGCGGCCACCTCGCAGATCTCGTACACGGCCTCCAAGGGCGGTGTGCTGGCCATGTCCCGTGAACTGGGCGTCCAGTTCGCCCGCGAGGGCATCCGCGTCAACGCCCTGTGCCCGGGACCGGTCAACACCCCGCTGCTCCAGGAACTCTTCGCCAAGGACCCCGAGCGTGCCGCACGCCGGCTCGTCCACATCCCCGTCGGCCGGTTCGCCGAGGCCGAGGAGATCGCCGCGGCGGTCGCCTTCCTCGCCAGCGACGACTCCTCCTTCGTGAACGCCTCCGACTTCCTGGTGGACGGGGGGATCTCGGGCGCGTACGTCACGCCCCTGTAGATCACCCCGGTATATGCACGTTCCATGCGATATCGATCCGTTCGTGCCTCTTTCGCGTGGACCCTGGTCGCGGCCGCCACCCTGGCGGCCGCGCCAACCGCCTCCTCCGGCACCCGCCCCGACTGCCCTCGGCTTTCCGCGCGTTGGTACGGCGACAACCGCGCCCACCTGCAACAGGTGATCGACGAGCGAGGCACCTGCGCCGGGCCGAACCCCTCGGCGGGCCGCCCGGTCGCCGCCTTCGACTGGGACAACACCGTCACCAAGAACGACGTCACCGACGCCACCCTCGCCTGGGCCCTGGGACACGACAAGATCCTGCGCCCCGTGCGCTGGCGGGACACCAGCCAGTGGCTCACGGACACGGCGGACCGGGCACTGACCGCCGCCTGCGGCACCACCACACCCGCGGGCGCACCCCTCCCCACCTCGACCGAGCCCCGCTGCGCCGACGAGATCCTCGAGATCCGCGAGAACGGCCGGACCATGAGCGGCGCCGCCGCCTTCGCCGGTACCTGGAACCACCGGCGCACCGTCCCCCAGTACGCCTGGGTGCCCCAGCTCTTCGCCGGACGCACCGTCGCCGAGCTGACCTCGTACGCCCGCAGCGCCCGTGCGCAGGCACTCGCCGCGCCCCTCGGCTCGACGCGGACCCTGGGCACGCACACCGTCCCGGCGTACGTCCGCTACTACGACCAGCAGCGCGAGCTGATCCGTACCCTCCAGAGGGCCGGATTCGACGTCTACGTCGTCTCCGCGGGCGCCGAACCGGTCACCGAGGTCTGGTCGCGGGGAGTCGGCATCGACGCCCGGCACACGATCGCCATCCGGTCGGTCCTCGACCGGCGCGGCCGGATCACCACCCGGAACGAGGGCTGCGGCGGCGTACCCGCGACCCGGGGCGAGGCCATCCCGTACATCGACGGCAAGCGCTGCTGGATCAACCAGGAGATCTACGGCGTCCACGGCGCCGCGGCCTGGCGGCGGCAGAACCCACGCCACCGCACCGCGCTCGCGGCCGGCGACGCCGACACCGATGTGACCTTCGTCGGGGACGCCACCGGAGCCCACCTCGTCCTCAACCGCAACAAGAGCGAACTCATGTGCCGCGCGTACGACGACGCCGACGGCCGCTGGGTGATCAACCCGATGTTCATCGGGCCACTGCCGCGCAGGCCCGAGCCGTACCCGTGCGCGGCGAGCGCCTACAACGCGACCGGCGGCGGCGGGGAACCCGTCCTCAGGGACGACGGTTCGGTCGTACCCGACCAGAAGGACACCGTCTACGGAACACCCGTGTACTGACGTTCGGGGCGCGCCCTAGAGTGCCGGAATGAGCATGACGCCTCCGCCCGGCTGGTACCGCGACCCCGCGTACCCGCTCGTCGAGCGCTGGTGGGACGGCACCGCCTGGACGGACCACCGGCGAGGACCCGAGGCACCCCAGGTGCCCCTGGCACCGCCGCGACCCGTCGGCGGCGGCTCGGGACGTGCCAAGGCCGTGGCGCTCGTCACCGCCGGAGTCGTCCTGGTCACCTCGATCGTCACGGGCGCCTTCGTGCTCGGCCGGGAGGGCGGCGGGGGCACCGCGGCCACACGGACCACCCCGCCCACCGCACCCGCACAGACCACCGGCTCCCCGGCCGATCCGTCCTCCGGCGACCCGTCCGTCGTCGTGGACGAGCTCAACGGCATCACGCTGCCGCTGTTCGACGGCTGGGTCCGTGCCCATGACGTCGCCGAGGACGACGTCATGATGACCACCCCCGGCACCTACGACTGCCCGGGCGACCCCGGCCTGTGCCGGCACGGGCGGGTCGTCTCGCGCACCGTCACCGCGAACGACGAGAGGTCCCCGAAGGCCCTCGCCGAGCAGGACATCGCGGACGCCGCGAGCAGCGCGTACGACCGCGATCTCCTCGACAACCGGCCCTTCCACGGCGTCACGTCCCACCGGCAGCTGCGGGCGAGCCCGGTCGCCGTCGCGGGCAGCGTCGGATACCTCGTGCGCTGGCAGGTGAAGACGGGGGTGGGACCCGGCGGTTACGTCGAATCGCTGGCGTTCCCCTCCGGCGTGGGCTCACGGGCCCTCGTCATCGTCCGCTTCGTGTTCGACGCGGGTGCGGACGGGCCGCCGCTCACCGACATGGACCGGATCACCGAGGGAATCCGGCCGGTGAGCGCGCGGTGAGCCCCGCTACAGGAAGGTGTGGCCCTCTCCCCGGTACGTCGGGACGGTCGCCGTCACCGTGTCGCCTTCGACCAGGTGCAGCGCGTCGAACCGCTCGCACAGTTCCCCGGCCTTCGCGTGCCGGAACCACACCTTGTCGCCGATGAGCAGGTCGTCCGCCGGAGCGCCGAGCAGCGGCGTCTGCACCTCGCCGGGGCCCTCCTGGGGGTCGTAGCGCAGCCCCTCCGGCAGGTAGGGGACCGGCAGCCGGTCGGGGCCCGGGGCGCCCGAGGCCGGGTAGCCGCCGCCGAGCACCGTGACGACCCCGACACCCGGCCTGCGTACCACCGGCTGCGCGAAGAGCGCGGCCGGACGCCCGCTGAACGACGTGTAGTTGTCGAACAGCCGAGGAACGTACAGCCCGGAGCCCGCCGCGATCTCGGTGACCGCGTCCTCGGCGGCCGTGTGCTGCACACTGCCCGTCCCGCCGCCGTTGACGTACTCGAGGTCCGGCTCCACGGCCCGTACGGCACGGACCACCTCGGCGCGCCGCCGCGCGAGTTCCTTACGGGCGGTGGCCTGCATGAGCCTGACCGCACGCGACCGGAAGGGCCGCCCCGCGACGGCGTCACCGACACCCGCGACATGCCCCTCGTACGCCATGATCCCCACCAGCTTGAACCCGGGCCGGCGGACCACGGCGCGGGCCAGGTCGGCGACCTGGGCGGGCGAGTGCAGCGGCGAGCGCAGCGCCCCGACCCGCACCCGGCCGCCGAGCAGCTTGAGGGAGGTGTCCAACTCCAGGCACACGCGCACCACTTCGGTGCCGTCCCGGCGGGCCTCGTCGATCAGGTGGAGCTGGGCGGGGTCGTCGACCATGACGGTGACGGCGGCGGCGAGCTTGGGGTCGGAGGTCAGCTCGGCGAAGCCCCGGGTGTCCGCCGAGGGGTAGGCGAGCAGGATGTCGTCGAAGCCGGAACGGGCCAGCCAGATCGACTCGGCCAGGGTGAAGGACATGATCCCCGCGAAACCGTCCCGCTCCAGGACGCGCTCGAGCAGGGTGCGGCAGCGCACCGACTTGCTGGCGACCCGGATCGGCTTGCCGCCTGCCCTGTGGACGAGGTCGTCCGCGTTCGCGTCGAAGGCCTCCAGATCCACGATCGCGAGAGGGGCGTCGAGAGGAGCTGTGGCCCGGTCGTAGCGGGCCCGGTCTGCGGCGCGGGCAGTCATGACCGAAGCCTGCCAGACTCGATTACCGCAGGGTAGGGGGACGTTCCGGGCAGAAGCCCCGGGCGCGCGGACTGGTTCCCTCCCTGCCCACGTCAACCCGTAGAGTGACGCGCACGCAGGGAGGAACGACCTTGTCCGGGCGGGTCGTGCCCGGGATGACGGTCCGTCGGCACGGGTATGGGTGCTCGTGACGGGTGAGTCGCCGAGGTGGTTTCTTCCGTACACGTGAGCGGCCCGGCGGATTCCGGGCCGGGTCGGTAGCCCGGGTACGAGGAAACGGGGGGTGCATGAGCACGGAAGCGCGCCGCGCCTCCATCCCGCCGCGCCCGGCCACCCCACCCCGCCCGGCACAGCCGCCGGGAGAGTCCCCCGAGGGGACGGTCTCCCCCGAGGCGGCAGCGTCTCCCGCGCAGGACACCCCACCGCCTCCCACGCAGGGCCGCACCGGCTCCAGGCCCTCCCGCCCGGCGACCCCACCACGGCCCGCACAGTCTCCGGCGAGCGGGGAGGACGTTCCCTCCTGGTCGGCGACCCCGCCCCGGCCTGAACGGTCTGCGAGGAGCGAGGGCGGTGTGCCGTCCCGTGCGGTGACCGCACCGAGGCCCGAGACGTCTCCCGGGCGTGGGAATCCGGTGCCCCCGCAGAGGCCCGAAGCGCCGTCCGCGGGGGGCGTCACGCCGCCGCGTCCGGCGACCCCGCCACGACCCGAGCAGTCCCCCGCGGGTGGGGACGCGGTGCCGCCCCGCCCGAAGTACCTGCCCTCGGGCGCCACTTGGCGGCCGCGTCCGGCCGAGCCGCCCGTGGGTGGCGAGCCCTGGTCGCTGCCGAGCCCGCAGGAACCGCCCGCGGCCACCGCCCCGGTGCCCCGCCGGACGGACCCGTCCGTGGTGGGCGAGCCCTGGACACTCCCCGACTCCGGGGACCTGCCCCCGACCGGCGCCCCGCGCCGCCCGGCGGAGCGGCCCACCACGGCTGACACCCCCGCCGCGCGCGCACCCCGGCAGAGCCGCCCGTCCCCGGCGGACGACACCATGACGCCGCCCCGTGCGGGTGCCGCCTCCCCGTCACCCGGTTCGTCCACCGCCGGGACACCGCGGTCGGGCGGTGAGTCCCGTACCCGGTTGTCGCCCGACGCTGCCGGGGCGTCCCGCGCGGGCGGTGGTTCCCGGCGGCCGGAGTCGGCCGGTTCCCCCGCGGACGCGGTCTCGCGCTCAGGTGAGCCGTCCGACGCCGTCGGCGATGTCATGGCGCGCCCGGACGGCGGCGGTACCCGGGCGGGGCGCCCCTTCCGGCTCTCGCACGACCCGAAACCGTCGGCGGGGTCGTCCTCCGCCGGTGCGGCGTCGCCACCGGCGCCGGGTGCCACCGGCACCCCCGAGCCCCCGCGCCACGAGCCGACGCACCCCCGCTTCCCCGGCCGGCGCACCACCCCCGCGTCCCCGCCCCCGCCGCCGGCCTCCGCCCGCTTTCCCGACGCCCCGCCGGCCGGTCGGCACCCCGGCGTGCCGCACCCCGGCCCGACCCGGCGGACCCCCGTACCCGAGGAGGGGATCACGGAGACGACCACGCGGCTGCGCCCCATCCCCGCGGAGCGGCCCGTCGCACCGTCCGCCCCCGTGAGCCCGGCCCCTGGCACGGCACGCCCGTACGTGTCGTTCGCGGAGCCCGAGACCTACGACGACACCACGCGCCCGCGCCACGTCGGCGCGCGCACTCGGCCCCGGGCGGCGGCGGCCGCGGCCTGCGTCGTGCTGGGCCTCGGCCTCATCGGTGGCGCGGCGGCCGGAAGCTGGCTGACCGGCGGCGGCACGGGCGCGGACGGTGCGCACAGCGCCTTCGTCGCGGCCGGAAGCCTGTGGCACAGCGTGCCCGTGGACCAGCTCTTCCCGCCCACCGTGCAGGGCCAGGGTGCGGGCCCCGGCGGCGCCGACCGCACCTGGACCCGACTGGCCGTCGCCCCGGACAGCGGCTGCGCGAACGCCTTCGATCCGCTTCTGAGCAAGGCGCTCGCCCCGGCAGGCTGTCTGCGGCTGCTGCGGGCCACGTACACGGACGCGACCCGCAGCCAGGTCACCACCGTGGGCCTGCTGTTCACCAAGGCGGACCCGGCGGCCATGACCGCGCTGAAGAACCGTTTCCAGCAGGAAGGCCTCGACCGGCGCACCGATCTGATGCCCAGTCCGTACGCTGCCAAGGGCACCGTCGCCGCCGGGTTCGGCGACGCCCAGCGCGCGTCCTGGACGGTGTCGGTGCTCACCGACGCGCCCGTCGTCGTCTACGCCGTCTCCGGCTTCGCCGACGGCCGTATCATCACCGCCCCGCAGCCCGCCGCGGACGCCATCAAGCCCGCTGCGACCACGGCCCCGGCCCAGGCGGGCCTGGGCCACGACGCACAGGGCCTCGCCGACCGCATCGAGCGCAGCCTGCGCAAGACCGTCGGCTCGGCCACGGAGAAGCCGTCATGATCCGCAGGGCCAGCACCAGCGGGGCCACCACCAGCGGGGCCACCAATGCGGCCGCCCGTAAGGCATCCCGCAGGGCCACCCGGAGGGCCGGAGCCCTGAGCGTCCTGCTGGCCGCCTCCCTCGCCCTGCTCCCGTCCACCGCCGCGCACGCCGACGGCATACGTGCCCAGCAGTGGGCCCTCGACGCGATGCACACCCAGCAGGCCTGGCGCACCACGAAGGGCCAGGGCATCACGGTCGCGGTCCTCGACACGGGCGTCGACGACCAGCATCCGGACCTGGTCGGCAACGTCCTGACCGGAAAGGACATGGTCGGCTTCGGGGCGCAGCGCGGTGACCGCGCATGGGCCCGGCACGGTACCGCGATGGCCGGGATCATCGCCGGTCACGGGCACGGCGTCGGCAACGGCGACGGAGTCCTGGGCATCGCCCCCGAGGCGAAGATCCTCCCCGTCCGCGTCATCCTCGAAGACGGCGACTCGGCCCGTACGAGGGCCCGCAACACCCGTGGCAACGCCCTCGCCGAGGGCATCCGCTGGGCCACCGACCAGGGCGCCGACGTCATCAACCTCTCCCTCGGCGACGACTCCAAGTCCGCCCATCCCGAGCCCGCCGAGGACGCCGCAGTCCAGTACGCCCTGAAGAAGGGCGCGGTCGTTGTCGCCTCGGCAGGCAACGGCGGTGAGAAGGGCGACCACATCTCGTACCCGGCGGCCTACCCGGGCGTGATCGCGGCCACGGCCGTCGACCAGAACGGCACCCGCGCCTCGTTCTCCACCCGCCGCTGGTACGCCACCGTCAGCGCCCCCGGCGTCGACGTCGTCATCGCCGACCCGGACGACAAGTACTACGAGGGCTGGGGCACCAGCGCCGCCTCCGCGTTCGTCTCCGGCGCGGTCGCGCTCATCAAGGCGGCCCACCCGGACCTGTCCCCGGCGCAGATCAAGAAGCTCCTGGAGGACACCGCCCGCAACGCCCCCAGCGGCGGCCGCGACGACTCCCGCGGCTTCGGCTTCATCGACCCCGCGGCGGCCATCGAGGCTGCAGGCCGCCTCAAGCCGGACAGCACGCACGCGGCGGCGTACGGCAAGAAGTACTTCGGTACGGGCCCCGACGCCGCCCCGGACGACAACCAGCCGTCTGGCTGGGTGGGCCCGGCGGCGGGCGGCGCGGGCGTGGTCCTGCTGGCCGCGTCGGTGATCCTGTGGCGAGGCCGCAGGTTCTCAGCGCAGGACGCATCGGGCGACGTGCCCCTTTAGGGCGCGGGGCTGTGACATGTGCGGCTCCGCCGCGTGGGTGCGCCCAGCCACAACGCATCCGCACCCGAACGGACACCCCCGCACCTTTACGGACCCTCAGAACTCACGCGGAGCCGAACGCGGCCACGGCGGCCTTCGCCGCCGCCTCCACCACCGAGATCCCCTTGGCCTTGGTCGTGTTGCCGTTGGACAGCGCCGCCACCAGGTACTGGTCCCCGTCGACAGTGACCCGGCCGATGCTGTTGATGTCCCACAGCCCGGTCGAACTCCGCGCCAGCCACCCGTTCTTGAGGGCCCACTGCGTGCCGTCGGCCGCCGCCGACACCCCCCAGTGCTGATCGGCGGCGATCTCGCCCATCAGCCCCTGGAGATATGTGCGCGAGGCCTCGCTGAGTTCGGAGTCGTCCCCGAACACCTGCTGGAGCAGGGTGAGCTGGTCGGCCGCCGTGGTCTGGGTCAGCCCCCACAGCGCACCGTCCCCGCCGGAGGTACCGGTCAGCCCGAACCGCTCGTTCGCGGCGTCGAGACCGTCCGCCTGCCCGATGATGTCCCACAGCGTGGACGCGGACGCGTTGTCGCTGTTCGTGATCATCTCGGTGGCGTACGTCTTCTCCGCCGCCGTCAGATGCCGGTCCGCGTCCTGCGCCTGGAGCAGCAGCGTCGCGAGGATGTCGACCTTGACGATGCTGGCCGTGTCGAAGGCCCCCTGGCCGTAGGCGGCGCCCTCGCCGGAGTCGAGGTCGAACACCGCGACCGAGACCGCTGCGCCGTTTTCCAGCGCCACGGCCTTCATCGTCTTGGCGAGCAGGGCGTCCCGCTCCACCGTGGGCTCCGTCACAGGTTCCACCGATGCCTCCTGGCTGGGGGACGACGACGCGGCCGACGCCGAGGACGACGTACCCGACGATGCCGAGGGGGAGGATACGAGGCTCCCGCGGTCGTGCGCCTGTGCCTTCACGTACACGGCACCCACCGCCGTACCGCCCACGAGGACGGCGGAAGCCACCACGGTGTAGACGACGGTCCTGCGTCCGGAGCGGCGGATGCGACGCCGACGAGCTCTGTGAGGGGCCATCCCGCGATGCTCGGGGCGGTGCCTGTGCCCGGCGTTAGACGCATGTTAGAGGTGTGTCAGCGAATGCTGAGAATCCCGTGAAAGCTGTCACCGCCAGGTTTCAGGGCCCGCACAAGCCCAGCAGCATCCCCCCGATAGGGTCGGGGACCGTGGCGAACAAGAACATTCCCGACTCCGGCTTCCCCGACGACGACGGCTCGGCCGATCCCCGGCTGAGTGCGGCACTCGCGGCCTGGGCCGAGGACCGCACCGCCGTGGGGCCGGTCCTGGAGGCGCTCAAGGGCGCCCGGCTCCTCGTGCCCGTCGTGGCCGTACTCGGTGAGGTCGAGGAGGACGAGAACGGGCTGCGTCACGAGAAGACCAGCGACATGGCGGTGCCCACCCTGAAGGCGGGCCACCGCACGGCGCTGCCCGCCTTCACCTCCACCGAGTCGCTGGCCCGCTGGGACCCGGCGGCCCGCCCCGTAGCCGTACCCCTGCACCAGGCCCTGCAGGCCGCCGCGCACGAGAAGGCCGACACGGTCGTCCTCGATCTGGCCGGTCCGGTGCCGTACGAACTGACCGGCTCGGCGCTGCTCGCCCTCGCCGAGGGGCGTACGACGGCGGACCCGCTCGCCGATCCCGCCGTGGTCGAGGCGGTACGCGCCGCCGTGGCCGCCGAGCCCGCCGTACTCCGCGCCCACCTGGGCCCCGGCCAGGCCGACGGCACGCTCGCGCTGGTACTGGACCCGACCGCGGCCCCGGCCGAAGCCGCCCGCGCGCTCGCCGGGCGGCTCGCCGCCGACGAAACGCTGAGGGCCCGCCTGGTGCGCGGTCTCGACCTGGCACTGCTGCCGGCCGGGACGACGCCACCGGGCGAGCCCTTGTACGTACGTCAGTAGAAAGCGGGAGCGGGAGAAAGCGGGAGAGGAACCAAGGCCTCTCCGGCGGATCAGGCTCTAGCCGTAGATCGGGCCCGTGTACTTCTCGCCCGGGCCCTGGCCCGGCTCGTCCGGGACGATCGACGCCTCGCGGAACGCCAGCTGCAGCGACTTCAGGCCGTCGCGCAGCGGGGACGCGTGGAAGGAGCTGATCTCGGTCGCGCTCGCGTCGAGCAGTCCGGCCAGCGCGTGGATCAGCTTGCGCGCCTCGTCGAGGTCCTTGTACTTGTCGCCCTCCTCGGTCAGACCGAGCTTCACGGCGGCGGCGCTCATCAGGTTGACGGCGACCGTCACGAGGACCTCGACCGCGGGGACCTCGGCGATGTCGCGGGTCATGCTGTCGAAGTCGGGGTTCTGGGGAGGGGTGTCACTCATGTCCCACACGATAGGCCCCGGCACGCAGGCACCCGTCCGCGGGAGCGCGGAGGCGCTCGGTTAGCGCGGGCCCGGGGGAGCTGCTAACCTTGTGTAACGACCGGCCGGATGCGCCCAGACATATGTCAGCGTGCTCGGCCCACAAGTGGAGGCTCCGATCTCCCACCCGACCGTCCTCAGGGATGGCGGGTCACCCGGTCAGGCGGCCACCACCGTTCCGTACGGACGGTGGAGTCGCCCGAATGTGCGCCCCGCGGTTCACCGCGGCGGTGCTCCGGTATTCCATGGAGCCCCGCCTGTGTACCGTCCGGGGCATTTTTCATGCCCCGCGGTGGTTGGTCCAATGTCATCAGAGACATACGCGGCTGTCCGCCAGACCGCCGTGTGGTGCTACCGAGGAGGATCCATCAGCACCGAGCCCCGCATTAACGACCGGATTCGCGTTCCCGAGGTGCGACTTGTCGGTCCCAGCGGCGAGCAGGTCGGGATTGTTCCGCTTGCCAAGGCGCTGGAGCTTGCGCAGGAGTACGACCTCGACCTGGTCGAGGTGGCGGCGAGCGCGCGTCCGCCGGTCTGCAAGCTCATGGACTACGGGAAGTTCAAGTACGAGTCGGCCATGAAGGCCCGTGAGGCGCGCAAGAACCAGGCGCACACGGTCATCAAGGAAATGAAGCTCCGGCCGAAGATCGACCCGCACGACTATGACACCAAAAAGGGTCACGTCGTCCGGTTCCTCAAGCAGGGCGACAAGGTCAAGATCACGATCATGTTCCGCGGTCGCGAGCAGTCCCGGCCGGAGCTCGGCTACCGACTGCTGCAGCGTCTGGCTTCGGACGTCGAGGACCTCGGGTTCGTCGAGTCGAACCCGAAGCAGGACGGCCGAAACATGATCATGGTGCTCGGTCCGCACAAGAAGAAGACCGAGGCGATGGCCGAGGCCCGTGAGGCCCAGGCGGCTCGTAAGGCGGAAGCGAAGGCCAACCCCGGTCGCTCGCAGAACGCCGCCGACGGTGAGATCGCCGAGGGTGAGTTCGCCGAGGGCGAGACCTCCGAGGCCGAGACCGCCGAGGCCCCGGCCGAGGCTTCCGCCGAGGCCTGATCCCAGGGCGAAGGCTCCGGGGAGTCCGGGACGACAGTCCATGGAGTCCACGGGACGTGAGTCCGGGGATGTCAATCGATACATACATGACGTTCCACTGTGCCCGGTTTAACGACCGGGCATCGGAACGCCACTGACGAGGAGAGAACGGCGCTATGCCGAAGAACAAGTCGCACAGCGGTGCCAGCAAGCGCTTCAAGATCACCGGCTCCGGCAAGGTGCTCCGTGAGCGTGCCGGCAAGCGCCACCTGCTCGAGCACAAGTCGTCGCGCCTGACGCGCCGCCTCACCGGCAACGCCGAGATGGCCCCGGGCGACGCCAAGAAGATCAAGAAGCTTCTCGGCAAGTGACGTCGGGCGCGCACCGCGCGCCTGATCTCCGACCGGGACCCAATCGATTTCGGGCCGTGTGACGACAGCCACGGCCCCGCTACAAGGAGTTAAAAAGTGGCACGCGTCAAGCGGGCAGTCAACGCCCACAAGAAGCGCCGGGCGATCCTCGAGGCGGCCTCCGGCTACCGCGGTCAGCGTTCGCGCCTGTACCGCAAGGCCAAGGAGCAGGTCACCCACTCGCTGGTCTACAACTACAACGACCGCAAGAAGCGCAAGGGCGACTTCCGTCAGCTGTGGATCCAGCGCATCAACGCCGCTGCCCGCGCCAACGGCATCACGTACAACCGCTTCATCCAGGGTCTGAAGGCCGCGAACATCGAGGTCGACCGCAAGATCCTGGCCGAGCTGGCCGTGAACGACGCCGGTGCGTTCGCCGCGCTCGTCGAGGTCGCGCAGAAGGCGCTGCCGTCGGACGTCAACGCGCCGAAGGCCGCGTGACGCTCGCGCTCGCCTGAGCCGTACGTCGCTGTGGACCCGCTTGCCTCACGGCTTGCGGGTCCCGGTGCGTTTGGGCTCCGCCGGCCTGTCGAGACACGCTGCGCGTGGGCGAAGTCGGTTCCGCACCGCCGGATTCCGCCGTCGCGGCTGAGCGCCGCGGCGGCGGGGGAAACGCCCGCGGCGCCGTACGGCACGTCGGCTGTGGTCGAATCCCCGCCCGGATCGACACCGAACGCCCCGCAAGACGTGCCGTGCCCGGTGCCCCCACCGGGGACACAAGGCCCACACGCAACACCGAAGCCTTCCGGCGGCCGATCGGCCCCGGGTCTGGCGGCGGGGCTCCGTCCCGGCCGACGCCTGGCCTCCGGCGGGGACGCCCAGCCGGTCGGCTCGGGTCTGGTGACGAGGTTTCGTCTCGGACGCGGTCTCCGGCGGGGATGTCCAGCTGGTTGGTCCCGGGTCTGGTGCGGGCCTCCGTCTCGGTGGGCGCCTGGCCTTCGGCGGGATGCCCAGCCGGTCGGCCCCGGGCCCGGCGGCGGGGCTCCGTCTCGGCGGACGCGGCCTTCGGCGGGAGCATCCAGCTGGTTGGTCCCGGGTCTGGTGCGGGCCTCCGTTTCGGCGGGCGCCTGGCGTTCGGCGGGATGTCCAGCCGGTCGGCCCCGGGCCCGGCGGCGGGATTTCGTCTCGGCGGACGCGGCCTTCGGCGGGACGCCCAGCTGGTTGGTCCCGGGTCTGGTGGCGGGCCTCCGTTTCGGCGGGCGCCTGGCCTTCGGCGGGATGCCCAGCCGGTCGGTCCCGGGCCCGGCGGTGGGGCTTCGTTCTGGTGGACGTGATGTGCCGGGGCGGCGTCTTCCGTCGAAGCTCTGTCGGACCGACCGTCCGGCCCCGCCAGGACCGCGGTCACCGGACGCCGACCCGGCCCCGGCCGCAGTCGGCATGGACACGCAGATCCCGTTCTCGTCGTCTACTTCGAGGGGACCCGGCCCCGCCCCGCCCCACCCCAAGCCGACCGACCCTCCGTAACCCCCTGAGGTGACCCCATGCCCGCCGACCCCGAGCTGATCTCCCCGCGCTCGCCGCGCGTAGCCGCCGCGCGGCGGCTCGCCCGGCGGAACTTCCGCGGCAAGGAGCGGTTGTTCCTCGCCGAGGGACCGCAGGCCGTGCGCGAGGCGGCGGCGCACCGCGTCGACGGGGCGGCCACGCTCGTCGAACTGTTCGCGACCGTCGAGGCCGCGGAGCGCTACGCCGACATCGTCGGGGACGCCCGGGCCGCCGGAGCCCGGGTGCACCTCGCCGACGAGGAGGTGATCGCCGACATCTCGACCACCGTCACTCCGCAGGGGCTCGTCGGGGTCTGCCGGTTCCTCGACACCCCGTTCGAGGAGATCCTCGCGGCCCGTCCCAAGCTCGTCGCCGTACTCGCGCACGTCCGCGACCCCGGGAACGCCGGCACGGTGCTGCGGTGCGCCGACGCCGCCGGCGCCGAAGCCGTCGTACTCACCGACGCGTCCGTCGACCTGTACAACCCCAAGGCCGTACGGGCCTCGGTCGGTTCCCTCTTTCACCTGCCGGTGGCCGTCGGTGTGCCCGTGGAGGCAGCCGTGCAGGGCCTCAAGGGCGCCGGCGTACGGATCCTCGCCGCCGACGGAGCGGGCGAGGACGACCTCGACGACGAGCTCGACAAGGGGACCATGGGCGGCCCCACCGCCTGGGTGTTCGGCAACGAGGCCTGGGGGCTCCCGGAGGAGACGCGCGCGCTGGCGGATGCCGTCGTGCGCGTACCGATCCACGGAAAGGCCGAGAGTCTGAACCTCGCGACGGCCGCCGCCGTATGTCTCTACGCGTCCGCCCGTGCACAGCGCGCCTCCGGAGGGTGCCGCTCCGTCACCGACAGCTAGTAGGGTGACGGGCTCGGGGGCCCACTGCGCCAGACGAGAGGTGGGGTACGGGGATGGGTGTCGGCACGAGCGGTGCGAAGAGCGCGCCGCGCGCACGGGACGTGCGCGACACACCCGCGCCCCCGCGCGCCGATCAGCACGACGATCGACTCGATGCCGATCATGACGTCGATCACGGTGCCGGTCTCGGGTCGGAACCGGGGGACGAACTCGGTATCGACCCCGACGACCTGCCCGACGGACTCGTCATCGCCGACGAGAACGGCCGGGTCATCCGCTTCAACGCCGCCGCCGCCCGCATCACCGCCGTCCCCGCCGCCGCCGCCCTCGGACGCCACCTGGAGTCCGCCCTTCCCCTGGAGGACCTCGAAGGCCGTCGCTGGTGGCAGCTGACCGACCCGTACGGCGGCCTCGCGATCCGCGTCGGACAGCCCGAGCGGAATCTGCTGCTCCCCGGGGGGCGCGAGGTGCTCGTCACCGCGCGCTACGTACGCACCGCGCCCACCGGGCCCGTCCGCCGCGTCGTCGTCTCGCTGCGCGACACCGAGGCCCGCCGCCGCACCGAGCGCAGTCACGCCGAGCTGATCGCCACGGTCGCCCACGAGCTGCGCTCCCCGCTCACCTCGGTCAAGGGCTTCACCGCGACCCTGCTCGCCAAGTGGGAACGCTTCACCGACGACCAGAAGAAACTCATGCTGGAGACCGTCGACGCCGACGCCAACCGGGTCACCCGGCTCATCGCCGAGCTGCTCGACATCTCCCGCATCGACTCCGGCCGACTGGAGGTGCGCCGCCAGCCCGTCGACATCGGCGCCGCCGTCGGCCGCCACATCCAGGCGTACGTCACCTCGGGCCAGCCCGCCGACCGCTTCCTGCTGCGCATCGAACAGCCCCTGCCGCCCCTGTGGGCCGACCCTGACAAGATCGACCAGGTGCTGAGCAACCTGCTCGAAAACGCGGTGCGACACGGCGAGGGAACCGTCACTATTGACGTCACGCCCTCGGCGTCCCCGCGCGAGCGTGAGGACGGCGAGAACGCGGCCACGTCGGTCACCGTGAGCGACGAGGGCACCGGCATCCCGGAGGAGTCCATGAACCGCGTCTTCACCCGCTTCTGGCGGGGCAGCAAGCGCGGCGGCACGGGCCTCGGGCTGTACATCGTCAAGGGCATCGTCGAGGCCCACGGCGGCACCATCACGGTCGGCCGCGCCCCCGGCGGCGGCGCCGAGTTCCGATTTACGTTGCCCGTGGGCACCCCGGCGTACCTGCTGTAACGCCGACGAGGCCCCACGGGCGCAGTCGTACCGGAGCCACCCCTCGGACTGCGCGTCCGAGGTCGGCTCCCACCCCGTTAGACTCGGCCTTTGGCACCTTTGCGTCCCCGTTTCAGGGACCATGCGTCCCCCGAGTCGGGACGGGGACCATCCGCCAGCCAACGGAAGCACGGGAAGAGATGTCGGCACCGAATAAGTCGTACGACCCTGTAGAGGTCGAGGCCTTGAAACCGGAAGAGATCGAGCGCATGCGGGACGAGGCGCTCGCCGCCTTCGCCGCCGCCGGTGACCTCGACGCGCTCCAGGAGGCCAAGGTCGCCCACACCGGCGGCACCTCGCCGCTGGCCCTCGCCAACCGCGAGATCGGCGCCCTGCCCCCGCATGCCAAGGCAGCCGCGGGCAAGCTGGTCGGCCAGGCGCGAGGCGCGGTGAACAAGGCCCTCGGCGCCCGCCAGGCCGAGCTGGAGGCCGAGCGTGACGCCCGGGTGCTGGTCGAGGAGGCGGTGGACGTCACGCTGCCGTACGACCGCGTACCGGCGGGCGCCCGCCACCCGCTGACCACCATGATGGAGCGCGTCGCCGACGTCTTCGTGTCCATGGGATACGAGATCGCCGAGGGCCCCGAGGTCGAGGCGGAGTGGTTCAACTTCGACGCCCTGAACTTCACGCCCGACCACCCGGCCCGGCAGATGCAGGACACCTTCTTCGTCGAGGGGCCGACGGGCGACCACGGCGAGTCCGGTGTCGTGCTGCGCACCCACACCTCGCCCGTGCAGGCCCGCGCCATGCTCGACCGCGAGCCGCCGGTCTACGTCGTCTGCCCCGGCCGGGTGTTCCGCACGGACGAGCTGGACGCCACGCACACCCCGGTCTTCCACCAGATCGAGCTCCTCGCCGTCGACGAGGGCCTGACCATGGCCGACCTCAAGGGCACCCTCGACCACATGGTCCAGTCGCTCTTCGGCGCCGACATGAAGACTCGGCTGCGCCCGAACTACTTCCCCTTCACCGAGCCGTCCGCCGAGATGGACATGCTCTGCTACGTCTGCAAGGGCGAGTCCGTCGGCAACCCCGACCGCCCCTGCCGGACCTGCTCCTCCGAGGGCTGGATCGAGCTGGGCGGCTGCGGCATGGTCAACCCGCGGGTGCTGGTCGCCTGTGGCGTCGACCCGGAGAAGTACAGCGGATTCGCCTTCGGGTTCGGCATCGAGCGGATGCTGATGTTCCGCCACAACGTCGAAGACATGCGAGACATGGTCGAGGGTGACGTCCGGTTCACCCGGCCGTTCGGGATGGAGATCTGATGCGGGTCCCGCTTTCTTGGCTGCGGGAGTACGTCGACCTGCCGGCGACGGAGACCGGCCGCGACGTCCAGGCCAAGCTCATTTCGGCAGGCCTCGAGGTCGAGACCGTCGAGCAGCTCGGCGCCGACCTCAAGGGTCCCCTGGTCGTCGGCCAGGTGCAGTCCATCGAGGAGCTGGAGGGCTTCAAGAAGCCCATCCGCTTCTGCCTCGTCGACGTCGGCACCGCCAACGGCACGGGTGAGCTCCAGGAGATCGTCTGCGGCGCCCGCAACTTCGCCGTCGGTGACAAGGTCGTCGTGGTCCTGCCCGGCGCCGTGCTGCCCGGCAACTTCGCGATCGCCGCGCGCCAGACGTACGGCAAGACCTCGCACGGCATGATCTGCTCCGGTGACGAGCTGGGCATGGGCGACGACGGCAGCGGCGGCATCATCGTCCTGCCGCCGGAGATCGAGGTGGGCACCGACGCGATCGAGCTGCTCCAGCTCGTCGACGAGGTCCTCGACATCGCCGTCACGCCCGACCGCGGCTACGCCCTGTCGATGCGTGGCGTGGCCCGCGAGGCCGCCATCGCCTACGGCCTGCCGCTGATGGACCCCGCGCTGCTCGACGTACCGGCCCCGAACGCGTTCGGCTACCCGGTGCGGGTCTCCGACCCGATGGGCTGCGACCGCTTCACCGCGCGGACGGTGACGGGCCTCGACCCCGAGACCCTCTCGCCGATCTGGCTGCGCCGCCGCCTCCAGAAGGCGGGCATGCGCCCGATCTCGCTCGCCGTCGACATCACCAACTACGTGATGCTGGAGCTCGGCCAGCCCCTGCACGCGTACGACCGCACCCGCGTCCAGGGTGCGATCGGTGTGCGCCGGGCCGAGCAGGGCGAGAAGCTCACCACCCTCGACGGCGTCACGCGCACGCTGGACGCCGAGGACCTGGTCATCACCGACGACCGCGGCGCCATCGGCCTCGCGGGCGTCATGGGCGGCGCGAACACGGAGATCGACGACACCGAGGGCACCACCACCGAGGTCGTCATCGAGGCCGCGCACTTCGAGGCGCTCTCGATCGCCCGCACCGCCCGCCGTCACAAGCTGGCCTCCGAGGCGTCCAAGCGCTTCGAGCGCGGCGTCGACCCGCAGGCCGCCTCCGCCGCCGCGCAGCGCACGGTCGACCTCCTCGTCCTCCTCGCCGGCGGCACCGCCGACGCCGGGGTCACCGAGGTCATCGCACCCTCCGCGCCGCACAGCATCACCATCCCGGCGAACCACCCGGACAAGGTGGCCGGTGTCGACTACGGCCGCGAGACCGTCGTCCGCCGCCTCCAGCAGGTCGGCTGCGACGTCTACGGGCAGGACGAGCTGATCGTCACCGTGCCGTCCTGGCGGCCCGACCTGACGGACCCGAACGACCTGGCCGAAGAGGTCATCCGGCTCGAGGGCTACGAGAACCTGCCCTCGACCCTGCCGAAGCCCCCCGCGGGCCTGGGTCTGACCGGCCGGCAGCGGCTGCACCGTCGGATCGGCCGCGCGCTGGCCGGCGCCGGATACGTCGAGGCGCTGAACTACCCGTTCATCGGCGAGCACGTCTTCGACCAGCTCGGCCTCGCCGCCGACGACCCGAAGCGCAAGGTCGTCAAGCTGGTCAACCCGCTCTCCGACGAGGAGCCCGCGCTCCGTACGACGCTGCTGCCTGGCCTGCTGCACGCCCTGCGCCGCAACGACGGCCGCGGCAGCCACGACCTGGCGCTCTTCGAGACCGGACTCGTCTTCCAGCCGCAGGACGAACTGCGCGTCGCGGGCCGCCTGCCCGTCGACCGCCGTCCCACCGACGAGGAGATCGCGTCCCTCACGGCCGCGCTCCCCGTCCAGCCCCAGCACGCCGCCGTCGTCCTCGCGGGCGCCCGCGAGCAGGCCGGCTGGTGGGGCAAGGGCCGCCCGGCCGACTGGGCCGACGCGATCGAGGCCGCGCGCTCGCTGGCCCGCGAGGCGGGGACCGAACTCCTCGTCCGCTCCGGCCAGTACGGGCCGTGGCACCCGGGTCGCTGCGCCGAACTGGCCGTCGTCGTCGACGGCCAGGAGAAGGTCATCGGGTACGCCGGTGAGCTGCACCCCGGCGTCCTGAAGACCCTGGGTCTGCCCGCGCGCACCTGTGCGATGGAGCTCGACCTGGACGCGCTGGAGCAGGCGAGCGCGGGCCTCCCCAAGGGCCCGAAGATCTCGACCTTCCCGGTCGCCACCCAGGACGTCGCTCTGGTCGTCGACAAGACCGTCCCGCACGTGGACGTCGAGGCGGCGCTGCGCGAGGGCGCGGGTGAACTCCTGGAGTCCATCCGGCTGTTCGACGTCTACGAGAACAGTGAGCAGCTCGGAGAGGGCAAGAAGTCCCTGGCCTACGCGCTGCGGTTCCGCGCCGACGACCGCACGCTGACCGTCGACGAGGCCTCCGCGGCGCGTGACGTGGCCGTGGCGCTCGCCGCTGAGCGCACGGGGGCGGTGTTGCGGAGCTAGCTCCGTTGGGAGTGCCGGGGAACTGCGGGTTGTCCTTCGGCCGCGCGTATGTCGTGGCTGGGCGCGCAGTTCCCCGCGCCCCTTTCGGGGTGCTTCCCCCCGGCCGACCTGCATAAATGCAGGTCTCCGAAGCTGTGTCACTCATTCGGGTGGCAAGTCGGGGCGATCTGGCCCGATCGGGGCATGCGGTCGACAGAATCGGACCGGCCTCTTGGAGGTCGTCTGCGCTGTCAGGGCCTATTGGGGGGCCAATCGGCATGATCCGTATCAAGGCTGGGGCTCCCCGCAGGGCGACGTCCCGGACGAATTCGCGGGGGTCGGCCCGAGTGGGCCTCCGGGCGCGACCCAGGGGGAGCGGTCTGCGGGCCGGGCTCGTCCGGGCGGTGAGCCGGGGCAGACCGCGTGTGCGACTGGACCGGACGGTCCATGGTGGCGGTCCGCTGGACGGTCTCGACCGGACGGTGCGCCGGGCCGAGCGACGGACCCTGCGGCGGGTACTGAGCCTGGGGCTGCCCACCGCCTGGGGCGCGATCGCCATCACGTACAAAATGACCTGCCCGCTCGCCCAGCGGCACGGCATCGAGGCGCGGATCGTCACCAGCGCCGTCTTCTTCGCCGTCGGCACCGGGCTGATCCTCCACGTCAGACGGGCGCTGCTGCGGGAGCTGAGGCAGATCCGCAAGGTCGCGGGCGCCGCCCAGAGCGTGCTGCTGCGACCGCTGCCTCCACGCATCGACGGTCTCAGCATCGCCGCCGCCCAGCTCTCCGCCGACCATGGCGCGAACATCGGCGGCGACCTGTACGAGGTGATCGCCACCGAGCACGGTGTACGGGTCGTCATGGGCGACGTGCGCGGACACGGCCTCGGCGCCATCGGAACCGTCGCCGCCGTTCTCGGCAGCTTCCGCGAGGCCGCGCACGACGAACCCGAACTCGCCTGTGTGCTCCGGCGGCTGGAACGCGCCCTGGCCCGGCATCTGCGCGAGCGGGCGCGCGCCGAACACCCCTCGGCGGGCCCGGCACCCGACAGCCCGGTCGCCGAGGAGTTCGTCACCGTACTGCTCCTGGAGATCCGCCGTGACGGCGAGGTGTACGCCCTCAACTGCGGTCACCCGTCGCCGTACCGACTCGGCACCGGTCGCGTGGAACCACTCACGGGAGCCGAACCGCTGCCCCCGCTCGGCCCGTTCCCGCTCCCCGCCGAACTGGCGGCCGACCGGTGCGGCCGACTCCTCCCCGGCGAGGCACTGTTCCTGCACACCGACGGCGTGGAGGACGCCCGCGACCCCCACGGCCGCTTCTTCCCCCTGCCCGCCACGCTCGCCGAGGCCGTCCGTACCCAGCCCGTCTCCCCGCAGACCGTGCTGAGGGCGGTCTTCACCCGCCTGCTGCGCCACACCGGTGGCAGACCGGCGGACGACGTGGCCGTACTGATCCTCCGCAACGACCGCAGCCGAGTCCCGACACAGCACGGCTGCACCGTTGCCCGCCACATCGGGTGAACGCCGGCTCTCGCCGCGACCTGACAAGGCCGGGGAGCCGAGCCGCCGCATGGTACGAGGGGGAGCCGGCGGCTCGGCCGGCCTCTTGCGAGGCATTTCAGTCAACCGGCAAGGAACTCTGCGCGACAGCGTGCACACGATACGGATACGGGCATTCGGTTCACACCCCGTGTGAACGGGGACCCACAAGCACAGGGGACGGATTACTCTGACCGCACTGTCGCCACCGAGCCACCCGGGGGCCCGAATGCAGCCCAACACTCTGCTCGACGCGATACTCGACGAGGCCGGCATCTCGCACGCCGGACTCGCCGCGCATGTCAACCAGGCGGGGAGGGCACGCGGCCTCGCGCTCAGATACGAACACACGGCCGTGGCACGGTGGTTGAAAGGGCAACGCCCGCGCGGCCAGGTGCCCGACCTGATCTGCGAAGTGCTCGCGGGGCGCCTGCACCGGCCCGTCACCCTGGACGACATCGGCCTCGGCGTGCCCGGCGAGCCGTCCGCCCCGCACGGCACCTCGCTCTCCGGTTTCGTGGAGCGCGCCACCGCCCTGTGGCGCTCCGACGAACAGCAGCGCCCGCACCTCCTCGGCGCCCCGGCCGTCACCGGAACGCCCGCCGTGATGCCCGTGTGGGAGTGGGAGAACCCGCCCGAGGACGTAGACGTCTCACGCGGCGGCCGCCACCACGTGAGCATGGCCGACATCGAGATGCTGCGCGCGGCCCGCGCCCACTACGAGCAGATGTACCGCAAGGCGGGCGGGGTGGCGACCCGCAGCCGGATCGTCGGTTTCCTCAACGCGGAGACCGCGCCCCTGCTGCGCGGCAGCTACCCCGACGCCACCGGCCGCCAACTCCACCGTGCGACGGGCGGCCTCGTCGCCATCGCGGGGATCTGCGCCTACGACTCCGACGCGCACGGGCTCGCCCAGCGCTACTTCCACCAGGCGCTGCGGCTGGCGAAGGCCAGCGGGGACCGGGGTCTTGGGGCGTACGTCATAGCGCTGCTGGTCAACCAGGCGCTGTTCATGCGCGAGCACCGGCAGGCCGTCGCCTTCGCGGAGGCCGCGCTGCGCGCCGCCGGGCGGCACATCACCCCGGCGCTCGCCTCGGACCTCTACGCCATGCAGGCGAAGGCGTACGCACACCTCGGCGACGGCAGCAGCGCGCTGTCCTGCATCCGGCGTGCCGAACAGGCCGCCGAGCGCATCCGGCGCGGCTACGAACCGGACGAGACCGGCTATGTCCAGCCCGGTCTGGTCAACGTTCAGGTGGCGGAGGCACTGCTGAGCCTCGGTGACCTGGTGGCCGCCGCGGCGCACGCCGAGGCGGCCGTGGACACTCCGGCGCACGACCGGGGGCGCGTGCACCGTCTCGCGATGCTCAGTCAGATCGAGCTGCGGCAGGGGAATGCCGACAAGGCGGTGGCCACCGCCGTCCAAATGGCCGAGCAGGCCCGGGGAATGGAGTCCCAGCGGCTGCGCGACAGACTGCGCGCGGTACGCGACCACCTGGTGCGCAGCGGCTGTGCGGGCACGGCCGAGGCCGCCGAACTCATCGACGGAGCACTGCGCGTACCGCTGTAGACCATCAAGTCCCGCCGCCGCACCGTGCACTGTGCGCTGCTGTGCGCCTGCTGTCAGGACGCTCCTGCTGCGATATTGCCATCTACTCGGCGGAAGGTGGCAGAACCGTGCAGTGGACGAAACAGAACGAACAAACTGTGTACGCAAACCGCTGGTTCAGCGTCAATCTCGCAGATGTCGAGCTGCCGGACGGTCGGCATCTCGATCACTTCTTGATACGGCTGCGTCCCGTGGCCGTGGCCACGGTGGTGAACGAGGCCAATGAGGTGCTGCTCCTGTGGCGGCACCGCTTCATCACCGACAGCTGGGGCTGGGAACTCGCGGCGGGCGTCGTCGAGGACGGCGAGGACATCGCCGTCGCGGCGGCCCGCGAACTCGAGGAGGAGACCGGCTGGCGACCGGGACCCCTGCGCCATCTGATGAGCGTCGAGCCCTCCAACGGGCTCACCGACGCCCGGCACCACATCTTCTGGGCCGACGAAGGCGCGTACATCGGACACCCCGTGGACGACTTCGAGTCCGACCGTCGGGAATGGGTTCCCCTCAAGCTCGTCCCCGACATGGTCGCCCGCGGCGAGGTCCCGGCCGCCAATATGGCTGCCGCGCTACTCCTCCTGCATCACCTCAGGCTCGGGCAGGACGCCTTGCCCCGATCCATCCCCCCACGGCGTCCTGAGCGTTAGGGCCTGTCGTTTGGATCAGGCCTGGGCCGCGGGGTCTGGCACGCACATCTGCGGCGTTGTCGTCGGTCGTCATGGCTCCGCCATGACTCCCTCCTCCGCCTTGCAGCTGCACGCACCAGACCCCGCTCACCGGCACTGATCAGGCGACGTCTCTTGAAACGACCTGATCCAAACGACAGGCCCTAGCGCCCGAGGGCCTGCCAGACCGCCACGGCGAGTGCGCCCACGGCCGTGAGGGCCGCGATCGCGGGCAGTGGCCAGCGGGTGTGTTCCAGGGCGACGACCCGTGCGCTCAGGTCGTCGAGCTCTTTGGCGGTCTGTTCGGCGCGGTGACTGAGCAGGGCATGCCCTCCCTCGACGCGTGCGTATGCCACGTCGAGGCGACGGCGTAACTCTGCGAGTTCCCCATGGACCACGGGATGCTCCGGGTCGGCGGTCACGGGTCCGCTCCTTTCCGTAGTCGTCACATCCCTTGGATGCGCACGGAAAGTCAACTCGCCTGGTGGACACGTGGGGAGCGTGTGCGAGGGGCATATGCGAGCCCGGCGCGCACACGGCGTGTGAATGGCGCGGGCCCGGCGCCGAGAGGGGTGCCGGGCCCGCGTGCGCCTGAGTTTCACCGTACGTAATCAGGTGACGGTGCATCACTTGCCGGCGACGGGGGGCGTCGGCGCGTAGAGCGCTTCGTGCAGGGTTGCCGTGGTCTGGGCGACCGCCTGCTTGTTGGCCTGCGTGTCACGCAGCGCGTTCAGCATCATGAAGTCGTGGGTGACTCCGCTGTAGTGCGACGAGGTCACCTGCACCCCTGCCGACCTCAGCTTCGCGGCGTAGGAGTTGGCCCCGTCCAGCAGCGCGTCGGAGTCGGTGATCACCAGGGCCGGCGGCAGACCGCGCAGCTGTTCGACGGTTGCCTTGAGGGGTGAGGCCAGCGGGTTGGAGCGGTCGGCGACCTTCGGTGCGTAAGCGTTCCAGAACCACTTCATGGCGGGGCGGGCGAGCCAGCAGTTCTCCGCGTATCGGTAGTACGACGCCGTGTCGAAGTTGGCGTCGGTGACCGGGTAGAGCATGACCTGCTGGCGGAAGTGCGGGCCACCGCGCTGCTTGGCCATCAGCGTGACCGCGGCGGTCATGTCGCCACCGACGGAGTCACCGGCGACGGCCAGTCGGCCGGCGTCCAGGCTGATCTCGGCGCCGTGGGCGCCGACCCACTTGGCGACGGTGTAGGCCTGCTCGACCGGGACCGGGAACTGGGCCTCGGGAGAAGGCGTGTAGTCGACGAACACGACCTCGGCGCGGGCGCCGTCGGCGAGTGCGCGGACGAGGCGCTCGTGGGTCTTGAAGTTGCCGAGCACCCAGCCGCCGCCGTGGATGTAGACGATGCCGGGCAGCGTCCCCTTGACGCCCGCGGGGCGCACGATGTGCACGTTGACCGGGCCGGTAGGGCCGCCCGGCACGGTGCGCTGGGTGATCTGCGCGGGCCGCATCGGGACGGGGCCCGCCTGGAGCTTGTTCAGCACGTCCCGGGCGGCCGGGTACGACAGGTCGTACAGCGGCTTGCCGCCGGCGGCCGCGAGCTGGTCCAGGAATTCCTGGTCGATCGTCTCCAGCTTCTGCGGCGGGTTGCCGCACGCCACGTACTTGGCGTCCTTGGCCACCGCCGCCATGTCGCGGTCGGCACCGGAGACGGCACCGTCACGGGCGGTGCCGCAGGCGCTCATCGTGGTGGCTGTCGCGGTCAGGAGTGCTACCACGGCGACGTGGCGCAGGCGGCGGCCCTTGGGCAAGCTGCGTATCGCTCTCATGTCTGCGGATTCCCTACGTGAAGGAGTTGCCCCCTCCGTAACTGTGGCGGCACCGTGCGGCCCACACCACCAGCGTTGGGCCAGACGGGGACGCAACCGCGTCCCGCGCAGGACACCAGTCCGAAGATGGCAGCCCGCCACAGGCTCCTGATCCTGCCCGGGCGGATCCTGCATCTCACCGAGGAGGAGGCATCGCATGACGTGGCGTCGCGCCTTGCGCTCAGTGACGCGTCATTCCACGTAGGCACGGGTTCGGGTGTCCCAGCGCGGGCGGGCCAGGACCCACGGCGTAGGGCGGAGTTGGCCTGGCCGTCGCCGCCGCGGTCGAGTGTGCGGCGCGGGGTCTTGCCGGACGGCGCTTCGACGGGGCTGGCGCCGCACAACACCACGTCGCCCGCGAGATCTACCAGGCCCTCATCACACCCAGTGGGCGCTGTTCCGGGTGAACTCGCCCTTGAACAGCGCCACTTGGCGGCGTTGCCGCACTCGCTAGTACGTGTAGAAGCCCGAGCCGGACTTCCGGCCGAGCCGGCCGGCGTCGACCATGCGCTGGAGCAGCGGGGGAGCGGCGTACAGCGGCTCCTTGTACTCCTCGTACATCGAATAGGCGACCGAGGCCACCGTGTCCAGGCCGATCAGGTCGGAGAGCTTGAGCGGGCCCATCGGGTGGGCGCAGCCCAGCTCCATGCCGTTGTCGATGTCCTCGCGGCTGGCGATGCCCGACTCGAACATCCGGATCGCGGAGAGCAGATACGGGATCAGCAGCGCGTTGACGACGAACCCGGAGCGGTCCTGGGCGCGGATCGCGTGCTTGCCGAGGGCCTTCTCGGCGAACAGCTGAGCCCGGCCGAGGGTGCCCTCGGAGGTGGTCAGCGCCGGGATCAGCTCGACGAGCTGCTGCACCGGCGCCGGGTTGAAGAAGTGGATGCCGACGACCTGGTCGGGGCGCGAGGTGGCGACCGCGAGGCGCACCAGCGGGATCGAGGAGGTGTTGGAGGCGAGGATCGCGTCCTGCCGGGTCACCACCTGGTCGAGCACCTGGAAGATCTCGGTCTTCACCTGCTCGTTCTCGACGACCGCCTCGATCACCAGATCGCGGTCGGCGAACTCGCCGAGGTCGGTGGTGAAGCTGAGCCGCTCCTGGGTGGCGGTGAGCTCGTCCGCGGAGATCTTTCCGCGCTCGGCGGCCTTGGCGAGGGAGTTGAACAGCCGGGTACGGCCGATCTCCAGGGCCTCACCGGTGGTCTCGGCGACCTTGACGTCGAGACCGGCGCGGGCGCAGACCTCGGCGATGCCCGCTCCCATCTGGCCGCAGCCCACCACTCCGACGCGTTCGATGTCGGTCACATCGTCCCCTTCGCTGATCTACGGCTGTCGCAGGGCCCCCGTTGTTCGGTGCCTGCTCCGATCGTGCACGTCCCGTGCACGTTACTCCGAAGTATCGATGATCGATCGCCCGGGTGGGGCATGCTGGCCGAGGACACGATCCGTGACCGGACGGATCCGGAGCGTGGAGGAGCGGGGCGCGGTGGGGCGGCTGACGGCGGGGACGGCAGGGACGGGGCGGGGGTCACGGCGGGCGTTCACCGTGGCGGCGATGGCGACGCTGGCGGGTCTTGTCACGACGGGGGAGCCGGGTCGCGGCTCGGCGGGGGACTCGGCTGCCGTACCCCGTTCCGGCGGAACCCGGGGGCCCGGTCGGCCACGGACGGACTCCGAGCTGCGGGGCATGTGGCTGGCGACCGTCATCAACCGCGACTGGCCCTCGCGGGCCGGCCTGTCCGTCGCCCGGCAGCGCGCCGAACTCCTCGCCCACCTCGACCGGGCCGTCGACCGCCGCCTGAACGCCGTGTTCTTCCAGGTCCGCCCCACGGCCGACGCGTTCTGGCCCTCGTCGTACGAGCCGTGGTCGCAGTACCTCACCGGCGTCCAGGGCAAGGACCCCGGCTGGGACCCGCTCGGCACGGCGGTGCGGGAGGCCCATGCGCGCGGCCTCGAACTGCACGCCTGGTTCAACCCGTACCGCGTCGCGAACCACACCGACCCCGGCAGACTCGTGGCGAACCACCCGGCCCGCAAGCACCCCGACTGGGTCGTCCGCCATGCCGGCAGGCTCTACTACAACCCCGGGCTGCCCGAGGTCCGCGCCTTCGTCCAGGACGCGATGCTCGACGCGGTGCGGTCGTACGAGATCGACGCCGTGCACTGGGACGACTACTTCTACCCGTACCCGGCCGAGGGCCAGGTCTTCGACGACGACGCCGCGTACCGGACGCACGGCGCGGGCTTCGCGGACCGGGCCGCCTGGCGGCGCGACAACATCGACAGACTGGTGCGCGAGACGGCCACCCGCATCCCGCTGATCCGGCCCGGTACCCGCTTCGGCATCAGCCCGTTCGGAGTGTGGCGCAACAGTGCGACCGACCCGCGGGGCTCGGACACCAGGGCCGCCGTGCAGACGTACGACGATCTGCACGCCGACACCAGGAAATGGGTCCGCGAGCGGTGGATCGACTACGTCGTCCCGCAGGTCTACTGGAACCTCGGCTTCGCCGCCGCCGACTACGCGCGCCTCGTGCCCTGGTGGGCCGCGGTCACACAGGGCACGGGCGTGCAGCTGTACATCGGGGAAGCGCTCTACAAGGCCGGTGACCCCGCGCAGCCCGCGGCCTGGCAGGACCCGGCCGAACTCTCCCGGCACCTCACCTTCGCGCGCGAACACACCCAAGTGCGCGGACACGTCTTCTTCTCCGCCAAGGAGGTCGACGGCGACCGCGTCGGAGCGATGGCGCGGGTCGTGGCCGACCACTACCAGCGGCCGACGCGACCCGCGCGCTGAATCTCTGCCCGAATGTCTACAACGGGTCCTCGTGCCCGAATGTCTACAGCGGGTCCTTGTGACGGATTTCCGAGTCGGGGCCCGGCGAGCAGACCGCCTCGTGCCCGTCCGTGAAGCGCACGCGGTACGGGGGCGTGCCCTCCGTTCCTATTACTTCGGTGATCTCCGCGACCTTGTCGTGCTGTCCGACAACCCTGCCGTGCTGCACGAGCTTGTCGCCCACGTCTGCATGCATCTGAAGGGTCTCCTCGTCATCTGCGGGAGTAACGGTCCTGGGGCTCAGCCCCGCGCTCGCTGGGTGAGCGCGATGCAGATCAGCACGGCCGCGGCCGTCAGCGGCGCGGCCGGCGTGAGCTGCTCGCCGAGGAGCAGTACCGACCACACCAGTGTGAGCAGCGGCTGCGCCAGCTGCAACTGGCTGGCCTTGGGAATTCCGATCGCCGCCATCCCGCGGTACCAGACGACCAGACCCAGGAACTGCGATCCGGCGGCCACCCACAGCAGCCCCGCCAGGCTGTGCGCCGACAGGTGGACCGGCTCGTACGACAGCGCCGCCAGCGCGCCCGGCACCGACAGCGGCAGACACAGGACCAGCGCCCAGCCGATGACCTGCCACCCCGGCATGGTCCGGGCGAGCCGGCCGCCCTCGGTGTAGCCGGCCGCGCAGATCAGCAGCGCCCCGAAGAGATAGGCGTCCGCGCTGCTCAGCGCCCCACCGCTCTGCTGCACGGTGAACGCGATCACGGCGGCCGCTCCCGCGAGGGCGGCGCCCCAGAAGGTCCGCGAGGGCCGCGCGCCGGTCCGCAGCGCCGACAGCAGCGCGGTCGTCAGCGGCAGCAGCCCGACGACCACGGCCGCGTGGGCGGTGGTGGACGTCTGCAGTGCGAGCGTCGTCAGCAGGGGGAAGCCGAGCACGACACCGGCGGCCACCACGGCGAGCCCCGCCCAGTGCCGGCGGGCCGGTACGGGCACGCGCAGCGCCAGCAGACAGCTCCCGGCGATGACGGCGGCGAGGACGCTGCGCACGGCCACCAGCGACCAGGGGCCGAAGCCCTCCAGGCCCCAGGCGGTGGCGGGGAAGGTGAGGGAGAAGGCGGTGACGCCGAGCGCGGCCTGGAGGGTGCCGGAACGGCGGTCCGCCTGGGGCACCTGCTCGGGCGTCCTGGGCGTGTTGACCGCTATCCCGATCTGGGCAATAGCGCTACTCTGTGCTCTCATGCAAGAGCGTAGCAGTGTCGGAGATCTGGCGAATCAGCTGCGACAGGAGCTGGACCGCTACTCACCCGGTGGAAAGCTGCCGTCGAGCCGGGCGCTCGTCGAGCGGTTCCGGGTGAGCCCGGTGACGGTGTCGCGGGCACTGGCTCAGCTCGCCGCCGAGGGGCTGCTGGTGACCCGGCCGGGCGCCGGCGCGTTCCGCGCGCACCCGCGTACGTCCGCCGTGCCCGCCGGGGACACCTCTTGGCAGGAGGTCACGCTGAGCGCGGACGCCGCGACGGAACTCGTCCCGCGCACGGTGGACGCCTCCGGGGTCCTCGCCTCGCTCGCCGCCCCGCCGCCCGGCGTCGTCGAGTTCAACGGCGGCTATCTGCACCCCTCGCTCCAGCCCGAGCGGGCCATGGGAGCGGCCCTGTCGCGGGCGGGTCGGCGTCCCGGCGCCTGGTCGCGGCCGCCGATGGAGGGGCTGACGGAGCTGCGCGAGTGGTTCGCGCGGGGGATCGGCGGTGCGATCACCGCCGCGGAGGTGCTCGTCACGGCGGGCGGCCAGTCCGCGCTGACCACCGCGCTCAAGGCCCTCGCCCCGCCGGGGGCACCGGTCCTGGTCGAGTCGCCCACGTACCCGGGCATGCTGGCGATCGCCCGTGCGGCGGGCCTGCGGCCGGTACCCGTACCGGTCGACGCGGACGGGGTGAAACCGGACCTGCTCGCCGACGCCTTCAAGGCGACCGGCGCCCGGGTGTTCGTCTGCCAGCCGCTGTTCCAGAACCCGACCGGCGCCGTGCTCGCCCCCGAGCGGCGCGCCGAGGTGGTGCGGATCGCGCGCGAGGCGGGCGCGTTCGTCATCGAGGACGACTTCGTACGACGTCTGGTGCACGAGGACGCGGGGCCCCTGCCGCGTCCGCTGGCCGCGGAGGATCCCGACGGGGTCGTCGTGCACGTCTCCTCCCTGACCAAGGCGACCTCGCCGAGCTTCCGGGTCAGTGCGCTGGCCGCGCGCGGTCCGGTCCTCGAGCGACTGCGTGCCATTCAGGTCGTGGACACCTTCTTCGTGCCGCGTCCCCTTCAGGAGGCCGCGCTCGAACTGGTCGGCTCGCCCGCCTGGCCCCGTCATCTGCGGGCCGTGTCCGCCGAGTTGAGGAACCGCCGCGACACGATGACGACCGCGCTCCGGCTGACGCTCCCCGAACTCGCCCTGCCCCACATCCCCTCCGGCGGCTACCACCTGTGGCTCCGCCTGCCCGACGGCGCCGACGAGTCCGCCCTGGTCTCAGCGGCCCTCCGCGAGGGCGTGGCCGTCGCCCCCGGCCGTCCCTACTTCAGCGCGGAGCCCCCTGCGGGGCACGTCCGGTTGAGTTTCGCGGCGGTCGGGGGGACGGGGGAGATCACGGAGGGGGTACGACGGCTGAGGGCGGCGTGCGACGGGGTGCTGCGGTGACTGGCGCCGGCACGGATGCGTTGACACCCAAGAGTGTGAGTGGTTGAGTACTCACATGAGGAACGAACGCCCCCGCCAGCTGTCCACCGCCGAGGAACGCCGCGAGACGGTGCTGCGCACCGCCATCGGCGCCTTCGCGGCGCGTGGCTACTGGGGCACCACCACGACCGAGGTGGCGAAGGCGGCCGGCATCTCGCAGGCGTACGTCTACCGCTTGTTCCCGAACAAGGAGCTGCTGTTCACGGCGGTGGTCGAGCACTGCTTCGTGCTGGTCCGGGCGAGTCTGGAGCGGGCGGCGGCCGAGGCGAAGGGCAGCTCCGCAGAGGTGGTGCTGGAGGCCATGGGGGACGCCTACGCGCGGCTGATCAGCGACAACGACCTGATGCTGATTCAGCTGCACGCCCAGGCCGCGGCCGTTTCCGAGCCGGCTGTACGTGAGGTGGTCCGGCAGGGCTACGCCCGGCTGGTGGAGTACGTCCGGGGTGCCTCCGGCGGCACCGAGGGGCAGGTCCAGGAGTTCTTCGCCCGCGGCATGCTGTGCCACCTCATCGTCTCCATGGTGGCCGACGAGGTGGATGCCCCCTGGATCCGAACGCTGGCCGCGGGCATCACGCACTACTGACGCCCGGCGTGGCTGATCGATCTGCGGCTGCTGCGCGGTCGTGCTGACGCCCGGCGCGGTCGAGCGGCCGGGCCTGTCGGCGGGGCACGCGGCCCCGCCATTTTTTGGGCGTCAAGTGTGAGTGGTTGACCACACAAGGAGGATGTCATGAGGATCACGGACACCACCCGCGGCCCCGGAGCGGCGCTCGCGGCTCTGGCGGGGGCGCAGTTCACCGTCATGCTCGCCACCTCGATCGTGAACGTGGCCCTGCCGCAGATCCGCGCCGGCGTCGGGCTGTCGGACAGCGGCACGACGTGGGTGGTCAACGCCTACGGCCTGGCCTTCGGCGCGCTGCTGCTGGCCGGCGGGAGGGCGGCCGATCTGATCGGCCGGCGCCGGGTGCTGCTGGCGGGGCTCGCGGTGTTCGGGGCCGCCTCGCTGGCGGCCGGGCTGGCCGCCTCGTCCTCGGTGTTGATCGTGGCCCGTGCGGTGCAGGGCCTGGGCGCGGCGGCGACGGCCCCGGCGGCGCTGGCCCTGGTGATGGACCTGTTCCCGCCAGGACCCGGGCGGGGGAGGGCACTTGGCGTGTGGGGCGCGGTGTCCGGCGCGGGGGGCGCGGCCGGAGTCCTGCTCGGTGGTGTCCTCACCCAGGCGTGGGGCTGGCAGTGGATCTTCTTCGCCGTCGCCATCGGCACGTTCCTGGTGCTGGTCGGCGCCGCCGTCAGCGTGCCGCGGGCCCCGGTCGCCGGCAGCGGCCGGTTCGACCTGCCCGGCACCGCCACCGTCACCCTCGCGCTGACCGCCCTGGTGTGGGGCCTGACCACCGCCCGCCGTGAGGGCTGGACGGACACCGCCGTCCTCGGGGCCTTCGCCGTCACCGCCGTACTGGGGGCCGCGTTCGTCCTGGTCGAGCGCCGCCACCCGAATCCGCTGTTGCCACCGCGCCTGTTCCGCGCCGGTCGCGTCACCGTCGGCAACGGGCTGATGGCGCTGCTGGGCTCGGTGTGGATGGCCCTCTTCTTCTTCCTTCCGCTCTACCAGCAGCAGGTCCTCGGCTCCAGCCCCCTGGTCACCGGCCTGGGTCAACTCCCGCTCGCGGCGGCCAACATGCTCGGCTCCACCCTTGCCCCGCGGATCTCCCGCCGGGTCGGCGCCACCGCCACGCTGACCGGCGCACTGCTGACCGAGGCGGCCGGGCTGCTGTGGCTGTCCCGGATCGGCGCCCACGGCAGCTACCTCGCCGATGTCCTGGGCCCCAGCATCCTCATCGGGCTGGGCCTGAGCATCGCCTTCGTCCAGCTCACCGCCCTGTCCGTGGAGGGCGTCGCGCGGCAGGACGCCGGGCTGGCCGGCGGCCTGGTGAACACCTCCCGGCAGGTCGGCGGCGCGATCGGCCTCGCCGTCCTGGCCACCCTCGCCGGCACCACCACCGCCCAGGCGGCCGCCCACCATCCGCATCTGGAAGCGCTCACGGCCGGCTACCGCGGCGCCTTCGGCACCTCCGCCGCCGTCCTGGCCGCGGCCGCCGTCCTCGCCGCCCTCCTGACCCGAGGAGGCCGCACCCCGGACGGGGAAACCCCGGCCACCGCCGACCCCGACCCGTCCGCCATCTGTACCCGCTGACCCATCGTCAGATCCATCGAGAGGAAGAAACGCCATGTTCACCATCGACGAGACCGCCCCCGTCGTCGTCCGCCTGTCCACCACGATCGACGCCCCGCTGGAGCGCGTCTGGGCCCTGCACACCGACATCGACGCCTGGCCGAGCTGGAACGCGGACGTCGACCGGGCCGAGCTCGACGGCCCTCTGCTGCCGGGCAACTCCTTCAGCTGGAAGACCCACGGCCTGGACATCACCTCCACGATCCGGGAGATCGTCCCCGGCGAGCGCCTGGTCTGGGGCGGCCCGGCGGGCGGCATCGAGGGCGTCCACGTGTGGACCTTCGGACAGACCGGCAGTCAGGTCACCGTCCACACCGAGGAGTCCTGGAGCGGCGCCCCCGTCGACGCTGCCGCCACGGAACTCGGCCAGGCCCTGCACGAGTCCCTGACCGCCTGGCTCGCCGCTCTCAAGGCCCGCGCCGAGCGGACCGGCTGACACCACTTCGTCCCCGCCCAGCCATCACCACCGATCCGAGAAGCGAGGTTCCTGCCATGACCAGCACCGACAAGCCCTACCTGATCGGCCACTACGCCCCGGCCGTCGACGAGATCACCGCCACCAAGCTGACCGTCGAGGGCTCCCTGCCGCCGGAGCTGACCGGCCGGCTGATCCGCAACAGCCACAACCCCAAGCCCGGCGTCACCCCCGCCCACTGGTTCAAGGGCAGCGGCATGGTCCACGGCATCCGGCTGCGCGAGGGCCGCGCCGAGTGGTACCGCAACCGCTGGGTGCGCACCCCCGCCCTGGACGGCGCCCCCTACATGACCGAGCACGGCCCGGACCTGACGGCCAGCGCCGCGGGCACCCACGTCATCGAGCACGCCGGACGCCTGCTGGCGCTGTGCGAGGCGAACGTCCCCTTCGAGCTCACCCGGGACCTCGACACGCTCGGCGCCCATGACTTCGACGGCAAGCTGCGCGGTGCGATGACCGCGCACCCGAAGACCGACCCGGTCACCGGGGAGCTGCACTTCTTCGGCTCCTCGCCGTTTCCGCCGTACCTGATGTACTACGTGGCCGACACCGAGGGACACATCACCCACAGCGCCGAGGTGCCGGGGGCGACCGCCTCCCTCAAGCACGACTTCGCCGTCACCCGCCACCACGTGGTCTTCGTCGAGGGCACCGTCACTTTCGACCCCGCCGAGCACTCCGGCATCCCCTACGGCTGGAACGACGCGCAGCCGGCGCGGATCGGCGTCATGCCCCGCGGTCCGCAGGGCGCGGCGAAGATCCGCTGGTTCTCCATCGAGCCGGGCAACATGCTGCACGCCGCCAACGCCTACGAGGACGCCCAGGGCCGCATCGTCCTCGAGGGACCGACCGTGGACCGGGAGGGCTTCCAGCTCTCCTGGAACTGGTGGGTCGGCGCTCCCGGCCGCGGCACCGAGCCCAACACCCGCTCCTACAACCGCCGATGGGTCGTCGACCTGGCCGCCGGCAGCGTCGACGAGCAGATCATCGACGACCTCGCCGTCGAATTCCCCACCCTCAACGAGGACTTCCTCGGCGCCGAGCACCGCTACCAGTACGCGGTCTCCTTCCCCGACCAGCACGGCTACGGCGGCTACGGCATCGTCAAGCACGACCGCACCACCGGCGCCCGCCGCGTCCACCGGGCCGGCGACGCCCGCCTGCCCAGCGAGGCGGTGTTCGTCCCCGCCGCGGGCGCCACCCGCGAGGACGACGGCTACCTGCTCACCGTCGTCTCCGACCTCAAGCAGGACGCCTCCCAGCTTCTGGTCCTGGACGCCTCAGGCCTCGACCGGATCGCGACGGTCCACCTCCCACGCCGGGTGACCGGCGGCATCCACGGCTCCTGGATCCCCGACACCGACCTCGACACCTCCGCCGGCTGACCGCCAGTGGCCCCCGGGGGATCGCCCCGGGGGCCCGGCCCCGCACCCTCCGATGGGGCCGCTTCGGCAAGCACACTCCGCCAAGCCTGCGTATACCTTGCGTAACGCCTCTTGACCTGCGGAGTCCCGCACTCCACGATCGCCGCATGCATCTTCGGGTCACTTTCGTCGCCGCCGCTCGCAGCTCCTCGCTGCTGGCCGAACGCTTCGAGGACGACCGGCCGCTGGATCAGGCCGACTGGGACGAAGTGCAGCGCGCCGCCCCGGAACTGGTGCCACTGGCGGCGGCCGAGCTGCGCTACTGCTCGCCGACCCCGCGCAGCCGCGCCACGGGCGACGCCCTCGGGTACGCGCCGCTGGCGCAACCCGCGCTGCGCGACTGCGACATGGGTCGCTGGCGCGGCTTCACGCTGGGTGAGGCGATGGCCCGCGAGCCGTCGGCGGTCGACGCCTGGCTCGCCGATCCGCGCTCCGCCCCGCACGGCGGCGAGTCCCTGACCTCGTTCATCTCCCGCGTCGGCGGCTGGCTCGACACCCGCCCGGCGGACGACGGCAGCCGGATCGTCGCGGTGGCCGAACCGTCGGTGGTGCGGGCCGCGCTCGTCTACGCGCTCAAGGCCCAGCCCTCGACGTACTGGAACATCGACGTCCGCCCCCTGTCGACGATCACCCTCACCGGCGTCAACGGCCGCTGGAACCTGCGCCTGGAAGGCGTGCCGCAGCACGCCTAGGGCAGCCGTGTGTAGTCGGTCGTGAGGACCAGGTCCTTGGCGGGGCCGCCCACCCGCCACACCGTGCGCCAGCGGTTCTCGTCCCGCACCGTGAACTCACCCCGGTAGAGGTCCGCCGCGCACGGGTGGTCGGCGACGTACCGGCCGGTGCTCAGGTCCAGGTCGTGGAAGGGGCGGCCGTCGGAGAACTGGACGAGGGCCGTCGCCGGGCTCGGCCCCGGCAGGAACCGCAGCGTCCGTTCGGCGGGCCGGGGCGTGCCCTGCCACACGAACGTGCCGGATTCCTGGTGCAGAAGTCCCTGTGGAGCTCCAGGGTCCTCCAGCGGGCCGAAAACCGTCGTCCCTGTGAACCGCCCCTCCGCACCGCTCGCGAGATCCCGCACCGAGCGCTCCACCCGCCAGCTCCCGCCCAGGTGGGCGAGCACGTCCGTCACTGGCCAGAACTCGCCCATACCGTTCCGCTCTCCGTCCCGTGCGATGCTGCGCGACCCATTGACGCGCTCTGACCCCCTCTCTATCTTGCCGTTCGAAGTGTTGACCATTGTCCGAAATTCCGAACAATTCAAGACCTCGAACAACTCAACACCACAGAGCCGCGGAGTATCCATGCCACGCACCCGCACCCGTTGGAGACTCGGACTCACGGCCACCGCACTCCTGGTGGCCTCAGCCGTCGTTCCCGGGCCCGCCCACGCCACCGACGTCACCGACTACGCGATCACCGTCGACCCGAAGGGCTCGGGCGCGAAGATCGACGACACCATGTACGGCGTCTTCTTCGAGGACATCAACCGCGCCGCGGACGGCGGACTGTACGCGGAGCTCGTACAGAACCGGTCGTTCGAGTACAGCACCGCCGACAACAGGTCCTATACGCCGCTCACCTCCTGGGCCACCACGGGCACCGCGACGACCGTGGACGACGGCGGCCGCCTCGACGCCCGCAACCGCACCTACCTCGCCCTGGGCGCAGGCTCCTCGGTCACCAACTCCGGTTACAACACCGGGATCAGGGTCGAGAGCGGCAAGACGTACGACTTCTCGGTCTGGGCCCGCGCGGACGCGAGGACGCCGCTCACCGTGACCCTGCACGACGCCGACGGCGCGCTCGCCGAGGCCCGGCAGGTCACCGCGCGCGGCGGCTGGGCCAAGTACCGGGCCAGGTTCACCGCCACCCGCGACAGCACCACCGGGCGCCTCACCGTCGCCGCCGACGCTCCCGTCGCGCTCGACATGATCTCGCTGATCCCCCGGGACACGTACAAAGGCCACGGCCTGCGCAAGGACCTCGCCGAGAAGATCGCCGCCCTGCACCCCGGCTTCGTGCGCTTCCCCGGCGGCTGTTTGGTCAACACCGGCAGCATGCAGGGCTACGACGAGGCCTCGGGCTATCAGCGCCGGCGCTCGTACCAGTGGAAGGACACCATCGGCCCGGTCGAGCAGCGCGCCACCAACTCCAACTTCTGGGGCTACAACCAGAGTTACGGGCTCGGCTACTACGAGTACTTCCAGTTCGCCGAGGACATCGGCGCGATGCCGCTGCCCGTGGTGCCCGCGCTCGTCACCGGCTGCGGCCAGAACAAGGCCACCGACGACGACGCGCTCCTCAAGCGCCACATCCAGGACACCCTCGACCTCATCGAGTTCGCCAACGGGCCGGTGAACAGCGAATGGGGCAGGAAGCGGGCGGCGATGGGCCACCCGAAGCCCTTCCACCTCACCCACCTCGAAGTCGGCAACGAGGAGAACCTCCCCGACGAGTTCTTCGCCCGCTTCAAGCAGTTCCGCGCCGCCGTCCAGGCCAAGTACCCGAACATCGAGGTGATCTCGAACGCCGGACCCGACGACTCCGGCACCACCTTCGACACCGCCTGGAAGCTCAACAAGGAAGCCGACGTCGACATGGTCGACGAGCACTACTACAACAGCACCCAGTGGTTCCTGCAGAACAACGACCGCTACGACTCCTACGACAGGAACGGCCCCAAGGTCTTCCTCGGCGAGTACGCCTCCGGTGGCAACACCTTCAAGAACGCCCTCGCCGAGGCCGCGTACATGACCGGTCTTGAGCGCAACGCGGACGTCGTCAAGCTCGCCTCCTACGCCCCGCTGCTCGCCAATGAGGACTACGTGCAGTGGCGGCCCGACATGATCTGGTTCAACAACCACGCCTCGTGGGGCTCGGCCGACTACGAGGTGCAGAAGCTGTTCATGAACAACGTCGGCGACCGGGTGGTGCCGTCGACGGCCACCACCACGCCCTCGCTGAGCGCGCCCCTCTCCGGCGCCGTCGGCCTGTCGACCTGGGCGACCACGGCGGCGTACGACGATGTGTCGGTGACGGGCGCCGACGGCACCATGCTGCTCAGCGACGACTTCAGCGGTGACGCCTCGCGGTGGACCCACACGGGCGGCGGGAACTGGAGCCTCCAGGACGGGCAGTACGTGCAGACCGACGTGGGCGCCGAGAACACCATGGTGTCGGCGGGCGACCCGGCCTGGCACGACTACGACCTGCGGGTGAAGGCCACCAAGAAGTCCGGCAAGGAGGGCTTCCTCGCCGCCTTCGGCGTCAAGGACACCGGCAACTACTACTGGTGGAACCTCGGCGGCTGGAACAACACCACCACCGCCGTCGAACAGGCCGTGGACGGCGGCAAGTCGACCCTGATCTCCAAGCCCGGCACGATCGAGACGGGCAAGACGTACGACGTCGACATCAAGGTCCGCGGCAGGCAGGTGACCCTCTACCTGGACGGCCAGGAGTGGGGGAGCTTCAAGGACGACAAGCCCGCGGAGCCGTTCCGTCAGGTCGTCACGCGGGACGCGAGGACCGGCGACCTGATCGTCAAGGTCGTCAACGCGCAGGCGGCGGACGCCCGTACCGCGATCGACCTGGGCGGGGCGAAGGCGGGCCGCAAGGCCGCCGTCACCACCCTCCAGGCCGCGCCGGAGGCGGTGAACTCGGAGACGGTGACCGCGGTCGCCCCCGTGCGGTCCACCTTCGACGGCGTCGCCGACAAGTTCACCTACACCTTCCCGGCGAACTCCGTGACCTTCCTGCGGATCAGGCAGCGGTAGCCGGAGGCGTGGGCTGCTGTCCGGCGGGCAGCAGCCCACGCTCGGCGAAGACCTTCTTCGCGACCAGGCTCGCGTTCATCGCCTTCGGTATGCCGCAGTAGACGGCCGAGTGCAGCAGCGACTCCACGATCTCGTCCGGAGAAAGACCCACGTTCAGCGCCGCGTTGACGTGCACCTCCAACTGGACCTCACAGCCGCCGAGCGCGGTGAGCATGCCGAGCGTCACCAACTGGCGGTCGCGCGGGGTGAGTCCGGGCCGGTCGTAGATGTCGCCGAAGGCCCAGGAGACGATCTGGTGGCCGAGTTCGGGATTGATGTCGCCGAGCGCGTCGACGACGCGCTGTCCGGCTTCGCCGTCGACGCGCTTGAGGACCTCCAGGCCGTGCTCGAAGCGCTCCTCGCGCGTGGTGGCGGTGTTCGTGAGCGTCATGAGAGTTCGTCCGATCCCGGCTGGTCGAGCAGCCGTTCGTAGTGATCGATCTTGTCGTCGAGGGAGGCCGCGTTGCGGCGCAGCGCCCGGATACGGTCCGCGAGGTCGGCGCGGTGCTCCCGGAGCATCGCGAGCCGGTCGGGAACCGTTGCGTCGCCGCGCGCCCGCAACTCGGCGAACCGCTGCATGTCCGCGATCGACATGCCCGTCTCGCGCAGCCGGATGAGGAACTCCAGCCAGGCCAGGTCGGCCGCCTCGTAGCGCCGCTGGTTCCCGGTGGTCCGGCCGACCCGTTGGATCAGGCCGGCCTTCTCGTAGTAGCGCAGCGTGTCGTGCGAGAGTCCGGTGCGCTCGACGACCTGGGCGATCGTGAGCGTCGGCTGCTGCGGGAGGGGCTGTTCGCCGGTCATGGAGAAACCGTAGAACCTGGAGTGTGCTCCAGGTCAAGCTTCATCTGTCGGACAGTCCTGGGCTTCATCCGCCGGGCCAGTCCCGGGCTTCATTCGCCGGGCCGTCCTGGACAGGAGCCGGCGGCGTTTCGGCCCGGGTCAGGCCCCGGTCAGGAACGGCGGCGGGGCTTGCCCCGCTTGGCGCCGCCCTTGCCGCCTCCGGAACCGCCGCCGCGGGGGTTCCGGCCGGTCGTCGACTTGCCGGACGACTTGCCCGCGGCGGGCTTGCGCCGTGCGCCGCCGCCCGTCTCGGGACGCTTGGCCTTCGTCGGGGCCGCGGGCGCCGCCGGGGCCTGGGCGCGTCCCCGTGTGCTGTTGACGGTCCGGCCGCGGACGATCCCGATGAAGTCCTCGACCAGGTCGGTGGTCGCGTCCTGTGGCCAGGACAGCGCGACGCGTGACTCCGGTGCGTCCGAGACCGGCCGGTAGGTGAGGTCCTTGCGGTGGTGCAGGCGGGCGAGGGACTGGGGGACGACGAGGAGCCCGATGCCCGCCGCCACGAGTTCGACGGCGTCCTCGGTGGTGGGGGGGCGTTCGAACGCGGGCTGCCCCGGCGGACGCTCCCAGTCGAGGGTGTCGTCGAGGGGGTGCAGCACGATCTCGTCGGCGAGGTCCTCGGCGGTCACCTCGTCGACCGCCGCCACGATGTGGTCCTTGGGGACCACGACCACCGTCGTCTCGGTGTAGAGGGGGATCGCGCTGAGGTCCTCCCGGTCGACCGGCAGCCGGACGAATCCGGCGTCGGCGCCGCGCCCCCGCAGCACGTCGAACGCCTCGGCGGTGGAGACCGCGACGAGGGTGAGGGGGATGTCGGGCAGCCGCTCGTTCCAGATCCGCACCCACTTCGTGGGCGTCACTCCCGGGACATAGGCGAGCCGGAACGAAGGGGGTACTTCCGAGCCTGTCACCTCGCCAGGCTATCGGTCGTGGTCGGAGGTCGCGCACACGCTCGATACCCTGGACGCATGACGTCGCACCAGACCACCCAGACCATGAAGCCCGCCACCGCGGCGAAGAAGCTGGGTGTGTACCTCGAGGCCACCCCCGCCGAGTTCCAGGAGGGCGTCGTCTCGCGCGCCGAGCTGAACGCCCTGCAGGCCGATCCGCCCGCGTGGCTCCAGGAGCTGCGGCGCACCGGCCCGCACCCCCGGCCCGTGGTCGCCGCGCGGCTGGGCATCTCCATCGCCGGGCTCGCCCGCGGCGGGGTCACCGAGGCCCTCACCACGGAGCAGATCGACGCCCTGAAGCAGGAGGACCCGGGATGGCTGCGCCGGGAGCGCGCCACCCAGGCCGAGGTCCGCAAGGAAGAGGTCCGCATCAAGGAGAAGCGCGCGGAGCAGAATCAGGAGCGCGCCGCCCAGCCCCGCACCTCCCGCCCCTGACCCCGCCCCCCACGCGCGTCCACCGCCCGGCGCCACCCACCGCTCACTGTCCCGCCACCGACCCGAACGCGTCGTCCGCCCGCACCCCGCTCTCGCTGAGTCGTCGAGCTCCGCGTCAGGACCGGGCGAGGACGCAGAACTCGTGGCCCTCCGGGTCGGCCAGGCAGGTCCACGGGACGTCGCCCTGGCCGAGGTCGAGGTCGGTGGCGCCGAGGGCCCGCAGCCGGGCCACCTCCGCCTCTTGATCGTCACCGGGGTACGGCAGCAGGTCGATATGGACGCGGTCCGGCACGGTCTTCACGCCGGGCGTGCGGAGGAACTCGAGATACGGGCCGACACCCTTGGCGGAGCGCAACACCGCGTGCTCGTCGGTCACCTCGTGCAGGGTCCAGTCCATCGCCTCACCCCAGAACCGGGCCATGGCCCGCGGATCCTCGCAGTCGACCACCACCGCGGCGATCGGCCCGGTGTCCCGGTAGCTCTCCCGAGGCTCCAGCACACAGAACTCGTTGCCTTCCGGGTCGGCGAGGACCGTCCACGGCACATCGCCCTGGCCCACGTGGGCGGGCGTCGCACCGAGAGCCTTCAGGCGCGCGACCAACTCCGCCTGATGGGCCGCGGAGGTGGTGGCGAGATCGAGGTGCACACGGTTCTTTGTCGTTGTCTTGGGTTCCGGGACGGTCACGACGTCGATGCAGACGGCGACCGGGTCCGGCCAGACGAAGCCGCCGAGGGGTTCGACGTTGGTCACGCCGGGTCCCTCGCTGGAAACACCCCAGCCGAGCGCCTCCGCCCAGAACCGGCCGACCGCCGAGTCGTCAAGAGCCTTTATGTTCACCTGAACAGGTCGCAGCGCCATGTCGGCGATCTTAATACGGCTGGATTGCATAAACGTGCAGCGAAACGTATAGTCATGCCATCTAGGAGGAGGGTTCCATGGTGGTACGCGCAGCAGTGGCGGGAGCGAGTGGGTACGCGGGCGGCGAAGCCCTGCGTCTGCTCCTGGCGCACCCCGAGGTCGAGATCGGCGCCCTGACCGGCAACTCCAACGCGGGCCAGCGCCTCGGCGCACTGCAGCCGCACCTGCTGCCGCTGGCCGACCGAGTCCTCCAGGAGACCACTCCGGACGTCCTCGCCGGCCACGACGTCGTCTTCCTCGCGCTGCCCCACGGGCAGTCCGCCGCCGTCGCCGAGCAGCTCGGCCCCGACGTCCTCGTCGTCGACATGGGCGCCGACTTCCGGCTCAAGGACCCGGCGGACTGGGAGAAGTTCTACGGCTCCGCGCACGCCGGCACCTGGCCGTACGGCCTTCCCGAACTGCCGGGCGCCCGCGCCGCGCTGGAGGGGTCCAAGCGCATCGCGGTGCCCGGTTGCTACCCGACGGCCGTCTCCCTCGCCCTCTTCCCGGCGTACGCGGCCGCACTCGCCGAACCCGAGGCCGTGATCGTCGCCGCGTCCGGGACCTCCGGCGCGGGCAAGGCGGCCAAGCCCCATCTGCTCGCCAGCGAGGTCATGGGCTCCATGTCCCCGTACGGAGTCGGTGGCGTCCACCGGCACACCCCCGAGATGATCCAGAACCTCGGTGCGGCGGCGGGGGAGCCGGTCACCGTCTCCTTCACACCCACGCTCGCGCCGATGCCCCGGGGCATCCTCGCCACGTGCAGCGCGAAGGCGCGTGAAGGGGTCACCGGTGAGTCCCTGCGCGCCGCGTACGAGAAGGCGTTCGCCGACGAACCCTTCGTCCACCTGCTGCCCGAGGGACAGTGGCCCGCCACCGCGTCCGTCTACGGTTCCAACGCCGTTCAGGTCCAGGTCGCGTACGACGCAGCGACGCACCGCATCATCGCGATCAGCGCCATCGACAACCTGACCAAGGGCACGGCCGGCGGGGCCGTGCAGAGCATGAACATCGCCCTCGGGCTTCCCGAGGAAGCGGGTCTTTCCACGATCGGAGTCGCACCGTGAGCGTCACCGCTGCCAAGGGCTTCACCGCCTCCGGCATCGCAGCAGGCATCAAGGAGAACGGCAACCCGGACCTGGCCCTCGTGGTCAACAACGGGCCCCGCCTCGCCGCCGCGGGCGTCTTCACCTCCAACCGTGTGAAGGCCGCGCCGGTCCTGTGGTCCGAGCAGGTCCTCAAGGGCGGTCAGGTCTCCGCCGTGATCCTCAATTCGGGCGGTGCCAACGCCTGCACGGGCCCCAAGGGCTTCCAGGACACGCACGCGACCGCCGAGAAGGTCGCCGAGGTCCTCGACGTCAACGCCGGCGAGGTCGCCGTCGCGTCGACCGGGCTCATCGGCGTACTCCTGCCGATGGACAAGCTGCTGCCCGGGGTCGAGTCGGCCGCCGCCCAACTCTCCGCGCACGGCGGCGAGAAGGCCGCCATCGCCATCAAGACCACCGACACCGTGCACAAGACCTCGGTGCACACGGGCGACGGCTGGACCGTCGGCGGCATGGCCAAGGGCGCGGGCATGCTCGCCCCCGGCCTGGCCACCATGCTCGTCGTGCTGACGACGGACGCGGACCTCGACTCCGAGACCCTCGACAGGGCACTGCGCGCCGCCACCCGCACCACCTTCGACCGCGTCGACTCCGACGGCTGCATGTCGACCAACGACACGGTGCTGCTGCTCGCCTCCGGCGCCTCCGCGGTCACCCCCGAGTACACGGAGTTCGCCGAGGCCGTACGCGCGGTCTGTGACGATCTCGGGCAGCAGCTCATCCGGGACGCCGAGGGCGCCAGCAAGGACATCAAGATCGAGGTCGTGAACGCCGCGAGCGAGGACGACGCCGTCGAGGTGGGCCGCTCCATCGCCCGCAACAACCTCCTCAAGTGCGCGATCCACGGCGAGGACCCCAACTGGGGACGCGTGCTGTCCGCGATCGGCACGACCGACGCCGCCTTCGAGCCCGACCAGCTCAACGTCGCCATCAACGGCGTCTGGGTCTGCAAGAACGGCGGCGTCGGCGAGGACCGCGAGCTCGTCGACATGCGCTACCGCGAGGTCCACATCGTCGCCGACCTCGCCGCGGGCTCCCAGACCGCCACGATCTGGACCAACGACCTCACCGCGGACTACGTCCACGAGAACAGCGCCTACTCCTCATGAGCAATGTGACGCGGAAACACACCGCACTGCCCAAGGCCCGGATCCTCATCGAGGCACTCCCGTGGCTGACCCGCCACAACGGCAAGACGGTCGTCATCAAGTTCGGCGGAAACGCCATGGTGAACGAGGAGCTGAAGGCCGCCTTCGCCCAGGACGTGGTGTTCCTGCGGCAGGCCGGCCTCAAGCCCGTCGTCGTGCACGGCGGCGGCCCGCAGATCAGCGCCGCCCTCGACCGGCACGGCATCATCAGCGAGTTCAAGGCGGGCCTGCGCGTCACCACCGAGGACGCCATGGACGTCGTACGCATGGTCCTGGCCGGTCAGGTGCAGCGCGAGCTGGTCGGACTGCTCAACCAGCACGGGCCGCTCGCCGTCGGCATGACCGGCGAGGACGCGCACACCATCACCGCCACCAAGCACCAGCCCGAGATCGACGGGGAGTTGGTCGACATCGGACGGGTGGGCGAGATCACCGCGATCGACACGGGCGCGATCGAGGCACTGCTCGCCGACGGCCGGATCCCGGTCGTCTCCTCGATCGCCCGGAGCCAGGACGACGGACATGTCTACAACGTCAATGCTGATACGGCGGCTGCGGCTCTCGCTGCGGCACTGGGCGCCGAAACCCTCATGGTCCTCACGGACGTCGAGGGCCTCTACGAGGACTGGCCCGACAGCGACGAGGTGATCAGCCGCCTGACCGCCTCCGAACTGGAGAAGCTGCTGCCCGAGCTGGCCAGTGGCATGGTGCCGAAGATGGAGGGCTGTCTGCACGCCGTGCGCAACGGCGTCACCACGGCCCGCGTCATCGACGGCCGGGTCCAGCACTCGATCCTGCTGGAGATCTTCACCGACGAGGGGATCGGCACGATGGTCGTGCCGGACGCACGGCCCGATGAACAGGGGGACGCCGAATGACCGGGACCAACGCGGAGCTCACCCAGCGCTGGCAGGGCGCGCTCATGGACAACTACGGCACCCCGCGGCTGCCGCTCGTCCGCGGCGAGGGCACCCGGCTGTGGGACGCGGACGGCAAGGAGTACCTCGACTTCGTCGGCGGTATCGCGGTCAACGCGCTCGGCCACGCCCACCCGGCGATCGTCGAGGCCGTGAGCCGGCAGATCGCCTCCCTCGGCCATGTCTCCAACCTCTTCGTCGCCGAGCCGCCCGTCGCGCTCGCCGAACGGCTGCTCCAGCTCTTCGGCCGCGAGGGTCGGGTCTACTTCTGCAACTCGGGCGCCGAGGCCAACGAGGGCGCCTTCAAGATCGGCCGGCTCACCGGCCGGGGCCACATGGTGGCGACCCACGGCGGCTTCCACGGCCGCACCATGGGCGCCCTCGCGCTCACCGGCCAGCCCGGCAAGCAGGAGCCGTTCCTGCCGCTGCCCGGTGACGTCACGCACGTGCCCTACGGTGACGCGCAGGCGCTGGCCGCGGCGGTCACCGAGGACACCGCCCTGGTGATCATCGAGCCGATCCAGGGCGAGAACGGCGTGGTCGTACCCCCGCCCGGCTACCTCAAGGCCGCCCGCGCGATCACGGCCGCCACCGGCAGCCTCCTCGTCCTCGACGAGGTGCAGACCGGCATCGGCCGCACCGGACCCTGGTTCGCCTACCAGGACCACGAAGGTGTCCTGCCGGACGTCGTCACCCTCGCCAAGGGCCTCGGCGGCGGACTGCCGCTCGGCGCGACCGTCGCCTTCGGCCGGGCCGCCGAGCTGCTGAAGCCCGGCCACCACGGTTCGACCTTCGGCGGCAACCCGGTCGTCTGCGCCGCCGCACTCGCCGTCCTCGACACGATCGCCGCCGAGGGGCTCCTCGAGAACGTGAAGGCCGCGAGCGAGAAACTGCGGGGCGGAATCGAGTCACTCGGCAACCCGTTGATCGACCATGTCCGGGGTGCGGGCCTGCTCCTGGGTATCGTGCTCACCGAGCCGCTCGCGCCCCAGGTGCAGCAGGCGGCTCAGGACGCCGGTCTCCTGGTCAACGCGCCCGCCCCCGATGTCGTACGGCTGATGCCCCCGCTGAACCTGAGCGACGACGAGGTGGACGCGTTCCTCCAGTCCCTTCCCGGTGTCCTCGACGCTGTAGCCAACGGGGACGGACGAGCCAAAGAATGAGACGACGACGATGAGTCAGGCGCAGGATCACGAGCACGTCGGGCCTGCCGTGCCGCAGACCCGCACCGCACGCCACCGCCGGATCGTGGACATCCTCAACCGGCAACCGGTGCGCTCCCAGAGCCAGTTGGCGAAGCTCCTCGCCGACGACGGGCTGAGCGTCACGCAGGCGACGCTCTCCCGGGACCTGGACGAGCTGAACGCGGTGAAGATCCGCAACAACGACGGCGACCTCATCTACGCGGTGCCGAGCGAGGGCGGTTTCCGCACCCCGCGCGCGCCGCTGGGGGAGTCGGCGAAGGAGGAGCGGATGCGGCGGCTCTCGGCGGAGCTGCTGATCTCCGCGGAGGCGTCCGCGAACCTCGTGGTTCTCCGTACCCCGCCGGGGGCGGCGCAGTTCCTCGCCTCCGCCATCGACCAGGCCGAGCTGCAGGACATTCTCGGGACGATCGCGGGTGACGACACGTTGCTGTTGATCAGTCGTGATCCGACGGGTGGGCAGGCGCTGGCCGATCATTTGCTGCGGTTGGCTCAGAACAATCATTGAGCTGTACGACGGTGGAGGCGCACCCCCGGTTGGGGCGCGCCTCCACCGTCGTCTTTCGGGTGCGGGTTGTCTGTGGTTGCTCGCGCAGTTCCTCGCGCCCCTGAAAGCCGAACCTCACCCCAGACGTTGAGCCAAGCCCCCGGTGCATCTGACCTCGTCACCCGCCGTGATCAGTAAGGCCTCGATGTCGGGGAGGGACTCCAGCCAGGTCAGGGCCTCTCGGGAGCCCATCGCGAAGGCCGCTGTCGCCCAGGCGTCCACCCAGGTCAGGCGGGGGCCCACCACCGTCACGGCGACCAGGTCGGTGACCGCGGAGCGGCCGGTGCGGGGGTCGACGATGTGCGCGCCGCGCTCGGCGGTGCCGGAGGTGGCCACCGACAGTTCGTCGACACCGGCCGCGGAGACCACGGCCGCGAGTGAACCGGGACGCAGCGGGTCCGAGACGCCGACCCGCCACGGGCGGTGCGTGCCGGGCGCGCCGAGCAGCTGGACGTCGCCGCCGCCGTTCACGCTGACTCCGGTCGCGCCGGCCGCCGCGAGGCGACGGGCCACGCGCTCGGTCGACCAGCCCTTCACGATCCCCGTCGGGTCGAGCCGACCCTCGTACGTCGAGCTGAACCAGCCGTCGCTGACCCGTTCCGCCTCGGCGCACAGGTCGAGCACCTCGGCGACCTCCGGATCGCACTCCTCGACCGTCAGCTCCCCGCGCGCCAGGCGCGAGATCTGGCTGTCCTCCCGATAGGTGCTGAACACCTCGTCCACCCGGTGGAGTTGGGCGACCGCCTCCTCCAACGCGGTCCGCACGGCCGCGGGTTCGCCGCCGCGCACGTCGAAGGAGAAGACGGTGCCCATGACCTCTTCCGCGTGCCGCAGGGCGGGCGGCTCCTGGTCCGGGTCAGCCACCGGCCTTGTCCAGGGCCGACTGCAGGGACTGCTTGTAACCGTTGCTGGTGTAGGTGGCACCGGAGACGGCGTCGATGTTCGCGTTCCCGGCCGCGACCGCCTCCTGGTTGAGTTTGGGCACGGCCAGCGCGGTCTTCTGGTCGCTCAGCCCGCCCTTGGGCGCCTGCACGGCCTCGGACTTGGTGATCTTCCCGCCGCTGACGGTGATACGGACCTGGACCGCCCCGTACTGGGTCTGGGCGACGCTTCCGGTGACCGTCTTGGCCTGTGCGGCGGGCGCCTTGGACGCCGAGGAGCCGGTGGAGCCCGCGCCCCCGGACCCGGTCGATCCCGCGGCTCCCGAGGAACCGCTGCCGCTCGCCTTGGCCTTGTCGAGGGCCGACTGCAGCGACTTCTTGTATCCGGCGCTCGTGTAGCTGGCACCCGACACCGCGTCGATGTTGGCGCTGCCCGCGGCGACGGCCTCCTGGTTCAGCTTGGGCACGGAGGCGTTGCTGACCTCGGTGCTGCGTCCGCCGCTGGGAATCTGGACGACCTCGGACTTGGTGATCTTTCCGCCGCTGACGGTGATACGGACCTGAACGGGCCCGTACTGGGTCTGCGCGACGTCGCCGGTGACCGTCTGGGCCCCCGTGGACGACTGCTGCGCGCTGCCGCCCTGGGGCGACTCCTGTCCCGCCACCGACTGCTGGGGCGCGGCACCCTGTGCCGACGCGGACGCCGGATCGGAGGCGGGCTTCAGCGACAGCAGCAGGACGATTCCGGACACGGTGGCGGCGCCGGCCAGTACGACACGCCGCAAAGGGTGACTCTTCTTCATCGCTCCTGACTCCCGTCGCTCACATCTCGAACGACTCGTGATGGATGCGGCGGGCGGGAACCCCCGCGCCGCGCAGTGCTTCGTAGACCTGCTGCGCGAAGCCGGGCGGCCCGCACATGAAGACGTCGTGGCGGTCGATGTCCGGCAGCTTGCGGCTCAGCGTCTCCGCCGAGATGTCCGGACGCTCGCCCTCAGGGCTGTTCACCGCGTACATCAGCCGGGCCCCGCGCTCCTCGGCGATCGCCGCCAGCTCGTCCCACAGGGCCAGGTCCTGGGTGGTGTTGGCCCGGTAGAGCAGCGTCAGGTCGCCCGCCGCGCCGGGCAGCGTCTCGAACAGCGCCCGCATCGGCGTGATGCCGACCCCGCCCGCCACCAGCAGCACCTTGCCGCGGCTGCGCTTGCCCGCCGTGAGCGCCCCGTACGGGCCCTCGGCCCAGACCCGGGTGCCGGGCTGCAGGTCGCGCAGCGCCGAGCTGTGGTCGCCGATCGCCTTCACCGTAATGCGCAGCATGTTGGGGCGGGGCGCCGCCGACAGCGAGTACGGGTGCGAGCTGAGCCGCATGCCCGGCGCCAGGAAGCGCCAGCGGAAGAACTGCCCGGCCTCGGCACCCATGCGGTGCAGCTTGCGCCCGCTGATCAGCACCGAGACGATCCCGGGGGTCTCCTCGATCACGGCCTCGACCCGCATCCGGTGCTTCAGGTTCAGCCGGATCGGCGAGAGGATGCGGTACCAGATCACCAGGGCCGTCACCGACCCGTACAGCCCGTACCAGACCGTCTTGGCGGTCGGCTCGACGGCGAACTCGTTGCCCGTGGACAGCTGGTGCCAGAACGTCAGGAAGACGGCGGCGTAGGTGAGCAGGTGGATGTGGTACCAGGTGTCGTAGCCCATCCTGCGGCGCACCGGGCCCATGGAGAGCAGGCCGATCAGGAACAGCAGACCGGTGCCGATCGCCGCCTTGCCCATGTCGGGCAGCTGGTTGATCGAGTCGATGGTCTGCTGGACGATGTCGCCGAAGCTCTTGCCCGCCTGCAGCGCGTAGCCCCACATGATCAGCACGAGGTGCGCCAGCACCAGACAGATCGTGTACCGGCCGCTCATGGCGTGCCAGCGCGCCACCCGGTCCGAGCCCACCCGGCGCTCCAGGGCGGGCACCCGGGCCATCTGCAGCACCACCAGCGCCATCAGATACCCCGCGAGCAGCCCGGTGATCCGGCCCGCGTTGAGGATCTTGCTGTTGTCGTCGGCGATGGACGGGGTGTTGCTCCACCACAGCCAGATGACCCCGGCCGCGCCCGCCCCGACGGCGAGCAGCAGTGGGACGGCGGGGGAGCGTCGTGGGCGAATACGGCGCAGGGTCTGGCGCCGCGCGGCGCGGCCACCGGCGATCGTGGACACGGTTCCTCCGTGGTCGTCCGTGGGGACGGGGCTAGGGGAGAGGCCCCTGGCCCAGAGATACGGCGCTCGACGGCCGTGCGTTCAGAGGCCTGCCGAGTCCAATGCCGATTGGAGGGACTGCCGGTATCCGTCGCTGGTGTACGTGGCCCCCGAGACGGAGTCGATCCGGGCGCTCTGCGCGGCCAGCGCCTCCCTCCTGAGCTGGGGAAGGGCGTAACTGTTGATCTCCTGGTCCCGTGGGTTGTCCGAGGGATAGGAGACCGCGGTCACATCGGTGATCTTGCCGTTCTTCAGCGTGACGCGTACCTGGACGGGGCCCCAGCGGGTCTGGATCGTGTCACCGGTGACGGTCTTGGTGCCGGTGCTCTTCGTGCTCCCGGACGAGCCTTCCGAGGAGCTTCCGGAGGTACTTCCCGACGACGGCGACTGTGACTGTGACTGTCCTGCGGACGACGTCGCCTGCGCCACGGTCGGCGCCGTGTGCGGCTTCAGCGACAGCAGCAGGACGAAACCGGTGACGGTGGTGGCGGCCGCCAGCGTCACCCGGCGCAGCGGACGGTGCTTCTTCAGGGCGTGCACGGTGACCTCACAGCTCGAACGACTCGTGGTGGATACGGCGGTCGGGGACCCCGGCCGCGCGCAGCGCCCCGTACAGGTCCCGCGCCATGGCGGGCGGACCGCACAGATAGACGTCGTGCCCGGCGAGATCGGGCACGGAGGCCCGCAGGGAATCGGCGGTGAACCGCGGACGTGTCCCGTCGGCGCCGTTGACCGCGTACAGGACGCGCGCCCCGCGCCACCGGGCTATCGCCTCCAGTTCGGCGCCGAGCGCGAGGTCCTCGGCCGTGCTCGCCCGGTAGAGCAGCGTCACGTCGCCGGGTCCGCCGGGCAGCGTCTCGAACAGGGCGCGCAGCGGTGTGATGCCGACGCCGCCGGCGATCAGCAGCGCCTTGCGTCCGGAGTGCCGCTCGGCGGTCAGCGCGCCGTAGGGGCCCTCCGCCCACACCCGGGTGCCGGGCCGCAGCAGCCCCACGGCGGCACTGTGGTCGCCGAGCGCCTTCACGGTGATCCGCATCCGGTCGGGGTGCGGCGGCGCCGACAGCGAGTACGGCGTCGAGGTCCACCGCATCCCGTCCGCGAGGAACCGCCAGCGGAAGAACTGCCCGGCCTCGGCGCCGAGCTCGTCCAGCCGTTCCCCGTGCACGACGACGGAGAAGACCCCGGGCGCCTCGCGGTGCACGGACTCCACGCGCAGCTGGTGCCGCAGGTTGAGCCGCACCGGGACGAGCAGCCGGAACCACACCACCAGCGCTGCCGTGCCCAGGTAGAGCACGTACCAGGCGGCCTGGGCGGCGGAGTTGCCGACGAAGTCCGAGCCCAGCGCGAGCTGGTGGAAGAAGGTGAGGAACACGGCCACGTACGTGAGCAGGTGCAGGTAGTACCAGAACTCGTGGCTGATCCGGCGGCGGGCCGCGCGCGCCGAGGTGATCCCGACCGCGAAGAGGATGAGCGTGCCGGTCGTGGCCTTGAGCATGTCCGGGTAGTCGAACACCACGCTCAGCGTCTCGTGCACGATGCCCGCCCCGTCCTGGGCGGCGTACCCGAACAGGATCAGCGTGACGTGCGCCACCAGCAGGCTGACCGTGTACCGGCCGGCCATGGCGTGCCAGCGGGCCACCCGGTCGGAGCCGATCCGTCGCTCCAGCAGGGGCACCCGGGCCATCAGCGCCACGAGCACCGCGCAGCTGTAGCCGCACAGCAGCCCGGCGATTCGCCCGGCGTCCGTCAGCCACCCGGCGAGGCCCACCACGGACCGCGTGTCGTACCACCACAGGGCGACGACCGCGCCGGCCCCGGCCCACAGCAGGGCCAGCAGGGGCCCGGCGGGCGAGGGGCGCGGTCGTCCGCGTCCGCGTGACGGGCGAGGGACCGCTGTCCGCTCGTACACCGTAGTCATATGTCCGTCCTTCCGGCTGTCCGGGAGGAAACTGTGCTTCGGCAACTTCTGAGCAGCCTCTGAACGGGCGCCCCCGTCGCGGATTCACAGGAAACGCAGAGCCGCGCGCGCGGCCCACTCAGAGGAAACTCAGAGGCGGGAGGGGCGCCGCCGGCTCCGGCGAGGGGCGATCCTGGAAGACGACATGAACACTCCCCGCTCCCGAGGCACCGGCCTGCCCGCGCTCACCCGCCCCGACGGCACCCCCGTCCGCGTCCTGGTCGTCGACGACGATCCCGACCTGGCCGAGGTCCTCTCCGGCGCGCTGCGCTACGAGGGCTGGGAGGTCCGGACGGCGGGCGACGGGGCCTCGGCCGTCACCGAGGCACGCGAGCTGATGCCGGACGCCGTCGTCCTCGACGTGATGCTCCCGGACACCGACGGCTTCGCCGTGCTGCGCACCCTGCACACCGTGCACCCCGAGGTCTGTGTGCTCTTCCTCACCGCGCGGGACGCCGTCGAGGACCGCATCGCGGGCATCACCGCGGGCGGCGACGACTACGTGACCAAGCCGTTCAGCCTGGAGGAGGTCGTCGCCCGGCTGCGCGGCCTGCTGCGCCGCGCGGGCATGGCCCGACAGCTGGACGAGGGCCCGCGCCTGACCGTCGGCGACCTCGTGATGGACGAGGAGGCCCGCGAGGTGACCCGGGGCGGCGAGCTGGTCGAGCTGTCGCCGACCGAGTTCGAACTGCTGCGCTTCCTGATGCGCAACCCGCGCCGGGTGCTCAGCAAGGCGCAGATCCTCGACCGCGTCTGGTCCTACGACTTCGGCGGTCAGGCCCATGTCGTGGAGCTGTACATCTCGTACCTGCGCAAAAAGGTGGACGCGGGCCGCCAGCCCATGATCCACACGGTGCGGGGCGCCGGGTACGTGATCAAACCGGTGGCCGGACGATGAGCCGGCGCCGATGGTCACGGGCGCGGGCGGTCATAAGCCGGCTGCCGTTCGCGCGCACGATGCGGGCCCGCCTCACCGCCGGGCTCCTGGTGCTGCTCGCCGTCAGCTGCGCCGCCGTCGGCGTGGCCGCGGTGTACGAACTGAACGGCTTCCTCACCGGCCGCGTCGACCAGCAGCTGCACGACGTGGGGGTACGGTTCCCCGCGAGCCTGGAGCACAGCACCGTCAAGCCGTCGGACCATGACGGCGACGAGCACGGCGACACCCGGCGGCAGAGCACCGGCACCTTCGGCGCGCGGCTGGTCGGCCGGGACGTCACCAACGCGGCGGTCGTGCCCTCCGGCCAGAACGTCACCGACCTGAACGTGTCCCTGACCACCTCCGACCGGCAGACCCTGGCCGGCATCCCCACCGACGGCCGCGCCCACACCGTCTGCCTGTCGGCACTCGGCCACTACCGCGTGCTGGCGGCGCGCGGACTGGACGGCGACGTCCTGGTCACCGGGCTGCCGATGGAACCGGTCACGGCCGCCGTGCACCGCCTGGAACTGGTCGCCGGCGGTGTCTTCGGCCTCGCCCTCGTGGTCGCCGGAGTCGCCGGCGCCCTGTGGGTGCGCTGGTCGCTGCGCCCACTGAGCCGGGTCGCCGAGACCGCGACCCGGGTCAGCGAGCTGCCGCTCGCCAGCGGTGAGGTGGCGCTGCCGCCGCGCGCGCCGGAGCAGGACCCACGCAGCGAGGTGGGCCGCCTCGCCAGTGCCTTCAATCGGATGCTCGGCCATGTCGAGGACGCCCTGACCAAGCGGCACGCGAGCGAGGAACGGCTGCGCAGCTTCGCGGCCGACGCCAGCCATGAGCTGCGCACGCCGGTCGCCTCGGTCCGCGGCCACGCCGAGCTGGCGCTGCTGCACCCGGACCCGGTGCCGCCCAAGGTCACCCGGGCCCTCGAACGCATCGCCGCCGAGTCGGCGCGCATGGGCGAGATGGTCGACGACCTGCTCCTGCTCGCCCGCCTCGACGCGGGCCGCCCGTTGGAGCGCCTTCCCGTCGACCTCACCCACCTCGTCCTCGACTCGGTCACCGACGCCCGCGCCGCGGGGCCCGACCACCGCTGGACGCTGGAACTCCCGGAGGAACCGGTCACGGTGACGGGCGACGCCCACCGCCTCCAACAGGTGTTGGCCAACCTGTTGGCCAACGCCCGTTGGCACACGCCCGTCGGCACCAAGGTCACGGTGTCCCTGGAGACCGACGCCGAAACGGCCGTCCTGACGGTCCACGACGACGGCCCGGGAGTTCCGGAGGACGTCCAGCCCGGCGTCTTCGAACGCTTCACCAGAGCCGACCGCCGTCGCACCGGTGGAGCGGGCGGTGGCGCGGGGCTCGGGCTGTCCATCGTGGCGGCCGTGGTGGAGGCCCACGGCGGCACGGTCGAGCTGGAGAGCCGTCCGGGGGCGACGACGTTCACGGTCCGTCTCCCAGGCACTCGTCTTTCCGGGCAACGGTGACGGAGGCGCACCTAGTAACGAGTGATCGCCATATCCCCCCTCGCCGTCCCGATCGCGATACGCGGCCCCCGCGCGGGATCGACCCACGCCAGAACCCGCCGCATCGCATCCTCCGACACCGACACACAACCAGCCGTCGCCCCGGCCCCGTCGGCATGCAGGAAGATTCCCGCCCCGCGCCCCCGCACGGGCCGCTCGTAGTTGAACCCCACGACCAGCGCGTACGCGTACTGCGTCGTGTACGCGATCAGATGCTCGGACTCGGACGCACGGCAGTCGGCCGGCCGCGGCTCGGTCCACCGGTTGTAGGAGCGGGAGTCGTCGTCCTGGCACCACCAGGACTCCTCCCGCACCCGCCGGTAGGGAACCGCGGTGCCGCCCGGCGCGGCCTTGATCCCGAAGGCGAACGGAAGGTCGTACAGCCCCGTGGGTGTCGTGTTCGATCCCTGCTTGCGTGAGCCCCCCTCCGCCAGCCCCTTCGCCCCGAAGCGCGCCGCCGCCGAACCGGCCTTCACCCAGCGCCCGCCCCGCCGGTCCCACCAGGTGAGCGTGCCCGAGGTCGAGTCCCCGCGGGGCGCCTGAGCCGTGATCAGCTGGCTGCCGCCGCCGGTGTCCGCCAGCTGCTCGGGGAGGGTGGGCGGATCGCTCGGGGCCAGGGCGAGCAGGGACGCGGACGCGAGGGCGGCGGCTGCGAGGCGCATGGCTCAGACCGTACGGGGAGGCAGCGGGAGCGGCAGCCCGGGCAGGCCGTTCAGGCTCGTCGCCACGTGGTCCTTCTTGGTGAAGTACTCGCTCAGCGAGGCGTCGTCCTCGCGCGCGAAGCGCTTGCCGTGCAGATCGCGGTCCGCTTCGTACGACATGAAGGGCACCGCGTAGCCGCAGGTGTCCCGGACGAGTTCGGCGGTCACGACGATGATCGCGCGCAGGCCGTGCGGGGTCGGGTCGATGCCCGGGAAGTGCGTGAGCAGTTCCTCGAAGCGGGGATCGTCGCGGAAGACGGGCTCGCCGTGGCCGTGCACCCGGACGATGTTCGGCGGCCCCTGGAAGGCGCACCACATGAGGGTGATCCGGCCGTTCTCCCGGAGATGGGCGATCGTCTCCGCGTTGCTGCCGGCGAAGTCCAGGTAGGCGACGGTGAGTTCGTCGAGGACGACGAACGAGCCCGTGAGGCCCTTGGGGGAGAGGTTGACCGTGCCGTCCCCGGACAGGGGGGCGGTCGCGGTGAAGAAGAGGGGCTGCGCCTCGATGAACGAACGAAGCCTGCCGTCTATGCGTTCATAAGTCTTTCCCATGTCTAATGATTATTGGGCAAGACCATTCGCGTGTCTAAGGAATTCACCCGTCCGGGGCATGGGTTCACGTGGCGGACGGATCCGTGGCCGCCGCGCCCCGGTCGGCAGACGGGGCGTGGCGGCCACGGAAGACGTCACTTGTTGAGCGTGCAGGTCGCGAGGGAGTCCAGACCCGTGGGCTTGGCCGCGGTGCGGCCGATGGAGATGGCGATGCGGTCGATGGTCGACTTCCGCTTGTCCGCGAGGGGGCCGAGGATCGCGTTCTGCACGAAGTTCGGTCCGCCCTGGCCGACGGTGTTCGCCAGTCGGGTGTTCGCCTCGGTGATCTGGGTGTTCAGGAGCGTCAGGTTGCGGGTGACCTCGGCCTGCGCGGAGGCCGGGATCGCGGGCAGCTTCGACGCGACGTCCGGGCAGGTGATGGTGCCGGCGGCGGTGGTGCTGCCGGTGTTGCCCGCGGCGCCCGTGTTTCCGGTGTTCCCCGTGTTTCCGGCCTGCTGGGTGGCCGTCGCGCTCGGGGCCGCGGTGGCCGCGCCGCCGCCCGCGTTCGCGCCGTTCGCGTTCAGGGTGCAGGGCGCGAGCGAGTCGAGACCCGCGGGCTTGGCCGCGGTGCGGCCGATCGCGGTGGCGATGCGGTTGATCGTCGCCACCCGCTTGTCCTTGAGGGGGCCGAGGATCGCGTTCTGGACGAAGTTGGGGCCGCCCTGGCCGACGGTGTCGACGAGCCGCTTGTTGGCCTCGGCGATCTGGGTGTCCAGGAGGGTGAGGTTGCGAGTGACCTCGGCCTGCGCGGAGGCGGGGATCGCGGGCAGGCTCGGCGCGACGGCCGGGCAGTTCACGGTGCCCGGGGAGGTCGCGGCCTTGGTGGTGGCGTTCGTGCTGCTCTTGGACGTCTCCCCGGCCAAGGCGTTGCCGGCGATCACGGCTCCGGAGAGCACCACCGCGGCGGTGCCGCCGATCATCAGGACGCGGCGCTTGTTGTACTTCGGAAGGGCCCTGGACATGCGGAAGCCTCACTCGGTTCGGGGGTGGGGGACCGTCCGGTGGTCGTCCGGGCGGTCCGTTGCTCGTCGCGCCTCGGTCTGCGAAGACCTCGGCGGCAAAACCTCTGTGTACGAAAACCTCGGTGTACGAAAACGCGGCGCCTGCGTTCGGGAAGAGGTACGAGAAAGCGCGTTCCGTCGTTCAAACACCCTCAGACATTTTCGATCAGGGTTCCCCATGACCCTTCGAAGGGGACCCGTGATTGACGAATCATGCAGAGTGCTGCATACTCATGCATATCAGCGAATGCAGTGTGAGGAGAAACCCGTGACCGAGCGCGTCGTACTCGCCTACTCGGGCGGTCTGGACACCTCCGTCGCCATCGGCTGGATCGCCGAGGAGACGGGCGCCGAGGTCATCGCCGTCGCGGTCGACGTCGGTCAGGGCGGCGAGGACCTGGACGTCATCCGCAAGCGCGCCCTCGCCTGCGGTGCCGTCGAGGCCGAGGTCGCGGACGCCAAGGACGAGTTCGCCGAGGAGTACTGCCTCCCGGCGATCAAGGCCAACGCCCTCTACATGGACCGCTATCCGCTGGTGTCGGCCCTCTCCCGGCCGACCATCGTCAAGCACCTCGTCGCCGCCGCCCAGAAGCACGGCGCCACCACGGTCGCCCACGGCTGCACCGGCAAGGGCAACGACCAGGTGCGGTTCGAGGCCGGCATCGTCGCCCTCGCCCCCGACCTCAAGTGCATCGCCCCGGTCCGCGACTACGCGATGACCCGTGACAAGGCGATCGCCTTCTGCGAGCAGAAGAACCTCCCGATCGCCACCACCAAGAAGTCCCCGTACTCCATCGATCAGAACGTCTTCGGGCGCGCGGTCGAGACGGGCTTCCTCGAGGACATCTGGAACGCGCCGATCGAGGACATCTACGAGTACACCTCGAACCCGGCCGAGGCCCGCGACGCCGACGAGGTCGTCATCTCCTTCAAGGAGGGCGTCCCGGTCGCCGTCGACGGCAGGCCCGTCACCGTCCTGCAGGCCATCCAGCAGCTCAACGTGCGCGCCGGCGCCCAGGGCATCGGCCGGATCGACATGGTCGAGGACCGGCTCGTGGGCATCAAGTCCCGCGAGGTGTACGAGGCCCCGGGCGCGATCGCGCTCATCACGGCCCACCAGGAGCTGGAGAACGTCACCGTCGAGCGTGAACTCGCCCGCTACAAGCGGCAGGTCGAGCAGCGCTGGGGCGAACTGGTCTACGACGGCCAGTGGTTCTCCCCGCTCAAGCGCGCCCTGGACGGCTTCATCGACGAGGCCAACCAGCACGTCAACGGCGACATCCGGATGACCCTGCACGGCGGCCGCGCGGTCGTCACCGGACGGCGCTCGGAGACCTCGCTCTACGACTTCGACCTGGCGACGTACGACACGGGCGACACGTTCGATCAGGCCGCCGCCAAGGGCTTCATCGACATCTACAGCCTGTCGTCGAAGATCGCCGCGAAGCGGGACCTGGCGTAACGGCTCGCACGGCGGCTCGCGTACGACGAGGTCCACCCCGAACGCACTAGCCTGACAGCCGCCTCCTCACTCACGGGTGGGGAGGCGGCGGCACATCCAGACCTTCCGAGGAGCAACGCAAGTGAGCAGCAACAGCGGTGACGTCCGGCTCTGGGGCGGCCGTTTCGCCGACGGTCCCGCCGAGGCGCTGGCCAAGCTGTCCGCGTCCGTCCACTTCGACTGGCGGCTCGCGCCGTACGACATCGCCGGATCGCGTGCCCACGCGCGCGTACTGCACAAGGCGAACCTCCTTGACGACGACGAGCTGACGCGGATGCTCGCGGGCCTCGACCAGCTCGAAGCCGACGTGGCGGACGGCTCCTTCGTGGGCACCATCGCCGACGAGGACGTGCACACGGCCCTGGAACGCGGGCTGCTGGAGCGCCTCGGCCCCGACCTCGGCGGCAAGCTGCGCGCGGGTCGCTCCCGCAACGACCAGGTCGCGACGCTGTTCCGCATGTGCCTGCGCGACCACGCCCGTACGATCGGCGGTCTGATCGCCGACCTCCAGGACGCGCTGATCGGCCTCGCGGAGGCGCACCCGGACGTGGCGATGCCCGGCCGTACGCACCTCCAGCACGCCCAGCCGGTGCTCTTCGCCCACCATGTGCTGGCTCACGTCCAGCCCCTGTCCCGGGACGCGGAGCGGCTGCGCCAGTGGGACGAGCGGACGGCGGTCTCGCCGTACGGCTCCGGCGCGCTCGCGGGCAGCAGCCTCGGTCTGGACCCGGAGTCGGTGGCGAGGGACCTCGGCTTCGAACACGGCTCCGTCGCGAACTCCATCGACGGCACGGCATCCCGCGACTTCGTGGCGGAGTTCGCCTTCATCACCGCGATGATCGGCGTGAACCTCTCCCGGATCGCCGAGGAGGTCATCATCTGGAACACGAAGGAGTTCTCCTTCGTCACCCTGCACGACGCCTTCTCCACCGGCTCGTCGATCATGCCGCAGAAGAAGAACCCGGACATCGCCGAGCTGGCGCGCGGCAAGTCGGGCCGTCTGATCGGCAACCTGACCGGCCTGATGGCGACACTCAAGGCGCTTCCGCTCGCGTACAACCGCGACCTCCAGGAGGACAAGGAGCCGGTCTTCGACTCCATCGACCAGCTCGAGGTCCTGCTCCCGGCCTTCACCGGCATGATGGCCACGCTGACCGTGCACCGCGAGCGCATGGAGGAGCTGGCCCCGGCCGGCTTCTCGCTCGCCACGGACATCGCCGAGTGGCTGGTCAAGCAGGGCGTGCCGTTCCGCGTCGCCCACGAGGTCGCCGGCGAGTGCGTCAAGGTCGCGGAGGCCGACGGCAAGGAGCTGAACGACCTCACCGACGAGCAGTTCGCGAAGATCTCGGCCCATCTCACCCCCGAGGTGCGCTCCGTCCTGAACGTCCCGGGTGCCCTCGCCTCCCGCGACGGCCGCGGCGGTACGGCACCCAGCGCGGTCGCCGTCCAGCTCGCCGAGGTGAAGTCGGACGTCGCGGCCCAGCACGCGTGGGCCACGGCCAAGAAGAAGCGGTAAGAAAAGCGCCCCGCAGGGGGGCGCGGGGAACTGCGCGACAAGCCACGACGAACTCGCACGCGCCAAAGCACCGCACGCACCGAGCTCTGAGGCGAGAGCCGAAGGTCATCGCGGGTTACGTTGGTCAGGAGCCGCACCGGAGCCGACCGAACGGAGCCCGCGATGCCCTTCGCCCGTCTCGCCACCGCCACGACGCCCACCTGCCACATCGGCCTGGGCCTCGCCGCCGTCGGCCGCCCGGGTTACATCAACCTCGGCCGGGACCATGACCTCGGAGAGGATCGCAGCGTCGAAACGCTGCGCGCCCGCACCCACGAACTCCTCGACGCCGCCTACGCGCAGGGCGTGCGCTACTTCGACGCGGCTCGTTCCTACGGCCGTTCGGAGGAGTTCCTCGCCGACTGGCTGAAGAGCCGGCCGGACGTCGACGACGTGGTCATCGGCAGCAAGTGGGGCTACACCTACACCGCGGACTGGACCACGGACGCCGAGAAGCACGAGGTCAAGGACCACACCCTCGCCACGTACGAGCGACAGCGCGCCGAGACCGCCGCGCTGCTCGGTGACCGGCTCGACCTCTACCAGATCCACTCGGTGACCCCGGACAGCCCGGCCCTCACCGACAAGGAACTCCACGCGAAACTCGCCGAGGCGGCCGCCCAGGGCCTTTCGATCGGCTTCTCCACGAGTGGACCCGCCCAGGCCGAGGCCATCCGCGCCGCGCTCGCCGTGACGGTCGACGGCGAGCCCCTCTTCCGTACCGTCCAGTCGACGTACAACGTCTTGGAGACCTCGGCGGCTCCCGCCCTCGCCGAGGCGCACGACGCCGGGCTCACGGTGATCGTCAAGGAGGGCATGGCCAACGGCCGCCTGGCCGCCGAGCACGCGCCGGACGCGGTGCGGGCGATCGCCGAGGAGACCGGCCTCGGCGCCGACGCCGTCTCCCTCGCGCTGATCCTGCGGCAGCCCTGGGCCGGAGTCGTCCTCTCGGGCGCGGCCACCTCCGCCCAGCTCGCCTCGAACCTGCACGCGGCGGTCGTCGACCTGGACGAGGACCAGCTGACCCGCCTCGCGGCGCTCGCGGAGGACCCGGACGTGTACTGGGAGCGGCGCGGGCAGCTGCCCTGGCACTGACCGCAGCGGAAATCCCACGCACCACAAAAGTTTACAAAGTAGGTCACGGGTGAGACTCGCACGCTCCTGGTGAGACAAGTATGTCTCACATGGGGTACTGTTGTCTCATGGCCGTCGACCGTGACCACGTGCTGCGCAGCGCAGCCGCCCTGCTCACCCGTAAATCCACCGCCACCATGGACGAGGTCGCCAGGGCGGCCGGGATCAGCCGGGCCACGCTGCATCGCCAGTTCGCCGGACGGGACGCGCTCGTCCGGGCGCTGGAGGCCCTCGGCATCGAGGAGTGCGAGGCGGCGCTCGATGCCACCCGCCTCGACGAGGGCACCGCTCAGGAAGCCCTGCGCCGCCTGGTGAAGGAGCTCGAACGCGTGGCCGGGCTGCTCGCCTTCCTCTACACCGAGAACCAACTGTTCGAGGGTGAGGGGCAGAACGAGGGCTGGGCCCGGCTCGATGCCCGGATGGCCGCCCTGTTCCGGCGCGGCCAGGAGGGCGGCGAGTTCCGCATCGACCTCAGCCCCGCCTGGCTCACCGAGGCGCTCTACGGGCTGATGGCCTCGGGCGCGTGGGCCGTGACCGAGGGCCGTGTCGCCGCCAAGGACTTCCACTACATGATCGTCGAGCTGCTGCTCGGCGGCGCACTACGGAGAGAGTGATCATGACCAGCACCTTGCAGCCGGCGTATAAGGCGGAGGTGGAGAAGCGTACGGGCCGTTGGCTCGCGCTCTGCGTCCTCGTCCTCGCCGTGCTGTTGGTGGCCGTCGACGCGACCGTGCTCGGTCTCGCGACCCCTTACATCAGCGAGGACCTGAAGCCCTCCGGCACCCAGCTCCTGTGGATCGGTGACGTCTACTCGTTCGTCATCGCCGGTCTGCTCGTCTCCATGGGCAGCCTCGGCGACCGCATCGGCCGCAAGAAGCTGCTGCTGATGGGCGCCACGGCATTCGGCGCGATATCGGTGCTCAACGCGTACGCGACGACCCCGGAGATGATGATCCTGGCGCGGGCGCTGCTCGGAGTCGCCGGCGCGACCCTGATGCCCGCCACGCTCGCCCTCATCCGCAACCTCTTCCACGACCCGCGCGAGCGCAGCCTCGCCATCGGCATCTGGGGCGCCACGGCCTCCGCCGGTACGGCGGTCGGGCCCGTCGTCGGTGGCTTCCTGCTCGAACACTTCTGGTGGGGTTCGGTCTTCCTCATCAACGTGCCCGTGATGCTGATCCTCGTCCCCGTCGGCATCAAGCTGCTGCCCGAGTCCCGCAACCCGAACCCCGGCCCCTGGGACCTGGCCAGCGTCGTGCTCTCCCTCGTCGGCATGATCGGCATCGTGTACGCGGTGAAGGAGGCCGCCACGCACGGGTTCACCTGGGAGCCGATGGCCGTCGGCGTGCTCGGCGCCGGGGCCCTGTACGGCTTCGTGCGCCGTCAACTCGCGATGCCCGTACCGCTGCTGGACATGCGGCTGTTCCGCAACCGGGGCTTCTCGGCGGCGGTGCTCGCCGATCTGCTGACCGTCTTCGGCCTGTCCGGACTGGTCTTTTTCCTCTCGCAGTACCTGCAACTCGTCCAGGGCAGGCCGCCGTTCCAGGCGGGGCTCGCCGAACTGCCCGCCGCCATCGGCGCGGTGGGAGCGGGTCTGATCGCGGGCTCGGTCGCGCGCCGCTACTCGGTGCGTGCCGTGGTCTCCGGTGGTCTCGCCGCCGTGGGCCTCGCGCTCGGTGTACTCACCCTGTTGAACCAGTCCACCGGGTACTCGGTGCTCGGCTCGGCGCTTCTGATCGTCGGCGTCGGCGCGGGCTTCTCGTTCACCGTCACCGCCGACGTGATCCTCTCCAGCGTGCCCAAGGAGCAGGCCGGCGCCGCGTCCGCGGTCTCCGAGACGGCGTACGAGCTCGGCGCCGCCCTCGGCATCGCCCTGCTCGGCTCCATCGTCACCGGCGTCTACGCGGGCTTCACCGGCCCCGCGGGCACCCCGGCAGGAGCACACGACTCCCTGGGCGGCGCGGTGGAGGCGGCGGCAACCCTGCCCACCCACACCGCGGAGGCCCTGCTGACCGCGGCCCGCACATCCTTCGTGGACGGCCTGGCACTGGCGTCCGGCATCGGATCGGCGGTACTGCTGGCCACAGCGGCAGCAGCATGGTTCCTGCTGAAGGACCAGAACTTGGAAACCGGGGTCTAGGGAGGCGCCCCTTGAGGGGCGCGGGGAACTGCGCGACAAGCCACGACGCACCCGCACCCGAACAACAAACTGCTACGCGGCCTTGGCCTTCGTGGCGTACATGTCCACGTACTCCTGCCCCGACAACCGCATGACCTCGGTCATCACGGAGTCGGTCACGGCCCGCAGCACATACCGGTCACGGTCCATGCCTTCGTACCGCGAGAACTCCATCGCCTCACCGAAGCGGACCGTGACGCGGCCCGGCCGCGGCATCCCCGCACCGCCGGGCTGCAGCTTGTCCGTGCCGATCATCGCGAACGGGACGACCGGGGCGCCGGTCATCAGGGTGAGGCGGGCGATACCGGTGCGGCCGCGGTAGAGCCGGCCGTCGGGGGAGCGGGTGCCCTCCGGGTAGATGCCGAAGACCTTGCCCTCCTCCAGAATGCGACGGCCGGTCATCAGCGCCGCGACACCACCGTTGGCGCCGTCCCGGTCCACCGGGATCATGCCGACGCCGGTGAAGAACCAGGCCATGAGGCGGCCCTTGAACCCCTTGCCGGTGACGTACTCGTCCTTGCCGATGAAGAGCACCTGCCGGTCGCAGACCAGGGGCAGGATCATCGAGTCGATGAACGTGAGATGGTTGCCGGCCAGGATGACGGGGCCGTCGCCCGGGATGTGCTCCACGCCTTCCACCCGTGGGCGGAACATCAGGCGCATGATCGGTCCGAGCACTGCCTTGATGAGCGCGAAGCGGGACAACGGGCCCTCCGGTGTCAAGGGATCGGTATGAAGTATGTGCAGGTGAGGACGATACTCGCGGCCCCCCGGTGATTGCACATCGGGTTCACCGACTGGATACGGACTGTTGACCAATGTTTACCTGAGGTGGCGGGCTGTTGCGCGTTCGTCACACGGACGGAAGCATGTGACGTATCTCGCGACGGCCCCGGCCGCCACGCCGCACGAGTTGCACAGGTTCGCCGAACGAGTCGCACAGTTCGACCGGGTCGCACGCCTTGCAGGAGTCGAACGGATGGAACGGGGATCGTGAGATACATGATCGTGACGCTCACCGCCTTGGTCCTGATCTTCGGGAGTGCCGCAGTGGTCCTGATCCGCAGGGACCGCCGCCGCGTCTACGACGGACCCGACTCGGCGCGGATAGAGGCGCAGGCGACCAGGGGCCTGCGCGACGCCCGCCGCCGCGCTCACGCGGCCCAGCATGTCAGCGACTCCGGGGCCGTCAGCGCCGCCCGGGACCGGGACCCCGGAATCGGGAACCTCTGACCGCGTACCCGGACCGCGTACCCACCCCCGTCACCCCGAAACTGACGGACCGCCAGCCCACTTGTTCCGTACAGCTGTTTCGTACGCCATCGAGTGGCACCCACGTGTTCCGCCGCAGGTCTCCCTCCCGTCACGGAAGGGAACCTACGATCGACCCGCTTTGACAGGTACGGGGCGGTACGGCGGGAGGAGCGCTCATGGGGACGCAGGGGACGACGCAGGGGACACCGGAGTCGCGGGAGCCGAACGGGCAGGACCGGGGCACCGCGCGACGCGCGCTGCTCGGGGCCGCGGTGCTCGGCGCGGGCGGAGCGGTCCTCGGGCTGCCGGGTGCGGCGAGAGCCGACGAGCGGCACGGGAGCGGCGGGCACGGCGGCGGCTACAAGAGCCTGCCGAAGCCGACCGTCATCGGGCACCGGGGCGCCAGCGGCTACCGGCCCGAGCACACCTTCGGCTCGTACCAGCTGGCCCTCGACATGGGCGCCGACGTCGTCGAGGCCGGTGACCTGGTGCCCACCAAGGACGGCCACCTCGTCTGCCGGCACGAGCCGGAGATCGGCGGCACCACCGACGTGTCGGCGCACCCCGAGTTCGCCGACCGCAAGACCACCAAGACCCTCGACGGCATCCCCACCACGGGTTGGTTCACCGAGGACTTCACCCTCGCCGAGCTGAAGACCCTGCGGGCCGTCGAGCGCATCCCCGCCAACCGCCCGCACAACACGCTCTACAACGGCCGCTGGGAGATCCCCACCTTCGAAGAGGTGCTCCACTGGCAGGACGAGCAGACTCGCAAGCGCGGCAAGCAGGTCTGGATCTACCCCGAGACCAAGCACCCCACCTACTTCCGCGCGCTGGGCCTCGGCCTGGAGGAGCGCCTCGCCAAGGTGCTGCGCAAGCACGGCAAGGACAAGACGAACTCGCCGGTCATCATCCAGTCCTTCGAGCCGACCAGCATCCAGCGCCTCGACAAGCTGGTCGACAACCCGCTCGTCGTGCTGCTCTCCGCCGCGAACACCCGCCCCTGGGACTTCGTCACGACGGGCGACCCGCGCACCGTCGCCGACCTCGTCAAGCCCGAGGGCCTGAAGTGGATCGCCTCGTACGCCCAGGGCATCGGCCCCACGCTCGACCTGGTCATTCCCAAAGACGCGAACGGCGCCCTCACCGCGCCGACCACGCTGGTCGCCGACGCGCACCGCGCGGGCCTGATCCTGCACCCGTACACCATGCGCAACGAGAACGCCTTCCTGCCCGCGAACTTCCGGCAGGGCACCGACCCGAACGCCTACGGCGACGCCTTCGGCGCCTTCAAGACCTACTTCGCCACCGGCATCGACGGCGTCTTCTCGGACAACGCGGACACCGCGCTGCTCGCCCGCGAGGACTTCGTCAACGGATGATCCACTCACCCCGGATGGGGTGACAGTCCCCCGCCCCGGCAACCCTGTGCCGGGGCGGCGGCGTCCCGCCGCATATGACCCACGAGATGGTTGCCACCCTGCGTCCGCTGCTCGCCGCCGAGGCCTCGGCGGAAGGCTTTGCGTCCGGGACCGAACCGAGCGACCTCGAACAGGCCGTCTGGCTGCGCCTGCTGGAGCGCCTCGACTCGGACGGGCCGCCCGTCGACCCGCAGGGCTGGTTGCGCCGCGCCGTGCGCTCCGAGGTCCGCCGCACCCGCCGCACGGCCCGGCACGAACGGCCTTACGTCCGCGAACCCGCCGACGAGAGCGGGCCGGACCCCGAGCAGCAGGTGATGACCGCCGACAGCCGGCGCGCCCTGCACGACGCGGTCCGGCGGCTGCCGGGCCGCTGCCCCGGTCTGATGGCGGCACTGCTCTCCCCGAAGGACCTCACCTATCGGGAGATCGCAGGCGAGTTGGGTATCTCACAGGGCAGTCTGGGTCCGGAACGTTCCAGATGCCTGGGATGTCTGCGTCGATTGCTCTCTCCGGTGGTTGCGGCCCGCGCACCACGGGGATAGGAGTGGGGGACGACCGGTGGAACAGGTGAGCGGGAGGCATGCACACATGGGCATGAGCGTGACCATCTCGGCGGCGACCGAGCAGGACGCAGAGCAGATCCTCAAGCTGCAGTACCTCTGCTACCAGAGCGAGGCCGAGCTGTACGGGGACTACGGCATCGAGCCGCTCACGCAGCCGCTCGACTCCCTCAGGGCGGAGTTGGCGGACGGTACGGTCCTGGTGGCCAGGCTGGGCGAAGAGGTGGTGGCCTCGGTCCGCGGGGCCGTGGACCCGGACGGCACGGCCCGCATCAACAAGCTCATCGTCCATCCGCGCATGCAGCGCCACGGCTTGGGCGGGCGGCTGCTCGCCGCGATCGAGGCCAAGCTCGCGACAGACGGCGCGGCCAAGTCCTTCCAGCTCTTCACCGGCCACCGCAGCGACCGCAACCTGCGGATGTACCGCAAGCACGGCTACGCGCAGGTCTCCACGGAGCGCGTCGACGAGCGGCTCACCCTGGTGACCCTGCAGAAGGGCGCCGACACGGGCGCGTTCGTGACCAGCGCCTGACCAGCGCCCGTGTTCCGGGCCCGAGCGACGGCTACGGGCCCGAGCTACGCCGACCGGTCGGCCGTACGCGCCTTGCGCAACCAGTACATGGCCGACAGCGGCAGCAGCACCGGGATGAACAGATAGCCGATCCCGTAGTCCGACCACACGGTGGCGTCGGGGAAGGCGGACGGCTCGACCAGCGTCCAGGTCCCGACGGTCAGCACGCCCACGAGCTCGGCGGCGCAGCACACCAGCGCCGCCCTGCGGGCCGTTTCGCCGCCGCGCACGAGTGAGTACGTGATGAAGCCGTAGACGAGGCCCGCGACCGCCGACAGCGAGTAGGCGAGCGGGGCCTTGTCGAACTCCGTGGAGATCTGGACGGCGGAGCGCGACACGGCGCCGACGACCATCACGCCGTACAGCCAGAGCAGCAGCATGCCGGGGCCGCTGATCAGCCGGGTGCGCTTCTTCTCCGGACCCTCCTGGCTCTCCCGGCCCTCCTGATTCTCCTGAGGCGTGGTCCCGTTCTCCTCCGTGGCCGTCATCTCAGCCTCCCCAGATGTCATAGAGCCGCACCTCCAGTACGGCGAGGACGACACCGCCGGCCGCCACCGTGATCGATCCCCAGCGGGTGCGCTCCGCCAGCGACATGAAGCCCGCGGCCGGAATGCACGCGAAGGCACCGAGCAGATACGCCACGAAGATCGTCGTGCCCTGGTCGGGCTTCTCGCCGCGCGCCAGCTGGACGATTCCGACCACCAACTGGATCACGGCGAGCAGGGTCACCACGGCCATGCCGATGAAGTGCCAGTCCTTGGTGGGCTGATCACGGTAGGCGGCCCAGCCGCACCAGGCGGCGAGCCCGAGCGCGGCGACGGCGGTCGCGACCGTCAGGGCATCAAGCATGCCGTGACCCTATTACGGGCCAAAAGGCCCGACGCCCTCGCCCCCGGGCTGCCCCGTAGGGTCGAGGGCATGAAGATCCACGCTGATGCCCTGCTGTTCGACAACGACGGGACGCTCGTCTCCTCCCTCGAGTCGGTGAACCGGTGCTGGACACGATGGGCGCGCGAATACGGGATCACCGCGGAGGACTTCGCCCGGATCGAACTGCACGGCCGCCCCGCCGTCGAGATAGCCGCCGACCTGCTGCCCGCCGACCTCGTCCCCGAGGCGCTCGCGCGCATCGAACTGCTGGAGGTCGAGGACGTCCCCGGCGGCGTCGTTCTGCTCCCCGGCACCGCGGCCTTCCTCGACTCGCTGCCGGCCGACCGTTGGGCCGTCGTCACCTCCGCCACCCGGCGACTGGCCGAGGCCCGGCTCGCCGAGGTCGGTATCCGGCCCAAGACGCTGATCTCCGCCGACGACATCACCCGCGGCAAGCCCGACCCCGAGCCCTACCTCCTCGCCGCCCGTGAACTGGGCGTCGACCCCGCCCGCTGCGTCGTCTTCGAGGACGCCCCGGCGGGCCTGCAGGCAGGCCGCGCCGCCGGGATGGCCACCGTGGCGTTGGCCACAACCCACGAGGCGTCCGAGCTGGACGCGGACCTCGTGGTGAAGGACCTCTCGGCCCTGTCCGCACTGGTCACCGACGCGGGAGTGGAGATCTCCACCCGCGGCTGAGATGTGTCCACCGCTGTCCGCAATGCGGACAGCGGTTCTGGGCCCCACCTGTACGTCTGCTTTACTTGATCCCATGACCACGACGAGCAACCGCATCCTTGCGACCGAGGCGACCATGACGCCCGGTGCTCGTTGTATGTGTCGAATGTGCGCCTTCTAGAGGGCCCCCGCACCACCGCCCCGTCTCGCGCCCCGAAGCGAGACCGCCGCGCCCTGTCCGTACCCCGTACGTGAGCGGCGCTGCCCCGCGCGCATGTTCTCCCCGGATTCATCCGGTTCCATCGCCACCGCGAGAACCGTGTCGCGTTCCCGACCGAATGCACCCGTGCCGGCGCACACCCGCGCCCCGCACTCGACAGTGACGGAAACCCCCAGTGATCACGACAACGGGCCTCACCAAGGTCTACCGCTCGCGCGGCCGTGAAGTGACCGCCCTCGACGGCGTCGATCTGCACGTACGCGAAGGCGAGGTGTACGGCGTCATCGGCCAGTCCGGCGCCGGCAAGTCCTCCCTCATCCGCTGCGTCAACCTCCTGGAGCGTCCCACCGCCGGCACGGTCACCGTCGCCGGACAGGACCTCACCGCGCTCGTCGGCCGAGGCCCGCGCGCGGGCAAGGAACTCCGCCAGGCCCGCAGCCGTATCGGCATGGTCTTCCAGCACTTCAACCTGCTGTCCTCGCGCACCGTGCAGGACAACGTCGAGCTGCCGCTCGAAATCCTTGGCCTGTCGGGGAAGGAACGATCCTCCAAGGCGCTCGGGCTGCTCGACCTGGTCGGTCTCTCCGACAAGGCCAAGGCCTACCCGGCCCAGCTCTCCGGCGGCCAGAAGCAGCGCGTCGGCATCGCCCGCGCCCTGGCCGGCGACCCCAAGGTGCTGCTCTCCGACGAGGCCACCAGCGCCCTCGACCCCGAGACCACCCGCTCCATCCTCCAGCTGCTGCGCGACCTGAACCGGCAGCTGGGCCTGACCGTCCTGCTCATCACCCACGAGATGGACGTCGTCAAGACGATCTGCGACTCGGCCGCGCTCATGGAGAAGGGCCGCATCGTCGAGTCCGGCACCGTCAGCGAGCTGCTCGCGACCCCCGGTTCCGAACTCGCCGGGGCGCTCTTCCCGGTGAGCGGCGAACCGTCCGGCGACGACCGCACCGTCATCGACGTCACCTTCCACGGCGAGGCCGCCACCCAGCCCGTCATCTCGCAGCTCTCGCGCACGTACAACATCGACATCTCGATCCTCGGCGCCGCGATGGACACCGTCGCCGGCAAGCAGGTCGGCCGGATGCGCATCGAACTGCCCGGCCGCTACGAGGAGAACGTCGTGCCGATCGGATTCCTGCGCGAGCAGGGCCTGCAGATCGACATCCAGGGCCAGCAGCCCGTGCTCGTGAAGGACGGTGCCAAGTGACCTGGTCGGAGATGCAGCCCCTGCTGTCCCAGGCGTGTTGGGACACGCTCTACATGGTCGGCTGGTCCACGCTGATCGCGATCGTCGGCGGTCTGCCGCTCGGCGTTCTGCTCGTCCTGACCGACCGCGGCGGACTCCTGCAGAACGTCGTCGTGAACAAGGTCATCGGGCAGGTCGTGAACATCGCCCGCTCGCTGCCGTTCATCATCCTGATGGTCGCTCTGATGAACTTCACGCGCACGATCACGGGAACGACCATCGGACGCGAGGCGGCGATCGTGCCGCTCGCCGTCGGCGCGATCCCCTTCTTCGCGCGCCTGGTCGAGACGGCGGTCCGCGAAGTGGACGGCGGTCTCGTCGAGGCCGTGCAGTCGATGGGCGGCAACACCTGGACCGTCGTGCGCAAGGTGCTCGTACCGGAGTCGCTGCCGTCGCTGATCTCCTCCGCGACCACCACGATCGTCGCCCTCATCGGCTACTCCGCGATGGCCGGCACCGTCGGCGCCGGCGGGCTCGGCGACATCGCCATCCGCTACGGCTACCAGCGCTTCGAGACCGGACTGATGTGGATCACCGTGGCGATCCTCGCGGTCGTCATCTCCCTCATCCAGTTCGCCGGCGACTACGCGGCCCGCACCCTGCACCGGCGCGGCGGCCACTCCGGCGCCGCCCCGAAGCTGCGGCTGCTGAAGGCCAAGGAGCCCGCCACCGCGGAGGTCGGCAAGGTCGCCTGACCGCCCGAACACCCCCTCCGCTTCTCTCCCCCCACCCGCAGATTTCCCCGTAACCACCCACCACGGGGTCGTTCCACCCTTAAGGAAAGGCACTTTTCGTGCGTAACACCGCCAAGATCACCACCGCAGTCCTCGCCGCCGGAGCCCTCACCCTCGGCCTCTCCGCCTGCGGCTCGGACAAGAGCAGCAGCGCCTCCGACACCAGCGGTCCGCTGGTCGTCGCCGCGAGCCCCACCCCGCATGCCGAGATCCTCGACTACATCAAGGACAACCTGGCCAAGAAGGCCGGCCTCGACCTGCAGGTCAAGGAGTTCACGGACTACGTCACGCCGAACACGGCGACCGAGGACGGGTCCGTCGGCGCCAACTACTTCCAGAACCAGCCGTACCTCGACGACTTCAACAAGAAGAACGGCACCCACATCGTGCCCGTCGTCACGGTCCACCTGGAACCGCTCGGTCTCTACTCCCACAAGATCAAGAAGACCGACGAGCTCAAGAGCGGTGCGACGGTCGCCGTCCCGAACGACACGGTCAACGAGGCACGGGCGCTCAAGCTGCTCGCCTCCAAGGGGCTCATCACGCTCAAGGACGGCGCGGGCAACAGCGCGACCACCCAGGACATCGCGAAGAACCCGAAGAACCTCAAGTTCAAGGAGTTGGAGGCGGCCCAGACCCCGCGCTCCCTGGACGACGTCGACGCCGCGGTGATCAACGGCAACTACGCCATCTCGTCCGGCCTCAAGCCGGCCAAGGACGCGCTCTTCCTGGAGTCCGCGACGAACAACCCCTACGGCAACTTCCTCGCCGTCAAGAAGGGCAACGAGAGCGACCCGCGGGTGAAGAAGCTCGCCAAGCTCCTGACCTCGCCCGAGGTCAAGAAGTTCATCGAGGACAAGTACGCCGGTTCCGTCATCCCGTCGTTCTAGTTCCGGTCATCCCGTCGTTCTCCTCGGGTCACCGCACGGGGTCCACTCCATCACTCGGAGTGGACCCCGTGGTGCAGTTCGGTGGCCTCATGCTGCATGCTGGGCAGTTCAGCGGGCCCGAAGGATCCGAGGGCCCGACGTCCCCGACGGTTACGGAGCGGCGCATGACCAGCACCTTCCCCGACATCTCCATCAGCACGGAGCGGTTGGTCCTGCGTGCGCTCGACGAGGACGACGTCCCCTCCCTGGCCGCGATGATGAACGACGAGCAGGTCGGGGCCTGGACCGACGTGCCCCAGCCCTACACCGAGGACGCGGCCCGCACCTGGATCACCGAGTACGCGCCCACCGAACGAACGGCGGGCCGGGGACTCGACCTCGCCGTCACAGAGTTCCTCACCCAGCGCCTGGTCGGCATCGTGCAACTCGCCAAGACCAACTGGCATGTGCGCTCCACCGAACTGTCGTACGTCATCGCCCCCTGGGCCCGCGGCGAGGGCTACGCCTCCGAGGCGGCGCTCGCCACCGCCCAATGGCTCTTCCGCGACCAGAAGTTCGAGCGCATCGAACTGCGCACGGCGGCCGACAACACCGCCTCCCAGCAGGTCGCCCAGAAGATCGGCTGCATCAGCGAGGGCGTCCTGCGCAACGCCTGTATAGCGCACACCCGCACCGAGGACGGCCGCTGGGTGGACCTGCGCACCGACTTCATCGTCTGGAGCCTCCTCCCGGAGGACCTCGACGGAGTCGGCGACCAGCTCGCCGACACGGGTGGTTTCACGTCGTTCTCCGACTGGAACTGAACCGGCGGGATTCCCCGCGCCGAATCCGGGGGACGTCCCGCACCGCGCCGGGAAGAACCGCTCCCACCCGGCAGCGACCTGCGCGGCCGCACCCAGCAAGACCAGGTACCCTCACGGAGCCCGCCCGCGGGCTGCCCACCGACGACCTGCGAAAACCTTCTGGAGACTGACGACGATGGCCGATCGGGTCACGGTGATCGGCTGGGACGGCTCGCCCTTGACCGCCGCGGCGCGCTCCGCCCTCGGCGCGGCCACCCTGGTGGCCGGAGCGGCGCACCACCTGGCGCTCCCCGAGGTACCCCGGGCCGCCGAACGCATCCGCCTCGGCAGCGTCTCCCTCGCCGCCCGCCGCATCGCGGGCCACCGCGGCAGCGCCGTCGTCCTCGCCGACGGCGACCCCGGCTTCTTCGGAGTCGTACGCACCCTGCGTGCCCCCGAGTTCGGCCTGGAGGTCGAAGTCGTGCCCGCCGTCTCCTCGGTCGCCGCCGCCTTCGCCCGCGCCGGCATGCCCTGGGACGACGCACAGGTGGTCGTGGCGCACCGCCGCACCCTGCGCCGCGCGGTGAACGTCTGCCGCGCCCACACCAAGGTCGCCGTCCTCACCTCGCCAGGCGCCGGCCCCGCCGAACTCGGTCTGCTCCTCGAAGGAGTCCACCGCACCTTCGTCATCTGCGAGGAACTCGGCACCGCGAGCGAGCGGGTCACCATCCTCACCTCCGACAAGGCCGCCGACCACACCTGGCGCGACCCCAACGTCGTCATCGTCATCGGCGGTTTCGTGGCCGCGGCCGAGGACGGCGGCTGGATCGCCGGACGCGACCCGGGCACCGGACCGCGCGGCTGGGCGCTGCCCGCCCAGGCGTACGGCGGCGCACTGGGCGAAGGCGAAACGGATCTGCTGCGCGCCGCCCAACTCGCCCGGCTGGGCCCGCGCGTCGGAGACCTCGTGTGGGACATCGGCTCCGGCAGCGGCGCCTTCGCCACCGAGGCGGCGCGCACCGGCGCGGCGGTCATCGCCGTCGACCGCAACCCCGGCTCCTGCGCCCGCACCGAGGACTCAGCGCGCCGCTACGGCGTCCAGATGCAGATCGTGCACGGCACCGCGCCGCACATCCTGGAGAACCTCCCCGAACCCGATGTCGTACGCGTCGGCGGCGGGGGAGTGCAGGTCGTCTCGGCCGTCGCCGACCGCCGTCCGCAGCGCATCGTGACGCACGCGGCGACCCGCGACGCGGCCGAACTCGTGGGACGTGATCTCAGCGAGCACGGATATCAGGTCGAATGCGCCCTCATTCAGTCCGTCGAACTCGACACAAGAGCCTGGACGGAGACCGAGCGGAGCGTCGCGTTCCTGCTCACAGGCCGTCTGCCCGATCGCAACCCGTGATCCTGTTGTCGTACTGCGCGCGGTAGGCTGGCCGATCGTTGTACCGCTCCAGGGCGATCGGCCTTTCGTAGGCCAATGTCCGGAAAACGCGCCCGTTTTGAGGCGTGTGTGGTACGGCAGAACCTGAGGACGCGCAACGTGGCGCAGTCCACAGCGGGCCGTCGCGGATCAAGCTGTCGCGAGGGTCGGACGACCGGGACAATGCCTGTTAATGGCTTTGTCGTCTTTGTTTGCCGGTCGTTCGTGCCGCTGGGCACGCACGCTCGTTCTTCACTGCGGGGCGGTCGGTGCGCCGTTCCGGGCGAGCAGGACTTGGAAGCACTAACCGATGGGCGAGGGGTACGCATGACCGACACCGGCCAGGTCCCGGGCGAGGGACTGCCGGAGAACGCAGGCATGGTGGAGCAGCCGGGCGTCTCCGCCCCGGGCGCGTACACCTTCCTCGACCCCTCCGAGAACCCCGCCGAGGACGACGACCTGCTTCTCATGCCGGGCGCACAGGGAGCGTGGGGCAACGAGGTGGCCCCGCCGCCCCCGCAGCCCCTCGTCGAGGAGCAGCCTCTCGTCCATGAGCCGGGTCCGCATGAGACGGCCGGCCGGGACAGCGGTTCGCTCGACCTCAGTGGCGTCCGCGTACCCGGCCCCGCGGCCACCCCGCAGCCGACGGCGCCGCGCCGTCCGCTGCACCTCGGGCCGCCGACTCCGGACGGCTCCGCGAGCCCGGTGCGCTCGCTCGCCGACCGCGGCCCCGCCGCCGCGCCCATGGCCACCCCGATGAACCCCGTGACTCCGCCAACTCCGGTACGGCACGCGGGTCCCCCGACGACCGGTCCCGAGTACCTCGACGTATCGCAGCTCTCCGAGATCCCGCCGCAGGGCGCGGTGCCGTGGGGAGCGCCGTCGGTGGGTCCCGAGGGGACGGCAGCAGAAACGGTCGTCCCGTCGGCCGTCCAGGGCCCCGAGGCCGGAGCGGTCGCCGAGGCGCTGACGGTGCCGGAGGCGGCGCCGGTCGCGGAGGCCGCCGAGCCCGCGGAATTCGCCCCGGTTCCCCAGGCCGCGGAAGCGGTCGAGGTGGTCGAGGCTCAGGGATTCGCGCAGGTGCCCCAGGCTCCGGAGACCGGCCACATGCCCGAGGCGTCGGAGGGTCACTTCGTCCAGCAGGCGGTGGAGGTCGCGCCGAGCCCCGAGGCCGGGCCGAGCTTTGAGGCGGGGCCGAGCTTCGAGGTGGCGCCGGGCCCTGAGGCCGAGCCGAGCCTTGAGGCGGCTGCGGGCCCTGAGGCCGAGCCCGCGCCGGACGGCTTCCCGGCCCCCGAGGACCCGACGGCCGCCGCCGCTTCGACACCTTTCCCGGTCGCCCAGGACCTCCCGCACCTGACCCCGACCGCGGACGACTCCGCCGGGCACCTCGCCGACACCCCGGCACGGGTTTCCGAGGCGGGGGAGCCCTTGGCGACCGAGCAGGTGCTCGAGCCCGCGCAGGACCCGCAGTCGACGCCCGCGGCCGAGCCGCAGGCCACCGAACAGGCCCCCCAACTCGCGGACCAGGCCACCCACCTCGCCGAGTCCGTCGCCCACCCGGTGGACCAGGCGCCCCGGTTCCCGGCTCAGGCCGCTCGGTTCCCGGAAGCAGGTGTCCACACTCCGGAACTCGTGGTCCAGTTGGCGGACACGGGCGTGGAGCCCGCGTCCCTCGCGGAGGCCCCGCAGCCCGAGTTCGCCCCGGAACCCCTCGTGGTGTCCGCCGCCCACGCCGCCGCCGAGGCCCAGGCGCAGGTGGCGCACGCCGCGGACGACTCGTACGGACAGGCACTCCCCGGCGTCGAGGCCTTCCCGGTCCAGGCCGCGCAGTTCGCGGCCCCCGCCGAGGCCCACGCCGCGTTCGCCGAGGCCGGTGCCGGTGTACCGGTCGGCGTCGCCGCCCACGCACAGGCGCCGCACGCGGCCACGAACCAGTCGCACGGTGAGCACCGCCCCGGCGACACGGCAGGCGCACCCGGATTCCAGGGCGCCCCTCTGGACTCCGCCGCGGACCAGTCTTTCGGCCAGTTCGTGCCCGTCGAGGGCACGGTGCCGACGACCCCGCACCTGGCCCCGACCCCGCCGCACGCCATGACCGTGCCGCCGCTGCCCACGGCGGAGCGGCCCCCGGTCGAAGAGCCTCCCGTCGAAGAGCCCCCGGCGATGGCGGAAGCGGTGGCGGTGGAGAGCCAGGAGGCTCCCCTCGCCCCTCTCGCCGAGGCGGAGCCCGCCATCGAGGAGCGGCCCGTCGCCCCGGTTCCCGCGCCCCGCGAGGCCGAAGCCGAGACACCCCCCGTACCGGAGCCGTTCGAGGCGGACCCGGAGCCCGTAGTAGTCGCACAGCAAGCGGACGACCTGGACACCCAGGTCGCCGACCAGGAAGAGAGCACGGCCGCAGTGGAAGACGTACGAGAGTCCACCGGCCCCGCGGCCCCCGGCTACGACGACGCCGAGCGCGAGGCCGTGCTGCGCGTGATGCGCGAGCGCCGCGACATCCGCAACGGCTTCCGCAGCGACCCGATCCCGCACGACGTGCTGCTGCGGGTCCTCGAGGCCGCGCACACCGCGCCGTCCGTGGGCCACTCCCAGCCCTGGGACTTCGTCGTCATCCGCTCCGCCGAGACCCGGCGCACGATGCACGAACTGGCCGCCCGTCAGCGCGAGGCGTACGCCAAGTCGCTGCCCAAGGGGCGCGCGAAGCAGTTCAAGGAACTGAAGATCGAGGCCATCCTCGACACCCCGGTGAACATCGTCGTCACCGCCGACCCGACCCGCGGCGGCCGTCACACCCTGGGCCGTCACACCCAGCCCCAGATGGCCCCCTACTCCTCCGCGCTCGCGGTCCAGAACCTGTGGCTCGCGGCCCGCGCCGAGGGCCTCGGCGTCGGCTGGGTCAGCTTCTTCGACGAGCGCGAGATGGTCCGCGCCCTCGGCCTGCCCGAGCACCTGGACGTGGTGGCGTACCTCTGCGTCGGCTATGTCGACGAGTTCCCCGAGGAGCCGGAGCTGATGCAGGCCGGCTGGTCCAAGCGCCGCCCGCTGTCCTGGGTCGTGCACGAGGAGACGTACGGCCGTCGCGCGCTGCCCGGTGAGGAGCCGCACGACCTGCTCGCCGAGACGGTCTCCAACATCCGCCCGCTGGACGCCAAGGCGCTCGGTGAGGCGTGGGAGCGCCAGAAGCGGATGACCAAGCCCGCGGGCGCGCTCGGCATGCTGGAGATCATCTCCGCGCAGCTGTCCGGCCTGTCCCGGATGTGCCCGCCGCCGATCCCGGAGCCCGCCGCCGTCGCGATCTTCGCGGGCGACCACGGTGTGCACGCCCAGGGCGTCACCCCCTGGCCGCAGGAGGTCACCGGCCAGATGGTGGCCAACTTCCTGGGCGGCGGCGCGGTCTGCAACGCCTTCGCCAACCAGGTGGGTGCCGAGGTCTGCGTCGTCGACGTGGGTGTCGCCTCCGACCTCCCCGCGACCCCGGGTCTCCTCCCGCGCAAGGTCCGCGCGGGCACCGCCGACATGACGACCGGGCCCGCGATGACCCGCGAAGAGGTCACGGCCGCCATCGAGGTGGGCATCGAGACGGCCCGCGACCTCGTGGCGGCCGGCAACAAGGCCTTGCTGACCGGCGAGATGGGCATCGCCAACACGACGGCGTCGGCGGCCCTGATCTCCGTCTTCACGGACAGCGACCCGTCCGAGGTGACGGGCCGCGGCACCGGCATCAACGACGAGACCCTCGCCCGCAAGACCGAGGTCGTGCGCCGCGCCATCGAACTGCACCAGCCGGACCCGGCCGACCCCATCGGGGTCCTCGCCGCGATCGGCGGCCTCGAACACGCCGCCATGGTCGGCCTGCTCCTCGGTGGCGCCTCCCTGCGTACGCCGGTGATCCTGGACGGCGTCAGCGCCGGTGCCGCCGCCCTCGTGGCCCGCGCCATCGCCCCCGAGGTCCTCGCGGCGTGCATCGCGGGTCACCGCAGCGCCGAGCCCGGCCACGTCGCCGCCCTGAACAAGCTGGGCCTGCGCCCCCTGATCGACCTGGACCTGCGCCTAGGCGAGGGCACAGGCGCCCTGTTGGCGCTGCCGGTGGTCCAGAGCGCGGCGAGGGCGATGCACGAGGTGGCGACGTTCGACTCCGCAGGGGTCACCGAGAAGTAGACCGACGACGCACCCGTTCGTGCGGGCGTTCGGGGGCGCAGCCCCCACGCGGCGGAGCCGCACCGTGTCACTGCCGGACGGGACGGGGCGGGCTGGGGGAAGGAGCCCCTCCCGCCCCCGCCGTATCGTGGACCCGCACTCAAAACAGCACGTCAAGGCCGCTCCAGCCGAGCGCAGCGGCCCCGTACGAGGAGCCGCACCGCCATGGCCGAAAACCCCGCCTACCCTGTAGGCCTCCGCCTCACCGGTCGCCGCGTAGTCGTCCTCGGCGGCGGCCAGGTCGCCCAGCGCCGCCTTCCGGCGCTCATCGCGTCAGGCGCGGACATCCACCTCGTGTCACCCGAGGCCACCCCCTCCGTCGAGGCGATGGCGGACGCGGGCGAGATCACCTGGACGAAGCGCCCGTACGAGGACGGCGACCTCGCCGACGCCTGGTACGCCCTGATCGCGACCAGTGACCGGCAGGCGAACACGGACGCCTCCGCGGAGGCGGAGCGCCACCGCGTCTGGTGCGTCCGCTCCGACGACGCCGACGCGGCGACCGCCTGGACCCCGGCCACCGGGCACAGCGAGGGCGTCACGGTCGCCGTCCTCACCACGAACGCCAAGGGCCGCGACCCGCGCCACACCGCCGCGATCCGCGACGCGGTGGTCGAGGGTCTGCGCGACGGGACCCTCGTGGCACCCCACCACCGCACCCGCACCCCGGGTGTCGCCCTGGTCGGCGGCGGCCCCGGCGACCCCGACCTGATCACGGTCCGCGGCCGGCGACTGCTCGCCGAGGCCGATGTGGTCATCGCCGACCGCCTCGGTCCGCGCGACCTGCTCGCCGAACTCCCGCCGCACGTCGAGGTGATCGACGCGGCGAAGATCCCCTACGGCCGCTACATGGCCCAGGAGGCCATCAACAACGCGCTCATCGAGCACGCGAAGCAGGGCAAGTCGGTCGTCCGGCTCAAGGGCGGCGACCCGTTCGTCTTCGGCCGCGGCATGGAGGAGGCCCAGGCGCTCGCCGAGGCGGGCATCGCCTGCACGGTCGTCCCCGGCATCTCCAGTTCGATCTCGGTGCCGGGTGCGGCCGGTATCCCGGTCACCCACCGCGGTGTCGCACATGAGTTCACCGTGGTCAGTGGTCATGTCGCCCCTGACGACGAGCGATCCCTCGTCGACTGGCCGGCCCTCGCCCGGCTGCGCGGCACGCTCGTCGTCCTCATGGGCGTCGACAAGATCGGCCGGATCGCCGAGACGCTGACCGCGCACGGCAAGCCGGCCGACACCCCGGTCGCCCTGGTCCAGGAAGGCACGACCGCCGCCCAGCGCCGCGTCGATGCGACCCTGGCCACGGTCGCCGAGACCGTACGCGCCGAGGACGTGAAGCCCCCGGCGGTGATCGTCATCGGCGAGGTCGTGAACGTGGGTGTGCACAGCCCGCTGAACGCTTCCGAGTAACCACCGGTAACCCAACCCGTGCCCAGCCGTTGGCACCGCACCCAGGACAAGGCAGTATCACCCTGTGGCCGATCTCATCACCGTTGAGAACCCCGACGACCCGCGTCTGCGTGACTACACGGGCCTGACCGACGTGGAGCTGCGCCGCAAGCGCGAACCCGTCGAGGGCCTGTTCATCGCCGAGGGCGAGAAGGTCATCAGACGCGCCAAGGACGCCGGGTACGAGATGCGCTCGATGCTCCTGTCCGCCAAGTGGGTCGACGTCATGCGCGATGTCATCGACGAGCTCCCGGCCCCGGTGTACGCGGTCAGCCCGGAGCTCGCCGAACAGGTGACCGGCTACCACGTGCACCGCGGCGCGCTCGCGTCCATGCAGCGCAAGCCGCTGCCGACGGCCGAGGAACTCCTGCGGTCCGCGCGCCGGGTGGTCGTCATGGAGGCGGTCAACGACCACACCAACATCGGCGCGATCTTCCGCTCCGCCGCGGCACTCGGCATGGACGCGGTCCTGCTCTCCCCGGACTGCGCGGACCCGCTCTACCGCCGCTCCGTGAAGGTCTCGATGGGCGCGGTCTTCTCGGTCCCGTACGCCCGTCTCGAGACCTGGCCCAAGGGCCTGGAGACGGTTCGCGACGCCGGCTTCAACCTGCTCGCCCTCACCCCGGACGAGAAGGCGAGGTCCCTGGACGAGGCGGCCCCGCACCGGATGGACCGGGTCGCGCTGATGCTGGGCGCGGAGGGCGACGGCCTGTCCACGAAGGCCCTGATGGCGGCGGACGAATGGGTCCGCATCCCGATGGCCCACGGCGTCGACTCGCTCAACGTCGGCGCGGCGGCCGCGGTCGCCTTCTACGCGGTCGCAACGGGCCGCCCCCAGCTCTAGGCCCTGTCGTTTGGATCAGGCCTGGGCCGCGCCCGGGTCTGGCGGCGATCAAGCCCCGTCACCTGAAACGACCTGATCCAAACGACAGGCCCCTAGAAACTGTCCAGTCGGCCCCGGTACTGCTCGGCCATCGGATCGCCGGGCGCTGGCGCGTACGACGACTGCCCCTGTCGTACGTCCTCGCGCGTGCCCCCGTCGTCCAGCCCGCGTGCCGGCCCCTGGCAGCCCTGCGCCGCCGCGATGCCCAGCGCGACGAGCAGCGTCACCACGACGAACACGAAGAGCCGCTGACGCAGCAGTCGCGGATTGGCCGGCCGCCGCCCGGTCCCCGTGGTCCGGGGGGCGGGACGCCCGGCGCCGCTGCGGGGCGCGGGCCTGCTGCCGGAGCGTCCGGTACCCCGGGCGGGCGCCGGTCGCGCACCCGACTGTGGCGGCCGCGAGCCCCCGTTGGTGCCGCCCGTGCGCGGCGGCGGTGTGCCCTGCGGGCGGCGCTGGGTGGGCTGCTCGGCGTACTGCTCGGCCAGGCGCCCCGTCGGCCGGTCGGGATCATTGCGCTGCGCGGGCGGGCGGACATCCGCCATGCCCTGCGCCTCGCGGGCCGCGATCTCCTTGAGCCGCAGGGAGAGTTGGAGCGTGCTGGGACGCTCCTCGGGGTCCTTGGCCAGACACGCGCGGACGAGCGGAGCCAACGCGTCCGGAACGCCGTGCAGCTGCGGTTCCTCGTGCACCACTCGGTACAGCATCACCTCGGAACTGCCGTGTCCGAAGGGGGAGTCGTTGGTCGCCGCGTACGCCAGCGTGGCGCCGAGCGCGAACACGTCGGTGGCCGGGGTGACGGCGGCGCCGCGCACCTGCTCGGGCGCGAGGAACCCGGGCGAGCCGACCGCCGTACCGACGTGCGTCAGGGTGCTCGCCCCCGTCGCCCAGGCGATGCCGAAGTCGATGATCCGCGGCCCCTTCGGGGACAGCAGGATGTTGGACGGCTTGAGGTCCCGGTGCACGACACCGGCCTCGTGCACGGCGACGAGCCCCTCGGAGAGCGCGGCCCCGACGGCGGCCACGTCGGCGGCCGACATCGGGCCCTCCTCGGCGACCTTGTCGTGCAGCGAGGGCCCCGGCACGTACTGCGTGGCGAACCACGGCCGGTCCGCCTCGAGATCGGCGGCCACGAGCCGCGCCGTGCACCCGCCCCTGATCCGCCGGGCCGCCGAGACCTCGCGGGCGAACCGTGACCGGAACTCCTGATCCTCCGCCAGATCCGGTCGGATCACCTTCAGCGCGACCCGCTGACCACGGCGGTCGGAGCCCAGGTAGACCACGCCCATTCCACCCGCGCCGAGCCGCCTGTGAAGCCTGAACGAGCCGACGACACGCGGGTCCTCGCGCCTCAGGCGCATCATCGCCATGTCCATCCCCGCTGCCCGGTCCGTTTGACGAGCCACAGCTTACGTTTCCCCGGCCGGGTGCGCGCAGAGGCCGCGCCCTCACGGTCCGATCGATTGTCAGTGCCGGGTGGGAAACTTGAAAGACGGTCAGGGAATGTGAGAACAGGGCTGCTTTGGGCTGCCCGTGATCCCAACCGTCCGTCGCAGAAGGGGGATTGAACCTGTGAAGGGTGATCGCGTGGAGATAGTCGTGGACGCCGGGGACACGACGCGTACGTACGAGGTGGTGGCGAGCAGGGCGGGTCGCAGAGTGGAGACCGCGGTGCGCCGGGGGGTGGTGGAAGTGAGCGAAGTCACCCGAAGCGGATCAGTGGTGCGCACCGCCCGCTTCATGGCGACCCGGGTGCTGGCGCTGGTCGAGCAGCCGGTGCCGAGGGAGGACAGCTCGGAACAGTCCGGGCACACCGGACGCCCCCTCCGGGAAGACCCTGAGACCTAGGTCCTCATCTCCACCCAGGGGAGTACACCGCAGGTCATCGCTCATCCTCCGGGAGGCCCGGCAATCGGTACGAGGGCATGACGACCGATCGCCGCCGCGCCCATAGATTTGAGGTCAAGCGGCGGGTGCAGCACTCGTCCCCCGAGGTCAGACACCCGCCGCTGCCAAACCACATAGATGCTCGGTCAGGAGAGGGACCATGGCCCACACGGCACCGCGGACGGCGATCCGCACAGGACGCAAGGCGTACAGCGCCGCGTTCCGCCCGCGTCGTCAGGGTCAGCGCCACCCCTTGGTGGCGACAGCGATGGTCCTTCCTCTGGCGGCCCTGCTCGTAGTCGTCTTCGGCGGCTGGGACGCAGTGGTCACACAAGCGTCGTCCGTGGGCGTGATGCTGGGGCGCTGAGCGGCGCCCCAGGCCCGGAAGAGCGGTCCGGGCGGGGACATCCGGCCATGAAACCCCGTGGGGACGGGGGTGCGGCGGACGGCACAAATGCCCGCGCAGCTGGGGAGCTGCGCGGGCATTGTTTTGCCCTGACGCGAGGGCGGGCCTGTTTCCCTGATTGCGACAGGACGAGGCCGTTCAGGCCGATGGGGCACCGGGGCGCAGCCCCGTGCCCCAGGGGCGCGGGGAACTGCGCGACCGGCCCCCACCCACCCGCACCCGACGAACCCACCCGGGGTCTGGGGGCGGAGCCCCAGGAACGGGAGGGGACGGCTAGGGACCCCGGGGACGGAGAACGTACGCTCGCGAGGTACCGACCGCACACCCCAGGGGGCCCCGTGACCGCAGACGTGCTTCCCGCCCTGACCGCCGGGGCGCGCACCGCGGCCCACCCCGCCGACACCCCCTGCGCACACCACGACTCCGTCCTCGCCGACCGCCACGACGGCACCGTCGTCCGCCACGGCGACACCGTGGCCAAGGCCCACGCCCCCGGCACGGACCCCGTCGAACTCTCCCCCCGTCTCGAGCTCGCCGCACACCCCGCCCTCACCGGCATCCTCCTCGCCCCGCTCCGCCCGAAGCCCGTCGACCTCCACGGCCGCCTGGTCACCTTCTGGCCGTACGGCACCCCGGTCGACCCGCAGACCCCCGAGGCCGCTCCCTGGGAGGCCGCCGCGACCCTGCTGGCCCGCCTCCACCGGACCCCCGCGCCGGACGGCCTGCCACCCATGCGGGGCCCCGCCAAGGCGGCCCGGGCGATCGCCCGGCTGCGGACGGCGGGTCCGCATCCGGCCACCACCCCGGTGCTGCGCGCCTGGGCGGCCCTGCCCGCCTGGGCCCGCGCCGAGGCCCCCATGCCGCCCGCGGGGACCCTCTGTCACGGAGACCTGCACCTCGGCCAGCTCGTCCGCCACCCCGCGCCGAACGGCCCCTGGCTCCTCATCGATGTGGACGACCTCGGCGTGGGCGTCCCGACCTGGGACCTGGCCCGCCCGGCCGCCTGGTACGCCTGCGGCCTGCTCCCGCCCGACGAGTGGACCCGCTTCCTGACCGCCTACCAACGGGCCGGCGGCCCGGCCGTACCCGCCGACGGCGATCCCTGGCCCGCCCTGGACGTGGCGGCCCGCGCCCTCACCGTGCAGACCGCGGCCCTGGCGATCGCCAAGTCCGTGGGGGAGGAGCGCCCCTTGGACGAGGTGCAGCAGGCCGTGATCGACGCCTGTGACCGAATGGGAGCCGTCCCGCCCGAGTTGGCGCCCGGCTCGACGGCGTAGGGTGCAACCGTTCGAGGCAGGACAGTGTCTGTCCTGGTGGAAGCGGTACCGAACGGCAAGGAGTTGAGCCGAGCATGCAGTGTCCGAAGTGCCATGCGCCGATGCACACGTACAACCGCAATGGCGTCCAGATCGAGCAGTGCAGCGGCTGCCGCGGGATATTTCTGGACTACGGCGAGCTGGAGGCGCTGACGCGCGTGGAGTCCCAGTGGTCGCAGCCCGCGCCGCCCCCGTCCGCCCCGCAGGCCTACCCCTCGGCGCCCGCGCCCGCGTGGGGCGCCCCACAGCACGGCGGACACGGAGGCGGCCATGGCGGCGGTCACTACGGCGGTCACCACCGCCACAAGAGCTTCGGCCACATGCTCTTCTCCTCCTGAGCACGACCGGAGGAACGACCTGACACGACGAAGCCCCCGACCGTACGAGACGGCCGGGGGCTTCGGCTGGTGCGCGATACTGGGATTGAACCAGTGACCTCTTCCGTGTCAGGGAAGCGCTCTCCCGCTGAGCTAATCGCGCAGGTGAACCTGCACATGGTGCGGGTGGTGCGTACTGCGTGCGCGATACTGGGATTGAACCAGTGACCTCTTCCGTGTCAGGGAAGCGCTCTCCCGCTGAGCTAATCGCGCGGGGATCCAGATGGATCGGGTCCTTGCGGACCAGTGGACGATACTGGGATTGAACCAGTGACCTCTTCCGTGTCAGGGAAGCGCTCTCCCGCTGAGCTAATCGTCCTTGGAGGTGGAGACGGGATTTGAACCCGTGTAGACGGCTTTGCAGGCCGTTGCCTCGCCTCTCGGCCACTCCACCAGAAGTGTGGGGGTTCGGGATGATCCCCCTCTTCCTGCGAGCGGACGACCAGGTTCGAACTGGCGACCTCAACCTTGGCAAGGTTGCGCTCTACCAACTGAGCTACGTCCGCGTGTCGTTTCCGTTCGGCTTGCGCGTCCCGGCGACGTGTTGAACTCTAGCGGATTCCCGGGCCAGCACAAAAACGCGTTTGCGCAGCGTGCTGCGGTCTGTCCGGCAAAGGACACGGTCACGGCACCCGCAGGTCACCCGACCTAGACTCGACTGCGTGCTCGACCTCCCTCCTCTCGCCCGTTTCGGTGGCCTCGTCGCGACCGGTCTCCTCGACGTCACCAGCGACCCCGCGGCCCTGGACTCGGCCGGTTTCTGGGCCGTCGCGGCCGACTTCGAGGGCAGCCTGATCTGCGCCCGCTTCGCCGACGTACGCACCGAACCCGTGCCCGCCCCCGCCCCCGGGCAGTGGCAGGGACCCACCCCCGGTGACTGGACGTCCTCCCTCGACCACGCCGCGTACACCGCCGGCGTACGCCGCATCCGCGCCCACATAGCGGCCGGCGAGGTCTACCAGGCCAACCTCTGCCGCGTCCTGTCCGCACCCCTCGCTCCCGACGCCGACATCGACGCCCTCACCGCGCTGCTGGCCCGCGGCAACCCCGCCCCCTACGCGGGAACGATCCGACTGCCCCGCCACGGGGTCGAGATCGCCACCGCCTCCCCCGAACTCTTCCTGCGCCGCACCGGCCCCGTCATCGAATCCGGCCCCATCAAAGGCACCGGACGCACCGAGGCCGACCTCCTCGACAAGGACCACGCCGAGAACGTCATGATCGTGGACCTCGTACGCAACGACCTCGGCCGCGTCTGTGCCACCGGCACCGTCACCGTCCCCGACCTGTGCGTCGTCGAAAAGCACCCCGGGCTCGTCCACCTCGTCTCGACCGTCCGCGGCCACCTGCGCGCCGACACCGGCTGGCCAGAACTGCTGGCCGCCGCGTTCCCGCCCGGCTCCGTCACCGGCGCCCCCAAAACCAGCGCCCTGACCATCATCGAGGCCCTGGAGACCGCACCCCGCGGCCCCTACTGCGGCGGCATCGGCTGGGTCGACGCCGACCGCGCCACCGCACAGCTCGCCGTCGGCATCCGCACCTTCTGGACCGACCGCGCCGAAGGCGTCCTGCGTTTCGGCACGGGCGCCGGCATCACCTGGGGCTCCGACCCCGAAAGGGAATGGCAGGAGACCGAGCTGAAGGCCGCCAGGCTGCTCGGGGTAGCGTCGGGGCAGTACGGAGACGCGTACGAAAGTGGAAGGACTCTCTGACGTGAAGATCTGGCTCGACGGCGGTCTGCAGGACATGGAGTCCGCCCGCGTCTCCGTCTTCGATCACGGGCTGACCGTGGGTGACGGCATTTTCGAGACCGTGAAGGCGGTGGAGGGGCGGCCGTTCGCGTTGACCCGCCACCTCGACCGGCTGGTCCGCTCGGCGCGCGGCCTGGGGCTGCCCGCACCCGACCTCGACGAGGTGCGCCGCGCCTGCGTCGCCGTCCTGGACGCCAACCCGATGCCGCTCGGCCGACTGCGGATCACATACACCGGTGGCTACGGCCCGCTCGGGTCCGACCGCGGCGAACACGGACCGACCCTGCTCGTCGCCCTCGGCGAGTCCACCCGCCGCCCCGACTCCACCGCCGTGATCACGGTGCCCTGGACCCGTAACGAGCGCGGCGCCCTCACCGGCCTCAAGACCACCTCGTACGCCGAGAACGTCGTCGCCCTGGCCCGCGCGCGCGAACAGGGCGCGAGCGAGGCGCTGTTCGCCAACACGGTCGGGCAGCTGTGCGAGGGCACGGGGTCCAACGTCTTCGTCGTCCTCGACGGCGAGATCCACACCCCGCCCGTCGCCTCCGGCTGTCTCGCCGGCATCACGCGCGCGCTCGCCGTCGAGTGGACCGACGCCAGGGAGACCGATCTTCCGCTGGATGTCCTGGAGCATGCGGACGAGGTCTTCCTGACGTCCACGCTGCGGGACGTGCAGGGGGTGCACCGGGTCGACGGGCGCCAACTCCCGGGCGCGCCGGGCCCGGTGACAGCCAAGGCCATGCGGGTCTTCGAGGAGCGGGCCGGAAACGACCTCGACCCGTAGAGGTCGCGCGTGGCACGTCGGCGCGCAAGAACGATGACGGCAAAACAGGATGACGACGGGGCACGGGACGGGTAGAACACCCCTGATGACCACCACCCTGCGGCCGACCGAGCCGCTTCAGCGCGGAGCCGACGGGGCGCTGTCCCGCCGCTACAAGGTGTGCGTGAACAGTCGTCCCGTGGGCGGGATCCACCTCTCCACGCATCCGGAGTACGGCCCCACCGTGGCCCGAGTCGGGGAGCTGTACGTCGAGGAACCCGACCGTGGGCGGGGCCGGGGCACGGTGGCCGTGCTCGCGGCCGAGGAGGTGGCCCGCGGCTGGGGCTGCAAGCGCGTCGAGACGTCGGTGCCCGGGGACGCGGACCGTGTGCTCCGGCTCGCCACGACGCTCGGGTACGTCCTGAGCAACCGCGTCATGACGAAGCCCTTGGACGGCCCCGGCCCCGAACTGCCGGTCGGCAGTGTCGCCCGGCCCATGACCGAGGCCGAGTACGTGCCCTGGCTGGCGAAGGAGCGCGAAGGGTTCGCCGACTCGCAGATCGAGCGGGGCGTGCCCGAGGCCGAGGCGTACCGCAAGACGGACCAGGGGCTCGCCCGGTTCCTGCCGGACGGACTGGCCAGCGAGAACACGGTGCTCAGCGTCCTGGAACACGAGGGGACCCCGGTCGGCACGCTGTGGCTGGGCCTGTGGCCCGACGCGGCGTTCGTGCTCGGGGTCGAGACCGACCCCGAGCACCGGGGCCGCGGTCATGGGCGCACCCTGATGCTGCTGGCCGAGGCCCGGGCGGTGGCCGGCGGGAAAAACCGCGTCGGCCTCAACGTGTTCGCGGGGAACACCCCGGCGGAGAAGCTGTACGAGTCACTCGGCTATACGACGAGCGAGTACCACCTCTACAAGAACCTGCTCTGAACCACTTCGCGAGTACGAGGACTACGCGCCCTCGGCCAGCAGCCGGTCGGCGATCTCCTCGATGCGCTCGCGCAGGCCCTTCTGGCTCTTGCCGCCGTCGAGCCGCTCGCCGCCGATGACGTACGTCGGGGTGCCGGTCACGCCGATGGCCTTGCCCTCGGCCTGGTCGGCGTCGACGATCAGGATGTGCCGGCCGTCGATCAGGGCGGTGTCGAACTCCTCGGCGTCCAGACCGAGTTCGCGGGCCACCTCGATCAGGAAGGGCTCGCCCTTGCGGTCCAGTTCCTCGACACGGTCGAGGACCGCCTCGACGTACGGCCAGGACCGGCCCTGCTCCGTGGCCTCCTCGGCGGCCTGCGCGGCGGCGAAGGCGTGCTTGTGCTTCTCCAGCGGGAAGTGCCGCAGCCGCAGCTCCAGACGGTCGCCGTAGCGGGCGCGCAGCGCGCGCAGGTCGGCGAGGGCGCTGCGACAGTCGGGGCACTGGAGTTCGCACCAGACGTCCAGGACGGCGGTGGCGCGGGCTGCGGAGGAGTCGTTCATGGCACTCAGTCTCCCAGCCCTGCCGACGGCGCCCCAACCGGGACCTGGGGAGGACCCCGACCCGGAGATGTCCCTGAGGTACGCCCGGAGCATGGCATATCGGGCGTGGGGCGGTGCAGGATGGAAGGGACGAACCGACCCGCTCTGGCGAGCCCTGCCCTGGAGGACCGGATGATTGCCGAGACTGTCTGTTCCGCCGTCTCCGCGGCCGGCCTCGGCATCGCCGCGGTGACGGCCTACCGCAAGCGGTTCCTCTCCGCCGCCCGCATCGCCGCCTACTCGCTGGTGCCGGTCGGCCTGGTGATGACCGGAGTCGTCGGCTGGCTGGCCGACACCGCCTTCAGCCCCACGGCGTGGGCGGGCTTCGGTGTGCTGGGCGTGGCCTGGCTGCTGTTCATGACCACGCGGGCGGTGGAGCGGCGTGGCGGCGGGACCCGTAAGGAACGCAAGGCGGCCGCCCGGGCCGCCCAGCGGGAGGCGGTGGCCCCCGCGGCCTCGGCGCCCTCGCTGAGCCAGGGCTCCCGTCCGGCCGCCCGGCCCGCGACGACGCCTCGGGCCGCGGGTTCCGACGACGACTTCAGCGACATCGAGGCCATCTTGAAGAAGCGCGGCATATGACGGGCTGAAACGACACAGAGGATCATGGGAGAGCGCGGAAACGATCACGTTCGTGCCTGCTCATCGCGGATATTGGCGAACTCCCGGTCATTCCGGGCGTGTTGATCGCGGAGCGGGTCGTGGCTGCGTCATCATCGCCGCGAGATGCTGGACACAACACAGAGCGACACCGCCGCCCCTCCCGAGGAGCCGCGGGGTTGTCTCTACGCGCTTTCCCAGCCACCGCTGATGATCTTCCTTGCGGTGATCGGCTGTCTGCTGCTCATGGCTTCGCTGCACGACCTGCTGCTGCTCTGAGCCGTACACGGAGCCCCTGGCGTCACCCGCCGAGGGCTCCGTCAGCCCGCCGCGCGTCCAGCGTCCGTCAGCCCGCCGCTTCCTTGCGGCGCGCCCGGTACGCCGCCACATGAAGCCGGTTTCCGCAGGTCCGGCTGTCGCAGTAGCGGCGCGAGCGGTTCCGGGAGAGATCCACGAAGGCGTGCCGGCAGTCCGGGGCCTCGCAGCGCCGCAGCCGGTCCTGCTCTCCGGCGACCACGAAGAACGCCAGCGCCATCCCGCAGTCGGCCGCGAGGTGGTCGGCGACGGAGGCACCCGGCGCGAAGTAGTGCACGTGCCAGTCGTAGCCGTCGTGGTCGGTGAGCCGGGGCGTGGTGCCCGCGACGGCGACCAGCTCGTTGATGAGGCCCGCGGCGGTACGGGGGTCGTCGGCGGCGAAGACTCCGGCGAACCGGCTGCGGACCTCGCGTACGGCCGCGAGGTCCTGCTCCGACAGCACGCCGACATCACTGATCCCGTGTCTTCGTACGAAACCGTCGAGGGCCGCGACATCCGCGAGCCCGTCCGGCGTGTCGTTCTCCGCCGCGGTATTCACCAGGTCCACCACGGCGTCGAGGGAGCGCCGGGTGTCGTGGGTGATGAGCACGTTTTGCTCCCTGGCCTGGGGGTCGGGCGGGCGCCCTCCGATGCTGGCCGATCGTAGTGGCTTCCTGGCGTGGGGGAGCGGGGGTGGTCGATGTGCACGCGGTCGGCCACGACCCCGGGCCAGTTCACGGGCCGGTCACGGGCCGGTTCACGGGCTCCGAACGGCACTCTGGACACCTCCGAAACGGCCTCGGCCCCTGTCCGGTCCGGCGCTGAGCCCGGTGGGCCGCGTGAGTCCGCCTGGCGTGCCCCGCCCGGCCTGTCGGCCCGACTCAACCCAGCGCCCGCCCCGTGCCCCGGGCGGCGCCGTGATCGGCTCTCATCGGCTCCCATCGGCGTCCCGGCCCGGGCAGGGCAGGAAGGCCCGCCCCGGCCACGCGCGGCGGCGCTGGGGCCGTCGAGGCCTGCCGTCGACCACGCGCACCGGCGCCGCCCCCGCGGGAGTCCGCGGCGACGGCGCCGGTGTTCGTGCCCTTGCGGTTGTGCCCATTGCAGATGTTTAGGCCCGAGCCGTCTCCCCGAGTGGACGGCGCCGGGCGGCTCTATGGGGGTCTCGTCAGCTCTCGGCCAGGATGTGTGAGAGCTCCGTGTCGAGATCGAAATGCCGGTGTTCCGTGCCGGGGGGCACGGCGGCGTCCGTTCGCTTCAGGAACGATTCCAGGGCCCGCGCCGGGGCTTCCAGCAGGGCCTCGCCCTCCGGGGAGCTCAGGGCGATGCATACGACGCCCTGGCCATGGCTCCGGGACGGCCAGACTCGGACGTCGCCGGTACCGGTGGGCCGATGCAGGCCCTCGGCGAGGAGGTCGCGGGCGAACACCCACTCGACGGTTTCCTCGGCTCCGGTGTGGAAGGTGGCGTGCACGGCGTAGGGATCGGCCGTGTCATACCGCAGTCCTGCGGGTACAGGCAGTGAGGACTCGCTCGACACAACGAGGCGCAGGTGCAGCTCGCAGCTGACCGTGGTGTTCATAAGCGCCAGGGCCTTTCGCTCAGTGTGCGCTCGGGGATTCGCACGTCGGCGAAATCGACATGCCACCTACGGTGCCGTTGTAAACCCCTCTGAGTGTTTTGCGTGTCTTTACGTAACTCTTCCGGCCGAGAGCACGTTCGTCGGATAGGGCCATTCCGGTGACTGGTTTCTCTCCGGTAGGGTTTGGCCGTATGAATACGGGGAGTGACGAGCCGGGCGAGGTCGCCACGGCCGAGGGTGAGACGAAGATCGAGGGGCCGCTCGGATCGCGGGCGCCGGAATTCATCAAGGCCCGCCGTGCGCTGCATCTGAGCTGGCAGGTGGGTGTTTTCGTGGTGGGGCTCGCGGTGGTCGGCGCGGGCGTGATCATGCTTCCGCTGCCGGGTCCCGGCTGGCTGGTGATCTTCGGCGGCATGGCGATCTGGGCGACCGAGTTCGTCTGGGCGCAGCTCGTGCTCCGCTGGACGAAGCGCAAGGTCACGGAGGCGACACAGCGGGCACTCGACCCGAAGGTGCGGCGCCGCAACATCATCCTCACGAGTGTCGGTGTCGTCATCGTCGCGGCCCTTGGTGGTGTCTACCTCTGGAAGTTCGGCGTTCAGATGCCGTGGAACATCCAGGAATGACCGACGGGTGAAGGTCCCTCCTGGAGGCTCCTTGGCTGGTCGGAGCCACCCCTGACATGGGGTAATGTTCTCCCTGCGCCCGGGCGATTAGCTCAGCGGGAGAGCGCTTCGTTCACACCGAAGAGGTCACTGGTTCGATCCCAGTATCGCCCACCAGTACGACAGGCGACCCAGTTCCACGCACCACGTGGGCAGGGTCGCCTTCGTCATTTCCGCACCGCCCCGCGGGGGCAGGAGAGCGCGTCACGGCAGCGACGGGCCGCACTCCGTGCCAGTGGCGGAGCCGGTAGCGGTCCCCGTGCGGGCGTCGGGATCGGAGCTGGAGTCACGGTCGCCGCCGCCATCGGAATCGACGCCGGCGCCCCCGCGCGGACCCGGCCCCGCCCACACCTCCGATCTCCCTCCCGCACACGGACTCCGGGCGAGCGGTAAACCTCTCCCAGGCCGCTGACCTCGGTAGATGCCCGTTCCCTCGGGGGGCGCCCGACCCGATCTCCGCCCGCACCGGTGGTGCCCCGTCATGTGGTCCAGACATGTGGACCACGCGGCTCCGCCAGCCCGTCCGGCGCCGGGCACGTTGCATGCAGTGCCCTGCGAAGTCTTGAACTCCGCATCGCGGGCCCCCACGCCGATCCGCCGACCAGGGCGAACACCGGACCAGCCCGAGCCAGCCCCCGTCGGTACGCGCACAACCCGCCCGTCGGAACACCCCACCCAGGCCCATCCAGACCTACCAGGGCCCGTCCAGGCCCCCGAGCCCCCGAAACCCACCCCCTGCCCACCTCCCCACCCCCCACCAACCCCACCCGCACGTAGGCCAGTTCGACCACCGCCCCCTAGTGAAACCACACCCCCCAACCCCCTCACTCTCGGTCCACCCACCCCTCCTCCGCTGCCGCCACGCCCCTCGCATCCCACCCGCGCGGCAGTTGTTTTCGGCCCGGCCCCGCGCTCGCCCGACCCGTCGTTTTCTGTTCGACACCCCGACCGCACGCCCCGGACCTGCACATTCAGGCACCCCGGCGGGGGCGGCGCCCCCAACACCCGTCGCCACGCGGCCGAACCGCGTCACATCAATTCCTGTCCGAATCATTGACGCGCCTGGAAGCCCTCCGTACCTTGTGCCAGCAAGCGCTTACTTGAAACGATTCATGCAGGTGGCAACGACGTCGCGGGGAGGCCCGACTGTGGGTAACAACGGGAGTGTTGAGAGGCGTACGGTCCTCAAGGCGGCCGGAGCTTCACTGGCCACGCTGGGGCTGGCCGCGACGACGGGCTGCGGCGGGGACAGCGGCAGTTCCGGGGACGGGACGGTCACGATCCGGTACGCCTGGTGGGGTGCCGACGAGCGGGCGAAGAGGATCAACCAGTCCATCGCGCTCTTCGAGAAGAAGTACCCGAAGATCAAGGTGAAGACCGACTTCCAGGATTATGTGGCCTTTTGGGAGAAGTTCCAGACCCAGGCCGCCGGAGGAAATCCCCCGGACGTATTCCAGAACGCGGTCGGATTCCTGCGGAAGTACGACAAGAGAGGCATCCTGCTCGACCTCAAGCCTCAGATAGAGGCGGGAAATCTGAGCCTCGACAACTTTCGCGCCGGAGTCGAGAAGGTCGGTCAGGTCGACGGAAAGCAGCTCGGTATTCCGGTCGGATCCAACACCATGTCACTTGTCATCGACGAGAAGGTGTTTGAGAAGGCGGGCATCAAGCCGAAGCAGGGCTGGACCTGGGACGAGTACTTCGCCGCCCTGAAGAAGATCCACGACACCCAGAAGCTGCCCGGCGACACCGGCTACTTCAGCATCATGTATCTGTACGACCTCTACCTCCGGCAGAACGGCAAGGCGTTCTTCACCAAGGACGGACTCGGCTTCGACGAGGCCGACCTGACGGAGTGGTGGACGGACGGCTACAACCGCGTCAAGGCGGGCATCGTCACCGACCCCAAGCGGGTCGAGCAGGACAAGCCCAAGTCCTCGCTCTCGGCGGCCCACGGCGCCTCCGAGTTCACCTGGGACAACTTCACGGTCCGCTACACCGCCGAGGGCACCAGCACCTACGGCCTCGCGCCGATCCCGACCACCGACGGCAAGCAGACCGGTCAGTACCTCGCCTCCCTGATGCTGAGCGCCTCCGCCCGCACCAAGCACCCCAAGGAGGTCGCCCAGTTCATCAACTTCATGGTCCACGACCCCGAGGTCGGCAAGATCATGGGCTACGACCGGGGCATCCTCGCCACCACCGAGCAGTTCGACGCGTACAAGCCGGCCGACGCGCCCAACCAGGCGATCGCGAAGTACGAGACGGATGTCGCCGCGGCCGGAGTGCTCGGCGCCATCACCCCGCACCCGGCGGGCGCCGACACCTGCGAGTCCGCCTTCCTGCGCATCGGCGGTGACATGTCGCAGGGCACGACCAAGGTCGCCGACGCGGTCAAGCAGTTCTTCTCCGAGGCGAAGACCGCCCTCGCCGCCTGATGGGAACCGCCGTGACGCTCGTCAAGGACTCTCCGCCCGACGCCCCGGAGATACGCCCCGAGGCCCCCGCCGCCAAAAAGCGGCGGGGGCGCCGGGAAAACCTCGCCGGCTATCTCTTCATGTCCCCGTGGATCGCGGGCTTCCTGCTGCTGACCGCCGGCCCGATGGCCGCCTCCCTCTACTTCGCGTTCACCGACTACAACCTTTTCAATTCGCCGAAGTGGATCGGCTTCGACAACTTCACCAAGATGTTCCACGATCCGCGGTGGCAGAAGTCGGTCGAGGTGACGGCCAAGTACGTCGTCATCGGCACCCCGCTCAAGCTGCTGCTCGCGCTCGGAGTGGCCCTGCTGCTCGCGCAGAGCCGACGGGGGCAGGCCTTCTACCGGGCCGCCTTCTACGCCCCTTCGCTCATCGGGGCGAGCGTCTCCGTCGGCTTCGTGTGGCGCGCGCTCTTCTCCGACGACGCCATCGTGGACCGCACGCAGTCGTTCCTCGGCTTCCACACGGGAGGGTGGGTCGGCGACCCGAACTGGGTGCTCTACAGCCTGGTCGCGCTCACCGTCTGGCAGTTCGGCGCACCCATGGTGATCTTCCTCGCCGGACTCAAGCAGGTGCCGAGGGAGCTGTACGAGGCCGCCGAGGTGGACGGCGCCGGACCCTTCCGCAGGTTCTGGAGCATCACCCTGCCGATGATCTCGCCGGTGCTCTTCTTCAACGTGCTCCTGGAGACCATCCACTCCTTCCAGATCTTCGGCTCGGCGTACGTGGTCTCCAACGCCACCTGCGGACCGGCGGACGCCACGCTCGTCTACACCTGCTACCTGTACCAGAAGGGCTTCAGGGAGTCCCAGATGGGCTTCGCGTCGGCCATGGCCTGGATGCTGCTGCTCGCCGTGGCGCTGGTGACGGCCGTCCTCTTCTGGTCCCAGAAGCGCTGGGTGCACTACGAGGAGGACGCCCGATGAGCACCACCCTGCGCAAGCCACTGGAGGCCGGTGGCCGCAAGCGTGCCGGCTCGCTGGTCTGGCACATCGGCGCGCTGCTGATCCTCGCGGTCGTCCTCTATCCCGTCATCTGGGTCATCGGCGCCTCGTTCAAGCCCAGCCGGGACATCATCGGCAGCCTGAACCTGTTGCCGACCAGCCCCGTCCTCGGCAACTTCAAGGGCCTGGCCGACGGCATCGCGGACATCTCGATCGCGACCTTCTTCCAGAACTCCCTCTTCTACGCGCTCGGCTCCGTCGTCGGCATCCTCATCTCCTGCTCGCTGACGGCCTACGCCTTCGCCAAGATCCGGTTCGCCGGGCGGAACCTGCTGTTCTCCCTCATGATCGGCACGCTCCTGCTGCCGTATCACGTGCTGCTCATCCCGCAGTACGTGATGTTCCAGAAGATGGAACTGGTCAACACCTACGTTCCGCTGCTGATCGGCAAGTACCTGGCCACCGAGGCGTTCTTCGTCTTCCTCATGGTCCAGTTCATGCGGAACCTGCCGCGCGAACTGGACGAGGCGGCCCGGCTCGACGGCTGTGGCCATCTGCGGATCTACTGGTCGATCGTGCTGCCGCTGTGCCGCCCCGCCCTCATCACCAGCGCGATCTTCACCTTCATCAACGCCTGGAACGACTTCATGGGCCCGCTGATCTACCTCAACGAGCCCAGCAAGTACACGGTCTCGCTCGGCATGATGATGTTCCGCGACCAGGAGGGCGTCGCCAACTACGGCGGCATGATCGCGATGTCGCTGGTCGCCCTGCTGCCCGTGCTCCTCTTCTTCCTCGCTTTCCAGCGCTACCTGATCGACGGTATGGCGACCTCCGGATTGAAGGGCTGAGATGGCCACCAGCCAGCTGCGGGCGCGGGCGGAGCGGAAGAGGCGAGCGAAGGCGCGCAAGGCACCTCGCGAATCCGTGTTCGCCGAGCGTTTCGCCGTGTTCGCCGAGTGCCTGCTCACCGGGGTGTGGATCGCGGTGGCCTCGCTGCCGCTGGTCACCTACCCCGCCGCGTTCGCGGCCGGTGCACGGCATCTGCGGCGGCGTACGTCCCACGAGGCGGGCGGCTTCAGGGAGTTCGTCGCCGACTTCCGGGCGGCCGTCCGGGGCGGGTGGATCGCCGGGGTCGCCGGCTGGGCCGCGGCCGCCGCGGTCTGGGTGGACGTTCAGGCCGTGCGCGCCGGTGTCCCCGGCGGCCCGCTCGTCGGGGCCGTCGGTCTCTTCGCCCTGATCGGCCTCGTCGTGTCCGGGCTGCGCGCGGCGGCCGTCTGGGAACCCGGCGCCTCCTGGCGGGCGCTGCTCGCGGAGGCAGGACGCCGTACGGTCCTCGACCCGGCCGGTTCGTTCCTGCTCGTGGGCGGACTGGCGGTCGTGGCCGCTTCCGCCCTGTTCGTCGCGCCGCTTGCGGTCCCCGTCCTGGGGGCCGTCGCGGCGGCGGCCGTCGCCGTCGAGGCGCGCCGCCGCCGCTGAGCTCCTCGCAGGTCGGCGCCCCCGGCGTCGTACCTCGCTCTGTCATGCCCCTGACTTCCCCGCACGGAAAGGAAAGGCCATGTCCCCCATCCCCCGCAGGTCCCTGCTGAAGGCGGCCGCAGTCGCCGGAGCCGCCGCACAGTTCAGCTGGGCCCTGGGAAGCACGAACGCGCAGGCCGCCGCCAGATCCGAGGCAGCCGACACCGACCCCGTGACCCTGGACTGGCTGGAGGACGGCGCCCTTGGTGCCGCCCCCGGCTCCACCGTCGGCGTGCCCTGGCCGAAGGGCGCGTACCAGCAGGACCAGACCTTCGCGCTCACCGACGCCTCCGGCAAAGACGTGCCGGTGCAGTCCTGGCCGATCGCGTACTGGCCGGACGGCTCCCTCAAGTGGACCGCGCACGCCGTCAGTTCCGGTTCCGGGAAGCTCACGCTCGCCGCCGGTACGCCCACCGCCCCCGACAAGAAGGTGACCGTCGATAAGCACGGCGGCACCATCGACGTCTCGACCGGCGTCATCACCGCGAAGATCGGCAAGAGCGGCTCCACCCTCGTCAAATCGGTGAAGCGCGGCTCCACCGAGATCGCCAAGGACGGCCGGCTGGTGCTGATCCGCCAGCCCGAGATCGAGGACGACGACCAGGGCGCGGAGAAGTACGAGCGGTTCGAGAGCGTCATCGCCGAGGTCACGGTCGAGCAGGAGGGCCCGGTCCGTGCCGTCGTCCGCGTCGACGGCAAGCACCGCAAGGGCAGCCGCAGTTGGCTGCCGTTCTCGATCCGGCTGTACTTCTACGCGGGCGCCGACTCCTTCCGGATGGTGCACACCATCACCTTCGACGGGAAGCAGGAGCCGGGGAAGACGAGCGGCGACTTCATCCGCGGCCTCGGCGTCCGCTTCAACGTGCCGATGCGCGACGCGGCGTACGACCGGCACATCCGCATCGGCGGCGACGGCTCCGGTCTGCTGCGGGAGGCCGTGCAGGGCATCACCGGGCTGCGCCGTGACCCGGGCGCGGCCGTGCAGGCGGCCCAGTTCGCGGGCGAGAAGCTGCCCGACCCGTCCACCTGGGACCAGCGGGTGACGACCCGCCTCCAGTACATCCCCGAGTGGGGCGACTACACCCTCTCCCAGCTCTCCGCCGACGGCTTCACCCTGCGCAAGCGCACCAAGAAGGGCCACGGCTGGATCGGCGCGGGCGGGGGACACCGGGCGAGCGGGTTCGGTTACGTCGGCGGGGCGAGCGGCGGTCTCTCCTTCGGCCTCAGGGACTTCTGGGAGAAGTACCCGGCGCAGCTGGACATCCGCGACGCGGCGACCGACGAGGCCGAGGTCACCCTCTGGCTCTGGTCGCCCGAGGCGCAGCCCATGGACCTGCGCTTCTACCACGACGGCATGGGCCAGGACACCTACGCCGAGCAGCTCGAAGGCCTCAACATCACCTACGAGGACTACGAACCCGAGTTCGGCACGCCCTACGGCATCGCTCGCACCTCCGAACTCCTCTTCTGGGCCAACGAGTCGACGCCCACACCCGAGACGCTCGCCGAACAGGTAGCGGCCGTACGTGTGTTGCCACAACTCGCCGCGCCGCCCAAGCAGCTCATCAAGGCCAAGGTCTTCGGCGGCCTCTTCTCCGAGCCGGACCGCTCCACCGCCGCCAAGGCGAAGATCGAGGACCACCTCGACTTCCTCTTCACCTATTACAAGGACCAGGTGGAGATGCGCCGTTGGTACGGCTTCTGGGACTACGGCGACTTCATGCACTCGTACGACACCGTGCGCCACCAGTGGCGCTACGACGTCGGCGGCTACGCCTGGGACAACTCCGAGCTGTCGCCCGACATCTGGCTCTGGATGGCCTATCTCCGCTCGGGCCGCTCGGACATCTTCCGTTTCGCCGAGGCGCTCACCCGGCACACCGGCGAGGTCGACGTCTACCACCTCGGCCAGTGGGCGGGCCTCGGCACCCGGCACGGCGTGCAGCACTACGCCGACAGCGCCAAACAGCAGCGCATCGCCAACACCACATACCGCCGCTATTACTACTACCTCACCGCCGACGAGCGGGTCGGCGACCTCATGCACGCCAACGTCGACTCCGACGAGACGTTCCTCGTCCTCGACCCGATCCGCAAGATCCGCACCGAGCCGTACACCCCCGACCGGCACGCCCTGTCCATCGGCTTCGGCACCGACTGGAGCGGGCTGGTCTCGGCCTGGCTCACGGAGTGGGAGCGCAAGGGCCCGAAGTGGGAGAAGGCCAAGGCGCGCGTGCTGTCGACGATGGAGACGATCGCCGCCCAGCCCAACGGCTTCGTCCAGGGCAGCGGGCTGTACGACCTCGACACCGGCAGGTTCGCCATCGCCTCCGCGCCGGTCGTCTCGGTCTCGCACCTCTCCGCCGTCTTCGGCCTGAACGAACTGTGCGCCGAGCTGATCGACCTGGTCGACGTGCCGAAGTTCAAGGAGGTCTACCTCGACTACTGCCGCTACTTCAACGCCACCAAGACCGAACAGGCGGCGCGCTACGGCTCCAACTTCGGCTCCCTGCTGCTGTTCCAGGGCCACTCGCGCCTCGACGCGTACGCCGCCTTCCAGACCGGCGACGCGACGCTCGCCAAGCGCGCGTGGACGAAGTTCTACAGCTCCGACGGCTACATGGAGTCCTCGCCCTGGAAGACCGAGCCGCTGAGCGGCCCGGTCACGCTGGTTCCCGGCAGCGAGGCCAACTGGGTCAGTTCGAACGACAGCGCCCTGTACGGCCTCGCCGCCATTGAGAACCTGGCACTGCTCGGCGACAAGATGCCGTAGGGCGAGCGGCGCTGGGCGATTCCGTTGAACCGGGGGTTCTGCCGCGCCCCTTCAGGGGCGCGGGGAACTGTGCGACCGGCCACGACGTGGCCGCAGTTCGGACCGTCCCTTCAGCGCATCCGTCCGAGGACGTCCCGCACGCGTCGCGCGTCCCGGATCCGCTGCTCGTACGTCGCACCGAGTGCGAGCAGCACCAGACCGGCGAGCGCGGGAGGCACCCAACGCGGCAGCGCGCCCGCCATCTGCACGAGGTACGGGGCGAGTTCGTGCAGGGCGTCCAGCGCGAGCACGCCGCCCCCGAGGACGAGCGGGGCCCGCAGCCGGTGCCGGGCACCCACGAGGGTGACCACGAGGGCCGCGACACCGAGCAGCAGGGGGCGCGGCCAGTCGGGGTCGATCCACGCCGCCAGGAGACTCGGCACGAGCGTGACGGACAGCCCCGCTCCGTACGCCGTCCAGGACGAGGTCAGCGGATCCTTGCGGCGCGCGACGGCCCCCACCAGCAGCGCCGGGACGGTCACCGGCAGTGTGTACGCCTCGACGGAGCCGACGCCCCAGCACGCCAGCCGGACCCAGGCGGCGAGCACGAACAGGGCGGTGGCCGCGTAACCGGCGGGCCGCCGGTCCTCTCGTACGGCGGTGCCCGCGGCGATCACCGCGCACAGGGCCAGGACCAGGGCCAGCATCGGGGGGTCGGGCACCGCGAGGCCGACGGCGAGCAGCCCGGCGACGGCGCCCGTCACCTCGAGAGGCACACGCGTGGGGGAGCCGGCGAGGCGTGCCGCGAGCAGGGCCGCGACGACCGGTACGAGGAGGACCAGCAGCGCGATGTACTGCGGCTGCCAGCCGAGGGACCCACCCACGGCACAGGCCAGGGCGGTGGCGTACGTGAGAGCGGCGACCGGGGCGAGGCGCGAGCGCCCGGACACGGCGGCGAACAGCACGGTCAGCGTGGCCAGGACGCCGAGGGTCGTGCCCTCGGCGGCGAGGGAGAGGCATGCGAGGCTCACCGAGCTGACGAGGGCCAGGAGGAAGGGGACCGGGCGCGGCTCCGCCGAGCGGGCGATGTACGCCAGCGCCGCCACGATCGTGAGTCCTTGCGCCGACATCCCGGCCCAGTAAGAGATGTCGAGGGCCGCGGGAAGGACGAGCGCGGCCGCCCAGACGAGGACCGACGCGCCGATCGTCGCCCTGGGGCGCCACTGCGTACCGCGGACGGCCACGGCGAGGACGGCGGCGACGACCACGAGGACGAGCGGGGCCGTGGCCGCGTACGGAGGCCAGGGGACGCCGTCGGTCGCGACCGCCTCGCGCGCGGTCGAGGGGGTCCCGGTCCAGACATGTCCCACCCAGGCCACCGGGCCCAGCAGAGCGACGGCGACCGGCGGCAGCGCCCACACCACGGCGACCGCCTGCACGGAACCGGCCGCCAGGGCGAGGCCGCGCCTCATCGGCTCGGGGAGCCGGGTGCGTACGGCCGCCAACAGGGCCACAGCGCAGACCAGATACCCCGGAACCGTCCACTCGCCCGGCAGCGACGAGCGCGGGACGCCACCGAGCGCGGCGACCGTGAGCAGGCCGCCGGCCGAGGCGACCCAGGTGGCGACGTTCGTGTCCGGCAGCCGCCACGCCGCCGCCAGAGCGATCGCCGCGGCGAAGAGGAGGAGCGCCGCCGCACGGGCGACGGCGCTCGGACCGGTGGCCGTCCAGGACAGCCAGCCGGCCGCGAAGGAGCCCCAGCCGCCCAGGCCGTACGCGCCCACGGCGGCGACGAGACATACGGACCGCACGGGCACCCGGAGCGCGACGGCCGTGTCGAGCGCCGCCGTGACCAGCAGCGCGGCCGTCATGGCGGGGGCGCCCGCGTCGGCCGCCGCCGCCCAGAGGATCAGCGGGAGCTGCGCGGCGGCCAGCGCGGTGGGCAGGGGCAGGCGCAGCGGGAGCCGCGCGGGGGTGGCCGGTTCACCGGTCGTCCGGCGCGGCCCGCCGAGTGCGAGTCCGTACGCCGTCCACAGGGCCGCCAGCAGGGCCGACGCGACGGCCGCGTAGCCCAGGCCGTTCGTGTCGGGGAGCGCGACCTCGTGCACCGCGTACACGTCCAGGACTGTCAGCGCGAGCCCCAGCCCCGCCACGGCCTCCGCCGTCGAGCGCAGCCTGTGCCGGAGCAGGAGCACGGGTGAGCCGAGCGCGCCCAGCGTCACCGCGCCCAGCACCAGCGCCCGCCCGGCGATCCCCATCCGGCCCCAGCTGACCAGCGTGAACGCGATCGCGGCGATGGTCAGGAGGGCGCCGCCGAGAACGAGCAGCACGTTCTGGACGCGGGGCGCCGTGGTCTCGGGCCGGCGTACGGGCGGGGGCGGGAGCGGGAGGGCCACGGGCGGCCGGAGCGCGGTGATCAGCCAGGCGCGGCGCGCCAGCAACAGGGCCCGGCGCGCGTCGAGTTGCCGCAGCTCGGTGTCCAGGAGCCGCAACTCCTCGGCCGGGGGCGGAAGGTGGGTCATATTCCGGGAGTGTGGTCCCGGTCACCTTCTCCGGCATGAGTGCGCGTACTCATGTCGTACTCAGATGCCCGCTCGGGCACACTCCGTCCATGGACTGGAGCCATTACCGCTTCCGCAGTGTGTGGGCCCTGCCCGCGCCGCCCGCCGAGGTCTACCCCGTTCTCGAACAGGCCGAGGACTACCCGCGCTGGTGGCCCCAGGTCCGTGAGGTGACCCGGATCGACGAACGCAGCGGCACCATGCGCATCCGCTCGTTCCTGCCCTACGACCTGGTGTTCACGGCGCGCGAGCTGCGTCGCGACCCGGCGGCCGGGGTCCTGGAGATCGCGATGGCGGGCGACCTCGACGGCTGGGCGCGCTGGACGCTCACCACCGCCGGGTCCGGCACCCGCGCCCAGTACGACCAGGAGGTCGACGTGAGCAAGCCGCTGATGCGGCGGTTCGCGGTGCCGGGACGGCCGGTGTTCCGCGTCAACCACGCCCTGATGATGCGCGCGGGACAGCGTGGACTGGCGGCCCGACTCACGGGTGACTGACGGCTCACCCTGAAGCGGTTTGAACCACACCCGCAGGGACCTGTATTGTTCAGTGCGTTCCCGGGCGATTAGCTCAGTGGGAGAGCGCTTCGTTCACACCGAAGAGGTCACTGGTTCGAACCCAGTATCGCCCACCCGGAGAAGACCGGTCCGTCACAGACGGACCGGTTTTTCGTTGTCCCGCGCGGGCTCAGGCCGCCGCCGGCAGTTCCGGACGCAGCGGCCACGCCGGATCCACCGCCTCCGGTGAACCGCTGCGCGCGAACCACGCCTGAAGGCCGCGCGCCTGTGCCGCGTGCCACACCGACTGCAGGGTGTGCAGCTCGGCGGGGGAGAGCCGCTCCAGCCGGGTGGCGAAACGACGCCCCACGGCTCGTACGACCTCCATGGCGGCCAGTGCGTCCGCCGCCGCGTCGTGCGCGCCCTCCAGCACCACGTCGTAGTGCGCGCACAGGTCGGTCAGGGTGCGGCGGCCCTTGCGATAGCGGTCCAGATGTTTGTCCAGAACCCGCGGATCGAGCACACGCAGCGGCGCCGGCTCGAACCACCGGTCCAGATTGGTGGCGCGATGGCGGCGCAACTCCCGGTCCAGGAGCGTCAGATCGAACGGTGCGTTCATCACGACGAGCGGGCGGCCCGCCGCGGCCTGTTCGCCCAGCACCCTGGCTATCTCGTCCATCACCGGCGACGGCCAGCGGCCGTTGCGCTGAAGGTGTTCGTCTGTCAGCCCGTGCACCGCCGTCGCACCCGCGGGCACCGGCACTCCCGGGTTGACCAGCCAGCGGGTCACCCGGGGCCGGGAACCCGCGGCGTCCTGGACGACGACGGCGGCCGACACGATCCGGTCGGTCTCGACGTCCACGCCCGTGGTCTCCGTGTCGAACGCGGCCAAAGGGCCTTCGTACCAGCACGTCATACGTACACAACTCCTCGTTCACCCACGGCAGCTGACGCACCGTCTTCTGCCCGTTTGGTGATACCCGGGCTGTTTGCGCCGTACGCCGGAAGGAGACAACACAGGTACGGGTCTTTGCAGTTCAGCGGCCCGTCGCGGGGAATCACTTGGCTTGGAAGGCTGTTGGACTCATGGCACTCGCGCAGCCCGAGCGGGGCGGGCTGCTGCCCCAGCGGACGGCACCCCATCGCGGCACACTCGCCACCACCGCCTGCATGGAGACCTTGCAGGTGGGCTACTTGCACGCCGTCGCGGCCGCGGCGGGCTGTTCGCTGTCCCAGCCCTTTCCCGACAACGGCATCGACTGGCACGTCAGCCACAGCGCCCCCGGGCACACGGTCGACGACGAAGTCACCATCAAGGTGCAGCTCAAGTGCACGTACCAGATCCCGCCGAACCCGCCCGGGCCCGCTTTCTCCTTCACGCTCGACAACGAGCACCTGGCGAAGCTCGCCCGCACCCCGGTCTCGGTGCACAAGATTTTGGTCGTGATGCTCGTGCCCAGGTCCCAGGACGACTGGCTGCGCGCCAGCCACGACCGCCTCGACCTGCGGCACTGCTGCTACTGGATCAACCTCGCCGGCCACGCGATCACCGGCCGGCGCCGGACCACCGTGCGTATACCGACCTCGCGCATCTTCGACGACAGGGCGCTCTGCGAGATCATGACGAGGGTCGGGACGGGAGGGAAACCTTGACACACCGCCCCATCGACTCCATCGGCGAACCGCTCCGGCCGGTCAGGCCGCACCCCGTCGAGTCCCACTGGACCGAGCCGCCCGAGCCGGGTCAGGTCGACCCCGCCGTCCTCAGCGCGCTGCTGCACCGCCACGGCTGGCAGCGCCGCGGCGGAGCGGCCGGACGGTACGGCCGGTGGACCCCACCAGGGCCCGGTGGCGGCGGCACGAGCCTGCTCGTGCCGGAGAACCGGGCCTTCCCCGACAGCGACGACCTCCTCGGCGAGGCGCTCCTCGCGCTCTCCCGCAGCGGCGCGCCGTCCGCGCGCGACGTCCTGGTCGCCCTCGCCGTGCCCAGCGACGAGATCCGCTGGTGGCGCGATGTGCCGACCGGACCCGTGGGCGCCACGTCCTGGAGCGTGGAGGAGCGGCTGCGCTCGGCCGCCCGCTCGATGCTGCTCGCGGCGGCGCTCGCCACACGCGCGCGTGCGGGCTATTACGGCGCCCGCCACCGCAGGCCCGCCGCCGCTTCCCTGGAGAACGTCCTCGTCGGCGCCGACCCCGGCGGGCGCCGGCTCACCGCCTTCGTGCCCGTCGACACCGGCCGGCCGCTGTCCGTACGCCTGCACCAGGCGCTGTACGCCGCCCGCGAGGCCATCGACTACCAGCGGGCCACCGGCGGCATGGACGCCTTCGACGCGGCCGTCGAGGCGGGCGTCAGCCATGAACTCACCGAGGCCGTCGTCGCCCTCGTGCGCGGCACGGAGGGCGCCCGGATCGCCGTCGAGTGGGCGCCCGCCGCCGGGGTCCCCGAGGGCTGTGCGGCGCCCGACGAGGCCGTCGAGTTCTCGCCCGGCGACCTGCCCGTCCTGCGCGAGGCCGGGGCCCGCTATCTGCGCGCCGAACCGTCCGTACCGGTGCGCCTCACCGGCGCCGTGGTGCGGATGCGCAGGTCCCAGCCGCGCAGCGAGGGCACCGTACGGCTGCGGGTGATCGCGGGAGCGGAGGTCCAGCACGTCCGTATGACGCTCGACGAGGAGGCGTACCGGATAGCGGGCCACGCCCATCTGGTGGGGCTGCCGGTGCGGGTGCTGGGGCGGCTGGAGAGCCGCGGCGGCTTCCGCAGGCTCACCGACGCCTCCGGGGTCGTACCGGTGCAGGTGGACGAGGCCGAGCGGGACCGGCTGATGAAGTCGCTCCAGGAGAACCTGGACTTCTTCGAGGAGGCGTGCAGCGGGGACTGAGGGCTTTGTGGAGCTTTGCCGGTAACCGTTTCGCGGAGGGCACCCCGGGCTCGGTACGATCGCCCTTGTATTGCGTACGTAAGAGAAGGTGCGCGTCCCCTTCAGTCAGGAGAGACCGGTGTCAGACGTCCGTGTGATCATCCAACGCGATTCCGAGCGGGAAGAGCGCGTGGTGACGACGGGCACTACGGCCGCCGACCTCTTCACGGGCGAGCGCACCATCGTCGCGGCCCGCGTGGCCGGCGAGCTGAAGGACCTCGCGTACGAGGTGCGGGACGGCGAGGAGGTCGAGCCCGTCGAGATCTCCTCCCAGGACGGCCTCAACATCCTGCGCCACTCCACCGCGCACGTCATGGCGCAGGCCGTGCAGGAACTCTTCCCCGAGGCCAAGCTGGGCATCGGCCCGCCGGTCAAGGACGGCTTCTACTACGACTTCGACGTCGAGAAGCCGTTCACGCCCGAGGATCTCAAGGCCATCGAGAAGAAGATGCAGGAGATCCAGAAGCGCGGTCAGCGTTTCTCCCGTCGTGTGGTCACCGACGAGGACGCCCGCGAGGAGCTCGCCGCCGAGCCGTACAAGCTGGAGCTCATCGGGATCAAGGGCTCCGCGTCCTCGGACGACGGCGCGGACGTCGAGGTCGGCGGCGGCGAGCTGACGATCTACGACAACCTCGACGCCAAGACCGGCGAGCTGTGCTGGAAGGACCTCTGCCGCGGTCCCCACCTGCCCACCACCCGCAACATCCCGGCGTTCAAGCTCATGCGCAACGCCGCCGCGTACTGGCGCGGCAGCGAGAAGAACCCGATGCTCCAGCGCATCTACGGCACCGCCTGGCCCTCCAAGGAGGAGCTGAAGGCGCACCTCGACTTCCTCGTGGAGGCCGAGAAGCGCGACCACCGCAAGCTGGGCAGCGAACTGGACCTCTTCTCCATCCCGGACCAGATCGGCTCGGGCCTCGCCGTCTTCCACCCCAAGGGCGGCATCATCCGCCGGGTCATGGAGGACTACTCGCGGCGCCGCCACGAGGAAGAGGGCTACGAGTTCGTCTACACCCCGCACGCGACGAAGGGGAAGCTCTTCGAGACCTCGGGCCACCTGGACTGGTACGCCGACGGCATGTACCCGCCCATGCAGCTCGACGAGGGCGTGGACTACTACCTCAAGCCCATGAACTGCCCGATGCACAACCTGATCTTCGACGCGCGCGGCCGCTCGTACCGTGAACTGCCGCTGCGCCTCTTCGAGTTCGGGACCGTGTACCGGTACGAGAAGTCGGGCGTCGTGCACGGCCTGACCCGCGCCCGTGGCTTCACGCAGGACGACGCGCACATCTACTGCACCAAGGAGCAGATGGCGGAGGAGCTCGACAAGACGCTCACCTTCGTCCTGAACCTGCTGCGCGACTACGGCCTGACCGACTTCTACCTGGAGCTCTCCACCAAGGACCCGGAGAAGTTCGTCGGCTCCGACGAGGTCTGGGAGGAGGCCACCGAGACGCTGCGGCAGGTGGCCGAGAAGCAGGGCCTCCCGCTCGTCCCGGACCCGGGCGGCGCCGCGTTCTACGGTCCGAAGATCTCCGTCCAGACCAAGGACGCGATCGGCCGGACCTGGCAGATGTCGACCGTGCAGCTGGACTTCAACCTGCCGGAGCGCTTCGACCTGGAGTACACCGGCCCCGACGGCTCCAAGCAGCGTCCGGTGATGATCCACCGCGCGCTGTTCGGATCCATCGAGCGCTTCTTCGCGGTGCTCCTCGAGCACTACGCGGGCGCGTTCCCGGCCTGGCTGGCGCCCGTGCAGGCGGTCGGCATCCCGATCGGCGACGCGCACGTGGAGTACCTGCAGAAGTTCGCCACCGAGGCGAAGAAGAAGGGGCTGCGGGTCGAGGTCGACGGATCCTCCGACCGTATGCAGAAGAAGATCCGCAACGCCCAGAAGCAGAAGGTGCCCTTCATGGTCATCGCGGGCGACGAGGACATGGCGGCCGGCGCCGTCTCCTTCCGCTACCGCGACGGCTCGCAGGAGAACGGCATCCCGGTCGACGAGGCGATCGCCAAGATCATGAAGGTCGTCGAGGAGCGCGCGCAGGTCTGACGCGCAGGTCCGACGCGTCCGGTGCCTCTTTGACGCGCAGGTGACGCAAGGCCCCCGGAGAGCTCAGCTCCCCGGGGGCCTTTTCCTGCCCCTGTCCCCGTAGTCCCCGTCGTTCTCGTCCTCGCGCGCGAACACCTGGAGCAGCCAGGACGAGAACGAGCCGGTCACCGCGCCGAGCAGCGCCAGACCGCCCACCATCAGCACCGACGCGATCGTGCGCCCCATCGGGGTCACCGGCACCACGTCTCCGTACCCCACCGTCGTGAGCGTGGTGCAGGTCCACCACACCGAGTCCCCGAACGTCCGGATCGAGGCGCCCGGCGCCCCGCGCTCCTGCTGGTAGACGGCGAGGGAGCCCGCGAAGCCGAGCAGCGCGGCCGACAACCCCGCGTAGAAGACCACGCGCGCATGCAAGGAGAGACGGGGCTCCCCACGATGACGCTGTACGGCCTCGTAGACCTTGACGATGCGCAGCGGACGCAGCAGCGGCAGCAGGAGCGCCACCGTGTCCACCGGGTGCGCGCGGATGAAGCCGAGGCGCTGTCCGCTCAGACCCCAGCGCACCGCGTAGTCGACGCCGAACAGCGCCCATGCGGCCAGCATCGCCGCCACACAGACCTGTCGCCAGACGGCGGGCAGCGTGTGCCCGAGGACCAGGACGGCGTACGCGGCGAGAAACAACGCCGAGGCCAGGCTGAGCGGGACCTCGGTGCGCCTTTCCCACCGGGCCTGTCGGCTGTCGTCGTCCATCGGCCCAGCTTGGCCCGGCGAGCATTCGGCAGAGCCCCGCCGACACGCCGCGAACGGGCGAAGCAATATGCTGCACCACATGACGAGTGAGCCGGAGCAGCAGATCGGAGTGGGAACGCAGGACGCGTTCCAGCGCTTGTGGACGCCCCACCGGATGGCTTACATCCAGGGCGAGAACAAGCCCACCGGCCCGGGGGCCGACGACGGCTGTCCGTTCTGCTCGATCCCCGCCAAGTCCGACGAGGACGGGCTCATCGTGAGGCGCGGTGAGCAGGTGTACGCGGTGCTCAACCTGTACCCGTACAACGGCGGCCACCTCATGGTCGTGCCCTACCGCCATGTCGCGGACTACACCGACCTGACCGACCCGGAGACCGCCGAGCTCGGGGAGCTGACCAAGCAGGCGATGACCGCGCTGCGCACCGCCTCGGGCGCGCACGGTTTCAACATCGGCATGAACCAGGGCACGGTGGCGGGCGCGGGCATCGCCGCCCATCTCCACCAGCACATCGTCCCCCGCTGGGGCGGCGACACCAACTTCATGCCGGTCGTCGGCCACACCAAGGTGCTCCCGCAGCTCCTGGCCGACACCCGCAAGATGCTGGCAGAGGCCTGGCCGACGCACTAGTTCAAACGGGGCGCCTGCTGACAGGCGCCCCGTCGATGCGCCCCTTCAGGAGCGCGGGGAACTGCGCGACCGGCCCCTGACGACCGTCACTCTGCGCACCGGCCCATCCCGCTCCTCCGCCGGAGGCTCACGCATCGTAGAGGTCCGCCTTCCGAGGCGACGGATCCTGCACCGCCGTGCTGAGGAACGCCGACCGGTTACCGAACTTCTCCGTGTCGACCCCGTTCTCGTCCAGCACCTTGATCGCCGCCGCGTGCACGACACGGAGCACCGGCGTGGCCGCCCGCAGCGCGTCGTCGGCCATGAAGCGGTGCCGCCAGGGCTGGTCGGCCCACGCGTGCCGCAGGCCGAACGGCTCGGGGAGCGTCAGCTTGCCGCCGAGCCAGTTCAGCAGCGGCGGGTACCCGGTGAGCGGGGCGCGCGCGGTGAGACGTACGACCTCGTCCGTGGTGACCAGCGGCAGCTTCACCTTGCGGGTCTCCCAGAACTTGACCGCCTTGGCGACCTCTTTCGTCGGGGCCTCGGGCTTGCTGGTGAACAGGGAGTGCACGGGACCCAGGGCGTGCCCGGTGACCTCGATGCGCAGCGTCTCGTGCAGCACGGTCACGGTGATCAGCATGGTGATGATCAACTGGCCGTCCCACAGCGTCCACTGCACGCCGAGGTAGTGCCGCTGGCCGCTGCCGAACTGCTGCTTGTTGCAGATGTCCTGTATGGCGTGGCTCTTGATCGTGTACGCCTCGACGTCCGTGCCGCCCGGCCGGGACACCTCCTTGGCGTTCTCACCGATCGGCGAGACGATCCAGTGCTTGATCGAAGGGGTGGGGAAACCACCGGTGTTGAGCGGGCCGCGCTCCAGCATGCGGAGCTTGTCGTGGATGTTGCGGACGACGTCCCAGCTGCGGAAGGGGTGGATCTCCTTGTCCGGGTCCTTGGGGACGAGGTCCTCGGCGAGCTGCCAGCTGCCCCAGCGGGTGCCCATGCCGAGTATGCCCTTGGGTCCGGCGTAGAACACCGAGTTGGACTGCTGCTCGGCGCTGAGGGCGGCCAGGGCCTGGCGCAGCCGCTCGGCCGCCGTCTCGCCCGGGCTGCCGGGCACCGCCTCCGGGATCTTGGCGCCGAGGCCGCCGCCGGACAGCAGGCTGTCCCAGCGCGCGCGCAGGTCCTTGGCGGTCCGCTCGCAGATCTGCTTGGCCCAGAGCCAGCCGATCACCGGGAGGACCACCGACGCACGCGCGTACCAGGCCCAGAAGCCGGTGAAGGGCATGCGGACGAGGAAGACCACGGCGAGGGCGCCAAAGGCGACCAGGAGCGTGGTGCCGAGGGCGCCGGCGCGCTTGTTCGTCTGCTTGGCGATCATGGACCGGAGCTGGAAGACCAGCAGCCACACCAGCAGCCCGGGCAGAAACAGCACACCGCACAGCACCATGACGGCCGACAGCCAGTTGTCCCGCTCCCGGCGGATGCGGTTCGCCGCGAGGCAGTGCTCGACGACGACCTGCGGCTCGGTGCCGAACGACTGGATGAGGGGCTTGCGGCCGGCGCCCAGCATGCGGTCCACCACCGCCCGCCCGAAGGCCTCGCCGAGGTTGGGCCTGAAGATCGTGGCCCACTTGCGGCCCGGGTTGACGGTGGACTCGTGCCACTGGTTGTTCGCCTTGAGGATCTCGCCGACATCGCTGTCCCGGTACGCCGCCGAGGCCAGGGCGAAGGTCGCCGCCGTCTGTCCCGCGGAACCCGAGAGCGGCACCTGCGCCCCGGGAGTGAAATCGAAACCGTCGAACGCCACTTCCGCCCCCATCGCCGCCGCCCCCGCTCCTGCGGCTTTCCCGACTTCCCTGCCCCGCACACCTGTTGATCAGGTCATCGTCTTGATCAGTTCCCAGAGTATCGGCCGCGACCGACATTCGTCGGCGGACGGCCGAAGCCGCCCGCCGAGGGTGAAGGGAGTCGAACTGTCAGGCGTTCTGGGCTTGTTCGCGCATCCTTTCGGCGATCTGTGACGGCATCGGCTCGTGCCGTGCGTAGGTGCGGTTGAAGCGTGCGGTGCCGTGCGAGAGGGAGCGCAGATCCACGGCGTACCGCCCGATCTCGATCTCCGGGACCTCGGCCCGTACGAGCGTGCGTCCGCCGCCCGCCTGCTCGGTGCCGACCACCCGGCCGCGCCGCCCCGACAGGTCGCTCATCACGGCGCCCACGTACTCGTCGCCGACCAGGACCGTCACCTCGGCCACCGGCTCCAGCAGATGGATCCTGGTGTCGGTGGCCGCCTCACGCAGGGCGAGCGCGCCCGCGGTCTGGAACGCCGCGTCGGAGGAGTCCACGGAGTGCGCCTTGCCGTCGAGCAGGGTGATCCGTACGTCGATGAGGGGATAGCCCGCGACCACGCCCTTGGCGGCCTGGGCCCGCACCCCCTTCTCGACGGAGGGGATGAACTGCCGGGGCACGGCCCCGCCGACGACCTTGTCCACGAACTCGATTCCCGAGCCGTTCGGGAGGGGCTCGACCTCGATCTCGCAGATCGCGTACTGCCCGTGCCCGCCGGACTGCTTCACATGGCGGCCGCGCCCCGCGGCCCTGTCCGCGAACGTCTCCCGCAGGGAGACCTTGTGCGGGACCACGTCGACCTGGACGCCGTACCGGTTGCGCAGCCGCTCCAGGGCGACGTCGGCGTGGGCCTCGCCCAGGCACCACAGAACGACCTGGTGGGTGTTCTGGTTCTGTTCCAGGCGCATGGTGGGGTCCTCGGCGACCAGCCGGCCCAGGCCCTGCGAGAGCTTGTCCTCGTCGGCCTTGCTGTGTGCCTGGATGGCGAGCGGCAGCAGCGGGTCCGGCATCTGCCAGGGCTCCATCAGCAGCGGGTCGTCCTTGGCTGAGAGCGTGTCACCGGTCTCGGCCCGGTTGAGCTTGGCCACGCAGGCCAGGTCGCCCGCGATGCAGTGCGTCAAGGAGCGCTGCTGTTTGCCGAACGGCGCGGACAGGGCGCCGACGCGCTCGTCGACGTCGTGGTCCTCGTGCCCGCGGTCGCCGAGGCCGTGCCCGGAGACGTGCACCGTCTCGTCGGGTCGCAGGGTGCCCGAGAAGACGCGGACGAGGGAGACCCGGCCCACATAGGGGTCGCTGGCCGTCTTCACGACCTCCGCGACCAGCGGTCCGTTCGGATCGCAGGCCTTGACCTCGCGTTCCAGGCCTTCCAGTGTCGTCACGGTGGGCGCCGGGCGCTCCAGCGGGGTCGGGAAGCCGCCCGTGACGAGTTCCAGGAGCTCGACGGTGCCGAGCCCCTGGCGGGCGCCCTCGGCGGCGGGTGCGGCCGCCAGGACCGGGAAGAAGGCCCCGCGCGCCACGGCCCGCTCCAGGTCCTGCACGAGCGTCTTGACGTCGATCTGCTCGCCGCCCAGATAGCGGTCCATGAGGGTCTCGTCCTCGCTCTCGGCGATGATCCCCTCGATCAGCCGGTTGCGCGCCTCCTCGATCAGCGGCAGCTGCTCCGGTCCCGGCTCGGCCTCCTTGCGCTCCCCGGAGGAGTAGTCGAACAGCCGCTGTGTGAGGAGCCCGATCAGCCCGGTGACAGGGGCGTGCCCGTCGGGCCCCTCCGCGCCGTGCAGCGGCAGGTACAGCGGCAGTACGGCGTCGGGGTCGTCCGCGCCGAAGGCCTCGGCGCAGATCCGCGTCATGTCGTCGAAGTCGGCGCGCGCCGACTCGAGGTGGGTGATCACGATGGCGCGCGGCATGCCGACCGCCGCGCACTCCTCCCACACCATCCGGGTCGAGCCGTCCACCCCGTCCGAGGCCGAGACGACGAAAAGGGCCGCGTCCGCGGCGCGCAGACCGGCCCTGAGTTCCCCGACGAAGTCGGCGTATCCGGGGGTGTCGATGATGTTGATCTTGTATCCGTCCCAGTCGACGGGTACCAGGGACAGCTGCACCGAGCGCTGCTGCCGGTGCTCGATCTCGTCGTAGTCGGAGACGGCGGTGCCGTCCTCCACCCTGCCCGCCCGGTTCACTGCTCCCGCCGTCAGCGCGAGAGCTTCCACCAATGTCGTCTTGCCGGATCCGCTGTGGCCGACCAGCACCACATTCCGTACGGACGCGGGGTGGTCGGCCGCTGTAGCCCTGCCGGCGGCTCCGGGGTGTGCGTTCGCCTTGTCGCCCATGGTCTTGCCTCCCGTGCACGGTGAGGTCTCTTTGGGCGCGGGCGTGGCCGGATCCGCGTGCGGTGCGGCTCCGATGACGCCCGCGGTGTCTTCGAGCTTTGCACTCGCGTCACGGTGCGTCCATACGGGGGACGCGATCCCGCCGTGACATCGATGGCATCCCACCGTGACACGGGGTGCGGGTGCCCGGCCGTCGCACAAGCGCGCGCGTGGCTACGATGGGCCAGCCGGTGGCCAGCAGGGGCCGCGCGGCGACACCGACCCTCGGGAAGGCCATGCTGAACAAGTACGCGCGTGCATTCTTCACGCGTGTCCTCACACCGTTCGCCGCGTTTCTCATCCGTCGGGGGGTAAGCCCCGACACGGTCACCCTCCTGGGTACGGCCGGAGTCATGGCGGGCGCGCTGGTCTTCTACCCCCGGGGGGAGTTCTTCTGGGGCACGATCGTCATCACGCTCTTCGTCTTCTCCGACCTGGTCGACGGAAACATGGCGCGCCAGCTCGGCCGCTCCAGCCGCTGGGGCGCCTTCCTGGACTCCACGCTCGACCGGGTCGCCGACGGCGCGATCTTCGGCGGTTTCGCGCTCTGGTACGCGGGCGGCGGCGACAACAACGCCCTGTGCGCCGTCTCGATCTTCTGTCTGGCCAGCGGCCAGGTGGTCTCGTACACCAAGGCCCGTGGCGAGTCGATCGGCCTGCCCGTCGCCGTGAACGGCCTGGTCGAGCGCGCCGAGCGCCTGGTGATCTCCCTGGTCGCGGCGGGCCTCGCGGGGCTGCACAAGTTCGGGGTGCCTGGCATCCAGTGGCTGCTGCCCGTCGCGCTGTGGATCGTCGCCGTCGGCAGCCTCGTCACGCTGATCCAGCGCGTCGTCACGGTGCGCCGGGAGTCCGCAGAGGCGGACGCCGCGGCCGCGGCGCAGAACAGCGGGGCCACGTCGTGACCCGTCTCCAGGAGAGGCTGGTGGACGGGGCGTACGCGCTCGGCTGGAGCACGGTCAAGAAGCTTCCGGAGCCGGTCGCGGTGCGCCTGGGCCGCACGATCGCGGACATCGCCTGGAAACGGCGCGGCAAGGGCGTACAACGGCTGGAGAGCAACTACGCGCGCGTGCTGCCCGACGCGACCCCGGAGCGGCTCGCCGAGCTCTCCCGGGCGGGCATGCGCTCGTACCTGCGCTACTGGATGGAGTCCTTCCGCCTCCCCGCCTGGAGCAAGGAGCGCGTACGCACGGGCTTCGACTGCAAGGACGTGCACCATCTGACGGACGGGCTCGCCTCCGACCAGGGCGTCATCCTGGCCCTGCCGCACATGGGCAACTGGGACCTCGCCGGCGCCTGGGTCACCACCAAGCTGGAGACCCCGTTCACGACCGTCGCCGAGCGCCTCAAGCCGGAGTCGCTGTACGACCGTTTCGTCGCCTATCGCGAGGGTCTCGGCATGGAGGTCCTGCCGCACAGCGGCGGCACCGCGTTCGGCACGCTGGCGCGGCGGCTGCGGGACGGCGGACTGATCTGCCTGGTCGCCGAGCGTGATCTGTCGGCCTCGGGCGTCGAGGTGGAGTTCTTCGGCGAGACGACCCGGATGCCCGCGGGCCCGGCGCTGCTCGCCCAGCAGACCGGAGCCGTCCTTCTGCCGGTCACGCTCTGGTACGACGACTCACCCGTGATGCAGGGCCGTGTGCATCCCCCCGTCGAGGTCCCCGAGACAGGCACCCGGGCCGAGAAGACGTCTGTCATGACACAGGCGCTGGCCGACGCCTTCGCCACGGGTATCGCCGAACATCCGGAGGACTGGCACATGCTGCAGCGCTTGTGGCTCAAGGATCTCGATCCAGGGAAGGATCCTGACAACAGGGATTCCGACAACGCCCAGAAGGATTCCGAGAAGAGGACTCCGTGAGGATCGGCATCGTCTGCCCCTACTCCTGGGACGTGCCGGGCGGCGTCCAGTTCCACATCCGTGACCTGGCCGAACACCTCATCCGCCGCGGGCACGAGGTGTCCGTGCTCGCTCCCGCGGACGACGAGACACCGTTGCCGCCGTACGTCGTCTCGGCGGGCCGCGCGGTTCCGGTGCCCTACAACGGCTCCGTGGCGCGCCTGAACTTCGGCTTCCTGTCGGCGGCCCGGGTGCGGCGCTGGCTGCACGACGGCACCTTCGACGTGATCCACATCCACGAGCCGGCCTCCCCCTCGCTCGGCCTGCTCGCGTGCTGGGCCGCGCAGGGCCCCATCGTCGCCACCTTCCACACCTCCAACCCGCGCTCCCGGGCCATGGTCGCCGCGTACTCGATCCTGCAGGCGGCCCTGGAGAAGATCAGCGCGCGGATCGCGGTGAGCGAGTACGCCCGCCGCACCCTCGTCGAGCACCTGGGCGGCGACGCGGTCGTCATCCCGAACGGCGTCGACGTCGACTTCTTCGCCCGCGCCAAGCCCAAGCCCGAGTGGCAGGGCGACACCCTCGGCTTCATCGGCCGCATCGACGAGCCCCGCAAGGGCCTGCCCGTCCTCATGAAGGCCCTGCCCAAGATCCTCGCCGAGCGTCCGGGGACCCGGCTCCTGGTCGCCGGACGCGGTGACGAGGAGGAGGCCGTCGAGTCCCTGCCCGCCGAGATGCGCTCGCGCGTCGAGTTCCTCGGCATGGTCAGCGACGAGGACAAGGCCCGCTTCCTGCGCAGCGTCGACCTGTACGTGGCGCCCAACACCGGCGGCGAGAGCTTCGGCATCATCCTCGTGGAGGCGATGTCGGCGGGCGCGCCGGTGCTGGCCTCCGACATCGACGCGTTCGCGCAGGTCCTCGACCAGGGCGCGGCCGGCGAACTCTTCGCCAACGAGGACGCGGACGACCTGGCCGCCGCGGCCCTGCGGCTGCTCGGCGACCCCGAGCGCCGGGCCGAACTCCGCGCGCGGGGCAGCGCCCACGTACGGCGCTTCGACTGGTCGACCGTCGGCGCGGACATCCTGTCCGTCTACGAGACGGTGACGGATGGTGCGGCGGCGGTCGCCGCGGACGAACGCACGGGGCTGCGGGCGAGGTTCGGACTGGCCCGGGACTGAGCGCGCTGGGGCACGTCGACGCCGGGCGGGGGAGAGGCGTGCTGGGCACCCGCGCGCGGGGAGGCCGGTTCGCACGGGAGGCCGGTTCACGCGGAGAGGTCGGTTCACACGGAGAGGTCGGTTCGCTCTTCCAACTCTCCGTCTGCCGGGCGGCCGTTGGACTCCTACGAGCCCAACGGCTTCGGCCTGTACAACACTTCGGGCAACGTGTGGGAGTGGTGCGCGGACGCCTTCACCGCGCCCTCCGGGACTTCGGCCGGCGGTTTCCGTTGCGCGTGGGACGTGAGGGAGGGGTGAGCACACCCGGGTAGCCTTGCCGCCCGTGACCGCAACCCTCATCTGGATCCTCGTCGGCCTCGTCGCGATCGGCCTCTACCTGAGCTGGACCGCGGGGCGTCTCGACCGGCTGCACGCCCGGATCGACGCCGCCCGTGCCGCGCTCGACGCGCAGTTGTTGCGCCGTGCCTCGGTCGCCCAGGAGTTGGCGACCTCCGGGGTGCTCGATCCCGCCGCCTCGATCGTGCTCTACGAGGCCGCGCATGCCGCGCGGCAGGCGGAGGAGGAGCAGCGCGAGGTGGCCGAGAGCGACCTCAGCCAGGCCCTGCGGGCCGTCTTCGGAGAGGTGCAGCAGGTGGAGGCGGTGCGGGAGGCGCCTGGTGGGGACGCGGCGGCGACCGAGCTGGCGCAGGCGGTGCGGCGGGTGCCGATGGCTCGGCGGTTCCACAACGACGCGGTACGTGCCGCCCGCGCTCTTCGTCGTCACCGCAAGGTCCGCTGGTTCCGCCTCGCCGGTCACGCGCCCTTCCCCATGGCCTTCGAAATGGACGACGAGCCGCCCACCGCACTGGCGGACCGCCCCACTACCTGACGACGGGGGTTGCTCTCGCCCGCGGGTGGGTGTTGCCGCAGGGCGTCGCCGCGGATCCCCGCCTGCGCGTTGCCTTTTGGCAGACGGCCGGTGGGGGCTGGTCGCGCAGTTCCCCGCGCCCCTGAGGCGGGGGCTGCGCCCCGCGTCCCCCGCCCGCCCGGTTGGTTTGGCTGCGGGTCCGGTGGGGGCTGGTCGCGCAGTTTCCCCGCGCCCCTGAAGGGGCGCTGCGCGCATCTTCAGCCCGTCCGGCGTTTGAGGACGAGGCCGTTCAGGCCGATGCGGGGGGCTGGGGGCGGCAGCCCCCAGGGACGGGACGGGTAGGGGCGGCGGGGGCGAAAAGGATCCACCGGCTCCCCATTGGCCCTTGCTGTGGACTGGTCCACTCACGTTTCCTCGGTGCTGCAGAAACCCTCTTTCACCGAGTGAGGTCAACCCGTGTCCAGCACGCTCTCCAACACCGCCCAGCCCGCCGAGAACACCGCAACCGGCACCGCCCGCGTCAAGCGCGGAATGGCCGAGCAGCTCAAGGGCGGCGTGATCATGGACGTGGTCAACGCCGAGCAGGCGAAGATCGCCGAGGACGCCGGCGCCGTGGCCGTCATGGCCCTGGAGCGGGTGCCCGCCGACATCCGCAAGGACGGCGGCGTGGCCCGTATGTCGGACCCGAACATGATCGAGGAGATCATCGACGCGGTCTCCATCCCCGTCATGGCCAAGTCCCGCATCGGCCACTTCGTCGAGGCCCAGGTCCTCCAGTCCCTCGGTGTCGACTACATCGACGAGTCCGAGGTCCTCACCCCGGCCGACGAGGTCAACCACTCCGACAAGTGGGCCTTCACGACCCCCTTCGTCTGCGGTGCGACCAACCTGGGCGAGGCCCTGCGCCGCATCGCCGAGGGCGCCGCCATGATCCGCTCCAAGGGTGAGGCCGGCACCGGCAACGTCGTCGAGGCCGTCCGTCACCTGCGCCAGATCAAGAACGAGATCGCCCGTCTGCGCGGCTTCGACAACAACGAGCTGTACGCCGCCGCCAAGGACCTGCGCGCCCCGTACGAGCTGGTCAAGGAGGTCGCCGAGCTCGGCAAGCTCCCGGTCGTGCTGTTCTCCGCCGGTGGTGTCGCGACCCCCGCCGACGCGGCTCTCATGCGTCAGCTCGGCGCCGAGGGCGTCTTCGTGGGCTCCGGCATCTTCAAGTCCGGCGACCCGGCCAAGCGCGCCGCCGCCATCGTGAAGGCGACCACCTTCTACGACGACCCGAAGATCATCGCGGACGCCTCCCGCAACCTGGGCGAGGCCATGGTCGGCATCAACTGCGACACCCTCCCCGAGACCGAGCGCTACGCCAACCGCGGCTGGTAAGAGACCGGACCGACGAGACCGGACAAAGGCATCACGTACATGACTGACGTACCTGTCATAGGCGTCCTGGCTCTCCAGGGCGACGTACGGGAGCACCTCATCGCCCTGGCCGCGGCCGACGCCGTGGCCAGGCCGGTGCGGCGTCCCGAGGAGCTCGCCGAGGTGGACGGCCTGGTCATCCCCGGCGGCGAGTCCACCACCATCTCCAAGCTGGCCGTCCTGTTCGGATTGATGGAGCCCCTCCGCGCGCGCGTGCGCGCAGGCATGCCCGTCTACGGCACCTGCGCCGGCATGATCATGCTCGCCGACAAGATCCTCGACCCGCGCTCGGGCCAGGAGACGATCGGCGGCATCGACATGATCGTGCGCCGCAACGCCTTCGGACGTCAGAACGAGTCCTTCGAAGCGGCGGTCGACGTCCGGGGCGTCGAGGGCGATCCTGTAGAGGGCGTCTTCATCCGCGCCCCCTGGGTCGAGTCCGTGGGAGCCGCGGCCGAAGTGCTCGCCGAGCACGAGGGTCACATCGTCGCCGTACGTCAGGGAACCGCGCTCGCCACGTCGTTCCACCCGGAACTGACCGGTGACCACCGCGTGCACGGCCTGTTCGTCGACATGGTGCGCGCGAACCGGATACCGGAGTCCTTGTAGGATCTGGGGGTCCCCCAGATCCTCAAGGTCTGGGGGAGTTCGTACAGGATGGGTTACGCGAAGGAGACAGGCAGATGTCCGGCCACTCTAAATGGGCTACGACGAAGCACAAGAAGGCCGTGATCGACGCCAAGCGCGGCAAGCTCTTCGCGAAGATGATCAAGAATATCGAAGTCGCGGCCCGCACCGGTGGCGCCGACCCGGGCGGCAACCCGACGCTGTTCGACGCCATCCAGAAGGCCAAGAAGAGCTCGGTCCCGAACAAGAACATCGACTCCGCGGTCAAGCGCGGCGCCGGTCTCGAGGCCGGTGGCGCCGACTACGAGACGATCATGTACGAGGGTTACGGGCCGAACGGTGTCGCGGTGCTCATCGAGTGCCTCACCGACAACCGCAACCGCGCCGCCTCGGACGTCCGCGTCGCCATGACGCGCAACGGCGGCAACATGGCCGACCCGGGCTCCGTCTCGTACCTCTTCAACCGCAAGGGCGTCGTCATCGTCCCCAAGGGCGAGCTGACCGAGGACGACGTCCTGGGTGCCGTGCTCGACGCGGGTGCCGAAGAGGTCAACGACCTGGGCGAGTCCTTCGAGGTCATCTCCGAGGCCACCGACCTGGTCGCGGTCCGCACGGCCCTCCAGGACGCCGGCGTCGACTACGACTCCGCCGAGGCCAACTTCGTCCCGACCATGCAGGTCGAGCTCGACGAAGAGGGCGCCCGGAAGATCTTCAAGCTGATCGACGCCCTGGAGGACAGCGACGACGTGCAGAACGTCTTCGCCAACTTCGACGTGAGCGACGACGTGATGGCCAAGGTCGACGCCTGAGCTGCCAAGGATTCACTTCGGCGGGCCCGCGGGACACGTCCTGCCGGCCCGCCGTCGTTGTCAGTGGCAGCGGTTAGCCTGTCGAGGACGGATGATGATCGCAGTCCCTCGGACCGCAACCATCGATTGAGGAACCACGACGGCGATCGGCCACTTCCGCGAGAGCGGCGGCGGCTTGGCCGCAAAGGGGGGTTTGGGGTGCGGGTGCTGGGCGTTGACCCGGGGCTGACCCGATGCGGTGTCGGGGTGGTCGAAGGAGTCGCGGGCCGACCCCTGACCATGCGCGGCGTCGGGGTCGTACGCACTCCGGCGGACGCCGAGTTGGGCCTGCGCCTCGTCGCCATCGAGCAGGGCATCGAGCAGTGGCTCGACGAGTACGAGCCCGAAGTCGTCGCCGTGGAGCGGGTGTTCAGCCAGCACAATGTGCGGACGGTGATGGGCACGGCCCAGGCAAGCGCCGTCGCCATGCTCTGCGCCGCGCGCCGCGGCCTGACGGTCGCCCTGCACACCCCGAGCGAGGTCAAGGCCGCCGTCACCGGCAGCGGACGCGCGGACAAGGCCCAGGTGGGTGCCATGGTCACCAGGCTGCTCAGGCTCGACGCGCCGCCCAAACCCGCCGACGCGGCGGACGCCCTCGCCCTGGCCATCTGTCACATCTGGCGCGCCCCCGCGCAGAACCGACTCCAGCAGGCCGTCGCGCAGAACCGGCTCCAGCAAGCCGCCGCCCTGCACGCGTCGAAACCCGCATCGCACCACGCTTCGAAAGGCCGTACCGCATGATCGCCTTCGTCAGCGGCCCGGTCGCCGCCCTCGCCCCGGACTCCGCGGTCGTCGAGGTCGGCGGCATCGGCATCGCCGTCCAGTGCTCGCCCAACACGCTCTCCGGGCTCCGGATGGGACAGCAGACCAAGCTCGCCACCTCCCTCGTCGTGCGCGAGGACTCCCTGACGCTGTACGGCTTCGCGGACGACGACGAGCGCGGAACCTTCGAGCTGCTCCAGACCGCCAGCGGTGTCGGCCCCCGCCTCGCCCAGGCCATGCTCGCCACGCACTCGCCCGACGCCCTGCGCCGCGCGATCGCCACGGGTGACGAGAAGACGCTCACGGCCGTACCCGGCATCGGCAAGAGGGGAGCTCAGAAGCTCCTGCTGGAGCTCAAGGACCGGCTCGGCGAGCTCCTCGGCACGAGCACCGGCATCGGCGCCCCGGTCAGCACCGGCTGGCGCGACCAGCTGCACGCCGCGCTGATCGGCCTCGGGTACGCCACGCGCGAGGCCGACGAGGCCGTCTCCGCCGTCGCCCCGCAGGCCGAGGCCGCCGAGGGCACACCCCAGGTGGGCCAGCTGCTCAAGGCCGCCCTCCAGACCCTCAACCGCGCCCGCTGAACCACCGGCCGCCCGACCACCAGACCGCGAGGCACCCATGCGCGCTGTGTCTTCCCGGGGAGCACCCCCGGACCCCCGGCCGGATGACACAGCCGACATGCCACGGCTAGGAGAACTTCAGTGAACTGGGACCACACGACCGACGAGAGCGACGCCGAGCGGCTCGTCGGCGCGTCCGCCGACCGTGAGGACCAGGCCGTCGAGGCGGCCCTGCGCCCCAAGGACCTGGACGAGTTCATCGGCCAGGAAAAGGTCCGCGAGCAGCTCGACCTCGTCCTGCGCGCCGCCCGCGCGCGCGGCGCCACCGCCGACCACGTGCTGCTCTCCGGCGCCCCCGGCCTCGGCAAGACCACCCTCTCGATGATCATCGCCGCCGAGATGGGCGCCCCCATCCGCATCACCAGCGGCCCCGCCATCCAGCACGCCGGTGACCTGGCGGCGATCCTCTCCTCGCTCCAGGAGGGCGAGGTGCTGTTCCTCGACGAGATCCACCGCATGTCCCGGCCCGCCGAGGAGATGCTCTACATGGCGATGGAGGACTTCCGCGTCGACGTGATCGTCGGCAAGGGCCCCGGCGCCACCGCGATCCCACTGGAGCTGCCGCCGTTCACGCTGGTCGGCGCCACCACGCGCGCGGGTCTGCTGCCACCCCCGCTGCGCGACCGCTTCGGCTTCACCGCGCACATGGAGTTCTACGAGCCCGCGGAGCTCCAGCGCGTCATCCACCGTTCCGCGCATCTCCTCGACGTGGAGATCGGCTCGGAAGGCGCCGCCGAGATCGCGGGGCGCTCCCGCGGCACGCCCCGTATCGCCAACCGTCTGCTGCGCCGCGTCCGGGACTACGCGCAGGTCAAGGCGGACGGGATCATCACGCGCGAGATCGCCGGGGCCGCGCTCAAGGTCTACGAGGTCGACGCCCGTGGCCTCGACCGGCTCGACCGCGGTGTTCTGGAGGCCCTGCTCAAGCTGTTCGGCGGCGGCCCGGTCGGTCTGTCCACGCTCGCGGTCGCGGTGGGGGAGGAGCGTGAGACCGTCGAGGAGGTCGCCGAGCCCTTCCTCGTACGGGAGGGACTGCTCGCCCGTACACCGCGCGGCCGGGTGGCGACCCCGGCCGCATGGGCCCATCTCGGTCTGACGCCGCCGCGCCAGTCAACGGGGGGAAACGGACAAGGGGACCTGTTCGGGGCGTGACGGCGTGCGCACTCGCGGGGTCAGGAACCCCGGTGCCATGCTGAGCGTTGTTCCCTGAGTGCGGACTCGCTTAGACTCCGCCGATGCCGCCCTTGTCGACGGCATACATACCCCCATCCAGCAGGCCGCTCACCAATCGCGGTCGAAGAAGGAAGTTCCGACCCGTGAGTCTCGTGACCCTCCTCCCGTTCATCGTGCTCATCGGGGCCATGTTCCTGATGACCCGGTCGGCCAAGAAGAAGCAGCAGCAGGCCGCTTCCATGCGCAATGAGATGCAGCCCGGCTCCGGCGTGCGCACGATCGGTGGCATGTACGCCACTGTCAAGGAGGTCAACGAGGACTCGGTCCTCCTTGACGCCGGCCCGGGCGTCGACCTGCTGTTTGCGAAGAACGCGATCGGCGCGGTGCTCTCCGACGACGAGTACAACCGCATCGTCCACGGCGCCGAGCACGACCTGGATGCGGACGGGTCGGTCGTCCCCGACGACGCCTCCTCCCTCACCGAGACCGACGAGCCCGCCGCCGACGCCTCTTCCGACGCCTCCGACGACAAGCCCCTCGACCTCAGCAAGAAGGACGCGGCCGCCGAGCCGTCCGACAAGCCCGCCGAGGCGAAGGCCGACGAGGCCGACGAAGCAGAGCCGAAGAAGACCGACGGCGAGTCCGACGCGAAGTAGTCACGCCCCGGGGACGCGGCGCGATCCGTTCGCGCTCCGCACCTCCGGGACCTGCGTTTTCGCACGGAATCCCGACACCATGTCATGGCCGCCCCCGCGCTGACCCCGCGCACGGCGGCCCGAGAGGGAGTACGAGAAGGTGGCAGCACCGAAGAAGGGCCGGAGCGCGAGCGCCCAGAGCAGGCCGGGGCGCTCGCTGGCCTTCATCCTGATCGCCATCGCGGCGCTCACGGGGGGGATGTTCCTCTCCGGGCATCCCACCCCGCGTCTCGGCATCGACCTCGCCGGCGGCACGAGCATCACGCTCACGGCGAAGAACGAGCCGGGCCAGCCGAACGCGATCAACAAGACCAACATGAACACCGCGGTCGACATCATGAACCGCCGTGTCAACGGTCTCGGCGTTTCTGAGGCCGAGGTGCAGACCCAGGGATCCGACAACATCATTGTCAACATCCCCAAGGGCACGAATTCCAAGGAAGCCCGGGCCCAGGTCGGCACCACCGCGCAGCTCTACTTCCGCCCGGTCCTGGCCACCGAGGTCTCCGGTTCGGCCGCGTCGGCCAGCCCGTCCCCCAGCGCTTCGAGCAGCTCCTCCTCGAAGGCCACGGACAAGGCCACCGACAAGGCGACCTCGTCGAGCTCCGCGAGCCCGACGGCCTCCGCCACGTCCCAGGGCCGCGCGGTCACCGACGCCCTGAAGGCCGACTCCACGCCGTCCGCGAGCAGCTCCGCGAGCTCCTCGGCCAGCCCCTCGGCCTCCTCCAGCGCCTCGCCGTCGGCGAGCAGCAGCGCGAGCGCCAGTGCCGCGGCCACCAAGCTCCAGGCTCAGTACGCCGCGCTCGACTGCACCGACGAGGCGCAGCGCGCCAAGGCCGGCGAAGGCTCCAAGGCCACCGACCCCACCGTGGCCTGTGGCAAGAACTCCTCGGGCCAGTGGCAGAAGTACGTCCTCGGCCCCGCCGAGGTCAAGGGCACGGACATCAAGAGCGCCGCGGCGGTCTTCGACACCCAGAGCGCGGCGGGCTGGAAGGTCACCATGGAGTTCACCTCCGGTGGCTCCAAGAAGTTCGCCGACATCACCGGCAAGCTCGCGAAGAACCAGTCCCCGCAGAACCAGTTCGCGATCGTCCTCGACGGTGATGTCGTCTCCGACCCGTTCGTCCAGCAGGCGCTGACCGGCGGCAGTGCGGAGATTTCCGGCAGCTTCGACCAGACCGAGGCGCAGAGCCTGGCGAACATGCTGAAGTACGGCGCGCTGCCGCTCACCTTCAAGGAGTCGAGCGTCACCACGGTGACCGCCGCGCTCGGCGGCGAGCAGCTGCACGCCGGTCTGATCGCGGGCGCCATCGGCCTCGGCCTGGTCGTCATCTACCTGGTGGTCTACTACCGGGGCCTGTCGATCATCGCCATCCCCTCCCTGCTGGTCTCGGGCGCCCTCACCTACGTGATCATGGCGCTGCTCGGCCCCACCATCGGCTTCGCACTGAACCTGCCTGCGGTCTGTGGTGCGATCGTCGCGATCGGCATCACAGCGGACTCGTTCATCGTGTTCTTCGAGCGCATCCGGGACGAGATCCGCGAGGGCCGCTCCCTGCGCCCGGCCGTCGAGCGTGCCTGGCCGCGCGCCCGGCGCACCATCCTGGTCTCCGACTTCGTGTCGTTCCTCGCCGCCGCGGTGCTCTTCATCGTCACCGTCGGCAAGGTCCAGGGCTTCGCGTTCACGCTCGGTCTGACCACGGTGCTCGACGTGGTCGTCGTGTTCTTCTTCACCAAGCCGCTGATGACGCTCCTCGCCCGCCGGAAGTTCTACGCGAGCGGCCACAAGTGGTCCGGCCTCGACCCCAAGGCCCTGGGCGCCAAACCACCACTGCGCCGTACGCGCCGTCCCTCCGCCCCCGTCGACCCGAAGGAGGCGTGAGATGTCGAAACTCGGCACCCTCGGCGCCCGGCTCCACCGCGGCGAGATCGGCTACGACTTCGTCGGCAAGCGCAAGATCTGGTACGGCATCTCGATCCTGATCACCATCACGGCCATCCTCGGCCTGACGGTGCGCGGCCTGAACATGGGCATCGAGTTCCAGGGCGGCGCCGTCTTCACCACCGAGAAGACCAGCGTCTCGGTGTCCCAGGCCGAGACGTACGCGCAGGAGGCGTCCGGCCACGACGCGGTCGTCCAGAAGCTCGGCAACGGTGGTCTGCGCATCCAGATCGCCGGCATCGACACGGACAAGTCCGACAAGATCAAGGACGAGCTCGCCAAGGACCTGAACGTCAACTCGGAGAAGATCAACGCCGACCTGGTCGGCCCCAGTTGGGGTGAGCAGATCGCCAACAAGGCCTGGGAGGGCCTGGCGATCTTCATGGTCCTCGTCGTGATCTACCTGGCGATCGCCTTCGAGTGGCGCATGGCCGTGGCCGCGCTCGTCGCCCTGATCCACGACATCACCATCACGGTCGGCATCTACGCCCTGGTCGGCTTCGAGGTCACCCCGGGCACCGTGATCGGTCTGCTCACCATCCTCGGTTACTCGCTGTACGACACGGTCGTCGTCTTCGACAGCCTCAAGGAGCAGACGAAGGACATCACCAAGCAGACCCGCTACACGTACAGCGAGATCGCCGACCGCTCGATCAACGGCACCCTGGTCCGTTCGATCAACACCACGGTCGTCGCGCTGCTGCCGGTCGCGGGCCTGCTGTTCATCGGTGGCGGTGTGCTCGGCGCGGGCATGCTCAACGACATCTCGCTGTCGCTGTTCGTCGGCCTCGCGGCCGGTGCGTACTCCTCGATCTTCATCGCCACGCCGCTCGTCGCCGACCTCAAGGAGCGCGAGCCGCAGATGAAGGCCCTCAGGAAGCGCGTCCTCGCCAAGCGGGCCCAGGCCGCCGCGAAGGGCGAGCCCCTGGAGTCCGAGGTCACCGAGGTGATGCTGGACGACGAGCCGGAGGACGACGGGCCCATGGTCGTCGGCCCGCGCAACCAGCCCGCGTCCCGCAACCGCGGTCGCGGCCGACCCTCGGGGAAGCGCCGATGACCGAGCTCACGGACATCACGACGCTGCTGCTCAGCCGTATCCGCGACGTGGCCGACTACCCGGAGCCGGGTGTGATGTTCAAGGACATCACCCCGCTCCTGGCGGACCCGGCGGCCTTCACGGCGCTCACCGACGCCCTGGCGGAGATCGCCGTGCGCGCCGAGGCCACGAAGATCGTCGGTCTGGAGGCCCGTGGCTTCATCCTCGGCGCCCCGGTCTCCGTCCGCGCCGGGATCGGCTTCATCCCCGTACGCAAGGCGGGCAAGCTCCCCGGAGCGACCCTGTCGCAGGCGTACGACCTGGAGTACGGCTCGGCCGAGATCGAGATACACGCCGAGGACCTGAGCGCGGCCGACCGCGTCCTGGTCGTCGACGACGTCCTCGCCACCGGCGGCACCGCCGAGGCCTCGCTCCAGCTCATCCGCCGGGCGGGCGCCGAGGTCGCGGGCGTCGCCGTGCTCATGGAGCTCGGGTTCCTCGGCGGCCGCGGCCGTCTGGAGCCGGCTCTCGCGGGCGCTCCGCTGGAGGCGCTCCTCAAGATCTGAGGGCCGCGTTCGCGACACCTGGGGGAAAGCCCCCGGGAAAGGCCTGGGAAGGCCCTGAGACACCCGTAGGACAGCGTGGAGGCGGGCCCGGAGGAATCCGGAGCCCGCCTCTCGCGTTCTTCCTGTACGAGGCCGTCCCAGCGGCCGAAAGCGAGCCCGGCGCCCAGGATCGCTACCATGGGGTTTCCGGAGCCTGACCGGGGGACCCGGAACGCGCACGAGGAGCCCTCTTGCCAGACGAGGCCCAGCCACTCACCGCCGCCAAGCCCGAGCCTGCCTCGGCCCCTGCGGCGAAGCCCGCCAAGAACGCCACGAGCGGGCCGGTCGAGCACGCCCAGTCCGCGCCTGACGACAAGGCGGCCGAGCAGCCACGCCCCAAGCCGGCCCCTTCCGAGCGCCCCGCGAAGACTCCGGCGGTCCGTTCCGCGGCCGCCCCGTCCGGCCGCCCCAGCTCCTCCTCCAACCGCGTCCGCGCCCGCCTGGCCCGGCTCGGCGTGCAGCGCTCGAACCCGTACAACCCGGTCCTGGAGCCGTTGCTGCGGATAGTGCGCAGCAACGACCCGAAGATCGAGACGTCGACGCTGCGGCAGATCGAGAAGGCCTACCAGGTCGCCGAGCGCTGGCACCGCGGTCAGAAGCGCAAGAGCGGCGACCCGTACATCACGCACCCGCTCGCCGTCACGACGATCCTCGCCGAGCTGGGCATGGACCCCGCCACGCTGATGGCCGGCCTCCTGCACGACACCGTCGAGGACACCGAGTACGGCCTGGACACGCTCAGGCGCGACTTCGGCGACCAGGTCGGCCTGCTCGTCGACGGCGTCACCAAGCTCGACAAGGTCAAGTTCGGCGAGGCCGCGCAGGCCGAGACCGTCCGCAAGATGGTCGTCGCCATGGCCAAGGACCCCCGCGTCCTGGTCATCAAGCTCGCCGACCGCCTGCACAACATGCGCACCATGCGCTACCTCAAGCGCGAGAAGCAGGAGAAGAAGGCGCGCGAGACCCTGGAGATCTACGCGCCGCTCGCCCACCGCCTGGGCATGAACACCATCAAGTGGGAGCTGGAGGACCTCGCGTTCGCGATCCTCTACCCCAAGATGTACGACGAGATCGTGCGCCTGGTCGCCGAGCGCGCCCCCAAGCGCGACGAATACCTCGCCATAGTGACCGACGAGGTCCAGGGCGACCTGCGCGCCGCCCGCATCAAGGCGACGGTGACCGGCCGCCCGAAGCACTACTACTCCGTCTACCAGAAGATGATCGTACGAGGCCGTGATTTCGCGGAGATCTACGACCTGGTGGGCATCCGCGTCCTCGTGGACACCGTCCGCGACTGCTACGCGGCCCTCGGCACCGTGCACGCGCGATGGAACCCGGTCCCCGGCCGGTTCAAGGACTACATCGCGATGCCCAAGTTCAACATGTACCAGTCGCTGCACACGACGGTCATCGGGCCCAACGGCAAGCCGGTCGAACTCCAGATCCGCACGTTCGACATGCACCGCCGTGCCGAGTACGGCATCGCCGCGCACTGGAAGTACAAGCAGGAGACCGTCGCCGGTTCCTCCAAGATCCGTACGGACGTGCCCCGGGCGGCCAAGGGCAGCGCGGGTCAGGACACCGTCAACGACATGGCGTGGCTGCGCCAGTTGCTCGACTGGCAGAAGGAGACCGAGGACCCGAGCGAGTTCCTGGAGTCCCTGCGCTTCGACCTGTCCCGCAACGAGGTCTTCGTCTTCACGCCCAAGGGTGACGTCATAGCGCTCCCGGCCGGCGCGACACCGGTGGACTTCGCGTACGCGGTCCACACGGAGGTCGGCCACCGGACGATAGGCGCACGGGTCAACGGACGCCTCGTCCCGCTCGAATCCACCCTGGACAACGGCGACTTGGTGGAGGTCTTCACCTCCAAGGCGGCCGGTGCGGGCCCCTCCCGCGACTGGCTGGGCTTCGTGAAGTCCCCGCGCGCCCGCAACAAGATCCGCGCCTGGTTCTCCAAGGAGCGCCGCGACGAGGCGATCGAGCAGGGCAAGGACGCCATCGCCCGGGCGATGCGCAAGCAGAACCTGCCGATCCAGCGCATCCTCACCGGCGACTCCCTGGTCACCCTCGCGCACGAGATGCGCTACCCCGACATCTCCTCGCTGTACGCGGCGATCGGCGAGGGCCATGTCACCGCGCAGAGCGTCGTGCAGAAGCTGGTGCAGGCCCTCGGCGGCGAGGAGGCGGCCACCGAGGAGATCGACGAGAGCGTTCCGCCCGCGCGCGGGCGTGGCCGCAAGCGCCGCTCGAACGCCGACCCCGGTGTCGTCGTCAAGGGCGTCGAGGACGTGTGGGTCAAGCTCGCCCGCTGTTGTACGCCCGTCCCCGGCGACCCGATCATCGGCTTCGTCACCCGCGGCAGCGGCGTATCGGTGCACCGCAGCGACTGCGTCAACGTCGACTCGCTCTCCCGCGAGCCCGAGCGCATCCTCGAGGTCGAGTGGGCACCCACCCAGTCCTCGGTCTTCCTGGTGGCCATCCAGGTCGAGGCCCTGGACCGCTCCCGGCTCCTGTCGGACGTCACCCGCGTCCTGTCCGACCAGCACGTCAACATCCTGTCCGCGGCCGTCCAGACGTCCCGCGACCGCGTCGCCACCTCTCGCTTCACCTTCGAGATGGGCGACCCCAAGCACCTGGGGCACGTCCTGAAGGCGGTCAGGGGCGTGGAGGGCGTGTACGACGTGTACCGGGTGACCTCGGCGCGCAGGCCCTCCGACGGGTCCTGACCTCCCTGGCCCGTCAACGGGCCACTACGTAGAGGGGCTCCCGTACGAACCGTACGGGAGCCCCTCTACGTAGTGGCGGGAAAACCCAGCCGCCTCGGCAGCCTCAGCCGCCGAACTCCTGGAGACCCTTCAACGCCTGGTCCAGCAGCGCCTGACGGCCATCGAGCTCCTTCTGGAGCTTGTCGGCCCGCGAAGCGTTGCCAGCGGCGCGCGCCGTCTCGATCTGGCCCTGGAGCTTGTCCACGGCGGCCTGCAGCTGACCGGTCAGACCCTCCGCACGCGCGCGTGCCTCCGGGTTGGTCCGGCGCCACTCGGCCTCCTCGGACTCCTGCAGAGCCCGCTCCACCGCGTGCATCCGGCCCTCGACCTTCGGGCGGGCGTCGCGGGGCACGTGGCCGATGGCCTCCCAGCGCTCGTTGATGGAACGGAAGGCAGCGCGGGCGGCCTTCAGATCCTGCACCGGGACGAGCTTCTCGGCCTCCTCGGCCAGCTCCTCCTTGAGCTTCAGGTTCTCCGACTGCTCGGCGTCCCGCTCGGCGAAGACCGAGCTGCGCGCCGCGAAGAACACGTCCTGGGCGCCGCGGAAGCGGTTCCACAGGTCGTCCTCGTGCTCACGCTGCGCGCGGCCCGCGGACTTCCAGTCCGCCATCAGCTCGCGGTAACGCGCCGCCGTCGGACCCCAGTCCGTGGAGGCGGACAGCGACTCGGCCTCCGCGACCAGCTTCTCCTTGGTCTTGCGGGCGTCCTCGCGCTGCGCGTCCAGCGAGGCGAAGTGCGCCTTGCGGCGCTTGGAGAACGCCGAGCGCGCGTGCGAGAAGCGGTGCCACAGCTCGTCGTCCGACTTGCGGTCGAGTCGCGGCAGCCCCTTCCAGGTGTCCACCAGGGAGCGCAGCCGCTCACCGGCCGCCCGCCACTGGTCGCTCTGCGCCAGCTCCTCCGCCTCGACGACCAGCGCCTCCTTGGAGTGCCGCGCCTCGTCGGACTGCTTCGCACGCTGGACCTTGCGCTCCTCACGGCGCGCGTCGACCGTCTCGACGAGCTTGTCCAGCCGCTTCTTCAGCGCCTGCAGATCGCCGACCGCGTGGTGGGCGTCCACCTGTTCGCGAATATGGTCGATCGCGATCTGGGCGTCCTTCGCCGACAGGTCGGTGGTTTTCACTCGTCGCTCGAGGAGGCCGATCTCGACAACCAGGCCTTCGTACTTGCGCTCGAAGTAGGCCAGCGCCTCATCAGGGGAGCCGGCCTGCCAGGAACCGACGACCTGCTCGCCATCGGCCGTACGCACGTACACGGTCCCCGTCTCGTCGACGCGGCCCCACGGGTCGCTGCTCACAGCGCCTCCTCCACATGATGCCTGCGAGGGGCTTCAGGGCCCCTGGGCATCGTCCACAGTTTCGTCACGGCCAACATAGGCGACCAGCCCGGCGGCTGTCCGCATCCAGCGCGACCGAAATTTCGCAGTTGACGGTCAGGATTTCGTCACGGTCAGCTTGTTGACCACGACCGTCGCGTTGGGCGCCCCGTCGCCCTGGCCTGTGCTCTCTCCGGCCGCGGCGATCTTCTTGAGAACCGTGAGGCCGGACTTGGAAATAGTTCCGAACGGTGTGTAGTCGGCCGGTAGCTGACTGTCCTGGTAGACGAGGAAGAACTGGCTGCCACCCGTGTTGCGTCCCTGCTGCGTCTGGGCGTTGTACTGGTTCGCCATCGCAAGGGTGCCCGCCGGGTAGATGCCGCCCTTGAGGCTGGTGTCCTTCAGGTTCTCGTCCGGGATCGTGTACCCGGGACCGCCGCTGCCGGTGCCCTTCGGGTCACCGCACTGCAGCACGTAGATGCCGTTCGTGGTGAGCCGGTGGCACTTGGTGTGGTCGAAGAACCCCTTGCCCGCGAGGAAGTCGAACGAGTTCACCGTGTGCGGGGCCGCGGCCGTCTTCAGCGCGACGTCGATGTCGCCGCAGGTCGTCGCCAGCTTCATCGTGTAGTCCGCCGACTTGTCGATGGTCATCGCCGGCTCCGTCTTCCAGCTCAGCGACTTCACCGCGCCTTCGGCGGGCTTGGCGCACGGGTCCGGCGCCTTGCTGGTCGGGGAGGCGCTCGGCGTGACCTCCGCGCCCGCGTTGGCCTTCTTGCCGTCGTCCTTGAAGACCCCGGTCGCGTACGACACCACACTGCCGACGACGATCACGCCGAGGACCGACGCGACCACCGTATTGCGCATGTGTGACTTGCGCCGCGCGGCCGTACGCCGCTGCTGCTGCCGCAAGAACTTCTCCCGGGCGAGCTGACGCCGCCGCTGTTCCTGGGTGACCACCGGGTTATCTCCTCATGCGTCTCGTACGTCAAGTGGGACGCGTGCGTCTTGTGAGCCGACCGCCTGCGTGTGCCCCGTACCGTATATGGGTTAGCTGAGGAATCGGCAGCGCCGGTAGGCTCTGATCCACAGCCACCCACCCCGTACGGCATCACGCGTACGCCACCACGAAGGACGATCGTGCTCATTGCCGGGTTCCCCGCCGGGGCCTGGGGCACCAACTGTTACCTGGTCGCCCCCGCCGCCGGTGAGGAGTGCGTGATCATCGACCCGGGCCATCAGGCCGCCCAGGGAGTCGAGGACGCACTCAAGAAGCATCGGCTCAAGCCCGTCGCCGTCGTCCTCACCCATGGCCACATCGACCACGTGGCCTCGGTCGTGCCCGTCTGCGGTGCCCACGACGTACCGGCCTGGATCCACCCCGACGACCGGTACATGATGAGCGACCCGGAGCGGGCGCTCGGCCGCTCCATCGGCATGCCGCTGATGGGCGAGCTGACCGTGGGGGAGCCGGACGACGTGCGGACGCTCACCGACGGCACGCGGCTGGAGCTGGCCGGTCTGGAGCTGTCCGTCGCGCACGCGCCCGGCCATACGAAGGGGTCGGTGACCTTCCAGATGCCCGAGACGGCGGACATTCCGTCGGTCTTCTTCTCGGGCGATCTGCTCTTCGCCGGCTCCATCGGACGCACCGACCTGCCCGGCGGTGACATGGACGAGATGCTCGGCTCGCTGGCCCGTGTGTGCCTGCCGCTCGACGACTCGACCGTGGTGCTGTCCGGCCACGGCCCCCAGACGACCATCGGCCAGGAGCGAGCCACCAACCCGTATCTGCGGCAGGTGGCGGCGGACCGCCAAGCGCGCGGCGCCGAACCCGCTCCCCGACGAGGAATGTGACGAGAGACTTTCGTGAGCACCTTCAAGGCCCCCAAGGGCACGTACGACCTGATCCCGCCCGAGAGCGCCAAGTACCTCGCCGTGCGCGAGGCGATCGCCGCGCCGCTGCGCAACTCCGGCTACGGCTACATCGAGACGCCCGGCTTCGAGAACGTCGAGCTCTTCGCGCGCGGTGTCGGTGAGTCCACCGACATCGTGACCAAGGAGATGTACGCCTTCGAGACCAAGGGCGGCGACCAGCTCGCCCTGCGCCCCGAGGGCACGGCCTCCGTACTGCGCGCCGCGCTGGAGGCCAACCTGCACAAGGCCGGCAACCTCCCCGTCAAGCTCTGGTACTCGGGCTCCTACTACCGCTACGAGCGTCCCCAGAAGGGCCGTTACCGCCACTTCTCGCAGGTCGGCGCCGAGGCGATCGGTGCGGAGGACCCGGCGCTCGACGCCGAGCTGATCATCCTGGCGGACCAGGCGTACCGGTCGCTGGGGCTGCGGGACTTCCGCATCCTGCTGAACTCGCTGGGCGACCAGGAGTGCCGTCCGGTGTACCGGGCCGCCCTGCAGGACTTCCTGCGCGGCCTCGACCTGGACGAGGACACGCTGCGCCGTGCCGAGATCAACCCCCTCCGGGTCCTCGACGACAAGCGCGACGACGTGCAGAAGCAGCTGGTGGGCGCGCCGTTGCTCCGTGACTACCTCTGCGACGCGTGCAAGGCGTACCACGAGGAGGTGCGCGAGCTGATCACGGAGGCGGGGGTTGCCTTCGAGGACGACCCGAAGCTGGTGCGCGGCCTGGACTACTACACGCGGACCACCTTCGAGTTCGTCCACGACGGTCTGGGCTCCCAGTCCGCGGTGGGCGGCGGCGGGCGCTACGACGGCCTGTCCGAGATGCTCGGCGGGCCCGCGCTGCCCTCGGTGGGCTGGGCGCTCGGTGTCGACCGCACGGTGCTCGCCCTGGAGGCGGAGGGTGTTTCGCTCGAACTCCCCGCGGCCACGAGCGTGTTCGCCGTTCCGCTCGGTGAGGAGGCCCGTCGGGTGCTCTTCGCCAAGGTGACCGAGCTGCGCAAGCTCGGTGTCGCCGCCGACTTCTCCTACGGGGCCAAGGGGCTCAAGGGGGCGATGAAGAACGCGAACCGGTCGGGGGCGCGGTACACGGTCGTCGCCGGTGAGCGGGATCTCGCCGAGGGTGTGGTGCAGCTCAAGGACATGGAGTCCGGTGAGCAGGTGGCGGTCGGGGTGAACGAGATCGTGGCGGAGCTCGAGACGCGACTGGGCTGAGGACCGGGTTTCTCGCCCCCGCCGCCCCTACCCTCCCCCAAGCTCTCGGCTTCGCTCGAGCAGGGGGGACCCCCATCATCCCTTCCTGGGGGCTCCGCCCCCAGACCCCCGGGTGGGTTCTTCGGGTGCGGGTGGGTGGGGGCTGGTCGCGCAGTTCCCCGCGCCCCTTGGGCCGGGCTGCGCCCCGGAAAGCCTCGGGGTCGGCGTCAGTCCAGTAGGCCGGAGCGCATCGCGCTCGTCACCGCCGCGGTTCGGTCGTCCACCCCCAGTTTGGTGAAGGCCCGCAGCAGGTGGGTCTTCACGGTGGACTCGCCGATGAACAGGCGGCGCCCGATCTCGGCGTTCGTGCAGCCCTCCGCCACCAGCCGCAGCACCGCCGTCTCACGCTCGGACAACCTCGGCCGCTCCGGCTTCGTACGGAGCTGGTCGACGAGTCGGGCGGCGACGGACGGGGCCAGCACGGTCTCGCCGCGCGCGGCGGAGCGGACGGCGTCGGCGAGTTCGGCGCGAGGGAGGTCCTTCAGGAGATAGCCCGCGGCTCCGGCCTCGACCGCCCGCAGAATGTCCCGGTCCGTCTCGTACGTCGTCAGCACGATGACCCGGCAGCCCAACCCCGCCTCGGTCATCCGCACGATCGAGTCGACACCCCCGCCCCCCGGCATCCGCAGGTCCATCAGGACGATGTCCGGCCGGAGTTCGGCCGCCAGCGCCTCCGCCTGCGGGCCGCTCGACGCGTCGGCGATCACATCGAGGTCGGGCTCGGCACTGAGCATCGCGCGCAGCCCTTCCCGTACGACGGGATGGTCGTCGGCCAGCACGATGCGGATCACGAGTCACTCCTTGGAACGGGCAGACAGACGGTGATGGTCGTGCCCTCGCCGGGCGCGCTGCGCACACGGGCCCTGCCGCCCACTTCCGCGGCCCGGGCACGCAACCCGGTCAGACCGTAACCGCCGACCGGCGCGCCGGGGTCGAAGCCGGGGCCGTCGTCCCGTACGGAGAGCGTCAGCGAATCGTGGGCGTACGTCAGGGCGACCGCGATCGTCGACGAACTCCCCGCGTGTTTGCGGGCGTTGGCGAGCGCTTCCTGGCAGGAACGCAGGACCACGACCTCGGGCCCGGCGGGCAGCGCGCGCACGGGGCCGGTGACGTCGACCGTCGCCTCGTGGCGCGCGGCCAGCCGGCGCAGCGCGTCGGGCAGCGAGGCCCCGTCGAGATCGGCGGGCGCGCCCCCGGCGACCAGGGCCCGCGCCTCGGCGAGGTTCTGCCGGGCCGTCTCCGCCATCAGGGACAGGTGGCGGCGGGCCTGCGGGACGTCGTGGTCGAGTTCGGCCTCGACCGCCTGCACCAGCATCAGCAGGCTCGTGAAGCCCTGCGCGAGCGTGTCGTGGATCTCCCGGGAGAGCCGTTCCCGCTCGGCCAGCGCGCCGTGCGCCGACGAGAGCCGGGAGAGCTCGTGGCGACTGGCGTCCAGTTCGGCGATCAGCTCGGCCCGTTCCTGGCTCTGCTCGATGATGCGGATGATCCAGCTGCCGACAGCCGCCGAGAAGACGAGGGTGACCACGGCGAAGAGCGAGTTGAAGAAGACGTCCTGGTCGCTCGGCCACCACAGCAGCGCCCAACCCACCACCGGCGCGATGTTGATGACCGTCACGGCCGTCAGCGCCCAGCGCAGGCGCAGCGCGATGAAGCACTGGGGGACGAGCGCGAAGGTCATCAGCCGGGTCTCACCGACGAGGATCCCCGACGGCAGGAACAGCACGATCGTCCCCGCGAGATAGCCGAGGGCCCGACGTTCGTCGGGCGGGTCGCCGCCGAGGACGGGGCGCCCCACCATCACGTACCAGGGAATCAGCGCCACCAACAGCGCCGCCGAGACGAGGCGCAGGTGCCACCCCGGATGCCCCGTGCCGAGCACGAACACCAGGGTGGCCACGCACACGAGGGCGAAGTACGAGTCCCAGAGCCGGAAGGAGCGGTCCCAGGTGTACGAGCTCATCGTGCCGCCCGGTCCGGCGATCCGTTCGGTCATCCGGCGCGGCGGTTCTTCCAGCGGAAGGTCAGCAGACACAGCAGCAATCCTCCGACGCACCAGGCCCCCAGCACCAGGGCGATCCGCCCGAACTCCCAGCCGCCCGCCTGTTCCAGGACCTTCGCCGACTCGGGCAGGAACACCCCGCGCAGCCCCTGGCACATCCACTTCAGCGGGAACAGGGCGCCGATGTTCAGCATCCAGTCGGGGATCGTGTCGATGGCGATGTAGACCCCGGAGATGAACTGCAGCACGAGGAAGGGGAGTACGACGACGGACGTGGCGCTCTTGCCGGACTTCGGCACCGAGCTGATCGCGATGCCGAGCAGGGCGCAGGCCGTCAGGCCCAGGACGAAGATCCAGGCGAAGTCGGCCCACTTGGCGGGATCCGAGGGCAGCTTCACGTCGTACAGCGACGTGCCGACGACGAGCAGGATCGCCGTCTCCATGAGGCCGGTGACCAGGACCAGCCAGATCTTGCCCAGGAAGTACGCGGCCGGTGGCATCGGAGTGCCGCGCAGCCGCCGCAGCACCTTCTCGTCCCGCTCGATCGCGATGGAGATGCCGAGGGACTGGAAGCTGGTGGACATGATGCCCGCGGCCATCATCGCGGGGACGTACAGCTGGGAGGCGGTGATGCCCGCGCCCCGCACGTCGTCGCTGAAGATCGACGCGAAGAGGAACAGGAAGACGACGGGGAAGGCGAAGGTGAACACCACCTGGTCGCGCTGACGGAAGAACTGCTTGATCTCCAGGGCGCCCCGTCGCAGGCCGAGGCCCCAGGCTCCGGGCAGTCGCACGGAGGAGGCCTCCCCGCGTACGCGTACGGTCGTCAGGGTCATCGCGCGTTCTCCTGTCCGGTCAGGCGGAGATAGACGTCCTCCAGGGTCGGGCGGGTCATGCTCAGTCCGGGTATCTCGCCGTCGAAGCGGCGGGTGAGCTCCGCGACCGTGCGCGTGGGGGTGTCCGTGCGCTCGCTGCGCGTCGTGCCGTCGGCCTCCGTCCACTCGACGGTCGCCTCGGTCCCGAAGCGTTCGCGGAGCGCGGCGGGTTCGCCTTCCGCGACGACGCGGCCCCGCGCGACGACCGCGAGCCGGTGCGCCAGCGCCTCCGCCTCCTCCAGGTAGTGCGTGGTGAGCAGGATGGTCGTGCCCTCGTCGGCCAGTTTCCGGATCAGGTCCCAGAACTGGCGGCGGGCGGCCGGGTCGAAGCCGGTCGTCGGTTCGTCCAGGAGCAGCAGCTCGGGGCCGCCGATCACCCCGAGCGCCACGTCCAGACGCCTGCGCTGGCCGCCCGAGAGCGCCTTGATGCGGCTGCCCGCCTTCGCCTCAAGACCGACGAGCCCGATGACCTCCTCGGGGTCGCGGGGCCGCGGGTAGTAGCGGGCGAAGTGCCGTACGGTCTCGTCGACCGTCAACTCCGCGGGCGCCGATTCGTCCTGCCAGACGATGCCGACCCGCGAGCGCCACGCGCGTGTGCCCGTCGCCGGGTCCGCGCCGAGCACGGACACCTCGCCCGCGTCCCGCCCGCGGTTGCCCTGGAGGATCTCCACCGTGGTGCTCTTGCCCGCGCCATTGGGTCCGAGCAGGCCGAACACCTCGCCGCGGCGGATGCCGAGGTCGATGCCGTCGACGGCGGTCACGTCTCCGTACTGCTTGCGCAGCCCCCGCACGTCCACCGCGAGTTCGTTCGCGTGTGTTGTCATGCCGACGAGCCTGCCGCCGAAACGAACGTTCCGGGACGACCGTGCGTACCTCCTTATGTCCATCGAACGGTGGACACACACGTGGGTGCGGCACAATGTCGGTTGCCCGCAGGCCCTTCGAGACTACGGAAACGGCGTGATGAGCAAGACGACGACAGTCATCTCCATCGACCAGGAACGCGCGGCCGGTCCCCGGACGGTCGGCGGCAGCCGTGCGCTCGCCCTGTTGCTGGTGATCACCGGTGCGGCCGGTCTGCTCGCCGCGTGGGTCATCACGATCGACAAGTTCAAGCTGCTGGAGAACCCGAACTTCGTGCCGGGGTGCAGCCTGAACCCGGTCGTCTCCTGCGGCAACATCATGAAGAGCAAGCAGGCCGCGGCCTTCGGGTTCCCCAACCCGATGCTCGGCCTGGTGGCGTACGGCATCGTGATCTGCGTCGGGATGAGCCTGCTCGCGCGGGCCACCTACCCGCGCTGGTACTGGCTGACCTTCAACGCCGGCACCCTCTTCGGTGTCGGATTCTGCACCTGGCTGCAGTTCCAGTCGCTGTACCGGATCAACTCGCTGTGCCTGTGGTGCTCGCTGGCCTGGGTCGCCACGATCATCATGTTCTGGTACGTGACCTCGTCGAACATCCGCAACGACTTCCTGCCCGCCCCGCGCTGGCTCAAGAGCTTCTTCGGCGAGTTCACCTGGGTCCTGCCCGTCGTGCACATCGGGATCATCGGGATGCTGATCCTGACCCGCTGGTGGGACTTCTGGACCAGCTGACAGCCCTGCGGGGATTGTCAGTGGCGTGACATAGGGTTTTGGACGTGGAGCCCGACCTGTTCACCGCCGCAGCAGAAGCACGCCAGGAGAAGGACCCGTCCAGCAGCCCCCTGGCCGTACGGATGCGCCCGCGTACCCTCGACGAGGTCGTGGGCCAGCAGCATCTGCTGAAGCCGGGCTCACCCCTGCGCAGACTCGTCGGCGAGGGGAACGGCGGTCCGGCCGGACCGTCCTCGGTGATCCTCTGGGGCCCGCCCGGCACCGGCAAGACGACCCTCGCGTACGTCGTCTCCAAGGCCACCAACAAGCGCTTCGTGGAGCTCTCCGCGATCACCGCGGGCGTCAAGGAGGTCCGCGCGGTCATCGACGGCGCCCGCCGCGCCACCGGCGGCTTCGGCAAGGAGACCGTCCTCTTCCTGGACGAGATCCACCGCTTCAGCAAGGCCCAGCAGGACTCCCTGCTCCCGGCCGTCGAGAACCGCTGGGTGACGCTGATCGCCGCCACGACCGAGAACCCGTACTTCTCGGTGATCTCCCCGCTCCTGTCCCGCTCCCTCCTCCTCACCCTCGAACCGCTCACCGACGACGACCTGCGCGGCCTGCTGCGCCGGGCCCTCACCGACGAGCGCGGCCTCAAGGAGGCCGTCACCCTCCCCGAGGACACCGAGCGGCACCTGCTGCGCATCGCCGGGGGAGACGCCCGGCGCGCCCTGACCGCCCTGGAGGCCGCCGCCGGCGCGGCGCTCGACAAGGGCGAGCCGGAGATCACCCTCCAGACCCTGGAGGAGACCGTCGACCGCGCCGCCGTGACGTACGACCGCGACGGCGACCAGCACTACGACGTGGCGAGCGCCCTCATCAAGTCCATCCGCGGCTCCGACGTGGACGCCGCGCTGCACTACCTGGCCCGGATGATCGAGGCGGGCGAGGACCCCCGCTTCATCGCCCGCCGCCTGATGATCTCCGCCAGCGAGGACATCGGCCTCGCCGACCCGAACGCGCTGCCGATAGCCGTGGCCGCCGCCCAGGCCGTCGCCATGATCGGCTTCCCCGAGGCCGCGCTGACCCTCAGCCACGCCACCATCGCCCTCGCCCTGGCCCCGAAGTCCAACGCCGCGACCATGGCCATCGGCGCCGCGATGGAGGACGTACGCAAGGGGCACGCGGGCCCGGTGCCGATGCATCTGCGCGACGGGCACTACAAGGGCGCGGCCAAGCTCGGGCACGCCCAGGGGTATGTGTATCCGCACGACCTGCCCGAGGGCATCGCCGCCCAGCAGTACGCCCCCGAAGAGCTCAGGGACCGGGAGTACTACACACCGACCCGGCACGGCGCCGAGGCGCGCTACGCGGACGCGGTGGAGTGGACCAGGAAGCACCTCGGTAGAGGGCGGTCCTGACCACCCTGTAACATGACGCGAAGCGCTGCGTCCCGTGTCCGGCTCCGGTCGGCACCACCAGAACGGGACATCCAGCCGGAGCCCCTGCCGTCACGGAGGGATTCCAGGAGCGTCGCGCACCGTCGAAGGTGTCGCGGGCAGCCCACCACCACCCGGTCTCCGGGAACGGTCGGTGGGCCACTCGCGTGCTGCACGTATGTGCCCAGACCCAGGAGCGGCTGCCCAGCAGGTCCCCCGAGGACCCGCGGGGTTTCCCGGGCTGCGGATTGCGACCTCCCTTAACTCTGGTGAGCCGAAATCACGGAAAGAGAAAAAGTGGCGAATCAGTCCCGCCCCAAGGTCAAGAAGTCGCGTGCCCTCGGCATCGCGCTGACCCCGAAGGCCGTCAAGTACTTCGAGGCCCGCCCCTACCCGCCGGGCGAGCACGGCCGTGGCCGCAAGCAGAACTCGGACTACAAGGTCCGTCTGCTCGAGAAGCAGCGTCTGCGCGCGCAGTACGACGTGTCCGAGCGTCAGCTCGTCCGCGCCTACGAGCGTGCCTCCAAGGTCCAGGGCAAGACCGGTGAGGCCCTGATCATCGAGCTCGAGCGCCGTCTCGACGCGCTGGTCCTGCGTTCGGGCATCGCCCGCACGATCTACCAGGCCCGCCAGATGGTCGTTCACGGCCACATCGAGGTCAACGGCCAGAAGGTCGACAAGCCGTCCTTCCGCGTCCGTCCCGACGACGTCGTGATGGTCCGCGAGCGCAGCCGCAGCAAGACGCTGTTCGAGGTCTCCCGCGCCGGTGGCTTCGCCCCCGACGGCGAGACCCCGCGCTACCTCCAGGTGAACCTCCCGGCCCTGGCGTTCCGCCTGGACCGCGAGCCGAACCGCAAGGAGATCCCGGTGATCTGCGACGAGCAGCTCGTCGTCGAGTACTACGCCCGCTGATCGTCTTACAGCGGACGTAGCACCACCTGCGCGTCAGCCCGTCGTCTCCCCGCCCTTCGAGGTGGGCGAGACGGCGGGCTTCCGCGTGTCCGGGGGCAGCCCGCGCGGCGAGGGCACCGCGCCCAGCGGCCGGGGACCGGGCCGCCGCAGTGCCCGCGCCACCGCCGCCTCCCGCCCGAGCCGAGACCCCGCCCGTACGCACTCCTCGTACCGCTCGTCGCCCAGCCCCCGCCGGGCCCCGGCCTCGCACCGCTCGTGCGGCACGTTGTAGTACGCCGAGCCGAACAGCGGCAGGCCCACCGAGGGCCACAGCCGGGCCGCCGCCCCCTGCAGCAGCGCGGCCTCGGCCGGATCGCCCTCCGCCTCCGTGACCAGCGCCAGCAGCTCGAGCGCGAGGACCGTGCCGAGCAGGTCGTGGAAGGCGTGCGCGATGTCCAGGCTCTGTTCCAGGAGCTCCCGGGCGCGCCCCGGATCGCCCGCGGTCTGGGCCTCGTACGCCAGCACATACAGCGCGTAGGCGAGCGCCCAGCGCTCCCCGTGGTCCTCGCAGACCCGGCGGACGTCCTCGCACAGCCGCACCGCGCCCGGCAGATCGCCCCGGAACGCCAGCGCCATCGCCAGCTCCACCTGGGCCATCAGCACGTTGCTGTTGAGCTCGCCGATCGCGTGGTAGCGGTCGAGCGCCGAGCGCAGCAGGGTTTCCGCGCGTGCCATGTCGTCGCCGACCAGCGCCAGACAGCCGGTGCGGTGCTCGGCATAGGCGATCGCGGTGGGGTTGCCGGTGCGTTCGGCCTCCTCGCGGCACTCCTGGAGCGCGGTGAGCGCGGGCACCATGTCGCCCTGGAGGATCGCCACGTAGCCGAGCACCCACAGGGCCTTCAGCCGCGACTGGTCGCGGTCGCTGTCGAGCTCCACCCCGCGCTCCAGCCAGTGCCGCCCCTCCGCGAGCCGGCCGCAGCCGACCCAGTAGAACCACAGGCTGCCCGCCAGGTACTGGCCCAGATGCGTCTCGCCCGGCTCGGTCAGGCTGTACTCCAGGGCGCAGCGCAGATTCGGCAGCTCCGTCTCGATGCGCGCGGCCACCTCGCCCTGCCGTGGTGAGAACCAGTCCAGCTCGCACCAGGTGGCCAGGCCCATGTACCAGTCGCGGTGGCGGCGGCGCAGCCGGCCCGCGTCGCCCGCCGCCACCAGCCAGTCCGCGCCGTACGCCCGCACCGTGTCCAGCATCCGGTAGCGCAGGCCGGCCGCCGTCTCCTCGCGCGCCAGCACCGACTGCGCGAGCAGCTCGCCCAGCACGTCGAGGACGTCGTCGGCGTGCAGTCCGTCACCGCTGCACACGTACTCGACGGCCTCCAGGTCGAACGGTCCGGCGAACACCGAGAGCCGCGACCACAGCAGCCGCTCCTCGGGTGTGCACAGCTCATGGCTCCAGCCGATCGCCGTCCGCAGTGTCTGGTGGCGTGGCAGGGCGTCACGCCCGCCGCCGGTCAGCAGCCGGAAGCGGTCGTCGAGCCGGGACAGCAATTGCCCGGGGGAGAGGGCGCTCAGCCGGCCGGCGGCCAGTTCGACGGCGAGCGGGATCCCGTCCAGGCATCGGCACAGCTCCAGGACGTCCGCCCGGTTGGCGTCGTCCAGCGCGAACCCGGGCACCCGGGCCGCCGCCCGGTCCGTGAACAGCTCCGCGGCCTCCCGCTCGGGCAGCGGGGCCAGCGGGAACAGCAGCTCGCCCTCGACCTCCAGCGGCCTGCGGCCCACGGCGAGCACCCGCAGCCCCGGCGCATGCCGCAGCAGCTCGCCCACCAGCGCGGCGCACGCGTCCACCAGATGCTCGAACCCGTCCACGACCAGCAGGAGTTGACGCTCGGCGAGATGGTCGAGGAGCAGCGTGCGGGGCGGCCTCGACGTCTGGTCCGTCAGCGCGAGGGCCTCCACGAGCGCGTACGCGACGAGATCCGGATCGCGCACGGAGGCCAGTTCCACCCGCCATGATCCGTCGCGCGGCCGGGTGTGTGCCGCGGTCCGTGCCGCGAGGCGTGACTTGCCCACGCCGCCCACGCCCGTCACCGTCACCAGCCGGGCCTGCCCCAGCGCCTCCGCCAGCCGTGCGAGTTCGGCCGTGCGCCCCACGAACGCGTTGAGTTCCAGGGGCAGATTGCCGGGTGTGGACCGGTCGGAGCACTCAGAAGCTCGCATGGGACACGGAGCGTACTGACCCGTATGCGGTCCGTACAGTCGCTTCGCGCAAGTCCGGCCCGGCAGCCGGTAATGCGGTACGGAGCGGCGGCCCCGGCGCGATAGGCTCGGGGGACGACTTTTTGATGTTCAGACACGATGTTCAGACGCGATGTCCAGGCATGTATCGGACACGGTGTCCGGACATGTACTGGCAGGCACGTACTAGGGAGCGGGTGCGCACAGTGTCCGGTGGAGAGGTGGCCGGGATCCTGGTGGCCGTCTTCTGGGCGATCCTGGTCTCCTTCCTCGCCGTCGCACTGGCGAGGCTGGCCCAGACGCTCAGGGCGACCACCAAGCTCGTGGCGGACGTGACCGACCAGGCCGTCCCGCTGCTGGCCGACGCCTCCGCGGCGGTGCGTTCCGCGCAGACCCAGATCGACCGGGTCGACGCCATCGCGTCGGACGTCCAGGAGGTCACCTCGAACGCGTCGGCACTCTCCACGACCGTCGCGTCCACCTTCGGTGGCCCGCTCGTGAAGGTCGCGGCGTTCGGCTACGGCGTCCGCCGGGCCATCGGCGGCCGCAAGGACAATGTGCCCCCCAAGGCCTCCCGTCGTACCGTGATCGTGGGCCGCACCGTCCCGTCCGCGCGACGGGGAAAGCGGAAGAAGGACTGACGCAGCGATGTTCCGTCGTACGTTCTGGTTCACCGCCGGCGCAGCCGCGGGTGTGTGGGCCACCACCAAGGTCAACCGCAAGCTCAAGCAGCTGACGCCCGAGAGCCTCGCGGCCCAGGCCGCGAACAAGGCGATCGAGGCCGGGCACCGGCTCAAGGACTTCGCGCTCGACGTCCGCGACGGCATGGCCGAGCGGGAGGCCGAACTCGACGAGGCGCTCGGGCTCGATCGCCACCCCGAACTGCCCGCGCCCCGGCGTGTCGCCGCGATCGAGAACACTCCGAAACACAGCAAGAACCCGACGTACGTCGAGAGGTCGACGTACTCGTACAACCGGAATGAGGACCACTGATGGAGTCGGCCGAGATTCGCCGCCGCTGGTTGAGCTTCTACGAGGAGCGCGGTCACACTGTCGTTCCCTCGGCGTCGCTCATCGCGGACGACCCGACTCTGCTCCTGGTCCCCGCGGGCATGGTGCCCTTCAAGCCGTACTTCCTCGGTGAGGTCAAGCCGCCGTGGTCGCGCGCCACCAGCGTGCAGAAGTGCGTGCGTACGCCCGACATCGAAGAGGTCGGCAAGACCACCCGGCACGGCACGTTCTTCCAGATGTGCGGCAACTTCTCCTTCGGCGACTACTTCAAGGAAGGCGCGATCACCTACGCCTGGGAGCTGCTCACCTCGCCCCAGGACAAGGGTGGTTACGGACTCGACCCCGAGCGCCTGTGGATCACGGTCTACCTCGACGACGACGAGGCCGAGTCCATCTGGCGCGACAAGATCGGTGTCCCGGCCGAGCGCATCCAGCGCCTGGGCAAGAAGGACAACTACTGGTCCATGGGCGTCCCGGGTCCCTGCGGCCCGTGTTCCGAGATCAACTACGACCGCGGCCCCGAGTTCGGCGTCGAGGGCGGCCCGGCCGTCAACGACGAGCGGTACGTGGAGATCTGGAACCTGGTCTTCATGCAGTACGAGCGCGGTGAGGGCACTTCGAAGGAGGACTTCGAGATCCTCGGCGAGCTGCCCAGCAAGAACATCGACACCGGCCTCGGCATGGAACGCCTCGCCATGATTCTGCAGGGCGTGCAGAACATGTACGAGATCGACACCTCCATGGCCGTCATCAAAAAGGCCACCGAGCTGACGGGCGTCGAGTACGGCGCCGCCCACGACTCCGACGTCTCGCTGCGCGTGGTCACCGACCACATGCGCACCTCCGTGATGCTCATCGGCGACGGCGTGAGCCCCGGCAACGAGGGCCGCGGCTACGTGCTGCGCCGGATCATGCGCCGCGCCATCCGCAACATGCGGCTGCTCGGCGCCACCGGTCCGGTCGTCAAGGACCTCATCGACGTCGTGATCGAGATGATGGGCCAGCAGTACCCGGAGCTCGTCACCGACCGGCAGCGCATCGAGACCGTGGCCCTCGCCGAGGAGGCCGCCTTCCTCAAGACGCTGAAGGCCGGCACGAACATCCTCGACACGGCCATCTCCGACACCAAGGAGTCCGGCGGCACGGTGCTCGCCGGCGACAAGGCCTTCCTGCTCCACGACACCTGGGGCTTCCCGATCGACCTCACCCTCGAAATGGCCGCCGAGCAGGGCCTTTCGGTGGACGAGGACGGCTTCCGGCGTCTGATGAAGGAGCAGCGGGACAAGGCCAAGGCCGACGCCCAGGCCAAGAAGACGGGCCACGCCGACCTCGGCGCCTACCGTCAGATCGCCGACGCCGCGGGTGAGACCGAGTTCATCGGCTACGACCGGACCGACGGCGAGTCGCGCATCGTGGGCATCCTGGTCGACGGTGTCTCCTCGCCCGCCGCCACCGAGGGCGACGAGGTCGAGATCGTCCTCGACCGCACTCCGTTCTACGCCGAGGGCGGCGGCCAGATCGGTGACACCGGCCGCATCAAGGTCGACACCGGTGCCGTCATCGAGATCCGCGACTGCCAGAAGCCCGTCCCGGGTGTGTACGTCCACAAGGGCGTCGTCCAGGTCGGCGAGGTCACCGTCGGTGCCCAGGCCCAGGCCACCATCGACTCCCGTCGCCGGACGGCCATCGCCCGCGCCCACTCGGCCACGCACCTCACCCACCAGGCGCTGCGCGACGCCCTCGGCCCGACGGCCGCCCAGGCCGGCTCCGAGAACCAGCCCGGCCGCTTCCGCTTCGACTTCGGTTCCCCCTCGGCCGTTCCGACGACCGTCATGACCGACGTCGAGCAGAAGATCAACGAGGTGCTCGCCCGTGACCTGGACGTGCACGCCGAGATCCTGAGCCTCGACGAGGCCAAGAAGCAGGGCGCCATCGCCGAGTTCGGCGAGAAGTACGGCGAGCGCGTCCGCGTCGTGACCATCGGCGACTTCTCCAAGGAGCTGTGCGGCGGCACGCATGTGCACAACACCTCCCAGCTCGGCCTGGTCAAGCTGCTCGGCGAGTCCTCGATCGGCTCCGGCGTACGGCGTATCGAGGCCCTGGTGGGCGTCGATGCCTACAACTTCCTCGCCCGCGAGCACACGGTCGTCGCCCAGCTCCAGGAGCTGATCAAGGGCCGTCCCGAGGAGCTTCCGGAGAAGGTCTCCGCCATGCTCGGCAAGCTGAAGGACGCCGAGAAGGAGATCGAGAAGTTCCGCGCGGAGAAGGTCCTGCAGGCCGCCGCCGGTCTCGTGGAGTCCGCCAAGGACGTTCGCGGCGTGGCTCTGGTCACCGGCCAGGTCCCGGACGGCACGAGCGCCGACGACCTGCGCAAGCTGGTCCTCGACGTGCGCGGCCGCATCCAGGGCGGACGGGCCGCCGTGGTGGCCCTGTTCACCACCGCGGGCGGCAAGCCGCTCACGGTCATCGCCACCAACGAGGCCGCCCGCGAGCGTGGCCTCAAGGCCGGTGACCTGGTCCGTACGGCCGCCAAGACCCTCGGCGGCGGCGGTGGCGGCAAGCCGGACGTCGCCCAGGGCGGCGGCCAGAACCCGGCCGCCATCGGCGAGGCCGCCGACGCGGTCGAGCGGCTCGTCGCCGAGACGGCCAAGTGAGCACGGACGATCAGCAGGGGAGCGAGGACGGCCGGGGCATGCGCCGCGGCCGTCGGCTCGCGATCGACGTCGGGGACGCCCGGATCGGGGTCGCCTCGTGCGACCCCGACGGGATCCTCGCGACTCCGGTCGAGACCGTGCCGGGGCGCGATGTCCCGGCCGCTCAGCGCCGGTTGAAGCAACTCGTCGAGGAATACGAGCCGATCGAGGTCGTCGTCGGGCTCCCTCGCTCCCTCAAGGGGGGCGAGGGCCCCGCCGCCGTGAAGGTGCGCGCCTTCGCCCAGGAGCTGGCCCGGGCGATCGCGCCCGTCGGCGTCCGGCTCCTCGACGAGAGGATGACCACAGTGACGGCCAGTCAGGGGCTACGCGCGTCGGGCGTGAAGTCCAAAAAGGGCAGGTCCGTCATCGATCAGGCGGCCGCCGTCATCATCCTGCAGCAGGCTCTCGAGTCCGAACGGGCGTCTGGCAACGCACCGGGCGAGGGCGTCGAAGTGGTCATCTGATCGCGATACGGTAACGTTCCGCGCGATGTGGTGGTGTTCGAACAGCCACCGCACAGCGAAGAGGCGGACGGGAGCCGAGCCACCAGCGACAGCAGCCACCGCCTCGCGGCTCTAGGGGATCGATGACTGAGTATGGCCGGGGCGCAGGCTCCGAACCGTGGAATCCGGAGGACCCGTTGTACGGGGACGGCGGATGGGGAGGACAGGCCGCCGACGGCCAGTCCCCCTACGGCGGCCAGCCGCAGCACTACCCGCAGCAGCCGCAGCAGCAGCACCAGCAGTCCCAGTACGGCGAGTGGAGCCCCGACCAGCAGGGCGGCTACGGCCAGGAGCAGCAGTACGGCGCCCAGAACCAGCAGCAGTACGAGGGCCAGGGCGGGCAGCAGTATCACGACCAGGGCCGGCAGCACTTCCACGGTCAGGGGCAGCAGCAGTACCCGCAGCAGTACCCCGGCCAGGAGCAGCAGCAGTACGTCGATCAGGGTCAGCAGCAGTACAACGGTCAGGACCAGCAGCAGTACCACGATGGCGGCTGGGACAACGGGACGCAGCACCAGGTCACCTACGCCGCCGACCCGAACGATCCGTACGGGAACCAGGCCGCCGGGTACACCGGTGAGCAGCCCGACTTCTACGGCACTCCCGACGCGTATCCGCCGCCGGAGCCGCCCGCCCGTCGCCGCGCCGAGCCCGAACCGGAGATCGACTGGGATCCGGGACCCGACCAGGGCGAACATGCCTTCTTCGCGGGCGGTGACGACGATGACGACCTCGACGACGACGATCCGAAGGCCGGCCGCGGCGACCGGAAAGGCCGCGGTGGCAAAGGTGACAAAGGCAAGAAGCGCCGCAGTGGCTGCGCCTGCCTGCTCGTGGTGATGGTGTTCGGCGGCGGTATCGCCGGTGTCGGATATTTCGGGTATCAGTTCTACCAAAATCGTTTCGGCCCGGCTCCGGACTTCGCGGGCGAAGGCAGTGGCAAGGTCACGGTCGAGATCCCCAAGGGCGCGGGTGGCCTCGCGATCGCCCGGGTGCTGAAGGAGAACGGCGTCGTCAAGAGCATCGACGCCTTCGTGTCCGCGCAGCAGAACAACCCCAACGGGAACAGCATCCAGGCGGGCGCTTATGTGCTGAGGAAGGGCATGTCGGCCGCCAGTGCGGTCAAGCTGATGCTCGATCCCAGGAGCCAGAACAACGTGATCGTCGCCCCTGGGCAGCGCAATGTCGTTGTCTATCAGGCGATCGACAAGAAGCTCGATCTCGCGGACGGCACCACCGGGAAGATCGCCCAGAAGGAATACAAGACTTTCGGACTTCCCAGCTGGGCGAACGACAGCAAGGACATAAAGGATCCGCTGGAAGGATTCCTCTATCCGGCGACCTATCCCGCCGCCAAGGGCATGAAGCCCGAGGCGATCCTGAAGCAGATGGTGACGCAGGCCAAGGAGAGGTACGCGGCGTACAACCTCACGGCCAAGGCCAAGGAACTGAACCTGCAGAACCCGCTCCAGGTCGTCACGGTCGCGAGCCTCGTCCAGGCCGAGGGCAAGACGCACGACGACTTCCGCAAGATGGCCGAGGTGGTCTACAACCGTCTCAAGACCACGAACACGGAAACCAACAGGCTGCTCCAGTTCGACTCGACCTTCAATTACCTGAAGGGCCAGAGCAACATCCACATCAGCGAGTCCGAGATCAACAGCAACAAGGACCCGTACAACACCTATACGCGGAAGGGTCTGCCGCCCGGACCGATCGGCAACCCCGGTGACGACGCGCTGAAGGCGACGTTGAACCCGACCAGCGACGGCTGGGTCTATTTCGTGGCGACCGACGGCCAGAGCAACACCGAATTCGCCAAGACCTATGCGGAATTCCAGAAGCTCAAGGACAAGTTCAATGAGAGCTCGGGCAACTGACGCCCGAAGGGCCGCGGTACTCGGCTCCCCGATCGCCCATTCCCTCTCCCCGGTGCTGCACCGCACCGCGTACCGGGAGCTGGGACTCGGCGACTGGTCCTACGACCGTTTCGAGATCGACGAGGAGGCGCTGCCGGGCTTCTTCGGGGACCTCGGTCCCGAGTGGGCGGGTCTGTCGCTGACCATGCCGCTCAAGCGGGCCGTCATCCCGCTGCTCGACGAGGTCAGTGAGACGGCGGCCTCGGTCGAGGCCGTCAACACGGTCGTGTTCACCGAGGACGGCCGTCGCGTCGGCGACAACACCGACATCCCCGGGATGGTCGCCGCGCTGCGCGAGCGCGGGATCGAGCAGGTGGACTCCGCCGCGATCCTCGGCGCGGGCGCCACCGCCTCCTCCGCGCTGGCCGCGCTCGCCCGGATCTGCACCGGCGAGGTCGTCGCCTACGTCCGCAGCACGGAGCGGGCCGCCGAGATGCGGCAGTGGGGCGAGCGGCTCGACGTGGAGGTCCGTACGGAGGACTGGGCGCACGCCGCGCAGGCCCTGCGCGCCCCGCTCGTGATCGCCACCACCCCTGCGGGTACGACGGACGCCCTGTCCGCCGCGGTCCCGGAACGGCCCGCGACGCTCTTCGACGTGCTGTACGACCCGTGGCCCACCGACCTCGCGGCCCGCTGGTCCGGCTACGGCGGCGCCGTGGTCAGCGGACTCGACCTGCTCGTGCACCAGGCGGTGCTCCAGGTCGAGCAGATGACCGGGCGCGCCCCCGCGCCCCTCGACGCCATGCGGAAGGCGGGCGAGCAGGCCCTCGCGAGCCGCTGAGCACCGCCGCGGCGAGCCGGGCGCCGTCCCGCCTGATGGACCTGCGGCGGGGCACCGCGCCCGGACGTGGGAGGATCGGAGGTGGCGGGCCCGGGCCGCGCACCCGGTCGCGCCGTCGCCGTACACGAGGACGCGTGTACGCAGCAGCAGTACCAGGGCGCGAGCATGAGGAGCACCGTTGAGCAGGTTGCGCTGGCTGACCGCGGGGGAGTCCCACGGTCCCGCACTTGTCGCGACGCTGGAGGGTCTTCCCGCCGGCGTGCCGATCACCACGGAGATGGTGGCGGACCACCTCGCCCGGCGGCGCCTGGGCTATGGACGCGGTGCCCGGATGAAGTTCGAGCGCGACGAGGTCACCTTCCTGGGCGGTGTCCGGCACGGTCTCACCCTCGGCTCGCCGGTGGCCGTCATGGTCGGCAACACCGAGTGGCCCAAGTGGGAGCAGGTCATGGCGGCCGACCCGGTCGCCCCGGAGATCCTCGCCGAGCTGGCCCGCAACGCCCCGCTGACCCGGCCCCGGCCCGGCCACGCCGACCTCGCGGGCATGCAGAAGTACGGCTTCGACGAGGCCCGGCCGATCCTGGAGCGCGCCTCCGCCCGGGAGACCGCGGCCCGTGTCGCGCTGGGCGCCGTGGCCCGTTCGTACCTGAAGGAGACGGCCGGGATCGAGATCGTCTCGCACGTCGTCGAGCTGGCCGCGGCGAAGGCCCCGTACGGCGTCTACCCCAAGCCCTCGGACGTCGAGAAGCTCGACGCCGACCCGGTGCGCTGCCTCGACGCCGACACGTCGAAGGCGATGGTCGCGGAGATCGACCAGGCCCACAAGGACGGCGACACGCTCGGCGGCGTCGTCGAGGTGCTCGCGTACGGCGTGCCGGTCGGCCTCGGCTCGCACGTGCACTGGGACCGGCGCCTCGACGCCCGGCTCGCGGCCGCGCTCATGGGCATCCAGGCGATCAAGGGCGTCGAGGTCGGCGACGGCTTCGAACTGGCCCGCGTGCCCGGCTCCAAGGCCCACGACGAGATCGTCCACACCGAGGACGGCATCCGCCGCACCTCCGGCCGCTCCGGCGGCACCGAGGGCGGTCTGACCACCGGCGAGCTGCTGCGCGTACGCGCCGCGATGAAGCCGATCGCGACCGTGCCGCGCGCGCTGGCCACGATCGACGTGGCGACCGGCGAGGCCGCCAAGGCCCACCACCAGCGCTCCGACGTCTGCGCGGTCCCGGCCGCCGGAATCGTCGCCGAGGCCATGGTCGCCCTCGTCCTCGCGGACGCGGTGGCCGAGAAGTTCGGCGGCGACAGCGTGCCCGAGACGCGGCGCAACGTCGAGTCCTACCTCGAGAACCTGGTCGTGCGGTGACCGCTGGACCGCTGGTCGTCCTCGTCGGGCCGATGGGTGTCGGCAAGTCCACCGTCGGCGCGCTGGTCGCAGGCCGGCTCGGCTGCGCCTACCGCGACACGGACGACGACATCGTGGCCGAGCAGGGCCGCACCATCGCCGACATCTTCGTCGACGAGGGCGAGCCGGCCTTCCGCGCCATCGAGAAGAGCGCCGTGCACAAGGCGCTGGGCGAGCACGAGGGGGTGCTGGCGCTGGGCGGCGGCTCGATCCTCGACGCCGACACCCGCGCGCTGCTCGCCGGGCACCGGGTCGTCTACCTCTCGATGGACGTCGAGGAGGCGGTCCAGCGCACCGGCCTGAACGCGGCCCGTCCGCTGCTCGCCGTCAACCCGCGCCGGCAGTGGCGCGAGCTGATGGAGGCCCGCCGCCACCTGTACACCGAAGTCGCCCGCGCGGTCGTGCCCACCGACGGCCGCACCCCCGAAGAGGTCGCCCAAGCCGTCCTCGACGCACTGGAGTTGAAGGAAGCATGAGCGAGGCAGTGACGCGTATCCAGGTCGGCGGCACCGCGGGCACCGACCCGTACGAGGTCCTGGTGGGCCGTCAACTCCTCGGTGAACTGGGCGCGTTGATCGGCGACAGAGCCCAGCGCGTCGCGATCATCCACCCCGAGGCGCTCGCCGAGACCGGGGACGCGCTCCGCGCCGACCTGGCCGGACAGGGCTTCGAGGCCGTCGCCATCCAGGTGCCCAACGCGGAGGAGGCCAAGACCGCGGAGGTCGCCGCCTACTGCTGGAAGGCGCTCGGCCAGTCCGGCTTCACCCGCACCGACGTCATCGTCGGCGTGGGCGGCGGCGCCACCACCGACCTCGCCGGGTTCGTGGCGGCGACCTGGCTGCGCGGGGTGCGGTGGATCGCCGTTCCCACCACCGTGCTCGGCATGGTGGACGCGGCGGTCGGCGGCAAGACCGGCATCAACACCGCCGAGGGCAAGAACCTCGTCGGCTCCTTCCACCCGCCCGCGGGCGTGCTCTGCGACCTGGCCGCGCTCGACTCGCTGCCGGTCAACGACTTCGTCTCCGGGCTCGCGGAGATCATCAAGGCCGGCTTCATCGCGGACCCGGTGATCCTGGAGCTCATCGAGTCCGACCCCGAGGCGGCACGGACGCCCGCGGGCCCGCACACCGCCGAGCTCATCGAGCGCTCCATCAAGGTGAAGGCCGAGGTCGTCTCCGGCGACCTCAAGGAGTCGGGGCTCCGCGAGATCCTCAACTACGGCCACACCCTCGCGCACGCCATCGAGAAGAACGAGCGCTACAAGTGGCGGCACGGCGCGGCCGTCGCCGTCGGCATGCACTTCGCCGCCGAACTCGGCCGACTGGCGGGCCGGCTGGACGACGCGACCGCCGACCGCCACCGCACGATCCTGGAGTCCGTCGGCCTCCCGCTCAGCTACCGCTACGACCAGTGGCCCAAGCTGCTGGAGAACATGAAGGTCGACAAGAAGTCCCGCGGCAACCTGCTGCGCTTCATCGTCCTCGACGGGCTGGCCAAGCCGACCGTCCTGGAGGGCCCCGACCCGGCGGTGCTCCTCGCCGCTTACGGCGAAGTGGGGGAGTAGCTCCCAACGGGCCCCTACTTGGCCCTGTTTGCCCTCCGTTCACGGGCACTCCCCAGCTTCCCCGGCCGTTCACACAACGACGGCCGGGGAAGGTACCGTTCGGTAGCGGGCGAGCGGGAGGCTCCGCTCGCCGGCGTCAATCGCCTGCCGCGAGCGAATGGGCGAAAAGATTCACGAGACGGAGTGGCACCGGATGCAGCACGCAGTGGGGGCTCCGCTGCCGCCGCCCCACCAGCCGGGGCAAGGACCCGCCGCCGGCTGGTCGCCGGCCGCACAGCACCCGGGACACCCGGGCGGACCCCCCGGTCCGGCGCCCACGAGCCCACCCGCCCCCGGCTTCACCGGTCCGCCGCCGGGACATCCGGCGCCGCCCTCGCACCTGCCGCATCCCGCGCCCCCGCAGCACGCCCCCGCGGCGCCGATCCCCGACACGACGGGCCATGTGCAGCTGCCCCCGGGCGGCCCGGTCGCCATGCCCAGCGCCCCCGGCGCCCCCGACCCCGCGGCGACCACCCTCGCCGTGCTGCTCATCGGGCCCGCGGGCGCGGGCAAGACGAGCGTCGCCAAGTACTGGGCGGACCACCGCCGGGTGCCGACCGCCCACATCAGCCTCGACGACGTACGGGAATGGGTGCGCTCGGGCTTCGCCGATCCGCAGTCGGGGTGGAACGACCATTCGGAGGCGCAGTACCGCCTGGCCCGCCGCACCTGCGGCTTCGCCGCGCGGAACTTCCTGGCGAACGGCATCTCCTGCATCCTCGACGACGCGGTCTTCCCGGACCGCCCGGTCGTCGGCCTCGGCGGCTGGAAGCGACACGTCGGGCCGGGGTTGCTGCCCGTGGTGTTGTTGCCGGGCCTGGAGATAGTCCTGGAGCGCAACGCCGAGCGCTCCGGAAACCGCCGCCTGACCGACGAGGAAGTCGCCCGTATCCACGGCCGGATGGCGGGCTGGTACGGCTCCGGGCTCCCCATCATCGACAACTCCCAGCTCGACGTCCCGTCCACGGCCCGCGTCCTGGACGAGGTCCTGGCCCGCTCCCTCGCGAGCCCACCGCAGTGGTAGCCCCGCGGCACCGGCGGTAACGCGTCGGCCACACGGCACCGGCGGAGGAACGCCGGGCGGCCGGCAGCACAGCGCCGTCGGGGACCCCGTCGGGGTGTGCCGCATCCTTGGTGCTGCCCGCCCCGCCGATGTCCGGACGGTCATGGCGTGGCGCGCACCGGCCTCCGGTGGCAGCGCGGTGCGGCCGACGGCCCCCAGGACTACCGCCGGGGTACTTGCCTCCGACGTGCCGGCCCCCTGGGGCGGCGCCCCGCGAATCAGGTCGTGCCGCCTGCCGGGCCCCGCTGATAGCAGTCGCGGAACCAGCGTCCTGGCTTCTCGTCCGCGGTGCCTCCGTCTCACCGCCGACCGCCTACCGCCCATCCGGCCCCGCTGGAACGGCGACATCGCGTCGACGCTCGTAGGCTCGATTTATGTCAGAGGTGTACGCGGCGCGACGCGAGCGGCTTCGGGAGCGCTGTGCGGCGGGCGGCAGCGCGACCGCGCTCGTCACCCGCCCGGCCAACGTGAGGTACCTCGCGGGCGCGGCCCCGCGCGGTGCCGCCCTCCTGCTGGGCAGCAGTGAGGACCTGCTGCTCTGCGGCGCTCCGCCGAGCGGCGAGGCCGACGAGGGGCGTCCCGACGAGGCGCTGCGCGTCCAGGTGCTGCCGCGCGCCGGGGGCGACGCGGCCGTGGCCGCCGCCGACGCCGCCATCGTCCAGGGCGCCGACTCCCTGGCGGTCGAGGAGCACCACCTCACCGTGACCCGGCACCGGGCCATCGGCGCGGTGGCGCCCCGGCTGCGCCTCGCCGACCTGGGCGGTGCGGTGGAGCAGCTGCGGGTGATCAAGGACGAGGAGGAGATCTCCTGTCTGCGGATCGGCGCCGAGATCGCCGATCAGGCGCTCGGAGAGCTCCTCGAATCGATCCTCGTCGGCCGCACCGAGCGGCATCTCGCGCTGGAGCTGGAGCGCAGGCTCGTCGACCACGGCGCCGACGGCCCCGCCTTCGCGACCTCCGTCGGCACCGGCCCGAACTCCGGGCGGCGCGGGCACCGGCCCACCGACCGGCGCGTCGAGGAGGGAGATTTCCTTTCCGTCTGCCTCGGCGCGACCTACCGCGGCTACCGCTGCGAAATCGGCCGTACCTTTGTGATCGGGACCTCGCCGGCCGACTGGCAGATCGAGCTGTACGACCTCGTCTTCGCCGCCCAGCGGGCCGGACGCGAGGCGTTGGTACCCGGCGCCGCCTACCGTGACGTGGACCGGGCCGCACGCCAGGTGCTCGACTCCGCGGGCCACACGGAAGGCCTTCCCGCACTGACCGGGCACGGTGTGGGGCTCGAAATCGACGAGGACCCGCAGCTGGCCCCCGCGGCCATGGGTAAACTGGACACTTGCGTGCCGGTCACCGTCGAACCGGGGGTCCACCTCCCGGGCCGGGGCGGTGTCAGGATCGATGACACGCTCGTCGTACGCCCCGAGGCGGACGGCGGACCCGAGCTACTCACCATCACGACCAAGGAACTGCTCGCGCTGTAGCCAATCGCTACGCGCGTGTCCCGGGGTCGTCCACGTCAGTCCAGGAGATTCCGCAACCGTGGCTTCCACGAACGACCTCAAGAACGGCCTGGTGCTCAAGCTCGACGGAGGCCAGCTCTGGTCCGTCGTCGAGTTCCAGCACGTCAAGCCCGGCAAGGGCCCGGCCTTCGTGCGCACCAAGCTGAAGAACGTGCTCTCCGGCAAGGTCGTCGACAAGACGTTCAACGCCGGCGTCAAGGTCGAGACGGCCACGATCGACAAGCGCGACATGCAGTTCTCGTACATGGACGGCGAGTACTTCGTCTTCATGGACATGGACACGTACGACCAGCTGATGGTCGACCGCAAGTCCGTCGGCGACGCCGCCAACTTCCTGATCGAGGGCTTCACCGCCACCGTCGCGCAGCACGAGGGCGAGGTGCTCTTCGTCGAGCTGCCGGCCGCCGTCGAGCTCGTCATCCAGGAGACCGAGCCGGGTGTCCAGGGCGACCGCTCCACCGGTGGCACCAAGCCCGCCACCCTGGAGACCGGTCACCAGATCCAGGTCCCGCTCTTCATCACCACCGGTGAGAAGATCAAGGTCGACACCCGCACGAGCGACTACCTCGGCCGGGTGAACAGCTAACCGTGGCTGCCCGCAACACGGCCCGCAAGCGCGCCTTCCAGATCCTCTTCGAGGGCGACCAGCGCGGCGTGGACGTCCTGACGGTCCTCGCGGACTGGATCCGGCACTCCCGGACCGACACCCGGCAGCCGCCGGTCAGCGAGTACACGATGGAGCTGGTCGAGGGCTACGCCACCAAGGCGAAGCGCATCGACGAGCTCATCGCGACATACGCCGTCGACTGGACGCTGGACAGGATGCCGGTCGTCGACCGCAACATCCTGCGCCTCGGCGCCTACGAGCTGATCTGGGTCGACGGGACCCCCGACGCCGTGGTCCTCGACGAGGCGGTGCAGTTGGCGAAGGAGTTCTCCACGGACGAGTCGCCCTCGTTCGTGAACGGCCTGCTGGGCCGTCTGAAGGACCTGAAGCCGTCGCTGCGCCGCGACGAGGCCTAGCGCGTACGGCGCGGTGGTCCGTACGCGCCCGTAGACGACGTACGAAAACGCCGGAGGGCCCGCAGCACGTCCGCTGCGGGCCCTCCGGCGTTCCCGTACCCATGGGGCTTCCGAGGCCCGCACAAAGCCGCCGGGGTGGCCGGAACACATGGTTCCGGCCACCCCGGCGGCACGTTTCTGCTGAACTCCCCGAAGGGATCAGCCCTCGTCGTGGGAGACGGCGCGGCGCGCGTCCGCGTCCAGCACGCCCCAGCTGATCAGCTGCTCGGTGAGGACCGAGGGCGACTGGTCGTAGATGACGGCGAGGGTGCGCAGGTCGTCCTGGCGGATCGACAGCACCTTGCCGTTGTAGTCACCGCGCTGGGACTGGATCGTCGCGGCGTAACGCTGCAGCGGACCCGCCTTCTCGGCCGGCACGTGGGCCAGCCGCTCCAGGTCGAGGACGAGCTTCGGCGGCGGCTCGGCGGCCCCGCCAGGGGTGGTGCCGGGCAGCAGCTCCTGCACGGGAACCCCGTAGAAATCCGCCAGCTCGGCGAGGCGCTGCACGGTGACGGCGCGGTCGCCGCGCTCGTACGACCCGACCACGACCGCCTTCCAGCGTCCCTGTGACTTCTCCTCGACTCCGTGGAGGGAAAGGCCCTGCTGGGTGCGGATGGCCCGGAGCTTGGCCCCGAGCTGTTTGGCGTATTCGCTGGACATATAGCTCCCCGGACGCTGTATCAACGTGCGGCTCCGCCGCGCGGCTGGTGACTCTGGTGACTCACTGTGAGGTTACGCAGCGTTACTCTCCCCCGTCAAGCCGAATGGTCCGGACCGACCCTCGCGCGGGAGTCACCGGCGGTGGCCCACGGGGTGGTGATCAGGCGCGTTGCCGGGCTGGTACCGTGGATGGCGCAAATCCGACGTCCTTTAATGATCCGTCCCGTGAGGCGGAGAAGGAGGTCCGTTTCGTATGGACACCGAGCAGGACAAACAGCAGTACGAAGCCGATGCGCGGCCCGTTCTGGAAGCCCCCGACATCGCGCGGGTGCTGACCCGCATCGCCCACGAGATCGTCGAACGCGCCAAGGGTGCCGACGACGTGGTGCTCCTCGGCATCCCGACCCGGGGCGTCTTCCTGGCCCGCAGACTGGCCGACAAGCTCGAAGAGATCACCGATCGCAAGATCCCGGTCGGCTCGCTCGACATCACCATGTACCGCGACGACCTGCGCATGCACCCGCCGCGTGCGCTGGCCCGCACCGAGATCCCCGGTGACGGCATCGACGGCCGCCTCGTCGTCCTCGTCGACGACGTGCTCTTCTCCGGCCGCACCATCCGCGCCGCGCTCGACGCGCTGAACGACATCGGCCGGCCGCGCGCCGTGCAGCTCGCGGTCCTCGTCGACCGCGGCCACCGCGAACTGCCCATCCGCGCCGACTACGTCGGCAAGAACCTCCCCACGTCGTTGCGGGAGACGGTCAAGGTCCAGCTCGCCGAGGAGGACGGTCGCGACACCGTGCTGCTCGGTGCGAAGCGGACCTCCCCGGGCGCACCGCACTAGCACTCCGGAGTACGTCAGTGCCGTACGTCCCCGAGTGCGCCTCCGCGCGCGCCCGCCTGCCCGAATTCTCCTGAACTGCCTTACGGAGCCTGACAGATGCAGCGTCATCTCATCTCGGCCGCCGACCTCACCCGCGACGACGCCGTCCTGATCCTCGACACCGCCGAGGAGATGGCCCGGGTCGCCGACCGGCCGATCAAAAAGCTGCCGACCCTGCGCGGCCGCACCGTCGTCAACCTCTTCTTCGAGGACTCGACCCGTACCCGGATCTCCTTCGAGGCCGCCGAGAAGCGCCTCTCCGCGGACGTCATCAACTTCACCGCCAAGGGTTCCTCGGTGTCCAAGGGGGAGTCCCTGAAGGACACCGCCCAGACCCTCGAAGCCATGGGCGTCGACGCCGTCGTCATTCGGCACGGCGCCTCCGGAGCCCCGTACCGGCTCGCCACCTCCGGCTGGATCGACGCCGCCGTCATCAACGCGGGTGACGGCACCCACCAGCACCCCACGCAGGCCCTGCTCGACGCCTTCACCATGCGCCGCCGCCTGGTCGGCCGCGACGCCGGGATCGGTCAGGACCTGTCCGGCAAGCGCATCACGATCGTCGGCGACATCCTGCACAGCCGGGTCGCCCGCTCCAACGTCGACCTGCTGCACACCCTCGGCGCCGAGGTCACCCTCGTCGCCCCGCCCACCCTGGTGCCGGTCGGCGTCGGGTCCTGGCCCTGCGAGATCTCGTACGACCTCGACAGCACCCTCTCCAAGTCCGACGCGGTGATGATGCTGCGCGTCCAGCGCGAGCGGATGAACGCGGCGTTCTTCCCCACCGAGCGCGAGTACTCGCGGCGCTACGGCCTCGACGGCGACCGCATGGCGAAAATGCCCGAGCACGCCATCGTGATGCACCCCGGCCCGATGGTCCGCGGCATGGAGATCACCGCCGAGGTCGCCGACTCCGACCGCTGCACCGTCGTCGAGCAGGTCGCGAACGGCGTCTCGATCCGCATGGCCGTGCTCTACCTGCTCCTGGGCGGCAACGAGCCCGCCGTCACCCACACCCGTACCGAGGAGAAGTAAGAACATGAGCAAGATCCTGATCCGCGGTGCGAAGGTGCTCGGGGGCGAGCCGCAGGACGTACTGATCGACGGCGCCGTGATCGCGGCGGTCGGTACCGGTCTCCCGGACGAGGGCGCCGAGGTCGTCGAGGCCGAGGGCAAGGTCCTCCTGCCGGGCCTCGTCGACCTGCACACCCATCTGCGGGAGCCCGGGCGCGAGGACTCCGAGACCGTCCTGACCGGTACGCGAGCGGCGGCGAGCGGCGGCTACACCGCCGTGTTCGCCATGGCCAACACCTTCCCCGTAGCCGACACCGCCGGTGTGGTCGAGCAGGTCTACCGGCTCGGCCAGGAGCACGGCTACTGCGACGTGCAGCCCATCGGCGCCGTCACGGTCGGCCTGGAGGGCAAGAAGCTCGCCGAGCTGGGCGCGATGCACGAGTCCGCGGCCGGCGTCACGGTCTTCTCCGACGACGGCAAGTGCGTGGACGACGCGGTGATCATGCGGCGGGCCCTGGAGTACGTGAAGGCCTTCGGCGGTGTGGTCGCGCAGCACGCGCAGGAGCCCCGCCTCACCGAGGGCGCCCAGATGAACGAGGGCGTCGTCTCCGCCGAGCTGGGACTCGGGGGCTGGCCCGCGGTGGCCGAAGAATCGATCATCGCCCGGGATGTCCTGCTCGCCGAGCACGTCGGCTCACGCGTCCACATCTGCCACCTGTCGACCGCCGGCAGCGTCGAGATCGTGCGCTGGGCCAAGTCCCGCGGCATCGACGTCACCGCCGAGGTCACCCCGCACCACCTCCTCCTCACCGACGAGCTGGTCCGCACGTACAACCCGGTCTACAAGGTCAACCCGCCGCTGCGCACCGAGCGCGACGTGACGGCGCTGCGCGAGGCGCTCGCCGACGGCACGATCGACATCGTCGCCACCGACCACGCGCCGCACCCGCACGAGGACAAGGACTGCGAGTGGGCCGCAGCCGCCATGGGCATGGTGGGGCTCGAGACCGCGCTCTCCGTCGTCCAGCAGACGATGGTGGAGACCGGGCTGCTGGACTGGGCCGGCGTCGCCGACCGTATGTCCTTCAAGCCCGCCCGCATCGGGCGGGCCGCGGGCCACGGCCGTCCCGTCTCGGCAGGTGAGCCCGCCAACCTCACGCTCGTCGACACGGCATACCGTGGGTCCGTGGACCCCGCGGGCTTCGCCTCGCGCAGCCGCAACACCCCCTACGAGGGCCGTGAGCTGCCGGGCCGGGTCACGCACACCTGGCTGCGGGGCAAGGCCACCCTCGTCGACGGGAAGCTCGCGTGACACCTCTCATCCCGATGGCCGCCTCCATGGCTGCCGAACAGAAGTCGGCCGACGTGACCGACTGGGCCGCCCGGATCGGCTGGCTCGTCGGCCTCGTGCTGTTCGTCGCCCTCGTCTACTGGCTGATGCGCGAGGGCTGGAAGTGGCGCGGCACCCTTCAGAGTGACCTGCCGGAGCTGCCCACCGCGCCGGAAGACACGGGCCCGGCGAAACTGAGCATGAGCGGCCGTTACCACGGCTCCACCACCGCCGGGCAGTGGCTGGACCGCATCGTGGCGCACGGCCTGGGCACCCGAAGCCGGGTCGAGCTCACGCTGACGGACGCGGGCCTGGACGTCGTACGCCCCGGCGCCACCGACTTCTTCATCCCGGCCGAGGCACTGCGCGAGGCCCTGCTCGGCAAGGGCATCGCCGGGAAGGTCCTCAGTGAGGGCGGTCTGCTCGTCGTCACCTGGGCGCACGGCGACAAGCTGATCGACTCCGGTTTCCGCTCGGACCGCGCGGCCGAGCACACCGAGTGGGTCGACGCACTGAACAACATGATCAACAAGAGCACCAAGACGGAAGGCGCACGATGACGACCTCCAACCAGGGAGCCGCCTCGCAGAGGCACAAGGCAGCTCCCGCCGTACTCGTCCTGGAGGACGGCCGGACCTTCCGTGGCCGCGCCTACGGGGCCGTGGGGGTGACCTTCGGCGAGGCCGTGTTCTCCACCGGGATGACCGGCTACCAGGAGACCCTCACCGACCCGTCGTACCACCGCCAGGTCGTCGTCATGACCGCCCCGCACGTCGGCAACACCGGCGTCAACGACGAGGACCCCGAGTCGAAGCGGATCTGGGTCGCCGGCTACGTCGTCCGCGACCCCGCGCGCGTGTCCTCCAACTGGCGCGCCCGGCGCTCGCTGGACGAGGAACTGCGCAGCCAGGGCGTCGTCGGCATCAGCGGTATCGACACCCGCGCCCTCACCCGTCACCTGCGTGAGCGCGGCGCCATGCGCGTCGGCATCTTCTCCGGCAACGCGCTGCCCGACGAGGGCACCATGCTCGCCGAGGTGCGCCAGGCGCCCGAGATGAAGGGCGCGAACCTCGCCGCCGAGGTCGCCACCAAGGAGACGTACGTCGTCCCCGCCATCGGCGAGAAGAAGTTCACCGTCGCCGCCGTCGACCTGGGCATCAAGGGCATGACCCCGCACCGCATGGCCGAGCGCGGCATCGAGGTGCACGTGCTGCCCGCCACGGCCACGGCCGAGGACGTGTACGCCGTGAACCCCGACGGGGTCTTCTTCTCCAACGGCCCCGGTGACCCGGCGACCGCCGACGGACCGGTGTCCGTCATGCAGGAGGTCCTCGCCCGCAAGACGCCGCTCTTCGGCATCTGCTTCGGCAACCAGATCCTGGGCCGCGCCCTCGGCTTCGGCACGTACAAGCTGAAGTACGGCCACCGCGGCATCAACCAGCCGGTGCAGGACCGTACGACCGGCAAGGTCGAGGTCACCGCGCACAACCACGGCTTCGCCGTCGACGCGCCGCTCGACAAGGTCTCCGAGACCCCCTACGGCCGCGCCGAGGTCTCCCACGTCTGCCTGAACGACCAGGTCGTCGAGGGGCTCCACCTCCTCGACCAGCCGGCCTTCAGCGTCCAGTACCACCCCGAAGCGGCAGCCGGCCCACACGACGCCGCCTACCTGTTCGACCGCTTCGTTTCCCTGATGGAGGGCCAGCGTGCCTAAGCGCACCGATATCCAGTCCGTCCTGGTCATCGGCTCCGGCCCGATCGTCATCGGCCAGGCCGCCGAGTTCGACTACTCCGGCACCCAGGCGTGCCGCGTCCTGCGCGCCGAGGGCCTGAGGGTCATCCTGGTCAACTCCAACCCGGCGACGATCATGACCGACCCGGAGATCGCCGACGCCACGTACGTCGAGCCGATCACCCCCGAGTTCGTCGAGAAGATCATCGCCAAGGAGCGCCCGGACGTCCTGCTGCCGACCCTCGGCGGCCAGACGGCCCTCAACACCGCGATCTCCATGCACGAGCAGGGTGTGCTGGCGAAGTACGGCGTCGAGCTCATCGGCGCCAACGTCGAGGCGATCAACAAGGGCGAGGACCGCGACCTCTTCAAGGGCGTCGTCGAGGCCGTGCGCGAGAAGATCGGCCACGGCGAGTCCGCCCGGTCCGTCATCTGCCACTCCATGGACGACGTCCTCAAGGGCGTCGACACGCTCGGCGGCTACCCCGTCGTCGTCCGCCCCTCCTTCACCATGGGCGGCGCCGGCTCCGGCTTCGCGCACGACGAGGAGGAGCTGCGCCGCATCGCCGGCCAGGGCCTCACGCTCTCCCCGACCACCGAGGTGCTCCTGGAGGAGTCCATCCTCGGCTGGAAGGAGTACGAGCTGGAGCTGATGCGCGACAAGAACGACAACGTCGTGGTCGTCTGCTCCATCGAGAACTTCGACCCGATGGGCGTCCACACCGGCGACTCCATCACCGTCGCGCCGGCGATGACGCTGACCGACCGCGAGTACCAGCGGCTGCGCGACATCGGCATCGCGATCATCCGCGAGGTCGGCGTCGACACCGGCGGCTGCAACATCCAGTTCGCGGTGAACCCCGACGACGGCCGCATCATCGTCATCGAGATGAACCCGCGCGTCTCACGTTCCTCGGCGCTCGCCTCCAAGGCGACCGGCTTCCCGATCGCCAAGATCGCCGCGAAGCTCGCCGTCGGCTACACGCTCGACGAGATCCCGAACGACATCACGGAGAAGACCCCGGCCTCCTTCGAGCCGACGCTCGACTACGTGGTCGTGAAGGCCCCGCGCTTCGCCTTCGAGAAGTTCCCGTCCGCCGACTCCACCCTGACGACCACGATGAAGTCGGTCGGCGAGGCCATGGCGATCGGCCGCAACTTCACCGAGGCGCTGCAGAAGGCGCTGCGGTCGCTGGAGAAGAAGGGCAGCCAGTTCACGTTCGTCGGCGAGCCCGGTGACAAGGCTCTTCTCCTGGAAGAGTCCGTGCGGCCCACCGACGGCCGGATCAACTCCGTCATGCAGGCCATCCGCGCGGGCGCCACGCCCGAGGAGGTCTTCGAGTCGACGAAGATCGACCCGTGGTTCGTCGACCAGCTCTTCCTGATCAAGGAGATCGCGGACGAGCTGGCCGCCGCCGACAAGCTCGACCCCGAGCTGCTCGCCGAGGCCAAGCGGCACGGCTTCTCCGACGCCCAGATCGCCGAGATCCGCGGGCTGCGCGAGGACGTGGTGCGCGAGGTGCGGCACGCGCTGGGCGTGCGCCCGGTGTACAAGACGGTCGACACCTGCGCCGCCGAGTTCGCGGCGAAGACGCCGTACTTCTACTCCTCCTACGACGAGGAGACCGAGGTCGCGCCGCGCGAGAAGCCCGCGGTGATCATCCTGGGCTCCGGCCCGAACCGCATCGGCCAGGGCATCGAGTTCGACTACTCCTGCGTCCACGCCTCCTTCGCGCTCAGCGACGCGGGCTACGAGACCGTGATGGTCAACTGCAACCCCGAGACCGTCTCCACGGACTACGACACCTCCGACCGTCTGTACTTCGAGCCGCTGACGCTCGAGGACGTGCTGGAGATCGTCCACGCCGAGTCGCTGGCCGGCCCGATCGCCGGTGTCATCGTCCAGCTCGGCGGGCAGACCCCGCTGGGCCTGGCCCAGGCGCTCAAGGACAACGGCGTGCCGGTCGTCGGCACGTCCCCCGAGGCGATCCACGCCGCGGAGGACCGCGGCGCCTTCGGACGCGTCCTCGCGGAGGCCGGGCTCCCGGCCCCCAAGCACGGCACCGCCACCACCTTCGCCGAGGCCAAGGCCATCGCGGACGAGATCGGCTACCCGGTCCTCGTACGGCCGTCGTACGTCCTCGGCGGGCGCGGCATGGAGATCGTGTACGACGAGACCCGGCTGTCGTCCTACATCGCCGAGTCGACCGAGATCAGCCCCTCCCGGCCGGTCCTGGTCGACCGCTTCCTCGACGACGCGATCGAGATCGACGTCGACGCCCTGTACGACGGCGAGGAGCTGTACCTCGGCGGCGTGATGGAGCACATCGAGGAGGCCGGCATCCACTCCGGCGACTCGGCGTGCGCGCTGCCGCCGATCACGCTGGGCGGCTTCGACATCAAGCGCCTGCGGGCCTCGACGGAGGCCATCGCCAAGGGTGTCGGGGTGCGCGGCCTGATCAACATCCAGTTCGCGATGGCCGGCGACATCCTGTACGTCCTCGAAGCCAACCCGCGCGCCTCGCGCACGGTCCCCTTCACCTCGAAGGCGACCGCGGTGCCGCTGGCGAAGGCCGCCGCCCGGATCTCGCTGGGCGCGACCGTCGCCGAGCTGCGGGCGGAGGGGCTGCTCCCCGCGCACGGTGACGGCGGCGAGCTGCCGCTCGACGCGCCGATCTCCGTCAAGGAGGCCGTCATGCCGTGGTCGCGCTTCCGTGACATCCACGGACGCGGCGTCGACACCGTCCTCGGCCCGGAGATGCGCTCCACCGGTGAGGTCATGGGCATCGACTCCGTCTTCGGCACGGCGTACGCCAAGTCCCAGGCGGGTGCCTACGGTCCGCTGCCGACCAAGGGCCGCGCCTTCATCTCGGTCGCCAACCGCGACAAGCGCTCGATGATCTTCCCGGCGCGTGAGCTGGTCGCGCACGGCTTCGAGCTGATGGCCACCTCCGGCACGGCCGAGGTGCTCAAGCGCAACGGCATCAACGCGACGGTCGTGCGCAAGCAGTCCGAGGGCACGGGACCGAACGGCGAGCGGACCATCGTCCAGCTGATCCACGACGGCGAGGTCGACCTCATCGTCAACACGCCGTACGGCACCGGTGGCCGCCTCGACGGCTACGAGATCCGTACGGCCGCGGTGGCACGCTCCGTGCCGTGCCTGACGACCGTTCAGGCACTCGCCGCCGCCGTCCAGGGCATCGACGCGCTCAACCACGGCGACGTGGGCGTGCGTTCACTCCAGGAACACGCCGAACATCTGACAGCGGCCCGCGACTAGCAGCCCTGAGGGGGACACCGGAAACGGTGTCCCCCTCTTCATGAGGCTTCAGAGGACACTGAGACATGTACAAGCTTTTCTTCCGGCTGGTCTTCAAGCGGATGGACCCCGAACAGGCCCATCACCTCGCCTTCCGCTGGATCCGGCTCGCCGCCCGTATCCCCGTGCTGCGTACGTTCGTCGCCGCCGCGCTCGCGCCCCGCCACAAGGAGCTGCGGACCGAGGCGTTCGGCCTGCGGATGCACGGTCCCTTCGGGCTCGCGGCGGGCTTCGACAAGAACGCCGTCGCGATCGACGGGATGTCGATGCTCGGCTTCGACCACATCGAGATCGGCACGGTCACGGGGGAGCCGCAGCGGGGCAACCCCAAGAAGCGGCTGTTCCGCCTTGTGCCGGACCGGGCGCTGATCAACCGCATGGGGTTCAACAACGAGGGCTCCGCGGCCGTCAGCGAGCGCCTGGCGGCCCGCACGCCCGTCTTCAGGACCGTCGTGGGCGTCAACATCGGCAAGACCAAGGTCGTCCCCGAGGAGGAGGCCGTCGGCGACTACGTGAAGTCGACCGAGCGGCTCGCCCGGCACGCGGACTACCTCGTGGTGAACGTGAGCTCGCCGAACACGCCCGGCCTGCGCAACCTGCAGGCCACCGAGGCACTGCGGCCGCTGCTGAGCGCCGTCCGCGAGGCCGCCGACCGCGCGGTCACCGACCGGCGCGTGCCGCTGCTCGTCAAGATCGCGCCCGACCTCGCGGACGAGGACGTCGACGCGGTCGCCGACCTCGCCGTCGAGCTCGGCCTGGACGGGATCATCGCCACGAACACCACCATCGCGCGCGAGGGACTCGGTCTGAAGTCCGAACCCTCGCTCGTCAAGGAGGCTGGCGGACTCTCGGGCGCGCCGCTGAAGGCACGCTCCCTGGAGGTGCTGCGCCGCCTCTACGCGCGCGTGGGCGACCGGATCACCCTGGTGGGCGTCGGTGGCATCGAGAACGCCGAGGACGCCTGGCAGCGCATCCTGGCCGGCGCCACGCTGGTCCAGGGGTACAGCGCGTTCATCTACGAGGGCCCCTTCTGGGGCCGGGCGATCCACAAGGGGCTCGCCGCCCGCCTCCGTACCAGCCCGTACGCCACCCTCGCCGACGCGGTCGGCGCCGACGTGAGGAAGTCCGCATGAGCCTGGAACCCTTTGGCGCACGTCTTCGCCGTGCCATGGACGAGCGCGGCCCGCTGTGCGTCGGCATCGACCCGCACGCCTCGCTGCTCACCGACTGGGGTCTGAACGACGACATCGCGGGCCTGGAGCGGTTCAGCCGCACCGTCGTCGAGGCGCTGGCCGAGCGGGTCGCGGTCCTCAAGCCGCAGAGCGCGTTCTTCGAGCGGTTCGGGTCGCGGGGCATCGCCGTCCTGGAGAAGTCGGTCGAGGAGGCGCGGGCGGCCGGGGCGCTGGTCGTGATGGACGCCAAGCGCGGCGACATCGGCTCCACCATGGCCGCGTACGCGGAGACCTTCCTGCGCAAGGACGCACCGCTCTTCTCGGACGCGCTGACCGTGTCGCCGTACCTGGGCTACGGCTCGCTGAAGCCCGCGGTGGACCTGGCGCGCGAGAGCGGGGCCGGGCTCTTCGTCCTCGCGCTCACCTCGAACCCGGAGGGCGGCGAGGTGCAGCACGCGGTCCGCGGGGACGGCCGTGACGTCGGAGCGACCATGCTGGCCCACCTCGCCGCCGAGAACGCGGGAGGGACGCCGCTGGGGTCCTTCGGCGCGGTCGTCGGCGCCACGCTGGGCGATCTCTCCTCCTACGACCTGGACATCAACGGACCGCTCCTGGCACCCGGCATCGGCGCCCAGGGAGCCACGGCGGCCGATCTGGCGGGTGTCTTCGGGGCGGCGGTGCGCAATGTCGTGCCGAACGTGAGCCGGGGTGTTCTTCGTCACGGTCCCGACGTGGTCGCGCTGCGAACGTCCGCGGAGCGCTTCGCGGACGAGATCAGAGCCGCTGTGGGCGCCGCCTGAGCTCTTCAAGGGGCGGTCGGCGGTTCTTCGACGAGTGGCTCCGGAGCGGTTCGAGTCTGAATACATCCTCAAATCCGGGGCACTATGTCGCAAATGTCCGTCTCCAGGGAGGCTGACCAGGACTTTTCCGCTGTTCTCGCTGACTCCGGCGCACTTGCCCGCTAGTCTCCGTCGAGAGCGAATGGGCAAGCGTGTTGCTCTTAGCTCCCCAGGTGTGGGGCGACTAGGTTCCTCACCGGTCCGTATCCGACAGTTCGACATCCGAGGTGACGTAGGCGTGGCTCTTCCGCCCCTTACCCCTGAACAGCGCGCAGCCGCGCTCGAAAAGGCCGCCGCGGCTCGCCGGGAGCGGGCCGAGGTCAAGAATCGACTCAAGCACTCCGGCGCCTCCCTTCACGAGGTCATCAAGCAGGGCCAGGAGAACGACGTCATCGGCAAGATGAAGGTCTCCGCTCTCCTGGAGTCCCTGCCGGGCGTGGGCAAGGTCCGCGCCAAGCAGATCATGGAGCGACTCGGTATCTCCGAGAGCCGCCGCGTACGCGGCCTCGGCTCGAACCAGATCGCTTCTCTGGAGCGTGAGTTCGGCGGCTCCGGCGCCTGAGTCCTGGGCATACCGGGATTGCTGGAATAATCGCTGCATGAGTGAACGACCGCGGCTGACCGTGCTCTCCGGCCCCTCTGGGGTCGGCAAGAGCACGGTCGTCGCCCATATGCGCAAGGAACACCCCGAGGTCTGGCTCTCGGTGTCGGCGACGACCCGCAAGCCGCGCCCCGGTGAGAAGCATGGAGTCCACTACTTCTTCGTCTCCGACGAGGAGATGGACAAGCTGATCGCCAACGGCGAGCTGCTGGAGTGGGCCGAATTCGCCGGCAACCGCTACGGGACGCCGCGTGCCGCCGTCCTGGAGCACCTGGAGTCGGGTGTGCCCGTCCTCCTGGAGATCGACCTCCAGGGTGCACGGCAGGTCCGTGAGTCCATGTCGGAGGCCCTGCTCGTGTTCCTGGCTCCGCCCTCCTGGGACGAGCTGGTGCGCAGGCTCACCGGACGGGGCACCGAACCGCCCGAGGTGATCGAGCGCCGCCTGGAGGCGGCCAAGATCGAACTGGCGGCCGAGCCGGAGTTCGATGTCACCCTGGTCAACACCTCCGTCGAGGACGTGGCGCGTGAGCTGCTAGCCTTGGTGGAAGTTGTTTGATCTATCAGGTCACTTTTAGGTCATTTCCACCTTTCGGAAGGCAGAGCGTGTCCTCTTCCATTACCGCTCCCGAGGGCATCATCAACCCTCCGATCGACGAGCTCCTCGAGGCCACCGACTCGAAGTACAGCCTCGTGATCTACGCGGCCAAGCGCGCCCGTCAGATCAACGCGTACTACTCGCAGCTCGGCGAGGGTCTCCTCGAGTACGTCGGTCCGCTCGTCGACACCCACGTCCACGAGAAGCCGCTGTCGATCGCCCTGCGCGAGATCAACGCGGGTCTGCTGACGTCCGAGGCCGTCGAGGGCCCCGCGCAGTAGTCGTTCAATCGCTCATCCCAGGCCCGGCGGCGCGACCGCCGGGCCTGTGGTGTGTCATGGAGTCGTACGTTTCCGAGCTCGGGGAGAGACGGTGGACAAGCCCAAGGTCGTGCTGGGGGTCAGCGGTGGCATCGCCGCGTACAAGGCCTGTGAGCTGCTGCGCAGGCTGACGGAGTCGGGCCACGACGTGCGCGTCGTGCCCACCGCCTCCGCGCTGCACTTCGTCGGCGCCGCCACCTGGTCCGCGCTCTCCGGCCACCCCGTCTCCACCGAGGTCTGGTCGGACGTCCACGAGGTCCCGCACGTCCGCATCGGCCAGCACGCGGACCTGGTGGTGGTCGCTCCCGCGACGGCCGACATGCTCGCCAAGGCCGCCCACGGCCTGGCCGACGACCTCCTCACCAACACCCTGCTCACGGCCCGCTGCCCGGTCGTCTTCGCGCCCGCCATGCACACCGAGATGTGGGAGCACCCCGCCACCCAGGAGAACGTGGCGACGCTGCGCCGCCGCGGCGCCGTCGTCATCGAGCCCGCGGTGGGGCGCCTGACCGGTGTCGACACCGGCAAGGGGCGGCTGCCCGACCCCGCGGAGATCTTCGAGGTCTGCCGCCGGGTGCTCGCCCGAGGGGTGACCGAGCCCGATCTGGCCGGGCGTCACGTCGTCGTCAGCGCCGGCGGTACCCGAGAGCCCCTCGACCCCGTCCGCTTCCTCGGCAACCGCTCCTCCGGCAAGCAGGGGTACGCCCTGGCGCGCACCGCGGCCGCGCGGGGCGCCCGGGTCACGCTGATCGCCGCGAACACCGGACTGCCGGACCCGGCGGGCGTGGACGTGGTGCGGGTCGGGACGGCCGTGCAACTGCGCGAGGCGGTCCTCAAGGCGGCCTCGGACGCCGACGCCGTGGTGATGGCGGCGGCGGTGGCGGACTTCCGCCCGGCCGCCTACGCGGCCGGGAAGATCAAGAAGAAGGACGACCAGGAGCCGGAGCCGATCGTTCTGGTCCGCAATCCGGACATCCTCGCGGAGATCTCGGCGGACCGTCCCCGCCCCGGCCAGGTGGTCGTCGGTTTCGCCGCCGAGACGGACGACGTGCTCGCCAACGGTCGTACGAAGCTGGCGCGCAAGGGGTGCGACCTTCTCGTCGTGAACGAGGTGGGGGAGCGCAAGACCTTCGGTGCCGAGGAGAACGAGGCCGTGGTATTGGGGGCCGACGGCAGCGAGACCCCGGTGCCGTACGGACCCAAGGAAGCTCTGGCCGAGATGGTGTGGGACCTGGTGGGACGCCGCCTGATGTGAATGTCTCATTAACCCCGGCAGTAGCGTCCATCAGCGTGAAATCGCCCGTGGTGACCCTGGTGGAGAGCGATCGTCATGACGCAGAATGCCCGTGCCGCAGGTCACAGCGCTTCCGAGAAGCGAGACAGGGGGGCCTGTGGGCGAGTGCGACCGATAAACTGTTCTCGGACGACGCCGAGCGCAGCTCTCGTCCCGTCCACCAATGATCAGCCAGCAGCCGCTGCAACCACAGGGAGCGTAGTGTCCCGTCGCCTGTTTACCTCGGAGTCCGTGACCGAGGGTCACCCCGACAAGATCGCTGACCAGATCAGCGACACCATTCTCGATGCGCTTCTGCGCGAGGACCCGACGTCCCGGGTCGCCGTGGAGACGCTGATCACGACCGGCCTGGTGCACGTGGCCGGCGAGGTCACGACCAAGGCTTACGCGCCGATCGCCCAGCTGGTCCGCGACAAGATCCTGGAGATCGGTTACGACTCGTCGAAGAAGGGCTTCGACGGAGCTTCCTGTGGTGTCTCGGTGTCGATCGGCTCGCAGTCGCCCGACATCGCGCAGGGTGTCGACACGGCGTACGAGAACCGGGTCGAGGGCGACGAGGACGAGCTCGACAAGCAGGGCGCCGGCGACCAGGGCCTGATGTTCGGGTACGCGACGGACGAGACCCCGGAGCTGATGCCGCTCCCGATCCACCTCGCGCACCGCCTGTCGCGCCGCCTCTCCGAGGTCCGCAAGAACGGGACGATCCCCTACCTCCGTCCCGACGGCAAGACCCAGGTCACCATCGAGTACGACGGCGACAAGGCGGTCCGCCTGGACACGGTCGTCGTCTCCTCGCAGCACGCGTCGGACATCGACCTCGACTCCCTCCTCGCCCCCGACATCCGCGAGTTCGTGGTCGAGCCGGAGCTCAAGGCCCTCCTCGACGACGGCATCAAGCTGGAGACCGAGGGCTACCGCCTCCTGGTGAACCCGACCGGCCGTTTCGAGATCGGTGGCCCGATGGGCGACGCCGGCCTCACCGGCCGCAAGATCATCATCGACACGTACGGCGGCATGGCCCGCCACGGCGGCGGCGCCTTCTCCGGCAAGGACCCGTCCAAGGTCGACCGCTCCGCCGCCTACGCCATGCGCTGGGTCGCCAAGAACGTCGTCGCCGCGGGCCTCGCCTCCCGCTGCGAGGTCCAGATCGCCTACGCCATCGGCAAGGCCGAGCCGGTCGGTCTCTTCGTCGAGACCTTCGGCACCGCCAAGGTCGACGCCGAGAAGATCGAGACCGCCATCGCCGAGGTCTTCGACCTCCGCCCGGCGGCCATCATCCGCGACCTCGACCTGCTGCGCCCGATCTACTCCCAGACGGCTGCCTACGGCCACTTCGGCCGCGAGCTGCCCGACTTCACGTGGGAGCGCACGGACCGCGTGGAGGCCCTGCGCAAGGCCGTCGGTCTGTAAGCAATGCCTGCACGGTGAGGCCCGGTACCCCTTCGGGGGCGCCGGGCCTCACCGTTTCCCGGCGGGAGTCCGCGAGGGGCCGGTCGCGGCTGGTGGGTAAATCGGTGGTGCGGGTGGGGTCGGGGTTCGTAGGGTCGAGGTCTCCCGGTGCGATGGCCGCGGTTACTTCGGTGGAGTGCGCCCAAGGCGCGCGGTGAATCTGGATCATGGTCCGCTGCCGCTTGGAACTCGGGAGAACTGACGTCGTGGCGTCCGGTGCGATGGTCGCGGGTACTTCCGGGTGATTCCCTCGCAGGTTCGAATCCTGCTGCCGGTCCTTGGACCGGTATGGCCGAGTGGCCCATGGCAGAAGCGCCCTCAGGGCGTTCGTGATCCGTGGCCGGTCTGATCTCGGGCGCGCGGCGGTGTCAGTGGGGTCTGGTAGGAATGTTGCTGTGAGCAGCGCGAACGGGTGGGGTGAGGGTGGCGCGGAGGGTGCGCCGCCCGAGCAGCTTGCGTTGATTCGGGAAGGGGTGCGGCAGGCCAGGGCGCCCAAGGCGAAGCCGCGCACGTGGCGGGGGGCGAAGCTCGCCGAGGAGCTGCCTGTCGCACGGGTCCTCGTCGACAAGGGTGTGCTGCACCTCGACCGGTATTTCGACTACGCCGTGCCCGAGGAGCTGGACGCCGAGGCACAGCCGGGCGTGCGGGTCCGGGTGCGGTTCGGGGCCGGGCGGCACCGGGTGCGGGAGGGACGCCGGGAGGGCGGAGGTCTGATCGACGGGTTCCTCGTCGAGCGGCTCGCCGAGTCCGACTACTCCGGGCCGCTCGCCGCGCTCGCGCAGGTCGTGTCGCCCGAGCCCGTGCTCGGGCCCGAGCTGCTGGGACTGGCGCGCGCCGTCGCCGACCGGTACGCGGGGAGCCTCGCGGACGTGCTGCAGCTAGCGGTCCCGCCGCGCAACGCGCGGGCCGAACAGAAGCCCTCGCCCGCGCCGCTTCCTCCGCCCGGCATACCCGCGACCGGTTCCTGGACGCGATACGGGCGGGGGGCGGCCTTTCTCGAGTCGCTCGCCGCGGGCGGGGCACCGCGGGCCGTGTGGAACGCGTTGCCGGGGCCCGGCTGGGCCGAGGAGATCGCCAGAGCCGTGGGCGCGACGCTCGCCTCGGGGCGGGGCGCGCTCGTCGTCGTGCCGGACGGCCGGGCCGTCACACGGGTGGATGCCGCGCTGTCCGCCGTGCTGGGGGAGGGGCAGCACGCGGTGCTCACGGCCGAGGCCGGGCCCGAGAAGCGCTACCGGGAGTGGCTGGCCGTGCGGCGTGGGTCCGTGCGGGCCGTCGTGGGGACCCGGGCCGCCATGTTCGCGCCCGTACGGGATCTGGGACTCGTCGTCATCTGGGACGACGGCGACGACAGCCACAGCGAGCTGCACGCTCCGCAGCCGCATGCCCGGGAAGTGCTGCTGCTGCGGGCCGCCCATGACAAGTGCGCTTTTCTGTTGGGGAGTTGGGGCTGCACGGTCGAGGCGGCGCAGCTGGTCGAGAGCGGGTGGGCGCTGCCGCTGGTCGCCGAGCGGGAGCAGGTGCGGGCGAGCGCGCCGCTCGTGCGGACCGTGGGGGACGGGGATCTCGCGCGGGACGAGGCGGCGCGGGCCGCCCGGCTGCCGACGCTCGCCTGGCAGGTGGTGAGGGACGGCCTGCGGCACGGGCCCGTACTGGTGCAGGTGCCGCGGCGTGGGTACGTACCGCGGATGGCCTGTGCGCAGTGCCGGGCTCCGGCTCGCTGCCGGCACTGCGCGGGACCGCTGGAGGCGCGGGACGCCGGGGCGCTGCTGTGCACGTGGTGCGGGCGGGACGAGGCGGCCTGGCACTGTCCCGAGTGCGGTGGGTTCCGGCTGCGGGCCCAGGTCGTGGGCGCGCGGCGGACCGCGGAGGAGCTGGGGCGGGCGTTTCCGGCCGTGCCCGTGCGGACGTCGGGACGCGAGCAGGTGCTCGACACGGTCCCGGGTGCGCCCGCGCTCGTCGTGAGCACGCCGGGGGCCGAGCCCGTCGCCGAGGGCGGGTACGCGGCCGCGTTGCTGCTCGACGGCTGGACGATGCTGTCGCGGCCCGATCTGCGGGCCGGCGAGGACGCGCTGCGCCGGTGGATCGGCGCGGCGGCGCTGGTCCGTGGGCAGGGGGCGGGGGGCACGGTCGTGGTCGTCGCGGAGCCGACCCTGCGGCCCGTGCAGGCGCTCGTACGGTGGGATCCCGTCGGGCACGCGGTGCGGGAGCTCGCCGAGCGGGCCGAGCTCGGGTTTCCGCCGGTGTCCCGGATGGCTGCCGTGTCGGGTACGACGGAGGCGCTCGCCGGGTTCCTCGCCGTGGTCGAGCTTCCGGGCGACGCGGAGGTGCTGGGGCCGGTGCCGCTGCCCGTCACGCAGGCCGGGGGGCCGCGGCGGGTGGGGGCGCCGCCGCCGGGGGAGCAGTGGGAGCGGGCGCTCGTTCGGGTGCCGCCGGGGAGCGGGGCGGCGCTGGCGGCCGCGCTGAAGGCCGCCCAGGCGGCGCGGATGGCGCGGGGCGGAAGTGAGCCCGTACGGATTCGGATCGATCCGCCGGACATCGGGTGACGAGCGTCGGTCCACCCCCGTCCGGGCCGCCCCGACCTGGGCCGCCTCCCGGCTTCGATGGTGCCGGGAGGCAGGCGAGAGGTGGGGTCAGCCGTTGCGGGGGCCCGGGAACGCCGTGGGCCTGACCTCGTCGCGGAGGGTGGGGCTGCCCGCGGTCGGCTGGGTCGGCATGGAGCGGGCGGCGGGGACCGTCGGCACCGTGGGGATGCCCGTGTTGACGGCGACCGTGCGGGTGCCCGAGGTCTCCGTGGAGCGCTCGGCCTCGGCGGCGGCCTGCGCGGCGGCGCGGCGGGCGCCGTAACGGCGGTGCACCGCCTGCTTGGTGACCCCGAGCGCGGAGCCCACCGCGTCCCAGGAGAAGCCCAGGGAGCGGTCGAAGTCCACGGCGGCCGTGACCAGGGTCTCGACGCTGTCCCGCAGCTCCTGGGCGAGGCGGACGGTCGGGGCGGGGGCGCGTCCGTAGACGACGAAGCCCGCGGAGGGGCCGGAGCGGCGCGGGCGGTAGACGTTGCCCAGTTGTGCGGTGAGCGTGCGCAGTGCGTCCACCTGCCGGCGGACCCGCTCGATGTCCCGCACCAGCAAGTGCAGGCTGGCCCGAGCCTGGGCGTCGTGGGTTGCGTGGTCGGCCATGAACAAGCCTCTCGAACCGGCGTTGAAAAGGATCGGGCCGTGATCGCGGCCCGCTGTGGTCAACTCTCTCTTGACCAACGCGTTTGCGGGTGAGTGGTCACGCTGCGGGGGCGTAAGGGCATATGCACAGGGCGCGTCCGGGGGCGTACGCCCCCGGTGCGCCGTTCTCTCGCCTCGGTCCTCGGTCCTCGGTGCTTGTTCGTGTGTTCGTCTGTTCGAGGTGTCGCCCGTCGAACCCCCGGGCCGCCGAGCCGTCGCGCCGCATAGACTGGTGCGCTGCCCCGTACCCCGTCCGGACCGGCGGGTGTGCAGGGCCCTGAAGCGTTCCCGCCCGAGAGGCCAGCCGCCACCCATGAAGCTCGTCTTCGCAGGTACCCCCGAGGTCGCCGTTCCCGCACTGGACGCCTTGATCGCCTCCGGGCGGCACGAGGTGGCCGCCGTGGTCACGCGGCCCGACGCGCCCGCCGGCCGGGGACGGCGGCTTGTCGCGAGTCCGGTCGCCGAGCGGGCGGAGGAGGCAGGCATCGAGGTGCTGAAGCCGGTCAAGCCGCGGGACGAGGACTTCCTGGCCCGGCTGAGGGAGATCGGGCCCGACGCCTGCCCCGTGGTGGCGTACGGGGCGCTGCTGCCCCGGGTCGCCCTCGACGTGCCCGCCCACGGATGGGTCAATCTGCACTTCTCCCTGCTGCCCGCCTGGCGCGGCGCCGCCCCCGTGCAGCACGCGGTCATGGCGGGGGACGAGATCACCGGAGCCTCCACCTTCCTCATCGAGGAGGGGCTCGACTCGGGGCCGGTGTACGGGACCGTCACCGAGGAGATCCGGCGCACCGACACCAGCGGTGACCTGCTCACCCGGCTCGCCTTCGCCGGTGCCGGCCTGCTCGTCGCGACCATGGACGGCATCGAGGACGGCACCCTGAAGGCTGTACCGCAGCCTGCCGACGGCATCACCCTGGCGCCGAAGATCACCGTCGAGAACGCCCACGTCGACTGGTCCGCACCGGCGCTGCGTGTCGACCGGATGGTGCGCGGGTGCACGCCCGCGCCCGGCGCCTGGACCGTCTTCCGCGGCGAGCGGCTCAAGCTCATCCACGCCACACCCGTGCCCGAGCGCACCGACCTCGCCCCGGGCGAGCTGTCCGTGGGCAAGAACAACGTGTACGTCGGGACCGGCTCGTACGCCGTGGAACTGCTCTGGGTCCAGGCCCAGGGCAAGAAGCCGATGCGCGCGGCCGACTGGGCCCGTGGGGTGCGGATCGCCTCCGGTGAGCGGCTCGGGGCCTGACACGCGGTCGTACGGCGATGGCCCGCACCTCCCCGTGGGTGCGGGCCATCGGGCTCCCGGTCGGCAGGGAGGGATCAGAAGGCGTGGGCGCGCAGCACCGGCCAGGTCTTCGGGCCGACCTTGCCGTCCACCGTGAGGGTGACCCCGTAGTACTTGTTGGCCAGCCGCTGGAAGTCCGCGGCCGCCGCCTGGGACTTGGTGCCGAAGACCCCGTCGATGGTGCCGGGGCTGAAGCCCGCAAGGTCGAGCAGGCACTGTGCCTCGATGCCCGCGGACGACACCCCGGTGCTCGAAGGCTGCACGGTGGTCCCCGAGTAGTAGCCGGCGTATGCCCAGTAGCCGTCGGTGCTGTAGTCGCAGGTGTACGTCGTCGCCGACGCCCCGGTCGCGGGCAGTACGGCGAGGCCGCTGCCCAGGGCGAGGGCGGCCGTGGCCAGGGCGATGTGCTTGCGCAGGGTCATGCGGGCTCCTTCAGGCCCTGGGCCGGGTCCCCGGCCGGGAACCCCGAACAGCCCACGGGCCGTGTGACTCCGCTCGATCGGCGGTGCCGCTGTGCCTGACGGTAGGAGCGGTGCCACGGCCGCCGCGTCCCGCGGCGGGTGGAACTCCCGCCCCACCGAGCGCGGTAGTCGTGAGCTTGTACAACTCCCTTGGTAGCAAAAGAAGTTGACGCACCGTCCGGGATCCGGGACTAGGCTGCGGCGATGCGCCTGAGGACGCCTCGGCCGTTCGTCGTCGACACACTGATCGCGCTCGCCATGACCGGGGTGGCCATGCTGCTGGGGCATGTGTCGAGGGCGGCGCAGGGCTGGCCCGAACCCGACGGGCGTGCCCACGTCCTGATCGCCCTCGCGCAACTGCCGGTCGCCCTGCGCGGCAGGTGGCCGCTCACCGTCTTCGCCGCCGTACAGGCCGCCTCGGTCGCCTATGTCACCTTCGGCTACTGGCTCGTGGCGTGCTTCTTCGGCCCCATGCTCGCCCTCTACACGGTCGCGGCGCACCGTCCGCCCCGGATCGCCGTCGCCTGCGCGGCCTGCGCGGTCGCCGTCTGGGGCTACGGCGGACTGGTCGGCCACAGCCCGTCGATGGCGGTCGTCCTGGGGCAGGCGCTGCTGTACTGCTCGGTGCTGGTCCGGTTCGGCACTCTGACCCGGCACTCCGCCGAACTCACGCGCAGACTGCGTGAGGAGCAGATCGAGCGGGCCCGGCGCGCGGTCGCCGACGAGCGTGGGCGGATCGCGCGGGAGCTGCACGACGTGGTCGCCCACCACATGTCGGTCATCTCCGTGCAGGCGGGCCTGGACCGGTTCGTCTTCGACTCCGATCCGGCCAAGGCCCGTGGCGCGCTGGGCACCATCGCGGACAGCAGCGGCGAGGCGCTGGAGGAGCTCAGACGCATGCTCCAGTTGCTCCGCGAGGAGGACCCGCGGGCACCCGACGGGGCTCCGATGCCCACCCTGGCCCGGCTGGTGGAGCTGGTCGACCGGGTCAGGGCCGGCGGCGTCCCGGTCGAGCTGGCCGTCGAGGGCACACCCCGCCCGCTCGCGCCGGGGGTCGAGCTGTGCGCCTACCGCGTCGTCCAGGAGGCCCTCACCAACGTCCTCAAGCACGCCGGACGGGCACACGCGCGCGTGGCACTCGGTTACGGGCAGCACGAGTTGACGGTCTCCGTCACGGACGACGGGGAGGGGGTGATTTCGGACAAGGTCCCGAGGGGCGCCGGGCACGGCTTGATCGGCATGCGCGAGCGGGCCAAGCTCTACGGCGGGACACTCAGCCTCGGCCCGCGCGCCGAGGGAGGCTTCGCGGTCGAGCTGGCCCTGCCGACCTCGGCATCGGCCACCCGGCGGGGGGACGACCGTACGAGATGACCAGAGTGCTCGTCGTCGACGACCAGTTCCTCATTCGCGCCGGGCTCGTGGACCTGCTGGACGCCGCGCCCGGCTTCGAGGTCGTGGGGGAGGCGGCGGACGGGGCGGAGGCCGTGCGGCTGGCCGCCAGGACCCGACCCGACGTGATCCTCATGGACATCCGCATGCCCGGTGTGAACGGCATCGAGGCCACCGAGCGCATCCTCGCCGAGGCCCCCGACCGGGCGCCGCGCATCCTGATCCTGACCACCTTCGACCTCGACGAGTACGTGTACGGAGCCCTGCGGGCCGGGGCCTGCGGGTTCCTGCTGAAGGACTCCGGGCCCGAGCGGCTGCTCGCCGCGGTGGCCGCGGTCGACGGCGGCGACGCCCTCTTCGCGCCCAGCATCACCCGTCGCCTGATCGAGGCCTTCGCCCGGCAGCACGGGCCCGCGCGGGACGCCGCGCCACCCGACCTGGGCGTGCTGACCTCGCGCGAGGTCGAGGTGCTGAAGCTGACCGGCCGGGGCCTGTCCAACCTGGAGATCGCCCATCGCCTCGGCATCAGCGAGGCCACCGTCAAGACCCACCTCAACCGCACCATGACCAAGCTCGGCCTGGACAGCCGGGCCCAGGCGGTCGTCATCGCGTACGAGACGGGACTGGTGATCCCGGGCGGCTGAGCGGCGGGCGGCCGGCCGACCAGGACACGTGGGCCGTCCGGCCGGCGACGTCCGTCCGGAAGTAGGCTGGAGGGGTCGAACCATCCAGGATCCGGAGCACCTTTTTCGTGACTGAGCAGTCCCGCGGGCCGCGCAAGCCCGGCAAGCCCTACCGCCGCCCCCAGAAGGACCCGGTCCGCATGCTCGCCTTCGAGGCGCTGCGGGCCGTGGACGAGCGCGACGCGTACGCGAACCTCGTGCTGCCGCCGCTGCTGCGGAAGGCCCGCGAGAAGGCAGGACCGGAAAAGTTCGACGGGCGGGACGCGGCGCTTGCCACCGAGCTGGTGTACGGGACGCTGCGTCGGCAGGGGACGTACGACGCCGTCATCGCGGCCTGCGTGGACCGGCCGCTGCGAGAAGTCGATCCGCCCGTACTCGATGTGCTCAGCCTCGGTGTGCACCAGCTGCTCGGGACGCGCATCCCCACGCACGCCGCCGTGTCCGCCTCCGTCGAACTCGCCCGCGTCGTACTCGGCGACGGGCGTGCCAAGTTCGTCAACGCCGTGCTGCGCAAGGTCGCCCGGCAGGATCTCGACGCCTGGCTGGAGCAGGTCGCGCCGCCCTACGACGAGGACCCCGAGGACCACCTCGCCGTCGTGCACTCGCACCCGCGCTGGGTCGTCTCGGCGCTGTGGGACGCGCTGGGCGGCGGCCGTGCCGGGATCGAGGACCTGCTCGAGGCCGACAACGAACGGCCCGAGGTGACGCTCGTGGCGCGGCCCGGGCGTTCCACCGCCGACGAACTCCTCGGCGTCCTCGGGGAGGAGTCCGCGCTGCCGGGACGCTGGTCGCCGTACGCCGTGCGGCTCAGCGAGGGCGGCGAGCCCGGTGCCATCGACGCCGTACGGGAGGGGCGTGCGGGCGTCCAGGACGAGGGCAGCCAGCTGGTGGCGCTCGCGCTCGCGAACGCGCCCCTCGACGGCCGGGACAAGGCGTGGCTGGACGGCTGCGCGGGCCCCGGCGGCAAGGCCGCCATGCTCGCCGGACTGGCCGCCGAGCGCGGCGCCGCGCTGCTCGCCGCGGAGAAGCAGCCGCACCGGGCGGGCCTGGTGGCCAAGGCACTCGCGGGCAATCCCGGCCCCTACCAGGTCATCGCCGCCGACGGCACCCGTCCGCCGTGGCTGCCCGGCACCTTCGACCGGGTGCTCATGGACGTGCCCTGCACGGGTCTTGGCGCCCTGCGCCGCCGTCCCGAGGCCCGCTGGCGGCGCCGTCCCGAGGACCTGGACGGCTTCGCGCCCCTCCAGCGCGGGCTGTTGCGGACGGCGCTGGACTCCGTACGGGTCGGCGGCGTCGTCGGGTACGCGACCTGCTCGCCGCACCTCGCCGAGACCCGCGCGGTCGTGGACGACGTCCTCAAGCACTACGACACGGGCTCCGCCGAACTCCTCGACGCCCGCCCGCTCCTGCCCGGCGTACCGGCGCTGGGCGACGGCCCCGACATCCAGCTGTGGCCGCATCTGCACGGTACGGACGCCATGTATCTGGCGCTGATCCGCCGGACGGCGTGACCTCTCCCAGCGCCGAGAACAGCCCGAAGGCGTACCCTTTCTCGTATTCGGAGAAAAGGCCGGAGCGGAGTAGGGCGAGGAGTGGTAACCCCCGTCCGAGCGCAATACGAGAGCCATCGCCGAATCCTCCGAGTTCACCATTCTCGTAATTGAGGGCGTGAATGATGGCAGCGCGTGTGGATCCCGATCGTTCCGAGTGGGACGTCATCGTCCTGGGCGGCGCCGCGGCTGGGGAGAACGCGGCTCAGTACGCCACGCAGTTCTCCGGTCTGGACGCGGTGCTGGTCGAGGCGGAGTTGCTGGGCGGCGAGTGCTCGTACTGGGCCTGCATGCCCAGCAAGGCCCTGTTGCGCCCGGCCGAGGTGCTGGACGGCGGACGGCATGTGCCGGGTGTGTCCTCGCTGTTGACCGGGCGCGAGCTGGACGTGCGGGCGGTACTGGCCCGCCGGGACACCGTCGTGAACGGCCTCGACGACTCCTCGCAGATCGACTGGGCGCTCGGCGTCGGCATCGATGTGGTGCGCGGGTACGGGCGGCTCGCCGGGGAGCGCGCGGTGGCGGTTCAGACGGCGGCCGGTGCCACCCGGGTGCTGACCGCACGGCACGCGGTGGTGATCGACACGGGCTCCTGCACCACCGTGCCGACGATCCCCGGCATGAGCGAGGCACGCCCCTGGACCTCCCGCGACGTCACCAATCTGCAGGAGGTGCCACGCCGGGTCGTGGTGCTGGGCGGTGGGGTGGTCGCGTGCGAGGCGGCGACCTGGCTGAAGCCGCTGGGCGTCGAGGAGTTGAGCATCGTGTACCGGCGCGCCGGCCTGCTGGCCCGGGCGGAACCCTTCGCCGGGCGCATGGTGGGTGACCAGTTGACGGCCGCGGGGGTGCGGCTGCTTCCCGGCAGGTCGGTCACCGAGGTGCGGCGCGACGAGCCCCGCGACACGGGAGTCGGGCTGCCGCACGGCGGCGAGGTCACCGTCCGGCTGGACGACGGGAGCACGCTCGTCGCCGACGAACTGGTGCTCGCCACCGGCCGTACGCCGAACACCCAGGACATCGGCCTGTCGTCGGTGGGATGCCCCGACGGCGGCTTTCTGGAGGTCGACGACGAGCAGGCCGTACGGGCGGTGGACGGGCACTGGCTGTACGCGGTCGGTGATGTCTGCGGACGCGCGCTGCTGACCCACATGGGCAAGTACCAGGCGCGGATCGCCGGTGAGGTGATCGCCGCCCGTGCCACGGAAGGGCGGGTGGACGGAGCGGGCAGCGGCGTGCCGGGCTCCGCCGACGGACACCGGGGCAACCCGCAGGTGACCTTCACCGACCCGGAGGTCGGATCGGCCGGCATGACCGAGCGGGAGGCGCGTGCGGCGGGACTCGACGTGGCGACGGTCGAGTACGACATGGCCGCGCTGGCCGGCACGTACGTGCTGCGCGAGGACTACCTCGGGCGCGCCAAACTGGTCGTCGACCGGGGTACCGACACGGTGGTGGGCGCGACGTTCGTCGGCTCGGGCGTCGCGGAACTCGTCCACTCCGCCACGACGGCCATCGTCGCGAGAGTGCCGCTTCCCGTGCTGTGGCATGTCGTGCCCAGCTACCCCACCGCGAGCGAGGTGTGGCTCCGCCTGCTGGAGGCGTACCGCGCGGAAAAGCGGCGTGTCGGGTAGCGTGAAATTCCCGTCATGCATTTCAGCCGATCAGGGATCCCGCACGTAACTCGATCGAAAGAAATATGCCCATGCCTTTCATTTCCACGAAGGATGACACGGAAATCTATTACAAGGACTGGGGTACGGGGCAGCCGGTCGTGTTCAGCCATGGCTGGCCGCTGAACGCCGACGCCTGGGATCCCCAGGTCCGCATGATGGCCGAAAACGGCTTCCGCGCGATCGCGCACGACCGCCGCGGCCACGGACGCTCGGGTCAGCCGTGGGACGGAAACGACCTGGACACGTACGCGGACGACCTGGCGCAGTTGATCGAGGACCTCGATCTGCGCGACGTGATCCTGGTCGGCCACTCCACCGGTGGCGGCGAGGTGACGCGCTACATCGGCCGCCACGGCACCGGACGGGTCGCCAAGGCCGTCCTCCTCGGCGCGATCCCGCCGCTGATGCTCAAGACGGAAGCGAACCCCGAGGGGCTGCCGTTGGAGGCCTTCGACGAGATCCGCAAGGGCGTCGCGACCGACCGCTCGCAGTACTACAAGGACCTCAGCGCGCCCTTCTACGGTGCCAACCGGCCCGGTTCGCAGGTGTCCCAGGGCACGCGGGACGCGTTCTGGCTGTGGTCCCTGCAGGTGGGGATCAAGGGCTCGTACGACTGCGTCAAGGCGTTCTCCGAGACCGACCTCACCGAGGACCTGAAGCGGTTCGACGTCCCCACCCTGATCGCGCACGGCGACGACGACCAGATCGTGCCCATCGTCGCGGCCGCGGAGAAGTCCTCGAAAATCGTCAAGGACGCCACGCTGAAGGTGTACCCCGGTGCCCCGCACGGCCTGTCGATGGTCGCCCCGTTCAAGGACGTCTTCGACGCCGACCTGCTGGCCTTCGCCCGCAGCTGAAGGACCCGGCGGCACCCGGACCGTGCGGGGCGCGACACCCGCGCAACGGTCCCGGTGCCGCCCCGGTGCGGTTCGGGCACGCATGTATGGCGCATGTATGGCGCAGGCAGGGCGCCGGTATGTCTCAGGTACGGTCCAGGAGTCGGACCGAGGAGAGCAACCGGCCCGGGGCATGGCAGGCTTGGGGCATGGCCGTGCAGATCAACCCCAGCATTCTGTCCGCGGACTTCGCCCGTCTTGCCGAGGAGGCACAGGCGGTGGAGGGCGCGGACTGGCTCCATGTCGACGTCATGGACAACCATTTCGTCCCGAACCTCACGCTCGGTGTGCCGGTCGTAGAGTCCCTGGCCCGTGCGACGGACACGCCGCTGGACTGCCATCTGATGATCGCGGACCCCGATCGGTGGGCACCCCAGTACGTGGAAGCGGGTGCCGGTTCCGTCACCTTCCACGTCGAGGCGGCCGCCGCGCCGGTGCGGCTCGCCCGCGAGATCCGGGCCAAGGGTGCCCGCGCCTCCATGGCGCTCAAGCCCGCGACCCCCATCGAGCCGTACGAGGATCTGCTTCCCGAGCTCGACATGCTGTTGATCATGACGGTCGAGCCGGGTTTCGGCGGCCAGGCGTTCCTGGACATCATGCTGCCGAAGATCCGCCGCACCCGAGAGTTGATCAGCAAGCACGGCCTCGAGCTCTGGCTTCAGGTCGACGGCGGTGTGTCGGCGTCCACCATCGAGCGGTGCGCGGAGGCGGGCGCGGACGTCTTCGTCGCCGGTTCGGCCGTGTACGGGGCGGCGGACCCGGCTCAGGCGGTACGTGCATTGCGCACCCAGGCTCAGGGCGCGACGGCCCATGCGGCGTGGGCGTGCGACCACTGACCAAAGGGAACGTGAACGCCGCCCATCAGGGCTGATCAAGTACGCCGGATCTGCGAGGATGAACGGCGAATCCAGAGTGTGAACAGCAGTGAGGAGATCGCCGTGTCGGGTATGTCGGCGGGCCGGTCAGCCATGCGGATGGGACCCGCTGAGCTGGTGCAGGCGGCGGCCATGGCCCGCCGCTTCTACCTCGAGGGCAAATCCAAGATCCAGATCGCCGAGGAGTTCGGCGTCAGCCGCTTCAAGGTGGCCCGGGTCCTGGAGACCGCGCTCGAACGGGATCTCGTGCGTATCGAGATCCGGGTGCCCGCCGAGCTGGACGCGGAGCGCTCCGACGCGCTGCGCGCCCGCTACGGCCTGCGGCACGCCGTCGTGGTCGAGTCCCCGGCGGATGCCGAGGAGTCGCCCGACCCCGAGAACCTCGGTGAAGTCGCCGCCGACCTGCTCGGTGAGCTGGTCAACGAGGGCGATGTGCTGGGCCTGGCCTGGGGCCGCTCCACCATCCACATGGCGGCGGCGCTCGACCGGCTCCCGCCGTGCACGGTGGTGCAGCTGACGGGCGTGTACGACGCCGGGACCGCGGAGCGCGGGTCGGTGGAGGCGGTACGCCGCGCCGCGCAGGTGTCGGGCGGCGACGCCCACCCCATCTACGCGCCGATGCTGCTGCCCGACGCGGCCACCGCGGCCGCGCTGCGCAGCCAGACCGGGATCGCCCGTGCCTTCGAGTACTTCGACAAGGTCACGGTCGCCTGCGTGTCGATCGGCTCCTGGGAGCCCGGCATCTCGACGGTGCACGACATGCTCACCGAGGAGGAGCGCGCCCACTACGCCACCCTCGGTGTCGCCGCCGAGATGTCCGCGCACCTCTTCGACGCCGAGGGGCGGCGGGTCGGCCGTGACCTGGGCGAGCGGTGCATCACCGTCGAGGCCGACCGGCTGCGGCGCATCCCCGAGGTCGTGGCGATCGCGGGCGGACAGCGCAAGGCCGCCGCCATCGACGCGGTACTGCGGTCCGGGCTCGTCACCAGCCTGGTGACGGACACGTCCGCCGCGGACTACCTGATGACAGCGGGCGCGACTCCCCGCCCGGCCCTGAACCGGGCGGACCCGGACGGTCCGTGACGCGCCGGGGATGACGCGGTGCGCCGTCCGGCGTGGCGCGAGCGCCCTCACCGCCGCGCCGGTCCCGGTCGGCGGGCCGTGGCGTACGCGCGGCGTGCCTTCCGGGACGGTGAGCCGGGCCCGGCAAACGCGGCGAGTGCGCCGTCCTCGAGGCGACGGCGGGCCTTGCGGGGCCTTCTCGAGCCCCGGGGGGCGAGCGGCAGCACCCGCCCGAGCGGGACGGCCGGGACTCCGCGGGGCAAGCGGACGCGGCCGCCAGGTCGGATACCCCGGTCCCGGCGGGGCCGATGTCGTGGGGACTGCCTCGCGGATGTGGGCATACCGCGGGCCGAGCCGGCCGTGTTCGGACCGGTCGCCTCCGACCCGACGGTGTCCCGGCTGATTCGACGTGCTCGCCGGTAGCGGGAAGCGGGTGCCGGCCGCACTTCGGTCGGCCGGCCGGTACCCGACGCGGGCGGGCAGGTGACCGTGGACCTCGACGGCGTCCTCGTGATCGCGCAGTCCGAGAAGCAGGACGCGGCAGCGACCTGGAAGGAAGCGTTCAGGCACCACCCGCTGACGGGGTTCGTCGACCATGGAGCGGGCGGCTCCGGGGAGCCGGTCGTGGGCCTGCCGCGACCCGGCAACGCCGGCTCCGTCATGGGCGCCGACCACATCGAGGCCGCCCGCCCGGCCCTGGCCCAGTTGCCCAAGAAGTACCGGCGCGGGCGCGGAACGCTGATCCGCTGCGACGACGGCGCCCGGGCGGCCGAACCCGCCGGTGACTGTCCGAAGGAGTGGCCGATGGGGACGCGGCTGATCGTGCGCAGGGAGCGCCCGCACCCCGGTGCCCAACTCCGCCACACTGACGCCGACGGGATGCGCCTGCCCCGCTTCGCCACCAACGTCAAGGACGTCCCGATCGCCGAACCGGAGCTGCGCCACCGCTGGCGCGCCCGGGCCGAGGACCGCGTTCGCGCCGCCCGCTCCACTGGCCTGCGCGACCTCCCCTCCACGACGCCGCACGGAACAGATCTGGCCGGAGATCATTCAGATCGCCCTCGAGTAGGGCGGTTCTGTCGGGTCCGGCCAATGTGGTGCCGACGGGGCGTCCTCGGGGAAGTAGACCTGGGACGGCTCGTCGCGAATGAGGAAGCGGGGTACCGGGCTGCGCTGTTCGAAGAACCACTCGTGCATGCTGAGGAGGGTGGCGAACTGCTGGCTGATCCAGTTCCCGCCGCCGCCCATCTCGGCCGGGCTGACCGGTCCGTAGGTGGTGTCCGCGACGACGGTCAGTCCCCGCGGGGCAAGGCGGATGAGTGAATCCTTGCGTTCCAGGTCCAGGGCGATGACCTTGTTCTTGATCTTCGTATTGATCCGGGCATGCGATCCGAGGACTACACACGTGAAATTCAGACGCATTGTCATAACAGGCGGAGCCGGGTTTCTCGGGTCCCACCTCTGCGACTATTTCTTGGGCGCTGGCGCGGAGGTCGTATGCTTGGACGACTTCAGCTCCGGCCGGAAGGAAAACCTGAAGTCGTCCGCGGCTTCAGGGCGACTGACGGTCAAAACGGCCGACGTCGCGGACGGCTGCGATGTGCCGGGCCCGGTCGACGCAGTGCTGCATCTCGCTTCGCCCGCGTCCCCGACGGACTACCTGAGAATGCCGTTGGCCACCATGAAGGCCGGTTCTTCAGGCACCTTCCACGCACTGGATCTGGCCCACCGCAAAGGGGCCCGATTCGTGCTGGCATCGACCAGTGAGACATACGGGAACCCACAGGTGCATCCGCAGCCGGAGACCTACTGGGGCAATGTCAATCCGGTTGGCCCGCGCAGCGTGTACGACGAGTCGAAGCGCTTCTCGGAAGCACTGACCATGGCCTGTCACAGGAGCCAGGGCCTCGACACCGCCATCGTCCGGATCTTCAACACCTTCGGACCACGCATGCGCAAGGATGACGGCAGGGCAATACCCACCTTCATCACCCAGGCGCTCGCCGGGAAACCCATCACTGTTGCGGGCTCCGGCACCCAGTCCCGCTCCCTCTGCTATGTGCACGACCTTGTCGAGGGCGTCGTCCGGATGCTCCATGCGGACCTCGCCGGCCCCGTCAATCTGGGCAACCCCGAGGAACTGACCGTCCTGCAGATCGCCGAGCTGGTCAGAGACCTCACGGGATCCAGCTCGCCCATAGTCTTTGTGGATCGTCCCACGGACGATCCCGACGTTCGCTGCCCGGACATCACACTCGCCCAGCGGCGACTCGACTGGGCACCGCGATTCTCTGTCATCGACGGCTTGAAGCAGACCATCGCCTGGTTCCGGGAGAACGAACAGGCTCCGCTGGAGCAGTCCACCCGCCGGGCGCCCTTTCTCATCAAAGCCATTGGTGGCATCGGACCGCTGTCCGGTGCCACCGGGACCAAGCCAGAACCTACGTGCGGCACCCCCTGACCGTCAGGGCATGCGAACTCCGGGGCGCCGATGCCCGGTTACCGCCTTCGATCACCCCGAGACGGGTGCCTGCGGCGACGGAGGCGGCGGGCATTGCCGTGGGGCCTCTTCGCGCGGGCCCGCGGAGACCTTCCGGCACGGACCAAGTAGCGGACGAGCGTGGTGAGTCCGTCCTGGACACTCGGCAGGAGCAGCACCACCACGGCGTCCACCAGTCCGTCCACGGCCTCGACGCCAGTCATGACGCACAGCGCCCTGATGGCGACCCCGGCAATCCAGCCGATGTCGAAACGGGTCGACATCCGACCGACGCGGCCGCGCAGGGCACGGGCACGCACAGCGATCTTGGCGAGCATGTTCTCGGGTTCCCTTCCATGAGGAGTTGGAAAGGAGGCGCCTCCCGGGAATCAACGTGCCAGGCCATGGCCGGGAATTGTCGGGAAGGTTCGTCGAACTGCGGGAGAAAGCGCCGAGTCCCGGCTGCCGCACCGCCGGTGCCCGACGCCACCCCTGCGACGGCCGGACCGGCAGGCCGTGCCCGCGCCGCCGACGTGATCGCCTGTCCAGCGCACTTGCGCTCGCCAGGGACTGAGCGGGCCCGGCGATGACCGCTTCCCGGTCTCGTTCGAGACGGCAGATGGGCGTCGGACATGCAGTAGTGGCTGGTCACGGCTTTCTCCACCGTGCGGAAAAGCATCGCCCTGTCTCAGTAACATCAAACGCCCCGGTGGTCACCTTGAGAACAATTTGAACGAACCGGACTACTTTGAGTGCGAAGGGAATCCAACATCGGCGATTTCCGGTATAAAGAGCAGACAAGAGTAGGGTTGTGGGGTAACCTCCCGTCAGGAGCTCGCGAGCCGCATGGAAGAGACTCCAGCTGTCGACAGTATCGATATACACATAGAGGCCCTGAAGGCGCTCATCTCGCCCGGGGTATATGCGGCTGCGCTGGAGGATTCACCTCTCATTGATCTTCCTGTGGTGGTCAAAAGGGTCGGACTGGGATCCGCTCCGGGAGTGAGAGCCCGAGGGTTCATTGATGCCCTGGAAAGGGTGGTCGCCGAGCAGCTCAAGATGAATGATCGTAAAGCGGCAGAGATGTTGTTCGCCCTTGGGGAATGGACCGGAAAACCTGCACAGGAACGCCGTGTCGCTGTCGCCAAGCTCCGGGACAAGCACTGGACGTGGGAAAAGAATTATCGGAAGGAACCACTCCACCTTGACCTGCGTAAGGTCTACCTGGCACTGAGCCGGGAAGTCGACACCCTCAAGGCCGTGGGCCCGGTACGGAACCCCCTCCAACCGGTTCATGGAATGGTTCAGGCAGCTGAGGAACCGCACTATCGGAACGTGGACTCGGTTGTTCGACGGTCGTGCGCGTGGGTCCAGCGGGTGCAGAACATGGACGGCGGCCTCCCATCCGACAACGAGGGATCCTTGAGCTGTACGTGGACGACCGCCGGTCTGCTCTGGGCCATGGCCGAGGCGGGGGAGGACGCCGCCGCTCTCTGGAGGCAACGTGCTCTGATCTGGGTCCTCGACCACGGAAACCAGGACCGGGGAATTCCGATCGTCGGTAAGGGGGATCCGTCGATAACGGATGCCACCGCGCAGGCACTCCTGGCCATATGCGCCTGTTATAAGTCGACCGGTGATGGTTTCTACCGGGACAAGATGACTGACCTCACGAACTGGCTGGTCCTGCACCAGGAACCTGGCTCAGGATGGGCGTGGAGACCCGGCAGGGAACCGAGCTGGACCGCATCGACCTGCTTCGCTCTGATCGCCCTGGGCGCTGTGCTTCCCCTGCTCCCCGATCAGCGAGAAAATATTCAGGAGTCGATCCGAGTCGCACAGCAGTGGTTGCTGACGACACAGAACAACGACTGCGGGTGGGGATCCCATAAAGGTGATCGCTCGCGGGCGGCGATTACCGGAATAGTACTTTTCACGCTGTCACAATTGGCTGTGGTGCCTCGGGTCGATTCCGCTGATCTCATCGGCGGAGCGCTCGATTTCATCAAAGAGAGCCAGCGGCCGGATGGTACCTGGGCCTCTACGATTGACCGGCCGATGGGGCATACGATAACAAGATTCGGTGACGCCTATTGTCTGCTGGGAATATCAGCGGCGTCGTCAAAGGGGTACGAGCCCTCCATACTTCACGGCGTCCGGGCACTCATGAAGTGGCATCGGGGCTCCTATTTCCAGTACGAAGACACCGTCATGCACAGCTGGCCGACAAGAGACGGGATCCTGGCTCTCTCGGCGGCTCGGGAGAGGCTCCGGCCGGAGAAGCGGCCCAATGGGGATGAGGGTGGAGGAGCATGGGATTACGCCGGCAACTGACGAGTATGAACCAGGAGCAGGCCGACTGGGAGGAAGTCGCACAGGTAACACGTAGGCTGGTTGCCCGCGCTGACGCGGAGGACCTTGTAGCCAGATGGCATCCGCTCGGATTCATAGACATTCCCATATCGGAAGGCGTTGCGGCTGCGCGCCGAAAGAGCAGCCACACGACGATCCATGTGTGGCATCCGGAATTCTCTCGTCCGCAGGACCCGCCCGATATCTGCCACTCACACGGCTGGCATCTGGACAGCGTGGTTCTTCATGGCAGTTTCGTGAACGAAACATATGATGTGGAGGTCGACGAGGCAGCCCCCTACATGCTGTACGAGGTGTCCTACGGCGCCAGTGTATCCATTTCGCAATCTACGGGTCGGCGTGTCACCGTTAGGATCGGAAATGAAGAGCGGATGCAGCAGGGGAGGCGCTACCAGATTCCAGCTGAATTCTTTCACTGGACACGAACGAGCGGTGACGATCTGGTCATTACCGTGATGTCCAGCAGTAGTTTCACGGGAAAATCGCCCATGATCGTTCGGTCGGCCGAGTCCCGCCGCGCCCATGAGTACGAACGCACATTCTGTTCGAATGGGGTGCGAAAAACGGTGTTCAAAGATATCCTGAGCAGGCTTACTTAAAAGGCGAAAAAGGGATGAGCATGTACCGCTTTCCGCATTCAGACGGTGTGATTCGCCGGTTCGCGGACGTAGAGATCACAAACCTGATCACCGGAGCGGCCAAGTCGGCCTTCAGTCTGTCCGTCGCAACCTTGCGGGGTGTGCACCCGCCGGCTGTGAGCCGGCTCAGTGACCGGGCGTACTACATCATCGAGGGGTCTCTCACGTTCACGGTGGCCACGGAGAAATTCCAGGCGGCCGCGGGGGATGCCGTCCTGGTACCCAAGGGGGCGACCCATGCGATGGAAGGAACGGCGCAGTACGTGGTGGTGAACGCACCCCCCTTTGATGCGGCTGCCGAAGATGCAGCTTCATGACCGGGCCAGCGCCTGCTGGCCTGTGGCCATCAAACCCACGGCCGCAACGCGAGAAGGGTCGTGTTACCGCTGCCCGGAGAGTGCCTTCGTCCCGGATCGCGGAACGATGAGGCGATTGGTGCGCGCCTGGAGCGATACGGCTGAGACATCCGCGGCGGGCATCGTTGCACGGGGCGAGGACATCTGTCAGCGCCTGAACATCAACATTCTCGGCGGGGTATTCCTGGCATTTCTGGAGGAACACCATGACTTGGCATTTTCGCGGCTTCTCACCGCGTATGTGGACGAGCGCAGGTCAGACATCATCAGGTTGCTTTACGCGGATCTGGACGACCATCCTCCGGGCGACCCGAGATGTCGCCGGGTCTACCGGAACAACCAAGGCCGCTTCCTGGTGCTCCAGGCGGAGACACGCCACCTGGAGGTGTCTGTTCTGGCGCGCCTGCTGAACGAGGAGAAGAAGCGGTACCGGAAAGCTGTGATCACGCACGTGCCGCGACGGGACACGACGGCGGGCGATCACCTGATACATGTTCCGAATGACTGTGACGAAGCCGTTCATCATGTCGGAGCCCTCGCGTCGGCCGTCGCGGAATTCCCCTAGCCGCCCACCATCCCAGGAGACTTGATGCCGCCCAGCTCTCTTGAGCGGCTGGTGGATCGCCTTGTGCGAACTGTCGGCGAAGACCTGCCGCTTTGGATCGAATCCGCGTCAATCGCGGGATCGTACGCACGTGATGAACGCGATGAGTACTCGGATCTCGACCTCTTCTTCCTCATCGCACCAGGCAGCGACGTGACCGTGAACCACGCTGCCGACACCCTGATCGACTGGGTAGGTGATGTGGTACTCCGTCGCGGTCCGGTCCTCGTACCGCACTTCGGTCACTCGATCACCGCTGTCCTGGCGGATCTTGCGGTATGCCAGATGAATGTCAACACCCGGGAAACAATTGAGCTCAATCCGATGAGGTCTGCCAGCCGGATCGTGCTGGACCGGAATGGATACATGACCTCGTTGGTCGAACAATCGAAGTCAATGCTCATCGATATCTCGGAGGTGTACCACGAGCATTTCTGCTATTTCTGGATAAGGGCGTTGTATGCATTTCGCAGCGCCCAGAGGGGGGAGTTGTGGCGGGCGATCGAGTATCTGGCTGACATGCGCAAGGCGATGCAGCAGATCATTCGCATCCAACATGGACGTTACAGCCCGGTGGTGGGTCCGTATCATCCTGCGAAACGGTACGAAGAGCAGATCGGTGCTGACGAGGCCCGAATACTTGAGTTCAGTCTCCCCGAATACTCCAGGAAAAGCGTTCTGCAGAGCATACTCGAGTCCGTCGAATGGTTTTCTCGGGCAACCCAGGACACTGCTGATTTTCCGATCGAGCCCGACATGCGCGGCTCTGCGGAGAAGATCGAGCGTGTTGTGCGGGGTGGAGTGTGAGCAGCCACATCATCGCTTGCGGCCCAAGTGGCTTTGCCGGTGCGGGCCGAATCATGTGCAACGGTCTCCAGAACGCCGCCGAGCACGGCGGAAGATGCACCTATGTCGGGCCGGTCACACCCTTCCCATGGGCACGGGGTGGAAGCGGGGACATTGAGGTGACGTGGCGAGATGAGCCGGTGAGGTCGGGCGCCATAGGGTCTGGTGCCGCCATCGCCAACGAGTCCGTACTGCTGCCGCTGGAACTGGCGGATTCCTTGATGAGGGCAGCGCGGCTGTCCGCTGCCGAAGGAAGAGAACCCATCATATGGGCGCACTATTTGTTCCCCTACGGCGCGGCCGGACTGATGGCCGCCAGTCTCCTGCGTGGCTGCGGCATACCGGTGAGGCTTTGGCTGAACCCGGCTGGCTCCGACATCTGGGAGGTGGGCCCCCAGCTCAGAGAGCTTGCCACCGGTCTCCTCCGCGATCCGGGAGTGGACCGTATCGTCACCTACTCCTCATCCTTCGCCGCCGAAATCTCGGACCAGTACGGGGTCAACCGGCCCATTGACGTGCTGAAGCCCTGCCTCGGCGGCGGGTATCGCCCGCTGTCGGCCGCGGACCGCGCTGCTGCGCGGCGCAGACTGGGGCTGCCTGCCGACGCGTTTCTCATTTCCATGCACAGCAACATGCGGCCGGTGAAGGCGTCGGAAGACGTCCTGTGTGTCGCGCGCCGGGTGGCCACCCTGGCCGACTCGAGGAACGTGGTTCTCCTTCTAGCCGGACCCGCGCCCAGTATCCCGAGGGACCTGTCACCCCTTGACGTTCGATTGCTTGGGCTGCTCCGCGATGTGACCGAAGTTCTGCAAGTCTCGGACGCGGAACTCAACCTCAGTCGTCACGATTCGTTCAATCTGAGCCTCGCTGAGGCGATGGCGTGCGGCGTTCCTGTGGTCACCACCGATGTGGTCGGTATCGCCCCTGACATTCACGTCTGCGAGGCGGGTACCACAGTCCCCCTGGAGCCTTCCGGCCCCCGCGATCCGCGCCGGTCCTATCGGGAGGCGGTCGACGCGCTGTGCCGATTCGCTTCGCGGGAGGATGAACGATCGGCCGCCGGTCGGCGCGCGGGCGAGCATGCTGCGGCTGTCTTCTCCGGCGCGGCGCACTGGACGCGACTTCGTTCGTTGCTGTCCGCCGAGTTCTCCGGGGCTTCGCAGCCATGAGCCACGACCGTCTGGGGAGCCATGGAGTTCGAGCAGGCAAGAGCTGTCGTCGATGAACTGCCCGGACCCCATATCCGGGCCCATCGCGGCCGCATGCTGTACGACCACATCAGGCAGTGGCGGCCCACCCGCGTACTGGAACTGGGGACAGCACGTGGTGGTTCCGCGGTTTTCATCGCGGCCGCGCTCAGGGCCAACGGAGCCGGACGTCTCACGAGTGTGGATTCATGCCGCAGGGAATGGAAAGAGCCCTCTGCGCAGGAGACTCTGGAGAGAGCCGACCTGACTGATCTGGTGGTGCTCGACCGAAGTTTCTCCACGTACACCTGGTTCCTGAAGGTGCAGCTGGAAAGACGCCTCAATAGTGGCGGAGACCTCGCTTCTGCCTACGACCTGATCTTTCTCGACGGGGCTAAGGAATGGTCGGTCGACGGCTTGGCTGTAGTGCTGGCGGAAAGGCTCCTCGCTCCGGGGGGATGGCTTGTAATGGATGATCTCGGATGGAATTACGAGGAGCATTCATACGGTCCCAGACACTATGAAGTGGAAATCTCCGGACTGAGTGAGATGGAGCGCCGCACGCCCCATCTGCGTGCAGTCTTCGACCTGCTGGTGAAAACGAACCCGGCGTTCAGTCGAGTGATCGACGAGGACGGCTGGTGGGGCTGGGCGCAGAAAAAGGAAGCCAGTTAGCGAGTTCTGTCGAACACCCATCGTGATCGCTCCGGAACTGGAGACACGGCATTGCATGACATTGGATACTTCCTCAGGTGCGCTGCGGAAGATCTGGGTTGGGACTACCAGGTGCTGCGGGGTGGCTGGCTGCACCAACTGCGGAAGGGCGACACGAAACACTACGTCATCGGCTACTCCTTCCCGCACAACTCGAATACCGCTGCCAGAGTCGCCATGGACAAGGTGGCGACGTACACAGTCCTTTCGGCCGCTGGCATCGACGCCGTCCAGCACTTCCTGGTGCTGGCAAAAGGGAGAAGTCGACGGGAGATTCGGCGGCTGTGTCACGAGCAGCTGAGACTGGCCGGGCTGTCCGCCTCTGAAGTGGTCCTGAAACCCGTGACGGGAAGCAATGGCCGGGACGTCGAGCGAGCAGCCTCATTCCGTGTCGCCCAGAAAAAGCTGCACCTGTTGTTGGGGCGCTACGACGGAGTGGCTGCTGTTTCTCCCTACCTGAACCTCCGGCGCGAGGTTCGAGTGATCGCCCTGGACGGCCGACCGCTGCTGATCTTCGAGAAGATCCGCAATGCTGACTGGCGACACAACCTCGCGTTCCGTGCCACACCGAAATTACTGTCCATCCATGAAAATGAGCGGTTGATCACCTGCGCCCTTCGCGCCTGCGAGGTCATCGGACTCAGGCTGGCCGCCGTCGATCTGGTGGAGTCCGACGATCTGTCGTGGCGGATACTCGAAGTGAACGAAGGAATCAAACTGGGGTCTGGGTTTGTCGGGCAGGGGGCCGAGTATCTACGAACTGCGGCAGCCGTGTACCTCGCGATTGTGCGCGCTCTTGAATGACCCGCGACCGGCGGCAGCACAGGGGGCCGCTCTGCCCGGGCCTTGCTGTCTGGACATCACACGATCGGGGAGCCCGTCGCATTGTCACCGGGCAGGGCGGTGAGATCTACTACACCGGTGATCACTACAAGTCGTTCAGGGCGGTACTGAGATGACGGACGGCCCGTTGGCGGAGGTGTTCCGTGCGGCGCGCGCGGTCGGATGGCAGGTCAGCGTCCTCGACCTCACCGGAGTCTCGGACAAGGCGGCCTTCATGGAACGCTGCGTCCGCGCCCTCGACCTGCCCGAATGGTTCGGCCGGAACTGGGACGCCCTCGCGGACTGCCTGGGCGACCCCGACTGGGGGCCCGCCAGCCCGGGTCGCGTCATCCTGGTGAGCGGCTGGCGGCACTACGCCAAGGCCCGCCCCGACGAGTGGGAGATCGCCCAGGAGGTGCTGGAATCGGCCGCCGGGCACTACGAGGAGCACCACGCCACGCTGTCGGTCGTCCTCTCGCTTGGAGGATCCGACCAACTGCCCCCTGACCAGCCTGGATGATCTGTCCGGGCATCACATACAGGTCGCCATGGGACAATGAAGTACGTGCTCTTCCCCCTGGCTGACCTGTCCGGGGGCCACCTCTGATCGACTGGGATGTGCAGCACGTGCGTTTCCTCAACGACATCCAGCCTCCGTACGACCTGACGTACGACGACGTCTTCATGGTCCCCAGCCGCTCCGCGGTCGGCTCCCGGCAGGGCGTGGACCTCAGTGCCCCGGACGGCACGGGCACCACGATCCCCCTGGTCGTCGCCAACATGACGGCGATCGCGGGCCGCCGGATGGCCGAGACCGTCGCCCGTCGTGGTGGTCTCGTGGTCATCCCGCAGGACATTCCGATCGAGGTCGTCACCGAGGTCGTCTCCTGGGTCAAGGGACGCCACCTGGTGCTCGACACCCCCATCGTCCTGGCCCCCCACCAGACCGTCGCCGACGCGCTGGCGCTGCTGCCCAAGCGCGCCCACAACGCGGGCGTCGTCGTCGACGAGGACGGCCGTCCGATCGGCGTGGTCACCGACGCCGACCTCACCGGTGTGGACCGGTTCACGCAGCTGGCCGAGGTCATGTCCCGGGACCTGCTGCTCCTCGACGCCGACATCGAGCCGCGCGAGGCGTTCAACACGCTGGACGGCGCCAACCGCCGCTACGCCCCGGCCGTGGACGCCGAGGGCAAGCTCGCCGGCATCCTCACCCGCAAGGGCGCCCTGCGCGCCACGCTCTACACCCCGGCCACCGACGCCGAAGGCAAGCTGCGCATCGCGGCCGCCGTGGGCATCAACGGCGATGTCGCGGGCAAGGCCAAGCAGCTCCTCGACGCGGGCGTCGACACGCTCGTCATCGACACCGCGCACGGCCACCAGGAGTCGATGATCAGCGCGGTCAGGACCGTGCGCGCGCTCGACCCGCAGGTCCCGATCGTCGCGGGCAACATCGTCGCCGCCGAGGGCGTCAAGGACCTCGTCGACGCGGGCGCGGACATCATCAAGGTCGGCGTCGGCCCCGGCGCCATGTGCACCACCCGCATGATGACCGGCGTCGGCCGGCCGCAGTTCTCGGCCGTCCTCGAGTGCGCCGCCGAGGCGAAGAAGTACGGCAAGCACGTGTGGGCCGACGGCGGCGTCCGCCACCCGCGCGACGTGGCCATGGCGCTGGCCGCGGGCGCGTCCAACGTGATGGTCGGTTCCTGGTTCGCGGGGACGTACGAGTCCCCGGGCGACCTCCAGCAGGACGCCGACGGGCGCCTGTACAAGGAGTCGTTCGGCATGGCGTCCGCACGCGCGGTCCGCAACCGTACGAGCGAGGAGTCGGCGTACGACCGCGCCCGCAAGGCCCTCTTCGAGGAGGGCATCTCCACCTCGCGGATGTTCCTCGACCCGGGCCGCCCGGGCGTCGAGGACCTGATCGACTCGATCATCGCGGGTGTCCGTTCCTCCTGCACCTACGCGGGCGCGGGCTCCCTGGAGGAGTTCGCCGAGAAGGCGATCGTCGGCATCCAGAGCGCGGCCGGCTACGCGGAGGGCAAGCCCCTGCACGCCAGCTGGGGCTGACCCCTTCCACCGTCGTACGGCCCCCGTGGTGCGCCCACGGGGGCCGTCGGCGTACCTGCCGCGGATCGCCGTGCGGGGGCGTGCGCAACCATCGAAAGGCCCCGCGCAACGAACACGCGCCGAGGTGCGATGAACGCAACGATCTTGCGGAGGTGCGCAAGGTTGCCGCATTACGCCCGTGAAGCCCGGACTCATAGGGTCAAGCGCTGTACATGGCGTGGCGGGGACCCCGCTCGGTGGGTCCCTGCTGCCAGGGGTGCCGCCGGTTCCCGCCGTATCGACCGGCAGCGATGAAGGAGTCACCGCGTGCTCGATCAAGGCGCACCCCCGCAGTCCCGCACAGAGTCCGCCGCACCGTCCCCGGGTGTCGGCGCGCGCCTCATGCGCCGCAAGCCCGTGGAACGCCTGGTGGCCGAGGGCGGCCAGGGCGAGGGAGGCTCGCTCAGGCGCTCCCTCGGGCTGTGGCAGCTCACCATGATCAGCATCGGCGCCACCCTCGGCACCGGCATCTTCGTGGTCCTCGGTGAGGCCGTCCCCAAGGCCGGACCCGCGGTCACCCTCTCCTTCGTGATCGCCGGCCTCACGGCGCTCTTCTCGGCCCTCTCGTACGCCGAGCTGGCCGGCACCATCCCGGTCGCCGGCTCCTCGTACTCGTATGCGTACGCAACGATGGGCGAACTGATCGCCTGGATCTGCGGCTGGTGTCTGGTCCTGGAGTACGGCGTGTCGGTGGCCGCCGTCGCGGTCGGCTGGGGCGAGTACCTCAACGAACTGCTCGACGGCACGATCGGCGTCACCATCCCGAACGCGCTCTCCGCGCCTCCCGGCGACGGCGGCATCTTCAACCTGCCCGCCCTGATCGTCGTCCTGCTCGCCATGGCGTTCCTGCTCGGCGGCGCCAAGGAGTCCGCACGCGCCAACACGATCATGGTGGCCGTGAAGATCGTCGCGCTGCTGCTGTTCTGCGCGATCGGTATCCAGGGCTTCAAGTCCGGCAACTACGAGCACTTCATGCCGCTCGGCATGGCGGGCGTCAGCGCCGCCGGCGCCACGCTGTTCTTCTCGTACATCGGCTTCGACGCCGCCTCCACCGCGGGTGAGGAGGCCAAGAACCCGCAGCGCGACCTGCCGCGCGCGATCATGCTCTCGCTGGTCATCGTGACGGCGCTGTACGTCGTCGTCGCGGCCGTCGCCGTCGGCGCCAAGCCCTGGCGGAAGTTCAACGACTCGGAGGCCGCGCTCGCCGAGATCATGAAGAACGTCACCGGGCAGACCTTCTGGGGCACGCTGCTCGCCGCCGGTGCCGTCATCGCCATCGCCAGCGTCGTCCTGACCGTGCTGTACGGCCAGACCCGCATCCTGTTCGCCATGTCCCGCGACGGGCTCGTGCCCAAGGTGTTCTCGCGCGTCCACCCGAAGACGGGCGCGCCCCGCGCCAACACCGTGATCGTCTCGCTGTTCTGCGGTGTCCTCGCCGCCGCGATCCCGCTCGGTCAGCTCGCCGACGCCACCAGCATCGGCACCCTCTTCGCCTTCGCGCTGGTCAATATCGCCGTCGTGGTGCTGCGCCGGACGCGCCCGGAGATGCGGCGCACCTTCCGGGTGCCGTTGTCGCCGGTGCTGCCCGCGATCGGCTTCGCCCTGTGCGTGTGGATGATGGGCAGCCTTTCGGCCGTCACCTGGGTGGTCTTCGGAGTCTGGATGGCCGCCGGGCTCGTGTTCTACTTCAGTTACGGCTACCGCCGCTCCCGTCTCGCGCCATCAGAAAAGTGAAACACCCGCAGTGCTGAACGATCTCGACGAACGCATCGTGCACGCCCTCGCCGAGGACGCCCGCCGCTCCTACGCCGACATCGGCCAACTGGTCGGCCTGTCCGCGCCCGCCGTGAAGCGCCGGGTGGACCGGCTGCGGGCCACGGGGGCCATCACCGGGTTCACCGTGCGGGTGGATCCGGCGGCGCTGGGGTGGGAGACGGAGGGGTTCGTCGAGATCTACTGCCGTCGGAACACCTCGCCGGAGACCATTCAGCGGGGGCTGGAGCGGTATCAGGAAGTGGTGGCCGCGTCCACCGTCACCGGTGAGGCGGATGCGGTGGTGCAGGTGTTCGCTTCTGACATGCGGCATTTCGAGCGGGTGTTGGAGCGGATCGCTGGGGAGCCGTTCGTTGAGCGGACCAAGTCGGTGCTGGTGTTGTCTCCGTTGCTGCGGCGGTTTTCGTCGGGGTCGCCCACGTAAGGGGGCGCTGGGGGCTGGGTGGCGGCTGCGGGTTGTGTGTGGCTGGTCGCGCAGTTCCCCGCGCCCCTAAAAGCCGCCTCTCGCGCCCGACTACGAGCCGCCCCATTCCGCCGTCTTCCTCGCCAGCGCGTTGTTGCCGATCGAGTTGTGGACGCTGAAGCTCACCGCGTCCGAGCGGTAGCGGTCGTCGGACCATTCCACCGGGCGGCCTTCGCGGGTGGTGGTGACGCGGCGGACCCTCAGGAGGGGACTGGTACGGCGCACGCCGAGGAGGTCGGCGTCCTGGGCGCCCGCCGCCACCGCGTCGATGACGTGCTCGCCGTAGGCGAAGACCAGGCCGGTGTCCTCGTAGAGCCGCTGGGTGACCGAGGGGCAGTTGGGCTCGATGGCCTCGACTGCGGGGGAGATCCAGTCCGCGTACACGGTCCGCTCCAGGAGGACCGGCTCGCCGTCCAGGCCGCGGACCCGCAGGACGTGCAACACCGGTGTCTTCTCGGGGAGTTGGAGGCGTACGGCGTCCTCCGCGGTCGCCGGACGGCGCTCCTGCTCGACCACGTGTCCCGTCGCCTCCCGGCCCATCGCGCGGGCCCACTGGGCGAAGCTGCGCAGTTCGGCGAAGCTCTGGCTGCGACGGCTGGCGAGGACCACCCGGCGGGCGCCCTGGCGGGAGCCGATGAGGCCCTCGACGGTCAGGGCCGCGACGGCCTGGCGGACCGTGCCGCGCGCCACGCCGTACTGGGCCGCGAGGTCCGTCTCCGCGGGCAGCAGACTGCCCACCGTGTACTCCTCGCGGTCGATCGCCCGCCGCAGCTCATCGGCGATCTCCTCGTGTCGCGCCGGCATGCTTCCCCTCTGACTCGACTGCTGTGCACAGCGTGACCAGCCTAATCGAGATCCGAAGGTGATCGGCGCGGGCCGGGATTGTGCAGGGAATCAAGGGTCACGGTTTCGCCAAAGTTTACGAACAAGACACCAACGCCGGGCCTACTGGGGCCAACTTGTTCAGACAAGTTCTCCGCACTACCCGAACCCTCGTGCGTACTCCTGGAGAGACCGTGACCGTGTTCCTGCCGAGGACCGCCGTCCTCACCGGCGGCCTCGCCGTCGCCGCCGCCCTCGCCCTCAGCGCCTGTGGCGCGGCCCCCGACGACAAGTCGACCACCGCCGACGGCAAGAGCGCGGCCACCGCGACCTCCGCCGCGGACTTCGGCGGCCTCGACGCCCTGGTCAAGGCCGCCAAGAAGGAGGGCACGCTGCATGCGATCGCGCTGCCCCGTGACTGGGCCAACTACGGTGCCCTGATCGACGGCTTCAAGAAGAAGTACGGCATCAAGATCGAGGTGGAGAACCCGGACGGCGCCAGCCAGGACGAGATCAACGCCGTGACGTCGAGGAAGGGGCAGGACCGCGCCCCGGACGTCCTCGACCTGGGCAGCTCGTTCGCGCTCAGCGCCGCCCAGCAGGGGCTGCTCGCGCCGTACAAGGTGACCGCCTTCGCCGACATCCCCGAGGGGCAGAAGGACGCGCAGGGCCGCTGGTTCAACGACTACGGTGGCTACATCTCCATCGGCTGCGACGCCAAGAAGGTCAAGGAGTGCCCGAAGACCTTCAAGGACCTGCTCAAGCCGGAGTACAAGGGTCAGGTCGCCCTCAACGGCAACCCCACCAAGTCGGGTTCGGCCTTCGGCGGTGTCTACGCGGCCTCGCTCGCCAATGGTGGTTCGTTCGACGACATCCAGCCCGGCCTGGACTTCTTCGCCAAGCTGAAGAAGAACGGCAACTACACGCCCGTCGAGTCGACCCCGGCCACCGTCGAGAAGGGCGAGACCCCGATCAGCATCGACTGGGACTACCTGAACGCCGGTTACGCCGACGAGTTCAAGTCCAAGGGCGTCGACTGGACGGTCACGGTCCCCTCGGACGGCAACTTCTCCCAGTACTACTCCCAGGCCATCAACAAGGACGCCCCGCACCCGGCGGCCGCCCGCCTGTGGCAGGAGTACCTCTACAGCGTCGAGGGCCAGAACCTCTGGCTCAAGGGCTACGCCCGCCCGGCCCTGATGACCGCCATGCAGACGGCCGGCACCCTCGACAAGACCGCCGCCGCCAAGCTCCCCGCGGTCTCCGGCACGCCGAGCTTCCCGACCGAGGCCCAGCAGGCCAAGGCCAAGACGGTCCTCGCGCAGGGCTGGGGCAAGGCCGTCTCCGGATGACCACCGTCCTCACCGAGGCCGAGGCCGACGTGACGCCCGCCGCCGCCGCTTCCCGGCGGCGGCGCCGCGCCCCCGGCTGGCTCGCCGTGCTCCCGCTGCTCGTCTTCGTCGCGATCGCCTTCGGCATCCCCGCCCTGGCCATGCTGAACGGCGCCTTCACCGTCAAGGACCAGACGACCGGCGCCACCTCGTACACGACGGCCAACCTGACCGACTCGCTCCAGGGCGCCTACCTCACCGCCCTGATCGGCAGCGTCAAGCTGTCCGCGGTCTCCGCGGGCATCGCGACCGTCCTCGGACTGCCGCTCGCCCAGGCCGTGGTGACCTCCCGCTTCCGCGCCCTGCGTGAGGCGGTCCTCACCGCGTCCGGCGTCCTCGCCAACTTCGGCGGCGTCCCGCTGGCCTTCGCGTTCGTCGCCACCCTCGGCAACGCGGGTGTCCTGACCGAGCACCTGGGCCTGAAGGACAAGGGCTGGAACCTCTACAGCTTCTGGGGCCTGGTCATCGTCTACCTGTACTTCCTGATCCCGCTGATGGTCCTCACCATCACGCCCGCCCTGGACGGCCTGCGCTCCCAGTGGCGCGAGGCCGCACAGAACAACGGCGCCACCGGAGTCCAGTACTGGCGGCACGTCGCCCTCCCCGTCCTCACCCCCTCCCTGCTCGGCGGCCTCGTGCTGCTCTTCGGCAGCGCCTTCGCCGCGTACGCCACCGCGGCGGCCATGGTGGGCAGTGCGGTCCCGCTGGTCACCCTGCAGATCGCCGACGCCATCTCCGGCAACGTCCTGGTCGGCCAGGAGAACGTGGCGCTCGCCCTCAGCCTCGACATGGTCCTCATCGCGGGCCTGGTCATGGCCGTGTACCTGCCCCTGCAACGACGGAGCGCGCGATGGCTGGAAGCCTGAACAATCCCGCTCGGGTCCTGAAGCCCGCCCGCGGGGCGAACAAGTCCGTACGCGTACGTCCCTGGCGCGGGGTCGTCCTCGTCTGCGCCGGGCTCTACTTCCTGGTCCCGCTCGCCGCGTCCGTGATCTTCACGGTCGACGTACCGAACCAGGGGATCACCTTCGACGCGTACCGCCAGATCGTCTCCGCCGACGGCTTCGGCTCCAGCCTGCTGCTCTCACTGGAACTGGCCGCCGCCACCATCGCCGTGGTCCTGCTGCTGATGGTGCCCGCGATGGTCGCGCTGCGGCTCGGCGCGCCCAGGCTGCGGCCCGTGGTGGAGGTGATCTGCTCGCTGCCGCTGGTCGTCCCCCCGATCGCCTTCGTCGCCGGGATCGCCACGGTCCTCAAGTGGGGACCCGAGCACCTCTCCCGCACCCCGCTGTTCGAGACGTTCGTGGCCCTCCAGAACCCCGACTTCCCCATGGTGCTGGTCCTCGCGTACGTCGTGATGGCGCTGCCGTTCGTGTACCGGGCCCTGGACTCCGGGCTGCGCGCCGTCGACGTACGCACCCTCGTCGAGGCCGCGCGCAGCTGCGGGGCGAACTGGCCGCAGGCGCTGGTACGGGTCGTGCTGCCCAATCTGCGCGGGGCGCTGCTCAACGCCTCCTTCCTCACGCTGGCCCTGGTGCTCGGCGAGTTCACCGTCGCCCAGCTGCTCGGCTTCCAGCCCTTCGCCGTGTGGATCTACAGCGTCGGCGGCTCGCAGGCCCAGCTCTCCGTCGCCGTCTCCGTGCTCAGCCTGCTCGTCACCTGGGCCCTGCTCCTCTCGCTCGCCGGGCTCGGCGGGCGCTCCCGTTCCGCTTCCGCATCCCGGGGATGAACCATGACCGTCACCACGCTTGAGAAGGCCGCCGACGCCAAGGCTGCCACCGTCGAATTCCGGGGTCTGCGGCGGGAGTTCGGCCCGACCGTCGCCCTCGACGGCCTCGACCTGACCGTCCGGCCCGGCGAACTCCTCGCCCTGCTCGGACCCTCCGGCTGCGGCAAGACCACCGCGTTGCGCATGCTCGCCGGGTTCGAACACCCCGACTCCGGCGAGGTGCTGGTCGACGGCGAGGACGTCACCCGGGTCCCGGCCCACCGCCGCGACGCGGGGATGGTCTTTCAGTCCTACAGCCTCTTCCCGCACCTCAGCGCCCTCGACAACGTGGCCTTCGGGCTGCGGATGCGCAAGGTGCGTACCGCCGAGCGGCGCTCCCGCGCGGCCGAGTTGCTCGACCTCGTGGGCCTCGCCGACAAGGGCGAGCGGTTCCCGCACCAGCTCTCCGGCGGTCAGCAGCAGCGCATCGCGCTGGCCCGCGCGCTCGCCCTGCGTCCGCGCGTGCTGCTGCTCGACGAGCCTCTCTCCGCCCTGGACGCCAAGGTGCGGCTCACCCTGCGCGAGGAGATCCGCCGGCTTCAGCAGGAACTCGGCATCACGACCCTGTTCGTGACGCACGATCAGGAGGAGGCGCTGTCCATGGCGGACCGCGTCGCCGTGATGCGGGCCGGGCGGCTAGAACAGTGCGCCGCGCCCGCCGAGCTGTACGGGCGCCCCGCGACCGCCTTCGTCGCCGAGTTCGTCGGCACGATGAGCCGGATTCCGGGGCGGCTGGACTCCGGCGTGGCCGAGGTGCTCGGACAGCGGCTGCCGGTCGACGGGGAAGCGCCCGCCGCGACCGAGATCGACGTGCTCGTACGGCCCGAGGCGGTGCGGGTACGGGCCGACGAGGCCGGAACCGCCCGTGTCGTCGCCACCGCCTTCCTCGGCGCCGCCACCCGCGTCACCGTGCGGCTCCCGGACGCCACCGAGGTCAAGGCCGACCTGCCCACCCACGAGGCCGCCGGGCTCGGCTCGGGCGCCGCCGTGACCGTGAGCCTGCCGGAGCGGCCGGTGCTGGTCGCCGAGCGCACGCAGTAACCGACGCATCCCCCCACTGAGTTACACCGAGTGAAAGAGAGCACCGTGACCCTCCGCACCACCTCCCCCCACCTCCCCCTCCAGGCCGTCCTGTTCGACATGGACGGCACGCTCGTGGACACCGAGCGGCTGTGGTGGGAGGCGGTGGAGCAGGTGGCCGACGGGCTCGGGCGCCGGCTGACGGAGGCCGACCAGCCGGAGGTGCTCGGCCGGCCCGTCGAGTACACCGCCGCCTGGCTGGGCGGGATCACCGGCGCCGAGGTGGGGGAGATCGCCACCGAACTGCACCGGGAGTTCGCGCACCGGGTCCGCACCGGCATCGTGCCCCGCCCGGGTGCGCTGCGGCTCCTCGGTGAACTGGTCCGCGAGGGTGTCCCCACCGCCCTCGTGACCGCGTCGCCGCGCGCGGTCGCCGACACCGTCCTCGCGGCCCTCGGCGCCGAACACTTCGCCGTCTCCGTCACGGCCGACGACACCGAACGCACCAAGCCCGCCCCCGACCCCTACCTCGCCGCCTGCCGCGCCCTCGGCGTCGATCCCGCCGCGTGTGTGGCCGTGGAGGACACCGAGACGGGTGTGGCGTCCGCCGAGGCCGCGGGGTGTGCCGTGCTCGCCGTACCCTCGCTCGCGCCGATCGACTCCGTACCCGGACGCACCGTCCTGACCAGCCTGGAGGAGGTGACCCCGGCCCGGCTGCGCGCCATGGTCGCGCCCCGCGAGCTGCGGGTGATGAGCTGGAACCTCTGGTACGGCGGGACGAAGGTCGACGACCACCGCGCGAAGCAGCTCAAGGTCATCGCCGAGACGGGCGCGGACGTGGTCGGTCTCCAGGAGACGTACGGCACCTCGGCACAGGAACTCGCCGAGGCCCTCGGCTGGCATCACCACCGGGCCGGCGAGAACCTCGGCGTCATCAGCCGCTACCCGATCACCGCCCGCCACGGCGACCCGGACGTCGGTTTCTACGGCGGCACCGGAGTGCGCGTCCGGCTCGACGGCGGCCAGGAGGTGGACGTCTGGAGCGCCCACCTCGACTACACGCCGTACGGTCCCTACGAGGCCCGCTTCGACGGGCTCCCGGCGGCCGAGCTGATCGCCCACGAGGGCGTCCGGCTGGAGCAGATGCGGGAGATCCTGCGGCGCATCAGCGAGTCCGCCACCGAGGCGGTCCCCGTGGTCCTGGTCGGTGACTTCAACGCGCCCTCGCACCTGGACTGGCCGGACGTCGAGTGGCCCGTGACCAGGGCCGCCGAGGAGGCCGGCCTGCGTGACTCCTACCGCGAGGCCCACCCCGACCCCGTACGGGAGCCCGGACACACCTGGTCGCCGGTCCACGTGGAGCACGAGGACGGCAGCGGGCGGCCCGAGCCGCAGGACCGGATCGACTTCGTGCTGCACCGGGGGCTGACGGTGCTCGACTCCCGGGCGCTCGTCACCGGCACGCCGCGCCCCTGGCCCGAGGTCGCCGGCAACGACTGGCCCTCGGACCACGCCGCGGTCGTCACCACCTTCGCCGTCTGAACCGAGCGGCGGTCCAGGAAACCATTGCGGTGCGGGCGCGCCATCACGTAGGTTGATCCGCGCCCGCTACCAGCGAGTAACACCGATGGGTAACCAACCGTCGCCCGGCCACCCGACCGTCCTGTCGTCCTGGGGAGTGCATGCGCTGGTCCTTCGGCCGTCCCACCACGGTCCGTGCGCGCATCGTGGCGCTCGCGCTCGCACCGGTGGTCGCCCTCATGGTGCTGTGGAGCTTCGCCATGGTGTCCGTCACCGGCGAACTGCGCGCGCTCGTCCGGGTCCAGGGGGTGTACGACGACTTCGGGACGCCCGTCGACACGGCGGTCGGCCAGATCCAGATCGAACGGCGGCTCGCGGCCGCCTACCTGGGCGCGGACCACGGCACGGCGGCGGCCCTCGACCTGATGGAGCAGCAGCGCCGCACCGACCGCGCCGTGACCGCCATGCGGACGGCGATCCGGGACGGCGACCGCGGCAGGCTCTCCGGCAGGCAGCGGCAGGTGCTCGACGCCGTGCTGCGCTCCTTCGACGGGCTGGAGGGGCTGCGGGAGCGGGTGCTGTCCCGCGCCATCAGCTGGGACCGGGCGGTCACCGAGTACGGCGCCCTCGTGGAGCCGGGCTTCGACGTCCAGTCCGCCCTCACCGCGCTGCAGGCCGGACAGCTGGCGCGCGAGGCCCAGGTCGTCATCGAGCTGGTGCGGGTGAGGGAGTTCGTCTCGCGGGAGGACGCCCTCGTCGCCGGGGCGCGGGCCGCCGGATCGCTCACCGACCGCCAGTACGACGCGCTCACCGCGACGATCGAGGACCGCCGGGTCTTCGAGCGGACGTATGTGCCCGACCTCCCCGCCGACTCGCGCGCCCTCTTCGAGGAGTTCCAGCGAGGCTCCCTGCACCGGGAGCTGACCCGGGGCGAGGACGCCCTGTTGCGGGCGGGCGCACGGGGCGCGGGGGAGGCCGTCGCGGCCGGCTCCTGGCGCACCACCACCGACCGGGCCGTCAAGCGGTACATGCAGCTGTGCACGCGGTCGGCCGTCAACTCCGCCGAGCGCGGACGGGCCTTCGCCTACCGGGAGCTGGCCAAGGCGGCGATCGTCGGTGTCCTCGGACTCGCCGCCGTGGGGCTGTCCCTGTGGTTCGCCGTGCGCGGCGCCCGGCGCATCTCGCGCCGCCTGGAGACCCTCCGGGACGCCGCCGACCTCCTCACCACCCGCCAACTGCCCGACGTGATGCGGCGGCTCGGCGCTGGTGAGGACGTGGACGCCGCCACCGAGGCACCGCCCCTGGCCGACGGGGAGGCGGGAGCCGACGAGATCGGCCAGGTCGGCCGGTCCTTCAACACCGCCCGCCTCGCGGCCGTCGAGGCCGCCGTCAAGCAGGCCACCCTGCGCCGCGGGCTGTTCGCGGTGCTCCTCAACATCGCCCGCCGCAACCAGGCGCTCGTCCACCGCCAGCTCAAACTGGTCGACACGCTGGAGCGGCGCACCGAAGACCCGGACGTCCTGGACGACCTGTTCCGGATCGATCACCTCACCACCCGGATGCGGCGCCACGCGGAGAGCCTGATCATCCTCTCCGGCGCGGCGCCCGGCCGCAGATGGCGCAGGCCCGTACCGGTCGCCCGCGTGGTGACCTCCGCGGTGAGCGAGATCGAGGAGTACGCGCGCGTCGTGGTCCCGCCGATGCCGGAGGTGGGCGTGGCGGCGGACGCCGTCGCCGACGTCGTCCATCTGATCGCCGAACTCGTCGAGAACGCCACCGTGTTCTCACCGCCCCAGACCCAGGTCACCCTGCGCACCGGCCGCGCCGGGGGCGGGTTCGTGCTGGAGATCGACGACCGGGGCCTCGGTCTCGAACCCGAACAGATCGAGGAGGCCCACCGCACCCTCACCACGCCGGACGACTTCGACCCGACCCGGCACGACCGGCTCGGGCTGTACGTGGTGGGGCGGCTCGCCGCACGGCACGGCATCGAGGTCACGCTGTGCCGGTCGCCGTACGGCGGTACGACGGCGGTGGTGCTGCTGCCGGAGGCGGTCCTCGCACCGGTCGACCCCGAGCGGCCGGAGCCGGCGGCGGACACGGACCCGCGGGCACTGCCGTCGCGCTCCTCCCGGACCTCCGAGACCTCCCGGAAGGGCACCGCGGTCCTCGAGAAGCAGCGGGAGGCACCTGACCGTCCCGCGGACCATGTAGAGAAACTGCGGGAGGCACCCGACCGTCTCGCGGACCGTGTGCCGAAGAGCGCTCCCGCCGCGAGCCCACCCGCGCTGCCCACCCGCGTCCGGCAGACCTCCCTCGCCCCCGAACTGCGCACCGAGGGCCCGGCCGCCGACGAGCCGTCGGAGCGCGAGGTCACCGCCGAGGAGGTCCGCGCGGTCTTCGGCGCCTTCCAGCGCGGCCTCGACCGCGGCCGCAAGGGCCTGCCCACCGGGCCCGGATCCGAGCGGCGAACCGACACCGAGGAAGGGACGGACGCCGACGATGCTCCGTGACCAGACCCCCGAGCACTCCGACCGGGCCTCCGAGCCCCAGGGCAGCAGCCCCGAACCGCCCGGCACGGACCTCGGCTGGCTGCTCGACGACCTCGTGGCCAGGACCGACCACGTCCGCCAGGCCGTGCTCCTCACCGCCGACGGCCTCCCGCTGAGCTGCTCGGACGGCATGCGCCGGCGGGACATCGAGCACCTCGCCGCCGTCTGCTCCGGCTTCCACAGCCTGGCCCGCTCGGCCGGAGAACGCTTCGCCGCGGGGGAGGTGCGCCAGACCATGGTGATGCTCGACGACGCCTACCTCTTCATCACCCCGGCGGGCGACGGCAGCCGGCTGGCCGTCCTGAGCGAGGTGCAGACGGACGTCGGACAGCTCGCCCACGAGATGGCCTTGCTGGTCCGCCGCGTCGGCCGCCACATGGCCGCCGCCGTACGGTCGGCCGCCGACCCCGCGGGCCCCTGACCCGGCCGTGACCGACGACCACTGGTACGAGGACGAGACCGGGTCGATGGTGCGGCCCTACACCGTGACCAGGGGCCGGACGCGGCCCTCCGACCGGCACACGATCGATCTGATGTCGCGGGTCACCGCCCTGAGGACGGAAGAGGGCCGGCCGGCTGTCGACCACGCAGGCGCCGCCCTGCTGGCCCTAGTGCGCCACGGACCCCGGCCGGTCGTCGAGCTCGCCGCCGACGCCGACCTGCCCCTGACCGTCGTACGCGTGCTGCTGGGCGATCTGGCCGAGGCCGGTCTCGTACGCATCGACGCGCCGCGGCGGCCGGAACCGGGCGGCCCGACGGCCGACCCCGAGCTGCTGCGCGAGATCGTGGAGCGACTGCGCGCGCTGTGAGAACGGGACGCGGGCCGTGCGGCCGGGACGGCTCGTCAAGGCGAGGTCGCGACGGCTCGACACGACGTCTGTGACCTGCGCCTCAGGGGTTTCGGGCCCCTCACGAGGGCGCGCAACGAATCGCCGCCGGAGGCAGGGCGCACGCAACGATTCGTCCACCGGCGCGCAACGGCTCCTGCTTGTCCCCCCGAGCCCCCCGCCCGTACCGTCTAGACAGTCCCCGACACCCCTCCGTACCCGTGAGGACCACGCATGCGCACAGCCCTGCTCCAGAGCTCCGGCCGCCCCGGCTCGGTCGTCGAGAACCTGAAGGTCCTCGACGAGGCCGCGGGCCGCGCCGCCGCTGCCGGCGCCGGGCTCGTGGCGGCGCCGGAGATGTTCCTCACCGGGTACGCGATCGGCGACGACATCGCCCGCCTCGCCGAGCCCGCCGACGGGGACTGGGCCGACGCGATCGCCGAGATCGCCACCCGCCACGGCGTCGCCGTCGCCTACGGCTACCCCGAGCGCGAGGGCGAGACGGTCTACAACTCCGCGCAGCTCATCTCCGCCGACGGCACCCGCCTCGCGAACTACCGCAAGACCCACCTCTTCGGCTGCTTCGAGCGCGACCACTTCACGCCCGGCGAGCAGCCCGTCGTCCAGGCGGACCTGAACGGCCTCCGCATCGGCCTCATGATCTGCTACGACGTCGAGTTCCCGGAGAACGTCCGGGCGCACGCCCTCGCCGGCACCGACCTCCTCGTCGTGCCGACCGCGCAGATGCACCCCTTCCAGTTCGTCGCCGAGTCCGTCGTCCCGGTGCGCGCCTTCGAGAACCAGATGTACGTCGCGTACGTCAACCGGGTGGGCCCGGAGGGCGAGTTCGAGTTCGTCGGACTGTCCACGCTGGCCGGCCCCGACGGGATCGCCCGTACCCGGGCCGGACGCGGTGAGGAACTCGTCCTCGCCGACGCCGACCCCGACTTCCTCGCGGCCTCGCGCGAGGCGAACCCGTATCTGAAGGACCGCCGCCCCGGCCTCTACGGGTCGCTCGTCTGACACCCGGCCGCCCCCCGGCGCCTCCCCTCACCAGCTTTCCCGCAAGGAGTCCGTACCCCATGACGTCCACGGTGCCCACCGCCGTCCAGCACGCCGACGCGCAGCAGCCGCCGATCACCATGTTCGGTCCGGACTTCCCGTACGCGTACGACGACTTCCTCGCCCACCCGGCGGGCCTCGGCCAGATACCCGCGACCGAGCACGGCACCGAGGTCGCGGTCATCGGCGGCGGCCTGTCCGGCATCGTGGCCGCCTACGAGCTGATGAAGATGGGTCTCAAGCCCGTCGTCTACGAGGCCGACGAGATCGGTGGTCGCCTGCGGACCGTGGGCTTCGAGGGGTGCGACCCGTCGCTCACCGCCGAGATGGGCGCCATGCGCTTCCCGCCCTCCTCCACCGCCCTCCAGCACTACATCGACCTGGTGGGTCTGGAGACCCGGCCGTTCCCCAACCCGCTCGCGGAGTCCACTCCCTCGACGGTCGTCGACCTCAAGGGCGAGTCGCACTACGCGACCAGCGTCGACGATCTGCCGCAGGTCTACCGCGACGTGATGAACGCCTGGAACGCCTGCCTCGAAGAGGGCGCCGACTTCTCCGACATGAACCAGGCCATGCGTGAGCGCGACGTGCCGCGCATCCGCGAGATCTGGGCGAAGCTCGTCGAGAAGCTCGACAACCAGACCTTCTACGGCTTCCTCTGCGACTCGGACTCCTTCAAGTCCTTCCGGCACCGCGAGATCTTCGGCCAGGTCGGCTTCGGCACCGGCGGCTGGGACACCGACTTCCCGAACTCGATCCTGGAGATCCTGCGCGTCGTCTACACCGAGGCCGACGACCATCACCGCGGCATCGTCGGCGGCTCCCAGCAGCTGCCGCTGCGCCTGTGGGAGCGCGAGCCGCAGAAGATCGTGCACTGGGCCTACGGCACCTCGCTCGCGAAGCTGCACGACGGCGCCCCGCGCCCGGCCGTCACCCGGCTGAACCGCACCGCGGGCAACGGCATCACGGTGACGGACGCGAACGGCGACATCCGTACGTACAAGGCGGCGATCTTCACCGCCCAGTCCTGGATGCTGCTCTCCAAGGTCGCCTGCGACGACTCGCTCTTCCCGATCGACCACTGGACCGCCATCGAGCGGACCCACTACATGGAGAGCTCCAAGCTCTTCGTGCCGGTCGACCGGCCGTTCTGGCTGGACAAGGACGAGGAGACCGGCCGTGACGTCATGTCGATGACGCTCACCGACCGCATGACCCGCGGGACCTACCTCCTCGACGAGGGCCCGGACAAGCCCGCCGTCATCTGCCTCTCGTACACGTGGTGCGACGACAGCCTGAAGTGGCTGCCGCTGTCCGCGAACGAGCGGATGGAGGTCATGCTGAAGTCGCTCGGCGAGATCTACCCGAAGGTCGACATCAGGAAGCACATCATCGGCAACCCGGTGACCGTGTCCTGGGAGAACGAGCCCTACTTCATGGGCGCGTTCAAGGCCAACCTGCCCGGCCACTACCGCTACCAGCGCCGCCTGTTCACGCACTTCATGCAGGACTCGCTGCCCGAGGACAAGCGGGGCATCTTCCTCGCCGGCGACGACATCTCCTGGACGGCCGGCTGGGCCGAGGGTGCCGTGCAGACCGCGCTGAACGCGGTCTGGGGCGTCATGCACCAGCTGGGCGGGGCGACCGACCCGACCAACCCCGGGCCCGGCGACGTCTACGACGAGATCGCGCCGGTGGAACTGCCCGAGGACTGAGCCGGGCGGCGTTCGTGGGGCGGCCGGTCAGATTCCGGCTGCCCGTGCCGCCGCGTACACCTCGGCGGCCAGGTCCTTGAGCTCCTCGGCGTCCCGCGGGCCGTCCTGGAGGTCGACGAAGTACTCGTCGAGGCCGATCTCGGCGTACGGGACCAGGTCCGACACGATCTGCTCGACGTTGCCCTGGAAGGGCTGGCGGTCCGCGCCGTCGTAAGCCTTGGCGGAGTAGCGCGTGTTGATCCGCGCCACCGACTGGATCGGCTCGGTGCGCCCGCGCTCGGCCGCGAAGTCCTGCACCTGCCGCCACTGGGCGGCGAGTTGGTCGGCGCCTCCCTGGGCCACGGGCTGCCAGCCGTCGCCGCGGTCCACGAGCCGGGTCAGCGCCTTCTTGCTGAAGGCGGGCAGCAGGATCGGGATCGGCCGGGCCGGCTTCGGGGCGACCACGGCCGACTCGATCTTGGTCAGGCGGCCCTCGTACGACACCGGGTCCGGGCCCCACACCGCGCGGCACACGTCGAGGACCTCGTCCAGGACCCGGCCCCGCTCCTCGAACGGCGCCACGCCCGCCGCCGCGTACTCGTCGAGCGACCAACCGGTACCAAGGCCTGCCACGACCCGGCCGCCGCTCGCCGCGTCCAGCGTGCCGAGGGCCCTGGCCAGCTGGAACGGGCCGTGCAGCGGGGCGACCAGGACGCTGGTGCCCAGCCGCGCCCGCTGTGTGGCCGCCGCGGCCAGCGTCAGGGTCACCAGCGGCTCGGCGACGCCGCGGTAGGAGTCGGGCCAGGGCAGGTTCGGGACGCCGTACAGCCCCTGCGTGGCGGGGTCCGGGAACAGGGCGCGCTCGAACACCCACAGGCTCTCGTAGCCGATCTCCTCAGCCGTGCGCGCCACGTCCGGGACGTCTCGACCGATGTCGTACTGGCGTGTTTGAGGAAGACTCAGACCCAGCCGAGCAGCCATGCTTGTGCTCCTTCGCGTCAGGCACTTGAATTGTGAACGTATCGCGTATGAGGGTGAGTTACCTGCCGTACGCGGCGATATGGCCGGATCCGTCCCCCAGGGGCGTGAGCAGCATCCGGCCCGCGAGACCGACCGCGGCGCCGAGTCGGTCGGCGAACTCCCCGGCGAGGTCGGGGAGTCCGCGCAGCGCCCACAGGGCTCGCGCCGCCGACCAGGCCGCGTCGCGGGCCCTCTCCAGGCTCCACGAGCCGAGCAGATGGGTGAGCGGATCGGCGATCTGGAGGAGGTCGGGGCCCGGCATCAGATCTTCACGGACGCGCTCCTCCAGCGAGACGAGGAGGTCACCCACGCGCTCGAACTCGTCCTCCAGGTCGGCTGGTTCGCAGCGCAGCGTACGGCAGGTGTCCACGACGGCGAGCGCCAGATCGTGTCCGATGTGCGCATTGATGCCCGCGAGCGCGAACTGCAGCGGGCGTACTCCCGGATGGCGCCGGAACTGGAACAGCGGGCGCCAGGAGGCGGGCGGGAACCCCTCCTCGGCCACGCGCAGATAGCGCTCGGCGAAACGTACATCCAGCGTGACCGCGGCCTTGCCGTCCCGGAATTCCCCCGCGTCCAGGCGCCGTTCGACCTCCTCCGTGACGGTGAGGTAGACGCGGTTGAAGACCGCGATTCCGTCCCACTCCGGCAGGGTCGCCGCCAGGGTGCGCATCCGGGAGGCGATGGCGTCCACGGGGGTGGCGAACTGTTCCAACTGCGTCATGGGGGCAGGTTCCCAGTCCTAGGCTGATCGGAGTCGCCGCCTGGCCGGGCGCATCCCCAGAACGGGGGAACACGCCCGTGTCGGGAGGCGCGGATGTGGCCGGGAGCGGCGGAAACGTGGTGGGAACCGGGGGGAGCGGTACGTGTCAGGCTTACGTGCGCAGCGCCTGGCCGCACGCAGGGCCGAGCGCAGGCGGGTGGCCCGGCACGCCGCCATGGTCGCGGCGGCCTCGGTGGTCGTGGCGGTCGGCGCGGTGACGGGGATGATGTCCGCCGTCGACGGCGAGCGTCCCTCCGACGGCGCCCAACCGCTGGTGACCCGCTCGCCCGGCCTCCGCCCGCCGCCCGCCGCACCGACTCCCTCCCCGCCCAGGACCTCCGCCGCGCCGTCCCCGTCCTCGCACTCCCCGTCCCCGAAGCCGAGCCCGACGCCCTCCCCGAGCAGGAAGGAGCCGGCGACCGTGGCCGCCCCCGCCCGGCTCTACAGCCACCCCGACTCCCAGGTCCTGGACTGGGTCGCGTCCCACCCCGGCGACCACCGGCGCGCGGTCATCGAATCCCGGATCGCCGACCGCCCGGCCGCCGTCTGGTTCGCCGACTTCACCCCCGCCACCATCACCGCGCGGGTCAGGGCGGTGACCGCGGGCGCCGCGGCCGAGGGCCGGGTCCCGGTCGTCGTGCCGTACGCCATCCCGCAGCGCGACTGCGGCGGGGCCTCACAGGGCGGCGCACCCGACCTCGCCGCGTACGACGGCTGGATCGACGACTTCGCGGCGGGCCTCGGCGACGACGAGGTCATCGTCATCCTGGAGCCGGACTCGGTCGCTCAGGCCGACTGCCTCCCCGCGACCGACCGGGCCGCCCGCTTCGCCTCGCTGGCCCGCGCCGGCCGCGTCCTCAAGGCCGCCGACCCCCGGGCCCGCGTGTACTACGACGCCGGCCACTCCGCCTGGAACCCGGCCGCCGAGCAGGCCGCGCTCCTCGCACGGGCGGGCGCCGCCTCGGCCGCCTCCTCCGACGGTGTCTTCACCAACGTGTCCAATTTCCACCGTACGAGCGAGGAGATCGCGTACGCCCGGCAGGTCCTGTCCGCGCTGGGCGGCCCCGCGAGTCTGGGCGCCGTCATCGACACCAGCCGCAACGGCAACGGCGCCCCGGCCGACGGGGAGTGGTGCGATCCGGCGGGCCGGAAGATCGGCCGGGCGCCGACCCTGAACACCGAGGAGGCGAGGATCGACGCCTATCTGTGGGTGAAGCTGCCGGGGGAGTCGGACGGGTGCAAGGGCTCGCCCGGAACGTTCTCGGCGGAGTACGCCTATGAGCTGGCGCGCTGATCGTCCGCCTCGTCGTACGAGGACGTGCCGGAGTCCAGCAGTGGCTCCGTCTTGAGGTGGGCCGGGGCCATCGCCCGCAGCGCGTGGTACCCGGTGATCACGACGAGCGTGCCGAGCGCGATGCCGCTGAGCGAGAAGTTGTCCGTGAACTTCAGGGAGACGCCGCCGATGCCGATGATGATGCCCGCGGCGGCCGGCACCAGGTTCAGCGGGTTGCGCAGGTCGACCCGGGCGTTGAGCCAGATCTGGGCGCCGAGCAGGCCGATCATGCCGTACAGGATGACGGTGATGCCGCCGAGCACGCCGCCCGGGATCGCGGCGACGATCGCGCCGAACTTGGGGCAGAGGCCGAAGAGGAGGGCGAAGCCCGCGGCGGCCCAGTAGGCGGCCGTGGAGTAGACGCGGGTCGCGGCCATCACGCCGATGTTCTCGGAGTACGTGGTGTTGGGCGGGCCGCCGACCGCCGTGGAGAGCATCGAGGCGACGCCGTCCGCGGAGATCGCGGTGCCCAGCTTGTCGTCCAGCGGATCGCCGGTCATCTCACCGACGGCCTTGACGTGGCCCGCGTTCTCGGCGACCAGCGCGATCACGACCGGCAGCGCGACGAGGATCGCCGACCACTGGAAGGACGGGCCGTGGAAGGACGGCAGCCCGATCCAGTCCGCCTTGCCGACGCCGGAGAGGTTCAGCCGCCAGTGGTCGGTGAGCTTGCCGCTCGCGTCCACCGAGTGGATCTTTCCGAAGATCCGGTCGAAGACCCAGGAGATCCCGTACCCGAAGATCAGGCCGAGGAAGATCGCGATCCGTGACCAGAAACCGCGCAGGCAGACGACCGCCAGGCCGGTGAGCAGCATGGTGAGCAGGGCCGTCCACTGGTCCTGCGGCCAGTACGTGGACGCCGTCACCGGCGCCAGGTTGAAGCCGATCAGCATGACGACCGCGCCCGTGACGATCGGTGGCATCGCGGCATGGATGATCCGCGCCCCGAACCGCTGCACGGCCAGGCCCACCAGGAACAGGGCGACGCCGACGACGAACACCGCGCCGGTCACCGTGGCGCTGGTGCCGCCCTGCGCGCGGATCACCGCTGCGACGCCCACGAAGGAGAGCGAACAGCCGAGGTAGCTGGGCACCCGGCCGCGAGTGGCGAGCAGGAAGATGACCGTCGCGAAGCCGGACATCATGATCGCGAGGTTCGGGTTCAGACCCATGAGCACGGGTGCCACGAACGACGCCCCGAACATCGCCACCACGTGCTGGGCGCCGAGCCCGATCGTGCGCGGCCACGAAAGGCGTTCATCGGGGCGGACAACCGCTCCGGGCGCGGGCGTCCGCCCGTCGCCGTGCAGTTTCCAGCGCACGCCGAGGTCCATGGTGAGTTTCGCTTTCTTCGTACGTGAAACTTTGTCCGGACCATTGTCACGGGTACCTGGCGGTTCTACGCTCACACGGTCTTACTCATGAACTGCGTTCACATTCATGGTCGGAGGCTTGATGAGTGCAAGACCCCGTCTGGCGGTCCTCCTCGCCGCCGTGGCCACCTTCGCGGCGGTCGTCGTCCCCTCCGCCTCGGCCCACGCGGCGCCGAAGGCCCCCCGGACCGCCGTCCTCGACGGCACCCGGCTCCAGCAGACCCGACTCCGCCTCGACCGCGGGGATCCCCAACTGAAGCGCACGCTCGAGGACTTGACGGCCCGCGCCGACAACTGGCTGCCCCAGGGCCCCTGGACGGTCGTCGACAAGCCCAAGCCCGCCCCCGGCGGCGACGTCCACGACTACCTGAGCCAGGCCCCGTACTGGTGGCCCTCCCAGCCGAAGACCGCCGACAACCCCTGGGGCTGCCCGTACGTCCAGCGCGACGGCCAGCGCAACCCCGAGGTCGACACCGGCACCGACCGCCAGGACGTCGAGAAGGTCTTCGACTCGACGTACGACCTCGCGCTCGCCTGGTACGACACCGGCAAGAAGCAGTACGCCGAGAAGGCCGCGACCGTCCTGCGCACCTGGTTCCTCGCGCCGGCCACCCGGATGAACCCGAACCTCGACCACGGGCAGTTCATCCCCTGCAAGTACGACGGCCGGGCCATCGGCATCATCGACTTCTCGCAGTCCTACACCAGCGTCCTGGACGCGATCGCGATCCTGGAGACGGGCGCCCCCGGCTGGTCGAAGAGCGACCGCACCGCCATGCGCGCCTGGAACACCGACTTCCGCGACTGGCTGGAGAACAGCGCCTTCGGCGGTGAGGAGGGCGCCGCCCAGAACAACCACGGCACCTTCTACGACATGCAGCTCGCCGCCCTGGCGTACGCGACCGGCGACGAGGACCTCGCCCGCCGGACCGTCCTCGGTGCGCAGTCCAAGCGGATAGACCCGCAGGTCGCCGCGGACGGCAGTCAGCCCCAGGAGCTCACCCGCACCCGCAGCTGGCACTACTCGACCTTCGACCTCGTCGCCTACACCCGCCTCGCGGCCATCGGCCGGCACGTCGGCGTGAACCTGTGGCGGTACACGGGGCCGGAAGGCCAGACCCTGGCCAAGGCGGTCGACTATCTGCTGCCCGCCGCGACGGGCGCCGCGCCGTGGCCCCACCCGGAGCTGGAGTTCCACCGCTACGCGGCGAGCGACATCGTGCACGCGGCGGCCGACGCGGGGGACCGGGCGGCCCGGGCCGCGGTGCCGAAACTGGAGACACCGCCCGGCGGCGACCTGTGGACCCTGCGGCCCGCCGCCGAGCAGCTGGACTCGATCGCCGGCTGACCGGGGGCATACGAACACCCTGATCAGGGGTTCCTGAGCGGCCGCTTAGGATGGAGGTGTCCCCACCGTCTCCACCGGCACCCTCAGGAGCCCCGCCCGTGACCGCCGAAGCCCCCGCAGCCCGCGCCCTCTCCTACGGGCGGCTCCTCCCCGTCACCGTCCACTTCGACGACCTCGACGCACTCGGCCTGCTCCACAACGCCCGCTACCCGGTCATGGTCGAACGCGCCTGGACGGCCCTGTGGAACGACCAGGGCTTCCTGGCCTACGAGGGCGACTGGGAGGCGGCGGGCGATTTCTGCAACGCCGTCAAGGAACTGCGGATCAGCTACGAGGCCCCGGTCAACCGCCCCGGCGAGTACGCCGTCCACCTCTGGCTGGAGCGCCTGGGGAACACCGGAGTGACGTACGGTTTCCGCTTCTGCTCGGCCGACGGCGCGCTCACGTACGCGCACGGCACGCGGGTCCTCGTCCGGCTCGACGCCGCGACGCTGCGTCCCACTCCCTGGAGCGACCGCTTCAGGGCCGTGGGTCGGGAACTGCTGCGGTCGCGGGACTGACCTTGGGCCGGTCCCGCTCGCCCGCGCGCAGCACCCCCGCGAACGCGGCAAGGCCACACGCCAGCACCGTGACCAGCCCGAACGACACCACCAGGCTCGTCGCCTGTGCCAGCGTGCCGATCGCGCTCGGCGCGACCAGGCCGGAGGTGTACGTGATGGTGGCGACGCCCGCGATGGCCTGACTGGGGTTGGGGCCGCTGTGCCCCGCCGCCGCGAAGCAGAGCGGGACGACGACCGCGATGCCCAGACCCATCAGGGCGAAGCCGCTCATCGCCACGGCGGGGTGGTTCGCGACGACGACGAGCAGCCCGCCGAGCACGGCGAGACCGCCGCCGGCCCGCACCGTGCGCACCGCGCCGAACCGATTGACCACCGCGTCGCCCACGAGCCGGGCCAGCGCCATGGTCAGCATGAATCCGGTCGTCGACGCCGCCGCCAGACCGGCCGAGCTGCCCAGCTCGCCCTTGAGATAGACCGCCGACCAGTCCAGACTGGCGCCCTCCGCGAACACCGCACAGAAGCCGATCGCGCCGATGAGCAGGGCGGACTTGGGCGGCAGCGCGAAGCGCGGCGGCGGGGCCTCGTCCGCGGCCGGTCGCAGGTCGAGGACCCACCGGCAGGCGGTGAGACCCAGGACCGTCAGGACCCCGGCCGCCAGCGCGTGGTGCAGGCGCGCGTCCGAGCCGAGGTGCGCGGCAAGGGTGCCGCCCGCCGAGCCGACCAGGGCGCCCGCGCTCCACATGCCGTGCAGTCCCGACATGATCGACTTTCCGAGGCGGCTCTCGATCTCGACGCCGAGCGCGTTCATCGCCACGTCCGCCATGCCCGCCGACGCGCCGTAGACGAAGAGGGCCGGGCACAGCGTGTAGATGTTCGGCGCGAGGGACGGGAGGATCAGCGACAGGGTCCACAGGGACAGCAGCCCGCGCAGCGCGGTACGGGCGCCGAAGCGGTGGCTGATCCGGCCCGCCAGCGGCATCGCCAGGGAGGCCCCGATCGCCGGGAACGCGAGGGCCAGTCCGAGCTGGCCGGTGCTGACGGACGCGTGGTCCTGGATCCAGGGGACACGGGTCGCGAACGAGCCCGTCACCGCTCCGTGCACCGCGAAGACGGCGGCCACGGCGTACCGCGCCCGCTTCACCTCACGCAGGTCGTAGACCATGCAACCCACCTTTCCCGCCCCTCAAGGCTCCGCTCCCCGCGGTGCCGCCGTAAACTATCAGGAACCCTGCCTGATAGATAGATGATTTACTGGCCACCGACTGGGCGACCGATCTGGGAGGATCCCGGCATGCCCGCATCACCGAGCACCGCCCGGGCCATCAACGACCGCGTCGCGCTGCGCCTGCTCCAGCAGGAAGGCCCCCTGACCGCAGGGCAGTTGAAGCAGCTCACGGGACTGTCCCGGCCCACCGTCGCCGACCTCGTCGAACGCCTCACGGCCGCCGGACTGATCGAGGTGGTGGGGGAGTCGGGGGAGCAGCGCCGTGGCCCCAACGCCCGTCTGTACGGGATCGTCGCCGACCGGGCCCATCTCGCCGCCCTGGACGTCCGCACCGAGGGCGTCTCGGTCGTCGTCTGCGACCTCCTCGGCAGGGAACTGGCCCGGGCGTCGGTGCCGATCGCGGACGACACCGGCACCGGACCCGCCGTCGAGCAGGCGGTCACGCTGGTCGAACGCGCGGCCAAGGAGGCCGGGGCGGAGCGCCTGCACACGGTCGGCGTCGGAGCCCCCGGCCTCATCGACCCCGCCACCGGCGAACTCCGCGACTCCTCCGGCCTGCCCGAGTGGCACCGCCGTCTGGTCGCCGCCCTCCAGGAACGGCTGCCCGCCCGCGTGATCGTCGAGAACGAGACGAACCTCGCCGCCCTCGCGGAGCAGCGTGACGGCGCCGCCCGCGACCGCGACACGTTCGTCCTGCTCTGGCTCGGCCACGGCACCGGTGCGGCCGTCGTCCTCGACGGCAGACTCCGGCGCGGTGCGTCCGGCGGCACGGGCGAGATCGGCTTCCTGCCGGTACCGGGCACGTCGACACTGCCCTCGGCGACGGACTGCGAGGGCGGGTTCCACTCCCTGGCGGGGTCCGCCGCGATCGCGGAACTCGCGGCCGGCCACGGGTTGGTGGCGACAGCGGTGTCGCCCGGCGAACCGGAGGCGGCGGCGCTGGTGAGACAAGCGGTGGCGACCCTCTCCTCCCCTTCTTCCCCTTCCCCCTCGGCTTCCTCCGGAGCCGACCGCTTCCTCTCCGCCCTCGCCGACCGCCTCGCCATCGGCGCGGCGTCCGTCGTGGCCGTTCTCGACCCCGGGTGCGTGGTGCTCGGCGGTGAGGTGGGTCAGGCGGGCGGGGAGGTACTGGCCACGCGGGTCGGCGAGCGACTCACTCGGATGTCCCCGCTGCCGGTCGAGGTCCGCGCGAGCACGCTGGGCGGCGGCGCGGTACTCCGCGGAGCCCTCCTGACGGCCCGAGAGTCAGCCCAGGACGACCTCTTCGCGCCGCGCTCCCGGTAACCCGGTCTGAAGAGGCGCGCTCCGTCAGGGGCGCGGGGAGTTGCGCGCCAAGCCCCCACCGGCCGATGGCCAAAGCGCTTCGGGCGGGCGGGGAATCGGGGAGAAGCCCCGCCCGAGGGGCGCGGGGAACTGCGCGACCAGCCCCCACTCGCCCGCAGCCCAAGAACCTCCCCCGGATGGGGAGACCCGGCGGCGGGGCAAGGGCCTCCGTCACCGCCGCCGGGTCGCTCAAGGGGCGAGTGCGACACCTCGGCTTCGACAAACCATTGATCATGGACCTTAAGTGGACTAGACCAGGGCGGTCAATGGGTACGGACCAAGGGGCGATCGCGTCAAGCGTGAGGAGTCTCGCGGCAGTTGACCTCCCGCGATGCGTCGGAGAAGTCCATCCGGACGACCTGTGAGGCACCCCACAGACGTTCGCCCGCATGGACGTGGATCAGACGTGGCACACTGATGCTGTACCAGAAGCAGCGCACTCCGGGGTCGGTGAAAGTCCGAACCGGCGGTTATAGTCCGCGACCCGGTCGCTTCCAGCGGCCGGTTGACCAGGTGAAATTCCTGGACCGACGGTTAAAGTCCGGATGGGAGGCAGTGCGCGGCGGGCGGGCATTCGTGCGCGTTGCCGTTTGTTTCGACGTGTCCTTCGGGACGTGTCGCCCCATGCGGATCGCTCCCGGTGTCGCAGTCCGCTCATTCTGTCGTCATCGACAGGCCCCGGAGTCCGTGCCCCATGAGGCAGGAGGACCCGGGAAGTGTTCACCGGAATCGTCGAAGAGCTGGGTGAGGTCACCGCCGTCGAAATTCTCGACGACGCCTCCCGTTTCCGTCTGCGTGGCCCCGTTGTCACGCAGGGCGCACAGCACGGCGACTCCATCGCCGTGAACGGCGTCTGTCTCACGGTCGTCGAACACGAAGGCGACGAATTCACCGCCGACGTCATGGCCGAAACCCTGGACCGCTCCAGCCTCGGCGCCCTGACCGTCGGCTCGCGCGTCAACCTGGAACGCCCGATGGCCGTGGGCGAGCGCCTCGGCGGCCACATCGTCCAGGGCCACGTCGACGGCACGGGCACGGTCATCGAGCGCAAGCCGTCCGAGAACTGGGAGATCGTGAAGATCTCCCTCCCCGCGGACCTCTCCCGCTACGTGGTCGAGAAGGGCTCCATCACCGTCGACGGCATCAGCCTGACGGTGGTCGACGCGGGCCCGGACTTCTTCACCGTCAGCCTCATCCCCACCACCCTCGACCTGACCACGCTCGGCCACAAGCAGGCAGGCGACCCGGTCAACCTCGAGGTGGACGTCATCGCCAAGTACGTCGAGCGACTGCTCGGCGCCCGTGGCGAGCAGCCGGTCGCGCTGCCCGACACCCAGGGGAGCGGTCGGTGAACTGGCTGAACTCCGAGGCGTTCACGCTTCTCGGACAGCACATCAAGTGGTCGGACATGATCGGCAACATCATCGGTCTGATCGGCCTCGCACTCGGCTGGCGGCGGTCCATATGGAGCTGGCCCGTACAGCTCCTGTCCGGCGTCGTCCTCTTCGCGGCCTTCGCCAGCGGCCATCTCTCCGGCAGCGCCGGCAAGCAGGTCGTGGTCATCGTCGTCGCCGTGTGGGGCTGGTGGCAGTGGAACCGCGGCAAGGCGGAGGGCCAGGGCGGCCACATCTCCGTACGGTTCGCCACCTGGCGCGAGCGCGCCTACATGGTGGGCGCCGCCGCCGTCGGCACGCTCGCGGTCAGCGGTCTGTTCCACGCGTACCCGACCCTGTCCTGGGACCCTTGGCCGGACGCGTACATCTTCGTCGGCACCATCGTCGCCATGTACGCGCAGGCCCGCGGCATGGTCGAGTTCTGGTTCGCCTGGCTGCTGGTCGACGTGGTGGGCGTCCCGCTCAACTTCGCCAACGGCTACGCCTTCTCCGGTTTCGTCTACGTCGTCTACGGCGCGCTCGTCCTGTCGGGCATGCGCGACTGGTGGCTGCGCTCCCGCAAGGCCGGGCAGCCAGTCCTGGAAGGAGCCCCCGCATGACCACGGCACCCGTCTGGTACAGCACCGGCCACGATGAAGATGCGTCGGACTTCGCGCTCGACCCGGTCGAGAGGGCCATCGCCGACATCGCGGCGGGCCGACCGATCGTGGTCGTCGACGACGAGGACCGGGAGAACGAGGGCGACCTCGTCATCGCCGCCGAGAAGGCGACCCCCGAGATCATCGCGTTCATGATGAGCGAGTGCCGCGGACTGATCTGCGCCCCCATGGAGGGCGACGAACTCGACCGCCTCCAGCTCCCCCAAATGGTCGAGAACAACACCGAGTCGATGAGGACCGCGTTCACCGTCTCGGTGGACGCCTCCGCCGCCCACGGCGTGTCCACCGGCATCTCCGCGGCCGACCGCGCCACCACACTGCGGCTGTTGGCCGGCGGCGAGGCCGAGGCGGGCGACTTCGTGCGCCCCGGCCACATCTTCCCGCTGCGCGCCAAGCCCGGCGGTGTCCTCGTCCGCAACGGCCACACCGAGGCCGCCGTCGACCTCGCCCGGCTCGCGGGCCTGCGCCCGGCCGGCGCGATCGTCGAGATCGCCGGGGAGGACGGACGCATGCTCCGTCTGCCCGAGCTCATCCCGTTCGCCCGCAAGCACGGTCTGACGATCATCTCCATCGAGGACCTGATCGCCTACCGCCGTTCCCCCGAGCTCTCGACTTCGCTCGTGCACGGGGCGCCCCCGTCGGAGCCCACGGTCCGCCGCGAGGCGAAGACCCAACTGCCCACCGCCTTCGGCGAGTTCACGGCGTACGGCTACCGCTCCACCGTCGACGGCGTCGAGCACGTCGCCCTGGTGCACGGTGAGATCGGCGACGGCGAGGACGTCCTCGTCCGTGTCCACTCCGAGTGCCTGACCGGCGACATCTTCCACTCGCTGCGCTGCGACTGCGGCCCCCAGCTCCAGACCTCCATGGAGCGCATCCAGGCCGAGGGCCGGGGCGTCGTGGTCTACCTGCGTGGGCACGAGGGGCGCGGCATCGGCCTGTTGTCCAAGCTGCGCGCCTACGAGCTCCAGGAGCGCGGCCGCGACACCCTCGACGCCAACCTGGAACTCGGCCTGCCCGCCGACGCCCGGGACTACGGCGCGAGCGCGCAGATCCTGGAGGACCTCGGCGTCCACAGCCTGCGCCTGCTGACCAACAACCCCGACAAGACGGACGCGCTGGTCCGGCACGGCCTCAAGGTCACGCGCCGGGAGCCGATGCCCGTACAGGCGGGCGAGCACAACCTCCGTTACCTGCGCACCAAGCGGGACCGGATGGGCCACGACCTGCCCTGGCTCGACACGGCCACCGTGTCCGCCTGCGGCAACCAGTAACAAGAAAGCACTGAGGAGAGACGTGAGCGGCAAGGGTGCACCTGAACTGTCCGTACGCAACTGCGGCGACCTGCGGGTCGCGGTCATCGCGGCACAGTGGCACGAAAAGGTGATGGACGGCCTCGTCGACGGCGCGCTGCGCGCCCTGCACGAGCTCGGGATCGACGAGCCGACCCTGCTCAGGGTCCCCGGCAGCTTCGAGCTGCCGGTCGTCGCCAAGGTCCTCGCGGGCCGCGGCTACGACGCGATCGTCGCGCTCGGCGTCGTCATCCGCGGCGGTACCCCGCATTTCGAATACGTGTGCCAGGGCGTCACCCAGGGCCTCACCCAGGTCTCGATCGACACCGGAGTCCCCATCGGCTTCGGCGTGCTGACCTGCGACACCGAGGAGCAGGCTCTCGACCGTGCGGGTATCGAGGGCTCCAACGAGGACAAGGGACACGAGGCGGTGACGGCCGCCGTGGCGACCGCGGCCACACTGCGCTCAGTATCCGAACCCTGGCACTGAGGCAGGGGCGGTAGCGCGTAGGGTGGGCAGCATCATGTCCAAGAAGACGTTCGAGGAGCTCTTCACCGAGCTCCAGCACAAGGCCGCCACCGGCGATCCCACCACTTCGCGCACCGCCGAACTGGTCGGCAAGGGCGTCCATGCCATCGGCAAGAAGGTCGTCGAAGAGGCCGCCGAGGTCTGGATGGCCGCCGAGTACGAGGGCAAGGACGCCGCCGCCGAGGAGATCTCGCAGCTCCTCTACCACGTTCAGGTGATGATGGTGGCGCGCGGGATCTCCCTCGACGACGTGTACGCCCACCTCTGAGCCGTAAACCCCGCAATCCCGTACGTACCGTACGCACGAACGAAGGAAGCCGACCTCATGCTGCGCATCGCCGTCCCCAACAAGGGTTCCCTGTCAGGACCTGCGGCGGAGATGCTGCATGAGGCCGGCTACCAGCAGCGCCGGGAGTCCAAGGAACTGCGGATCGTCGACCCGGGCAACGAGGTCGAGTTCTTCTACCTCCGCCCCCGCGACATCGCGATCTACGTCTCCTCCGGCCGCCTCGACATCGGCATCACCGGCCGCGACCTGCTCATCGACTCGGGCGCCAACGCGGAGGAGATCCTCCCGCTCGGCTTCGCCCGCTCGACGTTCCACTTCGCCACCAAGCCCGGCACCGCCAAGGGCATCGAGGACCTCGGCGGCATGACGGTCGCCACCTCCTACGAGGGCATCGTGGCCAAGCACCTCGCCGACAGCGGCATCGACGCCTCCGTCGTCCACCTCGACGGCGCCGTCGAGACCGCGATCGAACTCGGTGTCGCCGAGGTCATCGCGGACGTCGTCGAGACCGGCACCTCGCTGCGCAACGCGGGCCTCGAGGTCTTCGGCGACCCGATCATGAAGTCCGAGGCCGTCGTCATCCGCCGGGTCGGGGCCGACACCTCCGAGGACGCCGAGCCCAAGGTGCAGCAGTTCCTGCGCCGCCTCCAAGGCGTCCTGGTCGCACGGACGTACGTGATGATGGACTACGACTGCCGCGCCGAGCACCTGGAGAAGGCCGTCGCGCTCACGCCCGGCCTGGAGTCGCCGACCATCTCCCCGCTGCACAACGAGGGCTGGGTCGCCGTCCGTGCCATGGTGCCCGCCAAGGAGGCCCAGCAGATCATGGACGACCTGTACGCCCTCGGCGCGCGGGCCATCCTGACCACGGCCATCCACGCCTGCCGCCTCTGAGGACCCCGACCGAAGCCATGCCCGACCTTCCCACACTCCCCGTCACGTTCCGGCCGTCCCTCACCCGGGCCGTGCTGCTCACCGCGGGCGTCGCGATCTTCGTCGTCATAGCGACGGTCGCGCTGCTCCTCGAACAGCTCAGCCCGGGGGAGAAGCTCAGCTTCATCTTCATCGGCGCGCTGCTCGCCGGTGTCCTGCTGATGCTCTCGCGGCCCAAGGTCGTCGCCGACGAGACCGGCGTCACCGTGGTGAACATCACCAGCAGGCGACACCTGGAGTGGGCGGAGATCCTCCAAGTCAACCTGCGCCCCGGCGACCCCTGGGTGTTCCTCAACCTCAGCGACGGCACCAGCCTGCCCGTGCTCGGCATCCAGCCGGGCATCGCCAAACAGCGCGCGATCCAGGACGCCCGCGCCCTGCGCGCGCTCGCCGAGGCCCGCTCCATCGGCGACCCGGAGCAACATCACGGCTGACTCTCGGCCTTCCACCCTGCCGTACGAGCCCATGTCTTGATTAATCTGTTGGCGGAGGCGTTTTCGTTGCGCCTCCGCCGCTGATGTTGCACCTGGTGACTCAGAGGCCCCCTGCTACCCGAGGAGTGACTCCCTCCAGCGATGGACGGATCGTCCTGTAGTACCTGCGCCGCCCCCTCCCGACATATCGAGGCGGCGGCATCATGACCATCCCCCTGCTGCTCCTTGGGGCGGCGTTCCTGCTGATCCTCGCCAACGGCTTCTTCGTGGCGGCCGAGTTCGGCCTCGTCACGGTCGAGCGGCCCGACGCCGAGAAGGCGGCGGCCGAAGGCGACCGACGGGCCGGTACGGTCGTCGAATCGCTGAAGGAGCTGTCCTTCCAGCTCTCCGGCACCCAGCTCGGCATCACCATCACCTCGCTCGTCGTCGGCATGCTCGCCGAACCCGCGCTCGCCGAACTGCTGCACGGACCCTTCACCGCGATCGGACTGCCCGAGGGCGCCGTGTCCGGAGTCGCCGTCGTGGTCGGCATGCTGCTCGCCGCGGCCGTGCAGATGGTGATCGGCGAACTCGTGCCCAAGAACTGGGCGGTCTCCAAGCCGCTTCAGGTCGCCCGCTTCGTCGCGGGCCCGCAGCACGTCTTCTCCCGCCTCTTCCGGCCGGTGATCGCCGCGCTCAACACGGTCGCCAACCGGCTCGTACGGGCCTTGGGTGTCGAACCCGCCGAGGAGCTGGCCTCCGCCCGCACCCCCGGCGAGCTCGTCTCCCTGGCCCGGCACTCGGCCCAGGCCGGCGCCCTGGAGCAGGACACCGCGGATCTCTTCGTACGGACCATCTCGCTCGCCGACCTGACCGCGCAGCACGTCATGACCCCACGGGTACGGGTCAGCGCGCTCCAGTCCTCCGCCACGGCCGAGGACGTCGTCAACCTCACCCGCGCCACCGGCCTCTCCCGCTTCCCCGTCTACCGGGAGCGGATCGACGAGATCGTCGGCATGGCGCACCTCAAGGACGCCCTGGCGATCCCCTCCCAGGACCGGCTGCGCACCCCCGTCGGCCGGATCGCCCAGCCCCCGCTGCTGGTCCCGGAGACGCTGCCCGTGCAGCCCCTGCTCGAGCAGCTGCGCAACCAGCAGCCGATCGCCGTCGTCGTCGACGAGTACGGCGGTACGGCGGGCGTGGTCACCCTGGAGGACATCGTCGAGGAACTCGTCGGCGAGGTCCGCGACGAGCACGACGCCAAGGACCTGCCGGAGCTCGCCGCCGTACCGCCCGAGGACGGGCGGCCCGCCTGGGACGCCGACGGCAGCTGCCGGGTCGACGTCCTGCAGCGCATAGGCCTCGACGTGCCCGAGGGCCCGTACGAGACCGTCGCGGGCCTCGTCGCCGATCTGCTCGGCCGGATCCCGGCCCCCGGCGACAAGGCCGAACTGCCCGGCTGGCGTCTCTCGGTACGCCAGGTCGGGCACTACCGGGCCGAACGGGTCCGGCTGGTCAGGACCGCCGACGCGGTTGCCGCGCCGGAGGCCGTCCGATGAGCGTGCTCCAACTCCTGTTCGCCGTGTTGCTGGTGCTCGCCAACGGGTTCTTCGTCGGCGCCGAGTTCGCGCTCGTCTCCGTACGGCGCAGTCAGATCGAACCGCTCGGGTCCGCGCGGGCCCGCCAGGTCCTGTACGGCCTGGAGCGGCTGCCGCAGATGATGGCGGCGGCCCAGTTCGGCATCACCGTCTGCTCGTTGACGCTCGGCGCGGTGGCCGAACCGACGGTCGCGCATCTGCTGGAGCCGGTCTTCGAGGCGGTGCACCTCCCCGAAGGGGTGATCCACCCCCTCGGATACGTCATCGCGCTCGCCCTCGTCGTCTTCTTCCACCTCGTCATCGGCGAGATGGTCCCGAAGAACCTGGCGATGGCCGCGCCCGAGAAGACGGCGCTGTGGCTGAGCCCCGGTCTGGTGGCCTTCGCACGCCTGTGCCGTCCCGTCACCGTCGCCCTGGGCGCCTGCGCCCGCCTCATCCTGAAACTCTTCCGGGTCGAACCCAAGGACGAAGTCGAGGCGGTCTTCACCAGCGAGCAGCTCAACCGGCTCGTCGAGGACTCCGGTCAGGCGGGCCTGCTGGATCCCAAGGAGCAGGAACGCCTCGAAGACGCCCTGGAACTGGGCTCCCGCCCGGTCACCGACGTCCTCCTGGACCACGGCTCCCTGGTCACCGTCGGCCCCTCCGTCACCCCCGGCCAGGTCGTCGCGCTCACCGCCCGCACCGGGTACTCCCGGTTCCCGGTGGTCGCGGAGAACGGCGCCTTCATGGGCTATCTGCATGTGAAGGACGTCCTCGACCTGGAGGAGTCCGAACGGGCGGTTCCCCAGCACCTGTGGCGACACATGACCACCCTGAGCTCCGAACTCCCGCTGGACGACGCCCTGACCGTGATGCGCCGCGCCGCGACGCACCTCGCGCAGGTCGCGGACGCGTCGGGGAAGGTGCTGGGTCTCGTCGCGCTGGAGGACGTCCTGGAGCTGCTGGTGGGCGAGGTACGCGACCCGGCCCATCGGGACGTCGGCGCTGCCGCTGTGGCCACGCCGCTGAAGGAACCCCGCCTCAGCGAGACCCCCGAGCAGGCCCTGGCAACCTGACGCCACCGAGTGGGGAGCTGCTCCCGCAGCTCCCCACACCCCCGGACTTGAATGTTCGGCTGCGGGCCGGTGGGGGTTGCTCGCGCAGTTCCCCGCGCCCCTGGGTCGGGGCTGCGCCCCGATTCCTCCCCGCGTTTGGTTGTTCGGCTGCGGGGTGGTGGGGGTTGCTCGCGCAGTTCCCCGCGTCCCTGAGGGCCTCGGTGTCGATGAGGGGGTCTGGGGGCGTAGCCCCCAGGGATGGGAATGGGTAGGGGCGGCGGGGGCGAGGGACGTTGGTTACATTGCCGACGGATCCTGGGGGCCCCGCCCCGACAGCACCTCCCCGTACGCCTGCATGAGGTCCGGCAGCCGAAGTGTCGACAAATCGTCGCGGGAGGGCGTGTTCGGGTAACCGGAGAGTCGCAGGTCCCGGTACGCGCAGCTCTTCTCGTACAGGGTGCGCAGGAACCGACCGTTACCGAGTTCGTCGATCCAGCCCTGATCGACCACGTGCCCGGCGATGGAGCGGAGTTCGTCGAGCGCCTCCTCGTCCCAGATGTCACCGTTCTCGGCGGCGAGCACCTCACCGATGGAGGTGAGTTCCAGGGGGCGGTAGGAGGGGAAGTCGACCCGGGTGGTGAAGCGGGAGGAGAGGCCGGGGTTGGCGGCCAGAAGGCGGTCCATGCCCTCCGGGTAGCCGGCGAGGATGACCACGAGGTGGTCGCGGTTGTCCTCGGCCCGCTTCAGCAGCACCTGCAGCGCCTCGTCCCCGTACGCGTCCCCCTTGCCGTAGCCCGAGTTCGACAGCGCGTACGCCTCGTCCACGAAGAGGACCCCGCCGATCGCCGAGTCGATCAGCTCGTTGGCCTTGACGGCGGTCTGGCCCAGGTACTCGCCCACGAGATCCGCCCGCTGCGCCTCCACGAGGTGGTCACCGCCGAGCAGGCCGAGCGCGTAGAAGACCCGTCCGAGAATGCGAGCCACCGTGGTCTTGCCGGTGCCCGAGGGGCCGGAGAAGACGAAATGGCGCTTCGGCGGCTGGACGGGCAGACCCTGTCCGGCCCGCAGCCGCGCCATGTTCAGCTGCGCCGACAACGCCTTGACCTGGCGCTTCACCGGCTCCAGCCCGACCATGCGCTCCAGTTCGGCGAGCGCTTCGTCAAGTAAGGCGGGGTCGGTCGGCCCGGCCGGCAACGGCTGCACCGGCACCACGGCCTTCTCGCGCACCACGTCGGTCTCCGGCGGCAACGCGCCCGGCGGGAGAGGATCGGGCTCCGAGAGTTTCAGGTCGCGGCCCTCGACGCCGAAGAGGGGATCGATTCCGTCGGGGCCTTCCATGACGTCCTGCCCGACCCCGGCAAGGGTGATCGCCGCGAGGTCGGCGGCGGCGTCGTCGTACCCGTCGCCCTCGGAGATCGCGGCCAACCGGGCCGAGGTGTCCATGAAGGCTGGGTCGACGCGGTGCACCGCCCGGTACAGAGGCAGCGCGGCGGCCGACCGCCCGGTGCCCTCATGGGCCCGCGCGAGCCAGTACCGCAGCTCCTTGCGCTGGGGCTGCTCGCTGCGGCAGCGCATCAGCGCGGAGGACAGGAGCGGCTCCGCCTGGCCGAACATCTCCAGGCGGACCCGGGCCATGCCGCCGAAGAGGCCGGCCTCTATGCCCAGCATGGGGTCGTCGATCAGCGGATCCGTGTGCCGGACCAACTGCTCCCAGTCCTTGACCAGATAGGCCCGGCAGGCGTGCAGAAACCGCACCTGATGATCGGCGTCGACCGGAGGCAGCCCCGCGAGCGCCCGGTCCAGCTCGGGCACATGGCGGCCGTCCAGCCAGTGCGAGGCGTGCGCGAGCAGCAGATCGCGCGGGCTCTCCAGTACCGGCTGCACCCACCAGCCCAGCCAGTACCAGGAGTTGAGCGTGCGCCGATGGCGCGAGCGCTGCTCACCGAAGCGGTCCCGGTGCCGGAACATCCGCAGCAGCGCGGTCGTCGTGTCCACCCGCAGCGCGTGCAGTCCGAGCCAGCCGTCCGCCATGCCCGGGTCCATCCGGACCGCGGTGCGGAACTCCTCCTCCGCCTGCGGATAGGCGCCCATGGTGTAGGCGTCCACACCTCGCATCCAGGCGAGGTCGGCCGGGGCCTCCGGGCCCTGCATGCCGAAGTCCATCACGTCCCCCACAAACCGTGCCCCCGATGCTTCTCCGAACGGGCCGGTGCCCGTCGGCAGCTTGGTCGAACCCCTGTGCCGCGGACGGGAGTTGCAGCGGTGCGCAGAGCAGCCGTCCGAAGGTCGCACCGAGAGGCATCGTACCTGCGGTTCATGGGCGTGCCGAAGGGTGCCGCACGCCCCCGTTCCACGAGGTGGGAGCAGATGGGGCGCACTCGACTCGGTGACCGAGGGTGAGCGAATCGCGGCGCGGAGCGCCCGAAAAGAGAGGGTGTGGGCAGAACGAAGCCCCCGATCACGGGGGAACAACCGGGGGCTTCGCGACTGCGGGCGGCTTCGAAAGGCCGCACATTCAGAACGTAAGTCCTGTACGGCCCCCCGGTCAAGCCGAGTTGAGGCACTGAGGGAACTTCCCTCGCGAGGCTCTTCACAAGTTCAGCACATTGCGGATGATCCGTCACCGTGAGTGAGGGGCTGGTCCGGTCCAGCGGTCCCAGTGGGTCCCGAAAGCACCTCGTATCCCTCAGAACACTGCCGCACCAGAAGATCGGCAAAGGGTTTTGAGGGATCCTCGACGAAGTGTTGACGCTCGGCGGCGACCCACCCGGCCCAGAACGCGCTCTGCGCCTCGCCGTCCCGTCGCCGCCCTCGTGTCCAGGCCTCGTCGCGCGCCAGTTCCATCCACAGCAGCCGCGCGAGATACGGGCGCAGCGCCCGGCGCCCGGCGCCTACCCCCTCCAACAGGATCACGGGCGCGGGCGGCAGTTCGCGGACCGGACCGAAGGCGCGGGCGCTCCAGTCGTACGGGACGTAGCGCGCCGTCTCGCCGCGGCTCAGCGGCTCGACCACCTGGCGCAGCAGCCGCCGGGTCCAGCCGAACAGCTCCTCGTGCGTCGCGATGTCGTCGAGGTGCAGCACGGGCGCGTCGCCCAGTGCCGCGGCCAGCCGCCCGGCGAAGGTGGTCTTCCCGGAGCCGGCGTGCCCGTCGACACCGATCAGGCGGACGGGTCCGCAGGAGGGCGGCAGGGCGCGCAGGCGCGCGGCGAGGTCGCGAATGACGGTTCCCGAGGTGCGGCGAGATGCGGGCGCATCCGCCCGGCGGGCACACGCACCCCTGTACGGGGAACACTCTAGTGGCGGCCGGCGCGCCCCCACCGGAACCGAGGCCTCGCAGGTCATGCCAGTGGTTCCGACCAATATTGGTGGGCGCGGCACGGGTCGAAGTGCTGGCAGGAGCCGCCTTCCACCGTCCATAGTGGGGAGCCGCCGCTTCCGGACGAACTGGGGGTTCCCCACCCATGACCAGAGTTTCAGAGCCGTCCCGCAGAGCCCTGCTGGCCGTGGCGTTCGCCGCAGCGGCGACCGCCACGGCGGGCTCCGCGGCCGCGGCCACGCCGGCCGGGGCGGTGCAGACGCACGCGGGTCCGGGTCTCGTGGACAACCAGGCCTGGACCTCGTACGCCGACTGGCGGACCGGCACCGCGAAGGGCACGCGAGCCCTCGCGGCCACCCGTCCCGGCCTGGTGATCGAGACCCCGGCCGGCACCGCGGACTACACCGACCCGCACACCGGAAAGACCGCGACCTGGGAGTACGCGACCTGGACCTCGCCGGTCCACCGGCTCGCCGTCCCCGCCACCGAGGCCATCGCCTCCTGGAACGCGCACACCCCGGCGGGCACCTGGCTCCAGGTCGAGCTCACCGGCACGTACTCCGACGGCACCGCCACCCCCTGGTACGTGATGGGCCGCTGGGCGGCCGGCGACCAGGACATCAAGCGGACCTCCGTGGACAACCAGAAGGACGGCAAGAGCAGCATCTCGACGGACACCTTCTCGATCGACAACGCGGCCTCGGGCCTGCGCCTCGTCTCGTACCGGCTCCGTCTCACCCTCTACCGCACCCCGGGCTCCGGGCTCACGCCCACGGTCTGGCGGCTCGGCGCGATGGGCTCCGACATCCCCGACCGCTTCACCGTCCCGGCCTCCACTCCCGGGCTCGCGAAGGAGTTGCCGGTTCCGCGCTACTCCCAGGAGATCCACGCGGGCCAATACCCCGAGTACGACAACGGCGGCGAGGCCTGGTGCAGCCCCACCTCCTCGCAGATGATCATCGAGCACTGGGGGCGCAGGCCCACGGCGGAGCAACTCGCCTGGGTCAACCCGTCCTTCGCCGACCCGCAGGTCTGCCACGCGGCCCGCTTCACCTACGACTACCAGTACGGCGGCTGCGGCAACTGGCCCTTCAACGCGGCGTACGCGGCGACGTACAAGGACCTCCAGGGGGTGGTCACCCGCCTCCGCTCGCTCACCGACCTGGAGACGCTGATCGCCGCCGGCATCCCGGCCATAACGTCCCAGTCGTTCCTGAAGTCCGAGCTGACGGGGGCGGGATACGGCACCTCGGGCCACCTCATGACCGTCATCGGATTCACCGCGGGCGGCGATGTGATCGCCAATGACCCCGCCTCGCCGGGCGACGACGCCGTGCGCCGGGTCTACAAGCGGCGCGAGTGGGAGAACATCTGGCTCCGTACCAAGAGGTACAACGCCTCCGGGAACGTCGTCTCCGGTACGGGCGGGGTCTGCTATCTGTACTTCCCGTCGAATCCGTCGGCGGGGCAGAGCGAGGCACTCAAGGCGGTCGGAGTCCGTTGAGCGAGGGGGCGACCCCCGTGGTGCCGCCCCCTCACTCGGCCCTGGGCCCTCAGCCCTGGACCGGGTTGACCACCCAGTCCGGGTGATCGGGCATCGGCGGGGTCTTGGCACCGTAGAGCCACGGGTGCAGGAAACCGTCGAGGTCCTGGCCCACGACCTTGGACGCCAGGTCGACGTAGTCCTGGGTGCCGGCGATCTTTCCGCGGTACTCGGTGACCCAGGCCCGCTCGATCCTCCCGAACGTCTCCTGGCCGACCTTCTCGCGCAGCGCGTACAGGACGAGCGTCGAGCCGTCGTACCGCATCCGCTTGAAGAGGTTCGGTTCGGTCGGTTCGGCGGGGGCGCCGTAGTCGTGGCGCCACTGGTCGTGGCTCGCGTACGCCGTCTTCATCGTGGCCTCGAAGCTGTCGCCGCCGTGCGCCTCGGAGTACAGCCGCTCGTAGAAGCGGGCGTGGCCCTCGCTCAGCCACAGATCGGACCAGGTCTTGATGCCGACGCTGTCGCCGGTCCACTGGTGGGTGAGCTCGTGCACCAGGTTGCGCTCGGCGCCGACCCGGTCGCCGAGCAGGTCGGCCTTCGGGATCAGGGAGAGCGTCTGTGTCTCCAGGGCCACGCCCAGGTCGGTGTCGCCGACGAGGAGGCCGTAGCGGTTGAAGGGGTAGGGGCCGAGCCGCTCCTCCAGCCACGCGAGGTGCTCGGCCGTGAGCTTGCGGTACTGCTCGGTGGGGGCGACCAGGTCGTCCGGGACCACATCGCGGATCGGCAGCCCGTGCGGTCCGGTGCTGTCGACGAAGGTGAACCTGCCGATCGCCAGCTGGGCGAGCTGGGTGGCGAGGGGCTGTTCGGAGTCGTACGTCCACTTCACGCGCCCGTCCGCCTGCTCGGCGCGGCCGGTGAGTTCGCCGCCCGCGACGGCGGTGAGGCCCGGCGGGGTGGTGATGCGGAAGGTGATCGGGGCGCGCTGACTCGGGTGGTCGTTCGACGGGAAGATCATCTTGGCGCCGTTGGGCTGTGGGTACAGCACCGTGCCGTCCGGCGTGGGGATCCAGCCGTAGTCCTCGATGGCGTCGTCGCGGTGCCGCATCTGGGTCGGGTCGGCGGTGTAGGTGACCTTGACCGTGAAGGACTTGCCCTTGGCGAGCGGCTTCGCCGGGGTGATCACCAGCTCGTCGCCGTCACGCACGGCCTTGGAGGTCGTCCCGTCCACGGTCACCGTGTGCAGGGTGTTGCCCGCGAAGTCCAGGTCGAAGCGGGACAGGGCCTGGGTGGTGGTCGCCTTGACCGTCGCGGCGGCCTCGAAGGGCGTCCTGGGTGCCTGCCAGTCGAAGTCGAGGAGGTAGCGGTTCACCTTGTAGCCGCCGTTGCCGTCGAGCGGGAAGATCGGGTCGCCGAGGCCCGGCGCACCCGGGGAGGGCGCCACGGGCGGGGACGTGGGGGCGGACGGGGAGCCGACGGCTTGCGAGACCGGCCCCGTCAAGGCGGCTGCCACCGTGATCGCCGCCGCCAGGGCGAGGCGGGCTCTGCGGCGAGGCGTCCGGAACGTGCTCATCGAGGACCTTTCGGTTGGCTGACCACTGTCCTGTGAGGAGACCCACACCCCCTGCGCATCGTTGCCGAAAGGCGAGGTATTCGAAGGTGGTCGAAGTGTCCGGCGTGTCCCGTCGCGGTGTTCGAGGTGTCCGGGGTGACCCAGGTCTCTACCGCTGACACCCGTTCCGGTGGCAAGGTGGTCGGGTCGGTGGGGAGCCGGCGTGAGGCGGGGGATGTCACCGCACCACTACGTCAGCGAGAAACCATGACCGCGAGCTCCGCCACCGCCACCCGACTCCGCGCCCGCACCGGCGGTCCCAAGGACGACGGCCCCAAGATCCTCGAACACGTCGCGGGCTGGACCTTCGTCGTGGTCCTCGCGATGCTCGTCACCCAGCTCGGCCTGCTGTGAACCGAACCGGCGGACCTGCCGTGAACTGAACCGGCGGACGTCGGGGCGCGCTGAGCCCACACGACAGTTTCCCCCAAGACCGCGCCCGGTCGATCAGAGTCGAACGAGTGGGTGGTACCGGTCTGCCATACTGCCAACGTCCCGCTGGCAGTCGGAGACTAGGGCTGGAATTGAATCATAGTCAACAGCGCGCCGTCGACCGCCCCCGGGCGCGCGGCACCGATCGCTCACTGGCGCGCCGCACCGAACTCATCGCCATCGGGCGGAAGTTGTTCGCCGACACGTCCTACGACGCGCTGTCGATGGATGACATCGCCCGCCAGGCGCATGTCGCCAAAGGGCTGATCTACTACTACTTCAAGTCCAAGCGCGGCTATTACCTCGCGATCGTCGAGGACTCGGTCGCGGACCTGGTCTCCCGGGCGGCGAGCGGTCTCGAACTGCCCCCGGTCGAGCGGGTGCACCGCACCATCGACGGCTATCTGCGCTACGCCGAGCACAACCAGGCCGCGTACCGCACGATCATCACCGGTGGAGTCGGCTTCGACACCGACGTGCAGAGCATCCGCGAGGGTGTGCGCGAGGTCATCGTCGAGACCATCGCCGAAGGGGCTTACGGGAGACGCAAGATAGCGCCGCTGCCCCGTATGGCGCTGCTCGGCTGGCTCTACAGCGTCGAGGGCGCGACCCTCGACTGGATCGGCAACCCGGCCCTGCCGCGCGACACGGTCCGCGAGCTGCTGGTGAAGATGCTGGGCGGCGCGATGCGCGCGGTCGAGGAGGTCGACCCCACCTACCCGGCCCCGCGGCCGGCCCGCCGGGAGACCTGAGCGAGGGGCGGGGGCAACCGAACCCCCGCCCCGGCTCACTGACGAAACCGGCTAGTTGATCGCCTTGATCAGCTCCCCGTTCGAGGTGTCACCGCTGAGCTCCCAGAAGAAGGTGCCGCCCAGGCCCTGCTGGTTCTTGTAGGTCATCTTCCCCGCGATGGTCGACGGGGTGTCGTAACTCCACCAGTTTGTACCGCACTTGGCGTACGCCGTGCCGCCGACCGTGCCCGTCGCCGGGCACTTCGTCTTCAGCACCTTGTAGTCGTCGATGCCCTGCTCGTACGTTCCCGCCGCCGGTCCGGTGGCCGTGCCGCCGGGGGCCGCCTGGGTGACGCCGGTCCAGCCGCGCCCGTAGAACCCGATGCCCAGCAGCAGCTTCGAGGCCGGGATGCCCAGGCCCTTGAGCTTCGCGATCGTGGCGGAGGTGTGGTAATCCGCCTTGGGGATACCGCTGTACGAGTTCAGCGGGGAGTGCGGAGCCGTGGGGCCGGCCGCGTCCCAGGCGCCGAAGAAGTCGTACGTCATCGGGTTGTACCAGTCGACGTACTGCGCCGCGCCCGCGTAGTCCGCCGCGTCGATCTTGCCGCCCGCGGTGGCGTCCGCCGTGATCGCCGCGGTGACCAGGTTGCCGGAGCCGAACTTCGCCCGCAACGCCGCCAGCACGTTCTTGAAGGCCGCCCTGCCGCTGGTGTCGCAGGTGTTGCCGCAGGCGTTCGGGTACTCCCAGTCGATGTCGATGCCGTCGAAGACGTCCGCCCACTTGGAGTTCTCGACCAGGTCGTAGCAGGACTGCGCGAACGCGGCCGGGTTCCTGGCGGCCTCACCGAAACCGCTCGACCAGGTCCAACCGCCGAAGGACCAGAGGACCTTGAGGTTCGGGTGCTTCTTCTTCAGCTTGCGCAACTGGTTGAAGTTGCCGCGCAGGGGCTGGTCCCAGGTGTCGGCGACCCCGTCCACCGACTGGTCGGCGGTGTACGCCTTGTCGGTCGCCGCGTAGGCGTCGCCCAGGGCGCACTTGCCGCCGGTGACATTGCCGAAAGCGTAGTTGATGTGGGTGAGCTTGGCAGCCGAGCCGGACGTCTCGACGTTCTTGACGTGGTAGTTCCGGTCGTAGACGCCCCATTCCGTGAAGTAGCCGACGACCTTGGAACCGGCGGCCTGCTGGGCCGAGGGGGTCGCGGTGGCGGTGCCCGCGCCGGCGAGCAGCGTGGCGCCGAGGGCGGCGCAACAGGCGGTGGACAGGAGCGCCCGGAGACGGGAGCGGGAGCGGGGGCGGTGCGGTCGGAGCATCGGTTCTCCTCGTGGGGGAGGGGAGTGTGGGGGAGGCATGCTGGGACCTGCGCGTGCTGTTTGGCATGAACGCGGTGAGGCGTTGACGGAACAGTAGGAGGACTAGACCAGTGCGTCAATGGTTCGGACCAATTGGGCGGAGCGGTCGGACCGGTTCCCCTTTCTTTCGGTAAGCGGTCGTTAACTGGTGACTCGGTGCCCCCGAACGGGCATACTCACAGCGCCACAGCCGCTGATCAGGCCGTTCTCCACCCAGGAACGACAGCATCGGCTGGGCCGCGAGACCCGGCGACGCCGCCCCACCCCTGGCGCGCGTGCGCCGACGCGCCCGACAGGGAGGAGAGCGTCGCCATGCCCGACCGCGCCCCGCAGCCGGTGGACCGTCAACTGCCCACGGATGAGGCCCGGGATCTGATCTCGCTCGTCCGTGACATCGCGCAGCGCGAGATAGCCCCGAAGGCGGCCGAGGAGGAGGACGCCGGACGCTTCCCGCGCGAGATCTTCGGCCTGCTCTCCGATTCCGGCCTGCTCGGACTGCCGTACGACTCCGAGTACGGCGGCGGCGACCAGCCGTACGAGGTCTACCTCCAGGTCCTCGAAGAGCTCGCCATGGCCCGTCTCACCGTCGGCCTCGGCGTCAGCGTGCACACCCTCTCCTGCCACGCCCTGGCGAACTACGGCACCAAGGAACAGCGGGCCGAGTACCTGCCCGCGATGCTCGGCGGCGGCCTCCTGGGGGCCTACTGCCTCTCGGAGCCGTCCTCCGGCTCGGACGCCGCCTCCCTGCGGACGAAGGCCGTCCGGGAGGGTGGGGGAGAAGCCGAGAGCGGGGGAGAGTGGACGATCACGGGCACCAAGGCCTGGATCACGCACGGCGGCGTCGCCGACTTCTACACCGTGCTCGCCCGCAGCGGTGGCGCGGGCCCGCGCGGCATCACCGCGTTCCTGGTGCCCGGCCGCACCGAGGGACTGAGCGCCGCCCCGCCCGAGAGGAAGATGGGCATGAAGGGCTCGCCCACCGCGCAGATCCACTTCGACGGCGTACGGGTGTCCGACGGCCGGCGCATTGGTGACGAGGGACAGGGCTTCGCGATCGCCCTCGCCGCGCTCGACTCCGGCCGGCTCGGCATCGCGGCCTGCGCCATCGGCGTCGCCCAGGCGGCCCTCGACGAGGCCGTCGCGTACGCGACCGGGCGCGCGCAGTTCGGTCGGCCGATCTCCGACTTCCAGGGCCTGCGCTTCATGCTCGCGGACATGGCGACGCAGATCGAGGCGGGCCGGGCGCTCTACCTCGCCGCGGCACGGCTGCGCGACGCGGGGCGGCCCTTCGCCAAGCAGGCCGCCATGGCGAAGCTGCTGTGCACGGACACGGCGATGAAGGTCACCACGGACGCCGTCCAGGTGCTCGGCGGGTACGGCTACACCGCAGACTTCCCGGTCGAGCGCTATCTGCGCGAGGCCAAGGTCCTCCAGATCGTCGAGGGCACCAATCAGATCCAGCGGATGGTCATCGCCCGTCACCTCGCGGGGCCGGAGTCACGCTGAACTGCCCGTAGCCGTACAGGACCGGCGGCGCCACCAGCCGGACCCACTCCGGGTCGTGGCGCCCCGGCAGCGTGCGGCCGCGGTCGGCCCAGGCGCGGATCAGCGCGCGGTAGATGGGGGGATCCTGGGGCGCCGGCGCGGCGGCCGCCGGCCGAACCGATTCTGCCGGAACCGGTACGAAGATCCGGCGAGGCCGCTCGGTCGCCGCGTATGTGGGGGTCATACCGGGGCAACGCGCGGGCGAGTGCGCAGGTCACCCGCCCGCGTAATCGAGCGTGGGTTCGCGGTGGGCCCGTACGGGGGGCGCCCCCGACGTGCAGGTGTCTGGCCCCGGGCCGCCAACTGACGTACCGTCAACTGGCGCCGCCGGGGGCCGCACCCCTCCGGGTGACGTCAACCGCCGTGCCCCCAGGGAGGCTTGCCGTGCCCGACGACCGCCCCGTTGCCCTCGACGAGTACCCCGTGCACCAGGTGCCCCTGTCCATGAAGCACCTCGCGACCGGGGACCGGAACGCGTACGACCGCTGTATCTTCCACGTTTTCGACCACCAGGGCCGGGCGCTGCTGATCCTGGGTCTCGGCGTCTATCCGAACGTCGGGGTCGTCGACGCCTACGCCACCCTGCGACTCGGTGACCGCCTGCACGCCGTGCGCGCCTCGGACGCGCTCGGGGACGACCGGATGCGCCTCGCCGTCGGCCCGCTGAGCATCCTCGTCGAGCGCCCCCTGAGGACCTTCGTGCTGAGCTGCGCGGCCGATCCCGCCGACCCGGAGGGACTGTCGTACGAGATCACCTGGACGGCGGACTTCCCGGCCCTGTGGGAGCCGCACCACCTCCAGCGGCGCGGCGGCCGGCTCACGCTGGAGGGCAAGCGCTTCGTGCAGGCGGGGCACTGCGAGGGCTGGATCCGGATCGGCGGTGAGGAGATACGCCTGGAGCGCGGCCGCTGGACCGGCACCCGCGATCGCAGCTGGGGCGTGCGCCCGATCCCGGGGGAGGAGGGCGGCCGGCTCGCGGAGGAGAAGCCGACGGAGGGCTTCCACTGGCTGTGGTGCCCGGTCCGGTTCGAGGACCGGTTCCTGATGGTCGTCGTCCAGGAGGACGCCGACGGCTACCGGACGCTGAACGACGCGACACTCGTACGCAACGCGGAGCGCGACCTGCAACTCGGCTGGCCCCAGGCCGACATCACCTATCGCCCCGGCAGCCGCCACCCCACGTCCGCCGTCATCCACCTCACCCGCCCGGGCGACCGCAAGCCCATGGAGCTGGACGTGGAGGTGCTCGCCTCCTCCCCGCTCGCCGTCGGCGCCGGCTATCCGCCCGCCGACGACTGGCAGCACGGCACCTGGGTCGGGCGCGACTGGACCGACCGCCGCGCCTACGACCTCTCCGACCCGTCCGCGCACCCCCGCGCCGCATACGGGGTGATCGACCACGCGGCCCGCTGCACGCTCGACGGGCAGGTCGGCCACGGGATCTTCGAACACGGCTCGTTCGGCCGCCACGATCCGAGTGGCTTCACCGGCTTCGACTCGGTCGCGCCCTGAGGGGGGAACGAGATGGCCACGGCACCGCGCCCGCGCACGACCACCCGCGACCCGGAGGAACTGGGCCGCCGGCTGACCACCTGGCTCACCGCCCGCCTCCCGGGCGCCAGGGCGACCAACGTCACCGCCCCCGAGTCCAACGGCATGTCCAGCGAGACCTTGCTCTTCGACATCGAGCACCCCGAACCACCGCTGACCGCCTGCGCGTTGAGGCTGGCGGCGGACCCGGCGGCGTACACCGTCTTCCCCGTCTACGACATGCCCCGCCAGTACCGCACGATGAGACTGGTCGCCGAGCGCACCGATCTCCCGGTGCCGCGGGTGCTGTGGCTGGAGGAGGACCCCACCCCGCTCGGCGCGCCGTTCTTCGTCATGGAACGGGTCGAGGGGCGCGTGCCGCCGGACGTCATGCCCTACACGTACGAGGGGAACTGGCTGCACGCGGCGAGCGACCAGGAGCGCGAACGGCTGGAGGCGGCCTCGGTGGGGCTCCTCGCCCGGCTGCACGACCAAGTCCCGCTGCCGGAAGCCGATTTCCTGACCTTCCCGGGTGAAGGCAGCCCCCTCCGTCGCCATGTCGAGTCCCAACGCGTCTACTACGCATGGGTGATTGACGGGCTGCCACGCTCACCCCTGATCGAGAGCGCGTTCGACCGTCTCGACGAGCTGTGGCCGCGTGACGAGGGCGAGGCGGTGCTCAACTGGGGCGACGCGCGCATCGGGAACGTCGTCTACGACGGGTTCGCCCCCGCGGCCGTCCTCGACTGGGAGATGGCGGCCCTCGCCCCGCGCGAGGTCGACCTCGGCTGGACGGTCTACCTGCACCGCTTCTTCCAGGACCTGACGGCGAGCTTCGGCCAGCGCGGACTGCCCGACTTCCTGCGCCGTGACCGCGTCGAGCGGCGCTATGCCGAACTCACCGGCCACACACCCCGGGACATGGACTTCCACACGCTGTACGCGGCCCTGCGGCACGCGATCGTCATGCTGCGCGTCGCCTACCGCCAGGTGCACTTCGGCGAGGTCGCCGTACCGCCGGACCCGGACACACTGATCCTGCACCACGGCAGCCTGCGCGCCATGGTGCAGGGCAGTTACTGGGAAGGTCCGGCCGCCGGTCGCTGAACGCGAGGGCCGGTCAGGCGGCCTGACGGCGCGTCTCGGGGACGCGCATCGGGCGCGAGGCCGGGCCGCCGACGTGCGAGAACGGCTGCGTCCGCCAGTCGAGCCCCTGAGGGAGCGTCAACAGGAGGGCGGTGTCCTGCTCCTGAGGCTCCACCGACTCGTCGGCGGGGCGGGCATCGCCCGCCGCACGGCCCGTGCCGGCACAGACCGTCAGCCCGAACGGGTTCCACGGCGAGGCGCACAGCGCGTGCTCGGGCAGGCTCTCCTCGTCCGCGAGGAGCGCGATGGGCTGGGCGCAGTCCGGGCAGATCACCCGGTACATCTCGAAGGTGTCGTAGGCGTCGAACTCCTCACCGTCGTCGGCGTCGGATTCGACGCCCTCCGGCTCGGGTTCGACGACCAGCTTGGGCCGCCTGGATGCGGGACTACCAGGGCGCTTCAGACTCTGCATGGGATTCTCCCCCTCGGGTGGGCCGACAAGGCGCTGCGGCCTCGACCACAGCAAGCATTTCCCGTCCCGTCTCTGCGGTAATCACGAGAACATCACGGACCCGGTTGCAGCACTGTGTCGTTCGTCACATGCCGCCCGCAGGTGCCCGGCGCGGTGGATTTGTCCACCGGGCGGTTCACGGTCAGCACTCTGCCACATCACAAAGCGGGTATGACCTGCGCCGCTGAGGTATCCGACGAGATCAAGGGCCCTGTAGGTTCTTGCGTCATGGAGGAGCTGGACCGACAGATCGTGCAGCTGCTCGTCGCAGACGGGCGGATGAGCTACACCGACCTGGGCAAGGCCACGGGCCTGTCCACGTCCGCCGTGCACCAGCGGGTGCGTCGGCTGGAACAACGTGGTGTCATCCGCGGCTATGCCGCGGTCGTGGACCCCGAGGCCGTCGGGCTGCCCATGACCGCCTTCATCTCGGTGAAACCCTTCGACCCGAGCGCCCCCGACGACATCGCGGAACGCCTCGCCGACGTGCCCGAGATCGAGGCCTGCCACAGCGTCGCGGGCGACGAGAACTACATCCTGAAGGTGCGGGTCTCGACCCCGCACGAACTGGAGGAGCTCCTCGCCCGCCTGCGCAGCCTCGCAGGCGTGTCGACCCGCACGACCGTGGTGCTGTCGACGCCGTACGAGGCGCGCCCGCCCCGCGTCTGACCCACCCGGGGACCGACCGGACACCGGCAGGCGCGAGACTGTCCCCATGAGTGAGAGCACCGCCACGTCGGACACCGTGCTGTTGCGCGGTGGAGAAGTCCACAGTCCCGCCGACCCCTTCGCCACCGCGATGGTCGTCGAACGCGGACAGATCGCCTGGGTCGGCTCGGAGGGCGCGGCCGACGCCTTCGCCGACGGGGTCGCCGAGGTCGTGGACCTGGAAGGCGCACTGGTCACCCCGGCGTTCACCGACGCCCACGTCCACACCACCTCCACCGGGCTCGCGCTCACCGGCCTCGACCTGTCCGACGCGCCCTCCCTGGACGCCGCTCTCGCCCTCGTACGCGAGTTCGCCGCCGCCCGCCCCGCCGACCGGGTGCTGCTCGGCCACGGCTGGGACGCGGCCCGCTGGCCCGGCGGCCGTCCCCCGACGCGCGCCGAACTCGACGAGGCGGCCGGCGGACGCCCGCTCTACCTCTCCCGCATCGACGTGCACTCCGCCGTGGTCACCACCGCGCTCCTGGACCTGGTCCCGGGGGTCACCGCACGAGCGGGGTACGTCGCCCACGGCCCCCTGACCCGGGACGCCCACCACGCCGTGCGCGCCGCCGCGCTCGGCGCCGTCACCCCGGCCCAGCGCACCGAGGCCCAGCGCGCCGCGCTCGCCCACGCCGCCTCGCTCGGCATCGGATCCGTACACGAGTGCGCGGGCCCGGAGATCTCCTCCGAGGACGACTTCACCGGACTGCTGCGTCTCGCCGCCGAGGAAGCCGGCCCCCGGGTCGTCGGCTACTGGGCCGAACAGGATGTCGAAAAGGCCCTGGCGCTGGGCGCGCTCGGCGCCGCGGGCGACCTCTTCGTCGACGGGTCCCTGGGTTCGTACACCGCCTGCCTGCACCAGCCCTACACCGACGCCGACCACACCGGCACCGCCTACCTGGACGCCGCCGCCGTCGGCGCGCATGTGGTCGCCTGCACCGAGGCGGGCCTCCAGGCGGGCTTCCACGCCATCGGGGACGCCGCCGTGACCGCCGTGGTCGAGGGAGTCCGCGCAGCCGCCGAGAAGGTCGGCCTGGCCCGCGTGCGCGCCGCCCGGCACCGCGTCGAGCACGCCGAGATGGTCACCCCGGAGACCATCGCCGGCTTCGCCGAGCTCGGCCTCACCGCCTCCGTGCAGCCCGCCTTCGACGCGCTGTGGGGCGGCGAGGACGGCATGTACGCCCAGCGCCTGGGCGCCGAGCGAGCTCGGGCCCTCAACCCCTTCGCGGCTCTGCTGCGCACCGGCGTGCCGCTGGCCTTCGGTTCCGACAGCCCCGTCACCCCCCTCGACCCCTGGGGCACCGTGCGCGCCGCCGCGTTCCACCGCACGGCGGAGCACCGGGTCTCCGTGCGCGCCGCGTTCACGGCGCATACGCGCGGCGGGTGGCGGGCGATCGGACGGGACGACGCGGGAGTCCTGGTGCCGGGCGCGCCCGCCGACTACGCCGTGTGGCGCACCGAGGAACTGGTCGTGCAGGCCCCCGACGACCGGGTCGCACGCTGGTCGACCGACCCTCGTTCGGGTACTCCTGGACTGCCCGATCTGAGCCCCGGCGGCGACCTGCCGGTGTGCCTGCGTACGGTCGTCGGCGGGCGGACGGTCTACGTACGGCCGGGCGAGTGATCTCCGGGGGTGGCGCCGCGGTGATCATCCGTCGCGGCCCCGTCGCGCGACCTGCGCATCCTCCGCGCTGACCAGGCAATTGAGGGAAAAACAGCAGGTCAGACGAGTGTTGACAGCTGGCCTCGGGGGGCCGGTAGGTTCGGCCGGGTCCACCACCGGACGTCCGACCGGAGAACTTCCACGCAGTCGCCGGAGCGCCGCTGGGTCAGGGGTGGTGTGCCGCACCGGCGCACCACCACTGGGAGCCAGGCTCAGCGCCAGTGCGACGGCGAGGGAACGTTCATACCTGTCGGAAGGGTGTGACCCGGGTGGGGCCCGGACGTCCAGTAGACAACGGCTTTCGGTCGATCCGCAGCCAGCGGGTCCCAGGTCGGCCCGAAGGGCGCCGGGCCCCGATCCGCAGTACGGTGCTCCGGCGCGGCGGGCTCTCTTACCCGGCTCTTGCCGAATCGACACCCCCGTACTAACGCGCGGACGCGTCAGTGCAGGCTGCGGCCACTATGGTGGACCCCTGCGTACGGACATGAAGGGGCAGTAGTGAACGACGGCGACGGGACCCTCGCGGCAGGAGCCAAGGGGAGGCAGTTCGGCCCGCTCGGCACGGCCTTGGTGATCATCCCGACCTACAACGAGGCGGAGAACATCAAGAAGATCGTCGGCCGGGTACGAGCCTCGGTGCCCGATGCACACGTTCTCGTGGCGGACGACAACAGCCCGGACGGCACGGGCAAGCTCGCCGACGAGCTGGCCGCCGAGGACGACCATGTCGAGGTGCTGCACCGCAAGGGCAAGGAAGGCCTGGGCGCCGCGTATCTCGCGGGCTTCGCCTGGGGCCTGGAGCACGGCTACGGCGTCCTCGTGGAGATGGACGCGGACGGCTCGCACCAGCCCGAGGAACTGCCCCGGCTGCTGACCGCGCTCAAGGGCGCCGACCTCGTGCTGGGGTCGCGCTGGGTGCCGGGCGGGCGGGTCGTGAACTGGCCCAAGTCCCGCGAGTTCATCTCGCGCGGCGGCAGCATGTACTCCCGCCTCATGCTCGACGTGCCGATCCGGGACGTCACCGGAGGCTTCCGCGCCTTCCGCCGCGAGACCCTCGAAGGTCTCGGACTCGGTCAAGTCGCGTCCCAGGGGTACTGCTTTCAGGTGGACCTGGCCCGGCGTGCGGTCAAGTCCGGTTTCCACGTCGTCGAGGTGCCCATCACCTTCGTCGAGCGCGAGCTCGGCGACTCCAAGATGAGCCGCGACATCCTCGTGGAGGCGCTGTGGCGGGTCACCACGTGGGGCGTGGGGGAGCGGGTCGGCCGGATCACCGGCCGGAAGCACACGTCGTAGGGGCGCTTGTGCAGTGGGGGCGGGCCCGGGTGGGGCCGCCCCCACTGCCACTTCGCCCTCACTTCACTCCACAGCCACGGCTGATCATCCGCTTATCCCGTACTGAGCTGTGCCCAGGCACACTGGGTGCATGACGACTGGCGCACCGACCCCTACATACCCCGCGCGGCCGCGGCGATGCCGGCTGCGCACCTACCTGCCGCTCGGCATCGCCGTCTGGCTGGTACTGGAGATCTGGCTCCTGACCGTGGTCGCGGGCGCGGCGAGCGGTTTCGCGGTCTTCCTGCTGCTGGTCGCCGGTTTCATCCTCGGTTCCGTGGTCATCAAGCGGGCCGGCCGCCGTGCCTTCCGCAACCTCACTGAGACGCTGCAACAGCAGCAGAGCGGGGTGCCTCCCACGAGCGGGGGCGGCGAAGGCAACGGGCTGATGATGCTCGGCGGTCTGCTTCTGATGATTCCCGGGCTCATCTCCGACGCGCTGGGCCTGCTCCTGCTGATCCCGCCCGTCCAGAAGGCCCTGAGCCGTTACGCCGAGCGCGCCATCGACCGCAAGATCCGCGAGGCCGCGCCGGGCAGCGTCGGTGACGCCTTCCAGCAGGCCCGTATCCATCGCCCCGACGGCAAGGTCGTCCAGGGCGAGGTCATCAGGGAAGAGAACCCGACGACGGACCCGGGCCCGCGCCCGCCACTGAACCGCTGACCACGGACCGGCGCCGGTCATCGCGCCCCTTCAGGGGCGCGGGGAACTGCGCGACCAGCCCCCACCGGCCCGTGGGTGAAAACCCACAGGCTCCGATGGGGGCACCGCCACGCGCACAACGCACAGAGCCGCGGGCCCCGTACGACATGCGTACGGCGCTCGCGGCTGCGTGCGTGGTATGCCGCCCAACCCCCGGAGGGGTTACGCGGACTTGCGGCTGTCCCGCGGATGTACCGCGATGTTCATCGCGCCGGAGCGCAGAACGGCCAGGCGCTCCTCGAGGACCTCTTCGAGCTCCTCTCGGGTGCGCCGCTCCATCAGCATGTCCCAATGCGTACGCGCGGGCTTGGCCTTCTTTTCCTCAGGGCCGTCGCCGTCCACCAGGAGTGCCTGGGCCCCGCAGACCTTGCACTCCCACTCCGGCGGAATCTCCGCCTCGACCGAGAAGGGCATCTCAAACCGGTGCCCCTTCTCGCATGCGTACTCCACGGCCTGGCGCGGAGCCAGGTCGATGCCGCGGTCCGTCTCGTAGCTGGTCACCACGAGGCGCGTGCCGCGAAGAGCTCGCTCACTCATGAATCGTGCCTCCCGGGCTTGTCGCCCACAGGACAGGTGTCGCTGTCGTCGTCATCCGGTCAACGTCCGGTCGGCGGTAAAGATTCCCGTTCCGGGTCATGCGTCGCCGTCGTAGCCGCCCCTTGTTGTACCCACCGACGCCCGGTTTGTCACATCTGGCAGCAGATGTCACCCAACGCTTCAGTATCTTTGACGCGCAGTAACGGTACGCCTGGCAGGCCAAACGCGTACACTACCGGCCTTTGGCCTCAGGTGCTAAATCCTGTCCGGTACGGGATTACCCGCGTCGTGCACGGCCTGCCGCACCGGAACCCTCGCGAGCAGCACGAATCCGATGACGAAGAAGGCCACGAGCGAGATGATCGCGTCCCGATAACTTCCCGTCAGCTGGTAGGTCAAACCGAACAGAAGCGGGCCGAGCCAGCTCATCCCCCGATCGCTCATCTCGTACGCGGAGAAGTACTCGGCCTCCTTCCCGCTCGGCACCAGATGGGAGAACAGCGAGCGCGAGAGCGCCTGGCTGCCGCCCAGGACCAGGCCGATCCCGGCGGCCAGGACGAAGAACCAGACCGGTTCGCCCGCCGGCAGGAAGTACCCGGCGCCGAGCGTCACGGTCCAGGCGACGAGCGAGCCGAGGATCGTGCGCTTCGCACCGTACGTCCGTGCGAGCCGTCCCATCCCCAGCGCGCCCCCGACCGCGAGCACCTGCACCAGCAGCACGGCGACGATCAGGGTCGACTGGCTCAGCCCCAGCTCCTCCGATCCGTACACCGACGCCTGCGAGATGACCGTCTGGATCCCGTCGTTGTAGACGAGGTAGGCCAACAGGAAGGCGAGGGTGAGCGGTTTGCCCCGCATGTCGCGCACGGTGGCCGCCAGCTGCCGCCATCCGTGCCCCGGCGCCTGCCCCGCGGATGCGGTGGGCCGGTCCCGCAGCCGCTTCAGCGGTACGAGGGTGAAGGTGCCCCACCAGATGCCCGCCGAGGCCAGACAGATGCGGACGGCCGTCGACTCGGAGACACCGAAGGAGTCGTGGGCCGAGTACAGGACCAGGTTCACGACCAGCATCAGCGAGCCCGCCGCGTAGCCGAAGGCCCAGCCGCGGGACGAGACCGCGTCACGCTCCTCGGGCGGCGCGATCTGCGGCAGGTAGGAGTTGTACAGCACCATCGACACGGCCACCGAGGCGTTGGCGACGATCAGCAGCACACCGCCGAGCAGATAACGGTCGCCGTCCAGGAAGAACATGCCCGTGGTGGCCGAGGCGCCCAGATAGGCGCAGAGCGCGAGCAGGGGCTTCTTGCGGCCGGTGCGGTCGGCGGCCGCGCCCGCCATCGGCATCACGAAGATCGACAGAATGACGGACGCCGAGACCGCGTAGGCGAAGAAGGAGCCGGCGCGGACCGGGATGCCCAGGGGATGGACGAAGCCGTCCGCGTCCGCCGCGTGCTTGGCGACGGCCGTGAGATAGGGGCCCAGGAACACGGTGAGCACGCTCGTCGAGTAGACGGAGCACGCCCAGTCGTAGAAGTACCAGCCACGCTGCTCCCGCCGCCGTTCGGTGACCTCGTCGGTCGCCTGTGCCCACACGGTCTCGGTGCCCACCCCGTGCCCCTCGCTTTCCGCTGAACGGACCGCGCGAGGGGGCTCAGACCCAGGTGCCCCGGTCCTCCAGGACCCTGCGCAGCGTGTCGATGTGATCGGTCATGATGCCATCGACGCCCAGGTCCAGGAGCCGGTGCATACGATCGGGTTCGTTGACCGTCCACACGTGGACCTGCAGGCCGCGCGCGTGGGCGGCGCGCACGAAGCGCCGGTCGACCACCGGCACGCCCGACTGGGACTCGGGCACCTGGGCGGCGATCGCCGAGTCGCGCAGCGCCGCAGGGATGCCGTACGAGCGCAGCCGCAGCCCGACGACACCCTTGGTGCCGTACGAGGTCGCCAGCCGAGGTCCGGCCAGACGCTGGGCGCGGAAGACCCGCGCCTCGGAGAACGAGCCGACGCAGACGCGGTCCCAGGCGTCGAGGCGGCCGATGAGGTTCAGCAGGGGGTGGAGGGCGGGTTCGGCCTTGACGTCGACGTTCCAGCGGACGTCGGGGAAGGTTTCGAGGAGCTCCTCGAAGAGGGGGACCGGTTCCTTGCCCGCCACGCGTGCCTGGCGCACGTCCTCCCAGGGGAGGTCCGCGATCCGGCCCGCGCCGTCCGTAACCCGGTCCAAGGTCGCGTCGTGGAAGGCCACGAGCTTGCCGTCCGACGTCGCGTGCACATCCGTCTCGATGTAGCGGTAGCCCGCTTCCACCGCGCGGTGGAACTGGGCGACGGTGTTCTCCATGCCGTCCGCCGCGCCGCCCCGGTGGGCGAAGGGGATCGGGCCGGGGTGGTCGAGGTACGGGTGGCGTATGCGCGGGCTCACCCTGGAAGTATCGCTCGCTCCGGTTGACCGGCGGCAACGACGGTGCTGCCGCCCGGTGCCGGGCGGACGGCGAACACGCGCAGGAAGAGCTGCGCGAGCGGCCCGATCGCGACGGCGTACAGCACCGTGCCGATGCCGACCGTGCCGCCGAGCGCGAATCCGGTCGCGACGACCGCCACCTCCAGGACCGTGCGGACCAGCCGGACCGAGCGGCCCGTACGCCGGTGCAGGCCCGTCATCAGACCGTCACGGGGACCCGGACCGAAGCTGGCCGAGATGTAGAGGCCCGTCGCCACGCCGTTCAGCACGATGCCCGCCACGAGCAGCGGAATCCGTACGGCCAAGGAGTGGGCGTCCGGCACCAGGGCGAGGGTGCCGTCCATGGCGATGCCGACCACGAACACGTTGGAGACCGTGCCGAGGCCGGGGCGCTGGCGCAGCGGGATCCACAGGAGCAGCACCGCCGCCCCCACGAAGATCGACACCACGCCGATCGTCAGACCGGTCAGTGCGGCGAGCCCCTGGTGCAGCACGTTCCAGGGCTCCAGACCGAGGCCCGACTCCACCAGCAGGGCGGAACTCGCGCCGTACAGCGCGAGACCTACGTACAGCTGGACGAGGCGACGAGGAAGCCGTCGCCCGGATCCCCTGCGTTCCCGGCGTGGGGAGTCGGCGTGTGTGGACAAGAGGTACCCCCTGTGGTGTGACCCGTGAGGGTCCGTGATGACCCGCGGTGGTGATGGTGGCCTGGCCCGTGACATTCTGTGGCCTGAAGGAAGGCGCTATCCAAGGCCAATCCGAGGAAGGTGGACTGGGAATCATGACGCAGTGGACTTCGGCGATGGGGGCCGCGCAGCTCGCCCGGCTGCTCAACTCCCAGCAGGAGCGCCCCGCGGGGCCCGGTACCCGCCGCCCGCCCGCCTATCGCGCACTCGCCGACGGCATCCGGCTGCTCGTCCTCGAAGGCCGGGTTCCGGTCGCCGCGCGGCTGCCCGCCGAGCGGGAGCTCGCGCTGTCCCTCTCCGTCAGCCGTACGACGGTCGCGGCGGCCTACGAGGCGCTGCGCGGCGAAGGGTTCCTGGAGTCCCGCAGGGGAGCCGGCAGTTGGACGGCCGTCCCCGCCGGGAACCCGCTGCCCGCGCGCGGCCTCGAACCGCTGCCGCCCGAGGCCCTCGGCTCCATGATCGACCTCGGCTGCGCGTCACTCCCCGCGCCGGAGCCCTGGCTCACCCGTGCCGTGCAGGGCGCCCTGGAGGAGCTGCCACCGTACGCGCACACGCACGGCGACTATCCGGCGGGGCTGCCCGCGCTGCGGGCGATGATCGCCGAGGGGTACACCGCGCGCGGCATTCCGACCATGCCCGAGCAGATCATGGTGACGACCGGCGCGATGGGCGCGATCGACGCCATCTGTCATCTCTTCGCCGGGCGCGGCGAACGCATCGCCGTCGAGTCCCCCTCCTACGCCAACATCCTCCAGCTGATGCGGGAGGCGGGCGCCCGGCTCGTCCCCGTCGCCATGGCCGAGGGGCTCGCCGGCTGGGACGTGGAGCGTTGGCGCCAGGTCCTGCGCGACGCCGCGCCCCGGCTCGCGTACGTCGTCGCCGACTTCCACAACCCGACGGGAGCCCTCGCGGACGAGGATCAGCGCCGCCGCCTGGTGGACGCGGCGCGGTCGGCGGGGACCGTACTGGTGGTCGACGAAACGATGAGCGAGCTGTATTTGGAGGAGGGGCTGTCGATGCCCCGCCCCGTGTGCGGCTTCGACCCCTCCGGGTCCACGGTCATCACCGTGGGGTCGGCCAGCAAGGCGTTCTGGGCGGGGATGCGGATCGGGTGGGTCCGTGCGGCCCCCGATGTCATCCGCAGTCTCGTCGCCGCGCGCGCGTACGCCGACCTCGGAACGCCCGTGCTGGAGCAGCTGGCCGTGAACTGGCTTTTCAGCACCGGGGGATGGGAGCGGGCCGTGGAGATCCGGCGTGCGCAGGCCCGGGAGAACCGGGACGCGCTCGTCGTCGCCGTGCGCCGTGCGCTGCCCGACTGGGAGTTCACTGTGCCGCGGGGCGGGCTGACGCTGTGGGTGCGCACCGGCGGGCTGTCCGGCTCGCGGATCGCCGAGGCGGGCGAACGGGTGGGGGTACGGGTGCCCTCCGGGCCGCGGTTCGGGGTCGACGGCGCTTTCGAAGGGTACGTGCGGCTGCCGTTCACCGTGGGGGGTGCGGTGGCCGAGGAGGCGGCGGTGCGGTTGGCCGCGGCGGCGCATCTGGTGAAGACGGGCGCGACCGGGGGCAACGAAGCCCCCCGCACGTTCGTGGCCTAGCGGCCGACCGGGACCCCCCGGGTGGTTCGTCGGCTACGGGCCGGTGGGGGCTGGTCGCGCAGTTCCCCGCGCCCCTGAAGACTCCCAGCCCGTTCGGCGTTTGAGGACGAGGCCGTTCAGGCCGATAGGGGGCCGGGGGCGCAGCCCCCGCCCAGGGGCGCGGGGAACTGCGCGACCAGCCCCCACTCACCGGCAGCCGAACTCCACCACCAGGGAGCCCGCTCAGCCCTCCGCCACCGCGGCCTCCGCAGGGATCGGCTCCGCCTCTGCCGATGCCGGAGTCGTGCGTTCCGGCAGCAGGTCGAGGACGGCGCGTCGATGGGTCTCGCTGGTGGCGTCGTCGTAGGGGTCCGGCGTAGCCGGAACCTGCAGGCGCAGCACGGGACCCGCGCCCAGCCGGGCGTATCCGCGGCCGGGCGGCACCTCCCGCGTAGGAGTGGTGTGCGGCGGCGCGCCGAGGACGGCTTCCAGCTGGACCGGAGACGCCGGACCGAGGACCACGCGCGCGCGGGTGTGCTGCTGCACGGCCTCGCTGACCGCCTCGAGATCCTCGAACTGCTCGGCGATGACGACCGTGACGCCCGCCGCGCGCCCGTGCCGGAGCGGGACCTGAAGGAGTGCCTGGGGATCGTTGCGGCCGTCGGCGGCGGCGAAGTGTCCGAGCGCGCTCGGCCGGTCGAGCAGGATCCACAGGGGGTTCTTGGTGTCGTCGGGGGCGGGGTGCCCCGCCTGCCGCGCCCGGTTGGCGGAGATCAGCCGCCGCTCGGTCTCGTTCGCGGCCCACTCCAGACTCGCGAGCGCCCCGGCGAGGCCGGACTCGACGGCGAGGACGCCGGCCCGGCCGGTCAGGCACGCGTACTCGCCGGTGCCGCCGCCCTCGACGATGACGACATCACCGTACTGAAGGGCCTGGAGCGCGATGGAGCGCACGAGTGTGGTCGTGCCGCTGCCGGGATTGCCGGCGATCAGCAGGTGCGGCTCGGTGGAGCGGATGCCGGTGCGCCAGACGACCGGGGGGACGTCTCGCTGTTCCTCCCCGTAGGTGAGGGGGAGGGTGCGCTGGACGTCGGCCGGGTCGGTGAAGCCGAGGACCGTCTCGCCGGGTGAGGTGACGAATCGCTGGGCGGCGATGTCGGTGGGAAGCGGCGGGAGGACGGTGACGGTGAGCTCGTTGCCCTCCTCGTCCCAGTCGAAGTGGTACTCGCGACCGCGGCCCGACTTGGCGTGCAGAAGCTGCTCGATCCGGGCCCGGGACTCCGCCTCGCCGTCCGTGAAGTACGCCGGGTAGCGGATGAGCAGCCGGGACACGCGCCCGTCGTCGTCGAAGTCGTGCGTGGGGAAGGCCTTCTCCCAGTCGCCGCCGTGGGCGTACAGGGGGGCCGGGTCCTCGGCCACGGAGAAGTACGGGACGAGGGCGTCGTACAACGACTGGAGTCGTTGGATCTGCGCCTCGTCGGGGCCCGTGGGCTCCGACGAGGCCGGCTGGCGGCCCGTCCATGCTGCCGCCGCCATCAGGGTGATGGCGGCGAGCAGCGGTCCGTACGGCACCAGCGCCACGACCAGGATCACCGAGGCCACCAGGAACAGCAGCGGCCCGCGCCGGTCCTTGGGGGTGGCGGCCCACTTGCGCCCGCCGGCGGCTGCCAGCCGGCGCAGTCCACGGGTGACCGTGATGAGTGGATGGAGGACGTCGGTGGCGCTGTCGGCTGCCGTTCGGGCCAGCTCCCGGCTTCGGGCGATCTGTGCGCTGCCGTTGCTGAGGATGCGGGGGAGAGGGCGCCGGGCCACTGCTGTCTCCTGAAGGTGCGTGCGATGGGCAGGGACGTCAGAACTTGATCCCGCCGAGGAGGCTCGCCAGGCTCTCCCCGCCCGCCTTGATGCTCGGCGCGATGGCCGTGCTGGCGAGGTAGAAACCGAAGAGCGAGGACACCATGGCGTGCGACGCCTTGAGTCCGTCCTTGCGGAAGAAGAGGAAGACGATGATGCCGAGCAGGACGACGCCTGAGATGGACAGAATCATTTGTGCTCTCCTGGTTCGTGGGGACAGTCACCATGAGTACTTCCAGGATCACAGGATGTATCCATACGATAAAAGGTGCAACTGAGTGAAATTCGGTCGATTTCATCCAGTCGGCGGAGTCGTTCCGGGCCCCCTGGGCAGGTCTGTTGCCCCTGTCGGCTCTCGGGTGGCTTGTGGTGATCTTTGCCTCGGTCGGCGCCGGTCATGTGCCGCCGAAGCCAGTACGCTGGCGAATCACCCGTACGGCCGCACACTTCGCCGGCGTACGGACCTGCGCATGACAGCCCACCGCTGTCGTACGCTCCCGCAGTCCCCCATGACGTAGCTGTCGTTGTCCTTGTGAGAGGTGGTCCGGCTGATGAGTGAAGCCCCCGACCCCGAAGTCGTGGAGCTGGCGACCAAGATCTTCGATCTGGCGCGCCGAGGGGAGACCGAGGCGCTCGTGGCGTACGTCGACGCGGGTGTTCCGGCCAACCTCACCAACGACCGCGGTGACTCGCTGGTGATGCTCGCCGCCTACCACGGCCACGCCGAGGCGGTGCGCGCCCTGCTGGAGCGCGGCGCCGAGGCCGACCGCATCAACGACCGCGGCCAGACCCCCCTCGCGGGGGCCGTCTTCAAGGGCGAGGCGGCGGTCATCCGCGCGCTTCTGGACGGCGGCGCCGACCCGGCCGCGGGCACCCCCTCGGCCGTCGACACCGCCCGGATGTTCGGCAAGACGGAACTACTCGAATTGTTCGGCGCGCGCTGATCCGTCCGCGCTGACCAGGTACAACACCGAAAACGGGGGAGGCGGTACGGGGCCGCCGGAAATACGGTCGCGGCAAGAAGAACTGCCGAGTCATCATGACGTCGTGATTCACGGACGCGATGGCTGGGCAGGTGTTGCCGCACCGCGCGGGCCGTGACGCGGCCCGTATGGGCCACCGACGAGAGGCAGAGGAAGATGGTCTACAGCAAGCAAGAAACGGCGGGCGCTCCGACGTGTTGTCACGCGGCCAGGTAATGCAGGATCCCGGTTGCGTCGACGCTTGATGTGAGGCTGTTTCCCATGTTCGATCCGGTCATAGCGCCCAGCGGTACGCTGCTCGGCCTGCTTCAGAGGGGCCGCGGCGACGGTACGCTGCACGCGCTCACCGCACCGCGAGCCGAAGCGCTCGCGGCACTGAACCACTGTGTGCTGCGCGATCCCCGCCACGACTGGCAGGTGGAGAACCGCTCCCTGTACTACGCCCGTCTCTACCTCGATCTGAGCGGTGAGCTCGACGAGATCGAGCGGCACCTCTTCGACGCCGAGGACATCCTCGACGACTGCGAGTCACGCACGGGGCTCGCCCTCGCGGTCCTCGGCCACCTCGCCTCGTACGGCAGGCGGGACGCCCTGGAACTGCTGCGCAGGTACGCCGCCTCGGGCACCAACTGGGCCTGGGCCCTGGACGAGCTGGCCCTGCGCGACGACGACGCGGGACTGCGCGCCCTCGCCGTGCCCGTCCTCGCCCGCTTCCCGGCCGATCCGGAGGGCGAGGCCGCGCTCGTCGCCCAGGTGCGCGACGCCTTCGAGCCCCGGCCCTGGCGGCTGTGGGCGGACGACTCCCGCGAATCCATCGCCACGCGCGTCCGAGCCGCCCAGGAACAGGGCTCCTTCGACCGATGGCAACGGCAGCTGCGCCCCACCGGACCACGTCCGGGGTGGAGTGTGCGGGCCGTGTTCGAGTGGGCCCAGCAGGGCCTCGACCGCGGAGCCGCGCTCCATGTGCCGGCCGCGCGCTGCCTCACGGCCGTCGCGGGCCCCGAGGACCGGCCCGAGATTCTCCAGGCCGCCCGGGACGGCGGCGACGGAGCCCGCTGTACCGCTCTGCGCTACCTCGCCGACAGCAAGGATCCGGACGCTCTCGACCTGATCGAGGCCGCCGCGACCGGCGGCACGGTGACCGTCGGGGAGGCCGCCGTCGACGCGTTCGAACGTATGCGCAGTGTCGCCGCCGTCGAGCGGGCCCGACGGTGGGCCGAGCGGCCCGACGCCCTCGGCGCCGCCGCGGGACGGATGCTCGCCTGCCGGGGCGGCACCAAGGACAGCGAACTGGTGCTGGGCGCCCTGCGTGAGGCCGTACGGGGCGAAGGCCCCGACGCACCCACACTCTGGACCCTCGTCGACGGAGCCGGACGCCTCGGCATCGTCTGCGCCGCACCCGTACTGCGCCATGTCTACCGGGAGACGGCGTCCTCCCATCTGCGCGGGCGAGCCGCCCGCGCCCTCGCCGCCACCGACCCCTCCTTCCCCGCCGGCTTCGCCGTCGAGTGCCTGTGGGACTGCGAGGAGTCGACCCGCGAGGTGGCCGCTCGACACGCCGAAACCGGTGACGCGCGCGTCGTCGATCAGTTGCGGCGGCTGGCGTCGGATCCGGCCGAGGAAGCGGAAGTACAGACAGCCGTTCGCAGCCGGATCGGGCCCGACGCACCCGCCGTGTGAACGCGAAGTGACTCGCGGGTCAGGAGGGCGTGGCCGCGGGCTGGCCTGGAAAAGCGTGCAGTACAACGCTCACGGGGCGTTCCCCGGTAGGAAAGATCGACGTTGACGCGGCCACGTCCAGCACGGCGACAACACGGGTATGCGTGTCGTCATCGTGACCGAATCCTTTCCCCCCGATGTGAACGGCGTGGCCCACTGCGCGCTCCAGACCGCCCGGCACCTCGTCGATCGCGGTCACGCTCCCCTCGTCGTCGCCCCGGCCACGGCGGCCGGGCACGGGCCCGACGCCCTCGCGCCGTGCCCCGTCGTCCGTGTCCCCTCCCTACCGCTCCCCGGCTACCCCCAGGTCCGTGTCGCTCTCCCCAGCCGACGCGTCGCCACCGCGATCACCGAACACCGCGCCGACATCGTCCACCTGGCCAGTCCCTTCATCCTTGGCGTCCGCGGCATGGCGGCCGCCGCCCGGCTCGGCGTCCCCGCCGTCGCCGTCTACCAGACCGACCTCGCCGGTTACGCCCGTACGTACGTGGGCGCGGGCGAAGCAACCGCCTGGCGGCGCATACGCTCCGTCCACGCCGCCGCCGACCGGACGCTCGCCCCGTCCAGCGCGGCCCTGCACGACCTGGAGGCACACGGTGTGCCCCGGGTGCGGCTGTGGCCGCGTGGTGTGGACACCGTCCGCTTCCGCCCCGAGCACCGGGACGAGGCCCTCAGGCGCGAACTGGCGCCGAACGGTGAACTCATCGTCGGCTACGTCGGCCGGCTCGCCCCCGAGAAGCAGGTCGAACTGCTCGCCGGAGCCTGCGGCCTGGAAGGCGTACGCGTCGTGATCGTGGGCGACGGGCCCAGCGAGACGAGCCTGCGCGAGGCGCTTCCCGGCGCCGTCTTCCTCGGGCGTCGCACCGGCGACGAACTCGCCCGGATCTTCGCCTCCCTGGACGTCTTCGCGCACACCGGCCCCTTCGAGACCTTCTGCCAGACCGTCCAGGAGGCCATGGCCAGCGGCGTACCGGTCGTCGCACCCGCCGCGGGCGGACCCCTGGACCTGGTCGCACACGGCCGTACGGGGCTGCTGGTGCCGCCCCGCGACGAGGCCGCCGTGCGCGACGCGGTGGGGGCGCTCGCCGCCGATCCGGCGCTGCGAGCGGCCTACGGCGCCGCCGGGCGGGCCACCGTCGAGGGCCGCACCTGGGCGGCCGTCGGTGACCAGCTCATCGACCACTACGCCGACGTGCTCTCCGCACGGACGGTGGTGGCGGCATGAGCCTGCGCATCGTACGGCTGGCCAACTTCGTCGCCCCCGCGTCGGGCGGTCTGCGCACCGCCCTGCGGGAGCTCGGCAGCGGCTACCTGGCCGCCGGACACGAGCCCGTGCTCATCATCCCCGGCGAGCGTGCCACCGACCGCGAGACCGAGCAGGGGCGGGTCATCACGCTGCCCGGTCCGCTGCTGCCCGGAACCGGCGGCTACCGCGTCCTCACGGACAAGCGGAGGGTCGCCCGCGTCCTGGAGTCGCTCGCGCCCGACCGCCTCGAGGTCTCCGACCGGACCACCCTGCGCTGGACCGGGGTCTGGGCGCGGCGCGCCCGGGTGCCCGCGGTCATGGTCTCCCACGAGACCGCCGACGGAGTGCTGCGGACCTGGGGGCTCTCCGAGGGAATGGCCCGCAAGGCCGCCGACGCCCTCAACATCCGTACGGCGCACACCTACGCGCGGGTCGTGTGCACCACGGAGTTCGCGGAGCGCGAGTTCGTCCGCATCGGGGCCCGCAATGTCGTACGGGCCCCGCTGGGCGTCGACCTGGTCGGCCGGCACCCCGGGCTGCGCGATCGCGAGGTGCGCGAGCGGTACGCGCGCGCGGACCAGGTGCTGCTCGTGATGTGCTCCCGGCTGTCCGTGGAGAAGAGGCCCGGTACGGCGCTCGACGCGCTGGAGGCGCTGCTGCGGCGGGGCGAGCGTGCCGTGCTCGTCGTCGCCGGGGACGGGCCGCTGCGGGCCCGGCTCGAACAGCGGGCCCGGGAGCGGCGACTGCCCGTCACCTTCCTCGGGCATGTCGCCGACCGCGCGCTGCTCGGCGCGTTGCAGGCCTCCGCCGACGTGTGCATGGCTCCGGGGCCCGCCGAGACGTTCGGGCTGGCCGCCCTGGAGGCGATGGCCTGCGGTACGCCCGTGGTGGCCAGCGCGGTGTCGGCGCTGCCGGAGGTGGTCGGGTCCGCCGGAGCCACCGCCGCGGACAGCGGGGACTCCTTCGCGGACGCGGTACGCCTGCTCCTGGGGCGCCCCGAGGCCGCGCGCAGGGAAGCCGCACGCGCGCGTGCGGAGTGTTTCGGCTGGGGCACCGCCGTGGAGGCGTTCCTCGCCGCGCACGACGCGGTGGTCGAGTCCCGGCCTCGCCTCCAGGAGGGCGTCGGATGAGACCCCTTCGGTTCGTCGCCCTCGGTGACTCGTTGACCGAGGGCGTGGGCGACCCCGTCGGCGAGGCCTGGCGGGGCTGGGCCGCGCTGCTCGTCGACGGGCTGTCCGACGGCCCGGACACGTCCGTGGAGTTCACCAACCTCGCGGTGAGCGGGGCCCAGACGCGCGACGTCCTGGAACGGCAGACCCCGGCGGCGCTGGCCCTGGGCCCGGACGTGGTGTCCGTCGTGATCGGTGTGAACGACACCCTTCGCTGCACCTTCGACATCCACGCCGTGGCCGCGCGGCTCGACCGGGTGTACGCGGCGTTCCGGGCCCAGGGCGCCGTCCTGCTGACCGCCTGCCTGCCGGATCCCGGCGCGATGCTCGGGCTGCCGGGGGTGCTGGCCAGGCCCCTGGCCCGGCGGCAGCGGGCCGTCAACACGGTCGTGCACGCCCTGTCCGAGCGCCACGGAGCCGTGCATCTGCACGCGGCGGAGGGTGCCTGGCTCATGGACCGCGCGATGTGGAGCGCGGACCGGCTGCACCCGGGGGAGCGGGGGCACCGGCAACTCGCCCTGCGCTTCCACGCGCTGCTCGAACAGGAGGGCATCGCCACCGGGGACACCCCCTCCGCCGAGCCGGAGTTCCCCGCGCCCACACGGTCGGCCAGTCTGTGGTGGCTGGCCACCGCGGGGACGGGGTGGGTGGCCCGGCGGTGCACCGACCTGCTGCCGCAACTGCTCACCCTGGCCGCCGCCGAGGTGCGCCACCGGGCGCGCGGCACCAGCGCCCGGCTCGACCTCAGTGCCTCGCACGCCGTGGCGTCCGCGCTGGCCGCCCTCTCGGTGGCGGAACAGCCGGACGCGGCATGACGGTTCGAGGCGGTGGGCCGACGCCCGTCAGCGGCGGCGTACGACCATGAAGCGCACCGGCGTGCCCGGGACCGCCTGAGCGGCCGCGGGGAGGTCGGCGCCACGGACCACCGCGATCACCGGGTACCCCCCGGTGGTCGGATGGTCGGCGAGGAAGACGACCGGTCTGCCGTCGGGCGGCACCTGCACGGCGCCCAGCACCATGCCCTCACTGGGGAGTTCGCCGGAAACGGCCCTCTCCAGTGAGGGCCCTTCCGTACGCAGCCCTATGCGGTTGCTCGCGGAGGACACCCGGTAGGTGCCCGTCGCCAGGGTCCGCAGGGCCGAGGCCGTGAACCAGTCGTCGCGCGGGCCCGGTGTCACCCGCAGGACCAGCTCCGAGGGCGGCCCCGGATGCGGAACCACGTCCACACGCGTGTGCACGCCGTCGGGGCGCCCCAGAGGCAGCACCGTGCCGTCCGTGAGCGGCGGCGGACCGAGCCCCGAGAGGAGGTCCGTGGAGCGGCTGCCGAGGACCGGATCCACGGCGACTCCGCCGGCGACGGCCACATAACTGCGTACCCCCGCGCGGGCCGGGCCGATGTCCAGCAGCGCTCCGGCGGGGACGCGCACGGGCGCTCCCCAGGGCGCCGGACGGCCGCCCACCGTGACCGGGCAGGGCGCGCCCGTGACGGCCACGGTGACCGCCGAACGCGGACGCAGGGCGCATCCGTTGAGCGTCGTCTCCAGTGCGGCCGCCTCGACGGGGTTGCCGACGAGCCGGTTGGCCAGCGCCGCGGCGGGTGCGTCCAGCGCGCCGGAGCGGGGCACGCCGAGGTGGGCGTGGCCGGGGCGGCCCCGGTCCTGGACGGTGGTCAGGGCCCCGGCGCGCACGACGGCGAGGGCCCGGTCGGTCATGAGCACCCCACCGGTACGAACCGGACGCGCGTCCCCGGGGCGAGCAGTGCGGCCGGCACGCGCGCGTGGTCCCAGAGCACCGTGTCCGTCGTGCCGATCAGCTGCCAGCCGCCGGGGGAGGAGCGTGGGTAGACGCCCGTGTACGGGCCCGCGAGCGCCACGGAACCCGCCGGAACCGCCGTCCGCGGAGTCGCCCGGCGCGGCACGTCGTACCGGGCCGGCAGCCCTGTGAGATAGCCGAAGCCGGGCGCGAACCCGCAGAAGGCGACTCGGAACTCGTCCGCCGCGTGGATCGCGGGCACCTCGTGCTCGGGCACTCCCCACAGAGCCGCGACATCCGCCAGGTCGGGACCGTCGTACCGTACGGGGATCTCGATCGCCTCCTCCGCGCGCGCGGCGTGCGGTGGGATCTCCCACCTGGGGAGCTGCTCCGCCAGCCGCCGGGGGTCCTCCAGACCGTCCAGGAGGACCGTGCGGGCCGCGGGCACGATCTCCGCGGCCGAGAGCGAGCCCTCGGCGCGGCGGCGCAGCAGTTCGGCGTGCAGGGCCTGGGCCGCCGCGACCGAGGAGACTTCGACGAGCAGGGCGTGGTCACCGACCGGCAGCGCCCTCGTGCCGCCGGTCGCCGGAGACGTCTGCGTGTCGTGGGCGGTCGGAACAGCCTTCATACGAAGGCCTTCACGTGGACACCCGAGGACTCCAGACGCGCGCGGACCCGACGTGCCAGGTCCACCGCGCCCGGGGTGTCGCCGTGCAGGCACAATGAGCGGGCGCGGACCGGGATGCGCGCCCCGGAGTGCGACGTGACCGTGCCGAAGCGGGCCAGGCCCAGCGAGCGCTCGACGACCGCCTCGGGGTCCGTGATCACCGCGTCGGCCTGGGTGCGGGGCACCAGGGTGCCCTGCTCGGTGTAGGCGCGGTCCGCGAACGCCTCCGTGGTGGTGGGCAGTCCGGCCTGCTCGGCCAGCTTCAGGAACCGGGAGGACGGGAGGCCGAGGACGGGCAGCGCGGCGTCCGCGAGCAGCACGCCCTCGACGACCGCCGCCGCCTGGTCCTCGTCGTGCACGACGCGGTTGTAGAGCGCGCCGTGCGGTTTCACGTACGACACGCACGCCCCGGCCGCGCGTGCGAAGACCTCCAAGGCGCCGATCTGGTAGGCCACTTCGGCCGCCAGCTCGTCGGGCGGCACGTCCATCGCGCGCCGCCCGAAGCCCGCCAGGTCGCGGTAGGAGACCTGGGCGCCGATCCGTACACCCCGCTCGGCCGCCAGCTCGCACACCCGCCGCATGGTGGCCGCGTCCCCGGCGTGGAAGCCGCAGGCCACATTGGCGCTGGTCACGACGGACAGCAGTTGTTCGTCGTCGGTCAGCCGCCAGCGGCCGAAGCCCTCGCCGAGGTCGGCGTTGAGGTCGATCGGGGTCATGAGGTGCGGTCTCTCCTTCGTAGGTTGTTCTCAGGCCACGCGGTACTGCTCGTCGCGGGCGTCGGTGAGGAACATCTGGCCCGGTGCGTGGGTGATGGCGAAGGGCGGGCGGGACGCCATCACGGCCGCCTGGGGTGTCACCCCGCAGGCCCAGAACACCGGGATGTCGTCCGGCTCGGCGTCCACCGCGTCGCCGAAGTCGGGGCGCGAGAGATCCTCGATGCCCAGCCCCGACGGCTCGCCGCAGTGCACCGGGCTGCCGTGCACGGCGGGCAGCAGGCTGCTCTCCCTGATCGCCGCGGCCACATGCTCGGGAGGGACCGGGCGCATCGACACCACCATCGGCCCGTGCAGTCGCCCGGCGGGGCGGCTCTCGCGCTCCGTCACGTACATGGAGACATTGCGGCCCTGCTCGATGTGGCGCATCGGGACGCCCGCCTCGGTCAGCGCCCACTCGAAGGTGAAGCTGCATCCGATGATGAACGACACCAGGTTGTCGCGCCAGCGGTCGATCACGTCCGTGGGCTCGTCGACCAACTCGCCGTGCTCCCACACCCGGTAGCGCGGGAGGTCGGTGCGCAGATCCGCGTCCTGGGCGAGCGGGGTGGTCCAGGAGCCGGCGTCCGTGACGTCGAGGACCGGGCAGGACTTCGGGTTGCGCGTGCAGAACAGCAGCATGTCGTACGCCCAGTCGGCGGGCACCGAGATCAGGTTCGCCTGGGTGTGGCCGGTGGCGACTCCGGCGGTGGGGCCGGACACGCCCGAACGGAACCTGGCGCGCGCCTCCTTGGGGGTCCACCGGTGCGCATGGCCGTCGATGTGGAGGAGGCTCGAAGGGCGTTCCTGGAGGGTGTGCTTCACAGCAGTTCCTTCCCACGCGTCTCGGGGAGTCCGATCAGTGCCAGGGCGGCGAGGGCGTAGCCGATCGCACCGAAGACCAGGGCGCCGCCCACACCCCAGCTGTCGGCCAGGAAGCCGACGGTGGTGGGGAAGGCGGCCCCCACGGCGCGCCCGGTGTTGTACGTGAAGCCCTGGCCCGTGCCGCGCACCGCTGACGGGTACAGCTCGCTGAGGAAGGAGCCGAACCCGCTGAAGATGGCCGACATGCAGAAGCCGAGAGGGAAACCGAGCACAAGGAGAAGCGTGTTGGCGCCGCTCGGAATGTTGGCGTAGGTGAGGATGCAGGCCGCGGAGAGGATCGCGAAGAGCAGGATGTTCCGTTTGCGGCCCAGTTTGTCGGTGAGATAGCCGCCGGTGAGGTAGCCGATGAAGGCCCCGGAGATCAGGAACGTGAGGTAGCTGCCGGTGCCGACGACGGACAGACCGCGCTCCGTCTTCAGGTACGTGGGCACCCAGGTGGCCAGCGTGTAGTAGCCGCCCTGGACGCCGGTGGAGAGCAGGACCGCGAAGAAGGTGGTGCGCAGCAGGCCGGGGCCGTCGGCCGAGGCGGGCTTGAAGATCGCGGCGAACGAGCCTTTCTCCGCGCTCTTCTCGCGCACGGCGGCCGCCTCCGGGGCGTCCTGCACCCGGCGCCGCACCCACACGACGAGCAGTGCGGGCAGCGCGCCGGTCCAGAACATCACGCGCCAGGCGAGGTCGTCGCCGAGGAACTGGAAGACCAGGGTGTAGACGATCACCGCCAGCCCCCAGCCGACGGCCCAGGAGCTCTGGATCGCGCCGAGCGTGCGCCCCCGGTGCCGGGCGCTCGAGTACTCGGCGACCAGGATCGCGCCGACCGCCCACTCACCGCCGAAACCGAGGCCCTGAAGGGCACGGAAGACCAGCAGCGTCTCGTAGTTGGGCGCGAAACCGCAGGCCACCGTGAACACCGCGTACGTGATCACGGTGATCATCAGTGCCTTGACACGTCCGATCCGGTCCGCGACGACACCCGCGATCGCGCCGCCGACCGCCGAGACGACCAGCGTGACGGTGGTGAACAGACCGGTCTGGCCGCTGTCCAGGCCGAAGTACGCCGCCAGCGCGACCATGCTCAGCGGCAGCGTGAAGTAGTCGTACGAGTCCAGGGCATAGCCGCCGAACGCGCCGGCGAACGCCCTGCGGCCCTGCGGACCGAGGGCGCGCAGCCAGGCCAACGCGCCGTCGTCCGAGGAGAGTTCACCCGCTTCGGGGTGTGCGCCGGTGGTCAGGGCCTGTGGTGGAGGGGTCGTGCTCATGGGCACCTCGCAGTGGGAGGACGGAGGGTGCTTGAGGACTGAGCCGTGCCGTGCGGAAGTCGTCGGCGCTCGGGTGAGCGGGTGGCGCCGTGTGTAGCAAGGTAGAGGATCGTTGAACGATCCCTCAATACCCGTGTTGTTTCGTTCTTATTTCTGCGATTGAATTCCGGGCATGGCAGAGCTGACGGGACTGGCCGACGATCGCGCCCTGCTGGGCCGCACCAGCACCGCCGAGCGGGTCTCGGACATCCTCAGGAGCCGTATCGCCGAGGGGTACTTCCCGCCCGGGACACGACTGTCCGAGGACAGCATCGGCGGGGCGCTCGGCGTCTCCCGCAACACACTGCGCGAGGCGTTCCGGCTGCTCACGCACGAACGACTCCTGGTGCACGAGCTCAACCGCGGGGTCTTCGTACGGGTGCTGACCGTCGAGGACGTCGAGGACATCTACCGCACCCGCACCCTCGTCGAGTGCGCCGTGGTCCGAGGCCTCGGCGAGCCGCCGTACGCCGTGGACGACCTCGCCCAGGCCGTCGCCGACGGGCAGCGGGCGGCGCGCGAAGGTGACTGGAAAGGCGTCGGTACGGCCAACATCCACTTCCACCGGGAACTGGTGGCGCTCGCCGGGAGCGACCGCACCGACGAACTGATGCGCAGCGTCTTCGCCGAACTGCGCCTCGCCTTCCACGTGGTGGCCGACCCACGGCGGCTCCACGAGCCGTACCTCGCGCGCAACCATGAGATCCTCAAGACGCTCCGGGCGGGCGACCGTGACGGGGCCGAGCAACTGCTCGCGGTCTATCTCGACGACTCGCTCACAGGGGTCGTCGAGGCCTATGCGCGGCGGGTCGCCGACGGGGCGCAAGGGATCGGCTGAGCCGGGTCGTGGTTCTCGGGGACGGCCGCGGCGGCGGTTCGCTCCGCCGCACTCGCCGCTGCCCTCGTGAGGTGGCGATCGCGAGGCGCTGTGTGAGCCGGTGTGACGTGCGGCGCGCAACCGGCGTGAGGCGCTGTGTGGAGTCCGTGTGACGTGCTGCTGACGTGCTGCGTGGAGCTGGTGTGACGGCGGTCGCTTCTGCGTCGTTTCGACCGTTGTCAGACCGAGGACCTAGTCTGTGCACCGTGACTTCGCCTGCATCGACGGACAGCGTTCCGCCCCAGCTCAGCGCGGGGCCGCGCCCCGCTCCGGGCCCGGCCGCCGACGAGGGCCTGGCGCGGCGGCTGCGCGCGCTCGCATGCACGGCGCCGCTGCACGACCTCGATGTGCGCAAGGCGAATCTCGCGGGCGAGTACACGGTGTACGGGATGGCCGAGGTGGCCCTCGCCGCCATCGACCTCGTCACACTGAACATGGACTTCGACACGGGCGCCGACCACGACCAGATAGTGGCCCGGCTCATCCCGCGCATCGCCGCGCAGGCCCCGCAGCGCCCCGTCGCCGAGCACGAGCGCGTGGCCAGGTGGGTCCTGGAGAACCTGATCAACGTCGGCAGCGTCGACCGCGGCTTCCGGGCCGTATACGGCACCTTCGCCCCCGACGGCTCCTATGTGCGCCGCGACTACGACTTCAAGCTGATCGAGGAGGTGCCCGGGTACGGGGGGACCGTCTACCTCCGTACGACGGACGAGGCGGTCAACGTCCTCGTCGGCGCCCTCGACACCGACGTCACCAGCGCGCAGATCGCCGCCGAGGTCAAGCTCGAGGTGCTGATCAGCCGCGGCCGCCTCGCCGACGCCCAGCTCGCCGCCGAGCAGGCCCGGTACCGGACCGTGCAGTACTCGGAGACGCTCCGCAGGGCGCTCGACGCGACCCGGCGCAATGTGCGGGCCGTCGACTGGCTCCAGGCGGTGCCCGACATGATCGCCGAGGCGCTCGACCACGTCGCCGACCGCTACCGCCACGAGAACGCGATCCTCACCAACATCCGCAAGGCCCGCGACGAGTCCGAGGACCCCGAGCAGAAGCGTCGCGCCGCCGAGCTCGTCGACATCGTCAAGGACTGCATCCGCCGGCACACGCAGTTGCAGTCACGGCTCCTGGAGGCCGGGCCCCTGTTCCGCGCCGAGCAGGACCGGCAGGCCTTCGCCACACCCATGACGACCTCGGGGATCGACCTCTACGGCCACCTCGTGGCGCCCGTTCTGCCGCTGCCCGTCGCACAGGCTCGGCGCGTGACGGACGCGTTCTTCGGGCGCGGGACGGGGCTGCGTACGCCGGTGGCCGTACGGGTGGGGGATCTTGTCGAGCTCCTACTGACACCGCCCCTGGAGCGGGAGCACCTCGGTGCGGAGATGCCCGAGCCGGACCTGATCGCCACGCCGGACGACAGTCGGTTCAGTGAGGAGCAGCTCGCCTCCGCGATGGAGCTGCTGGATCTGCCGGCGGACGCGCCGCGACGGCTTTCCGGGCTGCTGGCCGAAGCGCGCCGCCGGGATCCCGAACTTCCCTACCTCGTCGCCCTGTTGGCCGTTCACGCGGCCAGTCCGCCGGTCGGCACCGCGTATCGGCAGGGTGAGGAGAAGCTGTTGTTCGCCGTGGATGACGGGGTCGAGCTCGATGATCCCGAGTTCGGCGGGGCCGATCTGATAGTGGGGATGGCTTTGCTGGACGCGGCGGGGATGGCGGCGGATCGGTCGTGAATCCCAGCCTCGTAACTCTGTACAAGGAGCCTCTGTCGTGACCGAGCAGCACGTCGAGTGGAGTGAGCCGGATGCCGTCGCCGCGCCGGCGAACGCTCCCGTCACACCCGCCGACGCCGCCGACGCGGCGCGGCTCGTCGCCTTCGGGCTCCAGCCCAAACTGCAGCCCGCGCGGGACCAGGAGTACGCGGAGCTGTTGCGGCGGTACCGCGAGGACCCGGCGTTCGCCCGGCTCGCCGACGCCGTGGCCGCCGGGCTCGGGCTGGTCGTGCTGGAGGTGTCCCCGCGCGCGGGGATGGCGGTGACGGCCGCCGAGGACTCGGTGTTCGCCGTCCGGATGGGCGACTACGCCCGCCGTACCTCGGCCGACTCCGCGGACCGCTTCCTGCACGGCCTCGCCCACCTCGCCGTCGCCGCGATGGCCTTCCCACGCCCCGAGGACCTCGCGGACGACGGGTACATCGGGCGGGTCTCGGTCAACGGCGTCGACGCGTTCGTACGACAGGCCTGCCGCCGTCTGGAGGAGCGGGCCGAGCAGCAGGGCGAGAACACCGATCCGGCGACCGAGGCGCCCGGCCTGGAGGCGGCCTGGCGGATCTGGGCACGGCGCAGCTCCACCGGCGCCACCAAGGACGCGCGAAGACTGTCCGGTTCGACCACCGGCATCATCGGCAAGGCCGTCGCCTTCCTCACCGACTCCGGATTCCTCCAGCGGACCGGGGACGACTCCGGGGGGACGTACCGGACGACGGCCCGCTATCAGCTCCAGGTGCGGGACATGGCGGGCAGCGCAGCGATGGCCGAGCTCCTCGAGCTGGGCGTCGTCCCGGTGACCGACGGGACCCCGACGCTGCTGCCCGCCGAGCACACCGACGACTTGGAGCTGGTGGCCGACGCAGGCCTGCCGTTCCACTCCTGAACCCACCCTCCGCTACGTATCTCCCCTACGCATCCGAAGACTTACTACGAGAGTCCGCCGCCATGTACGAGCTGTCCCGGGTCCGCCTCTACTCCATCGGGCCTGCTGGCGCGCGCTATGCCGACACCGTCCTTGACCTGAGGGGTGTCGGCGAGCCCGTGCCCGACCCCGCCCCCACCCAGGCGGAGTTCTTCGAGGAGGAGCCCGTCGGGCCGCCGCGCCGGCCCGCGCCCGCGGGCGTGCTCTTCCTGGAGAACGGCGGCGGCAAGTCGGTGCTGCTCAAGCTGATCTTCTCGGTGATGCTGCCGGGCCACCGCAACACCCTGGGCGGCGCCAGCTCCGGTGTGCTGCGCAAGTTCCTGCTCGCCGACGACTGCGGCCATGTCGCGCTGGAGTGGCAGCACACGCTGACCGGCGAGTGCGTCGTGGTCGGCAAGGCCAGCGAGTGGCGGGGACGGCAGGTCTCCAACGACCCGCGGAAGTTCGCCGAAGCCTGGTACTCCTTCCGGCCCGGTCCCGGCCTGAGCCTGGACAACCTGCCCGTCGCCGAGGCGACCGCCGTCCGGCCGCCCGTCGAGGGCGCGTCCGGCGCGCAGGGACGGCGGCGCACCATGAAGGGCTTCCGCGACGCCCTCACCGAGGCCGGAAAGGCGTATCCGCACCTCGAAGTGCACTGGGAAGAGATCCACGACCGCTGGAACGAGCATCTGACGGATCTCGGCCTCGACCCCGAACTCTTCCGCTACCAGCGGGAGATGAACGCCGACGAGGGTGAGGCCGCCGGTCTCTTCGCGGTCAAGAAGGACTCCGACTTCACCGACCTGCTGCTGCGCGCGGTCACGGACACCCGGGACACCGACGGGCTCGCCGACCTGGTCGGCGGCTTCGGCAACAAGCTGGGGCGGCGCGCCGAGCTGATCGCCGAGCGGGACTTCACGGCGGGGTCCGTGGATCTGCTCGGCCGGATCGTCGAGGCCGCCGAGGCACGGGCACGCGCGCGTGACATCCACGCGGGCGCCGAGCGGCGTACCCGCACCCTGGCCCGGCGACTGTCCGCGCGCGGCGTGCGGGAGCGCGTCCGCGCCGGTGAGCTCGCACAGCGCGTGACCGCCGCCGCGTACGCCGTCACCCACGCCGAGGGCGCGCGCGAGCGCAGCGCCCTCATCGCCGCCGAACTCGCCTACCGGCACGCCTCGTTGGCGCTCGCCGGGGCCGAGAAGTCGGCGGCCGCCCAAAAGCGCGAACTGGCCGACGCGCGCACCCTGCACTCCTCCTGGCAGGCCGCCGAGCTCGTGCTGCGGCACCGTGCCGCCGCCGACCGCTCCGCGCGCGTGGCCGCCGCGATCCTCGAGGCCGAGCGGGACGCCGCGCCCGCGCTCGCCGCCCGCGCCAAGGCCGCCGTCGACCTCGTCCGCGCGCTGCACCGCGCCGCCGATGGCGCCGAGGCGCTCGCCAACGAGGAGGAGGAGCGCTCCGCCGGACTCCAGGAGGTCGGCGAGACCGCGTACGCCGACTCGACCGCCGCGGCCACCGCCGCCCAGCGCGCCCGCAGCGAGGTCGGACATCTGCGCCAGCGCCTGAGCGAGGTCGAGCAGGAGACCGCCGAGGCGGTCCGCGCCGGCTGGCTCGACGACAGCGCCCCCGACGCCGACCCGGCTCGCGCCGCCCTCGCCGCCAGCGACGCCGAGAAGACGGCCGTCGCGGCCTGGGACACCGCACGGGAGGCCTCGCGACGGGCCTCGGAGCACGGCCGCGAGGCGGCGTCCGTTGAGTCCCGCGCCGAACTGACGGCCGCCCGCGCGGCGGACGCGGCGACGGCGGCCGAGCGCGCGTACGACGGCGAGCGCCGTACGGCCGAGGCACTGGCGGGGGAGGAGCGGCTCGCAGAGCTGCTCAGCCTGCCGGGTGCCGTCGGAACGCGGCACGGCGGGGTACCGGTGCCCCGGACGGCCGGGGATGCCGCTGCCTCCACCGGCCACGGCAAGGGCGGCGACACCGGCCGAGGCGCCCGCGGCAACTCCGCCGACGTCTGGGCGGAGACCGAAGGCGCCCTCACGCCCGAGGAGTTGGACCAGTACGCCGACGAACTGCGCGAGCTGCTCGACGACTCAGTCGCCTCCGCCGAGCGCCAGCTCTTCGAGCTGCGCACCGCGGCGGCCGACGACGCCCGGATCCTCGGCGCCCTCGGCGACGGTGGACTCCTGCCGCCCGGCCCCGACGTGCTGGCCACGGTCGAGTACCTCGGTGAACACGGCATCCCCGCCCTGCCCGGCTGGCGCTATCTCGCGCAGGCCGTCGACCCCGTCGATCACGCGCGCGTACTGGCCGCCAGGCCCGAGCTCGTCGACGGTGTGATCATCACCGACCCGGACACCCACGCGCGGGCCCGTGAGGCGCTCAGCGAAGCGGCGCTGCTGCCGCGCTCCGCCGTCGCCGTCGGCACGGCCGCCGCGCTGCTCGCCCCGACCCCGGCCGCCGACACGGGCGACGGCGGCGTCTTCCTCGTACCGCCGAACCCAGCCATGCACGACGAGCACGCCGCCGACGAGGAGCGGCGGACGCTGCGTACCCGAGCGACCGAGCGGGACGAGGAGATCCGCATCCTCGCGGCCCGGCTCGGCAAGGACCGGGAGCTCGCGGCGCGGCTCGCCTCCTGGCGCACCGGCTGCCCCGCCGGGCGGCTCGTCGAACTGGCCGCGGCCGCCCGGGACGCGCGCGCGTTCGCCGAGGAGGCCGAGGCCGAGCTCGCCGAGGCGCGCACCGTGCGAGCCGAGGCCGACGAGGCGGCGGCCGAGGCGGCCCTCGTGCGCGACGAGCGCCAGGACGCCGCCCAGCGCGCCCGGCGCGCGGCCGACGCGCTCGCCGGACTCGCCTTCCGCCTGCGCGAACGCGCCGGCTGGCAGGTCAAGGTGCGCGAACTCGCCGACGAGGCCACCGAGTCGGAGGCCCGCGCCCAGGTCTGCCTGGAGCGCGCCCGCGCCGCCGACGAGGACCGCCGCGCCGCCCAGCGCGCCGCCGACGACGCCCGCCGCACGGCCCGCGCGCTGCGCGCCGAGCGCGCCGAGATCGCGGGCGCCCCCGACGACGTACCGCAGGACGCGTCGGAGACGGCGAAGTCCTCGCTGCCCGCCCTGCGTGAGGCCTACCGGGCCGCGTCACAGCTGTACGAGAAGGTCGGCGTCGGCGCCGATCTGCGCGCCGAGCAGGCCCGCGCCGAGAGCGACGAGACCGCGGCCCTGGCAGAGCTGGACCGGCTCAGCAACAAGGTGCGCACGCGCGCCGCACAACTCCTTCAGGCGCCGGACGGTTCCGACGGGCCGTCCCGGCAGGCCGCGGCCGCTCGTGCCGAGGAGCTCGTGCAGCTCCTGGAGACTCGCATGTCCACCGCGAGCGAGCAGCTCGGGCGGCTGCGCGGCGAGGCCGAGCGGCACGCGCCCGAGGACGGCGAGGCCCACACCGAGCTGTCGCAGGAGCTGGTCCCGCGCGACGCCGAGCACGCGCAGTCGCTGCTGCGCACGGCCACCGGTGAACTCGCCTCCCGCGCCGAGGCGCTCAGTCAGGCCCGCGAGGCGCACGCCGAGCTGCTCGACGCGCACCGCGCCGCCGAGGACGCGGCCGGTGGCTTCGACGAGACGGCCGCCCTGCTCAGGGACCTGCTGCGGGAGCACTCCGACGAGGAGCAGGAGGAGCCCGAGCCCTACCCCGGCACCCTCGAGGAGGCCCGGCACTCCGCCGCCGAGACCCGCCGCTCCCTGCGTGGCTGCGCCGCCGACCTCTCCGCGGCCGAGGGCGCCGTCCGCGAGGCGAGCGACATCCTCGTACGGCATGCCAACTCCAACCGGTACGAGCAGGTGCGCACCCCTGCCCGGCAGCAGATCCGTGAGCTGCCCGCGTCCGCGCTGCCCGAACACGCCCAGAAGTGGGCGGACGCCTTCGCGCCCCGACTGCGGGTGCTGACCGACGAGTTGGCGCAGCTGGAGCGCAACCGGGACTCGATCGTGGACCGGCTGCGGGGGCTGGTGGAGTCGTCGCTCGCCACCCTGCGGTCCGCGCAGCGGCTGTCCCGGCTGCCGGAGGGGCTCGGGGAGTGGTCCGGGCAGGAGTTCCTGCGCATCCGCTTCGAGGAGCCCGATCAGGCCACGCTCGCGGAGCGGCTCGGCGAGGTCGTCGACGAGGCCACCCGCGCGGCGGTCAAGAAGAACTCCGACATGCGGCGCGACGGCATGTCACTGCTGCTGCGCGGAGTCAGCGCCGCCCTCGAGCCGAAGGGCGTCGCCGTCGAGATCCTCAAGCCGGACGCCGTACTGCGTGCCGAGCGCGTGCCCGTCGGGCAGATGGGTGACGTCTTCTCCGGCGGTCAGCTGCTGACCGCGGCCATCGCGCTGTACTGCACGATGGCCGCGCTGCGCAGCAACGACCGGGGCCGTGACAAGCACCGGCACGCCGGCACGCTCTTCCTCGACAACCCCATCGGACGCGCCAACGCGACCTACCTGCTGGAGCTGCAGAGGGCCGTCTCGGACGCGCTCGGCGTCCAGCTCCTCTACACCACCGGCCTGTTCGACACGACCGCGCTCGCCGAGTTCCCCCTCGTCATCCGCCTGCGCAACGACGCCGACCTGCGCGCCGGGCTGAAGTACATCAGCGTGGAGGAACACCTCCGACCGGGACTGCCGCGAGAGGCTCCCGCCGGGGAAGCCGTACATACGGAGATCACGGCGACACGGATGTTCAAGAGGCCCTCACCCCAAGGGACCTAGCGGTCCTCCTTCAAAAGGTCCGCGCACTTCTCGCCGATCATCATGGTCGTGATGCAGGGGTTGACGGAGATGAGATCCGGCATCACCGAACCGTCCGCGACCCGCAGCCCCTCGACCCCCTTGACCCGCAGCCGCGCGTCGAGCGGGGCCGAGGAGTCGTCGTCCGCGCCCATCTTCACGGTGCAGGACGGGTGGTAGACGGTGTTGTGGGTCTTGTGGATGTAGTCGAGCAGTTCGTCGTCCGTCCGTACGTCCGGCCCGGGGGCCAGCTCCGCGCCCGCCCAGCCGCTCAGCGCCGGCTGGGAGGCGATCTTCCGCGCCAGTTTCAGCCCGTACGTCATCACGCGCACGTCGTGCTCGTGCGTGAAGTAACGCGGATCGACCATGGGCTTGTCCCGGTAGTCCCGGGTGCGCAGTCGCACCGTGCCGCGTGACTTCGCGCGCGTCACGTTCGGCGTGAGGCAGAAGGCGTTCTCGGACGTCGGGAACCCGTGCCGAGCCGTGTTCATGTCGAACGGCACCGAACCGTAGTGGTACATCAGGTCGGGCCGGTCCAGGCCCGGTTCGGTGTCGTAGAAGATGCCCGCCTCCCACCACTGGCTGGACGTGGTGGGCATGGGCTGCTTGGCCTCCCACATGATGACGCCCTCGGGGTGGTCCTGGAGGTTCTTGCCGACCCCCGCCGAGTCCACCACCACCTCGACCCCCACCTCGCGCAGATGCGCGGCGGGCCCGATGCCCGACAGCATCAGCAGCTTGGGAGTGTCGATGGACCCGCAGGACACGATCACCTCGCGGCGTGCGCGCACCGTCCGGGTGTGGATCAGGTCCGGGTCCAGGTACTCGGCGCCCACACAACGGCGGCCGTCGAGCACGAGCTTCTTGGCCCGTACCCCGGTGCGCACCTCCAGGTTCGGCCGCTTGCCCATGACCGGATGCAGATACGCGACCGACGAGGACTGCCGGATGTTGTTCTCGTCGGAGTTGATCTGGAACCAGTTGGCGCCACGGACCACGGTCTTGCCGGTGTTGAACGCGGTGGTCGCAATGCCCGCCTGCGCACACGCCTCCAGCAGGGCGAAGCCGCAGGGGTCCGCGCCCTTCAGCGTGCGCAGTTTCACCGGGCCGGTGCGGCCGTGGTGGTCGCCGGGAGCGTCGTTCGACTCCAACCGCTGGTAGAGCGGGAAGAGCTCGGCCGCGCTCCACCCCGTACAGCCCGCGGCGGCCCAGTCGTCCAGGTCCTCCGCGGGTGCCCAGAAGGCGATGCAGGAGTTGTGCGAGGAACAGCCGCCGAGCACCTTGGCGCGGGCATGGCGCATGAAACTGTTGCCGCTGACCTGCGGTTCGACCGGATAGTCCCAGTCGTATCCGGACTCCAGCAGTCCCATCCAGCGTTCCAGCTTCAGGATGTCGTCGTCGCCGACGTCGCTGGGGCCCGCCTCGAGGACGCACACGGTGACGGACGGATCCTCGGAGAGCCGGGCCGCGACCACGTTGCCCGCGGTGCCGCCGCCGACCACGACATAGTCGAACTCATCGACGTTCATGGGGAGTTGACCTCCTTGCTTTGCTCTTCGGTCGGTCGTGTGACGGTCCTTCAGTCGGTCGCGGGGGTCGCGGGGGTCACGGGAGTCGCGACGGAAGCCGTCGCGGAGGCCTGGAACTGGTGCTCGGCGAGCACCCCGGTCCGGTGCCGCTGCACGAACCAGTAGTAGGCGAAGCCGCCGCCCGCGACGACGCCCACGAACAGGACGGCACCCCAGCGCAGGTACCAGTGGTACGGCGCGGCCGCGTTGTAGACCGCGGAGCGCGGCCAGATCAGGTTGATCGTCATGACCGCGCCCCACACCACGGCGACGATGTTGACGAGCAGCCCCCAGCGGCCGAGCGAGAACTTGCCGTCGCCCGCGGGCTGCCACTTGCCACGCAGCCGTGCGACCAGCATCGGACCGGTGACCAGCAGATATGCCAGGTAGATCATGATGATGCCGATGCTGGTGACCACGGTGAAGATCTGCGGCTGGCGGATGTTGACCACCAGGATCGCCAGTGCGAGCACACCGATGATCACGGTCGGCAGGACCGGCGTCTGGAAGCGCGCGTTGACCTTGGCCAGCTTCGAGGAGGCGGGCAGGTTGTTGTCGCGGGCCATCGCGAAGGCCAGCCGGATCGCCGCCGTGTGCACGGCCAGGGCGCACACCGTGACCGCGATCAGGACGCACCACAGCATCGCCTTGCCGGCCGTCGGGCCGAGCACGTCGAGGACGATGTACTGCAGACCGTCGGTGGAGAGCTTGTCGCCCTTGAGGCTGGAGACGCTCATCAGCGCGAGCAGCAGCACGAGCCCGCCGAGGACGAACGAGGCGACGATGGCACGGATGATGGCGCGCGGCGCGTTGCGCGACGGGTCGAGGCACTCCTCACCGAGCGAGGAGGCCGTGTCGAATCCGTACATGACGTACGCGGACGCCAGGGAGGCCACCAGGAACGCGCCGAGGTAGCCGAACGACTGCCCGTGGCCGGTGCCCTGGGTGTCCATCACCACCTGCGGGCCGCGTGTGATGTGCACCGCGAACAGGATGATCAGTACGACGGTGGCGATCAGCTCGATGAAGACGCCCGCCGTGTTGATGGTCGCCATCAGCTTCACACCGAAGGCGTTCACCAGGGTGGTGAACAGGATCAGTACGGCCGCCAGCAGAACCGCGTTGGTGGCGACGTCGTACTTGCCCGTGCCGTCACCCACGAACTGGAAGGTGGAGGAGATCTGGGGAAGCGTCAACTGATAGGCGAGTGCCACGGCCGAGATCGACACGATCGACGCGAGCAGCATCATCCAGCCCGCGAGCCAGCCTATGTGCGGATTGCCCACCTTCTTCGACCAGTTGTAGACGGAGCCGGCCACGGGATAGCGGGCGGCGAGCTCGGCGAAACAGAGGGCGACCATGAACTGGCCGATGAAGACCATCGGCCAGGACCACCAGTAGGCGGGGCCACCGCTGCCGTAGCCGAAGTAGAAGAGCTGGAAGGTTCCGGTGAGGATGGAGATGTAGCTGATGCCGGCGGCGAAGGTGTGGAAGTTGCCAAGGGTGCGCTTGAGTTCGGGCTTGTAGCCGAACTCGGAGAGTTCGGCGTCGTCGTTCTGCTCGGTCGCGGGTGGATGGGTGGTCATGAGCGGCCTCCTGGATCGAGGGAGAGGGGCGCGGCTCGTGCGGGTGGGTGGGGGGAATCAGGGGATCAGATCATCCGGACGTCACCGGGGGATCATCAGGGGATTACGCGAACCACCCCTGTGGGGACGGGTTGGTGTTGCGCCAGATGTGCTTCGCCTCGCGGTACTCGGCGAGGCCGGCGGGTCCGAGCTCGCGCCCGAAGCCCGACTGCTTGAAACCGCCCCATTCCGCCTGAGGGACGTAGGGGTGGTAGTCGTTGATCCAGACCGTGCCGAGCCGCAGCCGGGCCGCCACGCGCTGGGCCTTGGCCTCGTCGGTGGTGAAGACGGCGCCCGCGAGTCCGTAGATCGTGTCGTTGGCGAGCCGTACGGCCTCCGCCTCGCCGCTGAAACGCTCCACGGTCAGCACCGGCCCGAAGGACTCGTCCTGGACCACGGACATGTCGGACGAGCACTCGTCCAGCACGGTCGGCGGATAGTAGAAGCCCGCTTCGAACTCGGGCCCGGAAGGCCGCGCGCCGCCGCAGCGCAGCACCGCGCCTTCCGCCAGCCCCTTGGCTACGTACGCCTCGACCTTGGCGCGATGCGCCGCCGAGACCAGCGGCCCGCTCTGTGCCCGCTCGTCGAACGGGCCGCCGAGCCGGATCTCCGAGGCCCGGCGGACGACCTCGTCGACGAACCGGTCGTGCAGCGAGTCCTCGACCAGCAGCCGGGCCCCGGACGAACAGACCTGCCCCGAGTGCAGGAAGACCGCGGTCAGCGTCATGTCGACGGCCGTCTCGAAGTCGGCGTCGGCGAAGACGATGTTCGGGTTCTTGCCGCCGAGTTCCAGGGCCACCTTCTTCACCGTCCCGGCCGCGGCGGCCATCAGCCGCCGCCCGGTCTGCAGCCCGCCGGTGAAGGAGACGAGGTCGACGTCCGGATGATCGCCGAGCGGGGCCCCTGCCTCGGGGCCCGCGCCGAGGACGAGGTTGGCCACTCCGGGCGGCAGCCCGGCCTCCTCCAGCAGCCGCATCAGATGGATCGCCGTGTGCGGGGTGAGCTCGCTCGGCTTGAGGACGAAGGTGTTGCCCGCGGCGAGCGCCGGGGCGACCTTCCAGGCGGTCTGCAGGAGCGGATAGTTCCAGGGCGTGATCAGCGCGCACACCCCGACCGGTTCGTACACGACCCGGCTGTCGACGCTCGCCGTACCGGTCTCGACGACCCGGCCCGTCTCGGCGGTGGCCGCCCGCCCGAAGTAGCGGAAGCAGTTCGCGATGTCGTCGATGTCGTACTCGCTCTCGACGAGCCGCTTGCCCGTGTCGAGCGACTCGGCGCGAGCGAGTGCTTCCTTGTCCCGTACGAGGAGGTCGGCGACGCGCAGCAGCAGGTCACCGCGGTCCGCGGCCGGGGTCGTGGGCCAGGGACCCTCGTCGAAGGCGCGGCGCGCGGCGGCGATCGCCTCCACGGTGTCCTTGCCGCCCGCCTCGTCGACGACACCCACCAGGGAACCGTCGGCGGGGCAGCGGATCTCGCGCGTGCGCTCGTCGAGAGCGCTCCGCCATGTACCGTCGATGAACAGGTCAGGCACTGGGGCCTCCCAATTGCTGGATCAGCCACTCGTGGAAGATCCCGATGTGGTGCTCGGTGGGCACCAGGACACCACCGTTCCGGTAGGCCCGCGAGGCCATGGCCGGCTGCGTACGTTCACACGCCTCGAAATCCTGTGCGTTGACCCGGTGGAAGAGCTCGACCGACTTGGACACGTCCGCGCCGGACTCCACGACCTCCGGCGCGTAGAGCCAGTCGCACTCGACGACCGTGCGGTCCTCGGCGAGCGGGAACATGCGGTGCAGGATGACATGGTCGGGGACCAGGTTGATGAAAACCGTCGGTTTCACAGTGATCGCGTAGTAGCGACGGTCCTGGTCGTCCGCTATGTCCGGCAGCCGGCCGAAGCCCTCGCTGCCGTCGACCGTGAAGCCCTGGATGTCCTCGCCGAACTCGGCGCCGTGCCCCACGTAGTACTGGGCCGCGTAGCCTTCGGCGAACTCCGGGAGGACGTCGACGAGTTCGGGGTGGATCGTCGCGCAGTGGTAGCACTCCATGAAGTTCTCGACGATCAGCTTCCAGTTCGCCTTCACGTCGTAGGTGATGCGCTTGCCGAGGGCCAGCTTCTCGGTGCCGTAGTGCTCGATGGCGGCCGCGTTGCCCAGCCGCTCCACGGCGGCGCCCATCACCGTCTCCTCGAAGGAGGGCGGCTCGTCGGCCAGGCACACCCAGGCGTACCCGAGCCACTCGCGCAGCGCGACCTTGACCAGGCCGTACTCGACGCGGTCGACGTCCGGCATTTTGATCAGGTTCGGCGCGGCGACCAGCTTGCCGTCGAGGTCGTAGGTCCAGGCGTGATACGGGCACTGCAGAGTGCGGCGGACCTCCCCGGACTCCTCGGTGCACAGCCGGGCCCCGCGGTGACGGCAGATGTTCAGGAAGGCGCGCAGCTCACCCGTGCGGGAGCGGGTGATCAGGACACTCTCGCGGCCCACCTGGACGGTGCGGAAGGCGCCGGGCCGGGCGAGATCCCCGGAGCGGACGGCGCAGAACCACATCGACTCGAACAGTGACTCCTGCTCCTGCCGGAAGATCTCCGGGTCGGTGTAGTAGTGCCCGGGGAGGGTGGCGATCAGGCTGGGGGAGATGGGGGACGGGGAGACGGGGGTCGTCGTCACGTGCGTACTCCTCAGGCGGGCGCGGCGGCGAGGCGGTGGGGGTCGAACAGCCCGATCGGGTGATCGGTGGTGCCGGTCAGGGCGAGGTCGGCGACTATCTCGCCGACGACCGGCACGAACTTGAAGCCGTGCCCGGAGAATCCGCAGGCCACGGTCACGGACTCCGGGTGGGCGGGGTGGCGGGCGATGACGAAGTGCTCGTCGGCAGTGTTGGAGTACATGCAGGTGGCGGCCTTGAGGAAGGCGCCCGGCAGATCCGGGATGTGCCGGGACATGTGATCCGCCATGGCCTGGACCTCGTCCTCGTGGACCGTCCGGTCGATGGTCTCCGGGGTGGTCACGACCCCCTTGCGGAAGAAGGCGACCTTGGCGCCCAGCTCCGGCCCGTCGATCGACGGGAAGCCGTACGCCTGGACTCCGGCCGCGTCCTCCCAGATGTAGATCGGGTGGTTCTCCGGCAGGAACGGCTGGACCCCTCCCCTCGGCTGGAACCAGTACATGACCTGGCGCTCGATCGTGAACGGCACCCCGAGGTCGGTGAGCAACTGCGGTGCCCACGCGCCCGGGCAGATCACCAGGTGGGCCGCCGTGTAGGTGTTCTCGGCCGTGTGGACGCGTACGCCGTCCCTGTACGGCTCCCAGCGGGTCATCGGTTCCTCGAAGTGCAGGTCCGCGCCCTGCCGGGTGGCGAGCTGGAGGTGCGCGGCGACGGTGTTCTCGGGGCGCACGAGCCCGGCGCGCGCCTCGAACAGCGCGACCTCGTCGTCCTTCGGGGTCAGGGTCGGGAAACGCCGGCGGATCTCGGAGGCGTCCAGCATCTCGTGCGGCAGGTCCCACTGCTCGGCGGAGAGCAGCGAACCGGAGACCGTCCGTGAGTCGGGGCGTCCGACCATGACGCCACCGCACAGGGTGGCGATCTCCCGGCCGGTCGCCCGCTCCAGCTCCTCGTACAACTCGTACGAGCGCAGCAGCAGCGGCACGTACGCCGGGTCCTCGAAGTAGGACTGGCGGGTGATGCGGGAACCGCCGTGGCTGGAGCCGCGGTTGTGCACCGGGCCGAACTTCTCCAGGCCGAGCACGCGGGCACCGCGGGCGGACAGATGGTGGGCGGCAGCGCTGCCCATACCGCCGAGACCGATCACGATCACGTCGTACGTGGGGGACACAGGGGCCTCCTTTTGCCGTGTGGCCGGGCTCTTGTCTATTGATCGGTTTCAGCGGCGGATTCGGTTCATCTTCGGGTCGAAGAGGGGTTCTTCCGCGATGGTCGCGGGGACCTTCTCGCCGAAGTACTCGATGTGCACGCCCGTACCGGTCGGGAGCGCCGGCAGCCAGGCGTACGCGACGCAGCGGCCCAGCGTGTAGCCGTACGAGGCGCTGGTCACGTAACCCGCCGGGGCGCCGTCGACGTAGACGGGCTCCTTGCCGAGCACGACGGCGACCGGGTCGTCGAGGAGGAGGGGGGTGAGCCTGCGCGCGGGTTTCTCCGTGGCGAGACCTTGCAGCGCCTCCTGGCCGACGAACCCGTCCTTGTCCATCCGGACCGCGAAGCCGACCCCCGCCTCGAACGGGTTGTGCTCGTCGGTCATGTCCACGCCCCAGGCGCGGTAGCCCTTCTCCAGCCGCAGACTGTTGAAGGCGGAGCGCCCGGCCGCGATCACGCCGTGCTCACGGCCCGCCTCCCACAGCGTGTCCCAGAGCCTGAGCCCCAGATCGGCGGACGTATACAACTCCCAGCCCAGCTCGCCGACGTACGACAGCCGCATCGCCGTCACCGGGACGTGCCCGAGGCAGGTCTCCTTCGCGCGGAAGTAGCCGAAGCCCTCGTGCGAGAAGTCGTCGTGGGTCAGCGGCTGCACTAGCTCGCGGGCGAGCGGACCCCAGACGCCGATGCAGCAGGTGCCGGAGGTGATGTCCCTGATCCGCACGTCGTCCGGGGCGTGCCGGACCAGCCAGTCCAGGTCGGTGGGGGAGTTGGCGCCCACCTGGAAACGGTCCGGGGCGAGGCGCGCGACGGTGAGGTCGGAGCGTATGCCGCCCGTCTCGTCCAGGAGCAGCGTGTAGGTGACCGCGCCGGGCTTCTTACGGAGGTTGTTGGTGGTCATGCGCTGGAGGAAGTCGAGGGCCCCGGGCCCGGTGACTTCGAGGCGGCGCAGCGGGGTCATGTCGTACAGGGCGACCTTCTCGCGGGTCGCCTTCGCCTCGGCGGCCGCGATGGGCGACCAGTAGCGGGCCGACCAGGCGTCGCGCTCGGGAAGCCGCAGACCGTCCACGAGCGGGGCGTTCGCCTCGTACCAGTGCGGGCGCTCCCAGCCGCCGCCCTCCAGGAAGTACGCGCCGAGTTCCTGCTGCCGGGCGTAGAAGGGGCTGACGCGCAGGGGGCGCGGGTGCTCCATCGGCTGGAGGGGGTGCAGGACGTCGTACACCTCGACGAACTGCTGCGAGCCGCGTTCGCGGACGTACGCCGGTGAGCGCTGCGCGTCCTCGAAGCGGGTGAGGTCGCATTCGTGCAGGTCGATGGAGGCGCGCCCGTCGACCATCCATTCGGCGACCGCCTTCGCGACCCCCGCGGAGTGGGTGACCCAGACGGCCTCGGCCAGCCAGAATCCGCGCAGCTCGCGCGATTCCCCGAGCACCGGCATGCCGTCCGGGGTGAAGGAGAAGACGCCGTTGAAGCCCTCCTCGATCTCCGTCTCGCGCAGGGCGGGCATCAGCCAGCGGCAGTCGTCCCAGCTCGGTGCCCAGTCCTCCTCGGTGAAGGGGTACGACGACGGCATCTCCATGTCGTTGGCGCGCGCCTCGTCGTAGGGGAGGATCCCGAACGGGTCGACGGGCAGCGGCTTGTGGGCGTAGCTGCCGATGCCGATGCGGTCGTGGTGCTCGCGGAAGTAGAGGTCGCGATCCTGGAAGCGGAGGATGGGCTTCGAGGCGTCGGTGGCGGCGTGGGCGGTGGTTTCAACGGTGGCTTCCGAGGTCGCTTCGGGGGCGGCCGCTGGGGTCGCTTCCGAGGTGGCTTTCGGGGTGGCTGCGGCCAGTTCGGGGAGCTGCTTGGTCTTTGCGTACTGGTGCGCGAGCGGCTGAAGGGGGACATCGACCCCGGCCATCCGGCCGATGACCGGGCCCCAGAAACCGGCCGCGGAGACGACGCGGTCGGCGGGGAAGGTGCCGCGGTCGGTGACCACGGCCGTGACCTTGCCGTCCTCCTGTTCGATACCGGTGACCGTGTGACGGTCGAGGAAGCGGGCGCCCCGTTCCGTGGCGCGTTCCATCTGCGCGCGGGCCGCGAGTACGGCGCGGGCCAGGCCGTCGTCGGGGGTGTGGAAGCCGCCGAGGACGGCCGACTGGTCGATGAGTGGCCACAGCTCTTTGCAGCGGGCCGCGCTGACGATCTCGCCGCGTACGCCCCACGAGGCGGCGTAACCGGCCTTGCGGTGCAGGTCGGCGAGGCGCTCGGGCGTGGTCGCGAGTTCGAGACCGCCGACCGGGTTGAAGCAGGAGACGCCCTCGACCTGGAGCGAGTTGAACTTCTCCACGGTGTACCGGGCGAACGCCGTGAGCGTCTTGGACGGGCTGGTCTGGAACACCAGGCCCGGCGCGTGCGAGGTGGAGCCGCCCGGGGCGGGCAGCGGCCCCTGTTCGAGAACGGTGACGTCGGTCCAGCCGCGGGCGGTCAGCTCGTCGGCGAGCGAGCAGCCGACGATGCCGGCGCCGATGATGACGACACGGGGATGGTTTGCGGGCGTGCTGGACATGCCCCTCCTTGCCGGGGTGGGGAGTGGACGCGCTCGGGGGTGGATCAGACGGTGGGGACGTGGGGGCGCTCGGCGGCGATGGTGGTGTCCTCGCCGTGCCCGGTACGGACCACGGTGTTGCCGGGGAGGGTGAGGAGCCGGTTGCGGAGCGAGGCCTCGATGGTGGGTCGGTCCGAGTACGAGCGGCCGGTCGCGCCGGGGCCGCCGTGGAAGAGGGTGTCCCCGGTGAAGACCGTGTCCAGGAACGGGGCGTAGAGGCAGCAGCTGCCCCAGGTGTGGCCGGGGCTGTGGATCACCTGGAGTTCGATGCCGGCGACCGCCAGGATCCGGCCGTCACGCAGTTCCCCGTCCGGCTTGCGCCCGGGGTGGGTGAACGACCACAGCTCGTTGTCGTCGGGGTGCAGGAGTACGGGCGCGCCGGTCAGTACGGAGAGCTCGGCGGCCGCGTCGATGTGGTCGTCGTGCGCGTGGGTGCAGACGATCGCGGTGACGTGGCGTCCGGCGACGGCCTTGTGGATCGTACGGGCGTCGTGGGCGGCGTCGACGATCAACACCTCCTCGTCGTCGCCCACGAGCCAGACGTTGTTGTCGACGTCGAAGGTCTCGCCGTCGAGGCTGAAGGTGCCCGAGGTGACGATGCGTTGGACCCGTACCGCGTGGTCCTGTTCGTGACCGTGTCCCTGGGGCCCGGCTCGACTCACAGGACCACCACCGACCGCAGTACCTCACCGCGGTGCATCTTCGCGAACGCCTCCTCGACCTGGTCGAGGGAGATGGTCTCGCTGACGAAGGCGTTGAGGTCGAGCAGCCCGTACAGGTACTGGTCGATGAGGAACGGGAAGTCGCGGCTCGGCAGGCAGTCGCCGTACCAGGAGGACTTCAGCGCGCCGCCGCGCGAGAACAGGTCGATCAGCGGGAGGTCGATCTTCATCTCGGGGTCGGGGACACCGACCTGGACGAGCACACCCGCGTGGTCGCGCATGTAGAAGGCCTGTTTGTACGTCTCCGGTCGGCCTACCGCGTCGATGGCAATGTCGACCCCGAAACCGTCGGTGAGCGCACGGACGGCCTCGACGGGATCCGTCCCGCGTGAGTTCACCGTGTGGGTGGCGCCGAACTTCTCGGCCTGGTCGAGCTTCTTGTCGTCGATGTCGATGGCGATGACCTTCATCGCGCCGTTGAGACAGGCGCCCGCGATCGCCGCGTTGCCGACGCCTCCGCAGCCGATGACGGCGACCGTGTCGCCGCGCCCGACGTTGCCGGTGTTGACCGCGGCGCCGTATCCGGCCATCACACCGCAGCCGATCAGGCCCGCGGCCTCGGGGCGGGCGGCCGGGTCGATCTTCACCGCCTGCCCGGCCGCGACCAGGGTCTTCTCGGCGAAGGCGCCGATGCCCAGCGCGTTGCTGAGCGGGGTGCCGTCGAGCAGCGTCATCGGCTGGGTGGCGTTACGGGAGTCGAAGCAGTACCAGGGGCGCCCGCGGCGACAGGAGCGACAGGTTCCGCAGGGCGCCCGCCAGGCGAGGACCACGTAGTCGCCCGGGACCAGGTCGGTGACGCCGTCGCCGACCGCCTCGATGGTGCCGGCCGCCTCGTGGCCGAGCAGGAAGGGGAAGTCGTCGGTGATCGCGCCCTCCCGGTAGTGCAGATCCGTGTGGCAGACCCCGCAGGCCTGGACGTTGACGAGCACCTCTCCGGGGCCCGGGTCGGGAACGACGATCGTCTGCACCTCGACGGGTGCGCCCTTCTTGACGGCGACTACGGCACGGACCTCGTGTGGCACGACAAGCTCCTCTGCTGTTGCGCAATGCACGATGGGTTGCGCGATGAGGAACATATTGAGAACGCCGTCATGGGGTCGTCAAGGGGTCGGCGTTAACCCTTGGCAAAAGGAACGGGCCGCCCGAAACGTGCCGGACACACGGACTGGACACACGGGTTGGACACACGGGGACACACGAAGGGGCGGGGCCGGGAGAATCCCGTGCCCCGCCCCTTCGCTCCTGAGGGGCTCTCAGAAGCCGTACCCCATCCGGCGCGACAGCTCGGCCCCCGCCGCCACCGTCCGCTTGGCCAGCTCCGGCAGCCGATCGGAGTTCAGCCGGTACACCGGCCCCGACACGCTGATAGCCCCGATCACCTTCCCGTCGTGCGCCCGGATCGGCGCGGCCACGGCGGCGAGCCCCAGCTCCAGTTCCTCGATGGTGACCCCGTAGCCCTGCTCGACCACGGCCTCCAACTCGGCGCGCAGCACGGATGTACCCGTGATCGTGCGCTCGGTGAACCGTGGCAGGGCGCGCGCGAGCAGACCTTCGCGCAGGGTGGGCGGCATGTGCGCGAGCAGCACCTTGCCGCTGGAGGTCGCGTGCAGGGGGGTGCGCCTTCCCAGCCAGTTCTGCGCGGTGACCGACGCGGTGCCACGCGCCTGCATGATGTTGACCGCCGCGTCGTCGTCGAGCACCGCGACGTTGACGGTCTCGCCCAGTTCGTCGGCGAGCTCGCGGCAGACCGGGACGCCCTCCTGGGAGATGTCGAGGCGCACCGCCGCCGCCCCCGCCAGACGCAGTACGGCGGCCCCCAGGTAGTACTTCCCGCGGTCCTTGGCCTGGGCCACCAGACCGCGGTTCTCAAGGACACCGAGCAGGCGGAAGGCCGTGGACTTGTGCACGTCCAGCTCCTCGGCGATCTCGGTGACCCCGGCCTCGCCGACCCGGGCGAGGATCTCCAGCACGCTCACGGCGCGGTCCACCGACTGGACGGCGCTGCCGGCCCCTCTCCCGTGCTGCTTCTCGGAACTGTCCCCGGTGTGCTCAGCCTGCTTCTGCGTGCGGGTCATAGCTCAACTCTCACCACCTGACGGCCCGGTTTGGGCCGCATCTGCGGGAAGCCCTTGACGTGACGGGACCCCCGCGCGGATTCTGTTGCGCATAGCGCTCCCTCGTGCGCCATGCGAAACATCATGTTACCGAAGCGTCCGGAACCCGAAAGGTCTCCGGACCCACCTGGACCAGGAGGTCCCGGACGAAGAGTCCAGGACCGAGAGGGGGGCCCATGATTCCCGTCTGCCGCCTCGACGACCTCCCCGCGGGCGAATCCGTCCGTGTCGACACCACGCCGCCCATCGCGGTGTTCAACGCCGACGGCGAGTTGTACGCCATCGACGACACCTGCACCCACCAGGACGCCTCCCTCTCGGAGGGCTGGCTGGAGGGCTGCCTGATCGAATGCCCGCTGCACGCCGCCTCATTCGATCTCCGTACGGGCCTGCCGACGTGCCTGCCCGCACGCCGCCCCGTTCGCACCCACCGCGTCACCGTCGACGACGGAATCATCCACGTCCACCTGGCCGCGGAGGAGGGCACCGCCGCATGAACGCCCTGACCGAGTGCGCCAAGGAGCGCGCTTCATGAGGACCGTGACCGTCGTCGGTGCCTCCCTCTCCGGGCTGTACGCCGCCCGGGAGCTCCGGGCCCAGGGGTTCGACGGCCGCCTGGTGATCGTCGGGGACGAGCCCCACCATCCGTACGACCGCCCACCCCTCTCCAAGGACTTCCTCACCGGCCGCGCCGACGAGACCCGACTCGCCCTCGCCGACGCCGAGGAGACCGCCGAACTCGAGGCCGAGTGGCTGCTCGGCGTACGCGCCCGCGGCCTCGACGCCCGGGGGCGCACCGTCCTCCTCCACGACGGCCGCACCGTCTCCACGGACGGCGTGGTCATCGCGACCGGCGCCTCGGCCCGCCGACTCCCGGGGGACGGCCTCGTCGGCGTGCACACCCTGCGCACCCTCGACGACGCCCGCGCCCTGCGCGCGGAGCTCTCCCGGGGCCCGCGCAGCGTCGTCGTCATCGGCGGCGGCTTCATCGGCGCCGAGACCGCGTCCTCCTGTGCCGGACTCGGCCACGACGTCACCGTCGTGGAGGCCGCACCCCTGCCCCTCGTTCCCCAACTCGGCCCCGAGATGGCCGCCGTGTGCGCCGCCCTGCATCGCCGCGGTGGTGCGGGCCTCGTGACCGGCATCGGTGTCGCCGGCCTGCGGGGGAGCGGCACCGTCACGGGTGTGGAGCTCGCCGACGGCCGGGTCCTGCCCGCCGATGTCGTGATCGTGGGCATCGGCGCCACCCCCAACACCGGCTGGCTCGCCGGTTCGACGCTCGCTCTGCACGATGGCGTGCTGTGCGACGACGGTTGCGTGACCGCACTGCCGCAGGTGGTCGCCGTCGGCGACGTCGCCCGCGTCGGAGGCGCCCGCGCCGAGCACTGGACCTCCGCCACCGAACAACCCCGCGTCGCGGTACGCAACTTGCTCGCCGGGCGCACCGTCGAGAGCGCACGGTCCCTGCCCTACTTCTGGTCCGATCAGTACGGCGCTCGGATCCAGTTCGCGGGGCGCCGGCACGCGGCGGACACCGTCCGCATCACCGAGGGCGCGCTCGACGACGGCGCACCGGCCGAAGGGGGCCTTCTCGCCCAGTACGAGCGCGGCGGCCGCACCACAGCCGTGCTGTCCATCGACCGCCCCCGCCCGTTCATGAAGGCCCGCCGCGAACTGGCGCGCAGCGAGGACCCGGTGGAGCCGGCGGGCGCCGTGGCGAGCTGACGGCCCGTGGGCGGACCCACGGACCGGGGCCACCTGGACCACCAGTTCACGGGGTCCACCGGGTCCGTGGAGTCCGCCCCTTGGCCGTGCCGTGAGCAGCCGTGAGCCGGGCTCAGTCATGAGCCGGGCTCAAGTCATGAGCCGGGCCCAGCGGCGAGTCGTACCGTACTCAGTCGCGAGCCGTACTCAGGGGTGCGACAACTGCCCGGCGCCGCCCTGCCGCCGTATTCGCTCCTGAGCGCGCTCCGTCGCGCGTGCCTGCCGTCGGGCCCGGCGCCGCTCGCGCCTCAGGGTCCTTGCGGTGCTGCTCGGCTCGGACACCACGCCGTTGCGCTGGTTCCACACCTGGCGGGTGACCCAGACGTCAAGGGCGGCCCAGGTGGCCACCACCGTGCTGGCCACGCTGCTCAAGACCATCGGGAAGGCGAGCCAGGACTCCCCCAGCGTGGACAGGAAGGCGATCACGGCCTGGATCAGCGTAACCGCGATGATCAGCACCGCACGCACGGCCGACGTACGCACCGGATCGGGCAGCCGTCGCCGACGCGCGGGCTCCTCGATCCACAACGGCCGGTAGTACGCCTGCTCCTCGTATCCGTCCGAGTACCCGGCAACGGCCCGCGCCTGCCCGCCGACTTGCCGCCGACCGGCGGCAGCGCCCTCCCCGACCGCCTGCTCATGCCCACCGGTGGCCGTGCCCCGCCCGCCCACCGGCTCGGGCCCGCCCTCGGCCACGGCCCGGGCGCTCATGCGCTCGCTTCCGATCCCGGCGGCACCCGTCCGGTCGGTCTTCCGGTCGCGTCCCTCCAGGGGCACGCTCTGCCGGCTCACCCGATCGCGCCCGTCCGTGACAACGCCTTGTCCGCCTACTTCGTCGCGTCCGTCCGCCAAGTCCGCCGGTATGTCGCGACCCGGTGTTCGTGTGGCCGATCGCACCGCCACAGGCGCCGCAGTACCCACCCCTGGTGTCCCGCCCCGCTCCGCCGTGCCCATCAACTTGTCACTCCCCACCGCCCAGCAGACCCTCGCACGGGTGTCATACGACACCTGCTCCCCAGTGGCTGCCCGGCTTGCGCTGTTTTACGCCGCCTGGACGCGGCATGCGGCCCCTGTGGCCGATTCCGCCCCCATTTCCCGTAGAGAAGGACGAACAATGTGCCCCGAAGATTCCCAACAAGCGAAAAATTCCGGCCAACTGACCAAGTTCACTGGCCCGATGAGCTCCGGCTCGCCTTGCCGGATTCGGGGCGGCAATCTCCCCCAATGAACGGACAACTGCCCATCTCCGGTTCCCTCAAGGGCCCGGGTTCCACCCTCTTCACGCCGGGCGGCGGCCCGGACACGTCTTCGAGTTACCTGTGGGTCAGTAGTAGGCTCACGCCGTTTGTTGACGCACAGGTGTGCCCCCGGGCCGGAGGGGGTCGAGCTGGGGGAGGCCATGCGCTTTCGCGGGAAGTCCATCCGCCGGAAGATCGTGGCGCTGCTCCTCGTGCCACTCCTCTCCCTGACGGGGATCTGGGCCTTCGCGACGGTACTCACCGGCCGCGCGGCCAACCAGCTGTTCAACGTGTCGGACGTCGTCGAGAAGATCGGCTACCCCACCGAGGACACCATCAGCGTTCTCCAGCAGGAACGCCGCCAGACACTCGTCTATCTCGCCGACCCCCGCGCCTCCGACGCGCTGGCGGCGCTGAAGCGCAGTCGCACCGCGACCGACCGGGCCGTGGCGAAGGTCCGCAAGAACGCCAAGGACGAAGACGTACGGGACGAGATGAACGGGGGCACCTCACAGCGCCTCACCACCATCCTGGACGCCCTCGACGGCATCGACTCGCTGCGCCGCAGTGTCGAGGAGGGCACCGTCAACCGGGCCCAGGCCCTCGACCTCTACAACCGTCTGGTCGACCCCTGTTACTCACTGATGGCCAACCTCCACGTCGTGGACAACGTGGAGATGGACAAGCAGGGCCGCGCCCTCGTCAACGTCGCCAACGCCCGCGAACTGCTCTCCCGCGAGGACGCCCTCGTCGGTTCCGCGCTGGTCGCGGGCCGCGTCACCCGCGACGACATCCGCGACATCTCCGATCTCGTCGCGCAGCGCACCCTGCTGTACGACATCAGCCTGCCGCTGCTGCCCTCCTCGGAACGCAGCCGCTTCGAGCGCTACTGGTCGAACGCCGACACGGCTCCCCTGCGCGTGGCGGAGCAGGCTGTCGTCACCTCCCCGGCCGGACCCCCGCACGGTGTCACCGCGCAGAGCTGGGACCGGGCGGCCGGACACGTGCTCGACGAACTCGCCGACCTCGACGACAAGGCCGGCGACCACTACCAGGACCGTGTCCGCCCCGTGGCCACGGGCGTCATCGTCAAGGCGGTCATCGCGGGTGTCCTCGGACTCATCGCCCTGCTGGCCTCGCTCGTCATGTCCGTACGCATCGGCCGGGGCCTCATCCGCGACCTGCGCCGACTGCGCCTGGACGCCCACGAGGCGTCCGGCGTCCGACTCCCCAGCGTCATGCGCCGCCTCTCCGGGGGCGAACAGGTCGACATCGAGACCGAAGTGCCCCGCCTGGAGTACGACAAGAACGAGATCGGCGAGGTCGGCCAGGCCCTCAACACCCTTCAGCGCGCGGCCGTCGAGGCCGCCGTCAAACAGTCCGAACTGCGGGACGGCGTCTCCGAGGTCTTCGTCAACCTCGCCCGCCGCAGCCAGGTCCTGCTGCACAAGCAGCTCACCCTCCTCGACACCATGGAACGCAGGACCGAGGACACCGACGAACTCGCCGACCTGTTCCGCCTCGACCACCTGACCACCCGCATGCGCCGGCATGCCGAGGGCCTGGTCATCCTGTCCGGCGCGGCCCCGTCCCGACAGTGGCGCAAGCCCGTCCAGCTCATGGACATCGTCCGCGCCGCCGTCGCCGAGGTCGAGGACTACGAGCGCATCGAGGTACGCCGACTGCCCCGCGTCGCCGTCACCGGGCCCGCGGTCGCCGACCTCACGCACCTGGTCGCCGAACTCCTGGAGAACGCCACGGTGTTCTCACCCCCGCACACGGCCGTGCAGGTCGTCGGCGAACGCGTCGCCAACGGTTTCACCCTGGAGATCCACGACCGCGGTCTGGGCATGGCGGCCGAAGCGCTCCTCGACGCCAACCTGCGGCTCGCCGAGACCCCCGAGTTCGAACTGTCCGACACCGACCGGCTCGGTCTCTTCGTGGTCAGCCGTCTCGCGCAGCGGCAGAACGTCCGTGTCTCCCTCCAGCCCTCCCCGTACGGCGGCACCACCGCCGTGGTGTTCATCCCCGACGCGCTGCTCACGGACGACGTCCCGGACACCAACGGCATCGGCTTCCGTCTCGACCGAGCGCTGCCCTCGAAGGAGGGCAAGACCGAGGAGGACCGCAAGGCGGCGCTCTCCGACGTACCGGTGCGCCTCCCCGGCCTGCCTGCCGCGATCCTGGACGGGCCAGTCGAACTGGAGGCGCCGGTCGATCTGGACGCGCTCGGCGGATTCCCCGGCGCCCTCGACGACGAGGACGCCGAGCAGGGCGGTCTGTTCCGGCCGCGCCGCTCCATAGCGGGTGTCCCGGTCGAGCAGCACCGGCCCCACCAGCAGCCCCGCCCAGGCGGCGCGGAGACGGCCCGCTCCGGAGACGACGACCACGTGGGGGGCCCGGTCCCCCTGCCGCGCCGCAGAACTCCCAAGCTGGTCAGCTCGCACGGTCGTCCCGTGACCCGGACGAGGCCCCGGCGCGGCGAGGCGGGCGAGGAGCCCGCCGAGGCGCTGAAGCCGGTGGAGAGCCTCGAACCGGCCCTAGAGTCGGTGGAGAGGCAAGGCATCGCGGAGAGGGCGAACGCACGGTCGTCGACCACCCGGCGTGCTGACCGCACCGAGACCTCAGGGCGCCGCAACGGCGAACGCCCCGGGACTCCGGGCCTTCGCTCCGAGGCGTCCGGCCTCCGAGAGGCCCCCGCTCTCCCCCGGCGCACTCGCTCCGCCGGCTCGCCGTCGGGCAGAGCCGGGACCACCCCGGGCTCCGCCGCCGCGACGCAAGGGGCAGAATCGGGTGCGAGCCCGCTGCCCCGCCGCGTCCGACAGGCCAATCTGGCCCCCCAGTTGAAGGACGGACCCGAACGGCGGGCCGAGCGAGACAAGGACCACACCCCGAAGGGGGCGGAACTCGCCGATCGCGACGCCGACGAGGTACGCAGCCGGATGGCCTCGCTCCAGCGGGGCTGGCAGCGGGGCCGCGAGAAGAACGCCGCGGGCGACGGGGCCCAGGGCGGCACAGCACCAGGAACGACGAAGGGGGACGGTCGATGACCGCACCGAAGGCCACAGGGCCCACCGCGACCAGCAAGACGTCGGGAGAGCTGAACTGGCTGCTCGACGACCTGGTGGACCGCGTGGCCAGCATCAGCAAGGCGATCGTGCTCTCCGGTGACGGCCTTGCCACCGGGGCCTCCAAGGATCTGACCCGGGAGGACAGCGAGCACCTGGCGGCCGTCGCCTCCGGCTTCCACAGCCTCGCCAAGGGCGTCGGCCGCCACTTCGAGGCGGGCGGTGTCCGGCAGACCGTGGTCGAGCTCGAGGAGGCCTTCCTCTTCGTCACGGCCGCCGGCGACGGCAGCTGTCTCGCCGTTCTTTCGGACGCCGACTCCGATGTCGGGCAGGTCGCCTACGAAATGACGCTCCTGGTGAAGCGGGTCGGCGCACATCTGGCCGCCGCTCCGCGCACCGATCTGCCCTCGGGCGGGTAGTGGGATGGCATGAGCGGAGACGGTCAGGGAAAACGCCACTGGTTCGACGACGACGCCGGACCGGTGGTCCGTCCTTATGCCATGACACGCGGGCGCACCACCAGCCCGGCCCAGCATCGCCTCGACCTGATAGCAGTGGTCGTCACGGAGCCCCACGCGGACGACCCCGAAGCCGACCATTCGCTGTCCCCGGAACACGTGGACATCGTCGAGCTCTGCCGCGACACCCCCCAGTCGGTCGCCGAGCTCGCCGCGGAGCTCGACCTGCCCATCGGAGTGGTCCGGGTCCTCATCGGGGACCTCGTGACCGAGGAAATGGTCCATGTGACACGTCCCGTACCCCCTGCCGAGCTGCCGGACGAGAGTATTCTGCGCGACGTGATCAGCGGCCTCCGGGCGCTCTGAGCTGGGCGGAAGCGGGGAGCAGACGTGACAGGCTGGCAGTTCTGGGTCGACCGAGGCGGCACCTTCACCGACATCGTCGCGCGACGCCCGGACGGCCGTCTGCTCACGCACAAACTGCTGTCCGAGAACCGGGCGAGGTACGCCGACGCGGCGGTGGCGGGTGTCCGGGAACTCCTCGGCGGCGGCCAGGACGCCCAGGGCGCGCGGATCGACGCCGTCCGCATGGGAACCACCGTCGCCACCAACGCCCTCCTGGAACGCAAGGGGGAGCGCACCCTGCTCGTCATCACCCGAGGCTTCCGCGACGCCCTGCGCATCGCCTACCAGAACCGCCCCCACATCTTCGCCCGCGCGATCGAACTGCCCGAGCTGCTCTACGAACGCGTGGTCGAGGTCGACGAGCGGATCGCCGCCGACGGCACCGTCCTGCGCGCCCCCGACCTGGACGCCCTTGCCGGGCCCCTCCAGGAGGCGTACGACTCCGGGATCCGGGCCGTCGCCGTCGTCTGCATGCACAGTCACCTCCACCCCGCCCATGAAGAGGCCGTCGGCGAGCTGGCGGCACGCACCGGCTTCCCGCAGATCTCGCTCTCCAGCGAGGTCAGCCCGCTGATGAAGCTCGTCCCGCGCGGCGACACGGCCGTCGTCGACGCCTACCTGTCGCCCGTGCTGCGCCGCTACGTCCAGCACGTCGCCGATGAGCTCCAAGGCGTGCGACTGATGTTCATGCAGTCCAACGGAGGCCTCGCCGAAGCGGGTCAGTTCCGCGGCAAGGACGCCATCCTGTCCGGTCCGGCGGGCGGCATCGTCGGCATGGCCCGGATGTCGCAGCTCGCCGGCTTCGACCGTGTCATCGGCTTCGACATGGGCGGCACCTCCACGGACGTCTCGCACTTCGCGGGCGAGTACGAGCGGGTCTTCACCACCCGGATCGCCGGGGTCCGGCTGCGGGCGCCCATGCTGGACATCCACACCGTCGCCGCGGGCGGCGGCTCGGTGCTCCACTTCGACGGCTCCCGCTACCGGGTGGGCCCCGACTCGGCAGGCGCCGACCCGGGCCCCGCCTGCTACCGCGGTGGCGGCCCGCTCACCGTCACGGACGCCAACGTCGCACTCGGCCGCATCCAAGCCACCCACTTCCCCAAAGTGTTCGGCCGCGACGGCGACCAGCCCCTCGACGACACCCTCGTCCGCGACCGGTTCGCCGCCCTCGCGCGCGAGATCCGTGAGAAGACCGGCGACGACCGCACCCCGGAGCAGGTGGCGGAGGGTTACCTGCAGATCGCCGTGGCCAACATCGCCAACGCGGTCAAGCGGATCTCGGTCCAGAAGGGCCACGACGTCACCCGGTACGCGCTCACCACCTTCGGCGGCGCGGGCGGCCAGCACGCGTGCATGGTCGCCGACTCGCTCGGCATCCGCACCGTCCTCGTCCCGCCCATGGCCGGCGTCCTGTCCGCCCTCGGCATCGGACTCGCCGACACGACGGCCATGCGCGAGCAGTCCGTGGAGGCACCCCTCGAGTCCTCCGCGATGCCCGGCATCCTCAAGACCGCCGACGACCTGGAGAGCGCCGCCCGCACCGAACTCCTCGCCGAGGACGTGCCCGAGGACCGCATCCGCGTCACCCGCCGCGCCCAACTCCGCTACGACGGAACGGACACGGCGCTCACCGTCGAGCTCACCCAGCCCGACACCATGACCCACGCCTTCGAGGAACGCCATCGCGCCACCTACTCCTTCACCCTCGATCGTCCGGTCGTCGTGGAAGCCCTCTCCGTAGAGGCCACCGGACTCACCGAACCCCCCGATCTCTCCGCCCTCGCGACCTCTTCGTCCGCCCGCGGCGCGACGCAGACGGTCAGCCTCCACACGGGCGGCGCCTGGCGCGACGTACCCCTGCACCGCCGCGAGGAACTGCCCCCCGGTGAAACGGTCACCGGCCCCGCGATCATCACCGAGGCCAGCGCGACGACCGTCGTCGACGACGGCTGGCGGGCCGCGACGACCGACGACGGGCATCTGGTCATGGAACGCGTGGCGGTTACGCAGAGTTCCGATCTCGGCACGGAAGCGGACCCGGTTCTCCTCGAGGTCTTCAACAACCTCTTCATGTCCATCGCCGAGCAGATGGGCGCCCGCCTGGAATCCACGGCCCAGTCGGTCAACATCAAGGAACGCCTGGACTTCTCCTGCGCGCTCTTCGACCCCGACGGCAGCCTTGTCGCCAACGCCCCTCACATCCCTGTCCACTTGGGCTCGATGGGCACGAGCGTGCAGGAGGTCATCCGGCGACGCGGCGACAGCATGCGCCCGGGTGACACGTACGCGGTCAACGACCCGTACCACGGAGGCACCCACCTCCCCGACGTCACCGTGATCACCCCGGTCTTCGACACGGGGGGTGAGCACATCCTGTTCTACGTCGCCTCGCGCGGACACCACGCCGAGATCGGCGGCATCGCCCCGGGCTCCATGCCCGCGAACAGCCGCACCATCGAGGAAGAGGGCATCCTCTTCGACAACTGGCTGCTCGCCGAGAACGGCCGCTTCCGTGAGGCCGAGACGCTTCGCCTGCTCACCGAGGCGCCCTACCCCTCGCGCAATCCGAAGACCAACCTCGCCGACCTGCGTGCCCAGATCGCCGCCAACCAGAAGGGCGTCGACGAAGTCGCCCGCATGATCGAGAACTTCGGCCTCGACGTCGTCCAGGCCTACATGCGGCACGTGCAGGACAACGCGGAGGAAGCCGTACGTCGCGTCATCGACGCCCTGGAAGACGGTGAGTTCGCCTACGAGACGGACTCCGGGGCGGTCATCCGTGTCCGAGTCTCCGTAGACCGCGAAAATCGCTCCGCCACTGTCGACTTCACGGGTACGTCCCCGCAGCTCGGCACCAACTTCAACGCTCCCTTCGCGGTGGTCAACGCCGCCGTCCTGTACGTCTTCCGCACTCTGGTCGCCGACGACATCCCGCTCAACGACGGCTGTCTGCGCCCGCTCGACATCGTCGTGCCGCGTGGCTCGATGCTCGCTCCCGAGGCCCCCGCCGCCGTGGTCGCGGGCAATGTGGAGACCTCTCAGGCGATCACCGGCGCGCTGTACGGAGCCCTGCGCGTGCAGGCCGAAGGGTCCGGAACGATGAACAACGTCACCTTCGGCAACGAGCGCTACCAGTACTACGAGACCGTGGCCTCCGGGTCCGGCGCGGGCGACGGCTTCCCCGGCGCCTCCGTCGTACAGACCCACATGACCAACTCGCGGCTCACCGACCCCGAGATCCTGGAGTGGCGACTGCCGGTCCAGCTCGACGAGTTCGCGGTCCGGCCGGGCAGCGGCGGAGCCGGGCGCTGGAGCGGCGGGGACGGTGCCGTGCGCCGTATCCGGTTCCATCAGCCCATGACGGTCTCCACGCTGTCGCAGCACCGCAGGGTCCCGCCCTACGGCATGGCCGGCGGCGAGCCCGGAGCGCTCGGCGCCAACCGGGTGGAGCGCGCGGACGGCACGGTCACGGAACTTGGCGCAAGTGATACGGCGGACGTCGGCCCCGGCGACGTACTTGTCATCGAAACCCCCGGCGGCGGGGGCTACGGCCCACCGTCCCACGACCCCCATCAAGCAGGAGAAGAGATCGATGATCTTCGGGCGTTCTGAGCGCGGCAAGCCCCCGGTCGAGCCCGTCACGCTCAAGATCCTGGTGGCCGGTGGCTTCGGGGTGGGCAAGACGACCCTGGTCGGCGCGGTCAGCGAGATCAAACCGCTGCGCACCGAGGAGGTGCTCACCGAGGCGGGCCGCCCGGTCGACGACACCAGCGGCGTGGAGGGCAAGCACACCACCACCGTCGCCATGGACTTCGGCCGCATCACGCTCCGAGAGGACCTGGTGCTCTACCTCTTCGGGACGCCCGGACAGGACCGCTTCTGGTTCCTGTGGGACGAGCTCGCCGCCGGTTCCCTGGGCGCCGTCGTACTCGCCGACACGCGCCGCCTGGAGGACTGCTTCGCCGCCGTCGACTACTTCGAGCGGCGCTCCATACCGTTCGTGATGGGCGTCAACTGCTTCGAAGGATCGGCCCAGTACCCGGTCGACGAGGTCCGCCAGGCACTCGACCTCGACGACGACGTTCCGGTCGTCCTGTGTGACGCGCGAGACCGGGAGTCGGCCAAAGAGGTCCTCATCGAGGTCGTCCAGCACGCGATGGCGTACGGAGCCGACCGACGCGAACCGGTCACCACCTGACCCATACATACGGGCCGAACCACGCATACGGCCCGTACCCCCGCCGACCGGGGTACGGGCCGTCGTCCCGCACACGCGTGTGGCTCACGCGAGACGCACGCGCGCGTGGACCCCTGTCTCAGCTGACGTCGTCCTCGTGCCAGCCGAAGCTCTTCTCCACCGCCTTGCGCCAGTTGTGGTACTCACGGTCGCGCACGGAGGCCTCCATGGACGGTGTCCACTCGACGTCCTTCTGCCAGTGCGACTTCAGCTCGTCGAGGTCGTTCCACACACCGGTCGCGAGCCCGGCCGCGTAGGCCGCGCCCAGACAGGTCGTCTCGGACACCCGGGGACGGATCACCGGCACGCCCAGGACATCCGCCTGGTGCTGCATCAGCAGATTGTTCTTGGTCATGCCGCCATCCACCTTCAGGGTGGTGATCTGCACGCCGGAGTCCTGGAACATGGCGTCGACGACCTCACGGGTCTGCCAGCTCGTCGCCTCCAGGACCGCGCGGGCGAGGTGCGCCTTCGTGACGTATCGCGTGAGGCCGGTGACGACACCGCGCGCGTCGGAGCGCCAGTAGGGCGCGAACAGGCCCGAGAACGCGGGCACGATGTACGCGCCTCCGTTGTCGTCGACGCTCGCGGCCAGCGTCTCGATCTCGTCGGCGTTGCGGATGATGCCGAGCTGGTCGCGGAACCACTGCACCAGGGCGCCGGTGATCGCGATCGACCCTTCGAGGCAGTAGACGGGCGCCTCGCCGCCGATCTTGTAGCCCATGGTCGTCAGCAGCCCGTTCTTCGAGGGGACGGGCCGGTTACCGGTGTTGAGCAGCAGGAAGCTGCCGGTGCCGTACGTGTTCTTGGCGGTGCCCACGTCGTAGCAGGCCTGCCCGAAGACGGCCGCCTGTTGGTCGCCGAGCGCCGAGGCGACGGGGACGCCCGCCAGCTGGCCCACGGCGGTGCCGTACACCTCGGCCGACGACCTGATCTCGGGCAGCACCGCCTCGGGGACGTTCATCGCCGCGAGGATCGAGGGGTCCCATTGAAGGGTCTCCAGGTTCATCAGCATGGTGCGCCCGGCGTTGGTGACGTCGGTGACGTGCCGACCGCCGTCCGTGCCGCCGGTCAGGTTCCAGATCAGCCAGGAGTCGATGGTGCCGAAGGCGATCTCGCCGCGCTCGGCACGCGCGCGCAGCCCTGGCACGTTGTCGAGCAGCCAGGCCGCCTTGGGGCCGGAGAAGTAGCTGGCCAGCGGCAGACCGGTCTGTTCGCGGAAGCGGTCCTGGCCGTCCGTGCCGCCCAGCTGGTTGCAGAGCGCCGAGGTCCGGGTGTCCTGCCAGACGATCGCGTTGTGCACGGGCTTGCCGGTGGCGCGGTCCCACAGGACCGTCGTCTCGCGCTGGTTGGTGATGCCGAGCGCGCTCAGCTGGTCGGCGCGCAGCCCCGCCTTGGCGATCGCTCCCGCGACGACCGCCTGCACCTTGGACCAGATCTCGGTGGCGTCGTGTTCCACCCAGCCCGGCTTGGGGAAGATCTGGCGGTGCTCGCGCTGGTCGACGGCGACGATCGCGCCGCTCCGGTCGAAGATGATGCAGCGGCTGGAGGTGGTGCCCTGGTCGATTGCGGCGACGTACTTCTCGGCGTTCTCCGTCATGACGTCCCCTTACGTCTTCTTCGTCAGAAGGCTGCGTTGGAAGTCTGCGTTCTCGTCAGAAGGCTGCGTTGTAGATCGCGGCCCCGATGGCGGCGCCGGCGATCGGGCCGACCACCGGGATCCAGGAGTAACTCCACTCCGAGGTGCCCTTGTTGGGAATCGGCAGCAATGCGTGGGTGAGGCGCGGTCCCAGGTCACGGGCCGGGTTGATGGCGTACCCGGTGGGCCCGCCCAGCGAGAGTCCGATGCCGACCACGAGGAACGCGATGAGCTGGACGGGCAGTCCCGCGTCGCCGATCCCGGCCACGTGTTTGTGGCCGCCGACCATGGCCAGGATGGGCAGCATCAGGCCGACGGTGGCGATGATCTCGGTGATGAGGTTCTGCACCGGATGGTTGATCTCTGGCCGGGTCGAGAAGATGCCCAGCGTCTCGATGGCGTTGTCCTCGTCGGCGTTGAGATTGAACTGGCCGAGGTAGAGCAGCCAGCAGAGCACGGCGCCGACGATGGCGCCCGCGAACTGGCCCAGAATGTAGAAGGGCACGTCCTCCCACTTCGTCGATCCCTCGATGGCGAAACCGATGGTCACGGCCGGGTTGATCTGACCACCGGACAGCGGCGCCGCCGTGTAGGCCCCGGCGAGCACGCCGAAACCCCATCCGAACGCGATGACGACCCAGCCGGCGCCCTGTGCCTTGGACTTGTTGAGGGTGACCGCGGCGCAGACCCCCGCGCCGAACAGAATCAGAATCGCAGTGCCGATCAACTCGCCGACAAAAATGTCGCCGTTGCTCATGGCGGCTCCTAGGCCTCGCCCGGAGCGGTCCGCTCCGGGCCACCGTGCGGGGTGCGTTTCCCATGGCTACTTCAGCCGAAGGCAGGGAGGTCCCGCGCCCCACCCGGCGTCCGTGACGAGCGTGCCGTCGCAGCGGAATCGCCCGTGGGGGACGGCCTTGGAAACAGGTCGGGAACCCGAGCGGTGCGGTGCCTGAAGACGCCCGAATGCGGCGATGCCGACTGACATCCGGAAGTGTTCACCGGCGTCCAGAGGGCGTCAAGGTCGCCGACGGCAACGGTTGAAGGTCGTGAAACAGCCAAGATCGGGGCACGGTAAGAGGCCTGCCCGGGACACGGTCTCGGGCCGACCGTCCCTTCGCCCTCACCCGTCACAGGGGTCCCGGGCGGCAAGGCCGTTGCGCAGAAACCTCCCGGTCCCTCGCTCAACCGGCCTGTGCCCGCTCCGCCCCCGAACCACGCAGGACCTCATGCCCCGGCAGTCCCGCCCGCCCCAGCACCCAACTCGCCCCGCTCAGCGCCTTGGCGGCCTGCTTGAGCGGTGCCAGGCAGGCCGCCGCCTGTCGGTGGTCGGTCACGCTGCCCGGCGCGCACAGGACCGTGGCCAGCGACAAGGTGACGGGACGTCCGCCCGCCGACCAGGGCGCGTCGAGTACCGTGCCGGCCAGTGGGCCGAGAGACTCCGGCTCCGCGAGGACCAGGAAGTCGTCGCCGCCGATGTGCCCCACCCGGGTCGTCCCGGAAGCCGCGTGCTGCAGCGTCCGCCCGACCGCCCGGATCAGCTCGTCGCCCGCCGCGAAGCCCGCTCCGTCGTTGACCTGCTTGAAGTGATCGACATCGAGCCAACTGAGCGCGAACGTCCGGCCGTCGGCGATCCGCCGGTCCACCTCGCCGGTGATGGCGTCCGAACCGGGCAGCCTGGTCAGCGGGTTGAGCCCGGCCGCCTCCTCGACCCGGCTCTCGGAGAGCGCTCGTACGAGATCGGCCAGGCGTACGACCCCCACGCACCGCCCGTAGTGATCGACGACCGCGACATCGTCCGACGTACGGTCCCGCTCGCCGTCCGCCACCACGTCGAGGACCTCCCACGCGGTCGCGTCGGCGCCGACCGTACGCGGCGGATCGCCGAGCTTGGCGGCCGGCCGGTCGGCGTACAGGGCATGCCCGTACGGCCCCGACATCGACAGCAGGAACCGTGACCGGTGCACCGAGCGGACCGGGATCCCGGAAGGATCCACGAGCAGCACACCGGACACGTCGGGCGACCCGGTGAGCAGCGCCCGCACCTGCCCCGCGGAGGCCGTCGCGGGCAGCAGCGCGGCGGGCCGCACGAACTGCCGCACCGACGGTCCCGACCGGGGGGCCGCCGCGACGCCGGGGGAGAGGGCCGGAACGTATACGTCCGCGACGGGCAGCCGTGCGGGCGGCGCGAACAGCTCGCCCTGCGCCAACTGCGCCCCCGCCGACACCGCGGCCGCGCACTGCAGCTCCGTCTCGACGCCCTCCACGGACAGCAGCGCGCCCAACTGCTCGCACAGCGTCCGCATCGCCCGGACCGCCGCCGGTCGCGCCAGCAGGGACGCGTCGAGCTTCACCAGCTCGGGCGCGACGTCCGTGAGCAGCCGCAGGGGTACGTCGCCGTCACCCACTCCGTCCGCACAGATCCGGAAACCTTCACTCCGCACCGTGGACACCGCCTCCAGCAGAGCCTGGTGCGGCACGTGCGTGTACGGCGGACCGATGTCGATCGTCACCTCCCACGGCAGCCGACCGGCCTCGCGCACGGCGTCGCGCAGCGCCGCGAGCCGTCCGAGATCGGCCAGTGTCCCGGCGAAGACATTCACGTGCAGCGGCAGCATCGTCTCCCTGCGGGCCGCCGCGCGGATCGCCAACGCCGCCAGCCGCCCGTCGAGTTCGGGGTCGCGGCAGGCCTGTGCCAGGATGTCGCCGGATTCGGGACGGGCGAGTATCTCCAGCGCCGCAACCCCTCCGGTCGTCAGGTTGACGACCGGCTGGAAGGCGAAGCGGACAGTATCCGTCCAGGAGGGCACGGGAGCATACTGGCCCCGCCCGCGCACGCCCGGGCGCGATTCACGAGCTGTTCACGCAGCATTCCGAGGTCGTCACACCGAGTGCGGACGGCCGCGGGGCGAGCGTCCGTGGACGGTGGTCGTCGCGCCGCGCGCCGCCCCTGGACGCGGTGCATTCGGCCGGCCGCCGACTCAGCGGACGGCGACGACCGACGAACCGTGTCCGAACAGCCCCTGGTTCGCCGTGATACCCACGCGCGCGCTCTCGACCTGCCGGTCGCCCGCGTCCCCGCGCAGCTGCCACGTCAACTCGCACACCTGGGCTATGGCCTGCGCCGGAATGGCCTCTCCGAAGGAGGCCAGTCCGCCGCTGACGTTCACCGGTATGCGCCCGCCCAGCGACGTGGCACCCTCCCGCAGCAGCTTCGCGGCCTCGCCCTCCCCGCACAGCCCCAGGTCCTCGTACCACTGCAATTCCAGGGCCGTGGACAGGTCGTACACCTCGGCGAGCGAGAGGTCCTCGGGGCCGATGCCCGCCTCCTCGTACGCCGCCCGCGCGATCGAGGCCCGGAAGGTGCCGGCCGCGGGTTCCACGGCGACGGCGGAGTCCGTGGCGATGTCCGGGAGGTCGAGCACGGTGTTGGGGTAGCGCGGTGTCACCGTCGACACCGCGCGGATCCGTACGGGGGCCGCCGCCCCGTGCCGTCGTGCGAAATCCATGCTCGACAGTACGAGGGCGGCGCCCCCGTCGGACGTCGCACAGATGTCGAGCAGCCGCAGCGGGTCGGCGACGACGGCGGAGCTCGCCACCTCTTCGGCCATGACCCTCTTGCGGTACCGCGCGTTCGGGTTCAGCGCCCCCAGGGCGGCGTTCTTCACCTTGACCTGCGCGAAGTCCTCCAGGGTGTCCCCGTGCACGGCCATCCGCCGCCGCGCGTACAGCCCGAAGTACGTCGGGTTCGTCGCTCCGAGGACCCGGAACCGCAGCCAGTCGGGATCGTCCGGCCTGTCCCCGCCCGCCGGACGGAAGAATCCCTTGGGCGCAGCGTCGGCGCCGACCACGAGGACCACGTCCGCGAGGCCCGAAAGGATCTGCGCTCGCGCCGCGTTGATGGCCTGCGCCCCCGACGCACAGGCGGCGTACACACTCGTGACCCGCGCTCCCTGCCAGCCCAGGGCCTTCGCGAACGTCGCTCCCGCCACGTACCCCGGATAGCCGGCGCGCACGGTGTCGGCGCCCACGACCGAGCCGATGTCCCGCCAGTCGACCCCCGCGTCGGCCAGCGCCGCACGCGCCGCCACGACCCCGTACTCGACGAATCCGCGCCCCCACTTGCCCCACGGGTGCATGCCCGCGCCGAGCACCGCCACCTCACCGCTCATGCCGTCACCCCCGTACGCCACATGCCCTTCATGCCGTCACCCCCGTCGGCCGCCAGTGCCACGTCGTCCAGGTCGTCTCCTCGTCCTCGTTCAGCACACCGGGGACGACCTCCACCTCCATGCCCACCGCCAGGTCGGAGACGGTGATCCCGGGAACCGTCTGACCGAGTACGACGAGCCGCTCGGATTCCAGCTCCACAGCGATCAACGCATAGGGTTCCCACGAGAGTTCCGGATCGGTCACATACGGTGACGGAGGTCGGTACCGGCTGTCGGTGTACGACCAGACGCGACCGTGCCGGGACAGCGGAACCTCGGTCAGCTCACCGCCGCGGCATCCCGGATTTCGGCAGAAGGCGTCCTCGCGGGGGAAGAAGACCGAGGCGCACGCGGAGCAGCGTGTGCCGAGGAGACGGAAGTCGTCCCCGTCCCCGGCGAACCATCCGGCGACCACGGGTGTACGTGTACGTGTACGCGACAAGACCCCTCCACAGCACTGGATCTGACGGAACGTCAGAAGTGTGCCACGGGCATCGGGAAATGGGCAGCGCGACGGAGAGAACCGTGGAGGCCTCCTGGGCGTCGGAGTATCGGGAGGTGCGGCCGGGGCCCACGGGGGTGGTTCCGGCCGTACCTCCCGGTTCGGCTCCGGGGCCCGTTGGGGGATCCGGTGATTCCCTCACTCGATGGTGCCCGACCGCGGGTGATCCCTTCCCTGACGGATCCCGCACCTGATAGATGCAGGGGGCATGACACGACTCTCCACCGCCGTACGCGGTCTGGTGACCACGCTCGCCGCCTTACTGACCGTGACCGCCGCTTCCGCCACCGCCCGGGCGACGCCCCAGCCGAAGGCACCCGAGGACTTTGTGTCCCTGGGATCCGTGGACCCGACGATCATCCAGGAGATGCGCTACTTCACGCCGCACAACTTCGTCGGCGAGCGCATCGACGGCTACCGGCAGCCGATCTGCATCCTCACCCGACCCGCCGCCGAAGCCCTCCACAAAGCTCAGGTGACACTGCTGCACGAGGGCTACACCCTCAAGGTGTACGACTGCTACCGGCCGCAACGCGCCGTCGACCACTTCGTGCGCTGGGCCCAGGACCTCGACGACCAGGCGATGAAGGCCGAGTTCTACCCGCAGGTCGACAAGACCCGCCTGTTCGAGGATGGTTACATCGCCGAGAAGTCCGGACACAGCCGCGGCTCGACGATGGACCTCACGATCGTGCGGCTCCCCGCGAAGCCGACCCGCCCGTACGTCCCCGGAGAACCCCTCGCGCCCTGCTACGCGCCCCAGACCGAGCGCTTCCCGGACAACTCCGTGGACATGGGGACCGGCTTCGACTGCTTCGACACCCTCGCGCACACGCTGGACCCACGCATCCAGGGCGTGCAGCGAGCCAACCGGCAGCTCCTGAAGAGCACCCTCGAAGACCTCGGATTCGTCAACCTCGCCGAAGAGTGGTGGCACTACACGTACAAGCCCGAGCCCTACCCCGACACGTACTTCGACTTCCCCGTGTCCAAGAAGTCACTGACTTCGTCCCCCTGAGCCGGGCCGGTCCGCCCCGTGACGGCGGGGCGGACCGCATCAGGAGACGCACATCGACAGGCGCCTGGACCCGCACCTGATGGGCACCCGAAGACGAGCGAGAAGTGATCGGCTACAGTCCGCGGCGTGTCAGCAACCCCGCACCCACCCGCCGACTTCGCGCCGGACTCTCACTGTTCGAGCTGCGGAGCACCCTACGGAGAAGGCAACTCCGGCTGGCCCCGCACCTGCGCCGTCTGCGGCGGCGTGGCCTACCGCAATCCGCTGCCGGTCGCGGTGGCCCTGCAGCCCGTGTACGACGACAGGGGCACCGCCCTGGTCGTCATCACCCGGACCATCGCCCCCGCGCGCGGAGGCATCGCGCTGCCCGGAGGGTTCATCGACCACCGGGAGGACTGGCGGCACGCCGTCGTCCGGGAACTCAAGGAGGAGACGGGAATCGACGTGCCGAGCCGCGAGGTGCGGCTCGCCGACGCGATGAGCTCTCCCGCCGGTCACCTGCTGCTCTTCGGGCTCCTACCGGAGCGCCCCGCCACCGAACTGCCGCCGTCCGCCGCCACGGACGAGACCGAGGGCTGGCACCTGCTGCGCCGGCCCACCGAGCTCGCCTTCCCGCTGCACACCTTGGCGGCGCGCGCATGGTTCGAGGGACGGTACGTCTGAAGGGGTCCCGCAGGGTTCTCGGAGCCGGTCAACGCGCCCCGAGGCCCCGCACCCGGACCGGATACTCCGGCTTGCCCGCTCCGCCCTCTCCGTCCCGCCGCACGACCACGTGCTGCCCCTCCCAGCGCGTCACGTAGCGTTCGAGCTCGGGCTCGTCCCAGCCGTCGCCGGGGTCCGGCACGGCGAGCCCGCCCCCGACACGCCCGCGCGCCGGAGCCCACGCCTCCAGCTCCAGACCGCCGTCGTCGCCCCGGACGGGCACGACGGCACCCGCGCGCGCCAGCACCGGAATCCGCGACAAGGGGGCATCGAGCAACACCTGGGCCGGCCCCTCGTACGCCTCCTCGGTGACCGTGTCGTACCAACGCCCCCGGGGCAACTGCACCGCACGACGGTCGGCCCCGTGATCCAGCACCGGTGCCACAAGGAGGCAGTCACCCAGCATGAAGGCGTCCTCGCAGTCCCTGAGCGCCCGGTCCTCCGGTGCCGCCCACCACAGCGGCCGCACATAGGGTGCGCCCGTGCGGCGCGCCAGCAGCGCCAGCGTCATGAAGTACGGGAGCAGCCGCCGCCGCTCGACGAGAGCCACGCGCGCGTGCTCCAGTACGTCGTCACCGAACTCCCATGGCTCCCGGCGACCCGCCCGCAGACTCGCGTGCGTACGGAACAGCGGCAGATACGCGCCGAGCTGGAACCACCGCAGGTACAGCTCGGGAGAAGGGCTGCCGTCGAAACCGCCCACATCGGGACCCGAGTACGGAACCCCGCACAGTCCGAGCCCCATCACCAGTGACAGCGAGGCCCGCAGCCCGGGCCAGCCCGTGGCCACGTCTCCGGACCAGGTCCCTCCGTAGCGCTGCATCCCGGCCCACCCGGAGCGCGAGAAGAGGAACGGCCGCTCCTGGGGATCCAGTTCGCGCAGGCCCTCGTACGCGGCTCGGGCCATGCCCAGGGCGTACACGTTGTGCGCCTCACGATGGTCGCCGCCGCGTCCCTCCAGGGAGTGCCGGGCCGACCTCGGCAGCGTCGACTCCCCGAACGCCGTGAACGACGTCGGCTCGTTCATGTCGTGCCAGAAACCCGCGAACCCCTGCGCCAGCCGCTCCTCGTAGAGGCCGCCCCACCACTCCCGCACACGCGCGTGCGTGAAGTCCGGATAGACCGACTCCCCGGGCCATGTGACTCCCCGCACAAGCCGGCCCGAGCCGTCCCGCACGAAGGCGTCCTCGGCGAGACCGCTGTCGTACACCGCGTTGCCCGGCTCGGACTTGACCGCCGGGTCGACGATCGACACCAGCCGGATGCCGTCGCGGCGCAGCTCCTCGGCGAGCACCGGCAGCTTGGGGAAGCGCTCCCGGTCCACCGTGAACACCTGGTGGGCGTCGTAGTGATCGATGTCCAGGTGGACCGCGTCGAGCGGCAGACCGCGCTCCTGATAGCCCGCGACGATCCGCCGCACCTCCTGCTCGCTGCCGAAGCCCCAGCGCGCGTGATGGTGCCCCAGAGCCCACGCGGGCGGCACCGCGGGCGCCCCGGTGAGCGAGGCCCAGGCATGCAGCACGCGCGCGGGGGTGCCCACCATCAACCAGCAGCGCAGCGGGCCACCGTCCATCCGCAACTCGCATGTTCCCGCCCGGTCGTGCCCCGACCCCGCGCCCTCCTCGCCCTCGCGCAGGTGCACCGTGCCGTCCCAGGACGTGTCGTGGAACACGAGATGCGTACCCGCGTCGGAGACCACCATCTGCACGGGCATCGTGATGTACAGCGGATCGTCGCCCGGCGCGAACGTGTGCCCGGGATCCGTGTTCCACAGCCGGTACGTCCCGTCACGCAGCCTGGGACCGGCCGCGCGCCCGCCCAGGCCGAAGAACCGGGCGTCGGCGGCCACTTCAGAGCGCTGCATCCACCGCGCCCCGCCCCCGTCGACCGGTTCCCACCAACGGGGCGGCAGATCACGGCGCAGGATCACACCACCCGGGGTTCGCACCTCGACGGCGCCGTGCCGCGAGACGACGACGGTCACCCGTTCGGCCACCACCCGCCAGCCGCCGTCCTTGTCGGGCTCCAGGACGGCCCGCGGGTCCGGCTCCGGGCAACGGCCCGCGAGCGCGTAGGACGGCTCCGGAGCGGCCCCGTCCCAACCCCAGAACACCGCCCCGTTCACCGCGACCGTGATCCGCAACTCGGACCGCGCGAACCGGACGATCCCACCCCCGGGACCCGGCTCCGCCCCCTCCACCGGGCCGGGCACCCGCGCACGCTCGGCCCCCCGCCGCGGCAGCCCGGCGGCGTCGGCACGCCTCCTTCGCCATGCGGCCCGCACGGTACGCAAGCCCTGGGCCGCCCCCGTCGAACCGACCGTCTTCACCGAACGCACCAGGTCACGACCGTCCATGCTGCTCACCCTGCCATTGCCTGCGCCAAATGAGTGAGTCGTTCAACTGCCGTTCACCCGCGATGGGGGCACATCTTCACGCGAACGACCATCTGCGGCGCACCCTGGTGCGGAAGTCGATCACATGGCATCGTCCGTGTCAGCCGCGTGACGCGCACACCCCAGCTCGTGCGCGACCGACGCACACAGTCCGGGAGCCGATTCATGTCCACCGCGAACCCCTCAGCGCTCTGGCAGCCCGACCCAGGGCGCATCACCCAGGCGCAGGTCACGAAGTTCCAGGCCTGGGCGGCCGAGCACCACGGAGCTCCTTCCGACGGCGGCTACCCGGCACTGCACAGCTGGTCGGTACGGGAACTGGACACGTTCTGGAAGGCCGTCACCGAGTGGTTCGACGTACGGTTTTCGACCCCCTACGCGCGCGTGCTCGGTGACCGCTCGATGCCCGGCGCCGAATGGTTCCCCGGGGCGACCCTGAACTACGCCGAGCACGCCCTGCGCGCGGCCGGGACCCGCACGGACGAACCAGCGCTCCTGTACGTCGACGAGACCCACGAGGCGACCCCGGTGAGCTGGTCCGAGCTGCGCCGTCAGGTCGGCTCCCTGGCCGCCGAGCTGCGCGCCCTCGGGGTACGCCCGGGAGACCGCGTCAGCGGCTATCTCCCGAACATTCCGCAGGCCGTGGCCGCCCTGCTCGCCACGGCCGCCGTAGGGGCCGTCTGGACGTCCTGCGCCCCCGATTTCGGCGCGCGCAGCGTCCTCGACCGCTTCCAGCAGGTCGAACCCGTCGTGCTCTTCACAGTCGACGGCTACCGCTACGGCGGCAAGGAGCACGACCGCCGGGACGTGGTCGCCGAGCTGCGCCGCGAACTGCCGACCCTGCGCGCCGTCGTCCACATCCCCCTGCTCGGCACCGAAGCCCCCGAAGGCGCCCTGAACTGGTCCGAGCTGACCTCGGCGGACGTGGAGCCCGTCTTCGAAGAGGTCCCTTTCGACCACCCTTTGTGGGTGCTCTACTCCTCCGGCACGACCGGCCTCCCCAAGGCCATCGTCCAGTCCCAGGGCGGCATCCTCGTCGAGCACCTCAAGCAACTGGGCCTGCACTGCGACCTCGGCCCCGAGGACCGCTTCTTCTGGTACACGTCCACCGGCTGGATGATGTGGAACTTCCTCGTCTCCGGCCTGCTCACGGGCACCACGATCGTCCTCTACGACGGCAGCCCCGGATACCCCGACACGGGTGCCCAGTGGCGCATCGCCGAACGCACGGGAGCGACCCTCTTCGGCACGTCCGCCGCGTATGTGATGGCGTGCCGCAAGGCGGGCGTCCACCCCTCCCAGGACTTCGACCTCACGCGTGTGCAGTGCGTCGCGACGACCGGCTCGCCCCTGCCGCCCGACGGCTTCCGCTGGCTGCACGACGAGGTCCGCGACGATCTGTGGATCGCCTCCGTGAGCGGGGGCACGGACGTGTGCTCCTGCTTCGCGGGAGCGGTGCCGACGCTTCCGGTGTACATCGGGGAACTCCAGGCGCCGGGCCTCGGCACCGACCTCCAGTCCTGGGACCCCAGCGGCAAGCTCCTGATCGACGAAGTCGGTGAGCTGGTGGTCACCAACCCGATGCCGTCCATGCCCATCCGCTTCTGGAACGATCCCGACGGCAGCCGCTACCACGACAGCTACTTCGACACGTATCCCGGAGTGTGGCGCCACGGTGACTGGATCACCGTCACCTCGCGCGGTTCCGTCGTCATCCACGGCCGCTCGGACTCGACGCTCAACCGCCAGGGCGTGCGCATGGGGTCGGCCGACATCTACGAAGCGGTCGAACGCCTCCCCGAGATCAAGGAGTCGCTCGTCATCGGTGTCGAACAGCCCGACGGCGGCTACTGGATGCCCCTCTTCGTCCACCTCGCCCCCGGAGCCGCGCTCGACGAGGCCCTCCTGAACCGCATCAAGCAGACCATCCGCGAACAGCTCTCGCCACGCCACGTCCCCGACGAGGTCATCGAGGTGCCCGGCGTCCCGCACACCCTCACGGGCAAACGCATCGAGGTTCCGGTCAAGCGCCTTCTCCAGGGAGCCCCTTTGGAGAAGGCGGTCAACGTCGGCTCCGTGGACAACGTCGAGTTGCTGCACTTCTACGAAGAGCTCGCCCGCAAGCGCGGCTGATCAACCTCCGTAGGTGGCCTCGGACTCGCCGAGCACGACAGCGAAGTCCGAGGCCAGGCGTACCGCGTCGGAGGGTTCGAGTTCCGCGACCGAGATCCGTACACCGGGCGCGGAAGCGAGCCTGAACCGCGCACCCGCCGCGACCCACCACCCGTAGGACCGCAGCCCATTGACGACGGCCGACTCGTCGCGCACCGGTACCCAGACATTCATTCCGCTCACGGAATGGCATGGGATCCCACGTTCCGCGAGTTGGTGTCGCAGTGCGTTCCGCCGCAGCGCGTACGTGTCCTGCGCACGGGCGACCAGCGCGCGGGTGTCGTCGTCCGTCATCAGCCCGTACACCGTCTCCTGGAGCAGGTGACTGACCCAGCCGGAGGTGAGCAGCATTCGGCCGTCGTGACGGGCCAGCGTGATCGGATCGCAGGCCGCAGTCGCCCACCGCAGGTCCGTCCCGAGGAACTTGCTCACGGTCCGCACGTGCACCCAGCGCGCAAGGCCGCCCGCGGCCAAAGTATGAAGAGGCGCATCGGCGACGGCGGACGCATGGTCGTTCTCCACCACGAGCACATCGGGTTCCTCCTGGAGTACGGCGACCAGAGCGTCCCGGCGCTCCGCCGAGAAGCGACCGCCGTACGGATTCTGCGCCCGTGGACTGCACACCACCGCTCGTACGCCGGCCCGTAGTGCGTCGCGCAAGGCCTCGGGTCGCATCCCCTGGTCGTCCACGGCGACCGGGACCGTACGCAGCCCCAGCGCCGTGACCAGGTCCAGCAGATGGTGATAGCCGGGGTCTTCCATCGCGACGGCGTCACCGGGACCCAACTCCACCGACAGCAGTCGCCCGATCAGATCGAGCGCGCCGTGTGCGAAGGTCACGTGTTCCGTCGGCACGCCGTCCGGTCGCAGCCAGTCGCGCACGGCGTCCTCCAACCGGGCCAGACGCGGCGTGCTGCGGTGCGACCGCGCGCCGGGGGAGAGCCGCGAGGGCGGCACCAGATGCGGAAGCAGCCGAGGGTCGGGGTGGCCACCCGCCAGGTCCCGCAGTCCGTCCGGCACTTTCGGTGGTCGCCGCGACGCCACCGAGGGAGCCGCGGCGACCACGGTCCCGCCCCGCCCGCGCGTCACGACGATCCCGCGCCGCCGCAGTTCCTTGTACGCCGTCGCGACCGTCCCCGGGCTCACCCCGAGCTCGTCGGCGAGTCTGCGCACCGGAGGCAGCGCCGCCCCCGGCCCCAACGCACCTTCGGCCACGCCTCGTTCGACGGACGAGGCAATTCCCTTGGCCGTCGTACCACTGATCCCATATTGTGTTGCCACGTTACCAAGTATGTATCAATACATAAGTGGAAGCAAGGGGGAACGGTGGGACCGATCAGCCGCGCAGCCGCATGGTCGACACGCATTCCAGGAGGCCCCGACGGTCGAAGAATGCTCTGGATCGCCCTCGTCGACCGGACCGGCAGCGGCCTGTGGGCAGCCGTCTCGGTCCTGTACTTCACCTACGTCACCGGCCTGTCCGTGACACAGGTCGGCACCCTCGCCGCGGTCTCGGGGGCCATCGGCATCGCCGGCGCACCGCTCGGCGGCCGCATCGCCGACCGCCTGCCCCTCACCCGCGTCCTGATCTCCCTGCAGATCCTGCGAGCCCTGGCCTCCCTCGCCCTGCTCACCACCGACAACTACGCCCTGCTGCTGGCCTTCTCGGCCGTCGGCAGCTTCGGCGACCGGGCCGCCAACGTCCTCACCAAGCTGTACGCCACCCGCGTCTCCGGACCCGACCGCGTCCGCTATCAGGCCGTCACCAGAACCGTCGCCAACGCCGGATGGGCCCTGGGCGGCCTCACCGCCGCAGCCGCTCTCACGATCGGGACCACCACCGCCTACCAGTGGCTCCTGACAGGAGACGCGCTGTCGTTCGTCGCCGCCGCGCTCCTCACCGTGCGCTGCGCCGAACCGCCGTCCCCCGCACGCACGATCGCCACGTCCAAGGACCCGGCCCCCACCACCAGGCCGGCCAGCCCCTGGCGCGACCGCGGCTATCTCGCGTACGTCGCCACCGAGACCGTCCTCTTCCTCGACGACGCCGTGTTCAAGGTCGGCCTGCCGCTCTGGATCGCCCACTCCGACCAAGCACCCCACGGTCTCGCCCCGTTGCTCATGGTTGTCAACAACCTGATGGTCGTGGCCCTTCAAGTCCCCCTGGCCCGCTTCGGCGCCACGACGGCCGCCGCGCGCTCCCTGCTTCTCCCCCTCTCCGCCGCCTTCGCTCTCGGTGGCGTCGCGATGGCGCTCTCGGCCACGGGCGGAGCCTTCACCGCCACGCTGTTCCTCACGACCTCGGCCGTCGCCTTCACCGTGGCGGAGATGCTGCACGCCACCGTGTCCTGGGAACTCTCCGTCGCCCTCGCGCCCGGGACGGCCCAGGGCGCCTATCTGGGCGTCCATGGACTGGCGCAGTCCGCCCAGCGCAGCATCGGACCACTCGCCGTCACCGCGGCCATCGCGACCGGCCCCCTCGGCTGGACGGCCTTCGGCGCGACCATCGCCTTGACCTGCGTGTTTCAGCACCGCCTGGTGCGCGACCAGCTCTCCCGCACCGCGTTGTCAGTGCCGCCAGTTACTGTGAGTGAGCATTGATCGACTGCGCACAGGGGGAAACATGGCGCACACCGAGCACCAGACCATGCGACGCGTCCTGCGCCGCGAAATCGCCGGCACCATCGGCCTGCTGACCGACGAGCACGACTTCACGGTGATGCAGCGCTACCGCACCTTCACGTTCAACGACCACACGACCTACCTCCAGCAGGTGGAGTCCCTGCTCAGGACCCTGGCAGCCCAAGGCAGCCACACCACCGTCGCGCTCTTCGACCCCGAGGAGTACGCGGAGTTCTGCACGCACAACGGCCTGGAACCCGACACCGCCGCCAGCCGCACACGCTTCACCGCCGAACTCGCCGCCACCGGCCCCACCGTCGCGTACGAGGGACAGCCCCTCGCCGAACTCGTCCCCGACCTCGTCGACGAAGCCGTCCGCAAAGCGACCTGGGAGTACGCGACCACACTCCTGGCCCGCATCGGCAACTGCGCGTCCTGCGGAGAGGACATCGGACGAGCGTCCTTCGCCCGCGCCTCCCACCTGCTCACCCGCGTCCTCGACACCGCGAGCCCCGGCGAGCGCCATCTCGTGTGCAGCGTCTCCGCGGCACCCGAAACACTCGTCGCGGTGCTGCGGGCCGACGACGACGCCGAGGGCACCACCCGCCTCGACGAGGCGGAAGCCCTCGAATTCACCACCGTCCTGGCCCTGGGTCTTGCCACCGGCAGCGCCGGAGGACTCGTCATGCGCACCACCGCCCCCGACACGACCGACCGCGTCTACGGATGGCGACTGCGCGGAGAAGGCCTGCAACCCCTCACCGCAGGCGAGGTCTTCGACGCCTACTGCACCGATGTCACATCCGGAGACCTGGTCTCCCCGGAGTCGGGCGTCGACTACTGCGTACCACCCGACCTCGGCAACGGAGGGGAGGCGACAGGCCACACGCACTGAACGCGAAGGGGCGCCCCACCCGCAGGTGGAGCGCCCCTGAGCAACCGTCGCTCGACGAACAGTTCCGGCTACTCGCCGGACAGCACCGCCTGGGCCGCCGTGCGCGCCTCGTCGGCCGTGTCCGTGGCACGTGCCGCCGCGGCGGCACGCTCGCACTGCGCCAGCGTGTACTTGGCGAGCGTCGCCCGAACATAAGGAATGGACGCGGCACCCATCGACAGGGAGGTGACCCCCAGACCGGTCAGCACACACGCGAGCAGCGGATCGGACGCAGCCTCACCGCAGACACCACAGCTCTTGCCCTCGGCCTTCGCCGCCTCGGCGGACATGGCGACCAGGTCGAGCAGCGCGGGCTGCCACGGGTCCTGCAGGCGGGACACCGCGCCCACCTGCCGGTCGGCGGCGAAGGTGTACTGCGCGAGGTCATTGGTCCCCAGCGACAGGAACTCGACCTCCTGGAGGATCGAGCGAGCCCGCAGCGAGGCCGACGGAATCTCCACCATCGCGCCGAACTTCGCCTTCAGCCCGGCGGCACGGCACGCGTCCGCGAACGCCTTGGCGTCGATGCGGTCGGCGACCATCGGCGCCATGACCTCGAGGTAGACCGGCAGCCCCTCCGCGGCCTTCGCGAGCGCCGTCAGCTGCGTACGCAGGACATCGGGGTGGTCGAGCAGGGTGCGCAGACCTCGTACACCCAGTGCCGGGTTCGGCTCGTCGGCCGGAGTGAGGAACTCCAGCGGCTTGTCCGCGCCCGCGTCCAGCACCCGCACCACGACACGCCCCTCGGGGAACGCCTCCAGCACCTGCCGGTACGCCTCTACCTGCTTCTCCTCGGACGGCGCCTGCTTGCTGTCGTCCAGGAAGAGGAACTCGGTACGGAACAGACCGACACCCTCGGCCCCGGCCTCGACGGCGGCCGGCACATCGGCGGGTCCGCCGACATTGGCCAGCAGTGGCACCTTGTGTCCGTCGGAGGTGGCACCCGGTCCGGTCGAGGCAGACAGCGCCGCCTTCCGCTCGGCAGCCGCGGCCTCCAACTGCGCCCGCTTCTCGGCGCTCGGCTCCACGAAGATCTCACCGGTGCTGCCGTCCACGGCGACCACCGTGCCTTCGGCGAGCTCTCCGGCGCCGGGGAGCGCGACGACCGCGGGCACCCCGAGCGCCCGAGCCAGGATCGCGCTGTGGCTGGTCGGCCCGCCCTCCTCGGTGACGAAGCCGAGGACGAGAGTGGGGTCGAGCAGCGCCGTGTCCGCGGGCGCAAGGTCACGAGCAATAAGGACGTATGGCTCGTCGCTGTCGGGGACGCCCGGCATGGGCACCCCGAGCAACCGGGCGACGATACGGTTCCGCACATCGTCGAGGTCGGCCACACGACCGGCGAGGTACTCACCGGCACCCGCCAGCAGCGCGCGATAGGAAGCGAACGCGTCATAGACGGCACGCTCGGCCGTGCTGCCGACCGCGATACGCCGATCCACGTCCGCCATCAGCTCGGGGTCCTGGGCCATCATGGCCTGCGCCTCGAGCACCGCCTGGGCTTCGCCCCCCGCCAGATTGCCGCGCGCCATCAGATCGGCCGCCACAGCCTCGACGGCCTTACGGGCGCGCCCCTGTTCGCGCTCCGCGTCCTCCGCCGGGATCTGCTTGGCAGGCGGCTCAAGCACCGCCGTTCCCATGTGCCGAACCTCGCCGATCGCCACACCGTGGCTCACGCCGACGCCTCGCAGCGTTGTCTCCATCTCACCCGTCTCCGGTAGTGCGGCGCGTCCCGCCGCCGCGGTGGTTTTCGAACCTGCCGTCCATGACGGCAGCGCTGTTGGTGTCACTGCCAGCTGAAAAGGGCGTCGCCGGCCTTCACGTCGCCGTCCTCGCGGAGATCGGAGAGGGAGTCGGCCGTTGCCTCGAGCGCCACGATCGGGCAGATCGGGGACTTGCCGGCCACCTCGACGGCGGCCGGATTCCAGCGCACGACGGCCTGACCGCGCGTCACGGTGTCACCCTTGTTGACGAGGAGTTCGAAGCCCTCGCCATTGAGCTGCACTGTGTCGATGCCCAGGTGGGTGAGCACGCCATGGCCCTCTGCGTCGACGACGACGAAGGCGTGCGGGTGAAGCGAGACGATCACCCCGTCCACGGGGGCGACAGCCTCCCCGGGCTCACGCACGGGGTCGATCGCCGTGCCGGGGCCTACCATCGCTCCGGAGAAGACGGGATCCGGTACCGCGGTGAGTCCGATGGCACGTCCTGCAAGAGGGGACGTCACGATGGTCATGGGAAGCCTCCCAGGGGTGGAGATTCATATGGGCCGTCACTGCCTGTACCGGACGGCGCACTGTTGAGCAGGGTATGTCATATGAACTGCCGGTTCCGCATGAGAGGTCCCGGTTGGCGGCCCTAGAACACCGCGCAAACGATTTGCGCGCGCTCCAAACCCCCATGTAGAGTCGTACTCCTGCTTGAGGCCGAGCGACGCGACCAAGCGTCCTTGCCTGGCAGCACCCAACTTGTCAGATCCTATCTCGGGGTCTGGTTCTGCATGTCCGCAGAGCCGTGGTCAGAGAGACGGAAAATCGCTGATAGTGTTTGGACCGCCGGAAAGGGAAACGCGAAAGCGGAAACCTGGAAAGCGCCGAGGAAATCGGATCGGGAAACGGTCTGATAGAGTCGGAAACGCAAGAACAAAGCAAGACAGCAGGACCGAAGGGAAGCGCCCGGAGGAAAGCCCGAGAGGGTGAGTACAAAGGAAGCGTCCGTTCCTTGAGAACTCAACAGCGTGCCAAAAATCAACGCCAGATATGTTGATACCCCGTCTCCGGCCGATCGGCTGGGGCGAGGTTCCTTTGAAAAAGTCCTGCCGGGCACTGCCTGGCAGGCGCACAGCGAGGACGCTGTGAACCGGGGGGATTATTCCTCTCCTTGGTTCCGCTCTCGTGGTGTCGTCCCGATTACGGGAAAACATTCACGGAGAGTTTGATCCTGGCTCAGGACGAACGCTGGCGGCGTGCTTAACACATGCAAGTCGAACGATGAAGCCCTTCGGGGTGGATTAGTGGCGAACGGGTGAGTAACACGTGGGCAATCTGCCCTTCACTCTGGGACAAGCCCTGGAAACGGGGTCTAATACCGGATAACACCTGCCCGGGCATCTGGGTGGGTTAAAAGCTCCGGCGGTGAAGGATGAGCCCGCGGCCTATCAGCTTGTTGGTGAGGTAGTGGCTCACCAAGGCGACGACGGGTAGCCGGCCTGAGAGGGCGACCGGCCACACTGGGACTGAGACACGGCCCAGACTCCTACGGGAGGCAGCAGTGGGGAATATTGCACAATGGGCGAAAGCCTGATGCAGCGACGCCGCGTGAGGGATGACGGCCTTCGGGTTGTAAACCTCTTTCAGCAGGGAAGAAGCGAAAGTGACGGTACCTGCAGAAGAAGCGCCGGCTAACTACGTGCCAGCAGCCGCGGTAATACGTAGGGCGCAAGCGTTGTCCGGAATTATTGGGCGTAAAGAGCTCGTAGGCGGCTTGTCACGTCGGGTGTGAAAGCCCGGGGCTTAACCCCGGGTCTGCATTCGATACGGGCTAGCTAGAGTGTGGTAGGGGAGATCGGAATTCCTGGTGTAGCGGTGAAATGCGCAGATATCAGGAGGAACACCGGTGGCGAAGGCGGATCTCTGGGCCATTACTGACGCTGAGGAGCGAAAGCGTGGGGAGCGAACAGGATTAGATACCCTGGTAGTCCACGCCGTAAACGGTGGGAACTAGGTGTTGGCGACATTCCACGTCGTCGGTGCCGCAGCTAACGCATTAAGTTCCCCGCCTGGGGAGTACGGCCGCAAGGCTAAAACTCAAAGGAATTGACGGGGGCCCGCACAAGCAGCGGAGCATGTGGCTTAATTCGACGCAACGCGAAGAACCTTACCAAGGCTTGACATACACCGGAAACGGCCAGAGATGGTCGCCCCCTTGTGGTCGGTGTACAGGTGGTGCATGGCTGTCGTCAGCTCGTGTCGTGAGATGTTGGGTTAAGTCCCGCAACGAGCGCAACCCTTGTTCTGTGTTGCCAGCATGCCCTTCGGGGTGATGGGGACTCACAGGAGACTGCCGGGGTCAACTCGGAGGAAGGTGGGGACGACGTCAAGTCATCATGCCCCTTATGTCTTGGGCTGCACACGTGCTACAATGGCAGGTACAATGAGCTGCGAAGTCGTGAGGCGGAGCGAATCTCAAAAAGCCTGTCTCAGTTCGGATTGGGGTCTGCAACTCGACCCCATGAAGTCGGAGTTGCTAGTAATCGCAGATCAGCATTGCTGCGGTGAATACGTTCCCGGGCCTTGTACACACCGCCCGTCACGTCACGAAAGTCGGTAACACCCGAAGCCGGTGGCCCAACCCCTTGTGGGAGGGAGCTGTCGAAGGTGGGACTGGCGATTGGGACGAAGTCGTAACAAGGTAGCCGTACCGGAAGGTGCGGCTGGATCACCTCCTTTCTAAGGAGCACTTCTTACCGATCCCTCCGGGGTGAGGTCAGAGGCCAGTACATCGGCGAATGTCTGATGCTGGTTGCTCATGGGTGGAACGTTGATTATTCGGCATCTTCAGTCATCTCAGGCTGTGAGTACTGCTCTTCGGGGCGTGGAAAGCTGATCATGAGTGGCGGGGGTGCCGGGCACGCTGTTGGGTGTCTGAAGGTACGGCCGAATTGGCTGCCTTCAGTGCCGGCCCCAGTGCACTCGAACCGGAAGGTTTGGGGTGATGGGTGGTTGGTCGTTGTTTGAGAACTGCACAGTGGACGCGAGCATCTGTGGCCAAGTTTTTAAGGGCGCACGGTGGATGCCTTGGCACCAGGAACCGATGAAGGACGTGGGAGGCCACGATAGTCCCCGGGGAGTCGTCAACCAGGCTTTGATCCGGGGGTTTCCGAATGGGGAAACCCGGCAGTCGTCATGGGCTGTCACCCATACCTGAACACATAGGGTATGTGGAGGGAACGCGGGGAAGTGAAACATCTCAGTACCCGCAGGAAGAGAAAACAACCGTGATTCCGGGAGTAGTGGCGAGCGAAACTGGATGAGGCCAAACCATATGCGTGTGAGACCCGGCAGGGGTTGCGTATGTGGGGTTGTGGGATTTCTCTTTCACGGTCTGCCGGCCGTGAGACGAGTCAGAAACCGTTGATGTAGGCGAAGGACATGCGAAAGGTCCGGCGTAGAGGGTAAGACCCCCGTAGTCGAAACGTCAACGGCTCGTTTGAGAAACACCCAAGTAGCACGGGGCCCGAGAAATCCCGTGTGAATCTGGCGGGACCACCCGCTAAGCCTAAATATTCCCTGGTGACCGATAGCGGATAGTACCGTGAGGGAATGGTGAAAAGTACCGCGGGAGCGGAGTGAAATAGTACCTGAAACCGTGTGCCTACAAGCCGTGGGAGCGTCGGGCAAGCACTTGTGCTTGCCTCGTGACTGCGTGCCTTTTGAAGAATGAGCCTGCGAGTTTGCGGTGTGTTGCGAGGTTAACCCGTGTGGGGAAGCCGTAGCGAAAGCGAGTCCGAATAGGGCGGTTTAGTAGCGCGCTCAAGACCCGAAGCGGAGTGATCTAGCCATGGGCAGGTTGAAGCGGCTGTAAGAGGTCGTGGAGGACCGAACCCACCAGGGTTGAAAACCTGGGGGATGACCTGTGGTTAGGGGTGAAAGGCCAATCAAACTCCGTGATAGCTGGTTCTCCCCGAAATGCATTTAGGTGCAGCGTCGTGTGTTTCTTGCCGGAGGTAGAGCACTGGATAGGCGATGGGCCCTACCGGGTTACTGACCTTAGCCAAACTCCGAATGCCGGTAAGTGAGAGCGCGGCAGTGAGACTGTGGGGGATAAGCTCCATGGTCGAGAGGGAAACAGCCCAGAGCATCGACTAAGGCCCCTAAGCGTACGCTAAGTGGGAAAGGATGTGGAGTCGCAGAGACAACCAGGAGGTTGGCTTAGAAGCAGCCACCCTTGAAAGAGTGCGTAATAGCTCACTGGTCTAGTGATTCCGCGCCGACAATGTAGCGGGGCTCAAGCGTACCGCCGAAGTCGTGTCATTGCAGCAATAGGGCCAACGCCCGCTGTGATGGGTAGGGGAGCGTCGTGTGCCGGGTGAAGCCGCGCCGGAAGGCAGTGGTGGACGGTTCACGAGTGAGAATGCAGGCATGAGTAGCGATACACACGTGAGAAACGTGTGCGCCGATTGACTAAGGGTTCCTGGGTCAAGCTGATCTGCCCAGGGTAAGTCGGGACCTAAGGCGAGGCCGACAGGCGTAGTCGATGGATAACCGGTTGATATTCCGGTACCCGCTGTGAAGCGTCAAACATTGAACCAGGCGATGCTAAGTCCGTGAAGCCGCCCCGGAGCCTTCGGGCAAAGGGGAGTGGTGGAGCCGACGGACCAGACCTGCAGTAGGTGAGTGATGGGGTGACGCAGGAAGGTAGTCCATCCCGGGCGGTGGTTGTCCCGGGGTAAGGGTGTAGGACGTCAGGTAGGCAAATCCGCCTGACACATAGTCTGAGACCTGATGCCGAGCCGATTGTGGTGAAGTGGATGATCCTATGCTGTCGAGAAAAGCCTCTAGCGAGTTTCATGGCGGCCCGTACCCTAAACCGACTCAGGTGGTCAGGTAGAGAATACCGAGGCGTTCGGGTGAACTATGGTTAAGGAACTCGGCAAAATGCCCCCGTAACTTCGGGAGAAGGGGGGCCATCACCGGTGATCGGATTTACTCCGTGAGCTGGGGGTGGCCGCAGAGACCAGCGAGAAGCGACTGTTTACTAAAAACACAGGTCCGTGCGAAGCCGTAAGGCGATGTATACGGACTGACGCCTGCCCGGTGCTGGAACGTTAAGGGGACCGGTTAGTCACTCTTCGGGGTGGCGAAGCTGAGAACTTAAGCGCCAGTAAACGGCGGTGGTAACTATAACCATCCTAAGGTAGCGAAATTCCTTGTCGGGTAAGTTCCGACCTGCACGAATGGCGTAACGACTTCTCGACTGTCTCAACCATAGGCCCGGTGAAATTGCACTACGAGTAAAGATGCTCGTTTCGCGCAGCAGGACGGAAAGACCCCGGGACCTTTACTACAGTTTGATATTGGTGTTCGGTTCGGCTTGTGTAGGATAGGTGGGAGACTTTGAACTCTGAGCGCCAGCTCAGGGGGAGTCGTCGTTGAAATACCACTCTGGTCGTGCTGGATGTCTAACCTGGGTCCGTGATCCGGATCAGGGACAGTGTCTGATGGGTAGTTTAACTGGGGCGGTTGCCTCCTAAAGAGTAACGGAGGCGCCCAAAGGTTCCCTCAGCCTGGTTGGTAATCAGGTGTTGAGTGTAAGTGCACAAGGGAGCTTGACTGTGAGACCGACGGGTCGAGCAGGGACGAAAGTCGGGACTAGTGATCCGGCGGTGGCTTGTGGAAGCGCCGTCGCTCAACGGATAAAAGGTACCCCGGGGATAACAGGCTGATCTTCCCCAAGAGTCCATATCGACGGGATGGTTTGGCACCTCGATGTCGGCTCGTCGCATCCTGGGGCTGGAGTCGGTCCCAAGGGTTGGGCTGTTCGCCCATTAAAGCGGTACGCGAGCTGGGTTTAGAACGTCGTGAGACAGTTCGGTCCCTATCCGCTGCGCGCGTAGGAATATTGAGAAGGGCTGTCCCTAGTACGAGAGGACCGGGACGGACGAACCTCTGGTGTGCCAGTTGTCCTGCCAAGGGCATGGCTGGTTGGCTACGTTCGGGAGGGATAACCGCTGAAAGCATCTAAGCGGGAAGCCTGCTTCGAGATGAGTATTCCCACCCCCTTTGAGGGGTTAAGGCTCCCAGTAGACGACTGGGTTGATAGGCCGGATCTGGAAGGCGGGTAACCGCTGGAGGTGACCGGTACTAATAGGCCGAGGGCTTGTCCTCAGTTGCTCGCGTCCACTGTGTTGGTTCTGAAACCACGAACAACCCCGTTGTCGGGCCACGGCAATGGTGCGGTAGTTACAGTTTCATAGTGTTTCGGTGGTCATAGCGTGAGGGAAACGCCCGGTTACATTCCGAACCCGGAAGCTAAGCCTCACAGCGCCGATGGTACTGCAGGGGGGACCCTGTGGGAGAGTAGGACGCCGCCGAACTAATTGTAGGGAGAACCCCCGTACCGGGAAATCGGTACGGGGGTTTTCTGCGTTCGGGGTCAGGTCTGTTTTCGCGGTGGCTCCGCCACCCCTCCGCACCTCGACGCGAGCGCTGCGGGTAAGGTCAGGGGGCATCGTTGGCTCGTTTCCCACAGGAGGCCCCCGGGTGGAGGTCCAGGAGACCCGCGTCCAGACGGACCGGGTCCTCACCATCCCGAACATCCTCAGCATGGCGCGCCTCGTCGGCGTACCCGTCTTCCTGTGGCTGATCCTCCGGCCCGAGTTCGGCGGTCCCAAGAGTGATGGCTGGGCGCTGCTCGTGCTCATGCTGAGCGGCGTCAGTGACTATCTCGACGGGAAGCTCGCGCGGCGCTGGAATCAAATCAGCAGCCTCGGCCGGCTGCTTGATCCCGCGGCGGACCGGCTCTACATTCTCTCCACTCTTGTGGGGCTCACCTGGCGCGAGATTCTGCCGCTGTGGTTGACGGCTGTGCTTCTGGCGCGTGAGCTGGTTCTGCTGGTGGTCGTGGCAGTCCTCCGGCGTCACGGCTATCCGCCGTTGCAGGTGAACTTCCTCGGGAAGGCGGCCACCTTCAACCTGATGTACGCCTTCCCTCTGTTGCTGCTCAGCGATGGAAGCGGATGGCTCGCGTCACTCGCCGCGATTTTCGGATGGGCGTTCGCCGGGTGGGGTACAACCCTCTATTGGTGGGCAGGAGTCCTCTACGTGGTCCAGGTCCGCCGGCTTCTCAGGGCGGACGCCATGGCCGATTGAGCTCGGCCCGTTGGGGCAGCTGAAGTGCCCGGATGGCCCGCACTCGAAAACTGCGGGACAATCAGGACGGGTGAAGTCGGCTAGACCGTCGTCTCTTCAAGGAGGACGCTTCCGACATGAAGGCCGTCGTGATGGCCGGAGGCGAAGGCACACGCCTTCGTCCCATGACCTCAAGCATGCCCAAGCCGCTCCTGCCGGTGGTGAACCGCCCGATCATGGAGCACGTGCTGCGGCTGCTCAAAAGGCATGGGCTCAACGAGACCGTCGTTACTGTCCAGTTCTTGGCCTCATTGGTCAAGAACTACTTCGGTGACGGCGAAGAGCTCGGTATGGAGCTCACCTATGCCAATGAGGAGAAGCCACTCGGTACCGCCGGGAGCGTCAAGAACGCCGAGGAGGCGTTGAAGGACGACACTTTCCTGGTGATCTCCGGTGACGCCCTGACCGACTTCGATCTCACCGACCTCATCAATTTCCACAAGGAAAAGGGTGCGATGGTCACCGTCTGTCTGACGCGTGTGCCGAACCCCCTTGAATTCGGCATCACCATCGTGGACGAAGAGGGCAAGGTCGAGCGCTTCCTGGAGAAACCCACCTGGGGCCAGGTCTTCTCCGACACCGTCAACACGGGTATCTACGTGATGGAGCCCGAAGTCTTCGACTACGTCGAGGCCGATGTCTCGGTCGACTGGTCCGGTGATGTCTTCCCTCAGCTGATGAAGGAGGGCAAGCCGGTCTTCGGCTATATCGCCGAGGGCTACTGGGAGGACGTCGGCACCCACGAGAGCTATGTGAAGGCGCAGGCCGACGTCCTCGAGGGCAAGGTCGACGTCGAGATCGACGGTTTCGAGATCTCCCCGGGCGTATGGGTTGCCGAAGGCGCCGAAGTGCATCCCGACGCCGTACTGCGCGGCCCGCTCTACATCGGCGACTACGCCAAGGTCGAAGCGGACGCCGAAATCCGTGAGCACACCGTCGTCGGCTCCAACGTCGTCGTCAAGAGCGGGGCCTTTCTGCACAGGGCCGTGGTCCACGACAACGTGTACATCGGCCAGCACAGCAATTTGCGGGGCTGCGTGATCGGGAAGAACACCGACATCATGCGGGCCGCGAGGATCGAGGACGGCGCAGTCATCGGCGACGAATGCCTCGTCGGTGAAGAATCGATCATCCAGGGGAACGTACGCGTCTATCCGTTCAAGACCATCGAGGCCGGAGCCTTCGTCAACACCTCGGTGATCTGGGAGTCGCGCGGTCAGGCGCATCTTTTCGGCGCCCGCGGTGTCACCGGAATCCTGAACGTGGAGATCACTCCGGAGCTCGCCGTGCGCCTGGCGGGGGCGTACGCGACGACGCTCAAGAAGGGCTCCACCGTCACCACGGCCCGCGACCACTCCCGAGGCGCCCGTGCGCTGAAGCGGGCGGTCATCTCGGCGCTGCAGGCCAGCGCCATCGACGTACGCGATCTGGAGAACGTACCGCTGCCAGTGGCTCGTCAGCAGACCGCCAGGGGCAGTGCGGGCGGGATCATGATCCGTACGACGCCCGGGGTACCGGACTCCGTCGACATCATGTTCTTCGACGGACAAGGTGCCGACCTGTCGCAAGGGGGGCAGCGCAAGCTCGACCGGGTGTTCGCGCGGCAGGAGTACCGGCGTGCGTTCCCGGGGGAGATCGGGGATCTGCACTTCCCCGCCAGCGTCTTCGATTCGTACACCGGATCACTGCTCAGAAATGTCGACACCACCGGTATCACCGAATCCGGTCTGAAGGTGGTCGTGGACGCCTCGAACGGCAGTGCGGGGCTGGTGCTGCCCAGTCTGTTGGGCAAGCTCGGTGTGGACTCCCTGACCATCAATCCCGGTCTCGACGAATCCAGGCCCACGGAGACGTCGGACACGCGGCGGGCAGGCCTGGTGCGGCTGGGCGAGATCGTCGCGTCCGCGCGGGCCGCGTTCGGGGTGCGTTTCGACCCGGTGGGCGAGCGGCTCTCGCTCGTCGACGAGAAGGGGCGGATCGTCGAGGACGACCGGGCCCTGCTCGTGCTGCTCGACCTGGTGGCCGCGGAGCGGCGCAGTGGGCGGGTGGCGCTGCCGGTGACCACCACGCGGATCGCCGAGCAGGTGGCGGCGTACCACGGGACGCAGGTGGAGTGGACGACGACGTCTCCGGACGATCTGACGAGGGTCGGACGCGAGGAGTCGACGATCTTCGGCGGTGACGGGCGCGGCGGATTCATCATTCCGGAGTTCAGCAGCGTCTTCGACGGCGCGGCGGCTTTCGTACGACTGATCGGGCTGGTGGCGCGGACGCAGCTCACGCTGAGCCAGATCGACGCGCGGATCCCGCGGGCGCATGTCCTCAAGCGCGACCTGGCCACTCCTTGGGCCGTCAAGGGCCTGGTGATGCGCCGGGTCGTGGAGGCGGCCGGGGACCGGTTCGTGGACACGACCGACGGCGTACGGGTCGTGGAGACGGACGGGCGCTGGGTGATGGTGCTTCCCGACCCCGCCGAGGCGGTGACGCATCTGTGGGCGGAGGGGCCTGACGACGCGTCCGCGGAGGCCCTGCTCGACGAGTGGGCGGCCGTCGTGGACAGCGCAGGTCGCTGAAACGGACAGCACACGCGCGTGCCGGACAAGTGCCCCCAAAGGGGCCTGTCCGGCACGCCGGTGGGGCCATTCGGAGGTAGCGCCCGCGACGTGCGACGATGTGCGGCATGCCGCAGCAGCCCCCCATTCGGAGCACACCTCCGCGCCCCCCGCGCCCGGACGCCTCCATGTCGCTGCTCACGAACGTCATGGATCACAGCCTCGACGACGGATACGCCGAGGCCGCCGCCCGTAAGCAGACCGAGGGCGCCGGCGGCATGCCGAAGACGGTGCGGGCGAAGCTGGGCCTCGCGGCCGGTCTCGTCCTCGCGGCCCTGGTGGTGACCGTGGGCGCGGCGAACGCGCGGATCGCGGCACCGGTCGTCGCCAAGGAGCGTCAGGAACTCATCGACCGCGTCGAGCGAGAGACCGCGGCCGCGGACAAGCTCGAGAGCGGCGTCGACACCCTGCGCGACGATGTGAGCGCCCGGCAGAACGAGGCGTTGAAGAAGCAGGGGGGCAGCGGCCAGGCCGATCTGGTGGGCGTCCTGTCGGGTGCCGTCGCCGTTCACGGCCCCGGTGCGAAGCTCGTCGTGGACGACGCCAAGGAAGCCACCGAGGGCGGCGACGGCAATCCTCGTGAGACCAGTGGGTTCTCCGACACCGGGCGCGTCCGCGACCGTGACATGCAGCGGGTCGTCAACGGGCTCTGGGAGTCCGGCGCGGAGGCCGTCTCGATCAACGGGCAACGGCTGACGGCACTGTCGGCGATCAGGGCAGCGGGTGACGCGATACTGGTCGACAACAAACCGCTGGTGCCGCCCTACACGGTGCTGGCGGTGGGGGACGGCGAGCGGCTCAGCACCAGGTTCCAGAACAGTGCCGACGGCCTGTATCTGCACGCCTTGCAGGAGAACTACGGCATCCGGACCGCCATTTCCGTCGAAAAGGACGTCCAGTTGTCCGCCGCACCGAGTGTGATCGTACGTACAGCGCAGCCGAGCACAGAGAAGGGCACATCGTGATCGCCGTACTGGGCCTCGTCGTGGGAGTCGTGGCTGGATTGTTGGTCCGGCCCGAGGTTCCGGCGGTCGTCGAGCCTTACCTTCCGATCGCCGTCGTGGCGGCGCTGGACGCCGTCTTCGGAGGGCTGCGGGCGATGCTCGACGGCATCTTCGACGACAAGGTCTTCGTGGTCTCCTTCCTGTCGAACGTGGTCGTGGCCGCGCTGATCGTCTTCCTGGGCGACAAGTTGGGCGTGGGCGCCCAACTCTCCACCGGCGTCGTGGTCGTCCTCGGCATCCGCATCTTCTCCAACGCCGCGGCGATCCGCCGGCACGTCTTCCGGGCGTGAGGCCGATGAGCAACGAAGGCGAGACGCCCGAGAACCGGCTGCGCAGGGAGCTTCCCGAAGAGGTCCCGGCCGAGGCTCCCGAGAGTTCGGAGTCCGAGCAGCGTGACGAGAAGGACGAGCCGTCGCTGACCGGCCGGCAGCGGCTGGTGAAGGGGGTGTGGCCGCCGCGGGTCACCCGCGCGCAACTCATCGTCGCCCTGCTTCTGTTCGGCCTCGGCTTCGGTCTGGCCGTCCAGGTGGCCTCCAACAGTGACAGCGGCAGCGCCCTGCGCGGCGCGCGCCAGGAAGATCTCGTACGCATCCTCGATGAACTCGACAACCGTACGCAGCGTCTAGAAGACGAGAAGCAGGGTCTCGAAGATCAGCGCACCGAGCTGGAGAACAGCTCGAACCAGGCCGCGGAGGCCCGCAAGCAGACCGCCGAGAAGGAGAAGCAACTCGGCATTCTGGCGGGCACGGTGGCGGCGCAGGGACCCGGCATCACGCTGACGATCAACGACACGAAGGGGACGGTCAAGGCCGACATGCTGCTTGACGCGATCCAGGAACTACGCGCCGCCGGCGCGGAGGCGATCGAGGTGAACGGTGTACGGGTCGTCGCCAGCACCTATCTGGCGGACTCCGGCAAGGGCGTGAGCGTCGACGGGAACAAGATCACCCAGCCCTATCGTTTCAAGGTCATCGGTAAGCCGCAGGACCTTGAGCCGGCGCTCAACATCCCCGGGGGTGTGGTGCAGACTCTCGAGAAGGAGCAGGCCACCGTCACGGTGGAGCGTGCGACGAAGATCATTGTGGACGCCTTGCGGGCTGCGAAGCAGCCTGACTACGCTCGGTCGTCCTCCCAGTGAACCGGGGGTGCATGGGCGTCGTCCGGCGAGGGCATGAGGTTGCGGGGGGTCGGCGCACCGAATGGGTGGTGCGTGGTGGAAACTGTCTGGTGGATACGGACGTTGTGAGGATGTCCGGGTCGACCGGTGTGTTCAATCAGTGTTCGTCCTGCCCCACGGGCGGGTCTGTTTCGGTCAAGGGGAATCGCCCGTGAAGTTGTTTGCGAAGTTGTTCGGCAAGAGCGCACGAGGAGAGGGCAGCGACAACGCGACTGCCCGACACCGTGCACCACGCCATGGAGACGCGGAGGGCCAGAGCGGCGACCGCCCGCTGTTCCGGGACCAGGTCGGTGACATTCCCGGTGGTCAGGGCGCGCCGTCTGTTGACCCTGCCCAGTCCGGACGCATAGGTTTCGGGGAACCGTCAGCCTCAAGTGCGGGTGGAGGGTTCGCCTCCGACCCGTACGCGTCCCATGCCCCTGGGGGGCAGCCGCGGCAGGAGGATCCGTCCATGTCGGCCCTGGTGTGTACGAGGTGCGGTAACCGCAACGCGGAGAACAGCCGCTTCTGCTCCAACTGCGGTGCGCCGCTGCGACCCGGTGCGGTCCCGGAGCGTCCGTCCGAGACCACGTCCACGATCTCCATCTCGGGCCTCGAGGCCTACGATGCCGAGGTCACCGGCCAGACGCAGATGCCGACGCTCTCTCCGGAGGCGCAGGCGGCCGTCGACGCGCTGCCGCTCGGCTCGGCGCTCCTGGTGGTGCGCCGCGGTCCGAACTCGGGCAGCCGCTTCCTGCTGGACAGTGACCTGACCACGGCCGGGCGTCATCCGCAGAGCGACATCTTCCTGGACGACGTGACCGTGTCGCGTCGGCATGTGGAGTTCCGTCGCGCCGCGGACGGCTCGTTCACGGTCGCCGACGTGGGCAGCCTGAACGGTACGTACGTCAACAGGGAGCGAATCGACTCGGTCCCGCTGTCGAACGGTGACGAGGTGCAGATCGGCAAGTACCGGCTGGTCTTCTACGCGAGCCAGCGAGGCATCTGACCCTCCCCCGGACTCCGTCCGGGGGGACCCTCAGGAAGGTCCATGCTTCGATCACCGAGCGGCGGTGCCGGGAGCGGTACCGCCGCAGCGGACAGTGGGCTGATGAGCATCGGCTCGGTGCTGAACACGCTGCGCGACGAGTTCCCCGAAGTCACGATCTCCAAGATCCGGTTCCTGGAGTCGGAGGGGCTCATCGAGCCGCAGCGGACCCCCTCGGGGTATCGCAAGTTCAGCCAGGCCGACGTCGAGCGCCTCGGGCATGTACTGCGGATGCAGCGGGACCACTATCTGCCGTTGAAGGTGATCCGCGAGCATCTGGACGCTCTGGAGCGTGGGGAGCCGGTGCGGCTGCCGTCCGTGGGGCGGCAGCGCGACTCCGACGACGGGGAGCCGTTCGGTGGGCTCGGTGACCTCTTCGGGGAGTCCGAGGCACCTACAGCGGCCCGGGTGGGCCGTGCGGAGCTGCTGGCCGCCGCCGAGATCGGTGAGCAGGAGCTTCAGGAGTGGGAGTCGTACGGACTCCTCGCCCCGCTTGCGGACGGGGCATATGACGCTGAGGCGGTGACGGTCGCCGCGCTCGTCGTCGAGCTCGGGCGGTTCGGGATCGAGCCGCGCCATTTGCGCGCGATGAAGGCCGCGGCCGAACGTGACGCGGGGCTCGTGGACCAGGTGGTGGCCCCTTTGCGGCGCCATCGCAATCCGCAGACCAGGGCGCACGCCGAGGCCCGTACGAAAGAGCTGGCGGGGCTCACGGTGAAGCTGCACGCGGCGCTGGTGCAGACCGCGCTGGGCGTCCGGCTGCCCTGACCCGAAGTGCCCGGTGGGCGTCCGGATCGGCCCCCCGTTCTGTGCCCGACTACCCAAACATCCCGGGCACGGCCTAGGGTTGCTGTGTGAACGAGCTCGATGTCGTAGGTGTCCGGGTCGAAATGCCCTCCAACCAACCGATCGTGCTCCTGCGTGAAGTGGGAGGCGACCGTTACCTCCCCATCTGGATCGGACCGGGGGAGGCGACGGCGATCGCCTTCGCCCAGCAGGGCATGGCCCCCGCGCGACCGCTGACCCACGACCTGTTCAAGGACGTGCTGGAAGCCGTCGGCCAGGAGCTCACCGAGGTGCGCATCACTGATCTGCGCGAGGGGGTCTTCTACGCGGAGCTGGTGTTCGCCAGCGGGGTCGAGGTCAGTGCCCGCCCGTCCGACGCCATAGCGCTGGCGCTGCGCACCGGAACGCCGATCTACGGCAGTGACGGTGTGCTCGACGACGCCGGCATCGCGATCCCGGACGAGCAGGAGGACGAGGTGGAGAAGTTCCGCGAGTTCCTCGACCAGATCTCGCCCGAGGACTTCGGGACCAACAGCCAGTGAGGGGACTGATCGCCAGCGGGTGGGCGGTCGGCGCCCGGGCTCGGGGAGCAGGCGTGGCGTCCACCCCCTGGCAAGCCGATGGATCGGCCGAGCCGCTGGGTCGCAGGACTCCGGGGCGGCAATTGCCCGTGGCCCGTGTGGCGCGCTGCGGCCCGCTCCAAGAGCATTCGGCTAGCCTTTCCCCGCGGTGGGACACGGGAAACCACTCCTAGGGTGATTATCACTCGGCGTGCCGAGTGTGGCGATCGTTGACGCACCCCCGGTGACTGCCTACCGTCGAGAGGGCAGGTCAAGGACGGAGGTCGGCGTGAGAAGCAGCGGCGACGGTACGGCTGGGGGTGCCCCCGGACGAAGTCTGGGGGAGAGCGGCCCGTACCCGCTTCACGGCAGCGCGGCCGATCACGTTCCGCAGCGGCCGACAGCGGTGTCCGGTGAGTCCGGTGAGGGTGGGGCGGCTGCCGAGGAGATCGGCTACCGCGGTCCCACGGCGTGTGCCGCCGCGGGCATCACCTACCGGCAGCTGGACTACTGGGCCAGGACAGGCCTGGTCGAACCGAGCGTGCGGCCCGCCTACGGGTCGGGGACCCAGCGGCTCTACAGCTTCCGGGATGTCGTCGTCCTGAAGATCGTGAAGCGGTTCCTCGACACGGGAGTGTCGTTGCAGAACATCCGCACCACGGTCCAGCACCTCAGGGAACGCGGCTTCCGGGACCTGGAGCGGATGACGCTGATGAGCGACGGCGCGACCGTCTACGAATGCTCCTCGCCCGACGAGGTCCACGCCCTGTTGCAGGGTGGTCAGGGCGTCTTCGGGATCGCCGTGGGCGTGGTGTGGCGGGACGTCGAGAGCGCGCTCTCGCAGTTGCACGGGGAGCGCGTGGACACGGGTGAGACGCTCGTCGGGCACAACCCGACGGACGAGCTGGCGCGCCGGCGCAATCGGGCCGTCTGAGGTCCGCAGAGGCATTGTCAGTGGCGTAGGGCAGCATCGGACATGTGAGAACCGCGCCTACGATCCTGCATCTCGACATGGATGCCTTCTTCGCCTCGGCGGAGCAGGCATCCAAGCCGAGCCTGCGTGGGAAGGCCGTCGTCGTGGGCGGGCTCGGACCCCGCGGAGTCGTCGCGACCGCCTCGTACGAGGCACGGGTCTTCGGGGTGCACTCGGCGATGCCCATGGCCCAGGCGCGGCGGCTGGCGCCGAACGCCGCGTATCTCGTGCCCCGCTTCACGCTCTACCGGGAGGTCAGTGAGCAGGTGATGGGGCTGCTGGGGGCGTTGTCGCCCCTGGTGGAGCCGCTGAGCCTGGACGAGGCGTTCGTCGATCTGGAGGCGGGGGAAGCGGCCTGGGACGAGGCTTCCGCGCGGCTGGCCGGGGCGAAGCTGCGCGCGGACATCCGCGCCGTCACGGGGCTGACGGGTTCGGTGGGGCTCGCCGCGTCCAAGATGCTCGCCAAGATCGCTTCGGAGCAGGCGAAGCCCGACGGTCTCGTGGTCATAGAACCCGGGACGGAGCGCGCGCTGCTGGGGCCGATGTCGGTGCGGACGCTGCCGGGTGTCGGGCCCGCGACCGGGGACCATCTGCGCCGGGCCGGGATCACCACGGTCGACGAGATCGCCGAGGCGGGCGAGGACGAACTCGTACGGCTGGTGGGGAAGGCGCACGGGCACGCGCTGTACGCGATGGCACTGGCGCACGACGAGCGGCCCGTGGTGGCCGAGCGGGAGACGAAGTCCGTGTCGGTGGAGGACACGTACGACGTGGACATCCACGACCGGATGCGGGTCGGCCTGGAGGTGCAGCGGCTCGCCGACCGGTGTGTGCGGCGGTTGCGGGATGCGGGGCTGTCCGGGCGGACCATCGTGCTGAAGGTGCGGAGGTACGACTTCTCGACGCTGACCCGGTCCGAGACGCTGCGGGGGCCGACGGACGACCCCGGCGTCGTACGGGAGGCTGCCGCGCGGCTTCTGGAGGCGGTGGACACGACCGGGGGCGTGCGGCTGCTGGGGGTCGGCGTCTCGGGGCTCGCCGACTACACGCAGGAGGACCTGTTCGCCCAGGCCCAGGCTCAGGCGCAAGCGGAGGCGGAGGCCGCCGCGGGGGAGTCGGCGGTGCTGGAGTATCCGGACGAGGAGGGGGCGGAGGAAGTGGCTGCCGAGCAGGCGCCGCCCGCCGAGCGGCGGTGGCCTGCGGGGCATGACGTGCGGCATGTGGAGTACGGGCACGGATGGGTGCAGGGGAGTGGGCTCGGGAGGGTGACCGTGCGGTTCGAGACGCCCTACTCCGAGCCGGGGCGTGTGCGGACGTTTCGTACGGATGATGTTGCGTTGGAGTTGGCGGAGCCGTTGCCGTTGGTGCGGGGGACCGTTTGCGAGCGCCGTGGGGGGTGAAGTCGGATCGGCGCCGCGGGTGGAATGTGGCTGGTCGCGCCCACGCGGCGGAGCCGCATGATGTCAGAGCCCCGCGCCTCTTTCGGGGCGCGTCAGCTGGGCCCCATCCGAGAAGTCAACCCTCGTCCGTGCCTGCCAGGCGGCCGAAGTCGCGGTCCGGGGGTGGGGGCGGGGGTGTCACGTCCAGGCCGTAGTGGTGGTAGAGCTGGAGTTCCTGTTCGGGGGAGAGGTGGCGGCCCACGCCGAAGTCGGGGGCGTCCTTGATCAGGGCGCGGTCGAAGGGGACACGCAGCGTGCCCTCGACGACTTCGCTGGGCTCCAGGGGGACGAAGGCGTCCCTGCTGAACAGGCCTGTCCGTATGGCGGCCCACTCCGGGACGCCGGTCGCGTCGTCGAGATAGACCTCGTCGACCGTGCCGATCTTGGCGCCGTTGCGGTCGAGCGCCTTGCGGCCGATCAGGTTGCGCGGATCGATGTCGGTCTGCACGGTCCCTCCACTCGCTAGCAACTCATCCGTAAGCACTACAAAAGAGCACAATCGTGATGGTGGCCACTCGAAAGCTCGTGCGTTGTCCTCGCTGGTAGGCTGGCAAGCGGCTGCTGACCCCGTGCGGGAGAGTCCTCCAGACATCATCGGAGGCGCCGAAGGAGCAAATCCTCCCCGGAATCTCTCAGGCACACGTACCGCACGGACGAGGTCACTCTGGAAAGCAGGGCGGGTGTCGAAGGCCTCCGCCCTCACCGACGGTGAAAGCCGGGTCGCAGCGAGTGGGCGGGCCGGTGAAGCTCTCAGGTTGAGATGACAGAGGGGGAGGCCGTCGGGGTACCCACGCCGTGGTGCCCCTCGAAGGTCGTGTCAGACCAGGAGGCCTCCGCAATGACCGCCCATCGCATTCCGCTCTCCGAGCTCGAACAGGGAATCCCCTTCGAGCAGCGCCACATCGGGCCCGACTCCGAGGCGCGGGCCAAGATGCTCGCGCAGGTCGGGTACGGCTCGCTCGACGAGCTGACGGCCGCCGCGGTGCCGGACGTCATCAAGAACGCCGAGGCGCTGGAGCTGCCGGGCGCGCGCACCGAGGCCGAGGTACTGGCCGAGCTGCGCTCCCTCGCGGACCGCAACCAGGTGCTCGACTCGATGATCGGCCTCGGCTACTACGGCACGTTCACGCCGCCGGTGATCCTGCGCAACGTCATGGAGAACCCGGCCTGGTACACCGCGTACACGCCGTACCAGCCGGAGATCTCCCAGGGGCGGCTCGAAGCGCTGCTGAACTTCCAGACCGTCGTCGCCGAGCTGACCGGGCTGCCCACCTCCGGCGCCTCGCTGCTCGACGAGGGCACCGCCGCCGCCGAGGCGATGGCGCTGTCCCGGCGCATGGGCAAGAACAAGAAGGGCCTCTTCCTGATCGACGCGGACACCCTGCCGCAGACCGTCGCCGTCATCGAGACCCGCGCGGAGCCGACCGGCGTCGAGATCGTCGTCGCCGACCTGGGCGAGGGCATCCCGGCCGAGATCGCCGGGCGGGAGATCAACGGCGTACTGATCCAGTACCCGGGCGCCTCCGGTGCCGTACGCGATCTGAAGCCCGTCATCGAGCAGGCGCACGAGCTCGGCGCGGTCGTCACGGTCGCCGCCGACCTGCTCGCCCTCACGCTGCTCGCCTCGCCTGGTGAGCTCGGCGCCGACATCGCGATCGGTACGACCCAGCGCTTCGGCGTGCCGATGGGCTTCGGCGGTCCGCACGCCGGATACATGGCGGTGCGTGAGCAGTTCGCGCGCAGCCTGCCCGGCCGGCTGGTGGGCGTCTCCGTGGACGCCGACGGACACAAGGCGTACCGGCTCGCCCTGCAGACGCGGGAGCAGCACATCCGCCGTGAGAAGGCGACCAGCAACATCTGCACGGCGCAGGTGCTGCTCGCGGTGATGGCCGGCATGTACGCCGTCTACCACGGTCCGGAGGGTCTGCGGACCATCGCGCGGCGTACGCACCGGTACGCCACGATCCTCGCCGCGGGCCTGACGGCCGGCGGGGTCGAGGTCGTGCACGGCTCCTACTTCGACACGCTGACCGCGCGGGTGCCGGGCCGGGCCGCCGAGGTCGTGGCGGGCGCGCGCAACGGAGGCGTCAACCTCCACCTCGTCGACGCCGACCACGTGTCGATCGCCTGCGACGAGACCACCGCCCGCAAGCAGGTGGGCGCCGTCTGGACCGCGTTCGGCGTCGACGGTGACATCGAGGCCCTGGACGCGGTCGCCGAGGACACGCTGCCCGCGGCGCTGCTGCGCACCGACGACTACCTCACGCACCCGGTCTTCCACCAGTACCGCTCCGAGACCGCGATGCTGCGCTACCTGCGCAAGCTGTCCGACCGTGACTACGCGCTCGACCGCGGCATGATCCCGCTGGGCTCCTGCACCATGAAGCTCAACGCGACCACCGAGATGGAACCGGTCACCTGGCCCGAGTTCGGCCAGCTGCACCCCTTCGTGCCCGCCGAGCAGGCGCAGGGCTATCTCACCCTCATCCAGGAGCTGGAGGAGCGGCTCGCCGAGGTCACCGGGTACGACAAGGTGTCGCTCCAGCCGAACGCGGGCTCCCAGGGCGAGCTGGCCGGGCTGCTGGCCGTACGCGGCTACCACCGGGCCAACGGCGACGACCAGCGCACGGTCTGCCTGATCCCGTCCTCCGCGCACGGCACGAACGCCGCGAGTGCCGTGATGGCCGGCATGAAGGTCGTCGTCGTGAAGACCGCCGAGGACGGCGAGATCGACGTCGAGGACCTGCGCGCGAAGATCGAGCAGCACCGCGACGAGCTCGCGGTGCTGATGATCACGTACCCCTCGACGCACGGTGTGTTCGAGGAGCACGTCGCCGACATCTGCGCGCAGGTGCACGAGGCGGGCGGGCAGGTGTACGTCGACGGCGCCAACCTCAACGCGCTGGTGGGCCTCGCCAAGCCGGGCCACTTCGGCGGTGACGTCTCCCACCTGAACCTGCACAAGACGTTCTGCATCCCGCACGGCGGCGGCGGTCCGGGCGTGGGCCCGGTCGGCGTACGCGCGCACCTGGCGCCGTACCTGCCGAACCACCCGCTGCAGCCCGCGGCCGGCCCCGAGACGGGCGTGGGACCGATCTCCGCCGCTCCCTGGGGCTCGGCGGGCATTCTGCCCATCTCCTGGGCGTACGTCCGTCTCATGGGCGGTGAGGGCCTCAAGCGGGCCACGCAGGTGGCGGTGCTGTCGGCGAACTACATCGCCAAGCGTCTGGAGCCGCACTTCCCGGTGCTCTACACCGGTCCCGGCGGGCTCGTCGCGCACGAGTGCATCATCGATCTGCGTCCGCTGACCAAGGCGACCGGCGTCAGCGTCGACGACATCGCCAAGCGGCTCATCGACTACGGCTTCCACGCGCCGACGATGTCCTTCCCGGTGGCCGGCACGCTGATGATCGAGCCCACCGAGTCCGAGGACCTGATCGAGCTCGACCGGTTCTGCGACGCGATGATCGCCATTCGTGCGGAGATCGACAAGGTCGGCTCGGGCGTCTGGGCGGCCGAGGACAACCCGCTGCGGAACGCGCCGCACACCGCCGCCGCGCTCGGCGGCGAGTGGGAGCACGCGTACACCCGCGAGGAGGCCGTCTTCCCGGCCGGTGTCTCGGCCGCGGACAAGTACTGGCCGCCGGTGCGCCGCATCGACCAGGCGTACGGCGACCGGAACCTGGTCTGTTCCTGCCCGCCGCTGGACGCTTACGAAGAGTAGTCACCCTCGGATACGCGTCGGGGCCGGTTCGGAGATCACGTCTCCGGGCCGGCCCCTCTCCATGTCTGGGCGGCGGTCACCGCCACCCGGTTGTGCGGCTCAGGCGGCCGTCATCACGTGCTCGCTGCCCTGGGGGCGGTGCGGGGCGATGATCTGGCCGTCGGGCAGGAGCTCACCGGTGTCCTCGAAGAGCAGAACGCCGTTGCACAGCAGGCTCCATCCCTGCTCCGGGTGGTGCGCCACGAGACGGGCGGACTCCCGGTCGGCTGATTCGGCTGTCGGACACGGCGGCTGGTGCTGGCACATGGATGGGATCTTTCGCTGGGATGAGAGATGAGTGGTGGCTGTGGTGTCTTTCCCGCGGCTTGAAGTGCTCATGGCCGCCCCCCGGTGGCGTGTGTGTGAACCCAGTGTTGCCCTACGGGCGTCAATCCGCAGGGATTTCGCAGCAGCGCTCCTCACAGGTTGGAGACGCGTCACCCGTGCGGACGGTTCAGTCCAACTGCACGGTCCCTTCGGGGGGTTCGCGGTGGCCGGATGGGGCTAGTCCGGTCGGGGCGGAGGGGGCGTTCTCCCTCGTACGAGCGCTGTGGGGCCCGAACGAGCGGACGGGTTCGGGCGGCAGCGTGCCCCGCGACCGGGACAACGGTAGCGGGGCACGGGGCGATGCGCTGGGTGTGCTTTTCCAGGTGAGTGATTACGCGGGCGAGCTGAGTAGCGGGGCGGGAGTGAGCCGGTGCGTGAGGACCGGGAGGAGTTCGGCGACGCGGTGCGGGCGATGCGCGGCGATACCGGGCGGCGCGGGCGCCAGCGGCACCAGGAGATCGGTGGCGGCCGGATGCCCGGTGGCGCCGTCCGCGGCGCAGTCGCCGTGCAGCCAGAGGGTGAGCATGTAGAGCTCGGGAACGGACAACAGCCGTGGCTGGTACGGCTGGCTCATGTTCTCGGCGTGACGCAGGGCGCGCTCGGTGGAGGCGATGTAGGGGCCTTCGAAGAAGTGCGAGAAGGCCCAGCCGTCGGGAGTGAGCATGGTGTCGGCCGCGGCCACCGACCGCTCGCCGCAGCGGATCAGGAAGCGCCATCCGGCGAGCCGGGCGGTGGAGGCGCCGGCGGGCGTGATGCGGTCCAGAACGTGTACGGGCAACGGGAGTTCGGGGGTGACGGGTCCCTGGGCCATGCGCAGGGACGGGGTGCGGGCCTCGCGGACTGCGGTGGGGGAACCGAGTGCCGTGAGGACGGTGCGCAGGGCGGGCGAGGGAGCCGGGGGGACATGCAGCGGCATGGTGGGTCGCCTCTCATTCGACAGGCACAGTGGCGCGAGGGCGGGGGCGGACGGCGCTGTCAGCTCTCGGGGTCGGAGGAGCGAGGGGTCTGGATCTGCCGACAGGATGTCGCCTGCCGCATGTCACCTCGACGACAGGACCTAGGACCGCGAGCGCCAACTCTCCGCCTCGTTTGCGGAGTTTATACGACACGTGTTCAGATGGTGTTTCGTCTAGCCGTCCTGAATATGAAGAGCAAGGCGATATTCGGTCGACGAAACGAGAGGTTCATCCCGATTCTGTGTCGGGGCCCGTCGATGACCTCGGATTGCTTTGTCGGAGCGGTCGGCCGATTCTCGTCGGCGTTTTTCACGAGATCGTGTCAGGCTGAAACTGTGCTCTGGTTCATGCCTCGTGAATGTGCCTCCGGACAACGGGTACCAGGGTAGCGGTCGACGAGGCTGTACAGGGCGTTATCGATCGTGTTGCCTGGGCATCATCCTCCGGGACGGCAGGGGCCGGAGGATCGGCCTGCCCATTCGAGGAGGGACACTTCGATGGGAGAGAAGGTCGTGGCAGGGTCGTACGACCTGTCCGATCGCCAGCACTACCGAGGCAAGCTCCGGCAGTGTCTGACGGGGCTGGCGAGGCTGCTGGAGGAGAAGCGGTTCGATCGCCCGAAGAATCTCATGGGCCTGGAGATCGAACTGAATCTCGCCGGACCCGACGGCATGCCCAGGATGATGAATGCGCAAGTACTCGAAAGGATTGCGAGCCGAGACTTTCAAACAGAACTTGCCATGTTCAACCTGGAAGTCAACATAGCCCCACATCGATTGGACGGACGGGTATTCGACCGGCTCGCCGAGGAGCTGCACACCTCACTCGCATATGCCCATCGAAAGGCAGGCGAACTCGACGCGGGAATCATGATGATCGGGATTCTGCCGACGCTCGACCGTGACGACCTGGTCTCCTCGAACCTGTCGGACGTCGATCGCTACACCCTGCTCAACGATCAAATCGTGGCCGCCCGTGGCGAGGACTTCGTGCTCGACATCGACGGGGTGGAGCGCCTCGTCTGTACGTCGAAGTCCATCGCGCCCGAGGCCGCCTGCACCTCCGTGCAGTTGCACCTCCAGGTCACCCCGGCGCGCTTCGCGGACGTGTGGAACGCGGCGCAGGCCGTTGCCGCCGTGCAGGTCGCGATAGGTGCCAACTCGCCCTTCCTGTTCGGCCGTGAGCTGTGGCGCGAGTCGCGGCCGCCGCTGTTCCAGCAGTCCACCGACACCCGGCCGCCCGAGCTCCAGGCGCAGGGGGTGCGTCCGCGCACCTGGTTCGGCGAGCGGTGGATCTCCTCGGCGTACGACCTCTTCGAGGAGAACCTGCGCTTCTTCCCGCCTCTGCTGCCCATCAGCGACGAGGAGGACCCGCTCGCGGTCCTCGACGCCGGAGGCATTCCCCGGCTCGCCGAACTCGTGCTGCACAACGGCACGGTCTACCGCTGGAACCGGCCCGTGTACGACGTCGCCGACGGAGTCCCGCACCTGCGCGTGGAGAACCGGGTGCTGCCCGCCGGCCCCACCGTCACCGATGTCGTCGCCAACGCGGCGTTCTACTACGGGGTCGTGCGTGCGCTCGCCGAGGAGGCGCGGCCCGTGTGGACACGGCTGTCGTTCGAGTCCGCGGCGGCCAACTTCGACGCGGCCTGCCGCCATGGCATCGACGCGCGTCTGGAGTGGCCGCGGCGGGGACGGTACGGGGGTACCACCGCGCAGATCGAGGCCGTGCACCTGGTCCGTGACGAACTGCTGCCGCTCGCCGCGGCGGGGCTGGACGCGTGGGGCGTCGAGCCGGCCGACCGGGACTACTACCTGGGGGTGATCGAGGACCGGTGCCGGCTGCGTGCCAACGGGGCGACCTGGCAGACGGCCACCTTCCACCAGGCGCTGGAGAAGGGCCTCGCGAGGGATGCCGCGCTGGCCGCGACGACCCGGCGCTACGGCGAGCTGATGCACCTCGGTGAGCCCGTGCACACCTGGCCGGTGGGACTGCCGGAGCCGGTACCGCTGGGCTGACCGGGGCGGTCTGCCTGCGGCGGTGTCTCTGGGGTGGGCTGCTCGCGGCGGGTGTTCAGGGGGGGCGGAGCGTGCCCCGAGCGGTTGTCCCTGGCCAGGCCGCTGGTGACATGGTCGCCGGGCCGGGTGGGCTGTGGTGGTGGCCCGGGTGGGGCCGCCTGCGCCGGTGCGCCGGGTCCGGCGGGGTGTGGCGCCCCCCTCGGGCCGGGTGGCGTGCGTCGCTGGCCCGGGGTTGTTTGGGGTTCTGGTGTCAGCCTTGGCTCTGGTTGCCCGCTGCCACGATCGCCCTGAGGATCACCGAGTGGATCTGCGTGGGGTCGTTGACCTGCTGGCCGGAGCCGCCGGTCGCCTTGGCGATCTCCTGGACCTCCGCCTTGTCGGCGTCCGGGCCCACGGCGATGGCGATGAGCGGCACCGGGCGCTGTGGGTCGCTGAGCTTCCGCAGTTGGGTGACGAGGGCGGAGCGCGAGATGCTCCCCGGGTCCTGATTGACGCCGTCGGTCAGCAGCACCAGCGCGTTGAACTTCCCCTTGACATAGGAGGAGGTGGCCGCCTTGTACGCGGCGAGCGTGGTGTCGTACAGGCCCGTCGCGCCGTTCGGGACGGGAGACAGGGAGCTGAACGCCGCCGACAGCCTGTCCCGCTGGGTGCCGTTGCCCTTGCGGTCGCCCAGGCGTTCCGTGGGCACGAGCACCCGATAGTCGCGGTCGTCGTCCAGGCGGGTGGAGAACTTCCACAGCCCGATCTCGTCCTCCGAGGTGAAGGTCGCGAGGGCCTGCAGCAGGGACGCCCTGGTGACGTCCATACGGGACTGGCCGGTGCCCGGCACCGGCTGCGCCATGGACGCGGAGGCGTCGACGACCGTGGTGATCCGGGCGCTCTGCACCGTGATCGTCCACGTGCCGAGTGCCTCGTCGACCGCCTTCGCCGGGGTGGGTTCGAGCGCGGCGCGCGCGAACGGCTGCGGGGCTCGCCCCCCGGCCTTGGTGACCAGCGCGGGCGAGACCTTCTCGTCGTCCGTGCGGAACCCGTACCGCTCCAGGATCCGCTGCCCGTCCGACTCGCCGAGCAGCGTCATGAACCGCAGGGCGGCACGGCTCGTGTCGGTGCTCAGCCGTGACTCGTCGACCAGGGTGAACGGGTAGTCGAGCCGCGGTGAGCCGTCCGTGGGATAGAAGAGCTCGAGTCCGGCGCCGCCGCCGGCCGAGGAGTTGTACGCGAACGCCGACTGCTCGGAGAGGATCAGCGCCTGGTTGCGTTGCGGACTGCCCTGCTTGGTGCCGGAGGAGTCACGCGGGAGGGTGTCCAGGACCTGACTGTCGCTGTCGGACGTGCGCTGGGAGAGCGTCTTCGCCATGGCCGCCACCTGGGTGTCACCTCCCTTGACGGTGGCCGCGGCGGTATTGAGCTGGGTCAGCGCGAGCAGGCCGGCCGCGCTGCGCACCGGGTCGGCCGCACCGAGCCTCAGCCGGTCGTCCCGCAGCGCCGCGCCCGCCAACTCGGTCCAGGTGTACGTCTTCTCGGGCCACCCCAGCGACTTCGCGGCCGACGGGACCATCGCGACGCCGACCGGCGAGGAGGCGACGCTGCCCGCCGCGGTCACCCGGGTCGCGTTGCTCTCACCACTGACCCGGTTCACCCACAGTGCGGAGTCCGGCACCCACGCCTGGACGTCGGACTTGTTGCCCGACCTCAGTGCGTCGGCGACCTTGTACGACTCGCGGGCCGTCACGGTCACGGCGATGCAGTGGCCGTCGGAGGTGATGTTGTGGTCGCGGGCCTGTTCGGCGACGGCCCTGAGGGCGGGCGCCATGTCCGGGGACGCGGCGATCTTGAGGGGCACGGCGTTGTCCCGGCAGGACGAGCCGAAGGAGAGCAGACCACCGCGGACCGCGACCGCCGTGCCCGCGGCGACCGTGAGCACCAACACCGTCGCGATGGCCACCGTACGGCGGCGTGCGCGTGGACGGGGGTCGGCCGCGCCCGCCCCGTACGCATCGGGCAAGCTGTGACGTCCCATGACGGTGGTGCCCTCCCTGGATGAGCCGGAGTCGCGAGAAAGCCGTAGAGACGGCCATGAGGCAAAGGCGACGGGGAGGTACGCCCGTACGGCGTCCGTCCACCCGACGGCCTGTCGCACACGATCTTCGCAACTTCTTTCGAGACCCTAGCGGGGCGAAGATGAGGATGCGGCGGGATTACTCAACTGGAGGCGGGAGTGCAGGTGGAGGCGGGGTCGGTGGCCGATTCTTTTCCCGAGGAGCGGCTGACACGACGGATTTTCCGGGACGAAACACTGCTCGTCCTGGGCCTGTCGCTCGGGGCGAGCGGAGTGTCCGCGCTGATCAGCTTTGTCGGGTCGGTCACCAAACCGGGGGGTCTCAAGGACCAGGCGGCCACCCTCAACGCCTCGGCCGCGCCGGGTCGCCCCTGGCTTGATCTGGCCTGGCAGTTGTTCGGCATCGCGTCGGCCCTGGTCCCGGTCGCCCTGGTCGCGCACTTCCTGATGAGGGAGGGCAAGGGACTGCGTGTGATCGGGTTCGACCGTACGCGGCCCTGGCCCGACCTCGGGCGGGGGGCCGCGATCGCGGCGGTGATCGGTAGCACGGGCATCGCCTTCTACCTGGCGGCCCGGGGGTTCGGCGCCAACCTGACCGTGGTGCCGGAAGCGCTGCCCGACGTGTGGTGGAAGTACCCGGTCCTGATCCTGTCGGCCGTGCAGAACGCCGTACTGGAGGAGGTCATCGTCGTCGGGTACCTGCTGCGCCGGCTCGGGCAGCTGGGCTGGACGCCGGGGACCGCGCTGGTGGCGAGCGCGGTGCTGCGCGGCTCGTACCACCTCTATCAGGGCATCGGTGGTTTCATCGGGAACATGGCGATGGGCGTGGTCTTCGTCTACCTGTACCGGCGGTGGGGCCGGGTCGGACCGCTCGTGGTGGCGCACTCGCTGCTCGACATCGGGGCGTTCGTGGGATACGCGCTGCTGGCGGGGAAGGTGGGCTGGCTGCCGACCGCCTGAGCAGCGGCGTGAGCGGGTCCGAAAGGGGCGTACGACACTCTCGTACGCCCCTTTTTTGTACGGCTTTTTCGTGCGTCGCTACGCGAGGAGTTCGCCCTCGATGACCGTGACCGCGTGGCCTGTGAGCAGCGTGCGGTTGCCGCGCAGCTCGGTGCGGACGAGGCCGGAGCGCGGGGAGGCCTGCAGGCCGGTGAGGCCGGGGCGGCCGAGGCGCTCGGACCAGTAGGGCGCGAGGGCGGTGTGGGCGCTGCCGGTGACCGGGTCCTCGTCGATGCCGAGGTTCGGGAAGAAGCAGCGCGAGACGAAGTCGTAGCCCTGGGAGGGGTCTTCGGCGCGGGCGGTCGCGATGATGCCGCGCTCGGAGTACCGGGCGAGGGCCCTGTGATCGGGGGCGAGTCCCCTGACCGTCTTCTCGTCGGCGACCTCGATCAGCAGGTCGCCGGTGTTCGGGCCGGTGTCGAAGGTCGTGAGCGGCTCGGCGCCCAGGGCCTCGGCGACGCCGTCCGGGACCTCGACCGGGGTGAGCGGAGCGGTGGGGAAGTCCAGCGTCAGGGAACCGTCCTCGTGGGGCATGGCGACGAGTACGCCGCTGAGCGTGGCGAACCGCACCGGTCCCGTGTGGGCGCCCGTGGTGCGCAGGACGTGTGCGGTGGCGAGGGTCGCGTGCCCGCACATCGCGACCTCGGCGACGGGGGTGAACCAGCGCAGCGCCCAGTCGGCGTCGCCGCCCTCGGGGAGGCGGTGCGCGAAGGCCGTCTCCGCGTGGTTGACCTCCAGGGCGACGCTCTGGAGCCGGCTGTCCTCGGGGAAGGTGTCGTGGTCGAGAAGGAGGACCCCGGCCGGGTTGCCCGTGAAGGGACGGTCGGTGAAGGCGTCGACGATTCGAATCCGCATGCCCCGACGCTAGCGGCCCGCGTGGGCCGCGGGACAACGCCAATTCCGTGGAACTGGACCGGTTGTGGCCGTCCGGCCCCCTGACCTGCCCGGACTTCCGAGGGTTGTCAGGCGAGCTATTCCGATATATCGTTGACGCATCGCGACCGATCAAAGAACGAATGGAGTGATGGCGATGCGTCCCCAAGGACAGGAATTTGGATTCGAACGTGGACATGGCCGACACGGTGGGCCCGGTCCGCGTGACCGGGGCCGCTTCGAAGGGCGGCGCGGGGCTTTCGGGCCCTTCGGTCCGGGTGGTCCGGGCGGTGGTCCCGGCGGCCCCGGGTTCGGCTTCGGGCCGGGCCCCTGGGGTGGCAGGCGCGGCGGCCGGGGCGGTCCGGGCGGCAGGGCGCGGCGCGGTGACGTACGCGCGTCGATCCTGGCCCTTCTCAAGGACCGGCCCATGCACGGCTACGAGATGATCCAGGAGATCGCCGAGCGCAGCGGCGGGGCGTGGAAGCCCAGCCCGGGTTCGGTCTACCCGACCCTCCAGCTGCTGGAGGACGAGGGCCTCATCACCAGTGCGGCAGAGGGCGGCAAGAAGCTCTTCTCGCTCACCGACGAAGGCCGCGAAGCGGCCGAGGCGGGCCCCGAGGCGCCGTGGGAAGAGGCCGGGCGCGGGGTCGACTGGGAGACGCTGCACGAGATCCGGCAGGCCGGCTTCGGTCTCATGGAGGCCTTCGGGCAGGTCTGGAAGACCGGCAGCAAGGACCAGCGCGACAAGGCGCTGGCGGTCATCAACGAAGCCCGCAAGAAGCTGTACCTGATCCTCGCCGACGAGGACTGACGGGCATGCTGTGGTATCTGACGGCGCCCCGTGGAAGTGTTTCCGCGGGGCGCCTGTCCATGTACGGGGGCTGGATGCGGGTCTCGGGTCAGGCGTGGGAGTCAGGTCACCAGTCCGGCCAGCTTGCGCAGCGATTCGTTGAGGGCGGCCGTCGCCGAGTCCTTGAGCTTGCCCGCCATCAGCGAGACGGCCGCGCCGGTGAACTCCCCGTCGATCCGCACCGAGGTGGCGTCGCCGTTGGGGGTCAGGGTGTAGCGGGTGGCGACGGTCACCGCCATGGGGCCCTTGCCGCGGATGGCCAGGGTGCGGGCGGGCTCCAGTTCCTCGATGGTCCACTCGACCTCGGCCGGGAACCCCATGAGCTTCATGTTCTCCTGGAAGGTGCCGCCGACCTCGAGTGAGGCGGGGCCACCCTTGGGGAAGTTGGTGTGGGTCGAGTTCCACTCGCCGTACGAGGAGAAGTCCGTGAGCTGCGCCCAGACCTTCTCGGCCGGCGCCTCGATGCGTGCTTCCGCGCTGACTTCGGCCATGCGACCACCCCTTCGTGTCAGGCGCTGCGCCCGGCGCAGCTACGGTGTCGCGGAACGTAGCCGCAGCCCTCGGAACATTCAATACTGATGAACCGTCAGGAATTGTGAACTCGGCCCACCTGCCGTATCACCGCCGCGTCGAACAGGTCCCACGCGCGCGGCGCATCCTTGGGGCTTACGCGGGAAGCAAGGCGGCGCGCGCCTTGAGGGAGAACCTGGGGGAGAAAGAGTGCGAAGTCATCCGTAAGGAGGAGAACGTGCTCGCGGAAGCCCACCCTGTGTGGGACGTGAAGATGCTGCCCACCGAGGATGACCCGGGTCGCCGGGACTGATGGGGTAGGGGTTGTGCCACCGCGTATCCCCCAGCAGCCCGCCGCCGAGAGCGGCTCCCACCGCACGGAACTCGATGCCAGGCTCGCAGCCGAGCTGGCGTCGGTGGTCTCCGGCGCACGCAGGCGGGCGCTGCGGGACGGCGACCGGCAGATCGACACCGCCCATCTGCTGCACTCACTGCTGGAGGCCGACCCCCAGGTGCGTGCCGTCTTCGACGGCGCCCCGCAGGTCGCCCGGCTGCTCGGCTATCTCGTGCAGCGCAGCATCGGCTACGGACTGCGCTGGCAGAGCGGCGTCGAGGACTCGGGGGCGGTTCCGGTCGTCGCCGAGGCGGGCTGGTCGCGGGTCGTGGCCGAGGCGGGCTGGTCACCGGTGGCGGCCGGAGCCATGGAGAGCGCGTGCGAGCGTGCCGAACGGCGGGGTGACGAACGGGCCCGCTGTCTCGATCTGCTCGCCTCGATCGTCACCGATCCGCAGGCGCGGGCCGTCGAGGTCCTGCGGCGGGCCGGCGTGGACGCCCGGACGCTGCTTCTGCGCATCGAGAACGCCTTCGACGCCGAGGACGAGTTCGCATGCGAGTTCCGCCTCGACTTCGAGACGTACGTCGGCGGTGGCGACCCGGGCTGCCAGTCCAATCGTTGAGACAGGTGTCATCGGGGGTGACGCTCATGTCGTCGCCTGTCATCATGTGCCGGTGCATACCTCTCAGGGCAGTCAGGACAACCGTGGGAAGGGCGTCGGGCTGGGCCTCGCCCTCGCGTCGGCGGTCGCCTTCGGCGGATCGGGTGTCGCGGCGAAGCCGCTGATCGAGGCGGGGCTCGACCCGCTCCACGTGGTGTGGCTGCGGGTCGCGGGCGCGGCCCTGGTGATGCTGCCGCTGGCCGTGCGCCATCGCGCTCTCGTACGGCGGCGCCCCGCGCTGCTCGTCGGGTTCGGACTGCTCGCCGTGGCGGGCGTCCAGGCCTGCTACTTCGCCGCGATATCGCGTATCCCCGTCGGTGTCGCACTGCTCGTCGAGTATCTGGCGCCGGCGCTCGTGCTCGGCTGGGTGCGGTTCGTGCAGCGCCGGCCCGTGACCCGCGCCGCGGCGCTCGGGGTCGTCCTCGCGGTCGGCGGGCTCGCCTGTGTCGTCGAGGTGTGGTCCGGGCTGAGCTTCGACGTCGTCGGGCTGCTGCTCGCGCTGGGCGCCGCCTGCTGCCAGGTCGGTTACTTCGTCCTGTCCGACCAGGGCAGCGACGCGGGCGAGGAGGCACCGGACCCCCTCGGTGTCATCGCGTACGGCCTGCTCGTCGGCACCCTCGTGCTGACGGTCGTCGCACGTCCCTGGACCATGGACTGGTCGCTGCTCGGGGGCAGCGCGGACATGAACGGCACCTCCGTCGCCGCCTCCTTGCTGCTCGGCTGGATCGTGCTGATCGCGACCGTCGTCGCCTACGTCACCGGAGTGCTCTCCGTGCGCAGGCTCTCCCCGCAGGTCGCGGGCGTCGTGGCCTGCCTGGAGGCGGTCATCGCGACGGTGCTCGCCTGGGTCCTGCTCGGCGAACATCTCTCGGCGCCGCAGATCGTCGGCGGTGCGGTGGTGCTGGTCGGCGCGTTCATCGCACAGTCGTCGGCGCCCGCGAAGCCCTCGGACGGGCCGGTCGCGAGTGGCGGGAGCGGCGCCGAAAGGGAGTTGTCGGCCCACGGGACCGCCGTCTAAGGTGCCGACCATGCCTTCGACGCTCGTTCTGCCGCCTCCGGCCGCCTGAGGCGGGCCCTCCGGAGTTCCCACCCGGCGCGGTGCCGGGTGGCACGGCGCTGCCCGCAGAAGAAGTCCGAGGACCTTCCCGTACGCCCCTGCCCGCTCGGCACGGGCTGCGATGTGGTCCTTCCCGAACTTCTGCGCGGCTGCCTTGTGCGCGGCCGCGCGTATCCGCGGAGAGAAACACGTGTCGCAAGCTGCTTCCGGCCTGCCCCTCGGGCGAGGCCTCCTCTATCTGATCGTCGCCGGTGCCGCCTGGGGCACCGCGGGCGCGGCCGCGTCACTGGTCTACCGGGCCAGTGACATGGGGCCGATCGCCCTCTCCTTCTGGCGCTGCGCGGGCGGACTCGTGCTGCTGCTCGCCGTGCGCCTGCCGCGGCATCGGCGGTGGCGCCGACGGGTCGTGCAGGCCGCCCGGGAACCGCTCGGCCGCAAGACGCTGCGGATCGGGGTCACGGGCCTTGGGCTCGCCGTCTTCCAGACCGCCTACTTCGCCGCGGTCGAGGCCACCGGACTCGCGGTGGCGACCGTTGTCACCCTCGGCGCCGGCCCCGTGCTCATCGCCCTGGGCGCGCGACTGACCCTGGGGGAGCGGCTCGGGCGCGGCGGGAGCGCCGCCGTCGCCGGGGCGCTCGGCGGGCTCGGGGTGCTGGCGCTGGGCGGCGGGGGTGCCACGGTGCGGCCCTGGGGCGTCGCGCTCGCGGTCGTGTCCGCGGCCGGATACTCCACGATGACGCTGCTCACCCGGTGGTGGGGACGAGACGGCCGCGTCGACGGCTCCGGTACGACGGTGTGGACGTTCGCCGTCACCACCGTCTGCCTGCTGCCGCTCGGCCTGGCCGAGGGACTGGTCCCGCACACCGCCCGACCGGCGCACGTGCTGGTCCTGCTGATCTACATCGCCGCCGTCCCCACGGCGCTGGCCTACGCCCTGTTCTTCGCGGGCGCCGCCGTGGTCCGGTCCGCGACCGTCTCCGTGATCATGCTCCTGGAGCCGGTGAGCGCGGCCGTGCTGGCCGTCGGTCTGCTCGGCGAACGACTGACCGTGACGACGCTCGCGGGCACCCTGTTGATGCTGGGTTCGGTCGCGGGGCTCGCGGTGGCCGAGGCGCGGAGCATCCGGGGCGACGCCCGGAGGGTGCCCGAGGAGGAACGGGCGCTCGTCTGAGGGATGCGGCGGGTATGAGGCATGAGGCCGAGGCGCCGGGGGGTGACCCCGCCCGGCGCCTCGGGTGCCTCGGCTGCCCCGTCGTCACAGGGTCGCGAGATAGTCGGGGAGCTCGATGCCGGGGGCCAGGTCGTCGGCGGGGATCGGGGTGCCGTGTCCCTTGGTGAGGGGGACGACCCCGGTCCAGTGGGGGAGGGCGAGGTCCTCCACGTCGTCGTTCGGGCCGCCGGTGCGCAGCTTCGCCGAGACCTCGTTCAGGTCGAGGCGGATCACGGCGGTGGCGGCGAGCTCCTTGGCGTTGGCGGGGCGCGAGTCGTACGAACGGCCCGGGACGACCTGGTCGACCAGCGCGTCCAGGGCCGCCCGCTTCTCGTCCGGGTCCGTCACCTGGTGGGCGATGCCGTGCACCACCACGGAGCGGTAGTTCATCGAGTGGTGGAAGGCGGAGCGGGCCAGGACCAGACCGTCGACATGGGTCACGGTCAGGCAGACGGGCAGCCCGGGGTCGGCCTGACCGGTCATCCGCAGCGGGCGCGAGCCCGTCGAACCGTGGACGTAGAGGCGCTCGCCGACCCGTCCGTAGAGGGTGGGGAGCACGACCGGGGCGCCGTCCCGGACGAAGCCGAGGTGACAGACGTACCCCTCGTCGAGTATCGCGTGGACCAGCTCGTGGTCGTACGCGGCGCGCTCCTTGGAACGGGTGGGGACGGTGCGATCGGTCGGGGTGTAGGCGGCGGGCCGCGTCGTCCCGGGCTGAGTGCTCGTCTCCGACATTGCGCTCTCCATTGCACTAGTGCATAATCTTCTTTGTGCTAGAAGAGTATCGGATCGAAGGGCGTCGCGCAGCGGACATTTCCGCGAGCGTCGAGCGTGCGGTGGGCAGCGGTGACCTCGAACCGGGGCAACTGCTTCCGCCGATGCGGGAGTTGGCGGAGCGGCTCGGGGTGAATCCCAACACCGTCGCCGCCGCCTATCGCACCCTGCGTGAACGCGGGGTGATCGAGACCGCGGGTCGGCGCGGCAGCCGGATCCGCTCGAAACCCGTCACGACGGGACGCGACTACATCCGGGTCGAGGTGCCGGAGGGCGTGCGGAACGTGGCCGACGGCAACCCCGACCCGGCCCTGCTGCCCGCCCTCGCCGAGGCGTTCGCGGCGGCGGCCGGACGGTCGGACCGGGATCCCGTGATGTACGGGGAGGCCGCCGTCGAGGCAGAGCTGGAGCGGCTCGCGCGCGCCGACCTCGACGCGGACGGCGTCCCCGACGGGCCCGTCGTCGTCACCTCCGGATCGCTCGACGCCATCGAGCGCGTGCTGGCGGCCCATCTCAAGCCCGGGGACGCCGTCGCCGTCGAGGATCCCGGCTGGGGCAGCGTGTTCGACCTCGCCCCGGCGCTCGGGCTGCGCACGGTCCCGGTGCGCGTCGACGACGAGGGCCCGGTCCCCGACGACGTACGCCATGCCCTGGAGGCCGGTGCCCGCGCGCTGATCGTCACGGACCGGGCACAGAACCCGACCGGCGCCGCGGTGGGCGCCGCACGCGCGCGTGCCCTGCGTTCCGTGCTGAAGGTGCACCCGGACGTCCTGCTCGTCGAGGACGACCACGGGCATCGGATCGTCGACCTGCCGCTGCACCCACTGGCCGGGGTGACCCGCGACTGGGCCTTCGTACGCTCCGTCGCCAAGGCCTACGGCCCCGACCTGCGGCTCGCCGTCCTCACCGGGGACCCCGTCACCATGGACCGGGTGCACGGGCGGCAGCGGCTGGGGCCCGGCTGGGTGAGCCATCTGCTGCAACGGGCGGTCGTCCACCTGTGGGCGCACGGCGCGGTGGACGTCACGGCCGTGGCGGCGGCGTACGGGCGGCGCCGGGACGCGCTGATCGACGCCCTGAAGCGGCGTGGCATCGAGGCGTACGGGCGCAGCGGGATGAACGTGTGGATCCCCGTCCCGGACGAGACGGGAGCGGTCGCGCGGTTGCTGCACGCCGGCTGGGCGGTCGCGCCCGGGGCGCGCTTCCGGATGAGCGCGCCGCCCGGGATACGGATCACCGTCTCGACTCTGACGCCGGACGACATCGAGCCGCTGGCGGACGCCGTCGCCTCCGCCGTCGGACCGGCGCCCGTACGCGGCTATGTGTGAGTCGGTCCGTGCGCGGCTACGTGAGAGTCGGTCCGTGCGCGGTTACGTGTGAATCGGTCCGTACGCCCTGAGGGCGCCGTCAGCGGTGCGGTCCGGCCTGGGTGAGCGCGGCGCCGGCGAGGACGATCACCGCGCCGACCGGCGTGGACCAGCTCAGCGACTCGCCGAGGATCGCGACGCCCGCGGCGGTGGCGATCACCGGGATGAAGTGCGTGACCATCTGGGCCGTCGTCGGGCCGACCTCGGCGACGATGCCGTACTGGACGAGCATGGCCAGGCCCGTGCCGAGGGCCCCCAGGGCGGCGATCGCGAGCAGCGGGACGACCGGGAAGTGGCTCGGCAACGCGGTGAACAGCGGGGTGACGAGGGCCAGTTGGGCAGTGGCGAGCAGGAGTTGGGCGCCGGTCATCGACAGGTGCGAGTGGCCGGTGCCGGCCAGGGTACGGCGGACGTAGATCCAGCCGATCGGGTAGCTCAGCGAGGCCAGCAGGGCCATCAGCGTGCCCGTGGCGTCCAGGCCGTGGAAGCCCTGCCAGACGCCGAGGACCGTCAGGACGCCGAGAAAGCCGATGCCGAGACCGGCGACCCTGCGCCGGGTCGGGCGGTCCTCGGAGAGAGCGACCAGGGACAGGGCCATGCCCCACAGGGGCGAGGTCGCGTTGCAGATGCCCGCGAGCGTGGACGGGATCGTCAGCTCGGAGTAGGCGAAGAGCGAGAACGGCAGTGCGTTGAGCAGGAAGGCCGCGACCGTGAGATGACCCCAGGTGCGGGCCCCGCGCGGCAGCCGCTCCCGCTTCACCACCATCGCCGCCGCGAGCACCGCCGTCCCGAACAGCAGCCGTCCGAAGGTGACTTGGAACGGCGCGTAGCCCTCCGTGCCGACCTTGATGAGCAGGAAGCTGAAACCCCAGATCAGCGAGAGGGCGCCGAAGCGGATCCGCCAGTCGAGGGCGGTGCGACGGCGGGGGGTCGTGGCGGTCGGGGTGTCGGTTCGGGGAGTGGTCACGGCGCTCATGGTCGTAACGATGAGGCAGACGATCTCGTAGCACAAGCGAGATTTCTCGAGTGGTATCTCGTAGCATTGCTTACATGTTGAATCTGGAGCGTCTGCGCACCCTCGACGCCCTCGCCCGGCACGGCTCGGTGAGCGGCGCGGCCGAAGGGCTGCACGTCACGACGTCGGCCGTCTCCCAGCAGATGTCCAAGCTGGAGCGCGAGGTGGGGCAGCAGCTGCTCGCCAAGAACGGGCGAGGGGTGCGTCTCACGGATGCCGGACGGCTGCTCGCCGAGCATGCCGCGCGCATCCTGTCGCAGGTCGAGCTCGCCCAGTCCGACCTGGAGGCCCAGCGCGGTCAGGTCGTCGGTGAGCTGCGGCTCTCCGCCTTTCCGACCGCCGCGCGCGGGCTGTTCCCCACCGCGCTCGCCGCGCTGCGCGCCGATCACCCCGGGCTGCGGGTGAGCTCCAGCGAGCTGGAGCCCGAGGCCGGGGTCGCCGGCGTGATCCGGGGCGACCTCGATCTGGCGGTGGTGCTCGACTGGTACAACAAGCCGATGCCGCTGCCCGACGGCCTGGTCAAGGCCCCGATCCTCGACGACCCCGCCGACGTGGCGATGCCGGTCGGCCACCGGCTCGCGGACCGCGCGGAGGTCGACCTCGGCGACTTCGCCGACGACGAGTGGATCACATGGGGCGAGGGCGAGTTCTGCCACGAGTGGCTGATGTTCACGTTGCGCTCCCGGGGCGTCGAGCCGCACATCGGCCATCGCGCCGCCGAGACGCACACCCAGCTCGGCCTGGTCGCCGCGGGGCTCGGTGTCTGCATCGCGCCGCTGCTCGGGCGCCGGCCGATGCCGGACGGAGTCGTCACGGTGCCGCTGCGGCAGGCCGTCCGGCGGCATGTCTACGTGATCTGGCGCGCGGACGCCGACCGCCGCCCGTCGATCAGAGCGGCGGTCGCGGCGCTGCGGGCGGCGGGGGAGAGCGTCGGCTGAGCAGTGACCTGAGCGGTGACCTGGGCTGCGGCGGGCCGGCGGCTGCGCGGCCGGTCGCCGTGGTGGCTCGCGGACGTCTCCCGGTGGGGAGAGCTTGCGGAAGTCCCCCAGGGAAGCGCGTGTCCTGCGGTGGCGGGGGTTCGCGGTGGCCCCACGCCGCGGCCTCACGGAAGCTTCGCGACGCTGCCGCCTCGCGAGCCCCCATCGTTCCGTCGGCTTGCCGAAGCCCTACGGTGACCAGGGTCTGCGGAAGCCCTGCAGCGACGCACGCTTGCGAGAGCCCCGCGGCGGCTGGTGTGAGGCAACGGCGGCGGATTCGGGGGTTCGACGGTGCGGCCGGCTGCAAGGCGGAGGAGGGCGACGACGCGGAGCGTCGGCAACCGACGACAACGCCGCAGATGGGCGTGCCAAGCCCCGCGTCTGCGGCATTCTCCGCCGGACAGGCCCTAGAGCGGCGGCAGCTTGCGGAAGTCCCAGGAGGCTATGGCTGTCGGCGTCAGCCGGGCCCACGCGTGACGGCCGTCGTGCGGCATCTCCTCCAGGCCGAAGTTCTTGCGGGCGAACAAGGTCTCGGGGACGTCGAGTTCGGCGCACAGCTCCCCGGTGCGGGGGACCTCGCCCACGAACTCCACCGCGCCGGACAGCTCGACGCCGCGCAGCTCCCCGTACTCCTCACCGGTGTCGATCACCACCGCGACCCGCGGGTCGCGGCTCAGCTCCGTCCAGCGCTTGCTGCGTACCACGGAGTACAGCCACAACGAGGTGCCGTCCCAGACGAACCAGAGCGCGCTCACGTGCGGGGCGCCGTCCTTCGACACCGTGGCGACGCGGCAGGTGCGCTGGGTGGTGAGGAACTCGTCCAGCTCGCCGGGGGTCATCATGATCTTCCGACCCCTGCGCTGAGTGACGGTCATGCGGTCACCTCTTCTTTCATGTCGACCTGATGCGTCGATCTTCTACGTCGACAGAGATCCTCTGACAGTTCGTCAGAAAAGCATGGGCCGTCTTCCGTCCTTGCGCAATGCTCGTTACGCTCGCCCGCCCGACCCTCGACGACAAGGGGAGTCATGCCGTCGCGTGAACAGCTCAGCACACTCCTCGACCCGGACGGGACCGTTCTGCTCACCGTGGAATGCCAGCAGGGCGTCGTCGGCCCGGACAGCGCACTGCCCGAACTCGCCAAGGAGGCCCGGTCGTCGGGGGCGCTCGCGAACATCGCCCGGCTGGTGGCCGGTGCCCGCCGCGGCGGCGTCCAGGTGATCCACGCGATCGCCGAGCGACGGCCCGACGGGCGGGGCGCCAACCGCAACGCCCGCCTGTTCCGCGCGGCCGAACGGCTGCCCGTGCAACAGCTGTCGGGCACCACCGCGGTCCGCGTCGCGCCGCCGATCGAGGTCACCGAGGAGGACTTCGTCGTACGTCGCCTGCACGGCCTGTCCCCGCTCGCGGGCACCGACGTCGACGCGCTGCTGCGCAACCTGGGCTGTCGCACCCTCGTCGTGACCGGAGTCTCCGCCAACGTGGCCGTCCCCAACACCGTGTTCGACGCCGTGAACCGCGGCTACAACGCCGTGGTGCCCGCGGACGCGATCGCGGGGGTGCCCTCCGACTACACCCCCGCGATGATCCGCAACACGCTCGCCCTGGTCGCCACGATCACGGCGACCGACGACGTGCTGGCCTGCTTCGAGAGGCCGCGCCGCTGAGGCGCGGCCCCGGCCGCGTCACGCGAGCTTGATCGAGTCCCCGTCCACGGTGATGTTGGCGGCGGCCAGCGGCTGTGTCGCGGGCCCCTTCTTCACGCTGCCGTCGGTCGCGGAGAACTGGCTGTTGTGGCACGGGCAGGTGATCACGTTGTCGGCGATGCCCTTCACCGCACAGCCCTGGTGGGTGCACTTGGAGGAGAAGGCCTTGTAGGTGCCCGCGGTCGGCTGGGTGACGACGACGCCCTGGGACTCGAAGACCTTGCCGCCGCCCTCCGGGATGTCGGTGGTCTTGGCGAGGACCGTGCCGCCCGCGTTGCCCGCCGCGGCGTTGTCGCCCCCGCCCGTACCCCCGCTGCTCGCGCTCGCGCCGGATCCGGAGTTGGAGTCGGAGGACTTGTTGTCCGACCCGCACGCGGTCAGCGCGACGGCGAGTCCCGCCGTGCCGACCGCCGCCACGACGGTGCGGCGGGCCGGGGCCGGAACGGGGTGAAGCGATTCGCTGGTCATGCTGACATTCCCTTCAACGGACGTGATGGTGATCCGTACAGAGGTACGGTCCGCCCGTCTGCGCTGTTCAGGAGCTGAGGACTTCTTGACCGAATCGACAGCGGTTCGACAGCCGCGCCGATCTGCTCGGGACACCGCCGCCGCGGGCGCCCACGGGTCACGTCCGGCGGCCGTGACCACCCCAGTAGCCTGGGGCGATGCTCAAGGAAGTCATCGTGACCCGCTACATCACGCCGCTGCGTGAGGGCGGCTCGCTGCCGGGGCTCGTCGAGGCCGACGATCTCGGGACGTACGTCATGAAGTTCACCGGCGCGGGGCAGGGCCGCAAGACGCTCGTCGCGGAGGTCGTCTGCGGTGAACTCGCCCGCCGACTCGGCCTGCGCGTGCCCGGCCTGGTGACCCTCGGCCTCGACCCGGTCCTGGGGCTCGGGGAGCCGGACCAGGAAGTGCAGGAGCTGCTCAAGTCGAGCGGCGGACCGAACCTCGGGATGGACTTCCTCCCCGGCGCGATCGGCTTCGACTCCCTCGCCTTCGAGGTGAGCCCCGAGGAGGCCGGGCGGATCGTCTGGTTCGACGCGCTGGTCAACAACGTCGACCGTTCCTGGCGCAACCCCAATCTGCTGATGTGGCACGGCGACCTGTGGCTCATCGACCACGGCGCCACCATGATCTGGCACCACCACTGGCCGGGCGCGGCGACCTCCGCGGCCAAGCCCTACGACGCCTCCGACCACGCGCTCGCGCCCTTCGGCCCGGACATCGCCTCCGCCGCGGCCGAGCTGGCGCCGCTGGTGACCGAGGACCTGCTGGCCGAGGTGACCGCGGAGATCCCCGACGCGTGGCTGGCCGACGAACCCGGCTTCGACTCGCCGGACGCCCTGCGGCGTGCCTACGCGCAGCCGCTGCTGGCGCGGGCCGGCGTGATCGAGGGGCGCATCAAGGGCTTCGAGGGGGACAAGTGAGCGAGCGGGACGTCTTCGAGTACGCGCTGCTGCGCGTGGTGCCGCGGGTCGAGCGCGGTGAGTGCTTCAACGCGGGCGTACTGGTGTACTGCCGCGCCAAGTCCTTCGTCGGGGTGCGCACCCATCTGGACGAGACCAAGCTGCTGGCCCTGGATCCGGAGGCCGACGTGGCCGGCGTACGGGCCGCGCTGCGGGCGGTCGAGGGGGTCTGTGCGGGTGGCAAAGCGGCAGGTCAGGCCGCTGGTGACGATGCCGGGCGGCGTTTTCGCTGGCTGATCGCCCCCCGTTCGACGGTCGTGCAGCCGGGGCCCGTGCACACCGGACTCACCGCCGATCCGGAGGCGGAGACGGAGCGGTTGCTCCAGTTGCTGGTCAGGTAATGGATCACACCCGCGTGGTGTGCCGTTGACACCGGGTGCCAGGGCTTCTAGCGTCACGTCTACCGAAGGTACTAAGCGGTCGCTCACCGGACGGGCGTACCGTGTGAGCCGCAAGACATTCCGCCGCAGGACATTCCACCGCAGGGCATTTCAAGCCGCAGGGCTTTTCAAGGGCGAGGAGAACCAGCAATGTCCACCACTGAGCAGCGCGTCGCCGTAGTCACCGGTGCCGCGCGCGGCATCGGCGCCGCGACCGCCGTACGACTGGCCGCCGAGGGCCGCGCCGTCGCGGTGATCGACCTCGACGAGGCCGCGTGCAAGGACACCGTCGAGAAGATCACCTCCGCCGGTGGCAAGGCCCTCGCGGTCGGCTGCGACGTCTCCGACGAGGCCCAGGTCGAGGCCGCGATCGCGCGGATCGCCGAGGAGCTCGGTGCGCCGACCGTCCTGGTGAACAACGCGGGCGTGCTCCGCGACAACCTGCTGTTCAAGATGGCCGCGTCCGACTGGGACACGGTCATGAACGTGCACCTGCGCGGCGCTTTCCTGATGGCCAAGGCCTGCCAGAAGTACATGGTGGACGCCAAGTTCGGCCGGATCGTCAACCTGTCGTCGTCCTCGGCGCTCGGCAACCGCGGCCAGGCCAACTACTCCGCCGCCAAGGCCGGTCTTCAGGGCCTCACGAAGACCCTCGCCATCGAGCTCGGCAAGTTCGGCGTCACCGCCAACGCCGTCGCGCCCGGCTTCATCGCCACCGACATGACGGCGGCCACCGCCGAGCGCGTCGGCATGGGCTTCGAGGACTTCCAGGCCGCGGCCGCCACCCAGATCCCCGTGCAGCGCGTCGGCAACCCCGACGACATCGCCAACGCGATCGCCTTCTTCACCGGCGAGGCCGCCGGATTCGTCTCCGGCCAGGTCCTGTACGTGGCCGGCGGACCGCTCAACTGATGCCGGAGGGCACGACATGACCACACTCCCCGAACTCTCCGGCAAGGTCGCGCTCATCACGGGCGCGAGCCGCGGCATCGGCTACGGCGTCGCGGAGGCCCTCGTCGCGCGCGGTGACCGCGTGTGCATCACGGGCCGCAACGAGGACGCCCTGAAGGAGGCCGTCGAGGCACTCGGTGCCGACCGCGTCATCGGCGTCGCCGGCAAGGCGCACGACCTGGCCCACCAGGCCACGGTCGTCGAGCGCACCATGGAGGCCTTCGGCCGCGTCGACTACCTGGTCAACAACGCCGGTACGAACCCCGTGTTCGGCCCGATGGCCGACCTGGACCTGGACGTGGCACGCAAGGTCTTCGAGACCAACGTCGTCTCGGCGCTCGGCTTCGCCCAGCTGACCTGGAAGGCCTGGCAGAGCGAGAACGGCGGCGCGATCGTCAACATCGCGTCCGTCGCCGGCCTCGCCCCCTCGCCCTTCATCGGCGCGTACGGCATGAGCAAGGCCGCCATGATCAACCTGACCGTGCAGCTGGCGCACGAGTTCGCGCCCAAGGTGCGGGTCAACGCGATCGCGCCCGCCGTCGTCAAGACCAAGTTCGCGCAGGCCCTGTACGAAGGCCGGGAGGCGGAGGCGGCCGCGTCCTACCCGCTCGGCCGGCTCGGCGTGCCCTCCGACATCGGAGGCGCCGCAGCCTTCCTCACCTCGTCGCAGTCGGACTGGATCACCGGTCAGACGCTCGTCGTCGACGGCGGCATCTTCCTGAACGCAGGAGTGGGCTGACCGGAGTCCCGAGACGGGACGAACGGAGCATCGACGCGGGCGCTGATGGACGAAATCGGCGCTCGCGTCGACGTATGAAGACGTACAGCCAAATGACAACGTAGTCACAAACGCGCTGATCAAGTGCCCTGCCGAGAACACGGATCCACCGGTGTGGCGCTGCGGTATGGTCTGCCGACCCTTGGTACGGCAGATCGAGGAGCGTGCGCGTGTTCAACCGGAACCCATGTCTGCGGCATCTGGCGGCGGTCACGTCCATCACCCTGGTGGCCGGGTGCGGCGTCCTGTCCTCGGCGTCGTCCGACGACAAGGGACCGATCGTCGTGGGCACCACCAGTGCCCCGAGCACGCTGGATCCGGCCGCCTCCTGGGACGGCTCCTGGGAACTGTTCCGCAACATCTACCAGACGCTGCTGAGCTACCCCTCCGGGGCCACCACGCCCCAGCCCGACGCCGCCCAGAGCTGTGGGTTCGCGGACACCTCGAACCTCGTGTACCGCTGCAAGCTGCGCGCCGACATGAAGTTCTCCGACGGCGACACCTTGGACGCCCGGGCCGTCAAGTACTCGATCGACCGGATCAAGAAGATCAACCTGCCCGGCGGTCCCGCCGGCCTCCTCGGCAGCCTCGACCGGATCCAGGTACTGAACGCGCGTGAACTCGTCTTCCACCTGAACAAATCGGACGCGACCTTCCCGTTCGTCCTCGCCACCCCGGCCATGTCGATCGTCGACCCCGACGACTACCCCGCGCACGCGCTGCGCAAGGACGGCAAGGTCTTCGGGTCCGGGCCGTACAGCCTGCGCTCCTACGAGGACGGCAAGCAGGCCGAACTCGTCAGGAACGACCACTACAAGGGCTTCGCCGAGCTCAAGAACGACGCGGTCACGATCCGCTACTTCCAGGACTCGGGGCAGATGGTCGACGCCCTCAAGGACAAGAAGATCGACGTCACGTTCCGCGGCCTGGCCTCCAAGGACGTCGTCTCGCTCCGGACCAAGGGGGCGGACAACGGGCTTCAGCTCGTCGAGGGCGTGGGCATGGAGATCAGCTACCTGGTGTTCAACCCGAAGGATCCGTGGGCCAAGAAGCTCGCGGTGCGCAAGGCGGTCGCCCAGGTCATCGACCGTGCGGCGATCGCGCACAAGGTCTACAAGGACACGGTCGACCCGTTGTACTCCATGGTCCCCGCGGGCCTGACCGGTCACACCACGGGCTTTTTCGACGACTACGGGGACCCCAGTTCGTCCAAGGCCCGGCAGGTCCTCTCGGAGGCGGGCATCACCGAGCGCGTCCCCCTCACCCTCTGGTACACCACGGACCGCTACGGCTCCGAGACCGCCCCGGAGTTCCAGGAGATCAAGAGGCAGCTCGAGAACTCCGGTCTGTTCCGCGTGTCGCTCAACGGGCGCCCTTGGAAGACGTACGAGGAGGGCTACCGCAAGGGCGAGTACCCGGTGTTCGGGCGCGGCTGGTTCCCGGACTTCCCGGACGCCGACAACTTCATCGCGCCCTTCGTGGGCCGGCAGAACGCGCTCGGCACGCCCTATCCGGCGCCCCGGATCACCGACACTCTGCTGCCCGCCTCGCGCCGCGAGAGCGACCGTGGAGCGGTGGTCAAGGAGTTCGAGGCGGCCCAGCAGATCCTCGTCGACGACGCACGGCTGCTGCCGCTCTGGCAGGGCAAACAGTTCGTGGCGGCGAGCGAGGAGATCTCGGGCGGGGAGCAGGCCCTCGACCCCTCGACGATCATGATGATGTGGGAGCTGCACCGCAAGACCAGCTGGTAGGTCATGGGCAGGACCCGGCGGGTGGCGTGGTCCTACGGGGTGCGGAACCGATTGTCAGTGGTCGCCTGTAGGTTCTGAGACCTGGAAGTGACCGCACATCGGAGGAACTTGACGTGACCGACACCGCCATGCTGCCCGAGTCCTGGCGCGGCGTCCTGGGTGACGAACTGCAGCAGCCCTACTTCAAGGAACTCACCGAGTTCGTCGAGGAGGAGCGTGCGGCCGGTCCCGTCTACCCTCCGCGCGAGGAGGTCTTCGCGGCGCTGGAGGCGACTCCGTACGAGCGGGTGAAGGTGCTGATCCTCGGCCAGGACCCGTACCACGGCGAGGGCCAGGGCCACGGCCTGTGCTTCTCGGTCCGCCCGGGGGTGAAGACCCCGCCCTCGCTGCGCAACATCTACAAGGAGATGAAGGAGGAGCTGGGCACCCCGATCCCGGACAACGGCTATCTGATGCCGTGGGCCGAGCAGGGCGTCCTGCTGCTGAACGCGGTGCTGACCGTGCGCTCCGGTGAGGCCAACTCGCACAAGGGCAAGGGCTGGGAGAAGTTCACGGACGCGGTGATCCGTGCCGTGGCCGACCGGCCCGACCCGGCGGTCTTCGTCCTGTGGGGGAACTACGCGCAGAAGAAGCTCCCGCTCATCGACGAGAAGCGGCACATCGTGGTGAAGGGCGCGCACCCGTCGCCGCTCTCCGCGAAGAAGTTCTTCGGCTCCCGCCCCTTCACGCAGATCAACGAGGCGGTCGCAGGGCAGGGCCACGAGCCGATCGACTGGCGGATTCCGAACCTCGGCTGATCCGGGACCGGGACCGGACAGCGGCCCGGGCCGGGTGGGGGCGTCCGGTCCGGCCGTCACCGGGGCGGCTCAGTGGTGTCCGGGGGCGCCTGAGCGTCATTGTCAGTGCGTCCGGTTAGCGTCGGAGAGGACAGCGACGAGCCTGGAGGACGCGGTGGCGGAGCAACAGGAGCAGGCGGCGCCGGACGCCATGATGACCCGGATCGGCCAGGTCGTCATGCTGCACCACGGTGGCGACCGTGAGGAGGCTCGGGGGCGTTTCCTGGACCTGTGGGGGGAGATCGGCGAGGGCGGCGACCCCCTGCACCGCTGCACCCTGGCGCACTACCTGGCGGACACACAGGACGACCCCGCGGACGAACTGGCCTGGGACCTGCGGGCGTTGTCGGCGGCCGAGGAACTCACCGATGGCGACGTCGCCGAGCGCCACCGGTCGCTCGCGGCGCGCGCGTTCTACCCGTCGCTGCATCTGAACCTGGCGGCCGACTATGTGAAACTCGGCCGCTCCGAAGCGGCCCGCAGCCATCTGCGCCGCGCCCGAGGCGCGGCCGGAGCCCTCGGGAACGACCGTTACGGAGACGGCGTACGCGCGGCGATCGGCCGTCTGGAGCTGAGACTCGACGGGGCGGACCCGTCGCACGGAGGGCCGGGGGAGGACCCCGGCGCCGTCGAGGGGCCCGGCACCGTCGAGCGGCCCGGTCCCTTCGGCGGGTCCGGAGGGGAGACCCTGGGGCCGCCGAGACAGCGCCCCTAGAGCCTGCGGACACCGGCCGTGGTCAATGCCCGTACGAGCCCTTGCAGATGACCGCCTCCGGACTGTCCGCCTTCCAGCCTCCGTACTTCCGGCCGAGGGCACACACGTCCGTGTTGTTCGGCTGCTCGGGGGCGACGGGCGGGACATCGGTGCGGGGTGCGGGCCGATGGGGCTGTGGGTGGGGGTGAGGCTGCGGGTGTGGGTGATGCGCGGCGCCCGGGTGGCGCGCAGGGGACTGCGGGGCGGCGGGCGCCGGGACGGGCGTACGGTGCGGCGCCGGAGCGCTCGGTGACGGCTTCCGGGACGGCCCGATGAGTTCCAGCGCCTCGCGCGCCGGTGCCTGCACGACCTGCGGCCCGGCCTTGCCGTCGGGACGCGGCGGCGACGGCCGGGACGGCGCGGTCGGCAGGGTGGGAGCGGGCGGTCGCTGGACGGTCACACAGCCGGAGAGCGCGGCGGTGGCCACGGTGACCAGGAGCGTCGCGGCGGTCGTGGTTCGATGCACCCGCTCAACTCTGCTGCGTCCGGCCCGCTTTGGGGAGCGGACAAGCGGAGGTTGCCCCACACGGGTGATCCTTGCGCTCCTGCGGAGGGCGCCGGTGTCCGCAAGGTGACCCGACGCCGCATCACCCGCCTCACTCACCCGTGGCGCCGTCGATCCGCTCCCGGATCAGATCCGCGTGACCGTTGTGACGCGCGTACTCCTCGATCATGTGGGTGTAGATCCACCGCAGGTTGATGGGGTCCTCGGTGAACTTGCTCCTGCCCTCGCAGGCGTCGTCCAGCGCGAAACGAGCCGCGTTGCGTCGGGCGATCCCGATCTCGGCCTGCCAGGTGGTGTACGCCTCGTCCCAGGTGTCCGCGTCGGTGAGATGGAACTCTCCGTCCCGGTCCTCCTCGCTGTAGTAGAGCGGCCCCGGATCGTCGCCCACCAGAACCTTGCGGAACCAGCCACGCTCCACCTCAGCCATGTGCCGCACCAGACCGAGCAGGGACAACTCGGAGGGCTCGACCGAGGCGGTCTTGAGCTGGGCGTCGTCGAGGCCCGCGCACTTCATCTCCAGGGTCTCGCGGTGGTAGTCGAGCCAGCCCTCCAGCATGGACCGTTCGTCGGCGTTGGTGGCGGGTTCGGTGCGCTGCTTCGTCATGCCCGCATTTTCGTCCGGCGCACGGCCGTTCACCAGGGATTCTCCTACCCCCCGACGGTCGCCGAGCCCCTGCCCGCCTTGCACGGCGGCCGTATGCTTCCGGCGAGGACCGCGTCGTAACTGAAGGAGACCCTGGTGAAGGTCGGCTGCATCGGACTCGGTGACATCGCGCAGAAGGCGTACCTGCCCGTGCTCGGTGTCCAGCCGGGGGTCGAGCTGCATCTGCAGACGCGGACGCCCGCGACCCTGGCCCGGGTCGGCGACAGCCTCCACCTGCCACCGGAGCAGCGGCACACCGACCTGTCGGATCTGCTGGCGCAGAACCTCGACGCGGCTTTCGTGCACGCGGCCACCGTCGCGCACCCCGAGATCGTGACGCGGCTGCTGGAGGCGGGCGTGCCGACCTTCGTCGACAAGCCGCTCGCGTACGAACTCGCCGACTCCGAGCGTCTGGTGCGGCTCGCGGAGGAGCGGAACGTCAGCCTCGCCGTCGGCTTCAACCGGCGTCATGCGCCCGGGTACACGCAGTGCGCCGATCACCCCCGCGACCTGATCCTGATGCAGAAGAACCGCATAGGGCTGCCCGAGGACGTGCGCACGATGGTCCTCGACGACTTCATCCACGTCGTGGACACGCTGCGGTTCCTGGCGCCGGGGCCGATCGACGACGTGAGCGTGCGGGCCCGGGTCGAGGGCGGCCTGGTGCACCACGTCGTGCTGCAACTCGCCGGGGACGGCTTCACGGCGCTCGGCGTGATGAACCGGCTGAGCGGCTCGGCGGAGGAGATCCTCGAGGTCTCGGGGCAGGACACCAAGCGTCAGGTGGTCAACCTCGCGGAGGTGATCGACCACAAGGGGCAGCCCTCGGTGCGGCGGCGCGGGGACTGGGTGCCGGTGGCCCGGCAGCGCGGCATCGAGCAGGGCGTGCTCGCCTTCCTCGACGCGGTGCGGGCCGGCAAGGTACTCAGCGCCCGTGACGCGCTGGCGACTCATGAGCTGTGCGAGCGGGTGGTACGAGCGGTTCAGGAGCGGTCCGCCGGGGCCTGAACGCCCGGAAGCCCTCCGTCGCGCACAGTCCCGCCAGGATCAGCAGCGCCGCGTGCACCGGCCAGTCGCCGAACCGGACGTACGGGGTGACACCGCGCGCGAGCGGTACGTCGTACACCGCCGCCGCGCTCGCGTCCGTGCCGAGCCAGGAGCCGATCCGCTCGCCGCTCGGGCCGTAGACGGCGGAGACGCCGGTCAGCGTCGCGTGCACCATCGGGCGGCCGGTCTCGGCGGACCTCAGCGCGGCGAGCGAGGCGTGCTGCTCGGGGGCCCAGCTGTGCTGGAAGGTCGAGGTCGAGGACTGTGCGAGGAGCACCCCGGCGCCGTCCTGGGCGAGATGGCGGCTCATGTCGGGGAAGGCGGTCTCGAAGCAGACCAGCGGGCCGACGCGCAGTCCGTGCCCGACGTTCATCACGACCTGCTCGGTGCCCTTCCTGCGGTCCTCGCCCGCCGCCTTCCCGACCGAGGTCGCCCAGCCGAGGAGGGAACGCGCGGGTATGTACTCGCCGAAGGGGACGAGCCGCATCTTGTCGTAGCGGTCGCCGGTCGGGCCATGCGGTCCCACCAGGACCGAACTCTTGTAGATCCCGGGCCGGTCGGAGCGGTGCGCGTCGACGTTCACCATGATGTCGGCGCCGGTCAGCCGGGACAGCGCGGCGAGCCGGTTCGCCAGGTCGGGGCGGTCCGCGAGGTCGAAGCCGACGCTGCTCTCACCCCAGACGACGAGGTCGGGGTCCTGTCCGGCGAGGGTGCGGGTGAGGGCCTCCTCGCGCGAGAAACGCGCCTCGGCACTGTCCGCGCCGCCGATCACCCCGGGCTGTACGACGGCGATCCGGACCTGGCCGGTCACGTCCGGGCGCGGTGACCACACCCAGGTCGCCGAGGTCACGGCGGCCGTCGCGACCAGTCCGGCGACGGCGGGCACACGGGACTCACGCACCGCGGCCAGTACGGCGACCGCCACATTGACGGCGACCACCAGGAAGCTGAGCAGCCACACCCCGCCGACCGACGCGAGCCGCAGCGCGGGACCGACTTGCCACTGGCTCGACCCGAGCAGTCCCCAGGGCCCGCCGAGGCCCTGCCAGGACCGGACGAGTTCGACCATCAGCCACCCCGACGGCAGGACGAGGAGCGCGGCTCCGACCCGCCCCGCCGAGGGCACCCCGCCGAGGAACCGCCGGACGAGCCAGCCCCAGGGCGCCCACAGCGCGCCGAGCAGTGCCGCTATGACGACCGTGAACACATTCAGGCTCGGCAGCAGCCAGTGGTGCACGGCCAGCATGAAACCCAGCCCGCCGAACCAGCCGTCGTAGGCGGCCCGCCTGCCCGTCGGAGCCGAGCGGGCCAGCAGGATCCAGGGCACGAGGGCGACGTACGCGAACCACCACCACGAAGGGGCGGGGAAGGCGAGCATCGGCAGCGCGCCGGCCAGCGCGGCGACGATCGCGCGCCGCCACGGGGAGGCGAGCCAAAGATCGGGCCCACTGCCCAGCCAACGCTCGGGCCTCTTCATACAGGGTCTCCCTCCCCGGGGGATGCCTCCAGTGTGCGCGTCGGCGACGATCTCCGACAGAGGGCGTCCCGTCAGGGCTTTTTGGTCAGGGGGCGCTACTCGGGCGGCTCGCGGTCGGCGCGTCCGGTCAGGTGGCGGCGGGTTCCCGGCCCGGCTGCGGCGCGCGGCGCCATTTCTCCTGGACGACGACCTCGTGCAGGCGCCAGCCCAGGTCCGTACGCACCAGTCCGAAGGCGTACCGGCCGCCGCACACGAAGTCGGGCGCGGTGGACCCACCCTCGTGGCCCGCGAACCGCATCGGATTGATGTAGTCCGCCTGGACCCGGGCCGTGTCGCCCGTTTCCTGGTCCAGCGACCCGAACCGCAGCCGCCGGTTCACGATCAGATGCTGGCGCATGGGGAAGAGCTCCATGCTCTGCGCGAGCCATCCCGCGACCTCGTCGGCGCCGCCCTCGATACCGCCGGCCGAGCGGTAGTCGGCGCGTCCGTCCGGTGCGAACAGCCTCCGGTACGCCTCCCAGTCGCCGTCGTCGACGGCCACCGCGTACTCGGTGACGAGTCCGTCCACGGCGAATCGGTCCATCACGGTCGCGAGCTCTACACGCTGCGTCATCGGCTCAGTGTTGGCCACGGGGGGTGCGCAGCCAAGGGGCGTGCGCCAACAGGTGTATAACTCCGCCTCGCAAGCAAAGGGAGTTGGTGCGGATGGGCGATTTCTATACTGATCGGATGATCACCGTACCGCTCAGCGCGCTCGAAGTGGCCATGGTCCAAACGGGCGCCCGAGCCACAGACACGTTACGAGACACCACCGAGTTCGCCCGGCGTCTCGAAGACCTCGGTTACCTGCGACTCTGGTACGCCGAGCATCACCATTCGCCTGCCATCGGAGCGTTCCCGCCCGTCGTCCTGACCGCCCACGCGGCCGCGTTGACGTCGTCCATCCGTCTCGGCTCCGGGGGCGTTCTCGCTCCGAACCACGCCCCGATCATGCTGGCGGAGCAATTCGGCACGCTGTCGGCTCTGCACGCGGGCCGGATCGACCTGGGCATCGGCCGCGGCCCGGGTACCTTCGACGACTCCACGGCGCGGGCCCTGCGCCGCGGGGCCGGTCCGACAACGGACGACGAGTACCGCGACGACGTGTCGTCGACTCTGCGTTTCCTGGTGGACGAAGTCGCGCTCAGCCCGCTCCCGGAGCCGTGGCTGCTGTCCTCGAGCATGGCCGGCGCCGCGCTCGCCGCGGAACTCGGGCTGCCGATCGCCTTCGCCCATCACATTCGTCCCGACAACACCCTGGCCGCGCTCAGCCACTACCGCGAGCGTTTCTCCCCCTCCCGCTGGTGCGCGCGGCCGCGCGTGCTGATCTGCGTGGAAACGGTATGCGCCGAGACCGATGAGGAGGCGGCCCGGCTGGCCGGCCCCATGGATGTCGTCAAGGCCGGACTCCTCAAGGGGCGAGGCGACATTCCCTTCCCCACGCCCGAAGAGGCAGCGGCCCACTCGTTCACCGCGGAAGAAGCGCGGGTGCTGACGAGCTTCCGTGCCCATCAGGCACACGGCTCACCCGAGACCGTCGCGAAGCACCTGACGGACCTGGCGGACCTGACGGGTGCGGACGAACTCATGCTGGTGACGCCCGTCTACGCGTTGGCCGACCGACTGAGGTCGTACGAACTCGTCAAGCAGCACGTCGTGAAGGAATCTCATGCCGACGGACGACGTTCATGAAGCATGGCTGTGATCTACAAGACGACGATGACGCCGACCAAGCTGGAGCTCCTCGCCACCTGGCTCCCCAGGCAGCCGTGGTACATCGGCACGGCGAGTGAACCGCACCTGACCAAGGCTGGTGGTTTCCGGCTCGATGATCCCCAAGGGGAGGTGGGAATCGAGTTCATGGTGGTCACGGACAACTCCGGCGAGCGACCGCGCTCCTACCACGTGCCGCTCAGCTACCGCGGGGCGCCGCTCGACGGAGCCGATCGGGCGCTCATCGGCACGTCCGAGCACGGGGTGTTGGGAAGGCGATGGGTGTACGACGGGACCCATGACCCGGTCCTCGTCGCTCAACTGCTCGCTCTCCTCCAGGGCCGCGCCGAGCCGCAGGCGCAGAGCGAGACCGACACCCCCGCCCCGTCCGTCACGAGCCACTTCACTGGAGTCGGCTTCTCCACCGTGATCGCGTCGGCAGCCGTCGACGACCGACAGCACGGCACCGCCATCGTGGTGGAAACCAAGGAAGAAGCCGGGCCGCACGGTCAGCCGGCGGGCGCCGTGACCATCGACGTGACGCGTGTCCTGCGGTCCGACCCGCAGGCCGCCCATTCCCCTGCGGCCAGGGCGGCCAGCGGACATGTCGTCGCCGACTGGCGCGCGAAGAACGGCGACGAGAGCCGCGGCCTGTTCGCCGTCCTGCGAGACACGGTGCGTTGACCGGCCTGTCGTGAGGGGGAACGGGCGGCTGAGCGGCGTCGACGGGAGAACCGGTGCGGTCGGTCGAGCGCGACGCTCGCCAACTCGGCCGCGCATCGGCGAAGCGGTGATCAAGACCGCGCATCGGCCAAGACCGCGCATCGGCCAAGTGGTGGTCAAGACCGCGCATTCTCGAACTCTCGCGTATTGACCTCGCGTTCCGCCCGGAGTTGGATCTTGCCTGCCCGTGGGGGCGTCGGGGCGGTGAGAGGGGTACGACGGTGGCTGGTGACGCGCGCGACGGGCTGATACGCGTGGTGTATCTGGGGCGGATCTCCGCGCTGATGATGGCCGCGGGCGCGGTGCTGTCCGAAGCGGCGCTGCTGGCCCTGGACGGCACGGCTCACCACCGCGAGACGCTGATGGTGGGATCGACAGCGATCGTCTTCGTGTCTGTGGTGCTGCTGCCGATGAGTCTTCGTCTCCCCGCCCGACTGCGCCGCACCTACGACGCTGCCGCGCCGATCGAGAGCGTCGTCGCACCGCGCGATGGGCAGGACGCGGTGCGGCGGCTGTCGCTGTGGCGCACGGCGGGATTCGTGGGTGTCATGGCCTGCTGGTTGCTGTTCATCGGCCTGGCGTCCGATCAAGTGCTGCCACCGATCATGCTGGTGGCGCTTGCCTTGTCCCAGTGGGCGCGGTCCCGGGCGACCGCCGGCTGGGAGCGCGCGAACGGGGCCGTGCTGTGGCAGGGCGTCCCCGGGCTGCGGGGGCCCCGAGGCTGTGTGTTCCGCGTGCCGTACGTCGCCGCGGACCCCGTCGCCTAGACGTATCCATGAGGGCGTGTTGGCGCACCTTCACCCCTTGCCCGACGGTGCGTCCTCGATCGTAGAGTGATCGACGACGAGTACGGGCTCGCTACGGACCCGGGTTGCCGGTACGCCACCAGGAGGCACGTATGACACGCCATGTCACCGTCGTCACGGGCGGCAGCCGGGGGATCGGGGCCGCGACGTGCGCGCGTCTCGCGGCGGACGGACACGATGTGGCGGTGGGGTACGTGCGCGACGGCGCCGCCGCGGAGTGGACCGCGAGCGCCGTCCGCGCGGCGGGGGCCCGCTGCGTCACGGTACGCGTGGACACCTCCGACGAGGACGACGTCGAGCGGCTCTTCGACACGGCCGCGGACCGGCTCGGTCCGGTGACGGGACTGGTGAACAACGCCGGTGTGACCGGTCCGCTCGGCAGGCTCGCGGACATCGACCCCGCCGACCTACGGCGAGTGGTGGACGTCAACCTGCTGGGCACGCTGCTGTGTTCGCGGCGGGCCGCCCGGTCCATGGCGGCCTGGGGGAGCGGCGTCATCGTCAATGTGTCCTCGGCGGCGGCCACACTCGGCAGCCCCGGTGACTTCGTCCACTACGCGGCCACGAAGGCCGCCGTCGACGCCCTGACGGTGGGCCTCGCCAAGGAACTCGGCCCGGACGGCATCCGCGTCAACGCGGTCGCACCCGGCATGATCGCCACGGAGATGCACGCCACCAGCGGAGATCCGGGCCGCGCCGAGCGGGCCGCCTCGTCGATTCCGCTGCGCCGCGTCGGTCAGGCCGAGGAAGTCGCCGCGGCCATCGCGTGGTTGATGTCGCCCGACGCGTCGTACACGACGGGGGCGGTGTTGCGGGTGTCCGGGGGACGGTGAGCCCCGACAAGGACGCCGGTCACCGGCCCTTCGACTTCGTGCGGGTCCCCATGCCCGATCTCACGCGGCCTCGACGACCTCTCCGCGTATCGCTTCCGCCCACTTCACGACCAACAGCTCGTACTCCGCGCGCTCCTGGGCGGAGAGGGAGCCGCCCGCGCGCATCCACAAGGCGCGGATCTGCTCGTTCAGCGCTGCAGCGGACCGCACGGAACCAGAGGACATTAAATCGGGGGACATGCGCACCAGCCTAGGGGCAAGGACTGACACTGCGCTACCGGGCGGCTACTCATCCCCTATGCGGTTCGTCACGGCCGACGCGGAGTGACGCGAACGGGCTCAGTCGATCCGTACGACGACATGTCGGCCCCGGAGTTGAGCGCCCCGGAAGGCCTCGTCGATCACCGCCGTTCGGCCCAGGCGCGGGACCAGTCCAGCAGCGGTCCCATCGCGGTGACCAGGTCGTCGCCGAGCGCGGTGAGACGCCACGTCGGCTGTGCCGCCGTCGATGTCGACGCGGCGATGCCCGCCTCGCGGAGTTCCGTGAGGCGCGTGGACAGGACGCTGGACGACATGTCGTCGCAACGGCGTCGGAGGTCCCGGAAGCCGATCGGGGCGCCGTTGCGGTGCAGTTCCCAGATGACCCGCAGCGTCCAGCGCCGGCCGAGCAGATCCAGCGCCGCCATGACGGGACGACCGCCGGCCGAGCCGCGCACGGGGCGGCCGGGGACGGAAGCGCTCGACGCGGCGCCGCCGGGGCCCGGATCACCCCGCCGCGCAATGCCGGAAGTCGAATCGCTCGGCGCGGGTGTCGTGCCCAAGTGAGTACCTCTCGTGAGTACCTCTCGCTGGGAGTCGCTCACCTCCTACCCTTGCGCTTCGATTTCAGAAGCGCAAGGCTGCGAGCCATGAAGCAGCGCATCGACGGCGTCACCCCGCCCTACGAGCCCGGGACCGACAGCGCGTTGCACCGGTGGATGCCGCCCGGTGTCGCCCGTGAGCCCCTGATGCTGTTCAAGGTGCTGGAGCGCCACCCGGAACTCGCCTCACGCATGAGGGCACTGGGCGCGGGCCTCCTCGTCCACGGCCGGCTGAGCGACGCCGACCGAGAACTCGTCATCGCCCGCGTCGCCGCCCGCTCCGGATGCGCGTACGAGTGGGGTGTCCACATGGCGACGTACGCCGAGACGGCCGGACTCACCGCGCGGCAGGTGACGCTCACGGCGACCGGCGGACCCGACCATCCGGCCTGGTCCGGCCGACAGGCGGCGCTGCTCCGTGCCGTCGACGAACTGCACGACACGGCCCGGGTGGGCGACGCGGCCTGGAGCGGACTGCGGGAACACCTCGACGAGCCCGAAGTCCTCGAACTGCTGGTCCTCGCGGGCTGGTACCGCACGATCGCGTACGTCGCCAACGGCGCGCGGATCGAACCGGAACCCTGGGCGCTCGCCCTGCCCGGGACGGACCGCCCGAGCGGCTGAGGGGGTGCCTTCGGTGAGCGTCAGCCCGCGGACTCGGCCGCGTGCGGGCTCAGACCGCCGGTCGAGACCAGCGCGATGATGACGATGCCGAGGGCGATCCGGTACCAGACGAACGGCATGAAGCTCTTGTGCGAGATGAACTTCATGAACCACGCGATGACGGCGTAACCGACCGCGAACGCGATCACCGTCGCGAAGATGGTCGGCCCCCATGACACATGGCCGTTCGCGGTGGCGTCCTTGACCTCGAAGGCGCCCGAGGCGAGCACGGCCGGCATGGCGAGGAGGAAGGAGTAGCGGGCCGCCGCGGCACGGGTGTAGCCCATGAAGAGACCGCCGCTGATGGTCGCGCCGGACCGGGAGACGCCGGGGATCAGGGCCATCGCCTGGCAGAGGCCGTACAGCAGGCCGTCCTTGACGTTCAGGTCCTCGAGGGCCTTGCGCTGCTTGGGCGCCCGGTGCTTCCCGCCGGTCTCGTCACGCGCCGCGAGCCGGTCGGCGATGCCGATGACCACGCCCATGACGATGAGCATCGTCGCGGTGATCCGCAGATCGCGGAACGGGCCCTCGATCTGGTCCTTGAGTGTCAGGCCGAGCACGCCGATGGGTATGGAGCCGACGATGACCAGCCAGCCCATCTGGGCGTCGTGGTTCCGGCGCATCTCCTTGTTCGTGAGCGAGCGGAACCACGCCGCGAGGATCCGGCCGACATCCTTGCGGAAGTAGATCAGTACCGCCGCCTCCGTGCCGAGCTGGGTGATCGCGGTGAAGGCCGCTCCGGGGTCCTCCCAGCCGGAGAACGCCGCCGTCAGGCGCAGATGCGCACTGGAGGAGACGGGAAGGAATTCGGTCAGCCCCTGGACGAGTCCGAGGATGAGGGATTCAAACCAAGACATGAAGTGAGGTGGTCCAAGCGCTGATCGGAAAGGGGCGACGGGCACGCCGGGCCGCGGTGCGCGGTGATCACGGGTGTTGGTGGCAGCGTAGCGTCCCCCAAGGACAGCCCGGCCACAGGGGTTTCGTGCGCAGACAGCGGTGGGGCGGTGGGCGGACGGGCGGGCGGGCCGTGACGGTCCTGTGCCGAGCCGGTGGGCAACGTTGTCCACGGGGTGACCGGGGTGTTGACCTGCCGCTGGACCGCCACATACGTTGCAGCAGTAGAGAAAGCGCTTGCTGCCGCCGGTTCCGTCTCGGTGACACCACGCGTTGGCCAACGTCTGACGTCGCGTCCGATGGAGCGCTGATCACGTACATGAGTAAGAGCACCGAGTCCGCCCCCAACCGTCCCGCGACCCCGTTCGAGGGCCGCCGTATCCGGGCCGCCGTCATCGGTACGGGCGCCATCGCGCGCGGGAGCCATGTTCCCGCGCTCGCCCGGCTCGCCGAGGAGGGCGAGACGGAGATCGTCGCCGCGGTCGACATCGCGGAGGACACCGTCCAGAAGTTCTGCGCCGAGGCGGGCATCCCGCACGCGTACACCGATCTGGACCGCATGCTGGAGGAGCAGCGGCCGGACCTGGTCGCGATCTGCACCCCGCCGACCCTGCACCGTGACCAGACCGTCGCCGCGCTGCGCGCCGGAGCCTGGGTCTGGTGCGAGAAGCCGCCGGTCCTGACGCTCGCCGACTTCGACGCCGTCGAGGCGCAGGAGGGCAAGGACGGGGGCCCGTACGCGGCCATCGTCTTCCAGCACCGGTTCGGCTCGGGGTCCCGGCACGTGCGGCGCCTCATCGCCGAGCGGACCATGGGCCGCCCGCTCGTCGCGCACTGCCAGACCACCTGGTACCGCAACGCCGAGTACTACGCCGTGCCCTGGCGCGGGCGCTGGGAGACCGAGGGCGGCGGGCCCGCGATGGGGCACGGCATCCACCAGATGGACCTGCTCCTGGACCTGATGGGGCCGTGGAGCGAGGTGCGGGCGATGGCCGGGCGCCTGGTGCACGACCTGGAGACGGAGGACGTCTCGACCGCCCTCGTCCGCTTCGAGAGCGGCGCGCTGGCCACGATCGTCAACAGTGTCCTGAGCCCGGACGAGGTGAGCCGCATCCGTATCGACTGCGAACGCGCCACCGTCGAGCTCACGCACCTCTACGGCCACAGCAACGACAACTGGCGGATCACCCCGGCCCCCGACGTGTCCGACGAGGACGTGGCGGCCTGGCGTGACTTCGGTGCGGACGTGCCCAGCTCGCATCTGGAGCAGCTGCGGGAGCTGGTCGCGAGCATGCGCGCGGGTGAGCGGCCGCGCAGCAGCGGCGCCGACGGGCGCACCAGTCTGGAACTGATCACTGCGCTCTACAAGTCGGCGTTCACGGACACGACCGTCCGCGCGGGGGAGGTCGGGCCCGGGGACCCGTTCTACACGGCCCTGCACGGGGGCGCGCCGGGCTGGGCGCCGCCCGCCGCGTCCGCCGACGAGTCCGCGGCCACCGTGAGCCAGGAGGTGTCGGCATGACCGGGTCCGCGCAGGGTGCGCTGCGTATCGTCCACGCCCATGGTGATCGCATCACGATCAGCGACACGACCACCGGCGTGGAGCTGTTGAGCTACGTCTACCGGCCCGAGGCGGCCTGGGAGGCCCCCAAGCCGTATCTGCACCCCCTCAGGACGCTGGCCGGTGACATCGTCACGGACTACCGGCCCAACGACCACCGCTGGCACAAGGGCCTCCAGATGACGGCCTCCCACCTGTCGGGCTCCAACCTGTGGGGCGGCAACACGTACGTCCACGGGGAGGGATACCTCGAACTCCCGGAGCGCGTCGGGTCGATGGCCCACGTCGGCTTCGACCAGGTGGTCTCGGACGGGAGCCGCGCGGTCATCGCCGAGCGCCTCACCTGGCATCCGTACGACGGTGAGCTGTGGGCCGAGGAGGAGCGCCGCGTCGAGGTGCACGACGTCGATCCCGCATCGGGTTCCTGGGCGCTGACCTGGACGACCGCGGTCACCAACCGGCGGGACGAGGCGCTGCGCTTCGGCAGCCCGACCACCGCGGGGCGGGAGATGGCCGGCTACACGGGCCTGTTCTGGCGCGGACCGCGTGCCTTCCGGGACGGCCGGATCATCGGGCCGGACTCCGAAGGGCCCGGCCTGATGGGGCAACAGGCGCCCTGGCTCGCGTACTCCGGCGAGCACGACGGCGCCGACGGCCACGCGACGCTCGTCTTCGCGCACGGTCCCGAGAACGACCACACCGGGGAGGGCGGCGCCCACCCGGCCCATTGGTTCGTGCGCAACGATCCGTTCGCCGCCGTCGCCCCCTCGTTCGCGTTCTTCGAAGAGCTCGAACTCGCCCCCGGCGCCACCCTCACCCGCCGCTACCGCGTCGTCGTGGCCGACGGGGCCTGGGAACGCGAGGAGGTCGCCAAGTACCTGGAGGAGCACCCGTGGTGAGCGGCGCGCACGCGACCCCGGTGTTCACCGGGCTGCCGGGCGCCGTCGCCGTCTCGCACCTCTGCGTGTACGACTGGCCCGCCCCCGACGGAGTCTCCGGCGGCACCCCCCATCTGCACCTGACCTGCTCGGAGGCGTACGTCGTCACCGGCGGGCGCGGAGCGGTGCAGACGCTGACGACGTCCGGGTACGAGGTCACACCGCTCGAAGCCGGCACCGTCGCGTGGTTCACGCCCGGCACCATCCATCGCCTGGTCAACGAGGACGACCTGCGCATCACCGTCCTCATGCAGAACAACGGCCTCCCCGAAGCGGGTGACGCCGTGCTCACCCTGCCTCCGGAGTACCTGACCGACCCCGAGACGTACGCGGCCGCGACGGTGATCCCGGCCGACGCGCCCGAGGCGGAGCGGGAGCGGGTCGCCCGCGCCCGGCGGGACCTCGCCCTGGAGGGCTACCGGGCGCTGCGCGCGGCGGACGGGCCCGAGCCGCTCGCCGCGTTCCACCGGGCCGCGGCCGCGCTGGTGCGGCCCCGGCTCGCCGAGTGGCGCGAGCGATGGCGGCGCGGTGCCGAGGCCGCCGCCGCGGCCACGGGAGAGCAGCTCGACCGGCTGGAGCGGGGCGATGTCTCCCACCTCGCCGACGCCCGCGTACGGGCCGAACAGCCGTCCGCGCACGGCAAGTTCGGGATGTGCGGACGGCTCGACGTCTACAAGGGGACCGATTAGCCCCTACGGGGTTCTTCCGGGCCCGCGCCACCGCAGGCCCGTCCCTGAGCCGGTGCAGGCTCGTCCCTACGCCACCGCAGGTCCCGTCGCCGTCCAGCCCGGGGTCTGCGGGTGGGCCGTCAGGTGGCCGTGCTCGACCACCTCGCCGCACTCCCGGCACACGACCTGCGGGACCAGCTCATGGCCGCAGGTGTGCTCCAGCACCATGGGACGGAAACCGCCCTCCTGGAGATGACGGTCGCCCCACGCCATCAGCGTGTGCAGCACCGGCTCCAGTTCCAGACCGGCCTGGGTGGGCCGGTACTCGTAGCGCTTCGGGCGGTCGCTGTACTCGACCTTCTCCAGTACGCCCGCGTCGACGAGCCGTTTCAGGCGGGCGGTGAGCACATCGCGCGGTGCGCCGATGTTGCGGACGAGCTGGTCGAAGCGGGTGGCGCCGAGCGACACCTCGCGCAGTACCAACAGGGAGTACTTCTCGCCGACGAGAGCGAGTGTGTCGGCGATCGAACAGGGGCGGGCGTCCTTCATGCCACCAGTCTAGGGGGTGGGTTGGATTGTCCAACCCACTGAGTTACTCTTGAGTACCTAGTGGGTTTGGAAAACAAACTCGGTGAGTTTGGAGATCAACCATGCGTGACGCCGTCATCGTCGAAGCCGTACGCACCCCCATCGGCAAGGGCAAGCCGAACGGCTCCCTCGCCCACGTCCACCCCGTGGAGCTCCTCGCCCACACACTGCGCACCCTCGTCGAGCGCTCCGGAGTCGATCCGGCGCTGATCGACGACGTCATCGGCGGCACCGTCAGCCAGGTGAGCGAGCAGGCCGCGAACATCACCCGGTACGCGGCGCTCTCGGCGGGCTTCCCCGAGACGGTGCCCGCGACCACCGTGGACCGCCAGTGCGGCTCGTCCCAGCAGGCCGTGCACTTCGCGGCCCAGGGCGTCCTGTCGGGGGCGTACGACCTGGTCGTCGCCTGCGGCGTGGAGTCGATGAGCCGTGTGCCGATGGGCTCGAACGTCCGAGGCACCGAGGATCCCTTCGGACCCGGGATCGCGGCGCGCTTCCCCGAGGGCCTGGTGCCGCAGGGCATCAGCGCCGAGCTCATCGCCGCCAAGTGGGGCCTGTCGCGCGCGCAGATGGACGCCTTCGCGGCGGGCTCGCACCAGAAGGCGGCCACGGCCTGGGCCAACGGCCTATTCGACGCCGAGGTCGCGCCCCTGGAGGGTGTGACGCGCGACGAGAGTGTCCGGCCCACCACCACTACGGAGGTACTCGCGGGACTCAGGCCCGCCTACTACGACCCGGCCTACGCCGAGCGCTTCCCGCAGATCGACTGGTCCGTCACGGCGGGCAACGCGAGCCCGATCAACGACGGCGCGTCGGCCGTGCTGATCACGTCGAGCGAGACCGCGGCCAGGCTCGGCCTGCGCCCGCTCGCCCGCCTGCACAGCTTCGCCGTCACCGGCTCCGACCCGCTGCTGATGCTCACGGGCGTCGTCCCGGCCACCGAGAAGGTGCTCCGCAAGGCGGGGCTCGCCCTCGGCGACATCGACCTCTTCGAGGTGAACGAGGCCTTCGCGAGCGTCGTCCTGACCTGGCAGCAGGAGACGGGCGCGGATCTGTCCCGGGTCAACGTGCACGGCGGGGCGATCGCGCTCGGCCACCCGCTCGGTGCGAGCGGCACCCGGCTGACGACCACCCTCGTGCACGCGATGCGCGAGCGCGGGGCCCGCTACGGCCTGCAGACGATGTGCGAGGCGGGCGGACTCGCCAACGCGATGGTCATCGAGGCCGTGTAACCCCGGACGGCCCGGGTCGTCCGCCGCCCGGAGCCGCCGCCCCGAGAGCCGCCGTGCCGGAGACTGAGCAGCGCCGGAGGCCGGTCAGTCTCCGGCACTGATCAGTCTCCGCGCAGGTGGTGGCGCTTGCGCCAGGCCACCACCGCGCCGACCAGGGCCGGCAGCGCGATGAAGCCCATGGCGATCAGGAAGGCGGGGGAGGTCGGCGCCGAGGCCCGGGCTCCCGCGACGGCGTACGCGGCGGTGTTCGGGATCGATCCCAGGGCGGTGGCGAGGAGGAACGGCAGCCAGCCCATGCGGGAGACGGCCGCGCAGTAGTTCGCCGCCCAGAAGGGCACGCCGGGGAAGAGCCGGGCCATCATCATCGTGCGGAAGCCGTGCCGGCTGAGCTGTCCGTCGGCCGCCTTCAGCCAGCGGGCGCGCAACAGCGGGCGCAGCGCGTCCTGCCCGAGGATCCGGCCGAGCCCGAACGCCACGCCGGCGCCGAGCACCGTGCCCGCGAGCGCGGTGCCGAGGCCCAGCTGCGAGCCGAAGAGCGCGCCCGCCGCGAGGTTGAGCAGCGGCCGGGGCACGAACGCCACCGTGCACAGCCCGTACGCCACCGAGAACACCACGGCCGCCGCGGCGCCGCTTAGCTGTGGCGGCCAGCCGTCGGACAGCAGCCGCTGCGGTTCGAAGAGCAGCACGCTCGACGCGGCCGCCGCGAGCAGCACCAGCAGCAGGGAGAGCCGGGACCAGGGCGAGAGCAGGACTCTCGTGCAACGGGCGGCGAGGCCCGTGGGCGTGGAGACGGCGAACTCCGCGGCGAGGGAGAGCTCAGCGACGGGAGCCGGGGGAACGGCTGTGGCGGTGCCCCCAGAGCGGGTGGTGGCATCGAGCATTCGGCGACACTAACCGACCCGTGTGTGTGATCGCCGTATGGTTCGTCTCATGGGCGTCACAGCTTCCGGAACGTCGGGTGCGCGGTTCGAGGTGCCGAACAGTTCCCTCGCGGACACCGTGCTGGAACGGCTCACCGCCACCTACGGCGCGGCGGCCGATCCGGAACGGGCCGGGTCCATGCGTGCGTACATGAAGGACGTCGCCCCCTTCCTCGGTCTGACCACGCCCGATCGCCGCGCGCTGTCCCGCACGGTCCTCCTCACAACAGCGGCCCCTGCAGAGGCCGATTGCACCGCCGTGGCCCTGCGCTGCTGGGCGTTGCCGGAGCGCGAGTACCACTATTTCGCCGTCGACTACCTGCGCCGTCATGTGAGGCAACTCTCTTCCGCTTTCCTCCCGGTGACGCGGCATCTCATCGGCACGGTCTCCTGGTGGGACACCGTCGACGCACTCGCCTCCCACGTGGTGGGAGGCCTCGTGGCCGCGGATCCGAAGCTGAAGAGCGACATGGACGCGTGGATCGAGGACGACGACCTGTGGGTCGCCCGTACGGCCCTGCTCCACCAGCTCCGTTACAAGGAGACGACCGACACCGAGCGGCTCTTCGCCTACTGCGTACGGCAGTCAGGGCATCCCGACTTCTTCGTCCGCAAGGCGATCGGCTGGTGTCTGCGCGAGTACGCGAAGACGGATCCGGAGGCGGTACGGGCCTTCGTCGCCCGGGAACGGGGGCGGCTCGCTCCCCTCTCCGTACGTGAGGCGCTCAAGAACATCGACCCCTGACGCATCAACCACAGACCGGACACTTCGGCCCCTGACACACCGACAGAAACACCCGCATCACCCGCCCCCGCGGTGAGAAAACCATTCGACGTGGCCGGATACGTCGGCGATGATCGCCTCATGTTCCGGCACGCCTTCCTCTTCGCAGCATCCGCAGTCGCGGATGCGCCGAAGGCTGCCGTCCCGATCATCGTGGCCGCCGTCGACGGCGCCCGAAGCTGACCCTTCCCGGATCGTCCGGCGGACCCCGCAGGGGGAGGGTCGGCAAGTCCTTGGGGTCCCCGTCCCGGCCGCTGAGCGCCGGGGCCATCACTCAGCTCCGCTGACACTCAAGAGGCTTCGAGGTACCGCCATGCCCAAGACGGCATACGTCCGCACCAAACCGCACCTGAACATCGGCACGATGGGCCATGTCGACCACGGCAAGACCACCCTGACCGCCGCCATCACCAAGGTCCTCGCCGAGCGCGGCTCCGGCAGCAGTACCCGATACGTGTCGTTCGACCGCATCGACCAGGCGCCGGAGGAGGTCGCGCGCGGCATCACCATCAACATCGCGCACGTCGAGTACGAGACCGACACCCGCCACTACGCGCACGTGGACATGCCGGGTCACGCCGACTACGTCAAGAACATGGTCACCGGCGCCGCGCAGCTCGACGGGGCGATCCTCGTCGTCTCCGCGCTCGACGGGATCATGCCGCAGACCGCCGAGCACGTGCTGCTCGCCCGGCAGGTGGGCGTCGACCACATCGTCGTCGCCCTGAACAAGGCCGACGCGGGCGACGAGGAGCTCACCGACCTCGTGGAGCTGGAGGTCCGCGAGCTGCTCTCCGCGCACGGCTACGGGGGCGAGTCCGTACCCGTCGTACGGGTGTCCGGCCTCAAGGCTCTTGAGGGGGAACCCCGTTGGACGGCCGCGATCGACGCGCTGCTCGACGCGGTGGACACCTATGTACCCATGCCCGAGCGGTACCTCGACGCGCCGTTCCTGTTGCCGGTCGAGAACGTGCTCACGATCACCGGGCGCGGGACGGTCGTCACCGGTGCGGTCGAGCGCGGCACGATCCGGGTCGGCGACCGCGTCGAAGTGCTCGGCGCGGCCGTCGACACGGTGGTGACCGGCCTGGAGACCTTCGGCAAGCCCATGGACGAGGCGCAGGCAGGGGACAACGTGGCGCTGCTGCTGCGCGGGGTGCCCCGCGACGCCGTACGCCGCGGGCACATCGTCGCCGCGCCCGGCAGCGTCGTCCCCAGTCGCCGTTTCTCGGCCCAGGTGTACGTCCTGTCGACGCGCGAGGGCGGTCGTACGACGCCCGTCTCCACCGGGTACCGGCCACAGTTCTACATCCGCACCGCGGACGTGGTCGGCGACGTCGACCTCGGCGAACGCGCGGTCGCCCGGCCCGGTGACACCGTCACGATGACGGTCGAGCTCGGCCGCGAGGTGCCGCTGGAGCCGGGGCTCGGCTTCGCGATCCGCGAGGGCGGCCGGACGGTCGGCGCGGGGACGGTGACCTCGGTGGGCTGACGGCCGAGGGGCAGGACGAAGGTGCCCGCTCCCGTTACGGGGGGAGCGGGCACCGCCTTGTACCGATCGCCGTCGCAGAGGACGCGGCCGCGCGCGGTCCGGCAGCGACGGCCGCGCTCCTGAAGGGGCGGCACAATGGACCCGTGGACGAGCCGATACCCGTGACACGGACCGTGGACCACGGAACCGCCAAGCTGATGCCGGACGTGGACCGGAAGCGGGCCTGGCTGCTCACGGTCGACGCCGCACCGCAGTCGTACGTCGACCTGGACGAGCCGACCCATCTGGAGTTCGAGTACGCCCGACGGCTCGGGCACGTCCTGGACACGGTCGTGGCGCCGGGACGGCCCCTGGACGTGCTCCACCTCGGCGGCGGAGCCCTGACACTGCCCCGCTATGTGGCCGCGACCCGCCCCGGCTCACGGCAGGACGTGGTGGAGGCCGATCTGGGTCTGCTGGACCTGGTCCGTGAGCACCTGCCCGTGCCCGAGGACGCGGGCATCACGCTGCACGGCGCGGACGCGCGGGGCTGGCTCGAATCCGCGGCGCCCGCCTCCGCCGACATCGTGATCGCGGACGTCTTCGGCGGCGCGCGCGTCCCGGCGCACCTGACGTCCACGGCGTACGCGCGCGCCGCCGCGCGCGTGCTGCGCGAGGACGGCGTCTATCTGGCCAACCTCGCCGACGCCGCGCCCTTCGCCTTCCTGCGCTCTCAACTCGCCACGTTCGCGACCGTGTTCGAGGAGCTGTCCCTGATCGCCGAACCCGGTGTGCTGCGTGGCCGGCGCTTCGGCAACGCGGTACTCGTGGCCTCCCACCGTCCGCTCGACACGGCCGTCCTCGCCCGCCGCACGGCCGCCGACGCCTTTCCGGCGCGCGTCGAAAGCGGCGCTGCGCTGCGGGAGTTCATCGGCTCCGCCGCACCCGTGCGTGACGAGGACGCGGTTCCCTCACCCGAGCCGCCCGGCGGTGCCTTCAGCATCGGCTGACCTGAGCTCGAACTCCGCCACCGCTGACCCATGGGCCACCGCCTTGGTCCGCCGGGTCAGATTCCGCACGTCCGGCACGCACAGCACCGCTGCCGTGACCACGACGACCAGCGCCGAACAGCCCCACAGGGCGGTCGTACGCCCGAGGGCCTGTTCCGCCGGGCCCGCCAGGGCGGTGGCCAGCGGGACCATCGCGATCGAGCCGAACCAGTCGTACGCCGAGACGCGGGAGAGCTTGTCCTCGGGGATCTCCTGGTGCAGCGAGGTCATCCACGACACCCCGAAGACCTCGATCGCCGCACCGCTGACGAACATCACGGCACACAGCGGACCCACCGGGACCGGCACGGCGAGTGCTGCGGCCGGGGCGGCGAGCGGGAAGACGCAGAGGGTGCCCGCGAGCAGCAGGCGGCGCGGTTTCCAGCGGGTCATCAGCAGTGCGCCGCCGACGGTTCCGGCACCGAACGCGCCGAGCGCGAGCCCCCATGGTCCCGGCCCGCCGAGGCTGTCCCGGGCGACCAGTGGACCGTAGACCGCGTCGGCGGCGCCGACGACCGCGACCACCACGGAGAACTGGGCGACGATCGTCCACAGCCACGGCCGTCCGACGAACTCCCGCCAGCCCTCGCGCAGATCGGAGAGCAGCCCGCCGCCGGGCTCGCGCGGCGGTATGTGACTCACGTCGAGGAACGACCGCAGCGCCCCGGCGACCGCGAACGCCACCGCGTCCACGGCGAGCACCCAGCCGGGCCCGACCACGGCCACCATCGCCCCGCCCAGGGCCGCGCCGCCCAGGCCGGCGCCCTGCATCGCCATCCGGAACATGGCGAAGGCGCGGCTCGCCTGCTCCCCGCTCACCGAGGACATCAGCATGCCCTCGGCCGCCGGGCTGAAGAACGCCTGCCCGGTGCCGCCGAGCGCGGACAGCAGCATCATCTGCCACAGCCGCGCCTCACCGGCCAGGACGAGGACCGCGAACACGGCCTGCGAGACGCAGTTCAGGGCGTTGGCCGCGACCATCACCCGATGGCGCGGCAGCCGGTCCGCGACCGCTCCGCCGATCAGCAGGAAGAGCACCAGGGGCAGCGTCCGAGCCGCCGCCACCAGCCCCACGTCACCCCCGTCGCCGCCCACCTCGAGCACCGCGAACGCCGAGGCGATCAGTGCGCCCTGGCTGCCCAGGTTGGTGACGACCGCGGCGGCGGTCAGCAGGGTGTAGTTGCGGCCCGCCCAGGAGGGGCGGCGGGAGCGGTGGGAGGCGTCGGCGGCGGAGTTCACCGGCCGACTATCGCTGCCGCGGTCCCCGCTTGCCAAACCGTTGGCGCGAGGACCGGGCACCGTCCGGCAGCCCGCCCCCGCAGGGCGTGGGCTCAGGAACCCGTCGGGGTACCGTGCAGCCGTACCGTGCTGAGGATCTTCCGCACGGTCGCGTCCGGGACCTCGTCACTGACACCCTTCGCGCCGTAGAACGACCAGGAAACGAAGTCGCCCGCCGAGTTCTTGAAGCCGAACGAGGTCGCCGTGCCGTCGGAGTCGCACTTGCCCTTCTTGGGGACACCGACCGTGTACGACGTCGCGACGCTGCCCTTGATGCCCGAAGCCGTCGTGTACGGCTGGGGCTTTCCGATCTTCAGCAGCTTCTCCGAGGCCTTCGCCTGGTCCGTGTAGCCGCCGAAGGCCCAGGTGGCCGAGTCGCCGCGGGCGATGGTGTCGGTGTTCTTGGCGCCGCTCTCCCCCTTGGTGCCGACCGCGGCCAGCGCCGTGTCGTCCGTGCGACCGTCCTTGTCGTCGTCGGACGTGCACCACTTCTCCTTGAGGAAGGCGGGCGCGGACATGCCGATGTATGCGGAGCCGTCACCCTTCTGCTCGTCGTCGAAGCCGATGAACGTGCCGGGCGTGCGGACGTTCCAGTCCGGGGGGACGTCGAAGGCGGTGCCCCATTTGGGGTTGATGACGACCTTCCAGCCCGCGATGGTCGGCTTCTCCTCGTCGGTGCCGCGCGGGTTGTCACCGCTTCCGCTGGCGCTGGGGGACGTGGTGGCGGACGCGCTGGGCGATGTGGACGCGTCCTTGCCCGCGTTGTCGTCCTTCTTGTCGCCGCCCAGGACGAGGAAGCCCGTCACACCGGCGGCCACGACCACGGCGGTGGCCGCCGTGATGGCGATGACCTTGGTCCTGTTTCCGCCACCGCCCGGCGGCTGGGGCGCGCCCGCGGGGGCCGGCGTTCCCCACTGGGGCTGCCCCGGCTGGGGTCCGTAGGGGGCCGGCTGCTGCCCCTGCTGTGGGTACCCCGTCTGCTGGTATCCGGGCTGCTGATACGGATTCGGCTGCTGGTAACCCGGCTGCTGGTACGGGTTCTGGTCCTGCGGGTTCTGCTCGCCCCCGGGCGGCTGCTGTCCTGGCCACATGGGCCACAACCCTAGTGGCGCCTGTGACACGTTTCGGTCACCGGAGCTCGTCAGCCATGTACCGGTCAGGAATCAGGGCGCACTTTTTCGATTTCTTCACACGCGGCGACGGAGATCGACCGGTGGAGGTCCTGTCAAGATTATCTACTCGTGGGTAACATGCGGGTATGAGCGCAGACCAGATGACGATCGGCGAGATGCTCGCCGCCACGGTGCCGATGGCCCGGACACTGAACCTCGAGTTCGTGGAGACCACGCCGGACAAGGCCGTGGTGGCCCTGCCGGACCAGAGCGACTACCACAACCACGTCGGCGGGCCGCACGCCGGAGCGATGTTCACCCTCGGCGAGTCGGCGAGCGGGGCCATCGTCCTCGCCGCGTTCGGGGAGCAGCTGTCGCGCGCCGTGCCGCTCGCGGTCAGCGCCGAGATCGCGTACAAGAAGCTCGCGATGGGCCCCGTGACGGCCACCGCGACCCTCGGCCGCCCGGCCGCGGAGGTCGTCGCCGAGCTCGACGCGGGTCAGCGCCCCGAGTTCCCCGTGGCCATCGCCATCCAGCGCGCGGACGGCGCCGTGACGGGCGAGATGACCGTGGTCTGGACCCTGCGACCGAACGGCTGAGCCGAGCGAACGGAACGGCGGCGGGTCCGCTCGGTCCGGGAGACGTCGTTCGGATCGCCGCGGACCCGAGGTGATCCGAACGCCACCCCCTGGCGCCGGGCGGGCCCGCCCGGCGTTTCCCGCCGCGTCACCGCCCCCGTGTCATCGCCCCCGCCGCGCGGGGCCCGTGCTGCGGCGTACGACGAGCCGGACCGGCTCGATGTGATCGATCCGGGAGTTCGTCGAACCGTCGATGCGCGACAGCAGCAGCTGAAGCGAACGTCGGCCCGTCGCGGCGAAGTCGGTACGCACGGTCGTCAGCGGGGGCAGCATGTGGGCGGCCTCGGGGATGTCGTCGTAGCCGACGACGCTGACGTCGTCCGGAACGTGCCGCCCGGCCTCGTGCAGGGCGCGCAGCACGCCGAGCGCCATCTGGTCGTTGGAGGCGAACACCGCCGTGACCTCGGGGCGCGCGGCCAGCCGGCGGCCCAGCGCGTACCCGGAGTCCGCGCTCCAGTCGCCGATGAGCGGCTCGGGGACCTCGGCCCCCGCCGCCCGAAGGGTGTCCCACCACGCTTCCATGCGGCGCTCGGCGGACAGCCAGCCCGTGGGCCCCGCGATGTGGTGAACCGTGCCGTGGCCGAGCTTCAGCAGGTGCTCGGTGGCCTGGCGCGCCCCGTCGCGGGAGTCCGCGGTGACGTAGGAGGCGTCGTCCCCGAGGTCGTTCTCCAGGACCATCAAGGGGACGTCGAGCGCCGCCTCCGCCAGGGCCCTGCCCACCCAGCGCTGCGGTGCGATGGCGAGCAGGCCGTCCGCCCCCTCGGCCGACAGCGTGTGCACGGCACGCACCAGGGTGTCCCGGTCGGCCGTGTCGAGCGCGATGGAACTGACCAGGTATCCGGCTTCCTGGGCGGCCGAGTTGATCGCGGTCAGGATGGAGGCGGGCCCGTAGCGCGCCGCGTCGAACGAGATCACCCCGAGCATCCGCGTCCTGCCACTGGCCAGGGAACGCGCGCTGCGGCTCGGCCGGTAGCCGAGTGTGCGCATGGCGGCCACGACCGCCTCCCGGGTCTCGGGCCGCACCGCGGGACTGTCGTTGAGCACCCGGGAGACCGTCTGTTTCGAGACACCGGCCAGACGGGCCACGTCGTCCATCACCGGACGCGCCCCCGCGAAGCTGCGCCGGCTGCGTCCCTTGGGCCCCTCGGTTCCCTGGGGGACGGCGCCGTCCGTGGCACCTCGGGTCATGGGGGCGCATCCTCCGACATCTCGGCGGCGGTCTGTCCCGATCCGCCCGGCAGGCCCACAGGATAGGCCCGCCTGCCGCGTCGGCCGCCTCTAGGCTCTGTCCGCCGTGATCTCCCAGGCGCGGGTGGTCACCCACTCGACGCGCCACACGGCCGCTCGTCCCGTGACGTCGCCCGCCTGCTCGGGCACGTACACCGGAGCGCCGGCGGCCCGGGGCAGCAGCCGCAGCGTCAGGCCATGGGTGCGCAGGGCTTCGGAGGGGAGCCGGTCGAGACCGAGGTCCCAGACACGGCCGGAGAAGAACTGATCGGCGACGAGGGTGTCCCCGACGTACGCGCGCCCCACGTCGCCCGTCCAGTGAAAGCGCAGGAGCGTGCCGGACGGTTCACGCAGCAGCTCGTCCGGGACCTCCACGCGGTACTCGGCCGTGGAGCTCGTGAAGTGCTCGTCCGCCGGGGCGCTCGCCCGCCCCAGCGGCCCCGTCGTGAGCGCGGGCGGCGGTCCCGCGGGGCGCACCAGGGTGGCGGCGAGCGCGGTGTCCTCGGCGTCGACCCCTTCGGCGATCGTGCAGCGGGTGAACGGACCGTCGGCCGTCGTCGACAGCGGAGTGCCGGCCACCGTCAACACCCTTGCCGGCGCGGGAAGTACGGCGAATGAGGGCCGGGTCGCCGAGCTGTGCACGCGAAGTCCGTCCTGGTCGAAGACGACCCCGTCCGGGCAGAGCACCAGCCGCTCGGCCCCCCAGGCCGTGCCCCGGTAGGCGGTGCGCGCGCTGTCGGCGTCGAGCACGAGCAGGCCGATGTCGTCGCCGTCCGCGGTCTTCACCTGGACCAGGGCGTCGGTGCCCGGGCGCAGACCGGTGATCAGGATCCGGTCGTCGGCCTCGGTGACCTCGCCGGAGGGCGTGTCGACGGACGCGACCGTGCCCGCGTCCAGGGCGAGTTCGACCGGAATGCCGTCGGTGGCGGCCAGCACCAGGACCGTACGCCCGTCGTCCTGGACCCGGCACACAGGCTGGGCGGTGGCCCAGTCGAGCCGTAGACCGGCGACGTTCAGGCGCAGCGGCCAGCAGAAGTACGCACCGGTCGGGACGGTGACCGGGGCGCTGGGCAACGTCAGGGCGGGAGCTTCGGGGAAGTCGACCGTGAAGGTGGTGCCGGGGTGGGCCGGCAGCGGTTCGTGCGGCTGGTGGTTGTTGACGAACAGGAAGCCGGAGGCGCCGTCACCGCGCACGGCCCAGCGCAGGGTGTCCCGGTCGGACTGGGAGGCGGGCTGCCGCTCGGGCAGGACGGACTCCATGGGGGCGATCAGGTCACCGAAGTCGGCCAGCAGCAGGTGCTGGAGACGCAGTGCGTGGTACGAGGGCCGGACCTGGCCGTACTCGCCCAGCGGCGCCTGGAAGTCGTAGGTGAGCACGGGCAGGTCGTTGGGGTAGCCGGTGGCGTGGGACTCCTGGAGCGTGGTGAGTTCACCCGCCGGGTTCGTGCCGCCGTGGAACATGTAGTAGCCCTGCCAGACCGAACCGCAGCCGATCTTGGTGAGGCCGAGCGCGCCGATGTCGTCGGGCTCGACGCGCGGCCTGCGGTGGTAGGCGACGGCCATGCCGCCGCCGAGCTCGCAGGTGGCCCAGGGAAAGCGGTCCGTGGGCGTGGGGTCGCCGCCGCGAACGGTCGTCGGGCGCAGGTCGGCGCCGATGCCCTCGTCGTCGCGCTGATGGGTGAAGAAGAAGTGCTTGCGGCAGGTGTCCGGCCAGCCTCCGTCCGCCTCCGTCCAGAACGTCTCGGTGTAGCCGCCGTACAGCGGGAGCAGTTCGTCGGACGGCAGTCGGACCCCGCCCCACGCCGTGGACGTCCACAGCGGCGCACTCAGACCCGCCTCCTGGGCCATCCGCTTCAGGGTGAGGAGGTGGCCGGGCTGGTCGTAGAGCTCGTTCTCGATCTGGATCGCGACGATCGGACCGCCGTGCGCCCGGTCCAGTCCGCGCAGCTGTTGCGCGATCGCCGTGAACCAGCCGTGTACGGGCTCCAGATAGGCCGGGTCGTCGGTGCGGGGCGCGCGGGTGCGGGCGAGCAGCCAGTCCGGGAAGCCGCCGTTGCGGACCTCCGCGTGGCACCAGGGGCCGATGCGCGGGATGAAGTCCAGGCCGTGCCGGGCGCACAACTCGGCGAAGCGCCGCAGATCGCGATCGCCGTCGAAGCGGACGCGGCCCTCGATCTCCTCGTGGTGGATCCAGATGACGTAACTGGCGACGACGGTGACCCCGCCCGCCTTCATCTTCAGCAGCTCCTCCTCCCAGTCCCGGGCCGGGTAGCGCGTGTAGTGGAACTCGCCGGAGACCGGGAACCAGGGGCGGCCGCCGCGCGTGAGGTAGCGGCTGGTCACCTCGATGGGGTCGGGCGCCCCCGGGGCGTCGGTGAAGGGGAGATGGCCGGTCAGGGGCGGCGCGGGGGGCGCGGGGACGCGCAGGAGATGCGGCATCGGGACTTCTCCGGTCCGGGTTGGGGGCGGGCGTCGGTTTCGGCGGGGTGTGGGTGTGGGTGTGGGTGCGGTGCGAGTGCGAGTGCCGTGGCGCGAGTGCAGTGCGGGCGCGGTGGGGTGCGGTCACTCGCCCCCCGGCCCCGTTCCCGTTCCTGTTCCCGCTCTCGCTCCTGCTCTCGAGCCTGGGCTTGGGGCTTGGGAGCGTTCCCAGACTCAGTGATGTTATCGGTAACATCACGTGCGTCAAGAGAATTTGGGGCCGATGGCGGAACGGCCCCGGAAGGCCCTGGTCCGCGTCGCGTCGGACCTCCCGCGGGCCAGGCGACGCCCTCGGAAACACCGGGGCCAAGTGGCGTTCCGCCTGTTCCGGAGGCGTTCACGGCGACGCTACGCCCGTGTCCCCGCGGCCTGGCTGAGTGGTTCCAGCAAGTGAATCGCTCGGAGGCACCGGAGGGTCGCCCCATGGCCGGAACCGAATCTGTATCCGCCGCCGTCAACCGTCGTCGATTTCTGCTCGCCTCGGGCGCCACGGCAGCGGCCGGCGTCGCCGGAACCACTGCGGGGGCGCTCCTGCCGCGCCAGCGCGAATACCCCGCCGTCGAGCCCGCCGCACGCACCGTCGCCCAGCGGCCGCCCCGCACCGCCCCGCGGACGGCGCCGTACGCCCTGACCACCCTGGAGACGACGGCCCGCCTCGGCGGCAGCGCCCACACCGGCACCTACCGACGGATGGTCTCGGGCCCCGGCTGGCCCCTGGTCGTCCGCAAGGAGCTCGCCAAGCCCGGTGCCGGGCGCCAGGACCGGCGTACCCCGCTCGCGTGCTTCGTACAGTTCACCGACCTCCATCTCGCCGACGTACAGAACCCGCTGCGCACCGAGTTCCTGCGCTCGCGCGGAGCCTCGTCGTGGCGGGCGCAGGAGGCGCTGACGGTGGCAGGGGCGGTCGCGCTCGTCGAGCAGGTGAACGGGCTCGGCGGAGGACCGAACACCAGGCTGCGCCCCGCCTTCGTGATGACCACGGGCGACAACGTCGACAACAACTCCGCGATCGAGCTGGAGTGGTTCCTGACCGTGATGAGCGGTGGCCGGATCACGCCGAACACCGGTGACCCGCGGGCGTACGAAGGCGCCCAGAACTCCGGTCTCCCCCTGTACTGGCACCCCGGGGACCCCCACCTGCGCGACCTGGACAAGCGGCGCGGACTGCCCCTGATCCCCGGCTTCCTCCAGGCGGCCACCCGCCCGATCACCAGCCCGGGGTTGCGCATCCCCTGGTACTCCACGGTCGGCAACCACGACGATCTGCCCGGCGGTTGCCTGTCGCCCGCGCTGAACGACTTCGCCGTCGGGTCCCGCAAACTGCTGTCGGTGTCCGCCGCGGACGCGGCCGCCTACGCCAAGGCGCTCGGGTCGGGCGACGATCCGAAGAGCGAGGTGCTCAAGGCGATCCTGACCAGGAACGCGGCCTCGGCGCGGACCGTGACCGCCGACGAGCGGCGTCGGCTGTGCACTCCGCACGACTATCTGGCCGCGCATCTCGACCCCGCCCATGCCGGTGCCGGTCCGGTCGGCCACGGCTACACCCAGGACAACCTGGACGGCGAGCGGATGTACTACTCCTTCAAGGTGGCCGAGAACGTCCTCGGCATCAGCATCGACACGACGTACCGCAGCGGCCACTACGAGGGTTCACTCGGTAGCGACCAACTCCGCTGGCTGGAAAGGACCCTGGCCGCGCACAGCTCCCGGTCCTACGACGCGGACGGCCGGCTCGTCCGCAACACCGGGGCCGACGACGCCCACATCCTGGTCTTCAGCCACCACCACAGCCCCAGCATGACCCGCCGTCCCGACGCCGCCCGCACGGACGAGCCGCGCCACGACGGAGCGGAGGTCATCGCCCTGCTCAGCCGGTTCCCGAACGTGGTGGCCTGGATCAACGGGCACAGCCACGTCAACCGGATCACGCCGCACGCGCACGCGACGCCCGCCCGCTCCTTCTGGGAGGTCAACACCGCCTCCCACGTGGACTATCCGCACCACGCCCGGCTGATCGAGCTGACCGACAACGGGGACGGGACGGTGTCCCTGTTCACCACCCTCGTCGAGTCCGCCGCGCCGCACCGCACCGCCCGGGACTTCGACGACCTGTCTGCGGTGGGACTCGCCTCCCTGTACCGGGAAGTGGCCTACAACGCTCCCGGCCTCGCCGAGAGCATGAAGGGAGGCGTCCAGGAGGGCTGGGCGGGTGGTGCCGGGGACCGCAACGCGGAACTGGTGGTGGCGGGAGGCCCGGCGGCGGCATAACCCACCCTCGCCGCGGTCCCTACTGCGGTCTCTACTGCGGTCCCTTCTGCAGTCCCTGCTGTGGTCCCTTCGGTTGTTGTCGGGGTGTCGGCGGTTCTTGTTCATTTCATTGACACGAGTCACCGGCGGTCATAGCTTTCGCGCCGTACCCGTGCTGTGTGACGGCGTGTCACGTCCGGCCTGATGCCTGGTGTGTTCAAGGGCCGAACGCGGCCGTTGTCGTCGGCGCGCGTACCCGCGGTTCACGACGACGTGCCCGCGCACCGAAGGAGTGACGGCTCATGTCCCACACCTTTTCCCGGCGTTCGACCCTGCGTCTGCTGGGCGGCGCCATCGCGGTCGCCGCGGCGGCCACCACCGCCACCGGCCCCGTTCCGCTCGCCCGGGCGGAGTCCAGATCCGGCGCCGGCCCTCGCGTAGAGGGTCTGATAGTCAAACTCACTCTTGACGAGAAGATCTCCCTGCTGCACGGCGCCACCGACCCCGCCTCGCTCGGCCAGGCCGGGTACATACCCGGAGTACCCCGCCTCGGTATCCCCCCGCTCCGCCTCGCCGACGGCCCCGCCGGAGTCCGTGTCACCCGGCACGCCACCGCCCTGCCCGCCCCGGTGCTTCTCGCCTCCGCCTTCGACCCCGGCCTGGCCCGCCGCTACGGGCAGGTCATCGGGCGCGAGGGCCGTGCCCTCGGCCAGGACGTGCTGCTCTCCCCGATGGTCAACCTCATCCGCACCCCGTACGCGGGCCGCAACTTCGAGACATTCAGCGAGGACCCGCTGCTCGCCGGCGACCTGGTCGCGGCCGAGATCCGCGGCATCCAGGGCGAGGGCCTCATCGCGACCGTCAAGCACTTCGCGCTGAACAACCAGGAGCAGGACCGCAATTCCATCGACGTGCGGGTCGACGAGCAGACCATGCACGAGGTCGAACTGCGCGGCTTCGAGGCGGCCGTCGCCGCCCGCACCGGCGCGGTCATGGGCGCGTACAACAAGGTCAACGGCACCTTCGCCTGCGAGAACAAGACGCTCCTCACCGACATCCTGCGCGAGCGGTGGGGCTTCGGCGGCTGGGTGATGACCGACTGGTTCGCGGCCCACAGCACCGTCACCGCCCTCACCGCGGGCCTCGACATGGAGATGCCGGACGGGACGTACTTCGGGGCCGCCCTGAAGACGGCCGTGCGGAGCGGAGCCGTGGCCGAGTCCTACGTCGACCGGGCCGTACGCCGCGTCCTCGCGGTGATGGACCACTTCGGACTGCTCGACGGCAGCGTGCCGCCCCGTCCCGCCCGCGACCCGAAGGCGGGCGCGGCCGTCGCCCTGGAGGTCGCCAAGGCGGGCGCGACGCTCCTGCGCAACAAGCGACACGCACTGCCCCTGACCGGCGCCGCCGCCCGCAGCATCGCCGTCGTCGGCCCCACCGGCTCCCTGCCGTTCATCAGCGGCGGCGGCAGCGCGCACGTCGTCCCGGACCACGCCGACAGCCCGCTCGACGCCATCCGCTCCCGCGCGGGAGGCGGCGCCCGGGTGTCGTACGCGCTCGGTGAGGACCTCTTCGGCAAGGCGATCCCCGACGGGGCGCTGACCGCCGGCATCGACACCGAGGGCCAGCGTGTCGCCGCCGGAGGGGCCTGGACGTACACGGGGACGCTCACCGTCGCGGACGCCGACGAGTGGACCTTCGTCATCCACTACTCCGGCATCCGGCCCACGGTGCTCGTCGACGGGGTCGAGCTCTTCCCGCCGCTGCCCGGCTACGGCGAGTACTTCAGCGGCGGTCTGGTCTCCGCGGCGCCCGACGGACTCGCCGTACGCCGCAAGGCCCTGAACCTCTCCCGGGGCGCGCACCAGGTCTCCATCACCGCCCAGGGCGCCGACACGGGACAGCTGTTCCGGCTGCGGCGCATCACCGGCGCGACCCGAGCGCAGGACGTCGCCGAGGCGGTCGACGCCGCGCGCGCCGCCCACAGCGTCGTCCTCTTCGCCTACGAGGACGCCACCGAGGGCCTGGACCGCGGCACCCTCGCGCTGCCCGGCAACCAGGAGCGGCTGATCAAGGCCGTCGCCGCGGCCAACCCCCGGACGGCCGTCGTCCTCAACACCTCCTCCTCGACCTCGATGCCCTGGCTGGACGGCACGGCCGCCGTGCTCCAGATGTACTACCCGGGCCAGGAGGGCGCGGCCGCCACCGCCGCCGTCCTGTTCGGCGACTGCGATCCCGGCGGCCGGCTCACCCAGTCCTTCGCGGTCGACGACGCCCACCACCCGGTCGCAGGCGACCCGCGCCGCTATCCCGGCGTGAACGGCACCGAGGAGTACTCGGAGGGGATCCACGTCGGCTACCGCTGGTATGACGCGCAGGGCGTGCCCCCGCTGTTCCCCTTCGGGCACGGACTCTCGTACACCTCGTTCGCGTACGAGGATCTGCGGGTCCGGGGGAGAGAGGTCGGCTTCACCGTGCGCAACACCGGGCGGCGCGACGGTGTCGAGGTGGCGCAGGTCTACCTGGGGCCGTCCCCTGATCTCCGGCTCGACCAGGCCGTACGGGTGCTGGCCGGGTACCGGCGGCTGACGCTGCGGGCGGGGGAGCGGCGACGGGTGACGGTGCGCCTCGACCCGCGCACGCTGTCGTCCTGGGACGCGGGGCGGCACGACTGGGTCCTCGGCACCGGGCGGCGCGCGGTGTGGGTGGGCTCGTCGTCGCGGGACCTGCGGCTGCGCGGCAGCGTGGAGGTGGGCGCGTGAACAGGGGGCAGATCGTCCGATCCGGCCGCCTGCGCACGCTGGTGGTGGGGGTGACGGTCTTCGCCGCCGCGCTCGCCGCCCCGGCACCGGCCCTTGCCGCCCCGGCCCCGGCGCACGCCGCGCAGGACCCGACCGTCGTGCGTACCGCCGCCGGGCTGGTCCGGGGCGAAGTCACCGCCGAGGGACGCCAGTTCCTCGGCATCCCGTACGCACAGCCGCCCGTCGGCGCTCTCCGCTGGAAGGACCCGGAGCCGGTCGCACCCTGGCGCGGTGTGCGCACCGCGCGGGACTTCGGCAACCGGTGTGTGCAGACGGCCAGTTGGGACCCCGGCTACGAGCGGCCCAGCCACACCGAGGACTGCCTCGACCTCAACGTGTACGTCCCCGAAGGCGCCGGAAGCCGGCCGGTGATGGTCTGGCTGCACGGCGGCGGGCTCACCGCGGGCGCGGGCGAGGACATCGTGCCCGACACCTTCGCCCGGCAGACCGGAACGGTCGTCGTGACCGTCAACTACCGCCTCGGCGCCATGGGATTCCTCGCCACGGCCGGACTCGACGGCGAGGCCCGCGACGGGGTCTCGGGCAACTTCGGCATGCTCGACCAACAGGCCGCACTGCGCTGGGTACGCGCCGACATCGGCCGCTTCGGCGGTGATCCCGGCCGCGTCACCGTCGCGGGCGAGTCGGCGGGCGGCCGCTCGGTCTGCACCCAGCTGGCCTCGCCGACCTCGAAGGGCCTGTACCGGGCGGGGATCGTCGAGAGCGGCGCGTACGGGAACTGCGCGGCGCGCACCCACGAGGCGGCCGTGGCCGCCGGCGCGGCCTTCGCGCGGAAGGCGGGCTGCGCCGATCTGTCGGCGGCGTGTCTGCGCGGCAAGTCGTCCGCGGAGATCCTCGCCGCGCAGGGCGGATTCGACTGGGGGCCCGTCGTGGGCGGCGCCTTCCTGCCGGTACAGCCCTTCGAGGCGTATGCGAAGGGGGTCGCGGCCCGGGTCCCCGTGCTGAACGGGGCGAACGAGGACGAGGGGCGGCTGTTCGCGTTCGCCCGGTTCGACAACGCCGGCACCCCGCTCACCGCCGAGCGGTACCCGGCGGTCGTGAAGGACGCCTGGGGCGCCGAACTGGGCGAGCGGGTGCTCGAGCGCTATCCGCTCGACGGCTACGCGTCGCCGACCCTCGCCTACGCCACCGCCTTCGGTGACTACCTCATGGCGTGTCCGGCGCTGCGGCTCGACGGGGTGCTCGCCGGACGCGGGCCCGTGTACGCGTACGAGTTCGCCGACCGCACCTCGCCGCCGTTCGCCTCGCTGCGCGATCTCCACACGGGCTTCGACTTCGGTGCGACCCATGTGAACGAGGTGCAGTACCTCTTCAAGCACTTCGGGCTCACCACCCCGCTGAACGCGGAGCAGCGCGTGCTGTCGCGGCAGATGATCCAGTATTGGGGGTCGTTCGTCAGGGGCGGGGTGCCGCGTGCCGACGGGCAGCCCGCGATGCCCGGCGGAGCCGGTCCTGTGCTCTCGCTGCGGACCGCCTCGCGAGGCGGGAACATCGTGAGCACGACCGTCCACCGGGAGCATCGGTGCGACCTGTGGGACGCCGCCGCGCGAGGCTGAGCGGTAGGCTTCCCGGCGTGTGCCCGTCGTCGCGGGCGCACGCCGGGAAGTGTGCGATTCGGGAGGAACCGGCGTTGGACGTCCAGCATTGGCTCGAGACGGTACCCGCGGTCAGCATCTATGCGCTGGTGGCCCTGGTCATCGGCCTGGAGAGCCTGGGCATCCCGTTGCCCGGTGAGATCATCCTGGTCTCGGCGGCGCTGCTGTCCTCCCAGCACTCGGGCATCAACCCCGTCATCCTCGGCGCGTGCGCCAGCATCGGCGCGATCGTCGGAGACTCCATCGGCTACGCCATCGGCCGCAAGGGCGGGCGCCCCCTGTTGGCCTGGCTGGGAGCGAAGTTCCCCAGGCACTTCAGCGAGGGGCACGTCGCGACCGCCGAGCGGTCCTTCCAGAAGTGGGGCATGTGGGCCGTCTTCTTCGGCCGGTTCATCGCGCTGCTGCGGATCTTCGCCGGGCCGCTCGCGGGTGTGCTGAAGATGCCGTACTGGAAGTTCCTGATCGCCAATGTGCTGGGCGGGATCATCTGGGCCGGGGGCACCACCGCGGTCATCTACTACGTGGGTGTCGTCGCCGAGTCCTGGCTGAAGCGCTTCTCGTGGGTCGGGCTCGTGGTGGCCGTGCTCATCGGGCTTGCCTCGATGCTGATCGTGAAGCGCAAGGCGAAGAAGGCGGCGGCGGAGATCGAGACGGGGGAGCGGGAGCCGGTGGCGGCTGCCGAGTAGGTTCCCGTCGTCGTGTGTCTGCAGGCTGTACGTGGCTGGGCGCGCCCACGCGGCTCCGCCGCATGGTGAACTCAGCCGCGCGCCCCTGAAGGGGCGCTTCAGCTCCCGTGTGCTTCCTTGTGCGTCTTTGCCAGGTCCACGTAGAAGGTGCCGTTCAGGGTGAGGCCCTGGCGTTCCTCCTCCGTCAGCGGGCGCTTCACCTTGGCGGGGACTCCGGCCACCAGGGAGCCCGGCGGGACCTGCATCCCCTGGGGGACCAGGGCCTGGGCCGCCACCAGGGAACCGGCGCCGATCACCGCGCCGTTGAGGACCGTGGCGCCCATGCCGATCAGGCAGTCGTCCTCGACCGTCGCGCCGTGCAGTACGGCGTTGTGGCCGACCGAGACGCGCTCGCCGACCGTGATCGGGAAGCCGGGGTCGACGTGAAGGGTGCAGTTGTCCTGGATGTTGCTGTCGGCGCCGATGACGATCGGACCGAAGTCGGCGCGCAGTACCGCGCCGTACCAGACGCTCGCGCCCGCGTGCAGGGTGACGTCCCCGATCACCACGGACATCGGTGCCGTGAACGCATCCGGGTCCACCTGCGGGTCCTTGCCGCCGATCCCCATGATCAGCGCCTGCTGCGTCATCAGCGTCTCCTCGTTGTCGTCGGCGGCGGTGGTACAGCGGCACCGTATGCCATCGCTCCCGGCCCCGGTGGGGCGAAGATCACAGCGGTGATCCCTGCTGGGCCCAGGCCGCCCTGAGTACGGTGAGCGGGTGCCCAGCAACAGGAACGTGTTCTCATCATGGCGGCGCCGCCTCGCGCAGCGCGCCGTCCACGCGTGCTGGGCCTGGGTGCAGCGCACGGGTTCGGTGACGGCCGAGCACCCGGGGCGGCTGCGCTTCGGCGCGATGGGAACGGGTACCAGACTCGCCTTCCCGCTCGGCACCGTCTTCGGCGAACCCTGGATCCACCTCGGCGCCCACTGCATCGTCGGCGAACAGGTCACCCTCACCGCCGGTCTGATGCCCGACCTCGACCTCGGCGCCGACCCGATCCTGCGTGTCGGCGACGGTGTCGTGCTCGGCCGCGGCAGCCATGTCATCGCCGACACGACGGTCACGATCGGCAGCGACTGCTACTTCGGCCCGTATGTGTACGTGACGTCCACGAACCACTCGTACGACGATCCGCACGTGCCCATCGGCAAGCAGTGGCCCCGGATGGAGCCGGTGGAGATCGGATCCGGCTGCTGGATCGGCACCGGGGCGGTGATCCTGCCGGGGGCGCGGATCGGGCGGAACGTCGTGGTGGCGGCCGGCGCGGTGGTGCGCGGCGCGGTGCCGGACCACTCGGTCGTGGCGGGGGCTCCGGCCCGGGTCGTACGGCGCTGGGACGCGGTCGACGGCTGGCAGCCGCCGCTGCGGACGCCCGCGCCGGTCCCGATTCCCGACGGGGTGACCCCGGAGCAACTGCTCGCGCTGTCGGAGCTGGACGAGGAGACCGTGGAGCGGCTGGCGGAGCTGGACGCCGAGTCGTCCTGAGGCCGATCGGCAGGGGTCAGCCGGTGGCCAGCAGCACCGTGCCGACCAGCGCCAGGCCCGCGCCCGCGGCCTGGATTCCGCGCAGCCGTTCGCTGAGGAAGCCCCGTGCGGCGAGGGCCGTGACCACCGGATAGAGCGAGGCGAGGACGGCTGCCACCGTGACCGGGCCGTGCTGGGCGGCGACGGAGTACGTGCCGTTCGCCGCGACGTCCGCGAGGCCCACGAAGGCGAGCGCGGGCAGGGAGCGCCAGGGGAAACCACCCTCGGGAAGGGCGGCGGCGCCGCGCCGCACGGAGACGAGGAGCGCCGCGCCACCGGTGGCGACGTTGGTCAGGCGCTGCACGAACAGCGCGAGGAACAGCCCGGTCACCGACGAGGACGCCTCCGCGATCAGCACGAACACCGTGCCGAAGCCGAGCGCGGCGATCAGAGTGAGGAGGACCGCCTGCCGCTGCACGGGGGCGCCTCTCCACTGGGGCCCGCCGGCGAGTACGACGCCCACGACGGCGACCACGATGCCCGCCACCTGCGTCAGCCCGGGGCGCTCGCCGAGGAAGAGTCCCACGGTGATGGGGACGGCCACGGCCAGGGAGCCGAGTGGGGAGACGACGCCCATCGGGCCCAGGGCGAGCGCCTTGTAGAAGGAGAGCAGCGCGACCGGTCCCACGAGTCCCGCGGCGAAGGCGAACCACAGCTGCGGTCCCGCCGCGCTCCAGCCGCCGGTCGCGACCACGATCGCGCCCAGGACCGCAGCCGCGATCGACTGCGAGACGACGACCACGGTGAGCGCGGGCGTACGCCGGGTCAGCAGCCCTCCGCCGAAGTCGGCCAGGCCCCACAGGAGGCTGGTGGCCAGGGCGAAGAGCGCTGTCTGTGCCGTCATCGGGCCCCTCGCAGTACAGTTCAGTGAACGATCAGGTGCACCACAGCATAGTTCATTCTATTGAACTCTGTAATCTAAAATATTGGACGCAGACTCATGGACGGAATGTGTCGGATCTCGACCTGCTGACCCAGTCGCTGGCGCGCAACGTCAAGCGCTGGCGCACCGAGCGCGGCTTCACCCTGGACGTGCTCGCCGGCCGCGCCGGAGTCAGCCGCGGCATGCTCATCCAGATCGAGCAGGCCAGGACCAACCCCAGCATCGGTACCGTCGTGAAGATCGGTGACGCGCTCGGCGTCAGCATCACGACCCTCCTCGACTACGAGCAGGGCCCCAAGGTCCGGATCGTCCCGGCCGAGCAGGCCGTACGGCTGTGGCACACGGACGCGGGCAGCTACAACCGCCTCCTCGCCGGTACCGAGGCGCCCGGACCGCTGGAGATGTGGGACTGGCGGCTCATGCCGGGCGACGGCAGCCCCTCCGACCCGCACCCCACGGGGACGGTCGAACTCGTCCACGTCATTGCGGGCGACCTCACTCTCGTCGTCGACGGGACCGACTACCGCGTCCCCGAGGGCGCGAGCGTGTCCTTCGAGGCCAACACCCCCCATACATACGCCAACAAGGGCGACGTGCCGGTGGAGATGGTCATGGCGGTGTCGGTGCCGCTCGTGCACTGAGACACCCCACCGGGCGGACCGGAGCGGCTGTTAGCGTGCCGTCATGCGCGCTCCCATCGGACACTTCGACCACGCCACGGCCGCCCCCGACTGCCTCGACGAGCTCACCCGCCCGGTCGCGGACGGTGTACGCCACTGGCGCGGCACCGTCCCCGCCGACCAGATCGTGTACGTCGACACGGACCCCGAGTGGGCCGACACCGCGACCTTCGTCGAGCACTACGGCAAGGAGCTGCTGGACCAGTCCGCCAACTGCGTGGTCGTCGCGGGCAAGCGCGGCGGTGAGACCACGCTCGCCGCCTGCGTGGTCCTCTCCGCCACCCGCGTCGACGTCAACGGCGTCGTCCGCCGCCAACTCGGCGCCCGCAAGGCCTCGTTCGCCCCGATGGACACCGCCACCGGCGAGAGCGGCATGGAGTACGGCGGTATCACCCCGATCGGGCTGCCGGGCGACTGGCCGGTGCTGGTGGACTCGGCGGTCGTCGAGCTGCCGTACGTCCTGGTGGGCAGTGGCCGGCGGCGCGGGAAGCTGCTGGTACCCGGCAAGGCGTTCGCCGAACTGCCGAACGCGGTGGTGCTGGAGGGGCTGGGCATCGCCTGACCGGTCAGGCGACCATGTGATGCGCCAGCGCCAGGTGCGGGTCCGTCTCGCCCGGCGCGGGGGCCGGATCGGCGTGTACGAGGGCCGCGGTGAGCTTCGGTACGGCGTGCAGCAGGGCGTGTTCGGCCTCGACGGCGATCCGGTGCGCCTGTCGCACACTCGCCTCGCCGTCCACCACGACCGCCACCTCGGCGCGCAGCCGGTGTCCGATCCAGCGCAGCCGCAGCTCACCCACCCCGTGCACGCCGGGGATCTCCCGCAGGGCCCGTTCGGCCGAGTCGACCAACTCCGGGTCCACGGCGTCCATCACACGCCGGAAGACCTCGCGGGCGGCGTCGCGCAGCACCAGCAGGATCCCGGCCGTGATCGCCAGGCCCACCAGCGGGTCGGCGAGTTGCCACCCCAGTGCCGCGCCGCCCGCCCCCACCAGCACCGCCAGTGACGTGAATCCGTCCGTACGGGCATGGAGGCCGTCCGCGACGAGGGCGGCCGAGCCGATCTCACGCCCGACCCGGATGCGGTGCCGGGCGACCCACTCGTTGCCGAAGAAGCCGATCAGCGCGGCCGCCGCGACGACCGGGATGTGGTGCAGGGGGCGCGGGTCGACCAGCCGCTCGACCGCGGTCCAGGCCGCGAAGGCACCGGACGCGGCGATCGTCAGCACGATCACGATGCCCGCGAGGTCCTCCGCCCGGCCGTAGCCGTAGGTGAAGCGACGCGTCGCCGCGCGTCGGCCCAGCACGAACGCGATGCCGAGGGGGACGGCCGTGAGCGCGTCGGCGGCGTTGTGCACCGTGTCGCCGAGCAGCGCGACCGATCCGGAGATCACGACCACGACCGCCTGCGCCACGGCGGTGGTACCGAGGACGACGAGGGACACCCACAGGGCTCGCATACCGCGCGCCGAGGACTCCAGCGCGGAGTCGAGCTTGTCGCCGGTCTCGTGGGAGTGGGGAGTGAGGAGGTGACGGAGACGGGAGAGGAGCCCGGACGAGGTGCTGTGGGGGTGGGCGTGGGGATGCGGAGGGGGAGGGGGCTGCGGGTGGTCGTGCCCCAAGCGGCCGTGGCTGTGGCCGTGACCGTGGTCATGGCCGGGGGGCGTGCCGTGATCGTGGGAGTGGCCGTGACCGCCGCTGTCGTCGTGGCCGTGGTCGTGGTGCCGGTCGCTCACGGGGGTCCCCTTCCGGTGCGCGGGAGTGGACGTGTCGGCGCCCATGGGACCATTATGTGCGTATGAGCGCACGCATGCACCTATCACCTGCGCATGATGCGCATCCGCGAACCCCCGGCGAGGAACAGTTCGCGCTCGCCGCCGAACTCCTCGCCCTCCTGGGCGACCGCACCCGGCTCGCCCTCCTGCACGCGCTGACCGGCCAAGAGGCCGATGTCACGACGCTCACCGAGGCGTGCGGGGCCGCGCGCCCGGCCGTCAGCCAGCATCTGGCCCGGCTGCGTCTCGCCGGTCTGGTGAACACCCGGAAGGAAGGCCGCCGGGTCGTCTACTCACTCGGTGACGGCCATCTGCGCCGAGTCGTCGACGAGGCGCTGAACCTCGCCGACCACCGCCTCACCGACCGCCCGCCGCACGACTGAGGGAACTCCGCCGCGCTCAGTGGCCGGTGTCGTCCTCGCCCGCCTCCAGCAGGTTCGCCGCCGCGCCCACGATGCTCGGGTCCGGGCTGCCGACGACCTCCTCGTCCTTGTCCGTGTAGGAGAAGCGGGCCAGGACGCTGCGCATCGCCTCGACGCGCGCCCGCTTCTTGTCGTTGCTCTTCACCACGGTCCAGGGGGCCTGTTCGGTGTCCGTCTCGCGGAACATGGAGACCTTGGCGGCGGTGTAGTCGTCCCAGCGGTCCAAGGAGGCCAGGTCCATGGGGCTGAGCTTCCACTGTCGTACGGGATCGACCTGGCGGATCGTGAAACGGGTGCGCTGCTCGCCCTGCGACACGGAGAACCAGAACTTGATCAGGTCCACCCCGTCGTCGACGAGCATCCGTTCGAAGGCGGGCGCCTGCCGCATGAAGCGGTGGTACTCGTCGTCCGTGCAGAAGCCCATCACCCGCTCGACGCCGGCCCGGTTGTACCAGGACCGGTCGAACATCACGATCTCGCCCGCGGTCGGCAGGTGCTCCGCGTACCGCTGGAAGTACCACTGGCCGCGCTCGCGCTCGGTCGGCTTCTCCAGCGCCACCACCCGGGCGCCGCGCGGATTGAGATGCTCGGTGAACCGCTTGATCGTGCCGCCCTTGCCGGCCGCGTCACGCCCCTCGAAGACGATGACCAGGCGGCGGCCGGTCGCCTTGATCCAACTCTGCAGCTTCAGCAGTTCTATCTGCTGGAGGCGTTTGTGCCACTCGTACTCCTTGCGCTCCATGCGCTCGTGGTACGGGTAGTTCTCGCGCCAGGTCTCCACCGGACTGCCGTCCGACCGGATCAGTACCGGGTCGTCGTGGTCGCTGTAATCGACGGTCAGACCCGTCAGCAATGGTGTCATAGCGGCCTCCCCGGCTTCATTTCAGTGGAACTGCGGCACGATCAGGTAAATTCCGTACGCGACGACCGCCGCGCAGGCCAGGAAACACAGTCCGGCCTGTGCGAAGCCGAGGGCGTGGGTGCCGTCGGCGTCCTTCTCGCGTGCCGCCTCGACCTGGGAGACGCCCAGCACGCCGAGCGCGAAGACGACCACCACTCCTACACTGACGGCGATGCTCACCGCGGTGACCTCACCGAGTGCGGTCCAGTCCACATGCATCGTACGACTTCCCCTTGGCTCAGGCGACGGTGCCGACGGTCGTCGGCGCAGCGGCACGGACGGTGACCTGGTGGGCGTCGTTCACGTTGTCCGCGCGCACCGGGTTGCGGCGCGAGGTGAGCACGATGAACGCGGCGACCGCGGCGGCGCACAGGGCGATCACCACGGTGCCGAAGGTGCCGCCGTGTTTCACCACGCTCGCCGAGACCCCGCCGACCAGCGCGGCGGCGGGCAGCGTGACCAGCCAGGCGATCACCATGCGGCCCGCGGTGCCCCAGCGGACCTCGGCCAGTCGCCTGCCCAGACCGGCGCCGAGGATGCCGCCGGAGCAGACCTGTGTGGTGGAGAGCGCGAAACCCAGGTGGGCGGAGGTGAGGATCACGGTGGTGGCGGCGGCCTCGGCCGCGAAGCCCTGGGGCGACTGGATGTCGGTGAGCCCCTTGCCCATCGTGCGGATGATCCGCCAGCCGCCGAGGTAGGTGCCCAGTCCGATGGCGAGACCGGCGGTCGCGATCACCCACACCGGGGGACCGGCGTCGTGCCCCAGCGCCCCCGCCGAGATCAGCGTCAGCGTGATGACGCCCATCGTCTTCTGGGCGTCGTTCGTGCCGTGCGCCAGGGAGACGAGCGAGGCCGAGGCGATCTGGCCGAGCCGGAAGCCCTTGGTCACCGAGTCCTGGCGGGCTCTGCGGTGATCTTGTACGCGAGGTAGGTGGCCAGCAGCGCGGCCACGCCCGCCACGATCGGCGAGGCCACGGCCGGGATCAGCACCTTCTCGACCACCTTGTCGAAGTGCACGCCGTGCTCGCCCGCGCCGACCCACACCGCCCCGATCAGTCCGCCGAACAGGGCGTGCGAGGAACTGGAGGGCAGCCCGAGCAGCCAGGTCAGCAGATTCCAGAGAATCGCCCCGACCAGGCCCGCGAAGATCATCCCTGGGGTGACCAGGGTGTCGTCCACGATGCCGCCCGAGATGGTCTTTGCGACCTCGGTGGACAGGAATGCTCCGCCGATGTTCAGGACGCCGCTGATGAGGACCGCTGTTCTCGGCTTGAGGGCCCCGGTGGCGATGGACGTGGCCATCGCGTTCGCCGTGTCGTGGAATCCGTTGGTGAAATCGAAGGCCAACGCCGTGACGATGACGACCGCCACGAGGAACGTGATGTGGTCCATCTCCTCATGGAAGCGAGCGCAGGCGTACGCCGGGCGAACCGGAGGCGAAGGCGGTGTGAGCCGGAGTGAAGGTGACAGTACGGGGGATCGGGCCTGGACGCGGTTGGCTCAAGAGCCGGTCGGTGTGCGGTGGCTGAAACTCGTTGCTTGCGCGATACCTGTCCTATGTGCGCCGGCAGTCGGGGCACAGGCCCCGGTAGGTCACCTCGACATCGGAGACGGTGAAGCCGAACCGCTCGGAGGCGGGCAGATCGGACAAGGGGTCGCCGTTGGGGTGGACGTCCCGGACGGCGCCGCAGCCCGAGCACACCAGGTGCTGATGGGGGTGGTGGGCGTTCGGGTCGTAGCGCTTGGCGCGGCCGTCGGTGGCCACCTCGATCACCTCGCCGAGCGAAACGAGCTCGCCGAGGGTGTTGTAGACGGTCGCGCGGGAGATCTCCGGCAACCGGGTGGTGGCGCGTGCGAGCACCTCGTCCGCGGTGAGGTGCACGTGCTCGCCGTCGAGTACCTCGGCGACCACCCGGCGCTGGGCGGTCATCCGCCAGCCGCGTCCGCGAAGTCGTTCGAGCAGGTCACTCATGCTCACCAGCCTCATCATGCATCGTCCGACGAATGAATCCGTACGGGTCTGGTTCTCGTATTGACTTGGACTGAGTCCATCGTAGGATCGGTTCTGGCGACAGCCAAGGGACCGGACAACAGCAGGGAAAGGCACGTGACGATCAGAAGACGGGTGGAGCTCGCCCACTTCGGTCGCGAGCGCATCCCGGAGCCCGGCAGCCCGACCCGGTTCGAGCGACGCGTCGGCGACTGCCACCACTACGTCATGTGCCGGTCGTACGGTGTCGTCGACGACGTCCCCAGGGGCAGCGCCCCGGCTGTTTCGACTGTTTCGACCGACTGTTCCACCGCCCGCAGTTCCTGAGCACAGTGATCCGCCCCGTCCGGAAGGATTCCCATGTCCGAGAACCATGATGCAATCGTCACCGATGCGAAGTCGGAGGGCGCAGGTGGCTGCCCCGTCGCGCACGGGCGCGCCGCGCATCCGACCCAGGGCGGCGGAAACCGCCAGTGGTGGCCGGAGCGGCTCAACCTGAAGATCCTTGCCAAGAACCCCGCCGTGGCGAACCCCCTCGGTGAGGAGTTCGACTACGCCGAGGCGTTCAAGACCCTCGACCTCGCTGCCGTGAAGCAGGACATCGCCGAGGTGCTGACCACCTCGCAGGACTGGTGGCCGGCCGACTTCGGCAACTACGGCCCGTTCATGATTCGGATGGCCTGGCACAGCGCGGGCACCTACCGCATCAGCGACGGCCGCGGCGGCGCCGGCGCCGGCCAGCAGCGCTTCGCGCCCCTCAACAGCTGGCCGGACAACGGCAACCTCGACAAGGCCCGCCGCCTGCTGTGGCCGGTGAAGAAGAAGTACGGCCAGAGCCTCTCCTGGGCCGACCTCATGATCCTCACCGGCAACGTGGCCCTGGAGCAGATGGGCTTCGAGACCTTCGGCTTCGCCGGCGGCCGCGCGGACGTCTGGGAGTCCGAGGAGGACGTGTACTGGGGCCCCGAGACCACCTGGCTCGACGACCAGCGCTACACCGGCGACCGCGAGCTGGAGAGCCCGCTCGGCGCCGTCCAGATGGGCCTCATCTACGTCAACCCCGAGGGCCCCAACGGCAACCCGGACCCGATCGCGGCGGCCCGCGACATCCGTGAGACGTTCCGCCGCATGGCGATGAACGACGAGGAGACGGTCGCCCTCATCGCGGGCGGTCACACCTTCGGCAAGACCCACGGCGCGGGCCCGGCGGAGAGCGTCGGCGCCGACCCCGAGGCCGCCCCGATCGAGGCACAGGGCCTGGGCTGGAAGAGCACGTACGGCACCGGCAAGGGCGCGGACGCCATCACCTCCGGCCTTGAGGTCACCTGGACCACCACGCCCACCCAGTGGAGCAACGGCTTCTTCGACAACCTCTTCGGCTACGAGTGGGAGCTGACCCAGAGCCCCGCCGGCGCCAACCAGTGGGTGGCGAAGGACGCCGAGGCGACCGTTCCCGACGCGCACGACCCGTCGAAGAAGCGTCTGCCCACGATGCTCACCACCGACCTCTCGCTGCGCGTCGACCCGATCTACGAGCCGATCTCCCGCCGCTTCCACGAGAACCCCGCGGAGTTCGCGGACGCCTTCGCCCGTGCCTGGTACAAGCTGACCCACCGTGGCATGGGCCCGAAGTCGCTCTACCTCGGCCCGGAGGTCCCGGCGGAGACCCTGCTCTGGCAGGACCCGCTGCCGGAGGCGGAGGGCGAGGCCATCGGCGCCGACGACGTCACCGCCCTCAAGGCGAAGATCCTCGACTCGGGCCTGACCGTCCCGCAGCTGGTCTCCACCGCCTGGGCGTCGGCCTCGACGTTCCGCGGCAGCGACAAGCGCGGCGGCGCCAACGGCGCGCGCATCCGCCTGGAGCCGCAGCGCGGCTGGCAGGCCAACGACCCCGACCAGCTCGCGGTGGTGCTGCGCACGCTGGAGGGCATCCAGCGGGAGTTCAACACCGGTGCCAAGAAGGTCTCCCTGGCCGACCTGATCGTGCTCGGCGGCAGCGCCGCCGTCGAGAAGGCCGCCAAGGACGCCGGTCACGACGTCGAGGTGTCCTTCACCCCGGGCCGCGTCGACGCGACGGACGAGCACACCGACGCGGAGTCCTTCGCCGCGCTGGAGCCGACCGCCGACGGGTTCCGCAACTACCTCGGCAAGGGCAACCGCCTCCCGGCCGAGTACCTGCTGCTGGACCGCGCGAACCTGCTGACCCTGAGCGCTCCCGAGCTGACGGTCCTCGTCGGTGGCCTGCGCGTCCTGGGCGCCAACCACCAGCAGTCGGCGCACGGTGTCCTCACCGCGACCCCCGGAACGCTCACCAACGACTTCTTCGTCAACCTGCTCGACCTGGGCACGACGTGGACGCCGACCTCCGAGGACGCGACCACCTTCGAGGCCCGCGACGACGCCACCGGCGAGGTCAAGTGGACCGGCACCCGTGCCGACCTCGTCTTCGGCTCGAACTCCGAGCTGCGCGCGCTCGCCGAGGTCTACGCGGGCGACGACGCCAAGGCGAAGTTCGTGAAGGACTTCGTCGCGGCGTGGGGCAAGGTCATGAACCTCGACCGGTTCGACCTCGTCTGATGCTCGTCTGATCATCCAGGTCAGGACGTCCAGGTCGGCCCGTAGCGGCCGGCCTGGACGTTTTTTTGGTGCGGTGACGTTCCCCGGCACCGCGTAAAAACGCTTGCCCCGAGCGTCCCGTCGTCATGAGGATGTCGGAATGCCGATCTTCTCCGCCCCCGACGGGACCGAACTGGCCTACCACGTCATGGGCCAGGGAGAGCCGCTGCTGTGTCTGCCCGGTGGGCCCATGCGTGCCTCCGCCTATCTCGGCGATCTGGGCGGGCTGTCGCGGCACCGTCGGCTGTTCCTGCTGGATCTGCGGGGGACCGGTGACTCCGCCGTCCCGGCCGACCCGGCGACGTACCGCTGCGACCGGCAGGTGGACGACGTCGAGGCCTTCCGGGCGCACCTCGGGTGGGAGCGGGTGGATCTCCTCGCCCACTCGGCGGCCGGTGATCTCGCGCTTCTCTATGCGGCCCGGTATCCGGACCGCATCCGCACCCTCACCTCGGTCACCGGGCGCGCCCGGGCCCTCGGTATCGACTTCACCGAGGAGCACCGCAGGGAGGCGGCCGCGCGGCGCGGGGCCGAGCCGTGGTTCGTGACTGCGTACGACGCCTACGAACGGATCTGGGCGGGCTCGACGGCCGATGCCGACTGGGACGCCGTCGCCCCGTTCTTCTACGGCCGCTGGGACGCGACCGCGCAGGCGCACGCCGCGACCGAGGTCGAACAGACCAACGAGGAGGCCGCGGACCTGTACGCGTCCCCCGGTGCCTTCGAACCCTCCGTGGCCCGCGCAGCCGTCGCCACGCTGGACGCGCGGGTCCTGCTGCTCGCGGGCGAACTCGACAGTGGCCCACTGCCGCGCGTGGCCGCCACCGTGGCGGGGCTGTTCCCCGAGGGGGAGCTGATCGTCCAGCCGGGGGCCGGCCACCACCCGTGGCTCGACGACCCCCGGCGCTTCACGGAAACGGTGACGGCGTTCCTCGACCGGGCGCGGTGACCGGGCGTGCTGACCGGGGCCTGCCGGGCTCAGGCCAGCCGCAGGTCGACCCACTCGGCCGTTTCGCCCGGCAACACGTACCGCTCGATCTCGACGAACCCGCGCTGCACGGCGAACCGCAGCCCGTCCTCGTTGGACGCCAGTACGACCGTCTCGATCACGTCCGCGCCCAGCGCCCGCGCCTGCTCCAGCCCGCGCTCGTAGAGCTCCTCACCGAACCCCTGCCGACGGTGTCCGGGCAGGATCCGGGCGATCACCGTGGCCGTCGAGCCGCCGTCCTTGGGCGGACGCACGGTCGAGCAGCCCACCAGGACGTCGCCGAGATACGCGACCTCCAGGTGGTTGCGCCCGGCCCGCTCACGGACCTCGTCGAGCGACAGGGCGGCGGGTGGCACGATGACATTGTGGACGTACTGCCAGTCCTTGAGACCGGCCTCGTCGTCCGACTGCTGAAAGGTGAGTGTGGACACCGGAGCAGCAAACCGATCCCCACCACCGGCCGTCAACCGGGTTTGCCCCGAACCGGCTTGCCGTGCGGACGCCGCTCAGCCGAGGCGCGGGATCTCGATGGCGGGGCAGCGGTCCATGACCATGTCGAGTCCGGCGGCGCGGGTACGGCCGTACGCGCCCTCGTCGACGACTCCGAGCTGGAACCAGACGGCCTTGGCACCGGCGGCGGCGGCTTCGTCGGCCACGGGCCCCGCGAGGTCGCTGTTGACGAAGACGTCGACGACATCGACGTCGAACGGGATCGCGTCCAGCGACGGGTAGCCCTTCTCGCCGTGAACGGTCTCCGCCTTCGGGTGCACGGGGACGATCCGCTTGCCGTAACGCTGGAGAACGTCGGCGACTCCGTACGCCGCGCGCCGCTCGTTGGACGAGAGGCCCACGATCGCCCAGGTGTCGCCGAGTTCGGTGAGGATCTTGCGGATCGTTGCCGGGTCGCCGTACACGGTCGGCCTCCTGTGTCTGGTGTCAAGGACGGTCATGGGCCCGCGTGCCGTGGCATGCGGGCTCAGCCGGAGAACAGCATGAGGCACACGGTGATTCCCCTGGGCGTGGGTCCCTGTCACACCCCGGAGGACCCGAGGTCGGTGTGATCGGCCTGAGGTGCATGGGCATGACCTTCCCGTACGACTCACCATCGTCGGCCGGGTCCGCGAGATCGCCGAGCGGGCCGGGATCGCCCCGGCGCAGGTGGCCGGCCTTTCCGCGCCGGGAGGCGGCAGCCACTGGCGGGGTGCCGCCGTGCGCGACGAGCGGCGGGGGCCCTCCGGGGGCATGCTGCCCCTCGTAGGCTGCCCCACCACCGAGGCCCCAAGGAAGACCATGACCACCATCGCCATCATCGGAGCCGGACCCGGCCTCGGAGTCGCCGTCGCACGGCGGTTCGGCCGCGAGGGGTTCGACGTCGCCCTCATCACCCGCACCACGGACCGGGCGCAGACCCTCTCCGCCGAGTTGGTGGGCGAGGGCCTGACGGCGCGCGGTTTCGCGGCCGACGTACGCGACCCGAAGGCCCTCGAAGCGGCGCTGGACGCGGCGACCGCGACCCTGGGACCCATCGAGGTCATGCAGTACAGCCCGGTCCCGCAACGGGAGTTCATGCGGCCGGTCCTGGAAACCACGCCCGCCGACCTCGTGGGACCGATCGAGTTCTCGGTGTACGGACCCGTCGCCGCCGTGCACCAGGTGTTGCCCGGTATGCGCGCCCTCGGCCGCGGCACCATCCTCTTCGTCAACGGCGGCACCGCCGCGGTACCCCACCCCGACCGGGCCGGCACCTCCCTCGCCTTCGCCGCCGAGAGCGCCTACGGCCACCTGTTGCACGGCGCGCTCGCCGACGAGGGCATCCACGTCGCGCAACTCGTCATCCCCGGCGCGATCAGCCCCGGACACCCCAGGAAGGACCCCGCCGCGCTCGCGGAGACCATCTGGAACATCCATCGGGACCGGCACGGCTACCGGCACTTCGCCGACGACCTCGACTCCTGAGGGACGGGGCCCGAGCAGCCCTCGCGACCTTTCGGCCGCACTCGATATTGCTTAACTTATGCAAGTAGACGTTAGGGTCGTCCCATGTCGACACCACCGCCCACACCAGCCGATCCCGCGTTGACGGATGTGGCTGAGATCGAGCGTGCGCTCACCCGTATCTCGTATCTGACCAGCAGGGTTCGTCAGCATGAACGCCTCATGGTGCTGGCCGGGCTGGCGCTGGACCGGGCCGCCGTGGCGCTGCTGCGACAGGTCGCCGACTCCGGCTCGCTGCGGCCCAGTGAGCTGGCGAACCTGCTGTCCGTCGAGGCGTCCCACGTGACCCGGCAGGTGCAGCAGCTGGAGAAGACCGGCTATCTGACGCGCGTCCCGGACCCCAACGACCGCCGGGCCCAGCGCATCGAACTCACGCCGGCCGGCCGGGACGCGGTCGACCGCGTGCGGGAGGCGAGCTGCCGAGGCATGTCGGTCGCGTTGGCGGACTGGTCACCGGGAGACCTGGAGCAGCTCGCCACGCTGTGCCATCGACTGGCCGACGACTTCTTCGCACACGCGGAGGACGAGATCGACCTGCTGCCCGAGGTTCCTCGCGAGGCTTGACACCGGGGCCGGTGTCGTGCGGGCGCACCTGGGTCCGACGTGGCGGCGCCGAGGTCCGGTCGAGCCTCGGCGCCGCCGGCCGGGGGTGCCTGCCGTACGTCGTGCCGTACGTCGATCTCCGCCGCCCCGCAGGGCCCCGTACCGTCAGCGGTTCCTGGGCAACCTGAGGTGGCGCTCCGCGATGATCTCCCGGAGGATCTCGCTGGCCCCGCCGTAGATGGTGCCGACCACCGCCGCCCGGAAGCCCTCCTCGAACCTGCCGCCCGCGGGGGCGCCGGCCGCGTCCGGGGTCAGTACGCCCTCGGGGGAGTAACATTCTCCAATTCTGGCATACGGCATTCTCGCTCATGGTGGGGCGCTGTGGCCTGGGGGTCGACGCGCGGGCCGGGCTCGCTCACTCCGGGGGCCGTGAGACCTGTACGAGTCCGCACTGGTAGGCGATGACGACCAGTTGGGCCCGGTCGCGGGCGTGGAGTTTGGTCATGGCGCGGTGCACGTGGGTGCGGACGGTCAGCGGGCGGCTGTCCGGGAAGCGCCGGCTGGGCGCTGGGTGCGGCGGAGGCGAGGAAGCGGGTGACCAGGGTGTGCGTGGCCCGGGGGGAGAGGAGCGCGTCGCCCGCTGCCACGGTGCGGATGCCGTTCAGGAGTTCGTCCGCGGTGACGTCCTTGCCGAGGAAGCCGCTGGCTCCGGCGCGCAGGGACCGGGCCACGTCCTCGTCGGTCTCGAACGTCGTGAGGATGAGGACGCGGGTGGTGGAGAGGTCGGGGTCGGCGCGGATGCTGGCGGTGGCGGTGAGCCCGTCGGCCCCCGTCATTCGGATGTCCATGAGGACGACGTCGGGGCGGTGGGCATGCGCGAGTGAGACCGCTGCCCGGCCGTCGGCGGCCTCGTCGACCACTTCCATGTCGGAGCAGGAGTCGATCAGGATGCGGAACGTCGCCCGCAGCAGGGCTTGGTCGTCGGCGAGCAGGACACGGATGGTCATGGGGGCGAGGTCCTCTTCCGGGCCAAAGAAGGGTGGGGAGGTGCGGAGGGGGGATCTACGAGGTCGACGGGCTGTTGTCCGTCGGGATCAACCCTCCCGGCCCCCGGCCGCGCCCACGAGAGAGCGATCTCCCGAACCCCTGGTGCAGTGGGCTACACCCCGGGGTGGAACCACCCACCTCTCGTACGCGGGACGGCCGGGGAGGCCCGCGTGTCCGGAATGGGTCCGACCTCCCTGCGCCCGGGCTCCCGCCCGCCTAGGCTCGCTCCGTGCTGCGTATCACCGACGCCCGAACGGGCGAGCCCATCGATGCCGTCCCTGCCCGCCGGAGCCTGACCCGCGTCGAGGCGCACGTGGAGCGGGACGATCCGTCCGCACTACGGGTGCTGCTGGTCGCCGACGTGCTCGCCAGGACCCTGGAACTCGGTGGGACCCCCGTCGTCACGGTGGCCGACCCGCCCCCGGAGCTCCGGGCGCGCGCCGACGCGCTCGGCATCCGCCGGGCCGAGGGCGACCGGAGTGGTGCGGGCCCGGCCCTGCATGTGCTCGCGCCCGACGCCACCACCGTGGAGGGCATCCGCATCGAGGTCGCCCCGGTGCACGGCACGGCCGACCCGGCGCTGCTGAGGATGGTCCTGCTCGCGGCCCCGCGCCGACAGCCCGTCGACCTCGCCACCGCCGACCTCGACGGCGCCCGCGAGACGCTCGCGCGCTGGCGCAAGTCCGTCGCCACCTGGGCCACCCGGCCGTCCAAGCCCGTCCCCGAGCGCGTACGCCAGGAACTGCGCGCAGCGTGGGAGGACGACCTCGACGTACCCGCCGTACTCGAGGTGCTGAGTCGCGTCGAGCACGCGGACGACGTGCCGGAGGGCGCCCGCTTCGAGACGTACGCCTACGCCGACCGTCTCCTCGGGCTCGAACTCACCCGTGACATCGGGGCGCAGCGGTGATCGCGCGCGCCGGAGCGAGCCCGCTGCGCAGACTCGTCGTCCTGCGGCACGCCAAGTCGGCATGGCCCACGGGAGTCGCCGACCACGAGCGGCCCCTCGCCCCGCGCGGCCGCCGCGACGCCCCGGCCGCCGGACGCGCCCTCGCCGAGTCGGACTGTCTGCCGGACCTCGCCCTGTGCTCCACCGCCGTACGCGCCCGCCAGACCTGGGAGTTGGCGGCGCGGCAGTGGGGCACTGCGCCGCCCGTACGGTTCGACCGGCGGCTGTACGGCGCCGAGGTACCGGAGTTGCTGGCGGCCCTGCACGAAGTCCCCGACCAGATCAGGACGTTGCTGCTGATCGGGCACAACCCCGGGGTGGAGGAACTCGTACTCGAACTGGCCGGGGACAGCCTCGACGACGCGCTGGACGACGTACGGACGAAGTTCCCGACCTCCGCGACGGCCGTCCTCGCCTGGCACGGTGACTCCTGGGACGCGCTCGCCCCGGGCACGGCGCTGCTGACGGGGATGACCGTGCCGCGGGGCATGAAGGAGGACTGAGGAGGAAGGGCTAGCCCACGTGGATCCGGGGCCTGCGCTCGGGGTCAGGCTCGGCGCGCCGGAGCACTTCGCGGGTGACCGGGGCGACCTCGCCGTCGCCGAAGACGAGGAAGCGGACCAGGTGGCTGAGGGGGTTGCCCTCGGTCCAGTTGAAGTAGGCGTGCGGGACCTGGCCGGTGCGGTCGCGCAGCCGCATCATGACGGCCGCGATGGTGTTGGGCACGGTCGCGCCCTCGACGCGGAGCCTGCGCACCCCGTGCTTCTCGTCGCCGTGCACGGTCAGGTCGGCGGTGAAGTCCGAGGAGTCGGTCACGAACACCTCCAGGAACAGCACGGGACGGCCGTCCGGGATGTGCGTCTGCTCGCGCTGGCTGTACTCCTTGGCGCGGTACTCCCGGGTGCTGTGCTCGTGCGGCTCGTTCGCGATCAGCCGCAGCGGTCCGCTCGCCGCGGCCTCGTCGACGAAACGGGCCGCGGCCTCGTCGAACGTGACCTCGGCGGCGCGCAGTTCGAAGGCGCGGCGCACCCGCGAGGCGAACGAGGTGATCAGGATCGCCAGGATGAAGATCATCGCGATCTTGATGCCGTCGGGGCGTTCGATGACGTTGGTGACCAGGGTGTAGCCGAAGACCGCGGTGATCGCGCCGAAGCCGATCGCGGCGGCGCGGTGGCCCCGCTGGTGCACGGCGACCGCGGAGGCGAAGGACGCGGAGAGCATCAGGACCAGCACACCCGTCGCGTACGCGCCGCTCTGGTCGTCGACGTTCGCGTTGAACCACAGCGTGATGAGGACCGCGGCCGCCATGAAGACGAGCACGAGGGGACGGACGGCGCGCGTCCACTCGGGGGCCATGCCGTAGCGCGGCAGATAGCGCGGGACGAGGTTGAGGAGACCGGCGAGCGCGGAGGCACCCGCGAACCAGAGGATCGCGATGGTCGAGAGGTCGTAGACCGTGCCGAACGCCTCGCCCAGGTGCTGGTGGGCCAGGTAGGCGAGGGCACGGCCGTTCGCCGAGCCGCCGCTCTTGAACTCGTCCTGCGGGATCAGGATCGTCGTCGCCAGGCTGGACAGCAGCAGAAAGCCGCTCATGATGACGGCGGCCGTGGTGAGCAGCCTGCGGGTCTCGCGGATCCGGCCCGTCGGCTTCTCGTACGTGTCCGTCGGGTCGCCCTCGACCTGGGGCATCACCGCCACGCCCGTCTCGAAGCCGGACATGCCGAGCGCCAGCTTCGGGAAGACGAGGAGCGCCACGCCGACCATGGCGAGCGGCGAGGAGTGTTCGGCCGTCATCGCGTCGGTCCAGTCGCCGATCTTGACCGGGTGGCTGAGCACCTGCCAGGCGGAGACGGCCAGCACGACGACATTGAGGGTGAGATAGGTGGCCACGAGCGCCACCGCGATCCCGATGGCCTCCTTGAAGCCCTTCAGGAAGACCGCGCCCAGCGCGGCTATGAGAAGGAGGGTGATCCAGGTGTTACCGCCGTGCATCCAGTGCGGAGCGAAAGGATTCTCCACGACGTGTGCGGAGGCGTCCGCTCCGGACAGGGTGATCGTGATCAGGAAGTCGGTGGCCGCGAAGCCGAGCAGCACCAGGACGAAGATCTTCCCGGCCCACCAGGGCAGCAGCCGCTCCAGCATCGCGATCGAACCCTCGCCGTGCGGGCTCTCCTTGGCGACGCGACGGTAGACCGGCAGTGCGCCGAGCAGGGTGAGCGCGATCAGGACGAGGGTCGCGAGCGGGGAGAGCAGTCCGGCGGCGAGGGCCGCGATACCCGGCTGGTAGCCCAGCGTGGAGAAGTAGTCGACGCCGGTGAGGCACATCACCCGCCACCATTTGTGGCCCTGGTGCTCGGCGTCCGGGGTGGCGTGCGGGCCGGGGTGCTTGGCCGACTGCTCGCTGAGCCCCTCCAGAAGCCACGCCCGCCAGCGCGGCGCGGCTGCGGAGGGCTCCTGTTCGAGGGGCTCCGCGGAGTCCGAACTGTCCACCTGGGTGCCGGTCATGCTGCGATCTCCCTGCGATCGGTCGGGCCGGCGATCCGGCTTCGGGCAACGAGGAGCGAGTATCCACCACCTCACCCCGCGCACCCGAGCCGGGTCCGGACGCCCGGAGGGGCCCTGCCGAGACGGGTCGAACGTGTTGCGACCGCCGCGCGGGCGATCCGCGCCCCTCTCGCCGCGCCGCCGAGATCCGTGGAGCGTGCCGCACGCGCGCGTGCGAGGCCGTGCCGGACTCGCGCGGGAAGCGCATACGCTGGCGTGATGCAGGACGAGTACCGCACAGTGGCCCACGCGGGCGTGCACGAGACCGAGGTCAACCGCTCCCGCTTCCTGTGCGCTCTCGCCCCGGCGGCCACCGAGCAGGAGGCCCAGGAGTTCATCGCGGGCGTCCGCAAGGAGCACGCCGACGCCACGCACAACTGCTTCGCGTACGTCATCGGAGCCGACGCCGCCGTCCAGAAGGCGAGCGACGACGGCGAACCCGGCGGCACCGCGGGCGTCCCCATGCTCCAGATGCTGCTGCGCCGCGACATGCGGTACGTCGTCGCCGTCGTCACCCGCTACTACGGCGGGGTCAAGCTCGGCGCGGGCGGACTGATCAGGGCGTACGGAGGCTCGGTCGGCGAGGCACTGGACGCCCTCGGCACACTCACGCGCAAACGCTTCCGGCTGGCCACGGTCACGGTCGACCACCAGCGCGCCGGCAAGATACAGAACGACCTGCGGTCCACCGGGCGCGAGGTCCGAGACGTCCGGTACGGCGAGGCCGTCACGATCGAGATCGGGCTGCCGGACACCGACGTCGAGCCCTTCCGGGCGTGGCTCGCCGATGCGACGGCCGGGACGGCCGGGTTCGAACTGGGTGGAGAGGCGTACGGGGACGCATAGGCGGGCGGCGCGGACCGATACGGGAGTAGCCGCCCGTGATGTCCGACCCGCCCGTTAGTCTCGGGGATCATGAGGATTCTGCACACGTCCGACTGGCATCTCGGCCGGGCCTTCCACCGGGTGAACATGCTCGATGCCCAGGCCGGGTTCATCGGTCACCTCGTCGCGACCGTGCGTGAGTACGACGTCGACGCGGTGGTCGTGTCCGGGGACGTGTACGACCGGGCGGTGCCGCCGCTGGCCGCCGTCGAACTCTTCGACGACGCGCTGCACCGGCTCGCCGACCTCGCAGTGCCCACGGTCATGATCTCCGGGAACCACGACTCGGCGCGCCGGCTCGGCGTCGGCGCCGGGCTCATCGGCCGCGCGGGCATCCACCTGCGGACCGAGCCCTCCACGTGCGGCACCCCGGTGCTGCTCGCCGACGACCACGGCGACGTGGCCTTCTACGGACTGCCCTATCTCGAACCGGCCCTGGTCAAGACCGAGTTCGGTGTCGAGAAGGCGGGGCACGAGGCCGTCCTCGCCGCCGCCATGCACCGGGTCCGTGCCGACCTCGCCACGCGCGCGCCGGGCACCCGCTCCGTGGTCCTCGCCCACGCCTTCGTCACCGGCGGGGCGGCCAGCGACAGCGAGCGGGACATCACCGTGGGCGGGGTGGCCGCCGTACCCGCCGGGGTCTTCGACGGCGTCGACTACACCGCACTGGGCCACCTGCACGGCAGCCAGACCATCACCGAGCGCGTGCGCTACTCCGGCTCCCCGCTGCCGTACTCCTTCTCGGAGGTCGACCACCGCAAGAGCATGTGGCTGGTGGACCTGGGGCCGGAGGGATTCGTGGGCGCGGAGCGGGTCGACTGTCCCGTTCCCCGGAAGCTCGCCCGGGTCCGGGGGCACCTGGAAGACCTGCTCGCCGATCCACGGCTCGCGCGCCACGAGGAGGCGTGGGTCGAGGCGACCCTCACCGACCCGGTCCGCCCCGCCGAGCCCATGGCCCGGCTGACCGAGCGCTTCCCGCACACGCTCAGCCTCGTCTTCGAACCGGAGCGGGCCCCCGAGGACCCGGACGTCTCCTACGCCCGGCGGCTCGCGGGCCGCAGCGAGCAGGAGATCGCGGAGGACTTCGTGGCCCATGTGCGCGGCGCGGGCCCCGACGCCGACGAACAGGCCGTACTGAGGGACGCGTTCGACGACGTCCGCGCCGACGAGTCCGCCCGGGAGGTCGCCCGGTGACCCCACGTCCGCACGACACACGAGACGCGCCGCGAGACGCGCAGGACCCGCAGGACCCGCTGGACCCGAAGGAGGCCCGATGAGGCTGCACCGCCTGGACATCACGGCCTTCGGGCCGTTCGGCGGCACCCAGAGCGTCGATTTCGACGAGCTGTCGACCGCGGGGCTCTTCCTGCTGCACGGCCCGACGGGCGCGGGCAAGACGTCCGTCCTCGACGCCGTCTGCTACGCGCTGTACGGGGCGGTCCCGGGCGCCCGCCAGAGCGGCCAGGGTCTGACCCTGCGCAGCGACCACGCGGCACCCGCGACGCGCACCGAGATCACCCTCGAACTCACCGTCGCAGGGCGCCGGTTGGAGGTCACCCGGCAGCCGCCCTGGGCCCGCCCCAAGAAGCGCGGCACGGGCACGACCACCGAAAAGGCACAGAGCTGGCTGCGCGAGTACGAGGCGTCCGCGGCCACCTGGAAGGACCTCAGCCGCTCCCACCAGGAGATCGGCGAGGAGATCACCCAACTGCTCGGCATGAGCCGTGAGCAGTTCTGCCAGGTCGTGCTGCTGCCCCAGGGCGACTTCGCCCGCTTCCTGCGGGCCGACGCCGAGGCCCGCGGCAAGCTGCTCGGCCGGCTCTTCGACACCCACCGCTTCGCCGAGGTCGAGAAGCGGCTCGCCGAGCGGCGCCGGGCCACGGAGGCCGAAGTACGCGAGGGCGACGCCGCGTTGCTCGCCGACGCGCACCGCATGCAGCAGGCCGCCGGGGACATCGTCGAGGTGTCACCGCCCGCTCTCGCGCCCGGTGAGCCCGGCCTCGCCGACGCCGTTCTGACCTGGGCCGCGGTGGCCCGCAGTACGGCCCGCGAGCGGCTGACCCTCGCGCGCACCGCGCGTACGGCGGCCGAGTCCGCGCAGGCCGCCGCCGACCGCGTACTCGACGACGTACGCGAGGTGGCCCGGCTGCAGCGCAGGTTCACCGAGGCGCGGGAGCGGGCCGCGCGGCTGGAGGAGCGTGCCGACGCCCATCGGGAGGCACAGGCGCGGATGGAGCGGGCGCGCAAGGCGGAGACGGTCGCCCCCGCGCTCGATCTGCGCGACGCCGCCGAGGCCGAGCACCGCAGCGCGGCCACGGACGAGGCACGCGCGCGTCTCGCCCTGCCGGACAGCTACGCCGGAGCCGGTGCGCCCGGGCTCGCGGCGGCGGCGCGCAAGGCGGCCGAGGAGCTCGGCGGACTGGAGTCGGCCCGCAGGGCGGAGCGCCGGCTCGGCGAACTCACCAGGGAGCGTGCCTCCCTGGACCGCCAGGAGCGCGAGGACGAGGATGTTCGCCAGGACGCCGAGAGCTGGCTCGCCACCTGGGAGGCGACCCGCGCGGAGCTCCAGGCGCGCATCGAGTCCGCGCAGGAGGCCACCACACGTGCGGAGCAGCTCGCCGAGCGGCGCGATCCCGCCCAGGCGCGGCTCAGGGCGGCCCGGCAGCGCGACCAGTTCGCCCGGGACACGGACGCCGCCCACTCCCGGGCCCTCGCCGCCCGTGAACGCGCGACGGACGCCCGGGTCCACTGGCTCGATCTGAAGGAACAGCGTCTTCAGGGCATCGCCGCGGAACTCGCCGCCGGTCTCGTCGACGGCGAGCCCTGCGCCGTGTGCGGCAGCTCCGCGCACCCCGCACCCGCGCGCAAGGACGCCGGACACGTCGACCGGGAGGCCGAGGAGCGGGCCCTCGCCGCGTACCAGCGCGCCGACGAACAGGCCACCGAGGACGAGCGCAGGCTCGGCGTCGTACGCGAGGCGCTGGCGGCCGCGACCGCCGAGGCGGGCGACACACCGACCGCGCAACTCGCCGAGCAGGCAGAGGAGTTGGAGCTGCGGTACGCCGAGGCGCGGGCTGCGGGATCCGGGCTGCATGCCGCGCGGGAGCGGCTCGCGCAGGCGGGACTCGAGCACGAGCGGCGGGTCGCGGCCCAGCAGGAGGTCGCGCTGCGATCTGCCGCCCGGGTCTCCCACCGCGACCGGAACGACCGCGAAAGGGCCTCCCTGGAGGAGGAGTTGGCGCAGGCGCGGGGCGCCGCCGACAGCGTCGCCGTGCGCGCCGCGCAGCTGGAGCGGCAGGCCGCCCTGCTCACGGAGGCCGCGGAGGCCGTGCGCGTGGCCGAGGACACCGCGCAGCGTCTCAAGGACGCCGACGCGCGCCTGTCCGACGCGGCCTTCCGCGCCGGTTTCGACACCCCCCAGGCCGCGGCCGCCGCACTCCTCGACAACGCGGCTCACCGGGACCTCCAACGACGCCTCGACGCCTGGCAGTTGGAGGACGGCGCGGTGCGCGCCGTGCTCGCCGAGGCCGACACGGCGGCCGCCGCCGAGCGGCCGGCCGCCGACCTGGCCGCCGCCGAACGGGACGCCGAGTCCGCCGCCCGACGGCTGCGGCAGACCGCCTCCGCCCAGGACGAGGCGACCCGACGCTGCACGGAACTGGACCGGCTGTCCACGCGCGCGGGCACGTCCGTACGCCGACTCGCGCCGCTGCGTGAGGAGTTCGACCGAGTGGCACGCCTGGCCGGGCTGGCCGCGGGTACCTCGGCGGAGAACGAGCGCAAGATGCGCCTGGAGTCGTACGTCCTGGCCGCCCGTCTGGAACAGGTGGCCGCCGCCGCGACCGTACGACTTCAGCGCATGTCCTCCGGGCGTTACACCCTCGTCCACTCCGACGACCGCGCGGGCCGTGGCCGCAGCGGGCTCGGACTGCATGTCGTGGATGCCTGGACCGGCCGGGAGCGCGACACGGCGACGCTCTCCGGGGGCGAGACGTTCTTCGCCTCGCTCGCGCTGGCCCTCGGCCTCGCGGACGTCGTCACGGACGAGGCCGGTGGGGTGCGGCTGGACACGCTCTTCATCGACGAGGGCTTCGGCAGCCTCGACGACCAGACCCTGGACGAGGTCCTCGACGTGCTCGACTCGCTGCGGGAGCGTGACCGCAGCGTGGGCATCGTCAGCCATGTCGCCGACCTGCGGCGGCGCATCCACGCCCAGCTCGAGGTCGTGAAGGGCAGAACGGGATCGGTCGTACGGCAGCGGGGCGTCCACGACTGAGCCGAGGGTTCGCCGGGGGATCAGTGCCCCAGGGGGCGCCGGGGGAGCGGTGAGGAGTAGACGACACTCGTGGTCACCGAGCCGAGGGTGCCGATCCGGCCGGAGATCTTCTCCAGGTGGCTCATCGAACGTGCCGCGACCTTGATGACGAAGCAGTCGTCGCCCGTGACGTGGTGCGCCTCCAGGATCTCGGGCGTCGCCTCGACGAGGTCGTGGAACGGCTTGTAGTTGCCGTTCGGATAGCGCAGCCGGACGAAGGCCAGGATCGGCAGACCGAGGCTTTCCGGGTCGACGACGGCCGCGTACCCCTGGATGACGCCCGCCTCCTCCAGGCGGCGCACCCGCTCGGTGACCGCGCTCGCGGACATCGAGACGGCACGGGCCAGCTCCGCGAAGCTGGCCCTGCCCTCGCGCTGGAGGACGTCGAGGATGTGCCAGTCGGTGGCGTCCGGGGAATACGCGGTCATGTGCGATGGATAGCAGGGGAAACCCCGGCCGATCAAGAGCGATGCCGTGGATCCCCACTTCAGGAAGAGGATCACCGGCCGTAGATTTCTGGCCAGGAGGTCCCCGTGGGGCCGGTGCCGCGAAGGTGCCGGTTCGGCGGGGCAGGGAGGGAAGGCCGGACCATGACTGTGCCCGTCGACACCACTGTCACCACTGTGACCAGCACCGCGACCAAGGCGAACCCCGTGCTGCGGGTCGCCCCGGCGTCCCCGGCCGCGGCCGTCGCCCACTTCGGCGCGAGCCTCGCCTTCCACGCCGATGTCTCCGACGTCGCCGCCGCGCTCGCGGCGGGCGGCGACCCCGGCTTCGTGGTCCTCGACTCCCGCTCCACCGCGTCCTGGGACCAGGGGCACGTGCCCGGTGCGATCCACCTGCCCACGGCGCTCATCCCCGAGCAGGCCGAGCAGCTCCTCGACAGGTCGGTGCCCGTCGTCACCTACTGCTGGGGACCCGGCTGCAACGGCGCGACGCGTGCCGCTCTCGCCCTCGCCGAACTCGGCTTCCCGGTCAAGGAGATGCTCGGCGGCTTCGAGTACTGGGTGCGCGAAGGCTTCGCGTACGAGACGTGGGAAGGGGGCGAGCGGCGCGCGGCGGACCCGCTGACGGCTCCGGTGGACGCGGCGGACTGTGGCTGCTGACCGCTTCTAGGAGCGCGTGAGGCCCGTCGCGAGGCTTACGAACGAACGGATGAGCGGGGTGGTGTGGGCGCTGTTCCACGCGATGACCAGGTCACTGGGCGGCGCATCCGCCAAGGGGATCACCGTGAGGCCCTCGGGCAGGGGCTGGGAGTGGGCGAGGGGCATCAGCCCGACGGTGTCGTTCCACAGGACCGACTGGAGGCATTCGTGGGCGGTGCGGATGACGGGACCGTCACGGCGCCCGTCGGCGCCCGGCGGGCCCGTCCAGAAGGCCTGCCACACCGGGTCCGTGCCCTCCGGAAACCGGAACCAGCGGCGGTCGGCGAGTTCGTCCAGGCGCAGCCGGTCGCGGTCGGCCAGCGGGTCGTCGGCGCGCAGGACCACACCGACCGGGTCCGACCGCAGCACGCGGGTGGTGATGCCGGTGTCGTCGAACGGCGCCCGCGTCAGGGCCACGTCGACGAGGCCGGCCCGCAGCCCGATGGTCGGGTCGGTCAGGTCGGCCTCGCGGATGCGGATGCGCACGGCGGGGTGTTGGTGCCGGTAGGCGACGGCCAGCCGGGTGCCGACCTGCTCGGCGCTGTCGGCAAGGGTGCCGATGGTCAGGGTCGCCGTGCCGGCCGCGGCGGCCACCCGGGCCCGGGCCTGGTCGGCTCGCGCCAGCAGGGTGCATGCCTCGTCGTGGAGGAGGGCTCCGGCCGGGGTGAGGGTGACGCCCGTGGGTGAGCGGCGCAGCAGTTCGCAGCCGAGGTCGGTCTCCAGCTGTTTGACGGCCCGGCTCAGCGGGGGCTGGGTCATGTGCAGTCGCGCCGCGGCCCGGCCGAAGTGGAGTTCTTCGGCGACCGCCACGAAGTAGCGCAGGGTCCGCAGCTCCATCATCGCTCCATCGCCGTCCCGAGCCGCTTTCTCGAGCTCCCTCAACTGCGACGATACCCGCGCGGTATCGGGACTGCGAGATCGGTGTTGGACGCCCCCGGACATCCGGGCTGGACTGGTGGCTCAGCGCAACACGGAGGAGTCGCAGTGTCTGAGGAAGCGGTGACGACGGATCCCGTCGTGCACGTCGAGGGTGTTCAGGAGCTGGCCCGTGACCTGGTGGTCATCCCCGACCGGCGGGTGCAGCTCGTGCCCAACATCGGCGTCATCGGCGGTCACGGTGCCGTGCTCGTCGTCGAGACCGGCTTGGGCCCGGGCAACGCCGAAAAGGTGCTGGAGTTCGCGGCCGACTATGCGAAGGGACGTCGGATCTATCTGACGACGACGCATTTTCACCCCGAGCACGCCTTCGGGGCGCAGGTCTTCGCCGGGGAGGCGACGTTCCTGCTCAACCGGGACCAGGCCGAGGACCTGAAGGTGAAGGGGCCGGGTTACCTGGAGATGTTCAAGGGGCTCGGCAAGCCGGTCGAGCGCCGGCTCCAGGGCGTCGAATTGGCGCGGCCCGATGTCGTCTACGACCGGGCGTACGACCTGGACCTGGGCGGGCGCGTGGTGCAGCTGCGGGCCACCGGCCGCGCCCACAGCAGGGGCGACCAGGTGGTCAGGGTGCCGGACGCGGACGTCCTGTTCACGGGGGACCTCGTGGAAGCCGGGCAGTTCGCCATCTTCCCCTGGTTCCCGCCGTACGACACCGACGTGTCCGGGACCCGTTGGATCGCGGTGATGGAGAGGCTGGCGGCGCAGGCTCCCCGGATCGTGGTGCCCGGCCACGGCGAGGTCGGCGGTGCGGGGCTGCTGGCCGACGTGCGCGACTACCTGCGGTTGCTGCGGGAGGAGACGTGGGCCCGTCGCGACTCCGCCGTGGACGAGCGGACGATCGTCGAGGAGATCTCGGCGCTGATGATCGAACGGCACCCGGAGTGGGCCGGCCGGGAGTGGATCGAGAAGGGCGTCGGCTGCCTGTGCTCCGAGCACGCCGAGCACGCCGAGCACGCCGAGCACGCCGAGCACGCCGAGCACGCCGAACACGCCCAGTAATTCAGGTACTCCCCGTACTTGATACGCGGCGGCCGGGCTCGGTCGTCACGATGAGCCCGGCCGTCGTCGGTGTCCGTCAGAGCCGGGACAGTTCGTCCACCAGGTCGTCCAGGCCCAGCGAACCCTGGGACAGGGCCGCCATGTGCCAGGCCTTGGCGTCGAAGGCGGCGCCGTGCCGCTTCTTCGCGTTCTCGCGGCCGAGCAGCCAGGCCCGCTCACCGAGCTTGTAGCCGATGGCCTGACCCGGGATGGAGAGGTAGCGGGTGAGCTCGCTCTCCACGAAGTCCGCCGGACGGCTGCTGTGCGCGCCGAAGAACTCCTGCGCCAGCTCCGGGGTCCAGCGCTCGCCCGGGTGGAAGGGGGAGTCCGCCGGAATCTCCAGTTCCAGGTGCATGCCGATGTCGACGATGACCCGGGCCGCGCGCATCATCTGCGCGTCCAGGTAGCCGAGCCGCTGCTCCGCGTCCTCCAGGAAGCCGAGCTCGTCCATCAGCCGCTCCGCGTACAGCGCCCAGCCCTCGGCGTTGGCGCTGACGAGACCGACGGTGGCCTGGTAGCGCGAGAGGTCGTCGACCACGTACACCCACTGGGCGAGCTGGAGGTGATGGCCGGGGACGCCCTCGTGGTACCAGGTCGAGACGAGGTCGTAGACGGGGAAGCGGGTCTGCCCCATGGTGGGCAGCCAGGTGCGGCCGGGCCGCGAGAAGTCCGCGGACGGCGCGGTGTAGTACGGGGCCGCCGCGCCGCCGGGCGGCGCGATGCGCGACTCCACCTTCCGTACCGGCTCGGCGAGTTCGAAGTGGGTGCCGTCCAGCGCGTCGATCGCCCGGTCCATCACACCCTGGAGCCACGTCTGGACCTCGTCGACGCCCTCGATGTGCCTGCCGTGCTCGTCGAGGTGCGCGAGCGCCACCCAGGGGGTCTCGGCGCCGGGCAGGATCTTCTCGGCCTCGGACTTCATCTCCGCGAGGAGCCGGTGGTACTCGGACCAGCCGTACGCGTACGCCTCGTCGAGGTCGAGATCCGTACCGTTGAAGTAGCGTGCCCAGCGCGCGTACCGCTCGCGGCCCACCGTGTTCGGCGCGCCCTCGATCGTGGGCGCGTAGACGTCACGCATCCAGTCGCGCAGCTCCACCAGGGCCTGCGTGGCCGTCCGGGCCGCCGTGTCCAGCTCGTCCCGCAGGGCGTCGGGCCCCGCGGACACGAAGTCCTCGAACCAGCCACGGCCCTGCCCGTCCGGGTCCGACCACTCGGTGAGCTGCTCGATGAAGGTCGCGGTGGGGCGCGGGCCCGCGTACAGCTTGCGCTCCAGGCCGAGGGCGAGAGATTCGCGGTACCCCGTAAGGGCGGTCGGCACCGCGCGCAGCCGCTCGGCGATCGCGGCCCAGTCCTCGTCCGTCTCGGTCGGCGCGATGGTGAACACCTGGCGCACGGAGTGCGCGGCCGTCTGCATGTTGCCGACGGCCCGCAGGCCCTCGTCGGCGTCGTGGACAGCCAGTTCGGCGGTGAGCCGCTCGCGCAGCAGCCGGGCGCAGCGGCGCTCGATGTCGCTGTCCGCCCCCGGCTGCCGCTCCGCCTCGTCGAGTCGGGTGAGCGTCGTCCGCGCCAGCTCCGCGACGGCCTCCTGCCCCGCGGGCGAGGTGTCGGGGAGCTTGTCGGCACTCTCCTTCACACCGAGGTAGGTACCGAGGACCGGATCGAGGGCGATGAGATCGTCGACGTACGCGTCGGCGACCTCGCGGGGCAGCGGGCTCTTCGTCTCTGACATGCCGACATCCTCATACGAGGACGGGTGCCGCGTCAGCCCGGTCGACCGGGCATGGGGCCGGCATCAGCCTGATTTTGCCGAGGTCGGGGCCGAGGTCGGGGCCGAGGGCGACGGCGGGGAAGGCGGGAGCAGGGGGCCGCAGTCCCACTGCTGGAAGATCAACCGGGTCTCCACCCGGGCCACCTCGCGCCGGGACGTGAACTCGTCGAGGACCAGCCGCTGCAGGTCGGCCATGTCCGCGACGGCGACCAGGACGAGGTAGTCGTCGGGCCCGGTGAGGTGGAAGACGGTCCGGGACTCCGGCAGCGCCCTGATCCGCTCCACGAACGGCCCGACCAACTCGCGGCTGTGCGGTCTGACCTGCACGGACAGCAGGGCTTCCAGGCCCCGCCCGAGCTTCGCCGGATCGAGGCGCAGCTGATGGCCGAGAATCACCCCCGCGCGGCGCAGCCTCGTCACCCGGTCCAGGCAGGTCGAGGGCGCGACGCCGATCTGCGCGGCGAGATCGCGGTACGTCGTCCGTGCGTCGTTCTGGAGCAGCCGCAGCAGATGAAGATCCACCGGATCGAGTACGACAGATTCGGCCATGGCCCGAACGTAACACGGAGTGTGCGTCCAGGGCCCCGGCCGGTGTTCAGTCTGCTGTGCATGGAATCCGTGGTGCACGACGCATACGAAGCTCAGGACGACTCCTGCGACGCTCGGGGCGACTCCTATGACGGTCGGGACGACCTCTACGACGTTCAGGGCACCCGTGCCCTCGCGCCGCGTGCCCTCGCCACCGAGGCCGTGCACGCCGGGCGGGAGGACCTCGCCCGGCGGGGACTGCACGCCGCGCCGATCGACCTGTCCACGACCTACCCCTCGTACGACAGCCGTGGCGAAGCCGCTCGCATCGACGCGTTCGCGGCCGACGGCGCCGAGCCGGAGGGCCCGCCCGTCTACGGGCGCCTCGGCAACCCGACCGTCGCCCGTTTCGAGACCGCCCTCGCCCGCCTCGAAGGAACCGAGAGCGCGGTCGCCTTCGCGAGCGGCATGGCCGCGCTGAGCGCCGTACTGCTCGTGCGGAACGCGCTCGGCCTGCGCCATGTCGTCGCCGTACGGCCCCTGTACGGCTGCAGCGACCACCTGCTCACCGCCGGGCTGCTGGGCTCCGAGGTCACCTGGGTCGACCCGGCGGGCATCGCGGACGCCCTGCGCCCCGACACCGGCCTTGTCATGGTCGAGTCCCCGGCCAATCCGACGCTCGCCGAACTCGACCTGCGCGCCGTCGCGCACGCCTGCGGGTCCGTTCCGCTGCTCGCCGACAACACCTTCGCCACACCCGTGCTGCAACGCCCCGCGGAGCAGGGGGCCCGCCTGGTCCTGCACAGCGCCACCAAGTACCTGGGCGGACACGGGGACGTCATGGCCGGAGTGGTGGCCTGCGACGAGGAGTTCGCCCGGGGGCTGCGGCAAGTGCGGTTCGCGACCGGGGGCGTGCTGCATCCGCTGGCCGGATATCTGCTGCTGCGCGGCCTGTCGACCCTGCCCGTACGGGTCCGGGCCGCGTCCGCCAACGCCGCCGAGCTCGCCCGCCGGCTCGCGGCCGATCCGCGCGTCGACCGCGTCCACTATCCGCGGATCGGCGGTGCCATGATCGCCTTCGAGGTCCACGGCGACCCGCACGAGGTCATCGCCGGGGTCCGCCTGATCACCCCGGCGGTGAGCCTCGGCAGTGTCGACAGCCTGATCCAGCATCCGGCGTCCATCAGCCACCGCATCGTGGCCGCCGACGACCGCCGCGAGTCGGGGGTCAGTGACCGCTTGCTGCGGCTGTCGGTGGGGCTGGAGGACGTGGAGGACCTGTGGGCCGACCTGGACGGTGCGTTGGGGCGGTGACCAGGGAGAGGCCCCGGGCGAGGTGCCCGGGGCCTCCCGGTGTCCGTCCTACTTCTTCTGCCCCTGCTTCTGCTCCTGGTCGTACGGGAGTCGGGAGGCCACCGGTGTGGCGTCCAGGCGGGCCGTGATGACGAGGGTGCCCTCCTCGATCTGGTAGTCGAGGGGGAGGTCCAGGCCGCGCATGGCGGCGACCATGCCGGTGTTGGAGGCCTGCGTGACGGCGTACACGCTCTCGCAGCCCGCCTCGACGGCCATCGCCACGAGCCGGCCGACCAGCTCGGCGCCGATCCCGCGCCGCTGCCAGTCGTCCTCGACGAGCAGCGCGATCTCCGTCTCGTCGCCGTCCCAGAGGAGATGGCCGAGCCCGACGACGCGTCCCGACGCCGTCTGCACGGCGAGGGTGCGACCGAAGCGCGGGCTGAGCAGGTGGTTCAGATAGCGGTCCGCGTCACCGACCGGCCCGTGGTAGCGCATGCTCAACGTGCGCGGGGAGCAGCGCTCGTGCATCGCCTTCGCCGCGGCGACATCGGAGACGTCGGCGCGACGCACGGTGATCGCGGGACCCTCCGGCAGTGTCAGCATGTCCTGGTTGAGCGGGATGCGCGGACCCAGCCGCGCGTCCAGCTCCACCAACGCCCGCGCCCGAGCGAACTCGGTCGGCGTGAACGGCAGATACGGCCGCTCCACCGTGATCACCCCACCCTCCGGTGCGCGCAACCGCATCACCGTGTCTTCCAGCACTCCTTCGACCGGCGCACCCTCTTCCGCCCGACCCGACCCGGGGGAGCGGGCGGGCAGCGAACGAATGGTGCACCTACCGAGCAACTGCCGGAGGGCGAGCGGAAGTTCCGCGGCGTCCAAAGCCGTGCGCGTGGCCAGCCCCAGGACGCGCGTCGGAGCGTCCACCAGATCGTGGGCGTCGGCCCGTTCGATCCAGGTTCCGGTGCCGCCGGCCAGCGAGACGGCGCGGGTGATCTCGGACGCGTCCAGCTCGACGGGCGCGCGCAGCAGGAACTCGTCGACCGTGCCCTCGGCGAGCGGGTGCGTCTGCAGGCTCAGGATGTCGACCCGCTGGTGGGCCAGCGCCATGCACAGCGCGGCCAGCGAACCCGGCTCGTCCTTCACCGTCGTGCGCATCCGCCACAGGACGGTCTCTCCCGTGGCGGCCTCCGCCGCCGCCGCGGCCCGGTCGGCCTGCCCGACCTGCCCGGCCTCTCGCCCCACGGCGAGGGTCCGGGCGCCGGTATCGCCCGCGGGCGGCGCGTGACCGTGGCGGCGTGCCCACCATGTGTGGAATCCGGCCGTGGCCACCAGGACCACGGACGAGATCACCAGCAGGGCCGGGCCGTCGGGGCCGTGTCCGATCAGATTGGCGACGGCGTCGGCGACCGCGACGGCCGTGAACAGGGCGGCGAGCTCGACCACGTCGCGTCGCCAGTGGTGGACGGGGCGTCCGTGCTTCGCCCGGGTCACGTCAGACATGTCTGGAGTCATGCAACCACTGTGAAGGAATGGTGTTGCGTGATCACGAACGGTCTGTGACTGATCGGTAAAGTGTCGTTCTATCCTTTTTGCGGTTCTTTTTGCCCTTGTTTTGCCTGCCCCGGATCACCTGGCTTACGTGCCTGGTCACGAGAGCGGCCGCGCACCGGGGGATGACTCCGGTGCGCGGCCCAACCCTTCGAGGGTACGGGAGTTGGGCGCCGTTACTGACCCACACGCCCCGGCTGCAACACCTGTGTGAACAGCACCGTGCCGTCCAGGTCACGCAGCCGCACCGTCAGCTCCCCGCTGTCGCCGTCGATGTCGACCTCGCCGAAGAACTGGTAACCGTCCGCCGGCGAGACATTGGCGGTGGCCGGAGCCTTGACGAAGACCCGGTCGGGGCCGAAGGTGCCGTCCAGGGCGTTCGCCTGGAAGGCGCCCGCGTTGAGCGGTCCGGAGACGAACTCCCAGAACGGCTCGAAGTCCTTGAAAGCGGCCCGCGAGGGGTCGTAGTGCTGCGCCGAGGTGTGGTGGACGTCGGCCGTCAGCCACACGGTCCCGGTGATCCGCCGGTGCTTGATGAACCGCAGCAGCTCGGCGATCTGCAGCTCGCGGCCGAGCGGCGCGCCCGGGTCGCCCTGGGCGACGGCCTCGATGTTCGGCCTGCCCTCGACCGGGTCGGGCACGACCAGGCCGAGCGGCATGTCGGCGGCGATGACCTTCCACACCGCGCGCGACGCGGCCAGCTCGCGCTTGAGCCACTCCAGCTGCTCGCGGCCGAGGATGCCCTGCGGGTCGGTCGTCTGGTCGTCGGGCGAGTTGGCGTTCCGGTAGGTCCGCATGTCCAGGACGAACACGTCCAGGAGCGGGCCGTGGTGGACGGTCCGGTAGATCCGTCCGTCCGGGCGTCCGCTGATGGTGGAGATCGGGAAGTACTCCGAGAACGCCCGCCGGGCACGGACGGCCAGGTCGTCGAGTTTCGTGCCGGCCGGGTAGGGGGTGCCGGACCCGATGACCTCGCCCGGGTACCAGTTGTTGCGGACCTCGTGGTCGTCCCACTGGACGATGTTCGGAACCCGGGCGTTGAACCGGCGCAGCGCCGAGTCCAGCAGGTTGTAGCGGAAGTTGCCCCGGTAGTCGGCCAGGGTGACCGCGACGTGCGACTTCTCCTCGGTGGTGATGCTCCGGTACAGGCTGCCGTCCGGAAGCGGCGCCGTGGCGGAGATCGGGCCGTCGGCGTAGATGTTGTCGCCGCTGCACAGGAAGAAGTCCGGGTCCACCTTCGCCATGGCGTCGAAGATCCGGTAACCGCCGATGGACTCGTTGATGCCCCAGCCCTGTCCGGCCAGGTCACCGGACCAGACGAACCGGACGTCGTGGCGCCGCTTCGCGGGCGCGGTGCGGAAGGTGCCGGTCACCGGCTCGCCCGTACGGCGCGGGTCGTCGGGGTCGGCCAGCAGCACGCGGTAGTGGATCTGCTCGCCGGAGGGCAGTCCGTGCAGCCGTGTCGTACCGGTGAAGTCGGAGTCCGCGCCGAGCAGCGGTCCGTGCCATCTGCGGGGGTTGCGGAACGACTCGGTCGCGGACGTCTCGACGATCATCCGGGCGGGGCGGTCCGAGCGGACCCACACCAGGCCGGAGTGCGCGCTCACGTCTCCGGTCTGGACGCCCCACCCCGCCTTGGGCCGCCCGGACAGCGCGAACGCCGGGGCCGAGCCGAGTGCGGTGGGCAGGGCCAGGGCCGCGGAAGCGGCGAGGGATCCGCGCAGGACGCCGCGGCGACCGGGGAGGGGGAGAGGGCTTTGCGGGCGGTGTGACATGAATGCGCCTCCAGGGACGGAGTCGACGGAGTCGGCCGATGTGACTAGCCACAACTACGGGTGCGCCGCAGCGCACACGGAAACCACAAGTGAACAACTGGCCCCGCAGGCAAGCGCACCGACGTCCGCCTCCGACCGCGCACGTCCCACGGATGCTCCGGCTTCCCCCTCGGACGGACGCCCCCTCAGCGGTCAGGCGCGCAGCGCCTGTGCCATCAGACGTACGCCGTCGCGGATCCGCGCGGGGGACTGGTGGGCGTAACCGAGCACCAGCCGTACGTCGGCGCGCTCGACCGCCCGCCCGTAGTCCGCCAGCGGACGCACGGCCACCCCCGCCGCCGCGGTGCGCTCCAGGAAGTACTCCGGCGGCCCGTACCGCCCGGGCAGCGCGGCGATGACATGCAGACCCGCCGCGATCCCGGACACCTCGGTACCGGGAAAGTGCTCCTCCAGGGCGGATACGAGGGTGTCGCGCCGTTCCCGGTAGACGCGCTGGCAGCGGCGCAGCTGCCGGTCGTAGTCGCCCCGTTCCACGAAGCGGGCCAGGAGCGCCTGGTCCACGACGGGGTTCCCCAGATCCATGGTGCGCTTGCGCTCGACGACCTCCTCGGCGAGCGCCGCCGGTACGAGCAGCCAGCCGAGCCGCAGCCCGGGCGCGAGCGACTTGCTGACCGACCCCGTGTAGGCGACGCGCTCGGGATCGAGCCCTTGTAGCGCCCCCACGGGAGCACGGTCGTAGCGGAAGTCCCCGTCGTAGTCGTCCTCGACCACCAGACCGTCCACCGAGCGCGCCCAGTCGAGGAGTTCCGTGCGGCGCCGCGCCGAGTAGGCGATCCCCGACGGGAACTGGTGGGCGGGCGTGGTCACCACCGTCCGTACGCCCGACTCCTTCAGCGGCCCGGTGGCCAGCCCTTCGTCGTCCAGCGGCAGCGGTACGGCGTCGAGGCCGGCCGAGGCGTAGAGAGTGCCGTGCTCCGGGCTTCCGGGGTCCTCGACGCCGATCGCGCGCGCCCCGCGCGCGTGGAGCACGAATCCGAGCAGGGTCGTCGCCTGGGCGACCCCGGAGACCACGATGACGCGCTCGGGGTCAGCGACCACGCCGCGGCGCCGGGCGAGCAGTTCGGCGAGGGCGGTGCGCAGCCGGGGCAGACCGCGCGGATCCGGGTAACCGAGCGCCTGGTGGGGCAGTTCGGCGAGGACCCCGCGCTGGGCGGCCGCCCAGGCGGCGCGCGGGAACAGGGACAGATCCGGTGTCCCGGGAAGGAAGTCGGCGCGGGCCCCGGCGGGGCGCGGTGCGAGGTCACGCGCGCGCGGGTGGGCCGCCCGGGCGGCGCCGCCGACCCAGGTCCCCGCGCCCCGGTCGCTGCGCAGATACCCTTCCGCGGTCAACTGCTCGTACGCCTCCGTGACCAGCCCCCGCGACACCCCGAGGTCGGCGGCGAGTTCGCGGCTGGACGGCAGTCGGGTGCCCGGCGCGAGCCGCCCCGTGCGGACCGCCTCGCGCAGCGCGGCCTGCAGAGCGCGTCCACGCGCCCGTGCCGGTGCCGAGGCGGCCGGCACCAGCAGCTCCCAGGCGGGCCCCGACGGCGTCATCTCCCCTGCGGCCCCCGACGGCGTCATGTGGTCCCCGATGGCGTCATGAAAGTGGACCTTAAACCGGACCGCCGCCCTTCGTAGCGTCACCGTCATGAACACCACCACCCTGCGCGGGTCGCTGCTCGCCGCCCTCGCCTGCGTCCTCGTCGGAGGCTCCTTCACCGCCAACAGCGTCCTGGGCCACTACCCGTACGCGGGCGGTCAGTTCCTTCGCTACGGTCTCGCCTGCGTGCTGCTCCTGCCGCTGGTCGGGCGGGGTGGCACGGCACCGCTGCGGCGGCTCGGGGTACGCCGGTGGGGGCGCCTCGCGCTGCTCGCGGCCGTCGGCATGGTCGGCTTCAACCTCGCCGTGATCGCCGCCGAACGCACCGCGGAACCAGCTGTTCCGGGCGTTTTCGTGGGCTGCGCCCCGGTGGTCGTGGCCGTTGCCGTCCCCCTTCTCGAGGGCCGCCGGCCCCAACGTCCGGTCCTGTACGGGGCGTCGCTCGTCGCGGTGGGCGCCTTCACGGTCCAGGGCTGGGGCCGCACCGACGGTACGGGGATCGCGTACTCCGTGTGCGCGCTCGCGGGCGAGGTGGGCTTCGCGGTGCTCGCCGTACCGGTGCTGCGTCCGCTCGGGCCCCGGCTGCTGTCGGCCACCGTCTGCGGGATCGCCGCGGTCGAGTCGGCGGTGGCCGGGATCCTCACCGCGTGTCTCACCGGCGGCGCGTGGCTGCGGACGCCGGACACCACCGAGGCCGCCGCGCTGGTGTGGCAGGCGGCGGTCGTCACGGTCGTCGGCTTCGTGTGCTGGTACATGGGCATGCAGCGCATCGGCGCGGAGCGCGCCACGCTCTTCTCCGGGCTCATCCCCGTCGCCGCGGCCTGCACGGCGCCGCTGGTCGGCACCGGCGCGTATGGCGCCGCGCAGGCCGCGGGCAGCGCCCTGGTCGGCGCGGGCGTCGTCCTGGGCTCCGGCGCGTGGCGCCTCACCCGGCGTCGGTCAGCGGCTGCCGTCGAGGATCACACGGGCGACGAGCGCCGGATCGTCGTTCATCGGGACGTGACCGCAGCCCGGCAGCCGCACCAGCCGGGCCCGGGGAATGATGTGCTTGGCCCGGATCCCCTGGCGGCGCACCAGCAGCCGGTCCCGGGTGCCCCAGGCCACGGTGACGGGCAGCCCCGGGATGTCGTCCGTGAACTGGACGGTGGTGCCGGCCCGGAGAGTGTCGGCGAAGCCCTCGGCGCGGGCCAGCGCGAGGGTCTCGGCGACCACGGCCTCGGGTGAACGGCGGCCGGGCCGGGCGTAGATGGTGCTGGTCAGGGCGGCCCGTCCGGCCGCCGAGCGGGAGAGCCGCTCGATCACCGGGAGCGGCAGGCGCCGCGCGCCCTGCCGCATCGCCAGCAGCACACCGAACGCGTAACGCCGCTCGACCGGCGACCAGAACCCGGCGGGCGAGATCGCGGTGACGGACCGTACGAGCTTCTCGCGGCCCAACTCCAGGGCCAGCAGGCCGCCCAGGGAGTTGCCCGCCACGTGCGGACGCTCGATCCCCAGCGCCTCGCACAGCCCGCCGAGCGTGGGCACCACCGTTCCGAGGTCGTGCGTGAGCCCGTCGGGCAGCGCCGGGGACTCGCCGAACCCGGGCAGGTCGACGGCTATCACCTCGCGTTCGGCGGCCAGGATGTGCACGACCGGGTCCCAGGCCTGCCGGTGGTGGCCGATGCCGTGCAGCAGGAGCAGCGGTTCTCCGGTGCCCACGCGCGCGTAGGACATGGTCACGGTCCGCGGACCGTGCGCGGAGGGAAGGCTGAAGGAGACCGTGGCGGACATGATGCTGCTCCTCGTCTGGTGGCACGTTGACGAACCGTCTTCGTAGACAGCTTGTCAGCAACTGCTACCGACGGGTAGCCCCCGGTCGCCACGAGACCGACGCGTTCACCGGCGCCGCCTGGACACGGCGGGATGTGCCGGGATGGGATGGGGCCGTGACCATCGACACCGCGACCGAGGTCTTCGAAGAGCACCGCCCCGTCCTGATGGGCGTCGCCTACCGCATGCTGGGACGGGTGGCCGACGCCGAGGACGTCGTCCAGGAAGCCTGGCTGCGCTGGTCCGGCGCCGACCGCACCGAGGTGCGCGAACCACGCGCCTACCTGGTGCGCATCGCCACCCGGCTCGCCGTCGACCGGCTGCGCCAGGTGCGGTCGCGCAACGAGGCGTACGTGGGACCGTGGCTTCCCGAGCCGTACCTCACCGACTTCGGGGACACCGCCCCCGACACCGCCGAGCGGGCCGTGCTCGCCGACTCCATCTCGCTCGCCGTCCTCGTCGTCCTGGAGTCCCTGTCGCCCCTGGAACGCGCGGTGTTCGTCCTCAGAGAGGCGTTCGGCTACCCGTACGCGGACATCGCCGCCGTCCTCGACCGGGGCGAGCCCGCCGTGCGCCAACTCGCCGGACGGGCGCGCAAGCACGTCGAGGAACGACGCCCGCGCTACGAGGTCGACCCGGCCGAACGCCGCGACCTGACCGAGCGGTTCCTCGCGGCGGCGGCCGGAGGGGACCTCGAGGGGCTCATGTCCCTGCTGGCCCCGGACGTCCGCCTGATCGGCGACAGCGGCGGACTGTCCAAGGCGCCGCTGCGGGTCATCGAGACCGCCGACAAGGTGGGCCGTTTCCTCTACGCCGTCGCCCAGCAGGGTGTTCCCGACCTGTCGTACCGCTCCGTGGAGCTCAACGGAGGCGCCGCGCTCCTAGTCCTCTCCGGCGAGAAGCCCGACAGCACCGTCCAACTGGATGTCGTGGACGGCCGGATCCAGTGCATCTACATCGTGCGCAACCCCGAGAAGCTGGTGTCCCTGGGCAACCAGTAGCCACTGCGGTCCCCTCATGCCCCTCGCAAGCCCCCGTCTTCTGGACGGGGGCTTGCGACGTTGTGTCACGAACATCACCGCGCGCGAACGCCCTGTGAACGCTGCGCGGCAAGGCGCCTCTGCAATGCGTAAGGGATCGAGGATTGGTCTTGACCAAGGGTGGGGGCGGCCCTATGGTCGCAGGGATAGTGCAAGAACCTTTAATAAACAAGGGCGCTAAAACGCCGCCGGGCCACGGCGATTGCGGAGGACAGGGTGGGGACCACGCAGCTGGAAACGGTGCCGGAGCCGAAGTACTGGCATCTCAAGACGGTGCTCACCGAGGCATTGGACTCCGAGTTCTCCGTGGGCGAGGTCCTGCCCAACGAACGCGATCTCGCGGCCAGGTTCGGCGTCGCCCGCGCCACGCTGCGCCAGGCGCTGGAGCAGCTGGAGCTCGAAGGGCGACTGCAGCGCCGCCGCGGGGTGGGCACGACCGTCGCCCCGCCGCGCGTGGGCGTGGCCGTCGGAACCGAGCAGCATGTGTGGCCGGGCGCGGTCGGCGACGCCTGGCGGCCCGTGGACTGCGCGGTGGCGGTCCCGCCCGCCGCGGTGGCCGAGGTCCTGGAGACGGCCCCCGACGACCAGGTGCACACGATCCGCCGCTCCCGGGTGACGCACGGCCAGCCGGTCGCCGCCGAGCTGCTCTACATCCCGGCGTCCTCGGTGCCCGGCCTCTCCGCGATCGACGCCCCGTCGGGGGCGACCCTCGCCCGTGCCGTGCTGCGCGAACTGCAGCACCTCGACCTGGAGGGCCAGGACCGCGCCGTGGAGCTCGGCTCGGCCCGCGCGGACGACGCCAAGGAGCTGGACCGGCTGCCCGGGGCGCCCGTCCTCGTCGTCACGACCCGTTACTTCGCCGAGGGGCGCACCGCCGCGGTCTCCGTGGCCACGTACCGCGCCGACACCTGCCGGCTGACCTTCGGCGACTCCGGCGGCGTGGAGATCCACCACGACCCCGAGCGCCGGGCCTCCTGAGCCGGGGCCCAGGCCTGGTCCCAACGACAGGCCCCCAGGTCTGAGCCGTCACGCCCCGGAACACTCCGGGGCGTGACGGCTTTCTCGTGCCCGTGAGGCCGGTGGCCGGTTTCCCGCGTCCGTGAGACCGCCGGTCAGCGGCGTGCGGTCACGGTCCCCTCCACCGCGAACAGCTGCTCCTCCACATGATCGAGGGCCAGCCGCAGGGCGCCCGTCGCGACGGCCGCCTCGCCCAGCAGGGAGAGCGCCACCTTGGGCGGCCGCAGACAGTAGCGCGCCAGCTCGCGCCGCAGCGGTTCCAGTACGCCGTCCAGCCCCGCCGCCCAGCCGCCGACGACGACCAGTTCCGGGTCGAGGGCGAGGACCAGGGCCGCCACGTCGTGCACGAGGCGCTGGATGAAGCGGTCGACCGCCGCGCGAGCGCGCTGGTCACCGCCCTTGGCCAGCGCGAACACCTCGGCGACGGCCTGCTCGTCGAGCGGGTGCAGGGGCTCGTCCGTGGTCGACAGCAGCGTCTCGGGAGTGGCTCCGCGGCCGAGCAGATGGAGCGCCCCGATCTCCCCGGCGGCGCCCCCGTATCCCCGGTGCAGCCGCCCGCCGATCAGCGAACCGGCCCCCGGGCTCAGCCCGGCCAGCACGAACACCACATCGTCCGACTCCGTCGCCGAGCCCTTCCAATGCTCGGCGACCGCCGCCGCGTTGGCGTCGTTCTCGACGAGCACCGGGCATTTGAAGGAACGGTTCAGCCGGTCGCCCAGGCGCAGCCCCGTCCACTCCGGCAGCGCCGTGCCCAGGCGTACGGTGCCGTCCGCCTCGACGATCCCCGGGCTGCCCACGCCGACCGCACGCAGGGAGTTGCGCGCGACACCCGCGCGGCGCAGCAGATCGGCGACCGCCGTGCGCAGCCTCTCCAGCCGCTCGTCCGCCGACGCGGTCTCGTCCACCTCCTTGGACATGGCTCCCAGTACCCGGCCGTCCAGATCGGCGAGGAGCCCGGCGACGCGATGGGGACCGATCTCCAGGCCCAGCAGATGGCCCGCCTCGGCCCGGAACCGAAACCTCCGCGCGGGACGGCCCTGACGCCGTGCCGCGCCCTCCTCGGCCGCCTTCTCGACCACGAGCCCGGCTTCGATCAGCCCTTCCACGACACCTTCGACCGTGGGCCGGGACAATCCGGTCACCCGGGTGATCTCGGTCAGCGTCGCGCAGTCCGTGGCACGCAGCGCGTGCAGCACCACCGCGGAATTGATCCTTCGCAGCAGAGAGGGGTCCCCGCCGGTCAACCGCCCCAACGTCCGTCCTCCCAGCTCGTGCGCGTGTTGGCCGGATCGTACTCGGCGCGGCGCGCCCCGGCGAGAGCCGGGGACCTCCTTTGCTACCGACCGGTCGCTTCGGCCACCGACGGACCGCCGTTTCAGCCAGGGGACACGAACCCCGACTCGTACGCCGCGATGACCGCCTGCGTACGGTCCCGGGCTCCCAGCTTCGCCAGTACGGCGCTGACGTGCGACTTGACCGTCTCGGTCCCGACGATCAGCCGCCCGGCGATCTCCGCGTTCGACAGCCCCCGTGCCATCAGCCGCAGCACCTCCCCCTCCCGCTCGGTCAGCGCGGCCCGCTCCATGGCCGCCCGCGCCGCCGGATTCCCGCCGCCGTCCCCGTACTCGGCCGCCAACTGCCGCACGGACGCCGGGAACAGCAGCGACTCGCCCTCCGCGACGAGCCGCACGGCGTGCACGATCTCGGCGGCCCTGGCCCGCTTCAGCAGAAAACCGTCGGCACCCGCGCGCAGCGCCTCGTAGACGTACTCGTCGTTCTCGAACGTGGTCACGACGAGGATCTTCGGGGGATCGCTCACGGTCCGCAGGACCGCGCGCGTGGCCTCGATGCCGTCCATGAGCGGCATGCGGACGTCCATGGCGACGACGTCCGGCCGCAGCCGCCGCACGAGCGGGATCACCGCGGCGCCGTCGGCCGCCTCTCCGACGACCTCGATGTCGGGCTGCGCCTCCAGGACGGCCCGCAGGCCCGCGCGGACGAGCGGTTCGTCGTCGACGAGGAGAACGGTGACCGGCATCCGGCCAGCGTAGATCAGCGCAACGGCAGCTCGACCCGTACCTGCCAGTCGCCCCCGTCCGGCCCGGTCCGCGCCCGCCCGCCGAGCAGCGCCGCCCGCTCCCGTATGCCCCGCAGGCCACTGCCGCGGCCCGGCCCCGATATCCCGGCGGTCAGCGGATTGCGGACCTCCAGGCCCAGCGTGCCGTCGTCGACCGCGATACGGACCCGCACCGGCACGCTCCCGGCGTGCCGCAGCACGTTGGTCAGGGACTCCTGGAGGATGCGATAGCCCTCGCGGGAGACCGGTCCCGGCACGGCCTCCAACGCACCCGTCACCTCGGCGTCGACCTTCGCACCCGAGCCGCGCGCCGACTCCAGGAGCCGGTCGGCGTCGCTCAGCGTGGGTCGGCCGCTCGCGGGGCGCCCCGCCTCGCGCAGCACACCGAGCACGCGCTCCAGGTCCTCCAGGGCGGCCCTGCCGGTGTCCTCGATGGCGAGCAGCGCCCGGTCGGTGAACGCGGGGTCGCCGGCCGCGCGTGCCGCGCCCGCCTGCACCACCGCCACGGTCAGCGCGTGCCCGATCGAGTCGTGCAGTTCACGGGCGATGCGCGTGCGTTCCAGGAGCTGTTCGGTGCGTTCCTCCAGGGCGGCGAGGCGCTCGGCGGGGGAGGGGCCCAGCAGCCGGCGGGCGATGACCGTGACCAGCTCGCCGAGGCCGACGACCGCGCCGTACAGCGCGAGGAGCGGCACGGGTACGAGCAGGGCGCAGGCCCACGGCGGGGGCGACAGGGGCAGCAGTGTGATGTCGACGGGGCGACCGCAGGCGGCCCCGGCCAGTTCGATGGCGGTCACCGGCATCCAGACGGTGACCCCCGTCGTCACCGCCCCGAGGCCCATCCGTACTTCGAGCCACAGCACGGTCCGCAGCCGGTCCCGCCAGGTCGCCGACGGCGCGACCGAGATCGCCGCGTCCCGGTCGCCCCGCTCCCGCGGCTCGTCCGGCGCCAGCATGTACCGCGCCTGCACTCCCTCACCCCGCCGCACGGCCGGGACCAGCCCCAGCGGGATCAACAGCACCGCGGGTACCCACGGTCTCGACATGTCGATGAACAGCCACACGCTGACGAACAGCGTCGGCACCCACAGATGCAGCAGGCGCGTGTAGGTGGTCCCCAGGAACAACGGGCGCAGAAAGCGGGCCATCGCGCCATCGTCCCAGCCGGCCCCGGGGGCCGGCTTCCCCCGAGCGGGGGAGACGATCTCCACCGGCGGGGGAGTACCGACCGCGCAAAGGCCGCCAGGCTGGGGCCATGACCAGCATCGACGTCCAGAACCTGACCAAGGAGTACGGCAGTCGGCGCGCCGTGGACGACCTCACCTTCAGCGTCCTTCCCGGCCGCGTCACCGGCTTCCTCGGACCCAACGGCGCCGGAAAGTCCACCACCATGCGTCTCGTCCTGGGCCTGGACCGGCCCACGTCCGGCACCGCCACCGTCGGCGGCCGGCCCTACGCCTCGTTCGACGAGCCCCTGCGCCGGGTCGGAGCGCTGCTCGACGCAGGGGCCGCACACGGCTCGCGCACCGCGCGCGACCATCTGCGGGCGCTCGCCGCGAGCAACCGCATCTCCGAACGCCGGGTGGACGCCGTGCTGGAGGAGTCGGGGCTCGCGTCCGTGGCGCGGCGCAGGGTGAAGACGTACTCCCTGGGCATGCGACAGCGCCTGGGTATCGCGGCCGCGCTCCTCGGCGACCCGCCCGTGGTGCTGCTCGACGAACCGTCGAACGGGCTCGACCCCGAAGGGATCATCTGGATCCGCGAGGTGCTGCGCCGACTGGCCCGTGAAGGCCGCACGGTGCTCGTCTCCAGCCATCTCATGAACGAGACCGCGTCCTTCGCCGACCACCTCGTCGTCCTCGGCCGGGGCAGGCTCCTCGCCGACACACCCCTGCGGGAGTTCATCCACGCGCGCGTGCGGCCCCGGGTACGGGTGCGCAGCACGGACGGCGCCGCTCTCGGCGCGCTGCTCGCGCGCCACGGTCACGAGGCCGTCGAGGATGCGGACGGACGGTGGACCGTCCCGCACGCACGGGTGGAGGACATCGGGCTCCTCGCCTCCGGCGCGGGCCTGCCGGTCCTCGAACTCGCGGCGGAGGAGGGCACGTTGGAGCAGGCGTACCTCGACCTGACGGCCGCCGAGGCCGAGTTCACCGCCGTACCGTCGCCCACCCGGCCCCAGGAGGCCCGATCATGACCTTCGCACCCGTACTCCACGCGGAGTGGATCAAAATCCGTACGCTGCGGTCCCTCGTCGTCGGACTGCTCGCCGTGCTCCTGGCGACGGCGGCGTTCTCCGCGCTCGCCGGTCTCGACGACTCCGGTGGCCAGGACTTCGACCCGCTGTTCTCGGTGTTCTTCGGCGTGAGCTTCGGGCAGATCGCGGCGATCACGTTCGGCGCGCAGGCCGTCGCGGCTGAGTTCCGGGGCGGCGCGCTGCGGGTGTCGCTGGCCGCGGTGCCCCGGCGGGGACGGTGGTTCGCGGCCAAGGTGGTGGCGATCGGGGTTCCCGCGCTGGCCGTCGGCCTGGTGACAGGGCTCGTGAGCCTGCTCGTGGGCAAGGCGGTCCTCGGAACCAGGGCCGGCGGGCTGGCGTGGGGCGAAGAGGTACGCGGGGCCGTGGGCTGCGGCCTCTACCTGGCGCTGATGGCCCTGTTCGCCGCCGGGCTCACGGCCGTACTGCGCAGCGCGGTCGCCACGTTGGGCATCCTGGTGCCGTTCCTCCTGATCGTCTCCTTCGTGATCGGCGGAGTGTCGGGCGGCGTGGCCGACTTCCTGCCCGACCGGGCGGGCCAAGTGGTGCTGCACGAGACGTGGGACGGCGCCCTCGGCCCCTGGACCGGGCTCATGGTGACCGCAGCCTGGACGGCGGCGGCCCTTGCGGCGGGCGCGTGGAACGTACGGAGCAGGGACGCCTGACGGCACGCCAATTGTCAGTGGCAGCGGCTTTACTGGATCTCATGACCATCGCACGGCATCTGGCCACGATCGACCGGCTGTGCTCCCAGGACTTCCCCGTGGAGCACGGCGGGTCGTTCGGCAGTCCCGGGGGACCTGGTTTCCACCTCGTCGAGTTAGAGCGGAGCGCCGGCTCCGGGGAGGGCGACGACGGGGAGCGCGAGGAGCAGATCGAGGCGTGGCGGGAGGGCCTCGCGCAGCGGCTCGCCGACCGGTGGGGGGAACGGGGGCACATGAGCCTGGACGGCGTCTTCCTGCGCGCTCAGCAGGGCGACGAGCACATACCGGAGCCGTGGGCCTCCCTCGGTGCGCACGTGCGGAACGTGTACGTGTGGCAGGCGCACGGTCACGGCCGCTGGGTCGCCCTCGGCATCTCCCGGCGGGGCGTCGACCAGGAGTTCAGCCTGCTCGCCCTGGTCACCGAGATCGACCCACCGTGACCTGATCCGCTACCCCTCGGCGGCAGCCACCCGCAGCCGTCCGAACTCCTCGGCCATCGTCGCCGCCGTCCAGTGCGCGTTGAGCCCACTCGGGTTGGGCAGCACCCAGACCCGGGTGTCCCCGATCGTCCGCTCCTGCGGGCCGATCACGGCCTTCCGGTCTTCGAAGGCCGCCCTGTAGGCGGTCACCCCGACCACCGCCAGCCACCCCGGCCGCAGCCGCTCCACCTTCGCGCTCAGCAGCCGTCCGCCCTCGCGGTACTCCTGCGCGGACAGCTCGTCGGCCCGGGCGGTCGCGCGCGCCACCACGTTCGTGATGCCGAGCCCGTACGACGGCAACTCGCCCTGCTCCGACGGCTTCATCAGCCGGGGTGTGAACCCCGACCGATGCAGCACGGGCCAGAAGCGGTTGCCGGGACGGGCGAAGTGGTGGCCCGTGGCGGCGGTCATCAACCCCGGATTGATGCCGCAGAGAAGCACCTTGAGGCCGTCCCCGACGACATCCGGCACCAGCCGGTCGCGGGCGGCCTCGAGGTCCGCGGGAGTGAGCCGCGTCAGAGGATCGCCCCCGGCGTGTAGCCCGCGGCCTCCGGGTGCTGCTTCACGATCTCCTCGATGCGGCCGACGACGGCGGCGACCTGGTCGGCAGCGGCACCGGTGAACGACAGCTTGTCGGCCATCAGCTCGTCCAGCTGCGCGCGGTCCAGCGGAATGCGCTCGTCGGCGGCGAGCTTGTCGAGGAGTTCGTTGCGCTCGGCGCCCTGTTCGCGCATGGCGAGCGCGGAGGCGACGGCGTTCTCCTTGATCGCCTCGTGCGCGACCTCACGGCCGACGCCCGCGCGCACCGCGCCCATCAGGACCTTGGTCGTCGCGAGGAAGGGCAGGTAGCGGTCCAGCTCGCGCGCGACGACGGCCGGGAAGGCGCCGAACTCGTCGAGGACGGTGAGGAAGGTCTCCAGCAGACCGTCCAGGGCGAAGAACGCGTCGGGCAGCGCGACCCGGCGGACCACCGAGCAGGACACGTCGCCCTCGTTCCACTGGTCGCCCGCCAGCTCGCCGGTCATCGAGGCGTAGCCGCGCAGGATGACCATGAGGCCGTTGACACGCTCGCACGAGCGGGTGTTCATCTTGTGCGGCATCGCCGAGGAGCCGACCTGGCCCGGCTTGAAGCCCTCGGTCACCAGCTCGTGCCCGGCCATCAGCCGGATCGTCTTGGCCGTCGAGGACGGCGCGGCCGCCAGCTGCACCAGCGCGGTCACGACCTCGTAGTCCAGCGAGCGCGGGTAGACCTGGCCGACGGAGGTGAAGGCCTGCGAGAAGCCGAGGTGCCCGGCGATCCGCTGCTCCAGCTCGGCGAGCTTCGCCGCGTCCCCGCCCAGCAGGTCGAGCATGTCCTGCGCGGTGCCGACCGGGCCCTTGATGCCGCGCAGCGGGTAGCGGCCGAGCAGCTCCTCGACGCGGCCGTACGCGACGAGCAGCTCGTCGGCCGCGGTCGCGAAGCGCTTGCCGAGGGTGGTGGCCTGGGCGGCCACGTTGTGCGAGCGGCCGGCCATGACCAGTTCGGCGTACTCGCCCGCCAGCTTGCCGAGCCGCGCCAGGACGGCCACCGTGCGGTCGCGCATCAGCTCCAGCGAGAGCCGGATCTGCAACTGCTCGACGTTCTCGGTGAGGTCCCGGGACGTCATGCCCTTGTGTACGTGCTCATGCCCGGCGAGGTCGTTGAACTCCTCGATCCGCGCCTTCACGTCGTGCCGCGTGACCTTCTCGCGCTCGGCGATGGAGGCCAGGTCGACCTGGTCGAGGACCCGCTCGTAGTCGGCGATCGCGGCGTCCGGGACCTCGATCCCGAGGTCCTTCTGCGCCCGCAGCACGGCGAGCCAGAGCTGACGCTCCAACTTCACCTTCTGCTCGGGGGACCAGAGCGTGGCGAGCTCGGCGGAGGCGTAGCGTCCGGCGAGGACGTTGGGGATACGGGGCTTTGCAGGCGCGGCAGTCACGTGGACGGAGTTTACCCGCCGTCCGGACGGGCTCCGGAACGTCCGCACGTTCCGGAGCCCAGGTCAGCGGCGGTGGCCCTGGCCGGGCGGGGCTAGGTCCTGTCGTCGCGGGGCAGACGGGAATGTGACGACAGGGCCTAGGGGCGGATGCCGTCGCAGGCGATCGGCAGATGGCGCGGGCCGCGCAGGACCGCGTTCTGCCGGTAGGGCGGCGGGTCCTCCAGCAGCCGGGGGTTCTCCAGTCTGCGGGCCAGCTCGCTCAGCGCGAGCTGTGCCTCCATGCGGGCGAGCGGGGCGCCGAAGCAGCTGTGGATGCCGCTGCCGAAGCCGAGGTGCTGGATGTCCCTGCGGTCCGGGTCGAAGCGGTCCGGATCCTCGAAGCGGTCGGGGTCGCGGTTCCCCGCCGCCAGTACCAGCCACAGCGACGCGCCCTTGGGGATGGTGACCCCGCGGACCTCGATGTCGGTGAGGGTGGTGCGCTGCGGCAGCAGCTGCACCGGCGGCTCGAACCGCAGCAGCTCCTCGACGACGGGGACGGCCAGGTTCGGGTCCTTGCGCAGCCGCTCGAGCACGTCGGGGTTGCGCAGCAGGGTCAGCATGCCGTTGGTGATGAGGTTGACCGTCGTCTCGTGGCCGGCGATCAGCAGGAGCGCCGCGGTGCTCAGGACCTCCATCGTCGTCATGACACCGTCAGGCCCTCCCGCCGTGGACAGCTGGGACAGCATGTCGTCACCGGGATTCTTGCGGCGTTCCTCGATGAGTCCGGCCAGATACATGCCCAGCTCGGTGCGGGCGTTGTGGGAGACCTTGGCGCGCTCGTCGATGTCGGCGCCCGGGACGGGGTCCAGGCTGGCGGCGATCGTGTCCGCCCAGGAGTGGAAGCGCGTCTCGTCCTCGCGCGGCACCCCCAGCAGCCGGCAGATCACGGTCACGGGGAAGGGATAGGAGAACTGGTCGACCAGATCGATCCGGTCCGGGTTGTCGATGCCGTCGATGAGCCCGGAGACGATGTCCTTCAGTTCGCCGTGCATCTCGTGGACACGCCGCGGGGAGTGCGGCGGTCCGAACGGCCGGTTCGTCATGCGCCGCAGCCGGTCGTGCTCCGGCGGGTCGAGCCGCAGGAAGCTCGGCGGAAGGGCCGTCTCCTCGTCCGCCTCGGCGGCCAGCGGGTTCGCGGTCGCCGGCGTCTTCAGGTTGCGGGCGTCGGAGCTGATGCGCGGATCGTGGAGCAGGCTCTGGATGTCGTAGTACCTGCTCAGGACGAACGGTCCGTCCGCGTCGTGGTACACCGGCGTCTTGCGCAGCTCCTCGTACAGCGGATACGGATTGGCACGGTGGGCGTAGTCGATGATCTGCCGCAGGATGGCTTCGGTCATGAGTGCGTCCTAGGGAACGTCGGATCAGTGCCGAGCGGGGGCGAACGTCAGCCGCCGGTCGTCCGGCGCGTATCCGCTGAGGGTGACGGTCGGGCCGTGGGTGGGCACGGACGGGTCGGGGAAGTCCGCGGGCATCGGCTGCTGCCCCTCGGGGCGGCGGTCCACGGTGGGGGAGGTCGGCGGGAACGGCGCCGTGGTCTCGATGAGCTGCTGGTAGAACTGCAGCCATTTCGTCTGGTCGAAGGTGACGGCGCCGATGACGCGGTCCTGGTACCCGTAGACGCCGGTGAACCGGTGCTCGCTGCGGGAGCCATGGGCGATGAGGATCTCCGTCCCCATCGACGGCACGCCGACGGACTTGATGTTCACGCCGAACTGGGAGGACCAGAAGGCGGGCACCCAGATGTGGGGGCGGCGGTCCGCGCTGTCGCTCAGCATGTTGTGCGCGGCGGTCTCGGCCTGGGCGACGGCGTTGCCCCAGTGCTCCAGAGACAGGAACTGGTATCCGAACAGCGGGTGCGGGGACCGTGCGACATCGCCGGCCACATAGATGTCGTCGGTGACGATGCCCCGGATGTCGAAGGCCCGGCACCCGGCGTCACAGGCGATCCCGCGGGGACCCGCGCCGAGTCCGGACCCGACGAGCCACTCGGTGTTGCGCTGGGCACCGAGGGAGACGACCACCACGTCGGCCTCGATGGTGTTCCCGTCGGAGAAATGCGCGGCGCGGACGTGTCCCGCGGAGTCGCCCTCCAGGCCGGTCACCATGACGCCGCAGCGCAGGTCGACGCCGTGTTTGCGGTGCAGCTCGGCGGCCACCTGGCCGACGACTCCGCCGAGCGCTCCGACCAGCGGCGCGCCCGCCCGCTCGGCCACGGTGACCGCGATCCCGCGTTCCCGGCAGGCGGAGGCGATCTCGGAGCCGGTGAACCCGGCGCCGATGACGAGCACACGGCGGGGGCCCTGCGCGAGCGAGCGCTCCAGCGCTTCGGCGTCGTCGCGGGTCCGCAGCACGAACACCCCGTCGAGCTCGGCCTCGTCCTCCTGGGGCCAGGGTCTGGCCCGGACACCGGTGGCGATGAGCAGCCGGTCGTACTCCACCTCGTCGCCGTCGGCCAGCCGTACCCGCCGGGCCGCCATGTCGAGGCCGGTGGCCGGAACCCCGAGGCGCCACTGCGCGTCGATGGCGCGGTGCCGGGGGAGGCCGGTGCGGTCCGCCGTCGCCCTGCCCAGCAGGACCTGCTTGGACAACGGCGGTCGGTCGTACGGCTCGTGGCGCTCGTCCCCGATCATCGTGAGAGAACCGGCGAACCCCTTCTCGCGCAAGGTCTCCGCGGCCCGAAGTCCCGCAAGCGAGGCGCCGACGACGACGATGCGACCCGCACGCTTGAGCCGGTCCAGCGATCCGTCGGCGGTCACCGGTCGGCCTCCCGGTCGGTTCCGGGGTTCCCGCCGGGGGAGTTCGCGTCCACCACGATGGCCTGGACGGGACACGCGGCCACGGCTCGCGCCATGTCCTCGCGCCGATCCTCCTCGACCTCGGGGTTGTAGAGCAGGGACTCGTCCCCGTGCATGGCGAAAACATCGGGAGCCAGGAACGCGCACTGCGCGTATCCCTGGCAGCGGTTGAGATCGACGACAAGCCTCACCGAGGATCAGCCTTTCCGTGGCCCGTTCTCGTCCCCCTCCTCCACAGCATGCGCGAGAGGGTGCTCAGCCGCTCGCCGGGGTGCGCAGGCCGGCACGGAGGAGGTGCAGGCTGACGGCCAGTGCCCAGGCCGGGAAGACCAGCTCCGACCAGGGCAGTGAGGATCCCGCGACGAGCAGGACAAGCCCCGCGAGATAGCCGAGGACGGCGAGCGGACGGGGGAGGACGCCGAGACGGTGACTGATGGTCGAGGTCGTGAAGACGAACACGGCGGCCATGCGGAGCGCGTACGTCGTCATCAGCGTGTAGGAGAAGTGGCGGCCGAAGCCGGAGGGTTGGCTCAGTACACTGCCCGCCGCGGCGCCGGCTGCGAACATGGTGGCCACGTAGACCAGTCCGCTGCCCATGAAGACGGTGGCGATGAATCTGTCCTCGGCATCGCCGACCCGTGCGCGCAGCGCGCCCATGAACCACAGGAAGAAGATCCCCGCGAACGGGAGGATCTCCAAAGCCGTACGCACCGCCCACTGTTCGTTCGGAGCAACGGTCGCGTCGGTGGCGTTCCCCGCCGGGATCGCGATCCGCACCAGCACGATCGCCGCCGCCATCAGGAGGGCGAACACCGTCCCCGCCAGCCCGGCGGCCCGCGGCGTCCGCAGCCGTTGTTCCCTCGGCTTCATCGGCGCTCGCTCTCTTCCCGAAGCCCCCGTTCCCCTCTCGGTCCAGCAAGCAGGCACCGGTGTGCCCACGCCACCGGGGACACCCGTGGGGGTGACGCCCCGCTCAGCCGGAGGCCGGTTGCGGGAGTCGGCCGCGCTACGAGGCGTCGGCCAGCTCCGCCAGGATGTCGCCGTGGCACAGCTCGGGTGCGCACCAGCAGGCCAGCGTCTTGCCACGCAGGGCGGGCACCTGATCGAGGAGGTCGGGGCGTTCGAGGAGATACGCCCGGTACTTCTCCATGATCTCGGCGCGGGTGCCGTCGCGCTTCTTGGTGGGGGTGTCGTAGGCGAAGGGGTTGTAGAGCGGGTGCTGCGGGAGGTCCCAGTGGCCCATGGTCCAGCGGCGGCCGATGTACACGAGGTCCGCGGGAGCGTGCTCGAGCCGGGCGCCGAACTCGTGGATATGACCCTTGAGGTTGATCACGGTGGTGGGCATGGGATTCCCTTCGGCCGTCCGCCTACCCACCGGTGTCTACCCCACGGACCCCTCGTACGGCAGCAGCTCCGGCCGCTTGGCCGGGCGTCCGTCACCCGATGAGCGTCCCGTCAGCCGTCGTCCTATCCACGGCAGCAGGTGCTGCCTGGCGAAGCTGGCGTCGGCGGCGCGGCGGGCGACCCAGCCGGGCGGCGCCGTCGGCGGCATCGCCGTACGCCACTCCTTGTCCTCGGGTTCGTACCCGAGCGTCTGCCAGACGGCCTCCGCGACCCGGCGGTGCCCCTCGGCCGTCAGATGCAGCCGGTCCACGTCCCACATCCGGGGGTCGGCGAGTGAGGGCGCCCCATAGAGGTCGACCACCAGCGCGCCGTGCCGATCCGCGAGCTCGTCGACGACGGAGAAGAGCTCCTCCATACGCGGCCGGAACCGTTCGAGCACCGGACCGTTGCGGCCCGGGCTGCGCATCAGGACGAGCCGCTCGCAGGCGGGGGCGAGCCGCTCCACGGCCTCCTCCAGGAGAGCGCGGACGCGTCCCATGTCGACCTTGGGGCGCAGCGTGTCGTTGAGTCCGCCGACGAGGGTGATCACGTCGGGCCGCATCGCGACCGCCACGTCCACCTGTTCCTCGACGATCTGTCCGATCAGCTTGCCGCGCACCGCGAGGTTGGCGTACCGGAAGCCGGGCGTCCGCGTGGCCATCCGGCCGGCGAGGAGGTCGGCCCAGCCGCGGTAGGAGCCGTCGGGCAGCCGGTCCGACATGCCCTCGGTGAAGGAGTCGCCGACCGCGACAAGACTGGTGTAGGTGGCATTCGTCTGCATGGCGGACAAGATGCTAACCCGCACGCATACTCGCCGGTCGGTCGGGCCTCCTCCGGGCCAGGACCGGCCGGGCTCACACCGTCCGTCCGAACAGCTCCCTCAGCACGTCCTCCATCGTCACCAGCCCCGTCATCCGTCCGTCGCTGCCCATGACGGCCGCGAGGTGCGTACGACTGCGGCGCATCGCCGTGAGCACGTCGTCCAGCGGGGTGCTCTCCCGCACCCGCGCGATGGGCCGCATGTCCTCCACCCGGAACGGCAGCTCGCGCGGCATCGCGTCCAGCGCGTCCTTCACGTGCAGATAGCCCACGATGCGGCGCCCCTCGTCCACGACCGGGAAGCGCGAGAAGCCGGACTCGGCGGACAGCCGCTCCAGCTCCTCCGGGGTGACGCCCACGCGCGCGTAGACGACACGTTCCAGTGGCAGCACGACGTCCCGTACGGGCCGGCGGCCGAGCTCCAGCGCGTCGTGCAACCGCTCCAGAGCGCGGTCGTCGATGAGCCCCGCCGCGCCGGAGTCCTTGACCAGCCTGGCCAGCTCGTCGTCGGAGAAGGTGGCGACGACCTCGTCCTTCGTCTCGACCCGCAGCAGCTTCAGCAGGCCGTTCGCGAAGGCGTTGACCGTGAAGATCACCGGACGCAGCGCCCGGGAGAGCGCCACCAGTGGCGGTCCGAGCAGCAGCGCGGTGCGCACCGGTTCCGCGAGCGCGATGTTCTTCGGCACCATTTCGCCGAGCAGCATGTGCAGATAGGTCGCCAGGGCGAGCGCGATCACGAACGAGATCGCGTGGCCCGCGCTCTGCGAGACGCCCATCGCGTGGAACGCCGGTTCCAGCAGGTGCGCGATCGCGGGCTCGGCCACGATGCCGAGGACCAGCGTGCACAGGGTGATGCCCAGCTGCGCGGCCGCCAGCAGCGCGGACACGTGCTCCAGACCCCACAGGACGCTGCGTGCCCGCCGGTCGCCCTCTTCGGCATGCGGCTCGATCTGGCTGCGGCGCACCGAGATCAGCGCGAACTCGCCGCCCACGAAGAAGGCGTTCACGACCAGCGTCGCCAGCCCGATCAGTAGTTGTACGACGGTCATCGCGGCCCCCTCTCCTCGTCGTCGTGCTGCTCCCCGTCGCGCGGCGCGTGCAGCAGCACCCGCGCGGCCCGCCGCCCGGAGGCGTCCACCACGTCGAGCCGCCACCCGGCGACCTCGACGGCGTCGCCGACGGCGGGGATGCGGCCGAGCCTGGTCGCGAGGAAACCGGCCAGGGTCTCGTAGGGGCCCTCGGGCACCCGCAGCCCGACGCGGGCCAGCTGGTCGGTGCGGGCGGACCCGTCGGCCGAGTACAGCGCTCGCCCTTCCTCGTCCGTGCCGGCCGGGGCCAGGTCGGGCGTCTCGTGCGGGTCGTGCTCGTCGCGGACCTCGCCGACGACCTCCTCGACGATGTCCTCCAGGGTGGCGACGCCCGCCGTGCCGCCGTACTCGTCGATGACGACGGCCATGGTGCGTCCGCCGGACAGCCGGTCGAGCAGCCGGTCGACGGTGAGTGACTCCGGTACGAACAGGGGTTCGCGCATGATCTGGGAGACGGGGGTGCGGGGCCGCGACTCGGCGGGTATCGCCACCACGTCCTTGATGTGTGCCACGCCCACGACCGAGTCGAGGTTGCCGCGGTAGACGGGGAAGCGGGACAGCCCCGTCGCCCGGGTCGCGTTCGCCACGTCCTCGCAGGTCGCCTGGACGTCCAGCGCGATGACCTGGACGCGCGGGGTCATCACGTTCTCCGCGGTCAGGTCGGCGAGGTTCAGGGTGCGCACGAACAGCTCGGCGGTGTCCGCCTCCAGAGCGCCCTGCTTGGCGGAGTGCCGGGCCAGGGCGACCAGTTCCTGGGGGCCGCGCGCGGAGGCCAGCTCCTCGGCCGGTTCGAGGCCGAAGACCCGTACGACACGGTTGGCCGTGTTGTTGAGATGCGTGATGAACGGGCGGAACGCGCCGCTGAACCAGCGCTGCGGCGTCGCCACCCGCTTGGCCACGGCGAGCGGCGAGGAGATCGCCCAGTTCTTGGGGACCAGCTCGCCGACGACCATCAGGAAGACCGTCGACAGGGCCGTACCGATGACCAGCGCCACCGAACGGGACGCGGAGGGCGAGACGCCGAGCGACTCCAGCGGACCCGCGATCAGCTTGGCGATCGACGACTCGGAGAGCATGCCGACGACCAGGTTGGTGACGGTGATGCCGAGCTGGGCTCCGGACAGCTGGAACGTCAGATTCCGTGCGGCCTTGAGGGCGCCCGACGCGCCGCGCTCGCCGCGCTCGACGGCCCGCTCCAGCTCGCTGCGCTCGACCGTGGTCAGTGAGAACTCCGCCGCGACGAAGGCGCCACAGGCCAGCGAGAGCAGCACCGCCACCAGGAGGAGGAGCACTTCGGTCATCGGGTCACCTCCGTCCCATGATCGGCCAGGGGCGGGGGGATCGCGCGATGTCGGGTACGGGGAGGCTCGCCCATCGGCGGACGCTCACACCTTTCATGGGAGGACCGGGTGATCCTCCCATGGTAAAGGATCGGCAAAGTACCCTCTTGGGAGCTGGAGGCTAGTCGGTGAGCGGCTTCGCCCAGCGGCGCCACTGCTCCTGGAGCTCGTACCCGGCGGCCCGCCACGCATGCTGCCCGGTCTCGTTCCGCCGCAGCACCATCGCGTCCGAGCGCCGCCCCCCGAGCCGTACGAACCGCTCCTCGGCGGCCGCGAGCAGCGCCGAGCCGATCCCGCGGCGGCGCCGCCCGGGATGCACCGCGAGCCGGTACAGATGGCAGCGCCAGCCGTCGAAGCCCGCGATCACCGTGCCCACCAGCTCGCCGTCGTCCTCGGCCAGGATCAGCGCCTCCGGATCGTGGGCGACCAGTAGCTCCACGCCGTCCTGGTCGTCACTGATGCTCGTGCCCTCGGCCGCCACCTTCCAGAAGGCCAGCACGGTGCCGAGGTCCTCGGGCGTCGCGGCCCGTATCCGCAAGTCGGTCATGGCGCCGATCCCATCACGCGTTCCATGGGGCGGCGCCGAATTCCAGGATCCGGACGGTCACTCGCCCCGCAGCGCCTCGACGACGGGGGCGAACGCCTCCATGTTCGGCTCCAGGACGGTCAGATACGAGAACCCGTACCGCTCCCGCTGCGCCCGCACCTGCGCCACGATCTGCTCCAGTGTTCCCACCAGCACGATCGGCAGCTCCAGGACCTCGTCCTCGGTCAGGTTCGGAATACGGGGCAGCCAGGGCCGGATCGCGGCGCCGCGGTCGTCGGTGACGGCGAGTATCTGGATCAGCAGATTGAGCTCGGCTGGCTCCTTGCGTCCCTCGGCCGCCTCCCGGTACACGGCGACGCGTTCGTCCATCTCGGCGGCCGTGATCGGCTCCAGCGTGCCGCCCGGGCTGGTGCGCGCCCCGGTGAACGCCGCGATGTCCGCGTGCTCGGCGGTGAGCCGCAGCATCCGGTCGCCGTTGGCGCCGATCAGCAGCGGCACGCGGGGCCGCTGTACCGTTCCCGGCCGGTGCTCGTCCGAACCGAGGAGGCGCTCCAACTCCTCCACGGTGCGCTGGAGATGGTCGACCCGCTCGCGCGGCGAGCCCCAGGGGAGGCCTGCCGTGTCGTGCTCCGCCGGGATGTAGCCGGTGCCGAGCCCGAGTTCGAGGCGGCCGCCCGTCAGCGTGTCGGTGGTGGCGACCTCGCGGGCCAGCAGCGTGGGATTCCAGAAGCCCGCGTTGAGCACGAAGGTGCCGAGGCGGGGCCGCTCGGTGACCTCCGCCGCGGCCACCAGCGAGGGGAAGGGCGCGGGCATGCCCAGGTGGTCGGGGACCAGGATCACGTCGTAACCGAGTTCCTCGGCGCGTCGGCACTTGGCGCGCCACTCGTCGAGGGGCGCGGGGGCGAGCAGATTGACGCCGAACCGGAACGGGCGCGAGGAGCCCAAGGACTGCGACATGAACTCTCCTCATTCACAAGCCACTTGTGCGCAAGGGGCGAACGGAGTGGGCCGGACGCGAGTACATCGGTGGACAGGACGCGTACATCAACAGGACGCGTAGCTCATTCGTGCGCGATGGCCGCCAGGACGTTCATGCGCGAGGCACGCAGCGCCGGCAGCAGCGCCGCCACGATGCCCACGACCGCCGAACCCACGACCACGGCGACGATGGTGGTCCAGGGAATGGCGAGCGACTTCATGCCCTGGAGCGCGAGGACCCGCTGCACACAGACGCCCCAGACCAGCCCGAGCGCGAGGCCGAGGACGGCGCCGAACACGGCGATCACCACCGACTCCAGCCTGATCATCCGGCGCAGTTGGCGCCGGGCGAGCCCGATCGCGCGCAGCAGCCCGATCTCACGAGTGCGTTCGACCACCGACAGGGCGAGGGTGTTGACCACACCGAGCACCGCGATCACGATCGCGAGTCCGAGCAGCGCGTACACGAGGTAGAGCAGCACGGCGATCTGGTCGTGCACGAGTTTCTTGTAGTCGGCCTGGTCACGGACCTGCACCTGCGGATAGGGCTTGAGCGTCTGCTCCAGTTGCGCGCGCAGCCGGTCGGGGCTCGTGCCGGGGGCCGCGTTCACGTACAGGGCCGAGTCCTGCCCGCCGGGCACGTACTTCTCGACCGTGCCGAAGCCGAAGACCAGCCCGCCCTGCATTCCGAAGCCCCCGGAGCCTTCCTGGTCGGTGAGCGCCCCCACCGTCAGCTCGGTCTTCCGCTCGGCGGGGAACTCGACGGGGATCACACTGCCGACGCGCACGTCGTGCTCCCGCGCGAACTTCGCGTCCATCGACAGGTGCCCGGCACCGAGCGCCGCCGCCGTGTCCCCCTGGGTGTACGTGACGTGGGCGACGTCGTCGAGCCGCGGATCGTAGCCCGCCGCGGTCGTCTCGACCCGCTTGCCGTCCGGCAGCCGCACCGCGACCGGCGTGAACCGCTGGCGGACGACGAGCCCGGCACCCTGGGTGGCGCGCACCTTGTCCGTGATCTCCCTGGTGAACGGCACGAAGTTGCTGTTCTGGATCACGAAGTCGGAGCCCAGTGTCTTGTCGATCTGGTGGTCGAAGGACTTGCTCATGGACGCGCTCGCCACGGACATCCCGCCGACCAGCGCGAGGCCCACCATCAGCGCGGCCGCCGTGGCGCCGGTGCGCCGCGGATTGCGCAGCGCGTTGCGCTGGCTCATCCGGCCGACCGGGCCGAACAGGGCGGGGAAGGCACCGCCCAGGACCCGGATCACCGGCCGCACAAGGAGCGGACCCGCGATCACCGTCGCGATGAGGGTGAGTACGACACCGAGGCCCAGCAGGGAGGCGGACGTCGCGGTCTTCGACGCCGTGGCGCAGCCGGCCAGCGCGGCGGCTCCGGCCACGCCCACGACCGAGCCCACCAGGGCGCGCGTCCGCAGTGGCCTTCCCACCCCGGCGACCTCGGCGTCCGAGAGGGCCGCCATCGGGGAGACACCGGCCGCGCGGCGGGCGGGGAGATACGCCGCCACGAAGGTGACGCCGACCCCGACGACGTACGACGTGACGGGGGTCGGCCAACCGATCACCATCTCGGTGGACTTGAGGTTCATCCCGAACGCGCTCATGAGCCGGATCAGCCCGAGGGCGAGACTGATCCCCGCGGCGAGTCCGAGCGTCGAGCCGACCAGACCGAGCAGCAGCGCCTCGGTGAGCACGGACCGCCGCACCTGCCGCCGGTCCGCGCCGAGCGCGCGCAACAGGCCCAGCTCACGGGTGCGTTGGGCGATGAGCATCGAGAAGGTGTTGACGATCAGGAAGACGCCGACCAGTACGGCGATGCCGGCGAAGCCGAGCATCACGTACTTGATGACGTCCAGGAATCCGCCGAGCTGCGCGGCGGCGTCCTTGGCCTGCTCGTCGGCGGTCTTCACCTCGTAGGCCCCGGTGCCCACCTGCGCCGCGATCCGCTGCTTGAGCGGAGCGTCGGCCACCCCGGGCGCCGCGTCCACCGCGATGCTCGTGGCGGCGTCCGGGCTGCCGAGCAGGTTCGTCTGCGCGGTGGGGGTGTCGAGGAACAGCAGCGCGGCACCGGGGTTGGTGGTGGTGAACGTGGCGATGCCGACGATCCTCACCGGGAAGGTGCGCTCCGCCTGCACCGTCAGGGTGTCGCCGATCGCCACGTGCTTGCGCTGGGCGGTGTCCGCGTCGAGCAGTGCCTCGTCGGCGCCGCGCGGGGCGTGACCGGAGGTCAGCTTCACCGGGCTGCGCTTGGTGACCTGCCAGTTGGTGGCGATGGTCGGCGCGCCCGAGGTGGGTCCGATCGACTTGTTGTCGCGGTCGACGATGGTGAGGTTCTCGACGCTCACGTCCACGTGGGTGGCCGCCACGCCGTCGACCTTCGCGAGCCGGTCCGCGAGCGAGGCGGGCAGCGTCGGCGTGGCGCCGGTCGCCACCCGCGACTTGAGGTCGTTCTTCGGCGACACGGTCACATCGGCCGCGGTGGAGGCGAAGAGCCGGTCGAACGTACGGGTGACCGTGTCCGAGAAGATCAGGCTGCCCGCCACGAACGCCACGGACAGCACGACGGCCAGCGCCGAGAGCAGCAGTCGTCCCTTGTGGGCGAGGAAGCTTCGCAGAGTCGCCTTGAGCACGGCCGCCGCCTCAGTCCTTGTCGAAGGTGTCGAGAGTGTCGAGAGATGCGTCGAGAGATACGTCGTCCGAGTCGGGGGCCAGGACCACGTCCACGTCGTCGGAGGCGCCCCCGGCGGCCGGGCGGCCCCCGGAGAAGTGCCGCATGCGCTCCAGCACCGCCTCCGCCGTCGGCCGCTCCATCTCGTCCACGATCCGCCCGTCCCCGAGGAACAGCACCACATCGGAGTGGGCCGCCGCGCCCGGATCGTGCGTGACCATGACGACGCTCTGGCCGAGGTCGTCGACCGCCTCGCGCAGGAAGCCGAGGACCTCGAGCCCCGCACGGGAGTCGAGGTTGCCGGTCGGCTCGTCCGCGAAGATCAGCTCGGGGCGGGAGGCGAGCGCCCGCGCACAGGCGACGCGCTGCTGCTGTCCGCCGGAGAGCTGCGCGGGCCGGTGCTTCAGCCGGTCCCGCAGCCCGAGCGTGTCGATGACCTGGTCCAGCCACTTCTGGTCGGGTTTCTGGCCCGCGATGTCCATCGGCAGTGTGATGTTCTCGGCCGCGTTCAGCGTGGGGATCAGATTGAAGGACTGGAACATGAACCCGATCCGGTCCCGGCGCAGCCGGGTCAGCTCACGGTCCTTGAGCCCCGTGATCTCGGTGTCGCCGAGCCACACCTGTCCGGCCGAGACGGTGTCGAGTCCCGCGAGGCAGTGCATCAGCGTCGACTTCCCGGAACCCGAGGGGCCCATGACCGCGGTGAAGCGGCCGCGCGCGATGTCCACGTCGACCGAGTCGAGGGCGAGGACGGTGGTCTCGCCGGATCCGTACGCCTTCGTCAGGCCGCGGGCGCGGGCGGCGACCCCGTCGGCGTCCCGTCGTCCGACGGTGTGCTCCGCAGCAGGTGTGGACAAGGCCGCCTCCTCCGTGATGGACGTCCTGACTCCCCGGTCCCGGCCGAGCGTAGTGTGACCCCGCCCACAGCCGGTATCCCCCCGAGGTACCGGCTCCGGCGAGTCGCCCCCCTTGCGGGTGCTAGCACTTCGGCGCTAGCTTCGAGGTATGGCGAAGACTCAGCTGAACGTGCGGGTGGACGAGGGCACGGCGCGGGCGGCCCGGGAGCGGGCCCTGGAGCGCGGCATGAGCGTGAACCGCTACATCGAAGAGCTGGTCAGACAGGACACCGGGGAGGTCGGTCACACCTTCGTCGACGCGGCCTCCGACTTCATGAAGCAGTACGCGAACGTCTTCGCCGAGGAGTTCGGCGCGGACCGGGAAGGCGCACGGGACACGTTCCGCGACGGCTCGCGCGAAGGTCGTCGTTGATCCCTTGAGCAGTCTCAGAGTCGACCTCGCCTGGCTCCTCATGATCGCCGAACAGAAGACGCCCGGAGATCCCCAGGTCACCGACTGGGGAGCCCTCGTCGCCGCCGTCAGCCGGCACGAGGCGGAGATATTCGGCATTCCCGTCTACGACAGCCCGCACGCCCGCGCCGCCGCGCTGCTCCAACTGCTGCTGCACGTCCCGGCGCTCGAACGGTCCAACGCGATGTTCGCCTCGGCCGTCGCGTACGCCTATCTCGTCGCCAGCGGCCTCAAGGTCGTCACCTCGCCCGAGCAGGTGCGCGAACTCGCCCGCCTGGTGAAGGGCGGCGACGCGACCGTGCACGAGATCGCACAGGAGCTGCGGCAGTGGAGTCTGTGACTACTCCCTGATCGGCGGGCGCCTCGCGCTGCCCAGCACGCAGTACGACGTGGGCAGCCGCGGTCCCTTCGCGGGGATCAACAGCCGCCGGTACGGGCCCAGTTCGAATCCGGCCTCGCGCAGCGCGGCGATCGGGTCGCGGGCCAGATGGCAGCCGCCGTTCAGTCGCGGCCACACCGTCCGGTCCAGTCCGCGCTGGGCGGACGCCATCATGCGCCCGCCGCCCTTGCCGTGCTCGAAGAACCGCACGGTGCCACCGGGCCGCAGCACACGCCGCAACTCGCCGAGTGCCCGCGGCACATCGCGCAGGCTGCACAGCACCAGCGAGAGCACCGCCCCGTCGAACGCCTCGCTCTTGACCGGCAGCGCCTCCGCCGCGCCCGGCACCACGTCCACGGGCACCTCGGAGCGCAGCGCGGCCTCCACGGCCAACTGCCGCAGCAGCCGCTCGGGTTCGATCGCCACCACCTCGGAGACGGCGCTCGGGTAGTGCGCGAAGTTCAGCCCGTTGCCCGCGCCGATCTCGATGACCCGCCCCGAAAGTCCGGTGAGCAGCCGGTCGCGTACCCCGCCGAGGCCCATCCGGGTCTCGGCCGTCACGCTGATACGGGCGTAGTAGCGGGCGAACAGCGGATGGTGCACGGCGTCGTGCGACAGCTTGGCGGAGCCGGCTGGCCTGAAGGGCATGACGGACCTCCCGGGAGGACGGGGTCTTACCGGGATTGTCCCTCCAGGACGTCCGTCACACGCTCTACGACGCTCGACCACACGCTTGACGACGCTCGACCTACGTCATACGCGGGTCGGCCCACGCGTCAGGCGACGAAGTCGCGCACCTGCTTGTAGACGCCGTAGTCGTTGTTCATGTCGGTGTGCGAGATGCAGCCGACCTCCACATTGGTGGCGCCGCTCAGGATCGCGCTGGTGTCCGGGTTGATCAGCTCGTCGCAGTTCGACCAGTAGGCGGCGTACGAGACACTGCCCGGCGTCTCGTCACCGGAGTTCAGCGCGGTCAGGAACGAACTGCCGGTGTACATCTCGGCGCACGAGGTGTAGAGCCACGTGCACCAGCTCGCGACCGTGGTTCCGTGGTTCACCCCGGCGGTGGACACGAAGTCGTCGACGTACGAGGTCCCGCCGAGGTTCTTGAGGTAGTAGCGGGCGCTCAGGGCACCCATGGAGTGGACGACCAGGTCCACCTTCGAGGCGCCGGTCTGCGCGAGGACGTTCTTGACCTCGGTGGAGAGCTGCTGGGCCGTGGTCACGTTCGACTGGCCCCAGTCGTACGACCACGCGAACAGCTCGGAGCCGCTGTAGCCGTCGGCCTTGAAGTCGGCGATCCAGTCGTCCCAACTGCTCGCCGAACTGCTGAGGCCGTGCACGAAGATGACGGGGTTGTGGGTCGCGGCCCGGGCGGGCACGGCGGACAGGGAGAGCGACACGAGGAGCGCCGCGACCATGGCGGAGAAGAACGTGGCGATGCGACGCGAGCGGCGTTGCATGGTGCCTCCAGACAAGGGTGGGGTGCCTGGAGTGTCAGCCGGGGGTTACGCGCGCCGCATCGGTGAAATCGCCGGTCTTTACTTGCCAGTTAACTCACCAGTAACGTCATTCGGGTGGTGACTTCGGTGAACCCCGTACGCGGCCCCGCACAACCCGAGCTCGGCCCCTCGCTTCCCGAAGGCGTACGGGTACGGATCCTGCGCACCGCGCACGGCGACCGCCGCGCCGCCGCGGAACTCGCCTCCGCACTGACCGAGCGTCAACTCACCGGCCTCGACCCGCTGCCGGCACAGCCTCCCGTACTCCTGCGCGCGTACCGTCAGGAGGTCCGCGCCCTGCCCGACACCACCCGGCGCCTCCTGCTCCTCGCGGCGGCCGACCAGTACCCGGTCGACACCCACGCCTTCCTGCGGGCCGTCACCGCGGCCCGGCTCGACACCCGGCCCCTCGTCACCGCCGAGGTGGCCGGAATCGCCCACGCCACGGCGGGCGGGATCGTCTTCCGCGACCCGTGGACCCGGATAGCGGCCTACGAGACCGCCTCCGTGACGGACCGGCGCGCCGTCCACCTCCTGCTCGCCCGGGTCCTGCGCGGCGAGGGCGAGTCACCCCGACGGTCCTGGCACCGGGGCGCCGCCGCGCTCGGTCCCAGCCGACGCCTCGCCGCCGAACTCCGGGCGGCGGCCCACACCGCGCGCACCGCGGGCGACCACGCCCTGGCCTGCGCCCTCGTCGAACGCGCCGCCGCGTTGTCCCCCGAGCCGAGCGAGCGGGCCCGGCTGCTCGCCCGCGCCGCCGCCGACGCCTGGCGGTCCGGAGACGCCGACCGTGCCCGCCGGCTCGTCGCCGCCACCGACGACGACGCCCTGGGTGGTCTGCTCGCGCTGCGCGCGGGCAACGCGACGGACGCGTTCGACGCGCTGCTGACGGCCGCGGTGCGCTACGCCGACGACGGCCCGGAGCCGGCCCGTACGGACCACCCCCAGCACGCCGCCGTCCACCTCCTCGCCCGCGCCACCGAAGCCGCGATCTACACCGGCGACCTGCGCCGGTGCCGGGAGGCGGCGGCCGTCGCCGACCGGCTCGGGATCGTGCCGCCCGGCACGCTGGGCGGGCTGGCCGCGGCGTTCGAGGGCCGGTACGACGACGCGCGGGACCTGCTGAAGGCGGCGGCCGGGCGCTGCGGCCCCGGGGGCGATCCCACCCTGCTGATCCACTCCGGGATCGCCGCACTCCTGCTCGGCGACCACACCGCGGCCACCACCGCCACCGTCCGGGCCGCCGCCTCCGCCCGCGCCGGGGGAGACGGGGTCACCGTTCCCCAGGCCATGGAGTTCCGGGCGTACGCCGACTTCTGGACCGGTCGGCCAAGGGCCGCCGAGGCCGCCACCCTGGAGGCCCTCCGCCAGGCGTACACCACCGGCCAGGACAACGGGGCCTGCCACCTGCAGGCGGCCCTCGCGATGTTCGCCGCGGTCACCGGCGACGAGGACGTCTGCCGGGAGCGCGCCGAAGCCGCCCGCTCCTACGCCCTCGCCCGCGGGCTCGGCCTGCCCGCTGCGCTGGCCCGGTTCGCGCTCGCCTTCCTCGACCTGAGCACCGGCCGCTTCGCCGCCTCGGCGGCTCGGCTGCGCGCCCTCGCCGGATTCGGCCCCGGGCACGGGCACCGCGCCATCCGTCACATCGCCACACCGCACTACGTCGAGGCCGCCGTCCGCACCGGCGACACACGGGTCGCCCGGGCCGCCCACGCCGACTACGACCACTGGGCGCGTACCGTGCGCAGCCCCGACGACCTGGCGCTCAGCGCCCGCTGCCGGGCCCTGCTCGCCTCCGGCGCGGAGGCCGTCGAGCACTACCGCACCGCCCTCGACCTGCACGCCTTGGGCACCCGTGACTTCGAACGCGCCCGTACGGAGCTGCTGTTCGGCGGTGCGCTACGGCGGCTGCGGCACCGGACGGAGGCCCGTGACCGGCTGCACAGCGCCCTCGAGGCGTTCGAGCACTTCGGTTCGCCGCAGTGCGCGGCGGCGGCGCGGACCGAACTCCGTGTCCTGGGGGAGCCCGTCTCGCCGGTGCGGGGCGCGGACGATCTCGTCGCCCGCCTCACCGCGCAGCAGTTGATGGTCGCGCGCATGGCGGCCGACGGGGCGACCAACCGGGAGATCGCGTCGCGGTTGTTGCTCAGTCCGCGGACCATTGATCATCATCTGCGGGGGGTGTTCGCGCGGTTGGGGATTCGGTCGCGGATCGAGTTGGTGCGGTTGTTGGGGGAGCGGTGAGGGGGCTGTTCTTCGGCTGCGCGCCGGTGGGGGCTGGGCGCGCAGTTCCCCGCGCCCCTGACGGGGCGCTCAGACCCCCTGCGCCGAAATGAAGGCGTTTGCGTCCCAGGTGCCGCCCAGCCGAGAGGCCAGCCACCCAGGCGCCTCCGCACAAAAGTCGGCGACCGGGTAAGCCCCCGCCCCCGCGGGCAGCGCTCCCAGGAGCGGGGCTTCGGCCACAAGGGGCAGGTCCGCGAGGTTGCAGCGCGACGCCAGGTCCGGGGAGTCGGGCCAGCTGCCGATGACGATTCCCGCCAGGTCCAGCCCACGGCGCCGCAGTTCACGAGCCGTCAGCTCGGTGGTGTTCAGGGTGCCGAGGCCCGCTGATGCCACCACCAGCACCGGCGCGTCCAGCAGGCTCGCCGCGTCCGCCAGCGTGCCGCCCTCGTCGTCGAAGCGGACGAGGAGACCGCCCGCTCCCTCGACCAGCACGAGGTCGTGCTCGGTGGCCAGTTCGGCCGCCGCCTTCGCCACCGCGACCGGGCGCACCGGGGGCAGGGAGGCCCGCCGCGCGGCCGTCGCGGGAGCCAACGGCTCCGGATAGCGGGCGAGTTCGAGCGTGGTCACGGCGCCCGCGAGCCGGGCCACCTCGTCGGCGTCCCCACGCTCGTCCGGGCGTACACCCGTCTGCGCCGGCTTGAGTACGGCCACGGAGCGTCCGGCCGCGAGGGCCGTGGCGGCGACGGCGGCCGTCGTGACCGTCTTGCCGACCTCCGTGCCCGTCCCCGTGATCACCAGAACCGCCATGTCATCCCTCCCGTGCCGCCGCGCACACCGCGCGCGCGATCCGTGCCACGTCCGCGTCACCCGTGACGTACGGCGGCATCGTGTAGACGAGGTCGCGGAACGGGCGCAGCCACACGCGCTCGCGCACGGCCGCCGCCGTGGCCGCCAACATGTCGACCTCGTGGTCGAGCTGGACGACGCCGATCGCGCCCAGGACCCGTACGTCCCGGACACCCGGCAGCGAGGACGCCTCCGCGAGACCGTCCCGCAGACCCGCCTCGATCCGCTTGACCTCGGTCTGCCAGTCCTGTCCGAGCAGCAGGTCGATCGAGGCGCAGGCCACCGCGGCGGCCAGCGGATTGCCCATGAAGGTCGGGCCGTGAGCCAGCACCGGGACCTCACCGCGTGAGATGCCCTCGGCCACCCGTGCCGTGCAGAGCGTCGCCGCCATCGTCATGTAGCCGCCGGTCAGCGCCTTGCCGACGCACATCACGTCCGGCGTGATACCGGCGTGCTCCGCCGCGAAGAGAGCACCCGTTCGGCCGAAGCCGGTCGCGATCTCGTCGAGGACGAGAAGCACGTCGTGCGCGTCGCACGCCTCCCGCAGCACCCGCAGATACGCGGGGGAGTGGAACCGCATCCCGCCCGCGCCCTGTACCACCGGCTCCACGATCACCGCGGCGAGCTCGTCGGCGTGCCGCCCGATCAGCTCGCGCAGCTGGTCGGCGTACGACTCCTCGTACGCGACCGGCGGGGCGTCGGCGAACACCTGGCGCTGGAGCACGCCCTGCCACAGCTCGTGCATCCCGCCCTCGGGGTCGCACACCGACATCGGCTGCCAGGTGTCCCCGTGGTAGCCGCCGCGCCAGGTCAGCAGCCGCTGCTTGCCCGGGCGGCCGAGCGAGCGCCAGTGCTGGAGGCACATCTTGACGGCGACCTCGACCGACACCGATCCGGAGTCGGCGAGGAAGACGTGTTCCAGGCCCTCGGGCGTGATGTCGACAAGTCGCTTCGCCAGCCGCACGGCGGGCTCGTGCGTGAGCCCGCCGAACATGACATGGCTCATGCGCTCCAGCTGGTCGCGCGCCGCGTCGTTGAGGACCGGGTGGTTGTAGCCGTGGATGGCCGACCACCAGGACGACATGCCGTCGACCAGCTCGCCCGAGCCGTCCGCCAGCCGCAGGCGTACCCCGCTCGCCGATTCCACGACGAGCGGTTCCTGGCGGCCGGGCATGGGGCCGTACGGGTGCCAGACGTGCCGCCGGTCCAACTCCAGCAGTTCCCGCACGGGCAGCGTGGACGGCTCGGACCGGTCAGGCATTGGGGGCGAGGTCCGTTCCGGCACCCCGGCGGCGTACGGCGACGAGATCCGTACGCGCTTCGGCGGGCTGCTCCTGCTCGGCCTGCACCTTCACGGAACCGCAGACGCCGCCGCCTTCGTGCGAGCCGCACCCACCGCCCTCGTGCGAGCCGCACCCGGCGTCCGCGTGCGAGCCGCACCCGGCCTCGGCGTGCGCACCGCAGCCCGCGCCCGCCGTCACGCGGTGCTCCGGCAGGGTCACCTCGCCCGCGCCCTCCACCTCGAACCCGGCGTCCGCGATCATGTCCAGGTCGGCCTTGCCCGCCTGGCCCTCGCTGGTGAGGTAGTCGCCGAGGAAGATCGAGTTGGCCAGGTTCAGGGCGAGCGGCTGCATGGTGCGGAGGTGGACCTCGCGGCCGCCCGCGATGCGGACCTCCACGTCCGGGCAGACGAAACGGACCATGGCCAGGATGCGCAGGCACCGCTGCGGGGTGAGGTTCCACTCCTTGGCGAGCGGGGTGCCCTCGAAGGGGATCAGGAAGTTCACCGGAACGGAGTCCGGGTCGAGCTCGCGCAGCGAGTAGACGACGTCGACGAGGTCCTCGTCCGACTCGCCCATGCCCGCGATCAGACCCGAGCAGGCGGACAGACCGGCCGCGTGCGCCTTCTGGACCGTGTCCACCCGGTCGGCGTACGTGTGCGTGGTCGTGATGTCCCCGTACGTCCCCTCGGAGGTGTTCAGGTTGTGGTTGTAGGCGTCCGCTCCCGCCTCGCGCAACCGCTCGGCCTGGCCGTCGGAGAGCAGGCCCAGGCAGGCGCACACCTCGACGTTCTCGTTCTGGTCCTTGATCGCCTTGATGGTGTCGGAGACCCGGTCCACGTCACGGTCCGTCGGACCGCGGCCGCTGGCCACCAGGCAGACCCGCTTGGCGCCCCCGGCGAGCCCGGCGGCCGCGGCCTGCGAGGCCTGGTCCGGCTTGAGCCAGGTGTACTTCAGGATGTCGGCCTTGGAGCCGAGGCGCTGCGAGCAGTACGAGCAGTCCTCCGGGCACAGACCGGACTTCAGATTGACCAGATAGTTGAGTTTCACTCGACGGCCGAACCAGTGCCGGCGGACTTTTCCGGCCGCGGCCACCACGTCGAGCACGTCGTCGTCGGACGTGGCCAGCACGGCCAGCGCCTCGTCACGGGTCGGCAGCTCGCGCCGAAGCCCCTTGTCCACCAGCGTGTTCAGCAGGTCCATGAGATCCGATCCTGACGTATGTGAGCCGCTGCGGCCAAGGAGAGTTTGCACAACAGAGACGGTTCGACGTGTGGGTATTGCCACATCATGGGCGCCGCGTCGCCCCGCTAGGGTCTGTGCACTGCCTACAAAACGACCACCTTCATGACCCCCTCACGACCGCTCCCAGGGCCCGGAGGCACCAGCATGGCCGGATCGCCGTTCGCGTGGATCGACGAGCAGGCGCACCAGCGCCGACAGGCCGGACTCGTCCGCACCCTGCGCCCCCGCGCCGCCGACTCACCCCTTCTCGATCTGGCGAGCAACGACTACCTCGGGCTGGCCCACCACCCCGAGATCACGGCGGCCGCCGCCCAGGCCGCGCGCCGCTGGGGCGCCGGTGCGACCGGCTCGCGGCTCGTCTCCGGCACGACCGAACTTCATGGCGAACTCGAGCGCGAGCTCGCGGACTTCTGCGGCTTCGAGTCCGCGCTCGTCTTCTCCTCCGGCTACGCGGCCAATCTCGCCGCCGTGACCACGCTCGCGCCGCACGGCTCGCTGGTCGTCTCGGACGCGGGCAACCACGCCTCCCTCATCGACGGCTGCCGGCTCGCCCGGGGCGCGACCCAGGTCGTCGCGCACGCCGACCCCGACGCCGTGCGCAAGGCGCTGGGCACGCACGAGGGTCCCGCCGTCGCCGTGTCCGACACGGTCTTCTCGGTGGACGGCGACATGGCCCCGCTGGCCGAACTCGCCACTGCCTGCCGCGAGCACGGCGCGGCGCTGCTCGTCGACGACGCGCACGGGCTGGGCGTCCTGGGCGACGGCGGCCGGGGCGCCCCGCAGGCCGCGGGGCTCGCGGGCGCCCCGGACGTGGTCGTGACCGCCACCCTCTCCAAGTCGTTCGGCAGCCAGGGCGGAGCCGTCCTCGGCCCCGCCCCGGTCATCGACCACCTGGTCAACGCGGCGCGCACCTTCATCTTCGACACCGGTCTCGCGCCCGCGGCGGCGGGCGCGGCCCTCGCGGCGCTCAGGCTGCTGCGCCGTGAGCCGGAGCGCGCCGCCCGGGCCCGTGAGGTGGCGACGGCGCTGCACACCCGGCTGACCGCCGAGGGCCTGGAAGCCGTACGACCGGACGCCGCCGTGGTCTCCGTGCGCGCGCCGTCCCCCGAACAGGCCGTGCGGTGGGCCGCCGACTGCCGGGAAGCGGGACTCGCCGTCGGCTGCTTCCGCCCCCCGTCCGTGCCGGACGGCATCTCACGGCTGCGGCTGACCGCCCGCGCGGACCTCACCGACGCGCAGATCGAGCACGCCGTCGGCGTGATCAGTTCAGCCCGGCGACAAAGCCCTCCCAACTGGCGGGAGTGAAGAGCAGGGCGGGGCCCGCCTTGTTCTTGGAATCGCGCACAGCGACCAGTCCGGCCCAGGGTCCTGGGCCGGGTCGGGCCGTCTCGACGCAGTTGTTCATTCCCGTACTGCGGCTGCTGCGCAGCCATCGCACGTCGCGGAGTGAAGTACTGGAACTTACGTACCGAGGCAGTGCAGTCATGGGGGGTGCCTCCTTACGCGCCGTCACCTATCCCGGCGATGTAGTCCAACGAGTCCTCGGGCGAAAGGGCGTGGAACTGAAGGGCGTTGAAGGCCTCGGTGTAGGCCTGAAGGTCTTCTTTCCGTTCGAGGTAGAGGCTACTCGTCAAGTGGTCGAGAACAACCACATCCAGATCAGTTGTGTTCGGAAATGAGAAGATAACGAAAGGCCCGGTGACGCCGATATGGGCTCCCGCGGCGAACGGCAGGACCTGAAGGCGCACTTGAGGCAGGGTGGCGGCCTCCCGCAGACGGTCCAGTTGCCGAGCCATCACCTTCGGTCCGCCGACCTCGCGTCTTAACACGGCCTCGTCGAGGACCGCGGTCAGTTCCAGCGGCGGATTCGAACGCAGGACGTCCTGCCGGGCGAGGCGCACCTCGACGAGCGCGTCGAGCTTGCCGTCCTCCAGGCCGCCGACGGCGACCCGGGTCACCTCCCGTGCGTACTCGGGCGTCTGGAGCAGTCCGGGTACCACCGTGGTCTCCAGCGTGCGCATGCCGCTGGCCTGGGACTCAAGACTGATGAAGTCGCGGTACGTGGGTGGCAGGACCCCGCGGTAGGCGTGCCACCAGTGATGGCGGCCGTTGCCCTCGGAGCCCGCGAGGCCGACCAGGAGTTCCCGTAACTCGGGCTCCGTGACGGCGTAGGCGTCCAACAGGCGCTCCACGTCGGCCGGTTTCACCCCACTGATACCGGTCTCGATCCGGCTCACCTTCGACTGGTGCCAGCCGACGAGACGGGCCGCCTCACCACTGGTGAGACCGGCGACGGCGCGCAGCGCGCGCAGTTCGGCACCGAGCTTGCGGCGGCGCACCGCGGGACCGTGCTGCATGGCCGTACTCCTTACTCCTTCCGAGCCGCCCAAATACGCTCCGTCGTCGTGGAGTTCACCGCATCGAGCGACAGATATATGCATATCTCGGTGGATCGCACCCGTGACCGGCCCAGTGATGGCAGTCTGGCGCGAAGCACCAGTCCGGGACCGTACTCGAACCATCCGCTCCGTGTCGGACTCCGGTCCCGTGGGAAAGGGACGACGTCGCCATGGCAGATCACCAGGAAGCATCCGTCACTCTGCCGAGCGATCCCGCCTCGGTCTCCGCGGCCCGGAATTTCGTCGCCGATGTGCTGGCCGAATGGGGCCTGCCGTGCGACGCCGAAGTCGCGGACACCGTACGCCTGATCGTGTCAGAACTAGCCACCAACGCCGTCCAACATACGTTCGGGCAGTCGCCCACCTTCACGGTGGACGTCCGGCTCGACCGAGACGAACACCTCAGGATCGGCGTCACCGACAGCCATCCGCGCTTTCCCAAACGTCTGCCTGCCGCCGTCCAGCAGGACAATGGACGGGGCATGGTGATCATCCGCTGGCTGACCGCCGAATGCGGCGGCAGACTCGTCGTCCGGCCCACCCGTGAGGGCGGCAAGACGGTCGCCATCGAGCTGCCCTGGACGGTGCCGGCCCAGCCGGTGACGGCCGGCGGCCCACAAGAGCCCTGAGGAGCGGCTCAGTTGTCGTGCTGCGCTGCGAGGCGCCTCGCAGCGGGGCCCGGAAGGCCTCGGCCGCCGGTGCCGAGACGTCCCCGGTCCGGTGGACGACGGAGATCGTACGGCGCGGATCTCCCGGTCCAGCAACAGCGGCCCCACCGGAGCCGCAGGCGGGACCAACCGCCCGCTGCGGCAGGGGTCCAACACCCACGCGCTCGACCCGAAGGCGCCGATCACCTTCCTCAGCCTGCTGCCACGGTTCGTGCCCGAGGGCAACCGGGCGATGAGCGCGCTCACGGTTCTCGGTCGGGTGCTTCTTTCGGAGCCGTCCCCGCGCTGACGACGGCACGGTGCACCAGGCCGGGCAGGAGGCCCCACAGCGCCACACAGACAAGCAGGGTGCCCGCGCCCGAGGCGATCCCGGCGGCGCGTCCCAGCGCGACGTCCACGACGAGCAGCACCGATCCCGTCAGCGCAAGCATCAGCACGCCCATTCCCACCGTGGACAGGACGGAGGAGACCCGCACGATGGTCGGCTTCGCGCCCTGCTGGAACAGCGACCTGTGCAGCGCGGCCGGCGCCGTGAAGAGCGCGGCGGCCGCCACGGCCAGCAGGAGGGTGGTGACGTACGTGGCGCGCTGCACCGTGTCGAGGGACGGGAAGCGTGGGGTGAACGCCAGTGTCAGCAGGAACGCGAAGAGGATCTGCACACCGGTCTGCGTGACGCGCAGTTCCTGGAGCAGCTCGCCGAAGTTTCGATCGGCGCGCTCGAGGGGCGTCTCGTTCCGTTCATCGGGGGAAGGTCGCTCAGCCATGCTGAACGAGTAACCGGTTCGTCCGCTTTTCACGCCCGGGGGGAACCCCGAGGGGGTGCCGGCCGGCGGCACCCCCTCGGGCAGGTCAGCTGACCCGGCCGTACCAGACGCTCTTCGTCCAGATCTTCTGCAGCTTCACGACCTCCCCTGTCTTCGGGGAGTGCCAGATCTTGCCCTTCCCGGCGTAGATGCCGACGTGGTACACGTTCCGGCCCGAGTGGAAGAACACCAGGTCTCCGGCCTTGCGGTGGGACGCGGAGATGTGGTGCGTCTTGTTGTACTGCGCCGCGGCCGTACGAGGCAGCGTCTTGCCCGCCTTCTTGTACGAGTAGAGCGTGAGCCCGGAGCAGTCGAAGCGGCGTGGCCCGGCGGCACCGTACTGGTACGGGGAGCCCTTCTTGGAAGCCGCGACCTGAAGTGCCTTCGTCGCCAACGTGGCCGCTTCGGCGTCGGATGCGACGCCAGGAACCACGAGGCTGCCGCCCACGGCGGCGATGGTGAGCGCCGAGGCCGTACCGGCCCGGGTCCACAGCGACGGGACACGATTGAGCGCAGTCATGCGCAACCCTTCGTCAGCCGCCTGTGAAGGATGACCTGTCGGATTCGGGCTGGCGAAGTAGCCCGGCCGCTTGCGCGGCTTCACCCCAAGGACCGCCCGGATCTCTCCGGCGACCCGTCTTGCTGGGTCCTCCACTCCTGCCGATGCACTTCTGTCGACCGGTCATCCGGGCAGCGGCAGGACTCGGCGTCCGCCCGGACCGCCCCGCCGCTGTGGCGGGGGCTTGTCGTCGGAAGGGATCTTCACGCATAGCAGTCACAAAATCCGAGCGGAACCGGCGATTTGTGGGGTTACTCACCACTCACCCGTTCGGGTGGACGACCCCCTGTTCGGGCGATGTTGGGGACACCGGCGACGCGCCCACCAGCACCGGAGCATCTCATTCCGCCTCCGGGGTACGCGCGTTGTGCAACTTTTTCGGTTCCCCGAAGGGGTGTGTGATTACTCCATCAGGGGGTACGCCATCTGGTCCGTTTGAACCCCGGGCCGGACGCCTCGCCGACGCGGCGCGCACGGCGACCCGGGTGGGGATGTGTCAATTGTCGGCTTCGGGCGGCAGCGTGACGCGGGCCGCCCGCCGCTCACCGTCGAGGACGCGCAGAGCCTGCGCCAGCGTCGGCGCGTGCACCTCGCTCTCGCCGCGCTGGTGCATCAGCGCGAGGGCGTCCCGCAGCTCGGTGGCCTTGGCGACCAGCGCCTGGGCGGCACGCAGCCCGCGATAGGTGTCTCCGGGCCTGGCCGGGTTGATACGGCCCAGCAGGTCGACCACGTCGAGGTAACGGTCGATCAGCTCGGCCTCGGCTCGTGTCAGCGCGGGCAGCGGGGGCAGTTCGGGCACCATCGGCGGATCACCTCGCGTCGGGTGTGGCGTTCTTCGCACCGGGCGCGGTGCGCGAGGTCTTGCGGCTGGGGATGATCCCGTCCACCAGTCCGTACGCCAACGCGGCCTGGGCGTCCAGGATCTTGTCCCGCTCGATGTCGGCGGCGACCTGTTCAGGACTCTGCCCCGTGTGCCGTACGAGCATGTCCTCCAGCAGCCTCCGAGTGCGCATCAACTCCTCGGCCTGGAGGGCCAGATCGCTCGCCTGTCCCTGCACCGGCTCGGGAAGTGACGGCTGGTGGATCAGCACCCGGGCACCCGGCAGCGCGAACCGCTTGCCCGGCGCGCCGCCGGCCAGCAGTACGGCGGCGGCCGACGCGGCCTGCCCCAGGCAGGTGGTCTCCACGTCGCAACTGACGAACTGCATCGTGTCGTAGATCGCCGTCATCGCGCTGAACGAGCCGCCGGGGGAGTTGATGTACAGCGCGATGTCCTGGTCCGGCGCCAGGTATTCGAGGTGCATGAACTGCGCCATCACGTCGTTCGCCGAGGTGTCGTCGATCGGCGTCCCGAGGAACACGATCCGCTCGTCGAGCAGCTTCGAGTACGGATCCAGGGTCCGGTGCCCCATGCTCGTCCGCTCGGTGAACTCGGGCAGGACATGACGGGCGGACGGTTCATTCATGGCACGCGCCTCCTGTGAAGGGTTCTGTAAAAAATGTACAGGACGTACAGAGCGGGGGGAGGGTGCTCGGCTGACAGCGAAAATCCCCGTGCGCCGCCGGTGAAGAGGGTCGCCCGATCGTGCGCACGGTCGTTTTCGGCGGAGCTGAACGAGATCGTCCGCTCTGTGGGGGTGCCGGGGGCCCGGTCTAAGCTGGTGGGCATGGCCTACGAGATTCCGGTGACGCAAGCCAGGGCTGAGCTCGCCGATCTGATCAACCGGGTGGTGTACGGGGGCGAGCGCGTCGTGGTGACACGGCACGGCAAGCCCCTCGTCGCCCTGGTCTCCGCCGCCGACCTGGAGCGGCTCGAGGAACTCCCGGAGTCCGCCGACGAACAGGTGGTCAGCTCCCTCTCCAGCGTCCGCGAGGTCGCGTCCGCCCCGCGTGAGCGCCAGCGCTTCGGCATCGCGGCGGAGCACCGGGGGCACGGCGCCTCATAAGGTCCCTTCGGTGGTGACGGTGAGGGTGACGGCCGCGTCGAAGGCGGGCGGCCATCGCGCCGTATACGGTCCGACCCATGGCCTCGTCCCGGGCGGCGGTCCCGGTGACGGCCCGGGAGCGTCCACGTCGGTCATGCATGGACCACAGCCGGGTTAACGTCCTCGAAACGACGGCCAACTAGCGTGCCCATCCACGCCACCAGGGGTTTTGGTGGCAGCGGCCACCGGACCCCGCACGGTCCGGAGCGAGGACTGTGAGGTGGGACGCCGTGCAACTGACCCCGCACGAGCAAGAGAGGCTGCTGATTCATGTGGCCGCCGACGTGGCCGAGAAGCGACGGGCCCGCGGGCTCAAACTGAACCATCCCGAGGCGATCGCCCTCATCACGTCGCACATCCTCGAAGGCGCGCGCGACGGCCGTACGGTCGCCGAGCTGATGTCCTCCGGACGCAAGATCCTCACCCGGGACGACGTCATGGAGGGCATCCCCGAGATGATCCACGACGTCCAGGTCGAGGCGACCTTCCCGGACGGCACCAAGCTCGTCACCGTCCACGACCCGATCGTCTGACGGGGGAGCGAGAGCCATGATTCCCGGAGAGATCCTGTTCGCCGACGGACCCGTCGCCTTCAACGAAGGTCGTGAGGTCACCCGGCTGACCGTCCTCAACGCCGCCGACCGGCCCGTCCAGGTCGGCTCCCACTACCACTTCGCCGAGGCCAACCCCGGTCTGGACTTCGACCGCGCCGCCGCGCGCGGCAAGCGGCTCAACGTCGCCGCCGGCACCGCCGTGCGCTTCGAACCCGGGATCCCCGTCGACGTCGAACTCGTTCCGCTCACCGGCGCCCGTGTCGTGCCCGGCCTGCGCGGGGAGACCGGAGGTGCCCTCGATGCCTGAGCTCTCGCGCGCCGCGTACGCCGATCTGTTCGGCCCCACCACCGGCGACCGCATCCGCCTCGCCGACACCGACCTGCTGATCGAGATCGAGGAGGACCGTTCCGGCGGCCCCGGGCTCGCCGGTGACGAGGCCGTCTTCGGCGGTGGCAAGGTCATCCGCGAATCCATGGGCCAGTCGCGCGCTACGCGCGCAGAAGGCACTCCGGACACGGTCATCACGGGTGTCGTGATCGTCGACCACTGGGGGATCGTCAAGGCCGACGTCGGCATCCGCGACGGCCGGATCACCGGCATCGGCAAGGCCGGCAACCCGGACACCATGGACGGGGTCCATCCCGACCTCGTCATCGGCCCCGAGACCGAGATCATCGCGGGCAACGGACGGATCGTCACCGCGGGTGCCATCGACGCGCACGTCCACCTGATCTGTCCGCAGATCGCCGACGAGGCGCTCGCCTCCGGCATCACGACGCTGGTCGGCGGCGGCACCGGTCCCGCCGAGGGCTCGAAGGCGACGACGGTCACTCCAGGCCCCTGGCACCTCGCCCGGATGCTGGAGGCGATGGAGCAGTACCCGCTCAACTTCGGTCTGCTCGGCAAGGGCAACACCGTCTCGCGCGACGCGATGCTGTCGCAGATCCGGGGCGGGGCGCTCGGTCTCAAGCTGCACGAGGACTGGGGCTCCACGCCCGCCGTCATCGACGCCGCGCTGACCGTCGCCGACCGCACCGGTATCCAGGTCGCCATCCACACGGACACCCTGAACGAGGCCGGGTTCGTCGGCGACACGCTCGCCGCGATCGCCGGCCGCGGCATCCACGCCTACCACACCGAGGGTGCGGGCGGCGGGCACGCGCCGGACATCATGACCGTGGTCTCCGAGCCGCACATACTGCCCAGCTCCACCAACCCGACCCGGCCGTACACCGTCAACACCGCCGAGGAACACCTCGACATGCTGATGGTCTGCCACCACCTCAACGCGGCCGTCCCGGAGGACCTGGCCTTCGCCGAGTCCCGCATCCGGCCCTCCACCATCGGGGCCGAGGACATCCTGCACGACCTGGGCGCCATCTCGATCATCTCGTCCGACGCGCAGGCGATGGGGCGGGTCGGCGAGGTCATCATGCGGACCTGGCAGACGGCCCACGTGATGAAGCGGCGGCGCGGCGCCCTCCCCGGTGACGGGCGAGCGGACAACCACCGCGTACGTCGCTATGTCGCCAAGTACACGATCAACCCGGCGCTCGCGCAGGGCCTCGCGCGCGAGATCGGCTCCGTCGAGACCGGCAAGCTGGCCGACCTCGTGCTGTGGGAGCCCGCGTTCTTCGGGGTCAAGCCGCAGCTCGTCATCAAGGGCGGGCAGATCGCGTACGCGCAGATGGGCGACGCCAACGCGTCCATCCCGACACCGCAGCCGATCCTGCCCCGGCCGATGTTCGGGGCGATCGGACGGGCACCCGCCTCGAACTCGTTCAACTTCGTGGCGCCGCTCGCCATCGAGGATGGACTGCCGGAGCGGCTCTCGCTGGGGAAGCGGTTCGTGGCGATCGAGTCGACGCGTGGGGTGACCAAGGCCGACATGCGGGAGAACGACGCCCGGCCGCGGGTACGGGTCGATCCCGACAGCTTCGCCGTGCACATCGACGGGGAGCTGGTCGAGGCCACCCCGGCCTCCGAACTGCCCATGGCCCAGCGTTACTTCCTCTTCTGATGTCCCTCGCGGCACTACTCGTCCTGGCCGACGGCCGCTTCCCCGCCGGAGGGCACGCCCACTCCGGCGGGGCCGAGGCGGCGGTCAAGGCCGGGCGGATCAGCGGGGCGGCGAGCCTGGAGGACTTCTGCCGGGGGCGCCTCAACACGGCGGGGCTGGTGTCCGCGGCCCTGGCCGCGGCGGCCGCACTCGGGGTCGATCCGGCGCTGCTGGACTCGGCCGCGGACGCACGCACGCCGTCGCCGGCTCTGCGGGTCGCCGCGCGGCGGCTCGGGCGGCAGCTGATGCGGGCGGCTCGGGCGACCTGGCCGTCCGCGGAACTCGACGCGCTGGCGCGGGCCTTTCCCAAGGGGGCGCACCAGCCGGTCGTCCTGGGGCTGGCGGCGCGGGCCGCCGGGCTCGGGCCCGAGGACGCCGCGTACTGCTCCGCGTACGAGAGCGTCAGCGGTCCGGCGACCGCGACCGTGCGGTTGCTGAGCCTCGATCCGTTCGACGCCTCGGGGGTGCTGGCCCGGCTCGCGCCGGAGTTGGACGTCGTGGCGCGTGCGGCGGCCGACGCGGCGCGGCACGTGGTCGACGGTGGGGTCGACGCGTTGCCGTCGGCGTCGGCGCCGTTGCTGGAGATCAGTGCGCAGGCGCATGCCGCTTGGGCTGTACGGCTCTTCGCGTCGTAGGTGGATCGCCCCCCCGCTCCTGTCCCCTGGGGCTCCGCCCCCATACCCCCGTATCGGCCTGAACGGCCTCGTCCTCGAACGCCGGACGGGTCGGATGGTGCCGGTCCGGGCCGAAGAATAGTTTGGAGTCGCCCTCATGCATCTCGACCACGATCACTCCCACGGCGGGGCCTTGGCCGTCAGTGCCGACGCTCGGCGGCCCGACGGCTCGCGGCGCGCTCTGCGCATCGGGCTCGGTGGGCCCGTCGGGTCCGGGAAGACGGCGACCGTCGCCGCGCTCTGCCGTGCGCTGCGGGACGAGCTGTCGCTCGCGGTCGTCACGAACGACATCTATACGCGGGAGGACGCCGAGTTCCTGCTGCGGGAGGCCGTGCTTCCGCCGGAGCGGATCACCGCCGTGGAGACGGGCGCGTGCCCGCACACCGCGATCCGGGACGACATCTCCGCGAACCTCGAAGCGGTGGAGGACCTGGAGGACGAGGTGGGGCCCTTGGACCTCATCCTCGTCGAGTCCGGGGGTGACAACCTCACCGCGACGTTCTCCAAGGGTCTGGTGGACGCGCAGGTCTTCGTCATCGACGTGGCGGGCGGTGACGACATTCCGCGCAAGGGCGGGCCCGGTGTCACCACCGCCGACCTGCTCGTCGTCAACAAGACCGACCTCGCGCCGTATGTGGGGTCCGACCTGGGACGGATGGCCGCCGACGCCAAGGCGCAGCGGGCCGAGCTGCCCGTCGTCTTCCAGTCGCTGCGGACCGAGGCCGGGGTGACGGCCGTCGCCGAGTGGGTGCGGGAACGGCTGGCCGCGTGGACGGCATGACCACAGCGGGAGTGCGGGCCACCGCACGGATCGGGGCACGGGCCGACGGGCGCGGCGGTACCGCGCTGCCCGTGCTGGAGGGAGAGGGGCCGCTCGCCCTGCGGCGCACCCGGGCGAGCGGGGACGAGGCACGCGTCATGCTCATCGGGGCGATGAGCGGGCCGCTCGGCGGTGACCGCTTCGCCGTGGAGGCGGAGGTGGGGGAGGGGGCCCGGCTGCACGTCGGATCGGCCGCCGCGACCATCGCCCTGCCGGGACAGGCCAAGGGTGAGGCCCGTTACGACGTGCGGCTCGACGTGTCCGGCGGGGGTGAACTGCGCTGGCTGCCCGAGCAGTTGATCTCCGCTCAGGGGAGTGACCTGTACGTGTCCTCGCGCGTCGAGCTCCGTTCGGGCGCTCGGCTCGTCTTCCGGGAGGAGCAGGTACTCGGGCGCGTCGGCGAGCAACCCGGACGGCTCACCAGTCGTCTTACCGTACGGCTCGACGGACGGCCGCTGCTGGACCAGGAGCTGTCGTGCGGTCCCGGCGCACCCGGCGGCTGGGACGGTCCCGCGGGGCTCGGGGGACATCGGGCACTGGGTCAACTCGTTGTCGTACGGCCGGAGTTCGAGAGTGAGCCGCCGCAGGCGCGGCTGCTCGGGGAGTACGCGGCCCTCATGCCGCTCGCCGGGCCCGCGGCCCTGGTGAGCGCCCTGGCGCCGGACGCGCTGCGACTGCGGCGCGTGCTGGACGAGGCTTTGCGCACACTCGACCGATAAGTCGACAAGTACTCTCCGCTCAACGGGACTTGGTGCTCCGGTTATCGGAATGGTAAAGAAGGCCGGTCACCCCTGTTCTCAGAGACCTCACAGCAGAAAGGATCCCCGTACCAATCGCAACGATGTACGGGGAGGTCCCACTTGAGGGCTAAGAGACCGACGAGACGCCTGACCGCGTTCGCTTCGGCCGGAGCACTCGTCACGGCGACCCTGATAGCCGGAGCCGTCGCGGCGCCGTCGGCCACCGCCGACTCGCGTCACGGTCAGGACCGTGAGGCCCGCGGCGCGGCGATCGCCGCCGCCCGAGCCGCGAAGGCCGGGATCAACTGGCAGGACTGCCCTGCGGACTGGGGCTTCGAGAAGCCGATCCAGTGCGGCTGGGTCTCCGTCCCGCTCGACTACGCCCACCCCTACGGCAAGCAGATCAAGCTCGCCGTCGACCGTATCGGGAACACCGGGACCAAGGCGGAGCGCCAGGGCGCGCTCGTCTACAACCCGGGTGGCCCCGGTGGTTCGGGCATGCGTTTCCCGCGCCGCGTCACCACCAAGGCCCCCCTGTGGGTCAACACCTCGAAGGCGTACGACTTCGTGGGCTTCGACCCGCGCGGTGTCGGTCACTCCGCCCCGATCTCCTGCATTGACCCGCAGGAGTTCGTGAAGGCGCCCAAGGCCGACCCGGTCCCGGACTCCGAGGCCGACAAGCGCGTCCAGCGCAAGCTCGCCGCCGCGTACGCGGACGGCTGTGCCAAGCGCAGCGGCAAGGCGATGCTGGCGCAGATGACCACGCCCAACACCGCCCGCGACCTGGACGTCATCAGGGCCGGACTCGGTGAGAAGAAGCTCAACTACCTGGGCGTCTCCTACGGCACCTACCTCGGCGCCGTCTACGGCACCCTGTTCCCGGGCCACGTCCGCCGCATGGTCGTCGACAGTGTCGTCAACCCGGCGAAGGAGAACATCTGGTACCAGGCCAACCTGGAGCAGGACATCGCCTTCGAGGGCCGCTGGAAGGACTGGGAGGACTGGGTCGCCAAGAACGACGCCGCCTTCCACCTCGGCGACACCCGCGCCAAGGTCCAGGACCAGTGGCTGAAGCTGCGGGCCACCGCGAAGAAGAGCCCGCTCGGTGGCGTCGTCGGCCCCGCCGAACTGATCTCCTTCTTCCAGAGCGCCCCGTACTACGACTCGTCGTGGGTGCCGGTCGCGACGGCGTTCAGCAAGTACGTCGCCGGTGACACCCAGGCGCTCGTCGACGCCGCCGCCCCCGACCTGTCCGACACCGCGGGCAACATCGCCTCGGAGAACGGCAACGCCGTCTACACGGCCGTCGAGTGCGCGGACGCCAAGTGGCCCACCAGCTGGTCTAAGTGGGACAAGGACAACACGAAGCTCCACAAGAGCTACCCGTTCATGACGTGGGCCAACGCGTGGATGAACCTGCCCTGCGCGACCTGGCCGGTCAAGCAGCAGACCCCGGTGAACGTCAAGACCGGCAAGGGCCTGCCCGCCGTCCTGATCGTGCAGTCCACGCGTGACGCCGCCACCCCGTACCCCGGCGCCGTCGAACTGCACAAGCGCTTCAAGGGCTCCCGCCTGATCACCGAGAACGGTGCGGGCTCGCACGGTGTGACCGGCCTGGTCAACCCGTGCATCAACACCCGTGTGGACTCCTACTTGCTCACGGGCAAGACGGACGCGGCCGATGTGACGTGCACCCCGCACGCCACGCCGACCGCGTAACACCCCACGCACAGAGGGGCGGCCGGATCCCCGGCCGCCCCTTCTGCCTGTCGTGCGTCTCTCAACTCAAGGGTATCCGCGGGAACTTGCGGGCCTGGGCCGCGACCTCGGCCGCCTCCTCCGCCTTGACGACGGCCGCGTACCGGTCGACGTACTCCTGCTCGGAGAGGGTGAGGATGGCGTACATGATCTCGTCGGTGACGGCGCGCAGGATGGCCTTCTCGTTCTCCATCCCGGCGTAGCGGGAGAAGTCGAGGGGCTTCCCGAAGCGGATCACCACGGGGTGGAGGCTCGGGATCTTCTGGCCCGGCGGCTGTGCCTCGAAGGTGCCGATCATGGCGCAGGGGATGACCGGAACCCCGGCCTTCAGCGCCATGACCGCGACGCCGACCTTGCCCTTGTAGAGGCGCCCGTCGTGCGAACGCGTCCCCTCCGGGTAGATGCCGAGCAGTTCGTCCTTGCGCAGCACGCCCAGTCCCTCGCGGATCGCGGCCTGGCCCGCGTCCTTGCCGGAGCGGTCCACCGGGATCTGCCCCGCGCTGCGGAAGAAGGCGGCCGTCAGCCGTCCCTTGATACCGGGCCCCGTGAAGTACTCGGCCTTCGCCAGGAAGGTGATGCGACGCTTCAGGATCGCGGGCATCAGGAAGTGGTCCGAGAACGAGAGATGGTTGCCGGCCACGATGGCGGGACCCGACGCCGGTATGTACTCAAGGCCCTCGATCCGAGGCCGGAACACCAGCCTCAACAGTGGACCCAGAAGCACGTATTTGAGCACGTAGTAAAACACGGTGTCTCTCCAACTCTACCGAATCGGCTCTCGGGCCGCGTTCTTCCGGACTTCATCCCTGAGGATGCTCTACTGGCCACGTAGGGGATAGGGGCAGCTCGTGACCCTCGTCAAACGCTGCGCGCCCGGTGGCGGCGTACCGCGTCGCGGTTGGCGCAGCGCGGGGAGCAGTACCGCTGCCGTCCGGTGCGGGAGGTGTCGGCGAAGATCGTGGTGCACTCGCTCACGGCGCAGCGTCGGAGGCGGTGCATGCCCCGTCCTGTCAGGTGCAATGCGGTACCCACGGCGATGAGTGAGAACAGTACGGAGCCGAGTGTCTGCCGGTCGTCGCGGAAGTGCAGGTGCCAGCCGCTGCCGGCGTGGTTGGACATCCGCGGGTGGGCGGCGGCCGCCGCCAGCATCCGGTTGAGCAGCTCGGCGCGTTCGTGTTCGTCGGTGGCATCGACGACCTCCTCCCACGCCTTCAGTGCGTCCTGGGTGCGGTCGAGGTCCTGGGGGGTGGCCGGGTTCTCCAGCACCAGCCCGGCGGCGCGGCAGCGCTCCGCGAGCTCCTCGACGCCGGTCGGGCGCCGGTTGGCGAGATCGGCGGCCAGGTTCACGGCATCCTCGCCGTAAGGGTTGAGATGCATAAGACCATTACATCAGTCTGGTCGGCATGGGACAACGCAAGGGAAACGGGCCGGCCGTGCGGCAGGCGGTGGAGTACGACCTGGTGGAGCTCGTACGTCTGCGGGCCCTGCTGTTCGAGGACCTCGGCGGTGACTTCTTCAGCCCCGCGTCGGCGGACGACGACTGGCTGGACGCCCTGGCCGTGGTGCTGAAGGAACAGCTGACCTCGGATGCCGTGCGCATCCTCGTGGTGGACGGCGACGGTGACAGCGACGGCGACCGTGGCCTGGCCGCCTGTGGGATCGCCACCATCGAGCAGCGGTTGCCCGGCCCGCATCTGCGCAACGGCCGGATCGGGCACGTGATCGGCGTGGTCACCGACCCGTCGTACCGGCGCCGCGGTCACAGCCGCTCGATCATGCGGGGCCTGCTCGACTGGTTCGGGGAACGTGAGGTCGCCCGAGTGGACCTGTACGCCTCAGTGGAAGGCGAACCGCTGTACCGCGAACTCGGCTTCACCCACCACCCCGACCCCGCGCTGTACTGGCGCCCGTGAGCCACCGGACGCCATGGGGGCGCGGGGCTTGTGGTGTGGTGGGTAGCCGGTGGGCCGAGAAAGCGGTGGGCGTGCTCTCCCGGCCCGTCGTACGGGCTCAGGACGCGGAAAGCTCCGTGCGGACCGTCCGCGCCGCGGTGACCAGGTTCTCCAGCGAGGCGCGAGTCTCGGGCCAGGCGCGGGTCTTCAGGCCGCAGTCGGGGTTGACCCACAGTCGTTCGGCGGGAATGGCCTTGAGGCCGGTGCGGAGCAGTGCGGCGGCCTCCTCGGTGCTCGGTACGCGGGGGGAGTGGATGTCGTACACGCCGGGTCCGGCCTCGCGCGGGTAGCCGTGTCCGGCGAGTTCGCGGGCGACCTGCATGTGGGAGCGGGCGGCCTCGAGGCTGATGACGTCGGCGTCGAGGTCGTCGATGGCCTGGACGATGTCGCCGAACTCGGCGTAGCACATGTGGGTGTGGATCTGGGTGTCCGGGCGTACGCCCGCGGTGGTGAGGCGGAACGCCTCGGTGGCCCACGCCAGATACTCCGGATGGTCGCAGGCGCGCAGCGGCAGGGTCTCGCGCAGCGCGGGTTCGTCCACCTGGATGACCGAAGTCCCGGCCGTCTCCAGGTCGTTCACCTCGTCGCGCAGGGCGAGGGCGACCTGTCGGGCGGTGTCGGCGAGGGGCTGGTCGTCGCGGACGAAGGACCAGGCGAGCATGGTGACGGGGCCGGTGAGCATGCCCTTGACCGGCTTGGTGGTGAGGGACTGGGCGTACGTCGTCCAGCGCACCGTCATCGCTTCCGGGCGGGAGATGTCGCCGGCCAGGATCGGCGGGCGTACGTAGCGGGTGCCGTAGGACTGGACCCAGCCGTGCTGCGTGGCGAGGTAGCCGGTGAGCTGTTCGGCGAAGTACTGGACCATGTCGTTGCGTTCGGCCTCGCCGTGCACGAGGACGTCGAGGCCGGTCTTCTCCTGGAAGGAGATCACCTCGCCGATCTCGGCCCTGATGCGTTCCTCGTACCCGGCGCTGTCGATCCGTCCCGCGCGCAGGTCCGCCCGCGCGGTGCGCAGTTCGGCGGTCTGCGGGAAGGAGCCGATGGTGGTGGTCGGCAGCAGGGGCAGCCGCAGGTGGGCGCGCTGGGCGGCGGCCCGTTCGGGGTAGGGCTGGGAGCGGCGGGCGTCGGTGGCGGTGACGGCGGTGGTGCGGGCGCGTACCGCGGGGTCGTGGGTGAGCGCCGATCCGACGCGGGAGGCCAGGTCGGCCCGGTTGGCGGCGAGTTCGGCCGCGATGGTGTCGGTGCCGCCCCCGAGGCCCTTGGCGAGGGTGACGATCTCGGCGGTCTTCTGGCGGGCGAAGGCGAGCCAGCGCAGGATCTGCGGCTCGATGTCGCGTTCGGCGGTGGTGTCGAGCGGGACGTGCAGCAGCGAGCAGGAGGCGGCCACGTCGACCCGGCCGGCCAGTCCGAGCAGGGTGCCGAGGGTGGCGAGGGACTTCTCCAGGTCGTTGACCCAGATGTTGCGCCCGTTGACGACCCCGGCGACCAGACGCCTGCCGGGCAGCCCGCCCACGGCGGCGAGCGCGTCCAGGTTGGCGGCGGCGGCCTCGGTGAAGTCGAGCGCCAGGCCCTCCACCGGAGCCTTGGCGAGCACGGGCAGCGCGTCACCGAGGCGGTCGAAGTACGAGGCGACCAACAGCTTCGGGCGCTCGGTGAGCCCTCCCAGGTCGCGGTAGGCGCGCGCGGCGGCGTTCAGCTCGGCGGGCGTACGGTCCTGGACCAGGGCCGGTTCGTCGAGCTGCACCCACTCGGCGCCGGCCGTGCGGAGGTCGGCGAGGACCTGGGCGTACACGGGCAGCAGCCGGTCGAGGAGCGTCAGCGGGTCGAAGTCCGCGGCGACGCCGGGCGCGGGCTTGGCGAGCAGCAGGTAGGTGACCGGTCCGACCAGCACCGGGCGGGCGCTCAGCCCGAGGGCGAGGGCCTCCTTGAGCTCGGTGACCTGCTTGGTGGAGTCGGCCGTGAAGACGGTGTCCGGGCCCAACTCGGGGACCAGGTAGTGGTAGTTGGTGTCGAACCACTTGGTCATCTCCAGCGGCGCCGCGTCCTGGGTGCCGCGCGCCATCGCGAAGTAGCCGTCCAGCGCGTCGGCCTCGACGGCGGCGCGGTGGCGTTCGGGGATCGCGCCGACCATGACGCTGGTGTCCAGCACGTGGTCGTAGTACGAGAAGTCGCCGGTGGGTACCTCGTGGATGCCGGCTTCGGCCAGCTGCCGCCAGTTGGCGGCGCGCAGTTCGGTGGCGGTGGCGGTGGCGCGGAGGGCGTCGGCGTCGACGCGGCCCTTCCAGTAGCCCTCGATCGCCTTCTTCAGCTCCCGGCTCTGTCCCTGGCGGGGGTAGCCGTACACGGTGGCCCGTGCCGCCGCGGCTGCGGACTTCGCTGTCACGGAAATCTCCTTCGCGAGATATCTCCCTGGGATCCCGGGACGGGACGAGGGCGCGAAGGGGGTGACGAACCGGACGGAAACAACCCCCGCGCGACAGCGCGGTCGTCCGCCCGATATGTACGCCGACCCGCCCACGAGGTCACCGGGATGTCCGCGCACGAGTGGTTCGTACGCGGGCAACGGGCAGGTCTTCGGACTCGCGGGCACGTCCTCCGGACGGAGGACACCTACTGGCCGTCGCTTCCCAGGTCCTGTTCACCGGACCCAGTGCGTATGACGGCGGTCGTTCCCACTCACCGCTGCGGGGCAGTCCCGGATTCCCACCGGGTTCCCTCTTGCGACGCATCCCGCCTGGCGGACGGGGCGAACCAGTTGCACCGACCAGCCTAGGGGGCGCTCACCCGGCGCGGCGGACCACGTCCGGCATTCGGACGGTGAGCTGGGACACGCGGTCCGGACTCCTCGGCCCGGTCGCGCCGGGATGCTCACTCCTGGCCGTACACGTGGAACCCGCGGCCGGTCTTGCGGCCCAGCAGCCCTGCCTCCACCATCCGCTGGAGCAGCGGGGGCGGCGCGTAGAGGGGTTCCTTGAACTCCTCTTACACGTTGTCAGTGTGCGCGACTACCGCTGCCACCCGCGGTTTCATGCCCTGTTCTGGGTCTGTGGGGCGCCCAGGGAGTCCTCAGGGACATTCGGTTGTGGATCTTGATCGAACCACTCGTCCATGGCTGCGAGGCCCCGCTTGCCCGCCCCGGGCATGAAGTGAGCGTAGTGCGTCAGCGTGGTCTGCGGCGAGGCATGCCCGAGCCACTCCGACACGCTCACTATCGACTCGCCGGCCTCGAGCTGGGTACTCGCGTACGTGTGCCGGAGGACGTGGAACATGTCCTCGCGGGAGAGTTCGTAGACGGGGTACCGACGGCTGCGACCTCCGTGCGTCTCAGCTTTCTCGCCGACCTTCTTCACGACACCGGCCGCCGCGAGTGTGGGCCGCCAGCTCCGCTTGCTCCACATCGAGTAGTTGATTCGATTGGCATGCGGGGAGCTCAGGACCAGCCGGACGCTGATCGGTCTACGTTGTCGCCCTTCCAGCTCGGTCGTCGGCGGCTCAGGGTTGCGCCACGGGAGCGTGCAGGAGATCGAAGGGAAGCGGCGCAGGTGGTCCTGGACACGCTTGGCGAGGTTGGGGGAGAGGGGAACGTCTCGCGTTTTGCCGCCCTTGGGCAGGCAGAAGTACGGCCTTCCATGGCTTCCCTCCTGCTCGACCGTCGTGTTCCGGGTTCTACGACGGCATGGTCCAGGTGCTGTGCGAGGCGAAACAGAGCGGGCTCGCGTTGGAGTGGCGTCAGACGGCCCTCGACCGCGACCAGGCCGACCACAGGCCGTCGGCCTCGGCCCTCTGCTCTCAGCGCCAGGTCAGGACGAGAGTAGGTGCGGCGCGTACTCGCGGACGGCATCCAGCAGTTGTCGCTTCGACGGGTTGACCATGGCGTGCCCGGCGACGGTGACGGTGGGCACCGTCTCGTTTCCGTCCGCGACGGAGCGGGCGAACGCCGCTGCGTCCTTGTCCCGCCAGATGTTCCGCTTGGTGTAACGCAGGCGCGTGAAGAGCAGGCTCAGCCGCAGGTTCATGCAGAACACGCAGCCGGGCCGCCAGTACATCACGAGGCCGTCGCTTTCCTCGGTCATGCACTTCCCTCGTACGGTGTTGCTGTCCCTGGCGGCCGGAACTTCCAGCCTACGGGACACCGGGGCCCGTACCTCGGGGCGTGGCCAGGATCTCGCGGCCGCGGTCCGGGGTGATCAGCTGGGCCAGGACCGGGTCGGCGAACAGGGATATCGGGGCAATATGGTCCTCGCACACCGGGTGCCACAGGCGTAGCGCTGCACGGAGTTCGGGCCAGGCTTCGTCACACAGGCCCGCGCGGGCCGTGCGGACCTTGGCGGGGTCGGACATTGGGTCGGGTTCGGGCCGCGGGCCGCCGCCCGCGTACAGGGTGACGACGATCGGCCCCGTACGGATCGGCGGCTCGTCGGGAGCCTGAAAGGCCGGCTGCCCGGCGAGGCGGTCGGCGACGGCGTGCACGGCCGCGTCGAACTCTGGTCCGCCGAAGGTGAGCCGGAAGCCCGGCTCGGCCGCCCGGGCCTCGTAGTCGGCGACGAGCGCCCGCACAGGTGCGGGCGCGTGCTCCTTGAGCCGCGGCAGGGGCCGCAGGTCGTGGGGGTGCGCGAGCTGGTCCTGCCGGACCAGGAGCGGTAGGAGTTCCGCGGCGAAGAGCGGGCTGAGCAGGAGGTCGTCGTTCCCCGGGCGGTACCACATCAGGCTCGCGATGTGGCCGCGCCAGTCGCCGAGCATCGCCTTCATCTGCATGCTCAGCACATCTGCTCGCTCCCGCCCGTACTCGTGCGCCTGGGCGAACACTGACAGCGGTCCGTCGACCGCCCCGGCCAGCGCCTCGCATCGGGCCCGCTCGACCTCCGCGTCCCAGTGGTCCCGGGTGGCGCCCGGCGGCTTGCGCAGGGCGTGGAAGGACACCCACTGTCGGCGCATGAGGCCGTGGAAGGAGCCGTACCGCTCCGGTCCCTCGCCGGACCAGGAGGCGAGCCAGTACGCCGCCCACTCGCCGTCTACGTCCACGTCGTCGGGGTCGAGCAGCATGACCGCCGCGTCACCCGCAAGGGACAGGCGCAGGCAGCGCGCTAGGACCTTCGCCTCCTGAACGCCGAACGCCTCCTCACCGTCCTCGTCCTCTTCGACATCGTCCTCCGCGAGGTCTTCCCAGACCTCGATCCAGGTGCGGTCGTCGGTGTCCCGCAGCCATTCCAGCTCCGCGGCGCCCGCCAGCCGGTAGATGAAGTTGCCCGCGTCCCGCCACCCGTTGGTGACCAGCAGGAACTCCCGCAGCGAAGGCGGCAGCCGGCGCCCCAGCCGGGCCTCGGCCGCAGCGACCTCGGCCTCACTGGCCGGCGCGAACCCGAGCCAGGCGTCCCGCACGACCTCCTGCGCGAGCGGTGCGTCCTTGTCCGGGTCGTGCCCCGCGATCCACTCCGCGCTCCACTGCTCCAGAAACGGCCGCCACGTCGTACGCTCACCCATCGTCCCCTCCGCCTCTCGCGCTCCGTCGTCCGACTTCACCTCACCACACGGGTACGACAACGGGTTGCGGCCCGACTCGGCTACGCCCGCCTTCCGCGGGAAGAGATCAAGACCCGTGACCGCGCCCCGGCCCCGGGCTTCGAGAGAGCCAGAGGTCCCGGTTGCCCGCGATCAGCACGCGCCCGTCCGCGAGGGTGACCGCAGTTCTCGGGGGGTCCTCGCTGCAGCCGAGGCCGCCGCGTTTCCAGTCCGTGGTCGTCCCGTTGCCGACCCAGATGGAACTGCACAGCACGGTGCGGGTGTTCGGCTTGGACTTGGGGCGGGGGGCCGAGCCGACCAGGACCGGGTGGCCCGCGGAGTCGACGGTCGCGGCAGTGATCTCGCCGGAGCCCATGGCCGAAGTGTCCATCCGGGTCCAGTGGGTGCCGTCCTGGCTGGTGAGAACCAGCGGGAGGGAGTCGTAGAAGGCGCCGGCCCTGGCATAGCCACCCACGGCGAACCAGTGGTCCGACGCGTACAGGATGCTGTGCACCTGTGTGCCCGGTGGCATTCCGGTAATTTCGCCGGACGTCCAGTGCACGCCGCCGTCCGCGCTGCGCCAGAACGGGATCGTGCCCGTGGAGTGGAAGTCGTAGGCGTTGGTCGCTGCCGCGCCGAAGGCGACGACCTCCTTGCCGTTGACGCCGAAGTCGCCCACGGGTGTGGACGGTTGCCGGCCGTCGATCGGCGGCAGCGGCACGCGACGCACGGTCTTGCCCGCGTCGTCGGACGCGAACACGTACGGAGACTCCACCCGGTCGACCGTCTGGCCGCCGCCGATCAGCAGTCCTGAGCCGACCTTCACCGCGGTGTTCACCGAGGCGTCGTCCGCGGTCTCCTGCTCGGGGTGGGTGTTGAACGTCAGTGGCAGCGTGGCGAGCCGGAACTGCTCGCCGTTCGGTGCCCGGCGGGTCAACGTGGCGCCGACACCGATCAGCGAACCGTCGTCCCACGGCACCACCACGTCGCCCGGCAGGCCGCCACCGGGCCAGCCGCTGCGCATGGAGTACGGCACGTCGGTTTCGTCGTCGGCGCCCGGCTTCGGGTTGATCGAGAGCTTCGTACAGCCGTCGGAACCAGTCCAGTTGACGTTCACATAGCGGTACCCGTTGGCGAATGTCCCCTCGCCCAGGGCGCAGTCACCCAGCGGCACCAGCTGGCGCAGACCCTCGCGGGGCGCCACGTACCCCTTGTTGTGCGGGCCGGTCACCGACGGGTAGTCCACCGCGCCCGCATACTCCTTGAACCCGAGCTCTGCCGCGCTCGTGTCCCCCGTGCCGGTGTCCCCTGCGTTGATCCTGCCGCAGCCGCCCAGTACCAGGGCCGCACTGGCTGCCAGGCTCGCGACGGCGGCGAGCCTCCCCCCACGTGTTCTCATCCCTCCACGCTACTGAACTCGAACACGTGAATGCCGGGCGCTGCCATGGTGGGCGCTGCATACGACAGCCTCGGCTACGACGGATTCCACGACTGGCCCCTGCTCCAGGACCGCTACACGCTCGCCGTCCCGTTCGAATACGCTGCCACCCTCGGCCTCATCGGCATCGAGTACGTTCCGCCCGTCGGCGCCCGCGAGGACTACCGCGACAACTGGGGCGGCGACGACCTCGACCAACTCTCCTGCTATGACGGCCTGCTCGCCCTGTGCCTGAACTAGTCCGGCGGGGGAATATGGCGGGGACACGAGGGGAACGTCTCGCGGCGGTGCGGCTCCGGCTCTCGCGCGGCGAGATCACCGGTCCGGACGCGCTTGCGGACGCCCGCAGGCTCGCGTCCGTCCTGCGCGACGGAGACCTTGAGGCCACCCTCCCACTCGGCCTGCTCTACTTCGCCCGTTTTGAGGTCGATCACGATGACGCCGACCTTGATCAGGCCGCCGACCTGCTCGGCCCCTGTTTCGTCGCCGGTGTGGAGGATCTGCCGTCACCGCTGGTGCCGCTACTCGCCGCAGAGGCAGTCCGCACGGCCATCGCCTGGTACGGATCGGGCCCCGGCGCTGCCGATACCCCGCATCTGACCGCCACGATCGACCTGTTCCGGCGCATCCTGGCTGCCATTCCCGCCGACCACCCACGCCGGACGCCGTCGCGTTCTGGGCTGGCGATCATGTTGGCTGATCGAGGTGAACGTCTCGGCATGCCCACCGATCTTGACGAGGCCATAACAATCGGTCGGCGTCTTGCCGGCGACCTGTCGGCCGGCGATCCCAACCGTGGCCTGTGCCTGTCCAATTTGGCGATGGCGCTTCTGGGCCGCCATGAGTACACGGGCGACGGCACCGACTTGGACGAGTCCATCGAAGCCAGTCGCGCCACCGTTGAAGACGCGGCACCCGACGAACCCGCCCGGGGAAAGTTCCTGTCCAACCTCGGAACGGCACTGCTGGCACGTTTCGAACGCACCGGCGACGACAGAGATCTGCACGCGGCGATCGACGCTGGCGAGGAGGCGGTGCGCACCGCTCCCGCCGGGCACCCTGACCTGCCGGCGATCCGGTCCAACCTCGGCGCTGCCATACAGACCCGGGCCGAACGGACCGGAGCGGGCCACGACGACGCTGTCCAACTGGCCAGGGCTGCCGTTCACGCTGTCCCCGCTGGCCACCTCGATCGCGCTCTCGTTCTCGTCAGCCTTGGGACCGCGCTGCACGAGCGCGCCGAACGCACGGGTGAGTCCAAGGACTTGGACGAGGCCATCGCGGTCCTCCGCGCCCGCCGGTGGCGCGGGCCGACTGTACAATCTGGCGAACGCACTGCGATTGCGCCACGACCGGACCGGAGCGCGCGCTGACCTGGACGCCGCCGTCCTGACCGCTGAGGAGGCGGTGCGCGTCCTGCCTGCCGGCCATGTCGAGCGACCTTTATTTGTCACCAGGCAAGATGTGGTTTACGTCCGTGGCCGGTTCCTCGCGCCGCTCGCCGTACTGGTCGCAGTGCATAGAAGCCCGAGCCGGTCTTCCGGCCCAGTCGGCCCGCGTCCACCATGCGCTGGAGCAGCGGGGGAGCGGCGTACAGCGGCTCCTTGTACTCCTCGTACAGGGACTCCGCGATCGAGGCGACGGTGTCGAGGCCGATCAGGTCGGCCAGTCTCAGCGGGCCCATGGGGTGGGCGCAGCCCAGTTCCATACCCGTGTCGACGTCGGCGGCGGAGGCGAAGCCGGACTCCGTCATGCGGACGGCCGACAGCAGGTAGGGGATGAGCAGGGCGTTGACGACGAAGCCGGCGCGGTCCTGGGAGCGGATGACGGTCTTGCCCAGGATCCGGGTGACGAAGTCCTCGACGGCGCCGACCGTTTTGGGGGCCGTGTGGAGGGAGGTCACGACCTCCACCAGCGGCAGCACGGGCACGGGGTTGAAGAAGTGCAGGCCGAGGACGCGGTCGGCGCGGTGGGTCGCCCTGCCGAGGCGCATGACGGGCAGGGAGGAGGTGTTGCTCGCCAGGACCGCGTCCGGGGCCTCGACGATCTTGTCCAGTGCGGTGAAGATCTCCGTCTTGGCGTCGGCGTTCTCCACGACGGCCTCGACGACGAGCTGCCGGTCGGCCAGCTCTTCGAGGCTGCCGGAGAAGACCGTCCGGTCGAGGGCGTCCCGTGCCGCGGCTCGCGTCAGCTTGCCGCGCTCCACCGCGCAGTCCAACGAGGCCGCCACCCGGTCGCGTGCGGCGCGGGCGGCGACCGCGTCCACCTCGCACACGACGGTGTCCAGTCCGGCCCGCGCGCACACTTCGGCGATCCCGGCGCCCATCTGCCCGCCGCCGACCACGCCCACCCGACGGATGTCCCGGCTCATGACGCGGCCTCGGCGTGCCGGACGAGGTGACGGGGGTAGGCGTCCGGGGTGAAGAACAGTGGCAACTCCGGTGCCAGGGCGGTTCGTTCGAAGAGGGCTCGCACCTCGTCGAGGGCCGCCCAGGGGTGCTCGGCACCCAGCGTGGCGAGTTCGTCGTCGAGCAGCAGCAGTACCGTCTCCTGGTCGACGACCCGGTGCCGCAGCCACTGCCAGATCTGCACCCGGGCGATCTCGGCGGTCGCCGCGTCCTCCATCAGGCCGTACAGGGCCACAGTCCCCTGCCCACGCAGCCAGGCGTCGAAGTAGCGCAGCGCGACCGCGATGTTGGTACGTAACCCTCCGGTGTGGGCGGCCCCCTGGCGCGGCGCACCGACAGCAGGTCCGCGGCGGTCACCTCGGCGTCGTCGCGGGTGCGCTCGATCTGGTGGGGCCGGTCGCCGAGGACGCCGTCGAAGACCTCGCGGCACACCGGCACAAGCCCGGGGTGGGCGACCCAGGAGCCGTCGAAGCCGTCCTCCGCCTCGCGCTCCTTGTCGAGCCGGACCTTGGCCAGGGCCGCCTCGTGGGCGGCCCGGTCCCTGCCGGGCACGTGGGCGGCCATGCCGCCGAGGGCGTGAGCGCCGCGCCGGTGGCAGGTGCGGACGAGGAGTTCGGTGTAGGCCCGCATGAAGGGGGCGGTCATCGTCACCCTCGCCCGGTCTGGCAGCAGGAAGTCCGTGCGGTGGCCGAAGGTCTTGATCAGGCTGAACAGGTAGTCCCACCGGCCCGCGTTGAGGCCGGCGCTGTGCTCGCGCAGCTCGTAGAGGATCTCCTCCATCTCGAAGGCCGCAGTGATCGTCTCGATGAGGACGGTGGCGCGGACGATGCCGCGGGGGATGCCCAGCAGTTCCTGGGCGAGCACGAAGACGTCGTTCCACAGCCGGGCCTCGTAACGGTTCTCCAGCTTCGGCAGATAGAAGTACGGCCCGTACCCGGCGTCGATCTGACGCCGCGCGCAGTGGAAGAAGTACAGGCCGAAGTCGACGAGGGAGGCGGGCACGGGCCGGCCGTCGAAGTCCAGGTGCTCCTCCGTCAGGTGCCAGCCGCGCGGCCGCACCATGATGGTGGCGAGCCGTTCGCCCAGCCGGTACTCCTTGCCCTCCCCGGTGGTGAAGTCGATCCGGCGCTCGATGGCATCGAGCAGGTTGAGCTGGCCGTCGATGACGTTGTCCCAGGTGGGTGAGGTGGCGTCCTCGAAGTCCGCCATCCACACCTGGGCACCGGAGTTGAGCGCGTTGACGGTCACACGGCGGTCGGGCGGCCCGGTGATCTCCACGCGGCGGTCGGTCAGTCCCGGAGCCGGCGCAGCCACCCGCCAGGAGAGGTCGGCACGGACGGCTGCGGTGGCGAGGGGGAAGTCGAGCGGGGCTCCGGCCGCGAGCCGAATGGCCTGCCGCCTGCGCTCCTTCAGGAGTTCCTGTCGACGTCCGACGAAGGCGTCGGCGAGGCGTCCTACGAAGTCCAGGGCGGCGGGGGTGAGGATCTCGTCGTGCCGGTCGCCCGGTGCCGCGAGGACGCGGACGTGGCGGGTCGGTGCGCTGGTGGACATCAGGATCTCCTGATCGAGGGGAGGGAGAGCGGAGCGGGAGCCGGACGGGACGCTCGCCCGACTCCCGCCCGCTCAGGGGAGGGTGCGCGCGGGCGTCCTTGCGGGCCCCAGTGGAACTGCTCCTCCTCGGTGGAGCCGGCCAGGGCAGTCGTGGAGGAGGCCGGGTTGACGGCCGTGGAGACCAGGTCGAAGTAGCCGGTGCCGACCTCGCGTTGGTGCCTGACGGCGGTGAAGCCGTGCTTCTGTGCGGCGAACTCCCGCTCCTGGAGGTCGACATAGGCGGTCATGCCGTGCTCGGCGTAGCCGCGGGCCAGGTCGAACATGCCGTGGTTGAGGGAGTGGAACCCGGCCAGCGTGATGAACTGGAAGCGGTATCCCATCGCACCCAACTCCCGCTGGAACTTGGCGATCTGGTCGTCGTCCAGAGCGGCCTTCCAGTTGAAGGACGGCGAGCAGTTATAGGCGAGCATCTGGTCCGGATACCGGGCGTGGACGGCCTCGGCGAACTCGCGGGCCTGGGCCAGGTCGGGGGTGCCGGTCTCGACCCAGATCAGGTCGGCGTACGGGGCGTAGGCGAGACCGCGGGCGATGACCGGCGCCATGCCGCCCCGCACGCGGTAGAAGCCCTCGGCGGTGCGCTCGCCGGTGACGAACTGGGCGTCGCGCTCGTCGACGTCGCTGGTGAGCAGGTTGGCGGCGAGGGCGTCGGTGCGGGCGACGACGAGGGTCGGCACGTCGGCGATGTCGGCCGCGAGCCGGGCCGCGTTGAGGGTGCGGATGTGCTGGGAGGTGGGCACGAGGACCTTGCCGCCGAGGTGGCCGCACTTCTTCTCCGAGGCCAGTTGGTCCTCGTAGTGGATGCCCGCGGCGCCGGCCGCGATCATCGCCTTGGTCAGCTCGAATGCGTTGAGCGGGCCGCCGAATCCGGCCTCCGCGTCGGCGACGATCGGGGCCAGCCAGTCGGTGGTGTCCGCGCCGCCCTCGGCGGTGGCGATCTGGTCGGCGCGCAGCAGTGCGTTGTTGATGCGCCGGACGACCTGCGGAACGGAGTTGACGGGGTAGAGACTCTGGTCGGGGTAGGTGTGCCCGGCCTGGTTGGCGTCGGCGGCGACCTGCCAGCCGGACAGATAGATGGCCTGGAGACCGGCCCTGACCTGCTGCACGGCCTGACCGCCGGTCAGGGCGCCGAGCGCGTGGACGTAGTCCCGCTCGTGCAGCAGCCGCCACAGACGCTCCGCGCCGCGCCGGGCCAGAGTGTGCTCCTCACGGACGCTGCCGGACAGCCGTACGACGTCCTCCGCGCTGTAGGTGCGCTCGATGCCCTGCCAGCGGGAATCGGTGGCCCAGCGCCGTGTGAGCTCCTCGGCCGTAGTCGTCTTCGGCTCTGTCATGGCCTTCACCGTCTCCCTCGATCGTCCGGTCTGCCAATCCCCGACGTCACTGAGTGGCGGAGTGGCACTGCGTGTCTACTTCATGGATTCGGCCCGCCGCCCGTCGCTGAGTGGAGCCGAGCAACGCTGCCGTGCGGGCGGGTGCCGATGCCGGGATCTCCGACGTCAGGGCGTGAATCGCGCCCGGTTCCGGGTGCCGACCGCCGAAGGTCCGGCGGGCCGCACTAGAACTCTGGCACTGGCACTGAGTGCCATCAACCGTGGACGTATGCCAAGTTCTGTGAATCTTCGAGAGCACTTTTGCCAAGTTTGCCAAGGGTGCGATGAGCCGATTTCGCGTACGCTGACGGCCGTCCGGAGCAGCGGAGGAACACGGTGGGCAAGACCTACGCGGGGGCGCGGCTGAGGCGGCTGCGTGAGGAGCGCCGGATGAGCCAGGCCGAGTTGGCCCGGGTCCTCGGCATCTCGCCCAGCTATCTGAACCAGATGGAACACGACTCCCGGCCGCTCACCGTGCCGGTCCTGCTGAAGCTGACCGAAGCCTTCGGCGTCGACCCCGGCTTCTTCTCGGAGCGCGACACGACCCGGCTGGTCGCGGACCTGCGGGAAGCGCTGGCGGAAGAGATCACCGAAGACCGGGTGACCGCGTCCGACCTCTCGGACCTCGCCTCGCGCATGCCCGCTGTCGCCACGTTCCTGCTCGACCTGGGGCGTCGCAACCAGGCGCTCACCGAGCGGCTCGCCGGAGCCGCGGACGGCCGGGACGGTGCGCAGGAGGCGCCCCGCTCGCCCCATGAGGAGATCCGGGACTTCTTCTACCGTCGCCAGAACTACCTTCACAACACCGACCTCGCGGCCGAGCGACTGGCGGAGGACATCGGCATCCGGCCCGGCGAGGTCGTGCGGGCTCTCACCGAGCGGCTCGCCGACGGGCACGGCGTGCGGTCGGCCGCCGAATCCGGCGATCGCCTGCATCACTACGACGAGGCGTCCCGCACTCTCCATCTGTCGGGCCGCCTGCGCCCCGGTCAGCGGGCGTTCCGGCTGGCGAACCAGCTCGCCCTGCTCGAGTACGGCGACGAACTCGACCGTCAGGCCGCCACCGACTTTCCCGCCGGTTCACCGTCGCACGCGCTGGCCCGGATCGGCATCGCCAACTACTTCGCCGCCGCGCTGATCCTGCCCTACCGCACCTTCCACGCGGCGGCGGAGGAGGTGCGGTACGACATCGAACGCCTCACCGACCGGTACGGCCTCGGCTACGAGACCGTCTGCCACCGTCTGAGCACCCTCCAGCGCCCGCGGCTGCGCGGAGTTCCCTTCTCCTTCGTCCGGGTCGACCGGGCCGGCAACCTGTCCAAACGGCAGTCCGCGACCGACTTCCACTTCTCCCGGACCGGTGGCACCTGCCCCCTGTGGAACGTCTACGAGGCGTTCGCGGCCCCCGGCCGCATCCACGTCCAGATCGCCGAAATGCCCGACGGCCAGCGCTACTTGTGGACGGCACGTGCCCTGACCCGCCACCGCGGAGGCTGGGGCGAACCCGGCAAGGCCTACGCCATCGGCCTGGGCTGCGAGATCCGCCACGCCGCACGCCTCGTCTACGCCGACGGACTCGACCTCGGCAATGCCGCCGCCACCCCCATCGGCATGGGCTGCCGCAGCTGCGAACGCACCGACTGCCCCCAGCGTGCCGCACCCCCGCTCGGCCGGCGACTGAGAATCGACGAGAACGACAGCACGTTCGTCCCGTACCCGGTGGTCGACCCTGCGCCTTGAGGGCACGGAGAAGGCGCCTGACGGGGACGCGAGCGTCCGTCGAACGCGACGGTCGCGCGGGTGAGTGCTTGAGCCGTCAGGCGTCGAAGCGGCGGCGGGCGGCCTCGATGTGGCTGAGGTACTGGTGGGTCCAGCCACACATTGCGTCGACCGTGGCGCGAAGGCCCTGGCCCGATTCGGTGAGGGTGTATTCGACCCGCGGCGGCACGGTGGGGTGCACGCGGCGCTCGACCAGGCCGTTGCGCTCCAGCATGCGCAGGTTCTGGGTGAGCATCTTGTGGCTGACGCCCTCGATCTCGTCGCGCAGCTCGGTGAAGCGCAGGGTGCGTTCACCGAGAGCCTCGATGATCAGGAACGCCCACTTGTTGGCGACGTCGGAGAAGATCTCCCGCGCCAAAGAGTCCGCGCGCCTCAGGTCCGCATCCTCGGGCGAGCCGTTGAACTGCTTGGTCACCATAAGGTTCCCCAGTCACTGAAAAGTGCGTTCTTCCAGGTCAGCGGCCACTCTCCTACAGTTCCCGAGTAACCACAAGAGACCGAGGGCCTCTTGGCTCGGTGGACGCGAGCCCAAGGGCGCTCATGACAAGGAGGCAGGCAGCATGGCCATCACCCTGGTGAACCCCAGTGGATTGCCGAAGATCCCGGTGTACCAGCAGGTGTCGATCGCGACCGGGTCGAAGCTGGTCTTCATCGCCGGGCAGGTCGCCTGGGACGCCGAGGGGGTCACGGTCGGCGAAGGCGACCTCGCCGCTCAGGTCGAGCGGAGCTACCTCAACGTCGGCACCGCGCTGGCCGAGGTCGGCGCCTCCTTCGACGACGTGGCGAAGCTGACCGTCTACGTCGTCGACTGGACCCCCGACAAGATGCCCCTGTTCCTGGAAGGAGTCGCGCGGGCCTCCGCGAAGCTGGGGATCACCCCGATGGCGCCGGGCACGCTGATCGGCGTGGCGGCACTGGACGTCCCCGACCATCTGGTGGAGGTCGAAGCCACCGCGATCATCGACTGACCAGCCGCTCTTCGCCGTCGCCCGCCACTGAGATGACACAAATCTGTGTCATCTCAGTCATTGGTGGTAGGTTTGGGCGATGTGCCGAGTGACAGCCAGCTGATCTTCGCCGACCATGTCGGGCGGTTCTATGCCCGCCAGTACGGGTTTCCGCCGATGGCCGGGCGCCTGTTGGGGTACCTGCTCGTCTGCGACCCGCCTCATCAGACGATCGACGAGCTGAGCCGGGCGCTGCTGGCGAGCCGGAGTGCCATCACCGGCGCGGTGAAGCTGCTCGAGAGCTATGGGACGGCGCGGCGCACGCGTGCTGCCGGCGAGCGTATGGACAGGGTGAGCCTGGATCCGGCCGGCCGGCAGCCGCAGAACTTCGACTCCGCCATCCACAAGGAGCATGCGGCGCTGTTCAGGGAGGGACTGGCACTGCTCGCCGACGCTCCACCGGAGCGGCGTGCGCCACTCGAAGAGATGGCCGCACTGGCCGAGTTCCTGGCCGACCGCCTGCCCAAGCTGGTGGACGAGTGGCACGCACACCGCGACACGCTGCGCGCCTCGGGAAAGCTGCCCAGCCCCGGCGCATAGCCGCACAAGGTCCAGGGCCGGCCGGTCCCGGAACGAAACCACGGAGAGGTTGCCCGTCATGACCGAGCCCGACCTGTCTGCCTTGCGGGAACGCGCCGAGCGCGGCGACGCCTCCGCGACCGACGAGCTGATCGAACTCGCCACCGAACTCGGCGACCTGAACGAACTGCGCCGCCTCGCGGACGCGGGCAACCCCACCGCGACCGACGAACTCATCCAACACGCCGCAGAGCAGGGCGACCTCCAAGAACTGCGCCGCCTCTCGGACCGCGGCAACGCCACGGCCACCGACCAGCTGATCGAACTCGCCACCGAACTGGACAACATGGACGAGCTGCGACGCCTCGCCGACCAGGGCAACACGACAGCGGCCGAGCAACTCGCGGAGCTCACCGCCGAGTGAGGGGTTTCCTCAACGGATGGCCGCTCTGCTCGTCGAGGCGGCAGCTCGGCGGGGGCATGGCGTGCCCGCCGCCGAGATTCCGCCGTCGACATCCGGTGCCGGTGTCAGACTCCCTGTGACAGCACCTTCTCCAAGGCGCCCAGGGCGGACTGGAGTTCCTCACCGGTGATGGTCAACGGCGGGGCCAGTCGGATCGTGGATCCATGGGTGTCCTTGACCAGAACTCCCTCGCGCATCAGGCCCTCGCTGATCTCGCGCCCGGTGCCGATGGCCGGGTCGATGTCGACGCCCGCCCACAGCCCGCGAGAGCGGAAGCCCTCCACGCCCCGGCCCACGAGCGCCGTCAGGCCACTGCGCAGGACCACGCCCAACTCGGCCGCCCTGCTCTGGTATTCACCGGTCTCCAGGAGCCCGACGACCGCGGAGCCGACCGCCGCGGCCAGCGGATTGCCGCCGAAGGTCGAGCCGTGCTCACCGGGCCGCAGCACCCCGAGCACGTCCCGGCGGCCGACCACCGCCGACACCGGCACGATGCCGCCGCCGAGTGCCTTGCCCAGGAGGAGCAGGTCGGGGACGACCTCCTCGTGTTCCACGGCGAGCGTGGTGCCGGTGCGGCCCAGGCCGGACTGGATCTCGTCCGCGATGAACAGACACCCGGCGCGCCGGGTCAGCTCCCGGACACCGGTCAGGTAGCCGTCGTCCGGGATGACGACGCCCGCCTCGCCCTGGATGGGCTCGATCAGCACGGCCGCGGTGGTCTCGTCCACGGCGGCTTCCAGCGCGGCGAGGTCGTTGTACGGGACGACGCGGAAGCCCGGGGTGAAGGGGCCGAAGCCGGCGCGGGCCGTCTCGTCCGTCGAGAAGCTCACGATCGTCGTCGTACGGCCGTGGAAGTTGTCCGCGGCCACCACGATCGTCGCCCGGTCCGGTGCCACGCCCTTCACCTCGTACGCCCACTTGCGGGCCACCTTGATGGCGCTCTCCACCGCCTCCGCGCCCGTGTTCATCGGCAGGACCATGTCCAGGCCGGTCAACTCGGCCAGCGACTCGGCGAACTGGGCCAGCCGGTCGTTGTGGAAGGCGCGCGAGGTGAGCGTCAGCCGGTCCAGCTGACGGTGGGCCGCGTCGATCAGCACCGGGTTGCGGTGGCCGAAGTTGAGGGCCGAGTAGCCCGCCAGCATGTCGAGGTAACGGCGGCCCTCGACGTCCTCGACCCAGGTGCCCTCGGCGTGGGCGACGACCACGGGAAGCGGGTGGTAGTTGTGCGCGAGGACGGGCTCCTCGGCGCGGATCAGGTCGGCGGAGGAGCGCGGACCGGCGGCGGAGGACGGACGCGTACGGGCGGGAGCGGTCATGAGCGGATCTCCTGGGTGCAGCACTTGATGCCACCGCCGGCCTTGTGGAACTCGGAGAGGTCGACGGGGACGGGGACGTAGCCGTGGCGGGCGAGCCGGTCGGCGAGGGCCTCGGCGCGCGGCGCGATGAACACGTGGCGGCCGTCGGAGACGGAGTTCAGGCCGAAGGTGAACGCGTCCTCACGGGTCGCGAGCACCGCGTCCGGGAAGAGCCGGGCCAGGACCTCGCGACTGCCGGGCGAGAACGCCTCCGGGTAGTACGCGATGTTCGCCTCGGGCCCGTCGTCCAGGACGAAGAGCGCCGTGTCCAGATGGTAGAAGCGCGGGTCCACCAGCTGGAGGCTGACCACCGGGACGCCGAAGAACTCCTGCACCTCGCGGTGCGCCTCGGGGGTCGTACGGAATCCGGTGCCGGCCAGCACGTACCGGCCCACCGGGACGAGGTCGCCCTCGCCCTCGCAGACGGATTCGGGACGGTAGACGTCGAAACCGGCCGCCTTGAACCAGGTCTCGTACGCGGTGGACTCGGGGCGGCGCTGCGGCGCGTGGAAGTACGAGCCGAAGACCCGGCCCGCCAGGACGAGCGCGGAATTCGCCGCGAACACCATGTCCGGGAGATCCGCCACGGGCTCCACGGTGTCCACGGTGTGGCCGTGGGCCCGGTAAGCGCTGATCAGCGCCGCCCACTGGTCACGGGCCAGATCGACGTCCACTTGGGCGTCGGGATGCATCCAGGGATTGATCGCGTACTGCACGGCGAAGTGTCTGGGTTCGCAGACGAGAAAGCGCCGAGGGCGCGGCACACGGCTGTCGGGCACAGAGAGGTACCTCCGCTTCCTGCGGTGTCGACTGGGGGTGCCTCCAAGGTAGGAAACGGGGGATACGGGCGACAAGAGACGAGAGCTGCGTGTGTGCGCAGCATCGCTGCGCAATCGCTCAGGTCAACGCAGGTTTGATGCGTCCAGTGCATCCTGCGGTGCCGCGTGGGTGGCGCCCGCCTCCGGGGCCTCCGGCAGCAGATGCGACAGCACCATGTAGCTGATCGTCTTCCGGATGAAGGGCTCGGTGCGGATCCGCTCCAGCACCTCCTCGAAGTGGTCCACGTCCGTGGCCCGCACATGGAGCAGCGCGTCCGCGCCGCCGGTGACCGTCATGGCCGCGGTGATCTCCGGATGGTTGCGGACCACCTCCGCGAGCCGCCGGGGCGGCGCCGCGCCCTCGCAGTACACCTCGACATACGCCTCCGTGCGCCAGCCGAGCGCCGTCGGCTTCACCGTGGCCGTGAACCCGGTGATCACCCCGGTCTCGCGGAGCCGGTCGACACGGCGCTTGACCGCGGTGGCCGACAGTCCGATCGCCGTGCCGATCTCGGCGAAGCTCGTCCGGGCGTTGGCCATCAGGGCCGTGATGATCTTGCGGTCGAGTTCGTCGAACATCGCGGGCTTGCTGTTCATGGCGGCACTGTATCCAGCGACAACGTCCACGCAACCAGCGACAACGTCCGCATGTCCGGCGACGACGTCCACGTCCCGCACATGTCCAGGCATGCCGATCGCTCCTACACTCCACTGTCATGCTGCGCGCGCTCGCCGTCGACGACGAACAACCGTCCCTCGAGGAACTCCTCTACCTCCTGAACGCTGATCCCCGGATCTCCAGCGCCGAAGGCGCGAGCGACGCGACCGAGGCGCTGCGCCGGATCAACCGGGCCCTGGAGTCCGGACCCGGCGGGCCCGAAGCCATCGACGTCGTCTTCCTCGACATCCACATGCCCGGACTCGACGGACTGGACCTCGCCCGGCTGCTCACCGGCTTCGCCGCACCGCCGCTCGTCGTGTTCGTCACCGCCCACGAGGGCTTCGCCGTCCAGGCCTTCGACCTCAAGGCCGTCGACTACGTCCTCAAGCCGGTACGGCGGGAGCGGCTGGCCGAAGCCGTCCGGCGGGCCGCCCAACTCCAGGACACCGCACCGCGGATACCCGTCCACGAGCCCGACCCGGACCACATATCCGTCGAACTCGGCGGCGTCACCCGCTTCGTGGCCGTCGAGGACATCACCCACGTCGAAGCACACGGCGACTACGCACGTCTGCACACCGCCCAGGGCCGCCATCTCGTCCGCATCCCGCTCTCCACCCTGGAGGAACGCTGGCGCTCACGCGGCTTCGTCCGCATCCACCGGCGCCATCTCGTCGCCCTGCGCCACATCGGCGAACTCCGCCTGGACGCGGGCACCGTGAGCGTCCTCGTCGACACCGTCGAACTCCAGGTCAGCCGCCGGCACGCCCGCGAACTGCGCGATCTGCTGATGCGTCGGACCACGAGCTGAGAGGGGGAAGCGGCGTGCCGCAGGACCCGACCGAACGCCGGGTGGTCGTCACGGGGGTGCCCCGGCGCACCCGCCGCACCTCCGGCTACTACCGGCCCAGGACCGAGATCGACGAACAGACCACGCTCGGCCACACCTACGTCCGATCCCTGATGCGCAGTCAACTCCGCGCCGCACTGGCGGTGTTCGCCGTACTGGTCCTGCTGGTCGGGCCGTTGCCCCTGGTCTTCGCCGCGATGCCGGACGGCGCGAGTCTGGAGTGGGCCGTGCTCGGCTTCTGCGTCTACCCGCCCCTGGTCCTGCTCGCCCGCTGGTACGTGCGGCGCGCGGAGCGCAACGAAAAGGACTTCGTGCGCCTGGTCGAGGACCGCTGAGCCGTGAACCAGAACTACGCCGTCCCCGCCGTCGCCCTCGTCGTCGTGGCGACCGTCCTGGTCGGCGCCTTCGGCCTGCGCATCTCCCGGACCACCTCCGACTTCTACGTCGCCTCACGCACCGTTGGCCCCCGGCTCAACGCGGCCGCGATCAGCGGCGAGTACCTCTCCGCCGCCTCCTTCCTCGGCATCGCGGGCCTCGTCCTCGTCCAGGGCCCCGACATGCTCTGGTACCCCGTCGGCTACACGGCCGGCTATCTCGTGCTGCTCCTGTTCGTCGCGGCCCCGCTGCGCCGCTCCGGCGCGTACACCCTGCCCGACTTCGCGGAGGCACGCCTCGGCTCACCGGCCGTGCGACGCCTCGCCGGTGCCTTCGTGGTCGGGGTCGGCTGGCTGTATCTGCTGCCCCAACTACAGGGCGCCGGGCTGACGTTGGCCGTCCTGACCGACGCGCCCGACTGGTTCGGCGGGGTGCTCGTCGCGTTCGTCGTGGTCGCGACCGTCGCCGCCGGAGGCATGCGCAGCATCACCTTCGTACAGGCCTTCCAGTACTGGCTCAAGCTCACCGCGCTGCTGGTCCCCGCACTCTTCCTGGTCCTCGCGTGGCAGGCCGACGGCGCCCCGCGTCAGGCCTTCGCCGAACCCGCGACCTTCCGCGAGCAGCGCGTCGTCCGCATCGACGACAGCCTCGACCTGAGGCTCTCGGCCCCGCTGGGCGTCACGGCCACCGGCACGGTCGACGGCCACCGCTACGACGGCGAGCGGCTGCGACTCCCCGCGGGCGTCCACCACATCGCGCGCGGCACCCGGCTGACCTTCGCCAAGGGCGACCCCGTCCCGGCCGCCGACCGGGGCACCAACGGCGGCATGTCGACCTCGCTCGCGGCGAGCCGCGAGGAACGCCCGCTGTACGCCACGTACGGACTGATCCTCGCGACCTTCCTCGGCACGATGGGCCTGCCGCACGTCGTCGTCCGCTTCTACACCAGCCCGCACGGCGTCGCGGCCCGCCGCACCACGGTCGCCGTCCTCGGCCTCATCGGCGCGTTCTACCTGCTGCCGCCCGTCTACGGCGCGCTCGGCCGCCTGTACGCCCCCGAACTGAGCCTCACCGGGAACGCCGACGCCGCCGTCCTGCTGCTGCCCGACCGCGTGATCGGCGGGCTCGGCGCGGATCTCCTGGGCGCGCTGGTGGCGGGCGGGGCCTTCGCGGCGTTCCTGTCGACCGCGTCCGGACTGACCATGGCGGTGGCCGGGGTGCTCACCCAGGACGTGCTGCCCTCGCGCGGCGTACGCCACTTCCGGCTGGGCACCGTACTCGCCATGGTGGTACCCCTCGCGGCGAGCGTGATCGTCGGCGGACTGCCCGTCGCCGACGCCGTCGGACTCGCCTTCGCCGTGTCCGCGTCCTCCTTCTGCCCGCTGCTCGTCCTCGGCATCTGGTGGCGGCGGCTGACCCCGCCGGGCGCGGCCGCCGGAATGCTCGTCGGCGGCGGCGCGGCCTTCGTTGCCGTCGCCGCGACCATGGCGGGCTACCCGGGCTCGGGCGCGCTGCACGCACTGCTCGCCTGGCCCGCGCTCTGGTCGGTGCCGCTCGGGTTCCTCACCATGATCCTGGTGTCGCTGGCCACGGCCGGACGGGTGCCGGCCGGGACGGCGGCGATCCTGGCCCGGTTCCACCTGCCGGAAGAACTGGCCGGAGGAGACAGGCGCGCGGACGCCGACGTACGCGGGGAGGCCAGGGCGTGAGCGGATCGTCGAGCGGGGCGGTGACGCCGTGAGCGGATTCCTGGCGGGCCTCTGCGTCGCCGTGCTCCCCCTGCTCGCCGCCGGGTTCTGGCTCGGCAGGCGTACCGCGAGGCCCGAGAACCTCGGCGGCCTCGGCACCCCCGTCGAACACGCCACCTTCGAGACCCTGCACACCGCCTCGCTGGCCGCGCCCCCACTGCGCGCGGGTCTCACCGGGGAGACCGCCCGCAAGTCCGCCCGTCGACTGCGCACCCTGCTCGGCACGGACGCCCTGTGCCTCACCGACCAGGACACCGTCCTCGCTTGGGACGGCCTGGGGGAGCACCATCGCACCGAGATCATGGAACGGCTCGGCAGCCCCCTGGAGACCGGCCGCGGCGAGGCCTTCCGGCTGAAGTGCGACGAGCCCGACTGCTCCCTGCGCTGGGCCGTCGTCGCACCGCTCACCGTCGACGACCGCGTCCACGGAGCGCTCGTCGCCTGCGCGCCCCGCGAGTCCGCCGTCCTGGTCCGGGCCGCGGGTGAGGTCGCCCGCTGGGTCTCCGTGCAACTGGAACTCGCCGACCTCGACCAGTCCCGCACCCGTCTGATCGAGGCCGAGATCAAGGCCCTGCGCGCCCAGATCTCCCCGCACTTCATCTTCAACTCGCTGGCGGTGATCGCCTCCTTCGTCCGCACCGACCCCGAGCGCGCCCGCGAACTGCTCCTGGAATTCGCCGACTTCACGCGCTACTCGTTCCGCAGGCACGGCGACTTCACCACCCTCGCCGACGAACTGCACGCCATCGACCACTACTTGGCGCTGGTCAGAGCCCGCTTCGGCGACCGCCTCTCGGTCACCCTGCAGATCGCCCCCGAGGTGCTGCCGGTCGCGCTGCCCTTCCTCTGCCTCCAGCCCCTCGTGGAGAACGCCGTCAAACACGGGCTGGAGGGCAAGGCGGACAAGTCCAACAAGAGCCACATCAGCATCACCGCCCAGGACGCGGGCGCCGAGGCGCTGGTCGTGATCGAGGACAACGGCATCGGAATGGACCCCGACCGGCTGCGCCGCATCCTCGCCGGGGAGGTGAGCCCCTCCGGCGGCATCGGACTGTCCAACGTCGACGACCGGCTCCGCCAGGTGTACGGGGACCAGTACGGCCTCGTCATCGAGACCGCGGTGGGAGCGGGCATGAAGATCACCGCCCGGCTGCCGAAGTACCAGCCGGGGGTGCACTCGGCGGGACCGCTGCCCAGGGAGTGACAGTGACCCGCCCGCGTCAGGCGTTGCGCGAGGCCACCATGGCGATCGTGAGCAGACCGAGCACCACCCAGCCGAACCACAGCCAGCCGTTGCTGCCGAGCGCCACCGTGTAGGCCGTCACCATGACGAGGCCGCCGACGGTGAGCACCCCCATCGCCTTCGTCGAACCGGGCATCGCAGTCACCCTTCTCCCGGCGGGGTCCGCGACGCGGGCCGTGGCCTGCGCCCATTTTCACCCGAAGGGACGCGGTTCGCCAGGGCCGGGTGTGCTACTCGCCTCCGTGCATGAGGGCCTTGTCCAGCCGCTCGATGCTGCAGACCACCAGGTAGTACCCCTTCCTCCACAGTCCTGTGCTGCGCAGGCCATGACTCACATAGGTGTCGGCGGGATAGCCGAGTTGTTGAGGCGGGGCGTCGGCCGCGCATTGTGCGTCCGCCTCGACATCGGGCTTCTTGCCGGGCGTGAGGGCGGTGAGGTGCGTGATCCGCAGGACCCGGCCCACATGATCCTTGTCGCAGGACACGAGCTCGTAGTGGGTGTATTCGCTCGCGTCCCCGCGAGCATGGCCGAGGCAGTCGTCCTGCTGCATCTGGGTCGCGTCCTCGAACGCCATTCCGTACGGGCGGAGGCCGCCGAGCCTGCCGTACACCGGACCGTGCTTCCCGACCAGCAGGCATGCGACGTTGCCGCCGGTGGCGTCGAAGCCCTCGCGGGTGGGCACCACGGCCAGGCTCTGGACGTGCCAGGCGAGTTTGTCGGCGATCGCCTTGGTCCGCTCCGCGCACTGGTCCGGTCCGACGCTGCCGGCCTCCTCGAAGGAGCGGGCCTTGTACAGCTCCATCACCTGCCCGTCGGGGCGCAGCGCTCCGCAGCTCGGATCCAGTTGCAGACGCGGGGTACCCGAGGACGGTGCGGGGGACGGGTCGCTCAGTACACAGTCGCCCTTCTTGAGCGGTGCGGAGAGCCCGACCCGGGCGCCGTACGGGGCTGCGGGCGTCTGCGTCCTGCCGTACCGGGCCAGACCCCAGATCACTCCCGCCGTCAGCGACAGCGCGAGGAGCAGTGCCGCGATCACCTGGACGAGCAGCGTCCGCTTGCGGCGCCCCCCGCCGGGACCCGGGGCGGGCGCGGCAGGGCCCAGGTAACTGGGCGGACCGAAACCGGCACCGGGCTGCGGGGGGTACGGGGTCGGCGGACCGAAGCCCTGGCCCGGGCGAGGCGCGTACGCGGCCGGGGCACCGGCACGGGTGCCGGCTGCCTGCGCCATGGGTGTGTACGCCGCGTGGTGCGCCGGCGCGGGAGAGGCCTGGGCCGTGGGGACGTACGAACCAGGCGCCGCGAAACCCTGCTCCTGGGCCGGTCCCTGGTTCCGGGCCGGTCCCTGGCCCCGGGCGGGGGACGGGCTCTGGTCGTGTGCGGGCGGCGCGTAGTCGTGGTCCCTGGACGGACCGCCCGGGGTCCGGCCCGGTGGCGCCGGACCACCGGGCCCGTCGGAGGTGACGAGCCCCGCCCACGCGGGCTGCGAGCCGGTGTCGACCTGGGTCGGCGGATGGGGCTCGGGCAGGATGATCCGAGCCAATGCCGCCGCCGTCCGTTCCGCGGAGATCCGCAGGCCGGGGTCCTTGACCAGCAGCGCGTCGATGATCGGCCCCAGCGCACCGGCCCGCCGGGACGGCGGCGCCTCCTCCGAGACCACCGCGGCGAGCGCCCCGAGGTGGCTGTCCCGGTCGAAGGGACCGTGGCCCTCCACACCGAAGTACAGAGTGCAGCCCAGCGAGAACAGGTCGGACGCCGCGGTCGGCTGCCCGCCCTGCGCCCGTTCCGGTGCCAGATAGCCGGCCGTGCCGACCAGGACGGAGGTACGGGTCCAGCGGGTCTCGGGGGAGTCCGGCTGGACCGAGACGCCGTAGTCGGTGAGGAGGATGCGCGCGCCGGGGGTGCCCGCGCGGTCCGGGGCGAGCAGGATGTTGGCCGGTTTGACGTCCCGGTGCATGATGCCGCGCTCGTGCCCGGCGGTCAGCGCGTCCAGCACCGCGAGGCCGACGCGGGCGCACTCGTCGGGGGCCAGCGGGCCGCGCCGGGCGAGCCAGGCCCGCAGGTCCTCGGCGTCCGCCACGTACTCCATCACGATCCATGGCAGGCCGTCGTGCTCCAGGACGTCGTGGACCGTCACCACGTGCGGGTGGCCGCGTAGCACCGCCGCGTGCCGGGCCTCGGCGCGGGCGCGCGCGATCCGCGACTCGTGCTCCTCACTCCCTTCCCGGACATCGCGGAACCTGATCTCCTTGAGCGCCACGTCGCAGTCGAGCCGCTGGTCGTGGGCGAGCCAGACGTGGCCCATCCCGCCGGAGCCGACCCGCTTCAGGAGCACATACCGGCCGTCGATGGTCCGGCCCACTCCCGACTGCGCTGATCCTGCTGTCATCCGGTTGCCCCCGGGTTCTGCGTCGTCGTACGCGGGTCAGGCCGCGCTCTCGGTGGGCCCACCGGGCGCGGAGTCGCTCGTACCCGGGTCGACCGGGGCGGGCGGTGTGCTCGACACGGGCTCACTCGGCGGCGGCGCGCTGCTGACGGTGGGCCTGGTCGAGGTCGGTTCGTGCGAGGTCGGTTCGGTCGTCGGCACGGTCGGGGCAGTGGCCGAGGGGGTGTTCGGGGCACTGCTCGTGGGTGAGCCGGTAGGAGAGGTGTGCGACGGGGTCGACGTCGTTCCGCCGCCCGTGCCGCCGCTCGTGTCCGTGGGGGTGTCCGTGGGCGTGGCGGGCTTCGTGGGGGTGGAGGTGGTCGTATCCGTAGGGACACCCGACCCGGTGCCGCTGTCGGACGGCGAGGCGCTGCCCGACGACGCGCCGCCGGACGAGGGGCCGGACGAGGGGCCGGACGATCCCCCGGACGGGGTCGGCGGGGTCGTCCCGGGATCCGAGCCCGCTCCGCTCGTGCCGCCCGCTCCGTTCGCGCCGCCCGTGCTCGTGCCGGAATCCGACGGCGTGGTTGGACCGCCGCCGCTCTCGGTCGGGCTGTCGGACCGCGCCGACAGGACGACCGACGTGCCCCAGGCGACCTGGCTGCCCTCGGTCGGCCGGGACGCCGTCACCTGGGCGTCGTCGGCCGGCAGGCTGTCACCGGCGTACGACATGCCCAGCCCCGCGTCGGTCAGCCGCTGGGTCGCCTCCGCGAAGGTCATGCCGGTGACCGGTGGCACGGCGTGTTTCTGCTGGGTGTCGAAGGACTTGTCCTGGCTGCCGTCGCTGCCCACCGGGCGGGCGATCCCCCGGTCGGGGTGGTGCACGTCGACGAGCTGGAGCTTGTGGATCTCCTGCGCTCCGGGCGGCGGCTGGACCACCACGACGCGGTCCTGCCGGTAGTCGGCCCACTTCTTGTTGCCGTTGTCGAACCGCACGTCCGTCTTCGAGGCCTTTCCCTCGAAGGGGAGCAGCGGATTGCCGCAGGAGCACTTCACCGCGGGCAGTCCCTGTTGGTCGACCAGAATGGCGATTCCGGCCTGCAGCAGCGCGGCGTACGAAACCGCCTTGCCGTTCTTGTAGTCGTGATTCGTCACGAGAGTGTCGTGACGCAGTACGACAGGTGTGAGTTGATCGATATAACTCGGGATCTGATCGGTGCTTATATGCAGGACCCGCGCCCATTCCTGGGCCTTCGCCGAGTTCTTGGGGTCGGTGAGGAATTTCTTCAACTTCGTCACGGCGCACGTGCCGGGTTTCGTGGTGCCGCCCCACACGCCGGTGCCAGGGCCGGGGCCGGTACTGGGTTCGGGCGCCGGTGCCGGTGAACCGCTTCCGTTGCTGCCGTCGGGGGCCCCGCCGTACAGCCCGGGGCTGTTACTGGCCTGCACACCACCACTGGGCCGGGCCTCGGGCACGTGGATGTCCGTGCCGAGCTGTCGGTCCTCCTTGAAGAAGGGGGAGACCGAGGAAACCCCCGCCGCCACGGCCCGCACCACGAACAACTGATCGGATTTGCTGCACCCGCTGACTATCAGTACCGAAACCAGCAGTAGAGCGAGCCGTCGGGCGGCGGAAATCCCCGCCCTTTGCATGGATGTACGAATTGACATGACCGCTCCCCCTGCGGTTTCCCCCGTTGTCCCCCCATGCTACTGAACCGAAAAGCCTTTCACGCAAGGTGAATTGCAAAGTTAATTCAGCGGCCGCCTGCGTTGAGTGAGGCCAGATAGGCGTTGTACGCCTCGAGTTCCTTGTCGCCGTCGCGGTCGGCGGCCCGGTCCGTGCGGCGGGCCTGCCGCTTCTCGGAGGCGTACCACTGGAAGAGCAGCGCGATCAGCACGAGGACGGAGGGGATCTCGCTGAACGCCCAGGCGATGCCGCCCGCGGCGCTCTGGTCGGAGAGCGCGTCGATGCCGAGCGAGGCGGGCGGGTGCTTGTACGTCTCCACCATCGGCCCGGACGCCATCATCAGCGCGATACCGAAGAACGCGTGGAACGGCATGCCCGCGAACAGCTCCAGCATCCGCATCAGATAGCCCGGCCGGTGCGGTCCGGGGTCGACGCCCATGATCGGCCAGAAGAAGACCAGGCCGACGGCGAGGAAGTGGCACATCATCGCGATGTGCCCGGTCTTGGAGCCCATCAGGAAGTCGAAGATGGGGGAGAAGTACAGCGCGTACAGGCTCGCGATGAACAGCGGGATCGTGAACGCCGGATGCGTGATGATCCGCATGTAGCGGCTGTGCAGGAACATCAGCAGCAGTTCACGCGGACCCTTGTTGCCTCGCGTGGCGGCCACCGGCAGTGCGCGCAGCGCCAGTGTGATCGGCGCTCCGAGCAGGATCAGGATCGGCGAGAGCATGCTGATCACCATGTGCTGCACCATGTGCACGCTGAACATGACCATGCCGTAGTCGTTCAGCTTGGTGCACATCACGAGCATCACGGTCAGCACGCCGAGCACGAAGGCGATGGTCCGCCCGACCGACCACTTGTCACCGCGCCGCGCGAGCCGCACGACCCCCCAGCCGTACAGGCCGAGTCCCGCCAGACAGGCGATGAGGAAGAACGGGTCCGCGGACCACTCGAGCCCCCGCCCCAGCGTGAACGGCGGCAGATCCATGGTCATGCCGTGCCCGCTGTGATCCATCCGCCGGCTCCTGATTCGTACGTTGTGCGCTGTCTGTCCGAACCAGAGTAGGACTGACCCCGGCCACAACTGTGACCGGGGTCAGTGCAGCGCCCCGTCAGGGGCGCGGGGAACTGCGCGACAAGCCACGACGAACCCGCAGCCGGAAACGAACCCTCAGAGCACGCACTCCGCTTCCGCGTACCGCTCCTCCGGAACCGTCTTCAGGCTCTCCACCGCCTCCGCGAGCGACACCATGACGATGTCGGTCCCCCGCAGCGCGGTCATCTTCCCGAAGTCGCCGCGATGCGCCGCCTCCACCGCGTGCCAGCCGAACCGCGTGGCGAGCACGCGGTCGTACGCCGTCGGCGTCCCCCCGCGCTGGACGTGCCCGAGGATCACCGGCCGGGCCTCCTTGCCGAGGCGCTCCTCCAGCTCCAGGGAGAGCTGCCGGGCGATGCCGGCGAAGCGCTCGTGCCCGTAGACGTCCTTGCCGCCCTCGTCGAACTCCATGGTGCCCGGGCGAGGCTTCGCCCCCTCCGCGGCGACGACGATCGCGAACCGCTTGCCCGCCTCGAAGCGCTCGCCGACCCGCGCGGCCAACTCCTCGATGTCGAAGGGGCGTTCGGGGACGACGATGGCGTGCGCGCCCGCCGCCATGCCGGAGTGCAGGGCGATCCAGCCGGTGTGGCGGCCCATGACCTCCACGATCAGCACCCGCTGGTGCGACTCGGCGGTGGTCTTCAGCCGGTCCAGGGCCTCGGTCGCGACGCCGACGGCCGTGTCGAAGCCGAAGGTCACGTCCGTGACGGCGATGTCGTTGTCGATGGTCTTCGGCACGCCGACGATCGGCAGACCGTTGTCCGAGAGCAGCCGGGCCGCCTTCAGCGTGCCCTCGCCGCCGATCGGGATGATCGCGTCGAGGCCGAGCTCCTCGACATGGCCCTTGGCCCGCTCCACGCCGTCACGCAGCTGCGCGGGCTGGACCCGGGAGGAGCCGAGGATCGTGCCGCCGCGAGCCAGGATGCCGCTCACCGCGTCGAGGTCGAGCTTCAGGTAGTCGCACTCCAAAAGCCCCTTCCAGCCGTCCCGGAAGCCGATGACCTCGTCGCCGTGGTCGACGACGGCGCGGTGCACGACGGACCGGATGACGGCGTTCAGGCCGGGGCAGTCGCCGCCGGACGTGAGGACACCAATGCGCATAGCCCGAAATACCTTCTCAACGTGGGCCGGGTACCGGACCACGCTGTCCGGCTGGAATCCCGGTCACCCTACCGGCGGGACGGGGTGGTGCCGTAGCGGGCGTCCGCCTGGTGGACGCGGCCGCACAAGTGAGCGGACACCTGGTCAAGCGGGCCCGACCTGGGTACACCGTGCCGGATACGCCTAGGGCGCGCTTGAGGTATCCCTCGAGCGCGCCCTGTGGACATCCCGTACCGTTTGTCCGTTGTTGGCCGACCGTTCAGGCGGGCTGCTGCGCCGCGGAGATGCGCTCGCCCCGGAGCGCCTCGTACCAGCGGTCGTCGATCGGCGGCAGCGCGTTCACGTCGAGCGCCAGCTTCAGCAGCAGGTCCGCGATCTGCGGGTTGCGGGCGAGCACGGGCCCGTGCATGTACGTGCCGAAGACCGTGTCGTTGTACGCGCCCTCGGTGCCGTCGCCGGTGCCGTTGCCCTTGCCGAGCCGCACCTGCGCGAACGGACGCGCGGTGGGGCCGAGGTGGGTGACGCCCTGGTGGTTCTCGAAGCCGGTCAGCTGCGGCAGGCCCAGCCGCGGGTCGATGTCTCCGAGTACGTCGCCGACGCACCGCTCGCCCTCGCCGCGCACCGAGACCACGTCGAGCAGGCCGAGGCCGGGCTCGCGCTGCCCGAGGTCGTTGATGAACTCGTGGCCGAGGATCTGGTAGCCGGCGCAGACCGAGAAGACGATCGCGCCGTTGCCCACCGCGCGGTGCAGACCGCCGTCGCGGCGCAGACGCTCCGCGGCGAGCCGCTGCGGCCGGTCCTCGCCGCCGCCGATCAGATAGATGTCGCCGGAGGTCGGGATCGGCTGGTCGCTGCGTACGTCGAGACGGGCGACGTCGAGACCGCGCTGGCGGGCCCGGCGCTCCACGACGAGGGCGTTGCCCTGGTCGCCGTAGGTGCTCAGCAGGTCCGGGTAGATCCACACCAGGCGCAGGCTGTTGTCACTCATTCTCTTGGTCCTCCGTGGCTGCTCAGTTGCCGACACGACGCCTCAAATCCTGGAATGCGGTGTAGTTCGCGATGACCTCGATGCGACCGGGCGGGGCGAGCTGCACCGCCTGGTCGAGGTTCTCGCAGACCTGGAAGGACTGGTTGGCGACCTCGAGACGCACGGCGAGGTCGAGCTTGCGGTCGCCGAGCACGAAGATGGGGTGCCCGGTCAGACGGGTGTAGTCGACGTCCCACAGCCAGGAGGTGTCGGTACCGTCGGCGCCCCGCGCGTTCACGGACAGGATGACCGGGGTCGGCGGAGGGTCGATCAGGGAGAACGTCTCGAGCCAGCCCGCGGGGTTCTTGGCGAGCAGCAGACGCAGGTCGCGCTGCATGAACTGCACCACGTCGTAGCGTCCGGCGACCGCCTGCACCTGGTACATGCGCTCCAGGGCGACCTGCGGGGGCACCCCGAAGACCGCCGCGACGGCGGCCGACGAGGCGGCGTTCGCCTTGTTGGCCCGGCCGGGCAGCTGGAGGTGGATCGGCCACGCGGAGCCGTGCGGGTCGAGGACGTGGTCCCCGGACAGCGCCCAGGTCGGCGTCGGACGGCGGAAGCCGCAGTCGCCGCAGAACCAGTCGTCGCCGGGGCGCTGCATCACACCGCCGCAGGACGGGCAGGACCAGGCGTCGTCCTTCCACATCTGACCGGCCGCCACCCACATGACGTTCGGCGAGGAGGAAGCGGCCCACACGACGAGCGGGTCGTCGGCGTTGGCGACCACGACGGCCTTGGAACCGGCCAGGCCCTCGCGCCAGTGCTCGGCCATCATCCGGGTCTCGGCGGCCCGGTCGAGCTGGTCGCGGGAGAGGTTGAGCAGGGCGATGCACTTCGGGTCGGTGTCGCGGGCGACACCCGCGAGGTACTTCTCGTCGACCTCGATGACCGCGAACTTCGCGTCCGAACCCCCGGCGAGAGCCGAGGTGATACCGGCCGGCATGTTGGCGCCCAGCGCGTTGGACACGACCGGGCCCGCGGCGCGCAGCGCCTCTGCGATCAGCCGGGTGGTCGTGGTCTTGCCGTTGGTCGCCGACACCAGGATCACGTCCAGGTGGGTGGCGAGCCTGGCCAGCAGATCGGGGTCGAGCTTGAGTGCCACCCGGCCGCCGATCACCGATCCGCTGCCGCGTCCGGCGGCCCGCGAGACGGCCGCCGCCGCCTTGCCCGCCGTCACGGCCAGCTTGGCCCGCGGCGTCAGCGGGTCCGAGTTGCCTGACATCGTTTCTCGATCCTCCTTGCGTACGCGCCGCGCCTGAGCCCCCGGCACCGTGTGGGCCTCAGCCTATCGAGATCCACTCACGTGCCCGAATCGCGGCACCTCCACGGTGCCCGCGCGACATGCGCGCGCCCATGAGGACCGTACCCTTGCCGCCATGCGACACGGCTCCATCCCCGGCACCCGAGGGCGCGTCCGGCCGGTGACTCTGCTCGGCGACCCCGTTCTGCACACACCGTGTGAAGACGTCACGGACTTCGGTCCCGAACTCGCCCGACTCGTCGAGGACATGTTCGCGACGATGTACGCCGCCCAGGGCGTCGGCCTCGCCGCGAACCAGGTCGGCGTCGCGTCGCGGGTCTTCGTGTACGACTGCCCGGACGACGAGGACGTCCGCCATCTGGGACACGTGGTGAACCCCCGTCTCGTCGAGGCGGACGGAGTGGTGCTGCGCGGGCCGGAGGGCTGTCTCTCCCTGCCCGGCCTGGAAGCGGGGACGGAGCGGTACGACCACGCCGTGGTCGAGGGTTTCACGGTGGACGGGGAGCCGGTGTCGGTGCAGGGCACGGGGTGGTTCGCCCGGTGTCTGCAGCACGAGTACGACCACCTGGAGGGTGGTCTGTACGTGGACCGGTTGAGTGGGTGGCGCCGGCGCCGGGTGATGAGGCAGGCGGCGCGGGCGTCTTGGGGGCGCTGAGCTGTGTCGGGCGGCTGCGGGTTGTTCGTGGCTGGTCGCGCAGTTCCCCGCGCCCCTGAAAGCAGGGGCGCGGGGAACTGCGCGCTCAGCCGAAAGCAACTCGCGGCCGACACCCGACCTCAGAACCCAGGACCCCCGACACGATCGCCGGCCGCGGCCAGTCGGCCCCACAGCAGGTCGGCCAGACTCCGTACCAACTCGGCCCGGGAGCAGGGCTGCTCACCGAGCCACCAGTCCCCGGCGGCATGCATCATGCCGACGATCCCGTGCCCCCACACCCGCGCCAGCTGCTGACTGCCCGGTCCGAGATCCACCCGTTCCTCGATGACCTCGGCCAACTCCTCGCCCATGCGGCGCAGCAGCGGTGCGGAGTGCTTGCCCAGGTCGAAGCCCTGGTCGGCGGACGAGGCGCCCTCCGTGGGGTGCATCAGGAAGCGGTAGACCTGAGGGTGCGCCTCGATGGCCGCGAGATACGTGTCGAGCGTGGCCTCCACCCGCTCCCGGCGCTCCGCGGGCGCGTCCAACGCGGCCCGCAGCGCTCCGAGGAGGGCGTCGGTGTGCCGCTTGGCCAGGGCCGCGTAGAGTCCACCCTTGTCGCCGAAGTGGCGGTACAGGATCGGCTTGGTGATGCCCGCCTCGGCGGCGATGGCGTTCATCGAGGCCCCGGGGCCGTCGCGGAGCACCACTCTGTCGGCGGCCTCCAGCAGCTCGCGCCGGCGGCGGTCGGCGGACCTCTGCTGATCGGTTCGCTGTGTGGTGTCCATGATCTCTCCCCACCCGTGGTGATTCGGTGACGCCTGCGCAAAGTAACACTCATCGGCCCATGCGTATCGAACGGGCTGCCGAGCGGAACGTGGGAGTTGACTTTTACTACTGATCAGTAACAGACTCCAGTTACCGCAAGTAACACTTTAGTGCAGTGCTGGAGGGGACATGGCCGAGTTCACCATGGAGCTCAACGACGAACAGAGGGAGGTCCGCGACTGGCTCCACGGGTTCGCCGCCGATGTGATCCGCCCCGCGGCCGCCGAGTGGGACGAGCGCGAGGAGACTCCCTGGCCGGTCATCCAGGAGGCCGCGAAGGTCGGCATCTACTCCCTGGACTTCTACGCCCAGCAGTACTTCGACCCGACCGGTCTCGGCATACCCATGGCCATGGAGGAGCTGTTCTGGGGCGACGCGGGCATCGCCCTGTCGATCGTCGGCACCGGCCTCGCCGCCGTGGGCGTCCTCGCCAACGGCACCGAGGAGCAGATCGGCACCTGGATCCCCCAGATGTACGGCGATGCCAACGATGTCAAGGTCGCGGCCTTCTGCTCCTCCGAGCCCGACGCCGGCTCCGACGTCGCCTCGATGCGCACGCGTGCCGTCTATGACGAGGCCAAGGACGAGTGGGTGCTCAACGGCACCAAGACCTGGGCGACCAACGGTGGTATCGCCAACGTCCATGTCGTCGTCGCGGTCGTCGACCCGGACCTCGGCTCCAAGGGGCACGCCTCCTTCATCGTGCCGCCGAACACGCCGGGCCTCTCCCAGGGCCAGAAGTTCAAGAAGCACGGCATTCGTGCCTCGCACACCGCCGAGGTCGTCCTCGACAACGTTCGCATCCCCGGTTCCTGCCTGCTCGGCGGCAAGGCGAAGCTGGACGAACGCCTGGCCCGCGCCCGGGAGCGCGCGAAGGCGGGCGGCGGCGAACGGGTGAAGAACGCCGCGATGGCCACGTTCGAGGCGTCGCGTCCGGCCGTCGGGGCCATGGCGGTGGGCACGGCCCGCGCCGCGTACGAGGTCGCCCTCGACTATGCGATGACGCGTGAGCAGTTCGGGCGTCCGATCATCGACAATCAGGGTGTCGCGTTCCAGCTCGCCGACATGCGTACGTCGATCGATGCCGCGCGTCTGCTGGTGTGGCGGGCTTCGTGGATGGCGATCAACGGGAAGCCGTTCACCGCGGCCGAGGGGTCGATGTCCAAGTTGTTCGCCAGCGAGACGGCGAAGAAGGTCACCGGTCAGGCGATCCAGATCCTGGGTGGAAATGGCTACACCCGTGAGTATCCGGTGGAGCGGATGCACCGGGATGCAGCCATTTACACCATTTTCGAGGGGACGAGCGAGATCCAGCGGCTGGTGATCGCGCGGACGCTTTCCGGGATGCCGATTCGGTAGCGGTTGCGCGCTGCGCTCACCGGAGTTTCAGAGGGGTGAGCTGCTCGATGTCGTACCTCGCCCTCAGTTCCTCGATGGCCGCGTGGTCCGGCGGGCCCCCGTCCCTCAGGATCTCGAGCAGCTCCTCGAAGTAGCGCTCGTGGTCCGGGGGCGGGGAGGCCTGGAAGAACATCTTCGCCTGGTTCTCGGTGGGGTTGGAGAAGGCGTGGGGACAGCCCGGGGGCACGACGATGACCGTGCCCGGGGTTGCCCGTACCACCCGGTTGCCCGAACTCGACTCCCACTTCTGCCAGTTGTCGGGGGTCCGGATCCGGGGCTCGAAGGCGAGCACGTCCAGCTCGCCTTCGAGGACGTAGAACAGCTCCTCGCTGCGCGTGTGCACATGGGCGCCCACGTCGAACCCGGGCGGTACCAGCACCTCGAAGGTGGACGCGGTGCGCGAGTGCGAGCCGGTCACCTTGAACGTCACGTGCTGGGCGGGGGTTTGCACGATCCGGCCGTGACCCGGTGGTACGAGGAGTCCTTCGGTCATGGTCATCGGGTCGCTCACCACATCACGGGCAGAGCTTCGGGGCCACGGATCAACGCGCCTTTCCTGAACGGGACCTGACTTGGGGGGACGGCGAGCCGCAGCCCCGGCAGCCGGTCCAGAAGTGCGTCCACCAGGAGTTCCGACTCCAGCCTGGCCAGCATCCCGCCCGGGCAGTAGTGCGGGCCGAAGCCGAACGCCACGTGCGGATTGGGGCTGCGGTCGAAGTCGACGTGCTCGGGGTCCGGGAAGACCTCCGGGTCGCGGTTGGCGGCCAGGTACGAGACGTAGACCGGATCGCCGGCCCGGATCAGCACGCCCCTGATCTCGACGTCCTCCCTCGCGATCCGCGACAGGCCGACCATGTTGCGGTGCGGGATGTAGCGCAGCAGCTCGTCGATGGCCTGGGGGCGGATCCGAGGGTCGGAGCGCAGCCGGTCGGCCAGCGCCGGGCGGGTCATGAGCAGGTAGAGCATCTGCCCGCAGTTGTTCGTGACAGCCTCGCCGCCGATCTGGAGGAGGACGGCGAGCCCGACGGCCTGCTCCAGATCGATCTCGTCCCGGCCCACGGCGGCGCCCAGCAGCGAGGTGACGTCCTCGTCCCTGCTGTCGTTCCGGGCGCCGATGAGCTTCCTGAAGTAGGCGCCCATCTCGTCCTTGGCCTTCTCGCTGACCTCGGCGCCGTGCGCGGAGGACAGGATCAGCTGCGTCCAGGTGTGCATGCCCCGCCGGTCGTCGGGCGGGACGCCCATCAGCTCGCAGATGACCGCGATGGGGAAGGGGGTGAGGATCGCCTCGGTGAGATCGGCGGGCGGTCCGACCCGCAGCAGCTCGTCGACCATCTTGTCGAGCGTGCGCCGGGCCTTGTCGCGGACCCGTTCCACCCCGCGTGCCGTGAAGGCCGCGGCCACCGAGCGGCGCAGCCGGGTGTGGTCGGGCGGGTCCAGGAAGCCCACCGCGCCGCGGGCCGGGATGAAGTGCGGGGCGAGCCGGGTGACCGGCTGGTCCATGACCGCCTCGCGGCCGAACCGTGGGTCGTTGGCGACCAAGCGCACATCGTCGTGGCGGGTCACCAGCCAGGCCCATCCCTCGCCGTTGGGCAGCTGGATCCGGGTGACCGGTCCCTCGCGCATCAGCTCGGTCAGGACCGGGTCGAAATCCACGCCCTTCAGGTCGAGGGCGGGCCAGTGCCGGACAGGCGGCAGTGGCCCGGGCATCGTCTTCTCGGTCATTCCGTTCACACCGTCTCGTTGCTGCTGTCGCGCCAGCGGCCCAGGGCCATTTCCGCGGTGATGCCGGGGCCGAAGCCCGCGAGCAGTCCGCGCGCGGAGTGCTCGGCGCCGCCCTCGTCGAACAGCCGACGCAGCGCGTCCAGGACGACGGCGCTGGCGATGTTCCCGTACTCGGTGAGGGTGGCCCGGCTGAACCGGAAGGCCTCCGGCGGGACCTCGAGGAACTTGCTGAGGTCGTCGAGGATCCTGGGGCCGCCCGCGTGGATGATGTAGAAGTCCAGGTCGGAGGCGTCCCAGTCATGCTGTCGCGCGAGGGCGTGGAGGGCGGGGGCGAGTGGTTCCATCGTCCCGGGAACCCTCTTGTCCAGCAGGAAGTGGAAGCCCGTGGCGCGGACGTCGTACATGATCCAGTCCTCGGTCTTGGGGACCAGGTAGGAGCCGTTGCGCTCCAGGTGGACGCCGGTGCCGCCGTTGCCGCGGACGACGGCGGCGGCGATGCCGTCGCCGAACAGGCCGTTGCAGAGCAGCGAGCCGACGCTGAGATCGGTCGGCTGATAGCAGAGCGAGCAGAACTCGCAGGCCACGATCAGCGCGTTGGCGTCGGGGTACGCCGTGCAGAAATCGTGGGCCCGGTTGATCGCGGCGCCGCCTGCCGCGCAGCCCAGCTGGGCTATGGGTATCTGTCGGGTGTCGCTGCTGAAGTCCATCGAGTTGATCAGCCAGGCCGTGAGCGAGGGCATCATGAACCCGGTGCACGAGACGTAGATGATCATGTCGATGTCGGTGGTGAGCAGCTCGGCGTCATCCAGCGCCCGCTGTATGACGGCGGGGACGCGGGCCTTGGCCTCACTCTCGTAGACCTTGTTGCGTTCTTCGAAGCCCGGGTGTTTCAGCGTCTCCTCGATGGGCTGCACGATGTGCCGGGTTTGGACACCGGTGTTCTCGATCAGTCGGAGTGCCAACGGCAGCTGTGGGTGGTCCTCGTGACGGGAGCGAGCCAGCTCCAGCGTCTCCTCCATCGTGATCACGTATTCCGGCACGGAGACCGAAGGTCTGCACAAAGTCGCCATGACGCGCGCCTTCTTTCGCCTTCCGGGGAACTCTCGTCCCCCGGCGGAAGAGTGGTTCACCCACGGGGGCGGTTCACCCACCGGGGTGGTCCACCCACGATCACCCGGAAGCGTGGGGATCTCTCGTCGGGTTACTCCATTCCGGGGATTCTTGGGAGGGCGTAGAAGTACGAGGGAAGAGGCCCCGGGACGGCCGAACCGAAGGAGTACGCCATGGTGCGCACGGCCAGGGAACTGCTGGAGGACACCACGGAGAAGCTCGCCCCGGACCCCCACGCCAACCGGCTGTTGCCCCTCATCGCCCGGGGCGCGGCCCAGCGTTCCACGCTCGCCGCCCTGGCCCTCGAACAGCGCCACGTGATGGCCGCGGACCGTCGTGCGTTCCTGCATCTGGCCGAGCGTCCGGACGTCGAGCCGCAGAGCGCCGCCTTCTTCGCCATGCTCGCGGAGGGTGAGGCTCTGGCCCTGGGGAGGCTGGATGTGTTCGCCGCCGCCTGCGGGGTGGACGAGGCGCGGGCGGCGGCCTACGAGCCGCTCGCGGACTGTCAGGCCTATCCCGCGTACGTCGCCTGGCTGGCCCTGAACGGCTCACCGGCCGACGTGGTGCTCGCCCTGAGCGGCAACTTCACGACGTGGGGCGGCTATTGCGCGGCGATCGCCGAATCCCTGCGCCGTCACTACGGCTTCGGCGGCGAGGTGTGCGGCTTCTTCGACTTCTTCGCGGCACCCGCCCCGGAGCTGGAGCGGAAGGCGCTCACGGCTGTACAGGCGGGGCTGGACGCGGGGCGGATCGGGGAGACCGAGGTCCTCCGGTACGGGCGACTGCTGCAGAGCTACGAGGCGAAGTTCTGGCACGCCCTGTGGGAACTCGACCAGCGGACGACCTGAGGGCGCGTCGGCCCGGCGCGCGGACCGGGCGGACGCGCGCCGTCAGTCGGACGTCGTCCCGCTGCTGTGCGCGATGCAGGCCACGTCGATGCGGTCGGCGAGCTTGGCGAGTTCGATGGTCAGTGTCGCCACCGTGTCCTCGTCGAGTCCGTCCTGGCCGGCCTCCACCAGGTGCAGCCACCGGCCGCCCACCGTGCGCAGCAGTTTGCTGACGTCGGCGGCCGCCACCTGCAACGTGCCGCGGTCGTCGACGATCAGAGGCAGGGTCACTTCGCGGTTCACAGGGGGATCGTAGCTGCGGAACGCTTACGCTCCGTGCCATACGGTGGTGATGTTGCAGAACTCGTGGATTCCGTGTCCCGACAGCTCACGCCCGTAGCCGGACCGCTTGACCCCGCCGAACGGGAACGCCGGGTGGGAGGCGGTCATCCCGTTGAAGAACACGCCGCCCGCCTCCAGGTCGCGTACGAACCGGTCCGCTTCGGCCTCGTCGTTCGTCCAGACATTCGAACTCAGCCCGAACGGCGTGTCGTTCGCGAGCGCCACCGCCTCGTCGAGATCGGCGACGCGGTAGAGCGTGGCGACCGGCCCGAAGGTCTCCTCCTGGTGGACGCGCATCTCGGGGGTGATGTCGGTGAGGATGGTCGGCGCGTAGTACCAGCCGCGCTCCGTGAAGCCTTCGGGGCGCTCGCCGCCGCAGAGCACGGTCGCGCCGCTCTCCACCGCGTCGTCGACGAGTTCCTCCAGGTCACCGCGGCCCTGTTCGGTGGAGAGCGGGCCGATGTCGGTGTCCTCGTCCAGCGGATCGCCGACCTTCAGCGCCTTCATGCCCGCCGTGAAGCGCTCGGCGAAGGCGTCGAACACGTCCGTGTGCACGATGAACCGCTTGGCGGCGATGCACGACTGCCCGTTGTTCTGCACCCGGGCCGTCACCGCGGTCCTCGCCGCCCGGTCCACGTCGGCGGACGGCATGACGACGAACGGGTCGCTGCCGCCCAGCTCCAGCACCGTCTTCTTGACCTCGTCCCCGGCGACCGAGGCCACCGCGCGCCCCGCCGGTTCACTTCCGGTCAGCGTCGCCGCCTTGACCCGGGGATCGCGCAGGATGCCCTCCACGGCGCCCGAGCCGATCAGCAGCGTCTGGAAGCAGCCCTCGGGGAAGCCCGCCCGGCGGAACAGGTCCTCCAGGTAGAGGGCGGTCTGCGGCACGTTCGAGGCGTGCTTGAGGAGGCCGACGTTGCCCGCCATCAGGGCGGGCGCGGCGAACCGGACCACCTGCCAGAGCGGGAAGTTCCACGGCATGACGGCCAGCACCGGGCCCAGCGGCCGGTAGCGCACCAGGACGCGGGAGGCGCCGGAGTCCTTGGCGTCGGAGTCGGCGGGCTCCTCGTCGGCGAGCAGCTCCTCGGCGTGGTCGGCGTACCAGCGCATCGACTTCGCGCACTTGGCGGCCTCCGCGCGGGCTTGCTTGACGGGCTTGCCCATCTCCGTGGTCATCACCCGGCCGATGTCGTCCCGCTCCTCGTCGAGGAGGTCGGCCGCCCTGTGCAGCAGCCGTGCACGCTCGGCGAGGGACGTGGTGCGATAGTCGCGGAACGTGCTCTCGGCCGTGGCGAGCCTGCGCTCGATCTCCTCGGCGCCGAGCGCGTCGTACGTCTTGAGCGTCTCGCCGTTCGCCGGGTTCACCGTCGCGATGGGCATGGCCGACCTCCTGAAGCGGGCTGTTCTTCGAGCGGGCTGTTCTCCGGAACCCGAAGCGGGCTGTTCTCGACAAGTCTCTGTAAGCGGGCTGTTTTCCGACCCTCCCGCGCGGCGCGGTGCGGCGCAACGCGGAGGGCGCTGTCAGTCCGAGTGCTCCGCCAGCCGCTCGAGAAACGCCGCCTGCGCCGGCACGATCAGCTCCCCGGCCCGGTCCAGGCCGAACCATTCCACCCGGTCCAGCTCGGGAAACTCCTGGATCCGCCCCGACTTCGGCGGCCACTCCATCTCGAACGTGCCCGGGACCACGGTCGCCGGGTCGAGGTCGGCCTCGATCGCCCAGGCCGTGACGACCTTGCCGTTCTTCTGCTCCACCTCGCCGAGCGGGACGGCCTCGCCGTCGGGCGGCGGCAGCCCCAGTTCCTCCTGGAACTCCCGGCGCGCCGCGTCCCAGGCGGTCTCGTCGGGCTCGTACTCGCCCTTGGGCACGGTCCACGCCCCGGCGTCCCGCCGCGCGAAGAAGGGGCCGCCCATGTGACCGAGCAGCACCTCCGGGCCGTCGTCGGTGCGCCGGTACAGCAGCAGTCCCGCACTGCGCTTGCCCGTCACGGGGCCACCTCCGGGTGTGCGGCGAGCAGGGTCTCGACCGTATCGGCCTGCGCGGGCGACTTGTCCTCGCGGTAGCGCACCACGCGGGCGAAGCGCAGGGTGACCCCGGCCGGGTAGCGGGTGGACTTCTGCAGACCGTCGTAGGCGATCTCCACGACGAGTTCGGGCCGTACGGTGACCACGTGGCCGCTGTCCTCGACGGCCAGCTCCTGGAGGCGCTCGGTCTGCCAGGCCAGCATCGCGTCCGTCATGCCTTTGAAGGTCTTGCCGAGCATCGCGAAGGAGCCGTCCGCGGCGCGGGCCCCGAGGTGCAGGTTGGAGAGCTTGCCGGTGCGCCGTCCGTGGCCCCACTCGGCCGCCAGGACCACCAGGTCGAGGGTGTGCACGGGCTTGACCTTCAGCCACGACGCCCCGCGCCGGCCGGCGCTGTAGGGGGCGTCCAGGGCCTTCACCACCACGCCTTCGTGACCGCGCTCCAGCGTCTCGGCGAGGAATCGTTGGGCCGGGGGGATGTCCTCGGGCCCGTGGGCGAGGGCGCGCCGCACCCGCATCGGCTCGGGCACCAGCCGCGCCAGCTCCGCGTGCCGGTCGGCGAACGGCAGATCCAGCAGATCCCGCCCGTCGACCGACAGCGCGTCGAAGAAGACGGGGGAGACCGGCACGCTCTGCGCGGCCGTGGCCACATCCACCCGCGAGCCCACCCGCCCGGCCGTCTCCTGGAAGGAGCGCGGCCGCCCGTCCTCGTCCAGCGCGATCACCTCGCCGTCCAGGATGAACCGGGTGCCCTTCAACTCCATCGCGGCGGAGGTGAGTTCGGGCAGCCGGTCGGTGATGTCGTCGAGGGTGCGGGTGTAGATCCGTACGTCGTCGCCGTCGCGGTGCAGCTGTACGCGGATGCCGTCGAGCTTCTCCTCGACGGCACACGCGCCCAGCTTCGCCACGGCCTCGGACACGGACGTGGCGCTGTGCGCGAGCATGGGCAGCACCGGGCGGCCCACCGTGAGCCGGAAGTCGTCCAGGGCCCCCGGGCCGTCCGTCAGCAGCGCCTGCGCCACCGTCTGCAGCGATCCGGCGAGCATCACCGCCCGCCGTACGTCCGCGGCGGGCGCGCCGGTCGCCTCGGCGAGCCCCTCGACCGCGACCGCGTCCAGCGCGCCCTGCCGCACCTCGCCGGTGAGCAGCCCGAACAGGAACCGCTGCTCGTCCTCGGTGGCCGCCGCCCGCAGCTCGTCCATCAGTCGCCTGCGCTCCGCCTGCGAGCCGGCGCCCGTGACCGCGCCGACCTCCGTCAGCCGGGCGTCCACGTCCCGCACCGTGAGCGAGGGCTCGGGCGCGGGCGGCACCGGTCCGCTCAGCAGCTTCCAGCCGATGCCGAGCCGCCCCTGTGGAAGACGGCCCGCCAGATACGGGATCACGATCGGCACGTCGTCCGCGTCGGCGTCCCGGAACAGCTCGGCGAGCAGGGCGGTCTTCCGGGACCGCGCCGAGGTGGCGGCGACCTCCCGGGACACATGGGCGAGCCGGGCGAGCAGCATGGAGCCATGGTGCTACGGAGGGGCGCCCTCCACACCCGGGCGGTTCAGCTCCGGGGTCAGGACCTGTCCTGGGCGGCGTCGAGGTCGGCGAAGAGCAGCTCGCCGTTGAGCGTGGCCGCGGCCCGGTAGCCCGCGCCCGCGGCGTTCACGACCTGCTCGGCGAAGCCCACCGCGTTGCCCGCCGCCCAGACGCCGGGCACGGTCGTCAGGCCCGTCTCGTCGACCACCGGGTACGTGCCGAACGGGGTTTCGCGCAGCTCGGCGCCCAGCCGCTCGAACAGGTCGTTGCGGGGGACCGCGCGCGGCGCCACGAAGAGCGTCGAGCGGTCGTGGACGGTGCCGTCCGTGAGCCGGAGCCCCGTGAGCCGGTCGTCCTCGACGACGAGCCCCGCGACCTCACCGGGCACCACGACGACCCCGGCAGCGGCGAGCCGTCGCGTGTCGTCGGCCGTCAGCAGCTCCTCGGCGACCGTGTGCAGGAAGAGGGTGACGTCCTTCGACCACTGGGAGACCATCAGCGCCTGGTGGACGCTCATCGGTGTGGTGGCCAGCACCCCGAAGGACTTGTCGCGGACCTCCCAGCCGTGGCAGTACGGGCAGTGCAGCACGTCGCGCCCGAAGCGCTCGGCGACCCCTGTGACCGTCGGGAGCTCGTCCGCCAGCCCGGTGGCGAGGATCAGCCGCCGCGCGTGCACGGTCCGTCCGGCCGTGAGCGTCACGACGAACTCGCCGTTGTCCTGCCGGGACACGTCCACCGCCCGGTCCCGGACCAGCTCGACGCCGTACCGCGCGATCTCCTCGCGCCCCGCGGCGAGGAACTCCGCGGGCGGCATGCCGTCCCGGGTCAGATAGCCCTGCAGATGCGCGGCGGGCGCGTTGCGCGGCTCGCCCGCGTCGACGACGAGCGTGCGGCGCCGGGCCCGGCCGAGGACCAGTGCGGCGGACAGGCCGGCCGCGCCGCCTCCGACGACGACGGCCTCGTACCTCTCGGTCATGTCGGTCATGGTGACCACCTCCACCGCAGACGGTCGCCCGACCGGTGCCGCATTGACAAATGGCTTTGCCGAATCTGCAATATGGGCATGAGCAAGGGTATGGATGACGAGGCAGGGACGGACGAGGTGCTGGCCGAGGTCGGGCCGAGGCTGCGGCGCATCCGCAAGGAGCGGGGCGCGACACTCGCCGGGCTGTCCGAGGCGACCGGCATCTCCGTGAGCACGCTGTCGCGGCTGGAGTCGGGGCTGCGCAAGCCCAGTCTGGAGCTCCTGCTGCCGATCGCCCGGGCCCACGAGGTACCGCTGGACGAGTTGGTCGGCGCGCCCCCGGTGCGCGACCCGCGGGTACGCGCCCAGCCGATCGTGCGCGGCGGCCGCACCCACTGGCCGCTCACCCGGCAGCCCGGCGGACTCCAGGCGTACAAGGTGCTCGAACCGCAGCGCAAGCTCGAACCGGAACCCCGGACCCACGAGGGCTATGAGTGGCTGTACGTGATGTCGGGGCGGCTCAGGCTCGTGCTGGCCGACCACGACGTGGTGCTCGGTCCGGGGGAGGCCGCCGAGTTCGACACGCGGGTGCCGCACTGGTTCGGGTCGACGGGGGAGGGGCCCGTGGAGTTCCTGAGCCTGTTCGGGCCGCAGGGGGAGCGGATGCATGTGAGGGCGCGTCCGGCCCGCTCGTGAGGGCGTGACGCACCTGACTGTTCCCTGATCGGCAAGCGACCGCTTAGTATGCGGTCGAGCCCGGTCAGACAGAGCAGTCCCGTGGAGGCCCCGCATGCAGGCATGGCAAGTACACCAGCTCGGCGAACCGAGCCAGGCGATGCAGCTCCAGGACGTGGAGCGACCGGTGCCCGGTGAGGGGCAGGTCCTGCTCAAGGTGCGCGCGGCGAACATCAACTTCCCGGACGTGCTGATGTGCCGCGGGCACTACCAGGTCAGGCCGCCACTGCCGTTCACGCCCGGCGTGGAGATCTGCGGCGAGACCGAGGACGGACGCCGCGTGCTGGCCAACCCCGCGCTGCCGCACGGCGGTTTCGCCGAGTACGCCGTCGCGGACGCCGCCGCCCTGCTGCCCGCGCCCGACACCCTCGACGACGCCGAGGCGGCCGCCCTGCACATCGGCTACCAGACGGGGTGGTTCGGTCTGCACCGCCGGGCCCGTCTCGAAGCCGGCGAGACACTGCTCGTCCACGCCGCCGCCGGAGGGGTCGGCAGCGCGGCCGTGCAGCTGGGCAAGGCGGCGGGCGCCACCGTCATCGGCGTGGTCGGCGGTGCCGACAAGGTGGCCGTGGCGCGCGAGCTGGGCTGCGACGTCGTCATCGACCGGCGTACCCAGGACGTCATCGCCGCCGTGAAGGAAGCCACCGGCGGCCGCGGCGCCGATGTGATCTACGACCCCGTCGGCGGCGAGGCGTACACCCAGTCCACCAAGGTCGTCGCCTTCGAGGGCCGGATCGTCGTCGTGGGCTTCGCCAGCGGCTCGATCCCCAGCCCGGCGCTCAACCACGCCCTGGTGAAGAACTACGCGATCCTCGGCCTGCACTGGGGCCTGTACGGCACCAAGAACCCCAAGCTGATCCAGCACTGCCACGAGCAGCTCACCGAGCTGGCCGCGCGCGGCGCCATCAAGCCGCTGGTCAGCGAGCGCGTGCCGCTGAGCGGCGGTGCGGCCGCCGTGCAGCGGGTCGGCGACGGTGTCACCACCGGCCGGGTCGTCGTGGTGCCCTCTCTCGAGAACGGAGCAGCCGCATGACCGACGCAGCCGAACTGCGCACCCGTACGAAGGAGTTGCTGGCGGCGCACCCGCCCGCGACCACGGACCGCCTCGACTTCCTCAAGGCCCGTTTCGACGCCGGACTCGCCTGGGTGCACTACCCCGAGGGCCTCGGCGGGCTCGGCGCCCCGCGCACCCTCCAGGCCGTCGTGGACGCCGAACTGGAGGCTGCCGGCGCCCCCGACAACGACCCGCGGCGCATCGGCATCGGCCTCGGCATGGCCGCGCCGACCGTCCTCGGCTTCGGCACCGAGGAGCAGAAGCGGGACTTCCTCAGGCCGTTGTGGGTCGGCGAGGAGGTCTGGTGCCAGCTCTTCAGCGAGCCCGGCGCCGGGTCCGACCTGGCCGCGCTCGGTACGCGTGCCGTCCGGGAGGGCGACACCTGGGTGGTCAACGGGCAGAAGGTGTGGACCTCCAGCGCCCACGTCGCCCGCTGGGCCATCCTCATCGCCCGCACCGACCCGGACGTGCCCAAGCACCGCGGCATCACGTACTTCATCTGCGACATGACCGACCCCGGCGTCGAGGTGCGGCCGCTGCGCCAGATCACCGGCGAGGCCGAGTTCAACGAGGTCTTCCTCACCGACGTCCGCATCCCCGACGCGCACCGGTTGGGCGAGGTCGGCGACGGCTGGCGGGTCGCGCAGACCACGCTCATGAACGAGCGCGTCTCCATCGGCGGTATGCGCATCCCCCGCGAGGGCGGCATGATCGGCCCGGTCTCCAGGACCTGGCGCGAGCGTCCCGAACTGCGCACCCACGATCTGCACCAGCGGCTGCTGAAGCTGTGGGTGGAGGCCGAGGTCGCCCGGCTCTCCGGCGAGCGGCTGCGCCAGCAGCTCGTCGCGGGCCAGCCCGGCCACGAGGGCTCCGGGATGAAGCTCGGATTCGCTCGCCTCAACCAGGAGATCAGCGGCCTCGAGGTTGAACTCCTCGGCGAAGAAGGCCTGCTGTACGACGACTGGACGATGCGCCGACCGGAACTGGTCGACTTCACCGGCCGCGACGCCGGCTACCGCTATCTGCGCTCCAAGGGCAACAGCATCGAGGGCGGGACCAGCGAGGTCCTGCTGAACATCGTCGCCGAACGCGTGCTGGGCCTGCCGTCCGAGCCGCGCACCGACAAGGACGTCGCGTGGAAGGACCTGACCCGATGATGATGACGACAACACAGAGCACCCAGCCCGATCTGCTGTACTCCGAGGAGGAAGAGGCGCTGCGCGCCGCCGTCCGCGACCTCCTCACCGACCACTGCGACGCGGCGGGCGTCATCACCCGCACCGAGACGGACACCCCGCACGACCCCGAGCTGTGGAAGGCGCTCTCGGACGGGATGGGCCTGGCGGGCCTGCTCGTACCCGAGTCGCTGGGCGGCCAGGGCGCCACCCACCGCGAAGTCGCCGTGGTGCTGGAGGAGCTGGGGCGTGCGGTCGCGCCGGTGCCGTATCTGACCAGCGCCGTCGTCGCCACCGAGGCGCTGCTGGCCTGCGAGGGCGAGGAGGCCGCCGGGCTGCTGACGGCGCTGGCGTCGGGCCGGACGATCGGCGCGCTCGCCGTCGCGCTGTCCGTGGCACCCGGCGGCGCCCACAAGACCGTACGGAACGAGGACGGCCTTCTGCACGGGGAGCTGACGGGGATCGCGGACGCGGCGGTGGCCGACGTGCTGCTGGTTCCGGCGGGCGACGGCGGGCTGTACGCGGTGGACGCGGACGCCGTGACGCTCACCCCGCAGGTGTCCCTCGACCTCACCCGGCCGCTCGCCACGGTCACCTTCGACGGGGTGCGGGCACGTCGCCTCGGCGCCGCCGAACCCGCCGTACGACGAGCCCTGCGCAGCGGCGCGGGACTGCTCGCCTCCGAGCAACTCGGGCTCGCCGACTGGTGCTTGACCGAGACGGTCCGCTATCTCAAGGACCGCAAGCAGTTCAACCGGCCCGTCGGCGGATTCCAGGCGCTCAAGCACCGGCTCGCGCAGCTGTGGCTGGAGGTCGTCAACACACGCGCCGCCGCCCGCGGTGCCGCCGACGCGCTCGCGACCGGCAGCGCGGACACCGACGTGTCGGTCGCCGTCGCCCAGGCGTACGCGGCGCCCGTCGCCGTCCACACCGCCGAGGAGGCCCTCCAACTGCACGGGGGCATCGGGATGACCTGGGAGCACCCGGTTCACCTCTATCTGAAGCGGGCCAAGGCGGACTCGATCGCGTACGGCACGGCGGGAGCCCACCGCACGGCGCTGGCCGAACTGGTGGACCTGCAAGCCCCCTGACCTACCTCTGCCAGAGGCCCGCCCCACCAGGGGCGGGCCTCTCGGTGTGCGCACCGCGGGTGAAGTGAACGGACAGCGGCAGTCCGGCCAACTCCCCTCACCTCAAGGTTTGTTGGGCCCCGGGGGACCGCATACTCGCTGAGGTCCGTAGCGCACCCCTCAAGGGAGGCAGAGCATGGCCCTCACCACCCGTCGCAGAGCCCTCACCACCCTCGGCGCCGCCCTAGCGGGCTCGGTCGCCCTGCCCGCCTCGCGAGCACTGGCGGGGGAGGAGAAGCACCACACGCGCCCCCTGCGGCGTGCCCACGCGCACAACGACTACGAGCACCCGCGCCCCCTGTTCGACGCCCTCGACCACCGCTTCGGCAGCGTCGAGGCCGACATCTACCTCGTGGGCGACCAACTCCTCGTCGCCCACGACCCGGTCGACCTCGACCCGAACCGCACCCTCGAATCCCTCTACCTCGCCCCGCTCGCCGCCCGTGTGAAGGCCAACCACGGCTCGGTCTACCGGGGATACCGGAGGCCCCTGCAACTCCTCATCGACATCAAGACCGAGGGCTCGTCGACGTACCTCGAACTCGACCGCCATCTGAGCCGCTACCCGCACCTGTTCACCACCTACGCGCACGGCCGGGCGCGCCCGGGGCCGATCACCGCGGTGATCTCCGGCGACCGCGCCGCCCGTACGCCCATGGAGGCGCAGAGCGTGCGGCGCGCCTTCTACGACGGCAGGCTCACCGACCTCGGCAGCGCGGCCCCCGCCTCCTTCATCCCGCTGATCTCGGACAACTGGACGCTCAACTTCACCTGGCTGGGCGACGGCCCGTTCCCCGACGCCGAGCGTGCGAAGCTGCGCGGCATCATCGCGGCGGCGCACCGACGCCACCAGAAGGTGCGGTTCTGGGCCACGCCCGACCTGGCGGGCCCGGCGCGCGAGGCCCTGTGGGGCGAACTACTGGCCGCCGACCTCGACTACTTCAACACCGACGACCTCGCCGGGCTCGAAGCCTTCCTCGACGCACACGAGTAGACGCGTGCGCGTAGGACGCACGCGAGTGGACGCGCACGATCAGGTGCACGCGCTGGTGTGCGAGCGGGCGTAGACACCACACGTTCGGAGGACACGTCAGCCGCCCGGACGAACCCTCCGCTACGCGACACTTGCGGCCGAAAGCCGCGGTGTCGACGTGGCGGAGGAGGTTGACGATGGCCATTTCCATCTCTGTGGTGGTACTGCTCCTGATCCTCGCGGTGGTCTTCCTGCGCAACGGCGCGCTGAAACCCTCGCACGCGGTGGTCTGCGTCCTGCTCGGCTTCTATCTGTCGACCACCAGCATGGCGCCGACCATTCAGAACGGGCTCACCGCGACGGCGGACATCGTGAGCAGCCTGCGCCCCTGATGTTCGGCTTCAGGTGTGTCAGCTGTGTGAGAACACCCCGATGCCGTTGGGGACCGGGCGTTCGGCGCCACCGGAGGGGTGGTTGAGGACGCTCACCGCGCCCGCTCCCGGCATCCGCGCCACCATGGTCGTGGAGCCGCCGCCGTCCAGACTGAACGCGTCGACGGAGCCCAACGACCGCATGGCGTGCGCCACTTCGGCGACGGTCAGTCCGCCGCGGTAGGCGGCCGCGCCGTCGAGGGCGAGCAGAAGCAGGCGCCGCCCCTTGTTCGCGATGCCCACGGCGGTCCGTACGGCCGAGGTGGTGTTGTTCAGACCGGGCAGCGGCTGCCCGTGAGTGAGGACCGGACAGCCGCCGATGGCGAAGCGGTACCGGATCCGGGTGCCGGCCGCGACGAGCCAGTGCTGAATGCGGACCGCCTGCCCCTTCGCCAGCTTGCGCAACTGCTGCGCGCCCGCCTCGCGCCCCACCAGCACGGTGGTGCCGGACGCGATGGGGCCGCCGCCCGGTGTGGTGGCCGTCGACACGACCCGGCCGCGGCGGACCGTCACCTCGTAGGTGTCCGCGCTGCAGGGCGCGGCGCGGTCGATGTCGGTGCCGCAGACGGCCCGCTTCCGGGAGACACCGCCCCAGGCCGAGGTGAACGCGCCGATGGAACCCTGCGGCAGCGCGTACTGGTTGAGCCCACCGAGCGCCCACCGCCCACGGGAGCTGCGCACGGAACCGTCGAGGGCCAGACTGTCCAGCCGGGCCCGGCCGTCCAGGCCCACGCCGAGCACGTTCTTCGTGGTCGTGCCGGGCGGGAGGGTGGGGCCGAAGCGCTGACCGTCCGGGACCGCCGCCTTCAGAGCGCGGCCGTTCGCGATCGCCGGACCCACGGTCGCGCCCGTGGCCTCGACCCCAGGATGCTGGGCCTCGGAGATGTCGAAGAAGTCACCGTTGACGCCGGCGACGGCGCCCTGCGCCTCGGCCAGCCGGGAGACGGCCGCCCGGGAGGCCACGGCCGCGGAGTGGAGGAGATCGACGCGCACATGACGGTTGCTCAGGTCGACGCTCAGTAAGTGTGCGCGCGCCACGCCCTGGGCGGCCGGGAGGTTGAACTCCCTGTACGTGATGCCCGGGGCGACGGCCTTGCCGACGAGGGTCTTCGCGTCCGCGACCGTGCCGTTCCAGGTGCGGGCGCCTTCCACGCCGCTGGCCGGTGCCGCCCCCACCAGGGCCGCACCGGCCAGCGCGCTCCATGCCGTGAGAACCGTCAGTGCTGTTCTGAGTCGTCCGTCGCGAGGTGTCACGGTGCCCCCTGAGGTCTCGTCAACTGTCCAAGGACTCAGGGGGATTGCAGCAGACCGCGACGACCTCCGCGGGGCCTAGGCGTCTACGACGCGGGAACGGATGAGAAAACGCACTCCTTCGGGTGCTTCCAGGGAGAAACCGCTGCCGCGGCCCGCCACGACATCGACGATCAGCCGCGTGTGGCTCCACAGCTCGTACTGGCTCCTCGACATCCAGAACGTCACCGGCTCGTCGAGCCCCTCGACGTCCAACTCGGCGAGCAGCACGTCGGAGCCGCCGGTGCGGAACTCGCCCTCCGGGTAGCACATGGGCGCACTGCCGTCGCAGCAGCCGCCGGACTGGTGGAACATCAACGGTCCGTGGACCGCCCGCAGCCGCCGCAGCAACTCGGCGGCCGAGGGCGTCAGCTCCACGCGCGGGGCGGCGTCCGTCGTCTCCTGCTGGTCCATGGCGTGTCCCTGCCTTGATGCGCGGAAGCGGATGCCACCGCTTCGCGCGACGGTTGGTTGGTCCGGAACCGGTCCGGATCTCGCTTTGCGGCTGAATCGCCGGTCGCAGTGGCCGCTCGTTCCTGGCCTGTGGTGTCCAGCCAACACCAGGCTGGGTTGCACCCAGGTTGCGTGGCGCGGTCGGCCCTGACGTCGGGCTGAATCATCCTGGCCGTCCGGATCCCGGTCAGGCCACGCGAGTGGCACCGCGGGGCCGGGGTCCCCATGGCGCGCTCAGGGACGGGGACGCGGCGGTCCGGTCGGCGGGCCCGTGGCACAGCCGGCGCCGTCACGGCAATGGTGCTGGTCAGCGGCGGATATGCGGTGGCAAATGCATCGACGGATGTGCCGGCAGCCAAATCGGCCGCAGGCGTCAAGCGCCCGGTCGACGCTGGACGCCGACCAGCAGGCGGAGGTACTGCTGGACTTCTCTCAGGCGAACGCGACAGCCTGGTCGAACCTGCCGTGCGGCTCGTCCTGTCGGCCCGGCATCCGGCTCAGCTCCCTGACGGACACTCAACTGGCCGCCGCCATGAAGGTGGTGAAGCTGGCCACGGGCACCGGCAAGGGCACCGGGTACGACCAGATCACGCAGATCATCAAGGCCGACCACGTGCTCAACTCGGCGCAGAGCACCAGTTCCGCGGGGCCGGCGCCCTCGGGCAGCGCGTCGAGCACGGTCTCGGCGGACCCGTCCGCCACGGCGGCCCCGAGCTCGACGGCCACCGACGTCCCGACGGGCACGCCGCCGTCCGGTGGCCCAGGAGGAGGCGGTCTCGGCGGCTACGGCAGCGGGGTCTACTTCCTGGCGTTCCTGGGCACCCCCTCGGCGGACGGTACCTGGCAGCTGCATTTCGGCGGCCACCACCTCGCCGTGAACGAGACCTACAAGAAGGGCAAGGTGGCAGGCGCCAGCCCCTTCTTCATCGGGGTCGAGCCGACCACCTGGACCGACGACGACGGCACCACGTACTCGCCCCTGGAGAAGCAGCGCAACGGCCTGCTCGCGCTGACCGGCAGCCTGAGCACGGAGCAGCTGGCCACCGCCAAGCTGTCCGCGTCGTTCAGCGACGTGCTCCTCGGCCCGGGTGAGGACGGCCAGTTCCCGGAGACCAAGGAAGGCGTCAAGGTCAGCTCGCTGTCGCCCAATCAGAAGCAACTGGTGCTGAAGGCGATCCACCCCTGGGTCGCCAACGTGGACGACGCCACCGCGAAGAAGCTCATGAAGACGTACGAGCATGAGCTGAACGAGACCTACGTCGCCTACTCCGGCGGCACCGGCCTGGACACCCAGGGCGACTACGTACGCATCGACGGTCCCGGCGTGTGGGTCGAGTTCGTCTGCCAGAACGGCGTGGTGTACCGGGACCAGATCCACTACCACACCGTGTACCGCGACCACACCCGCGACTACGGTAGCGAGTTCACCTTCTCATGACCCGACCGCGAACTTGGCTGACCACAGCACTTCGCCGGGTGGCTGGGATCGCGACCGTGGTACCGGCGGCGCTCCTGCTCGGAGCGTCGCCGGCCGCCGCGCACCCGATGCCGCACTCAGTGGTCCAGCTCGACGTGTACAAGGCCTCCGTCACCGCGCGGCTGGAACTGCCGGTCGGCGACCTCGCCACGGCCGGCGGGATCGATCTGACCCACATCGAACCGTCGGCCCTGCCCGCCAAGGCCACGGCCATCCGCGCCTACCTCGGCCGCCACATCCGCCCGATGTCCCTCAAGGGCAAAGCCTGGCAGGTCAGCATCGGCGCGCTGAGCCTCAGCCGCACCCAGCAGACCTCCACCGGCCCGTACCGCGAGCTGGTCGCCAAGGCCGTACTCACCCCGCCGGCCGACGGTGACGTACGGCACTTCACCCTGAACTACGACGTGATCGTCCATCAGGTCGTCACCCACGTGACGCTGGTGTCGGTACGACAGGACTGGGCCGCAGGCCGCGTCAGCGGCGAGGGCGCCACCCAGGTCGGCACCATCCGTCTCGATGTCCGGCACATGAGCGTCCAGCCGCTTACCGTCGACCTCGGCGAGGGGAGCGCTTGGCGCGGCTTCGTCGCCATGCTCGAACTCGGCGGCAACCACATCCTCACCGGCACCGACCATCTGCTGTTCCTGCTCATCCTGCTCCTGCCCGCACCGCTGCGGGCCACCGGGGGACGCTGGCACGGCCTGGTCGGCGCCCGCGCCGCGCTCGGGCGCATCGGCCGCATCACGCTCGCTTTCACCGCCGGCCACTCCGTGGCGCTGGTCGCCACCGCCCTCAGTCGCCTGGAGACACCCAGCTGGCCGGTCGAGGCGTTCATCGCCGCCAGCATCCTCGTCGGCGCCGTACACGCGATCCGCCCCCTGTTCCCGGACCGCGAAGCGGTCGTGGCCGGCGTCTTCGGCCTCGGCCACGGTATGGCGTTCTCCTTCGTGCTCGCCGAGATGCATCTGGCGACCGGACAGCTCGTGTTCAGTCTCCTCGGCTTCAACCTGGGCATCGAGCTGGTCCAGCTCCTGCTGGTCTGCCTCGCCCTGCCCTCGCTGCTGGTGATCGCGCGGATGCGGGTACAGCCCACGCTGCGGGTGGGCGGCGCGCTGCTCACCGGCACGGCGGCCCTCGGCTGGCTGGTCGACCGGCTCGGTGCGCCCAACCCGCTGGCCCGGGCGGCCGGCAGTGCCGGAGCCCACACCACGCTGATGCTGGCCACCCTCGCGCTGGCCGCGATCGCCGCCGTCGGCTGGACACTGGCCACCGGCCGACGCGCGCTGTCCGAACGGGGCGATGGTGTCCGCCTACGGCCAGAGCCGCGGCCGGAGGCCGGGCCTGGATCGGAGCTCTCACGCAACCCGCGCGAACACGCCGGTCATGTGCTGGGCGACTCCAGATCTGCTGGTGGATAGTCCTTGGCGGCGTTGCCAGGCGTCCATGACGTGGGCGGCGATGCCGCGGTGCTCAGTGCTGTGGTCGACCTGGTACCGGCGATCCGGGGCTGGAGGCCAAGCGCGTCGGGGCGCCGTGGTTGAGCAGGGGAGGAGAGTGCCGAGCAGGTCGTCCGGCTCGCCCCCGCGCCGGCCCGGCACCGGCTGGATCTCCGACACCCAATTCGAGAAGCACAACTCGGCGGTGCCAGGCCGTGCCTGCGGAGGTATACCAGGTCGACCAGGGCGTGAGGGAGGTCGAGTGCGGCAGGACGATCGAGTCGAGAAGTGCAGCAGTTCGGTGCACGCCGTGTCCTTGTGGCACTCGCCCGTGCTGCTCAGATCGACAGCCTGGAGCTGTGACGGGGCGCATGGAGAACGCCGACCCGCTGCGGGCCGAGGTCGACCCGCAGGAGAACCGGGTCAAGCGCTGGTCGCGACGCCGGGGCTCGGCGTGATGGGCTTCGGCAAGCCAGCCCTGGCGAGCACGCTCACGGTGTTCGACGTGGACAGGGCGGTAAGGCGAGAGAAGAGATTGACGGGCTCAACGACGAGATGCATGCGCTCGGTGCTCAGCAGCCGCCCGTCAAGGTTGGTGTGTGACGCTCACCTCTACGGTCAGCGTGCCTCTGTTGTCCTCGGAGCAGGATCCGGCGGCGTCGTTGATCCCCAGTTGCAGGGGGCCGTTCTGAGCTGCCCGGAAAGCCAGTTTCCGCCCGACGGAGTGGACGGGGGCGTCCTGACTGACGGAGAGGCGTGCCAGCAGGGTGCCGAACGGCGCCGCCGGCTTGATCTTGCAGCTCTTCGCCCCGTCCAGTGACTGGTCCGTGAGCGCGTCGTAGCCGGTCGGCCCGGTCACGGGTTTGTTCCGGTAGTCGACCGTCCATTCCCCGGAAACGAACCGTACGGTGACCCGGTCTCCCCGCTGGACGGTCAGTCCGGTCACCGACTGCCAGCCGGTCGTCGACCGAACGACCTGACTGACGGTCGCCGTCGTGGGGTCCTTCTTGAGCGGCAGTACCCCGGTGAGGAAGAGACCGCCGCCGACGCCCGCCGCCAGCACCGCCGTACCGGCCAGTGCCCACCACAGCCGCTTCGGGCCCCTCGGACGGGACGACCGCCGGGGCGCGGGCTTGAGCGACGTGGTGTGCAGGGCCGTCGGTACGGGTTCCCCGGCCGGGACGAGTCGCCCCTGGCCGCTGGTCACGGTGTCCGCGTCGGTCAACGCGGCTGAAGGCTGGAACACGCGCACGGTCGGTGACGGCAGTGGCCCGGCGTCCGCCTCTCCCGCCGCGAGGCGTCGCAGCGCGGAACGCGCGGTGGCCGCCGAAGGGCGCTCGTCGGGGGACTTGCGCAGCAGTGCCTCGACGAGCGGGCGCAGTGGGCCGAGCCGCTCCGACAGGACGGCTTCCTCGTACGCCACCGCGTGCAGCGTCGCGGGCCGTGCCGGTCTGCGGAACGGGGACTGCCCGCCGCAGACCGTGGCGAGGGTCGCGCCCAGGGACCACAGGTCGGAGGCCGGGCCGACCGGCGATCCCATCACCCGCTCGGGTGCCATGTACTCGAGGGAGCCGATCAGTTCACCGGTGGTCGTCAAGAACTCGCCGTCGTCCAGGGCCGCGATACCGAAGTCGGTGAGGACGGCGTTGCCGTCGCGGCGCAGCAGGACGTTGGCGGGCTTGACGTCACGGTGCAGGGTGCCGGCCGCGTGCACGGCCTCCAGCGCGTCGAGCAGTTGCACACCCAAGGCGGCGGTGTGCTGCGGCGTGAGCGGCCCGCTCGCGGCGATCCGGTGGGCCAGCGAGGGTCCCTCGACGAGTTCCATGACGATCCACAGCCGGTCCTCGGACTCGACCAGGTCGTGGACGCCCACCACATGGGGATGCGACACCCGGGCGACCGCGCGCGCCTCACGGACCGCGCGGCGCACCCGTACGCGCTGCTCCTCGTCGCCCTGGGTGAGGATGTGCAGTTCCTTGGCCGCGACCGGGCGGTCCAGCAGCTGGTCGTGGGCGCGCCAGACCGTGCCCATCCCGCCTCTGCCGAGAACGTCGTGAAGCAGATACCGACCGGCGATCAGCCGCCCCGAGCCTCGTTCCGAACGCGTCGCCGCCTGGTGATCGCCATCTCCGGGTATCACGCGCTCTCTCACGTTTCCTTCCCGGTGGACTGGGCGCCCGCCGGCCGTCGTTCGATCAGTCGTCGTTCGTTCGTTCGCTCGTTGTTCGGGGCTGAGCATAGCGGAGCGTATCGTCGCGATATGCCGTCAACTCGCGCGCGGCGAGGGGCTTTTGGCGGCCCATGCTCTTCGGGGCCCCGGCTGCCCCTCCGTCGAGGCCGCGACGGGAAGGTCGATGACCGTGATGAACCGTGCAGGGGGTGTCAACGGGCGTCCAGGAGATCGCGCGGTACTCGGACGCGTTCGGACGGATCGTCACCTGCGGCCGTGCGGGCTGCCCAGGGTCCGGTGGTCAGGATGCCCAGGGCGAGGATGGCCAGACCGCAGCCGGCGATGATCCACCAGGCGGCCGGGCGTGCCCCGGCGGCGATCACGGCGCCGGTCACCGCGATGCCGAGCGCGGCGCCGACCTGACGGCTGGTCGCGGCGATCGCGGCGGCCACCCCGGCCTGGGCGCGCGGCAGGCCCGAGACCGCGGTGTGGGTGATGGGCGCGTTGACGAAGCCGAAGCCCAGTCCGAACAGTGCGTACGCCGCGTAGAGCAGGATGTCCGAGCGGTCGGCGGATCGGGTGGCGGGGACGGCCAGCAGGCCGCCGACGGTGATGCCGGCTCCGGCGAGCAGCAGCGGGACGCGCGGGCCGCGGCTGCCCACGATCCGCCCGGCCAGCGGCGGGCACACCAGTGACAGCACCGCCATCGGCAGCAAGTGCACTCCGGTACTCAGGGCGCTGAGCCCCAACACCTGTTGCAGGTAGAGGGTGTTGGCGAACAGGAAGCCGCCGAGCGCGGTGAAGGCGCACACCGCCATCACCGTCGCCCCGCTGAAGGGCGCGCTGCGGAAGAGGCGCGGGTCGACCAGCGGTTCGTCGCGTCTCTTCTCGTAGGGGATGAAGGCGGCCAGTGCGCCGACCGCGGTGATCAGGCAGGTCACGATGGCGGGGGAGGTCCAGCCCCGGCCCGGTGCCTCGATGATGGCGTACGTCAGGGTGCCGAGTGCGGTGATCACCAGCAGTTGGCCCACCGGGTCCACCCTGCGGGGCCGTGGCGCGCGTGACTCGGGGACGAACAGGCTGGTGAGCAGGAGCGCGGCCAGCCCGATCGGCACGTTCAGCCAGAACACCGACCGCCACCCGGCCGTCTGGACCAGTACGCCGCCGAGGATCGGCCCGGCCGCCATGCTGATGCCCACCACCCCGCCCCACACGCCGATGGCCCTTGCCCGCTCCCGCGGCTCGGGGAAGGCGCCCGCGAGGATGGCCATGGCGACCGGGGTGAGCATGCAGCCACCCACCGCCTGTGCCATGCGGAACACGATCAGCCAGTCCAGCGAGGGTGCCAGGCTGCACAGCGCCGATCCGCCGGTGAACAACACGAGCCCGAGGAGGAAGACGCGCCGTCTCCCGACGCGGTCGGCCGTGGAGCCGGCCAGGATGAGCAGCGAGGCCAGCACGATGGTGTAGGCGTCGAGGGTCCACTGCAGGCCCGACACGGAGCTGTGCAGGTCTTCCTGTATCGAGGGCAGGGCGACGTTGAGGATGGTGGTGTCGAGGCTGACCAGGAGCACGCTCAGGCAGCAGACGGCCAGGATCAACGTGGGTCTGCCGCGGTCGGGTTGAGACACATCGGTCCCCTTTCCCGGGGTCAGTGCTGCGGCCGGTCGGTGGCGTGGGCCTCGGCGAAGTCCCAGAGCACCGGGAGGAACTGCTCGGGCGTCTCGGTCTGGGGCATGTGGCCGGTGCCTTCCAGCAGACGGAACTCCGCGTCGGGGATGGCATGCGCGTACGCGCGTCCGTAGTCGGCGTCCACGACCTGGTCGCTTGCGCCCCATGCGACCAGGGTCGGGTGGGTGATCTTGGCGAGGCGGTCGGTCAGGGTGGGGTCGGCCATGGCGTGCGGGCCCGAATAGAGCTGCAGGGTGGCATGGTTGGCGGCCATGACCGCGCGCTGCGCCTCGGTCAGCTTGCTGGGATCGAAGCGGAACTTCGAGGGGTCGTGGAAGGAGAGACGGGACAGCTCGACGGGCGTCAGGGAGAAGGTGTCGGCTATCGGGTGGCCGGGGACGGGGATGCCGACGGCGTTGACGAGGGTGACGCTGCTGATCCGGTCGCTGCCCAGGGCCGCGAGTTCGGCGGCGATCCAGCCGCCGATCGAGTTGCCGACAACGGCGACGTCCCGCAGGTCGAGTACGTCGAGCAGTTGGGCGTAGACCTGGGCCAGGGTCGTGACGTCGGTCAGCCACTCGGGGCGGGCAGTGCCGTCGAACCCGGGGTGGACGGGGGTGAACACCCTGGCCGGACGCTGCTCGGCCAGCAGGCCGGCGAACGGGGCGACGGTCCCCGGGCCGCCGCCTCCGTGCAGCAGCAGGAAGGGGTGCCCCTCCTGCCCGAAGAGGTCGACGGTGACGTCGAGGGTGCCCTGGTCGAGCGTGAGCGTGTGGGTGCTGCGGGTCATTCGGTGCTCCTCAAGTGGACTGTGTCGAGAGGGAAGGGGGTTGCCGTCAGGCGAAGTCGGTCGCGGGGACGGTGGCGTAGCGGCTCATCACCGCGACGGTCGACTCCGGGGTCAGTTCCTGACCGCCCGCGATCATGTTCCGCAGGTCGCGGAAGTACTGCACGTACAGGTCGGGCGTGAAGGTGTTGAGCATCACCGCGGGTGTGTCGCCGAGGTTGGCGAAGGTGTGCGGGGCGCCGGGCGGGATCATGGCGAGCGTGCCGGCCGGGGCCACGTGGGTCGTCTCCCCGATGGTGAAGTGCACGGTGCCGGAGACGACGTAGAAGCCCTCGTCGTGCTGGGCGTGGCGGTGCTGGGGCGGGCCCTGGGTGTGCGGGGCGATGGTGATCTCTCCGATTCCGAGGCGGTGCCCGGTGGTGCTGCCGTCCTCGAGGATGCGCATCTGCGTGGGGCCCAGCTGGATGGTCTCGCCGTCGTCCGGGCCGACCAGGGAAACCGTGCTCATTGTTTCTCCTTCGTGAGAGTTGACTCTCATGAGATTAGGGGAGCCGGGTGGCATAATGCAAGTCAACTCTCACAATGAGGGATGGCTGCTAAAATGCGGGTGAGTCAACAGGAGGAGTCCCACGATGACGGCGCAGGCGGGCACCGGCCGCACCAACCAGAAGCAGCGCACGCGAACGGCGATCGTGGCGGCCGCCCGGGATCTCATGGACACGGGCGCCGAGGTGACCATGCCCGCGATCGCCCGCGCGGCCCTCGTCTCCGAGGCCACCGCCTATCGGTACTTCCCCGACCTTCCGTCGCTGATCAGCGAGGCCCTCGCCGGCGTCTGGCCGCCCCCCGCCGAGGCGCTCGCGCCGGTCGCGGACTCCACCGACCCCGTCGAACGCGTCGCCTTCGCCTGCGAGTTCCTCCTCCGCGGCATCCTCGCCCGCCAGGGCTCGGTACGCGCGATGATCGCCGCCACCATCACCCGGCCCGAGACGGTGACCACGCGACCGGGCGTTCGCTTCGGACTCATCGACCATGCGCTCCTCCCTCTGGAGGACACGCTCGGTGCGAGGGACCCGGACGGCTTCACCCAACTCAAGCGGGACCTCGCGGTGGTCGTGAGCGCCGAGGCGTTCTTCACCCTCACCGACCTGTGCGGGCTCGACCCCGACGCGGCCATCACCAGCGCCGTCCGGACCGCGGCCACCCTGACCGAGGCCGCGGTGCGCGCGATCGCGTAGTGGTGGGGTGCGGTCGGAATCGCGTAGCGGTGGGGGTGCCCTCGGAATTGCGTAGCGGTGGGGCGCGGTCAGAAGGGTGTTGATGAACCGGCTCGGCTTCAGCCCGCAGGCAAACGCCTCCCGTACCGGCCCGAGGCCCTCGACGGCTTCATCGCCGGAACCGGCCTGGCCCTCAACAACTCGACGTCACCCTGACGAGCCAACGTCAGGTGGACGGGGACCTCGCCAACAAAGCAGCGACTGCCCAGGCGGACCAGTTGGAGTGGACAGGACCCGAGCACCCGGGGCCAACTGGGAGAAGAGGTCCGCCGGGGTCGTTTCCCGCGGCCGCCTGGATGCGCAGTCCGACACCATGGAGCGCTCATGAAAGGAATGGCCCCGGCGACAGTGCCGGCGGTTTCCGCCATGCCGCTTGCTGCTGCAAGCGGCTGTCCCAACCGGACGATTCCGTCCGCCTGCGCCAGGCCCACATCGGGAGCGCTGTCAGCGGGCATCCCCGCATACATCGGCTCGGCCGCACCCGGCAGCGCGGCCGCCGCCCCTGGCACGGCCACGGTGCACTTCAGCGAGCTCGGCCCCGTCCTGGATGACGCCAAGGGGCGGACGCTCTACCTTCCCGAGGCCGCCACTCAAGTGACCCGCGCCGGGCCCCCGCTGCACTGCTGCGCGGGTGACACGACGGCCGCTGACACCAACGGCGAGGAAACCAGGGCGTCCGGCGCCACAGTGGTACGTCGTCAACGCATCCGGCAGCAGGGTCGACCCCGATTGATCGGGGACCGATGACCGGGCACACGGACGCGCGAACGCGGCGTCCCGCACGAAAGGTTGCGGGCTTTTTGGCTGCCTTGCTGCCGGTCGCGGTCGCGGTGGGGGTATACGCGTTCGGCCGCACGCACACACCCGACTACACCAGCGGGCTGTTCGGGCAGCACGGCGCCGACGTCTACGATCTCAAGGCGCGCCTGGGCAGCGCTCTGATGGCACTCGCGGTCGTCCAACTGCTGCTCGGGCTGTGGATGTACCGGCGCCTACCGGGAGCGGGGGCCGCGCCGCACCGGGTGCCCCCCACACACCGGCTCATCGGCCTCCTTGCCTTTCTGCTCTCGCTGCCCATCTCCTACCACTGCATCACCGCCTACGGAGTTGAGTTCACGAGCAGCCGAGTGGCGGTGCACTCCATCGCGGGCTGTCTCCTGTACGGCGCGTTCGTCGCCAAGGTGCTGGTGGTACGCAGCCGCCGACTGCCCGGTTGGGCGCTTCCGGCCGCCGGCGGCGCTCTGGTCGTCGTCATCGCACTGCTGTGGTACACAGCCGCCTTGTGGGTCTTCACCGGCTCCGCCCCCGGTTTCTGATGAGCCGACAGCTCACGGCGCAGGCCGACCAGCGCCAGCACGAGGTCCAGTACGAGGACACCGATCAGCGGTGAGTCAGAGCGCCGCGCGCAACACCTTTCTCGGCGTGCCTCTCGGCCTCGCGCGCAGGACTGCCCTCAGCTGCGCACGGTGGCACGCAGGCGCAAGCCGACCGTTGCGAGACCTACGAAGGTGGTGACCTGGTAGCCGGGTTCCGGTCCGGGCGGCTCGCTCACGTGGTAGCGGCGGGCGGTCTGCGCGGTCAGGAGCGTCAGCATCGCCATGGCCAGAGCGGCTCCCTCGCAGCCATGCGGCCCGGTACCGAAGGAGAGGAAGACCCCGGGTTTCGCCGGCGAGCCCGAATCATCGAGCCAGCGCTCGGGCTGGAACCGGTCCGGCTCGGAGTGTTCCCGTGCGTCGCGGTGGGCGGTGTAGGGGCAGACGAGAACGGTGGACCCGGCATCGATGGTGTAGTCGGCGAGCTGAGTCTGTCGCGCGGCGCGCCGGGTCAGTAGCCAGCTCGGGGGGTCCAGTCGCAGCACCTCGCGTACCAGTGCCTGGGTGTATTGAAGGCTGTCGAGGTGGGCGCTGGTCGTCGCGGCCGGGTCCGCGGGCAGCAAGTCGGCTTCGGTCGCGACGCGGCCCGCTGCCTGGGGGTGCCGGGCCAGGTGGAGCAGGATCCATCCGGCTGCTCGGGAAGGTGCCTCGAAGGTGGCGACGGTGATTCCGGGGAGAGTGTCGAGGATGGCCTCTTCCGGCAGCAGGCCGTAGCGGGAGGAGGGTCGGAGCATCTGTCCCAGCAGGTCGTCACCGAGCCGGCCCGATGAACGGCGCCGGCGGATGATGGGACGCAAAGCGTTGGTAAAGGCGACTTGCTGCCGTGTGCGGAACCGCCGTGCCGGTGTGGGGATCCAGCGCGGCCATACCCAGCGCGAGGGGCTTACGAGCACCTCCCGGGCCAGGAAGAGCTGTGCGGCAAAGGGCAGCAGGGTGGGAGCGTCTTCGGAGAAGAGGTAGCGCACGCCGACGTCTGCCAGGGCATGCCGTACGGGAGGCAGAATCTCGACGTCCTGGCCCGTGGGCCACTGGTCGGCAAAGCGAGCGGTCAGGGGCGCAATCTCACCGATGCGGGCTGCAACCGCCTGCGGGCGCAGCCCGCGCATGCGGGCGGCGTGAGCGTGGGCACGCTCCTCAGGCGTCGGTGCTCCGCTCGAGCCCTTCAGCGGCGGGAAGAGAGGCGAGGATGCCTTGGGGAAGTCCTGCGCGCGGTGCAGGACTGCTTCACACGGCCCGGCCGTAGCGGCCACGTAGACGCCCGGCTCCAGCTGCCAGACGTCCCCGCACTCGTCAGCGCCACGGCGCGCCTCTGCCAGCCGGTCGCGGCTCCAGGCCGCGAAGCTGCCTTCGGGCAACCGCGGCGGCTCATTCATTCGGGCCATGAGATCGTCCCTGACTCTGGTACCTGTCCAGGTCGATTTCGTCGGCAGCGTGGCTGAGAACCGACGGGCGCCCGGGGGCGCCCGTCGGCAGTGCGGTCAGGCCCGGTCGTCGCCGGCGTACCCGTCCCATTCGTGTTCCCCGTACGCACCGTAGTGGCGGGTGAAGGACAGTTTGCCGAGCAGCTTGGCGATCATGATGTACTCCTCTCGCCTGTCTGAACCCTCCCGGTCGAGGGCTCAGCAAAGAAGTTCTCGCCAGCACTAAATGGCACGCATACCATACTGTCATACATGCCGCATATGTCACATTCAGGTCATCGTCACTGAGTGTGTGGTTCAGCGCGGCTCGGCCGACCACGTAAGGCGCGGCGGCAGGGCGGTGATCAACCGGATGCCTCCAGGACCATGTCAACGTCCAACGACCCGGAAGACACCAGGTCGGCAAAGGGGTACGGGCTCCCCGACCGACCGACCGACCGACCGACCGACCGACCGACCGACAGGCAGGTCGGCCGCCACGTCACTGAACAACCCGCGCCACTCGATCCTCCGACCGGCCGTGTGCCGGGCTCGGTCGAGAGCGGGCTGAGCGAAAGGCGCCCGACGGGTGAACACCCAGTTCAGGCGCCTTTCATCGGGCGTCTAGAAGAAGCCCAGCTTCTTCGGCGAGTACGACACCAGGAGGTTCTTGGTCTGCTGGTAGTGCTCCAGCATCATCTTGTGCGTCTCGCGGCCGATCCCGGACTGCTTGTAGCCGCCGAACGCCGCGTGCGCGGGGTAGGCGTGGTAGCAGTTCGTCCACACCCGGCCCGCCTGGATCGCACGGCCCGCCCGGTACGCGGTGTTGATGTCGCGCGTCCATACGCCGGCCCCGAGGCCGTACAGCGTGTCGTTGGCGGTCTTGATGGCGTCGTCGAAATCGTCGAACGACGTGACCGAGACGACCGGGCCGAAGATCTCCTCCTGGAAGATCCGCATCCGGTTGTCACCCTCGAAGATCGTCGGCTGGACGTAGTAGCCGCCCTTCAACTCACCGTCGTACTCGACACGTTCGCCACCGGTGAGAATCCTGGCGCCCTCCTGCCGACCGATGTCCAGGTAGGAGAGGATCTTCTCCAACTGGTCGTTGGAGGCCTGCGCGCCGATCATCGTGTCGGTGTCGAGCGGGTGGCCCGGCTTGATCAGCTCGGTGCGGGCGACCGCCGCCTCCATGAACTCGCCGTAGTGACCGCGCTGGACGAGCGCCCGTGACGGGCAGGTGCAGACCTCGCCCTGGTTGAGGGCGAACATCGTGAAGCCCTCGAGTGCCTTGTCCCGGAAGTCGTCGTTCTGCGCCCAGACGTCGTCGAAGAAGATGTTCGGGGACTTGCCGCCGAGCTCCAGCGTGACCGGCTTGATGTTCTCCGAGGCGTACTGCATGATCAGCCGCCCGGTCGTGGTCTCACCCGTGAACGCCACCTTCGCCACCCGCGGGCTGGACGCGAGCGGCTTGCCCGCCTCCACGCCGAAGCCGTTGACGATGTTGACGACGCCGGGCGGCAGCAGGTCCGCGATCAGGCTCATCCAGTAGTGAAGGGACGCCGGGGTCTGCTCGGCGGGCTTGATGACGACCGCGTTGCCCGCCGCCAGCGCCGGGGCGAGCTTCCAGACCGCCATCAGGATCGGGAAGTTCCAGGGGATGATCTGCGCGACGACCCCGAGCGGCTCGTGGAAGTGGTACGCGACGGTGTCGTCGTCGACCTCGCCGAGCGAACCCTCCTGGGCGCGGATCGCCCCCGCGAAGTAACGGAAGTGGTCGATGGCCAGCGGGATGTCGGCGGCCAGGGTCTCGCGGACCGGCTTGCCGTTCTCCCAGCTCTCGGCGACCGCCAGCTTCTCCAGGTTCGCCTCCATCCGGTCGGCGATCTTCAGCAGGATGTCGCCTCGCGCGGTGACGGAGGTGCGGCCCCAGCCGGGCGCGGCCGCGTGCGCCGCGTCCAGCGCGCGCTCCACGTCCTCGGCGGTGCCCCGCGCGACCTCCGTGAACGGCTGTCCGTTCACCGGACTCGGGTTCTCGAAGTACTGCCCACGAGCCGGCGGCACGTACTCGCCGCCGATGAAGTGGTCGTAACGCGCCTGGTAGGAGACGATCGCGCCCTCGGTGCCGGGCGCCGCGTAACGGGTCATGCTGGTCTGCCTCCCGGAGAAGCGCTGCCCGCCGTTGGACAGCTCTCGCCGCGAGGCTAGGAGCGCGGACGTTGCAACGACGTTGCGGATGGAGCAGGTCGGCCTTGGCCGGCAACCGACCGAGCCCGCGCCGCGAGCGCCGCCGGGTACGGTCGGCCCGGTGGCGCGGCCTGTTCGCGCTCCAGCTCCTCCAGCCGGGCCCGCACCGTCGCCGTCGGGCGTACGGCGGCCAGCGCCCGCCATACGTCGAGGTCGTCCTCGCCCCACGGGGCGCGCGCCCAGTCCGCCAACAGGTCGGGGTCGCGACGCGCGATGAGCGCCGTACGCAGCCCGTCGGCGAGGCGGCGCCGCAACCGCACCACGGCCGGGGCTCCCGAACCCGGCAGCAGCGGACCGGCGTACGCCGCCGCGGCTGCCGTGACCGCACCCGTACCGAGCCGCCGTTCGACGACCGCCACGTCGGACTCGACCGGCGCCGTGAGCCGGTAGGGCCGCGAGCCCAGCAGGCCGGGGCCGAGCAGCCGGCGCAGTCGGGTCAGCTCGGCGCGCAGGGTCACCGGCGTCACCGACTCGTCCTCGTACAGTGCGCACAGCAACTCGTCGCCCGAGAGTCCCTCCGGGTGTCTTGCCAGCAGCACCAGGATCTCGCTGTGCCTGCGGCTGAGCCTGACCTTCCGGCCGCCCGCGACCAGTTGGGCCTCGTCGCGGCCGAGCGCGGTCAGTTCGACCGTGTCGGCGGCTGCTTCCGCCGGTGCGAGCAGTGCCAACTGGGACTCGGCGGCCCGCGCCACCGCCTGCACGAAACCGAGACTGTGCGGATGCGCGAGCCCGTCCCCGCCCGTGATGTCCACCGCGCCGAGCACCCGCCCGGTGCGCGGATCGTGCACCGGCGCCGCGGCGCACGTCCAGGGCTGGACCCGGCGGATGAAGTGCTCGGCCGCGAACACCTGCACCGGCTGGTCCACGGCGACCGCCGTTCCCGGCGCGTTGGTGCCGACCGAGGTCTCCGACCACCGCGCGCCCGGTACGAAGTTCATCCGCCCAGCCTGCCGCCGCGTCGCCGGATGTCCCTCGACCCACAACAGCCGGCCCTGCGCGTCGCACACCGCGAGAAGGTGCTCGCCGTCCGCCGCGAACGTCCCCATGAGCTCCCGGAAGAGCGGCATCACCCGAGCCAGTGGATGCTCCGACCGGTAGGAGCCCAGGTCGCCGTCCGTGAGTTCCACGTGTGCCGTGCCGTCCGGTGCGACACCGGCCCGTGCCGATCGCCGCCATGAATCGGCCACCACGGAGCGCACCGGTCGCGGCACCGTGCCCGCCTCGGTGAACGCCTCGTGCGCGCGGCGCAGTATCCGCACCCGCTCGACGGGATCGGCTCCTGGTTCGAGGGCCACCCACGGTTCGGTCAACTCGGCCTCCCGGTAGGCGATGCGGCTGAGACCATCGTCACTCCCGGTGCGGGCGCGGACAAGCGCCGTGACGGAGCTCCTCACGTGGCGCTCACATGGGCGTGGGTCGTCGGGGGGCCGCGGCGGACGTCCGTCAAGCGAAGTTGACGAGCTTTATGTACCGCGTCCAGTCCCAGTTCGGCCCCGGATCCGTGTGGTCGGTGCCCGGTACCTCATAGTGGCCGATGATGTGAGCCCGGTCCTTGGGGATGCCGTGCTTCGCGCAGATCGCGGCGGTCAGCTTGGCGGACTCCTCGTAGAGCGCGTTGGTGAAATAGGCGGGCCGGTCCACCCAGCCCTCGTGTTCGATGCCGATGCTGCGGGTGTTGTAGTCCCAGTTCCCTGCGTGCCAGGCGATGTCGCGCTCCCTGACACACTGGGCGACATGCCCGTCGGCTGATCGCACGAGGTAGTGCGCGGACACCTTCTTCTGGGGGTTCTGGAAGATGGCCACGGTCCTGGGATAGGTCTCCTGCGTGACGTGAATGACCACGTAGCCGAGCGGATAGGCCGTCGGCCGACTGGACGCCGTGTAGTTGGAGGTGCTCGCCGCTGCCCATTCGGCGAGCGGATAGTCGACCACCGCCGTCTCAGCCGTCGCCTGTGCGCCGGGAAGTAACGCGTAGGGGAGGGCGGCGAGGGCGGCGCCGCCCTTGAGCAGGCGTCGCCGGCTCGGGAACGATCTGGCCCGTTCCATGGGGAAGTTGCCTTTCGGTGATGGGGGGGACGAGCGTCCGCCGCGCTCAGCGGCGCAGTGTCGCGGCGGTGTCACGCAGTCGCGCGTGCAGGCCGCGGTGTGTCTCGCGCGCGGGCAGCCACTCCTTGCGGATCTTGGCGACGCACGTGTAGTTGGTGTCGCAGACGTTCGCGAGCGGCGATTCCACCGCCTGGGTCGCGAACTGGTAGGCGTCCAGCTCGCTGAACCCGTAGTCGCGCACCAACCACTGCACCAGGTCGAGCTGCGATATGCGGAACGCGTCCTCCAGCGGGCGTGCCGAGCCGGTCGAGATGATGTGCGTGTCGGACTCGATGCGCGGCCAAGGGGTGGCGACTCCCTTGAGCAACTCGACGATCACCACCGTGTTCATCGCGCACTCCACGGCCACACCACATGTCTCGCCCTCGCCCTGCCGGGCATGCCCGTCACCGAGGCTCAACAGGGCGCCCTCGACGTTCACCCCGAGGAAACAGGTGACGCCGGCCCGCATCTCCGGAGTGTCCATGTTCCCGCCGTGCGCGTCGGGCACCAGCGCGGAGCGCACCTCGAGGTTCGCGGGCGCCACTCCGACGGTGCCGTGCATCGGGTCCATGGGCAACTCGATCCGGATGTCGCTGTCCCGGGCGCTGAACAGGGCGGTGCGCCGCTCCCGGTCGAGCTGCCAGATCCACACGGTCTCCGGCAGCGGAGGCTGCAGCGTGGCCGTGGTGTGCGTGGAGGTGAGCGCGCCGAACAGCGGGACCGTCGTCGAGGCCGCCCAGTCGCGAGCGGGCTCGATCGACACGAAGTGCACCGCCACGGTGTCGCCCGGCTCCGCGCCCTCCACATGGAAGGGGCCGGTCTGCGGATTGAGGAACGGGAACTCGCACACCTCGGACACCAGGTCCTTCTCCGAGCGCACCCGCCCGGCGAAGCAGTCCTCCGTGTACAGATCGAGGACGGTGCCCGGCGCGATGCGTGCCACGGGCGGCGCGCCACCGAACGTCCAGGCGTACTCGCCCGGTTCGGGACGCACGGTCAGGATGCGGGGGTCACTCATGGCTGCACGGCTCCGCTCTGCCGAAGGTCGGGGGACTCGGGGGGCGAGGTCTCGTCGAGGTGGACACGGGCGGTCTCGGCTATGCGCCCGGGATGGCGGCGCGACAGGACGATCAATACCACGACCCCGGCCGCCATCCAGACTCCGACAACCGGTCCCGCATACGAAACGGGCGCGGTGAGCTCCGAAACGAAGTCGAAGACGGGCAGGCCCGCGGCCGTCAGCAGCGCGGGCACGAAGGCGACGATGCCCAGCAGCGGGAAGAGCAGATGCCGCACCGGTTTGAGCAACTCTCGTCTGCGGCGCAGGAAATAGCCCGCGCAGGCGAGATTCACCACGATGTACACGCCGATGACGACCGTGACGATCACCGTCGCGAGCAGCAGGAACGCCGTGACGGGGTCGTAGTACAGACCGAGGCCCAGCACAGCCGCGACCGCCACGCCGCACTGCGCGGCGACGCCGGCGACGGGGGAGCGGTGCCTCGGATGCACGTGCGCGAAGAGCCGCGGGAACACCTTGATCCGGGCCAGGGCGAAGGCCGTGCGGGTGGATACCGTCGCGCAGGCGTTGGCGTTGGCGATCGTGGAGTTGACCACCGCCAGGAACACCAGCACCCAGAACAGTCCGAAGGAAGCGCGGGCCACGCCTTCCCAGGACGCCGCGCCGGAGGCTCCGAAGCTCCCGAAGCGCTCGGGGCCGAAGTACACCGATATGGCGTACGTGGTGAGGACGTAGAAGAGACCGATCCCCAGCGCCGCGCCGAGCACCGCTCGGTGCATGGTCCGGCGGGGATCCTTCGTCTCCTCGGCGAGCGGTGCCGCCGCCTCGAATCCGGCGAAGGCCAGCACCGTGTAGACCGATCCCGCGAACACACCACTGACGCCTTCGTACCCCTCGGCCGTGTGAGAGGTCCCGAACACCGACAGCGTGTTGTCGCCCCCGGCCTTGACGATCAGCCATATCGCGAAGACGAGGAAGACCAGCACCTCGAAGACGCCGAGGACGGTGCCGAAGCGGGCCGAGGCGCGCACTCCGAAGTATCCGGCGACCGCGATGATCGCCGCGCCCGCGAGCGACCACGGCCACCACAGGTCGTCCGGGTAGGAGGACCACTCCTGGTGCAGTGTGCCCGCCGCGGTGAAACCGAGTTGCAGGAGCAGCAGCGGTGGCACCAGCGCCTCGACGAACACATAGCCCCAGCCGACGAGGAACCCCACGGCCGGGTGCAGTCCCTGGGCCGCGTACGTGGCCACCGAGCCCGCGGTGGGCAACTGTCGTGCCAGCTCGGCCACACAGGACGCGGTGAAGAGGCAGGCGACGAGGGCTATCAGCACGGAAAGGGGCAGACTGCCGCCCGCGAAGGCCGCGCCCGACGGAATGGACGCGGCGACCGCCGCGGCCGGCGCCATGGCCGTGATGCTCTGGAACAGGACCTCCCGCAGCCCAACAGCGTCGCGCCGCAGCCCTGGTACCGTCTCCCCCGACATCTGAACCCCCCGATCCCCCGATTCACCCGGACAACCAGCCATCGGCCCGACGGCTGCGCCTCGCGTGAATTACGGTACGGCGCTTGCCGGTTGGGCGGGAGGGTACGGCGTTCGTCGGTGGACAACTCCGGGACTGTGGACAACTCGGTCACCCGTGAGGGGGAAAGGGACCCTGAGTACCGCGCTGTCGACCGCGATGGCTGCGGTGGCCGCGATGGCCGTCATGACCGCGATGACCGCGCTACGCCCGCTCCGCGAACCCCGCCGGATCGTCGAGCACGGCCCGCACCACCGAGTGGGCGGCCCCCAGCAGTGGCCCCTCGGGCCCCAGGGGTGACACGGACACGGCACAGGCGGGGCCCGCCGTGCGCCGCGCCAACTCGCCCTCCAGCGAAGGCAGCAGCCACGGTGCGAGACCGGACAGCGCTCCACCCAGCACGACCGTCTCCGGATCGAGGAGGTTGACCGCGCCCGTGAGCGCGATACCGAGCGCGGTCCCGGCGTCGCGCAGGGCACGCCGTACCTCCGCATCGCCCTGGGCGGCACGCTCGGCCAGCAGCCCGACACGGTCCTCACGCGGCTCCAGACCGGCCGCGCGCAGCACGGCCTCCTCACCCGCGTACTGCTCGAGGCAACCCCGTCCGCCGCACGGGCAAGGAGGCCCGTCCGGCCACACCGGTACATGCCCCAGCTCGCCCGCGAAACCGCGCGTTCCGCGCAGCAACCGTCCGTCCACGACCACGGCCGCACCGATGCCGATCTCCGCGGACACATGCAGGAAGTCACGTGGGGTGGCATCGCCGAGCCAGAGTTCCGCCAGACCGCCGAAGTTGGCTTCGTTGTCCACGGTCAGCGGGAGGTCCCCGGGCAACAGTGCGCCGAGATCCGTGTCCTGCCAGTCGAGGTTGGGGGCACGGACCACGGTCCGGTCGTCGCGGGCCACCAGGCCGGGCACCGCGACCGCGAGGCCCGCGGGCCACAGCCCCTCCTGTTCGGCCTCGGCGACGACCTGCCGCACCAGCGCGGTCAGCTCCTGGAGCACCGGCTCGGGCTGCCGCCCGCGGTTCGTGCCGTGCCGCACCGCCCGCGCCCGTACGTCACCGCGCAGATCGACGGCGCACACCGTCAGATGATCGACGCCCACCTCCGCGCCTATCCCGGTGGGGCCGTGCCTGCTGACGGCGAGTGCCGAGCCCGGTCGCCCCACCCGTCCGGGCCGCTCGGGGCCCAGCTCTTCGAGGAGCCCCGAGCGGATCAGCTCGTCCACCAGCGTCGAGACCGCCGCCCGCGTCAGACCGATGTGCGAGGCGACGGCGGCACGCGACAGCGGCCCCTCCGCGCTCACGGTGTGCATGACACGGGAGAGGTTGCGGCGGCGCATGCCCTGTTGGGTGTCGGGCAAGCGACGGCCGGAACCGGTCGGGTGGGCCTCGTGCAGTGGTGCGGTCATGCCTCCGTCAGTCCTCGTCCGGCCGGTCCCCTAAGGGCTGTCCTCGTCCGTGCTCGCTCAGTGCTCGCTCAGTCCTTGTTCGGTTCCCGTTCCAGGAGCGGGGCCGCGTCGGAGAGTACCCCGGCGATCCTCGCGAGCGTCTCCTCGTCCCGGTCCACGGCGTCGAGCACCGGCCCGTGGGCCGTTCCCCAGCGGCGGGCCACCGCGGCCGGGTCCTCGCCGGTCAGCAGGCCCGCGGCCTGCGCGGCGGCGCCCAGCGCGACCAGTTCCTTGGCCTCGGGCACCTGAACCGGACGTCCCGACAGCCGGCGTACGGTCTGCTGCCAGGCCGTTCCCCGGGCGCCCCCGCCGATGAGCAGCAGCGGCGCGGAGCGGTCCGCGTCCGGGTCGAGCACCAGGTCGAGGGCGCCGAGGAGGGAGTGGACCGCGCCGTCGTACGCCGCCTGCAGCAGCTGCCCGCCCGTCGTGTCGTGCCTGAGGCCGTGCAGCAGCCCCGAGGCATGGGGCAGGTTCGGGGTGCGCTCGCCGTCCAGGTAGGGAAGCAGCGTCACGCCGGTGCCCGGTTCGACGGCCTCGCGATCGAGGCCCAGCAGCGCGGCGACACGATCGACGGCGAGCGTGCAGTTCAGGGTGCAGGCCAGCGGAAGCCAGTCGCCGCGTGCGTCGGCGAAGCCCGCGACGGTGCCGGTCGGGTCGGCGGGTCGCCGCGTCGAGACGGCGTACACCGTGCCGGAGGTGCCGAGGCTCAGTACGGCGGTACCGGGGCGCAGTCCGAGGCCGAGCGCCGCGGCGGCGTTGTCGCCGGTGCCGGCGGCGACCAGCGTGCCCTTGGAGAAGGGCAGCTCATCGCGGGCGTGCACGGTTCCGGCCACCTCGCCGGGCCGGGCGATGCGGGGGAGCAGCGCCGGGTCGAGTCCGACGTGCGCGAGGACCTCTTCGTCGTACCTCTCCGTACCGGACGCCCACCAGCCGGTACCGGAGGCATCGCCGCGATCGGTCGTGCCCTCTCCCGTGAGGCGTTCGGTGAGGTAGTCGTGGGGCAGCCGTACGGCCGCGGTCGCGCGGACGGCGTCGGGTTCGTGCTCGGCCAGCCAGGCCCACTTCGTGACCGTGAAGGAGGGGCCGGGCACGCTGCCGGTGCGTTCGGCCCAGGCCTTCGGGCCGCCCAGCTCCTCGACCAGCCGACGGGCCTGTGGCGCCGAGCGCACGTCGTTCCACAGCAGGGCCGGGCGTACGGGATCGCCCTGGGCGTCGAGGGTGACGAGCCCGTGCTGCTGGCCGCCGATCGACACCGCGGCGGCCTCGTGGGCCGCCTCGCCGCACTGGTGCAGCGCCTCGCGGAGCGCGTCCCACCACTGCCGCGGATCGCTCTCGCGGCCCGCCCCGGTGGAGACGGTGTGCGGTGCCTGCCCGCTCGCCACCACCTGTCCGGTCGACGCGTCGACGACCAGGGCCTTGGTGGACTGGGTGGATGTGTCCACCCCGACGACGAGCGGACCCTCGGCTGCTGACATCGGGCTCTCCCTCTTCCGCGGCTCCGCGGGATCTGTCCTGGTGGTGGGGCTTGCGGACCGGTGTGGCCCAGGTTTCGCATTTCGTCTCTTCCCAGAGATGCATCCGCATACTAATTTGTTAACCGCCATGACGAAATAGTCGGAGCTAGCAAGGAGCCGCGGCATGAACTACCAGCCCACCCCCGAGGACAGGTTCACCTTCGGCCTGTGGACCGTCGGCTGGCAGGGAAGGGACCCGTTCGGCGACGCCACCCGGCGCGCCCTGGACCCGGTCGAGTCGGTGCAGCGCCTGGCCGAGCTCGGCGCCCACGGTGTGACCTTCCACGACGACGACCTGATTCCCTTCGGGTCCTCGGACAGCGAGCGTGAGTCGCACATCAAGCGCTTCCGTCAGGCCCTGGACGCGACCGGCATGCGGGTGCCGATGGCCACCACCAACCTGTTTACGCACCCCGTCTTCAAGGACGGCGCGTTCACCGCGAACGACAGGGACGTGCGTCGCTACGCGCTGCGCAAGACGATCCGCAACATCGACCTCGCGGTCGAACTCGGTGCACAGACGTATGTCGCCTGGGGCGGCCGTGAGGGTGCCGAGTCCGGCGCCGCCAAGGACGTGCGCGTCGCCCTCGACCGCATGAAGGAGGCCTTCGACCTCCTCGGCGAGTACGTGATCTCCCAGGGTTACGACCTCAAGTTCGCGATCGAGCCGAAGCCGAACGAGCCGCGCGGCGACATCCTGCTTCCCACCGTCGGCCACGCGCTCGCCTTCATCGAGCGCCTGGAGCGCCCGGAAATGTACGGCGTCAACCCCGAGGTGGGCCACGAGCAGATGGCGGGGCTGAACTTCCCGCACGGCATCGCGCAGGCCCTGTGGGCCGGCAAGCTCTTCCACATCGACCTCAACGGCCAGTCCGGCATCAAGTACGACCAGGACCTGCGCTTCGGCGCCGGTGACCTGCGCTCCGCGTTCTGGCTGGTCGACCTCCTGGAGAGTGCCGGGTACGCGGGGCCGAAGCACTTCGACTTCAAGCCCCCGCGGACCGAGGACTTCGACGGGGTGTGGGCGTCGGCCGCGGGCTGCATGCGCAACTACCTGATCCTGCGGGAGCGTACGGCCGCCTTCCGTGCCGACCCCGAGGTCCAGGAGGCGCTGCGCGCGTCGCGCCTCGACGAACTGGCGCAGCCCACCGCGGCGGACGGCCTGACGGGGCTGCTCGCGGACCGTGCGGCCTTCGAGGAGTTCGACGTGGAGGCGGCCGCCGCGCGTGGGATGGCCTTCGAGCGGCTGGACCAGCTCGCCATGGACCACCTGCTGGGCGCGCGGGGCTGATCGTGCCCCGGTGAGGTCTGGCCCGTTTCCTGGCGGGCCGGGCCTCACCTTTTGCTGCGCGGCCCCGGCGGGGAATGCTCCGGAATCATGCGATCCACGGCATGAGTCCGTATCAACTTCGGCACAGGGGTCGCCCCATGACCGGTTCGAGGCGAGTCTTGACGCTATGGCCACCCCGCCCTTACCGCCCCAGCCTCCCCGGCCGCCAGGAAACACGCCCCCTCCGGGAAACGGTGGCTTCGGCCCGCCGCCCGGAGGCTATGGGCCTCCTCCGGGAGACCAAGGTCCCCCTTTCGAGGGCTACGGTCCCCCTCCGGGGGGTGACGGTCCCGAGCCTCCCTCTGGATTCCCCGGTGGTCCGGTAGGCCCCGGTGGGGGGCGGCGCCGTACCCCGCTGTTCCTCGCGCTCGCCGCGCTCGTGGTCATCGTGGCTGTCGTCGCCGCGGTGCTGATGACCCGCGGCAGCAGCGACACGCCCGACAAGAAGGGGTCGACCGAGAGTGGCGGCACTCAGGGATCGTCGTCCCCGTCGCTGAGCATTCCGTCCGAGCTGCCCAGCGAGCTGCCTTCGTCCTTGCCCTCGTCCCTGCCTTCGTCCTTGCCCTCGGAGCTGCCGAGCGATCTGCGCAGCATCCTGCCGAGCGACCTGCAGTCGCTCCTGCCGACCTAGGAGAACGGCGCGCTGTCGTAAGCCGCTGAGGCGATGGGCACGCGCGCGTGGACGCCGTTTCGCGACTCACGCGCGCGTGCCCGACGCAAAGGGGTCCTGAGGTCAGATCCCGTGCGGCAGCCGTACGTACGTGACGGTCGTCTCGATACCGCTGTCCACCAGGCGGCCCTGCGCGTCGAACGCGCCCGCCCCGTCGGTCATCCCGAAGTCGTTGTCGTTGATCAGCGCGAGTGTGTCGTGGTCCACGCGAGCGACGCCCTCGATCTTTCCGGGCACCCCCGCGACCGTTCCGAGGTCCACGACCAGACGCTTGGCGAGCACCGGGACGCCGGAGGCGGCCGGATCGGCGAGCTGTTCCAGAGAGGGGGACGTCGTGTCGCTGTCCCAGGGGCCGCCGAGGATGTTCGCGCTGCGCGTGAGCTCCACCACCTGCAACCGCGCCGCCTTGTCCGTGCGTTCCTCCACCAGCAGCCGATCACGGCCGACGGCCACCACGGAGGAGATCTTCAGCTCCGACGTGTCGTCCTCGCTGGGGTCGACCACGTTCACCGGGTCGAAGCGGTAGGCGTACTCGGCGGTGACGGCCCGCTTCTTCGGGGAGAAGCGCAGCAGCCGCGTCGTGCGCGACGCGTCCCCCGCGTCGCCGTCCGGCAGCGAGAGCGGGCTCTGCACGGCCATCACCAGGTCGCCGCCCGGAAGCTGGGCGAGCCCTTCGAAGCCGCGATTGATCTTCCGGTGCAGCAGGACGGCAGGCAGCGTCTCGACCACCGGGTAGTCGGTGCCGGTCAGGTTCAGCCCCTTGGGCACATAGCGCGTGAGGACCTTCCCACGCGCGGAGACATGGATCAACGAGGGTCCGTACTCGTCGATGAGCCAGAAACCGCCGTCCGCGGAACGGACGATGCCTTCGGTGTCCACGCCGTTCGGGTTGTACGTGAGGGGGGTCTGCGCGTCATAGGAGTACGGCGCCTCGTCACGCCCCGCCTGGTTGGACAGCCCGGTGACGGGCTTCCCGGAGGACGTGGTGATCGGGAGCGCGTCCAGCACCTTCACGGTGTCACCGGACACCCTGATCTTCACGATCGCCGGGTCGAAGCCGGGCACCGGGAACGTGCGGCGCTTCTTGCCGTCGACCTTGATCTGCCCATTGGGGCCGCGGTCGGTGACCGTCCAGAACTCGCCCCGGCGCCCGGCCGGGTAGATGTCGCTGCCGATCCCACCGAGGTCCACGCCCCGGTCGTCGCCCACCGTGCCGGGCAGCAGCGCGTTGCTGAACGAGCCCAGGGGGATGTCGCCGAGGGTCGCGGTGCGCGTGACCCTCGGCTGCGACGGATAGCCCTGAGCATGCGCGGTGCCGACCGCCACGAGGGCGGCCAGCATCGCGAGCGGTACACCCGCGGCGACGGTTCGGTGGACGTGGCGCCGGCCGACGGAATGCGGGGACATCGGGCCTCCTGAGGCACAAGTTCTTTGACAGCGGCCAGAGTTGGCCGCTGCGCCGAACGCCGTACGACTTCGAGGTGAACGTGGGGCGTCAACCACTCATCGGGTCGCCGCCCGGGTCTCCCTGCGTCGTCGCGAAGGCGGTGGCCGGATCCCCTGCCGCCGGCCCCGCGGGGGTCCAACGGCCCCGCTCCTTGCGGTACGGCCACCATCGGCCGTCACGCCCCAGACGCAGCTGGGCAGGTGCGCCGACGGCGGTCCAGCGGTTGCGGGTGGCCCGAAGTCGTGGGCGCTCGTCCTCGTCCCAGGCCGCCTCCAGGGCGGCACGCGCGCGTGCGAGTGCCTCCGCCTCCACGGCCCACTCGTCCTCCAGCACAGCCAGCGCGACCACACCCCCGTGGTGCCAGGCGCGTACGGCGAGCGCCAGTTCCTGCCGGTCGCGCCCCGATCCGTCGGCCAGCCGCTCGACGATCACACCCTCGGGGGCCACCGCCGCAAGCCGGACCGCGTCCTGCTCAACTGTCAACTCCGCCGCCGGTGCTTCCTCCCCGTGAGTCGGTCTGAGCGCCTCGGCGAGCAGCCGGTGCGCCTCGGCCGCGGTCGCGGTAGCGAGGAACTCCAGGGCGGCCGGGTCGACGCCGGGTGCGGGCGCGGCATCGGTGTCCAGGGAGGGCGGTCGACCGGGTACCTCGGGCAGTATCGGAGGAGCGGGCAGGGGCGGCAGGATGTCCCCGGCCGCGTATGCCTCGCCGGCGTCGACGCCCTGCTGAGCGGGTTCCGGGGCGTCCGGCCCATGATCCGCGCTCGCGCTGCCGCGCGACTGAAGCTCGTCCAGCAACGTGCGTTCGGTGCGCCCGCGCATCAGCAGCAGGGCGAACGGATCCTGGTCGAGCAGCCGCGCCATCTGATAACAGAGCGCCGCGGTGTGCCCGCAGTGGTCCCAGGCCCCGCAGTCGCACTCGGCCTCCAAGTCACCCAAACCCGGAAGCAGCTCGACTCCCGACGCCGCCGCGTCCTCCACCAGATGCGGGGGCATCTCGCGGTCGAGCAGCGCCGCGACATGCCCGGCCCGTTCGACGGCCATGTCCAGGAAACGGTCCCACTGCTCCTCAGACAGTTCTTGAAGCAGCACGTCCGAGCGGTGTGCGGTGCCGTCCCGGTCCCGAACGACGGCGGTGACGCGCCCCGGCCGCACCGACACGGCGCCCACCGCCCCCGTACGCGCGAGTCTGCGGCCCGTCTTCACCTGCTCCGAGTCCAGTGCCGCGTCCTCCAGCGCCTTCAGCCAGGCCCGGCCCCACCACGTCTGCGCGAAGCCCTGCCCCTGTGCGGGCGGCAGCGCCGCGAACGTACGCTCCTCGTTCCCATCCGTCATCGTGCGTCCCCTCGCAGCTCCACCAGGTCGGCCAGTTCGGCGTCGGTCAGCTCCGTGAGCGCCGCCTCTCCGGCGCCGAGGACCGCGTCCGCCAATTGCTGTTTGCGCCGCAGCATCTCGGCGATGCGGTCCTCGATGGTCCCCTCGGCGATCAGTCGGTGCACCTGCACGGGCCGGGTCTGGCCGATGCGGTACGCGCGGTCCGTGGCCTGCGCCTCGACGGCCGGGTTCCACCAGCGGTCGTAGTGGACGACGTGCTCGGCCCGCGTCAGGTTCAGGCCGGTGCCCGCGGCCTTCAACGACAACAAGAAGACAGGGATTTCGCCCTCCTGGAAGCGCTCCACCATCGCCTCGCGCTCATGGACGGGCGTCCCGCCGTGCAGGAACTGCGTCGCGACGCCGCGCACCGCGAGATGGCGCTCGATGAGGCGCGCCATCCGCACGTACTGCGTGAAGACCAGAACGCTCGCTCCCTCGGAGAGGATGGTGTCGAGCAGTTCGTCCAGCAGCTCCAGCTTCCCGGACCTGCCCGGGATCTTCGGCCGGTCCTCCTTGAGGAACTGCGCCGGGTGGTTGCAGATCTGCTTCAGCCCGGTGAGCAGCTTCACGATCAGACCGCGCCGCGCCATGCTGTCCGCGCCCGAGATCTCCGCGAGGGTCTCACGCACCACCGCCTCGTACAGACCCGCCTGCTCCTTGGTGAGCGAGACGGCACGGTCCGTCTCGGTCTTTGGTGGCAGCTCGGGGGCGATACCGGGGTCCGACTTGCGCCGCCGCAGCAGGAACGGCCGGACCAACTGGGTGAGCCGCTCTGCCGCCGCAGGATCCTGAGCGCCTTCGACGGCCTGCGCGTAACGCGTCCGGAAGGAGCCGAGACTCCCGAGCAGGCCCGGCGTCGTCCAGTCGAGGATCGCCCACAGCTCCGAGAGATTGTTCTCCACCGGCGTGCCGGTGAGCGCCACGCGCGCGCGTGCGCCGACGGTGCGCAGTGCCCGCGCCGTCGCCGAGTAGGGGTTCTTCACGTGCTGCGCCTCGTCCGCGACGACCATGCCCCACGGCACCGCGGCCAGTCGTGACGCGTCGAGCCGCATCGTGCCGTACGTGGTGAGCACGAACTCCCCGTCCGCCAGGCCTTCCAGACTGCGCCGCGAGCCGTGGAAACGGCGCACCGGCGTGCCAGGCGCGAACCTCTCGATCTCGCGCTGCCAGTTGCCCATCAGGGAGGCCGGACAGACCACGAGGGTGGGGCCCGCCGCCAACGTGTCGGTCTGACGGTGCAGATGCAGGGCGATCAGCGTGATCGTCTTGCCCAGGCCCATGTCGTCGGCGAGACAGCCACCCAGACCCAAGGAGGTCATGCGGGCCAGCCAGTTGAGGCCCCGCACCTGGTAGTCCCGCAGCGTCGCGGTGAGCGCGGCGGGCTGCCCGACCGGCTCCTGTCCCTCCGGGTCCGAGAGCCGCTCCCGCAGCGTCGCCAGCCACCCCGTGGGCCGTACGTCGACCCTGCGGCCGTCGACCTCGGTGGAGCCCGTCAGAGCGGCGCTCAGCGCCTCGACGGGCGTGACCTTGCGATCCTGTTGCGCCCGGGCACGGCGCACCTCCTGCGGGTCGACGAGGACCCACTGGTCGCGCAGCCGCACCATGGGGCGGTTCGCCTCCGCGAGGTGATCCAGCTCCTGTCGTGTGAGTTGCTGATCGCCCAGCGCGAACCACCAGTTGAACGCAAGCAGCGCGTCCGCGGACAGGAAGGAGGGCGCGGCCGACGCGACCTTGTCCGGACTCCGCTCGTCGTCCGGCGGGCCGATGACGGCACGCGCGGTCAGCTTGCGCGCCAACTCCTTGGGCCAGTGCACGTCGACGCCGGCGGACCCGAGCATGCGGGCGCCCTCGCCGAGGAGTTCGGTGACCTCCTCGTCGGCGAGTTCGACGGCGTCCGGCACGGTCGCCGAGAGCAACGGGGTGAGCGGGGGCCAGGCGCGGGCCGCACGGCGCAGGGCGAGCAGGACGTCCATCCGCGCGCGCGGGCCGAAGGCCGCCGATCCGGCCCAGACGGCGGAGGCGTCCGCGACAAGGCCCGGGTCGTTCACGCTGTGCACCTGCAGCACCCCGCGGAACGGGAGCTGTGTCTCGTCCGCCCCGACCGACGCCAGCCCAGGGACCTCGACGCGCAGCGAGACGCGCACGCCCGCGTCGTGCCCCGCGGCCACGTCGGCGGCCCAGGCGTGTTGCTCCGGCACGTACTGCGGCTCCGGCGCCGCGAAGGCCGCACCTCCCGCGGCCTGCGACGCGGCGGGGGAGCGGGGCAGCACGTCGGCGACCGCGTCGAGGAAGGCTCGCAGCAACCGCTCCGGGTCGGGCAGCCGCACCGGCTCACGGCCGTCCACCGGTACGGCGTGCGCGTCGGGCGGCATCGCCGCGGCGAGTTCGCGTACGCGCTCCAGGTCGTCGGCCCGCAGCGGACCGGCACGCCACGCGTCGTGGTCGCTCGCCGTCAGCCCCGGCAGCAGCAGCCCCCGTGCGGCGAGTTGGAGGGCGAGCACGGCGGCCGCGCCCCAGAAAGTGGTCGCCCGGTGTGCGTGCGCGGCGGCACGCGCGCGCGTGAGGACCGGCAGCGCGGCGCGCACCGGGAGCAGGACGGCGGGCACGGTCACGAGCTCGACACCGTCGTCTCCGGGCAGTGCCACGGTCAGGTCGTCGAAGGCGCCGGACGCCACCACAGGTGGGACGTCGCCGTCGGGCCGCCAGAAGGCGACGCTCCCGGTACGGGACGGATCGGCGGGCATGAACACGGCACAGCATGGGGCCAGTTCGGAGATCTCGGCGGGCGTCGCCGCAGGAATTCTCTGCACAGCGATGGCGCATTCCTCAAATTTGACTACTGGGTCGGAGTCGCCGAGGCTACAGCACCGCGAACACCGGGCGGGGATGTCCGGACGTGACGTGGCTCTCCCCGGGCCGGGGGTGTACGTAACCCCCCTCGATGGACGGGGAAAGCCTCAGTACGGACGCGGGTGGTGGCGTCATGGTCGCCGAGGGTCACTGGTTCGTACGTTTCATCAGGTCAGCCCCTTGCCTGAGGAACCGGAGAGCCGCCATGCCCCAGACCGCCACAGCCGTCGTGGAAGACCTTCCAGGGGTGGGTGTCGGGCAGAGCCCAGGAAGCGACTTCGCGCCCCTCCTGCGCACCGTCAGGGCTCGGGGTCTCCTGGACCGGCGCCATGGATGGTACGCACGCGCGATCACCGTGAACGCGCTGGCCTTGGCCGCGGTCGTGACGGGTGTCGCCCTGATCGGCAACTCCTGGTGGGCGCTCGTCCTCGCCCCGCTGCTCGCCGTGTTCTCGGCCCGCACGGCCTTCATAGGCCACGACGCGGGCCACGCGCAGATCACCGGCAACAAGGGGGTCGGCCGTGCGATCGGCCTGGTCCACGGCAACCTGCTCCTCGGACTGAGCTACTCCTGGTGGAACCACAAGCACAACCGACACCACGCCAACCCGAACCACATCGACAAGGATCCCGACGTCGTCGCCGACGTCCTGGTCTTCACCGGTGAGCAGGCCGAGGTCCGGGTGGGCTTCCGGCGCTGGCTCACCCGCAACCAGGCCTGGCTCTTCTTCCCGCTCACTCTCCTGGAAGGCGTCGCCCTGAAGGTCCACGGCTTCCAGGACCTGCGCCGGCAGCCGCCGCGTGAGCGGGTGGTGGAGGCACTGCTGCTGGTGACCCACGTCGTGGCATATGCGACCTTGCTGCTGGCCTCCATGTCCCTCGGCAAGGCCCTGGCCTTCGCCGCGCTGCACCAGGCACTGTTCGGCCTGCATCTGGGCATGGCCTTCGCGCCCAACCACAAGGGCATGGAAATGCCCGACCCGGACGACGACCGCTGGGGCCATTTGCGCCGCCAGGTGCTCACCTCCCGCAATGTCCGCGGTGCCGCTCTGACCGACTGGTTCCTCGGTGGTCTCAATTACCAGATCGAGCACCACTTGTTTCCCAGCATGCCCCGACCCCATCTGAGGCTCGCCCAGCCGCTGGTGCGCGCACACTGTCGGGAATTGGGTATCCCCTACGCGGAAACCGGGCTCGTCGACTCCTACCGGCAGGCCCTGCGTCACATGCACGAGGTGGGCGAACCCCTCAGGACCGAGCAGCCGCGGACGGTCTCAGGGGGTGAGTGAGCGCGGAGGGTCTCAGGGGTGAGTCAGGGCAGCGCCTCAGGGATGTCTCAGGGTTGCGCACTGGAACCGTGAGAGGCGCGGACCCGTTTTGAGGACAGAGAGCGGCAGCAGCCGCGAAGGAGGCGACACATGTCGAAGAACGCGAAGATCGCCGCAGGTGGTGTGGCGGTCGGCCTCATCCTGCTGATCTGGTTGCCCTGGTGGGTCTCCTTCCTGATCGTGGTGGGAGTTCCGGCGGCCGCGTACCTGACGCTGGATTCCTCGCAGCGGCGCAGGCTGCGCCGCATCACCCGCAAGGAACTCGGGCGCTGAGGCGCTGCCGATTGGGTGCGTCTCCCGGCATGCGGGAGGCGGCTCGGTCGCCGCTCGGGGACCGTGCCGTCGGCAGGGTCCGCGAGCGGGTGCGTGCCCCGCTTCGTCCGGAGTGAGGAGCGCCCCCCCGCTGTGTGACCGCTCAGCTGGGGCGTACGGCCATCTTGTCGAGGGCCTCCAGGAGGCCGGGCAGTTCCGGGCCCCGGCCGACGGGCAGGACCTCTCCGGGCTCCTCGTCAAGGAGGACGAAGGCGATGTCGTCGGTCCGGGCGACCATGGACCAGCCGGGGCCGTCCGCGCGCAGGGTCCGGGCGTCGCCGGTGGCGAAGGACGAGCGGACGCGGCCCAGGGGCGGCGGGGTGTCCACGTAGGAGCGCGCCTCCGCGAGCACCCGGCGGATACCGCTGCGGGTCTTGCCGCTGCCGCTGCTGCCGTCGCCGCCGGTGCTCTCGGTCTCGTCCTGGTGGGCGTCCTCGGGCTGGGCGGTGTCCTCCGACGTGACGAAGTCGCCGTCGTCGATCTGTTCCCGCCAGATCGCCCACTGGAGGGCGATCTCATCGGCTCCGAGGCGCCGCTGGGCCGGTCCCCAGGTTGCGGTGTTCGGTGGGGTGAGCGCGGGCCGCTCCGTGAGCTCGGGCGCGGGGTCGTGCGGGGCCGGCACCCCGGGAGCCGCGACAGCGACGTCCAGGGGCCAGCCGGGCAGCGCGGAGACGACCGTGCGCTCGTCGGGCGACAGCTCGTGCTCCATCCCGCAGTCCCAGGACGCGATGGCGACGGCGACCAGCGAGACGTCGTCGATCACGACCGTCCACCGTGCACCCTCGCCATCCTGGCCGAGCACGAGACCGTACCCGTCGGCCAGGGGCGCCAGGTCGAGCGCCGCGCAGGCTTCCGGGTAGTCGTCCCCCAGCACGCTGGGGAACTTCGCGGGCGTCAGCAGCACCGCTGTCAGCACATACAGCGCGTCGTCGTCCCCGGTGGCGACGGCGCCATCGTCCGTCCCGGCCATCCCAGCCTCCCGATCGCTACGTTCGTCGGCGCACCATAATGCGACCCGAAGGCGCTTGTCACGAGCCCGAAACAGACGCGGAGCTGCAGTTATCCGGCTGGACGTGGGCGAAACGCCCGGCCCGCGTCCACCGCGGTCAGGCGGCGGGCAGGCCGAGCAGCGTCCGCGCCACCGTCCGGGGCGACTCGTCGCGCTCCCGCGCCAGAGCGATGACGGCACGGCAGGCCAGCTCATTCACCCCGAACGACAGGGCCTCGGGCGACACCCAGGCCGCGGCCTCGTCGATCTGCTCCTGGTCGTCCTCCGCACAGGCCGACACATAGGCCGCGGCCGCCTCGAAAAGATTGTGTGTACGTTTCTCCGGTCGCCGCTTGGCGGGCCGCTGCGCCTCGGCCCCGTCGGCCGCCTTCCGGCGCCATATCTCGCGGAGTCTGCCGAACATTCCGGTCATCGGGCCACCTTCCCCCTGCGCGGTTGCCATCGCTGATCGTTCACCTGCTGCTACTCAACGTATAGCCCGACTCGTCTGCCGCCAAGGGGTCCTGGCCAGCGAAAGTACTGGTCAGGGGCCCTTTTCCATAGGTCGAAGGGCCTCGCCGGACCCCGGTCCGCACCGGTTCAAACCGGACCGAGCGGCTACGTAAGTAGCCACGGGGGTAGCCATGAATAGTGGGGCCGGAGATTGGCGGCGGCGTGGCCTGACCTGGTGCAGGAGGCCTCTGGCCTGGGTCATCTGGGTGGTCCCGTTGCGATGCGTGAGCATGCGGCGCACCGCTTCTGACGTGTACCTCTCCGATAGTCCTGCTGAGTGGGGGTCTTCGTCTGATCGTCAGCAGTCTGGCTGTACCGACTGAGATCCGCCGGTGAGCGAGGGGTCGGCGGCCGCGGTGCGGCGGCGAGACCAAGGGGGCCGGGAATAGCGGCAGCGGGGCTGAGGCCGGTTGCCGGCCTCAGCCCCGCTGGGGTTCACCCTTTGCCGCTCCACCTATGAGGGGGCCGGCGACGACGGGGGTGGGGGCATCACGCCGCGTCGCGCACGGCGGACAGTTTCGGCCGCGCCGTCAGGCTGGCGGCTACCGCCCCGTGCGTGTCGGCGTGGTCCTTCAGGAGGTGGCTGTACGTGCGCCGGAGATCCTCGACGGAGGTGCCCACCCACGCGGCCACGGTGTGCTCCGGTATGCCGTTCTGGAGGCATGTGGAGATGAAGGTGTGCCTAAGGTCGTGGAAGGTCGGAAGGTTTCCGTCCTTGTCCTTGATGCCCAGCTTCAGCAGTGCGGGCTTCCACAGGGCCTCGTTGAAGTAGCTGCAGTACATCAGGTTGTCGTGCGGCGTCCAGAAGAGCGCTCGTGTCGAGCCGCGCTTGCAGTCGTCGATCTTCCTCCTGTGCTCCCACAACACGGTCTCCGTGGCCCGAGGTGGGAAGCGTTCCGTGTGCTCCTCCACGGCTTCCAGGAGGTACGGAGGCATCGGCGTGTGCTTCGAGCTGAGGCGTGGGCTCGTTTCAGCCGCTCTACGAGGAGGCGCTTGTAGCGAGTCTCCTTGGTCCTGAGCGCCTGCCGACGCACGGTGAGCAGGCTTCGGGTCGAGTCGATCACGTCGTCGCACACGCCGAACGCCTCTGCTTGCCGGTTGCCACAGCCGAAGCCGAACATGGGGATGAGGCGGTAGCGCACAGGGAACGTGTCGTAGATCGCCCAGCACTCGTCCGGGCTGAAGACGTACGACGTTGACTCGCCTACGTAGGGCTCGTCGACCTCGTAGGTCGGGTTGGAGGTGATCTTCCCGTTCTGAAGGGCGTCCTTCATGATCATCTGGAAGACTTTCCAGTGGTTTGCCCCAGTGGAGTTAGCGACGCTCTCGTTGTCCTCAATCTCTTGGATCCAGGCTTCGACCTGAGCCTTCTTGATGGCTCTGAGGCGTTGTCGGCCCCAGCGCGGATTGAGGTGCACGCGGATGGCTATCTCGTATTTTTCCAGGCTGCGCTCCTTTACTCGGCGCCTGCTGAGCCAGTCGGCCGCTCACTGTCGGAAGGTGAGGTTTGCCTCGACGGGCTCCGGGGTCACTCCCGGAGTCATTCCGTCCAGAACGGCCTGAGCCTGAGTCTGAGTCAGGCCAACTGACTTAGGAATTGAAGCTCGCGTGCGGCTGCCCTCGCTGTTCGTGAGGTTGTAGCCCCAACTATGTTTGCACCCGCCCTTCTTGGGTCTGTTCTGGTCGGGGCGGCCGCACCGCTTGTAGACAGTGGGCTTGCGTGCCACGGGATGCCTCTCTTGATCTTGACCGTTTCTCAGGTGTTTCCCTGGCCAGGGGAGTTGGACTCTACGTAGGCGCAGCCGCGGCTGGTCAAGCCCGACGAGCGGGGAGCGGGACGGGCGGCCATGGACCTTCAATCCGGGGCAATAACGCCTCGCCGGTGTGCGGAATTCACTCCGTACGTTCTTCGAGTCATGCCTCGGAATCGCGCTCCCGGACGCGAAAGATGCGATCGCTGACGCGCACGACGGGGATATACCAACTCCTGTAGTTGTCGAGCACGGTGCGCTTTGTGAGTTCTATCCGCTCGGCAATCGTCTCGAAACTCAGCAACGTATTTGAACCACCGCGAGGCATACTCGTCTTTGTTGATTCGTAGGTCTCCCCGGCGGACCGATCCGGCCGGATGGAGCCGGTTGCGTCCAGCCCGGCACCGACAAGTACGTGGATCAGCGGAATCTGTTACACCCGGGCGAAGCCCAACGCGCCTGCCGCACGATGAAGTCGCTCTGGGGTGGTGGCGTCAGTGAGCCTTTATCAACCTCAGTTTGAGCAGGTCAGGTGGAGGGTGAGGGCGACTTGGACGAGCCTGGTGATTCGAGTGTGCTGCAGCGGAGTTTCCGCACCAGGTGCCAGGTCTTCAGGGTCGCCCCATGGCCCGCCTGCTCGCCGAGGGCCCGGATGCGGGCGTGCGCGGCGTTGACCGCGCGTTGACCTGTCGAGAGGTGATCCCACCGGCTACGGAAGGGCACCCGCACGGTGCCGCCCGCGCCTTGGTAGCCCTGGTCCGCCCAGCAGGCCAGGCCCACCTCGAACCCAGTCGCGAGTTGCGCGTAGGTATGCCCCAGACGTAGGTGCGCCAGCACCAGCAGCGCCTGGCGGCCGGCGGACAGCCGCCGCCAACGCGTCCCGCACGCCGCCCTGTGCGCGGCCAGTCGGTCGGTCAGGAACCGCAGGTGCTGGGTAGACAGGTCGAGGGCAGACGGATAGACGCACACGAAGCTCCTGACAGCACGGGCGATCTTGGTCGTGAACCCGTCTACCAGGAGCTTCATTACGTGCGTAGACCAACCGGCAGACTTGTCACCCAAGTTGGCCGTCGACACTATCGCTGCGGGCTCTGTATAGGCTGCGAGCGGGCTCGCGAGCTGTTTCGAGCGATCACCGACAGCAGCATCGAAGACCGTAGCTGATCACCGGTGCCGGGCCGACGTCACGGCGCAGTCGGGCGAGCATACGCGAGGAAGCACTGCAGTCTTCCCCATCACGCACCCTCAACGTGAGGTTGAAACAGGCTCAGTGTTGGACGGCGGCGGTCGGGATGGCGGCTGAGCCCTTGTATGTTGTCGACCTCGTCAGCGGTCATGGGCGTGCCGTGGCGCGGGGTTCGTCGACGGAATCACCAGCGAGCCGCGGTTCGTGTGCGCGGAACTCGCGGCGTGCTGGTTACTACCGCCAGATGAAGTGGATGGGCCGCGCGGTAGGGGGAGCCGCGGCGGGGCCTTGGCTCGTCTTTCCTGTCCTCAGCTCTTCGCGTCGCGGAAGGAGCCGGGGGTCTGGCCGGTCGCGCGGGTGAAGAACTTGCTGAAGTTGGTGGGCTCTGTGAAGCCGAGGCGGTGGCTGATGGCGGCAACAGGGATGTCGGTATGGGCCAGCAGGCGTTTGGCCTCCAGGGTGACGCGCGCGTCGATGAGGTGCTTGGCAGTGTGACCGGTGGCGCGTTGGCAGGAGCGGTTGAGGGTCTTGAGGGAGTAGCCGAGCCGGTCGGCGTAGTCGTGGGCCTGGCGCAGGGCGGCGAAGGAGCGCTCGAGTTCCTGCTGGAAGAGGCGGTACGGCTGCAGAGCGGCGAAGGCCGGCGCGTGGCCGTCGGGGGCGGGGAGGCGGGCGATGCGCAGCAGTACCCCGGCCAGCAGCTGACGCAGGAGCTCTCTGGTGATCTCGGGTTCCTGGTCCGCGAGGCCGGCGTACTCGGTGGCGAGTTCGGCCAGCGCGTGGTGGAAGCGGTCGTAGTCGTCGCGGACGAGCTGCCAGGAGGCGGGACCGAACGCGTCGTCGGTCACCCGCGCGGTCGCGGGGAGCCGGGGCGGGAAGTCCGGCGTGAACAGCACCACTGTGGCGTCCAGGTCGGCGGGGTCACCGTCGAGCGTCGTGGGCAACCGATGCACCTGTCCGGGGCGGATGTGCAGCAGAGTCCCCGGCCGGCAGGGGCGGTCGATGAAGTCCACCATGCCGAGGCCTTCGCCGTGGTGGACCAGAGTGAGGTGATGGAAGTCCAGCCGGTGCACTCGCTTGAACTTCGTGCCCGGAAGGCGGTGGACCAGATCGGCGAAGGTGAGGACCTCCAGTCTCAGATCTGGGCGCACGGGGTTGCGATAACCCCGCTCGACCACCGGAGCCTGTCCCATTTCGACCATCACCATGCCTGACTCTACCGTGTGCCCGGGCTGGTGTGCCGCGAGAGTGGGCTGCAGGCCGGTGAGTAAGGCGTCACCGGAACACGCAGATCGGAGTCGTGCTGTGAGCAGCAAGGAAATCGTCCTCAAGGCCGCTGGCGAATTGTTCGGTGACAAGGACCCCGGCGCTGTGGATCGCTGGGTGGCCGCTGACTACCGTCAGCACAGCAGCCTGGCCGCGGACGGGCCGGAGGCGCTGCGCCAGCTGGTGGCGGGTCTGCCGGCGAGCTTCCGTTACGAGGGCGCCCGGGTGATCGCCGACGGTGATCTGGTGGCTCTGCACGGCACGTATCACGGATTCGGACCGGAGCCGCTGGTGGCCTTCGACCTGTTCCGGGTCGACGAGGACGGCAGGTTGGCGGAGCACTGGGACGCGCTGACCCCGGTTGTCTCGGACACCGCCTCCGGCCGTTCACAGACCGACGGCCCGGCTGCGCCCTCCGACCTGGACCGGACGGAGGCCAACCGGAGGCTGGTGGCCGAGTTCGCGGAGAAGGTTCTCAAGGGAGCCGACTACTCGGTGCTGACCGACTACATCTCCACCGAGACTTACCTCCAGCACAACCCGGAGGCCGCCGACGGACTGGACGGCTTCGGCGCCGCGGCCGCCAAGTGGGCCGAGCAGGGCAAGAACCTGGTCTACAAGACCATCCACAAGGTCGTCGCCGAGGGAGACCTCGTGCTGCTGCAGTCCGAGGGCGAGTTCGGCGTGCCGGTCGCCTATTGGGACCTGTTCCGTGTCGCCGACGGAAAGATCGTCGAGCACTGGGACGTCATCGCACCCGTCCCGGCAGAATTGCCGCACGGGAACGGCCTGTTCTGAGGGTCTGGCACCGTGAGCGATCTGACCTGCACCGGGAAGACCTTCCGGATGACCGTCCACGACGGAGTCGCCTTCCACAACTCCGGCGCGCCCGGCGAGGCCACGCTGCACCATGAGACCGCCGCAGGGCGGACGAACGGCGCGGTCGCGGACGTCGACCTGCCCGCCGCAGAGATCAGCCGCGGTGCCTTCCTTCCGTCCCGGCCGGACAGGCCGGGCACGACCATCGCCCACGCCGTGAACCCCGACTCCAAGACGGATCGCGCTCGTTCCTCGCCTTTGCGGGCAGTCCTGACGTGGCTGCCGCAGCACACTGACACCATCGCCGATGCGGGAGGCGAGCACCGGTGACCGCCGCTCCCGGTGCCCCCTCCGCAGGCCCTGATGTGACCGGACTGCACTTGTCGATGGGCGACTTGCCGCTGTCCTCCGTCATCCATGAGCTGATCGCCCGTCAACTCGACGCCGACGAAGGCATCGAGGACGATCCGGAGGCGGTCGTTGTCACCACCGGCCGGCAGGAGGCGCTCTTCCCCCTGTGGGTGCAGCGCCGCCACGCCCGGGATGTGCCGCCGGCTGTCACACCCGCCCCCGCCGGCGTGACCGGCGCGGCGCGCCTGCTGGGCCTGCCGGTCCACCCCGTCGCCAAGGCGCCGGACGGAGGCGACCTCGCGGACCAGCGGTGGCGCGTCCACCAGGTCCGCGCCGCCGGACTGGGACCCCGGGCCCTGTACGTCGTGACCGACCACGCCAACTCCTACGGCTTCCGCACAGCGCTGCCGGTGCGCCGCGACCTCCTCGACCTCGCGGCGCGGGAGGGCGTCCTGTTGCTGGAGGGCAACCCCTACGGCCTGTTCCCGTGCCCCGGCCGACGGCTGCCGATCCCCAAGGCCCTACACCCCGACCGGCCCGTCATCCACCTCGGCTCGCTGTCGAAGACGGGCTTCCCAGGCGTGCGGATCGACTACGCCATGGCCGACCCGCGTGTCGAGGACGGCGCCCACCTGGCCGACCCGCCGACACGGGCCAAGAGCATGGTCACCCTCGGCACCGCGCTGTCGGCGCAGGCTGTGACCGGAGGCCGGCTGCTGGAACGCGGGCGCGGCCTGGCGCGTGCCGTCGAGCGGGAGACGACCCACCCACCTGAGTCGGCGGGCGGCAAGGAAGCCATGCGCCGCCCCCGCCGTACGACGAAGGCGTCTCCCCTCGGTCGGGACGGCGAGATCGAGCTGATCCTGCAGTGCGTGCGTGACGCGGAAGCCCGGCAGTCCCCAGGCGCTGCTGCTTCTCGGCGGGGAGGGGATCGGACGTACGACGTTGCTCCGCCACGTCCGGGAAGTGGCCATCGGCGAGGGTGTGCTCGTGCTGTCGGCGCAGGGCTGGGCCGCGGACCAGCGGCACGCTCGCGCCTGCCTGCAGCAGCTGCTGGCGCCGGTCCTGGAGGAGTTGCCCGCCCTGCCTGCCGTACACGGCCAGGTCCTGAGCGCCGCCTTGGATCCCCTCTGCGGAGACAACGGCCTCAGCGACGCCCAGGTGCAGGCCGCCGTGCTGGCTCTGCTGGACCGACTCGCCACGTCGCGTCCGGTACTGGTGTGCGTGGACGACGCTCACGCCTGTGACCGAGCGTTCCTCGACTCGCTCTGCGCGGCACCCCGGCTCCTGGCCGGCCGAGCGGTGACGGTTCTGCTCGCCGCACCCGGCGACGGCCCTCTGCCCAGCCTGCCTCCCGGCATGGAGAGCCTGCATCTGGGCCCATTGAGTGTCCCGTCGGCCGCCGCGCTGCTGGACCGACAGCCCGCAGAGCCCACGGGCAGGCGCAGGCTGGAGATCCTGGAGGAAGCCGAGGGGAATCCGCTGGCTCTGGTGGAACTGAGCCGCCGTACGCCTACGCCCGCCCGAGTGGGACTGCCCGGAGCCGGACCGGCACAGTGGCCGCCCACGGCGAACGTCTTTGGGCGGCGACTCGACGCGCTTCCTCCCGAGACCGGACGGGCCCTGCTGTACGCAGCGGCCGCAGGGCCTGGTGAGACCGTCGCCGCCCTCATGGCCGCCCTGGACACCGACGACCTCGCGGTGTGGGCCCCGGCCGAGGCGGCCGGTCTGGTCGCGCTGGTCGAGGACCGGCTCGTTTTCCGGCATCCGCTGGTGCGATCGGCGGCGCTCCTACGCCGTCCGGCGGGCGAGCGGCATCGCGCGCATCTGGACCTCGCCAGGGTCGGCACCCAGCCGGAGGTCAGAGCCCGTCACCTGGCCGCCGCCACCGTGGGACCCAGCGAACCGGTAGCCGCCGCCCTCGAGGACTCCGCGTGGCGGCGCGGGGACGCAGTGAGTGCCGCCCGCGCCCTGGAGCAGGCGGCCCGGCTGAGCCCCCAGCGACGGGAACGCGCCCGTCGCCTTGCCGAGGCCCTCGTGGCAGCGCATGCGGTGGGAGACCCCGGCTGGGTGCGGGACCTGTACGGCCGGTTCGTCCAGGTCACCACGGATCCGGAACGCGCCTGTGTCGCGACCGGTGCCCTGGCCTCGGCCCTGCCCCAGGAGTCCTCCCAGCAGGAGGCCTTCGAGGTTCTGGCAGACATGTCGGCACACCTTCCCGCGGGCGGTCGACCTTTCGCGCTCGCCTTGGCGGCCCTCGCTGCGGGCATCGCGGCCCAGTCCGGTCTGCCGGACCACAAGGCGGCCCTGTCCACGCTGCTCGACCGTGCCCGAGAGGCCGACCCGCGCCGACCACCGGTGACCGGGCCGCTGGGCCGCCTGGACACGCCGGACGCACAGAAGGCACTGGAGGCGCTCGTCACCACGGTGGTCCAACCGGCTGCCGCCGCCCGCCTGCTGCCGCGCCTCGGTCGTTCGCGGAGGGCGTGGCTGGACGCCCCGGACGAACCGGCCTGCCGGATGGCGATCGCCTCGGTGGCCTACCACGCGGACGAGGCGGACGTATGCCTGGGCCAGTTCCGCAAGGCCGACGCCCATCTCCGGACCTCTCGCGCCTTCGGCATCCGCGCATGGTCGGTCCTCGCCCTCTTGGACACCCTCGTGAACACCGGGCGGTTCACCCAGGCCGACTCCCTGATCCGGGAAACCGGGGCCGAGGCCGCGGTGCTGCGCCTGCCGCGCCTCCAGGCCGATCTGGAAGCACAGGCCCTCACCCTGCTGGCGCTGCGCGGAGCCGTCCCGCCGGAGCCCTGGCTCACCCCCTCGATCTGGCACGCCGTCAGCCTGGACGAGAACCGGGCCACGCACGCACGCCTCCTGCGCGCCCAAGGGCTTGGATCCATGGCACTGGGGGACTGGGACGGGGGCTGGCGACACCTGCGCGACCTGTTCATCGCTGACGAATCGCCGCTGCACTCCTTCCTGTCGCCCCGGAGCATCGCCGAGCTCGCAGTCACAGCCCAACGGACCGGCAGGTCGCAGGAGGTCGTGCCGATTCTGGCCCGAGTCCGGGCGGAGCAGGGGGCGCGCCCCAGCACCAGGATGGCGCTGCTCCTGCACCATGCCACCGCACTGGTCGACCTGGACGACGACGCCGAGCAGCACTTTCACCTCGCGCTGGTCAATCACGAGGCGGACCGGTGGCCGTGGGAGCGCGCGCATGTCCGCCTCAACTACGGTGTCTGGCTGCGTCGTTGCCGCCGGACACGCGAGGCGCGCTAGCAGCTGACCGCGGCGCTCGAATCCGCCGAACGTCTGGGCGCCGGCCCCCTCGCGGCGGCCGCCAGACGCGAACTGCGCGCCAGCGGGGTGGCACCCACCCCCGAAAACGAAAGCCGGCTGGAGCAGTTGACGGCGCAGCAGCGGCAGATCGTCGAGATGGCCGCACGCGACCTCTTGAATCGTGAGATCGGTGAACAGCTCTTCCTCTCGCCGCGCACCGTGGGCGCCCACCTGTACAACGTCTACCCCAAGCTCGGCATCAGCAGCCGGCACCAACTGCGTGATCTCCTTCAGGGCACGTGAGGCGGCGACCGGCTCATTCCCCCGGAACGGGTGTGACGGTGGAGACCGACACCGAAGGCGAAGGGTCAGTCGGTGCGACGGCGGGACCACAAGACATGGCTGCCGACCGCGAGGACGGCCAGCACCACGGTGGCAACGCAGGTTGCCGTGAAGACCGATCCGTAGCCGTTCCGGGTGAGCCCGGCAGTGAGACCGGTCGCGGCGGAACTACCGAGGAAGACTGAGGCGACGAACAACGAGACGGTCGTCGCCCGTGCGCCGGGCGCGACATCCGTGGCCCACCCCTGCAGCGAGGAGTGCAGGAAGGCGTTCGACGTGCCGATGAGGACCGAGGTGGCCGTCAAGGCCGTGACGCCCTGCGAGAGGCTCGCAAGGAGAAAGGCCACGAAGAGCGTGCTGCTGCCTATGGCGATCATCACGGTCCGGCCTATGCGCGCCACAACCTGCCTGGCCAGGTAGGCGCCGCCGATGATCCCGGCGCCGTACGTGGCGCCGACGGCGCCCGCCAGGGCAGCGGACAAGCCGTCCCGCTCCAACGCAGGGACGATGTACGTAAGGATGCCCAGCAGGATCGCGCCCTCCAACAACCCGAGGACGTAAGTCCACACGGGCCAGGCGGCGAAGGCACTCCGTACTTCGCGGCGTGCTCCCTTCACGACCGGCAACCGAACACGGCGCAGCAGCACCAGGGAAAGTGCCGCCCCGGCAGCGGTCAAGGCAAAGACGACACGCCAGTCCAACCAGGCGGCCAGGCCACCCGCTGCCAGCGTCGCCGCCGTCGTGCCCAGGGCGGTGAAGGTCTGGAGGCCGGATATCTCACGGGCCCTGGCCGCACCGGTGTAGGAATCGCCGACAATGGTCAGCATGCTCGGGAACAGTGAGCCGACGAACAACCCGGTTATGGCTCGGATCACCAGGAGCGCGGCAAAGCCGGGGGCGGCGACACTGGCCGCACTGCCCAGCAGGGTGCCGACCAGAGCGAGCCGCAAGACCCTCAGCCGACCCAGGCGATCAGCCAGCAGACCCCATACCGGCTGGCCCAGCGCGTACAACAGGACGTAGGAGGTCACCAGTTGCACGGCGCCGTCGAGTGACACCCCCTCCTCTTCGGCGAGCAGCACCAGCATGGGTGCGGTCGCGAACCGGTCGTAGAAGGAGAGGAAGCCGATAGCGCGCATGAGAGACGCGGGGAGGAGCACAGCCGTCCGAGGCTGAGACGCGGTGGAACGGGCGGCGGACCTGATGGCCCTGTCCGCGCCGGAGCCCGGGGAATCCCGGTTTCCAGGGTGACCGTGCGGCGGAACGACGTTCGACATGATTCACACGACCTCTCGAAGCAGCGCGGCGCGGGGCGAGGCCTCCGCGTTCGGTTCCGTGCGAGTGCGTGCCGTTCGCCCGGTCCTCCCCCGGTGGGAGGGCCGCGGACGTGACACCGCGGACTTCAGGTCGGCGACGCTTGTCAGGAAGGACACAGTCGTGATGGGACGCCGGTGAGATCAAGCTAAACCGGCCTGGACCAGCCAAGTAGTCCGTGCGTGCACTCCTTTGTTCCTCTACGCGCACGCTGCGGAACGCGACCGTGACCGACTGGGCACCCCTGCGCTATTCGGGAGGTTGACCGGTGCCGGGGGAAAGGAGGTCCCGCAGCTGGTGCCGGCTGCTGATGCCGAGCTTGGGGAAGATCTTGTGCAGGTGGTAGCCGACGGTCCGGGGCGACACGTAGAGCCGGGCGGCGATGTCACGGTTGGTCAGGCCCTGCGCGGCCAGTTCCGCGATCTGCCGCTCCTGCGGCGTGAGTTCGACCTCAGGGCTCGCGGCCGGTAGGGACACCGGGGCACCGGCGGCCCGGAGTTCCGCCGCCGCGCGCTCGGCCCAGGGCTGAGCGCCCAAGCGCTGGAAGATCTCCAGCGCCCCGCTCAGCATCGGGCGTGCCTCCGTGGCACGTCGGCGGCGGCGCAGCCACTCACCGAAGTCCAGCCGGGTGAGGGCGAGTTCGAAGGGCCAGCGGGCGCATGCCGGATCGGCGAGAGCGGCGAGGAAGTGCTGCTCAGCGTCCTCGGAGTCGCCGAGCAGGGCGGCGGCACGCCGGACGACGGCGTGGACGCGGGGGGACCGCGTGGCGCCGAGGCTGTGCTCGGCGGCTTCCAGCACGGAGCGGGCATCGTCCGTCCGGTCGGCCCGGACGGCCGCGGCGGCGAGGTCGCCCAGGCAGTACACGGACGCGTGGTAGTGCACGGGCAGCGGCTTGAAGTCGCGGGTGAAAGTTCCCCGCAGCAGGTCATAGGCGTTGTCGTGGTCGCCTGCCACGACGGCGGCAAGGCCCAGAGCGTGTCGGTAACGCACATGCAGGCTGCGGGACTTGCGCAGGTCGATGCCACGGACCGCATCCTGCGCCTGGGCGCGGGCGGCCTCGTGGTCGCCGCACACGGCGTGCAGGGTGGCCTGGAGCAGAGGCGAGCCGACGGTGACGTTGTCGGCGCCCGCCTCCGCGGCCGCTTGGTAGGCGTCCTCGGCTGCGGTCAGGGCGGCCGTCCAGGAGCCGGTCTCGAAGAGGCCGAGTGCGAGGGCCTGTCCGACGGTCGCGTTCGTGCCGGCGGTCGCGGCCCGCCGCATCTGGTCCATGGCCTGACCGAGCACGCGGACCGCGAGTTCGCTCTCGTCCAGGACCCACGCGGCGGCGCCCAGGGCGGCGAGGACGCCGACCGAGTCGTCCGGCTTGCCGGCCAGCGCACGTTCCAGCCGGTGGAGCGCGTCCGTTCGCCGGGTGTGCGGGTGGAGCGCGGCATGAATCCATGCCTGTGCGACGGGCTCGTCCGCGTGGCCGACCAGTGCGCAGAGGCGGTCGAACTCGCCCTGGTAGAAGGGGTCTCCGGAGTTGTAGGCGGAGGTGGCTGCGGTGCTCAGGGCGCCGAGGGCCAGCGCCGGCGCCGGGCCGGCCATGGACTCGGCCACGGGGAGCAGGACCGCCAGCGCGTCGTCGTGGCGCAGGGTGACACCCAGGGCCCAGCCGCCCAGGAGCGCGGCCCGGGCGCGGAGGCCGGGGTCCTCGGTAAGCCCGGGGACGCGGTCGGTGAGCTCACCGACCCATTGCGGATGCCCTGCGTACATGGCGGATTCCGCCGCCGCCAGCAGACGCTCGGTGTGCTGCGCCGGATCGGGGGTCAGCTCCGCGGCGCGTTCCAGGGCCGCCGCCGCGGCGGCGTGTCCGCCCCGGTCGCGGGAGCGCTCGGCGGTCTCGGCCAGGGCGTCGGCCACCTCCTGGTCCGGTCCCAGCGCGGCGGCGGCCAGGTGCCAGGCCCGGCGGTCGGGTTCGTGCGTCAGCGCGGCGGCCAGCGCCAGGTGCGCCTCGCGTCGGTCGGTGAACGAGGCGGCCTGGAGGACGGCGGAGCGCACCAGCGGGTGACGGAGCGTCACCTGCCCGCCCTCGACCCGTACCAGACCTGCCTCCTCGGCCGGGAGCAGCGCCTTCGCCGCGTCCAGGTCGGGGGCGGCGAGCAGGATGTCCGACAGCTGGGCGGTGCCCGCGGTGGCGACGAGCAGCAGGGCGCGCCGTGCCTCCAGGGGAAGCGTGGGCAGGTCGGCGGCGAAGAGGGTTTCCAGACGGCTGGTGAGCGGAAGGGGCCGACCGTGGGCGGTGGTGCTGCCGTCCCGGGCGAGCGCGCGGCTCAGCTCGATCAGGGCCAGCGGGTTGCCCGTGGCCTGCTGGAGGATCTCGGTGCGCGCCCGGCCCTGCGGCGGGGACGGCTGGGCGTCCAGCAGCCGGACGGCGGCCATGGGTTCCAGCGGGCCGACCACCAGATGGGGGAAGTCGCGGTCGAAACGGGCCGGAACCGCCTCCTCCCGCGAGGCGAGCAGCAGCACGGCCCGCTCGGGGTCGAGGCGGCGCGCGAGGAAGGCGAGGAGGTCGAGCGAGCCGAGGTCTAGCCACTGGGCGTCGTCCACGAGCAGCAGCAGCGGCTGCCGGGCGGCGGCATCGGAGAGCAGGGTCAGTGCGCCCAGGCGCAGCAGCAGCGGATCCACTGGTTCCTCGCCGTCCGCGTCGCCGAGACCGAACGCGGCGGACAGCGCGTCGCGCTGCCGCTCCGGCAGCTCGTCCACGGCCCCCAGCAGCGGTCGCAGCAGCTGGTGCACCCCCGCGAGGCACAGGCCGGACTCGCCCTCGCTGCCCCGTACGCGAAGCGTCCGCAGGTGGCGGGACCCGGCTTGGGCGGCGGCCCACTCGACCAGAGTGCTCTTACCCGAGCCCGGCTCGCCGGTGAGCACCAGGACCTTCGGGCCCAAGCCGTCCGCGGCATCGAGGAGCCGGGCCAGACCGGACAGCTCTCGATCCCTGCCCATGATCTCCGGGCCGGACGCGGGTCGGTCAGGGGGGTGCACGGTGGTCCTCGTCTCGGTCGCCTGATCCTGCAGGGGGGATTCTGCCAGCCGAACGGTGCCACGCCCGGCGACTGCCACTGGTCACATGACAGATGCGTACCGCCCCCGGAGCCCTGAAGATCGTTCCATCGGAGTTGGTGGCCGAACAGACGTGCAGTGCAATGTCCGGGGTACACGAATGACGATCGAGACAGTAGGCATGACTGCCACTGGTGCGACTGCCGGCTCACATCACCGGGAGCCCGCGGGTACCGGGCTGGTCGGCCGAGAGGCCGAACTCGGGCGGATCCTCCAGAGCGCCGGGCCAGGGCAGAGCACCCCGTCCCGGGGGCTACTGCTGCTCGGAGAGGAAGGCATAGGCAGGAGCCGGCTGTTGCGCGCCGCCGGGGAGCAGGCCGCCCAGGACGGCGCGCTGGTGTTGTCGGCGCACGGCTGGGCCGTGGAGCGAGACCGCCCCTACGCCTGCCTACGCCAGTTGCTCACCCTAGTTCTGGACGAGACCGGCGGTCTGCCCGAGCCCCAGCGTCGGGCTCTGGTGACAGTGGTCGCCGCGAGGCCCGGGCCGTCCCCGGTCGATGCCCGGCCGGTTCAGATGGCGGTGCTGGTGCTGCTTCAGCACCTTGCCGCCTCAGCACCGGTGCTGCTGACGGTGGACGACATCCAGGACTGCGACCAGGCCTCAATGGACGTGATCGGCTCGGTCATCCGCCACCTGCCCGGCCGCGGTGTGTCGGTGCTCCTCGCGGCGCGCGGCGAGGCCGTCCCGACGGGGCTGCCGACGGAACTGGGCTTGCTGTACCTGGCGCCACTGACGCCGAGGGCCGCCGCCGCGCTCCTGGACGAACAGCCTGGTGTACCCCGGGGCCGCCGTAGGCTGGAACTGCTGGAGGAGGCCAGAGGAAACCCGCAGGCGTTGCTGGAACTGTGCCGACTGGGACGGTCGGCTGCAGACCGGGCCGTCCCCGGCGGGAAGCTGCCCCAACTTCGTTTCGCTCAGGACGAGTTCGAGTCCCGGCTCGCCGCCCTGCCTGCCACTACGCAGCACGCGCTGCTCTACGCGGCGCTCGCGGATCCCGGCGAGGACCTCTGGACAGTCATGACCGCCCTGGACACGCCGGACCTCGATGTCTGGGCCCCGGCGGAGGCGGCCGGCATCGTCACCGTGGCCGACGGAGGGATCTCGTTCCGGCACGCACTGGTACGCCGTTCCGCGGGAGCGCGGCACCCCGCCCAGCTGCGCCGCACGGCCTACCTGGCCCTGGCTGAGGCAGCCGGCCCGCAGGCGTCCCGCGCCCGCTACCGGGCGGCGGCCGCACTCGGACCCGATGAGTCGATCGCCGTCGCGCTCGAAGGAGCCGCCTGGGACGCGCAGGACGCCTTCACCGCGGCGGCCACCCTGGAACAGGCTGCCCGGCTCAGCCCCGGCGTGCGCGACCGCGCCCGACGGCTGGCCGAGGCACTGGCCGCCGCCCACCTCGTCGGGGACCCGGACTGGGTGGGGGACCTGTACCAGGAGTTCACCAGGATCGATGCGGACGCCGAGACGACCTTTCTGGCCGCCGCCGCCATGAGCACCGCCCTCTCGCTGTCCTCCTTCCAGGAAGAAGCCTTCGACCTGTTGCTGGACGTCTGCGAGCGCACCCTGCCCGGCGACGGCCCCCTCACGCTCGCCCTGGCCTCGCTGGCCGCAGCCGTCGCCGACCAGTCCGCACTGCCGCAACACCGCAGCCGATTGGCGGCACTGCTCGCACGGACCGAGAGCAGGACCCGGGCCGGCTCGGAGTCCATCGGGTCGCTGGCACGGCTCGACGACCCCGAGGTGCGGTCGGCCCTGCGCGCCGTCGTGTCCCTGGTGGCGACGCCCCCGGGCTCCGCCGCCCGGCTCCTGCGCGGTCTCGAACAGCCGCGCCTCGGGGCCCTTCCGGACAGTCCGAGCAGGCTGGCCCAGCGGCTCGCCGTAGCCTGGGCCGCCTACCAGGCGGACGAAGCCGACGCCTGCCTGCGGCAGTACCGCAAGGCCGACGCACAGCTGCGCACCCGCAAGGCGCTCGGTCTGCGGGCCTGGTCGCTGGCGCCGATGGCGGACACGCTCCTGGCGACAGGCCGGTGGACGGAGGCGGAGGCGCTGCTCGAGGAAAGCAGCGACGGTGCCGCTGTCCTGGGGCAGTCCCGCGTTCAGGCAGATCTCGACGCGCTCGCCCTGACCCTGTCCGCGCTGCGCGGCGGGACCGTACCGGATCCGTCTGCGGCCGAGGCGCGTTGGCGTGCCCTTGACCTTGAGGGAAACCGCGCGACCCAGGCGCGCATCCTGCGGGCCCGTGCCCTGGCGGCAACCGCCCAGGGTGACTGGGCCCGGGCCTTCCGCCAGTGGCGGGCGCTGTTCGACGCGGACGGCTCGCCGCTGCACCCGTTCCTGTCGCCGCGTGCCATCGCCGAACTCGCCGTCGCCGCCAAGCGGACGGGGCGGGAGGAGGAGACGGCGCGGATTCTGGCCCGGGTCCGCTCGCAGCAGGGCGAGCGGCCCACCACGCGGATGACGCTGCTGCTCCACCACGCGGCCGCACTGGTGGACTTTGAGGGTGACCCCGAGCAGCACTTCCAGCTAGCGGTGGTCAACCCCGAGAGTGAGCAATGGCCGTGGGAGCGAGCCCAGGCCCGGCTCAGCTACGCGGTCTGGCTCCGGCGTGGCCGCCGGCCGCTGGAGGCACGGGAGCAGCTGACCGCGGCCCTGGAGATGGCCGAACAGCTCGGCGCGGATCCGCTGGCCGCGGCCGTCCGGGCCGAGCTGCGCGCCAGCGGAGCGGCCTGCGCTGCCGAACCTGATGTCGCACTGGCCGAACTGACTGCTCAGCAGCGGCAGATCGTCCGGCTGGCGGCCAGTGGCCTGTCGAATCGTGAGATCGGTGAGCAGCTGTTTCTGTCACCGCGTACGGTGGGCACACATCTGTACAACGTCTATCCCAAACTCGGCGTGAGTCGGCGCCACCAACTGCGCGATCTGTTGTCCGCGGCGGAGACCGACATCGCCTGACGAAGTATTTCAGCGGTGCGATGCGGGTGCCGGGGTTTCTTCGTCTCCCGGCTGCTGGGGCGTCGGAGAGAGCCTCCAGGGGCCGAGCGAGAGGTGAGAGTGGAATGCAGTCGGACTCCAGCGACGGCGCAGCCGGGTTCCTCCCGCCCGTCGTTGTGCTCGACCCGGCGGTGGAACGGCTGGTGGCAGCCTCGGCCACACCGCCCTTCCTGGACGAACTGGGCCCGGTGCTCGGTCGTCAGGCGCTGTGCGAGTCGCAGGCGGACCGAGTCGACGACTTTGAGATGGACGCCGTCTTCCGGGTGGCCCCGGTCGGTCCTTCGGGGCTCGTCGGCTTCTGGTCCTTCCGTCCCGTCGGTGTGACCGGGCCGCTGCCGACGCTGTTCTACGTCCACGGTGGCCGCTGGATGCTCGGGGACGCCCAGACGCATGCCCGCCTGATCAGCGAGTTCGTCCGGGACCTGGGAGTCACGGCCATCGTTCCCGAGTACAGCCGCGCTCCCGAGGCCCGGTATCCCGTGGCGCTGGAGGAGTGCTACGACCTGCTGGCCTGGACCGTCGAACACGCCGGGGAACTGGACCTGGACCCCGGCCGGCTGGCCGTGGCTGGGGACTGCGCCGGGGCCACCCTCGCCACCGCGCTCACCATGGTGGCCCGAGCGCGCGGCGGGTCGGCGATCCGGGCTCAGCTGCTCTACTACCCGCTCACCGACTCCCGCTGCGACAGTGACTCCCAGCAGCGTTTCGCCACTGGCTACCTGCTCACCCGACAAGCCCTCCACGGGTACTGGCAGCAGTATGCGCCGGACCCGGGGCAGCTGGCCGAGCCCACCGCGTCCCCGCTGCGGGCGACCCGTGCGGACCTGACGGGACTCCCGCCCGCGTTGGTGGTCACCGCGGAGGCGGACGTGGCCAGGGACGAAGGGGAGCAGTACGCACGACGGCTGCGCGACGCAGATGTCGAGGTGACGGCCGTACGAGTCCTCGGAACCGTCCACGACTTCGTCTCGCTGAACGCCCTGCGCGACAGCCCGCCCACCCGTGCCGCGGTGCGGCAGGGATGCGATTTCCTGCGGGCGAAGCTGAGCTGAAGCCGGCCCGTTCGACGCGAGTCGGCCGGGGACTGGGACGCCAACCAGTCGGCTGACGTATTCAGTCGCGTTCCGGCCTCGGAGCAGACTGCTCCCATGTCAGCATTGATCAGCCCCATCGACGAGGGAACCGGGCGACGCGGGCTCACCGCGAGGCCGCCGGCCCAGGTGCTGTCGACCCGCTCGGTTCCGCCGCACGAGAGCCTGGAGTTCTGGCACGACGCCGTGCTCGCCACCCTGGTCGGCATGGACATCAGCACCGACGGGCGGACCTATGACGCCACCATGCGCACGGATCGCCTCGCCGAGCTGCGGATCACCACGGTCGAGTGTGATCCCGGCGAGGTCCACCGGTCCCCGAGATTCATAGCCGCCGGCGACGGCCGCCAGGTCTTCGTGGCGGTACAGGCCAGGGGCGTCGCACAGGTGGAACAGGACGGCCGGGTGACGGAGCTGCGACCGGGCGACATCGCGTTCTTCGAGACGATCCGCCCGTTCCGCACCCGCTTCCCCGAGCGGTTCCAGCTGAAGATCTTCGCGGTTCCTCGCATCCTGCTCTGCCAGGAGGAGGCGGAGCTGCATGACATCACCGCACGTGCGTGGCGCCCCACTGGGGGACTCCCGGCGCTGCTCTCCCCTTTCCTGTCCCGGCTCGCCGACGCATCCGACTCCTACAGCACCCCCGTCGGCGAACGGCTCGCGGCCAACGTCGTAGACCTGATGGCGGCCACCGCGGCCCAGTGCGCGGGACGGGAGACCGGTGAGCTTCCTGGCGCGGGGCGTGTGTTGCTGCTGCGCGTGCAGAACTTCATCCGCTGGCACCTGTCCGACCCCGACCTGACCCCGCAGGTCGTGGCCCGTTCCCATGGCATCTCGGTCCGCTACCTGCACCGGCTGTTCGAGGGCGAGGGCACCACTGTCTGCCAGTGGATCCGCGACCTACGACTTCAGGAGTGCTGCGTCGACCTCGCCACGGCGGCCGCGGGGACCGCCGACCTGGGGAGGGTCGCCCGTCGCTGGGGGTTCAGCGGCTCCGCCCACCTGGGACGGGTCTTCCGCTCCTCCCTCGGCCTCTCCCCGACGGAGTGGCTCCGACGCGAGCACGCCCGGCGCGGACGTGGGGAGCAGTCGTGGCCGAACCCCAACTGACCACAAACGCCGATGCGCTCGTGTTCTCGACCCGGGAGCTGGCCCCCGAGGACCGGACGGCCGCCTGGCAGGCGGCGCTCTCCCGCGTCCTCGTCGAGGTCGAGGTGTCGCCGGTGCCCGGCACCGACCCCTGGACGGGGACACTGCGCGCCGAGCGGTTCGGAGCCCTTCAGATCGCCACCGAGGAGACCGGCGCCCCGGTGACGATCGTGCGCACCTCGGCCGCCGTGGCCGCCGACGGCCGCTCGCATGTGCTGCTTCGCCAGCAGCTGCACGGCTCCGTCCTGTTGTTGCAGGACGGCCGGGCTACGCGGCTGGACCCGGGCGGCCTGGCGTTCCACGACGCGAGCCGACCGTTCAAGCTCGTCATCACCTCCGACCAGCGCGCCCGGATCCTGATGCTGCCGCGGGCGCTGCTCCGGCTGGAGGAAGCGCAGCTGCGCCGCCTCACCGCGACGGTCCTGGACGATGCCGAGGATGCTCCGGCCGACCTGTTGCTGCCGCTGCTGTCCGGTCTGGCCGAGGAGTCCCTCGCCGCCGCCCCGGCCCTGCGCGAGCGGCTCGCCCGCGCCACGGCGGACCTGGTCGCGGTTCTGGCGCTGCACCAGGCGGGGGCTCAGGAGGCGGAGCAGCGGCGGCCCGGGGCAGAACTTCTGGACCGGATCAAGGCCCATATGGAGACCCGCCTGGGCGAGCCGGAACTCTCCCCGCAGGACATCGCCCACCGCAACGGCGTCTCCCTGCGCTACCTGCACCAGCTCTTCCAGCGGGAGGGGACCACCGTCAACTCCTGGGTGCGTGCCCGCCGCCTGGAGGCTGCGAGCGAGGAACTGGCCCGGCCCGACGCGGCCCGGTGCACGATCGCCGTCGTGGCGGCGCGCTGGGGCTTCGCCAGCTCCGCGCACTTCAGCCGGGTCTTCCGCGAGGCCTACGACATGTCGCCGGTCGAGTGGCGACGAGCGTCCTCGGCGGCGCGTGCACTGGCGGTCCGGAAGCCGTGCACGGGCGGACAAGCCTCCGCGCCGCCGATTCCTAGCCTGAATGCCGATGTCAGTCACAACATCCAAGGAGCAGAAGATGTCTGACGACACGTCAGTAGTTGCCCTCTTGCTGGAGACGGAGGCGCAGGCCTTCGCCGAGGCGACCGCGAACCCGCCGTACCTGTTCGACCTCGCCCCGGCGGAGGGTCGCAAGGCCGTCGACGAGGTGCAGTCCGGCGAGATCGAGATGCCGAACATCGACGAGGAGTGGATCACCGTCCCGGGCGGTCCGACGGGCAGCGTCCGGGCCCGGATCGTCAAGCCCGCCGGCGTCACCGGCATCCTCCCGGTGATCCTCTACATCCACGGCGCGGGCTGGGTGTTCGGCAACGCCCACACCCACGACCGCCTGGTCCGCGAACTGGCCGTCGGCGCCGAGGCCGCGGTGGTCTTCCCCGAGTACGACCTCTCGCCCGAGGCCCGCTACCCCGTCGCCATCGAGCAGAACTACACGGTCGCCCGGTGGGTCGTGCAGCAGGGCGCGTCCAAGGGCCTGGACGGCAGCCGCCTCGCGGTGGCCGGCGACTCCGTCGGCGGCAACATGACCGCCGCGCTGACCCTGATGGCCAAGGAGCGCGGCGATGTCCCGCTGCTCCAGCAGGTCCTGTTCTACCCGGTCACCGACGCGAACTTCGACACCGGCTCCTACCACCAGTTCGCCACCGGCTACTTCCTGCGCCGCGACGGCATGCAGTGGTTCTGGGACCAGTACACGACCGACGAGGCCGATCGCGCCCAGATCACCGCCTCCCCGCTGCGCGCCACCACCGAGCAGCTCACCGGCCTGCCCCCGGCCCTGGTCATCACCGGCGAGGCCGACGTCCTGCGCGACGAGGGCGAGGCCTACGCGGGCAAGCTGCGCGAGGCCGGCGTGCCCGTCACCGCCGTCCGCTTCCAGGGCATCATCCACGACTTCGTGATGCTCAACACCCTGCGCGGCACCCAGGCTGCCCAGGGCGCCATCACCCTCGCGGTCCAGACCCTGCGTACCGCCCTGCACACGGACTGACGATCCGGATCGTGGCCTCCACGAGGGGCTACGCGCCACCGTCCGTCCTCCCGTGGCAAGTCCCTCGTCCCCACCCCTTTCCCGCAGGAGGGCCAGGGCGGGACCGACGTCTCCGTCGGCATCACCTGGTTCCCGGCGACTTGCGTGGCCGACGTCGAGGGACGAGGTCGGCTTCTCGCATCTGCCAAGCGCAGGAGAACATCCTCGCCGACGCCCGCGACGCGACCGCCCGCACGGATGAGTTCGGGGGCGACGGGACGCAGGACCTGCTCGTCGCGCAGGTCATTCGCACCGGCGAGCTCCAAGACCGGTGCCTGGCGGAGCAGTTGGCCGTCACCACTTGTGTCCACACTTGAGCGGAGGGGCAGTGCGATGAAGCCACTTGGCGCGAAGCCCCTCCTCGACGAGTGGGGCTGGCAGAGTGCGGCGTCCTGCCGCGGCATGGACAGCTCCGTCTTCTTCTCCTCGTCCCACGAACGCGGCAGCAAGCGACGGCAGCGCGAACTGCGCGCCCAGGCCATCTGCCGCTGCTGTCCGGTCCAACGGCTCTGCGCCGACTTCGCGCTGCGGACCGCCCAGACCTACGGAGTGTGGGGAGGCCTCACCGAGGCCGACCGCAACGCCGGTTGAAGGCCCCACCTCCACCTATTGGCCCACCTCTTCGCCCCGCCCCGTGCGGGGTCCCAGTACAGGGGTCCTCATGCGTATCCTCCCCTCAGCCCGCCGGGCGCTCGTCCTCACCTGCACGGCAGCCGCCGCCGGTGCCCTGGCCTTCTCGGCGCCCGTCACGGCAGCGACCTCGCAGACTGCAGCGGCCCAGGCCGCCACCGAGCAGCGCGAGGCGCAGACCAAGCCCACGATCGTGCTCGTGCACGGCGCCTGGGCCGACGCATCGAGCTGGAACGCCGTCATGTCCCGTCTGCTGCACGCGGGCTACACGGTCTACGCGCCGCCGAACCCGCTGCGCGGAGTGAGCGCCGACGCGGAGACGATCCGTGACTTCGTCGCCTCGATCCCGGGCCCGGTCGTGCTGGTGGGCCACTCCTACGGTGGGATGGTCATCACCAACGCGGCCGCCGGCAGCTCGAACGTGCGCGCTCTGGTCTATGACGACGCCTACATCCCCGACGAGGGCGAGACCGTGTTCCAGATCAACGCCGCCCGGCCCGGGTCGTGCGTCACCGCGGACCCGGCGACCTTCCTCAATCTCGTGCCGTACCCGGGCGCCCCGGCCGGCGATGTCGACGCCTACCTCAAGTACGCCCCCAACGGCAGCTACCGGGGCTTCACCGGCTGCTTCGCCAACGGCGTCCCGGCCGCGCAGACCAGACTGCTGGCCGCAGGACAGCGGCCCTTCGCCGTCAGCGCAGGCTCGCAGCCCTCGGGGACGCCCGCATGGAAGTCGCTCCCGTCCTGGGCGGTCGTCGGCACCGAGGACCATGTCATCCCGCCGGCTGAGCAGCTCTTCATGGCGAAGCGGGCCGGCGCGCACGTCGTCGAGGTCGCGGCGGGCCACCTGTCCCTGATCACCCGTGCCGACACCGTCGCCGACACGATCATCGCGGCGGCCCGGTCCGCCGGCTGAGGCCCGGCTTTTCGGCAAGGGTCAGGGGTCGACACCGAGGTGGCGACCCCTGACCCGGAAGCGCTCAGTCGAAGCGCAGATCGGAGAGCTGTTTCCTGGACGAGGCGGGGTCGTCTTCGGAGAGCGGCCCGTCTGCTCTGGTGACCAGGATTGAGGCCATCTCCCGGCCGGCCCGCTGTATACGTGCCGGCAGCCCTTCCGTGTGTGCGCTGCCGCCGGTTCCCCAGTCCTCGGACGCCGCGTAGACACCGGTCGGGACGACCACGGCACGCAAGTAGGCGAAGAGCGGACGCAGCGCGTGATCCAGGACCAGCGAGTGGCGGGGAGTGCCTCCCGTCGCCGCGATCAGGACCGGTTTGCCCGTGAGAGCGTCCGGATCGATCAGATCGAAGAAGGACTTGAACAGCCCGCTGTACGAGGCGCTGAACACCGGTGTCACGGCGACCAGGCTGTCTGCGTCCGTCACCGCTGCGATCGCGGTGGCCAGTTGCGGTGCGGGGAAACCGGTCACGAGGCTGTTGGCGATGGCGGCAGACAGGGCACGCAACTCGATGACATCCACGTCCACCTTGTGGCCTTGATCGGAGAGTTCATCGCAGACCGTGTCAGCGAGGCGGTCTGCGAGCAGGCGTGTGGAGGACGGGACGCTCAGCCCCGCCGAGACGACTACGACCTTCATACAACGGTCACCGCTTCCGAGGAAGCTTCTGCGGCGGAAGGGAGCAGAGACCGGTGGGTCGGTGCCTCCGGAACGTTCGCCGGGCGGCCGTTCGCGAACTCCTTGCGCAGCACCGGGACGACCTCCTCGCCGAGCAGGTCGAGCTGCTCGAGGACCGTCTTCAGCGGCAGCCCGGCGTGGTCCACCAGGAACAGCTGGCGCTGGTAGTCACCGGCGTAGTCGCGGAAGGCCAGGGTCTTCTCGATGACCTCCTGCGGGGAGCCGACGGTCAGCGGGGTCTGGTCGGTGAACTCCTCCAGGGAGGGACCGTGCCCGTAGACCGGCGCGTTGTCGAAGTACGGCCGGAACTCGCGCACGGCGTCCTGGGAGTTCTTCCGCATGAACACCTGCCCGCCGAGACCGACGATCGCCTGCTCGGGCGTGCCGTGCCCGTAGTGCGCGTACCGCTCCCGGTACAGCTCGACCATCTGCTTGGTGTGGTCGGCGGGCCAGAAGATGTTGTTGTGGAAGAAGCCGTCGCCGTAGTAGGCGGCCTGCTCGGCTATCTCCGGGGAGCGGATGGAGCCGTGCCAGACGAACGGCGGCACCCCGTCCAGCGGACGCGGGGTGGAGGTGAAGCCCTGCAGCGGGCTGCGGAACTTGCCCTCCCAGTTGACGACGTCCTCGCGCCACAGCCGCCGCAGCAGGGCGTAGTTCTCGATGGCGAGGTTGATGCCCTGACGGACGTCCTGGCCGAACCAGGGGTAGACCGGGCCGGTGTTCCCGCGCCCCATCATCAGGTCCACCCGGCCGTCGGCCAGGTGCTGGAGCATCGCGAAGTCCTCGGCGATCTTCACCGGGTCGTTGGTGGTGATCAGGGTGGTCGACGTCGACAGGATCAGCCGCTCGGTCCGCGCCGCGACATAGCCGAGCATCGTCGTCGGCGACGAGGGCACGAACGGCGGGTTGTGGTGCTCGCCGGTCGCGAAGACGTCCAGGCCGACCTCCTCGGCCTTCAGCGCGATGGCGACCATGGCCTTGATCCGCTCGCGTTCGGTCGGCGTCCGGCCCGTGGTGGGGTCCGGTGTGACGTCGCCGACGCTGAAGATCCCGAACTGCACGGTTCCTCCGTTTATCAGGTGATTGAATGGTTCTCGAACGGGCTGGAGTCCACTGCTCGGTTGGGGGGACTGTGCGTGTACGGGAAGTGGTCCCACAGCGTTCTCCTCCGCTACCCCGTCGTACCGGCGGTCCGCGCCTCGCTCGCATGGAACCCCCGGCCGACGTCAGGTGAGGTGCCGCAACAGCGTGGTGACCGCCGGAGGTGCCTCGCCAGGAGGTCGTGCCACCTTGATCTTCCAGCTCGTCGCCGTTCGGCGTCGCCCCGGCGAGTAGCCACCAGGGTTAGGTCAACAGCATCATGCTCCAGCGCCGGGCCGGCGGCCCGGCCGGGACGAACGCGCACCGGCGAGCAGCGGCGGTCCGAGCCAGTGTTCAGGCGCGGACCAGCGGTGTGTCGACCAGGTGCTCGGCCAGGAACCACGCCTGCCGTTCACCGGTCCTGATCACCTGGGACACCAGCAGGTCGTTGGTGCCGTCGTCGCCCAGCTCGGCGGTCCGTGAGGCGGCGTCGTGGGCGTCGATGAGGATGGTCTCGTGGGCCTCCAGCAGCCGTGACAGCATGGCCGGCACCTCCTCCACCCCGTCCGGGGGCCGCGGAATCGACGTGATCTCCGCGACGTGCCTGGGGTCTCCCACCGCGACGCCCCCCAGGGACTGGACGCGTTCGGCGATGGTGTCGATGATTTCGAGCTGTTCGCCCGCGTGCTTGTCCAGGACCAGGTGCAGCTGGTAGAAGGTCGCGCCGCGCATCAGCCAGTGGTGCTTCTTGTAGAGGCCGTAGAGGATCTGCGTGTCCGCGAGGGCCTTGTTCAGTCGCTGGCAGGAGTACATCCGTGCCTCATAGGACAGGGCGACCGGGAACTGCTTGACGGTTCCGAACTCCTGGATCACCTCGCCCTTCTGGTGCAGCCATGGCTGGCTGCCGTTCACGGGTGTGGAATTGGTGGTCATGGCGCGCCTCCCGCGGTGCTGTGCTGTGTATACCCCGATGACGCTAGGTGCCCGTTCGGGGGGCGGCTTGACCGGCAGTGCACGCGGTGGTGACCGCCAGCGCACTGTGGCCGGTGCCCGTCCTCGGCGTTCGCTCTCGGGCAGGTATTCGTGCGCTGGCGGACCAGGGCCGTTGTCGGGCCGCTCTAGCCTCACCGGGACAGTCCATGTCCGGAGAGCCGGTGGAGCGAGGAGAGACATGAGCGCGAACGAGCAGGCGGATGTGGTGGTCGTCGGGCTGGGGCCGGGCGGCGAATACGTCGCCGGCACGCTGGCCGAAGCGGGACTGGACGTCGTGGGGGTCGAGGCGGAACTTGTCGGGGGCGAATGTCCGTACTGGGCTTGTGTGCCCAGCAAGATGATGATCCGGGCCGGGAACCTGCTCGCCGAGGCGGGCCGGGTTCCCGCCCTCGCCGGTGAGGCGGTGGTGAGTCCGGACTGGACCAGGGTCGCCGGACGTATCCGCGACGAGGCCACCGACGACTGGAACGACCAGGTGGCCGCGGACCGCTTCGCGGCGAAGGGCGGGCGGCTCGTGCGGGGGAGGGGGCGTCTCGTCGGGCCGCGCCAGCTGATGGTCGGGGACCGCACGTTCGAGGCCCGGCGCGGTGTCGTCCTGGCCACCGGCACCCGGCCGCGGATCCCCGCAGTCCCGGGTCTGGAAGGAACGCCGTACTGGACCAGCCGGGACGCCGTGGCTGCCAAGGAGCTGCCCGCGTCGATGCTGGTGCTCGGTGGGGGCGCCATCGGCGTCGAACTCGCCCAGGTCTTCGCCCGTTTCAAGTGCGCGGTCACAGTGATCGAGGGGCAGGACCGGCTGCTGGCGCAGGAGGAGCCGGAAGCGGGGGAGTTGGCCGCGGAGGCGCTGCGGGCGGACGGCGTCAGCGTCTTCACGGGCGCACGGGCGCGGCAAGTCAGCCATGACGGCACCGCGTTCACCGTCCGCCTTGACGGTGATGAGCAACTGCTCAGTGCCGAACGGCTTCTGGTCGCCACCGGACGCCACGCCGACCTGACCCCCCTGGGGGTCGACACGGTGGGGCTCGATCCGACGGCGGGAGCTGTGCCCACGGACGGGCGGATGCGGGCCGGCGAGGGGTTGTGGGCGATCGGCGACATCACCGGCCGGGGAGCCTTCACGCACATGTCGATGTACCAGGCGGAGATCGCCGTCCGGGACATCCTCGGGCAACCCGGTCCCGACGCCGACTACCGGGCGTTGCCCCGTGTCACCTTCACCGATCCGGAGATCGGCGCGGTGGGACTGACGGAGCGCCAGGCGCGGGAGCGGGGGCTGCGCGTGCGCACCAGCGTGGTGACCATCGCCTCCTCCACGCGCGGCTGGATCCACGGGCCGGGCAACGAGGGGTTCATCAAGCTCGTCGAGGACGCCGACCGGGGCGTGCTGATCGGCGCGACCTCGGCGGGGCCGGCGGGAGGCGAGGTGCTTTACGGGCTGAACGTGGCCGTCCATGCCGAGGTACCCGTCGACCGGCTTCAGCACATGATCTACACCTATCCCACCTTCCACCGGACGATCGAGGCGGCCCTGGGAGCCCTCCGCTGAACCGCGCCCCGACCATGGAGGCGGACCCGGGTGCCAGGCGGTGGCGCACCATGGTGGGCCGCAACCCCGGCGAGCCGCACAGGTCCGCCACCTCGCTGGAGCTCTTCTCCGACCTGTGCTTCGTCGTCGCGGTGGCGCAGGCGTCCACGAGCCTGCACGGGGCGCTGACGGAGGGGGACTACGCCACCGGAGTCCTGCGCTTCGCGCTGGTCTTCTTCACCGTCTGGTGGGCGTGGATGAACTTCACCTGGTTCGCCTCCGCCTACGACCCGGACGACATCCCGTACCGGCTGACAGTGCTGGCCCAGATCACCGGCTCCCTGGTCCTCGCCGCCGGCGTGCGCCGCGCGTTCGAGGACGGAGATCTGCACGTCATCACACTCGGCTACGTCCTGCTGCGTACGGCGCTGGCCGCGCTCTGGCTGCGCGCCGCGCTGTCCGACCCTGCCCGGCGGAGCACCACGCTGCGCTTCGCCGCCGGGGTCACGGCGTGTCAGTTCGGCTGGGTGGGGCTGCTCTTCCTCCCGGCGCCGGTGCGGCTGCCCGGCATCGTGGTGATGATCGCGGCCGAAGTGTCCGTTCCCGTATGGGCACAGTCCGCCGGGATGACGCCCTGGCATCCGCACCACATCGCTGAGCGCTACGAACTGTTCACCCTCATCGTCCTCGGCGAGTCCGTCGCGGCCGCCACCGTCGCCGTCCGTAGCGCCTTCGACCGGCACCACGGCACCGGTTCGCTGTACGCACTGGCGGCCGGTGGCCTGCTCATGGCCTACGCCATGTGGTGGCTGTACTTCGCCAGACCCGCGCACACCCTGCTGGCCACGACGCACCAGGCCCACCGCAGGAGATTCCCCTGGGCCTACGGTCACTACCTGATCTTCGCCTCGGCGACCGCCGAGGGCGCCGGCCTGGCCGCGTACGCCGACCACGTCACTCGGCACACCGGGGCCTCGCCGATGGCTGCCGGAGCCGCGGTCACTGTTCCGGCAGCGGTCTTCCTGATCACGGTCTGGGCGGTGCACCTCCGGCCACACCAAAGGAACATGGCAGAGCGGGCACCGTTTCCCGTCGCCTCGGCAGGTGTCCTGTTGGCCACCTGGTCCCCGGCACCCGCGCTACTTGCCGGTGCGCTACTGGCGGTCCTGGCCGTCGTGATCACGGTGCCACGTCGGTGACCAGGCCCGCGTCGGGATCCCCGCCCTGGACAAAGACGAAAAGGCCGCGCGGACGGACACCGTACAGAGACTCCGTCCGCGCTGCCGCCGTTCCGCCAGCCGCCTTGTCAGCTCGTCGCGCGTACCGCGTCGCGGATGAGATCAGCGACCTCCTTGGGCTGGGACACGGTCACGGCGTGCGACGCGCCCTCGATCTCGACGATCGTCGCACTGGCACGCTTCGCGACACAGCGCTCCACCTCGGGGTTGATCGCCTGATCCGTGACGGCGCCGGGCAATCGGCGGCCGGCGAACATCTCGGTGTGACGAACTGCACTATCGGCGTGCATCAGGATCAGGTGGCTCTGTCGATCAGCTCGAGGAGACCGGCCAGCGTCTCGCGCTCATCGCCGGCGAGGACCCCGAAGATGTCCCGGAGCACCTGTCCGCCCGCCCGACTGGCGGCGATGAACGCCGTGTTCCCCGCGTCGGTGATGTTGACGAGCTTGGCCCGACGATCGGTCGGATCGGGGCTCCGTTCCACGAGGCCGTCACGTTCGAGGCCGTCCACCGCCTCCGTGACCGTGCGTGCGGCGAAGCCGAGTTGTAGGGCCAGCGACGACTGGCGGGTCGGGCCTTGTTCGGCGAGCACCTGCAGCAGCTTGGTCCGCGCCAGGGAAAGCCCTCCGTCGGCCATCCGGTCGTCGACGACCCGCCGCACCCGATGCGACAAGGTCAAGAAGCGCATTCCCAACTCTTCGGGTCCCACCGTGTCGCCCATCCGAACTCCTTGCGCAGCTTAATGTTGAGGTACCTCATCAATACCTCCTGCGACCCGGGCTTCAATGCCACTGGTCTCGGACGGGATCTGCCAGGAGCCAACGTCCTGGCAACGGTGCTCACCCGCGCGGGCATCGGGGACCCCCGGCGCGGGGCCGGCATCATCGTCCGGCTGGCCACGGATCCGGCCTTCGCCACTCTCACCGGCGGCTACTACTCAGTGAAGGATGCAAGGCCATTGCAGTGTCCGCCGCCGGGCCGGGGCGCTGACATCCAGCGCGAGTTGTGGGACGAGACGTCGCGCTTCCTGGAGAAGATGCAGGAAGGCGCCTTGTGACACAGCAACCCTCGCCTCGGCCTGCGGCCGGGACGGGTGTGTTTCGATTGCCGGTTCGCGGCCAATCCCGGCTTGGGCCCGCGTCATTGGGCGGTGTCTTCGCCGGTGAAGCGGACGCTCCCGAGGGCAAGTATCGCGAGGAGATCGGCACTTCGGATCCCTGCGGGCTCCGAGTGACGGACGCGGAGCAACGGCTCGGCCAATGCCCACAGTTCGTTGCCCACGTCGCACGGCCGACTCCCCACGGCCCGCGAACGGCCGGAACAGAGGCGGTGGAAATTATCCACGAGCGCACCGGACTTGGCCTCAGGGTGCACGGAGAGGCAGTGCACTGTCGGGACGCAGCCAGTGCACTGCCGGGATACAGGGGCACTTCGGCTCGAAATAGCCTGGCGGCGAAGCAGTCGCGGGGCGCCTGGGTCTGGACCTGTGCATCGCGTAGAAATCCCACCCGCAATTCGGATCGGTGCGTCGGTTCAGCGTGGGCGCGGTAACGCGCATCCCCGGTTCTCTTCCACCCGCCGCTGTCGTTCACATGGAAAGTCGATTCGATGAAATCGACGCCGTTCATCCCGCAGGAGGTTGTCGAAAGGTGTCCACGATGCCGGTCGGTGGGCTGGTTCCCCGCGCCACCGACGACGCCGCGGACCTGGTCGTCCGCAACGCGAAGATCCACACCGGAGACCCGGTCCGCCCACAGGCCGAAGCGATCGCCGTCCGCGACGGTGTCATCACGGTTGTCGGCGACGACAACGACGTCGCTCCCCAGGTCGGCCCGGCGACGAAGGTGGTCGACGCCCTGGGCCGCCGACTGATACCCGGCCTCAACGACGCGCACCTGCATGTCATCCGAGGCGGGCTCAACTACGTACTGGAATTGCGCTGGGACGGTGTCTCCACGCTGCGCCAGGGCCTGGCGATGCTGCGTGAGCAGGCCGCACGCACGCCCAAGGGCCAGTGGGTGCGGGTTGTGGGCGGATGGTCGGCCGAGCAGTTCGCCGAACGGCGGCTGCCGACCGTCGCCGAGCTGAACGCCGCCGCGCCGGACACCCCGGTGTTCGTCCTGCACCTGTACCAGTCGGCGGTCCTCAACCGGGCGGCGCTCAAGGCCGCCGGATTCACGCGGGACACCCCCGACCCCAGAGGCGGTCAGATAGTACGGGGCAGGGACGGTGAACCCACGGGCATGCTGCTGGCCGCACCCAGCGCCCTGATCCTCTACTCGACCCTGGCCAAGGCCCCGGTGCTGGAGGGCGAGGACAAGAAGACCTCCACCCGTCACTTCCTGCGGGAACTGAACAGGTTCGGACTCACATCGGCGATCGACGCGGCCGGGGGATTCCAGAACTTCCCCGACAACTACAGCACCGTCGTCGAACTGGCGAAGACGGGTCAACTGTCGCTGCGCATCGCCTACCACCTCTTCCCGCAGACCGCCGGTCAGGAAATCGACGACCTGACCCGCTGGATCGAAATGGCCGACCCCGAGGACGGGGACGAATGGCTGCGCCTCAACGGCGCGGGCGAGAACCTCACCTGGGCGGCGGCGGATTTCGAGAACTTCGCCCAGCCGCGCCCGGAACACGGCGACTACGAGGCGGAATTCGAGAAGGCCGTGCGCCTCCTCATGGAGAGCGGCTGGGGTTTCCGGCTGCACGCCACCTATGACGAGACCATCCGCAGGGACCTCGCGGTGTTCGAGAAGCTCGCCGCGGAGGGGCTCTTCCCGGCCGGAAACAGGTGGCTGTTCGACCATGCGGAAACCGTCTCCGCGGACAGCCTGGACCGCATCGCCGCCCTCGGCGGCGCCATGTCCGTGCAGAACCGGCTGTCCTTCCAGGGCGAGGCGTTCGTACGCCGCTACGGTCCCGGTGCCGCCGCGGACGCCCCGCCGATCCGGGCCATGCTGGAACGCGGCCTGACCGTCGGCGCCGGCACCGACGCCACCCGGGTCTCCACCTACAACCCCTGGGTCGCCCTGCACTGGCTGGTCACCGGCCGCACCGTCGGAGACCTGGTCGTCCGCCCGCCGCACAACCGGGTGGACCGCCGGACCGCGCTGGCGATGTTCACCGAAGCGGGTGCCGCGCTGAGCGGCGAGGAGGGACTCAAGGGCATCCTGCGGCCGGGCTGCTTCGGAGACCTGGCCGTCCTGTCCGAGGACTACTTCACCGTGCCCGAGCCGGACATCGCGCACATCGAGTCCCTGCTGACGGTAGTCGGCGGCCGGATCGTCTATGCCACCGCCGAGTACGAGGGCCTGGACGAGGAGCTGCCGCCGGTCAGCCCCGAGTGGAGCCCGGTGGCGCACTTCGGCGGCTACCAGGCCTCGCCCGGCACGGGCCTGTCGGGCGCCCGCCAGGCCGAACTGCTCGGACAGGCCGTCGCCGAGTCGGAGCAGCACCGCCAGTGGCGCGCCCGACGAGGGCTCACCCCCGAATCCGCGAGCTCGTTCTTCGACCCCTGCTTCTCGCTCTGATCTCCCGGGAGGGGCCGGCCATGAGCCGCCCCTCCCGGGACACCACCCCAACTCGCGCCGTCCACCGGACGGTTGCTCTCACCACCGGACGTCCGTCCGCGATCACGTCGCACATGGAAAGGCTCACTCTCATGGCCAACATCGCCGAGGTCACCGCCGCCCCCAGCCCGGACCTGCTCACCCCGGACAACTGCGCGGTGTTGTTCGTGGACCACCAGCCGCAGATGTTCTTCGGCACGGGCAGCGGCGATCGCACCGCCATCATCAACTCCACCTTGGGCCTGGCGAAGTCCGCAAGGGTGTTCGACGTGCCGGTCGTGCTGAGCACGGTGGCCGCCGAGTCCTTCTCCGGTCCGATCATGCCGCAGCTGGCGGCCGTCTTCCCCGAGAAGAAGATCATCGACCGCAGCACGATGAACGCCTGGGAGGACCTCGCCTTCGTCGAGGCGGTCAAGGCGACCGGCCGCAAGAAGCTCGTCATCGCCGGCCTGTGGACCGAGGTATGCGTCGTCCTGCCGGCGCTCTCCGCCATCGCCCAGGGCTACGAGGTCTACGTGGTCACCGACGCGTCCGGCGGTGTCAGCCCGCAGGCCCACGAGCACGCGATCCAGCGCATGGTCCAGGGCGGCGCGGTCCCGGTGACCTGGGTGCAGGTGCTGCTGGAGCTCCAGCGCGACTGGGCTCGCACCGAGACGTACGCCGCCGTGGGCGACGTGGTCAAGGAGCACGGCGGCGCCTACGGCCTCGGCCTCGTCTACGCCCAGGCGGTCATCGGCGCTCACGCGGCCGGCTGACCTCTTCACTCAGGCCATTGACGGAACGTCAGGAACAGGCAGGAACGTAGTGGATACCGGACTGTTGGTGCTCCGGCTGGTGGCGGGTCTTCTCATCGCGGGGCATGGAGTGCAGAAGGTCAGCTTCTGGCTGGGGGGCAACGGCTTGGCGGGCGGAACCGAGGAGTTCAGGCACGACGGCTTCCGCGGCGGCCGGCTCACCGCGCTCGCTGCGGGCGGCAGCCAGGTCGGCGCCGGCCTGTTCCTGGCGGCCGGTCTGCTCAGTCCCGCGGCGGCGATGGCCGCCATGGGGGTGATGACGGTCGCGGGCACGGTCAAGTGGCACAACGGGCTCTGGGTGCAGAACGACGGCTACGAGTACCCGATGATCCTCGTCGTCGTCTCCGCGGTGCTGGCGCTCACCGGTCCCGGGCGCTGGTCGGTCGACCACGTCCTCGGCTTGACCCCTTGGCCGCTGTGGGTCTCCGTCGCGGTGATCGTGATCGGCCCGGCCAGCGGACTGCTCACCCGGGTGGTACTGCACCGCCCGCCCGCTCCCGGCAGGAGGCCCCCGCATGTACAAGCTGCTGACTGACGCGGCCCGCACGTTGGCCCCGCCCCGGGGAGACCGGCACGGCCCGCTGCCACCTCTCATGCTGACGCTGACCGCGGTGACCGGTCTCGTCGACGCCGTGAGCTATCTGGCGCTCGGGCACGTCTTCGTCGCCAACATGACCGGCAACGTGGTCTTCCTCGGGTTCGCGCTGGCGGGGGCCAAGGGTCTGTCCGAGCTCGCCTCCGTCGTGGCGATGGCCGCGTTCCTCGTCGGCGCGCTGGCGGGTGGACGGCTCGGCACCCGGTTCGCGGCACACCGCGGGCGGCTGCTGACCATTGCCACGGCGCTGCAGGTCGTGCTCGTCGCCGCTGCCGTCGTCACGGCCGCGGCGACCCACGGCAGAGTGACCACCACGGTCCAGTACACCCTGATCGTGCTCCTCGGCCTCGCCATGGGACAACAGAACGCGGTCGCCCGGCGCCTCGGCGTCCCCGACCTGACCACGACCGTCCTGACCCTCACCCTGACGGGACTGGCCGCGGACTCCGCCCTGGCCGGCGGGACGGCACCGCGGCCCGGGCGACGGATCCTGTCCGTGCTGGCCATGTTCCTCGGAGCCCTCGCCGGTGCCGCGCTCCTGCTACACGCCGAACTCGCCCTCACCCTGGGCCTGGCGCTGGTGCTGCTCTCGGTGACCTCCCTGGTCACCCAACGCCTTTCGGCCTCGGACGCCGCCTGGATCAGACCGCAGTCATGAACGGGGCGTCGGCCCCTCGTCCGAATCACGGACGAGGGGCCGACGCGTACATCAGCACTGGCCGCGTCGCCCCGCGTGGTCAGAAAGGGATCTTCCTTCGCCAAGAAGGACGAAGCGGCCGTCGAGATGGTCTCCTGGCTTGTGGGGGTTCAGGGTGCCGCAGCGCAGACCCGCACGGTCGATCCGGCCGCCCAGGCAGGTGCTGATCCCACACCAGAAGGCCGTCCGCCCGCAGGACGTCGACAGGGAAGTCCACGCGAAAGTCCTCAGGCGCCGGCACCCCAATGGGCCGGCTCGTGACGCGGGCCTGGACGCTCGACCACCGGCCGCCAGTCTTCGCCGAACCGCCAGTCCGTGAGGTACTCCTCGAACGCGCTCTTCGGGCCAGTGATCGCCGTTGGGTGGGGGCTCGCTCGGGCGGTGGCCGAGGCCGCCTGCGTCCGGTTGTTGCTCCACGGCCGCACGCTCGTCCGGTCGGGGCGCGAGCCGCCGCCACCGCACCTCATGTCATCCCGACCCGCGCAGAGCGGAGCCGTCGGCGTGGGTGCCGCAGAGCCGGTGGGTCAGCACGGTGTGACGGCTGTGCGCCCTGTTCAGGACTTCGGCGGCAACCGCGGCCCCCATCATGGGGGCGAGCAGGTAGACCCACAGGAAACCGACCCGCCCGGAGACCACGGCCGGCCCGAACTGGCGTGCCGGGTTTTCCGATCCTCCTGTGAGGGTTCCCAGCAGGGCGATCGCAGCGCAGATCAGGAAGCCGACCAACCAGGGACCCAGGGGGGCCAGTTTTGGGAACCGCAGGAACAGCCCGACGAGGTAGACGAGGACCCCCACGCTGACGGCCTCGGCCACGAACAGCCCGCCCGCGGACCAGCCGGGGCCGGGTTGCAACGCGGCATCCCTCACCGGCGGGATTCCGACCGTCGGACCCCACAGTGCGCGCGCGGCGGACACCCCGACCACGGACCCGACGAGCTGGGCCGCGATGTACGGAAGGACCGACGCGCCTCGGAAGACTCCGAGGCGCCACATGGCCAGGGAGAGCGCCGGGTTGAGGTGCCCTCCCGAGATCCGCCCCGGTCGGCTGCGGATGAGCGCCACGAGAAGCAGGCCCACACACAGACCGATGATCAGCAGTTTCTGGTGGATCTGCGGGATCGCGTCGGAGACCGGAGAGGGCCCCGCGACCCAGCGGACAATCGTCACCACACCAAAGAGCAACACCGCCGTGAGAAGGCACTCAAGGGCGCTGTGTCCTGCGATCGCTGCCGGAGTCGGGGTGGCACGGTTCCGGTCGGCCGTCGGCCGGGTGCGGCTTCAGTCATGAGTCTCGACGTTCTCTTTGAGTGACATGGGTGCGGATCAGCACGGTAGAGCGGACCTCCCACCGCCCGTTGTCCTCCAGCGCACCGCCTCCTGCCCGGTAGCGCCCGTACGGCGCACCTCGCGGGCAAGCAGGTGGGCCGTGCCCGGACAGTCGAGGCCCGGTGCGCTGTGAGAACAACCGCTGCCGCCCTCGGTGCCTATTTTTCCTTCGGTTCATTCCCGACGAACTCGATGGAGAGGAACGACAGATGAAGAAGCGCAGGGCGATCGTGCGGCTGCTGCCCGCGTTATTGCTGGTGGTGGGCGTTGGGGGATTCGCGGCTCCGTCGTCGGCTCAGAACCGGCCCGCCGCTGCCGTGCTCCCAGTCGTGACCACGGCGGTCGGTCCGCAGTACGACACCACGCACGTCTATGTCACCCCCGGCGCGATGGATGCGTTCGTCACCTGCTGGGAGGCGACCTTCGGCGGCACCAACACGGCCAAGGCGGTCACGGACGTCACGCCGACGCCGAGCACCACGCTGTCGGAACTGGTTCTCTCATCTGTCGGCACCCTGTCCGTCTTCGACTTCCAGACGCCGGTTCCCTACCCGTTCGGTGCCGAACGCACCGGATGGCTCATGAGCGACTTCGACAAGGGCCTCCGGCTGGCCCGGGAGAGCGGGGCGGACGTCGTCGTCGCGCCCTTCGACGACCCCATCGGCCGGGACGCGGTCGTCCAGTTCCCGGGCGGCGTCAACGCCCAGCTGTACTGGCACACCAAGGCTCCGTCCTACGCACCGCTGGAGACGGTGCCGGACAACCGCCTCTACCTGACACGGGACTCGGCGCGTGCGTTCCTCGCGTCGTACCTGCGATTCACCGGTGGCCGGATCGTCTCCGACGACCGGGCCGCCGACGGTGGTCGGATCGGTATCCCCGACGAGACGTACCGCCGCATCGCCATCGGCTCGCCCTTCGGCAACACGGTGGTCAGCGTGACCGATGGGCATCTGCCGTACCCGTTCGGGCGGGAGACCACCGGCTACGCGGTGAAGGACCTCACGTCGACCGTGCACAAGGCCGAGGCCGCGGGCGCGAAGGTGCTGTGGGGCCCGTACACCTCCCGGGCCCGCACCAGCGCGATGGTGCAGTTCCCCGGCGGCTACGTGGCCGAACTCCACCAGGGCGACGACCGCTGATCCTCGGCAGCAGCCGCCGCCCCGGGCGATGACTGTCACCGTCTTCGCCCGGGGCGGCACATCGCTCTCCGGCCCCGGCTACTCGACGGTTGCTGCCTGAGAAGTGGGCTTCAGCCGCAGAATGCGGGTGGCGGCAAAGGGCATCAGGTCGTGGTGCCGGTCCGGCAGGGCGATCACCAGGGCGCTGTCCGGCAGGGCGAGGCGGACACCCTTCAGCATCCGTACCGCCGTTCGGACGTCGAGGCCGGCCGTCGGTTCGTCGAGCAGGAGGACCGCGGGTGCCCGCAGGATCGCTCTCGCGATCACCAGCCGGCGTCGCTGGCCCTGAGAGAGAGCACTGCCCAGCGGGCCCGTCGGGGTGTGGAGGGGGAGAAGCTCCAGGGCCGCGGCCGCCAGCGCGGCCCGGAGTGTGTCGTCGTCCGCGCCGGGGGCGGCCTGCCGCAGGTTCTCGGCGATGGTCGCTTCGGCGATCCAGTCTTCCGCCTCGACGAGGGTGAGCGTATCGGCGATCGCGCCGGCGGGCAGGGACTCGATGGGCACGCCACCGAGGAGCACCGCCCCGGGGGCGGCAGGGGTGATGCGTCCCGCCAGGGTCTCCAACACGGTGCTTTTCCCGCTGCCGTTGGGCCCGGTGACCACAACGACGCTGCGGGGCGCGATCACCGCGGACCACAGGGTGCGGTCTTGGCCTACGCCCACGGGCAGCTCGTGGGCCACCAGGGCACTTTTCGGCCCGGCACGCTGCGGCGTCGCAGGGGATGCGGTCCCCGGCCCCTCGGGGAGCGTGCCGCCGGCCAGATCCGTCAGCCGCAGGGCGGAGTCGGTTGCCAGGCCTTGGTCGCGGAGCACCTGAGGGAGCGTCTCCATCAGCTCGTACGCGGCCGCGACCAGCAGCACCTCGCCGATGGCGTCGGCAGTCGGCTGGGTGAACACAGCACCTGACAGAGCCAGGAGCAGCACCGCCGTCTGGCCGGCCATGGCGAGCAGCCGCAGCCGGAGCCGGGCCCGGCGCATCACCGACGCGACCGCGTCCTCGGCCCGCCGGGCCCGGCCGACCGCGTGCGCGACCTGATCGCGGACCAGATCGACCGCGTCCAGGCAGCGCAGTTCCGGAAGTGCGGAGCGCCCGCTGAGCAGCGCGGTGCGTGCAGTGGCCCACGCTTCTGCGGCCGTCTGCTGATGGCCGCGGGTCCGCCGCTCGGCGGCCACTGCCGTGGCTGCGGAGAGCGCGAGCAGCAGCAGTTCGGCCGCGCCTGCCGGCGGACTCGCCACCAGGAGCAGAGTGACGACGACGGTGGCGGTCAGGCCGATGCCGGCCAGCGGCGGGACGACCTGGCCGGCCATCCCGCCCACGGCGCCGACGTCGCTGGTGAGCCGGGTCATCAGGGCGCCGTCACGTTGGTTGCGCAGTTCGCGCGTCGGCACGGTGGTCGCGGCGCGGACCAGCCGTGAGCGCAGCGAGACGGTCGCGCCGAGCAGGGCGCCATGGCTGACCAGGCGCTCCGAGTAGCGCAGACCGGTGCGGCCCAGGGCGAGCGCGCGGACCGTCCCCGAGGGGTACATCCACGACCAGGTGGTGTTCGCCTGTGCGGTGACCACCGCGCAGGAGGTGAGGAACCAGCCGGACACGCCCAGCAGGCCGGCGGCGCAGAGTTCGGCGGTCCCGGCGAGCACCGCCGCGAACAGCAGGTCGCGCCGTACCCCGCGGTCCGCCGCCGTCCACAGCAGCCTGAACGCGGTCACACCGTCTCCCTGATCCGGGACGCCCGTCCCTGGTTCAACCGAACGATGTCGTCGGCGATTTCGAGCAGCGCCGGGCTGTGTGTCGTGAGCAGCACGGTGCGACTGCGCGAAAGTGTCCGAATGGCGGCGATGACGCGGGCCTCGCCGCCCGGGTCCAGATGGGCCGTGGGTTCGTCCAGGCACAGCAGTGGCGTGTCGCGGAGCAGCGCGCGGACCAGCACCAGCTGCTGCATCTGTCCGGAGGACAGTCCCCAGCCGCGCTCCCCGACCCGGGTCGCCAGGCCCTGGGGGAGTGCGGCCAGTAGGTCCTCGAAGCCCAGTGCCGCGAATGCCGCGGTCAGTTGCTCGTCGCCGGCGTTACGGCGGGCCAGCAGCAAGTTGTCGCGGAGCGTTCCCGGGAGGAGGTAGGAGGGCTGGCCGGCCCACACTGTCAGAGCGGTTGAGGCGGGCAGGACTTCGGAACCGGTGGTGTGCAGGCACCGCCCGCGGTCCGGTTCGCGCAGGCCTGCCGCAACGGAGAGCAGGGTGGTCTTGCCGGCGCCGCTGGGCCCGCCGATGGCCACGATCGAACCCGGCCGGACCGTCAGGGTGACGCTGTCCAGGGCCGCTTCGTCGCGACCCGGGTACCGAACCCCGACGTCGTCCAGGATCACACCGGCCGGACCCGGCCGACTCGGACGGTGTGAGGCGGGTACTCGCGCCGGGGGACCGTCGACCGCCGCAACCGGAGCGTGGTCGACGATCTCCGAGAGCAGCTCGGCAGCCGCGGCTGCCTCGGCACGGGCGTGGTAGCCGCGGGCGAGTTCCCGGGCGGGGGCGAAGTACGCCGGTGTCAGGACGAGCACGAACAGCGCGGTGCCCAGACTCATGCTGGACGGGACCACCGGCAGGTCGAGGTAGCCGAGTAGGGCGAGCCCGCAGTACGTCGCGACGACAGCCATGGCCACCGTGATGAGGAGCTCGATCCAGGCGGTCGAAAGGAAGGCCACCCGCAGTACGGTCTGAGTGCGCCCGGCCAGTTCCCTGTCGGCTGCTTCGGTTGCCCGTACTGCTTCCTCGCCGGCCCCGAGGCCGACAAGTGTGGGCAGTCCGCGCAGTTGGTCCAGCAGGTGGGTGCTCAGCGTGCGGGTTGCGGTGAGCTGGGCGTGCACGGCGGCGCGGGTGCCCAGGCCGATCACCTTCAGGTTGAACGGCAGAAGCGGGGTCGCCAGCACCAGCATCAGCGCCACGGCCCAACTGCCGGCCGTCACGGCGGCCAGGACGATGCCGCTGCCCAGCAGCATCGCCCGCCGGGCGGGGACGTACGTCGTCAACCACTGGTTCAGCCTGCCCACCTCGCTGTCGAGCGCCTCACCGAGAGCGGCGTCGGACATCTCCGCGCGGGGCGCGCCGACTGTCGGAAGCGCGGCCTGGAGAAGGCGGGCACGCAGGTGGTCCTGGACGGCGGCCGCTCCCTCGTCGGCGACCCGGTCGGCCGACGCCAGCAGGACCGCGCGCAGCAGCAGACCCGCGGCGACCAGCGCCGTACCGGAGAGCACCGGAGCCAGGGCAACGCCCCCGTGCGGGGCGCGCAGGGCGGCCTGGGCCGCCCTGCCCAGCCCAGCGGCCCACAGGACATGCCCCGCGGCCGCGAGTCCCCGCAGTGTGCCGGCTCGCCGGAACGCCGGTTCGCCGACTGCTGCCCATGCGGTCAGCAGCCCGGCTGTCCGCTGCTGACCTTCGTCGTCCCGGCCGAGCCGGGCGAGCTGGTCGGGGATGTCGGTCACTTCTCGGCTGCCTGGAGGTTGAAATCACCTGCGGCTGCGGAGCGGCGGTCGGACCGGATCCAGAGGGCGAGTGCGGTGACGGAGAAGACGGCGACACCGGCCGGGTCGATCCAGGCGCGCACGTCACCGAAGATGTCCTGGGAGACGGCGGCCACCGCGACGGCCAGGAGGGTCAGAAGCACGCGCCGGACGACGACGGCCGCCCACGGACCGTCTCCCGTGGCCGACGCCACCGCCGTGGGCCGCTCCGCGGCAGTCGTGCTGTCGGACGGGACCGCCGCTTCGGTGTCGGCCGTTGGCTGGGCGAACTTCCCGCGGAAGACCCACCACGCGTAGATGTTGTAGGTGAGGACGACCGGCATGCAGCCGCCCACCCCGATGAGCAGGAACAGCTGCGAACCGTGCGGGCTGGCCGCGGCGTGCACGGTCAGGTCGGGCGGGACGACGACGGGTGCGGTGGCGGCGACGATCGCGAGCAGCCCTGCGGCCTCCGTACCGGCCACGGCGACGAACGGACGCCAGTCCGGCCGGCGGCCGAAGCCGTACCAGGCGATCGCCGCACAGACCACCGCCACCGCCACCGCGAGCCCGAACAGGCCCGCGCGGAGCGGCTGGTCGAAGCGCAGATGCTGCGGGTCGGCGACGCGGAGCCCGAATCCCAGGACCAGGCCGGCCGCCGCGACCGCCACGAGCAGCGGTCGGCCCAGTCGGCCCGCGCGGTCGTGGGCGGTGCCCGTGGTCTTGTCCTGCAGCCATGCGGCACCTGCAAGCAGGTAGACGGCCACCAGCCCCAGGGCGCACAGCACGCTGTAGGGCGTCAGCCAGTCCCAGGTGCCCCCGGTGAACACCCCACCGCGGTGGGACAGTCCGGACAGGACGCCTCCGGCCACGAGGCCCTGGCACACAGTGGCCACCAGGGACGAGATTCCGAAGACGAGGCCCCAGCCGCGCCGATAGCCGGGGGCGGCGCTCTGCAGCTCGATGGCCGTGCCGCGCAGCACGATCGCCAGCAGCATGACCACGAGCGGCAGGTAGACGCCCGGCAGCACAGTGGCGTAGACACCGGGCAGGCCCGCCCACAGAGCCACGCCCGCCAGGATGATCCAGCTCTCGTTGGCGTCCCAGGCGGTCGCGATCAGCTCGTTGTCCTCCTTGCGCCGCCGGTCGCTGCGGTCGAACAGGCTCAGGATGCCGATGCCCAGGTCGTAGCCGTCGAGTAGCACATAGGCGCCGAGTGCGAGCAGGACCAAGCCGTATGACGCGTACTCAAGCATGGCTGACCTCCGGGGGGTGGACAGTGGTGTCGGCGTCGGTCACCAGGTGCTCGGGGCCGGTCCGCACCGTGCGGACGATGTAGCGGATCCACAGCCCGAGCAGCAGCGCGTAGACGGTGACGAAGCCGATGAGGCTCGCGAGCGCCGCGCCGAGGGAGAGGTGCGAGACGGCGTCACTGGTCCGGATCAGGCCGTAGACGACCCAGGGCTGTCGGCCCGTCTCCGCGGTGATCCAGCCGCCGCTGATGGCCACGACACCGGCGGGGGCCATCCAGACCATCAGCCGGAGAAACCGCCGGGCCGTGTACAGCCTGCCGCGCAGCCGCAACACCAGCCCGGCGAAGGCCATGCCGAACATCGCCAGCGCGGTGAAGTACATCGCCCGGAAGCCGTAGAAGGCGGACCACATGTTGGGGCGGTCGTCCTTCGGCGTCTGCAGCAGTCCGGGGACTTCTGCCTTGCCGGACAGGTCCTTGCCGATGACGGCGCCCAGGTGCGGTATCTCGACATGGAACTTGTTCTCGCCCTTGTCCGTGTCGGGCACCACGAGCAGGTTGTAGCCGTTGTTGTCGGTCTTCCAGTTGCCCTCGAAGGCTTCGAGTTTCGCGGGCTGGTGTGCACCCATGAACGCGGCGGTGGCATCGCCCACGTACAGCTGTACGGGCATCAGGACGGCCAGCACCCCGAGAGCGATCGACAGCGTGCGACGCGCGAAGGGCAGCGCTCGCCGCTTGACCAGGTACCAGGCGGCGATCCCGCCGATGAACCAACCGGCACTGATCAGTACCGCCAACAGGATGTGCGGATACCGGTAGGAGAACGCCGGGTTGAACAGCACGTGCCACCAGTTGCTCGCCCGGAACTGGCCGTTGACCTCGGTGAACCCCACGGGGTCCTGCATCCAGCTGTTGGCGGAGAGGATCCACGTCGTGGACAGCAGCGTGCCGAGGACGAGCATCCAGCAGGCCAGCGCCATGGTCCGAGGACGCACCCGGCCGTCGCCGTACAGCATGATGCCGATGAACCCGGCCTCCAGGAAGAAGGCCGTGATGACCTCCATTCCGATCGTGACACCGAGGATCGGGCCGACCGCGTGAGCGTAGCTTCCCCAGTTGAGACCGAATTCGAAGGTCATGACGGTTCCGGCGACTACACCGAGGCCGAATCCGACGGCGAATATCTTCTTCCAGAAACGGAATATCTGAAGGTACAGCGGATTTCCGGTCCTGAGGTGGGCCGTGTACATCACGGCCAAGAAGACGGAGAGTCCGACAGTCAGCGCGGGAAAGCTCATGTGAAAGACCGCTGTGATGGCGAACTGCCATCGCGAGATCTCCACCACTGCGGGCGAGGCCACGGGGTCTCCTCTGGTCGATTCGGGTCGGTCCGGCAACCCTGGCGGAATTGCCTACGAGGTTGGGCCATTGGCCCTCCGGCGGTGACACCACGACAGGGCGCGAGGCCCCGTGGGCGTGAACGATGACCGAGCTCCTCCGCCGGTAGCGGCTTGTAGCGGTCGGCATTTCGTCCCGGCGTTTCCCCGGCTTCCGAGGCCACCGTAGGGTCGGCCGGTGGGCACCCTTTGCCCCTGTGCGCATCGCTCGTGTCCCCGCAGCGCACTTCGCGGGACGCAGCGCGACCGCAGTTCGCTTCCGGGCCGAAGACAGTGCACTGGCGGGCAACAGGGGTACACCGGAGCGCCCTACCGTGAGCACCGGCTATGCCCACACGGCGCCTGAGACATTGTCGGATGCGAGGCGCCTGCGTTCTCGATCCGGTATGGACCAGCATGAGCACTGCACCGTCACCGAAAGACCGCCCAGATGCGGATTCGCCCTGGGCCCCGCTCGCGGCGCGCGTCTTCCGCGCGCTGTGGATCGCGCAACTGGTTTCCAATATCGGCAGTTGGATGCAGACGGTGGGCGCCCAGTGGCTGCTGGTCGGGCACGGCGCCGCGCTGGTGACGCTCGTCCAGACCGCCTCCAGTCTCCCCGTTGTACTGCTGGCCCTGCCCTCGGGCGTGCTGGCCGACCGCTACGACCGTCGTACGGTGCTGCTGGTCGCCCAGTTCGCCATGCTCGCCGTCTCCACCGCGCTGACCGTCCTGGCGTTCGCGGACGCGCTCACCCCGGAGCTGCTGCTCGGCCTCACCTTCCTGTTGGGATGCGGCACCGCGCTGATGGGCCCGGCCTGGCAGGCGATCCAGCCGGAGCTCGTGGAGCGCCGCCAGTTGGGACAGGCGGCCGCGCTCGGCGCCGTGAACATGAACCTGGCACGCGCCGTCGGTCCGGCAATCGGTGGAGCGGTGGTCGCGGCGGCGGGCGCGGGCTGGGTATTCGCCTTCAACGCCGCGTCCTACCTCGGTATCGCGGCCGTTCTCATGTTCTGGCGGCGGCCCAGGACCCAAGCGCCCACGGCTCAGGGCGAGAAGCTTCTGACGGCTCTGCACGCGGGCCGCCGCTACGTGTGGAATGCGCCCGGAGTCCGCCGAGTCCTGCTGCGTACGCTGCTGTTCATACCCGGCGGCGCCGCGCTGTGGTCACTGCTTCCCCTGGTCGCGAGCCGTTCCCTGGGCCTGGGCTCGGGAGGGTACGGGCTGCTGCTCGGCGCGGTCGGTGCCGGAGCCGTCGGCGGGGCCTTCGTACTGCCTGCCGTCCGCCGCGCTCTCGGCGCCAACGGCACTCTGGCCGCGGGGGCCCTCGTCTTCGCCGCCGTGCTCGCGGTGCTGGCCACCACCCGGCTCCCCTGGCTCGCGGTGGGCGCGCTACTGCCCGCCGGACTGGCCTGGATCGGCGTACTGTCCACCCTCAACACGGCCCTCCAGACGCGGCTGCCCGGCTGGGTCAGGGCCCGGGGACTCGCCGTCTACCTCCTGGTCTTCCAGGGCGGGCAGGCACTGGCGGCACCCCTGTGGGGCGCGCTGGCCGATGGGCTGGGCCTGACCGTCTCGCTCCTGGTCGGCAGCGGACTGCTCGTGGCCGGCGCGGTGACCGTGCGCCGCTGGCCGCTGCACGGCACGGACGCCATCGATCCGACTCCGTCCGACCACTGGCCGGTTCCGCCCCTGCTGTTCGAACCCGGCCCCGCCGACGGCCCCGTGCTGGTCTCCGTCGCCTACCGGGTCGGCCCCGGGAACAGGGCCGCTTTCACCGACTGCATGGACAATGTGGCCCGCTCGCGCCGCCGCACGGGAGCCCTTACCTGGGGCCTCTACCAGGACGGCAACGATCCGGACCGGTTCATCGAGAACTACCTGGTCGCCTCATGGGCGGAGCACCTCGCCCAGCACCACAGCCGGGTCACGGCCACCGACCGCCGTCACGAAGAACGGGCCCGCAGCCTGCTCGTACCGGGCACTGTCCCGGAGGTGACCCATGCCTTCGATGCCGCCGAGGGTCCTGTCGTGCCCGAGACGGAGGCAGAGACTGGCGCCACCGCTGCCGACCAGGTCAAGCCCGATGCCCCGCTCGGCAACACGCCATAGTGAACACCGGCGGTCTCAGAGGCCGAGTTCCAGGCGCATCTCAGTCCTGCCTGTCGGTGAGCTCGTCGAGGACACGGTCCAAGTCGACGTGAAGGCTCTCGGCCCCCGGGGGCACGAGCGACACCGTCCGCCGCAGGAACGCGGCGACCGCGGACGCCGCGATGTCGACCTGCGCCACACCGGCGCCCGACCTCAACACAATGCGTACGGAGCCGGGATGGCAGCGATGCCGGGGAATCACCAGCACGTCTCCGGTGCCGGTGGGCCGGTGCAGGCCTTCCGTGAGCAGCGAGCGGGCGAACACCCAGTCCACGGGTCTGGCCGCGGGCGCGCCGATGGAGAGTCGGACGGCGTATGGGTCGCTCATGTCGTAGTGCAGCTCCGCGGGCAGCGGCGTCGACAGCTCGTTCGGAACGCTCACAAGTACTGTCACCATGCACATGACCGACGGAAGAGGCTGGATCAATTTCGTCCCCCACAATGGCTGCAGAAGCAGATTTCCTGGGAACGACGCTAAAATTCCATAGCTGGGGAATTTGTCGCGGAATGCACGGAACGCGGTATGAGAAAGAACTGAGCGCCGACTTCAGGGATCCATCTTGTATGGGGCGAGCAGTCCGTCGGCGTCGAAATCGCCCGCCACGGCGGCGGCGCCGAAGCCGGCGGTCACCGCGTATGAACGGTCTCCAGCCACAGCAGGACTTCTGGGGTCACGGGGTCGGCCAGGTCGGCGAACTCGTCGTGCTTCTTGAGGAACTTCGCCACGTACGGGCAGACCGGCACGATGCGTTTCCCGGCGGCGCGTGTGTCGGTCAGCGCCTGCTGGACGAGGAGCGAGGCCAGGCCCTGACCGGCGAAGGCGTCGCCGATTTCGGTGTGATAGAAGACGCGCTGGTCATCGCGGTCACGGTATGCGGTGAGGCCGGCGGTTTCGCCGACGACCAGGATTTCGTACCGGTGTTTGGCGTCCACTCGCCGGACGGTGGGAGCGGCTTCGTGCTGTGTCATCGTGGGCCTTTCAGCGGCGCGTCGGGTTCCTGCGCGACGAGGTGATGGCATGCGGAGGCGGGAGAAGTCGGCGCTGTCGTGACCGCCGAGCCGACCGAAGCGGTCGGATGCGTCAAGCCTGGCTTCTTACCGCTGTCACCGAGCACCCGGGAGGCTAGGGCCTGTCCGGCGGATCATGCCGCAGACGCGGGGCTTGGCACGCCCTCCCCCAAGCACTTCGAGCAGGGGGTGCCCCCGGCGGTGTTGTCGTCGGTTGCCGACTCCCCCAAGCTCTCGGCTTCGCTCGAGCAGGGGGGACCCCCATCGCGCCGACGCCCTCCTCCGCCGTGCAGCTGAACGCACCAAGCCCCGCTCACCAGCGTCGACGAGGAACCGCCCGTTTCCTGCGACCTGATCCGCCGGACAGGCCCTAGCCGTGCAGATTCGGCGGCTCCTTCTCGAGGCCGAGGTCACGATCCACGTCATAGCCGACCGGCCCCTCGGTCGGCGTCGGGTGCCCGATGTCGGAACCCAGGTCGAAGGCGGCCGTGCCGATGGCGTCGGCCAGCTCCTCTTCCTCGCGTCGGCTTTCGACCTGCTCGTGATGCCTGGCCAGCCGCTCCGCCAGATTCCGGACGTGCCCGTGCTGCGGATCCGAGTTCGATTCGTCCTTGCTCATCGCAAGCTCCTCCTGCTGGTGCCCTGGCTCGGGACGGTTGCCGCTGCCCCTGCCGGACACGCCTTCGTCGGTCAGGGGCGCGGAATGTTCCGCAGGTTCGTCCGTGCCAGATGGATCATCCGCCCCACTCCTCCGCTGAGGACGGTCCGGCTGGCGGACAGGGCGAAGCCGGTCACCTGTTCAGAGGTGATCTTGGGGGGTACTGCAAGGGCGTTGGGGTCCGTGACCACATCGACCAGTGCCGGCCCTTCGTGAGCGAAGGCCTCGCGCAGGGCGCCGCGCACGTCCCCGGGCTTGTCGACCCGGATGCCGCGTGCGCCGGCGGCGGTGGCGATGGCCGCGTAGTCGGTGTGCGGGTACCCGGTGCCGTACGGAGGGAGACCGTCGACCATCATCTCCAGGTCGACCATGCCCAGGGACGAGTTGTTGAAGACGACCACCTTCACCGGCAGGCCGTACTGGACGAGGGTCAGGAAGTCGCCCATCAGCATGGAGAACCCGCCGTCGCCCGAGAGGGAGACCACCTGTCGGCCGCGGTCGAGGAACTGCGCGCCGATGGCCTGGGGCAGTGCGTTGGCCATCGAGCCGTGGACGAAGGAACCGAGGATACGGCGGCGTCCGTTCGGCGTCAGGTACCGGGCGGCCCAGACGCAGCACATGCCGGTGTCCACGGTGAACACCGCGTCGTCGGCGGCCTCCTCGTCCAGCGCGGACGCCACGTACTCGGGGTGGATCGGGATGTAGTTCTCGACGTTGTGCGTGTAGGCGCCCACCGCGCCTTCGAGCGCGTGCAGGTGCCGGTCCAGCATGCGGTCGAGGAACCGGCGGGACGGCTTCTCCCGGACCTCCGGGGTTAGGCACTTGAGTGTCTCGCGGACGTCCCCCCACACCGCGAGGTCCAACTGTGTTCGTCGGCCCAGCCGTTCGGGCTGGATGTCGATCTGGACGGTCCGCACGTCGCGGGGCAGGAACTCCGTGTAGGGGAAGTCGGTTCCCAGGAGCAGCAGCAGGTCGCACTCGTGCATCGCCTGGTAGGCGGCGCCGTATCCCAGGAGGCCGGACATCCCGACGTCGTACGGGTTGTCGTACTGGATGTGCTCCTTGCCGCGCAGCGCGTGGCCCACCGGGGCCTTGACCTTCTCGGCGAAGGCCATCACCTCCGCATGGGCGCCCTCGACGCCCCGGCCGCAGAAGACCGTCACCTTCTCGGCGGCGTCCACGAGCTGGACCAGACGCGCCAGTTCCTCGTTGCCGGGACGGACGGCGGGCCGGTCCAGCGGAATCGCCAGTTCGGCGACGTTGTCCGGGGACTCCTGGGCGGCGATGTCTCCGGGCATGGCCACGACCGACACGCCTCGCCTGCCGACCGCGTGCTGGATCGCAGTCTGCACCACGCGGGGCATCTGATGGCGCGAGGAAACCAGTTCCGAGTAGTGACTGCACTCTTCGAACAACCGGTCCGGATGCGTCTCCTGGAAGTACCCGGTGCCGATCTCGCTGCTGGGGATCTGCGCGGCCAGCGCCAGCACCGGTGCCATCGAACGGTGTGCGTCGAACAGGCCGTTGACCAGGTGCAGATTGCCCGGGCCGCAGGATCCCGCGCACGCGGCCAGCCGGCCGGTGAGCTGTGCCTCTGCGCCGGCGGCGAAGGCGGCGACCTCCTCGTGCCGGACCTGGATCCATTCGAGGGCGTCGTGCCGCCTGACCGCGTCGACGACCGGGTTCAGGCTGTCGCCGACGACGCCGTACATCCGGCGCACCCCGGCGCGGGCCAGGAGGTCGACGTACTGCTCGGCAACGGTCTGCTTGGGCATGACTCTCCTCGAAGCGCTCTGTCCTGAGTCCCCAGTCAGGCGAGGAGGCGCCGCTCCGGCGGCTTGTCCGCCAGAGCACGGCTCGGTGCCCGACAGCGCACTCGTCCCGGCTCTCCCGTCGCCGGGTTCCTTCGCGGACCTTGGCCCGTGCGCTCCCGGACAAGCCGCACCGCGACTGGGTCCTAGGTTCGAATGCAGGGATCCGCCGCCTCTGCGGCCTGGGGTGACGGCAGGGCCGCCCCCTGCGCTCCGCCCGTCCCCTTCGACTTCACGAGCGAGTACCCACGACGGAACTGACAGGCATCACCCACCACACCGCCGAACTCAACGGAATCAGGCAGCACTGGGTCAGCGCGGGGCAGGGGCCGCCGGTCTACCTGCTCCACGGCTTCCCCGAGACCTGGTACGGCTGGCGGAAACAGATTCCCGTACTGGCCGGGCAGTTCACCGTGATCGCACCGGACCTTCGGGACTACGGCGACACGGACAAGCCCGCGTCCGGCTATGACAAGCGGACCATGGCCAACGATCTCGTCGCGTTGATGGACCACCTGGGGCATGAGCGGATCGCGCTGATCGGCCACGACCGCGGGGCCCGTGTCGGCACCAGGTTCGCCAAGGACCATCGCGACCGGATCGACCGGTTCGTGACCATGGACAACATCCCCACCCGGATCGTCGCGGACACATGCGACGTGACGCTCGCCCGGCAGGGCTACTGGTTCTTCACCTTCCTCGGTGTGCCCGACCTGCCTGAGGCGTTGATCGCCGGGCGCGAGGAGATCTGGCTGACCCACTTCTACCGCAGCTGGTCGTACAACCCCGACATGCTCACGCCTGAGGAGATCGCGGTCTACGTGCGCGCTTACCAGCAGCCTGGGGCGGTGCGCGGATCCTGCATGGACTACCGTGCGGCGGCCCAGGACGTCGCCCAGGACAGCGAGGACGCCGACCAACTCATCGACTGCCCGGTGCTGACCATCTGGGGGAAGGTTTTCAGCGCCGTCGGACAGGCCTACGACGTCCTGGACGTCTGGAAGGGGATGGCCAGCGACGTCCGCGGTGTGGCCATTCCCCAGTGCGGACACCTCTGCCAGGAAGAACGTCCCGACGTCGTCAACGCCGAGCTCCTCGACTTCCTGGCGGGTTGGAGCGGCTGACCCCAGCGGCCGACCGAGGCACAAGTCCTCGCCCTGAATTCCGGACCGGCCCCCATCCGCCGACCGGCCCCGCATCAGCCGAACACACACCAACGAAAGGAGAGTTACTCATGTCCGGTTCCGACAACCCGACCGTCGTCCTGGTCCACGGCGCCTTCGCCGACGCGTCCAGCTATGCCCGTGTCATCCCCGAACTGATGGCCCGCGGTCTGGACGTGGTGGCCCCGGCCGTGCCCAACCGCAGCCTGATCGGGGACGCCGCCTACACCGCCTCCATCGTCCGGCAGATACCCGGCCCGGTCGTCCTGGTGGGGCACTCCTACGGCGGCGCCGTCATCACCGTCGCCGGTGTGGAGGACAACGTCAAGGCGCTGGTCTACCTCGCCGGCTACGCCCTGGAGAAGGGCGAGAGCCTGGGGGAACTGCAGGGCCGCTTCCCGGACTCCGACCTCGCCTCCGCGCTGGTTTACACGCCGTTCCCGATCGAGGGCTCCACCACTCCCGGCACCGATGTCTCGGTCCAGATCGACAAGTTCCCGTCCATCTTCGCCGCTGACGTGGACCCCGATCTCGCCGCCGTCCTCGCCGTGTCCCAGCGTCCGCTGGCCGCACAGGCCTTCGGCGAGGAGGCCCCGGACGCGGCCTGGAAGACCAAGCCTTCCTGGGGCCTGGTCTCCTCGTCCGACCGCACCATCAACCCCGAAGTGGAGCGCTTCGGCTACCAGCGGGCCGGTATGACCACCGTCGAGGTCGACTCCTCGCACCTGGTGATGCTCGCCCACCCCGGGCGCGTCGCCGACCTGATCGAGGAAGCCGTCCGGAGCACCTCCCACTGATCCGTCGCTCCGGCCGCGGACTGCTCCGCGGCCGGAGAAGGAGGCTGGGGAGCCCGGCCTCCTTCTCGCCCGCACCGGCACCCGTCCGCCGGGAAACATGGAGAGTTGCATGGCACTGCTCGAGCCGGATCCGGAAAAGCTGCGACCGCCGAGAACCCTGGGCCCGGCCGCCGACCGGGTGCCGGAAGACAGAGCCTCGGGCACACCCGGGGCATTGCGGGAGGACCTGGTTCGGCTGCTGGGTTCCCGGAAGGTGCTGCACTCGCTCTCCGACCTGGTGAAGTACGCCTCGGACGCCAGCCCCTACCGTTTCGTGCCCCAGGTGGGCGTGATCGCCGAGAACGTCGAGGACGTGGCCACGGTCCTGCGGTACGCGCATGAGCACCGGCGTGAGATCGTCTTCCGGGCGGCCGGAACCTCGCTGAACGGTCAGGCGCAGGGCAAGGACATCCTGGTCGACGTGCGCCGCCACTGGACCGGCGTCGAGGTGCTCGACGAGGGTGCCCGGGCGCGGATCAAACCCGGCACGACCGTGGGACGCGCCAATATCACGCTGTCCCGGTACGGCCGGCTGATGGGCCCCGACCCGGCCAGTTCCAGTGCGTGCACCGTCGGAGGGGTCGTCGCCAACAACGCCTCGGGCATGACCGCCGGCGTCACCCGCAACTCCTACCGTCTGCTCTCCTCCGCCACTGTCGTTCTGCCGTCGGGCACCGTCGTCGACACCGCGGCTCCGGACGCCGACGCAATGCTGCGGAAAGCCGAGCCCGAACTGTGCGAGGGCCTGCTGGCGCTGAAATCCGAGATCGAGTCGGACAACGTGCTCGTCGCCCGGATCCGCGCCAAGTACGAGCTGAAGAACACCAACGGCTACCGTCTCGACGCCTTCCTGGACGGATCCACCCCGGTGGAGATCCTGCGCGGGCTGATGGTCGGCTCCCAGGGCACTCTGGGCTTCATCGCCGAGACAGTGTTCAGGACGGTCTCCCTGGACCGTCTCACCCACACGGCGCTGCTGTTCTTCCCCGACCTCGCGGCTGCCGCGGCGGCGGTACCGCTGTTCAACGGCGCCGGGGCCCGAGCCGTCGAGCTGATGGACGGAAACATCCTCCGCGCCTGCGCGAGCGTCGATGGCGTTCCCGCGGACTGGGCCGACCTGCCCCGGGAGACCGCCGCTCTGCTGGTGGAGTTCCGCGCCCCGGACGAATCGGCTCACCAGGCCAACCGGCAGGCCGCCGCCGGTGTTCTTGAAAAGCTGACGCTGGTGGCCCCGGTGGCGTCCGTCAGCAACCGTTTCATCGAGGACCCGGGCACGATCAGAACGTACTGGCACGCCCGTGAGGCGTTCATGACGGCGGTGGGCAAGGCAAGGCCTGCCGGTTCGACGCTGATCACCGAGGACTTCGCGGTGCCGCCCTCGCGGTTGGCGGAAGCCTGCGAGGCCCTGTCCGAACTGCAGCGCCGGCATGGCTTCGATGCGGCGGTCGCGGGTCACACGGCGCACGGCAACCTGCACTTCCTGCTCGCCTTCGACGCCGCGCGCCCGGAGGACGTCCAGCGGTACGCGGCTTTCATGGATGAGTTCTGCACCATGGTGGTCCGCCGCTTCGACGGCTCACTCAAGGCAGAGCATGCCACCGGCCGTAACATGACGCCGTTCCTCGACCTCGAATGGGGCGCGCACGCCGTCGAGTTGATGTGGCGGGTCAAGGAGACCCTCGACCCCGCGGGGGTCCTCGCCCCGGACGTGGTGCTCAACCGTGATCCCCGAGCTCACCTGCAGGGCCTGAAGACCATCCCCACCATCGAGGCGGTCGCCGATTCCTGTATCGAGTGCGGGTTCTGCGAGCCCGTCTGCCCGAGCCGGGACCTCACCACCACTCCTCGCCAACGGATCGTGCTGCGGCGGGAGATGATGCGTCAGGCCGTCGATTCCCCCGCCATGAACAGCCTCCTGGAGTCCTACGGCTACGACGCGGTCGACACCTGTGCCGGCGACTCGACCTGCAAGATCGCCTGCCCGGTGGGCATCGACACCGGCGCCATGATGAAGAGGTTCCGGCACCAGCGGCACTCCGAGCGGGAGGAGCGGAACGCGGCCCGTGTCGCGCGGCGGTTCTCCCTCGCCGAGTCGTCGGTGCGGGTGGCTCTAGGCGTTGCGGACCACGTCAGCGACCGTGTCCTGGGTCGCGTCACCTCTGCGGCACGCAAAGCGATCTCACCCGACCTGGTGCCGGAATGGATCTCCGGCATACCGTCCCCCGCCCGTCCACGCCTGCCCGACACGGACCGGAGGACCGCCCGCGCCGTCTACTACGTCGCCTGCGTCAACCGGATCTTCGCGGGACCTGACGGCGGGAAGGGCCCGTCCCTGCCCGAGGCGGTCGTCGAAGTCTCCCGCAGGGCCGGGCGGCCGGTCTGGATACCTCAGGACATGGCCGGGTCGTGCTGCGCGACCATCTGGCATTCCAAGGGATACGACGAAGGCAACACGGTCATGGCGAACCGCATCGTCGAGCGGGCATGGCAGTGGACCGACGGGGGACGTCTGCCGCTCATCGTCGACGCCTCGTCCTGCACGCTGGGCATCGGGCACGAGATCGGCCCGTATCTGACCCCCGAGAACGAACAGAAGCACCGGGCCCTCACCATTGTGGACTCGATCGAGTGGGCCGCCACCGAACTGCTGCCGCGCCTGACGGTGACGGACCGGATCGACAGCGCGGTACTACACCCCACCTGCTCGATGCGGCACCTCGGCGACGTCGAACAGCTCAGCGCCGTCGCCCGGTTCATCGCACAGGACGTCCACGTGCCTGTCTGTGCGGAGTGCTGCGGGTTCGCCGGGGACCGGGGTCTGCTGCACAAGGAGCTGCCCGAAGCGGCTACCGCGCACGAGGCCGCGGAGGTCGACGAGGGCGCGTTCGACGCCTATCTGTCGGCCAACCGCACGTGCGAGATCGGCATGGAGCACGTCACGGGCCGCCCGTACCAGTCCGTGCTGCTCGCACTGGAACGCGCCACCCGCCCCACCGCATCCGCCTGACAGCGGCCCACCCCCTCGCACAGGGAGCACACCTTGCGTATCGCCAACCTCGCCGGCCGCCTCGTAGTCGTCACCGCCAACCTGGCGGTCGACGTCCAGAAAGCCAGTGCCGGCCTCTTCTCCTCCGACCCGCAGGCGGTCTACTCCCGTTGGACGGAATTCCGCGCATGGGCCGATCGGGCCGACCTCGGCGGCGGGGTCCCCTGCGACCCGGCGGACCTCGGTGCACCGGCACCGCAGCCGCAGCAACTCCTCGCCATCGGTCTGAACTACCGCGAGCACGTCACCGAGGCGGGGTTCACCACACCCGAGGGCATGCCACCGGTCTTCACCAAGTTCGCGACCAGCCTCACCGGACCGGTCACGGAGGTGGCGCTGCCGAAGGGCGGTCACACCGACTGGGAGGTGGAACTGGTCGTGGTCGTCGGGCGGAGGGCGTACCAGGTGTCCGAGGCCGACGCCTGGAGTCACGTGGCGGGCCTGACGGCCGGTCAGGACATCTCGGAGCGCATCGTCCAGATGGACCTCCCGGCACCCCAGTTCAGCCTCGGCAAGTCCTATCCGGGGTTCGCTCCGACAGGTCCCTGCCTGGTGACTCCGGACGAGTTCGACGACCCCGACGACCTGGAGCTGACCTGCGCCGTCAACGGCGAGGAGATGCAGCGCGGCCGGACCCGGCAGCTCATCTTCCCGGTGTCCACCCTCGTCGCCAAGCTGTCCACGGTGCTTCCGCTGCTTCCCGGCGACGTCATCTTCACCGGCACCCCGGCAGGCGTCGGCCTCGGCCGCAGCCCGCAGCGCTGGCTGTCCGCAGGGGACGAGTTGGTCAGCTCCATCGAAGGCATAGGCGAACTGCGGCAACGATTCGTCAGCTGAATTTCCCTTTCGAGCTCCCAGCAGGGGAAGTCCTTTCCCCACCAGAAATCTCCCACCAGAAATTTCGTGCCAGAAGGAAGAAGCAAGAACCCATGTCGAGAATGTCGAAAATATCGGGAATCACGAGCAAGCAGTACACCGGGCGCCTGGTCACGGCACTGGCGGCGACCCTGGCCATGGCCGCCGCGGTCCCGGCCGCCGCCCTCGGACCGGACGTGCACTTCGTAGCGCATCTGAACAAGGCGGACGGGCAGCGCCCGGAGAACATCGCCCTGGAACCCGGCGGTGGCGCCGACGTCACCTTCGCCTTCAGCCGTCAGGTCGCCCGCATAAGCCCGGATGGCGCAGTGCGCGTCCTCGCCGCCTTGCCCGAGCCCCCGGCCGGCGCCGCCACCCCCGCCCTGTCCTCACCGTTTCTCGGCGGGATCGTCCGCGCGCACGACGGCACGCTGTACTTCCTCTACGCCACCGGCAGCAGCGACCTGACCGGCCTGTGGCGCCTGCGGCCGGGCGGCACTCCGCAGCGCATCGCCGCGCTCCCGGCCGACAGCCTGCCCAACGGCCTCGCCCTCGACCAGCGCAGTGGTCTTCTGTACATCGCCGACTCGGTCCTTGGCACTGTCTGGCGTGTGTCCACCGCCGGGGGCACCGCAACCAAGTGGGCCACCGCACCCGAGCTGGCACCCCACGGGTTCCTGGGAGCCAACGGCATCAAGATCCACAATGGTGCGGCCTGGGTGTCCAACCTGGACAAGGGCACCGTGCTGCGCATCCCGATCACCTGCCGGGGCGGCGCCGGTCCGGTGGAGACCCGCGCCACCGACCTCGTCAACATCGACGACTTCGCGTTCACCGGCCGCGACGACACCTTGCTGGCCGCGATCAACGCGGACAACGAGGTCGCCCTGGTCAGGCCGGACGGCAGTCACACCATCGTGCTGACCGCCGCTGACGGGCTGGAGAACCCGACATCTCTCGCCGTGCGCGGCACCACGGCCTACGTCGCCAGTGGCGCCTACTCCACCGACAATGACCCCAACGTGCTGGCCGCCCGGATCCCTGCCGTCACGGGCGAGTGAGGACGAGGTGGCCGCTGCGCTGGCTGCTGCTGAACTTGATTGAGTGATGTCGGAGCCGTTTGCCTGACAGCGGCACCACGGCTTCGGTAGCCGTTGGGCGTGAGATACGCGAGAGGTGGTGGGTTGACTGATGCAGAGAGGGCCGCGCGGGAGCGAATCCGGTTGCAGGCCGTGGAACGCTTTGAGGGCCGGGAGAAGAACTGGGAGATCGCTACTGCGCTGCGGCTCAGCGAGCGATCGGTGGAGCGGTGGCGCCGCCAGTGGCGCGAGCGCGGCGAGGCCGGGGTCCTGTCGAAGGGCTCGCCGGGGCGACTGAGGCTCGGCGAGAAGCAGATCGCGAGACTCGAATGGGAGTTGGAACGCGGTCCGCTGGTCCATGGTTGGGTCGACCAGAGGTGGACGCTGGCACGGGTGAAGACGCTGATCGGCCGTTTGTTCCACGTGAGCTACACGGTGGAGGGCACATGGCGGCTGCTGAAGCGGCACGGCAGGTTGTGGCAACAGCCGATCCGCCGAGCCATCGAACGCGATGACGCGGCCGTGGAGCTGTGGAAGAGGGACGTCTGGCCGCGGGTAGGAGCACCGCGGCGGCATGCAACGGCTGGATCGTCTTTGAGGACGAAGCCGGCCAGTCGATGACGCCGCCGCGTGCCAGAACTTGGGGCCGGGTCGGCCGGGCCCCGGTTGTCCGGGTTCGCGGCCGGGGCTCCGGACGAGTGTCGATTGCGGGCATGACCTGCTACAGGCCCGGTGAGAGGTCCCGGCTGATCTACGCCGTCCGCGAGTATCGGGGCCGCAAGGACGAGCCGAAGGGCTTCGGCTGGCGGGACTTCCGTGACCTGCTCGTCCGCGCGCGCATCCAGCTCGGCGGCTCGGTCGTGTTGGTCTGGGACAACGTCCGTCTTCGCCTCACCAAGCCGCTGCGGGAGTTCATCGACGCGAACGCCGCCTGGCTCAGTGTGTTCCAGTTGCCCGCCTACGCACCCGGACCTGAACCCGCAGGAGGGCATCTGGGCGCCGGTCAAGCGCGACATCGCCAACCTCGCCGCAGCCGACCTGGGCCAGATCACGCGGGTCGTGAAGCGTCGACTCAAGCAGATCCAGTACCGCCCGGACCTGGTCGATGGCTGTCTCGTCAGCACAGGCCTAATCGTGGCCGGCTGACCAGCGGTACGAATCACGTCCAGCGGCTCAGTCCGGCGCGGCTTCCGGCTTCCTGAGGCTGTGACGGGGACGTCGAGGCCCGCTCTGCCTTTCGGTGGGGCGTCTGGCGTCGTCTGAAAACCCCTTGCTCCCCGGTCCGCCTGCTTGGTGGGATGCAGGGGCTTCGACGGCGGGAGGGGACAGCTTGGCGGTGTTCGGGTGTGCGGGGTGCGGTGCGGTCCTGACGGCGGCGGTGTCGGAGGTGGCGTTGCCGATCCACCTGGCCGACACCCACTGGGAGACGCTGCACCCGCCACTGCTGGAGGCCGGGTCCTACGCCGTCGACCCCGCGCCGTACGGGCCGCCGTGGCGCCAGTGGGACGAGGTCGGGGCGCGCGAGGCGGCGGAGCGGGGGCGCTTCGCGCCGTTCGGTGCGCTGTCCGACGGACCGTCGGACACCGTCCTCCTCGCGCCCGGCGACATGCGTGGCACTGGGCTGATCATCGAGCGGACCGGGGGCTACTGCATGGGAATCGACGGGAGAGAGGGGCCGAACCTCGCCTGCCTGGGCTGCGATCTGCCGATTGGAACGAGGATGGACGACTGCGGGTGCTGGCAGGTCGTCCGGCTCGTCCCGCAGGCGGTGGTCCGGCTGCCCTGCCCGCCGGAGCGGCCAGTCATGGATTGGGCGGAGCTGCTGGCCACCGGCGCGCTGTGGCAACGGCTGAGCGAGTACCGGGACATCCCGGCGGGCGTGACCCTCGCCCAGGTGGTGGTGGCCGCCGGGGGCGCGCCGGTCGAGGTGGCGCCCGGGCCGGTCGCGGAGCTCCTCGGCCGGGCACTCGGCGCGCTGCTGCCCGCCGGGGAAGCCGCGAAGCGGCTGGACCTGGCGGGGCCGGGGTTCGGCGACCCGGCCGCTGACCTGGTGCTGGTGCCGGTCCATCCGCAGACCGGAGGCACGTGGCAGCCGCGTGCCGGGGCAGTGCCGGTACCTATGGATGCCGCGCTCTGGGCCGAACTCGCGTTCCCGCTACACCGGACTCGGCTGCCGATGGTCGGCGGGCTGCCGGCAGGCGTGGAGCGGGACGACCCGCTGCCGCCGCACCCGTGGTACCCGTTCCAGCCGTCCAGGGAGGCGTTCCGGTACACGCTCGCGCGGATGCCCGCCGTCAGGGAGCCGTGGCTGCGGGCGATCTACGACCGAGGATGCTGACCCGTCAGAGGTAGTGCGGACCCAGACGTTGGGCTCGACGTAGACGGCGCAGTCATGGACCGAGTCGCAGCTGGAACCAAGACGCCCCCTGATCACACATGGCTGACCGACATCACATATTCAACTTCAGTAGCCATGGAGGGGGCATCCTGCATGTTTACGCAGGTGATAGGGCTGTGTTAATTCTCCTCAACGTAGAGTTGAAGGCCCGGCGGCAGAAGAGGGACGGTCCGGTGAAGCGTCGCGAACGTTCCCTTCGAGTGAGTCGATCGTGGCCCGCAGCCAGGTGAGTTCGGCCCGGCTCGTGGCCCGGGCGATGGTGAGAATGCCCTGCCGGAAGGGGTCGTCGAGCTCTTCGGCGCGCAACGGCCGGTCGCCTTCGTAGAAGAAGCTCGCGGGCTCCTCCAGGAAGGCGAGCCTGCGGCGCAGTACCGCGGCCTGCGCCGCGGGGTCGGCCAGGTGCCTGAGGAAGGCGAGCACCGTGAACCAGCGGTTCTCGTCGGTGATGTCGCGCTGCACGGGGTCCGCGAGCCGGCGGCGCAACTCGCTTCTCCCCTCCTCGGTGAGCGTCAGGACGTGACGAGGGGCAGCCACGGAGCCGGGCTGCGTCGCCCGCGCCAGCGACCCCGCCTTCTCCAGCCGCTTGATCGCGGGGTAGAGCGTGCTCTCCGCGACGGGCTTCACATGGCCGGTCAGCGCGGTGATGCGCTTGCGCAGCTCGTAGCCGTGCAGCGGGGCGTCGTACAGAAAACCGAGGATGGCCAGCTCAAGCATGCTCCGCATTCTGCCGCACCAGCGGTGTACATCACTACCTTGGTACATCGCTTCCTCTATACATCGAATCCGAGGTATCCTCCTGGAGCACGAGAAACGATGACGCAGACCTGAGGGAGAGCGATGAGGCAGGCCGAGTTCGACGGCAAGGGAAGCTGCATCCGCTGGACGGAGGCGACGGGCGCTGAACCGGCCCGGGTGTACGTACACGGACTGGGGTCGGCCTCGACGGTCTACAACGCCCACATCGCGGCCCGGCCCGAACTGGCAGGGCGCCGGACCCTGTTCGTCGATCTGCCCGGTCACGGCATCAGTGATCGGCCCGCGGACTTCGGCTACACGCTGGAGGACCACGCGGACGCGCTGGCGGCTGCCCTGGACGAGGCCGGTGTCACGGCGGCGGAGCTGGTCGCGCACAGCATGGGCGGCGCGGTGGCCATCGTGCTCGCCCATCGGCGTCCCGAGCTCGTGTCCAGGCTGGTCCTCGTGGAGGCGAACCTCGACCCGTATCCACCGGTCAAGGCGGGCAGTAGCGGCATCGCCTCGTACACGGAGGAGGAGTACGTCGAAAACGGTGGTCACGCGCGCGTGCTCGACAAAGTCGGCCCCTCCTGGGCGGCGACCATGCGGCTCGCCGACCCGCGTGCGCTGCACCGCACCGCGATCGGCCTTGCGCGCGGCACGGTCCCCACGATGCGCCACCTGCTCGAAGACGTGACGGCGGACCGTGTCTACCTTCAGGGGGCACTGAGCGGTGAACTGGCGAACAGGGAGGGGCTGGAGGCCGCCGGGGTCCGGGTGGTGAGCGTTCCCGGTGCGGGGCACAACGTCATGTTCGACAACCCCGACGCCTTCGTGGCCGAGGTCGCCGGAATGGTCTGAGACCTCAGCCCCGCCGTGTGGCCAGCGCCAGGAAGCGGGCGTCCTCGTCGACGTACGAGGTCATGTCCCAGCCGGAAGCGGCCAGCAGAGGGCGGAGATTGGCCTCCGCCCTCAGGTCGTCCGGTGTGATCCGGCGTCCCTGGCGCGCGGCGAGCGCGGCCCGGCCGATCGGATGGAACAGCGCCAGCGTGCCGCCGGGCCGCACCACCCGCGCCAACTCCCGGAGATTCTCGGCGGGGTTGGGCAGATGCGCGATCAGCCCCGCCCCGAGGACGGCGTCCAGCGACTCCGTGCGCAGCGGCAGCGCAGCCACGTCGGCGAGCAGCAACTGCCCGTCGCGGTGCCGTCCGGCCCGTACCGCGGCCGCCAGCATGGCCGGGGTCAGATCGGCCGCGACGACCACTCCGGAGGGCCCCACGGCCGCGCGCAGCGGCGGCAGCGCCCGCCCGGTACCGCAGCCCGCGTCGAGTACGCGGTCCCCCTCGCGCAGCCCGAGTTCGCCGATCGCCGCCGCATAGGCCGGCCCGTCGTCGGGGAAGCGCGCGTCCCAGTCGGCCGCGCGCGCCGTGAAGAACTCCTGGACGTGTGTGTGGTCGTCGCTCATGTTCCGCATGATCTCTCACCGACACGAAGTGCGACGCTGTGCACACGTTCGAGCGTCACGTGATCGGTCACGTACCTGTCTCTGTCATATTTCAACACCTTTCGAAATGCGCTCCCTTTGTGCGCCCCTGACCGGACTAGCGTCCCTGGGCCATGGGACACCTGGACCACGCCGCCTTCGGCTGGCTGACCCCCGTGCTGTCGTACGTGATGGCCTGTATAGGCGCCGCCCTGGGGCTGCGCTGCACGGTCCGGGCGCTCGGCGCCACCGGGCGCTCGCGCCGCAACTGGCTGCTCACCGCGGCCTCCGCGATCGGCACCGGCATCTGGACGATGCACTTCGTGGCGATGCTCGGCTTCAGTGTCAGCGGTACGGAAATCCGCTACAACGTGCCGCTGACCATCCTCAGTCTGCTCGTCGCGATGGTCGTCGTCGGCGCGGGCGTCTTCGCCGTCGGCTACGGCCGCGACCGGGGCCGTGCGCTCGTCCTGGGCGGGCTCACCACCGGACTCGGCGTCGCGAGCATGCACTACCTGGGCATGGCGGCGCTGCGGCTGCACGGCGCCGTGCGCTACGACCCGGTGCTCGTCGGGCTCTCCGTCGTGATCGCCGTGGTCGCGGCCACCGCGGCCCTGTGGGCGGCACTCAACATCAGGTCGCCCGTCGCGGTCGCCGTCGCCTCCCTCGTCATGGGCGGGGCGGTGAGCAGCATGCACTACACCGGAATGATGGCGGTGAGGGTGCATGTCAGCCCCTCCGGGGAGGCCCTTCCCGGGGCCACGGCGATGCAGTTCATCTTCCCCCTCGCCGTCGGCCTCGGGTCCTATCTCTTCCTGACCTCGGCATTCGTCGCGCTGTCCCCGACGGCCCGCGAGCGCGAGGCATCCGCATCGGCCCAGCGGCCGGTCGAGAGCGTCGCCCGCTAGGGGCGGGCCCGAGCCACGACGGCTCGGACGACACGCCCCGAACCACTCCGAGCGAGGAGGCCATGCGTACACCCCGTAGGACCCCTGCAGCCGGCGCCGAGCCGTCGGCCCCACCCCCGCAGCGCGGCCGCCGCGCCCACGCGGGACCGCCCGCCGACGAGTACACCGACCCCGACGAGGACGCCACAGAGTCGTCGCCGGAGGCATCCGCGCGCGCGGGACGATGGCGCCTACGTCCTCGTACAGTGCGGGCCAAGATCGTCTGCCTGCTCATGGTGCCGGTCGTCTCGCTGCTCGCCCTGTGGGCGTACGCCACGGTGAGTACCGCCCAGGACGTCGCGCGGCTGCGGCAGTTGCAGCGTGTGGACTCCACCGTCCGAGCCCCGGTCGACGACGCCGTCGCCGCGCTCCAGGCCGAACGCGCGGCCGCCGTCCGCCATGCGACCGACCCGACCTCCGAGCCACAGAGCGATCTCAAGACGCTGGCGGAACGCACCGACCGCGCGGTGGCGAAGCTGCGACTGGGCGACCACAACACCGTCGCCGACGGCGCCGACCTGCCCGCCGGAGTGGCCGGACGGCTCGACGCCTTCGTCAACGGGGCCGAGAGCCTGGGGCCCCTGCGCACCGCCGTGCTGGAGCGCCGTACCGGATGGGACGAGGCGTACGGGCAGTACACCAGGACCATTTCGGCGGCCTTCGCGGTCGGGGGCGCCCTCACCGGCATCCAGGACGCCGACCTGGGCTCCGACGCGCGCGTACTCCTCGAATTCTCCCGAGCCGGCGAGGCGTTGGCCCAGGAGGACACCGTGCTGTCCGGTGCCCGGCTCGCCCACACCCTGGACGGTGAGCGACTGCGGCAGTTCACCGGGGCGGTCGCCACCCGCCGCGCCCTGACCGACGCCGCCGTCGCGGATCTGCGTGGACCCGAACAGGCCTCCTGGCGCGACCTCGTGACGGGGAGCGCGTACGCCGACGTACGAGCCGTCGAGGACAAGGTGCTCGCGTCGAGGCCCGGCGGAAACGCCGTCGACGCCGCGCCGGAAGCCGACTGGAACACCGCCCACGCGCGCGTGCAGGACGCCATGCGCGCCATCGAGGCGAAGGCGGGCCGGGGTGTCGCGGACCGGGCCGACCCCTTGACCCGCGGTCTGCTGACACCCGCCGGCGCCGCTGTCGTGTTCGGCCTCGCCGCCGTCGCCGCCTCGCTCGTGATCTCCGTACGCATCGGACGCGGCCTTGTCGTCGAGCTGGTGCTCCTGCGCAACAGCGCCCTCGAGATCGCTCGACGCAAGCTGCCCGAGGCGATGCGCAAGCTGCGCGCGGGGGAGGAGATCGACGTCCGCGCGGAGGCTCCGCCTGGACCTCCCTCGGAGGACGAGACCGGACAGGTCGCGGAGGCCCTGGGCACCGTGCACCGGGCCGCCCTGCGCGCCGCCGTCGAACGCGCGGAACTGGCCAGCGGGATCTCGGGGGTCTTCGTCAATCTCGCCCGGCGCAGCCAGGTCCTCGTGCACCGCCAACTGAGCCTGCTGGACAGCATGGAGCGCAGGTCCGAGGACCCGAACGAACTGAGTGACCTCTTCCGGCTCGACCACCTCACCACCCGGATGCGGCGCCACGCGGAGAGCCTGATCATCCTTTCCGGCGCCGCACCCGGACGGGCCTGGCGCATGCCGGTCTCGCTGACGAACGTGGTCCGCGCGGCCGTGTCCGAAGTCGAGGACTACGCGCGCGTGGAGGTACGACAGCTGCCCGAGGCAGCGGTGGGGGGCGCCGCCGTGGCCGACCTCACCCACCTCCTGGCGGAGATCGTCGAGAACGCCGCCCAGTTCTCCCCGCCGCACACCCGCGTCCGCATCACCGGCGAACCGGTCGGCAACGGCTACGCCGTGGAGGTCGAGGACCGAGGGCTCGGCATGGGCAAGGAGACACTCGACGAGGCGAATCGGCGCATCGAACAGTCCGAGGCGCTCGACCTGTTCGACAGCGATCGGCTCGGTCTCTTCGTGGTCAGCAGGCTCGCGGCCCGGCACGGCATCAAGGTGCACCTGCGCACCTCGCCCTACGGGGGCACCACCGCCGTCGTCCTGTTGCCGACCGCGCTGCTGCACGCAGGCGCGACGGAACGTTCCCCGCGCAAGACAGACAACGAAAGGCCCGACGAACGCGAGTACGCTCGTGTGTCGGCCGCCCCGGAGCACGACTCCGTCCAGGCGCCCATCGAGCGGCCCGCACTCGTGCCCCTCGTGCAGACCGCTGTCGAACCCCCAGCGCACGGCTCGCCGGAAGCCCCCGTGAACGTCTCGTCCGAAACCCCTGTGAACGGCTCGCCGGAAACGACACCACCTGGAGTCACCACTTTGCGGCTGCACCGCCCTCCGGACGACTCCGAGGGGTCCGACGACCTCCCACGGCGCGTACGGCAGGCGAGCCTCGCGCCCCAACTGCGCGCACAGCGAACCGAGGAGCCGACCCAAGTGGCGGCCCATCAGCACGACGACACGCGCACCCCCGAACTCGTACGGGACCGGATGGCGGCCTACCGCGACGGCTGGGCGCGCGGCGGCGGCAGAACATCCGGTCGCGGCGCCACCTCAGACCCCGATGCGGGCAGCGACAGCAGTGAAGGAGACCCCGCGTGATCCAGGACCCGAGCATGAGGGCAGCCCAGCGATCCGGCGAACTCGACTGGCTGCTGGACGACTTGGTGCTGCGCGTCACCGAAGTGCGGCATGCGGTGGTGCTGTCGAACGACGGACTGGCGGTGGGTTCCTCCACCGGCCTCAGGCGCGAGGACGCGGAACACCTGGCCGCTGTCGCCTCGGGCTTTCACAGTCTGGCCAAGGGCGCGGGTCGCCACTTCGGCGCCGGGGGCGTACGCCAGACGATGGTGGAGATGGACGACGGCTTCCTGTTCGTCGCGGCAGCGGGCGACGGCTCGTGCCTCGCCGTCCTCACCGCGGTCACGGCCGACATCGGTCTGGTGGCCTATGAGATGGCGCGGCTGGTCAAGCGCGTCGGCGAGCACCTCTACACGCCGCCGCGGGTCGCCGCGCAGCCGCCCGCCGTCGGATGACCGAGGGCGGGCCGAGCAGATGACCGAGGACCTCGCGGGCAGCCAGTGGTACGACAGCGATGCGGGACCGCTCGTCCGTCCCTACGCGATGACGGGCGGCCGCACCAAGCCGGGCCCCACCGGAGTGCGCTTCGATCTGATCGCCCTGGTCACCCTCGACAAGGGTGCACCCGGAGTCGACGAGGACTCCCTGCTCGGGCCGGAACACCGAGCCCTCATCGACCTGTGCCGCACGGAGACGCAGTCCGTGGCCGAACTCGCCGCGGGCGCGGATCTGCCGGTGGGCGTGGTCAGAGTGCTGCTCGGCGACCTGCTGGAACTGGGCTGCGTCACCATCAGCCGCCCGGTGCCGCCCGCACAACTGCCCGACGAGCGGATCCTCCGCGAGGTGATCGAGGGACTGAGGGCGCTCTAGATGAACGACGCGACTCCACACATCCAGGTGAACCACGCGACTCCGCACACCCAGATGAACGACGCGATTCCACACACGCTCACACATGCACCGACGCATACCCGGCACCGTGCGACCGACGCCGACCGCTGCCGCCACTCCCGAGAGAAGTGATCGATGGTCTCCGAGAACTCCGACGCCTCGGCCGACGAAACGACCGCCCTGGCGTTGAAGATACTGGTCGCCGGCGGGTTCGGCGTGGGCAAGACCACCCTGGTGGGCGCGGTCAGCGAGATCAGGCCGCTGCGCACCGAGGAACTGCTCAGCGAGGCGGGTCAGTCGGTGGACGACACCGACGGCGTGGACCGCAAGGTCACGACGACCGTCGCCATGGACTTCGGACGCATCACCATCCGGTCCGGCCTCTCCCTCTACCTCTTCGGCACGCCGGGCCAGGACCGGTTCTGGTTCCTGTGGGACGAGCTGTCGCAGGGCGCGCTGGGGGCCGTCGTCCTCGCGGACACCCGCAGGCTCGAGGACTGCTTCCCCGCGGTGGACTACTTCGAGCACCGGCACATCCCGTTCGTGGTGGCCGTCAACTGCTTCACGGGCGCCCGCGCCTACGGCGCCCAGGACGTGTCCCGCGCCCTCGACCTCGACCGCGGCACGCCCGTGGTGCTCTGCGACGCCAGGGACCGCGACTCCGGGAAGGAGGTACTCATCCGGCTCGTGGAGTACGCCGGGCGGGTGCACACCGCCCGGCTGCTCGACTCCGTCGGCTGAGGCCACGGAAACATCGGACCGAGGCCTCCGAAGGAGAGACCTAGTCCGACACCGAGGCCCAAGCCACGACCTTCTCGATACGCACGCGGACGAGGAGTTCACCCGGGACGCCGTTGCGCTTCCCGAACTCCTCGGCCCGATCCTCGCCCATGTAGCGTGCGCCGATCCGAGCTGCCCAGTGACGCAGCTCGTCCAGATCCTCCGACAACTCGGCACGACCCTCCAGAACCACGAACTCGAACGGCGGCTGGTCGTCGTCCACGCAGAGGGCGACTCGCCCGTCGCGGGCCAGATTCCGACCCTTCACAGTGTCCTTCGCGGTGTTGAAGAGCACGTGGTCGCCGTCCAGCAGAAACCAGATCGGCGCCACGTGCGGACTTCCGTCGGCGCGGACGGTCGACAGCTTTCCGGTGCGGGTGCCCTGCGAGACGAAGGCCCGCCATTGCTCATCGGTCATCTTCTGTGCCATGCGCCCATCCTCCTTGCCCGGAGGGCGGCCGTGGGGAAGGCTGGCTGGTCGGATCCTCCAGCCAGGGGGAAAAGAATCACGGGGAGATGGAGCATGGCGCAGAACACGGGGCTCGGCTGGCTGCTCGACGATCTGACCGAGCGCGTCGAACACGTACGGCACGCGTTGGTGTTGTCCAACGACGGGCTGGTGACCGGCGCGAGCACGGGACTTCGACGTGAGGACGCCGAGCACCTCGCGGCGGTCTCGTCGGGCCTGCACAGCCTGGCGAAGGGCTCAGGTCGGTACTTCGGCACCGGTCAGGTGCGCCAGACGATGATCGAGTTCGACGACGCGGTACTTTTCGTCACCGCGGCGGGCTCGGGCAGCTGTCTGTGTGTCCTCAGCGCCGCGGAAGCCGACATCGGCCAGGTCGCCTACGAGATGACACTGCTCGTCAACCGTGTCGGCGAACACCTCGGCGTGGACGTACGCCAACCGGAGCGTTCGTCTTCCGTAGATCTCTGACCTGCGGATACGTCATCGCGGTCAGAGTTATCCACAGGCTCGCCGCGAGATCCGCCGAACCGGCTACGGTTTTTCTCGAAGCAAGCGCCCGACGGCGCGAGCACCTCACTCCACGGGGGAGAACCGTCATGTCCGGCAACACCATCACGCAGTCCACCGCCCCGCAGTCCACCGCCTCACAGTCCACCGCATCGAGGTCCGCCACATCGTCGCTCGCCCGCGCCGCGCGAGAACTGGAGCTCAAGCGCGGCGAGTTCGACCTCGCCCTGCATCTCGGATGCGTCCGCACCGCTCCCGACGAGGGGGGAGGCGGACGCCGCGTCAATCGTGCGGAGATCGAGCGGGTGCGCTCCGAGGACGGCTTCCCCGAGGCATTGCGGGAACGCGTGAAGGCCGTCGGCACCACGGAGGGTGCGGCGCTCATGGGCGTGACGGCCGCCAGGTTCACGCGCTTCGCGCGCCTGGGTTTGGTGGTGCCCGTGAAGTTTTACCTGAACCGGTACAGGGCTGTGGTCTGGCTGTACCTGGCAGAAGAACTGCGCCAGTTCGGGGCGGACGAGCAGAACGCCCCGCTGCTGAAGGGCCGTACCCCCGAGGGACTCCGCGACCAGCTGGAAGCCGGCCTGGACCTCCGCCCCCGCAACTGGCGGGGCCGGCACATGGGATTCCTGCTGCGGCAGACCGAGGACCCCTGGGCGCGAGCCGCGATCGTGGCCTCCCTGCTCGAACCCGTTCAGGTGGCCGAGATCGTCAGGGACCCCTACGAGCGCGCGTATCTGAACCGCTTCCGGCCCGAGCGGGCCGCCCACGGCGCCGCGCCGGACACGCCCGCCGCGCACCTCGTCACGCGCATCATGACGGCCGAGGATCCCGACGAGATCAGCTGGCTCCGTGCGGACCTTGGCCAAGCACTCGTCGAGGCTCGAGAGCTCCGCCCCGCGCCCCGCCCGACGCCGAAGGCATCGCCGACGCCGGTCTCCTCCTTGAGCGCGGCGGCTCCGGCGGCCTCGCGACCGCGGGAAGCCGCCCTCGACGACCCGGCACCGAGCGTGGAGCCCGAGCGGCCACGCAGGCTCCTCGGGTGGCTGCGCCGCAGAAGCCCCTGACCCTCTTCCTGCATCCCTACAGCGCCCGGAAAAGCCCCTCCTGGACGACCGAGACGAGCAGGCGTCCCTCCAGGTCGTAGATGCGCCCGCGGGCCAGCCCGCGACCGCCCGTCGCGATCGGCGACTCCTGGTCGTACAGGAACCACTCGTCCGCGCGGAAGGGCCGGTGGAACCACATCGCGTGGTCGAGCGAGGCCATGTCGAAGCCGCGCTGACCCCACAGCGGCTCCACCGGGATGCGGACGGCGTCCAGGAGGGTCATGTCGCTCGCGTAGGTGAGGGCGCAGGTGTGCACGAGCGGGTCGTCGCCCAGTGGCCCGACGGCACGCATCCACACCGCGCTGCGCGGCTCCGCGTCCTTTATCTCCTCCGGGGTCCAGCGCAGTCCGTCCACGTACCGGATGTCGAACGGCTGGCGGCGTGCCATGCGCTCCAGCGACTCGGGAAGCGCGCCCAGATGCTCGGTGATCTCCTGCGAGACCGTCGGCAGCGACTCCGGGTGCGGTATCTCGCGGGCCGGCGGCAACTGGTGCTCGAAGCTCCCATCCTCAGGCTTGTGAAAGGAGGCGGTCAGATTGAAGATCGTGCGCCCCTGCTGCACGGCGGTGACGCGACGGGTGGTGAACGACCGCCCGTCCCTGACCCGTTCGACCTGGTACACGATCGGCACGCCCGGCCGGCCCGGGCGCAGGAAGTACGCGTGCAGTGAGTGCACCGGCCGGTCGGCCTCGGCGGTGCGCCCGGCCGCCACCAGGGCTTGGCCCGCCACCTGGCCGCCGAAGACCCGCTGCAGTGATTCGTCCGGGCTGCGGCCACGGAAGATGTTGACCTCGATCTGCTCCAGGTCGAGCAGGTCGACGAGCCTCTCGGCTGGGTTCGTCATGTGTGGGATTCTCCTGTGCTCACAACTGGCCGACGTCGGTGACCTTGACGATGGCACGGCCCTCCGCGTCGGAGGCCACCAGGTCGACCTCCGCGCTGATGCCCCAGTCGTGATCGCCGTTCGGGTCGGCGAAGGTCTGACGGACGCGCCACAGACCGTTCTGCGGCTCCTCCACGATCGACAGCAGCTTGGGGCCACGGGCGTCGGGGCCCGTGCCGAGGTCCTCGTACTCGTCCCAGTACTTGTCCATCGCCTCGCCCCAGGCATCGGCGTCCCAGCCGGACTCGCCGTCCATCTCGCCGAGCTCGTCGACGTTGTCGAGTGCGGCGAGTTCGACACGGCGGAACATCGCGTTGCGGACGAGGACACGGAAGGCGCGGGCGTTCGACGTGACCGGCTTGACCTGGTCGGCCCTCTCCTGGGCCTCCTCGGCCGTCATCTCCTCGGGGTTGGCGAGCTGCTCCCACTCGTCGAGGAGACTCGAGTCGACCTGGCGGACCAGCTCGCCCAGCCAGGCGATCAGGTCCTCCAGGTCCTCGGACTTGAGGTCGTCCGGGACGGTGTGTTCAAGCGCCTTGTAGGCACTCGCGAGGTAGCGCAGGACAATGCCCTCAGTACGGGCGAGCTCGTAGTGGGAGACGAACTCCGTGAAGGACATGGCGCGTTCGTACATGTCACGGATGACGGACTTCGGCGACAACGGGTGGTCGCCGACCCACGGGTGGCTCTTGCGGTAGGTGTTGTAGGCGTGGAAGAGCAGCTCCTCCAGCGGCTTGGGGTACGACACGTCCTGGAGCCGCTCCATGCGCTCCTCGTACTCGACGCCGTCCGCCTTCATCGCCGCCACGGCCTCGCCGCGCGCCTTGTTCTGCTGGGCCGCGAGGATCTGCCGCGGGTCGTCCAGGGTGGACTCCACGACGGACACCATGTCCAGGGCGTAGGAGGGCGACTCGGGGTCCAGCAGCTCGAAGGCGGCGAGCGCGAAGGTCGACAGCGGCTGGTTGAGCGCGAAGTCCTGTTGCAGATCCACGGTGAGGCGCACGATGCGACCCGTGGCGTCCGGCTCGTCGAGCTTCTCGACGATGCCGCCGTCGAGGAGCGAGCGGTAGATCGCGATCGCCCGCCGGATGTGCCGCAGCTGCTGCTTGCGCGGCTCGTGGTTGTCCTCCAGCAGATGCCGCATCGCCTCGAAGGCGTTCCCGGGCCGGGCGATCACTGCCAGGAGCATGGTGTGGGTGACCCGGAAGCGGGAGGTGAGCGGCTCGGGATCGGAGGCGATGAGCTTCTCGAACGTGTTGTCCGTCCAGCCGACGAAGCCCTCGGGAGCCTTCTTGCGGACCACCTTGCGACGCTTCTTCGGGTCGTCGCCCGCCTTGGCGAGCGCCTTCTCGTTCTCGATGACGTGCTCGGGCGCCTGCGCCACGACGAATCCCGCCGTGTCGAATCCGGCGCGCCCGGCGCGGCCGGCGATCTGGTGGAACTCACGGGCACGGAGCGTGCGCACCCGGTTGCCGTCGTACTTCGTCAGCGCCGTGAACAGCACGGTGCGGATCGGGACGTTGACGCCGACACCGAGGGTGTCCGTGCCACAGATGACCTTCAGCAGACCGGCCTGGGCCAGCTTCTCCACCAGTCGCCGGTACTTGGGCAGCATGCCCGCGTGGTGCACGCCGATGCCGTGGCGTACGTACCGGGAGAGGTTGCGGCCGAACTTGGTGGTGAAGCGGAAGTTGCCGATCAGCTCGGCGATCTGGTCCTTCTCCTCGCGCGTGCACATGTTGATGCTCATCAGTGCCTGCGCCCGCTCCACGGCCTGCGCCTGAGTGAAGTGGACGATGTAGACCGGAGCCTGCTTGGTCGCGAGCAGCTCGGTGAGCGTCTCCGTCAGCGGGGTCAGCACGTATTCGTAGGAGAGCGGCACGGGCCGGGTTGCCGAGCGGACCACCGACGTGGGCCTTCCGGTGCGCCGGGTGAGGTCCTTCTCGAACATCGCGACGTCGCCGAGCGTCGCCGACATCAGGATGAACTGCGCCTGCGGCAGTTCCAGGATCGGGATCTGCCACGCCCAGCCGCGGTCGGCTTCCGCGTAGAAGTGGAACTCGTCCATGACGACCTGGCCGACGTCGGCGTGCTTGCCGTCCCGCAGCGCGATGGACGCCAGCACCTCGGCGGTGCAGCAGATGACGGGGGCGTCGGAGTTCACGGAGGCGTCGCCGGTCAGCATGCCGACGTTCTCGGTGCCGAAGATCTTGCACAGCTCGAAGAACTTCTCCGAGACCAGTGCCTTGATCGGCGCCGTGTAGAAGGTGACCTCGTCGCGGGCGAGCGCGGCGAAGTGGGCGCCCGCGGCGATCATGCTCTTGCCCGAGCCGGTGGGCGTCGAGACGATCACGTTCGCACCCGAGACCACCTCGATCAGCGCCTCCTCCTGATGCGGGTAGAGCGTGAGACCGCGTTCCCCGGCCCACGACTCGAAGGCTTCGTAGAGGGCGTCGGGATCTGGGGTCTGCGGCAGCTGATCGATGAGGGTCACGCCCCCATCTTGCCTGTCGACCCGCTCGATGGGGGAATCGGATGCTCGTCCGAAGATCACGACCGTTACGCTGTGGCGCCGACGAAGCGTCAGCGTATGCGGGCAACTGGACAGCGGCTGAAGAAGAATGGGGCGGGGAACGGCCATGATGGGACCAGCACACTCACTCTCGGGAGCCGCGGCCTGGCTCGGCGTCGGAGCGGCAGCGGCCGCCACCGGTCACACGATGCCCTGGCCGGTTCTTCTCGTCGGCGCCCTGATCTGCGCGGGTGCCGCGCTCGCCCCCGACCTGGACCACAAGGCGGCGACGATCTCGCGGGCCTTCGGGCCCGTCTCACGGACCTTGTGCGAGATCGTCGACAAGCTCTCGTACGCCGTCTACAAGTCGACCCGCAAGCCGGGCGACCCACGGCGCAACGGTGGCCATCGCACGCTGACGCACACCTGGCTGTGGGCGGTGATGATCGGCGCGGGCACCGCGGTCCTCGCGATCACAGGTGGCCGCTGGGCGGTCCTGGCCATCCTCTTCGTGCACATGGTGCTCGCGATCGAGGGACTGCTGTGGCGGGCCGCCCGCGGCTCCAGCAGCGACGTCCTGGTCTGGCTGCTGGCCGCGACCAGCGCCTGGATCCTCGCCGGAGTCCTGGACAAGCCGGGCAACGGTTCGGACTGGCTGTTCACCGCGCCGGGCCAGGAGTACCTGTGGCTCGGCCTGCCGATCGTCCTGGGCGCTCTGGTGCACGACATCGGCGACGCGCTCACGGTGTCCGGCTGCCCGGTCCTGTGGCCCATCCCGATCGGCCGCAAGCGCTGGTACCCGATCGGCCCGCCCAAGGCGATGCGCTTCCGCGCCGGCAGTTGGGTCGAGCTCAAGGTGCTCATGCCGGTCTTCATGCTGCTCGGAGGAGTGGGCTGCGCGGCGGCGCTCAACGTCATCTGAGCCAGCGCGTCAGCCCCGCACGCCCGAGGAGGAGCGTCAGCCCCGCAGGCCCGAGGAGGAGCGTCAGCTCCTTGCGCCCGAGCGCGGAGGGCAACCCCTCAAGCCGACCCGTCCTTGTCCGCTCCCTGCCCCGCACCCCCGTACCGCCTCTCGAACTGTGCGATCCGGCCCTCCGAGTCCACGGTCCGGGCCTTGCCCGTGTAGAAGGGGTGGCTCTCCGAGGAGATCTCGACGTCGACGACCGGGTAGGTCTCGCCGTCGTCCCACTCGATGGTCTGGTCGCTCGTCGCGGTGGACCGGGTGAGGAACGCGTACCCGGCGGCGCGGTCGCGGAAGACGACGGAGTGGTAGTCGGGGTGCTTGTCCTGCTGCATGGGTGCTCCTTGGGGGAGAGGGGCGGGGGCCGGTCAGCCGGACGCGGTGTCCTCGTCGACGATGTGCATCGCGGCCTCCTCGGCCGAGGCCGCGGCCCCGTCGATGCCGACGTCGGTGGCGATCAGCCCGCTCTCGTCGTCCTCGTGCGCTCCCTCATTGGGGGCGACGAGACGACCGGAGCGGCTCGCGCCCACTTCGTTGTCCCAGGCTTCGCCGTCGGTGCCCTGGCAGTCTCCGATGCCGTCCCCGTCCGGCTCCGCGACGTCGGGCATCTCCTCCGCGAGGCGCTGGTCCAGGGTCTCGCCCTGGCGGCGCTCCGCGGCGGTCACCCCGGAGTGCTCCACCGCCCACGGCCGCTCCGGCGGGGACCAACCCCGGTCGAGCGGGTCACCGACACCGTCGGAGAGCAGGGTGTCCTCGGAGTCGAGCAGCCCCGCGTCGTCCTGTACCTCGGATCCGTCGGGCTGGTAGACGTCGTCTCCCCATCCGTCGACGCTGTTCACGGGTACCTCCAGGTGATGCGGGCGAGCCCGATCCCACCGCGCTCGACGGCGGGCGCGCGGGCCACTCGACACAGGCTTCGCCCTTCGCGAACCGGGTGGTTCCCGGGCGTTCCCCGAGCCGGTGCCGATATCCAGCCTTCCACTCCGGTTCGGCACTGCGCAACGCCACACGGTCCGAGGCGGTACGGGCCCGCCCGCGGAGGCAGGTCCCGGGCGCCGGTGCGACCGCTGCCGCACACGAGCGCGGACCGCACCGGCAGGGCACCCTCACCCGTGCCAGGACCTCCACAGCGCCGCGTAGGCGCCGTCCGCCGCGACCAGCTCGTCGTGACTGCCCAGCTCACTGATCCGGCCGTTCTCCACGACGGCGATGACGTCCGCGTCGTGGGCGGTGTGCAGCCGGTGGGCGATGGCGACGACGGTGCGTCCGTCGAGGACGCGGGCCAGCGAGCGTTCCAGGTGACGGGCCGCGCGCGGGTCGAGCAGCGAGGTCGCTTCGTCCAGGACCAGGGTGTGCGGATCGGCGAGGACCAGCCGGGCCAGGGCGATCTGCTGAGCCTGGGCCGGGGTGAGCGCGAGCCCGCCCGAGCCGACCTCGGTGTCCAGACCGTCGTCCAGCGCCCGCGCCCAGCCCTCCGCGTCGACCGCCCCGAGCGCTGCCCACAGCTCGGCGTCGACCGCTCCCGTCCTGGCGAGCAGCAGGTTGTCGCGCAGGGAGCCTACGAAGACGTGGTGCTCCTGGTTGACCAGGGCCACGTGGGAGCGGACCGCCTCGGCGGGCATCCGGGACAGTTCGGCACCGCCGAGCGTGACGCGGCCGTCCCGGGGCGCGTAGATCCCGGCGAGCAGTCGGCCAAGGGTGGACTTGCCCGCGCCGGACGGTCCGACCAGCGCGAGTCGGGTGCCCGGGGCGACCTCCAGGGAGACCTCGCGCAGCACGTCCACCCCGGCCCGGTAGCCGAAGCGCACCTCGTCCGCGCGCACGTCCCGTCCGTCCGGGACCATCTCCGGGTCGCCCGCGTCGGGCTCGATGTCCCGGACACCGACCAGCCGGCCCAGCGACACCTGGGCGACCTGCAGCTCGTCGTACCAGCGCAGGATCAGACCCACCGGATCGACGAGCATCTGCGCGATGAGCGCCCCCGTCGTCAGCTGCCCCACACCGATCCAGCCCTGAAGGACGAAGACCCCGCCGATCATCAGGACCGAGCAGAGGATCATCACGTGCGTGACCCCGATGACCGGGAAGAGCACCGTGCGCAGCCAGAGCGTGTAGCGCTCCCAGGCCGTCCACTCCTTGATCCGGCGCTCCGACAGCTCGATGCGACGCTCGCCCAGGCGGTGCGCCTCGACGGTGTGGCCCGCGTCCACGGTCTCGGCGAGGGCGGCGGCGACCGCGGCGTAGCCGGCGGCCTCGGAGCGGTAGGCGGACGGTGCGCGCTTGAAGTACCAGCGGCAGCCGATCAGCAGGATGGGCACGGCGACCAGTACGGCGGGGGCCAGCGGTGGGGCGGTCACGGCGAGCCCGCCGAGCAGCAGGGCCACCCACACCACGCCGATGGCGAGCTGCGGTACGGCTTCGCGCATCGCGTTGGCGAGCCGGTCGATGTCCGTGGTGATGCGGGACAGCAGGTCGCCCGTGCCGGCCCGCTCGAGGATGCCGGGTGGCAGCCCGACCGACCGTACGAGGAAGTCCTCGCGCAGATCGGCCAGCATCCGCTCGCCGAGCACGGCCCCGCGCAGCCGCACCTCGCGTACGAACACGGCCTGCACGACGAGTGCGACGGCGAACAGCGCGGCGGTGCGCTCCAGATGGAGCTCCCGCGCGTGGTCCGAGACCCGCTCGACGATCGAGCCCAACAGGTAGGGGCCGGCCATCGAGGCCACCACGGCCACCGTGTTGGCGGCGATGAGCAGCAGGAAGGCCCGACGGTGCCGCCGGAAGAGTTCGATCACGTAGGCGCGTACGGTCGCGGGGGCACCGACGGGCAGGGTGTGCGCCGTCGTCGGGGCCGCCGGGTCGTAGGCCGGTGGGGCCAGGCCGATCATGCGGTCTCCTCGATTTCTTCCAGTTCCTTCAGTACGCCGCCCAGGCCGGCCTCGTCTTCTTCCCGCACGTGGCTCCGCGCGGGCCCGTCCTCTTCCCGCACACCGCTTCGCGCGGCCTCGTCATCGGTCTCCCGGGTCACCACGGCCCGGTACCGCGGCTCACCGCGTACCAGCTCGCGGTGGACGCCGACCGCCACGACCTCGCCCTCGTGCACCAGAACGACCCGGTCCGCGTGGTCCAGGAGCAGCGGCGAGGAGGTGAGGACGACCGTCGTGCGTCCGGCGCGCAAGGCGCGCACACCGTCGGCGATCCGGGCCTCGGTGTGCGAGTCGACCGCGGAGGTCGGCTCGTCGAGGACCAGCACTTCGGGGTCCGTGATCAGCGACCGGGCCAGGGCCAGGCGCTGGCGCTGGCCGCCGGAGAGGGAGCGTCCGCGTTCGGTGATGCGGGCCTCCATCGGGTCCCCGGCGTCCAACGAACCCTGGGTGAGCGCGTCCAGGACGTCGCCGCACTGCGCGGCGGTCAGTGCGGCCTCGGCGCTGACAAGACCCGAGGAAGGCACGTCGAGCAGCTCGCGCAGCGAGCCGGACAGCAGCACCGGGTCCTTGTCCTGGACGAGGACGGCCGTACGGGCGGAGTCGAGCGGCAAGTCGTCGAGAGGTACGCCTCCGAGGAGCACCGAGGTTCCCCCCTCCGTGGGGTGGCCACCCAGCCGCGCGGCGAGCACACCCGCCGCGTCCGGGTCGCCGCACACCACGGCGGTGAGCCGCCCGGCGGGCGCGAGCAGCCCGGTCGCGGGGTCGTACAGATCACCGGCCGGCACCTCGGCCGAGCGCGATCCGCCGCTGTCCATGGCCCGTTCCAGGGACAGCACCCGGGCGGCGCGCTTGGCGGACGGGCGGGAGAAGGAGTAGGCCATCGCGATCTCCTCGAAGTGTCGCAATGGGTACGTGAGCAGCATGACCGCGCTGTACACGGTGACGAGTTCACCGACCGTGATCCGGCCGTCGCGGGCGAGGTGAACGCCGCGCCAGATGATGGCGATCATCAGCAGGCCGGGCAACAGCACCTGGATGGCCGAGATCAGCGACCACATCCGGGCGCTGCGCACGGCCGCGCGGCGGACCTCCTGGGAGGCGCGGCGGTAGCGGTCGAGGAACAGTTCCTCGCCGCCGATGCCGCGCAGCACGCGCAGGCCCGCGACGGTGTCCGAGGCCAGCTCGGTGGCGCGGCCGGCCTTCTCGCGCTGGAAGTCCGCGCGCCGGGTGGCACGGGGCAGCAACGGCAGTACGGCGAGCGCCAGGACGGGCACACCCACCACGACGAGTACGCCGAGCGCGGGCTGGTAGACGACCAGGCCGACACAGACCAGCACGACGGTCAGGGCGGCCGCCGCGAACCGCGACAGGGCCTCCACGAACCAGCCGATCTTCTCGACGTCGCCGGTCGAGACCGCGACGACCTCGCCGGCCGCGACACGTCGGGTCAGGGCGGAGCCCAACTGGGCGGTCTTGTGGGCCAGCAACTGCTGGACGCGCGCGGCGGCGGTGATCCAGTTGGTGACCGCGGCGCGGTGCAGCATGGTGTCGCCCAGCGCGATGCAGGCGCCGCACAGCGCCAGCAGCCCACCGGTCAGGGCGAGTCGGGTGCCGGAGCGGTCGACGACTGCCTGGACGGCGAGGCCGACGCAGAACGGCAGCCCGGAGACGGCCACGAAGTGCAGCAGTCCCCAGGCAAGGGCCTTGAACTGCCCGCCGAGCTGATTCCGGCCGAGCCACCACAGGAATCGGGGACCCGAGCGTGCGTCCGGCACACCCGGGTCGGGATAGGGAAGGTCTTGAATCTGCATGACGTCCCAGTGGCTCGTGTAAGGGGTGGGGTCAGGGGGTGGGGCCGGGGCGATGCCGTGGAGTTCCGGCGACCGACCGACCGTGGGGGGTCGGCAGCAAACCGTGAAAGGTTCGCGTCACGGTGCGACCGGAGGCAAACGGTTTTTCATCCCAGGACATGGATTCAGGACAGAGAATCGGGACACGCGTTCGGGAGACAGGAGTTGGCGCAGGGGTTCCGAGACAAGGCTGGGACCGCTTGCGACCCATCGAAAGCGTGCCCGGAAAGGCAACACCTGACCGGGAAGCCGGGGGGTAGGGGTTATTCGTCCGATACGTGATGCAACGATGGGTCGCATGCGAAAAGACGGTGCGAGGCGTACGGGGTTCACCGCTGTGGCGTGCGGTGTCCTCGCTGTGTTCCTGTCGGCCTGTGGCGGTTCGGAAGGGGGGAACGCTGCGGTGAAGGGCCACGGCGGAGCCGGTGCCAAGGGCGAACATGCCCCCGCTCGCACCGTCGATCTGACCCGGATACCGGAGGTCGGCAACCGTCTGCAGGCCCGGATCCCGTCCAACGCCCACCAGGTGGTGGCGGTCTACGGTGAGGGCAGGGACTCCGCCGACTCCACGGTCGTGCTGTACGCGAAGTCCGGTTCCACCTGGGAGGTGCGGCGTTCCTGGCGCGCGCACAACGGGACGAAGGGCTGGACCACCGACCATCACGAGGGCGACAAGCGCAGCCCCGTCGGGGTGTTCTCGCTCACCGACGCGGGCGGAGTGCTCGACGACCCGGGCGCCCTGCTCCCGTACGACCACTCGGCGGCCTATCAGGCTCCCCGCGACTGGGCCAGGTCGCACTGGCACGACTTCGACTACGTCGTCGCCATCAACTACAACCGCCGCGTGGGCACCCCGCCGGACAACCCGGACCGGCCCCTGGGTCAGTCGAAGGGCGGCAGCATCTGGCTGCACATGGACCATGGCAGCGGTACGTCCGCGTGTGTCAGCGTGCCCAAGCCGGCCATGGAATATCTCCTGCGGACGCTCGACCCGCATCAGCACCCCGTCATCGTGATGGGGGACAAGGCCGATCTGAAGGTGTAGCGGCCGTGGCCGACCGGGCTGCCCCGCGTGGCGCGGTCACCGAGTGCCCATTGCGAGGCGGGTCGACTGCCCCGTAGAACACCGCACATGAGAAGACGGATCGTCATGTCCATGCTCGCCGGAGTGGTCCTCTCGGCGAGTAGCTTCCTGGGAGCGGGCCCGGCCTCGGCCGTACCGCCGGCGGACGCCGCCCGGCCCGCCGCGACCCCTGCCCGGTCGGCGGATCACGTCGCCGCCACGCCCCGCGACGCACCCTCCGAGACGCCCGCCGGGCCTGCCGCTGATACGCCCGCCGAGTTCGGCACCGACTGGCACGACCCCCTGACCGCGGCCCCGCCGGTGGCGAAACCGGCCACCAAGTCCTGTGCGGTGACGGTCGCCGAGGCGCAGTTCCGTGACTTCACGCCGTATCGGGGCACGTACACACCGCCGAGCGGCTGCGGCGACCGCTGGAGCAAGGTCGTCCTGCGACTCGACGGCAAGGTCAAGGGGCGTCAGTTCGACCGGCTCGGCTATCTGCACATCGGCGGCGTGGAGATCTTCCGTACCTCCACCCCGGAGCCTTCGCCCGACGGCATCGAGTGGTCCGTCGAGAAGGACGTGACCAGGTACAGCGACACGTTCCGGCGCGGCGGCGACGTCGAGATGCTCATCGGGAACGTCGTCGACGACACATACACCGGAGTCCTCGACGTGAAGGTGACCCTGACCTTCTACGCGCAGGGCGGCGCCGTGAAGTCCGCCGGGACCCCCGACCGTGTCCTCACCCTGCGGGACGGCACCCTCACCACCCCGCGCAACAGTGAGCGCATCGTTGCCGAGGTGTACGCGACCGGCTCCGGCGGCGGCTGCGAGGAGTACTGGTACCTGACGGTGCCCGATCCCGCCCCGTACTCCTGCAAGGCGGACAAGGGCCCCTATCGCGAGGTGCAGATCAAGGTGGACGGCCAACTCGCGGGCATCGCCGAGCCGTTCCCGACCGTGTGGACCGGCGGCTGGTCCAACCCCTTCCTCTGGTACGTGATCCCGGGCCCGCGCGCCTTCGACATCAAGCCGATCGAATACGACCTCACGCCTTACGCCGGTCTCCTCAACGACGGTCGTCCGCACCGGATCGACGTCTCCGTCGTGGGCGTCCCCGCGGGCCAGACGGGCTGGAGCACCCCGGTCGACGTCCTCGTCTGGCAGGACGCGAAGCGCGCGCACGTGAGCGGCGCGCTCACCGAGGTGAGGGCGGGCGACTTCACCAACTCCGCGACGTACACACCCGGTTCGGAAGAGCGGCTCGACACCGTGGGCGGACACCGCCTGACGACCGCCGGATACGTCGACACCTCGCACGGCCGGGTGTGGACCACCGTGCGCCGCACGCTCGCCAACACCTCCGCGCACCACTGGACCGACGGCGAGAACACGGACGCGCTCAAGGCCACCTGGACCGACGACGAGACGGTCACCGTCGACGGGCGCGGACCGGTCGGCGTGAGGCGCACCCACCGCACGTACACCATGGACGGCACCACGACGCTCGCCGCGGACGACCGGTTGCGGACCGTCCTGACGCTCGGCGACCGGGCCGCGGTCGACGAGACGCGCGGCGGACGGCGCACCACGTGGTCCCGGCTCGACGACACGTACACGGGAGACGCGACGTATACCGCGAACGTGCCCCGCGACCAACGGCATGCGGTCGGTACGACGAGCGAGCGCTACCGGCTGTACGGCTCGGACGGCTGCTACGACCGCGTTCTGGTCACCGCGCAGGGAGTGCTGACGCGGGACCGCAGCGACTGCTGAGCCTGTTGGCGCCCCAGGTGAGGAACGGCACGTCTGTTCCAGGATTTACCTGGACGTGACACAGAGGTATCCGGCGGCACGGGCAACTCCTCAATAGTGATCGCTACGGAAGGAAGTTTCCGCATACCAGAAGTCCCCTCGGAGGAGTGCCCGTGCCGCCGTCTGTACCGTCCCCGCGACGCGTCGCACGCATACTGCGTACCTCACTGTTCGCGCAGGTCGCCTGCGCGCTCGTACTCGGAATCGTCGTCGGAAGGTTGTGGCCGGACACGGCCACGACCTTCCAGCCGCTCGGCGACGGTTTCGTACGCCTCATCAAGGCGGTCATCTCACCGCTCGTGTTCTGTGTGGTGGTCGTCGGCATCACCAAGGCCGGTGACCTGAAGGCCTTCGGCCGGATCGGGCTCAAGGCCCTGATCTGGTTCGAGATCGCGTCCACCGCCGCACTGCTCTTCGGTCTGATCGCGGCGAACGTGGTCGGCCCAGGCTCGGGCATGCACGCCGACCCCTCGAAGCTCGACGCCTCGGCCGTCGACGGCAAGACCGGCGGCGGCTCGCTCCCGTCGACCGGCGAGTTCATCCTGAACGCGCTGCCGCAGAGCGCGGTCGGGGCCTTCGCCGAGAACTCCCTGCTCCAAGTCCTCGTCCTCGCCTGCCTGGTGGGCGCGGCACTGCTCCACCTCGGCAACTCCAAGGTGCCCAAGGTGCTGCCCGCCATCGAGCAGGTCCAGGACGTCGTCTTCGCGATCGTCGGCTTCATCATGAAGCTGGCCCCGCTCGCGGTGTTCGGCGCGATGGTCCACCTGGTGGGGGAGTACGGGCTCGGCGTCATCAAGACGTACGGCAAGCTGATCTTCCTGTGCTACACGGTCGCGCTGCTGTTCCTCGCGCTGCTCGCCGTCGCCCTGAAGGCGGTCACGGGACTCAGCCTCTGGAAGTTCGTCCGTTACACCCGCGAGGAGATGCTGCTCGCGCTCGGTACCGCCTCCAGCGAGACCGTCATGCCGCGCATGATGCAGAAGCTGCGCCAGGCGGGCTGCCGCGACGACGCCGTGGGCCTGGTCCTGCCCACCGGCTACTCCTTCAACCTCGACGGCGCCTCGATCTACCTGTCGATCGGTACGTTGTTCATCGCGCAGGCGGTGGGTGTGGATCTGAGCCTGGGTCAGCAGATCACGGTCGTCCTGGTTCTCATGCTGACCAGCAAGGGCATGGCGGGTGTGCCGGGTTCCGCCTTCCTCGCTCTGTCGGCGACGGCCTCCTCGCTCGGTGTCATCCCCGCCGGAGCCGTCGCCCTCCTCCTCGGCGTGGACCGCATCATGGACTCGATGCGCGTCGCGACCAACCTCCTCGGCAACTGCGTCGCCGTCTTCGCGGTCTCCCGCTGGGAGGGTGCGCTCGACACGGAGCGGGCGAAGAAGATGCTCGACGGCGAGATCGCGTTCGTGGAGGAGGACGACGAGCCGCCGACGCGGCAGTCGCCCACGGAAGAACCGGGGCCCGAGTCGACCAAGGCGCAAGTCCTCGCCCGTTCGACCGAGGCGGAAGCCCCCGCCCACTCGGTCAAGCCGGAAGTCCCCGCCCGGTCGGCCAAGGAACCTGCCTCCGAGGTCGGCTGACTGCCCCGGGACGAGTCCCCGCCCCGGCGCCCCCGGAACGGCCGCGCGCTCCCACTCCAGCCGTACGGAGTGGGAGCGCGCGGCCCCTCGCGTTGTCCGCCGCGTGACGAGACCGCCCGCGGCAACCCCTTAGCAGCGGTGCTCAAGCCTCGGCATGCCGTCCACCAGCGTGTCCAGCAACCCGCCCAGCACCTCGCGCTGCTCGTCCGACAACGGCGCCAGGATCTCCTCCGCGGCCGACCGGCGCGCGCCGCGCAGCTCGCGCAGTGCCTCGCGCCCCTCGTCCGTGACCTCGATCCGGATCACCCTCCGATTGGTGGGATCGGGGACCCGGCGCACCTTCCCGCTCGCCTCCAGGCCGTCGACCAGCGTGGTCACGGCCCGGGGCACCACCTCCAGGCGCTCGGCGAGATCCGCCATGCGCGGCGGTGAGCTGTAGTGCGCGAGCGTGCGCAGCAGCCGGGACTGGGCCGGGGTGATGCCCAGCTCGCGCTGCTCCAGGTGCCGCTTCTGGATGCGGTGCACACGTCGGGTCAGCCGCAGCAACTGCTCGGCGAGCAGGCCGTCGGCATCGGGGGTGGTCATACGGGAACAATATCAGGATGCGGTTCATTGTGAGTATAGGTAACAATGAGCTAAGCTCCGCCAGTCATCGTTTTCCTGCCCTGTGTCATCGTCGTCTCACCTCCCGTAGGAGCCCATGCGTCCCGACCAATCCACCTGGACCCCGTCACCCGCCGAGGGCGAACAGCCACGGCAGGTGCGCCGCATCCTGAAGCTGTTCCGGCCCTACCGCGGCCGCCTCGCGATCGTCGGCCTGCTGGTCGGCGCCTCGTCCCTCGTCACCGTCGCGACCCCCTTCCTGCTGAAGGAGACCCTGGACGTCGCGATCCCCCAGGGTCGCACCGGTCTGCTCAGCCTGCTCGCGCTCGGCATGATCCTCAGCGCGGTCGTCACCAGCATCTTCGGTGTCCTGCAGACCCTGATCTCCACGACCGTCGGCCAGCGCGTCATGCACGACCTGCGCACCGCCGTCTACGGCCGGCTGCAGCGCATGTCGCTCGCCTTCTTCACCCGGACCCGCACCGGCGAGGTCCAGTCCCGCATCGCCAACGACATCGGCGGCATGCAGGCGACCGTGACCTCCACCGCCACCTCGCTGGTCTCCAACCTCACCAGTGTGGTCGCCACGATCGTCGCGATGGTCGCCCTGGACTGGCGGCTCACCGTCGTCTCGCTGCTCCTGCTGCCGGTCTTCGTGTGGATCAGCCGACGCGTCGGCAACGAACGCAAGAAGATAGCGACCCAGCGCCAGAAGCAGATGGCCGCGATGGCCGCCACCGTCACCGAGTCGCTCTCCGTCAGCGGCATCCTGCTCGGCCGCACCATGGGCCGCGGCGATTCGCTCACCAAGGCGTTCGAGGCCGAGTCCGACAGCCTGGTCGACCTCGAGGTGAAGTCGAACATGGCGGGCCGCTGGCGCATGTCCGTCATCGGCATCGTCATGGCCGCCATGCCGGCCGTCATCTACTGGGCCGCGGGCATGGCCCTCCAGTTCGGCGGCCCGTCCGTGTCGATCGGCACGCTCGTCGCCTTCGTCTCGCTCCAGCAGGGTCTGTTCCGGCCGACGGTCGGCCTGCTGTCCACCGGCGTCCAGATCCAGACCTCGCTCGCGCTCTTCCAGCGCATCTTCGAGTACCTCGACCTGCCCATCGACATCACCGAGCCGGAGCACCCGGTCCACCTCGACCAGGTCAAGGGCGAGATCCGCTTCGAGGACGTCGAGTTCCGCTACGACGACAAGAGTGGCCCGATCCTCGAGGGCATCGACATCACCGTCCCCGCGGGCGGCAGTCTCGCCGTGGTCGGCCCGACCGGCTCCGGCAAGTCCACGCTCAGCTATCTCGTGCCACGGCTGTACGACGTCACGGGCGGCCGCGTCACACTGGACGGCGTCGACGTGCGGGACCTCGACTTCGACACGCTCGCCCGCGGGATCGGCGTCGTCTCCCAGGAGACGTACCTCTTCCACGCCTCGGTCGCGGACAACCTGCGCTTCGCCAGGCCCGACGCGACCGACGAGGAACTGCAGGCGGCGGCCAAGGCGGCCCAGATCCACGACCACATCGCGTCACTGCCCGACGGGTACGACACGGTCGTGGGTGAACGCGGCCATCGGTTCTCCGGCGGCGAGAAGCAGCGCCTCGCCATCGCCCGCACGATCCTGCGGGACCCGCCGGTCCTCATCCTCGACGAGGCGACCAGCGCCCTGGACACCCGCACGGAGTACGCCGTGCAGGAGGCCATCGACGCCCTGTCGGCCAACCGGACCACGCTCACCATCGCGCACCGGCTCTCCACCATCCGTGGCGCCGACCAGATCGTCGTCCTGGACTCCGGCCGTGCGGTCGAACGCGGCACGCACGAGGAGTTGTTGGAGCGGGAGGGCCGCTATGCGGCGCTGGTCCACCGGGACGCTGAACTGGAGCCGACAAGATGACGATATGCCGGGTTTGTAGGCTTTAGCGGGTTACCGTGCCCGCATGCAGATGAACACTCCGCCACGGAGCACGATTCGACTGACGCGCCGGGGCCGGGTCGCCCTCATCGCGACCGGAGCCGTCGTGGCGGCCACCGCCGTGACGGTGCCGCTGCTCACCCTGACCACGGAGGACGAGGAGACGCGGCCCACGTCCCTCGTCATCCCGGAGGGCTGGCGCACCGGCCAGGTCTACGAGGCTGTCGACAATGCCCTCGCGTTGCCCCTGGGATCCACCAAGAAATCCCTGGCCAAGGCCAACCTCAAGTTGCCCGCCTACGCGGAGGGCAACCCCGAGGGCTACCTCTACCCGGCGACGTACCCCCTCGACAAGACGGCGACCCCCGAGTCCCTGCTGGCGCTCATGGTCAACACCGCGAACAAGAAGTTCAGCGGCAGCCCCGTCACCGCGGGCGCCCAGCGCAACGCGATGAACCTCTATCAGGCGATCACCATCGCGAGCATCATCCAGGCCGAGGTCTCCACCAAGGCCGACATGGGCAAGGTGGCCCGGGTCATCTTCAACCGCCTGGAGCAGGGCATGCCGCTGCAGATGGACGCGACCCTCAACTACGCGCTGAACCGCTTCTCGCCGACCACGACCACGAACGACACGAAGCTCGAGAGCCCCTACAACTCGTACCAGCGCTTGGGGCTGCCGCCCACACCGATCTCCAACCCCGGCCAAGCCGCGATGCGTGCCGCGATCAACCCCACCCCGGGCAACTGGCTGTACTTCGTCACGGTCAAGCCGGGCGACACCCGGTTCACGGCCAGCTACGAGGAGCAGCAGAGGAACGTCGCCGAATTCAACCGGCTCCGGAGGAGTGCGTCACCCTCGACCTCACCCTCGCACTCGATTTCGACCCCGGTTCCGGGCTCGCCGTCCGCCTCGGCCCTGAGCTGAAGCCCGTTGCCCGTTGCGACACCGCCCACGAGGTCCCCTTGCCGGCCGCGGGGCATCAGGCGCCGACGGTCACTCCCGCCAGCAACCGCCTGATGTCCCGTACCGCCGCACGACCGGCCCGGTTGGCGCCGATCGTGCTGGCGGAAGGCCCGTACCCGACCAGATGGATCCGGGGATCGGCGAGCGCGCGCGTCCCCTCGACGCGGATGCCGCCGCCCGGCTCACGCAGCCGCAGCGGCGTCAGATGATCGAGGGCGGCACGAAAACCGGTCGCCCACAGGATGACGTCCGCGTCGATGTGACGCCCGTCCGCCCACTCGACACCGTCCGGGGCGATCCTGTCGAACATCGGCTGCCGGTCCAGCACGCCGTCGGCCAGCGCCTGCCGGATCGCGTCGTTCAGCGGCAGCCCCGTCACCGACACGACACTCTTGGGCGGCAGCCCCTGCCGAACGCGTTCCTCCACGAGCGCGACGGCCGCACGCCCCACGTCCTCGGTGAAGGGTCCCTCACGGAAGACGGGCGGCCGCCGTGTCACCCAGGTGGTCGCGGCCGCGTACGGGGCTATCTCCATCAGATGCTGGGTGCCGGACGCGCCGCCGCCCACGACGACCACTCGCTGCCCGGCGAACTCCTCGGGCCCCGGGTACTGCGCCGTGTGCAACTGCCGCCCCCTGAAGGTCTCCTGGCCCGGATAGCGCGGCCAGAACGGCCGGTCCCAGGTGCCCGTGGCATTGATCAGCGCCCGCGTCGACCACGTACCGTCGGAGGACTCGACCAGCAGCCGCCCGCCGGCGCCCTCCCGCACGGCCCGCACGTCCACCGGCCGCCTCACCCGCAGGTCGAAGGTGCGCTCGTAGGAGTCGAAGTACTCCGCGATCACCTCGGAGGACGGCCGCGCCGGGTCGGCGCCCTCCAGCTCCATACCGGGCAGGGAGTGCATCCCGTGCACCTTGCCGTACGTCAGCGACGGCCACCGGAACTGCCAGGCGCCGCCCGGACGCGGTGCGTGATCCAGCACCACGAAGTCCCGTTCCGGCTCGAAACCGCTCCGCCGCAGGTGATAGGCGCTGGACAGTCCTGCCTGCCCAGCGCCTATGACGACGACATCGACCTCACGCGCCTGCGCCCCGATGTTGTTCACGCTTCCACCAACTCGACCGGGGCGCGGGATCTTCCCGAACGGTGACGCCTGTGAGCCACCCGACGCGCGACCCGTCGGCCGGGAACCAGGAGGGACGGTCCTCAGGAGTCCTTGTAGACGCGGGGCGTGGTGGTGGAGGGGGGCAGGCCGCCGTTGAAACGCGTGTCCACGAAGGCGGCGAAGTCGACCTTGCCCGGGATCAGCTTCAGCTCGGTGAAGGTGTCCGCGATCCGCTGCTCCGACGCGATGAGCGGCTTGTCGACGGCGACCGCGATCCGGCTGGCGTTGGTGCGCTTCACCGAGGCCAGTGCCACCTCGTACGGCAGGCCGGTGTCCTTCGCCCACACCTTGGCCCAGGCGTCCGGATGCCGGTACACCCAGTCCTGGGCGCGCCGCAGCCGCTCCAGATAGTCCTTGACGGCCGCGGCCTTCTTGGTGTCCTTCAGCGCACTCGGCGCCGCCACCTGGAAGCTGAGCCCGTTGACGACGCCGTCCCCGTCGGCCAGGATCCGGCCCTGCTTGGCACCGAGGACCTGTGAGGTGTACGGGTCCCACACCGCCCACGCGTCCACCTTGCCGCCGGTGAACGCGGCGAGCGCGTCGGCGGGCTGCAGATACTTGACCTTCACATCGCTCAGCTTGAGACCGGCCTCCTTGAGCGAGGCGATCAGCTGGAAGTGCGCGGACGAGCCCTGGGCCACAGCGATGGACCTGCCCTTGAGCTCCTCGGGCTTCCGCAGCGACGAGTCCTTCGGTACGAGGATGGCCTCGCCCTTGGACGTGCCGTGCCAGGCGGCCACCACCGAGACCTTCGAGCCCGCGCCGGCCGCGAAGACGGGCGGGGTGTTGCCGACGCCGCCGATGTCGACGGCCTTGGCGTTGACGGCCTCCAGGAGGGGCGGCCCGGAGGTGAACGTCGACCACTTGATCTTGTAGTCGAGGTTCTTGAGTTCTCCGGCGGCCCGCAGCACCGCCTCGGAACCGCCCTTCTGGTCACCGACGTTGAGCGTGAGGGAACCCTTGCCATCGGTTCCGGCACCGGCGGTGTCGGCGGCCGAGTTACCGCCGCAGGCGGCCAGGAGCAGGGTCAGAGGGAGGAGCAGAGCGGCGGGGACGAGGTGTCGGCGCATGACGATTCCGTTCGATTGGTTCAGGTGAGGTGAGGTGAGGTGAGGTGAGACGAGAGGAGACGAGGTGGCGGTGAAGTGAGGGTGAGGCGATGGCGGCGGGCGACTGGTGGGGGAGGAGGAGCTCAGGCGGCCGTGTCCACGCCCAGGCGCTCCAGGAGACCGGCACGCAGTTCGGCGAAGCGGGGGTCGGCGATGTCGCGCGGGCGGTCCAGGTCGACCTGGGTCTCGTACGCGATGACACCGCCGTCCATGACGAGGACCCGGTCGGCGAGCAGCACGGCCTCCTCGACGTCGTGCGTGACCAGCAGCACGGCACAGCCGCGGCGCCGCCACAGTTCGCCGACCAGCCGCTGTGCCTTGATGCGGGTGAGGGCGTCCAGCGCACCGAACGGCTCGTCGAGCAGCAGCAGATCGGGTTCGCGGACCAACGCACGGGCCAGCGAGGCGCGTTGGGCCTCACCGCCGGAGAGTGTCTTGGGCCAGGCGTTCGCGCGGTGGGTGAGTCCGACCTCGGTCAACGCCTGCTCGGCGACGGCGCGTTCGGGCCCTCCGGGCAGCCCCAGCAGGACGTTGCGCCACACCTTCTTCCATGGCATCAGCCGGGGCGCCTGGAACGCGACGGCCTTGCGTCGCGGGACCAGCACGGTGCCCTCGATGTCACGGTCGAGCCCGGCGAGGATGCGCAGCAGCGTGGACTTGCCGCAGCCGCTGCGGCCGAGCAGGGCCACGAACTCGCCCGGACGTACGTCGAGTTGGAGGTCTTCGATGACGGCCCGCCCGTCGAAGGAGCGGGTGAGGCCCTGCACGCGCACGGCGGAGGCCTGGGTGATCGGGTGCTGTTCGCCGGTCGCGGTCTTCTGCCGGGCGGTGGCGCCCTTCTGGAGGGTCACCGGCCCGTGAACGTCGGTCGCCATTGCAGCAACAGCCTTTCGAGGGAGCGGACGACGAAGTCGGCGAGCAGGCCGAGGGAGGCGTAGACGATCAGGCAGACCACGATGACATCGGTCCGCAGGAAGTCACGGGCCTGCACCATGAGGAAGCCGATCCCGGCGTCCGCGTTGATCTGCTCGGCGAAGACGAGCGCGAGCCAGGCGATACCGAGGGAGTAGCGAAGCCCGGTCATCGCCCCGGGGAGCGCGCCCGGCAGCACGACATGCCGCACGAGCCCCCACCGCGAGAGTCCGAGGGACTCCCCGGCCTCGATGAGCTGGGAATCGACGCCGCGGATACCGGCGTACACGTTCAGATAGAGGGGGAAGGACACCCCCAGCGTGATGATCGCGATCTTCGGGGCCTCGCCGATCCCGAACCAGATGATGAACAGCGGGATCAGTCCCACGAAGGGCACCGTCCGCAGCATCTGGACGCTCGCGTCCACGAGGTCCTCGCCGATCCGGAAGAGCCCGGAGACGAGGGCGAGTCCGGTACCGACGAGGGTGCCGAGCAACAGCCCCACCGCGACGCGCTCCAAGGAGACGCCCATCGCGTTGGGCAGCGAACCGTCGGCGATGAGATTGCCGCCGACCCGTGCGATGGTGCCCGGCGAGGCGAGGATGTCGGAGGTCAACACCCCTGTGCTGGTGAGGAGTTGCCACAGCGCGAGCAGCAGGAGCGGGCCGGAAGTGCGGCGCAGCCAGCGGGGCACACGGGTGCGGCGGGTGGAGAGGGGGACGATCGGAACGAGCTCGGGTGGCGTCGACTGGGCCGCACCACTCTTGGACATACCCGATATATCGGGCTCGGAGGGGCTGGGCGGGGCATGGCTGATGCTCATGAGTGCTCCACGGGGAGGAGAGCGGCCGGAGAGGAATACGCCATGGCTCCGCCGCGTCAGCGGCTCAGGCGGAGCCGCGACGTGCGGGTGGAGCGGAGCGAGGGCGTGGTGGAACGGGGGAGTGAAAGGGCGTCAGCGGCCGCGGCGACACGCGGCGGAGGCCACCCGCAGCAGGTCGATGTGACCGCGCGTGGTGAGCAAGGCTGAACGCAACATGCGGGTGAAAGTAGCCAGGTGGTCCATGCCCGGTCAATGGCGTCTCGCGGAATGGAACGCGTGTACAGCGGAATGGGACGCGTGAACATGGGTGCGGGCTGTCGGTCGTGTGCGGGAACCCGCGGGCGGGTGAGAATCGGGTCATGCCCGATGCCTTCACCACTCGAGTCCTGAACGTCACCACCGGTTCGGCGGAGACGGTCGTCGACCTCACCCGCGACTGCGAGGCCTTCCTCCGAGAGGCGGCGGCGGGCCGCGACGGCCTCCTGAATGTCTTCGTCCCCCACGCCACCGCCGGTGTCGCGATCATCGAAACCGGTGCCGGAAGCGACGACGACCTCCTCGCCGCGCTGCACTACCTGCTGCCCGCGGACGACCGCTGGCAGCACCGCCACGGCAGCCCCGGGCACGGCCGTGACCACGTACTCCCCGCCGTCGTCCCGCCCCACGCGACGCTTCCCGTGCTGGGCGGGAGGCTGGAACTGGGGACGTGGCAGTCGGTGTGCCTGGTGGACACGAACAGGGACAATACTGTGCGAAAGGTGCGTCTGAGTTTTCTTGGGGGTTGAGTCTTCTCGGGGGTTCATGATCCGGCGGCGGCCGCGCCCGTGGGGGACCGGGGTACGGTGGTCCTACCGAGCGCACCTCGCATGCCGTCATCCGTTTCGGCGTCGTTCTCGGGGAACGGCAAGGTCGGAGCCCATGTGGTCCGGCCGGAGATGAGCCGCCCCATGCCTTCTGGCCAGCGCGATTGCGCCGTCTTTCGTATTCCGTCCCGCGCCCCGCGTTAGCGGACTTCTTGGTTCTCACGCTGTTTTCGAGGCCCTCCGGCACCTCGCTTCACACACCCGCGATGAACAAGAGTCACATGACAAGGAAGCGCATGAGCCTGATGAGCCTGGGAGTGCTTGCCTCCTCCCGCAAGGAGAACGAGTTCCGGTTGCCGTTGCATCCCGGCCACCTCGACCGGATCGCCCCGGACGTACGCGAAAGGATGTTCCTCGAAGAAGGCTACGGCCGGCGGTTCGGCGTCGGTGACGACGCTCTGCGACCACTCGTGGGAGGCCTGCGCTCCCGAGAGCAGCTCCTCGCCGAGTGCGATGTGCTGCTGCTGCCCAAACCGATGCACGACGACATCGCCGAGCTGCGCGAGGGCCAAGTGCTGTGGGGATGGCCGCACTGTGTGCAGGACGAGAAGATGACCCAGATCGGCATCGACCAGAAGCTGACCCTCGTCGCCTGGGAGGCCATGAACCACTGGACGTCCACGGGTGCCTTCAGCGTCCATGTGTTCCACAAGAACAACGAACTCGCGGGCTACTGCTCCGTGCTGCACGCCCTGCAACTCGGTGGGCTGACAGGTAGTTATGGCCGCCGCATGCGTGCCGTGGTCATCAGCTTCGGCGCCACGGCGCGCGGTGCGGTCACCGGCCTCGGCGCCATGGGCGTCTCCGACGTCACGGTGCTCACCCAACGCGCCGCGGCGGCCGTGGCCTCGCCGATGCCGTCGGTCGTGATGGGCCACTTCGAGGAGCAGGAGGACGACCCGTCACGGCTTCGGGCCCTCACGGCGGCCGGTCCCGTGCCGCTCGCGGAGTACCTGGCCGGGTTCGACATCATCGTCAACTGCATCCGGCAGGACACCGACGCGCCGCTGATGTTCGTCACCGACGAGGAACTCGCCCTTTTCCGGCCGGGCACCTTCTTCATCGACGTCGCCTGTGACGCGGGCATGGGCTTCGAATGGGCCCGTCCGACCACCTTCGGCGAGCCCATGCCCACGGTGGGGCCGGGCTGCCACTACTACGCGGTGGATCACAGCCCGTCCCATCTGTGGAACTCGGCCACATGGGAGATCAGCGAGGCGCTCCTGCCCTATCTCCGCAAGGTCATGAGCGGCCCCGTTGCCTGGGATGCCGACGCCACGGTGAGAAACGCCATCGAGATTCGCGACGGCGTGATCCAGAACCCGAAGATCCTCTCCTTCCAGCACCGGTCGGCCGCGTACCCCCACGACCTCGAGGTCCCGGCGCCGCGCCCCGCCGCACAGGTGGCCTGACGACGCCTGGGAGAGCCCGCGCAACAGGTCTGCGTGGGCTCGCCCGGTCGGCCTGCCGGTCGATAATGGTACTTTTCGTGTCCGGACGCGCGTGCCGTGCTAAAGTTGACGCCAGTTGTGGTTCCCGTAAGCTCCAAGTGCCTTTGATGACTTTATGTCGTCGGGCATTTTTGCATTTCGCAGAGCGTGGACCCCTGGGTATCGCCCGGACGTCGGATTCGGTTCGTTCTTGCAATTCATTCGGTTCATCGCTGCCGAGAATTCCTCGATACGTGCCATATCGAGGAAGGTTCTCCATGAACCGCTCAGCTCGCACGAGCGACCGTTTTGCCAAGACCCGTCGGCAGGGCGCGCAGGGGCGCCCCGGCGCCCGTTCGGGCGGCGACGGGCGGCGTCCCGCCGCACCGCAGGGCGAGTTCGCGCTGCCGGAGACCATCACCCCGGCCCTGCCTCCGATCGCGGCCTTCGGTGAGCTGGACCTCCCCGTCGAGTTGCTGAACAAGCTCACCAGCCTCGGCGTGAACGAGCCGTTCCCGATCCAGGCGGCCACGCTGCCGAACTCCCTCGCGGGGCGCGACGTCCTGGGCCGCGGGCGCACCGGATCGGGCAAGACACTCGCCTTCGGCCTCGCGCTCCTCGTGCGCACGGCAGGACAGCGGGCCGAGGCCCGCAAGCCGCGCGCCCTGATCCTCGTTCCCACCCGCGAGCTGGCCCAGCAGGTCTCCGATGCGCTCACCCCGTACGCCCAGTTGCTGAAGGTGCGGCTGGCCACCGTGGTCGGTGGTATGTCGATCGGGCGGCAGGCCGCCGCGCTGCGGGCCGGGGTCGAGGTCGTCGTCGCGACCCCGGGCCGCCTCACCGATCTCGTCGAGCGCAACGACTGCCGCCTCGACCGGGTGAGCATCACCGTCCTGGACGAGGCCGACCAGATGGCCGACATGGGTTTCATGCCCCAGGTCACCGAGCTGCTGGATCAGGTGCGCCCCGACGGTCAGCGCCTCTTGTTCTCCGCCACGCTGGACCGCAACATCGACCTCCTGGTCCGTCGATATCTCCATGACCCGGTGGTCCACTCGGTCGATCCCTCGGCGGGCGCGGTGACCACGATGGAGCATCACGTACTGCAGGTGCATGGCGCCGACAAGTACGCCACCGCCACCGAGATCGCCGCCCGCGACGGGCGCGTGCTCATGTTCCTGGACACCAAGCACGCCGTCGACCAGTTCACCAGGCACCTGCTGGGCAGTGGTGTGAAGGCCGCGGCACTGCACAGCGGCAAGTCGCAGCCCCAGCGCACGCGCACGCTGGCCCAGTTCAAGACCGGTCACATCACGGTCCTGGTGGCGACCAACGTCGCCGCCCGCGGTATCCATGTCGACGATCTCGACCTCGTCGTCAACGTCGACCCGCCCAGCGACCACAAGGACTACCTGCACCGAGGCGGCCGTACCGCCCGCGCCGGTGAGTCCGGCAGCGTCGTCACGCTCGTTCTGCCCGGCGAGCGCCGCGACATGATCCGTCTCATGTCCGACGCGGGCATTCGGCCACACGTCACCCAGGTCCGTTCCGGCGAGGCGGAGTTGAGCCGTATCACCGGCGCGCAGGCTCCCTCCGGTGTTCCCATCGGCGGCAGCCGGCCGGTCGCGGAGCGACCCGAGCGCGGCGGTGCCCCCTTCCGGGGCCTGGGCACCCGCCCAGGACGCGCCGGTGGCGAGTCCCGCCGGGCCGCCGAGGCACGCCAGACGGCCGAGGCCCGCAAGGCCGCTCGGGTTCGTCGTGGCGCGTAGTCCGAGCGCCTGAAACCTGTCCGCTTCTCCTGACCCGCAGATCAGGAGGTCGTGGTGGGTGGAGCCGTGGCAACGGAACCTGTCCGCGACGAACTGTGGGCCTCCCTCGCCGAGGTTCACACGTAAGAGGGACCCACGAGTGACACGGTGACCTGTCTGGAACGCCTCCGACGCATCTCCGACCGGATGGGCAACGGAAGGACACGGCCGAGGTGTCTGCTCGCGTCGGACCGGATCCTGCGGCAGGGCCGGCCACCGGCCACCGCACCTGGGGCCAAGGCTCATGAGGTCGGCGGCCACCGGCGACGAGAGCGGCCAACTTGCCACGATCGAAGGCCACATGGCGGCTCGGCCGCACTAGCACATGAGTCGGCCCGGGAAACACATGTGTTGCACATACCCGCATGACAGGAGCATCCGGTTCCACTCGTGCGTACTATCTCTACACTGCTGCAGGCCGTGGCAGTTGTGTCCTGCGAGTGATTGGCCCATGTCATGACTGAAGTCAGCTCCAACTCCCCCTCCACAGAACTCACGTCGCAGTACATCGCCCAGGTGACGGGTGACCTTGAGCGCAATGCCAAGGAGCAGGAGCGTGTCGCTGCGGAGATCGAGGCCCTGCAGGAGCAGTTGCGTGCCCTGCAGCACGATCACACCGTGCTGGTGAACATGCAGGACGCGCTCGGCGGTCCCAGCCCGGCCCTCGGGGCGGAGGCCGCGGCTACGCCCTCCGTGCCTCACCAGGCCTCTGCCGAACCCAAGCAGAGCAAGGGGAAGAAGGCGGCCGCCACGGGTGCCAAGAAGACGGCGTCCAAGAAGCCCGCCGCCAAGACCTCACCCGTGAAGGCGTCCACGGCAGCGGCCAAGCCGACTCTCGTCGAGCTGATCCGAGGGCACTTGGAGAAGCAGACCGAGCCGCGTTCCGCCGCCGAGATCACCACCGCGCTCACGCAGGCCCACCCCGACCGGAGCGTGAAGACCACGGTCGTGCGCACCACCCTCGAAGGACTCGTCGCCAAGAGCCACGCTCACCGCAGCAAGCAGGGTTCGTCGGTCTTCTACACCACGGCAGTCACCTCGGAGCCCGCGTCGGCCGAGCCGCAGCAGGAGACGGTGTCCGACTGAGCATCCCAAGGAGGCCCTGGCACCTGGCAACTGTCAATTGGTACCTGGTAACTGGCACCGGCATCGGGCCGCAGGTCCGGTCCGCGAGCAGGGCTGTGCCGTGGCGTGCCGTCAGGAGAATTCGTGCCGTACGACCCAGTGGTCGTCCTCTTCGGCCGAGGCGGCGCACAGGTGGTGGCCGTCCATCGAAACGGCGAGGAACTCGGGGGAGCCCGTCGCCGCGGCGATGCGTGACGGCAGGTGCTCGCCGACCGGGTCCGTGACTGCCACCCAGCCGATCTCACTTCCGCCCGACAGGGGCGGAAGGATGAGGAACTCGCCCTTGTCGCCGTACAGCGCACTCGTCGAAGCGCAGTGGTGCCACTTCTCGTCCAGCTCGTCGGCGGCACGGGGCGAGGAGGCGGGGATGACGGCGACGGGCTCGACCTCGAACCCGGTGACGGAGTAGATGGCCGTGTTCACCGGCGGAGCCTCCTGCGGCACGGCGGTCTCCAGCACACGCAGACCACAGCGCTCCAGGACGTCCAGCCACTTGGGCCGCCCTTGGTCCTTCGTCATCCCCGCCCCTCCGCCGCTGCCGGTGACGCTCAGTTGCCTTCGTATCGGCCGCCCAGCCCTGGTGGTCCCAGGTGAGGGTGACCGGGTGCGGCAACCGGCCTCGTCGTAGGCGAAGTCGATGGCCCAGCCGGAGACCAGCATGCCGGTGCGACGCCCGGCGGCGTCGTACGACCAAGTCGTCGCCGCGCCGGACGGCGTCCTGCGGCCCGTACGGCGACCCAAGTTGTCGTGGAAGTAGGTTGCCGCGGCCGTCGACCGACTCCTCCCGCACCCGGCCGAATCGGTCCCGCGGCCCCAACAAGCCGGGGAACAGGCACTGACCGGGGGCTCCGTGATGCGAGCTTTGTCGCTCTATACGATGAGGCGTCCTGTGGGGGATTGGGGGAGAGACCATTGGGTTGGGCGGTCGACGAGCGTCGCGGTGACACCGGGGACGGTCATGCGTGCGGCGACGGGTTCGACGACGACCGGTCGCCGTCCGCCACGAGTGACGACGCGGGCGTGCGGCCGCGCGGCCCGCTGCGCCGGTTCGTGTTGTTCGTCGGGCGCACGCTGTACGGCGAGTGGCACGGCATCGTCGTGGATCCGGTACGGCAAATCGTGCGTCGTGGGCTGTCCGGACTCCTGTTGGCGTTCGTGGCCGTCTTCGGGGTCATCTTCTTCCACGCGCTCGCCCAACATCCCACCGGTGCGGTGATCGTGCGGCTGACCGGCGGAGTGAAGGCCTGCCTGCCGCTGCCTCTGGCCCTGCTGCGTACTCCGGTGTCGCTGTACGTGCCCGCCCTCGACCTTCCCGTGTGGGCGGGCATCACCCAGCTGTTCTTCGCCTTCGCGCTCGCGGAACTCGCCCTCGGCCGGGCCCGGACATTGGTCATCGCCTACGCCACCACCCTGGCCGGCACCCTCACGGTCCGCGTGATGATCGCGCTCGGCCCGGGCTGGTGGGGGTTCGGCCTGCCGCCCGAGATCGGGCAGGTGCTCGACACCGGACCCTCTGCCGCGGTGGTGGGACTGTTCACCTACCTCTCGGTCGTCCGGCGTGCCCCCATCGTGTTCGCGCTCACCGGCGGCTCGATGGTGTGGGAGTCGATCGTCAAACCCAATCTGGCAGGCCGTGAGCACCTGATCGCCGTGGGCGCCGCGATCGTCCTGGCGGTGCTGCACGGGCGCTGCCGAAGACTGTGGGATTCCCTCGGCGCCCTGCTTTTCTCGGCATGGTCACGCAGTGGCCTGGAACGGCTGTTCCCGCCACGGGGTGAGCGGCGTACGCGGGGCACGAGGACTCAACCGCGCTGAGGGTCCCCCACCGGGGACGGCCGTCCCCGTGATCGGAGGAGAGGCGTGTTCAGAGGGCGCGGTCGAAGAGGTCGAGCAGGGCTGCCCAGTGGCGTTCGGTGGCCTTGGCGTCGTACGCGGCGGTGTCGGCCATGGTGTAGCCGTGGTGCGCGCCGGTGTAGACCTCGCTGCGGTGGCGGACACCCGCCTCGGTGAGCGCCTTGTCGAGGCGCTCGATCTGCTCGGGAGGCAGGGAGGCGTCCTGGTCGGCGTGGCCGAAGTACAGCTCCGCGGTGACCCGGCCTGCGAGCAGGTGCGGGCTGTCGGGCGCGTCGGTCGCCAGCCGGGCGCCGTGGAAGCCGGCCACGGCCGCGACCCGCTCGGGATAGGTACCGGCGGTGCGCAGGGCCAGACCGGCGCCCATGCAGTAGCCGGTGGTGCCGACCGGTCCGTCGGCGGCCTGCGGGCAGGCCGCCAGCCAGGACAGATAGGCCTCGGCGTCGCGCATGGCCAGTTCGGGGGTCAACTCCTGGATGATCGGCACGAGTTGCTCGAACAGCGCCGGACGGTGGGCCGCGTCGATGAAGTCCGGCAGCTCCACCACCGGGGCCGGCCCGTGGCGGTAGAGGAGGTTGGGAACCAGCACGGTGTAGCCGGCCCCGGCGAGGCGGTCGGCCATCTCCTTCAGCCGGGGGCGCAGTCCGATGGCGTCCATGTAGAACAGCACCGCGGGGTGGGCGGCGTTGTCGTCGGGGTGGGCCAAATAGGCGTCGGCCGAGCCGTCCGGCGTGGGGATGTTCACGGAGGTTCCGCGTACTTCACGTACATCGGTCATGGGCGTCCCTCTTCTTCTCTCGGGTGTCCCCAGGGCGTCTTCCGGGCGTTTCGGGGTGCCGCGCGGATCTCCGACGGCCACATGATCGCAACGGTCCCGTCGTGCAGTCTGGCACTCGTGGTGCGGTCGGTTCGGCAGGGGCCCCGCTGTCGCCCCGTGGCCCGAGCCGCCGTCCTGCGCAGACGGATTCCTGGCCCGCCGCCGGACGCGAACGAGCCTGGTACCGGCAGTCCCAGGAAGGCCGGGCTACTGGATGTGCGCATCGTCCGGTCGCAAGGTGGAGTCATGACGAGAACACTCATCACCGGAGCGAACAAGGGGCTCGGCTACGAGACCGCCCGCCGGCTCGTCGCCGCGGGCCACACGGTCTACGTCGGCAGCCGGGACGCCGAACGCGGACGCCGGGCCGCCGAACAGCTGGGTGCCCGCGTCGTCCAGCTCGATGTCACCGACGACGCGTCGGTGCGGGCCGCCGTGAAGGCCGTCGAGGCCGAGGGCGGCCTTGACGTACTGATCAACAACGCGGGCATCGAGTCGAGGGGCGAGGGCAACTCCGTGATCGGCGCCGCGGACGTGACCGCCGACGCGATGCGGGAGACGTTCGAGACGAACGTCTTCGGCATGGTGCGCGTCACCCACGCCTTCCTCCCGCTGCTCCAGGCCTCGGCCGCCCCGGTGGTGGTCAACGTCAGCAGTGGGCTGGCCTCACTGGCCCGCGTGAGCGAGGCGGGCACCCCGGCATACGCCTACCCCGGCGTCGCCTACCCGGCTTCGAAGACCACCGTCAACATGATCACCGTGCAGTACGCGAAGGCGTTCCCGAACATGCGGATCAACGCGGTGGAGCCCGGCTTCACCAAGACCGACCTGAACGGGAACACCGGCATCCAGACCGTCGAGCAGGGCGCCGAGATCATCGTACGGACGGCGCAGATCGGCCCCGACGGTCCCACCGGGGGCTTCTTCGACGCCGAAGGCACCCTTCCCTGGTAGTCCGAGCCGCTACGTCACCACGTACGCGTGCCGGACCCTGCGACCGGCGACCGCCACTTCGGCACTCCGCCCATCGACCCCACAGCCCCCACCGTCCCACCGCCCCACCGCCCCACCGAACAAACAGGAGCATCGACATGACCGTGCAGTCACTTCCCGGCGGAACGTTCACCATGGCCAAGGACCTGACGGTCACCCGCATGGGCTACGGCGCCATGCAGCTCGCCGGTCCGCACGTGTTCGGGCCGCCGGCCGACCGGGACGCCGCCGTGGCCGTTCTGCGCGAGGCGGTCGAGCGGGGGATCACACACATCGACACCTCCGACTTCTACGGCCCGTACGTCACCAACCAGATCATCAAGGAAGCGCTGCACCCCTACCCGGCCGGCCTGCACCTCGTGACCAAGGTCGGAGCACGGCGGGACGCCGAGGGAGGCTGGCCGAAGGCGCTGTCGCGCGACGAGCTGCGCCAGGCCGTGCACAGCAACCTCGAGAACCTCGGCCTGGACGCACTCGACGTCGTCAACCTGCGGGTCGGAGGGCTCGACGCCCCCGAGCCGGGTTCGCTCGCCGAACCGTTCACCGTGCTCGCGGAGCTCCAGCAGGAGGGGCTGATCAGGCATCTCGGTGTCAGTACCGTCTCCGCCGAGCAGATCAAGGAAGCCCAGTCCATCGCGCCCGTCGTGTGTGTGCAGAACTTCTACAACCTCGCGAACCGCGCCGACGACGCGCTGATCGACTCCCTGGCCGAGCAGGGCATCGCCTATGTGCCCTACTTCCCCATCGGCGGTTTCTCCCCGCTCCAGTCGGACACCCTGCACGCGGTCGCGGGCCGGCTGGAGACCACTTCGGTCGCCGTCGCCCTGGCCTGGCTGTTGCAGCGTTCCCCGAACATCCTGCTCATCCCCGGCACCTCCTCGGTGGCACACCTGCGTGACAACATCGCCGCTGCCGCCCTGGACCTTCCCGAGAAGGAGCTGGCCGAGCTGAACGGGATCGCGGTGTGAGGAATGCGGGGTCGTCACGCCCGAGGCACGGGCGTGACGACCCGTGGCGGTGTCCGGCGCGCGGTGTGCCGGCGCCGTGCGCTCGCACCGTTCGGTACGAACTTGTTTATCACGAACGCGTTCGTTATCCTTGCGCGGCATGACTCCAGAGAAGTCCGCTCCGATCAGCCGACGGGAACGCCCGGCGAAGCCCGCCCTGACCAGGCAGGGAATCATCGACGCCGCGCTGGCGATCCTTCGTGAGGAGGGACTGGGCAAGGTGACGATGCGCCGCATCGCCGCGGCCCTCGACACTGGGCCCGCGTCGCTCTATGTCTACGTCCGCAACACGGGGGACCTGCACGCGCAGATTCTCGACTCCCTGTTGGGGCCGGTGAAGGTGCCCGCGCCGGAGACCGGGGCCTGGCGGGACCGGTTGAAGGCGCTGCTGGTCAGCTATGGAGAGGTGCTTTTCAGGCACCCGGAGATCGCCCGGATGGCGATGTCCACGCAGCCGAGCGGCCCGAACTACCTGGCGCTGGCCGACGCGATCCTCGGCCTCCTCGACGAGGGCGGGGTGTCGGGCCGGGAAGCGGCCTGGGCCATGGACCTTCTGCTGCTGTATCCCACCGCCGTGGCCGTCGAACACAGCTCCCCGAAGTCCGCCACGCAGGAGGCCGACGAGTTCTCCGCCCTGGCCGCGAAGATCGCCACCGCGGACCCGGCGCGCTACCCCCACATCGCCCGGCTCGGCGACACGCTCGTGTCGGGAGACGGCCCGAGCCGTACCGACTGGGCTCTGGACGTCATCCTGGACGGAGTCCTCGCCGCGGCCTCTCGTGCGTCGGCCGAACAGCGCGGCTGGTGAGAGTGGGGTGTGTGTTTCCCCTGTGGTGCAGGTCGCGCCCGAATGTATGTCTAGGGTTGATCCGTAAGCGCGGGCAAGCAGCGAGGGCCGTGACCAGGCCCTCGGAACATGTCTCCGGCGGTACGGACAACGCGAGTTCGGTGCCTCGCACCTGAGAGTGGTTGTCGTGGCGGCAGGCATTTGAGTGCCGGAGCCCGCGGGGGAGCCGCCCGCGGTCTGTGCCGCGGGTGGGGGAACGACAAGGGGTGTTGATGGAAGGCGCGGATCTTCCAGTGGGGGACCGGTGCGCGCCGGTCCGTGGCGTCGCCGATCAGTTGGCGCGGTAGGCGCCGGTGCGGTGGGACGAGGGCCGCGAGGACGCGGGGGGATCGACACAGGCGCAGGACCCGAAGCAAAGTCACCGCGGAACGGGTGGCCGCGCCGTGGGCCGGGCCGTCCCCTGGGTCATGCGACAGGAACGCAAGGGCATACGACCGCATATCGTCGTCCTGGCGGCGTGGACGTTGCTCTGGTTCCTGCTGGTGCAGAGACACGGGGGGATCTCCTGGCACTACCTGCGCACCGGGGGCCAGTTGCTCTTCGGCGCCGTTCCGGGTGGCGGCCTGGCCATCTACGCCAACCATCCGGAGTTGCAGATCGGCCCCGTGAGCTTTCTGGCGGCCGCGCTGTTCGCCCCGCTGCCACCCCACCTGGCGGAAGTGCTGGCGGAGGCGGTGATGTCCGCACTCGGCCTCTACATGCTGGTGCTGGTCGGCCGCAGTGCGGCCGACCACAACCGTGGCACGGGACTCAACCACCGCCGACTCCAGCAGCGGGTGCTCGTGGCAGGGGTGGCCTTCATTCCCATGTGGGTCGAAGTGGCGGTCCGCTTCGCCCACTTGGACGACGTACTCGCGCTGTTCTTCACCACGCTGGCCGTACGAGCCCTGGTGCTGGGCAAAGGGCGCACGGTGGGCATCATGCTCGCGCTGGCGGTGGACTCGAAACCCTGGGCGCTGGCGTTCGCGGCACTGCTGCTCGCCCTGCCGGCCACGCAACGACGCAACTCCGCGCTCTGGACGGTCGGTCTGGTGGCCGTCGCATGGCTGCCGTTTTACGTCACCCATCTCAACTCGGCTGCCGCCGCCAGATTCACCATCGCCAACCAGCCCGCCTCGGCGCTGCGTTGGCTGGGCGTCCTGGCCCCGGCCACGCCCTGGTGGGACCGCCCGGCCCAAGTACTCCTGGGTCTCGGTCTCGGCGCGCTGGCGGTACTCAGAGGCCGCTGGCCCGCGGTCGTGCTGCTCGGCGCCGATGCCCGCATCGCACTGGACCCGAGTGTCTACACGTACTACAGCGCCTCGATCCTGCTCGGCACCCTGCTGTGGGACGCGGTCGGGCAGCGTCGTCTGGTGCCGTGGTGGAGCTGGATCGCCCTGCTCTCCCTGTACGGCAGCACCCTGTTGGTGCCCTCGGACCGTGTCTGCGGCCTGATCCGGCTGGCCTTCGCCGCCGGTTCGGCGGGCTACGTCCTGCTGGGGCCCGTGCCACGCCGCCGGCGAACCGTGACGAAGGCTCCTTCTCCGGCGTCCCCCCAGATGTGACCCCCTTCGCAGGGATGAATGGGTTGATGAATGTCACACGGCTAAAAACCTCTCAATTCAGACATAAGCCTATTTACTGCGCACCGGGGTCTCTTCCGTCCCTGTAGCGTCGCCGTCATTCGGGAATCGGGATGGGCCCGCGCACGGGCTCCCGATGTGACCGCCGACACAGAGCAGGGAATCTTCATGCCGGACATGCACGCACTGCGCCGCGCGCGGCGTGGACTGGCCGCGACCGCGGCCGCCGGGTCGGTGCTCGCGGCGCTCTTCGCCGCCACCCCGGCCCAGGCGAGCACCGCCGACGCCACCTCCGAGGCCACCGCCACCGTCGGTGGCTCCCAGGTGAAGTGCACCTCGCAGCGGCCAGGGCTCGCCGCCCGGCTGTCCAAGGACATCGCGGGTGCCCTGCACGGGCGGGAGCACGCCGCGGCGATCGCGCTGTACGACCGCACCACGGGGACCTCGTGCGGCTTCCGGGTCGACACCGCCTTCGACTCGGCGAGCGTGGTCAAGGTCACGATATTGGGGGCGCTGCTGCGCCAGACCATGGAGCAGCACCGGGCCCTGACCGCTCACGAGGTGGAACTGACCACCGCCATGATCACCAAGTCGGACAACGACGCGACGAACGCCCTGTGGCACCAGATCGGCCACACCGCCATCCAGCACTTCCTGACCCTGGCCGGGATGGGGGACACCGTCCCCGGGCCCAAGGGCTACTGGGGGCACACCCAGGTCACGGCCGGGGACCAGCTGAAGCTGCTCCGGCTGCTCACCTCGGACAACTCCGTCCTCGACCGGGACACGCGTACCTACGCCCTCCGGGTCATGAACCGGGTCGTCCCCGAGCAGCGTTGGGGAACGCCCGCCGGGGCCCCCGCGACGGCGACCGTCCAGGTCAAGAACGGCTGGCTGCCGCGCGACACCCACGGCTGGCGGGTGCACAGCGTCGGTGTGTTCACCGGCGGAGGCCACGACTACGGAATGGTCGTGCTCGCCCAGGACAACCGCACGATGGCCGACGGCGTCGCGACCGTCGAGGGCGCCGCCCGCGCCGTCAACCGGGACCTGAACACCTCAACTGCCGCGTAGGTAATCCCCTTTCGTGCCCATCAGCCGAGGGCTAGAGTGCGGGCAGCGAGTCTGATCCCTGAGGAGTCGAGACATGCCCGGTCGTCCGAGCGCGCGTTGACGTCGTAGGCCCTGAGCGGCCCGTCATCGCGTGCTGCCCTTGATGCGCGGCACAGCGAGCCTTCCCCCACCTGAACCGTCGGCGTCCTCGTCGTGCGCCGGGTGGCGGGCTCTGTCTTGCGCGACCCAAGGGGTTTTCCTGTGCCGGACGCTTCCTCCTGTCCGCCCTCCTCGTCCTCTTCGTCTTCCTCGTCCTCCTCGTCCGCCCCATCCTCCTCACCATCCTCCGCGTCCGGCTCGGGGCGTCCTGTTCCGCCGGCCCTCCGGCGCGACGCCGACTTCCGCCGGCTGTGGGTGGGGCAGACGGCCTCCCAACTCGGCGAACACGCGAGCCTGGTGGTCCTTCCGCTGATCGCGGTTCTCACACTCGACGCCGATGCCGGCCGCTTGGGCGTCCTGCGCGCGGTGGGGCAGGCGCCGACCCTGCTGCTCGCGCTCCTCGTCGGCGCGTGGGTGGACCGATGGCGGACCCGCACGGTGATGGTGCTGGCGGACCTCGGCCGGGCCCTGGCGCTGGGCGGCGCCGCCCTGGCCGGACTCCTCGGCGGGCTCGGCCTGCCGGCACTGCTCGTGGTCGCCTTCACGGTCGGGGTCCTGTCGGTGTTCTTCGACGTGGCGTACCAGGCCTCTCTCGTACGACTGGTGGAACGCGACCGGTTGACCTGGGCCACCAGCGCGATCGAGGGCAGCCGTTCGGCGGCGCAGATCGTCGGCCCCGCCCTGGGCGGCGCGCTCGTGTCCCTTCTGTCGGCGCCGATCGCCGCCGCGTCCTGCGCCCTGTCCTTCGCGGGGTCGTTCCTTTCGATCCAGCGGATCCGGCGCCGCGAATCGGTCCCCGGGCGGTCGGGACGGGCCCCTCGGGTCTGGCGCCGGATCCACGAGGGCCTGCGCTTCGTCGCCGGGGACACCTGGCTACGGACCGTGGGCCTGGCCTCGGCCGCCTTCCAGTTCTCCTTCGCGGCGATGATGACCGGCTATCTGCTCTTCCTGCCACGGGACTTGCACCTGTCGGGCAGCGTCGTGGGGCTGACACTCGCCGCCACGGGGCCGGGCGCGCTCCTGGGTTCCGTGCTGGCCGCCCGGCTCCCGGGCCGGTTCGGTCACGGCGTGGTGCTCGTGCCGGCGGCGGCGCTCGGCGACGGCGTGATGCTGTGCGTGCCCGCGCTGAGCGGCCCCTCCGCGGTGACGATCCCCTCGCTCGTCGCGGTCAACTTCGTGTTCGGGACCTTCGGCCAACTGGTGAACGTCACGGTCATGGCCGTGCGGCAGGCCGTCACGCCGGATGGGATGCAAGCCCGCGTGGCCGCGACGATCACGTTCGTCGGTATGGGGGCCGCCCCGCTCGGCTCACTGCTCGGCGGCTTTCTCGCGGGGGCGTGGGGGCTGCGCACCAGCCTCCTGGTGACGGCCGCTGGCATGATGCTGTCCCCGGCGCTGATGGCCCTGTCCCCACTCGCCCGCCTGGGACGCGAGCTGCCCCCGCGGGCCGCGCAGCCGCCCGGCCATCACCCCCTTCCACCCGGCTGAGCGGTCGCGGGGGCGCTGCTCAGCCCTCGGGGCCGCTCACCTCTGCGTCTTCGACCCGTTCGGGTAGCGGTCGCGCATGGCGGGGCTCGCCGCCGGGCCCGCCGTGAAGACGAAGGCGTCGCTGTCGTCGAGCCGGCGGCCGGTCCTGGCGTCGACGACGACGGGCTCGACCTCCTCGCCGCTGTCCGTGTCGACGAGGATCATGCTGCGGTCCTGCGGCGCCAGCCGGGAGTTGCCCCAGGCGGCCAGGGCGACTATCACCGGGCGCAGCGAACGACCGAGCTCCGTCAGGACGTACTCGTGGCGCACGGGGTTGGTCTGGTACGGCCGACGCTCCAGCAGTCCGTCCGCGACGAGGGTCTTGAGCCGGGCCGTGAGCATGCTGGAGGAGATTCCCAGGTTCTCCTGGAACTGGTCGAAGCGGGTGTAACCGTCGAAGGCGTCGTGGAGGATCAGCAGCGTCCACCACTCGCCCACGTGTTCCACCGTCGTGGACAGCGGGCACTCCCGGTCCTCCAGCCTGATCCGGCTTGCCACGGCGACCATCCCCTCAGTTACTGCTAAAGTCGAAGTTAGTAGATTCTATTTTAGCAGTAACGGGGCGGCCGTGTTCGGCATGCCCGCACCCGAGAACGGAGCGCACCATGGCCACCCACCCCGGCGAATCCCTCGAGGGCCGCCGTGCCCTGGTCACCGGCGGCACCAAAGGCAGCGGAGCCGCCATCGCCCGGCGCCTCGCCCAGGCCGGTGCGACGGTACTCGTCACCGCCCGCAGCCGTCCCGACGAGGTCGAGGAGAAGACGTTCATCGCAGCCGACCTGTCCACCGCCGATGGCGCCGCCCTAGTGGTCGGTGAGGTGGAGGCCCGGCTCGGAGGTGTCGACATCCTGGTCCACACCCTCGGCGGCTCCGAGGCGCCCGCCGGGGGCTTCGCGGCACTCGGCGAGGACGACTGGGCCAGGGAACTGAACGTCAACCTGCTGGCCGCCGTCCGCCTGGACCGCGGACTGCTGCCCGGCATGATCGCGGCCGGAAAGGGCGCCATCGTGCACGTCACATCGATCCAGCGCCGCATGCCGCTGTGGAACGGAACTCTCGCCTACGCCGCCGCCAAGGCCGCCCTGACCACCTACAGCAAGGGCCTCGCCAACGAGGTCGCCCCGCACGGCATCCGCGTCAACACCGTCTCGCCCGGCTTCGTCCAGACCACCGCCGCCGACAACCTCGTCGCCAGGATCGCCCACGACGCCGGCATCACCCAGGACGCGGCACTGGCCCGGCTCATGGACTCCCTCGGCGGCATCCCCCTCGGCCGCCCCAACCGTCCCGAGGAAGTGGCCGAACTCGTCGCCTTCCTGGTCTCCGACCGCGCCTCGGCCATCGTCGGCGCCGAGCACGTCATCGACGGCGGCACCACCCCCACGGTGTGAACCGCCCTCACTCTCAGCATCTGAAAGACACCACCACCGAGAGGCCTGCCATGCAGCACGACCAGCACCGAGCCATCGCTCCGGACACCCTGCCCGAGGTGATCACCCGCTACCTCACGGCGCACCGCGCCCACGACACCGCCGTGGCCGTCGCCACGTTCACCCAGGACGCCACGGTGATCGACGACGGCAACACCTACCAGGGCACCGCCGCCATCGAGCGGTGGCTGAACCGGTCGGCGACCGAGTTCACGTACACCATCGATCTCACCGGGGCCGAGCGCACCGACGCGAGCCACTACACCGCCACGCAGCACCTCGAAGGCGACTTCCCCGGCGGAACCGTCGACCTGCGCTACCGGTTCACGCTCCGCGGCGACCTCGTGGAACGCTTGGTCATCGAACCCTGAAGCCACTCCCACTCCTAGCGCGAGGCCAGTTTTCGCAATATCAGGGCGGAGAGCGGCGTGGGGAGGGCGCGCAGGGTGCGGACCAGGGTTGTCGTGGTCCAGGGGAAGTACGCCTGTGCCGGTTCCCTTTCCAGGGCGCGTACGACGTGTCGTGCCGCGCGGTTCTGGCTGACTTGGAGGGGCTTGGGGAGACCGTCGGCGCCGACGCGGTCGGTTGCGACGAAGCCGGGGTGGATGCTGGTGAACCGGATGCCGTGGGGCGCGAGTTCGACGCGTGCGGCCTCGATGAGGGTGCGGGCAGCGGCCTTCGCGGCGGAGTAGGGGCCCTGGCGGGGGATGCCCATCAGGCCGGCCAGCGAGTTGGTGTGGGCGATCAGGCCGCCGTCGCGCTGGGTCTTCATCTGCGCGATCAGCGGGACGAGGTAGTGGACGACGACGTCGTAGTTCAAGGCCGTGATCCGTGCGATGTCGGCCACGGTGACCTGGTCCATGGACATGTCCGGTCCCTGGCCGGCGTTGAGGAGCGCGACGTCGACGGATCCGTACTCCGCGACGCACGCGGCCACCACGGCGGAGGCCGCCCCCGGGTCCAGGGCGTCGGCGGCGATGTCCAGGCAGGCGCTGCCCGCGGCTCGGATCTCCTTGGCCACGGAGGCGAGTTCGGGGGCGCGCCGTGCCGTGACGACCAGCCGGTTGCCGTTGTGCGCGAGAAGGCGTGCCACCTCCGCGCCGATGCCCGAGGAGGCACCGACGATCAGGACGGTTCGGTCGGTGATGCGGGTCATGGTGTCACCCTGCCCGGAGGACGGGCCGTCACAGGAAGTGCCGGCCCTCGCCCCGGTACGTCGGTACGGTGTCGACCACCTCGCCGCCGCTGACCAGATGGAGTTCCCCGACCCGCTCGCACAGTTCACCGGCCTTGGCATGCCGCAGCCACACCCGGTCTCCGATGCGCAGGACCTGCGCGGGCTTGCCGAGCAGCGGGGTCTGCACCTCGCCCGCGGCTTCGGTCGCGGTGACGCGCAGGCCGGGGGGCCAGGCCAGGGTGGGCAGCCGGTCCTTGCCGGGCGGGCCTGACGCGATCCATCCGCCGCCCAGGAGCGTCGCGATCTTCGGGGAGGGGCGGCGTACGACGGGCAGCACGAAGTACGCGGCGGGGACGGGCCGGAAGGACCGGTAGAAGTCGAAGAGTCCGGGACCGTACAGGCCGGAGCCCGCCGCGAGTTCGGTCACGGCGTCCTCCCGCGTGGTGGTCTCAAGGCTGCCGGTGCCGCCGCCGTTGACGAACCGCAGCGGGGTGACGGCACGTACGGCGGCGACCGCGGCCTCCCGTCGGTGGCGCAGTTCCTCGACGGAGGAACGCTGCATCGCGCGCACGACGGCCCGCTTGAGCAGGGAACCGGGCTGGTTGTCGCCGAGGCCGGCGACCTGGCCCTCGTACCCCATGATCCCGGTCAGTTCGAAGCCCGGACGGGCCGCGACCTCGCGGGCGAACGCGGCCGCCTCCCGCGGAGTGTGCACCGGGGACCTGCGCGGCCCGAGGTGCAGACGGCCGCCCGCCAGTCGCAGGGCGGCGTCCAGCTCCAGGCAGACGCGGACGCGGGTCTGCCGGGGGCCGGTCGCGGCGTCCACGAGGTCGAGGTGCTCGACGGAGTCCACCATCAGGGTGATCCGGGAGGCGAGCCGTTCGTCTGCGGCCAGCCGGCGCAGCGCGGTGGCGTCGGTGGTGGGGTAGCCGACGACGACGTCCTCGAACTCTTCGGCCAGCCACAGGGCTTCGGGCAGCGTGAAGCCGAGGATGCCCTGGAACCCGGGGCGGGCGAGAGCCCGGCGGATGAGGGCGCGCGAGCGCAGCGACTTGCTCGCGAGCCGTATCGGCTTGCCGCCCGCGCGGCGTTCGAGGTCGACGGCGTTGGCGTCGAAGGCGTCCAGATCGATGACGCCGAAGGGCGGCTCCAGGCCCGCGGTCGCCGCCCGCAACCGGTCGAAGTGCCCCTGTTCCGCGGGGGCGGACCGGGCCGGGGTGGTGGCGGTGTCGGTGGTCATCGGCTGTCTCCTCGCTCGCGCACCACGGCCGTGGCCGGGGTGATGCTCCTACTGCGGCGTTCCGCCATGGCCGCCACCCTGGGGATCACGAAGCGCATCAGCCGGGGGAACACCCCGGCGACTCGCTGAACGCGTCCGCCGACGGCGGGGTGGACGACTTCGACCGGCTTCTTCACGATCGCGTCGACGATGACCGAGGCGACCTTCTCGGGGGTGAGCGGCTTCTCGGCGAAGGTGATCACCGCGCTGGGGTCGGCCATCTCCTGCTCCAGCATCGGCGTCCGGGTGCCGGGCGGGTGGACGATGCTGAACGTCACCGGTCCGCCGCGCTCCTCGATCGCCACGCTGTGGTGGAAGGCGCGCAGCCCGTGCTTGGTCGCGCCGTAGGTGGTGTAACCGGACAGCGGCAGGAACGAGCTCATGCTGCAGACGGTGATGATGTGCCCGCGCCCCTGGGCGCGCATCCGGGGCAGCGCGGTCAGCGTCCCGGTCATCGGGCCGAGCAGGTTGACCTCGACCATGTGGCGGTGCTGTTCCAGGGACAACTGGCGTGCGTATCCCGTGTGGATGATCCCGGCGTTGTTGACGAGAACCTCGACGGGGCCGAACCGGGCCGCGACGGCGTCGAAGGCCTCCTCCCAGGCGTCCTGGTCGCGGATGTCGAGGGGGATCGCGCAGGCGGCGGGGCCGAGGCGGTCTGCAAGGCGGGTGGCACCGGCCAGGTCGATGTCGGCGAGGGCGACCCGGTGGCCTCGGCGCGCGGCCTCGCGCGCGGTGGCGGCGCCGATGCCACTGGCCGCGCCGGTCACCAGGACCACGCTCATCGCGGCCTCCCCTGGCATGCGCCGCCGCTGCCGCACGAGGTGCCGTCGTGGGCGCCGTACGAAGTGTCGAGGGCGCCGTCACCCGTTCGATGTCCGTGCATGTGAACTCCCAGGAGGCGGGCGGGGGATGGCCCCGTGGACGGAGTGCGCGTGTCCGCGAGCGGAGGAGCGGGCCGGCCGTCGGGGAAGGCCCGTGCGTCCGCGGTCACGACGGCAGGACGTACGCCTCCAGCCGTGCGCCGTTGAGCCGTGCCGCGCGCTCCGGGTCGTCGGTGGGGACGGTGGCGGCGTACAGGGTGTCGCCATGCGGGCCCGCGACCAGGCAGCTGAGCGTGCGTTGGCTGGTGGCGACGCGCTCCAGGATCGTGCCGCCGGGGCCGACTCGGACGCACTCGCCGCGCAGCGCGTTGGCGACCCAGGCCGTGCCGTCCTTGCCCGGTGCGATGCCGTCCGGTGCGATGGGGGTGTCGGAGCGGTCGGCGATCGCCTGGTGGTCCAGCAGGGACGAGACCCGCCGGGTGATCCGGCCACGCACCCCGGGACGGTTGAGGGACTTCCACAGCCAGGCCGGGACCAGCGGGGCCCAGGGGCGTGGCGGGCCGAGCCGTCCGTCCGGCAGCACGGGCAGTGCGGTGAGCCGCATCGCCAGTGTCTCGGCGACCAGCAGGGTTCGCCCCTCGTCGATGAGGAAGCAGCCGTTGGGGAACACCAACGGCTCGCTCAGGCCCAGCAGTTCGCCTTCCGGTGACAGGCAGGCGAGCGGGGCCCTGGGCGGGCCCGGCGGTGCGTAGAGCATGGCGTTGGGCCGCTGCCGGACGAAGCCGTGGTAGTCGAAGCCGAAGTTGCCCACGTAGGCGCGGCCCTGCCCGTCGACGAGCATGTCGTTGACCGGGCCGTCGGCGATCTCCCCGAGGTCCGCGTGCACGACCAGGGAGCCGTCCGGCTCCTGGCGGTGGACGCGGCGTCCGTCCATCGAGACGACCAGCATCCGCCCGTCGGGCAGCCAGCCGAGGCCGCCGGCCCGGCCGGGGACCTCCACCACGGTCTCCGGCTTTCCGAGGGTGTCCCAGCGGTGCACCGTCCCGTGGGCGAAGTCGCAGAACCACAGCGCGCCGTCGTGCCAGCGCAGGGACTCCAGCGTGCCGAATCCGTCCAGAACGACAGTGGCTTGCGGTCGCACTTCCGCCTCCTGAGGGGGCTCGTGCCAGGCGTCGGGTTCCGCTACGGTCGCCCACCGCGCGGAAGTAAGTCAAGAGTCTTGGACGCTTGACTTACTTCTTGGCGGATCCGCGCTCCGAGCCGACGCGCGGCCCGTGGGTCTGGCTATCCTGGCGGACGAACCCGCAGGTGAAGAGGGGAGATCGTGTGTCCCGTATGGCGGCGAGCGACCGGAGGGCCGAGCTTCTCGAGGCCGCGATCCGGGTCATGACGCGTGACGGCGTGGCCAAGGCCACCACCCGTGCGATCGTCAACGAGGCCGGTATGACCCTCGGGGCCTTCCACTACTGCTTCGACTCCAGGGCGCAGCTCCTCGAACGCGTCACCGAGACCCTCACCGAGCGCTACGTCGCCGAGGTCCGGGGTCTGTTCGCGCCGCACAGGGACATCCGCGACAGCGTCCTCGACAGCCTGCACGCGTTCTGGAAGGGGTTCGAGGCCAACCCGGGCGAGCACCAGATCAGTTACGAGCTCACCCAGTACGCGCTGCGCAATCCCGGCTTCGAGAACATCGCCAGGAGACAGTACGAGATCTTCCTGGCCGCCTTCGCCTCCCTGCTCGAACTGGCCGCCGACAACGCCGGGATCGAGTGGACGCAGCCCGTGCCGATCCTCGCGCGGTACGTGCACTCGGTGATCGACGGCCTGAACATGACCTGGCTCGTCGACCGCAACAGCGACCACAGCCAGGCGGTTCTGCACCTGCTCGCCGATCACCTTCTCCAGTACGCCCGACCGTCGGCCGCCTGACGCGTGCGTCGTCGACGGCTGGGAATGCGCTATGATTGATCTTGAGCAGACCGCCGGAAGTCTCGGTGGCAGGCCTCGCGTTGGTGGTCCAAGGAAAGACGTCCCGCTTCCTGCGGGGAGATGCAGGTGCAAGGCCTGCCCGGCGCTCCACAGAACCCCGCCCCCGGTACTCCGGAGGCGGGGTTCGCTCGTTGCGGCCGCTGTCGTCATCGGTCCCGGAGGGGCGCGTTCGAGGTGCGGGTCCAGGAGAGGACGCCGGTGAGCGCGATCCGCAGGAGGGCGCGCAGTTCGACGTGCAGGGGGGCTCTGCCGTCGGCGGCCTGCGTCCAGCGGTAGAGAAGCCCCAGGTAGGCGTCGCGCAGCATGTTGCCCGCCACCACCGGGTCGATGTCGCGGGCGATGTCCCCGCGGGTCTGCCCCATCGTGATGACCCGGGTGAAGACGTGCCCCGCGTAGTCGGGCTCCTCGAGGAGGGGCTGGCCCGACCTGACCCAGGCGGTCAGCATCACCCGGGTGAGGTCCGGCTCCGCTTCGTTGAAATCGGCCAGGGCGGCCATGCACCGCTCCAACTGGACGGTGGCGTCGTCGTCCTTGTGCGAGAGCGACTTGTCCATGAAGGCCCGCAGGTTGTCCTGGCGCTGCTCCGCCCACGTCGTGACGACGTCTTCCTTGCGCTGGAAGTGATTGAAGAACGTTCCCCGGGCGACATCGGCGCGTTCCGCGATCTGGTCGATCGTCGTGCGTTCGTACCCCTGCTCGGCGAAGAGCTCCAGAGCTGCCGTGTACAGGCGGTCGTGCATGCGCTGCCTGCTCCGTTCCCGCCGGCCGGGGGGACGTACGGGCTGGGAATTCTCAACCGTCATCGGCTCTCTCTTTCTCTCGGCTCCGACCGGACGTCTCCGCGAACCTTCGGAGTCGACGACGGGCATCCCTACCGTCGTGCCAAGAGACCGGGTCCACGGCGACCGTATCGGTATACCGTAGTCCATTAATGCATTGCGGTTCTAGGTGCGGTACGTGACGCGTTGAACGCCGGAGCGGCCGTACCGCGTGTATCGCGGTACGACCGCTCCGGCTGAAGGCGACCTGGTCGCCGGGACAGGCCTCAGCGGCTCCGGGGCTCGGGCGCCGCCTCCTCTCGGAGGTCGGCCGCGATGGCGGCGGCGCTCTCGTTGCCCAGCAGACGGCTGGTCGGGAGATCCACCCCGAGTTCCCGGTGCAGGATGCGCCTGAGCTGGGTCGCCATCAGCGAGTCGAGGCCCAGGTCGCGCAGTGACCGCCGTGGATCGACTCGGTCGACGGTGGTGCCGAGCATCGTCGCGGTGTGGATGAAGAGGCGCTCCGCGGGCGGACGGGAGGCGTGCGACCGGCCGGTCCCCGGTTTCGGCAGGGGAGCCCGCTCGACGGGAGGAAGCGCCGCGGGCGGCGGCGCGGTGGCCGCCGTCATCGCGTCGGGTTCGTGGTGCGCCGCGTCGGACCGGCCCGGCGACCGGACCATCGCGATGCCTTCGAACTCGGCGAGCACGCGCCCGTCCGGCGCGGTGAGCAGGACATCGCAGCGGGTACGGTCCCGGTCGGCTTCGGGGGCCGAGCGGGCCGTGCTCCAGTACTCGCCGCCGGGTGCGTCGGCCAGCAGGACGCGGGCGAAGGAAAGGGGCAGATGGGCCCGCGTCGGGTCGTCCGCCGCCGTGGAGTGCGGCCAGGCTCCCAGCACGGCCAGCAGACCGGCCTCCAGAGCGCCGCTTACCGCACCCGAGGGCGCGTGCAACCGCGCCACCGCCTCGCCCTCCCGCCGCCACACCTGTCGTACGGTGCGCAGCGCCGGGGCGACGGAGTACCCGCGGGCCTCCGCCCGCCGGTAGAACTCGGCGCCGGGCACGTACTCGCCGCACCGGGTCAGCGCGCCGTCCAGCGGGGCGAGCCCGGGGGCGTGGACCGGTGTCGCCGCCGCCCGTGCGGATCCCGCCAGGCACAGGGCGGGCGCGCCGGACCCCTCGGAGACCACCTCGACCGCGAAGGTGAACTCCCCCTCTCCCGTAGGGGGTTTCCTCTCCCCGGCCAACGGGTCCGTTGCCCCGGCCGATCGATCCAACCGGATCCGCACCGTGGTCCGCGGAGCGTCGGACAGGAGCGGCAGCCCGTCACCGATGCGGGTGTCGAGCAGCTCGACCGGTCCTTCGCCGACCAGGTCGCGCACCGCCTCGGCGACCGCCTGCAGAAACACCACGGGCGGCACGGGGCACAGTCCGCGCACCGACACACCCGTGTCCAGGTCCGCGACGCCCAGCCGCGACAGCCGGACCTGACGTTCGTACAGCCGCACCGGAGCCGTCGAGGGGACGCTCTCGACGCGGTGGTCCTCCGCGTCCCATGTGTACAGCGGCAGCGGTATTCGGCGTTTGTCGTCGCCGTACCAGCGCCGCCAGTCGACCCGGGCGCCGAGGGAGAACGCCCGGCCCAGCGCACGGGCGGTCGCCGTCGCCTCGCTCTGCCGCCGGACCAGCGTGGTCACCACCTTCGGCGCCACGCCGGCCGCGCTCTGCACGTCGTCGATGGCCTGGGCGAGCAACGGATGCGGGCTGACCTCCACGAAGATCACGTCCCGGGCTTCGGCGAGCTGCCGCACGGTTTCGGCGAAGCGCACCGGACGGCGCAGATTGTCCACCCAGTAGGCCGCGTCGAGGTCGGCGCCCCGCACGGAAGCGCACCGGACGGTGGAGACCATCTCCGTCCGCGGCGGCGCCGGCTCCACGTCCGCCAGCCGTGCCAGCAGGTCGTCGCGTATCTCGTCCATGACGGGGGAGTGGGAGGCGACATTGACCTTGACCCTGCGGCACAGGACGTCGCGCCGCTCCAACTCGCCGGCGATCTTGTCCAGTAGGACGGCGTCGCCGGCCAGCACGGTGGCGCTGGGCGAGTTCTCCACCGCCACGCACACGTCGTCGCCGTACGCCGCGACGAGCTCGTGCGCCTCGGCGGGGGACAGCTCCGTGGCGAGCATCGCGCCGCGGCCCGCGAGGCGCTGCATCAGGCTGCTGCGGCGGCAGATCACCCGCGCCGCGTCCCGCACGGACAGGGCACCGGCCACGCACGCGGCCACGGCCTCTCCCATGCTGTGTCCGACGACCAGGTCAGGTTCCACCCCCATGCCGCGCCAGTGGGCCGCGAGCGCGACCTCCATGGCCCACAAGGCGGGCTGCACCCTCTCGACGGCGTCGGCGAGCTCCGCACTGTCGTCCAGCAGCAGGTCCACGACCGACCAGCCGAGCTCCTCGCGCACCGCCGCGTCGCACTCCGTCAGTGCCGCGCGGAAGGCGTCGGAGGTCCGCAGCAGTTCCCGGCCCATACCGCGCCACTGCGAACCCTGCCCGGAGAAGACGAAGGCGACCTCGCGCGGACCGTCGAAGCCCGCCTCGTGCATTCCGCCGTCGGGCGTCGGCTCATCCGCCGCCAGGGCGCGCAGTACGTCGGCCAGGGCGTCGTGCGAGTGGCCGACGGCCCACAGACGGAAGGGGTGTGCGTCCCGGCCCATCGCCGCCGAGCGGCAGATGTCGCGCAGCCGGTGTCCGCGGCCGGCCCCGTCCGGCCCCAGATGCGCGGCGTGGCGGGCGGCCAGCCGGCGCAGGGCCGTGGGGGTACGGGCGCTGAGGACGAGCAGGTGCGGGCCCGCGTCCTCGGCCGACTGCGGTGTGTCGATGTCCGGGCGCGGTGCCGCTTCGGGGACGTACTCGCCTATCACCGCGTGCGCGTTGGTCCCCGACAGGCCGAACGAACTCACTCCGAGCACCGCGCGGTCGCCCCTGGGACGCAGTGGCGTGTTGCGGTCCGCCACCGTGACGGGGAACCCCGGCTCCGTGAGCTGGGGGTGGGGTGACGTCAGGTGGAGCGAGGCGGGCACCGTGCGGTGCTTGGCCACGAGCACCGTCTTGATGAGGCCCGCGATGCCGGCGGCGGCCTCGGCATGGCCGATGTTGGTCTTCACCGAGCCCACCAGCAGCGGTGCCCCGGCGTTGTCCTCGGCCCCCAACGCCTCGGCCAGTGCCCGCAGTTCCACCCCGTCACCGACGGTCGTACCGGTGCCGTGCGCCTCCACGTAGTCCACCTGGGACCCGCTCACCCCGGCGCTGCGCCAGGCGGAGCGGACCATCGCCACCTGCCCGGACACCGCGGGCTGCAGGAGCAGGCCGCTGCCGTCGCCGTCGTTGGTCACCGCGCTGCCCAGCAGCAGGGCGTGCACCGGATCGCCGTCCGCGAGGGCGTCGGACAGCCGCTTGAGCAGCACCGTGCCCACGCCCTCGCTGCGCACGAAGCCGTTCGCGGAGCTGTCGCCGAACTTGCACCGGCCGTCCGGCGCGAGCATCCGCCCCTGGGAGTAGGCGACCGCGTCGGTGGGCGTGAGGATCGTGTTGACCCCGGCGGCGACGGCCAGTTCGCACTCCCCGGTGAGCAGGCTCTGACGTGCGCTGTGCAGGGCGACCAGGGAGGACGAGCAGGCGGTGTCCAGCACCAGGCTGGGCCCGCGCAGGTCGAAGGCGTGGGAGACGCGTCCGGCGGTGACGGCGCGCAGCCTGCTGCCCGCCACGGCGCGCACGTCCGCCGTGGCCGACGGCCCCGTCGCGTCGCCGTATTCGGCGGTCGCCTGCCCGACGAACACTCCGGTGCCGCTGCCGCGGACCGTGGAGGGCGGGATGCCGGCGTCCTCGAACGCCTCCCACACGACGTGCAGGAGCAGGCGCTGCTGCGGGTCCATGGTGCGCGCCTCGCGCGGCGATATCCCGAAGAAGGCGGCGTCGAAGTCGAACACGCCGTCCAGGAAGCCGCCATGACGGGAGATCAGCCGGTCGGGCGTGCCGGGCCGCGGGTCGTACCAGGCGGCGACGTCGAACCTGTCCCGCGGCACCGGTACGACGGCATCGGTGTTGCTCTCCAGCAGTTTCCAGAACTCCTCCACCCCCGGTGCCCCGGGGAACCTGCATCCCATGCCGATGATCGCGATCGGTTCGACTGTGTTCACATCCGCGCCTTCCTGACGAGTCAGTAGTCCAAATCTATACCGAAGAACAAACTTGATCCGAAGTCCTTTTGATGAAGGTGTCGTTAAGGGCGGGTCATGGCGGAGGGATCCTGCGTAACAAACACCACATGAACGGATTTTGACGGCGCCTTTGCGCACGAGGCGCCCGTGGCCCCACCGGCTCTCCCTGGGGATTCCGGTGACCTCGAGTCGACTATTGAACTCCAGTACATCTATGTGCTTCAGTTGCGACGCGATCCCCACCACCGAGTGCGAAGGAGCAGGCATGCTCACCACCAGGAAGCTGGGCCGTCAGGGGCTGGAGGTCTCAGAGCTCGGCCTCGGCTGCATGGGCATGAGCCAGTGGTACGGCGCCACGGACGACCGTGAGTCGGTCGCCACCGTCCACCGGGCACTGGAACTGGGCTACACCCTCTTCGACACCGCCGAGGCCTACGGTCCCCATGACAACGAGGTGCTGCTGGGCCGCGCCCTCGCGGGCCGCCGTGAACAGGCCCTCATCGCCACGAAGTTCGGCTTCCCGATGAAGCTGAAGGACGGCACGACGGCCGAGGCCGACAGCCGTCCCGAGCACATCGTCGAGGTCGTCGAGGCTTCCTTGAAGCGCCTCGGCACCGACTACATCGACGTGCTCTACCAGCACCGCGTCGACCCGAAGGTGCCGATCGAGGACGTCGTGGGCACCATGGCCGACCTCGTACGGCAGGGCAAGGTCCGCTACCTGGGCCTGTGCGAGGCCGGCGAGAAGACCATCCGGCGCGCCCACGCCGTCCACCCGCTGTCCGTCGTGCAGAGCGAGTTCTCGGTCTGGGAGCGGAACCTGGAGGACGGGGTCCTGCCGCTCCTGCGGGAACTCGGCATCGGCCTCGTCGGCTTCTGCCCGCTCGGCCGGGGCTTCCTGACCGGTGGCGTACAGCGCGCCGAGGACTACCCGGACGACGACTTCCGGCACCACGACCCGCGTCTGCAGGGCGTCAACTACGACCAGAACATGGCGATCGCCGCGAAGATCCAGGAGGTCGCGGAGCGCCACGGCCTCACCCCGGCCCAGCTCGCCATCGCCTGGGCGCTGCACCAGGGCGACGACATCGTCCCCATCCCGGGCACCAAGCGGCGTACGTACCTGGAGGAGAACACCCGATCCGCCACGGTGGCGCTCGGCGAGGACACGCTCGCCGAGATCGACGACGCCGTACGCGCCGATCTGGTCGCGGGCCCTCGTTACAACGAGCGAATGATGGCCTACATCGACCGCTGACTCCTCCCGGCCAGGTTCTCGAGAGCCGTCCTTCGACGTGCCGCTCTCTCCTCTTCCCGCAGCAGAGCCCAGAGCCAGATACAGATCCTCAGGAGCAGCCGTGGACATACCGCACTGGCAGAAACACTGGAACGACCGCCGAGCTCCCTTCGCGGACGAGTGCCGGCAGGCCCGGGACGCCTTGCTGTCCGATCTGAAACAACCCGGCGTCGCACAACAGCGCGTCCTCGCCGACGTCATCGACATGAGCGCGGGTTCGGTCCACTGGCGGGAGCGGGGCTACGACGCCATCGCCGCCGACCCCGGCCTCTTCCGCTCGGTGCTGCCCATCATGCGCTACGACGACTTCGTACCGGAGATCGAGCGCGAGACCCGTACCAAGGGCGGAACCCTGACCTGCAGCCCGGTGCTGCGCTGGCTCAAGACCAGCGGGACCACCGGAGTCCCCAAGCTGGTGCCCTACACCCTGCACTGGCTCCTCACCTACCGCATCCCCGCCATGAAGGCGATGTGGGGCACGTACCTGGAGTACCACCCGGAGCTGCTCGACCACCCGTACGCGACGCTCGACACCCAGACCGTCCGGGAGGACGTCTTCGACTTCGTGCACGGGATCGGGCACCAGGCCGTCAGCAACCGGCACCCGCAGATCAACAGCCGCGACTGGAATCCGCCGTGGTACGAGTCGCCGTGGTTCGGCCCGGCCGTCCCCAGCGCCCACGAGGGCCGCATGTACCACCGCATCCGGCACCTCGTCGGCAGGGACCTGCACTACATCTCGGCGATCAACCCGAGCACCCTGATCTCCTTGCGGGACCTGCTGGCCGCGCACGGCACGGACCTGGTGCGCGACCTGCGCGAGGGAACGCTGGAGGGCAGGCCGTACACCGAACCCGACGAGCGGACCGCCCGGCACCTCGAAGACGTCCTGCGCAAGCCGGACTTCAGCCTCAAGGACGTGTGGCCCTCCCTCACCCTCTACACCTGCTGGCTCTCCGCCTCCGCCGGGCTGTACGCGGCCAAGCTGGACGCGGTCTTCCCCGGCGTCGACAAGCTGCCGTTCATGAGCTGCGGCACCGAGGGGGTCACCACCATCCCGGTGGACGACTCGCCGCACAGCCAGCCGCTGGCCGTGGGGCAGGCGTACTTCGAGTTCGTACCCGCCGATGTGCCCCTGGGTGAACTCGTCGACAGCGGCGAGCCGGTGCGCACGCTGTTGTTCGACGAGGTGGAACCCGGCCGCGACTACCACCTCATCATGACGCAGGGCAACGGCCTCTACCGCCTGTGGACGGGCGACATCTACCGCGTCGACCGGATCGTGGACGGCACCCCGTGGGTCCACTTCGTCCACCGCGACGGCATCTTCCACTCCTTCACCGGCGAGAAGATCACCGAGTCCCAGGTCACCGAGGCCATCCGGCGGGGTCTCGCGGCCAGCGGCCTGGGCACCGGGCTCTACATGTGCGGACCGCGGTGGGCGGAGCCCCCGTACTACATCGTCGTCGCCGAGGCCCCCGAGCCGTCACCGCGACTGGACCAGGTGCTGTCGGCCGACGTCGACAGCGCGCTGCACGAGATCAACATCGAGTACGCGTCCAAGCGGGACAGCGGGCGACTCGGCGCGCTGGAGGTCGTCACCGTGCCCCACGACGCCATCACCGCCCACATCGAAAGCCGCCGCCAGGCGGGCAACGCCACCCAGTACAAGTACAAGCCGTTCCAGCAGGACATCGACTTCGTCGCCGCCATATCCGGCCGCATATCCGGCCGCTGAAAGGGGAGTTCGGACGTGATCGAGACCAAGAGGCCGCCGCAGAACATCCGCCGCGAGATCGTGGGCATCCCCGTCGAGGGCGCCGAACTGGCGCTGCACCTGTGGCGGCCGCGCGGACAGGTGAAGGGCGCCGTCTTCTACTTCCACGGACTGCAGTCGCACGCCGGCTGGCTGTGGGAGGTCGGGCCCCAGTTCGCCGACAACGACATCGCCTTCTACGTCCTCGACCGGCGCGGCAGCGGCATCAGCGGCGGCACACGGCACGACCTGCCCGACGTGGACACGGTGATCCGCGACTACGTGACCGCGCTGGAGCACGTACGGGAGACAGTCGGCGAGAGCGTGCCGCTGTCGCTCTTCGGGCACTGCCTGGGCGGCTCCTTCATGGCGGCGCTCATGCACCACCCGGACTTCACCACCCGCTACGACGCGGCCGTCTTCTGCTCGGCATGGCTGGGCAAACTGCACGCCACCCTCGACGACGACCAGCTGCGGACCCTGGCGGCCGAGACCGGCCAGGAGCCGTGGGACGCCGGGCTCAGGGCCCAGGACTTCACGGACGAGGCGCGCCACCGGCACTTCATCGACCACGACGACCTGGCGGTACGCGAACTGACCCGGCGCTCCCGGGGCGTGCTGCTCGACCTGGAGCGGCTGTACATGCGGCCCGAGCGAGCGCTGCCCGCGGTCCCGGCGGCCTACGTGTCCGGCATCAGCGACCCGATCATCGACCTCGACGACGCGCGGCGCACCTTCCTCGGGATGACCGGGAGCCACGGCGCCCTGATCCAGTTCGCCACCGACAAGCACTACCTCTTCTACACCGACGTACGGGCCCGGCTCGTCGACTGGGCGTCCACGTTCACCCTCCTCCAGGGGCTGGACCGCCATGCCTGACGCCGCCGAGGCCGTCCTGTACCAGGTCGAGATGCCGATGGCGGTCTCCTTCGACCACCCCGCCAAACGCCGCTCCACCTCCGACAGCCTCCTGCTGCGCCTGGACGTCGACGGGGCGAGCGGCCTCGGGGAGTGCGCCCCCAGGGCGTACGTCACCGGCGAGACCACCGAGACCGTGACCGGCGCCCTTCGCCATGTGCCGCTGGACGAGATCTTCGCGCGGGTCCGCTCGACCGAACCGGCCGTGCTCCTCGCCCGGCTGCGCCACGGTGGAGTCGCCGGGACCTTCGGCCTGCGGGGCGGCGGCAATCTGCTCTGCCTCCTGGAGACCGCGCTGCTCGACCTGTTGGGCAGGCGGCTGGGCCTGGGCGGGGCGGAACTGGTGCCCGCCGAAGGGGCACCCGCCGCGCGCCGCCCCGCGCTGCCCGTCTCCCAGGTACTCGACCTCAGCCTCGACGTCGAGGAGTTCCTCGACACCCGCGGCCCCTTCCACTTCGTCAAGGTCAAGGCGGCCGACGACTTCGCCCGCGACCTGCGCACGGTCACCGCGATCCGCGCCCGTCTCGGCGACACCGTCCCCGTCATGGTCGATGCCAACATGAGCTGGACCCCGGACCAGGCCCACGGGCAGTTGGCCGCGCTGCGCGACGCCGGAGCCGACCTCGTCGAAGAGCCCCTGGCCAAGGGGTCCTGGGCGGAGCTCGCCCGGCTGCGGGCCCGCACCGGTCTTCGCATCCTGCTCGACGAGTCGGTGTGCACCCTCGACGACGCCCGCACCGCCGTCGAGTCCGGGGCCTGCGACGCCTTCAACGTCCGCGTGGCGAAGAACGGCGGCCCGGTCACCGCCGCGCAACTGATCGACGTGGCGCGGCGCGCCGGCCTCGGCTTCCAGATCGGCGTCCAGGTCGCCGAGGTCGGACCGCTCATCAACGCCGGTCGCGCCCTCGCCTTCGCACACGGCGACGCGTTCACCGTGGAGGCCGGCCAGTCCGACCGCTTCTTCCCCGAACCGGTCGTCTCACCGCCCCCGGCGGTGTGCCGTACCACCAACACCATCACCCCGGCCCCCGGGCCCGGCTTCGGCCTCGACCTCAACGAACACGCCGAACCCTGGGCCGTGCTGCGCCGCACCGAGGGCGACACGTCCTGGCGGCCCGTCCCCGCTCCCGCGCCCCGTACGAAGGAACACGCATGACGACGTCCTATTTCTCCGACCTGGTGGTGGAGTTCCTGCACCAGCAGGGCATCGACAAGGTCGCCTTCAACCCCGGCGCGTCCTTCCGCGGCGTGCACGACTCCCTCGTCCACGCGGACAACGCCGAGATCGCCCCCGAGATCGTGATGACCTGCCACGAGGAGATAGCCGTGGCCGTGGCGCACGGCTACCACAAGGCGAGCGGCCGGCACATGGGTGTGTTCGTGCACGCCAACGTCGGTCTGCTGCACGCCTCGATGGCCGTCTTCAACGCCTGGTGCGACCGCGTACCGCTGTTCGTGCTCGGCGGCAACGGCCCCGTCGACGCCGGCAAGCGCCGACCGTGGATCGACTGGATCCACACCTCGCAGAACATCGAGTCCGTCGTCAAGGACTACGTGAAGTGGTGCGACCAGCCCATCGGCCAGCGGGCCACCGTCGAGTCCCTCTACCGCGCCTTCAAGCTGATGAACACGCCGATGCAGGCGCCGGTGTTCGTGGCGCTCGACTTCGACGTGCAGGAGCAGCCGCTCGAGGACGGCGTACGGCTGCTCCCCGCGCGGGCCACCGAGGCCGCCCGGCTGCCCGCGCTGAACGGCGCCGACCTCGACGACCTGACCGGGCGACTGCTCGCCGCCCGACTCCCGGTCCTGGTCGTCGACTTCTCGGGCCGTGACCCCGGTACCGTCGCGCAGCTGGTCGCGCTCGCCGACGCCCTCGGCCTGGCCGTCGTCGACCGCGGCAACCGGCTCAACTTCCCCAACACCCACCAGCTCAACGTCAGTCACACCTCGGGCACCCTCCTGTCCGACGCCGACCTCGTCCTCGCCCTCGAGGTGCAGGACCTGGTCGGCGCCCTCGGCTCCTTCCTCACGCTCACCGACCAGGGAGCGCCCGCGAACGGCGCCGACATCGTCACCCTCGGCTTCAACGAACTGCTCACCAGCAAATGGGCCGCCGACTACCAGCAGTTCGTGCCGGTCACCCGAGCCGTCGCGGCCGACACCGCGGACTCGGTGGCCGCGCTGCGTACGGTCGTCGAGGACCCGGCCGGTCCGTTCGCGGCGCCCGCGTTCACCGAGCGCCGCGAACAGCGCGCCAAGGCCCTCGCCGACCTGCACACCGAGGCCCGCGCCGACTGGGCGCGCCAGGCCGAGGAGGCGAAGGGCCGCGACCGTATCCACGTGTCCGCGGCCGTCGACGAGATCCACCGTGCGGTCCGCGACGAGGAGTGGATCCTCACCAACACCGGCAGCCTCACCATCGACGGCTGGGTGAAGAAGCTCTGGCCGCTGGAGCGCCCCGGCAGCTATCTCGGCCTCAACGGCGGCGGCGGCCTCGGCTACGGCCTCGGCGCGTCGATCGGCGCGGCGCTCGCCCACCAGAGCGACGACACGCTCTGCGTCGACCTCCAGGCCGACGGCGACTTCCTCTACACGCCCAGCGCGCTGTGGACTCTCGCCGCCTACGACGTGCCGCTCCTGGTGATCGTCATGAACAACCGCCTCTACCTGAACTCCACCCAGCACGCAGAGCGCATCGCCGGCAACCGCGACCGGGACATCGACCGCGCGCACATCGCCACCAGCTTCTACGACCGGCCCGTCGACTTCGTGACACTGGCCCAGTCGTTCGGGGTCCACACCATGCCGCGGGTGGAGCGCGTCGAGGCCGTCGCGCCGACCGTGCGCGAGGCGGTCACCCACCTCAAGGAGCACGGCAAGCCCGTCCTCGTCGAGATCCTCATGGAGTGACCGGACCGGCCCGCCCGGACCGGGCGGGCCGCCGCCTTCCCAGCCCGCGACTTCCCAGGAGGCACCCACCATGACGGTGGTCTTCGAATGCATCTACGACGACGAGCGGTACTTCGGACTGGGCGTGCCGGAGGCCGGAGCGCCCCTGCGCCTGTATCCCCTGGCAGGTGACACCCTCGCCGCGCTGCTCACCACGGCGGCCGGCGACGGGGCGGACACCGCCGACCTGCTCACCCGGGGCCGGGCGGCCGTCGACGTACCGGCCGCGGACCGTCACCGGGCGCGGCTGCTGCCGCCGCTGCTGCCCGCACACGTGGGGGACGCGCTGGTCAGCGGCTTCATGATGACCCACAACGTGAAGGTCGGCGCCGAGGTCCCGGACCAGCCCAACTGGTTCGTCAAGGGGCTCGGGGACGTCCTGAAGGTGCCGGGCGAGGCGCTGTCCGTACCCGGCGACGCCGTGGCCGTGTGCGAGGAGGCCGAGGTGGTCCTCGTCTACGTGGGCGACGAACGAGGGAAGCCCCGCTACGCCGGCTACACCTTCGGCAACGACGTCACCGACATAGGCCGCTTCAAACAGCACGCCGGACACCTGTCGTACGCGAAGCTGTGCGACGCCGGGGTGGCCCCCTGGCTGCACCTCGGCGAACCGCCGCGCACGGTGACGGGCGAGGTCACCGTCGAGCGCGGCGGGGCACCGGCCTGGAAGGGCCCGTTCACCACCGGTGTCGACGCCCTCCACTACGACCTGCCCACGATGATGTCGCGCCTCTTCTCCTACAAGGCCCTGCACCGCCCCGGACGGGTGCACTACGTCTACATCGGCGCCGACCGCAGCAGCTTCCACGCCGGGTTCAGGACCCGGGACGGCGACCGGGTCACCATCGACGTCGCGAGCCACGGTGTGCGGCTGTCCCACCCGCTGGTGTGGACGCGCCGCCCCGGACAGGACTGACGCCGTGACCCCGCTGCGCCGACTCAGCGACGTCGAGGCGGCGTTCGCCCGCACCCACGCGCTGATGCACGGCACCACGCAGGTCTCCACCCAGGTCACGGTGCGCGGCGACCTCGACCCCCAGCACTTCCGGCGCGGCGCCGAGCGGTGGGCCGCCGAGCTGCCGCTGCTGTCGCTGCGCATCGAGGAGCGGCCCGACGGCCTGTGGTTCACCACCGGCCCCGGGCCCCGACCCGGACAGATCCGGCACGACCCGCTCGGCGCGCCGGACTCGCCCGACGACGTACTGCGCCGGGAGCTCAACGACGTGCTGGAGACCGGTGGTCCACTGTGGCGGCTGCGCCTCGTCCGCGACTCGGACGCGGGGGCGTCGCACCTCTACTTCACCCGTAACCACGCGATCTCGGACGGCCACTCCACCGGTGCCGTGGTCCGCGCTCTGCTGGACGAGCTGTTCGCCCCGACCGACGGGGTGAGCGTGCACGACGTCCGGACCCTGCCGCCCAACGGCGACGCGTTGACGTACCGTCCGCCCGCTCGGCCGGACGCCCCGGTACGGGAGTCCGTGCCGCGGCCCGACCCCCTGCCGTTCGAGGCGCACCGGCCGTGGGACGAGCGGGCCGCGGACTTCGTCCCGCTGGCGTTCACCCGGGAGGAGAGCCTGGCCCTCAAATCCTGGTGCGGGGAGCGGGGGGTGACGGTCAATCAGTTCTTCGCGGTCGCGCTGGCCGAGTCGTACGCCGAGGCCACGGGCCGTTCGGAGGTGAATCTGTGCACGGCCGTGTCGCTGCGGCGGCGGTACGAGGAGAGCGCCGAACTGCCGGACGTGGGCTGTTTCATCAACGTCCTGAACGTTCCCGTGCGGGTCGGCCGGGGCGATCCGGCCGACGAAGCCCGTGACTACGCCGCGGCGCTGGCGCGGGCGGACGCCGCCTGGCGCCCGCCCCTCCGGGACCACGCGCTGATCCGGCGGGCGGTGGAGGAGACCGCGGCCGCCCGGTCGGCCACCGGGATCTGCATCACCAACGTCGGTGTCGTCGACCCGGCGCTCGGCCCGCACACCGCCCGGGTCACCGGCTATCGCACCGTGGTCAACCGCGTGGGTGCCAACTACGCGGTCGTCCTCCATCTCGGCACCCTCGGCGGGGCGTTCACGACGGCACTCGCCTTCGGCACCCCCAGCACCGACCCGGACACGGTGCGCGCCGTGGCGAAGGCACTGCGCGACCGCGCGCTACGCCCCGCCGCGGCGCGCCGGGACCTGTCGGCGGGAGCTTCCCGATGAGGCGCTCAGGCCCTGTTCTTGGTGTTCTCGGTGTTCTCGGTGTCCTTGGATTCCGCGGTGCGCAGGACCAGGGCGAGGAGACCGGGGAAGCGCTCGTCGAACTCGGCGCGGCGCAGCCGGTTGAGTCTCTTGGGTCCGGCGTCGCGCTGCTCCAGGAGGCCGGCCTCGCGCAGTACGGCGAAGTGGCGGCTGAGGGTCGCCTTGGTGACCGGCACGTCGAAGCTGCCGCACGCCCTTTCCCAGTCGGCGGCCCCGGCCAACTCCCTTACCAGGGTCTGGCGGACCGGGTCGGCGAGGGCGAGCAGCGCCGCCTCCAGTGGTACGTCGCCCGGGGGAATGTGGACCGGTGGCGTCCGGTGACTCGCGGCTGCCGTCGGCTGTCGGCTCTCCATGGTCGCCTGCCCGCCGCGTGCCGTCGACTCTCGGCTCTGTGCCGTCATGGCTGGTTGCTCCGTCCCGACTCGCTTGGTCCGTGAGGCGTGCCGTACACGGATTGCAGAGTGTTCGATGATCTGCGTACACTCGGACTGTTCGCTTGTAGACGAACAGTCTACCGGAGCCCGCTGCGTATCGCCCGGCTCCGGCCCCCCCACCGCCCTCCGGCACGACGGAAGGAAAACCGTGCCTCAGACCCAACCCCACAAGACCCGGCCGGGACTGACGCTGTTCGCGGCCTGCCTCGGTTTCGTGGTCGTCATCCTGGACGTCAGCGTCGTGAACGTCGCCACCAAGGCGCTCGGCGCGGACTTCGGCGGCAGTCTGTCCGGTCTTGAGTGGGTGATCAACGGCTACACGCTCACCTTCGCGGCCTTCCTCCTGACCGCCGGCGCCATGGGCGACCGGTACGACCCCAAGCAGATCTTCATGGCGGGCTTCGCCCTGTTCGCCGTGACGTCCCTGGCCTGCGGCGCCGCCCCCTCGTTGGTCGCCCTCATCACCGCCCGTGTGGTCCAGGGCGTCGGCGCCGCGATGATCGTGCCGTCCTCGCTGTCCATCGTGAACACCAACTTCCCCGACCCGGCGGAACGCACCCGCGCCGTGAGCCTCTGGGCCGCGGCCGGCGGACTCGCCCTCGCGCTCGGCCCGGTCGTGGGCGGCCTGCTGGTGGACTCGCTCGGCTGGCGCTCGATCTTCTACGTCAACGTCCCCATCGCCGCCGTCGGCATCGTGCTCGTGCGGGCCCACGCCCGGCCCGCCCCCGCGCGCGACGCCTCGGTCCGCCGCTCGCTGGACCTGCCCGGTCAGCTGCTCGCCGTCGTCGGCCTGGGCGCGTTCACCGGAGCGATCGTGGAGGCCAACGCGCAGGGCTGGTCCTCGGCCACCGTCCTGACCTGCCTGGCCGTCTTCCTGGTCGCACTGGTCGGCTTCCTCGCGGTGGAGCGCCGCAGTGGCGACCCGATGCTGCCCCTCCACCTGTTCGGCCGACGGGCGTTCAGTTCCACGTCCCTCATCGGAGTGCTGCTGAACTTCGCCTTCTACGGCCTGATCTTCGTCTTCAGCCTCTTCTTCCAGCAGGTCTGGGACTACTCGCCCATCGGTGCCGGACTCGCGTTCCTCCCGATGACGGCCGCCATCATGATCGCGAACCTCTCGTGCGGTCCGCTGGTCAAGCGCTACGGCGCCCGGACCGTACTGATCACCGGCAACACCCTCGCCGTCCTCGGCTACCTGGCCACGGTCCCCGTCGTCGACTCCGGGGCGTACGCGCAGATGACCGCGCAGTTCGTCGTCGCCGGATTCGGCATCGGCCTGGTCGTCCCCTCCATGACCAACGCCATGCTCGGCTCCGTGGACCCTGCCAACGCAGGTATCGCCTCCGGCGTCCTCAACGCCTCGCGTCAGCTGGGCGGCCTCATCGGGGTCGCGGTGATGGGTCTGCTCGTCGGCCAGGCCGCCTCCGAGCACTTCCTGTCCGGCCTGCGCGCGGCCCTGTTCTGCGCCGTGGTGGCCCTCGCGATCAGCGCGGTGCTCAGCGCGGTCGGCCTGCCCAGGCGGCAGGCGACCACCGCGACGGCACCGGCGGCCGCCGCATCCAAGGCCGGGTCCGAGCCCGAGCCCGCTCTGAAGACCGCCGACGCGCGCTGACGGCCGCCGCCCGGCCGCCCTACCCCAAGGAGTCCCCGTTCCATGCCTCACCTCGTGCTCGAATACTCAGGCAACGTCCGGGAGCGCATAGACCCGGCCGCCCTCTTCGGGAAGCTGCACACCGCACTGGCCTCCGTCGGAGGCTTCCGCATCCAGGACTTCAAGAGCCGTGCCGTCCGCATGGACCAGTACTTCATCGGCGACGGCACCCGCGAGCAGTCGTTCGTCAACCTCGACGTGCGGACGTTCGGCGGCAAGTCCCCGGAGGCCAGAACGGCGGTGAGCGAGGCCGCCCTGACCGTACTCGCCGACGCCTTCGAGGCGACCCTGCGCGAGACGGCCTGCGACATCTCCGTCCAGATCACCGAGCTGGACCGCCCGAGCTTCGCCCGGACCCGGTCCGAGGACCACAGCGGCCGTTCCGCGGCCTGACCGGCCCCGCCCCCTCCACGTACAGGAGCAGAACCAGTCATGAGCGCATACGCAGACCAGCGCGTCCTGGTCGTCGGCGGCACCTCCGGTGTCGGCCTCGCCACCGCCCGGGAGTTCGTCACGCAGGGCGCCGACACCGTCATCGCCTCGCGCAGCCCGCAGCGGCTCGACGCGGCGCTCGCGGTGCTCGGCGGGCTCACCGCGTCCGGCGGCGGGGCGGTGAACGGGCAGACCCTGGACATCCGTTCCGAGGACGAGGTGGAGAAGTTCGCCGCCACCGCCGGGGAGTTCGACCACGTCGTCGTCTCGGCGGGGGAGACCCCCATGGGGCGGGTCGACGCCCTGCCGCTGGCCGACGCGTACGCCGCCATGGACAGCAAGTTCTGGGGCGCGTACCGCATCGCCCGGTCCGTCCGGGTCCGGCCCTCCGGATCGCTGACCCTGCTCGCCGGCTACCTCTCCCAGCGGCCGGGCCGGGCCTCCGCCCTGCAGAGCGCCATCAACGCGGCCCTCGAGGCCCTCGTGCGCGGCCTGGCCCTGGAGTACGCGCCGCTGCGCGTCAACGCCGTCTCGCCGGGGCTGCTGCGAACCCCGCTCTGGGAGGGGATGGACGTCACCGCCCGCGAGCGGATGTACGAGGCGGCGACGCAACGCCTGCCCGTGGGGCGCGTGGGGGAAGCGGCCGACGTCGCCCAGGCGGTCCTCTTCGTCACCGGCAACGCCTACGCCACGGGCACCACCGTGTACGTCGACGGCGGCGGAACCATCGCCTGACGACACATGACCCGACGCTCCTCGCCGAACCGCGACGGGTGCGCTGTGAGACCCCGTCTCCGATGCTCGGGAGGCGGGGTTTCCCGCATATGTGACAGATCTCTTCTCCAGCGACCTACCGGCCGGTATACAAGCGATGTTGAGCATGCAAGGAACGCCGAGTCAGTGTCGACGGAGGAGAGATGATGAACCATCACGTGGTCCGGGGCGACGCCATCCGAAGACGACGGCACGCCTCCGCGCTGGGAGCCGCCCTCGGTTGCGGTGTCCTGCTCCTCGGCGTCGCCTCCGCGTCTCCCGCCGTCGCGGGCGGACCGCACTCCCACCGGGGCGTCGACTACGTGGCGCTCGGCGACTCGTACACCTCCGGACCCCTGATCCCTCGTCAGGTGGACGCCAACTGCGCCCGCTCCGACCAGAACTACCCCTCGCTCGTCGCGACGCGGCGGTCGACCACCACGTTCACGGACGTGAGCTGCGCCGGCGCGACGACCGACCACATGTGGAAGGCGCAGGGCACCAACGGACCCCAGCTGAACGCCGTCGAGCGCTCCACGGATCTGGTGACCGTGCAGATAGGCGGCAACGACATCGGCTTCAGTTCCATCATCGGCACCTGTGCCGCGCTGAGTTCCAAGGACCCTTCGGGCAACCCCTGTCAGCAGTACTACAACTCCTCGGGTTTCGACCAGCTGACGCGGAAGATCATCGAGACGGCTCCCAAGATCGCGCGGGTGCTGCGCGCCGTGCACGACAGGGCCCCGCACGCCCGCGTGCTCGTGGTCGGCTACCCGGACCTCCTGCCCGACGACGGCAGCGGTTGCTATCCGTCCGTCCCGTTCGCCGCCAAGGACTTCGCCTACCTGCGTGACGTCGGCAAGCGGCTCAACCTGATGATGCACACGGTGGCCCTGTTCAGCCGTGCCGAATACGTCGACACCTACAAACCCACCGTCGGACATGACATGTGCAAGGCACCCGCCGACCGGTGGATCGAGCCGCTGCAGCCCGCTTCACCCGCCGCCCCCGCACACCCCAACGCCAAGGGCGAGGCGGCCATGGCCGGAGCGGTGCTCCGGCGGCTGTAGGTCCATGGACCAGGCATGTTTACAGGAGCTGCTCAGGGTCACACGGGTCAGTGAGCACCTGATGCCGAGAGCACCGAGAGGTGAGTTCCATGGCTCGCGACCAGAAAGCCAAGGCCAAGGCCGAGCAGGCCAAGGGCAAGATCAAGGAGACCACGGGTCGTGCCGTGGGCAACGAGCGGATGACGGCCGAGGGGCGCATGGAGAAGGCCAAGGGTGACGCGCGGCAGGCGAAGGAGAAGACCAAGGACGTCTTCAAGGGCTGATGCCCGGCCGCTCGTGGGGCGGACGGTTTTACGCGGAGCAGGGGGCCCGTCGCATGGAGCGACGGGCCCCCTGCTCCGCTCCGCGTACACCCGCGCCGAGCGCTGGAGGTTCGTAGGCTTTCCCCGCCGAAGATCGTAGGCTTGCCCCTCCGGAGACTGTGTGGGGGAGCCATCTATGACCACGGCCAGGGACCTCTTGATCACCGCCATGGACGTGGACCCGGACCGCCCCGTGGGGCAGGGCGACCTGTCCCTCGCCCTCGCCGGAGCCGAGGTGATCGACCTCCTCGCCGTTGATGCCGTCCACCTGGACGGCGACCGCCTCGTACCGGCCCCGGAGCCGACGACGGAGGACCGTCTCCTGGCCGAGGCGGCGTCCTCACTCGTACGTCAGGTGCCCTACGAGCCGGTCGAGGACTGGCTGTGGCGCAGGGGGCGCGGCCTGGCCGCGGTCCATCTCGCCGCCCTCGAGGCGGACGGTCAGCTGACCCGGCAACGCCAACGCCGACTGCTTTTCGGAGCCGTCCGGGTGGTCGTGGTCGACTCGCCCGCCCGGCGCCGGGCCCTGCACCGCTGGGCCGCCGACGAGCCCGTCCTCGTCTCCCTCGCGGCGGCCGTCGGGATTCCGGCCGAGGAGGGCGCGGACGTACCGGTCGTGACCGACGACGCGGTGACGACCGTGCTGGCCGCCGTCAACGACGCGGTCATGGAACTGGAAGCGGTACGCCAGCGCCGGTCCATCGAGAACGCGGCGTTCGCCAACCTCTGGCGAGGTGCGTGACGCGAGCGGGCGCGCCGCGACACGCTGGTTTCAGAGGGTGGCCTCGGGCCGGCGCCGGTTTCCGGTAGCGATCACTCGCCCTTGCTGGGCCCGTTCTCGGGCGTGCCGGTGCCGGTGCCTGTTCCAGTGTCGGTGCCCCGGTCCGTGCCGTCGTCGCGGGCCGCGCGCCGTGCCCGTACGGTGCCCGCGACCCGCTGGAACGTCCGCGTCAGCTGGTGCAGCGGATTGCCCTCCGGGCCGGCGGACGTCTCGTGCGCACCGGACGCCGTCGTCCGGAGGTCTCGGAGATCGGCCAGTGCCGCATGCGCGAGTTCGGTCGCCTCGCGGTACTGGTCGCGCGACTTCGTCATGGCGTCGAGTGCCTCGGCGTAGACAGCCACCAGCGCCCGCGCCTCCTCCAGCGTCAGCAGCTTCCAGTCCTCCCGGAGGCCGGTGAGGGCGTCCTCCGCCGCTTCCGGCAGCGGCCGGGGCAGCGCCGCGTACCGCACGACCTTCTCCAGGAGCTCCGTCGGCTCCGAGCCGTCGAGGAACACGCTGCGTACGGTGCAGTCCTGCTCGTCGTAGCCGGGCCGGGCGGGGGAACCGGGCAGAATCACGGCGCCGCCGCGCGGCACCCGTACGCCCAGGTCGTACAGCGCCCAGTTGACCGCCTGGAACTGCTCGGGCGCGGCGCGGTGTTCCACGACGCGGTGGCGCAGACCGGGCGGGAGCAGCCGGGCCAGCGGGAGGCGACCGCGTTCGTCGGTGGTCATCGCCTCGTGGATGACGACGTTGATGCTCCAGCTGTGCTGCGCGGCCTCCTTGAGCAGGCGGCGCAGTGTCTTGTCCTCCTGCGGCAGCGGGTTGATGTCCCGCAGCTGGAGCCCGGCCACGATGTCGTGGTCCCAGGGGACCTCGTGTCCCTCGGGCCAGAACATGGTCGCGGGAGAGGGCCACGCGAGGTTCCAGGGCCGCTCCGCCTCGGCCACCAGCGTCCAGCGGGTTGCTTCGGCGGCGTGTTCGCGTCCGTCCGTCGTGAGCCGTGCGCGAACCGTCACGGCGTCGTCGACCAGCCAGCGCGCCTCGAAGACACGCCCCTCGGAGTCCGAGGGGTTCTCTGCCTCCAGGAAGTCGTGGATGGTCTCGTCGGCCTTCAGCCTTCGCAGGTTCTCCCTGAGGATCTCCTGCGGGGCGGGCCCGATGTGGCGCCCGCCGGCCAGCCAGACGGTTTCCGGGGCGGTGGCGCGGGCGGTGGAGGGCTTGGGCATGAGTCACTTTGCGATGGGAGGCGGCGTGGCCTCCCAGTATGGTCAGCGCGGGTGGCGAGCCGGGCGGCGAGGCCCGCGTGGATCACGTACATCCCGTATTGCGGAGCTTTGGCCTTTCCGGTGCCTTATATGTGCTTTGAGGTGCTGGAGATGTCGCGGCGTCCGTCACGCCGGGCGCAGCGCGCCGTGGATCGCGTTCTGTCCGGCGAAGAAGAGGGACTCTTCGCGTATCGAGGCACCCGGGCTGGGGGCGTGGATCATCATGCCGTTGCCGGTGTAGAAGCCGACGTGGCTGACGTTGTCGTAGAAGAAGATCAGGTCGCCGAACTGGATGTCGGTCAGGGGAATCGCCGCACCGGCGGTCGCCTGCCCGTGCACGGTGCGCGGGAGTGCGACTCCGGCGGCCCTCCAGGCGGCCTGGACGAGGCTGGCGGAGTCGTACGAGTCCGGTCCGGTCGCGCCCCAGACGCACGGCTTGCCGATCTGCTCGCGGGCGAAGGCGAGGGCTTTGGCGGCCTTCCCGCCGTACGCCGACTCCACGGCGCCGACCGCTCCGACGGCCATGTTGACCGCGCCGGTGCCTACGGGCATACCCGCGGCCAGGGGCATCCCCATACCCATGGGCATGTCCGTGACCAGTGGCATTCCCGCGCCGAGGGACATGTCCGCGCCGAGCGGCATGCCCGTGGCCAGTGGCATCCCCGCACCGAGGGGCATGTCGGCACCGAGGGGCATCCCCACCCCCATGGACATGTCCGTGGCCAGGGGCATTCCCGCGCCGAGGGACATGTCCGCGCCGAACGGCATCCCCGTACCCATGGACACGTCCGCACCGAGAGGCATCCCGGTGCCCATGGACATGTCCGGGCCGAGTGCGGTCGACTGCTGTCGCTGCCACTCCTGCGCGGCCTGCTGGCGAGCCTGATCCTCCGGGGTGGGCCAGACACCCTCGGCCGGACGTGACTCGATCGCCGCGGGCCCGGGGTTCCACTGTGCGGCGTGCTTGGACACCAGCTCACGGGCCAGCGCCAGCTTCCGCTGGATCTTCTCCTTGGACGTCTTCAACGAGGACTGCGCCGGCCCGGCGGGCAACGCGGGCAGCAGGGCCGTGGCGGCCTCCTGCGCGGGTCGCGGCGCAGGCTCCGGCGCGGCCGGCAGCGCGGCGACGGCCCTGGCCGTCAACTCGGCCACGGGCCCGGCGGCCGCCTCGGCGGAGGGGCCCGCGGTCAACTCGAGAACGGGGCGGGCGGTCAACTCCCGCCCACGGTCGCCGAGTCCGTCCTCCGGCCGCTTCGCCGGGCCCGTGGGCCGTGCTTCGGCCGGGGGCTTCGGCATCCGGTCGGCCGGCAGCCTGGCCGGCGCGGACGGACCCAACTGCCTGCGCGCCGCGTCGAACCAGGTCTTGGTGATGTCGTCGAGGGCGGGGTCACGGCGCCTGCGCGCGGTTTCCGGCGCCGGGTTGACGCGGTTTCGGCTCCCCGTGGTCATCGCGCGGGTCCCGTTGACGAACCCCACGGCGTTCTCGGCCTGGTCGTAGAGGGAGCTGATCCGCTGCTGCACCTCCTCGCGGCTCGGACCGTCCGCGCCACTGAGGGCGGCCGTCGCGCGTGCGGAGTCGGGCATGCCAGGGAGGCTGTTGCCTCCAGGGCGCGGGGTTCGTTCCGGCGCCATGGGAGCCGTACTCCTTCCGTACTCCGCCTACCGGGCCGGCTGTCGGGTTCGGGCGGAAGATTCCGGAAGGCATGCCCTACGGCCCTTGCCCGGTGGGGCAGTTGGGCCGATTCACCCCAAGGTCGGTTGGGTCCTGGTTCCGGTGGCCACGGGGGCGCCGGATTCGGCGGAGGTCGCGCGACCCGGCGAGGTTCGCCGGAGGGAGTCGTGCGGCCTACAGCCAACTTAGCCAATTTGTGTGCCTGGTGTGAAGATTGGAGCGCGAACTGTCCGATATGTAATTGTGACCTTCGTCTACGTGTCCCGGCCGCGACCAGGATGTCGTACGACCGCCGTGCGCCCCATGGTCGCCGCGAGCGTGCGCAACCGGCGCCAGTCCAAAGGGGGTTGGGCCTCCGGCACGCCGGGCCGGTCCCTGGGGACGCGGACGCGCAGCGCTCCGGGTTCGACGCGGCAGTGGACCGGGGCGGGCAGGACCAGGGCCTCGCCGTCGATGCCGGCCTCGATCTCCGCACGGTCGGCGTCGATGACCACCTCACGGGTGGTCAGGACCGCGATTCCGTCCGGCGCGGGGTCCAGCACGAGCACGGCGGCCTCGGCCGCGCTGTCCACCGTGATGCCGAGGACACCGAGCAGCCCGGAGTCGAGCCGTTCGCGGCGGCCGAGACCGGCCGGATCGTTGGTGCGGTAGGGGTTGTTGCTCACCAGTACGGCCTGCGGGGCGTCGAGCGTCGTGTCGCCGGTGCGGGCGGTCAGTCGCGGCCCGCGCTGGCGGGTGAGCAGGTCGGGCAGGAGGTCCAGGATGGTGCCGATCTTGTCGTCGCGGTACGCGGGACTCTGCACGACCGCCGCGTACGCTCCGAAGGAGGCGTTGTTGACGAACGGGTGGCCGCCGGCGAAGCCGAGGTCCACGCGGAGTTCGACGCCGTCGGTGAGGGCGTCCAGGCAGGTCGCCGGGTTGTCGCGATCGAGGCCGAGATCCATGGCGAAGTGATTGCGGGTGCCGGCGCAGACCACCAGGAACGGCAGACCGTGTTCGGCGGCGACGGCCGCGACCAGCGCCTGGGTACCGTCACCGCCGGCGACGCCCAGCAGATCCGCGCCGTCCGCGACGGCGGCCCGGGCCAGCGCGGTGACGTCCTGGTGCTGGTCCGGGTCGAGGAGCACGACCTGCGCGCCGAGCCGCTCCGCCTTCTCCCGCAGTCCGAACTTCGCCACCTTGCCACCGCCGGAGTGCGGGTTCATGAGGAGGAAGGGTCGCCGCGGCGGTGGTGCCCTGCGTTCCTTCGGGCGCGGGGCGTGCGTCCGGTCGCTCCGCAGGGCGTACCGGCCGCTCCAGACGGCCACGGTCCACAGTGCCAGCGACACGGGGATGGCCCAGAGCAGGCGGGCCACGGCGAACAGGGTGATCACGGCGCCGGGGGCGACGGCCGCCAGCACGGCCGCCACCCAGCGGAGCGGGCCGCGCCGGGTCAGCGCCCACCACAGCGCCGCCGCCGTGACGGCCACGCCGAGGAGCGCGGCCAGGAGCAGCAGTACGCCGTCCACGCCTCCGTAACCGAGCGGCAGCAGCACCGCCAGCGCCGCCGCGACCAGCGCGGCCCTGGCCGCCCACCGTTTCCCGTGGCCGACCTGCGCGCTCGCGTCCACACCCATCGCTCCTCCACGGACGTCGTAGAAGTCCGGCCCTGGTGGGCCCGGCCGCACGGAGGCCTGGTTCGGCGGGTCGTTCGCTGCGTGCGGGGTCGGCCATCGACGACACAGTCGTATGCAACCGTCGGGTAAGGCCCCGCGCAACCGCCACGCTCCGCCAGGGCCCGCGCCGACCGGGGCCGGTCCGGGCGGCTCTCACCGAACCCTTGGTCCACCCCTCGGGGCCGGGACCGTCCCGGCTGATGCACGATGGGCGGCGGCGGGCCCCGGCAGGACGCCGGGGTGGGGCGGGGAGGGACAGTGGTGATGAGTGGGCAGCGCGGCCGTGTCCTGGTCGTGGACGACGACGCGGCGATCCGCCGCTCGCTGGAGCGGGGCCTGAGGCTCGGCGGATTCACCGTGGACCTGGCCGACGGGGGCCGGCCGGCCCTGGCGGTGGCCCGGCGGACGCCGCCGGATGTGATCGTGCTGGACATCTCGATGCCCGACCTCAGCGGCATCGAGGTGTGCAGGGCACTGCGGGACGAGGACAACGACGTACCCGTGCTGATGCTCTCCGCACTCGACGAGACCGCCGACCGGATCGCGGGCCTGCAGGCGGGCGGCGACGACTACCTCGTCAAGCCCTTCGCCCTGCAGGAGCTGGTCCTGCGGCTGGAGGCGCTGCTGCGGCGCAGGCCGCCACGGGACAGCGGCACCGTACGGGCCGGCGGGCTGCTCCTTGATCCCGCCGCCCGCGGAGTGAGCCTCGACGGGCGGCCGGTGGAACTGACCCGCCGCGAGTTCGAACTCCTCCACTTCCTCGCCCGCAACGCCGGCATCGTGCTCAGCCGGGACCAGCTCCTCGAACGCGTATGGGGCTACGACTTCGAGGTCCGCACCGACGCGGTGGACACCTTCGTCAGCTATCTGCGCCGAAAACTGGAGACGTCGGGGCGCTCCCGGATCATCCACACCGTACGAGGCGTGGGCTTCGTCCTGCGCGACGACGACCCGCGGGAGCGGCCGTGAGACTGTCCACGCGGATCGCCCTGGCCGTCGGCGCCACCGTGCCCGTACTGGTACTGGCCACCGGCTGGCTGCTGCTGCGGCTGGTCGCCGCGGATCTGCACGATCAGCAGGACACGCATCTGCGTGAGCGCGCGGTGGCCGTCGCCAAGGACGCCCGGGGGCTGCTGCGCGCGAGCGCCGCCGACCGGTCGGCGGCGGTGGAGCAGGCCCGCGAACGCCGGGTGTTCACCTCGGCCCTGGACGTGGGCGTACGGCTGATCGGCCCCGAGGAGACCTTCACGGGCGGCCCGCAACCGGCGGCCGACGTGGCGCTGCCCGCCAGGGCGCCCGTGCCGGTCACCCTCCGTGCCGACGGCAGGAGCTGGCGGATCCTGTCGACCCGGGTGACGGGGGCGCGCCCCGGCGTGCGCGGCACCCTGTGGCTGTTCGCGTCCGACACCGCCGCCGACACCCAGGTGCGCCTGGTCCGACGGCGCGCGGTGACCGTCGCCCTGCTCGCCGCACCGCTGTCCGGGCTGCTCGCCTGGGCCGTCGCCACCCGGGCGAGCACACCGCTGCGCCGTCTGCAACGCCGGGCGAGCGGCCTCGACCCCCGCTCCAGTCCCACCCGACTCGATCACACCCCGACGCGGATCGCCGAGGTCGACGACCTCGCACACACCCTGCAGACCGTCCTGGCACGCTACGACGAGCAGGCGCTCAGGACCGCCGAGGCACTGGCCACCGCCCGCTCCTTCGCCTCGGCGGCCTCGCACGAACTGCGCACGCCGCTGATGAGCATGCAGACCAACCTGGAGATCCTCACCGAGCATCCGGAACTCGCCGGACCCGACCGCGACGAAGTGCTGCACGACCTGAGCCGCGAACACGCACGCCTCCTCGGGGTCCTCGTCATGCTGCGCGACCTCGGCCGCGGAGACCTCGTCGAGGCGGACGCCTTCGGCCCCGTCGACCTCGCCGACCTCGTCGAGGCGAGCACGGAGGACCAGCGGCGACGCCATCCGCACGCACGGGTGGTCGGCCACTGCGCACCGGGGCTGCGCGTACACGGCTGGGAGGCGGGACTGCGGAGCCTGGTGGACAACTTGCTCGTCAACGCCCTGGTCCACGGACACGCGGACGGGCAGCCCCTGCAGGTCGAGGTGACCTTGCGCGCGAGCGGCGCCGACGCGCTCCTCGTCGTCGAAGACCGGGGACCCGGGATCCCGCCCGCGCTGCGCACCGAGGTCTTCGCACGCTTCCGCCGCCGACCGGACAGCCCCGGCTCCGGCCTCGGACTGACCCTGGTCGCCCAGCAGATCGCCCTGCACCGGGGCGGGATCCGGGTACTGGACCGGCCCATGGGTCCGGGCACCCGCGTCGAGGTCACCCTGCCGCTGAGCGACGGCACCGCGGACACGGGGGCCACGCTTCCGCTCCCGCGCAACTGGATGATCACGACCGCCGACCGGCCACAAGAATTCCACAAAGACGGCTCCTAGCTTTCCCGGCGAGAGGGCAGTCGCCCGTGAACGCGGAGGAGTTCGTCATGCCAAGCACCAGGAAGACCGTGATCTCGGTCGTCTCGTTGGTCGCCGCCGGATCGCTGTTCGGCGCCGCCACGGCCGACGCCGCGACACCCGCGCCGTCCGGCACCCCCACGGGTGACGGCGCGGCGGCGCTCTGCAAGCGCGCGCCGAAGATCGACCGGCGGATCGACCGGATCCTCACCCGGCTGCGCGCGGACGCTTCCCAGCGTGGTTCCATCGCCCGTCTCGAGCAGCGGGTGGCGAACGCCAAGTCCGCGGGGCACACCCAGATCGAGACCTACCTGAACGACCGGCTCACCGTCCGGCGTTCCCTGGTCCCCACCCTGGAGACCCGCAAGAAGGACCTGGCCGACGTCGAGAAGTGGTGCGGCGCCCACGACAACGGTCGTACGAACTGATGCGCGCGCGCCACACCGTGCCGGCCGTACTGGCCGCCCTGCTGTTCCTGGCCGGATGCGGCCACGGCGGGAGCGCACAGAGCACGCACAGCACACAGTCCGCACAGGGCACGCAGACCACTCGGCAGCCCGCGCCCACCTCCTCCGCGGACCTCGGTCACCTGCGGAAACTCGTCGACGACGCCGATTCCGCGGCGAGCGCGGCGGAGTCGGACATGGCCCGGGAGTGAGGTCAGCGTTCCGCCGACGAGGGCGATCCGGTGGGATGGAGCCGGTGGTGGCCGTCGACGGAACGGGTGGCGAAATGCGGTCGATGCGGGTGGTGCGAGGCGATGCGTTCGATGATCAGGAGGGCGGCGTCGTCGCCGGGATGGTCGCCGACATGCGCGAGGAGGTCGTCGTGGATGTTCCGCATCAGGGCTTCGGGGCTGGAGACGGGAAAGGAGGCGACCCGCTCGAGGAGCGGGTAGAAGACGCCCGACGGTGAGCGGGCTTCGATGACGCCGTCGGTGTAGAGCAGGAGGATGTCACCGGTTTCGAAGGTGAACGGGTCGGGTCGGTGGCTCGCGGCGGGCAGCTCGCACATGCCCAGCGGCGGGAGGGGGTGGCGCGGGTGCAGGACCGTGACCTCCTGGTTGCGCAGCAGGAGAGGCGGTGGGTGACCGCAGGTGATCATCCAGGCGTCCGGCCCCTCGTCGGGGATGTCGAGCACGAGCGCGGTGATGAAGTGCTCGCCCGGGTCGTGCTCGGTGTCGGCCACGTCCTCCAGGTCGCGGCACACGCTGACCTCCAGTGCCGCCGTGAGTTCGGGCAGGGTGGCGTACCGGTGAGCGCCCTCTCGGAACGAGCCGAGTACCACCGAGGCCTCGCCGATGGAGGCCAGACCCTTGCCGCGTACGTCTCCGATGATCACCCGCGTGGAGGCCTGGGCGGCGCGGGAGACCGCGAACAGGTCGCCGCCGATCTGCGTCTCGTCCTCGGCGGCCAGGTACAGCCAGGCCACGCGCAAGGGCCCGATCCGGCGGGGCGGCGGGCGCAGCAGGACCCGCTGCGCCGTCTCGGCCACCGACCGTGCCCGGCTCAGCTCCCGGGCACGCCGCTCGCGTACATGGCAGACGAAGACCACCAGCGCGGAGAGCACGGTCAGGGCGATGATCTGTGCGACGTGGTTGGCGGTGGTCAGTCCGCCGTGGAACACCGCGATGAAGATCTGGGCGGCCACGGCCAGCGCCCCCACGACCGCGGTCAGTCGTGGCCCGGCCAGGGAGGCGGTGAGGGCGGGGGCGATGACCAGCAACGGACCCAGGTGGACGTTGGTCGGGGAGTGGAGGTCCACCACAGTGATCACTACGATCAGCGCGAGTGGGATTGCCACCAGTCCGCGGCCCGACGGCTGCTCCACGAGGCGGTCCACTGACACACGCCGGACATCCACATATCCCAGTTTGCCCCCGATTCCGAGGCCCGTGCTCCCCGGCGGCGGGTCATAAGATCGGCTTATGGGGTCATAGATCCAACCCGGCTACTGACTAAGGTTTGCCTTAGTTTAGGCTTCCCGACGAGCCACCCTGCCACCGTTCGAAGGGAACCTGATCATGCCTCGCCCTCTGCGGGTAGCCATTGTCGGAGCCGGCCCCGCCGGGATCTACGCTGCCGACGCGCTGCTGAAGTCCGCAGTTGCGGTCGAGCCCGGTGTGTCCATCGACCTCTTCGAACGGATGCCGGCCCCCTTCGGCCTGATCCGTTACGGCGTGGCCCCCGACCACCCGCGGATCAAGGGCATCATCACGGCCCTGCACCAGGTGCTCGACAAGCCCCAGATACGTCTCTTCGGCAATGTCGACTACCCCGGGGACATCAACCTCGACGATCTGCGCACCTTCTACGACGCCGTGATCTTCTCCACGGGGGCGACGGCCGACCGGGCCCTCGACATACCCGGCATCGGCCTCGACGGCTCGTACGGTGCCGCGGACTTCGTCTCCTGGTACGACGGTCACCCGGACGTGGCACGGACCTGGCCGCTCGAAGCGGAGAAGGTCGCCGTCCTCGGCGTCGGCAACGTCGCGCTCGACGTCGCCCGCATCCTCGCCAAGACCGCCGACGAACTGCTGCCGACCGAGATCCCGCAGAACGTCTACGACGGCCTCAAGGCCAACAAGGCCCTGGAGGTCCACGTCTTCGGCCGCCGCGGTCCGGCGCAGGCGAAGTTCAGCCCGATGGAGCTGCGGGAACTGGACCACTCCCCGAACATCGAGGTCATCGTCGACCCCGAGGACATCGACTACGACGAGGGCTCGATCGCGACCCGGCGCGGCAACAAGCAGGCCGACATGGTCGCCAAGACCCTGGAGAACTGGGCCATCCGCGACACCGGTGACCGCCCGCACAAGCTGTTCCTGCACTTCTTCGAGTCCCCGACCGAGATCCTCGGCGAGAACGGCCAGGTCGTGGGCCTGCGCACCGAGCGCACCGCCCTCGACGGCACCGGCAACGTCAAGGGAACCGGCGAGTACAAGGACTGGGACCTCGGTGCGGTCTACCGCGCCGTGGGCTACCTGTCCGACGAACTGCCCAAGCTCCCCTGGGACGCCGAGTCGGGCACGGTCCCGGACCAGGGCGGCCGGGTGATCGAGGAGACCGGCGAGCACCTGCAGTCGACGTACGTCACCGGCTGGATCCGACGCGGGCCCGTGGGTCTGATCGGCCACACCAAGGGCGACGCCAACGAGACCGTCGCGAGCCTGCTGGACGACCACGCGAACGGACGTCTGCACACGCCCGGCTCGCCCGACCCGGAGGCCGTGGACGCGTTCCTCGGCGAGCGGGACGTCCGCTTCACCACCTGGGAGGGCTGGTACCGCCTGGACGCCGCGGAGAAGGCGCTGGGTGAACCGCAGGGCCGGGAACGCGTGAAGATCGTCGAGCGCGAGGACATGCTCGACGCGAGCGGCGCGTAGGCCTAGGGGGCTCTCCAGGGCTCCTCGGGTCCCCCTGGTCTCAGGGCCCCTCGGCCGGCGCCGGTGGCGAAGTAGCGGCCGAGTCGTCGCCGCCCTTCAGTCGACGTAGTCGGCGACCATGGTCGCGAACTCGTCGGGGGTGACCAGCCGGATGCCGAGGTCCTCGGCCTTGGCACGCTTGGATCCGGCGCCTTCGCCGGCGACGACCAGCGTGGTCTTCTTGGAGACGCTGGAGGAGGAGCGGCCACCGGCGCGCTCGATGAGTTCGTTCATCTGGTTGCGGCTGAGCTTCTCCAGCGGGCCGGTCATGGCTCCGGTGACGACGACCGCCATCCCGGTCAGCGGCCCGCCCGCCGGCTCCGCGCCCTGGGCGCCGGTATCGGCGCCGGTGTCGGTGTCGTCGGCGGCGACGGGCGGAGTGGCACCGGGCTCGGTCATGTTGACCCCGGCCGCGGCGAGCTTGTCGATGAGCGGGGCGAGTTCGGCGAGTTCGGCCACGATGGACGGGGCCTTCTCCGTGCCGATGCCCTCGACCCGCTGCATCGCTTCCGCGTCGGCGGCACGGATGTGGTCCATGGTGGCGAAGTACCGGGCGATACGACGGGACATGGAGCGGCCCGTACCGCGGACGCCGAGCGCGCACAGGACCCGCGACAACGGCTGCCCCTTGGCCGCGCCGATCGCCGCGAGGAGATTGTCGGTGCTGGTCTCGCCCATCCGTTCCAGGGCGAGGAGCTGGTCGCGCGTGAGGGCGAACACGTCGGCCAGATCGGCGACCAGGCCGGCCTCGACGAGCTGGACGACACGGGTGTGGCCCAGGCCCTCGATGTCGAGCTGGTCGCGGCCGGCGGCGTACGAGAGGGCGGCGACCAGATGACAGTTGCGGCCGTTCTCGCAGCGCCAGCGCTGCTCGCTGGTGTCGATGGCGGAGCCGCACCGCGGGCACACCTCGGGGAAGACGATCGGCCGCTCCTCGCCGGTGCGCAGATGGGCGACGGGGGCTTCGACGCGGGGAATGACGTCCCCGGCGCGGTGGACCATCACATGGTCGCCCAGACGCAGGTCGCGGCGGGTGATGTCGGCAGGGTTGTGGAGGGTGGCGTAGGTGATGGTGGAGCCGTCGATATCGACCGGTTCGAGGACCGCGCGCGGAGCGATGATGCCGGTGCGGCCCACGTTCCACTCCACCTCCAGCAGCCGGGTGATCTTCTCCACGGCCGGCAGCTTGTAGGCGATCGCCCAGCGCGGTGCACGCGAACCGGATCCGGCGGCCTCCTGATCGGCGGCGAGGTCGGCCTTGACGACTATCCCGTCGATCCCGAACGGCAACTCCGCCCGAAGCGCGGCGATCTCCTTCACCCGGGCCAGGACCTGCTCGGCGGTCTCCGCCGTGGTCCCGGGCACGGCGGTGGCGGCGGTGGTGTTCACGCCGAGCTCGGCGCACCGGGCCATCAGCTCGCTGTGCGCGGCCTCGCCCAGCCGTGCCGCGAGGGCCTCCTCGGTGCCGGGCAGCGGCAGCAGGGCATAGCCGAAGAAGGTCATCGGCACGGTGTAGGCGCGGTCCTTGGCGCGCAGTGTGCCCGCCGCGGCGTTGCGCGGGTTCGCGAACGGCTGGCCGCCGTGCGCGGTGCGCACCTCGTTGGCGTGCTCGAACTGGGCGGTGGTCATCAGGACTTCGCCGCGCACCTCCACCGTGACCGGCTCGGCGAGTTCGGCCGGGAGGCCTTCGACGGTGCCGATGGCGTGCGAGACGTCCTCCCCGGCCGTCCCGTCACCACGGGTGATCAGCCGGGTGAGGCGACCACGGGTGTATCGGGCGGCGATCGCGAGCCCGTCGAGCTTCGGCTCGACACCGAAGCGGGTGACGTCATGGCCGATCCGCCGGGCCAGTGACGCGGTCCAGGCGGTGAACTCCTCCGGCGAGAACACGTTGTCCAGGCTCAACATGGGAACCGTGTGCGGGACATCGCCCTCCACGGCGCCACCGGCGACCTTCCCGGTCGGTGAGTCGGGCAGCACCTCGTCGGGATGAGCGGACTCCCACGCCGCGATGCCGCGCACGAGCCGGTCGTAGGTGTCGTCGTCCAGTACCGACGTGCCGCCCGCGTAGTAGGCGGCCGAAGCCTTCACGGCGTCCTCGACCGCCTGCGCGTAGGCGGCGGCATCCACGATCACTGCGGCTGGTGTTGTCATACCCGCCATCCTGCACGCCACCACTGACAACGCCCCGGCACGCGTCTGCCGCACGCCGGAAACCAGGTGAGCACGACCGCGGTGACCACTACAGTGAACTCGTTCAGGTGCGAAGGTTTCGGCTACTTCTCCTGTCAAGAGAGAAACGCGGGTTCGAATCCCGTCGCCCGCCCCAGCGGGTGTCGTCCAGCGGCCCAGGACACTTACGTCGCCGACACCGATTCCGATCTCTGAACACCGCGACACGAGCCGTCCGCCAGGGGGGAGTTACAGGCGGACGGCTTCGTCGTGCGCGTAGGAGCGGCTGTCAGTGACGACGGCCCGCCGCTCCCGCTCCCGCCCGCAGCCCGCAGGCAGCGGCTCGGCTCACTCGGGCGGCGCGGAACCCGGCGCGCCCACCCGCAGACCGTCCATCACGAGGTCCAGAAGGCGGGTGGCGCGCGGCTGCCAGTCCCCGTCCGCGTCGATCTGCCAGAGACCGGCGATGAAGAGGAAGAAATCCTCGGGGGTCACTCCGGGGCGGATACTGCCCGCCTTGTCGTTCGCCGCCAGGAGCAGCGCGGTGGCCGAGGACATCGCGCCGTGCCCCAGCCGGGTCAGCGTGCCGTGCGCGAGGGTGGTCGCGCGCAGGGCTTCGGCCAGGCCGACCTTGGTCATGGCGAACTGGGCGAGGCGGTCCATCCACTCCCGCAGGGCCCGGTCCGGCGCACGCGTCTCGAGCAGCTGCGCCGCGGCGTCGGCGACCTGCTGCACCTCGTGGCGGTAGATCTCCAGGAGGAGTGCCTCGCGATTGGGGAAGTTGCGGTAGAACGTCCCTTGCCCGACCCCCGCCTTCTTGGCGATCGCGCTGAGCGGGGTGTCCGCCGACCGCGTCAGCTCGGCCAGGGCCACCTCGAGAATGCGCTCGCGATTGCGTTGCGCGTCCGAGCGCAGCGTGGCGGCCTTCTTCTGCTGCACTCGGGCCTCCTTCGTCCTCCGCCCTCCCAGGCGAGTACCTTGCTAAGCGGACAGCTGTCCGATAGGTTCGAGGTGAACGGACAGCTGTCCGCTTAAGGGTTCACCATACCGCCGGATCCGGCCAGTGTGGACCATCGGTGCCCCCTTTTCCCGGCCCTCTCGCGACTTCCTTTCCCCCTCAGACAGGCGAAAGAAGGCTGATCATGGCCCCCACGACGTCCAGCGCCACGACCTCGACGTCCAGCACCATCACCCTGCACGTCAACGGCGAGAAGTACACGCTGCCCGTCGACCATCGCACCACCCTGCTCGACGCGCTGCGTGAGCGTCTCGATCTCACCGGTACCAAGAAAGGCTGCGATCAGGGCCAGTGCGGCGCCTGCACGGTGCTGCTCGACGGACGCCGGGCCGTCTCCTGTCTGCAACTCGCCGTCGCCGCCGAGGGACGCGAGATCACCACCATCGAAGGGGTGGCGGACGGTGAGCGGCTGCATCCCGTGCAACAGGCCTTCCTCGACCTCGACGGCTACCAGTGCGGCTACTGCACGCCCGGCCAGATCTGTTCGGCCCTCGCGGTGATCGAGGAGCACGCGGCGGGCTGGCCGAGCGCCGTGACCGCGGACGTGCGGCCCGAAGCGGGAGTTCCGCAGCTCACGCCCGAGGAGATCCGTGAGCGGATGAGCGGCAACCTGTGCCGGTGCGGCGCGTATGTGTCGATCGTCCAGGCCGTCGCACGGGCGGCGCAGTCGTCCGATACACGGTCGTCCGATACACGGTCGTCCGATACACGGTCGTCCGAGACCAAGGAGGCGGCGGCATGAGGGAGTTCGACTACGAGCGCGCCTACGACGTCACCGGCGCGGTCGCGCTGCTGGGCGCCGACCCGGACGCGCGCTATCTCGGCGGTGGTACCAATCTCGTCGACCTGATGAAGAGCGGGGTGGAGCGGCCCGCCCGGCTCGTCGACGTGCGTGAACTCCCCCTCGACCGGGTCGAGTTCACAAGGAGCGGCGGGCTGCGGATCGGCGCCACCGTGACCAACAGCGACCTCGCCGCCCATCCCGACGTGCGGCGCCACTACCCGGCGTTGACCCAGGCCGTGCTGGCCGGGGCCTCCGGTCAGCTGCGCAACATGGCCACCGTCGGCGGAAACCTGCTCCAGCGCACCCGCTGCGGCTACTTCACCGATCTTGCGAAGCCCTGCAACAAGCGGGTCCCCGGCAGCGGTTGTCCGGCCGTCGAGGGCGAGCACCACAACCACGCCATCCTCGGTGCCTCCACGCACTGCGTGGCCACGCACCCCTCGGACATGGCCGTGGCCCTCACCGCCTTCGACGCCGTCGTCTCGTACGAAACGGCGGACGGGCCGGGGGAGTTGCCGCTCTCCGAGTTCTATCTGCCGGTGGGTGACACCCCGCACCTGGAGACCGCCCTGCCGCCCGGCGCGCTGATCACCGGCGTCACCCTGCCGGCCGCCCCGGTCGCCGCCCGCTCCCGCTACCGCAAGGTGCGCGAGCGCGCCTCGTACGCGTTCGCGATCGGTTCGATCGCCGCCGCCCTCGACATCCATGACGGTGTCGTACGCGAAGTGCGCCTCGCCTTCGGGGCGGTGGCCTCCCGGCCGTGGCGGGCCCGTGCGGCCGAACGGGCGCTGACCGGGGGACCGGCGAGCGCCGAGGCCTTCGCCGCCGCCGCGGACGCCGAGCTCGCGGCCGCCCGGACGCTGCCCCACAACGGATACAAGGTGCCCCTGATGCGCAATCTCGTCGTGGCGATGCTGACCGAACTCACCGAGGAGGCGGCCCGATGACCGGTACGACCGCGACCACGACCGCGACGACGGCGGCGACCGCGACGTTCGGGGCCGTCGGCGCCGCCCACACCCGCGTCGAGGGCGTGGCCAAGGTCACCGGGGCGGCGCGCTACGCGGGCGAGGTCCCGTATCCCGAACTCGCCCACGGCTGGCTGGTGTTGTCCACCGTGGCTCGTGGCCGGATCCGTGCGGTGGAGTCCGCGCCCGTCCTCGCCATGCCGGGCGTCGTCGCCGTCCTGCACCACGAGAACGCCCCGCGTCTCAACGGCGACTACACGAACGCCTTCGGGGCGCCCGACCCGATCGCCCAGATCTTCCAGCACGACCGGGTCCCGTTCGTCGGCTGGCCGGTGGCGCTGGTCGTCGCCGAGACGCCCGAGCAGGCCAGGGAGGCCGCCGAGGCCCTCGTCGTCGTGTACGACGAGGAGCCGCCCGACGTCGCGTTCGCCGCGGGCCTCCCCGGGGTGTACGCGCCGGAGAGCGCCCCCGCCGCGCAAAAGGGCGACCTGGAGGCCGAACTCGCCGCGTCCGCCGTCGTCGTGGACGCCGAGTACAGCACTCCGGAGGAGCACCACAACCCCATGGAGCCGCACGCGGCGATCGCACGTTGGGACGGCGGCCGGCTCGAGGTCGTCGACTCCAACCAGGGCAGCAGGTTCGTGGCGGACGAGCTCGCGAAGCTGTTCTCGCTCGACCCCCAGTCGGTGCGGGTGCGCTCGGAACACGTCGGCGGCGGCTTCGGCTCCAAGGGCACCCGCCCGCACTCGGTCGCCGCCGCGATGGCCGCGACCGTCCTGCAGCGCCCCGTGCGCGTCGTGCTGACCCGCCGCCAGATGTTCTCGCTCGTCGGCTACCGCAGCCCCACGGCCCAGCGGGTCAGGCTCGGCGCCGACGCGGACGGCCGACTGCGCGCGTTCGACCACCGGGCCGAGTGCCTCACCTCGACGGTGTACGAGTTCGTCGAGCGGGCCGCCGAGTACGGGCGCGCGATGTACGACTCCGACGCGCACTACTCGCAGACCCGTGTCGTACCGCTCGACGTGCCGACCCCGAGCTGGATGCGGGCGCCCGGCGAGGCCCCGGGCTCGTTCGCGCTGGAGTCCGCGCTCGACGAACTCGCCGAGAAGTGCGGACTCGACCCGATCGCGCTGCGCGCCCGCAACGAACCGGCCGTCGGCCCCGTCTCCGGGCTGCCGTTCAGCGGCCGCAACCTGCTCGCGTGCTTCGAGGAGGGGGCCCGCCGATTCCGCTGGGCGGACCGTGACCCGCGTCCCGGTGTCCGCCGCGAGGGCCGCTGGCTGCTCGGGACCGGCACGGCCGCGTCCACGTTCCCCGTGCTGTCCGCCCCGTCCACGGCGGCCGTGACGGCCGAGCCCGACGGCAGCTTCACCGTACGGATCACCGCGTCCGACATCGGGACCGGGGCCCGGACCGCGCTCACCCTGATCGCCGCGGACGCGCTGGAGGTGGCGCCGGAGCGCATCCGGATGCGCATCGCGGACAGCGACTTCGGCTTCGCGATGATCGCCGGCGGCTCGATGGGCACCCGCTCGTGGGCCTGGGCGATCAGGGTCGCGGCGGACGAGCTGCGCGAGCGGCTGGCCCTGGGCGGCGGCATTCCGCCGGAGGGGATCACGGCACGCTCGGACACCTCCCAGGCGGTCGGCGCGCTGGAGCAGAAGGAACGGCACTCCTTCGGGGCCCAGTTCGCCGAGGTCGCCGTCGATGTCACCAGCGGGGAGGTGCGGGTGCGGCGGATGCTCGGCATCTTCGCGGCCGGCCGGATCGTCAACCCGCTGACCGCGCGCGGGCAGTTCGTCGGAGGCATGGTCTGGGGCCTGTCCATGGCCCTGCACGAGGAGGCTCACCGGGACCGGGCCAGCGGCGGCCATGTCGGCGCCGACCTCGCCGGCTACCACTTCTCCGCGCACGCCGACGTACCCGACATCGAGGCGGACTGGGTGGACGACCCCGACCCCGGGGACCCGGTCGGCATCAAGGGCATCGGCGAGATCGGGGTCGTCGGAGCTGCGGCGGCGATCGCCAACGCGGTCTGGCACGCGACGGGTGTACGTCACCGGAATCTGCCGATCCGCCCGGACCGGGTGCTGCTGGCGGGCACGGGAGGGGACCGGGATGCTTGACATCGCCGACGAGCTGAACCGGTGGGCCGAGGAGGGCCGGGACTTCGCCGTCGCCACCGTCGTGAGCGTCGGCGGCAGCGCCCCGCGCGGCCCCGGCGCCGCCCTCGCGGTCGACAGCGGCGGCACGGCCATCGGCTCGGTCTCCGGCGGCTGTGTCGAAGGCGCCGTGTACGACCTGTGCGTCCAGGCCCTCCAGGACGGCCGCACGGTGCGGGAACGGTTCGGCTACAGCGACGAGGACGCCTTCGCGGTGGGGCTGACCTGCGGCGGGGTCATCGAGGTCCTGGTCACCCCGGTGCGCGCGGACGCGGCTGAGCGGCCGGTGTACGCGGCGGCGCTGGCGGCCGCGTCCCGGGGCGAGGCGGCGGCCGTCGCCCGGGTGGCCCGGGGACCGGCGGAACTGCTGGGGAGGGTGCTGTTCGTCCGCCCCGACGGCTCGTCCGACTCCTCCGGCTCGTCCGACTCCTCCGGCTCGTTCGACTCCTCCGGGACGTCCACGTCGTACGCGGGCGGCCCGGGCGTCTCCCACGAGGGGAGCCTCGGCGGTCGGCCGGAGCTGGACCGCACGGCGGTGGCCGAGGCTCGTGCCCTGCTGGCGGCGGGCCGCACCGGCACCCTCGAACTGTCGGAGGACGGCGCGCGCTGCCCGGGTGGCGTGACCCTGCTCGTCGAGTCGAGCGTGCCACCGCCCCGAATGATCGTCTTCGGCGCCGTGGACTTCGCGACGGCGCTGGTACGGGTGGGCAGGTTCCTCGGCTATCACGTGACCGTGTGCGACGCCCGCCCGGTCTTCGCCACCCGGGTCCGCTTCCCCGACGCCGACGAGATCGTGGTCGACTGGCCGCACCGCTACCTCCGACGCACCGTGACCGACGACCGCACGGTCCTGTGCGTGCTCACCCACGACGCCAAGTTCGACGTACCACTGCTGGAGGCGGCCCTGCGGTTGCCGGTGGCGTTCGTCGGCGCCATGGGGTCACGCCGCACGCACGAGGACCGTGAGCGGCGGCTGCGCGAAGTCGGCCTCGGTGAGCGGGAGTTGGCCCGCCTGAGATCTCCGATCGGGCTCGACCTCGGGGCCCGTACGCCGGAGGAGACCGCGCTGTCCATCGCGGCGGAGATCGTCGCGGCCCGGGAGGGCGGGACAGGCGCTCCACTGACCGGCTCCAGAACACCGATCCACCGTGACGGGGGCGGGCGGGGGACCGGTGCGGCGCGGGCGCGGGAGGCAGCCTGAGAAAGGCGCGTGCGGTCGAAGGACTCAAGCGCGAGGTGCGCGGGTCGACCACCCTGGAGGTACCGCCGGTGCCCGGCCGGCGCGACCTGGGAGGTTGGAATGGACACCATGCACGCGGTGCGCGGCCACCGACGGGGCGGCCCCGAGCAGCTGACGTACGAGATCGCCCCGCGTCCGGTGCCGGGCCGGGGAGAGGTCCTGGTCGGGGTGCGGTCCGCGTCCATCACGCCGGACGAACTGGACTGGGACGCGACCTGGACCGACAGCCTCGACGGCAGCGGCAGCGAGCGGGTGCCCATCGTCGCGTGGTCGTGGTCGAGCCGGGCCGGCTTGGCGGTGAACGGGATCAGCCCGTACACCTCGTCGCCGACGTCCCAGTCCGACACCTCGGGGCCGAGCTCGGCGACGACACCTGACACCTCCTTCGACGGACGTCTCCTGAGCCGACACCGGACACGGCAAGCAGTCGAGCCGTGGCCGCGGCTCAGGAAGCCGAGGCCGGGCGAGTGAGCCAGTCGCACGCGGTCTGTGCGGTGAACTCGCGCTGACCGCCGCGCAGGAGCAGCCCTGCCGTGGCGAACTCCGGGTCGTCGGCCTGTGCGGCGACGTACGGGACGGCGATGCAGCGCATCCCGGCCGCGTGTGCGGCGGCGGCGCCCGGAGCGGCGTCCTCCAGGACCACGCAGTCCGCCGGGTCGGCCTCCAGACGGCGCGCCGCCTCGAGGAAGACGTCCGGGGCGGGCTTGCCGTGCGCGACCTCGTCGGCCGAGACGACGGTCGTCAGATGGGCGGCCAGGCCGGTGCCCGTCAGGATCGCCTCGATGGCGGCGGGCGAGGAGCCCGAGGCCACGGCCATCGAGGCGCCCTCGGCGGCCAGCAGTTCCACGAACTTCCGCATCTCCGGGTACACGTGCGTGGCGGCGCGTGCCAGCTCCAGATAGCGGCGGTTCATGTCGGCGAGCAGGGCGTCCAGCGGGGGCCGCAAGCCGTAGCGCTCCTGCCAGAGCGCCACCGTCTCCCGGGTGCTGATACCGACGTAGCGCTCGTGCTCGGCCCAGGTGAAGTCGGTGATGCCCTGCTCGGCGAGCGTCTGGCGGCCGGCCTCGAAATAGTTCGGCTCGCTGTCCACGAGTGTGCCGTCGAGATCGAAGATGACCGAGGTGCGGCCGAGAGTGCTCATGGGGTCCAGGATGCCAAGCGAGGGCCGAGCGCGGCCGATCACCCCTGTGCCACCCGTCAGCTTCTGGCTGCACGCCCGATCGACTCCACCAGCGGCAGCACCCGGTGCGGAACCCGCTCGCGCAGGGCCACCTCGGTGCGGGTGCGGACGACACCGGGCATGCTGATGAGCGCCTGGATCACGTCCTCCAGGTGGGCGTTGTCGCGCGCCACGACCCGGGTGAGCAGATCGCCGCCGCCCGTGATCGAGAACGCCTCGATGATCTCCGGTACGGCGGCCAGCGCCTCGCCGACCTCGTCGAGGTGGCCCTGCGTGACCTCGATGTGCACGAAGGCGAGGACGGGGTGGCCGAGCGCCGCGGGGGACAGCGAGGGGCCCGTACCGGTGATCACCCCGTCCCGCTCCAGCCGGTCGAGGCGGGCCTGGAGCGTGCCGCGGGCGACACCGAGCGTGCGGGCGTACTCGCGCACGCTGGTACGCGGCTGCTCCAGCAGCAGCCGCAGGATGCGGGTGTCGAGTTCGTCCACGGCCATGATCCACCGGCCTCCCTGCCGCCTGGGCTGATCTTCTTCGACCGTACCAATGGCTCAGCCCGCCGTGAGCCCGGTGTGCCGGGTCACCCCCTCCTGCTCACCTTGTCCCCTGCGCCGCGTTTGCCGGTGTGCCGCCCACCGCGTTACCTGGAGGGGTGGCGCAAGGCCCGAGGAGCGGCGAGGAGCGGCGATGATCACGCAGGAGCAGGTCGACCGAATTCTCCGGCTCGGCGGGAACGGGCTCCCGTTCGTCTCCCTCTACCTTCCCGTGGAACCGGACCGGCCCGGCCGCCGTACGTACCGGGCCCGGCTGGCCAGTCTGCTGGAAGGGATCAGGCCGCTCGCGGAGGACCGCTCGCTGGAGCACGCCGTACGGATCTCGCTGCGCGACGACATCGCGAAGATCGAGCGGAGGCTCGGCGAGGAACCCCAGCGGCCCGGGACCGTCGTCGTCTTCTCCTGCAGTGGCCACGGCGTCTACGAGGAGGTGTGGCTGCCGCGCGCCACCCACGAACGCGTCGTGGTGGACGCGGACCCCTACGTCCGTCCGATGCTGGCGGTGCTCGACGAGTACGACCGCACCTGCGCGGTCGTCGTGGACGAGGTCACCGCACAGGTCTGGGAGTACCACCTCGACGAGGTCCGGGAGCTGGAGGCGATCCGCGACCGGACGCTGCGGGGGCCCGAGCACGCCGCGGGGCTCGACGAGGTCCGGGTCCGCCACAGGGCCGACGAACTGAGCAAAAGGCACTACCGGCGCCTCATCGGCGAGCTCAAGCGCCTGTTCAAGGAGGGGGGCTTCGATCTGCTGGCCATCGGCGGGCACCCCTATCAGGTACCGGCCTTCATCGAGTTCCTCCCCCGTGACCTGCACGACCGGCTCGTCGGCCGCTTCACCGTCGACCGCGACACCGCGACCGCCGCCGACATCCGGGACAAGGTACGCGTCCTTGTCACCGACCGCGCCTACCAGGAGCAGGAGCGACTGGTCGGCGAGATCCTCGAGGCCGTCGCGACCAAGCATCACGCGACGGTCGGGCTCGACGACACCCTGTGGGCGGCCTCGCTGGCCGCGATCCGGACGCTGGCCGTGGACGCGGAGGCCGTCGCCCCGGGAGTCGTCTGCGACCGCGACGGGCTGCTCGCCCGCACGGGGGAGCAGTGCCCGCTCTGCCAAGACGCCCTGCGCGAGGTCCCCGACGTCATCGAGGAACTGGTGAAGACCGTGATCGAGGACGGCGGCGAGGTCCGCCACATCGAGACGGAGACGGACCTGCACACGCACCTGACCGGAGCCCTGCTGCGCTTCGAGCTCCCCCCGCACCCGGTCGACACGGAGTGATGCCAATGGCATCCACGTGCCGCCCCTCCCCACTCGATGACTGTGCCAATGGCTCAGTGCTCCGGAGTCCACTTGAGCCAACAGCCCCGATGATGCTGTGATGGGCAGGTCGATGGCGCTGCGGGACCCCCGCGGCGCCTTTTGCATGCCTGAAGGACAGGCTGAGCTCAAGGGGCGGGGAACAGTGCTGAAGAGGGTGTTCGTGGCACCGGACCCGGGCCGGCTGCGGCTGCGCGGCGCCCTCCGGGCCGTCCTCGGCATCGGCCTGGCGGTGGCCCTGTGCGGCGTCACCGGTTCCTCCCTCGCGGGTGCGGTCGCGGGAGGACTCGCGGCGCTGCTCGCCCTCTTCACGGTCACCGACGCCACGGTGCGCGGACAACTGGTGACGACGGCGCTGCTGCCCGCGGTGGGCCTTCCTGTCCTGGCTCTCGCGGCCACCCTGCACGACCACCCGGCGGCGCGGGGCGCGGCCTTCCTCGCCGTCGTCGGCGCCGGTGTGTACGCCCGGCGCTGGGGCGCGCGCGGCCATGCCCTCGGTGTCTTCGGGTTCATGGCCTTCTTCATGGCGCAGTTCCTGCGCACCGTGCCGGCGCGACTGCCCGAGCTGTACGGCGCCGTACTGCTCGCCCTCCTCGCGTCCTCGGCGGTCCGATTCGGACTGTGGTGCTACGAGCGCCGGATGCCGCCCGCCGGGGCGCCCGTCCCCTCGGCCGGCCGGGGCCTCGCCCGTCCCACTACCCGCCAGGCGGTCCAGGCCGTCGTGGCCGCCGCCTTCGCCCTGGGCGTCGGAAGCCTGCTGTCCCAGGAGCGCTGGTACTGGGCCGTCGGCGCCGCCTGGTGGATCTTCGTCAACACCACCTCGCGCGGCGAGACCCTGATCCGCGGCTACCGCCGGGTCCTCGGAACGGTGATCGGCATCGCCCTCGGGGCCTCGGTCGTCGTCCCCCTGCACGGGGCGCCCGTACCGACCGTGGTCCTGCTCGCCGTGTGTGTGTTCGTCATCTTCTACAGTGCCGCGGTCTCGTACACCTGGATGATGCTCGCGGTGACGGTGATGGCCGAGCTGCTGTACGGGATGTTCGGCGTGCTGGACCAGCACCTGGTCGTGCTGCGGCTGGCGGAGACCGGCATCGGGGCGATCGGCGCCGCGCTGGCGGTGCTGCTCGTGCTGCCGATCACCACGCACGCCACGACGGACGCCTGGATCGTACGGGCGATCCAGTGCGTCCACGCCTGCACGACCGAGGCCGCGGCCCGTCTGAACGGCTCCGCCGCCGCCGACCCCGCGGCACGCGTCGCGGAACTGGAGACGGTGCTGAACAAGGTGCGGCTCTCGCTCACGCCCCTTCTGCACCCCCTCAATCCCCTGCGCGCCCGCGGCCGCAGGGCGCGCCAGGTACTCGCGGCGCTGAACACCTGCGCGCGGGAAGTACGGGGCCTCGCCGCCATCGCGTCGGACCCCGTGGCCTCCTGCGACAACCGCCTCGCCGTGGCGTGCGAACGCGTCGAGAGGGCCGTCGAGGCACTCACCTCACCCGAACCGCGGCGGATCACGGTCCAGGCCGGAACACCTCCCCTGGAAGAGCCGGTACTCGCACACCTGCACGGGCTGGAGCGGGCACTCGCCGAACTCGCCGCGCCCCTCCTGCACCCTCGTGCTTCGAACCCCGTTCGCGTCTGACACGCGCGAGGCACGTGCACGGACCACGTAGAGGGTGGATCACCGCCCGGGCGGGGTAACCCCGCGGCTATCGGACGCACGGAACCCGCGGACCGTGCGGGAGCGGCTCGCGGGATAAGCCTCTTGGGGGTGGCACCATGCGGGACTTCCCGCGAGGAACCGGACAGGGAGAGCGTTGCGGCGACGACGGGAGCGCGCGGCGCCCGACGCCGTGGGCCGAGGGGCCGGGCGGCTGGCTGGACCGTGTTCCGGCAGGTCGCAGGGACCGCGGCGCGACCCCGACCGCACCGCCGTACGCCGGCGGATCCCGGCGGACGCAGCCGTCCGTCCCGGGTCTCGGCGGGCGCCTGACCCCCGTGCCGGGCCGGTCCGACGCCCCTACGCCGCACGACGACTCCCCGCCGTACGCACTGCTGCGCGCCGCCGCCGAGTTCCTCACCCTCCGCCACACCGAGGAGCGCCTCGGCGACCCGGCCCGGCGCATCGCCGCCGCGCGGGCCGAGATCGCGGAGACCGGCACGTACCGCCACACCACCGAGGAGCTCGCCTTCGGTGCCCGCGTCGCCTGGCGCAACGCCAACCGCTGCATCGGGCGCCTGTACTGGCGCTCCCTGTGCGTCCGTGACCGCAGGGACGTGCGGACGGCCGAGGACGTCGCCGAGGCCTCGGCGGACCATCTGCGGGAGGCCGCAGGCGAGGGCCGGATCAGGGCCCTCATCACCGTCTTCGCGCCCGACCGGCCGGGGAGCCCAGGGCCACGGATCTGGAACGAACAGCTCATCCGGTACGCCGGTTACGCCCGCCCGGACGGCGGCGTGACCGGCGATCCGCGCAACGCGGGTCTCACCGCACTGGCCCGGCGGCTCGGCTGGCCCGGCGGCCCCGGCACCCCGTTCGACGTCCTGCCGCTGGTGATCCAGGGCGCCGACGGCAAGCCCGACGAACAACCCCGCTGGTTCACGCTGCCCAAGGACGCGGTGCTCGAAGTGGAGCTCGCCCACCCCGAGTACACCTGGTGGCGCTCGCTCGGACTGCGCTGGCACGCCGTGCCCGCGCTCGCCAACATGTGCCTGGAGATCGGCGGCATCTGCTACCCGGCGGCCCCGTTCAACGGCTGGTACATGGGCACCGAGATAGGCGCCCGCAACCTCGCCGACACCGACCGCTACAACCTCCTGCCGTACCTCGCCGACCGCCTCGGCCTCGACACCCGCACCGACCGCTCGCTGTGGAAGGACCGCGTGCTCGTCGAACTCAACCGCTCCGTCCTGCACTCCTTCGACCGCGCGGGCGTCACCGTCGCCGACCACCACACCGAGTCCCGGCGCTTCCTCACCCACCTCGGCCGCGAGGAGCGCAAGGGCCGCCGGGTCGGCGCGGACTGGTCGTGGATCGTGCCGCCCATCTCCGGCAGCGCCACACCCGTCTTCCACCGCACCTACGAGACCGTGGAACAGCATCCCGCGTACGTCCACCACCCGGAGGCGCGCGCACGGGCGCTCGGGGAGGCGGGCGGGACCTTGGTCTAGACCGTTGGTCGCCGACTGCTACCGTCGGCCCCGGACAGCGCGGGACCGAGAGGGGAACGGCAGTGGCAGACGGCGGCACGCGGGAACAGCGGGCGTTCATCGGCTCGTTCACGGCGGCGGGAGGCCCCGGCGTCCTCACCGCGGCCGTGGACCGCGGCAGCGGCGCGCTGACCCTCCTGAGCGCGGTGGACGGCGTGCCCGATCCCTCGTACCTCGCCCTGTCGCCCGCCCGCGACATGCTCTACGCGGTCAGCGAGACGGCCGACGGCGCGGTGGCCGCGTACCGCGTGGACGGCGACGAGCCGAAGCCCGCCGGGCCGTTGGTCTCCGTCGGAGGCAGCGGCCCCACGCACCTCAGCGTGTTCGCGGGACACGTCCTGACCGCCAACTACGGCTCCGGCAGCGTCACCGCCCTGCCCGTGCGCGACGACGGCGCGCTCGTCGGCGCCGCCTCCAGCGTGCTCCAGCACCAGGGCCGCGGCCCGCACATCCCGCGCCAGCAGAGCCCGCACGCCCACCAGGTACAGCCCGACCCGAGCGGGCGCTGGGCCGTCAGCGTCGACCTCGGCACGGACTCCGTGCGGGTGTGCGCGCTGGACGCCGGCCGGCTCACGCTGCACCGCGAGATCGCGCTGCGCCCCGGCTCCGGGCCCCGCCACCTGGTCTTCCACCCACGCGGCGAACACGCGTACGTGCTCAACGAACTCGCCCCCACGGTCACCGTCTGCCGCTGGAGCGCCCAGGAAGGCTCTCTGCGTCCCGTCGGGGAGACACCGGTGCTCTCGGGGGTCCCGGACGGTGACGCGTACCCCTCGGGCATCGTGGTGTCGCCCGACGGACGCTTCGTGTGGACCGCCACCCGCGGCCAGGACGTCGTCTCCGTGCTCACGCCCGACGCGGTGGGCGAAGGGCTGCGGCTGGTCGCCACGGTGCCCTGCGGCGGCACCTGGCCGCGCGCGCTGGCCCTCGACCCCTCGGGACGCTTCCTGTACGCCGCCAACGAGCGCTCGGGGGACGTGACCTGGTTCGCGGTCGACCCGGACACGGGGGTGCCGCGACGGGGCGGCTCGGTGGAGGTTCCGGCGGCGTCCTGCGTGGTCTTCGGCTGACCCGCCCGGCGGTGGCCCGCCGCCGACGTAGGAGCCGGCGACATACGAGAGAGCCGACGACAGAAGGGCCCGCTCCCGTGCGAGGAGCGGGCCCTTCGACGTGCGAGGGGTGGTGCCTGGGCGGTCAGCGGACCGGCGCGCCCTGCGGCTGCTGTGGGGCGATGCCCAGCGCCGTCGTGTACTTGGCCAGCGCGAGCTTGCCGATCGCCGGGTACGGGCCGAGCGCCTCGGCGGCGGAGCAACCCGCCTCCTTGGCGGCTGCGTCCAGCAGACCGGCGTCGATCTCCGGTCCGATCAGGTACGGAGCCAGGGCGAGCTGCTGGGAACCCGAGCCGCGCAGCTGCTCGGCGGTGGCCGCGATCGCGCCCTCCTCGTCCAGCGCCGCCGCCATCACCGGCACGGCGAGCCGCGCGGCGAGCAGCATGCCGGTGATCCCGGCCGCCTGTACGGCCTCCTCGCCGCCCACGGAGGCGAGGATGATGCCGTCGGCGGCCGTGGCCACGGTGAACAGCCGGGCACGGTCGGCGCGCGCCAGACCCGCCTCGGACAGACGCACGTGCAGCGCCTCCGCGAGCAGCGGGTGGGGGCCGAGAACGTCGGTCAGGTCGGCCGCGATCCGGCTCTCCATGACGGCCTGGCGGACCCGGCGCAGCAGCGCGTTGTCCGGGCCGGCGAGCAGGGGCACCACGACGGCGACGGGGCCGTCGGGCTCGGTCACGTCCGCACCGGCGGCACGTGCCTGCTCATAGCGGGCGGTGCGCTCCTCGGCGGCACGCGTGAGCACGGACTGCAGCGTGGGGAACTCGGCGTCGTCCCCGTCGAGGTACCCGATGCGGGCGTCGAGGCCGGGCAGCTCGGAGCGCGCGATGCTCACGACCTCCTCGGCGAGGCTGCGCGTGGCCGCGCTGGAGGTGCCCGGCACCGCGAGGACGAGCGCAGGCGCGCCCTCGGGAGCCGCCAGCGGCTCGGGTCGGCGGTGCCGCCCGGGCTGGCGAGGTCGCGGCATTCGTACTGGCAGGCCGGACGCGGGTCCAGTGGGGGAGCTCATGGCGACGCATGTTACTGGTTTCTTGGGCTCCCCTGTTCGGGGAGGGTGCAGGTGAGCGGTATCCGTCCCCTTTTGTCTGATGAGTTACGCGTGGATCAGAAATGATCGGTGTGGCTGGACTTGCCGGTGCCGTGGTGCTCCTGTGACGACCGGTGCGGGAGTCAACTTCACTTGTCCGACAGGGTGGATGAATCCCCCTTTCGGGGGACGGATGGCGAGGTTGTGCCCTTTTCGGCTATCACGTAAAGCATGTGTTCGTCGCGGGGGAGCGTGAGCCGGTCGCTCGCCAGGTCGACGGCGATACGTACGGCGCCGTCCAGCGGGGTGCCCGCGGCCGGTACCTGCCGGGCGTGCGGCAGCCGCTGCGTCAACTCCGCGCGCAGCGGTACGAGGAGGGGGTCGCCCATCTGGAACAGGCCCCCGGTGAGGGCGACCCGGTCCTCCCCGGTGTCCGGGCAGACGGCGGCCGCGGAGTCGGCCAGGTGCCGGGCGGCGGCGCGCAGCACGTCGCGTGCGACGGGGTCGCCGACGGCGGACGCGGCGCACGCGGCCACTTCGGGCGCGAAGGAGGCGAGTACGGCGGGCCGGTCGGTGCGTGGATACAGCTTGCCCGGCAACCCGGCCACCGGCCCGAACATCTCCTCGGCCCGCGCCAGCAGCTCCGCCGACCCGCCGGGGCGCCCGTCGAAGGCCCGCAGGGCCGCCTCGAGCCCGGCGCGACCGATCCACGCCCCACCGCCGCAGTCGCCGAGCAGATGGCCCCAGCCGTCCGCCCTGCGCCAGCTCCCCAGATCGGTGCCGACCGCGATCATGCCGGTGCCCGCGGCGATCACCGCGCCCGGCCGGGGGCCGAGCGCGCCCACGTACGCGGTCACCGCGTCGGCGGCCAACGCGAGCCGCCGCACGCCGAGTTCGCGCTCCAGCGCGGAGGGCAGCTCGGCGCGCAGTGCGTCGCCGAGGGTGGCGAGGCCCGCCGCTCCGACGGCGACGGCCTCGAGCTCCTCCGTCCCGGTGGTGGCCATCAACTCCCGGGCCATCGGGAGCAGTTGCTCCAGCAGATGTCCGGCGTCGATGCCGCGCGGGCCGGTGCGGACCGGTTCCTTGGAGGTCAGTGGAACGCCGACGACATGCCCGCGCACGGCCAGCGCCGCCCGCAGCCCCGAGCCACCCGAGTCCACCGCCAGCACACCCGCCGACGCGTGGGAGGGACGCAACAGGCTCCCCTCCTCTCTGCTGACCGGCCGGCTGGGCGGTCGGTTGGGTGATCGGCTGGACCAGCTCGATGATCTCGGCGCGGAGGAAGACTAGCGCCGAGGGGCGGGTCCGTGCGCGGCGCTCGTCCGTATGAATCCGTAGGAATGCGTCACGGCGTGTGCCAGTAGAGTGGCACGTCGTGGCACCACGACCCTTGCATGAACTCATCGAAGCAGGCTGGGCGAAGGCTCTGGAACCTGCGGCCGAACGAATCGCCGCCATGGGGGACTTCCTCCGGGCCGAGATAGCGGCGGGCCGGACCTATCTCCCGGCCGGGGCGAATGTCCTACGGGCTTTCCAGCAGCCGTTCGACGACGTCCGCGTGTTGATCGTCGGCCAGGATCCCTACCCCACGCCGGGGATGGCCATCGGGCTGAGTTTCGCCGTGTCGCCGGAGGTGCGTTCGCTGCCGGGCAGCCTGGAGAACATCTTCCGGGAACTGCACACGGACCTGGGGCTGCCCAGGCCGTCCAACGGCGATCTGACGCCCTGGACCGAGCAGGGGGTGCTGCTGCTCAACAGGGCGCTGACGACGGCGCCCCGCCAGCCCGCGGCGCACCGGGGCAAGGGCTGGGAAGAGGTCACGGAGCAGGCGATCCGGGCGCTGGTCGCGCGGGAGAAGCCGCTGGTGTCGATCCTGTGGGGTCGTGACGCCCGCAACCTGCGGCCGCTGCTCGGGGATCTCCCGGCGATCGAGTCCGCGCACCCCTCACCGATGTCGGCCGATCGCGGCTTCTTCGGCTCGCGTCCGTTCAGCCGGGCCAACGAGCTGCTGGAGAGGCAGGGCGTCCAGCCGGTGGACTGGCGCCTGCCGTAGAGCGGTCACCGGATCTCGTGCCACCCGCGCGGGTTCCGGGGCGCGTACGGGTTCTGTGGGCAGGGGCGGGGCGGGCACCGGTGCGCGGCGGTGCCCGCCGGAGTGCGCGGGACTCGCCACTGTCGTGGACGACGAACCCGATCTGACCGTCGTCGGTGAGGCCGTGACGGAGCGTCAGCCGCCCCGCTGGCCGTCACCGCGACCTTGCCCCAGGACCGGCGGCCCCCCGAGCTCCCGTCGGATTTTCGGGCGGCATCGTGCAACCCCGCCATCGCCGAGCGCGTCGACGTGCACGAGACTGTGCTCCGCGACTGCACTCCGCAGCTCGTCCGCACCGACCCGGGAGGGACCAACAGTATGATCATTTTTGGCACCAGGGGATACCTGTACCAGCTCGCGATACTGACGCTGGTGTGTGGCCGCTGCGGCAATCCCTCGGCGCACACGCTCCGCAAGCGTGTCACGAAGTTCACGCTGTTCTTCGTGCCGCTGTTCCCGATCTCGTCGAAGTACGCGACGCAGTGCACTTTCTGCGGCGCGGAGCAGAAGGCGACCAAGGAGCAGGCGGAGCAGCTGCAGGCGCAGGCCGCGAGCGCGCACGCCGCCCAGCAGTACGGCCAGCCGCAGCAGCCCCAGCAGCCGTACCAGGCCTGAGCCGGGGGCGGGGACCGGCGCGGCGGTACGTCGACGGCGCCGCGCTCCCCGCGGTCGGCGCCGGTCCGCCGCCGACCCCTTCCGTATGAGTCGTCCAGACTGTATTCCGTGCCGCATCGGTCGGAAATATCCCTCGTCGGGCAATGATGGACTACTTGGACATGGCGTCTCGACGGAAGGGAACCCTCTCATGGGTCTGATCGGATCGATCGGCCTGATCCTGCATCCCCGGCGCAATCCGGGACCGGTCATCGAGTCGGTCGTGCAGTGGGCCCGCAAGAACGACGCCGAGGTGCTGGGGCTGCCGGACGAGGTCGGCCGTATCGCCTGCAGCGCCGTGGCCGTACCGGATCAGGACCTCGTCGCCCGGGCCGATCTGATCGTCAGTCTCGGCGGGGACGGGACCATGCTCCGTTCCATGAGGCTGCTGTCCGGAAGCGACACTCCGGTGCTCGGCGTCAACCTGGGCCGGCTGGGCTTCCTCGCGGAGATCGATGTCGACGAACTCCAGCCGGCGCTGGACCGGATCGACAGCGGCCAGTTCACCACCGAGGCCCGGATGGCCGTACGGACGCGCCTCCCGGACGGGCGCGAGGTCCGTGCGTTCAACGACATCGCCCTCGTACGGGTACCCGGCAGCGGCATGGCCGCCATCGCGATCCGGCTCCAGGGCGAGGAGTTCATCCGCTACGCCGCCGACGCCGTCGTGGTCTCCACCTCGACCGGATCCACGGCCTACAGCTTCGCCGCGGGCGGCCCGATCCTCTCGCCCCGGGTGGAAGCCATCCTGGTCGTCCCCGCCAGCGCGCACTCGTCGTTCGACCGGGCGCTCGCCCTGCCCGCGGACGAGGACGTCACCCTCGAACTGCTCCCCACGACCGGGCGACTGGCGGTCGAGGTCGACGGCGAGGTACTCGGCTACCTCGACGCGGGCGACCGGGTCACCGTGTCGGCATGCCCCGCGGCGGCTCATGTCGTGCGCCTGGGCGGGACGACGTTCTACCAGCGGGCACGCAGAAAACTCGGCATCAAAGGAAGTATCGAAGCGGGCGTGCGAACCTCCCAAGACCCCGCCGACTCCTCGACGGGGCCCTGAAGAGCGGGTCGGGGAACGCGTCTTGAGCGGCACAGCGGCCGACCCGAGGGAGGCGGCCTTGGGTAAGGTGGGCCGCCGACGGAAGGGTCCATGTCATGACCGCACCGCAGACCCGGCGGCCGACACTGATGGTCGTCCACGCGCATCCGGACGACGAGGCCAGCCAGACGGGCGGCACGCTCGCCCGATACGCGGCTGCCGGGGTTCGTACGGTTCTTGTCACCTGCACCGACGGTGCGCAGGGCGACGGAGCCGGCAGCAGCAAGCCCGGGCACCGCGACCACGAGCCGGCGCAGGTCGCCGCACGGCGCTCCCGCGAGCTCGCCGCGTCGGGAGCCGCGCTCGGCATCAGTGACCTGGTCCCGTTGGACTACCCCGACTCCGGCGTGCCCGACTCGGCCGACGACATCGATCCGCGCGCGTTCAGCAGGATGGAGGGCGAACCGGTCGTCCGGCGGCTCGAGGCGCTCATGCGGGAGTACCGGCCGGATGTGATCGTGACGTATCCGCCCAACGGGTTCTCGTACCATCCCGATCATGTCCGTACGCACGAGCTGACCGTCGCCGCCTTCGAGCGGATCAAGCGGTCCGGCGGACTTCCCGGCGAGGAGGACGGCCGGCACCCGCGGAGCCTGCCGAAGCTGTACTACATCGCCGTGTCGCTCTCGAGTCTGAAAGCGGTGCGGGCCCTGGCGGAGGCCGCCCTCGGACCCGACGCCTGGATCCCCCCGCTCGACGTCGCCGTCGACGACGACACCGTGACCGCGGCCGTGGACGTCTCCGACTTCTGGCCGCACAAGCTGCGGGCCCTGGCGGCCCACGCCAGCCAGGCGGACGCCGCTGCCCTGCTGAGGCTCTTCAGCCTGTCCGGGGACGTGGGCCGGGTCGAGGAATACGTACGGGCCCACCCGCCGTGGACCGGCGGCACACGCGAGAGCGACCTGTTCGAGGGCGTCCGCGAGACGCCCTGAAGCGTACGGCCTCGCCCTGATCGGGGCTCAGTCCTGTCGGCCGACCCCTTGAAGCGCCGCCCGTTGCCGCGCGGCGCGCACCGCCGCCGACAGCGAGGCGATGTCGTAGGCGCCGTGGTGGCGGCGCCCGTTGACGAAGAACGTCGGGGTGCCCGAAACACCGCTGAGGTCGGCGGACTCCACGTCCGCCGCGACCCGGGCCGTCCCCGTGCCTTCGCGGAGATCCTTGCGGAACCGTTCGGAGTCCAGGCCGATCTCCTCGGCGTAGCGGAGCAGGTCCTTCGGCCGCAGGTCACCCTGGTGCTGCATCAGCAGATCGTGCATCTCCCAGTACCCGTCCTGGTGGGCCGCGGCCTCGGCGGCCTCCGCGGCGAACTGGGCGTTCGGATGGACGTCGGTCAGTGGCAGATGCCGCCACACGTAGCGCACGTCGCCGAAGTCGGCGAGCAGCTCGCGCACCACGGGCTCGGCCAGGCCGCAGTACGAGCACTCGAAGTCCCCGTACTCGACGAGCGTCACGGGCGCCTCCAGCGGGCCGCGTACGTGGTCGCGGTCCACGTCCACGGGGTCGCTGAGGTCGACGATGGTGGTGCCCGTACCGAGGAGGGCCCGGACACGGGAACGCTTGGGAAGGGCGCCGATCACCGAGGTGACCAGCCAGGTGAGGAGGAACGCACCCACCACGGCGGCCAGGATGCCGATCTTCGCCTCCGCCAGCCGGGCCCCGTCGAAGGCGAGGGTCGCGATCAGCAGGGACACCGTGAACCCCACTCCCGCCAGGGTGCCGCCCGCGGTGATGGCGCCCCAGCCGACCGGCGGGTGCAGTCGCCCGCGGCTGGCGCGTGTCGTGAGCCAGGTGGCGCCGATGATGCCGATCGGCTTGCCGAGCACATAGCCGAGGAGGATGCCGAGGGCGATCGGTGAGGTGAAGGCATGGGCCAACTGGCCGGCGCTGATGGTGATGCCGGCGTTGGCGAGGGCGAACAGCGGCACGATCACATAGCTCGTCCAGGGGTGGAACATCCGCGTGAGCCGGTCGTTGGGCGAGAGCGTCGAGGCGATCCCGCGCCGTACGGAGCGCTCCAGTTCCGGCGTCGGCTGCTCGCGGAAGCGCCGGAAGAGGCGGCTGGCTCGTTCCAGGTCGACGCGCTCGGCCGGGTAGGCGTAGGTGAGCAGGCCCATCGCGAGGCCGGTCACGACCGGGTCCACCCCCGACTTGAGCAGCGCGACCCACAGCGCCGCGCCCAGCACCGCGTACAGGGCGGGAATGCGTACCCCGAGGGTGCGTCGCACCAGCACGACGGCCGCGAAGAGGCCGAGCGCCGTCAGCAGCGCGGGCAGGGCCAGGGCGCCGCTGTAGGCGACGGCGATCACGGCCAGGGCCAGGAAGTCGTCCACGACGGAGATGGTGAGGATGAAGACCCGAAGACTGTCGGGCAGCCGTGCCCCGAAGAGGGCGAGCATGCCCAGGGCGAAGGCCGTGTCCGTCGACATGGCGGCGCCCCAGCCGTGCACGGAGTCGTGGCCCGCGTTGAGAGCCAGGTAGATCGCGATCGGCACGACCATGCCGCTGAGCCCGGCGAGCAGCGGCAGCGTGACCCTTCTGCGCTCCCGCAACTCGCCCAGGTCGAACTCCCGACGCGCCTCGAGTCCCACGACGAAGAAGAACAGCGTCATCAGCCCGCTGTTCACCCACTCCCGCAGGTCCAGGGAGACTTCGCCCGCCCCGAGGCGGACCGACAGCTCGGTGCTCCAGAGTGCCTCGTACGTGCCCGGCCCCATGTTGGCCCAGGCGAGGGCCGCGAGCGTGGCGGCCAGCAGAACCGCGGCACTGCCGGTCTCGGTCTGCAGGAAGGAGCGCAGCGGACCGCGCCCGTCCTTGCCGCACACGGTCTGCCCCGACAAGGGCGAGGTCTCAGCTGGCACAGTCACCCCCTGATTCTCGCCCCGCGCGTGGTCCGGCACGCGGCGAAACGGTGTCCGGGAGGAGATCCGCCCAGGTGCTCGGTGAGGAGGTCCGCTCAGCGGTCGGCGACGAGGTCCCTGATGGCCTTGACGACGTCGGCGGGGGCCTCCTCGGCCATGAAGTGACCGCAGGAGACGGTCGTGTGCCGCAGGTCGGGCGCCCAGGCGCGCCAACGCGCGGCGGCGTCGAAGCCGAGAGCCGCGCCCCAGTCCTGCTGGAGAACGGCCACGGGCATCCGCAGCCGGTTCCCGGCGGCACGGTCGGCCCGGTCGTGCTCGACGTCGATGCCGGCCGAGGCGCGGTAGTCGGCGACGATGGAGGGGACGGCCGCGCGGGAAGCCGCCAGGTAGGCGGCGCGGATCTCGTTCGGGATCGCCCTCGGGTCCCGCGTCCAGATGTCGAGGAAATGACCGAAGAAGACGTCCGCGGCGGCGTGGATCATCCGCTCGGGCAGACCCGGCGGCTGGGCCATCAGGTAGAGGTGGAAGCCGACGGCCGCGCCGGTGCCGTGCATCACGTCCCACATGTCCAGCGTGGGCAGCACGTCGAGCGAGGCGAGATGGGTGATCGCCTCGGGGTGGTCGAGGCCGGCGCGGATGGCGACCAGCGCGCCCCGGTCGTGTCCCGCCAGGGCGAAACGCTCGTGGCCCAGAGCGCGGGCGAGCGAGACGACGTCGGCGGCCATGGTGCGCTTGGCGTACGCGTTCCCGTCGGCGCCGGTGTCGAGGGGCTTGTCGCTGGCGCCGTAGCCCCGCAGGTCGGGACAGATGACGGTGTGATCGTCCGCGAGGTCGGCGGCCACGTGCCGCCACATCAGGTGCGTCTGCGGGAAACCGTGCAGCAGCACGATCGGGCTGCCGGATCCGGCGACGGCGACGTGGAGCGCGACATCGTCGGCGACGGGGACGCGCCGGTAGTCGAAGCCGGGGATGGTCGGTTCCATGGTTCGCCCTTTCTGGAAGGCGGAAGCGGAAGGTGACGGACACGACGAGCCTGCCGGGCGCGAATCAGCAGCTGATCAGCACGCGATCAGTACGGGATCAGCACGTCGTCGGCGCAGTACCGTGGCGAGGGTGTCGGGAGAGGCGAGAAGGGTGCGGGTCGCGTTCGGTGTGCTCGGACCGACCGTGGCCGAGAGCGACGGCCGCGCGCTCGCGCTGAAGGGACCGAGGCACCGGGCCGTGCTGGCGCGGCTGGTGGTGGCCCGCCGCCGGGTCGTCCCCGTCACCCACCTGGTCGGCGACCTGTGGACGGATCCCCCGCCCGGCGCCGTGGGCGCCGTACAGACCTTCGTCGCCGCGCTGCGACGCGTCCTGGAGCCGGACCGTCCGTCCCGGGCCCCCGCCCGGCTGCTGGTCACGGACGGCCCCGGGTACGCGCTGCGCCCGGAGCCGGACGCCGTGGACGCCTGGTGCTTCGAGACGGCCGTCGGCGCCGCCGCGCGGCTGCCGGCCACGCAAGCGCTGCCGCGACTGGAAGAGGCGCTGGCCCTGTGGCGCGGGCCCGCCTACGCCGAGTTCGAGGAGGAGGACTGGGCCCGGGGTGAGCGCTCCCGCCTCGCCGAGCTGCGGCTCCAGGCGGTGGAGCAGCGGGCCCGGACGCAGCTGGACCTCGGCCTGGCCGCCGAGGCGGTGCCCGACCTGGACGTACACCTCGCCGCTCACCCCTGGCGCGAGGACGCCTGGCGGCTGCTGGCGCTGGCGCTGTACCGGCAGGACCGTCAGGGGGACGCGCTGGGCGTGCTGCGCAGAGCCCGGGCGGTCCTGGCCGACCAGCTGGGGGTGGACCCCGGGCCCCGGCTGCGCCGCCTGGAGACGGACATCCTCGCCCAGGATCCCGGCCTCGATCCGCCGGCCGGGCCGACGGCGACCGCGGCCCGGCTGTGGACACGGACGGCGGCGGCCTACGACCGCACGGTCGCCGCCGGCGCCCGGGCCCGGTTGGAGACGACGGTGAGCCTGATCCGCAACCTCGCGGTCACCGGGGGCGGTGGGCTCGCGGCCGCCAGGCAGCACCGTATGGAGGCCATCGCGGCGGCGGAGGAGTTCGGCGACCCGGACCTGACCGCCCGGGTGATCGGCGCCTACGACGTCCCCGCGATCTGGACCCGCAGCGACGATCCGGAGCTGGCCCGAAGGATCGTCGAGGCCGCCGAGCGCGCCCTCACCGCTTCGCCGGGCGACGCGCACGAGGCCTCGCGGTGCCGCCTGCTGGCCACGATCGCCCTGGAGACGCGCGGCAGCCGAGCACCACGCGGCCCCCAGGCCGCCCGCGAGGCGGAGGAGATCGCCCGGCGTCTCGACGATCCCGCGCTGCTGGCGTTCGCGCTGAACGGGGCGTTCATGCAGTCCTTCACCCGCGCGGGCCTGGCCCCACGGCGTGACGAGATCGGCGCGGAGCTGGTCGAACTGGCCGCCCGGCACGACCTGGTGACCTATGAGGTACTCGGTCACCTCATCCGGCTCCAGGCACGCGGCGCGCTGGCCGACTTCGCCGCGGCCGACCGCCATGCCGCCGCCGTGGACCGGCTGGCCGAGCGCCACGAGCTGCCGCTCGCGAGCGTCTTCACCCAGTGGTACCGGGCGTTGCGGCTGGCCGCGTCCGGGCAGCCGGCGGGGGCCGAGACCGCCTACCGGGATGCCGCCGCACGGCTGGACGGCGCAGGGATGCCGGGCCTGGAGCGTGGGCTTCTCCCGCTCGCCCTGCTGTGCCTACGGGTGCAGCGCAGGAGGACGTGGTCCGACACCGATCCAGGGCCGGTCGAGATCGACCTGGGGGCGGACTGGGGCCCGTACCGGCCTTGGGCCGCGCCCTTCGCCTTGCTGGCATCCGGACGCCGGGCCGAGGCACGGGCGGTGCTGCGCGCGCTCCCGGAACCGCCGCGCGACCTGATGTACGAGGCGTGCTGCTGCCTGGAGGCCGTGGTCGCGCTGGAGGTCGGTGTCCGGGACGTGCTGGAGCGGGCCCGCACCCGCCTGCTGCCGGCCGCCGGGGAACTCGCCGGCGCGGGCAGTGGCCTGATCACCCTCGGCCCCGTCGAGGACCACCTCGCCGACATCACCACCGCGCTGCGGGCGCCGACGAGTCCAGTTCCGCCCAGATGATCTTTCCCTCGTGTGTGTACCGGGTGCCCCAGCGGTGTGCGAGCTGGGCGACGAGGAAGAGGCCGCGTCCCCCTTCGTCGGTGGTCCGGGCGTGCCGCAGCCGCGGGGAGCTGTTGCTGGTGTCGGTGACCTCGCAGATCAGACGGGATGCGCGCAACAGCCGCAGTCGCACGGGGCCCGGGGCGTAGCGCACCGCGTTGGTGACCAACTCGCTGACGACGAGTTCGGTCGCCATGGCCAGCTCTTCCAGTCCCCATGCACGGAGTTGCCGGGTGGCGAGGGCGCGGGCCCCGGCCACGGCGGCGGGATCGGAGGCCACGTCCCACGAGGCGACGTGGTCGGCGCTGAGCGCGTGCGTGCGCGCCACGAGGAACGCGACGTCGTCGGACTGCGGCGTGGAGGTCAGGCCCCGCACGTTGGCGCAGAGCGTCTCGAGCGGGATATCGCAAGGGCACAGGGCGTCCCCGAGGTGGGCCATTCCGACGTCGACATCCCGCTCGTCGCCTTCGATGAGGCCGTCGGTGTAGAGGCCGATCAGGCTGTTCTCGGCGAGTTCGATGTCGACTGCCTCGAACGGGAGTCCACCCAGCCCCAGTGGCGGACCGGCCGGCAGTTCCGGGAAGCTGACCCGGCCCTGCGGCGTCACGAGGACCGGCGGCGGATGGCCGGCCCGGGCGAGCGTGCAGTTCCGAGTGACCGGGTCGTAGATGGCGTACAGGCAGGTGGCACCCATCACCGTGGTCCGGATCAGGTCGGCCGACGCGTCATGGGACTCCTCCTCGCTGAGGCGGAGCACCAGGTCGTCGAGGTGGGCCAGGAGCTCGTCGGGCGGCAGATCCATGTCGGCGAGCGTCTGCACCGCGGTACGCAGTCGGCCCATGGTGGCGGCCGCACTCAGACCGTGGCCGACCACATCGCCCACGACGAGGCCGACTCGGGCTCCGGACAACGGGATGACGTCGAACCAGTCCCCGCCCACACCGTCCTTGGCGTCCGCGGGCAGATACATGGAGGCCACGTCCACGGCCATGCCGCCCTCCAGCGTATGGGGCAGAAGGCTGTGCTGGAGCGTCAGCGTGGCGTGGTGCTCCCGGGTGTAGCGGCGGGCGTTGTCGACACAGACGGCCGCTCGTGCGACCAGTTCCCGGGCGAGCAGTACGTCGTCCGAGGTGAAGGGAGCCGGGTTCCGCGAGCGGACGAAGGTGGTGAGGCCGAGGACGGTGTCCCGGGCCCGCATCGGCACGGAGATGAGTGAGTGAAGTCCGAACTCGCGCATGCTCGAGGTCCTGGACGGCTGTTCGACGGCCCATTGAGGGTTGTCGGGGTTCAGCACCGGTATGAGGACGGGCTCGCCGTTCACGAGGAGGTCGAGATCGTGCGGGGGAGGGATGAAGTCCACCGGATCGCCGACCTGGGCGACCGCCTCCGGGCACCCCTCCCGGACGGAACTCATGCCCGCCCGCCGCATCACCGGCCCCGTCACCGCCGGACCCGCGTCGGACAGCCAGGTTCCGTGCCCCTCGGTGCTGAGGACCGGCTCCAGCAGATCCACGATGGCGAAGTCGGCGAACCGGGGCACGGCGAAGTCGGCCAGCTCCTGGGCCGTCTCCATGACGTCCAGGGTGCTGCCCACACAGGCGCCGGCTTCGTTGACCATGGAAATCAGTTGGCGGGCGTTCCACCGGTCGGTGACGTCGAGCACCATGTAGCAGATGTCGGTGACGGCGCCGTCGACGTCCACCAGGGGGAAGAACGACGTGGAGTAGGCGTGCTGCCGATGCGGGTCGGCCCAGCTCCAGCCCAGGTACTCGAAGTCGCTGACCGGCTCGCCGGTCCGCAGTACCTTGCGCATCACGTCCTCGAGGGTCTCCGCGTGGAGGCCCGGGAAGAGGTCGGTCAGGCGCCGGCCCAGACGCTGCTCACGCGGTATGCCGCCGATGCTCTCCAGGGTGTTGTTGACCCAGGCGCAACGCAGGTCCATGTCCACGATGGCCATTCCCACGGGCGAACGGGTCAGGAACCCGTCCAGCACGGACTGCCCCATGGCCCAGCGCGTGATGCGCTCCCGTGCCGAGAGGAGAAAGCACTCGTCGTCGCGGACCTGGAACGACGCGGAAACCCGCAGATTCACTTCGACACGACGACCGTCGCGATGCGACAGCGTGACCACTCCGCTCCAGGCCCGGCCCGCACGGCAGCGCTCCATGATCGCCGCTACGCGGCAGGGGTCTTCGGGCGCGGCGAGCAGACGGCCGACGGAGCCTCCGACGACCTCGCGGGCCGAACGGCCGAGGAGTTCTTCCGCGCTTCTGGTCCAGCCGATCACCGTGCCGGCCAGGGTGACGATCGCCGCCGCGTCCGAGGCTGCTTCTTCCGCACCGATATTGGGCTCTGTGCCGGGACCTTCGCCCGATTCCGGAATCGCAGGTGTCACGTCTTCACCGCCATCCCCATACCTCCATGCTCGCGCCTCCTGCAGCGGCGCGCCAGCGGCGCAAGGGACCGTTCGACGCGGTGAATTCGCCACTGGTCGCGTCGGCACCACCACGGCGGGTGACCGACGCCGGATGTCGTCCCAGGGGCGGCTCCCGGGCCTCAGCCGACGACCGCGGCGCGTACGCACAGCACGTCCGGCAGATGCGAGGCCAGTTGCCGCCAGCTGTCCCCGTCGTCCGCCGACGCGTACACCTCGCCGTTGCGATTGCCGAAGTACACACCCGCCGGGTCCGCGCCGTCCGTGCAGAGCGCGTCGCGCAGCACCGTGCCGTAGTGGTCCTCCGTGGGCAGCCCCGCGGTCAGTGGATCCCAGGTGTTGCCGGCGTCCTGCGTGCGGAAGACACGGCAGCGCCGGTCGGCCGGGACGCGGTCCGCGTCCGCGTTGATCGGGAAGACGTACGCCGTGTCGCCGCGGTGCGGATGCGCGGCCACCGCGAACCCGAAGGTGGACGGCAGGTCCGCGCCGATGTCGGTCCACTCGCCGCCCGCGTCGTCGCTGCGGTACACACCCCAGTGGTTCTGGAGGTAGAGCCGGTCCGGGGTCGACGCGTCCTGTGCGATCTTGTGCACGCACTGACCGAACTCCGGGTTCGGATCCGGCAGGAACACCGCGGAGACACCGGAGTTGGACGGCTCCCAGCTCGCCCCGCCGTCGTGTGTACGGAACACCCCCGCCGTGGAGACGGCGACCGTGACGGCCCTTGGGTCGCGCTGGTCGGTGAGGACGGTGTGCAGCCCCTCGCCACCGCCGCCCGGCACCCACTGCGACCGGGTGGGGTGCTCCCACAGGGCCCGTACCAGCTCGAAGGACTCGCCTCTGTCCTGGGAGCGGTACAGCGCGGCCGGCTCCGTGCCCGCGTACACCACGTCAGGCTCGGCCGCCGCCGGGTGCAACTGCCACACCCGCTCCAGCGAAGCCCCGGTGTCCTTGGGGAACTTGACGGCCGGCTGCGCCGGTTCGGTCCATGTCCGCCCCAGGTCGTCGGAGTGGAAGACGGACGGACCCCAGTGCGCGCTGTCCCCTCCGGCCAGCAGCCGTGGTGTCTCGCCGCGGGTGTCGATCGCGACCGAGTACACGGCCTGCGCGTTGAAGTACGGACTCTCGTCGAACTCCCAGGCGGCGCCGCGCCGCCGTCCGATGAACAGCCCTTTTCGTGTACCGACGGTGAGCAGTACTTCGGCCATGCCGACCACCTCCGTGACGACGTCGTCTCAGACATCGGCCAGTCTGCACCCCGGCACTGACAGTCTCCCCTGTACACCGAATTGCCGCAGGTCAGCAGGGTGGCGTCGGTCCATCGCTGACGTCTCGTCCCGGCCGACGCGCCTACGGGTGAGGGATGGCCGGATTCCTGGAACGCGCGGGTCGTGGGACTCGTTGTGAGCATCGGAGGGACCGATCCCGTATGGGAGGGCGATGTGGCATGTCCGTGCGGTCGTGAGGAGGATGCCATCGATGGCGGCATTCCGTGGTCCGAAGGCTCCGAAGGTGTGGCTGTGGCGATGGCGGCGCAATCCGCTGCGGCGTCGCAGTGACGCGCTGGAGGCCTGGATCGTGCTCGTCGCCTGGGCGCTCACCGCGCTCGGCGGGGTGCTCACCGGTCTGCTGGCGACGCAGTCCGTGGAGAACGGCCTTGCCAGGCAGCGGGCCGAGTGGCACTCCGTTCTGGCGTTGCTCAACGCCGACGTGCCGAAGTCGACCGCGTCGGCCAACGACGCCGACATGGTCTGGGCGAAGGTCCACTGGACCGCCGCGGACGGCTCTCCGCACGCCGGTCAGGCCCGGGTGCCCGTCGGCAGCCCCGGGGGCACCCCGGTGACCGTATGGACGGACGCCGACGGCCGCCTCGTCACCAAGCCCCCCACGCCCTCCCAGGCCCAACTGCGTGCCGTGCTGGTGGGCGTCCTGATGGGGGTGAGTGTCGCGAGTGTGCCGTTCGTCGGCGGACGGCTGGTACGCGGACGAATGGAGCGGCGGCGCATGGCGCAGTGGGACGAGGACTGGCAACGGGTCGGTCCCCTGTGGGGGCGGAAGACGGGCTGAGGGGAGCCTCCGCCGCCCCACCCCGCCCCCCCGCGCCGCTCCACAGGACCCCCGCGGTCAGGCCGGATCGTGGTCCTCCTCCGGTGCCCACGCGGCCGTGAGGAGGGATGCCGTGGCGGCCGAGGCGTATGTGGACGACGCGAGCCAGGCGTGGGCGTACGCCTCCGGGTCGGCCGGCCGCAGCCGGCCCAGCGCGTCATGGCGCCGGTCCGACGCGGTGTCCACCAGGGCCCGCGCGCACGCGGCCCCCGTGGTCAGACCCACCGCGGCGAGCCGACGGGGGAGTTCGCCGTCGGCCACGGCGGCGGTGACGGCGCGTCCCCCCGCGACCGCGCGGTCCACGGCCCGCCGCAGGAGGTCGAGTTCCGTGGGAAGCGCGGGCGCTGGGACGGACGGGGTGACGGCCCTCCCCGTCCTGGGCAGGTGGGTGCGGTTGAGGCGGCGCAGGCCGAGGTCCGCGCGGATCGGGTCGCCGTCGGTGCCCTGCCAGGCCGCGGCGAGGGCGCGTACACCGCTCGGCCGGTCCGGCGCGAGCCGCGCGACGAGGCGCAGGGACAGACCGTGGGCCCCCGCCAGAAGCCGGAGGTTCTCGACGTAGGGGAGTTCGGGACGCTCGTCCGGCGCCAAGAGACGCACAGGGGGACCACCGTCCACGGCGAACCCTCCACCGGTGATCGTCCCGGTGAGGAAGAGCAGGTCACCCCCCGCGTCCCGGTCGTCGGCGGGCTCGGCCGACCACCGCAGCGCGGCGGCCACCTGGTCGGCCGGGGAACGCCGCCAGAGCGTGTCGAGCGGCTCCTCGTGCCAACGGGCCCCCGACGCCCGTACGGAACGGACCGCGCCGCCACCGCCGATCCGCCCGTCCGGCGAGACCGTCGGGTCGGTGAGGATCGCCCCGCCGTGGTCGCCCAGTTCCCGCAGGGTGAGGGCGCTGCCGCCGGGGACCGCGGAGCCCGCGGCCTGCCGAGCACGGTCGGCGTCGCCCGGCGCCACGTCGGACAGCGAGCGGAGTCGGCCGTCCTGAGCGAGGGCGTACGTGACCGCCCCGGCGTACCCGGAAGCGGTCACCACCGGCTCGGTGAACAGACCGTGCAGCCGCAGCGAACCGTTCGCCGTATAGGCCCGACGTGCGGTGCCGATCAGAGCCGGGTCCGGCGCACGGCGCAGGCCGTCGGCGACGGTCAGCAACTCCGCCAGTTCCGACGCCAGTTCGGGCAGCCGGAACGCGGGGTCCCCGGTGCCCGCCTCGGAGAGCCGCCGCGCCACCCGGACGGCCGCGGCCGCGGCGCGGTGGAGTCCGGCGACGCGCGCCGAGTGGGCGGCATGGAGGAGCGTGGCGCGATGCACGGCACCGGAGCCGGTCACTCCGGCTGCCAGTACGGCGGTCGCGGCCGCCCGGAGGGCGTGCGCCGCCGCGGACTGCGGGGGAGTGAGGTCGAGGGCCCCGGTCTCCGGAGGGACAGGGGTGGTGTCGTCGGCGTCCGACGGCACGACAGCCGTCGCCGGCGGTCCGTCCGTCTCCTCCGCCAGCGGTGCGAGCGTCAGGACCGCCGCACGATGCAGACACGCGGGCGCGAGCAGACAACTGCACACGGCATCCTCGGGGGACGTCACCACCCCGGCCGTGGTGGTGAGAGTGACCGTCGTCGCGTCGTCGACCCGCACCACGACCGTCGCGTCCGTGACGGTGACGGGCCAGTCGGCGGCCTTGGCCGCGGCCGAGTCGGCACGTTTGCGCAGACGGGTCGGGAGCGACTCCAGCGCGGCAGCCGCCACTTCCGCCGTCACCGGGGGAAGCGTGGTCATCGGTGTGTACCTCCCATGCGTTCGCCCACCCAGCGGGCCAGTTCCAGCGGGCTGAGGGCCGCCACCGGCATGCCCGCGGCCACCAACTGCCCCGCCACGCCGGCCGAGTAGCGCGGTCGGCCCGCGTCGTCCAGCGAGGCGCAGCCGAGGACATGGCAGCCCGAGTCGACGAGTGCCCGCACCTCGGACAGCAGGGGGCCCACCGGACCCCCCTCCTCGAAGTCGCTGATCAGGACGACCAGCGTGCGGGAGGGAACCGTCACCAGTGAGCGCGCGTGCCGCAGGCCCCGGGCGATGCTCGTCCCGCCGCCGACCCGCACCTCGAGGAGCAGCCCGAGGGGATCGTCCACCTGGTCGGTGAGGTCCACGATCTCCGTCGAGAACGCCACGAAGTGCGTGCTCAGTGCCGGGACCCCGGCGACCACGGACGCGGTGAGCGCCGCCCAGATCGTCGACGCCTCCATGGACCCGGACACGTCGACGACCAGCACGAGCCGCCAGTCCGCCGCCTTGCGGGCCCGGGTACGGAACACCGGCCGCTCGGGCAGCACCGTCACCGCTCCCGTCGCCGGATCGCGGCGCGCCGTCGCGAGGTTCGCGCGCACGGTGCGGGCGAGATCCAGGGGGCCGCCCGGTCTGCGGGTGGGCCGCGGATGCGCGAGACCGGCGAGGGCGGGCCGCAGTCTGTGGGCGAGAGCGTCCGTGAGCTCCTTGACCAGCCGGGCCACCAGGGGCCGAAGCCGAGCGAGTTGCTGCTCGGGCATCCCTCCCGCGTACGAGAGGACCGTCCGCAGGAGCTCGACCGAGGGGCGGGCCGAGGCGGGGTCGAGTTCCTGCAGCGCGTCGACGCGTCCGGCGTCGGCCGCCGCGGCCAGCACCTCTTCCCGTACCCCGGGGCCGAAGAGCGCCGTGAGCTCCTCGGACCAGCTCCGCACATCCGGGAACGACGCCTCGCTTCCGCCGCCGGCACCGTCATCGCCGGGCTCTCCGACCCCCTCGCCGCGCCCGCTCCCGTACAACTCGTCGAGTGCGCGCGCGATCCGGCCGGCCCGCCCCGTCAACTGCCGCGCCCTGCCCAGCAGGAGCCGCCAGCGATCTCCCGGGCCGAGACTGTTGGGTACGGGGGGATTGTCGGTTACGGCGCGACTGTCGGTTACGGCGGGGCTGTTGGGCTCGGCAGACTTGTGGGGCACGCCGGGGCTGTCATGAGGGGTCTGATGCGAGGTCGGCGTCGCGTCCGTGCCCAAGGGGTCCAACCCCGCCGTCGCCAACGCCGTCCGCCCCGCCAGATCCGCCGCCGCCATCCGGGCCAGGAACCCCGGCTCCGCAACCGCGTCCGGCAACTCGCCCACCGCGCGGCCGGTGCGGTCGTGCACCGCGGCGAGCATCCGGGACCGGGCCGCCGGCGCCAGGACGTCGAAGCCGGCGCGCAGGGCCGGCAGGCGGTCGAGGAAAGCCCGGTCGGTGAGGGACTCGACGCGCTCCAGGAGCGGGTCCACTGCCTCGCCGGTCTCGAGCAGCGGACCGGCGGCGAGCAGTGTGCCGCGCAGGAACGCGGCGAGGTCGGAACGGAGTTCGGGAGTCACGGCACTGTCGACGCGGGAGGCCAGCCGGGTGCCGAACTCCGTCGCCTCCCGCAGCCCCAGCAGCACCCGGGCGGCTCCCGCGGCGCCGCGGATCAGCGGCGTACCGTCCCCGTCCAGGCGGCCGAGGGCGTCCGCGAGCCGGAGCCCGCCGCCCGCGCCGTCCACCCGGGTGGCGAGGTCCACCAGAGCGCGGGCGTCGGCGGTGTCGGTGGAGCCGGTCAGCCCGTCGAGCGCGCGGACACCGGCGGCGCCCAGCTCGTCGTACGCGGCCTCGATCCGCTCCTTCTCCCAAGGGGCGGGCAGCCCCGGCACATGCCCCGCGCCGATCCGGCTCAACAGGTCGAGCCCGCCGAGGAGTTCGGGCAGGGTGCCGGACGCGGGCAGCAGTTCGGCGACTTCCGTGAGGCGCTCCGAGGCGAGCCCCGGGAGGGCGCAGCGGGCCGCGTCCTCGAGCCCGGCGAGCACCTGGGCCGCGGTCGGACCGCCGTCGCGCCGCTCCGCCGCCCGTCGCCGTGCCAGTACGCCGCCGGCCGCCTGTTCCAATGTCACTCCGTGAACGCCGGTCACATCCAGCATCGCCGCCGTCGAGGGCGTCCAGGTCACCGTCCATCGTGTGGTGAGCGCGGCGCCGTCGCCGACCCCCGCGACGCCGGCCTCCTCGCCGTAGGGAACTCGGCAGATCGCCATCCTGCGCAGACAGATCTCGCGCCGGCGGTCGAGTTCGGACCGCAGCGCGTCGAGTCGCAGCTCACGACGGGCGGGAGCGGTGGGGGAGGGCATGGAGAGTTCCGCGAGGAGGCCCTCGACCGCCGGGCCAAGGCCGGAGCGTGGCGTGCCGGGAGCGAGTCGCCCCTGCCGGTCACCGACGAGTACCTGTTCCATGGCCGCGGCCACCACCCGCCCCCGGCCCAGCAACTGGCCCTGCGTGAGCACCGTCTGCACCGCCTCGACCAGCTCTCCGCGGCCCGCGGCGGGCAGCCCGCGCAGCGTGGCCAAATCCCGCGCCACCCGCACCACCTCGCGGGCGTCGGCGGGGCCACTGGGGTGGCCCGCGTCGCGGACGGCGGCGCAGATCCGCACGGCCGTCGCCGTCAGCAACTCGTCCAGCCGCCCCGGCTCCCCGGCCGCCCGGAACACCCCCCGCTGCCACTCCGGATCACGGATGCCGGCCGGATACCCGGACCGCTCGTCGAGCAGCGGGTACGAGTAGGGCACGAGGGAGGTGATGACCGAGGGGACGTCCTCCGCGAGCCCGGCACCCGAACGCACCGCCCCGGCACCTGAACCCACCGGCCCGGCACCCGAACCCACCGCCCCGGCACTCGAACGCACCAGCCCAGCACCCGAACCCACCGAGCCGGAACCGGCCCGCAGCAGCGCGGGCGCGTGAAACGCCCCGATCACCGCCGCCGTACGCCGCCCCGAGTACTCGGCCAGTCGTCCCCGCATATTGGCCTCGCGCCGCAGGTCGTACGGGTCCACGGCGTCCTCTCCGGTGTCCGCCCGCAACGCCCAGCCCACGAGCAGCGCGGCGCGCCGCAACTCCTCCGCCGCGGCGCCCGGCGCGCCCGACTCCACGAGCCGCGCCCACAGGTCGTCCTCCGTCCGGCCCCCGGCGCGCGCTCGCAGGGCGGCCGCCAGTCGCCCACGCCCGCCACCCGCCTGGCCCGCACCCGGCTCCTCCGCCACCTCCCGAGCCCGCTCCTTTGCGTCCCGCGCGGCCAGGGGCAGGTCGAACGGCACGACCGGCACGCCTGCCTCCCTCGCCCAGCGAATCGCCGCGAGCTCCGGGGAGAACTCGGCGAAGGGCAGAAAGACCACCCCGCCGTGCTCCCGGCTTCCCGCCAGTGCCACCGGTGGCACCGTCGCCGGATCCCCCAGGTGCTCCAGCCATGGCGCGAACTCCTCCGGAAGCTCGATGAGGAGCACCTCCGGCGCCGCCGCCGACAGCATCCCCGGCACGGCCGCCGCGAGCGCCGGCGAATGGTGCCGCACGCCGATCAGGAACGGCTCCCGGCACTCGGCCAGCGCCTCCAGAGCCGCCTTGGGCGACACCGACGAGCCGGCCGCTTCCTCAGACGAGGTCATCGCGCAGCTCCCACAGCGTCCGCCACAGCGCGGCGCCCTGCTCCGCGCGCCGCCGCACCGGACCGTCCCAGTAGCCCAGCAGCCGTGCGTGATCGGCCGGGTCGTCCTTGCGCACCGTGCCGAGCAGATGGCCGGGCAGGGTGCGCACGACATCCCTGCCGTCCCCGAGATACGCGGCGCCCAGGCCCATGGACGTGGCGACCTGCACCGCCTCCGCCGTCGACATCACCGTGGTGGGCCGCTCGACCTCCCAGCCCTCCGCGCTGCGGCCCGAGCGCAGATCCCGGAAAGCCGTGACCAGCGCCTCCAGCACCGCGTCGTCGACGGAGAAACGGGCACCCGAGCGGGCGAGCGCCGCCGTGGCCTGGCCTCGGACCAGCTCCGTCTCCGCGTCGAGGTCGTCGATCGGTCCGACGGTCTCGAAGTTGAAGCGGCGCTTGAGGGCGGCGGACATCTCGGAGACGCCGCGGTCACGGAGGTTGGCCGTCGCGATCAGCGTGAACCCCGGCACGGCGTGCACCGTGCCGTCCCCGTCCGGGCCGCCGGCCAACTCCGGTACGGCGATGCGCCGTTCGGACAGCAGAGACACCAGAGCGTCCTGCACCTCCGGCAGACAGCGCGTGACCTCCTCGATCCGGACGACGGCTCCCCGGGTCATCGCCGTGAGCACGGGTGAGGGCACCATGGCCGCGCGGCTCGGCCCCGTGGCGAGCAGCATCGCGTAGTTCCAGCCGTATCTGAGCTGGTCCTCCGTGGTGCCCGCGGTGCCCTGCACGGTGAGCGCGCTGGTGCCGCACACGGCGGCGGCCAGCAGCTCGGAGAGCATCGACTTGGCGGTGCCGGGCTCGCCGACCAGCAGGAGACCCCGCTCGCCCGCGAGCGTCACCACACACCGCTCGACGAGTCCCCGGTCGCCCACGAACTTCCGTGACACGACGAGCCGTCGCCCGTCCGCCCCGCTCAGCGACTCGCCGTCCGAACCGCACACGAACGTCACCACGGCGCGCGGGGTCAGGTGCCAGCCCGGCGGTCGCGGCCCCTCGTCGTACGCCGCGAGAAACGCCAGCTCATCGGCGTGACGGTCCTCGGGCAGCTCGATCTGCCGCGCGCCCGTCACGCTCGATCCACCCGATCCACCCGCCACACCCGCTGCGCCCATCGCCTCCGTCACGGCCGTCACGTCCGTCGTACGCGCTGCCGTCATCCCGCTCGCCGTGCTCTGTCCGCCGCTCATGCCCTGCCTCCGCTCCGGCCGCCCCGGCCACCTCTGCCACCGCGCCCGGCGAACTCCTCGAACCCGGGCGCGTCACCCTCGACGACCCGCCGCCAGGCCCGCGCGAACAACTCCGGCACCGGCCGGTCCGGCACCACGAAACCGTGGGTCGTCTCCGGCAGCAGCGGGGTCTTCCAGCTCTCGACGGGCAGCCGCGGCGCCTTGTGCTCCAGCCAGCCGCCGGGCAGGAACTGCGCGCGTCCGGCCCGGGACCGCTTCGCCTCCACCACCAGCCCGGCGGCGGCCAGTTCGGCCCTGGCCCGTTTCAGCCGCGCGGGCTTCCAGCCGGTCCAGGCGGCCTGGTTACGGTCCGTGGGGTCCGGGAGCGCGAGCAGCATCAGATAGAGCCCGGCCGCGTCCTCGGAGAGCCCGCACCGCTGCGCCGCCTCGGCCACCAGCTCCGGCACGCTGTGGGCCGGGTGCTGTGCGGCTCCGGGAGGGCCGTCCGCCGTGATCAGGGCGGTGAACTCCTCGCTCAACAGCGTGCGCAGCGACTGCAGTTGCCCGCTGTCCCGGCTCAGAGCCGCGAGCAGCTTCAGCGCCGGATGATCGGGTCCGCCCTCCTCGCCCGCCTGCGGCAGCACGGCCGACGGCCGCAGCCATACGGTGTCCCACTCCGAGCGGTGCCGCATCGGCGCCAGCACGATCGCCTGGCCCGCGCGCAGCAGGCCCTCCGTGTCCCCGCCTCCCTGGGCGGGCAGTCCGAACGTCTCCCGTACCCGGGTCGACACCGTGTTGCCGTCATGCCCCCAGGTCACTCCGAGGTCGAGCAGCAGCCCGGGGTCGGTGAGGCGCTCGCGGAGCATGCGCAGGGTCTCGGGAAGCGTCGCGCGCAGCGGATCGCCGTACGGAAGTCGATAGGCGAGCCAGCGCAGCATGCTGACGTACGCGGCGAGGGTGGAGCCGGTCAACAGGGTCTGGGCGTCCAGCGGTTCGAGTCCGTTGCCCCGCATCCGCTGCTCGGTGCGACCGGTCAGCTCAGGGCGCGCCTGGGGGTTGAGGACGGCGTCCAGCATCCGGCCCGGCCCCATCTCGCTCACCATCCGCGCGATCAGCTCGGGCGGCGCCGCCCGCCGCCGCCCCCGCCGCTCGACCCAGATCCGTACGACGGGCTCCAGGTCGAAACCGTCGGTCCACAGCCGCTCCAGGTGTCCGGGATCCGCGGGGATCAGCGCGGCGGTGAACAACTGTCGTTCCACAATGGAGAGTTCACCGAGGGCGTTCCGGGCGGCCTGTGCCTCCGCGCTCTTCGCGCCCAGCGGCTGGAGGTGCTCCGCGGACAGGAGCCCGTCCTTGCCGTAGGAGTTGAGCCCGGGCAGTCCGAGGAGCAGCAGCGCTCCGGCCACCGCGTTCACCCCCACCCGCTCGGCGAACTCCCGCGCCTGCTCCGGCCGGTAGGGCAGCGGTCCCCGCTCCCTCAGGAGCGCCACCAACCGCCGTACGGCGGGTGCCAGGACCTCGTCCCCGGACGTGCCCCGGATCTCGGACTCGACCAGTGCGAATCCCTCCCAGGGACCGAACTCGCCCGCCGGGTCGTGCTCGACGGCGTTCCAGTACGCGTCGCCCGCGTCGACCTTCTGGCAGGACAGGATCAGCAGCCGCCGGTCGCCCGAGGCCAGCACCTCCCCGACGCGCTCCGGCCGCTCTGACCGGGAGGCCTTGAGCTGCACGACCCGCAGGCGTCCGCGGGGATCGACGAGCACACCGTCGCCGACCGACAGGACGACGTCGAGGAATTCCAGCAGCCCGGCGCGCTGGTCATCCGGCGTGGTGGGCGCGGCGGCGCGCAGGGCGGCCGCCACCGTGCCGGGACCGGTCAGCGAGAGCCAGGCGACTCCGGTGCCGACGAACGGGAACTTCGCGGGCGGCGTGCCCGGGACCAACAGCGCGCGCAACGCCCTGAGCTGGTCGATGGCGGTGGTGGCGTGCTGTTCGTTGCCGTAGTAACCGTAGAAGTGTCCGGGAGCGGTGAGCTCCCGCAGCGCCTCGCGCAGGACGTGGTCGTACGCGTGCCGGACTTCCTCCTCCTCGTCCCGCGGCGCGGCGACCGGCCGCTCGGCCCGCTCGGCGAGAGTGGTGATCCGCTTGGCGCAGCGGGCCGTCTCCTCGACCAACCCGGCCACCCCGAGGGCGAGCCGCTCGTCGGTGACGGCGGGCAGCAGCCGGGCCACGGCCTCCCGGGGGCTCTCGCCGTCCCGGACGGCGGCCAGCAGCGCGGTGGCGTCCGCGTCGGTCACGGCCCGCAGCGCGGCCGAGCCGTGCTCGTCGCGGGGGCGCAGGGCGTGCCAGTACCACAGCGGGGGCAGGAAGCGGGTGCCCGCCGCATGTGCGCTGCCGCGGTTGCCCAGCTGGATGCGGGCCAGCGACAGGCCGTCCTTGTCGCACAGCTCGACGATCGTGCGGTTCCAGCCCTCCTGCACGGGGTGCAGGACGGCGCCGCCCGGCAGGCGCAGGGGCGGGGCCGGAACGCCCTTGGTGGTCGCCGGACTACGGCTCCCGTCGACCGAACAGGCCGTCCAGGCGCCGGAGTTCTGGTCGTGCGTCACCCACCAGCCGAGCAGTCCGTCCTTGCTGCCGAACGGCGAGCTCTCCAGACCCGGCTGGACCGGCAGCAGCCGGCAGTCCGTCTGTGTGAGGACGATGCCCGGGCGGGCGTCGGCGAGCGCCGAGTCGAAGAACGCAGGCACCGACATCCGGCCGCGCTTGGCGGAGGCGGGGTCGTACTCGTGCCAGCGGTTCTCGTGCAGCACCCAGTACGAGATGCCGTCCGAGGCGATCTCACGGTGCTGCTCGGCGAACGTGGTGTCCCCGGCGTGCACGGGCCGCCCGCCGAAACAGCGGCCGCCGTCGGGCAGCGCGAGCGACACCGGGTGACCGCCGTACCAGCCGCCCGGCAGACCCGTCGGCTTGAACACGTCGGCGGGGCGCCCGGACCAGACCGCCCGCTGCTCGTTCCCGTACCCAGACGCGATGAGCCACTGACCGTCCACGTGACGCACCGTCGGCTCGCCGTACTGGCGTCCCTGGGACGGCAGGGTGAGCGTGCGCGCGTCGAGCAGCGCGTCGGGGCCGGCCAGCGCGACCTGGGTCTCGACCCGGACGATCAGCGCGGGCCAGGCGTCCGCGTACTGGTACGACCGGCCGGGCTGGTGCGGCCACGGGTGTTGTCCGCTCGTCGGCGGGGCGACCTTGCCGAGGGTTTCCAGGGCCTCTTCGAGGGCGGGCCAGCCCAGTTCGTCGAGGATGCCCGCGCGCAGGGTGCGACCCAGGACCGGCGCGGGATCGAAGCCGACGATCCGCCGGACGGCCTCCGGTGCCGTCGCCAGTACGGCGGGTGCCGAGAAGCGGGAGACCTTGCTCAGCAGCTCGTCGAGCCCCGGCAGGCCGACCGGCTCGGCCAGTTCGTCGGCACGGTCCCCAAGCCAGCCCGCCACGGCCGTGCACAGCGCCGGATGGTCCGCGAGCCGCCGCACGCGGGCCGAAGGACCGGACCCGGGTCCGTCCACGAGCGAGAGGCTCTCCACCGCCCTGCGCAACAGAGGGGCGAAGCGCGGGTCGGTGGTGACCGCGAGCAGGTCCCGACGGCCCGGGCGCTCGTCGTCCGTCCAGTAGCGCAGTTCCAGCCCCTCGGTCCCCGGGGACGGGTCGGCGACCGGCACACCCGCCGCCAGGGCGGTGTCCAGCAGGTCGAGATCCACGTAGGAGTTCCAGCCCCGCTCGCGCAGCAGCCGCACCGGCTTGCCGTCGGCGATCAGCCGGGGCGCCAGCCGCTCCACCAGGGCGAGTTCCTCGACGAGCCGCTTGCGCTGCCGCCAGCCACGCTGACGGTGCCGGTCCCAGGAGCTCAGCCAGTCGGCGGCGTCGACCGTGCCGTCGACCAGCAGACCGATCGCCCCGCAGGCGTCGAGCAGCGCCAGCCACGCCGCGTCGAACTCCTCGCGCTGATCACCGCCCGTGGACGGCATCAGCGTCAACAACCGCTCCCGTACCGCCGGATCCTCGTGCGCCAGCTCCGCCAGAGCGGGCAGCGCGGACTTCCAGAAGCTTCCGGCCGCGCGGTTCATGGCGCCCGAGGGGAGGATCTCGGCGAGCAGCGCACACTCCTCGGCACGCGGATCGAGCCCCGCGCCCTTCGCCAGCCGCCGCAGATCCTCCAGCATGCCCGCGTAAGGAGCGATCCCGGCCGCGCAGCGCTGCGACGACAGCGTCCTGAACTGCTCGTACGCGGCTGTGCCGGACAGTCGTGCCGCCAGCCCCTTGGCGTGGTCGCGCAGCGCCTTCCCGCTCAGCGCGCCCGCCCCGGCGAACTCCAGGAACACCTCACGCAGCCGGTCCTCGTCCACGTCGAGGGCGTGCCGCTGCTCGGCTGCCCGGGCCTTGCCGAAGAACGACGCGGCGTGCTGGCGCGACTCCGCCGCCAGGAACAACCGGGCCACCTGCTCGTAGTACGTCGGCAGGAAGTGCGGCACCGAGCGGTCCAGTCGGGCGCCGATCTCGTCGAAGCCGTCCTTGGCGTGGCCCGGCTTGCTCGACACCATCCGGGTGAGCCGCTCCATCTCCTTGACCACGGCGAGCGCATGGTGCCCGTTCACCGGGTCGTTGACCAGCGCCCAGGCGGGGAAGCCCAGCGACTGGCGCCTCACCCGGCCCACCGGCGCCGAGTCGGCGGTGCCGAAGCCCAGGTACTCCAGGGCGAGGTCCTCGGCGGGCCCGATCGCCTCGGGCACCAGCCGCACCACCGTGCGCCCCTCCAGTACGGGATGCCCGTACGTCCGCGCCGTCAGCACATCGCCGGCACCCTCGCCCAGCGGCAGTACCGCTCCCGACTCCAGCAGCTGATCCCCGTTCACAGCTCCCCCTCCTCGTCCTCGCCGTTCACCACACGCCCCGCGTACACCAATGCCGCCATCCGGACCCCCTCCGACCAGGCGACCGGCCCCACCTCCCGCAACGGCAGCCGGCGCCCGCCCGCGGCCCGCCACTCCAGGCCGCCGGTGCGGGTCTCGGCCTCCGGGTAGTCGGCGCCGATCCAGTAGGCCGCCTCCACCGCGACCCCGTTCTCGACCAGCGGGCACACCGCGTATCCGCCGCGCACCCGATAGCCGTACGAACCCGCCCGCGCGGTCGCGTGCCGCAGTTCCTCGAACTTCCCGCCCGCGTAGGCGCTCCACTCGAAGGCGGCGCCGTCCCTCTCGTCCGGCCGCGGCCAGACCTCCCGGAACAACTGGCCTGCGCCCTGCTCGACACCGAGCTCCGCAGCGAACTCCCGCAGATCCTGCAGGTCTTCGAGGAGCACCGGATGCGGTATCACCACCGTGCGCGCGGCGAGCCGGACCGAGTCGCCGTCCAGGTCGACCACGCCGAGGCCCTGCTCCGGATCCGCGTCCCGCAGGAATCCGGCGCGCTCCAGCGCGACCGTGCCGTCCGTGTCCACCGGCGCCACCACCAGGTCCCGCAGCGCCGCCTGCCAGGCCGCGTCGGGCCACACCCGGGCCAGCAGGTCCGTCGGCACGGGCAGGGAGCGGACGATCCAGGTGTCCACCTGGGAGCGGCACTCCCGCTCATGCCGCTCCAGCCACTCGGCCAACTGCCGCAGCCGGACGACCTCCACGTCGTCCCGCAGCTTCGCGGGCACCTGCTTCAGCGTGCGTCCCGCCGCGTTTCGGCACCGCACCTGTGCGCCGTCCAACGTGACGGCGTACCCACTGGATGTCTCGATCCAACCCATGACAGGACCCCTCCCGAACCCACCTGTCGGCGATGGTGATCACAGTAGGGGAGGGGTCTGACAATGCCTCGACGGGCTGTGCTCAATTGGCTCTGAGCTGCGGTTTCTACGCGGTGTCCAGGGCGGCGCGGCAGGCACGCAGCAGCTGTTCGTCCTCGCCGATGTTGTCGCTCCCGTAGGTGTCGGCCCGCGCCTGGTGCCGCCGTGGCGTGGCGAGTTCCGTACGGAGCAGATCGTGGGCGGGCGCGCCCGCCGGCCCCATCCGGGTCAGACAGCCGGCGAGGAGGGGGCGGGTGTGCACGTTCTGCTCCCAGGAGGAGCGGAGCGCCGGGAGGACCGGTTCCGGATCCCCGGCGATGTCCCACAGGGCGCCCGCGGCGCTCGCACGCAGCCACACCTTCCCGGAGTCGGCCATGGCGCGCAGTGCCGGCAGGGCGGGTCGGGCCGCGGGCCCCAGTCGGCCCAGGGCCTCGGCCGCGTTGCGTGCGCGGAACTGCCCCGCCACCAATTCCCTTCGCAACGTCGGCAGTACGGCCTCGGCGTCGCCCTCCAGCGACCAGAGCGCACCGGCCGCCGCCACCGCGCACTCCCCGTCCAGCAGTTCACGCAGGGCCGGTATCGCCTCCCGCGCGTCCGGGCCGCACTCGCTGAGCGCGTCGGCGATCGCCCGCACGAACCATTCCCGGCTCCGCAGCCCCTCCGGCGTCCCGTGCAGCAGCCGCAGCATTTCCGGTACCGCCGGCGCGTGTCCCAGCCTGCCGAGCGCGAACAGCAGCGGCACCGCACGGTCGTAGGTGTCGAGTGCGTCGAGGGGGAGCTCGCCGAGCCGCTCCCGCAGCAGCGGAGCGAGCGGGGCTGCCGCCGGGCCCAAGTGCTTTACTTCGTAACCGGTTTCGGGGGGTACGACCGGCCCGTCCAGCACCTCGGCGAGCGCGGCCACCGCGCGCGGATCGCCGGCTCTGGCCAGCGCCTTGAGCGGGGCGCCGAGGGCCGGTTTCCCGTGCTCCCACTGGCGTATTCGGTGCTCGGAGCCGACCGCCACCAGGGCGGCGAGGTGGTCGGCGGCCGGGGCGGCCAGACCGAAGAGTGTCTCCAGGACGGAGGCCGCGGCATCGCGCAGCCGCTGCTCCTCGGTGACGACCTGTTCGCCGATCAACGCGACCAGCTCTTCGTACGAGCCCCGCCATTCGCGCAGCAGCCCCGCCGCCATCCACACGCCGTTGCACCGGTCGGCCGACTCGTCGCTGCTCAACTGCCCCTTGAGCAGGGCGATACGGTCGGCGGTCCGGTCACCGAGCGCGGTGTGCAGCGTCCGTAGGAGATGGCCCCCCTCCTCGTCGGCGGGGCGCAGGCGTCGCAGGTGGCCGATGAGGGTGTCGGTGTCGGGCCGTTCGGGCTGGTCCGGCACCCGGGGGCGTCGTGATCTGGCCCGGATCAGCGCGGTGACGGTGGGAACGAGATCGGTTGGAAGGCGATCGGGTGCGCAGCCGGCGAGTTGGCCGAGGGCGGCGAGCCGCAGCCCGGGGTCGTGCGGAGCGGCACCGAGTTCGACCAGGTGCTCCACCGCGGGAGCGGCGGACGCGGGGTGCAGGCGCGCGAACAGCCCCAGGCCCTCGGCCAGGGCCGGCCGGACCTGTTCGTCCTCTTCCTCCTCGAGTCGTCCCGTCAACAGCCCGAGGACGTGCTCCGGTTGGCCGAGGAATCGCACGAGTGCCGTCGGTGCCGCCCGGCGCACCTCAGGGTCGCGGTCCGCGAGCAGGCCGATGAAGGCCGCGGCGCCCGACCGTACCGCCGTGCGGGCCATGGCGTAGTTGCCCTCGCCGCCGTCCCCGTCCTCGAGCGGGCCGTCGTCGAAGGCGTCCCCACCGCCGATGCTGACGAGCAGCTCCACGACGCCGCCCCGGTCGCGGAGTTCCGCGTGCCCGACGACTTCGAACAGGAACGGGATGCACGCGAGCGTCGAGTCGTAGACGTCGCCCTGGTGGTGCACGGCTCCGTACATCCCGTCGAGTGCTCTCTCACGCTCCTGCGGGCAGGCGGAGGCCAGTCCCCGGAGCAACTCCGGGACGTCCTCGGCGCTTCCATAGGCATGTTTCATCGAGGCCCAGCCGACCTCGTCCATCCCCGTGAACACGGCATCCTCCCCAGGTGTACGACAACTCATCGTGAGTGTGCACCAAGGCACTGACAGTCACGTGTGCCTTTTGGGGCGTGTTCCGGCGACAGGGCCGGCAAGGGCCCGCCGCCCGCGCCCAGGGGATTCGCATCGAGGCGGGGACGGCGGGGGACCGGTGGGACGCGTCAGACTCCGACACCGAAGTCGGAGGCGATCCCGGACAGACCCGAGGCGTACCCCTGGCCCACCGCGCGGAACTTCCACTCCGCGCCGTTGCGGTACAACTCGCCGAAGATCATCGCGGTTTCGGACGCGGCGTCCTCCGACAGGTCGTAGCGCGCGAGTTCGGTGCCGCCGGCCTGGTTGACGACACGGATGAACGCGTTGCGGACCTGGCCGAAGCTCTGTCCGCGCGCGTCGGCGTCGTGGATCGAGACCGGGAACACGATCTTGGCGACCTCGGCCGGTACGCCGGCCAGGTTCACCTTGATCGACTCGTCGTCGCCCTCACCCTCGCCGGTCAGGTTGTCGCCGGTGTGCTCGACCGAACCGTCCGGGCTCTTCAGGTTGTTGTAGAAGACGAAGTGCTGGTCCGAGAGGACCTTGCCCGACTCGTCGACCAGCAGCGCGGACGCGTCGAGGTCGTAGTCGGTGCCCGTCGTGGTCCGCACGTCCCAGCCCAGACCGACCAGGACCGCGGTCAGGCCCGGCGCCTCCTTGCTGAGCGAGACATTGCCGCCTTTGGACAGGGAAACTCCCACGCTGCTCTCCTCCGTGCTGCCGTCGGCCGGGCGAGTGGATGCCCGGCACTGGATGGATCGACACCAAAAAACTACATCACTGTAGAAATAAAGCGGCAGTTGTCGGCCGGAACTCGTCGGTCCTACGTGCTTCTCGCCACGGTGCCGGGCGTGACCAGGCCCGTTTCGTACGCCATGACGACCGCCTGGACGCGGTCGCGGAGGCCGAGTTTGGCGAGGATGCGGGCGACATGGGTCTTGACCGTCGCCTCGGCCAGGAGCGCGTCGCCGGAGCGGACCAGGCGGACGGCGGAGACCAGGTGTTCGGGGGTGACGTCCTTGAGGAGGAACCCGCTGGCCCCGGCGGACAGCGCCGCGTACACCAGGTCGTCGAGGTCGGAGGTGGTCAGGATGATCACGCGGGGCGGGTCGGACGCGCCGGTCAGGATGCGGCGGGTCGCCTCCAGGCCGTGCTGAACTCCCTGACCGGGGTGCTCACCCTGATGCTCGTCGCGGTCGCCGGACTCGGCGTGCTCAGCGGAGTCGTCCTCGACACCCGGGAACGGGTCCGCGACCTGGGCATCCACAAGGCCCTCGGAATGACGCCGCGGCAGACCGTCGTCATGGTCGTCACCTCGGTCGTCATGACCGGACTCGTCGGCGGCGCCGTCGGAGTGCCGCTCGGCGTCGCCCTGCACGGCTGGATCATGCCTGCCATGGGACACAGCGCCGGGCCGAACCTGCCCGAGTCCGTCATCGCCGTCTACCGCACGCCCGAACTGGTCCTGCTCGCCCTCGGTGGACTGCTGATCGCCGTCCTGGGCGCGCTGCTGCCCGCGGGCTGAGCCGCCTGGACCCGTAGTGCCGTCGCCGTGCGCACGGAATAGCGGCGGAACAGGAGCGGAACGGGAGCGGAAGGGGGACGGAAAGGGGACGGAAGGGGGACGGAAAGGGGACGGAAGGGGGAGCCGGGAGCCGTGCGAGCCGAGCCCATGGTTGTACAGTTGCGCAAAGCGGCAATCTTCAAGTGGGTGGCGGCCAGTGGGGCGTGCCCTCGACCGAGGCGAGGAAAGGCGAGCGCGCGATGCTCCGCAACGGACTGGAACCCTGGCACCTGCTGATCGTGGCGATCGTGCTCATCGTGCTGTTCGGCTCGAAGAAGCTGCCGGACACCGCCCGCGCGCTGGGCAAGTCGATGCGCATCCTCAAGAGCGAGACCAAGGCGATGAAGGACGAGAGCCCCGCGTCCGCCGCCACCGCCGAACAGGGCGCGGCTCCGGTGACCCCCACGGCGGTCATCAGGAACTCCGCCGAGCAGGCCGCCCCGCGCGCGACGACCGAGGCCCCGAGCGCCGCGCACTGAGCCCATGTGGTCCGTGTCCGGGGACGGCGCACACCGCCCCCGGACACGGACACGTCTGAGGACTCAGTCCTCTTCGCCGCCTTCGTCGTCGCCCTCGAAGAAGTCGCCCACCTCGTCGACGACTTCGGCCGCGACCAGCCCGCCGACCACCCCCACCGCGAGTCCCGCCGCGCCGGCCGCGACCGCGGTACCGAGGCCGGGCCCGGAGCGGTGGCCCTCGTGACCGGACCCATGACCGGACTCATAGCCGGACCCGTAGCCGGACTCGTGGCCGGACCCATGGGCCGAGTGATGCCCGTACCCGCTTCCGGCGGCATACGGATCGGCGTGGCCGTATGTGGCGTGGGAGCCGTACGACGCCCGGTGCTCCACCAACTGCCTGATCCAGCCGTCGACCTCGCTGTTCCAGTCGCGGGCCCCGACATCGTGATGGCTCACCGTGAAGCGGGTGAGGGTGTCCTGCCCGGACTCGAAGAGGCCGCCGCGCTTGTCGGCCTCCAGGACGATCTCCATGCCGGCCGGGGTGGCGAGGAAGGTCAGCTCGATCTCGTTCACCACGTGCGCGTACTGCGGCGCGGGCGTCAGCTCGATCTCCTGGTAGAAGGGCAACTGCTGCCCCGTACCCCCGATGTGGCCGTGTTCGAGGTCGGCGGACTTGAAGCCGAAGCCCAGCTGCCCCAGCGCCTCCAGGACCGCTTCCTGGACCGGCAGCGGACGCACCGCGAGCGGATCCAGGTCGCCCTTGTCCCTCGCACCGGCCACCGCGAGCTCGGTGCGCACACCGAGGACGATGCCCAGCGGCTGCCCGTACAGCTCGCTGACCGGTGTCTCCCACGGCAGGGACACGCTGAACGGAACGCTGTGCCGCTCCTGCTCGGCGAGGCGGAATCCGCCGCCGACCGTGAACCGCTCGAAGACGACGGCGCCCTCGCTCTCCCCGTCCTCGTGCTCGGCCTCCACCCGGGCGATCAGCTCGAGCCCGATGTGCTCGATCTCCACGTCCGCGCTGCCACCTTGGAGATGGACCTGCCCGGACAGGATCCCGCCGGGCGTCACCGCGCCGCCGTCGAGAACCGTGTCCACCGAGGGGCCGCCTGCGCCCATCGCCCCGAGCAGCCGTTTGAACACCATGTCGGTGTGGCTCCTTCACTGATCGCACTCATCGTTCCGAACCGGCTCGGAGCGTGCCCCGAGCCGTGTGATCAGAACTGACGGCATCAGTAAAGAAGTTCCCAAGTCACCTGGACGGAGGCATCTTTCACGACTCGGTGCGCCCGAAGCAGCGCTCCAGCTCGTCCAGGTCGTAGAACGCGCTGCCCTTCGCCATGGGGGCGCAGCCCGCCTTGAACGCGGTCTCCTTCTCGTTGTAGAGCATCCGCGCCAGATAGGTGTCTCCCTTGCGGAACACGTCCCACTGGATGTTCGCGGCCATCGGAGCCACCGAGCCGCCCCGCCAGGGGTTGTCCGTATAGGTTTACGGCCGAGTCGTCGTCACCGGCTTCGTGCTGCCCGGCAGCCGCATGAGAGCGGCGAGCGGGATGATCTCTTCGGCGTGGGTGAAACGCAGCTCCGCGCCGAGGTCGCTGGTGCCGTCACGCTTGGCCTCGGCCTTCTTGAAGAAGTCGTCGAGCAGGACGTCCGCCATCTTGTACGTGATGTCGCTGTCCGCGAAGCCCGGTCCCTTCTCGTAGAAGTCCTCGGCGTCGCCGAGATAGGCGAACCAGGCGGCGTCGCGCGGGGCGAGGTAGCGCTCCAGGTGCCAGCTGCCCTCGTCGGTCATGGCCGGGGCGATGCTGTAGAGGTTGTAGACCGCCTGGGCCGCGTCCACCTCGCTGCCGATGGAGGCGAATTCCCCGGCCGAGATCCGCCGCACGAAGGCCGGGGCGAAGATCCTCTTCAGGATGTCGCGGGCCGCGCGGTGGGTGGCCGGCTGCTCGGTGACGCTCTTGAGGGTGGTGGCCAGCCGCTGGTCGTGAGCGATGTAGTCGCGGTAGGCGGCACCGCCCGCGGACTTGTGGAAGTAGAGCAGGTCGGGGTCGGTGCGCGCCGGGCCGATGAGGGGCGTGAGCGCCGGGTCGGCGTCGGCGAGGGCCGAGGCGAAGAGGGCGCCGCTGTCGACGGCGCGGCCCTGGCCCGAGCTGACCACGTCGATCGGCTCGGAGTCCTTGGCGATCCGCGCGAACAGTCCGGGCAGCCGCTGCGCCATGCGGGCCGCCGTGCCCTGGATCTCCCGCTTGCCCCGGCCGCTGAGGTTGCCGTATCCGACCTTCTCCATCCCCGTCAGCAGCGAGCGCACCTGCGGGCCGAACTCCGCACCGGCACGGGTGAGTCCGCCCTCGCTCTCGGCCTTGTCCCACAGCTGGAGGATCAACTCTCCGTCCTCGCCGCTCGTCGCCGCGCGTGCACCGTGCCGGGACACGTTCTCGGTGAACACCGGGACGAACCCCTTCGGTGCCCGCTGGTACGTACGGGCGTTCTGCTGCGGCGCGTACGGCGTCTTCGTCCCGTAACCGCCCGACGCGCCGCCCGCCGCCTGCACCGGGAGCGGGGACATGAGGAGGACGGAGAGCGCGGAGAGGGTGAGGGCCAGGGCGGGGGCGGCCGCGATGCGTTTCATGAGGGCGTCGATTCGTCCGGGGGCGGGCTCGGTGATCGGCCGCATCGTTTCCGGACGACGTGAACGTCGGGTGACTGTGACATGGCGGGCGCCGGGTGCGCGTGCCCCGGCGCCCGCACCTCGAACAGGCCCCAGGAGTTACCTGGTTGACGAGGTGTTGGTCGAGGAACCGCTCTGCTGTCGGGGGACCTGCCCGCTCCCGTGCGGCGGTCGTGACCGTCCTCCCGGCCTCCGCCGGAGTGGGCGGCGGCCGAGCGCCGGCAGCGCGGGCGGGGTGAGGAAGCCCTCCGCGCGGGCGGCGGCGATCCCGATGCGGGGGAGGTCGCTGCTCTTCTCGAACAGGAGGTAACGGGGCTCCCAGACGGGCCGGTACTTGGCGTTGGCCCGGTAGAGGGACTCGAGTTGCCACCAGCGGGAGAGGAACGTCAGCACCGCGCACCACAGACGCAGCACGGGTCCGGCGCCCAGCCGGGAGCCGCGCTCGAAGACGGAACGGAACATGGCGAAGTTCAGCGAGACCCGCTGCACCCCGATCTCCTCGGCGCGCAGCAGGAGTTCGATGACCATGAACTCCATGAGGCCGTTCTCGGAGTCACGGTCCCGGCGCATCAGGTCGAGCGACAGCCCCTTCTCGCCCCACGGCACGAAGCTCAGCACGGCCCGCGGTTCGTCCTGGCTGTCGCGGCACTCCAGCATCACGCACCGGCCGTCGCCCGGGTCGCCGAGCCGGCCGAGCGCCATGGAGAACCCGCGCTCGGTCTCGCCGTCCCGCCAGTGGTCCGCCTTGTCGATGAGGGTGGCCATGTCGGCCTCGGGGATGTCCTCGTGGCGGCGGATGCCGACGGTGTACCCGGCCCGGCGGATGCGGTTGTGCGCCTGGCGCACTCCGCGCATCGCGCGCCCTTCGAGGGTGAAGTCGGCGCGGTCCACGATGGCTTCGTCGCCGAGTTCGAGGGCGTCGAGGCCGTGCCGGGCGTAGATCGTGCCGGCCTCCTCGCCTGCGCCCATCACGGCCGGCGTCCAGGCGTGCCGCCGCGCCTCGTGCAGCCATGCCTCGATCGCACCGGGCCAGGCCTCGGGGTCCCCGATCGGGTCGCCGGAGGCCAGGGTCACTCCGCCGACCACCCGGTAGGCGATCGCCGCCTTGCCGCTCGGGGACCACATGACGGCCTTGTCGCGGCGCAGCGCGAAGTAGCCCAGCGAGTCCCGCTCACCGTGCTTGGCGAGAAGGCCGCGCAGACGTCGCTCGTCGTCCTCGCCGAGGAGTTCCCGCCCGCGCGGCGCGCGGAAGCAGGCGTAGAGCACGAGCAGGAAGGACGCCGCGATCAGGATGTTGACGATCACGTCCACCCAGCGGGGCGCGACCACCGAGTCGAGGCGGTCGGCGAGCGGGCCGACGCTGACCCCGCGCAGCAGCGTGTACGCGATCCGGTCGCTCAGCGGCGCCCCGGACACCTTGTTGGTGACGCTCACCAGCAGCGTTCCGAGGGTGCCGCTGACCAGGAAGCCACCGGCGCCGACGGCCAGCGCCAGCCGGGGGTTGGAGCGGTCCCCGACGGCCTGGAACTCCCTGCGCCCCACCAGCAGCGCAACGACGAAGAGCCCGGTGAACACGGTCGAGAACCAGTTGAAGCCGTGCCGTCGGTACTGCTCCTGCGTGAGGGCCAGGACGTACAGCCCGAAGAGCGGTCCCGCCAGCAGCATGTTGAAGATCCACGCGGCCCGTTTGCGGCGCCGCATCACCAGAGCCAGGAACAGCGCCAGCGCGGCCGAGACCAGCCCGGCCGTGGCCAGGTACGGGGTGAAGAACTGACCTCCGTTGTGCTCGTGCACCTCTTCCCGGAACGGCAGCGACGTGACCGCCACCACGTTGAGCAGCGCGAGCAGGCGCAGGTACCAGACCGTGGCCGCGGCCGCCCGTGGTCGCAACCGGTCACCGATGGCCGGCCGTCCCTTCGGGTCCGACCGGCGCGACTTCGAGTTCCTCTGTTCCGGGACGAGTACTGGCTGTTGTGCAGACACCGTGGAGCATCACCTTGGGGAGAGGGCGGTGGGGGAGAGCTGCGGGAGCGGGGGCGGCTAACTCTGTGTGTTCCCTGAGAGGGGCAGAGCGGGGAAACCCTACATGCTGTAAGGAAAAGGTGAGTTGTGGTCACGGTGAGGATTGCCGCCGAGGGTCTTAACGAGTGGCGGTCAGCGGTGTTGCGGGGCCAGACTGCCTGGTCCCGGCGGTGCCGCGGGGTAAGCGGCTGGTAAGAATCGAAGCGCGGACGGAATCTCCCTGGTGGGGGCGCGACCGCGCCGCCGGGCTGTCTCCGTGCGCCGCGCGCATCGACGCGGACGCCGGGGCTCTTGTCCACGGCTCTCGTGTTACCGCAGCTCAGGGGCGTGATGCCCGCCTTGCGTGGCCCCCGCGCCGACTCGTCGGCCGATCTGCCCTCGTTACGGCCGACCCGGGTCCGGCGTGCGATCCGCGTCCACTGTGTCGTGATTTGCGCGCTCTCTTGACCCATAGTTAGGCATGCCTACACTAAGCCCCGCTCTTGGCCGTCCGGCCTGGTATCTGCTGCATCGGAGAGAGGCCCGAGGTGTGGGACGACGCGTTTCCCAGCTTTCTGATCGGTCTGCGTGAGGGGTTGGAAGCGGGACTGATCGTCTCGGTTCTGGTGGCCACGCTCGTACGGTCCGACCAGCGCGCCCGCCTTCCCCATGTATGGACGGGAGTTGCCGCCGCCATCGGGTTGTCGATGAGCTTCGGTGCGGTCCTCACGTTCACGGCGGCGAACCTGCCCGGGAAGTCGCAGGAGGCGTTCGGGGGCACGCTCAGTCTGGTCGCGGTCGTGTTCGTCACCGCCATGGTGTTCTGGATGCGGCGCTCGGCCCGTACGTTCTCCGGCGAGATCAAGCAGAAGGTCGCCGCCGCGCTGGGCATGGGCGCGGGCGTACTGATCGCCACGTCGTTCCTCGCAGTCGGCCGCGAGGGCCTGGAGACCGCGCTGTTCCTGTGGACCACCGCGCAGGCCGCGGGGAGTTCGTCGGGTCCGCTGGCCGGAGCGGCGGTCGGGCTGCTGATGGCCGCGGCGCTGTGCTGGGGCCTGTACCGGCGCGTCCTGCACATCAACCTCACGCGGTTCTTCAGCATCACCGGCGCCGTGCTCATAGTCATCGCCGCGGGCGTCCTCGGCTACGGCATGCGCGACCTCCAGGAAGCCACGGTGATCCCGGGCGGCACGTCGTACGCCTTCGATCTGTCGGCGCATCTCGACCCGGCCTCCTGGTACGTCACCGTCGTCCAGGGCACGCTCAACCTCACCCCGCAGATGACCTGGCTTCAGGTCGGTGTCTACGGCGCGTACCTGGCGATCGTGATGACGCTGTTCGTGCGCGGCGTCCGCGGGGCGGCCCCGGCGAAGCCGGTGCCTGTGGTGTCCGCCGCCGCGGTGGCCGAGACCTCGGACGGTTCCGTGCCCGTGGGGCTCGCTGCCGCGGTGGCCGCCGAGCCGACGGCGGGGGCGTCCGCGCCCGCCGAGGGCACGAAGGCCGTGGTGCTCGCCGCGACGGACGTCGCGGGGGCGGCCAAGCGCGTGTCCGTGCCGCTCGACCCCGCCGAGGCGGAGCAGACCGCGACGCCCGCCGCCATGCGGGCCAAGAGTCCCGCCGACCCCGACCCCGACGCCGGGAGTGCCGCGGCGTCGACCGCCGTCGAGGCCGAGCGGTCCGCCGCGCCCGCTCCGGCCGGGGGCGAGGCCGGGTCCGTTTCCGTCGACGCCGACAAGGCCGCCACGTGTGCCGCGATCGAGGCCGAGGCCGGCCCGTCCGCCACGTCCGCCGCGGAAGGCGACCCCACCGCTGACGGCGAGCACGCCTCCGAAGGAGAGCCCACCGCCGAAGGCGAGAAGTCCGCCGAGCCTGCCGCCTCCGGCCCCGAGAAGCCGTCCGCTCCCGCCGAGGGCGCCGTGGCCACGCCGTCCACCCCCCGTCGCTTCCCCCGCTGGACGGTCCCCGCCGCTCTCGTCGCCGTGCCCGCGCTCATCGCGGGGATCACCATCGCCGCCGGCGGCGGAAAGCCCGCGTCCGGGACGCCCGTCGTCGAGGTGTCCGCGGCCGACTGCGGCAAGGGCTTCACCGCGCCCAAGCCGGGCCGGCAGACCTTCCAGGTGCGCAACACCGGCTCCCGTACCTCCGAGATCTATCTGATCGACCCGGTCAGCAACGCCGTCTACGGCGAGGTCGAGGGCATCGCCCCCGGCACCACCCGCGCCCTGATCGCCACCGTCGGGACGGGCTCGTACGCCTGGCGCTGTGTGCCCAACGGCGGGAAGGCCGTCACCTCGGCGGCCGTACGCGTCAGCGCGCGCGGCGGCTCCGTCCAGGCCGTGCTGCCGGTCTCCGAGAAGGACCTCGCCGCACCGCTGGCCGCCTACCGGACGTACGTCGACCAGGGTCTGGCCGACCTGCAGACGAAGACGCGCACCCTCCAGAGCGACCTCGACGCCGACAAGCTCGACCAGGCCCGCAAGGACTGGCTGCCCGCGCACACGCAGTACGCCTCGCTCGGCGCCGCCTACGGGACGTTCGCCGACTTCGACGCGAAGATCAACGGCCGTACGGCCGGACTCGCGGGCGGGGTCGACGACCCCGCCTTCACCGGCTTCCATCGCATCGAGTACGGCCTGTGGCACGGCCAGTCCGCCGCCACCCTCGCGCCGTACGCCAAGCAACTCGCCGCCGATGTGGACGCCCTGCGCAAGGACTTCCCGAAGCAGGACTTCGACCCGGCCGACCTCCCGCTGCGCTCCCACGAGATCCTCGAGAACACTCTGCACCGCGAACTGAGCGACAACGCCGACTACGGCAGCGGCACCGAGCTGGCCACCACCGAGGCCAACCTCGACGGCACCCGTGAACTGCTCACCCTGCTCCGCCCGTTGATCGACAAGCGCAACGCCAAGGTGATCCCGGCCGTCGACACGTGGATGCGGCGCACCGAGCAACTGGTGCTCGCCCAGCGGGCCGAGGACGGCACCTGGACGCCGCTGGACAAGCTGTCCGACACCGACCGGCAGCGCCTCGACGGCTCGGTCGGCCAGTTGTTGGAAGAGCTCGCCCCGATCCCGGACCTCCTGGAGATCCGCAAGGCCGCGTGAGCAGCCCAACGCCTGCTTGAGCAACCCCACGGCCGCGTGAGCAGCCCCAAGGCCGCCTCAGTAGCCCGGTGGCGCCGAGCCCGAGACCGTCGGCCCACCCGCACCGAACCACCGCCCCCGCAGTACCGGGACCATGTGCCCACAGGAGAGGACCTCCCCCGATGACGACCCCGAGCCAGGACGACCAGGCCGCGCCGGGCGGCTGCCCCTTCGGCCGCCGTACGTTCACCAGGACCGCCCTCGGCGTCGGCGCGGCCGGAGCCGCCCTGGCGGGCGCCGGGCTCGTCGGGGCCCAGATGGCCGCGGGCAGCACTCCCGCCGCGGCGGCCGACTCGGGCAGCGGCAAGGTGTCCTTCCACGGCGCCCACCAGGCCGGCATCACCACCCCCGCGCCCACGGCCGCCGTCTTCGTCTCCTTCGACGTCATCGCCGAGGACCGCACCCAACTGGTCGCCCTGCTGCGCACGATCACCGAACGGGCCCGCTTCCTGACCACCGGTGGCACCCCGGTCGACCTCGGCGTGGGGGCACCGCCCTCCGACAGCGGTCTGCTGGGACCGGACCTGCCCGCGGACGACCTCACCGTCACCGTGGGCGTCGGCGCCTCGCTCTTCGACGACCGCTACGGCCTCGCCGACCGCATACCGCGCCACCTCAAGCCGATGCGCACCTTCCCCAACGACAACCTCGACGCCGCCGAGTGCCACGGCGACCTGTCGTTGCAGCTGTGCGCCGCCACCTCCGACACGGTGCTGCACGCCCTGCGCGACATCACCCGGCACACCCGCGGCGCGATGCAGATCAAGTGGCGCATCGACGGCTTCCAGAACCCGTCCCGTCCGACCGGCGCGCAGCGCAACTTCCTCGGGTTCAAGGACGGCATCGCCAACCCCGACACGACCTCGTCCCGCGAGATGGACAAGCTGGTCTGGGTCACCGCGGCCGACGGCGAACCGTCCTGGGCGGTCGGCGGCAGCTACCAGGTCATCCGGATCATCCGCATGCTGGTCGAGTTCTGGGACCGGGTCTCGCTCACCGAGCAGGAGAAGATGATCGGCCGCCGCCGTGACACCGGCGCACCGCTGGACGGCGCCCAGGAGACCGACCTCCCGCGCTACACCAAGGACCCCAAGGGCGAGGCGATCCCGCTGGACGCCCACATCCGGCTCGCCAACCCCCGTACGGCGAAGACCGACACCGCTCGGATCCTGCGCCGCGGCTACAACTACGACCGGGGCGTCGACAAGGCGGGCAACCTCGACATGGGCCTGGCCTTCTGCTCCTACCAGCAGGACGTCGTCCGTCAGTTCGAGGCGACCCAGACGCGTCTGATCGACGAACCGCTCGTGGACTACATCAGCCCCACCGGGGGCGGCTACTTCTTCGTGCTGCCCGGGGTGAAGGACAAGTCCGACTGGCTGGGCCGCTCCCTCGTGGAGGGCTGAAGCGAAGGGGGAAGAGGGGGGTGGGCCGGGGCCGGCAGCGGGGGCAGGCACGAGGCCGTCCCGTCCAGCGCGCCGAGCAGGAACGGCAACACTCCCCGCTCCATCAGGGCCAGTTGCCACTCCTCATGGGCACGCCTCACCTCGGGATCGCGGTCCTCCGAGGTGGGGCGCTCGCGCGTCGCCAGTGACCAGAGAAGGTCGCCCAGCGCCGCGCCCGCGGTCACCGCGGCCAGGATCACCACCACCATGATCAGCCCGTCGTTCAGATGCGGACGTACGTCGAGGGCGTGCAGGTCGAACCCGCTCAGGACGTACACGCCCGCGGCGACGACACCGAGGCTCGGCACGAGCAGCGCCGAGACGGACACGGAGCCATCTCCCACACGTACGACGGCCTTTGAGAGGCCGCCATGTCGTCGGGACGCCCGCACTCGGAGGTACTGGTCGTACTCGACAGCGGCGGTCCGGGAGAGCGAGGGGCGCGCCTGAAGGGCTTCGGCGCGCAGGCGCTCGCGCGTGTCCGCCACGCCGACGCGTTCCACGGCTGCCATGATCTCGGGGGAGTGGAGGGCCCGGTCCAGGATCCGCTCGAAGGTGCCGTCGCTCGGCGCCGACGGACCGTCGTCACGTTCCTTCATTTGGGGGTCCCCCGAGACGTAAGAGGCTCACGATGAGGCAAACCCTACAGTATGTAGGGTTTCCGCTCGCCAACCGCTTCGGTGTCGGGTCTCCATCGGGTCGATGGATCTTCGTGGGATCATCGGTACGGGATGCGTCGCCGTGCGTCGAGCGTCACGGCTTCCCGGTGGCCCGGTGCACGAAGGCGGGCGGGAGATTCGGCCACACCACGGGCGAGCGTTCCAACCGGTCGAAGCGGCCTGCCAGTTCGGCGGTGAAGTCACGGGCGGGCGGAGTCCAGGCCGCGTGCAGATACGCGAAGGTGGTGAACCGGCCGTCGGGCGCCAGGACTTCGTTCACGGCGTCCAGGATGCTCACGCGCCGCTCCCGCGACATGACCGTCCACGGCAGCCCGGAGACCACCGCGTCGACCGGTCCGCTCACCGCGGCGGGCAGCTCGGCGGCCGAACCCCGCACCACGGTCAGCCGTTCGTCGTGTCGCGCGGCCGACAGTCGTGCCGCGAGCACCGGATTGATCTCGACCGCGACGAGCCGCGCGTCGGGCGCGAGCCGGGCGAGGATCGCGTCGGTGAACACCCCGGTCCCCGGGCCCAGTTCGACGACGAGCCGGGCTCGCTCCAGACCGATGCCCTCGGTCATCGCGTGGGCCAGCCGACGTGAACTGGCCGCCACGGCACCGGTCATGAGGGGCCGTCTGAGGAACTCGGTGGTGATCGACATGCCCACCATGCTCGAAGCACGTCCCGTGGCCGCACGTCGTATCCCCGGCCGGTGCGCGTACGACCTCGGGAGGACCCCGTGACGCCCCGCAGGACGATGCGGCGGAGCGGGCCCCGGTCATAGCGTGAGGCGGTGCAACGGCTGATCGAGACCCTGCTCGGCCTGCGGCGCGGCCACCCGTGGCTGACGGACGTCCTGTTGGTCGTGCTGGTGGCCGTGCCCCCGGTCATCCGCCCGGAGCCGGGCTGGCGGCCGGTCTGGGTACAGGCGGGTGTGTATGTCGCCCTGGTGCTGCCGCTGCTGTGGCGCCGCCGTCGGCCGGTGCTCGTCGCGGCCCTGGTGACGGCGGCCTTCTGGGCTCAGTACCTCGGACACGTGTGGGGACAGGAACCGGGGCGCGGCGCCGTCGCCCTGGCCGCGGTCCTGGCCACCCTCACCGTGCGCGGTCTGCGCCGCGCCGCCGCGCTGACGGTGGTCGGTGCCGCCGCCTGCGTACTGCTGTGGATTCCCGCGTGGCAGCGGGAGTACGTGGGTCCGGGCGCCCGAGGTGCATGGCTCACCCCGCTCGCGGTGGGGCTGCTGCTGGCCGGGTCCTGGGTGTTCGGCGAGTACGTCCGTGCCCGGCGCGCCTACCTCGCCGAGTTCGAGCGGCGGGTCGTACTCGTCGAGTCGGAGCGCCTCGCCCTGGCCCGGGTCGCCGTCGCCGAGGAACGGGCGCGCATCGCCCGCGAGATCCACGACGTCCTCGCGCACAGCGTGAGCGTGATGGTGGTCAACGCCGAGGGCGGCAGGCTGATGCGGCATGTCGACCCCGCCGTCGTCGACCGCACCCTCGGCGTCATCAGCGCGACCGGCCGCGAGGCGCTCGGTGAACTGCGCCGGCTGCTGGAGGTGCTGCGTACGCCCGACGCGGACGCCTCAGCGGATCCCGACCCCGACCCCGACTCCGACCACAACCCCGACTCCGCTCCCGAGCACCTCTCGGCCGATCTGCGTCGGCTGATCGGACGCCTCAACACGAGCGGCACGCGCGCCCGGCTGGACCTGCGCGGCGAGCAGGGCGGCCTGCCGGCGGACCTCACCGTGCAGACGTACCGCATCGTGCAGGAGGCGCTCACCAACATCGTCAAGCACGCGCCGGCGGACGCCACGATCCACGTACGGGTCGACACGGGTGCTCAGGGGCCCGGGCGGCTGGTCCGCGTGCGGGTGGAGAACTCGGCCGGAGCCGCAGCCGCAGCCGCAGGGGGCGCCGTCACCGAGCACCCCGCCCCGCTGCCCTCGTCCGGTCGCGGCCTCACCGGCATGCGCGAACGCACCGCCCTGTACGGCGGGAGTGTCGACGCGGGGCCCACACCCGACGGCGGCTACCAGGTCGCCGCCACCCTGCGCGTCGCCGGGCCCGAGCCCACCGGGACGGCCCCATGACCGGGCCGACCCCGACCTCGACCCCGTCCCCGACGTCGTCCCCGTCCCGCGTGCTGATCTGCGACGACCAGGAGCTGATCCGGATGGGGCTGCGCATGGTCGTCGACAGCCAGCCCGACCTCACCGTGGTGGGCGAGGCCGCCGACGGCGACGCGGCGATCGCGGGCGCCGCCGCCCTGGAGCCGGACCTCGTCCTGATGGACGTACGCATGCCCGGTCTGGACGGACTGGCCGCCACCGAGCACCTCTGCGCGCAGCCCCACGGGCCCCGGATCCTCGTCGTCACCACCTTCGACCTCGACGAGTACGCCTACGCGGCCCTGCGTGCCGGCGCGAACGGCTTCCTCGTCAAGGACGCCCCGGCCGAGGAGATCCTGGTGACCGTCCGGGCGGTGTTGCGGGGCGAGGTCATGGTGGCGCCCTCGCTCACCCGGCGCCTGGTCGAACGCTTCGTCCTGCACGGGCCCGCGTCCGCGTCCACGCCCGCCCAGCGCCGCCGCCTCGCCGCCCTCACCGAGCGGGAACGGGAAGTCCTCGCCCTGGTCGCCCGGGGACTGGCCAACGGTGAGATCGCGGCCCGCCTCTTCGTCGGGGAGACGACCGTCAAGACCCACCTCGGCCGCATCCTGACCAAGCTCGGCCTCCGGGACCGTATCCACGCGGTGATCTTCGCCTACGAGAGCGGGCTGGTACGGGTCGGGGACTGAGCGGCGGCGGGGGTACGCGGTGACGGGGACGCGTGCGGCGACGGGCATCCCGCCGTCCGGCGGGACTTCTCCGCCGTCTGGCGCTGCCGCGGGACCGCGGGCGCGCGGCACGATGACAGCCAGTGGTCACAGGGACGTGGCCCGGACGCAGGGAGAGCCGATGACCACCAATCCGTCCGCCGAGGCGCAGGGCTCCCGGGTCGGGCCGCCCCCGCCGTTCGACCCGGAGCTCGCCGCCGCCCTGGAGATCATCCGCGAACAGCTGCCGTCCTCGTTCAGCGTCGAGATGATCCCGGCGCTGCGCGAGGGCATGGCGCTGTCGGAAGGGGCGGACCTGGACCTGACCCGGGACGGCGCCTTCGCGGTGGAGGAGCGCACGGTGCCCGGGCCGCAGGGCGCACCGGACATCCCCCTGCTCATCTGCCGACCGACCCGGGCCGCCGCGGCCGTGCCCGTCGTCTACAACGTGCACGGCGGCGGCATGGTGATCGGCGACAACCGCACCGGCGTCGGGGAAATGCTCGACTGGGCCGAGGAGCTGGGCACGGCCGTGGTGTCGGTGGAGTACCGCCTCGCGCCCGAAAACCCGCATCCGGCCCTCGTCGAGGACTGCTACGCCGGACTGAAGTGGACGGCCGAGCATGCCGGGGAACTGGGGTTCGACCCCGAGCGGATCATCGTCGCGGGCGCGAGCGCCGGGGGCGGTCTGACCGCGGCGGTCGCCCTGCTCGCCCGGGACCGCGGCACACCGGCGCTCCTGGGACAGGTGCTGCTGTGCCCGATGCTCGACGACCGCAACGACACCCCCTCCAGCCATCAGATGGCCGGTCTCGGCGTGTGGGACCGCGCGGCGAACCACATGGGGTGGACGGCCCTGCTCGGTGACGCCCGCGGCGGCCCGGACGTCTCTCCCTACGCCGCCCCGGCCCGCGCAGAGGACCTCTCCGGGCTGCCCCCGGCCTTCATCGACGTCGGCTCGGCCGAGACCTTCCGGGACGAGGCCGTCGCCTACGCGAGCGGCCTGTGGCAGGCGGGCGGCCGGGCCGAACTCCACGTGTGGCCCGGTGGCTTCCACGGATACGACCTGATGGCGCCGCAGGCCGCCCTGTCCCAGGACACCAAGGCCGCACGTCTGCGCTGGCTGCGCCGGCTCCTGGAGAACTGACCCCGTCCACCGCGTTCCTGCCGGTGACGGCTTGGCACCGGGCGCCGGAAGCCGGAGCATGAGGGAGCGACGCTTTCCGGTGGCCCGTGCGAGGTGAGTGAGTTCGGTGAAGGAGCTGGCGGGCAGGCTCGCGGCGCTCGACCCCGACGCGGGTGCCGCACTCCAGGTGATCTCCTACTTCGACCGGCTGATCGAGGGCCGGGCGGGTCTGGAGTCCCTGGTGCGGGGCGCGGCCGTGCTGTCCGGCAGCCCGGCCCGACTCGTCGACGAGGAGCGCGGAGTCCGCGTCCGGGTCGAGGCCGACGGGACGCGCCGGGACGACGGCGGCCCCCTCGACCCGGCCTGGCCCTCGGTCCCCTTGACGCCGGACGGACCGCCTGCCGTCTGGCTGGAGCGCACGGGAGTCTTCGACGGGGTCCACGCGATGGTCCTCGAGCGCGCCGCGGCCGCCGCCCGGGTGGTGCTCGACCGGACGCGCGGGCGGGCTCCGGCGGAGGCCCGCCAGGCCGACCCCGCCTCGGTCGAGGTGCTCCTGGACGCCGCCGCCTCCGAGCACGCCCGGCGTCAGGCGGCCGTCCGGCTCGGCCTGCGGGACGTGGCCGCCGCCCGTGTGGTGGCGACCGTCGAGGGCGGCCCGCTCGTCGAAGCGGTGCCCGTCACCGGCGACAGCACGCCCACCACCGGTGGCCGTCGCGCGGGCATCGGCCCCGCGGTGCCCGTACGGGACCTTCCGGCGTCGTGGGCCGCCGCCCGTACCGCCCTGCGGTTCACCGCGGAGGGCACCGACCAGGACCCCGGCCCCCGCACGGTGTACGCGGACGAGCTGGGCGGCCTCGCGCTACTCGCGGACACGGTCGGCCCGACCACGGAACCCGTCCCCGACGTCCGCGCCCTCGAACACGCCGTCGCGACGGCCCCCTGGGCGGCGAGCACGCTGAACGCGGTCGCCTTCAGCGCGAGTCTGCGCGCCGCCGCGGCGGAGCTGAACGTGCACCACTCCACACTCCAGGACCGCCTCGTCCAGGCCGAGCACTGGCTCGACTGGCCGGTCCACGACCCGCACGGCCGACTCCGCCTCCAACTGGCGCTGGTCCTACGACGGTTGCACCGGAACGCGGCACGCTAGTACTGCTACACGGAGCGGTGGTACTGGTCGGGGACGTGGACCTGGACCTCCGCGCCCAGTTCACGGGCCGCCAGGCGTGCGAACGAGGGGTTGCGCAGCAGCTCGCGCCCCAGCAGCACGGCGTCGGCCTCGTCGTTGGCGAGGATCTTCGCGGCCTGCTCGGCGTCGGTGATGAGACCGACGGCGGCGACCGGCAGTGAGGTCTCCTCCTTGACCCGGGCGGCGAAGGGGACTTGGTAACCCGGCCCGACCGGAATGCGTACGCCCGAGACGTTGCCGCCGGTGGAGACGTCGAGCAGGTCGATGCCGTGCGCGCGCAGCTCGCCCGCGAAGCGGACGGTGTCGTCGGCGCTCCAACCGCCCTCCTCCAGCCAGTCGGTGGCGGAGATCCGGAAGAACAGCGGCTTGTCGTCGGGCCAGACCTCCCGCACGGCGTCCACGACCTCGAGGGCGAAGCGGACACGGTTCTCGTACGAGCCGCCGTACGCGTCGGTGCGGCGGTTGGAGTGCGGGGAGAGGAACTCGTGGACGAGGTATCCGTGGGCGCCGTGGATCTCGGCGATCTCGAAACCGGCGTCCAGGGCGCGCCGCGCCGCGTCCGCGAACTGGCCCACGATCTCCCGGATCCCGGCCACGGTCAGCTCGGTCGGCACCGGGTGCCGCTCGTCGAAGGCCAGCGCGCTCGGAGCGAGCGGCTGCCAGCCGTACGCGTCCTCGCCGACCGGCGCGCCGCCCTTCCAGGGGCGGTCGGTGGAGGCCTTGCGGCCGCTGTGCACGAGCTGGATCGCGGGTACGGTGCCCTGGCTCCGCAGGAAGCGGGTGATCCGGCGGAATGCCTCGACCTGGGTGTCGTTCCAGATGCCCAGGTCGTAGGGGCTGATCCGGCCCTCGGGGGAGACGGCGGTGGCCTCGACGACGATCAGCCCCGTGCCGCCGGTGGCGCGGGCGGCGTAGTGCGCGAAGTGCCAGTCGTTCGGCGCGCCCGTCGAGGGTCCCTCCGGCGCGGCCGAGTACTGGCACATCGGGGGCATCCACACCCGGTTCGGGATGGTCACCTCGCGCAGGGTGAAGGGCTCGAAGAGCGTGCTCACGGCGGACTCCGTTCGTCGAGGGTGCCGAGCTGCACCTCGTACGATAGGCGTCGTAGTACGGCATGTGTCAAACTACGAGGGATGTCGAACAATCCCCGTACACTGGGGTTCCTGGACGAAGATGAGGTTCCTGGACGAAGTGGAGCCATCGTGACGACCGCAGACCCCGCCGGCAGCAGCCGTGACCTGCCGCACCCGGTGCGTGAGGAGATCCGCCTGGAGTCGGTGCTGCACGCGCTCTCCGACCCCATGCGGCTGCGGATCGTGCGCGAGCTCGCCGCCGTAGGCGACGAGCTCTCCTGTTCGCACTTCGACCTGCCGGTCACCAAGTCCACCACCACGCATCATTTCCGGGTGCTCCGTGAGAGCGGGGTGATCCGGCAGGTCTACCGGGGAACGGCCAAGATGAACGCTCTGCGAGGAGCCGACCTGGACGCGCTGTTCCCCGGGTTCCTCGACAGCGTCCTCGGCGCGATCGAGCGGCAGGGCGAGCGGCTCGGCGAACCTCGGCGAATGGCTGGGTGACCGGCCGGGTGACCGGCGGGGCTCAGACCGAGGCGGCCTTCGGTTCGGCGGCGGCCCCGGCCGAACCCGCCTTCCCCGGCAGGTGGTTGAAGAGCAGGTTCAGGACGATCGCCGTCAGGCATCCGGCGCTGATCCCGCTGTTCATCACCGTCTGGAACCAGTCGGGGAACTTCGCGTAGATCGTCGGCACGCCGACGGGGAGCATGCCCACGGCGACCGAGACGGCCACCACCGTCAGGTTGTTGTTGCCCTTGAAGTCCACCTCGGCCAGCGTCCGCAGCCCGCTCGCGGCGACCGTCCCGAACATCACCAGACCCGCGCCGCCAAGGACCGGCGCCGGCACCGCCGCGACCACCGCGCCCAGCTTGGGCAGCAGACCGAGCAGGACGAGGATGCCGCCCGCGGTCGCCACCACCCAGCGGCTGCGCACCCGGGTCATGCCGACCAGACCCACGTTCTGCGCGAACGCCGTGTAGGGGAAGGTGTTGAACACACCGCCGAGCACCGTGGAGAGACCGTCGGCGCGCAGGCCGTCGGCCAGCGTGCGTGGCTCGACCTTGCGGTCGGTCATCTCGCCGACCGCGATGAGGTCACCGGTCGTCTCCGTCATCGTCACCAGCGCCACGACCAGCATCGACACGATCGCGGAGGCGTGGAACGTCGGCGTGCCGAAGTGGAACGGCGTGCTGATCCCGACCCAGTGGGCGTCCCCGACCCCGCCGAAGTCCGTGAACCCGAACGGCACCGCCACGGCCAGGCCCACCGCGATGCCGACCAGCACCGCGATCCGGCTCAGGAAGGGCGGCGCGAACCGCTGCACACCCAGCACCACGGCCAGGACGAAGCCCGCGAGCGCCAGGTTCTTCGGTTCCCCGAAGTCCTTCGCGCCCACTCCGCCAGCCGCCCAGTTGCCCGCCACCGGCAGCAGCGAGACCCCGATGATCAGGATGACGGTGCCCGTGACCAGCGGCGGGAAGAAGCGCAGCAGCCTGCCGAAGACCGGCGCCAGCAACACGATCGCGAGTCCCGCGACGATCACCGATCCGTAGATCGCGGGCAGTCCGCCGCCCGTCGTCCCGATCAGGACCATCGGCGTGACCGCCGCGAAGGTGCAGCCCTGCATGATCGGCAGTCGTACGCCGAACCGCCAGAAGCCCACGCACTGGATGAGGGTCGCGATACCGCACACCAGCAGGTCCGCGGTGATCAGATACGCGAGGTCGGCGGGCGAGAGCTTCATCGCCCCGCCCACGATCAGCGGTACGGCCACCGCGCCCGCGTACATCGCGAGCACGTGCTGCAGCCCGAAGGCGGCCAGGTGGCGTACGGGTGGGACCTCGTCGACGGGATGCACGGGATGCGCGGGTGCGGTGGTCGCCATGGGCACTCCAGGAGCGGCGGGTGGGGGCGGGGGCGGCCGGACGGCGCGAGGAACGTCCGAACAGCACGAGACCGTAAGGGGCTTGAACAGTTTGTTGATTTCCGGCCCGTTGCCGCTATGTGTCATGCCCACCGAGTCGCGCCCGACCCCGCCGGAAGGCCTCTAGGACGAAGTCGCCGTCCGCGCCGCCGCCAGCAGTGAAGTCCAGTCGGGCAGCTTGACCACACCCCGTCCGAGCGAGGCCCCGAGCTCCGCCTCCGCCCGCTCGATCGCCTCCCATCCGGCCCACGGAACCGGTGTCGCCCCGGCCGCCCGCAGCGCCGCGAGGGGATCCTCGGCCAGCTCCCGTCGCATGAGTTCGGGCGCGTCCTCGACGAGCGAGGTCACCGTCTCCTTGGCGCACGGCCGGTTGGTGCCGATGACGCCGGTCGGGCCCCGCTTGATCCAGCCCGCCACATACTCGCCCGGCGCGACCACGCCGTCCCGCAGCACCCGGCCCGCGCTGTGCGGCACCGTGCCGTGGTCCGTGTCGAAGGGCAGTCCTTCGAGGGGGACGCCCCGATAGCCGACCGAGCGGAGCACCAACTGCGCCTCGATGTCCTCGTACCGTCCCGTGCCCGTCACCCCGCCGTGTCCGTCGGGCGCCGTACGCTCGAAGCGCACCGCGCCCACCCGGGTGCCGTCGCCCTCGTCGGGAAGCAGTTCGACCGGGCGCAGGAAGAAGCGCAGCCGGATCCGGCGGGCCCGGTCCTGCGCCGGTGCGGCGGCCCACCCCCGCAGCACTTCCACATTGCGGCGCTGCGCGGCGGGCAGGTCCGACGGGTCGACGTACTGCGGATCGAGCGCCAACTCCTCGGGATCCACCACCACTTCGGTGTCCGGCAGCGAGCCGAGCTCGCGCAGCTCCTTGGTGGTGAACCGGGCCTGCGAGGGACCGCGCCGCCCGATCATGCTGATCTCGGTCACCTTGCTCGCGGCCAGCGCCCTCAGCGCCGCCTGCGGAACGTCCGTGGGGCTCAGCTCGGACGCGCCGCGGGCCAGCATCCGGGTCACGTCCACGGCGACGTTCCCGACGCCGACGACCACCGCCGAGCGTGCGCCGAGCGCGAAGCCGTCGGTGGCGGAGTCGGGGTGTGCGCTGTACCAGGACACGAACTCGGTCGCCGACCAGCTGCCCGACAGCTCCTCGCCCGGCACTCCGAGATGGCGGTCGGTGGCGGCGCCCACGCAGTAGACCACCGCGTGGTACAGCTCCCGCAGCCGGGTCACGGGCACCCCGCCCGGGCCGACCTGGACATCGCCCAGGAACCGCACCCGCTCGTCCTCCAGGACCGCCCGCAGATTGTTCTGCAGCGACTTGATCTTCTCGTGGTCCGGCGCCACGCCGTAGCGCACCAGGCCGTACGGGCATGGCAGTCGGTCCAGGACGTCCACCCGGACCTCGGACAGCCCGCTCTGGACGAGGCTCTGGGCGGTGTAGACCCCGCTGGGTCCCGAGCCGACGACGGCGACATACAGCACGGCGGAACTCCCAATCCGAAACCCGAACAGCTCGAGGAGATCGCTGATGGCTCCAGCATCGCACCACCGACGCTCCGCTGACAGGGTGCGGCGCGCGGCACACGCGTATGGGTTCATCCGCACGGAAAGTCATGACATGAATACATGTTGTGATCGTTCCGGTGCTCGCCAGAGGTGTCGCCAGAGGTGTCGCCGAGCGTCACCGCAACTCGCGCATCCTGCTGATCTCGCTCGTCTGCTGGGCGATCACGTCGTCGGCCATCTCCTCGACCTGGATGTTGTTGCCCTGGGCCTTCACCTCCGTGGCCATGGAGATCGCCCCGTCGTGATGTGTGATCATCAGCTTCAGGAAGAGCGTGTCGAAGGCCTTGCCCCGCGCCGCGCGCAACTCCTTCAGCTGTGCCTCGGTCGCCATGCCGGGCATCGCCTCGTGCCGGTGCTCCGTGGCCCGCTTGTCGCCGTCGTGGGCCGTGAGCCAGCCCTTCATCGTGGTGATCTCCGGCCCCTGCGCGGCCGCGATCCGCGCGGCGAGCCGCTTCACCTGGCCCGACGCCGCCTGCTTCGGGGCGAGTGCGGTCATCTCCAGGGCCTGGGTGTGATGTTCGATCATCATCCGCGCATAGGCGAAGTCCGCCGTGTTGGGGGAGTCGTCCTCGTTGCGCTGCTTCGCGGCGTCCGCGGCGGAGAGCGTCTCGGCCGCCTCGCCCGGCTTGCCGGGGGCGATCACCGAAGGCCCGCTCGTCCCGGCGGACTTGGGCGCGGAAGCCGAGCCGGAGTCGCAGCCCCCGAGCGTGAGCACGGCGACCGTCAGCGAGGCCGCGCCCAGGAGCGCACGGCGTGTGCGGGGCGTACGGGACGCGCGGGACGTACGACGGAGCAACACATCGACCTCCAGGGGCACATGAATCACCGGACACCTCACAGGTGTTTCATGACCGTCCTAGCACGCCGGTGAACGTTGCTGATCAAAAACCTTCATTACGAGTACGTTGCCATCTGTTGATCAGCGCATGAGTCGGACGATACTTCTGGGGTCCGTGAACCGTTCGACTGCGAACGGCTACAAGGGAGGACGCAGTGACCCTGTTGATCGATCCCCGAACGCGGCGCAGACGCCTGGGAGTTGCCGCGGCCGCGGCCGGACTCCTGGCCGCGCTGCTCACGGCCGGCCCGGCGGCCGCGACCCCCGATCCCGGGGACGGCCCCGCCGTTCCGGAGAAGGTGTCCCGCAGTGATGCCACTGAGACCAGGACGGCGATCGCGAACGGCGAGATACCCGGGCAGGACGAGATCGTCCACTCCGACAACATCGAACACCTCACCAACATCCCCAAGGACGCGCTGCCCGGCACCAATTCCGACCTCGCGTTCCAGGGCAAGTACGCCTTCGCCGGCAACTACGACGGCTTCCGCATCTTCGACATCAGCAACCCGAAGGCGCCCAGGACGGTGGCGCAGGTGCTCTGCCCGGGCTCGCAGAACGACGTGTCCGTCTCCGGCAACCTGCTCTTCCTGTCCACCGACTCCTCGCGCAGCGACAACTCCTGCAACAGCACCACGCAGCCCGCGACCGAGAAGTCCTCGTGGGAGGGCATGAAGGTCTTCGACATCACCGACAAGGCGAACCCGAAGTACGTCGCCGCCGTCGAGACCGCCTGCGGCTCGCACACCCACACGCTGGTGCCCGAGCGCAAGAACGTCTACATCTACGTCGCCTCGTACTCGCCGAGCGCCACCTTCCCCGACTGCCAGCCCCCGCACGACGGGATCTCGGTCATCAAGGTGCCGCGAAAGGCCCCTGAGAAGGCGGCCGTGGTGAACTTCCCGGTGCTGTTCCCGGGCGAGGGGCCGGACGGCGGCGGCAACCCGGGCGCGCCCACCAACCCGGGCGTCTCCAAGACCACCGGCTGCCACGACATCACGGTCCTGCCCTCCAAGGACCTGGCCGCCGGTGCCTGCATGGGCGACGGCATCCTGTTCTCCATCAAGGACCCGGAGCACCCGAAGGTCATCGACCAGGTCGAGGACAACGTCAACTTCGCGTTCTGGCACTCGGCGACCTTCAACCAGAAGGCGAACAAGGTCGTGTTCACCGACGAGTTGGGCGGCGGCGGGGCGGCCACCTGCAACGCGGCCATCGGTCCGAACCGCGGCGCCGACGGCATCTACGACATCGTCGGCAAGGGCGACAAGCGCAAGCTCGTCTTCAAGAACTACTTCAAGATCCCCCGCCACCAGGCCGACACCGAGAACTGCGTGGCCCACAACGGCTCGCTGATCCCCGTCAAGGGCAAGGACCTCATGGTCCAGGCCTGGTACCAGGGCGGCGTCTCCGTCTGGGACTTCACCGACTCCTCGAACCCGAAGGAGATCGCCTACTTCGAGCGCGGACCCCTGACCACCGACAAGCTCACGGTCGGCGGCGCCTGGTCGGCGTACTACTACAACGGCTACATCTACTCGAACGACATCGCCAAGGGCTTCGACGTCCTCAAGCTCAGCGACCGGCGCACCGATCCGGCCAAGCGGGTCCACCTGCGCGAGCTCAACGTCCAGACGCAGCCGGACTACTTCGACTGATCGTCGGACGACTGATCGTCGGACGGCTGCTCGTCCGGTCGTCGGCCGGTCGTGAAGAACCGTGACAGATCGCTCTCGCACGTCCCGCCGGGCACCTCGGTGCCCGGCGGGACACCCATCTCCCAGTCGAGGTGGTAGCGCTCGAACAGCTCGGCCCGCAGCCTCGGGACCGGCATCGGCACACCCGGCACCAGGGCCGCGTACACCGCGCCCATGAGCACCGCCCGCAGCATCGGGTAGTCGGTGTCGGCGTCCTGGGAGCCGTACTCGGCGACGGTCTCCCGCAGCAGCTGCGCGAGGCGCTGCTGCTCCGGACACTGCACGAACCCCTCGCCCTGCAATATCCCCGCCATGTGCTGACGCATCAGCACGGGCCGGTCCCGCGCCAGGCCCAGGATCGCGTCGATGGCCCGCGCCAGCCGCTCGCGGCCGTCCTCGGTACGCGGCTCGCGCTCCAGCCCCTCCTCCAGCGTGCGGTGCATCATCCGGTGCACGGCGGACTGCAGGAGCTGGCGTTTGCCGGGAAAGTAGTACGACACCAGTCCGCGCGCCGATCCCGCGCGATCCGCGATGTCCCCGAGCGTCGTCGCCTCGTAGCCACGCTCGTTCACCAGCTCCACCGCGGCCTGCAACAGCCGCTCCCGGGAACGCCGGCGCAACTCTTCATTGACCGACGGGCTGCGCGGGGACATGCTGGAACTCCTGTGTTGACTGGCTGCCAGCCAACTATACTCAGAGCGTCCGGGCCATGACCCACCGCGGGGGAGGCTTCGGGCTGCCGTCCGCCTGGGGCGACGCGGGGGATCGTCTCAGGCGGACGGGTACAAGGCGAGCGGAATTCCCGGCCGGGCAGGATTCCCGAGCGAGTCGCACAGCCGCGCTGGCCTCCTTAGAGTGGGCGAAAGTGCCGAGGAGGCGGGTGGAGATGGATCAAGAACAGATCCTGGCCAAGATCACGGCGATGGTGGACGACGAGCGGCGGCTGCGCGACGCCGCCGCATCAGGGCAGATCGACAGCGCCACGGAACACGAACGGCTCGGACAACTGGAGCGCGAGCTCGACCAGTGCTGGGACCTGCTGCGCCAGCGGCGCGCGAAGTCCGAGTTCGGGGAGAACCCGGACGAGGCGCGCGTACGACCGTCCTCGCAGGTCGAGGGCTATCAGAGCTGATCGTGAGGGGCCGCCTCCGGGCCGCCTCCGCACCTCCGGGCCGCCCCCGGGTCTCCAGGCCGACATCGACGGCCTCCGGGCCCGCGGGCGCTCCCGGGAAGGCGCACGGGTCAGCCGACCAGGTCCAGCACCGGCCGCAGTCCCTCCGGGCGCCGCGCCGCGGGCAGGTGGTCCACGAAGTGCACCGCGCAGCCCAGCGCCGCCGCACCCCCGTCCGCGCGGCGGTCGTCCCCGACCATCAGCGTGTCCTCGGGGGCGATGCCCAGCGCCTCGCAGGCGGTCGCGAACAGCCGTGGGTCAGGCTTCTGAATGCCGTGCTCGTACGACAGTACGTACGCGCCCACGTACCGGTCGAGGCCGTGCTCACGGAAGACGGGCCGCAGATCCCAGCCGATGTTGCTGACCACGCCGACCGCGACCCCGCGCTCGCACAGGGTGTCGAGCACCTCGGCCGTGTCGGGGTAGGGCCCCCACGCCGCCGGGAGCATGTGACGGTCGTACAGCGCGTCGTGCAACCGGGCATCGGGCAGCCGCACCTGGCGGGAGATCGCCGTGTACATGACCCGGTGCTCCTCGGCGCTCGCGTCCCGCCTGCGCCACAAGTCCTCCGAGCCCTCCGGCAGCCGGGGCGCGACGCCACCGCCGGGCAGCGCGCCCACCGCCTCCAGGGCCTCCGCCGCCTCGGTCAACTCCCGCTCCGGCAGGGTGAGATCGGCGTCCCTGAGCACCGCGCGCAGCCAGGACTCGGTCGGTTCGGCACGGAACAGGGTTCCGGAGAAGTCGAAGAGCACGCCTTTGATCGTCATGAGGGAGATCCTTCGGGGCGCGCTCCGCGTCGGTCAAGCACGCTCCGGGCGGGTCGAGCACGCTCCGTGCCGGTCAAGTACGTTCCGAGCCGAAGAGGCGCTCATGGGTCATCACCGCCAGGGCGACCACCAGCGCACCGAGCAGCCAGCCGCCCAGGACGTCCGAGGGCCAGTGGACCCCCAGCCAGACACGGGTCAGGCCGACACCCACGACGGAGACCACGGCCAGCGCCAGTGCCGTACGCCGCAGCGCGCGCCCGGCGCCGTACAACTGGAGCAGCCACAGCAGCAGCCCGCACACCACCGTCGCGGTCATGGCGTGGCCCGAGGGGAAGGCCGCGTAGTGCGCGGAGTCCACGGGGTCGGGCCAGACGGGGCGTGCCCGGCCGACCGCCGCCTTCAGTGACTGCTGCGCCACCGTGCCCAGCACACCGGCGGCCGTCACCCACAGCGCCGGCCACCACGCCGAACGCCGCCACACCAGCCCGAGCACGACCAGCGCACCCAGCGCGCGCATCGTCCACGGGTCCCACACCCAGTCCGTCAGAACGCGGAACACCTGGGTGACACCGGGTTCGTCGACCGCCCAGCGGTGCGTGGTACGCGCGATGTCGCCGTCGAGGGCCGACAGCGGTCGCCAGGAGAACGCGACCAGCAGGAGAAGCAGCACGGACGGAACGGCGAGCACCGCCGCGGTGACTGCCGCGGTCCGTGCAGTCGGGGTACCAAGCGGTGGGTCGAGGGGCGGGGAGCACATACGGTGATCCTCACCGACGTACGGGGCCGGGGGCCAACCCCGTGGCGCCGAATCGCCGCTGTTGCAGCTAGCCGAGCGCCCGCAGGCCCGGTACGAACGCCACCAGCAGGGGGATCACCGGCACCAGCGTGGCCGCCGCCGTCAGCCGCAGCCGCCGCGACGGCGTCAGCCGGTCCGGGGGAGCGAGCAGGCGGTGCACCCGCTGCGGGACGTGTGCCTGTGGAGTCGGACAGGGGCCGAACACGCCCCGGTCCTCGTTCAGTTCCACCAGCGCGAGGGCGGTCGTGAGGCGGCCGAAGCGGCGGGAGGCCATGTCGTCGGCGGCGAGTTCGACCAGGCGGTGCATCTCGTCGCGGAACGCGGCGAACACGGGCACCTGCGGAAAACCGACGGCGAGGGCGGCCGAGCAGTGCAGCAGCCAGTCGTGCCGGGCCTGCGCGTGACCCTGTTCATGGGCGAGCACGGCGTCCAGCTGACGCCCTTTGAGACGGCGCAACGCGGCTGTGGTGACGACGAGTTGGGGAGCGGTTCCGGGCAGCCACCAGGCGTCAGGACGCTCGCCCTCCAGCACCACCAGCCGGTCACTGCTCGGCTCCTCACCGGGCAACAGCGGTGCGCGTACGAGGAGTTCGTCACGGCTCTGCCGACGGTGGGCCCGGGCCCGCAGCACCTCGCGGACCAGCATCGCCGCGGTCCAGGCACCGCCGCAGGCGAGCGCCACGGCGGTCGTCGCGGCCCACGGGCTCCCCTTGCTCAACGCGTAGGCCTCCACGACGGAGTGCGGAGCGGGGGCGAAGACATGGCCGCGCACCGCCACCCACGCGGCGGCCGCGCTGAGCGTCATCGACAGGACGCAGCACAACAGAACGGCCGCCACCACGCACTGCCACGCCCACAGGGCGACCACGGGTTCATGGTCCGGCCACTCCGCCCGGGCGAGCAGTCGTGGAGCGACCACGGCGGCCAGGGCGCCGAGCAGCAACAGTGCCGCGGGGACCATCATGAGGTGAAGCCTATGAGCGGAGCGTCGCCGGGGGATACGGCCCGCGACGACAAAGTGACGTACGCCACGGTTTTGCGTGGCCGGGGCCGGAGTGGCGCTCAGAGCGTGACCAGCATGGCCAGCATCGCGATCCCCATGGACAGACGGCATGCCTGTGACAGCTCGGGGCGGTCGCCCCAGCCGAGGGTCCGGGGGGTGCCGCCGAGCGTCCCCGAGTCGCCGGCCATTGCCGAGACCGGCAACAGCCGGGCCCCGGAGCGCAGCACGTACCCGACGAAGTAGACCAGGAGCGCCCCCGTGACCAGCGGAATCCCGGAACCGCCGCCGTGCTCGTGGTGCCCGGGGGAGGCGGCCATCGCGGCGGCCATGTAGACCATGGCGCAGGCCCCGACCAGATGGTGCAGATGGTGCGGGCTGCTGCGGACCGACCACAGGGTGCGCAGCGCGGCGGCAGCGAACACCGCGGCGTACGCGAACCAGGCCCAGCGCGGCGGGGTGGCCGCCGCCGCGGGCACGGCCATCGCGGCCATGCCGAATCCCATGAGCGCCTCGGCGCCCGCGGTGCGGCGCTGCTCCTCGACGGGGCTGCGCATCCGCAACAGGCAGTAGGCCCCGCTCGCCGCGCACAGCGCTACGAGCAGCCAGCCGGGTGACGCCGGTCCGTGCACCGCGTACCTCCCCGCTCGACGGAGTCGGACAGTCGTTGATGTCGGACAGTCGGTCAGGTCATGCCCGGTCAGGGCGGTGCGCAAGCGAGCGCACAGGTGTACACGGGGGAGCGTGCGGGAGTGCGTCGCAGGTGGGCGTGGGTGGGCGGTGACGGGAGAATATATTTCACTAGTAAAACACCTGCTAAGCTTGAAGCTATGAGCAGTGCGACCCCCCAGATCCCCCGTGTACGCCGCCGTCCCCATGGACGTCACCGCTCTCATGGACGTCGTCTCCCGCTGGCCGGTGTGCTGCGGCTCGGCCGCCCCGCCGACATCTGGTTCAAGCCCGCACTGAGCGTGGTCGCCTCGGTCGCCCCGCCGAATCTGACGCTTCTCGCGCTCGGCCGACTGGACCTGGCGATGTACACCATGGCCGGATCGCTCTGCGCGCTCTACGCCCACAACCGTCCGTACGCCGCCCGCGCCCGCGCGCTCGCCTGGGTCGTCCTCGGCATGCTCGGCGGCCTCGCCGTCGCGCTGACCGCGGCCTCGCTCACGACGAACGCCGTCGTGCTGGTCACCGTCGGCGCGCTGCTGGCTGCTGTGCAGAAGGCGCTGTGTGACGCCACGCGCATCGGGCCGCCCGGTCACGTGGTCCTCGCCTTCATCAGCTCCGCGTCCCTGTTCGTGCCACAGACGCTCGGCCAGGTTCCCGGCCATCTCGCGCTGGGCGCCGCGGCGGGCGCCTGGGCGTGGATCGTCGGCATGGCACCCGGACTCGTCCGCCCGCACGGGCCCGAGCGCCGTGCGACGGCGCACGCGCTGAACGCCGCGGCCACCTACGCCGAGACAGCGGGCAGCGGTGACGGGGCCGCCCGGGCCCGCGCCGCCGCGGCCGCCGCCGTGCACGGGGCCTGGCACTCGCTGCTCTCCACCGGCGCCCGCAGTGCGCCCCGGCGCGCCCTGGAACGGCTCGTCGTGCGAGCCGAGGTGGCGATCACCGCGCCCGCCGACACGGAGCCCGAGCGGCTGCGGACGTGGGCGCGCGAGGTACGGGGCACCGGGCCCGTACCTCGTCCGGACGACCTCGGGGAAGCCGCCGACGAACTCCTGGGCGTGGAAGTCGAACTCGCCGTCCCCCCGAACCCCTTGTTCCGTCGTCTGGGCCCACTCGCCCCGATCGCCCTGCGCACCGCGCTCGGCTGTGCCCTCGCCGGATACGCGTCGCTCGCGCTCGGCGTCGGCCGCCCCTACTGGGCGCTGGTCACCGCCGCCTCGCTCTACCAGGCCAACGTCACCCTGACCTGGAGCCGGGGAGTGCAGCGCGTCGTCGGTAACCTGATCGGCGTCCTCTTCTTCGCCGTGCTCGCCCCGCTGGCCCATCTCAGCCAGGCGGTCCTCGTCCTGCTGTGCCTCGCCCTCAACTTCGGCGCCGAGGCCCTGATCGGCCGCAACTACTGGCTCGGCAGCATCTGCGTGACCCCCATGGCGCTGCTCATCACCGAGTTCGCCCGCGTCCAGCAGTCCGGTGAGCTGATGACCGACCGGGTCGCGGACACCCTGGTGGGTGCGCTGGTCGGCTTTGGCGCGGCGGTCGCGGTCACCAACCGGCGGGCCGGCGCCCGTATCGAGGACGCCCTCGACGCCGTCGAGCGGGCCCGTGAACGTGCCGTGGGCCTGCTCGACGCCGAGCGTCCCGAACCCGGCGCCCTGGAGTCCGCCCGCCGCGCGCTGTCCGGCGCCGTCGTCGAACTGCGCGCCACCGCCGACGCCGCCGCCGGCGAATGGTGGCAACGCGCCCTGCCGGAGGAGCGGGTGATGCGGGCCGAGCAGTCCGGACACCGTACGCTCGCGGCGACGGTACGGCGGCAGGGACTGCACTCCTTGGAGGGCGCACAGGCATGACGGCAGCGGATGGGCGCGCGACGGACGCGGCACTCGGCCAGAGCGGCACTGCGACCCCGGCGACACCTCGGCACGCGGCGCCGCACGGGCAGCCGAGTCGGATGAGCGAGCCCCCGGCTGGGCGGTCGGGTTCGGCGGGCGCCGTGGTCGGTGGTGCTGCCGGCGCGGACAGTCCGGCGACCCGGCGGTCGGCGTCGGCGGAGGCGCGCGTCGGTGGGCGCGGCCCGTCGGGCGACTCGGCCGGACGCGGGCTCTCGGCGAGTGCTCCACGCGGAGAGGTGGCGTCGACGGACAACGGGACCGGAGAAGCGGCCGACGCGGGTACCCCGGCCGGGGGGTCCACACCGGCGCATCCGCAGGCCGGCCGGTCGTCGTCGGCGGAGCCGGACTCCGGGCCCGCGCGCGCGTTCGGGCCGGCCGGGGCGGACACGCCCGCCGTCCGCCCCGGCACCGCAACGAACACCGAGACCGCTCCCCAGACTCCGTCAACCAGCCCGGTTGCCTCGGGCAGCCCAGCCGCCTCAGGCACTCCGGCTCCCTTGGGCACTGCGGCTCCGTCGGGGAGCCCGGCCGCTTCGGGTACCCCGGCTCCCTCGGGTACCCCGGCTCCCTCGGGTACCCCGGCTCCCTCGGGCACCCCGGCTCCGTCGGGGAGCTCGACTGCCTCGGTTGCCTCGGGCGCTCGGGCCGCATCGGGCGCTCCTGCCTCAGGCGGCCCGGCCGTCTCGGGCACTTCGGCTCCCTCGGACAGCCCGGTTGCCGCGGGTACCCCGGTTGCCTCGGGCAGCCCAGCTGCCTCAGGCGGCCCGGCCGCCCCGGGCACTGCGGCTTCCTCGGACAGCCCAGCCGTCTCGGGCGCCCCGGCCCCCTCAGGCAGCCCAGTCGCCTCAGGTCCCCAGCCCCCGTCTGGTCCCCAGGCCCCCTCAGGTACCGAGACCCACTCAGGTACCGAGACCCCCTCAGGCACCCCCACCACCGCACCCCCCGGCACCCCGCCCCCGGTCGACACCATGGCTGCCGTGGTGCGGCAGTGGCAGGCTGTGCATCCCGGGATCGACACCGGGCCGATGGAGATCATCGGCCGGATCAACCGCTCGGCCGCGCTGCTCCAGCAGGCCGAGGACGCCCCGTTGCGTCGGGCCGGGCTCACCCGTCCGGAGTTCGACGTCCTCGGGACCCTGCGCCGCACCGGTCACGAGCTGACCCCCAGTGAGATCGCCCGCGAGACATTCTCCTCCGGTGCCGCCGTCACCAAGCGCCTGAAGCAACTGACCGAGCGCGGCCTGGTCGAGCGCCGCGGTGACACCCGTGACCGCCGGGTCGCGCACGTCCGGCTCACCGACGCGGGACGCGACCTCGTCGACGGCATCCTGCCCCAGCAGCTCGCCTACGAGACGACGGCCCTGTCCGGGATCGACCTCGCCCGCCAACGCGAACTCGCCGACCTGCTCGGTGAGTTGCTCGGTCAGCTCGAAGGCCGTCTCGGGGTGCCCCGCGTCTGAGGCGTCCCGGGGGTCCACTCGCTTCGAGGGCACTCGCCGTTGACACGAGCCGCGCGCCGCTCCTACGTTCAGGCTCGCCCGGTTCGGAGTTCCGGCTGACGTACGGGATGTCGAACAAGCAGAGTGACCGCGGAGGCGCAGTGGCAGCAGACACCGAGACGCTCACCATCGACCTCGGCACCGACACCGGCGCCTTCCACGGCGGGGCGAGCGGCACGCTCTACGGCCTGTACGGCGACGGAGTGCCCAGTCGCAACGTGGTCGAGGGCATGTACGTGCGCACGGTGTCGACCAAGGCCCAGGACGGCACCCAGCACCCCGGCGCCGACGCCCTCGACATCCTGCCCTCCTTCGTGGACTGCGGAGGCAGGGACGTCTACCTCTACATGACCGACATCTACCGCGGCTTCCCCTACCAGTGGCCGGGCGCCACCGGCGAGGAACGCCTCGCCGACTACCGGGCCAGGGTGGAGAAGCAGGTCAGGCAGGTCCTGACGACGGGTGCCCTCAAGTCCCACATCGTCTACGTACCGTTCAACGAACCCGAAGGCAACATGTTCGGCACGGGGGAGTGGAGCTACGACAAGACCTCCTGGCACACCGACCCGCGGCACTACTTCGCCGCCTGGAAGGACCTCCACCACCTCATCAAGGACCTCGACCCGCACGCGCGCATCGCGGGCCCCAACACCTGCGTCCTGTACGAGGAGGTGCGGGGCTTCCTGGAGTTCGCCAAGGCCCACGACGTCCTCCCGGACGTGGTGACCTGGCACGAGCTGTCGACGCCCGCCGCGATCCGTACGAACGTCGCCAAGTACCGCGACATGGAGCGGGAGTTGGGTATCGGCCCCCTCCCCGTCAACATCAACGAGTACGCGCACAACTACCACCTGTCCGTGCCCGGGCAGATGATCCAGTGGATCTCCGCCATCGAGGAGTCGAAGATCGACGCCGACATGGCGTACTGGAACATCGACGGCAACCTCAACGACTCGGCGGTCGAGGCGAACAAGGGCAACGGCCAGTGGTGGCTGTTCCACACCTACGGCCGGATGACCGGCCGCACGGTCCACGTACGGGCGCCGCACCCCAATGCCCAGTACACCCTCCAGGGCGTCGCCACGCTCGACCGGGACAAGCGCCAGGCCCGCGCCCTGTTCGGCGGCAGCGGCGGCGCCGCGGATCTCGTCTTCGAGAACGTCCCCGCCGAGATCTTCGGCGGCACGGTCCACGCGAGGCTCCACGAGATCCCGTGGACCGGCCAAGTCGGCGCCTCGGCACAGCCGTTGCGCATCAAGGACCTCGAACTGCCCGTCGGCGAAGGCAGGGTGCTCCTTCCCCTCGCCGACCTCGACGCGATGTCCGCCTACGAGGTGATCCTCTCGCCCGGCGGCGACGGGGTCCTCGCGCCGCCCTCGATCGGCTGGCGCCGGTCGTACCACGCGGAGAACGCGACCTGCACGGGCGAGGGTCACTCGAGGAACGGGCCCGAGGGATCCCCCTCCGACGTCGACAGGTTCGCCACCTCGGGCACCTACCACGTCGGCGGACTGCGCACCGGCTCCGACCTCGCCGTCGCCTTCTGTGTCGAGGTCCCGCAGGACGGTACGTACGACCTGAGTGTCCTCGCCAACTCCCACAACCTCCACGAACTCGTGCGGGAGCAGGGCCCCACCAATGTCTTCCTGCGTGTCGACGGAGCGGACCCCCAGGAGCTGCGCCTCCCCCTCGGCTACAAGCCGGTCGTCTGGGGGCACACCGACACCCGGGTGGAGCTGACGGCGGGCGCGCACACGCTCACCCTGTCCGCGCGGGACCCTGACCTCGGCGCCACCAAGGGCGACGCGATCATCGACCGGATCGACCTCGTCCTGCGGGACGCGCACGTGACCGCGCCCGCGCTGTACGAGGCCGTGTACGCGGACCTCGGCGCCGGCGCCCGCGTGACGTACGAGCACCGCGGCGCCCGCGGGCCGGGTGCCGTACTGCTGCCGCCGGGAGGGACCGCCACATTCTGGGTGCACGCGGCCGCCGACGGCGAGGCGTTCGTGACGGTTGATCAAATCGGACTGGGAGAAGGGTTGTTGACGGTCAACGGGGTGGAGGTCGGAGGTCTCGACCGGGACGGGATCCCGCTGTTCCTGGCAGGCGGCATCAACAAGGTGACGGTGACCGGCACTTCGGAGCGCGTCGTCCTCGACCGGCTGTGCGTCGGACCGGGAACCGGACGCCTCGAGACCACCGTGTACCCCGCCGAGGAGGGCACGGTGACGGGCGAGGCCAAGGTGACGGGCGCCCACACCTTCGCCACCGGCGGGAAGGCGGTCGAGGGAATCGGTCGGGGGCCGGACAACGCCCTTACCCTGATCGTCACGGCGACACGCACCGGACGTCATGCCCTGACCGTCCGCTACTCCAACGGCGAGCAGCCCCCGGCCACCCACTACAACCCCGATCCGGTCTGCCGCCACGCGGACCTGTCCGTGAACGGGGCGCCGGCGCACCGGATCCTCTTCCCCACCACCTTCCACTTCAACAACTTCTGGGACCTCGCCGTCCCCGTCACCCTGAACGAGGGCACCAACACCCTCACGTTCACCGCCGACGAACGGCCCGACTTCGACGGCGACACCACCAACGCCCACCATCAGCGCTCCGCGTACGCGCCGGTCATCGACCAGGTGGCGGTGACACCCCTGGCATGAGGTCCGGTCGAGCGTCCGGCTAGCCCTCCTCGCCCGCCACATGAACCCCGAAGAACGCCCCCTGCGGGTCCCGCAGGACGGCGATCCGGGGGCCGTCCGGCACGGACGTGGGCTCCATGAGAATGCTGCCGCCCGCCCCGACGGTGGCGTTCGCGGTGGCGTCCACGTCCTCGACGGCGAAGTACGGCAGCCAGTGCGGCGGCACCGCGTGCGGGAAGTTGTCGTCCATCGCCACCATGCCGCCGAAGTCGGCTCCCTCGATGCCCCACTGCGTGTAGTGCTCGGAGGCGTTCACGGTCCAGCCGAAGACCGTGGTGTAGAACTCGACGGCCCGGTCCGGGGCGCGCGTCAGCAGTTCCACCCAGCCGAGCGCGCCCGGCGCGTTGAACAGCCCCGCGCCCGGGAAGGCCCGCGCCTGCCACAGCTGGAAGGCCGCGCCGGTCGGGTCGAACACCACTGCGAAACGCCCGACGTCGAACACGTCCATCGGGCCGAGGACGACCGTGCCGCCCGCGGCCTGCACCGCGTCCACGGCGGTGTCGGCGTCGGCCACCGCGAAGGACACGTTCCAGGCGACGGGCTGCGACTCCTGGTACAGCGGGGAGATCGCCGCGACCGGTGCGTCGCCGAGGTGCGCGACCGTGTAGCCCCCCGCCTCCTGGCGCGGGTCGGTCTCCGGGCGCCAGCCGAACAGATCGGCGTAGAAGCGCTTGGCCGCCTCCAGATCACTGGTCCCGAGTTCGGTCCAGCACGGACCGCCGGTCACCGGCTTGTCGAGCTTCATGACGTTCCTCCGCCCTTGCGCCAGAAGGCCCCTCCAGCACGCTATGCCCGTGCCCTGGCCGTGGCCATCCGGCGCAGGGCGTCGTGCGCTCAGATTCCGGGGCGGTAGCGCAGCGGATGATCCGCCGGGATCTCCACGAGCACGATCTCGACACCGTCCGGATCCGCGATCCACATCTCGATCAGCCCCCACGGCTCCTTCACCGGCGGGCGCACGATGTCGACCCCGGCCGCCGACAGTTCCTCGTACGCCGCGTCGGCGTCGGCCACCTGGAGCCACAGCCTGAGCGCGGGCGAGGGCGGGGTCGCGGAGCGGCCCGAGACCTCCAGGAAGCCGCCGCCGAGGAAGTAGACCGTGCCGCGCTCGGGCCCTGTCCCGAACTCCCGGTGGACGGCGAGCCCCAGCCGCTCGCCGTAGAAGAAGCGGGAGCGCTCCGGGTCGGTGGGCCGCAGAAGGATCCGACTGCTCAGTACATGCACCATGCACCCGGAGCCTAGGGCCTCAAGGGTGGGGGCGTTACGCTCAGCGGTGCCCGTGCCGCGCCAGAGATTTCGGAGAACCGTTCCATGGACACCGCCGCCGCCACCGGACTGACCTTCCGCGATGCCACCGACGCCGATGTGGACGCCCTCGTCGCGCTGATCGAGTCGGCCTACCGCGGGGACTCCAGCCGGACCGGTTGGACCACGGAGGCGGACATCCTCGAAGGTCAGCGGACCGACCCGGAGGGCGTGCTCGCCGTCATCAAGTCGCCGGGCAGCCGCCTCCTGACCGTGGAGCGGGACGGCGCCGTCGTCGCCTGCTGCCAGCTCGAACACCGCGGCGACCACGCCTACTTCGGCATGTTCGCGGTCAGCCCGGCACTCCAGGGCGGCGGACTCGGCAAGGTGATCATCGCCGAGGCGGAGCGGCACGCCCACGAGACCTGGGGTGTCGCGGAGATGCACATGACCGTGATCTCCGCACGCGAGGACCTCATCGCCTGGTACGAGCGGCGCGGCTACCGCCGTACGGGAAAGATGACTCCCTTCCCGTACGGCGACGAGCGCTTCGGCATTCCGCAGCGCGACGACCTGCAGTTCGAGCTGCTGGTCAAGCCCCTGGCGCAGCCCGCTCAGTAATCCTCAGGCCGTGAAGCGGCCGGTGCGTTTGATCTGGGGATAGTCGGTGGTCGCGCCGTCCAGCTCCAGGGCCCGCACCAGCCGCAGGTGGTCCTGGGTGTTCACCACCCAGCCGATGATCCGCAGATCCGCCTTGCGGGCGTGCTCGACGACCTCCAGGGTCAGCCGGCGGATGTTGAGGCAGACGGTGGCGGCGCCGACCTCCACGGCGCGGTCCACGACATCGATGCCGTAGCGGCTCGCGATGAGCGCCGTGCGGACGCCCGGCACGAGCCGAGTGATCTCGGCGATCGCCTCGTCGTGGAACGACGACACCTCCACCCGCCCCACCAGATCGCGCCGGTGCATCACCTCGGCGAGCGCCCGCGCCGCCGCCGTGTCCTTGATCTCGGCCTGCAGCGGCGCCCTGATGGTGTCCAGGACCTCTTCGAAGACGGGCACGCGCTCACCGTGCCCGGCGTCCAGGGCGCGCAGCTCGGCGAGGGTCATCTCGGCGATCGGCCCCGAGCCGTCGGTCGTACGGTCCACGTCCGCGTCGTGCATGACGACCAGCGCGCCGTCCTTGCTCAGATGCAGATCGAGTTCGATCAGGTCGAGGCCCGCGTGCTGGGCGGCGATGAAGGAACGGAGGGTGTTCTCGGGTTCTACACCCATCACTCCGCGATGACCGATGGTGAGGAAGTTCAAGATTCGACTCGCTTCCGTCGACGGCGGCTCGGCTCGCGCGTGGTCTCGGCGGCACCCACGCGGCAAGGCCGCAGCCTAATCGTCCCGCCGCGCGATGTACCCGCTCGTACGCCAGGCAGGGCGTGTCTGCCGCAAGGGGAGAGCGGGCCGTTGCCGCCGGGGCGCGTCACCCGGGCGTGGGCGAGTCTCGTGGCGGTTGACCCCGAGCGCCCGGAGCCGTTGCTCCTGCCACTTCCCGGTCCTTCCCGCGGATGTCCGTGTACCCGGCGCCCTATAGGGGAAGTAATCGCCCCCACGGTATCCGGCAGGAAAAAGAGCGGTGAAGTAGGGGTGGTGCAGGATAATCTATCGAGTCTCCCCTTGCGGGAAGGAACCTCGTTTACATACGGTGTGCATACGCGAGGTTCTCCCGTGGAGGGTGAGAGATGACGGAAATTCTTGTGTCAGTGGGTCTGGAGGAGCGGGTTCCTCCCGTGGGCAGGGTGGTGGAGCACCCGGCTTGGCCTGTGCTCAAGGATGCCGTGGAGGAGATCCGGCCCTGGCAGTCCAAGGACGGGTCGATCGACTTCGAGGCCGAGGGTGCCCCGGACGCGGCCGATGTCGATCGGGCCGTAGGCCGTGCCATAGACGCCATCGAGCGGCTCGCCCCGCTGCTGCCGCACGACGCCGAGTACCACGAGGCGCTCGTGAAGGACCTGCGCCGCTGGGTCGACGGTGGCTTCCAGGTGCCCGACTTCCTGGACTCCCTGCTGGCCTTCCAGCCCGCCGCGCACCGCGAGGACGGTCTCCAGCATCTGGTCGTCTTCCCGATGTACACGCAGAACGGCAACCTGGACCGCAACTTCGAGGCGGTCGTGCTGCGCATGGTCTGGCCGGACTGGCTGGCGGAGCTGGAGCGCACCCGCTACGACAACCCGCTGTTCTGCGGCATCACCTTCGAGGATTTCACGGCGGGCTACGACACCAACTCGGCCGTCCTCTTCCCGGAGACGATCGCCGTGCGCGAGGCGCCGGAACGATTCTCCTGGGGCGGCATCTTCTGCGACCGCGAGGCCGCCCGCTTCCGCGCCGTCACCGACGCCGCCGTGGACGTCCTGGGCCTTCAGCTGCCCGAGGACATCGCCGCGATGGTCCACGACCAGGACCGCTGCGAGCAGGCCTTCGTGCTGTGGGACATGGTCCACGACCGCACCCACAGCCACGGCGACCTGCCGTTCGACCCGTTCATGATCAAGCAGCGCCAGCCGTTCTGGATGTACGGCCTCGAGGAGCTGCGCTGCGACCTCACCGCCTTCAAGGAGGCCGTGAAGCTGGAGGCCGAGGGCCACCAGCACGGCCGTGACGTGCAGTACGCGGTGCTCTTCGACCGGATGTTCCGTTTCCCCGTCACCGGCGACCGCGTCCGCAACTACGACGGTCTCGGCGGCCAGCTCCTCTTCGCCTACCTGCACCAGCACGACGTCGTCCGCTGGACCGACAACAAGCTGCACATCGACTGGCAGCGTGCCCCGCGGATCACCAACCAGCTGTGCGCCGAGATCGAGGACCTCTACCGGGCCGGCATCGACCGTCCCAAGCTCGTCCACTGGTTCAAGGCGTACGAGCTCGTCTCCACCTACCTCGCCCCGCACCCCGGCTCCCGCTGGGCCAAGGGCCCGGACGCCCTCGATCTGACCCAGCCGCCCCGTAAGCTCGTCGACGACGTGCTTCCGGACGAGTTTCCGCTGAGCATGTTCTATGAGGCGCTCTCCAAGAAACTGAAGAACGTGATCGCCTCCACCAAGGGCATCACCGCGACGAGCGCCGAGCGGGCCGCCGCGTGAGCGCTCGTACCGGGGATGTTCAGGAGGCGAAGGCGATGGCACACGGAAACGGCAACGGACCTCTCAGCGGCGCGGTGATCGCGGTCGCCGGAGCGGGTGGACCCGCCGGGCGCGCGACGCTGGCCAGGCTCGCCGACGCGGGCGCGACCGTCATCGGATCGGACAACGATCCCGAGCGGCTCGCGGAGGCCGTGGACGCGGCCCGCTACGGGCACGGCGGCGCCACCGTCGTGGGAGACACGGTCGACCTGCTCGATCTCGAGTCGACCCGCGAGTGGGCCGTCCGCGTCGAGAAGGACTTCGGCCATGTCGACGGCCTGGTCCATCTGGTCGGCGGCTGGCGGGGCAGCGAGACCTTCACCAGGACGAGCCTCGACGACTGGGACTTCCTGGAGCTGCTGCTCATCCGCACGGTGCAGAACACGTCCCTCGCGTTCCACGAGGCGTTGCAGCGCAGCGACCGTGGCCGCTACCTCCTGATCAGCGCGGCCGGCGCGAGCAAGCCCACCGCGGGCAACGCCGCCTACTCCGCCGCCAAGGCCGCCGCCGAGGCGTGGACGCTGGCCATGGCCGACTACTTCCGCAAGGCCGGGGGCGAGCAGGGGCCGACTTCGGCGGCTGCCATCCTGGTGGTCAAGGCACTGGTGCACGACGCGATGCGCGCCGAGCGCCCGAACGCGAAGTTCGCGGGCTTCACGGACGTCGAGGATCTGGCCGAGGCCATCGCCGACGTCTGGTCGCGGCCCGCCGGTGAAGTGAACGGAAACCGTCTGTGGCTGACCGAGAAGCCGTGAACCCTCCGAAGACCGACGCCCGGCGTCACCACGACCCGGCCGTCCGCGGCTTCGCCAGCGACAACTACGCGGGGGCTCACCCCGAGGTGCTCGCCGCCGTGGCCCTGGCCAACGGCGGGCACCAGGTCGCGTACGGCGAGGACGACTACACGGCGAACCTCCAGCAGATCATCCGCAGCCACTTCGGCGCCACCGCCGAGGCCTTCCCGGTCTTCAACGGGACCGGCGCGAACGTGGTCGCGCTCCAGGCGGTCACCGACCGCTGGGGCGCGGTGATCTGCGCGGAGAGCGCGCACATCAACGTCGACGAGGGCGGCGCCCCCGAGCGCATGGGCGGCCTCAAGCTGCTCACCGTGCCCACGCCCGACGGCAAGCTCACCCCCGAGCTGATCGACCGTCAGGCCTACGGCTGGGACGACGAGCACCGTGCGATGCCGCAGGTCGTCTCGATCACCCAGAGCACCGAACTGGGCACCCTCTACACGCCCGACGAGATCCGCGCGATCTGCGACCACGCCCACGCGCACGGCATGAAGGTGCACCTGGACGGGTCCCGGATAGCCAACGCGGCCGCCTCCCTGGACGTCCCCATGCGGACGTTCACCAACGCGGTCGGCGTCGACCTCCTGAGCCTCGGCGGGACGAAGAACGGCGCGCTGTACGGCGAGGCCGTCGTCGTCCTCAACCAGGACGCGGTCAGTCACATGAAGCACCTGCGCAAGCTGTCCATGCAGCTCGCCTCCAAGATGCGCTTCGTCTCCGTGCAGTTGGAGGCGCTGCTCGCCAAGGACCTGTGGCTGCGCAACGCCCGCCACTCCAACCAGATGGCCCAGCGGCTGGCCGAGGGCGTGCGCGCGGTGCACGGCGTGGAGATCCTCCACCCGGTCCAGGCCAACGCCGTCTTCGCGCGTCTCCCGCACGACGTGAGCGAGCGGCTCCAGAAGCGCTACCGCTTCTACTTCTGGGACGAGGCGGCGGGAGACGTCCGCTGGATGTGCTCCTTCGACACGACCGAGGACGACGTCGACGGGTTCGTGGCGGCGCTCAAGGAGGAGATGGCTCACGCGTAGCCCGGACACCAGTGTCTGCATAGATATGCGGTCACCTGAAAAGTCATTGACTCTCAGGTGATCGCATTCCTATGCTCTCCGGGCATGGAGCTGATCCAGAACACCGCCGACCTGTCTGCCTACTTGGCCGCCGACGAGGTCATCGACCATCACCATCCGCTCGTACAGGAGACGGCCGCGCGGCTGGCCAAGGGGGCCGTCGACTCGTATGCCTATGCGCGGGCGGCCTTCGAATTCGTGCGCGACACCATCCCGCACTCGCAGGACTCCGGCGATCTTCGGGTCACCTGGCGTGCCTCCGACGTGCTGGAGCGGCGCACCGGCATCTGCTACGCGAAGGCCCACGCCCTGGCCGCTCTGCTGCGGGCCGAGGACATCCCGACGGCGTTCTGCTACCAGAAGTTCGACGAGGTGCACGGGCTCGTCGCCGTGCGGTTCAACGGCGCCTGGCACCGGCAGGACCCCCGAGGCAACAAGCCGGGCGTGGACGCCCAGTTCTCCCTGGACGGCGAGCGGCTGGCCTTCACGCCCGACCCCGAGTTCGACGAACTCGACTATCCGGTCCTGTACGCCGAACCTCACCCGGTCGTGCTGAGCGTCCTCAAGGCCGCCCCCGACCGGCCGCACCTCTGGAAGACGCTTCCCGCCGCGCTCTGAGGCCGACCACCCCTCACCCGGACGCGGGCGATGGGTGGGGTGCGACGAGGCGCGGTGGGGTGCGGCGGGGCCGAACTCGCCGCACTCCTGGAGAAGTTCAGCCCCGAGGCGCGGCGCGGATCACCGGCCACGCCCCGGCGTGACGATTCAGCGGGCCTCGGCCGCCTTCACCTCTTCGGCGGTCGGCGCCGTGCCGCCGAGGTGCGCGGGCATCCACCAGGTGTCGTCCGGGCCCTTGGGGCGGACCGGATAGGCGCGCTGCGCGGCCTCCAGGAGCTCCTGGACACGCTCGCGCAGTCGCCGGGTGATGGCGCCCGCGTACTGGTCCTGCGGCGCCTCCACCGGTTCGCCGACCCGGATGGTGATCGGGGTGTGGCTGCGCTTGAAGTTGCGCGGGTGGCCCTTGGTCCACAGCCGCTGGGTGCCCCACAGGGCCATCGGGATCAGCGGCACGCCGGCCTCCTGGGCCATGCGCGCGGCACCCGACTTGAAGCTCTTCAGGGTGAAGGACTGGGAGATGGTCGCTTCGGGAAAGACGCCGACGATCTCGCCGGACCGCAGTGAATCCAGCGCGTGCTGATACGCCGTCTCGCCCTGCTTGCGGTCCACCGGGATGTGCTTCATGCCCCGCATCAGCGGACCGGAGATCTTGTGCCGGAAGACCGACTCCTTCGCCATGAAACGCACCAGGCGCTTCTGTGGCAAGGTGGCCAGACCGTCGAAGATGAAGTCCAGATAACTGATGTGGTTGCTGACCAGCACGGCGCCGCCCGAGCGCGGAATGTTCTCCGATCCCTTGCAGTCGATCTTGAGGTCCCAGGCCTTGAACAACACTTGGGCGAGACCGACGACGGGACGGTAGACAAGCTCTGCCATGGACGGGGTGGACCCTTTCTCTCTGCTCGGGAAGGGGTCTCCCGGCGGGAAAGTTACGCAGCCGTAGGTTTACGGCATTGCGCAGATCGTGCCCCAAGAACGGACGAGTGGCCAGTCCCAGTGCCGCGATGCGGCGAGATCCTCGTCACGTGTCCCCTGATCGACCTCGGACTTCTAACTCACCGTCACTGGGCGCGTACCGTCACCCGACGTACGAGCAGGTACATCTCGCAGCCCAGGCAGTATCCGAACGCCGCGTTGAGGAACGCGGCCGCCAGCGCGCAGCCGGTCGCGGCGAACCCCAGCCAGTCGGGCCCCGCCGTGAAACCGATCAGCCCCACCACGGCGAACACCAGCCCGACGGCCTGCGCGAACTGCGGCGGTTGCGGCGACTCGTACTGTGCGGGCGGCCCGAGTCGGGGGCGTACGACCGTGCGGAACAGCCAGCCGTAAGGGGAGCGCGCCACGCCGCCCGAGGCGCCCAGCGCGAACGCCAGTACCTGCCAGGCCAACAGCCAGGTGCTGCCGGTGATGAGAACGGCCGCCAGTACGACGGTCGTCACGGCCGCACCGAACCGCGGCCCTCTTGCGTCAATGTCCATGAATCAAGCATTCCGTATGAAGGGCGGTCCGTGGACCCGGGAATCTTTGCGGTCTCGTGAATGCTTGTGCTGGAGATGACCGGACTTGTGGTGTGCGTGGTGGTGCTCGCGGCGGCGAGCGCGTTCGGAGTGCTGCAACGGCGGCGGAGCGGGAGGGTGAGAGTGCGCGGGCGTGACGGTGGAAAGCGGCTCGGCGCGGCGGAGTTGGGGGAGGGGCTCGGTGAACGGGCCACGCTCGTCCAGTTCTCCAGCGCTTTCTGCGCTCCGTGCCGGGCCACCCGGCGGGTGCTCACCGAGGTGGCCGGAATGGTCCCGGGCGTGCGCCACGTGGAGATCGACGCCGAGGACCGCCTCGAACTCGTCCGCGAACTCGAGATCCTCAAGACCCCGACCGTGCTCGTCCTCGACGCCGACGGACGGATCGTGCGGCGCGCGACCGGACAGCCGCGCAAGGCGGATGTGATCGCGGCGCTGGGAGAGGCCGTCTGACTCGTGGCGATCATGGTGAGGCATCTCGCAGATGACCGGACGTACTTGACTGCACGCACCACCTATCGTCAACCTGACCGTATGCCCCCGGAACTCCTTCTCTTCGAGCGCGTCCACGTGGACCTGGCCCGCACCGCGAGTGCGCGCTGTCCGGTCTGTTGAGCACCCACGGACCCCCACGTCACCCCTCGCAGAAGGACGACTCCATGACGGCCACGCCCGACCTGGACAGTTTTCGGCTCGCCTCTCCCTCTCCCGATGCGCAACTCGCCTCACCCGACCTCCTGCGCTCCGTCTTCCGGCAGCACGCGGCCGGTGTCGCCGTGATCACGGCGCAGGGAGGCTCGGGTCCCGTCGGCTTCACCGCCACCTCGCTCAGCTCGGTCTCCGCCGAGCCCCCGATCGTCTCCTTCGGCATCGGTGTCGGCGCCTCCAGTTGGCCCGCGATCTCCGAGTCCGAGCACGTCGGCATCCACATACTCGGCGAGCATCAGCAGGAACTCGCCGCCACCTTCGCCCGCAGCGGCGCCGACCGCTTCGGCGCGCCCACCCGTTGGCGCAAGGGCCCGGAAGGTGTTCCCGTCCTCGACGGCGTACTGGCCTGGCTCGTCTGCCGGGTCGCGGCGCGGGTGCCGGCCGGGGATCATCGCATCGTGCTGGCCGAGGTCGTCCTCGGTGATCCGTCGGGCGCGGGCCGCCCGTTGCTGTATCACCAGGGGCGCTTCAACGGCCTGCGCGACTGAAGCTACTCGCCGGTCCTACTGGTGAGTCCTACTCGTCGGTTACGCAGCGTTGCCAAGGTCACAGTTCAAAGCGCTTGCTTAGTGGGCAGGAACTGGGTGTACTGGCGAGTAATATTTCGTTCGGAGCGCGGGTCGCCCCGACCGGGATCGGCCGCTTCAGGCGCCTATGCTGCCTGAAAGAAGGCAGCCCAGAAATGACGATGCAGTAGGAGAGCCGGCGTGAGCTTGAGGATCGTTGTCACTGTGAAGTACGTGCCCGACGCCACTGGCGACCGGCACTTCGCCGATGACCTGACCGTGGACCGTGACGACGTGGACGGTCTGCTCTCGGAGCTCGACGAATACGCGGTGGAGCAGGCGCTGCAGATCGCCGACGAAGCGGACGACGCCGAGATCACCGTGCTGACCGTCGGTCCCGAGGACGCCAAGGACGCCCTGCGCAAGGCGCTTTCCATGGGCGCGGACAAGGCCATCCACGTCGAGGACGACGACCTGCACGGCACCGACGCGATCGGCACGTCGCTGGTGCTCGCCAAGGCGATCGAGAAGGCCGGCTACGACCTGGTCATCTCCGGCATGGCCTCGACCGACGGCACCGCCGGTATCGTCCCCGCCCTGCTGGCCGAGCGCCTGGGTGTCCCGCAGGTCACGCTGCTCTCCGAGGTCTCCGTCGAGGACGGCGTCGTCAAGGGCCGTCGTGACGGTGACAGCGCGTCCGAGCAGCTGGAGGCCTCCCTCCCGGCGGTCGTGTCGGTGACCGACCAGTCGGGTGAGGCGCGCTACCCCTCCTTCAAGGGCATCATGGCCGCCAAGAAGAAGCCGGTGGAGTCCTGGGACCTGGAGGACCTGGAGATCGAGGCGGGCGAGGTCGGTCTCGAGGGCGCCTGGACCAAGGTCGACTCCGCGACCGAGCGCCCGGCGCGCACGGCCGGCACGATCGTCAAGGACGAGGGCGAGGGCGGCAAGCAGCTCGCCGAGTTCCTCGCGGGCCAGAAGTTCATCTAAAGGCCCGTTCGAGGCTCGCTGAACCTCCACTCGCTGACCGCCCCTCATCTTTCGTAAGCAGGAGAGAAGAAGTCCCATGGCTGAAGTTCTCGTCTACGTCGACCACGTGGACGGCGCCGTCCGCAAGCCCACCCTGGAGCTGCTGACGCTGGCCCGCCGCATCGGTGAGCCCGTCGCCGTCGCCCTCGGCTCCGGCGCCGAGGCCACCGCCCCCGCGCTCGCCGAGCACGGCGCGGTCAAGGTCCTCACGCACGACGCCGCCGAGTACGCCGACTACCTGGTCGTCCCGAAGGTGGACGCGCTCCAGGCCGCGTACGAGGCCGTCTCCCCGGCCGCCGTGCTCGTCCCGTCCTCCGCCGAGGGCAAGGAGATCGCGGCTCGCCTCGCGATCCGCATCGGCTCCGGCATCATCACGGACGCGACCGACCTGGAGGCCGGCGACGAGGGCCCGGTGGCCACGCAGTCCGCGTTCGCCGCCTCCTTCACCACCAAGTCCCGTGTCGCCAAGGGCACCCCGGTCATCACGGTCAAGCCGAACTCGGCCGCCGTGGAGGCCGCCCCGGCCGCGGGCGCCGTCGAGGCCCTCGCGGTCTCCTTCTCCGAGAAGGCCACCGGCACCAAGGTCACCGCGCGTACCCCGCGCGAGTCGACCGGCCGCCCCGAGCTGACCGAGGCCGCGATCGTGGTCTCCGGCGGCCGTGGTGTCAACGGCGCCGAGAACTTCTCGATCATCGAGAACCTCGCCGACTCCCTCGGCGCGGCCGTGGGCGCCTCGCGTGCCGCGGTGGACGCCGGCTGGTACCCGCACACCAACCAGGTCGGCCAGACCGGCAAGTCCGTCTCGCCGCAGCTGTACATCGCCTCCGGCATCTCCGGCGCGATCCAGCACCGCGCCGGTATGCAGACGTCGAAGACGATCGTGGCGATCAACAAGGACGCCGAGGCGCCCATCTTCGACCTGGTCGACTACGGCGTGGTCGGCGACCTCTTCGAGGTCGTCCCGCAGCTCACCGAGGAGATCAAGACCCGCAAGGGCTGATCGAGTCCGGCTCCGGCCGTACGAGGCCCCCGTGACCGCCCGCGCGGTCACGGGGGCCTCGCTCATGCCAGACTCAGCCAGGCCTGCACGGGCAGATGGTCGCTCGGGAACTGGCGGTCCACCGAAAAGGTGTTGACGGCCGCCCGGTGCACGGTCACCCCGGGTCCGACCAGGATCCAGTCGATACGGTCGCCGTCCGGCGTCAGCGGCTGGTAGCCGTGGAAGGTCCCGTAGAGCGTGCCGCGCTCGGCCGCCGTGTCCCAGGTGTCGACGAGCCCGGCGCCCAGCATCGCTTCGTACACCGGGTTCTGGTGGGCGGCGGCATTGAAGTCGCCGGTCACGACGAGCGGCAGAGCCCGGTCGAAGCGCGCGATGCGTTCGGAGATCAGGCGCGCGGCACGCATGCGTGCGTACTGACTCGCGTGGTCCAGATGGGTGTTGAGCACATAGAACTCCCGTGCGTCCCGCAGGTCGCGGAAGCGGACCCAGGTGACGATGCGCGGGAAGGCGGCGCCCCAGGTGTTCGAGCCGATCAGCTCGGGGGTGTCGGAGAGCCAGAAGCTGTCGTGCTCGACCGGTGTCACCCGACGGGTGTCGAAGAAGATCGCCACCGCCTCGTCGTGGCTGCCGCCCACGCGGCCCGTGCCGATCCAGTCGTAGTGCGGTCCGAGGTCGGAATCGATGTCTCGCAGTTGCTGGTAGATGCCCTCCTGGGTGCCGATGACGTGGGGCGCCTCCCGGCGCAACAGCTCGCGCATCACCGGGCGGCGCACGGCCCAGCTGTTGGGCTCGGCGGTGCTCGCGAAGCGCAGGTTGAACGTCATGACCTCCAGACGGTGGCCGCCGCGCCGGCTGGCGGAGGCGGACGCCGTGGTGAGCAGGGGTACGGCGACCGCGGCGGCCACCACCGTCCGCAGACCCATGCGTCGCGTCACTCTGCGGGTGTTCGACATGTGTGATCCCCTCCCCTCGGGGCCAGCATGAGGGGTGTGCCCCGCGACGCGAAAGAAGGCGTGGTGCAGGAGTGCACATGACGGACCATGCCGTGGACAGGTGTTGACCATCGGGAAGGGCCATGGATAACTTCGCTCTACGGATTGTTGATTCCGTGGAGCGGAAAACTGGAGGGTGTGGGATGGGTCAGGGCCAGCAGGAGAACGTGGCGACGAGCCTCGCGGGCGCCGTCAGCGAGGAGATCAGCGCCTCCCTCGCCCCGGTCGACGCCGAACTGGCGCGGCGCTACCCCGGAGACCCCGGCACCCGACAGCCCGTCCACACCGTGTACGTCCCCGGCGACGTGTTCGCCGCCGACACCATCCGCTCCTGGGGCGACCGGGCCCTCGCCGCCCTCGACGAGCACGCCCCCGACGCGGCGTCCTTCGCCGCCGTCCTCGGCCTCACCGACGACCTCGCCGAACCCGTCTACGACCGCGTACGCGCCAAGCTGGAGCGCGAGCCCATCGAGGACCTGCGGGTCGACTTCGAGGACGGCTACGGCCCGCGCCCGGACGCCGAGGAGGACGAGGCGGCGGCCCGCGCGGCCCGCCTGATCGCCGAGGCGTACGAGAACGGCACGGCGGCCCCGTACATGGGCATCCGCATGAAGTGCATGGAGGCGCCGGTACGAGACCGGGGCATCCGCACGCTCGACATCTTCCTGACGGGCCTGATGGAGTCGGGAGGCCTGCCCGCGGGGCTCGTGCTGACGCTGCCCAAGGTGACGTACGCCGAGCAGGTCACCGCGATGGTCCGGCTCCTGGAGGAGTTCGAGAAGGCGCGCGGCCTGGAGCCCGGCCGTATCGGCTTCGAGATCCAGATCGAGACCAGCCAGTCCATCCTCGCGACCGACGGCACCGCGACCGTCGCCCGGATGATCCAGGCCGCCGAGGGCCGAGCCACCGGACTGCACTACGGCACCTTCGACTACAGCGCCTGCCTCGGCGTCAGCGCGGCCTACCAGGCCAGCGACCACCCGGCCGCCGACCACGCCAAGGCGATCATGCAGGTCGCGGCCGCCGGCACCGGCGTACGCGTCTCGGACGGCTCCACCAACGTGCTGCCGATCGGCCCCACCGAGAAGGTCCACGACGCCTGGCGCCTCCACTACGGCCTCACCCGCCGCGCCCTGGCGCGCGCCTACTACCAGGGCTGGGACATGCACCCCGGCCACATCCCGACCCGCTACGCCGCCGTCTTCGCCTTCTACCGCGAGGGCTTCGAACAGGCGGCCGCCCGCCTCTCCCGCTACGCCAACCACACCGACGGCGACGTCATGGACGAACCCGCCACCGCCAAGGCCCTCAGCGGCTACCTCCTGCGCGGCCTGGACTGTGGTGCCCTCGACATCGCGGAGATGGCGAGGGTGACGGGTCTGACGAGGGCCGACCTTGAGGGTTTCGCGGTGCCGAGGCGCGGCGATCTGACCATCTCAGGGAAGTGAAGCTCCCTGCTTTCAGGGGCGCGGGGCTGTGACACTGTGCGGCTCCGCCGCGTGGGCGCGACCAGCCGCATACGGCCCGCACTGTGACGACGGACCCTCTACGCGTATCTCTCGAGCCCCGAAGCCATGGTGAGCCCCTCCGAGGCGAACAGCCGGGTCCCCCGGGCGCAGAGCGCGCCGTCGCCTCGAGCCCGCGCGCAGAACTCCTCCGGCGTCTCCCCGAACAGCTCCCGCAGCCGCGGCGACCCGGCGAGCAGCGAGGCGAGCAGCGGGCGCTCGCCGGGGTGCGGGCGAGGTGATTCGGAGCCGTTGTGGAGCACTCCGCGGCGGTTGACGTACACATGGGCACCCGGCAGGAGCTCACCGGTGTCCAGCTCGATCCGCGCGTCGGAGGCGGACAGCCACGCCCGGCCGTACGCCCCCTCGGCCACCGCGACGCGGACACGTACCCCATCGGACTCACGTGGGCCGAGACGCCGACCCCGAGGCCGAAGACCCGCGTCTTCACCATCGGGATCGTGCCCGACACCCCGGACTGCGCCATCTTGTGCCGGAGTTGGGCCGGGCAGGCGTTGGAGCCGACCGCGAGGACCGGGACGCGGTCCTCGTACACCCTGCGGGTGAGCGGCAACAGCCGGTCCCCGTCGAGGAGTACGGACTCCTCGGGCCGGGCGCCCGGGTAGCTCAGCGGGTGCTCGCGGGGCGCCTCGGCGAGGCCTAGGGCCTGTCGTTTGGATCAGGCCTGGGCCGCGGGGTCTGGCACGCACATCTGCGGCGTTGTCGTCGGTCGCCATGGCTCCGCCATGGCTCCCTCCTCCGCCTTGCAGCTGCACGCACCAGACCCCGCTCACCGGCACCGATCAAGCGCCGTCTCCCGAAACGACCTGATCCAAACGACAGGCCCTAGCGCTTCGAGAGTACGCGGGTCCGGCTCGGCCACGGCTCAGTCCGCGGGCGGCAGTTCGCCCGATCCGCGGGTGATCAGACGGGTCGGGAGTTCGATGCGTTCCGGGGTGATGAGGGTGCCCTCCAACTGGCGGAAGAGGCGTTCGGCGGCGGTGCGGCCGAGGGCGGCGGCGTCCTGGGCGACGACGGTGACGCCGGGCTCGAGGAGGTCGGCGAGCTCGATGTCGTCGAAGCCGACGAGGGCGACGGGCCGGCCGCGCTCGGCGATGACACGGACGACCGTGACGGTGACGCGGTTGTTGCCGGCGAAGACCGCGGTCACGGGGGAGGGGCCGGACAGCATGTCCTCGGCCGCCTTCCGCACCCGCTGCGGGTCGGTGACGCCCAGGGACATCCAGTCGTCCTCGACAGGTATGCCCGCCTCCTCCATGGCCGCCCGGTAGCCGCGCAGCCGCTCGGCGGCGGTGTGGATACGCGGCATGTCGCCGATGAAGCCGATCCGGCGGTGGCCGTGGGCGATCAGGTGGGCGACGCCGTCACGGGCCCCGCCGAAACTGTCGGACAGCACCACGTCGGCGTCGATCTGTCCCGCCGGGCGGTCCACGAACACCGTGGCGACGCCCGCCTTGATCTCGGGCTCCAGATAGCGGTGGTCGTCACCGGCCGGGATGATCACCAGCCCGTCCACGCGGCGTGCGCACAGGGCGAGGACCAGTTCCTGTTCGCGGTCGGGGTCCTCGGCGCTGGAGCCGTTGATGAGCAGCGCGCCGTGGGCGCGGGCCACCTCCTCGACCGCGCGGCTGAGGGGGCCGTAGAAGGGGTCGGCGAGGTCCTCCAGGACGAGGCCGATGCTCGCGGTGCGGCCCTTGCGCAGCACCCGGGCGCTGTCGTTGCGGCGGAAGCCCAGCGCGTCGATGGCCTCCTGGACGCGGCGCTCGGTGTCCGGAGTGACTCCGGGCTCACCGTTGACGACCCGCGAGACCGTCTTGAGGCCCACCCCGGCTCGTGCCGCCACGTCTTTCATGGTCGGACGGTTGCCGTAGCGGTTCTCGGATCGGCGGGCGGTCTCTGCCACGATGCGCTGTCCTGTCCTGTCGTCCACGGTTCCCGTCGTCCACGCGGCGGTCCCTGTCGGCCACGAGTCCTTGTTGTCCACGGGGGTGCGTCGGTCCATGGGGTTGTATGAGGATGTGGCGTCGAGCATAGAGCCTGGACAACGTTGTCAGATGCGGGAGACACTGTCCACCGCATTCTCCGGCCTGCGCCCCCCATCGCGACCGGTCTGCCCCTTTCACCAGGTTCACCGGGAGAACTGACACTGATGCACACCGACCTCGTGGCCGCGCTCGACATCGGCGGCACCAAGATCGCCGGAGCGCTGGTGGACGGCCGCGGCCGCATTCTTCTGCGCGCGCAGCGCGCGACGCCCGCGCAGGAGGACGGCGACACCGTGATGGGGGCCGTCGAGGAGGTCCTCGGCGAGCTGACCGGGTCACCGCTGTGGAGCCGGGCAGGGGCCGTCGGCATCGGCAGTGCGGGGCCGGTGGACGCCTGCGCGGGCACGGTGAGTCCGGTGAACGTGGCGGGCTGGCGCGACTATCCGCTCGTCGAGCGGGTCCGTGCGGCGACCGGGGACCTGCCGGTCGAGCTGATCGGCGACGGGGTGGCCATCACGGCCGCCGAGCACTGGCAGGGTGCGGCGCGCGGCCACGACAACGCCCTGTGCATGGTGGTCTCGACGGGTGTCGGGGGCGGGCTGGTCCTGAACGGTCAGCTTCACCCCGGTCCCACGGGCAACGCGGGCCACATCGGGCACATCAGCGTGGACCTCGACGGTGACCGCTGCCCGTGCGGTTCGCGCGGCTGCGTGGAGCGCATCGCGAGCGGTCCGAACATCGCGCGGCGGGCGCTGGAGGGCGGCTGGCGGCCGGGGCCCGACGGTGACACCTCGGCCGCCGCGGTGGCCGCCGCCGCGCGCGAGGGCGACCCGGTGGCGGTGGCCTCGTTCGAACGCGCGGCGAAGGCGCTGGCGGCGGGCATCGCGGCGACCGCGACCCTCGTCGAGATCGACATCGCCGTCATCGGCGGGGGGGTGGGCAAGGCCGGGGACGTGCTCTTCGAGCCGCTCCGCAAGGCGCTGGCCGACTACGCCACCCTGTCCTTCGTGCGGCGGCTGACCGTGGCGCCCGCATTGATGGGCACGGACGCCGGTCTTGTCGGCGCGGCGGCGGCCGCGCTCAGCAGGCAGCCGAGCACCGCGGAGCGGGTCGCGGGCTGAGCGCCGCCCCGGGCCGTGGCTGATCGGCCGGTGCCTGGGTTGGCCCGCCGGGTCGGGGGCCGATGGCCCGACCCGGGTCGGCTGAGCGGACGCGCGCCGCGGTTCGCGCGTCCGGGCCGGGGTGCCGACCGGAGGTGCGGTTGATCCGCCGGGGGTGAGTGCGGCCCGGTCGCGGCGCGAGGCGCGACCGGGCCGCGGTCCAGGACCGATGCCTCCTGCGGGGAGCCTGCTTGGGCCACGTCCTCCGGCGCGGTCGGCCCGGCCCCGGTCGTGCCGACGACCGACAGGAGGCCGATCGGCCGGGTTTCCGTGCGCTGCCGAGCCGGAGGAGCCCCCGGCTCGGCGCACCGGTCAGCAGGTCAGTCGGGCGTCCGCCCAGTCCGCGTGGTCCGAGTCGACGCCGTCGCCGCCGTCGGTGACGACGAGGCGGACGACCTGCGCGCCGGTCACGTCGGCCGAGACCGGCTGGGCCGGCATGGTGTTGGTGAGCACCCCGGTCGAGGCGACCAACGCGCCGTCCGCCCAGATCTCGAACGCGACGGTGCCCTTGGCACCCTTCTCGTCGTCGACGCCGACGTCCGCGGTGACGGTCCGGCACCGCTTGCCGGTGTAGTACTCGATGGCGCTCGGGGCGTGCGCGCCGAGTCCCTTGGCGTAGACGACTCCGCCGAGAGTGATCGGATGACCGTCGCCCGCGGCGCTCTCCCCGTTGCTGGTGTTGCGCTCAACCGGGCCGAATCCATTGGTCGTCGACAGCCATGGCAGGTCGCCGAGGTAGGAGACGCCCGAGGGGGGAGCCACGACGACCGACACCGTGAGCGGGAGCACGCTCTCGGTGCGTATACCGGTCGGTGAGCGGTACGTGGCCCTGAGCGTCAGGTCGTACGATCCCGCGGCCGTGCCCTCGGGTGCGGTGACCCGCCACTTCGTACGCAGGGAGTGTCCCGTGCGTACCGTGCCCGCCGTGGTCGGTGAGGCGGCCGCGACCTTCCAGCCCGTCGGGCCGCTCAGCGCCACCGAGACGTGCCGCGCGGGCGTACGGCCGAGGTCGGTCATCGCCGACGTCAGGGAAACAGGCTTGCCCGCCTCCACCAACGGGCCTCCGTCCAGGCCGAGTTCGACGGCGGGCGGGTTCTTGGCCCAGTGGCGGTCGGCCGAGACGCGGACGAGGACCGTGCCGTGCGCGGGGACGGTCGCTGAGATGGCGCCCGCGGTGTTGTAGCTCCGGTGCTGCCACAGGTCGCGCAGGGTGTAGCCGTGGGCGGCAGGCAGCCCCACGGCCGTCGTGGTCGTGGCGATGTGCTGGGCGCTGCCGGTCTCGTTGAACAGCGCCACCGTCCGGCTGCCGTCCTTCATCTCCTTGGCGACGACCCAGCGTCCGCCCTCGGAGGAGAGCACGGTGCCCTGCTTGCCCAGGGGGTCCTGGTCGACCGCGATGACTTCCTTGTTGTCGAGGATGTCGAAGGTGGCGGCCGACGCCTTGCGCAGATCCGAGCCGATGAGCAGCGGAGCCGCCATGACCGACCACATCGAGAAGTGCGAGCGGTACTCGGTGTCGGTCATGCCGCCGTTGCCGACCTCCAGCATGTCCGGGTCGTTCCAGTGACCGGGACCCGCGTGCGGGGCGAGGGGCAGGTTCTGCTTGAGGATCGACAGCATCGAGCCCCAGTTGTCGCTGATGTCACCGGTCGTACGCCACAGATGTCCGACGTCCGAGGCCCACTCCCAGGGCTTGTTCTCGCCCCATTCGCAGAGGCTGTAGACGATGGGCCGGCCGGTCGCCTTGAGCGCGTCCCGCATGGTCGTGTAGCGCTGCTTGGCGTCCACGCCCTGGTTGTTGCAGTTGTCGTACTTGAGGTAGTCGACGCCCCAGTCCGCGAACTGCCGGGCGTCGCTGTACTCGTGGCCGAGAGCGCCCGGGAACCCGACGCTGTCGCACGTCTTCGTGCCCGCGCTGGTGTAGATGCCGAGCTTGAGCCCCTTGGCGTGCACGTAGTCGGCGACCGCCTTGATCCCGTTCGGGAAGCGCGTCGGGTCGGGTACCAGCTTGCCGTCGGCGTTCCGGGACGGCAGAGCCCAGCAGTCGTCCAGATTGACGTACTGGTACCCGGCGTCCTTGAGTCCCTTCTCCACGAAGAGGTCCGCGATCCCCTTGACCATGGTCTCGTTGAACTCGGCCCGGCAGTGCGTGGAGTTCCAGTTGTTGAAACCCATCGGAGGGGTGAGCGCGAGGCCGTCGGCCAGGGCGGGGGACGCGGGGGTTTCGGTGGGGGCGGGGGCGGCCAGGGCCTCCGGGGCGGTCAGGCCGGTGGTACACAACAGGGCCGTCGCGAGTGCTCCGACCACTCTTCGGCGGGTTGTGCGGGTTGTGCGGGTGGGAAGGTGACGCATCGTTACGTTCCTCCGAACTCGCGAAAGATAGGATGACTACATGTCCGCGACAAGGGTGCGCGCTTACGGTAGGACCTGTCCAACTCTGTTGGAAGAGAAGTGGTAACGGTTGTTCGATATCTCGTCCGAACCCTTGACGACACTCCGACATGGGAGTGAGATCCAAGCCTCGCGTTCGGTTGTGTTGGGTGGCACCCCGAGGAGGGGGACATGGCACAGTCATCGTTGAAGGGGATTGTCGTGCCCGGAGGCACCTCAGGTCATCGGATGTCCCGGCGAAATCTCTTGCGTGGTGCGGCCCTCGGCGCCGGCGCGCTCACGCTCCCCGCCCTGCTGTCCGCCTGCGGCGACGGACCCGGCGGAAACAAGAACGAAGTCACCGTGGGGTCCAACGCCTCGGACCCGGTCCCCAAGAAGGCGTACGCGGCGGCCTTCTCGGCGTACGAGAAGAAGTCCGGCAAGAAGGTCAAGGTCAACACCAAGGACCACAACGACTTCCAGGAGAACATCAACCGCTATCTCCAGGGCACGCCCGACGACGTCTTCATGTGGTTCGCGGGGTATCGCATGCAGTACTTCGCGGAGAAGGGGCTCCTGCACGAGATCAGCGACGTGTGGAGCGGCTTCACGGGCTTCTCCGACGCACTGAAGGAGCAGTCCACCCACTCCGGCAAGCAGTACTTCGTGCCGTACTACTACTATCCGTGGGCCGTCTTCCACCGCAAGAGCCTCTTCCAGTCCAAGGGCTACCAACAGCCCAAGACCTGGGACGACTTCATCGCGCTGGCCAAGCGGATGTCGAAGGACGGGACGCCCGTCGCCTTCTGCGACAAGGACGGCTGGCCCGCGATGGGCACCTTCGACTACATCAACATGCGCCTGAACGGATACGACTTCCACAAGTCCCTGATGGCCGGCACGGAGGCATGGACCGACACCAAGGTGAAGAACGTCTTCGACACCTGGCGCGAGGTCATGCCCTACTACCAGAAGGGCGCCCTCGGCCGGACCTGGGAGGAGGCCGGGCAGAGCCTGCAGCAGCGCAAGACGGGGATGGCGGTCTTCGGAATGCCGCATCCGGGCACCCAGTTCCCCGAGAACGAACGCGACGACATCGACTTCTTCGCCTTCCCCGAGATCGACCCGCAGTACGCGCAGGACGCCGTGGAAGCACCCATCGACGGCTTCCTGGTCGCCAAGAAGTCGAAGAACCTCGACGGCGCCAAGGCTCTCCTGACGTGGCTGGGCACCCCGACCGCCGAGAACACCTACCTCGCCCTCGACCCCAACAACGTGGCCGTCAACGACGGCGCCGACACCACCAAGTACAGCGCCCTGCAGAAGAAGTCGGCCCAGCTCGTCTCGGGCGCCAAGCAGATCTCGCAGTTCATGGACCGCGACACCCGTCCGGACTTCGCCTCGACCGTGATGATCAAGGCGATCCAGGACTTCATCGGCAACCCGAAGGACGTCGACGGTCTCTGCAACAGCATCGAACGACAGAAGAAGACCATCTTCTCGTCGCCCGTCGGCTGATCACTGGGGGAAGACGTTCCGTGGCGCTCAACATCCCACGGCGCGCCGGACGACGGCGGCTGCGGCGGTTCACCCGCCGCGACACCGTCGTCCTCGGCGTGCTCCTCGGCATACCCGTCCTGCTCGACATCGTCATCGTCTGGGGCCCGACCCTCGCCTCCATCGGGCTCTCCTTCACTTCCTGGGACGGCGTCGGCGACATCCACTGGGTGGGCGGCGACAACTACAAGAACGTGTTCGAGAACTACCCGGCGTTCTGGCCCGCCGTCCGCCACAACGTCCTGTGGCTGCTCTTCCTCGGCCTGATCGCCACGCCGTTCGGACTGTTCCTCGCGGTGCTCATCGACCGCGGAGTGCGCTTCAGCCGCTTCTACCAGTCCGTGATCTACCTGCCGGTCGTGCTCTCGCTCGCCATCGTCGGCTTCATCGCCCAGCTGATCCTCGGCACCGACCAGGGCGTGGTCAACACGATCCTCAACAACCACGAGAACCCGATCGACTGGCTCGGCGACGCGCACCTCAACATCTGGATGATGATGATCGCGGCGAGCTGGCGGCACACGGGTTACGTCATGATCCTCTACCTCGCCGGACTCAAGTCCGTCGACCCGCAGCTGAAGGAAGCCGCCGCGATCGACGGCGCGAACGCCCGCCAGACCTTCTTCCGCGTCGTCTTCCCGACCCTGCGCCCGGTCAACGTGATCGTCGGTGTCATCACCGTCATCGAGGCGCTGCGCGCGTTCGACATCGTCTACGCGGTCAACAAGGGCCGCAACGGCCTGGAACTGCTCTCCGTCCTGATCACCGACAACATCATCGGGGAAGCCAGCCGCATCGGATTCGGCTCCGCCATCGCGGTCGTCCTGCTCACCGTCTCCCTGGGGTTCATCGTGACGTTCCTGGTCCAAGAGCTGCGAGGTGCGCGCGAACGATGACCGCCGACATCCGCACCGGCGCTCCCGTGCGCCCGGCGCCCGCTCCCGAGCCGACGCCCGCTCCCCGCCGCCGGCCGCGCCCCGGCCGCTTCGGCGTCCACATCTTCCTGATGGGCGTCTCGCTCGCCTTCCTCGCGCCGCTCCTGCTCGCCGTCTACGCCTCGCTGCGCCCGTACGAGGAGACGGCGCAGAACGGCTACTTCTCCTTCCCGAAGCACCTGTCCTTCGAGTACTACCGCCGCGCCTACAGCGAATCCGGCATGGGCAAGTACTTCACCAACACCCTGCTCATCGCCGTGCCCGCCGTCCTCGTGACCCTCTTCCTCGCCTCGTTCGTCGCCTTCGCCGTGTCCCGGCTGAAGCTGCGCGGGGGCCTCGTCCTGCTGATGTTCTTCACCGCGGGCAACCTGCTGCCCCAGCAGGTCATCGTCACCCCGCTGTACGTCCTGTTCAACAGGATCCCGCTGCCGTGGTGGATGTCCGACTCGCTGACGATGTACGACTCCTACTGGGCCGTCATCATCGTCAACATCGGCTTCCAGATGGGCTTCTGCGTCTTCGTGCTGGCCAATTTCATGCGGACGCTGCCGCAGGAGATCCTCGAGGCCGCCATCGTCGACGGCGCGGGCGTGTGGACCCAGTTCTGGCGCATCACCCTCCCGCTGTGCCGCCCCGCCCTCGCGGCCCTCGGGACCCTCGAGTTCACCTGGATCTACAACGACTTCCTCTGGGCCCTGATCTTCATCTCCAACCCCGACAAGCTCCCGATCACGTCGTCCCTCAACAACCTCCGCGGCCAGTTCTTCACGGACTACAACCTGCTGGCCGCGGGCTCCGTCCTGGTCGCCCTCCCCACGATCCTGGTCTTCCTGCTCCTGCAACGACACTTCGTCGCGGGCCTGACACTGGGGTCCACCAAGGGGTAGCGACTGTCGGCCGGTCGGACTGTTGGCCGACCCGTAAACACCAGGTCAGCGCCCGAATGCCCCATCACAACTCGGACACAGAAGTTCCATATCGCACACACGGGCGCCATGATCACGCAATGAAGCAAACCCTCACCATCACGGCCGCCGCCCTCCTCATCGCCACCCTCGCGGCCTGCAGCAACACCGAGGCGGGCAACAGCGGAACGCCTGCGAGCCCGGCCGCCGTGAAGCACAGCTCCACCACGAAGCAGGACACCGCGAGCAAGCCGCTGACCGCCGGCGCCGCGTTCGACAAGATCTCCGCAACCGTCACCGCGGCGAAACTCAGCGGTACCGTCACCGCCGAGAACGACCCCAACCACCTCCTCGGCCGCCCCAGCCAGTACACGTCGAAGGTCACCTTCTCCGACAGCCGGATCTCCGCCGACGACGTCAGCGGCACCGACGAGGGAGACGTCGACCGCGGCGGCGCCATCGAGTCCTTCGCCAGTCCCTCGGACGCCAAAGCCCGCGCCGAGTACATCCAGGCGGTCACCAAGTCGATGCCGGCCCTGTCGGAGTACGACTACGTACAGGGCACGACGCTGGTGCGGGTGTCGCACTACCTGACGCCGAAGCAGGCGGGCGAGTACAAGGCGGCAGCGGCCGACCTCGGCTGAGGCGCGGGACACCATGACGGCATGCGCAAGGCCCGCCCCGATGGACGGAGTGGGCCGCCGCTGTGCACGGCCCCCCCGTCACGCGTTCGGCTGCGGGAGTTGCCCTCGAGTTGGACCGCTCGTCACGTCGGTGGAGACCACGCTTCAGGCCCGCCGCCGTGCCACTCGATCACCCTTGAGTTGGCTACATCGACTTCGTCGATCCCTTCCAGCCCGGCGTAGCGGAGGAAGGCGGCCAGGTCGCGCAGTGAGTGTGCGGTGAGCAGTTCTCCGTTGACGCGCACTTGTCGGCTGCCGTCGGTCGGGGATGGGGGGTACACGATCACGTGCAGCTCTCCGGACATGGTTTCAGGCTCGCCCGGCTCGCCCGGATGCGCATCCGGAGCGCGGGCTCAGAGAGCCCCGGCGCAGTGTGTACCGGGCGGCGTGGGTGCTCGTAGCCTGGTGTAGGTCCTCGGCACACACGAGGTGTCACCGTTCCGGGCCGATGACACGGTGCTGCTCGCGCCGGTCACTTCCGCTCCAGCGCGGCCAGCCGCAGCTCAAGCTGGTCAACCCGGTGCCGTAGCAGGGTGACCTGGGCTTCCAGGCTGACTTCCCGTTCCGCCCTGCGCTGAATGCGCGGTGACGCGGCGGCGCGCTCGATCACCGCGTCCAGCTGGACCAGGCGCTGCGGTCCGTTCGGGCCGTCCACCAGCCGGGACCGGATCTCGCCATTGCGGTACCAGGACCGCAGGGCCGAGCGGGAAACGCCGGTCTCGGCTTCCGCCTTGGCCAGCGTGACCCAGGGTGTCTCGTCCAGCTGCTCGAACAGCTCCAGCTCGTTCTGCCAGCGCGCGAGCCGGTCCTCCCAGTCCGACGGTGTCTCCATCACACCCTCCCTTCAGCATGGTGACCCTATCAATAACAGTGTATTGACATGGTTGCGAGCATGGAGACATGACATTTGAACGGTTCACGGCGGAAGCCCGCAAGGTGGTCGTCACGGCTCAGGAGGAGGCGAGGCTGCTCAAGCACAACTACATCGGCACGGAGCACATCCTGTTGGGGCTGCTCGACGCGCCGGACAGCATGGCGGCGAAAGTCCTGCACCAGCTCGGGTACGACAAGGAGACGGCGCAGGTCGATATCGCCGCGGTGGCCAAGCCCGGCACGGAGCAGCTGAGCGGCCACATCCCGTTCGCGCCGAGCGCGAAGAAGACGCTGGACCTCGCCCTGCGAGAGGCGCAGCAGCTGCACCACACCGACATCGGTGCGGAACACATCCTGCTTGCCCTGGTCTCCGGGGAAGGCGAGGGCGTCGGCGCGAAGGTGCTTGCCGAGCGGATCAATCCGGTCAGCAAGATCCGTGCCGTGGTGCTGGCCTCACTGGAGGGATCGCAGGACGTCGAGGCCGGCCCATGGCCGGCCGGCACGCCTGCCACCGAGGAGACCGTGTCCGCCGCCAGCGCGCTGGCCGGTGGCGCACCGGTCGGCAGCCATCACCTGCTCGAGGCGATGCTGCGGGCGGAGAACAGCATGGCGGCCAGGGTGCTGCGTGAACTCGGCGTCGACCCGGACGCGGTCGCCGCCAAGATCGACGAACTGGATCCGGAGACGACCACGGACGCGAACCCGGAGGAGGCCGCCGCGCGCAAGATGGAAATCCGGCTGGTCGACGATGAGGTGCACCTGATCCTGCGGGACCCGGCAACGGTCACGATCGCCAAGAAGGTCGCCGAGCTGTCCAACGGCCCGATCCAGGGCGTCGGGCCGGCGGCCGGCATGTTCGTCCCGCTCTGGCGGTCGACCAACCAGCTGCTGCTGCAGATCCAGCGTGTGCTGGAACCGGAACCCGGAGAAGGAGAAGCGGACGGATCCGCCGCGAGCAATGTGGCCAAGGTCGTGCGCACGGTCCTCGCGTCCCGGCTCCGCCGGTGAACCGGCTGATCAGCGGGCCGGAACCGGTCGGTGGGGCAGACGAGGACGGGGGCGCGGTGAGCGACGATGCGCCGACGCCGTTCTCGCCGACGACCAGGGCGTCGTTCACAGGCACGTTCGCCGCGCCCGCCGAGGCGCAGCGCGGCGCCTGGCAGGCCGTCGCCGCCGGCCGGTACGCGCTGGTGGTCGCGCCTCGCCGAGCCGGCCGAGGGCGACCGGCTGACCTGGTTTCCGGCCGAGGCGATCGGCGAGTCCGGTGTCGCGTTCGGCGCCCCGCCGGTGGTGGCCCGCGCGCACCACGGGTCGATCTCCCGCGAGCAGGCCGTACGGCGAATCGGAGGCAACCATGACCATCACCATCGTCGGAGCCGGACTGGGCGGCCTGGCCCTTGCCCGTGTGCTGCATGTGAACGGCATCGACGCCGTCGTGTACGAACGGGAATCGTCGCGCGGCGCGCGCGGTCAGGGCGGCATGCTTGATCTGCACTCCGGGACCGGGCAGCGGGCGATGCGCGAGGCCGGCCTGATCGACCAGTTCCACGCGATTGCCCGTGGTGAAGGCCAGGACCTGCGACTTCTCGAGCCGGACGGCACTCTGCTGCTGCAGGAGGACACGCCCGACGACGCCCCGCTCGAGCGACCTGAGGTCGACCGTGCCGATCTGCGCAACCTGCTGCTGGACTCCCTCCCCGAACACGCGGTGTGCTGGGGGCACGCGTTCGAAACCGCCGACCATGGCCTGCTGCACTTCGCCGACGGCAGCAGTGCGACGTATGACCTGCTGGTCGGCGCCGATGGCGCGGACTCCAGGGTCCGCGCGCTGCTCACCGACGCCCGCCCGGCGCACACGGGCCAAAGCGTCGTTGAGCTCGGTATTTCCGACATCGACCGCACCCACCCCGACCTCGCCGCGATGGTGGGGCGCGGCAACTACTGGGTGCTCGGCGACGGACAGTCCCTGTCGGCGCAGCGGAACGGCGACGGCCGCGTACGCGTCTACCTCAGCTTCTACAACACCACCGAGGACTGGTTCGCGACCAGTGGGGTCCCGTTCGGCGACCCGGCCGCCGCCCGGGTGCGGCTGATCGACCTGTTCACCGGCTGGGACTCACGGTTCACCGCACTGATCGCAGCCTGCGACGACACGGTGCTGCCGCGGTCGATCACCACTCTCCCGGTCGGCCTGACCTGGCCGTCGACGCCAGACGTCACGCTGCTCGGCGATGCCGCGCACCTGATGCCGTCGGTGGGACAGGGCGCCAACATGGCGCTGCTCGACGGCGCCCTGCTCGGCCTCGCGCTGGCCGCGCACCCGGACGACTTTCCCGCCGCCGTCAAAGAGTACGAACGCGAGATGTTCGAACGCACCAGCGCTGCAGGCCGGCAGTCCGCGCACGTCCAGGAAATCCTGACGTCGCCGGACGCCGGCCGAAAAATGCTCGCGTTCTTCCAACGTGGCGTCCGTTAGGCCCGTCCTGACGCTTTCGTCTCTGTCGTTGCCGTGGCATCGAGGGACGAGCAACGTAGGAGCCGGGCCGAGCGGATCATCTGTGTGCCGGTGGCTCGGCGGCGCAGCCGGCCCGCATTGTCAGTGGCCGTCCGTAGCATGGTCGTCAACATCCCAACGATCCAGTCGGGTTGTTGCTGATGCCCCGCCCGGAACAGCGCCCGGTGCGGGGCTCACTGCTGTCAGAAGCCTTCCCGACCGGAGACGCGAGGAAGCGGCCCGATCGGGGAGCGGGTACGAGCCGGGACGGGCGGGCGAGGTAGTGGCCACGGGCACCGTCCTCGTCGCCCTCCCCACGACCCTGGTCTTCCTGCTCCGGCAACGGCACTTCGTCGCGGGCCTGACACCGGGATCCACCACGGGCTGATCCGCGCGTCACTCGCAGCCGACGCCGTCCCCGTCGCGGTCGAGGTGGCGGCCGTAGCCGGGGTCTCCCACGTGGACGGGCGCGGCGCCGGCCGCCCGGGCCGCGGCGCAGTTCTCGTAGTACACGGAGCCCCCGCCGCTGTCGTCGCTGCCACCGCCCGCTGCGGCGGGCTGCGCGGTGACCGTCGCGCGTACGGTCTTCGTGCTCCGTACGGTCACGGTCGCGGCGGGCGTCGCCGTGATCGTCTCCGTGGCCGTCCGCGTCGCGGTCGCGGTCGTCGTGGCGGTGACGGTGGTGGTCGGACCGGGCTTCGCCGCGGCGGACTCGGTGGTGTCCCCGCCGCTGTTGCCGATGCCGACGCCGATGAAGAGGGCCACGGCCAGCGCGGGCAGTACGTAGCGCTTGCGGGCCCAGCCCGGTGCGGTGCGGGCCGATGCGGCGGGTGGTGCCGTGTACGGGTTGGTCATGTCGTCCCCCCTGAGGCGTTTCGAGTGGGATGACGGTAGTGCCGCTGATGTGTCCGAAGGGGAGGAGTGGGAGTTGCGTGACCCACCCGTGACTCCTCGTCGCGTTCGGAGTTGAACCGGGCATGAAGAAGCGCAGCATGCTCGCCATCGCCTCCCTCGCCACCGGGTTCGTCGTCGCGGCGATCACCCCGTCCCACGCCGTCGACGGCGACTCCCTGGGCGACCTCCCCGTCAAGGACACGCTCAGCAGCCTCGACCACACGCTCAGCAGCGACAGCCTGGCCGTGGACGACACCGCGCTCGGCCAGGACGGCTGAGGCGCCGGGACGGACACGCGGCGCCGGTGCTTCCCGGGACGGAGCACCGGCGCCGCGCCGTCGGCTCCCTCATCTGCGGCTGGTTTCCGTGGCAGGGTGAAGCGGGCAAGCCTCAGGGGGCCAATAGAAGAGGGGGAACTGTCCGTGATCGTCTGGATCAACGGAGCGTTCGGTGCGGGGAAGACCACCACCGCACGGGAACTGATCGACCTGATCCCGAACAGCACGCTCTTCGACCCCGAGGTGATCGGCGGCGAGCTCGCGCACCTGCTGCCCGCCAAACGCCTCGCCGAAGTCGGCGACTTCCAGGACCTGCCGATCTGGCGGCGCCTGGTGGTCGACACCGCTGCCGCCCTGCTCGCCGAGCTCGGCGGCGTGCTCGTGGTTCCCATGACCCTGCTGCGCCAGGAGTACCGTGACGAGATCTTCGGCGGCCTCGCCTCGCGCCGGATCGAAGTACGCCATGTGCTCCTCGCCCCGGCGGAAACGATCCTGCGGGCGCGCATAGCCGGCCGGGAGATACCCGAGGACCTCCCCGACGGCGAGATACGGGTGCGTCAGTGGTCCTACGACCACATCGAGCCCTACCGCGCGGCGCTCGCCTCATGGCTCACCGCCGACGCCCACCCCGTCGACACCAGCGCCCTCACCCCGTACGACACCGCAGTGCGCGTCGCCGAAGCCGTACGCACCGGTGACGCGTCGGCGTGCGACATCGTGCAGACCCCCGAACCGACCTCCGAGACCATCGCCGCCGGGGTCCTCCTCTTCGACGAGGAGGACCGGGTGCTGCTCGTCGACCCCACCTACAAGGCGGGCTGGGAGTTTCCCGGCGGCGTCGTCGAACCGGGAGAGGCTCCCGCGCGCGCCGGCATGCGCGAGGTCGCCGAGGAGACCGGCATACGGCTCGAGGACGTACCCGGTCTGCTGGTGGTGGACTGGGAGCCGCCCGCACCCCCGGGCTACGGCGGTCTGCGCTTTCTCTTCGACGGCGGCCGCCTCGACTCCGACGAGGCCCGCCGGCTGCTGCTCCCCGGCCCCGAACTGCGCGCCTGGCGCTTCGTGACCGAGCGGGAGGCCGCGGACCTGCTGCCACCGGTGCGCTACGAGCGGCTGCGCTGGGCCCTGCGGGCGCGGGAGCGCGGCGCCGCGCTCTACCTGGAGGCCGGTATACCGCTCGGCTGACGTCGATGCCGGGCCATCCCTCGGCCGACGTCGACGGTGTACGGACGCAGGGTGGTCCGTGCGCCGACGGTCAACGGCGCACGGAGCGGAGGCTGTTCACCAGGCCGAGCCAGAGGGTCCTCGCCGGGCCGCGAGGACCCTCTCGGCCGGGTGGTCAGCTCGCCGCGTACTTCTGGAGGAACAGCGCCTCCGTGACCGACAGACGCTCCAACTCGTCGGCGGAGACGCTCTCGTTCACGGCGTGGATCTGCGCCTTCGGCTCGCTCAGGCCGATGAGGAGGATCTCCGCGTGCGGGTAGAGCGAGGCGAGGGTGTTGCACAGCGGGATGGAACCGCCCTGGCCCGCGGACTGCATCTCCTCGCCCGGGTAGGCGACCGCCATCGCCTCGGCCATCGCCGTGTACGCCGGGCTGGAGGTGTCGGCACGGAACGGCTGGCCCTGGCCGATCTGCTCGGTGCTCACCCGCGCGCCCCACGGCGTGCGCGCCTCCAGATGGGCCTGCAGGAGCTTGGTCGCCTCGACCGCGTCCACGCCCGGCGGCACCCGCAGGCTCACCAGCGCACGCGCGCCCGCCTGCACGGACGGGGTGGCACCGACGACCGGCGGGCAGTCGATGCCGAGCACGGTGACGGCCGGACGCGCCCAGATGCGGTCGGCGACCGTACCCGAGCCGATCAACTCGACCCCGTCCAGCACCTTGGCGTCCTTGCGGAACGCCTCGTCCTCGTACTGCAAGCCTTCCCAGCGCGCGTCCCCGGTCAGCCCGTCGATCGTCGTCGAACCGTCCTCGGCGCGCAGCGAGTCCAGTACGCGGATCAGCGCGCCCAGCGCGTCGGGCGCCGCCCCGCCGAACTGGCCCGAGTGCAGGTTGCCTTCCAGCGTGTCGATCTGGACGCGAACGAGCGTCATCCCGCGCAGGGTCGAGGTGACCGTCGGCAGACCCAGCCGGAAGTTGCCGACGTCGCCGATGACGATGGTGTCGGCGGTCAGCAACTCCGGGTGCCGTTCGGCGTACCGCTCAAGGCCGCCCGTGCCCTGCTCCTCCGAACCCTCGACGATCACCTTGACGCCCACCGGAACGCCACCGTTCGCCTTCAGCGCGCGCAGCGCGAGCAGGTGCATGATGAACCCGCCCTTGCAGTCGGCGGCGCCGCGCCCGTACCAGCGGCCGTCGCGCTCCGTCAGCTCGAACGGCGGGGTCGTCCAGGCAGCCTCGTCCAGCGGCGGCTGCACGTCGTAGTGCGCGTACAGCAGCACGGTCTTGGCGCCCTCGGGCCCGGGCAGGAAGCCGTACACCGACTGCGTGCCGTCCGGGGTGTCCAGCAGCGCCACGTCCTGAAAACCCTCGGCGCGCAGCGCGTCGGCCACCCAGTTCGCGGCGCCCTCGCTCTCACTCCTCGGGTACTGGTCGAAGTCCGCCACCGACTTGAAGGCCACCAGTTCGGTGAGCTCCGCCTGCGCCCTGGGCATGAGCGAGGCGACGGTCTCGGCGACCGGATTCGACGACATGGGCACGCTCCTTGTAGGTGCGACGTTGTACTTCTGTGTACAAGTGATCGGGTGGTGCGTACGCGCGTCCATGGTGTGCAGGGCGCATACGCCCCCGATCCTCCCACAGTGGCCTGCGGCGATGCCCGCCGTAGGATGCTCGGGACCGTGGCGGCAGACGGCTGGACTGGGAGCAGTAGACCATCGTGAGCAGCGAGAACTCTTCGGCGGACGACGAACAGCGGGTGTGGGACGTCGTCGTGGTCGGCGCGGGGCCGGCGGGCGCCTCGGCCGCCTACGCGGCAGCGGTCGCGGGACGCAGCGTCCTGCTGCTGGAGAAGGCGGAACTGCCCCGCTACAAGACGTGTGGCGGCGGCATCATCGGCCCCTCGCGCGACGCCCTGCCGCCCGGCTTCGAGCTACCGCTCCAGGACCGGGTGCACGCGGTGACGTTCTCGCTCGACGGCAAGTTCACCCGCACCCGGCGCTCCAAGCAGATGCTGTTCGGGCTCATCAACCGGCCCGAGTTCGACCAGCAGCTCGTCGAGCACGCCCAGAAGGCGGGCGCCGAGCTGCGCACGGGAGTGACGGTCTCGCGGGTCGAGCAGCACGGGTCCGCCGTGCCCGACCGGCGCACCGTCGCCGTCGTCCTCCAGGGCGGCGAGGCCGTGCTGGCGCGGGCGGTCGTCGGCGCGGACGGCAGCGCCAGCCGCATAGGGGCGCACGTCGGGGTGAAGCTCGACCAGGTCGACCTCGGCCTGGAGGCGGAGATCCCGGTGCCGGAGACCGTCGCCGAGGACTGGCAGGGACGGGTCCTGATCGACTGGGGTCCCATGCCGGGCAGTTACGGCTGGGTGTTCCCCAAGGGGGACACGCTCACCGTCGGCGTGATCTCCGCGCGCGGCGAAGGCGCCGCCACCAAGCGGTACTTGGAGGACTTCATCGCCCGGCTCGGGCTCGCCGGGTTCGAGCCGAGCATCTCCTCCGGGCACCTGACGCGCTGCCGCGCCGACGACTCCCCGCTGTCGCGCGGGCGCGTCCTCGTCTGCGGCGACGCGGCGGGGCTGCTCGAACCCTGGACCCGCGAGGGCATCTCCTTCGCGCTGCGCTCCGGGCGGCTCGCGGGGGAGTGGGCGGTGCGGATCGCCGAGGCACACGACGGGGTGGACACCCGGCGCCAGGCGCTCAACTACGCCTTCGCCATCAAGGCGGGGCTCGGCGTCGAGATGGCCGTCGGCAAGAGCATGCTCGCGGCCTTCGAGCGCCGGCCGGGCATGCTCCACGCGGCGATCACCAGTTTCCGGCCCGCCTGGAGGGCGTTCGCCGGGATCACCCGCGGGTCCACCACGCTGGGCGAGATGGTGCGCTCCCACCCTATGGCAGGGCGCGCCCTGTCCGCGTTCGACCGGCGCTCGGCCGCCGCCGCGCCGACGGTTGCCGAGAGCACTGCGACCACGGAGTGACCGTTGGGCGCGGAGCCGTGTCCGTGTCTGTCTCCGTGACCGCGTCCGCGTCCGCGTCCGTGTGCGTGGCTGTGGAGTGGCCGGTGGCTGACGGGGGTGTCCGTCGGCTCCCGGCCGGTCAGCTCGTGACCGTGATCCGGAAGACCGGGTGGTCGGGGGCGATGCGCCGCAGCTCCTCGGGGGACGAGTCGGGGCCGACGCCACCGAAGAAGACGCCGACCTCCGCCTTCCAGCGCTTGAGGTAGGCACGCAGCAGCGGAACCTTGTCGTCGTCGCCGACCTCGGTCGCGGTGAACGTGTCCACCCTCTTGCCGAGGCGCAGTTCGCCGCCGCCCGCGGCCCGCATGTTGTGCGTCCACTGGACGTGGCCGCGGGGGGCGACCAGGTACTGCTGTCCGTCCACGGTGAGCAGATTGACCGGGGTGGTGCGCCACGCGCCGCTCTTGCGGCCACGGACGGCCAGGACCCGGGAGCCCCAGATGCTGAGACCGCGGCGGGTCATGAACGCCACGCAGCGGTTGAAGACGTTGACGGTGAACCAGCCGGGCTTCTGGACGTGCGTGGACATGATGACCCCCATCGGTTGCGAGAGCGCCGCTCTCTGAGTGGGAGCGCTGCTCGCTTTTGTGAGCACTGCTCTCGCTTGAGAGCAGTCTGCATGAGATCGGTGATCCAAATCAAGAGCCGTGCTCTCGTTAGTGTGCGCCGCTCTCGTTTGTGTGCACCGCTCTGAAAACGTGGCACACTTTCCCGCATGAGTACCGCACGCGGAGCACGCGCCCGAGCCAGGATCGAGGTCACCGCGGCCATCAAGGAAGAGGCGCGCAGACAGCTCGCCGCGGAGGGCGCCGCCAAGCTCTCGCTCAGAGCCGTCGCCCGGGAGCTCGGCATGGTCTCCTCCGCGCTCTACCGCTACTTCCCCAGCCGTGACGACCTGCTGACCGCGCTCATCATCGACGCCTACGACTCCCTCGGCGCGAGCGCGGAGGCGGCGCACGCGCAGGTCGCGGGCGCCGGGCCGCGCGAGCGCTGGATCGCGGTGTGTGTGGCGGCGCGCCGCTGGGCCTTGGCGCAGCCGCACGAGTACGCGCTCATCTACGGTTCGCCCGTGCCCGGCTACACCGCGCCGGACACGACCATCCCGGCCGCCTCCCGCGTCGGGCTGCTGCTGGTCGGCATCGTGCGGGACGCGTATCGGGGCAAGGGGGTGGCCCGCACCCCGCTGCCGCCCGAGCTGAAGGCCGAGGCGCAGCGGATGGCCGCCGACCTCGCGCCCGACCTGCCGCCCGAGGCGGTCGCGGCGCTCGTCGCCGCCTGGGCCCAGCTCTACGGGCTGATCGGGTTCGAGCTCTTCGGCCAGTTCAACCGGCTCGTGGAGGACCGCGAGCCGTTCTTCCGGCACGCGGTGGACCAACTCGCCCAAGGCGTCGGCCTGGTGTACCCCGAGCCGACCGGGACCCCGGGCAAGGGGAACGGCATGGCCGGTCCCTGACGACGACCGGGTGGCATTCCGTGGAGAGATCGGGTGGTACTCCGTGGGGAGTACGCGTGATCACCTCGTCCGGCTGACGCCCCCGGCGGCCCGTGCCGTCTAGCGTGACCGTCATGGAAGAGCAGCGAACCCCCAGGTCTCCGGTGTGGGGCGGGGTACCGCCGTGGTGGAGGCACGGGCCACCGGGGTGGCACCGATGGGGCGCCGAGGACCATGGCGGCGGGCGCGGTGACCGGTGGCCGTGGCGTTCCACCCTGCTGCTGACCGTCTTCGTGCTGGGCGGTTCCCAGTTCGCGGCCCACGCCCAGGACGGCGAACGCACCCCCCTGGACCTCTTCGCGAGGGCGCTGCTGATCCTCGGCACCGGCCTGCTGCTGTGGCGGCAGCGGTACCCGGTGTTCGTCGCCTTCGGCACGGCCGCGGCGGCGCTGGTCTATCTGGCCGCCGGATATCCGTACGGGCCCGTCTTCGTCACCGTGGCCGTCGGCTGCTTCGCCGCGGTCGTCGCGGGGCACCGCTGGGCCGCCTGGACGGCCGTCGGCATGCTGTGGGTCGGCCATCTGCTGGTGGGGCACTGGCTCTACCGATGGCTGCCGCCCGCGGGGGACCGGGCCGGCTCCTGGAACCAGGAACTCGGCTTCATCACCTGGGGCGTGGTGATCTTGGTGGCGTCGGAGCTGGCCCGGATACGCCGTGAGCAGTGGGCCCGCGACCGTGCGGAACGCGCGCGGGCCGCCGCCCGGCGCGCCGACGAGGAGCGGCTGCGGATCGCCCGTGAACTGCACGACGTCCTCGCCCACAGCATCTCCGTGATCAACGTCCAGGCGGGCGTCGGTCTCGCCCTTCTCGACTCCGACCCGGAACAGGCGCGCACGGCGCTCACCACCATCAAGGAGGCCAGCAAGGAGGCGCTCGGCGAGGTCCGCCAAGTGCTCGACACACTCCGTACGCCGGGGGAGGCGCCGCGCACGCCGGCGCCCGGGCTCGACCGGCTCCCCGAACTCGTCGAACAGGCGGCGAGCGCGGGTCTGACGGTCGGGATCGAGAAACCCGGCGGCGTTCCGAAGCTTCCGCCGGGTACCGATCTCGCCGCGTTCCGAATCGTCCAGGAGGCCCTCACCAATGTCGTACGGCACTCGGGGTCGCGGCACGCGCGCGTGCGGCTGGAATCCGCTGAGGGCACGCTGCGGTTGCGGATCGACGACGACGGGCCCGCGACCGGCACCGACGTGGGTGGCAGCGGCAACGGGCTGGCCGGTATGCGGGAGCGGGCTGCCGCCCTCGGTGGCACGATCGAGGCGGGCCCGCGCGACGACGGAGGCTTCCGGGTGCTGGCCGTGCTCCCGCTGAAGGTCAAGGAGGACCGGTGAACGGTGAAGGAGAGCCGGCAGATGGCGCAGGAGAGCCGGTGGGTAGCGGGGGAGGATCGGTGGACGGCGCGGGAGGACCGAGGCACGGCGTGGCGGGACCGGTGATCCGCGTCCTGCTCGCCGACGACCAGTCACTGGTCAGGGCGGGCTTCAAGGCGCTGCTCGACGCACAGGCGGACCTGGAGGTGGCCGGTGAGGCGGCCGACGGCGAGGAGGCGGTGCGCAAGGGGCGCGAACTGCGGCCCGACGTCGTCCTGATGGACATCCGCATGCCGCTGCTCGACGGCCTCGCCGCGACTCGCCGTCTCACCGACGACCCGGACCTGAAGGACGTGAAGGTGGTCATGCTCACCACCTTCGAGCTCGACGAGTACGTCTTCGAGGCGATCCGCTCCGGGGCGTCCGGCTTCCTCGTCAAGGACACCGAGCCGGACGAACTCCTGCGCGCGGTACGGGCGGTGGTCGGCGGCGACGCGCTGCTGTCACCGGGCGTGACGCGCCGTCTGATCGCGGAGTTCGCGGCCCGTTCCAAGGAGCCCGCGGCCGCGGAGTCGCTCCTCCGGCTCACCGAGCGGGAGCGGGAGGTGATGGCCCTGGTCGGTATCGGACTGTCCAACGACGAGATCGCGCGGCGTCTGGTCGTCAGCCCGCTCACGGCCAAGACCCATGTCAGTCGCACGATGGTGAAGCTCGGCGCCCGTGATCGGGCCCAACTGGTCGTGCTGGCCTATGAGTCGGGGTTGGTGCGGCCGGGGTGGCTCGGGTGAGTGCCGGCCGCGCGGCCGAAGCGGACGAGCACCGTGACCACGCGTACCGCGAAGAGCGCGGTCGCCAGCAGTACCCCCGAGGTGATCAGGCCCTTCTCGATGGTGAGCGGGAGATCGAAGAGCAGCGCGGGGCCGGATACGGCGCCCAGCGCCAGGCCCGCCGCGAAGGTCGCGCTGAGGAGCGCGTACCCGATCTCGACCGTCATCGCGTCCCGCTGCTCCTGCGTGCGTCTCCCCATGGTCCGAGTCTGTCACGGCAGTGCGCCCGGCGGGCAAGGGGTTGCCCGCCGGGCGCGTCGGGTCGAAGTGCCGGGCCGAAGTGCCGTGTCGACGCGGTGAGTTGAGGTCGTCGGCGAACCGGATCAGTCGCCGATCGCCACCCGCCCCTCCGAATCCTCCCGTGCGGAGTCCTCCCGCACGGAGTCGTTCCCCGTGGAGTCGTTCCCCACAGACCGTGCGACCACGACGGTCTGCCGCGGGCGCCGGGTCCGCAGCCCCGGCAGCGTGATCAGCAGCCCCGCCACGGCGATCCCCGTCACCACGATCAGACCCGCCCGGTAGCTGTCGAGGACGGCCTGCGGCGAGGAACCTGCCGAGGAGTTCGCGGTCACGACGGCCGTGACCACGGCCAGGAAGAGGGCGCCGCCCACCTGGACGGAGGTGTTGAGCAGACCCGAGACCATGCCCTGCTCGTGGTCGTCGACACCGTTGGTGGCCTGGATGTTGAGCGAGGGGAAGATCAGCGCGCAGGCCGCGCCGATCAGCAGCATGGTCGGCAGGATCACGGCCGCGTACACCGGGTCGAGGCTGATGCGCAGGAACAGCGCGTAGCCGACGACCATCAGCACGAAGCCCACCGCGATGAGGCGCGGCGTCCCGAAGCGGTCGACGACGGCGCCGACCTTCGTGGAGGAGAGCGCGACCAGCGCGCCGGCGGGCAGGAAGGCGAGCGCGGTGTGCAGGGCCGACCAGCCGAGCAGCGACTGCATGTACAGCGTCACCAGGAACTGGAATCCGACGTACGAGCCGAAGAACGCCATCGCGCCGAGCTGGGCGCGGATCTGACTGCCGGAGCGGAGCACGCCGAGCCGGATCAGCGGCCCTGGCGAGCGCCGCTCGACACGGACGAAGACGGTGAGCAGGACGGCCACGACGAGGAAGGACAGGAGGGTACGGGTCGAGGCCCAGCCGACCTCGGGGGCCTGGACGACGGTGAACACCAGCAGCAGCATCGAGGCCGTGCCGAGGACGGCGCCGGGGATGTCGTAGCCGTTGTGGTCCTTCTCGCGTTCGCTGCGCGGCAGCAGCTTCAGGCCGACGAGCAGGGCGAGCAGCGCGATGGGCGCGGGCAGCAGCATGGTGAGGCGCCAACTGGCCTCGGTGAGCAGGCCGGACAGTACGAGGCCCATGGAGAAGCCGGTGGCCGCGCAGGTCGTGTAGATCGACAGGGCGCGATTGCGCAGGGGGCCCTCGGCGAAGGTCGTGGTGATGATCGACAGGCCCGCCGGGGCGGTGAACGCCGCGCTCAGGCCCTTGATGAAGCGGCTGGCGATCAGCAGCGGGCCCGAGTCGACGAGTCCGCCGAGCAGCGAGGCGAGCGCGAAGACGCCCAGGGCCACCAGGAAGACCTGGCGGCGGCCCAGCAGGTCGGCGGTGCGGCCGCCGAGGAGGAGCAGTCCGCCGTATCCCAGGATGTAGCCGCTGACGATCCATTGCAGCGTCGAGGTGGAGAGGTCCAGTTCGGAACCGATGGACGGCAGGGCGACGCCGACCATCGACACGTCCAGCGCGTCCAGGAACATCGCGGCGCAGAGCACCAGCAGGGTGCCCCACAGCCGTGGGGTCCAGCGTCCCTCGGTGGTGGGGGTGGTGAGCGGAGAGGTCATGCGGAGACAGTACATGCACATGCATCGGATGCAAGTGCATTTAATTCCGATGCAACAAACTCGATTCTTTGCTACGGTGCGCCCATGGCGGCGAAGAAGGCCGAGCAGGTGCTCGTGGACCAGTGGCGTGACATCCTCGCGGTGCATGCGCGCACCCTGTGCGAGCTCGACCGCGAGCTGCACCGACACGGCCTGGGCGCAAGCGACTTCGAGGTGCTGGACGTGCTGGCCGGGGGCACCGCGTCCGACGGTGACTGCTCCTACCGCGTCCAGGAGATCTCCGACCGCGTCCATCTGAGCCAGAGCGCCCTGTCCCGGCTGATCGCCCGCCTGGAGAAGGACGGTCTCGCGACGCGCGGCATGTGCCCGGAGGACCGGCGGGGGGTGCGCGTCTGCCTCACTCCGAAGGGACGAACGCTCCATGCCGAGGTGCTGCCCGTGCAGCGGGCGGTGCTGACGCGGATGCTGGCGGGCGGAACGGCCACCGGCGACTGACGCCGCGGACCGCAGGGCGGAGGCCACCACACGCGAAACGCAGGGCGGAGGCCACCACGCGCGGACCGCCCTCGCACGCGGACCGACCCGGACCGACCCGGTCGGGCCCCGGTGTCTCAGCCCCAGGTGATGCTGGACTTCTCCCGCCACAGCGCGGCGAGCGAGGCGTCACCGGTCAAGTCCGGGAACGGCAGCCGGTTCCACAGCGCCAGATAGAGCCGTGCCGCGGGCCCCGCCAACTCGCAGTCGACGTCCCCGCCCGCCGCCACGCCCCACTCGCTCACCGGCGGCTCGGGCGACAGTCGTACGGTCCACACCGCGTCCACGTCGGTGGCGCGCACCCGCAGCACACGGGGAGTTCGGGAGCGCACCTGGCTCCTCGGACGTCCATGGAAGCCGCGCAGCAACTCGTCGATCCCGTCCACCGCGAAGCCGCGCGTCACCGTGTCCGGCGTCTCGCCGAGCGCCGACTGCGCGTCGACCCGGTGGATGGTCGTCTCGTGCGCCTGCCGCCGTGCCCAGAAGGCGAGCGGCGAGGGCGCGGGCAGAAAGCTCCAGCACGACAGGTCGGGCGGAGCGGCCGCGAGGGTGTCGACCAGGCGGCGGTGGCCGTCCCTGAACCAGGCCAGCAGTTCGGCGCCGTCCAGCTCGGGCAGGCCGCCGTCCGGGTGGTACGCGGCGTACCCCTCGGCGACGAACGCCGTCGCCCACCGGTGCACCATGCCCGTGTGCCGCACCAGATCCCGCACCTGCCACCCCGGGCAGGTCGCCACCTTGGCGTCGGGCCCCGCCTGCTCGGCCGCCGCGGCCAGCGACCGGCCCTCCTGGTCCAGGCTCTCCACGAACTCCGGAATCTCCATGCGGCGAGTGTGCCGGACGGAGTGGGCTCCGGGGGCCGCGGACGCCCATCGCGTCACACGACGGGGGTCACTGCCGACGCACGGTGGGCCGACCCGGCGGCTGTCGGCGCCGACGGCGGGCAAGGAGAAGCCCCGGCTGGACGGGGGAGACCAGCCGGGGCCGTATGTCGTGGCCGACGGAGGGCGGTCGCCTCGCGGCGGAACGCTCCATGGGGCTTCAGCCGAACGATCGTCCCCATGGGCTGTAGGTGAGACCCGGGGACACTGTCCCCTCCGCAGCCACGTACGGATCAACGGCCGATGCCCCTGGGTTGTTCCCGCCCGGCTCCCTCGCCCGCTGTGAGGTGGAGCACGCCTGCTCAGTCCGCGGGGGCGCCCGGCAGGGACCAGGGGCGACGCGCCGTCAGCCCACGGCCGCCCGGCGCGTCCCGAACCCGATGAGCGCGGCCAGCGCCGCCAGCACCGCCACGCTGGTGAGGGCGATGGGCAGCGAGAACCAGTCGGCCATGAACCCGATCGCGGGCGGGCCCAGGAGCATGCCGCCGTAGCCGAGTGTCGAGGCGATGGCGACACCGCCGGGGCCGGCGAGGGAGCCCGCGCGTTCGACGGCGACGGGGAAGATGTTGGCGAGTCCGAGCCCGGTGATCGCGAAGCCGAGCAGGGCCGCCCACACGGAGGGGGCGAGCGCGCCGAGCAGCATGCCGGTGGCGGCCGTGGCGCCGCCCCCCACCAGCGTCCGTGTGCGGCCCAGCCGTTCCAGCAGCGCCGTACCTCCGGCCCGGCCGATGGTCATGGCGAGCGCGAAGCAGGAGTAGCCGGTGGCCGCGACGCCCGGGTGGACCCGCAGGTCCTGTTCCAGGTGGAGGGCTCCCCAGTCGGCCAGGGCGCCCTCGCCGTACGCGGTGCACAGGGCGATCAGGCCGAAGACGAACACCAGCCCCCGGGTGCGTGCGTCGAGGCGACGCGGGGTGTGTTTCTCGTGCGACTGTCCGCGCTCCGGGGGCGCCGGGGGCTCGTGGCTCAGCAGGGTGCGTCCGGCGAGGGCGGTCACCAGCAGGCCGATCACGGTGAGCGCGAGCAGGTGCCGGGTGGGGGACAAGGAACCGGCCACCAGTGCGCCGAGCCCCGCGCCGATCATGCCGCCCAGGCTGAACGCCGCGTGGAAACTCGGCATGACAGGCCGCCGCAGCGCGGCCACCAGGTCGACGGCGGCGCTGTTCATGGCGACGTTGATACCGCCGTACGCCGCTCCGAACACGAGCAGGACCAGCCCCAGCGCGACCGCCGAGTGCGTCAGCGGGGGCAGGGCCACGCTCAGCGCCAGCAGGATGCCGCAGACGACGGTCACGGGATGGCTGCCGAAGCGGCGGCACAACCGGCCGGTGAGCGTCATGGTGATCACCGCTCCGGCGGAGACGCCGAGCAGCGCGAGCCCCAGGTCGCTCACCGAGGCGCCGGTCTGCTCCTTGATGGCCGGGATGCGCACGACCCAGCCCGCGAAGACGAAGCCGTCGAGGGCGAAGAAGGCGGTGAGGGCGCCACGCAGGCGGGGGAGGTCGTCGGGGCCTCGCACGGCACTGTGCGAACGGGCTTTGTTTATTAGCGGCACAAAGTCAGCGTAGGTGGCGGGCGGAGGTGGGGCAAGGAGCCTGTCGCGCCGAGCCGGTGACCGCGGCGGGATCACGGTGTTCCGCTGGGGCGATGCGGCCCGGCGCGACTTCATCCGCGAGCACGTCATGACCGGGCGCCACCGCCTCGCCGTCGGGCTCGGCGAGCCGAGCAGCGGCTCCGGCGCCGCGGCGCCGCGCACCACCGCCGACGATCACGGCGACCACTTCCTCGTACCGCAGACCGTCGGCGTCCACCCGGACACGCGCAAGGCGGAACCGCGCGACGCCCTCGCCTGCGCCGGGGTGCAGCGCGTGGTGTCGCTCGGCCGGGCGGGCGGTATGCCACCGGGCCTCTCCCGCGACGGCTTCCACCCCCTGCAGCGCCTCATGCGCCGGGTGGACGACGAGTGAATCGGCCTTTGATCCGCTGCCCGGACCCGAGGCCGGACGGCCTGGTCGGGTCCGGGCAAGCCAATTCCCACTCTTCCGTTACGACAGACACCCTTGACAGCTTGCGTACTGATTCGCGACGTTTGAGCCTCGCGGAACAGTTCGAGACGCGTCATGGGGGAATGGGGGGCGGTCGGCCGTGCGATCGATGAACAACGATCCTCACGCCTTAGGGGTCCGCGCTGCGAACGGTACGTCCCTCGCGGAGCCCGCGGAAGGGCGGTTGATCTGAGGTGGAGATCACGATCCACAGACCGGAGGAGCTGGGCAGTTCGCTCCTCCTGGCCTGGCATCGGGTGATGGACGAGTCGCCCGACTACGCCAACCCGTTCCTGGCCCCGGAGTTCGCGGCGGGGATCGACAGGTACCGAGGCGGGGCGCACGTGGCGGTCCTCCACGAGAGAGGGGAACCCGTCGGCTTCTTCCCGTACGAGCGCAACTCCCTGGGCGTCGGCCGGGCCATCGGTCTCGGCCTCTCCGACTGTCAGGCCCTGGTGCACCGCCCCGGGGTCACCTGGGACACGCAGGAACTGCTGCGGGCCTGCGGGCTGTCCGTCTTCGAGTTCGACCACCTCGTCGAGGAGCAGAAACCCTTCGGCAGACATGTCACCGGGACGTTCGCCTCACCGGCGATAGACCTGAAGGTCGGCGAGGGCACCTACGCCGAGTGGCTGCGCGGCGCCTACCCGGGACTGGCCAAGACGACGCTGAAGAAGGAACGCCGCCTGGGACGCGACCTGGGCGAGATGCGGTTCGTCTACGACGAGCGCGACCCGCGGATGCTGCGCACCCTCATGCGCTGGAAGTCCGCCCAGTACCGCAGGACGGGACGGATGGACCGGTTCGCGCGGCCCTGGATCGTGGACCTGGTGGACCATCTCTTCCGGGTCCGTGAGGAGCACTTCAACGGCGTGCTGTCCGTGCTGTACGCCGGTGACCGGCCGGTGGCCGCACACTTCGGACCGACCTCGCGCACGCTGTTCGCGGCCTGGTTCACCGCGTACGACCCCGAACTCCGCTACTACTCACCCGGGTTGATCATGCACCTCCGGATGGCCGAGGCCGCCGGGCGGGAGGGCGTGCGGCTCATGGACCTGGGCCGTGGCGACAAGGAGTGGAAGGACTGGCTCAAGACCCGCGAGCTGCGCGTGGGCGAAGGGTTCGCGACCCGCCCCCACCCGATGGCCACGGCGCACCGGCTCTGGCGCAGGCCGGTGCGGGGCCTGCGCAACACGGTCCTGGCCCATCCCAGGCTGCGGGATCCGGCCGACCGGCTGCTGAAGACGGTCGGCACGCTGCGTACTTCGGGCCGGCCGGACTCCGGCGCGGCGGGCCCCCGCGCCCGCTGAGCCGGCTTCGCCACCGAGGGTCCGGGTGGCCGTGCGGCATCGTGGCATCGGTGGGCGCGTCCACCCGGAGGGTTTCCGGGTGGTGTCGCGTGGCTTGGAGGGGCATGGGCGACGTGGTGGGTAATCTCGCGCTCCGACCGGCGGCATCGCTGCGAGCGGACCCAGGAGACGACCCATCACCGAACCGAAGCCCGTACAGGCGGAGCCCGCCCCGGGAGATCAGCCCCGCGAGGCCGAGCAGCTGAGGGACATGCTGCGGCAGCCCGCGTACCGGCGGACGTTGCTCTTCTGCGGCCTGATCGGGATCCCGGTGTCGTTGGTCGCGTTCTGGTTCCTCGTCCTGCTGCACGAGCTGGAACGTCTGATCTGGGTGGACTGGCCGCACCATCTCGGGTGGTCGAATCCGCCGTGGTGGTGGCCGTTGCCGCCGGCCGTGGTGTCGGGTGCGGTCGTCGCCCTGGTCGTCCTGCGGTTTCCCGGCCGGGGCGGACACATCCCGGCGGGGGGATTGCAGCCCGGAGGTGCGTCGAAGGCCGCCGTTCCCGGCGTGGTCCTCGCCGCGCTGGCGAGTCTGCCGCTGGGAGCCGTGCTCGGGCCCGAGGCGCCCCTCATCGCTCTGGGCGGCGGTCTGGCGCTGATGTTCCGGGATCTCGTACGTGTTCCCGCGACCGAGGCGAACACGGCGTTGCTCGGTGCCGCGGGCGCCGCGTCGGCCATCTCCGTGATCTTCGGAAGTCCGGTGGTGGCGGCCGTGCTCCTGATGGAGGCGTCCGGAGTGGGCGGGCCGCAGCTGTTCGCGGTGATGCTCCCCGTCCTGCTGGCCGGCGGAATCGGCGCCATCGTGTTCACCGGCTTCGGAGACTGGACCGGGCTGAAGACCGGGAGCCTGGAGATCGGACTGCCCGCGCCCTCCGTCCTCGACGCCGGGGACGTGGTGTGGTCGGTGCTCATGGCGGTCGTCGTCGGGGCGGCCATCCACTGGATCATCGCGGGCGGGCGGATCGCGGCGCGCCTCGTGGTCGCGCATCCGTTGCGCAACACGGTGCTCTGCGCACTCGGCGCGGCCGTCTGCGCGGCGCTCTACGCGGTCCTCACCGGCCGTTCGCCGTCCGACGTCGCCCTGTCGGGCCAGTCCATCCTGGTACAGCTCGCCACCGACCCGCACGCCTGGTCGGTCGGCAGCCTGGTGGCGGTCCTGGTGTTCAAGGGTGTCGCGTACGCGCTCTGCCTGGGCAGCCTGCGCGGCGGTCCGGTGTTCCCCGCGCTGTTCCTGGGCGGCGCGATGGGCGCCCTGCTCGCGCCGCTGCCGGGGCTCGGCGTCGTGCCGGGCGTGGCGGCGGGCATGGCGGCCTCGTCCGCCGCCGCGCTCCGGCTGCCGGTCAGCTGTGTGGTGCTGGTCGTGCTGATGGTGGGCAACTCGGGCACGGTGCCGGTGATCGTGCTCGCCGCCGTGGTGTCCTTCGTGACCACCGAACTGCTGTCGCTGGGGCCGGGAATCCCGGTGTTCAGCGATGGAGCGCGTCCAGCGCCTCGTCCAGCGTCGTCGCGGCCATGATCAGCGAGAGATGGGTGAAGGCCTGCGGGAAGTTGCCGAGTTGCTCCCCGCTGGGACCGATCTCCTCGGCGAACAGGCCGACGTGGTTCGCGTACGTCTGCATCTTCTCGAAGGCATAGCGGGCCTGGGAGAGGCGCCCCGCGCGGGCGAGGGCGTCGACGTAGAGGAAGGTGCACAGACTGAAGGTTCCTTCGGAGCCGCGCAGTCCGTCGGGCGAGGCCCCGGGGTCGTAGCGGTAGACCAGGCTGTCGGAGACGAGGACGCGGTCCATGGCGTCGAGGGTGTTGAGCCAGCCGGGGCTGCGGGGGGCCAGGAATCCGACCCGGGGGACGAGCAGCAAGGAGGCGTCCAGGACGTCGCCGCCGTAGTACTGGACGAGGGCCTGCTCCTTGTCGTTCCAGCCGCGCTCCATGACCTGTTCGAGGATCGCGTCCCTGGCCCGGGTCCAGCGCACGGTGTCGGCCGGTCTGCTGAACTCGTGCGCCAACTTCAGGCCGCGGTCGAACGCCGCCCAGCACATCACCCGGCTGTAGGTGAAGTTCTTGCGTCCGCCCCGGGTCTCCCAGATGCCCTCGTCGGGCCGGTCCCAGGAGTCGGCGAGCCAGTCGAGGGTGGCGGCGAGCCCCTTCCAGCCGTGGTAGCCCGTCTGTTCGCCGACCTCGCGGCCCTCGGCCAGGGCGTAGAGGGCCTCGCCGTAGATGTCGAGCTGCAGTTGGTCACTGGCCGCGTTGCCGGCCCGGACCGGGTAGGAGCCGCGGTAACCTTCGAAGTGCTCCAGGATCTCCTCCGTCAGATGGGGGTCGCCGTCGACCCGGTACATGATCTGGAGGGGTTCGTCGTCGGGGCCCTCGCGGTCGCCCAGACGGTCGCCCAGCCAGCGGGTGAAGCGGGTGGCCTCCTCCACGAAGCCGAGGTCGAGCAGGGCCCGCACCGACAGGGAGCCGTCCCGTACCCAGGTGTACCGGTAGTCCCAGTTGCGCTCGCCGCCGACCTGCTCGGGCAGTCCCATGGTGGCGGCGGCGACAGGCGCGCCCGTGGGGGCGTACGTGAGGAGCTTGAGGGTGATCGCGGAGCGGTGCACCATGTCCGTCCAGCGGCCGCGGTAGCGCGAGGTGCGCACCCACTTCTGCCAGAAGTCGATGTTCTCCCAGAGATCCTCGGTGATCCCTTCGGTGGTGGGGGGCGGTGGCGCCGCCCCGTCCGGCGCGCAGACGGTGAACACCACGACCGCCGACTCCCCGGCGTTGAGGGTGATGGCGCCTCGGACGTCCTGCCCGTCCCGTTCGAGCGGGATGCCGCCCTGGAGGTAGGCGGTCATACCGGGGGCCCGGAAGGTCGCCGTCTCCCGCATCGGCCTGCCGTGCGTCAGGTCGAGTTCGTGGGCGGCCCGCGCGTAGTCGAACCGCGGCCGGCATTCGAGGGTGAAGCGCACGGTGCCGCGCACCGCGCGGACGACCCGCACCAGGCTGTGCCGGTCGGTCGCCGTCGGGCCGGGCTGGACCGGCATGTGGTCGACGATCTCGCCGACTCCGTCGGGCGACATGAAGCGGGTCACCACGACGGCGGTGTCCGGGTAGTAGAGCTGCCTCCAGGTGCCCTCGGGGTGTTCGGGCGCGAGGAGGAAATGACCGCCGCCGTCGTGGTCGAGCAGCGCGGCGAAGATGCTCGGTGAGTCGAAGCGCGGTGCCGCGAACCAGTCGATGACTCCCTGGGACGAGACCAGAGCCGCGGTCTGCAGGTCCCCGACGAGCCCGTGGTCGGCGATGGGCGGATAGCGATCCATGCTGCTCTCCTTGTCAGGCGTGTCAGGCGGTTTCAGCCTTGACCCGCCCGGAACGGACGGCGTCGACGAGTGCCCGGTGGTCCTGCTCGTTCTGGTCGGCGTAGCGCTCGGCGAACGTCACCAGCGCCCGGTCGAAGACCTCACCTCCGCCCAGGTAGGCGGCGATGGCGATCCGGTCCCCCGACCTCGCGTGCGCGCGGGCCAGCGTGGCACCGCACAGCTCACCGAAGGCCCGCATCCCGTCCGGCACCATCGACTCGGGCTCCGCGATGCCCTTCCAGTCCCGCAACTGCCGTACGTAGAAGTCCCGTCGGCCGCCGTCGATGCCGTCAGCCCGAGCCCAGCCGAGGAAGATGTCGCTGGCCGCCTGCATGAGCCGCTGACCGCAGACCACGCGCTCGCCCTGCGTCCGGCAGTCGCTCGCCCCGGTGAACGGCGCCAGTACCGACTCGTCGGCCTCCTTGGCCTGCAGGAGCAGCGGATCCTGGTCGTCGCGGCCGAGCAGCAGAATGATCCAGCAGCGGGTGCCCACGCTGCCGACCCCGACCACCTTGCGGGCCACGTCGACCAGCCGGTACTGCTCCAGCAGCAACCGCCGGTCCGACGGGAGGCTCTGACCGTACCGTTCGATCATCCGGCGGATCAGCTCCTCCATCGCCTCGCGTTCGACGTCCGGAAGCAGGTCCTGCAGCGGTGTGACCAGCGGGGGATCCGGAGCGATACGGACCCTCCCGTCGACGACATGGGTGAGTTTGTCGAAGGCCTGGAGGCTGTCGCGGGTGCGTGCCTTCGCCACCGTCCGCGACCAGCGCTCGCGGGCCCGCGCGCTCACCTCCTGGAAGACGTGGGTTCGCACCCAGTCCTCGTCGAACCGGGCATACCACACGGGGAGATTGCCCAGCTGGGCGAAGCGCCGCTGCCATTCGCGGTACGACCGCACCGTCGACCGCACGACGCAGGCCCGTTCCTTGGCGCTGAAGCCGTTCGCCCGGCCGGCGATGACGAAACTCGTGGACAGCCGCTTGACGTCCCACTCCCACGGGCCGGGCAGCGTCTCGTCGAAGTCGTTGATGTCGAACATCATGCGGCGCTCGGGCGAGGCCAGCAGCCGGAAGTTCAGCAGGTGCGCGTCGCCGCACACCTGCGTCGTGATCCCGCTGCGGGGGGTGTCGGCGAGGTCCCCGGCCATGATGGCGGCGGCCCCCCGATAGAAGCGGAACGGTGACTCGATCATCCTCCCGTAGCGGATCGGTACGAGCTCGGGCACCCGGGTCGCGGACTGCGCCTCGATGACGTCCACGGGGTCGGGCCGCTTCTGAGCGGGAGTGAACTCCGCGTGACTGGAGCGGGGTACGGCGGCCCGGGCGGCCTTGCCGGTCTCGGCACGCTCGCGGGGCGTGCGGTGCGGGACGACGCCGTCGGCCGGGTGGTGCGAGGTCATCGCAGTCGGTCCGCGATGCGATCACCGATACGCGGGGCGTTGGCGATGGCCGTCAGCGACGGATTGTTCTCGTCGAGGGCCAGGTGGATGCCGCCGAGGGGATCCGAGCTGTTGGCCAGCCCGCGTGGATGCCGGTCGTTCGCCGAACGCAGCAGCAGGACGGCGGAGTTGACGGCGCCGCAGGCGACGACCACGATGTCCGCGCTGAACTCCACGGTCGAGCCTTCGCCGCCCCCGTCCCCGACCGTCGCGACGACCGAGGTGACGCTTCGGCCGGTCGCGTCCGTGTCCAGGCGCCGCACGTCCTGGGTGAGGTTCATACCGATCGGGAGGTGGAAGGGGTGCAGCCCCTGCTTCTCCAGATCATGGCTGAGCTGCTGGATGCGCGGCTCGTGCTGGACCGGCGGATACAGGTACTGGGCGCTGGTGGGAGCCTCGGTCGGGTCCTCGCCGTGTCGGCCGTGGACGAGGTGGAGATGCTCGGCCTGGGTGTAGTAGGGCTCGAGTTCCTCGTAGGAACCGGTGCCGACCACGATGGCGTCGTAGTGCTGTGCGTCGGTCATGCAGGCCACCGTCCCCACTGCCCACCGTGGGCATCTGTCCCGAAACCCAAGGTATCCCTGGGGGATATTTCCGGCGAGTTGGACTATTCAGGTGAACCGAGGCGTCGGGACACGGCGGGTTCCCGCGCGATCACCGCCCCGGCGGTGATCCCGGCGGCGATGACGACACAGAGCCCGATCAGCCATGACAAGACCGTGAAGACCGCACCCAGCGACCCGTAGCGGTCCAGGCTGCGGTTGAGCGCGCTGGGCACGTACAGCTTGGCGACCACCGACAGAGTGGTCATGGCCACCCCGGTCAGGAGCGCACCGGGCAGCAGGGGCGGCCAGGGGACGCGCGCCGCCAGCAGCAGGTGCTGGGTCCACCACCAGACGCTCACCTGGGCGACCAGCAGGAGCGGCACGCCCAGCCACGCCCCCACGCCGAACCCGGTGCGCAGCGGTCCCTGCAGGGCGAGGACGACCAGCCAGGCCGCGATCCACACGAGCCATCTCCAGGCGGCGATCCGTGCGCTCGCACTCGGCAGTCGCCAGGCGCGTTGGCACAGGCGCTGCATCGCCCGGCTGCACGCCGTGGCGGAGAGCAGCACCATCAGCGAACTGACCACTCCGGCGCTCTGCTGCAGCTCCTCGGGATCGGCGGCGAAGACCTTCTTCAGCTCCTGTTCGGAGGAGCCGTTGATACCGAAGACGTCGTGCAGGGAGGAGAGGAACTCCTCGCGCACCGCCCGCGGGGCGAAGGAGGCGACCACGAAGATCAGTGGAACCGCGGTCAGGAAGACCTGGGCCGCGAGCCGGGTCGCGGAATCCAGCAGGTTCACCGCGATCAGGTGCGAGGTGAGGCGGGTGATCACCGGGAACCGCTCCTCGACGTCGGCGCGCAGCCGCCGCAGCCGCGCCCCCAACTCCGCGGCCCGCCCGCGCAGGCGGCCCGCCCCGCCGTCGGTGGACGGGCCGGATCCTCTGCCTGCGCGCAATTCCGCTCCCCGGGTCCGGACTGGGCTCCACGCCCCGAGGCGTGACCACGCCACCAGGGTGCCGTCCCGGGCGGCCGCCCGCCTGCGGCGCGAGCGCCGTTGCGCCGTACGGGGGAGAAGTCGCCCGAGGAGTTGCGGACGGCACCGCTGAATTGTGGGTGCGGGTGGGAGCGGTGACGATGGGGCCATGCGCGCATCCGGCGCCGCCCCGAACCTCGCGCGGCCGTACGGGGGCAGCGATGGTCCTTGACCTGGTCCTCATCGGTCTGGCGATCGCCGTGAACCCCTTCTCGGTCACCGCGTTCGTGCTGGTGCTGTCCGCGCGGGGCGGGATCTGGAACGGGCTGGCCTTCGTCCTCACCTGGTTGGCCAGTTTCGTCGCGATCATCGCCGTGGTGCTGCTGATGACCGGCGGGAAACCTCCGCCGCCCAAGTCGGCGCCCTCCACGGCCGCCCTGGCCGCCAAACTCGCCATCGGCGTCGGCCTCGTCTGGTACGGGGAGCGAACCCGCCGCAGGAGGGGCAGGCGGCGCAAGCCATCCGGGATGATGTCCCGGCTCGACCGGATCTCCCCGTGGACGTCGGTCGGGCTGGCGCTGTTCGTCCAGCCCTGGGGGCTGGTGGCCGCCGGTGCCGCCACCGTGGTGGAGGCGGACCTCTCCCACGCCGCCTCGTACGCGGCGTTGCTGGGCTACTGCCTGCTGGCCAGCTCCAGCCTGCTGGCCATGGAGATCTACGCGACCTTCGCCCCCGACTCCTCCCGCGTACGGCTCGGGCGGCTGCGGACGTGGCTGGAGAACCATCAGGACGAGGCGATCGTGGCGGTGTGCCTGCTGCTGGGACTGTGGCTGGTGGGCAAGAGCATCTACCAGCTGACCGCCTGACCCTGACCGGCCATCACCGGACCGCCGGGGAGCACCGACTGTCAAGGGAGCGTCGGGTGACGACCGCCCGCACAGGATCGCCGGACGGCGACCGTCGGCGTCGTCACAGGATCGCCAGGGGATTGACGGGCGAGCCGGTCGCCGCGGGCAGCCGCAGCGGAGCGATCACGCACAGAAACGACCAGCGGCCTTCGCGCGCGCAGATCGGCGCGAGGTCCTCGAACCGCAGATAGTCGAGCAGATGCAGTCCCAAGGCGTGGACGGCGAGTACATGTACCGGGAACGCGACCCCTCGCACCGCGCTCGGGGCCGTGTCGTTGTTGCCGTCACTGCCGAGCACCGCCACCTCCCGGTCGGCCACGAACTCCATCGCGGTCGGATGGAGTCCGGCACGGGCGGCGGCCACGTCCCAGGGGCCCAGCTCCTCGCGGCGCCGGCGGTGTCCGACCCGAACGAGCAGGATGTCCCCGCGGCCGACCCGTAGCCCCTGCCGGGTCTCGGCGGCGCTCAGGTCCTCGGCGGTCACGTTCGATCCGGGTTCGAGCCAGGAGAGGCCGTGCACCCGGGGTATGTCGAGGAGGACCCCACGTCCGACGATGCCGTCGCGGGCCAGCTCGACGGACAGGACGCTCGCGCCCTCCGGCGACAGCGCCTCCGCCGCCGGTATGCCGCCGTGCAGCGTGCCGTCGTAGATGACATGGCACAGCGCGTCGAGGTGACTGTCCACATCGCCGTGCACGTTCATGGCGAAGCGGTCCCGCACGAAGTCCAGGCCCTTCTCGGCCGGTTCGCCGTCGGCCGGAGCGGTGAGCCGGTGCTCGGCCGGATCGGCGTCGTCGGGTCCGGTACGGGTCTCCACGGGGGCGGCGAGCGACACCGTACGCCCCGACCGCACCTCGCGGACGGCCGCCAGCACCTGTTCCGCGGTGATCGTGTCCAGGGCGCCCCGGCGCCTGCCAGCGCCGGAGGCCGTGCCGCGCAGTCGGCGGTAGAGCGACCGGAACTCGGCCTCGCTCAGCTCGTCGGGCATCGGCATGTCACCAGCCTCCGACAGAAGCCGGATTCCGGCACGCCGAGTTGCCGGGGGCAGGCGCCACCGCGTTAATGAAGGAGCGACCTGTCCACGTCACGAGCCGGCGCACCGCACCGAAACGCGGAGGTCCGTATGGACATGATCCATGTCCGCGCGGTGTGCCCGCCGGATCTCACCCGGCGCACCATGGCCCTGCTGGGCGACGAGCCATGCGCCTTGAACGTGGTCCTCCAGACGGGCAGCGCACGCAACCCCGACGGTGACGCCATCGAGTGCGACGTCCTGACCGGAGCCGCGAACGACGTACTGCGCGGCTTGCGGGACCTGGGCCTTGAGCGCCACGGCTCCATCGTCCTCGATCCGGTGGACACGGTGTTCTCGGAACACGCCGCGAGGACCGGGGCCCAGCGGCTCGGGGCCACGCCGCGCGCACCGGTGTGGGCACAGGTGGAGGCGCGGATCCGGGCCGAGGGCAGATACCCCCCGAGCTTCTACCTCTTCCTGGTCGTCGCCGGGCTCATCGGCGCGGTCGGCATCATCACCAACTCCCAGATCCTCATCGTCGCGGCCATGGTGGTCGGACCCGAGTACGGGGCCATCACGAGCGTCGCCCTCGCGATCGACCACGGCTCCCGGCCGAGAATCCGGCAGGGACTGACGGCCCTGCTCGTGGGCTTCGTGCTGGCCGTCGCCGCGACCTTCCTCTTCTCGCTGCTCGTGCGGGGCTTCGGGCTCCAGCCGAGGGCCTTCGAACTGGGTGTCAGGCCCGTCTCGAATCTGATCAACACCCCCAACTTCTTCTCGGCCGTGGTGGCGGTGCTGGCCGGCGTCGTCGGTATCGTCTCGCTGGCCGAGGCGCGGACCAGCGCACTCCTCGGCGTCTTCATCTCGGTGACCACCATTCCGGCCGGGGCCGACATCGGGGTCTCGTGCGCGTTCGCCAGCTGGGACGAGGCCTGGGGGTCGCTGCTCCAACTTCTGCTCAACATCGTCGTACTGATCGTGGTCGGGACCGGCACCCTCAAGTGCCAGCGGGCGATCTGGCGGCGGGTGGGCGAACGCCGGCACCGGCGCGAGGTCAGGCGGGCGACGTAGGGGCGGACGGCGCCGGAGGAGACGGCGTCGAAGCGGCCGCGGCCGAGGGGGCGCCGGTGTCCAGGAACTCGCGGATCGCGAAGGCGACCAGCACGATCACCACGGTCCACACCACGACCCACGTGGTCGGGTAGTTCCAGGTGAACAGCACGATCGCGGCGACCACCAGGATCGCGGCGCCGATCCACCGCTTGAAGCGGTGCACGAACCGGCCGACCGGACCCAGCGGGAGCCCCGCCGACACGGCGACGTCGCGCAGGGCGGCGATGCTCCTGCGACAGCCCGTACGGATGAGGACGGCGATCCTGGACGGCCCGACGAGGAAGGCACCGACAGCCGTCACGAGCGCGAGTGCGCCGACCGCGCGAACACCGGCGCGCAGGAACCTGACCAGGGAGTCGAACACCGTGATGGCGGCGTCCTCGGACGTCCCGACGGGCAGATGGTCGAGATAGACCGCCCGCGAGACGGTCAGGACGATGCCGAGCACGACCATGGCGGCGAACACCCCGAGCGCGGCCCCGATCAGGGCCCGGCGACGGTTGGTGGCCAGATACACGCCCGCGGCGGCGATCAGCACGGCGATGAGGGGGAGCCAGCCGCCGATGATGTCCAGCACCCGCAGATACGTCTTGATCTTGCCGACGTCCTTCGACGCGAACACCACGAAGTCCGTGTGGATGGCCGGGATCCGAGCGGCCGGCTTGAAGCCGGCGCTGACCAGCCGGTCCTTGACCTGGGCCACGATCGGCGCCACGTCGATGGTGACCTGACCGTTCTTGGCGGACACCGCACCGGTGGCGTTGCCCGTGAGGGCCTTGTCCAACGCGCTGTGGGCCCGGCGGTTCGCGTCCACCCAGACGGTGTCGAAGGCCTTGCTGGAGACCACCCGCTGCACGGTGTCGCCGACCAGACTCTTCAGACCGCTGGTGATCGGGCCGCCCAGGTCACCGAGCAGCGTGGCGACCCTCGGCGGGGCACCCTGCTCCGACGCCGCCCGCTCCAGATCCTTGACCAGCGCGTCCACGTCGATCTGCGCCAGTACCGCGGTGGTGACCCGGTTGGTGACCGCCTTCTGCACATCCGGATCGCTCGCCAGCGGCCCCACGGTGGCGACATAGCGGTCCGTGTCCCGGACGATGCTGTTCGCCCAGACCGCGACGACGGCCAGCAGCGACAGCAGCGAGGCGAGGAGAATCAGCAGGGCCGAACCCGTCGAGCGGAGCCAGTGGTGCCGTGCGGCCCCCGACGGCCCCGCGGTCTCCAGAGCGCTCACCCGGTGGCGCAGCTCGTCCAACTCGTTGCGCTCCCGTGCCGAGAGCCGCTGCTCGCCGGACGGTTCTGAAGGCTTCTGGTCCGGGTCCGGTGGAGGCGGGCTGCTCGTCATGGTTACAGCAGAGGCGCACGGATCCGATCCCGCGACCCGGAACCGGCCCGGCGGGTGAACACCGCACCGAGGTGCGGCGCCTTCCGTCCGATGCTGCAATGGAATTCGGGCCCGTGGATGCGCAGGCATTCGGGGACAGGGGGAATTCCATGACCACCCAGGGGTGAAGCCGTGAGCGATTCTGCCGTGAGCGATGAATTCGCCGAAATGGGCCCTATCGACTACATAGTCGTCGAGTTTCCCGGCAACCGCATGACCGGCGAAGGCTTTCCCCTACTGGTCGACCTCGTGGACCGCGGCGTCATCCGGATCCTCGATCTGATGTTTGTCAGGAAGGAGGAGGACGGATCCGTGGTCGGCATGGAGATCGCCGACCTCACCGGCGACGGAGCCCTCGACCTCGCCGTCTTCGAGGGCGCCTCCTCCGGCCTGCTGGGTGAGGACGACATCGAGGAGGCGGGCAGCGCCCTGGAGCCCGGCAACTCGGCCGGAATCCTGGTCTACGAGAACCTGTGGGCCGCTCCCTTCGCCACCGCCCTGCGCCGCGGCGGTGCGCAACTGGTCGCCTCCGGGCGCATCCCGGTGCCGGCCGTGCTGGCCGCGCTGGACGCGACGGAGTAGCACACGGCCGCCGCCCGAGCGTTCGGGAGGCATCGCCGCCGTACTCGTGAGCGTCTGATCCGTCAGGGGCCCGGGTGCCCGGCGCAGTCTTCGACGGCGGCCCGCACCCGGGCGAGGTTCACCGGCAGGTCGGCCGTGGCATCCAGGGTCATGCCCGGCTCGTCCCGCTCCAGCGGCTCCAGCGTCTCGAACTGCGAGTCGACCAGCCGGGCGGGCATGAAGTGGCCGGTGCGCCGGGACACACGGTCCCGGGCCGTCGCCCGGTCCAGGGCGAGGTACAGGTACCGCAACGCCGGCCCTCCGGCCTCCCGGAACTCGTCGCGATAGGCGCGCTTGAGGGCCGAACAGGCGACGACCAATCCCTCGCGGGCCTCGGCGGAGCGACGGATGCGGTCGGAGAGGGCACGCAGCCAGGGCGCGCGGTCGGCGTCGTCCAGGGCCTGGCCGGCGGTCATCTTCGCGATGTTCGCCGCGGGATGGAAGTCGTCCCCCTCGACGAACGCCAGGCCGAGCTCCACGGCGACCGCCTGGCCGAAGGTGGTCTTCCCGGATCCCGACACGCCGAGGACCACGATGATCGGGGGCCTTTTCCCGTCCCCTTCGCCGCCTCCGGCGCTGCCTCCGGCCCCGGTCACGGGTTCTCGGGTTCCCGCCCTGGTGCCGTCTGCCGCAGGTCCGCCTCGGTGAGGGGCTGGAGGGCCCCGCGGGTGTCCAGCCGGTAGAGCAGGACGAGCGGCGGCCCCACGAGCACCACCGCGACGACCGTGACCAGCATCAGCCAGCGCAGCGTCGTCGCCGCGCCGGCCGCCTGGGACACGGTCAGTGAGGTGGGGATGAGATAGGGCCGCTGGGCCAGTCCCCAGGCCACGACGACGAGGGCCACGCTGCCGATCGCGGTGACCCTCGCCCATCCCGTCGCGACGCGGTACAGCAGCCAGGCGGTGGTCAACGCGCTGAGGACGGCGATGAGGACGAGGACGAGACCGATTCCGCCGGTCAGCCCGTCGTAGACGTAGGGCGCGTCGTCGTGGGTCACGGCGAGGCCGACGACCGCCAGCACGGCGAGGACGACGAGAGTGCACCAGGCCCGCAGCCGGAAGTAGCCGACGAGGTCGGGGGCGTCGAAGCGGCGGGCGTCGGCGGTCAGGAACACCGCCCCGAGGAAGGCGGTCGCGGCGACGGTGAGCAGCCCGGCGATCACGGAGGTCCCGTTGGACCAGGCGTCCGCGGACGCCTGTGTGCCGGGAGCCACCCGGCCCGTGGCGATCCCCCCGACCGCCGCGCCGAGGAAGAAGGGGGTCAGCAGCGAGGAGACGGCGAAGACGGCGCCGTAGATCCTGCGCCCGGCGAGGCGCCGCGTGGGCTTGCGCAGGGCGAAGCCGGCGCCACGCAGGACGAGTCCCACGGCCGCGAGTGCCAGCGGGAGCCACATGGCGGAGAAGAGCGTCTGGAACAGGACCGGGAACCCGGTCCACATGATGACCAGGACGAAGACGAGCCAGACGTTGTTGGTCTCCCACACGGGTTCCATGGCGTGGTCGATGAGCCACCTCGGGCGCTTGCCGCGTTCGGCGCCGCCCGCGACGAGGTCCCAGAATCCGGCACCGTAGTCCGTGCCACCGGCACACGCGTAGGCGGCCACCGCCACCAGCAGCACCCAGGCGACGACGTCCTCGATCATTCGTCTCCCCTGTCCCCGCTCGCGGTGGTCGACAACGGGCGGGGCCCGTAGGGAATGCCGCCCTGCAGGTCCTCGGCGCCGGCACCCGCGCCCTCGTCGGCCAGCCGCCAGCGGTGGCTCATCTTCGCAAGGACGGTCAGGAAGGAACCGAAGGCGAGGACGTAGACCACCACGACGATGCCGAACATCGTCCACAGGGACGCGGCGCGGGTGCCCGTGACCGCCTCCGAGACCCGCATGTTCTGGTAGACGATCCAGGGCTGCCGGCCCACCTCGGTCGTGATCCAGCCGCACTCCACGGTCAGCAGACAGGCGGCGCCGGCGAGGGCGGCACACCGGAGGAACCAGGGCGACCGGGGCAGTTCACGACGCCGCAGCCAGCACCAGCCGTACCAGAGCGCGAGCAGCACGAGCAGGCTTCCGACGGTCACCATGATGTCGAACGCCCAGTGGACGATGGTGGCCTGGATCACCGTCGGGCGGTCGCTCGCCGGGACCGATGTCAGTCCGGTCACCTTGGTGGCCGGTCTGAATCCGGCGAGGATCGAGTCCAGTTGCGGGATCTTGATCCCGCCGGAGACCGACCCATCGGCATGCAGACGCCCGAAGATGTACTCCGGTACGTGGGTGTCGGTCTTCCACACCAGCTCGGTGGCCGCGAACTTCACGGGCTGCTTCTGGAAGACGGAGCGGGCGATGGAGTCCCCGAGCACGAACTGCACGGGGGTGAGGATCGCGGCGACGGTGAACGGCAAGGTGAAGCCGAGCCGGTGGTAGCGGTCCCGGCGGCCGCGCAGCAGGCCGACCGCGTACACCCCGGCGACGACGTATCCGGCGGTCAGGACCACGCCGACCACGAAGTGCCAGTACTCGGGGCCGAACATCGGTGTGAAGACCGCCTGCCGGACATTGACGTTCCGCGGCCTGCCGGACGCGTCGAGAGTGAAGCCGCGCGGGGTGTTCATCCAGGCGTTCGCGGCCACGACGCCGAACGCCCCCATCAGGGCGGCCAGCGGCAGGGGCAGGCCGAGCCAGAAGTGCGTCCACGGCTTGAGCCTGCGCCAGCCGTACAGGTAGATGGCGATGAAGATCGCCTCGAGGAAGAACGCCCAGGCCTCGATCCCGAAGCCGAAGCCGAAGACGTCGCCCCACCGGCCCATCATCCCCGGCCACAGCAGACCGAATTCGAAGGACAGCACGGTGCCCGTCACGATGCCGATCGCGAACTGGACGGCCATGACCGCAGACCAGCGCCGTGCGAGCAGCAGGGCGATGGCGTCGCCCTTGCGCAGCCCGCGGTAGTGCATGAGGAGCGTGATGGCGGGCAGCGCCACGCCGAAGGGTACGAGCAGGATGTGGGAGGCCAGGGTGAAGGCCATCAGCTCCCGGGCCGGGAGAAGTTGTGGTGGGCCGTCCGCGAGAAGGTGGCCGATTGTGCTGTTCACATGACCTCGGTGGCTCGTACCGGATGGCTGAGGGGCCCTGTGCTTCAGCCGCCGGTGGCGAAACCGGGGAACAGCGTCATGCCGCCGTCGACGTAGATCGTGGTGCCCACGACGTAGTCGAAGAGGTCGGACGCGAGCGCCGCCACCGCGTTCGCGATGTCTTCCGGGTCGCCCACGCGGTGGTAGGGGATGAGCTGGAGCAGGTCGGCCTCGGCTTCGGGGGTGTCCCAGGCGTCGCGGTTGATGGGCGTGCGAATCGCGCCCGGGGCGACGGCGTTCACCCGGATCCCCTGCGGCGCGAGCTCCTGCGCGAGGGTCGCCATGAGCATCTGCACCCCGCCCTTGGACGACGCGTAGTTCACATGGCCCGCCCACGGGATGATCTGGTGGACCGAACTCATGCAGATGATCTTCCCGGCCGAACGGGAGACCTCGGGGACGACGCCCCGCCGCAGGAACTCCTTGGTCGCTTCGCGGGCGCACAGGAACTGTCCGGTCAGATTGACGTCCAGCACCTTCTGCCACTGGGCCATGGTCATCTCGGTGACGGGGGCGTCGCGCTGGAGCCCGGCGTTCGCCACCATGATGTCGATGGTCCCGAACTCCGCGACCATGCGGGACACCATGTCGACGACCTGGTCCTCCTGGGACACGTCCGCCTCGTGCGTGTAGGCGCGCACCCCGAAGCCCTCGATCTCGCGTACGACTTCTTCCGCGGCGTCCCGCCCGGACACGTAGTTCACCACGACGTCGGCGCCCACCCGGCCGAGGCCGATGGCCGTGGCCTTGCCGATGCCAGAATTCGCGCCCGTCACCAGCGCCTTCTGCCCTTTGAGGAGCGGGAAGGCAAGGGGTTGGCGACCATTACTGCCGCTGGTTTCCACTCATGTCTCCCTGTGGGTGCCGACGCGGACCTTCGGAGGAATCCGCTTTTCGGAGGAATCCGCCCCACAACGAAAACACTGGTGAGTCGGGACGGCTCGTCGGCACGTCCGCTGTCAGCCGGTCGGGGGGCCGACCCGGGCTGAACGGCCGAATGCCCACCCGCGGGGTCCACCCGGGACGGCGCGCTCGGCTACTCGGTGCGGGGCTGCCGGCTGATTCCGACGCACAGCGCCCAGATGACGAAGGCGTCGACGGCGATCAGCACGATGGCCCAGACGGGGTAGTACGGCAGCCACATGAAGTTGGCGATCATCGACAGGCCCGCCAGGACGACTCCGACCACGCGTGCCCACATCGCTCCGGTGAACAGGGCTGCGCCCGCGAGAACGACCAGGACGCCGAGGGAGAGGTGGATCCAGCCCCAACTCGTCAGATTGAAGTTGTAGGCGTAGTTGCGGGTGAGGACGAAGACGTCGTCCTCGGCGATGGCGGAGATTCCCTCGAATATCGCCATCACTCCGCCGAAGATCATCATGACTGCGGCGAAGGCGGTCCAGCTGGACGCCCACGCTCCGCCGCTCCCGGTCTCGCGTCGCTGGTGCATTCCGGTCGTGGTCATATCGAGCTCCTCCCACGTAGGCCTCACCACTGACCTGTGACCGGTCGGTGGTCCACATTTCAGCTTGCCATGAGAGTCACCGACCGGCAGAACGGCGGAATTCCCGCGGGATGGCGCCTATGCCGATGTGCGGGGGAATACGTGCGGTGCTCCAATGGAGGTGTCCCATGCGCCGAGAATTGCCCGTCGGTCGGGGGAGTGCGCATATTTCGCAGACCGCCTTCCGGATGCGCGGGTCGCTTTTCCAGAAAGGAAACCGCCGTGCCAGGTCTCCTTCGCGGGGTCGCCCGCACAGCCGTGGTGGCCGGTACCGCGACCGCCGTGTCGAACCGTGTGTCACGCCGTCAGCAGGGGCGGTGGGCTCAGCAGGAGTACCAGGAGGCCCCGCCGCAGTACGCGTCCGCCGCGCCGCCCGCGCCCGTCCCGTCGGCCGACGACATGAACGGCAGGATCGATCAGCTGAAGCAACTCGGGGAACTCAAGGCCCAAGGTGTCCTGACCGAGGCCGAGTTCGAGGAGCAGAAGCGCCGGATCCTTGGGTAGTGAGGGTCCATGAACCTCACAACTCCGGAAGGCCTGCGGTGGGAGCCCAGCGGGCGCTGGGTGCGCGGGTGCAAGGGCGAGGTCACGGTCGTCGACAGCCGGCACCCCGTCCTCGTCTGGGAGCCCGAAGTGCCCGTTCCGCTGTACGCGTTCCCGCGCGAGGAGGTCCGCGAGGACCTGCTCCGCCCCGCGAAGAACCCGCCGACCGGCACCCACAGCGGATCGCGGGTCTTCTACGACCTCGAAGTCGACGGCGAACTGCTGGAGAACGCGGCCTGGACGTTCCCCGCCGACGACCTCGCCGGCCACATCGCCTTCGAGTGGTTCAGCCGCAGCGGCCGGGGACTCGACCACTGGTACGAGGAGGACGAGGAGATCTTCATCCACCCCCGCGATCCGCACAAGCGGGTGGACGCCCTCCCGAGCAGCCGTCACGTCCGCGTCGAGATCGACGGCACGGTCGTCGCGGACACCCGCCGGCCGGTGCTGCTCTTCGAGACCGGCCTGCCGACGCGGTACTACATCCCGCGTGAGGACGTCCGCCTCGACCTGTTCGTCCCCAGCGACCTCAGGACGGGGTGCCCCTACAAGGGCACCGCCGCGTACTGGTCGTGGCGGGATGGCGGCGACGACCCCGCGCACCTCGTCTGGAGCTACCCGGAGCCACTGCCCGCGGTGGGCGCCGTCAAAGACCTCCTCGCCTTCTACAACGAAGCGGTCGACATCACCGTGGACGGGGAACGCCTGGAGCGCCCCGTCACCCCGTTCACCTCGACACGCCCGACGCGACCGGCGACGTGACGGCGGCGCGCCCCCCGGGTGCGACGGGGAGGGCCACCGCACCGTGTCCTGACGTCGCGGCCGGTGCTCCCGGCAGCCCGCGATCGAGGCCGATCTTCGGGCGTCGTTCCGCAGCATCACGGTCCACGAGCCTCCGCTCGTCGCGATCGTGGCCGAGGATCCGGACGCCCTGAGGCAACTGCGTCCGACGCGAGCCTCGATGGACGCCGTCCTCGGGCGAAGATCGACACCGATGCCCTCGCCCGGCGCGCCGCACCGGTCCTGCTCAGCGGAGGCGCGCAGAGCCCGGTGTGGTCGGCGGCGATCCTCGACCGGCTGGCCGCGGTCCTGCCACGGGCGCGGCGGCAGACCGTCGAGGGGGCGGGGCACATTCCTCACGTCACCCATCCGCGGCGGTACGTCGCCGCCCTCACGCGCTTCGTCCGGACGTCCTGAGACGCGGGTCCCGTCACTCGTCGGTACTGTCGGAAGTGATCGCCGCTCGCTCTCCGCTCCTGGTTCCCCGACCGGGCGGCGGAGCGAAGGAGGCAGGGTGTCGTGACCGTGATCTCCCTGAAGTCCGCCCAGGTGCGGGAAGGACTCACGCTGCCCTACGCCGAGGCCGGCTACCCCGGTGGCACACCCGTCGTCTTCGTGCACGGACTCGGTGACTCCTGGTGGGCCTTCGAGCCCCTCCTCAGGCGCCTTCCGGCCGCCCTGCGCGGTTACGCGCCCACCCAGCGCGGCCATGGCGACGCCGACCGCCCGTCCGAGGGCTACACGCCCGAGGACTACGCCGCCGACCTCGTCGCCTTCCTGGACGCCGTCGACATCGACCGCGCCGTGCTCGTCGCCTCCTCGAGCGGCGGCGTGCCCGCCCGGATGGTCGCGGGCAGCCATCCCGACCGGATCTCGGGGCTGGTGCTGATCGGCGTACCCGGCACGCTCGAGGACAAGTCGGCGGTGACCGGGCTGCGGGAGGCCGTCGAGGGGCTCTCGGACCCCGTACCCCGGGAGTTCGTCGAGGAGTTCGTCTCCGGTGCGGTGGACCGGCCCGTCGCCAGGGGCCTCGTCGAGACGATGATCGAGGAAAACCTCAAGGTCCCCGCGTACGTCTGGCAGGAGACCCTGCGCGGACTGCTCGACACCGATCTGCGCGCGACCCTCGCGGGCATCCTGGTGCCCACCCTCGTCATCTGGGGTGACCAGGACGACCTGCTGCCCCGCGGCGACCAACAGACCATCCTGGACGCCATCCACGGTTCACGCCTGATCGCCTACGAGGGAGTCGGGCACGACGTCCACTGGGAGCAGCCCGACCGCGTGGTCGCCGACCTCGCCGCCTTCACCGCGCACCTGGAACACCCCGCGGCTCCCGGCACGTCATGAAGGCGTGCAGGACGGCAGATTGGCCAGATCGGCCAGTTACCTATTGAATACCCGGGGTTACATCCATCCGGGCGACAAGACTTGCTAGGGTGTTACTCGTTAGTAGCAAGCTGAACGGGGCACACGAGGGGCCGGCGCATGCGTCGCCGCCGCTCCTCGGGCGGGTTGGTCGAGACGGACTGTCCGGCAAGGGGGCCGGGCGGCCACGGCACCTGCGCGTACGCACCCCGCGGCCTTCGAACTCCACTTCTCTCGCTCACTCATTCGAACAGGTGAGACTCCTCATATGGCTCGTTCCCTGGTCGACTTACTGACCACGCATGCCTCGCAACAGCCGGAGCGGACGGCATACCGCTACCTCGTCACGGGCGACTGCGACGGAGAGATCCAGGACATCTCGTACGGACGTCTGGCCCGTCGGTCCCGAGCCGTCGCCGCCTGGCTGCAGGAACGCGGCCTCGCCGGATCCCGCGCCCTGCTGCTGTACCCGCCCGGCCTGGAGTTCATCTCCGGCTACCTGGGCTGTCTTTCGGCCGGGGTCGTCGCCGTGCCGGGCCTTCCCCCGCAGGGGCGGTCGCAGAACCACCGTGCCCTGACCCGCATGAAGCGCCTCATCGCCGACGCGGACGCCAAGGTGATCCTGGGCGGCCGTGAGGTGCTCGCCGCCCTGGCCGCCCAGGCGGAACACCTGCCCGAACTGGACGGGATCACCTGCGTCGCCACCGAGGACATACCCGACGAGGCGGCCGACTCCTGGCGCGAACCCGACCTCACCGCCGACTCGGTCGCCTTCCTCCAGTACACCTCCGGCTCCACCTCCGCCCCGCGCGGCGTGATGGTGACGCACGGGAACCTGCTGGACAACCAGCGGGCCATCACCGAGCGGATGGGCCACACCCCGGACACGCTCGCGGAGTACGAGCACGAACTGTTCGTCAGCTGGCTGCCGGTGTACCACGACATGGGCCTCATCGGCCCGGTCCTGAACACCGTCCACCTCGGCGCCACCGCCACGCTCTTCTCGCCCCTGCACTTCCTCCAGCGGCCCGCGCGCTGGCTGACCGCCCTCAGCCACTACCGCCCGCACACCAGCGGCGGCCCCAACTTCGCCTACGAGCTGTGCCTCAAGCACGCCACCCCCGAACTCCTCGACGGACTCGACCTCGGTCGGTGGAAGGTCGCCTTCAACGGCGCCGAACCGGTACGGGCCGCCACCCTGCGGCGCTTCACCGAGACCTTCGCCCCGGCCGGCTTCCGACGCGAGGCCCTCTATCCGTGCTACGGCCTCGCCGAAGCCACGCTCATCGTCACCGGTGGCTCGGTCGACACCCCGCCCACCCTCGCCGCGGCCCCCGGGTCAGGGCCGCACGTGGGCGCGGCCGACGCGGCCGCCGTCGGCTCCGGGCGGCCGATCCCCGGTACGACCGTGGTGATCGCAGACCCCGAGCGGCGGGAGGAGTTGCCCGAGGGGGAGGTCGGCGAGATCTGGGTGAGCGGCGCGGGCGTCGCCAAGGGCTACTGGCGCAACGCCCTCGCCACCCGCGAGACCTTCCGGGCCACGCTGAAGGACCGTCCGGACCGCTTCCTGCGGACCGGCGACCTCGGATTCCTGCGCGAGGGCGAGCTGTTCGTCACGGGCCGCCTCAAGGACCTGATGGTCATCGACGGACGCAACCACTACCCGCAGGATCTGGAGCTGTCCGCCGAGATGTCCCACGGGGCGCTCCGGCCGGGCTGCACCGCCGCGTTCTCCGTGGACGGCGGTGTCGAGGGCGAGCAGCCCGTCATCGTCGCCGAGACGGCTCCGGACGCGGCGGCCGACTCCGAGCGGATCACCGAGGTGATCCGCAGCGCGATCGGCGAGGCCCACGGTCTCGCGGTGCGTGACGTCGTGCTGGTCCACCCCGGCACCATCCCCAAGACGTCCAGCGGGAAGATCCAGCGCCACGCCTCCCGGGCGGCCTACCTCGCCGACGCCCTCGCGGTCGTCGGCGCGCCCGCCGCGAGATGAGGTAGACGAGGTCACCCCCCGTCGGCGCGGACACCCGCGCCGGCGGGACACCCCGGTCGTACCCGCCGTACACCAGGGGTTCCTTCGTCGCGCGCCGGTGCCTCCCCAGCTCACCGATCGCCGTCCACCGGTCGCCGTACCCGTCGTACGGAATCCGCCTGAACCCGAGTTCACGAGGACACCTTTCCCGATGCCTGCGAGCGAGTCCCCGAAGCAGTTCCCCGAGATCTCCCTCACGACCTCCGAGGACGTGACCTCCGAGGACGTGCGGGCCTGGCTGACGTCGGCCGTCGCCGAGGCGGCCGGGCTCGACCCACTGGCCGTCGACGCCGAGCGGCCGATCGCCGAATTCGGCCTGGGATCCCGCCAGTTGGTGACCCTGGCGGCGGAACTCGCCGGGCGGATCGGCCGCGCCGTGGAGCCGTCCCTCGTCTTCGACCACCCCACCATCGCGGCGCTCGCCGCAGCGGTCCTCGACGAAAGGCCCGTCGGCGAAAGGCCTGTCGGCGCTGCGGCGCCGGTGCCGGCGGACGCGCCCGTACGCGGCGACGAGGACATCGCCGTCATCTCCATGGGCTGCCGCTACCCCGGCGGCGCCGACGACCCCGAGGCGCTGTGGCGGCTGCTCGCCTCCGGCGAGGACGCCATCACCGAGGTGCCCGCGGGCCGTTGGGACACCCGGGGGCTCTACGACCCCGACCCGGAGGCCCCCGGCAAGGCGTACACCCTGCGCGGCGGCTTCCTCTCCGACATCGACCGTTTCGACGCGCACTTCTTCGGGATCTCACCGCGCGAGGCCGCGGCCATGGACCCCCAGCAGCGGCTGCTGCTCGGGACCGCCTGGGAGACGATCGAGCGCGCCGGGATCGTCCCGGACACGCTGAACGGCAGCTCCACGGGCGTCTACATCGGGCTGTACGACAGCGGCTACCAGGCCTCGGCCCCGCTCGGCCGGCTCGACGGGCACGTGGGCACCGGTTCGGCTTCCAGCGTGGCCTCCGGACGCATCGCCTACACCCTCGGCCTTCAGGGCCCGGCGGTCACCGTCGACACCGCCTGCTCCTCCTCCCTCGTCGCCCTGCACCTGGCCGCGCGGGCGCTGGCGAGCGGCGAGTGCGACCTCGCGCTGGCGGGCGGCGCGACGCTCCTTGTCACCCCACGCGGACACGTCGAGTTCAGCCGACTGCGGGGGCTGTCGCCGTCCGGGCGGTGCAGCCCGTTCTCGACCGACGCGGACGGCGTGGTGTGGGCCGAGGGCTGCGGTCTGGTGCTGCTCAAGCGGCTCGCGGACGCGCGCCGCGACGGCGACCGGGTCCTCGCCGTCGTCAAGGGGTCGGCCATCAACCAGGACGGCCGCAGCCAGGGCCTGAGCGCCCCGAGCGGGCCGGCGCAGGAACGGGTGGTGCGCGCCGCCCTCGACGCGGCCGGACTGCGCCCGGACGACCTGGACCACGTCGAGGCGCACGGCACGGGCACCCGGCTCGGCGACCCCATCGAGGGCCGGGCGCTCGCCGCCGTCTTCGGGCCGGGGCGCCCGGCCGACCGGCCGCTCGGCGTCGGCTCCCTCAAGTCCCAGATCGGTCACACCCAGGCCGCGGCGGGTATCGGCGGTGTCATCAAGACGGTCCTGGCCCTCGGCCACGAACTGCTCCCTGCCTCGCTGCACGCCGACACCCCGACCGAGCACGTGGACTGGGCGGGCGGCGGCCTGCGGGTGCAGAGCGCCGCCCGGGCATGGCCGCGGGGCGGCGACCGGGTGCGGCGGGCCGGGGTGAGCGCGTTCGGGATCAGCGGTACGAACGCGCACGTGGTGCTGGAGGAGGCGCCGCGGGACCTCGTACGGCCGGCCACCGGGGCACCCCCGACGCAGCTCCCCGGCGCGACCCTCTTCCCGCTCTCCGCCCGTACCCTCCCCGCCCTCCGGGGCCAGGCCGCCCGTCTCCTCGAAGCGCTCGACGAACAGCCGCGGCCGGCGCTGCCCGAGGTGGCCGCGACGCTGGCCCACCACCGCACGCACTTCGAGCACCGGGCCGTCGTCCGGGCGGCCGACCGCGACGACCTGCTGACCGCTCTGCGCGCACTCGCCGAGGGCCGAACCGACAGCGACACCGATACTGGTGCCGGTGTGGTCGTTGGGCCCCAGCAGGCCGTCCCCACCGGCAAGTTGGCCTTCGTCTTCCCCGGCCAGGGCTCCCAGTGGGCCGGCATGGCCCGCGATCTGCTCGACCGCGACCCGGTGTTCGCAGACGAACTCGACCGCTGCGACGCCGCCCTGCGCCCCTTCACCACCTGGTCGGTCGCGGCCGTCCTGCGCGGTGCCGAGGGCGCCCCGCCCCTGGACCGCGTGGACGTCGTGCAGCCGGTCCTGTTCGCCGTGATGGTGTCCCTGGCCGCGGTGTGGCGGGCCCGGGGCGTACGGCCGGACGCCGTGGTCGGACACAGCCAGGGCGAGGTCGCCGCGGCCTGCGTCGCGGGCGCGCTCAGCCTGAGCGACGCCGCCGCGGTGGTCGCCCTGCGCAGCCAGGCCCTGACCGGGCTGTCGGGCACCGGCACCATGGCCGTCGTCGCCCTCCCGCACACCGAGGTCGAGGACCGCCTCGCCGACCTCGACGGACGGGTCTGCGTCGCCGCCGTCAACAGCGGCCGCTCGACGGTGATCGCAGGTGACGTCGAGCCCCTGGAAACCCTGCTCGCCGACCTCGACCGCGAGCAGGTCTTCGCCCGCCGCCTCGATGTCGACTACGCCTCCCACAGCCCCCGGGTCGAGCCGGTCCGCGCGACGGTCCTCGACGAACTCGACGGCGTCACCACCTGCCCGACCTCCGTCACTTGGTACTCCACCGTCACCGGCGAACCGGTCACCGAGGAGTTGGAGGCCGACTACTGGTACACCAATCTGCGCGAGCCCGTCCGCTTCGCACCCACCGTGGAACGCATGGCCGCGGACGGCTACCGCTGCTTCGTCGAACTCGGCCCCCACCCCTCCCTCGTCACCGCCCTGCACACCATCGCCGAGGACTCCGGCCACGACAACCTGGTTGCCGTCGGCTCGCTGCGCCGCGACGAGGACGGGCCCGCCTGCCTGGACCGGGCCGCCGCCGAACTCCACGTCCACGGACGGCCGATCGACTGGCGCCGACTGGTCCCCGACACCGCCCCCGCCGACCTGCCGACGTACGCCTGGGATCTGCGGCGCCACTGGATCGAGCCCGAGTCCACCACCGGTGCCCCAGGCCTCTTCGACCGCGCCGCGCACCCCCTGCTCGGTGTCCAGCTCCAGTCGCCGGACGAGACCCGCTGGACCTTCCGGGGCGAGTGGTCCCAGGACACCGCCGACTGGCTGTCCGACCACGCCGTGTTCGGCCGGACCGTCGTCTCCGGCACCACCCTGATGGAACTCTGCCGCGCCGCCCTCGCCGTGGCCCACCCGGACGACCCGGCCGACCTCACCGACCTGCTCCTCCTCAGCCCTCTCACCCTCCCCGACTCCGGCACGGTCGAGGTGTCCGTCGAGGTGGTCACCGCCGGTCCCGTACCGGAGATCACCGTGCACAGCCGTCCGCGCGCCCAAGAGGCCACGGGCTGGACCCTGCACGCCACCGCGTCCGCGTCCGCGCCTGCCGCGCCGACGGGGGAACGGCCCCCGGTGTGGCCGGAGGCCGCCGAACCGGCCTGGACCCCGGAGACGTACGAGCGGCTCAGCGAACTGGGCCTCGGCTACGGCCCGGCCTTCCAGGGCGTACGGTCGGCGGTCACGACCGGCGACGGTGAACTGCTGGCCCGGCTCTCGCTGCCGCCCACGGCCCGCGACGCGGCGGACCCGTACCCCCTCCACCCCGCCCTGCTGGACGCCGCGCTGCACGTGGCCGCCGGGCTCGACGCGTCCGACGGCCGGGTGCTGCTCCCGGTCGCGGTGGGCCGGTGCGTCCTGCCGCCCGGTGGCGCGAGGGACCTCACCGCGGCCGTACGACGCACGGGCGGCTCCGGCACGGACCTCACCCTGGACGTCACGCTGTGGGACACCGACGGCTTCCCGGCCGGTCGTCTGGAGGGCGTACGACTGCGGGCGGCGGACCCGGCGGACCTGAACGGCGCCTCGGAGAACGCCCGACATCTGTACGAGGTGGTCTGGACGGCCGTACCCGAACAGCCCGCAGAGGCGTCGGGCACCGAGTGGGCCGTCGTCGGCGACGCCTCGGACCCGGAGGTCGCCGGGGCCCTGCGTGGCCTCGCGGCGGCGGGGACCCACGTGCGGAGCGGGACGGGCGGCGCGGACGTGAGCGGGACCGGCGGCGTCGACGTGCTCGTACGGTTCTGGCCGCGCCCGGCGATGGACGCCGAACCGGCCGCCGCAGCACAGGAGTTGGCGGCCGCGGCCCTGGCCGAACTGCGTGCCCTGATCGCCCTCCCGCAGGACGAGGCACCTGCCCGGACCGTGTGGGTGACGCGCGGTGCGGTCGGGGCCGTCGACGAGGACACCGTGCCCGGCCTCGCCCAGTCCGTGCTGTGGGGGCTCGCCCGCAGCGCCCGCGCCGAACACCCGGAACTCGGCCTGACCCTGCTCGACCTCGACGACTCCGACCCGGCGGACGCGCTCCCGACCGTCGCCACCCACACCGAGGAGCCCGAACTCGCCTTCCGCGCGGGCACTCTGCTCGCGCCGCGGCTCGTCCGCGCCCGTGACCGGGACGCGACCGGCACCCCGGTCGTCCTCGACCTGGTCGGCCGCCCCACCTTCGTACCCACCGACGGCACGGTGCTGATCACCGGAGGCCTCGGTGCCGTCGGGCGGCACATCGCCCGGCTGCTCGCCGAACACGGCGTTCCGCGCCTGCTCCTGACGTCCCGTCAAGGACCCGACGATCTGCGCGCCGCCGAGGTCGCCGCCGAACTGGCCGCGCTCGGCGTCGAGGTCGAGGTCGCGGCCTGCGACATCGGGGACGCGGCGGCCGTGGCCGGTCTGCTCGGCCGTATCGGGGAGGAGTCGCCGCTGCGCGGTGTCGTGCACTGCGCCGGAGTCCTGGCCGACGGGGTGGTCGCCGAGCTGACGCCCGAACGCCTCGCACAGGTACTGCGCCCCAAGGTCGACGGCGCCGCCCACCTGCACCGGCTCACCGCCCACGCGCGACTCGACCTGTTCCTGCTGGTCTCCTCGGCCGCCGGAGTCGTCGGCAACGCGGGCCAGGGCAACTACGCTGCGGCCAACGTCTACCTCGACCAACTCGCCCACCACCGGCGGGCCCAGGGCCTGCCCGGCCTGTCCCTCTCCTTCGGCGCCTGGGCGGGCGAGGGCCTCGCCGCCGCACACGCCGACCTGGACCGGATGGCCCGTCTCGGCCACCGTGCCCTCACCCCCGACCAGGGCCGCGAACTCGTCGAACTCGCCCTGCGGCAGGGCGCCCCGCACCTGGTCGCCTGGGCCCTGGACCTGCCCCGCCTGCGCGAGACCGTGACCACCACGGGCGGCGGCACGGCGGCGCTGTGGCGCTCGCTGCTGCCCGCGCCCCGCACCGGCCGCAGCGGCGGCGACGGTCTGGCCGACCGCCTGGCCCGGCTGCCCGAGGCCGAACGCGCCGAACGCGTCCTGGCCCTGGTCCGCGAGGAGATCTCCCGCGCCCTCGGCCTGCGCTCGACGGAGTCCGTCCGCCCCGACCAGCCGCTGCGCGAACTCGGCATGGACTCGGTGACGGCGGTCGAACTCCGCAACCGCATCGGCGCCCGAATCGGCGCCAAGCTCCCGGCCACCCTGCTCTTCGACCACCCCACCGCGGCCCGGCTCGCCGCGCATCTGCTGGCCACCGCCCTCGCGGCGGGCGACCGCACCACTCCCGCCACCCGGCCCACACACGCCACGACGCCGGCCTCCGACGAACCGGTGGCCCTGGTCGCCATGGCCTGTCGGCTGCCGGGCGGGGTGAGCGATCCGGAAGGCCTGTGGAACCTGGTCGCGGAGGGGCGCGACGCGGTGGGCCCCTTCCCGGCCGAACGCTGGGACGTGGCAGCGCTGTACGACCCCGACCCGGACGCCGTCGGCAAGTCGTACGCCCGTGAGGGCGGCTTCCTGAACGACGACGACCTGACGTCCTTCGACGCGGGTTTCTTCGGGATCACCCCGAAGGAAGCGGCCGCGATGGACCCCCAGCAACGGCTGCTGATGGAGACGGCGTGGGAGGCGCTGGAGCGCGCCGGGATCGTTCCCGCCGAACTCGCCGGCAGCGCCACCGGTGTGTACGTCGGCATGTTCGGCAGCGACTATCTCGCGGGGTCCCGCCTCGACCAGCTGGACGGGTACGTCGGCACGGGCTCGGCGCTGAGCGTGGCCTCGGGCCGGCTCGCCTACGCGCTGGGGCTGGGCGGCCCCGCGCTGACGGTGGACACGGCGTGCTCCTCGTCGCTGGTGGCACTGCACCTGGCGGCACAGGCGCTGCGGTCCGGAGAGTGCGACCTCGCGCTCGCCGGTGGTGTGACGGTGATGGTGACCCCGGGAACCTTCGTGGAGTTCAGCCGACTGCGGGGCCTGTCCCCGACCGGCCGCTGCCGCTCCTTCTCCGACGACGCCGACGGCGCCATCTGGGCCGAGGGCGCCGGCATGGTCGTACTGAAGCGACTGAGCGACGCCCGGCGCGACGGTGACGAGGTGCTGGCCGTGCTGCGCGGCACGGCCGTCAACCAGGACGGCCGCAGCCAGGGGCTGTCCGCGCCGAACGGTCCGGCGCAGGAACAGGTGATCCGGCGGGCACTGGAGCTGTCCGGGCTGGAGCCCGCCGACATCGACTACGTGGAGGCGCACGGCACGGGCACCACGCTGGGCGACCCGATCGAGGCGAACGCCCTGGCGGAGGTCTTCGGCGACTCACGCCCGCAGGACCGCCCCCTGTACCTGGGCTCGCTCAAGTCCAACATCGGGCACGCACAGGCGGCTTCGGGTGTGATCGGGCTCGTCAAGGTGGTGCAGTCGCTGCGCCACCGGACCCTGCCACGCACCCTGCACGCGGACACGCCCAGCAGGCACGTCGACTGGGAGAACAGCGGGCTGCGGCTGGTGCGGGACACGGCGGCCTGGCCGTCGTCGCCCGGGCGGACACGACGGGCGGGAGTGAGCGCCTTCGGGATCAGCGGGACCAACGCGCATGTGATCGTGGAGGAGGCCCCGCCGGTCGCGAAGGCGGGAGGGAAGGACGAAGTCCCGCCGGGTAAGCGGCGGAAGGACGAACTTCCGCCGGGTAAGCGGCTGTTCGTGCTGTCGGGGCGCAGCGAGGCCGCCCTGCGGGGGCAGGCCGCGCGACTGGCCGACCACCTGACCGATGAGGCCGGCGAGGACCTCGCTCTCCTCGATGTCGCCCACACCCTGGCCCGGCACCGCAGCCACTTCGAACGGCGCGCGGCCCTCGTCGCGGGTGACCGGGACGAACTGCTCCTACGGCTCGAGGCGTTGGCGAGCGGGCGGGCGCCCCTTGCCACGCAACGCGACGACGGAACGGGCAAGGTGGCCTTCGTCTTCGCCGGACACGGCGGTCAATGGCCCGGAATGGGCGTCGAGTTGATGGCCGGATCGGATGCGTTCCGCGAGGAGCTGGTCCGCATCGATGAGGCCGTTCGCCGACGGGTCGGCTGGTCGGTGCTCAACGCGCTGCGGGCGCCGGAGGAGTTCGCCCCGCTCGGCCGCACCGAATTCCTGCAACCGGTGCTGTTCGCGGTCAACGCCTCACTGGCCGCGGCCTGGCGCGCGCTCGGCGTCCGCCCGGACGCCGTCGTCGGGCACAGCCTGGGCGAGATCGCCGCCGCGTACAGCGTGGGCGCCCTCACCCTGGACGAGGCCGTGACCGTCGTGACCGGACGCGGGCAGGCGGTCGTACCGCTGGTGGGCAAGGGCGGCATGCTGTCCCTGGAACTGCCGCCCGCGCGGGTCGAGGAGCTGCTCGCGCCGTTCGCGGGCCGCCTGTTCGTCGCGGCGGTCAACAGCGCCCGGTCCACGGCCGTCTCCGGCGAGGCCGACGCGCTGGCCGAACTGCGCGACCGCCTCGACGAGCGGGGCATCGCCGCACGCCCGCTGACGACACCGTTCGCCTCGCACACCCCCTTGATGGACCCGCTCCGTGCGGAGCTGCTCGAGCGTTTCTCCGGCGTCAGGGGCGCCCGGACACCGACCCCGCTGTACTCGGCGGTGCTGGCCGAACCCGTCCCCGGCGACCTGCTGGACGCCGACCACTGGTACGCCAACCTCAGGGAGCCGGTCCGGTTCGCGGACACGATCCGACGGATGCTGGACGACGGCTACCGCTACTTCGTCGAGCTGAGCCCGCACCCCTCGCTCACCTCGTCGATCGAGGCGGTGGCGGCGGAGGCCGGGATCGACGCGGTCGGCATCGGCTCGCTGCGCCGGCAGAGCGAAGGACACGACGTACTGCTGCGCGGGCTGGGGGAGTTGTACACGGCCGGGCACACGCCCGACTGGCCGCTGCTGTTCCCGCAGGGCCGCCGGGTCGGCCTGCCGACCTACGCCTTCGCCCGCGAACGCCACTGGCTCGTGCCCGCCCCGGCCACCGCATCGGCCGGTGGATCACCGCTGCTCGGCACGCACTTGGAGGCCAGCGACGAACCCGACCGGCACCTCTTCCAGGCCGACATCGACCTCGACGACAGCCGCTTCGCCTATCTCACCGACCATCGGGTCACCGGTGAGGTCTGGCTGCCCGGCGCCGCGTTCCTCGACATGGCCCTGGAGGCCGCGTCCGCGCTGCGGGACGGCGGCGAAGTACGGCTGGCCGACATCAGTTTCGTACAGCCGCTGCCGCTGGACGTGGACCGGCCCGTACGGCTGCAACTGGTCCTGAGCCCGGCCGAGGACGGCTTCCGGGACTTCACCATCGCCTCGACACCCGCCGCGGGGCACGGCGCGCCGTGGCAGCGGCACGTCAGCGGACGGCTCGCGGTCACCGAGGAAACCGCCGCCGCCGACGACGAAGAGCGGCTCGACGCCGTGCGCGAACGGTGCGACGAGCAGGTCGATCTGGCGGCGGTCTACGCCGGGCTCGCGGCCCTGGGCATCGACTACGGCCCCGCCTTCCGGGGGTTGGAGGAGGGCCGCCGTACGGACGCGGCCGCCCTCGGTCGCCTGGCCCGCACGCCCGCCGCCGGTCATCTGCTGCATCCCGCCGTCCTCGACGCGGCCTTCCACACGGCCGCCCTGCCGGGAGGCGCGCCCGAGGGCCGGGCGTTCGTGCCCGCGGCCGTCGGACAGCTGAGGTTCACCGGACTGCGCACGGCGCCCGTGTGGGCGACCTGCCGACTGCGTTCCGTGGACGGCGACACGGCGACCGTGGACCTGCGGCTGTGGGATGAGGACGAGCAACTGGTGCTGGAGGCGAGGGAGTTCGCATTGGCTGCACTGTCTCCGCTGGACGGCGTGCTCTTCGAGACCCACTGGCAGCCGCGCCCGGCCGCGCAGCGACCGCCCGCCGAGGGCAGTTGGCTGATCCTGGCCGACGACACGGGCGTCGCGGCCGAGCTGGAGGAGCGGCTCGGCTCGACCGTGCCGCGGGTGATCGCCCGCAGGGGTGAGTCGTTCGGCGTCGAGGGACCCGGTCGTTACGTGCTTGACCCCGCCGATCCGCGGCACCTGGCCCGCCTCCTGGACGAGGCCTTCCCCGACGGGCCGCCCGAGCGGGTGGTCCAGCTGTCCGCGCTCGACGCCCCGGCGATCACGGATGCCGGTACGGCCGAGGAGGCGGCGCGGCTGTGCTGCCTGAGCACGCTGCACCTGGTACGGGCGCTGGCGGACCGGCCGCGGGGCCGGGCCCCCCGTCTCTTCGTCGTCGCGCGGGGCAGCCAGGCCGCCGGTGACAGCACCCGGGTGACGCACCCTCAGCAGGCCCTCGCCTGGGGCTTCGGCCTCGCGGTGGCGCAGGAGTACCCGGAGCTGTCGGCCACCCTGATCGACCTGCCGCCCACCGACGGTGTCGACGCCCTGTGGACACAACTGCGGCACGCGGACGACGAACGGCTGGTCGCGCTGCGGGAGTCGGGCCGACTGGTCCCGCGCCTGGCCCGCACCCGCCCCGACGACGGCGGCGACGGCGAGGTCACCCCCGACGGGGTGTACCTGATCACCGGCGGTCTGGGCGGCCTCGGCCGGGTCGTCGCCGAACGACTGGTCCGCCGCGGCGCCCGCCGACTGGCCCTGATGAGCCGCGGCGAGCCCGACGCGCCCACCGCGAGCTGGATCAGGGGTCTCGAAGAAGACGGGACCACCGTGTACCTCGCCCGCGCCGACGTGGCCGACCGCGAGGAACTGACGGCGGCCCTGGACGCCGTGCGACGGGAAGCGGGGACGATCGCCGGAGTCGTCCACGCGGCTGGTGTCCTCGACGACGCGACGGTGGCGAACCTGACCGACGAGCGCGTCCTGCGCGTGCTCGCCCCCAAGGTCCTCGGCACCACGCTGCTCACCGAACTGATCCCGGAGGCCGAGAGCCTCGTCCTGTTCGCCTCGGCGGCCGGTCTCCTCGGCTCCGCGGGACAGAGCCCGTACGCGGCGGCGAACGCCTTCCTCGACGCCTGGGCGCACCACCTCTCCCGCGCCGACCGCCGGGCGCTGAGCCTGGACTGGGGTGCCTGGGCGGGCGTGGGCATGGTGGCCGAGTCCGGCACCCGGGCCGCCGAGACCGGCCGATCCGGGCTGCTCGCCTTCTCCCCGCAGGACGGGGGCGATCTCTTCGAACGGGTGCTGGCCACCTCGCGTCGTCAACTCGCCCCCCTCGCCCTGGACTGGGAGGCCCTCGCGCACGACCCGGACGTGGCCCGCACCCGACCGATCCTCGGCGACCTGATCACCGTACCGACCGGCGGTGACGGCGCGGACGACCTCGTCGCGAGCGTGTTCACGGCGACGACGGAACGGGACCGCGCGGACCGCCTCGAAGCGTATGTACGGGCCCGGGTCGGCCAGGTCTCCGAAGGCACGGTGGACGTCTCCGCGACCACGGCCCTGAAGGAACTCGGCCTGGACTCCCTCATGCTCGTCCGGCTGCGCAACGCCTTCGCCCGCGAGCTGGGCGCCGAACTCCCGGCCGCCACCGTGTTCTCCGCCTCCGACATCCGCGGCCTGGCCCGGGCGCTCGGCGAGGTGCTGCCCGAACGGGACACGGTCGCGCAGGCCGGGGAACGGCGGCCCGAGGCACGGCGACCTGAGGCACGGCGGCCCGAGGTCGCCGTCGAGGTGCCCGAGAGCGAACTGCGGCCCGCGACCCGCGATGTCGTACGACTGCTGCGCAGCGCCCGGCCCGGCATGCCGGACGCGGCCCACGCCGTCGGCCTGGCCCTCCGGCTCACCACGCCCACCACCCGCGAGGCGCTCACCGACGTCCTCACCCGTCTCGCCGGACGGCACGCCGCGCTGCGCACCGCGATCGTGACCGGTTCCGTCGGCGAACACGCGCGGCTGCTGCGGGTGGACCGGGAGCTCGCACGGCCGGTACTGCGCTGGACGGACGTGCCCGGCGACGACGAACTCGACACGGCCGACCGGCTGCGGCGGCTGCTGGAACCGCCCTTCGACCTGGCGAACCCTCCGTTGTGGCGCTTCGAGCTGCTCGACGCCGGTGCCCGGGGCCAGGTCCTGACGTTCGGCGCGCACCACGCGGTGAGCGATCTGCAGTCGCTGCTGCTCGTGGCGGGGGAACTCGACGCCGAACTGGTCGGCACCTCGCTCGGCGACGCCGTCACCAACCGGGACATCGATCTCCTGATCGAGGCGCAGCAGACGGACGACATCCCCGGCGAGGGCGTGACCGCATGGCGCGAGGCCTTCCAGGGCAGTGACCGACTCGACCTGACGCTCGCCCGGCCCCGCCCGGCGACCCGCTCGTACCGGGCCGGCAGCGTGAGCGTGACGATCCCCGACGGGCTCATGGACCGGGTGTCGGCCGCCGCGAGCGGGCTCGCGATCACGCCCGCCGCCTTCTGCCTCGGCGCCCTGACCGTGCTGCTGGCCAGGATGCGGCAGAAGGAACGTTTCGTTCTCGCCGTGCCCGTCGACACCCGCATCCACGCAGACGCGTACGAGGCGGTGGGCTTCTTCGGAGTGCCGGTGCCGTTCCCGGCCGAGGCCGGGGCGGGCGAACGGATCGAGCAGGTGCTGCGCCGCACCGACGGCCGTCTCGACCGGGTCCTCGCGAAGGGCGCCATGTTCTCGGACGTGCTGTCGACCCTCGCCCGACAGGGGCTGCACCGGGCGAACGCGCCGTTGGTGGAGGTGTACTTCAACTACGTGCGCTCTTCGGCGGGCCGCCTCGCCCACCTGGAGGTCCTGCCCGCCGGGACCGGGTACTCCGACCTCGACCTGATGATCACCATGACCCCCGACGCGGGCCGGATCCGGCTCGACCACAACCTCGACATCCTGGACGCGGCGACCTCTGCCGAACTGGGCGAGGAGTTCCTGCGGCTGCTCGCGGAGGCGGTGGACGATCCGACGGCGGCGGTCCGTTCGACGCCGGGTACGGCGGTGGAGCTGTCCGAGGGCACTCGCCGTTCCCCGCGCCGGTCGCTCGCCCTCGCCGCCACCTTCGCCCTCGGGAATCTGCCCCTGCTGTGCGAGGCCGCGGTCGAGGAGGGCGCGCGGGACGGCGGCCTGACCGTCGCGGAAGCCCCGTACCACCAGGTGCTCGCCGCCCTGCGCGACCCCTCCGGCGTCTTCGCCGACCCCACCGCGGCGGTGGGCGTGGCGCTGCTGCGGGCGGCGGACCTGGAACGGTTCGGCCCGGTGGACGACGCGCTGCTCGCCGAGTTGCGGACCGCGTTCCCGGCCGCGCTGCGTGCCCTGTCCGAACGGACGCGAAAGCCGCTGATCGTCGGCTTCCTGCCGTCCGCGCACGCGCAGGACCGCTTCACACGGTGGGAGCGCGAGATCGCCGACGAACTGGCCGAGGTGCCCGGCATCGCGGTGCTCCGCCCCGACGACTGGACCCGGTGCCACACCGTCGAGGAACCCTTCGACGAGCGGACCGAGCGCATCGCCCACCTCCCCTTCACCCCGCCGTTCCAGGCGGCGGTGGCGCTGTGCCTCGCCGACGTCGTACGTGCGGTACGGCGCCCCGCGCCCAAGGTGATCGCGGTGGACGGCGACGAGACGCTGTGGGGTGGGGTGGCCGGGGAGATCGGCCCGGAGGCGGTGGACCTGACCGGACCGCGTGCCCTGCTCGCACGCCGGCTCCTTCAATGGCGCGCGGCGGGTGCGCTGTTGGCACTCGTCAGCAACAACGACGAGGCCACGGTACGGGCCGTCCTGGACCGCCCGGACAGCCTGCTCAAGGCCGAACACTTCAGCGTGCTCTCCGCGACCTGGGGCCCGAAGTCCGGCCGGCTCGCCGAGGCGGCCCGGACGCTCGGTCTCGGCCCGGACAGCTTCCTGTTCCTCGACGACAACCCGGTCGAGATCGCGGGAGTGCGGTCCGCGCTGCCGGAGGTGCTGTCGGTGACGTGCCCGCCGTCGGCCGAACTGGGTCCGTTCCTGGGCAGGTTGTGGCCGCTCGTCCCGGCCGCGGCGACGGCCGAGGACGCGCTGCGGGCGCGGTTCTACGAACAGGAGCGGGACCGGGACGCGGTGCGCGCGCAGGCCGGATTCGAGGAGTTCCTCGCCCAGTTGGAACTCGACGTCGACATCCGGGCCCTGTCCGGGACCGATGTCGAGCGGGCCGAGCAACTCGTCCGCCGTACCAACCAGTTCACCCTGCGGGCGCGGTCCGCCGACGGGGGCGATCTCGGGCGGTGGCGGGAGCGCGGTGAGGTGTGGACGGCCGCGGCCCGGGACCGGTTCGGCGACTACGGCCAGATCGGGCTGCTCGTCCTCCGCGCGGACGGGGACCAACTCGACGTGCTGGCCTGGCTGATGAGCTGCCGGGCGCTGGGCCGGGGAGTCGAGGAACGGCTGTTGCGGTGGCTGGCCGACCGTGCCGACGAGCTGGGCTGCGTCAAGGTCCGTCTGACGGCGGAGCGCACCCAGCGCAACGTACCGGCCCGGCGGCTGCTGGCCGCGCTCGGTGGCGGGGACCAGGACGACGAACGCTTGGAGACCGTGGTCACGCCGGAACACCTGCGGGCCTTCCGGTCCTGGCGGCGGGGGTGAACCGGCGGCGCCGACGGGTGAAAGCGGTGGCAGTGGTGGCAGTGGTGGCAATGCGCGAAAGGACAAGTCACGGGGTGAAGGGCTCTCATGCGTGAGGTGAACGAGGACGCGTCGGCGTACGCCGGACAGCGGGCGACGGCCGAGGCGATCGAGCGGGGTGGCGGCGGGCTGAGCGTGGACGCCCTGCTGGCGAAGGTGAGGACGGCCGCGGCGCCCACGCCGACCGGTTCCGACGCGGGCGCCGCGGCGGCAGCGGTCCCGGACGTGGTTCCCGACATGGAGGGTCCGGCGGCAGCGGTCCTGGACGTGGAGCGTCCGGCGGCAGCGGTCCCGGACGTGGAGGCTCTGGCGGCAGCCATCGCCGCCGTGGCGGGCCGCCATCTGCCCGAGGGGCACCTGTCGCCCGACGCCGACTTCTTCGACGCCGGGGGCACTTCGGTGGGCGCCGTGGAACTCGTCGCGGCGCTGGAGGACGAGCTGGGCATGGAGATCGACCTCGACGACGTCTTCGCCGACGCCCGTCCGACCAGCCTGGCCCACCGCGGGCTGTCCACCGCACACCCCACGGCCGCCCTCTCGGCCCCGGCCGTATCGCAAACGCCGACGCCCGGGACGACTTGGGCCCCGGACACGGCAGGTACAGCCACGTCCGAGGGGACCGTGCCCGCACCCGGCATCCTCCCCGTCCCGGCCCCCCGCACCGCCCCCGCGGCGGCCGTCATCCCCGCCCCGTACTCCGCGGCCCGCCCCGAGGACCTCGACCAGATCCTGGCCGACCTGGCGCTCGCCGACCGGCTGCCCTGGACCGGCGACCCCGAGCCGCTGCCGCCGCGTCGGATCCTGCTGACCGGCGCCACCGGCTTCCTCGGCAGCCACATGCTCCTCGACCTGCTGCGGCACAGCGACGCCCACGTCTACTGCCTGGTCCGCGCCGCCGACGAGGAGGCGGCCCTCGGGCGGCTCGGTGAGGCGCTCAAGAAGTACGAGCTGCCCTGGTCGTCGGAGGTCCGCCGCCGGGTGACCGTACTCCCCGGCGACATCCGGCGCCCGCACCTGGGCCTGTCCGACGAACTGTGGACCACGCTCACCCACGAGCTGGACAGCGTCGTCGGCGTGGCGGCGGCCGTGGACTTCCTGCGCGGCTACCAGTCGCTGCGGCAGAGCAACGTCATCGGCTCGCTGACCCTCGCCGAGCTCGCGGCGACCGGCCGGCCGAAGCCGCTGCACCACATCTCCTCCATCGCGGTCTTCAACGAGGTCGGCATCACCGCGATGGGCGAGGACGACCCGCTCGCCCACGTCGACCGCCTCGTGGCGGGCTACGACCAGACGAAGTGGGCGGCGGAGGTCGCCCTGCGCCGGGCCCGCGACCACGGCCTGATCGTCACGGCCCTGCGCCCCGGCGGCATCGGCGGCCACACCAGGACCGGCGCCTACAACCCGCAGGACCTCAGCAGCGGTCTCCTCTCGGCCTTCGGCCGCTTCCGCACGGTCCCCGCCTTCCACCACCTGAACGCGGCCCCGGTGGACTGGGTGAGCCGGGTCGCGGTCGGCGTCGTCTGCGAACCCGACGCGTGGGGCTACGACTACAACCTGACCGGCGTACCCAACACCCTCGACGACGTCGTACGGGACATGGCGCTCGGCGGGATGCACGCACGCGTGCAGGACTGGGACGAGTGGCGGACCCATGCCCTGGCCCGGCTGGAAGCCGAGCCGGTGCCCGAACTGGCCTTCCTCACCAGGGTGTTGCGGAGTCCCACCGCCCTCAAACTGTGCGAGGCGACCCTGAAGGGCCCGGCGGCCACCGCCGAGCGCACCGCCGCGCTCGTCGAGGCGCTCGGGTTGCGGCCCGCCGCCCGCTACGACGCCCAGGCCCAGCTGAGGACGTTCGAGCGACTCGCCCAGGACGGGTTGGCCCGGCTGCCGCACAAGGACGACCAGCCCTACCTGTGGTTCTCCGAGACGACCGAGGGCGGCGTCGGCCCGGTCGGAGCCCCCGCCGACACGCCCTGCTCGATGGCGCTCACCCTCTCCCTCGCGAGCATGTACCAGCTGGTGAAGGAGCGCCGGGTCGATGTCACCGGCGAGTTGACCTGCGCGGCGGTGCATCCCGAACCGCTGGTCGTCGAACACGGCGACGTCTGGATCCGGCCCGAGGAGGGCATCCCGCAACGGCACGGTATGCGCCACCGACTCCTCAGCTACCGGCTGGCGTTGCGCGACGCGGAAGGCGGCCGCTGGTGGCTGGAGGGCCACAAGTACGCCCGGGCCCGTCGTGACGTGTGGCGCCAGACCCGGGCGCTCACCGTCGAGATCGGCCGCGAGGGCGCACCGGCGACCCTGGCGGGCGAGCTCGTCGTGCCCGCCGACACCTATCTGCGCGACCAGGTCGACGGCATCAAGGTCGACCCGCGCCTGACCAGCCAGGAGAAGCGGGCCGCCAAGCTGACCTGGCTCGCCTGGTTCGGCCTGGAGATGGGCCGCGGTCTGCTCGGCCCCTTCGCCCGGGCCGCCGCCGACCTCCTCGACCTGCGCCGCACCCCGACCCCCTCGGAGCACCACCGATGATCCTCCGGAGCACCGACTCCCGCACCAGGCCGACGCTCCGCAAGGTCAGGAGCACCACGACCCTGCGCCCCCTCCACCACCGCCTCGACCCGGCGCGGGTCGAGGAGATCCCCTTCCGGGCGGGCGACGGCGTGCGCCTCGGCCTGACCCGCGTCGACAGCGGCGCCACGGACCGCCCCGCCGTGCTGCTCCTGCACGGGCACACCGCGTCCGCCGACATGTTCCTGCTGCCCGAGACCCGCAACCTGGTCGACGTCCTGCTCGACGACGGCTACGAGCCCTGGCTGCTCGACTGGCGGGGCAGCTGCCGGCTGCCGTACAACGAGACCGGCCAGAAGTACACGTACGACGACGTCGCCCTGTACGACATCCCCGCCGCGGTCTCCCACATCCGCCGCCGCATCGGCGACCGGCCGCTGTTCGTGGTCGCCCACTGCGTCGGCTCCCTCACGCTGTCGCTCAGCATGACGGCCGGGCTGGTCCCGGGCCTCGCGGGCGTGGTGTCCCAGGGCGTGTTCCTGACGCCGAAGCTCGCGGGCCGCACCTCGCTGCGCATGTCGCTGGCGGGGGAGCTGCTCAGGTCCCGCATCGATCACATACCGGTCGACATCCGCAAGGCCGGCCTGTGGTCGAAGTACACCCCCCTGTTCGCGCTCGCCTCGCGCGGGGCGAGCTGCCCGGATCCGACCTGCCAGATCCTGCACAACTCGGCGTGGGGGACGGGCGCCTCGCTGTTCGTGCACGAGCACCTGTCCGAGGCCACCCACCACCGGCTCGCCGAGCTGCTGGGCCCCGCCCCGCTGTGGATCCTGCCGCATCTGCGCCGCATCGAGCTGGCCCGCACCGTGGTGCGCTGGCACGACGGCGACCACCGCTACCGGGCGCTGCCGCAGAACGCGCTGGACGCGGCGGCCGGTATCGACACCCCCGTCCTGCTGCTCGCCGGCAGCGAGAACGGCCTGTGGCTCGACTCCCAGAGGCTCTGTCACGACGTACTGGCCCGCAGGCAGCCGCAGTTGGACGTCGCGTACACCGAGATTCCCGGCTACGGCCACCTGGACACGTTCCTCGGCCGGGGCGCCGCCCTCGACGTGTTCGGGCACATCCTCGAATTCCTCGGCGAACGACGGTGACGGCGACCAGGGCGGCCGGTTACCGTACCCGTCAGTAACCGGACCGCATCGCAGGAGGCCAGCCATGCCGCAGCTCGAAGTCGACGGCGCCAGACTGACGTACGACGACGAGGGCCCCCGCGACGGTGCGGGCGCGCCCCTGGTGTTCATCCACGGCTGGACCGCCAACCGGCACCGCTGGGACCACCAGCTGGCGCACTTCTCGGCCACGCGGCGGGTCATACGTGTCGATCTGCGCGGCCACGGCGAGAGCGACGGGTCGGGACGGCGGAGCATCGCGGAGCTGGCCGGGGACGTTCTCGCCGTCCTCGATCACCTGAAGGTCGAGCGGTTCGTCCCCGTCGGTCACTCGATGGGCGGGATGATCGCGCAGACCCTGACGCTGGGCCACCCGGACCGGATCGAGCGCATGGTCCTGGTGAACTCGATCAGCCGGATGACGTACAGCCGGGGGAGGGGCCTGCTGATGGCCGTGTCCACGCAGGTGCCGTTCAAGCTGTTCGTCGCCGCCAACATCCAGCGGGCCTTCGCCCCCGGGTACCCGCGCGAGGAGATCAAGGAGTACATCCGGACCTCCGCGGCCACACCGCGGGAGGTGGTCATGACCTGCTACGGCGCGATGCGGTCCTTCGACGTCCTCGACCGGGTCGGGGAGATCCGTGTCCCCACCCTCATGATCCACGGCTACTACGACATCCAGCTGCCCGTCTCCCAGATGCTGCGGATGGCGAAGGCGTACCCGGACGCGGAGGTGCGCATCCTGGACGCCGGCCACGAACTCCCGGTGGAGAAGCCCGAGGAACTCACCTCGACCATCGACCGGTTCCTGACCGAGCGCCCCTGAGGCGCCCACCGCCTACGAGGTTGTCCTCGATGTCCCGCAGGGCGCGGGTGAGTTCCGGGTGGGTGTCGGCGAGCCGGAAGGTCAGCCGGACGCTCACCGCGAACACCTCGGCGGGCGTCGGTGATCTCGCGACGGACGGGCGAACCGTCGTGCCTCGGTGATCCCGCGGCACGGCAAAGGCCGGAGCGGCGGACCCCCGCTCCGGCCTGCGTACCTCCGTCGGAACTACAGCCCGGCGGTCGACAGCCAGCTCTTGGCCACGTCCAGCGGGTCCTTGCTGTCGTTCTGCACCTGGGCGTTGAGCTTGACCAGGGTGTCCGTGTCGAGCTTCGCCGATACGGCGTTGAGCGCGGAAACTCCGGCGGCGGAGAGACCGCTCTTGTAGGCCAGCGGCGTCACGTTCTCAAAACCGAAGAGATTCTTCGGGTCTTGAAGGACCACGAACTTGTTCTTGGTGATTCCGGGGTCGGTCGTGAAAATATCTGCGGCCTGAATGTTGTTGCCCTTGAGGGCGGCCACGGTCAACGGCCCACCCGCGTCCAGCGCCTTGAACGACTTAAATTCAAGGCCGTATTCGGACTTGAGGCCCTTCAATCCCTGCTTGCGCGTCTGGAACTCCGGCGATCCCCCGATGACCAGGTCCTTGGCCGAGGCGGAGAGGTCGGCGATCGTCGACGAGGTCGTGAGCTTGTACTTCTTGGCGGTCGCCTCGTTGACCGCGATCGCGTCCTTGTCCTCCGCCTTGGAGGGCTCGAGCAGGGTCAGCTTGGAATCGAGCGCGGCCGTGATGGCCTTGCTGGTGTCCTCGACCGTGGTCGGGGCCGCCTTGGCGTTCAGATAAGCCAGCAGCGCGCCGTTGTACTCGGGCAGGACGGTGATCGTGCCGTTCTTGATCAGACCGTAGGTGGTCTCGCGGCTGCCGATGTTCAACTTGTAACTGACCTTGATGCCCTTGGCCTTCAGGGCCTCGCCGTAGATGTCGGCGAGCAGGATGCTCTCGGGGAAGTTGTTGGAGCCGACCACGACCGTGCCGCCCTTGGCGGTGTCGCCCTGCAGCGGGTCCTTGCTGTCGGAGTTGTCGGAGGAACCGCAGCCCGTGAGGGCGGCCGCAGCCACAACCAGCAGGGATACAGCGTACGTTGCGGTCGTTCTGGTGCTTCTGGCGTGGGTCACGTTGGTCATCCAGACTTGTGCATGAGCGGTCGGTGGCCGGAAGGCATGGCGTGCTGACGATCCAATCGAGCCCAGTAACGCACCGTCAAGACACGAATAGATCACCGATGGAGACCACACGGCTTCGCCGCGTGGGCGCAACCTGACCGAAACGGGCGTGAATCCGACGTATCGCCGTGTCAGTTTTTGGTTGATCATGGCCGTACTCTTGCGGCAGCCGCTAATGTTGGCCGAGTCGGGGGACCTGGTTCCACTTGCTCGGCCCGAGCCTGCTGGCATGACCCAGTCCACGCAGCCCGGGGTGCGGGCTTCCAATTGGGATTGAAGTCAAGGAGGTTTGGTGCCCGCGCACAGGAAAGCCGCCCGGGGGCCGCAGACCACGGCTCCCCGAATAGGCCGGACGCCTTCCCTCCTCGACCGTTGGCCTTTCCGCAGGAAACTCAACGTCCTGGTGATTGTCCCGCTCGCCGTCGTTTCGGCGATGATGGCCTACATCACCTACGCCGAGATCGACTCGGCCCGTTCCGCCGCCTCCACCGCCCAGCTCGTGCGGGACAGCGCGCAGGTCACCAAGCTCATCGACGGCGTGCAGACCGAGCACCGCCAGGCGCTCCTCGTCTCCCTGCGCTACGAGGCGGCCCGCTCCGGTGACAAGGCGCCGGGCACCTCCGCCTTCCTCCAGGCGCAGCAGAAGGTCACCGCCCAGGCGGAGGCCGTGCGGTCCACCTACGGGGACCGGCTGCCCGACGCCGAGGCCCAGGCGCTCAAGGAGCTGGAGGGCCTCGACAGCCTCCGCAAGACCATCGAAGAGGGTCCGATCCCCGCCGACAACATCGACCCGGCGTACGGATCGGTCATCGAGGGCCTCATCAACGGCCTCGGGCTCGGTCAGTCGGGCGGCGAGTCCTCGGAGTCCGCGGGCAATCTGCTGGACGCGCTGCTGCGCGCCGACACCGCCCACGCCTCCTTCGAGACCAGTGTGTTCGCGGCCCGGACCCGTGACCCCAACGCGCTCATCGAGTACACCGGAGCCGTCGGCGACTACGAGCAGTACACGTACCAGGCCGAGCGGTTCACCCGGTTCGCCAGCCAGGAACAGGGCGCCGAACTCGCCGCGATCGAGCACAGCCCGTACCAGAGCGTCGTCGCCCAGCACTACGCCGCGCTGCAGGTCGACCCCAGCGGTCTGGTCGCGGAGAACGCCTCGCAGCTGCGCGCCGCGCTCGACGACGCCCTGGCCGCCGACCCGACGTACCAGCGTCAGGCGGAGAACCGGCTGAAGATCACCGAGTCGCTCATCCAGCAGATCGCCGCCGACACCCAGAAGGCGTCCAGCGACGCCTGGTGGCAGGTGCTGTGGCTGGTGTCCGCCAACCTCGCCGCCTTCGCGGCCTGGATCCTGTTCTCCGTTCTGGTCCGCCGCTCCGTGGTGCGGACCGTGCGGAGCCTCACCGAGGCGGCCCAGCACGTGGCCGACGCGGCCGAGACCGAGCTCGCCCGGGTCGCCGACGACGACGCCGACGACGCGAGCCCGCCGCGCCTCGAGGCCGTGCCCGTGCCGGTCCGCGACGAACTCGGCGAACTCGCCGAAGCCTTCAACCAGGTGCAGGTCACCGCGACCGCCCTGCTGGAGCGCCAGGTCATCAGCCGCCGCAACATCGCCGAGATGTTCGGCAACGTCGGCCACCGCGTCAGTAACCTGACCGCTCGTCAGCTCGCGCTGATCGACTCGGTGGAGCGCGGCGAGACCGACCCGGAGGTACTGGACCGGCTCTACCGCATCGACCACATCGCGGTACGCCTCCAACGCAACGCCGACAGCCTGATGCTGCTCGCCGGCATCCGCGAGACGGGCCTGAATACCGGGCCCATGCGACTGAGCAACATCGTCCGCGCCGCGCTCGGCCAGATCGAGGGCTATCAGCGGGTCACCCCGCACGCCGAGGGCGATGTCACCGTCGCCCCCGACATCGTCGGCGACCTCACGCTGATGCTCGCCGAACTGCTGGAGAACGCGGTGACGTTCTCCCCGGCGTCCAGCAGTGTCGAGGTCGTCCTGCGGCCCCGGCACGGCGCAGGCGGCGGCGCCCTGATCGAGATCATCGACCACGGGCTCGGGATGAGCGCCGAGCGGCTGGAGGAGGAGAACGCCCGCCTGATCCGCCGCGAACGGCTCGACCTGGCCCCGACCGAGGTCCTGGGCCTCTTCGTGGTCGGCGGTCTGTCCCGGCGCTGGGGCATCGAGGTCGTCCTGACCCGCACCCCGGGCGGCGGCGTCACCGTCACCGTCGCGGTGCCCGGCTCCCATCTGCTGCTCGCCGACCCCACGGGGGCCGCGACCAGGGCCCCGCACATCCTGCCGCCGCCACGCCGCCCCGGCGGGACCGAACCGCGCTCCGCGGCGGTCGACCCGGAACCCGGCCCCTCGTCCCTGCCGCGCAGGATCCCCGCGCGCAGCCGGGGAGCGGACGGCCACACGGGCCGTCAGGAACCGACGGGCGACGGCGGCTACGGCGGCCCCGGCGCATCCCGGCCCCGGCCGGGCGGCACACGGGGCGCCACGACTCCGGGGGCGGCGCAGCCCGCGGAGCGCGAGACAGCGGGACGCGGCATGCCTCAGGACGCGGTCGGCGGCCCGGGCCACCAGCGGGGTACCGGCGCCGGCATGGAGAGCGGACAGGGCCGGCCGTCACGCGCCGCGGGCAGCGGCATGGACAGCGGGCTCGTGCAGCGGTCACGCGGCGCGAGCACCGGCCCGGGGAGTGCGACGGGGCAGCCGCCGCGCGGCCCGAACACCGGTACGAGCAGCGGGCTCGGTCTGCCGCCCCGCGGCGCGAGCACCGCGCGCGGTTCCGGTACGGCCCCGGCGGCACCCGGCAGCGCCCCGGCGCGACCGGGCGAGGGCGGCCCCAGCCCGCTCAGGCGGCGCGTGCGCGGCGCGACCCTGCAGGCCACCACCGCCTCGACCCGGCTGCCCAAACAGACCGTCACCAACCCACGGCCGCCCGCCTGGCAGACCGCTGACGCGGAAGCGGCACGATCCGAGATCGACGAGTTCGAGGAAGCCGTGCTGCGAGCCGAGCGCGAGAGCGCGACAGAGGCCCGCGGTACCGACTTCGGGTCGGCCCATTCAGGGGGCCGTCCCGACACCTCTGGCGATTCCAGCACAGAGAACAACAGACCCTCATTCCCGGAAGGCATGAGCAAGTGACCATGTGGACAGGTGAACCGGAGTCCGCGGCCGTGGAACAGGCGACGGACGTGAAGGCCGCCGCTGCCGACTTCAATTGGCTGCTCAATCGTTTCGCCACCGAGACCGCCGGCGTCGTCGACGTCATCGGGGTGTCCTCCGACGGTCTGTTGATCGCGGTGTCCCAACTGCGCGGCAAGGCGGACTCGGAGCGGCTCGCGGCCATCGTCTCCGGGATCACCAGCCTCGCCATGGGCGCGTCCGGCAACTACGGCCTCGGCGGGCTCAACAAGGTCATCATCGACCTGGAGGAAGGGCACGTCCTGGTGTCCGCGCTCGGCGCGGGCGCGGTGCTCGGCGTGGTCGCCTCCAAGGAGGCGAAGCTCGGGAACATCGCGTACGAGATGACCCTCTTCGCCAACCGCGCCGGTGCCGCTCTGAGCCCGCAACTGGTCATGGAGCTCAAGAACACCGTGGGGATCGCGCCGACCGGTTGACGGTCGGCGGGGGCGTCACGAAGGCCGGGACGACCCGCGAGGTGAAGGGTGAGGACGAGATGACGGCCGGCGAGCCATCAGCCGCCGACGACGACGCATGGGGAGCGGAGCACCCCCCGTCGATCGTCAGGCCATTCCTGCTGACCGCGGGGCGGATCGCCGGCGGTGACAGTCTGGTGCCGACGATTCCGATCGAGACGCAGGTCGTCGCGACGGATCTCGGTCTGGCCACGCTGGACGCGTTCGTCTTCGACCAGCACCGCGACATCATCACGGTCTGCCGTCAGCCGCAGTCGCTGGCGGAGATCGCGGCGAAACTGCGGATGCATTTGAATGTGATCAGAGTGCTCGCCGACGATCTGCGCGCCGACGGTCAACTGGCCTTGTACGCACCGCAGGCCGAATCCGCCCGCGACGCCACCGTATTGCGAAGGGTTATCGATGGTCTCCGAGCTATCCCCGACTCCCGGGGCGCGATCCGTGAGCGCTGACACCGAGGGTCCCCGGCCGCCGATGCCGGTGAAGATGGTGATCGCGGGCGGTTTCGGCGTGGGCAAGACCACCACCGTGGGTGCCATCTCCGAAATCGAGCCGCTCACCACCGAGGCGTCCATCACCTCGGTCGCCGCGGGCATCGACGACCTCTCCCACACCCCGGAGAAGATGACGACCACCGTCGCCATGGACTTCGGCTGTGTCACGCTCGACCCGACCCTGAAGCTCTATCTGTTCGGCACCCCCGGCCAGGAGCGCTTCGGGTTCATGTGGGACGACCTGGTCGAGGGCGCCCTCGGCGGGCTCGTCATCGTCGACACCCGCCGGCTCGACGACTGCTACGCGGCCGTCGACTACTTCGAGCACCGCGATATCCCGTTCGCCGTGGCCGTCAACGCCTTCGACGGCAAGGTCGAACACGATCTGAACGACGTACGGTGGGCCCTCGACGTCGGCGACCACGTGCCGCTCACCGTGTTCGACGCCCGCGAGCGCGGGTCCGTACGGGACGCGCTCCTCGTCGTCCTCGAACACGCCCTGGCGACCGCGCAGCAGTGAACGAAGGAAGAGGGGGGACGGCCCTTGTGGCTCGTCCCCCCTCTTTCTCTTTTCCTCAGGCCGTACGGCGCCTGCGCACCCCCGGGGACACCGCCACCCGGGCAATGGCCCAGAACAGCACCAGCACGAGCAGTGCCAGGATCGCGGTGAGGGCCGCGCCGCCCACCACCTTCTCGTAGTTGCGCTGGTAGAGGCCGTCCAGGATGTAACGGCCGACCCCGCCGAGGCTCACATAGGCCGCGATGGTCGCCGTGGACACGATCTGGATCGCCGCCGAACGCAGACCGCTGAGGATCAGCGGCAGCGCCGCCGGCACCTCGACCTGGAACAGGACCTTCCCCTCCGGCATGCCCATGCCGCGGGCGGCGTCGACGGGGGAGGGATCCAGGGTGCGGATCGCCTCGTAGGTGGTGATGAGGATCGGCGGGACCGCCAGCACCACGAGCGGGATCATCACGGGCACGATGCCGAGGCCCAGCCAGACGAACATCAGCACCAGCAGACCGAAGGTGGGCAGCGCCCGGGCACCCGCCGACACGAAGGCCAGCGCGTTGCCGCCACGCCCGGTGTGCCCGGTGACCAGGCCGATGGGCAGGCCGACGGCCGCGGCGATCGCGAGCGCCCCGGCGGTGTACTGGAGGTGTTCCCACACGCGCTGCGGGATCCCGTCGTACCCGTGCCAGTGGGAGCCGTCGGAGAAGAAGGACTGAATGAAGTTGAGTACGTTCACGAGACGCTCTCCGGAGTGCGGGCGGCGCCCGCGATCGTGGACGTACGGCGTGCGGCCTTGCGGCCGGAGGCCGGCTGCCAGGGGGTGAGCACGCGGCGCAGCAGGACGAGCACGGCGTCGACCAGCACCGCGAGAACGGCGGTGGTGACCACCGAGTTCACGGCGAGGAGAGGGCGGTGGTAGAGCATCGCGGTGGTGAGCAGGTTGCCGAGCGCCCCCTGGTTGCCGATCAGCGAGCCGACGCTGACCAGACTGATGCTGGAGGCCGTCGCCACGCGCAGTCCGGCCATGATCGCGGGTACGGCGATGGGCAGTTGGACCTGGAGGTAGCGTCGCAGCGAACCGATGCCCATCGCCGCGGCGGCGGCGTTCGTCTCCTCGGGGACCGAGCGGACGCCGTCGACGACCGCCGGGACGAGAACCACGAGACTGTAGAGGGTCAGCGGGATCATCACGGTGGTCTTGCTCAGGCCGGTGTAGTCGATGAGCACCACGAAGAAGGCGATCGAAGGGATCGCGTACAGCACCGTGGTGATCCAGAGGACCGGCGGATAGATCCAGTTGACGCGGACGCACAACAGGCCGATCGGCAGTGCCAGCAGGAGGCCGACGAGAACCGGGACCAGCGCCTCCTGCATGTGGGTGGAGATCAGGCCGAGATAGCTGCTCTGGAGGTCGCTCGGGATGTCGAAGAAGCCGTTCATCGTGCGGCCTTCACCGTGGAGACGCCTTCGGAGTCCGCGGCGCGGCGCTGCCTGGCCGCGCGGATCGCCGCGGCGACCGTCTCCTGCCCGGCGAGCCCCAGCACGCGTCCCGTCCCGTCCACGGCGACCGCCTGACCGGTGGGCGAGAGCACCGCCCGGTCCAGCGCGACCCGCAGCGAGTCCTTGCCGACCTCGAAGGCCTGCCCGTGCGGCTCCAGTGCCTGGACGTCACCGGCCCACACCGTCAGGTCGGCCCAGCCCAGCGGCTTTCCGTCCGCGTCGGTGACCAGGACCGGCCCCGCGCCCGCCGACTCCCCGGCGAGCTGCTGCCAGTCGCTGCCGACCGGGAAGACCCGGGAGCGGTCGAGTGCGAGGTCGCGGGTGGACAGGAACGACAGCCCGCGGATGCCCCGGTCGCCGCCGAGGAACTCCTCCACGAACGCGTCGGCGGGCGCCGACAGCAGCTCGTCGGGGGCGGCGAACTGGGCGAGCTTGCCACCGGTGCGCAGTACGGCGACGCGATCACCGATCGTGATGGCCTCGTCCATGTCGTGGGTGACGAACACGATGGCCTTGCCCAGCTCGCCCTGGATGCGCAGCAACTCCTCCTGCAGACCACGGCGGACGACCGGGTCGACGGCGGAGAACGGCTCGTCCATCAGCAGGATCGGCGGGTCGGCGGCGAGCGCGCGGGCGACACCGACGCGCTGCTGCTGGCCGCCGGAGAGCTGGTAGGGGTAGCGGCGGGCCATGGCCGGGTCCAGGCCCACCCGTTCCATCAGTTCCGCCGCGCGGGCGCGGGCGCGCTGCTTGGACCAGCCGAGCAGCCGCGGCACCGTGGCGATGTTGTCGAGGATCGTGCGGTGCTGGAAGAGCCCCGCGTTCTGGATGACGTAACCCATGGACTGGCGCAGGGCGTTGACCGGCTTGCGGAGGATGTCCTCGCCGTTGACGCGGATCGTGCCGCTGCTGGGCTCGATCATGCGGTTGATCATCCGCAGTGTGGTGGTCTTGCCGCACCCCGAAGGCCCGACGAGCACGGTGATCGAGTGGTTCGGTATCTGGAGGGACAGGCGATCGACGGCCACCGTGCCGTCGGCATATCGCTTGCTGACATCTTCGATGGCTATCAAGCGTCGAAACCCTTCGGGAACGGCTGTGATCGGACGTGACCGGATCACATGCACGAGGGTGCGTAGTCTAGCCAGTTGGCGTGTGCGTTCGGGCACCGCAGGGTGGCCGGTTGTGGAGGGTGCGCAGGTGGAGCCCGCCGCGTCGCACGAGCCGGTCGGGTGAGGGCGGGCGCTCCGCCGTGCGGGTGATCTCCGGGCATGGCGGCGCGGAGGCGACGACATCCCCCGGGAGACTGTCGCCCTCACACTCTGTCGCCCCTGCCGCCACAGCCCGGAGAGACCCACTTGCGATTCCCCTTCCGCCGGGCCGCGCTGGCCGGCGCCGCCGTGCTCGTCGTGTCGTCCGCCCAGGCCGCACCCGCCGCCGCGGACGACACGGTGGCCGACCCGGCCCAGTACGTGAACCCCTTCGTCGGTACCGCGCCCGGAGGGGCCGATTTCGGCCATGGCGGCGGTGCCGGAAACACCTTCCCCGGCGCGACCGCACCCCTCGGCGGGGTGCAGTGGAGCCCGGACACGGTGACCTACCAGCACGGCGGGTACGCGTACGGGGACAACCGGATCAGAGGGTTCAGCCTCACCCACATCTCCGGGGCCGGCTGCAGGGACTACGGCAACGTGCCCTTCATGCCGATGCTCGCCGGCGACACCAGCGGGCAGGCGACCTTCTCGCACGCCAACGAGCAGGCGACACCCGGCAACTACCGGGTCACCTTCGACAACGGCATCCGCAGCGAACTCACCGCCACCCGGCGCTCCGGCATCGCCCGCTTCACCTACCCGGCCACCGACGACCGCCCCGCCGCGCTGAGCGTCGACGCGGGCAAGGCGTTCAACGCGGCGACCGGAACGGTCGACATCGGCACCGACACCCTGTCCGGGTTCACCGACAGCGGCGGCTTCTGCAAGTCCGCCAACCGCTACCGGCTCTACTTCCACGCCGTGTTCGACCACCCCTTCGCCCATGTCGTCCACCCCGACGGCAAAACGGGCGCCGCGCAGGTCTCCTTCGGCCCCGACGTACGCACGGTGACCGTCCGCGTCGGCGTCTCCTTCGTCAGCGTCGACGGCGCCCGCGGCAACATCGCCGCCGAGCAGCACACGAACCCGTACGACCAGATCCGGCGGGCCGCCCGTGCCCAGTGGAACGACTGGCTCGGCCGCATCCGTGTCGGCGGTGGCACCGACACCCAGCGCCGGGTCTTCTACACCGCCCTGTACCACTCGCTCCTGCACCCCAGCGCCTTCAGCGACGCCGACGGCCGCTACCCCGGTATGGACGGCCGCATCCACACCACCCCCGCCGGACACGTCCAGTACGCGAACTTCTCCGGCTGGGACGTCTACCGCTCCCAGGTCCAGCTGCTCGCCCTGCTGGCCCCGCACGAAGCCTCCGACATCGCGCAGTCCGTCCTCAACCAGGGCCTCCAGGCGGGCTACTTCGACCGCTGGACCGTCGCCAACGGCGGCACCGGCGTCATGGTCGGCGACCCGCTGCCCGTCATCGCCTCCGCCGTGTACGCCTTCGGCGCCACCGACTTCGACGCCCGCGGCCTGCTGCGTGCCGCCATGGCGGGCCGCGACGACGAGCGCCAGCGGCCCGGACACACGCAGTACGACGCCCTCGGCTACATCCCCGCCGGCACCAAGGGAGTGTGGGGCTCGGCGGCCACCACTCTCGAATACGCCGTTTCCGACTACGCGTTGGCCCAGCTCGCCCACCGCCTGGGCGACACCGCCGCCCACGACACCCTGCTGAAGGCCTCCAGGAACTGGCGCAACCTCTTCAACCCCGCCACCGGCTACCTCCAGCCGCGCGCGGCCGACGGCACCTGGCCGGCCTTCACCCCCGCGCAGAAGAACGAGTACGTCGAGGGCAACGCCGCCCAGTACACCTGGATGGTCCCGCACGACCTGCCCGGCCTCTTCACCCTGATGGGCGGGAACGCCGCCGTCACCGCCCGCCTCGACACCTTCTTCACCCAGCTCAACGCGGGGGGCACCCAGCCCTACGCCTACCTCGGCAACGAGCCGTCGTTCGACACCCCCTGGGCGTACGACTTCGCCGGCCGCCCCGACCGCGCCCGCGACACCGTCCGCCGCGCCCTGGCCACCCTGTTCAGCGACCGCCCCGACGGCCTCGTCGGCAACGACGACCTCGGCGCCATGTCCTCCTGGGCCGTGTGGGCGAGCCTCGGCATGTACCCGCAAGCCGCCGGCACCGGGCAACTCGCCCTGGCCGAACCGGCCTTCCCCAGTGTCGTCGTACACCGCCCGGGCGGACCGAGGACGGTGCTCGTCGCGCCGGACGCCTCCGCCACCAGCCGCGACATCCGCACGCTCACGGTCACCGCGCCGCAGCGGAAGGGCTGATGAGTCCGGCGTCGAGGTAGCGGGCCGGTCGGGGTCGTCAGACGGCGACGACCCCGACCCCCGCCTCCGTGAACCGCCGCACGGTCTCCTCGTCCACCGCCGCGTCGGTGACCAGTGTGTCCACCGACTCGGCCGCGCAGATCCTGGCGAAGGCGCGCCGGCCCAGCTTGCTGGAGTCGGCGGCGACGATCACACGCTCGGCGCGCTCGCACATCAGCCGATTGATCGCTGCCTCGGCCTCGTCGTGGGCGGCGGCCCCGTGCGTCACGTCGAAGGCGACCACGCCCAGCACGGCGACGTCCATGGTGATCTGGCTGAGCACACCGTCCGCGAGCGGCCCGACCAGCTCGTACGACTGTGGGCGGGCCACCCCGCCGGTCAGCACGATCTTGAACTGGGGCCGGACGGCCAGTTCGCCCGCGATGTTGAGCGCGTTCGTCACCACGGTCAGCGCGGGTGACCCCGAGGCGAGATCGGGGCGCAGGGCCAGTGCGCGGGCCACCTCGGTGGTGGTCGTGCCGCCGGTCAGGCCCACTGCCTCGCCGGGCGCGACGAGATCGGCCACCGCCTTCGCGATGCGCTGTTTCTCCGAGGCGTGCCGGGCGGTCTTGTAGCGCAGCGGCAGTTCGTACGACACGCCGTGGACGACCGCGCCGCCCCGGGTGCGCACGAGCATCTGCTGCTCGGCGAGCTGGTCGAAGTCGCGCCGGATCGTGGCCGGAGACACCTTCAGCTCGGCCGCGGCCTGCTCGACCTCCAGCCGGCCCCGCTCCACGAGCAGTTCCAGCAGGGCGTTCCAGCGGGCGTCGCGCGACATCCGCACTCTCCGTTCCTCGATCCTTCGCGACCCTAGCGCACCCCCGGCGCACCACATTCCGTGGCATTTCAGCAGTCGACATGCTTGATTGTGCTCGAAAGTCAGCCTTAACTTGCACTATCTTGCATGGACAGCGTCAGTGGGAGGGGTACGGCATGACCCATGTCGAGCACGAGCTGAACAGCCAGCCCGAGTGCTGGATCCGCGCCGCCGAGCAGGCCAAGGCGCACGACGGCGCACTGCCGGAAGGGGGGGAGCGGGTCGCGATCGTGGGCTGCGGGACCTCCTTCTTCATGGCGCAGGCCGCCGCCGCGCTGCGTGAGGGGTCCGGGCAGGGCGAGACGGACGCCTTCGCCGCCTCGGAGTTCCCGGAGAGCCGCTCCTACGACCGTGTGGTCGCCCTCACCCGCTCCGGCACCACCACCGAGGTGCTCGAACTCCTCGGGCGGCTGCGCGGCCGTACCCGGACGACCGCGATCACCGCCGACCCCGCGACCCCCGTGATGGAGCGCGCGGACGACCTCGTCGTACTCGACTTCGCGGACGAACGCTCCGTGGTGCAGACCCGGTTCGCGACCACCGCGCTCACCCTGTTCCGCGCCCACCTCGGACTGCACACCGACGACGTCGTCGCCGACGCGCGCACCGCGCTCGCGACCCCGCTGCCCGAAGGGCTCGTCGACTGCGCGCAGTTCACCTTCCTCGGCCGCGGCTGGACCGTCGGGCTCGCCAACGAGGCCGGGCTGAAGATGCGTGAAGCCTCCCTGGCCTGGACCGAGGCGTACCCGGCGATGGAGTACCGGCACGGGCCCATCAGCGTCACCACCGCCGGCACGGCCACCTGGATGCTCGGCGAGGCCCCCGAAGGGCTGGCCGAGCAGGTACGGGCCACGGGGGGACGGTGGGTGGCGGGTGAACTCGACCCGCTCGCCGAACTCGTCCGCGCCCAGCGGCTCGCGGTCGCCGTCGCCGCGGCCCGCGGACTCGACCCCGACCGGCCGCGCCACCTCACCCGCTCGGTCGTCCTCGCCCCGTCGGCCCGCTGAGCCGTCGGCCCGCGCACCCAGAAGGAGGAGTTGTGCCACTCGCAGCCACCGGTGACCTCGTCACCGCCGCGGCCGGGGCGCGGACCGCCGTCGCCGCGTTCAACATCATCACCCTGGAGCATGTCGAGGCCGTCATCGCGGGCGCCGAGTCCGTGGCCGCCCCCGTCGTCCTCCAGGTCAGCGAGAACGCCGTGAAGTTCCGCTACGGACGGCTGCTGCCGCTGGCCCGCGCCGCCGCCGCGGCCGCCGAACGCGCCTCGGTGCCCGTCGCGCTGCATCTCGACCACGTACAGAGCGACGACCTGCTCCGCCAGGCGTCCGCCGCCGGATTCAGCTCGGTGATGTACGACGCGGCTCGGCTGCCCTACGAGGAGAACCTCGCTGCCACCCGGGCCGCCGCCGACTGGGCACACGCACAAGGCCTGTGGATCGAGGCCGAGTTGGGGGCGGTGGGAGGCAAGAACGGTGAGCCGCCGCTCGACGCGCACGCGCCCGGCGCCCGCACCGACCCCGCCGAGGCCCGCGCCTTCGTGGCCGACTCCGGCGTGGACGCCCTGGCCGTCGCGATCGGCAGCTCGCACGCGATGACCACCCGCACCGCCGCCCTCGACCACGACCGCCTCAAGCGGCTGGCCGCGGCACTCGGCGTGCCGCTCGTCCTGCACGGCTCCTCCGGAGTGCCGGACGACGAACTGGCCGCGGCCGTCGCGGGCGGCATCGCCAAGGTCAACGTGGGGACCGCCCTGAACATCGCGATGACCGGCGCCATCCGGGAGTTCCTCGCCGCCCACCCCGAAGCCGTCGACTCCCGCACGTACCTCAGCGTGGGGCGGGAGGCGATGGCGGGGACGGTGGCGCGCCTGATCCGCGTACTGAACGCCTGACCTCGAGGGGCACCGACGTCGACCAGCTTCTCGGTCGGGGCCGCCGACGGCGTGTGGGTGCGGCTCACCGCCGCTGGTAGCTTTTCACCATGCGGGAGACGGAAGTCCACCTCGGCGAGCCGCCCGCCGTCGTCAACATAGGCGTCGGCGTGCACGGCGTGGCGAGCCGCACGGACGTCTTCCGGCTGCCGGAGCTGTGGCAGCTGCACCTCTACCAGTACGACGCCGAGCTGACCGTCGACGGCACCGCGCACGCCATCCGCCCCGGCCGCGTCAGCCTCGTACCGCCCGGCACCACGGTCCGCTACCGCTACCAGGGCCGCTCCGAACACCTCTACGCCCATCTGCGCATCGCCCCCGCCGGGCCGTCCCGCACCGTCCCCGTGATGCAGGACGCGGGGCCCGAATTCCCCATGCTCTCCAGCCTGTTGCTGAACGCGATCGCGGCGGCCCCCGGGGGACCCGAGCACACCCGGGCCGAGATCTGGACCGCGCTGTGGCGCGTCGCCCGGCTCACCCCGCCCACCGCCACGAGTCGCGGCCCGCACCCGGCGGTCGGCGCGGCCATCGCCCACATCGAGGCCCGGCTGGCGGCGTCGCTCACCATCCCGGAGATCGCCAGCGCCGTCGGGATCTCCCACAATCACCTCACCCGGCTCTTCCGCGCCGAGACCGGCACCACGGTCGTGGCCTACATCCGCCGCCGCAGACTTCAGCGCGCCCACCATCTGCTGCGCGCCTCGACGCTCTCCATCCCGGCGGTCGCCGCCTCCGTGGGCATCCCCGACCTGCAGGCCTTCAACAAGGCGTGCCGCCGCGAACTCGGCGCCTCGCCCCGCGTACTGCGCGGAACTACTTCTTGACGGCCCTCAGGACGACGAACTTCGCGTCGCTCGCCACGAGTTCGCTGTTGCCGAAGAGGCGGCGCAGCTTCAGGTGGTAGCCGAGATGGCGGTTTCCGATGACCCACAGTTCGCCGCCCGGCCGCAGCGCGCGCCGCGCCCCCGAGAACATCCGCCAGGCCGTGGTGTCCGTCGTCGCCTGGTGCGAGTGGAAGGGCGGATTGTTCAGGACGAGGTCCACGCTCCCGGCGGGGATGTCCGCGAGTCCGTCGCCCACGCGGAACTCCGCGCCCACGCCGTCGGTGTTCTCCCGGTACGTCTCCTCGGCCGAGGCGACCGCCTGGTACGACTCGTCCACGAACAGCACCTCCGCCTCCGGGTTGGCCAGCGCCATCGCCGTACCGACGACTCCGTTGCCGCAGCCCAGGTCAACGATCCGCTCGGGACCCCGGCTGCGCGGCAGGTGCTGGAGGAGGAAGCGGGTGCCGATGTCGAGACGGTCGGCGCAGAACACGCCGGCGTGGTTGACGACGGTACGGCCGGAAACCGGCCCGATGTCGTCGGGGAGCCGGTAGCTGTACGGCCAGGGGTTGGCGGCCCTGGCGATCCCGGGGTACGGGGTGCAGAAGATCAGCCGGGCCTTCTTCTCGGCCAGCGAGGTCCGGGTCGGGCCGAGGATCCGCTCGAAGAGGTGCAGCGTCGAGGTGTGGATCTCCTTGACCATGCCCGTGCCCACGACGACGGTCCCCTCATGCACGCCGGGCGCCAGCCGGTGCAGCTGGTCCTCCAGCAGGGCGAGGCTCTTCGGCACTCGGACGAGCAGGACGTCGATGCGGTCGGGGGGCGTGTCCTGGGTGGTCAGCAGCCGTACCGCGGGCGCCTCGACCCCGTTGCGGGCCAGGTTCGCGCGGGTCGCCTCCTGTGCGAGGAAGGAGTCGGTGATCTGCGTCGGCCGGTGCGCCGACAGCGCCGTGGCGAGCGCTCCCCAGCGGTCGCCGACCACCACGACCGACCCGGACAGCGGCGTTCCGCTCTCCGCGAGGTGCCGCAGCAGATAGGTGTCGGCGGCGTCCCAGGCACGGAGCTGGTCGCGGGGGTCCTCGGGGAAGCGGGCCAGCGCGTACTCGGCCCAGGGCGCGGTCATCCGGTCGTTCATCGTGGGTCAAGGCTAGCCGAGCCGCAGCTCAGCCGGGTCCGGGCCGGGTCTTGATCAGATGCGCGCACGGGACGGGCGGGGTGCGCGAGGATGGTGGCATGTCCATGGATGCTGAGCTGTTCCCCCGGAGCCGGGCGGAGATCGCGCCGGGCGCGGTGCATCTGCCGGACTGGCTGGACCCGGCTGCCCAGCGGGAGCTTCTCGATGCCTGCCGTGCGTGGGCCCGCCCGCCGGCCGGACTGCGTACGGTGCGCACGCCCGGCGGCGGCACGATGACCTCCCGGCAGGTGTGCCTGGGCTGGCACTGGTACCCGTACCGGTACGCGCGCACGGTCGCCGACGGTGACGGCGCCCCGGTGAAGCCCTTCCCCGCCTGGCTGGACGAGCTCGGCCGCCGCGCGGTCGCGGACACCCTGGGCCTCGAGGCCGCCATCGCCCCGTACGACATCGCACTGATCAACTTCTACGACGCCGACGCCCGGATGGGCATGCACCGCGACAGCGACGAGAAGTCCGACGCGCCCGTGGTGTCGTTGAGCCTCGGCGACACCTGTGTCTTCCGCTTCGGGAACACCGAGTCGCGCTCGCGCCCGTACACGGATGTCGAACTGCGCAGCGGGGACCTGTTCGTGTTCGGCGGGGCCTCCCGGCTCGCCTACCACGGAGTTCCCCGGGTGCACGCCGATACGGCGCCGCCCGAACTGGGCCTGACCGGCCGTCTGAACGTGACGCTACGGGTGAGTGGCTTCCAGGTGCCTTCGGACGGGACACCGCACGAGCGGATCATGGGAGACTCGCCCTCATGAACGGCAAGGCGGGCCCCCGGACGGCGGGGGAAGGGAACACGCGGACACGGCTGGACCGGGGGCGCGGGGCGCTCGGACCCGCGCTGGAACTCGTGCACACCGGACGTGCGCCGACGCGTGCCGTACTCACCGCCGAGCTGGGCGTCACCCGGGCGACCGCGGGCGCGGTGGCCGCGGAGCTGGAGGCGCTGGGGCTGATCCGGGTCGACGCGCGGCCCGGCGCGGCGGCCGGTTCGCAGGGACGGCCCTCGCACCGCCTGGAGGTCGCCGAGGACGGTCCCGTGGCGCTGGCCGCACAGGTGCACGCCGACGGGTTCCGCGCCGCACTGGTCGGGCTCGGTGGCCGGATTGTCGCCACCGCACCCAGCTGCGAGACCGTCGACGCCGACCCGGCCAAGGTGCTGGGCGCCGTCGTCGAGACCGGCGCGGAGCTGCTGCGCGAGACCGGGCGGCGCTGCGTGGGCGCCGGGCTCGCCGTACCGTCCGCCGTCGCCGAGCCGGACGGGCTCGCCCTCAACCCCCTCCACCTCGCCTGGCCCGCGGGCGCCCCCGTCCGCCGGATCTTCGCCGAGCGGGTGCGCGCGGCGGGCATCGAGGGCCCGGCGTTCGCCGCGAACGACATCAACCTCGCCGCCCTGGCCGAGCACCGCCACGGCGCCGGGCGCGGCGCCCGCGACCTGCTGTGCGTGGCCACCGGGCACCGGGGCGTCGGCGGCGCGCTCGTCCTCGACGGGCGGCTGCACACGGGCAGCTCGGGCCTCGCCCTCGAAGTCGGCCACCTCACCGTCAACCCCGAGGGCCGCCCCTGCTACTGCGGCAGCCGCGGCTGCCTCGACGTCGAGGCGGACCCCCTGGCGTTCCTCACGGCGGCGGGCCGCGACCCCGGCCCCGAGGTGTCCCTCCTCCAGCAGGCCAACGACCTGATCCGCACCCGGTACGACCATGACCCCTCCGTCCGCACGGCCACCGAGGCGCTGATCGACCGCCTCGGCCTCGGCCTCGCCGGACTGGTCAACATCCTCAACCCCGACCGGATCATCCTCGGCGGCCTGCACCGCGCACTCCTCGACGCCGACCCCGACCGGCTGCGCGCCGTCGTCGCCGACCGCAGCCTGTGGGGCCAGAGCGGCGGCGTACCGATCCTCGCCTGCACCCTGGACCACAACACCCTGGTGGGTGCCGCGGAGTTGGCCTGGCAGCCGGTCCTCGACGACCCACCGGCGGCACTGGCTCGGACCTGAGGGCGGACCTGAGGCCGGATCTGATACGAGGCCGTCGAGGCGGTATCGGCTCCCTCACGTCCTCGGTGTGCTCGGGCTCCACAGGGCCTAGGCGGCGTTCGGCAGCCGGGGCGGACGGGGCGGTGTACCGGGCCACTCCACGGCGAGCGCCCGGCCGGGGTTCTGCGTGAAGACGCGCTCCACGAGTTCCGCACCCAGGGCCAGTGCGAGCCGTGGCCGCACCCGGCGCAGCAGATACGGCATCCCGGGGCCGCCGTTGACCGAGCGCGCCGCCGCGGTCGTCGTGTCGGCGCCGAGGAGCAGGCGATGGCCGAAACCGGCGTCGGCCAGGGCGCGTACGGCGTCGGGCATGCGCCAGTCGGTGGCGTGGTGCGCACGGGAGGGGCCGTCGAAAGCGAGGTAGGCGCCCGCCTCGGCGGCCTGGCGCTGCACCACGAGGTCCGGGGAGCGGTTGAGGTGACCCAGGATCACCCGGTGCGGCGGCACCTCCAACGCGCCGCACAGCAGGTCGAGTACGTCGAGCGCGGCCGTGCCCAGCTCCAGGTGCACGGCGATCGGCGCGCCCGTGGCATGGTGCGCCTCGGCCGCCGCGGTCATCGTCCAGCGGGCGTGCGCGTCGAGCGCGTGGAAGCCGCCCGCGACCTTGACGAGTCCGGCCCGGACCCCGGACGTGCCGATGCCGGAGGTGAGTTCGCAGACGAAGACGTCGGTCAGCCTGCCGCGCAGTTCGGAGAGCGACTCCGGTGTGTAGTGGACCGCTTGGTGCAGGCCCGTCGCGGCGACCACATGGACCCCGGTGTCACGGGCGGCAGGTCCGCGGCGCGCCGGCCCAGTCCGTACGGTGTCCACTGCACCACGGTTCCGCCGCCCTGCTCGCGGAAGGCGGCCAGTTCGGCCCGCGCGGCGGTCGCGTCGCGCAGTTCCTGGCCGGGGAGCGCGGGACTGCCGAAGAAGAGGTGGTCATGGGCGTCGCACACCCCGAGGTGCTCGGGCGGCACGTCTCCGAGGACCGTACGGACCCGTGCGGAGACGGCGCCACCGGGGCTCGTGGGGGCAGGGCTCACCACTGCCGGCCCCGGGGCAGCCGGTCGCGCCCGGGCGCCGACAGGTGCAGCACCTGGAAGACCTCGCCGGGGGCCTTGGGCGTGTCGTGGTCCCAGAGGGAGAAGTGGACCAGCTCCCAGTGGCGCGGGTCGACGGCGGCGGCAGCGCACACCGCGCCGTCGAGCGAGGCCAGCCGCTCCGTCTCCGCCGCTGCGTCCGCCATCACCTCGGCCAGGTCGACGCCCTCGGGTACGGGCTGCCGTCGCCGCACCGCGACCTGGGGCGGCGCACCGGCGGCGCCGCCCTCCTCGTACGCGAGGCCCGTCCAGTTCTGCACCACCGGCCGCCCGAAGTCGTCGACGAGCCCCTGGAAGGCGCCGCCCCAGAGGAAGGAGTTCATGCCCTCGACGGTGTTCCAGAGGTAGAAGGGCGCGTACTGGTTGACCGGCGAGCCGTGCACCCCGCGCTCACGCATCAGATACGTCTTGAAACCGAGCCCCTCCCAGTCGTCGAGGAGGTGTCCGACGCGGGAGACCCGGGCGCGGACGATCCCCATGTCGTAGTCGGCGGGTAACGTCAGTTCGTACTGCGTCGCGTGCATCGCATGCCTCCTTGAGGGGCCTTCAGGCCTTCAGGTCTTCAGCCGAGGCCCCGACCGGCGGGGGAGAGCAGGGCGAGCAGTCCGCGGACGGCCGTGTCGAAGGCGGCCGGGGAGCCCGAGGCGCGCGCGAGCACATAGCCTCCCTGGACGGTCGCGAGGATCGTCGCGGCGATCTCCTCGGCGTCCAGCGACGGCGCGAACTGCCCCTGTTCCTTGCCCTCTTCGACGATCCCGGCCAGTCGCTCGCGCAGCCAGTCGATCGTCTCGTCGACGGGGGCGCGCAGTTCCGCGCTGGCGATCACGTCCGGATCCATCGTCAGCCGACCGACCGGACAGCCGCGCAGGACGTCTCGCTCCCGGCGCAGATACGCCTCGACGCGCTCGTACGGCGAACCGGGCGCGCCCAGTACGCCCTCGGCAGTAGACCGCAGTTCCTCGGCGGTGCGTCGGATCGCGGCCAGGGCGAGATCGGGCTTGCCCTTGAAGTGGTGGTACATGCTGCCCTGCCCGGCGCCCGCGTGCTCCTGGATCGCCTTGGGGCTGGTGCCCACGTAGCCGCGCTCCCACAACAGCTCACGCGTGGACTCGATCAGCCGCTCCGGAGTGCTCATGAACTCACTGTACATACTAGTAGGTACAGAGTCGAGGGCAGCCAGAGCGGACTGAGGAAGCAGGCGGTGACGCCCCGCGTACTCCCGCGGAGGTACGGGAACGGCCGCTGGCCGTACGACGACTCGGGCCCCCTCCCGGAGCCAGTCTCGATGCATCGAAACAGCTCCCACCCACAACTGCTCCTCTAGGAGATGACCCGAGATGCAGACCCTGGCGAACTGGGACGGCGGCCCCGGCCCGTGGATCCTGTTCTTCCCGCTGATCTGGGCGGCCGTCGTGATCGGCGTCGTGACGGTCCTGCGCCGCACCGTGGGGCGTGGGCGCCGCGGACCGTGGCGCGCCATGGGCGACTTCGGCCCGCCCCGCGACTCCCGCCTCACGGGCGACTCGCCGATCGCGCTGCTCGGCCGCCGCTTCGCCACCGGCGAGATCGACGAGGACGAGTACTGGCGCCGACTGTCCGTCCTGGACGAGCAGTTCGGCCGCCCGGGCAAGGGAGGAGCGGCATGACGACCGCCACCACGACGCGTCATGCCGCGGGCGTCGCCGACGCCGTCAAGGTGTACGGCAGCGGCGACACCGCCGTCAGGGCCCTGGACGGGGTGAGCGTCGGCTTCCCGGCCGGACGCTTCACCGCGATCATGGGCCCCTCGGGCTCCGGCAAGTCCACCCTGATGCACTGCGCGGCAGGCCTGGACACGCTCACCTCGGGCGCCGCGTTCATCGGCGACACCCCACTGAGCACGCTGGACGACCGCCGACTCACCCTGCTGCGCCGCGACCGTGTCGGCTTCGTCTTCCAGGCGTTCAACCTGATCCCGACGCTGACCGTCGCCGAGAACATCACGCTGCCCCTGGACCTCGCCGGGACGAAGGGTTCCCGCGAGTGGATCGACGCGCTCGTCGACGTCGTCGGCCTGCGCGACCGGCTCCACCACCGCCCCGCCGAACTCTCCGGCGGACAGCAGCAACGCGTCGCCGTGGCCCGGGCGTTCGCCGGCCGGCCCGACGTCGTCTTCGCCGACGAACCCACCGGCAACCTCGACTCCCGCTCCGGCGAGGAGGTCCTGAACCTCCTCGGCCGCGCGGTGCGCCGGATGGACCGTACGGTCGTCATGGTCACGCACGACCCGGTGGCGGCCGCACACGCCGACGAGGTCGTCTTCCTCGCCGACGGACGCCTCGTGGACCGGATGGAGTCCCCGACGGCCGACAAGGTCCTCGACCGGATGAAGGCGTTCGACGCCAAGGGAGGGCGGTCGTGAACGCCTCCGTGCGCCTGAGCGTGTCCTCCCTGCGCGCCCACAAACGCCGCTTCGCCGGTACGTTCCTGGCGGTGCTCCTCGGCGTCGCCTTCCTGGCCGGAACGCTGGTCATGGGCGACACGCTGCGGGCGAGCTTCAGCACGCTGTTCGGCGACGCCACGAAGGGCACCGACGCGGTCGTCCGCAGCGCCGACGCCATCACGACGCCCGGTGAGAGCCAGGGTGTGCGCCAACCGGTCGACACCACCCTGGTGAAGACCGTCGAGCGGGTTCCCGGCGTCGCGGCCGCCGCCCCCGACATCCAGGGCGCGGGCCAGCTCGTCGGCAGCGACGGCAAGCCCGTCGGCGGCCAGGGCCCGCCCACCCTCGCCGGCAACTGGATCACCGACCCGAAGCTCAACCCGTACCAACTCGCCGCGGGCCACGCCCCGTCGAAGTCCGGCGAGGTCGTCGTCAACCGGGGCGCCGCGAAGAAGGGCGGCCTGAAGATCGGCGACACGACCACCCTGCGCACCCCCGGTCCCGTCAGGGTGACGATCGTGGGCCTGGCGACCTTCGGCGGCGAGGACGGCATGGCGCAGGTGACGTTCACCGGGATGACGCAGGCCGACGCCGAGAAGTACCTCACCGCGAAGCCCGGCGAGGCGGCGAACATCCGGGTGCGGGCCGGTCCCGGGGTCGGTCAGGCCGAGCTCGTCGCGGACCTGACTCCCGTCCTGCCCAGGGGAGTCGAGGCGATCACCGGCCAGGAGTCGGCGCGGGAGAACACCGACATGATCTCCAGCCAGTTCCTGAACATCTTCACCACCTTCCTGCTCGTCTTCTCCGGCATCGCGCTGCTGGTCGCGACCTTCTCCATCCACAACACCTTCGCGATCGTCGTCGCCCAACGCACCCGCGAGAATGCCCTGTTGCGTGCCCTGGGCGCCTCCCGCCGCCAGGTCACCGCCTCGTCCCTGGTCGAGGCGAGCGTGGTCGCGGTGACCGCGTCGGCCGTCGGCCTCGCGGGCGGCGTCGGGATCGCGGCCGGCCTGCAGGCGCTGTTCCCCGCCATCGGGTTCCCCTTCCCCCAGGGCGACTTGGTGATCAGCGGCCTGTCCATGCTGCTGCCGCTCGCGGTCGGCATCGTGGTCTGCCTGGGCTCCGCGCTGCTGCCCGCCGTACGCGCCGGACGCACCGCGCCGCTGGCCGCGCTGCGCGAGACGGCCGTCGACGGGTCCGGGGCTTCACGGGGGCGGACGCTCGTGGGTGCGGCGCTGGCCGTACTTGCGGTGGGCGCCACCCTGACCGGCGTACTGGTGAGCCCGTCGCTGTGGCTCGCGGGCCTCGGCGCCGTTCTCGCCCTCGCCGCCTTCGTGGTCCTCGGACCCGTGGCGTCGTCGGCCGCCGTACGAGCCCTCGGCGCCCCCCTCGACACGCTGCGCGGTGTCACCGGCGGCCTGGCCCGGCGCAACGCCCTGCGCAGCCCCAAACGGACCGCCGCCACCGCGAGCGCCCTGATGATCGGCGTCGCCGTCGTCTCGCTGTTCACGGTCTTCGGCGCCTCGCTGAAGGCCACCATGGACCAGACGGTCTCCCGGTCCTTCGCGGGTGACGTCGCCGTCAGCACCCCGTCCTTCGGCGCGGGCGGCAGCGGGCTGAGCCCCGAGCTGGCTCCCGCGATCGCGCGGCAGCCGGCCGTCCGGTACGCGGTCGGCCTCGGCCGCGGGGTCGCCCAAGTCGACGGCAGGGGGCGGGCGCTGACCGTCACCGACCCCGTCACACTCGGCAAGGTGTTCGACCTCGGCGAGGTGCGCGGCTCGCTCGGCGACCTGGGCACCGACGGCATCGCGCTCACCCGGAAGGAGGCCGCCGAGCAGCACCTCACGACCGGCGACATCGCCCGGCTCACCTTCACCGACGGCAAGCGCGAGAACTTCACCGTCCGCGCGGTCTACGGCCGCTCCGAACTCGTCGGCGACTACGTCATCACCCGCGCCGCCTGGGCCCCGCACCGCACCCAGGACTCCGACTCGCTCGTCGCCGTCACCTTCAAGAACGGTGTCGGCGCCGCCGACGGCAAGGCGGCGGTCGAGAAGGTGGCCGCGCGGTACGGCAACCCCGAGGTGCAGACCCGCGACGAGTACGCGCGGTCCTCGGCCGGCGGCATCGACATGATGCTGACCCTGGTCTACGCGCTGCTCGCACTCGCGGTGCTCATCGCCCTGCTCGGCATCGCCAACACGCTCACCCTCGCGATCCACGAGCGCACCCGTGAACTCGGTCTGCTGCGGGCGGTCGGGCAGACCCGGGCGCAGCTGCGCGCCATGGTCCGCTGGGAGTCGGTCCTTGTCGCCGCCTTCGGAACGGCGGGCGGACTCGCCCTCGGTGCCTTCCTGGGCTGGGTGCTCGTCGAGGCCTCCGACGGCGCGTCGGACAGCACCTTCGCCTTCGCGATCCCGCCCGTACGGCTCGTCGTGGTGGCGCTCGTGGGCCTCGCGGCGGGAGCCCTCGCGGGGCTGCGCCCGGCCCGGCGGGCAGCACGCCTGGACGTGCTGCGCGCCATCGCCACCGAGTGACGTACGAGACGGGGGTCACCGCCCGGTCAACCGGCAACGGCGGACCGGGCGGGAGCGTGTTCGGGCCGACGTTCGTCGAGGGGATCGAGCGGGGCGACGGCGTGTCGGCGCGAGGTCTCGCGAGTCTGTTCGTACGGCGGAAGCACGGGCTCCGCCACCGCGGGCGAGGTCGCCGGCAGGGTGAACCACACGACCTTGCCCGACTCGCCGTCCGGACGCACGCCCCAGCTCTCGCTCACCGCGGCGATCATCGCGAGACCGCGTCCGCAGGTGGCCGTGGGGTCCACGTCCTGTACCTCGGGCAGGCGGGGGTCGTGGTCGTGCACCGAGACCGTGAGCCGGTCGAGCAGCAGCTCGATCTCCACGGTGCACACCTTGTCCGGCTGGGCGTGACGGTGAACGTTGGTCAGCAGCTCGGTCACTCCGAGCGCGGCCCGGTCTATCAAGGGGTCCTGATGCCAGTAGCGCAACTGCGCAGAAAGGATTCTGCGGACCTGGCCGATCCGCGACGGCAGGGCTTGGAGCTCCACCGTGCAATGCCTGCTTGGCTGGCTGATCACGGCTGCGACTCCCCGAATTGAGGTCCGGAAGAAGACGGAGATCGGATCCAGCAGAGTGGCTGAGTGGAACGGCCGCCTGCTGTGATGACCGGCGGACTGATTCGTAGCGTTATCGCCGGTGAACCCAGAGTGATGATGTGAGAACAGCGTGACTCAGGGGGTGCGGTCCTGCAACTCGCGGTGCGGTCCGCTCCGGCCCGAGCCGTCGCGGGGCGGCGGTCTCGCCTGAGCGGCGGCGTCCGGCGGGCCGGGGTTCATCGTTCACCGCCACGGGCCGGAGGTGGATCGCTCACGCACCGACCACCACCCACCCCGAACCGGGGCCGCCGCGCCGACGGCACCGATGCCGGACCGCGTTCCCCTCGGCCACAGCCGACCGAGGCCCCGAGCACCACCCCTCGCCGCACGCGCCCCGAAGCTTCCCGCACGCGGGCGGGTGGCTCCCACCCAGGGTTTTGCCGGGTGGGGGCCGGAGGCTCGTGGTCCGGGGTGGGCCGGTTGGGAGCCTGAGGCTTTTCGGTCGGCCGGAGCCGACCGTCGGCGGGTGGCTCACGCCCTGGATTTTGCCGGGCGGGGGCCGGAGGATCCGTAGCCGGGCTTCGCCGACGGTGAGTCCAGGGGTTCGTCGCGGGCCGTCGCCGACCGTCGGTCCAGGGCTGCCTCGTCGGCGGTCGCGGGTTGCGCGTGGGTGGTTCTCGCATCGGGCTTCGCCGGGCGTGCGTTCGGGGTGTGCCTTCGGCGCTCGTCGGGCGAGGGGTCCGGCACCGGGACTCGGCGGTCGCGGGCCCGGACCTTGCGGGTCGGCTGTGGGCGGCTGCGGTGAGGGCGTTCGTGCCGGACGTCGATGGTGGGACGACGTCCGAGGCTCGCCCGGTCGCCGTCGCCGGTTGCGGGCCGGGGCTGCTGGGCCCTGTCGTCACATTCCCGTCTGGCCCGCGACGCCATGCACGCGCCCCCAAGCTCTCGGCTTCGCTCGAACAGCGAGGGACCCCCTTCGCCGTACCGGGCAGCACGCACCTGACGCCGCCGGGCCCGTCCTCCAGGCGGACGACGGGAATGTGACGACAAGACCTGGCGCGGGCGAGCGGGGGGTGCGGGCCCGGGGCCCGCGTGTCCACCGCCGCGGGTCGCGAGCGTCGCTGGTAGCGCGCTCGGAGGTGCCCGGTGGGCGGCCGTCGGCCGGAGGTCGAAGGCCTGCGCGCAGGGCGTCGCCGGTCGCGAGTCGTGGGTGCCTGTGTCGGCCCTTGCCGGTGGCGAACCGAAGGCTCCCGTGTCGGTTGCCGCGCGGCCGACTCAGCCGTTGCGCCCCGCCGCCCTGCGAACCGCCTCTATGAACCGGCGCGCCGAGGGCGGCCCCGGCTTGCCCGGCGCGGGGTCGTGCTCGCCGAGCGTGAGTGAATAGCGGGTGCCGTTGACGTCGGCCAACGCCCGGTCCTCGGGCGCGAACCACGGCTTCGACGCCCGCACCGCCTGCACCGGCGCACTGTCGATCTCGCTGCCGTAACTCGTCAGCAACTCCAGCCTGCCGTCGCTGATCCGGACCTGTCCGGCCCGGGTGAGCGACCGCAGCCTCTTCCCGATCCGCACGCCCGTGGCCGTGAACTCCGGCTCTGCCATGATGCTCCGCCCCCTTGTGCGCGTCGGCTGTGCTCTGTCCCGCGTCGCTCTGTCCCGGGTCGCTCTGTCCCGCGTCCCGGCACCGGATTTCGCGCGGGTCGTGCTCCGGTGTGCGCGACCGCTGCGGGAGTGTCATCCCGCGCGGCGCGGTCGGACGCGGGCCGCGTGCCCTGCGGTGCAGTCTGCCCGCAGGCAGCGGCGAGCACCAGTGCGCATGACGAGGTGACGGCGGGGACGGGAGCACTCGCCCGGGTGCGCCCCCGTCGCTTTGGACACCCCTGCTCCAGGGGTGCCTTTGAGGTGCTCAAAGGAGTGTTTATGCAGGTGAGAAGCGTGCGCAAGGTGTTTATGATCGAGGCGTCCGACCATCTGAACCGGCGTCGGCGCGATGCGTAAGGAGCCCCGCCGTGAGCACCCCTCAGCAGATCCGGACCGGCGAAACCCTCGACGTCGACCACAGCGACGCGCGGTACCGGACCTGGCTCAAAGAAGCCGTCCGCAAAGTCCAGGCCGACGCAAACCGCTCCGCGGACACCCACTTGCTGCGCTTCCCGCTGCCCGAGGCGTGGGGTATCGACCTCTACCTGAAGGACGAGTCGACCCACCCCACCGGCAGCCTCAAGCACCGCCTCGCCCGCTCACTCTTCCTGTACGGGCTCTGCAATGGCTGGATCCGGCCGGGCCGCCCGGTGATCGAGGCGTCCAGCGGCTCGACCGCCGTCTCCGAGGCGTACTTCGCGAAGCTGATCGGCGTGCCGTTCATCGCCGTCATGCCGCGCACCACGAGCGCCGAGAAATGCCGTCTGATCGAGTTCCACGGCGGGCGGTGCCACTTCGTGGACGACTCCCGCAGGATGTACGAGGAGTCCGCCGCCCTCGCGGTCGAGACCGGCGGCCACTACATGGACCAGTTCACCTACGCGGAACGGGCCACGGACTGGCGCGGCAACAACAACATCGCCGAATCCATCTTCCGCCAGCTGGAGTTGGAGCGTTTCCCGGAGCCCGCGTGGATCGTCGCCACGGCCGGCACCGGCGGCACGTCGGCGACCCTCGCGCGTTACGTCCACTACATGCAGGCCGACACCCGCATCTGCGTCGCCGACCCGGAGAACTCGTGTTTCTTCGAGGGCTGGACCACCGGCGATCCGGACGTCACCTGCGACTGCGGCTCGCGTATCGAGGGCATCGGCAGGCCCCGTACGGAGCCGAGCTTCGTGCCGGGCGCGATCGACCGGATGATGAAGGTGCCGGACGCCGCGAGCGTGGCGGCCGTACGGGCACTGGAACAGGCCATCGGCCGCAAGGCGGGCGGCTCGACCGGCACCGGGCTGTGGAGCGCGCTGAAGATCGTCGCCGAGATGGTGACCGAGGGGCGCAAGGGGAGCGTGGTGACGCTGCTCTGCGACCCAGGGGACCGCTATCTCGACAAGTACTACTCGGACGCGTGGCTGGCCGAACAGGGGCTGGACATCGCGCCCTACACCGCGGCGATCGCGGCCCTGCTCCAGACGGGCGTCTGGCCGGACTGACCGCCGGGGCGCGGCTCACGCGGCGCGTCCACGGGCGGACCTGGGGCCCGGGCCTGTCGTCACGCGTGTGTCGACGCCAGCCGTCGGTCCAGCGCCGTCACCGCCTGGCGGAACGCGCGGCCGAGACCCGCCCGGCCCAGCTTCAGGGCCAGCAGGAACGGCGCCGAGCCGTCGACGGCGAAGGTCCACTGGACCCGGGTGCCCTTCCCGGCCGGAGTCAGCCGCCACTCCTCGACCAGGGCCCGGGGGCCGGGCGCGTTCGAGACGTCCACCCGGTACGCGTACACCTCGGGGGCCTCGGCCACGAGGACCGTTTCCTGGAAGCGCGTACCGCCCCGGAGCCGGATCTCCCGCCCGGCGCCGTCCGCGGTCGGCCGGGCGAGTGTCACCGCCGAGAACCACTCGCTCCAGCCGGGCACGTCCTCGGCCAGCGCGCGGAAGACCACCTCGGGAGGGGCCGCCACCTCGCGGGCGAACACCAGACGCAGGGGAGCGGTCTCGGCGAAGTCGAGCCCCACCGGGCGAAGACGGCGTGCCATGGACGAAACCCCCACCTGGGAACGGAGCCCGGTCCCGCCTCCAGAGCCGCGGGCAGCGTCACCTTAGCTGGCGGACCGTCAGATGTCTGTACCGTCCTCGGGCTCTCCGGCCACCACCAGGCGCCGCAGGTGTTCGGAGACCTCCGCCCGCGCCTCGGCCGGCAGCCCGGCGTCGGTGACCAGAGTGTCGACCTGGTCCAGCGCGGCGAACGAACTCAGACCCACCGTGCCCCACTTGGTGTGGTCGGCGACCACGACGACCCGCCGTGCGGACTGCACCAGCCGCCGGTTGGTCTCGGCCTCCGCCAGGTTCGGCGTCGACAGGCCCGCCTCGACCGATATCCCGTGCACCCCGAGGAACAGCACGTCGAAGTGGAGCGCCGCGATGGCCTGGTCGGCCACGGGACCGACCAGCGAGTCGGACGGGGTGCGCACCCCGCCCGTCAGCACGACCGTGGCCGCGCCCTGCCGCTGGCCGGAGAGGCGCTGCGCCGAGTGGAAGACATCTGCGACCCGCACCGAGTTGGTGACCACGGTCAGGTCCGGCACGTCAAGGAGCTGATGCGCCAGCGCGTACGTCGTCGTACCGCCCGAGAGCGCGATCGCCGTGCCCGGCGCGACCAGCTCGGCGGCGACCCGCGCGATGTCCTCCTTGGCGGTCAGCTCCAGACCCGACTTGGCCTCGAAACCCGGCTCGTGCGTACTCGCCTCGACCAGCGGCACCGCGCCGCCGTGCACCTTCTCCACCACGCCCTGGCGGGCGAGCGCGTCGAGGTCACGACGGACCGTCATGTCGGAGACGCCCAGCTTGCGGGTCAGCTCGTTCACGCGGACGCCGCCCCGGCGCCGTACCTCGTCGAGAATCAGGGCCCGACGCTGCTCCGCGAGAAGGTTCTGATTCTCACTCACGTCCGCTCCGATCCTTGCGCCACAAGCTGCCCGACACTCCGTCCGAACCCACTCCCACGTGGACATTCTCCTTGTCCTAGGCCTGGAGGACGACCCATCCTCGCACGGGCCACCGACACGTGCGCCACTCCCCGCAAGGACACCGCGTCCCGCCCGTCGCGTCACTGTCACACGTATCGGGGAGATTCCGTGACCACAGGTGCGCGCGCACCCCTGAGCGGAGATCCTTGTGCCTGCACATGACACACGCCAGACGCGCGCACGGGGGAAGTGCAGAAAAGTGGAACGTGCACGGGAACACGCCTCGGCGGGAGAGCTCAGCGGCCCCGCACAGCGGCCCGAAGCGGCCGATACCGCCCTCGAACTCCTGGTCCACGGAGTCGGCGGCACCACACCCGAGGAGATGCTGGACGATCCGCGGACGGTCCGGATCAGCGGCGACGACACCGCGGCCGTCTACCGGCGCGTCGACGACGCCGACGCGGAGCGGCGCCCCGACGACTACCGGGGCAAACCGGTCCCCGAGGCCTATGTGTGGTGCAACCTCACCTCCGGCAACGGCACCCGGGCCCTGTGGCTGTTGCTGCTGCCCTTCATGGTCGTCAACCTCGCGCACTGGATGCGTCCCGCCACCCGCGGCCGCACCCGGACGGTCCGCCTGTACGGCCTGCTCGTCCGGCTGGCCGGGCTCACCCTCACCGTGCTGCTGGTCGCCGCGGCCTGCGAGGTCGCCCTCGACCTGACCGCCTGGCAGTGCGCGGGCATCCGCGCGTGCGCCGAGGCGCACTCCTGGCTGGGCTTCCTCTCCCCGGACCTGTCCGACAACGGCTGGTGGAGCCGACCCGGCCGCCGCCTCGCCCTGGCCGCCCTGGTGCCCGCGGGTCTCACCTGCCTGCTCTGGTACCTCTCGCACCGCACCTGGAGCGCGTACGAGTCCCAGCAGCCCGTGTCCCGCAGGCCCGAGCCCGCCGAGGAGACCGGCCGGACCGGGCTCGGCAGGCCCGGCTTCTGGTACGGGCGCCGTCTGGTGGCCCGGCTGCGCGCCGCGCACACCGCGGCGGGACTCCTCACCGTCACCGCCGCCGTCGGCGGCCCCGCGGCCCGCTTCGACCGGGAGGCGGGGGGACCCGCCGTGCTCGGGATCCTCGGCCTGCTGCTGTACGCATCGCTCGTCGTGGGCGCGGTCGTGGTGCTGTGGGTGGTCTGCCGGCGCGGGCGCAGCGAACACCGGCTGGACCAGGAACTGGACGCCACGCTCGTGCGCGGGCTGCCCCTGGGCTCGATCGTCCTGTTCGCCCTGACCCTGCTGTACGCCGGATGGTCACGGCCCGGCTGGCACTCGACGGGGCGGCTGCCGGGCGACGCGACCTTCGGGGGCCTCACCCTCGCCCAGGGGCTGCTCGTCATCATGCTCGGCGTGGTGGCCCGGGTTCTGTACCGCACCAGGCCCGATCCGCGCACCGCTCTGCGGGGTCTGGCCGGACCCGCCGTCGCGATGCTGGCCTGCGCCCTGGGCGGCGTGATGTCCGGCGGAGTCGCGCAGCGCGTCGCCGACTGGCTGGACGGCACGCGCGGCTCGCTGCCCGGCCCGCCCGTCCTGCTGACCTGGCAGGCGTCCGTGATCCCGCCGACGCTCCTCGTGCTCCTCGGCCTGTGCGGCAGGCTGGTCCTACGCACCTGGCGGCTGCGCGTCCTCGAGATGCGCGCGGTGGAACTCGACTACCTGGGCGAGGCCAAGGACACCACCCGTACCGGCCGTATCGCGAGCACACGCGCGATGGCCGCCCTCACCGACCGGGCGCCCCTCATGGTCGGCGTGATCTCGTTCGTGACCCTGCTCCTCGGCGCCGGAGCCCTGGTGGGCGTCCTGATCACCGGTGACGCCCCGGCACAGGCCGCGCGAGGGTCGTACGCCTTCGTGCGAGGCGCCGCCGAAACCGCACAGGCGCTCGGGTCCTGGCTGATCGGCCTCGGCTTCATACTTCTCGTCACCTCGGGGCGGCGCGCCTACAAGGACCCGGCGGCCCGACGCACCATCGGCATCCTCTGGGACGTCGGCACCTTCTGGCCGCGCGCCGCCCACCCCTTCGCGCCGCCCTGCTACGCCGAGCGTGCCGTGCCCGACCTGACGTGGCGCATGGTCACCTGGACCCGGGCCACCGGCGGGCGCCTGGTGCTCTCCGGGCACTCCCAGGGCAGTGTGCTGGCCGCCGCCGCGGCCTGGCAGCTGAAGCCCTCCGTACGCAGGCGGGTCGCGCTGCTCACCTACGGTTCACCCCTGGAACGGCTCTACGGGCGCTGGTTCCCGGCCCACTTCGGCCCGGCCGCCCTCACCTCGCTGCACCGGGAGGTCGACTGCTGGCGCAACCTGTACCGCCTCACCGACCCCATCGGGGGCCCCGTCCGGCTGCCCGGCGACTGCGGCCCCCAGGTCGACCGCGCGCCCCTGAAGGACCCGCTCGCCTACGGACGCACTCAGGAGCATCCGCTGCCCGCGCCGATCCTCGGACACGGGGACTACCAGGCGGACCCGGCCTTCGCCGAGGAACGCGAACGGCTGCTGGCGCGGCTGCGGCCGGAGGCGGTACCGGGCCCCCGTCCCGACGGCGACGCCACGACCTGAGGGCGACCGCACGTCCACGGGGCGAGGCTCAGGGCAGCTCCGGCAGGTCCTCGGGGTAGAGCAGCGTGAGGTCGTCCGTGCTCGGCTCGTCGAGCTGGGCGACCCGCCCCGCGTGCCGCTCGACCATCGCCTCGAAGGTCTGCCGCGCGGTACGGCCGTTGCCGAACGCCGGGCCCTTGGGGATGGCCGTGAAGTACTTCAGCAGCGCCTCGGGCGCGCCGGGCGCCAGGCTGTACTCGTGCTCCTCGGCCTGCTGCTCCACGATCCGCAGCAGCTCCTCGGGGACGTAGTCGCTGAAGGTGATGGTCCGTGAGAAGCGGGACGCCACACCGGGGTTGACGGAGAGGAAGCGCTCCATCTCGGCCGTGTAGCCCGCGACGATCACGACGACCGCGTCCCGGTGGTCCTCCATCAGCTTCACGAGCGTGTCGATGGCCTCGCGGCCGAAGTCGCGGCCCGAGTCCTCCGGCGACAGCGCGTACGCCTCGTCGATGAACAGGACACCGCCGCGCGCCCGGTCGAACGCCTCCTGGGTGCGGATCGCCGTGGAGCCGATGTGCTCGCCCACCAGGTCGACGCGGGACACCTCGACCAGGTGCCCCTTCTCCAGGACACCGAGCGAGGCCAGGATCTCGCCGTACAGCCGGGCGACCGTCGTCTTGCCGGTGCCGGGGGAGCCGGTGAAGACCAGGTGGCGGCGGGCGGAGGCGGCCTTGAGACCCGCCAACTGTCTGCGGCGGCCCACCTCGATCATGTCGGTGAGGGCGCGCACCTCGCGCTTGACGCTGTCCAGGCCCACCAGCCCGTCGAGTTCGCCGAGGACGACCTTCGAGGTACGGGCCGGCTGCGCGGGCTCGAGCTCCGAGGCGGTGACGAGCGGCTCCTGCTCGGTGCTGCGCTGGCCCGGGATCGCGCCGAGCAGGCCCGAGGACGGGTTGGACGTCTGTACGGCCGTCTCGTGCGCCGGGGGGCGCACTCCGGCGCTCTCGTCGCTCGTGCAGTCCTCGACGATCGGGCCGCCGCCCGGTGTGTTGCCGCCGTCGGCGAACTCGTAACCCCCACGTGCGCAGCGCTCCGTACGGCACTTCTTCAGCGTCGCCCGGCAGCCGTCGATGACATGGAAGCCGTAGCCCCCGCTGCCTGTCACCCGGCAGTTGTGGAAGCTGCCGCGGCCACCCGCCGACACGTAGAAACCGGCCTCCGCGGGGGAGTCGACCGTGCAGCGCTCGAGGGTGGGGTCGGCGCCCTTGGTGACGATCACGCCGGTCTGGGTGCCGTCCACGGTGCAGCCGGACAGGGTGCCGCCGCTTCCGTGGTCACGGAACCAGGCGCCCGTCGCGGCGTCGCGGATACGGCAGTCGTCGAGCTGCGCCGTCGCGCCGTCGCTCACCGAGACGGCGGTGTTGCGCACTTGGGAGAGGTCGCTGTCGACGACGTCCACGCGTGAACCGCGGTCGAGGACGAACAGGGCGTCGGGCACGTCGTGCACCCGGCAGGACTCGAGCACCGCGGTCGCGCCGTCGCTGACCCACACCGCGGGGTAGTCGCCCGTGCTGTCGAAGATCTCGCACTGGTTGGCGTCCACGCGCGTGCCCGGGTCCCAGACCGACAGGCCGTTGCGTCCGAACTGCCGGACGGTGGTGCGGGTCAGGGTGAGGACCGAGCGGGAACGCAGGTCCACCGCGTTCTCCGGGATGTCGTGGATGCGGCAGTCGGCGAGCGTGAGCACGGCGTCCGTGTCCAGGGTGACGCCGTCCGACGTCGTGCGGTGCACATCGCAGTCGGTGAGATGGGCCGCGGCGCGCGCGGTGATCTGCACACCGGAGCCCTTGACCTCGTACACCTCGCAACCGACCGCCTCGAGCGAGGAGTTCTCGCCGGTCACCGACAGGCCCGCGCCGGAGGCGTGGTGCACCCGGCAGCGCTCCAGACGGGGATGCGCGCCGCCGCGGACCGCGATGCCGGACTGTCCGGCCGCGACGACCTCGCATTCCTCGAACACGCCACCGCCGCCGTCGAGTACGGCGATGCCGACGCCCGCCGGATTGTCGACCGTGCAGCGCCGCACGGTCGGACGGGCGCCGCCGCGCACCTCGATGCCGGCCGCGGAGCGCGTGACGATCCGCATGTCGAGGAGCTCCGGGGTGCCCTCCTCGACGAGCAGCGCGGGCGCCGCCGAGTCCTGGCCCTCCACGTACAGGTCCTGGACCACGGCCGAGGCGCGCACGGTCAGCGGCACTCCGTCCACCGGCGCGATGCGCACGGAGCCGGGGGAGCCCTCCGGGCCGCGCAGCGTCACCGCGCGCTGGACCACGAGATTCTCCCGGTAGGTGCCGGGTGCGACGGTGAGCACGTCCCCGTCGGCCGCGGCCTCCAGGGCGGCGGCCAGCGATGCGTACTCTCCTGTGCGGCGCCGCCACCGCGAGGTGCCGGTGTGCGTCACCTGGACCGTGCCCTGTGCCATGGCGCTGTAGTGCCCCCACCTCGTCGTACGCGGGTCCTGCGAGGCCGTGCTGAAATCCCGTCGCGATCAAGAACAGCTTCTCACGACGGTGCCGAACGATTCGGTCGGTCCACCGTAGCGTGCGCGGGCACGGTGGGTTGACCGGAGCCGGAAGGCGGTCAGCTGCCGGTGCCCGTCCTGCCCCAGTCCGGGCCCGCCCTGTCCCATGCCTGATCCCAACGGGCGTACCGGCGAAGGACCATGCGCCACACGATCAGACGTCTGCCGCTGTCGAGGAGCCCCGCGGTGAGCAGGGCCGCGCCGATGCCCGCCAGCACGGCGTGCGTCGTCGCGGTGGCCGGATCCAGCGGGCGGGCGACTATGTCACCGTGCTCGTCGGTCCAGAGCGTGAAGTGGTCGCCCTTGTGCGGTGACTTGAGGGCGGCTATCACCTTGCCGTGATGCGCCGTGCCGTCCGGAGCGGTCCAGTCGGCGAGCACACGGCTGTGCGGATCCTGCGCCGACGAGGCCTCGGGATCGGGGTCCAGCGGGGCCCGGGCCGCCTTGCCGACCACGGTGGCCGTCACTTCGTGGCGGGCCAGGTGCTGGTCCCGAACGGCCTGTTGGAGGGCGTCCTCGGCCGTCGCTCCGGTGAGGGCGCCGAGCAGGGGCGCGAGGGTGAGGATCAGCAGGACGGCCAGCAGGGCCAGCCATGCCTCGACCAGATCGGTCGTGCGGCGCAGCGGATTGTGCCGCCAACGCCAGAGTCCGCCGATAGCTCGCACCGTCCCGCACCCCCTTTCGCCTCCGTGATAACCCCCGGCGGAGCCGTTCATAGGCGAGCCCCGGGAAAGAGAGAGCGAAATCACCCTTCCCACGGGTCTTTCATGAACTTCTCACACAGTCTCAACGACCGTGCCCGGGGCCCGGGTTCCCGCGGGCGGGTCATTCGAGGACCGTGACCGGATCGCCGATCCGCACCGTGCCCCGGGACTCCGGCACCAGGTTCTGTCCGAAGACGAGCTGGGAGCCGAAGCGGCGGTGGCGTCCGAGTGTGCGCAGCGGCTCCTTGCCGCGCTGGGCGGTGTCCTGGTCGGTGGTGGTCACGGCGCAGCGGCCGCACATCTTGGGCACCCGGAAGGAGACCTCGCCGATGGCGATCCGCCGCCAGCCGTCCTCGGCCCATGCCGTCGTGCCCGCCACCACCACGTTCGGCCGGAATCGGTTCATCGGGAGGGGGCCCTCGTCGGCGCGGTCGCCCTGCGCGATCAAGGAGTTGAGCGCGTCCAGCGAGGCGAGCGTGGTGACCAGCAGGGGATAGCCGTCGGCGAAGCTGACGGTCTCGCCCGGACGCGCGTAGTCCGGGTCGACCGGCCTGCGCGTGGCGGGGTCGTCCATGTGCAGGAGACGGACCTGGGTCCCCAGATAGTCACTGCACCAGGCGTGCGCGTCCGCGTCGGCGAGGACCGCCTCCACCTTGCTGCCGAAGAGATCCAGCGGCGTCGTGCCGACCGGCCGGGGCACGTGGACGGTCAGCGGCTCACGGCCGGGCGCGGACAGGCGAATGCCGCCGCCGGGCAGCAGCTCGGCGGCGGCCAGTGCCAGCCGTGGTTGCTGACGCTGGGTGACGACCTTTCCCCCGTCGTCGATCAGTACCCAACGTCGGTCTCCGGCCAGCCCCCAGGGCTCCACGACGGCCTCCCTGGGCGAGAGAGCCCGGAAGGCCTTGACCGGATGGACATGGATCGAGTGCAGCTCCGCATTCCCCATGACTCCATCGTGCCAGCGGGCACCGACATTCCGGTCCGAATGCCGCGGTGCCCGCCTACCTCAGCCCCTCAGTACCCGCGGTACTGCTGGTTGTTGTACGGGTCCTGGTACGGAGCCGGGGCGGGGCGGGGAGCCGCGGGGCGCATGGCCTCGTAGCCGGTGCCGGCCGCCATCGGGCGCTGCGGCTGCTGCTGGGGTCCCGGGTAGCCGCGCGGGGCGCCGGCCTGCTGCGGGATGTACGGAGCCGGGGCCTGCTGCAGCGGTGCGGGCTGTTGGGCCTGCGGGTAGCCGCCGTACATGGGGGCCTGCTGCGAGGGTCCCGCGGGCAGGGCGGGAAGTGCCGAGGGGAGCGCGGGAAGGTAGCTGCTGCCCGTGTCGTAGGCGGCGGGAACCCGGATCGGGGCGATCTGGGGAGTGCCCCGCTCGGCGACCAGGGAGTCGTAGATCGGGGTGTCCGGGAAGGACGGCGCGGAGTAGTAACCGCCGCCATAGGTGGAGCGGGGGGAGGTCATGGCACATAAGTTAAGCCCACGATGTGCTGGTTGGGGAGACCGATAAGAGGGTTGTTTTCCGTGTCGGCAGTGACGCGGGATCCCCAATGCGAGCGAACTCGGCAAAAAAGGGCGCCAAATCGGGTTCAGATCGCGTAAAGGCCGAGTTCCGAGGGGGTTACCGGTGGTTGGCCAGCAGTGTTCGAGGCCCCTCGTTCGATCTTCCGGGGCACCGCACAGGAGTTCTCCGCCTTGGGGGAATAGGTTGGTTGGGAAAGGGCCCGAGGGACGGCCCGAGGCGCGGCCTGGCGCGGTGACACGTGATGGGGGCGGACATGACAATGCCTAAAGGTTCGAATGTTCCTGTGCCGACGCGTGGGTTGCGCGTCGAAATGGGGTGGCGTTCGGGGCCCGGGGTCCCCGACGCGGATGCTTCCGCGCTGTTGCTGGTCTCCGGAAAGGTCCGCTCCGACGGCGACTTCGTGTTCTACAACCAGCCGGCACACCCCTCCGGCGCTGTGCGGCACGAGGGCAAGCGGGGCGACGGCGGTCAGGTGACCGACACCCTGTTCGTCGACCTCGCGCGCGTGGAGGGCGCCATCGAGACCGTGGTGCTGGCCGCCTCCGCGGACGGCGGCACCTTCGGGCAGGTGCCCGGTCTGTACATCCGCGTGCTCGACGCGGGGCAGGGCACGGAGATCGCGCGCTTCGACAGCAAGGACGCGACCGTCGAGACCGCCTTCGTGCTCGGCGAGTTCTACCGGCGCCAGGGTGCCTGGAAGTTCCGCGCGGTCGGGCAGGGGTACGGCAGCGGACTGGAAGGGCTGGCGAAGGACTACGGAATCACGGTGGACGAGCCGCAGCACGCGGCATCGCCCCCGTCTCAGCCCGCGCCGACCGCCACCGCGCCGGTCGTCCCCGCACCGCCTGCGCCCGCACCGCCCGGCCCCACACCCCCCGCCGCCATGCCGCCCGCGCCCGGTACACGTGTGGCCGGTCCGCCGCCGGTCGGGCCACCGGTGAACATGCCCCCGCCCGTCGCACCGCCCGTCACCGCACCGCCGGTCACCGTCTCGCCCCCCGCCATGGCTCCGCCGCCCGCCCGGCCCGCGGCCCCGGTCCGCCTCTCCAAGGTCACGCTCACCAAGGAGGCGCCCTCGGTCTCGCTGACCAAGCAGGGCGGCACGTCCGGCGCCATGCGGGTCAACCTCAACTGGCAGGTGCGCAAGCAGTTCTCGGGGTGGGGCAGCAAGCGGGGCCGGGCCGTCGCGGCGCACAGGGACCTCGACCTCGACCTCTGCGCCCTGTACGAGCTGTCCGACGGCCGCAAGGGAGTCGTCCAGGCGCTCGGCAACGCCTTCGGGGCGCTGCACCAGCCGCCGTACATCCACCTCGACGGCGACGACCGCACCGGTGCCGTGGCGAGCGGCGAGAACCTCACCGTCAACCTCGACCACAAGCAGAGTTTCCGGCGCATCCTCATCTTCGTCACCATCTATGAAGGGGCGCGTTCGTTCGCCGACCTGCATGCCACGGTCACCCTGCAACCGCTGAACGGCGCCCCCGTCGACTTTTCGCTCGACGAGTGCACGGTGCCCTCGACGGTCTGCGCCCTCGCCCTCATCACCAACAACGGCGGCGACCTGATCGTCCAGCGTGAAGCCCGCTACCTCGTCCCCGAGCGCGGCGTGAGCCCGCAGCGCACGGTGGACCGCGTCTACGGGTGGGGCATGAACTGGACCCCCGGCAGGAAGTGACCCACAGGAAGCGACCCAGCGAAAGTGGCTCGCAGGAAATGACCCACAGGAAGTGCCCGGTCAGCGCTCGTCGAGCGCGGTGTCCGGGCGCGCGTAGGTGCGGCCCTTCCAGGCCGCGCCGCGCCCCCTGTAGTGCTGCACCGCGGAATCGACCGTCATGAGGAGGTACAGGAACGCGGTCACCGGCAGCGACGCGGCGAGCCACACGGGCTGCCGGTAGTAGCGCAGCATCGGCAGATACGTCGCCGTCATCAGCAGCCACGCGAGCCCGCCGGCCGCCGCGATCCCCGTATGCCCGGAGAAGAGACCCGTGAAGAGGGCGACCGGCGGCACCAGGTACACCACGGCGAGGCCGAGGACCGTACCGAGGAGCAGCAGCGGGTTGTGCCGCAGCTGGGCGTACGCGCTGCGCGAGACCATGCGCCACAGGTCGTGCAGCCGGGGATAGGGACGCACGCTGTCGACCCGCTCGGCCAGCCCCAGCCAGATGTGACCCCCGCTCCCCTTGACCGCCCTCGCGAGCGACACGTCGTCGATGACGGCGTGCCGGATGGCGTCCGGAATCCGCGCCCGCTCGGCGGCGTCCGCGCGCAGCAGTACGCAGCCGCCCGCCGCGGCCGCCGTCCGTGAGTCCTTCACCGCGATCCACCGGAAGGGATAGAGCTGTGCGAAGAAGTAGACGAAGGCGGGGACGACGAGCCGCTCCCACACGCTCTCCACCCGCAGCCGGGCCATCTGCGAGACCAGGTCGAAGCCGCCGGTGCGCGCCGCGGCGACCAGCGTCCGCAGGCTGTCCGGCGCGTGCGCGATGTCCGCGTCCGTCAGCAGCAGGTATTCGGGGCCACGCGCGCGTGCCAGGCCGATGCCATGACGCACGGCCCAGAGCTTGCCGGTCCAGCCCGCGGGCGGCTCCCCGGGCGAGTCGACGGTGAGCGGCAGCCCGCCGTGCGTGCGGGCGAGCTCACGGGCCAGCTCCCCGGTGCCGTCCGAGCTGCCGTCGTCGACGAGGAAGATCTCGGCGCGCCCCGGATAGTCCTGGGCGAGCAGCGAGGGCAGGCTCTCGGGCAGCACGGCGGCCTCGTCGCGCGCCGGTACGACGACGCAGACGGACGGCCAGTCGTCCGGTTCCCGACGCGGCGGCAGCCGCAGATCCGTACGCCAGAAGAAGCCCTGCCCGAGCAGCAGCCACAGCCAGGCGGCCAGTGATCCCACGGCGGTCCACGCGACGGCACTCACTCGTCGCAGTCTGCCCCACCCCGGGGGTCCGTCGGGGCGGATCGTCTATGGTGACCGGGTGAAGATCGCGCTCATGGACTCCGGAATCGGACTGCTAGCTGCTGCCGCCGCGGTACGTCGACTGCGGCCGGACGCCGATCTCGTGCTCTCCTCGGACCCCGGCAGCATGCCCTGGGGACCGCGTACGCCTGAGGACGTGACCGCCCGCGCCCTCGCCGTCGCCGAGGCCGCCGCGCAGTACCGTCCCGACGCCCTGATCGTCGCCTGCAACACCGCCTCCGTGCGAGCCCTGTCGGCGCTGCGCGCCCGTCTGGAGCCGGAGGTGCCCGTGATCGGCACGGTCCCGGCGATCAAGCCGGCCGCGGCCGGTGGGGGACCCGTCGCGATCTGGGCCACGCCCTCCACCACCGGGAGCCCCTATCAGCGCGGGCTCATCGGCGAGTTCGCCGCGGGGGTGCCCGTGACCGAAGTGGCCTGCCCCGGGCTCGCCGACGCCGTGGAGCACGGTGACCAGGAGGGCATCGACGCCGCGATCGCAGCGGCGGCCGAGCGCACCCCCCGCGATGTAAGGGCCGTCGTCCTGGGCTGCACCCATTACGAGCTGGTCGCCGAACGCATCCGTACGGCCGTGCAGCAGCCCGGCCTCCCACCGCTCGCGCTGCATGGCTCCGCCGGGGCGGTCGCCGCGCAGGCACTGCGCAGGATCGGCGAGCTCCCGGACCCGGCGGCCCCCGCCGAGGGCTCCCTCACCGTGCTCCTCAGCGGCAGCGAGGGCGGCCTGTCGGCGACCGCGCTGGCGTACGAGGAAGGCCGCCTTCTTCAGGCGGTAAGCCCCGCCCACTGACTGGTGCCGCCGAGCGGCGACCGTCCGTCACCACGGCCGCCGGGCGGAGGCCTGCGAACGGCGACCGTCCGTCACCGCCCGAACGCCCCGCGTGCGCCGCGCGCCCACCCGGAGCAGTGACCCTTCGCGACCCGGTGCCCGCGGTGCGGAACCTGAGTAGTCTCTTAAACATGAGGGACCACCTCCGCCGCGAAAACTTCTCGCACCCCGAAGTCTGGACCGGGAGTGCGACCAATCGCGTCCAGTGGCTGCCCGCCATAGGCGGGGCCGCCTGTATCGCGCTGGGTGTCGAACTGGCCGTCGACTCGACGTGGACGTCGGGTGTCGCGGCACTGGCCATGTCCGTCGTCGGGTGCATCGCGGCGGGACTGCTCATCATGTTCGGCACGCTCGCCTTCGTGCATGTCGCCGTGAAGGTCGACAAGGACTGCCTCGAAGTCCGGTGCGGCCACATCGGTCTGCCCCGCCGACGTATTCCGCTCTCGAGTGTCGTCGGCGCCGACTTCGCCCCCCGGGTCACCCCGCGGCAGTGGGGCGGCTGGGGCTATCGCTGGCGTCCCGACAAGGGCACCGCGGTCATCGTCCGGCGCGGCGAGGGCGTGGTGCTGCAGCTCGGCGACGGACACACGTTCACCATCACGGTGGACAACGCGGAGGCGATGGTCCGGATCATCCGGGACCGGCTGCGGCCGGCCACGCCCGGCGCGGTCATCTGAGCGGCGCGGAGATCACGGCTCCAGCCGGTTCCTCGGGGTTTGGTCTCCCGTGTTCAGGACGCTCTCCAGGTCCTCGTCGGCCAGGGGTCGTGCCGTCGCGAGCCCCGCGAGCAGCCCCGCACCCGCCGTCACCGTGGTGAAGCTCAGCGCGTTGCCCAGCGAGGCGATCACGGCCAGCGCCGTGAGGGCCGCGCCCGCCGTCAGCGCGATCGTCGTGGACCGCGGCGAACGCCACAGTGAATGGAGGACCCAGCAGAAGACCGCGGCGAGCAGCGCGACGCCGACCAGACCCTGTTCGGCCGCCTGCTGCCAGGGTGCCGAGTGGGGCTTGCCGTCGGGCGGCAGCGACTGCGCGACCGTCGGACTGAGTTCCCCGTACCGCCCGGGCCCCACGCCGAGGGCGGGATGGTGTCCGGCCAGGTGGAGCGCGTCGCGCCAGAGCAGGACCCGGTGCTCGGTGAGCTGCCCCTCCAGGGAAGCGGTCAGACCGTCCGGAAGCACGTTCTCCGCGACCGCCCAGGTCGCGCCCGTCACCAGCGCCGCGGCGAGCGCGAGACCCCCGAGTCCGAGGGCGCGGCGGCGCATGCGGTCGGCGGCGAGCGAGCACAGCAGCACCCCGGCGCCGGCGGCGCATCCCGTGGTCGAGCCGAGCACCGCCGCGCTCACCACGATCCCGACGGCGAGCAGACGCAGCGCGAGCCGCTGCGCAGGGCTGCGTGCCGCCCAGGCCGCGCAGCACGCCGCACCGGTGGACAGGGCGAGCAGTGCGGCCGTGGCGCCGCCGTGCCCGAGTGGCGTCGTGAGCTGCGGGCCCGGGGTGGTGTGCGCGGCGGTGAGCGCGAGGCCCAGTCCGGCGAGGGCCCCGGCACACGGCGCCGCGACCGGCAGGAGAGCGCCGAGGATCCGGCCCGAGGCATACCCGGCTGCCACGGCGAGCACGGCCAGGAGCACGCCCTCGGGCCGCCCGTCGTGCGCGGTCGCCGTGATCAGGGCCCACACCGCGCAGGCCCCGAGCACGATCACACCCATGGCGTCCGAAACGTTTCGTCTCTCGCCTTCGGCCGCCGAACCGGCCGCAGACCTCATCCCCGTGGACCCCACCCCGTCGCCCCCCGACCTGTGCCGGGCCCCGACCGCCACGGCCGCATCCGGCCGCACGTCAGAGGCTCGGGCACACCGTAACGGCTGATGCGCCGGTTTGTGGATGAGTTGCGCAGGAACGGTGCGTCAGGCGGGCACGCGACGGTCCGCGGAGCGGACGGACGACCCCCGGGCGCCGGGAGGTTCAGGGTGCGGACCGTGCTGTCGGCGCCCAGGTCACGCGCCGTACACTCCCCGGGTGACCGCCACCGCAACTTCCGTAGACGAGCCGGATCAGCTCGAACCCCAGGCCGCGCCCGCATCGCGCGGGGCCAGACTGGCTCGGCGATACGCTCCGGCCGCCGCCGCGGCGCTCTCCGGAGTGCTGCTCTACGTCAGTTTCCCGCCGCGCACCGTCTCGTGGCTGGCCCTGCCGGCCTTCGCGGTCTTCGGTTGGCTTCTGCGCGGTCGCTCCTGGAAGGCGGGCCTCGGGCTCGGCTATCTGTTCGGCCTCGGCTTCCTGCTGCCGCTGCTCGTGTGGACCGGTGTCGAGGTCGGCCCCGGCCCGTGGGTGGCACTCGTCGCAGTGGAAGCGGTGTACGTGGCGCTCGTCGGCGCGGGCATCACCCTTGTCTCCCGGCTGCCCGGCTGGCCGCTGTGGGCGGCGGCGGTCTGGATCGCGGGCGAGGCGGCACGCGCGCGTGCGCCGTTCGGCGGCTTCCCCTGGGGCAAAGTCGCTTTCGGCCAGGCGGACGGCATCTTCCTTCCGCTGGCCGCGGTGGGCGGCACCCCGGTGCTCGGCTTCGCGGTCGTGCTCTGCGGTTTCGGGCTGTACGAGGTCGTACGCCAGGTCGTCGAGGGCCGGCGCACCGGTGTCGTACGCCGAGGGGCCGCCGCGGCGGCGCTGCTGAGCGTTGCCGTCCCCGTGGTCGGGGCGCTCGCGGCGCGGTCGCTGGTGAGCGACAAGGCCGAGAACGGCACGGCGACCGTCGCCGTCATCCAGGGCAATGTGCCGCGCGCGGGTCTCGACTTCAATGCCCAGCGGCGCGCGGTGCTCGACTACCACGCCCGGGAGACCGAGCGGCTGGCCGCCGAGGTGAAGGCGGGCAAGGTCGCCCGGCCCGACTTCGTGCTGTGGCCGGAGAACTCCTCCGACGTCGACCCCTTCACCAACGCCGACGCCCGCCTCGTGATCGACAACGCCGCCAAGGCCATCGGCGCGCCCATCTCGGTCGGTGGCGTCGTGGAGCGCGACGGCAAGCTCTACAACGAGCAGATCCTGTGGGACCCGGTCAAGGGCCCCCTCGACACGTACGACAAGCGACAGGTCCAGCCCTTCGGCGAGTACCTTCCGCTGCGTTCACTGCTCGGCGCGATCAACAAGAACTGGACCTCGATGGTCCGCCAGGACTTCAGCCGGGGCCACAAGCCGGGCGTGTTCACCATGGACGGCTCCAGGGTCGGGCTGGTCACCTGCTACGAGGCCGCCTTCGACTGGGCCGTGCGCAGCACCGTGACCGACGGCGCGCAGCTGATCTCGGTGCCGAGCAACAACGCGACCTTCGACCGCAGCGAGATGACCTATCAGCAGCTCGCCATGTCCCGCGTCCGCGCCGTCGAGCACAGCCGTACCGTCACGGTGCCGGTGACCAGCGGCGTCAGCGCCGTGATCATGCCGGACGGGAGGATCACCCAGCGGACCGGGATGTTCGTGGCGGACTCGCTGGTCCAGAAGGTGCCGCTGCGCTCCTCCGAGACCCCCGCCACGCGGCTCGGCATCCTGCCGGAGATGCTGCTGGTGGCGGTCGCGGTGGGCGGTCTCGGCTGGGCGGGTACGACGGTGGTCCGCGGGCGCCGCAACGGCGCCGTTCCTGGCGATCTCGCCTGACCCCGGCCGGATGACGGAATCCGGCCGTTAGGGTCGCTCCATGGCTACTCCTGACTTCATCCGCACCATCCGGGCCTCGGCCGGCCACCAGCTGCTCTGGCTCCCCGGAGTCACCGCCATCGTCTTCGACGACGAGGGCAGAGTGCTGCTGGGCCGGCGCACCGACACCCGGAAGTGGTCGATCATCGGCGGCATTCCGGACCCGGGCGAGCAGCCCGCGGCCTGCGCCGTGCGGGAGGTGTTCGAGGAGACCAACGTGCGCTGCGTCGTCGAGCGCGTGGTGCTGGTCCAGGCCCTGGAGCGGGTCACCTACGAGAACGGCGACACCTGCCAGTACATGGACACCACGTTCCGGTGCCGGGCCGTCGGCGGTGAGGCGAGGGTCAACGACGACGAGTCGTTGGACGTCGGCTGGTTCGCGGTCGACGCGTTGCCCGAGCTGAACGAGTTCGCGATGTTCCGGATCAAGCAGGCCCTGTCGGACGCGCCCACGTGGTTCGACCCCGCGACCTGAGGGCGGGGGGACCGGGGGCCGGACGGCTCACAGCCGGACGACGACGAGCGCGATGTCGTCGTCGGGGCCGCGCCGAGGTGCGGGGACGAGATCGGCCAGCACGGCGTCGGCGAGGAGTTCGGGGCCGAGCAGGTGATGGCGTTCGACGCTGTGGGCGAGGCGGTCCAGACCGGCGTAGATGTCCTCGCCCCGCCGCTCGATCAGACCGTCGGTGTAGAGGACGAGGGTGCTCCCGGGACCGTAGCCCACCGTCGACTCGCAGCGGGGAAGGGAGTCGTCGCCCGCTCCCAGGGGCGGGTCGGTGGCTGAGTCCAGCACCTCGACGGAGCCGTCGCCGTGGGCCAGCAGAGGCGGCGGATGCCCGGCGCGACTGTAGGTGACGGTGAGGGCGGTGCGGTCGATGACGACCTGGACGGCGGTCGTCGCGAGCGCGCCGTCGACGGTGTAGGCGTGCGCCGCGAGGGTGGTGAGGGCGGTGGCGGGCCGCCCGGTGGCGCGGATCGCCGCGCTCAGGGCGCTGCGCAGCTGGCCCATGGTCCCGGCCGCCTCCAGACCGTGCCCCACCACGTCACCGACCGCCACGGCCAGCCGTCGCGCGTCGAGGTCGATCAGGTCGTACCAGTCGCCGCACACGTTGAGGAAGCTGGTCGCGGGCCGGTAGCGCACGGCCACCCCGGGTCGGTCCGGCAGCGTCGTACTCGGCAGCATGGCGCGCTGCAGGGTGACGGCGACCTCGTGCGCGCGGGCGTGGGCCTTGCGCAACTCCTCGTTGAGTTCCTCCAGTTCCAGGGAGCGGTTCAGCAGATCGGCGGTCATCGCGTCCTCGACGGTGAGGGGCACCTCCGGAGCGGCGCCGAGCGCCCGCCGGGCGCGTATCAGCGCGGTGACCTCCTCGACGCGGTGGACGATGAGTGACACCCGGCCGTCGGCGTCGAGGAGAGGGATGTTGACGGTGCTCCAGTAGCGCTCCTCGAACACGCCGGGCCGTTCGGGCAGGTCCACGGAGTACTTCTGCAGGGCCATGCTGTCCGGCCCGCCGGTGGCCACCACCCGCTCCAGCGAGGCGCGCAGCGCCTGAGCACCACTGGCCCGGGGGTCGGTGGGGTTGTCGGGAAACACGTCGAAGACGCACCGGCCGACCAACTCCGCGAGGCTCCGTCCGGAGACCCTCTCGTAGGCCCGATTGGCGTCGACCGCCACCATGTCGGGCGTGAGCAGCAGCACGGGACTGGGCAGGGCCCGGAAGACCTCCGCGTAGTCGATGCCGATGCCCCGGCCGCCTCTTTCGGCCGGCGCATCACTGTCACTCATGTCCCATGTCTACTCCGCCCCCTGGTCCGATGCGACACGGTGACCGTTTCCCGCCCGCCCGAGCGCACGGCTCGTGGCCGGGTTCTCTTGCCAGGCGATGTTCGCAAGGATGATGGAGGATGGATCACAGCGCCCCCAACAGGGCCGTGCTCACCAAAGAACAACGAGGTGAGGACATGAACTGTTACGACTGCCCCGGCACCCCCGGTCCCGCGGTCGCCGTATGCATCCGCTGCGGCGCAGCGCTCTGTCGCACACATGTGCACGAAAGTCACCCGCCGACCCAGGACATCACCGGAACCGGCCGGGCCACCCACGAGAAGCCGGCCCGCCACATCACGTGCGGAGCCTGCCGCGCGGCGGAAACGAGCTGACTCCGGCAGCGCACCGGCCGCGCCCCACGGTGTGAGCCGCGGCGTCCGTCCCCCGACCTGAACGTCACCTGAACAGCCACCGCCCCCAGGCATCCCGGTGGGCCGTTCCGCCCTCTCCCTGAGCGAACGGCGAGTACACCGGGAAGGTACGTCCACGGTCAGCACCACCGCAGCGATCACCGCGTCGGCCCGGCGGACGTGCGGGCGGCTGCGCCACGTCGTCCTCGGCGGTGTGGTGACCGTCCCGGGTCGGACCAACGCCGACTGGGTGCGCACCCCGTTCTGCCGCCGCACTCCCTTGACGCGGTGCCTCCGTCAGTCGCGGCCGGTGCCCCGGTAGAGGTCCAGCTCGCCCTCCAGCTCGACGGCGAGGACGGTGGCGTACTCGTCGAGGTCGGCCGCGGCGGGCGCGTCGATCCAGGTGACGCCCGGGACGGCGTCGAGGCCGCCGGTGACGTGGTGGCCCAGTTGGGTGCCGGTGCCCAGGACCGTGACGCGCTTGACCTCGTTGCGCAGGCCGCGCAGCGAGACGTTGTCACGGGGTGCGTCGAAGCAGATCAGGTACAGCGTGCGCCGGTCGGCGGAGAGGGTGCTGGGACCGTAGTGGTGCCCGGCGGGCAGCCCGGCGACCGTCCCGTACACCGCGTCCGTGTGCCGTCCGATCCAGGCGCCGAGCCCCTCCAGGCGTTCGATCTGCTCCTCGGGGATGGTCCCGTCCTCGCGGGGCCCGGCGCCGAGCAGCAGATTGCCGCCCATGCCGATCGTCTCGGTGAAGTAGCGCACCAGCTGGCGCACCGACTTGAAGTCGCGGTCCTGCGGCCGGTAGCTCCACGAGTCGTTGATCGTCAGACACAGCTCCCACGGGCCCTGAGGGGCCTGCAGCGGGGTGCCCTGCTCGGGGGTGGCGTAGTCGCCGTGGCTGAGCATCCGCGCGTTGAGGACGGCGTCGGGGTTGCCCGCGAGGATCAGCTCGGCGAGCTCGTCCATCCGCCACTGCTCCTCGGTGCGCTCCCACTCGCCGTCGAACCAGAGCAGGTCGGGGCGGAAACGGTCCATCAACTCGCCGACCTGGCCGTCGCGGTAGGCGAGGTAGCGCTCCCAGGCGGCCGGGTCCTCCTTGCCGGGCTCGGCGTGCGAGTAGGGACTCGGCGATTCACCCGGCCTCACGTGCCGGATGCTGGGGTAGTCGGGGTGGTTCCAGTCGGAGTGCGAGTAGTAGAGCCCGACCTTCAGCCCCCGCTCGCGCAGCGCGTCGACGAAATCCGTGACCAGGTCCCGGCCGGCCGGGGTGTTCCGGACGACGTCGAGACTGCGGTGGCCGGTGTCCCAGAGGGCGATGCCGTCGTGGTGCTTGGTGGTGAGGACCGCGTACCGGGCGCCGATGCGGGCGAACAGCGCGGCCCAGGCGTCCGGATCGTACTTCGACGCGGTGAAGCCTTCGAGCTGTTTCATGTACTGCTCGTGGGTCATCTCACCCGTGTAGAACGACCAGGACTCGGCCGCTCCGCCCACGGCGTAGACACCGTAGTGGATGAAGACGCCCAGCTTGGCGTCGGGAAACCAGGGTTGCATCGGCATGAGGCCACGCTAGGCGGCGGGGCCCGCGGGGCGCGTGGGCTCCGGTCACCATCACTGGTTCGTTTTCACCATGGCCATCGCCTCGAAGCCCTGGCCGACGAGTGAGAAAAGCGCTCTCCTCGCGCCCCCGGGCGGGCCGGCCGACACTTCAACCGGTGTACAGATCCTCGTACTTGGCGTTATCCGGTGGTACACCGTGGCGGATCTGCGTGTTCAATCACTGGTATCGCCGCACGTACGGACAGTCCCGCCTGTCAGGAGGCCCCGTGATCGCCGTTCCCGAACCGGAACTCACCGAACGCGAAGTGATCGAGCGGGCCGTGGCGATGCGGCCCGCGCTGCTCGAACGGCAGCCGGAGACCGAGCGGCTGACGATCTACCCCAAGGACACCCACGAGGAGTTCCTGCGCGCCGGTTTCTACCGGATGCTGCAGCCGCGCAGGTACGGCGGGTACGCCTTCGGCCTGCCGACCTTCTACCGCGTCGTGACCGAGGTCGCGCGCGGTTGTCCCTCCACCGGCTGGGCCCTGTCTCTCACCGCCGCCCATGTCCTCCAGGTCGCCTCGGTCTTCGAGGAGAAGACACAGGACGAACTCTTCGGCGACGAGGGCGACTTCCGGGCCGCCTCCACCGCGACCCCCGTCGGGGTGGCGCGGCCCGACGGCGACGGCCATGTGATCCTCGACGGCACCTGGTCCTATTCCTCCGGCTCCCCTTACTCCACCCACTACGTCGGTCAGACCCTGCGCGCCCCCGAGAAGCCGGAGGACCCACCGGGGCCGCTCGTGCTGTTCGTGGCGCCGCGCTCCGCCTGGACCCTGCTCGACGACTGGCAGGACGTCCTCGGCCTGCGCGGCAGCGGTTCCCACAGCATCCGCTTCGACGAGGCCCGCATCCCCGCCCACTTCACCCGGGAGGCGAGCCTGCTCGACCTGCCCGTCGAGGGTGGCTCCCTCGGCTCGAAGCTGCACGGCCATCCCATGTACGCGGGGCGCGCGGCGAGCTTCTTCCACGGCGAGCTGGCCGCCCTCATGATCGGCACCGCGTACGCGGCCGCCGACGAGTACGCGCGGATCATCGCCGCACGCCCGCTCGTCCTGGACCCCGGCCGCACCCGCGCCGACCTCCACGACTACCAGCGCAACCTGGGGGAGGCGCTGGCCGCGATCCGTACGGCGGACGCGGCGCTGCGGGCCACCGCCGACGACTGGATGGAGGCCTGCTGCGACAACGTGTCGGGCCGGGCTCCCTTCACGACCGCCGTCGACAACCGGCTCGCGCTCGTCTTCGTCACCGCCGGGCGCCTGGCCTGGGACGCGCTCCAGGGCATCCTCTTCCGCACGGCGGGCTCCCGGCACGCCCGCGACGGCGCGCGGATGCAGCGCTACTTCCGGGACGCCGCCACGATCTGGTCGCACCTCGGCCCCACGATGGCCGAACCGCTGGCCCGCCGTGTCGGCCGCGACCGCCTCGGCCTGCCGTCGGACGACATCCCGCTGATCTCCTGATGCCCTGGTCTCTCGGTCTCTCGATCTCGTGAGCGCCGGCGGGCAGGAGCGGGGAATGCCCCGGCCGCGAGTGGGTACGCGCGACAGGAGCCGCGCCCGGGGCGAGTCCCGCCCCGGGCGGCCTGTCCGTCACTACCTGGGATCTGCCAATGGACACACCCTCGAACAACCATCACTACCTGCCGACGGCCACGACACCGGCCCAGGAGGCACTGAAGGCACTCACGGAGAACACCGAGAACCCGCTGGCGCTGGACACCCTGGCCGACAGCGAGGTGCTGGTCCCCGTGCCGGACGACGCGAGCGAGGAGGACGTGCGCGACCCCGCCGCCGTGGCGCTGCCCGTGCTGGAGCAGCCGGGCGGGGAGCAGGTGGTGCCGGTGTTCACCTCGGAGCCGGCGATGGCCGAACTGCTCCCGTTCGTCTCCCGCTACCGTCTGGTTCCGCTGGGCGCGCTCGCCTCCCAATGGCCGACCGGTGATCTGTCGCTCACCATCGACCCGAGTTCACCGAACGGCCTGACCCTCACCTCCGAGGGCGTTCGTACCCTGTTGGTCCGGCCGCGGGCCTGACCGTTCGACGTGCGGGCCGCGGGCCCCGTTCGCGCCGTAGGAGATCCGTTGCGCTGAAGACGTCCGCGTCGGACGTGAGAATGACCGCATGAAATGGATCTCGGGCGTGGCCGGCGGCCTGCTCCTGCTGCTGGTGTTCGCCAGCATCCTGCGCACCCTCGTCGTGCCCCGGGGGCTGTACTCCTCGATGGTGATCCGCTGGTGGCGCTCCCTGCGCTTCCTGCTGCGCCTCGCCGCCCCCGGCGGCAGCTACCGCGCCATCGACCGCGCACAGACCTGGCTCGCCCCGCTCATGCTGATGGGCACGCTCGTGAGCTGGCTCGGCGGCGCCCTGGTCGGCTTCGGGCTGCTGCTGCACGCCATCTCCTCGCTGACCTGGACCCAATCGGTCCGGGAGGCGGGCTCCAGCCTGTTCACGCTCGGCTTCGCCAGCGGCGACCGACTGCACCTGTCCGTGGTGGACTTCATCGCGGCTGTCACCGGACCGGTCGTGATCGCCCTCCAGATCGCCTACCTGCCCACCCTGTACGCCGCCTACAACCGCCGCGAGCTGGAGGTGACCCTGCTCCAGTCGCGCGCGGGCGAACCCGCCTGGGGACCGGAGATCCTCGCCCGGCAGTGGCTGGTCGACACCGAGACCGCGCTGCCCGAGCTGTACCGCTCCTGGGAACGGCTCGCCTCCGACATCGGCGAGAGCCACTCCACGTACCCCGTCCTGCTCGCGTTCCGCTCACCGCGGCCCTACCGCAGCTGGATCGTCGCCCTCGTCGCCGTCATGGACGCGGCCGCCATGCAGCTCGCCCTCACCCCGAGCAGCGCCCCGCCCGAGGCCCGCCTGACGCTGCGCGCCGGATTCACCGCACTGCGCGACATCGCCCGCTCCCTGCGTTTCCCGTACGACACCGACCCCGCGCCCGAGACCCCGATCCAGCTCACCTACCTGGAGTTCGACGCGGCCGTCGCGATGCTGGAGGCGGCCGGTTTCCCCGCCGAGCGGACGGCCGAACAGGCGTGGCCGCACTTCCAGGGCTGGCGGGTCAACTACGAGACGATCGCCTTCGAGTTGTGCCGCCGCGGCGACGCGGTCCCGGCGCTGTGGACCGGGCCGCGGGACTTCCCCTGGACACCGATCCCGCCCGCGCGCCCCGCGGACCGGCGCCCCGGCGAAGATCGTCCCGAACTGCCCCCGGCCGCCGCGTAGTTCTGGCCGCCGAGTGGGGAAGATCCCCGGGTACGGTTTCGATGCGCAGGGATGGGAGTCCCCTTGAAAGTCGTCCTGCTGGGTACGGCCGCCGGTGGCGGCTTCCCACAGTGGAACTGCGCGTGCGCGCTCTGCGCGGCCGCCCGCGACGGAAAACTGCCCGCGCGGACCCAGGAGTCCGTCGCCCTGAGCGGCAACTCCCGCGACTGGTGGCTGCTCAACGCCTCGCCCGACATCCGTACGCAGCTGACCACCACCCCCGCGCTCGCACCCGGACCTGGGCCACGGGACACACCCGTACGGGGCGTGCTCCTGACCGACGCGGAGGCCGACCATGTCGCCGGGCTGACCGTGCTGCGCGGCGGCGCCGGGCTCAAGGTCTATGCCGCACCGCCCGTCCTCGCCACCCTGGCCCCCCTACGTGACCTGCTCGACCGCTACGCCCCCTGGGAGTGGGCGGACAGCCTGACCGAGGGCGGGTTCGTACTGTCCGGCGGTCTGGTCGTCACCGCGCACCCTGTCGGTCCCAAGGCCCCGAAGTACGTCGCCGGCCCCGCCCCGGACGACCGCTGGGTGACCGCGTACCGGATCGAGGACCTGGCAGGCGGCGGAGTGCTCCTGTACGCGCCCTGTCTGGGCGCCTGGACCCCGGAACTGGACGACCTGCTCGCCTCGGCGGACTGCGCACTGCTCGACGGCACGTTCTACGCGCGCGACGAGATGGGCACGGCCGTGCGCTCGCGGGGCGGGCGGCAGGCCGCGATGGGGCACCTTCCGGTGGTGGGCGCGCGCGGCAGCCTCGCCGCCCTCGCCCGCCATCGCGGCCCCCGACGGATCTACACGCACCTCAACAACACGAACCCGCTGCTCGACCCGGACTCGGACGCCCGCGCGCGGGTGAGCGCGGCGGGGGTCGAAGTGCTGCCGGACGGGACGGAGTTCGTGGTGTAGAGGCTACGCGTTCAGCATGCGGGCCAGCACGGCGCGTTGCAGGGGGAGTACCTCGGTGTGCAGGTCGCGTCCCTTGCGGGTGAGCGCGACCCACACACCGCGTCGGTCCTCCAGACAGACGGTGCGTTCCACCAGGCCGTCCTTCTCCAGCCGCCCGATCAGGCGGGACAGGGCGCTCTGGCTCAGATGGACACGGTCGGCGATGTTCTGCACCCGGCAGTGCTCGCCCTCGTGCGCGAGCTCGCTCGAGACGAGGATGTCCAGCACCTCGAAGTCGCTGGCGCCCAGACCGTGCGGGTGCAGCGCGCGGTCGATCTCGCACATCGTGCGCGCGTGCACCGACAGGATGTCCCGCCACCGGTCCTCGAGCCGGGCCTCGCTCGCCGTGTTCACTGCCATATGTGCACGGTAACAGAGGTCCGAGGTTTTATTGAGTGTGCAACTAGTGCGGTTGCATCGACCAGGTGCACCGCCCGACGGGCCCTAGTCGGCGGAGACGTCCTGGAGGAGCCCGACGAGGTTCCCGTCCGTGTCCTTGACCGAGGCGATCAGCCTGCCGCCGCCCACGTCCTGGACGTCCTGGAGCGTCTCGGCCCCGGCTTCCAGCAGGGCCGCCAGCGTCGCCCGGATGTCGTCGACGTGCCAGTACGGGACCGGTCCGGTCATCCCCTTGGCGTGACCGTTGGGGTCGAGGCCGACGTCCTGCCCGGAGTCCTTGAATCCGACGTAGTACGCGGTGTCCGCGTAGGGCTCCGTACCGAGCAACGCGCCGAACAGGGCCTTCGCCCGTGCGAGGTCCTTGACGGGGTAGATGATGGTCTTCAGCCCTGCGGTCATGGTGACTCCTCCGTGGTGTGTTCCGGTGCTTTCACGGTAGGGCGGGGGAGGGCCGGGAGGCTTCTCGAATCCTGCCCGGTCCCGGCCCCTCGGAGTCGAGGACGCGGCTCAGGTCGAGTCGCGTCGTACCAGCTCCGTCGGCAGGATCACCGCCGCCGGCTCCTCGCCCCCTATCTGTGCGAGCAGCACGCGGACCATCTCGGTGCTGATGCGGTCGTACGGCTGCCGGATGGTGGTGAGGGCGGGGGTCGCCGAGATCGCGGCGGTGGAGTCGTCGAAGCCGCCGACCGACACGTCCTCCGGGACCCGGCGGCCCGCCTTGTGCAGAGCGGTCAGTGCGCCTTGTGCCATCAGGTCGGAGGCGACGAAGACGGCGTCCATGTCCGGGGCACGCTCGAGGAGCTGCTCGGCGCCCGCCTCACCACTGGCCCGGCTGTAGTCGCCGGAGGTGATCAGCCGGTCGTCGGCCTCGATGCCCGCCTCGGCGAGCACCTCCCGGTAGCCCGCGAGCCGCTCGACACCGCCCGGGGTGTCGAGCGGACCCGTGACCATCCCGATGCGGCGACGGCCCAGGGAGACCAGGTGCTTGACCATGTCCCGGGCGCCGTCGCGGTCGTCGGCGGCGACGTAACTCACCTTGGAGCCGAGCCCTATGGGCTTGCCGCAGGCGACCAACGGCACGCCCGCCTCACGCAGCTGCTCGGCGACCGGATCGCCGGAGTGGCTGGAGACCAGCAGTACTCCGTCGACGTGGCCCGCGGTGATGTACCGCGTGATGCGCCGCCGCTCGTCCTCGGTGCCGGCGAGCATGAGCAGGAGGGGAATGTCGTGCGCGGCGAGTGCTTGTGTGCAGCCGCGCAGCAGGACGTTGAAGTTCGGGTCCTCGAAGAACCGCTCCTGCGGTTCGGTGAGCAGGAAGCCGATGGAGTCGGAGCGGCCGGTGATCAGCGAGCGGGCGTGCCGGTTCACGACGTAGCCCGTCCTGCGGATGGCGGCGTTGACCGCCTCCTGTGCCGCCGGGCTCACGTAGTGCCCGCCGTTGAGTACCCGCGACACCGTGCCCCGGGACACGCCCGCCTCCCGCGCGACGTCATGGATCGTCGGCGGTCTGCGCCGGCCCCCCGCGTTGGTCATGGTCACGACTTTACGGCTCCCGAGAGCAGATCGAGGCTCCAGAACCGCTGGATGACCAGGAAGAGGGCGATGAGCGGAACGATCGCGAGCAGCGCACCGGTGATCACCAGCGTGTACAGCGCCGGGGTGTTGGAGCCCTGTTCGAGGAGCGTGAACAGACCCAGCGTGATCGGGAACTTCTCGTCGTCGCTGAGCATGATGTACGGCAGCAGGAAGTTGTTCCACACGGCGACGAACTGGAAGAGGAACACCGTCACCAGTCCGGGCACCATCATCGGCAGCGCGATCCGGGTGAAGATCCGCCACTCGCTCGCCCCGTCCATCCGCCCGGCCTCGACCACGTCACCGGGCACGGCCGCGGAGGAGTAGATCCGGGCGAGGTAGACGCCGTACGGGGAGAGGATGAGGGGGAGCAGCACGGACGCGTACGAGTCCGTGAGGTCCGCCTTGGCCAGCAGCAGGTACTGCGGGATCGCCAGGATCACCGGCGGCATGAGCACGCCCGCCATCAGGACGCCGAAGACGGTTTCGCGGCCGCGGAAGCGGTAGATCGCGAGGGCGTAGCCGCTGAGCGCCGAGACGGCCGTCGACAGGAGGGCGCCGAGGCCCGCGTAGAGGGCGGAGTTGCCCATCCACTTCCAGTAGATCCCGTCGCGGTAGGCGTTGAGGTCCTTGACGTTCTGCGTGAAGCCGGAGCCCGGCAGGAACGTGAAGGTCGAGAACAGCTCACGGCCCGATTTGGTGGCCGCGATCAGCACCCACGCGACGGGCAGCAGGCAGTAGAGCGCGCCGAGCAGCAGCGTCAGGGTGGGCACGAAGGCGATACGGCGGCGCAGGGGCGGGCCCTGGGCGGTGCCGGGGGTGGTACCCGCGGCCGGTGCGGCCTTGCGTACGGCAAGAGAACTCATCGTGCTTCCTCCTGCTTGTTACGGGAGTTCGCGGCCCGCAGGAAGCCGAAGGACAGGAGCAGGGTGACGACGGCGATGATCGCCGCCTCCGCGGCGGCCGAGTAGATGTCGCCCTTGCGGAAGGCGTCCTGGTACACCTTCATCAGCGGACTCCAGGTCGTGGAGACGGAGTTGGTGAGGGGTTTGAGGGTGGTCGGCTCGCTGAACACCTGGAGCGTCGCGATGATCGAGAAGAAGAAGGTGAGCACCAGCGAGGGCGCCACCATCGGGATCTTGATCCTCAGCGCGATCTGCAGGGGCGTGGCGCCGTCCAGCTTCGCCGCCTCGTACACCTCGGCCGGGATGGCCTGCAACGAGGTGTAGATGACGATCATGTTGAAGCCGGTGCCGCCCCAGACCGCGATGTTGGACAGGGCGAGATACAGCGGGCCGCCGTCCAGCAGGTTCGGCTGCGGCATGCCCAACTTGTCGAGCACGAAGTAGAAGGGGCTGACGTCGGGGAGGTACAGGAAGCCCCACAGCAGCGCGGCGACGACGCCGGGAATGGCGTACGGCAGGAAGATCGCGAGCCGGGTGAAGGGGGCCAGACGCACCTTGTCCGTGTCGAGCATCAGCGCGAACAGCAGCGCGAGGCCCAGCATCACCGGGATCACGATGGCCCCGTAGCCCACCACGCGCACCGCGCCGCTCAGCAGCTCGGAGTCGGAGAGGGCGTCCTTGTAGTTGTCCAGCCCCGCCCATACTTCCTTGCGGGCGCCCGAGCCCAGGCCAAGGCCCTTGACCTGCACCTTGTGCAGGCTCAGCCAGAGCGCGTAGCCGATGGGCAGCGCGAAGAAGAGGGCGAAGAGGATCGTCGCGGGGAGGAGGAAAGCGTACGGGGCCCCCTTGACCCCGTACGACTTCCGACGTGCCGTCGTCACTGAGCGACCCCGAAGCCCTGCTTCTTGAGGTCGGCCACCGTGGCGTCCTGCATCTTCTTCAGGGCGGCACCGAAGTCCGACTTGTCCTTGGCGGCGGCGCCGAAGGCGTCGTTGAAGGTCGTGTAGGCGACGTTCACGTTCGGGCCCCAGGCGGAGGGCGCGGTGGTCTTGGCGATCTCCGCGGCCTTGGGGTAGAAGTCCGCCTGGTTGGAGAAGAACGCCGGCGGCTGGGAGAAGGCGTCACTGGTCTGCGCGGTGGTGGCGGCCGGGTAGATGCCACCCTCCTTCGCCAGCGCGGCCACCGCCTGAGGGTCCGTGTTCAGCCAGGTGGCGAACTTCGCGGCGGCCGCCTTGTGCTGCGAGTCCGTGGTGACGGCCGTCGAGGAGCCGCCCCAGCTGCCGGTGACGTCCGTGCTGCCGTCCCACTGCGGCAGCGGGGCCATCGCCCACTTGCCCTTGGTGTCGGGGGCCGCGGTGGTGAGGGTGCCCGGCGCCCAGACCGCGCTGACCCAGGCGATCTGCTTGCCGGTGTTCAGCGCCTTGTTCCAGGAGGGCGTGTACATCGGCTGGTTGTCGATCGCGCCCTCCTTGACGAGGCCGCCCCAGAAGTCGGCGACCTTCCGCGTCGCCGCGTCGTCGATGCCGACCTTCCACTTGTCGCCCGAGGAGGTCCACCACTTGGCGCCCGCCTGCTGGGCGAGACCCGCGAAGAGGCCGGAGTCGTTGGCGGAGAAGGTGGTCAGATCCTTGTCCGGGGCCTTCTTCTTCAGCGCGCGGGCGGTCTCGGCGAACTGCTCCCAGGTCGTGGGAACCGTCAGGCCGTACTTCTTGAAGAGGTCCTGGCGGTAGTAGAACATCATCGGGCCGATGTCCTGCGGGATCGCGTACACGGCGTCCGAGCCCAGAGTCGTCTGCTGCCAGACACCGTCGGCGAACTTGCTCTTCGCGTCCTTCGACTCGCCCGCTATGTCGGCGAGCGCGTCATTGCTGACCAGGGTCGGCAGCGCCTGGTACTCGGCCTGGACCAGGTCCGGGGCCTTCTTCGCCTTGTGCGCGGTGAGGATCTTGGTGACCAGCGTGTCGCCCGACGCCTGCTTCTTCACCGTGACCGTGATCTTCTGCTGCTTGCCCGGCCCCTTGTTCCAGAGGTCGGCCACCTTGTCCATGCCCGGAGTCCAGGACCAGTACGTCAGGGACGCCGGACCCGATTCGGACGAGCTCTTGTCGTCCGACGAGCCGCAGGCGGCGAGTGCGGTGCCGCCGAGCGTGACGGCGATGGAGGTGGCCACGAGGCGACGCAGCTTCGTGTTTGGCATGGATCTTTCTCCCCTGACCTGGGCCCCCGCCTGCTGCGGCGACCGTGCCATGCTTCTGTGAGCGTTCACAGTAGAGAAACATCCCGGACACTTGTCAATGGTTGTTGCTGTGCGGTTATGTTGGGCTCGCGCCGCTGATCGAGTGTGTGCACGTTCCCAAATGATCGATTAAACGGGAGAAGATCCATGCCGGAGACCACACCCAAGGGCCTGACCGGGCTCGCCTTCGGTGGGGACTACAACCCCGAGCAGTGGCCGGAAAACGTCTGGCACGAGGACGTCCGGCTGATGCGCGAGGCGGGGGTCACGATGGTGAGCGTCGGGATCTTCTCCTGGGCGCTGCTCGAACCCGCCCGGGGGACTCACGACTTCGGCTGGCTGGACCGACTGCTCGACCTGCTGCACGAGAACGGCATCCGCGCCGACCTCGGCACCCCGACCGTCGCGCCGCCCGCCTGGTTCTACCGCGAGCACCCCGAGGCGCTGCCGGTGGCCGCCGACGGCACCCGCTACGAGTTCGGCTCGCGCGGCGCCATCTGCCACAGCAACAGCGACTACCGTGCCGCCGCGGCGAGTATCACCACCGCCCTCGCCACCCGCTACGCCGACCACCCCGCGCTCGCCCTGTGGCACGTCCACAACGAGTACGGCGTCCCCGTCTCGGCCTGCTACTGCGCGTCCTGCGCCGCCCACTTCCGCCGCTGGCTGGCCCGCACGTACGGGACCGTGGACGCGGTCAACGAGGCCTGGGGCACCGCCTTCTGGGGTCAGCGCTACGCGGACTTCGACCAGATCAACCCGCCGCGCGTGACCCCCACGGTCGGCAACCCGGCCCAGGCCCTGGACTACAAGCGCTTCGCCGACGAGACCATGCGCGAGAACTTCGTCGCCGAGCGGGACATCCTGCACCGCCTCGCCCCCGGCATCCCGGTCACCACGAACTTCATGACCGCTCTCAGCCAGTGCGACTCCGTCGACTACTGGGCCTGGGGCCGCGAGGTCGACCTCGTCACCAACGACCACTACCTGATCACCGACGGCCGCCGCACCCACGTCAACCTCGCGATGGCCGCCGACCTCACCCGCTCCGTCGCGGGCGGCGCCCCCTGGCTGCTGCTCGAACACTCCACGTCCGGCGTCAACTGGCAGCCCCGCAACCCGGCGAAGTCCCCGGGTCAGATGGCCCGCAACTCCCTGGCGCACGTGGCGCGCGGCTCCGAGGGCGCCATGTTCTTCCAGTGGCGGCAGTCCCGGCGCGGCGCCGAGAAGTTCCACTCGGCGATGCTGCCGCACGCCGGCACCGACTCCCGGGTCTGGCGCGAGGTCGTCGAACTCGGCGCGTCCATCGAGTCGCTGACCTCGGTCAAGGGCAGCCGCACCGTCGCGGACGCCGCCGTGCTGTGGGACTGGCACTCCTGGTGGGCGCAGACCCTCGACTGGCGCCCCAGTGCGGACCACGACCCGCGCGAGCGCGCCGACGCGTTCTACGAGGCGCTCTACGACCGCCACCTCACGGTCGACTTCGCCCACCCGGAAGCCGACTTGTCGGCCTATCCCCTTGTCGTCGTCCCCGCCCTCTACCTGATGACCGAGGCCGCCGGGAACAACCTCAGGGAGTACGTCGGACACGGCGGCACCCTCGTCGTCTCGTACTTCTCCGGCATCGTCGACGAGCACGACGCCGTGCACGAGGGCGCCTACCCCGGCGCGCTGCGGGACGTGCTCGGCCTGACCGTCGAGGAGTTCTCACCGCTGCTGAAGGACGACCGGGTCCGGATCACCGGCCCCGACGGCTCCGAGCTCACCGGCGACGTCTGGACCGAGTTCGTGGTGCCGCGCGGCGCCGAGACCGTGTGGACGTACGCCGACGGACTCACCGCGGGCCGGCCGGCCGTCACCCGCCACCGCCTCGGCGAGGGCTCCGCCTGGTACGTCTCCACCCGCCTCGGCGCGCAGGGCCTGGACGCCCTCATCGGCTGGGCGTCCGACGACGCGCGGATCGCGCCGCGCGCCGACCTGCCCCGCGATGTCGAAGTGGTGCGCCGCAGCGGTGAGTCGGGCACCTTCCTGTTCGCGATCAACCACACCTCGTCGGACGCCAAGGTGCCGCTGGACGCGGCCGGCACCGAGCTGCTGACGGGCGAACGAGCCGCGGGCCGCCTCATGCTGCCCGCGGGGGCCGTCCGGGTCGTACGGCTCGACGGCTGAGCCGACCGCTTTCCGGGTCGTACGGCTTGATGGCTGAGCCGACCGCCGTCCTCGTCGTACGACTCCACGCCTCACCCGACCGTCGCCGGGCTCAGGACCCCGCGGCCGAGCCGAACTCCCCTCCGCCCGTGAGTGCCACGAGAGCCGCGGGCGGAGGGGTCGCCCCCCAGAGCCACTCCGGGGGCACCCCCATTCCCATCACGTCGAAGGGACGACGGACGAAGATGTTCCATCCCAGACGCACACTCAGGACCCTGCTGTTGCCGCTCGCGGCCGGGCTGGCCCTCACCGCCCTGCCTGCCCTGCCCGCGCAGACGGCACAGGCGGCGAGCACCCTCACCAACGCCGGATTCGAGGCCGACGGCGCCGGAACGGCCACGCCCAGCGGTTGGTCGGAGTACGGCGACACCGGCGCCTCCTACGTGGAGGCCGGGGGCCACAGCGGAAGCTACCGCCTCACGCAGTACTCCTCCGCCGCCTACAAGGTGGAGACGTACCAGTACCTCTCCGGACTGACCAACGGGAACTACCGGCTCACCGCCTGGGTGCGCTCGGGCGGCGGCCAGAACTCCGCCTACCTCGCGCTGAAGAACTGCGGCGGCACCGAGCAGCGCACCGACCTGCCGGTGTCCAGCAGCGGATGGATACACCTCGTCGTCCCCGTCGCGGTGACCGGCAACCAGTGCACGATCAGCATCAACTCCGATGCCAACGCGGGCAACTGGATCAACGTCGACGACCTGGCGTTCACCTCCGGCAGCGCCACCGGGCTGTCCGTCAAGGGCTCCGACATCTCCTCCCTCGCCAAGAGCGAGGCCCTCGGCGGCGTCTACAGGACCAGCTCCGGCACCACCGGTGACGCGCTCGCCATCCTCAAGTCCGCCGGTATGAACTACGCACGCCTGAAGGTCTGGGTGAACCCCGCCGACGGCTACAACAACAAGACGCGCGTCCTGGCGATGGCCAAGCGCATCAAGGCGCAGGGCATGAAGCTCCTGGTCGACTTCCACTACTCGGACACCTGGGCCGACCCCGGCACCCAGACCAAGCCGGCCGCCTGGGCGGGCCACTCCTACAGCCAGCTGAAGACGGACGTCTACAACCACACGTACGACGTCCTCAACGCGCTGAAGGCGCAGGGCACCACCGCCGACATGGTCCAGGTCGGCAACGAGATCAACGGCGGCATGCTGTGGTCCGAGGGCTCCACCGACAACTGGTCGCAGCTCGCCGGGCTCCTCAACTCCGGCTACGACGCCGTCAAGGCCGTCAGCTCGTCGACGACCGTCGCGCTGCACCTCGCCAAGGGCGGCGACCTGTCCGGCACCCGCTGGTGGTTCGACAACGCGGTCTCGGGCGGCGTGAAGTTCGACGCCATCGGCCTGTCCTACTACGGCTACTGGCACGGCCCGCTCTCCGACTTCCAGACGACCTTGGACGACGCGGCCGCGCGTTACGGCAAGCCGGTGTTCCTGGCCGAGACGGCCTACCCCTTCCGTCTCGACAGCGACGACTCGCTCGTCAACCAGATCGACACGACCGGTGAGCTGGTCTCCGGCTACCCGGCCACCACCGCCGGGCAGTCCGCGTGGCTGCGGGACGTGATGAACGTCGTGGAGGCCGTCCCGAACGGCCGCGGCCTCGGTGTCTTCTACTGGGAGGCCACCTGGACCGCCGTCACGGGCAACGGCTGGGATCCGGCCGACGCCACGTCCGGCAACGGCTGGGAGAACCAGGCGCTGTTCGGCTTCGACGACAAGGCGCTGCCCGCGATGTCGCAGTTCGGCCACCGCTGATCAGTCACCGTCGATGACATGAGGGCCCGGCTGCCGCGGCAGCCGGGCCCTCATGGCGTCCCGGGGACTTCCGGGCCGCGCGAAGGCGTGGAAGTCCCGTGCGGGCCGCCCCGGGCTGCGGGACAGTGGTCACACAGCGCCACCATCACGAAGGGCAGGGGGGACGAGATGCTGAGGGTTCCCGTCGGCGGGCGACGCCTGGACATCCTGGAGTGGCTGCGGGACCCCGCCGCGCACTTTCCGCCCGAGCGCCACGGCTCTCTCGCCGACGGCGTCGACGCGGCGGCCCTCGCCACCAAGCTCGGCGTGAGTCACGCCGTCGCCCGCACCCACCTCGAGCTCCTTGTCGGGGTCGGGCTGCTGCGCGCGAGAAGGATCGGGCGGCGCACGCTCTACCACCGCGACGAGTACCGCATCGCCGAGGTCCGCTCCCTGTTCGAGAAGGGCTGGTAGGGCGGGGAGGGAAGCGGGGGAGGAGAAGAAGAGAAGAGGGGGAGGGGCGGCGGGGGCGCCGCGTGCCTCGGTCGAGTGTGCGAGGGCGTCGGCGTCGGCGTTACCCTGTTCAGCGGCCGCGATCATGTGTCGCGGCGCGGCGGTGGGGCCCGCCGTACCCGAACCGCGGCGCTGATGCCGCCAACGGTCCCTACTTGCGATGTGGTGTGCCCGGGGGCCCGGGCCCGGCGAGTAGGAGAAGTACGTCATGACCGTCCCGCATCCCGAGCGCGTCGACGAACCGGGTGCCCCCGCACGGCAGACCCCGCGCCGCGCGTCCCCCTGGCGCGGCCAGGCCCCGGTCGTGGCGATGGTCTCGCTCGGCGGAGCCATCGGCGCCACCGCCCGGTACGGGGCCGCGCGGCTGTGGCCCGTGGAGACGGGCGGTTTCCCCTGGACCACGTTCTGGGTCAACGTCATCGGCTGTGCGGTGATCGGCGTCTTCATGGTCGTCATCACGGACGTGTGGGCGGCCCACCGACTCGTGCGGCCCTTCTTCGGCACCGGTGTGCTGGGAGGGTTCACCACCTTCTCGACGTACGCCGTGGACATCCAGAAACTGGTCGACTCGGGCCACCCCGGAACCGGCCTCGCCTATCTCGCCGCGACCCTGTGCGCGGCGCTCACGGCGGTGTGGCTCGCGGTGACCGCGGCCCGCCGCGCCCTGGTACGGAGGCAGCGATGACACGGCTGACGGGCAGCGCCCTACGGGTGACGATCTTCATCGGCGAGAACGACGTCTGGCACCACAAGCCGCTGTACACGGAGATCGTGCACCGCGCCCACGCGGCGGGACTGGCCGGCGCGAGCGTCTTCCGCGGCATCGAGGGCTTCGGCGCCTCCTCGCTGATCCACACCTCACGGCTGCTGTCGCTGAGCGAAGACCTGCCGGTGGCGATCGTCATCGTGGACACCGAGGACCGCGTCCGTGCCTTCCTGCCCCAGCTCGACGAACTCGTCGGCGAGGGGCTGGTGATCCTTGACGACTGCGAGGTCATCCGGTATGCGGGACGCGACGCCGAATCCGACAAAACGGGCAAGAAAGGTAAGAGGTAGTTGTGAACTGGCTGCTGGTGATCGTCGGCGGAATGGTCGGCGCGCCCCTGCGCTATCTGACCGACCGTGCGGTGCAGACCAGGCATGACACCGTCTTCCCCTGGGGCACCTTCGCGGTCAACGTCGTCGGCTGTCTGATTCTCGGCCTGCTGACCGGCGCGGTCGCCGCGGGGGCCGCGGGTTCCCACCTTCAGCTGTTCCTCGGGACCGGCCTGTGCGGGGCGCTGACCACGTACTCGACGTTCTCGTACGAGACACTACGGCTGACCGAGACCGGCGCGGGGTTCTACGCTGCGGCCAACGCGCTCGTGAGCGTGACGGCCGGGCTCGGCGCGGCGTTCGCGGGTGTCTCGTTCGCCCGGGCGTTGTGGGCCTAGGTGCCGGACGTCACCCGCGCGTAGTAAGACTGTCTACAGCACTGTCGACCAACCCCCCTCACCACCAACCCCTCAGACCTAGAACTGGATCCTATGAGCGTCATCAACGTCGGTCAGGCCGTCGTCCTCGGAGTCGTCGAGGGAGTGACCGAGTTCCTCCCCGTCTCCTCCACCGGCCACCTCAAGATCACCGAGGGGCTGATGAACATCCCGGTCGACGACAAGGCCGTCGTCGGGTTCTCAGCGGTCATCCAGGTCGGCGCGATCGCCGCCGTACTGGTGTACTTCTTCAAGGACATCGTGCGGATCGTCTCCGCGTGGGGTCGGGGGCTGCGCAATCCCGAGGAGCGGCAGCACCACGACTACAAGTTCGCGTGGTGGGTCATCTACGCCACCATCCCGATCGTGATCGTGGGCCTCGCCGCCAAGCGGCTCATCGACGGACCACTGGCCTCCCTGTGGGTGGTCGCGGGCTCGCTGATCGTCGGCAGTGGTGTGATGTGGGTGGCGGACCAGATGGGGCGCCACAAGCGCGGTGAGGACGACACGTCCTTCAAGGACGCGATGCTGGTCGGTTGCTCGCAGATCCTCGCGCTGCTCTTCCCGGGCTTCTCGCGCTCCGGCGCCACGATGTCGACCGCGCTGATCCTGGACCTGGACCGGGTCGCCGCCACCCGGCTCTCGTTCTTCCTCGGCATCCCCGCCCTCACCGGCGCCGGTCTGTACGAGCTGAAGGACGCCCTGGGTACGGGGGTGGGCGCCGCGCCGCTCGCGGTCGGCACGATCGTCTCCTTCATCGTCGCCTACGGGTCGATCGCCTGGCTGCTGAAGTTCGTCGCCAAGCACTCCTTCAATGCCTTCGTGATCTACCGGATCGTTATCGGTCTGGCACTGTTCGGGCTGCTGGCGAGCGGGACCCTCGCCGGCTGATCGCGGAAACAGCAGCTCACAGGGGGTGCGAAGCCGGTTTACAGGCCTCGCACCCCCTGAATGTTTCTTTTCACTCCCCTTGACAGCCCCCTCTTGTCACCCGCAGGATCACCCCCGTGAACCTGTCAGACAGCCAGACAGGTGGATCGGTACCGCGGCGCGTCAGCGCCATGGAAGCGGTGCTCACCCACCTTCGCAGCGCCATCGAGCGCGGCGAATACGCCATCGGTGACAAACTCCCCTCCGAGGCGGAGCTGTGCCGCCGCCTGGAGGTCAGCCGGCCGGTGCTCCGCGAGGCGCTGCGGGCCCTGCAGGTGATGGGCCTGACCGTGTCCCGTACGGGCAAGGGCACCTTCGTGGTCGCCAACGCGGTCGAGGACCCCACCTTCGGCGACTATGCGGCGAGCGACCTGCTCGAGGTGCGCCGCCACGTCGAGATCCCGGTCGCCGGTTACGCGGCGGTGCGCCGCACCCCGGAGAACCTCGACCACCTGGCCCATCTGCTGGACCGGATGGAGCGGGAGACCGACACCACGGCGTGGGTCGCGATGGACACGATCTTCCACATCGCGGTCGCCGAGGCCTCGCAGAACCCGGTCTTCCGCAGGGTGATCGAAGAGATCCGGGACGCGCTGGCCCGCCAGTCCGCCTTCCTCAACGAGCTCGGCGGGCGGCGTGAACAGTCCAACCGTGAGCACCGGGCGATCGTCGAAGCGCTGATCGACGGCAGTGAACACGACGCGGTGGAGGCGATGTCCCATCACCTCGACCGCGTGGAGACCACCCTCACCGACATCGTGCGCCCCGCGCGTACGGACACCCCCACGGAAGGCGGACCCGAGGCGTGAGCGAGCAGTCCCTCAAAGACGAGGCCACATCGGCCGGCAAACCGGCCGCGCACGTCGACGCCGGAGACGCGGGTTACAGCAAGTCGCTGAAGTCCCGGCACGTCAACATGATCGCCATCGGCGGCGCCATCGGCACCGGCCTCTTCCTCGGTGCGGGCGGCCGGCTCGCCGACGCCGGCCCCTCCCTCTTCGTCGCGTACGCGGTGTGCGGCGTCTTCGCCTTCCTCGTCGTGCGCGCGCTCGGCGAACTCGTCCTGTACCGGCCGTCCTCCGGCGCCTTCGTGTCGTACGCCCGGGAGTTCCTGGGGGAGAAGGGCGCCTACGTCGCCGGCTGGATGTACTTCCTGAACTGGGCCACCACCGGTATCGCCGACATCACCGCCGTGGCCGTCTACACCCACTACTGGGGCATGTTCTCCGACATCCCGCAGTGGGTGATCGCGCTCGTCGCGCTCGCCGTCGTCCTCACGGTGAACCTGATATCCGTACGCATGTTCGGCGAACTGGAGTTCTGGTTCGCGATCATCAAGGTGAGCGCGCTCGTCGTCTTCATGCTCATCGGCATCTTCCTGCTGGTCACCCAGCACCCCGTCGACGGCACCACCCCCGGCCCGTCCCTGATCACCGACAACGGCGGAATCTTCCCCAACGGCCTGCTGCCGATGCTGCTGATCATCCAGGGCGTCGTCTTCGCCTACGCCTCCGTCGAACTGGTCGGTGTCGCGGCGGGCGAGACGGAGAACCCCGAGAAGATCATGCCGAAGGCGATCAACTCGATCATGTGGCGTGTCGGCCTGTTCTACGTCGGCTCGGTCGTCCTGCTCTCGATGCTGCTGCCCTGGAACAAGTACAGCGCGGGCCAGAGCCCCTTCGTGACCGTCCTGTCGAACATCGGCATCCCGGCGGCGGGCGGCGTGATGAACCTGGTCGTGCTCACCGCGGCCATGTCGTCCCTCAACTCCGGCCTCTACTCCACCGGCCGCATCCTGCGCTCCATGGCGATGTCGGGCTCCGCTCCCCGGTTCACCGGAGTGATGAGCCGCAGCCAGGTCCCGTACGGCGGCATCCTGCTCACCAGCGGGATCTGCGTCCTCGGCGTCGGCCTCAACTTCGTGGTCCCCGCCGACGCCTTCGAGATCGTCCTGAACTTCGCCGCCATCGGCATCCTCGCCACCTGGGGCATGATCATGCTCTGTCATGTGCTGTTCTGGCGGAAGACCCAGCGCGGTGAGCTGACCAGGCCGAGCTACCGCCTGCCCGGCTCGCCGTGGACCGAGATCGTGACGATCGGCTTCCTCGTCTCCGTCCTCGTCCTGATGTACGCCGACGGGGGAGCGGGGCGCACCACCGTGCTGTGTCTGCCGCTGATCGCCGTGGCGCTCGTCGCCGGGTGGTACGGGGTGCGCCGCCGGGTCTCCGGCATCCGTGACGGAGTGGACGTGTGAGCACGAGCATGACGTACGCCGCCTCGGTCGCCGCCGCCCCGGTGATCCGCGAACCCCTGCACGCCCCCGTCGCCCACCTCGTCCGCGGCGGAGTCGTCGAAGGCATCCACTACGGCTCGGTGGTCGTACTGGCCGCCGACGGCGGCGTCGACCTCCAGATCGGGGACATCGAGGCCGCGTTCTACCCCCGCTCGGCGCTCAAGCCCGTCCAGGCGGTGGCGATGCTGCGGGCGGGACTGCCGCTGGACGGCGAGCTGCTCTCGCTGGCCGCGGCCAGCCACTCCGGCGAGGAACGGCACCTGGCCGGGACCCGGCGGATCCTGGAACTGGCCGCAGTCACCGAGGACGACCTGCGCAACGTGCCCGACCTGCCGTACGACCCGGTCGTGCGGGACGTCTGGATCCGCGAGGGGCGGCTGCCGTCCCGGCTCGCGCAGAACTGCTCCGGCAAACACGCCGCCATGCTGATGACCGCCCGGCTCAACGGCTGGTCCCTCGACGACTACCTCGACCCGGGCCACCCCCTCCAGCAGGCCATCGCGGAGATCGTCGAGGACCTCACCGGGCAGGCGATCGCCCAGGTCACCGTCGACGGTTGCGGCGCGCCCCTCTTCTCCGTCTCGCTGCACGGGCTCGCCCGCGCCGCCGCCCGGATCACCACCGCACCGGCCGGCACCCCCGAGGCGCGGGTCGCCGATGCGATGCGCGAGCACGCCGAGATGGCGTCCGGCTCCGGCCGCGATGTCGCGGCGCTGATGCGGGCCGTGCCGGGGCTGCTCACGAAGGACGGCTTCGAGGGCGTCCAGATGGCCGCGCTGCCCGACGGCCGCGCCGTCGCCGTGAAGATCGCCGACGGGGCCGACCGGGCGCGCGGTCCGGTGGCCGCGGCGGCGCTCGCGCGTGCGGGGGTCGCCCCGGCGTTGCTTGCGGAGTTCGGCTCCGTGCCGCTGCTCGGGGGCGGTGCCGTTGTGGGCGGGCTGCGCCCGGCCCGGGTGCTTGATCCGCTCTCGGTCTGAGCGGCGTGCGACCAGGTCATGGGGGTGCGTCGCCGGGTGCGGGGTCGTCGTGGCTGGTCGCGCTGTTCCCCGCGCCTCTTGCGTCCGTGCGTCTCAGGGCCGGATCAGCAGCTCGTCCCCGACCAACCCGCCCCTACGCCTCACCCATCCCACCCTCACCCCTCCGAAAGAGGACCGCTCAGTCATGACCGTCGCCGCAGCGCACCGCAGTGAACACGATCTGCTCGGGGACCGTGACGTCCCGGCCGAGGCGTACTGGGGCATCCACTCCCTGCGCGCCACCGAGAACTTCCCCATCACGGGAACGTCGATCTCCGCCTACCCGCATCTGATCGAGGCCCTGGCCGCCGTCAAGGAGGCCGCCGCCCGTGCCAACGAGGAACTCGGCCTGCTCGAACCGGAGAAGGCCATGGCCATCGTCGCCGCCTGCCGGGAGATCCGCGCCGGCAAGCTGCACGACCAGTTCGTCGTCGACGTCATCCAGGGCGGCGCCGGAACCTCGACGAACATGAACGCCAACGAGGTCGTCGCCAACCGGGCGTTGGAGCTCCTCGGCCGCGCCAAGGGCGAATACCAGTACCTGCACCCCAACGAGGACGTCAACCTCGGCCAGTCGACCAACGACGTCTACCCCACCGCCGTCAAGGTCGCCACCGTCTTCGCGGTGCGCGAGCTGCTCAAGGCGATGGCCGTGCTCCAGGACGCCTTCGCCGCCAAGGCCTTCGAGTTCCGTGACGTGCTGAAGATGGGGCGTACCCAGCTCCAGGACGCGGTGCCGATGACCCTCGGCCAGGAGTTCTCGGCGTACGCGGTGATGCTCGACGAGGACCGCAGCAGGCTCGCCGAGGCCGTCGAGCTGATCCACGAGATCAACCTCGGCGCCACGGCCATCGGCACCGGCCTCAACGCCCCCGCCGGATACGCGGAATCCGCCCGCCGCCACCTCGCCGCGATCACCGGGCTGCCCCTGGTCACCGCCGCCAACCTGGTCGAGGCCACACAGGACTGCGGCGCCTTCGTCCAGATGTCCGGCGTGCTCAAGCGGATCGCCGTGAAGCTGTCGAAGAGCTGCAACGACCTGCGGCTGCTGTCCTCCGGGCCGCGCGCCGGCCTCAACGAGATCAACCTGCCGCCGGTGCAGGCCGGTTCGAGCATCATGCCCGGCAAGGTCAACCCGGTGATCCCCGAGGTCGTCAACCAGGTCGCCTTCGAGGTCATCGGCAACGACGTCACCATCACCATGGCCGCGGAAGCGGGGCAGCTCCAGCTCAACGCCTTCGAGCCGATCATCCTGCACTCCCTGTCCGAGAGCATCACTCACCTGCGCACCGCCTGCCTGACCCTCGCCGAGCGTTGCGTCACCGGGATCACCGCCAACACGGAGGTCCTGCGCGCCGCGGTCGAGAACTCCATCGGCCTGGTGACCGCCCTGAACCCGCACATCGGGTACACGGCCGCCACCGACATCGCCAAGGAGGCCCTCGCCACCGGGCGAGGCGTCGCCGAACTCGTCCTGGAGAAGGGCCTGTTGCCCGCCGAGCGGCTGGCGGCGCTGCTGCGGCCCGAGGTCATCGCGGGCAGCGGCACCCCACAGGCGGTGTGACCCGATGCGCACCAGGACCGGTCCGGCGGCACAATGGTGATCATGGCTGTGTCTTCCTCGTATCCGCCGTCTCCGTCGTCCCCGACCTTCCAGCCGGTCCTGGAGCGCATCGCCACCGAGATCGGGCAGACACCCGGCCGCGGCCGGCCCGCCGACTACATCCCGGCGCTGGCCGCCTGCGACCCCCGGCGCTTCGGCATGGCCGTGGCCGAGCTCGACGGCACGGTGTACGGCGTGGGGGACTGGCGGCAGCCGTTCTCCACCCAGTCCATCACCAAGGTCTTCACCCTCGCCCTCGACCTGGCCCGTGAGGGCGACGAACTGTGGGAACACGTCGGCCGCGAGCCCTCCGGCAACCCCTTCAACTCGCTGGTGCAGCTGGAGTACGAGAACGGCATCCCGCGCAATCCGTTCATCAACGCGGGCGCCCTGGTCGTCACCGACCGACTCCAGACCCGTACCGGCGACGCGGCCGGCACCCTGCTGGCCTTCCTCCGTGCGGAGAGCGGCAACGCCGAGCTCACCTTCGACAAGGAGGTGGCCGCCTCCGAGGCCACCCACGGCGACCGCAACGCGGCCCTCGCCCACTTCATGGCCTCGTACGGCAACATCGACAACCCGGTACCGGTGCTCCTCGAGCAGTACTTCCGCCAGTGCTCGATCGAGGCGTCCTGCGCCGACCTCGCCCTCGCCACGGGCTTTTTGGCCCGGCACGGTCTGCGCGCCGACGGCTCCCGACTGCTCACCCAGAGCCAGGCCAAGCAGGTCAACGCGGTCATGCTGACCTGCGGCACGTACGACGCGGCGGGTGACTTCGCCTATCGCGTCGGCCTCCCCGGCAAGAGCGGCGTCGGCGGCGGCATCATCGCGGTGGTCCCCGGCCGCTGCACCCTGTGCGTCTGGAGCCCCGGTCTGGACGAGCGGGGCAACTCGGTGGCAGGCGTGGCGGCCCTGGACCGCTTCACGACACTGACGGGCGTGTCGGTGTTCTGAGTCCGTACGGGCGGGGTTTACCCCATCCCGGCTCGGTAGAGCGCCCCGTCAGGGGCGCGGGGCTGTGACAATGTGCGGCTCCGCCGCGTGGGCGCGACCAGCCACATCCGAATCCGCACCCGACAAGCCACCCGGAGGTAACGCCACATCCCCCGCCCGGAGGGCGCCCCGTCGCTTTCCGGCCACCCGCCCTTGACACGCTTGCCAAGTGTTGGCCAAGGCTCCCCTCGATCTCCACCGCTGTCAGGCCCTGGGCCTGATCGGTACCGCCTTCCTCGCGCTCGGCGGTGAGACGGCCGGCGCCCTGCCCACGCGGGACTTCCTCGACCCCGGCTCCGCACGTGCCGTACTCGGCGTGGTCGGGGTCTACTTCGGTGTCGTCCTGCTGATCGCCGCGTGGGTGCTGCTCGGCAAGGTCGTACGCGGTCCCGAGCCGCCGACGCCGCGCGCACTGCTCCTGGTGCTCGCCGCTTGGGCGGCGCCGCTGCTTCTCGCGCCGCCGCTGTTCAGCAGGGACGTGTACAGCTATCTCGCGCAGGGCGCCATGGTCGACGCGCACATCGACGTGTACGCCAACGGGCCCGCGCAGCTCGGCGGGCCGCTCGCCGACGAGGTGGCACCGGTGTGGCAGCAGACCGCGACGCCGTACGGCCCGGTCTTCCTCGCCGTCGCCTCCGCGCTGTCCGGCCTCACCCGCGGGGAGATACCGGCCGGGCTGCTCGGCATGCGCCTGGTCGCGCTGCTCGGCGTGGGCCTGATGGCGGCGGCGCTGCCCCGCCTCGCCCGGCACAGCGGTGCCGATCCGGCCGCCGCGCTGTGGCTCGGCGCGCTCAACCCGCTCGTGCTGCTGCACCTGGTGGCCGGTGCGCACAACGACGCCATCATGCTGGGACTGCTCGGCGTCGGCCTGGTCGCCGCGCGCGGCCGATGGCACCTGCTCGGCGTCGTCCTCATCACCCTCGCCGCCCTGGTCAAGGCGCCGGCCGTGCTCGGCCTGCTGGCGGTGGTGGCGCTGCGCGGGCGTCGCGGAGTGCTGCGCACGGTCCTGACCACGACCGGGGTCGCGCTCGCCACCACGGCCGCGGTGACCGCCGTGGCGGGCACGGGGTACGGCTGGATCGCGGCCCTGAAGACCCCCGTCTCCCCGCACAACTGGTCGCCCACCAGCGTCCTCGGCCGCGCCACCGGCGCCCTGCTGAAGGATCTCGGCAGCGGCCTCGCCCCGCTGGCGATGCCCGTCTGGCACGCGACCGGGCTGGTGGTGACCGTCCTGGTCGTCCTGTTCATATGGCTGCGCCTGCGGCCGGGCCCCATCTACGCGCTGGGCCTGAGCCTGGGCGCGGTCGCCGTGTTCGGTCCCGCGATCCGGCCCTGGTACGCCCTGTGGGGCCTGTTCCTCATCGCCGCCGCGGCGCCCAACGGCTCGGTGCGTCACCGGGTCGCGGCGGCCAGTGCGGTACTCGCGCTCGCCGTACTGCCGAGCGGCGGACCGCCGGACGTGGATCAGGTGGTGCTGGCCGTCTCCGGCGGCGCGCTCGCCCTCGTCGTGCTCTGGCAGGCCCGTCAGGCCGCCCGGGCCGAGGAATCGGCGCAGCCGCCGGTGCTGGGGCGGACGGTATGAGACAACTGGACACCGACGGCCGACGGCTGCTCGGCCTGCTCTCTCTCGCCGTCGCGGTGGGTGTGTTCACCGCGACCGTGCCGCTGCTGCGCGACTGGTTCGATCTGCGTGTCTACTACGGCACCGTCGACGCCTGGGTCCATCACGGCGGCCGCATCTACGACTACTGGGTGCCGGGAACCACGTACGGATTCACCTATCCGCCGTTCGCGGCCGTGACCATGCTGCCGATGGCGCTGATCGGGCTGCGCACGGCGATCGCCGTCTCCGTGGTGCTCAATCTCGCGGCGCTGGCGGTCGTGGTGTGGATCCTGGTCGGGCCCGCGCTGCGCCGCTACGGCTGGTACGGCTACGCCCTCGCGGCCTGTCTGCTGCCCCTGCTCGAACCGGTCCGCGACACCTTCAGCTTCGGGCAGGTCAACCTCCTGCTGCTGGCCCTCGTCCTGAGCGACGCCTGGCTGCTGTCCACCGGCCGGGGACGCCGGGCGGGCGTCGGCATCGGGCTGGCCGCCGCGATCAAGCTCACCCCCGCGCTCTTCATCGGCCTGCTGCTGCTCGGTCGCCGCTGGCGCGCCGCCGGGGTCGCGACGGCCGTCGCCGCGGGAGCCACCGGTCTCGCGGCCTGGGCGGCGCCGGACGCCTCGCGTTTCTACTGGTCCGAGGCACTGTGGGACACCAATCGCATCGGACGTCTCGCCTATGTCTCCAACCAGTCGCTGCAGGGCGTCCTGGCCCGGCTCGCCGCACCGGGCGAACCGAGTCGGGCCGTGTGGGCGGCGACCGCCCTGCTGTTCCTGTGCGTGTGGGCGTGGCGGACCTCGCGGGCGCTGGCCGACGAGGACTGGACGGCCGCGTTCGCCCTCACCGGGCTCGCCGCCTGCCTCCTCAGCCCGATCACCTGGGTGCACCACCTCGTCTGGCTGCTGCCGTCCTTCGCCGTACTGCTGCACCGGCACCGTGCGCGGGTCGCGGCGGCGCTGTACGCGGTGCTGTGCAGCAGCGTGGTGTGGCTCTGGTTCGACGACTCCTCCGGCCTCGACGGATTCCTCGGCAGCAACACGTACACGTGGATCACGCTCGGGCTGCTGCTGTGGCTGCCGGCGGGTCAGTCGCGGGTGGCCCGCACGCCCTTGAGACGCAGAGCGAGGGCCACTCCGCCCGCGCCCAGACCCGCGGCGCCCAGGATCCCGGCCGCCTCCGGCCAGCCGCCGTCGAGGCCGTCCGTGGACCCGGTCCTCGCCTGTACGGGCGAGGCGCCCGCCGCCGGGCCGGACCGGCTGTCGGGGAGCGATCCGACGGGTTCGACGTGCCCGGCGGCCGCGAAGCCCCAGTCGAGCAGCGAGCGGGCCTCCTCGTACACCGTGGTGCCGCCGCCCGCCTGAGGGTTCATCACCGTGACGACGAGGGTGCGCTTGCCGCGGTGCGCGGCGGCGACGAGCGTGTTGCCCGCGTTGGTGGTGTAGCCGTTCTTGACGCCGATCAGGCCCGGGTAGGGCGCCACCCCGTCGGCGCCGGTCAGCAGCCGGTTGGTGTTCTGGATCTCGTACGGGTAGCCGTCGCCGGGGAAGGTGGCCTCGGCGGTGGAGCAGTAGCGCGCGAACTCCGGGTTGCGCAGGCCGGCCCGTCCGAAGACCGCGAGGTCGTACGCCGACGAGACCTGGCCGGGGGTGTCGTAGCCGTCGGGCGACTCGACATGGGTGTCGAGGGCGCCCAGCGAGCGGGCCTTGGCCTGCATCCTGACCGTCGTCCGGTGCCAGCCGCCGTTCATCGCGGCCAGTACGTGCACGGCGTCGTTGCCGGAGTTGAGGAAGACGCCGCGCCACAGGTCGGACACGCGGTAGGTGTGCCCCGCGGCCACGCCCACCAGGCTGCTGCCGTCGCCGATGCCCTCCAGTTCCTCCTCCTTGACGGTGTGCTGGATGCCGGCGGGCAGCGCCGGGAGCACGGTGAGCGCGAAGAGGGTCTTGAGGGTGCTGGCGGGCGGCAGCTTGAGGTGCGCGTCGTGCGCGGCGAGCACCTCGCCGGTGCCTGAGTCGGCCACCACCCACGACAGCGCCGAGATGTCCGGCAGCGCCGGGGCGTCGGACCGTGTGCGTACCTGCGTCCCGGCCCGCTGGAGGTAGGGCGTCTGGGAGGCCATGGGTCTCGGCAGGTCCGTACCGGGGCGGGCGAAGGCCGGACTCGGCGCGAGGGCCAGTGCTCCGGCCGCACAGAGGGCGGAGCAGGAGAGGGCGGTCAACGAGACGACCATCCGGGATGGGAATCCGATTGTCATACCGTCAACGTAGGAACGGAGTCGCCGTGCGCCGGGGTGCCAGGCCCGAGCGAGGGGATGCAGTACCCGGATGCCACATGCGGAAGAGGTCCGGGAGGTCCGGCGCGGTGGATTAGGGGTGGGATCAGGCGGTGGGCAGGGTCGGCTGGACCTGGCGCAGGAAGGTCGCGTTGTCCGGCGTGGCGCGCAGCCGCTCCAGGAGGGTTTCCAGGGCGGCCTGGGCGTCCCGGGTCTGCAGGGCGCGTCGCAGGCCGCGTACGGCTGTCAACTCGGCCCCGGGCAGGAGCAGTTCCTCGCGACGGGTGCCGGAAGGGATGATGTCCACGGCCGGGAACACACGGCGTGAGGCGAGGGTCCGGTCGAGGCGGAGCTCCATGTTGCCGGTGCTCTTGAGCTCCTCGAAGAAGTAGTCGTCGGCGCGGGAGCCGGTCTCCACCAGGGCGGTGGCGAGGATGGTGAGCGAGCCGCCCTCCTCGGCGAGGCGCGCGGCGCCGAAGAACCGCTTGGGGCCGTGCACCGCGGCGGCGTCGACGCCGCCGCTGAGGGTGCGGCCACCGGAGGCGGCCGCGTTGTTGTGCGCGCGGCACAGCCGGGTGAGCGAGTCCATCAGGATGACGACGTCCTCGCCCTGTTCGACGAGCCGCTTGGCGCGCTCGACGACGAGCTCGGCCAGGGCGATGTGCTGCTTCGGCGTCTTGTCGAAGGTCGAGGCGTAGACCTCGCCGCGGACGGAGCGCCGCATGTCGGTGACCTCTTCGGGCCGCTCGTCGAGGAGCAGCACGATCAGATGGCATTCGGGGTGGTTGCCCGCGACGGCGGCGGCGAGCTGCTGGAGCAGTACCGTCTTGCCGGTCTTGGGCGGGGCGACGATCAGACCGCGCTGGCCCTTGCCGACGGGGGAGACCAGGTCGACGACGCGTCCGGCCATGCCGCTCGCCGGGTGCTCCAGGCGGAGCCGGTCGCGCGGGTGCAGCGGGGTGAGGTCGCGGAAGTGCGGGCGGCGGCGCAGCTCTTCGGGGGTGCGGCCGTTGATCCGCTCGACCTCGGCGAGGGCGCGGGGTCCGCCGCGCACGCCTTCGACGGTGTCGCCCTTGCGCAGGCCGTGACGGCGGATGAGTGCGGCGGAGACCTGGACGTCGGTCGGCGTGGGCAGGCAGCTCTCGGCGGCGCGCAGGTACCCCTGCCCGTTGTGCGCGATGTCGAGGACACCGGTGGCGTGGGCCGGGAGCTGCTTCTGTACGGGAGGGTGTTCGAGTGTGGTGGTCATGAGAGGTGGTCCTTTCGAGGACGGATTCATGAGGTCATGAAGAAGGGAGGGGTGTGCCGGGGGGGGGGGGGGGGGGGGGGGGGGAGGCGGCGTGCTCACGCCTCGGTGCGGCGGGGAAGATCACCTGAAGGAGCTACGGCTGACCGCGCTCGGAAGGTGATGTGAAGAAGCTGGTCGCCCGATCGGAAAAGCGACGGGCATGTCAGCGAAAGAGGGAGATTCAGCACCGGCGCCCGAGACGGGGCGTACACAAGTGCTGAATGCACACTACCACGGCTCGTGACGGAGTGGCTGTGATCTGTCTCTCAATGGCTCGCCAAGATCTGTCTCTCAACGGCTCGCCAGGAGGCCGTACAGCAGCGGAATGCGCGGCTCCCCTTCCGGCAGGCGCCACCAGCCGGACGGTGTACGGACCATCTGCGGCCAGCGCGGCCAGGGAAGCTCGTCGCTCTCCCGGAGCCGGCGGATACCGAGTCCCGCTGTGGTCAACGCGTTGACGACCTCGTCCATTCCGTGCATCCACTCGTAACTGTCGGTCGCGCCCTCGACGGCCGGTCCGTCGGTGTACGTGTAGGTCGCATTCCGGTGCACGGCGTCCCGGCCGCCCAGGTAGTCGTGGCGCAGCAGCAGTTCGGTGCCCTCGCCCTCGGCGGGCTTGGGGCCCAGCGCGTTGAGCAGCGGATGGAACTCGGCGATGTACAACCTTCCTCCCGGGCGCAGCAGTTGAGCGATGACGGCGGCCCAGCGGTCCAGGTCGGGCAGATAGCACAGGGCGCCCTTGCCGGTGTAGATCACGTCGAACCGCCGCCCGTCCAGGGCTTCGACGGCGTCGTACACATTGGCCCGTACGTACGTCACGTCGGCGCCCGCCCGTGCCGCGATGTCGGCCGCGGCCGCCACGGACGCCTCGGAGATGTCCAGGCCGACGGTCCGCGCGCCGCGCTCGGCGAAGGCGATGGTCTCGGTGCCGAGGTGGCACTGGAGATGCAACACGTCGAGGCCGGCCAGGTCCCCGAGGTCCTCCCACTCGAAGGCGGCGAACCAGCGCGCAGGGTCGAGCTTCTCACCCAGCCCGTAGAACCGGCTGGCGAGATGGACGGGGGTCCGCGCGTCCCAGTTGGCCTGGTTGGCCCGCATCATCCGCTCGTGCTCGTCGGTCATGGAACCATCCAACCGTGGACGGCGGCGGATCCGGGGGAAGAACCGCGGATCGGCGCGTACGCCATCGCTGTCGGTCACGGGGTCGAGCGGGCAGAATCCTTCGTCGTAACGGCTCGCGGCGCCCGCGAGCCGACTCCCCGCGCCCGTAAGGAGACCTCCGGTGGACACCTCTCCCGTCACGCCGCACCGCATGGACCCGGCCGGTGGCTGCCCGCACGCCGACAACGCGCGGCTGCTCGAGCGGAGCGCCGTCGCGGCGGTGGTGCTGCCCGGCGAGGTGGAGGGCATGGCGGTGCTCGGGCACGAGGCGTTGAAGGAGTTCCTCGCGCATCCCGAAGTCGCCAAGGGCGCCGAGCACTTCACCGAGCTGCGGGAGGGGCGGATAGCGCCGGGGTGGCCGCTCGCGACCTTCGCGACCGTACGCGGGATGACGACCGCGGACGGCGAGGACCACCGGCGGCTGCGGTCGCTCGTGAGCAAGGCGTTCACCGCGCGCCGGGTCGAGGAACTACGGCCCCGGATCGAGGAGTTGACGGCGGGGCTGCTCGACGACCTCCGGGCCGCGGCCGAGCGGGACGGCGGAGTCGCCGATCTGCGCAGGCATTTCGCGATGCCGCTGCCCATGGGGGTCATCGGGGAACTGCTCGGGGTGGACGCGGAGCACCGCGACCGGCTGCACCACCTGTCGAACCACGTGGTCGCCACCGACATCGGCCCCGAGAAGGCCCTGGCGGCCAACCGTGAACTCGTCGCCGTGCTCGCCACCGTGGCCGTCGCGCGGGGCGAGCGGCCGGGCGACGACCTCACCAGCGCGCTGATCGCCGCCCGGGACGAGGAGGGCGACCGGCTCAGCCAGGAGGAGCTGATCGGCACCCTGGTACTGATGATCATCGCGGGGCACGAGACCACGCTCAACCTCCTCACCAACGCCGTACGGGCGCTCTGCGGCCACCGGGACCAGCTGGAGCTGGTCATGAAGGGCGCGGGCGGGGTGGGCTGGGCGGACGTGGTCGAGGAGACCCTGCGCTGGGACGCGCCCGTCAGCTACTTCCCCTTCCGCTACCCGGTGCGGGACCTGACCGTCGACGGCACGGTGATCCCCAAGGGGACGCCCGTGCTGGCCGGTTACTCGGCGGCGGGGCGAGACCCGTCCGTGCACGGCCCGGACGCCGACCGCTTCGACGTCACCCGGCCCGGCAGGTCCGGCGCCGCCCGGCACCTCTCCCTCGGGCACGGCGCCCACTACTGCCTCGGTGCCCCGCTGGCGCGCTTGGAGGCGACCATCGCCCTGGAGCGGCTGTTCACCCGTTTCCCCGACCTCGACCTCGCCGTGACGGAGGCGGAACTCTCCCGGCACTCCAGTTTCGTCGGCAACAGCGTGCGGGAACTTCCGGTACGGCTCGGCACCTCCCACGGCTGACCGCACGCATACCGCCGTACGACACCGCTCGCATACCGCCGTACGACACCGCGATGCCCCCGCGCCGACCCTTTTCTTGTTCTGGGCAATGGCCGTCCCTACGCTGCCAGCACCGCACACCGGCGGCACTGGACAAGGGACATGGCAATCATGGGTCGACTGGCTGGAAAAATCGCTTTCATCAGCGGAACGGGGGCCGGAATAGGGCGGGCCGTGGCCCAGGTATTCGCCGCGGAAGGCGCCACCGTATTCGGCTGCGACCTCGATGCCGACGCCGCCGCGGAAACGGTGGAACTCGTCGAGAAGGCCGGCGGTGTCATGCGGTCCCTCGCCCCGGTGGACCTCTCCTCCGAGGCGGGCGCCCATGAGTGGATCGACGCGGGGATCGAGGCCCTCGGCGGGATCGACATCCTCTACAACAACGCCTCCGCACTGCGGAACGGGCCGTTCGCGACCATGCCGGCCGAGGACTGGTACTTCACCATCAAGAACGAGCTCGACATCCCCTACTTCTGTACGCAGGCGGCCTGGCCGCACCTGATCGCCCGCGGCGGCGGAGCCGTCCTCAACGTCGCCTCGGTGGCCGCCGTCCGGGGCGCCCCCTTCATGCCGATGGTCCCGCACGGCGCGGCCAAGGGCGGGGTGCTGGCGATGAGCAAGCACCTGTGCGCGGCCGGCGCCCCGCACCACATCCGGGTCAACACCATCGCCCCCGGCATGACCCGCACCTCCGCGACCGCGCCCTTCCTCGACGACCCCGACGGACCGAAGGCGCAGCTGGAGGCGCGGATCCCGGTGGGCCGGGTGGGTGAGCCCGAGGACATCGCGCGCGCCGCCGCCTTCCTCTGCTCCGACGAGGCGGCGTCCGTCAACGGCGCCAACCTGATGGTCGACGGTGGCGACAGCGCGATGGCCGGCTGAGCGCCGGTGACCGTCCGACTCGACCACGTGGGCGTCAACGTACGCGATCTGCCCGCCCAGACCAGCTGGTACCAGGGGGCGTTCGGGCTCAGGGCCGTCTTCGAGTTCACCCTCGAAGGACCCGGTCTGAGCGCCGTCGTCCTGGAACATCCGCACGGCTGGCGGATCGAACTCCTCGCCAGGCCCGGATCCGCGCCGGGGCTGCGGGCCCCGGACCCGCTGACCGCCGCCCTCACCGAGGGATACGGGCACTTCGCGGTCACCACCGCGGAACTCGACCCCGTCTACGCGGCCTTGGTGGCGCACGGAGCGGGCGAGGCCATGAAACCGGGTCCTTCCCCCGAACCCGGTATTCGCATGGCCTGGGTCACCGACCCCGAGGGAAATCTCATCGAACTCATAGAGAAAAACGCAGAGTGAGGGCACGCACGATGACGGATTCGATCTCCACGACCTCTTTGAAGAAACTGGACCTCGGAACACTCATAGCCTGCTGTCTCGCAGTCGCCGCCGCGCAACTGTGCATTACCGTTCCGTCCCCCCCATCAATGGTGAAATCCAGGCCGCCTTCGGGGCGTCCGGTTCCCAGGTCGCCTGGGTCACGTCCGCCTTCATTCTCCCCACCGCCATTCTTGAACTGAATTTCGGTGTGGTCGGAGACCTCTTCGGCCGCAAGCGCCTGCTGGTGCTCGGCGGCCTCGTCCTGGCGCTCGGTGAACTCCTCAACGCCACCTCCCAGAACATCACCATGATGTGGACCGGGCAGGCGCTGGCCGGTATCGGCGCCGCGGCGCTCTTCCCCAGTTCCCTCGCGGTCATCGCGGCCGCCACCCCGGACGGGAAGGACCGTGCCAAGGCGGTCTCCGCCTGGGCGCTCAGCATCTCCCTCGCCTCCGCGGTGGGACCGCTGTCCTCCGGGGTGCTCGCCACGGTCGCCGACTTCCGCTGGGCGTTCGTGCCGCCCGTCGTCCTCGGTCTTGCGGTCGCGGTCGCCTGCTGGAAACTGGTCACCGACTCCAAGGCCCCCGAAGGCCGCGCCCTGGACTGGCCGGGCCAGATCACCATCGCCGTCGGCCTCACCGCCCTGCTCTGGGGCATCATCGAGGGCGGCGACCGCGGCTGGGGCAGCGCGGCCCATCGTCGGCTCGCTGGCCCTCGCGGCGGTGGCCCTCGTCGGCTTCGTCGCCGCCGAGACCCGCACCGCCTCGCCCATGTTCAACCTGGACCTGCTGAGGATCCCGTCCTTCGCCGCGGCGGCCGTCGTCGCCCTGGCCGGCATGTTCGGCTTCATCGGCACCGCGTACTGCGTCTCCATCCGCCTCGGCGCCGTGATGCACCTGAGCGCACTGCGCGCCAGCATGCCGTTCGTGATCCTCCAGCTGATCCCGCTGCTCCTGGCACCGGTGCTCAGCAGGATGCTCACCCGCGTCGACGCCCGCTGGCTCCTGATGGGCGGACTGCTGCCGATGGCCGCGGGACAGTTCTGGATCGCCGCGCTGCCCATCACCACGACCTCCCTCGCCGCCTTCATCGGCCCGGTGCTGCTGCTCGGCATCGGCTTCATCTGCGTCGTCTCCTCCCTGACCTCGGCCGCCGTGAACGCCGTACCGATCCACATGACCGGCATGGCCAGCGGCGCCACCAGCCTGGTCCGCGAGTTCGGCCAGGGCCTCGGTCCTGCCGTCATCAGCACCATCGCGATGAGCGCCGCGTCCTCCGCCCTGGTGGGCAAGCTCAACGGCGCGGACGCCGGCATGGAGGCCGCCGCGGGCCCGCTGGCCGTCGCCAACGCGGGCAGCGACAGCGCCAGGGCCGCCGCGCAGACCGCGCTCGGCCACGGCATGGCCATCGGCGTGGTGATCTGCGGCTGCGCCTCCCTGCTCGGCGCTCTGGTCACCCTGCTGCTGGTGCGCAAGAACACCGCCCGAGCGGCGGTCGGCGCCGGCGGTGAGCCGTCGGTGCGGACGGCCACCGCGTAGCGCGGGTCGTCGCGAAGAGGCCGGGGCCAGGGGCCCCGGCCTCTTCGCGCGCCCAGGATGTCGATTCGGCGCGGCCCCGTTCGTCGGTGGGGTGTAGGAAGTTCATGAGCACCGGGAGGAACCATGAAATACATGCTGCTGGTCTGCGGCGACGACACCGCCGACGCCTCGGGCATGGCCCCCGTCGAGCCCTGGGTCGAGGAACACGGCGCCCGCAGCGGCGTCCGGCTGCACGGCCACCGGCTCCGGCTCCCCGCCGATGCGGTCACCGTGCGGGTGCGCGGCGGCGAGGTGCTGCGCACCGACGGGCCGTTCGCCGAGACGAAGGAATACGTCGCCGGGTACGACATCCTCGACTGCGACAGCCTGGAGGAGGCCGTCGAGGTGGCCGCGCAGCACCCCGTCGCGGCCGTCGGCGCCATGGAGGTGCGCGCCTTCTGGGACGACGAGGACGCCGAGACCGAGATCCGCCGGCTCGACGCGGAACTCACCGCCGCCGGCCGTGATCGGGACTTCGACCGGGCGATGGCCTGCTACGCCCCCGACGTCGAGGTGTTCCACCCCGTGAGCGGTCTGGAACAGAGCGGCGTCGAGGCCCTGCGCAAAGCGGAGGAGCTGTGGTTCTCCACCCTGAGCGGGCCCGTGCACCGCGAGGTGTCCGACTTCCGCGTACGGGTCGACGAGAGCGTCGCCTTCAGCCACGCGCTCGTACGGATCCGCGCAACGCTCGCCACCGGTGAACCGCTCGACACCACCGCCCGGGTGACCACCGGCTACCGCGCCGCGGGCGACCGCTGGCAGATCGTCCACCAGCACACCTCGATCCCGTTCGACACCGGCGTCACGGAGGGCCTGTCATGAAGTACGTCCTGTTCATCTGCACCCCCGTCGGCGGCGAGGAGCTGAGCCCCGCGCAGATCGCCGACGACCCCCGCTTCACCTCGTACATCGACGAGGTCCGCAGCCGCGACATCGTCAAGGGCGGCGCACGGCTGCGACCGTCCACCGACGCCACCACCGTCCGTGTCCAGGGCGACGAAGTCCTGCTCAGCGACGGGCCGTTCGTGGAGTCCAAGGAGTACGTGGCCGGCATCGACATCGTCGAGGTCGCCGACCTCGACGAGGCCATCGCGCTCGCGTCCCGGCATCCGGCGGCGCTGGGCGGCGGCTCGGTCGAGGTGCGGCCGGTCTGGGAGTGAACGACATCAGCGACGTGGAGGCGGCGGTCGCCGCCGCCTTCCGCGAGGAATGGGGCCAGGTCGTCGCCACCCTGATCCGGGTGACCGGCGACTGGGACCTCGCCGAGGAGTGCGCGCAGGACGCCTTCGCCCAGGCCCTGGACCGGTGGCGGCGCGACGGAGTGCCGCGCCGCCCCGGCGCCTGGCTGACCACGACCGCTCGCCACCGGGCCCTGGACGTGCTGCGCCGCGAGGCGGTGGGCGCTCAGAAACTGCGGGAGGCTGCGGTGCTGGCACGGGACGACGGGCCCAGCGACCCGGAGTACGACGGCGACGACAGCGGCGTCCGGGACGACCGCCTGCGCCTCATCTTCACCTGCTGCCACCCGGCGCTCCCCCTCGAGGCCCGGGTGGCACTGACCCTGCGCACCCTCGCCGGGCTCACCACGCCGGAGATCGCCCGCGCCTTCCTCGTGCCCGAGGCGACCATGGCGCAGCGCCTGGTGCGCGCCAAACGGAAGATCCGCAACGCCGGCATCCCCTACCGCGTACCGCCCGCGCATCTGCTGCCCGAACGCACCACCGGCGTCCTCGGCGTGGTCTACCTGTTCTTCAACGAGGGGTACGCCGCCACGTCCGGCGCCGACCTGGTGCGTACGAACCTTTGCGCGGAGGCCATCCGGCTCGCCCGGGTCCTGGCCCGTCTGATGCCCGACGAACCCGAGGTCCTCGGTCTGCTCGCCCTCCTGCTGCTGCACGACGCCCGGCGCGCCACCCGGGTGGACCCGGCCGGCGAACTGGTGACGCTGGAGGACCAGGACCGTACGGCCTGGGACAAGACCGCCGTCGACGAGGGCGCCGCCCTCCTGGAGACCGCCCTGCGCCGCGGACGCCCGGGGCCCTACCAGATCCAGGCCGCCATCGCCGCCTGCCACACCACCGCCGCGACGGCCGAGGACACGGACTGGGCCGACATCGCCGCGCTGTACGGGGAACTGGCGCGCTTCGTGCCCTCCGCCGTGGTGCGGCTCAACCGGGCGGTGGCGGTGGGCATGTCCGAGGGCCCGGAAGCGGGGCTGGCGCTCGTCGCGGAGCTGGAGCGGGAGGGCGAGCTGGACGGCTACCACCTGCTGCCCGCCACCCGCGCGGATCTGCTGCGCCGCATGGGACGCCCGGCGGAGGCGGCCGAGGCGTACGACCGGGCGCTGGAGCTCGTGGAGAACGCCGCCGAGCGGCGCTTTCTGCAGAAGCGGCTCACGCAGTGCCGATCGGCGTAGGACCCGTCCGCGGCGACCGTCCCCGGGCCCGGGGGTCACACCGCGTCGAGCGCGTTCGTGATCGCCTTCACGCCGCCGTGCGCCGAGTAGCCGCCGTCCAGGGTGATCTCGGCGCCGTTCACGTAGGACGACTCGTCGGAGAGCAGATACACGACCAGCGGAGCGACCTCCTCGCAGGTGCCCGGGCGGCCCTGCGGAGTCATCGAGAGGTGCGCCCGTGTGAAGACCGGGTCGGCCGTCGCCATCAGGGGCGTCTCGATGTAACCGGGGTGGATCACGTTCGTACGGATACCGCGCGGCGCCAGTTCCAGCGCGGCCACCTTCGACAGGCCCCGGAGCGCCCACTTGCTCGCGGCCCTGAAGCTGCTCGGCGAGGGTGGTCGGCCGCGCCTCGATCCGCAGCAGCGCCCGGTCCGCGTACGGGTTGGCGTGCAACGGGGCCAGCGCCTCGGCGGCCTGCTCGGCGGTGTCGGTCATCGACACGCCCGTGACCAGCAGCACCGGCCCGTCCCCGGCGGGCGGGGTCTGTGTCAGCGCGACGATCTCGACCAGGTCGGAGACGGTGTGGTGCATGCCGTGCAGCCAGGTCATGACCTCGTCGAACAGGGCCAGTGGGTAGGCGTGGACGGTGTGCGCCAGATGCTTCGGCAGCGGGCGGGTGCGCAGATGGAAGCGGGTGACGACCCCGAAGAAGCCCGGGCCCGCGCCGCGCGCCGCCCAGAACAGGTCGCCGTGGTGCGTCTCGTCCGCACGCACCAGCTCGCCCTCGGCGGTGACGACGTCGATCGCGACGATGCTCTCGGCCGCCCAGCCCCAGCCGCGCGCGTTCCAGCCCTGGCCGCCCTGGAGCAGAAAGCCGCCGATGCCGACGGAGGGACAGTGCCCGCCGTTGAAGAAGCGCCCGAACTCTCCCAGATACGGATTGAGTTCGTCGCCGCCCTTGATGCCGGGGGTCGCCGTCACGATCCCGGTCCGCGGGTCGTACGCCATCTCGCGCAGACCCCCGAGGTCGATCAGCAGCGCGTCCTCGCGCACCGACCAGGCGGCCCAACTGTGCCCGCCGGAGCGGACGGCGACCTGCCAGCCCCGCTCCAGGGCGAGTCGTACGCCGTCGACGACGTCCTGCTCGGACTCGGCCATCAGCACGGCGGCGGGGGTGCGGTCCGACGGGCGGCGGGCGTTGAAGACCCGGCCGAAACACGCCTCCTCGAAGTCCTCGTCGCCGGGGAAGTGGAGGGTGCCTGAGAGACGCTCGATGTACACGCTCGTACTCACTTGATCGCGATCGGATTGACGGGGGCGCCCACCGCGCCGGTGACCGGCAGCGGCGCCGCGATCAGCAGGAACTCGTGGACACAGTCGGCAGCGCAGTCCTCCGCCAGCTCCTCCAGGTCCCACATCTCACCCAGCGGGAGGCCCATGTTGGGGATCGCGATCTGGTGCAGCGGGGACATCGCCGGCTGGGCGAACTCGTAGGGGCGTACCTCGAGTCCCCAGGTGTCGGAGGCGATCGCGGCGATCTCCGTACGGTGCAGCCAGCCGAGCGTGGTGAAGGAGAGGCCCGGGGCGTCCCCGGCGGCGTACCCGCCCCACGCGCCGAGTCGCCGTACCCGCCCCAACTGCCCTGTCCTGATGAGGACCAGATCGCCGCGCCGTACGGACGAGGTGGCGCCCTGAGCCTCGATCGTGGCGCGCAGATGCTCCTCCAGGATCGCGAAACCGTCCGGGAGTTCACCGTGTTCGTCGCCGACCGCGCGGCCCACGTCGAGCAGGACCCCGCGCCCGGTGAAGGCGTCCTTCATGTGCTCGATGCCGGTGACCGAGTCCCCGTCTCCGTTGACGATGGTGCACGGACGGCCGTTCCAGGCCTGCTTGTTGTCGTAGATGTGCCCGAGGCCGTCCCACTGGGTGGAGGCCTGGAGCGGCATCACGACATGGTCGTCGGCGCCTCCGAAGCCGTGCGGGAAACCCTGCGTCCCGGTGGCCGCGTCCGAACCGGTGTCCTTCATGTAGTGGACGGGGTTGATCCGGCCGCGGAAACCGCGCTGCGGGCCCCTCTCGTTGAACTCCTGGGAGAGCGAGAACGACCGGCCCCGGCGGACCAGGCCCGCCGCGTGCGCCCGTATCGCGTCGTCGATGAAATTGAGCGTGCCCAGCACGTCGTCCTCACCCCAACGGCCCCAGTTCCGGTAGGCGGAGCGGGCCTTGGCCAGCTCTTCCTCAATCGGACCCAGACTCATCGCGTACGTCCTTTCTGCAGCAGGTCGAGAGCGTTGCCCCCGGCGACGGCGGCACGGTCGGCCGGGGACAGCCCCGCGGCGTCCAGCCGGGCCACCGGGTCCTCGACGCCCATGTCGAAGGGGTGATCGGTGCCGAGGACGACCCGTTCCGCGCCGACCTCCTCGACCAGATGGCGCAGTCCGCCCGGGGTGTAGACGAGCGCGTCGAACCACATGCGCCGCAGATACGCGCTCGGCGGCTGCGCGCAGCCGCGCGCGTCCTCGCGCAGGTGCCAGGCGTGGTCGGAACGGCCGATGTACGTCGGCAGATAACCCCCGCCGTGCGCGGCGACGAGCTTGAGGCGAGGGAAGCGGTCCAGGACACCGGTGAAGATGAGGTGCGAGAGCGCGACCGTCGTCTCGACGGGCTGTCCGACCGTGTTGCCGAGGTAGTGCGTGGCCAGCCGTTCCCCGAGCGAGCAGCCCCAGGGGTGCACGAAGACGATCGCGCCGAGCTCCTCGGCCCGCTGCCACACCGGGTCGTGCGCGGGGTCCGCGAGTTCCCGTCCGTCCACGGTCGTGGACACGCTGATCCCGTACAGGCCGTACTCCGTGACCGCCTTGTCGAGGAGCGCGACCGCGAGGTCGGGATGCTGGAGCGGGACCGTGCCGAGGCCGTACAGCCGCTCCGGCGCCACCGCGCAGTGCGCGGCCACGGCCTCGTTGACCGTGCGCGTCAGGCGTACGGCGAGATCAGCGTCCGCCCAGTAGTGGTGCATCGGCATCGGGCCGACCACCTGGAGGTCGACACCCATCGTGTCCAGGTCGGCGAGCCTGGTCGTGACGTCCGTCAACTTCGATGCGAGGCAATGAAGTTGGGCGCGGTTGACCGCCAGTGACGTGGCGGAGTGCGCCCGCGCCTCGGCCGCCAGCTCGGCGGCCAGGCCGGGCGTGCCCGCGCACAGCGCGTCGGCGGCGGGGACGGCGAGGTGACCGTGGAAGTCCACGACGGGAACGTTCATGCGGCGGCCGTCAGATAGTCCAGGGTCTCCGACATGATCCGGCCGGGGTCCGCGCCGGGCGTCTCCGGGTGGATCTCCCAGTCGGCGAGCCGCAGCGAGTTCTCCAGCACCACCCGCACCCGGGGCAGCCGGCGCGCCATGAACGTGTCGAGCGCCTTCTCCAGCGGCGCCCCGCCGGTGACGAGTTCCGCGAGCACGACCGCGTCCTCGGCGCACATCGCGGCGCCCTGCGCGATCAGCGGCGGGCAGGCGTGCGCGGCGTCCCCGATGATCACCGTACGGCCCCGGTACCAGGGCTCGTCGACGAGGATCGTCTCGATCCACCGGTAGTCGACCGGGGTGTCCTGCGGCAGCGAGGCGAGGATCCTGCCCCAGGTTCCGCCGTACCCGGCGCCGCGCTCGCGCAGCAGCGACAGCGGGGCGCGCGGACCGATCAGTGCGGCGTCGAGGTTCTCGTCGAGCAGGTAGGCATAGCACTGGTCGGGCGAGATCGGACTGTAGCCGGCCTTGTAGCGCGGGCCGCCGTAGTACACCTCCGCGCAGTCCATCTCGGGCGGCCGCTGCGCGACCACCCGGAAGATCGACATACCTACCGGGCGGGGCGTGGTGGTGATGCCGATCAGCTGCCGCATCCGCGAGTTGATGCCGTCGGCGCCGACCACGAGGTCGTAGCGGCCGCTGGTGCCGTCGGTGAACGTGACGTCCACATGGTCCGGGGACTGGTCGAGCTTCGCCACGCTCAGCGCGAGCCGGACGCGCACCCCCTGCGCGTGGACCGCGTCGCACAGCGCGTCCTGAAGGTCCGAGCGCAGCGCGCCCGCCGTCGACGGCAGCTCGGCGCCGCCGGTGTGCGGGGTGCGCAGCTCGGCGAGCAGTCCGCCGTCGGCCCGGCGCAGCCGCATCACGTCGAAGGGGACGGCCCGGGCGAGCACCCGGTCGAGCACGCCCACCGAGCGCAGCGCCTTGAGCGCGTTGCCCTGGACGGTGATGCCGTGGCCCACACCGAACCACTGGGGCGAGATCTCGGCGAGCTCGACCTCGGCGCCCCGCTGGGCGAGCGCGAGCGACAGCACGCTACCGGTGATGCCGCCGCCGACGACGAGCACCTTGTGTAGGGGCATGGGCGATCCTTGCGAACGTAGAAGAAGAACAGGGGCGCGGTGGGGGCGGTCAGGCGGTGAAGCGGTCGCCGAGCGTGCGGTAGTGCTCGACGGGCGGCGCGGCGAAGAACGGCCCGACCAGGGCGCGCCACCGCTCGAAGCGCTCGGAGCTGCGGAAGCCGACCGTGTGCGCCTCCACGGACGTCCAGCCGACGAGCAGCAGATAGCGATCAGGGCGCTCCTCGCAGCGCAGCAGCTCGGTCCAGCGGAACCCGTCCGCCTCGGCGAGCACCTCGCGGGCCTTGTCGAAGACGGCCTCGAAGACCCGCTCACGACCGGCTTCCACGGTCAGTTCGGCATGCTCGACGATCACACTCGCTCCTCAGGTCCGATGGTGCTCCGAGCCTGCTCGGAGGGTCGTTGCAGGGTCAACGGATCGAGGCATCGGCAAGGGGGACGTCATCCATCCCGTACGACGATGGGCCGCTGATCACACGGCCTCCGGCCCCCTGATGGCAGGCATCGCGGATCGCCATTTCCGCCCCGCCCCCGCGCTGCCTAGCGTCGACGGCAAGCCACCCGCCGTACGAGGAGACCGCCCGTGCCCGACCGACTCCCCTCCCACACCGGACCCTTCGCCCTCGGCACCTTCGGGGACGGTTCCCGGGTCTTCCCGGGCCTGGTCGTCGGGCCCCGGGTACGTGACCTGTCCGACCTGGTCCCGTCCGTGCGCGCGGTCGTCGAGGACTGGGAGGCCCTCTTCCCGCGCCTGGTCGACCTTGCCGAGGAGACCGCCGACGCCTGGCACGCCCTCGCCGACCTGCGCGTCCTCGCCCCCATCGAGCCCGGCCAGGTCCTGCAGAGCGGCGCCAACTACCGCAAGCACGTGGTGGACCTGGTCGCCGCCGAGAAGGAGAGTGTGCACGGCGCCACGCCCGAGGAGGCCCGCGCGGACGCCGAGCGGATGATGGACGAGCGGATCCGCGGCGGCGTCCCGTACGTCTTCCTCGGCTCGCCCCGCGCGATCTGCGGCCCGTACGACGACATCGAGTTGCCCGCGCTCGGTGAGCAGCACGACTGGGAACTCGAACTCGCCCTCGTCATCGGCAGGACGGGCAAGCACATCCCCGCCGAGGACGCGATGTCGTGCGTCGCCGCCTAAACCATCTGCAACGACCTCACCACCCGCGACCGGCTCTACCGGCCCGACCTCAAGGCGATCGGCACCGACTGGTTCACCGCCAAGAACGCCGACACCTTCCTGCCGACCGGACCCTTCCTCGTACCGGCCGCCTTCGTCGGCAACCCCACCGAAGACGCGGACGTCCGGATCACCCTGCGCCACAACGGAGTCGCGCGCCAGGACGAGTCCACCAAGGACATGATCTTCGACATTCCCCGGCTCATCGCCTACGTCTCCACGACCACCACCCTGCGCCCCGGCGACCTGCTGCTCACCGGTTCCCCGGCGGGCAACGGCGCGCACTGGGGTGTCTTCCTCAAGCCCGGAGACGTCATGGAGGCGGAGATCACGGGCCTGGGCCACCAGCGCAACACCGTCAGGAGCGGACAGTGACCACCACCTTCCAGCCCATCACCCATCTCCGCCATGTCGACCTGGCCGTACCGGACTTCGCCAGGCAGCGCGCCTTCTACGGCACCACCTGGGGCCTGACCGAGGTCGCCGGCGACAGCGGGATCGCCTTCTTCGCCGCCGAGGGCAGCCCCGAGCAGTACATCGTCCGCATCCGCGAGGACGAGCGGAAGCGGATGGACCTGATCGCCTTCGGCGCCGTCTCGCCGGCCGCCGTGGACGAACTGCATCTGCGGCTCGGGCGGTCCGGGGTCCGACTCATCGGCGAACCAGGGGCTCTGGACACTCCGGGCGGCGGCTACGGATTCCGCTTCTTCGACCCGGACGGCCGGGTCGTGGAGGTGTCGGCCGATGTCGAGACGCGCGCACACCGCAGGATCGAGGAGCGTGAGGCGATCCCCGTGCGCCTCTCACACTGCGTGGTCAACTCGCAGGACCCGGAGGGGCTGCGGGACTTCTACGTCCGGCACCTCGGCTTCCGGCTCACCGACACCCTGTACTCGGCGCACATGGGCGACCTCATGTACTTCCTGCGGTGCAGCCCGCTCCACCACTCCTTCGCCATCGCACGCGGACCTCATGCCTCCCTGCACCACGCCTCGTTCGAGATGCGCGGAGTGGAGGAGTACATGCGCGGTACGGGGCGGGCGATGCACGCCGGGACGCGGCTCACCTGGGGTCCCGGCCGCCATCTCGCGGGCGACAACACCTTCTCCTACTTCCACGACCCGCACGGCAACACGGTCGAGTACACGACCGAACTCGCGGTCCTGGAGGAGGACCTGTGGCACCCGGGCCGCCACGACGTGGACGACCCGATCACCCAGGACCAGTGGGGCACCGCCGACCCGATGAGCGAGTCGGTCGCCAAGGAGCAGTTCAACGATCCCGACGTGCTGTTCGTCGCACCCCCCGTTTAGGGCCTGTCCGGGCCGTCGACCGTCGTCAACCACCGGTAGAAAGGCCGCAGTTGTGGCAACGATCCTGAAGCACGCCGTACCCGGGGCGGAGGTCACGGCCTCGCTCGACCAGGTGCGCGAGACCGTGGCGGGCGTCATCGCGGACATTCGCGAGCGCGGCGACGCGGCCGTGCGCGCGTACTCCGAGAAGTTCGACCGGTGGAGCCCCGAGGCCTTCCGGCTCTCCGCAGAGGAGATCGAGAAGATCGTCGCCTCGGTCCCGCGGCAGGTCATCGACGACATCCGTTTCGTCCAGGACCAGGTGCGCTCCTTCGCCCGCCACCAGCTCGACTCGATGGGCGAGTTCGAGGTGGAGACCCTGCCGGGCGTCAGGCTCGGGCAGAAGCACATCCCGGTGCGGGCGGCAGGCGCGTACATCCCCGGTGGCCGCTACCCGCTCACCGCGTCCGCGCACATGACCATCGTCACGGCGAAGGTCGCGGGCGTGCCGCGGGTCGTCGCCTGTACGCCCCCGATCCACGGTGAGATCCCCGCGGCCACCGTCGCCGCCGCGCATCTCGCGGGCGCGGACGAGATCTGGCTGCTGGGCGGGGTGCAGGCCGTCGCCGCGATGGCCGTCGGCACGGACACGATGGAGCCGGTGAACCTGATCGCCGGGCCGGGCAACGCCTATGTCGCCGAGGCCAAGCGGCAGCTGTTCGGCGAGATAGGCATCGACCTCTTCGCGGGCCCGACGGAGATCCTGGTCCTCGCCGACAGCGCCGCCGACCCCTTCGTGTGCGCCGTCGACCTGCTCTCCCAGGCCGAGCACGGTCCCGACTCCCCGGCCGTCCTGATCACCACCTCCCGCGAGATCGCCGAGAGGACCCTCGCCGAGGTCGAGCGGCTCCTCCCCGGCATGCCCACGCGCGACTTCGCCGGGCCCGCCTGGCGCGACCACGGGCAGGTGCACGTCGTGGACTCCCTCGACGAGCTGTACGCGCTCGCCGACGCGTTCGCCTTCGAGCACGTCGAGGTCCTGACCGCCGAGCCGCGCGAGGCCCTGCGCAGGATGACGCAGTACGGCGCGCTCTTCCTGGGCGAGGGCACCTGTGTGTCGTTCGGCGACAAGGTCATCGGCACGAACCATGTGCTGCCGACCCGGGGCGCCGCCCGCTACACCGGCGGCCTGTGGGTGGGGAAGTACCTCAAGACGGTCACCTATCAGGAGGTCACGGACTCCGGCTCGGGGGCGCTGCTCGGCCGGCTGTGCGGGCGCGCCTCCCGCGTCGAGCTGTTCCAGGGGCACGCCCGCTCCGGTGACGTACGGGCGGCGAAGGCCGCGGGCGACGAACTGCCGTGGAACAAGGCATGACCCTCCACGGGCGTACGGCGCTGATCACGGGCGGCGGCGGACCACTGGGGCGGGCCTTCGCGCTCGCCCTGGCGGGAGCCGGAGCCCGGGTGATCCTCGTCGGCCGCAGTGAGGGTGCTCTCGCCGACGCCGCGGCGCGGGTGGCCAAAGAGGACGGAGGGGCCCGTACGGCGGTGTGTGACGTCTCCGATCCGGAGTCGGTGTGCGCCCTGTCCCTCGAACTCGCCGACGAGGAGGTGTCGTTGCTCGTCAACAACGCCGGAGTCGCGGGACCGGTACGCCCGCTCACCGACATCGAGCCCGAGGAGTGGGACGAGGTGTTCGCCGCCAACGTCCGCGGGGTGTACCTGATGTGTCGGGCCTTCCTGCCGCCCATGATCGCGGCCGGAGGCGGTGACATCGTCAACATCGCCTCCGTGAGCGGGAAGCGGCCGCTGCTGAACCGCACCCCGTACACCGCCTCCAAGATGGCGCTCCTCGGTCTGACCCGGACGCTGGCGGGCGAGGTCGGGCCGCACGGCGTCGCGGTCAACTCCCTTTCCCCCGGGCCGGTTCGGGGCCCGCGCATGGACCGAAATTTCCGGCTGACGGCCGAGCTGACCGGGACGAGCGTCCAGGCCGCCGAGCGGGACTTCGCCTCGCGCGCCGCGCTGGGCCGGCTCGTGGAGGAGGACGAGGTCGCCCGGGCGCTGGTGGCGATGCTGGCGATGCCGGGGCTGTGCGGGGCGGACATCGACCTGTCGGCGGGGATGGTCGCACCGGCGTAGTCCCGGGCGCGGGTGGGCACGGTGAGCACGGTGCGGCGGACGGCTCCAGGTCGTCCGCCGCACCGGCGTGCGTTCCCCGCCGAACCGTCTGTGAACACTCTGTGTGACGGCCATGAAGCGGGCCGAATGATCCGAGACATCGCCCTCCGGTATGTGTCCACAAGGTGGCTACTCCCTTGTGCACAGGGCTGATTGACTTTCCCACGCGCGCACCTTTGGTGCCTCCGCCCGAGCCGTCGCCCCCATGAATCCGACGGCCGGCCGGTCACGCTGCGCGACGGCGCATTCGATCTCTGGGAAGGCATGCAATGACGCTGATCACCCGACGTTCGTTCCTGATCGCCGGTACGGCCACGGCCGGAGCCCTGCTCGCTTCGACGGCGCCCGCCCTGGCCGCGGCGCCCGCGCCGAAGGCGACGAGGGCGGGCAAGATCTCCGTGGGAGCCGGCGAGACGTACCAGCTCTCCGCGACCACGGCCGTGAGCGAGTTGTCCATAGCCGAAGGCGGAAAGGTCACCGCGCCCGACGGGTACAGCGTCACCCTCACCGTCGACGGGGTCGAGACCGGGCAGCTCCTCACCGAGACGGGCGGAACCGAGACGCTGATCTCCGCCGGGCACCTACCAGGGCGACATCGTGCTCACCGTGGCGGAAGCCAACGCGGTCACCTATCAGACCGTCACCTTCCCCTTCCGGCAGGCACTTTACGTGGGCGCCGACGGCGTGGACCGGGCCAAGTCCGTCCTGTCCGGCGTCGTCGGCGGCACGCTCACCGACAGCCTCGCCCGCAACGTCGCGATCACCTCCACCGGCGAGTGCTTCGACGGTGTCTTCGTGAAGAACGGCACCTACACGCTCAAGAGCCCCGCCATCTCCCTCACGGGCAACGGGCGTTGCGACTTCGCGGGATACGGCGCCGCGGTCGTCGGCACCGGTTCGGCCACGACACTCGTCGTGGACGGCGCCAGGATCACCAACAAGGGCGTGGTGCGCACGACGGTCGTCGCGGACGACGGCGCCAACGTCATCGTGAAGAACTCCCGCCTGCGGGCCCGCAACGGCACGCTCCCCGCCGACTACCAGGCGACCGTGGAGACCCCGTACATGGAGTCCGTGCCATGGATGCTGGGCCTCGACGGCAATGTCCGCGCCACCAACCTCATAGGCGCCGGCACCAAGGCGACGTACATCAACTCGACCGTGCAGTCGGAGACCTGGGGAGCCCTGTCGGTGGAGGGCGGCAGCGGGCTCCAGCTGACGGCGATCAACAGCAGCGTCGGCAACACGGGAACGTACGGCTACGGCACCTACGCCATCGGGGACGCCACCGTCCGCGTGCTCGGCTCGCAGTTCGACGTCGGCAGCTACGCCACCATCTGCGCGGGCCCGGCCGCCTCGATCCACTACGGCGACAGCACCCGCGAAGCCGTCGCGGAGCTCAACTCCTCGCTCGGCCTCGGCCTGACCAAGGCCGAACTGGCGGACATCCCGGCCCGGATCACGGTCGTCGACTCGGGCCATTTCGGTTTCATGTTCTTCGGCACCGGCACGCTGAAGCTGGACGGCGGTACGGTCATCACCTCCGCGCAGACCACCTTCCTCAACAAGGGCCAGCAGACCTCGATCACGGTGGACGGTTCGGACGGCGCGCAGCTCAACCCCGGCAACGGGATCATCCTGCAGATGATCGAGAGCGACGACCCGGGCCCGGTGAACGTCGACGGCAAGATGATGAACGTCGGCGTCTACACCGAACCCACGGGCGACCCCGCCAAGGACGCCTCCTTTGACCCGACCTCGGTCCACACGGCCGACGGCGCCGCCACCTTCACCTCCATCGCGCTGGCGGGCGACTTCTACAACGGCATGCGCGCGGGCAAGAACATGGTCCTCACCTTCGAGGACTCGACCGTGCAGGGCGTCATCTCGGTCGCGGAGGCCAAGCACCGCGTCGACACGATCGACTCCTCGAACTTCTACGAGCTGGGCCAGGTCACCAACACCGTCACGCCCGCCGTCAACAACGGCGTGATCGTCCAGCTGAACAGCGGCTCGACCTGGACCGTGACCGGCACCTCGTACCTGACCCGGCTGACGCTCGCCGCCGACGCGGCGGTGGGGGCGACCGGCGGCAAGTCCGTGACCATGACGGTCGACGGCACGCAGACGGCCATCGAGGCAGGAGGTGCCTACTCCGGCGCGATCGTCCTCACGGTCGGCTGAGCCGCCGGGGGTGTCCGACGCCGGGACCCCGCGGGCGACGACCCACGCATATCCTCTCCCGCATGGTTGATCACCGTACGGTCGATGTGGGAGGGGTCCGGCTCGTCTGCCAGGTGTGGGGGCAGGAGTCCGCTCCGCCGCTCGTCCTGTTGCACGCGCTCGGCGAGAACAGCGCCGACTGGGCCGAGGTCATGCCCGCCCTCGCCCGCGGACGACGGGTGTACGCCCTCGATCTGCGCGGCCACGGGCGGAGCGACTGGCCGGGGGAGTACTCGCTCGAACTCATGCGTGCCGACGTGCTCCGGTTCCTCGACGTGCTGGGACTCGGCACGGTGGACCTGATCGGACACTCCATGGGCGGGGTCGTGGCCTACCTGCTCGCGCAGGAGCGACCGGAGCGGGTGAGCCGGCTCGTCCTGGAGGACGTGCCGATTCCGCGGCGCCGCGAGAAGACCACCCCGACCAGGCCCGACGGCGAGCTCACCTTCGACTGGGACATGGTGGTGGCCGTCAGAAGGCAGATCGACGCGCCCGACCCGGCCTGGCTCGAGGGACTGAGCAGGATCACCGCCGACACGCTGGTGCTGGCCGGCGGACCCGCCAGCCATGTGCCCCAGGACGGCATCGCCGAACTCGCCCGCCGCGTCCCGGGCGGGCGAGTCGTCACGATCCCCGTCGGACACCTCATCCACAGCGCGGCACCTCAGGCGTTCACGGAGGCGGTGTGCGCGTTCCTGGACGAGGGCAGGGACGGCGTCTAGATCCGTGCTGCTCGACGACGACCGTCTCTGTCGGCTTCGACGACGATCTGGCCGGCGAAGCCACCCGAATGTCCACCCGGCTCCGCGGTCTGCTCACCCAGATCCACCCCGGTCTGGAACGGGCCCCGGGGCCCTGGCGTGTATCAGGCTGATCGGCCTGCGGACGAACGTCTGGTCGACGATGTCCAACTTCCCGACCGCCGCCCACCTGGCCTTCTACGCGGGCCTGGCTCCTGCGACCAGGAGTTCGGGATCCTCGGTCCGCGGTGAACAGCCCTCCCGAGGCCAGGGAGAAGCTGCGGCGGCTGGGGAGGGGTTCGCAACTGCTGGTCGGGGAGCATGGGTGAGGTCGTCTTAGCTCGATCGTGTGATGGTCGGCTTTCGGGCTTGCGGCGCCCTGGGCCGATCGGGTTAACGTGATCGTGCGATCTGGGACGCCGGGTGCGGTGCCAGCGTGCGGGGCCCCTGCTCCACCGGAGTGATGGTTCAGGGCCTCCCCGTTGCCTCTGGCCGTATCCACATGGTCAGGTCGCGCAGGGAACTGGCCTCCCGGGCCCGGACCACGCACAGGATGCGTGTCGCTGCCCCGGGGTTGAGTACGCCGGGGACCTGGAGGTACCTCCCACGCCCTTAAGGCAGTGGGGGAGCGCTCAAGCCATAGGAACGGTTCGCCGCTGAGTGAGCCCGCAGAAACGGTCGAGCCCCGGCCCCCTCTGTGCAGAGGAGGCCGGGGCCCGGTGGTACGAGGAGCGTCAGCCGAAGGCCTTGACCGTGTTCCAGTTCACCGACAGGACGACCTTCACCGCAGCGTTGGTGTTCGTCCGGGACGGGTTGTAGATCCGGGTGTAGCCGTCGGAGGCGAGGCGGCCCCAGATGTCGGGGATGCCGTCCTTGTTGACGTCCGGGATGCCGATGGCCGTGGGCACGTTGGCCTCGGTCCAGCCGGTGCCGTAGGGCTCGTCCGCGCCGGTGAGGGAGTTGGCTGCCACCTTGAGCGATTCCAGGTCGACGCTGCCGGTGACGGCGCCGGGCTTGCCCTGGCGGTCGTACATGTTGCCGTTGTCCAGGTTGCGCCACAGCAGGTCGGGAGTGCTGTCGCCGTTGATGTCGGCGACGTTGACGATCTCCCGGCGAGCCCAGGCGTTGTCGTTCATCAACGTGGCCGTCTGGAAGGTGGCGCCGGTGTAACCGGACAGCGTCCAGAACTGGGCACCGGCCCGCAGGACGAGGTCGGGCAGTTTGTCGCCGGTGATGTCGCCGACGGCCTTGATCTGCGTCCACGTCGAGGGCGCCGGAGCGTTCGAGGGCAGGCGGATCTCAAGGCGCTGGGTGACGTCGAAGCTGCCGTAGCCGTCGCCGGGGTAGAGCCAGAAGTGGCCGTCCGGGGAGACCGCGAACAGGTCGGTGGAGCCGTCGCCCGGGTAGGTGTCCTGGTAGTGGGCGATCAGGGCCGCCTTGCCGGTGGCCGGGTCGTACCAGTGGCCCTCCGGGTCGGGTTGTTTGTCGGCGTCGTACGAGGCGGCCAGGCAGTTGTACAGGTCGCCGTTCTCACCGCCCACGCACGTGCGCAGGTTGCCGTCGGCGTTCACGATCAGCAGGTCGGGTGTGTTGTCGCCGCCCGTGTCCATGGGGCCGTCTGCCGTGTCCCTCGGCGGCACGAAGAACGAGTAGTCCGTGCGCTTGCTGGGGTTGCCCAGGGAGTCGTAGGCGTACACCTGGAGGGTGTTGGGACCCGCGTGCGCCGGTGCGAAGGCGGGAAGGGTGGCGGTGCTGTTCGTGGCGGGCACATCGAGGGGGTTGTTGCCCTCGATGGACCACCGGAACTTCGACGCGCCCTCGGAGGTGAAGGTGACGGCACCGGTCTGGCCGAACTTGGCCTTCGCCCAGGTCTGGGCGTTGGGCGTGGCCTCGGGGAAGGTGTCGCTGTCCACGGTGGGCGGCGGCGGGCCGGAGCCGTCGACGGTGACGGTGCAGCGGTTGCCGCTGGTGGGGTAGTAGGCGGACACCGCCGTTGGGGAGTTGCTGTCCTCCGCGCGCACGTCCCAGTAGTAGACGCCCTTGTCGACCAGGGTGCTGGAGGCGATCGTCAGGGTGCCCTTGCCGCTGGACAGGCTGGTGACCAGAGTGCCGGCCGGGGTGGTGGCGCCGGACTTCCAGAACCGGAAGCGCAGGCCCTTGAGGTTGCCGTCAGGGTCGGAGGACTTCGCCGACAGCACCAGGTTGGTCTTGCCGACGGTAGCCCCGGCGGTGGTCTGGTTGCAGGTGCCGCCGGGTGTGCTGGAGACGCTGGACGGCGTGGCGGGCGGTCGGTTGTAGACCACGTCCATCGCGGCGCTGGTCGCATTGAACTTGCGCCAGGTCTGGACGTCGCCCTCGCTGGTGGCGCGCATGCCGAAGGTGATGTTCGACCAGCCGCCGTCCGCGCCCTTCTGGGCAGCGGCCTTGACGTTGAAGTCCTCGTAGTCGTCCGGGCAGGAGGACGAGGACCAGCCGTGTGCGAACGACTTGCGCTGGATCTCGGTGGACCAGCTCGGCTGCTTGTTCCACGTCGTGCCGGAGGAGATCGCCCCGGTCAGCCAGAACTGGAACTCGCGGGTGGTGCAGGACCAGGAGTGGTTGTTGAGCACCTTGAAGGTCGCGGAGGTGATGTCCGCGCCCTTCAGGCTGGTGCTGTAGTTCATCCGCCAGAAGGAGCGGGCGGTGCCGCCGGTCTCGTTCTCGTGGCCCACGCGGGCGTCGGAGGTGCCGGAACTGAAGTTGGTGCCGTTCCAGAAGCTGGTGTTCGGGTACGGCTTGTAGGCCACGGTCCACGCCAGCCAGCCGCTGTTGAGCGTTGGGTCGACGTACACCGGGAACTTCACATCGGCGTCGGTGAACAGGCCGGCCTGTGCGGCGTGCAGGTCGAGGCGGGCGGCGCCGGTGCCGTCGCCGGTCAGTTGGACGGGCATCGGGGCGCTGTGCGCACCGGGCTCGATGCCGGTCAGGCCGGACAGCTTCAGCACGTCGGCCGGGGTGGCGACGGACGTGCGCGGGTTGCCCTCACCCTCGTCGAGCTCGGGGTCACGGCCGTTGGAGTCCCAGGCGAAGGGGGTCGGGATGGAGCCGATCTCCTTGCCGGAGCCGTCCTGCACCAGGATGCGGCCGGTGCTCTCGTCGTGGTGGAAGACGGCCGTCTTCGAGCGCAGCCCGTAGGCCACGGTGGCCAGTGCCTTGCTCTGCGCGGCCTCCTTGTTCTTGACGATCAGCAGCTGGGCGAAACCCCCCTCCTCGCGGGCGACCAGCAGCAGGTCGACGCCCGGCAGCACCTCGGAGTAGAGGGCGCGCGGGCCGTCGAGCACCGGCTCGGGCAGCTGCCCGGGCCAGGTGTAGGCGACGGTGTGTCCGGCGATGTCCACCTCGGCCAGCACCGTCTCCTGCGTCTGCGGCTCGTCGGCCAGCGGCAGGCGGGCGAAGGAGCGGTCGGCACGGGTGGTGGTCTTGCCGGGAGTGCCGCTGGAGAAGCGGACCGGCTGGGCGGGGTTGACCGGCTGGACGCCCAGGCCGCGGACGGCGTTCTCCACGCGCCGCAGCCGGTTGTCGATCGGCGCCCACTTGCCGTTCGCGGTCTTCGCCCGCGTCGGAGTGGCGGTGACCTTCATGCGCAACTGGCCGTCCGGCTGCGCCCAGGTCTGGGAGGTGGCGGTGGTGGCGGTGTCGACGAGGACCGGCTTGTGGGTGCGCCGGGCCTCGGCCTGGGCGGCCTCCTCGTCACGCGGGCCGGTCGCGGCCTGCCGTGCTTCGGTGGCTTTGCCGGCTTGTGGTGGTGAGGGTTCGTCAGGCTGCCACCAGGGCAGCAGCGCGGCGGTCAGGGCGGCCAGTACGAGGCCGAGGGTGAGAGCCAGCCTGGTGCGCGTGCGCACGAAGGGGCTGAGAAAACGAGGCGGCGCGGACACGGCGGCGGTCTACTCCCGTGTGGACCAGGCGGATTGGGCATGGGCGCGGACACGATCACACGTTCGGCACACCAGGTCCACATATGAATAATTTATGAATCTGTGACGTTTTCGTGGGGGGTGCTTGACCAGGAATTGACCATGTACTATTTGCAGCTTTTGATCACCCGAAGTGCGGTCATGCGCAAGCTTTTTCGGCATCCTGTCGGATTGATCCACGAGTATGGCGACGCGGCAGGCCTCGTCCCGTGGTGGAGATCACATCGCCCACCGTGAACGGTCCTCGGCTGATCTTGAATCGTGTGGCGGTCATGACAGAGGGTTCGGTCTCCATCTGTTGTTTTTCGCCTTGGTGGGGTCGACGCGTATGCGTGCTCAAAGTCCACCGTCATGGCTGAGGCGGGGACGCCCAGCCATGACGGAGTCACAACGACGGCGCCGCCGGCAATGCCGTGTGGCGACCGTCCTTTTGTTGTCCTCGGCCTTGATGGTGAGCAGCCTCGGGGCGGAGGCGTGGGCGATACCCGGCCCGGGCATGACGCGTGAGGAGGTCAAGCTCCCGGACCTGCCGGAGAGCACCGCGCTTCCGGCGGACGAGGAAGCCGAGAAGAACCTCACCACCGCGCCCGAGGTCCCCGTCGTCCCGTACACGCCGAGCGCTGTGACGCCGTGGACGAAGGACACCGGTGTCGCCACGCTGAAGACGGACACCGCGCCCGGCACCACGGTCCCTGTCGAAGACCTGCCGATCGCCGTCGGCGTGCCCGCGGGCGCCGATCCGACCGCACTCGCCGGTGACTGGAAGGTCGAGCTGGCCGCGCCGAGCGCGTCCCAGGACGCGAACGTCTCCGGCATGATCATGAAGGTCACGCCGCCGGCCACAGCCGACCCGACCGCACAGGTCTCGCTCGCCGTCGACACCACCGGCTTCGCCGACCTCTACGGCCCGCAGGCCGCCACCCGCTTCGGCCTCGTCCTGCTGCCCAACTGCGTCATCGACGCGCCCGACACCGGCGACTGCGCCGCCGACAGCGGTACGACGACCATGTCGGGCAAGACCGAGAAGCAGCCCGAGCGGCTGCGCAGCTCGGTCAAGGTGGTCCCCGCGAAGAAGGCGCCCACCAAGTCCACCGCCGCGAAGAAAGCCGCCACCCGCAAGATCCTCACCGGCTCCGTCCCGGTTTCCGACCTGCTCGGGGACAACGCCGGCTCGACGACGTCCGGCGCTTCCGCGCGCACGGCGTCGTTCCGCAGCGGTGACGTCCTGCCGGTCGTGGACACCTCCGGCCCGCAGGTCGTCGGCGCCATGGACACCGGCGCCTCCGCCTCCGGCGACTTCACCGCCAGCCCGCTGCTGTCCTCCGGCTCCTGGGCGGCCGGGTCGTCGTCCGGCGCGTTCACCTACTCGTACGACGTGCAGGTGCCCGAGACCGCCGGCGGCCTGATGCCGAAGGTGTCCCTCGGCTACTCCTCGCAGTCCGTCGACGGCCGCACCTCCGCCACCAACAACCAGGCCTCCTGGATCGGTGACGGCTGGGACTACAACCCGGGTTCCATCACCCGGACGTACGTCAACTGCCGTGAGGACTCCAAGAAGGAGGGCTCCAACAACAAGACCCACCGCACCGCGGACCTGTGCTGGGGCTCGAACAACGCCACCCTGTCGCTGGGCGGCATGACCACCGAGCTGGTCTGGGACAAGGACCAGGGCAAGTGGTTCACCGCCAACGGCGACGGCTCCAAGGTGGAGCGGCTCTTCGATGCGGACAACGGCAACGGCGCCTACAAGGGCGAGTACTGGGTCGTCACCACGCGCGACGGCACCAAGTACCACTTCGGCAAGCACAAGCTGCCCGGCTGGACCTCCGGCCGGTCCGTCACCGACTCCGTGCTGACCGTGCCCGTGTACGGCAACCACGAGGGCGAGGACTGCTACAAGGCCGGTGACTGGAAGGACTCCGGCTGCACCCAGGGCTGGCGCTGGAACCTCGACTACGTCGAGGACGTCCACGGCAACGCGATGTCCCTGTGGTGGAAGAAGGACCAGAACTACTACGCCCGCAACTTCGACTTCAAGAAGCCGGTCGCCTACGACCGCGACGGGTGGCTCGACCACATCGACTACGGCCAGCGCGCGAGCACCCTCTTCACCGCGACCGCCCCGGCCAGCGTCAAGTTCAAGGTCGAGGAGCGCTGCCTGCCCGAGAGCGCCACGCTGACCTGCTCGGACACCAACTTCGAGGACAAGGACCCGGGCAAGTACCGCATCTGGTACGACACCCCGGCCGACCTGAACTGCAAGCCCGTCACCTCGACCTACACGAGGAAGTGCTGGAACGCGGGCCCGTCTTTCTGGAGCCGTAAGCGCCTGACAGAGATCACCACCGAGGCGCAGCGACTCACCAACACCACCGTCCGCCAGGTGGTGGACAAGCACACCCTCAAGCAGAGCTTCCCGGTCCTCAAGACCGGCCCGAACACCGCCCTGTGGCTGGAGTCCGTCCAGCGCACCGGCTACGACCGCGACGGCAAGAGCGCCACCCTCAACGCGGTGCGCTTCGAGTCCAACGCGGAGGACATGCCGAACCGGGTGATGCGCCCGAACGACCCGCGCCCCGGGTTCTCCCGGCTGCGCATGGGCCGCGTCATCAACGAGTACGGCGGCGAGACCGTCGTCACCTACAAGCCGGTCGCCGACGACTGCGCCACCGGCACCAACCTGCCGGACAAGAAGGACACGGCCGCGCTCAAGGCCAACACCCGGCTGTGCTACCCGTCGTTCTGGTCCCCGGACCCCGAGGTCGAGGACATCGACTGGTTCCACAAGTACGTGGTGGACTCCATCGAGGAACTCCCCAACGTCGACGGCGCGTTCGCGACGAAAACGGCGTACGAGTACAAGAACCCGGGCTGGAAGCTCGCCGACGCGGAGTTCACGAAGAAGTCCACGCGGACCTACTCGCAGTTCGCCGGCGTCGAGCAGACCACGGTGATCACGGGCGCGGACAACGCCGACATCGGCTCCAAGCGATCGAAGGCGGTCACCCGCTTCTTCCGCGGCATGGGCGACACCGTGTCGATGAAGGACGTCACCGGCGCCGAGATCGCCAAGGACAAAGAGGCGTTCGCCGGCCGCATCGCCGAGGAGCTCGACTACGACGAGGCGGACGACGCCGACACCGACTGGGTCTCCCGCAGCGTCACCGTCCCGGCCGCCACCGAACTGGCCCACCGCGACCGCGACGACGGCCTGGACCCGCTGCGCGCCTGGCGCGTCACCGAACCCACCGAGATCGCGTACACCAAGTCCTCCGGCACCAACAGCGACGACACCCGCCCCGAGCGGGTCGTGAAGACGAGCACCACCTACGAGCCGACCTACGGTCTGCCCACCTTGGTGGAGTCCCTCGGCGACACCGGCAAGACCGGTGACGAGTCCTGCACCAAGTCGGAGTACGTCCACCAGACCGCCAAGAACCTCATCGGTCTGTCCAAGCAGGTCCTGGTCTCCCCGACCACCTGTGCGGCCGCCGACTTCACCAACCTCAGCACGCTGACCGGTGGAACCCGGACCGCGTACGACGGCCAGGCCTACGGCACGGCGCTCGCCGACGCCACCCAGGGCGAGGCCACCGAGTCCTGGTCGATCAACGGCGCCGGCACCGCCTGGCAGACCGGCGGCACCACCGAGTTCGACGACGTCGGCCGTGTGACCCGCATGACCGACCGGGACTACAAGACCTCCGGCACCATCACCTACAAGCCGGCCTTCGGACAGGTCTTCCAGGTCGTCGAGTCCAACGCCGTCGGCCACTCCGAGACACGTGACGTGGAGCCGGGCCGTGGCACGACCCTGAAGACGACCGACGCCAACAACCACGTCACGCAGGCCGAGTTCGACCCGCTGGGCCGGCTGGCGAAGGCCTGGGCGGCGGACCGCACCCCCTCCGACACGGCTGTGCCGGACTTCCGGGCCGTCTACACGATCCCGGAGTACAAGGAGGGCGAGGAACGCAAGCCCTCGTACGTCACCACCTACACCCGCGGCTACAACAACCGCATCGAGACCTCCGTCACCGTCTACGACGGCCTCGGCCGAGAGCGGCAGACGCAGGAGGAGGCGGACGGCGGCGGCTACCTGATCACCGACACGCTGTACAACAGCTCCGGTGAGGTGTGGCAGACCAACAACGCCTACCTGACGTACGAGGCCAAGCTCGGTGAGCTGTTCAGCCCGGTCAGCGACACGGTCGTCCCGAACATCACGCGCTACACCTACGACGGTTCCGGCCGCGTGCTGGAGGAGACGCCGGTCCTCAAGGTCGAGGACCCGCTGACCCACGAGTCCAAGTCGGAGCCGGTCCCGGCGCGGGCCACCCGCTACGAGTACGGCCTGGACTGGTCCAAGGTCGTCAACCCGCAGGGGGCCTCCTCCTACCGGGTCTACACCGACGCCCTCGGGCGCACGAAGCGGGTGGACACGTTCAACTCGGACGCGCCCGGCGGCTTCACGTCGATGAAGTACGAGTACGACACGCGCGGCCAGATGGTGAAGGCGTACAACACCGCCGACGCCACGCACGCGTGGTCGTGGACCTACGACAACCGCGGCCGTCAGGAGACCGCCACCGACCCCGACACGGGCACCACGTCGACGTGGTACGACAAGTACGACCGCGCGCTCCACACCAAGAACGCCCGCGGCGTCGAGGTCTGGAACAACTACGACATCCTGTCCCGGCCCACGGAACAGCACCTGAACGCCGCGGACGGCCCGCTCCTGGCCGGCTTCACCTACGACCTGGCGCCCGGCGGCAAGGGCATGCCCTACACCGCCACCCGCTACACCGACACCGAGGCGTACACCCAGCAGGTCGACGGCTACACCAAGGACTACCAGCCGACCTCGACCACGCTGACCCTGCCGCAGTCCGTCAAGGACACCTGGGGCCTGGACACGTCGTACAAGTACTCCTACAAGTACAGCGACAACGGCGTGCTGGAGGAGTCGACCCTCCCGAAGATCGGCAAGCTCGGCGAGGAGAAGCTCGTCGTCCGCTACAACAAGGACGGCAACCCGCTCTCCGTCTCCGGCAAGGACTGGTACGGCTCCGAGACGGTCTACGACCCCTACGGCCAGGTGCTGCGCTCCACGCTCGGTGCCCAGCCCTACCGGGTGTGGACGCAGAACACGTTCGACGAGTCCAGCGGTGAGCTCAAGCAGCAGTCGGTCTTCCGCGAGCAGACCGGGGACAAGAGCCTGGTCGGCCAGAACCCGAACAATCCGTGGCTGGTCTCCAACCGGTCGTACGCCTACGACCCGGCCGGCAACGTGACCTCGATCCAGGAGGGCTCCACCGGCATCGAGGAGCGGCAGTGCTTCACCTATGACCCGCTGGGTCAGTTGAAGTCGGCCTGGACCTCCAAGGACCAGAGCGCCTGCACGGCTCCGAAGAACAGTGACGGCACGCTCAACGTGGCGGCCGGCAAGGACAACTCCGGCTACTGGCAGGAGTACGAGTACGACCTGCTCGGCAACCGCAAGAAGCTGACCGAGAAGGACCTCACCGGCAACACCGGCAAGGACGCCACGACCACCTATGCCTACGGCAAGGCCGACGGCACCCAGCCGCACACGCTGACCAAGGTGTCCAAGACCTACACCACGCCGGCGGGCGCGCAGGTCAAGGCCGAAGCGGAGCGTCTGTACGAGCTCACCGGCGAGACCAAGACCGTCACCTCCGTCGAGAACGGCGACAAGCAGTCGCTGTCCTGGACCTACGACGGCCAGATCGACCGGATCACCGGCCAGGGCACCGGCGGCAAGACCCCGTACGTGGGCCTCGCCGACAAGTGCCTGGACCTCAAGGGTGGCCTCGTGGTCGCCGCGACGGCGATCCAGCTGTACACCTGTAACGCCTCCCCGGCACAGAACTGGCGCTTCACCCCTTCGCCGGGCGCGACGCAGACCAACCCCGACCGGGGCACGCTGAACGTCTACGACAACTGGTGCGTGCAGCCGGCCGCCAACACGGTCGGATCCGCGGTCCAGCTACGGAAGTGCGACGGCTCGGCCGGCCAGGAGCTCAAGCGCAACACCTCCGGCCAGCTCACCCACCTCTCCTCCACCCTCTGCCTGGCGGTCACGGGCGCCAACTCTGCCAACTCCACCCCGATCGTGCTCGCCACCTGTGACGCCACGAAGGCCGAGCAGCAGTGGGCGCCACAGAACGACACCCGTCACGTCTACGGCCCTGACGGCTCGCGCCTGATGACGATCAAGGGCAAGCAGGCCACGCTGTACCTGGGCGAGGCCGAGGTCACCGTCCAGAAGGGCGGCGTCCTGGTCAACACCCAGCGCACCTACTCCGCCCCCGGCGGCGCGGTCATGCGCTACGCCTACGGCACCGGCAGTGAGACCCTGGTCGCCCTCACCGGCGACCACCAGGGCAGCACCTACGCCGAAGTCGCCCTCAATGGCAACATGCCGGTGCGGATCCGCAAGCAGGACCCGTTCGGCAACCAGCGCGGCACCGACACGGCCGGCGTCAACCTGCAGGCCCACACCGGGTTCCTCGGTGCCACCGAGGACGACGCCTCCGGCTACCAGCCGCTGGGCGCCCGCCTCTACGACCCCGTCGTCGGACGCTTCCTGTCCGCCGACCCGGTGCTGGACCTGAACGACGTCCTGCAGTCCAACGGGTACGCCTACGCGCACAACAACCCGGTGACGATGTCCGATCCGTCGGGTCTGGCCATCTCGCTGTCGGCCTCCGAGCAGGCCGCGGCCCTCGCGGGCGCGGGTCTGTCGGCGGCGCAGGTCGCTCAGGCGCAGTCGATGATGGGCAAGTCCCTTACCTCGGTGATTCTGGCCGTGGCGTGGGAGACGCTGAAGGACTTCATCGGCATCAACGACGCGATGGCGTGCTTCGGCGGCGACATGTGGTCCTGTGTCGGCATCGCGGTCGACGCGATCCCGTGGTCGAAGCTCGGCAAGATCCCGTCCGTCATCAAGGCTGTCAACCGCACTATCAAGGCGATCGAGTCGTTCAAGGCGGCCAAGAAGGCAGCCGAGTTCGTCCTGAAGGCCGCGAAGGCGGCCGAGGCGGCGGCGCTGAGAGCGAAGAAGCTCGCGATCGATCGAGCGAAGAAGCTGGCGGCGCAGAGAGCGAAGAAAAAGGCAGCCGAGGCAGCGAAACGAACAGCCGACAGGGCCCTGGCCGCCACTAAGAAAACCGGCAACCGCGTCCAGAAGCAGGCCCAGTCCAAGGCGGCCCCGAAGGTATCGGCCCACAGCGGCGGCGGTGGTGGCGGAAAGGGCGGCGGCTCGAAGGCGGGCGGCTCCAAACCCGGCGGCGCGGCCGGTGGCTCCTCCAAGAGCAACGGCGGATCCAGCGGCAGCGGTGGATCCGGCAAGGCAGACGGAGGGGACGGGGGAAGCACGCTCAACCTGGGCGCGGGCGACAACCCGATGCCTCACGCTACCAACGTGGACCTCAATCCGGGCCACCCCGACGTCATGCAGGCCGACGCACAGAACCTGCCCTTCGACGACGGAACGTTCAGTACCGTTCATGCCGTCAACCCATACGGGTTCAACCCAGTGAATGCAGAGACGGCTCGCGTCATGGAGAGAGGTGGCACCTTGATCGTGTCGGCTGCCAGGGCGAACAAGTTCAGAAAGGCCAGTGACGAGGCCATACAGGAAGCAGGCTTCGAGCTGGTCGATCGCGGGACGGGAATCCATCCTGAACACATGTTCGGAACGATGAGGCGTGCCGATGGCGGTGCCATCGATCCGATCCAGACCCCCTATGAGTGGCGCGTTTACCGGAGGTTGTGACCGTGAAGGTTGAGGACGTCATGGACTTCCTTGTCGATCACCGGGCTGCGAACGTAACTCCCGGGTACATCTCCGAGCAGCTGCTCTCTATGTCGTGGATCATCGACGCCGAAGATGTAGCGCGGATCATCGAGGTAGGAAGACGGTGGCTGAAGTCGGACGATCAGTTCCGGGTGGCCGTTGCGATCGGCTTGGAGAGCGAAACGTACCTGGCCGACTCCTGGGAGGAGATCGCCGATTTGGCGGAACCTCTCAAGGAGAAGTTCCCCTCGATGGCAGCTGACGTGGATGCGTGGATGGCGAGAGCCAGACCCGCCTACGAGAGGCTGAAGAAGGGCTCCTTCTTCGAGCAGGGGGCCCAGGACGCCTGACAACAGCGCTGCCCACCGGATCGCCTCCGGTGGGCAGCGCTGAGAGCGAAGTAACTCGCCATCGAGCGAGTCGAGAAACTCGCAGCGCAGAGAGCCAAGGAGAAGGCGGCCGAGGCAGCCAAGAGAACCGCCGACAAGGCACTCAAGGCCACCAGGAAAACCGGCAACCGCGTCCAGCAGCAGACCTGGCCTCGATCTTGCATGACGGTCCGTCGGTCTCTCCGGCGGCCCGTTTCTCTGTTGCGGGTTGGTTGTGAGAATGGCGGTGGCCAGGCTGTCGCGTCGGGTGGGCGCCGGGTTCCACTGCTCCGGTGGGGTGATGCTGCTCGCATGGACTCGTGATGTCGCGGCGGGCGAGCAGTCAGCGTTGCGCCTCCAGTGGTCGGATCGGACGTCACCGCACATCAGGCCGCCACGACCACCAACACGCCCTAGAGACCGGGGCCGAGGTCGAGGATCCCGTACCCGAATCCCTCGGCGGTGATCGTGGAGCCGTTCACCGTGACCCCGTCGGCCTCCAGAGGCACCCCGGCGCGGGCACCGTCGTAGGCACAACTCGCCCTCCGCTCCCGTGGGTTGATGACCACGAGGTACCGTCCGCCGCGCAGGTACACGAACGGATGGCCGGCGTGCAGCACCTCCACCGAGCCCCGGGAGCCGAGCTGCGGGGTGTGGGCGCGCAGGGTGACGAGGCGGCGTACGAGGTGGAGGAGCGAGGTCTCGTCGGCGCGCTGGGCGGCGACGGTCGGGCGAGTGGGCGACGGGTCGACGGGGAGGTAGAGGCGGTCCGGCGCGGCGGTGGAGAAACCGGCGTTCGGGCCCTCGTCCCACTGCATCGGTGTGCGGGAGCCCGCGCGGTTGTAGCGGGGGCCGAGGACGCTGCCCTCCTGGTCGGGCAGGCCGGGAAGGTAGCGCATGCCGATCTCGTCGCCGTAGTAGATCGCCGGGAGTGTCGGCCAGGTGAGCTGGAACGCGAAGGCGGCGGGCAGTTGCTCGGGCGTGCGCGGGCCGCAGTTGAGGCGGGAGAAGTCGTGGTTGGCGGTGGGCAGGGAGATGAAACCGCTCGCGCCGAGCGCGGTGGACGCCTTCTCCCAGGCTTCGAGGAAGGGGCGCGGCGAACCCCGGCCGCTCCGGTCGAAGAAGCAGTCGAGCGGGTCCCAGCTCTCGTTGACCGTCCCCTCGCCGTTGCTCCACAGCGAGCGCAGGGCGAGGCCGTCGGTGGGGCCGCCGAACTGGAGGAAGAAGTCCGCGTGGAAGCCCGCGGGGACGGACACCTCCGGCTCGCCCCACTCCGAGAGCAGCACCGCGTCCGGATGCGCGCCGTCCAGCCAGTGGCGCAACTCGGCCCAGACCTTGGCGGTTTCCGTCCTGTCCGGATCGTCCTTGACGAGCGAGGCGGCCATGTCGACACGAAAGCCGGACAGGCCGAGCCCCAGCCAGTGGTCCATGATCGTGCGCAGCGCCGCCCGGTTGGCGCGCGGCCCCTCGGCGTCGACCGGCAGGCGCCAGGGCTCGGCCGGATGCGCCCGCGCATAGCCGAAGTTGAGGGCGGGCTGGAAGGCGAAGAAGTTCGGCAGGTACGCGCCCGGGCGGCTGCCGGGGGAGGGGACGAAGCCGTCGGGACGGCCCTCGGCCGCCCAGATGTACCGGTCGTCGGTCGGATCGTGCGCGGCGGCCTTGAACCACGGGTGCTCGTCGGACGTGTGCCCTGCCACGAGATCCAGCAGGACCCGGATGCCGCGCCGGCCCGCCTCGTCGATCAGCTTGGCCAGGTCGTCGAGGGAGCCGTAACGCGGCGCGACGGCCAGGTAGTCGCTGACGTCGTACCCGGCGTCGCGGAACGGTGAGAGGAAGCACGGGTTCAGCCACACGGTGTTCACGCCCAGCCACGCGAGGTGGTCGAGGCGCTCGGCGATCCCGTTGAAGTCGCCGATGCCGTCGCCGTTCGAGTCGGCGAAGGACTGCGGATAGATCTGGTAGAAGACGGCGTCGGCCAGCCAGGCGGGGGCGGGACGGAACGAATTCATGAACGGGACCCTAGACCGGCGCCCGGGGCGCGCGCTGCCCCTAAGCTGAGGGCGATGTTCACCCCGCAAGGTCCCACCCTCCGCGAACTGGCCGCGCAGGCCCTGTCCTCCGTCGAGCACGGCTATGACCTGCTTGCACCCAAGTTCGACCACACGCCGTTCCGGACTCCGGACGCGATCCTCGACGCCGTGGCCCGTGCGCTGCGCCCCATCGGCCCGTTCGACCACGGCCTCGACCTGTGCTGCGGCACGGGCGCGGGCATGGAGGTGCTGAGCGGACTGTGCCGGGGGCACGTCACCGGGGTCGACATCAGCGCGGGGATGCTGGCCGTGGGGCGGGAGCGGACGGGTACGGGGGGACTGAAGCGTACGGAAGCGGACGCGCCGGGGGTCGCGCTCCCCGGCGGCCGAACGCGCCCGCGACCCGGCGCGCGAGCGGGGGCGAGCCCCGGATCGTACGAGGGCGCGGACCGGGGGATGTCGCCGCGCCTCGCGTGGGTACGGGGCGACGCGCGTGCCCTGCCCTTCGGCCCCGTCTTCGACCTCGTCGTCAGCTTCGGCGCGTTCGGGCACTTCCTGCCGCGCGAGCTGCCGGGACTGTTCGCCCAGGTCCACTCCGTACTGCGACCGGGCGGGCGTTTCGCGTTCCCCGTCACGGCCCCGCCGCGCCCGAGTTCGCCCTGGTACTGGGCCCTGTTGGGCTTCGACACGGCGATGCGGGTGCGCAACGCCGTCTGGCGGCCGCCGTTCGTCATGTACTACCGGGCGTTCCGGCTCGGCGACGTACAACGGGAGCTGAGCCGGGCGGGGTTCGACGTGGAGCTTCTGGCGCTGCCCGAGTTCGGGTGGCGGCGTGACGGCAGCCCGCGATGCCGGATGGTCGTGGCCACCCGAAGCGGCGGCGCCTCCGCCGCCGCTTCGGATGCCGCTTCCGGATCCGGCTGACCCGCGCCGTCCCGGGAGATGTCCCGGGAGGTCAGGCGAAGCGGCGGACGAACTCCAGCGCGGTGTCGGCGACCTCCTGCCAGCCGTGGTCAATGGTCAGCGCGTGTCCACGGCCCAGGATCTCGGTGATCTCGGTGACGCCCGGGTTGTGCTGCTGCTTCTTGTACGAGGCGTTCGTGATCGCCCACGGCACGGTGTGGTCCTTCTCGCCCGAGATGATCAGCAGCGGGCCGCGGTCGGGGTTCTCGGTGTCGACCTTGACCTCGGTCCACGGGTTGAAGTTCGCCGTGGCGGCCTGGAAGAGCGGGGCGCCCGGCGCGGGCACGGCGAACGTGTCGTACAGCTCCTTGGCCTCCTCCTCGCTCACCGCGTTGGCGAAGCCGTAGCGGAACTGGTCGAAGGTGAGCGGGACGGCGCGGTGCCGGTTGGCCGGGTTGCCCAGGACCGGAGCGGCGGAGCGCAGCGACGAGATCGGCAGCGGCAGCACACCCCGGAACGGTGCAGGGTCGATCGCCACCGAGACGGCGGACCGGCCCCGGCCGGCGAGGATCTGGGTGAGCAGTCCACCGAAGGAGTGGCCGATGACCGCCGGCTTCTTCTCCAGGCCGCCGACCAGTGTCTCCAGATGGTCGGCGACCTGCCCGACCGTCTTGCCTGCGAGGACCTCCGGGTGGGCGTTGGCCTCCTCGACCGTTTCGGGGTCGTCGGGCCATGACAGGGAGACCGGCGCGTAGCCCGCCTGCTCGAAGTGCGCGGTCCACCGGTCCCAGCTGCTCGGCAGCAGCCACAGGCCGTGGACGAAGACGACCGGGACGCGGCCCGTGGCGTTGGCCCGCTCGATCTGCTGTGCGTCGTTGGTGGTCATGTCTCGAACCTAGTCGTGTACGGCGCTCCTGGGATCTGTCACGTGACTGCGTCCTCGGACCGGTTTCACCCCGCCGCCGGCAGTGTGAACTCGTAGACCAGGGCGTCCTGTTGTGCCTCCACCACCAGTTCGGTGATCTCCAGGGGCCGGTCGTACTGGTCGTGCACGCGCCGGGTGACCCGCACGGACTGCGGGAGCCGTGTGATCGCGTCCCGGTGGTGCAGGGTCAGCCCGGCCTTGCGCATCCAGTCGTACGCCCGCCGCAGCTGCGCCGAGGCGGAGCCGTCCGCGCGGTCGCGGTAGCGGGCGAGTTCCTCGACCTCGGTCACGGCGACGGCGGAGAACGAGGTGAAGGCCGTACGCAGTCCGCTGCCGTCCGCCGCGGCCGACTCGTAGCGGTGGACGAGGGTCGGCCGGGCCGGCGCGAGCCCCAGTGCCTCGGCGTGCTCGGGCGGGGGAGCCTCCCAGGTGACGCTGGCGCGGTGGACGGCGCACGGCTCGGCGGTGTGCGCGCCGACGGGGAAGTCGAGCGAGGGGATGTGCTCGGCGGTGGTGCCGGGCAGGGTGGCGTGGCTGCCGCGCCGGTCGGTGGAGACGAGACCGTCGCGCCGCAGCCGCTGCAGCGCCTGCCGCACCGTCTCGCGGCTGACGCCGAAGCGCGAGGCCAACTCCCTTTCTCCCGGCAGTCGTTCACCGGGCGGAACCGTCCCGTCGCGCAGTTCGCCGAGCAGTTGTGCGGCGATCCGCGCGTAGCGGGGCTCCTGGTCGGACGGGTGGGTGCTGGTGGGACTGGTGGTGCGGGCCATGTCCGCGCCTCCTGAGAGGTGACCGTGGTGAGCGTGCTGATCGTGGTGACAACACGTAGCCGTGCGGGCTCTGTGCGCCACCAGATCTAGCATTGGTCTAAACCACGAGGGAAGACCGGTCGGACGGTTCGGCCGGTTTCAGCCCGCACCCACCGGGCGTCGCGGGCGCGCTCAGAGCGCGCTGTACAGGGCGTCCACGAGCGCCATCTTCCTTGGGTCGTCGGCGATGTGCGGGCCCATCCGGTTCATGACGTACCCCAGGGAGAGGCCTGACTCGGGGTCGGCGAGACCGCAGGAGCCGCCGAAGCCGTCATGTCCGAAAGCCCTCGGGTTGGGACCGTACGAGCCATTGGGTCCGCTCAGCCACAGCCCGAGGCCGGTTTCCGTCTCGTGCTCGAACCCGGCGCCGAGCACCAGATCCCGGCAACTGCCCTGCCCCTCGCGCACCCGCTCCGCGGCCTCCGGGGAGAGCACCTGCCGGGAGCCGTACGCCCCGCGCCCGGCGAAGATCCCGTACAGCGCGGCGACCGCGCGGGCCGTGCCGTGACCGTTGGCCGCGGGTATCTCGGCCGCCCGCCACTGGGCCGTGTTGGCCTCGGTGGCGCCGACCAGCGGATTGGCGAGGGCGGCCACCGCCGCGGGCGCCAACTGGGCGAAGATGGCGGCCTGTTCACTGCTCGACGCGACCCGCGGATGCACCAGCTCGGCCGCCCGCTCGGCCTCCTTCTCCGGCAGCCCGATGGTGAAGTCGATCCCGAGCGGCCCGGTCACCTCCCGCTCCAGGAACGCGCCCGGCCGCAGCCCGGAGACCCGCCGCACCACCTCTCCCACCAGATGGCCGAAGGTGAGCGCGTGGTACCCGGACCGGGTCCCCGGCTCCCACCACGGCTCCTGCGCCGCCAGCCGCTCCACGGTCAGCTCCCAGTCGCACAGCTGGGCCAGATCGTGCGGCTCGCGCAGCCCGGCCAGCCCCGCGCGGTGCGACAGCAGATGCCGTACGAGCACGGACTCCTTGCCCGCTGCCGCGAACTCCGGCCAGTACGCGGCCACCGGGGCGTCGAAGTCGAGCAGCCCGCGATCGGCCAGGATGTGCGCGCACAGCGAGGTCGGGCCCTTGGACGTCGACCAGACGTTGACCAGCGTCTCGCGCTCCCAGGGCCGGGTGCGCGCCGCGTCGGCCCAGCCGCCCCACAGGTCGACCACCGTCTCGCCGTCGAGCGTGACGGTCACGGCCGCGCCGAGCTCGTCGCGATCCCGGAAGTTCTCCTCGAACGCGGTGCGCACCGCCGCGAAGCGGGCGTCGCAGTGGCCGTGAACACGCGGCGCGGGCTGGGTCATGGGACCTCCGTCATCCATCGGGACTCCGGCCCTGAACGTACCGACTGGTCGGACTGGAGGGAAGCGGTGTGACGGCATCCGTCTTCCGTACGTGTCGTCGCTGCCCGTCGTCCTTCACCGCGGGATCTTCCGCATGTCACCCAACACCCCTACGCTGCACGTCGGTTGACCACCGAGACGCAGGAGGCAGGGGAGCATGTACAGACATGTGAGGGTGTTGGCGCGTACCGGGATCGCGGTGGCGACGGCGGGAGCCCTCGCCCTGACCACGGCCCCCGGCGCCACCGCCGCGGATCTCTCGTACTCCGCCAGTACCTCGGTCGGGGTCCACAACTCCTACGACAAGGCCAAGTACACGTACTTCGCCGACGCGCTGGACTCCGGCGCCGGAATGCTCGAACTCGACGTGTGGACCAATGTGTTCGGCGCGTCCTGGCGCGTCTCGCACAGCAACCCGATCGGCAACGACAACAACTGCGAGAACGCGGCGAACGCCTCCGAACTGCGCACCAAGTCCCGCAACCGCGACCTCGCCGGCTGCCTCTCCGACATCAAGGCCTGGCACGACGCGCACCCGGGCCACCGGCCGATCCAGCTGAAGATCGAGATGAAGGACGGCTTCGCGGCCAACGCCAGCCGTGGCCCCGCCCAGCTGGACGCCCTGCTCACCGCGAAGCTCGGCGACGCCCTGCTGCGCCCCGCCGACGTCGTCGGCTCCCACGGCGACCTCGACTCGGCGGTACGCGCCGACGGCTGGCCCGCCCGCTCGGCCCTCGCGGGCAAGTTCATGGTCGAGCTGATCCCCGGCACCGTCGAGGAGGGCAACCCCTTCGACTCGCTCTGGACCGACCGCGAGTACGCCACCTACCTCCGCGACCTCGCCGCGGCCGGGCGCCTGCGCGAGGCGGCCGCCTTCCCCGCCGTGCACAACGCGGCCACCGGTGACCCGCGCACCCGCTACACGGACCCGACCATCCGCCCGTGGTTCGTGATCTTCGACGGCGACGCGGCCACCTACGCGAACGGCACCATCGACACCGCCTGGTACGACGACCGCCACTACCTCGTCGTCATGACCGACGGCCAGAACGTGCCCCCGGCCATCGACGCCACCAACCCCACCCAGGCCCAGGCCCTGGACCGCGTCGCCCTCCTCGCCCGGCAGCACGCCAGCGTGGTCTCGGCGGACTGGTACCCCCTGCCCGCGGTCCTGGCGACGGTCGTACCACGCGGAACGGCGGGCTGAGCGCGGCCGTCACCTCTTTACGGCCGCGTCAGAGGTGCGCGGGCAGCCAGGCCAGCTTGGCCGCTTCCTGGTAAGGGCCGCCGCCCTCGTGGTCGTTGAAGTCGTAGACCTCGATCTTCTTGTCCTCGTGGTCCCAGGCGTTGAAGGCCGCGAAGATCGTGGAGGGCGGGCAGGTCTGGTCCTCCAGCGCGACCGAGAAGAGGGCCGGCGCCCGCCCGCGCGCCGCGAAGTGCACCCCGTCGAAGTAGGACAGCGTGCGCAGGACGTCCTCGGTGCGGCCGCGGTGGGTCTTGAGGTAGTTGCCGATCTCCCGGTACGGGTGCCGGTCCGTCAGTGTCGTCGCACGCGGGAAGTCGCACAGGAACGGCACGTCAGGCGCGATCGCGGCCAGGTCGGGGACCAGACCGCCCACCGCGATCGTGATCCCGCCGCCCTGACTCCCGCCGACGGCCGCCACGCGCTCCGCGTCGACCAGCGGATGCGAGCGGGCCGCCTCCACCGCGCGCACACCGTCGGTGAACACCCGGCGGTAGTAGTAGTTCTCGGGAGCGTCGATGCCACGGGTCATGTAACCGGGGTACGCGGGCGCGCTGCCCACCGGGTCCGGGGTCTCGCCGCCGCCCCAGGCGCTGCCCTGACCACGGGTGTCCATCACGAAGTGCGCGAAGCCCGCCGAGGCCCACAGCAGATGCGTGTGCGAGAGGCCGCGACCGCCGCCGTATCCGACGAACTCGACGACCGTGGGCAGGGCCGAGTTCGCCCAGGCGGGCAGCGTGAGCCAGCCCTTGACCGGGTGCCCGCCGAACCCGGCGAACGTCACGTCGTACACCTTGACGGTCTTGAGAGGCGTCTCGACGGGTTCGAAGCGGGCGTCGAGGTCGTGCTCCCGCGTCTCTTGGAGGGTCTTGGCCCAGAAGGTGTCGAAGTCCTCGGGCTCGGCGGACACGCTGCGGTATTCGCGAAGTTCGTCGAGGGGGAGGTCGAACTGGGCCATGAAGGACCACCTTGTGACGTCACGGGTGCGGATGATCACACCGTACGTGTGACGCCGGAGGGCCGCCAGACCTCCCTTCGGTCAGTCACCGGGGCCGAGGGCCAGGGCCACGGACCAACCACAGTCACGTCGCCCGGCCCGGTCGTCCTCACTCTTGCGCGACCAGCGGTTGGCGTTCACGGCGACCTCCTTCGCGCCGGTCCCGACGCGGCGTCGGGCGGCCGAGCGCCACGCTAGGAAGCGCCGTCCCGCCGTGCCACGTCACGCGTGCACAGTCGGGCCGCCGGACGCGCCACCGGGGCGGACGGGAGCCGTTCCGGTGCACAAGAGGGCGGGCGCACCCCCTCACCGGTGCACAGTTCGCCGCTGGTGAGGGGCGGGTTCAGGCGGCCGGCAGGGAGGGGCGGCCGGTGTCGGCGTGCAGCGCGAACGCCAGCGGGCGTACGCCGCTGAGCGCCTGCTCGCGCTCGTTCCCGCTTCCGTCGAGCGCCTCCGTCTCGTCCGGGCCCACCGGCAGGTCGCGCTGGATCAGCGGCGCGGCGGCCCGCAGGTGACTGCGGACCGTCACCGGCGCCAGGTCCAGCGCGGCGGCCGTCCGCCCGGTGTGGGTGTCGTTCTCCAGCCAGACCCGGAGCGTGCGCAGCAGATCGCGGCGGTCGGCCCGCAGCGGCTCGAGGAACGAGTCGGCCCAGGCGCGGACCTCCGGAGCGGACACCATCGCGGTGAAGTCCGCCGCCGGGTCGGCCGAGTGCGCGTCATGACCGTACTTCACGACGACCTGGAGCGCCGTCGAGACCACCACGCGGTTCAGGACCTGGCCGCGGTCGAGGCCGAGCAGACCGAAGCCCTTGTTGATGCGGTGCGTCACCGTGTTGCGGTGGATGCCGAGCAGCCGGCCGACGGCCGTGTGCGGGAACTCGAGCCCCAACTCCAGCGTCCGTACGAGCTGTTCGCGCTGCCCGGCCGGCAGGGTGAGCACCGGGCGCAGCAGTGTGCCCGCCCACCGTCGGGCCGTGGCCGGCGGCAGGACGTCCATCAGGTCGGCACGCTGTTCGGCGAGCGCGACCCGGCCGGCCGTCCGGCGCGCCGTCACGAGGGTGCCGGCCGCCTGCGTGTAGGCGTCCGCCACGCTGCTCAGCGCGTACACCCGGCTGCCGCCCATGGAGTGCTCGGGCAGTGCGGCGACGACGGCCTCCAGCGTGTGCCACACACCGCCCGGAGCGTCCTCGTCCGTCTGGAGCGGATCGACCACGATCAGGTGATTGAACACCGGGCACCTCGCCAGCAGCGCGCGTCCGGCGAGCGCGTCCTCCGCCTGCCGGAGCGTCACCTCACGGTCCTCCCGCGCGCAGTCGATCACATGGACACGCACCGACTCGGTCGCCAACAGCCCTGGCGCCAGGCCGGCCAGCACGCGCTGGGCCGCCACCTCCTCGCCCACCATCAGCAGTTGCAGGACGCTCAGCTGCACCTCGCGCCGGGTCTCCATCAGTTGGTCCCGCAGCCGAGTCCGGTCGATGAGACCCAGCGCCTTCGCCGCGTGCCCCAGCAACTCGGTGCGCACGTCGTCGAGCGGACGGCGGGGGGTCACCGCCAGCACCGCGCCGGAACCGGCGGCGCTCAGCGGGAGCGACTCCGTCCGCGTCCGGGGGACGGCGGTGCGAGGGGGCTGCCGGGTGAGGACGTCGGGCGTCGCGGCCAGTACACCGCGCAGGGGATCACTGACCACCACTTCGGCGTCCACCGCGGCCGCCAGCCAGTCCGCGATCCGTTGCATCGCGTCCGTGTCCGCGTCCGTGGCCGTGTGCGCGTCGGCGAGCCGGTCCGGAAGCCGGTTCAGCAGCGCGGTGAGCTGATCGGCGTGCCATTCGGCCTGCCGGTAGCGGTACTCGCGCAGCCGCGGGATCAGTTCGTGCCAGTCGTGCAGCTCCTTCGTCGTGGTCAGCAACGGTACGCCGAGGCGGACGGCCGAGCTGCGGATCACCACCGGAACGGACTGCGCGCCGTGCTGCCCGACCACCACGGCGAGTCCGGCGGCCCGCTGCCGCGACAACTCACGCAGCAACGGCTCGACCCCCTCGTGCACGGACGTCCGCCCGGAAGCCCAGAAGTCACCGATCACCACCAGCGCGTCCCTCACATCACCCAGCGAGCCGCCCGCGGCCGCGGCCAGGGACAGGGCGCGTACGGAATCGACCGCGCGGTCGGCCATCGGGCCGCCGTTGACGAACCGAAGACAGAAATCGGGCTCCTCGCACAGGTTGATCAGCGTGGGCATGGCGTCCTTCCCGCGTCGATGGCGCACCGGCCGCTGCCGACACCGTAGGCGCGTCCGCCGCCGGACCGCAGTACGGGGTGCGCGAAAGGGACGCGGGACGGGTGGCACCCCGCGCCGTCAAGACGGGTGGTCCCCCGCCAGCAAGGCCGAGTGGCACCGCCGCCAGCAAGGCCGAGTGGTACCCCCGCCATCAAGACAGGTGGTACCCCCGCCATCAAGCCGTGTGCCGTCGCCACTTGGGCCCCGTACGCGCCCACTCCCGCTCCCACTCGGCCAGGCGGCGACGCGCGGCGGTCCGCCGTACGGCGAAGTGCCAGGCGAGTACGACGGCCACGACGCCCGCGGCGGTCGACACGCCGGTCGTCAGCGCGTGTTGCCAGACCGCGCCGGTGCTCACCGGCGGACCGACGTTCCGGCCGCGCGCATCGAGCCAGACGGCGACGCGGTCGCCGCGCTGCCCGCCCGCGGGGACCAGGGCCTCACCGGTCCGGGGCCCCTTGCCCGGCTCGGTCCAGCGCACCTTCACCCGGAACGTGGGCAGCCTGGCACCCTGCGGCGAGGGCACAGCCGCGGGCGCGGTCTCGACGAGTACGGCGCTCACCCGCTGCCGCTCGGCCCGCTGAGCCGCCGCCCGCGCCTGCGCGCTGTCGTACCGCCACCACCCCACAGCGGCTCCGGCCAGCGGCGCACCGACGAACAACAGCACGGCGACGGCCAGTACCGTCCACGCCTCGACGACGTCCGAGCGGCGGCGCAGCGGATTGCGGCGCCAGTGCCAACCGCGTACCCGGGTACGCATCTTCACCTCCTCGCCTCCACGGTCTTGCCCGCGGAGGGCCGAACGGACCCCGTACCGGAACGGTTCGGCTCACCCGGCGTGACTGATCCGCGCCTCCTGTGGAACCCGCGAACCACTCCGCGCAGCGAACAGGAGCCACCATGACCTGTGCCCATCCAGCAGCACTCGACGCGCACTGGCGCGTAACCGCCCCCTGCACGAAAGGCAGTCGTCCGCGGTCGCACCCCTTGGGAAGGCGGAAGCCATGAGCACCGACACGCGGACGATCACCGTGGGCATCGACGGCTCGCGATCCAGCCTGGACGCGGCCGACTGGGCCGCCCGCGAGGCGCAGCGCCGACGGCTCCCCCTGCGGCTGCTGCACGCGGGGACCGAACCGGCCTCACTCGACCGGGCCGCCATCGAACTCTCCTACGCCCACCCGGCCTTGGACATCATCGCCCGCCGCACCGCGACACCGGCGGTCCCGGCGCTGCTCGCCGCGGCCGTCGAGGCGGAGACGCTGGTCCTCGGCTCGCGCGGCCGTACAGGGAGCGCGGGGTTCCCGGTCGGCTCGGTCGCCCTCGGTGTCGCGGCCCGCGCCGACCGCCCGGTCGTCCTGGTGCGCGCGGGCGAACTCCCCGAGGACGAACGGGTGCCCGTCGTCGACGGCTCACCGCCGAGTACGGCGCCCTACCTGCCGGTCGTCCTCGGACTCGATCCGGACGCCTCGGCCGACGATCTGATCGGCTACGCCTTCGACACGGCCGCCGTACGCTCGGCGCCCCTGCACGTGGTGCATCCGTGGACCCTGCCCACCAGCACACTGCGGCCGTGGCGCCACAGGTTCCCCGCGACCACGGTCCGCGAGCACCGTGTCGACGGCGATCCCGGCCCCCGTCTGCTGGAGGCGTCCGCGCGAGCCGGTCTGCTGGTCGTCGGGCGCCGCACGGGCCGGGGCCCGGGCCGCGCCGCGCGGTCGCTGATCCGGCACGCTGGCTGCCCGGTGGCGGTCGTTCCGCACGACTGACCGGGTTCGACGGGTGAGGACGTCTCAGCCGACCGGGTTCGACGGGTGAGGGCGTCTCAGCCGACCGGGGTTCGACGGATGGGGGCGTCTCAGCCGAAGCGTTCGATACGAATGCGGTCCACCGGCTGCCCGGCCTCCACCAGCAGCCGCGAGGCGTGCTCCGCGAACCCGTTGGAGCCGCACACATAGGCCTCCCAGCCACCGGGCGGCCGCTCGGCCAGCAGCGGCGCCAGATGCGCCGCCGCGAGCCGACCCACGGCCACCCCCTCGGGGGCGGTGCGCGTGAAGACGGGCGTGGTCTCGGCGCCGTACTCCCGCGCGTAGATGAGCTCTTCGGGGCCGCGCGCGGAGACGAGCAGCCGCAGCGGCACATCCAGTGCGCGGGCCCGGTGGTGGCGCAGCATCGACATCAGCGGTACGACACCGGAGCCGGCGCCGACCAGCAGCGCGGGCCGGTCGCCGGGCCAGGCGAAGAACCCGCTGAGCGGGCCGCGCACCTCGACCGAGTCACCGGGCTTCGCCACCGTGTGGAACCAGCCGGAGACCTCGCCGCCCTCGACGTGGTCGAGGGTGAGTTCGATGTGCCCGGCGTCGTCGGGCGGTGACGCGAGGGAGTAGTGACGCTGCGCCACGTACCCGTCCTCGGCGGTCAGCCGCAGCATCAGGTGCTGTCCGGGCAGATGCCCCGTCCACTCCGGCACCGCGAACCGGAAGGTGGCGGCGCCCGGCGTCTCCCGGCGGATCTCGGTGAGCGTGGCGGTCTGCCAGGTGGCGGCGGCCCGGTTGCTCACCGCGATCCGCCCGGGCACGGCGAACCGGGTGGGCGGTACGAACGTGTCGGTCATCGTCTCAGTCACCGGAGTAGCGCTGTTCTTCCCAGGGGTTGCCGCGTGCGTGGTAGCCGTTCTGCTCCCAGAAGCCCGGCTCGTCGTGGTCGAGGAGCCTGAGGCCCGCGATCCACTTGGCGCTCTTCCAGAAGTACAGGTGCGGCACGATCAGCCGCGCCGGGCCGCCGTGTTCGGCGGGCAGCGGCTTCCCCTCGTACTCCCAGACGATCCAGGCACGACCGCCGGTGACGTCGGCGAGCGGGAGGTTCGTGGTGTACCCGGTGTGCGAGTAGGCGACCACGTGGGTGGCGGACGCGTCCGGGCGCACGGTGTCCAGGAACGCGTCCAGGGAGACACCCCCGAAGCGCACCCCGAACTTCGACCAGCTCGTCACACAGTGGATGTCGCCCTCGTACGCCGAGGCGGGCAGCGCGTGCGCCTGCTCCCAGGTCCAGGTACGCGGCTCGGCCACCAGCCCGTCGACCCGGAAGGTCCAGTCGGCGGGTGTCAGGTCGGGGGTGACCTCGGCGGACAGGACGGGCCAGTCGTCGCCCGCGTCGTACTGGCCGGGCGGCAGCCCGGCGTTGTCGGCGCGGGGGCGCCCGGTGAAGGCTCGGGTGACGTTCATGGCGGTGGTGCCTCCAGGCCGTCGGGTGCGGCGGCCCGCGGATCGAGCGTGATCGGTGCTTACGTATTCAACCGTACGTGTCGGTTCAACCGTACGTGGCCGCGGGCCGTGCTCCGCGCCCGGGCGGGATCCCGATCATTGCGACCGTATGAACTCTCCCGGGGCCCGGGAATAGCCGCGCCGTGATCTCCCTTGCCGATAGTGCCGCCCGTGGTGGTGACGGCGGAGGAGAGTGAGGAAGCAGATGCCCAAGGCGTACGTCTTCACCCGGTACGGCGGACCGGAGACCGAGGCCCTGGTGGAGCAGGACCGGCCGAGCCCGGGCCCCGGCCAGGTACTCGTGGCGGTCCGTGCGGCAGGCGTGAACCCCGTCGACTGGAAGCAGCGGACGGGATACGCCCGCCCCGGCGCCGGGGCACGCGAACTCCCCGCCGTCCTCGGCAACGAGGTCGCGGGCGTCGTCGAGGAACTCGGTCCCGACGTGACCGGGTTCACCGTGGGGGACGAGGTCTTCGGCAGCCCGGTGGCCGGCGGATACGCCGAGTACGCCCTGCTGCCGACCGCAGTCACCGCCCTGAAGCCTGCCGCGCTCTCCTTCACGGACGCGGCGGCCCTGCCCGTCGCCGCGGCGACCGCGTACGACGGGATCCACCAGCTCGGCCTGCCCTCCGGCGCGACCGTGCTGATCACCGGTGCGGGCGGTGGCGTCGGTGTCGCGGCCACGCAGATCGCGCGTGCCCTCGGACTCACCGTGGTCGGTGTCGCGAGCGAGGGCAAGAAGGACTTCGTCGAGGAGCTCGGAGCCGTGCACGTCCCGTCGGGGCCGGATCTGGCCGAGCGGGTGCGGGCCGCCGCCCCGGACGGGGTGGACGCCGTCTTCGACCTGGTCGGGGGCGAGGTGCTGGAAGCCGCGGCGACCTTGCTGGACGACCGTACGAAGCTGATCACCGGCGCCGACCGGGAGACGGTCGCCCGGCTCGGGGGAGGACCCGTCGAACGCGCCCGCACCGCCGCCGTCCTCGACGAGGTGGCGCGCCAGGTGGTCGACGGCCGGCTGAGCCCCTTCGTGACGGGGACCTTCCCCCTCGACCGGGCCGCCGAGGCGCTGCGCACGGTCGAGGACGGTCACGCCCGCGGCAAGATCGTGATCGAGGTCGCCCGATGAGTGACCGTCGCATCACGAGCCCCCGTCCGTCGGCCGGCGCGACGCACCCGCTGGACAACCCGGCCCACGCCTCGCTGACCGGCCCGCACGCGCACTTCGCCGAACGCCGGGGACACGTCCTGCGCTATCCCGTCGACGTGTCGCCATGGCTGGCCCTGCCCGACGACCCGACCGACGACGACTGGGCCGACCTCGCCACCCTCGTCGGCCCCGGCGGCGAGGCCCCGCTGGCCGGCTTCAACGGGCCTACCCCGGAAGGCTGGGAGGTGACCTTCAGCCTGGACGGCGTCCAGCTCGTCGACGACGGACTCGCCGCGGCGCCGGACGCCGAGGCGGTGCGGCTCGGCCCCGCCGACGTACCCGAGATGCTGGACCTGGTGGAGCGCACCAGGCCCGGCCCCTTCCTGCCACGCACCGTCGAGCTCGGCACCTATCTCGGCATCCGGCGCGGCGGCGCGCTGATCGCCATGACGGGGGAGCGGCTGCATCCGCCGGGCTGGACGGAGATCAGCGCGGTCTGCACCGACCCGGACTTCCGCGGCGAGGGACTCGCCACCCGCCTGATCCTGGCTGTGGCGCACGGCATCCGCGAACGCGGCGAGACTCCCTTCCTGCACACCGCCGCGAGCAACACCAACGCCATCCGGCTCTACGAGTCCCTGGGCTTCAAGCTGCGCCGCAGCACGCGGTTCATGGCGGCACGGGTTCCGGAGCACCTGACGGACGGCCGGGCCGTGGGGGTCCGTTGACGGCTTCCGAAGGCCTCCGGTGGTGAAGCCTCAGCTCCCGGAGGCCTGCGCGGCGGCCGACGCCCCGGGCGCCGCCGTGTTGTACCGCACCAGGTAGGCGGCGAACCGCTCCAGGTCCGCCGCCGGCCAGTCCGCGAGCCGCTCACGGAACGCGATCCGGCGGCTCTCGGTGACCTGGGCGAGGATGCGGGTGCCCGCCTCCGTCAGCTGGAGCACCTGCACCCGGTGGTCCTCGGGGTCGACTCGGCGTTCGATGAACCCGGCCCGCTCCAGCGCCGACACCTGCCGGCTCACCGTGGACTTGTCCAAGGCGTAATGCGCCGCGAGGTCGGTGGCACGACAGCCGCCGCTCTCCTCCAGATGACCCAGCAGGGTGTACGAGACCAGCGACAGCTCCGGATGCATCCGCCCCGCCGAGGCCCGGGCGCGGCGGGCGAAGGCCGTCATCTCGCGCTGAATGGTCTCGACGGACGCGTCGGCTGCATTCACGGGAGCTCCTTCCTCTCTAGTTGCATAGTACAACTTGGTGCTCCGCGTCCGGCGCGAGGCGAGGGAGCGCCTCCATCGCCGTCCGGCCCTTCCTGTAAGGTGACCGTCCTGGCTGCGGACCACCCCAGCCCGGGAGTTGCCGAGGAGGTGAGACCCATTACCGCTGTGTCAGGTCGGGTGCTCTCACCTCAGGACCCTGCGGATCGCCGCCTCTAGGTGACCGCGAGAGCGCCCTTCGCCTCACCGAAAGGCTTCTCGGCTCCCATGCCCCCTCTTTCCGATTCCGTTGTCGCCGCGCTCCGCTCTGCGGGCTGTGTCTTCGCCGAGGACGAGGCGGAGTTGATCCTCTCCACCGCCCGCACCCCGGACGAGGTCACCGTCATGGTGGACCGGCGCGTCTCGGGACTCCCCCTCGAACACGTCCTCGGCTGGGCCCGGTTCCACGGCCTGCGCATCGTCGTCGAGCCGGGCGTCTTCGTACCCCGCCGCCGTACGGAGTTCCTCGTCGACCAGGCCGTGGCCCGTGCGCGCGGCGCCGCCCTCGTCGTGGACCTGTGCTGTGGCTCCGGCGCGGTGGGTGCCGCGCTGGCCGCCGCCCTCGGCGGGCCCGAACTGCACGCCGCGGACATCGATCCGGCCGCCGTGCGCTGCGCGCGCCGCAACGTCGCACCCTTCGGCGGACACGTCCACCAGGGCGACCTGTTCGAGGCCCTGCCCGACGCCCTGCGCGGCCGCGTCGACGTCCTCACCGCCAACGTGCCGTACGTTCCCACGCACGAGGTCGGCCTGCTGCCGCCGGAAGCCCGCGACCACGAACCGCTCGTCGCCCTCGACGGCGGCGCGGACGGCCTCGACGTCCTGCGCCGCGTCACCGCCGAGGCGCCCCGCTGGCTGGCCCCGGGCGGCTGCCTCCTGGTCGAGACCAGCGAGCGCCAGGCCCCCGCGGCCGTCGAGGCCTTCGCCCGCGGCGGTCTGACCGCCACGCTGGCCGCCTCCGACGAGCTGTACGCGAACGTCGTGATCGGCACCAGGCCGCCGCGGGCGGCCTGACCTGCGAGGCGGGCTCGGCGAGCACCCGGGCCCGCCCGTCGCCGCGGAGCAGGCCTGCCCGTCGCCACGGAGCGGCGTCGGCCATCGTCACGGAGCGGGGCCGGCCCTCGTCACGGAGCGGGGCTGGCCCTCGTCGAGTGACCTCCGTCATTGTGCAACTAGTTGCATAAGGCGTTGTTCGTCGTCTACAACAGACACACGACACCGCGCACGGAGGTCCCGATGAGCCGATACCCGCACCTGATGAACCCGCTCGACCTGGGCTTCACCACGCTGCCCAACCGCGTGCTCATGGGCTCCATGCACGTGGGCCTGGAGGAGGCCGAGCGCGGCTTCGAGCGCATGGCGGAGTTCTACGCGACTCGGGCCCGCGGCGGCGTCGGTCTCATCGTCACCGGCGGCATCGCGCCCAACGACGCGGGACGCCCGTACGAGGGCGGCGCGAAGCTGACCACCGAGGCGGAGGCCGAGCAGCACACGGAGATCACCGCCGCGGTGCACCGCGAGGGCGGGAAGATCGCGATGCAGATCCTGCACTTCGGGCGCTACGCCTACCACCAGGACCTGGTCGCCCCGAGCGCCCTGCAGGCCCCGATCAGCCCCTTCCCGCCGCACGCGCTCACCGACGCCGAGGTCGAGCGGACCATCGACGACTACGCCCGCGCCGCCGAACTCGCGCAGCGGGCCGGGTACGACGGCGTCGAGATCATGGGCTCCGAGGGCTACCTGATCAACGAGTTCATCGCCGCTCAGACCAACCAGCGCGAGGACCGCTGGGGCGGCTCGTACGAGAACCGCATGCGCTTCCCGGTCGAGATCGTGCGGCGCGTGCGCGAGGCCGTCGGCGAGAACTTCATCATCATCTACCGGCTCTCCATGCTGGACCTGGTGCCGGGCGGCTCCACCCTGGACGAGGTGATCACGCTCGCCCGGGCCGTCGAGGCGGCCGGAGCGACGATCATCAACACCGGCATCGGCTGGCACGAGGCCCGTATCCCCACCATCGCGACCTCCGTGCCGCGCGGCGCCTACACCTGGGTGACCAAGAAGGTCATGGGCGCGGTCTCCATCCCCCTGGTGACCACCAACCGCATCAACACCCCCGAACTCGCCGAGCAGTTGCTCGCCGACGGCCACGCCGACATGGTGTCGCTGGCCCGACCGATGCTCGCCGACCCCGACTTCGTGGCCAAGGCGGCGGCCGGGCGGCCGGAAGCCATCAACACCTGCATCGGCTGCAACCAGGCCTGCCTCGACCACACCTTCAGCGGGAAGATCACCTCCTGCCTGGTCAACCCGCGCGCCTGCCACGAGACGGAGCTCGTCCTCGCACCGACCCGGCTGCGCAAGCGCGTCGCCGTCGTCGGCGCCGGGCCCGCCGGCCTGGCCTGCGCGGTCTCCGCGGCCGAACGCGGCCACGACGTCACCCTCTACGACGCCGCGAGCGACATCGGCGGCCAGCTCAACGTGGCCCGCAAGGTCCCCGGCAAGCAGGAGTTCGACGAGACGATCCGCTACTTCCGCACCCAGCTCGAACTGCACGGAGTGGACGTCCGGTTGAACACCCGCGTCGCCGCAGAGGACGTCTCCGCCTACGACGAGGTCGTGGTCGCCACCGGGGTCAGCCCGCGCACCCCCGAGATCCCCGGCGTCGACCACCCCAGCGTTCTCGGCTACCTCGACGTCCTGCGCGACGGCGCCCCCGTCGGCGACCGGGTCGCGATCCTCGGCGCCGGCGGCATCGGCTTCGACGTCGCCGAGTTCCTGACCGACGGCGGCGACAAGGCGAGCGAGGACCCGGCGACGTACTTCCGCCACTGGGGCGTCGACATGGACTACCAGGCACCCGGCGGCCTCGCCGCACCCGAGCGCCCCGCCCCGCCCCGCACGGTCCACCTCCTCCAGCGCAAGGCCTCCAAGGTCGGCGCCGGGCTCGGCAAGACCACCGGCTGGATCCACCGCACGGAACTCAAGCACCGGGGGGTCACCATGGTCCCGGGCGTCCAGTACGACCGGATCGACGACGCCGGACTGCACGTCACCGTCGAGGGCCACAGCCAGGTCCTGGAGGTCGACACCGTCGTGCTGTGCACCGGCCAGGAGCCGCGGCGCGACCTGTACGAGGCACTGTCCGCGGCGGGGCGCAGCGTGCACCTCATCGGCGGTGCCGACGTGGCCGCCGAACTGGACGCCAAGCGCGCCATCAAGCAGGGCACGGAGCTGGCGGCGGCGCTGTGACCGGCCGAGGCGCGGCCGGAGCGGTCGCGCCCGGGGCCTCGGTCCGGCGTCCCTAGGATGACCCCATGTCACTCCCGCACGCGATCCTCACCGCCCTGCTCGAGAAGCCGTCGTCGGGCCTCGAACTGACCCGGAGGTTCGACAAGTCGATCGGCTACTTCTGGTCGGCGACGCATCAGCAGATCTATCGCGAGCTGGGAAGACTGGAGTCCGAGGGCTACATCCGCGCCCTGCCGTCCGAACAGCCGGCCCGGGGACAGAAGAAGAGCTACGAGGTGCTGCCGGCGGGCCGCGACGAACTGGCCCGCTGGACCTCCGCGTCCCAGGACCCGAAGCCCATGCGGGACACGATGCTGTTGCGGCTGCGCGCCTCGGCCGTCGTCGGCACCGCGGGCATCGCGACGGACCTGCGCCGCCATCTCGACCTGCACCAAAGGCAGTTGGCCGAGTACGAGGAGATCCAGGAGCGCGACTTCCCGCCCGGCAAGGACGCTCCCCAGGACCGGCTGCGGCATCTGGTGCTGCGGGCCGGGATCGACCTGGAGACCTTCTGGACCCAGTGGCTGACGCATGCTCTGGACGAGTTCGAGCACCTCGACGAGCAGTAGGGGCCGTCCCCTCGACCGGAGTCGGCCGTCCAACGGACCGGAGTCGGACGGACGGCCGCCGGTGCTACGGGCCCCGGGATCAGAGCCGGTGGGGCTTGGCCCGGCGCCGCAGGTACCAGGCGGTTGCCACGACGCCCGACCCCACCAGCACGCCGCCGCCCACCAGCGTGGCGGTCCTGTAGTCCTTGGTGGACCCGCCGAGACCGCCCAACACGCCGAGCGGCGGTGAGGAGGGCACGGAGGGCAAGGAGGTCGAGGAGATGCTGGGGGTCTTGGTGACCTTGGGGACCGCGCTGGCCGAGACGATGACGGACTGCGTACCGGCCGTCGTCCCGTCCTGGCAGACCACGATGACGGTATAGGTGCCGGCGCTGACGTTGGACCAGACCGCCGACTGTGTGGCGCTCGTTCCGGACAACGGCATCTGGCGGCCTTGGGAGAAGTTCACCTGCCCATTGGCGAGCAGCGAGGCGCCGCCGAAACTGCTGCCGTTGCTCGGGCAGGAATTGGTGGTGACCGAGACGCTGGACCCGCTGGTGCTCACCGAGATCCCCGAACCGAAGGCGGCGGCCGACGGAGCGGTCAGGGTGAGCGGAAGCGCAGCGACGGCGGCCACGGTCAGGCCGGAGCGGAACGATATCTGAGAAGTACGCATAGGACTGCCCTCCAGCGGCACGGTTGGCGGTACATCCCATGCGCCGCCGAGGATTGGAAAGGCCCGTGCTGCCTCAGGGAGAGCCAATGCGCCTCAGGCTCGGGGCGCACGTGGACGGGGACCGGGCAGGTGACGAATTCGTTCGTCCGGCGGATGAGTCCCCGCGTTTCGCTGGTGATTCTGTCTGGGCGGATGGCGGATGGCGGATGGCGGATGGCGGATGGCGGATGACGATATCTGTCGTCTGTCATCTGGTACCTGTCATCCGTCAGCTGCTATCTGCTATCTGCTATCTGCTAGCTGCTATCTGTCATCCGCCATCACCACGTGCGGCCCGCCTGAAGCAGCCGCTCTCGGACAACCGCCACATGCGGGTTGTCCGACGCGCCCGGCCGCTGGGTGAGGTACCCGGTGTTGATGGGCGGTTCCTCGGGGGACAGCAGGGGCACCAGGGCACCGGAGGCCAGCGCGTCGAGGCAGAGATACCGGGGGAGCACGGTGATCCCGGCGCCCGCGACCACCGCGGCCAGTACGCCCCGCAGGTCGGGCACCGTGATGGACGCCTGGCCGGTCAGCCGTACGCCGAACACGTGCCGCCAGTAGCGCCGGGCGATGGGCAGATCCTCGGCGTACGTCACCAGGGGTGCCCCGTGCAGCGCGGCGGGCCCCTCGGCCGCCACTCGGGCCGGGTCGATGCGCTCGGCCCACGACGGGGCGGCGACGAGCACGAACTCCTCGTCCATCAGCGGCACGGCGGTCAGGGTACGACCGCGCGGCCGGGTCGTGGCGATGACCAGGTCGAAGCGGCCGCCGCGCAGCCCGTCCAGCAGCTCGTCGGTGAGGCCGGGAGTGACGCGCAGACGTACGCCCTGTGCGGTCAGCGGCGCCAGCGCGGGCAGGACGCGCGTGCATAGCAGCTCGGCCGGGCCCGCCAGGTGCACTGGGTCCGGCGGCCGGCCGGCGCCGGTGCCGCGGCGGTCCGCGACCGCCGCGAGCGCGTCCAGGGGCGCGGCGACCTCCGCGGCGAGTTCGTCCGCCACCGACGTGGGCACCACGCCCCGTGGCTGTCGTTCGAACAGCTCCCGTCCCAGTTGCTCCTCCAGTGACCGCATCTGCGTCGTCACCGTCGGCTGGGACAGCCCGAGCAGCCGCGCGGCCGCCGTGAACGACCCCGCGCGGTGCACGGCGAGGAAGGTGCGCAGCAGGGAGATGTCCAGGGGAGCCGTCGAGGCATCGGGTTCGCTATGGGGCACAGGGGTGAGCCTACGGTTCGCCTATTTCGGGGTGGTGCTGGCGTTCCCACTCGTGGCGGAGCCCGTCGTCACCGTCCGCTCCGCCGAGAACCCGCCCCAGGTGCCGTCCGGCAGCTTCGCCCTGATCCGCACCCGGTATGCGACCCCGGCCTCCCGTCCCACGTAGAAGCTGTAGGTGGCCCTGCCGCTGGGCGGTGTGCCGCCCCAGACGAGTGAGGTCGCCTGTCGGCCGTCCAGGTCGATCCGGTACTCCGTGATCACCCCGTCCGTCCGCGGCGGCAGCCAGGACAGGTCGAGGTAGTACGCCCCGTCCGTGCGGTGGGAGGTCGCGCGGAACCCGGTCGGCGCGGTGCCGCGGCCGTCGTCCGCGCCCGGCGCGGTGGTGAGCCGGACGGCGGCGCTCGCGGGGGAGAGGTTGTCCGCCGCGTCGCGGGCTCGCACGGTGAAGGCGTACGCGGTGGCGGGTCTCAGCCCGGTGACGACGGTCGCCGTCTGTCCGCCGCCCACGCTGTGGATCTTCGAGCCGCCCTGGTAGACGTCGTACGAGACCACGCCCCGGGCGTCCGTCGACGCCGACCACTCCAGTTGGGCCGCCCGGCTCCCGACGGCCCTGCCGTGCGGGCGTCCGGGGCGGGTCGGGGGCGTGCGGTCGGCGGCGGCCGCGACCGGTGTGGTGGCGCGCGCCGGCTCGCTGGGGGGTCCGGGGTTCCCGTCGGCGTTCAGGGCGCGGACCGTGAAGACGTACTTCGTGGACGGGGCCAGTCGGGTGACGTCCACCATGTGTTCGTCGCCGGGCACCCGCTCGACCCGTGTGGTGCCGCGGTACACCTCGTAGCCGGTGACCTTCACGTCCCCGGAGACGCGGTTCCACATGACGTGCACGCTGGTCGCGCTGCCCGCCGTCGCGGTGACCCCCATCGGGGCCGGGGGCAGCCGCTCGCCCCCGGCGTCGGCTCCCCTACCTCCTCCGCACGCGGTGAGGACGAGCAGCGAGCCGCAGATCAACCCAAGGGAAACGCGTCGCACCGGCCTGCCTTCCCTCGACGGGATTGGTCTGTACCTATAAGACACGCCTGGCGCGGCCACATCAAGGGGGCGGTGGCCGTTCGTCGGACCGTCCTCGGGCTACGTATGCTGATGCCTGACGCGGTGTGAACTCACCCTCTCGACAGGGGAGTTCGCGCCCACGGCGCGGACCGCTGTCGTCGCTGATGCCGCGCCGGCGAGGGCGGTCGAGAAGCCCGGGTCCACCACGGCTCGGGCTCTCGGCCGCAATGCACCCGCCGAATCCGCCGTGTGCCCGTGGAATCCGCCGTGACGCCGTCGTGCCGCCGTCGGGCCCGCCGTGCACCGTCCGGCCCCTTCCCAGTGGACGCACCGTCAGAAACACGCCAAATTTTGCTAAATCACCGTCAATATCCCCTAGGAGAGGGTCTTTTATCGTGCGTGTTCAGTCGTTGACCCTGGCCGCGGCCGGCGTGGCCCTGCTCGCTCCCGCCCCGTTTCCGGCCGCCCGTCCGAGCGCGCCCGTGGCGGTGCGGGAGGGGAATGTGCGCGCCGCCGATCTGCTCGCCAAGGTCCGTGACTGCGCGCCCGTCTCGAAGGGGCGCTATCGCTCCGACGCCGGCGGCCGCGCCGAGATTCCCGTCTGCGGCACGCGGGGCGCGGTGTTCTGGAAGGCGGACATGGACATCGACTGCGACGGCCGCCCCGGTCTCCTGTGCAACGGGCGGACCGACCCGCTCTTCTCCGGGGCCACCGCGTATCAGCAGTCCGACGGGCGGTACCTGAGCGCCGAGACCCTCCCGTACGTCGTGGTGCCCACGCCCAGTGGCATCTGGGACCACCGCGTCCACGGCATCCGAGGCGGCTCGGTGGTCGCGGTGATCTACCAGGACCGGGTCCAGTACGCGGTGGTCGGCGACACCGGACCGCACGAAATCATCGGCGAGGCCTCGTACGCCACCGCCAAGGCGCTCGGCATCCGCCCCGACCCGCACGGCGGCGGGACGAGTTCCGGGGTCACCTACATCGCCTTCAAGAACTCCCGGGTGTCGCCCATCCAGGATCACGCGGCAGCCGTGACGGCGGGTGAGCGACTGGCCCGGGAGTTCGTGCGCGGCGGCTGAGCGGCCGCGGTGTCGGAGCCTTCAGGCGCTCGAGGGCGTCAGCGGCGCTCGAGGACGTCAGACCGCCGACCAGCCGTTGTCGACGGGCAGGATCGCGCCGTTGATGTTGCTCGCCGCGTCGGAGGCGAGGAACAGGATGGCGGCGGCCTGCTCCTCGGCCTCGGCCGCGGTGCCCACGTTGCCCATGTACGAGGCGAGGACCTGCGGGCCGAGGGCGTCGCGGTCGGCGTCCACGGTGATGGCGGTCTTCGTGCCGCCGGGGGCGATGGCGTTGGCCCGGATGCCCTTGCTGCGGTACGTCACGGCGAGGGACTTGGTGAGGCCCGCGATGCCGTGCTTCGAGGCGGTGTACGCGGCGCCCGCTGCGCTGCCGCGCAGGCTCGCCTCGGAGGCGGTGTTCACGATGGCGCCCTTGCCCGCCTCCAGCATGTGCGGGAGCACCGCCCGGGTGAGCAGGAAGGGGGCGGTGAGGTTGACCCGGATGACCCGCTCCCACTCCGCGTCGCCTACCTCACCGGCTGCCGACATGCGGTCCATGATCCCGGCGTTGTTGACCAATACATCCACCCCGCCGAACTGCTCCACGGCGGTCGCGGTCACCCGGTCGACCACGGCCTGCTCGCTCAGGTCGCCCGTCACGGCCACGGCGGTGCCGCCGGCCGCCGCTATTTCCTCGACGACCTTCTCGGCGCCCTCGACATTGAGGTCGGCCACCAGGACCCGGGCGCCCTCCGCGGCGAAGGCCAGGGCGGTGGCCCGCCCGATTCCGGAGCCTGCTCCGGTGACGATGACGCTGCGGCCGGCCAGTCCAGTGGTGTTCATGACGTGCTCCCAGAAGTGCGTGCGTGGTGCGACGAGGTCGTCGTGCGCCACACGGTACGACTTAATGTCTCTCAATGACATAAAGTCTGGAGCCGTTTTCGAGATCGTTAGAATCGCGGCAGCCCCGGGCGGCAGCCGCCCGTCGTCGAGTCGAGGGAGTCGCCAGTGCCGGACGGCGCGATCACCGAACCCCCCGGCCGGGGCCGGGGACATGGCCGTACGGGTCGGCCGCCGCTGACCGAGCGGCGCAAGGCCGAGATCCGGCTGGAGATCGCCCGCGCCGCGGTGGAACTGTTCGTCGCCCAAGGGGTGGCCGCGACCACCGGGGAGCAGATCGGGCAGGCCGTCGGGGTCTCCGCGCGGACCGTGTGGCGTTACTTTCCGAGCAAGGAAAGCTGCGTGAGCCCGCTGTTCGCGGCCGGGATCGACGCGATAGCCGCCTCGCTGCGGGAATGGCGCCCCGGCCGGCCGCTCGAGGACGCCCTGGAACGGGCGGCCACGACCGGTGACCCCTCGATGCCCCGACCACACCTCCCCAAGATCCGGGCGCTGATGAGACTGACCCGGACCGAGCCGGGCCTGCGCGCCGTTTGGCTCCAGGCGCACGACGAGGCCGAGCCGGTCTTCGCCCGCGCCCTCGCCGACCGAGCCGGCCTGCCCGCCGTCGACCTGCGCTCGGAGATCCAGGCCGCCATGCTCAACAGCGCCCTGCGCACGGCGGTCGAGCACTACGCGTGGCGCACCGACGAGGAGCAGCCCGACCCCGTGGTGGCGGAGGCCGAACTGGTCTCGACCGTGCGCTCGGCCCTCGCCATCGTCGCGGCAGGGCTCGCCTGAGGACTGGACCGGGCACCGGCCGACCGCGGTCGAGGCCCGGCCGCCGAGGCCTTCGTGCCTCAGCGCTCAGACCTTCCGACCCGGCGCTCAGGCCTTCCGGCCCCGAGCTCAGACCTCCCGGCCCGGGCGATCACACCTCCCGGCCCCGCGCACTCGCACCCCCCGGCCCCGCGCACTCACACGCTCCAGCCTCTGCCCTCACGCCTTCCGGTAGGTGTACGCCTCCGCGGCCGCCGCCTCGACCGCCGCGAGGTCGGCTCCGGTCGAGGCCGTGACGACCGCGGCCACCGCGCCCTCGACGAAGGGCGCGTCCACCAGGCGGCTGTTGTCGGGGAGCTCGTCCCCCTCCGCCAGCAGGGCCTTCACGGTGAGGACCGCGCTGCCCAGATCGGTGAGCAAGGCGACCCCGGCGCCGCGGTCCACCGAGGCGGCCGCCGCGGAGATCAGCTCGGCGCTGGTGCCGAGACCGCCGTCCACCGTGCCGCCGGCCGCGGCCACGGGAGCGGTCGTGTCGCCGCCCGCGAGTCCGGTCGCCAGCTCGGCGACCGAGGCGGCGACGGCGGCGCTGTGGGAGACCAGCACGATGCCGACGAACTGGTGCGTGCTGCCCGGGGATTCACTCATCGCGGGCCTCCACGAGCGCGGCGATCAGCAGGGACGAGGACGTGGCACCCGGATCCTGGTGCCCGATGCTGCGCTCGCCCAGATAGCTGGCCCGGCCCTTGCGGGCCTGGAGTGGTGTCGTCGCGACGGCGCCCTCCTCGGCGGCCGTCTTCGCCGCGGCGAAGGACTCGGCGAGCGCGTCCACCGCGGGCACCAGCGCGTCGATCATGGTCTTGTCGCCGGGCGCGGCTCCGCCCAGCGCCATCACCGCGTCCACGCCCGCGCGCAACGCGTCCGTGAACTGTTCCTCGGTGACCTCCGCGGCGTCCCCGAGGGCCTTGCCCGTACGGCGGAGCAGGGTGCCGTACAAGGGCCCCGACGCGCCGCCGACCGTGGAGATCAGCCGGCGTCCGGCGAGGGTGAGAACGGCGCCGGGGGTGTCCGGCGCCTCCTTCTCCAGTGCGGTCACCACGGCGGTGAAGCCGCGCTGCAGATTGCTGCCGTGGTCGGCGTCGCCGATCGGCGAGTCCAGAGCGGTGAGCCGCTCCGCCTCGCGGTCCACGGACGCGGCGGTCGCCGTCATCCAACGGCGGAAGAACTCGGCATCGAGCACAGAATCTCCTTGCGTGGTACGTACGTTGACCGGGCGGGAGGGCGGCATCATGCCGATGCCGCCGGGGTTCACACGCCCCAGCGCAACGCGGGCGTCTTCACCGGCGCGTCCCACAGCCGCAGCAGTTCCTCGTCCACCTGGCACAGCGTCACCGAGGCGCCCGCCATGTCCAGCGAGGTGACGTAGTTCCCGACCAGCGTGCGCGCCACGGGCACCCCGCGCTCGGTGAGCACCCGGTTCACCTCCGCGTGGAACCCGTACAGCTCCAGGAGCGGCGTCGCGCCCATGCCGTTGACCAGTAGCAGGACGGGATTGCGCGGGTTCAGGTCTTCCAGGATCGCGTTGACCGAGAAGTCGGCGATCTCGTGCGAGGTCATCATCGCGCGCCGCTCCCGGCCCGGCTCGCCGTGGATGCCGACGCCGAGCTCCAGCTCCCCCGGCGGGAGGTCGAAGGTGGGGCTGCCCTTGGCCGGCGTGGTGCAGGCGCTCAGCGCGACACCGAAGCTGCGGGAGTTCTCGTTGACCTGCCGGGCCAGCGCCTGCACCCGCTCCAGCGGCGCGCCCTCCTCGGCCGCGGCGCCCGCGATCTTCTCCACGAACAGGGTCGCGCCGGTGCCGCGCCGTCCGGCGGTGTACAGACTGTCGGTGACGGCGACGTCGTCGTTGACGAGGACCTTCGCCACCTGGATGCCCTCGTCCTCGGCGAGCTCGGCCGCCATGTCGAAGTTGAGTACGTCCCCCGTGTAGTTCTTCACGATGAACAGCACGCCCGCGCCGCTGTTCACGGCCGCCGCCGCGCGCAGCATCTGGTCCGGCACCGGTGACGTGAAGACCTCGCCCGGACAGGCCGCCGACAGCATCCCGGGGCCCACGAAACCACCGTGCAACGGTTCGTGCCCCGACCCGCCGCCGGAGACGAGTCCCACCCTGCCGGGCACCGGGACGTCCCGCCGTACGATCACCCGGTTGTCCACATCCACCGTCAGCTCGGGATGCGCGGCCGCCATACCCCGCAGCGCGTCCGCGACCACCGTCTCCGCCACGTTGATGAGCATCTTCATGGATACCTCCTGGTGAGACTGACAGGTGAGCCCCTGACCTCTATTTTTGCAGGTCAGACCACGTTGGGCCAGTAAATGATCTTGGCGGTTCATGCTGGTCGGAAGCGGGTTCCGGCGGTGCTGACGCTGATGGCATGCATACGGATCGACCCGAGAAGCCTGCTCCGGGAAGGGTCGGCGCTGGGGATGCGGTGATCATCTGTGCGGATGTGAACGGAAACGTCTGCGACTGTCCGGCTGGCGTGCGAAGCCCGCCCTCGGGGTGGACTGTGGAGACACTGTCCGACGGAGTGTTCATCGGAGGCGCGGAGGGCTCCGGCGCGAGTGTAGTAAGCACTTCGTGTCTCGATCCCAGGCTCGGGCGTGTTCCCCATTCCATGCAGGCCTGGTGGTGGCGAAGTCTGCTGCGGCCCGCTGAACCGAGCATCCCCGAAATTCTGGCTGGCTGCCAGATGTCGTGAAGGAGGTCGGAGGACAGGGCGGCTGCAGCCCTGGCGGGGTCGCATTCGGTGGTGGGATTGTCGTGCGGTGGAACTTCAACGGGCGTTCCCAACAGGACATCGAGCAGGGCCGTCAGGACTGGATGGAGGGGGCTCGCTCGGCGATGTGTGCGCGGCTATGACGGCACTCCTTGTCCGCTCCCGAACTCCCGCCGCTGAAACGATCCGGGCGGATCGACGACCGTCGGACCCTCGACGCTTGCGCGTAGATCGCTCGCCGAGACACGGCTCAGATCTATCAGCTGCACCGAGGTATCAAAGAGCACAACGTTGATCATCATCCGTCGTGTGTCGACGAAGATTTGGCACTTCCGATCAGAACCGGCGAGCGTGTGGGAGTGATGCTTGGCGCGGTGCCATCGACGTTGGTGCGAATCCGCGACCCTTGCCGGCGGAACTGCGGAGCGCATTCTGCGAGCTCTTCCGAGTGCATGCCGTGACCGTAAGCGGTACTTTTCGGAGCCACCAGCAGATTCTTCGTCTGCTGGTGGTACAGAGGCAGCGCATCGCTGACCAGCGCAAACAGCGCCCGTCTCGGCTTTGACAGGATTGCTGGCCCGGGAATGGTCCGGATCTTGACCGATACGGTCCCTCGGACTGGGTGGCCGCCCGGTGCCACGCAGCGGTCGGAGCCGAAAAAAGGGGTGCCGCCTACTGGCGTCCGCTCGCACTCTGGTGTGACATAGCCATCTGCCGATACCGCCCTGTACGCCGATTCCGATTCCCGCACGCTGCTGGCATAGAGCGATAATCCGCTCGCCGTGGCCGCGCGCGGAGGTGGCCATCCGTCGTGAGCTATGACGGTCCCACATGGCACATGTCGTAGGAACCGTCTTTAGGCGTCCACGTGGTCTACATCGATGCTGTTCATGCAGGTGGGGCTTTCATGGTCCAGGTGCGTCGACGGTGTTGGTGACAGCAACGTGACACGTGATGGGTCACTGAGGCCCCGCCGGGCAGGTGCTGGCAGGGGGCCTCAGCGTTCCTGAGCGGCGAGCGTCCGCTCCTCGATCCTGCTGCGGCGTCTGCGAACGCCTCCTCGAGTGCGCACAACGGGCGGCGCCGCCGCTCGGCGACTCACTCGCCCCGAACGCTAGCTCGTTGGTGCCCTGTCCCGCAGCCGTCGAGAGGCGCCGCACCGCTCAACGGTTCACCGTTGCTACCGGAAATCCCCGAGCCTCGCACCGAGGACCTCAAGCCGTTCATGCACGGCTGACCGTCCCCTGGCGGTGTTCTGCCCGGAGTTCCGGAGTACCCCACCGGGAGTGCGTCTGCCGGTTGGACGCGGCGATCAGGCGGTCGCAGCCCAACCTGCTTGCGCCTCTGCCCGCCGCGCTGCTGCGTTGTGTCAGGTGACCAGTAGGCGGTTGAAGAACGAACGGTAGTGGCGCAGTGCCAGACGCAGGTCCTCGGTGTTCGCCTGTTCGCCCCGGCTCCACTGTCCTTCCAGTTCTTGTTTGTGGTCGGCGAATGTGGCGGCCAGCTTTTGCATCACGTCGGCGACGAGGGCGTCGGCGGTGTGCACGGCGCCGCGCGGGTCGTCCAGGAACCTGTTCTGCACCTCCTGCCAGCGCAGGCGGAACCCTTCCTCATCCTCCGGGGTAAGGAGCTGGGGGGCCTCGTCCTCGGCGTGGGCGCCCGGGGCGGTGGCTTGGTGCTGGGTGCCGGAGTCGGCTCCCGCCTCGTCCCGAGGGCCCAAGTCGGCTCCGCCAGCCTCGCCTTCGGCGGGCTCGCTCGGCGTGTTCGTGCTCTCGCCGGGGAAGGTCGGCACCTCGCCCTGCCTACTCCCCGCGCCCTCCGGCGTGGACCTGTCGCGAGGCTGGGCGAGGTCGTCGGTGGACAGGCCGCTCGCGGCGGCGGTGTCCGGTATGCCTTCGCGTCGCATATCTCCTCCGTTCCCGGAAGTCTGGGCTTACGGATCCGGGCGACGGGCTGTTCGCTGAGCCGTTCAGGCTCGGGCGTGGCGGCGTCCGCCGCCGTCGGAGAGCAGCTCGTCGAACAGGGCCCGGTAGTGCACCATGGCCCCCCGCAATTGTTCGGTGGTCGCCTCGTGCCGGGTGCTGAGCGCCTCGACATCGTGGGCGGCCCGGTAGTGCTCGAGTGTGCGGCCGTGCTCGACCGAGAGGTCCTTGAGCTGTTGCTCGAAGTCCTGGGTCGGGTAGCCGCGTTCGTGCATCAAGGAGGTCACCAGGCGGTCGGCGTCGTGCACGGCGTCCTCTGGACGGTCCACGAACTCATCCTGCGTGCTGGCCCAGTCCCGGGTGTACCGATCCCTGGCACTGCTGTCCAGCGGCTTGATGTCCAGCGCGTCATGCCGCTTCTCGCGGGCCCTGAGCTCACGCTCGCCGGCCATGCGGCTGTCGGCATCCCCCATCGTTCGTTCATACTCCGGGCCGAAACGCTCGCGCAGCTTCCGGCGGCGCATGACCATCGACGCCGCCACAGCCACGGCGATCACCACCACGATGGCAATGATGATCGCCAGAAGTGTCCCTGTCGGCATAGGGCAGGACCCCCTAACATCAACGCCAGATATGAGTATTTGTATTAATTATCGCTTCTTTGTCATTGAAACGCGATACAGGGAGGAATCACCGGCAGGGGTACCGGCCGTGCAGCAGGCGACTCGGCGTCTCGCCCAGATCGATCAGTGGATCGCGGTCGAGGTGCAGCGCCGGGGCAAGGCTCGGCGGCCTCCGCCGCCCGAGTGGCTACTGGAACGCGGCATCGGCAACGAGCACCCGGCACCCCCGGAGACTCGCTGCTCGTGGGGCCGCTCCGGGGGCGGCTGCTATGCCGGGGGAGTCCGGCGTGGGCGTTTGTCGCGTGATCGCCTTCTGGCGGAGCCATCGAACCGCGGGCTGGCGGCGATCCCGCTCGTACTGATCGTGGCGATCACCGTGCTGGACCTCTACACGCCACCCGATGTCCACCTTGGGCCTCTACTGGTCATCGCGCCCGCGCTCACGGCCTCTCTCTCCGGGACGCGGCTGACCGCTCTCGTCGGGACCCTCGCGGTGGCGGCCCTGGTGCTCGTCGCCGCGCTCGAAGGCGGACTGACCACGGCCAACCGTATGGCGCAGATCCTCGCGCTGCTCGTCCTGTCCGCCCTGACAGTTTTCCTGCGATACGTCACGGAGCGGCGTGAACGTGCGCTGAGCCGGGCACGCTCGGTGGCGGCGACCACGCAGGGGGTTCTGCTGCGGCCTCCGCCGCGCCGGATCGGGCCGTTGCGGGTGGCGTGGCTGTATCTGTCCGCGGAGGACGAGACAGAGATCGGGGGTGATCTCTTTGCGGTCGGCCGGGCCGGGCATGCCGCGACCCGGGTGGTGATCGGCGATGTGCGGGGCCACGGCCTGGCCGCGATCGGTGAGGCTTCGCTGGTGCTGAGTGCTTTCCGTGAGGGCACTCACCGCTGTGCCTCTCTGCTTTCTGCCCTTGACGACAGCGTCAGCCGGAACGTGGAAGACGTGGCAGACACTAAGCGTGATCCCGGCGAGCACTTCATCACCTGCCTCGTGCTGGAGATCCCCGACGAGAGCCCGGGGGCCGAGATGGTCAACTGCGGGCACCCGCCACCGCTGCTGGTGACCGATCAGCAGGTGACGGTTCTGCACGCCCGCCGCCCCCTGCCGCCCCTGGGCATGGGCGAACTGCCCATCGAGGCACGCCGCACCGACCCGTTCACCTTCCACGCCGACGACATGCTCGTGCTCTACACCGACGGTGTCATCGAAGCCCGCTCACCGACTAAAGCGTTCTATCCCCTCGCCGAGCGGGTCGCATCCTTCCCCGCCGCAGGCCCCGACGATCTGCTGGACCGGATCCACCACGACCTGCTCGCCCACATCGACGGCCCTCCCACTGACGACGCCGCCATCCTCGTCATCGAACACACCCCCTCGCACCACCTCCTTCGGCCCCGCACCCACTAGAAAAGCTCAAAGGCCGGCGCTCCCCGCTCGCGGTGCTGGCGAGGAAGGACGCCGTGGCGTGACGCCGACGGACACCGTTCGTTGACCTGGTCTGCGCAGCAAGGGACAAGCCTCGGGGGCCGGTTGGGCCCCGGAGGCTTCGTCGTCTTTCAGGCCATAGGGTGATCTCCCGCCCCGTGTCCGGACCTGGTACCGGAGTGTGGCCTGCCCGAGCTGCAGCGCGGCCATCGGCCGCGCCTGCCGCACTGCTGCCGGCCACCCCACCGACCACCAACGTGCACGTCGGAACGCCGCCGAGCCGCCCCCGTACGAGGAATGGCGGAAGGAAGGGCTGTTCCAGACGCCCAAGCCGAGAGCGATCCCGACGATCCTCGAGGAGAGCCGAGCGGCGAGCGGCCGGTTCGGCATCGACCAGCCCCTCAGTGACGCCGCGGCGGTCGTCTCGCAGGTCCTCGCGGACACCGGCTCGCTCGAACTTCTCCCTGCCCCGCTTCTTCAGCTCCTGCTTCGTGACAACCACGCACGCGAACGGGAACCGACCGATGGCGCTGAGAAGAGCCGGGTCGTCCAACCACGGCACGCATCCGAGGACTGCGGCTCCGAGGGACCGGAACTGCCTCCAACAGCCCTCGGGGGCCGTCAGGAACTCATCCCTACCGGTGACCAGCCCGCTGAGCAGCACCGACGTAACGACTACCTGCAGGAGACGGCGCAGGTCCGTGAGGTGTGGGACCAGCGGATCGCCCGCCCACCGGACCCGGTTGTGACCTCCAATCTGCCCGGTCTGGGGGATCGACTGGCAGCGCGGCTTCCAACTCACTCTCGCGCACGTCCGGTCCGGCGGGGCGCTGCCCGTGCAGGCGGGCGAGGTGCTGGTGCAGGACGAGGACCTCGGCGCCTGGACGATGACGCAGCGGGTCGGCTGGGATGCGCTGACGCCCGCGCAGCAGTGGATGCTCGACAGCGTCCTTGGACTTGAGCCCGCCGGCGAGGCGGAGCAGCCGCCTGCCCGCCGAACGCAAGCCGACCGGTGGGCCGGCCATCTCGCTGCGGCCCGTCAGTTCCACGCCCGCGAGGGCCACTTGAACGGGCCGCGCAAGCACGTCGAAGATGTCAGCGGCCTCCTGGTCAAGCTGGGTGGGTTCCTCGACAACACCCGCCGCCGGGCCTCGAAACTCACCCTCGAGCGCCGCGCGGAACTCGATGCTCTCGGCATGCGCTAGTAGGGCGGCCGGGCCGGCAGGCGGTCGCCCCGGTGAGGGAACGGCAAGGCGACCGCCCTGGCCTGCCACGGTGACCACAGCAGCAGGAATCCACCTCCCATGGAGCGTCCGCGGGTAGGAAGGTGGATCACCCATTGTGCATGCCTGATCCACAAAAAGTGATGAATGCTCGCCTGACGCAGAAGAGTGGCGTGAGCGTCATGTCCGGCCGCGCGTCGTTGTACGGGACGTCGCGCAGTCAGCGCCACCTCATTCGCACTACGTCCCGTACCGACTGGCGCGGGGCTGCTGCGCTCCTGCCGTACGCGGCATGGTGCTGGTTCGCACGCAAGGAATGCCCAGCACAATCCCTGCCCCTTGCCCCTGACGCCCGCCACCGCAGTCGCGCGGCACTTCCACCACGCTGCCCGCATCGTCGTGACGCGGACCAGGGATTACCGGTTCTCCCCTTCGTCTTGCTCCTCTTCCTCCTCCTCTCCGTCTTCTTCGTCTTCGTCCTCCTCGTATTCCTCCTCCCCGTTCTCTTCTTCGGGGTATTCGTCCTCTGTGTCTTCCTCGTCGGTGTCGTCCTCGACGTCTTCCTCTTCGGCGGCGGCCTCTTCTTCCTCGATGGCTTCTTCGTGAGTGCGGACCACTTCACCATCGCGGATTTCACCGCGCCAGCCTTCCGGCTCCTTGTTGGTCAGAGTGACGTAGCGCTGGAAGTGCTTGAAATCCAGCCGCAGGCGCCGCCCCTGAGCGCGCCAGATATTGCCGGTCTTCTCGAAGAATCCGGAAGGGTAGTACTCGACGACCAGGACGATGCGCGTCAGGGTGGGAGTCAGTTCGTGGAAGCTGACGCAGCCGCGCGTGGTGCCCTTGGCGCCCTGCGAGGTCCACACGATGCGTTCATCCGGGATCTGTTCCTGGGTCGTGGCCTTCCATCCGCGGGTGGAGGGCCCGACCTTCACCTTCCAGTCGCTGTCGGCGTCCTTGCCCTTGGAGGCGCTGCGGACGCCCTTGGTGAAGCTGCTGAACTTCTCGTACTGGGTCCAGTGGTCGTAGGCGTCGCGTATCGGTATGCCTACGTCCAGCACTTCGATGATGTTCATGACCTTGGTGCTGCCGGACCCACGGCCCTTGCCACCTCCCCCGCCGCCGAATGCCTCTTTGACCTTGCCGAACACGCTCTTGGCCTTCTCGCCGATCAGAGCCTTGAACGGTGAATCGCCTTGGAGCATCCGCAGACCTGCCTTGGGGAGCACGCCGCCGTTCTCCGCCACGCCCGTGAGCCCGCTGGTGATGTCACCCAGTTTGTCGCCGGCCTTCTCCGCCAGGTTCTCCACCTGGGCGCCCAGGAAGCTCTTGAACGCGCCGCGCAGCTGGTCAAGTCCCGAGCCCTGCTCGCTTCCGGTGTCGCGTTCCGTGTCGGCCATGGGTCTACCTCCGCCGCCCGGGGGATGCCTTCTTCACGGCGGTCTTCTTCGGCGGGGCGGCGGACTTCCGCGCCGCTGATGTCTTCTTCGCAGGCGCCGACTTCTTCGCGGGAGCCGACTTCTTGGCAGGTGCCTCGCGAGCAGCGGCCTTCTCGGGACGACGCTCACGACCGCGCCGGGCACCACTCCCCTCGTGGTCCTTGTCCGGCTTCCGGGCTGCACGGCGGCGCCGGGGCGCGGGCTTTTGCGGCTCCTCCTCTTCCTCCGGCTCCTGCTCCTCCTCGGGCTCTTCCTCTTCCTCTTCCTCTTCCGGCTGCTCCTCAGGTTCTTCTTCCTCGTCCTCTTCGTACTCGTCCTCGGCTTCCTCCCCCTCTTCCGCCGGCTCCTCTTCTTCTTCGTACTCGTCCTCCGGCTCTTCGTCTTCGTCCTGCGGCTCCTCCTTGCCCTTGCTGCCTATGCGCTCGGTGCGCTGGTGCAAGGCGTCGGCCAGATCGGCGAGCTTGCGGTCGGCGACCGCACTCAGCGCTTTACGCCCTGCATCCAGGGCCTCGCCACGGAGCTGCTCATTGAGGTCAGCAAACTGGGGAAGCTCGCGCAACCTCTTGACCCCCTCCGTCAGCAGCTGTTGCGGTTCCAGCCCGAACCGACGGCCGGCGAGATAGGTCGCCGCCCCGAACGCGACCCGTCCCTTCTTCGTCCGGCCCAGGACATACCCGCCGAGAACCGCGGCGGCAAAAGCGATCTTGGGTACATCAGCCATCAGATTTCCCTTCAAAGGGCTGCCGAGCAGATGCTCCGGCTGGCGCGGTGACGCCCGTACAAGGGCCCCGCACCTCGCAGGCGGAGGATCCGAATGGAGCAGCAGCCGCGCTCATCACTCCGCTTCTCTCAGTCTGGGCGGTGACTCCAGCAGCCGCATGCGGAGAACACGCCTCCATGCGGTGCAGCGTCGGATACAGGGGGCCGGGACTGATCTGGTAGTCGCGGTGGGCAGTTCCTCGGTCATCCACGCGCCGTGGATCTCCTCCTCGGCCGCGTGATGCAGGATGGGCAAGCCGCACCGCGCCCCGCCGGAACTCCCGCACCGTGGTCCACCTCCGACGGTGACGAATCCGATATCGGCAACCGAGTGTGCGGGGCACGAGACCGCACAGCGGTTCACGCAGGCGCAACGCGTTGCACTCAGGGGTGTGCGGTCAGCGGCGTCGAGCCTGCCGCACCAGCCGCCCGGCGATCCGGCGTGCCGCCAACTCCGTGCGCTGGCCACGAAACGCAGCATCGGCCCGAACATAGGCGCCGCCAGCGAGCCGGTGAAATACGGTCCCGACACCACTGGACTCGAGCACACCGGACAAGAGCGGAGCCTGCGAGCCGGGCACGCGGCCCACCGCCCAACGCACCAACGGCGTAAGGAAGGGCAGAGCATCCACGTCGAGCCGGTAACCGGTTGCGGCCAGCACATGGTCGACGGCCAGTTCGGCCGCCGCGCTGCCCTGGCCGCCGAGGCGCAGGTGTGCCTCGGCCCCGCCCAGGCGCGCCAGTTCGACGCGGCACGCCAGGCGCAGGGGTACGACGTCTTCGACGCGCTCACGCAGCCATCACCCGCTCGAGGGGTCCAGCGCGCGGTAAAACAGCATCCCAGCAGCCGCCGTACGGCGCCCGAAGTTGGCAGACCGCGGCCAGCACCCAGCACGTACCGAGCGGAGAGGACGGAGCGGCCAGCCGCAAGCCCCCAAGGCCGCTGTAGTTGCGGGCGCATCCCCCAGCGCGCCCGGGAGTCACGCACCAGCACCTCGACGTCGGCGTCGGCCTCGTTCAGCAACGCGGCACTCTCCAGCGCCGACTGGCCGCCCCCGACCACAGCCACCCTGGTCGCCGCCGCCACCCCCGCTCGGTCCCGGCCAGGCCGCCGAACGTCTCGGGGTAAGGCGAGTTGAGCTCGACCACACGGGCTCTGAGCTTGAGGCATCTGAAGACGTCCTTCGTCTTGAGCCCCTGGAGGGGGCGTCGTGCGATAGGAGCTTCAGAGTCAATGCTCAGCCGGCTTTGTGCTGTTCGCGGATTTCGTGGACGGTGGCGTTGAGGGTGCCGTCCTGCTGTTCGTAGTGGGAGAGGGCAAGGCCGAGGCCAAAGAAGGTGGGCGCCCATTCGCCGACGAAGAGTCCCCATCGGTCGGCGCGGGCGAGGCCGAGGCCGGGTTCGAGTTGAAGCGAGGTGGCCCAGGCGGCGACGCTGAGGCCGATGGATGCCATGCCGGCGAGGTAGGCGTGTTCGCTGCGGATGCCCATGTCGTGCATTGATTTGATGATCACGGCGCGCTCCGTTCGTTGGATGGCTTTCCCTGGACGGAGTTCCCAGACCGGAACGCCCTATTCAGGCTGTTTGTCGGATATGCCTATTTCGGTGTCAGCTCGTAGGCTGACCTGCAGACTCTCAGCCGACGTGTCATGTGCCAACGCTGTGAACTGTACTTTTGTCCGGCGTCTCACGCCGTGTCATCCGTGAGTTGTCTCAGCTTCCCTCATCACCTTGGCAAGCATCACGCTGATGACCCGGCGCCTCACCCGCAAACCGGCATACAGGCCGCGCGAGCGCCGATTGCCCCGGCCACGCCTGCCGCCGCCTGACCAGCATCCATCATCGTCATCACGCCGGCGATGCCCGGATCGCGTCACCGAAAGCATCCTCTCGCCCGCGGCGGGTATCGTCTCCGATGTCACTGTGAGGAACGCCTGAGAAGCTGGATATGCGGCGTGTCCGGGCAGGGCGAGTAGCGGAGGACGAAGTGGACTGGGGACGGTTCGCGCAGCAGATGGCGTCGATGGCTCGGGATCTCCTGGCGCAGGAATCGGTCGGTGCCACGCTGGAGAGGATCACCGCATCGGCCACCGAGTTGGTCGAAGGCTGCAACGCGGCCGGCATTCTCGTGGTGCACGACTCGAAGGTGGAGACGCTCGCCCCCACCCACCAGCTGGTCATCGACAGCGACCTGCTGCAGCAGGGGCTGGGCGAAGGGCCGTGTTTCGATGCCGCCCGCGCCTCGCAGGGGGAACGGGTCTTCCGCATCGCCGACCTCACCGGCAAGCAGCCGCGCTGGCCCGCCTACGCCAACCAGGCCCGGGCGCTCGGCGTGGGCAGCATGATGGGCTTCCTGCTCTTCACCGACGGCGAGGACCTCGGCGCGCTGAACCTCTACTCCCGTAAACCCGGCGCGTTCACCGAGGCCAGCGAGCTGGCTGGGTGGCTGCTGGCCTCCCACGCGGCGGTGGCCTTCTCCAGCGCCCGCACCCACGCCCAGATGGGACAGGCCATCGCCACCCGGCACGTCATCGGCGAGGCCATGGGCATCCTCATGGGCCGCCGCCACCTCACCGAGGAGGAAGCGTTCGACGTGCTGCGCCGCTACTCACAGGAGAACAACGTCAAACTCCGTGAGGTCGCCCGCCGGGTCTGCGAACAGGGTTCCCTGTCGTGAGCTGAGTAGCGGCCTCTCCGGCTCGTGGGCTGAACCAGAGAAGCCTGGGCCAAGCCAGCCCCATGGGAACGCCACTGAACCCGGTCTACCTACCGAGTCCCCTGCCCGACCGTCCCCACACCTCGCGAGCGGGCCGACAAAATCGCAAACAGGCACGTATGGCGGATCCGTCTAGGCGGGTGGCTGCCCGGGTGATCGCGTCCTGGGACCTTCGATCCTGTGAGGTGCGCAGGCAGATCACAGCGTCTACCTGGGGAAACGGGGTGCGCGCCTCACGGGCCTCACTTGTTCAGGCACACTGCCTTTGCCCCAAAAATCGAACATGCGATCTAATCGGCGGTATGGATGCCAACGCTGCCAACGCCTTCCCCAGTGAACTCGTGGAGGCTCAGACCGCCTGGTACGCCACCTACCAGGAGCTCGCCGACACCTCGCCCGCGTACGGCACCGCCGCTCACCGGCGACGCCTGCAGGAGCTGTCCCGGCGCATCGCCGGACATCCGTACTGGCAGACTGCGGCCGGAACACCGGCGGCCCGGATGGCACTGAAGGAACTCGCCCGGGCGAAGGCGCGGTCGTGACGCGCGGCACCGGCCGGCAGCCCGCCGCCGAGCGGCACAGTGCACTGCTGCGAGATCGCCGCGAGTAGACCTCCGCGTACGGGGGGAACCAGGAGCGCCCATCACCCCGGCCGGCCTCGGCCTTGCCGATCACCGGCGGGGCGGAAGGGGCCACAACCGCCTGCCAGACGGCTCCTTGCCCAAGTGAGCCTGGCGACGTGCCGTGCGGCGCCAGGCTTCCCGCTACCCTCCGGCCAAGGGCCGCCCTGGACGGTGGTCCTCGTTTGCCCCCGGATCTGGCTGTCGGCGTGCGCTGTCGATGAGTGGAGGATGCGATGTCGACAATCGTCATCATCGTGGCTGCCGTGGTCGTGCTGGCCGTGGTCGCGCTGCTCCTGCGGACCATGATCCGGCGGCGGCACCTGCGGGAGCGTTTCGGGCCGGAGTACGAGCGCACGGTAGCGGCGAAGCACAGCCGTGGAGCGGCCGACCGCGATCTGAGCGCGAGGGAGGAGCGGCATGAGGCGCTGGAGATCAGGCCGTTGCCCTCGACCGTCCGGGACCGGTACGCCCGGGACTGGACCAGCGTGCCACCTCTGCGACAAGCCCGTCTGCGGCGAGGACCGACTTCTGTGGGTCATCGACGAATCCCTGCTGGATCTCGCGCCACCTGGTGCGGAGGGCTTCGCTCTCCTGGGGCCCGAGAAGCGGGACAGTATCGGGCTCCTGCGTGGACGCCTTTCGTTCGCCGGCTACGGTGTCCGGCTCGTCTCCAGCCTCGTCCGTGATTCTGGTCCTAGGCGCTGCCTGGCCGGCATTGGGGTCTGCCGTCCAGTCATCGTCTGAGGGTCGCTGCGACGCATCGGTATGAGGCCGGGCGATGTCCTCGGTGGACAGACCCTCTGCGGCGGGTTCGGCATGCTCGTCGTTCCCGAATGGTCCTTCTCGCTGCATGTCCCCGCACCTCCATGGGTGGTTGTAGCCGCTCCCGGCTGCTGGGCGCTCATCGGCGTCCGGCATCCGATGAAGGGGTGCCGTTGTGCAGCAGTTCCTCGAACAGGGCCCGGTAGTGGACCATCGCGCTCCGCAGTTCTTCCGTCGAGGTGTCCCTCCTGCCGACGCGCCCGTTGATCTCATGGGCGACGCGGTAGTGCTCCAGCGTCCGGGAGCGTTCGACCGAGAGGTCTCGCTTCTGTTGCTCGTAACTCTCGGTCGGGTAGCCGCACTCGCTCATGAGCGTGGTCACGAGCCGGTCCGCCTCACCCACGGCCCGGTCGGGACCGTCAACGAAGTGCTCCTGCACGCTGTCATGCAACTGCTCGCCACCACATTCGCCGACCGCAAACAGGGACTCGAAGACCAATGGCACCGGGGCGAGGAGGCCGCTACCGAGGACCTGCGCCGGGCCCTGCGCCAATACCGATTCTTCTTCGACCGCCTGCTCGGCACCTGACCACCGGCCCGGCCCTCGCGGCCCGTCCGGCCGGTCACTGCGGGCACCTCGGCCCCATCATGACCGGATTCTCGCTACCGGGGTGCAGAGCCGTCGCCGTGGCTTTGTGGACGGTGCGGTTCTACTGTTGGAGCAGGTAGATCCTTGGAGCGCGTCATGATCGTCATCCTCGGACTCATCATCTTCATCGCCGCGGTGGTCGTCGGCGTGGCTGGTGTTCTCACCAACAGCGCCAGCGGGCATGAACTCACCGGCGGGTTCTCGGTATTCGGCCACGAGATGATCGGCTCCACCGGCACGCTGTTCCTGTACGGCATCGTTGTCGGAGCGGCGGCCCTGTTCGGGCTGATCCTGCTCTTGACCGGTGTGCGCCGCCGCTCTTCTCGCCGAGGCAGTGTCTCGCGCCGCGGACTCAGGCAGTCCCGCGGCGATACGGCCTCTGCCGGGAGAGGCGGCCGCGACGACCTGGTCGACCAACGCGAGCCCGCCCGCGCAGACAACGCGAATACGCGGGGAAACGACTCACTCCACGGTGATCGCACTCCCGCCTCGAACAGTGGCCGTCGGAGCAGACGGCACTTGTTCGGGCACCGGTCCGCCGCCCAGTAGGCGTGCCGCCGCACACGCAGATCGCCGACTGGCCGGTGCCACGGACACGCCTCCCACCGAAGCCCAGTAGACAACTCACCCAGGGTGGCTCCCCATGAGTATCGGCAAGAAGATCGCACACAAAGCCGAAGCGATGAAGGGCGGTGCCAAGAAGACAACCGGCCGCGCCACCGGCAACCAGCGCCTGCAGGCCGAGGGCCGCGGAGACCAAGTCAAGGGCAACCTCAAGCAGGCCGGGACAAAGATCAAGGACGCCTTCAAACACTGACCCCCCGACCCGACTAGGCCCGCGTCGAAGCGTGTGCCGGTCCGCGCTGCGCCAGTTCATGGACGCGTGCAACGCGGCCGCTACCAACGTGTTCGGGAGGCCGGGCCCACGGTAGCGTCGGGCAGCCGGGGACACCGTTAGGCCCTACACCTGCACGGTGTGTGACTTGCCCGCAAATCCCTGGCCGGGACGCAAATCCCTGGCCGGGAGGCAAATCCCTGGCCGGTAGGGAGACCGCGCAGGGCGGGAGCCAGCCCCGCCCTGCGCGCCATGTCACCGCTTGGAGAGCACGGTGTACCTACGGGCCGCCGTCGAGGAGAGTACGACGCCGGCCAGTGCGCTATCCGGCGCTGCGTGTGCCGGGCGGGTCCTGGGGTTCCATACCGGTCGACGCGGAGGCATCCTTGGTTCGGCTGGCGGCCTCGCGGCCCGAGATCGTGCATCCCCTTATTGCCGGAGCCCTTGCTCTGCTCCTGCCTCCGCCTGCCCGTGCTCTTGGAGGGGGTGCCGTGAGGATTCCCCGACTCCTCCTTGGAGACCGTCCTGCCAGGGCCCTTGGCGGGAGCGTGTTTATCCGGGTGGAAGGAGCGGTGGGCGCTCGGGTTCTCCTCCTGATGGGTCTCGTCCACATCTGGAGACCAACCGTGTTGCTTGGTTCCCTTGTGCCGGCTTATGTCCTCGCCTTGGGAGGGCTGGGACGGCTTCGGCTGCTTGGTCATAACCTGACCTGCTGTCCTGCGATGGGAAGGACGCACAACACGCGCCCCGGTGGTAACGAAACTCTCCCACCTGCCCGCCTAGCGGTCATATCGGGCCGTAAGGGTTGCTCCCGTCTGACGACCGGACGGGTCCGGAGCGGCCCGCGCTGCCCTGTGCGGGTCAGAGTGCGGGAAATCCGAGCCTCACCCTCGCCGTTGCAGCCCACGTGCCATGCGGGGCAGATCATCGTAAGGGGAAGACTCTGAGGCTGCCCGCGGGCTAGGGACTCGCGCCACACGGGCGTGTGATCGCGGACTGGACGAGGACCCCGATGGGGGTGGCGAGCCACACCACGTGCCGTCACCTGGCCCACGAGTGGGCCGGGGAGAGATCCCAGGTCTAGACCGCCATTCCCCGGAGAGCCAAAGAGGTGGGGACTGCACTGTTCGGGAAGCCACCACCGAAGGGCGGATCTACCCTGGGATCAGGGGCCTTGCGTCACTCCGCAAGATCGAAGGACATCATGATCGTCCTTGGAATCATCCTGCTGGTCATCAGCTACGTGGTCGGCTTCGCCGTCCTGTGGACCATCGGGATCATTCTGGTCGTCATCGCATCATCCTGTGGATCCTGGGATCCGTCGGGTACAAGGTCGCCGGACGGCGGCACTACTGGTAGCCGCCCCTGCCCAGCTTGGGTAGCAACCGTTCTCGCACGACCTCCGACGCCGAGGACCCGTACAGCACGCGGCCGTCACAACCATCCTGCCGCGCCTCCAGCACGCGCGCCCGCGAACCGAGGCATCACGCCATGATCCTCTTCTACCTCCTGCTGATCGCCGCGATCGTGCTGGTCATCGTCGGCGCGACCACCGAAGGCATGCTGTACCTGCTCTCCGCCGGAGTGCTGCTCCTCATCGCCGACGTGCTCTACCTCGCCGTGAGATCGGTACTGCACCTCTGGCGTCCGGCCCACTGACCCCGCCCGGCCTGCATCCACCGCTGCTCGCTTGCGGGTGATCTCGCCGATGAGGCCGTGGCCGTCGGTCCGGCCACCATCAGTACCAGCACGATGGCTTCCGGCCCGTACCGCCGAGCCGAGTACGTCGAACGACAGGACGGCCAGTCCGCCGAAGCTGGCGAAATGGTCTTTCTTCCCCTCCCCGTGCCGCGACGCCACTCTAGGCGGGACCGTCTTCGGCCCCGTTCCAAAGTCCATGGGTGCCTTCCCGCCTTCCTGCGTTCAAGCGCGCTGGAGGGCGGCTCTTGTGCTGACCGGCATTGGAGCGAGGCTGGTTCTTCCTTGGTGCCGTTGCGTGCGTTTGCCGTCTCGGCGTCGGTGTCAGGGCACCAGGCCGGGGAGGGGTTCGGAGTCGTCGACGAAGGCGCGGGCGACGTCGGACAGGCGGCGGTTGTGGGCGCGGGCATAGCCGCGCAGGGCGGTGAAGGCCTGTTCCATGTCGATGCTCTGGCGTTCGGCGAGTTTGCCCTTGGCCTGTTCGATCAGTACGCGGCTGTTCAGCGCGGTCTGCAGCTGTTCGTTGAGGACGGTGCTGCGCTGGCTGGAACGTTGTTGTAGCAGGCTGATGGTGGCGACGTCGGCCAGGGCCTGGGCCACGGGTGTGGCGGCCAGGTCGAAGGGGCCGGGGGTCGCACGGAAGAGGTTCAGGGCACCGACGGTCTCGTCCCGCAGGCGCATGGGCAGGGCCTGGACGGCCCCGAACCCGCTGCGGTGGGCCGTCGTGACGAAGCGTGGCCAGCGGTCGATCTCCCGGGTCAGGTCGGGGACGATCACCGGGGTGCCGGTGCGGAAGCAGTCCAGGCAGGGCCCTTCGTCGTTCTGGAGCTGGAAGAGCTCCAGCAGGCGTACCTGTTCGTCGGAGGCGGCCATGACGCGGAGTTTGCCGTCCTGGTCGGCGAGCAGTACCCCGGCGGCGCTGGCGTCGAGCATGCCCACGCAGCGGTCGGTCAGCAGGCGCAGGAAGTCGATGAGGTCGAAGTCGGCGACCAGGTTGTCGGCCAGCTCGACGAAGGTCTTGGCCAGGAGCTGCTGATTCATCGTAGGCACCCTCGATTGAGATTAGTCCCGCCGGGAGGGGGCGGGAAGTGCAGCATGTTCAGCGGATGGCACCGGTGCGTCAGGTTTCCTCGCCGGTCCGTTCGGGTTCCGTGTCCGGGGAGAAGCGGAGCCGGTGGTCCACCACGTCGGCGGCCACGTCGGCGAGTCGGCGTCCTTGCATGTAGGCGTGGGCGCGGAGCCGGACGAAGGCTTCGTCGATACCGACACCGAGCTGGACGGTGAGGATGCCGGTGGCCTGGTCGATCTCCGTCCGGTATCCGCCCAGGTCCTCGAAGCCGCGATCCGGCAACGGTCCGCCGATCGGCGCGCCCGCCTCGTCGATCCGCGCGTCGAGCAGGAGCAGCGTCGCGAGATCGGCGAACGCCAACGCGTCGGCCAGCTGCTCTGTATCCAGCACGGTCGGCACGTCGGCGTACAGGTCCAGAACCCCCGGGCTGATCGCCCCCATCTGCAAGGGGAGCGCGAAGACCGCGTGTGCTCCGGCTTCCAGGGCCGCGTCGGCGAACACGGTCCAGCGGTCCTGCAGTGCTCCGGTCAGCAGATCGGGCGTCAGGACGGCCGAGCCCTGTGTGAAGGCATCCACGCAGGGCCCTTCGCCCAGCGTGAGCTGCAGCTCCTCCAGCTGGGCGCTGACGTCGTCGGTGCTGCACAACGGATGGCTTGCCGCGGTTCTGGACATCGCGGACAGTCCAGCCCCGCCGACCGGGAGCGCGGCCACGGCCGCGGCGCACACATCCACCACGCCGACCCGGGCTCCGCGTCGGGCCGCCTGCTCGGCGACCAGTGCCTGGATGCGGGCCGACCGGCTGCCGGACCTCACCCGGGCCACCGAGTCCAGGCATCGCGGGCAAGTCCCCCCATCCGCACCGCGGTTCGTTCCCCGAGGGCGAGTACCAGAACACGGAACATGGTGGGGCCCGCCGGCCGCCAGACCTCTCCGACGTCCAGCCAGCCCCAGGAGCAAAGCGAAGCGAGGGTCGGGTGATCGTTCTGATTCACCAAGGTGGCGCCGAGGGACGCCTGGTGGTTGCTCAGCAGCCGCTCCTGCAACCGGCGGGCCACGTCCTCGTCGTGCGGGTGCGGGCGGACCAGGATGCTGGTGATCGCGAAGACGCCCCCGGAGTCGGTGAGTTGCTCGATGCTCCGTGGTAATGCTCCGTCGAAACCGAGCCACCAGAAGCCGTCGCTGTGTACCGGGAATCCGAAGGCGCATCCCACCAGGCTGTCGGTCTCCGCGATCACCATGGCGAAGCCCGGCCGACGGATTTCGCCGGTGAGACGGTTGAGGAAGTCCTGGTGGCTGCGGCTGCGGTACGCCTCAGGGGCAGACGTTTCGTGGGAGTCCACGTACAGATCCGCCAGCTCCCCGGCCAGGCCCTGCGCCAGCCGGCGGTTCACCCGACGCAACCGCACCGCGTCCACGGCGGATGAGTCGCCTGCATGGAGCTTGTGCAGGTGCCCTCGCAGGGGCTGCGCCGTCACCGCACATCGCCCGAGAGGACGGGCACCAGCGGAACAGTCCGGTGCGGCGGGTCTGGAGCGGTCGGGGCCGGGACATCCCCGGGAGGAGACGGCAGGTGCCCGAACGGAACGCCAAGGAGCAGGAACCTGGAACCGGTGAGGTCGAGGAGCAGGACCAGTGTCGGTGGCGGGTAGTGCAGTTGCAGGGTCCCACCTGCCTCGGTGGTCTGCTGTGCAGCGTGGAGGAAGGCGTTGAGGCCGCTGCAGTCGCAGAAGGTGACGGGGGTGAGGTCGACGTCGATGGTGCGGATGCCGTCGTGCAGACACCGCTTCAGTGATGCGCGCACCAGCGGCGCCGATTCCAGGTCGATCTCACCGGCCAGGGTGATCAGTGCCCGGTGCCTTCGGTCTTGACGGTAGACGGTGAGCTGTGGGAGGGGCATGACGCCTCGGTTCGGAAGGCCATCCGGCAGCGTACGCGGTGACGCCGGGGCTTCCGGCCCCCTTGGCGCGCTGTCGGCAGGGGCGTATGTTCGGCGGAGGTGGAGCAATGGCCGGTCCGATAGCCTGTGCAACAGGACAGAGGACCCACCCAGTTCCCTCCAGGGATGCGCCGCCGGGAGACGGACGAAAGGTCCGCTCCCCGCAGCCATCTGTGTCGAGCAACGACAAGCCGCCGGGGTCTGGGACGTCCGTACAGCAGCATAGTCCTCAACGGAGTCCGGCGGACGGCCGGAAGCGGCCCATTCCCAGGATGCGGACGGTGTCAAAGCGCAGTGGCGCGCGCATATCCGGTGCCATGAACGGTACTTGGGCCTGCAGTACGAGAGCGGCGGCCAGCCGCTCAGGTATGGCAGTTCGTCGACTGCCCGAGGAGGTGGCTCCGCATGACGGAGCCGGACGGTTGAATCCTGCGGAAGCCGGATCCCGATGAGCCCCGTACTGGCGTGGGCGCGATGCTGCAGGCCGCACGGCCCGGGCCTCAGGAACCGCCGGGGACCCGTGGCCGGACGGCCATCGCAGACGGGGCGGTGGAGAAGGCCGCAGGGATTGCTGCACAGGAGGTCGCTGCGGCGCACGGACGAGACGGGGCAACTCCTTCACTGGATTCTGGAGATCCATCTTCTCGACCGCGAGCGGGGCTTCGGGGGCTTCTACGAGGAACTGCTGGACCTCTGACGCTCGCCGAGGGCGAGCCATACCCGGTCGCGGGTGAGGGGTAGTTCGGTGAAGCGGATGCCGGTCGCGTCGCGAAGGGCGTTGGCGAAGGCGGGGGCGACCGGGTTGAAGGGGCTTTCGCTCATCGACTTGGCGCCGAGGGGGCCGATGGCGTCCGCGGTCTCCATGAAGTGGACCTCGGTGCGCGGGATGTCGGCGTATTGGGGGAGCCGGTAGCGGCGGAGGCGGCCGTCTCCACGGCGCCGTGTTCGTCGATGCGGACGTTCTCGAAGAGTGTGGCGCCGAGTGCCTGGGCGACGCCGCCTTTGACCTGGCTGCGGCACTGCATGGGGACTGACTTCGACCCCACCTTCTCCAGCACCGAGCACGCCCCGCTCGCCCTCGAAGGCAAGCCCCTGCGCCTGCATGTCCTCGTCGATGCCTCCTCCGTCGAGGTCTACGCCGAGAACGCGCGAGGCGAACAGGTCGTCCTCACCGACCAGATCTTCCCCGACCCCTCCAGCACCGACGTCGACTTCTTCGCCGACAACGGAACGGCCAAGCTCACCGGCCTGCAGGCGTGGCGACTGGCATCCATCTGGAAGTGACCCATCTGGGCGTGTTGCCAGGGCACGTCGGTGCCGGGCAACACACCCGGTCGGCCCACGAAAGTGGCCATGGCCTTCTGACGTTGGGATTCGGCTGCGAGAGCCGCACCGAACGCCAGAAGGCCATCGCCGATCACCACAACTCGCAGTCGTTGACGTCGGCTGGTCCCGCTGACCGACGCCTCGGGCTCTATCGCCGAGCATCGTTGGAGATCAGCAACCACCTTCGGATCACATGGCTACCCACAGCCGGTAGACGATCACCGGTCTACTCGCCTCCGTCGCCTCCTGGCCGTCGCGTTCGGCACGCGCCTCTTCCTCCTCGCGCTTCTGCCTTGGGGGGTTAGTGATGCCCCCGAACCTTCGCAGTCGGGGAGCATGGGCATCGAACTCCCTGGCTCGCAGGAGCCTTGGTGAAGTCCGTGGGGAGCCGACTCACGTTCGAAGGTCCTTGACCATGACCGCGTACACAGGGGAGTCGGCGAACGGCTGCTGCTCGCCGGCCTTGGTGTATCCCCACGACTCGTACAGGGTTTGGACCTTGGGGTGGGTCACGTCGACCAGGAGCACGGCGAGGTCCTCCGTGCGTTCCTTCAGCAGCGCCTCGTGGAGTCGTTCGGAGATGCCTTGCTTGCGCCAGCCAGGGCGCACCATGACCTCCGAGACGGCGTAGGTGGAGCTGTAGCCGCCGCTCGGCTCGTAGTCGGTGGAACGCCACCACTCGCGGCCTGGGGCGAGCGGGGCGCCGTAGGCGAAGCCGACGGGCTCTTCTCCGTCGTACGCCACTACGCAGGAGAAGCCGTCCATGCCCGACCAGTGGTCGACGAACCACGCGAAGCGCTGGTGGAAGGGGTCGTCCATCTGGTCGGCGTAGGCGTCGGCGTGTACGTCGACGAGCATCTGCCGGAAGCACTCGGGGAGATTTCCGTGCTGGAAGTGACGCATGTCGGTCACGCTCGACTCCATTCGGTTCGCATGCGGTCTGCCCAGTCCCGTGCGTAGGAGGCGGAAGGAGCCAGGACGAACAGGCCCCGGTGGAAGTCGCCGATGAGCGTACGCATACGACCGGGCAGGGGATCGCCGCCCATCATCGTGAAGACGTCGGCGGCGGTCACCGTGGCCTGTTCTGCGTCGCCCTGATGGAGTTGCGCGAGGGCGAGCTGGGCAGTGGCGAGTGCCCTGTTGCGCCGAAATGCTGTCGGGATCTTGGCCAGAGCGCGGTACGCCATGGCCTCGGCGTGGGCGTGATGTCCGCTGTTGTAGTGGACAACGGCAGCGAGGTGATCGAGTTCGGCCTGGCCGTAGAAGGCCGTCCAGCGCGGCCGCTCGCGTTCCGGCGTCCTGGTGAAGGCGTCCTGGGCGGATCCCAGAGATCGCACAGCGACGCGGCCGTTACCGAGAGCCGAGTAGGCGAGGGCGGCACGGACTCGCCCCAGCGAGTCGAAGAACGGGTCACGACGAGCGGCAGAGGAGGCTTGTGCGGCCTGCGCCGCCGCGAGCGCTTCCGGCCAGTTCTGGCGCTGATAGGCGAGCATCGAGAGGTTGACCCACACCCGCATTTCGGTCGGGCCGTCCTGGGAGAGGCCGGCGTACGTGGCGGATTCGTTCAGGTGCCGCTGTGCCTGCTCGAGGTTGCGGGCGTCGATGCAGGACCAGGCAGCGATGGTGGAGAACTCGGCGGCCAGTGCGTACAGGGCCCGACGGACGCGTTCGCCGGCGTTGCGTTGCTGCAACTCCAGAACGCTGTCGCGGCCCTTGATGGCTGCCTTCTCCAACTTCACATGCCCGCCCTGACGGTCGTCGGCTTCGACGAGGTCGTTCATCCCGGCGGCGGCGCGGGCCACATCCGACATGCCGACCGCGCGGCGCTGGGCCACGAGCGGAGCCGCGGCGGCTGCGGTGCCGGTGGCCGAAGCGATGAAGGTGCGACGCCGCACAGGGTCCTCCTGCGGGTGGTGCATCGTGCGTGGTGCGCTGAACCCTAAATCCTCGACGGGGCACCCGAACACCCGCTCCAGAGCTGCGCATGTACGTCCGATGGGACGACGGGAGGTTCCGTTGAGCAGGTTGCGGACTGTGCGGGCCGAGACATCGCCGGGCCTGCCGGTGATTGCTGCCAGGGCAGCGTTCATCCGATCAGCCAATTCGTCCTGTGTGAGCCCGAGTTCCTCCATCCGGCTCTTGAGGATGGCGTTCGCTCCCATGCTGCCGACCGTAGACCCGCGGTCACCAGCCGAACCAGACCGCAGGTCACGGGTACGCAAAGTCTTCCGGTTTGGAGCGGCCGGTGGGAGCACGACCTTTCCTGTTCCTCTTGGGCCACAGGGCGTTGACTCGGTATCAGGCCGTCGAGGTCCTGCCTCTCCCCTTCCCTCGACGGCATGGAGGAGAGCCCGCCCCGGCGCCACCCCATCGCGGGGGCGGGCGTCCACCCCGGAGGGATGTTCCTGTGACCATGACCGCAGCCAGACCTACTGTTACCGGCACCCCCGGCACCCCCGGCTACACCGAGACGATGCCGTGCAAGCCGGAATCCGCTCGTCGAGCCCGTCTGCTCGTCTCCGCCGCCCTGAACACCTGGGGGCATAGGCGAGTTGGCTGAGCTCGGGGTGCAGGTCGTGGCCGAGCTCGTCAACAACGCCATCGACCACACTCCTTGCCGCAGTGTCCGTGTCCTGGTCACGCGTCCGGCAGAGGGCGTGGTCCGTATCGGCGTCGCCGACACCTGCCGGGATACGCCGGAGACGGGTAGTCCAGATGAGGACTCCGAGGAGGGACGCGGCCTGCTCCTGGTCGACGCCCTCAGTTGGAGGTGGGGCTACGACCGGAAGCGCTGGGGCAAGGTCGTGTGGGCCGAGTTGTAAGTGCCGGACCCGTGCTGAGGCCCCGCGTGTCCTTACGGCTGATGCAGGCCGAGGAGCTGGTGAACGACCCCAGTCGCGAGGCATGCGTGGAACTCACTCTCGATCCCCTCGGCTCGATGAGCGATCTCGATGCCGCCATATTCGCCGAGCCTTTGCGCATGACGCCTGCGGACCTTGTACGGCTGCAGTTGGAGTCCTCCCTGACGCTCGACGCAATCCGCGCCGAGGCCATCCGGGTGGAGATCGCGTGGCAACGGGATCTCCGGCGCTGGTACGAGGAGGGCCGAGTCGCGGTCGAGTCCGGGGAGCCGGAGGTAGCCCTCCTGGTGCGTGTGCTTGAGGGGCTACGTCGGCAAGTTCTCTACGGGCTGGGCGGAGTCCTCACCTCGCTGCCCGGCTGCCTGTACGTGAACCACCCGAACCGGATCGGCGATGCCGAGTACAAACCGGCCGGACTCGCCGCCGCGGTGGCGGCCGGCTTCACCCTGCCGCCCACGCTGATCACCAACGTGCCCGACGACGCGCGGGCGTTTCTCAAGCAGCACGGCCCTGCCATCTTCAAACCCATCTCGGTGCCGCTCTACTTGGTCGATGGCAAGGCACAGACGGTTCCCGTGACCGAGGTGACCGCCGACGAGATCGACGAGTCACTGGCCGGCACCATGCACCTGTTCCAGAGGCGCGTGGACAAGGTCGCGGACGTCCGGGTCACGGTCATCGGAGAGCAGATCTTCGCGGTGCGGATCGACTCCGGCCTCCTTGACTGGCGCACGGATTACGGCACTCACACGTACACGCCCCTGGTCACGCCACCCGTGGTGGAGCGGGCCATGCGTGCCTATCTAGAGCATTTCCGGCTTGTCTTCGGGGCGTTCGACTTCGCCCTGACCGATTCCGGAGAGTGGATCTTCATCGAGTGCAACCCTTCTGGGCAGTGGGCATGGATGGAGCCGCCGACCGGTTTGCCCATGACCGCCGCACTCGCCGATCTCCTGGAGGGAGGGCTTCGTGCCCACTGAGCCCGAAATCGAGACGCCCGCAGCGGGCCTCCGGCGGCAGCTCGCAGACCGACTGGAGAAGGACGGCCGACTGCGGTCGCGTGAGTGGCGCGCCGCGGTGGGGGCCGTGCCCCGCCACGCCTTCGTCCCACGCTTCTACCGGGAGAGCGACGTCCCGGGCGTCACCACCTGGGAGCCCGTCACCCCGGAGACCGTTGGCCAGGAGGAATGGCTTGGGCTCGTCTACACCGACGAGACATGGGTGACCCAGTTCGACAGCCGGGACATCGACTGGAGCGACCCCCAGCCGGTCAGCAACGCCACCCCCACCTCGTCGTCCACGCTGCCGAGCCTCGTGGTGCGGATGCTCGACGACCTGGACGTGCACGAGGGCATGCATGTGCTGGAGATCGGGACGGGTACCGGCTACTCGACGGCACTGATGTGCCACCGGCTCGGCAGCGAGGCGGTGACCTCGATCGAGACGGATGAGGGCGTGGCACGGCGCGCCCGCGAGGCTCTCGCCGGATCCGGCTACACCCCGCACCTCTTTGTGGGGGACGGCCGCGCGGGCCACCTTGACGGAGCCCCGTACGACCGGTTGATCGCCACGTGCGGCTTCCGCAACATCCCTCCCGCCTGGCTGGAGCAGGTACTGCCCGGCGGCGTCATCCTCACCACTCTGCGCGGCTGGATGCGCTCCCTCGGCCTGGTCAAGCTCATCGTCACGGGCGACAGCGCGAACGGTTGGTTCAGTGAGGACGAGCCGAGCTTCATGATCGCCCGCCAGCAGGACGCGCCGGAGAGCCTCGGCGTGCTCCCTGGGCCCGATGATGGAACGGAGCGGAGAGCAACGTACGGGCCAGGCGTTCTCACGAGCTCCGGGCCGGCCTTCATGGCGCAGCTTGCAGCGCCGGACGTCCGCTCCTTCTCCATGGCGGTCGACGGCGGCCCAGTCAGCACGTTTGTGCTGGACAGCGTGACCGATTCCTTCGCTGTCCTCGTTCCCGTGGACAGCGGCTGGCAGGTCCGTCAGGGCGGCCCGCGCCGCCTCTGGGACGCGGTCGAGTCGGCGGTGGCCACGTGGGAGGTGTACGGCTCCCCGAGCACCGCCGCCTTCGGTCTGACGGTCTCCCGCGACGCACAGGTGGTCTGGCTGGGGAATCCGAACGGCCCGCAGTGGCCGCTACCCTCCTGAGACAACCACCGCCGACGCGAGGGAACGCCAGGATGAACGACGAACCGCTGAAGGACTGGGCGGAACGCCGTGACGCGAAGATCGGCCGCCTGCGCGCCGTGCCTGTCGTCTCCGGTGACGGCCCGAGGGCATCGCATCTGCATTCGGATGCGCCCCGCGCCATCGAGCGATGGAACGGACACGCGTGGGAGCCGCACGGCTTCGCCGCCAACCTGGCCGAGGCCAAGGCCGTCCTCTACCCGGAGGCCAGCGAGCCCCCGACCCCAACCCCTGGGCCGGTGCCGAAGCCACTCGGCTCCGGCACCGGCAAGCACTGCAAACCTCCGGCGTCCGGGTCGGACGGTGGTGGTCGGGCGCGGTCGTGATCAGCGTCGCCGAGCCCGAGACTCCTGTGGTGAAGGCGGAGTGGCGGGGCGCTCCGCGGCCTGGCGAGAGTTGGCTGCCTGCGCTCTCGGGCTTGGGGCGTGGCGTTCGCCGAAGCGGCGGATGCGCCAGGTCAGGGCTCGGGCAGGACTGCGGGCGTCGTCCAGGGTGCGCTGGCTGAGAGCGGCCCTCGATATGGACGTGTGCTGACTTCGAGGACCGAGGCCTCTGTTGCGCATGTAGGCGTCATGTCCGCCCTGCTGTGGCTTCGGCCACGTTATCGGCGGGTGGGGCAGCAGTGGCCCGCTCCTGCGGGACGAGCGTCGCAACATAGCCGACAATACGCGGTTAGGGAAACCGGCACTTGTCTGGATGCTTTGTACGTACGTCTGGTGAACCGCTTGCGGATCCCAGGCTGAGCACACGCATCTGAACAGGAAGCAACGGGTATGTACGAAGGGCGCATCGGGCCCCGGATCAGGGGGGGACCAAACTTGGCAGGAGAGGGCGGCATGCGCCGTGGCCGCTGCGGTAGCGAGGGATCCCGATCTTTTCTTCCCGACGACGGCGGCGGATGATCAACGCGTTGCCTTGGCGAAAAGGATCTGCTCGTCCTGTCAGGTCAGGATGGAATGCCTTGAAACCGCTCTCGATTGCGGGGATACGAACGGAATCCGAGGCGGCATGACGGCGGCTGAGCGCAAGGGTGTCCGGGTCGGCTTTGAGCGCCGCTGTGATTCTGTCCGTGTCATGGCCGCACTCTCGGGAAGGGACGTGCATCTCACTGGAGCCGAGCGGCAGGAGTTTGTCCGCCTGGCGTCTAGGTCCGGGATGGCAACTCTCCGAGTGGCCGAAGTTCTCAAGGTGTCCGAGGCTCACGTGAAGAAGCTGTTCCGACGAGAGCGCCGTATGATCGCAGGCGCTTCCCAGGGAGAACAGGCTGCCTCATATGCCACTGCAGAGGGGATCCCGGCGTGAGCGGCCGGAAGGCGGCCCGTGATTCTCTGGGGGAGAGGCGCGGTCATCAGTATCTGAAAGTTGATGAAGCGGCAGCATACCTTGGCTTGAGTCGGCGCTGGATGTATCGAGAATCCGGCCGTTATGGGCTGCCCCGGTACTACTTCGGTGGAAAACTCAGGTTCAAGGTAGCTGACCTGGACCATTGGGCAAAGCAGCAGAAGGTCTCCTGACGAGGGGCCCGGGGTTCCCCGGGCCCCTCTTTTGCTACAGACCCTCGTTGAGGAGCTTGGCAGCGCGTCCGATCGACGCCGGCATGAGGTGACGATAGATCTTGAAGGTCATGTTGATGTTCTTGTGACCCATCCACTCTGCGACATCCGTGACGGGTATCCCCCTGGAGAGGCAGTTGGACGCGAAGAAATGACGGAGCGAGTAGGTGGTGAACTTCCTGGTGATGCCCGCTCTCTTCTTCGTGGCGCTCCACTGGTATTCGAGCGTTGTGTGTGCCCAGTACGGGGATCGCTGGGTCCGAAGGAGGTATCCGTTCGGATCGGCACCGTGGTCCTTCTCATACCGCAGCAGGGACTCTCGGACGGTCGACGGCATGGGGGTTTCGCGGAACTCCCCTGGCTTGCGGTGCTTGAGACGGGCCCGTTGACGCGTCGTGCCGTCGATCTGCTCGGTTATGCGATACACGTCATCTGCGACCATGCGTTCCAAGTGGCGGCGTAGGCCTCTCCGTGCCGGTGTCCGCAGCCGGACATCAGGTCGATGATGACGCGCAGCTCATCACTGCTGACCTCTTTGAGGTGGTGGATCTCGTCCAGCGTCGGGATGGTGATCTTCCGGGGAATGTACTCGGGCGGGATGACCCCGTCGAAGGGATCGTCGGTGAGGCCGCCCCGACGTCGAGCGTCGAGGAGGATCTTTTTGAGGGTGTCGAAGGCATTCTGCTGCGCAGCCAAGCCGACGGAACGTTCTTCCATCGACATGATGAAGTCCTCGACGACAGTCGACGTGAATGAGTTCATCCGTCGGGATTCGAGTGTCGGAAGGACTTGGCTGTTGAGTACCTGGTTGACTGAGCGGACGCTACTTGGGGCATAGTGTCGCTGTCGGGCCAGCCAGCTGGAGGCGTACTCCCCGAAGCGTTGTTTTGCGATCTGGCGTTTAAGGTCCGCCTGTTGGCGAGGGGTATCTCTTTTCTCGGTGTAAATTTTGGCCAGCTGCTCGACCGCGTCCGGCTGCGTCGAGTACCCCGTCTCCTCAACTTGACGGCCTGTCGCGTCGCGGTAGCGAATGGTGTATGGATGGGGGCACCGGCTCTGCCGGGAACAGGCACAGAGGGTAATGGTGTAAGAGGGGGCCTTTGCGGCTCGGTTGGTCCGCGTATGGTGCGGATCTTTCCTGTCCCGCGGCTTCGTGAGCGCGGGAGGAGCTGAGGGCAGCTGGAAGGGCGACGCCTTATGGAAGGCGCCTGCGTGTGCGGTACCACATGGCACAGGTGGTCAGAACCGTCTTTTGATGTCCACGTGGTCCAGGTCGGGAGCGTTTGGCCTGGTCAGGGCCTTGTGGTCTAGGTGTGTCGACACTGTTGGTGACACGCATGTGACCGCTGTGACTGATGTTGACCCCTGTCGGCTCGTTCTGGCGGGGGTCTCTGCGTTCGGGGATGGGCCCGGTTGAACGGTGGTCGATGAGGTTTGCTCTGCTCCGGTTCGCTGTTCCGGGCTGCGAACGTGGGTAGCTGTAGCGACGCAGCGCGGAGCAGGGCACAGGGCACAGGGCCAACGTTCAGCGGGGACGCAAGAGCCCAGTAGGCAGGGCACGGACCCTCCGCCGGAACGGCACCTCCGGGTCGGCGAGCTGAGGCGCGTGGTACGTGAAGCGGACCGTCGCCCGGTCGGTCAGCCGCTTGCCGGCCGGCGTGATCGCTCGGGCGGTGAGCTTGTTGTCACCGTCGACGAAGGGCGCCGTCCACGCCACGTAGCCGATGGTGTCGGTCGGTTTGGTGCCCAGCGACCTGCCCTTGTGGAAGAGTTCGACCCTGGCCGCGTTGGAGTACACGGTGACCGTCTGCTCGTATCCGCGGGCGCCGCGGGGACCGATGCCGGCACGGTGGTTCCACTGGGCGGCGGCGACGTGGAGGACGTCCACGCTGTGCCATGCCTGCATCAGGTGGTCGACGAGGGCGGCCGCGACGACGTCGAGCGTGGCGGAGGTCCAGAACAGCACACGCCAGTCGAAGCTGTCGGCGATCAGGGCGGCGGCGGGCAGGTCCAGGGCGCCACCGCGCCGGTGGAGCCGAGCATCACGCGGTCGCCGTGGGGAGCCTCTCGGCAGGCAGCACATCGCGCATGATGCTCACACCCAGCGGGATCACGCCGTTCGCCAGGCACTGCAGCGTATGGCCGACAATCAGCGGACCCAGGGGAATCGCTCAGTGCGCACACCACCGTGCCCACGACCAGCAGGGCCACGCCGAGCAGGAGCATGCGGCGCTTGCCGTACATGTCACTGAGCCGTCCCATCACCGGGGTGGCGACGGCGCCGCACAGCAGGGTGGCGGTTACGGCCCACGCGGTGTCCGCCAGCGCGGCGTCCAGTAGCCGAGGCAGGTGGGGAACGATTGGGAACACCATGCTGGCCGCGTCATCAGACGCTCTTCTGAGCAGCGAGTTCGTACCTGGCCGCAGTGGGCTCAGCGGTTTCTCAGTCTCAGGTCTGTGTCATTTCCTCACCGGCCGCGCTCAGATCGAACGGCGCGTCGAGACGCTCGTCTGGAATCAGGAAGCCGTCCCTCCCTACCTGTCAGCTCGTGTGGAGAACGGAGCGGAGTGCCGTGTCGATCGTGGGGTGGCTGAAGGTGAAGCCCGCCTTGTCCAGGGCCGCAGGGACGGCGCGGCAACTGCCTGTGATGCCCGTGGCGAACTCGCCGAGCGCCGCTCTGAGGGCGAAAGCGGGGACGGAGGCGATCGTCGGGCGATGAAGGGCGCGGCCCATCGCTCGCGTGATCTCGCGGTTCGTCAGCGGTTCGGGGACTGTGAAGTTGACGGGGCCCGAGAGCGTCTCGTCGTCGATCGCGAAGCGCAGTGCCCCGATGTGGTCGGTCAGCGAGATGAACGGCCAGTACTGGTCGCCGGAACCGAGTCGGCCGCCCAGGCCGAAGCGGAAGAGCGGGAAGAGCCTGCCGAAGGCTCCGCCCTTGGCGGAGACCACCAGGCCGGTGCGAGGGTGTACCACCCGGATGCCCGCCTCCCGGGCCGTGTCCGCGGCGGCCTCCCAGCCGACGCAGACGGCAGCCAGGAAGTCGTCCCCGGGCGGCGCGCTCTCCTCGATGGTCCGGTCGCCGGTGTCGCCGTAGTAACCAGTCGCGGACGCGGAGACTAGGACGCGGGGCGGGGTGGACGACTCGGCGCAGGCCCGCGCGATGGTCCGGGTTCCCAGCGCGCGGCTGCGGCGGATCTCCTCCTTGTACGCGGCGCTCCAGCGCTTGTCTCCGACCCCGGCGCCGGCCAGGTGCACGACGGCGTCCACAGTGTCCAGCGCACAGGGCTGGACGCGGCCTCCGACCGGATCCCACCCCGCCGCCTCGCTGCCGTCCCCCGCGGGGCGCGCCGACCGGTCGCGGACGAGGCGAACGACCTGGTGGCCGTCGGTGAGGAGCGAGTGGGTGAGGGCGGATCCGATGAGTCCGGTGGACCCGGTGATCGCGACGCGCATGGCGTCCTCCCGAACGAGCTTGGGCAGGTGGCCTTGTGGCCACCCGGGATGGTTGTCGGACTTCGAGGTTCTCGGAGTCAGCGGCGATGCCACGGCAGGGCCGCCGGGTAGGCGTCCTCCTCGCCGGCCTGCTTGAGGGAGGCGACCACGGTGGCGGTGATGGTGGCGAGCTGCTCCACCTGTTCAGGGCTGAGGACGTCGAACACCACGCGGCGGACGGCAGTCACATGGCCGGGGGCGGCCTTGGCCATCAACTCCATGCCGGCCTCGGTGAGTTCGGCCAGCTGTCCCCGTCCGTCGGCCGGATCCTCCCGGCGCCGCACGTAGCCCGACTCCTCCAGGCGGATCACCGCGCGCGTGAGGCGGCTGCGGGTGAACTTCAACTGCTCGGCGAGCAAGGACATCCCCAGAGCGCGGTCGGGTGCCACGGACAGGCGGGCCAGGAGGCTGTAGTCCGCGTGCGTCATGGCCGCGTCGCGCCGCAACTGCTGATCGAGGTAGTCGCTCAGCAACGTCGAGCAGTCGAGGAAGTTGATCCAGGCTCGCAGCTCCTCGGGAGTGAGCCACCGGGGGGATGTCATGCCGGCCACTCTAACCGAGATGTTTGCCTGCTCAAACACTTCGGAGTAGCGTCCCCGGTGTTTGAGAAATCAAACGCCTGCCTTTCTGGCCGCTGCACCTGTCGTTCTTGAGCTCTCCACAGGAGGTCCCCATGTCCGGTTCCGTCCCCGAAGCCGTATCGTCCGCCCCGCCCGCGCCGCGCTCCCGCGCCTGGTCGCGGGGCTTCTCGCGGCGGCTGTGGCCGTCCTCGGAAACGTGGTGGTCGCAGTGCTCGCCCACGCGGCGGGGGCGTCGGACGATTTCGATCCGCTGCACCTCTCCGCGTACGCGCCGCTGACGGTGTTCGGCGTCGTCCTCGGCGCCATCGGCTGGGCGGTCGTCCGTCGCGTCGCCAAGAACCCGGCGGGGCTGCTGCGGTGGCTGGTGCCCGTGCTCGTGGTCGCGTCGTTCGCGCCCGACCTGTCCCTGCTCGGTGGCGGCACGCCCGGCAGTGGACCGCTGGCCGTCGCTGCGCTGATGGTGATGCATGTGGTGGTCGCGGTCGCCGCCGTCACCGCCTATCGGCGCGTCCTGCCGCTGACTGTCCGCTGACGCTGCCTGGCGTGCGCGACCGTGCCGGCTGCCGGCTGCGGGCGGTGTCCCGGGAGCCGGGACGACCGAGTTCCGGGACACCGCTGTTCGCGCGCAGGAACGGCCGTGCACGTCTTCCGTCTGCGTGACGGTTGCCCATCCCATCCACCGCGTGGATAACCCGGATACGGGATTCGGATTGCGCTGGGGATGGCACCGGCGCCTTGGCGCCCCCATAGTCGTCGCTACCGCACGCCGCTGTCCGGATGCCGCCGGCGTGCGAGTCCCCCAGCATGCCGTGCGTCGTCGGCGCCCGTGAGGCATGCCCGCTCCCTTACGCCGTCCCCTGGAGTCGCCATGCCCGGTTCCCTGCCCCCGCCGCCTCCCGCCGCGGTCGATGCCACCGCTCCGTCAGCCGTCGCCGTGTCGGGCCCTGCCCATCTGCTGCGGGTGACCCTTCTGATGGCGGGCAGCTGTCTGCCGATCCTGGGGGCGGTGCTGATCGCCCCGGTGCTGCCGAAGATGCAGGACCACTTCGCGTCGGTCCCGTGGGCCAAGGCGCTGGTGCCCCTCGCGCTGACGGTCCCGGCGCTCGCGCTGGCGCTGCTGGCCCCGTTCGCCGGTGTGATCGTGGACCGGGTGGGCCGCAAGCGCCTGCTGGTCGTGGCGACCCTGCTGTACGCCGCGTTCGGCACCGCCCCGCTCTGGCTGGACTCGCTGGGCGGCATCATCGCCAGCCGCGCCCTGGTCGGAGTCGCCGAGGCCGCCATCATGACAGCCTGCACGACCCTGATCGGCGACTACTACAGTGGTCGGCAGCGGGTGAAGTACCTCGCCCTGCAGACCATGTGCGCCTCGGCATCGGCCACCGTCTTCTTCGTGCTCGGCGGCGCCGCCGGATCGGCGGGCTGGCGCATGCCCTTCTGGGTGTACGCCGTGAGCCTGGTGCTGGCCCCGCTGATGGCAACCGCCCTGCCCAACCCGGCGGCCCGTGCGGACGGCGACGAGGTCCCGGCCGCGGCTCCGGCCGAGGCGGAGGCCCGCCGCCCGTTCCCCTGGCGGCAGCTGGCGGGCATCTGTGCCCTCACCTTCTTCGGGGCGATGGTCTTCTACACCGTCCCGGTGGAGATGTCGTACCTGCTCGACGACCTCGGGGTGGAGAACACCGGCGTGATCGGACTGGCCACCGCGATCGCCAGTGCCGCCACCGTGGGGGGAGCGGTCACCTTCGCCCGGCTCAAGCGTTCTCCCGACCCGATGCTTCCCGTCGTTCTCGCGGTCTGCGCGGTCGGCTTCGGGGTGATGTTCCTCGCGGGCAACGCCCCGCTGCTGGTCATCGGGGCGGTCGTCAACTGTGTGGGCACCGGCATGCTGCTTCCCGCCCTTCTCACCAGTGCCATGTCCCGTCTGTCGTTCGAGGACCGCGGCCGTGGCACGGGGCTGTGGACGGCGGCCTTCTTCGGCGGTGAGTTCGTCTGCCCGCTGGTGCTGCTCGCCGGGGAGTCTGCTGTCGGCAGTCTCGCCGGTGCGGTGGGCGTGCTGGGGCTGGCCGCCGCCCTCGTCGCGGCGGGGCTGTGGGCGGCCCGCCGTCGTACGGGTGCCGTCGATCCCCGGCCGTTGCCGGAGCAGTTGGCCTGAGGGGGCAGGCCGGTGTACGGGCGCTGTCGGTCCTTGGCCGTTGCTGGAGCGGTTGGCCTGAGGGCGCGCGGGCCGGCCGTTGTACGGATGTCGTCCGTTCCCGGCTGTTGCCGGAGCGTTGGCCTGAGGGTAGCCGGTCCGCCCGCTATACGGGTGTCGTCCCCGGCGGTTGCCGGAGCGTTGGTTCTGAGGGCGGCCAGTCCGCCCGCCGACAGCGCGTCGCTCACGGGCTGCCGCCGGGCCCGGTCAGAGCCGGCCCGGCGGCAGCCCCGCGCTCTGGTCGACGGGCACGGCCTTCCCTGGGCCCTTGCCAGTGCTGTAGCCGTTGCCCGTCAGCGTCGCGCCCACCTCCGCGGCCTTCTGACGCAGCCAGATATGGCCCGCGTCCTGAGCGTGCACCGGGTGCCACCACATCGCCTCCCGCACCGGTACCGCCTCGAAGGGGCAGGGCAGGACGCGCACCGCGGCGGAGCGGACCGCCTTGCGCGCCAGGCGCTCCTGGATCATCGCGACCCGGCGGGTGCCCTCGACCATGTGGGGCAGCAGCTGGAAGGTCTGCACGGACACCTCCACCTGGGGACTGATCCCTATCATGCTGAGCTGGCGGGCGGCCGGGGCGTCGTAGGGACGCTGGTAGACGGCCCAGGGCAGACGCCCCAGCTGGTCCAGGGTGAGTTCGTCACCGATCTCGGGGTGATCATCGGCGACCATGCACAGCCAGCGGTCCTGGTGGAGTTCGACGGCGGGGAAGCCGTCGATCACGCCGTGCGGCATCAGCAGTCCGTCGACGGTGCTCAGCACGGTGGCGGTGTTCTCCACGACGGACGGTGCCGGGTGCTGGAAGGTGAGCCGGATGCCGGGCGCCTCCTGGTGCAGGGCGCGGGCGAGTGCGGCGCCGAAGACGGCCGCTCCGTAGTCGGAGGCGAGCAGGGTGAACTCGCGGGTCTCGGCGGCCGCGTCGAAGTCGGCCTGGCTGGAGAAGACCCGCTCCAGCAGGTCGCACGCGGTGGCGCTGCGGTCCCGCAGGGCGGTGCCGAGCGGGGTCAGCTCGTAGGAGTTGCCGGTACGGGCGAGCAACTCGTCGTCGAAATGGCGGCGCAGCCGGGACAACGCCGCGCTCATGGCGGGCTGGCTCAGCCCGATGCGCTCGCCGGCCCGGGTGACATTGCGCTCTTCCAGCAGCGCGCGCAGGGCGAGGACCAGATTGAGGTCGAGTCGGGACAGGTTCACCGGGCAACCACCTAGCAAGCGAGAGTCATCCATGTCATGGATTCGGCACATCCACAGGATTGATTTCCGTGATTAACCGATCGGGGCCAGAGTAGACCGCAACCCAGCAGGAGGAAATCAGATGGCAACGCTCGCGCAACCTGCCGGCCCGTTCGCGCTCGGCACGTTCTCCACTCAGGACGGGGAGCCGTTTCCCGGCCTCCTGGCCAAGGGCCGGGTGCTCGACTTGAGCAGTGTCTTGGCCTGGGCACCGTCCAGCGTGCGCGCCGTGGTGGAGCGGTGGGAGGAGACCCTCCCCCTCCTGCACGCCCTGGCGGACGACGATGCCCTCGGCTGGCGTCCGCTGGAGGGCCTGCGGGTGCACGCCTCCATCGAGCCGCGGCAGATCTTCCAGTCCGGTGCCAACTACCGGCAGCACGTGATCGACCTGGAGGTCGCCCACCGCTCTCCCGACGACCCGCGTACGGTCGAGGAGGCGCGAGCGGAGATCGCCGCGGTCATGGACCGCCGGGCCGCTGAGGACCTGCCGTACGTGTTCATCGGTCTGCCAAGCGCGATCACGGGCCCGTACGACGACGTGGTCCTGCCCTCGTGGGCCGAAAAGCCGGACTGGGAGCTGGAGTTGGCGGCCGTCATCGCCAAGCCCGCCTACCGGGTGACGGTTGAGGAGGCCCTGGAGTACGTCGCCGGGTACACCATCGCCAACGATCTCACCGACCGGGCCACCGTGTTCCGCCGGGACATGAAGGCCATCGGCACCGACTGGCTGCGCTGCAAGAACGCTCCCGGTTTCACGCCGCTCGGCCCGTGGCTCGTACCTGCCGAGTCGATCGCGGACACCGGTGACCTGCGGGTCACGCTCAAGCTGAACGGCGAGACCATGCAGGACGAGTCCACCAAGGACATGCTCTTCGGAGTCGCCCGGTTGGTGTCGTACGCCTCGCAGACGGCTCAACTCCTGTCCGGTGACCTGGTGTTGACCGGCAGCCCGGCCGGCAACGGCATCCACTGGGGACGGCTGCTGCGCGACGGCGACGTCATGGAGGGTTCCATCACCGGTCTGGGCGTGCAGCGCACCCGCTGTGTCGCGGAGGGAACGGCATGAGCCTGGACCGCCGCGACCCGGAGGGCGCGATAGCCGAGGCCGCCAAGGCGTACTCCAACTGGGGGCGTTGGGGTGAGGACGACGTGCTCGGCACGTTGAACTTCCTCGACGAGGGCAAGCGGCGCGAGGGCGCGTCGCTCGTGCGCCGCGGCGTGAGCTTCTCGCTGGCGCAGCGGTTCGACATGAACGGCCCGCAGAAGGGCTGGCGCCGGCGGACCAACCCGGTGCACACCATGCTCGACACGGGCACCGACGCGGCGCTGGGCAACCAGGGCTTCCCGCACGGCATCGGCGGCGCGGACGACGTGATCGCGATGCCGCTGCAGTGCTCCACCCAGTGGGACGGCCTCGGGCACATCTTCGACCACGGCAAGGCGTGGAACGGACGGGCCGCCGAGAAGGTGGTCACCTCCGACGGAGACCTCGTCACCGGCATCGAGCACATGGCACCGTACGTCGCCGGCCGTGGCGTGCTCCTCGACGTCGGCCAGGTCGTCGGCACGGACGGCGAGCTGCCCGACGGGTTCGCCATCACCGAGGAGCACCTCACCCGGGCCGCCGAGGCCCACGGGGTGACCGTCGGCCGCGGCGACATCGTGCTCGTCCGCACCGGACATCTCGCCCGCGCCCGGCGGGCCGGCTGGGGCGACTTCGCGGGCGGCCCCGCGCCCGGCCTGTCATTCACCACCGCCGGCTGGCTGCACGGCAGCGAGATCGCCGCCATCGCCACCGACACCTGGGGCTTCGAGGTACGGCCCAACGAATTCGACAACGCCTTCCAGCCGCTGCACCAGGTCGTCATCCCCAACATGGGCCTGCTGATCGGCGAGATGTGGGACCTCGACGCACTCGCCGCCGACTGCGCCGACGACGGCGTGTACGAGTTCTGGCTCACCGCCGCTCCCCTCCCCATCACCGGAGCCGTCGGATCCCCGGTCAACCCGATCGCCGTCAAGTAGCCCGCACCACTGCCGGATGCGCCGTTCCCCGGACAGCAGAGGCGCATCCGGCCCGCACCCCCGTCCCCACCTCTGGCCCGCACTCCCAGCGGGCGAGCCGCAGCCCCCGCCGCCCGAAGTCGCGCGGCCCAACCCCGGGAGGAATCCCCGACATGGCTGACAGCCGCACTCTTCCCCAGCCTCCAGCCGGGGGCACACCCACCGTCCTGGTCATCGGCGGGGGCGCCTCAGGCAACGCCGTGACCATCCTGCTGCGCCGCGCCGGCATCGCCGTCGACCTGATCGAGGCCAAGCCGGACTGGAACGCCACCACCGGCTCCGGCATCACCCTCCAGGGCAACGCCCTGCGGGTCCTGCGCGAACTGGGCGTGTGGGAACAGGTGAAAGCCTCCGGATACGCCTTCGGCTCGCTGGGCGTGACCGCCCCCGACGGCACCGTCCTGTTCGTCGCCGAGGACATCCAGACCGGCGGAAAGGACCTGCCCGCCACCATCGGCATGCAGCGCCCCCAGCTGCAGCAGATCCTCATCGACACGGTCCGCGCCTCCGGCGCCGACGTTCGTCTCGGCACCACCGCCGAAGCGCTGGAGCAGGACGCCGACGGCGTGTCGGTGCGCTTCAGCGACGGCAGCGAGGGCCGCTACGACCTGGTGATCGCCGCCGACGGTCTCAACTCAGCCACCCGCGCCGCGATCGGCATCACGGACAAACCCGAGCCGACCGGCATGGCCATCTGGCGCATCGCCGCCCCGCGGCCCGAGAGCGTGACGCGCACCGACCTCGCCTACGGCGGCCCCGCCTACATCGCCGGCTACTGCCCCACCAGCGAGAACACCATCTACGCGTACGTCGTCGAAGGGTGCCGCGACCGCACCTCGATCGACCCGGCCACCTACGCCGACGAGATGCGCCGCCTGGCGCAGAGCTACGGCGGGGTCTGGCCGGAGATCACCGAGCACATCACCGACCCGAAGAAGGTCAACTACACCTGGTTCGACCACCTGCTGGTGGAGGGGTCCTGGCACCGGGGCCGGGTCGTGCTGATCGGCGACGCCGCCCACTGCTGCCCGCCCACCATGGCCCAGGGCGCGGCGATGTCCCTGGAGGACGCCCTCGTCCTCGCCGAGCTGCTCACCAGCGGACGGGACTGGGACGACGAGCTGCTCCGGGCCTACCACGACCGCCGCATCCCCCGGGTGCGCACCGTCGTCGCGGCGTCCATGCAGATCGGCCAGTGGCAGCTGGACGGTGTGCGCGACGCCGACATGGCCGGGCTGGTCGGCCGCACCATGAACCTCCTCAAGGAGCGCCCGTGACCACCACCGCATCCTCCGCGCCGACCATCGACGTCCACGCCCACCTCCTGCTCCCGGAGGTCGAGGAGGCCGTCGCCGGTCATCCCGGTCTCGCCGAGGCCCGTGCCCTCGACGCCCGCCGCAACGGCCCGGCGGCCCTGGCAGTGAACGGTCCGATGGTCGGGGCGCGCGTGCCGAAGCTGACGGACGCCGCGGTGCGCCTGGCGGCCATGGACGCGCAGGGCGTGGACATCCAGCTGGTCAGCCCCTCGCCGTCCCACTACCACTACTGGGCCGAGCCCCAACTGGCCGAGAAGGTCTGCCGGCTGGCCAACGAGGGCACCGCCGCACACTGTGCGAAGGCTCCCGACCGCCTGCACGGCCTGGGCCTGGTCCCGCTCCAGCATCCCGACCTCGCGGTCGGCCTGCTCGACCACGCCCTGGACCAGGGGCTGAGGGGTGTGGAGATCTCCTCGCACGCGCCCGGCCACGAGCTGTCGGACCCGGCGTACGAACCCCTCTGGTCCCGAGCGGAGGAGACAGGCGCCTTCCTCTTCCTGCACCCGTTCGGCTGCACCCTCGACGAGCGCCTGGGCCAGTGGTACCTGTCCAACACCGTCGGCCAGCCCACCGAGAACGCGGTCGCCCTCTCCCACCTGATCTTCTCCGGCGTCCTGGACCGCCACCCGGGTCTGAAGCTGATCGCGGCGCACGGCGGCGGCTACCTGCCCACCCACATCGGCCGCTCCGACCACGCCTGGCGGGCCCGTCCCGACGCCCGGGGCTGTGAGCGGGAACCGAGCAGCTATCTGAAGCAGCTGTACTTCGACTCCCTCGTCCACGACCCTCAGGTGCTGCGGGAGCTGCTGCGAGCGGTCGGCCAGGAACGGGTCCTGCTCGGCTCCGACTTCCCCTTCGACATGGGCACCGACGACCCTCTCGGCGCGCTGCGCGCCGCGGACCTGCCCGACACCGACTTCCACTCCGTCCGCGGCGGAAACGCCGCCGCTCTGCTCAACCTCGTCTGAGGAGGACCCCCCCATGAGTAACCGCCTGCTCACCCACCTCCGCCACGTCGACCTCGCCGTGCCGGACTACGACAAGCAACTCGACTTCTACGCCGGCGTCTGGGGCCTGACCAAGGTCGCCGAGGACTCCGGCATCTCCTTCCTCGCCGCCGAGGGCTCCCCCGAGCAGTACGTCGTCCGGCTGCGCAAGGCCGACGAGAAGCGCCTCGACCTCGTCTCCTACGGCGCCGCGAGCCCGGCCGACGTGGACACGCTCGCCGAGCAACTCCTCGCCGGGGGTGTTGAGCTGGTCACCCAGCCGGGCAAGGTGGACACCCCCGGCGGCGGTTACGGCTTCCGCTTCTTCGACGTCGACGGCCGCACCATCGAGGTCTCCGCCGACGTCGAGGTACGGCAGCACCGCAGGATCGAGGAGAAGGAGTCGATCCCGGTCAAGCTGTCGCACGTCGTCCTCAACTCTCCGGATCTGGACAACACCAAGGCGTGGTACGAGGAGCACCTCGGCTTCCGGCTGTCCGACACGCTCGGTCATCCGCACATCGGCGACGTCATGCACTTCATGCGGATCAGCAACCAGCACCACTCCATGGCCATCGCCAAGGGCCCGCACACCTCGCTGCACCACATCTCCTTCGAGATGCGCGGGATCGACGAGTACATGCGCGGCTCCGGCCGTGTCATCCGCTCCGGCGCCCGCAAGATCTGGGGGCCGGGCCGGCACATGGCGGGCGACAACACCTTCACCTACTTCCTCGACCCGCACGGCAACACCGTCGAGTACACGACGGAGTTGGAGCTGCTGGACGAGGACACCTGGCACCCGCACGTCTACGACTTCTCGAACCCCGAGGTCACCGACCAGTGGGGCACCGCCAACCCCATGAACGAACTGGTCACCAAGGAGTCCTTCAACGACGTCGACCGCGGCGTCTTCGTCGCCCCGCCGGTCTGATCGGCGAAGCCCTGAGTTCCCGGGGGCGCGGTGACCCTGTCACTGCCCTGACTCCCCTGCCGCGCCCCCGGCCTTCGTGCCCACCCCTCATGCCGACAGCCGACAGGAAACCGCCATGCGTTTCGCCACGTACGAGTACCGCAACCGACGCCAGGTGGCCGTCGTCGCAGAGGACGGCACGCTCCACCCCCTGCCCGGCGTCAGCTCACTGACCGGCCTGCTCGTCGAGGGCGGCGGTCTGCCCGAACTGCTCGACGCGGGCTCCGCGACCCTCGACGTCCCGGCCGGCCCCCACGTCTCCGACGTACGCCTGCTGGCGCCGCTCCAGCCGCCCACCGTGCGTGACTTCGTCACCTTCGAGGAACACGTCGAGGGCGTACGGCGGTCCCTGGACGGGGCCGCCGGGGTACCGGAGCGGTGGTACGCGGCCCCGACGTTCTACTTCGGCAACCCCTACGCGATGTACGGGCCGCACGACGACATCCCCATGCCGCCGGGGTCGAGCGTGCTCGACTTCGAGCTGGAGGTCGCCGCCGTGATCGGAAAGGAGGGCCGCGACCTCACCCCCGAGCAGGCCCGCGACCACATCGTCGGCTACACCGTCTTCAACGACTGGTCGGCCCGGGACCTGCAGTCCGCCGAGATGAAGGTCGGCCTCGGCCCCTGCAAGGGCAAGGACACCGCCACTACGCTCGGTCCGTACCTCGTCACCGCCGACGAGCTGGGGAAGTACCGCGACGCGGACGGCTTCCTGCGTCTGGCGCTCACCGCCGAGATCAACGGCGAGGTCGTGGGCAAGGATCTGCTGTCCAACATGAGCTGGACCTTCGAGGAGATGGTCGCCTACGCCTCACGCGGCACCGTCGTCCGCCCCGGCGATGTCCTCGGTTCCGGAACCTGCGGCAACGGCGGCTGCCTCGCCGAACTGTGGGGCGTACGGGGTGAGCAGTCCCCGCCTCCCCTGAAGCCCGGCGACACGGTCACCCTCACCGTCGAGGGCATCGGCTCCGTCTCCAACACCGTGGTGGCCGGCCCGGACCCCATGACCGTTCCCGTCGCCCGACGCCGCACGAGGGAGCGGCCGTGACCGATCTCCATCCCAAACGGCTCCTCGGCAGGGTCGTCGTGGTCACGGGCGCGGCCGGGGGCCAGGGCGCCGCGGAGACCGAGGCGCTGACCCGCGAGGGCGCCCGGGTGATCGCCACCGACGTCACGGAGTCACCCGGCTGCCGCCGTCTCGACGTCACGAGCGAGAAGGACTGGGCGGAACTCGCCGCCGACCTGCGTGAGGCGTACGGGCAGGTGCACGGCCTGGTCAACAACGCGGGCATCACCTGGCGGGCCCGGATCGACGACGTACGCCCTGAGGACATGGCCCGGGTCCACGCGGTCAACGTCACCGGCCCGCTGCTGGGCATCCAGCACCTGGCCCCGCTGATGCCGCCTGGCTCCTCGATCGTGAACGTCGGCTCGTCCGCCGCGCTCACCGGCCACTACCCGGTCGCCTACACGGCCAGTAAGTGGGCGCTGCGCGGTCTGTCGAAGACCGCCGCCATGGAGCTGGGACCCCGCGGCATCCGCCTGAACACGATCCATCCCGGCTTCATCGAGACGGACATGACCGCCTCCGCGGCGCCCGCGTTCCGCGAGGCGAACATCCGGGAGACGCCACTCGGCCGCACCGGCACGGTCGAGGAGGTCGCCCCGCTCGTGGTCTTCCTCCTGTCCGACGAGTCGTCCTTCATCACCGGCGCCGAGATCCCGGTCGACGGCGGCCTCACGGCGCACGGCGGCGTCAAGTCGATCTCCGACGCCCTTCACCAGTAGCAGCAGAAAGGCCCTCCCCCCATGGACAAGGTCCGCGCGAGCGCGGCCGAGGCGGTCGCCGACATCCCCGACGGTGCGTCACTGGCCGTCGGCGGCTTCGGACTCAGCGGTGTACCCGAGGCCGCGATCCGGGCCCTGCACGAGCAGGGCGCGACCGGCCTCGAAGTCGTGTCGAACAACTGCGGCGTCGACGGGCGCGGGCTGGGCGTGCTGCTGGCCGCCGGACGCATCGCCCGGGTGACCGGGTCCTACGTCGGTGAGAACAAGGAGTTCGCCCGCCAGTACCTGTCCGGCGAGCTGGAGGTGGAGCTGGTGCCGCAGGGCACCCTCGCCGAACGGCTGCGCGCGGGCGGCGCGGGCATCCCCGCCTTCTACACCCCGGCGGGCGTGGGAACGCAGGTGGCGCTGGGCGGTCTGCCCTGGCGGTACGCCCCCGACGGCTCGGTCGCCGTCGCCTCCCCTCCCAAGGAGATCCGCGACTTCCACGGCCGCCCGCACGTCCTGGAGCACGGCATCACCACCGACTTCGCCCTCGTACGGGCCTGGCGCGGCGACCGCCACGGCAACCTGGTCTTCCGCCGCGCCGCCGCCAACTTCACCCCCCTCGCCGCGATGGCCGGGCGGACCACCGTCGCCGAGGTCGAAGAGCTGGTCGAGCCCGGTGAGTTGAGCCCCGACGAGGTCCACCTGCCGGGCGTCTTCGTCCAGTGGATCGTGGCCCTCACTCCTGAACAGGCGGCCGACAAGCAGATCGAGAAGAGGACGGTACGACCCTGATGGCCTGGACCCGCGACCAGATGGCCGCCCGCGCAGCCGCCGAACTCACCGACGGCTCCTACATCAACCTCGGCATCGGTCTGCCCACCCTCATCCCCGGCCACCTTCCCCCCGACATCCACGTGGTCCTGCACTCCGAGAACGGCATCCTGGGCACCGGCCCCTACCCGACCGAGGACGAGGTCGACGCGGACCTGATCAACGCCGGCAAAGAGACCGTCACCGTCCTGCCCGGGGCCTCCTTCTTCGACTCGGCCCTGTCCTTCGGCATGATCCGCGGCGGCCACATCGACACCGCCGTACTCGGCGCCATGCAGGTCTCCGCGGCCGGCGACCTGGCCAACTGGATGATCCCCGGCAAGATGGTCAAGGGCATGGGCGGCGCCATGGACCTCGTCCACGGCGCCCGGCGCGTCATCGTCCTGATGGAACACACCGCCAAGGACGGCAGCCCCAAGATCGTCGAGGAGTGCACCCTGCCGCTGACCGGCGAACGGTGCGTCCACCGGATCATCACCGACCTCGGCGTCCTCGACGTCACACCCGAGGGCCTCGCCCTCGTGGAATGCGCGCCGGGTGTCACCGCCGAGGACATAGCCGCCCGCACCGAAGCACCTCTGATCCGGAAGCCATGAACCGAGGACGCGTCGGGCGGGCAGGTACCACGGTCCCTGCCCGCCCGACCGAGGGGGTTGCGTCTTCACCACAGACGGCGTCCTCCGCCGGCATTCGCGTCAACGCCGTGGCGCCCGGCCCGGTATGGACTCCGTTGATCCCGGCGACTCCCGGACACGGTCGCATTCGGCAAGCAAGCACCGCTCGGGCGGCCCGCCCAGCCCGCCGAGATAGCGCCGGCTTTCGTCTTCCGAGCAGCACGGGGCGCGGTAGTGCCAACGCCACGCAGCCATGGTGTTGTGGGTCAGTACGTCCTTCACGCAGATGCAGAAGACCGCGCTCAGCAGGGTCTCCAGGAGTCGGTGCAGGATGTCAAAGCCCGTGCACGACCCGTAGACGAGGACGAAGAGTGCGGCCGTGGGCGCGTACAGGCTCTGCGCGCCGAAGCGAACGCCTCGTCCTGCCGCCGGTCCACTCTCGCCGTGTCCGCCATCTACGGGAGCGACTGCCCCAGGACTGCGCCGAGTTACTGCACACCGTCGCTGACGGCCTCCAGGAACCGTACGACGGAGAGCAGGCCCTCGGCTGGTACGACCAAGCGGCACGGCTCACCGACGTAGTGGCGGATCTGCGGGCCGCGCGGCACTGGTCGACCCCGACCGGCCCTTGCCACGAGCAGTGACGTCGGTGTCGATCGTGATGCGGAGTATGCGTTCAAGGCTGTTGCTCGGCACGGATGACCACCAGCTCTTCACGGCTCTCGTCGCCCTTCGACAGGTCCTGCCGTACAAGCCACGACCGCCGAGACCGCAGCACAGGGCCGGTCAGTAACAGCGTCGGAGTCGGCACCAGCGTTTCCGCGGCCATCAGCAATCTCCGTTCCATGAGGCCCACGAGAGGGCGCCGTCGGCACATCCCGTCCGCCCGGGCCCTGCCACCGCTCTTGCGGTAGCAGACGATGACTGTCACGAACAGTGCCGACGTGCTCCTGCCTCTGTCGTCACATTGAGTGCCCAGGAAACCGTGATCCACGCGTCTCCTGAGGCCGCCCCACAGCCGAGGAGCGTCGCGTTGCGCCTTCAGGCAGCGGACTCTTTGCGTCCCTGCCCTGTACGTTTCCGTGGGACCGTAGGCGGGGACCCGGCGCCTGTGGTGACGTACGAAGCGGAACACAGGGTGCGCTTGCCCGCGCTGCGGGTCGGCTGGCTGAGGCAGACGTTCGTCCACTGGCCCTTCCGGCCGGAGGCTGTTCAAGCTCTGGTGCCGGAGACACTGGTCGTGGACGAGTACGACGGGGCCGCCTGGGTGGGTCTCACCCCGTTCGTCATGGCGGACATGCGCCCTCCCGGCGTACCCGCCGCGGTACCCGGGCTCCCGAGCTTCGCGGAGACCAACCTGCGGACGTACGTCCGGCGCAGGGACAACGGGCGGGACGGGCTCTGGTTCCTGTCCATCGAGGTCGCCTGCCCCTTGATGGTCGCGGCTCGTGCGGTCGGCGCTCCGTACAACCCGGGGACCCTGCGCGTATCCGCGAACGGGGACACCGTCACGTACGCCGGTTCGAGGTGGACCGGTGGGGCCTCCTACCTTCTGGTCGTCCGCCCCGGCGACCTGATCGAGCCGACGGAGCGGGACGTGTGGCTGACCTCGCGCTGGCGGGCGTACACCCGCCGGATGGGTCTTCTCTGGCAGACGCCCGTGGAGCATGAGCCATGGCACCTGGCCGACTCCGCCGTCGAGGTGCTGGAGGAGACGCTGACCACCGCGGCGGGGCTCCCAGCCCCGCTCGGCGAACCCGTCGTGCATTTCTCGGAAGGGATCAGGCACGTACGGCTGGGGGCCTCCCGGCCCTGCGCCCCAAGGCGGGTCCCTCCTGACCGCGCCTGAACACGACAGGGCCTCGGTCCGCGGGCCCACCCGGGACCTTCGAGCGGAAGCGAGCGGATGAGCCGGATTCTCAGCAAAGCCACGCGGCGCTCCCAGTTGCGCTTCGACGGCTGGATCGCCGGCATGGGCACCGCCGCCGGTACGCGCATCGTGCTGGGGTACTGGCCACGGTCGCCGTTCGGGCCGTTCAGCGATGTCATGCTGGAGCGGGCCGACGGAGAACGGCTGCTGCTCGCCCCCACTCCCGAGACGGCAGATTTCATCAGCGGCACCTACATCTTCGACACCGTGCACGTCGTCCCGGTCGACGTGAGCGTCGCGGACGACACCTGGACCGTCATGGCCGGGCCACTCGGCCTGCGCTTCACCGTCGGCCACCGACGGCTCCTGGGGTGGTTGCTGCGTGTCGTGCCCGGCGTGCTCGCCCGTCTGCCGGCATGGAGCACGCTGACGGACTTTCCCGCCCGCGTGTTGCTGGCCGGCGTGCGCACCCGTGGCAGTGCCCGTGCGGACCGCCGCGAATGGTATGGCGCCCAGGACCTGTGGCCGATCCACACGGTGTCGGCGATCTTCGAGGGCGACGACCTCGGTGCGATGACGCCTGTGGTGCCTCCCGTGCGTTTCGGGTCCGGTTCGGTTCCCCGGAAACCCGCCCTCACCCGGGTCATGACGACGGTGGCCCTGGCCCCGGGCGAGTACACCTGTCCAGGGGTACCCGGCCGACCACACGATGGGGGGACGTATGGGAAGGGGTGACGTATGGAAAGGACGAGAGATCAGGGATCTGCGGACGCGATCGCGGTCGGGCAGGGCCTTTTTCAACGTCGTGGGTGGGCTGTGGCCGCTCGTGCACCTGCGCAGCTTCGAGTGGGTATTCGGGCCGAAGACCGATGTGTGGTTGCAGCAGACGACGGGCGGACTGCTGGTCTCAGTCGGCCTCGACCAGTTGGTGGCGGCCAAGACGCTCGGCCATGTTCAGCTCGAACTCCTTGTCCTTACCGAAGCCGGCGGCGTTCAGCTTCGTGAGCATCGCCTGCGCTTCGGGCCAGGCGTCTACCCCGGCGAGCACATGGTTCGAGATCCAGAGATCTCCTTCTGAGGGGACGCCGGCGCGCGCGTTGACCAGCTTCTTGCCGAGTTCCAGCGCGCGCTTCTCGAAACGGCTGACGCGCTCGGCGAAGGCGTCGGCGAAGGCGTCGAGTTCGCTGTCGGGAACGGATCGATTGATCCAGCCGTAGCGTTCGGCGATGTCCGCGTCGAAGTCGTCCGCGCCGAGGACTACCTCGAGGGTCCTTGAGCGTCCCACCAGGGCGGCGAGCCATTCGATACCGCCGCCGCCCGGGACAGAGGACCCGGCGACCTCCATCAGTGAGAAAACCGCCCGTTCCCTCGACGCGAAGCGCATGTCGCAGGCAAGGGCAAACTCGAACCCTTGGGCTCGGGCACGACCGCGCACCTTTGCCACGCTGAGCACGGAAGACTGTGCGAGTCGGGTCACGAAGGTCGGCCAGTGGTCGAACGACGCGCCACCCGGCTGGTCCGCCGCCCCATGACCGCGCTCAAGGTCGTGGTGGTTGACGAAGAAGTCCTCGTCTCCGCTCTCGAACACGACGATCTTGAGATCGGTGTCGTGCTCGATTTCGTCCATCAGGACGTTCAGTTCCGCGAACATCTCCGGGTCGAAAAGGTTCAACGGGGGATTGTCGATGACGACGCGCCAGTAGAAAGGCGATTGCCGGATGACGCTGAGTCGATTGGTGACGGCCATGATGTGTACTCCGTACAGAGGGTCGGTGCGGGTGGCCATGGAGCAGGCCACCGAAGCGGTACTGCTTAGTACTCCAGCAGCACTTTGACGTTTTCCCTGTTCAGGGGCGGTCTGGGTGAGTGTAGAGGGCTGATGACCGGCCTGTGTTCTCTTTCCCGGGCCGCCCCTCGATCGTGTGCAGCCGCCGCTGATAGTGACAGCGGTCCGGGCAGCCTCCCTGCGTGATCGACGAGCGTGCAGTTGAGATCTGGAACGACGAACTCGAGGAACTGTTCCTGCGTACCGGCCACCGCTTCAGGCGTGTCGAGCCGCGTCGCCGGATGCGTGACTACATCCGTGGACTACTGGGCCCGGTCGGCCGCAAAAACGGCTGGCAGCTGGCCGAATACGCCGGACACCGCACACCCGACCGCCTCCAGCGGCTTCTCAACGGCGCCCGCTGGGACGCCGATGAGCTCCGCGACGACCTCCAGCACTACGTAGCCGAACGGCTCGGCGAGCCCGACGGGATCCTCATCCTCGACGACACCGGCTTCCTCAAGAAGGGCACCACCTCGGCCGGCGTGCAGCGCCAGTACTCCGGCACCGCCGGCCGCACCGAGAACTGCCAGATCGGCGTGTTCGCCGCCTACGCCACCACCCGTGGACGCGCCCTGGTGGACCGGGAGTTGTACCTGCCCAAGACCTGGACCGACGACCGCGACCGCTGCCGCGCCGCCCACATCCCCAACGAGCGGACTTTCGCCACCAAACCCGACCTGGCCAAGGCCATGGTGCTGCGGGCGATCGCCTCACCGCTGCCGATCGCATGGGTGACCGCGGACGCCGCCTACGGCCAGGAATGGCGGCTGCGCCACATGCTGGAGGAGACCAGCCTGGGGTATGTACTCGCGGTTCCCAAGTCCCAGCAGGTGCCTCACTTCGGACGCATCGACCACCTCTTCTCCCAAGCACCCGACGAAGCGTGGGAGAGGCATTCGTGCGGTGACGGTGCCAAGGGCCCGCGCGTCTACCACTGGGCCGCCCTGCAGATCACGCCCATCGAGGACTTCGACGACGAGATGCCCACCCACCAGCGGTGGGCACTGGCCCGCCGCAGCATCAGCAAGCCCGAAGAGATCGCCTACTACCTCGCCTACGCACCGCTCGGCACCACCATCGAGCACCTGGTCCGCGTCGCTGGGATGCGCTGGGCCATCGAGGAAGCCTTCCAGGCCGCGAAGAACGAATGCGGCCTCGACCAGTACGAAGTCCGCCGCTACACCGGCTGGATGCGGCACATCACCCTGGCCATGCTGGCGCATGCCTTTCTGGCCGTCATGGCCGTCGACGCCGCGGCAAAAGGGGCAGCAGAAACGGTTCCTGCCTCGCGCCCCTCACCGTGGCAGAAATTCGGCGGCTCCTGGCAACTGGCCACTCATCCACCGCCGTTCACCAGCCCTTCATCAGCGCACGCGCGTTGAGGTGGTCACACTGGCGCAGACGACGCCAAGCCGTCGCCCGCCGCTGTCACTATCAGCGGCGGCTGCACACGATCGAGGGGCGGCCCGGGAAAGAGAACACAGGCCGGTCATCAGCCCTCTACACTCACCCAGACCGCCCCTGAACAGGGAAAACGTCAAAGTGCTGCTGGAGTATTAGTACTCCAGCTGTAGATGGTGATCTTCAGGCTTGAACGGCTTGTCGCCGGTAGTGGTTGGCCTGGGATCGGGCCTGGTGGCGCCGTCGCCAGTCGGACCAGCCGAGCTGATGGGCGGCATCGTGGACGGGCCGAATGACGAGGGCGATGAACAGGCGCTGGATCTCGTTGCAGGTGAGCGGTATGAGGCCGTTCGGTGCCGACTGCCGGGCGTGTTCATCGGCTCGGACGACAGCGAGGAAGGCATGGGCGAGCATGGCGAGGGTGACCCAGCGGGACCAGGACGCGTAGCGGCGGACCTGGTGCTCGTCCAGAGCGGCCAGGCCTTTTCCTGACTGAAAGAACTCCTCCACCCGCCACCTTGATCCAGCGACTCGCACCAACTCGGCCAGCGGCACTGCGGCGGGCGAGTAACAGCGGTAATAGGCGAGTTCGCCAGTGCTGCGATTGCGGCGGATCAGCAGCTGGCTGCTTCCGGGGCGGGGGGCGGCGAGGCCGATGACGGCCCAGTCGTAGAAGCGGTGACCCTTCGCCCCGGTCCCAGCCGTCAGCTTCTGCCAAGCACGCTTGGGAACCTTCTTGGCCAGGGCATCCGCGCGGAACGTGCCAGCCCCCGTGGCGGCTTCGTGCGAGCAAGCCACCGCGAGGACGTAGCTGGTGCCGCGTTCCTCCAGCACAGCCCGAAGTTTCGGGTTGCCGCCGTAGACCTCGTCGCCCGCTACCCATGCAGCCCGGTGGCCAGCGTCCAGGAACCGGGCGACCATGCGCGCAGCCAGTTCCGGCTTGGTGGCGAAAGCGGTCTGCTCGCCGAGCCCGGCGGCGCGGCAGCGGTCAGGGTCAGCGGTCCAGGAGCGCGGGATGTACAACTCCCGGTCCACCGCGGCGTGCCCGCGCCGACCGGCGTAGACCATGTAGACGGCAACCTGGGCGTTCTCGATCCGGCCAGGGGCCCGTATTTCAATAACTGTCAGCGACAGGTTTCCGCGGGGGTTGTTCGGGCGTGTAGCTGTTCCAATGTGCGGGCGGGCGATCCGGGTATCGGCGTGACGAGGATCCGGTGCAGGTCCAGGAGCCGTTTTGCGTCCTGGTACTGGATGGACAGGTTGGTGCGGTTGACGCCCAGTAGTTGGGCCAGGAAGGTCATGGTCACCGCTCTGCGGCGGCGCAGAATGGCTGCCAGGAGCCGGTGGGTGTGGTCCACGCTGCTGGTCTGTGGGTGGCGGTAGCTGCGCGGGCGGTGGAAGCGTCGCTGGAATGCTGCCTCGGCCAAGGCGTCCCAGAAAGGCTCCGAGACCGCCACCAAATACTCGAAGGCGGTTCGTGACATGCCGGTCAGGGCCGGATCGGTGAGCATCGCGGTCAGGGCCGGGTCGGTCCGGTGTGTCGTTGCCGACGCGTCTGGCGCTCGCGGTGGAACGGGAGACAGTGTGTAGTTCCAGTCGCCGTGGAAGGTGTTGGGTGTGATCGGAAGGGTGTGGAACTCGGCGGGTGTGACGCTGATGCCGAGGTCGTAGTTGCCTGTGTCCAGTTCGGCCCCGATGGTCAGGCCGGTCTTGGTTGTTGTGGCGGCGATGGTCTCGAGGACGACCTGGTAGCTGGTCAGCGGCCGCCCCCGCCAGTTCGCGGTGATGTGACAGAACATCCGGTGCTCTATCTTGTTCCACTTCGAAGTCCCCGGCGGTAGGTGACAGACCGTGATCTCCAGGCCGGTCTCTCGTGCGAAGGCGGCAAGGTTGCTTTTCCAGGTCCAGCGCCGGGGGTCGTTGGAGCCGCCGGAGTCGGCGGTGATCAGGAGCCTGCCGGCATTCGGGTGGTCCGCCCGTCCGCGGTGCTGCCACCAGCGTCGGATGGACTCCACCGCGAACTGGGCGGTGTCGTGGTCGGTGCCGACGTTGACCCATCCGCTGTTGTTGGCAATGTCGTAGATCCCGTAGGGGATCGCCATGGGCTGGTCGTTGGTGGTGAACGTGTGGCAGTCCACCTTGATCGCGTTCTTGCCCGGCCGCCAGGTGCGACCGGGCCGGTCCCGGTTGCCGAGCCATTCCTTGGCCTTGGTGTCGACGCTGATCACCGGCTGGACGTCGTTGAGGAACTCGGCGGCGGTGGCATTGAGGTGGGTGAACTGGGCATCGCGGTCCGGATGGCTGATGCCCTCTGTTGTCTTCGCGGTTCCCTGCAGGCTGTAGCCCAGGGTGTGCAGCAGGTGTCCGACGGTTGAAGCGCTGATCGGGTGGCCCTGTGTGGTGAGGGCCGAGGCCAGGGCCCGTAACGACAGCGTGGTCCACCGCAACGGGGAGACGGGGTCGCCTCGGGTGTGCGGCTCGATCAGCGACTCCAGCGCGGGCAGCAGACCAGGGTCGGTGTCTGTCAGCCGCTTGCGGCCCGCACCTGGAGCCCGGACCCGCAGGATCGGTGAGGAGCAACCGGCCAACTCGGCCATACCTCGCGCGATGGTTGCAGTGCTCGTGCCGGAGGCGGCGGCGACCCGGACGATCCCACCACGGCCGAGGGCCGACGCCTCACTGGCCAGGTACAACCGACGGCGGCGCTCATCGAAGTGCGGCAGGATCTGATCGAACTTGGCCCGCAGAGCACGAGCGGCAACGCGGCCTGCCAGACACGGGGTCATATCTCAGACTCCCACCAACACCCCTCTACCGAGCACTTATTGAAATACAAGCCCCAGCAGTCCCGGTGTACTGGCGCTGGACGCCGACCGTGCCGACGCCCTTCTTCACGTCGCCGGTCTCGTCGACCACCAGCACCGCCCGCTCGTCGTGCAGATGTTCCACTACGTAGCCCCGCAGGGCGTCACGGACCGCGTCAGCGTCCCACTTGGCCCGGCTGAGCAAGTGCTGCATGCCGTCCGGGGTGGACTCCCCGGCCCACTCGGCGATGGTCCAGCAGTTCTTGCGAGGCAAGTCCGACAACAGTCCGAGCACCAACCGCCGGACCCGGCGTCGGGGTTCGACCCGGGCGAAATGGCCTGCGATCCGCGCCATCAGGCCCTCGAATGCCTCCTGCCAGTGGGCAGGATCTAGGCTGTGACCTGCGGCCATCGCGTGATCTTCAGTCTTCACACACCGATGATCAGCGGTGGCCGTACCCATTCCTGCACCGGCCCCTGCCAGTACGAACGCGGCTTGGGGTCATAGCACTGACCACTCACGAGCTGAACCAGCGCAGCCAGATGGGCACGTCCGTCCCTGCGTGCCAGCGGTCGCTTGCCGCACGACGCAGTTCCGGGGTTGTCAGCGGCTCCTCGCGGGTGAGCCAGTCCAGGTACCACTCGCCGAAGGAGGCGGGCTGTCCGTCGTCGTTCAAGAGCGGGCTGAGGCGATCGCAGGTCGCGCGTCCGTCGAACCACATGGCACCACGCATGGGTCCGCTGACCACGAGGAGGGTGTAGAAGCCGCAGCCGTCATCGCAGAGAGGAACGGCCCCGGAAGTCCGCGCGTCCTCGGCGGCATCGGCCGTCTCCAGCCATGCGTCGTGATCGGCTTGGTACGCAGCAACAGAGGCGTAGTCCCCCTCCTGGGGTTCGGTCAGACAAAGATCTTCGCTCGCTGCGAGAGCGGTGTCGTGGTCCGGGAACGGCACATGCAGGTTCGCACGGTCCACAGGCTGGTCGCCGTCCCAGCGCCAGCCACGCTGATCGACCCGAAGCGTGCGAACCCGCCCGCCGGCACTGACGCGCAGCAGGTACTGGCGATAGTCGTCAGGGAACACCACACCGAACTGTTCCTCGGCCTGACGCACCTGAGCCTCACTTAGAACCGGCGGGAGAACGGCACTGGCCTTCGATCCCCGCCGTGCGTAGAGAGCGATTGTCCGCTCCCGGACACCGCTCCAGTCCATAGTCTGCATGCCCGGCAAGATAGCCCGTCAGCCAAGGACCATTCAGGCGGCCCTTGTCGGATTCGCCGAGTTGCAGCTGGGGTGTCCCCGCAGTTGACCTCCCATCTCGCGGCGACAGGGAGATCACCGGGAAGCCCAAGATCACGATCTACGACTGGAGTATTAGTACTCCAGCAGCACTTTGACGTTTTCCCTGTTCAGGGGCGGTCTGGGTGAGTGTAGAGGGCTGATGACCGGCCTGTGTTCTCTTTCCCGGGCCGCCCCTCGATCGTGTGCAGCCGCCGCTGATAGTGACAGCGGCGGGCGACGGCTTGGCGTCGTCTGCGCCAGTGTGACCACCTCAACGCGCGTGCGCTGATGAGGGGCTGGTGAACGGCGATGGATGAGTGGCCAGTTGCCAGGAGCCGCCGAATTTCTGCCACGGTGAGGGGCGCGAGGCAGGAACCGTTTCTGCTGCCCCTTTGCCGCGGCGTCGACGGCCATGACGGCCAGAAAGGCATGCGCCAGCATGGCCAGGGTGATGTGCCGCATCCAGCCGGTGTAGCGGCGGACTTCGTACTGGTCGAGGCCGCATTCGTTCTTCGCGGCCTGGAAGGCTTCCTCGATGGCCCAGCGCGTCCCGGCGACGCGGACCAGGTGCTCGATGGTGGTGCCGAGCGGTGCGTAGGCGAGGTAGTAGGCGATCTCTTCGGGCTTGCTGATGCTGCGGCGGGCCAGTGCCCACCGCTGGTGGGTGGGCATCTCGTCGTCGAAGTCCTCGATGGGCGTGATCTGCAGGGCGGCCCAGTGGTAGACGCGCGGGCCCTTGGCACCGTCACCGCACGAATGCCTCTCCCACGCTTCGTCGGGTGCTTGGGAGAAGAGGTGGTCGATGCGTCCGAAGTGGGGCACCTGCTGGGACTTGGGAACCGCGAGTACATACCCCAGGCTGGTCTCCTCCAGCATGTGGCGCAGCCGCCATTCCTGGCCGTAGGCGGCGTCCGCGGTCACCCATGCGATCGGCAGCGGTGAGGCGATCGCCCGCAGCACCATGGCCTTGGCCAGGTCGGGTTTGGTGGCGAAAGTCCGCTCGTTGGGGATGTGGGCGGCGCGGCAGCGGTCGCGGTCGTCGGTCCAGGTCTTGGGCAGGTACAACTCCCGGTCCACCAGGGCGCGTCCACGGGTGGTGGCGTAGGCGGCGAACACGCCGATCTGGCAGTTCTCGGTGCGGCCGGCGGTGCCGGAGTACTGGCGCTGCACGCCGGCCGAGGTGGTGCCCTTCTTGAGGAAGCCGGTGTCGTCGAGGATGAGGATCCCGTCGGGCTCGCCGAGCCGTTCGGCTACGTAGTGCTGGAGGTCGTCGCGGAGCTCATCGGCGTCCCAGCGGGCGCCGTTGAGAAGCCGCTGGAGGCGGTCGGGTGTGCGGTGTCCGGCGTATTCGGCCAGCTGCCAGCCGTTTTTGCGGCCGACCGGGCCCAGTAGTCCACGGATGTAGTCACGCATCCGGCGACGCGGCTCGACACGCCTGAAGCGGTGGCCGGTACGCAGGAACAGTTCCTCGAGTTCGTCGTTCCAGATCTCAACTGCACGCTCGTCGATCACGCAGGGAGGCTGCCCGGACCGCTGTCACTATCAGCGGCGGCTGCACACGATCGAGGGGCGGCCCGGGAAAGAGAACACAGGCCGGTCATCAGCCCTCTACACTCACCCAGACCGCCCCTGAACAGGGAAAACGTCAAAGTGCTGCTGGAGTATTAGGGGGCAACAGGGGCCGCTGGTCGCCGAGGGATGTTGATCGGGCTGATGCCCTGGGGGAGCGGCTGTGGTTGTGCGGGCAGCCCCCGGTGTCTATACGCGCGTGCGACGTCACGCGGACGCTGGACTGGCGGGGCCGAAGCGTCGCGAACGGGCGCCGAGTGCAGGACAGATTCGTGTCCTGCCTCTGCTGGGGATGCCGGCTGGAGTGCCGATTCAGGCGGCGGCCTTCGACAGCGCCTCGAACTCGTCGTCGGTGAGCTCGACGCTCGCGCCGGCGAGGTTGTCCTCCAGGTGCGCGACGCTCGACGTCCCCGGGATCGGGAGCATGACCGGGGAGCGCTTGAGGAGCCAGGCGAGGGCGAGCTGCGACGGGGAGGCGTCGTGCTGCTTGGCGAGTTCGGTGAGCGGGTTGCCCTCGCCGGTGAGCTGTCCGGTGGCGAGCGGGAACCAGGGGATGAAGCCGATGCCCTGCTCGGTCGACCAGTCGAGCAGCTCTTCGGAGGAGCGGTTGGTGAGGTTGTAGAGGTTCTGTACGGAGACGATCGGCGCGATCTCCTGCGCGGCCTTGACCTCGGCGACGGTGACCTCGCTGAGGCCGATGTGGCGGATCTTGCCTTCGTCCTGGAGCTTCTTCAGTTCGCCGACCTGGTCCTCGAGCGGGGTGTCGGGGTCGATGCGGTGCAGCTGGAACAGGTCGATCCGGTCCACGCCGAGGCGGCGCAGGCTCAGCTCGGCCTGCTGGCGGAGGTAGGCGGGGCGGCCGACGGGCATCCACAGGTCGGGGCCCTGACGGGTGAGTCCGGCCTTCGTCGCGATGACGACGTCGTCGCCGTAGGGGTGCAGTGCCTCGCGCAGCAGGGGCTCGGCGACATCGGGGCCGTAGCTGTCGGCGGTGTCGAAGAAGTTCACGCCGAGCTCGACGGCCCGCTTGAGTACACGGACGGCTTCGTCGTGGTCCTTTGGCTCGCCCCAGACGCCCTTGCCGGTGAGCTGCATCGTGCCGTAGCCGAGGCGGTTGATCTCGAGGTCGCCGCCGAGGCGGAAGGTGCCCGAAGCCTCTGCCGGGCGGGTGTTGGTTGCCTTGCTCATGGGGTGGTCCCTTCGCATCGGATATCCGGACAGGTCGCGTACCCGTTCGTGGCCGGGGCACGATGACCTGACCGTGTGCCATGACCCCACGATGCAGGGTTGACATTTATGTCAAGGTCAAGCCGGACCGGGGTGACCCGCCTCTCCGCAGGACACGTGCGGCTTCCCCTTTGACCTTCCACCAGTGTCAACGTTTGACCCTGGAGTCACGACAACAGCACAAGACCCCGAGCACGCGGTCCAGCTTCCCCGACCTCCCAGGGCACCGCGACCGCGAGCGGGGTCGAGTGAACCAGACGGAACAGGGCATGAGCGCGCAGGCCCCAGCCGCCGGGTCAGGATCATCGGGCCCGGCTTCTGGGCCGGCTACGGACACATCCCGGCGTTGCGGACACTGCCGGAGTTCGAGGTGGTCTCCGTATCGGCGCGCCGGCAGGAATCCGCGCAGCAGACGGCCCAGAAGTTCAGTATCCCGCACGCCTACGATGACGCCCACGAGCTGATCAAGGACCCCGGCGTCGACCTCGTGGCGGTGCTGACCCCGACTTCGCAGCGCGTGCCGCTCGTGAAGGCCGCCATCGAGGCCGGCAAGGACGTCTACAGCGAGTGGCCGCTCACCACCCGCACCTCGGACTCGGAGGAATTGCTTGCCCTGGCCGAGGCGAAGGGTGTCCGGCACGTCGTCGGCCTCCAACGCCGCCAGGGGCCCGCCGCCCGCTACGCACGGGACCTGGTAGCGCAGGGCTACGTCGGGGACGTGCGGGCCGCCCGGATCTCGCTCGGCGTGGACGCCTTCCCGCCCGTCATGCCGGAGAGGGTCGCGTGGACCTTCGACGTCGATGGGGCATGCCCATTCCAGGCCACCGCAGCCGGCTACCAGGAGATGCTGGCGTGGGCACGCTCCTTCGGCGATCTGCATCACCCGGGTGTGGAAGGCACGGGCTCCTACGGTGCGGCCCTGTGTCGGTACCTGCTCTCCCAGAACGTTCAAGTGATCGAGGTGAACAGGCCGGACCGAGCATCGCTTTCGAGGCGATCGTGGTTCTCGCCGGCGGCGACCAGGAGGGCCGCGGCGCTGTCGGGTCCCACGCCCTCATCTCCAGGAGCGCGGGGTTGTGGTCCTTGAACGCACCCTCCGCCGGGGCCTGCGCCACATCCAACTCCGCCCCGACCTGATCGACGGCTGCCTCACCGGCACCGGACTCACTCACCGACCAGCCGACACCAACCCCAAGAGCTCAGAAGTCGTCCTTGTGAATCGCGTCGGTTGAGACGTCAGCTGGAGCGCTGATCAGCTGCTGGAGGTGGTGAATGAAGTCCGAGTCGTCGAGACGGGGGTCGGTGACACGGTCGCGCACATCGGTGAGGAGCCATTCCACCAGCTCCGCGGTGGCGTGGTACTCGCTGTGGAACCCCAGGCTCAGGTCGGTGATCTCGTACTCGAACAGCACGTCGACCATCAGGTCCGCCAAGTGTGCGTCGGCGGCCGGGGTCCGGGTGGCGGTCCAAATGTCCAGCGAGGGGCGCAGGCTGTCGGTGGCGACGGTGATGAGGCCGAGGGTGTCCCTGATGGACACCGGGCTGGGGTGGGTGTGCAACGTGGCCTGCCACCATGCGGTCCAGACGTTGCGAAGAGCGTCGGCCAGGGGCGCGTCCCAGGTGCTCCAGCCTGCCTCGCCCAGGCGGGTGGCGATCAGTTCCTCGGAGACGTGGAACTGACCGGCGACAAGGGGGCGGATGATGCGCGGGACGAGACGGCGGTAGAGACGTGGGAAGTCGTCCCAGTGGCTGGGCACCTCTCCGGCGGCCGCGGACACCATGTCGTCGGGTATGAGGTGCAGCGGTCTGGAGAGCTCGGCGAGTCCCTCCTCGCCGTAGCAGTACGTGCAACCGCCGACGGGGAACGGCTCTTCCGAGGCGAAGGCGCAGTCCAGCGCATCGAGGGCTGTCAAGAGCTGCTGATGGTGCGACATGGCGACCCGCCGGGGAACTCCGTCCGGGTGACCGGCGAAGATCGCAGGCTATCAGGCTGTGCCGGAGCTGATGCTGCGGACTGAACCGTCACTACCCGACTACAACTCGAAATTCTCAGTAGGCCGAGTGCAGGGGTGGGACGTTCCTCGCGAGCGCGGCGGCTCGCAGCAGGATGCTCGGCTCGGCGCCGGGGTCCTCGACCATGACGACGCCGGCCGCCTGGATGTCGAAGCCTGTCGGCCAGATGGTGACGTCGCTTGCCAGTGCACCCTCAAGCTTCGCCCGTGTCAGGTCGGCACTGGTGAGGTCGGTTCCTCGGAGGTCAGCCAGTCTCAGATCCGCGCCGGTGAACTTGGTGCCATGGCCTCGCGCCTTGCGCAGATTCGCCTCCCGCAGGTCGGCCCCGGAGAAGTCAGCCTCGCGGAGGTCGGCCCTGACCATGCGAGCGCCGCGCAGGTCGGCTTCGATGCAGCGGCTCTGGTGGAGAATCGACGTCCCGAGCTCCACGTGCCGCATGTTGGCCGCGATCAGCGATGCCTTGGTCAGGTTGACCTGGTAGATGCTCGCCGCTTCCAAGCAGGCGCCGTCGAAGTTGATGTGGTGCAGCCACAGTCCGTCGCAGTCGGCCCGACGCAGGTCGGTGTAGCTGACGTTGAGCCAGTCGGGCTGGCGTTCCTGGCACAGGACTCCGAGGCCGGTGAGAGCCACCTGGGCATCCGGAGCACGGGTCTCCAGCGGAGGCACGGAATTGATGGAGGCTTCCGCCGTCGGAGAGTCCTGCCCTTGCGGAGGCCATGGCAGGTGAGTCCGGAGGAACGCGGCCTTGATCGAGATGACCGCCTCCCGGTCGTGAGCCGAATGGTCCGCGATCCGCCACAGTGCGTGGAGGCCGCCGATCCGCACGTCCGTCTTTTCGTTGCCCAGCTGGTCGACCGCCCGGCTGAAGCGGTCCGTGATGTGTCCCTCCCGGGTGGCGTTCAGCCCCTCCTGGTTGACCCTCAACTGCCGCCAAGTGGCGTACGCGCCGAAGAGGACGACAACGCCACCGATCGCCTGCACGAGCGTCGTGCGTACGTTGTTCACAGCTGCGAGCCGTTCAGCGGCCGAGATCCTGGCCCCGCCGAGATCGCGCTCGACCACCAGCCCTGGCAGCACCACGACCACTACGGCCAGCGCGGCGAGCACCGCCAGCACCGCCGCCACCGCGAAAAGAGCGGAATTGACCCGACGCCGCCGAGAGGCGACCGGCATGCGGCGGCCATGAGTAGATCCCCCCGTATCCATTCGCACATGATCGCAGGGAGGCACGGAAGCCGGTGCACCTGTCCGGTCAGAGCACTAGTAGGACTCCGTTAGGTCTGTCTCGCGGTCCTGTTTGAGGGCATGGTGGGGGTGTGGACGCACATGAAGTGAACCGTGCTCGGGCGAAGTTGGCGATATTCGTGGCTGATGTGTTCGCGTCGGTGCCGCGCAAGGATCAGCGGGCGAAGGGTGACTGCTATCTGCGCGGACTGATGCTGGACGGGCGGCGCAAGTCCATCCAGGCCATGGCGGAGCGGCTGCCGGACGGCAACGAGCAGAACCTGCAGCAGTTCGTGAACCAGTCGACCTGGGATCCGGTGCCTGTGCGGCGGCGGATCGCTGAGCGGATGGTGCCGCAGATCGGCCCGGACGCGTGGGTGGTCGACGACGTGTCGTTTCCCAAGGACGGGAAGATGTCGGTGGCGGTCGCTCCGCAGTACTGCGGGGCTTTGGGCAAACAGGCCAACTGCCAGGTCGCGGTGAGCGTGCACGCGGTCTCCGACACCGCGTCCTGTCCGCTGCAGTGGCGGTTGTTCGTGCCCGAGGAGTGGGCGCACGATGCCGGGCGGCGGAAGAAGGCCGGGATGCCGGAGGGGGTCGGGCATCGGGAGAAGTGGCGCCTGGCCCTGGACACCATCGACGAGTTGGCCGGGTGGGGTCTGGTGCCGCCGGTGGTGGTGGCCGATGCTTCCCAATCTGGAAGTCAAGCGGCATGAGTGACTGGTGGTGTGACGGTGTAACACCGTCGGTCACGAATCAGAGCCCAGATCACATTGACGCGTCGGCGTGCGAGAGCGAGCACGGCCTGGACATGGTGTTTGCCCTCGGCTCTCTTGCGGTCGTAGAAGCGGCGGGAGTTGGGATCCCAGCGGATGCTGACCATGGCGGACTGGAAGAAGACGCGTTGCAGCCGTCGGTGATACCGCCGGGGGCGGTGGTGGTTGTCGCTGACCTGGCCGGAGTCCTTGGGTGCGGGTGCCACCCCGGCGAAGGTCGCGAGTCGGTCAGCGGTGAGGAAGGCATCCAAGCTGCCGCCGGTCGCGGCGAGGAACTCGGCTCCGAGGATCGGCCCGATGCCAGGCATCGACGTGATCACCTCGGCGAGTTCGTGTTCGCGAAACCGACCCTCGATGAGCTTGTCGGTCTCGGCGATCTTCTCGTTGAGGGTCATCACCTCCTTCGCCAGAGTGTGGACCATCTTCGCGATGGCCTTCTCCCCGGTCACGGCGGTGTGCTGACGGTCGGCGGCTTCCAGCGCTTTGGCCGCGACGGCCTCGGGGGTGCGAACCTTGCGGTTGCGCAGCCACATCGCAAGGCGTCGCTTGCCTGCCCGGCGGATCGCCGCGGGTGTCTGATAGCCCATGAGCAGGACCAGAGCACCGGTAGTGCCCATGTCGAAGGCGCGTTCCAGGGCCGGGAACATGCTGGTGAGCAGGGACTTTAGCCGGTTCACGGTCCGGGTCCGGTCGGCAACCAGGTCGGAGCGGTGCTCGGTCAGCAGCCGCAGCTCGATGGCGGCCTCGTCGCCAGGGCGGATCGGTTGCAGATCGCGACGCATGCGGGCCTGATCCGCGATCACCCTCGCATCACGGGCATCGGTCTTCCCCACACCTCGGTAGCTGTCGGTGGCCCGGTTGACCGCGATGCCAGGGATGTAGACGAGTTCCTGTCCGTGGTTGAGCAGCAGCTCGATCAACAGGGCAGGTTCACCGCCCGTCATGTCCATCGCCCAGGTCGCCCGGTCTCCACCGACGATGTCCAGGACATCAGCGATCAGTTTCAGCAGCTCGGGTTCGTCGTTGGCCACCCGGCGCGACAGCAGCGTGTCGCCATCAGCATTCATGACCAGGCAGTGGTGGTGGCTCTTGCCGCAGTCGGTCCCCGCCCATATCCGGCTCATCGTGCTCCATCAGGTCGTACTTGCAGTGCGTACCACGGACGACCTCGCCGGCAAGGCTCTACACAGCGACACATTCGCACTTCCCAATCGGCGGCCGAGTCGTCGTGGGGAGGCAGGCGGCCAAGCATCGAAGGCCACGAACGGCAGCCGGCTACAAGCCACACCCGCCTCCCCTGGTGTCCCCACCCTACGAACGGGAGGACCAACCGGTTGAAAGGTAGAGCCGGTTACGGGCAGAACGCTGACTTCCGGGCCGGCCTGAGCGAGCGGGGCATCGGCTATGTCGTGGCGGTCCGTTCGGACGTGACCGTCCACCCGCACGGCACCGAGCCCCTCACGCCGCCGTGGTCGGGCCACGGCCGCAAGCCACAGCCCCGCTACCGGGACAAGCCGTCCCCGGTGGTCGCGCTCGCGGCCGGCCAGGGGCGGCAGGCGTTCACCGAGGTCACCTGGCGTGAAGGTTCCCGCGGGCCGATGCGCTCGCACTTGCTGGCAGTGCGGGTGCGGCCGGCTGGGGTCAGGGCCCGCCGTCTGGCCCGGGCCGCCGCCACCGCCGAACACGGCCACTGGGACGGTGTCCTGCCCGAGGCGACGCTCCTGGCCGAATGGCCCGAGGAAGCCGAAGTACCCAGTGACTACTGGCTGTCCAACCTGCCCACCAGCACACCGCTGCCCGAGCTGGTCCGTCTGGCCAAGATCCGCTGGCGGATCGAGCACGACTACCGGGAACTCAAACACGGCCTCGGCCTGGACCACTTCGAGGGCCGTTCCTGGGCGGGGTGGCATCACCATGTCACCCTGGTCACCGCCGCCCACGCGTTCCTCACCGAACAGCGCCTGGCCCCAAAAGCCGATACAGCGGACTCACCCTCTACCAGATCCTCGACGCCATCCAAGACCTGCTGAACTGCTGGACCGGCACCTGCCCCACCTGCCACCGCCCCCTGCCCAGAACAGCCACCACCAGCCCAAACCCAAGAACCAGAGCAACCTAACGGAGTCCTACTAGCAGTCATGCCTGGCTCCCGCGGCTTCACCCATCCTCTCTGCACGATGGCGCCTGTGCTTGGGGGACGGGGTGAGTCATGACGTGAGCTGGGCCGACAGCCGCCAGACCTCTGCGCACACCACACAACGGTCGTTCTTCATCCGCCGATCAGCCGGAACGGTCCCCGGTACCGTGTGGACACCGGTCAGGCGCTCAGGACCAGTTCCCGCGCAGGGGTGCCGCCACTCGTGAGCTGTTCTGTTTGCCCGGATGATACGAGGCTGAGGAACGGCTGGAGTTCACACCCTTTGGCGCGGCCCAACGCAGTCAGTGGCGCAGCGAAGACGACCGGCTCCGGCGCGCTGTGACCAGCGCGCCGGAGCCGACATCACCTCGCTGTCACCTCTCGGGCTGGTGTGGTGAGCCGGAGACCTCAGGGAACAATTCCGACGCCGTCGATGCGGCTCCAGGACTTCTCCTGGGCGGCGGTCATGGCCGGCCAGTGGAGTCCGCCCGGCCGTGCATTGACCCGTGAGGCGTAGGAGTCTGGGTGGAAGTCCTGGTTGTAGAAGCAGCCGGTGCCGTATGTACGGTCGAACGCCGCGCAGGATTCCGCGATCGACTGGGGCGTCGGCTTCTTTCCGGTGCGCACCCACGTGTCCAGGGCGGAGATGGAGTTGGCGTACTCGGAGTTACTCAGTCCGCTGTGCTCGCTCTCCTTGGTGAAGGTCTGCACCAAGTACTTTTCCCGGTGCTCGCCTCGGAGGGTGGCTCGGTAGGCGGCCTCGTGTTCGACGAACGCCGTTGGGTCGTCGATCGCGTGGAGGGTGAGGACAGGGATGGCGACCTTGCCGGTGAGGTCGCTGTCATAGGACAGGTCCCGTGCAGCGGTCGGGTCGGCGGAGAACCGCTCGACGCCGGTGTTGAGCGCCTTGTCGTCATGTGAACCGGAGTACCACACGCCTTGGTTGCTGAACGGATTGCGGTCGCCGAGCCGGTTGTGCACGATGTCGCGGAAGGTGAAGGTCGCAAACCGTAGGTGTGACTCCAGGGTGCGCTCGGGGATCTTTGTGACGGCGAGGATGTCGTCGAGGTTGCGCTGCTGCGGCGCGGTCCGCTCCTGCGGGGCGGAAGCGTATCCGGTGCATTCCTGCAGGCGGGCGCGGAGCCCGGCGGCTGTCATGGTCGAGTCGGCGCGCAGCCCTTCCCACAGCGGGTACTGAGGCTCGCTGGGACGGGGGTGGTTTTGGCAGTAGTACTGGTAGACCACGCGCAGGTCGACCCGGTAGTCGTATCCGCGTGAGCCGCCGCCGAGGACGCCGCTGGTGAGCAGGGCTCCGTCGTACGGGCCGTTTTTCTTGCCGTAGGTCTCCACGACCTTGGCGGCGACGTTTCCGCCCCAGGACTGGCCGTGCACGTAGGTTCGCTTCGGCTTGCCGAACTCCTGGACGAACAGGCGGCGCAGGTTCTCGGTGTCGGCGGCCGCCATCCGGGTGCCATAGCCACCGCGACGATAGGACGAGCCGGCCCAGGCGTAGCCCTCGTCCACCATCACCGACCAGCGGTCCAGATCGTCGACGCTGCGGCCGGGGTCGGAGCCTTCGCCGAGGTCGGGACCGCCGTGGGCGTGCACGACGAGCGAGCCGTTCCATGTCTTGGGGAAGGCGATCCAGTAGTAGGCCCCGTTGGCATCCTGGCCGGTGTAACACGTGGCCCACCCCGCCAGGCTTGACGGGCATGCGGCGGATACCGGATGACCCGCGTCCGCGTGGGCCGAAGATGTGCTCGTGAGTGCGCCAATGACCACCCCGGCAAGGCAGGCGGCCAGTCCCACGCGGCGCTGGTTACCGGACCGGACCCATCTGGGGATGCGTGCGAGCGTTCTGGACCTGTCCAAGGTGCGGCTCCCTGTCCTCGCGGGCGCACCGTTGCGCCGCGAGTTGTGATGCTAAGGAGGCTGCAGCCGAGGAGCCCCACTCTTGATCGTTATGTTCATAGTGTTCGCTCAGCAATGCGCTGACCCGCTGCGTGCCTCTCTCAGCCGCCCGGCCCGAGCCCGCGGCGGCCATACGCAGTCACACCCACCTCAACTACAGCGACATCTGCGCCATGCTGCGAGCACCAGGAGCCGTACCTGGAGTGGGCCGAGCAGAAGCTCCGCCGGACAGCACCGCCACCGGGACCACCACGTCCCGCACGGCGGCCTTCATGTGTCGTCACCTGGTGGGAGGCGTACCGGCAGGCGGGCCGCCATGTCCCCATGCGGGAGATCCACCGCGCCGTGGGCCTCCGCAGCGGCGACCTGATCGAGCACCTGCTCGGAGACGACCGCGACCCCGACGGCGACGAGCAGCTCACCTCGGCCCACCACGCCCTCTACGCCACGTACTTCGAGCGGCTACCGGCGCTGGACGAGGCAGGCAACCTGCTGCGCGCACTGGCCGGGCGGGACTGGGAGATCGTCCTGGCGACCTCGGCGAGCGGCCCGGAACTCTCCGCGCTGCGCGGCGCCATCGACGCCGACGACGTCATCCTCGGGGCAGCCAGTGCGGACGACGTCGATGACGGCAAACCCGCCCCCGACCCCGTCCGGCAGGCAAGGGAGCTGACCGGCGTGCCCTTGCTGCCGATCCTTCGTGAACTGTGAGCGTGGGATGACCGCAAAGCGTGATCCCACGCGCGGACCTGGAAGCGGTCGGCGCCCGCGCGTTGTACCGAGATCCCTCCGACCTCCTCAGACACCTGGACACCAGCGTCGTCGCCGACCGCGAGTCAGCAGGGGAGACCGGTGTCCCGGGCCGTTGACCGAGCGCAGCGTCTGGTCGTACAAGGTGGCTCTGCGCCTGGCTACCGCTTCGTGGGAGGCGCGGGCCCGGTCGCGGACTGTTCCGGCCCGGTCTGCGGGGCCATGCGGAAAGTGGCCATGTCCCAGGCCTTCCCGGACGACGGTGCCTGTTCCAGGATCGCCCGAAATCATTCGTGACGCCCGCGGGTGCTCGCGGGCGTCACTGGGGCTAAGGGCTATGGGCATGGCGTTGCGGATCGTCGGCATCGCTGGCTCGACGATGCCGCTTTTCATCGTTCGCCCCCACTCCGACAACCAGGCATTCTGAGCGCCGTCCGCGCGCGCTTCTGGTGACGGCGTTGGGACCGATCGACTACGGGTACTCGGAGGCCGAACGGCGGTGAAAGCATCGCCCACTACACTGAGGGATGGTTCCGTGACTCGGCATGTCAGCGACGTCATGGCAAAGGCACGGTGAAGCCCTACGACAACCTCGGCCGCGCGGTGGGCGTGGTGCGCGAGCATTTCGTCCGCCGTGTACCGGTCGTCGACGAGTGGTGAGATTCCTGGGGACTCGAATCGATCGGCCTGCTCTCCGCCACCCCACGCGGTCGGGCGGCGGGCACCACGCCGCCCCACAGGCCGCCGAACATCTGTCGAACCCAACGACGTGACCAGCCCACGGGGAGCTGGGCCCCGAGAGGAGCGTGCGCCATGACGACTCCTGACCCCGACCCGACGCGAACTCCGAGAACCGAACCGCGCCGCGGTGTGTCACCCGGTGAGACACCGCCCGCCGAAGGGGGCATTTATGGCATCTCCTATCCGGAGCCACCCGGGGTGGGCAAGGGATGGGGACCGATGGCACTCGCCCTGATCATGGCGGTGGTGGTACTGATAGCGATCGGACTGATCGCCATGGTGGTGGCCCTGATCGTGTAACTTCTCCTGCGCATGCTGGCGTCCCCGGCCCCGGGTCCTGCGAGGTGCGCTACGAGGACAACGAGGTCGTCCTGCGCAGCCGGGGCGACGTGGTGGCCCGTATCCACTCCGGCGCGGTCGAGGCGGCCCCCGACCCGACGATCCGGCCGCACTGGCAGATCCACTTCACCGTCGACGACGTCGAGGCCGCCGCCCGCGCCGCACGCGCCCACGGCGGCACGGCCCACCAGCAGGGCCTCGGCTCGACCGAGGCCATCCTGACCGACCCCGACGGAGCCCGCTTCTTTGTGACCGTGCGAGGGGAGCTCTGAGGGTCGCGCAGTTGTCGAGGCCGTGAAACAGACGCCGACCGGCATGCCGCGTGACTCGCCCCCGCGGCCAGCGCACCAGCTCCCCTGAGAAGCTGAGGGCCCAGCTGTGTAAGGGCGGCGGGGCTGCCGGGACATTCGCGCGGGCACCACCGCACCCGGCTCCTCTTCGATCGCGATCGGCCGAGATATTGCCGCCCAGCGAACGCAGCGTCGATTCAGCGCAGGCCGTGTCCCGTGCGCTGGTGCGGCCTCCATGCGGCTGATGCTGACTACGTCGCGTCGCGCGGGACGTTACCGTCAAACAGCCCGTTATGGAGCCTTGCCCTTTCCCGCGACCGCGCCACCAAGCCGTACCGGTCGAATCAGAGGCAGGTACATCGGGAGTCGACCGGGGCAGACCGCCCTCGCTTGTGAGCCGTCCCCATAGGGTCGATCATCGCGACTCATGACTTCACTCGGTGACGGCCGGCATGAACGGATTTCGTGGCCGTCATGCTGTCATCGTCAGGAGACTCCTCCGTGCCATCGCTCCCATGTCCGGCCCCCTGCCCGGGCCGGGTTTCGTGGGGGTTCTCGTGCTGGTCGAGGGCGGCCAGCAGGCCCGCCACGGTGAGGCCGGCGTCGGCCGGGTGCCGGAGGACGGTTCCCTCTTCGATGCGGTAGCGATTCGAGCGGCCCTGCCGGGTGTGGGTGAGATAGCCGTTCTGCTCAAGATCGGAAATGATCTTCTGGACAGCGCGCTCGGTGAGCCGGCATCGCGCGGCGATGTCACGGATACGGGTGCCCGGATCGTCGGCGATCGCGGCCAGCACTCGGGCGTGATTGGTCAGGAAGGTCCAGCCACTGTGTCCCTCAGGTACTCCACCCATGCCTCTCAGCGTAGTGCCCGACGTTCACGTATTCAAAAGGGTGAAAATGAGTTCATGTATCTCTTGACGTGCGAGGTGAGGGAGGTCGAGCCTGGAGGAGGCAAGGACCAGTGGATGCCCCCGGAGCGACTCCCATGCAAGAACATCTGCCTTCTTCCCAGGCGGGGGGCGCAGACGAAGCCGTCCACGAGACGCAAGCGGATGGCACGGTTGGAGCCCACACCTCGCCGTTCCTGAAGGTCGCGGCATACCCCGCCGGCGAGCGGACGGTCGTGGCGGTCGCAGGTGAACTCGACATCGACACGGAGCAGGCGCTGCGGCACGCCCTGCGTGAAGCGCTGGCCAAGTCGGTCCACGGCCTCGACCTCGACCTCGCCGGGGTCGACTTCTGTGACTGCTCCGGCCTCAACGTCCTGGTGCACATCCGCCGCCTGGCCCTGGTAGAGGCCAAGACGGTCCGCATCCAGACCGCGGGGATGGCGGTCGAGCACCTGCTCACACTTACCCGCACCTGGCCGCTCTTCCCGCACCCGGATGATGTCGGTCCGGGCATGGCCACCAACGGCCAGGGCATGCGTACCGGTACCACCCCCAGCCCCGTGGAGGAGGACGGGTTGCCCGAGGATGTCGAGGAGGACCTGCGCATCGAAATCAGCCAGCTCAAACGGGCCATGCAAACCAGGCCGGTCATCGATCTGGCCCGCGGAGTCCTGATGGCCTCCTTCGGCCTGAACGCCGAGGACGCCTGGAGCGTCCTGGTCGAGGCCTCGCAGCGCACCAACACCAAACTCCATCACCTGGCCCAGGAGTTGGTGGGAGCGGTCAACGATGCTCCGCTGTCCGACCGGTTGCAGCAGGGGATCTCCGCGGCGGTCACCGAAACCCTCAACCCCCTCTCCCCGAATCACCGACGCCATGACTGGACCTCTCCCGCCAGCAGACCCGCGCCACGGAACAGCGACAGATCCGCGCCGTGACCCTTCCTCGAGGCGTCGCCTGTCGGCACAGGAGTCCGGGATTCGCTTCTAGCCCCGGAGCACTGTGGATGCTGTCCGTTCACGCTCGTCCGGGCCGGTGTCCGTCGCCGGTGGCGTCGGCCGGCGATGTATTGCTCCAGTGAGTAGATGCAGGGCGGCGTGGCTTTGTTCGCTTTTGGTGGCAGTGTTTGTTGACGGGGTTCAGCAGCAGTGGGCAGGTAAGGACATCGCTGATGTCCGCGGGAAATGACGGCACCGCCGTGCGATCAAGAGGCCGAGGACCTTCAGTGTCGGATCATGAGCCAAGAGAGCCAAGAGCCGCCTACACCGAACTCGCGGATCAGGAAGTGCGCAGTCTGCGAGTGCGTTACTGCCGGTTGCGGACCGTTGGAGGTGAACCGGTCGCCGAGCTGGAGGTGCTCTCTTTCCAACTGCGGTTCGGTGCGGTGGCCGTTGCAGCAGAAGGCATCGGTGGCGTGGAAACCCAGCCCGAGTTCCGACGTCAGGGGCACATGAGTCGACTCCTCCGACAGGCGTTGGCCGGCATGGCACAGCGGGTGGACGTCGCCTTCGTATCCAACGGTATCGAGGGGGTGTACGAGCAGTTCGGTTTCATCGGAGCCGTCGCCGAAGGGCACCTGGTCATCCCCGTGCGCAACGTCGAACAGGCGGTGGGAGACGATCTGGGTACGGCCGTCCCGGGCATCCGCAGCAGCTCTCCGGCCGATCTCCCGGCGATGATCCGCATGTACAACACCGCGCACGCCCAGCGGCCCTGGACCCACGCACGGCACCCAGGCTGGAACCGGCTCATTCCCCAGGCCACGTGGAAGCCCGGGTCGCAGACCCTGGTCCTGCAGACCGATGGTGCTGCCGCCGGCTATGCCGTGCTGGAGGGCCGAGCGTTCGGCGACCCCCTGGGTTCGCTGACCGTGGACGAACTGGTTGCCGAGAATGCCGCCGCGGCACGCCTGCTGCTCATGGCCATCGCCCGACTCTGCTGGAAACGGCGTCTGAGCGAATTCACCGTGCGGGAGCCGGCCGACAGCCTCACCGGCCGAGTGGCTCGCCATATGGGCTGCACCTACCAGCAGAGATTTCCGCCGAGCGGCGGGATGATGGCCGCCGTCTTGAACCGCTCGTCCCTGGTGCGGAAGCTCGAGCCCGAGCTGCGGCGCCGGGCTGCCGTGCAGCAGTCGGACAAGGCCTACGACAGGGCGTTCGACGCGCTGCGACGCGGCGATCTGTTCCCCGATGACAAGGCGCTCATCCGGCTGCTTCTTGGCTACTGGTCGACCGATGACGCATACGTGCACGGCATGTCGGTCCCCGAACGGTACCGGGATCTATGCACGGCTTGGTTCCCCCGAGGCGGCACACAGTCTCTGCCGACCCCGTACGCCCACCGCCTGGATCGGTATTAGAACCTGCTCTCAACAAAGCACTGTGACCAGCCCTGTACCGCGAAGCATTCGCTGAGTCGGATGATGTTGGTTCCGGCGGCTGTGGGCACATGTTGGACGTATGTCTTTGCCAGGCCGCGGTAGTGGCAGTGACGCAGGCCATGAGCGTGGACCGTTTCTGAGACCTGTCAGGGCTCATCGTTATCGACAGGTGCACCCACGACCCGGCCGGCCTCGACATCGACCAGAACGGCGCCGTAGGTGCAGCCTTTGCGGAAGGCGAACTCGTCGACCCCCAGCACCCGCGGGGCACGGCTTTGAAATGGTGGCGCGGTCAGCAGCCTGAGCAGCCGGGTGCGCCCCGCGGCCAGCCGCAGACGACGGCACAGCCGTACCGCCGGACGGCCGCCCAGCTCCACCGCGATCGACCGCAGCCACCCCGTCAGCCCGGTGCTCGACCGGCGGTGCCGCTCGGTTAGGCCCGGCACCTGCTCGACGAACGTCTTCAGGGAGCACTGTTTCCGGTCGCAGAAGTACCGGCGCACCCGGAGACGGACCACAATCCGCCGAGAGCCCAACGGCCGTTCGTCGAGGCTGCGTTGGTGCGAGCTGTGCACGCGTCTCGCCTGCTTCCGGCAGTCTGGGCACTGGCCCGGCCGACCGGTGGACACCGCATCCACCGCCAGCGCGCCGGAGGAGTCGCTGACACGCTCCACTCGTACAGCGATCCCGGGAATCAGCACATCCTCTATCGTCTTGCTCGCCACGCCAGGAAACACACTGCCGAAGCGATCCCCCGTCCGGCCCCTGACCTGGGGATTCACGGAACTGCAGACAGAGCGAATTTCGGGATCCCCATCAGCGGCGGCGAGGTTGCACACCGCACGTGCCCAGGCTGGTCCAGTACCCGTCGCAAGGCGCACCCCGGCCGGGCCGAGGCGGACTGAACGCCGCGCCAGGGGCGTCTGCCTCGGCCCACCACCGTCGCCCTGAAGTGCCGAACTCGGTAATGCGGCGGCGCGACGGACGTGATCGGCGTCGGCTTCCCCGCGGCGGTGTTATCAAGGGTGTATGGAGGTATTTTCTGGGCGCCCTCGGAGCCCGGAACGTCATCCGCTCATCGGACGCTCGCGGCAACACCGGGCTTCCCGGTTGGACCTGCGCAGTATGGCCGGTCAGGTATTCCTTCTCCAGGTCGTCATCGTGGTCCTGCTGGTCGTGGCCGCGGTGGCGGCCGTGGTGCTCCAGACGTCGAGTGACGCGCTGCAACGGGGGCGTCGTGAGTCGGTCGTCGCGGCCCAGTCGTTCGCGTCTGCCCCTGGCACGGCCGAGGCGCTGCGGAGCCCTGATCCGACGGCGGTGCTCCAGCCGCGGGCCGAGGAGGTGCGGAAACGCACGGGTGTGGACTTCGTCGTCGCCATGAACACGCGGGGGATTCGTTACACGTATCCCTATCCGCGGGAGATCGGCAAGAAGTTTGTCGGCACGATCGCACCGGCGCTGAAGGGCCATACCGTCGTCGAGCAGGCCGGCGGGCCGCCTCTGCCCGCGGGCAAAGGGACGGCCGTGCAGGCCGTGGTCCCGGTGACCGACTCGCGCGGCGAGGTGGTCGGCCTGGTCTCTGCCGGAATCACGGTCAAGAACGTGGCGGCACTGTGGCTGCCGCAGCTGCCGATCATCCTGGGGAGCGGCGCGGCCACGCTGGCGCTGTCCATGACGGGAACGACGCTGGTGGCCCGGCGGCTGCGGCGGCAGACGCACGGCCTGGCCCCGGCGGAGCTGGCGCAGCTGTACGAGCACCACGACGCGGTCCTGCACGCGGTGCGGGAAGGAGTGCTGATCACCGACACCGACGGACGACTGCTGTTGGCCAACGACGAGACGAGGCGTCTGCTCGACCTGCCGGCGGACGTGCAGGGGCGCCCGGTGCGGGAGCTGGGACTGCCGGAGCCGATCACGCGTCTGCTGTCGTCGCCGGAGGTGGTCACCGATGAGGTGCATCTCGCAGGGGACCGATTGCTGGCGGTCAACAAGCGGCCAACGTACCCCCAGGCCGACCGGGGAGGCAGCGTGGTGACCCTGCGGGACACCACGGAGCTGGCGGCGGTCTCGGGGCGGGCCGAGGTCGCGCGGGAGCGGCTGAAGCTGCTGTACGAGGCCGGGGTGCGGATTGGCACGACGCTGGACGTGGGACGTACGGCGCAGGAACTGGCCGACGTTGCGGCGCCGCAGTTCGCCGACCTGGTGACGGTGGACCTGCTCGACGCGGTACTGCGGGGGTGGGAGCCGACGGCGGAGGGCTGGCGGCATCTGCGCCGGGCGGCGATCGGCGGTGAGCAGCGGATGATCCCGGTGTATCCGCTGGGCAAAGTGATCACGTTCTCGCGCCGAACGCCGCAAATGCGGACGCTGCAGGAGCGACGGGTCATGCTGGAGGCGGACCTGCGGCAGGCACATGGCTGGCGGGAGCAGGATCCGGAGCGCGCCCGCAAGGCCCTGGAGTGCGGGTTGCGTTCGTTGGTGACCGTACCGCTGCAGGCGCGGAACGTGCCGCTGGGCGTGGTGAACTTCTACCGGACAGTGGATTCCCCGGCGTTCCAGCCGGAGGATCTCTCCTTCGCGGAGGAACTGGCCGTGCGGGCGGCCCTGGCCATCGACAATGCTCGGAGGTTCACCCGGGAGCACGCGATGGCGGTGACGCTGCAGCGCAGTCTGTTGCCGCGGGCACATCCGGATCAGGACGCACTGGAGGTGGCCTGGCGGTATCTGCCCGCGGAGGCGGGGGTGGGCGGGGACTGGTTCGACGTCATCCCGCTTCCGGGCGCTCGGGTGGCCCTGGTCATGGGTGACGTCGTCGGTCACGGGCTGCACGCGGCGGCGACGATGGGCCGGCTGCGCACCGCGGTGCACAACTTCTCCACCCTGGACCTCCCCGTTGACGAGGTGCTCGGGAAACTGGATGACCTCGTTGTCAGCATGGACAACGAGGAGAACGCGAGCGGTGCCGCGGAGGGCCACGAGGGGGAGGGGGTGACCGGAGCGACCTGTCTCTACGCGGTCTACGACCCGGTGGCGGGGGCCTGCACGATGGCTCGTGCGGGACACCCGGAACCGGTGTTGGTGCGTCCGGACGGGACGGTCACCTGTCCTGGCGTCCCGGCTTCGACGCCGCTCGGCCTGGGCGGCTACCCCTTCGAGACCGCCGAGCTCTCCTTGCCAGAGGGTTCACAACTGGTGCTGTACACCGACGGCCTGGTGGAGGACCGCACCCACGACATCGACGTCGGGATGGAGAGGCTGCGCCGGGCATTGGACGGTTCCGGGCGCCGCACTCCGGAGGAGACGTGTCAGGCGGTGATCGACGCGCTGAAGCCGTCACACTCCTCCGACGACATCGCGCTGCTGGCGGCGCGTACGCGGATATTCCCGCCTTCGCGCGTGGCCGAGTGGGACGTGCCGTCGGACCCGGCGGCGGTTCCCTCTGTGCGGGCGCGGTGCAGGGAGACGTTGCGGGAGTGGGGACTGGAGGAGGTCGGATTCGCCACGGAACTGATCCTCAGCGAGCTGATCACGAACGCGATCCGGTACGGCTTGCCGCCGGTCGGTGTGCGGCTGCTGCACGGACGCTGTCTGATCTGCGAGGTGTCGGACGGCAGCGGCACCTCGCCGCGCCTACGGCGGGCGGCGACCACGGACGAAGGCGGGCGGGGGCTGTTTCTGGTGGCACAGTTCGCCCAGCGATGGGGAACGCGGTACACGACCCGCGGCAAGGTCATCTGGACAGAACAGTTTCTCCACGACGGCACATCCGCCGTCCCGAGCCGGACACCGGTCGACTTTCTTCTCGACCAGTTCGATGATCTCGACGCGTGAGCCCGCATGGCCCACGTGCGCCGCGTCCTCTCTGCACACGCGCCGGAGATCTTGCACCCGCGAGCACGACGACGCCTGAGGGCGCGAGTTTCATCTGGGCGTTCAGGAACCGCCTCCAGTCCTGTGCTTGTGCAGTGGGACCAGCGCCAACCACCTGCTCGAACCTCGACCAGAACCGCCACAACGCGTTCCGCGGCCGACTGAAGGAGTTGCGGGCCAAGCACGTTGGTGAGCGCGGGAAGCCCTTCGGCTCGTAGGTCGCCGGATGGGCCGTTGCCTGGGCCGTCCGAGGCCGCTCGGCGGTGGCCGACAACGACCAATGACAACCGCTCAAGCAACCGTGCTCATCACGCGGCCAGGGAAATCCCAGTTCCCCAAGATCCACGACAGGCTCCAGCAGATCCTGCAACTGCTCGAGGACGCCAACCCGCACGGGGAGATCTGGATCGCCACCGACACCTGTGGTGCCTGACGAGAGGCCGAGCCTCTGCGTCCGGCAGAGGGCTCATGGCAGTCGCGCGAATGCCGTCGTCGGGTCAGCTGCCGCACGCGGGCCATGCCCGTTCGCAAGCTCGTTGAACGCCCCTGAACTGCGCTTCGATGCGAACCCGTTCTCCATCACTGTCAAACTGACCGGGGCGACGACACGGTCCCCGGCATCACAGCTAGCTGCTCCAGGTCGTGGACGGCAGGTCCGCGAAAAAGGTGCCTTTCGGCGGGGCATCGTTGGCTGATCCCCGGCAGTACCGCGAGACCGGATGGTGCTCGTCCTGTCCGTCCTCCGTTCCGGGGCCCAGGACACTCACAACTCGCCCCGGAACGAGGTCACATCACGGCATCGGTCTGAAGCGGGCCCGCGGTGATGCGGAGTGTCCGGATGCGAACCGGCTCTTCCTGGTCGAGGTAGAAGATGTGCATGAACGGGGCGCGCACCACTTGGTCGGTTCGGTCTTCCTGGCCATGGTCGCTTCGCCGCGCAGCAGGCGGACGCCGTCGCCCGCGGTCCAGAACTCCAGGACCTCGTGGGTGATGTTCAGCGGCGCGTCGATCTTGATGAAGAACTCCTTGATGGCCTCGACGCCGTGGATGTGTGCGGTGCCGAAGAACATGTCGGTGTCTTCGGACAGTGGCGCGAAGCCCTCACCGAACTCCAGGGTGTCGATGGCGTCCATGAACTTCAGGACCCAGCCGGGCACGGCCGTCGCTTGTGCGTTGTCTGTCATGGTGGTGGTCTCCTGATCAGGCCGCGGCGGGCAGGGCGGCGAGGAAGGCGTCGATCTCGGCGTTGACGCCTTCGGGGTTCTCGCGGGCGGCGAGGTGGGCGGTGTGCTGGAGCACACGGAAGGTGCTTCCCTCGATGGCGTCAGCCATTTTCCGCACCACGTGCACGGGGAACTGGCTGTCCTCCTCGCCGGCGAGGATCAGGACGGGTACGTTCCTGATGGTGTTCAGGCGGCGTGCTCGTCCTTGCGGCCGATGAGGATGCTGCGCAGGGCCCAGGCCACGGACTGATCGCCGCCGTGGTCCGCTGCGGGTAGTAGGCCGGGAATACCCCGGCGAGCATGCCGCCCCAACTGTTGCCCACCAGGACGCACTTGTCGATGTCGAGCGTGTCGAGGATCTCGACGAGCGCGTCGGAGCAGTCCTTGAGATCAATGATCTTGCGCAGCGCGTCGGACTTGCCGTGTCCGGGACTGTCGATGAGTACTACGCGGTGGGTCGGGGCGAAGTGCTCGTGCTGGTACTGCCATATGGTGCCGAGGCTCAGTGAGGTGGGGATCAGCTTCTCGGTGACTCCTTCGAGCCGGTTCGTGGTCATGATCAGTCCTCTGCGACCGAGGATGCGTTCTAACTACCCGTTGGGCCGAGACCTACGCGACCGATACCGACATCACGCATCACCCGCTGATGCACACCACGTGCGGCAACCCGACCAATCCGTACCTCGCATGCAGCAGCTGCCACCAGCCGGTCGAGGCCTCGACTCTGCGGCCGACGTCCGCCAAGGAAGGCGGTGCCGATCAGCGGAGGGAGGGGAAGGGAGCGGCTCCCGCGGGGCCGGACGGCCTCGGTTCGAGGCCCCCTGCGGTCTAGTAGTGCTTTGAAACTAGTAGCGTTATGCCGGTGAGCTCGTACTCGTACCAGGGCTTGTCCGGGCGGTAGGCGCGTTTGGTGAGCAGGCCCAGCTCGGTCAGGCTGTTGAGCCGCGCGGTCAGGATGTTCGCCGAGATACCCAGGGCTCGCTTGAGTTCGCCGAACCGGCCGATGCCGAAGAACACCTCCCGAAGGATCTGGTAGTTCCAGCGCTCGGAGATCGCGGCCAGGAACTCCTGTCCGTGCTGGAAGGTGACGTGGCTCCCATGGTCGGGCACGGCTTCGCCTCTCCGGTGGTCCGGTAGTGGTTTTGTATCGAAAGTAGTTCTGCAATGTTACTAGTCGCACTCGCTGCCGACGTGACGGCCGCGGTGGCGTCCCGGCAGGCGTCGGTCACGACGATCACGTGCACCGGCAGAGCCCGCACGAGCGGGTGGCGGGCCGCGGCGTCGAGACAGGCCCCGGCGCACACGGCACTGGTGGCCTAGGTATTGATAAATCGGAAGGACTCGTCGTGAGCGGTGCTATCCCAGTGGACGACAGCTGCGCCACGCCGGGGATACCCCGGTGATCTCCTGTCTGTCCTCGGACCAGTACGCGAAGGCGCGGTGCATACCCTGCGGATGGGTGGCCGGCCGCCACGCCTTCTCGAAGTCATCGAGGGCGCCCGACCGAATGCGGCGCGTCGTCACCCAGACGAAGTGTTCATCCATCCGGCCCATCCTCCTCCGCTACGTGAGTCCGGTTTTTCGGCGCCCATGCGGCCACTGTGGGTCCGCCGCACCGATTGCGCCTGAGCGGCGGTCGCGGTGCTACGGAGAATCCCCCTGTGGTGTCGGCAGCGGCTGAATCGCGACCCGGTGTGCTCTGTGCTGCGCCGTGCGCGGCGGGCGTCCCCAGCACGGAAGGCGGGACATGATGGACGTAAATCCATGTTCTGGGAGGAGGGGTATGAAATGGTCGAGTCCGACCCTGGTGGTACCGACGGTGTGGCGGGCGGCAAATCGCGGTTCGATGACATCTATGACCGTCCGGACCCCCGCGCGTACTTCCAGCGGTTGGCCCCGCTTGAGTACGAGATCCCGCATCATGCCCAGCCGGTCTTCCGGCGGGTAGCAACCGACCGGGCGGCGCTCGACGATGGGCACCGCGGCAGGCCGGCCGTGCTGGACGTGTGCTGCTCGTACGGGATCAATGCCGCGCTGCTCAACCACGACGTCACGCTGGCGGAGATGTACGAGCGGTACACCTCTCCTGCTTGCCAGACGATGTCGACGGCAGAACTCGCCGCAGGGGACAAGGAGTTCTATGCCGAGCGACGCCGACCGGACGCAGTACCTGTCTTCGGCCTGGACGTCGCGGCACCCGCCGTGCAGTACGCGCTCGGAGTGGGACTGTTGGACGCCGCCTTTACCGATGACCTGGAACAGAGCTCACCCAGTACCGGTCTGAGGCGCGCGCTCGCCGAGGTCGGTCTCATCACGCTGACAGGCGGCGGCAGCTATATCACCGCCCGCACATTCAGGGCACTGCTGGGCAGTGTCAGAAGGCCGGTGTGGGTCAGCGCGTTCGTTCTGCGGACCGTGTCGTACCACCCGATCGTCCGGGCACTGGCCGCGCATGGTCTGAGCACCACCGTCGATGTCGCCCACACCTATCCGCAGCGTCTCTTCACCGACGAGCGGGAACAGCGGTATGCGATCGAGGCGGTACGGGCGCTGGGAGGCGACCCCGCAGGGCGCGAGAAGGACGGTCGTTTCCACAGCCTGCACTACGAGTCCCGGTCTGATTCGCGGTGACAGTCAGGCGATCAAAGGCCCCGGACCAAGATCGGTCCGGGGCCTTTTGCCTGGTGCCCCCACAGGATTCGAACCTGCGGCACCCCGCTTTAGACGTCGTCTCATTTGGTGAGTCGGCGGTAGCGAATGAGGGTGCAGGCGATGGCGGTGAAGGCCAGGAAGTGTTCGGCTTTGCGTTCGTAGCGGCGGTGGAGCCGACGGCCGCCGCCGAGCCAGGCCATGGTGCGCTCGATCGTCCAGCGGTGGCGGCCCAGCCGTGTGGAGGATTCGATGCCCTTGCGTGCGATGCGGTGCGTGATGCCGCGCTTGCGCAGCCATCGACGCAGGTGGTCGTAGTCGTAACCCTTCTCGGCGTGCAGCTTGGCGGGCTTGCGTCGGCGTGGGCCGCGGCGGGAGTCGGCGGGATCCCGCGGACCAGGGGCTGCAGGGCCTGGTTGTCGTGGAGGTTGGCGCCCGATATGCCGACGGAGAGGGGCAGACCAGTCCGCTCGGTGATCAGGTGGATCTTCGAGCCTTTCTTGCCCCGGTCGACAGACATCCCACGCAGGTAACGCGTCAAGCGGCTTGTGCCGGGAGGTCTCCTCCAGACTGGTTGGGAAAGGCCTTCTCCTCGTCGTAGCACTCGCCGTGTTGGAGGCAGTAGAAGAGCATCCCCATGAAGCGGTTGAAGAGGTTGCGCTGGGCGGCGATGTGGCGGTCACCTGCTTCTTTGCGACGGTCATAGTGGGCTCTGGCACCCGGGGAGGCGGTCAGTGAGGCGAAGGCTCAGACATAGCCGACGGCGGCCAGCCGCTGGTTCTTGACCCGGCGGGCCATCACCGTGCAGCTTTTGCCGCTCGCCCGGGTGACCGGTGCACTGCCGGCGTATGCCTTCATTGCTGTGGCGGTCGTGAAACGAGCCCGGTCATCGCCGATCTCGGCCAGGACCCGGGCCCCGGTCAGGGACCCCAGGCCCGGAAAGCTGGAGACGATCGGGGCGTCCGGATGCTGCTCGAAAGTCTCCCTTGTGGCGGCTTCGAGCTGGTCGGCATTGGTGCAGGCTGCTTCCAGCTGACGCAGCAAGGCGGTGGTCTGCCGGCCGAAGGCATCCTCGACCAGGGGTGGTTGGTGGAGGTACTCGCGGTGGAGGACCTCGTGGAGCCGGTCGGCTTCGACTTCGATGCCGCGCAGGCGTCCAGCCTGTTTGAGCAGGGACTGCAGACGTCGTCGTGTGAGGCGGGCCGCCGCTGTGGGCGTCGGCGCCGCGGCCAGGATGGTCCGGGCCTCGGGCGAGCAGATGCCCTCGCGTTTGTCAGCGAAGGCGGCAAGGATCGCAGGGTAGAACTCACGCAGCTGAGAGCGGAGTTTGTTGTGTGCCTGGCAGTGGTCCCAGACCGCGTCCTGCTGGGCTCGGGCGAGCACCGCAATCGCCTGGGCCAGCTCGGAATCCTTCGGCAGAGGCCGGTGGGCGGCCATGTCAGTGCGCAGGATGTTCGCCAGGGCAGCAGCGTCGATGGCGTCCGACTTCTTCCTCGCAACTGAGTGCCGGTCTCGATAGCGGGCCGCCGCCAGCGGATTGATCGCGAACACTGGGCGTCCCGTCGCGCGCAAACAGGCGACCAGTAGTCCCCGGGACGTCTCGATCGCGACCGGGATCGGGTGATCCTTGCCGTCTCCGTGCTCGGTCAGCAGCGCCGCGAGCTGGGTGAATCCAGCAGCATCGTCGTTGATTCGCAGCTTGGCGAGCCGTGTTCCGCCGGCGTTGACGAGCGCGACATCGTGGTGGTCTTCTGCCCAGTCCACCCCGCAGAACACCGGCACTGGTAACCCTGCGATTTCCATCATGTTCTCCCTGGTGATCCGCTGTTCATGCAGGCCAGAGCCTGTGCAGGGTGCGCGTGCTCCCTAATGGAAGTGCTCGAGGCACAACATCCCACCAGCCGTTCGCAACCCCAGCTAACTGCACGGTCCTTCGTCTTCGTGAGAGCTCTCAGGCTCGCGACGCGGTGAAAGGTGCTCCGTGCGGTCGGCTCAGGCCACGACCATCGAAGCGCTCGGTGCGAACCGCCTGGTGACGTGATCTGAACTGGGCCTGCTAAGACCCACTCGGAGGGCATTTTGTCCGCGCGAGGTGCTGCTGTGCCCGCGAAGATGGGAGGCTGCGAACGGTTCCGGCCGGAACCAGATCGCTCTCAGTAGAGGACTTCCTGCCCTGGTGGCAGATGAGATCTTCGTCCTGACCGGAACCGCTGCTGAGGCGAGCCTCGCGGTCTGTCGAAAGAGCTCTCACTCCGGATTCGGATAGCAATGACTCGCTTCGCCGCCCATTAGGATTCGGACCTGTCAGGTCCCCCCTTGTCGGCGTACACGCCTATCTCCCCAGCCCGGTACGAGCGAACGTCCTCGGCTGCCTGGCCGCCGCATGGCCGGGGCCGGCCGATAGCCAGCCAGCCTCGGGACAGGGCGGTCGGGCAGGGTGGGGCGCGGCCCCGTCGTGCAGCGGCGGCCGCCCGTCGGAGTATGCGCTGAACTGCGGGCGCGCGGGAACCGGGTTGCGAGACGGTCGGGAGCTGCGGTGGAATCGGGCGGCCTGTGCATCTGCGGCCCGGGCGGGGAGGGGTCGGTTCATGGACAGGTCGACAGCGCTGGATAGCGTGCTGCAGCAAGCGCACGTGGTCCAGGTCAGCTCGGTGAGCGGGTTCGGGGCGTTCGGAGAGATCCGGGTGGACCTCTCCGATCCGGCGGAGTCGGTCCAGCTCAGGACGGCCATGGCCGTGGAATCGCTGCCCGGGGTTCGCTGCATGTGCCTCGGGGACGTCCGCTTCGAGGTGTTCGACCGGTCCGGTGGGCGGCTCGCAGTCGTCGTCCTGCACCACGGGGCGACACTGAGGTGGGGGCAGTGGGAGAGTGACGCCGTCCTCGCCGACGGCCGCCTGCTCCTGGCCTGGCTGGCCGGGCACGGCATGCCCGGCCCCATGCAACAGTTCAAGGCAGACCGGCAGCGAGCGGAGGAAGGCGCTGAAGAAGAGCGCAGCTGGCTGGCCGCGATGACCGCCGACCGGATCCTCGGCCTCTCCCGCACCGGCGGCAGTCCCTCCCCCGAATTGCTCGCGGAACTCACAGACCGACTGCACCTGACGTTCCCCGACCCGGTAGAGCGGGTGCTGGCCCTGCTCGACTGGTACGGATCCGGCAGCGGGCGCTGCTCCGGCTACCCCGTCCACGAGAGCGTGCCTGGCGAACTGCTCGGCAGGGTGCCGATCGCCGACCTGCTCGCCGCCCTGGCCGACCCGCGGGCCGAGGAACGGCACGACGCCGGGGCCGTGCGGCATCTGGTGGGCTGGAAGACCCGCCCACGCCAGAAGCGGGACATCGCCCGCCTGCCCGAACCACTGCGCGCCCGACTGCTGGCACACGCCCGCCGCTCTGGAGACTCCGACAAACAGGGCCGCGCCGAACGATGGTTGGCACCCCCGCGGGCCTGAGAAAGTCGGGTGGCCCTGGCTCCCGACATACGCACGGCCACCTTCAGGACGGGGACGTCTCGCTGTACCTCACTGGCCACGTTCGGGTGTACGCCGACACCCCTTTCAGGGCCCGCATGTTCACCGAGTCGATCGCACACCTCGACCAGTCCAGGTCTCCGCGAGCGCCGAGTTCGTCCAGCACCAGGCGGTGCAGTCTGGCCCGGACCCGGGCCCTGCTCCATTCGCTGAACCGGCGGTGCGCGGTCGGCCCTGACGGGCCGAAGGATGGCGGTAACGGCGCCCGCAGGCCCGGATCAGGGGCCCTCAGCCACTGCAGCCCACCGCCAAAGGGCACCCGTGGCCTCCTCGTTCATTCGCACAGCGCACGCCCACCCCCACACCAAGTGTCCGCTCAGGCTTGGGACTTGGCATGATTGTGGTGCTCGACCGAGTCGCCGCGGGCGACGAATATGTCGGCGACCAGCGTCGGAGGGAACAGGCCGTGCTCGACGACGCCGGGGGTGGCGCCGAGCAGCGCCGCCAGGCCCGCGAGGTCGTCGACGGCACCGTGGTAGTCCCCGATAACGCCGCCGTCGGGGCTGCGTGGCGCGTCGCGCAGGGAGATCGGGTGGAGCAGGCGCATCGTCGCGGCCAGCCCGAACTCGAGCAGCTCGAGCGGGACCGGCGGGTGCAGCGCGGTCACTCGTTTGCTCGAGTCGGCGATCACGACGAAGCGGTCGGCGGCCGCCGCGACAATCTTTTCCCTGGTGTGCGCGGCGCCGCCGCCCTTGACGAGCCAGCCGTCCGGCGCTATCTGGTCCGCACCGTCGATCGCGATGTCGAAGCGGTCGATGCTGCCGAACGGTTCGACCCGCAGACCGAGCATCAGGGCCGCCTCCTCGGTCTGCGGCGACGTCGCGACGCACCGCAGTGACAGACCGCGGCGGGCCAGCGCAGGCAGGAGGTAGGCGACGGTCGAGCCGGTGCCGAGGCCGACGGTCATGCCGTCCTCTACCAGCTCGGCCGCAGCCTCGGCGGCACGTTGCTTCTCATGGTCGACGCTCACGGTCCTCCTCCTTGGGCCAGGTCTCAGGCTGAGGGCAGCCAGGTCCGGGCAGTGCGGTGACGCGGGTCATAGGATGAACTGCTCGACCGCGTTCGCGAAGCCCTCCTCCTCGTTGCTCGTTGTCACCTGCCTCGCCGCGCGCTGGACCTCGTGGCTGGCGTTGCCCATCGCGATGGACAGTCCCGAGTGGGCGAACATCAGTACGTCGTTGGGCATGTCGCCGATCGTGGCGATCTGTTCGGGGGAAATCTGGAGCTTGGCGGACCAGTACTTGACCACAGCGCCTTTGTTGGCCTGCGGATGGGTCACATCGAGGTAGTAGGGCTGTGAGCGGGCGGCCGAGACATGCTCGCCGAACTGCGCGCGAGCTGCGACCGCGGCCGCCTCGACGACCTGGTGGTCATCGCTGACCCCGACGACCTTGGCGGTGCCCTCCTCGAGCCCGTCGAAGCCGGGAACGAGCGTGGGCGCGAACTGCACCGTCCAGCTCTCGCGATCCACGTGCGGCCCCTTCAAGTCGCGGACGTACCAGTCGGCACCCCGGTAGATCCAGACGCTGAGGCCGAACGACTCCATCAGCGCGACGACCGGGGCCACCACCTCCGCGGGAATGACCTGCTGTTCGACAACGGTCATATCCGGGTTGACGATGAGACCACCGTTGAAGGCGGCGAGTTCAGTGGTCAGCGCCAAGGGCTCGATGATCATGGACATGCCGCGGGGTGGTCTCCCGCTGGTCACCGCGAAGACGACGCCGGCGTCGTAGAGCTTGTGGACCGCACGGACGGCGCGGTCGGTGAGGACCTTGTCGCTCGTGACCAAAGTGCCGTCGACGTCGGCAAGAAGCAGTCGGATCGGGCGGGTTGGCATCACGCCTCCGTAAGCTCTGGTCGCGGCCGGTCCGGGTGGGAAGAGGCAGCGGCTCATGGATGCGGGGGACCTGTGGGACGGGTTCCCAATCGGCTTGATTTCCGAAACCCAATGCCCTTGAGGGCGCGCAATGCTTGGATTTACCCCTTGGGCTTCGATGCAACCCTGTAAGAGTGATGTGGCGAATATAGGGGACATGTGCGAGCGTTAAGGATTACATGGCAAAGCTCTTACGGGGCCTGACGTCCAAAATTCACACAACACATTTTGGGCCGACCCCTGAGGGGAGCGGGCAGTGGCGCAGGCAAGTCTGGACGAGACGGCCCACGTGCTGGGGATCGACATCGGCGGAACCGGTATCAAGGGAGCGCCGGTCGATCTCGAGCTCGGCAGCCTCATCGGTGAGCGGGTCCGGATCCCGACCCCGCATCCGGCGACCCCGGGGGCAGTCGCGGACGTGGTCGTGCAGGTGCTCTCCCAGATCGGCGTCCCAGGACCGGTCGGGCTGACGCTCCCGGCAGTCATCCGGGCCGGCAAGGTCCAGACGACGTCCAATATCGACCCGGCCTGGATGGAGACGGACGCGGCCCAGCTCTTCGCGCGAGCGACCGGCCGCGACGTGAGGGTAGTGAACGACGCCGACGCGGCCGGGATCGCCGAGATGCGCTTCGGCGCCGGCAAGGGACGCAAGGGCGTCGTCGTGATGGTGACGCTCGGCACCGGTATCGGCAGCGCCGTCTTCTCCGACGGATACCTGGTGCCCAACAGCGAGCTGGGGCACCTGCCGCTGCACCACGAGGATGCCGAGGACTGGGCCGCGGAGTCGGTGCGCGAGCACGACGACCTGTCCTGGAAGAAATGGGCGCACCGTCTGGAGACGTATCTCGAGCTCGTTCAGCGGCTGCTGTGGCCCGACCTGATTGTCATCGGCGGCGGCGTCAGCAAGAAGGCCGACAAGTTCCTGCCGCACATCGAACTCAGGACCGAGATCGTGCCGGCGCAGCTGTTGAACGACGCGGGAATTGTCGGCGCGGCGCTCTTCGCCCCGGCCGGGAAAGCTCAACCCTAGTCTGCCGCCCTCGATATGAGCGCAGGGGGAGCACCTTCAGGGAGGCTCGCGTTGAGCAAAATGGACCTGGAAACACCTTCCGTCGACACGATCCGCACTCTGTGGATGGACGCCCTCCAGGCGGCCGACTCCGGCCATCCGGGGACGCTGCTCGCCCACGACACGCGGCGAACGGTGGCGGCCGCCAAGGCGCTGCACGCCGAGGCCGACGGGCGCAACCTCTACGTCGCCGACCGGCGCAACCTCTGCATCGCCGACCGGCGCAACCTCTTCATCAAGGTGACGCTGCCGTTCTCGGCATACCACCACCGGGCCGTGGCCGACGCCCACCTGCGTGGCATCGAGCGCCGGGTACAGGCCGGCCACGACCCCGCCCTCGCCGTCGGCCTCGACGTGTACCGGGCGTACCGCGAAGTGATGGGCTCGCAGTGCTTCCAGCGGCTGGAGAATGCCGGCGCGCGCATGCGGCGGCTGCTCCGGGCCGGCACGAGGACGAAGGACCCGGCCTGCTCACCCCGTACCGGCTCGGCACGCTGGTCGCGCTCGACGAGCACAGCGTGTTCACCCGGGGGACGATCTGAGGGATCGACTCCTTCGACCAGTGGGGCGTCGAGCTCGGCACGGTGCTTGCTGTCGCGATCAGCCCGGAGCTCAAGAGCGTGACCGACCCTGAACTCGTCCACGACTCGTCCACGAACGCGCTGATCCGGCACTACCGCACGCTCAAGGACTAGGAGGCGCCACATGGCGACAGACAAGCCCATGCAGCTCGGGATGATCGGTCTCGGCCGGATGGGGGCGAACCTGGTGCGTCGGCTGATGCGAGACGGCCACCGCTGCGTCGTGTCCGACGTCAACGCGGCCGCCGTCGCCGAACTGGCCGGCGAGGGCGCGACGGGCGCAGACTCACCCCGGGACTTCGTCGCGAAACTGGACAAGCCACGGGTCGTATGGCTCATGCTTCCGGCCGCGATCGTCGACTCCATCCTCGACCAGCTCGAGCCGTTGCTGGAGCCCGGCGACATCCTGATCGACGGCGGCAATTCCTACTACCGCGACGACATCACACGCGCCAAGCGTCTTGCCGACAAGTCGCTGCACTATGTCGACTGCGGGACCAGCGGTGGGGTCTGGGGCCTGGAGCGCGGCTACTGCCTGATGATCGGCGGCGAGGACGAGGTCGTGGCCCATCTGGACCCGATCTTCAAGACGATCGCTCCCGGCGAGGGCTGTGCCGAGCCGACGCCGAGCCGGACCCGGACCGACGGCACCGCCCCGCTCGGGTACCTGCACTGCGGGCCGAACGGCGCCGGGCACTTCGTGAAGATGGTCCACAACGGGGTCGAGTACGGGATGATGGCCGCGATCGCCGAGGGCCTCAGCATCATCAAGAGCGCGGACGCCGGCAAAACCCGGCAAGAGGTCGACGCGGAGACGACGCCCCTGCGCGATGCGTGGGCCTACCAGTACGACATCGACGTCGGCGAGGTGGCCGAGGTCTGGCGGCGCGGCTCGGTCGTCGGCTCGTGGCTGGTCGACCTGATCGCCGACGCCTTCGCCGGCTCGCCCTCCCTCGACGGCTTCGCCGGGCGGGTCTCCGACTCCGGGGAAGGCCGCTGGACCGTCCTCGCCGCGGTGGACGAAGGCGTCCCGGCACCGGTCATCACCACCTCGCTCTACGAGCGCTTCGAGTCCAGGGAGGCCGGGGAGTTCACCGACAAGATCCTCTCGGCGATGCGCTCGGAGTTCGGCGGGCACGCCGAAAAGAAGGGCTGAGGGCTGTGCATCACGAACTCCAAGTCGTCGCCGACCCCGACGCGGTCGCCGGCACCGCGGCGGCGTTCGTGGCGCGGCTGGCCCGGGCCTGCGTGCAAGCCCACGGCCGATTCACGTTCGCCGTCAGCGGGGGGCACACGCCATGGGCGATGTTCGCGCGGCTCGCACATGAACACGTCCCCTGGGAGCACGTGGCGGTGTTCCAGGTCGACGAGCGGGTCGCGCCCGACGGCGACCCGGACCGCAACCTCACCCATCTGCGGGAGAGCCTCGGTGCGGCCCCGGCCGAGGTCATCGCGATGCCCGTGAACGACGCCGACCTCGACGCGGCGGCCGCCGCCTACGGGCGGTCGCTGCCGGAGCGTTTCGACCTCGTTCACCTGGGCCTCGGCCCGGACGGGCACACCGCCTCGCTGGTGCCACGGGACCCGGTGCTCGAAGTCTCGGACCGGCTGGTGGCCCTGACGGCGCCCTACATGGGCCACCAGCGCATGACACTCACCTATCCTGCGCTCGCCCGCGCCCAGCAAGTGCTCTGGCTCATCACCGGAGCGGACAAGAGCGAACCGCTCTCCAAGCTCGTTGCGGGAGACCGGTCGATTCCCGCCGGCCGGGTCGAGGCGGCGGCCTCGCTCGTCCTCGCGGACGCGGCGGCCGGCCAGGGCCCGGCTCGCGCCGGCCCCCAGTCGCCAGCATGACCATGACGCCCGACCCTGTTGCCGTACCGGCCCCGTAAGGGGGATCAGATGGCTTTGAACTCGTCGAACGTTCCCGCAGACGTGCTGGTCATTTTCGGGATCACTGGCGACCTGGCGCGAAAGATGACGTTCCGCTCGCTCTATCGGCTTGAGCGGCGCAAGCTGCTGACCTGCCCGATCGTCGGAGTGGCCCGCGACGGCTGGTCCGACGACGCGTTGCGTGACCACGCCCGCGCGGCGATCAAGGCAGCGGGCGAGCCGCTCGACGACACCGTCTTTGCCCGGTTCGCCGCCCGACTCAGCTATGTGCAGGGCGATTACACCGACGAGGAGACGTTCCATCGCCTCGGCCGGGCGATCAACGGCAGTCGGCACCCCGTCTTCTACTTGGAGATCCCGCCGTCGCTGTTTGCCCGGGTGGTCGGGGGCCTGGCAGGCGCCGGGCTGACCAAGGGCGCCCGGGTTGTCGTGGAGAAGCCATTCGGGCATGACCTCGCGTCGGCGCGCGCCCTCAACGCCGAGTTGCGTCAGCTCCTCGACGAGGATCAGCTGCTGAGGATCGACCACTTCCTCGGCAAAGAGCCGGCGATGGACATCCTGTTCCTGCGGTTCGCCAACTCGGTGTTCGAGCCGGTGTGGAACCGCGACCACGTTTCCTGCGTGCAGATCACCATGGCCGAGGACTTCGGGGTCGAGGACCGCGGCCACTTCTACGACCCGGTCGGCGCGTTGCGCGACGTCGTGCAGAACCATCTGCTGCAACTGCTCGCCCTGGTGGCGTCCGAGCCGCCGTCAGCCGCCGATGCGGACGCGCTGCGAGACCGCCGGGTTGATGTGTTCCGGGCGATCCCCGACGCCGACCCGGCCCACTACGTCCGCGGGCAGTACGAGGGGTACCTGCAGGTCCCCGGCGTGCGGCCGCGCTCGGGCACCGAGACCTTCGTCGGGTTGCGGCTGGAGGTCGAGAACTGGCGCTGGTCCGGGGTGCCGTTCTTCATCCGCGCCGGCAAGTCGCTCCCCGAGCGAGTGACCGAGATCCGGATCGTGTTCAAGCGCCCGCCGCGGCTTGCGTTCGCGGCGCGGTTCGCGCCCGAGCCCGATCAGTGGATCCTGCGGATCGATCCGAGCCCTGGCATGGACTTCCGCATCCAGGCCAAGCAGCCGGGCAAGCAGGACACGCAGCTGGTGGACCTTGACCTCCTCTTCGCGGCCGCGCTGGGTGAGGCACCCGAACCGTACGAGCGCCTGCTCAGTGATGCAATGCAAGGCAACGCGAGCCTGTTCACGCGGGAGGACTCGGTGGAGGAGACGTGGCGAATCGTCCAGCCACTGCTGGAGGCGCCCGGCGACCCCGAGCGCTACCGGCAGGGGACCTGGGGACCGGCGGGCGCGAACAAGCTCGTCGCCGGATATCCGCGATGGCACGAACCATGGCTGCCGGCGAGGTCTCCCGACTGACACAGCCGCGCCCCCGGACCCGGTGAACCGCCGGTTGCGCCCCCCATCTCGGTGTCGGCAACTCGACCGGCGCCTTTTACAGTGGCGGGGCTGGTGCCACCTGCACATCTACGAAGACCACATCCGTCGCCTCACCACGGAGAACGCATCCCTGCGTGCAGACCTGAAAGCCCACAGCGACGTCGCCATCATCCACCCCACGGCACAGCAAGCCGAGGCGTGACGGCGCAACTGCACGCCTGGCGAGCGGGCCGCGCGCCTGGGTCGACGGACTCTGTGGTCGCGCAGTCCGGCCTTCGCCGTCAGGCGGCCTGGTGCTGGAAGGTGCGGCGATAGGCCGTGGGGGTATTGCCGACGGTGTCACGGAATCGGGCGCGCATGTTGGCGCCGCTGCCGAGGCCGCACCGGACGGCGATCTGCTCCACCTGGAGGTCGGTGGCCTCCAGGAGTTCTCGCGCGCGGTTGATGCGGGCGGTCAGGAGCCATTGGTGGGGGCTGACGCCGGTTTCCTGGCGCCACAGGCGGGTCAGGGTGCGTGGGGAGACGCCGGCATGGTCGGCGAGGTGGGGGATGGTGAGCTCTTCTTCGAGGTGGAGCAGGGCCCATTCACGAGTGTCGGCGAGCGTGGTGGCCTGGGGGGTGGGGAGGGTCCTGTTGATGTATTGGGCTTGTCCGCCGTCGCGGTGGGGGGCGGCGACGATGTCCCTGGCGATGTCGTTCGCGACGGCTGCGCCGAGGTCTTTGCGGACCAGGTGCAGACACAGGTCGATGCCGGCCGTGAAGCCCGCGGAGGTCAGGATGGTGTCGTTGTCGATGTAGAGGACGTTGCGGTCGACGCGCAGCCGGGGGTAGAGCTCTTCGAGGTCATCCGCCTTGGCCCAGTGGGTGGTGACGGTGCGGCCGTCGAGCAGTCCGGCCGAGGCGACGGCGAAGGCGCCGGTGCAGATGGAAGCGATGCGTATCCCGGCGCGGCCGGCGAGCTTGAGAGCGGCCCTGACCCGTGGGCGCGGAGGGCGCCGGAAGTCCTCGAAGCCCGGGACGATGATCGTGTCCGCTTCGGCGAGCGCCTCGAGACCCGCGGTGAGCCCGAGGGTGAAACCTGCGCTCGTGGTCACGGCCTCCTCGGTGTCGCCGCACACGGTGAGCTCGTAGGGGGTGTTCGGACGGGCGTTGAAGATCTGCGTGGGGATCCCCAGATCCATGGGCAGCACGCCGTCGACCGCCAGAACCATGACCCGATGCTTGTTCATGGCCGCAATATTACGTCCGCCGCCAATATCGCGGGGAAGGCCAGGGAGCCGCCGTGCCCTGACCCAGAGATGTTCCCTGGGTAAATCCCCTGATCAAGTCACTGATCGTGTGACCGGAAAGCACGGGCCCACCCGCAACGTTCTGGCCCAAAAGATGCGCATGCTGCAGATGAGCCGTGGCCTGGAAGGGTGGTTCCGGAGCAGGATCGAAGAGCGAGCGCGGGGCAGCCGACTCCACACACCGGTGGAGCGGTCCCAGAGCCCCGGCCGTGGATGAGGAGCCGGCGATGACTTCGCAGAATGTGGTGGGCCGCTTCTTCGACGTGCGGGGCGGCCAGGTGTACGCCCACGTCCGCGAGGGTGACGGCCCGGCGCTGATCTTCCTGCACTACTGGGGAGGCTCACGGCGCACCTGGATCCCGGTGCTGCAGCGTCTGGATTCCGGGCAGGGCTTCGTGGCCTACGACCAGCGTGGATGGGGCGACTCCACGAGCGTGCCGGGACCCTATGACCTGGAGCAGCTCGCGGACGACGCGCAGCGGGTCGTCGACGCGCTCGGATACTCCCGCTATGTGCTGGTCGGGCATTCCATGGGCGGCAAGGTGGCTCAGATACTGGCCGCACGCAAGCCCGCCGGGCTGCGGGGAGCCGTCCTCGTGGCACCCGCGCCGCCCGCGCCGGTCGGGGTGACCGAGCAGGTGCAGGAGACGGTTTCCCACGCCTACGACAACGAGGAGGCGGTTCTTCAGAGCATCGACCTGATGCTGACCCGCGGCGGGCTGACTCCCGAGCTGCGCCGGCAGGTGGTCGAGGACAGTCTGCGCGGTGGCGACGAGGCCCGTCTCGAGTGGCCGCGCCAGGGCCTGGTCCAGGACGTGTCGGCCGACATCTCAGCCATCGAGGTGCCGGTGCTGGTTCTCGCGGGCAGCCACGACAAGGTCGACCCGCCGACCGTGCTCGCCGACCACCTGCTGCCGCTGATCCCGACCGCCACGCTGACCGTCCTGAAGGACACCGGCCACCTCTCGCCCCTTGAGGTGCCCGACCAAGTGGCCGCGCACATCGGCGCGTTCGTCGCCCAGCTGTAAGCGCAGCACTCCAGCCGCACATCCCCCCCGTGGGGCGACCGGCTGCCACGCCACCTGCCGTACAGCCGCACCCCCCATACCCGGCACGCGTGAGCGCGCCGCCCGGCCACCGTGCCGATCCGCCCCGGACCGGGGCCCAAAAGAAGGAGAATCTCAATGATCGTGTCAAGCCGCCTGCGTGACCGGCGGGGCGGAGGTGAACAGTCTCTTGTCACGCAGCAACGCCCACAGAACGTCGACCCGGCGCCGGGCGAGCGCGAGCAGGGCCTGGATATGCAACAGTCCTTCGGCGCGCTTCTTGAGGTAGTAGTCCCGGGAGGGGCCGGGTCGCATCATGGCGGACTGCGCGGACATGTAGAACAGCCAACGCAGGCGCCGGTTGTAGCGTTTGGGCCGGTGATAGTTGCCGGTGCGGCGGCCGGAGTCGCGGGGCACCGGCGCCAGGCCGGCGTGCGAGGCCAGGCGCCCGGCGTCGCGGTAGCCGGACAGGTCACCGACGATGGCAACGAACTCGGCACCCAGGATCGGGCCCATGCCGGGCATGGACTCGATGATCTCAGCGCGGTCGTCGGCGCGGAAGGTCTCGCGGATCTCCCGGTCGTTGTCCTTGATCCGCTCGTCCAGGGCCAGGAGCTGGTGGGCCAGGTCGCGCACCAGCTTGGCCGCCCGGGCCTCCCCGGGCAGGGCAGTGCTCTGGGACTGGGCAGCCTCGACGGCCTTGACCGCAACGGCGTCGGCGCCGCGGACCTTGCGGCGTTCCAGCCAGGTGGTCAACCGCTTGGCGCCGGTCCGGTGCAGAGCAGCCGGGGTCTGATACTCCGTCAGCATGACCACCGGGCCCTTGGCCGCGGAGTAGTCGAAGGCCCGCTCCAGCGCGGGGCAGATGCCGACCAGCAGGTCACGCAGCCGGTTGATCAGCCGGACCCGGTCGGCGATCAGGTCGCGCCGGTAACCGGTGAGCAACTGGAGCGCGGAGACCAGTTCTGGAGGAGTCTCAATCGGAGCGAAGTCCCGGCGCATGCGGGCCTGGTCGGCGATGACCAGGGCGTCTTTGGCATCAGTCTTGCCCTCACCGCGGTAGGCGCCGGTCATCCGGTTGACGGTGCGGCCGGGCACGTAGACGACCCGCTGCCCGTGCGCGATGAGCAAGGCCAACAGCAGGGCGGAGGCCCGGCCGGAGATGTCCACCGCCCACGCCACCTCGTCGGCCTTCTCCCGGGCCGTGTCGATCAGCGTAAGGATCTGGGCCTCGTCGTTGATCACCTTCGTCGAGAACAGCGTCTCACCGTCGGCGTTCACGCCACCGCCCAGTGATGCCCCTTGCCGGCGTCAATGCCGACCCATATCCGCGCGTGAGGCGTGCTCAAGCCCGTCGCTCCGTTCCACCGTGACCAGCACTTCCGTGGCCCGGGGAACACTCCGCCGACAGGTCCTTAACCAGCGATGACCGCAGTTCTCAATCAGTGGTCGGAGCATCCCGGAGGACCGGGCGGCCATTCTCCTGGAGCCATCAACAGCAAACACATCATCAGCCACACCCGGTCCTCCCGGACCGCCCAACATTCTTAAGGACACATCATGACCACCGACGCACACCTGTCCGTCTTCGAGCAGCTCGACCTCCCCGACACGAGCCTCACCCGGGACACATTCGCCTTTGCGGCACAGGCCACGCCTGCGTTCATTCACGATCACTGCGTCCGCAGCTACGTCTTCGCCCGCGCCCATGCCCAGAACCAGGGTCTGCGCGCCGGTACCGACTACGACGACGAGCTGCTGTTCGCCGCTTGCGTCCTGCACGACATGGGACTGAGCGAGGAGGGCAGCAACAGCGACCAGCGTTTCGAGTTCGACGGCGCCGACCTCGCCGCGGCATTTCTCCGCGAGCGTGGTGTCGAGGAAGCGCGTATCGCCGTCGCCTGGGACGCCATCGCTCTGCACACCTCGGACGGCATCGCGTCGCGGAAGGGCACGGAGGTGGCGCTGGCCCAGGCGGGTATCGCCACCGACATCCTCGGAATCCAGCGTGAGAGCCTTCCGGCCGGCCTCGCCGACGAAGTGCACGCCCTGCTGCCGCGTCAGGACCTGGCGCACGGGTTCAGCGACCTCATCATCACCCAGGCCGTGGCCAAGCCCCACAAGGCGTCCCCGACGACCTTCATCGGCGACCTGCTGCGTCGCCACCTGCCCTACGGCGCCTATCCCAACTGGTACGACCTGATCGACGCGGCCGGCTGGGGCGACAAGCCGGTCGGCGTCACCGCCCGGCGCCGTGCCCAGACACCCCAGGAGTTGGGGGCCATGTACATGGAGTACCTGGAGGCCGGTGACGTCGAGGGTCTGGTGTCGCTCTACGAGCCGAACGCCCACTTCGTCCCCACTCCCGGAACCCACCTGGTGGGCACGGACGCCATCCGCCAAGCCATGCGGCAGATGGTCGACAGCGGTGCCCGCCTCAAGCTCGAAATGCGCGAGATCCGACAGGTCGACGACGTCGCCCTGGTGTCGAACACCGCCACCCTCACCGGGGTCGGACCGGAGCCGGTGGTCACCACCACCACCGAGATCCTCCGACGCCAGCCGGGCGGCGGCTGGGTTCACGTCGTGGACGACCCGTTCTTCGGCTGACCGCGTCGGGCGGCCTGGGCACGGAGGGCGTTGCCATTCCCGTGTTCGGTCGGCACGCCGTCAATGCCCATCTGCTGCTGGGCAGGCAACCGATCATCGTCGACGCCGGAACACCCGGCAGCGGCCGGCTGGTCAACAACGGCCTGGCGACGCGAGCGACCGGGCGGCCGCCCCGGTTCACCGCGGTGGCCCCCGATGTTGATGGACGCTCACCGCGAGGCATCCCGGATCAGCCACCCCGACATGCCGGTCGAACTGCTCACCGACCGCACCGACGTCATCGCTGCGGTACGGCGGCTGACCGCCGAGGCGCGCCGCGAAGTACGGGTCTTCGACCGGCCCCCGTACGTCGACCGCCCGAGCGACGACATCCTGCCCAGCGTCCGGTCCGGCGAACAGGCGCGGGTCCGAGCATCGAGGTGGAGTGGGAGCGCGCCGTTCCGGTGTCCGTGACGGGCCAGGCGCCGCCCCGCCGGTACCGCGGAGGAACCTGCGGCCGACGGACCCGACGTGGCGACCCGCCACCTGCTCACGCTGCCGCCGCCGGGCACACCGACGCCGCCATCGCCCGGGGCCAGGGCCGGAGCGAGCGCACCACGCAAAGGCGCATTCAGCGTGTGATGGCCCAGTTGGGTGCCCCCGCACGCTTCCGGGCCGGCCTCCTCGCGACTCGCCGCGGCCGGCTGCGACCACGACCGCCGCACCCGAGTGCAGGGCGGTCCCGGTCGGAACTCACGTCGTTACGAACCGCTGACGAAGCCACCAGGTTCCGTTCTCACGAACCTTGTCCGTGGGAACACCTTGCCCACCAGCGTAAATGATGTCTGGACGAAATGAGGAAACGAGTTCCATTTCTCTCCGCCCCCTTTGGCTTATTTCAACTCGTTGGTGCAGTTGACTTGCTTCAGGAAATCTCAATAGCGTGCACATGACCAAACTTGCGATAGGGGGAACTGACCCGTGCACAGAAAAGCGATCAGCCTGTTCTTTGGAGCCGCGACCATCGCCGGCACCGTCGCCATGGGTGGTGCAGCCGAGGCGGCGACGCCCCACTCGACAGCGGCGGGCGTGACGCACCACGTCGTCTGGCAGTCGGGCAAAGTAAGCCCCATGCATGTCCCGAACCACGGCTTCAACACGTACTCCTTTAATGGGGTTTCCTGGCGCGCAACGGTCACCGTCGATTACGGCCGCACCGGGGCATGGACGCACTGCAGTGATGGCACGGACATCCACGGCCCGCTGCAGGGGCCCGGTTTCTGGGACTTCGGGGGCAGCTGCAGCGGTCACGGCACCATCACTCAGTACGGCTGGTACGACGGCTGATGATTCTCCCGGAGGCGCAGCGGAATACTGACCGCACCGAATAGACGGCAATGGTGGTGTACCGGAATCTGATTCATTGTCCGGTACACCGTCACCCGTCCAGGGCCACACCGAATTTCGCGTCTGAGCGGAGCATGCTGGACTCTGGAGACGGCACACCCGGCGGAGCCGTGGCACCTCTGCGGTCGACGCGACTGGGATGCTGGACAGCCCTCCGCTCCCTCAAGTACGCGTACGCCCGTATCCAGCCGATCCAGTCGATCCTGCGCAAGGCGGGCAAGGTCCGCCCGGCCGCTCACCCGGGGCTGGAACTGGCCTCGGCCGAGCGTGAGTTGGCCCGCACCCTGCACCAGGGCATGGCCCAACTGGGCATCGGGACGCCCGAGCGCCTCTGACCGAACCCTGATCGAGGCCTGACCAAAACCTTGATCATGCCTTGCGACCCGTCGCCGCGTAGATGTTGATGTCCGCTTCCGTGACGTCGTTGATGTCATGGAAGCGGATCATCTCGATGGCATCGAGGGTCGCGAGGTGGGCGGGGTCGGCCTGTTCGGGGGAGGGGGCCGCGCCGTCGGGGCGCCAGCGGTGGACCGGGACGACACTCGGCTCCTCCAGTACGAGCCCGACCTCCGTGAAGAACCGCTCGACGTCCCGCTTCGATCGCAGCACGAAGGTGAAACCGCGCTCGGTGTACGTCCGTCGCACCGCGCCGATGGCCTCGGGGTTGACGTCCTCGGTGAGATGACTGAGGACGAGCCGGCTGCCCGACGGCAACGCGTCCACCAGCTCACGCACGGCCCGGTAGGCCTCCTCGTCCTCGACGAAGTGCAGGACGGCCGCGAGCACGAGCGCGACCGGCTGGTCGAAGTCCAGGGTCTTGGCAGCCTGTTCGAGGATCCGAGCAGGCTGCTTGAGGTCCGCGTCGATGTAGTCCGTACGGCCCTCGGAGCCGTTGGTGAGCAGGGTGTACACCTGGGCCAGGACCACCGGGTCGTTGTCGACGTACACGACCCGCGAGTCCGGGCTGATCCGCTGGGCGATCTGATGGACGTTCTCCTGCGTCGGCAGCCCCGTGCCGACGTCCAGGAACTGCCGGATGCCGTCCTGCGCCGTCAGCGTGGTCACCGCCCGGCGCAAGAAGTCCCGGTTGTGCCGGATGTCGAGGTAACCCCGCGGGTTGGCGGCGAGCGCCGCGGCGGCCGCTGCCCGGTCGACCGGGTAGTTGTCCGTGCCCCCGAGAAACAGGTCGTAGACGCGTGCCGGGTGCGCCTTGGTGATGTCGACCCGCCATCTCAGCACGGCGGCGTCCTGACCCAAAGCGTCACCGAACATAAAGCTCCTCCCCGGAGAGCCGCGCTATTCAAGAGCAAACAACCTAACCCCAGGGGGAGTTGATCGGGGACGGGTCGACAAGACCTTCACGTACGTAGGCCACGCCACCCGCACCACACGACCTTTCCGGGATGTCTCCCCAGAGACTCCTCCGGACGGCTCCTGATGTACTCGCCCCCCTGACGACGCCGACTCCCGGCGCATGACCGCCGGGCACCCCGTGCATGGCGTGTGTCGGCTGCGCCTGGCATCCGTCCCCGCGGGCGGCCGGGCGGGAAACTCTGGGAAGGCACCGAGCGGGCCGCCGCCGCGTTCCCTGGCGTCCGCAAACCGGCCCTCCACGCCCTGTACGGACGGACCAGCGATGGATGCGCCTCTACAGCGTCGTGGATCGGCAGGGCGGCCTCGACGACCAGGCCGGCCGGGTCATCGAGCTGCCAGTCCAGGTACCGCACGGCACCCTGTCACTGCCTGCGGCGTGGGCACTCGTTGGTGGGACAGCCGGCACAGGACCGTTCCGTGCACTGAGCGGATCCGTTCGCCCTTGGGCCGGAGACGGCTCAACGGCGAACGGACGATGGTGCGGTAGACACCGATCCAGGTGCGGTCTTCGTGAGATCAGCGGAGACGGCAGATCATCTCGGTCGGAGCAAGGAGACCATCCTCCATGTTCTGGAGCACCTTTGCGAGCTTGGTCGATGCGTCGGTGCCCATCGCCACGCTGATCGGGGCAGGAGGCGTGTCTCCGCCCGCAGGGTTGTGCGGCGTGCTGTTCCGGTGGTGCGCGTCGCCCGCGTCACGAAGCGCCTGGACGGCTTGCGAGCGGTGATCGTGCTCGGCGACGATGTCGAACCCGGCCTTGCGCAGCAGCGAGCGGTACTCCTGGGGGCGGGCCAGGAAGCTGTGTTCGGGCTCCGAGGCCCATGGCAGTGGGTAGCTGACGAGGGTGGGATCGCCGAGGAGCATGACGTCGTACACGATGAAGAGGCCGTTGTCGGTCAGGACGCGGCTGATCTCGGTGAACAGGCGGGCCTTGTCCTCGATGTTCATGCCCACGTGCAGCATCCAGGCCCGGTCGAAGCTCGCCTGGGGAAAGGGCAGTGCGGTCACGTCCCCCTGCTGGAAGCGGACCCGGTCGGCGAGGCCCACGCGGTCGGTGAGCCGGCGCGCGACGTCGACGTACTCCTCGGTCAGGTCCACGCCGGTGACATCGGCGCCTGCGTGCTGGGCCAGATGGCGGGCCGGGCCGCCCAGGCCGCTTCCCACGTCGAGGACACGCAGGCCCGCGCTCAGTTCCAGGTGTTCGGCCAGTTCTCGCGTCGCCGCATGGCCGCCGATGTGGAACTCGTCCACGCCATGAAGGTCGTCGGTGGTGAGCGTCGTATGCCCCGGGTGGAGGCGGTCGAGCGCTTCGTCGATCTTCCGGCGCAGGTCGCCTTGCCGGTAATGGCGTGCTGCGGCGGACGGTTGCTGTGGGGACGGCTGCTGTGCGGTCACGGGAACGTCCTTCCGGTGAAGACGGCGGACTCAGGGGTGTTTTCCTAGTCGTGATCGGTGGCGAGGGCGACGTGCCGCCAGGCGTCCATCTCCTTGCGGAACGTGTCCAGTTTGGCGCCGAAGGCTTGCAGGGTGTCGGCTCCGAGGGGGAGGCGCAGGGGCGGCTCAGGAGCGGCGGCCATCTCGACTATGGCGTGCGCGGCCTTGACCGGGTCGCCGGGCTGGGCGTGGTTCAGGCTCGCGGCGGCTGCACGCATCGCGCCGACGGTGGGTGCGTAGTCGTCGATCGTGTCGGGGCCGGTGTGCAGGCTGGTGGGGTCGAGGAAGTCGGTGCGGAAGAAGCCCGGTTCCACGAGCGTCACGTGGATGCCGAGGGGGGCCAGTTCGGTGTGGAGAGTCTCGGTGAAGCCTTCGACGGCGAACTTCGTGGAGGCGTAGATGCCCCAGCCCGGCGCGGTGGCGAAGCCCACGATGGAGCTGATGTTGATCACGTGGCCGGAGTGCTGGCGCCGCAGTACCGGCAGTACGGCGCGTTGGACGGCGAGCGGGCCGAACACGTTGGTCTCGTACACCGCGCGGACCGCGGCGTCGTCGGACTCTTCGACGGCGGCGAGCAGTCCGGTGCCGGCGTTGTTGACCAGGACGTCGATCCGGTCGAACCGCTCGACCGCCGCGTCGACGGCCGCCTGGATGCTCTGGGGGTCGGTCACGTCCAGCGGCACGGTGAGCAGCGCGTCGCCGGCGTCGGGAAACTGCTCGCGGACGGTTTCGGTCTTCCGCGCGGTCGCGACCACCTGATGGCCGGCGGCGAGGGCGGCACGGGTGATCTCCAGGCCGAAGCCCCGGGATGATCCAGTGATGAACCAAACGCTCATTGCTTTTCTCCGGTGTTCAGGCAGTGGGCAGGTCGAAGGCCGCGCGGTTTTGGGCGATGAAGCCCTCGACGTCGAGGGGGTCGCTGTCGCCGATCGTCTTCACGAGGTCGTTGGTGCCGGCGAAGACGCCGTTGCGGTAGTCGACGGCCACGGCGAGCAGGTGTTGGATCAGGTGGTCAGGCGCGCCGCGCCCCTGCAGGATGGCGGCGAATTCGTCGAGTTCGATGGGCACGTAGGTGACTTCACGGTCCAGCGCCCGCGACATCTTCTCGGCGATCTCGTAGTGGTTGAGCTCCTCGGCTCCGTACAGCGGGTAGATCTGGCCGGCGTGCGGGGCGGGATCTTCCAGGACGGCCGCGATCACCTTCGCCTGGTCGCTTTCCGCGATGGGGGCGTGGCGTCCGTCGGCGAACGGCAGGCGCAGTTCGCCGGTTCCGTCGGCCCAGGTGTCGATCAGCCACTGGGCGAAGAAGGTCGGGCGGATGTGGGTGACGGGGACCGGAGAGTGGTCCAGGACGCGTTCGGCGACCCAGTGCTGGCGTGCCGCGTTGCTGGCGGTGTTGCGCCGGGCGGAGACCTGCGACATGTTCACGATCGCCTGGACCCCGTTCTCCTCCGCCGCCTGGGCCACGTTCGCGGTCGCGTCCATCAGGCCGGGGCTGATCGGATAGGTGAAGTACAGGGCGTCGATCCCCTGGCTCGCCCGGGCCAGGGAGTCCAGGTCGAGGACGTCGCCTTCCACGACGTCCGCTCCGAGGGCGGCGAGCCGCTCGGCGCGCCCGTCGAGGCCGCGGACGAGTGCGCGGACGCGGTGTCCGCGCTGGAGCAGGAGTTCCGTGGTGTGGCCGCCGGTCTTGCCGGTGGCCCCGATCACGAGGAGGTTGCGTTCCATGATGGTGATCTCCGTTGTTCGAGAGGGAGCTGGTGGGAACTCCAGCGTCAGTGCTTCGAGCGGGTGTCGCTCGCGAGGGGTGAGAGACGGTGCGATGCCCGTCCAGCAGGAGCAGGAGGCTGTGGTGGCGGGCCTGACCCGAGTGGCCGCGGCCCTGTGGTCAGGGCGTGTGGTCAGGGTGTGTGGCGGGGCCGGAGGGCGAGCAGCGCGGTGGCCGCGGCGATTCCGGCGCCGGCTTGGACGGACCAGGCATGGTCGAACCCGGCGGTCGTGGTCTGGGGGGTGAGGGCGACGAGCAGGGCCACGCCCACGGCGCTGCCGATCTGCCGGCTCATGTTGAGTACGGCGCTGCCGGTGGTGGCGCGTTCGGGTGCGAGGGTGCCTGCGGCGGCGAACAGCGGCGCTTGGGTCAGACCGCCGGCCAGGCCGACCAGGATCAGGCCCGGGAGCATGCCGCCCCAGTAGTCGGGGGTGGTGTGCACGTTCGTGATCCAGTAGCCGGCGGCGAGTGCCATGGCCAGCGTGCCGGTCACGGCGGGGGCGGTGCGTCCGAAGCGGCTCTGGATGGGGCCGGCGTTCATGGCGAAGGCGATCGAGGCCAGGGGGGCCGGGGCGATGGAGACGCCGGCGCGCAGCGGGCTGAAGTGCCAGACCTCCTGCATGAACAGGGCGGTGCTGAGCAGGACGATGGCGAAGCCGGCGGAGAACAGGAACAAGGCCACGGTGGCGGCGGTGAACGGCCTGCCCGCGAACAACTGCTTCTCGATCACCGGCGCCTTGGCGCGGAGGGTGCGCTCGACGGTCGCGGCAGCGGCCAGGGCCGCGACCGCGAACAGGGCCACGGTGCGGATGTCCGTCCAGCCCCACCCCGGTCCCTCGACGGTGGCGAGCACCAGCAGGCTCACGGCCAGCAGCAGTGCGAGGGCGGAAGCCGCGTCTGGCACAGCGGCACCCTTGGGCTGACGCACCTCGGGCAGCAGCAGCGCGCCGGCGACGAGGGTGGCGATCCCGACGGGGACGTTGATCAGGAAGATCCACCGCCAGTCGAGGGTGACGAGCAGACCGCCGACGGGCGGGCCCGCCGAGGCTGCGATCGCGCCCACGCCCGCCCACAGGCCGACCACCAGGGTGTGCCGGCGCTTGGGGAAGCTCGGGTAGAGCAGGCCGAGCGAGGTCGGCACGATCATCGCCGCGCCGACGGCCTGGAGAGCCCGGGCACCGACCAGCACGCCGAGACTCGGCGCGGCAGCCGCGACGGCGGAGGTCAGGGTGAAGAGTGCCACTCCGGACAGCAGCATCTTCTTGCGCCCCCAGTGGTCCGCGATCCGGCCCGCGGGCACGAGCACGGCGGCGAAGACGATCGCGTAGGCCGACAGAACCCACGACACGCTCGCGACTCCCGTGCCCGGGAACGACTGCCCGATCCCGTCGAGGGCGACGTTGACGACGAAGAAGTCGAGCTGCGCCATGAAGGCGACGGCACCCAGCACCGCCATGATGCTCCAGCGGCGCGGGTGACCCGCCTCGGTGACGGCCGGGGCCGGGCCGGTGTGCGGTGGCGTCGCGACCGCCTGCGGTGCAGCCTGTGTGGACATCCTGTCCGCCTCCCCAGAGGAATGGGCTTGGCAGCCCTTTTTGACCTGCCTCCAGGAGACACCCCGGAGAATGGGTTGTCAAGCCCCTTTTTGCGGTACGATGCTCACCATGACCATCACCAGCGAAGCGCCGGGCCAGAAGCTGACCGCCAAGGGCCTGGCCACGCGCGAACGCATCGTCAAGGCGGCCGCCGAGCTGATCTACGAACACGGCGCGCAGAACACCAACAACGAGCAGATCCGGGAGGCCGCCGGAGTCAGCGGCTCGCAGCTGACGCGCCACTTCCCCACCAAGGAGTCCCTGGTGCGCGCGGTGCTCGCCTGGCAGGCCGACAACATCGTCGCCCGCCACCAGGCACCCGAGCTGGGCGAGCTGGACAGCTTCGCCGCCCTGCGCCGGTGGGCCGACTCCTACATCGCCTCGCAGGACATGCTGCGCGGCGGGTGCACGTTCGGCTCCCTGGCCGCCGAGGTCGTCAAGGCCGAGCCCTCCCACCGGGACGCGGTGGCCCACGGCTTCGAGCGGTGGCAGGAGCTGTTCAAGCGCGGTCTGAGCAAGATGCGCGAGCGCGGCGAACTGCGGCCGGAGGCCGACCCGGCCGCGCTCGCCCACCTGCTCGCCGCCGCGTTCCAGGGCGGAGCACTGCTGGACCAGGCGGTCGGCGAGTCCACACCCCTGCGTGACGCGCTGTACGGGGCCCTGGCCTACATCGAGTCATTCGCCGCAGAACGCTGACCGCACTGCGGAGTGCGGACCCTCGAGCAAGCGGCGCTCAGCAAGCGTCGGAGACGACTGGGCGGGGCGCCCGATGGGACCGGGCCCGTGTCGTCAGCGGGAGTCCTTCGAATGCCTGATCGGCAACGCGCTCCAGCGCGACCACGTCGAACCCGGCCCTGGCCATTACTTCCATGCCCCGGTTGACCGCCATGAGCAGGTGACTGATTCCTCGGGCGTCCGCCTCGGGATCGAGGTCGCCATGGCGCTGCGCAGCCTGAACGCACCCGGTCAGCGAACCCTCGATCCTCCCGAGGGCCTGGCTGACGCGTGCACCGGCCTGTGGATCATGGTCGACTCCCTCGACGGCGAAGCCGGTCACCATGCAGCCGAGCCGGTCGGGGTCATCGTGCACACATCGCGCTGACTTCACGAGATAGGCGTGCAGCCGTTCCAGGGCGGTGTCATCCGGGCCTTCGAGTACGGCCTCCCAGGCGGCCTCGGTGCGGTCGCAGTACGCCTCCAGCGTCCGCAGGTACAGCTTGCTCTTGTCGCCGAAGGCGGCGTAGAGGCTGCCGCGGCCCAGCCCGCCGGCCTTGGCGATGTCGTCAACACTGGTACCGGCGTATCCGGTGCGGCGGAACTGCCGTTCCACGGCGTGTACGACCTCGTCCTTGTCGAAACCTGGTGGGCGTCCCATGAGACCAGCGTACAGGCCCCACAAGCATTCTTGACATTCCGGTCCACAACTTCCTACCGTTCCTGACAGGGCGGTCCAGAACCCCTGGTGTCCTTTGCTCACGGCATTCCGTGCATCCCGCAGAACGGAAGAGGCGCATGTCTTCGCATGGCACTGCTCGGCCAACGAGACCGGATGTGCCGGCCTCCCCGGCCCTGCGGGCTTCGTGCCGGCCGTCACTCTCGGTGATGCCATCCAATGCCGATTCCGCCTTCCGGCCGGCACCATCGCCGCGGTCGGATGTGCCATCGCCTCTGCCGGCGCCCTTCTCTTCGCCGTTCTGCTGCCCAACGACGCGAAGCACGCTTCCGGAATTTTCCCGTGCTGGCTGATCTGTTGCGCGGGATGGAACGGCACTTCAGGCCACGACGCAGTTCCGAGAGAATGTCGTCCTTTGATTTATGTCTAGTGATTGGGATATGCGTCGATGGGTGTCGAATCAGAAATTAACAACATCGCTACCGGTGACGGCAACCCTGTTGCAGCACAAAGCGGCCGGACGGTGACCGACGTAGTGACCTCTGACCTGGTGTTTCGACTCACGCGAGGGGTCCAGGGCAGCGGCCGTACCGTGAGTTGTACCCCCATGACGGGCGAGATTGTCGCGGAGCTGCCCGCGTCGACACCCCACGATGTAGAGGTGGCGTTCAGCAGGGCCCGGGAGGCCCAGCGGGAATGGGCCTCGCTTTCGGTTCGAAGGCGTGCGGCAGTTCTTCTCCGATTTCACGACATCCTCCTGGACAAACAAGCCGAGGCGATGGACCTGATCCAGGTGGAGACAGGAAAGGCTCGCCTGCACGCACACGAGGAAGTGCAGGGAGTCGCCGTGGTGGCCCGGCACTACGGACGCAAGGCCCCCGCGTACCTCCGGCCGCGGCGACACCTCGGCGCGTTTCCGGTGCTCACGAAAGTCACCGAGTGGCGCCACCCGCGAGGCGTGGTCGGGCAGATCGTCCCCTGGAACTACCCCCTTGAACTCTCCCTGGGGGACGCGCTGCCCGCTCTCGTCGCCGGCAACGCCGTCGTGACGAAACCGGATACGCAGAGCACCCTGACGCCGCTGTGGGCGCGCAGGCAGCTCATCCAGGCCGGGCTGCCGCCGACGTCTGGCAGATTGTCATCGGCGACGGCCGGGTCGTCGGGCCCGCCGTCGTGGATCAGGCCGACTACGTCGCGTTCACCGGCTCTGTTCGCACCGGCCGGGATGTCGCAACCCGTGCGGCGGCCCGTCTGGTCGGCGCGTCACTCGAACTGGGCGGCAAGAACGCCCTGCTCGTGTTGGCCGACGCGGACCTGGACAAGGCGGTCGAGGGCGCGGTTCGCACGTGCTTCTCCTCGGCCGACCAGTTGTGCCTGTCGGCCGAGCGGATCTTCGTCCACTCGTCGGTCGCCGCCGCGTTCTTGGAGCGATTCGTCAGACGCACCAGAGCGCTCACCCTCGGCACATCGCTGAGCTACGGGGTCGGAATGGGTTCGCTGGATGGCCGGCGCCAACTGGAAGCGGTATCCCGGCACGTCGACCAAGCCGTCGCCGAGGGGGCCACAGTCCTCACCGGGGGAAGGCCGCGCCCTGATGTCGGCCCCTTTTTCTATGAGCCCACCATCCTGGACGGCGTGGAGCCCACGATGGCCGTCCATGCGGAGGAAACCTTCGGACCGGTCGTATCGGTGTACCGCTTCACCGACGAAGACGAGGCGGTCGAGCGAGTGAACGCCACGCCGTACGGCCTCAACTCCAGTGTGTGGACGAAGGACATACGGCGCGGTGAACGCATCGCGGCCCGTCTGCAGAGCGGCACCGTGAACGTCAACGAGGGCTACACATCTGCCCATGGCAGCGTCCGGTCTCCGATGGGCGGCATGAAGGACTCCGGACTCGGTCGTCGGCGCGGCCTCGAAGGCATCCTCAACTGCACGGAGGCGCAGACCGTCGCCACGCAGCGGATACTTCCGCTGGCCCCGCCGATGGGCATGGACGATCAGCAGTACGCAGCTTTCATCAGCGTGAGCCTACGTGTCATGAAGGCACTGAGACTCCGCTGATCCAACCTCCCATCGATTCCTCGTGAGTGCCTGTCGCGGACGTGGCCGCCCGCTACAAGCGAGCGGCACTCGACATCACCGCCGCGCTGGCCGCGTCCGCCCTCGCTGGTAGACGAAGCAATGACCACACCCGACGCGCCCGTTGCGGGCGCCGGTGGGGACAGCTGCGCCCATCACCGCCCGACCGTCAGCAGCTCGTCGGCGTACATCACCCGCTCGGCCCCGGGCCGGATGACCTCGACGAGTGCACGACAGTCGGCCCTTCCGCAGGACGGGCGGGCAAACGCAGCGTTCGCGTAGCCGGGAGCTTTCATGCCCCTACTCATCGAAGAGGTACTGACCATGGATCCGCTGTCCGAACGAGGCATGGGCGGGGTGTCCGCACAGAACCACGCGGAGCCGCTCGCACGCCGTCGTCGGCACGCAGGCTGCTCGCTACCCTCACCGAACTGATCGGCGACTGCGCACAAGCCGCCGGTGAGGTGTACCGGCCGGTCGCCGAGGCCCGGCCCACACGGACCGACGTCTCCGTGAACCTCGGGCTGTTCGCCGGCCTCTGATATGAGGACACAAAGGCCCCACAACCACCGCGCATGATCCCCAGTCAGCCCCTAATGCAGTGTGCGGCCGGCGCGCTGGCAGACGTCGGTGCCGACTTCCTCACCGAACTGCTGGACGATCCGGCGCAGGCCATCAAACGGGCGCGGGAACTGGCGGGCACAGGCGAGGTGACCGTGGATCAGATCCTTGACGAGGCAACCGATATGGCCGTGCTGTCCGGACTGCTCTCGCTCCACGAAGCGCAGCGGCAGTCCGACCCGAGCACAGCGGCGGCGAAGTGCGTGGCCGCCACCGGGTACTTCGCCTTGGCCAACTTCGCAATATCGGTCGACGTACCGGCCGCCACGCCCTGAGTGTCCGTACCCGACTGTCGCGTCTCAACGGAGTTTGACCAGTCTCACCGAAGTCTGATCGCCGCGCGGTGGTGGGCTCGTCTCAGGATCAATGAAGTCAGGCGAAGAGGAGCCACCTCCTACGGGCCCTCGGGGCTGGTGTCCTCGGCTCGCGCGGCGGCCGCCGGCTCCAGCAGGAGCCAGCCGTCGACCTCCACCGCTCGCGGCTCCCCTGGCTGCCACCCACCGGCCAACGCCACGTCGAGCAAAGCCCGGACGGCGCCCGGCTCGTGCAGGTTCAGCTCTGCACCCCGGATGAAGCCCACGTCCCCGGAGCCGAAGGGGGCGCCGCCTGGGACGTATCGGCCGGGACCCGCGGCAAAGACAATGCGCAGCGGGCCGCCGGTGCCAACCGGTTGCGGGGACAGAGTCAGGGTTTGGCGGCAGTCCACGGACCGGCCGTCGGCGTCCCGTCGGTGGCTGTGGCGCATCGTCCACATGTACACGCGCCCGTTGGCGACCAGCCGGCGGGGCTTCTTCGAATGGCGAGGCACGCAGCCGAGGGTACGCGGCCTGATCTACGAGACGCCCCTAGCAGTGATCAAGCTTCGATAAGACGAACAGGATGGTCGTCAAACTTCGGTGAGACCGATCAAAGTCCCTTGAGACAGGACACCGACCGAGCGTCCGGCTCCAGAAATGAAACCGAGCGCGGGTGCGGCGGACGTCCACGAGCTTTACCCTTCCGCCGCACCTACGCACGGATTATTACGCGGCCTCGGTCTCGGTGGGAACGTCGCGAACGAGCTCGGTCAGCTCACCGGAATCGATGTCGTAGAAAAGGCCGTAAATCTCAACGTGCTTGGGGGTGCCCGGGCTGTTGCGGATCAGGCTCACGTCGTAGTTGAGTGACTTTTCTAAGTCGGCGATGGCGATGCCGTCCCAGTCGTACAACGACGAGATGTCGGTGTGCTGCTCCTGATTCCACGCAGCGGTGATTCCCTCCGCCGTGAAGGTGGTGGCGCCGCAGAAGGAGTGGTGTACGACGACAACTCGCTCGACTCCGAAGAGGTGCTGGGAGACCGTGATCGAGCGAAGAGCGTCCGCCGCGCGCCCACCGCCGACGATCAGGGGGAACACCGTCGCGTGAAGCCTATCTTTCTGCCGGTCTCGTCGAGGAGAAGTTCGCCGGGGTAGATCTCGTCGCCGAAGTGATCGGCCACCGCTTGTGCGGCCCCGGCCGCCCGGGGGTCGAAGCAGTACATGGCGATCGTCCTGACGGGAATCGATCTGGTGACGATCTCCCGAGCCGCTGCTTCGTTGTAACCCGGCTGTGCTCGGAACGTGAACTCTGCAAAATTCGACACTGCTTGACTCCGCTTCTCATGGTTGACTCCCCGGATTTCTTGGGAAGCCAGGAAAGTTTCAAATATGGAATGGGACGACCGGCTGGATCCCTCTCACTTGGACGGCAGGCCGCCCACGATGTCGAAAACGTAGAGCCACCGGCCATCGGTTCCGTGAAGAACGGTGCCTGGTTCGGGCTGCACATATGCCTCGGGCTCGTACAGCGAAAGCTTCGCTACTCACCCCACGGTCCGCTGACCACGCCACGCTCCATGGAGGTGACGCCGTGGGCTGCCCGCTCCTGCGCAAGGTGGTAGGCGATCGCGTAGGGAGGCGCGGCCGTCTCGGAGCGGGCACCGTGGGCGAGGACTTCTTCGGTCAGATTGCGGACCATCTCCAGCCGCGGATACGCGGCATGGATGCGCTCCTGTTCCCCGGCCACGAGGTCGGCGTTCTTGCCGAAGTCGATCCAGATGGCTTCGTAGGTCAGGTAGGTCAGCAGCCCCATGCGTTCGGGGATCTGCGGAGTGGTGTGAAGCGCGATGGCTTCCCAGACCTTGTCGACGTCTCCGGCGGGGGCTCCGAGACCGGTCAGCACGGCGGCGGCGAGATCGGCGCCTTCCATCTCGAACCGGAGTCGGCCCGGTGCGTCCGGGCCCGTTCCCAGGTCGTGCATCACGTTGGCGGCGAAGAGGAGCTCCTCGTTGTAGTCCGCGTCGTTCAGAACTCCCCTGTGGGCGGCGAACAGGCGGGCCCAGTAGAAGCCGCGAATGCTGTGGTTCAGCACGGACGGATGCACCGCGGCGCGGGCGGCGGCGAGGCTCGCCTCGACCAGCGGCCCGGAAGGGAGAGCGAGTACGCCGTCGTGCAGCCTGTTCGAGAGGGTAGGAGGAGTGTTGGTCATGACTTGACGCTACGAGAGCCGACCTCGCGCCAAAAGTGGCACGGATGCCAACCAGCGCTACTGTCGTGCCACTATGACGAACAGGCATCATGTCGCGGTGCTCGTGCTGCCGGGTGTGCTCGCCCTTGAGTTCGGCGCCGCGACGCAGATCTTCTCGACGGATCCGCACTACGAGCTGACCGTGTGCGCCGAAAACGGACCCGGACCCGTGCCCGGGTCCGGCTTCGCGATCACTGTCGCAGCCGGCCTCGCAGCGCTGGAGGACGCCGACACCGTGATCATCCCGGGTTACGACGACATCGACGCGACCCCGTCAGCCGGATTCCTGACGGCGCTGCGGGCGGCTCACGCCCGGGGCGCCAGGCTCGTCTCCATCTGTACCGGGGTCTTCGCCCTCGCCGCGGCCGGACTGCTCGACGGGCGCCCCGCCACCACGCACTGGCGGCAGGCCGAGCAACTGCGACGGCGCTACCCGCACGTCGATGTCCTGCCGAACCAGCTCTACGTAGACGACGGCGACATCCTCACGTCCGCCGGCGTGACGGCAGGGATCGATCTGTGCCTGCACCTGATCCGCACCGACCTGGGCGCGGCGGCGGCGAACACGCGCGCACGGGACCTCGTCGCGCCGCCACGGCGACAGGGAGGTCAGGCACAGTTCATCGAGCGGTTCCGCCCCGAAGCCGACGGAGACGAGCTCGCTCCCCTGCGGGAGTGGATGCTCGACAACCTCGCGGCCCCCCTCACTGTCGACGACCTCGCAGAACACGCCCATATGTCCCGGCGGACCTTCATTCGCCGCTTCCGCGAGGAGACCGGCACTACGCCGATGGCCTGGTTGACCGACGCGCGTATCGACCGAGCACGGGAACTGCTGGAGGCGAGCGCCGTGCCCGTCGAGCAGGTCGGCCGCCTCACCGGCTTCGGTGCTCCCGCTTCCCTGCGGGCCGCCTTCCACCGGCATCTCGGCTCCTCCCCCCAGGAGTACCGGACTCTGTTCCGCCACAAGTCGGAGCCGGCGCAGACCTGACCGCGCAACCGCCGCCGGTAGATCGTCGTGCCCGTGCGAGGTGATCGCCTGACGGTGGATACTCACGCACCGGGTTCCAGGTGCACCGCGGCCCTCGGTAGCAGTGCAGGAAAACCTTGGGCAAGGCGCTGACCTGGAACCCTCGTGACCATGAGCGGGAGCGGGCAGCGGGCAGCGGACGTGATGGCGTTGCTGTCGCGCCTGAGCGCTCAGGAAGCGTCTGAGACGACTGGGCGGGGCGCCTGATGGGACCGGGCCTGTGCCGTGAGCGGGAGTCCTTCGAACGTTTGATCGGCAACGCGCTCCAGCGTGGCTGCGTCGAGCCCGGCCTTGGCCATCACTTCCATGCCGCGGTTGACGGCCATGAGCAGTTGGCTGATTTCGGAGGCGTCCGCCTCGGGTTCGAGGTCGCCACGGCGCTGTGCAGCCTGAACGCACTCGGTCAGTGAGCCCTCGATTCTCCTGAGGGCCTGTCGGACTCGTTCGTTGGCCTGCGGATCGTGGTCGACGCCCTCGACGACGAAGCCGGTCACCATGCAGCCGAGCCGGTCGGGGTCGTCGTGGACGATCCGCGCCGACTTCACGAGATAGGCCCGCAGCCGTTCCAGTGCGGTCTCGTCGGGGCCTTCGAGTACGGCCGCCCAGGCGGTTTCGTTGCGGTCGCAGTAGGCCGCCAGCGTCTGCAGGTACAGCTTGCTCTTGTCGCCGAAGGCGGCGTACAGGCTGCCGCGGCCCAGCCCGCCTGCCTTGGCGATGTCGTCCACGCTCGTGCCGGCATATCCGGTACGGCGGAACTGCCGCTCGACGGCCTGCATGACCTTGGTCCTGTCGAAACCTGGTGGGCGTCCCATGGGGCCAGTTTACAGGCCACGCGAGCATTCTTGACATGTCGTTCCAGAACTTCATAAGGTTCTTGACAAGGCGGTCCAGAACTCTGCCGCCAGTCACTCACGGCGCCCCTCGAAGCCCACGGAACGGATCGAACACGCATGTCTTCGCAAGATCAGATGGCCTCGGTAAAAGCGCTGAAGGCGCAGAGGGGAGGTGGGCGCACGTCGAACGCACGGCCGGCTCTCATCCTCGCCGTACTGGCCATGGCGAGTTTCCTCGGCCAACTCGACGTATGGATCACCAACGTCGGTCTGCCGAACATCGGGCAGGGGTTGGGTTCGACCTCTTTGTCGGACCTGAGCTGGGTGCTCAATGGCTACGCGATCGTCTTCGCCGCCCTTCTCGTCCCTGCGGGGCGGCTCGCCGACCGCTTCGGACGCAAGAGCGGCTTCCTTCTCGGCATGGGTGTCTTCGTGGCGGCGAGCCTCGGGGCGGCCCTCGCCGGCGATGTATGGGTGCTGGTCTTCTTCCGTGCCCTTCAGGCGGTGGGCGCCGCCCTGTTGACCCCCGCCAGCCTCGGCCTGGTCCTGACGAGCGCCCCTGCCGACAAGGTGGAGCGGTACGTCAAGATCTGGTTCACCGCGGGCTCGCTGTCCGGGGTGTGCGGACCGATTTTCGGCGGGCTGCTGGTTCAGATCTCCTGGCGGTGGCTGTTCCTGGTGAACATTCCCGTCGGACTGCTCGCCATCGCGCTGGCCGCCCGGCTCGTAGCCAATGTCAAGCACGAACAAGACGCCCGCGTCCCCGACATGCTCGGCGGCGTCCTGCTGATCGTGATGGTCGGCGCCCTGGCTCTCGGCGTGGTGAAGGCGCCCGACTGGGGCTGGTCGGACACCCGGGTCATCACGTCCCTGGTCGTGGCAGTCGTCGGGTTGCTGGCGTTCCTGCTCCGCTCGTCCCGGCACCAGGTGCCGGTAGTTGACCTTTCTCTCTTCCGCGACCGGATCTTCGCCTCGGCGAACCTCGCCGGCATGCTGCAACTGGCCTCGTTCGCCAGCCTCCTGCTGTCGACGATCCTCTGGCTGCAGACCCACTGGCACTACTCCGCCATCAGAACCGGATGCGCCAGTCTTCCCGGCCCGATCGGCTTCGCGCTGGCTGCCACTGCCAGTGAAACCCTCCAGCGCCGGTTCCGGATCCCGGCCGGTGTCATCGCGGCGGCCGGCAGTGTGATCGCCTCTGCCGGCATCCTGCTCTTCTCTGTTCTGCTGCACAACGACCCGAACTACGCCTCCGGAGTCCTCCCGTGCTGGCTGCTCTTCGGGTTCGGCGCCGGCTTGGCGCTCCCGACCGTCGTCTCTTCCGCGACGGTCGGTCTGCGCCCGGAGCAGGCCGCTACCGGCAGCGCCATCGTGACCATGTCGACTCAGATCGGTTCGGTCGTCGGCATCAGCATCCTGGTCGCCATGCTCGGCACCGCCTCCGGAGGAGCCTCTCTGGAGACCTATCGGCACGCATGGTTGGTCACGATGGCCCTCATGGCTGCCGCGGCTGTGGTGTCGCTGGGCGTATCGCAGAAGAAGCTGGTGGCAGTCCGATGACGGCGTCCGTTCCGGCTCAGGCTTCCCGCGCCACGGCCCCCGGCAGCGGGCGGGCCCGCTGGCTCGGCCTTCTGGTGGTCTGCCTCGGGGTCATGATGGCCTTCGTCGACGTCACCTCCACCATCTCGGCCCTGGGCGACATACAAAGCGACCTGCACGTCACCGCGAGCACGCTGGTATGGATCACCAGCGCGTACAGCCTTGCTGTCGTGAGCTTCGTGATGTCCGCCGGGACCTTCGGCGACCTCGTGGGGCGTCGACGCGTGTTCAGCCTGGGTGCCGCCGTCTTCCTGGTCGGCAGCGTAGTCGCCGTCTTCGCCGACAGCGCCGGCATGCTCATCACCGCACAGGCGATCGCGGGCCTCGGCGGGGCAGCCGTGTTGCCGACGAGCCTGGCGATCGTCAGTGCCACTTTCACAGACCCGCACGAGCGCACCTCCGCCATCGGTATCTGGGCCGCGTGCTCCGGCGTGGGCCTGGCCATCGGCCCGATCCTCGCCGGAGCCCTGCTCGAACGCTTCTCCTGGCACGCCGTCTACATCGCCAACATCGTGATCGCCGGCGCGGCCCTCCTCCTGGCCCCGGTCTTCGTGGCCGAGTCCAGACACCCCACGCGCAAGCCCGATCTTGCGGGACTTGTCCTGGGCACAGTGATGACGGCCTCGGCCACCTACGCGATCATTCAGGGTGGCTCCACCGGATACACCAAGGCGCCGATCATCACCATGTATGTGGTCTTCGCTGTATCCCTGTTCATGTTCGTGCGGGTGGAACTCCGAAACCCCGACCCCATGTTGGACCTGAGGCTCTTTCGGAACGCTTCCTTCTCGGCCGTCATGGGCGTGGCTGCTGTCAGCGTTTTCGGACTGGTCGGTGTCGCCCTGCTCAGCGTGCTCTACATGGAACGTGTGGGACAGACCAGTCCGCTCGACGTCGGCGTGCGCCTGCTGCCGCTGTTCGGAACGTTCCTCCTGGTCACCGTGGTGGCGGCCCGGGTGCTGGTACACCGGGTCGGCCTCACACCCTTGATCACCGCGGGTCTGGTCCTCATCGGAGCCGGGTCTCTCGCGCTGCTCGCGACCGATGCCTCGGGAAGGTACGGGGCGATGTGGCCCGGACTGCTCGTGGCGGGCGTCGGCGCGGGCCTGTTGACGGCGCCTTCGACGGCTGCCGCGGTCAACAGTGTCCCGCCACAGCAGGATGGCATGGCGGCAGCAGCGGTGAACATGGCTCGTCAGCTGGGAACGGTGCTCGGCCCCAGTGTGCTCGGAACGATCGTCACCAGTCGCTTCCCCCGGAACCTGCATGACCGTCTCGTCGAGGCAGGCGTCCCCTCGCCGCAGGCGGACAGGATCGTGGAGGGGGCGTCACACGGCGGCGGCGCGACAGACCTCCCCGCATCCCTCGCTCGCGTGGTGGGAACCGCGGTACCGAGGGCGTTCACCGACGCCGTGCACTTGGGCAACGTCATCGGCGGAGTCGTACTGATCGTCATGGCCGTGCCTGCGGCGCTGTTCGTCCGTCACAAGGTTCACAGTCCCCGGGCATCCGCCGAAGCGTGAGCGGTACGTCAACGGGACGGTGTGAGGCGCCCACAGGACTTCGACCGAACAACGTCCCCCCGAACAGCCGGTGTTGATCGCTGAGTCCAGCCATCAACACCGGCGCCGTCCACGAACCGACCACCGGTCAAACGCGGGACCGGACCTGGACCAGACCTCCGGGCGACGCCGTGATCAACCGTCGGCCGGTTCAAGCCAGACTGAAACCGTGCGCCTGACGCCCTGCGTCAGCGTGCGCGCGAAAGGGAGACACCGCCATGGCCAAAATCCTGCTCAGCATCCACGTACTGGCGGCGATCCTGCTCATCGGACCGGTCACCATTGCGGCGAGCTTGTTCCCGCGTTATGCGCGCCAGGCACTGGCCGACGGACCCGAGCAGCAGTCGGCCGAGGGATCGGTCCGGCTGCTGCACCGGATCTGCCGGGTCTACGCCGTGGCCGGCATCTCCGTCCCGGCCTTCGGTATCGGCACCGCCGAGGTGATGGGCGTGATGGGCAGCGCCTGGCTCATCGCCTCCATGGCTCTGACAGTGGTGGCCGCCGTCCTGCTGGGCGTCGCGGTGCTCGGCACCCAGGACAACGTGGTCACCCAGCTCGACAATCCCGAACAGACGTCGACCGCCGCGGAGGCCCTGATCGCCCGGCTGCCCCGCCTGTCGATGATCACCGGCCTGTTCGCCCTCAGCTGGCTGATCGTGGTGGTCCTGATGATCGTCCGCCCCGGCTCGACGACAGGCGCATAACGGCTCAACCACCGCAGGAACCACGCGCTCTGCCAACGGCTGTTGACGTGGCCGTGCTGTTCAACAGCGTGCGGGTGCGCCCCAGGGCAAACCAGCCGGCCGGCGCGGCCGGCCCGGGGCGCTCCCCAACTCCGGTCCGTTGAACAGCTGATCACGGTCGAGGCGGGCGGCGGTGTGCCGCCGTACCGGTTTCACCACCGCAGGCACCCCTGAGAACGCTCTGAAACCGCGCTGAATGGGGGGTCGGCCACGCTCTGCGCCATGACGACGACGACCCCGCCAGGGGCAGCAGACCGGGAGGGGATCACCATGAACGGCCTGCGACTGATCCGTCGGCACGCGGCGGCCTTCGGGCGCTTCGCCGGGCTGGGCAGCGGGGTCACCCTGGCTGCCTCGGCGGCCCTGGTCCTGCTGTCGCAGTGGATCCCGTGGATGGCGGCGAACGCGCTCACCACCGTCGCCTCCACCGTGGTCGCCACCGAGCTGCACGCCCGCGTCTCGTTCGGCCACGGACGGCCCGGTCTGGTCGGCCACCTGAAGAGCGCGGCCGCCATGGCTCTTGGCTGGATGGTCACGTCCGCCGCGGTCGGCTCGCTGGCCGTGCTCCGTCCCGGCGCCGGACTCGTCCTGCAGCAGACGGTGTACCTGTCGGCCACCGCGCTCGTCGGGATCGGTCGCTATCTCGTGCTGCGTCTGGTTGTGTTCGCGGAGCGCGCCCCGAGGTCCCGGGCCGGTGGCGGCGTCCGGTTGCGGGCCGCGTACGACGCGGCGGCGTGAGGGCCGGCGGGGAAAGTACGGGCGGCCCGTTCCGCAAGGCGGCCGCTGTCGGGGGGATCAGGTCGCGGGTGTCGGCGAAGACCGTGAGCGGGGGAGGGGCTGCGAGCCCTGCCGGCCTGTGTCGATCGGGTTGGCAGGCCATGATGCTCCGTGATGTGTTCCGCCCTCTTGACGCAGGGCCGATGGCGGCGGGGATGAGCTCGTGGCGATGGTGCTGCCCAGGGGCGCACCGCCTGATCACTTCCCGCGGTGATTGTCTTGCGTGGCTGGACCGTCGTTCGCCTGGTCGGGACGGTCCGCCCACTGGAGGAGGAAACGCAGTGCTTCCTGGGAGGGAGAGTCGGGTGGGGCGGTGTACGCGACCAGTTGCTGGTCAGGTTGCGTGTCGACGGAGAACTGCTGAACGTCCAGGGTGATGCTGCCCGCGACGGGGTGGAGGTAGGTCTTGGCGAGCTGGCGCGGCCCGCGGACCCGGTGGTCGGCCCACCAGGTGCGGAAGTCCGGATCGTGCAGGCTCAGCTCGCCGATCAGCGCGGCGAGGGCCTGGTCTTTGGGGTGGCGGCCGGCTTCCATGCGCAGAACAGCCACGCACTCGCGCGCGGCTCGCGGCCAGTCCGCGTACAGCGCGCGATAGGCGTCGTCGAGGAAGGTCAGCCGGATCAGGTTGCGTTCGGCCGGGGCGAGTGCGCCGAAGTCGGTGAGCAGGGCGGCCGTGCCCCGGTTCCAGGCCAGGACGTCCATGCGCCGGTTGAGAATCATGGCGGGGATGTCGTGCATGGTCGAGAGCAGCTGTTGCAGCTGCGGGTCGACCTGCTGCCTGCCCGGTCTCGGCGTGGGAGCGCTGGGGGTGACGTCGGCGACGGTGAAGAGGTAGGCGCGTTCGTCCGGAGCGAGTTGCAGCGCGTCGGCGAGGGCGTCGAGGACCGGGCGCGAGACCCTGCGGGTGCGCCCCTGCTCCAGGCGGACGATGTAGTCGATGCTCACGTGTCCGAGCTGGGCGAGCTCCTCGCGGCGCAGGCCCGGTACTCGGCGTGGACGGCCGTCGTCGGGAAGGCCGACCTGGTGCGGATCGAGGGCGGCGCGGCGGGAGCGCAGGAAATTGCCCAGCTCGTTGCCGCCGGCAGCACTGTCCTGGAGTTCCATGACCTAAGTGTGCGCAGGCGGACCGCCGCGTGCCTGGTACTGGCGTGCATAGGCAGCACCGTCCCTGGTACCCCCCAATGCGCCGACGCCACCGTGGATGTGTGGCCGCCGGCAGGAGGCCACCGGACCCGCCCATCGCGAGCCCGTCCCTCTGCGACTGGAGCACCTCTGTGAGGACCGACGTCACCTTTACCAGTGCCGGCCTGAAGCTCGCCGGTCACCTGTACACGCCGGACGACGGGGTCGTCGGCCCGCGCCCGGCGATCGTCGTCAGCCACCCCGGCAGCGGTGTGAAGGAGCAGGCCGCCGGCCTGTACGCGCTTCGCCTGGCCGAGCAAGGCTTCGTCGCCCTCGCGTTCGACGCCGCCTACCAGGGTGAGAGCGAGGGCGAGCCGCGCGGCCTGGAGGACCCGGCCCACCGGGTCGAGGACATCAAGGCCGCGGTCTCGTTCCTCACTACTCGTGACGATGTCGCCGCTGACCGCATCGGGGCGCTGGGCATCTGCGCCTCCGGCGGCTACGTCCTCAGCGCGACGGTGTCCGACCACCGGATCAAGGTCGTCGGTACCGTCAGCGCCGTGGACATCGCCCGCCAGTTCCATGACGGCGCCGACGGCGCCCAGGACCCGGCCGTCTTCCAGGGCATGCTCGCCGCGGCCGCGGCCGCACGCACTGCCGAGGCCCGCGGTGAGGGAGTCCAGACCTTCCCACTCTTCCCCGACACGGCCGAGCAGGCCCGCGCGCTGGGGGGCCGGCACGCCGTGGAGGGCTGCGAGTACTACTGCTCCGACCGCGCTCAGCACCCGCGCTCGGCGAAGTCCTTCACCTGGTCCAGCGTCGACCGCATGGCCTTCTTCGACGCCTTCCGCTTCGTCCACCTGATCGCGCCGCGCCCGCTCCTCATGATCGTCGGACGCGAGGCGGTGACCTCCTGGATGAGCGTGGAAGCGTTCCGGAACGCCCGCGCCCCGAAGGAGCTCCACTGGATCGACGGCGCCAGCCACGTCGACCTCTACGACAAGGAGCCGTACGTCGGGCCCGCGGTCGAGAAGCTGACCGACTTCTTCCGGGCCCAGCTGGCCGACACCGAGTAGACGTCAGGGCGGGCCGCCGATGGGGGCGCTCTACCAGCCCGACGCACGTCGCCGGGCCCGGCTGGAGCCAGATCGTTCGTGACGGGACACCCCGTCCCGTCACGCTGATGCAGCCCGCGGCGTCGCCTCCAGCCACGGTGGAAAGGACATAACCATCCGCTGCGTGCCGTCGCTCTGACCGTCGTTTCGACGGTGCCCGAAAGGGGTTTGGGCCGGCAATTCCGCAGGAGAGGGTCGCGAAGTCGCAGGCCCCGCACGGTAGGCCTGCGCAGTTGCTCACCCGTCGGCTGGAGGGCTTTACCTGGACCGGTTCAGACATAGGGGGAATGACATGCGCAAAATCTTGCGTGGCGTCGCCGCGTTGGCTACCGCGGCGACCGCCGTCGTGGCGATGTGCGGCGCGGCGCAGGCGAAGCCCGCTGAAGGCGATTGGAATGGTTGCCCGTACGGGGCCGTCTGCATCTGGGGCCAGGACCGCTACCCGTACCTCGAACCCCACCCGACCAACGTGTACTGGAGCTACGGCGCCCACAACCTGAGCAACCAGTATGGCGACCACTACGTCTTCAACAACCAGTACGGCGGCGCCGGCGTGGGCCTGTGCACCGGCTACAACGGTGTTGGCTGCCACGTGGCGCTCGGGATGCAGGAGATCGGGAGCTTCAACCTGACGCCCTACAACTCGGTCACCCTCAACCGGTAGCCCATCCACTGCCCGGGGACCGCATTCGAAACCGCGAACGGCGGTGCCGAGCTCGCGATCAGGCGACAGCTCTACGTGCTGGGCCTCAGCGGTCGGTTCGTCACACGGTGATGACGACCTTCGAGCGCGCGTGCTCCACTTCGAGGTACCGAATGGCCTCGGGTACTTCACTCAACGGGTAGGTCCGGTCGATGACTGGGGTGAGTTTCCCAGACTCGGCGAGTTCTCTCAGCGCTGCCAAGTTCTCCTTGCTCGGCGTCGCCGTGAGGATGAGCAGCTGATGGTGGACAAAGCGTGACATCACTTGCCCCTTGAGGATGAGACCCATCGGCCCGATAAGACTCCCGCCTTCGGATACGCCCCCACCGGAGAGAACGAGCCTTCCCGTGGGTGTCAGCGCGCGTCGGCACTCGGTCAACGAATGGTTCCCCACCAGGTCGAACACGACGTCGTACCGCCGTCCGTTCCGGGTGAAGTCTTCCTGGGTGTAGTCGATGAGGTGATCCGCGCCCATCGACCGGATCAGTTCCATGTTTCTCGTACTGCACACGCCGGTCACTTCCGCGCCGAACGCCTTGGCCATCTGTACGGCGAAGGTGCCCACACCACCTGACGCACCATTGACCAGTACCCGCTGTCCCGGCTGTACCCGTCCCAGGTCGCGCAGGCCCATCAGTGCGGTGTTCCCCGCCAGCGGCACCGCGGCCGCCTGCTCGAACGACAGGCCGGCTGGTTTCGGCTCCACCATGTTGTCCTGGGCACACACGTACTCGGCAAATGCCCCCTCGACTTCGCCGAATACCTCGTCACCGGGACGGAACCGCTTCACGTTCCTGCCCACCGCTTCCACCCGACCCGCGAAGTCCGTGCCCCGGATCTTCGTTTTTGGGCCGCTCAACCCGAGCACCAGGCGCGCCAGGTACGGGTCGCCCCGCATGAGGTGCCAGTCGCGGGCGTTGACAGCGGCCGCGTGGACTCGAACCAGTACCTTGTCGTCGGCGACGACCGGCTTGTCGACCTCCCTGAGTTCCAAGACGTCAGGTGAGCCGTACCGGTCCTGGGCGATCGCCTTCATCGGGCCTCCACGGCATACGAGTTCGATGCGGATGGGATCGGCTGACCGGAAGTTCAGCACTACTCATGACGGTAGGCGAGTGACCTCGGTGCGGGCATCGGGGCAAATCCCTAGGTGACGCACGGAACCAGGCGGCGACGTGCGCTGGTCCCTCGCCGAACTCGTCGGCAACGGTGAGGATCTTCTCCGCCTCGTGGAGGAACGTTGATGGCTCTGGCGGAGTGGCCGCCCGGTCCTCCGGGACGCTCCGACTGCTGATTGAGAACTGCGAAGCATCGCTGGTCAGGGACCGGTCGGCCTGCCTGCCCGCGAGCCCGCGGGACTTGCCTGAGCGGTGTGCCTGGAAAGCACCGCTCGTCCTCAGACAAGTACCGCGGCGAGACCGAGCTGGTGTCCCGCTCAGGTGTTGCGACCACCTCCAGAACCCGAGCCCGTAGGTGGGACCAGAACTCACGCCCAGAATCAGGGGGTTACTGCTGACCACCCTGTGCCCGATGACAGCACGAAGCCCCGGGCCCGTGGGCCCGGGGCTTCGCCGTGCTTCTGTCACCGCCGGGTTCCACGACCGCTCAGCGGCGATGTCACGGTCAGACGCGTCGTTGCCGGGCGTGTCTTTCGCCTCGGCCATGAGGACCGGGACGACGTTCTCAAGGACGTTGCAGTGCCGTCCGGATCCGTCTGCTCGTGCTCAGAGCTCTGCGTGATCCAGCGAAGCCTTGGTCAGCGCGGAGGTCATCCCGCGGCCGGCTGCGTGATTTGGGTGGGCTCAGGAGGTCGGGGCGACGAGCATGTGTTCGGTTCCCAGCTGGTTGGCGAGGGTATCGGCGTACATGGTGGTCTCGCCGTCGGACCAGCGGATGACGAGGTCGTCGGTACGGCCGTTGCCGGTGAAGTCGCCGGTCGTCATGGCCGCGTCGTGCTTCCAGAGCCCGTTGGGGTCCAGGATGCGATGCTCGCCGCCGAGGCCCGAGGTCGTCGTACCGACGTAGTTGTCGAGCTCGCAGTCGGTCCAGCGCACCATGAGGTCCCATTTCTGGTTGCCGGAGAACTCACCGGCCGTCAGGAGCGTGGCGTCCCGCCAGGTGTCGTTCTTCGGCTTCAGCTGGTGCTCCTGGCCGAAGGTGCCGGCGCTGACGTTCGTGTAGAGGGTCAGCTCACCGTCGACCCAGCGCACGATGAGGTCGGTGACGTACTTCGACGCGGCGAAGCGGCCCGCGGCGATCTGCGTCGCGTTCTTCCAGAGGTCGTTGGGTTTGATCATCTGGGTGCCGGCCCAGTTCAGTCCTTTGGAGCCGACGTCGTTGCCGCCGTGTCCGTTGCCGGGGTAGAGCGTGACCTCACCGTCGGACCAGACCACGATCATGTCGCTGTGGCCGGTCTGGCGGAAGTCGCCCGAGGCCATCAGGTTGGCGTGCTGCCAGGTGGTTGCCGCGCCGGGCAGCCAGGGGTCTCCGGACGGCTGGTACGGCGGCTTGTTGTCATCCACTTTCCGATGCGCGGCGGCGTCGGCGAACAGGTCCTGGGCGTCCTTGCCGTAGATCGGCGAGTAGGTCACCCAGTCGTCGTTGGCGTCGTTGCCGCCGCCGTGATATCCGCCGGTGTTGCCGATGACCTTGCCGGTGCCGTTGGTGCTGTTGTAGTCCTCGATCCACGGGCCGCCGGAAACACCACCGTAGAAGCCGGTGCAGGTCATGCGCATCTGTCGGAAGCCTGGCAGCTGGGAGGTGCTGCCGGGGCAGCGGACCGGCACGTGGTCGGGGTTGACACTGACGTCGTCGGGATAGCCGATGACGGTGACCTCGTGGTGGTAGCTGCTGGTCGGGGTGAAGGTCAAAGCCCCCGTGACGTCCTCCACCTTGCCCCGCGTGTTGGGGTCGACCTGCGCGAAGGCCAGGTCCAAGTCGGAGGTCGGCTTCTTGGTGTTCGCCTCGTAGCGAGGGTCTATGTACAGGCGGGACACCGGGTAGACGCCGGACGGCTGCTCGACGGCGGACCTGCCGATGCGGTACTGCGGAACGAAGATGCGGTGGGTGGCCCTCTCCAAGCCACGGCCGCAGTGTCCGGCGGTCAGGACGATGTCCTTGGCGGCCGTGTGTACGACGCTGCCGGCGCAGTACGTCTTCGGGCCGCCGAGCGGCTTGCCGTCGAAGAAGAACGTGCCCACCATCGGGTGGCCGAGGAAGTGCTCCGGGGTGGGGGTGCCCCCGTCCAGTACTTCTCTTCCTCACTCAGACTCGGCCCGTCCGAGGGGGAGGGAGAGGAGGTTGGCTCGGCGGACTGCGTCGAGGACGCCGAGGGCGTGGCGGAGTCGGTCGGCTCGACGGCCCCCGCGACCGTCGACGGCACCGAGGGTGCCGACGACGTCGGCGGGGCCTGACGCCCAGTGCTGGGAGCCGCCGGTGATGCGGAGGCCGCCGGTGGGGCGGAGGGCGCTGGTGCCGGATGGGCCGTCGCGGCCGATGCTGTCCCGGCGCCGAGAACGCCGACGCCCAGTCCTAGCGCTAGGGCTGGAATCCATCTGTGTCTGGAACGCAACAAGGTGCCTTTCCGTCTTGTAGGGGGCCGTACGGTGAGCGAGCCCCGAACTACCTTTGATCGTACGTATGTTCGATGAAACGGACTATCGAGTAGCAACCGACATATCGTCAAATAGGAGATGGGTGAGGCGATGGACCGACTCCGCAAGACCGCGTGGGCGGCACTCCCTCTCCTGCTGCCCTTTCTGGCAACCGGGTCGGCCTCGGCCTCCCCGCTCGAGTCATCCCTCCCGTTCGGGAGCGTCCGGTCGGTGCATCCCGGCGACACACTGACGGTCAATGCCAAGATCGGCGAGGCCAGTTACGCCGAGACCATCACTTCATCCGCGTTCATCAGGGCAGGGAAGCTGCGGATGATGGATCCGCTGCTGACCACCACCGTGACCGTCGCCTGCGATACCCGGCCCGGCACCTACCCGGTCCTGCTGCACGGCGCCGGGGACGTGGGCCCGGAAGAGCATCCGTTCCGTTGGGCACGCGTACGCGTTGAAGCCGCCGACGAGGCGGCACGCCGCGTCTGCCGGAACAAGGTCAAGAAACTGCCCCCGCCCAGCCTGGAGGAACGCTGGGCTCCCGACAGCACGTGGCCCCAGTCGGCATGGGACGTGCGGACCTTCCGGGCCGGCAGCCGCATCACGATCACTGACAACTATGACGAGGGATCGGACGGTGACATCACCCTCACCTCCCGCGCATTCACCGACCGCTCCGTCCTGCGCGGAGCCAGAGCCGTCCTGACCGCCACCACCACCCTCAGATGCGACTCCGCACCCGGCCTCTATGTCGTTTACCGGCATGGCGCCGACCAAGCCGGCCCCGACAAACCATGGGCCCGTCTGCGTATCGCCCCCGCCGCACCCGGAAAAGCCTGCGCTGCTCAGCAAGCTGCAAAGCACTCAGCCGGGACATCCCGCATCGGCACGGTGGCCTGGGCCGCGGGGGGCGTACTCCTCGCCGCCGCAGTCGGCGCCGCACTTCTTCTGCGGGCCAACTCCCGCCGCACACACTCCGCCTGAGCGCGCCTCGCCGCTCGTTGTCCGGCTTGGATCGCTGCTGCGTTGACGCGATCAGGCGGCCCGCGCACCCACTCTGACCCTCGAGTTCACTGGCGGCACACCGCCCCGTAGCCCGGGGGACGGTTGAGCCGTCGTCGCCCCATCGCGCGTGAGCTGGTTCAAGGCGTCTGCTGCCGGGCTGGGCGACGAGCCGGTCTGCTCTGCACCCGGCTGCGTTCCGGGGCCGGGCAGACGGCTGAAATCGGCCACTCGGGTCGAGCCGCCAGGTGGTGTCTTCACCGAGCCCGACGACCGCGGCCTCGGACGCCCGGCCGGGCAAGGTGCGTGCCGGCAAGGCATACGGATCCCGCGCGTACCGCGCCTACCTGCGTAAGCGCGGTACGAGGCAACCGTACTGGTCGCAGCCATCGACGAGTTGCTGTGACCAGCACTTTCGAAACGCACCCCCAGTACTCCAGCAGCACGGCCCTTCAAGGCGGCACGCCCTCAAGCGGCACGGCAAGGCTCCGCCGGCTGCGGCTCCCCAGCCGCACCCGTTTCCGTTATCCCGCACGACCCACTCCGGTCTCCCCTATGGAAGCCCCACGCCCGTGGGAACGGACAGGAGTCTTGTGACATGCACCACCTCCGCCGGCGCCGCCAGGTTCTCCGGCCTGGCCGCCACCGCCGCCGTACTCTTCACGTGCCTCGCCCTGGTGACCGGCGTGGTGCTGGCCCGTATGCAGTCGGGCCCCGCATCGGCACACCGCGCCGTCGCCGCCGACCCCTCGGCCACGCCCCGTACGACGGCCACCGCCACCCCCCTCAGCAGCTCCTCGCCGAACACGTCACCGTCCCGCTCGGCGAGCCCGCATGCCACGCCCCGCACCTCGCCCTCCGCCACCGCCTCCCGCACGGCAAAGCAGCCGACGACCGCTGCCCAAACCCCCGGCAAACGCACCATCACGCTGCCGGCCCCCGTTGGCTGTCAAGCCGCTGGAGTCAGGTCGGTTTGGGTGATTCGTTCGGTTGGTGTGCTGGTCAGTGCGCGGTAGACCTCTCGGGCGGCATATCGCTTGAGTCCTCTGAGTCAAGTCAGCTGGCTTTGAGGCGTTGGGTGGCGGGGTGGTTGTCAGGGTCGTAGGGGGTGGCGTTGTGCCAGCAGGCCCATATGACGCGGAGCCACGCGCGGGCGACGATGCGGGTGGCGTGCGGGTTGCGTTTCCCGCGTGCGCGGGCGTTTGCGTAGAGGGCGGCGGCCCAGGGTGATTGCATGCGGGAGTTGTGAGCGAAGGCGGTGACGGCCTTGCGGGCACGTGTGTTGGCGGCCCATCGGAAGTAGACGCCATGTGCCTTCCCGGATGCCTTGGTCACCGGTGCGGCTCCGCACTCGGCGGCGGCCTGTTCGGCGGACTCGACGCGGTCGAGGATCGGGCCGACCTCGGCAAGCAGCTGCGCGAGGTTGATGGTGCCCACGCCAGGCAACCGGGCGAGGAGGACGGCGCGCGGGTGCCTGGCGAGACACTTCTTGATGGCCGTCTTGAGCTGGGTGATGGTGGCCTGCAGACTGCGCAGGAGCTGGACTTGTGCCGTGATGAGCGCGGTGAGGACGGGCGTGGGGAGGCTGACCGGGGCGACGGGAGCGGAGCGGAGCCGGGCCAGCAGTGCGGATGCCGGTTTGCCGCCGCGTTAGGCATGGCGCTTGCAGAAGGCGGCCATGCGGGCTTCGCCGAGTCGGGCGGCCGCCTGCGGGGTGGGGTAGTCGGTCAGGAAGTTCAGGGCGATGTCGGAGACGAGCGAGCAGAACAGGTTCCTGGGCCCCAGGCCAGTGCTGTTCGAGCAGGGCGCCGAGCTGGTTGCCCGCGGCGTAGCAGCCGCCCACGTGGACCTCGATGGGCGGGCGTCCGTTGCCGATGCCGAGTTCGACGATCCAGTCCGGCTCCCTGTGGCCGGTACTTCTGGCCGTGTTCCTGTTCGGCTTCCCGCTTCTGGAAGTCGGCGATCTTGGTGTCGATGCGCTGCAGCCACATGGCGTGCCACACCCGCATTCTGTGGAATCAGGGTCTGTCAAGCAGCTCGGCATGCGGCGCGGGGCCGCCCTACGGTCGGAAGCCGATCTGCCGGGGCAGCGCCGGCGGGATGGTTGAGGGTGCGCCACAGGCAGCTCAAAGCCCGAGTCGCTGATCATGTGGGCTGCCATCACCCTGATGACCAGGCGCATCACCCGCCGAACCTTCCGCTGCACCAGCCAGCAGACTTCCCGAGAGTACGAACGGGACTGATCATCATGGCCCTGCCGACGGGCAGGGCCACCTCTCCCCGGCCGCGACGCTGACGCCGTCACCCGGCCGACGGACGGGTGACCCTGGAACGTCGGCGCGGGCCCGGGGCCGACGACACCTCTCGCGCCGCGGTACTGGTTAGACGCCTCTTCGGCGCGCAGGGCTGCCGCGTCGGTCGGTTACGAGCCGGTCTTTGTCCCGATGCCATGGGCGAGGAGGCTCTCGGCGGTCTCCGCGATGGTGTCCTCAATGGGACGTGTTCTCCACCCGAGAAGCTTCTCCGCCTTGGCGCTTGTGGCGTTGAGATCCCGGCCGAGCTGGTGCTTGAGCAGTCGCAGTTCCGGGTTCACGATGCCCAGTGTGCGTGCGAGCCACACGGGCAGTTCACGGGTCGGGGCCTGCGCGGCGCGCTGACCCAGGCGGTCATGCAGAATGCGTGCGATGTCGATGACGCGCAGGCTGTGCCCGGCGATTGCCAGGAAGCGTTCGCCAGCGGCTGCCGGGTCGGTCATTGCGCGCACGTGCAGATCCGCGACGTCGCGGACGTCGACGAAGCCCATCCCGAAGGGAGGGCACGCAGGCACCTGTCCCTCGAGCATTCTGCGGACCAGACGCAGGGACGGTGGGTCGTCCGGGCCGAGCAGCGGTCCAAGGACCCCCACGGGATGAACCGCTGCCAGTTCCAGACCACCGCCTTCGTCCTGGACGAACTGCCAGGCGGCGCGTTCGGCGAGTGTCTTGGACCGCTGGTAGGGCGGGATATCGCTGTCGACGTTGGTCCAGTCCTCCTCGGTGAACGGGGTCGAGCGCGGAGGGTGCCCGATCCCGACGGCGCCGAAGGCGCTTGTCAGGACGACCCGGCGCACGCGGGCGTCGCGAGCGGCGCGCAGCACCCGCAGGACGCCCTCTCGTGCCGGGACCACCAACTCGTCGTCGTTCGCCGGCGTATGGCGCAGGGTCGGCGAGGCGACGTGGAGGACGAACTCGCAGTCGGCGACGGCAGCGTCCCAGCCGTCGGGGTGTTCAAGGTCGGCGCGTACGACCGTGAGACGGTCGTCGTCGAACGGTGCGGCCGCGTGCAGCCAGGAGCGCAGCGCCGGCTCGCGCCGCAGGTCACGGACTGTGGTGCTTACGGTGTGCCCGGCATCCAGCAGAGCCTGGATGCACCAGCTCCCGACGAATCCGGTTCCTCCGGTGACCAGTACTCGTGTCATGTGTCTCTCCTCAGCTCTCGACTCGTGCAGAAAGGGGTGCCAGCGGGTGCGTCGCACGATGCCGCTCGGTGGCGGCCACGCTGCTTCCGAGGAGGGCGTGGCCGATCAAGATCGGGTAGATCACGGCGCGCTCGAACAGCCCGATGTCCCACATCCAGCCGGTGAACACGTCGGCCATGAAAAGGGGGAACGCAATCAGCCCGGCGGTGCCGAGAGTGATGCTCGCGATCGACCGGCCCCTGGTGAGACCGATGCGGGTTCCGCCGGCTCCGACGGCGATCGCCATGAGGTTGCCGGCGAGCATGACGCCCTGTGCGCCGAAGGTGTGGAATGCGATCAGGCCGTTGTCGACGTTGGCGTTGGAGCCCTGGAAGATGCCGACGAGCGAGACTCCGACGCCGGCGAGGACGGCGAGGATCATGATGATGATCGGGCGGGTGCCCTTGCGAGGGTCGAACACGAGGAACGTGCCGACGATCAGGAGGGTGCCGTAGATCACCCAGCCGGTGTCCATGACGGCGCCGAGGGGGGAGTTGGCGACCTGTCCGAACGCGGTCTGCGGCGGGCCGGTCAGGCCGAGGTGGCTGACCCAGTTGTACAGGGGCGAGTACGGCGGGTCCTGCCATGCGGCGGCGGTGATGAACTCGGCGACCCAGGAGACGAGCGGGCCGAGAAGGATGAGGAGGGCTCCGGCGCGGGCAGCGGCGCCGGAGCGGACGATGGGTTTCATGCGAGCGCCATGCCGGGCACGCGCTGGCGGATGGCCTCCATCTCGGCTTCGTCCGAGACGCCCTGCCAGTCGTAGCGGGGGGTGTACGGGGCCTCCAGGGCGCGCACTTCGTCGTCGGTGAGCTCGATGTCGAGGGAGGCCACGGCCTCGTCGATCTGCCGGATCGAGCCGGCGCCGACCAGCGGCGCGGTGACGACCGGCTGGCGTCGCAGCCAGGCGAGCGCGACCTGTGCGCGGCTGACGCCGTGGGCGTCCGCGACCTGCCCGACCGCGTCGATGATCGCGTGGTTGGACGCCTCCTCGGCCGGCGAGTAGAGCAGGTCCGCGTAGGCGCTGTCCGTCTCGGAGCGCACCGTCGAGCGGGCGTCGTCCCACGCGCGGGTGAGGCGGCCGCGGGCCAGCGGCGACCAGATGACCGTGCCGACACCCTCGTCCAGGCACAGCGGGATCATCTCGCGCTCCTCCTCACGGGCGAGGAGGTTGTAGTGGTCCTGCATCGACACGAACCGCGCCCAGCCGTTCTCTTTCTGCAGGCGGAGAGCCTTCGCGAACTCCCACGCGTGCATGGACGAGGCGCCGAGGTAGCGGACCTTGCCGGCTTTCACGAGGTCGCTGAGTGCCTCCAGGGTCTCCTCCCAGGGGGTGGCGTGGTCGTTGCGGTGGATCTGGTAGAGGTCGATGTAGTCGGTTCCGAGGCGGCGCAGCGAGTGGTCGACCTCGGTCATGATCGCCTTACGTGACAGTCCCCGTCCGTTGGGTCCCAGCCGCATCGGATGGCGCAGTTTCGTGGCGATCACCACGGCATCACGGTCGGCGAAGTCCTTGAGCGCCCGGCCGAGGATTTCCTCGCTGGAACCGTTGGAGTACATGTTCGCGGTGTCGAAGAAGTTGATCCCCGCCTCCAGCGCGTGCTTGATGAGCGGTCGCGCGTCCTGTTCGCCCTTGGACCAGACGGGGTGCCCGCGGTCGGGCTCGCCGTAGGTCATCGCGCCGATCGCGATCGGGGATACGTCGAGGCCGGTCATGCCGAGCTTGATGTAATGCATGACGCTCCTTAGAGTAGGTGGAGAGCTCTCCATATAACGTAGTGGAGAACTCTCCACTTATCAAGGTGAGGTCCTGTGGTCCGTTCGGACGCCCGTGAGAACAGGGCGCGCATCCTCGCCGCCGCACGCGAAGCTCTTGCGGCGGACGGCAGCACGTCGATGAACCAGATCTCTCAGCGCGCGGGAGTCGGCGCGGGCACCCTGTACCGCAACTTCCCCACCCGTGAGTCGCTGGTTCTGGCCGTCTACCAGGACGAAGTGGCACGCATCATCAACACCGTGCCCGACCTGCTGGCCCGGATGCCGCCACTGGAAGCGCTCCGCCTCTGGACGACCGACCTCGTCGAGGCCATGCGCAGGAAGCACGGCCTCGGCGACGCCCTCGGCCCGGGCGCACACCAGGCGATCAGCGAGCAGAGCTACGGGCCGGTCATCGCCGCCATCACAGAACTCCTCGACGCCGGCAAAAGGGACGGAAGCATCCGCCCAGACGCCGACCCAGGCGACTTCCTCCAACTCACCGGTGCCTTGTGGCGCGCAGCGTCCAGCCCCGAGGACCGGGCACCCCGCATGCTCGCGCTCATCCTCGACGGACTCCGCCCGCACCGGTGAACGACGCGCGCGCGACAGGGCCCGCCAGATGAACGACTTTTCTGTGTAATCAGATTTGTCATGCTTGCGCTGCTTTGCCCTGTCGGACGCCGACGATCGGTAGGAGCTGAGCTGTGCCGGGTGCCGTCGTCTGCCGGGGTGTTGGCCCGGCCGGGGTCGGGGTATCGGCGAGTCTGCCGAGGAGTTCGTCGATCGCGGTCTGACCGTCGGTGAGAGCGGCCTGTTCGTCCTCGGTGAGCGGGATCGAGACGGCCATCTTCTGCAGGTTGCCTTTGGCTTCGAGGAGTTGGGCTCTCGTGGAGTCCTTTGGGGAGTAGAAGTCGCAGCGGGCGCAGGCCATGCGGTGCTGGCACTGTTCGAAGAAGGTGTAGGTGCAGTAGCCGTGTCCGAGGTCGTAGTGCTGCCAGGGTTCGGTTCGCCGGCTGCGGCGGCGCCAGAGGCGACCGCGTCGCGGTCGACGAGGACCTCGATGGTGCGTACGTTGCGGGCGAAATACCCGGCGTCCTCGTATGCCTTGGCCAGTGTGTTGGGGCTGACCTTCGCGGCCGGCATCAGGCGCCGGGCGCCGGGCACGGCGCGGTCGTTGTCAGTGGCGCGCAGTAGGCTGACCGGGCTGTGCCACCAGCACGGCGGCCGCGGCGACAGGGGAGGGGGCGGACGTGAACCGGGGCCGAGCGACCAGCCTGCTGACCTTGCCCTTGCCGAAAACCTCATCCGCCCTGGTCAGAGCCCATGTGCCGTGATCTTCGTTCCGTTGGATGCTGAGGCCGACGCAGTGCTCCGGCGGAGATGACGGTCACCTCGGCATGATCGTCGCTCGTGCTGTTGAAACTCGCCTACCTGAGCGTGACCAACATGTTCGCGATGCTGCGACTGCTGCCGGTGAGCACCCAGGACAAGGATGTAGAGATCCTGGCTCTACGCCATCAGATCACCGTGCTGCAACGGCATCTGAACGGGCGGCGAGTCCAGTTCGCACCGGGGGGTCGGGCGTTCCTGGCGGCGCTGCTGCATGACCTCCCGAAGGAGGCGCTGCTCCGTATGCGGTTGCTGGTGCGGCCGGACACGATCCTGCGTTGGCACCGTGACCTGGTCGCCCGCCGGCATGCCGCCCGATCCCGGCCTCACCGCGGAGGCCGACTGCGCACCGTGGGCCGAGTGCGCAGACCAACGTCGACGGCGCCTTCCCCGCTGTGCGCAGTCGGCTGCACATGCCGAATGCGCAGGACCCGGAACCATTGCGCAGCCGACCGCGCAATGAGCGACGCTGCCGCTGCGCAACCGCGACTGCGCATCCTTCGGGTGCCACCGGGGAAGCGCCGTGGTCGGCCCGACCATGAGCCCGACCACGCCAGCCCAGTGCGCATGTTGCCGGATCGTGACCAGTGGTCGGGGGCTGTGGCCGCCAGCCTGGTCGGGGGCGCCGGGTGAGCTGACGGAATGGATCTCGCTCACGTCACCTCACACAGCGGCCCCGGCCCCCTCGCTCCCGCACGTCCGCTCCAGGGCATCGGCGGCCGCGCGCACGGCGCGCGAGGAAGCACGATGAGCCGCTTCGGGGCGGGAATCCGCCGTGGAGTGATGGCGGCGGACCAGTTCACCCAGATCGCCAACGGCCTGTTCCACGACGCCCGGCTATCGTTCAAGGCGAAGGGGATCTTCGGCTACATCAGCACCCACGTCACCGGCTGGCACGTGACGGTCGCCGACCTCGTCCGCGTCGGCCCCGACGGGCGGGACGCCGTGCGGGACGGCCTGGGCGAACTGCAGCGGCATGGTTACCTCATCCGCGAACAGCTGAGGCACGGCAACGGGACGCTCGGCGAGATCATCTACTCGATCACGGACCGCCCGGCCTCCGACGACGTCGACCTTACGCAGGCGGTTCGCACGGCATTCGCCTCCGCTCCGACGGGCGAGGCGGGGCCCGGCTTCGGGGCGGGGATCCGCCGTGGGGTGATGGCGGCGGATCAGTTCACGCAGATCGCCAACGGCCTGATCCGCGACAGCAGGCTGTCCTTCAAGGCGCGGGCCTGTTCGGGCTCATCAGCACGCACCGGGACGGCTGGCGGATGACCGTCACCGACCTGGCGCGACGCGGCCGCGACGGCGAGGCGGCCGTCAAGAGCGGACTCAAGGAGCTGGAGAAGCACGGCTTCCTGCTCCGGGAACGCGAGCGCCACCCCGACGGCACCCTCGGCGCGGCCGCGTACTTCATCACCGACCTGCCCAGCCTGCAAACCGGCAGGTCGCAACCGACGTCGGGTTCTCCACCGGTGGATAACCCGACGTCGGTTAATCGCCCCACTAAGAACGCCAACAGAAAGTAGACCAACAAGCAGAAGACCAGCCCCCTCCGTCCGTGCGATCGCGGCGACGTCGCGCGAACGTCCGGAGGGGCGGACCAGCCGGACGCCCCAACGTCCCCGCCGGCCGGGCTCCCGGCGGACGAGATGCATTCGGGGATCCAGCTGCTGCTCGAGATCGGAGCGAGCCGTCCGGAACTGCTGCTGACCGGGACGGTCCTCACCGATCAGGGCCGCGTGGTCACCGTGATGATGGAGGCAGGCTGGAGCAGCGAGCAGGTGCGACACGTCATCACCGACCGGCCACTGCCGCACCCGGTGCGCACCACGGTTGGTGCGATCATCGCCGCCCGCTTGCGGGCCGCTCAGGCCTACCCGCCGCCCGTCACAGTGGAAAGCCACCACCCCCGCGGCGACGTCCTCGAGCACCAGCCGCCCGCGTGGCTGGTGACCGGGCGGCCGTCCACGGGGGCTGCCGCACGCGCGGTGACCGAAGCACTGACCTACCGAGTCGAATGCGCCGGCTGCGGCGTGCCCGCGACCGCCCCCGGCGAGGACCTTTGCCCGGCCTGCCTCGGCTGGCCGCTGTGCCGCACCTGCCCCGGACCGACACCCCGGCGGGCCCACCCCGACGGCGACGGCCGCTGCAGGACATGCGCCTCCGCCTGACCGCCCCACTGGAAGGAAGCAGCCCGTGACGGACACGCTCCGCACACCACCGCCGACCGCGGCCGAACAGCACCGGCGCCCCTTCACGCTCGACCCGGGCCGCTGGGAGGCGGAACGCTCACGCGCCCTGCGGACCGGCCACGTCCGCGACAGCACGTGCTCAGCCGAGTTCGAGCCCCTCCTCGTGTATGAACGCACCCCGTGGGGCTGGCTCGCCTGGACTGTCCCCGGTGACGGCACCCCGCCTGAGCAACCCCATCAGGTCGGGGTTCTCACCCCCGCCGCGACGCCCACGCAACGCCTGTCCCTGCGCTGGCTGACCAGGCGCCCCGCCCGCCGCATCGCCCTGGTCCCCACCACCCCCGGGTCCCTCAGGCTCTGTAGCCCTCATCAGCCTGGTTACCAGCCTATTCGCCATGACCCACGGCGTCCCCGCGGGCATGATGCTGCCAGCGTCGGTGCTTGCTCCACTGCTCGCCGAGCACTTGCCTGGACGGCTGGACGCCCGGGCCCGCGAACACGTCCGCAGCGTCGAGGACGACGGCGCCTGCCGCTACCTGCAGCGCCTCGCTGTCCTGCACACCTACCTCGTCCAGGCCGTCGCCGGCAGCGACCGCTACGAGCTGCACCGCTCGGCCGAGATCGGCCGGCACACGCTGTGGGATGCAGCCGGCCTGCTCCAGACCCAGGACACCCGCTCAGCCTCGGCCGAACTCATCGCCCGCGAGCGGCTGATGGTCCAGCTTGCCGACCAAGTCGCCCAGACCCTGAAGTGCGCCCACGCCGAGGACAGACCAGCCGACGCGGGCCAGCCTCATACGCGAGAGCGGCCGTTGGGGCCCTACCCGCCAGGCTCCGAGCAGACGACACGGCCATCGCCTCATCACATGCACGGCACTTCACCGCTGAACGGACACCACTCCATGCCCCAGCCCGAACCTGGCTGGCACGTCTCGCTGCGGCGGTGGGCATCTTCAAGGGAGGCGAGCTGACCGGCGCCGAACAAGCCACGGGCCCGGGGGCATGCCCAGGGGCCGGTGCAGGCGGTCGCGCTGTTCAACGACGACGCAAAGCGCGCGTCCGGGAAACGTGGCCGCTGCTCGCGTACGGCCGGTCCCTGTCTCAGCTCCCTGCTCGTCTACGAGGTTGCTGCGGGGACGCGGTACAGCTGTCTCCACCTCAAGTCTGCGGTGCGTGGACTACGGGGATCGAGTCGGTGCACAAGTCGTCACGAGTTGAATTCTGGAGCTCATCCAGGATGCCGCTGGCCCCCGCGCCCCGCAGCCCGAAGGCGCCACCCAGCCCACCCGCCCACCTGCGCCTCATACCGCGTGGACAAGGCTGAGAGCAGGAAGGCCGAAGCCTCCGGGGCCTGTTGGCCCCCGGAGGCTTGCCCCATGCTCCGCATCACTGTTTAACCGGTCTGACTCGGTTGGTTCACGCCAGTCAGCCCAGTGGGAGGGCCGCCGACTGCTGGAGCCTGTGCACTTGTTCGTTCCGGCCGCTGTCTCAGCCGGCCCGCGCTGCATGTGTCCGGCTCGCGCTGTACGTCACCGGGATGACGTGCGCCGACGACGGCCAGGTGCACGTCGTCGCGGCTGTTTCTACGGGGAACGGCCGCCGTGGTCGGGGTTGCGGCATCCGCTGTGTTGAGTGTTGCGACAGGTGTTGCGGTGTCCGGAGTCCGGTACGTGTTGTCGCTCCAGGTGGGCCCGCATGGTCGGGCGATTCCACTTCCCATGACATCCCCTCTACACCACCCACGACCGCCACGAACAACCAGGAGGAAGGGAAAGGGAGGTGGGGCGGGAGCTCGGGCGGTGGGCGAGGGGACCGGGCGCCGTTCTGTCCCCTCGCGCGCGACGGCGGGGCCGCGCGCGAGGGCCGGGCAGGCGAAGCTGCCCTCAGGTCACGTCCGCTGGAGTGGTGTATCGACGGCCACTCGGTGATCTCGTCTTGAGGCTATGCGGTGAGTCCGGTGGGCAGGGCGGTGTCGTCGCGTTCTGACTCGATCGGGTGGAGGCGGGCCCTGGCGAGGAGTTCGCGGCCCACGTATGACCTCGCTCCATTCGTCGTTCTGCTCGGCCAGGACGGCGCCGACTAGGGCCTGTCCGGCGGATCATGCCGGACAGGCCCGTGGTCCCGAGGAGGGCTCAGCGTCTCCTCGGTTGCGACAAGACGTGCGTATCCGCCATCGAACTCGGAAAGCTCAGCCCCACTGCTCTCGGATCCCGATGCTATGTCTGTGACCAACTGTGCCTGCCACCACACATCCTGGGCGTCACCGACGCAGCCGATGTCGATCGCCGGGCGATGCTGCATCCAACCCGGCGCGCGGGTAAAGGCCTGACGCCGCGATCACGACGGCGGCTTCTTCTGATCCCGCGTCAGGCGCTGCGGTCGTCAACCGACTTCCGCCGGTGGGGCGACGACTTGCGCCCGAGGGGGGCACCCGGTGGCTCCTCAGGGTGTGCTGTCGACGTCCATGGCCGCCGGGTTCAGTGACGCCAGGAGTTTCAGGAGCAGTGAGTGGGCCTGTTCCTGCTCCGTCGGTGTGAGTACTTCCAGGGCTTCGGTGTGGGTGGCGTCCACGGCGACGCCGGCCTCGGCCGCGAGTCGCAGGCCGGCCTCGGTGGCGTGCAAGCGGTGAGTGCGCCTGTCGCCGGGGGCGGTCCGTCGTTCCAGGAGCCCCCGCTCGACCAGCCCGTTGACGGCGGTTCCCATGGACTGGGGGGTGATCGCCGCCCGGCGTGCGGCGGTCGCGCTGGAGACGCCCGGGTCGAAGGCGGCCTGGATCAGGGCACTGTTCTGGGCGAGGGTCAGCTGGAAGGGGCGCAGAGTGCGCTCGATCCGGGTCGCCATGATCTGGCCGATCTGCCAGGCCACATAGCCCGTACGCCGGTCGGGATGTTTCACGTGGCGGACCCCTTTTGTAAGGCAGCTGATTGTGGTGTACAACAGATTATCAGTTGACTTCTATTTTCGAGGATCCTGCCTCTGATGTCCCAGCACGCCTCCGCCCGACAGCACCACAAGCACGCTCTGGACGTGGCTCACGCGCCGCCGCGCCCCGGGACCCCGCGCGCCGTCCTGGTGCCCGTGGCGGTCGTCCTGCTGATCGGCACCGTGTTCGTCAGCGTCTACCTCGCCGCCTTCCACGCACCGCGCCCCCACGAGTTGCGGGTGGGTACCACGGAGATCGGCACCCATCAGGCCCAGCTGCGCCAGGACCTCGCACGCGCCGTCCCCGACGGCTTCACCCTGGAGACCTACCCCGACGAATCCGCCGCCCGGCGCGCCGTCCAGGACCGGTCCGTCTATGCGGCCTACCTCGGCAACGGGGATCTGCTCTACGGCAGCGCCAACGGAGCCGCCGTCACCGCCACCGTGACCACCGCGTTCGGCTCCGTGGCCCGCGCGGAACACCACCGCCTCTCAGTCGAGGACGTCGCCCCGGCGTCAGCGGGAGACACCCGGGGACTGTCCGTCTTCTACGCGGCCTTCGGCCTGGTACTGGCCGGATACCTCTTCGGCATGACCACCTACCAGCTCGCCCCCCGCCTCCAGTACCGCTGGCGGATGGCCAGCCTGGCCCTGTTCGGCGTGGCCGGCGGCGTCCTGGTCGCCGCCATCGCCGGCAGCACCGGCTTCGGCGCCCTGCCCGGCCCCTTCCTGCCCCTCGCCCTCGTCATCGCGCTGATGGGCGCCGCGGTCGGCGCCACCACCATGGTGCTGCTGCGCCTGTTCGGCTCCGCCGGCGTCAGTCTCGCCTCGATCCTGCTGCTGATCCTCGGCAACAGCAGCAGCGGTGGCATCATGCCCGCCGCCTACCTCCCCGCCTGGCTGCGCCCGCTGTCCGAGATCCTGCCCGTCGGGGTCGGCGTCCGCGCCATGCAGGGGCTCGACCGATTCCAGGACGACGGCCTGACCCGCGCCCTGGTGATCCTCCCGCTGTGGGTGCTGGGCGCTGCCGCCGTGCTGTACCTCAAGGACGTCTTCCGACGCGAGACCCCGAGCCGCGTGCCGGACACGGTCGAGCCGCAGCCCGCAGCGGCCTGACAGCGGACGCTTCCGCACCCGGCCGTTGCGGTGACGGTGACGGTGACGGTGACGGTGACGGAGCGAGTGTGGGCGCGCAGCAGGGAAATCGAGGCCCGGATGAAGTCAGTCGGCCCGGATGAAACGGGCCATCCCGATGGACTTGGGCGCCCGGTCGGTGAACCCGAACTTCCGGTAGAGATGGTGGGCGTCGCCGTCGGCCATGAGGGAGACGTGCGAGAGTGCCGGTGCGCGGCGTTCCAACTCGTCGTTCAAGGCCTGCATGATGCGGCGGCCGAGTCCACGGCCCTGGTGCTCGGGCAGGACGCAGATGTCGACGATCTGAAAGAAGCAACCTCCGTCGCCGATGATCCGGCCCATGCCGATCGGATCGCCATTGTGGATGGCCATCACCCCGTACCAAGTGTGGGCCAGCCCCACCGCCGCGCCCTCGGCGGACTTGTCGCTGAGGCCGGCGCGGGTGCGGAGCCGGCGGTAGTCCGCCACCGACGGGACGCCGGGCCGGATGTCGTACGTGCTGGGATCGGGCAAGGCGGGTCCCCTTACGGCTCGGTGTGACGCGGGGCGTAGTGGCCCAGGAACATGTCGACCCCACCCGTGATCAGGCGGTCGGCGAGACCGTCGTCGATGTCGGTGCCGTAGGCACTGAAGACCAGGTGCGGGAAGACCAGCAGGGAGGAGAGCTGGAGCACGGCCACCTCGATGTCGGGGACATCGAGCCGGCCCTGTGCGACCAGTTTCCGGAGTGCTCCCGCGACGGCGGGGTGATGGCGCTCGGGGCCGGCATCGAGGTGGCCCTTGCCGAGTTCGGGGAAGCGGTGCAGTTCGCGGGCGACGACGTTTCGCAACGCGAGGATCTCCGGGTGGGTGCGGATTCCGGCCACCCAGGCGCGGGCGGCGGCGATGAGCGACTCACGCAGGTCGTCCGAGTCGGCGAGGCGGGCGACGGCGTCGGCGAGGGTGCCGCCGAGCGGGGCGTCGAGCGAGTCCTTGACGACCCCGATGAACAGGGCTTCCTTGCTGCCGAAGTGGTTGTAGACCGTCACCTTGGACACGCCCGCCTCGGCGGCGATGAGATCGACACTCACGTCGAAGCCCTCACGCACAAAGAGCTCGCGGGCCGCTTTGAGGATGGCCAGTCGCTTTGCCTCGGCGCGCGGTCCGGCGGGGGGCCGCTTGACGTCCTTCGTGCTCATGCGACGAGTCTACCGACATGTGAACTGAACGGTGTAGTTCATATGTGCTGGGCCGTACAGTTCACTCGACTGGGCTCGTATGGAGTTCGTCGCGGCCCGGCCGCACTTCCCCCTTTCGTATCGCACGCTTGGAGGAGTCGCCGTGAGCGACCGACCTCGACCTCGGCAGGCAGGCGCTGACCTGGGTGGTGACCTCGTACACCCTGTGCTTCGGCGGGCTGATGCTGCTCGGCGGGCGCGTCGCCGACGTGTTCGGTGCCCACCGCACCGTCCTTGTCGGGATCGCGGTGCTCACCACCTCATCCCTGGTCAGCGGGCTGGCCACGGGCGCGCCCATGCCGCTGGGCGGGGCGCTGACTGTCGCCGCTCGCGGCGGTCGTGCTGTACGGGGCGTTCGCCGCGGCCGAACGGGTCGGCGGCGCCCCGCTGATGGGCCTCCGCATGCTCACCCGCCGTCCCGTGGTCGCGGGCGCGTTCCTGTTGCTGATCGCCACCGCGCTGGCTGGTCGCGTTCTTCTTCCTGGGCTCGGTCTACGGAGGCGGGGCTCGCCTCGGGCGTCGTCAACACCTTCCACGAGGTGGGGGGCGACCGGCGTGGCCGTCCTGTCCACCGTCGCCGCCGCGGGCGTCGAGCGCGGCGCGATCGACGGTTTCACGGACGCGTTCACGTTCAGCGCGGTCGCGGCCGCCGTGCGCGCGGGCGTCGCCCTGTTCCTCGTACGCCTCGACAGCTGTTCCCGGCAGCCCGGCCGGTGGTGCTGCTTCCACGACCGCGGGGGCGGTTTCCGCGACCGGCGGGGGAGTCACAAGGCGTCGATAGGTCGCCCGGACGACGGCTGTCGTGGCGGTCGGCGTACTGGGCGTTGCCGTGCGCCTCGGGCCGGGTGCGGTCCTGTTCGCCCACTGGCGGTGGATCGGCTGGGTGGCGGGCCTCGTCCTAGCAGTTGTCCTGGTGAAGACCACCGCCCTCACCGGCCCGGCCTGCTTCGCCGTCCGCCTCCGCAGGGCATCCAAGGGGGCTGCTGGTCAGGGTGTGGTGGAACAGGACGTGCCCGGCCTCGACGGCGGTGAGCGCCAAGGCCGGGCGTGACCGCTCCGGGCGCCCCACGGCGGCCGAGGGAGCCCGGAGCGGTCAACGGTTACCGCGGATCAGAGCCGGTCTAGGATGCTGTGGAGTTGCTTGACCTCGGCGGACTGGCCCGTGACGATGGCGTCGGCCATCTTCTTGGCGTCGGCGTTCTGGCCGCTCTTCTGCTCGGTCTTCGCCATGGCGATCGCGCCGTTGTGGTGGTCGATCATCATCTGGGCGAACATCTTGTCGAACTCCTTGCCCTGCATGGCCTTGAGTTCCTTCATGTCCTTGTCGGACATCATGCCGTCGCCGCCCATGTCCATCCCGGGCGTGTCCCCCGTCGCGGTGGGCTTGCCCCAGGACTTGAGCCAACCCGTCATGGTCTTGATCTCGGGGTCCTGAGCCTTCTCGATCTTCGCGGCCAGGTCCTTGATCTCCACGTCGGAAGCGCGGCCGTCGGCCAGTTCGGCCATCGCCACGGCCTGCTCGTGGTGGGGGATCATCATCTGCGCGAACGTGACGTCCGCCTCGTCGACGTCACCCGCCTTGGCGGCCGCCGTCGCGGTCGCTGTGGCCGAGCTCTTGCTGCCGCCGTGGTCCATGCCGCTCATGCCGCTCGCGCCGTCGCCGTCGCTGCCGCAGGCGGAGAGCATCAGGGCCCCGGCGGCTACGACGCCGACGGCCGCGACACGGCGGACGGGCTTGCGGTGGAGGCGCTTGCCGTGGAAGGCGCGCGTGAAGGCAGTCATCGTGAACTCACCTCGTGTGTTGGTTCTGGCTGTGTGGGCGTACGCGTCGTCGCGGGAGCGCGCGTGGTGCGCGTCCGCGAGGGCGGTTCGGCCTACAGCCGCAGGACCGACAACTCGGTGAGATCAGGGCCTCGGGGTGGGGGATTGGGCCGCAGCATGACGGGCGCCTCGGCAAGGAGCTTCGCCAGCCAGTTCGGACGGCGGGCGAGGGCCCTCCTCAGCAGTGCGGTGAGTACCCACGCACCGAACATCACCGCCACGCACAGCGAGACCATGTCCATCGCCATGGCCGGCCTGTCCTTGGAGGACGTGTGCGTGGAGTGCGCGGCGCTGCCCCGCTCCGGTGATGCCGGAGCCCCCATGGGGTCGTGGGCGGCCACCACCGTGGACATCGTCGAGACCTGGGACGCGGGGCTCATACCGTCGCCGGGCGCCTGGTCGGGGTGTCCCACGGTGTGCATGACGAACACGCCCAGCGCGAGAACGACGACGAGCAGCAGGTGCCCGTAGGCCCCTCCCACCCGTACGTATCGGTTCACGTGCACGTCGGCAGTCTCCGTCTGTGATCGCTCCGGACTGGCTTTCCGACACTATCGAAGGGGAGTGGTGCGTGCCGTCGTGGGGGGCGGGTTCCGGCCGACTTCCTGAACGGCTCATTGAACGCACGGTGCGGTACCGGAACCCCGCACAGACATGGTCGACCCGGAACCGCACCCCCGGCGGGGCGTCCTTCACCCGGTCGGGCCAGGGCACGTCAAGGCGGTGTCAACGTCCACATGACCGGCGCCAAGGATGCGTCAAGGGTCGTGCCGGACGACTTGCGGAAGGGCTTCCGTGGGGGGAAGTACCCCTTCCCGTCGGAGAGTTGATCTTCAGTGAGCGGAGTGCGTCGGCTGCGATGAATGACGGACCGACCGAGATGCGTGATGTGCGGACCGGCGGGGGTGAGGTACGGACCGCCGTGGGTGACGTACGGCCCGGACGGTTGAAGGTCTATCTGGGGGCGGCCCCGGGGGTGGGCAAGACCTACCGCATGCTCGACGAGGCGCGCCGCCGGGCGGCACGCGGCGCGGATGTGGTGGCGGGGTTCGTGGAGTGCCACGGGCGTCCCGGCACGGAGGCGATGCTCGACGGCCTGGAGGTCGTACCGCACGCCCGCTGCGTCCACCGCGGCGAAGAGTACGAGGAGATGGACCTCGCCGCGGTCCTCGAGCGCCGGCCGCAGATCGCGATCGTCGACGAGCTGGCCCACACCAACGTCCCCGGAGCCGGCCGCAACACCAAACGCCGGCAGGACATCGAGGAACTGCTCGGCGCCGGGATCGACGTGATCACGGCGCTGAACATTCAGCATCTGGAGTCCCTCAACGACGTCGTCGAGAAGATCACGCGGGTGCCGCAGCGCGACACGGTGCCCGACGAGGTCGTACGACGGGCGCAGCAGATCGAGTTCGTCGACATCACGCCGGAGGGACTGCGTCGCCGGATGGCGCACGGCAACATCTACGTCCCCGAGAAGATCGACGCGGCCCTGGCCGACTACTTCCGGCCCGGCAATCTGACCGCGCTGCGCCAGCTCGCCCTGTTGTGGGTGGCCGACCGGGTGGACGAGGCGCTGCAGTCGTACCGCTCGGAGCATGGCATCGGCGGGGTGTGGGAGATCCGGGAGCGGGTGGTGGTCGCCCTCACCGGCGGGCCGGAGGGAGACACCCTCGTCCGGCGGGCCGCGCGGATCGCCGACCGGTCGGCGGGCGGTGATCTGCTCGCCGTGCATGTGACCCGCAGCGACGGTCTCGCCGCGGGTACCTCGCACGCCTCGCTCGCCCGGCAGCGGCGGCTGGTCGAGGATTTGGGCGGTAGCTATCACTCGGTCGTCGGTGACGACGTGCCGACCGCCCTGGTCGAGTTCGCGCGCGCCGAGAACGCCACCCAACTCGTCCTCGGCACCAGCCGCCGGGGCCGCATCGAGCGCTTCGTGACCGGACGCGGCACCGGCGAGACGGTCGTCGAACTCTCCGGCGACATCGACATCCACACGGTCACGCACGAACGCGCGGGGCGCGGCACGCTGCTGCCCTCGCGGCGGCGCACCCTGTCGACCGCGCGCCGGGTCGCGGGCCCGGTCGCCGGGCTGCTGCTGCCCGTGGCACTCACCTTCCTGCTCGATCTCGACTGGGCCCGGGACCGCCTCAACCTCACCAGCGAGGCGCTGCTGTTCCTGCTCAGCGTGGTGGGCGTGGCCTGCATAGGCGGGGTCGTCTCGGCGGTGATCGCCTCGGTCACGGCGTCCCTGCTGCTCAACTACTGGTTCATCCCGCCCGTCGGGCAGTTCACGCTCGACGATCCCAACGCGCTGCTGGCCCTGGCGGTCTTCGCGGCGGTCGCCGCCGTGGTCGCCGGTGTCGTCGACCGCTCCCTGCGCTTGTCGCGGCGCTCGGCCCGTGCCACCGCCGAGGCCGAGACCATGTCCTCGCTCGCCGGCACCATCGTGCGGGGCGGCGCCACCATCCCGGCGCTGGTGGAACGCACGCGCGAGACGTTCGGCATGGACTCGGCGGAACTGGTCGTCGAGCCGCCTGGAGAGGATGGCGCGACGGTCGTGCCCGCGGGGCCCGGCGCCTTCCTGGTCCTGCGCGGTCGCACCCTTCCGTCGTCCGAGCGGCGCGTGCTCGCCGCCTTCGCCGCGCATGTGGGGTCGGCGGTCGAGCGTGCCAGGCTCGCGGAGGCCGCCGCCGAGGTCGAACCGGTCAAGGCGGCCGACCGGATGCGTACGGCGCTGCTGCGGGCGGTCGGCCATGACCTGCGCACGCCTCTCGCGGCGGGCTGGGCCGCGGTCTCTTCGCTGCGCAGCCGGGACGTCGATTTCTCCGACGAGGACCGGGACGAACTCCTCGCGACCGCGGACGAGTCCATGGCCAAGCTCAACCGTCTGGTCGAGAACCTCCTAGACCTCAGCCGCCTTCAAGCGGGCGCGCTCACCCTGAACCTGCGGGCCACCACGCTGGAGGAGGTCCTTCCGGCGGCGCTCGCGGACACCCCCGAGGTGGTGGTCGGGGACCTGGAGGAGATTCCGGCCGTGCTGGCCGATCCCCCGCTCCTGGAACGTGTGATAGCCAACCTCGTCGGCAACGCGGTCCGCCACAGCCCGGCGGACCGCAAGGTGCTGCTGACCGCGAGCACACACGCGGGCCGCGTCGAGGTGCGCGTCGTCGACCGCGGCCCCGGCCTGCCACCGTCCCTCAAGCTCTCGGTCCCGCCCGAGCAGGGAGGCACCGCCGTCCGTGACCGGCTCTTCGAGCCCTTCCAGCGGCTCGGCGACACCGACAACACCACCGGCCTCGGCCTTGGCCTGGCCCTGTCCCGGGGGCTGACCGAGGCGATGGACGGCACCCTCGCCCCGGAGGACACTCCCGGCGGCGGTCTGACGATGGTGCTGTCGCTGCCCTTCGCCGAGCGGGTGGATCTTCCCAGTGATACGCACAGCGTAGGAGGCGGCGTATGAGCGGGAGCGTACGAGTCGTGGAAGCGGCGTACGAGGGCCCGGGCCCGAGGTCGCCGTGGCAACCGCAGGAGGTGACGGTGTGATGACCGGCTATTCGCTCCGGGACCGGCTCGCCCTGGTGGCGGGCCTGGTGGGCCCCTTCCTGGTGGCGCTCGTCCTGGTGCCCTTCCGCACGGATCTGTCGCGTACGAACGCGGCGCTGATCCTGGTCGTGGTGGTGGTCGTGGTCGCCGCCCTCGGCAGCCGTACGGCGGGGGCGCTCGCGGCGCTGTCCTCGGCGGCCTGGTTCGACTTCTTCCTCACTCGCCCGTACGAGACGTTCGACATCAATACCTCCGCCGACATCGAGACGGCGGTGCTGCTGCTCGTCGTCGGCGTGATCGTGTCCCAGCTCGCGGCCCGGGCCCGCCGCCTGGAGGTCATCACGGTGACGGACGCGGACTATCTCGCCCGCGTCCACGAGACCGCCGAGCTCGCCCAGTCCGCCAAGTCCTCCGACACCGTGGTCGACCACGTCCGCGGCCAGCTCACCGAGCTGCTCGGCCTGCGCGGCTGCCGCTACGAGTACGGCAGCCTGCTGGGGCAGCCGCCCCGGCTCGAGCAGGACGGAAACGTCTCGGTCGGCCACCGGCGCCGGGACGTCGACGCCTGCGGATGGCCGGACGGCGAGATCGAACTGCGCACCTACGGCAACGGCCACTACCTGGGCCGCTTCATGCTCACCCCCGGCCCGGGCGCCGTACCGCCGCTCCAGGCCCGCCTGGTGGCGGTCACCCTCGCCGACCAGACGGGCGCCGCCCTCGACACGGCCGGGCGGTAGGTACTCGCAGGGTCACTGAGCGCAGCCGTGCAGGAGCCGCGCGGGAGTCGTGCGGCGCATACAGCCGTCAAGGTCGCGTCAAGGTCGGGGGTTCCGGCGCGAAGAAGGCGCAAGGAAGGGTCGAAAGCAATCGGGGACGGACAGAACCTGGGCGCACCCGCGCACCGCCTCCCCGCGTGCGCGGGCCACCGCGTAAGGAGCCCGTATTCCATGTCTGTCCTGACCATCGAGCCGGGGGCGAGCCCCGCCGACGAGGAGCCGCCCGATACCGGTGAGCGTCATCGCTTGACGGCCCTGACGGGTCTGGCTGCTCTGTCGCTGGATGCGATGGCCTCGGTGGCGTACGGGCCGGAGGCGATCGTTCTGGTGCTGGCGGGGGCGGGTGCGCACGGTCTGGGTTTCACGTTGCCGGTGACGCTGGCCATTGCGGGGCTGCTGGCGGTGCTGGTGGCTTCGTACCGGCAGGTGATCGCCGCGTTTCCGGACGGTGGCGGGTCGTATGCGGTGGCCAGGAGGCATCTGGGTGCGCGTACGAGTCTGGTGGCGGCGGCGTCGCTGGTTCTGGACTACGTGCTGAATGTGGCGGTGGCCGTGACCGCGGGGGTGGCGGCGCTGACGTCGGCGTTTCCTGGGCTGTACGGGGAGCGGCTGTGGTGGTGTCTGGCCGTGCTGGTGCTGATCACGGGGGTGAATCTGCGGGGCATCGTGGAGTCGGCGCGTGTGTTCATCGTGCCGACGGCGGTGTTCGTCGTGTCGGTGCTGGTGCTGATCGGGGTGGGTCTGTTCCGGTCCGCGCCGGTGAGCACCGTGGCCGCGGCCGGGCATGCCTCGGTTCTTGCGGGCAATGCGACCACGGTCGGGGCGCTGCTGTTGCTGAAGGCGTTCGCTTCGGGGTGCAGTGCGCTCACGGGTGTGGAGGCGCTGGCCAATGCTGTGCCGTCGTTCCGTGTGCCGCGGGTGCGCCGGGCGCAGCGGGCGGAGGTGGCGCTGGGGGCGGTCCTGGGGGTGATGCTGATCGGTCTGTCGGTTCTCATCTCGCGTTTTCATCTTCAGCCGGTGGCGGGTGTCACGGTGCTGGCCCAGCTCGCGGATGCCTCGCTGGGCCACAACTGGGCTTTTTATGTGATCCAGTTCGCGACGATGGTCTTGCTGGCGCTGTCCGCGAACACGTCGTTCGGTGGTCTGCCGGTGCTGTTGAAGCTGCTGGCCCGGGACAACTATCTTCCGCATGTCTTCGCGTTGAAGGCGGAGCGGCAGGTGCACCGGCATGGTGTGCTCGCGCTGGCCCTGGTCTCGGCGGCTCTGCTGGTCTTTTCTGGTGGGGACACGAACACTCTGGTGCCGCTGTTCGCGATCGGTGTCTTCATCGGCTTCACGGTTGCGCAGGTGGGGATGGTTCGGCACTGGCGTGGTGAGCGGGGGAGGGGGTGGCGGGGCAGGGCGGTGCTGAACGGTTTGGGTGCGGTGCTCACGGGTGTCTCGGCGGTCGTGGTGACGGCGACCAAGTTCGCCGAGGGTGCTTGGCTGATAGTGATCGCCGTGCCGTTGCTGGTGGCTGCCTTCGAGACGGTGCACCGGGCGTATGGGCGGATCGGTGAGCGGCTGGGCCTGGGGCGGATTCCCGAGCCGCCGCACCGGGACCGTTCCCTGGTGATCGTTCCGGTGTCGAACCTGTCCCGGCTGACCGTGGAGGCACTGAACGCCGCCGCCTCCCTCGGCGACGAAGTACGCGCCGTCACGGTGTGCCACCCCGACACCGAGGACCGCGCCCAGGCCCACGCGCTGGCCCGCGACTGGGCACGGTGGGACCCCGGAGTACCGCTCGTCCAGCTCACTTCCGAGCGCCGTACCGTGGGGCGCCCGATCGCCGAGTACGTGGGCGAGGCGGCCGCCGCGGAGCCCGGCACCCGCGTCACCGTGCTGATCCCCGAGGTCGAGCCGGACCGGCTGTGGCAGCGGCTGCTCCAGAACCAGCGGGGCGCGGTCGTCGCCCACGCGGTGCGCCGTGACACGGACGCGGTGATCTGCCGGCTGCGGTTCCGCATCTACTGAATCCTTATCTACTGAATCCTTTGACGCCCTATTCCGACGCCCTGCTTCGGCGTCCTTCCCTGCTACGCGTCCTGCCGGCCCGCATCTCGTCGATGCGGGCCATCGGCGTATTCAGCCGGACGGCGGGACCCGTCGCCGCACGTGGAGCGGTCGGCCGTAAGGGTTCCGTCAAAGGCAGACCGGCCGCCGTATGGGAGGTGTCAACGGCGCTCGAATTCGGCCAGAGAGGCGGTTTCCTCTAACCGTCCGTCTCATTCATTCCGAACCTCTCCTAGGAGTTCGCGATGGCCGATCTGGCCTTCGTTGTCACCACGATCGCGGTGTTCGCGCTGGTGGCCCTTGTCGCCAAGGGGGTGACGAAGCTGTGACCGCCGAGAACATTGTCGGCCTGGTCGTGGCCGTCGCCCTGCTGGGCTATCTCGTCCTCGCCCTGATCTTCCCGGAGAGGTTCTGAGAAGCGATATGAGTCCCGTTCTTGCCGGCGTGCTCCAGTTGCTCGCGCTGATAGCGGCGCTGGCTCTCGCCTATGTCCCTCTTGGCGACTACATGGCCAAGGTCTACTCCTCCGACAAGCACTGGCGTGTGGAGAAGTGGATCTACAAGGGTATCGGTGCGAATCCGAACACGGAGATGCGCTGGCCCGCGTACCTGCGTGGCGTACTCGCCTTCTCCGCGGTCGGTGTCCTGTTCCTCTATCTGCTGCAGCGGCTGCAGGGTCATCTGCCCGGCTCGCTCGGCTTTGCCGCGATCGACCCGGACCAGGCGTTCAACACCGCCGCGTCCTTCGTCACCAACACCAACTGGCAGTCGTACTACGGCGAGCAGGCCATGGGCCACGTCGTGCAGACCGGCGGCCTGGCGGTGCAGAACTTCGTCTCCGCCGCGGTCGGCATCGCGGTGGCTGTCGCGCTGGTGCGCGGCTTCTCGCGCTCCCGTACCGGTGAGCTCGGCAACTTCTGGGCCGACCTGGTGCGCGGCACGGTCCGCATCCTGCTGCCGCTCTCGGTCGTCGCCGCGATCATCCTGGTCGCCTGCGGCGCGATCCAGAACTTCTCCGGGATCCACTCGGTGGGCCAGTTCATGGGCGGCTCGCAGCAGTGGAACGGTGGCGCGGTCGCCTCGCAGGAGGCCATCAAGGAGGTGGGCACCAACGGTGGCGGTTACTTCAACGCCAACTCCGCCCACCCCTTCGAGAACCCCACCCCCTTCTCGAACCTTTTCGAGATCTTCCTGCTGCTGGTCATCCCGTTCTCACTGACCCGCACCTTCGGCCGCATGGTCGGCTCGCTGCGGCAGGGCTACGCGATCCTCGCCACGATGGCCACGATCTGGCTCGGCTTCATCGCCCTGATGATGTGGACCGAGTTCGCCCACCACGGTCCGGCGTTCCAGATCGCGGGCGGCGCGATGGAGGGCAAGGAGAACCGCTTCGGTGTCGGCGCCTCGTCGATCTTCGCGGTGTCCACGACGCTGACGTCGACGGGTGCGGTGGACTCCTTCCACTCCTCGTTCACGGGTCTGGGCGGCGGTATCACCATCCTGGGTATGCAGCTGGGCGAGATCGCGCCCGGTGGTACCGGTTCCGGTCTCTACGGCATGCTGATCATGGCGGTCATCGCGGTGTTCATCGCCGGTCTGATGGTCGGCCGCACCCCCGAGTACCTGGGCAAGAAGATCGGCACCCGCGAGATCAAGTTCGCGGCCTGCTACATCCTCATCACCCCGGCGCTGGTGCTCGTCTTCACCGCCGCGGCGATGGCCCTGCCCACCCCGGGCCACTCCATGACCAACTCGGGCGCGCATGGTTTCTCCGAGATCCTGTACGCCTACACCTCGGGTGCCAACAACAACGGTTCCGCGTTCGCGGGTCTGAACGCGGACACGCAGTGGTTCAACAGCACGATCGGCATCGTGATGCTGCTGGGCCGGTTCCTGCCGATGGTGTTCGTGCTGGCGCTGGCGGGTTCGCTGGCCGAGCAGAAGCCGGTCCCGGCGACCGCGGGCACCCTGCGCACGGAGAAGCCGCTGTTCACCGGTCTGCTGGTGGGCGCGATTCTGATCATCACCGGTCTGACCTACTTCCCTGCGCTCGCGCTGGGTCCGCTGGCCGAGGGGCTGGCGTCATGACCACTCGCACAGATTCACCTTCAGAAGAGGACTCGATGTCCACAGTCACTCCGACCCGGGCGCCGCACAGTGATGTGCCGACCGGTCACAAGGACGAAGGAAGGGTCGGCGCGGGTCTGTTCGACCCGAAGCAGCTGCTGAAGTCGCTGCCGGACGCCTTCCGCAAGCTCGACCCGCGGGTGATGATCAAGTCGCCCGTCATGTTCGTGGTGCTGGTCGGCTCGGTCCTGACGACGGTGTTCTCGTTCAAGGACCCGGGTGACTGGTTCGGCTGGGCGATCAGTGCCTGGCTGTGGCTGACCGTGATCTTCGCCAACCTGGCGGAGGCGGTGGCCGAGGGCCGCGGCAAGGCGCAGGCGGACACCCTGCGCAAGGCCAAGACGGACACGGTGGCCCGCCGCCTCAACGGAGACGTGGAGGAGCACGTCCCCGGCACCGAACTGCGCGTCGGCGACCTGGTCGTCTGCGAGGCGGGCGACATCATCCCCGGTGACGGTGACGTCGTCGAGGGTGTGGCCTCCGTGGACGAGTCGGCGATCACGGGTGAGTCGGCCCCGGTCATCCGCGAGTCCGGCGGTGACCGCAGTGCCGTCACCGGCGGTACGAAGGTGCTCTCGGACCGGATCGTCATCAAGATCACGACGAAGCCGGGCGAGACGTTCATTGACCGGATGATCGCTCTGGTCGAGGGCGCGGCCCGGCAGAAGACGCCGAACGAGATCGCGCTGAACATCCTGCTCGCGTCGCTCACGATCGTCTTCCTGCTCGCGGTGGCGACCCTGCCGCCGTTCGCGGACTACGCGGGCACGCACCTGACGATGGTCGTCCTGGTGGCCCTGCTGGTGTGCCTGATCCCGACCACGATCGGCGCACTCCTGTCCGCGATCGGCATCGCGGGCATGGACCGGCTGGTCCAGCGCAACGTCCTGGCCATGTCCGGCCGTGCGGTTGAGGCGGCCGGTGACGTCTCCACGCTGCTGCTGGACAAGACGGGCACCATCACCCTGGGCAACCGCCAGGCCTCCGAGTTCGTGCCGGTGACCGGCACCACCGAGGCCGAGGTGGCGGATGCCGCGCAGTTGTCGTCGCTGGCTGATGAGACGCCCGAGGGCCGTTCCATCGTCGTGCTGGCGAAGGAGAAGTACGGGCTGCGCGAGCGGCACCAGGGCGAACTCGCGGGGGCCGAGTGGATCGCCTTCACCGCCCAGACCCGTATGTCGGGTGTGGACGTCGACGGACGCAGGATCCGCAAGGGCGCGGCCGGTTCGGTCATCACCTGGGTCCAGGAACAGGGCGGCACCGTCTCCAAGGACGCCGACACCCTCGCCAACCGCATCTCCGAAGCGGGCGGCACGCCGCTGCTGGTGGCCGTCGAGGACACCGACGGCGCCCGCATCCTGGGTGTCATCCACCTGAAGGATGTCGTCAAGGAGGGCATGCGGGAGCGGTTCGACGAGCTGCGCCGGATGGGCATCAAGACCATCATGATCACGGGTGACAACCCGCTGACGGCCAAGGCGATCGCGGACGAGGCCGGCGTCGACGACTTCCTCGCGGAGGCGACTCCCGAGGACAAGATGGCGCTGATCAAGCGGGAGCAGGCGGGCGGCAAGCTCGTCGCGATGACCGGTGACGGCACCAACGACGCCCCCGCGCTGGCCCAGGCCGACGTCGGCGTGGCGATGAACACCGGTACGTCGGCCGCGAAGGAGGCCGGCAACATGGTCGACCTCGACTCCAACCCGACCAAGCTCATCGAGATCGTCGAGATCGGCAAGCAGCTCCTCATCACCCGGGGTGCGCTGACGACGTTCTCGATCGCCAACGACGTCGCGAAGTACTTCGCGATCATCCCGGCGCTGTTCGCGGCGGTCTACCCGGGCCTGGACAAGCTGAACATCATGCACCTGTCCTCGCCCGACTCGGCGATCCTGTCCGCGGTCATCTTCAACGCGCTGATCATCATCGCGCTGGTCCCGCTCGCCCTGCGGGGTGTGCAGTACCGGCCGGTGAGCGCGGACAAGATGCTGCGGCGCAACCTCGGGATCTACGGCATCGGCGGCCTGATCGCCCCCTTCATCGGCATCAAGATCATCGACCTGCTCATCTCCCTCATCCCCGGAATCGGCTGATCGGCTATGAACAACTCGGTTACGAACACTGCCCGGTTGCTCTGGGCGGGCCTGCGCGCGCTGCTGGTGCTCACTGTGGTGACGGGTGTCATCTACCCGCTCGCGATCACCGGTGTCGCCCAGGGCCTGTTCCCCGGCAAGGCGAACGGCTCGGAGATCAAGTCGGACGGCAAGGTCGTCGGCTCCTCGCTGATCGGCCAGTCCTACAACCTGCCGCTGAAGAAGGGCCAGGAGACCCCGGATGCCGACTTGAAGTGGTTCCAGGGCCGCCCCGCGAACGGGCTGGGCACCAACAGTGTCAACACGCAGTACAAGCTGATCCTGTCCGGCGCCACCAACCGTTCCGGCGACAACAAGGACCTGATCGACTGGGTGACCGCAGCCAAGAAGGCCGTCATCAAGGACAACTCGGTCAACGGCTACACGGTCAAACCGTCCGACGTGCCCGCCGACGCGGTCACCTCCTCCGGCTCGGGCCTGGACCCGGACATCTCCCCGAAGTACGCCGACATCCAGGTCCACCGGATCGCGGAGAAGAACGGCCTGTCCGTCGCCCGGGTGCAGAGGCTGGTCGACGAGCACACCGACGGCCGCACCCTCGGCTTCATGGGCGAGCCCCGCGTCAACGTGCTCGAACTCAACATCGCGCTCAAGGAACTCGTGGCGAAGAGCTGACGGGCTTAAGGCACAACCGCGCGGGAGTTGACGGACGGGGAAACACATCCCGGTTCGTCAACTCCCGCGTTCACGAGGCCGGTTCCACGGTTCCGGCCCGCCGTACGACAGGAAAGGCGCACCCCGATGACCCGGGTACTGGTGGTGGAGGACGATCCTCAGCTCGTCCGGGCCCTCGTGATCAACCTGCAGGCCCGCAGATACGGAGTCGACCCCGCCCCCGACGGCACCACCGCACTGCGTATCGCCGCCGCCCGCCAGCCCGACGTGGTCCTGCTCGACCTCGGCCTGCCCGACATGGACGGCACCGACGTCATCAGGGCCCTGCGCGGCTGGACCCGCGTACCGATCCTCGTCCTGTCCGCCCGCCGCGCCTCCGACGAGAAGGTCGCGGCCCTGGACGCGGGCGCCGACGACTACATCACCAAACCCTTCAGCATGGACGAACTCCTCGCCCGGCTGCGCGCCGCCGTCCGCCGCCGGGACGACGTTTCGCCGGCCCCCGAGACGACACTCGTCACGACCGACGGCTTCACCATCGACCTCCTCGCCAAGAAGGCCACCCGCGCCGGGCACGACGTACGCCTCACCCCGACCGAATGGCACCTGCTGGAGATCCTGGTCACCAACCCCGGCCGGCTCATCACACAGAAACACCTCCTGGCCGAGGTCTGGGGAGCCAGCCAGAGCAACAAGACCAACTACCTGCGGGTCTACATGGCCCAACTCCGCCGCAAACTCGAGACGGACCCCGCCCACCCCCGCTACCTCATCACCGAACCCGGCATGGGATACCGCTTCGAAAGCTGAAGACCGGACGGCGCTCGCGCTGTCAGGACGGGTCCTGTCGGCGGAGGACCGCCGGGTGCCGCGGCCGCCTTCGCCGCCTTGCTGGAGGGCATAGAGGAGGGCGGACTGGAAGGGTGACGTCCTGGTGCGGGGTGCCCGGACCGGCCGGCTGCTGAAACGGCTCAGCGTGGCCACGGGCGAGAAACCTCTCGTCAAGGACGTTGAACTGCCGGACGAGCCCGGTGGTCGTCGACCCCTTTTCGGTGATGCTCCCGGCGCGACCTTCCGGTCCACGGACCTCACCGTCTGGTCCCGGGCCGCCTGCGTCCGGGCGGGCCGGGCACTGACCGGCGCCGAGGCCCACCGCTTCGACACCGGCGACCCGCTCTCGTGCTCGCTCTGACCCGCCGACCGCATGCCGTCGTGGTCCCCGGGCACAACTGGGGTCATGGAGACCCGAGGACCATGGCGAAGACACCGCGAGGAGCAGAGGTACGCGACACCCCGCCTGGTGGTGTACCAGGACGAGATCACCCTGCCCGACGGGCAGCCAGGCCACTACGACTGGGTGCGCGTACCGGATCTGGTCCGGGTTGCGGCGCTGGTCGACGGGCGGCTGCTGATGATCGAGCAGTACCACTACCTCACCGGATCCATGTGGCAGCTGCCCGGCGGCAACGTCGACGCGGACGATCAGGGCCATGAGGCGGCCGCACGGCGCGAACTCGCCGAGGAGACCGGCTACCGCGGCGGCCGCTGGACCCCGAGGGGCGTCGTTCACCCCATGCCGGGACTGACCCCGGCACGTGTCCACCTCTGGAGTGCCGAGGGACTCACCCCGGGAGAGCCGGCACCGGAGTCCGGGGAGGTGGATCTCCAGGTGCGTCACCTGTCCCTGGACGAGGCCGTACGGGCCGTGCGCGACGGCCGGATCGGATGTGCGTCCAGCGCGGCCCTCGTCCTGGCCGTGGCCGCCCCTCGTTGAGGGCTGACGCGACTACCCGCCCGCGATGAGCAGGCGATATCCGTAGTCCATGGTTTGCTGAGCCAGCAGGTCGGCGTGGCGCCGGTGCCAGGTGCCGGAGTCGAGGTCGGCGCGGAGCCGGGCGATCGCCGGCTCCACGACGGACGGCGGCAGCTGCGCGAAGGTGGAGCTGGCCTGGCGGATGACCGGGTCGAGGTAGCACTCCGGTCGGCGCCAGTAGGCGCGCTGGAAGCCGTCGGTGAAGTCGTGCGGGATGGAAAAGGGCGACATGGTATGCGCGTTGAGCGCGTCGGCGACCTCGGTCACAGGGGTGAAGCGGGCGTGGTCCAGCTCACGGATCTCCGGCAGGTACTCCTCGAGCAGCCACAACTCCGGCCGGTGCGTGGGATCCCAGGTGAAGACGACCTGCCTGTCGGCGACGCGGCGCAGTTCGCCGAGTCCGCGGTGCAGGTCGGGCCAGTGGTGGAGGGTCATGATGGCCATGGCCGCGTCGAAGGAACCGTCAGCGAACGGCAGCGCTTGGGCCCCGGCCTTCACCCTCTTCGTCCCAGGGTGCTGGTCGAGCATGACCTGGGAGGGATCGACTGCGGTCACGTCGACGCCTTCCGGCTCGTAGGAGCCGGTACCGGCACCGACATTGACGACGGTGCGGGCATCTCCCAGTGCCTGGCCGATCAAGGCGTGCAATTGGGGGTCAGGGCGCCGGATGTCGCTGTGTCCGAAACCGATGCGGTCGTAGGTCGCCGACGGACGGTCGGCAGCGGCGGTGTCCATGGGGCAAGCCCAGCAGATCGAAGGGCGGAAGACCATTCAAAGATTCAGCACGATGCCCCGGCGCGGACGTGACCGGAAAGGGCAGCGAGAATCCACGCATCACAACGTCAAAGCCGAGGGAGAACCCGTGAACAGACCGGTCCCGCGCCGCGCCACGGTCCTGTATGCGATATCAGCGACCTGCGTGGCCATAGGCGCCCTGCTGTGGGTGCGCGGCCAGACCGGCGCGCCCCCCAGGGTCTACGGGTCCTACCTGGCAGCCGATGGCTACACCTCATCAGCTTGGCGGGTGTGGTCACCGGCAGTGCCCGAAGAACGTCTTGGCCTCTATCTCATCGTGGCCGGGCTGGTGCTGGCTGTGGCGGCACGCCTGTTCTCCATCCGGCGCGACTGAGCAGCGCCAACCCTATTTCTACAACCGGCTGCGGATAATATGGGCCGTCGCGGGGGAGCGGGTGTTCACCGCGCTGATGGCCCAGGCTGCCGCGGACGAGGACCTCAACTGGGCCGTTTCGGTGGACTCCACGATCGTGTGCGCTCATCCGAAGCGAGGTTGATCCGGCCCGACAGGACAGGTGCTGACAACGGTGAAATGCTGGCTGTCAGGACGTACTGATGGTGAGCGCCGCGCTTACCGCCTACCCGAACCAACACCTCCGATGGCTCGGTATACGCATCGCGCGTCCAAGCGCTGCGGGCGGGTGTGAGTGAGACGATCGCGGGCGCGGAATTCCCGATATGTGGATGGCGGCGGAGGCCACGGAACTGGTTCGTGAAGCGGAGCCGCCGCTGCTGTTCGACCCCTCGCGCAGAGTTTGCCTGTTCGGGATGTCGCAAGGTCCACCACGCGGTCCGAAGCCCGTTCCGGAACTTCTCTACGGCGGAGCGATCTTCCACGACCTGGGTCTGGGTCTTGCTGGAAGATACCGGACCACTGATCAGCGATTGGATCAATGGTGCGAATGAGGCGCGTCGGCCCAGGAGTTATCAAGGAGTACGTAGCCATGGTGAGCATTCACAAGCGTTATGGCGCAACGGCCCTTGCCTCAGTGCTGCTGGCAGGGAGCATCGTCCTGCCGGCCACGGCGGCCGCGGCCGATCCAGGCCTGTCGACGAAACCGACCACCCCAGCCGCGGCAGGGTATGCCGCGCGGCCAGCTGCTCACACGGCACCGACGGGGTCGGTCACCCTCCTTCAATACACCGACACCTTCACCGTCAGTCACGACATCAGATTCGGGGGCGGTGTCCCGGTCGGCGGCTGGTCGGCGCTGACCCTGCACTCCAACGGGACGTACAACTGGACCGGGCACGTACACGACTCAGGCTTCACCGGATACAACTTCAGCAGGGCCTGTGTTGTCCGCTTCCACACGGGCGATACCTACATCTTCGACGTCCGTGGAACCATGGGCGGAACCATCGGCGGGTCCCGCGACTTCAACTGGCAGAAGTCTGGGCGACTGCGGACTCTTCCCACAGTGTGGGACAAGGCCTCGGGCTACAAGACGAGCTGCTCCTCGCGAGCCAGTCTCGACGTCGGCGGCACGATCCAGTCGGCGAAGGACGCCATGCCCTACGTCATGACGGTCCTCGCGGTCGTGGCCGCCTGATTCGCACCGCACGTACCGGGGCCTGCCCGTACGTACCGCGTACGGTACCGAGTTCGGCCCAGCGCAGCTGCCGGACTCCGTGGACGACTGCTGAGCCCCTGGGAAGCACAGGTCGACGGGCACCGACTGTCCCGCACAGGGATGTGCGGGGCGTCGTCCATGTTCAACAACGCACGCGTCGCCAACTCGGGCTCCAATCCCGGAGCGTTGAACATGTACGTGTACCGGCCGACGTCCCCGCCCGGATGCGACGGGTGAGATGGAGGCGCATGGTGGTATTGGAGGCAAATCTCGCTGGAGGTAATGGCGATGGGGCATCCGCTCACTACTATGACCACTGCCGCAGTCCTGCTGGTCTCTGTCGCTTCTGCGGGGGGCGTGGGGACCGCCGTCGAGGCACAGACGGCCCGGGCCGCTGCTCCGGCGACCCTGTGCACATACCGCGACGCATTCCCACCTGCCGGCGGCACCAACACCGGAGGTACCCCGAAGCGGTACCGGTATCCGGGCAGCCCGTACGCCGGTGCCCGCTTCGACGGCTGCACCAACACGCTCAAGGTGTTCTACGGCGGCAATTCCAGCCCCCGTTACGCCTACTACGAGATCCGGTACACCTATCCGTCACGGCTCGGCTGGTTCAACTGGCAGATGCGCATGGGGCCGAACAGGGTCGCGACGCTCCGCGCGCCCGCTCACGGCGACTGGAATTTCAAGGTGCGGGCCTGCGCCAGAACGATTGACGGCCCGGGTCCCGGCACTTGCACGGCGTGGTCGCCGCAGCTCTTCCTGCACGCCGTCTGAGCGCACCAGAGCCTGCATGGCCGCTCGCGCCAGGAGCTGTTCGGGCGATCACGTTCTACTGATCGTTCAGAATGAAATGCATTGTGGGGATTGGTAGTTGGGTGCTGTGTCGGCAGGATCGGTTGGGTGCCTCCGGATGACCGGGCGAGCTCGTGAGCCCCGCCGCCGACAGGCACCCCCCGCAGGCGGGGTGCTGGGAGTGTCGCTCACCGCGGGGCCCCGACCGCGCGCAGCACCGCGTCGGCCATGCCGCGCGCGCCACGCTCGTTGGGATGCATCGGGGCGGCGGGAAGGCTGGGCAGCAGCGGCTCGATCCAGCGGGTGTCCCTGCCCGAGCAGGCGTCACGGCCGGCGGAGGGCTTGTACGTGTCGACGTATCCGGCCCCGGCGTCCTGCGCCCGCTGACGCAGCACGGCGTTGAGCTGCTGTTCCTTGTCGTGGAGGTAGGTCGCGTCACCGGGTGCGAGGGTCAGGTCGTCGGCGCATCCGGAGCCATGGGCCGGCAGGATCGCCGGGTATCCCACGACGTACACACGGGCCTTCGGGGCACGGCGCTTCACCTCGGCCAGTGCTTCGGACAGCCGCTCACCCGCCGTGTCGATCTTCCGCTGTACGTCGTCGGTGTCGCCGGAGACGTACTTCCCCCGGCACGGCGCGTCGTCCCCGGTGTACTTGCCGCGGCCGGTCATGTCATAGAACACGCCCGCCTTGACGCACATGGTGACCAGCGAGGCGAAGCCGATGTCGTTGCCGCCGATGCCGAGGGTGACCAGCCGCGTCCCGGCGGACAGTGCCGACAGCTGGGCCGGGTTGGTGCCGTCGTCGGTGGACTGCGGCGCCGTCAGGTCGGCGACGGTGGCCCCGCTGCAGCTCAGGTCGCGGAAGTCGGCCGCCCGCAGCCCCAGCCGCTCGGCGACCAGCGCCGGGTAGTCGTGGTCGGAGCGATCGCACCCGGCGGGGGCTCCGGTCCGGTCGGGGATCCGTGGCCCGGCGGTGTAGGAGTCGCCGAGCGCCACATACGGTCCCCGTGGCGTCGCGACGCCGGCCGGGTCGGTGCCCGAGGTGTGACGGCTGATGCCGACCGCGGCGACCAGGGTGGCGCAGGCGAGGAAGACGCCGATCAGCACGGTCCGTAGGTGATTCGTCATCAACATGTCCTGCTGCCTCGGTGACGGATGAGGGCGCGCACGCCGGAAGGCCCAACAGCCCGGTGGCCAAAGGGAAACAGCCATGGGAGAGGTCTTGTCGTCCCGCTCTCGGGGACGTCTTCAGGCTCTCGGACAGGGCCCTGCCGCGTCGTCCTGCGGCTGCCGACAATCCCGGCTACTGAGAACGCAGTACGCCGTGGAGTGCGCGTAGTGCCGATGCAGACGCACGCCGGCGCCCACCGTGGTCCTCAGTCGCTGCCACGCCACTGGAGCAGATCGAGGGCGACGGCGACCTTGACGGTGTGGTCCTCGAGCGGCTTCGGAAGCAGTTGGTCGGCTCGGTCGAGCTGCCGGAGCAGGGTGTTGCGGTGGGTGAAGAGCCGGCCGGCGGCGCGGGTCGTGTTGCACTGGGCCTGGATGTACGTGAGGACGGCGTGCCTCAGTTCCGGGCTCGCCGTGGCGAGGTCGCCGAGGGTGGTCTTGACGAAGTCGTCGGCCTGTTCGACGTCCTGGCTGATCAGGCTGCTGAGCTGGACGTCGTCGAAACCGGCGACTCGACGCGGCGAACGGAGCCTGGCGAGCATGCGCTGGGTGGTCAGCGCGGCGAGGTGGCTGCGCCGGAAGCCCTCCCTGCCCCCGGCGGGCGGGCCTACGGCGATCCGGACGCCCGGCAGCGGGTCGAGGAGCCGGCTCAGCAGGCCGGTGTCGGGTGCGGCGGGTCCGGGCAGCCACACCCACAGAGTGGCCGCGCCGACGATCACGGTGAGCGGCTGCTGCACTCCGGCCGTCTGCGCCAGAGCCTCGGTCGCCCGCTCGAGGTGGCCCGGTTCGGGGGCCGGTTCCTCGCTCCACACGACGGCGGCGGTGTGTGTCCGGTCGAGGGCGTAGCCCAGGCGTGCTTCCGCCCGTTGTCGGCTGATGGGTGCGCCCTCGACCAGCAGGGTGACGATCTCGCGACGTTCGGCGTGGGTGCCGTGGGTCAACTCTTCGCGCTCGGCGGCCATACGTGCGGCGATGTCGACGATCGTGGCGTCGAGGAAGCCCGAGACGGAGCGCGCCGAGGCATCGAGCAGCTCGCGCAGTTCGTCGGGGTCGGAGGTCAGGGTGAAGGCGGTCTGCATCCAGCGCCGCCAGGCCGCGTTCTGTCCGACGCGGTAGGAGTCGAGGGCCGATTCGTCGAGCCCCCGGCGTACCAGGTCGCGGGCGTGGCTGAGACTGTCCGGGCCGGTGTACGCGGGTACCGGCGCGCCGGGGTCGCGCACGGTCTCCGACGCCCAGAACGTCAGGTGGGCGCGGTTGATCCGCCGTGTGGCGGCGCGCAGGGCGGGGTCCTGCGCGATGGCTCGCATGGTCACCGCCGCCAAGGTCGCCTCGTCGATCTCGTCGAGCCACTCCTGCAGACTGTTGAGTGCGATCTCCGCACCCTGCCGAAGCAAATCGCATGTACGTTCGGAAGGGTGCTGCCAGGCCATGTCCGCACGTTAGCCCGCGGTGGTGCAAAATGCACTGGTCTTTTCCGATGAAGGTGCGAACTGCCACACCGTACTGGCTGGTATGTGAGGTCATCATCGAGGCACCACCCAGCGAACGCCTCATCAACGGAGTCCCCGCACATGACCCGTCAGAGCGAGCACATCGACGTGCTGATCATCGGCGCCGGCATTTCCGGCATCGGCGCTGCCCACTACCTGCAGACCGAGCGGCCGGGCAGCAGTTACGCGATCCTGGAGGCCCGTGGTGTCTCCGGCGGCACGTGGGCGCTGTTCCGCTATCCGGGCATCCGGTCGGACTCCGACCTGCACACGTTCGGCTACGCCTTCAAACCGTGGCGCAACGACAAGTCGATCGCCACCGCCGATCTGATCCTCGACTACCTGCGGGAGACCGCGGGGGAGAGCGGCATCGAACAGCACATCCGCTACCACCACAGGGTGCGCGGCGCGGCCTGGTCCACCGCCGAGGCCCGCTGGACGGTGGAGATCGAGCGCGCCGACACCGGTGAGACGGTGTCCATGACCGCGAACTGGCTGTTCTGCGCCGGTGGTTACTACCGCTACGACGAAGGCTTCACCCCCCGGTTCGAGGGCCGGGAGCGGTTCGCCGGACAGATCGTGCACCCGCAGCACTGGCCGGAAGACCTGGACTGCGCGGGCAAGAAGGTCGTGGTGATCGGCAGCGGTGCGACGGCCGTCACGCTGATCCCGGCGCTGGCGGACACGGCCGGTCATGTCACCATGCTCCAGCGTTCCCCCACCTACATCCTTCCGGTCGCCTCGGAGGACGTGATCGCGAACACGCTGCGCAAGGTGTTGCCCGCGGGCCTCGCCTACCGGATCACCCGGCGCAAGAACATCGCCATGCAGCACTTCGTCTGGCGGACCTCGCAACGCCACCCACGGGTCGTGCGACGTCTCATCCGCGCCGTGAACATCAGGCAGCTGCCGGCCGGTTATCCCGTGGACGAGCACTTCAACCCGTCCTACGACCCCTGGGATCAGCGGCTGTGCGCGGTCCCCGACGCGGACCTGTTCAAGGCGCTCAAGAAGGGAACGGCCTCGGTCGTCACCGACCGGATCGCGACGTTCACCGAGACCGGCATCCGGCTCGAGTCCGGTCGTGAGCTCGACGCCGACATCATCGTCACCGCCACCGGGTTGAACGTGCAGTTGTTCGGCGGGATGGCACTCTCGGTGGACGGCGAACCCGTCGACTTCGCCGACAAGGTGGCCTTCAAGGGCATGATGCTGAGCGGCGTACCGAACTTCGCCTTCGCGATCGGCTACACGAACTCCTCGTGGACGCTCAAGGTGGGCCTGCTGTGCGAGCACTTCACCCGGCTGCTCGGACACATGGACGCCACCGGCACGGACATCTGTTGCCCCGAGCTCCCCGACCCGGCCATGCCGACCCGCCCGCTGCTCGACTTCGGCGCCGGATACGTCAAGCGGTCCCTCCATGTGATGCCGCGTCAAGGACTCGCCTATCCCTGGCTCATGTCGATGAACTACCACTCCGACGTCAAACTGCTGCGCGGCGGCCCCGTCGAGGACGAGAACCTGCACTTCACCTCCGTCGCACGCCACGCGAAGGCCCAGACGTCGGCCTGAGCGACGAACGCTTCGCTCCCGCCGGACACGACATCACCTCTGCCACCGGACGCACGGCGACGACCGACGGCTGCGTCGGGCGGCACTCCTTCGTCACCCGCTCCGACAACCGTGACGCCGGTCGGTCCACGAGGATCGCGGCGTCGCCGCCGGGCACGCCGCGTCAGGCGTCGGCCCGCCCGCGGTCCGACGCGTACGGCCTCGGCGACGACCTGGCCCAGGACACCACCGGCCCGCTCGACCACCTCGGTGCGGCGGTCGCCGTCGTGACCGGCGCGGACTCGGAGACCGGGGCCGATCCCGCGCGTGCTGCCCGCCGATCTAACGAGCGGTGAGGTCCAACGGCTTCGCCGACGGGCCGGGGCGGGTGCGTGCCTCCGGGGGGACGAGGGCGCCGTGTCCCGCGGAGCAGACGACCAAGGTCTCGACCGGCGCGCCGCAGTCGGCGTGCGTGACCTCCAGGGGCGGGCCCTCCGGATCCGCCGCATGGCGGTCTCCCCACTGCTTGAGGGCCATCATCGCCGGCCACAGCTCCCAGCCCTTGCGGGTGAGCCGGTACTCGTGGCGGGTGCGGCTGCCGGGCTCGTTGTAGGGGACGGTGTCCAGGATTCCGGCCGCGACGAGCTTGCGCAGCCGGTCCGCGAGCACGCTCTCGGACAACCCCACGTGCCGGCGGAAGTCGTCGAAGCGCCGTACGCCGTTCATGGCGTCCCGCACGACCAGCAGCGACCACTTCTCGCCCACCAGGTCGAGAGTCCGCTGGACCGTGCAGTTCTCGGTGCTTGTCTCCAGCCACGTCATGCACCCCATCGTAGGCTGGCTTCGACGTTGACATCCAGACCTCGTCCTGGCTAGCTTCGAATTCCACATTCAGATCATTGAGGGAGCGACATGGGCAGGTCACGCACGTACGACTGGGAGGACCCCGCCGTCTCGGCCGCCGCCGTCCGGCAGTACAGCGGTCTCGACTTCCTCCGTGAGGTGCAGGCCGGACGGCTCCCCGCCGCGCCGATCGCGGCGACCCTCGGGATGACGTTCGAAGAGGTCGAACGCGGCCGGGTCGTCTTCGCCCTCGTCCCGGGCGAGGAGCACTACAACCCCATCGGAAGCGTCCACGGCGGTGTGTACGCCACCCTGCTCGATTCGGCGGCGGGCTGCGCGGTGCAGTCGGTCCTGCCGCAGGGGATGGGGTATACCTCACTCGACCTGAATGTGAAGTTCCTGCGCCCGGTCACCGTGGACACCGGCAAGGTCCGTGCCGTGGGCACCGTCCTCAACAGCGGACGTCGTACCGCCCTCGCGCAGGCCGAGCTCTTCGATTCCGGGAACCGGCTGCTGGCGCACACCACCAGCAGCTGTCTGTTGTTCCCCGTCTGAGCGGCCCCGCACAGGAGCGCGACGTACGGAAAGCAGGCAGCTATGGTGGTGTACGACTACGACCGGCGCCGGACGGGGGTTCTGCTGGTCGATCCGCTGAACGACTTCCTCGCCGACGAGGGCAAGCTCTGGCCGCGCATCGCGGAGGTCGCGCGGGAAGTCGACCTGCGGGCCCATCTGTCCGAACTGGTGACCACCGCTCGCGAGGTCGACGTGCCGGTGTTCTATGTTCCGCATCACCGCTGGACACCGGGGTTGTACGAGTCCTTTTCCCACCCGAACCCGTCACAACGCTCCGTGGACAAGCATCAGCTCTTCGCCCAGGACGCGTTCGGCGGGGACTGGTATCCGCCCCTGCGGCCCGAGCCCTCGGACACGGTGGTCGTACAGCACTGGGCCCAGAGCGGATTCGCCAACACCGACCTGGAGATGCGCCTGCGTCAGCGTGGCGTGGATCACGTGATCGTCATCGGACTGCTCGCGAACACCTGCATCGAGACCACGGCCAAGTACGCGATGGAACTCGGATTCCATGTGTCGCTGGTGACCGACGCCACAGCGGCGTTCTCGAGCGAACTCATGAGGGCCGCCCACGAATTGAACGGTCCGACCTACGCGCATGTGATCACAGACACGAAAAGTGTCGTAGCGGCACTGAAGACATAAAGTCACAGGGTCAGATGGTGCAGAGGATGTTGGACCGGCTCTGAGCCGGGCTTCACCGGAAGGATCCACTCATGGACGAGCGCTTCGACGTGGTCGTACTCGGAGCAGGACCGGGCGGCTATGTCGCCGCCATCCGTGCCGCGCAACTCGGCAAGCGGGTCGCGGTCGTCGAGGAGCGGTACTGGGGTGGTGTCTGTCTGAACGTCGGCTGCATCCCCACGAAGGCGCTGCTGCGGAATGCCGAGCTGGCGCACATCTTCACGCGGGAGGCGAAGACCTTCGGCATCAAGGTCGACGGCGAGGTCTCCTTCGACTACGGCGAGGCGTACCGGCGCAGCCGCCGGGTCGCGGACGGCCGTGTCAAGGGCGTCCACTTCCTGATGAAGAAGAACGCGATCACCGAGATCGACGGCCGCGGCACCTTCCTCGACGCCCACACGCTCCAGGTCGCCCTCGCCGACGGCACCACGAAGACGGTCGGTTTCGACGACTGCATCATCGCCACCGGCGCCACCCCCAAGTTGCTGCCCGGCACCCGGCGCAGCGACCGTGTCGTCACCTACGAGGAGCAGATCCTCGCCGAGGAGCTGCCGCGCTCCATCGTGATCGCGGGCGCCGGGGCCATCGGCATCGAGTTCGCGTACGTCCTGCACAACTACGGCGTGAAGGTCACGGTCGTCGAGTTCCTGGACCGGGTCGCCCCGCTGGAGGACGCGGACGTCTCCGCCGAACTCGCCAAGCAGTACCGGAAGCTGGGCATCGACGTGCTCACCTCGACGCGTGTCGAGTCGATCGACGAGTCGGGCCCGCAGGTGCGGGTGACGGTCACCGGCAAGGACGGTGCGCAGAAGGTGCTGGAGGCCGACAAGGTCCTCCAGGCGATCGGCTTCGCGCCGAACGTAACCGGGTACGGCCTGGAGGCCACGGGCGTACGGGTCACCGAGCGCGGCGCGATCGACGTCGACGGCCGCTGCCGCACGTCCGTACCGCACATCTACGCGATCGGGGATGTGACCGCGAAGCTGATGCTCGCGCACAACGCCGAGTCCATGGGGATCATCGCGGCCGAGACGATCGCGGACGCGGAGACCATGGAGCTGGACTATGTGATGATCCCGCGTGCCACGTACTGCCAGCCGCAGATCGCCAGTTTCGGCTACACCGAGGAACAGGCGAAGGAGCGGGGCTACGACGTCAAGGTCGCCAAGTTCCCCTTCACGGCCAACGGCAAGTCGCACGGCCTGGGTGACACGGTCGGCTTCGTGAAGCTGATCAGCGACGCCAAGTACGGCGAGCTCCTCGGTGGCCATCTGATCGGTCCGGACGTGACGGAGCTGCTGCCGGAGCTGACGCTGGCGCAGCAGTGGGACCTGACCGTGCACGAGGTCGCCCGCAATGTCCACGCCCACCCGACCCTGGGTGAAGCGGTGAAGGAAGCCGTGCACGGCCTGGCCGGACACATGATCAACTTCTGAGGCGGTATTTTTTGCAGTCCAGTGCAAATTAGCCGAGGATGGTAAAGTTCGGGCATGACGAGCGATGGTCTGCGGGAGCGGAGCAAGGCCCGGCGCAGGGAAGCGATCGTCCGGGCGGCGTACGAACTCTTCGCCGAGCGAGGCTTCGACGCGACGACGATCGCCGACATCGCCGCGGCCGCCGAGGTGTCGCCGCGGACCGTCACGCTCTACTTCCCCTCCAAGCTGGAGCTCGCGCTGTCGCGCCCCGAGGCCTTCGCGGACCGGCTCGCCACCGCGATGCGCGAGCGACAGGAGGGACGGGGGGCCCTCGACGCGCTGGAGCACTGGCTGCGCGAGGAGGTTGCCCACCGAGGTGACCTGGACGACCTCACTCACCGCATGCTCGAGCTCAACCCGCAGCTCAGGGCGGTGGCCGGCGCCCGCCTTGCCGAGGTCGTCCAGGATGCCACCCGCATTCTCGCCGAGGAACAGGGCAGTGTCCCGGGCGACTTCGGCCCGCGCATCGCGGCCGCCGCCGCGGCAGCGGTCGTCGGCGAAGTGGTGCACCGTCGTGAGGAAGCCGACATCGAGGCGGCGATGACCTTCCTGCGCGCCGGGCTCGACACCCTGACGCCCGCCGCGCAGCCCCCGCGGTGACTCGCTCCGCAGCCGTACGCGGGGCCGGCCGGCGGTGACGTGGAGCCGCTCAGGGGCGCAGCACCAGGTGAGGCGTCCCCCGGAGTGTGGACACGGGGGTTCATGCTGCGAGTGTGAGTTTACGTTCTCTCTGCTGTTGCTGTTCGAACTCGGCTGGCGAGAGGTAGCTGAGAGCGCTGTGGCGCCTGCGTGCGTTGTAGTACGTGAGCCACTGGAAGATCTCCAGCCTTGCCTGCCGCATCGTGGAGAACAGCCTCGGGTGCATCGTCTCTCTCTTGAGCCCCTGCGAGAACGACTCTGCGAGGGCATTGTCATAACTCGAGCCGACCCGGCCCATGCTCCTGCGGATTCCGAAACCATCGCAGACCTGCGCGAACGCGGCCGACGTGTACTGGGAGCCGCGGTCCGCGTGAAAAATCACCCCGCCCACGCGGCCACCGCGGGTCGATACCGCCATCTTCAGGGCGTCGATGACCAGCTCCGCACGCATGTGTGAGGCCATCGACCAGCCGATCACCCGGCGTGAACAGATGTCCAGGACGCAGGCGAGGTACAACCACGTCCCGCCGACCTGCACGTATGTGATGTCGCCGCACCACTTCTCATTCAACTTCCTGGCACGGAAGTCGCGTTGGACGAGGTCTGGGGCAGGCGGCGCGAGCCGATCGGGGACCGTGGTGCGCTTGCGGCGCCGCAGGTGGCGGCCCTCGAGCCGGTTGATGCGCATCAGACGCTCGACCCGCTTGCGATTGACCGTGTGCCCGAGGCCCCGTAGCTCGGCATGGATGCGCCGGACTCCGTAGGTGCCCTTGTGTTCGGTATGGATCTCACGGATCTCCACGAGCAGGGCGTTGTCGGCGGCCTGCCGTTCTTGACGGGTCTTCGCGCCGGCGAGCCACCGGTAGTAGCCCGAGCGAGAGACCCGAAGGACCCGGCATATCCGCTGGACGCCGAAGACCTCTGCGTGGGCGGAGACGAAGTCCCAGCGGCGGGTCTTCACTTCATCTCTTGCGCGAAACAGGCCGCTGCCCGGCGCAGGATCTCCCGCTCAAGTTCCCATTCCTTCTCCGCTTTGCGCAGCCGACCGTTCTCCGCGCGCAGCCTGCCCAGTTCCTCGTCCCGGCTCTCCGCGCCCTGCTCGCCATAGCCGTGATCGCGGCCCGCGTGCTCGTCGGCCTGGCGCACCCAGCTCCGCAGGGTCTCGCCGGTCACCCCGACATCCGCCGCGACCGCCGCATACGTGCGTTTCCCACCCGCCGCGCGGTACAACGCCACCGCATCGTTCCTGAACTCCGCCGGATACGGAGACCTACGTCCCACCAGGACACCTTCCCTCGGATCTGCAAGATCCATTGTCAGAGTGTCCACACCACAGGGGTCGCCTCACCGGTGCCAGTACCCGCCGAGCGGACGGGATGTCGACAGCACACCCTCCCCCTGTTTCGTTACGGGGGCGATCCGGGCTGAGGTCTGTCGTTCGAGTCGGGCGGGGGTGAGTCGGTGGCTGAAGCTGGGGCGGAGGGCTGCGTGTGCACGGTGAATCGGGAGAGCGCTTTCGGCAATTGATCTGACTCCCCGTCAGTTCTCGCTATTCTCCCGTTGCCCCCACAGGCGGGGCGGCAACAGTGAGGCCGCGGCCTTGGACCAGGGCCTGTGAGCCGCAGTCTGCCGTCCCCTCATGCCTGAGGAAGCCATGACTCCCACCCCCCACCTCACCGAACTCGACGCCCGCGTGGAGCGCCCCGCCCCCTTCCAGCCCGTGGAACGTTCGCTTCTCCCACACGCCGGTACCGCGACGGTGGACATCGTCGTTCCGGTCTACAACGAGGAACGAGCGCTGCCCGGCTGCCTGCGCACGCTCCACGCCCGTCTGTCCCAGGGCTTCCCCTTCCCCTGGCGGATCACTGTCGCCGACAACGCCAGCACCGACGAAACCCTCGCCACCGCCCGCCGCCTCGCGGACGAGCTGCCCGGCGTCGGCGTCGTCCACCTGAACCGCAAAGGGCGCGGACTCGCGCTGCGCACCGTCTGGGGCGCCAGCAACGCGGACATCGTGGCGTACATGGACGTGGACCTCTCCACCGGCCTCGACGGACTGCTTCCGCTGGTCGCGCCCCTGGCCAGCGGTCACTCGGACCTCGCGATCGGCTCCCGGCTCGCTTCCGGCGCACGCACGGTCCGCGGCCCGCGCCGCGAGTTCATCTCCCGCTGCTACAACGGCATCATCCGGCTCACCCATGGAGTCCGCTTCACCGACGCCCAGTGCGGATTCAAGGCGGCCCGCACAGACGTGCTCCGGCCGCTGTTGGAAGTGACGCGCGACGACGCGTGGTTCTTCGACACCGAGCTGCTCCTGCTCGCCGAGCACAACAGACTGCGTATCCACGAGGTCCCGGTCGACTGGGTCGAGGACGTCGACACCCGGGTGGATGTGGTGAGCACCGCCAGGGAAGACCTGCGGGGCCTGTGGCGCATGGCGCGGCTCAAGGCGTCCGGTGACGCCCGGGTCGAGGTGCGGACGCGCCCCGAGCCGGCCGCCGAACACCCCGACGCCGTCCTCGCCCCCTCCACACGACGCGGTGTGCTGTCGTGGGAGGTCGGCTGTTTCCTCGCGATCGGTGTCGTCTCCACGGTCGGACAGGCCTTGCTGTACTGGCTGTTGCGCGGTTGGTGGTCTCCGGTCGTCGCCAACCTGATCTCGCTGTTCGGCCTCACCGTCCTCAACACCGAGGCGAACCGCCGCCTCACCTTCCGGTACTCCACCACCCCACCCGCACGTGCGCACCTCGGTGCCGGGGGTCTGTTCGTCCTCGGCTATCTGGTCACCTCCGCTGCGGTGCTGTGGTTCAAGCGGCTCGATCCCGGTGCCTCACCGGCCGCGGAGACCGCGGTCCTCGCCACGGCGTCCGTCGCGGTCACCTGCGTGCGCTTCGCCGTGCTGCGGCTGGCTGTCTTCACCGCCCCCCGTAGCCGTACCCGTTGATGAGAGCGAATCCCGACATGAGCAACTACGCGCACATCAGGCCCGCACCGGCGGCATCGGCACACGACGGGAGAGGTACGAGTACGTCCGTCCGCTCGCTCCCCGCCTGGGCGGTACCCGCGGCGCTCGGAGCCGTCCTCGTGCTCGCGGCCGTCCTTTACGGCTGGGCACTGGGCTCCCTGGGGTGGGGCAACAGCTACTACTCGGCGGCCGTGAAGTCGATGGGGAAGAGCTGGACCAATTTCCTCTTCGGCTCCTTCGACCCGGCCGGCGTGATCACGGTCGACAAGCCCCCGGCCGCGCTGTGGCCGCAGGTGATCAGCAGCAAGATCTTCGGGATGCACGGCTGGGCGCTGATCCTGCCGCAGGTGCTCGAAGGTGTGGCCGGGGTGCTGGTGCTGCACCGCACCGTGCGCCGCTGGGCGGGGGAGGGAGCGGCGCTGATCGCGGCTCTGGTGCTCACCCTGACGCCCATCACCGTGGCCATCAACCGGGACAACAACCCGGACACGCTGCTGGTCCTGCTGCTGGTGTCGGCGGCGTACGCGCTCACCCGTGCGCTGCAGGCCGAGGGCCGGGCCGCGACCTGGTGGCTGTGCGCGAGTGGCTTCCTGATCGGGTGCGGATTCCTCACCAAAATGCTCGCCGCCTGGATGGTCATCCCCGCGTTCGCCGTCGCCTGGCTCGTGGGAGGACGCGGCCCCTGGATACCGCGAGTGCGGCGTCTGCTGAGCGCAGGAGCCATCCTGGCGGCGTCCTCCTTGTGGTGGGTCGCCATGGTGGCCCTGTGGCCGGGCGACCGCCCCTACATCGGCGGCAGTAAGGACGGCTCGGCCTGGGATCTCGTGATCGGCTACAACGGACTGGGGAGGGTCTTCGGCTCCAGCGACGGAACGCCTCAGACGATGGGCGGGTTCGCCGGGGGATTCGGCGGTCAGTCCGGCCTGGGCCGGCTGTTCGGCGTACAGGTGGGCGGTCAGATCAGCTGGCTGCTGCCGGTCTGTGCGCTGGCCCTGGCCGTCGCCGTCGCCGGCGCGGTACTGCGCCGACGCGGCGGACTGCCCGACTCCGCCGTACTGCCGGCCTCCGGCTGGCTGCTGTGGGGAACCTGGCTGGTGGTCTGCGGGGCCGTGTTCTCGACCCAGAAGGGCATCTTCCACCCCTACTACACCACTCAGCTCGCCCCGGCGATCGCCGCCCTGTGCGGCGGACTGATGGCTGCCCTCGTCCGCATCCACCGCGCCGGCCTGCGCTGGGCGCCTCTGGTCGGCGTAGCCGCGGTCGTGGTGAGCGTCGCCTGGGCCGTGGCGCTGGTTCGCCGTGAGCCCGACTGGAACGGCTGGCTGGTGTGGCCCGTGCTGCTGGTCGGTTGCGTCGCGGTCGTCCTGCTGGTGCTGTCACGACGCCGTGGCCGGCTGTCGACGGTTGCCGGTTGTGCCGCGGTCGCATCGGTTCTGCTGGCGCCGGGAGCGTGGGCGGTGGCCGTACCCGGCTCCATCAGCACGGGGGGCTCCAACCCGATGGCCGGTCCGCAGACGCTCGGATTCGGCGGAGGGGGTGGCATGCCCCGGCAGGGCTCGAACGGTGGAGACCTTCCCTCGGGCATGCCGTCCGGGATGCCGTCGAACATGCCGGGCTTCCCCGGCGGTGGCACCTCTTCGGGACAGACCGCTGAACCTCCGTCCGGCGGAGTGCCTTCCGGCATGCCCACAGGAGGAGCGAACGGTATGCCCGGTGCACCCGGGGAAGCGGGCTCGAAAAGCCGCGGCGCACCCTCGTTCCCAGGTGCTGGCTCAGGAAGGGCCCCTGGTGGGCGCGGCGGCTTCGGTAGCGGGAAACTCACCGCCCAACAGCGCAAGATCATCCAGTACGCCGTCGAGCACGCACCCCACGCACGCATCAAGCTCGCCGTCGAGGGCGGCGCCCTCAACGCCAGCGCCTACATCCTGGGCACCGACGAGACCGTCATCGCCATGGGCGGCTTCACCAACAGCGACAACTCGCCGTCGGTGGCCCAGTTGGAGAAATGGACCAAGGACGGCGAACTACGCTACATCCTGGGCTCCGACACGAACGGCGGAGGCGTGCCGGGCCTGTCCGGCGGATACACCAAGCAGCGCTCCGACTGGATCGCCGACCACTGCACCAAGGTTCCGGCGTCGGCATACGGCGGCACCTCCGGCACGTCGTCACAGCAAGACGGCGGCGGTGCGATGGGATCCGGGGGAGGCAACGTGCTCTACGACTGCGCCGCCAAGTAGCCGACGCCCAAGCGACGGTCACGACACGGCAGAACGGACCAGCAGACGCATGACCGAGCAGCCCACAGCCGCGCGGCCGCGACATCGGCTCCTCGTGGTCGAGGACGAGCCCAGCATTCGCACCCTGCTGGAGGCAACGCTTCGCCTGACCGGATACGAGGTGAGAAGCACCGACACCGGACAGGCTGCCCTCCTGGAGGTCGAACGCCTAAAACCGCATCTGGTGCTGCTGGACGTGATGCTGCCCGACCTGGACGGCTTCGAGGTGACCCGCAGGCTGCGGGCGGCAGGCAACGACTGTCCGATCCTGTTCCTGACCGCCCGCACCGGCACCGACGATCGCATCACCGGTCTCAGCGCCGGCGGGGACGACTACGTTGCCAAACCCTTCAGCATCGAGGAGGTGTTGCTGCGCATCGAGGCCATTCTGCGTCGCACGGCGCCGGCCGCCGAATGGCAGGCGGTGCAGAGCGTTCTGCGCTACGCCGACCTCGAACTCGACGAGGGCGCCCACGAGGTGCACCGCGCAGGGCAGTACATCGCCCTGTCTCCAACCGAGTTCAAGCTCCTGGCCTACCTCCTGTCGAACGCGGGCCAGGTGGTGAGCAAGGTCCAGATCCTCGACCACGTCTGGAGCTACGACTTCGCGGGCGACTCCCGGATCATCGAGACGTACGTCAGGTACCTGCGCAGGAAGATCGACTGCTTCGAACCGCCACTGATCCACACCGTGCGCGGCGTCGGCTACTGCCTCAGGCTTCCCCGCGACCACGCAGGGACCTCGGGCCAGTGACCCGGTTCCTGCCCCGGCCGCCCAAGTCGGTGCGACGGCGCCTCATCCTCGGCGCCACTCTGCTCGCCACCGCGGCAGTCCTGACCTCCCAGGCGATCGGCTACGTGGTGCTTCGCTCCTGGCTGCTGGACCGCGTCGACGAGCAGCTTGTCGAGTTCCATACACCGGCTCCCGCCTATGACGACGCGCTCCAAGGCAGGCTCCCGGACCCGGGGGAACGCCCGGACATACTTCCCTCGGACTTCCACGTCTACTTCTACGACTCCTCCGGGCGCCGTCTGAACGACTCCCTGGGCTCCGAGACCAAGCCAGGACCCCGGTTGGCCGATCAGGCGGAGGAGCTCGGACTGCGGGACGGCCACCCCGAAACCGTGCCCGCCGTCAGTGGTGACGGCCGCTGGCGGGTGCTGCTGAACCCCGGTCCGGACGGCATGAGCGCGGTGGTCACCCTTCCGCTCGACACCGTCGACGGTGCCACATCGAAGCTCCTGTGGCTGAACGCCGTGCTGCTCGCCGTCACGATCGTCGCCCTGATCGCCCTGGGCCGGTGGGTGGTTCGTCTGGGGCTGCTGCCTCTGACCAGAATGGAACGGACGGCTCAGGACATCACCGCAGGCCGGCTCGATCTGCGTTTGGCAGACACCGATGCGCGTACCGAGATCGGACGACTCGGCCGGGTCCTGAACTCCATGCTCGACCGCCTGCAGAGGGCGCTGGTGGCCCGGGAGGCCTCGGAGGCCCGCCTTCGCCGGTTCGTCGCCGACGCCGGGCACGAATTGCGCACTCCGCTCACCGCCATCCAGGGCTACGCCCAACTCGCCCTCCGCCCGGAACCGCGCTCGGCCCTCGAACGAAACGAGGCCAACCGGTTCATCGCACAGAACGCGGAACGCATGAGTCTGCTCGTCGACGACCTCCAGTTGCTCGCGACCCTCGACAAAGAACCCTCCTACCGCAGGGAGCGGGTCGACCTGCTGTCCCTCGCGGCGGACGCCGTCAGCGCCGCCGCCGTCCACAGCGAGTCCCACCCCGTCGACCTCGGCCCGCTGCGCACCCCGGCCGATCCCACCGGGGCCGAGGAACTCGACGTTGCGGAGACTGTCGGCGACCCGCACCGATTGCGTCAGATCGTGGAGAACCTGCTCTCCAACGCCCGCACCCACACCCCGCCGGGCACCCGCGTCCACGTTCACGTCGGCACGACCGAGGCGGGTCCCGGAACCGGAGGCACGGACCGACCCGGACGCACCACCGCTTCACCGCCTCTGCCGGAGGGCCTGCCGATCACCGTGATCGAGGTGTCGGACGAAGGGCCGGGCCTCGAACCCGTCGACGCCGAGCTCGTCTTCGAGCGCTTCTACCGCGCCGACCCCGCCCGCTCCCGCATCCACGGCGGCAGCGGCCTCGGCCTGGCCATCGCCGCGACCATCGCCGAGGGCCACGGCGGCCGCCTCGAACTCGACACGGGCACCGGCCGCGGCTGCACCTTCCGCCTGGTTCTGCCCGCAGCCGACTCCGGCCAGGAACCCCGCTGATCCCGCGCGTACGGGTGTGCGGCCCTCAGGGACCGAGAGCGACAGCGGCTCCCCGGACGTATGGACGGGATCGGGAGGATGACCCACAGTCGATGTGGCCGGGGAGCGTCACAGCGGTCGGTGCGTGCAGCGGAGTTCAGCGGATGCGTGCGGAAAAATCCGTGGGCGTGGGGGTGACAGCGCGGGATGTGAGCGGCCGACCGGTCACCAGGAGTGCGTCGACGGCTACGGGCGAGGTCGCGTTCCTGCACGCGCTCCAGGAAGCGCAGCATGGCGAGGCGAGACACCGGATAGTCGTTCACGTGTTCGATTATAGAGCTGTTCCTATTGGCCAGCGCTGTGACGTTCAGGCGTAGGTGGCCAGGCACAGCGACACTTGACCAGGATCCATCACTCGACGACTCAATGCTCGAGTGGGCCGCGATCTGGAAGCCGGTCGGCGGTCTCCCCGTACAGCATCGTCTCGTACAGCCGTCGTCCCAACAGGTGGACGCCGACCTCTCGTATCTCGTTGGTGGCGAAGCGAAAGACCTCCTCGTCGGGCGCCGTCCAGTCGAAGTCGCCGTCCGGCCCGACGATGTAGCCGTCAAGTGAGACGCCCATCGAATAGGTCACGCTGCGCATCAGAAGCCCTCTTCGGATCATTGAGGCCCTCGCCGCCTTGGTGGAGCCGAACGTGAGACTTACTCCAGCTCCTCCGCCAACAGGTCCATCAGCAGCCCGTCGTGCCAGCTGCCGTCCGGGCCACGCTCGTACTGCCGCATGATGCCCACCGGGCGGAAGCCGACCTTGCGGTAGCACCGGATGGCAGCGGCATTGTCTGCGGCCGGGTCGATCACCAGTCGGCGGTATCCGTGATCATCGATCAGGTGGCGTGCCAGGGCGCGGACGGCGTCAGTGCCAAGGCCGCGCCCGTGTACCGCCGGGTCGAGATAGATGTCGATGTTGGCATGCCGGTAGTCGGGCTCGTCCTCGGCTCCCCACTGGATAGCGCCGACCACCCGGCCGTCGTGCTCGACCGTGAAGGTCCGGGCCCCGGGATCTTCGAGGTCCTCGGTCACGGCGGCCGTCAGGTCGTCGCCGCCCCGCCAGCGCGTGTACACCTCAGGCGTGGTCCGGATCGCGGCCAGAGCCGGGATATCGCCCACGGTCGACGGGCGAAGCGTCACCAGGGCTCCGCGCAGGACCGTCTGCATGCCACTGATCATCCCCGACTTCGGATCCACTCGTCCAGGCCGAAGTCCATGCTGCGTCGACCCGGGACCTGGCCCGACCGAAAATTCGGCGGCAACCTTTTCGCCACCCGTGGCCACTGAGTAGGGCAAGCGACACGCTCTTCGAACGGATGGACATGCAAGAAACACGCCAGATCGCGCGGCAGCGCAGGCGCAGACGCCGGCTGATGGTGGGTACTACCACGGGGCTGGTCGTCACAGGTCTCCTCGTCTGCTTGGCCATGGCGATGCAGCCGGACCGCAAGGAGGATGCCGGGCGGGCTCCAGCCACGACCGTCGCCAACTCCCAGGAGACTGACCCACCAGCATTGCCCGAGAAGAAGAAGTCCTCCCCCACACCTTCCCCGTCCAAAGTCTCCGCGTCCCCGTCGGCCGGGGCCAAGAAACCGAAGGCCTCTGCGTCCCCGTCGGGGACGCCGTCATCGACGTCACCGGGGAAGACGTTCACCACGTCCTCCTTGGCCGGACGGATCCGAGGCAAAGTCACCTACCCGGGAGTCGCCACCGTCTACAAGGCCGGGGTCGGGGACGGCGCCTGCTCGTATGGCCCGAGCGGCGACATGATGATCGCGGCGATGAACACCACCGACTACGAGACGTCCAAGGCCTGCGGGGCATACATACTCGTTCACGCGGCGGACGGTGCCTCCGTCACCGTCCGGATCACCAACGAATGCCCTCTGCCCTGTGCGCCGGGCCAACTCGACCTCAGCGAACAGGCCTTCGCCAAACTGGCCCCTGTCTCGACCGGCCGGATCGCCATCACCTGGAGCCTGGTGAGCCCCAGCTCGTCGGGCACGATCTCTATCCGCTACAAGAACGGATCCAGCCCCTACTGGTGCGGCGTCCAGGCCATCGGGCACCGCAACCCGCTCGCCCGGCTGGAGGTCAGCACCGGCGGCGGCTGGCGCCAACTGACCCGGACCGACTACAACTACTTTCTCTCTCCCGACGGCAGCGGATGCGGCAAGGCGATCAGGCTCACCGACATCTACGGAGAACAACTGACCATCAACGGCATCGCCCTGCGGCCGGACGTCGTGCAGTCGACGGGAGTCCAGTTCGCCCGGCACTGACTCCGCCGCCGACACCGGGCCTCTCCGAACGCAACGCTCGGAGGGACCCGGTGTTGGTGTGCCAGGCCGGTTGCCCGAACTGGATACCGCGACCGTTGGTGGCCAGGCGCACGTGGCCGTAGGCCCGGGGGTCCCCGGTGATGGCCTCACCGATCCAACCCCACTGGTGCTGGTCGTCGTTGATGCGCAGCCAGGCCCGTTGTTCTTGGCGCTGAGCCACAGGGTCCCCGGACCGGTGGCCCGGGCCGCGAACGTCGTACCCTTGTCGGTGCTGGCGAACAGGGGGCCTTCCACAAGGGCGGGTAGTTAGTGTATTTCCGCTGGTGGCAAGGGAGTTCGGTGTCGGGTAGGAACGCGGGCAACGGGGCCGCGTTGGTCAGGTAGTCCGCCAAGACTTCCGGCCGTTGAGGAGCCCCGTTGCCCACGCGTCATTGTGTCCTGCCACCCGGTCTGGCGAGGGTCACCCGTGAGTTCATCGTGGCCGAGGGCCGGTTCGCGCCAGGTCATCTGGGCGAGTTGACGCAGGTCATACCGTTCGACCTCGTCGATGCCGTTCTGGATGAAACCCGTTGCGTGCAGCGCCGGTTACGGGATCTGCCCTCGCGGGTCGGGGTCTACTTCCTTCTCGCGATGTGCCTGTTCCCGGAGCTCGGCTACCGGCTGGTCTGGCACAAGCTGACCGCAGCCCTTACGGGCGTCGGGATCGAGGTCGCGGAGCCAACTGCGAAAGCCTTACGTGACCTGCGCAGACGGCTCTGTGCAGAACCGATGAAGCGCGTGTTCGAGACCCTGGCCGGCCCGCTCGCCCAGCCGGTGACTCCCCCCTGCTCGGGACCCCCGCTGGCTGCGGGCGCACACCCGCGGAAGGCTTCGAGGGGCCCGGCGGCCCGGTCGGAGCGGCTCATCATGTCACCCCGCCGGTCTGTCGACACACCGGCCCCAAGCCGTGGAAGCCGTGCCCGCCGGTCCCCACCCGCCGCCATCGGTCAGTCTTCGCCGCGGCCGAGTGCCGTGCCCAGGGCGATGGGGCGGGCCGCGGAACTTCGCCCGCCGCCATGCCTGCGACTACGAACGGCTTGCGTGACTGCCCAGCGGCTCCGGCTGCCTGGCTGTCTGTGCCGAGGGTGCGGTGAGGCCGGCGCCCTGCGGAACGGATCAGCAGACGTCCGGCGGGCACACCTGGCGGATACCTCGTAGGTTGGAGATGAAAGCGGTCGCGCTCGTAAAGATCGGCAGGGCACGCGCGTGACGACAGCGGAGATCGATTTCGAGGAGCTGTTCGACGCCGCGCCGAACCCGTACCTGGTGCTGGACGCCGACCTGGTGGTGCGCTACGCCAACCGGGCCTATCTCCGGGTCTCCGGCAGGACCCGCGAAGAACTGGCCGGGCGGTACATCCTGGAGGCATTCCCGGACACGTCTGCCGCGCCGGACGCGGCGCGTGACTTCGGCGCCTCACTCCAGCGCGTGCTGGGCTCCCGCGAGCCCGAGGTGGTGGCACCGCAGCGATTCGACATACCCGTCGCCCGGCCGGCCGGGCGACGTTGAGGAGCGCTGGTTGTGCGGGTTGTCCAGCCCCGTCCTGGGGTCGGATGGCACCGTGAAATGGATCATCGCGCGGGCCGACGACGTCACCGAGTTCATGCGTTCCCCCGTCATCCGTGAGCTCACTCCGTCGCTGAGCAAGCAGTCAACAGGGACCGCGGCCCAGGTGTGCGCCCGGTCGCACGATCTGGAACAGCTGAACGAGCAACTGCGCCAGGCGCATGCCCGCGAACGTGAAATCGCCGTCACCCTGCAGGAGGCCATGCTCCGCTCGCCCGACTTGGACAGGCACCGGGACATCGCCGTGCGCTACCTGCCTGCCAGCGGATCACTCAACGTGTGCGGTGACTGGTACGACGTGGTCGATCTGCCACCCGACCGCTACGCCATCGCTATCGGGGACGTCGTCGGCCATGGCCTGCAGGCCGCCGCAGTCATGGGCATGCTGCGCAGCGCCTTGAGCGCAGCCATCCGGGCCGTTCCCAGCCCGGCACAGGCCCTGGAGGTACTGGGTCTGTACGCCCGGGCGGTCGACGGCGCGCTGGCCACGACCGTAGTCAAAGTGCTCATCGACCCGCGCAGCCGACTGATCATCTACAGCAACGCCGGCCACCCACCGCCGGTACTGCTCCATCCAGACAGCAGATGGCAGCTGCTGGACCAGGCCACAGACCCGCCGCTGGGCGCCCGACCGGACCATGTCCCCCGTCCCCAGGCCGGCCTGCCCTACACGCGGGGCGACACCCTCGTGCTCTATACCGACGGCCTCATCGAACGCCGCGGTGAAGACATCGACGCCGGCCTGGCGCGGCTGACCGACGCCCTCGCCCAGTACAGCACGTTCCCTGTTGAACAACTCGCCGATGCGCTGCTGGCCCACCTGGGCGTCACCAGCGGTAGCTGGGATGACATCGCCCTGGTTATCGTCCGCGTGTGACCGTTTCCAAGGGGTGAAGTTCCGCCGGGCTGGGAACAGGTCCGCGAACTCCTCGTCGCGGAACAACACTCCCAACTCGTCCCGGACCCGGATCGCCAGGCTCCCCTTGGGGAAAGCCGCCCGCGCCACCCGGACCGTCTCTGCCGGGATCTGTCCAGGGCCCTTCGGACGCATCGACATCGACACCTTCCCCATACGACAACGTCGGTTCCCAGGACCACAACCAGGTCTTGGGAACCGACGTCACGCGAGGCCCCGAATTAAGTAAGACCCCCCGGTGCGGCGAGGGGCCGACGACTACGTGCTCCGGTCCGTTGTCAGGGGCGGTTCGTACCCTGGCTGCTGCTGTCCCGCGCCACCGGCACCTTCAAGGAGACGCCTTCCATACCGGCCATCGTGCGGCGTCTGGCCCGCCGGGAGTTCGTCGGTCCCTTCGATCAGAGGCCGCGGTCTTGCGGTATCCCGCTCGCGACGCGGTTCGAGGGCCGGCGGGCGGCCAGCTCCTCGAGGCGGGAGCGTCTCCAGCGCTGCTGGTGGGGGCGGCCGGCGCTGCCGCAGTGGTAGGCGACCCCGTCGGGCTGCTCGAGATCGGGCAGGAGCCCGTGTCCGCGTCTCGGCGGGCCGCGTGAGCTGGTCCTTGGTGAGCTTTTCCGGTCCGGACTTTGTGTTCGAGTTCCGTCATGCGGCGTGGTGCGGGATGTCTTGTTCGGTCCAGATGCATTTGCCGTCATGGTGGTAGCGGGCGCCCCAGCGTTTGGAGAGGGCGGCGACGAGTTGCAGGCCGCGGCCGCCCTCGTCGGTGTGGGCGGCGTGGCGGATGCGGGGGGTGCTGAGGCTGCCGTCGTAGACCTCACAGGTCAGCGAGCGGCTGCGTAGCAGGCGCAGGCGGATGGGGCCCTTGGCGTGCCGGATCACGTTGCCGACCAGTTCGCTGGCGAGCAGCTCGGTGGTGATCGCTAGCTCGTCCAGTTCCCAGGCGGCCAGTTGGTTTCGGACGTGTTCGCGGGCCTGTTTGGCCGCGCGGGGATCCTCCGGGAGGATCCAGGAGGCGACGTCACCGGCGTGGATGGCCCGCGTGTGGGCGATCAGCAGCGCTGCGTCGTCGTTCGTCCGGGCGTGGTCGGGCAGCAGGGCCGAGACCACTGTGTCGCACAGGTCGTCCAGGCGCCGGACGTCGTCGTCCTCGTCGGATGTCGTGAAGGTGGGCGCCGCGTGCTGGGCGAGGACCTGTTGCAGTCGGGTCAGTCCTTGGTCGATGAAGCGGGTGGCGGATTCGACGAGTCCGTCGGTGTACAGGACCAGCAGGCTCTCCTCGGGCAGGAGCATCTGGTGCGTTTCGAACGGTGGCTCGGCGGCTCCCAGTGGCGGGTCGGCGGTCAGGTCGGGCCTGTGGACAGTGCCGTCGGGATGGACGACGACCGGTGGGGGATGACCGGCCAGAGAGAACGAGCATATCCGGGTGATCGGGTCGAAGACGGCGTACAGGCAGGTGGCGTAGCAGTCCTCGCTCAGGTCGCTGACCAGGTCGTTGAGACGGCTGAGCAGCTCGGCAGGGGGTATGTCCAGGTCGGCGAGGGTGCGCACCGCGGTGCGCAGCTGGCCCATGGTGGCCGCTTCGGGGGTGCCGTGTCCCATGACGTCGCCGATCACCATGGCGACCCTGTCGGCGGACAGCGGGATCACGTCGTACCAGTCGCCACCGACTTGCTCGCCCCGGCCCGCAGGCAGGTAGCGTGCGGCAGCGCAGGCGGCAGGCAAGCGGGGCAGTGTCCGGGGCAGCAAGCCACGCTGCAGCTCCTGTGCCCGGGCGTGTTCCACGTCGTACAAGCGGGCCCGCGCCAGCGACTGGCCGACCAGACCGCTCAAGGCGGTCAGCAGCGTGCGCTCCTCGTCGGTGAAGGAGCGCTGCCGGGTGAAGGACACCAAACACATGCCGATGGCGTTCCCGGAGGCGATCATGGGCAGGAACGCCCACGCGTTCTTCTGGGACGCGGCCGGTATGGGTTTCAGTGTTGGATAGCGTCGGCAGTACTCTGCGGCCGATTCGATGAACCGGGGAGCGCACGTCCCGAACACGTCGGCGGCCACGGGGTAGTCGGTGACCGCGAGCCCGTCAAGCAGGCTGAGGAATTCCTGTGTGTATCCGGCGGAGTCAACCACATGCTGTCGGCCGCTTTCGAACACCCAGACTATGAGCCCGTCGGCGCCGAATGGGGGCAGGACGTGCGCCGCGACGGCCTGTACGACCTCCCGGGAGGTGACGGCCTCGGCGAGCGCCGAGGTCAGCTTGCCCATCTGGACAGTCCGCTCAGAGCCGGCCACCGAACGACGGACGGGTGGCGTGCTGGGCAAGTCCTCCAGGCGCGCAGCGGCCCATCCTGCCACCGACCGCAGAAAGGATCGCTGTGCCTCTTCCGGCTCGCCGGGCCCTGCCGTGATCACGGACAGCACACCAACCGGCCCGTCGGCGCCGAGGAGCGGCACTGCTGCCGTGCCGGCCGCCCCCATACCCAGGCTGTCCCCGGCCACCCAGGCATAGTGACCGCGCCGCATGGCGCGTATGGGCGCCACGTCCTGCTCAGCGGACAGATCCGCCCACGCCTCGGCGCTCTCTGCGGCCAACCCGCTGGCCGCAACCATGCGCAGCCGGCGAGCAGCAGGGTCCCACCAGTGCAGGAACGCGCCCCGGCCTTCCAGGCACTCGGTGGCCTTGAGGGCCAGCGTCAGTGTCTCCGCGCCCCGCGGCGTTTTGTACGAGTCGGCAGGAAAGCTCAGCCCTGACGGCTGAGGGTGACTCCCGGCTTTGGCTGCCCCAGGTGCCAACTCGTCTCCTACTCACTCTTATAGCTCGCGGACCTGCACAAGCGGTGACGGATGACTCCGCAAATCAGGCAAACACTCCTATACGCTACCCTGCCGTCCGTCCATATCCCCAGCTTCGAACCCGTCGGCAGGGGCGGGTCGGTTGGCTCCAGGCCGTCGGGCGGGGAGCCGGAAGGCGGTGTGGCCGGCAGGGGCGGATCATGCGGAAGCGGCGGTCGGTGGTGAACGGGGGTGCCGGTGCGGCAGGCGGTGGCAAGGGCCACGTTCATCGCGCCTGTCAGTCCGTTGTCCTCGCCGCCATCGGCGTCCTGACCTCCTGGGCCACCGGCCGACCGCCCCGCCGCAGCACCACTTCAGGGGTCGAAACCCTGGCTGTACGCGAGCCCGGCTGCCACTACCTACAGGCATAACGGCCACAAAGTCTGCATAATCGTGCATAGTCGGGCATGAAACGGTATAGAGTGGGCATCGTTTAGCAAGGGTGTGCACCACCGGCACAGTCTCGACGCCAGGAGAACTCATGACCTACGGAGCGATGGCCGCTCCCGATTCCAACCCCCGCGCCAACACCGCTTTGGCCGCCGGCTGCGAGCTGTGTTAGGGCTGGGGAAGCGTGATCACTTTCCAGGGGCGGCACGAACTGTGCCAGGCCTGCCAGTCCCTCACCGCACACGAGTGCCACGACAGCAGCACTCCTGCGCCTGGGACGGAATAAAGAGGAATGGCGCGGGGCAGCGGCCCTGACCTGCGACATTATTGCGTCTGGGATTTCCGGCAGCTTTCCGCCGTGACCTACCTCTATTCCTCGTAGCTTGCCCTCCGATCGGGCACGGCTGGGGCGCGACGTCGTTCCTGCGGCACCTTCACCTGTGCCGACCGGCACCCCTCCGAGCGCCAGCAGTGCTTCCTGGTGCCAGTCGATTGGTTTCGCCTCGGGCAACGCAGATCATGACGTAGATGGTTCTGATGGCGTGTCCCATCAAGGCGATACCGAAGACCAGGAACAACCGACCGCGCGATGCGCCGAGGTAGGTGAACACGCTGGCGGCTGCCACACCAAACAGAAGGTTCGCGATCAGCAAGGGCCAGCCGGAGTCGGTCTTCGCCATGTTGAACCGCTCCCACGTGAAGCGGGGCGTCGATTTCGGGTAAGGGCTGATCCGCTGCTCGAAGGTGCCCCTGTCAGACCGCGCTAGCATGCCGCCCATCCAACAGGCTGGATGATCCCTTTACAAGATCTTCCAGCCAACCGCCCACCAGCCCCATCGAGGGCATGCGCGCCAAGCTCAAGCGCCTCATCCGACGCGGCATCCTCATCAAGACCGAACCGGGCTTGTTCGCCCAGACGCGCCCGTAACCCGCCACCGAGGCAAGTGACCAGCCGACCTCACCCTCATTCGCCCAGCGGGGTGTACTCGATGACTCGGCCAAGCCAGCCGCGGAAGGACCATCATGCCCAGCCACCCAGAGCCCCAGTTTGGAAGATCGCACGCCCCACGACGGGGCGGAGGGCCGTCCCTCGCCCGTAGCGGATCGTGACCTCCTGCAGTGGCGCCGTTGGGCACTCAGTCAGCTGCGGCCCGTTCGCTCGCTTGTGTGGGGCAGCTCCGCGGTGAACACCTGGAACGCCCGGCGTGCGTCGGTGCTCTCGTGGCTGGGCTGGTGCGATGAGCGCGGGTACGACGGCCCGGCGGTCCCGGGCTGGGCGAAGCGGCTTACCCCGCCGGACTCCGAGACCCCGGCCCGCTCGAAGATGGCGATCGACCGGCTGATCGCACGGCGTGAGGTGCACCTGCGGGAGAAGACGCTGTGGCGGATGCTCTATGAGACCGTCGCCCGCACCGAGGAGATCCTGGGCGTCAACATCGAGGAGCTGGACCTCGCCGGGCGCCGGGCTCCGGTGAAGGCCAAGGGCGCTCGTCCTCGTACGCGTCGCCGTGGTGCCGTCCGCGAGGACTTCGTCCTGGAGACGGTCTACTGGGACGCGGGTACCGCCCGGCTGCTGCCCCGCCTTCTCAAGGGCCGTACGCGCGGGCCGGTGTTCGTCACCCACCGCAAGTCCGGCCCTGGCAAGGTCGTCAGCACTCGCGACGTGTGCCCCGACACCGGGCTGGCCCGCCTGTCGTACGGGCAGGCCCGGATGCTTCTGGACGAGCACACGGCCCTGGGCGGCGAGCCGGGCACGGGCTGGGATCTGCATGAGTGGCGGCACTCCGGTCTGACCCACCTCGGCGAGGGTGGGACGAGCCTGCTCATGCTGATGGCGAAGTCCCGGCACAAGAAGCCGGAGAACGTACGGAAGTACTTCCATCCCTCGCCGGAGGCGATCGCCGAAGTCACCAGCCTGCTTGCGCCCGGTGACAGCAGGCGCTGATCGGGGTGGCCGCTGGCGGAGCTTGGATCGTGTGGTGGTTGCGGATGCGGATGGCGAGTGCGCTCAACCGGAAGTCGCAGTGCTTCCTTCGGCCGGGCAGGCTGAGGCGAGCGTGAGGGTAGCCGTCTGGACCGCAGACGATGGCGAGCGGCCGGTCTGTGCGGGATGCCGTAGGTGCGGGTGTGCTGCTGCGTCGTGGTGGCGATGAGCATCCATTGATTTGTACATCTGTTCTTAAGGCTTATACGTTTGTGCGCATGCTGCACATCGAACCGCCGTCGGCGGACCCTCCCGAAGGTGAAACGGCCAAGGAAATGGCCGGTGGTGAGCGCCGGACCTCCGCCGAATCGGGTGGCGGGCGGCGACGGACCCGTCGCAACGACCCCGGCCGCAAGACGCACATCCTGGACGCCACCCTCGACGTCATCGCGGATCATGGGGTGGCCGGGACGACGCATCGGCACATCGCTGCCCGGGCCGGCGTGCCGCTCGGGTCGATCACCTACCACTTCGCCAGCTTGACCGATCTCCAGGCGCAGGCGTTCGCCCGGTATGTCGAACTGCAGTCCGCGGTGTTTGAGAATCTGTTCGAGGATGTCAATACGCGCGAGCAATTCATTGATGTCCTGGTCGATCTTGTCCACGGAGGTCCTGCCAGGCACCGCAGTGCGGTCCTCGGCTTCGAGCTGCACCTGGCGGCCCTCCGCAACCCCGGACTGCGAGCTCTGACACAGGCATGGACGGAGGACAGCCGCACCGTTCTGGCCCGTTTCACCGGCCCGGACAGCGCCGCCCGCCTGGACCCCCTGCTTGAGGGAATGATCATGCATGCTCTGCTCACGACTGCGCCGGAGTCGCGCGAGAGAACGCGGGACGCGATCGACCAGACGCTCGGCCCAGCCGGTCGACCGGGATCGTGACCGGAGCGTCTGCCGCCGTCCCGGCGGCGCCGACAGCGCGGGAGGTGACGGCGGGTGCGAGGTCGACCTACGCGGTCTTCGCCGGTCTGGGGCTCGCCGGGTCGACCTGGTCCTCCCGGCTCCCCGAGGTCCGCACGCAGCTTAATCTCGACTCGGCATCACTGGGACTCCTGCTGCTCACCATCGCCGTCGGCGGCGTGATCGTGCTGCCTCTGTCAGGGACGGTCGTCACACGCATCGGCCCCCGCCGGGCCGTCACTGTCGTCGCCCTGCTCGTCGGCGCGAGCCTCGGCGTCATCTCACTCGGATACGCCCTCTCAGCATCCCTGCTGGTGGCCGGGCTGTTCCTGCTCGGCGCGGCTACGGGTTTCTGGGACGTCGCGATGACCGTGCACGCTGCGGCGGTCGAACGGCAGCTCGGCCGTCCCGTCATGCCGCGCTTCTTCGCCGCGTTCAGCCTCGGTACAGTCGCCGGTGCCGCGGTCGGTGTGCTGATGACCGCACTGCGCGTCCCGGTAAGCATCCATGTGGCCGTGGTCGCAGCAGTCATCGCCGGGGCGATACCCGCGGCGGCACGGCACTTCCTTCCCGAGCACGCCGCGCGCCCCATCGCAGTGCCACCGCCGGCGAGAATGTCCCGCCCGGGTCTGGGCGCGTGGCGAGAACCGCGCGCCCTGGCGGTCGGGCTCGTCGCACTGGCCTTCGCGGTCGCGGAAGGGGGGGGTAGCAACTGGGTCAGCGTCTCGGTCATCGACCGTCACCACGTCACCGCCACGATCGGCACGCTGGCGTACGCCTCCTTCCTCACCGCGCTCACCGCCGGCCGCTGGCTCGGGCCAGCGGTCCTCCACCGGTTCGGACGAGTCACTGTCCTTCGGACAGCCGCCGCCGTCACCGCCACCGGCGTCGCCCTTTTCGCGCTTGGGCTGTCCACTGGACTGGCGTTCGCGGGAAGTCTGCTCTGGGGGATGGGCGCGGCGCTCGGCTTTCCGGTCAGCATGAGCGCCGGGGCCGACGAGCCCGCTCGTGCCGCCGGCCGGGTCAGCGTCATCACCTCGATCGGATACTGCGGCTTCGTCGGCGGACCGCCGCTCATCGGCTTCCTCGGCAACCAGACCACTGTCGGGCATGCCCTGCTCGTCATCGCGATCCTCATGGCCCTGTCCGCTGTGATCGCCGGGACCACCCGCCGGTCCCCCGACAACCGCACGCAGAGCGGCTCCGACACCCAGGCACGCACCGCTGTCATGTGAGAACGAACCCCTTGGAGACCCCCATGACCCGCCACGCGCCTGTGATCGCCGTCCCCGAGGCCGAGCTGAACGAGCTGCGCTCACGGCTGCTCAACACACGCTGGCCGACCCCCTGGCCTGCCACAGGCTGGGAGGCCGGCACCGACTCCGGCGAACTGCGACGCCTCGTCACCTACTGGGCCTCCGAATACGACTGGCGTGCCCACGAAGCCACCATCAACGCCCTGCCGTCCCATCTCGCGGATATCGACGGAACCCCCGTCCACTACCTCCGCTTCGACGGCGAACACCCCGGCGCCCTGCCGATCGTCCTGACCAACGGGTGGCCCAGTTCCTTCCTCGAACTGACCACCCTCGCCCGCCGGCTGGCCACGCCGTCGCGGTACGGGGGCGACGCCGCCGACGCGTTCACCGTTATTGTCCCCTCGCTACCCGGATTCGCCTTCTCACCTCAGCGGCCCTCGCTTGCGGAGCCCCCGCAGACACATGAGATCTGGCACCGGCTCATGCACGACGAACTCGGCTTCGAGCGCTACGTCGCGCACGGGGGCGACCTGGGTGCCGGCATCACTTCCCGGCTCGGCGAAGCTCACCCCGAGGCCGTGGTGGGCATCCATCTGATGGCGATCGCCAGCCCAGTCGCCTATGACGCGGCCGGTGTCACCCCCGAGGAGCGGGATTACCTCGATTCCGTCGCGGTGTGGTCCGCGGAAGAGGGCGGGTACATGCACCAACAGAGCACCCGCCCTTTCACGCTGAGCTACGGTCTGGCCGACTCACCGACCGGGCTGCTTGCCTGGATCGTCGAGAAGTACCGTGCGTGGAGCGACTGCGGTGGTGACCTGTCGTCCCGGTTCAGCGACGACTTCCTCCTCACGCAGGCATCGCTCTACTGGTTCACCGGCAGCATCTCGACCTCCTTCCGGCCCTACTACGAATACGCCCAGCGGCTGACGAGGCGGGTGGAGCGGGTCAACGTGCCCACGGCCCTCGCTCTGTTCCCGGCCGACCTCACCCAGCCGCCCCGCAGCTGGGCCGAGCGCACGTACAACATCACGAGGTACACCCGCATGCCCCGTGGCGGACACTTCGCCGCCCACGAAGAACCCGAACTCCTCGCGCACGACCTCACCGAGTTCTTCCGCGCACACCGGTGAACACCGAAACCCGTGAGAGTTCTTGAGTCTCAGCACCAACGCACCCGTAGCCGGATCGACTTACCGGTCGTCGTCGGCGTCCGGATCCCGCAGGGGCCGCAGGCCCCCGGGCAGCTCCGGCAACTGGAACGAGTACCGGCCCAGCATGTTGACGTGGTGTCGCACGAACGGCGAGAGGCGGGCCACGTCCTCGTCGCGGACATCGAAGCCGTCGGCCCAGAGCTGGGTGATGGCGGCATCCATGTAGCGGGTGTTGAACAGCACCAGGGCGTTGAGGACGAGGCCGAGGGCGCCGATCTGGTCCTCAATGCCGTCCTGGTAGCGCTGGTAGAGCTGCCCGGCCCGGCCGTGGAAGATCTTCCGGGCGAGCGCGTGGCGGCCCTCCTGGAGGTTGGCCTGCACCTTGATCTTCCGCCGGTAGGCCGGTTCGTCGGCCAGGCGCAGGATGTGCAGGGTCTTGGCGATCCGTCCGTAGTGCGCGATCGCGTCGCCCAGCGGGGTGGGCCGCCCGTCGCGCGAGAGCATCCGGATCACGTCGTACGCGCGCACGGCCCCGGTGTGGATGGAGCCGATGATCCGCAGGATGTCCTCCCAGTGCCGCTCGATGCGGACGATGTCGACCCGGCCGCGGGCCGCGTCCTGGAACGCGCCGTAGTCCGCCGTGCGGTCAATGCGCCACATCTTTTGGTCCGGCAGGTCGGCCAGCTGCGGTGCGTAGGTGAACCCCGCCAAGGTCAGGAGTCCGAAGACGATGTCGGAGTACGAGGCGGTATCGGTCACGATCATGTCGGGGCGTTTGCCGCCGTCACGGTCGTAGAGGACGTCCAGCACGTACAGCGAGTCGCGCGGAGTGCCGGCCACCACCTTCCCGCCGAGTCCGGCCGCCTGGTCATTGATCATGTTGAGCCAGGTGGCACCGCCCCGGCGCCCCAAGTACTTCGGGTTCGGCCGTGCATAGACCGAGGGCACCGGCACTACGAACCGCATCCCGTCCACGGAGGCGACCAGCCCGCCACCCCACGCACTGGCGAGCGGGATCGCCGCCTGGGTGTCGATCAGTGTGGCGTTCGCGGCCCGGTAGGTCGCCAGCCGCAGATACGTCTGGTCGACGTGGGACAACCGCCCGTACTTCAGCGCGTCGACGCCGCTGATCACGGGGGTGTAGCCGATGTTGCAGCCATGGGCCACCAGGAGCGCCGCGATGGTGACGGGCAGGTCCTTGAGCCGGGCCTCGCCGCCGGTGACCGAGGTGAACGCCTGGTCGGCGCCGGTCCAGGAGAACACCTCCAGCAACACCTCCGGCAGGTCGACGCGGGGCAGCATCGCGTTCACTGCCGCCCGCAGGTCAAGCAGGGAGGCCGGTTCGGGCTCCGGATCCAGGGCGGCGAAGTGCAGGCTGCCGCCATCGTCGAAAGAGATCTGCGCATTGTCAGGCAGACGGCCCGAAACCTCCCGGTAGGTACCGTCCAACAGCGCGGCCCGCGCCGCCAGGTGTTCACCCGCCCCCTCGGGCAGGCCCAGGGACGCAAGGACGGTGGGCTTGACCTGCTCCCACGCCTCACCGGACAGCAATTTCGCCCTGGGGTCACCCCACTTCCATGCTCATTGGCCAGCTGTCCGCGTTCGGCGCCGACCTCGCCACCATCCGCGCCAACACCCAGCGGTACGGCGGTGAGCGCCCGGGCGAGCCGGCCCCGGCGGTGGAGCAGTCGCCCGTCGAGGATCACGAAGAGGGCAAGGAAGACAAGCATCCGAAGCTGCTCCTCGCCGCAGCCGGCATCTCCGCGGCCGAGCTACGAGTCCACCGCGACACCTGGCCGTTCCTCGTCGAACACGCAGGCCAAGACCGGCACTTCCACATTCCCGGCGGCGTCGAGGAGAAAGACGGCATCGTCAAGGTGCAGGTGTCCGGGCCGTCCCTCGTCGCCGCGCTCACCAGCCTTCGAGCCGTTCACGAAGCCGACGGCGCTGACCCGGGTACGGCGGCCATCGCCCAGCACGTGTACGGGCGCATCGCCAAAACCGTGAAGGCCGTCGCAAAGGACCCCCACAGCGGCACCGGCGGCAATCCCGTGGCCATCGTCATCGACGACCGGATCAAATCGACTGGCGAGCAGGCCGGCAGCAACAGCGACGACCAGCGGCCGACCGACGAGGACTGACAGAACGGCGCCCCTGCTCCTGCTGGAGTTGGGGGCGCCTCGGCGTGTAGCTATCCCTCCGGGAGCTCCGCCCACACCGTTGCCGCGATCAGATCCACCCCGTCCTGTGGCAGGCCTGGCTTCACCGCAACGACCACCCGCGCGCCATCCGGCAGCGTCGCCTCCCGCATCTCCGTACCCAACGGGCCCGGCGTCGGCTCCTCCGGCATGACGGCTCCTCTCGATCGGCTCTCAGACGGCTAACTGTGAACATCGCCGACGCGAAACGCGGGCGGAAGAACAGCGTGTTCGCGTCTACTCGGGCAATACGTCGTCCAGGTAGGCCTGGACCGGCGCGAACAGCCCGCCCGGCACGAGCTCCGGGATCTCCCCAAGCCGCACCCAGCGAACTTCCGCCACCTCCCGCGGACTCGCCGCATGCGCCGTACCCGACAGGAGACGGCAGGCCACGTAGACCACCGGCCAGCCGGATCCCGGATGCACCCGCTCGCCCAGCAGCAGGACCGCCTCCACCGTCACGCCCGCCTCTTCCAGGGCCTCGCGTGCGGCAGCCTCGGCCGCGGACTCGCCGCCCTCGACCTTGCCAGAGGGGAACGTCCACAGCAGGGAACCCGCGGGGGTACTGCGGCGAATCAGCAGAACGCGGTTGGCGTGGACGATCACCGAGCCCGCGATCAATCTGCCTCCGTCTGCCGGCAACCTCAACTCCACCTCTGAAAACGGTCATTCACCGCATGCTGTCCAGTGCGCGCGGACAGCATGCCGCCATGAGCGACAGTGACGACAAGACGAAGATTCCGGCCAAAGTGTGGATCGGCGGAACACTCGGTGCCGCCCTCTTCATCGCCGTCCCCATCTGGGGGCCGTGGCTCGTCGAAGGCCACCACCTTCGCGACAAGGGCGAGCTCGTCTCCTCCGCCGGGATCATCATCACCGGACTCCGCACTGCCCTCATCGCTATCGTCGCCGGCGTCATCGCCGCAGCAGGCCTCCTGTACACGCACAAGAGCCACGAGCAGACCGTCAAGAAGGACCGCGAGCAAGCAGGGCTCACCCGCGAGGAGCAAGTCACCGGCCGCTACGTCGAGGCGGTCAAGCTCCTCGCCTCGGACAAGCTTCACGAACGCCTCGGCGGAATCTATGCCCTCGAACGCATCATGACGGACAGTGATCGCCGTCGTGGCGGTGGATGCTACGGAACCCGAGGCCCTGCACCAGCGGGTTGCGGACCTGGTCGGTCTTGTCTGGGATGGTGCATCGGATGCCACGTCTGCGCAGGTAGGCGCGGTTCTTGCGGGAGGCGTACGCCTTATCTGTGCGCACCCGCTTGGGAAGGGTTCGCGGTCTGCCCGGCCCCGGTCGGGGCACCCTGATGCGACCCGGGACGACCTCGAACTGAGGGGAGTCTCCGCGCTGCCCGGCGGTGATCACGATGGACATGGGCTTCTGTCCCTGCTCGACGGCCAGGTGCAGCTTGGTGGTCAGGCCGCCGCGTGAGCGCCCGAGGCCGTGGTCGTCGGGCTCGGTGGCGACGCCGCCGGGCGGCTCCTTCTGCAGCTCCCCTTTTTCCTCGCTCCGGCGGCGTGTTGGGATGAACAGCGCGAAGTCGATGCCCACCGCGAGGCCGATCATGACGGCGAGCATGGCGGAGGTCCCGGTCATCTCCACGAAGCGGGACACGAACTTGATGTCCAGCACGCCGATCGCCACCCCCAAGAGCGCGGTGATCAGCGACAGCCCGCCGCGACCAGCGAGCCGAGGGTGAGGGCCAGGACGGCGAAGGCGATCACGACACCCACGAGTTCCGCAGGACCGCCGACCTTGGTCGCCGCCTTCATGGCCGACCCGCCGTACTCCACCCGCAGTCCGGCGTCCCGGGCCTGGGCCATCGCGCGGGACAGGGCGTCCTTGGACTCCCGCGTCACATTGGCGGCGGCCTGGCGGAAGCGGACGTCGGCGTAGCCGATCCGCCGGTCCGCCGAGAGGTCCTTCGTCCTGAACGGATCGGTGACCTGCACGACGCCCGATATCCCGGCGGCCTTCGCCAGGCCGGCCTCGGCACTGGGCGCGGTGAGCGTACGGCCTGCGCAGGACGGAAGGAAGACGGACATGGCGTCACGCCTGTACGCGTTGGGGCGCTGGGCGGTCCGCCGCCGGGGCCGGTTCACGGCGGTCCGGTTGCTGCTGCTCGCCGTGGTCGGCGGCCTCGGGATCACCGTCCACGGCAAGGTGGCCTCGGACTTCACCGTGCCCGGGATCGAGTCTCAGCAGGCCCAGGACCTCCTCGAAGCCAAGTTCCCGGCCGCGGCCGGCGGTGTGATCCGCGTGGTGTACTCCGCCCCGGCGGCCCGCGGGTGCTCCTTCGGGCCGCAACGTTCTGCGTCCTAAGGCATAGTTGCCATCGAAGGTAAAATAACCATGGGCAGTAGCATGCGGCGGATGGGGGAGTGTGCGGGGTGGCCGTTCTACGATCCGGGGCATGACGACTCCCCCCTGCTACGCATGCGGCAAGGAAGCGCGGTTCGACGAACTTCCGGCGCGTGAACGCATCGCGTTCGACCAGTACTGGCGGGTGGCTCACAGCTTCAACACCGCGGTGCCCGGCTGGCTGGTGCTACTTCCGCGGCGGCACGTCACGGCCGTCCACGACCTCACCGACGTTGAGGCCGCGGCCCTGGGGGTGTGGCAGGTCGGGCTCTCCAGGGCGCTGCGCGGGGTGACGGGTTGCCTCAAGACCTACGTCGTCCAGTTCGCCGAGTCCGAGGGCTTCGCGCACGTGCACTTCCACATCGTGCCGCGCATGGCGGATCTGCCCGCCGCACACCGTGGGCCCGGCATCTTCGGGCTCCTGGACCGCCCGGAGGCGGAGGGGGTGACAGCGGAAGGCGCGGACCGTATGGCCCGCGCCCTACGAGCCCGGCTCCACGGGCTCCCGTACTTCTAGGGTCCGCAGCCCCTAGTTCTGGACCCGGAGGGTGCCCCGGTCGCTCTCCCGCAGCGCGCGACCGATGATCAGGCGCTGGATCTGGTTGGTGCCCTCGAAGATCTGCATGACCTTGGCCTCCCGCATATAGCGCTCGACCGGGAAGTCGCGGGTGTAACCGGCGCCTCCGAGGACCTGGACGGCGTCCGTGGTGACCTTCATGGCGTTGTCCGTGGCGATCAGCTTGGCGATGGACGCCTCGCAGGCGAACGGGAGCCCCTGGTCCTTGAGCCGGGCGGCGGCGAGCGTGGTGGCCCGGGAGGCCTGGACCGCCGCGGCCATGTCCGCGAGGACGAACGCCAGCCCCTGGTGTTCGATGATCGGGCGGCCGAAGGTCTCCCGTTCGCGCGAGTAGCGCAGCGCGTGGTCCAGCGCTCCCTGGGCCAGGCCCGTGGCCACGGCCGCGATGCCCAGTCGCCCGCAGTCGAGTCCGGCGAAGGCGATCTTGAGTCCCTGGCCCTCCTCGCCGATCCGGCGATCCGCCGGGACGCGCACGTCCTCCAGGCGGATGGTCGCGGTGGCCGACCCGGTCAGACCCATCTTGTGCTCGGGCGGATCGGCTATCAGGCCGGGGGTGTCGGCCGGGACGAGGAAGCAGGAGATCGCGCCCGAGCCCGCGTCGGACGTACGCGCCATGATCGTGTAGAAGTCCGCGTGCCCACCGTGCGTGGTCCACGCCTTGGCGCCGTTCAGGACGTAGTCGTCGCCGTCCCTGACGGCCCGGGTGCGCATCGCGGCGGGGTCGGAACCGGCGTGGGCCTCGGACAGGCAGTAGGCGCCGAGCAACTCGCCGCTGAGCATGTCGGGCAGCCACTCCTTGCGCTGCTTCTCGGTGCCGAAGGAGGCGAGGGCGAAGCAGGACAGCGCGTGCACCGAGACGCCGACCCCGACGCTGGCCCACACGGCGGCGATCTCCTCGACGACCTGGAGGTAGACCTCGTAGGGCTGGTCCCCACCGCCGTACTCCTCGGCGTAGGGCAGGCTCAGCAGGCCCGCCCGGCCGAGCGTGCGGAAGACCTCGCGGGGGAACTTCTCCTCGGCCTCCGCCTCGGCGACGCGGGGCGCGAGCTCCTTCTCGGCGAGCTCACGGGTCAGGCCGATCAGGTCGACTGCTTCCGGGGCGGGAAGCGTGCGGGTAGCAGGCATGGGATGTCCTCGGTCGCTCAGAAATTAATGATACGGCGAGCGATACAACAGTATCGTTTTTGGTACCGTGATGCCATGCAGTCCAGCGATGGATCCGCCGGTCCCCTCGCCGGCCTACGCGTCCTCGAACTCGCGGGACTCGGGCCGGCTCCGCACGCGGCCATGGTGCTGGCCGATCTCGGCGCCGACGTGGTGCGCGTCGAGCGGCCCTTTGGCCGGGCGCTGCGGTTCGGCCCGGAGGACGCGACCGACATCGTGCGACGCGGCCGCCGGTCGGTCTTCGCCGATCTCAAGGAGTCCGAGGGACGTGCGCTGGTACGGGCGCTGGCCGCCCGAGCCGATGTGCTGATCGAGGGCCTCCGGCCGGGCGTCGCCGAGCGCCTCGGCGTCGGCCCCGAGGACTGCGGCAGGGACAATCCGGGGCTCGTCTACGCACGCGTCACCGGCTGGGGTCAGGACGGCCCGCTCGCCCAGGATCCCGGGCACGACCTGAACTACATCGGTCTCACCGGGCTGCTCCACGCGATGGGCCGTGCCGGTGATCCGCCGCCCCCGCCGCTCAATCTGGTGGGAGATTTCGGGGGTGGGTCCATGCTCCTGGTCATCGGCGTCCTGGCCGCGCTCTGGGAGCGCTCACGCTCCGGGGCCGGGCAGGTCGTGGACTCCGCCATGGTCGACGGGACCGCCCTGCTGGGTCAGATGACGTACGCGCTGCGCGGCATGGGCGAGTGGTCGGACGAACGGAGCGCCAACCTCCTCGACGGGGCCGCCCCCTTCTACGACACCTACGAGTGCGGCGACGGCAAGTACGTGGCCGTCGCCGCACTCGAACCGCAGTTCTTCGCGGCGCTGCTGGAGGGACTGGGCATCGCCGGGGCCCACCTGTCCGCCCAGGGCGACCGCGGCGGCTGGCCCGCGCTGCGCGCCCGGTTCGCGCGGCGGTTCGCCTCCCGTACGCGCGACGAGTGGGCCGCGCACTTCGCCGGCACGGACGCGTGCGTCACCCCCGTGCTGACGTTCGCGGAGGCGGGAGCGCATCCGCACGTGGTGGCCCGGAGCACCCTCATCGAGGTCGACGGCATCCTCCAGGCCGCCCCCGCCCCGCGCTTCTCGCGCACGCCCAACCGGCGGCCCTCGGCCCCGGGTGCGCCGGGCGCGGACATCGAGTCGGTGCTGCGGGACTGGGGTGTCGGCTCACCGGCCGCCACCCCCGCGGTCAGGGCGAGACCGCGTGCACGATGAGCGACGCCAACTCGGCGTACGCCTCCGCGTCGGTCAGCCCCGTGCGCGCGGACACCTCGCCGCGCTGGATCTCCTGCATGGTGGCGGCGACGACCTCGCCCACGAAGGCCGCGTGGACGTCACGGAACGCGCCGGCGGCGACCCCGTCCGCGATCAGCTGTCTGATCCGGCCCGCGGCCAGGCGGGTGTTGGCCTCGTACACCTCGCGGGCCGGTTCGAATCCGGCCATGTCGTCGAGGAAGCGCCGGGACAGCGGCCTCAGCTGCTGGGCGACCGCGTTCAGGTAGACCACCACGCGTTCCGCGGGCGCGGAGGTGTCCGCCACCTGCTTCTCGATGGCCTCGGCCGCGCTCCGGAAGTAGTGCTTCACGGCCTCGCGGACCAACTCCTGCTTGCTTCCCGCCAGTTGGTACAACGTCGTCTTCGAGCAGCGCAGCCGCTCGGTCAGCTCGTCGAGCGTGAACGAGGCGAAACCTTCCGCCGCCAGCAGGGCGACCAGCCTTTCGAGCAGGTCGGTCTGGCGCGCTGTGCGACGTGTGGACGGCATGACCTCAGCGTAGCCGTTTCCCTTTACTCGGCAGGAGGTGCTGTCAGCGGGCGGTCCAGCCGCCGTCGACGACGACCGTCTGCCCAGTGACATAGCTTCCGGCGTCGCCGACGAGCCACAGGACCGCGCCGGCGATGTCGTCGGCGGTCCCCTCCTTGGGCAGCGGGGTGTTGCGGCGCAGGTACTCGGCGGCGCGCTCCCCCTCGTAGAGCGGGCCGGTGATCTCGCCCGGCAGACGGCGTCCGGGATCACCGTGGGCGACCCCCGGGGCGACTTGGTGATGGGGCCGGTGGTCTCGGGGGCCCAGTTCGAGAAGATCCAGGCGCTGATCCAGAAGGGCATCGACGAGGGCGCCACCCTGGTGGCCGGCGGCACGGGGCGTCCGGACGGCCTGGAGAAGGGCTACTACGTGAAGCCCACCGTCTTCGCCCGGGTCACCAACGACATGACCGTCGCCCGCGAGGAGATCTTCGGGCCGGTGGTGACGATCCTCGGCTACGACAGCGTCGACCACGCCGTCGAGATCGCGAACGACACGGAGTACGGCCTCGCCGGTTATGTGGCGGGCGCGGACCTGGAGAAGGCGCGTGCCGTGGCGCGTCGCATCCGGGCGGGACGGGTCGCGATCAACGACGCGTTCGACTTCGACTGCCCGTTCGGCGGGTACAAGAAGAGCGGCAACGGGCGGGAGTGGGGCGAGTTCGGCTTCCAGGAATACCTGGAGACCAAGGGCATTCTCGGCTACATGCCTGAGGCGGCCTCGTCGGGCTGACGAGGCCGCCTCACGGAGCGGACATCCCGGTGCCGGCTGATGCGGGCGAGGGTGTCGGACGGGTCAGGCGCCGCAGGAGCGCAGGAACTTGCGGGTGCGGACGGCGATCGGGAGCGGCTTGTCCGGCTCGCAGGGGTACATGTCCTGCTCGACGATGGCGAACAGGTCCACGCCCAGACGCTGGGCGGCCACCAGCACCGGTTCCAACTCCGGTACGCCGGACGGCGGTTCGCACATCACGCCGCGCTGCACGGCGGGACCGAACGGCACCTCGTTCTTGACGACGTCGGCGAGGATCGCCGGGTCGACCTGCTTGAGGTGCAGATAGCCGATGCGCTCGCCGTACGTCTCGATGAGCTTGACGCTGTCGCCGCCGCAGTAGGCGTAGTGCCCGGTGTCCAGACACAGGTTGACCAGGTCGGAGTCGGTGGAGTCGAGGAAGCGCTCGACGTGGTCCTCGGTGTCGATGTGCGTGTCCGCGTGCGGATGCACGACGATGTCGAGGCCGTACGTCTCCTTGACCTCGTGACCCAGCCGTTCCATGCCCTTGGTCAGGTGGGCCCACTGCTCGGCGGTCAGCTCCGGCGGCTCGATGATCTCGGCGGTCTTGTCGTCCCGCCAGAAGGAGGGGATGACCACCAGATGCTTCGCGCCCATGGCCTGGGTGAGCGCGGCGACCTCGCTGACGTGCTCCCAGGTGGCGTCCCAGACGGACGGTCCGCGGTGCAGCCCGGTGAAGACCGTACCGGCCGACACCTTCAGGTCGCGCTTGTCGATCTCGGCGGTCAGCCGGGCCGGGTCGCTCGGCAGATAGCCGTAGGGGCCGAGTTCGATCCAGGAGTAGCCCGCCTCGGACACCTCGTCCAGGAAGCGTTCCCAGGGCACCTGCTGGGGATCGTCGGGGAACCAGACACCCCAGGAGTCCGGCGCGGAGCCGACCCGGATGCGGTCCAGGGGAGCGGTCATGTCAGGAGGTCCCTTCGGGGGAGGCCGTCACGGGTGCTTTGAGGTCCTCCGCTTCGGGGAGTTCGTCGACGTCGACGCCGCGGACCTGGGCCAGTTCGTGCTTGAGCGCGGCGAGTTCGGCGCCGCCGGCCATGTGGTTGGTCAGCTCTTCCAGGCTGACCTCGCTGCGGGCGGCGCTGAGTTCCATGGTGCCCAGGCGCAGCACGCTGAAGTGGTCGCCGACCATGTACGCGTGGTGCGGGTTGTGGGTAATGAAGATGACGCCGAGGCCGCGGTCGCGGGCGGCGGCGATGTACTTGAGCACCACGCCGGACTGCTTGACGCCGAGGGCGGCGGTCGGCTCGTCGAGGATCAGCACGCGGGCGCCGAAGTAGACGGCGCGGGCGATGGCCACCGACTGGCGCTGGCCGCCGGAGAGGGTGCCGATGGGCTGGTCGAGATCGTCCAGAACGATGCCCATGTTGCGCAGTTCCTCGTCCGCGGTCTTCTTCATGCGGTCGATGTCGAGACGCTGGACGGGCCAGGGGCCCTTGGTCATCTCGGAGCCGAGGAAGAAGTTGCGCCAGACCGGCATGAGGGGGACGGTGGCGAGATCCTGGTAGACGGTGGCGATGCCCTTGTCGAGGGCCTCGCGCGGGGTGGAGAAGCGCACCGGGGCGCCGTCGACGAGGAATTCGCCCTCGGTGTGCTGGTGCAGGCCGGAGATGATCTTGATGAGGGTGGATTTGCCGGCGCCGTTGTCGCCGAGGACGCAGGTCACCTGGCCGGGGTGGACGGCGAGGGAGACTCCGTGCAGGGCACGGATGTTGCCGTAGGCCTTCCCGGCGCTGCGCAGTTCGACGATCGGGGCGGTGCCGTCCTCGGGCGGAGCGTCCGGGAGGATGGCGCCGGCGGGTCCGGATCCGTTGGTTGTCATGGGTCGGTTCACCTCCGGGTCGCCGCGCGGCGGACCCACAGATTGATGAGCGTGGCGCCGAGCAGCATCACGCCGAGGAAGGCCTTGAACCAGTCGGGGTTCCAACCGGCGTACACGATGCCCTGGTTGACCATGCCGAACATGAAGGCGCCGAAGACCGGTCCGATCGCGGAGCCGTAGCCGCCGGTGAGCAGACAGCCGCCGATCACCGCCGCGGCGATGTAGATCAGTTCCTGGCCGACGCCCTCGCCGGACTGCACGGTGTTGAAGGAGAACAGCTGGTGCATGCCGATGAACCAGGCGCCGAAGCCGACCATCATGAAGAGCGTGATCTTGGTGAAGGTGACCGGTACGCCGACCGCGCGGGCGCTGTCCTGGTTTCCGCCGACGGCGAAGATCCAGTTGCCGTACTTGGTGCGCAGCAGGACCCAGGTGGCGATGGCCGCGAAGACCAGCCACCACACGATGGTGATCTTCACCTGGACGCCGCCGACGTCGAAGGAGGAGGCGAAGACCTTCTTGGCCTGGTCGAAGCCGTCCATGGTGCTGATGTCGTCGGTCGCCACGTTCCCGGTGATCAGCTTGGTCACCGCGAGGTTGACGCCTTGGAGGATCAGGAACGTACCGAGAGTGACCAGGAAGCTTGGTAGCCCGGTGCGGACCATCATCCAGCCGTTGAACGCGCCGACCGCCAGCGAGACGATGAGCGCGACGATCACGCCCACCCAGACGTTCATGGTCAGTTGGTAGCTGATCATGCTCGCGGTGAGCGCCGAGGTGATCACGGCGACACCGGCCGACAGGTCGAACTCGCCGCCGATCATCAGCAGGGCCACGGGCAGTGCCATGATCCCGATCGTCGACGACTGGTAGAGGACGGTCGCCATCGAACTGCCGGAGCGCACCGACGGCGCCGCGATCAGGAAGAAGACGAACACCGCCACGGCGCCGAGGAAGACGCCGACCTCGGGCCGGGCGAGCAGCCGCAGTGTCAGGGAGCGCTGCGCGGTCCGCCCGTCGGTCTCCTTGGGGCCGGGGGCCGGCGGTGTGGTCACCGCCGGCTCAGCCTGCTGGGCCATGCGCATCACCGGGTGCCCTTCGCGGCGAACTGGGCGACGGCGTCGACGTTGGACTTGTCGACGAAGGCCGGGCCGGTCAGGATCGGCTGCTCACCGCCGCCGCTGTAGTTGCCGTTCGTCTTGTAGAGCCACAGCGAGTCGACGGCCAAGTAGCCCTGGAGGTAGGGCTGCTGGTCGACCGCGAACTGGATCGTGCCCTTGCTGATGGCGCCGGTCAGGTCCTTGTTCAGGTCGAACGTGGCGATCTTCGCCTTGCTGCCGGCGTCGCCCACCGACTGCACCGCGGTGAGGGCGTACGGGGCGCCGAGGGTGACGACGTAGTCGATGGCGCTGTCCTGCTTGAGCTTGGCGGTGATCGTCGACTTCACGGACGGCATGTCGGTGCCGTTGACGTAGAGGGTCTCCGTCTTGCCGCTGAAGGTCTTCTTCACTCCGTCGCAGCGCTGGGTGAGTCCGATGTTGCCCTGCTCCTGGATCACACAGACGGCCTTCTTCGCGCCTTCCGAGTTCAGCCTCTTGCCCAGCGCCTCACCCGCCACCGTCTCGTCCTGGCCGAAGAACTCCATCAGGCCCAGCTTCTGCCAGTCGCTGACGCCCGAGTTGAGGCCGACCACGGGGATCTTGGCAGACGTCGCCTTGCTCACGACGTCCTTCATGGCGTCCGGCTTGGCCAGGGTGATCGCGATGCCGTCGACCTTCTGGTCGATGGCGTTCTGGACCAGGTTGGCCTGGCTGCCCGCGTTCGGGTCGGCGGAGTAGATCAGCTTGACGTTGTCCTTGGCCGCGGCGGCCTCGGCGCCCTTGCGGACGATGTCCCAGAACGTGTCGCCGGGTGCCTGGTGGGTGACCAGCGCGACCGTCATGCGGGGCGTGCTGGCCTTGCCGGCCGACACCGCCGCCCCGCTCTCCTCCGCCTTCTTTCCGCCGGAGCTGCTGGAACAGCCGGCTATCAGCAGCACGGACGCTGCCGCGGTCGCGACGAGGGGGGCGATTCTGCGGGTACGGGGGTGAAACGTGCGGTCCATCTTTCCAGCACCTCACTGTGCGACAGGGGAAAGGGAACGGGACGGCGCCGGGGCGCTGGGCCCGTGCGGAGCTCGGACAGGACGTCCGGGTCGATGTGGGTGACGCGGCTGCTTCGTTGGGACGGGATACAAGTCCCTTACGCACCCCCCTGTCAATACTTTGTTAAGACATCATTTCCTGAGCAGGTCCGAATGTCAGTACAAAGTCTTGACAGGGGAGGGCCGTGGGTCCTACACCTAAGAGGCACCGGGCGCCCCGTTGCCCGCATCCCACGCATCAGGAGCGTCACGCATGCCTGAGTCCGCTGAATCCTTCGACGCCGAATCCCTCGACGTCATCACCATGGGACGCATCGGCGTCGATCTGTATCCCCTGCAGACGGGTGTGCCGCTCGCGCAGGTCGAGTCCTTCGGGAAGTTCCTCGGCGGCTCGGCGGCCAACGTCGCGGTGGCCGCCGCACGCCTGGGCCGGTCCACCGCGGTGATCACCCGCACCGGACAGGACCCCTTCGGTACCTATCTCCACCAGGCGCTGGGGGAGTTCGGCGTCGACGACCGCTGGGTCACACCCGTCGACGCCTACCCCACGCCGATCACGTTCTGCGAGATCTTCCCGCCGGACGACTTCCCGCTCTACTTCTACCGGCGGCCCAAGGCACCCGACCTGGAGATCCGGACCGACGAGCTGGACTTCTTCGCGATCCGCGCGGCCCGCATCTTCTGGATCACCGGCACCGGCCTGAGCGAGGAGCCCAGCCGCTCCGCCACGCTCGCCGCGCTGAAGGCGCGCGCCAAGTCCGGCACCACCGTCTTCGACCTCGACTGGCGGCCCATGTTCTGGTCCGACCCGGACGAGGCGCGCCCGTACTACGCCGAGGCGCTGCGGCACTCCACCGTCGCCGTCGGCAACCTCGACGAGTGCGAGATCGCCACCGGCGTACGCGAACCCCGCGCCTGCGCCGAGGCCCTGCTGGCGGCCGGTGTGGAACTCGCCGTCGTCAAACAGGGCCCCAAGGGAGTCCTGGCCGTCCACCGCGACGGCACCGTCGCCGAGGTCCCGCCGGTCCCGGTGGAGGTCGTCAACGGCCTCGGCGCCGGAGACGCGTTCGGCGGCTCGCTCTGTCACGGGCTGCTGTCCGGCTGGGAGCTGGAGAAGACCATCCGGTACGCCAACGCGGCCGGCGCGCTCGTCGCCTCCCGTCTCGCCTGCTCCTCCGCGATGCCCACCGAGTCCGAGGTCGAGGGCCTCCTCGCGCGCGGCTGACTGCCGCCACCCCCTGAACGGAGCCTGTCTTGAGCATCAGCATCCCCGACCTCGCCACGGTGCGCGCCCGGCATCCGGAGGCCATCGCCGAAGCGGCCGCCCGCCGGGTCCGCCGCCCGCTGATCGGCGACAGCGGCCGCCTGATGATCGTGGCCGCGGACCACCCCGCGCGCGGCGCGCTCGGCGTCGGCGGGCACCGCCTGGCCATGGCCAACCGCGCCGACCTCCTCGAACGACTCTGCGTCGCGCTGGCCCGGCCCGGGGTGGACGGGGTGCTCGCCACCGCCGACATCCTGGAGGACCTGCTGCTCCTGGGCGTTCTGGAGAACAAGGTCGTGATGGGCTCCATGAACCGCGGCGGCCTGTCCGGCGCGTGCTTCGAGATGGACGACCGCTTCACCGGCCACCGCGCCGAGGACATCGAGCGGCTGCGCTTCGACGCCGGAAAGCTGCTGGTGCGCATCGACTACGACGACCCGGGCTCCCTGGAGACCCTGCACACCACCGCGCGCGCCATCGACGACATGGCCGCCCGCCGACTGCCGCTGTTCGTCGAGCCGTTCATATCCCGCCGGGTGGACGGCAAGGTCCGCAACGACCTGAGCGCCGAGGCCGTCACCCGGTCCATCGCCATCGCCTCCGGCCTCGGTGGCACCTCGGCCTACACCTGGCTCAAGCTCCCCGTCACCGACGACCCCGACGACATGGCCGGGGTGCTGGAGGCCTCCACCCTGCCCGCCGTCCTGCTCGGCGGTGAGGTCGGCGGCGACCAGGAGGGCGCGTACGAGAGATGGCGCAAGGCCCTGCGGCTGCCCACCGTCCAGGGCATGGTCGTGGGCCGCTCGCTGCTCTACCCCGCCGAGGGCAGCGTGGAGACCGCGGTGGACACCGCGGTCGGCCTGCTCTGACTCCCACCCGCGCCGACTCGCCGCCTCCCGAAGGCCCGCTCTGATTCCCGTAGAGGAGCCCCTCCCGATGACCACCACGCACCATCTGCCCGCGGGCAAGGCCGCTGCCGACGTCTACGCCGTGGACGTCACTCCCGAGTCGGCCGACTGGGGCCACTCCAGCCTGCGGGTGCTCGAACTGCCCGCCGGTGGCTGGCACACCTTCGACACCGGCGACAGCGAGTGGATCGTGCTCCCGCTCTCGGGCGGCTGCACCGTCGCGGTCGGCGGCGACACGTTCCGGCTCACCGGGCGCGAGAGCGTCTTCAGCGGGGTGAGCGACTTCGCGTACGTGCCCCGCGACGCCCAGGTCTCGATCGCCTCGCGCGAGGGCGGCCGGTTCGCGCTCACCGGCGCCCGCTGCTCCCGCCGGCTGCCTGCCCGCTACGGGCCCGCCTCCGCCGTCCCCGTCGAACTGCGCGGCACCGGCTCCTGCTCCCGCCAGGTCAACAACTTCGGCGCCGCAGGGGTCTTCGAGTGCGACAAGCTGATCGCCGTCGAGGTGATCACCCCCGGTGGCAACTGGTCCTCCTTCCCGCCGCACAAGCACGACGAGCACCGGCCCGGCGAGGAGTCCGAACTCGAGGAGATCTACTACTTCGAGTTCGCCCCCCACGAGGGCACACCCGGCCTCGGCTACCAGCGCGTCTCGCCCTCGGGTCGCGGCGCCCACACCGATGTGCTGGCCGAGGTGCGCGACGGCGACGTCGTCCTCATCCCCGACGGCTGGCACGGACCGTCCATGGCCGTGCCCGGCCACGACATGTACTACCTCAACGTCATGGCGGGCCCCGGCACCGACCGCGCCTGGCTGATCTGCGACCACCCCGACCACGCCTGGATCCGCGACACCTGGCCGGAGCGGCCGGTCGACCCCCGCCTGCCCCTCTACACCGCCCCCGAGAGGTCCTGATGAGCACCACCACCCGTCGCCTGACGACAGCCCAGGCGCTGGTGCGCTTCCTGTCCGCGCAGTACAGCGAGCGCGACGGCGTGCGCCACCGGCTGATCGCCGGCACCTGGGGCATCTTCGGCCACGGCAATGTGGCGGGCATCGGCCAGGCACTCCTGGAGGCCGGCGAGGACACCATGCCCTTCCACCAGGGCCGCAACGAACAGTCCATGGTGCACGCGGCGGTCGGCTACGCCCGCCAGCTCAACCGCCTCTCCGCGCAGGCCGTGACCACGTCCATCGGCCCCGGCGCCACCAACCTCGTCACCGGCGCCGCCCTCGCGACGATCAACCGCCTGCCCGTACTGCTGCTGCCCGGCGACTACTTCGCGACCCGCTCCGCCGACCCGCTGCTCCAGCAGCTGGAACACCCCGTCGAAGCGGACGTCTCCGTCAACGACACACTGCGCCCGGTCTCCCGCTACTTCGACCGGATCACCCGCCCGGAGATGCTGATCCCGGCCGCGCTGAACGCGATGCGGGTGCTGGCCGACCCGGCCGACACCGGTGCCGTCACCCTCGCCCTGCCGCAGGACGTGCAGGCGGAGGCGTACGACTGGCCGGAGGAGTTCTTCGCCGAGCGCGTCTGGCGCGTACGCAGGCCCGCCCCCGATCCCTTGGAACTCGCCGAGGCCGTACGGGCGATCCGCGCCGCCGAGCGCCCCCTGATCGTCGCCGGCGGGGGAGTGCACCACAGCGAGGCCGAGGCGGCGCTCAAGGCCCTGGTCGACGCCACCGGCATCCCGGTCGCCTCCACCCAGGCGGGCAAGGGCTCCCTGCGTCACGACCACCCCGCCGACCTCGGCGGCATCGGCCACACCGGCACCGCGGTCAGCGACGACATCGCCCGCACCGCCGACCTGATCGTCGGGGTCGGCACCCGCTACACCGACTTCACCACCGCCTCGAACACGCTGTTCCAGCAGCCGGGCGTGCGGTTCGTCAACCTCAACATCACCGCCTTCGACGCCCACAAGCTCGCCGCCCGGCCGCTGGTCGCGGACGCGCGGACGGGGCTCGAGGCGCTGACGGAGGGGCTGTCCGGCCACCGGGTCGACGCGGCGTACGAGGCCGAGTACCGCGCGGGCAAGGCGCGTTGGGAGGAGGTCGTCGAGGCCGCCTACCGGGCGGAGGACTCCGCCGTGCCCACCCAGACGCAGGTCCTCGGCGCCCTGGACGCCGTCGTCGGCGACGACGACGTGGTCATCAACGCGGCCGGCTCGCTCCCCGGTGACCTGCACAAGCTGTGGCGGGCCCGCGGCCCGCGCCAGTACCACCTGGAGTACGGCTACTCCTGCATGGGCTACGAGATCCCGGCCGGCATCGGCGTCCAGCAGGCCGCCCCCGGCACGCCCGTCTGGTCGCTGGTCGGCGACGGCACCTATCTGATGATGCCCACCGAGATCGTCACCGCCGTCCAGGAGGGCCTGCCCGTCAACCTGGTCCTGATCCAGAACCACGGTTACGCCTCCATCGGCGGCCTCTCCGAGGAGGTCGGAGGCGAGCGCTTCGGCACCGCCTACCGCTACCGTGCCGCCGACGGCACGTTCTCCGGAGCCCCGCTCCCGGTGGACCTCGCCGCCAACGCCGCGAGCCTCGGCATGGACGTCATCCGCGCCAAGACCGTACGGGAACTGCGGGACGCCCTGACCGCGGCACGCGCCTCGGACCGGCCCACCTGCGTGTACGTCGAGACCGACCCGACGCCCACCGCACCGCCCGCCGAGGCCTGGTGGGACGTACCCGTCGCCGAAGTCGCCTCCCGCGACGCCGCGTCGAGCGCCCGTGCGCGGTACGACGGCCACGCCGCCGACCGCCGCCGCCACCTCTGATCCCGACCTCTTCGCCTGCCCCGCCACCGAAAGGCCCCCGCACCATGAAGACCATCACCCACTGGATCGGCGGCAAGCCCGTCGAGTCCGCCTCCGGACGCTTCGGCCCCGTCTACAACCCGGCCACCGGCGCCCAGGAGAAGCAGGTCGGCCTCGCCTCGGTCGACGAGGTGGACGCCGCCGTCGCCAACGCCAAGTCGGCGTACGAGAGCTGGGGCAGCGCCTCGCTCGCCAAGCGCACGGCGATCCTCTTCAAGTACCGCGAACTGCTCGACGCGCACCGCGACGAGATCGCCGAGCTGATCACCGCCGAGCACGGCAAGGTGCACTCGGACGCGCTCGGCGAGGTCGCTCGCGGCATGGAGATCGTCGAACTGGCCTGCGGCATCGCCGACAAGCTCAAGGGCGAGCTGTCCACGCAGGTCTCGACCCGGGTCGACGTCGCCTCGATCCGGCAGCCGCTGGGCGTCGTCGCCGGCATCACGCCGTTCAACTTCCCGGCCATGGTGCCGATGTGGATGTTCCCGCTCGCCATCGCCTGCGGCAACGCCTTCGTGCTCAAGCCGAGCGAGAAGGACCCGTCGGCCTCCTTCCGGCTCGCCGAGCTGGCCTCCGAGGCCGGACTGCCGGACGGTGTGCTGAACATCGTGCAGGGCGACAAGGTCGCGGTGGACCGTCTCCTGGAGCACCCGGACGTCGTCGCGGTCTCCTTCGTCGGTTCCACGCCCATCGCCAAGTACATCCAGCTCAAGGGCGTCGAGCACGACAAGCGTGTACAGGCCCTCGGCGGTGCCAAGAACCACATGCTCGTCCTGCCCGACGCCGACCTGGACTTCGCCGCCGACCAGGCGATCAACGCCGCCTACGGCTCGGCCGGCGAGCGCTGCATGGCGGTCTCGGTCGTGGTCGCGGTCGGCGACACCGGCGACGAGCTGGTCGGCAAGATCGCCGAGCGGGCGAAGAACCTGCGCATCGGCCCCGGCGACGACCCCGCCTCCGAGATGGGCCCGCTGATCACGTGCGAGCACCGCGACAAGGTGGCCTCGTACGTCGCCGGCGCGGCGGCCCAGGGCGCCGAGGTCGTCGTCGACGGCACCGGCTACTCCGTCGACGGCCACGAGGACGGCTTCTTCCTCGGTGTCTCGCTGCTCGACAAGGTCCCGGTGACGGCGGACGCCTACAAGGACGAGATCTTCGGCCCGGTGCTGTGCGTGGTGCGCGCCGACACCTACGACGACGCCATCAAGCTCATCAACGCCTCCCGCTGGGGCAACGGCACCGCGATCTTCACCCGGGACGGTGGCGCCGCCCGCCGCTTCCAGCTGGAGGTCCAGGCGGGCATGGTCGGCATCAACGTGCCGATCCCGGTGCCCGTCGGCTACCACTCCTTCGGCGGCTGGAAGGACTCCCTCTTCGGCGACCTGCACATCTACGGCAACGACGGCATCGCCTTCTACACCCAGGGCAAGGTGATCACCACGCGCTGGCCCGACCCGGCCGACGCGGGCATCAACCTCGGCTTCCCCAGCCACTCCTGACTCGCAGTGGCGGCCGGTGCGGGGACAGATCTCCTCGGTTCCCGCACCGGCCGTCCTCAGGACCGACCGTCAGGACGATGCGATGGCAAGGGTTCCCGTCCGCCGGACCGCCCGGACCCCACGAGCAGCGGCCGCGATGCCCGTGGGCCTGGACTTCGCGCTGGACCGCAACAGCCCCGTACCGCTCTACTACCAGCTCGCGCGACAGCTGGAGGCCGCGATCGAGCGCGGTGTGCTGAGCCCGGGCAGCCTGCTGGGCAACGAGGTCGAGCTCGCGGGCCGCCTCGGCCTGTCCCGCCCCACCGTCCGGCAGGGCATCCAGACCCTGGTCGACAAGGGGTTCCTGGTCCGCCGCCGGGGCGTGGGCACCCAGGTGGTGCACAGCCAGGTCAAGCGCCCGCTGGAGCTCAGCAGCCTCTACGACGACCTGGAGAACGCCGGACAGCGCCCCACGACGCAGGTGCTGCACAACGCGGTCGAGCCTGCGTCCGCCGAGGTCGCGGCCGCCCTGGGCATCGCGGAGGGCGGCGCGGTGCACCGTGTGGAGCGGCTGCGCCTCACCCACGACCGGCCCGTGGCGGCCCTGTGCAACTACATTCCGGAAGGGCTGCTGGACGTCGACACCGCCCGGCTGGAGTCGACCGGCCTCTACCGCATGATGCGTGCCGTCGGCATCACCCTGCACAGCGCACGCCAGTCCGTGGGCGCCCGCTCCGCCACGGCGGAGGAGGCCGAGCGGCTGGACGAACCGGCGGGCGCCGCCCTGCTCACCATGCAGCGCACGGCCTACGACGACACCGGCCGCGCGGTCGAGTACGGCACTCACATCTACCGCTCCTCGCGGTACGCCTTCGAGTTCCAGTTGCTGCTCCGTACCTGAGCGCGCCGCGACCGATGGGCGGGCGCCCGCCCGTCACCCGCCCGCCCGTCACTCCCCGGTGTCGCGGCGGGCCCGGTCGCGGCGGCGCAGCAGGAGGAAGCCGCCCGCGAGGGCGGCGACGCCGGTGGCGGCGGTCCAGGCCGGCAGGTCGGAGGAACCGGTGGCGGCCAGGTCGCCGCCCTTCCCGCCGAGGGGGCTCGCGGAGGAGGAGGGCGTGGCGGACGCGGCGCCGGAGGGTGACGTACCGGACCCACTCGCGGTGGGCGTCGGCGACGCCGTCGCCTCGGCGGCGGTGGCCCGGGGCCGGGTGAACGCCAGCGTGCCGAAGCCGAGTTGGTCGTAGCCGCCGCTGTTGGGGCCGTAGTCCCCACCGCCGCCCTCGGGCGCGAAGCGTGCCGCGATCTTCGTGAGGTGCGGCGCGTCCAGTCCCCGGCGCCTGGTGTAGTGGTTGGCGATCATGGCCCAGATCGGCCGGGCCATGGCCGGGTCGACGGCGGCCGCCGCGGACGCGGTCTCCGAGCCCGACCAGATGCCGGGTGCGCCCTTCTTCCGGGTGTACGAGGTGTAGGGCACGTCTCCGCCCAGGCTCCACTTGGCGACGTACTGGGCACCCTTGAGGAAGCGGCTGTCGTCGTAGCCGTACAGGTCGATGCCCTGGTTCCAGGCCATCTCGCAGATGGTGCCCATCAGGCCGACGCCCAGCAGGGCATGACCCTGGTCGCGGCCGGCCTCGACCCACTCGGCGAGGCCGTCGGCGTACACGACCGGGATGGCGTTCTTGACGGAGCCCATCCCCGCGCCGTGCTTGAAGTACTCGACGGCGCGGTCGACCTTCGCCCGGTCGTCGCACAGGATGCCGATGGCCAGGACGGAGGCGATGTTCGTCAGGTCCCAGTTGGCCCAGTAGTTGGTGATGTAGGAGCCGTTGTGGTGCGCGAGGAAGTCCTCGCTCAACGGGTGGAAGACGTCGAGCATCATCTTCTGGAACCGGGCCAGTTCGAAGCCGTCGTGGCCGCGGACGAGCTCGGCGGCATTGGCGAACTGGTAGCCGTAGAGACCCGAGGCGAGGAACCGGTCGGCGCTGCCGTCGAGCCTCGTCAGCCTGGCCGACCAGGCGTTGAGGATGTCGCGGGCGGTGTCGGCGTACGCGGAGTCGCCCGTGATGTGCCAGCGCAGGGCGTTCTGGTAGGCGGCGTGGATGTCGTTGTAGAGCGTGGCGTAGTTCTCGGGAGTGCCGGAGCCGCGGTACACGGTCGCCTGGGGGTTGGCCGTCCAGGTGCTCTGGGCGTGCCGGTTGGCCGTCAGCCTGGCGAAGCCGGCCGTGTAGGTCTCCGCGCCGGCCTTCACCTGGGTCGCCATACGGTGCAGATCGGCCCGGGTGTGCAGCATCCCGGGGTGCGCGAAGGCACCGTCCGCCGCCGTTGCCGGGGCCGCCGCGAGGGCGGTACCGGCCACGGTGGCGCCCGCGGCGACCCCGGCGATCTTCAGCATGTTCCGGCGACTGATGTGTGCTGTCACTGACGTGGTTCCTTAGCGCTCGGTGCCCGGGGATGCCTGCGCACAGGAGACGCCGTGGAACGCGGCCGATAACAGAAAGTCGTCCAGAGGCCTTTCTCCATGGCGGCGATGACCGATCCGGCCATCGCGCCCGCCCCGTCATGCCAGAGGCACCCACGCTCCCCGCTCGGCGGAGCGAGCCATCGCGTCCAGCGCGGCCGCGCTGTGCACCGCGTCGGCCAGCGTCGCGCCGTACGGGGTGTTCTCGGCGATCGACCGCAGGAAGTGGTGGGCCTCGATGACCTTGAGATCGTCGTAGCTCATGCTGTTCGCGGAACCCGGCTGGAAGGCCGCGTACTCGCCGTCCCCGGGGCCGACGTACACCGTGCTGACGGGCTGGTCCTGGTACGACGTACCCCTGCTGACGCCCAGTTCGCCCATGCGCCGGAAGTCCCAGAGGACCGCGCCCTTGGTGCCGTGCACCTCGAAGCCGTAGTTGTTCTGCTCGCCGACCGAGACCCGGCAGGCCTCCAGGACGCCCCGCGCGCCGGAGGCGAAGCGCAGCAGACAGTTGACGTAGTCCTCGTTCTCCACCGGGCCGAGTTCGCCGCCCGTCGCGCGGGTGTGACCGGCGGTGGCGCCGGTCGGGCGGGCCCGGCGAGGCAGGAAGATCGCGGTGTCGGCGGTCAGTGCCTCGATCTCGCCGAGCAGGAAGCGCGCCAGGTCGACGCCGTGCGAGGCCAGGTCGCCGAGGACGCCGCTGCCGCCGCGCTCCCGCTCGTAGCGCCAGGTCAGAGCGCCCTCGGGATGGGCCGCGTAGTCGCTGAACAGCCGGATGCGGACATGGGTGACGGTGCCGATCTCGCCGGAGGCGATCAGTTCGCGGGCGGCGGCGACGGCGGGCGCGCCCCGGTAGTTGAACCCGACCGTGCCCTGGACCCCGGCCTTGGTGACCGCGTCCGACACGGCCCGGGCGTCCTCGGCGGTCAGTCCCACCGGCTTCTCGATCCAGATGTGCTTGCCCGCCTCGGCCATGGCGAGGCCGATCTCGCGGTGCAGGAAGTTCGGCGCGGCGATGCTCACCGCCTGGACCCGGGGATCGGCGGCCACCTCGCGCCAGTCGCGGTGGGCGGCGGCGAAGCCGTACTGGGCCGCGGCCTCCTCCGCCCGGCCCGGCACCTCGTCGGCGACGGCGACCAGTTCGGGCCGCAGGGACAGCCCGGGGAAGTGGTGGGGCACGCGGGCGTACGCCTGGGTGTGCACCCGTCCCATCCAGCCGAACCCCACGACGGCAACGCCGAGCGTACGCACCATGACTGCCCCTCTTTGGACCGGTCCAACGACTTCCTGGCTCACAGTGAAGGTCGCTGCAGTGCGTGTCAAGACCTTTGACAAGCTCGCCCGCCGTATGGAACGGTCCAGGAATGGAGCCACGCAGACCATGAGAGCACCGACGATTCGCGACGTCGCCGAGCGGGCCGGAGTGTCGAAGTCGCTGGTCTCCCTCGTGCTGCGCGGCTCCGACCAGGTCCGTGACGAGAAGCGGCAGGCCGTGCTGGCCGCTGTCGAGGAGCTCGGCTACCGGCCCAACGCCGCGGCGCGCAGCCTCAGCGAGCGGCGCACCCGTACGGTCGGGGTGCTCCTCAACGACATGCGCAACCCCTGGTTCGTGGAGCTGCTGGACGGTCTGAACTCCCGGCTGCACGACTCGGGCCTGCACATGCTGCTCGCCGACGGCCATCTCAACCGGCGTCTGGGCGAGGACCTCACCCGTACCTTCGTGGACCTGCGTGTCGACGGTCTGATCGCCGTCGGCACCCTGCCGGCCGCCGAGGCGCTGCGGACGGCGGCCGGGCAGATTCCCACCGTGGTCGCGGGCGCCCGGGAGCCCGAGCTGCCCGGTGTCGACGTCGTCGCCAACGACGACGAGCGCGGCGCCCGTCTGGCCACCGAGCATCTCATCGGCTTCGGACACCGCCGGATCGCGCACATCGCGGGGCGGGGGGTGGTCGGTGAGCTGCGCCGCCGTAGCTTCGAGGCGGTCATGCGCGAGCACGGACTGGCCGCGGAGGCGGTCGTGGAGCAGGGCGACCTGACCGAGGAAGGCGGCTACCGTGCCACGGTCCGGCTGCTCAGCGCACGCGAACGGCCCACCGCCGTCTTCGCGTTCAACGACATCGCCTGCGTCGGCGCCCTCTCGGCCGCCGAGGAACTTGGCCTCCAGGTGCCGCGCGACCTCTCCCTCGTCGGGTACGACAACACCTACCTCTCCCGGCTGCGGCACCTGTGGCTCACCACCGTGGACAGCGCCGGCCATGACGTCGGCCGCCGCGCCGCGCAGTGTCTGCTCGACCGGATCGCCGACCCCGCCCGCCCGGGCGAGGTCGTCCTCACCGCCCCTGCCCTCGAGGTCCGCGGCACGACGGCGCCCGTGCGGGGTTAGGGCCCCTTCGGTCTCCTGCTCTCCGACGCGAGTACCTCCGCACCGGGGGGACTTGGCGATCGCGCCGGTCAGCCACGAACCGCACCGGGGGCCGCCTGCACGGATACGAACCACACTTCGTGCCCGCCTACACGGACACCGCGCTCCGGCCGGACTCGGGCCGCGCCGACCCACACGGTCCCACCGGGGAGCCGCTGCATGTCCGGACCCGGCCGCCGAGCAGGCCGGTCAGGAGGGCGTCGGTGGCCGGGGCCAGCAGATGCCGACTGTTGGGGGACGACTCCAGGCCGACGACCAGGGCCAGACAGATGTCGGCGGCCTCGGCGGGCTCGACACCGGTCGGGGCGGCCGCCTCGGCGAAGAGGCTGATCAGCAGGCGCCGCAACTCCCCGACGAACGCGTGGCAGATGTCCCCGAACAACCGGGCCTTCTCGTCGAGGAGTTCGGCCGTGTGCGGGGAGTCGCCGGCCAGCTGGAGCACCAGGTCGAGCTTGGCGGCCAGCACGCCCCGGACGCGCTCGGCGTGCGGGGCGCCGCACTCGGCGGCCGCCTCCCGGGCCCGGCCGAGCGCCCGCTCGTGCAGATGCCCGGCGAGCAGACGGAAGACGTCGTCCTTGCCGCGGACGTACTGGTAGACCGCCGACCGGGACACGCCCATCGTGGAGGCGATGTCGTCCATCGTTGTGCGCCGTACGCCGTACCTGGTCAGGCAGTCGTAGGCGGCGTCGAGGACCTCATCGAGCCGGTCGGTGGCCATGAGGGTCAGGCCAGCTTCTTCAGTAGCTCGACGGCCAGAGGGGCAGAGGACGCCGGGTTCTGGCCGGTGACCAGGTTGCGGTCGACGACCACCTTGGGGGCCCACGGCTCGCCCTCCTGGAAGTCGACGCCCACCTCGACGAGCCGGTCCTGGAGCAGCCACTTCGCCTTGTCGGCGAGACCGGCCTGCGTCTCCTCGGCGTTGGTGAAACCGGAGACCCGGTAGCCCGCGAAGGCGTTGGTGCCGTCCTCCTTCGTCGCGGCGAGCAGCGCGGCCGGGCCGTGGCACACCACACCGAGCGGCTTGCCCGACTCCAGCGCGAGGGTGAGCAGCCGGCCGGAGTCCGCGTCGACCGCCAGGTCCTCCATCGGTCCGTGGCCGCCGGGGTAGAAGACGGCCGCGTAGTCGGCGAGGTCGACCTCCGCCAGCTTGATCGGCCGCTGGAGCGCGGTCATCGACGCGAGGGCGCCCGCGATGCGGTCGGCGGCCTCCTGGCCACCGTTGACCTCGGGAGCCAGGCTCCCCTTGTCCACGGTCGGCACGACGCCGCCCGGCGTGGCGACGACGACCTCGTGGCCCGCGGCCTCGAACGCCTCGTACGGGGCGACGGCCTCCTCGGCCCAGAACCCGCTCGGGTGGCGGGTGCCGTCGGCGAGCGTCCAGTGGTCGACGCCGGTGATCACGAAGAGAATCTTCGACATGGTGCGTTTCTCCGAGGGTGCGAGGGGTTGTTGCCGGTAGTTCCTGTCGTACGCCCTGACGCTCTGGACCCAGAGCGTCAGGGCGGTGATGTCCTCGACGGTATGCGGCTCTGACATAGGTGACCAATAGGAACGGTGGCCAGAGCCATAGGAATTCCAATGTCTGGACGTCGGGCACCACCCCAACTACTCTGTTCGTAACCTAATCAATTAGTTGAGTGAGAGAGGTGGGGCTCGGATGCACCCCTTCCGGAAGGCCGTAGAAGCGGGCGACCTCGCCGCGATCGAGGAGATGCTGGCCGACGACGTGGTGTTCACCAGCCCCGTCGCCTTCAAGCCGTACCCGGGGAAGGCCATCACCGCGGCCATCCTGCGCGGCGTCTCCCGTGTCTTCACCGACTTCCGCTACGTACGCGAGATCGCCGGTGCCGACGGTCGCGACCACGCGCTCGTCTTCACCGCGAAGGTGGGCGACAAGGAGCTCAACGGCTGCGACTTCCTGCACTTCGACGAGGACGGCAGGATCGACGACCTGATGGTGATGGTCCGCCCGCTCTCGGCGGCCCACGCGCTCTCCGAGGCGATGGGTGCCCAGTTCGAGCGGATCTCACGCGAGGCGGCGGAGGCGATGGGCGGCTAGGAGCCGTTCGTTCGCTTCAACTCGTGGGGTGTCAATCGGTGCTCGCTCGGGGGCAGTTCGTTGGGCTCGCGGTGCTCCCTGACCTCGTGGACCGGGCCGCTGTCGGGCAGGCGAGGCTGTTCCTCCGGGCGGGGCGGGGGCGGTTGTTGTTGCCGCTTGCGGCGGCCCCACCAGACGACACCGATCAGCATCGCCACCAGCACGACGCCCACGGCGAGCGGCCCGATGATCAACAGACCCTGGGCCGCGGCGAGCACTGTCCCATCCGTATCCATGGCACTCATGCGTCCCCGGGTACCCAGAGCTGTCCGTGCAAACCGGTGGACGCTGGTCCGAAGAGCGGCCGCAGGGCCCTGAAGTGAGGGTTTGGCGGGTCTTCCCGTGGCTACCCGTCCGCGGTGACGACAATGACATCCCAGCAAGAACGCATTCGATTCCTCGAGGACCGCTTCGACTGTGCGCAGGCCTGCGCCGAGGCCGCCCGCGCCTGTGCGCTGCGGGCGAGCGCGGTGGATCCGGACGGGCCGAGGGAGCACGAACTCGTACGGCGCAAAGGCCTTCTCTGTGTGGAGGTGTGCGACGCGACCTGCCGTGTGCTGGCGGAGGAGGCCCGCCGGGACACGGCCGGCATCCGCCTCCAGGTCGAGTGGTGCCGTACCGTCTGCCGCGAGTGCGCGGACGTCTTCGACGAGCACCCGGGTGGGCAGGACAGCGCCAAGTCCTGCCGGGAGTGCGCCCAGGCCTGCACGGACTTCCTCGCCACCCTGAGCCGCGCCTGAGCACCACTTCGCAGGCGAGTACCGCCTCGTTGACGGACCGCCGCCGAGGTGCAGGTGATGGTCCGCATGCCATGTCCGCGTCGGGTTCGGGACGATCTCTCCTCCGCTGAGAACCTGGAAATCTACGTCACGGCGCTGCTCTCGCTGCCCCTGGCCGCGCTCGGCGCACTCGATGTGGCCGGCGGCAAGGTACTGGCCGCGGCCACCCTCGCGACGCTCGCCCCCGCCGTCGCAGGAGGGGACGCCGTGTTCACCCTGCGCCCCGCCGCGACGGGCACTGGTACCGGCACCTCCAGGCCGAGTTCGACCGTGTCCGGGAGTACGGCCGCCCGTTCGACACCTCGGACGGGTTCCGCGAATGAGTGTCCGCTGGAAGGTCACGGGTCGGGGCGTCGGCGTCATCGGCATTCACAATTTCTGAAACACGTTCTACGGTGTGCGCCGTCAGGTCCGGCCTTGGGGAGCCAGGAGGCGCCGTGCATCTCGAATACACGCCAGAGCAGCAGCGGCTGCGGACCGAACTGCGCGGCTACTTCGCCGAGTTGGTGCCCGATCACGCCTACGCCCGATACGGCGACCCGGCCGCCCAGAAACGGTTCTACCGCGAGACGATCCGGCGGCTCGGCAGGGACGGCTGGCTCGGGGTGGGCTGGCCCACGGAGTACGGCGGGCGCGGGCTGACCCCGATGGAGCAGTTCATCTTCTTCGACGAGGCCGCCCAGGCGGGCGTACCGCTGCCCCTGATGGCGCTGAACACCGTCGGCCCGACGATCATGCGGTTCGGCACCGCGGAGCAGAAGGAGTACTTCCTTCCAAGGATCCTCTCCGGCGAGATCGACTTCGCGATCGGCTACAGCGAGCCCGACGCGGGCACGGACCTGGCCGCGCTCAAGACCAAGGCCGTGCGGGACGGCGACACCTACGTCGTCAACGGGCAGAAGATCTGGACCACGAACGGCGACACCGCCGACTGGGTCTGGCTCGCCGTGCGCACCGACCCGGACGCCCCACCCCACAAGGGCATCACCATGCTCCTCGTGCCGACCTCCGACCCCGGCTATTCCTGCACCCTCATCAACACCCTCGCCTCCCACGACACCACCGCCAGCTACTACGAGAACATCCGCGTCCCCCTCTCGCGCCGGGTCGGCGAGGAGAACAAGGGCTGGCGGCTGATCACCAACCAGCTCAACCACGAACGCGTCACCCTCGCCGCTCACGGCACCATGGCGATCCGGGCCCTGCACGACGTCCAACGCTGGGCCATGGACACCAAGCTCGCCGACGGCCGCCGCGTCGCCGACCTCCCCTGGGTGCGCCGCCGCCTCGCCCAGACCCACACCAAACTTGACGCGATGAAACTCCTCAACTGGCAGATGGTGAACGCCGTCCAGGAGGGCACCCTCACCCCGCAGGACGCCTCCGCGGTCAAGGTGTACGGCTCCGAGGCCCGCCGGGACGCGTACGCCTGGCTCATGGAGGTCGTCGCCGCGCCCGGCGTCCTCAAGGAGGGCTCCACGGGCGCCGTCCTGCACGGCGAGCTGGAACGCGGCTACCGCTCGGCGGTGATCTTCACCTTCGGCGGCGGGAACAACGAGATCCAGCGCGAAATCATCTCGTGGATCGGACTGGGGATGCCGCGGGTCCGGCGTTAGCCTGATTGTGACGAGGATTTATAGTTGGCACAAAAGAGGGATAGTTGGGATCAAGATCACCGCATTTCTCAGAGGTGACGGCGCATCACTTCGACGCCTAGCTCGGGCCGCGTTCGATCGGTCCCGAGGGTACGGGACTCCAAGGTTCATGCCGCTGTCTGTGCCGATCGGTGGCTGCTGCCAGGCGAGGCTCATTTGCGCGCCAGCTTCCGCTCGTGCCGTGGCCACGAGGGTTGCGTAAGGGCCCGCGACGGTTGTGGCCTCGATCTGGAGCCATGCCTGGTGGAAGGCCATTCGTGCCAGCAGACTACTGGCCTCGTCGGTGAGTTGCTGTCGTATGGCGGACGAGGACTCGGGGCGGCGCCGTATGCGGTACGGCATCTCCAAGTATTCCTCGACCGCCGTCAGCGCTTCGGCGAAGGTCTTGGCCCGGTGTTCCCTTCGTACGGCCCGTTGGTTGAGGGCGTAGGTCAGGAAGGCGCCGAAAAGGGCGATGCACGGGACGATCAGCCCAGCGGTCTGGGCCCACGTCCAGCTGCTGTCCGTCGTTTGTGCCGCCGAGAAGACCTGCACACGTCGCTCCCCGGGATGCCGTGAGGGGCATCCTCCATCAGCCAATGGCCGCCCTGCTCACCGCCGGTGAGCCGCCAGTAGTGTTCGAGGAACAAGTGTGTGCGAACAATCTCGATGAGGTCCAGAAGCCCTTTGGAACTTGTCCACCGCTGCTCTGCCGGGTCGAGCGGATACCAGAGGCAGAGGGCGTCGTCGAACGAGTACCGGTGTTTCGAGAGGGCTCCGGGCCTGGCGCGGACCCGAGGGAAGTCCTCCGGCTTCTGGCCGTAGGTGGAGTAGGGCGGATCCTCGTAGAACCGGATTCGGACGTCGACCGGGTCGGGTTCGCCTATGACGTCGAGTCCGGTGAGTTCGTACGTCAGTGAGTCGCGACGGTAGGTGTGGCGGAGGGCGTCACCGAAGTGTTGCCGGGCGTCCCGTTCGAGTGGGGCCCACCAGATGGGCTGGGCCCCGTACCAGGCCAGCATGGCCTCAGTCTCCCCAGGCGCGGGTGGGGGTGACGAGTCCGGTAGCGAGCCCGAGTCCAGTGGCGGCCGTACCGCCCGAGCGGACGGTCCTCGCGAGACGATCGGCTTCCTCCTGCGTGCCGTCCGCGTCGGGCACGAGTTCTGGGAGGGCCTGGTGCAGCACGTGCTGCGCGCTGAGCGGGCGTCCGCCCTTCTCGTGTTCGATCGCGAGGTCGATGTGCTTCCGGGCCGTGCAGAGCCGCTTGTGCACGTCGGCGCGCGGCATGTTGAGAGGGATCGGGCCGGCCACACCGGCTGGGTCGGGTGTCGGGCCCATGTCGACCTCGTCCGCCGCGTGGGTGAAGAAGACCTGTAGCGCGTTGATCAGCGGCATGGGCTCGTCGAGGCAGTCGAGGCAGAGGGCCTTGATGTTCCAGGAGCACATGGGCTTGCTGTGGGTGCCGTTCCAGTGCTTCAGAAGCCGGACGACGCGGGCGAAGACGACGTTGGTGTCGTCGATGGCCTGGAGCACCATCCGGGTGTGGGTGACAGGGTCGGCACGGTCCCACTGGTCCGCGATCTTCGTGTTCGGGATGTACAGCCCACGGCCCGATGGGTGCGGGATCGCGGTCATCACGTCCGCCGTGAAGTCGGCCTGTCCAGGCGTGACCGGGTCGCCGAACCGGACGAGTACGGCCCGGCGGCGGCCGATGACCTCGATGGTGAGCTTCGGGAATTCGTCGCCGAGGTCCTCGCGGATCGTGTCGTGGACGATCTCCATCAAGGGCAGGGCGCTCTTCTTGCCCGGACCGTAGGGGGGCCCTGACCCAAGGCCGGGTAGTTGACGTTTTCCAGGTCACACAAGGGAGTTGAAGGATTCCCGACGCAGAGCAACGGAGCTCGTTGGTACAGGCAGTCGACCAAGACAGCTTGTCCCGAAGGAGCTCCGTTGCCCCGTCATTGTGTCCTGCCGTCTGCGCTGACGGCCATCACGCGTACGGTCACCGTGGCCGGGGGCCGGTTCGCTCCCGGGCATCTGGGAGAGCTGACGGCGATCGTGCCGTTCGAGCTCGTTGACGCGGTCTTGTCGGAGACGAGGACCGTGCAGCGGCGGCTGCGTGATCTGCCCTCGCGGGTGGGGGTCTACTTCCTGCTCGTGATGTGCTTGTTCCCCGAGGTCGGCTATCGGCTCGTCTGGGACAAGCTGACGGCTGGTCTGTCCGGGGTACCGGTGGTCTGCCCGTCGGCGAAGGCGTTGCGTGACCTGCGCCGGAGACTCGGCAGCGCGCCGGTTCGGGCGTTGTTCGACGTACTGGCCGGGCCGTTGGCCCGGCCGACGACGCCGGGAGTGCGGTTCGGGCCCTACCGGACGGTGTCCTTCGACGGCTGCAGTTCGCAGAGGGTCTCCGACTCCGATCGGAACCGGGCCTGGCTGGGGAGAACGTCTCATCACGGCTATCCGACGCTGGAGTTGATGACGCTGGTCGAGACCGGCACCCGGGGCCTGCTCGGTGCGGTGTTCGGCCCGACGGCCGAGGGCGAGACGAGCTACGCGGGCCGCCTGCTGCACCTATTGAGGCCGGACATGCTGGTGCTCTGGGACAGGGGATTCGACGGCAACGCCTTCCTCTCCGCCGTCACCAGCACCGGCGCCCAGTTCCTTGGACGGCTCCGCAGCAACCGGCGCACACCGGTTCTCACTCGACTCGTCGACGGCTCCTATCTGTCAGTCATCGGCACCGTGCGGGTGCGGGTCATCGATGCGCAGATCACCGTGACCTGCACCGACGGCTCTGTCTTCACCGGCTCTTACCGGCTGGCCACGACCCTGACCGATGCCCGCCGCTTCCCGGCGGCCGTGTTGGTGGATCTCTACCATCAGCGGTGGGAGCACGAATCAGCGTATTACGCGCTCCGCCACACGATCATGAACGGGCGCCTGTTGCGCTCGGGCGACCCCATCGGCATCGAGCAGGAGATGTAGTCGCTCCTTACGCTCTACCAGGCACTGCGGACCGTCATGGTCGACGCCGCCGAGTCCGTCCCTGGCACCGACCCCGATCGCTGCGGCTTCACCATCGCTGTCCAGGCCGCCCGTGACCAGGTCATCCAGGCCGCCGACGTCGTCACCACGACCGTCGAACCGGTCGGTCTCATCGGACGCCGGATCCTGTCCGGCCTGCTCCCGCCCCGGCGACAGCGGGTGAGTACCCGCAAGGTCAAAACACCGACCTCCCGCTACAACGGGCGATGCGACAGCGACGGCCGGCCCGATGCCAGCCGCACCGTCACCGACCTCGACGTCACCATCCTCGAACCCTCCGATCCGCTGCCCTCGCTGCCGACCGCCTCCAGGGATGATCGGCACACCGCCCCCGGCAAGCGCCGCCGACACCGAATCCTGGCCCTGCTCCAGGAAGACCCCACCCGCCTCTGGCAACCCCGCGACATCGCGACTCACTTCGGCGACGTCACCCTGGAAACCATGTATAGACAACTGAACCGCTGGGCCGCCAGCGGACTCATCCACAAGCTCGGCCCCGGCCTCTACGCCGCCACAGTGTGGTCACCAACTCCCCTTGCGTGACCTGCGAAAACGTTAACTACCCGGCCTTGGGGCCTCCCCTGAGTGGTGGACACGCTGATACTGGATCTGCTTGATCCGGAGGAAGCGAGAACACCGCCGATGGCGATGAAGGACTACTCGGACGAGTTCAAGGCCGATGCCGTGGCCCTGTACGAGTCCACACCCGGGGCGACCTGCAAGAGCATCGCCGCCGGCCTGGGCGTCAACCGGGCGACCCTGCGCGAGTGGGTGCTGCGGGACCGCGAACGCCGCGGTGTCACCGCCACGGCTGCAAAGCCGGCCGTCCAACCGGGGTCGGCGGTGCCCTCCGACGCTCCGGACGAGCGGATCCGGCAGTTGGAGGCCCGGGTGGCCGAGCTCGAGGCGAGTGAGCGGAAGCTCGCGACCGAGCGGGACATCCTCCGCAAGGCGGCCAAGTATTTCGCCAGAGAGACGAACTGGTGAGGAGCCGCTTCCAGTTCGTCGACGACCACCGGGACACCTACGAGGTGAAGCGGCTCTGCCACGTCCTGGACGTGAACCGGTCCAGCTACTACAAGTGGCTCGCCGGCGCCGAGGCCCGGGCCGCCCGGCAGCACAAGGACCGGATCCTGGCCGAGGAGATCCGCGAGATCCACGGCGAGTCCGGCGGCGCCTACGGCTCCCCGCGAGTGACCGCCGGGCTCCGCGAGAAAGGACGGCGGGTCAACGAAAAGCGGGTCGCCCGGATCATGCGGACGTTCTCGATCACCGGCATCCGCCTGCGCAGACGCGTGCGCACCACCGTCCCGGACCCGGCAGCCTCACCGGTTGCGGACCTCTTCCAGCGGGACTTCACCGCCGCCGATCCGGGACGGAAGTACATGGGCGACATCACGTATCTCCCGCTCGCCGGCGGGGAGTTCCTCTATCTCGCGACCGTGCTGGACTGCTTCAGCCGCAAGGTCGTCGGCTGGTCCATCGCCGACCACATGCGCACCGGCCTGGTCGCCGACGCGCTACGGATGGCAGCCTCGACCCGCGGCCGCCTCGACGGCGCCGTGTTCCACTCCGACCACGGGGCCCAATACGGATCCCGGGCCTTCGCCGGCCTCTGCGACCAGCTCGGGGTCACCCGCTCGATGGGCGCGGTCGGCACCAGCGCCGACAACGCGGCCTGCGAAAGCTTCCACGCCTCCCTGAAACGCGAGACCCTCCAGGGCGCCCACGACTATGGTGACGCCGCCACCTGCCGCCGGACCGTCTTCGCCTGGCTGACCCGCTACAACACCCGCCGCCGGCACTCCGCCAACGGCCACCTCAGCCCCAACGAATACGAACACCGACACCACACCGCTAAACTCACGCTCGCCGCGTGATCAATAACCGCGTGCCCACCTTCACGGGGGAAGGCCCCTCCTCGGACACCACAATGTCGAGGTCGATGATCGGTTTGGCGGCGCACCCGGGCGCGGCCGTACTGCCGACATGCTCGATGGACACAGCCAGATCCGCGACGTGAGGTGCCAATCGCTGCCGCAGTTCCTCGAACCGCTCGGACCATCGGGGGGCGTAGTCACTGACCACGATCATGCCAGTCATGTCGGCAGTCTCACAGGATCGCCGGGACCCTCGCATCCGGCGGAGATCCCTGGCTATCGCGTACCGAGCCGTAACGTCTGGCAGGGCGACGGCCCGTCCGGTTGTTCCGAGCGACGGATGGAAGGACGCCCGTTCCCGCAGTCATCGCGGCGGGAACAGGTATGCCGCGTTCAGGCATGTGGCAGTAGCCGTTCGATGCCGGTCTTCAGTGACGGTTCGCCTGCCCGGGGCGGGTTCGCGCCGGCGACGGAACAGGTCAGGGCTGCGACGCGGGCGGCGAAGGCGCAGGCTTCGGTGACGTCTTGGAGGCTCAGCCGGTCGAGCCGCCCGCCCAGGTGGCCAAGTGCGGCGAGTCGGTGCAGCAGGCCCGCGGTGAAGGAGTCGCCGGCGCCGACGGTGTCGACGACGTTGACGGCCGGAGCCGGGACGGTGACGCGAAGGCCGTCGAGGGAAGCGAGCGCGCCGCGTGAGCCGAGGGTGATGACGACGAGGCGTGCGCCGGCGGCGTGCCAGGTGTCGCAAGCCTCTTCAGGGCTGGCGCCAGGGAGGAGCAGGGCGAGGTCGTCCTCGCTGAGGCGGAGGATGTCGGCGAGGGCACACCAGCGTGGGAGCCGTTCGCGGTAGGCGGAGGGCGGTACGAGCAGGGGTCGGACGTTGGGGTCGATGGACACGGTGACGTGCTCGTGTGCCTTGGCGAGGTGGTCCTCGATGCGGCTGCCGCCGGGTTGGCGTATCAGTGCCAGGGAGCCGGTGTGCAGGCAGACGGTGCCGTCGTGTTGGGTGGCGGAGAGTTCGTCGGCGGTCCACTGCCAGTCGGCGGTGCTGTCGGCGTGGAAGGTGTAGGTGGCCTGGCCGGTCTCGTCGAGGGTGGCGACGGCGAGGGTGCTGGGCTCGGGGGCGGTCACGCTGCCGCTCAGGTCGACGCCGGAGTCGCTGAGGCGGCTGCGGAAGAGCGTGCCGAAGACGTCGTGGGAGAGCCGCCCGAGGAAGCGCGTGGGAGTACCGAGCCGGGCAAGGGCGACGGCGGTGTTGGCGGGGCCGCCACCGGGCAGGGCGCGCAGGGCGAGTTCGCTCGGGCCGGACAGGGCGGGGTCGGTGAAGGCGTCGGCGACGCACTCACCGAGGACGGTGACACCGCTGGGGGACTCGAGTCGAGCCATGGGACGGTCTGCCTCTCTGGGAAAGCGCGCGGGACTGCCGCGGTCCGCGCATGGGCTTTGGTGGCCGGTGCCAGGCGGCCCGGGCGTACGTACGGGCGAAGGGACACCGCACGGTGGCCTAATGCAGCCCATGCCTAGGTATTGACATGCCGTGCGAAACGCCCGTAACTTCCTGGCAACCTACCACTAACGCGCGTTATTAAAGCGCGAAACTAGAGGCCATGTCGCGCCTCCTGTGGCTTACAGGACACGAGAAGTAGCCACGGGCGAGACACGCCGTGTGGTCATGAGTGAGGGTGCGGGTGCCTCGCTGGCCACGGTCTCCTACGTCTCCAGAAAGGAACACCGAGCATGGAGCATCGCCATCTGGGCGGCAGCGGCATGCTGGTCAGCGCCATCGCCTACGGGAACTGGGTCACCCATGGCTCGCAGGTCGATCAGGACGCGGCCACGGCCTGTGTACGCGCCGCTCTCGACGCCGGCATCACCACCTTCGACACCGCCGACGTGTACGCGGAGACCCGGGCGGAGGAGGCACTGGGCGCCGCCCTCAAGGGCGTGCGCCGTGAGGGTGTCGAGATCTGCACCAAGGTCTACTTCCCGACCGGCCCGGGCAAGAACGACCGCGGCCTGTCCCGCAAGCACATCATGGAGTCGATCAACGGCTCGCTGCGCCGCCTGGGCACGGACTACGTGGACCTCTACCAGGCTCACCGCTACGACTACGCCACTCCACTCGAGGAGACGATGGAGGCCCTGGCCGATGTCGTCCACTCGGGCAAGGCGCACTACATCGGCGTCTCGGAGTGGAAGCCGCAAGAGATCAGGGCCGCGGCGCAGCTGGCCCGGGAGCTGAAGATCCGTCTGGTCTCCAACCAGCCGCAGTACTCCCTGCTGTGGCGTGTGATCGAGCCGGAGATCGTCCCCGTCTGCCAGGAGCTGGGCATCGGCCAGATCGTGTGGTCCCCGCTCGCCCAGGGCGTACTGACCGGCAAGTACAAGCCGGGAGCGCAACCGCCGTCCGGGTCCCGTGGCACCGACACGAACGGTGGCAGCGACGCGGTGGCCGGATGGCTGCGCGACGAGGTCCTCGCCCGGGTCCAGGAACTGGTTCCGCTCGCTGCCGAAGCTGACATGTCGCTGGCGACCCTGAGCCTGGCGTGGGTGCTGCGCAACACGAATGTCTCCGCGGCCATCGTCGGAGCATCCCGCCCCGAGCAGATCGCTGAGAACGCCAAGGCGGCGGACGTCACGCTGGACAACGCGTTGGTCAAGCGCGTCGACGAGATCCTCGATCCCGTCATGGAGCGCGACCCCGAGCGCGTCGACGTGTTCACCAAGCGACCCTGAGCCGCATCCCTCGGCGCGCTCGCCGGTGAGTCACAGCCATGCCGTGACCTTGGCCGTCTCGCGCGATGTCGCTGGCACCGAGGAGGCGTCTGGTTTCCATCCCTCTTCGTTACCGGCGATGTATTGACATGCCGCATAAGGCGGCCGTAACTTCCCAGCAACACTGAAGTAACGCGCGTTATTAAAGCGCGAAACCGGAGGAGCCACAGCGCACCTCCACCGACCGAAGGGGACTGAAAGTGGCCACGAACAAGACGCAGCGCGTGACCATGAGCGATGTGGCTCAACGCGCGGGTGTCTCGCGGACCACAGTCTCCTTCGTCCTCAACGACAAGCCCGGCGCCGCCATCCCTGACGAGACCCGTCGGCGGATCCTGGAGGCGATCGACGAGCTCGGCTACCGGCCCAACGCCGGGGCGCGGGCGCTGGCCGCCAACCGCAGCGGCTGGTTCGGTCTGATCACCGAGATCGTGACCGGCCCCTTCGCGGCGGAGGTGATCACGGGCGCGCAGAGCCGCGCCTGGGGTGACCGGAGGTTCCTGCTGATCGCCGCGAGCGAGGGCGATCCCGTGCAGGAGGCCGCCGCGCTCGACCAGATGCTGGAGCACCGCGTGGAAGGGCTGCTGTACGCCACGACCTGGCACCGGGCCGTCAGCCTGCCCAAGGCCGCCCGCGAGGTGCCGACGGTGCTCGTGAACTGCTACGACGCGGCAGGAGAGCTGCCGTGCATCCTGCCCGACGAGGTGTCCGGTGGACACAAGGCGACCCGCCGGCTCCTGGACGCCGGTCACACCCGCATCGGGTTCATCAACCTCGACCCGGCGATCCCGGCCGCCATCGGCAGGCGCGACGGGTACGAACGTGCCCTGCGCGAGGCCGGGATCACCCCCGACCCCTCCCTCGTCATCCCCGGCTGGGCCACCGCGGACGGCGCCTACACCGCCGCCTGCGAACTGCTGGACCGTCCGGCCGCCGACCGGCCGACCGCTCTGTTCTGCGGCAACGACCGGATGGCGATGGGTGCGTACGACGCGATCAAGGAACGTGGACTGCGCATCCCGCACGACGTGGCCGTGGTGGGGTTCGACAACCAGGAACTCATCGCCGCCTATCTGCGGCCGAAGCTGACTACGCTCGCCCTGCCCTTCGAAGCCATGGGCACCAAGGGCGTCGACATGCTCGCCGCTCTCGCAGCGGGGCAGCCGCTCGACACCCACCGGGTGACGATCGACTGCCCGCTGCTCGAACGCTCGTCGGTCTGACTGCGAATCAGTCCGCCGAGGAATCCCATCCCGTCTTCGTCCTGTGTGTTGAAGAGAGGAAAAGAGTCTCCATTATGGCACCCTCCATCGCCCCGCGGCGGCTTCGGCCCGCCCTGAGAGCGGTCACCGCGACCGCCGCCGCAGCCCTGGTCCTGTCCGCCTGTACGGGTGGCTCGGGCGCCGCCGGCGTCGGTGACACGTCTGGCAACCAGCTGCTCACCATCCCGCGCGAGGATCTGGCGACGTTCACGCGCAATTTCAATCCGCTCTCCCCGCAGGCCGCCCCCATGACCCTCCAGGCGGTCTACGAGCCGTTGGCAGTACACAGCATGGCGGATGCCAAGGACACGCCGTGGCTGGCCACCAAGTGGGAGCAGGCCAAGGACGGCAAGTCCCTCACCTTCACGCTGCGCGACGGCGTCAAGTGGTCGGACGGCCAGGCGCTCACCGCCGACGACGTCGTCTACACCTTCGAGCTCCAGAAGAAGGTGCTCGGTGGCTTCGACTACCTCGACAAGGTCACCGCGGTCGACGCCCACACGGTGAAGTTCTCCTTCAACAAGGTGTTCTCGACCGCCTTCTACGAGATCAGCGGCCACTACATCCTGCCGAAGCACATCTGGTCCAAGGTGAAGGACCCGGCGAAGTTCACCAACCCGAACCCGGTCGGCACCGGCCCGTACACCAAGATCGAGAAGTTCCAGAGCCAGTCGTACGAGCTGCGCAAGAACCCCGACTACTGGCAGCCGGACAAGCAGCAGATCGCCGGCATCCAGATGCTCGCCTTCTCCGGCAACGACAGCGCCAACATCGCCTTCACCAACGGCGAGGTGGACTGGACGCAGTCGTTCATCCCGGACATCGAGAAGTCCTTCGTCGCCAAGGACAAGAAGCACAACCACTACTGGTTCCCGGCCACCGGCGCCATGATCAACTGGCAGCTGAACACCACCAAGGCGCCGTTCAACGACCCGGCCGCGCGCAAGGCGCTCAGCATGACCGTCGACCGCGACCAGATCACCAAGGTCGCGATGAACGGCTACGCCGAACCCGCCGACTGCACGGGCCTGGCCCACACCTACGACAAGTGGCGTGACACGTCGCTGGCCGCCTCCTGTACCTGGACGAAGTACGACACCGACGCGGCAGCCAAGGCCCTCGACGCGGCCGGCTACAAGGAGAGCGGCGGCAAGCGGAAGCTGAAGAACGGCAAGAACTTCACCCTCGACATCTCCGTCGGCTCCGCCTCCTCCGACTGGATCTCCGTCGCCAACATCATCAAGCAGGACCTGGCGAAGGTCGGCATCACCGCCACCGTGAAGACGCCCGACTGGTCGGCGGTCTCGTCCTCGTACAACACCGGCACCTTCGACACCGGCATCGTGTGGAGCAACAACGGCGCCACCCCGTACGAGTACTACCGCGGCGTGATGTCGACCAAGATGGTGCAGCCGGTCGGCAAGCAGGCCACGGAGAACTACCACCGCTTCGGCGACAAGAAGGCCGACAAGCTCATCGACGCCTTCGCCGCCGCCACGGACGAGAAGACGCAGCGCGAGCAGACGAACGGCCTGCAGGAGCTGTACAACAAGGACGCGCCCGTCGTCCCGCTGTTCACCGGCCCCGAGTGGGGCGCGTACACGGACGCCCGCTTCACCGGCTGGCCCACCGAAGAGAACCCGTACGCCACCCTCGGCAACCGCAACGGCAGCACGATCCTCGTGCTCACCTCGCTGAAGCCCGTCAAGAGCTGACGCACGGATCGGCGGCCGTCCTCCTCCCCGGACGGCCGCTCCCCACCGCACCCCCGCACCCCCTACGACAGGAGCACGACCCGTGCGTCTCATCCTGCGCAACCTGGGGTTCTATCTGCTCGCCTTCTGGGCCTCCCTCACCCTGAACTTCGTGCTCCCGCGCTTCATGCCGGGCGACCCGGTCTCCCGGATGTTCGCGCAGGCCCAGGGCACGATGCAGCCCGACCAGATAGCCCAGTTGCGGAAACTCTTCGGCCTCGACCACCGCCCCCTGTGGGAGCAGTACCTCAGCTACATCAAGAGCGTCTTCACCGGCGACCTCGGCATCTCCATCACCCGCTTCCCCACCCCGGTCACCGACGTGATCGGCTCGCAGATCGGCTGGACCCTGCTCCTCGGTGGCGTCGCGCTCGTCATCGCGGCCGTGCTCGGCAACCTGCTCGGCATCGTCGCCGCCTGGCGGCGCGGCGGCGTCCTCGACTCCGCCTTCCCGCCCCTGCTGATCTTCGTCGGCTCGTTCCCCTACTTCTGGCTGGCCATGGGCGCGCTGTACCTGTTCGGGGTGAGCCTCGGCTGGTTCCCCATGCGGCACGCCTACGACGTCGGACTGACCCCCGGCTTCAACGGCGAATTCCTCTCCAACGTCGCCACCCACCTGGTGCTGCCCGCGCTGACCATCGTGCTGGTCTCCATCGGCGGCTGGATGCTCGGCATGCGCAACACCATGATCGCCACTGCGGCCGAGGACTACATCACCATGGCCGAGGCGAAGGGGCTCAGCCCCTCGCGGATCATGTTCCGCTACGCCGCCCGCAACGCGCTGCTCCCCTCCGTCACCAACTTCGGCATGGCGCTCGGCTTCGTCGTCGGCGGCGCGCTGCTCACCGAGGTCGTGTTCGCCTACCCCGGCATCGGCTACCAGCTGCTGATGGCCGTCCAGGGCCTGGACTACCCGCTGATGCAGGGCATCTTCCTGACGATCACGGCGGCGGTGCTGATCGCGAACTTCCTCGTCGACCTCGTCTACGTCCGCCTCGACCCGCGCGTCCGCGTCCGCTGAAGGGGGCTGCCGACATGACCGCCATCGAGATCGCGACGGCCACCACGCCGACCACCCCCGCACGCACCTCCCGCCGACGCGGACTGGTGCGCCAGCTCATCGACAGCAAGAAGGCGTTGACCGGTCTGATCCTGCTCGCCGTCTTCGCGCTGCTGGCCCTGCTCGCACCCGTCCTCGCACCGGGCGACCCGTCGCTCATCAACTCCACGGGCAGTCAGGCCCCCTCGGCCGCACACTGGCTCGGTACGACCGCCAAGGGTCAGGATGTGCTCGCCCTCACCCTGTGGGGTGCGCGCAGTTCGCTCTTCGTCGGGTTCACCGTGGGGCTCGTGGCGACGGGCGTCGCCATCGTCGTCGGCCTCGCCGCCGCGTACTTCGGCCGCATCGTCGACGACGCGCTGACCCTGGTCACCAACGTCTTCCTGCTGCTGCCTGGCCTGCCGCTGCTCATCATCCTGGCCGCGTTCCTGCCGCCCGGGACCTCCACCGTGATCCTGGTGCTCGTCGTCACCGGCTGGGCGGGCTCGGCCCGGGTCCTGCGGGCGCAGGCCAAGTCGATCCGGGGCAAGGACTTCGTGGCCGCGGCCGTCGTCACCGGGGAGCGCCCGCTGCGGATCATGTTCCTCGAGATCCTGCCCAACATGGCGTCCGTGGTGATGACCACGCTGCTCGGCTGCGTGATCTTCGGCATCGGCGCCCAGGCCGGCCTGGAGTTCCTCGGCCTCGGCGACAGCAGCGTCGTCAGCTGGGGCACCAACCTGTACTGGGCCAGCAACGACGGCGCGCTGATGACCGGCACGTGGTGGGCCTTCGTGCCCTCCGGACTGTGCATCGCGCTCGTCGCCTTCGCGCTCGCGCTGGTCAACTACGCGGTCGACGAGATCACCAACCCGAGGCTGCGCAACCGCCGTGCCCGACGTGAGAGGAGGGGCTGAGCCATGGAACCCGTACTTGAGGTGAACGGCCTGCGCGTCGAATACCGCGGCGACGGACGCACCGTCGTGGGCGCCGACGACGTCTCCTTCTCCATCGGCGCCGGAGAGATCTTCGGCCTCGCCGGGGAGTCCGGCTGCGGCAAATCGACCATCGCCAACGCCGTGATGCGGCTGCTGAAGCCCCCGGCGGAGATCACCGCCGGCAGCATCCGCTTCCAGGGCAGGGACGTCCTCGGCCTGGACCCACGGGAGCTGCGCGCCTTCCGGTGGCGGGAGATCGCCATGGTCTTCCAGTCGGCGATGAACTCCCTCAACCCCGTCCTGACCATCGGCGAGCAGATCGTCGACATCTTCACCACCCACGAGAAGCTGAAGAAGCGGCTCGCGCGGGAGCGGGCCGGCGAGCTGCTTCAGCTGGTCGGCATCGACCCGGGAAGGCTGAAGGCGTACCCGCACCAGCTCTCCGGCGGCATGCGCCAGCGCGTGGTCATCGCCATGGCCGTCGCACTCCACCCCCGGCTGCTGATCATGGACGAGCCGACCACCGCGCTCGACGTGGTCGTGCAGCAGGAGATCATGGCGCAGATCCGCGACCTCCAGCGGGAGCTGGGCTTCTCCATCCTCTTCATCACCCACGACATGTCCCTGATGATCGAGCTCTCGGACCGCATGGGCGTGATGTACGGCGGACGGATCGTCGAACTCGCCGACGCCAAGGATCTGTTCGCGGGGCCGCTCCACCCCTACACCGAAGCGTTGATGAACGCCTTCCCGCCGCTGACAGGCCCGCGCCAAGAGCTCACCGGCCTCTTCGACGCCCCCCGCACCGCCGACAGTTGCGGCTTCCACGTCCGCTGTCCCGAGGACCGCTCGGACTGCTCCATGAACATCCCCGACCTGCGCGAGATCGCCCCCGGCCGGTGGGTGGCCCAGAGTGCCCAGGGAGCCCCGCGATGACCCAGCCCCTGCTGTCCGTACGCGGTCTGACCAAGGACTTCCAGGTCGGCACCGTCTTCTCCCGGCGCCGCGTCCGTGCCGTCAACGACGTGTCCTTCGACCTGCCGGCCGGCCGGATCACCGCCCTGGTCGGCGAGTCCGGCAGCGGCAAGTCCACCATCGCCCGCTGCCTCGCCCGCCTCGAACAGCCCTCCGCCGGACAGGTACTGCTCGACGGCCAGGACATCCTGCGCACCGAGCCGCGCCGGGCATCACGGGCGTACCGCCGCAAGGTCCAGATGGTCTTCCAGGACCCCTTCGGCTCACTCAACCCCGTCCACCGCATCGAGCACTTCCTCACCCGGGCCCTCGTCCTGCACGGCCACTCCGCCACACCAGAGGCGCTGCGCGAGCTGATAGAAACGGTCGGCCTGACCGAGGACATGCTCCAGTCCTACCCGCACGAACTCTCCGGCGGCCAGCGTCAGCGTGTCTCCATCGCTCGCGCGTTGGCGGTGGAACCGCGCCTCATCCTGGCCGACGAACCGACGTCGATGCTGGACGTCTCCGTGCGCGTCGGCGTGCTCAACCTGATGCGGCGCCTGCGCGACGAGCGGAACATCGCCATGCTCTACATCACCCACGACCTGGGCTCCGCCCGCTACCTCGCGGACACCACGATGGTCATGTTCGCCGGCGAACTCGTCGAGGGCGGCGACGCACTGGCCGTCATGGACGCCCCCGCCCACCCCTACACCCGCCTGCTGCTGTCCGCCGTACCCGACCCCGAACGGGCCGGCAGCTACGACCCCGTCGAGCGCGCCAGGCTCCGCGAGGCGATCCTCAACCCCACGTCCTGCCCCTACGGCGACGACGGCGCGTGCAGCCGCACCGAACCCGTCCGCCACATCGTCGGCGAGAACGACGGACAACCCCACTGGGTGCGCTGCCACCTGCGCGCACCCGCCTCCGACATCGCCCGCCGCGTCCTCAAGGCCACCGACCGGCCGGACGACGAGGCCACCGACGACACCGAGAAAGCGGAGACCACCGCCGCATGACCCACGACCTCACCCTCCCCTCCGGCACTCCCGTCGCCGAGGGGCTGGCTGAACGCGCCCTGCGCGACCCCCACCGCCCCCGCTTCCACTTCACCTCGCCCGGCGGCTGGCTCAACGACCCCAACGGGCTGAGTCACTGGAACGGCGTCTACCACCTCTTCTACCAGTACAACCCGCTCGCCGCCGCCCACCACCGCATCCACTGGGGCCACGCCACCAGTACCGACCTCGTGTACTGGGCCGATGAGCCAGTCGCCCTGATGCCAGGCTCGGACGGCCCGGACCGCGATGGCTGTTGGTCCGGTGTCCTGGTGGACGACGGGGGAGTGCCGACGCTCGTCTACTCGGGCAGGCACGGAGACCACGAACTCCCCTGCGTGGCCAGGGGATCGGCCGACCTGCGGTACTGGACCAAAGACCAGGCCAACCCGGTCATCACCGCCCCGCCCGAGGGCGTCGACATCACGGCCTTCCGCGACCACTGCGTCTGGCGGGAGGGCCAGGTGTGGCGCCAGCTGGTGGGCTCGGGCATCCGGGGCGTCGGCGGAACGGCCTTCCTGTACGAATCCGACGACCTGCGCAGCTGGCGCTACGTCGGCCCCCTGCTGACCGGCGACGCCTCGCAGAACCAGGGCGAGCTCGACTGGACCGGCACGATGTGGGAGTGCGTCGACCTCTTCCGGCTCGGCGAGGACGAGGAGGCCGACAGCACCGACGTCCTGGTCTTCTCCGCCTGGGACGAGGGCACCACCCACCACCCCCTGTACTGGACCGGCCGCTACCAGGGCGACACCTTCAACCCGACCGCCCTCCACCGCCTCGACTACGGCGGACGCTACTTCTACGCCCCCCAGTCCACTCGCGACGAGCACGGCCGCCGCATCATGTTCGGCTGGCTCCAGGAGGGACGGACGGACGAGGCGAACGCGCAGGTCGGCTGGTGCGGCGTGATGTCCCTGCCGAGGGTCGTCACGCTCGCCACGGACGGCGGCCTGCATCAGGCCCCGGCGCCGGAGCTGACCGAGCTGCGGCGGGAGCGCGTAGAGGTGGCTCCGGGCCGGCAGGCCGACCGGTACACCCGGCTGCCCGCCGTGCGCGGGGACCAGCTGGACATCGAGACGACCCTGCGTCTCGCTCCCGGAGCGACCGCCCGGCTCGTGATCCGCGAGACACCGGACGGCGCGGAACGCACGGTCGTGGAGGTGAGCAGGGCGCAGGACGGAACGGGCGGCACCCTCCGCCTGCACCGCGAGACCAGCAGCCTCGACCCGACGGTCGACACCGAACCCCGTTACGGCGAACTGCCGTTGGGCACTGACGGGCGGGTCGACCTGCGCGTCCTCGTCGACCACTCCGCACTGGAGGTCTTCGCCAACGGGCGTGCCCTCACCGCCCGCATCTACCCCACCCGCCCGGACGAGGCCGTAGGCGTCGGTATCGGCGCCGACGGCGAGGTGGCCCTGGAGCGGTTCGACGCCTGGCAGATGGCGTCGGCCTTCACCAACGGACCCCGGCCGCTCTGGCCGTGACGGTCTTACACACGGCCACGGCCCGCGGGGTGGACGTCCCCCCGGGCCGTGGCCCACCCTCCCCTGCTCTCCTCAGGAGCTGCCATGAGCGTGTCCCGCCGTACCCTCCTGCTCGCCGGAGGAACCGCCGCCACCCTGCTGCCTCTCGGAGGCATCCTCCCCGCAGCACAGGCCGCCCCGAGCGACGCCGGAGCGACGCCCGCCGCCACCCCGATTCCCGACCCCATCCCCGTCACCGGCACCTGGACCCGCACCTCCGACGGCGGCCAGAAGGCGACCGCCGGCCGTCGCGGGCCCGCCCTCGCCCTGTCCGAGCAGCAACTCGCGGCCAAGGGCACGTACGCGGCCCGCGTCACGGCCCATTCCTCCTCCGCCGTAGGCGCGTTGGTGTTCCGGGCAGCCCTGGACGGCTCGACCGGATACGCGGTCGCCCTCGACCCCGGCCGCGCCCGCATACGGCTCTACGACCTGGCCGGCGGCGACACACTCGCCACCGCGCCGCTGCCGGGCGCGCGGACCGCAAGACCCTATGACCTCGAAGTGGCAGTCGACGGATCCGAGCTGACGGTGCATGTCGACGGCAAGCGGCTCCTCCACATCGAGGCCCACCGCCACGACACCGGCTCGGTGGGCCTGCTCGCCCAGGGCGGCACGGTCACCTTCGGCCCGCCCTCCCTCTCCTCAGTCACCACCAACCTCACCGGCTGGACCACGAGCGGCGGCACCTGGACGGCGAGTCCGCTGGGCTGGCGCGCGGCCCCAACCCAGAAAGCCACCGCCCGCGCCATCACCACGACCAAGACCTACGACACCGCGCTCCAGGCCGACCTGCTCCTGCACGACGCCTCCGCCATCGCCTCACTGCTGGTGCGCACCGACGCCACGGCCACGCTCGGCTACGGCGTCCAAGTCGACGCGGACCAGGGCACGCTGAGGCTCTACCGCATCGACGGCAACGTCACGCTCAGCACCTACGCGACCACCATCAAGGCCGACACGGTCTACCGCCTGCGCATCGAAGCCGAACACGACGAACTGCGCGTGCACTGGCAGACCAACTTCCTCTCTCCCGACGGCTACAGCCCCGTCATCACCGCCCAGGACTCCACCCACACCAAAGGCCGACTCGCCGTCACGGCATCGGCCGGAGCGGTGTCCTTCGAGAACATCGCCGCGGCCGACCTCGCCACCGGCCTCCAGGGCTGGACGGCCCGCTCCGGCACCTGGACCCCCGACCTGCGCGGCATCCGCGGCGAGAACGGCCTGCGCACGACCCCCTTCACCGACGGCGACCTGGTGGCGAGAGCCGACATCACACCCGGCGGCCCCTCCTCCTCTGCCGGTCTCGTCCTGCGCGCGTCCGCGAACGGCTCCGGCGGCTACGAAGCCCGCCTGGAAGCCGGCCGCAACGCCGTCGTCCTGCTGGACCGCTCCTCCGGCGCCCGCCTCGCCTCCGCCTCCGGCCCGGTCCGGCGCATCGCGTCCGGCGGCACCTATCGCGTCGAGGCCCGAGCGACGAGCAGGACGATCGAGGTGTACCTGGACGGCGTACGGGCGCTCAAGACCCGCATATCCCGAACCACGGGCGCCACCGTCGGCACCGCGGCCGCGCACGGGGCGTCGTACTTTCAGAACGTCGAGATCCGCAGCACCGCCGACTACTTCACCGAGCCGTACCGCCCCACGTACCACTACTCCCAGCTCACCGGCTCCACCAGCGACCCCAACGGCCTGGTCTACTACGACGGCGAATACCACCTCTTCCACCAGGACCAGGGCCGCTGGGCGCACGCGGTCAGCACCGACCTCGTCCACTGGCAGGCCCTGCCGATCGCCCTGCCCTGGAACGCCTACGGCAACTGCTGGTCGGGCTCGGCGATCGTCGACGCCGACGACACCTCCGGCCTCTTCGACGGCGGCTCGGGCCTGATCGCGTACTACACCAGCTACCACCCGGACAAGCCGGGCGGAAACGCCAGCGTGCGCATCGCCTACAGCAAGGACAAGGGCCGCTCGTGGCAGTGGCATGGCGGCTCGACCCCGGCCGTGCAGAACCCGGGAGGCCCCGACGCCGGCTGGACCTTCCGCGACCCGAAGGTCATCCGTGACGAGGCTCACGACCAGTGGCTGATGGTCGTCTCCGGCGGCGACCACATCCGCTTCTTCACCTCCGCCGACCTCCTCACCTGGACCCAGGTCAGCTCCTTCGGCTACGGCGACTGGGCCACGCCCGGCGTCTGGGAGTGCCCCGACTTCTTCCCGCTGCCGGTCGACGGCGACAAGGACAAGGTGAAGTGGGTCCTCACGCTGAGCACCGGTGCCGTACGCGCCACGAACGGCTCGGCCGCCCAGTACTTCACGGGTGAGTGGAACGGCACCGGTTTCACTCCCGACCAGAAGGCCGGCACGGTCCTGCGCGCCGACTCCGGCCGTGACTACTACGCCGCTATGTCCTTCTACGGTCTGCCCGACGACCGCCGCGTCTGGCTCGGCTGGATGAGCAACTGGGACTACCCCTTCAGCGCCCCGACCGGCGGCTGGAACGGCCAGCTGAGCACCCCCCGCGAACTGACCCTCACGGACACCGCCGACGGCGTACGCCTGGCGCAGCGCCCGGTCCCGGAGCTGGTCACGCTGCGCACGTCCACCACAACTCGCAAGGACCTCGCCGTCGGCCCCGACTCCGCGAACCCGCTCGCGGGCGTCACTGGCATCGCCTATGAGATCGAGGCCGAGATCACCCTCGGCACCGCCACGGAGATCGGCTTCCGGCTCCGGACCGACGACGACCAGCACACGACAGTCGGATACGACGCCGAGGCGCAGGAACTGTTCGTGGACCGCTCGGCATCGGGTCTGAGCGACTTCACGCAGTACTTCGCGGGCCGCACGACCGCGCCGATGAAGACGACCGACGGCCGCGTGACCCTGCACGTGTACGTCGACTCGTCCTCGGTCGAGGCATTCGGCGCGGACGGCCGGGCCGCCGTGACCAGCCTGATCTTCCCCACGCCGGACGCCAGCGGCATGGCCTTCTACGCCAAGGGCGGCACCGCGCACATCGACTCGCTCAAGGTGCACAAGCTGGACAGCACCTTCCGCCTGGTGGATCGGGTGAAGCCGCTGGTGGCCGCCCCGACCGGCGGTGAATTCCGCTCGGACCTCGACAAGTTGACGATCACCCCCGCCGGCCGCTGGTCGACGGACAGCGCGGGCCGCGCCGGAAGCTTCGACAAGGACTCCAACGCGATCTCGTCCCGCACGGCGGCGGACTTCGACCTCACCACCCTGGTCCGGCTCGGCGGCCCCGACCCGGACACAGGCGGCGCCCTCTCCCTCCTCTGGCGCGCCTCCTCCGACGGCACCGATGCCTACTGCCTCAACATCGACCCCGACCTACGCGTGATCCGCCTGGTCGGCAAGGCCAACGGCTTCTTCGACGACGGCGCCGCCCTCGCCCGCGTCCCGGCCCTGCTCCGCCGCGGCACGACCTACCCCGTCCGCATCCTCACCGAGGGCGACCGCATCCAGGTGTTCCTCAACGGTGAGCGGATCATCGACGTGACGGACACGACGTACACGAGCGGACACATCGGCCTCAACGTGTTCGGAGGGAGGGCGGCGTACCAGGACACCTACGCGAAGGAGCTGTGACCGCCGGAATACCTCGCCAGGAGAGTTACTCCTCGTCCGGTTCATCACGCTCGGGCGGCTGGTCGTAGGCGCTCAGGAGCCCTTCGCATCGTGCGCGCCAGCGCAGCCGATCTCACTGCGAGGCCGCGCCGGAGCGCTCCGGCGCGGCCTCGTGGTCTCACGGCTCCGCACAGAGGTCCCGTCAGGATGGTTCCCGGCGGGGCTTCGCCGTATCACAGACGCCCCTATAACGGGGGGTCGATAGAGACCGTCCTGACCAGGTGGAAGACCTCGCGGGCGGCATATCGCTTGAGTCCTCTGAGTCAAGTCAGCTGGCTTTGAGGCGTTGGGTGGCGGGGTGGTTGTCAGGGTCGTAGGGGGTGGCGTTGTGCCAGCAGGCCCATATGACGCGGAGCCACGCGCGGGCGACGATGCGGGTGGCGTGGGGGTTGTGTTTCCCGCGTGCGCGGGCGTTTGCGTAGAGGGCGGCGGCCCAGGGTGATTGCATGCGGGAGTTGTGAGCGAAGGCGGTGACGGCCTTGCGGGCACGTGTGTTGGCGGCCCATCGGAAGTAGACGCCATGTGCCTTCCCGGATGCCTTGGTCACCGGTGCGGCTCCGCACTCGGCGGCGGCCTGTTCGGCGGACTCGACGCGGTCGAGGATCGGGCCGACCTCGGCAAGCAGCTGCGCGAGGTTGATGGTGCCCACGCCAGGCAACCGGGCGAGGAGGACGGCGCGCGGGTGCCTGGCGAGACACTTCTTGATGGTCGTCTCGAGCTGGGTATGGTGGCCTGCAGACTGCGCAGGAGCTGGACTTGTGCCGTGATGAGCGCGGTGAGGACGGGCGTGGGGAGGCTGACCGGGGCGACGGGAGCGGAGCGGAGCCGGGCCAGCAGTGCGGATGCCGGTTTGCCGCCGCGTTAGGCATGGCGCTTGCAGAAGGCGGCCATGCGGGCTTCGCCGAGTCGGGCGGCCGCCTGCGGGGTGGGGTAGTCGGTCAGGAAGTTCAGGGCGATGTCGGAGACGAGCGAGCAGAACAGGTTCCTGGGCCCAGGCCAGTGCTGTTCGAGCAGGGCGCCGAGCTGGTTGCCCGCGGCCGTGCGTGCGCGAACGTGGTCGTCGCGCAGGCGCACGAGGGCTTGGAGTTCTCGCAGGCCGCTGTCGACAGGCACGAGGCGGCGCAGGCGGTGGCCGTCGGTTCGCAGGTAGTCGGCGAGTTTGTAGCTGTCACCAGGATCGGACTTGGCGCCGGAGGCGCCCCATCGAGGCCGGGCGGCGTGGAAGGCGGTGGGGTGCACGGGGACGACCGGGTGTCCGGCCTCGAGCAAGCGGTCGACGACCAGCCCACTGGAACGTTCGATGATGACGGGCAGTTCGGCCGGGGTGCCGTGGCTGGCCAGCCGGGCCAAAGCAGTCTCAAAGTCGTCTTCGCTGTGCTGGAAGGCCCAATGGTCGATCACGATGCCGCGGTCGTCAATGACGGTCACGTCATGGCTGGCGCTGGCCCAGTCCCATCCGACGAACATCAATCCCAGCCCTTCTGTCGGAGTTGGCGGTTGACTCCGCAGGTGGCGAGACCCAGCTGCCGGTTCCTCATTGTTCGGCCCTCGGTCGGGCATGTCCTTGACGCCGGTCTGGGGCCCCGGTGTGTCAGGGGCGGCAAAACTCAAACTGGCCGTCGAGCGCGGCACGGCAACGAGGCCGTCCCCCAACACCCACCGAGGGAGTCACGACCCGTGGATTGGGCCGCACCATCAATACTTCCCCAATGAGTCCTTGACGTTCACGAGTCGTCGCACGCTTGCTTGTAGCCCCTGGGCCGGGAGACGGTCGTCCGGCCACAGTGTGGAGAAGTCCTCGAATTCGATCGTTCGTTTGAGGATCTCCCTGCGAACACCCAAGCCTGCGTCGCCCTGTTCATTGATCCGGCTGAGCACGGCACGAACGATCTTGTACTTGCTGACTGCTGACTTGTCCGCGGCGAGCTGGTGTCGATGGGGCGCGAGCAGGTCTTCGCTGACGCCAGCGCCCCGCAGGAATCCAAGGACCCCTTCTTTGCTCCGGTTGAGCCGGGGCACCAGTTCAATCAGCAGGTCCAAAAGCTCAGGCGGCCAGTGGTAGGCGTCGCTGTGGGCCACTCGTCATCTACACCTTCCGCGCGGGAGCAGCTCTCCGGGGTGGTCGATCTGGACGATGTCCGAACGGCGCAACGCTATGAACCTGATTGTGCAGCGGCTGCGGCTGCTTGAGACCGGGGTTCGCGGCATGAGGCTGGTGCGGAGATCTCTGATGGCGCCTCTCGGTACGCTGGAAGACTTCTTGGACCCACTGGCAGCTTCAGACTGGCCGAGCCGGGGGACTGGCCCTACTGCAGCGGTTGGCCTGCCGGGTGGTGTCCAACTCGCGTTCCTTCACGTCCCCGACGGTGAGGTCGACTGCGCGGGCAACGAGCCAGACGCGCGATCTCGTCAGTTTGACGATTTCCCCTATCTGGTGGAGCCCTCGGTGGGAGGCTGTGTTCATGCACGCCTTCATCTCTCACAACCACCGCGACAAGCCCCAAGTGACGCCACTTGCCGCCCGCTTGCGGCTGCTAGGCGTGGACGTCTGGCTCGATTCATGGAAGATCCGACCTGGGGATCGAATCCCCGGCAAGGTCAACGAGGCGCTGGGGCTCGTAGACACCGTCATGGTCTTCTGGTCCGCCAACTCTTCGAAGTCTCCTTGGGTGAACACAGAGTGGGAGGCCGCCCTCACACGGCGACTGCGGGATGACTCTTTCCGCGTCATCCCGGTTGTCCTCGACGACACCCCGCTTCCGCCGCTCCTTGAGCCGATCATGTGGGTTTCCGTGGTTGACGGTGATGTCGATCGAGCTGCTCGGGAACTCGTAGGTGTGGACTCCCAAGCAGAACTCGTGAAGACGATGCAGCGGACGGTTGAGGAGTCCGGACTGGAGTACAGGTACTTCCATGGGTTCGGCGTCATCGTTGGCTGTCCCCGGTGCGGAGCTCCAAGTTCGAAGTTGGAAGGCTGGAGCGCCGTTGATCACGTCCGAGACGACATGTACGCGGGAGTTCGTTGTACTGAATGTGGGTGGGACGAGGGCGGCGAAGTCTGACTACACCGCGCACACCGCACAGAGTTTCGTCGGGGCCAACGCGCCGTGGCATTGGCCCTCGTCATAGGGGCAGTCGTGACAGATGAGAGGGTCAGGCGGGTGAGTGAGACGCCAGTGAACACCCTGCAATACCGCTTTGACGGGCCAGAAGACGCTCCTGTCCTGATCTTGGGTCCCTCACTGGGTACCACATGGCACAGGTTGTAGAGACCGTCCAGCGGTGTCCTTCTGATCCAGGGCGGGCGCGTATTGCCAGGTCGGGGCCGCATGGTCCGGGAGAGTCCGCACAGTCGGTGAGACTTGCGTGCGAGCGCGTGCGACGGCCGTGCGACGACGAAGCCCCGCCGGCATGGTCCGACGGAGAGCTGTCTCGTCCCTGGTGAGGTGTGGACCGGTCCGCGGAATACCGCCGTCGTCTGTTACTTGTCGACCAGCGACATGTGGTGCTCGTTGTAACGGTCTCCCTGTACCCCGACCCGGCCGGCGAGTTGGTTGAGGTCCGCCAGTTCGTCGGGGGACAACGGCAGCTTGGTGGCGCCGGAGTTCTCGTCGATTCGCGCGATGTGTCGTGTGCCCGGAATCGGAACGATCCACGGATCCTGTGCGAGCAGCCAGGCGAGTGCGACCTGCCCGGGTGTGGCGCTCTTGGTTTGCGCGAGGGTGGTGATGTGTTCGACGAGAGCCTGGTTCGCCGCCCGGTTCTCGGCCGTGAATCGTGGAATGTTCGTGCGGACGTCACCGGTCACGAACGAGGTCGACGCGTCCACCGTGCCGGTCAGGAATCCCTTGCCGAGCGGGCTGAAGGGCACGAATCCGATCCCGAGCGCCGCGCACGTCGGCAGGACCTCCGGCTCGGGATCCCGGGTCCACAGCGAGTACTCGCTTTGCACCGCGGTCACGGGGTGGACCGAGTGTGCGCGGCGGATGGTCTCCGCACCGGCTTCCGAGAGCCCGAAGCAGCGGACCTTGCCCTCCTGCACGAGCTCACCCACCGTGCCGGCGACCTCCTCGATGGGCACCTCCGGATCAACGCGATGCTGGTAGAACAGGTCGAGCCTCTCGCCCCCGAGCCGTTTCAGGGAGGCCGCGGCGACGGCACGGATCTGCTCGGGCCGACTGTTGAGCCCGGCGGGGGCGCCGTTCTCGATGCGGAATCCGAACTTGGTGGCGATCACGACCTGGTCACGCACCGGAGCGAGGGCCTCGCCGACAAGCTCCTCGTTGACGTAAGGGCCGTACACCTCCGCGGTGTCGAAGAAGGTGATCCCGCGGTCGACGGCGCCACGGAGTACGGCGATCATGTCGCTCCGGTCACCGGGGTTCGGCCCGTAGCTCTGGGACATGCCCATGGCGCCGAGGCCGATGGCGGAGACCCGCAGGTCGCGCCCGAGCGTTCGCGTGTGCATTGTTTCTCCTTGTCGAGGCTGGCGCCGGCCGGCCGATGTCGAGCGCAGGACGGCCGGCCGCAGCGTCCTGCGTCCTTCCGGCGGCCCATGGAGCCCGGAGCGTGCGGTCGGTTCCCGGCGTCTCAGGTTCGCAACGGTGAATGAGTAAGGCCGATGGTGGAGGCGCAGTCGGTGTTCAGGGCTTCCAGGTGAGCGAAGTGGTGCCTGGTGAGCCGGGCTACCACGCTTCGTTGTCGAACACGAGGACGATTCGTTCGCGCAGGCCGCCCTGCTCGAGCCGGGCATGGGCCGCAACCGCGTCGTCCGCATCGAAGGACATTGCGGCGCGCAGTGTGATGGTGCCGTCTTCGACCTGGTCGCGCAGACGTACGATCGCGTCCCGGTCCGTCCGTCGTTCTCGCACGTTGAGGTGCTTGACCTTGATTCCGCGCCCTGGATCGCCGTCCCAAGAGCGCAGGATGCTGATCTGGCCGCCGTCACGCACGGCGGGGGCGATCTGCTCGTGCAGCAAGGCGGCATCAGCCACCGCGTCCACCGGAGTACCGAGCTCGTCGAGTACCCGGAGGGCGATGCCGGGGCCGCGCGGTATGAACGCGTGCGCGCCGAGTGAGCCCAGGAGGTCGGCATCTTCCTCTGCCGCGACGGCCACGACGCGAAGGCCCGCCGCGGCACCGAGTTCCACGAGGTATCCGCCGACCGATCCCGCAGCGCCTGTCACCAAGAGCGTGGCGCCTTCTGGCAGCCGAAATGCGTCGAGCACGTTGTGAGCGGTGAGCGCATTGTTGAGAAAACCGGCCGTCTCGGCGGCGGAGGCATTCGAGGGAGCGATGGCCACGGACCGCGCGGGTAGGGCGAGATATTCGCTGTAGCCGCCGTGACTTCCGGCGTTGTCGACGAATCCCACGACGTGTACGCCCGGCACCAGGCCCCAGCGAGGGTCTACATCGCTGCCCACATCTTCGACGGTACCTGTGACCTCCATCCCGGGGACGAAGGGCGGCGTGAGGCCCTTGTACATCTGCTCCAGCTGTCCGGACCTGACCATTGCGTCCACGGGATTAACTCCGGCGGCGTGAACACGGAGCCGCACCTCCTCGGCTCCAGGGTGCGAGTCGGGGAGTTCGAAAGATCGCAGCACTTCCGGTCCGCCGAACTCGCGCAGTCCAATGACTTTCATCCGGCCGTTTCCTAACTTCTCGCGATGTGATGTGGCGAGGCTCAATGGATTTCTCGCGCAGAGCCATCAGTTATCGTACCCAGGCACTCGATCCTGAAGGGGGGAAGGATTTTTCCCAGGATGAATCCTTCCCCTGCGCAGGGGTGGGTCGACCGTGCAGGCTCTATCTGCCTAGCAGCATCGTCCTTGGCAGGAATTCTCGCGTCCGGACGACTGTGCATGCATCGATCCGGTGACTGATAGGTCCCGGCAAAATAGATCCGTGGCCGCAATGCTCGCCTACAGTCATGCTCCGGCTGCGACCAAATTCCCATTCCACCTCTGTTCGGAGAATCCTGTTCATCGTCAACGCGTACGTCGCTACGTCCGCGTCCGAACCGCTCGCTCAGGCCACCGTCGTATGGGGGTGTCCGCGTACAGGAGTGTCGCGAGGCCGAGGACGACGTCTTGCACTGAGCATCTCCGCCCCCGCTCTGGAGCGGGCGGGCGAGCAGGGTGCCCAAAGCGTCGGCGGCCTGGGCGCCGCCGACCCGCCTGCGCGGTTCGGACACGCCGCTGGCGGTGCCGGGGCCGAAGTGTGCCGCTTTCCAGCACCACAGCCGTGGTCGGGGCATGACCAGCGAACCGGCCGCTGGGGCAACCGTTGGCCGCCCCCTACAAGGGAGAGCTTGAGCAGGGGGTGCTTGCGGGCCGCTCGGCGATGATGGGGGCGCCCCGTGCCCTTCGCGCGGCGTCTCGACCTCCAGGTGAGGACGAGGTTGGTGGTGAAGGGGCGTTTGGGGCGCGGGATCGCGGCAAGGTGCGAAGCTGTGGGTGTGCGACGCGATCCGAGCCTGGAGGAACTGGGCGCCTTCCTCAAGGCGCGCCGTGCCCAGCTGAGTCCCCACAAGGCCGGGCTGCCCGACAACGGTGAGCCCCGGCGTGTTCCCGGCCTGCGGCGTGAGGAAGTCGCTCAGATGGCCGCGATCAGCACCGACTACTACACCCGGCTCGAGCAGGGACGTGTCCAGGCGTCGGCTGCCGTACTCGACGTGCTCGCACAGGTGCTCCGCCTCGACGGCGATCACCGCGAGTACCTCCTGACCCTCGCAGGGAAGACGGCCTCGCCCCCTGCCAGCCGGAGCGTTCGCCAACGAGTCCAGCCGCAGATGCAGCACCTGCTCGACGACCTCTCCTTGACCGCGGGCTTCGTCATCGGGCGCAACACGGACCTGCTGGCGTGGAACGCCATGGCCGCCGCCCTGGTGATGGACTTCGGACATGTCCCGGAGGAACAGCGGAACTACGTGCGCCTGGTGTTCACCGAGCCCGCCATCCGCGTGCTCTACCGGGACTGGGAGGACATGGCTCGCCTGGCCCTGTCCCATCTGCGCATGGACAGCAGGCGGAACCCTGATGACCCTCGACTGACTGCCCTCGTCGAGGAGCTTTCCACGCTGGATGCGCATTTCCGCCTGTGGTGGACCTCGCACGATGTCGCCGTGCGGGCCGGCGGTACGAGGCTGCTCCGGCATCCCCTGGTCGGCGACCTGGCCCTCGAGCGGTCCACCTTCATGTGCGCCGAGGATCCCGAGCAGCAGCTCGTCGTGTGGACCGCGGAGCCGGGAAGCCCCGCTCACGAGGCTCTGCGCTCTTTGGCGTCCACGATCGAGAGGGAGTCTGAGGGAGTGGACAGCGCCGTGTGACGCCTTCGCCGAGCAGGCACATCGGACCTGGGCCCTGGAGACGAGGTTCGCCGCCGGACCGGCGGCGCAGGCTTCATGACCGCGTCGGCACGTGGCTCGCCGTGGTTCATCACGAGGCGCTCTGGAAGACACGCTTGGCGTTGGCCGTCGTGAGCGACCGCCACGTGGCGCCTTTCGCCGGCGGCTCGGCGGCGTCGATCGCCGCGATGTGCGCGTCGGCCAGCGGGGACGGCGTCCAGCAGTAGTCACTGCCGAAGAGCACGCGGTCCGGGTCGACGAGCTTCAACAGCGCCGGCACGAGGCGTGGGAAAGCGGTGCCCGCCATGTCGTAGTACAGACCGCGCAGTTGCTGTACCGCGTCCAACCGGGGCGGCTGCTGCGACTGCAGAAACAGGCTCATGAACTCGTTGATGCGATCAGCGAGGACGGGCACCGCACCGCCGCAATGCGGGACGATCACTTTGATGTTCGGGTGACGTGCCAGGACGCCCGCCATCACCATGTCGGTGACGGTACGGGCCGTGTCGAAGATGTACTCGACCATCGGCCGCGGTCTGCCGAGTGCGGACTGTTCCCAGCACACCGGTGAGGTGGGGTGCAGGAAGACGACGGCCTGGCGGCGGTCGAGTTCGGCGAAGACCGGCTCCAGGCGCTGGTCGCCCAAGTACACCCCGTGCGTGTGGGTCAGCAGGGCCACGCCGTCGGCGTCGAGTCCGTCGAAGGCGAAGGCGATCTCCTCCAAGGATCCGTCCACGTCGGGAAGGGGCAGCGAGGCGAAGGTGCCGAAGCGACCCGGGTGGCCCCGGGCCAGTTCGGCGGTGTACTCGTTGACGCGGCGGGCGAGGAGGCGGGCCGCCTTGTCGTCGCCGAAGTGCACGCCGGGTGAGGACATGGACAGCATCGCGGTCTCGATGCAGTTGCGGTCCATCAGGTCCAGGTGGGCTTGCACGGACCATGACGGCCAGCCGCCCATGCCGTCGGGGTGGCCGTGGCCGGCTGCCGTCGCCTGCTGGACGTAGAAGTCGGGGAGGAGATGGGCGTGGACGTCGACGAGGCCGGTGGACATGACGGGAGGTCCCTTCTGGTGTGTGGTGTCGTCGAGGCCGGCTCGGCTCACTCCACCTGCTCGCGTCCGGCCAGCCGCACCTCTTCGTAGTCCAGGGCGGTCTGGAGGCGGCGCAGCACGGTGTCGTCGATCCGCTGTTCGTCACGCACGGACGACGGTTGCGCGCTTGTGGGCGACGAGGGCGAGGCGGAGGTCGGTGTAGTGGCGGTCGTGGAGCAGAGCGGGATCCTCGTCGGTGCCGGCGCCTTCGGCCCGTACGGTCGCCAGGTGGGCTTCGTACTCCCGGCGCAGCCACTCCGTGACCTTGGGAGCGGTGCCCAGTTCGGCGGCGAGTTCCGGGAGCGACTTGACGGCTTCCTCGGTCGCCGTGGTCTCGGCGAGGATCTGTTCCTCGTCGACGGAGGTGTCGCGGGGCAGCCGGGCCCAGCGCACCACGCCCGGCAGCAGCAGTCCCTGCACGACGAGGGTCACCACGATGACGCCGGAGGTGACGAAGACGATGAAGGCGCGGTCGGGGAAGGGTGCGCCCGAGTCGACGGTCTCCGGTACGGAGAGCGCCACGGCCAGCGACACCGCGCCCCGGAAGCCGGCGAAGCCGCTGACGGTGCGTGCCCGGTGACTGATTCTCCGCAGCCGCTGCTGTGGACGTCGGTCGATCAGGCGGATCAGGTAGGCGGAGGAGAACAGGAACGCGAACCGGACGAGGACCAGCACCAGGCTGACCACACCGACGGCGATCAGCGCATCCCGCAGATCTGCGCGGCTCAAGTGGCGGAACGCGTATTGGAGTTCCACTCCGACGAGGACGAACAGGGCGCCGTTGATGATGAAGGTCGCCAGCGGCCAGAACGCCAGTGCCTGGCGTCGGTGCTCGGCCCGGATCAGGCTCGGAGCCACCTGGGCCATGATCAGTCCGCTCACGACGACAGCGAGGACACCCGAGGCGTGGATCAGTTCGGCGATCAGATAGGCCGTGAACGGTGCCAGGATCATGACGAGATTGCCCAGCAGGGGATCAGCCAGGCGGCGCCGGAGGTTCATGTTGACCCAGGCGACCCCCACCCCGACCGCGGCCCCACCGCCGTACGCCAGCAGGAACAGCGCTCCGACGTGCGCAAGGGTGAGGTGCTCCTCGCCGACGGTGATGCCGACCGCCAGACCGTAGATGACCAGCGCCGTGCCGTCGTTGACGAGGCTCTCCGCCCGGAGCACGGTGACCTCACGGCGCGGCAGGGAACCGGCCAGCGCGCCGACCGCGGTCGCGTCGGTGGGCGCCACGGCCGCGCCCAGAACCCACGCCGGTCCCTACGGCAGTCCGAGCGCGTGCCCGGCGGCCGCGACGGCCCACGCGGTGAGGATCACCAGGACCGTGCTGAGCAGGACGATGCCGCGCAGGTTCGAACGGATCTCCCGCATGGACGTGGTCAGGCTCTCCCAGTACAGCAGCACGGGGAGGAAGAGCAATAGCACGACTTCGGGCGGGAGTTGGGTTTGGCGGACGGCCGGCACGAGCCCGATGAGGGCGCCCACGATCAGTAGGACGACGGGCGGCGCGACACCGAAGCGCTGCCCCAGGGCATTGCCCAGCAGCACGGCCGCGCCCAGGACGACGACGAGTTCAAGACCGAGCATGGCGCTTACTCCAGTGCTGGACCAGCTGTTCGTGGGGGCTCAGCGGCTTCCGCGGGGATCGTTCTGCTCATCGGGGGATCAGCCGTAGCGTCGTGGAGCGTGCGGCGACCATGGGGTCGACGTAGGCGCCGCCGAAGCGGCCGTACTTGGTGCGGTACGCCGTGTCGATACGGTCGTTGATCTCGTCGTCCTGCACTCCACGAAGGTGACGTCCTTGTCGACTCCGCCGGAGCGGATGTGCCCCTCGTGGCTCGCACGGGCCGTACGCCACCAGCCGCCATCCGCGCCTCGGAAGGAGCGGACGCAAAGGTCGTCACCGTCGCGGACGACCCAGATCGGCACCGGCCTCGCCAGAGTGCCGTTGCGCCTGAGCGGTGCCATCTCCAACTCGTCAGCGGTGGCGATGCGGTTGAGGTCATCGCTCGTCCATGCCGTCATGGGTGTGTCTCCGATCTCCTTGATCCGGTGAGTACGCGAGGAAGCTCGTCAGGGTCGTAGGGCCGGCCTCGGGGAGAGAATCGCCGCAACACCGACGAAGGCCATGACCGCGGTGATGGCCAGGCTTTCGCGCAGGCTGTGCGGGATGTCGCCATGGGCTGCCAGCAGGGCGCCGAACGGACATGCGGGGGCTCCTGAGACCGAGGAAGGCGTACGCACCGATGTGTTGCTTTCGAGGGGTTCGGAAGACCTGCGGTCAGGCGGGACCTGGGGTGAGAGGCGCACCGAGGTAGCTACGGGTGATGCCGAGCGAGTCCTCGAAGTCGCGGTAGTCGGTGATCAGGCCGTCGGCGATGGTGAAGCGCAGGATCATCTCGCTTTCGAGCACCTGCCCCGAGGGATGGAACCGGGAGGCGTACCGGCCCGGTACCAGCACCTGTCCGTCGGTCTCCACCAAGGAGCGCAGCTCACATGCGAGCGGCTCGACGGCCGCGAAGAACGCGGCGAGAGACTGCCGGATCTCCTCCGGCCCGCTGCGGCGCCCAGCCCATGGCGTCAGGGCCGGATCACCGGGGATCGTCCAGGTGGCATCGGGAGCGAAGTGGGGGAGGATCCGTTCCATGTCGCGCGTATCGAGCGCCTTGAAGTACGCCTCGACGGTGGCGATCGCCTCGCTGGTCATGGCGGTCGGTCCGTTTCTGCTGGGCTGCGGTGGGCGGGCGCTCACCGCTCGGTGGTGGCGGCGGTGGTGGGCACGGCTCATCCCGCACCCACCACCGCCGGGCTTCATGTCACGGACGCAGCAGCGCCTTGATGGCGCGGCGCTCGTCCATGGCCTTGTAGCCTTCGGCGACCTCGTCCAGGGGCAGGGTGAGGTCGAAGACCTTGCCCGGGTTGATACGGCCGCTGACGACGCGGTCGATCAGGTCGGGAAGGTAGGCGCGCACGGGCGCAGGGCCGCCGCGTAGACCGACGTGGGAGAAGAAGAGTTCCTGGCCGTCGATCTGCACGCCGTGAGGCATGCCGACGAAGCCGACGTTGCCACCCGGGCGTGCGGACTGCAGGGCCTGGTGCATCGACTCCTGGGTGCCGACGCACTCCAGGACCGAGTCGGCGCCTATGCCGTTCGTCAGCTCCTTGACGCGGGCGACGCCCTCCTCGCCGCGCTCGGTGACGATGTCGGTGGCACCGAACTCCAGGGCCAGCTTCTGCCGGGATGCGTGCCGGCTCATGGCGATGATGCGTTCGGCGCCCAGTTCCTTCGCCGCGATGACCCCGCACAGGCCCACCGCACCGTCACCCACGACCACGGCCGTCGAACCCGGCTCGACCTCGGCCGCCTTGGCGGCGTACCAGCCGGTGCCCATGACGTCGGAGAGGGTCAGCAGATTCGGGACCAGCTCTGAGGTCGGCTGCTCCGGGGTGGCGACGAGGGTGCCGTCGGCGAGGGGGATGCGGACGTATTCGGCCTGGCAGCCGTTGGGGAAGTCACGGTGCTGGCAGGAGGTGTGGTAGCCGGCCCGGCAGACCGGGCAGGTGTTGTCGGAGGCGATGAAGGAGCCGATGACGAACTGGCCGGGCCTGACATTGGATACGTCGCTGCCGACCTCCTCGACGATGCCGACGTACTCGTGGCCGATCGGCTGCGGCTCGGTGACGGGGTTGATGCCCCGATAGCTCCACAGGTCGGAGCCGCACACGCAGGTGGCGACGGTACGGATGACGGCGTCCGTCGGTGCGACGATGTTCGGTTCGGGGACGTTCTCCACCCGGATGTCACCAGGCGCGTGGATGATGGTGGCTCGCATGATGCTCTCTCAGGTCGCGTCGGATCTGGCGTGGTGTCAGGGGTGGGTACGGGCGTTGGCGCGCGGTCCGTTGTACTCGTCGACCGAGACGTGCTCGAGCCAGGTGGCGTCGTCCGTCTCCCACAGGGCGAGGTGGGTCATGAACTGGTCGGGCGCGGCACCGTGCCAGTGCTGCTCACCCGGAGGCGTGTGGATGACGTCTCCCGGGTGGGCCTCGATGATGTTGCCGCCACGGGACTGCACCAGCGCGATGCCCTCGACGATGTAGAGGGTCTGGCCCAGGCCGTGGGAGTGCCAGGCGGTGCGGGCGCCAGGAGTGAAACGGACCATGTTGGCCCGCATCCGAGAGGGCTCCTCGCCACGGTGGATCACGTCGGCGTAGGCGTCGCCGGTGAACCATTCGGCAGGCAGCTTCATGGTCGGAGGCTGCTTCAGCAGTTCCATGGTGTGTCTTTCCCTTGATGGGGGCGGTACCTCAGCCCGACTGCTCCGACTTCTCCACGATCGCCTTGAGCTGGGTCACCGCGGTCATCGCGTTGGGCCATCCGGCGTAGAAGGCCAGATGGGTGAGGGCCTCTACCAGTTCGTCCTTGGTCACGCCGTTCTCCAGCGCCTTGCCGAGGTGGAAGCCGAGCTGGTCGTTGCGGTACAAGGCGGCCAGAGTGGTGACGGTGACCAGGCTGCGGTCTCGAGGGGACAGGCCCGGTCGCTCCCAGATGTCACCGAACAGGACCGTGTCGGTCACCTCGGCAAGCTTCGGGGCGAATTCCTGGATCGCCGGCGGAGCGAACTTCTTCCGCTCGGTCATGGGGTGGTGCTCCTCGCGTGTTCAGGGATTAGGGTGGCCAGGCCTATGGCCGGGAGCTGTCTCATATTCGCAAACCAATTCCGAACTCAGCGTTTGACAGCCTGCCTTTTCGGTTGAAGGCTTTCCGCGGGCCGACCGTGCTCGCCGACCCCGGCTTCGACCCTGCCACCATCGCGTGAGCCCGCAATGGGGAGAATTCCACCCCGGGCAAGGCTTATCCAGGGAAGAATCCTTCCCCCCTCGTCAGGACGGAGCGGTGCGAGACTGGTCGGCATGACCAGCGACGCGCATGTGAACGAGCTGGGAGCATTTCTCAAGGAGCGGCGGGCCGAGTTGAGTCCGCGCACCGTCGGTCTGCCCGACACTGGTGGCCCGCGACGTGTGCCCGGCCTGCGCAGGGAGGAGGTCGCCCTGCTCGCGGCCGTCAGCTCCGACTACTACACACGGCTGGAGCAGGGGCGTATCCAGCCCTCTGCGCCGGTGCTGGCGGCTCTCGTCAGGGTCCTGCACCTGAACAACGACCAGCGGGACCACCTCTTCGAGCTGGCCGGTCGCCAGGCGGCTTGCCCGCGCCGTCAGGCCGCACAGAAGGTGCAACCGCAGCTGCGTCGCCTGCTCGACGATCTCACCGCGACCCCCAGCGTGGTGATCGGTCGCCGCATGGACATCCTGGCCTGGAACTCTCTGGCGGCCGCTCTCTTCACTGACTTTCATCGCGTCCCGGAGAAACGGCGCAACTACGTCCGGCTGCTCTTCACCGAGCCCGCCTTCCGCGATCTCTACGTCGACTGGAGTACGGTCGCCCGGAGCTGCGTCGCGCAACTGCGCCTGCTGGCCGCCCGGTGCCCCGGGGAACCCGGATTGACGGCGCTCGTCGGCGAGTTGTCGGTGGCGGACGCCGACTTCCGGCAGTGGTGGGCAGGCCGCCACCTGGCCGGCCCGCGGGTGGGCGCCAAGAAGCTGCGCCACCCGGTCGTCGGCGACCTCACGCTCGACTGGGACAGCCTGACCTGCTTGGCCGACCCCACGCAGCAGTTGGTGATCCTGACCGCGGAGCCCGGGACGCGGTCCCATGACGGACTGCGCCTCCTGGCGTCATGGACTGCCGATCCGTACGAGCCAGAACGGGATGTGACAGCTTGAGTGGCACTCAGAAGGTCAGGACGAGCCGGCCTCGCACCCCGCCGGGCCGCCGGCACCTGATGGGCCTCGGCGGCCCGTTCCGCCGGAAACGTCTTCGCGGCCCGGAGGCGTGATCCGGCCCTCCTCCACCTGCTGCGGGAGCCGAGGGCTCACCCGAAGGAGCCGGATGCCGTCCGCTTCTGGTCCGCTGCCCAGGATGCCAGCAGACGCAACCCGTCGTGCGAAGGGGAACCGGGTGCTGCGGTCCACACGATGATGTGCTGCTCGGGATCCGTGGCACAGGTGAGCGTGTCCCAGTCGAGCGTCAGCTCCCCGACCACCGGGTGACGAAGCTTCTTGGTGCCCTTGCCCCGCGTGGCGACGTCGTGCTCGGTCCACCACTGTCGGAACTGCGCGTCGCGGGCAGAGAGCTCCTCGACCAGATCGGTGAGGCGCTGGTCGCCGGGGTAGCGCGCACTCTGCATGCGCAGCTGGGCGATGGCCAGACGGGTGACCTCTTCCCAGTCCGCGTACAGCTCGCGCATCCAGGGTTCGGCGAACAGCAGCTGGACGAACACGCGCTCCTGCTCCGGGTAGCGCCCGAAATCGGTCCACAGGGCGGCGGCGAGCTGGTTCCAGGCCAGGATGTCGGTCCGCCGACCGATCACGAACGCCGGAGTGGCGGTGAGATCGTCCAGCATGCGCCGTAGTTGGGTGTCCACCTGCTGGCGCTCGCCTGCCCTGGGCGTGCGCACCGTCTCCTTCGCCGCGAGCTCGAACATGTAGGTGCGCTGGTCCTCGTTGAGGCGGAGCACTTGGGCGATCTCGTTCAGCAGGGGACCCGACGCCTGGAGACGGCCCTGCTCGATCCGCGCGTAGTACTCGGTGCTGATCGCGGCCAGAAGGGCCACTTCCTCGCGGCGCAGACCGCGCACACGCCGCCGTTGGCCGCCGCGCAGCCCGACCTCCTCGGGGCTGAGCTCGGCACGGCGGGCCTTGAGGAACTCTCCCAGCTCGTTCAGGTGCGGTTTGCGGTTCATCACCTCCAGCGTCGCACAGAGGTCAGGCGTTGTGAGGGGGAAGGATTCTTCCTACGTTGCGTTCGACCAGCGTGGGAAAATCATGCGTTTCGACGTTTGTGTCCGCATGTGACGAGTCTCGGCGGCCAGGTCGCGCCTGGTGAGCGCGACCTGGCCGCCGAGTGAGCGCACCGCTGGGACGTCTGGGACGTCAGCCCAGTGCCTTGAGCAGCTCCTGGGCCAGTGCAACCGCCGAGCCAGGGTTCTGGCCGGTGAACAGGGCGCGGTCGACCTCGACGTGCGGGGTGAACGGCTCGGCCTCGCGGTAGTCCGCCTTGAGCTCGCCGACGAGGCGGTCCTGCAGCAGCCACTTCGCGCGGTCCGCGAGACCGTTCTGCTTTTCCTCAGCGTTGGAGAGGCCGGTCAGGCGGTAGCCGGTGAACGGGGACGTCCCGTCCGCACCGATGGTGGCCAGGAGCGCCGCGGGGCCGTGGCACACCAGAGACACCGGCTTGCCCGAGGCGAGCCATTCGGTGAGCAGCTTGCCGGACGCGGCGTCGTCGGGCAGGTCCTCCATCGGGCCCCAGCCGCCGGGGTAGAACACGGCGACGTAGTCGTCGATGTTCACGTCCTCGATGCGCATCGGATGCGCCAGTTCGGTGGCCTCGCGCAGCGCGGTCCGCATGCGCTCGGCGCCTTCCTCGCCGCCGTTGAACTCCGGGCTGAGGCTGAGCGCGTCCGCCGTGGGCGGCACGCCTGCCGGCGTGGCGGCGGCGATCTCGTACCCGGCCTCCTTGAAGACCTGGTACGGGCCGAGCGCTTCTTCGGCCCAGAAGCCGGCGGGTTGCCGGGTTCCGTCGGCCAGCGTCCAGTGGTCGGACGCGGTGATCACGAAGAGGATCTTCGCCATGGGGGTCTCCCGGTGCTGGGTCAGCCCTTGAGGGCTTCCTGAAGGACGTGGCTGTCGGCGGCCTGCTGCATCCGTACGGCCTTGCCGTCGCGGATGGTCCACAGGTGGATGAAGCGGACGTCGGCCTTGTTCCCGGTCTTCGTCTCGGCGTGGTAATGCCCGTACACGAAGACGTGTCCTTGGTCGTCCGCGTAGAACTCCTCGGGCACCGCGCCGAAGGACTCGTAATTCGGCATCATCCCGCCGAAGAAGTCCCTCGCCGCACTGTCCCAGCCGTGGTACACGCCGCTGTTCGGAAAGCCCGGGGTGATGTCCCAGACGAGGTTCGGTGCCATGATCTCGGCGGTTGCTTCCGGGGACATTCCGGATTCGTAGAGCCGGCGGATGAGGGCGATGTTCGGGGAGTCGGACATAGTTCTCTCCTTGCGGAGGCGCATCAGATGGAGGCCCGGAAACGGCACATGGTCGCGCGGCCTGTCGCATGTCGTGCTCGCCGCGTGATGAAGCATTGCATCGGAAGGACGCGGTGTGAGGGGGAAGAAATTTTCCCCGGCACGCAATGCACCGGAGATCCGGTTGATCCCTCAGCGAGAAGGGAAAACGGCGAAGCAAAAGCACGGGGCGCTGCATTCAATTATGGGAGCGCAGGGCTCAGCCCTCGGCGGCGTTCCACAGCTCGCTGAGTTCTGCCCAGTCCGGAGCCGGGCTCTGCAACGTGGTGGGCCCGTCGGTGGTCGACGTGCGCAGTCCGGCGAGGATCAGGTCCAGGTACCGCAGGTGGAGCGTGGTGGCGCGTTCGTCGGTGACGGGGATCCGCGCGGTGAGGTGTTCGAGCAGCAAGGGGATGTCGGCGGAAGTGAAGTCGGCGCGCAGTACGCCCGCGCGGTGCGCGCCGTCCACCAGGTCATCGAGGGCGGCCCGGAGCCGGCTGGAGGCGGCCACGATCTCACCGGTGGCCGGCAGTCGGCCGCCCACCAGCGGGAGCAGCGGACCGACTGCACCCTGGGCCGAGAGCGCGTTCCGCAGGAAGCGGGCGAAGGCCGCCCAAGGGTCCGGCTCCTCGGCGAGGGCTGTGCGGGCCTGGGCGATGAGCTGTTCCATCCCCATGACGCGCATCCGCTGGGCCAGCAGCTCCTTGCTGGGATAGCGGCGGTAGAGGCTGCCCATGCCGATGCCGGCCCGGCGGGCGATCTCCGAGACGGGGGCGTCCCAGCCGAGCTCGGCGAAGACTTCGCGCGCAGCCTGCATGAGGCGGGCGTCGTTGCGGTCCGCCTCCCGCCGGCGGCCGCGCGGTCTGCCGGTCTGCGTGTCACCCATGGACAGGTATTTTTCCCTACCGGCGTGCCACGCCGTACCCACCGTCGACGGTGAGCACCTCGCCGGTGACGAAGCCGGCTTGCTCACCGACGAGCATCGCGATCGCCCGGGCCACGTCCTCCGGCTCCGCGACCCGCCCCAGGGGGGTGTTCGCAGCCAGTCGCTGTTGGAATTCCTGCGGCATACGCGTGCTGCTCTCGGTGCGGACGTAGCCGGGTGCCACGACGTTGACGGTGATGCCCAGCGGGCCTGCCTCGTGGGCGACGAAGCGGGCGAAGGTGTTCAGGGCGGCCTTGGCGGTGCCGTGGGCGGCCATGCCCGGGGCGGGCGGACCGTCGGCCACGGCGCTGGAGACATACACGATCCGGCCCTGCCCCTGGGTGCCCATCAGCCCCAGTGCCCCCTGGGTGAGCGTGTAGACGGATGCCAGCTCGTCCGTCACCTTCGTCCTGAAGTCGTCCCAGGCGAGGGCTTGAACCGGGGTGGGAATGAAGCGGGCACCGGCGTTGCAGACAAGAACGTCCAAGCGCCCGTCGACCGCGGAGCGCTCCAGCAGTTCGGCAGCCTGGGTGGGGTCGTACACGTCGGCCTGTACGGCGAAGGCTTCCCCGCCGTCGGCCTCGATGAGCTTGACCACCTGGTCGGCGGACTCGCGGCGGGAGAAGTAGTTGACGGCTACGCGGTAGCCGCGAGCCGCCAGTTCCCGTGACGTGGCAGCGCCGATTCCCCGGCTGCCGCCGGTCACCAGGGCCGTGGGTTTGGTCATGGCGTTCATGTGTCCTCCCGCGTCGGTTGATCGGCTGCCCAACTTATCGGAGCGGAGCGCTCCGCTCAAAAAAGTCACCGCAATGGGGAATCGGGCCTTCCGGCACCGCGTTCTCTCCTGACATGAGCGAAGTAGTAGTAGCGCGTGCTTACGGTGGTCCCGAGGTGCTGTCGGTGATCGATGTCGCCGTAGCGGAGCCCGGGCCGGGTCAGGTGCGCATCGAGGTCCGCGCCGTCGGCGTCAACCCCTTCGACCACAAGATGTACAGCGGCGCCTTCGGAACCGATCAGGCGAACCTGCCGATGCGGCTCGGCGCCGAAGCGGCCGGTGTGGTGACCGCTGTCGGTGCCGACGCGACCGGCCCCGCCGGTCCGATCCAGATCGGCGACGAGGTGATCGCGTACCGAGCGCCCGGCGCGTACGCCGCCGAACTCATAGTCCCGGCCTCGTCGGTGGTGCCCAAGCCCGCCGCTCTCTCCTGGGAGCAGGCCGGAGGACTGATGGTCACGGGCGTCACCGCTGTGCACGTTCTCGAAGCGATCGGCCTACGCGAGAACGACTCGGTGCTGGTCCACGGCGCGGCGGGTGGCGTCGGCCTGATGGCCGTGCAACTGGCCGTCGAGCGCGGAGCCAGGGTGCTGGGAACGGCGAGCCCCGCCAAGCACGACGTACTGCGCGACCTGGGGGCGATTCCGATCGCGTACGGGCCGGGTCTGGCGGACCGGGTGCGCGCGGCAGCACCGCAGGGAGTCCAGGCGGCTGCCGACCTGGTGGGCACCGACGAGGCGGTGGACGTCTCGGTGGAGCTGGTGGCGGACCGGTCCCGCATCGCGACCGTCGCAGCGTTCGAACGCGGGGCCCGAGCCGGCATTAGGCTCCTGGGCGGCGGGCCCGGCGCGGACCCCGGCACGGAAGTCCGCGCCGCTGCGCGCCTGCAGCTCACCGAAGCCGCGGGCGCCGGGCGACTGCGCGTCCTGATCGCCGCCAGCCATCCGTTGCGCGAAGCCGCCGCCGCGCATCGGCAGATCATGACCGGGCATACGACGGGGAAGATCGTCCTCGTCCCGTGACCGGGCCCCTGACTGCACCGGCAACTTCGTTCGGATGGCCGTGGCCGGCCGACGCACGAGTCCTGACGCTGGTGTGCCCGTGACGGCATGACGCAGTGAGAAGAGAGAAGGGAGCGTCCGAGGCGGAAGCGGAGGGCGAAGAAGCTCTGCCCCGTTGCTCGCGGTGGTGGGGACCGCTGGAAGCTGCGGCACCCACCTGCTTCAGGCGGCAGGGCGCCGTTCAGGATCCCTGCCGCCCTGCACGGACCGACCGTGCATGGACGAGATCGCCGTGCCGATGTCGACCTTGAGGTGAGGGCGGTGGACTGGTCCTCGAGCGAGTGGTCGCTGCTTTCGCTGCGGGCCGACCGGTGCCGCGGTCGGCTGGAACCCCGCTGGCGGCGGCATACGATGCGCCGAGACCGCCGGGGGAGCGGGCGGCGTGCGCCGCGCCTGGGCCACCGACGCGCCATCCTGTCCTTGACCGGCCGACGAGCTCAGGCGTTGCGCACCGTCTTGCTCACCTGGTCGAGCAGCGTCCGTAGCTGCGCGCTCTGGTCCGGTCCCAGGCCCTCGGTGATGTGACGCTCTACGTCGGCGATCACCTGGTCGGCCGCGCGCAGCGCCTCCCGCCCGGCGTCGGTGAGGTGCAGTTCCTGCACGTGCCGGTGGCGCGGGTGCTCGCGCCTCTCCAATTGGCCGCGGCCCTCCAGGCGTGCCACGAGGGAGGCGACGGCCTGAGGGGTGACGTTGAGGCGGCGGGCCAACTCGGCGCCGGCCAGCCCTGGTTCGCTGTGCACCGACATCAGCAGGGTGTAGTGCGCGGCTGCCATGCCCAGCGGACGTAGCCGCTGTTCCTTGAGCGTCTGCACCGCCAGTTCCGCGCGGCGCAATGCCCAGGTCACCCGGTCAAGCGCGCCGAGCCCCACAGGCTCCTCGTCATCACGTATCACCTGTCAAGGATACGACACTTCATAACCATCAAGCGTTTGACACTAAGCTAACGGTTGAGGCATGCTCAGCGTATGACTCGCACGATCGCTCTCATCACCGGAGCTTCCTCCGGCATCGGCGCCGAATACGCCCGTCTGCTGGCGGATGACCACGACCTCGTCCTGGTGGCGCGCCGTGCGGACCGGCTCGGCGACTTCGCAGAGGAGCTCCGCGCCCGGGGTGCCGCCGTGGAGGTGCTGCCCGCCGATCTCGGCACCCACGAGGGCATCACCGCTGTCACCGGCCGTCTCGCCGCGGGGGACGTGCGCCTGCTGGTCAGCAACGCCGGCGCCGGCGGCTACGCCCCGCTCGTCGACGTCGACCCCGCCGACATCGACCGCCTGCTCACCCTCAACGCCGTGGCCCCCATTCAGCTGGTCCGCGCCGCGCTTCCCGGAATGCTCGCCGCCGGAGAAGGCGCGATCATCACGGTGGCCTCGCTGCTGGCCTTCAGCGGCGGCCTCAACGATCCCCGCGCACCACGACGCACTCTCTACGCGGCGGCGAAGGCCGCCACCGTCGCCTTCACCCGGACCCTCACAGGTGAGCTCGCGGACACGCCCATCCGTACGCAGCTGCTGCTGCCCGGCGTCGTGGCCACGGAGTGGAACGAAGGCGTCGGCCGCGACATCCCCTGGGCGATGCCCCCGCAGGACGTCGCCTGGGCCAGCCTTGCCGGCCTGCGCCTGGGGGAGACCGTGTGCGCACCCGGTCTGGAGAACCAGGCCGCAGCCCTTGAAGCCCTGCTGGCCGCGGAGTCCGCTCTGCTCACCGGCGGCAACCAGCCCACCCCCGCAACTCGCTACCGCGGCCCGCACGCGTAGCAGCGGGCGTCTCCTCGGCGCTGCTCCCGACCCGGCCACGGGTCGCCCTCCCAAGGCTGCGCTACGCCCGTCCGTCGAGGGTGCCTCCCGATCCGCGGCCACCCTTGCCCAACTGCCGAACGGGGCACGGCACACGCTCCCCATGACCTCCACCATGCAGTCCTCCACGTCGGCCCGCGCCGACTGCCCTCCAGCGGCCACTCGTGCCGAAGACCGCCTCCGCCACCGCCCTCACCCACGGTGTGTCTCATTCGGGCGGGCGGAAGAAAGTTAGGGAAGACCTATGACCGACAACATTCCGACGATCACCCGTGACGGCGTCATCGGGTACGACGCGACCGAGATCGTCACCATCGACCAGGCCACCGGAGCCGAGTTCGCCCGATATCCCGTGGCCGGCAAGGAAGAGGCTGCCGCGGCCGTCGCCGCCGCACGCTCAGTCACCGGGGCCTGGTGGGACCTCGGCTTCGAGGGCCGTGCGGAGCGGCTGCGTGCGTGGCGGCGGCAGATAGCTTTGAGCGGTGAGGAGGGCGCCGCACTCATTCACGCCGAGAATGGCAAGCCCCTCGACGACGCCCGCGTGGAGGTGCTCGGGACTCTCGAGCACCTGCAGTACGTTGCTGACAACGCCGCGCGGGTCCTGGAGCGCCGGGAGGTTCCATCCAGCCCCACCACGCCCAACCAGCGTGCGTGGGTCGAGTACCAGCCCTACGGCGTGGTCGGCGTCATAGGCCCGTGGAACTTCCCCCTGCTCACTCCCGCGGCCATCCTCGCCGATGCGCTCGCGGCCGGGAACGCCGTCATCCTCAAGCCGAGCCAGATCACGCCCGGCGTCGCCGAATGGCTCATCCGAACCTGGCAGCGTGCCGTACCGGAACTGCCGGCCGTCCTGCAGAACCTGAACGGATACGGGGCCACGGGTCAGGCGCTCATCGAGGCCGGCCTCGACAAGCTCGCGTTCACGGGCAGTGTCGCCACGGGCCGGACGGTGGCCGCCCAATGCGCGCAGACCCTGACCCCCGTTCTGCTGGAACTCGGCGGAAAGGACGGCGTCATCGTCGCCGAGGACGCCGATCTGGACGAAGCCGCCGCTCACATCGTGTGGGGCGCGATGCAGAACACCGGACACGGTTGCATCAGTCTCGAAGTGGCCTATGTCGTCGAGTCGGTGCACGACGAGTTCGTCGAGAAGATCAGCGAGCTCGCCGGGCAGGTACGCGTCGGCAGCGACGAGGACGCGGAGATCGGGCCGGTTCCGCTGCCGAGCCAGACCTCGATCATCCGGGAACACATCCAGGACGCCCTGGAGCGCGGCGCGACAGCCACCGTCGGCGGCCTCGACGCGGTGGGCGACCGCTATGCCGCGCCCACCATCCTGGTCGGTGTGGCCCCCGACGCCCTCGCGGCGACGGAGGAGACGTTCGGGCCGACGCTGGCGGTCGTCAAGGTCGCCGACGCCGATGAGGCCGTCGCTCACATCAACGCCGGCCGGTACGGGCTGGGCAGCGCCGTCTTCAGCCGCGACCGCGGCGAAGCCATCGCTCGTCGCCTCCGCGTGGGAATGACCAGCATCAACGATGCTCTGGTGTTCTCCATGAACCCCGCCGTGCCGTTCGGCGGTCGGGGCGACAGCGGTTACGGGCGCAAGCAGGGGGAGGAGGGACTGCGGGAGTTCGCCTACGCGCACTCCTTCACCGCCAAGACCGGCCCCGCCCGGTTCTCCGCCTCGACCTTCGGCAGGCCCGCGGGTGCCATGGCGGGAGCCCTCGCCGGCGCCCGTAACAGGATCCTGGCCGAGAGCGGCGAGAAGTCGGACTGATTCAACTCACGGGCGCCCACGGACGTTCCGGACCGAGCCCGGCCCGCCGTACGTGCCCTCACAAGGCAGGCCATCGGCCTGCCCGGCACCCGGGTTCGAGACGTTGCACCGTCTTGGACCCGGGTCCCGGACGCCGCGCCGATGTCGGGGCGCATGGGAGAGCTGCGGCGCGCCGGGCGCGGGTGCGAGCGGTGAGCGATGGATGGCCGCCGGGCATGCGGCCGCCTGGCGATGGTACGGAGCGCTGGACCGGACATCGGAGGATGCCGGGCCCAAGGCAGCGTCGACTCCTATCAGGCGGGGGCCCCGCCATTTCGCCTGAACCTCGACGCCCGACCCCCTTCGGTCCGGGCCTGGGCCCGCTCACCCGCGGGTCAGGCCCAACTTGCCCGCGCGCACCCCGGCCTGGAAACGTGAGCCCGCGTCCAGGGCGACGAGGAGTTCGGCGACTCTGCGGCGGTAGGTGCGCAACGAGATGCCCAGTTCGCGTGAGGCTGTCACGTCGCTCATTCCAGAGCCCAGTGCGTACAGCACCTCGCGGGCTCGCGCGTCGATCCGGGGCCGGTTGGGGTCGAAGAAGGCCGCCAGTTCGGTGGCCGTCTCCCACGCGGCTTCGAACAGCGCGTACGCCCCGCTGACCAGGGCGGGTTCGGCACTCATCGTGTACTTACGGTGCTGGGGACCGAGAGCGGACGAGGCTGAGGACGCATGCCCGGCAAGGACGGCATAGAGGCCACCCGCCGCATCGTCGCCGCCGGTGACCGTTCACGCGTCCTCGTGCTCACGAAGTTCGACCTCGACGAGTACGTCCACGCCGCCCTGCGGGCCGGCGCGAGCGGCTTCCTTCTCAAGGACGCCCGCCCCGAGGAGCTCCTCGCCGGGATCCGCGCGGTCGCCGTCGGCGACGCTGTCATCGCGCCCGCTCTCACCCGCCGCCTCCTTGACGAGTTCGCCCAGTACGTCCCCTCCCACAGAACTGACCCCTCCGAGGACCTGAGGCTCACCTCCCTGACCGACCGTGAGCGCGAGATCCTCGTGGCCGTCGGCAAGGGCTGGACCAACGGGGAGATCGCTGCGCGGTTCGTTCTGTCCGAGTTCACGGTCAAGACGCATGTCGGCCGTGTCCTGGCCAAGATCGGAGCCCGCGACCGCATCCAGACCGTGATCTTCGCCTACGACCACGGCCTCGCCCGGCCCGCCGTGGACTGAACCGGCGAGCGGCCGCCGCCTGTGATCCGGAACCCCGTCACGTCGAGGGTGATGGGGCTCGCGCTCATCGGACGATCCGGTATGGCCTGCCGCACCACCGGAAAGATCGTCGTCACGCCGTAACCCATCTCCGTGAGCTCATACGGACCCATCTCAGGAGCCCGCCCGCGCGATGACCCCTTCCAGCAGGAATCGGATCAGCTCGTGGGCGGGGCGCTGACGGGAGCGGGGCACATTCGCGCCTTCGAACACGGCGACGGTCAGATCCGCGATCATCTCCCTGTCCACTGGGTGCGGGCACCGGTCGAGCACCTCGCACACCATCGACCGCATCCAGTGCAGGAACCGCTCGTGGACCTCCCGCACGACCGATGAGTGGTCGAGTCGCTCGTGCGAAGCCCGATGCAGCGAGCGGAAAGTACGCATGTCCGCGAGGCGCCAGGTCAGCGGATCGCGGTCACGGAATTCGCTGTCCAGCGCCTGGATCTCGTGACTTAGCACCCCGTCCATCACCGCGGCGAATATGTCACTCTTTAGTCAGTAATACCCGTAGACATTGCCTCGGGCGACACCTGCTGCCGCGCTGATGTCCGCCATCGCCGTGCCGGCATAGCCGCGGGTCAGGAACAGTTCCGTCGCGGCGGCGAGCTGCTCCGCGGCACGATCCTCGCGCTGAACGCGCCGCATCTTCCCCGGTGAAGGATCTCCAGAGACTCCTCGCCGGGGGCCGGTGGGCACAGCACTCCTTCCTCCTGAGCAGGGCGCGGCCTGCCGGGTGTCTACACTCACTTGAGATGTGGTGAACTCATGGGAGGAGTCGGGATGCCGCGGAACCGCCAACAGATCCCCCGGGAGGAGCGCACGGGTGATCTGCTAGCCGCGGCCACCGAGCTCTTTCTCTCGAAGGGCTACGACAAGACCACGATGGCGGACATCAGTTCCGCCGCAGGCGTGGCCCGGGGCAACGTCTATTGGTACTTCGACTCCAAGGACCACATTTTCGCCGCCGTCATGAACCGCATGCTCAGTCGCGAGATCCGCATCCTCAACGAGGAGCAGGCCGGTGCAGACCCACTGAGCCGCCTGGTGCGCGGGCTGTCCGACATGCGCTATTCCCGTCCGCTGCACCAGGCCATGCACGACCGGCTTCCTCATTCGGAGGCAGTCCGCGAGGCCCACAACACCTTCCTGAACTGGATCGTGGGACTGGTCGACGAGCTCATGGCCGAGCACGGCCTCGATCACGCTCCCGGCGTCGATGCCGCGCTCGTCCGCGATGTCGCGGTCGCCGTGTTCGAAGGGGCGAACGTGCCCAACGACCGGAACAGGCCGGCCCACGAGATGATCCGGTTCCTGATGGAGTCCGCCCTGGCCAGGAGTTCGGGGGCCAAGGGGCGGGAGCGCTGAGAGCGGTAACTCAGACGAGGTGAGTACCGACTCCCGCTGATACCGTCCGCGCCGCTCCGGGCGCTTTCGCGTCCGGAGGCGGGACCGTCGCCCCGCGCAGCATGTCGAGCACAGCGACGGGATCCGCGGGAGCCTTCCGGCCCCGCCAGCCGACGTGGCCGTCCGGGCGGACGAGGACGAGTGGCCGCTCGTACAGCTCTGCGGCGGCCGGGTCGGCGAGGCGCAGCACCGTCAACGGCACATCACACCGGCGGGCGGCCTGCACCAGCGGCGTCGGGTCCGCGGAACCCGAGACCACGAGCGTGAACCCGCGCCCGAAGTGGTCGAGCACCGAACTGCCGTCGGGCAGCCAGACGTGCGGTGCGCGGCAGCCGGGCCACGTCGACGGTACGTATTCGTCCGGCTCGTCGGGCGGTTCCGGGCTGCCGTCCGGCACGCAGATCGGGGAATCGCCGTAACGGTATCCGAGCTGGACGCCCGTGCAGCGGAACTCCTTGGCCCGGGACCGGCGGATCTCCTCGCCCAGCTCACGTCGGAGCCGTTCGCCTTCCGCGTCCATGCGGTCGAGCACCGGATCGGGGACGAGTCGCGCGTCGGCCCTCCAGTTGCTGGAGGCTTCCGTGACGTTGCGGACGGCGACCGGCCGCCGCTCCTTCTCGTAGCTGTCCAGGAGCGCCGGGCCTCCCCATCCTTGGAGGGTCGCGGCGAGCTTCCAGCCGAGGTCCACGGCGTCGCCGATCCCGGTGTTGGCGCCGAAGCCTCCCTTGGGCCAGAGCAGATGCGCGGCGTCGCCCGCGAGGAACATGCGCCCCTCCCGGTAGGTGCGGGCCACGACGCAGTGTCCGCTCCAGGGCTGCGCTGCGAGGATCTCGACGTCGATCGGCGCACCGACGGCGTCGCGTATCCAGGCGACCGCGTCGTCGGGGTCGGGCTCCTCGTCCAGGTAGACCGAGAGCCGCCACTCGTCCACGCCGTTGACGACCGTGATGTACGGCCTGCGCACCGACGACAGGGTGTGGATCTGCACCGCTGGGCCGCCCAGCCGCTCCCGCAGCAGGTCCAGCAGCTGCGGCGAACGGAAGTGCACGGCGAAGTTGTGCCCCTGGGCGAACATGCCCTCGAACTCGATGCCGAGCGCCCGACGTATGGCGCTGCGGCCTCCGTCGCAGGCCACCAGGTAGGTGCCGGTCAGCGTCTCCGTGGCACCGCTCGCCAGGTCGCGCACCACGGCCAGGACACCCTTGGAGTCCTGTTCCATCGTCTCCAGGCGGGTGCCGTACCTGATCTCGACTCCTGGCAGTTCACCGGCTGTGCGTGCGAGCAACGGCACGAAGGAGAACTTGGACAGGAATGCGGGACCCTCCGGCGTCAGCGGGTTGTACACGCCCGAAGACCGGTTGGTGACCCCGTAGTCGAACTCGGTGAGGACGTGCCCGGTGGCGGAGGTGGCGAACACTGTGCGGTGCGGGTAGTCCGGGGCCGGTGCCGACTCCGTGCGTGCCTCTTCCGCGCAACCCCAGCGCCGCAGGTGTTCCATGGTGCGTGAAAATATCGCCTCGCCTGCCGGAAAGGGCACGCGGCCGTCGCCCTGATCGATCACGGTGACCGGTACACCACGCCACCCCAACTCGATCGCGAGCGCGAGGCCCACGGGCCCCGCTCCTACGACTAGGACGCGCCGAGATTCGGCTCTTTCGTGCTGGTCAGACATAGAAGATCTGCCTTCCTGAGCAAGGGTCGGACCGCTCATGGTCCTACCTCTTGAACCGGGGTCAGAATTGCACGCGCATGTCGATGTATGGAAGACCTGGAAAAATACAAGACTTTTGACCGATCGTGTGCGGTGCTACGCTCATCTCAGGTTCAAGAGACAGGGAACGTCATGGTGACACCTGCTGATTAAGACGATGCCGGGAGCAACTGCGTGGCTCTGGTTGTCGGCTGCCACCACGACATCGACAGAGGCTGGGCCACTGCCGGGATCGACGTGTTCGCGGACGATGCCGAATTCGAGGCCCACGGCAGGGCCTTCCGTGGGCGCAGTGCAGACCGTCCATGTGCTTGCCAATGAGGTCACCACGGTCCAGGCCGGCGGCCCCACGGTGAGTCCGTCCAGTTGCAGGCGCTGATCCTGCTGCACGTGCGGCAGCCCGATGGCGCCTATGTCCCGGACGGCGTCCTCAACACGACCCACCGGTTCCGCCGTACCGGGGGCCAATGCCGCATCGCGCGCCGCGCCTCAAGGCCGCTGCACCCCACCGTTTGACGGGCAAGGAGGCCCTCACGATGACGACGACCCCCCGGGCCGAGGCCGGGACAGTGGCCGGCGGGACGCAAGCCGTCGCGCTGCAGCTCTCCGAGCTGGTGCTCAAGACCGCGTGCTACGACGACATGGCCGCCTTCTACGCTCACGTTTTCGGGCACGGCCCGTTCTACGAGCGAGCCCCTGACCCGGACGCCCCGCCGCGTCCCGCAGGCATGCCCGAGCGGGCGGTCGACGTCCGGCTGGGCTTCTTCCGTATCGCAGACGCCCCGCACAGCCAGGTTTTCGCCCTGTTCGGCGTCGAAAGCCTGAGCGAGACGGAGTCCTCCGGGCCCGGTCTGCACCACTTCCAGTTCGGCGTCAGCGGCTTGGGCGACCTCATCTCCCAGCACGAACACATGGCCTCCATCGGCGTGCGCCCGCACCGTGCGGCCAACCACGGACAGGCCACCAGCTTCTATTACCGTGACCCGGACCGGAACATCGTCGAGTTCTCCTGCCCCAACTTCACCACGGTCGAGGAGGAGGTGGCCTTCGTGTCCGGGCCTGTCTTCGCCGCGAACCCCTCCGGGCTGGAACTGGACCCCGACCGCTTCGACGCCCGCTTCCGCGCCGGTGACTCCGAGCGCGAGCTGCTGCGTCTCGACAACCGGGCGGTGGCCTTGTGACCAGGCTCGTCAGCGCGGTCAAGGGAATCGGCAGGCTGGAGGACGACGGCGAGACCGTCGCCTTCGTCGACGTCGATGCAACCGGCGTCGGTACGGCTCTCCAGGGCGGCCTCGACCTCGGCACCCTGGCCACGGCCGCGGTCCGCGACCGGGTGCCCACGACGCAGACCCAGTTCCTCGCTCCCGTCCCCCGTCCCTCGAAGATCTGGGCAGTGGGCTACGCGTACGCCGACCACCGCACCGAGGTGGCCTACAACGGCGTCGCGGAGGAGCTGGTCGTCTTCCTGAAGGCGCCGTCCTCGGTCATCGGCACGGGCGAGCGGATCCGCTTCCCGAAGGCAGCCCCCGACGAGGTCGACTACGAAGGCGAGTTCGCGGTCGTCATCGGCCGACGCGCGACCGACGTGTCCGAGGCGGAGGCGTACGCGTTCGTCGCCGGCTTCACGATCGTCAACGACGTCAGCGCCCGTGACGTGCAGAAGGGCCGCATCCCCGGCCGGGCGGCCGATGTCACCGCCGCCAAGAGCTTCGACACTTTCACCCCCATGGGGCCGGCCCTGGTCACGATCGACGAATTCACCGAGCCCGACGACCTGCGCCTGCGCACGTGGGTGGGTGGCGATCTGCGCCAGGACGCACGCACCTCGCAGCTCATCCACCCTGTTCCAGCGCTGGTCTCCTATCTGTCTCGGCAGACGACCCTTGAACCCGGCGACGTGATCAGCACCGGAACCCCGGCCGGCGTAGGCCACAGGCGGGGACTCTTCCTGCGGTCCGGCACCGAGGTGTGCATCGAGATCGAAGGCATCGGCACCCTTGTCAACACCTGCGCTTGATCGACCGGGCGCGCCGGGGGCGGCATTCCAGCCGGAGGAACGGCCCCTTCACCACACGATTCCGGCAGGCTATGGAGGACATGACGACATGAGTACACAAGCCAAGGACAGCTTCGGTGGCGGAGACCCGTGGGGATACATCCAGCCGTGGGACGAGGAGCGTTTCGGCCCGGAGATCCAGGACGTCAACCTGCGGGCGAAATGGGAAATGGCCATGGCCATCGCCGGTGGCCTGCCGTATATCTGGCAGGAGCTGGCGCGGCCGATTTCCGAGATTGTCTACGGTCTGCTCGAACTCCGTGCCGGAGACCGGGTTCTGCTCATCGGTGAGGGCATCGCGCCCTCCGGATGGGTCGAAGACATGCGGGCCTTGGTGGGGCCGGAGGGCGTCATCGACACCGTGGAGATCATCAAGGACGGACGAAACGCGGTCCTTGGCAAGGTCCCCGGTCGGAACGGCCAGATCGGCTGCTGGCGCTGGTCGTACACGGACTCGGTGGACGACGAGGCATACGATTGCGTCGCCGTGTTGCAGGCGACCCAACACTGTGACGACTGGGCCGAGACGGCTGCGGACCTGCTGCGGGTGATGAAGCCCGGCCGGCGCATCGTGTTGGCCGAATCGGTCCTTAAGGGAGCGACGTTCTTCTCCCGTATCAACTCCGACGTCCACCTTCGGCAGTGGTTCGACAAACTCTTCGCGCACGTCCCCGTGGACGACATCCCCTACTACTCCGGAGAGCAGATCCGCGAGGCGTTCGGGGACAAGGTCGACAGTCCTCAGCTGTTGGAATGGAAGGGCATCGAGATGTACTGGGGCCGAAAGAGGTGACCACTGCCACGAGCTTCAGGCAACAGGCTGCGGCACACATTCCCTCCCCGTCACCCGAGTCGATCCACTCATTCACCCAAGGACAAGGAGGTCCCCGTGAGTGTCGTTGAAGACGTCATGGTCTTGGGCTCCGACCATCCCTTGCGCAGCATCGTCCGCGACGAGCACCTGCTTCTCTCGCCGCCGCATCCCCCGAAGGTGCCCGTCCAGTTGTGGGGGGAGCACCCGCCGCTGACCGTGGTGCACTACCCGCAGCAATACGAGCCGGAAGCATTCGCCCCGCCGCGCGGCGTCTACGAGAACGACGAGATCCGCGTCGAGTGGCAGAAACTCGACGGCCGGCAGCCGTTCTACCACCGCAACTGCGACGTCGACGAGATCTCCTACCAGATCGGCGGCGAGCGGACGCTGATGTCCGAGCTCGGCGTGATCGAGTTCCAGCCCGGCGAGTTCTCCCGTATCCCGCGCGGCGTCGCCCACGACAACTACGGCCGCGAGGACACCCACCTGCTGTTCTACATCCCCGCGCCGGTTACCGAGCTGGCGCCGGCCCAGCGGGAGTCCGGGGCCGTGTTCCCGCCGTTTCCCGGCTGGCAGCCCGGCGAGGCCAACGAGGCGATCACTCAGTGCATGGCCGCGGTCGGCCACGACATCACCGTCTTCGGGGTCGACGAACAGCTCCTGCTCGAGCAGGTGCACCAGGAGGACCGGCGGATGGCGGTGCTGCGGGCCGATCCCGGTCAGGACATCACCTGGCTGTACACGACAGATCGCATCCGCCTCGGCATGGTCGCCACCATTCCCGGTGGACAGCGCCGCTACCGGCGCACCCTCGACGCCGACGAGATCCAGTACCAGGCCCATGGTCACCGCACGCTGATCACCCAGCGGGGCATCGTCGACCTCCAGCCGGGCGACTTCGTGCGCATCCCGCTCGGCATCTCCCACACCAGCGTCGTGACCGAGCCCGGTGACTACGTCAGTCTCCTCTCGCACCAGGAACTGCCCCAGGTCGCCGAGACCACGCGTACGGCGGATGCCTACACCCCCGAACTTCTCCCGAGCCTCACCGTGGAGGTCCGCTGATGGCCACGATGCTTGCCCTGCGAGCGCACCAGGGCGCCGAAGCACTCGTCCTGGAGGAAGTGCCCGTCCCCGAGCCAGGTCCGCACGACGTGGTCGTGAAGGTCGCCTCCGCCGGCCTGGCGCCGGGCATCATGCGCCTGCTTCGGATGGGAGCGCTCAAGCACCTGCCCACCACACTCGGCCACGAGGCCGCAGGCGTCGTCTCCGCCGTCGGCCGCGACGTCACCGGCCACGCGGTCGGCGATCGAGTGCGGGTGCACCCCCTGCTGAACTGCCGTGAGTGCGAGTACTGCCGTACCGACCGGGACATGATGTGCGCCCAGCAGGCCATGCTCGGCCACGCCGCCTTCGGCGATGCCCCGATGCCCCTGTACGAGCAGTACCACGACGGCGGACTCGCAGAATACGTCCGTGTCCCGCACTGGCTGACCGATTCCCTGCCGGACTCCGTCGGCTTCGACGTCGCGGCCAAGGTTCAGGATCTGGCCAACGCCGTGCGCGCACTCAAGTGCGCAGACCTGCCGGAACGGGCCACCCTCGTGGTCACCGCGGCGACCGGCACCATGGGAACCGCGACGGTCAAACTCGCGGAGCATTTCGGAGTCGCCCGTCTGATCCTCGTCGGCCGCGACAGCGAGCGCCTCCACCGCGTCGCCGGGCTCGCCGGCGGCGTACCGGCCGGTGTCGTCGCACTCGACGAACTCCCTGAGAACTGGTCGACCGACGGCACTCTCACCCGTCGGCTGCGCGAGCTGGCGCCCGAGGGAGCCCATGCCGTCATCGACTTCATCCCGGAGGGTCCCGCCCTCGGCCAGACCATGGCCGGCATGGCCACCGGCGGCACACTCGTGCACATGGGCGGTAACTCCACCCCGCTGTCGCTCCCCGCCATCGCCCTGATGATGCATTGCTGGCGCTTCGTCGCCACTCGCGCGTGCACCCGCCAGGACACGACGGATGTGCTGCGTCTGCTCGCGACGGGCGCCCTCACGGCCGACGAGCTCATCACCCATCGGTTCCCGCTCACCGAAGCGCTCAAGGCCATGGACGCCATAGAGCAACGGGTCGACGACCCGATGTGGATGACCGTGATCAATCCCTGAACGGACGCACGAGCCTGTCACGACTCTGAGAAGTCGCCGCAGAACTGCGAGAGGAAGCCGGGAACGTGTCCGAATCACAAGCCGTACGCAGTCAGGAGCCGCCCCTGATCGCGGTGATCGGGGCGGCCGGGCTCTGCGGTACGTACGTGCTGAAGGCCGCGCTGCGAGCTCCATTCAGGGTCCGGGCCGTGGTGCACGGCCCGGCAGGGCGGGAACGAGTGGCTGCCCTGGGCCTGGACGACATCGTCGAGGCCGACCTGGCGAAGCCGGACAGCATCCGTCAAGCGCTGGAGAACGCGGACTCCGTGTTCATGATCCCGCCGGCGTTCCACCCGGAGGAAGACGTGCTCGCGATGAGGGCGCTCGAGGCGGCTGAGCACGCGGGCGCCCGCCGGTTCGTGTACCTGTCTGTCCTCCACCCCCACACCCCAGGGCTGCGCCACCACTTGCGCAAAGCGAACGCCGAGGCCGCCGTGCGGGCCTCGCGGCTGAACTGGACGATCCTCCAGCCCTCGATGTTCGCGCAGATCGTCCTGTCGACGTGGGGGAGGGCTCCGGCCGGCCCCGTCGGGGTGCCGTTCAACGTCGACAACGTGTTCTCGTTCATCGACTTGCGCGACCTCGGGGAAGCCGGCGTCAAGGTGCTTGCCGAGAAAGTCCACGACTCGGCGACCTACGAACTCGCGGGACCCGCCCTGACGTTGGCCGAGGCGGTGCGCTTCGCCGGGCGTGCGCGAGGAGTGGATCTGGAGGCGAGGACGGTGGACTGGGCGGACGCACCGCTCCCGCCGGGAGTGGCCGACTCTGCCTCCCGGGCCTCGGACATGCGCGCCATGTGGCAGGACTACGACCGGCACGGCCTGCGCGGCAACAGCAACGTCCTGCGGATGCTGCTCGGCCGTGTACCCGCGTCCTTCATGGAAGCGGCCACCGCGTTCGCCGCGAGAGACTGAGCGCCCCGACGCAGTCGTGGGGTGCCGGCCAATGGAGGGGAGACATCTCACGCAGGGACAACGGAGAACCACCACCGCGCTGACGGCTGGTCGGTATGCGACGGACAAGCGGCCGGGGCGCACCACCGTGTCGGGTTCGCGCGCCCACCGGGTGCGGCGGGCGGGCGGGTGGCAGCGGCTGCGCCCCCATGCCTACGCGTTCAACTGCGTGGGGAGCTGACAGGCCGTAGGCCATGGAGGACGGTGTCGACGATCTCTTCGGGCAGTCCATCCGGGAGGTCGGGGTCGTGGCGTACGAACGTGCGGATGAGCAGCGGGCCGACGAACATGTCGATGGCCAGTTCCAGGTCGATGCCCGGCGCCGAGGAGGCCATAGCGCTTGAGGTAGTCGTTGTACACGTCGGGGGAGTAGTGCGCGTGGGTGTCAATGCGCCAGTTGCCCTTCGGCAGCCCCGGCCCGGACGCTGCCGCCTCCGGACTGGCCATGGCAGCAGGCACCGTGGCCGCAGCCGCCGTGACAAGCGCCGCGGCCGATGCTCCTTCGATCATCCTTCGACGCGAGATGTTCCGTCGCAGGTTCATTTCCGGTTCCCCTCTTCATTCTGTGTGCGAGTCAGGTCGTGTGTGCGTGCGTCACGGCGCCGTCGCCAGCCCGGCAGGGCCTGCGCAGAAGGGCGATGGTCCCCGCGATGGTGGAGACCGCTCTCTCCTCGGGCTGGCGTGCGCGCGGTCCAGGCCGACCGGGGAGCGTAAGCGGCCAAGTCGCTCCTCGGCCTGGCCGGTTGCCGCCAACAGGCCGGTCCGGCGCTCAGGCGTGGGAACCCACGGCGCCGACGTAGCCGCGTAGGCTGGCGGTCACCGGTCGGCTAGTGGAGCGGACCCGCGAGCAACGCCGCCGGCCCCGCCGCCGCTGCCCCCACCCAGGTGAGCAGGCCGGCGGTTCCTCCATGTAGCGCGTCATCGCCGAGCTCGTGTCCAGCGGGCTCCACGTGCCTGGCCGACCCCATACCAAGGAACGCGCTCACGACGGAACCGGACAGCGCGGTGCCGACCGCCGAAGTCAGGTGCCGCACAGCAGGGTGGTCGACGTTGTCCACCGGCGGGACGAGGAGTACGTGCATGACCGCCAGACAACAACCGCCTCATAAAGCACGTACCACTCAGCACATGAAGCCGATCGCCTGAGCGACGCCCGTGCCTTCGAGAACTTCGCACCGGTGCAGGGTCTCGCTCAGGTCGATGGTCGACCACACCGGCTCGGCCAACCAAGGGTCGGCGAGCATGTCCGCGAGGACCTGACGGCGCTCCACATGCGGACCGGGGCAGCTGGCCGGCGGTCATGCTGGGTGTGGAGCAGCGCCCGGCACCAGGCGGCGAGGCTCACGCGGCAGGGGCGGCGATGACGGGTTGACACGAGTCCGGTTTCGCTGCCTGTACGCGGTTGTTCCTCTCTGTAGAGAGCTTTCGGTGATTACTACCGGGAGTCCTGCGGTGCCTCGGCAGGCTGCAGCGTGGTGAGCCATTGGGCGACCACGGCGTCGATGAAGGCGTCGGTGACCTGGCCACGGTCGAGGAAGAGGCGGGCGAGGACGGGCCCGTACAGGAGGGTGAAATCGTCGTCGCTGATCTGGATGCCCGAAGGCTCCAGCAGCTTGTTGAAGCCGACATAGCGGTCTTCGCCGATGCGGACGAGCGCCCGCGCACTGTCGGGGTCGTGGTCGGCCTGGGCGGTGACGGCCAGGGCCGCGGCTCGCACGGCCGGCACGCTGACGCCGGCGCGCAGGCTCTTCAGCCAGGCGGTGGCCACCTCACGCACGTCGCTGCCCGGTTCGGGGTAGGTGCCGAGGTCGGGGCCTTCGAGGACGAGGTCGAAGAGCAGCGCGGCCCTGGTGGGCCAGTGCCGGTAGAGGGTTTGGCGGGTGACGTCCGACCGCTCGGCCAGCAGGGCGTAGGTCAGCCCGGCAGGTCCGACCTGAGGCAGCAGTTCCCGCGCGACCGCCAGCACACGATTGCGGGTGCGCTGTACGCGCGGGTTGCCCGGGGTCGGCTGACGGCGGTGGAGGGGCTGCTTCATGCCACCACCCTACCCGCACATCATACGGCGTGTGTGATTGACGTCACAGGCGGCAATCATACGCACTGTGTGATAGACCTGAGGAAGTAATCACACGCACTGGATGATTCTTGCGTGTCGACGATTCGAAAGGCAGACGCCATGTCACCCCGCAACCTCACCGCACCCACATTCGCCCGCACTCGCCTCGGCTTCGGCCCCGGCCTGCTCCTCGCCCACGGCGCCGGCAGCAGCCTGGCCGGCACCTACGGCCCCGTCCTGGAAGCGCTCGCCGCCCGCCACACCGTCGTCGGCGTCGACTACCCCGGCAGCGGCGACACTCCCCGCTCCACCACCCCGCTGTCCGTCGACGACCTCGCCGACCAACTCGTCGCCGCCGCCGACGCAGAGGGCCTCGACCGCTTCGCCGTGTCCGGCTACTCCCTCGGCGGCCCGGTCGCCATCCGCGCCGCCACCCGCGACCCCGAGCGCGTCAGCGCACTCGTCCTGACCGCCGCCTTTCCGCACCGCGACAACCGGCTCGCTCTCGCCTCCTCGATCCAGAGCAAGATCGCCGCGTCCGGCGACCGCGAGCTGCTCGCCGAATTCCAGCTCATGACGGCCCTCGGCACCCAGGCGCTGGAGTCGATGTCGGCCGAGCAACTGCAGCAGACCCTCGGCTACGTCGCCGCCAGTACGGCCGACGGCAGCTCCGAGCAGACCGACCTAGTCGGCCAGGTCGACGTCCGGGACGACCTCGCCGGCATCACGGTCCCCACGCTGGTCATCTCGACCACCGACGACCGGCTCGTCTCCAGCGACCTGCACCGCCGGCTCGCCGAGACCATCCCCGGCGCCCAACTCGCCGAAATCGCCACCGGCCACCTGCCGATGCTGGAGCGGACCGACGAGTGGCTGCAGCTCATCACCGATTTCCTCGACAAGCACAACGCCTGAACGCACACCACGGGCGGTGCCACAGGGGCCTGGCCCCTCACCCGGACCGCTCCTTGATCACAACTCACCACACACGAGTTCATGGAGGAACCATGCTCAAGTTCGGCCACCTCGACGAGTCCACCCACTTCCACGACCAGCAGAAGGAGGAGGCCGGCCCGGTCACCATCATCAACACCTTTGTCGCCCCGGAGGGCAAGGAGGATGAGGTGGTGGCCGCCTGGACGGACGACGCGGAGTACATGAAGAAGTCGGGGAGCCTCCTCTCGGTGCAGCTGTACCGGGGCATCGGCGGCAGCCGGCTTTTCACCAACGTCGCAGTCTGGAAATCCACCGAGCACCTCCGTGCAGCGCTCGGCACGCCGGAGTTCGCCTCGCATCTGGGGAGCTACCCTGCCGGTACCGTGGCCTACCCGCACCTGTACCAGAAGTTCGCTGTAGAGGGCGTCTGCGACGGGGAATGACGACCACTACTCGATTCCGGGCCGCCGTTGGCCATGCGCACGACGGGTGGCGACGTTCGGTCCCTGGTCAGCCGTGGGCTCGCGCCGACGACGCCGATCCGTGTCCTCTGACCGACCGACTGGTGCTCGAAGCACTCGGCCTGGTCCGTACAGAGAAAGACTCAGCGGCAGGACGTACGAGAGGACGCATATCGCTGGTCACCAGGACGGGGTACATCCCGCTGCTGGTCCGACGGTCGGGACGGGGCGACGGCGATGGCGGTACCTGGAGCTGTTTCCCCAGGTACCGCCAGAAGGCCGGCAAAGCCGATTGACTCCCTCCGGGGAAGCGGGAGCGTCACCGCAACGCCGCCGGCCAGTTCGCCGCCGCGGCGAGCGCCGTCACACCGCCTCGACGGAGTCCGCCTTGCCACGGACGACATCCCGCAGACGCTTCTTGTCGATCTTGCCGACCTTTGTCAGCGGCAACTCCTCCACGACCAGCAGGTCTTCCGGGAGCTTGTATCGCGCCACCTGCATCGCGATGAGGGCGGCACGGACCGATTCGAGGCTCAAGTGGGTTCCCGCCTCGACGACCACGACCGCGCACACCCGCTCCCCCAGGTCGGGGTCGGCCTTCGCGACGGCCGCGACGCGGGCGACACCGGGCAGGCGGTAGATCAGGTTCTCGACCTCCTCGGCGGAAATCTTCTCGCCGCCCCGGTTGATGAGGTCCTTGTCTCGTCCTTCGACGACGAGATTGCCCGACGGGTGCAGCCGGACGACGTCACCGGTGCGGTACCAGCCGTCGGGAGTGAACGCTCGGGCGTTGTGCTCGGAGGCCCGGTAGTAGCCGCGTGGGGTGTACGGGCCGCGGGTGAGCAGGGCGCCCATCGCGCCGGGCGGGACCGGTTCGTCGGAGGCGTCGACGACGAGGATCTCGTCGTCCGGGCACATGGGGCGCCCCTGTGTCTCGATCTTGATCTCGTCGGGGTCGTCAGGGCACGTGTAGTTCAACAGCCCCTCTGCCATGCCGAACACCTGCTGGAGCGTGCCACCGAGCACGGGTCCGGCGCGGCGGGCGACCTCCGGCGCGAGGCGGGCGCCACCCACCTGCAACAGCCGTAGTGCGGGCGGGGCGGGGTGGCGGCCGGAGGCCACCGCGTCGATCCAGCGCTGGACGACGGCCGGTACGGCGGCGGTGGCCGTCACGCCCTCGGCGGCCATCAGCGGCAGCACCTTGCCGGGCTCCGGGGTGCGGGCCAGGACGACCCGGCCGCCGTTCATGAGGGTGCCGAGGATGCCGGGGCAGGCCAGGGGGAAGTTGTGTCCGGCGGGCAGGGCCACCAGGTATACGGAGTCGGAGTCGAGGCCGCAGACCTCGGCGCTGCGGCGGGCGTTGTACTCGTAGTCGTCATGGGTACGGGTGATGAGCTTCGGCAGTCCGGTCGTGCCGCCGGAGAGCAGGAAGACGGCGATGTCGCCGCTGTCCGGGGCTGTCCGGTCGAGCCGGGCCCGTGCGGCGACCGGGTCGTCGGCCGGTTCCGCCAGGGCGCGCAGGTCCGTGGCGCCCGTGCCGACTGTGCCACCCGTGACGAGCAACAGCCGTACGCTCGGGGTGGCTTCGGCGATCTCCCGCCCCAGGGCCTGGTGGTCAAAGTCGCCGAGTCGGTCCGGTACGGCGATCGACGTGACCTCGGCATGTGCGGCCAGGTAGCGCAGTTCGTGACCGCGGTGCGCGGGCATCGCCATCACGGGAGCGATTCCGGCCCGCAGACAGGCGAGGGTGAGTGTGACGAACTCCCAGCCGTTGGGCAGCTGGACGAGCATCGCGTCACCGGGGTTGAGACCACTGTCCAGCAGACGGCATGCCAATCCGTCTGCCCTGTTGATGAGCTGACGGTACGTCAAACGCATGTCGCCGTCCACGACGGCCACCGTGTCGTCGTAGGTCTCGGCCCACTCGTGAAGGTACGAGCCCAGTGGCCTGCCACGCCAGTACCCGGCCTCGCGGTAGCGGTCGGCCGCCTCCTTGGGCCAGGGCACGAATCCCTCACGCGTCATTGGATCCTCCTTGATCCCGGGGGTCTCGCAGCAGCAGTACGGCGTCGAGCGCGACGACGTCGCCGTCGGGCAGGACGCGCAGAGGGTTGATCTCGCACTCGGCCACGGCATCGTCGGCGGCGAGGGAGGCGAGGGCGAGCAGCACGTGGGTGAGTCGCGCGCGGTCGACCGGGGTGGCGCCGCGCGTGCCGAGGAACATCTGGCGGGTGGCGAGCTCGTCGAGCATCGCGTGGGCCTCGTTCGCGGACAGAGGTGCGAGGCGCAGGGAGACGTCGCCGAGGATTTCGGCAGCCGTTCCCCCGGCGCCCAGAGCCAGCACGGGGCCGAAGACCGGGTCGCGGCGTACGCCGACGATGAGTTCGGGACCCGCGGGGGCCATCTGTTCCACCAGCAGCGCGGGGCTCGCGGGCATGCGGGCGAGGGCTTCGTCGAGCTCCTCGTGCGTGCGGATGCCGACCTGGACCCCGCCCACTTCCGTCTTGTGCAGGATGTCCGCGTCGAGGATCTTCACGACGACCGAGCCGCCGAGCTCATCGAGAGCCGCGTGCGCCGCGGCGGGGTCGGCGCACACGCGCCGTACGGGCGTGTGGATGCCCAAGTCCGCGAGGACGCCCTTGGCCGTGTGCTCGTCGACCGGCCCCGGCGGGGGCAGGGTGGGTGCACCGGGCACGGTGACGTCGGGGGCCTCCAGACGGGCTCGGGAGGCCGCGTCCTCGACGAGCGCACGCACCATCGCCGATCCCGAGGCCGGCGTGGCCGCGCAGGGAATGCCGGCTTCGCCGAGTTCACGGCGGGCCCGCCGCGCCTGCTCCACGGGTCCGCCGACGACGGCGACGAGCGGAGTGGCCGTACGGGCGGCGGTCAGCGCCGCCGGGAGGTCCACCGCCGTCGGTTCCAGCAGCCCGTACACGGCGGTGACATCGATACCGGGGTCCTCCGAGACCCGCTCCACCACCTGCGTGAGCACGGGCGAAGGCCGGCCGGTGTCGACGGGGTTGTTCAGATAAGTGAGGGCCGGAAGCAGCTCACGCAGCTCCTTCACCGTCCGTTCGACCAGCGAGGGAACCTGGATGCCGTGGGAGCGCAGGACGTCCGTGAGCAGCAGACCGGGTCCGGCCTGGGCGGTGACCAGGCCGACGCCTGCACGGGGATGCGCGGGAAGTCGTAGACGGCTGAGCGCGGTGACGGCGTCGACGAGGTCGCGCTCGTCGTCGACGAGGACTGCTCCGGCCTGGCGCAGGGCCGTCCTGGTCACGCGCCAGGAGGTGGCCAGGGCACCGGTGTGGGAGCGGGCGAAGTCTCCGATGTCGCTACGGCCCACGACCAGGGCTACCACGGGGACACGATCGGTCAGACGCCGTACCGCCTCGGTGAGGCGGCGGCCTTCCGCGGCGGTCTCCACGTGCAGGGCGACGGCCCGTACGCCGTCGTCCTCTGCAAGGTGGTCGAGGACGTCGGCCTGGGTGACGTCCAGGCTGTTGCCCAGCCCGACCCCGAGACGCAGGCCGACGCCGGCCTCGGCCAGGGCGAACGCCAGCGCGTGGTTCACGCCGCCGCTCGCGGCCACGACCGCCACCGGACCCGGTTCCAGGTCGGGCGCGCCCGGGACGAAAGTGGCCGTGAGCCGTCGGTGGGGAGCGAGGAAGCCTGATGTGTTCGGTCCGAGGACCCGGATGCCGGTGTCCCGTACCACCTCGGTCAACGCCTTCTGGTGCAGCGGGCCGTCACCCCCGGCTTCCGCGAACCCGCCGGCGCACACCAGTGCGGCGCGGGCGCCGACGGTTGCCGCCTCGCGCAGGGCGTCGGCGGTCACGGTGGCCGGAATGCAGGACACGACCAGGTCGGGTGTGATGCCGTGGGCTGCGGCGGCCTCGCCGACGGTGGGGAAGAAGCCCCGATCGGGGTCCGGACGGCCGGAGTTGACTTTCATCACCGGCCCCGGGAAGGAAGCCAGGGAGTCGGCCATCGCCGCGCCGAGCTTCCCAGGCGTGGCCGATGCGCCGAGCACGGCAATGGCTCGGGGTGCGAACAGCGCGTCCAGGGCGGTCACTTGGTGCCTCCGACGAGGTCGGCCCGGCCGGAGAGGACGAGCGTGGTCGCGGTGTCGTCGTCGTACGCGCCGACGATCGCGGCGGGCAGGCTGTGCACGAGCCGGGCCTCCTCCGCGACCAGTACGCGGGTCAGCGCCGTACCGCCGCGTACACCGACGAGCAAGGCGCCCGCCTCTGCCGTCTCACGCACCTGATCAAGGGCGAGCGGCAGACCTTTCTCAGTGTCCGGGGCGTCGATCCATACGCCCGCCCCCGACGACTGACCGCTGAAGGGGACCATCGGGATGCCGGTGCCGTCGGTCCCGGTCAGGACGTCGTCGTCGACCGTCACCCGCCGCGAGGGAAGTCGGTACGGACCGCCCCGGAAAGGCGTCTTCAGGGGCCCCGCATCGTGACAGCGCCGCCACCATCCGTCGACGCGGTCCACGTACGACGCGTCGCGCACGGCGAGTTTGCCGCGCGGGATGCTGCGGGTGAGGAAGTGGAAGGCGAACTGCGTCGGGGCGTCGAGCGTACGGACGTAGCGGCCGAAGTGCTCCCACCAGGACAGGCTGGGCCGCGCCGAGTTCTGGATCTTCTCCACCTTGGGGCGGCGGCGCTCCTCGTAGATCTCCAGTGCCTCCGGCACGCTGTGAGACGCCTCACCCAGGGCCTCGGCCAGCGCGACCGCGTCCTCCATGGCCATCTTGGTGCCGGACCCGACGGAGAAGTGCGCGGTGTGCGCAGCGTCGCCCAGCAGCACCCACTTGCCCCGTCGCCACGAACGGGCCCTGCGGGTAGCGAAGTTGGCCCAACGGGAGTTGTTGCCGACCAGCGGGTGCCCGTCGATCTGCTCGCGGAACAGGTCTTCCAGGTAGCTCTTGGTCTTCTCGTCGCTCATGCCCGGCGGGGTCGACGGATCGAAGGCGTCGAGACCGGCCCTGGCCCATGAGTCCGCGTCGGTCTCGACGATGAACGTGCTCAGCGAGTCACTGATCGGATAGGCGTGGGCGGCGAAGACACCGTGGGGGCCGTACTGGTGGACGAACGTGAGCCCGTCGAACGCGTAGGTGGTGCCGAACCAGATGAACTTCGCGCTCGCCACCTCGGCGGTCGGTCCGAAGTCGTCGGCGAACAGGGTGCGGAAGCGGCTGTTGGCGCCGTCGCACACCACAACCAGGTCGAAGTCGTCCAGCTCGGCGGGATCGCGGACCTCATTCTGGAAGCGCATCTGCACGCCCTCGGCGCGGGCCCGTTCCTGCAGCAGGCTCAGCAGCGTCTTGCGTACGACAGCCGCCATGCCCATGCCGCCGACGCGCTCCCGGGCACCGTGCACGCGGACCTCGATGTCGTCCCAGTGCCGGCCGTGCTTCTCCAGCGCCTCGCTGAGGACGGGATCGGCGGCGTCAATGGCGTCGAGTGTGGCGTCGGAGAAGACCACTCCGAAGCCGAACGTGTCGTCGGGGCGGTTGCGTTCGAAGACCACGACCTCGGCGCCGGGCCGGCTCCGCTTGAGCAGTGTGGCGAAGAACAGTCCTCCGGGACCTGCGCCGATGCAGGCAACTTTCATCGTCTTTCCTTCGTGCTCACAGCCACGCGGGCAGCTTCGGCAGGGATCCCCCGCCGGTCGGGTACAACGGGCCGGGGACGGGGCGCCCGGTCGCGTAGGCGGCCAGGCTGGGCAGGTCACCGCTCACCACGACCGGCTCGACGTCGGCCGAGTCGCCCAGCAGCCAGGTGCGCGGACCGGCCTCGGACCGCAGCCGGACGGAGGGTCGGTCCGGCCGGCCGGGGAAGGAGGCGGCCACGTCGTCGACGAGGCCCGCGCACACCTCGTGCGGCACGTCGTCGAAGCTGGTGTCGATGTTCAGGTCGACGGCGTGGACCCATACCTCGCGCACCCGCATCCAGGGCACCTGAGAGACGGGCACCTCACGGCCTCGCGCGGTGCGGACGGTCGCCGCCCAGCACTCGTCGGGCAGCGCGGCGAGCTCCTCGGCGAGACGGCCGTCGGCCGCGAGCAGCTCGGCACGCAGCTTTTCGGCCGGCTGCCGGGCGCCCTCCTCGATCTCGCGCGCACGCTGGTCGCCACTTGCGTACATGGGCGTCTCGATACCGGTACGCGCCCAGATGAGCAGGTTGACGAGTGCGTCGGCGTTGCGGGCGACGTGGGCGACCACGTGAGCGCGGCTCCAGCCCGGCAGGTACGAGGGCCTGGGGAATCCCGGGTCGGTCAGCCGGTGCACGGCGGCTTCGAACGCCGCCGTGCCCTTGGTCACCCGCCCCAGCATCGCGGCCGGGCGTTCGCTCACCGTGTCTCCCGACGGCAGGTGTTGCGGGTCTCGCCGATCCCCTCGATCCGGGTGACGAGGAGTGATCCGTCCTGCAGATAGCGGGCGGGCTTGCGGGCGTGGCCGACCCCGCCCGGAGTGCCGGTGGCGATCACGTCGCCGGGCACGAGGGTGACGACCTCGGACAGGTACGCGACCAGTGCGGCCGGGTCGAAGACGAGGTCACCGGTGTCGGCCTTCTGGACCGTGTCGCCGTCGACCTCACACGTCAGGTTCAGGCCCTGGGCGGAGACCGCGGGGTCGTCGACGGTCACCAGCCACGGTCCGATGGGCGTGGTGGCCTCGAAGTTCTTGCCCTGGTCCCACTGGGTGGTGCGGTACTGCCAGTCGCGGGCGGTGACATCGTTGAGCACGGTGTACCCGGCGATCGCGGCCCGCGCCTGCTCCGTGTCGGCGTGCCGGACCTCGGCACCGATGACGACGCCGAGCTCGGCCTCCCAATCCATCTGCGTGGACGCGGCGGGCAGGGTCACGTCGTCGTACGCGCCGACCAGCACCCGCGCGAACTTGGAGAACAGCGTCGGGTGCGAGGGGAGTTCGCGGCCCATCTCCAGAATGTGGGTGCGGTAGTTGAGACCGACGCACACGACCTTCTCCGGCGCGACGACCACGGGGGCGTAGTCCAGGGCGCCTTCGTACGTCTCACCGTCGGCGTCCGCGGCACGCGTCGCCCAGTCACTGTGGCGCAGGAAGACCACCAGATCGCTCTCGCCCAGGTCCACCGCCTTGTCGTCATCGATACGGACGGCGCGCGTGGTGCCGTTGACCCGGATGGTGGCGAGCTTCACTTGTGTTCTCCTCGGGAGGTACGGGCGAGGCCGAGGGCCTCGTAAACGGGCTCGTCGCTGAAACGGAACAGGTCGACCTGGGTGCGGGCGGACAGCGAGACCTCGCACCAGGACGGGACCACGAACAGGTCGCCCTTGGCGATCTCGAAGACCTTGTCGCCGACCTGGGCGACCGCCTCGCCCTCGAACACCTGCCAAACCGCGGAGCCGACCGTGCGCACCGGGGTGGTCTGGGTGCCGGCACTCAGGCGGCGCATCTCTGTGCGCATCGTGACCAGGGCGTCCCTGCCGGTGGTGGGGTTCGAGAAGCGGACTCCGGCGTGCCCGGGCTCGAGCACACCGGGCACGCCCTCCTGCTCCAGCTCCAGCTGGGCGTTCAGGGCGGCGTCGGTGTGCTCCCAGCGGTAGGCGTTCAGCGGGGAGTTGGGCTGGTCGGGTCGGCTGATCGGGCGCAGCCCGGGGTGGCCCCACAGTCGCTGGCCGCGCGAGCGCTCGGGGGTTTCGCGGGTGGAGAGCTCGTCGGGGCCGAACTCGAAGAAGCCGGCGTCCAGCTTGGAGACGAGCGGGATGTCCAGGCCGTCGAGCCAGGCCATCGGCTCATCGGTGACGTTCTGGTGCTCGTGGAAGGCCCAGCTCGGCGTGAGCAGCAGGTCACCCCGCCGCATCGCCACCGCGTCCCCGTCGACGTTGGTCCACACGCCCTCGCCTTCGACCACGAACCGGAAGGCTCCCTGGCTGTGCCGGTGCGAGGGTGCGACCTCGCGCGGCCCCAGGTACTGGATCGCGGTCCATAGGGTCGGAGTGGCGTAAGGCAGGCCCGGAAGACCGGGGTTGGACAGGGCCATGGCGCGGCGCTCGCCGCCACGCCCCACCGGTACGAGCTCTCCGGAGCGCTGTGCGATGGGCAGCAGCTCCGCCCACCGCCACAGGTGCGGAACCGCGGTGGGCTGCGGCACCGTCGGCATGAGGCCGTCCACCTGGGTCCACAGCGGGATCAGGCCCGCGTCCTCGAAATCCGCGTACAGCTCGTCGAGCAGCTTGCGCTCGGTCTGTTCGTTGGTGGTGTCGGTCACGGAAACCTCCACGTCGTGTTGTACGGCGACCGCCGGAAGAAGCGCGCATCGTGCCGCGCTGTCCCTGACGTTACGCCGCGTTTTCCTCTCACCGGAATCCATGAAGGGTAGGATTCCTCTATGGAGAATTCAGGCAGTCTTTCGACGAGCCCTTCGTATCCGGTGAGCGCAGCCGGCAACGCCCTGCGCGTCGTCCGGCTGCTGCACGAGCTCGACGAACTTCGGGTGATGGACGTCGCCGACCGGCTCGGCGTCGCGCGCTCGACCGCGCACCGGGTCCTCGCGATGCTCGTCTTCGAGGGATTCGCCGTGCAGGACCGTCACAAGGTGTACCGGCCGGGGCCGGCTCTGCAGGCGATCAGGGGAAGCCAGGCAGCCCCTCCTCCGGACTTGATCACCATCGCCCACCCCCACCTGCAACGGCTGGCGGACGCCGTTCGAGAGACGACCCACCTGATGGTGCTCGAGGGCAACGGCAGCCGCTTCCTCGACGGCGTGGAAGGCCCACAGGCGTTGCGCGTCAGCTACCGCACCGGCACACTCCTGCCCGCCCACGTGACCTCGGGCGGCAAGGCCCTGCTCGCGGCACTGCCGACTGACCGGCTCCGGGCCCTCTACCCCAACGGGCTCCCCGAGGGCCGGGCCAAAGCTCCCAAGGACTTCGAGAGCCTGATGAACGAGCTGGTGTCCGTGCGCCGCCACGGCTACGCCCTCAATTTTCAGGAGAGCGAGCGCGGAGTGCACGCCGTCGGCGCATGTGTGCGCGACCGTACGGGCGCCGCCGTAGCTGCCGTGGTCGTGGCGGCTCCGTCCGTCCGCTGCACCCGCGCAAGGCTCGCTGAACTGTCCCAACCTCTGCTCGCGACCGCGCGGGACATCGGTCAGGGTCTGTGAACGGCAGCGGCGCACGCCACCGTCAAACCGCATGGTGGCGTGCGCCGTAGCGTCTTCGAGGCATGTCGTACGACCTCTGCGAAGGGCATCCCGGTGAAGGCGGCAGCTGTAGTCGTTCTCCAGAGCGGCCCCGGCGCGCGCCGCCGACTCACCGGCTGGGCGCGAACTTCGTTCATCAGCGGGGGTGAGAGTTCGTCGCGGCTTGAGCACGATCCTTCCTCACCGTGCGAGGACGTTCCGGTCCTTGGAAGGCTTTGAGTACGTTGTCGAGCTGGTGGCAAGGGCGATGGGGATTCGCAGATCACCATCGGCGATCAGCGTGGTGACACTCTGCGGGACATTGCCCTTGCCGCGGCGCAACCTCCATCTTGGTGCCGCGCCTCGCCCGGGTGGATCCCGGCGGCCGTCACCTAGACCTGCACCGGGCTGGGGCCCTTTGACGCCGACCACGTTCCGTACGTCGATGCCCCTCCCCGTTCGGCATCGTGGCTCGTCACAGTCCCAGAACGCGCTCGGCGTTGCCGTGCGCGATGCTCGCGAGGTCGGCCGGCGCGTACGGTGCGGAGCGCAGGAATTCCACCGCCGCAGCGCTGGACTCGAACGGGTAGTCGATGGAGAACAGCACCCGGTCGACACCCACGGCATGGACGGTTCCCAGCAGCGCGGCATGCGACATGACTCCGCTGGTGGTGACGTACACGTTGTTCCGCAGGTAGTACGAGGGCAGGTGTTGCACCCTGTGCTCGGGGGGCACCTGGTCGTAGCGGCTGTCGAGCCTGGCCATCTGGAACGGCAGCAGCTCGCCCATGTGGCCCAACATCACCGACGCGCGCGGGAACTCGTCGAACACTCCGCCGTAGATCAGCCGGAGCGCATGGGCACCCGTCGTCGCGGTCCATCCCCAGGAGGGCCCGACCAGCACGGGATACCCGTCGAAGACATGCCAGTTGTCTGCCGGAACGACAGCCGGATGCAGATACAACGTCACACCGAGGCGCTCCAGTTCGGCCCAGACCGGCCTGAACTGCGGCTCGTCAAGGTAGTGCCCCCGCACATGGTCGTTGTACAGCACGCCCTTGAAACCGAGCTCCGTCACCGCCCGGCGCAGCTCCACGACCGCGGCCTTGGGATCCTGCAACGGAAGGGTGGCAAAGCCGGCGAAGCGGGTCGGATGGGAGGCGATGGCCTTGGCGAGATAGTCGTTGATCCGCCGCGCGGCCGCCACGGCCTCCGCGGGATCCTCTATCACTTCCACGCCCGGCGTGGAATACGAGAGGACCTGGACGTCGACGCCGTTGGCGTCCATGTCCGCCAGCCGCAGCTCGGTCAGATCGTCCAGGCGCCGGAACCACTCCTGCTTGATCGCCTCCGGCACCGCCATGTGCTGACGGATCGCTTCCTCCTGCCGGATGGATCCGGGAACGGAGAACGCCTCTTCCACGGCCACAATGCGCATCTTGTCCTCCGAAGTGTTCCGATGGTCCTTCGAGCGGCCGCCTACGGGCCGGGGCGGCGGACCTGACGTCGGGTGCTTGGGGTTGACCCCCTGGGCACCGGTGACCGCCGTGGAGACACGGCTGCCGGGCGCGGCCTCGGCGGCCCGCGCGGGCGACCCCGAGACCAGACCGCCGACCATGGCGGCTCCTGAAGCAGCGGCGGTCGCGGCGATGAATCTTCGCCGGGTGCGGGGCTCGGCGGGCGGAGTCACGGCTTGGAAGGGACGGTCGTCGGGCATGTCCACTCTCCCTCGAGGGCGCGCGGGTGATTGCCGGGGTCCTGTCAATGGCTGTTGCGCTCCGCGAGGGTGCGCGTCGTTCGCGAGCGGTCCGACGGCCCTTCCAACCGCGGCCGCTGAAGGCATGGCGTCAGTCAGGGGGCTGGTCGTGACCGGCTGGTCCTGGTCGGCTCGCAGAGTCGGCGAGCCGCGTCCGTCGACAGGGTCCGACTGTGAGTGCACTCTTTCGGGCTGGACCAGCCCGAAAGAGGTCAGGCTGTTTCTCGGTAAGTCGCTGATGCTCATCCCTGCGTGCCACCTGACCATCAGCGTCTGAGCAGAGGAGGTGTTGGCTCATGCCGCTACAGAGCGCTCCTGCGTGGCGTGGGACTGCCGTCTCCCTCTCTTGAACTGGAGCCAAGCTAGTTCTAGGGTACTTTCCAGTCAAGGCCAGCAAGGAAGCTGCTTAGGCTCGGCTTTTTCTCATGACCCGTAGCCAAGAATGTTGACGGACTGTCAACTGGCGGCTGCCTATGTGGCTGCGTCGGAGGGTCGAGCGTCGGGTGCGTCGGACTCGGTCGCTGTTGCGTTCGTGGTCCGGCCCTGGTGAGCCGCCTGGCCGGGATCCGTTCGCTCACGGTGTCGCCGGGTCGGGTGAGGTGCGGGCGGCTGTGTGGAGCCTGCGGTGAAGTGCGTAACGATCTGAAGGAACGTGAAGTGGTACAGACCATGATGGCGGTCCGCCTGTTCGAACACGGCGGCCCCGAGGTGCTCCAGTACATCGAGACGCCGATTCCCGAGGTCGGCCCGGACGACGTCTTGCTGCGTGTGCACGCCACGGCCGTCAACAGCTGGGACCTGCGCTACCGCTCGGGCAACCTGCCGCGGCCTCTCCCGGGACGCCCGTCGTGGCCCCTGCCCTTCCAGCTCGGCCGGGACGCGGCCGGTGAAATCGTCGCCACCGGCGAGAACGTCACCCGCTGGCGCCCCGGCGACAGGGCGGTACAGCTCCCGCACCCCCCCTGCCGCAACTGCGCCCTGTGCCTACGCGGACTCGAAAACCTGTGCATCGACACCGCCTACCCAGGACACCAGGTCTTCGGCGGATACGCCCAGTACGTCGCCCGCCGCCAGGACGCCATCCTGCCCATCCCCGACGGCGTCGACTACGAGACAGCCGCAGCCACCATGTGGACCTACACCACCCCCCTCAACTGCGCGCGCCAAGCACCCGTCGGCCCCGGCGACACCGTGGTCATCACCGGCGCCAGCGGCGGAATGGCCATCGCCTGCGCACAACTGGCAAAACTGAGCGGAGCCACCGTCATCGGCACCACCACCAAGGCGGACCACGACGAAGCGCTCACCAAACTCGGCTACGACCACATCGTGCACTCCACCGATCCCCGACTCCCCGCACAGGTACGCGAGCTGACCCACGGCCTGGGCGCCGACGCCGTCTGGGACTGCGTCGGCGGCAACGACTTCTTCCAGCTCTCCCTCGCCTGCACACGGCTCGGCGGCACCGTCATCGTCCTGGGCACACCGACCGACCAGGGATCCCGCCTCGAACTGGACGCACTCGCCCTCATCGGCCAGCAGGTGACCATCGCCAGCGTCCGCGGCGCCACCCTGCGCGACCAGCAACTATGCCTTCAACTGCTGGCAGACAAAAAGATCACCCCGATCATCGACCGCGCCTACCCCCTCGAACAAGCCGCCCAAGCCCACACCTACCTCGAAAGCCACCGACAGACCGGCAAAGTACTCCTCCTGCCCTAACAACCCGGAGCCGATCACTGACGAGGTGAAGGCGGCAGAACCCTGCCAGAGGTCGGTGGGACCGCTGTGGTCGTCCCACTTGTAGGCGTCCCGCTCGGTGACCGAGAGCTTGTCGACCCACCCCGGACCCGCGGGCCGGGGAGCCGGCTCACAGCGGGTGATGTCTCCTTGAACAGCGACGCCCAAGCCGCCATGTGCCCTCGGCGAATCCGGAATCCGCCCCCCCTTCTCTCTCCCCTCTTCCCTCCACGATTGAGGAACGCGTTCATGCGCATCGACACGCACGCGCACGTCTACCCCAGCGACTACCTGGACTTCCTGGCCGACTCGGGCGTCACCACCACCGGCGGCCAGCGTGGGCTCGGGGCCGACGACACCGACAAGGAACTCGAGGCCCGCTTCTCCCTGATGGACCGGGCCGGTGTGGACCGGCAGGTGATCTCCGCCTCGCCGCTGACGGGCGCCCTGCCGGATCCGGATCGGGCCGCTGCCGCCGCGCGCCTGATCAACGACCGGTACGTCGCCCTGGTGGACCGCCACCCCGACCGCTTCCTGGCCTTCGTCGTGCTTCCTCTGCCGCACGTCGACGCGGCCCTGGCGGAACTCGACCGCGTCCTCGACGCGCCGGGGGTGGTGGGCGTGGCCCTGACCACCTCGGCCGCGGGCCGGGCGCTGACCGACCCGGCCTTCGCGCCGGTGTGGCAGGAACTCGACCGCCGCGGCACCGTGATGTACCTCCACCCCGCCGGCGACGGGGTCGCCTCCCCGCAGATCATTGACCACCACCTCACCTGGATGGTCGGCGCGCCCGTGGAGGACACCGTCGTAGCGGCCCAGCTCATCACCCGTGGCTTCGTGACGCGCTACCCCCATGTGCGCATCCTCAACTCCCATTTCGGAGGGGCGTTGCCCATGCTGCTGGAGCGGTGGGACAACCTTGCCCACTTCGAGGCACCTGAGGCCCCCCTCCCGCCGAGCCAGGCGGCGCGCCGAATGTGGTACGACACCGTTGCCCACAGTTCCCAGACGGCGCTGCGGGCCGCGGTCCAGGCCGTTGGCGCGGACCGACTCGTCCTCGGCAGCGACTTCCCGTACCAGGGCGGCGAGCACTACCTCGACACTGTCGCCTACATCGAACGGGCAGGTCTCGACGCAGAGGACACCCAGGGCATCCTGGCCGGCAACGCCGAAGCGCTTCTGGGACTGGCCTGATCATCGGGGTGCGTTGACGAGACCATCCGTGGCCGACAGGACAGCGGTGCGACGGATCGCCGGCACACACTGCCTGGCACCTTCTTCGTGACCAGCGGTATCGGGACCTGAAGTCCGTCGGCCGCACACGGGGGAGCTTCACGCCCGGAGGACAGCTGGATTTCCTGCTCCAGCGACACGCCCTGTGACCTGCGCTGTACCAAAGTGCCAACTATCTCTCTGATTCCGTACCTCCAGTCGCTGAACCTAGTTGGCATCGGTGCAGGTCACGAATGTTGCCTGGTGCCAACTAGCGATCCTTGTCACACTGACGAGGTGGACGCGCTTCGCTCGGGTGACCAGGGGTTGTTCGGTCCCTCCTCGGTGACCTGGCAGATGCACGGTGATCCCATGATGTGGGTCGCCGGGATCCGCGCGCTCTACCTCCAGGCCCTGCACCCCCGCGCGGTCCGGGGCGTCCTGCAGAATTCCGACTTCCGGCGCGACGCCTGGGGTCGGCTGATGCGCACCGCGAACTTCGTCGGCACGGCGACGTACGGCACCACCGAGGCCGCCGAGCAGGCCGGCGCCCGGGTCCGGAAGATCCACACCCTGCTCAAGGCCACCGACCCGGACACGGGGGAGCGGTACCGGATCGACGAGCCGGAGCTGCTGCTGTGGGTGCACTGCGCCGAGATCGACTCCTATCTGCACGTCCTGCGCCGCTCGGGCTTCCCGATGACGGACGCGCACGCCGACCGGTACATCGACGAACACCGGATCAGCGCACGCCTGGTCGGCCTCGACCCCACCGACGTACCGGCGAATCGGGCGGAACTGGCCGCCTACTTCGAGAAGGTGCTGCCGGAGCTCGCCGCCGGGCCCGAGGCGCGGGACGTGGACGACTTCCTGTCGCGCCCGCCGACCCACCCGCTGCTCGTCCCGGCGCGCGCCCTGCTGTGGCGGCGCGTGGCGCGGCTGGCGTACGCCGCTCTGCCGCCGTACGCCCACGAGCTGTACGGCAGACCCGCGCCGGCCCCCTCGACGGTGACCCGGCGCCTGCGTGTCACGGGCACCTTGCTGCGCTGCGTTCCCGCACGTCTTCGCTGGCGACTCCCGCCCAAACACATTCTGCGGGCCATGGCGCGGCTCGGCCCCGGCTCCCGACCGGCGCCGTACAAAGTCGGCAGATAACTCGCCATACTGGACGGGCCAGGGGAGGGCGCGGCGAGCAGCGACGGGGGCGATCGCACGAGATGGCGGAGACCAGGCTGATCCAGAGCCGGTACCGACTGCTCGATCTGATCGGGCGGGGAGGCATGGGTGAGGTGTGGCGCGCCCGCGACGAGTCGCTGGGGCGGCAGGTGGCCGTGAAGTGCCTCAAACCGCTCGGCCCGCACCACGATCAGTCGTTCACCCGTGTGCTGCGGGAGAGATTCCGGCGCGAGGCCCGGGTGGCCGCCGCGCTGCAACACCGCGGGGTGACCGTGGTGCACGACTTCGGAGAGTCGGAGGGCGTGCTGTACCTGGTCATGGAGCTGCTGGAGGGCCGCAACCTCAGCCAGCTCCTGGAGGACAACAAGCAGCATCCGCTCCCCGTCGCCGATGTCGTCGACATCGCCGACCAGGTGTCCGGCGCCCTCGCCTACACCCACCAACAGGGCATCGTGCACCGCGACCTGAAGCCCGCCAACATCATGCGGCTGGCCGACGGCACGGTGAAGATCTGCGACTTCGGCATCGCGCGCCTCGGCCACGACATCGGCTTCACGGCCCGGCTGACCGGCACCGGCATCGCGATGGGCACCCCGCACTACATGTCGCCGGAGCAGATCAGCGGTGCCCACGTCGACCAGCGCAGTGATCTCTACTCCTTCGGATGTGTGCTCTACGAAATCGCCACCGGGGCACCGCCGTTCGACCTGGACGACGCGTGGGCGATCCTCGTCGGCCACCGTGACACGCCTCCCGAGCCGCCGCGCCACCACCGCGCCGAGCTCCCCGAGTACTTCGAGCGGATCATCCTGGATCTGCTGGCCAAGGAGCCCGAGCGGCGCCCGCAGGACGCGCGCGAGCTCGGCCGACGGATCGGCACGGGGCGTACGACTCCGGTGTACGTGCCGACGGTCGTGTCCCCCGCCATCGGCCGTCCCGCCGACGAGCGGCGCATGTTGGAGCCGTCGACGAGGGCTCCCGCGCCCTCTTCCTCGCGTGAACCCCGGCTGCCCTCCTGGACCCGGGGCATGACCACCGGCCACAAGGCGACCGGTGCCGGACTGGGCGGCGCCCCGCCGGACGCGGCGGCGGGCCTGACCGGCGCATGGACGGCACGCTCGGCCGCGTCCGTACCGGAGGTGCCGGAGCGCGTCGAACGCCCGACTCCCGCACCGGAGTTGCTCACCACCCTGACGGGCCGGCACAACGCCGGACTGAGCCTCGGGCGGCTCGGCCGGTGGACCGAGGCCGGCGAGGTGCACCGCGCGGTCGCCGCTGAACGCGAGCACGTCCTTGGCCCCGACCACCCCGACACCCTCGCCAGCCGCTACGAGGTCGGCTTCACCCTCAGCCGCACCGGACGCGCCGCCGAAGCGTTGCACGAGTACGCGCGGGTCGCCCGGGGCAGGGAGCGGGCGCTCGGCCCCGACCATCCCGACACCCTGGCAGCGCGCCAGGAAATGGCCTACGTGCTGGGCCAGTTGGGCCGTCATTTCGAGGCGCACCAGGCGTACATCGCGGTGCTCGCCGCCCGGGAGCGTGCCATGGGCCCCGACCATCCCGACACCCTGCGCTGCCGCCACAACCTGGCCTTCAACCTGAGCAGGCTGGGCCGCCTGGAGGACTCGTACCGGATGGCGAGCGAGGTCGCCGCCGCGCGGACCCGGGTGCTCGGCGCGAACCACCCCGACACACTCGTGTCACGGTACGAAGTCGCGTACACGCTGGGCCAGTTGGGCCACTGGCCGGAGGCGTTGGGGACCTACAGGGAGGTGGCCGAGGCACGGGCCGAGGCCCTTGGCCCCGACCACCCGGACACCCTCTCCGCCCGCTACGAGGTCGGCATCAGCCTCGGCCGGCTCGGCCGCAGCGCGCAGGCCCTGGAGCTGTACCGGGACCTGATCGACGATCGCACCCGGGTGCACGGCCCCGCCCACCCCGAGACCCTGCGCGCCCGGCACGGCCTCGGCGTCAACCTGGGCCGGATGGGGCGCTGGGAGGAGGCGCTCGCCGAGTCCCGTGACGTGTGGGCCCTCCGCGAGCGCGTGCTCGGCCCCGACCACCCGGACACCCTCGTCAGCCGCCGCGAGGTCGCGGTCGGCCTCGGCTGGCTGGGCCGCTGGTCCGACGCCCTCACCGAGTACCGGGGCGTCGCCACCGCCCGCGAGCGCGTCCTCGGCGCCGACCACCCCGACGCCCTGGCCAGCCGCAACGACGAGGCACACTGCCTGGAACAACTGGGCCGGGGCCAGGAGGCGGTGGAGCTGTACCGCAGAGTGGCCGCGTTGCGCCAGCAGCGGGCGGCACGGGGAGACTGAGGGGCTCTCGTGCGGGGGTGCGCTCGCCCTGTTCGAGGGACGGCACCGGCCATACGGCGGTGCCGTGGTCGACGGCACCGGCCATACGGCGGTGCCGTGGTCGACGTACCGGCCATACGGCGGTGTCGCGGTCGAGCGCCCCGGCCATACGGCGGTGTCGTGGTCGACGGTGGTGAAGGCCACGCCGGGGCCGATGCCCGCGCTCGTGCCCCGTCCGGACGCCCGCCGGGTGCCGCGTACCTCTGGCCGTTCTAGATCATCGCGTGCTACGAAGAACCATGCCTGCACACGAGGGATACGACGTCGTGATCGTCGGCGGGGGCCACAACGGACTCGTTGCCGCCGCCTACCTGGCCCGGGCCGGCCGGTCCGTGCTGGTGCTCGAGCGCCTGGGGAGCACCGGCGGCGCCGCCGTGTCCACCCGGCCGTTCGCCGGGGTCGACGCCCGGCTGTCGCGCTACTCCTACCTGGTCAGCCTGCTGCCCCGGAAGATCGTGCGGGATCTGAGCCTCGACTTCCGCGTGCGTGGCCGCACCGTGTCCTCGTACACGCCCGTCGAACGCGACGGACGGCCCACCGGCCTGCTCGTCGGCGGTGGCGAGCGCCGCACCCGCGAGGCCTTCGCGCGTCTGACCGGCTCGGACCGTGAGTACGAGGCCTGGCAGCGCTTCTACGGCATGACCGGCCAGGTCGCCCAGCAGGTCTTCCCGACGCTCACCGAACCGCTCCCCACCCGCGAGGAACTCCGCGCCCGCATCGACGACGAGGAGGCCTGGCGGGTCCTGTTCGAGGAGCCGGTCGGTGTCGCCGTGGAGGAGAACTTCGCCGACGACCTCGTGCGCGGTGTCGTCCTCACCGACGCGCTCATCGGGACCTTCGCGGACGCCCACGACCCGTCCCTGCGCCAGAACCGCTGCTTCCTGTACCACGTGATCGGCGGCGGCACCGGCGCCTGGGACGTGCCGGTCGGCGGCATGGGTGCCCTCACCGACGCGATCGCCGCGGCGGCGCGCGCCGCGGGCGCCGTGATCGCCACCGGCCACGAGGCGGTGCGCATCGAGACCGACGGGCGGGCCGCCGAGGTCACCTACCGCACCGCGGACGGCGAGGGCGTCGCCGCGGCCCGGCACGTCCTCGTGAACGCCTCGCCGCAGGAACTCGCGCACCTCACCGGCGACGAACCGCCCACCCCCGCCGAAGGAGCCCAGCTGAAGGTCAACATGCTGCTCAAGCGGCTGCCGAGGCTGCGCGACACCTCCGTCGACCCGCGCGAGGCGTTCTCCGGCACCTTCCACGTCGCCGAGGGCTACGAGCAGTTGGCGACCGCCCACGCGCAGGCCGCGTCCGGCGAGCTGCCCACCGCGCCGCCCTCCGAGATCTACTGCCACTCCCTCACCGACCCGAGCATCCTCGGCCAGGACCTGGTCGAGCAGGGCTATCAGACCCTCACCCTCTTCGGCCTCCACACACCCGCCCGGCTGTTCGAGCGGGACAATGACGCCGTACGGGCGGAGCTGCTGAAGTCGACGCTGGCGCAGCTGGAGGCGCACCTCGCCGAACCGCTCGCCGACTGCCTGGCCACCGACACGGACGGCCGCCCCTGCATCGAGGCGAAGACCCCGCTCGACCTGGAGCGCGACCTGCGGCTGCCCGGCGGCAACATCTTCCACCGTGACCTCGCCTTCCCGTACGCCCAGGAGGGCACGGGCCGCTGGGGCGTCGAGACCCGGCACGCGAACGTCCTGCTGTGCGGGGCGGGCGCGGTGCGCGGCGGTGGCGTGAGCGGGGTGCCCGGGCACAACGCGGCCATGGCGGTACTGGAGGACAGGTCCTAGCTCCGCCGGTCGGTCGTGTGCCGTCGGCGCGGCGCGGGGTCTGGAACTCTGCCGAGGGACTGGCCAGAAATCTGACGGAGCATCAGAAAAGGCCTTCCCTCGTCCGGAGGACTGCGGCATTCTGCGGCCATGCAGACGGAGCTGAGCAAGAAACTGGGAGTCGAGCACGCCATTTTCGGCTTCACGCCGTTTCCCGCCGTCGCCGCGGCCATCAGTCGCGCGGGCGGATTCGGTGTGCTCGGCGCGGTCCGCTACACCGCACCCGACGACCTCAAACGCGACCTCGACTGGATCGAGGCGAACGTCGACGGCAAACCGTACGGCCTGGACGTCGTCATGCCCGCGAAGAAGGTCGAGGGGGTGACGGAGGCCGACGTCGAGGCGATGATCCCGGAGGGACACCGGCAGTACGTCAAGGACACCCTCGCCAAGTACGGCGTGCCCGAACTCGCCGAGGGCGAGGCGTCCGGCTGGCGCATCACCGGCTGGATGGAACAGGTCGCCCGCACCCAGCTCGACGTCGCCTTCGACTACCCGATCAAACTGCTCGCCAACGCGCTGGGCTCGCCACCCGCCGACGTCGTCGAACGCGCCCACGAGCGCGGAGTGCTCGTCGCGGCCCTCGCGGGCAGCGCCCGGCACGCGCGCAAACACGCCGAGGCGGGCATCGACGTCGTCGTCGCACAGGGCTACGAGGCGGGCGGCCACACCGGCGAGATCGCCTCGATGGTGCTCACCCCCGAAGTCGTCGACGCCGTCGATCCGTTGCCCGTACTGGCGGCGGGCGGCATCGGCAGCGGACAGCAGGTGGCCGCCGCCCTCAGCCTCGGCGCCCAGGGGGTGTGGCTCGGCTCCCTGTGGCTGACCGTCACGGAAGCGGACATGCACGCGCCCGCCGTGACCCGCAAGCTGCTCGCCGCCGGGTCCGGCGACACCGTCCGCTCGCGCGCGCTGACCGGCAAGCCCGCCCGCCAGCTACGCACCGAGTGGACCGACGCCTGGGACGACCCGAACGGCCCCGGCACGCTCCCCATGCCGCTCCAGGGGCTGCTGGTGGCCGAGGCGGTCTCCCGGATCCAGAAGTACGAGGTGGAACCGCTGCTCGGGACGCCGGTGGGGCAGATCGTCGGCCGGATGAACAGCGAGCGCAGTGTCCAGGCCGTCTTCGACGACCTGACGAGCGGCTTCGAGCGGGCCGTCGAGCGCGTCAACCGGATCGCGGGAAGGGGCGAACAGTCATGAGCACCTCACCCAACGGCTTCTGGGCCCAAGCCACTGCCGACCCCGGGCGGACGGTCCTCATCACCCCGGACGGGGACGAGTGGACCGCGGGCCGGCTGCACGCCGCGGCCAATCGACTCGTCCACGGGCTGCGCGCCGCGGGACTCGAACGCGGCGACGCCTTCGCGGTCGTCCTGCCCAACGGCGTCGAGTTCTTCGTCGCCTACCTCGCCGCCTCCCAGGCGGGCCTCTACCTGGTGCCGGTCAACCACCACCTCGTCGGCCCCGAGATCGCCTGGATCGTCTCCGACTCGGGCGCCAAGGTGCTGATCGCCCACGAACGGTTCGCCGACGCCGCCCGCCACGCCGCCGACGAGGCGAAGCTTCCCGCCGGTCAGCGGTACGCGGTGGGCACGGTGGCGGGCTTCCGGCCGTACGCCGAACTCCTCGACGCGCAGCCCGACTCGGCGCCCGCCGACCGCACCCTCGGCTGGGTCATGAACTACACCTCGGGCACCACGGGCCGCCCCCGCGGCATCAGGCGCCCGCTGCCCGGCAAGCTCCCCGAGGAGTCGTACCTCGGCGGCTTCCTCGCCATCTTCGGCATCAGGCCGTACGACGACAACGTGCACCTGGTCTGCTCTCCGCTCTACCACACCGCCGTCCTCCAGTTCGCGGGCGCCTCCCTGCACATCGGGCACCGCCTGGTGCTGATGGACAAGTGGACGCCCGAGGAGATGCTCCGCGTCATCGACGCCCACGCCTGCACCCACACCCACATGGTCCCGACCCAGTTCCACCGGCTGCTGGCACTCCCCGACGAGGTGAAGGCGCGCTACGACGTCTCCTCGATGCGGCACGCCATCCACGGCGCGGCCCCGTGCCCGGACCATGTGAAACGAGCCATGATCGAGTGGTGGGGCCACAGCGTCGAGGAGTACTACGCGGCCAGTGAGGGCGGCGGCGCCTTCGCGACCACCGAGGACTGGCTGAAGAAGCCCGGCACGGTCGGCAAGGCCTGGCCCATCAGCGAACTCGCGGTCTTCGACGACGACGGCAACCGGCTGCCGCCCGGTGAACTCGGCACCGTCTACATGAAGATGAGCACCGGTGGATTCGCGTATCACAAGGACGAGAGCAAAACGAAGAAGAACCGCATCGGCGACTTCTTCACCGTGGGTGACCTGGGCTGTCTCGACGAGGACGGCTATCTCTTCCTCCGTGACCGCAAGATCGACATGATCATCTCGGGTGGGGTCAACATCTACCCGGCCGAGATCGAGGCCGCGCTGCTCTCCCACCCCGCCGTCGCCGACGCGGCCGCCTTCGGCATCCCGCACGACGACTGGGGCGAGGAGGTCAAGGCCGTCGTCGAGCCCGCCCCGGGCCACGAACCGGGCCCGGCCCTCGCCGCCGACATCCTCGTCCACTGCGAACGCCTGCTCGCCGGGTACAAGCGTCCCAAGAGCGTCGACTTCATCGAGTCGATGCCGCGCGACCCGAACGGGAAGCTGTACAAGCGGCGCCTGCGGGATCCCTACTGGGAGGGCCGTACGCGAGCGGTGTGACAGCGGAGCGGGGTGTGACCGGGGTGGTCCCCGCCGGCGCGGGCAGGGACCACCCCGCTGCCGTCAGCGGTGCTCGCCCACGCGGATCACCCGCAGCCCGGGCGAGGACAGGATGTCCTTCTCACAGAACCGGGAGGTGACCCACTTCCCCTCGGAGAACAGCCGTGTCTGGTCGCTGAAGTGCGGCGAGTTCGGGTTCGACGACTGGGAGTAGGTCAGCAGCGTACGGGCGACCGGGCAACGGCCGCCGTCCCACCCGACGGCCTGGATGTACGAGGACCCCGTGGTGACCTCCGTGTAGCCGCCGGCCGCCGCGTCCCACACCGGCTCGACCTTGTTCCACACGCCGAGCGACTCCGTGCCGCCCGGCACGGGGATACGCCGATCGCCCCGGACGACGACCTGGTGCGCGCCGAGCGTCGCGTCCAGCGCGATGCCCGTCGCCCGCAGCTCGCTCACCGCGTCGGCGAGGGCCGTGGCCACGCCGGGCGCTTCGGTGTTGAGCGTGTTCGGGGTGTGCACGGGGTCCGCCGCCGAGAACGGGACCTTCCAGAGCTGCGCGGGCGCGACCGCGACCATCAGTCGCCGCCAGAACCGGTCGAAGAGCAGTGCGCCCCGGCTGCCGGTCTTCATGGAGTGGTCCCACGCCTTCAGCACACCGCACGCCTCGCCCACGTCGACGGCCTTGCCGTCGCTGCCCGTCGCCGTGCCACCGGGCAGCGCGGCACAGGCACGGGCCGTGTCGTCGGCGATGAGGTCACCCGAGGTGGCCCGGTTCGCGAACTGCTGCGCCTGTAGATCCCGTACGGTCAGCTCCCCCTTTGCGGCCATCGCGGCCACGTCCGTCTTCGCGCCGCGCGCACGGGTCGACAGCGGCGAGCCGATCGAGCCGAAGACCCGTTCGTACCCGGTGAGCGGCCGGTCCGTATTGGCCAGCCAGGCGCTGTCGTTGGAGTTCTCCGCGTACGGCGCATCCTTGAGGACCGGCATGTTCGCCGGGCCGAAGATCCCGGGCTGTACGGCGTCGGGGTCGCTGCCCGGCGCGCAGTCGCCGCGGGAGCCGTCGAGGACCGCGATACCGGACGACGGATAGAGGGCCTTGCCGAGCGCCGTCGAGCAGCGCTGGGCCAACTCGTCGGTGATACGCGGGAGTACCTGCGACTGTGTGAACAGCGAGTGGCCGCCCGAGTCGGCGGCGATCGTGTTGATCCAGGGCAGCCCCTGTGTGCGCCTCAGTGTCGTGAGGACGTCGGCCGTGCCGCGGGCCCGGCCGAAGCCGAGGGCGGTGTCGGGGGCGCGCAGGTTCTCGGCGTTGGGGTCGTTGAGTGCGTACGCCGTCGTGGACGTCCAGGGCAGCGGGAGTCCCGCGCCGAGCGAGGTGACGACCGGGCCGTAGCGGGTCCACCACTGGGTGCGGGTGACGGGCGGGCCGCCCCGCGCCTCGACGGTGACGGTTCGCCTCGTCATCCGCTCCGGCTTCCCGTCCACCAGGTACGTGGTCGGGTCGGCCGGATCCAGCGTCAGCTGATGGAGGTTGAGCGTCACACCGGTGGCGACGGTATGGCTCCAGGCCACCCGTGCGTTGTGCCCGATGGAGACCGTGGGGGAGCCGAGCAGCGTGCCGCCCGCCACGTTCAGCTCGCCGGGGATCGTCTGCTGCGACTGCCAGAAACGACGGCCGCCCTGCCACGGGTAGTGCGGGTTGCCCAACAGCAGCCCACGGCCGTTCGCCGTGCTGGCACCGCTGAAGGCGACCGCGTTGGACCCCATGTCGGCGGTGTCGAAGAGTTTTCGGGCGGCGCGCGCGGCACTCTGCGCGTCGGGTATGCCGACGGCTGTACGCGCGGCGGGTGTCGCGGGCGGCTGCGCGGCCGTGATGCCGTCGACCGCGCGGCCCTGACCGCCGAGCACCGCCAGCGCGAAGGTACGCGCGGCCACGTCCACCGAGGTCACGGGCCGGACCCAGGAGGCACCCCGGCAGGCCGGATCGGTGATCCGGTGCTGGGCGAGCCAGGCGTTGTAGCCGGCCGCCCAGCCCAGCATCAGATCCTTGGAATCGCGGCTCGGACCCCGTGGCGCGGGCTCCGCGAGCAGTTTCTCCACGGTGCCCGTCGCCCGCACGCCGCGGAAGTAGAGGTCGCTGGAGAGGTTCTCGGCCGCCGAGGACAGCGAACCGTCCGGCTCCGCGTCGGCGCCGAAGAAGCGGGAGCGTTCGCCGCGTAAGGTCACGAACCCGTCGGCGAGGGTGCACACCTGGTCGGCGGCCTGCGCCCAGCCGGTGCCGAAGCCTAGGTCCGCGTAGTTCTTCGCGAGGATGTGCGGAATGCCGTACTCGGTGTAGCGGATCACGGCGGACAGACCGCCGGCGGACGGGTGGGACGGAGAGTGCTGACGCTCCTGGCCGTTCGCGGCGGCCGCGGGCAGCGCGGCCGAGGCGGTGAGCAGGGCTACGGCCAGGACGGCGAACCGTCTGGGGCGGATGCGCATCGTGCCTCCCGACATCATTGAGGGAAGGGGCGGTTGAGCGTAACAACAGCCACAGACGTGTGACCTGGTGTCAGTACGTTCCACGGCGGGGTTGATCCTCTTCGCGCCAAGAGCGCGGGACGCTTGACCCCGCTCGCGGGCCGGAACGAGGATCACGGCACAGCAGCCGGACGAAGGAGCAGGTCATGACGGCGGGTCAGAACCCCACGGTGGCGGCGGGCCGGAGCGCCACGGTCGACGGGGTGCTGCGGCGCAGCGCCCGGCGGACCCCCGAACGCGTCGCGATCCACTACCGCGACCGGTCCTGGACCTACGCCGAACTCGACGAGGCCGTCTCCCGCGCGGCCCAGGTGCTGCGCTCCTCGGGACTGGCACCGGGCGACCGTGTCGGTGCCTACGGCCACAACTCGGACGCGTACCTGATCGGCTTCCTCGCGTGTGCGCGCGGCGGGCTTGTGCACGTGCCGGTCAACCAGAACCTGACCGGTGACGACCTCGCGTACATCGTCGGACAGGCCGGCTGCGGACTGGTCCTGGCCGACCCGGACCTGGCCGGGAACCTCCCCGAGGGAACCCGCTCTCTCGCCTTGCGCGACAGCGACGACTCGCTGCTCGCGCGACTCGACACGACCCCGCCGTACGACGGACCGGAGCCCCGCGGCGAGGACCTGACGCAACTCCTCTACACCTCGGGCACCACCGCGCTGCCCAAGGGCGCCATGCTGACCCACCGCGCGCTGGTGCACGAGTACCTCAGCGCGATCACCGCCCTCGATCTGCAGGCCGGCGATCTGCCCGTGCACTCGCTGCCGCTCTACCATTCGGCGCAGATGCATGTGTTCCTGCTGCCGTATCTCGCGGTCGGCGCCGTGAACGTCATCCTCGACGCGCCCGACGCGGGGCAGATCCTCGACCTGGTCGAGGCCGGTCACGCGGACAGTCTGTTCGCGCCGCCCACCGTCTGGATCGGACTGTCCAACCGCCCCGACTTCGCCACCCGTGACCTGAGCGGACTGCGCAAGGCGTACTACGGGGCGTCGATCATGCCGGTGCCGGTTCTGGAACGGCTGCGGGAGCGGCTGCCGAAGCTGGCGTTCTACAACTGCTTCGGCCAGAGCGAGATCGGACCGCTGGCCATGGTCCTGGCACCCCACGAGCACAAGGGGCGGATGGACTCGTGCGGGCGGCCGGTGCTGTTCGTCGAGGCGCGGGTCGTCGACGAGTCCGGCAAGGACGTGCCCGACGGGCAGCGGGGCGAAATCGTCTACCGCTCACCGCAGTTGTGCGAGGGCTACTGGGACAAGCCGGAGGAGACCGCGGAGGCCTTCCGCGACGGCTGGTTCCACTCCGGGGACCTCGCCGTGCGCGACGAGGAGGGCTACTTCACCGTCGTCGACCGGGTGAAGGACGTCATCAACTCCGGTGGCGTGCTGGTCGCCTCGCGTCAGGTCGAGGACGCGCTCTACACACACGACGCCGTCGCCGAGGTGGCCGTGATCGCGCTCCCCGACGAGCGGTGGATCGAGGCGGTCACGGCGGTCGTCGTCGCCCGTACCGAGGTCACCGAGGCCGAACTCCTCGCCCACGCACGCGAGAAGCTGGCCGCCTTCAAGGCGCCCAAGCAGGTCGTCTTCGTGGACGAACTGCCACGCAACGCCAGCGGGAAGATCCTCAAACGCGAGCTGAGGGACCGCTTCGCGGACGCACGGGCCGAAACCGCCCAGGGGTAGGGCGCCCTGACGGAGACGGCCGACGACCGTCGCGTTCGACCGTCACCGGTCGCCCGGGACGGGCTCGGCGTGGGCGCTCTGCTCAACCTGGGCGCACGTCGATCGCAAGCCACCTGGTGCCGGGGCGGCGGTTGTCGGTCGCGGTGGCCGCCGCGGGATTCCTGACGGCGGCGGCCCTCGCCGCGAGCTTCGTCCGTTCGCCGGTCACGCGGTGACCGACGCCGGTCACCGCGTGACCGGCGTGGGGCGGCGGTTGCGCCGCATGCGTCAGCGGGTCGCCTCCGTCGCCACCGAGCGCGCCCACCGGTAGTCCGCCTTGCCGCTGGGCGAGCGCTGGATGGTGTCGGTGATGACGAGCTGGCGGGGAATCTTGTAGCCGGCGAGGTGGCTTCGGCAGTGGGTCTGGATGTCCTCCAGCGAGGGCCTGCCCGCGCCCTCGCGGAGCTGGACGACCGCCGCCACATGGTTGCCCCACTTCTCATCGGGGACCCCGGCGACCAGCGCGTCGTACACGTCCGGATGGGACTTCAGGGCCTGCTCGACCTCCTCCGGATAGACCTTCTCGCCGCCGGTGTTGATGCACTGGGAGCCGCGTCCGAGGACGGTGACGATGCCCTCCTCGTCGACCGTCGCCATGTCGCCGAGCAGCACCCACCGCTCGCCGTCCTTCCGGAAGAAGGTCTCGGCGGTCTTCTTCGGGTCGTTGTAGTAGCCGAGGGGCACATGGCCGCGCTGTGCGACCCGGCCGGGCTCACCGACGGCGACCGGCTTGTACGTGGCCGGATCCACCACCTGCGTACGGGAGTTGACCCGTAGCCGGAAACCCTGTCCGGCCCCCGAGTCCGCGGTCGCGGTGCCGTTGAAGCCGGACTCCGAGGAGCCGTAGTTGTTGAGCAGCATCACGTTCGGGACCAGTGACTGGAACTGCTCACGCACCGTCTCCGACATGATCGCGCCGGACGAGGACACGCTGAACATCGAGGAGCAGTCCGTGCCCTTCATCGGCCCCCGCAGCGCGTCGATCAGCGGGCGCAGCATCGCGTCGCCGACCAGCGACATGCTGGTGACCTTCTCCTTCGCCACCGTCCGCAGGACCTCTTCGGGCACGAACTTGCGGTGGATCACGATCCGTTGGCCGAAGTTGAACCCGATGAACGCCGTCAGTGTCGAGGTGCCGTGCATCAGCGGGGGAGTGGGGAAGAAGGTGATGCCCTCGCCACCGGCCGCCACCCGCTCGGCGAGCTCCTCCGGCTTCCTGACCGGCTCGCCCGTCGGGGCCCCGCCGCCCAGCCCGGAGAAGAACAGGTCCTCCTGGCGCCACATCACCCCCTTGGGCATGCCGGTGGTGCCGCCGGTGTAGATGATGAACTGGTCGTCCGCCGAGCGCGGCGGGAAGCCCCGTTCGGGGGATCCGGCGGCCTCGGCCTCGGCGAAGTCCAGGGCGGGCAAGGAGGTTCCGTCGGTCGCTGCGCTCCCCACCCGCAGGAGATGCCGCAGCGCCGAGGCCCGCGGCAGTGCCGCCGCCACCCGGTCGCTGAACTCCGTGTCGAAGACCAGCGCCACCAGATCCGCGTCCCGGTAGAGGTAGACCAACTCCTCTTCCACATAGCGGTAGTTGACGTTGACCGGCACGATCCGTGCCTTCAGGCAGCCCAGCACGGTCTGCAGGTACTCGACGCCGTTGTAGAGGTGCAGTCCGAGGTGCTCGCCGGGGCGGATGCCGCTGTCGATCAGGTGATGGGCGACGCGATTCGCCGCCGCGTCGAGTTGCGCGTACGTCAGACGGCGCTCCGCGCCCGTGCCCGGATGGTCGATGTACACGAGCGCCTCGCGGCCAGGAACCACGTCGACGACCGACTCGAACAGGTCGGCAAGGTTGTACTCCACCGCTCCTCCTGACCTCGCGCGTCCGGGTCCGCCCCAAGGGCCTGTCGTTTGGATCAGGCCTGGGCCGCGGGGTCTGGCACGCACATCTGCGGCGTTGTCGTCGGTCAACGACGCTCCGCGTCGCTTCCCTCCTCCGCCTTGCAGCTGCACGCACCAGACCCCGCTCACCGGCACTGACCAAGCCCCGTCTCCTGAAACGACCTGATCCAAACGACAGGCCCTGGGCTCGACGGCCATCAGAGCAAAGGCCGCCACAACTGGGAAGGGCCCGCGCAGAAGAAATCTGACTGTCTGTCAGAAAACTCTTGTACTGGTCCCGCGCCTACTGCAACCTGTTCTCGTTCCAGAGAGCCTGTCTGACGGGAGGACGGCAATGGGTGGTACGGAACACCTCACCGTGCAGCGCGAAGGCGCCACACTGGTGCTCACGCTCAACAGGCCCGAGGCCAAGAACGCGCTCTCGCTGCCGATGCTCGTCGGTCTGTACGACGGCTGGCTCGAGGCCGACGAGGACGACGCGATCCGCTCGATCGTGCTCACCGGCGCGGGGGACGCCTTCTGCGCCGGCATGGACCTCAAGGCGCTGGCGGGGCGAGGCATGGAGGGCCAGCAGTACCGGGACCGGCTGAAGGCCGACCCCGATCTGCACTGGAAGGCGATGCTGCGCCACCACCGCCCCCGCAAGCCGGTGATCGCCGCCGTCGAGGGGCACTGTGTCGCGGGCGGTACGGAGATCCTCCAGGGCACCGACATCCGGGTCGCGGGAGAGTCGGCGACCTTCGGGCTCTTCGAGGTCAAGCGCGGGCTGTTCCCGATCGGCGGCTCCACGGTCCGCCTGCAACGCCAGATCCCCCGCACGCACGCCCTGGAGATGCTCCTCACGGGGCGTCCGTACTCGGCCCGCGAGGCCGCCGGGATCGGCCTGGTCGGACACGTCGTGCCCGACGGGACGGCGCGGCACAAGGCCCTCGAGATCGCCGAACTGATCAACGCCTGCGGTCCGCTGGCCGTCGAGGCGGTGAAGGCGTCCGTGTACGAGACCGCCGAGATGACGGAGACGGAGGGCCTCGCGGCCGAGCTGACCCGAGGCTGGCCGATCTTCGACACCGCCGACGCGAAGGAAGGCTCCCGAGCCTTCACCGAGAAACGCCCACCCGTCTATCGGCGCGCGTGACGTGCGGGGGCGTGACGGTGTGCGGGTCCGGGACGGGCGTGACAGAGGCCTTCTGTGGCCGGGAGAGGGAGACCCGAGGGCCTGGGTTCCGCCCTCGGGGGCGTGCTCGATCCTCTCCTTCCCCCCGACGGAGTCACCGCGTGCTCGATCCTCCCCCTCCCCCCGACGGAGTCGTGACGCGCACGATCCCCCTCCCCTAAGGAGACATCCGGGATGCCCGAAGTCCTCAAAGCCCCCCTCGTCGTCGAGTTCCCCTTCACCCGATCGCTCGGCCCCGTCCAGAGCGCGTTTCTCACCGGGCTGCGTGAGCGTGTCGTCCTGGGTGTGAAGACCACCGACGGCCGGACGCTCGTCCCGCCCGTCGAGTACGACCCCGTCACCGCGGAGGACCTGGACGAGCTCGTCGAGGTCGCCCCCACCGGCACCGTCACCACCTGGGCCTGGAACCACGAACCCCGTCGGGGTCAACCCCTCGACACCCCCTTCGCCTGGGCCCTGGTCCGGCTCGACGGCGCGGACACCGCCCTCCTGCACGCCCTGGACGCGCCGGGCCCCGAGGCCGTACGCACCGGTATGCGCGTGCGTGTCCGCTGGGCCGCGCAGCGCACCGGCGCCATCACCGACATCGCCTGCTTCGAGCCGTACGACGGAGACCGCCCGCAGATCGCCGGCCACGACGGGCGGTTCGAGGACATGGTCACCGGCATCGTCGCTCCCGCGCGCCTCGACTACGTCTACTCGCCCGGCCGCGCCCAGTCCGCCTACATCAACAGCCTCTCCTCACGGCGCACCGTGGGCGAGCGCTGCCCGTCCTGCCGCAAGGTGTACGTCCCGCCGAGGGGCGCGTGCCCCACCTGCGGTGTCGTCACGTCGGAGCAGGTGGAGGTGGGCCCGCGCGGCACCGTGACCACGTACTGCATCGTCAACATCAAGGCCAGGAACCTCGACATCGAAGTGCCGTACGTCTACGCGCACATCGCCCTCGACGGCGCCGACCTCGCGCTGCACGGCCGGATCGGCGGCATCCCCTACGACCAGGTGCGCATGGGGCTGCGGGTGGAGCCGGTGTGGACGGAGGGCGGCCGCTATCCCGACCACTACCGGCCCACCGGCGAACCGGACGCCGAGTACGACACGTACAAGGAGCTGTTGTAGATGCCGCCCATCAGGGACATCGCCGTCGTCGCCTTCGCGCAGAGCGACCATCTGCGCACCACCGACGAGCTCTCCGAGGTGGAGATGCTCATCCCGGTCCTGCACGCCGTCCTGGACCAGACCGGGTTGAAGACCAGCGACATCGGTTTCACCTGCTCCGGTTCGAGCGACTACCTCGCGGGCCGCGCCTTCTCCTTCACCATGGCCCTCGACGGGGTGGGCGCCTGGCCGCCGATCTCCGAGTCGCACGTGGAGATGGACGGGGCCTGGGCGCTGTACGAGGCGTGGACGAAACTGCTCACCGGGGACGCCGACACCGCGCTGGTGTACGGGTACGGGAAGTCGTCACCCGGATCCGTACGGGACGTCCTGACCCGGCAGCTCGACCCGTACTACGTCGCGCCCCTGTGGCCCGACTCCGTCGCCCTCGCGGCCCTCCAGGCGCAGGCGCTGATCGACGCCGGCGAGACCGACGAGGCCGCGCTGGCGGGGGTGGCGTCCCGCAGCCGCGCTTCGGCCGCCACCAACTCCCATGCGCAGGTGAGGGGTTCGGTGCCTCAGGGTGAGTACCTCGTACGGCCCCTGCGCGTCGGCGACTGTCCGCCCGTCGGCGACGGTGCCGCCGCCGTCATCCTCGCGGCGGGGGAGCGGGCCCGCGAGCTGTGCGAGCGGCCCGCCTGGATCCGGGGCATCGACCACCGCATCGAGGCGCACGGCCTCGGCGTGCGCGACCTGACGGACTCGCCGTCGACCCGCCTCGCCGCCGAGCGGGCCGGGGCCTTCGAACGGCCCGTCGACACCGCCGAGTTGCACGCGCCGTTCACCTCCCAGGAGGTGGTCCTGCGCAAGGCGCTGCGGCTCGGCGAGGAGGTGCGCGTCAACCCGTCGGGCGGCGCCCTCGCCGCCAACCCGATCATGGCCGCCGGGCTCATCCGCATCGGTGAGGCCGCCGCCCGCGTCCACCGGGGCGAGTCCGACCGGGCGCTCGCCCACGCCACCTCCGGGCCCTGCCTCCAACAGAACCTGGTCGCCGTACTCGAAGGGGATCCCCGATGAGCAAGGAGCCCGTGGCCGTCGTAGGCATCGGCCAGACCAAGCACGTGGCGGCCCGACGGGACGTGTCCCTCGCCGGACTCGTCCGCGAGGCCGCCGGGCGGGCGCTCGCCGACGCCGAGTTGACGTGGGCCGACATCGACGCCGTGGTCATCGGCAAGGCGCCCGACTTCTTCGAGGGCGTCATGATGCCGGAGCTGTACCTCGCCGACGCGCTCGGCGCGGTCGGCAAACCCATGCTGCGGGTGCACACGGCGGGTTCCGTCGGCGGATCCACGGCCCTGGTGGCCACGAACCTGATCGCGGGCCGCGTCCACGGCACCGTCCTGACCCTGGCCTACGAGAAGCAGTCCGAGTCGAACGCCATGTGGGGCCTCTCGCTGCCGATCCCCTTCCAGCAGCCGCTGCTGGCCGGGGCGGGCGGCTTCTTCGCACCGCACGTACGGGCGTACATGCGGCGCACCGGCGCGCCCGACACCGTCGGCTCGCTGGTCGCGTACAAGGACCGGCGCAACGCGCTGAAGAACCCGTACGCCCATCTCCACGAGCACGACATCACGCTGGAGAAGGTGCAGGCCTCACCCATGCTGTGGGACCCGATCCGCTACTCGGAGACCTGCCCGTCCTCGGACGGCGCCTGCGCGATGATCCTCACCGACCGGGCGGGGGCGGCCCGCTCGCCGAGGCCGCCCGCGTGGCTGCACGGCGGCGCCATGCGCAGCGAGCCGACCCTGTTCGCGGGCAAGGACTGTGTGTCGCCGCAGGCGGGCAAGGACTGCGCGGCCGACGTGTACCGGCAGGCGGGCATCGCGGACCCGCGCCGCGACATCGACGCTGTGGAGATGTACGTGCCCTTCTCCTGGTACGAGCCCATGTGGCTGGAGAACCTCGGTTTCGCCGAGGAGGGCGAGGGCTGGAAGCTCACCGAATCCGGTGTGACCGAGCTTGACGGGGACCTGCCCGTCAACATGTCGGGCGGTGTCCTCTCCACCAATCCGATCGGCGCCTCCGGCATGATCCGCTTCGCCGAAGCGGCACTTCAGGTGCGCGGTCAGGCGGGAGAACACCAGGTGGAAGGGGCTCGCAGGGTGCTGGGACACGCCTATGGAGGGGGATCCCAGTTCTTCTCGATGTGGCTGGTCGGGGCCGAGCCGCCCTCCTCCTGAAAGCGTCCCCCTCACGTGGCCTGTCCGCCGCCGGAACCGATCGCTAGGCTGGCGGCGGACGACGAACCGGGAGGAGCACGGACGTGGCCGAGAGCACCATCGAGCAGCACCCGCTGGCGGGGTGGGACAAGCCTGAGCTGGACCTCAGCAACGCCGAATGGCAGTCCAGCAGCCGAGGGCGGGGAGACGTCCAGATCGCTTTTGTCGAGGGCTTCATCGCGATGCGCAACAGTGGCCGCCCCGCGAGCCCTTCCTTGATCTTCACACCGGCCGAGTGGGGCGCGTTCGTGTCGGGCGCCCGCGAGGGAGAGTTCGACCTGACCTGAGCCGACCTGACCCGACCTGATGTCGAGACCATGAGCCGACGCCCCGTACGAGGAGGCGATACGCGACGTGGGTCCCGTCCCGGGGCCGGTGCCCGAGCCGGGGTCCGGTCCCAGGACGAGGCCTCCTCTTCGGGGCGGGCGATCCGTGAACGACACGGCGGCCCCGAGCGACTGAACGGTGTGGCGGCCCGGAGCGACTGAACGGCGTGGCGGCCCCGAGCGGCTAATGGGTGCACGTGTACCTATCATTACCGTCATGGCGGACTCGATCGACGCGGACACCCGGATCGCCCTGGACCTCGCCCTCACCATCCGGCACGACGGACAGGGCGGAGTGGTCGACGACCTCGCGGAACCCGGCGGACTCACCACCTGGGTGCGCGGGCACGCCGAGCTGCTGCCCGGAGCCGACGCCTTCATCGCCGACGCCACCGCGCTCGCCGCCGTACGCGACCTGCGTGCCGCGGTCCGCGCCCTGTTCGCCCGCGCCGTGCGCCCCGGCGACCCCAGCCCGGCCGACGCGGCCCGGCTGCTTCCCGTACCGCAGGCGGTGCTGTGCCTGAACACCGCCGCCGCCCTCGCTCCGACCGTCCCCGTCCTCACCTGGGACGACGGCGCCGAACCCGTCGTACGCCGGCAAGCCGTGGGCGCCGCCGCTCCTCTCCCGGCACTGCTCGCCCGCGCCGCCCTCGCCTTCCTCGCGAGCCCGGACCGGTCGCGGCTGCACGCCTGTCACGCGCCGCGCTGCGTGCGCTACTTCATCAAGGAACACCCGCGACAGGAGTGGTGCAAACCCTCGTGCGGGAACCGTGCGCGTGTCGCCCGCCATCACGAACGGCACAGGAAGTCCGCGCAGGCCGTGGGGGATTGACCGAAGAATCCGGTCGGTGGTCCGAAGCCCGCGCCGGTCGCGGCGGAAGGGCTCCCCACGAGGCGCTACGAGCGTACGCTGAGGTCCCTGGAGGTCACGGTACGCATCCGCTCCCCGCGTGGACCGCACCACCGTGGCCAGGGGGTGGATCATGGGACAGCGCGCTGTACGCAGCAGAAGGACACTCTTCGAACGAGAGGGTGAACTCGCCGCTGCCGATGAGGCGTTGAACGACCTCACCGGTCTGCGCGAGGACGGAACCGAAGCATCCGAGCGGCCCCGCGGCGCGCTCCTCGCCTTCGCCGGACGCGCCGGAATCGGCAAGACCACGCTCCTCGCCGAGGTACGGCGCCGCGCCGCGGCCCAGGGCTGCACCGTCCTGTCCGCGCGCGGCGGCGACCAGGAACAGGGCGTCGCCTTCCACGTCGCCCGCCAGCTCCTGCAACCCCAGCTCGCCGGGATCGCGGAGGCGGAACTCCGCGCCCAGCTGGGGAGTTGGTACGCGATCGTCGGCCCCGCGCTCGGCCTGTGCGCCCCGTCCGAGGGAGCCCCGCCCGACCAGCAGGGCCTGCGCGACGGCCTCGACTGGGTGCTCACCCACCTCGCGGTGCAGCGCGCCCCGATGGTGCTCGTCCTCGACGACGCGCACTGGGCCGACCCCGAGTCACTGAGCTGGCTCGCCGCCTTCGCGCCGCGCGTCGAGGAACTTCCGCTGCTGCTCGCCGTCGCCTACCGGCCCGACGAACTCCCCGACCACGCCGAGGCGTTCAGGAGCCTTCCCGGACGCGCGGGCCAGCGTCCCCTCGACCTCGAACCGCTCAGCGCCGCCGCCGTCGCCGACCTCGTCCGCGAGGACCTCGGCACCCAGGCCGACGACGTGTTCTGCCGCGAGTGCTGGGCGGTCACCGCGGGCAACCCCTTCGAGGCGGTGGAGCTGACCGCGAAGGTCCGCGACCGCGGGCTGGTCCCGACCGAGGAGGGGGCGCACCTGCTGCGCGACCTCGCCGCCGCCGTCAAGGGCAGCGGCCTGATCACCCGCCTCGAACGCCTCGGCGCCTCCACCGTGCGCTTCGCCTGGGCCTGCGCCGTCCTCGGAACCGAGATCCCGCCGACCCTGGCAGCCGCCGTGGCCGGCCTCGGTTCCGAGGAGGCCGCCGACGCCGCGGACGCCCTGCGCGGCGCCCGTATCCTCGCCGGCGTCGACACCCTGGAGTTCGTCCACCCCCTCATCGCCACCGCCGTCTACCGCGCCATCCCCGCCGCCGTCCGCGTGGCCCTGCACGGCCAGGCCGCCTGGTGCGTCATCAACGAAGGACTCGGCCCCTCGGCCGCCGCCCGCCACCTGATGGAGACCCACCCCGAGGGCGACAACTGGGTCGTCCAGCAGCTGCGCGCCGCCGCCCGCGAGACCCAGCGCGCCGGAGCCCCCGACGCCGCACGCCGCTACCTCGCCCGCGCCCTGCGCGAACCGCCGCCCCTCAAGGAGCGGGCCGCGGTTCTCCACGAACTGGGCTGCGCCTCCCTGCTCACCGAACCGGCGACCACCGTCAACCACCTCCGGGCCGCCCTCGAAGAGCCCATCACCGATCCGGAGCTGCGCCACAACATCGTCTACCGGCTGTCCCAGGTCCTCGCCCACAGCGACCGGCTCGCCGAGGCCTCCGAGACGCTGGCCCGTGAGATCCGCGTGACCGGTGACGCCCGGGTGCGGCTGCGCATGCAGTCCGAACAGTTCATGTGGGACGCCTTCCGCGCCGACGAACCCGACTCCCCGGCCCGCTCCCGCCGCCTGGCCCGCCTCGCCGACCGGCTCACCGGCCGCGACCTCACCGAGCGCTATGTCATCGGCCTGCGCGCCTGGGACGCCACCCTGCGCGGCGAGCCCGCCCACGTCGCGCTCCACCACGCCGAACGCGCCCTCGCCGGAGGGATCCGCTGGGCCGAGGCCGACCGCGGCTTCGAGGTGCCCGTCCTGGTCGCCCTCACCTTCATGTACGCCGACCGCCCGGGCCGCACCGAGGAACTGTTCGCCGCCGGGATCGCCGACTTCGAGTCCCAGGGCTGGCACGGCGCGCATCTCTCCTTCGGCTACACCCTCCTCGGATACGTCCGCTACCGCCGCGGCCGACTCGCCGAGGCCGAGGACTTCGCCCGCGCGGGCCTCAGGCTCGCCGAACGCGTCGGCGCCAAAACCCCCGTCCACTGGTACGCCGTCGGTGTCATCATCGAGATCCTGCTCGCCCGCGGCCGTGTCACCGAGGCCGCCCAGATCGGCGAGGACCACGCGTTCGGCGCGCCCTTCCCGGCGGCCGTCACCTTCCCCGACGTCCAGACCGTGCACGGCGAACTGCTGCTCGCCCGCGGTCTCACCAAGGAGGCCGCCGCCGAGCTCGAAGCGGCCGGACGCCGCCTGGACCCGCGCGGCATGCGCAACCCCTCCTGGTGTCCCTGGCAGCTCCACCTCGCCCGCGCCGAACGGCACGACGCGCCGGAACGCGCCGTCGCCACGGCACTCGAAGCGGTGCACCGCGCCCGCCAGTTCGGCGCCCCCTCGGCCGTCGGACAGGCGCTACGGGCCGCCGCGGACGTCTCCTCCGGCTCGACCCGCGTCAAGTTCCTCGAAGAGTCCGTCAGCCATCTGGAGCGCTCCCCGGCCGCCTACGAACTGGCCTGCGCGCTGGTCGCCCTGGGCACCGAACTGCGCCGCTCGGGCTCGCCCAAGGAAGCCGCCGAACACCTCTACCGGGGACTGGACGCGGCCATGCAGTGCGGCGCCGACGGCCTCGGCGACGAGGCCCGCGCCGAGCTGGCCGCCGCCGGACTGCGCCCGCGCCGCCTGCACAGCACCGAGACGGACACCCTCACCGCCCCTGAACGCGCGGCCGCCGCGCTCACCGCCCGGGGCCGCACCACGACCGAGGTCGCCGAGGAACTGGGGACCGAGGAGCCGGCCGTCGTCCGCCTGCTCTCGGCGGTCTACCGGAAGCTGGGCACGGACCGTACGGGACTGGCGGCGGCGCTGGGCCGGCAAACGGTCCGGTAGCCACACGCGACCGGTCCGCCAATCATCCACGAACCGGGTCCGGCGACCATCCACAACCGGGTCCGGCAACCGCGCACAGCCGGGTCCGGCAGCCATACACAGCGGGGTCAGGCGGCCATGCACAGCGGGGTCCGGGGGCCACGCACGGGGGACGCCCCCGAGGCCCGGTTCGCGCCCGGGCACGTACCATTGCGGCATGTCCTTCCTCCGCCGCCGCAGCGCCACGCCCGCCGGGCCCGACTTCGACGTTCTGGCCATGGATCCGGGTGACTGGCCGGGCAATCTCGGCGCGGGTCTGCTGCCCGCCCCCGACGGCAGCTGCCAGGGTGTCTTCCTGCGCTACGACCTGTTCGGCGGCCGTGGCCCCGCGATGATCATCGGCAATCTGCCCGAGGGCTCCCCGGCCCGCGAGGTCGCCGAGGACGAGATCCCGTTCGAGGTGGCCCAGCTGCTGCTGGCGCTGGAGAACGACGAGGAGGTCACCGTCACCGGGACCGAGGACATGCCGGTGATGCAGGGCGACGGTCTCCTCATCGTGCGCCGTCTCAAGCTGTCCGAGACCCGCATCTCCTGCGTGCAGTTCGACCGCAGCGACAACGTCCTGGTGACCATCGCCGCCTGGGACCGTCCCATCACCGACGACCTGTACGCCCTGCTGAAGCCGCTGCCCCCGGAGCTTTTCCAGCAGGGCTGAGGCCCCGGCGCCGCGTTCAGGCGGCCGGCTGCCACCCGAGTGCCGGACCGAGCCGGGTGGCGATGTCGGTGAGGATCTGCACGTAGTCCTCGTGCCCGAAGGTGAACGGCAGCGCGAACGCGACCTCGTCGACCTCCCGGAACGCGGCGTGGGCGTACAGCCGTTCGGCGATCTCCTCGGAGGTGCCGACGAGATCGGGCGCGAACATCATCCGGGCCGGGCCCTGCGGGGTCGCGGTGCGAGGAGTGCGCTTCAGGGCGTACTCCTCGTACTTCTCGCGTTGCTCGGGTGAGGCGCTGTCGGTGGGGATGACGACGAGGCCCTGGGAGACCCGGGCACGGTCGCCGTCGGGGTGGTGGGCGCGGAACGTCCGGATGTGCGACCGCTGGATCTCGGCGAAGTCCTCGGACTCCTCCGCCTTGACGACACTGCTGGTCAGCAGGTTCATCCCGTGCTCGCCCGCCCACTGCGCGGAGCGCAGGCTGCCGCCCCCGTACCACATGCGCCGGCCCAGACCCGCGGCGTGCGGCTGGACGCGGTCGGAGAACACCTCGAAGCCCTCGACGCCACTGAAGTCGGTCGCCGACTTGCCGCGCACGAAGTCCAGCAGCCGTTCCACGCGGGCGTAGCTGAAGTCCTCGACGTCGCCGGTGTCGGGGTAGAGGGCCTGCTTGACCTGGTCGTAGTGCATCGGCGGGCCGACGCTGACGCCCGGGTTGAGGCGGCCCCCGGACAGGATGTCGACCGTGGCGAGATCCTCGGCCAGCCGCAGCGGGTTCTCCCACCCCACCGGGATGACCGCCGTCCCCAGCTCGATCCGGCTGGTGCGCTGCGAGGCCGCCGCCAGCACGGCCACGGGGGAGGAGATCCCGTACTGGAGATGACGGTGTCGCACCCACGCGCTGTCGAATCCCAGCCGCTCACCGAGCTCGATGATCTCCAGCGTCGACTCGTGACCACGCCGCGGGTCGGCCTCGTCGAACAGCCCGATGGTCAAGAAGCCCAGCTTCCGCAAGGGGTGTGAGGGCAGTGGCACGAGGCTCCTCCAACGTTCGCGACGATCTCTGTTGAACAGATGATCTCTGTTGAACAGTCGAACGTCAGCGCCACGGCGGCTATGCCCAGGGAAGCAGGCGTCTTCCGTGTTCCCGCCCCGACCTCCGCGCGGTCCGCGGGGTGGCGCGGTTGCGACATGTCCCATCCGCGCCACCGGGAAACGGTGACATCGCGTCCGGCGGCGGCGGATTCTGTGCAGCACCCGCATGAAGATCTCCTCACGCGCACAACCATGCACGGAAAGGTGCTGATCTGATGAGACGCATCCGCCTCGCGGCGGTGATATCCGCCGGCCTGGCGCTGACCGCCGGCGGCGTGCCATCGGCGGCCGGCGCGGCTGGAGTGTCCAGTACGGCCGGGACGACCACGACGGCAGCGCCAGCCACGACGGCAACGGCAGCCACGGCTGTCTCGGCGGGAGGCTCGGCCGGCGGCACCGTCACCGTGCGGCTGATCACCGGCGACCGGGTGACCGTCACGACGGACGGTGACGGCAAGCGGATCGCCGCCGTCGAGCCCGGCAGCGGCAGGCGCGGCATCCTGTTCCGGACCGTGGAACAGGACGGTGACCTGACGGTTCTGCCCTCCGACGCCCAGGACCTGGTCTCCGCCGGGCGCCTGGACCGGCAGCTCTTCAACGTCAGCGCACTCATCAAACAGAAGTACGACGCGGCGCACACCGACACGCTCCCCCTGATCATCGGCCGGCCGGACGGTGTCCCGGCCTCCGCGGTGCGCAGGCTCACCACGCTGACCGAGGACGACGCGCCCGCCCGCACGCTGGACAGCATCGACGCGCAGGCGGTCCGGATCTCCGACGACGACCTGGACCGGTTCTGGAAGCAACTCGCCCCCGCCCCGGACAGGGTGAGCGCCGCGGGCGTGGCCGCCACGCCCAGGATCTGGCTGGACGGCCGGGTGGACGCCACCCTCGACCGCAGCACCGGACAGATCAACGCCCCGGCGGTCTGGAAGGCCGGGTACGACGGCACGTCCGTCAAGGTCGCGGTACTCGACACGGGTGTCGACCGGACCCACCCGGACCTGGCCGGACGCATCAGCCAGGCGAAGGACTTCTCGGGCAGCTCCGGGACCGGTGACGTCTTCGGCCATGGCACCCACGTCGCCTCCACGGTCGGCGGGACCGGCGCCGCGTCCGGCGGCACCCGCAAGGGGGTGGCACCGGGCGCCGACCTGCTGATCGGCAAGGTTCTCGGGGACGACGGCTACGGAACCGAGTCGCAGGTCATCGACGGCATGGAGTGGGCCGCCGCCGAGGGCGCCAAGGTCGTCAACATGAGCCTGGGCTCGGACGAAGTCAGCGACGGCACCGACCCGATGAGCCTCGCCCTCGACGAACTCAGCAGCACCAGTGGCGCCCTGTTCGTGGTGGCGGCCGGCAACAGCGGAGAGCAGGGCGCGGGAACCATCGGCTCGCCCGGCGCCGCGGACGCCGCACTGACCGTGGGCGCGGTGGACCGCGACGACTCACTCGCCCCGTTCTCCAGCCGCGGTCCACGCCACGGCGACCGCGCGGTCAAGCCCGATGTCACCGCGCCGGGCGTGGGCATCGTCGCGGCCCGCGCGGCGGGCACCACCATGGGCGAACCGGTGGACCAGTACTACGTGGCCGCTTCCGGTACGTCGATGGCCACTCCGCATGTGGCGGGTGCCGCCGCCCTGCTCGCCCAGGCGCATCCGACCTGGAGCGGACAGCGGCTCAAGGACGCGCTCATCAGCACGGCGCACACCGTCGGGGGACAGCAGGCGACCGAGGAGGGCGGCGGCCGCGTCGACGTGGCCGCGGCGGCGCTCGGACCGGTCACCGCCACCGGGAGTGTGGCCCTGGGACCCTACGGGACCGGCGGCGACAACGGCGCCCCGCGCACGGCCACCGTCCGCTACACCAACACCTCGGACAAGGACGTCACCCTCGCGCTCGCCGCCCGCCTCGCCACCACCGGTGGCCGGGAACTCACGACCGGTGCGCTGCGACTCGGCTCCGACGCGGTGCGGATCGCCGCCGGTGCCACCGTGGACGTGCCGCTGACGGTGGACCCCTCCCGGGCCGGCCGGGGCGACTACTACGGCTATGTCACCGCCACCACGACCGACGGCGCGGTCAAGGTCCACACCACGGTGAGCGTCGTGGTGCACGGCCCCACCCACAAGCTCACCGTCACCACCTACGACCACGACGGGAACCGCGTCCCGGCACTGCCCACCATCTGGGGCACGGACGGATTCGTCGACTACGTCAGCACCGAGCCCGCTGTCGCCGAAGTCGAGGAAGGCACCTATCAACTCGACTACTCCAGCCTGGACACGGCCGACGACGGACAGGAACTGCGCCACGTCGTCCTGCCGGAGGTGAAGGTCACCAAGGACACGGCCGTCACCCTGGACGCGCGCAAGACCACCAAGGTCGACATCCGCACGCCGCGGCCCGCCGAACAGCGCGGCATCCTCGACTACCAGACCTACCGGCAGATCGACGGACACAGCCTGCTCCAGGGCACGATGTACTTCGACGTGGCCAAGCGGCTCTACGTCAGCCCCACCGCCGCCGTCACCGACGGAACCTTCGAGTTCGCCTCGCGCTGGCAGCTGGTCGCCCCGCTGCTCGAGGCGAAGGTGTCGGGCAGCGACCTCGCCCTCAATCCGTACTACATGCCGAGTTCGCCGCTGTTCGACGCCGGCGGCACCACCTTGACCGCCGTGGACGCGGGCACCTTCGCCGAGCCCGACTTCAGCCGGGCCCGCGGCAAACTCGCGATCGTCCGCAACGAAGAGGGCACGGACGAGCGGGAGTTGACCCGGAAGGCGGCCGCTGCGGGCGTACGCGGACTGCTGATGACCCACTTCGCCGACATCGCCTGGACGCGCTGGAGCCCCGACGGCGAACGCACCGCCGTGCCGACCGTCCGCGTCGGCACGGCGGTGGGCGCCGCCCTGCTCGACCGGCTGAAGAAGCACCCGACCACCACCGTCAGGTTCACCGGAACGGCGAAGAGCCCGTACCTCTACGACGTCATGCAGACGTCGTCCCAACAGATACCCCGGCAGGTCGTGTACACGGTGTCCGAGCGCAACAGCGCGGTGCTGCGGACCACCTACGCCGACAACGGAGGAGCGCCCTGGGCCAGTGAACAGCGGTTCGCCCGGCGCCCCTACCAGGACACCGCCTGGCTGCAGTACACCCGCTATGTGCCGACGGGCTTCGTACGCACCGAGTACGTCAGCGCGAACGGCACGACCTGGCTCCACCGGGTGCATCACACGACCACGTTCGACGTCGACATGCCGCTGGCCGTGGGCATGAACGACGCGCCCCGCATCTACCGGCCCGGCGAGCACCTCGACGAGCGCTGGCAGGGGGCAGTGGTGCGCCCCTCGATCCCCCGGGGCACCACGACGCCCTCGGTACGGACCGGAGACGTACTGGCCCTGCGTATCCCGGAGTTCACCGACTCCACGGCGGGTCACTGGTCACGGCTGCTCGCCGGTGACGGCGGCGGGGTGGGCGGACTCGCCACGGCGGCCGACGCGCCGGGCGGTGACACGGCAGCCGCGGCGCTCTACCGCGACGGGGTGAAGGTCGCCGACGCCGACAGCGCCTGGACCGATTTCGAGGTCTCCCCGGGCGCAGCCGACTACCGGCTGGACCTGACGACCTCGCGCGTGGACGACGAGTGGGCGTTCGCCGCCCGTACGGACACCTCCTGGTCCTTCCGCTCCGCGACCACGGCCATGGCGACACCGCTGTCCCTGCTGCAACTCGACTACGACGTACCGGTCGACGCGCACAACGCGGTGGGAGCCGGGCGGACGCACACCATCGGCCTGGCCGTCCGCGCCCAGGACGGGCAGCCCGCCCCGCGCGGAGTGTCCCTGCGCGTGGAGGTGTCCTACGACGACGGCAGGCACTGGGGCGGTGCGGCGGTCCGCGGCCGCGGGCACAACGCCTTCCGGGCCACCGTCACCAGGCCCTCCGGCCACGGCGACGCGTACGTGACCCTGCGGGTCACGGCGCGGGACCGGCTCGGCAACAGTGTCCGACAGACGGTGCAACGCGCCTACCTGCAACGGGGGTAGACACCGCTGCGCACAGCGAGCACAGCGCGCAAGGCGGGTGCACGGCGGAGCGACGCGGCCGTGCACCCGCCGCCCGTCCACACGGATGCAGTACGGTGTGCAACCGTTGGACGGGGTGGGACCAAGGAGAGCGCCGTGACACTGGAAGCCGCCGGGGTCACCGATGCCGAGGAGTCCGCCTACCGGATCCTGGTGACGATGAGCAACGCCTCGGCGGGCGAATTCGCGATCCGCTCGGGTGCCACCACCGCGGACGCCGCACAGATCCTCGAGGCGCTCACGGCCAGGGGACTGGCCAGTCACACCGACGGATCACCACGGCTCTACCGGGCCACACCACCCGATGTGGCCCTCATGCCCCGGCTCAAACGCAACGCCGACGCCCTCGACCAGGCCCGCGCCACGGCCACCGCCCTCCTGGCGACCTACCGGAACACCATGCGCCGGCGCGACGCAGGCGAACTCATCGAGGTGATCACCGGGGCGGACGCGCTGCGCCAGCACCTCCGCCGCATCCAGGCGGACACCCAGGACGAGATGCTGTGGTTCTGCAAGGCCCAGTACGTCGCCATGCCATCGGGCAGCAACGAGGCGGAGTTCGACGCCCTGGCCCGCGGGGTGCGCTATCGGGTCCTCTACGAGAAGGCGTTCTTCGACGACGAGGGAGCCGTGGACAACGTTATCGAGGGCGTACGGGCGGGTGAAGTCGCCCGCGCGGTACCCCATCTGCCCCTGCGGCTCGCCGTGTCCGACCGTGCCATCGCCATCTGCCCCCTCGTACCCGGTGGTCCGCAAGGCAGCCCCGAGGAACCCACCGCGGCCCTGGTGCGCGACAGCAGCCTCCTCGCCGCGCTCATCGCACTCTTCGAACGCTACTGGGACGACGCCGTCCCCCTGCACGTCGACGACACCGGAACGGTCAGCGGCACTGACGGGACATCCGACGCCGACTCCCTCTCCACCACGGACCGGCGGCTGCTCTCCCTGCTCGTCGCAGGCGTCACGGACAAGGCGATCGCTTCGCAACTGGGCCTGAGCAGGCGTACGGTCCAACGTCATATCCAGCAACTGATGACGTTCGCCGGGGCGGCCACCCGTATGCAACTGGCCTGGCAGGCCGCTCGCCGGGACTGGGTGTAGCGGAGATGGGCCCGGCGCCCGTCTCCGGGCAGTACGCCCGCCACCGATAGGAGTCCCCATGACCGACGGTTCACTCATCGTGGAAAGCCTGAAGGTCGGCACCCATCTGAAGGACCTGCGGATAGAGGCCCGGGAGATCTATCGGTTCCGTCCGCAGAACGTCGGGGCGGGGCAGCCGGACGTCTGGACGGTCATCGAGTTCAGCGTGGCGGCGGCACGCGCGGCGGAGGTCGCGGAGGCGATTTCGGGGGCCTTGGACCAGCCCGGCTGGTACGCGGATCTGCGGTCCGCCGACGAGACGTTCGTGGTGTTCCCGGGGCGCGTTCTGCGTTATGCGCGGGGCGACCGCGCGGCCCGGGCCGAGGCGCGGGCGGTGGGCTGGACCTTCGGGGTGCCAGAACACCAGCTCGACTGGTCGGAGTGACGACGGTACGGCAGCCGGGGCCGGGACGCTGTCCGCGGCCCCGGCCCCCGCTGCCCGGCTCCTATGCGTGCGAGCGCGTCAGGTTCACGTCCGCCGCCCGCACGAACGCCACCCGGTGGCCGAACTGGATCTCGTAGTACATGTCCTTGCCGATCACGACCTTGTGCGGGGCCGTGTCGAACGTCGGCGCGTAGAAGTACTCGCCCGGCACCTTGTCGCCGACCGCGTACTTCTGGCCTGCCGGGATCTTGTACGGCAGCGGCGAGACGGCCTGGACGGGCACGCCCGCGGGGTACGCCGCCGCCTCCGGGTAGGCACGCCCGTACACGGGGATCGCCGTGACGCCGGCCTTGGGGGTCACGACCTGACCCGAGGCGTTCACGGCCGTCGGCCGACTCTGCGGGTTCTTGAACCAGGCCTTCTGGCCCAGGTACCAGATCGCCGTCCAGTCGCCGGCACGGTCCGCGACCGCGTACCGCTGTCCGGTGGAGACCCGGGAACCCACGTCGTTCACGTCGATCGTCGAGTCGTTGCCGTTGGGACGCAGCCCGATGTCCTTGATCAGGGGCGAGGTCTCGTCCGCCCGGGAGTAGAGCCGCACCTCGCTGGAACCGTGCGCCGCGCAGGTCTCGCCGCTGGTGACACAGCCCGTGTACCGGGGTTGGTTCTGCGCGAAGTCCGGCAGCACGGTGACCAGACCGCCGCTCGTCTTCGTCGCAGGCTTGAAGGGGTGGCCGAGCAGGGTGAAGTAGTGCTGCCAGTCCCAGTACGGGCCCGGGTCCGTGTGCATGCCGGGGATGGTCGACGTGGTCGGACCGGGCACGTTCTCGTGGCCCAGGATGTGCTGGCGGTCCAGCGGAACGCGGTACTTGTCGGCGAGGTAGTTCACCAGCCGCGCCGAGGCGCGGTACATCGCCTCCGTGTACCAGGCGTCCGGCGAGGCGAGGAATCCCTCGTGTTCCAGGCCGATCGACTTGGCGTTGATGTACCAGTTCCCCGCGTGCCAGGCCACGTCCTTCGCCTTCACATGCTGGGCGATGTGACCGTCGGTCGAGCGCAGGGTGTAGTTCCACGACACGTAGGCCGGGTCCTGGACCAGCTTCAGAGAGCCGTCCCAGGTGCCCTCCGTGTCATGGATGACGATGTACTTGATGCTCTGCGACGCGGGCCGGTCACCGAGGTCGTGGTTCCCGTAGTCACTGCCGCCGAACTCGGTGTACGGAGCTGGGATCCACTCGCAGGACACGGACGTGGGGCACTCGGTGTTCGCGGCGGAGACGGTACGCAGCCCGGCCCGCCGCAGCTGCGCGGTGTCGGGGCTCAGTCCGGGCCGGGCGGTGAGCACGACCTGCTGACCGGCGTCCGTGGTGCGCTCCTCGCCCTGGCGGATCACCTCGTAGACGTCATTGGCGTAGGTCGCCGCGGTCGCGGTGTCGTCCGCGCCGGAGAAGCGTGCCACCGCGCCGTACCAGTCGGCCGCGTCGTCACTCAGCGGCTCGCCGAGGTCCTTCTGCTCGGCGGCGAGGAGCGCGGCCCCGCCCGCCACGTTCGCGGCGGCGTCGATACGCAGCCGCTCCTCGGGCAGGCCGGTGAGCCGGGCCGCCTTCGGCAACGTCTTCAGCCGGTCGGGGAGTTGGGAGTCCTGTGGCACCTGGGTGGTGGGCAGCAGGGGCGGGCGCGAGCTGTCGCCACGGGCGTCCTCCGTGCCCTCGCTGTGGTGCGGGGCCTTCGCGATCGCCGTCCGCGCGTCGGTGAGGTGCATGGGGCCGTAGCCGCCGCTGACGCTCGACGCGCCCTCGTGCGCGTCCCAGCGGGACTGGAGGTAGGAGACGCCGAGCAGGACGCTCAGCGGCACGTGGTACTCGGTGGCAGCGTCGGCGAAGGCCTGCTGGAGCTCCGCGGAGGACGCCTGCGCGTTGCTGCTCGACGGGGCCGCGCCGAGCAGCGGCAACAACAGCGCCGCCGAGGCGACGGCGCCCGCGGTGCGGCGCGCGCGTCTGTGCCCGGCAGTGGCCTCGGGGTCGATGAGAGATCCTCGCAATGCAGCCTCCTGGGACGGTCGAGCGCGGTGGGGCGTGCGGGGCCGATCGTGGGTCAGTGGTATCGGCTCTCCGACGATCCGTCAATCTTGCCCAGGAACAGGCGATTTCCCTTGTCAAGACGGGACGAACGGGTTTTCGTGGCGGCAGCGGGACGGCCTGCAAGGCGTCAGTGGAGTGGACCCCTGGCGCGAACGGGTGAAGATGCCCGGGGGAGAGATACCGACGGGGGAAGAGCCGCTCGCCGTACATCGGTGCCGCACGGCAGGTCCCGCACGACGAAGGCCCGCGGCGCGCCGCCGTTCAGGCGCACCGCGGGCCTTCGTCCCCGTCAACGAGTGCCGACCGCCGCTCGAACGGCCCGACGGGCCATCTGGCAGTCGTCGTGCAGCCGCCGCAGCAGCAGCCGCTGTTCCTCGCCGGACGGCGCAGCACCCGGATGGGCCGGTCCCGGTGCCGCCGGGGTCGAGTCGTGCATCGAACGCTGCACGGCCGTCTCGTACGTACGGATCTCCCGGGTCAGTACGAGCATCAGGTTCACCAGGAAGGCGTCACGCGCCGCGGGACCGGCGGACTGCGCGAGCTGACTGATCTGACGGCGCGCCACGGGAGCGTCACCGAGGACCGCCCACAGCGTCGCCAGGTCGTAGCCCGGCAGGTACCAGCCCGCGTGCTCCCAGTCCACCAGTACGGGACCGGCCGGTGAGAGCAGGATGTTCGACAGCAACGCGTCCCCGTGACAGAACTGGCCCATGCCCTGCTGGCCCGCCGAGTGCGCGATGCCGTGCACCAGCTTCTGCAGATCGCCCATGTCCCGGTCCGTGAGCAGACCCAGCTCATGGAAACGGGAGATCCGCTCCGCGTAGTCCAGCGGGGCGTCGAACGTCCCCGCCGGCGGCCGCCACGCGTTCAGCCGACAGATCGCACCCAGTGCCGCCCGGATGTCCGCGCGGGGCGGCGCCTCCGCCGGGTGCCGCTGCAGCGCGGCCACCCGTCCCGGCATCCGCTCGATCACGAGGGTGCAGTTGTCCGGGTCCGCCGCGATCAGCCGGGGCACCCGGACCGGCGGCCGATGCCGCACGAACGACCGGTATGCCGCTATTTCGTGCCTGATCCGCTCCGACCAGATCGGGGAGTGGTCCAGTAAACACTTGGCGACTGCCGTGCTGCGCCCCGTCGTGCCGACGAGGAGCACGGAGCGCCCGCTGCGGCGCAGTACCTGGACCGGAGCGAACTCCGGACAGATCCGGTGCACCGACGCGATCGCCGTGCGCAGCTGCGCGCCCTGGGGGCCGGACAAGTCGAGTCTCCCGCTGAGCGGTTGGGTGCCGAGCCCCGGAACGCGCCGCGTCCTGCCGGCGCCGAGCACGGGGGCCGCCGGTCGAGCGGGGTCGAGGTAGGGGCCGCTGCCCGCCGCCGCCGGGCGGGGGTGAAGCGACCGGGGCGGAGCGGACACGGAGGACGATGCTGTGTACATGGGCGAAACAGATCCCTTCGTGTGCCTGCAAGTTGCCGCGCTACCCGCCCCGGCCGCCCTGGTACACCCTGGGGGAATGTCCCTCGGCAACCGGGTCGGGGTGGCGCTTTCCTACCTGACACCGGATGCCCAGTGGCAGACCATCTGGCGCACCCTGGCGAACCCTGGCGAATAGTCGCTCAGCAACTGACAGAGGGTTACTGTCAACTCAGCCGAGAACCTGGGGGCTTGACGTGAACGGACAACCCAACACTCGTCTGTCGGATCTGTTCGGCCTGGCCGGCTGGTCCAAGGGCGAACTCGCGAGGCTGGTCAACAAGCAGGCGGCGGCCATGGGTCACCCCCAGCTGGCGACCGACACCTCACGGGTGCGGCGTTGGATCGACATGGGAGAGATCCCGCGCGATCCGGTTCCGCGAGTGCTGGCGGCTCTTTTCACCGAGCGTCTCGGCCGTGTCGTGACCATTGAGGACCTCGGTCTGGTGCGGCACGGGCGTGTGGGGAAACGGCCGGGCGGCGGGAATGTGGAACATCCCGACGGTGTGCCGTGGGCGCCCGAGCGAACCGCTGCGGTCCTCACCGAATTCACGGGAATGGACCTCATGCTCAACCGACGCGGCTTGGTGGGCGCGGGTGCCGCGCTCGCCGCGGGATCCGCACTCAGCAGTGCCATGCACGACTGGCTCCACACCGATCCGGCCCTCGTGGCCGACGCCCCTGTAGTCGACAATCCCCTGCACGCCGACCCCGCTGGGTTCGACCGTTACGAGGCCGCCCCCATCGGGTCGCAGGAGATCGAGGAACTGGAGCGCTCGGTCGAGGTGTTCCGGGCCTGGGACGCGGCCCGCGGCGGCGGGTTGCAACGCAAGGCCGTGGTGGGCCAGCTCAACGAAGTGGGAGGCATGCTCTCCTACCGACACCCTGACCATCTGCAGCGCCGCCTGTGGGGCGTCGCCGCCAATCTCGCCGTCCTCGCGGGCTGGATGTCGCACGACGTCGGCCTGGAGCCCACGGCCCAGAAGTACTTCGTCATCGCCGCGCACGCGGCCAGAGAAGGCGGCGACCGGCCGCGCGCCGGGGAGGCGCTCTCCCGCGCCGCCCGTCAGATGGTGCACCTGGGCCGGCCCGACGACGCCCTGGACCTGATGAAGCTCGCCAAGTCGGGCTCGGGTTCCGAGATGTTGCCGCGCACCCGCGCCATGCTCTGCACGATCGAGGCCTGGGCTCAGGCGTCGATGGGCAAGGGCCAGGCCATGCGGCGCACCCTGGGAGAGGCGGAGGACCTCTTCGTCTCCGACAAGGGTGATGTGCCACCGCCGAGCTGGATGCAGATGTTCGACGAGGCGGACATGCACGGCATGCAGGCCCTGGCCTACCGGACGCTCGCGGAGCACGATCCGGCCGCGGCGACCACGGCGCAGCGCCACGCGAAGGCAGCGTTGCATCTGCGGGAGAACGGGCGGCAGCGGTCACAGATCTTCGACTGGCTGTCGCTGGCCTCGGCGTGCTTCATCGCGGACGACCCCGAGCAGGCGGACCGCTATGCCCGGCTGGCCCTGGTGTCGATGGGAGCGAACTCCTCCCACCGCACCTGGGACCGACTGCGGGAGATGTACCGGCTCACCGCCGAGTACTCCGGCTTTCCGAAGATCCACGAACTGCGTGAGGAGATCCAACTCGCCCTCCCCAAGAGCTCGCTCAGGCCGAAGCGCGGGGGCACCACCACACAGGCATGAACACTCCTTGCCTGTGTGCGGAAAGGGTTCCGGGTCGGGTCGTGCCAGGTCGGGTCTGTGAGTCGATCTCGGCGAGGTCTATGAGCCGATCCTGGCGATGAGCACGCAGGCGTCGTCCTCGCGCTCACTCTCGCCGAATTCCTCGACAACCGTCCGTACACAGTCCTGGGCCGTGCGGGCTCCGCGAAAGCGCGGGGCCAGGTCGAGCAGCCTCTGGACGGCCTCCGCTCCATAGTGCCCGGGGACCAGTCCGTCGGTGTGCAGAAGCAGCAGGTCGCCGTCTTCGAGGGTCTCTTCGGCCTGCCCGTAGACGGCCCCAGAGGTCGCCCCGAGCAGCACGCCCTCCGGCGCGGCCAGCATGCGCCCCGTCCCGTTGCGGAACAGCAGCGGGGCGGGGTGTCCTGCCTGCGCCCAGGTGAGCGTACGGGTCTCGGGCCGGTAGCGGCAGCAGACGGCGCTGCCGAGGGACGGCTGCACCGAGGCGTCCAGCAACTGGTTGAGCCAGGACATGAGTTGCCCGGGCCGGGTGCCCGCGACGGCCATGCCGCGCAGGGCACCGAGCAGCATCGCCATGCCCGAGGCGACGGTGACGCCCTGCCCGGTGAGGTCACCGACGCTCAACAGCGTCGCTCCGTCGGGCAGTTCCATCGCGTCGTACCAGTTGCCGCCGATCAGCGCGTTGTTCGAGGAGGGCAGATGGCGGGCGGCGAGGTCCAGGGCCTCGGGGCCGCGCTGTGGGAACCGCAGGGAGCCGCGCCAGGGCGGCAGTACGGCCTCCTGCAGCTGGACCGCGAGCCGGCGCTCGCTCTGCGCGTGGTGCCGGTGCAGCTGAAGCGACTCACGGCTCTCGCTCACCGTCCGCTGGCTGCGGCGCAGTTCGCTGACGTCGCGCAGCACGGCCCACATCGCGGCGGTGCTGCCGTCGGTGTCGAGCACGGGCTCGCCCATCATGTGCACGGTCCGTACCCCGCCGTCGGGGCGCACGATGCGGAACTCGCCGTCGATGGGCTTCGCGTCGATGAGGCAGTCGGTGACCATCGCCGTCAGCATCGGCCGGTCCTCGTCGAGCATCAGCGACGGCAGTTCGTCGAGGGTGAGCGGGGGAGCGGCGGGGTCGCGGCCCAGGATGTCGTAGAGCTCTCCGGACCAACTGGCCTCGTCCGTGAGCAGGTTCCACTCGGCGCTGCCCACCCGGCTGAGCAGCGAGCCGCGCCGGGGCGCGGCCGACACGGCCGGTGCGGCGGGCGCGCCGGCCGGCTCCGCGGGCACCGGCGGGGGTCCGTCCCGCAACTGTGCCAAGTGCTCGTCCAGATCGTCGAGTTGGTGCACCGCCAGATCGCACAGCGCGCGCTGCCAGCGTCCTTGGGGGTCCGTGCCGTCGAAGGGGGCGTCCCGCCGTACGGCGTCCACCTCGCCGCGCAACCGTCGCGTCTGCGAAATGAGCGCGTCGACCGAGCCGCGTGGGGGCGGCTGGGCGGCTGGGCGGTCCGCAGAGAGATGGGACGGCATGACGCACTCCGATGGGGGACGGTACGACCAAGGCTGGGCGGAAGGACCGTTACGACTGTTGCACAGCCCGCGACGCCCTGTAAGGGATTTGGCAACACACGATCCGGTGGTGCTTCTGGCATATGCCTCAGTCCAGACGGACGGGTCGACCGGCATCGATTCGGTACGCGGGTCGCGCGCCCAAGTCGTAGAAAGCGTACGTGACTTGAGGGGGTCCAGGGGTGGCCGGGACTCTCCTTCATTTCTTTGTTCGACGGTCATATGTACGTGGCGTGCCCATGTCGGGGAACGAGGGGCCCACGTTCGCAGTGAACGGACGAAAGGCGGCGGCGTTCGGCCGCTGTTCATTCGTCCCTCACCGCATCGGTATGACCCTTGGCGATTGCCGCGTGCACGCTGTCGCGCGGTGTGCCGCAGGGGCACTCCGGTGAGGAGGAGGCGGGCGAATGACACCGATCAGCCGAAGAGGCTTCGTGGGACTCGGCGCATCCGTGGCGGCGGGCGCCGCGCTGGGCGTCGGCTCGCGCCCGGCGGCGGCCGTCGGCGCGACGACCGGCACCATCTCGGACGTACGGCACGTCGTCGTCCTCATGCAGGAGAACCGCAGCTTCGACCACTACTTCGGCCGCCTCAAGGGCGTCCGCGGCTTCGACGACCGCAGCGGCATCACCCTGTCCGGTGGGTACTCCGTCTTCAACCAGCCGAACGGCGGCGGACGGCAGTACCCGTGGAAGCTCAGCTCCACGCCCGCCGCGGGCGGCAAGGACGGCGAGACCCTCGCACAGTGCAACGGCGACCTCCCGCACTCCTGGTCCTCGCAGCACTCCGCCTGGAACAAGGGACGCCTCGACAACTGGGTCTCCGGTGTCGGCAACGTCCGCTCGCTCGGCTATCTCGACCGCTCCGACATCCCCTTCCACTACGCGCTCGCCGACAACTACACGATCTGCGACGCCTACTTCTGCTCCGCGCTCAGTGCGACCGGCCCCAACCGCACCTACCTGTGGAGCGGCAAGGTCGACGGCTCCAGCTACGACGGCGGCGACGAGTCCGGACTGACCTGGCAGAACTACGCCGAGGCGCTCCAGACGGCCGGCGTGACCTGGAAGGTCTACCAGAACGCGCAGGACAACTACGGCGACAACGGCTGCGCCTACTTCAAGAAGTTCGCCTCCGCGAAGGCGGGCGACCCGCTGTACGACCGCGGCATGGCCTCCGTGCCGAAGGCCACTGGCTCCACCCCCGACGACATAGCCGCCGCCATCAGGGCCGACGTCCTCGCGGGCACCCTGCCCCAGGTCTCCTGGGTGGTCGCCAACCAGGCCTTCTCCGAGCACCCATACGCCCCGCCCGGCGACGGCGCCCACTTCGTCGACCTGGTGTACAAGGCCCTCGCGGCCGATCCGGACGTCTTCGACTCCACCGTCCTGTTCCTCAACTACGACGAGAACGACGGCTTCTTCGACCACGTGCCGCCCCCGGCCCCGCCCGCGAACACGGCGGGGGAGTTCCTCAACGGCGTCCCGTACGGTCTCGGCTTCCGTGTCCCGATGCTCGTCATCTCGCCCTGGACGCGTGGCGGCTGGGTCTCCTCGGAGGTCTTCGACCACACCTCGGTCCTGCGCTTCCTGGAGACGTGGACGACGGCGCTCGGCAAGCCCGCCGCCTGCCCCAACATCAGTGCCTGGCGCCGCAAGGTCACCGGCGACCTCACCGGAGTCTTCGACTTCTCCAACCCGGCCTACGGGACGGTCCCGCTGCCCGCCACGAGCGTGCTCGGGATCGCCACCTGCGGCCCCCTGCCCAACCCGGTGCCGACCACCAACGCCCTGCCCGCCCAGGAGCCCGGCACCCGGCCCGCCCGCGCCCTGCCCTACCAGCCGAACGGCTTCCTGGACCACCTGGAGTTCGGGGCGAGCGGCAAGATAGTCGCCTGGTTCACGATGGCCAACCAGGGCACCCCGGCTAGCAGGGCCGCGCACCTGTCGATCCACCCGAACGCCTACCGCGACACCACGCCCGGGCAGTACACCGTCGACGCCGGCGCCACCGCCTCCGACTCCTTCAACATCGGCTCGGGGTACGGCAACGGCAAGTACGACTTCACCATGGCCGGCCCCAACCGCTTCCTGCGCCGCTTCAAGGGCGACGCGACTTTGGCGGGCAAGTCGGCCGAGGTGAGCAGCCGTTACGCCACCGAACCCGGCACCGGCAAAACCGCCCTCTACTTCAAGATGACCAACTCCTCGGCCGCCCTGGTGAAGTTCACGATCACTTCGAACCACTACCGCGACGACGGGCCGTGGACGTACACCGTCGCCGCGGGCGGTTCGGCCGAGGACTTCTTCAACGCCGTCGCGTACCAGAACGGCTGGTACGACTTCACGATCACCGTCGACTCCGACGCGAGCTGGTCGCGCCGGTTCACCGGGCACATCGAGACGGGGGCGGCGAGCGTCAGCGGCTGATCACACGTAGAGGTCCGGGCGCGGGGCGAGTTCGACGGTCACCCGGCCGCCGCCCTCCAGCGCCCGGACCCCTGCCTCGGCGACGGCCGAAGCCGCGTACCCGTCCCACGCGCTCGGCCCGGTCACCTTCCCCTGCCGGGTGGCGTCCACCCAGGCCTGCACCTCGCGGTCGTAGGCGTCGGCGAACCGTACGAGGTAGTCCTGTGCCACCTCCTCGCGGGCGCCGCCCGCAGCCGTCACCACCATGGTGTGCTCGTCCCCGATCCGCGCGCTCCCGGACTCGCAGACCGCCTCGCAGCGCACCTGGTAGCCGAAGCCGGAGTTGACGAAGACCTCGACGTCGACGAGAGCGCCTTCGGCCGTCTCGAACACCACGAACTGGGGGTCGAGAAGACCCTCGGGGGCATCCGCGGACGGCCGTGGGCGCAGCACGGTCACGGCGGTGAGTTCCTGGTCGAGCAGCCAGCGCGCCACGTCGATCTCGTGCGAGACCGAGCTGTTGACCAGCATCGCCGAGGTGAAGCCGGGCGGGGAGGACACATTGCGGTGCGTGCAGTGCAGCATCAGCGGACGCCCCAGGCGCCGACTGTCCAGCAGGGACTTCAGGCGCTGGTACTCGGCGTCGTACCGGCGCATGAACCCGACCTGCACCAGCCTCCGGCCGAGCCGCGCCTCCGCCTCCACCACCCGCAGTGCCCCGGCCGACTCCGGCACCATCGGCTTCTCGCACAACACCGGAAGACCGCGGTCGAAGGCCGCGAGCAGCGCCTCCTCGTGCGCGGGCCCGGGGGAGGCGATCAACACCGCCTGTACGCCGGGCGTGTCGAGGGCCGCCGCCACCTCGGTGTGCACCGAGGCACCGTCGATGCCGGCGACGGCGTCCTTGGCGCGCCCGGTGTCGGGATCGGCCACCGCCGCGACCCGGGCGCCGTTCACCACCCGATCGATCCGCCGTACATGGTCGGCCCCCATGTGGCCCGCACCCAGGACCGCGACACCCAACAGCTCACTCACGCGCTCACCTCTCCGGCAGACAGCTCTGGAAGCGATTGTCTGCCGGAATGATCAGTAGCGCAGCACCCCGGCGATGCCTTTCGCGTCACCGAGACTGCCGTCGGGGACGAAACGGACGTCCGCTCCGGTCTCCAGGCACTGTTCGACGATCTCGTCGACGATGTCCTCGCGGGCGTCCAGATCACCGCTCTCGGCCGGGATCAGATGGTCACCGCCGTCGTCGCGTACCGTCACGCGGTAGTTCTCCTCGACGGCCAGCAGCCGGACCCGGCCCTGGGAGGCGTTCTGCCACACCTCGTCGACCCCGGCTGCGAACTCCTTGCGGCCACGGGCCGACTCGAGTTCGCGGGCCACCGCGTCGGTGTCCCTGCGCTCCTCGGCGCTGATCAGCGGGCGGACCGCCTGCCACACGGCGTCGGGGGTGCCGTGCGCGAGTCCGCCGTGCGGGATGTGCGTGGCGTCCTTGGTGACCGTGCCGACCTCGTCGAGGAGGGAGAGCGCGGCGGTTTCGCCGGTGACGTACAGCGGACGCGGATCCTCGCGCAGGACGGCGCTCATCGCGGTGTCGGCGTCCCGCACGAAGTGCTTGGTGCGCTCGTCGCGGAAGGTGCTCGGCAGGTCTCCGATGCGCTCCTTGCGCTCGGCGTTCGGGTCCTCGAGGCTGCGGGTCCGCGGGAAACCGCCGATGCGCTCCTCGGTGACCCGGTCGGCGCCGCCGTTCCACAGCGTCACCCGGTCCGCCGACACCGCGAGCACCCAGAACGGCCGCTCCGAGACCTGCGCGGCGACGAGGTTGCGGGTCAGGAAGGTGTCCGAGAGCACCACGCGTTCGGGCACCGTGCGGGCCAGCGACCACACCTGGTGCTCGCCAGGCGCCGCGAAGATCGCGAGGCCCTCCTCCGCGTGCGCCAGGTCGACCTCCGCGAGGGCCTGGTCGAGCTGCTGGACGAGGTCGGTGCGCCGTTCGCGGGTGACGGCCGGATCGGACTCGATCTGTTTCTTGGCCTCGGCCACGACATTGCGCAGCCGGACCGGATCCTGGGCGTTGTCGGGTTCGCGGCGGTGCGTGGGCGTCAGCACCGACACCGCGGGATAGGGCCGCGGCCTGCGCAGCATGGTGAGGGTCGCTGGGCTGAGTGCGTGCTCCATAACAGCACAATAGAGCGGATTCAGTTATCGGGCATTTGGGGCAATTGATTGTTGGTGTCGTTCGGGTCGCCAGATTGGGACAGCGGCAACAACGCGGTCGCGCTGGAACCGGGCGTGGTGGTCACCTACGACCGCAACACCCAGACCAACACCCTGCTGCGCAATGCCGGGGCGGCGGCCACTGCATGACCTGCCCCGTCATCAGGGACCCGGTGGAGTTCTGAACGCTCAGAACGCGTCCGGATCCGCCGCCTTCCAGTCCGCCTCCCAGGACGCGGGCGGCTCCGCGAGCAGCACCCCGGGCTCCAGCCACTCGTAGAGCTGCGCGTACGACCGTACGGTCGCCGGGTCCGTACGCCGCAGCAGCTGATGCGGGCCGAGCTCGGCCGGATCGCGTACCCCCATGGCGGCCATGATCCGGCTCGCGCTGCGGACCGTGGCCCGCTGGTAGCGGTGCACGCGTGCCGACTTGTCGGCCACGTCCAGGGCGCGCGCCCGACGCGGGTCCTGGGTCGCGACCCCGACCGGGCAGGTGTTGGTGTGGCAGCGCCGGGCCTGGAGGCAGCCGAGCGCGAACATCATCGCGCGGGCCGCGTTCGTGTAGTCGGCGCCCTGCGTCAGCCGTTTGACGATGTCCGAGCCGGTGGCGACCCTGCCGCTCGCACCGATCCGCACCCGGTCGCGCAGCCCGGTGCCGACCAGCGCGTTGTGCACCGTGATCAGCCCTTCGGTCAGGGGCGTACCGAGGGAGGCGGCGAACTCCGGCGGCCCGGCCCCCGTACCGCCCTCGGCGCCGTCGACCACGATGAAGTCGGGCGAGACCCCCTCGGTGAGCATCGCCTTGCAGACGGCGAGGAACTGGCGGCGCGAGCCGACGCACAGCTTGAAACCGGTCGGCTTGCCGCCCGCGAGCTCCCGCATCCGGGCGAGGAAGCACACCAGCTCGCGCGGGGTCGAGAAGACCCGGTGGTACGGCGGTGACACCACCGCCTCGCCCTCCCGGACGCCGCGGGCCCGGGCGATCTCGGCGCTCACCTTGGCGCCGGGCAGCACCCCGCCGATGCCCGGCTGCGCTCCCTGGGAGAGCTTCAGCGACACGCACTTGACCTCCGGCAGCGCGGCCTTGTCCGCGAACTCCCTTGCCTCGAAGCCCCCTTCCGGGGTGCGGCAGCCGAAGTACCCGCTGCCGATCTCCCAGATCAGGTCGCCGCCGCCCCGCAGGTGGTGGTCCGAAAGACCGCCCTCGCCGGTGTCGTGCGCGAAACCGCCGAGCGCCGCGCCCCTGCTGAGCGCCAGGATCGCGTGCGAGGACAGCGCTCCGAAGCTCATCGCGGAGACGTTCAGCAGGGCCATGTCGTACGGCTGGGTGCAGTCCGGGCCGCCGACCCGCACCACGGGCGGCTCGTCCGGCATCTCGACCGGGCGCATCGACGGTTCCAGGTACTCGTACCCGTCCCCGTACAGGTCCAGCCCGGTGCCGAAGGGCTCCTCGGCCTCGACGCCGCCGGCGCGCGCGTACACGATGCCGCGCACATCGCGGTCGTCGGGCCGCCCGAGGAAGCGGAGGTGGCCGAGCAGGGGACGGTTCCGCAGGATCGCCCGGCGGCGCTGGGCCAGGTCCCGGACGGCGAGCGCGGTCAGGGCGAGCAGTACGGCGGCCGCCCACCACCACCAGGGCGAGACGGCCCAGGCCAGGACCAGCGCCCCGGCCGCGCCCAGGGCGACGAACAGCGGTAAAAGCATCCGGCGCACACCATGAGTCAAACCCATGGGACGGAAAGGGGCGAGAGCGGGCATGCCGCTCGGGGTCCCGAGGGTGCCTCCCCGGGCGGTCCGGTGGATGTTGGGGAAGACTTTGCTCGTGGCCGATTCCCGTTCGCGGACGCCCGGCAGCGGGACGATCCGCCCGTCCGCGGGATGCAAAGCGCGGCCGAAACCGTCGGGGTGACTGGTCCGGTCAGGTTACGTACGTGTTGACGTCACTTGCGCACATGACACAACCTCGTCATATAGCTGCCCAATACAACTGGTTTTGCGGAAGTGCTGGCCCGTCCATGAAACCGCAGGCAGGCGCGGTGTTCCCGGTAGAACCGGACGCGGGAGGTAACACATGTGCGGCATCACCGGCTGGGTCTCCTTCGACCGCGACCTGCGCGCCGAGGCGGAGACATTGGATGCAATGACGGAGACGATGTCCTGCCGGGGTCCCGACGACCGCGGCACCTGGACCGAGGGGCCCGCGGCCCTCGGGCACCGCCGGCTCGCGATCATCGACCTGCCCGGCGGACGCCAGCCCATGACCGCCGAGACCCCGGACGGCACGGTCGCGCTCGTCTATTCGGGGGAGGCCTACAACTTCACCGAGCTGCGCCGCGAGTTGACCGACCGCGGGCACCCTTTCTCGACCGACTCCGACACCGAGGTGGTCCTGCGCGGCTACCTCGAATGGGGCGAGGCGCTCCCCGAGCGGCTCAACGGGATGTACGCCTTCGCGGTCTGGGACGGCCGGCACGACAAGCTCGTGATGATCCGCGACCGCATGGGCATCAAGCCCTTCTACTACTACCCGACCCCCGACGGCGTCCTCTTCGGTTCCGAACCCAAGGCGGTCCTCGCCAACCCGCTGGCCCCGGCCCGGGTCCGCCTCGACGGACTGCGCGAGCTGTTCACCTTCGTCAAGACGCCCGGACACGCGATCTGGGACGGTATGCGCGAGGTGGAGCCCGGCACCGTCGTCACCGTCGACCGCTCCGGTCTGCGCCGCCGCGTCTACTGGCAGCTGGAGACCCGGTCGCACACCGACGACCGCGACACCTCCATCGCCACCGTCCGCTCGCTCCTCGAGGACATCGTGCGCCGCCAGCTCGTCGCCGACGTGCCGCGCTGCACCCTGCTCTCCGGCGGCCTCGACTCCTCCGCCATGACCGCGCTGGCCGCCCGGCAGCTCGGCGAGCACGGCGAGAAGGTCCGCAGCTTCGCCGTCGACTTCGTCGGCCAGACCGACCACTTCGTCGCCGACGAGCTGCGGGGCACCCCCGACACCCCCTTCGTGCACGACGTGGCCCGCGCCTCGGCCACCGACCACGAGGACATCGTCCTCGACGCGGACGCCCTGGCCGACCTCGACGTCCGCGCGAAGGTGATCAGGGCCCGCGACCTCCCCATGGGCTTCGGCGACATGGACGCCTCCCTGTACCTGCTCTTCCAGGCCATCCGCGAGCACTCCACGGTCGCCCTCTCCGGGGAGTCGGCGGACGAGGTCTTCGGCGGCTACCTGCAGTTCTTCGACGAAGAGGCCCGCAGCGCCGAGACCTTCCCCTGGCTCGTCCGGTTCCGTCGGGACTTCGGCGACGACGCCGACGTACTGCGCCCGGACCTCACCAAGGCGCTGGACCTGGAGTCGTACGTCGCCGACGGCTACCGCACGGCCGTCGCGGGCATCCGGCGGCTCGACGGCGAGAGCGACTTCGAGTACCGGATGCGGCGCATCTGCCACCTCCACCTCACCCGCTTCGTCCGCGTCCTGCTCGACCGCAAGGACCGCGCGAGCATGGCCGTCGGCCTGGAGGTGCGGGTGCCGTACTGCGACCACCGGCTCGTCGAGTACGTCTACAACACGCCCTGGTCCCTGAAGTCCTTCGACGGACGGGAGAAGAGCCTGCTGCGGGAGGCGACCGCCGACCTGATCCCCAAGTCCGTGTACGACAGGGTCAAGAGCCCCTATCCGTCGACGCAGGATCCCAAGTACGCGATCGCCCTCCAGGAACACGCCAAGGACCTCCTGGCCCGGCCCGCGCACCCGGTCTTCGACCTCGTCGACCGGGAGCGGGTCCACCGGGCCACCCACCGCGACAGCCCGCAGATCACGCAGGCGTCGCGGCGGGGCCTGGAGCGCACCCTGGACCTGGCGCTGTGGCTGGACATGTACGCCCCGGACGTGCTCGTTGCCTGAGCGCCTGGTTCACCCGAGTGCCCGGTCGGCGGCCGCCTGAGAGGGCTTCCACCACGAGGTCACCGGCTCCCACACCAGGACGACCCGACCGACGCCCAGCTCGCGCGCGGTGAACGTACGGCCGAAGCGCATGGGGTCTGCCGAGACGCTGATCGCCTCCACCCGGCGGGCCTCCGGGTCCGCCGGGTCGGCGATGGTCCGCAGGGCCGCGTACGCCGTCCGGCCCGCCTCGAGCAGGTACGGCCCGCTCCGCCCCGCGGGAACCGGCAGGGCGGCGCCGTCGAGGTCCCCGAAGACGACAGCCGGGATGCGCTCGATGGTGCACGCCCGGGTGGAGCGGTTGGTGACGTCCAGGTGCAACAGGGTGGGGTCGGCGGAGCGGTGGGCGTGGACGACGACGGCCTTCTCGGTGCACTGGGCGGGCCGCGCGGCGGCGGAGCCGCTCTGCGGCGCGGCGAGGAGCAGCGCCACGGCGACGGCCGGGAGGGCGAGAACGGGTCGGATGCGCATAGGTGGGTTCCCCCTGTTTCGGTCACGAGCGGTGTCATGAGGGTGTCACGAACGGTGAGCGACACCTGCTCAGTGTGACGGCCGAGGTGTCCTTCGGGTGGTGTCCGACCCCTCAGGGGGCCGTCGCATCCTCCGGGCCGCAGGAGCTGCCGTTGTCCGGCAGCGAGCCGTACAGCAGGAAGTCGGTGACCTTCTGGCGCACGCACTTGGAAGACGCGTACCCGGTGTGGCCCTCGCCCTTGTTGTCGAGTACGACGGCCGAGGGGCCGAGCCGCGCGGCGGTCTCCTCGGCCCAGCGGTACGGAGTCGCCGGGTCCCCGCGGGTGCCGACGAGGAGCATCTTCGGCGTGCGGACATCGCGTACCTTCTCGCGGATGTAGTCGCTGCCCTTGGGGCGGCCGTAGCACATCAGCAGCTCGTTGAGGCGGAGGGGGCCGAAGATGGGCGACGCCTCCTGGTAGGCGGCCCTCAGCTCGTCGATCTCCTTGGTGAGCTGCGCGGCGCTGGGCCGATCGGGGTCGTCCGCGCAGTTGATCGCCAGGAGTGCGGACTCGAGGTTGTCCGGAGGCACGTTCGCGGGGTCGACCAGCCCGCTGTACGTGGCGTGGGGCAGGGCGACGCCCCCGGCCGCCTGCAACAGTGGGCTCGGGTCGCCGTCCTGGACGAGTGAGGCGAGGGACCGCTCGAGCTGCGGCCACCCCTTGCGGTCGAAGAGTTCAAGACCCATGGTCGCCACCAGGTCCTGGCCGGAGAACTGCTGCCCGAAGCTCGTCGGCACCGGGTCCTTGTCCAGCGAGTCGACGAGCCGGGCGACCCGCTGCCGGGCATCGCGCGGATCCTGCCCGAACGGACACGACGTGTCCTGGGTGCACCAGGTGAGGAAGTCCTCCAGGGCGGTCTGCTGCCCCTCGGCGCTCACCAGGCCCGACTCGGACAGCGGCTCGGTGAGCGTGTCCACGCCGTCGAGCACCATGCGGCCCGTCTTGTCGGGGAACTGGCTCGCGTACACCGCGCCCAGGCGTGTTCCGTACGAGAATCCCAGGTAGTTGAGCTTCTTGTCGCCGAGGGCCTGGCGCATCACGTCCAGGTCCCGGGAGGCGTTGACCGTGCCGATGTGGGCCAGTACCGGGCTGGAGTGCTTGGCGCACTCGTCGGCGTCCTTCCGCACCTGCCTGAGGAGTGCCTCGGGGCTGCTGTCGTGGGTGGCGGGGCCCGTCGCGCCGGAGGCCTGGCCCATGCCGCCGCCGCAGCTGACGGGAGAGGACCGGCCGACACCGCGCGGGTCGAAGGTCACCACGTCGTAGCCGTTGGTGAGCGGCATGAAGTCCTTGCCGCCGGTGGCGAGCTGCGGGACTCCTGGGACACCGGGGCCGCCGAAGTTCAGCAGTACGGATCCCCTCGACGCGCCGGTGGCGCGGTAGCGGGCCAGCGCGAGGTCGAGCGTCCCGGCCCCCGGGCGCGCGTAGTCCAGCGGGACGGTCACCTGCCCGCACTGCAGGTCCGCGGGCATTGCATCGCCTTTGCAGGTGCCCCACTTGATCTGCTGGTGGTAGAAGCGGGACAGGTCGGGGCTCTCGGCGGCCGTCGCCACCCCCGAGGGCAGACCCGCCGCCAGCAGGGCCAGTGTCACGACGCGGGCTCCGGCGTACGCCCAGCGTTGGTGCGCGGACAGCATGGATGCCTCCAGGGACGCCCGGCGTCGTACCGGGCGCCAGGGGATAGCTCCTCGCTCACGATAAGCGGGTGTCCGGGAGCGCGCCTCTGGGCGGGCGTTCGATAAACGTGACCCCCGATGGGGTGAAAGCGCGATCAGCCATAACGTCGGATGGTCCTCCCGCGTTTTACGCGGTGCGGGCGAGTGCCCGCGTCCATGTCTGGAAGGCAGGGAACCTATGAAACGGGTTACCCGAAATAGTTTGATCGCCGCGGCCGCCGCCTCGAGCGCGCTGGCCGTGACGATGCCGGCGCACGCCGACGCCTCGGCGGACGGCGGCACGGCGGCTTCGCCCGGGCTGATCTCCGGCAACACCCTCCAGCTCCCGGTGCACGTCCCCGTGAACGTGTGCGGGAACACCGTGAACGTGGTCGGGCTCCTGAACCCCGCCGCGGGCAACGGTTGCGCGAACGTGAGCGAGGCCGGTGGCCCCGGCGTCGGCGGGAGGAGCAACGGCAGGAGCCGTGAAGGCGCTGGTGGCGCGACCCGCGGCGGGGCCCTCACACACGGCGGTGCTGTCGCGGTCGGGAGCGGAAAGGATTCTCCGGGCGTGCTCTCGGGCAACGTCCTGCAGCTCCCGTTGCACCTCCCGGTGAACGTCAGCGGCAACTCCGTGAGCGTGGTCGGCCTCGGCAACGCGTCCGTGGGGAACACGTCCACGAACACCTCCGTCGACCACCCCCAGCCGGTGAAGACCGCCCCGAGGCCGCACACGACGCCCAGGGCGCAGGGGACGCCGTACCAGGCCCCGCCGCGGCCCATGGCCTCCCTCGCCCACACGGGCGCCGACCAGACGATGCCGGCGGTCGCCGCGAGCGCCGCCCTGCTGCTGGGCGGGGCCGTGCTGTACCGGCGGTTCCGGCCCACGGGGGTCCGCTGACGCGCTAGGTCCTGTCGTCACATTCCCGTCGCGGGGCAGACGGGAATGTGACGACAGGACCTAGGCCCCACCGGGCACACGACCGGTGGGGCCCCGTTCGGGTGGCATGCGCGAGCGGTCCCCGGGCCGGGTCAGCGCATCTCGGGAAGGTCGTCGCGCAGGATGCTGTAGCGCACCCCGTCACGCCACCGGCCGTCCCGGAACCCCACACTGCGCAGCACGCCCTCGCGGGTGAACCCGGTCTTCTCCAGGGCGCGTTGCTCGGCGATGTTCTCCGCCTCGGTGTCCGCCTCGATGCGCACCACGGTCGTGTGCGCGAACAGGTAACGGACCAGCTGCCGCTGGGCTTCCGTGCCCCAGCCCTTGCCGCGCGCCTCCGGCAGCAGGCCTATGCCCATGTTCCAGTAGTACGTGCTCGGCGTGGGCCGGATCTTCCGCCACCCGACGAAGCCCAGCCGCTCCTCGCCGCGCACGACCATCAGATAGCCCGCGTCGTCGCCGAGCATGTGGTCCTCCGCCCACTTGCGCCGCCAGCGGTCCGGGTCCCGCCAGCCGAACCACTGGAAGGGTGTGGCGGTCTCGGGTTCCGTCAGGAACCGCTCCATGACGGGCAGGTCGTCCTCGGCCACCGGGCGCAGGGTCACGTCATCGACACTCATGGGCGGCAAGCCTATGAGTGACGGAGGGTCAACTACACGTCGCTAAAGCGGCGGGCTTGCACAACGGGCATCACTGGCGGTGATGTGTCGTTTGCGTCCAGCCCTGCTCCGAGGTGTTCGGGGTGGGGCGGGGGCCGTTGACGGGGCCCCGCGTCGCCACAACTCCCAGGCTCGTGCCTGGATGTTGCGGGAGCTGTTGCGGTCTGCGTGATCAACGAATCCGCAGTTCCGGCATGCGAACCAGGCCTGGGAGACCCGGTTCGCCCTGTCGATGTGGCCGCACTCGGCGCAGGTGCGGGAGGTGTACGCCGGATCGACGTGCACCACCGGCACTCCTGCCCGGCGGGCCTTGTATCCGATGAAAGCCCCCAGCTGGGAGAAGGCCCAGCTGGAGTGGGTGGCCCGTTGGGGCTTGCGAAGCCGTACCCGTTCGCGGATCCCTGTCAGGTCTTCCAGGGCGATCCCGCGACCGGTGCGTGCTGCCTCGGCCACCACATGCTTTGCGATCTTGTGGTTGATGTCCCTCGCCCGCCGCGCCTCCTTGCACCGCCGCTTCCTGGCGCGGCGTTTGGCGGACGGGGTGTTCTTCTTCTGCAGCTTGGCCCGCAGTCCGCGCTCCCGGACCCGGACGCGGTTCAGCTCGCGTCCGGCCATGATCTCGCCGTCCGAGGTGGTGGCGATGTTCACGATCCCCAGGTCGATCCCGAGGAAGTCCACCGGGTTGGGGTTCAAGGGCGTTTCGGGCACCTCGCAGGTGGCGTTCAGAAACCACATGCCGTCCCGCTGCAGCAGGTCCGACTCGCCCTTGCGGTACAGGGCCAGCATGGCCAGCTGCTTCGGTGAGGCGGTGAACGCCACGTTCTTGACCCGACCCGCCACGGTCCAGACCGACACCGTCCGGTCCGGGATCTGCCAGGACAGCATGCGGTCGTCGTAGGGCTGCGCGCCCTGGAGACGGAAGGCGATCGGCTTCTCGGTGGCCCGACGGTATCGGCGCGAGCCAGAGCGACCCAGATTTCCGGCCCTCAGGTTCGCCTTCAGCGTGGCGTACGCGTCACACGACTTCTTGATGACGTGCTGGGCGGCCTGCGCGCCCAGGTCCCAGCGGGACTTGACCTCGCCGTAGACCTGCTTGCGCAGGGCGAAGTTCTTGAACTCCCCGCGCTTGAAGGCGGTCTCGCTCACCCAGGTCGCGGCCTCGTTGCACGCACGCAGGGTCGCCTCGAGCGCCGCCGCCTGCACCGGCGTCGGCAGCAGCTTCACCTGCACCACCAGCTTCACCTCCCCAGGCTAGCGACGAGAATTGATCTGTGTCACCGAGACCGACGAGCTCCTCACGCGCTGCGAGGAGATCATGCGGGACGTGTGCGCGGATTTCGGCGCTCAGCTGCACGAGTTCAACGGCGAGAAGGACCATGTGCACCTGCTGGTCCACCATCCGCCCAAGATCGCTCTGTCCCGGCTGGTGGGCTCATTCAAGGGCGTCTTCGCGCGCCGCCTGCGCCAGGCATTCCCCGACCATATCCGCCGCTACCTGTGGGGCGACCATTTCTGGTCCCCGTCCTACTTCGCGGATCCGCAGACGGCGCACCCCTTACGGTCATCAAGGAGTACATCGAGAACCAGGAACGTCCTGGGTGAGCCATCAGCGGCTCCGCCGCCACGACACGGCGGCGCTCCGCGCCACCCCACCAAGGATGCGATTCCTCCTGGGCGCAAACGCCCGGGATTCCTCGCAAGAATCAAGCTGAAATCCCCGTGGAGATCGGGAAGGATGCTGCGGGCGCGGGCGACCGCCGCGCACCCCCGCCGCAAGCGAATGGAGCGCACACATGACTTCTCCGGGTTTCGCGGATCTCGTCGTCGCCCGGGCCTCGCTCGACGACTGGTCGGTGATCAGCGGGTGGGCGGGGGACGAGGGATGGAATCCGGGGCTGTCCGACGCACCGAGCTTCTTCGCCCAGGATCCCGAGGGTTTCTTCATCGGCAGGATCGACGGGCAGCCGGTCTCGGCGGTCTCGGTCGTGACGTACGACGCCGACTACGCCTTCCTGGGCTTCTATCTCGTACGACCCGATCTGCGCGGCCGCGGCCACGGCCTCGCCACCTGGAAGACGGCCCTCGCCCACGCCGGCGGCCGGACCGTCGGTCTGGACGGTGTGGTGGCGCAGCAGGACAACTACCGCAAGTCCGGCTTCGAACTCGCCCACCGCACCGTCCGGTTCATCGGAACCGTGCCGGCGGAACAGACGCCACCGGGGGTGCGGCCCGCCGCAGCGGCCGACTTCGCGTCGATCGCGGCGTACGACAGTGTCTGCTGCCCGGCCGACCGCCCCCGCTTCCTGGAACGGTGGCTCACCGGTCCCGGCCACCGCACCTTCGTCCGCGTCGCCGACGGCCACCTCACCGGCTACGCGGTGATCCGGCCCGCCCTCGACCGCCCGCGCGTGGGCCCGCTGTTCGCCGACACCGCCGAGGATGCCCGCGCCCTCCTGCTGGCGCTGGCCGCCGACGCTCCCGGGGGCGAGGTCGCCATCGACATCCCCGAGTCGAACGTGCCGGGCGTCGCCCTCGCCGAGGAGTTCGGCCTCACCCCCTCCTTCGAGACCGCCCGGATGTACACCGGCCCGGTCAGGCCGTTCAGCGGCGAGCGGGTCTACGGGGTTACCACGCTCGAACTCGGCTAGGGCGGCCTGTCCGGTGGATCAGGCCGGGCCCCGGTTCAGGCGGCGGAGCGTTCGTCGGGCAGGCGGCGGCGCAGGGCGGTCTGCTGGATGGCGGGCGGGTTGTAGGCCATGTCGAGCGTCCCGATGTCGGTGCCGGGCGGCACGATCGCGTCGATCTGGTCGAGGAGCTCGTCGGTCAGAGTGGTCTCCGCGCCCGCGAGGAGGTCGTCCAAGTGGGCCATCGTGCGTGGTCCGATGATCGCGGAGGTGACGCCGGGGTGGGCGATCGCGAACGCCATGGCCAGGTGCGTCAGCGGCATCCCCGCCTTCTCGGCCAGGGGGATGAGCTGTTCGACGATGTCGAGCCGGCGTTCGTCGCTGAGGTGCTTGAAGCCGAAGGCGGCACGGTGGCTGTCGGCCTGGCGGTCCTTGCGGTAGCGGCCGGTCAGCAGGCCGCCCGCGAGCGGGCTGTAGACCAGGGCGCCCATGCCGTAGCGCTCGCAGACGGGCAGCACCTCGCGCTCGATGCCGCGGTTGAGGATCGAGTACGTCGGCTGCTCGCTGCGGAACCGCGTCAGGCCCCGTCGCTCGGCGACCCACTGCGCCTCGACGAGGTCCGAGGCGGGGAAGGAGGAGGTGCCGATGGCCCGGACCTTGCCCGCGCGCACCAGGTCGGTGAGGGCCGAGAGGGTCTCCTCCACGTCGGTGTCCGGGGCGGGCCGGTGGATCTGGAACAGGTCGACGTGGTCGGTTCCGAGCCGGCGCAGCGAGTCCTCCAGCGCGCGGACCAGCCAGCGCCGCGAGTTGCCCCGCTGGTTGGGGTCGTCCCCCATGGGGAGGTGGGCCTTGGTGGCGAGCACGACGTCGTCCCGGCGGCCCTTGAGGGCCTTGCCGACGATTTCCTCGGACTCGCCGCGTGAGTAGGCGTCCGCGGTGTCGACGAAGTTGATGCCCGCGTCCAGCGCCTTGTGGATGATCCGGACGGAGTCGTCGTGGTCGGGGTTGCCGATGGCGCCGAACATCATCGCGCCCAGACAGTAAGGGCTGACCTTGATGCCGGTTCGGCCCAGTGTGCGGTACTTCATGAGTCTCCTTGCGCGTCGGCCATTGCCCGCCGTGGCGCGTCAGGCCGGCAGAAACGGAACAGCGTTCAGCATGGACAATACGGAACGGCGTTCCGGTTAGCAAGGGGGAGCATCGTGAACGAGGAAGCGACTCGGGAAGCCGATGCCGCCGTGGTCCCGCACCGGTGCGTCCACTCCCGAAGTGGCGAAGACTTTCCGCGGCCGCAGTGATCAGGGCGTCGGTGCTGCGTTGCGCGTCGGCGCGCAGCCGCTTACGGGGCTGCCCTTCCGCCGACCACCGCCAAGGCGGTCGCGGGGGCCGGCACCCTCTACCGCCCCCGGCGCAGGGGTACCCGCCCGCCCGCCGGTTCGCCGGGCAGGCCCGGAACCCGCCACCGCACCCAGGGCGCGAGCAGCGCGGAGAGTAGGGACGGCACGCCGAAGGTCATGAGGATCGGTGAGCTGTCGCGCCGCACCGGCGTCCACACCCGGATGCTGCGCTACTACGAGGAGCAGGGCCTGCTGCGCCCCGCGCGGGTCGCCAACGGCTATCGCTCGTACGGCGACGCGGCCGTCCCGTGCGTACGGCAGATCCGCGGACGGCTCGACTCCGGGCTCACCACCGAGATCATCCGTGTCATCCTGCCGTTCCTGTCCGACCCCGGCGAGATCCCTCTCCACCCCGAGTGCCTGACCCAGGAGACCGCCGCACTCCTGCGGAGCGAGATCGACCGCATCCAGAGCCGCATCGACTGCCTGGCCCGCAACCGGGACGCGCTGCGGGCCTACCTCGACACCGTCCAGCCGGGAACCCCGCGGCCCTGAGTCGGCGGGCTCACGGCGGCCGTCAGTTGGCGAGTGCCCGGGCGCGCTGGGCCGCCTCGCTCACGGATCCGCGGTGCACGGGGCCGTGACCGGGCAGCAGGACGTCCGCCGAGAGTGCCTCGATGAGCTTCAGCGACGCGAGGGCGTTCGCGCGCTCGGCGTGGAACATGGCGGGCAGCAGCTGCGGTCCCTGTATCCGCGAGGTGGGGTGGCCGCTGACCAGGGCGTCGCCGGAGATCACGATGCCGGCGTCCGGCAGGTGGTAGACACAGTGTCCGGCGGTGTGCCCGGGTGTGTGCACCGGCACCGGACCGCCGGGAAGATCGAGCGCCCCCTGGCCGGGGAACGGCTCGGGCCGGGTCATCCGGACATCCGCCTTGCCGCCGGACCGGATCGCGTGCACCGCCCAGGGCAGCACGCCGGGACGCCAGGCCTGGCGCATCACCTCGCCCACGCTCACCTGCTGGAGGAACTCGCGGCGCGCGTGCGGCACCTCCTCCTCGTGCAGATGGACCGGGACGCCGTATGTGCTGCTCAGGTACTCGGCCGACCCGAGATGGTCGTTGTGCGCGTGGGTGATGAGTACGGCGCTGATGGCCTCGGGGGAGTGGCCGAGCGCGTCGAGGGAGGCGAGGACGTCCGGGCGGTCACCCGGATATCCGGTGTCGATCAGGGTGACGGCGTCCCCCTCGGTCAGGATCACCCAGTTGGTGTTGCTGCCGTGAACCAGATGGATTCCGGCCGCCACCTCGACGATCGCGTCCTCGCGCATGACCATCCCGATGCTTGAGATCTTTGCCGGCCGGGTCGGGCCGGATCGAACCGAAGGTACCGCGTGCGGGTGGCGACGCGACGGGCGGCCTCCGGGGCGCGGAGACGTTCACCGACGGTGTGGCCGAACGTGAACGGGCTCTGCCGGCAAGGGACTTGACGCGCCTGCGGAATGGCGGCTCCCATATGGCGAGTCTCGTTGACTTTTGTTCGAGTCTGCGAACAAACCGCCCAAGGGAGAGCCGCATGTCCCCCCATTCGCACACCGCGCGCCTCAGGGGCCTCCTGAAGCGCGCAGCCGTTCATGGCGTCGTCCTGGGCCTGGCCATCGCCGGATTGGCCGGAGTCGGACGCTCCGCCACTTCGCTCACCGCCGAGCCGACCGCCGTCAGCACCAACCAGATCGGGGTCGCACCGGCCCCGATGGGCTGGGCGTCCTGGAACACCTTCGCCAGCGTCATCGACTACGACACCATCAAGGCCCAGGCCGACGCCCTCGTGTCGTCGGGCATGGCCGCCGCGGGCTACAAGTACGTCAACATCGACGAGGGCTGGTGGCTGGGCACCCGCGACAGCAGCGGCAACATCACCGTCGACACCGCCAAGTGGCCGGGCGGGATGAAAGCCATCGTCGACTACATCCACAGCAAGGGCCTCAAGGCCGGGATCTACACCGACGCGGGCAAGAACGGCTGCGGCTACTACTACCCGACCCCCTCGGGGACGCCCGCCGCACCCAACACCGGTATGGAGGGCCACAACCAGCAGGACCTGGAGACCTTCCAGAACTGGGGCTTCGACTTCCTGAAGGTCGACTGGTGCGGCGGTGACGCCGAGGGCCTCGACCAGGAGACGACGTACAAGGCGATCCGCGACGCCAACACCGCCGCGACCGCGGTCACGGGCCGCTCACTGGTGCTGTCACTGTGCGAGTGGGGCACGGGCAACCCCTGGAACTGGGCTGCCGGCACGGGCGCGATGTGGCGCACCAGCACCGACATCGTCTACTACCCCGACAACCCGACGATGACCAGCATCCTGGCCAACTTCGACAAGTCGCTGCACCCCGCCGCCCAGCACACCGGTTACTACAACGACCCGGACATGATGACGGTCGGCATGAACGGCCTGAGCGCCGCCCAGAACCGCACCCACATGGGCCTGTGGGCGATCTCCGGCGCCCCCCTGCTCGCGGGCAACAACCTGGCCACCATGAGTGCGACGACCGCCTCGATCCTCACCAACTCCGAGGTCGTCGCGATCGACCAGGACCCGCGCGGCCTCCAGGGCGTCAAGGTCGCCGAGGACAGCACCGGCCTGCAGGTTTACAGCAAGATCCTCTCCGGTACCGGCAAGCGCGCGGTCCTGCTGCTGAATCGTACGTCCGCCGCGGCGAACATCACCGCCCGCTGGCAGGACATGGGTCTGACCACCGCCTCCGCCGCCGTACGCAACGTCTGGTCGGCGTCCAACGCCGGTTCGTTCGCGACGAGTTACACCACCAGCGTCCCCGCGGGCGAGGGTGTGCTGCTCACCGTCTCCGGCACCGAGGCGTCCGGGACGACGTACGAGGACACCACGTCCGCGACGACCCCGGCCTTCACCGGAGTCACGGCGTCCGCCGCGGGCACCGAGTTGATCGACATCACCTACGCCAACGGGGGTACCGCGGACCGCAAGGCGACGCTTCAGGTGGGTGGCCAGTACGCGCAGACGCTGGCCTTCCCGCCCACCGGCTCGGCGACCACCTACCGGACCGTCTCCGTCCTCGCGTCCCTGGCGAAGGGCTCCAACACGCTGACCTTCGGGGCCTTGGGCACCGCGCCCGACATCGACGCCGTGGCCGTGCGCGCCGTCCCGGGCACCAACGGGACGGCGGTCGTCGGCACCGGATCCGGACGGTGCCTGGACTTCTTCAAGAGCACGATCACCAACAACAGCCAGGCCGAACTGTGGGACTGCGGCGGTGGCCAGAACCAGACGTTCACCTACACCTCGCGCGGTGAACTGGTGGTCTACGGCAACAAGTGCCTCGACGCCTACAACAGCGGTACCGCCAATGGCACCAAGGTCGTCCTGTGGGACTGCAACGGCGGCACCAACCAGAAGTGGACCTTCAACTCCAACGGAACCGTCACCAACAATGTCTCGGGCCTGTGCCTGGACGCGCTGGGCGCCGCGACGGCGAACGGAACCCTGATCGACCTCTGGTCGTGCAACGGCGGATCCAACCAGCAGTGGACCCGCAACTGAACCGTGCCTGACCAGGGACGAAACACCGGGGTGGAGTGGGCCGATCGACTCCGCCCCGGTGCAGAGCCGTTGCCCTATGCGCTCCGGGGTGCTGGAGTGACCCCATGGATCACGTTGCGGTACTGGCCCTGTTCGACCGGGACATGCGGGAGGGCGCGCGGCCCGACAGCCCGGGAGCCCGGGTCGAGCGCGTCGACAAGGTGGTGCGCCAGGTCGGCACCGAGCACGGCTGGAACGGAGTGATCTGGTCGGACCTGGACGAATCGATCGCCGATGCCGCGATCGCCGAGCAGATGCGCTACTTCGGCGAACTCGGCCGCGAGTTCGAGTGGAAGCTGTACGGGCACGACAAGCCCGAGGGCCTGGGAAAGCGGCTGCGCGCCGCCGGGTTCGTCGCCCAGCCCGAGGAGACCCTGATGATCGCCGAGTTGGGCGACCTCGCGCTCGACGCCCAGCCGCCCGAGGGCGTACGGCTGCTGCCCGTCACCGACCGCGCGGGCGTCGACCTCGTCGCGGACGTCCACGAACAGGCCTTCGGTACGGACAGCACCCGGATGCGCCACCAACTCCTCGCCCAGCTCACCGGCGACGAGGACAACGTCGTCGCGGTGGTGGCCCTCGCCGGTGACGTCCCGGTCAGCGCCGCCCGCATGGAGCTGGTCCCCGGCACCCGCTTCGCCGGCCTCTGGGGCGGCGGCACCATCGACTCCTGGCGTCGCCGCGGCATCTACCGCGCGCTGGTCGCCCACCGCGCCCGCGTCGCCGCCGAGCGCGGCTACCGCTATGTCCAGGTGGACGCCACCAGCCAGAGCCGCCCGGTCCTCGCCCGTCTGGGCTTCGAGCCCCTGACCACGACAACGCCGTACGTGTACGGGTGACACCGGACGTCGTCCGGGCGGGGACGGCGTCACCGACCGCCGGTCGGCCCCGTCAGCGGCGCACCTTCACCCGGTCGAGCGCCGCGACGCCCACCGCCGCGAGTCCGATCTGAATGAGCCACTCGATCCAGTCGACGCCCTTCGTGTTCGCCACGCCGAACGCGGCGGCGATCCCCGAGCCGATGAACGCGGCCACGATGCCGACGAGGATCGTCCACAGGATGCCGATGCGCTGGCGTCCCGGGACCACGAGCCGGCCCAGTATGCCGATGATGATGCCGATGAGAATGGCACTGATGATGCCTGAGATCTCCATGTCCGCCCCTTTTTGCCAGGACCCCCGCAGTTAGGTGTGTTCCCCCTGCGGGCGAAGACAGTCCGTTCCGCTTTCCGGCCGTCCCGCGTCCGCTCCGACGGGCTCCTGTTCACTCGCGTTCCTGTCATGTACCGTTCAAGAATCTGTCGCGCGGCAGACGGCCAACCACCGTTCTACGCGCGCAGACTTGGCGCCCGCACCGCCTCTCCCCACCCCTCATGGAGGTTTGCAGGATGCTCGGATTCAGAAGATCCCGCCACAGACTCACCACGGCTGCGGCCGTGTTCGGACTGCTCGTCGCGGGTGCGGCCGTCCAGGCGTCCGCGGCCGCTCCGGCCGCCGCCGCGACCCCGCACCGCATCCTGCTCGACAACGCCCACGCGGAGACGGCCGGCAACGCCGACTGGATCATCTCCACCAGCCAGCCCGACCCGCTGGGCCAGGACTCCTCGCCGTCGGCGGAGACCGATTGGACCGGCGCCCTCTCCTCCTGGGGTGTGGCCCTGCAGAAGACCGGCGACTACAGCCTGAAGACGCTGCCTTCGGGCTCCAGCCTGGCCTACGGCGGCTCGACGGCCACCGATCTGTCGAACTTCGACACGCTGGTGCTGCCCGAGCCCAACACGCTCTTCACGACCGCGGAGAAGACCGCGATCATGACGTTCGTGAAGAACGGCGGCGGTCTGTTCATGGTCTCCGACCACACCGGTGCCGACCGCAACAGCGACGGTGAGGACGCGGTCGAGATCCTCAACGACCTGATGACCAACAACAGCGTCGACTCCACCGACCCGTTCGGGTTCTCCATCGACACGCTGAGCATCAGCTCCGACTACCCGAGCGCCATCAGCGACAGCAGCAACGCGGTCCTGCACGGCTCGTTCGGTACGGTCACCAAGAGCCTGATCGCCAGTGGTACGACGGCCACGCTCAAGCCGGCCGACAACTCGGCCGTCAAGGGCCTGCTCTACCGCACCGGATACTCCGGCAACACGGGAGCGTTCTTCGCCACCAGCACCTTCGGCAGCGGCCGAGTGGCGTTCTGGGGCGACAGTTCGCCGATCGACGACGGCACCGGTCAGTCCGGCAACACCCTGTACGACGGCTGGAACGACACCGGCGCCACCGACGCCGCCCTCGCCCTGAACGCCACCGAGTGGCTCGCGGGCGGCGGCAGCAGCGGCGGTGGAGGGGGCGGCGGTACCTGCACGGCCGCCCAACTGCTCGCCAACCCCGGCTTCGAGTCGGGCAACACGTCCTGGACCGCGACCAGCGGTGTCATCACCAACAGCTCCAGCGAGGCCGCCCGTACGGGCTCCTACAAGGCTTGGCTGAACGGCTACGGCTCGGCCAACACGGACACGCTCTCCCAGTCGGTCACCATCCCGTCCGGCTGCGCGGCCACCCTGAACTTCTATCTCCACGTGGACACGGCCGAGACGACCACCAGCACGGCCTACGACACCCTCAAGGCCCAGGTGCTCAACAGCAGCGGCACGGTCCTGTCGACGCTCGCCACGTACTCGAACCTGAACGCCGCGTCGGGCTACACGCTGCGCAGTTTCGACCTGTCCAGCTACGCCGGGCAGACGGTCACCGTCAAGTTCACCGGTACCGAGGGCTCCACCCTGCAGACGTCGTTCGTCCTCGACGACACGGCGCTCAACGTGAGCTGAGCGCGAACAAGTGAGAGGGCGGGCCCAGGAGCGGGCCCGCCCTCTCGCGCACCGGAGTTCGGGGCGCCCGCCGCGTCAGGCGACGTGATGCGTCTTGACGCCGCCGGCCTCGAAGTCGTAGACGTACTGATTGATCCGCAGACCGTCCACGGCGCCGACCCACATGTGGTCGCGGCCTTTGCCCACGGCGGCGGAGTAGATGGTCGGCACCGGGCCGCCGTCGTTGAGCGAGGTCCTCAGCTGCGCGAGGGAGCAGTGCGCGACAGGGCCGTTGCAGGCGGTCTCGCCGCCCGTGAGGTACCAGTAGCCGGTCGTGGTGGCATCGATGTAGCCGCTCCAGCGGTTCGTCACCGGTGCCGCGTCCGGTACCCACACCAGCGCGGAGTAGTTGTCGCCGGGGTGCGCGCTCACGTTCGGATTGATCTCGAACCTGATGTTCGGCATGTTCTTCGTGCCGCCGTAGTTGATGTTCGCGCCGGTCTGGAAGACGTGGAACCCGACCTTGTTCAGGCTCAGCACCGGATCGCCGAGGAAGTCGACCTCGTTGCCGAAGTCCACCCTCTCGCTGGGACTGGTCAGTGAGGTGGACCTGTCCGCGACCTCGATTCCGAGGCTGCCCTTTCCGTAGGGCGGCCTGCCGGAGGAGTCCAGCACGCCGGCGGAGCCGTACGGGCCGTTCCTGAGAGCGGCGACGGGGGAGCCGATCGTGGTGCGGGTGATCACACCCCAGTGCTCCGAGTGCACTCGGTTTCCATCAGCGAGAGCGGGCACCGATCCCGGGACGGTCGAGGCGAGGATCGCGGCCAGTGCGGTGGCCGCAAGCGCCTTTCCCCGGCTCACGCCAAAACGAGCTTTCACGCTCACTCCTTGCAGGTAGTCGGAGAGTCGAGGTGCGCCGGTGTTCGGCCGGCGCGACGCCCGTCACGCTATTCGACTCTCTGTGACGGAATCGGCAGCGACATACCCTAGACATATGACTATTCAGGTCATAAGGCATGAAACGCGCGAGTCGCTGTCACCCTCCGTGTCGGGTGGATCGGGTGCCGGCCGCCGGGACGGTCGTCTCCGGCGTGTTCCATCCCGAGACCCGAACCCGGGGGGCCGAACCGTGCAGGTCGGCCGTCCGGTAGGTGGCGGTGAGCGTCGTGGACTCGCCGGGCCACAGGCTGACCTGGTTGTCGGACCACCGAACGGGCAGGACGGGCTTGCCGGCGGCGTCCACGAGGTGCACGTCGGTCAGCAGAGAAGGAGTCTTCCCGGTCCCGGTGTTCCGTACCGTGACGGTCGTCCTGGACGCGCCGTCCACGCCGACCGAGGTCGAGGCCGTCGCCGAAACCGGCACCCGTGCCATGGAGTTGAGCCCCTTGAGGTCCGCGTAGCTCGTCGTCGGCGTGTAGTACCAGTCGGTCTTGGCCCAGTCGAGGGTGTCGGACTTGGTGGACAGCCAGTAGACGTTGCGGCTGACCTCCTTGCCCTCGGCGTCGGTGAGGACGAGGCGCGCCAGGTAGGTCGTCGACAGGCCGGTCACGGAGGACGGCACGGTGAGGGGGGTGCTGTGGGCGCCGTCCCCGTCCACGCCCACCCCGGTCGCCGTCCTGTCGTACTTCTGGCTACCGTCGGTGTTGAAGAGCGTGACCCGGGCCGTGAGTCCGGACACGGAGGCGTGCCGGTTGTTCACGACGACGACCGAGCGGGTGTCGTAGGAGTACTGGATGTGCAGCGGCTCGTTCCCCTTCTTGGCCCCGAAGTAGGCGCCGCCCTGGTCGAGGTATCGGTCCATCAACTGCCAGTGCAGTGACGTCCATCCGCTGTTGAACATCCAGTAGACGACCCCGGTCGCGGGCTTGGCGGAGTCGGTGGAGTTGCGCCCGTACGCCTCGTACTGCGCGCGTACGTTCTCGTACTGGGCGAGCTGTGCCTTGCGTACGTAGTCGGTCAGGCCGCTCGGCGCTCCGTACCGTCCCGCGAGCGCGGCGTCGTACAGCTTGAGCGTGCCGAAGGTCGACGACGGTGAGCGGTGGTACTGCTTGGCGGTCGGGTTCTTCCACAGGGTGTCCAGCTCGGCGGGGGACATCATGCGGCGCAGGGTGTCGAGGGTGGGGATGTCGGGGCCCGCGCTGGTCTCGGAGTTGAAGCCGGTGGCGCCGCCCTCGCGCTTGGCGTACCAGTAGTTCGGCGGGATCCAGTCGTAGGGCCCGGTCATCTTCATGCCCGAACTGCCGCTGATCGGGGAGGACTTGTCGGAAGCGGCGGCGACCACGGGGTTCGGCCAGTCGGCGTCGGCCAACGCGTCGAGGTAGTTCTTCTCGATCGTCGCGTCCGGCGCGAAGTCGCTGCCGATGAGGAAGGAGATGACGCTCGGGTGGTCGCGCAGCCGGGCGGCCTCGGCGGCCATCGACGCCTTGGCGACGGGGTAGTCGGCCGCGGTCCACTTCTCCCCGGCCTCGCTGCCGTTGACGTTCCCTTCCCACTTGTCGCAGCATTCCCAGCCGGGCAGCGTGAGGATGCCGTACCGGTCGGCGAGGTCGAAGAACTCGTCCGGCTCGATGTGGCCTTCGAGGCGGATGGTGTTGAGGCCGAGGTCGAGCGCGTACTTCAGCCGGTCCTCGACATACGTCCGGTCCCAGCGCAGGAACTCGTCGGGGGACCAGCCTCCGCCCTTGATGAGCAGCTTGCGACCGTTGACGCTGTACTGCCGGGCGCCGTCGGAGTTGAGGGGCGCCTTCACCTCGCGGATGCCGAAGTTCTCGTGCGCGGTGTCCGAGGCGGTGCCGCCGACGGAGGCCGTCAGGTCGAGGCCGTACAGCGGCTGTCCGCCCATGCCCGCGGGCCACCACACCTTCGGCGCGCTCAGATGCAGGCCGGGGGTGTCGGCGGGGGAGAAGGTGACGGTCTTCGTCTCGTGCGCGGCGAGGGAAACGGTCTTGCTGAAGGAGCCGACCGGGCCGATGCTGCCCGACACCGTCGCCGTGACGGGAGCGCTCGTCTCGTTGCGGGCCTCTGCCTTGACCGTCAGGTCCGCGGAGGCGAGCGAGGGAACGGCGAGCTCGGTCACGACATGCGCGTCGCGCAGCGCGACCGGACCGCCCCGGCGGACGAGAACGTCACGCACGATGCCCATGTTCTGGTCGGGCGGAGGCTGGAGCCAGTCCAACCAACCCATGGTCAGGTTCTTGGTGGGCACGTTGGGCCGGATGCGGAAGGCCACCGTGTTGGTGCCCGACCGCACCAGCGAGGTGATGTCGAGTTCGTGCCGTGTGTAGGCGCCCGCAACTTCGGCGGCGGTGGCGACCCGCTTGCCGTTGACGTAGACGTCGGCGGCCGAGATCACCCCGCTGAAGTCCAGGTAGCTGCGCGCGGTGGTGTCGGTGGCCGTGAAGTCCGAGCGGTACCACCAGGGGACCTGGAAGTCGGCCTTCGGGATCTTCTGCTGGTTGGTCGAGTAGAACGGGTCGGCGTACTTGCCGTCCGCGAGCAGCGCCGCGAGGACGGTGGAGCGGGAGCCCGCCGAGTACCAGCCGCTCGCCGGATAGCCCGGGCTCGAGACGTCGGCCGCCGCGTCCGTGACCTTGGCCGTCGACTGGATCGCGTACCCGGACAGCGCGGTGGTGCTTCCCGTGGTGGCGGGCACCGGGGTGACCGGCACGCGTGCGGCCGCGTCGGGTCCGGCGCTCCGGGACCCGGCCCACGCGCTGGTCGGGAGGGTGCACAGGAGGCCCAGGGCGACGGCGGCCGTGGCGGAACGCCGTCTTGGGGCAGGGTGATGGAACACGGTGGTCTCCTTGGGGGTGGGGAGCATCCGCGCTACGAGACTGCATGTCGGCACTGCGAGGCAGGAGCAAGGAAGGAGTGAGGAGGCGCGAGCCGGGCCTGCAAGTTAGGAAACTTTACTAACTGGCCCACAAGCTAGGCGGCCGAGCAATCCGTGTCAATCACCGAAGCCGAGTGCCCCGCTCAGGACGCCGAGCGTCGCTCGAACACCACGTCCCGCGCGGTCCCGAGAGCCGTCGCCACCGCGCCCAGCAGAACCGCGTCCTCGCCCAGCCGACTCGGCACGATCTTCGGACGCAGGGGCGTGAGCGTACGCAGGGTCTCGCGCACGGGCCGCAGCAGCAGGTCGATGCTGTGGCCCACGCCGCCGCCGAGCACCACCAGATCGGGATCGAGCACCGCGGCGGCCGCGGCCACCGTATAGGCGATCCGCTCACCCTCCAGCCGTACCGCCCGCACCGCGGCGGGGTCTCCTTCGCGCGCCGCGTCGAACACGGCCTTGGCCGTGAGCTGGCCGGTCATGCCGAACTGCCGCGCGGCCTCGACGACGGCCTCCCCCGACACCGCGTCCTCCAGCCTCTCCGGCTTCTGCAGCCCCGGCCACGGCAGGAACCCGATCTCCCCGGCCCCACCGCGCGCCCCCGTGAACAGCCGCCCCTCGCTCACCACGCCCATGCCGAGACCGGTGCCGATCAGGATGTACGTGAACAGCCGGCTGCCCGCGCCGACGCCGTACGTGTACTCGCCGAGCGCCGCGAGGTTCGCGTCGTTGTGCACCTCCAGCGGGATGCCCAGCTCCTCGCGCATCCGGTCGAACAGGCCCGCGCGGCCCCACCCGGGCAGATGCATCGCGTACCGCACCCGGCGCCGTTCCTCGTCGTACACGCCCGGCGTGCCCACCACCGCGTGCGCCACCTCGTGTGCTCCCGCGCCGGAGTTGGCGACGACCTGACGGGCGGTGGAGACGACGAGGTCGGCCATGGCACCCGAACTGCGCGCCCGATTGCGCACATCGGCGCGCGCGACCACGCCGCCGTCCAGATCGGCGACCGCCACCCGCAGCCAACTGCGCCCGATGTCTATGCCGAGCGCGTACCCGGCCGCGGGATCAGGTGCGTAGAGCACCGCCACCCGGCCGCGCTCGGGTGCGTGCGTGCCCGCCTCACGCACCAGCCCCGCCTCCTCGAGTGCCGCGAGCGCGCTGGAGACCGTCGGCTTGGACAGCCCCGTTTCCCGTGCGAGCTGAGCCCGCGAGGCGGCGCCGCCCGTACGCAGCCGGTCGAGCAGCAGCCGCTCGTTGGTACTGCGCAGCCGCTGCCGGTTCCAGGGCTGTTCGGGCTGCGCTATGACGTCGCTGGCGGGCATCGCACCATTCTCACGCATGCCTGACACCCTCTTGACGCATCTAGTAAGTCTCCTTAACTTTATCGCCCAGTCAGCCTCGCCGGGCCGGCCGAAAGGGAGCCCGCTCCCCGCGTCCCGATATCAGGAGACCCCTATGTCCGGTAGCCCGCCACCCACCGGCGGTTTCGTCCGCCGCGTCGGCCTGTTCCAGGCCACCGCCATCAACATGAGCCAGATGTGCGGCATCGGCCCGTTCGTGACGATCCCGCTGATGGTTGCCGCGTTCGGCGGCCCGCAGGCGATCATCGGCTTCGTCGCGGGCGCGCTGCTGGCCCTCGCGGACGGCCTGATCTGGGCCGAACTGGGCGCGTCCATGCCCGGCTCCGGCGGCAGTTACGTGTATCTTCGCCAGGCCTTCCAGTACCGCACCGGACGCCTCATGCCGTTCCTGTTCGTCTGGACGGCCATGCTCTTCATCCCCCTGATCATGTCCACCGGCGTGGTCGGCTTCGTCCAGTACCTCGGCTACCTGGCTCCCGACATGGGCAAGACGACGGGCGACCTCATCGGCCTGGCCGTCGTCGCCCTCGTGGTGCTGCTCCTGTGGCGCGGAATCGAACACATCGCCCGCATCACGGCGGTCATGTGGGCGGTCATGATCACCTCGGTCCTCCTGGTGATCACCGCCGCGGCCACCGACTTCAGCGCCCATCTGGCCTTCACCTACCCGGCGCACGCCTTCGAACTGACCAGCAGTCACTTCTGGATCGGCTTCGCCGCGGGACTGACCATCGGCATCTACGACTACCTGGGCTACAACACCACCGCGTACATGGGCGCCGAGATCAAGGACCCGGGCCGCATCCTGCCCCGCTCCATCGTCTTCTCCATCCTCGGCATCATGGCGATCTACCTCCTCCTTCAGATCGGCACCCTCGGTGTCATCGACTGGCACCGCATGACCGATCCGACGGACATCGCCTCCACCTCCGTCGCCTCGGCCGTCCTCGAAGAGACCTGGGGCAAGGGAGCCGCCGACACGGTCACGGTCCTCATCCTCATCACCGCGTTCGCCTCGGTCTTCACCGGACTCCTCGGCGGCTCGCGCGTCCCCTACGACGCCGCCCGCGACCGCGTCTTCTTCCGCCCGTACGCCAAGCTGCACCCCAAGCACCGCTTCCCGATGCTGGGCCTGGCGACCATGGGCGTCATCACGGCGATCGGCTTCCTCATCGGCCGCCACACCGACCTGGCCACCCTGATCCAACTCCTCACCACCGTCATGGTGATCGTCCAGGCCCTGGCCCAGATCGTCGCCCTCTCGGTCCTGCGCAAGCGCCAGCCCACGCTCCAGCGCCCCTACAAGATGTGGCTCTACCCGATCCCCAGCCTCCTCGCCCTCGTCGGCTGGCTCACGATCTACGGCTACGCCGACAAGAACTCCCCGGGCCGACACCCCATCGAATGGTCCCTGGCCTGGGTGGCCCTGGGCTGCGTCGCCTTCGTCGTCTGGGCGAACCTGGAAAAGGTATGGCCCTTCGGCCCGAAGGAGATCAAGGAGGAGTACCTGCCCACCTCGACCCCGGACCCGGAGCCCGCCGGAGCCTGAACAGCCCACTGCCCGCACTCGCCCACGCACGGAAGGGGCCGTGACGGTACGTCGCAAGCCCGTCGCTTACGTTCGGATCTGGAAACGGCTCCCTACAGGGCAACGCCTGATCCGGCGGCGACGGGCTCGACGTACCGCCACGGCCCCGACCCACTCACCCGCGACCGGCGAAGGGATCAGCCCAGCCCCGCACAACGCAACGCCGCCCGGACCTCGTCCACCGGATCCCCCCGGTGGTAGGGCCGCTCCGAAGGCTCGATGCCGTCCAGGAACTCCTGATACCGGACGGCGTACGTGAGATGGGCCAGCGGCTCGGCGAGGTCGAGCGCCCGAGCCGGGTCACTGCCGGGCACCCGCGATTTCCAGGCCGCCACCCAGTCCCGGGCGGCCGCCGCACGACCCGACTCGGGAAGGAAGCCCTGGACACGCAGACCGTCGAGCACGGGATTGCCCCAATGGGCATCGGCGAAGTCCATCACGACAGGCGCCCCACCGTCGCTGCGCCAGTTCCCGGGGTGGAAGTCGCCGTGCACCAGCGTGTCGGGCAGCCCGCACTCCGACAGAAGCTCCCACCGCCCGGCCAACTCCCGCGCTCCCTGCACCTCCGGCTCGGTCAACTCCTCGGCGAGGGGCCCGTCGAGCAGATCACGCACCGCCACCTCGAGAACCGGCGCACGCCAGTCCCGCACCCCCGCCACGAAGCCGCCGCACCCACCCGAACCCCCGGAGGCGACCGCGGCCTGCGCGCCGACGAACCGCTCCACCGCCGCACCGACCGTCTCCGGCGAGGCCCCCCAGCAGTCCTCACCGGGAATGTGCTCCATCAGGACGCGCCGCTCACCCACGCCGAGGACCGGGGGAACGAGCCCCGGGTCGACCCCCGCGAACGCGGCGATGACAGCGGCCTCGTCCGCCGCGAAGTGCGGTGTCGCCTTGAGCCACACCGGACCGCGCGCGGTGGGCAGACGAAAGAGCCCGGCCAGATTCCAGCTACGCCGCTGCACGACCGGACCGCTCACCGGCCGCCCCGCCGAAGCCAGCTCCCCGGCCGCCCAGTCGAGCAGCTCGCGCAGCCCCTCCGCCCGGGCCCACGGCGACCTGAGCGCCTCGGAACCGTCCAACACCCCTGGTTCGACCGGTCGTTGATCCAGCAGGCCGCTCGCCGGGCGCTCCAACGCCTCGACGTGGTACGTCACATGGCCGTCCCGCCCGCGCGCACCCCCCTCCACGTCCAGCAGACGCAGTACCAGCACGGGAACCCCGAGCCGTTCCTCCAACCACCCGACGACCGGCCCCACTTCGGACCACCAGGGAACGTCCACGGCGAACGGCCCCGCGCTCCCGAGGAACTCGTCCCCCGAAGTCACCCACGCACTCACAGTTCTTGTCACCGCGCGAGTGTGAACGACCGGGCGCGCTCCCAGCCAGCGATTATCGGCGGCCGGGACGCGCGTATCGGAAGGCACGGGTATCGGACGACGCACGCATCGGAAGGGGAGCGGAGCCGATGCGGCGACTCCGCTCCCCTTCCCCCGGGTCCCCCAACCCGGTCCCCCCGCGGGCCCTGTGGCCTCCCGGGCCGGAGCGCCCCCCGCGCGCCCCGGCCCGAAATCCTCCTGTCCGACCCGGACCCGAGGGCCGGACAGCACATCGAACGAAACCCTCGGCGTCAGCCCTCGGCCTCGGTGTAGACGAAGGTCTCCAGCAGCCGGCGGTCCGCCGCCCGGTATCCCGGACACACCACGAAGGCGACGGGGCGCCCGGCCTCGCACGAGGGCCAGAGAACGTGTTCCTCCGGATCCGCCGGGGCGCCGGGCTCCACCGCGAAGTCGAAGTGGCTGGCATGACCACTGCCGGTCATGGCCCGGAACAGATGGGCGGCCTCCGTGCCGACCCGCTCCAACAGCCGCTGGTGGCGCGCGTCGAGCCCCACCACCCCGGCGTCGGTGGCGATGCGGGCCAGTTCGGCGAGGTCGGGCTCGCCGAGCCCACCGTGCTCGTCGGGGCCGAACAGCACCACACACAGCCGGCTGATCAACTGCGCCTGGCGCCGTGCGACATCACGGGGCCGCTCCGCCGTCAGCCGCGGCTGGATCAGGTCGGGCATCCGCTGGGTGTACAACGCCCGCAATCGCTGGGCGAGTTCGTAGTGGACGAGAAAGTCCTCACGGGTGAGATCGTCCCGTTCCGCCACCTGGGTGACCCGCACCAGGTCCAGTACCTCGCTCTGCTCGTCGAGCACGCGGCGGGTGTCCGCGACGGCCGTCTCCAGCGTCCGGGCCCGTTCCTCCGCGCGTTCTTGGCGCATCCTCAACTCGATCAGCCGGTCACCCAGCGGGTCGAGCGCGGCGAGCGCGGCCCGCTGGTCGTCCGCGGCGGCCTCCAGCTTCCGGATCCGCGACTCCAGGGTGTCCAAGCCGTCCAGCCTGATGCTCACTTCCTGCGGCCGCTTGCCCTTGTCGCGGTTGAACAACACGTCTCCTCCTTCGGGGCGGTAGGCCATGGCTATACGCGGTCGAAGTCGACGGAGACCCGGCTGGTCTCTCCGGTGGCGGGGTCGAACACCTCGACCCGAAGCTCGGCGGCGCCGAAGTAGAACAGCAGCATGATCGGACGCTCCCGCAGCGGTCTGCCGACGGTGCCGGACAGGTCGACGGTCAGTCGGCCGATCTCCTCGGACCCGTCCTCGTCGACGTACCGGGGATCGGCCTTCGCGGAGCGGTACAGGCGTACGTCGAGCTCGTCCTGGTCCTCGCGGACCGGCACGATCCGGAAGGGGTGGGCGTCGTTCACCCGCACGCTGTCCATGCGCCGGACCGCGACACCGAAGCGGCCGACGCACAGGAGGTCGCCCTCGTCGTCGCGGTACATGCGCATCGTGGAGTCGACCCCCTCCTCGAAAGGCTTGGCCGTCTCGAAGCCGTAGGTGTACTTGGCCTGCCGGGAGACGAACACGTCCGGCCGGTAGGCGAAGTGGACGGCGCCCTCCAGCACCGCGAGGGCCGGGTCCGGTGGGACGAGGATGCGGTGCCGCTCGCCGAAGCGGGCCCGCATCCGCTCGCGCAGCCACGGGGAGCGGGCGAATCCGCCGACCAGGACCAGGGTCTCCGGCTCCGCGCTCGCGCCGCTGGTCCGGCCGATGGTCGCGAGCTGCTCCGCGACCTTGTCCAGGATGCCGTCCACCCTCTCGTCGAGCAGCCCCTCCACCTCCTCGGGAGACAGGACGATCTGCCGTGGCAGGCCGGCGGCGTCGTGTGTCAGCCGCGCCCGCACCTGCTCGTCCAGGAGGTCCCAGACGGTGACCGGAACCTCGATCCGCACCGGGTCCAGCACAGGGGCGACCGCATCCGCCTCCCGGTCCAGTTCCACCGTCGCCTTGGCCCGCTCCCACTGCCCGGACAGCTCGAGCAGCTCGCCGGGGTGATCCCGTTCGATCCGCTTCAAGACCGCCGGACCGAAGCGGTCGCCGAGCGACTTGTCGAGGAAGGCCTGGTTGACGTATTCCGAACCCAGCCACCCACCGGTGGCGAGGCCGATCTCGCGCAGCGCGATGGACGGACCGGCGTCGCCGTGCGACTCGTACGCCGTGATGTCGACCGTGCCGCCGCCGCAGTCGACCACCACGGACCGGAAGCCGTCGAGGTGCAGGGGCAGCGGGGCCCGCCGGTGCGGACCCGAGGCGGCGTCGGGCATCCGCAGGTGGCAGTACAGGGCCGCCGCCTCCGGCTCGATGGCCAGCAGCAGCCGCTCCGGATCACCGGGGAACCCCGCGTCCACGGCCAGCCGCCGCAGCACCGCCTTGTCCTCGTCGTCCCAGATCGCGGGGACGGTGATGCACCAGCGGACCTCTCGTTCCGTGTACGTCATCCTCTTGATCTCCGCGGTCGCCAGTTCGCGGATCTCCTTGAGGTAGGCGGTGACCAGTTCCCTTATCAGACCGCGGTCGGAGCGGTCGACGAAGCCGCCCGTGATCGGCAGGTCCGCCATCGAACCGCCGCTCTTCAGCGCCGTCTTGAAGGCGTAGGCGTAGCCGAGCCCTTCGGTCTCCCCCTTCGCCAGGGCCTCGACCCACCGAGCGCGCGCCTCGTGGCCCCAGGCGACCGTGTCCCCGTCGTCCGTCACCAGGATCGCGGTCAGGTTCTTCGGACTGTCCAGCTGCCGGCCGGGGAACCGGGTGAAGAACTGGACCCGCCTGGTCAGCGGATCGTCGTTGAGCGGCGTTCGCACCGTCCAGGCGAAGCCGGTGCCGTGCGTGCCGAAGTCGACGGCCGCCACCACCTTGGCTTCGTCCGATCCCATGACCAGTGCTCCTGTCCGCCGGTGCTCGCACCCTTGCTCGCTGTAAGCTCGCTCACAGACAGAGTGGTGGGTTTCCGCGGCAACGTGGAGCGGTCGGCTGTTGCCAACGCTTTCTGGCAACACAGGGCGGGAGCGGGCCGTTGGGAGGATGGCGATCGAAGAGAACGCGTTCGGCGCAGAGTTGCGCCGACGTCGGACGGCGGCCGGCAAGTCACTGAGCGAGCTGGCCGAAGAGGTGCACTGCAGCCGTAGCTTTCTGAGCAGGATCGAGACGGGCCAGCGACGTGTCACGCACGAGCTCGCACAGCTGTGCGACGAGCGGCTGGAGGCGAAGGGCGCGCTGCTCGCCCTCGTTCCCGATCCGTCCACGGAGCGGATCTCGAAGACGATCGGCCCGGGCCCGGGGGAGCGGGCGGCCAAACTGGTCAAGTCCGGCGCGGGCACGGGAGGTTCGGCCGCCGCCCGGCAACGGGACGAGTTCGACCGGCTGCTGCGGCGCGGCGACCTCAGCCACACCGCCGGGGACATGCGCGAGGCGGACCGGCTCTACCGTGCGGCGTACGCGAGCGCAGAGGGGGATCCCACGGCCCGGGCGGAGGCCGTCATCAGGATGGCCCGCCGCTGGTCGGACCCCGGGCAGGTCGACCACGAACTGCTCCAGCTGATCAGGGAGAGCCTGGCCGCGCTGGGCGACGACGGGAGCGTCGAGGCCGCCGGACTGCGCCTCAGGCTCAACGCGCACCTGGCGAAGAAGCTGTCCATGGCGGTCAGCCAGGACACCGCCGCCGGCCAGGCGGGCCCGGAGCAGGGCGCACGGCTGGCGCGCAGCACGCTGCGCAGGCTGTCCGTGGACGGCAAGGACGACGAGGTGGCCTGCGAGGTGCTCACCGAATGCCGGTGGGGACTGTACGACTTCATGTCCACCACCGAGTCCCTGACGCTCTCCGAACGCCTGCGGGACGCCGCGGCCCGGCACGGCTCGGCCTACTTCCGCGGCGAGGCGCTCATGGCCGTCGCCCTCGACCAGCTGCGGGCCGGCAAGGTGTACAGCGCGCTGGCCACGGCGAACCAGTACCGCAAGCACGCCGCGGACACCCGCGGCGCGCTGACCACCTGGCAGCAGCACACCCTGGACGCGCTGCTCGACCTGTGGCACGGCCGGTTCGACAAGGCCGCGGGCTGGATATTCGGCGACGCGCTGACGTTCGTCGAGCGATTACCCGCCGATCTGGCCGTCCCCGCCGACAACCTGCACCAGACCCGCCTCGGCCAGGCCTACTGGCTGCTGCGCGAACAGGGCCGGATGGCGGACCTGTTCGCATCCGGTCTGGCCGACACCGTCGAACGGCACGGCTACTTCCCCGTCTGGCGGGCCGGGCTCGCGCTCGCGCTGTGCGAGACGGGTCAGTACGCCGAAGGGGCGGACCGACTCGTCGGATTCGCCCACGACACCGCCGACTTCAGCCGGTTCCCGCCCTCCGGATGGGCGGTGCCCACGCTGGTGCTGCTCGCCGAGGTGAGCGCCGCGCTCGACGCCCGGGGCGGATTCGAGACCGAGCTGCGCCAGGTCCTGCCGGTACTGCGGGAGCGGCTCGCCGCCCACGACGGCGAGCAGATCGCCCTCGCGGGCTGGCCCACCGTGCTGATCGGACCGACCGCCCGGGCCCGCGGACTGCTGGCCCTGGCCGCCGGAGAGCCGGACACGGCCCTCGCCCACTTCCGCACCGCGACCGAACCGGTCCGCTCCTCCCAGCCCCAGCTGGCCCGCCTCCGGCTGGCCCAAGCCCGCGCGCTGCGCAGGTCCGACCGCCCCGGCGCCGCCGCCCACGCCTCCGGACTGCTGCGGGAGGCGCTGCGCGTGGCCCGGACGTACGGCATGGCGGCCCTCGCGGCCGAGTGCGCGGCCCTGCTGGACTCCACGGCGGACGCCTAGGTCCTGTCCGGTGGGATCAGGCCGGAGGGAAGCGACGGTGCCTCATCGGCACAGGAGGCCGTGCCAAGCCCGCGTCTGCGGCGTGATCCGCCGGACAGGGCCTGGCGCTCGGCCGACGAGAACGGCCGTGCCGCCGGGCCCCTTTCGCGTGGGGCCGGCGGCACGGGTGGTGTGGAGCGGACGGGCTACGGCTTGCGGGCCACCACCCCGTACATCGCGATGTCCTCGTCGCGGATGCCCGTCTCCGTGCCGTCCGGGTGCCACTTGTGGACCTGGACGACGCCGGGCTCGACGAGTTCGAGGCCCTCGAAGAACTCCTCGGCCTCCGCGTGGGTGCGCAGCCGCATGGGCATGTTGCGGGCCGCGTACTCACGGGCGACGCGGGCCACCTCGTCGGGAGCGAACTCGGCGGTGCCGATGGACATCGCCAGGTAGCTGCCCGAGGGAAGGGGCTCCAGGAGGCGCCGGACGATGCCGACCGCGTCGTCCTCGTCCAGGACGAAGTGGACGATCGCGATCACCGTGAGGGCGACCGGCTGGGTGAGGTCGAGGGTGTCGCGCAGTTCCGCCGCGCCCAGGATCGTCGCCGGGTCGAGCATGTCCGCCTCGACGTACGCGGTCTTGCCCTCGGGAGTGCTCGACAGTAAACCCTGCGACAGGGTGAGGACGATGGGGTCGTTGTCCACGTAGACGACCCGGGAGTCGGGGGCCACCGCCTGGGCGATCTCATGGAGGTTGGGGGAGGTGGGGATGCCGGTGCCGATGTCGAGGAACTGGCGTATCCCCGCCTCCTTGGCCAGATAGGCCACCGCACGGTTCATCCAGTCGCGGTTGGCCTTCATGTGGATCGGCAGGGCGGGCCACTCCCGCGCCATCGCGTCGCCCGCCTCCTTGTCGGCGGGGTAGTAGTCCTTACCGCCCAGGATGTAGTCGTAGATGCGCGCGGAGTGTGCGCTCTCGGTGTCGATACGGTCGGCAGGCCATCCGTTGTCGGGCAACGCCGCCCCTCCCATCAAGTCGTCGGTACTCAGCTGGTGTTCGTGGGGAAAAGAACTTCGTGGCGAACGAGAACATCGTGGGGGAAAGAACAAGGCATAGGAATCAGACAAGGTTGTCAGAGGAGGAAGTCGGCCTCCCCCGCCTTGACGCCCGCAAGAAAGCTCGTCATTTCACGGGGCGTGAAAACCAGAGCGGGCCCTTCGGGATCGGTGGACTGACGCAGCGCGATCCGCCCGTCGCCCAGTTTCTTCGCCTCGACGCAGGCGCCGCCCGCGTCGTCACTCCACGGCTTGGACCAGCCCTGCGTGCCCAGGTCCCGGGACGGCATACCGTTGCGTATGTGGTGGTGCACTCATAGCTCCTTGCGAATCGCACCGAGAAGTTCCTCGGTCTTCCTGGCGGGCGCCGACTGTGCGCCCAGCCGGTCCAGGGCCTCGCGGTACACCACGACGTCGTCGTCCTTGTCGAGGTAGACGGCGCCCACCAGACCGCTCAGATAGACGATGTCCGGCAACTCCGGTGCCCTGAACCGGAAGAGATGGAACGCGCCGGCCCGCATGGCCGGATGCGGGCCGTTTCTGAACGGCATGATCTGCAGGGTCACATGGGGGAGCGCGTTGACCGCGATGAGATGGTCGATCTGCGCGCGCATCACCTCGGGCCCGCCGACCGGCCACCTCAGCACGGTCTCGTCCATCACCACCCAGACGCGCGGCGGAGCGGGCCGGGACAGCAGTTCCTGACGGCGCATGCGCAGCGCGACCCGGCGCTCGGTCGCCTCGGCCGAGGCGTGCGGATTGCCCGCGCCGAGCAGGGCGCGGGCGTACGCCTCCGTCTGCAGCAGCCCGTGCACGAACTCCGCCTCGTACGCGCGGATCTGGAGGGCCGCCTGCTCCAGGCTCAGATACGCCGCGAACCAGTCGGGCAGGACATCGCGGTACGTGTGCCACCAGCCGCGCTTGTTGGCCTCGCGGACCGACTTCAGGAAGGTGTCGATCTCCTGCTGGTCCGTCACGCCGTACGTCTGGAGGAGCTTCTCGGCGTCGGTGAGCCGGAGCCGGGCCACCTTGGCGGCCTCCATCCGACGGATGGTGGAGTGGCTGACGCCGATCGCCTCGCCCGCCTGCTCGAATGTCAGCCCGGCCTGGGTGCGCAGCTCCTCGAGCTGCTTGCCGAGAATCATGCGCAGGACGGAGGGGGCGCCGCCCCAGTCGGTCTCCGTGGACACGCCTTACCCCCTCACAGCGGGCTTCGAGGTCGCAGTCTGTCACGATCATCCGTCATCGGGGGAAGCATGCACCTGGCACATTGCAATTTTCAACTTGTCGGTTGCGAGGTGTTGTTGACAGCTGCCACAGTGGTCCTATCGTCCCTGGCCCGGTGAAGGGAGTGGTTGTGCGGCCCAGTTGGGGGAGACGGGGCTGCAACGTGACGTCTTGCGTGGCGAGTTGTGTGCATCTCGCGACAGTGCGAGGTCACGGGGGACGGCATTGGCACCGCTTGTGGTGCGAAGGCAGACGAAAGGCGAACGGCGATGACCCCGCCCTCCCTCCCCCAGCCTTTGGGCCTCTCACCAGGGGACGAACATCCCCGTCGGGCAGGTGTGTTCGCCCTGCCCGCGGCCCCCGCCTCGGTGGGTATCGCCCGAAGAGACGTCCGTGAGTGGCTCACCGAGTGGGGCATCGCCCCCGAGACCCGCGACAGCGCGATCCTGGTGACCTCCGAGCTCGTCACCAACGCGCTGACACATACGGCGAGCGAGTGGATCGTGTGCAGAGTCCACATCGCCGAGGAGCGGCTCCACATCGAGGTCGAGGACCAGCACCGCGGCTGGAGCCTTCCGGCCCAGCGCCGGCCGGGGCCCGACGACCAGGGTGGACGTGGACTCCTGCTGGTCGGCGCCCTGAGCAGCGACTGGGGCGTCACAGACACCGCCGACGGCTCCGGACGCATCGTCTGGGCCGTACTGCCGTCGAAGGGAGGAGACACCGTGTCGACCGGCTCGCCGGCGACCGTGACCATGGCCCGGCCCATCCCCCACTCGGCCGAAGGATCTTTATCTGATGGAACGACAGCACATTCCTGACCTGCGCGATCACCAGCCCGCCGGACACCCGGGCGACCACCTTTCCGCCCTCGACGGCCGAGACCGTCTCCAGGCCCCCGAAGGACGCGATCACACCGCCGTCGTCGAACCGCGCCCCTATCCCGCCGTCCTTGGCCTGCGCATGTACCTCCCCACCGCGCCGCCGCACGAGTCCCCGGCACGACTGGTGATACCCGCCGAGTTGTCCGCCGGTCTGGGGTACGACGCGGTGGGCACCTCCCCGGAGCACGGGGAACGGATCATGGACTGTCTGCCCCGTGTCGGTTGTGTCTTCGCCGACGACGAGCGGTGGTGGTGGATCGTCCCCTCCGGCTCCCACATAGGCGTCACCTGGCCGCCTTCCACCAGCTACGCGGTGGGCGCCCGGCTGGCCGACCCGTCCTGGACACGGGCCCTGCTGCGCTCACGGTCCGCGCGCCCCCGTTTGATCCACAAGCCCGCGGGTGACTCGCCGTACACGCCGCCGATTCCGCTGTACTTCCTCACCTGCCGTCTCGCGGGCAGCACGCCGAGCTGGTCGCTCGGCGCGGGTATCTAGAGACCTGCGGCTCTTCGGGCCGCCCACACGCAAGCAATCGCCTGAGCAACTGTCCGTGGCTGGGTGACTGCCTCGATCGGGAGGCATGCGGGGTGGGCGTGAAGGAGGCCGGTCCGCGTGGGCGGGCCGGCCTGTGGGGTTGTTCGTTTCCTTTCGTGGTGGTGCCTGGGCTCAGCTCGGGCATCGACTCGCTGGGCTGAGCCCGGGTATGTGGCTCCGGCGCTGTTCCCGGGAGTGTCCGTCGGGACCGCTCCGGAGGGTGTTCGTCGGGCCTACGCCCGAGGAGAGCTCCTCGTCGTCGTGACCGCGCACAGCGCCCCGAGCACCACGGCCAACGCGCCGATGATGATGCTGTTGATCACGACGCCGGTGTCCGGGCTGATTCCGACCACCCACGGTGAGATGATCAACCACGCGCCCATCGCGCACATGGCCCAGCTCAGGCCGTACATCCTTTCGGGGGCCCTGGTGAATCCGAGGGCCAGCAGGCCTATGGCGATGCCCATGATGAGGTTGTGCGTCGCCAGGGCGGGCTGGCTCGTCGTGTAGTGAAGTATCCACGGGGACACGGCGCAGTACAGACCGAGCAGGAACACCGGTCCGTCGACGAGCGCCACATCGCGGCCACCGAGCACGCGGTCATACCGCTCCCGCATTTCGGATGCATCGGGGTGGGTCGTGATGTCACTTCTGGGGTGCGAGACGTTGGCCATGAGTCGTCTCCTTCGTTCTCTGCAGGCCTGACCGCTTCTGGCGCGGTATGCGGTTGGCGCCGCTTGTTTTCATTGTGCCCTTATTTCTTCTTTATGTGTAGAGGTGGCTTTTGGCTCCGCCGGGGCGGCATCCCTCCTCAGGAGGCGCCGAGGAGGCGGGCGACGGCGCGGCGGGCCCGCGTGGGTGCCTGTGGGTCGCGATGGAGCTGGATGGACTGATTGGCCGCCAGGGCGACGCCGTTGAGCTCGAAGGCGAGCTGTTCCACATCGGTGCGCGGGGGCAGTTCGCGGGCCTCGACCGCCGTGCCCAACTCCGCGGCGACATACGCCGACCAGGAGGCGAGCGCGTCGAGCACCGCGTCGCGTACCGGACCGGGCCGGCCGTCGAACTCGCTCGCCACCGAGGTGAGGAAGCAGCCGCCGTGCCCCTCGCCCTCCGCCATGTAGTCGATCCACTCGCCGAAGGCGCGCGTCAGCCGCTCGGTGCCGGGCCTGGCGCCGACGGCGCGGGCCGGCACGCGGAGCCGGAACCTCTCGACGGCCGCGGCCAGAACGGCGAGTTGGAGCGCTTCCTTGCTGCCGAAGTGGCCGATCACTCCGGCCTTGCTCATCTCCAGGTCGGTCGCCAGGCGGCCGATGGTGAGGCCTTCGAGGCCCTCCGTGGAGGCCAGCGTCAGGGCGCTGTCGATGATCCGGCTCCGCGTGGCGGCGGTTTCGGCAACGGACTTGCGGGGGCTCATACGGTCACTTTAACCTAACGACCGTTCGCAATTAGCTCACGATCGTTCGGTAGCTATGAAATCGTCGAAGGGACTCACGGTGAAGATCCATCACCTGAACTGCGGCTCCATGCGGACCATCGACACCGAGGAGGGGAGCCTTCCCGCGGTCTGCCACTGTCTTCTCGTGGAGACCGACCGGGACGGGCTCGTCCTCGTCGAGAGCGGCATCGGTACGCAGGACGTGGCGCGGCCCGAGGAGAGCCTCGGCCCGGACTTCCTCGGCCGGGCCCAGCCCGTCCTCGACCTCGCGGAGACCGCGCTGCACCAGGTCATCGCGCTCGGCTTCCGCCCGGAGGACGTCCGGCACGTCGTCCTCAGCCACCTCGACCTCGACCATGCCGGGGGACTGCCCGACTTCCCCTGGGCCAAGGTCCACCTGAGCGAGGCCGAACACCGTGCGGCGATGGCGGCCCCCGGGGCTCACCCGGAGGACCGCGTCCGCTACCGCCCCGCCCAGTGGGCGCACCGGCCGCACTGGGTGACGTACGCGCAGCCGCACGGCGAGGCGTGGTTCGGATTCGACGCCGTGCGCCCGCTGGAGGGCGTGGACGCCGAGATCCTGCTGGTCCCGCTGGGCGGCCACACCCGCGGCCACAGTGCGATCGCCGTCGCCGACGGCGGTCGCCGGGTGCTGCACTGCGGGGACGCGTACTACTTCCACCACGAGATCGACCCCGACCACCCCCGGGGACACCCCGGTTTGGACGTCCTCCAGCAGATCACCGAGGTGGACCGGCCGCTGCGCCTCGGCAACCACGCCCGTCTGCGGGAACTGGTGCGGCTGCACGGCGACGAGGTGGAGGTCTTCAGCGCGCACGACCCATGGGAACTGGCGCGCTACGCGGGCGAGGCCGAAGGTCCGGGAACGACTCCGTCGTGATCGCGGTCCACCCCGACCAGGCCCTGCGGCTGCCGGCGGATCGGCTCGCGGTGGCGAATGCAGAGTTCAGCCGACGGCCTGCGCGCGCAGACAGCGGCGCAGTTGGTGAAGTCCGCGCCGGGAGTGGCTCTTGACGGTGCCCAGTGGCCAGCCGGTGCGCTGGGCGATCTGGGGCTGCGTCAGGTCCTCGTAGAACGCGAGGTGCAGCACCCGGCGCTGGGGTGCGGGAAGTCTGGCGAGCTCGCCGCGCAGGAGGACGCGGTCGAGGACGGTCTCCGGGCGGGCCCGGGTGTCGTCGACCGGGCCGAGGAGGGCTCCGGCGGCGGCGACCAGATCGGTACGGCGGGTCCGCGCGGAGAGCGCGTCGGCGATCTTGCGGCGGGTGATGCCGACGAGCCAGCCCACGAACGCGCCCCGCTCGGGGCGGTAACCCTGCCGGCCCTGCCAGGCGGCCAGGAACACCTGCTGGGTGACGTCCTCGGCCTCCCGGGTGTCGCCCAGCGAACGCCCGGCCAGTGTGTGCACCAGCGTTCCCCAGCGGTGGTAGGCGGCGGTCAGACACTCCTCGTCGCCGTCCACGAGGCCCCGCGCCAGATCCGTGTCGGACAGCGCCTCCCCCCGCCCGTCGACGCACTGCTCGGTGATGGAATCCACGGTCATGGCCACGGCTCCTCGGTTCGGGCGGGCTCCCGGTCACCGTGCGCTTCCCGCGACGCGCCCGGTGATCCCCATCGTGTGAACCGAGGCACATGACGGACAACTCGCATCGTTTGTGCGTCGTATAGTCGCCGCATGGGCGAGAACCGACCGGCACAGCGGCGGGAGGCGGCCGCGCGGCCCGTCGAAGCGGGCGTCACGACGGGGTCCCTGGCCCGCCGCCTCGGGGTGTCGCCCACGACCCTGCGTTCCTGGGACCGGAGGTACGGGGTGGGGCCCGCGGTCCGTTCCGACGGGCGGCACCGCCGCTGGACGCCGCAGGACGTGGCGATGCTCGAGGAGATGTGCCGGCTGACCTCGGCCGGGGTACCGCCCGCCGAGGCGGCCAGGACCGCCCAGGAGGGCGTCGGACGGGTTCGGCCCGAACCGGAGCTGCCCGGGGGAGGCGACCGGCCCGGTGGGCCCCGCTCGCAGGCGGCCGGCGCACTGCCGCTCGGTGACGTCCGCCAGGAGTGCAGGGGTCTCGCGCGCGCCGCGGTCCGCCTCGACGCACCGACCGTGGGCGACCAGCTGGCCTCCCTCGTGGCGCGCTACGGCGTGGTCCCCGCCTGGGACGAGGTGATGGTGCCGACCCTGCACGCCGTCGGACGCAAGTGGGAGTCCTCCGGCGACCGCTATGTGGAGGTGGAACACCTGCTGTCCTGGCACATCTCACGTGCCCTGCACCGCGCCACCGAGCGGGTCGGGCCCGTGGGAACCCCGGCGGCCGCCGCGGGGCCGGTGGTGCTGGCGTGCGTCCCGGGCGAACAGCACAGCCTGGCGCTGGAGGCGCTGCACGCGGGGCTCCTCGAACTCGGCCTGCCGACCAGGATGTTCGGCGCGGCGGTTCCGACGGAGGCGCTGACCGCCGCCGTACGACGGCTGGGCCCGAAGGCCGTACTGCTGTGGGCCCAGACGCGTTCGACGGCCGACCTGCCGTTGGCCCGTCATGTCGCGGACACCCGGTGGGGAGTCACGGGGGCCCGCAGTCACCCGGCCGTGCTGCTCGGCGGGCCGGGCTGGGCGGGCCGCCCGGTGCGGGGGATGTTCCGCCCGCCCGGGCTTCGGGACGCCCTCGGGACCCTCTCGGCCCTGTACGACCCGGCCGTCCCGGTCACCCGGAGCTGATCGCCCGCGCGCCGGAGGGCCGGGCACGGCTCAGCCGACCGTCCCGGTGGGCGAGGGGGAGGCGCCGGCGGGCGGAGTGAGTACGACGGTGGGCTCACCCGGCGCGGGCGCGGGCGGCGTGAGATCGGAGGCGGGCAGCTTCGGCGGGGTGGTCTGCTGGAACAGCGTCTGGTCGAAGTTCACCAGTCCGGTCTTCTCCATCACCGTGATGTGGTCCAGCACGGTGGTGTTGGCCTGGTCGGCCAGCTGGCGGACCAGCGAGTTCTTGGTGGTGGACCGGATCTTGGCGACGGTGTTGAAGATCGAACCGTGGGTCATCCGCAGGATGTTGGCGAAGTCGGTGTCGAACTGCTTGCCGGTTTCTCCGCTCAGCGTCGACACGAAGCCCTGCTGCTGAGGAGACGGCTTGTTGGGGATGGTGATGCCGAGTGCGGCGGCGACCTTGCGGTCGGTCTCGTCGAGCGCGGCATGGCCCTTGACCAGGTGGTCACCGGCGGTCCTGACCGCCGGGGTGGTGCCCTTCTGCAGACCCAGCATCCCCACGGGGTACTCCCACAGGCCGGCCGCCCGCACCTTGACGACGAAGTCGCGGTCGGCCTCGGTCACCGGGCCCGTCGAGGTATTGGCGATGACGCGGCTCTGATCGGCGGCCGTGGTCTGCAGTCCGAGCATGCTGGGGTACGCGAGCGCGGCGAGAGTCATGACCAACGCACCTGCCACGAAGACGGTTCCTGCGGTTCGTGCAATGCGCATTGAGCCTCCTGGCGGGGCGGCGGCCCGGAGTGTGACGCTCCGGTGGGCCGCTCGGTGGATCCGGTGCGTGGATCCGGTACGGGTGTGTCGAACGTCCACCAGTACGGCTGCGCGGGCCGGAGAAATCTTTAGGGAAAGCAAAATCTGTGCCGCCGCCCGCGCAGTCGCGAACCGCTGAGCCGCCCTCTCATCTGCCGCGACGCTGCTCGGCCGCGCAGCTGCGATGCCGCTCAGCCACGATCCCGAGCGGCCCTGAACCGGGCCAGCCCCTCGGAGAGTTCGACGACGGGGTCCGGGTAGTCGTACGCGGCGCGCTCCAGGCTCTGGAGTTTCCAGGGTTCGTGCACCGCGCCGCCCGCGAGCCCCGCCAGCTCCGGCACCCAGCGCCGGACGTACTCCCCGTCCGGGTCGTACCGCTTGGCCTGCGTCACCGGATTGAGGACGCGGCCCGGCCGCGAGTCCGTGCCCGTTCCGGCCATCCACTGCCAGTTGAGCTGGTTGTTCGCGACATCGCCGTCCACCAGCAGGTCCAGGAAGTGCCGGGCCCCGATCCGCCAGTCCACGTACAGCGTCTTGGTGAGGAAGCTGGCGGCCAGCAGCCGTGCCCGGTTGTGCATCCAGCCCTCGTGGCGCAGTTGGCGCATCGCCGCGTCGACGACCGGATAGCCGGTGCGTCCTTTCTTCCACGCCTTGATGTCCTCGTGCGCCGCTCTTTCCGAGCGCCAACGGTCGCGTTTGGTGCGGTAGTCGGCGACGGCCGCGTCCGGCCGCGCGGCGAGCACCTGGTGATGGAAGTCACGCCAGGCCAGTTGCCGTACGAACGCCTCGGCGCCCGGGCCGCCCGCCGCGCGCGCCCGGTGGACGAGTTCGACCGGGGAGAGGGTGCCGAAGTGCAGATGGGGGGAGAGCCGGGAGGTGACGTCGCCCGACAGGTCGTCGTGGCCGTCCTCGTACGAGGCGATGTCCGCGCGCAGCCAGGCCGTGAGCCGCTTCCTGCCTTCCGACTCGCCGCCGCGCGCCAGCCCTTCGGACAGCCCGGACAGGCCCGTGCGGGAGGGGATCGCCTCCGAGCCGACGCCGTCCGGCACCCGGATCGCCCGGGGCGCGGCGACCGGGTCCCGCAGAGGCTCCCGCGACCAGTGCCGGAAGTACGGTGTGAACACGGCGAAGTGGTCCGAGGTGGACGGAGTGACGGCGCCGGGCGCGAGCGCGGTGATCACGGTGTCGTGAACGTGCAGTCGGCACCCCTCGCCCTCCAGGGCCGCGCGCAGCCGCTCCTCGCGGCGGCGGGCGTAGCCACTGACCCCCGCCGCCATGTGCACCTCGTCGGCGTCCGCCTCCGCGACCACCTTGCACACCTGTGCGACGACATCGCCGGAGCGCACCACGAGGCGGCCGCCGCGTGCCCGCAGTCCGCCGTCCAGGTCCGCCAGACAGTCCGCGAGGAACGCCATCCGGTTGGGTGCCGTGAAGCCCGCATCGGCGACGGCGTCGTCGCGTACGAACAGGGGCACGAGCGCGGCCGAGCCGTCCTGCGCCGCGCGCAGCGCTGGATGGTCGTGCAGGCGCAGATCTGAGGTGAACAGGACGACCGAGACGTTCATGGTGTGACTCCGAGACGGGGGAACGCGGTGCTGTGACAGGGTGGCGACGGGTGCGGTCATGATTGCTTCGGGCCCGCGGTCCCCGGTGGATGCGGATATCGGCGAGTGGATGCGGGACTCAGTGGGACGGCACGGCGGGCTGCGGTGCCCCGGCCGGTACGTCGGCCTCGGCCGCCGCCTTGGCGATGTTGCGGGCCATGCCGCCGAACACGACGGCGTGGAAGGGCGAGATGCTCCACCAGTAGGCGTGTCCCAGCAGGCCGTGCGGATGGAACAGGGCGCGTTGCCGGTAGCGGGACCCGCTCTCGGCGCCGGCCTCGGCGTACATCTCCAGCCAGGCGAGGCCCGGCAGTCGCATTTCCGCGCGCAGCCGCAGCAGCCGGCCCGGCTCGATCTCCTCGACGCGCCAGAAGTCGAGCGAGTCGCCCACCCGCAGCCGGGCGGCGTCGCGCCGTCCGCGCCGCAGGCCGACACCGCCCACCAGCCGGTCCAGCCGGCCGCGGAGCGCCCAGGCGGGCGGGAAGGAGTACCAGCCGTTCTCACCGCCGATGCCCTCGATCACCCGCCACAGCGCCGCGGGCGGCGCGTCCACGGACCGTTCGCGTTGATCGGTGTAAAGACTGCCGCCCGCCCAGTCGGGGTCGGTGGGGAGGGGATCACTGGGCGCGCCGGGCACGGAGGCCGACGACCACCGGGTGGTGACCTGGGCGTCCCGCACCCGTTGCAGGGCCAGCGACACCGCCTCGTCGAAGCCGAACGGGCGTCCTGGGGGATCGGGGACGTACCGGGCGATGTCGTGTTCGCGGCAGACGACCTCGTGGCGCAGTGATTCCGTGAGCGGGCGCGCGATGGACGCGGGCACCGGGGTGACCAGGCCGACCCAATGGCTGGAGAGCCCCGGGGTGAGCACCGGCACGGGCAGGATCAGCCTGCGCGGCAGCCCGGCGACGGCGGCGTACCGCTGCATCATCTCCAGATAGGTCAGGACCTCGGGACCGCCGATGTCGAAGGCGCGGTTGACCTCGGCGGGCATCCGAGCGCTGCCCACCAGGGTGCGCAGCACGTCCCGTACGCCGATCGGCTGGATCCGGGTGCGCACCCAGCGGGGCGTGACCATGACCGGGAGGCGTTCGGTGAGGTAGCGGAGCATCTCGAAGGAGGCCGAGCCGGAACCGATGATCACCGCCGCGCGCAGGACCGTGGTCGGCACGCCCGACTCCAGCAGGATGCGGCCGACCTCGGCGCGCGACCTGAGGTGGGGCGAGAGGCGTTCTTCGGGGACACCCTCCGGGGTCAGGCCGCCCAGGTAGACGATCCGGCTCACCCCGGCGGCGCGGGCCTGCTCGCCGAAGATCCGGGCCGCCTTCCGGTCGGTCTCCTCGAAGTCGCGGCCCGTGCCCAGGGCGTGCACCAGGTAGTACGCGACGTCGATGCCGCGCAGCGCCTCGGCGACCGAGCCGGCGTCCGTGACGTCGCCGCGCACCACCTCCGCGTCGCCCGACCACGGGTAGTCGCGCAGCTTGGCGGGGGAGCGGGCGAGACACCGCACGCGGTGCCCCGCCTCCAGCAGCTCGGGGACCAGCCGGCCGCCGATGTAGCCGGTGGCACCGGTCACCAGACAGCGCGGGCCGGGGCGGGGATCGTCGTCGCTCATGCGTCCCTCCGTCGTTAACCGGGCCACCCGCTTTCCGTGTTCCCTCTCTCATCTCTTCCACGCGAACACGGCGGTCGGATGCGCCCAGGACCTGTCCGGCGGAGTCCTTACGGACATGTCCGGGGGAATCGCGGGCAAGCGGGGGAACACGAGCGTCCGAGGTCACAGCTGGAGGTGTCTGCCGTGATGGGCACGAAGGTGTTGGAGCGGTTTCCCGCGGGAGGCCCGCGCGGATCCTGGACGGCGGAGGAGTACGCGGCCCGGCGCCGCACCGAGGGGCAGCCCGCGACGGTGGTGATGGACCTGAAGTCGGACGCCTTCCTCGTGGTGGTGCCGGTCGGCGACGAGGACTGAACGACCCCGGTCAGGGCCGATCCGACAGCCGGCCGCCGAGCTCCGCCGCCCTGCGCACGAACGCCTCGTGCAGGTCGTGGGCGGCACGTGGCACCGACTCCGCCCGGCGGCGGCGCAGCATCAGCAGGACCCGCGTCGTGTCGTCCGTGAGCGGCCGATGGGTGATGGCGCCGCACCGCTCGAGGGGATCCCCGATCACACTGAAATCGGGCAGGACCGTCGCGCCCAGCCCCTCGGCGACCATGAGCTTGCCCATCTCCGCGCCGTCGGTCGTGTACGAGAGGGCCGGGCCGCGGCCCTCCAGGAGCCGGTGGAGATAGCGGTGCATGACGTACCCGGAGCGCATGGCGATCAACGCCTCGCGTCCGTCCAGCAGGTCCGCCGCCGACACCGCGTCGAGTGCGGCGAGCGGACTGTCCGGGCGCAGGCACACCACCGGTCGGCCGCGCAGCAGTTCGGTGGTCTCGAAGTCGGCGGGCAGGTCGTCGCCGTCGAGATGGTTCACCAGGCCCAGGTCGAGGCCGCCCTCCGACAGGGCCCGGTGGATCTCCGTCTGCTGGGCGCCGACCACCTCGACCTGCGTCAGCGGATGCGCCGCGCGGAATTCCCGGACCGTCGGGATGAGCAGGGGCACCGTCGCCGCGTTCACCGTGCCGACGCGGACCATCCGGCTGATGCGGTGCTGCTCGCCGGCCGCGCCGCGCAGCCGGTCCACCGCGTCCAGCACGTTGATGATGTGGGGCAGCAGCTCCCGCCCCTCGGCGCTCATCCGCGCGCCGGACCGCTTGCGCTCCAGCAGATCGACGCCGAGTTCGCGCTCCAGGTTCCGCACGGTCTCGCTCAACGCCGGCTGGGAGAGGTGCAGTTCCTCGGCGGCCCGGCGCAGTGAGCCGAGCCGGGTGACCGCCGCGATGTATTCCAGTTGCTCTGTCCGCACGCCAGCAGAATGCGGTTCATTTCACGGCCCGTTCAAGGGTTTCCCTGTCACACGTTCGTGAAATTCGGTGGTCCGCGATACGAGACCGGTCGGGTTTTCCTTGACTGCCCTCGCGGCAGGCTGCCACGATCGACGGCATGATGATGCGACTGGACCTCACGCGGCGACGCCATGTCGACCTCGCGCGCGTCTCCAGCGCCTCCTGTTGCACCGCGGCCTGAGTCCCCGGATCCGCCGCACCCCATCGGCCCCACCGCTGTCGCCGGACAGCCGTGTGCGGCGTTCTCACAGCACCGCCTGAATTCCGTGATCCCGCGCGCCGTCCTGAACGCGCTCCCTGAATTCGGCGTACCCGAAATCCGCAACAGGAGTTCCGCATGTCCGCAGCGCCCGTGAATCCCCTGAACCCCGTGATTCCCGCGAATCCCGTGAAATTCGCGTACTGGGTTCCCAACGTCAGCGGCGGCCTGGTCACCAGCAGGATCGAGCAGCGCACCGACTGGGGTTACGACTACAACCGCGAACTGGCCGTCCTCGCCGAGAACAACGGCTTCGACTACGCGCTCAGCCAGGTCCGCTACATGGCCAGCTACGGCGCCGAGTTTCAGCACGAGTCGACCAGCTTCAGCCTCGCGCTGCTGCTCGCCACCCAGCGCCTGAAGGTCATCGCCGCCGTCCACCCGGGCCTGTGGCACCCGGGTGTCCTCGCCAAACTCGGCGCCACCGCCGACCACTTGTCGAACGGCCGCTTCGCGGTGAACGTCGTCAGCGGCTGGTTCAAGGGCGAGTTCACCGCGCTCGGCGAGCCCTGGCTGGAGCACGACGAGCGGTATCGCCGCTCCGAGGAGTTCATCCGCGCCCTGCGCCAGATCTGGACCGAGGACCACACCGAACTCGCCGGGGACTTCTACCGGTTGCGCGACTTCTCGCTCAAACCCAAGCCCCTCAACACCCCCGAACGCCCGCACCCGGAGATCTTCCAGGGCGGCAACTCCACCGCGGCCCGCGCCATGGCGGGCCGGGTCTCCGACTGGTACTTCTCCAACGGCAAGGACTTCGACGGGGTGGTCGAGCAGATCGCGGACGTCCGGAAGTCCGCGGCCGAAGTGGGGCGCACGGCACCGAAGTTCGGCCTCAACGGCTTCCTCATCGCCCGTGACACCGAGGCCGAGGCCCGCGAGACCCTGCGCGAGATCGTCGCCCAGGCCGACCACGAGGCCGTCGAGGGCTTCGGCGCCGCCGTGAAGCAGGCCGGACAGTCCACCGCTGACGGCAAGGGCATGTGGCAGGACTCGAGCTTCGAGGACCTCGTCCAGTACAACGACGGCTTCCGTACGGGCCTGATCGGTACCCCCGAGCAGATCGCCGAACGGATCGTCGCCTACAAGCGGCTGGGCGTCGACCTCTTCCTCCTCGGCTTCCTCCACTACCACGAGGAGGTGGAGTACTTCGGCCGCCGGGTGCTGCCCCTGGTGCGCGAACTGGAAGCGCGACTGCCGGACACAGGGACCGGCACCGAGACCGCGACCGAGTCCGAGTCCGAGTCCGTCTCCGCGCACGCCTGAATCCGTTCCCCACTCCGCTTCCGCTCCCGCTCCCGCTCCCGCTCCCGCTCCCGCTCCCGCTCCCGAAAGAGGACCCCATGGCCACCGTCCTGTCCGTCTCCGGCAGTCCGTCCGTCTCCTCCCGCACCGCGAAGCTCCTGCGCCATCTGGACACCCGGCTGGCCGCGCAGGGACACGAGGTGATCCCGCTGGACGTCCGCACGATCCCCGCCGAGGCACTGCTCGGCGCCGACTTCAAGCACCCCACCATCGTCGAGGCGACCGAACTCTTCGCCCGCGCCGACGGCGTGGTCATCGGCACCCCCGTCTACAAGGCCGCCTACTCCGGCGTCCTCAAGGCCCTGCTCGACCTGCTCCCGCAGTACGCCCTCACCGGGAAGACCGTGCTGCCGCTCGTCACCGGCGGCAGCACCGCGCATGTCCTCGCCCTCGACTACGCCCTGCGCCCGGTCCTCAACTCCATGGGTGCCGCGCACATCGTCCAGGGCTGGTTCACCCTCGACAAGGACATCACCACGGGCGAGGACGGCGGCATCACCGTCGCCCCGGCCACGGCCGAGGCCCTCACACAGGTGGTCGACCAGTTCTCGGCGGCCCTCGGCAGCGCGCCCCTGCTGGCCGCGGCGGGCTGAGGCGATGTCCGCCAAAGTGATCGCCGACGACGTCGAGGCCCTCGCCGTCGCCGCCGCGCTCGCCGAGGAGTTCCGCGCCGGTGCCTCGGCGCGGGACTCCGAACGGCGGCTCCCGCGCGAGGAGTTGGACCGCCTCTCCGCCTCCGGGCTGCTCGCCGTCACCGTGCCCGCAGAGCACGGCGGGGCGGACGTACGGCAGGAAACCCTCGCGGAGGTCTTCAGGCTGCTGGCCTCGGCCGACGCCAGCCTCGCCCAGATCCCGCAGAACCACTTCGTGTACGTGAACGTGCTGCGCCGCCAGGGCACCCCGGAGCAGCAGACGTTCTTCTTCGACGAGGTCCTGGCCGGACGCCGCTTCGGCAACGCCCAGTCGGAGGCGGGCACCCGACACGTCCAGGACATCCGCACCCGCCTCGACCCCGGGCCTGACGGCTCGTACGTCCTCACCGGCGTCAAGCACTACTCCACCGGCGCGCTCTTCGCCGACTGGATCCCCGTCCTCGCCCGAGTCGCCGACGACAGCCTGCACGTCGCCTACGTCCCCCGCGGCGCCGACGGGGTCACGGTCGTCGACGACTGGGACGGCATGGGCCAGCGTACGACGGCCAGCGGCACCGTCCGCCTCGACGCCGTCCACGTGCCCGCCGACCGTGTCGTCCCCCATCACCTCACCTTCCAGGGGCCCCAACTCCACGGAGCAGTGGCGCAGTTGCTGCACGCCGCCATCGACGCCGGGATCGCCGCGGGCGCACTGGCCGAGGCCGCCGAGTTCGTCCGCACCAAGAGCCGGCCCTGGTTCGAGAGCGGCTTCGACACGGCGGCCGAGGACCCGCTCCTCATCCAGCGGTTCGGTGAACTCGCCGTCCAGGTAAGGGCGTCCGAGGCGCTGCTCGGTGCCGCGGCCCGCACGGTGGACGCGGCCCACGACGAACTGACCGAGGACTCGGCGGCCGAGGCGTCCATCGCGGTGGCCACCGCGAAGGTGCACACCTCCGCCACCGCCGTGGAGGTGGCGGGCGCACTCTTCGAGCTGTCCGGGACCCGTTCCGCCCTCAACTCGCTCAATCTGCACCGGCATTGGCGCGACGCCCGCACCCACACCCTGCACGACCCGGCCCGCTGGAAGATCCAGCACATCGGCCGATACGTGCTGGGAGGCACCAGACCACCCCGCCACGGCCTGCTGTGACCCCACTCGCTCATCGGCCCCCACGATCGGAGAACGCCCCCGTGTCCCTCACCTTCCACTGGTTCCTGCCCACCAACGGCGACAGCCGCCATGTCGTAGGCGGCGGTCACGGCACCCCCGCCACGGCCTTCGGCCGGAACCGGCCGCCGACGGTCGCCTATCTGAGTCAGATCGCCCGCGCCGCCGAGGACCTGGGCTTCGTCGGCGCGCTCACCCCCACCGGCGCCTGGTGCGAGGACGCCTGGCTGACCACCGCGATGGTCAGCCAGCACACCGAACGGCTGAAGTTCCTGGTCGCCTTCCGGCCCGGCTTCGTCTCCCCCACGCTCGCCGCGCAGATGGCCTCCACCTTCCAGCGGCAGACCGGCGGCCGGCTGCTCCTCAACGTGGTCACGGGCGGCGAGAGCCACGAACAGCGTGCCTACGGCGACTTCCTCGACAAGGACGCCCGCTACCGCCGTACCGGCGAATTCCTGCAGATCGTGCGGGACCTGTGGGAGGGCAAGACCGTCGACCTGTCCGGCGAACACCTCCAGGTCGAGGACGCCAGGCTGGCCCGGGTCCCCGACCCGGTCCCCGAGGTCTACTTCGGCGGCTCCTCGCCCATCGCCGGCGAGATCGCCGCCCGCCATGTCGACGTCTACCTCACCTGGGGCGAACCGCCCGCCCAGGTCGCCGAGAAGATCGCCTGGGTACGGGGGCTGGCGGCGAAGGAAGGGCGCACCGTCCGCTTCGGCATCCGGCTGCACGTCATCACACGCGACACCGCCGAACAGGCCTGGACCGAGGCCCACAAGCTCCTGGACGGCTTCGACCCGGACACCGTGAAGTCCGTCCAGGCGGGCCTGGCCCGCAGCGAGTCGGAGGGGCAGCGGCGCATGCTCGCCCTCCACGGCGGCAGCCGCGAGGACCTGGAGATCCACCCCAACCTGTGGGCCGGCATCGGCCTCGTCCGCGGCGGCGCGGGTACCGCCCTGGTCGGCAGCCACGACGAGGTCGCCGAGCGGATCAAGGAGTACCACGCCCTCGGCATCGAAGAGTTCGTCCTCTCCGGCTATCCGCACCTGGAGGAGGCGTACTGGTTCGGCGAGGGCGTCCTGCCGCGTCTGGCCGCACAGGGCCTGTGGCAGCACCCGTTCGCACCGACGTCCGCCCCCGCCGCGCAGGTGCCGTTCACAAGCTGAGCGAACCGGACGAACCGAGCGCACCGAGGTGGGCGGCGCGCACCTGGGCGGTCTGCCCCTGCACCAGCAGGAACATCCCCTCGCGTGCCAGCCGTTGCGCCGGGCTGCCCAGGTCCATCGCGCGCCCGCCACCGGCCACGACCGCCGCGGTCGTGGCCGCGCGCATGACGTCGTACGCCCGCGTCTTGACCGCCAGCCGCTCCGCGATCCGCTCGGTGGGCACCGGGTGGTCGGCGAGTTCGTACGCCTGGCGTCTGACCTCTTCGAGGCGGGCGCGCAGCACCTGCCCGGTCTCCTTCGCCGCGGGATCGCCGTCCAGCAGGTCGAGTGCCGACGCGCTGATCCCGAAGACGGCCGGCGAGGCGTTGGTGTTCTTGGGGCGATCGGTGACCGCCCAGCTCTCGTACGGCGTGCGCAGGGCCACGGCGTCGTCCGGGAGCCACAGCCCGTCCAGCTCCAGGGACACCGTGCGCGAGGCGGTGAGCGCTGCCAGCCGCATCGGCGGCGAAGGCCGCAGTCCGGGCTGCTCGCGCGCCTCGGTGAACGCGAACAGCGCCTCGTCCGCGTCCGTCACCCCGGCGAGCAGCATCACGTCGTTCAGTCCCCAGCCCGTGTACCAGGGGACCGTCCCGTCGAAGCGCCAGCCGCCACGCTCCCGGGTGACCCGAACGGGGATCCGCGGGTAGGCCCGCAGTTGTGCGTACGCGACCCCGGACAGCAGCTCCCCGCTCGCCAGCGGGCCCAACAACCGTTCCCGCGCCGCGGGTTCACCCTTCGCCAGGGTCAGTACCGGAGTGTGGTGCTGGGTCTGCACGAACCAGGTCGAGCAGCACGCCCCGGCCAGGATCTCGGCGGTCTCCCGGACCACCGCGGCGGGCGCGGCCGACCCGCCGTAGGCCACCGGCGCGCTCACCCCGAGCAGCCCCGATCGCTTGACCGCCTCGATGCTGCTCGCCGGCACGCCCTCCTGGTCCACGCGTTCCGCCCGTGGGGCCAGCACCTCGGCCGCCAGCCGTCCGGCCGCCGCGACGAGCGGATGCGGTGGGGTGGTCATCGAAAAAATCTCCCGCTGTCGTCGTGTCGTGTGTCGATCCGGCCGCCTCCCGTTCGTGTAGTCAGTGAAAGACCACCCGAGAACGAGCCGAGAACGACACGGCCGAGGAGCACACATGAAGTACTACCTGCTGAGCGTGATGCAGCCGCCCGGTGAGCCGCCCGCGCCCGAGATCCTGAAAGAGATCATGCACAATCTCGACGTCTTCCACGCGGAGCTGCGCGAGGCCGGTGCGTGGGTGTTCGCCGGGGGACTGCACGGACCGGAGACGGCCACCGTGGTGCGCGCCAAGGACGGCGACGTGCTCGTCACCGACGGCCCGTACACCGAGAGCAAGGAGTACCTGGGCGGGATCTGCCTGATCAAGGCACCCGACCTCGACGCGGCGCTCGCCTGGGGCCGCAAGGCGACGCTGGCGACCACGCTCCCCATCGAGGTGCGGCCCTTCATGGGCGAAGCCGAGGACGGATGACCCCGAACGCCGACATCGAGGCCGTGTTCCGCGCCGAATACGGCCGCGCGGTCGCCGTCCTCGTCCGTTTCCTAGGTGACATCGAGCTCGCCGAGGAAGCGGTCCAGGACGCCTTCACCACCGCCCTGCGGAAGTGGCCGGAGTCGGGCATACCGCCCAGCCCGGCCGGGTGGATCATCACCACCGCGCGCCACCGAGCCGTCGACCGGCTGCGTCGCGAGTCCACGCGCGAGGCCCGGCACGCCGAGGCCGAGCGGCTGTACGCCCGGGACGAACCGGCCGAGGAGGGCCCCGTGCGCGACGACCGGCTCCGCCTGATCTTCACCTGCTGCCACCCCGCGCTCGCCACCCAGGCCCAGGTCGCCCTCACCCTGCGCCTCCTCGGCGGCCTGACCACGCCGCAGATCGCCCGCGCCTTCCTCGTCCCCGAGCCGACCATGGCGCAGCGGATCGTCCGCGCCAAGGCCAAGATCCGCGACGCCCGCATCCCGTACCGCATCCCGCGCGACGCGGACCTCCCGGACCGTGTCAGGGGAGTGCTCGCGGTCGTCTACCTCATCTTCAACGAGGGCTACGGCGGCCGGGAGGACCTCTGCGCCGAAGCCGTCCGGCTCGGCCGACTCCTCGTCGAGCTGATGCCGGACGAGCCCGAGGCCCTCGGCCTGCTCGCGCTGATGCTCCTCATCGAGTCGCGCCGGCCCGCCCGCGCCACACTGGACGGCGACCTGATCCTCCTCGCCGACCAGGACCGCTCGCGGTGGGACCGCGATCTCCTCACCGAGGGACAGACCCTCGTACGCCGCTGTCTGCGCCGCAACCGGCCGGGCCCGTACCAGATCCAGGCCGCGATCAACGCCGTACACAGCGACGCCCCGACCGCGGCCGCCACGGACTGGGGCCAGATCCTCCAGCTCTACGACCAGCTGGCCGCGCTCGCCCCGAGCCCGGTGGTCGCCCTCAACCGGGCCGTCGCCGTCGCCGAGGTCGAGGGCCCGGAGCAGGCGCTCGCCCTCGTGGACGCGCTCGACCTGGACGGCTACCACGCCTTCCACGCCGTACGGGCGGACCTGCTGCGCCGCCTCGGGCGGCACACCGAGGCCGTACGGGCGTACGAGGCGGCCATCGCGCTGACCGACAGCGCACCGGAGCGCGCCTACCTCGAACGGGCCCGCGCGGCACTCCCACGAAGCTGAGCGGCGCCTGCACGAAGCCGGGCGCCGCGCGCAGGAGACCGAGCGGCGCCCGTACGAGCCGGGAAGCGCCCGCGATCACACGCTGAGCGCCTCCCGTACCGACCGCTCGGCCTCCTGCCCGCCCTCGCCCGACGAGGTGACCCGGCCCGCCTCCAGGACGTAGTACCGCTGCGCCGCCCGCATCGCGAACCCGACGTGCTGCTCGACCAGCAGGACCGAGAGCCCGCCCCGGGCGGCCAGGGCGAGGATCGTCTCCTCGATCTCGGCGACGACCGAGGGCTGGATGCCCTCGGTGGGTTCGTCGAGGAGCAGGATCCTGGGGCTCGTCACCAGGGCGCGGGCGATGGCGAGTTGCTGGCGCTGACCGCCGGAGAGCAGCCCGGCCCGGCGGTTCGACAGGGTCCTCAGCGCCGGGAACAGATCCAGCGCCTCGGCGATCGCCTCCTTGCCGCGCCTGCGCCCGTCCGCGACCAGCTGGAGGTTCTCGGCGGTCGTGAGGTGCGGGAAGGCCTGCTGACCCTGGGGGACGTACGCCATGCCGCGCGCCACCCGCTCGTGCGGCTTGCGGCGGGTGATGTCCTCACCGTCGAGACGGACGTGGCCGCTCTGTGGGGTGAGCAGTCCGACGGCGGCGCGCAGCAGGGTGCTCTTGCCCGCGCCGTTGTGTCCGAGCACGGCCGCCACTGCGTCGCGCGGGACCTCGACACGGACGCCGTGCAGGACGGTACTGCGGTGGTAGCCGACGCGTACGTCGTCGATCTCCAGCATCACGTCAGGCCTCCTGTACGGCGGTCGGTCGGGGCACGCTCGTCGTGGTGTCCTCGGTGTCCTCGGTGGCCGCGTGTCCGAGGTAGACCTCCTGCACCTTCGGATCCGCCTGCACCTCGGTCACCGTCCCCTCGCTGAGCACCTTGCCCGCGTGCAGCACGCTGACGCTGCGCGCGAAGGAGCGCATGAAGTCCATGTCGTGTTCGATGACGACCACGGTCCGCTCCCGGCTGATGCGCCGCAACAGTTCGCCGGTGGCCTGCCGTTCGTCGTGGCTCATGCCGGCCACCGGCTCGTCGAGCAGCAGCAGCCGGACGTCCTGGACGAGCAGCATGCCGATCTCCAGCCACTGTTTCCGGCCGTGCGCGAGTGTTCCGGCGAGGCTGCCCGCGAGGTCCGTCAAGCCCACCGTCTCCAGGGCGCGAGCGACGGACTCCGGTACGCCCTTGCGGCGCCGCAGCATGGTGAGCGCGCCGCGGCCCGCGCCCGCCGCGATGTCCAGGTTCTGCAGGACCGTCAGCTCCTCGAAGACGGTGGCCGTCTGGAAGGTGCGGCCAATTCCCGAGCGGGCGATGCGGTGCACGCTGCGGCCGAGAATGTCCTCGCCCCCGAAGCGCACCGACCCCTCCGCCTTCACCAGGCCGGTGACGGCGTCGACCAGGGTCGTCTTGCCCGCGCCGTTCGGTCCGATGAGGAAGCGCAGATCGCCGGGGCCGACGTCGAGGTCCACTCCGTCGACGGCCGTGAAACCGTCGAAGGACACGCGCAGTCCCCGTATCTCCAGTCCCGAGAGTCCGGTGTCCGTCCGGGGCTCGGTGGTCGTCGGATCCGTCATGCCGCTTCTCCCTCCGGCGCCCTGCTCGCCCTGCGCCGCCGGACGATCCCCACCAGTGAGGCGAGGCCGCCCGGCAGGAAGGCCAGGGCCACGATGAACAGCAGTCCCTGGAAGTAGGTCCAGGCCGCGGGGAACTCCTCGGACAGCGCGGTTCTGGCCCAGGCGACCGCGATCGCGCCGAGCACCGCGCCCACCAGGCTCGCCCGGCCGCCGACCGCGGCGCCGATGACGAGTTCGATGGACGGCACGATTCCGATCAGCGCGGGGGAGATGATGCCCACCGCGGGCACGAACAGGGCGCCCGCGAGTCCGGCCATGCCCGCCGCGACGACGTACGCGACGAGCTTCACGTTCGCCGGGTCGTAGCCGAGGAAGCGCACCCGCTCCTCCGAGTCCCGTACGGCGACCAGGAGTTCGCCGTACCGGCTGTGGATGAGCTGGCGGGCCAGGGCGATCAGGAGCAGCAGGACGGCGGCGATGACGAAGTACACCATCCGCTGGTTGACCGGGTCGTCGAGGTCGTAGCCGAAGAAGCCCTGGATGTCGGTGAGTCCGTTGGTGCCGCCGGTCGTGGCCTGCTGGCCGACCAACCAGATCGCGAAGGCCGCGGCGAGCGCCTGGCTGAGGATCGCGAAGTACGCGCCCTTGACCCGGCGTCGGAAGACGAACGAGCCGAGGATCGCAGCGACGGCCATCGGCAGCAGCACGGTCGCCGCGAGGGCGAAGACCGGGTTGGCGAACGGACGCCACCACCAGGGAAGTTCGGTGGCGGTGCCGTACAGCTGCATGAAGTCGGGGACCTGGCCGGGCCCCGCGTCCGCGATCTTCAGATGCATCGCCATGGCGTAGCCGCCCAGCCCGAAGAACACCCCCTGCCCGAGTGTCAGCAGTCCGCCGCGGCCCCAGGCCAGACAGATGCCGACCGCGACCATCGCGGTGCACAGGTACTTGGCGAGCAGCCCGAGCCGGAAGTCGGAGAGCGCGAGCGGGGCGACGGCGAAGAGCGCGACGGCGGCCGCGGCGAAACCTGCCGCAGGACGCAGGAATGTCAACCTTCCTTTCGGGGACTGGAGTTGCTTCACCGATGGGGCATGAGGAGTGGTGGTCGTCATACGAGGCTCCTCGTCCGAACGGTGTACAGGCCCTGGGGCCGCCACTGGAGGAACGCGACGATGGCCACGAGGACCAGTACCTTCGCGACGCTGACCGTGGTGGAGTACTCCAGCACGGACTGCAGCACACCCAGCACGAAGGCGACGATGACGCTGCCCTTGAGCTGTCCGATGCCGCCGACCACGATCACCAGGAAGGCGTCGATGATGACGTTGGTGCCCATCGTGGGCCCGATCGGACCGACGAGTGTCAGCGCGACCCCGGCGATCCCGGCCAGGCCGGACCCGATGAAGAACGCGGTCCGGTCGACACGGCCGGTGGAGATGCCGGACACCTCGGCGAGGTCCCGGTTCTGCACGACGGCACGGATGCGCCGCCCGAGTGGGGTCAGCCGCAGGGTGAGCGACAGGGCGACCACCGCCGCGACCGCGAGCCCCAGGATGAACAGGCGGCTGCTCGCGAAGGTGAGCGGGTCGTCGCCGCCGATGACGGTGATGTTCCCGGTGAGGACGTCAGGCGCGCGGGTCTGCACGTTGGGCGCGCCGAAGATGTCCCGGGCGAGTTGCTGGAGCATCAGGGAGACACCCCAGGTGACCAGCAGGGTGTCCAGGGGACGCAGGTAGAGCCGGCGGATGAGCAGCCATTCGAGCAGCGCGCCGAGGGCACCCGAGACGAGGAAGGCGACGGGCAGCGCGACGATCAGCGAGAGACCCGCGCCGGCGATGGACTTCTGGAGGACGTACGTGGTGTAGGCGCCGGCCATGATGAATTCGCCGTGGGCCATGTTGATGACGTTCATCTGGCCGAAGGTGAGCGACAGGCCGAGCGCGATGAGCAGCAGAACGGCACCGATGCTGACGCCGGTGAACATCTGCCCGAGGATCACGGTCATGGAGCGACTCCGGGGGACGGGACACGGGGGCCTCACGTCATGGACGAGGTCTGTCGTGGTCGAGGCCCCCGTGAGAAGGGCGGTCAGGAGAGGCCGGAGGCCCAGGAGTAGCCCTTGAGGAACGGGTCCGGCTTGATCGGCTTGCCCGAGTTCCACACTTCCTGGATCAGCCCGTCGGTGCCGACCTTGCCGATGCGGGCGGTCTTGTAGATGTGCTGGCTCGCGCCGTCGATGGTGACCTTGCCCTCGGGCGCCTCGAAGGTGATGCCGTCGGAGGCCGCTTTGACCTTCTCCGGGTCGAAGGACTTCGCTTTCTCGACCATCGCCTTCCACAGGTAGACCGAGGTGTACGCGGCCTCCATCGGGTCACTGGTCGGCTTGTCCTGGCCGTACTTGGCCTTGTACGCCTTCACGAATTTGGTGTTCGCCGCGCCCGGGGTCGTCTGGTAGTAGTTCCAGGCCGTCAACTGGCCCGCCAGATACTGCGATCCGATCGACTTGACCTCCTCTTCGGCGATCGACACCGAGACCACCGGCATGCGGGCGGCGGTCAGGCCCGCGGACTTGTACTCCTTGAAGAACGCCACGTTCGAGTCACCGTTGAGGGTGTTGAACACCGCGTCCGCCTTCGACGCCTTCACCTTGTTGGCGATCGTGCTGAACTCCGTGGAGCCCAGCGGCGCGTAGTCCTCACCGAGAACCGTCATGCCGTTGGCCTTCGCGTACGCCTTGATCTCCTTGTTGGCGGTGCGCGGGAAGACGTAGTCGCTGCCGACGAGGTAGATCTTCTTCTTGCCCTGTGACTTGAGGTAGTCGAGTGCTGGGACGATCTGCTGGTTGGTGGTCGCGCCGGTGTAGAAGATGTAGGGCGACTCCTCCAGGCCCTCGTACTGCACGGGGTAGAACAGCAGCGACCTGTTCTTCTCGAAGACCGGTTTGACGGCCTTGCGGCTCGCCGAGGTCCAGCAGCCGAACGTGGCCGCGACCCGGTCCTCCTTGATGAGCTTGCTCGCCTTCTCGGCGAAGGTCGGCCAGTCGGAGGCGCCGTCCTCGCTGATCGGCTTGATCTTCTTGCCGAGCACTCCGCCTGAGGCGTTGATCTCGTCGATCGCCAGCTTCAGCGAATCGCGTACGGTCACCTCGCTGATCGCCATGGTGCCGGAGAGGGAGTTGAGGAGTCCGACCTTGATCGTGTCACCGCTGGTGTCGGCCTGCGCCGCCTTGTCGGACGTACTGCCGGAGTTGGTCTTCGCGCCGCACGCGGAGAGCGCGACGACCGCGGCGAGCGCCGCGGTGCCGGCCATGAACCGACGCCTGGAGGTGCTGGAGATCGGGGAAAGCCGGGAACCGCTGGAAACGCTGGAAACGCTGGACAAAAGAACCCCCTAAGTCCCATGAGGGGACAGCCGGAAAGAAAGAGACAGCCCTTCAGAGGCGGCGATGGCGCGCGAGTCTCCAGCTTTCCGCTGATGGTGTACCGGCTGGTTCCTGAAGTGCGGTCACAGCCTCAAGTCGCCCTGTTTCCAGGGCGTTTCACTGGACTTTCCCGGCTGTATCTTCCCGCTCTCTCCGGGCAAGAAAAAATGCCCGGGGCGGAATTCTGTGCATGAATTCACAGATCGCCCGAGGCATTCTAATTACTTCCTGCGGGAAGTATCTTGGTGCGGGTGCGAACGTGTCAAGGGCGGGATCCGTGAAGATCGAGTTCGGCCACCACGTCGAAGTCGACTCCTTCGGCCCGTGCCAGATAGATCCGCTGCCGTACGTGGCTGCCCCGCAGGTGCAGCAGTCCGCGCGGTCCCTCGTACGACACGGTGTCGGCCGTCGCCCCGATGGCCGACACGTTGAGCGACCCGGCCCGGGCGATGAGCGCGGCGAGCAACAGGACGCCCTCGTAACAGGATTCGCCGAGGCTTCCGAGCGCCGGTGCCTCGATGCCGTACCTCCCGGCGTACTGGCCGTGGAAGTCGAGGGTGTCCTGATTCGCGAGTGAGGCGAAGAAGCCCGCGGTGCTGAAGAGGTCCGAGGTGGTGCTCGGCCCGCTTGCCATCAGCATGTTCTCGTCCATCAGCGTGCTCAGCCGCAGGCAGCGCTCGTCGAGTCCGGCCACCGCGAACGCCCGGTTGAAACGCACCGCGTCGCTGCCCACCAGCAGCATCAGGACGGCGTCCGCCTCCGACCGCTCGATGCGCCGCAGCACGCCGTCGAAGTCGTGGGTGCCGAGCGGGAGATAGGACTGCCCGCAGATGTCGGTCCCCGACTCGCGGGCGTACCCGAGCGCCGCACGGGCCGTACGGCGTGGCCATATGTAGTCGTTGCCGACGACGAACCAGCGCCGCACCCCGCGTTCGTGCGCCAACAGCCCCATCGCGGGGCGGAGTTGGTCGCGCGGTGTCTCGCTGGTGAGGAACACCCCCGCGGTGTGCTCGCCGCCCTCGTACAGCGCGGTGTAGACGTAAGGCACCCGGTGCGCGACCCTCGGCGCCAGTGCCTGCCGCACCGAGGAGATGTGCCAGCCCGTGACGCCCTGTACGACCCCCAGGTCCACCAGGGCCTCGACGTGGTCGGCGACGGCACTCGGCGAGGCGCCGCCGTCGACGGGCAGTAGCCGCAGCTCCTTGCCGAGGACGCCGCCCGCGCGGTTGACCTCCTCCGCGGCCAGCCGCGCGCACAGTTCGCAGGTGGGCCCGAAGATGCCCGCCGACCCCTGGAGCGGGAAGACCAGAGCCACACCGAGTACGGAGTCGTCGGCCGTGAACCAGTCGAGCGGAGGGGGAGCGCTCCCGAACATGGCGTCATGATTTCGGGTCCCCGCGGTGAACTCCAGTCCGTCTCATACGATGTACGCACCTCGTGACCAAGGAGCATGATGGCCGGCCGATCTGCGCGTGAGCCTCAGAACCTGATGCAGCTCTTGACGCGGGCCGAACGGCTTGCCGCGCGCCACCTCCAGACCGTCCTCGACGAGGACGGCTGCTCGCTCGACGCCTGGCGGGTGCTCGCCCTGCTCTCCGACGGCGAGGGCCACCACATGACAGCGGTCGCCGAGGCCGCCTTCCTGCCGCCCGCGACGCTGACCAAGCTCGTGGACCAGCTCGTCGACCAGAACCTCGTCCACCGCCGCGTCGACCCTCTCGACCGGCGGCGCATCCTCGCCCATCTCACCCCGCGCGGCCAGACGTACTGGCGCCGCCTCGACCGCGAGGTCCGCGAGCGATGGCCGGTGCTGAGTGACGGCGAGGACGAGCTGCTGAGGGGCCTGCTGGAGCGCCTGGCCGACACGCTGCACGGGTCTCCCGCGGAGCCCGCCCTCTGACGCCCCATCGTGACTCGGTCATCACGGTACGTATTCTTCGTGTACCCGGAATTTATTTGGCCACATGAAAGGTTGGCGTTTACACCGAGCCGTACGGCTCATGACGACCGCCCGTGGGCCACCAGGTCCGCACCGATCAGCGAGGCACCGTGAACGACCGCACCCCCGAGCAGCCCGCCGACATCGTCGCCCGGCTGCGCGCCACCTTCCGCTCCGGCCGCACCAAGCCCCTCGACTGGCGCACCACCCAGCTGCGTCGACTGCGTGAACTGCTCACCACGCACGGCGCCGAGCTCGCGGAGGCCCTCCATGCGGACCTCGGCAAGAGCTCCACCGAGGCCTTCCGCACCGAGATCGACTTCACCGTGCGCGAGATCGACCACACCCTCGACCACCTCGACGAGTGGCTGCGCCCCGAGTCCGCCCCGGTCCCCGCCCACCTCGGCGCCGACGCGAGTGCCTGGACGCGGTACGACCCGCTGGGCGTCGTCCTGGTCATCGCCCCCTGGAACTATCCGGTGCAGCTCCTGCTGACGCCGATGCTCGGCGCGCTGGCCGCGGGCAACGCGGTGGTCGTCAAGCCCAGTGAGCTCGCCCCCGCCACCTCGGCGGCCGTCGCCCGGCTGCTGCCGCGCTACCTCGACACGGACGCGGTCGCCGTCGTCGAGGGCGCCGTCCCGGAGACCACCGCGCTGCTGGCGGAGCGCTTCGACCACATCTTCTACACCGGCAACGGAGCGGTCGGCCGGATCGTGATGCGGGCCGCCGCCGAGCACCTCACCCCCGTCGCCCTCGAACTGGGCGGCAAGTCACCGGCGTTCGTCGACCGTGACGCCGACCTGTCCGTCGTCGCCGACCGGCTCGCCCGCGGCAAGTTCCTCAACGCCGGGCAGACCTGCGTCGCACCGGACTACGTCCTCACCGACCCGGAGACCGCCCGCGCGCTGGAGCCCGAGCTCGTCCGCGCCGTCGAGGCCCTCTTCGGCGCCGAACCGCGACAGTCGGGCGAGTACGGGCGGATCGTCAACGAGCGGCACTTCGACCGGCTCAGCTCGCTGCTCGACTCCGGGCGCACCGTCATCGGCGGCACCGGAGACCGGGCCACCAAGTACCTCGCGCCCACCGTCCTCGTCGACGTCGACCCCAAGGCCCCCGTGATGCAGGAGGAGATCTTCGGACCGATCCTGCCGATCGTCACGGTGGCGGGGCTGGACGAGGCCATCGACTTCATCAACGACCGTGACAAGCCGCTGGCGCTCTATGTGTTCACCGAGTCGGACACCACCCGGGAGCGGATCGCCGAGGAGACGTCCTCCGGAGGCCTCGGCCTCGGTCTGCCGCTCGCCCATCTGACCGTCTCCGACCTGCCGTTCGGTGGGGTCGGCGAGAGCGGCATGGGCCGCTATCACGGCCGCTACTCCATCGAGACGTTCAGCCACCGCAAGGCGGTGCTGGAGAAGCCGCTGGGCTGAGTCGGCCCCGACGGTGCCCCGGAAGATCCTCGCCGATCTGCCGGGGCACTGTTGTGCGACCCTCTCTGCCAACGTTGTCAGATCTGACTGGTCTACACCCTTGACTGGTACATACCAAAGCGGTTGAGTGTGGCTCCACACCCCCCACCACGGCCGCCCCCGACGCCGTGGCCGGCCTCGCCGGCACGTGCGCACAAGGCTCCGCTCCGCGCTGCCCTTGTCCGGGAGCGGCCGTGTCCCGCAAAGGAGTTGACCTGTGTCGAGGCGCCGCATCTCCGCAGTCCTGATCGCCCTCGCCCTCACGTCCGCCACCCCGGTGCTGCTGCCGGCCGCCGGCGCCTCCGCCGCCTCCTGTTCGAGCTACCCGAGCTGGGTGGCCGGGAGGTCGTACGTCACCGGTAACGTCGTCCGCTACACCGACGGGAAGACCTACATCGCCGAGCACGACAACCCGGGCTACGACCCCACCATCAGCACCTGGTACTGGGACCCCTACGCCTGCGACGGAGGTTCCACGCCTCCCTCCGACGGCTTCGTGGTGAGCGAGGCGCAGTTCAACCAGATGTTCCCGAACCGGAGTTCCTTCTACACCTACAGTGGTCTGCGGGCGGCGATGAGCGCCTACCCGGCCTTCGCCAACACCGGCAGCGACACCGTGAAGAAGCAGGAGGCCGCGGCCTTCCTCGCCAACGTCAGCCACGAGACCGGCGGCCTGGTCTACGTGGTGGAGCAGAACACCGCCAACTACCCCCACTACTGCGACTGGAGCCAGCCCTACGGCTGCCCGGCCGGACAGTCGGCCTACTACGGCCGCGGCCCGATCCAGCTCAGCTGGAACTTCAACTACAAGGCCGCGGGCGACGCGCTCGGCATCGACCTCCTCAACAACCCCTACCTGGTGCAGAACGATGCCGCCGTGGCCTGGAAGACCGGCCTCTGGTACTGGAACACCCAGTCGGGCCCCGGCACCATGACGGGCCACAACGCCATGGTCAACGGCGCGGGATTCGGCCAGACCATCCGCAGCATCAACGGCTCCCTGGAATGCGACGGCAAGAACCCGGCACAGGTGCAGAGCAGGGTGGACGCCTACCAGCGGTTCGTGCAGATCCTCGGGACCTCGGCCGGCGGCAACCTCTACTGCTGATCCGCCGTCGACGGCAGCAGCCCGGGCCCGAGAAGGTGTGCGAAACTGCCGCGATGACCTCGGAAACGATCACCGCGGCGGCCTCGGGCACCTGGACACTCGGCGATCTGCCCGTCCACCGCATCGGCTTCGGCGCGATGCGGCTGACGGGCAGCGCGGCCTTCCATCTCGGCACGGCGAGCGACCGCGACCGGTCGATCGCCGTGCTGCGCCGCGCGATCGAGCTGGGTGTCGACCACATCGACACCGCCGCGTTCTACTTCTCGTCGCTGCGCTCCGCGAACGAGCTGATCAACACCGCGCTGGCGCCGTACGCGGACGACCTGGTCATCGCCACCAAGGTCGGGCCGTTCCGCGACTACTCGGGGGAGTGGGGCACCCCGGCCCGGCCGGACCAGCTCCGTGCCCATGTCGAGGAGAATCTGCGGCAGTTGGGCCGCGACCACCTCGACCTCGTGTACCTGCGGCGGATGGGGCAGGACTCGATCGCCGAGCACTTCGGCGCACTGGCCGAGCTGCGCGAGGCGGGGCTGATCCGGCACCTCGGCATGTCGAGCATCGGACTCCGGCACCTCGAGGAGGCGGGGACCATCGCGCCGGTGGTGAGCGTGCAGAACCGGTACGGGCTCGACTCCCCGAACGCCGGGACCGACGAGCTCCTGCGCAGGTGCGGGGAGCTGGGCATCGCGTTCGTGCCGTTCTTCGCGATCGCCGGCAAGGGCGGTGCGCAGGGCCCGAGCGGCAGCGACGGCGACGAGGAGGTGCTCGCCGTCGCGCGTGCGCACGGCGCCACGCCCGCGCAGGTACGCCTCGCGTGGACCCTGCGGCAGGGCACGCACGTGCTCGCCATCCCCGGCACCGGCAGCCCGGACCATCTCGTCGAGAACGTCGCCGCGGGCGCGCTGCGGCTCACCGACGACGAGACGGCCCGCCTCGACGCACTCCATCGGCCGGGCGAGTGACCGATGGCCCCGTCACCGGGGGCGGTCCTTGCCGAGCCGCCCCGGGTGACCTGCTCAGCCCAGTTGCTCGTGCAGGAAGAGCACCGTGCTCTCCCAGGCCCGCGCGGCCGACTCGGGGTCGTACGTTTCCGGGCGGCCGTCATTGAAGAAGGCGTGGTTGGCAGGGTAGAGACGGAAGTCCGCGGCAATGCCGGCCTGCTGCTGGACCGCCTCCCTCAGCTGCTCCAGGTTCTCCTTCGGGATGCTCGTGTCGAGTTCGCCGTAGTGACCCAGGATCTGCGCCTTCAGGCGGGAGAAGTCGGGCAGCTCACCCTGGATCACGCCGTAGAACGGCACCGCCGCGCTGACCCGGGGATCGGCCGCGGCCAGGTAGAGGACGAAGCCGCCGCCCATGCAGAAGCCGACCGCGCCCACCGTGTCCGAGGTGACCTCGGGCAGCCCGAGCAGATGATCGACCGCACCGGAGAGCAGCTCGACGCCGCGTGACACCGGCAGCTCCTTCATCATCCGGAAGGCCTCGCCGCTGTCATGGGCGACATTGCCGCCGTACAGGTCGGGCGCGAGGGCCACGAAGCCCTCCGCGGCCAGCCGGTCCGCCACCTGCGCGATGTGGTCGGTCAGACCCCACCACTCCTGGATGACGATCACTCCGGGTCCCTGCCCGGACGGCGGCAGCGCCAGATAGCCGTGGGCCGTGGTCCCGGCGCTGGGGAAGGTCACGTTCTGATGGGCGGGGGCTCCGGTCGGCGTCGGCAGCTCGGACATCGCACTCAACTCCTGTGGGGCAGCGCTGGACAGGAGCCGGCGGGGCCGGCCCCGAGTTGATCTCCACGATGTCATGCGCGGGCGCCCGGCCTTCCCCCGGCCCGCACGACGCGCCCAGCGGCCGCCTTCTGCAGCAGGTCGTACGCCGGCACCGGCAGCAGGACGTGCGGCCGGTCCTGCAGGTGGTCACGGAGCCGAGTGAGGGGGGACTTCGCGGTGCGGGTGGGAGTCGTCTGGGCGCTCTTCCGTCGTCGTGGGACCAGGGCGGATACGGAGCGCCGATATGGCGGCGAACGTGTGCGGGGCGATGCGGGCGAGGGCGTAGACGCTGAGGCTCAGCCAGCACAGGGCGAACAGCCAGCCGCCGAGCACGTCGGAGAACCAGTGGACGCCCAGGTAGACCCTGGTGAGTCCGACCAGGACGGCCCAGCATGCGAGGAGCGCCGCGAGGCCTCGCCCGCCGCGGGGCGCCCGCGCGAGCACCGCGAGGACGAGCAGACCGCCGGTGATGGCGGACGTGGTGGTGTGGCCCGAGGGGAAGGACCAGCCGGAGGCGTGCGTGGCCCACTCCACCGTCGCGGGGCGGGGGCGGGCGACCAGGGACATCACGCCGTACCGAACGGCCTGGGCGGCGGCGAGACAGCCGACGCAGCCGAGGGCGAAGAGGATCCGCTGTCGTGCGGTGCGACCGAGGACGACACCCGCCAGCGCGACCAGCACGTACGGCAGGACGCCCGTGCCCGTGTAGGTCAGTCCGCGGGCCACGGCCAGCGCCACGGGTGGGCGGTGGTCCGCGGACCAGGCGTTCAGGTCCTGGTCGCCGAAGAGCGGGGCTCCGTCCTGGCCGCTCACGACCAGCGTCAGCAGTACGAAGGCGACCAGGCTGCCGACCGCGGTCGATCCCGCGAGGTCCGACGCGTCCGCACGCCTCATGACAGGGGCCGGGGGACATCGACCGCGTACGGCGGCGCGGTGCGCAGGGCTGCGGACATCGACGGAGGCCCCTTCCATGATGGGCGTGCGGGCGCGTCGGAAGACCGCGTCCGCGGTGACTACAATCCTGTAGACGGTCTACACAACTGTAGACGATCGGCGGGCCGAGATCGTTCCCGCGGCGGCCGCGAAAGATGAACGCCGCGCGTGGGGCCCGGCCTTGTCGAACACGGGCGGTCGACGGGGGCCGAGGGTGTGCCCAGCGTCCCGCACCCCGTCGCACCGTGCGACTCGGCGTGAGCAGGGCGGGCGGGAGCATGCGGTGGGATGCCGTACCCTAGCGTGTTACGTATAACTACCTAAGGGGTCCCGATGCGACGCATCGCGCTGGTCACCCTCGTCGTCGACGACTACGACGAGGCGATCCGCTTCTACACCGAAGCCCTCGGGTTCCGGCTCGTCGAGGACCAGCCGCGGCCCGACGGCTCCCGCTGGGTCGTCGTAGAGCCGGGCACGGAGGGCGGCGGCAGCGGACTGCTGCTGGCCCGGGCCAAGGACGAGGCACAGCGCGGCCGGGTCGGCGACCAGACCGGCGGGCGCGTGGGCTTCTTCCTGCACACCGACGACTTCGCCCGCGACCACGCCCGCATGCGCGAGGCGGGCGTCACCTTCCTGGAAGAGCCGCGCCACGAACCGTACGGCTCGGTCGTCGTCTTCCAGGACCTGTACGGAAACCGCTGGGACCTGCTCCAGCCCGCCACCGCCTGACATCCACCCATCTGTTCAGAACCTGCCGAGGAACGACACGCATGACCGCGCCCCGCATCGACATCGACACCATCCGCCGCCTCCCCAAGGCCGTGCTGCACGACCACCTCGACGGCGGTCTGCGCCCCGCCACGCTGGTGGAGCTCGCCGAGACGGTCGGCCACACGCTGCCCACCACCGACCCGGACGCGCTGGCCGCCTGGTACTACGAGGCCGCCAACTCCGGTGACCTGGTGCGCTACATAGCCACCTTCGAGCACACCCTCGCCGTGATGCAGACCCGCGAGGGCCTGCTGCGCACGGCCGAGGAGTACGTGCTCGACCTGGCCGAGGACGGCGTCGTCTACGGCGAGGTCCGGTACGCGCCCGAGCTGATGGTGAACGGCGGGCTGACCCTGCCCGAGGTCGTCGAGACCGTGCAGGAAGGCCTGGCGGCCGGTATGGCCAAGGCGGCGGCCGCGGGCACCCCGGTCCGGGTCGGCACCCTGTTGTGCGGGATGCGCATGTTCGACCGCACCCGGGAGATCGCCGACCTCTCGGTGGCGTTCCGGGACGCCGGCGTCGTCGGCTTCGACATCGCGGGTGCCGAGGACGGCTTCCCGCCCGCCGACCACCTCGCCGCCTTCGAGCACCTGCGCGGCGAGAGCGTCCCGTTCACCATCCACGCCGGTGAGGCCCACGGTCTGCCCAGCATCCACCAGGCCCTCCAGGTCTGCGGTGCCCAGCGCATCGGCCATGGCGTCCGCATCACCGAGGACATCGTCGACGGCAAGCTCGGCCGCCTCGCGGGCTGGGTGCGCGACCGCCGGATCGCCCTGGAGATGTGCCCGACATCCAACCTGCAGACGGGTGCCGCGACCTCCATCGCCGAGCACCCCATCACCGCCCTGCGCGACCTCGGCTTCCGGGTCACCCTCAACACCGACAACCGACTGGTGTCGGGTACGACGATGACGCGCGAGATGGCGCTGCTGGTGGAGGAGGCGGGCTGGACGGTGGAGGACCTGCGCACGGTCACGGTGAACGCCGTGAAGAGCGCGTTCATCCCGTTCGACGAGCGCAAGGCCCTCATCGAGGACGTCGTGCTGCCCGGCTACGCCCTCTGAACCAGCCCCCGTACATAGGCGGCCTGTCCGACGTGCTGCAGATCGTCGGACAGGACGCTGACCAGCCGTACGCCCAGCGTGACCGCGGGATCCCAGCGCTCGTCCACGATCCGCTCGAAGTCCTTGGCGGTCAGCCCGCGCAGGAACTCCAGCGTCTGTTCGTGCACGGCGTCGTAGTACCCGGTCAGCAGGTCACCGGAGTCGACCCGCACCTTGGCGACCTTGGCGGAGCTGTGCCCGTACCCCGTGTCCCGGCGCGGCAGATCGAGCCCGAAGCGCTTCTCCCAGTCCTGCGCGAGCCAGACCTGCTCGAGCCCGGCGGCGTCCGCGACATGGTCGTCCTGGACGCGGGTGAGGTGCCAGACCAGCCATGAGACGGAGTTGGCGTCGTCCGAGGGGCGGGCGTTGAGAACGTCCGGTGACAGGCCCCCGACGGCGGCATGGACCTCTTCCTGGATGCGGCTGTACGCGTCGATGAGGATGTCCTTTGCATGCATGCGTCCACCATCGCGCATCGCGGTCCCTCACGCGTCCGGAATCCAACTCCCGTGGAAGCCGAGCGGCACCCGCCCCGGGAGATGGACCCGGGCGACCGGCTCGCCCGTGAAATCCTGGGCGGCCAGGATCACCAGGTCGGCGGCCCCGCGATCGGGATTGTGCACATAGGCGATCGCGTAGCCGTCGTCCTCGGCCCGCGCGCCCTCTGAGGGGACGAAGACGGCTTCCCCCGCGGCGGCGTCCCGCGGCAGCCGGTGGACCTGCGTGGTCCCGCGCAGCAGGTCGTGCTTGATCAGCGCGTTGGCGAAGGCCCGGTCGGGCGGGTTCCCGTCGGTCGTCAGATACGCCAGGGTCATGTCCGCGGCGGCGGCCGTGTAGGCGTAACGGTGCCGCCTGGACACCAACGCCTCGTGGACGCGCGGAAACTCCTGCGGGCGGTCGTCGAGCGTCCTGGTGCGCACCCGGCCGTGCGCCACGTCGATCGTCCAGCGTTCGAGCGAGGCGGTGCCGGCGCCGTACGGCCCGTCGCAGCCGCGGCCCGCGACGTAGAAGGGCGCCGGGTAGGTCGTCATGTCGACGACCACGGACGAGCCCTCGTCGTACGCGTTCAGGGTGTGCGAGTAGAAGACCGGATCCACCTCGAACCAGCGGACCTCTCCTCCTGCGCGCGGCAGCAGACCGACCCGCGTCGGGTGCTTCTCGTTCCAGACGTACGGCACGGGGTCGCCCCGCTCGGCTCCCGCGGGGTCGAAGGTGATGGGCAGATCGAAGATCACGACGTACTTCTCGGTGAGCGCGAAGTCGTGCATCATCGGCGCGTCCGCCACCGGGATCCGCGTGGTCCTCGCGACCCGGCCCGTGTGGTCGATCACCTGGTGCCGGACGTGGTCCCAGGTGGGGTAGTAGGCGATCGCGTGCAGTTCTCCGGCCGCCGCGTCGAACTTGGTGTGGGCGGTGAAGGCCCCTTCGAGGGTGCCGCGGAAGTCGTACGTGCCCACCGTGTCGAGCTCGTGGTCGAGTTCGTACGGCAGCGGCCCGCTCTCCTGGAGGGCCAGGATCCGTCCCTTGTACCCGATCACATGGGTGTTGCACGGGAAGTCGTCCGGCGGGACGGGCCCGGGGTACGGCTCGCCGAGCTTCTTCGCCACGGAGGCCGAGCGGACCCAGCGGTTGCGGTACCACTCCGCGCGACCGTCCCGCAGCCGCACGCCGTGCACCATGCCCTCACCGAGCATCCAGTGGTGGGCGCGCGGGTCCTCCAGGCCCAGGACGTTGGGGCCGTTGCGCAGGAAGCGGCCGTTCAGCTCGCGCGGGACACGTCCGGTGACCGGGAGGTCGAACGCCGTCAGCTCCTCGGTGACGGGCTTGAACGCCCCCTCCAGGAAAGGGAACCGGTGCCCGCCCTGTGCCGCCGTGCCCGGCATCGGTGCCGCCGCCGCTGCCACCCGGCCCCCCATCGCGCCGACGAGCCCGCCCGCCGCCGCGACCGCCGTCCCGCGCAGGACCGTCCGTCGTGTGTGATCCGCCATCTCCGCACTCCAGCCTCGCAGTCGTCTTCGTGGACGTCCACGAGTCTGCGGCCGGGCAGCGGTCCCGGTCAGGAGTGCTGGAGCCCCTCCGGGGGTGGTGTCAGGCCCCCTCTTGCGGGGTGTCGAGAAGCACCATCAACGCCCGCGCCGCCGGACTGGTGGCGTCCGGCGGCGGCAGCATGGCGACCGTCTCGTACGAGGCTTCACAGGCGCCCTTGAAAGGGAGGGCGGTGAGATCGCCGGCCTCGCGCTTGTGGCCGAAGTGGCGGGGCACGACGGCGATGCCGAGACCCTCGTGGACCAGCTCCAGCAGGCTGTGCACGTCGCTGACCTCCAGCGCCACCGTCCGCCGTACGTCCGCCGCCGCGAAGGCCGCGTCCGTGGTGCGGCGCGGCCCCCAGTCGGGGTGGAAGTCGACGAAGGCCTCGCCGCCCAGCTCCTGGGGCGTGACCACGGCGGCGGTCGCGAGGTGGTGCGTGGGATGGCAGAGCATGGTCATCGGCTCGCTGGTCAGCGGCACCGACCGCAGCTGGTCGCCGTCCGCCCGCGTCCTGACGGCGAAGGCCAGGTCGAGACGGCCCGCGGCGACCTCCTCGGCCAGCGCCTCGGAGCCCGCCTGCCGCAGTCGGATCTCGACGTCGGGATGGCGCCGCCGGAACGCCGCGAGAAGCTTGGCCACGTCCACGCCCGCGATGCACTGCTCGGTGCCCAGGGAGAGCGTGCCGCGCAGCACGCCCTGCACGGCGGCCACGGCGTCCTGCGCCGAGCGCACCTGGGCGAGGATCCGCTCCGCCTCGCCGAGCAGGGCGCGACCGGCCTCCGTGAGCGTGACCCGACGGGTGGTGCGCACGAACAGCGGGGCCTGAAGCTCCCGCTCCAAGGCGCGGATGGAGGACGACAGTCCCGACTGCGACACCATGAGCCGTTCCGCCGCCCGGGTGAAGTGCTGGTCCTCGGCGACCGCGACGAAGTGCTGAAGGTGGCGCAGTTCCATGGGGCACCACAGTAGTCGCCGATTGAGAAGCGCCGTCGCTCAGTCCCATCCGATTCTCCCGTTGGACCTCTGCACCGTGCCCGCGCGAGAGTGGAGACCTGTTTTCCCGGCCTTCCAGGAGTTTTCGTTGTACACCGCACACCCCGACCGTTACGCGGACATGCCCTACCGGCGCACCGGACGCAGCGGACTGAAGCTGCCCGCGCTGTCGCTCGGCCTGTGGCACAACTTCGGCCCCGACCGGCCGGTGGAGACCCAGCGCGCGATCCTGCGCCGCGCCTTCGACCTCGGTGTCACCCACTTCGACCTGGCCAACAACTACGGTCCGCCGCCCGGCGCCGCCGAGTCGGCCCTCGGCGACGCCCTGAAGGCCGACTTCGCGCACCACCGCGACGAGCTGGTCATCTCCACCAAGGCCGGATACCTGATGTGGCCGGGTCCCTACGGCGAATGGGGCTCCCGCAAGTACCTGCTGTCCTCGCTCGACCAGAGCCTGGCCCGGATGGGCCTGGACTACGTGGACATCTTCTACTCGCACCGCCCCGACCCGGAGACTCCCCTGGAGGAGACGATGGGCGCCCTGCACTCGGCGGTCCAGCAGGGCAAGGCGCTCTACGTCGGCGTCTCCAACTACTCCGCGGAGCAGACCCGGGAAGCCGCCCGCATCCTGGCCGAGCTCGGCACCCCGCTGCTGATCCACCAGCCGCGCTACTCGATGCTCGACCGCCGCCCCGAGGACGAGGGGCTCCTGGACACGCTGGACGAGCTGCGGGTCGGCTCCATCGCCTACTCCCCGCTGGAGCAGGGCCTGCTCACCAGCCGCTACCTCGACGGCATCCCGGAGGGCTCGCGCGCCGCGAGCGACAGCCCCTTCCTGAGCGCCGACACGGTCACCGAGGACCTGGTACGGCAGCTGCGCGCCCTCGACGAGATCGCCAAGTCCCGCGGCCAGTCCCTGGCGCAGCTGGCGCTCGCCTGGGTGCTGCGCGGCGGCCGGGTGACCTCCGCGCTCATCGGCGCGAGCAGCCCCCAGCAGCTGGAGGACAGCGTCGCGGCCACCCGCGCCCTGGACTTCACCGCGGAGGAGCTGGCGCGGATCGACGCGATCACCAAAGCCTGAGGCGCGCTGATCAGGCCGTAGGAGAAGCCGACCGGGCCGTGGGGCCCGGTCGTCAGGCGGTGAGCCGCTCGCTGAGCTCCCAGAGGCGGTCGACCGCCGTCGGGTCCACGGCGTAGGGCACCACGCCGGCCTTGGCCGTCCTGTTCCCGAGGGACCACTCGCGGCCCTCCTCCGCGGACATCGGAGGGGCGATGTCGCTGTTCTCGCAGTAGACGCCGCCCCGGCCCTCGAGCAGGGGGCTGGTCGCGCACCACACGCTGGTGGCCGCTCCCTGCTCGACGGTCTTCAGCTGGCGCTCCGGGTCGAGGATCGGCCGGCCGTCCGCGTCGAGGACGCCGACGGCCCTGAGGTCCTCCTCGGCCAGGTACTTCTTCAGACCGGTGTCGACGATGCTTCCCGGGTGCAGGGCGAAGGCCCGGATCCCGTCCGCCCTGCCCCGCTCGTCGACACCGAGCGCGAAGAGGATGTTCGCCGTCTTCGACTGCCCGTAGGCGACCCAGCGGTCGTACGCGTGGTGCTCGAAGTGCGGGTCGTCGAACAGGACGGGCGAGAACCGGTGGCCCCACGAGGACACCGAGACGACCCGGGCCCCGTGCGCCCGGCGCAGCGCCGGCCACAGGCGGGCGACCAGCTGGAAGTGGCCGAGGTGGTTCGTGGCGAACTGCACTTCGTACCCCCGGGCGTCGCGCGTCAGCGGCGTCGCCATGACGCCCGCGCTGTTCACGAGGATGTGCAGCGGCCGGCCGGAGTCGAGGAAACGCTCGGCGAACGCGTCGATCGAGGCCGGATCCAGCAGATCCATGGTCGCGGTCTCGACGCCGTCGATCCCCTTGAGAGCGGCCCTCGCCCTTTCCGTGTCCCGCGCCGGTACGACGACCTCGGCGCCCGCGGCCCGCAGGACGCGCACGGTCTCCAGGCCGATGCCGGAGTAGCCGCCGGTGACGACGGCGACCTTGCCGGTCAGGTCGATGCCCTTGATGACGTCCTCGGCGCTGGACGCGGCGTCGAATCCGGAGTGGAGGGGCTGCTGCTGTTGCTCGGTGGTCATGTTTCGGCTCTCCTCATGTGTGCCTTCCCGACCACCGTAGAACCGGGCATCCGTACGATGAATGCTTGATAGTCCGCATTACTTGCGCGATAGTACGGACATGCCTGCGGATCCTCTCTCCGACACCCTCGGCCTCATGGACGCCCGGTGCGTCATCTCCGGCGGCTTCACGGCCGGCGGTGACTGGGCGCTGCGCTTCCCGCCGCCCGGGATGCTCAAGATCACCGCGGTGGTGCAGGGCGGCATGTCGGTGTCCCTGGAGGGACTGCCTGAGTTCGCCCGGCTGGGGCCGGGCGATGTGGCCGTGTTCGACGGCAGCCGGGCGTTCGTGGTCGCGAGCGATCCGTCCGTGCAGCCGGCTGACGCCGAGACACTCTTCGCGGACACCTCCGGGTCCATCATTCGTTACGGCGGCGGAGAGGACGCCGTCTTCGTCGGCGGGCACATCGAACTGGGCCGGGCGGGCGAGGAGTTGCTCCTGCACGCCCTGCCGCCGCTGCTGTGCGTCCGGTCCGGGGCCGAGGAGGCGCCGGTCATGCGCTGGCTGCTCGACCAGCTGCTGCGCGAACTGACCGCCGAGCGGGCCGGGGCCGACTTCGCGGCCGACCAGCTCGCCCAGCTCATGTTCGTCCAGGTCCTGCGCGCCTATCTCGCGGACGCCGACGCCCTCCCGGCCGGACGTCTGCGCGCCCTCGCCGACGAGCGCATCGCCCCGGCGCTGCGGCTCATGCACGCCGACCCGGGCCGCCCCTGGCAGCTGGAGGAGCTGGCCAGGGCGGCGGCCATGTCCCGGACCACCTTCGCCGAGCGCTTCCGGGCCGTGGCCGGGGTGCCGCCCCTGACGTATCTGCTGGACTGGCGGATGAGTCTGGCCCGCCGGGCCCTGCGGGACGGCGAGACGTCGGTGTCGGCCCTGGCCCAGCGGGTCGGCTACACGTCCGAGAGCGCCTTCAGCAACGCCTTCAAGCGGACGACGGGTGTCGCCCCTCGGCGCTACCGTGACGTCGCGCGGGCGGCCCTCACGGGCTGAGGCGCTCCTCCAAAGGAGGCGGTCGGTCGAACTCCGCGCTGACGGACTGAAGGCTCCGGAGCGTCACTGGGTCGGCACGCGGTCCAGGAATCCGTGCACGCTGCGGATCCGGTCGTCGCCGTCCAGGGTGATCACGTCGAATCCCGCGACGGGCGCCGTGCCGTCGGCCTCGTTGACCAGTTCCCAGCCGAAGCGGGCGATGTCATGGTGCCCGTCGACCGGCCCGGCGGGCCGGAAGGAGAACCCCGGGAACTGCTCGTGCGCCGCCGCGATCACCGCCGCGATTCCGTCGTGCCCGCGGACCTCGGCCAGCGGGTCGGTGTAGCTGCCGTCCGTGCTCCAGGCGGCGGCGACCGCCTTGGCGAGCGCATCCCGGTCAGTGGCGTTCCAGGCCTCGAAGTAACGGGCGACGGCGTTCTCGTAACGGCTGTCGGCTGCGGACATGGTGGATCAACCTCCGTGGAAAGTAGGGTAGTTGCTGGTCAGTGAGTGGATTCCGGGCGGTGGTTCCCCGCCGGGGTCCGACACCGCAACCATGCCCGCGGACGCCCGAGGGCGTCGATTACCTCCCGGGTAAGGACAGCGAGTCGCATTTCGGCCAAACCCGGCGGTGAATATGCCAGGAGACTGGCTGGAATGGCATGGTGACAGAGTGTCAGGAGTGGCGATACTCGAGTGACAGGGCGATTCAGCCACGCCCGCGCGCTGCACGACCATGCACGACGCGCGCAGCACCACCGTGCACCACGAACGAGCCGCAGCAGTGAGCGAGCCGCAGGGAAAGCGAGGCCGGGCCGGCGGACAGCGTTGCAATGGGGGAGCGATCGTGCACGACGAATTCCTGTGCCATGTAACCGCATACGGAATATGCGGAGGTAGACGCATCGGCGTCCCGTTGGGGACCTATCGCGCGCCCACCCTGGCGCTGGCCCTGTGGTGGATGCGGGACCGTGCCTCCTGGATGGCGTCGCGGCTCGACCCGCAACCCGACGATCCGACCTTCCCGCCGAACTCGATCGCGCCGGTGGCGGACACCGTCCCGGACGTGCCGAGTGTCCTGCGCGCCTGGTGCGGTGACACCCTCCAGCAGGAGCTGGTCGCCGAGGAGCTGGCCGCCGGAAAGCTCGTCCGCATCGCCACCAGCGACGACACCACCGAGTACGAACTGCTCGCCGAATCCATCGACGCGCTGCGCATGCAGCGGACCGCCACCGCCCTCGGCAGCTCCGCGGCCTGACCGCCGCCGGGCGGGTCCCGGAGGGTCCCGCCGACCAGCAGCGCCAGGTCGGAGACGTCGGAGACGATCGTTTGCGACGACCGCCTTCTGCGCGCCGCCGTCGACGTGCGCCCGGGCGTCGCCCGGCTGGTCATCCGACTCGCGCGGGACGGGTCGGCGGAGGCGCCGCCCGCCCTGACCCGCCTCGCGGAGCGCGCACAGCACCGGCCATGAGCCGCCGATCAGGCGCATATGTGAACGAATAGCTAGAATTCTGGGCATGGGAGAGCGGTCGGTCGCGCCGACGGCGCCCGAACTCGTCCTCGAAACCGAGACGGGCTCCACGGTGCTGAGTCCGAGCCGCGACTATCACGTCGGGCGTGACCCGTCGAGCGAGATCGTCATCGACGACGTCCGGGTCTCGTGGCACCACGCGGTCCTGCGGCCCGAGGCGGACCACTGGACGATCCAGGACGAGAACAGCACGAACGGCACGTACGCCGACGGCAGGCGGGTCCGCGAATGGGGTGTCGGACCCGGCAGCGTCATCCACTTCGGCAGCCCCTCCGACGGCCCCCGGGCGGTCTTCGCCGGCCAGCCCCCGCAGCGGCAGTCGGGCGAATTCCGGCCCTCGGCCAGCGGCACCTTCCCACGGCCGACCACCGTACGACCGCTGCCCACCCGCACCGTCCGCATCGGCCGCGGCACCGACAACGACCTGGTCATCGACGACCTCGTCGTCTCCCGGCGGCACGCCGAACTGCTGACCCACCCGGACAGGACGTACGAGATCCTCGACCTCGGCAGCCACAACGGCACGTTCCTCAACGGGCAGCCCGTCACCCGCGCCGCGATCACCCCCGGTGACATCGTCGGCATCGGCCACTCCGCGTTCCGCCTCGTCGGAGACGAGTTGCAGGAGTACGTCGACACCGGCGAGGTCTCCCTCGATGTCCAGGAACTGACCGTCGCCGTCGACCGTGGCCGCAAGATCCTCCTCGACCAGGTGTCCTTTCCCGTCGGCGAGAAGTGCCTGCTGGCCGTCGTGGGCCCCAGCGGCGCCGGGAAATCCACGCTCCTCAACGCCCTCACCGGGCAGCGCCCCGCCGACCGCGGAGCGGTCCTGTACGACGGCCGCGACCTCTACCGCGACTACGCCGAGCTGCGCCAGCGCATCGGCCTCGTGCCGCAGGACGACATCCTGCACGCCCAGTTGACGGTGCGGCGCGCCCTCGCGTACGCCGCCGAGCTGCGCTTCCCGCAGGACACCGCGAAGGCGGAGCGCCAGGCGAGGGTCGACGAGGTCATCCAGGAACTGGGCCTGGAGCAGCGCGCCGGCCTGCCCATCCACAGTCTGTCCGGCGGTCAGCGCAAGCGGGTCAGTGTGGCCCTGGAGCTGCTGACCAAGCCGTCGCTGCTGTTCCTGGACGAACCCACCTCCGGTCTCGACCCCGGCATGGACCGCTCGGTGATGCACATGCTGCGCGGCCTCGCGGACGACGGTCGTACGGTCATCGTGGTCACCCACAGCGTGCTCAGCCTCGACGTCTGCGACCGGCTCCTGGTGCTCGCTCCCGGCGGCAAGGTCGCCTACTTCGGACCGCCCGGAGACGCGCTCGCCTACTTCGGCTACGAGCAGTGGCCCGAGGCCTTCGAGGCCTTCGAGCGGGACCAGGACCGGGACTGGGCGGGGGAGTACCGGAGCTCGCCGCTCCAGGGCCGGTACATCGACAGCTCCAGCCCACAGCCTCACCCGCTCCGGGCCGGCTCGGCCGTCCCCGTCGGACCGCCGCCCAAGGCCCAGAGCTGGGGGGCGCAACTCGGCACCCTGGTGCGCCGGTACGCGGCCGTGCTCAGCGCCGACCGGACCTTCCTCGCCGTCATGATCGCGCTGCCGTGCGTCATGGGCGTGATGACCCGAGCCGTCGCGGGCAGCAAACTGACGCTGGAGACGTCGACGAACGCGCTGCTCACTCTGTGCATAGGCGGAGTCCTGGCGGGTGCGGCCAACGCCGTACGCGAAATGGTGAAGGAACGGGGCATCTACCAGCGGGAGCGCGCGGTCGGCCTGTCCCGGTCGGCGTACCTGATGTCGAAGATCGTGGTCCTCGGCACCATCACCGTTCTCCAGGCCGTCGTCCTGACCCTCGTCGCGCTGTTCGGCGTCGACCTCGACGCGCCCGGCGGCAAAGGTGTCCTCATGCCGCCGCTTCTCGAGATCACGCTGGCCGTGGCCCTGCTGGCCTTCAGCGCGATGATGCTCGGCCTCCTGGTCTCCGCCGTGGTGACCAAGGAGGAGGTCACCATGCCGCTGCTGGTGCTGATCGCCGTCGTCCAGGTGGTTTTCAGCGGCGCGCTGCTCAAGCTGCACGGGGTGCCCGGTGTGGAACAACTGGCCTGGCTCGTCCCCGCCCGCTGGGCCCTGGGCGCGATGTCGGGGACCATCGACCTGGGCCGGATCGTCCCGGGGGCGCTCACCTCCGACCCGCTGTTCCGGCACGAGCCCAGCGTGTGGCTGGTCAACATGAGCATGCTGGTCGTGCTGTCGATCGTGTTCGGGTGCCTGGTGGCCCGGCTGCTGCGGCGGCGCGAACCCGAGGTCATGCGGAAGTAGGTGCGATGACGACCCCCGACCCGGCGACGACCGACGACTTCCGCCCGACGCACGTCGTTCCGCCGGACGGCCTGCCCGCCTGGGAGGCGCCGGACCCCTCCCGGCCCACCGTGCCGCTCGACGCGCTGCTCCCGGTGCAACTCGTCGAGCGGCTCGGTGACTGGGGCCGGGTCGTCTGCGCCAACGGCTGGTCGGCCTGGGTCGACGGCCGCCTGCTGGTCGCCGTACCGCAGCCGCCGCCCGCGGAGGGCGACCCCCTCACCCGAACGGCCGACCCGCGCCCGCTTCTCGCCCGCGTCGAGCAGGCCCTCACCCGGTATCGGAGCGCGGCGGAGGACCTCGCGGCCGGGCGGCTGGACGGGGCGTCCTTCCGCGGCATCACGAGCGGGCAGCGGATCGGGGTGGTCGTCGACGGCGAGTCCCTCTGGCTGTACGACGCCGAGCAGGAGCGCTGGGTGTACACCGACGGGACGCGGCTGAGCACGTACGCGGTCGCGGACGAACCGGCGGCGACCGGGGAGCGGAACGGGAGTGTTCCGGGCCGGGCGCGCACGGGTGTCGTACGGGCGCCCGACGACCATGAACCGACCCGTCTGGTCCCGGGGGTGACGGACGAGCCGGGTGACCGCTGACGGCGCGGGAGGCAATCGCCCTGGCCGCCGGTGTCCTTGCTAGCCGACCGTGTCCTGCACGACCTCGCCCTTTCGGTGGACCCCCCTCGCCAGCAGGGCGCCGAGGAACCCGGTCACCAGGCCCCACACGACGGCGAGGCCGAGCGCGCTCCAGAGTTTCGGCTTGAGGAAGAGCTCGCCCGCGAGGCCGCCGGCGGCGTCACCGATGCCGATGAGCGACAGGCCGTAGTGCGCCGAGATCCTGCCGACCAGGCAGATCATGAGCACCGTGAGCGCCAGCGCGAGGGCCGTGCGCACGGCGTGCTGCCAGGCCCGCATCCGGGCCGGTGAGCGGGCGGCCATCAGGAACGCGGCGCCCAGGAGCAGCAGCGCGTCGACGACCGGCAGCCACCACACCCTGCCGTCGTAGTGGGCCAGGGTGCGCAGGTTGACCGTGGAGACGTCCGGGGTGCGCAGCACCTGGTCGAGGACGTGCGGCACGGGCAGTCCGAACGGCCCGTCCACCCGCCCCCTCCAGGTGGCGCCCAGCCCGATCGTGAAGGCGAGCCAGGCGAGGTTGGGCAGCCCGAGGAAGATCACCGCGAAGGTCTCGGGGACGTGTCCGCGTGTCGCGGCCACCACAAGCGCGACGACCGCTCCCGCCGCGACGCAGGCGAGGAGCAGTACGACCATGGCGTACGCGGCCGGGCGCACCGACTCCTGGAAGCGCAACAGCCGGGCCGGGAGCGGAGCTCCGCGCGACACCAGCAGGGCGAGGACGAGGACACCCGCGAGCCACAGCACCCCGTAGAGCAGCGTCACCGGCACGGCTGTCTTGAAGCCCACCTCGGGCGAGACCCCGATGAGGTCGCCGATGTCGCTGATCGTTCCGGTACCGAGGGAGATCTTGAAGTTCTGGTGGGAGTAGAGCGCGAGTCCGAGGAGGGCCAACAGCCACAGGACCGCGATCCTGGCGGCCCAGCCGGCCAACTCGGCGGTACTCGCGACGGCCCGGTGCCGCAGCGGCCGCAGGAACCCGGCGGCGATCATCAGGGCCCCCGCGAGCGTGACCGACAGAGGGATCACCGTCAGTCCCGCCCGGGTGTCGGCGATCACGCCCGCGTCACCCGCGAGCTCGATGGTGCCGCCGACCGCGGTCACGACGGAGGCCGCGACGACCCGTGGGTAGGCGTGCTCGGGCAGGCCCGTCGCACCGGCCCCCCACAGCCCGAGGGCCGCGACCGCGAGCATGACGATCACCCCGGCCACCACCGCCAGCAGGGCCTGAACCCAGCCGTGACGGGCGGCCGTCCGCTCGCCTGGAGTGGCGATGACCTGGTCGGACGGTGTCTGCGGGCGCACGCTGCCACGCTAAGCAGCACCAGGGTCCACCGCCCGTCGGGAGGGCCGACCGCGTCAGCTTGCGGGGGACACCCGACCGGAGCACACAATGGGCTCGTTGTGGAATGAAACTGCATAAAAGGCGAGAAATGACGCGAGACCCCTACGCGCGGAAGAAGAGCCAGTGAGCGTCGACCCGCCGTCCTCCGACCGGCCCACCGGACCTCCTTCGGGACCGCTGTCGGGCTCCCCCCGGCCGGGTGCCTCCGACCACGCTCCGACCCAAGGGATCGGCCGCCCGCTCGCGGCACCGCCCACCGGTTCGCCGACCGGTCCGCCGACCGGTCCGCCGAGTGGTCCGCTGGGTGGTTCGCCGACCGGTCCGCCGAGTGGTCCGCTGGGTGGTTCGCCGACCGGTCCGCCGAGTGGTCCGCTGGGCGCCCGCCCGGATCAGCCCTGGTGGAAGTCGGCGCCGCGGATGGCGCTGATCACCGGGATCGTGGTGGCCGGGGTGGTGCTCGGTGTCGTCCTCGCCCGCTCGGGCGGCACGTCCCGCACGGCGTCGGGCAGTGAGTTGTTCCTGCAGGCCGCGAACAAACCGGGTCCCGACCCGTTCACGGCGTCGACGGCGAAGGACAGCTCCACCACGCCGGTGACACCGGCGGCGAACGCGCCCGAGTCCCCCAATGTGACGCGCGGTGTGTCGGGTTCCGCGCCCGGGCTCTACGGCGGCGCCCGCAACACCGCGAGTTGCGATGTGGAGAAGCAGGTCAAGGCACTCCGGGCGGAGCCCGCGAAGAACAAGGCGTTCGCATCCGTGGAGGGCGTCCAACCCCCCGAGGTCCCCGCCTACCTGCGCTCGCTCACCCCCGTACAGCTGCGGATGGACACCCGCGTCACCAACCACGGCTTCCGGGGCGGCGCGGCCACCAGCTACCAGGCGGTGCTCCAGACGGGCACGGCGGTCCTCGTCGACGACCGCGGGGTGCCGCGTGTGCGCTGTGCCTGCGGGAACCCGTTGACACCGGCGGTCGCGCAGCAGACCGTGCCCAGGCGGACCGGTGACACCTGGCCCTCGTACCGGCCGCAGAACGTGGTGGTCGTCGTGCCCGCCACGACCACCATCGACGTCTTCGTCATCTACGACTCCCACCGCGACGCATGGGTCGGCCGTCACCGGGGTGACTCCGACGGCCGCCGGGACGAGGAGACGCACCCTCCGGCGAAGCCGTCCCCCGCGGCGAGCGTGTCGTCGGCGTCATCGAAGTCTCCGGCACCGAAGTCTCCGGCATCGAAGTCTCTGGCATCGAAGTCTCCGTCCCCTTCCTCTCCGTCGTCCTCTGCCTCCCCTTCCTCCCCTTCCTCTTCCTCCCCTTCCTCCCCTTCCTCTCTTTCCTCCCCAACCTCCTCGTCGTCCCCATCGTCGTCCGAGGTGTCGTCTCCGCCCACCGCTTCGTCATCGGATCCGGAGTACCCCTCCTCCGACCCAGCCACGACGGCATTGGAGTCGGCCCTGACGCCTCCGGGGTACTGAGGCGACCTCAGCCGGTCCGTACGACCAGGGCGTAGTCCCCGAGCCCGACCAGTCGGTCGCCCGGGATGTCGCCCAGCGCCGTGCACATCTTCTCGACGCGGCCGGTGACCGGGTCGAAGGCGATGTCCCGCACGGTGCCGCGCTCGTCCCCGTCCTCGGTCAGGACCCGGACGCCCAGGATTTCCACGGGCGCCGGGGGAGGGGCGGTGTCCAGGGCGGTGCCCGACCGGACGAGGACGGCGTCCGGGCCGATCACGTGCAAGGCGCTCCAGTCGATCGCGATCTCCTTGCGACCCCGGGCCGGCGACAGCCGGACCCGGCCGACCAGCCCCGAAACGACATCGATCGTGAGTGACCTCACGACGCCGAGCTCGTTCGCCTCGCCGAGCGTGACGACCGGCAGGCCGCGGATCTCAGAGAACAGCGTCACGGTGTGGGTTCCGTCCGGTCGGCGGTGTCCCGGAGCCGGAACGCCTCGACCTGGGCGGCGAAACCGGCCAGGTCGTCCGCGACGAAGCGGGTCGCGTCCGCGGGGATGACAAGAGCCTGTCCCGACACGGCGAGCGTCTCGCCCCGGGGGACGTACACCTTGCGGCGGCGGCGTTTCGAACCCGACTCCAGCGACTGACGGGCGGCGATCCGGAACCCCACCACGCGGCCGCTGATACCGGCTTCGACGACGAGGTCAAGCACGGTCCCCACCTCCGTGCCCCCGTCCGTGAGCACCCTGGCGCCCAGCACCCGGCCGTGCGCCGCCTCGTCCCGGACGATCACCGCGGCCGGTTCGGCGAGGACCCCCCGGCCGAGGATCATGACGGCGTCGCGGCCCAGCGAATGGACCGCGCTCCACGGCAGGCTCTGCTTCAGCGGCCCCGCGAGCAGCCCCCGGCCGTTGAGCGTGAAGCCGGTGACACGTCCCGCGGGCCCGTCGAAGACGGTGTCCTTGACCCGCGCCACCGCCTCACCGCCGAGCGTGACCACCGGTCGTCCACCGAGGTCGCGCGCGGACATCAACTCGCTCATCACACCTCCCGCTTCCCGAACCGGTGCCCGCGCCGCACGGCGATGACGGTCCCCGACCGTCTGCTCGTCTGCACCCAGACCGCCGCCGCGCTCAGCAGCACCAGGGCCGCGACCACGACGACCAGCCACATCCACCAGTCCACCGTCCACCTCCGGGCCTTCGGGCCCCGGCCGCCGTCGACCGGATTCCGCCCGGTCCGGGTGCCCCGAGCGGACGGGGGAATGCGCGGTGGCCGCCGTCATTTCGGCGGCCGAACCCGGGCGCGACGTCAGCCGGACGGCGTGCCGACCGGTCTGCCGGACCAGTCGAGACACACGATCAGCGCGTCGTCCAGCGGCTCGGTGACGCGGTAGCGGGCCAGCTCGTCGAGGACGGCGCGCGGTACGTCGGCCGCGGGCAGCAGGGCGGTGGCCGACACGGCACGGGCCAGCGCCCGCTCCCCGAAGACCTCGCCCAGCGGGGACAGGGCGTCGTACACTCCGTCGCTCACCACCAGGAGCCGGTCACCGGGCAGGACGCCGAACTCCTGCGCCACGTAGTCGGACTCCTCGAACATGCCGAGCGGCAGCTGCGCCTCCAGCTCGATCCGCTCCACGGCCGTGCCCCGGCGGCGCCACATCCGGGGCGAGCCCGCGTCCACCGCGAGCGCGCTGCCGGTGGCGAGGTCGAAGGAGAGCAGCAGCGCCGACACGTGCTGGTCTCCGTGGTGCTGGGCGTACAGGGCCTGGTCGGCGAGTCTGGCCTGGTCGGCGACCGCGAGCCCGGCGCGGCGGGCGTTGCGCAGGGCGCCGACGGCGAGGTGGGTCAGCAAGGACGCGTGGATGCCGTCCCCCATCCCGTTGATGATCGACAGGGTGAGCCGGTGCGCGTCCGAGGACCAGTCGAAGTTGTCCCCGCGCACCGCGTACGCGGGCTCCAGCTGGGCGCCGACGGCGAACTCCTCGCGGGCACAGGCCCGGCCCGGGAGCAGCTCCCACTGCATTTCGGCCGCCAGCGTCAGTCGGCCGACCCGCCGGGCCTGACGGTAGACGTCCGTGTCCCGTTCGGCCACGACGATCGCGTGGCCCAGCAGATCGGCGACCTGCACCAGTTCGTCGGTCACCGCGGGGTCCACGGGTCCCGGGGGCAGCAGGACGGTGAGGATGCCCAGGCGCTCGCCCCGGGCGGTGACCGGCAGATGCAGACGCGTCCGTCCGGTGTTGCGGGGGTGTTCCTCGTGCGGCGCCTGACTGCCGAAGGCCCGGCTCTCGGGGGTGTTGTGCAGGGACACGGCACGCGCGGGGTCGCCGGGCTCCTCGACCGGCTGGAGCACGGTCATCCCGTAGTCCGCCAGCAGCAGGTCGGCGTCGATCGCCCCCCAGACATCCGTCAGGAGGGGACGCAGGGTGTCGAGCAGCGCGTGCGGCGGGGCCGCGCGCAGGGCTCTGTCGACGTCGTTCACAGAGGTCACGGTCGTGATGACTTTCTCGTGCGGTTGTCGTGCGAGTGGGTCTGCGTGGTCGCAGGGGTCTGTGTCGAGGGCTCCGGTGGACCGGCGCGGCTGGTAATGGCCCTGAGTTGATGACAAGGTGGATCGGTGCCTCGCTCGATCCGTCCACCCGTCTCCCGAGACGAAGCCGCGCACACGCTCGACGCCGTCTCGGAGCTCCTCGAACTCCTGTGGGGTCGAGGGCAGGAGTCCGCGCCGTCCGGACCGGTGCCGCCCTCTCAGCTACGGGCCCTGATCGTGATCGAGCAGGGCGGGTCCATGAATCTTCGCTCGCTCGGTGACGCCCTGGCCTCGCGTCCCTCCTCGGTCAGCCGTCTGTGTGACCGGATGGAGGCAGTCGGCCTGATCCGCAGAGTGCCGAGCTCGACGAGCCGGCGCGAGGTCGAGGTCGGCCTCAGCCCGCTCGGCGAGCAGGTGCTGAGCGAACTGCGGGAGCACCGTGCGCGCGAGGTGCGGGCCGTACTGGAGCAGATGTCCTCGGCGGACGTCACCCGGCTCACCGAAGGCCTCGAAGCGTTCCGGGCGACCGCGCTGGACCAGCTCGAGGAGCGCTCCGGCGGGTCCGGCCGGGCGCCCGGGCATGCGACCGGTACCGGTTAGCTCCATCTGCGTCCCTTCGGTGCGACCCGTCACTGCGCCCCCATCACTGCGACAACCGACCCACGGGTCGCCGGACTTGGGATCGCAGGGGCACCAGATTGTTGCCTCACGGCAATTGTTGTCAAATGACAACGATCGGCTACGGTAGGGCCTGACACCGCTCCATCGCGGCGTTGTGGCGCACCGTCCCCATGCGGTTACCCCACTCTCCGCGGATTCGACAACATTTCGAGGGATCGCTGTGCATTCAGGCCGGAGTCCAGGTCAGGCGGCCATGTCGCTGTCCACGCGCGAGGCCGGTCGGTCGACCGTGATCGCGGTCCGCGGCGAGGTGGATCTCGACAACGCGGGTGAGCTCGACGAGGCTCTCGCGGCGGCAGGCCGGGCCTGTCCGGGCGCGGTGGTCCTCGACCTGGCCGCGGTGACCTTCCTGGACTCGACCACGATCAACGTCGTCCTGCGGGCCCACGGGGTGCTCGGCCCGCGGCTCCGGCTGGCCGCCCTCTCCCCGTTCGTGGAGCGGGTGCTGGGCATCACCGGTGTCTCGGACGTGCTGCCGGTCTTCCCCGGCGTGGGGGAGGCACTGGAGGCCGATGCGGTCTGAGTGCGTGTCAGGCGGACCGGTCGGGCGGCCCGGGTATCTCCGCGTGCTCGGGATGCCCGTGGGCCAGGGACGGGCCGAGCGAGCGCAGCGCGGCCAGCAGTCCGCTCAGATCGGCCTCCGGCATCCGCAGCAGCGCGTCCTTGATCCAGGCGGTGCGCTGATCCCGCACCCGGTCGAGGGCCGAGCGGCCACGGCCGGTCAGACTCAGGCCGACGCCCCTGCGGTCCTCGCTGCGCGGCGAACGGGCCAGCAGTCCGGCCTCTTCGAGCGTGTCGCACACCCGGCTCGCCCGGGAGCGGCTGATCTGCGCCCGCTCGGCGAGTGCCGCGAGCGTCAGACCCGGATCCGTGCCCACCTGGGTCAGGGCGCGCAGCAGCGGCGGCGACAGTCTGCTGTCGACCGCGACCGCCGTACGGGCCGACACGGAGACCAGGATCTCCGCCGCGGCCGCGAGCCGGTCGGCGGCCCGGAGCAGGACGTCGTCCCCTTCCCGGGCCGGTGTCTCGTCCCGTACTTCGGGGTCCTGTCCGTCCATCCGTCCGCGCCCCTTGCTCGCACCGAGAACTCGGTGACCGGTCATGCCTCGCCTGGAGGCCCTGCCCTGCCGCGTCGGGATGACACCGTTCCCTTGTGGGAATCGTGTGCGCAAGCCACCGGGACGGGGGAACATCGGGGTGACTGTGGAGGACTTCACGGGGTACGAGCCCCTGTGCAGCAGTGTCGGGACGCGCAATGTCCCGACATACCGGCATCCGAGAGAGAACCACATGATCGAGCGCTTGGACGGAGCGGTGATACCGACTGGCTTCGACGTGCCCGTGGAACCGCTTCGGCGGGCGGCGCACTACACCGGCGAGCCGGGGTGCATCGCCGAAGCGCGCCACTTCGCCGAGCTGTTCGTCGAACAGCTCCGTTCGGAGTGGTGTGCCGAGATCGGCGCACAGGCCACCGGCGACCTCCTGCTGGTCGTCAGCGAGCTGGTCACCAACGCGGACCGGCACAGCCATGGGCCGTACATCCTGGAACTGGAGGGAACCGACACCTCCGTGACCGTCATCGTCTACGACAGCAGCGCCGCCCTGCCCCGGCGCTATCCACGGGATCCCGAACGCGTGGGGCGGCACGGCCTGGAGATCGTGCACGCGCTCGCGACGGAGGTGACCGTCGGGCGGGTGCCGGTCGGAAAGTGTGTCAAGGCGCGGCTCGCCCTGCGCCGTTGACCCGGAGAGACGTACCAGTAGGCTCACAACGAACCATGGTCGGCGTGGGTCACCCAAGGGGGGCGAGCGTGGCGGATCGCCTGCCGCGGACAGGTGAGCGAGGCGCGGTGCCCCGGCAGGGGAGTGCGGATCCCCGCTGGGCCCTGGACGCCACCGCGGTACTGCTGCTGGTCGAGGACGACGCCGGAGACGCGCTGCTGGTGCGGGAGGTGCTGGCCGACAGCGGACTGCCGATGGAGGTCACCTGGTGCAAGTCCCTCGCCGAGGCACGCATGTTCCTCGACGCCACGTCGCACTCCGTGTGCGTCCTGCTGGACCTGCATCTGCCCGACACCCACGGTCTCAGCGCGGTCCGGATGGTGCGTGACGCCGCGCCCGACGCGGCCGTCGTGGTACTCACCGGAGTCGCCGAGAACGAGGCCGGGCTCGCCGCGGTGGCCGAAGGAGCGCAGGACTTCCTCGCCAAGGACGGCCTGGACGCCGAGGCGCTCAGCCGCGCGGTCCGCTACGCCCTGCAACGCAAGCAGGTGGAGCGTTCGGGCGCCGAACTCCAGGCGAGCCGGCTGCTGGCCCGGGAGAACGCGCGCCTGGAGCGTGGACTGCTGCCCACGCCCCTGCTGCGGGGCGCCGGTTGCCAGGTGGCCTCGCGCTACAGCCCGGGACGGGACCACGCCCTGCTCGGCGGCGACTTCTTCGACGTCGTCGAAAGCGAGGACGGCACCGTGCACGCGGTGATCGGGGACGTCTCCGGCCACGGCGCGGCGGAGGCCGCCCTAGGCGTCTGTCTGCGGGTGGCCTGGCGGACCGCCGTGCTCTCCGGATGCGTGGGCCCGCGTCAGCTCGAGCTCCTGGAGGAGATCATCGGCGCCGAGCGCGCTGCGGACTACATCTTCGCCACCCTGACCGTCCTGCGGATCGTCAAGGACCGCAGCCGTATGAGCGTGATCCGCGCCGGACACCCGGGACTGCTCGTGAGTACATCGCGTGGCATCGAGCTCTTCGAGCCGACCCCAGGCCCCGCGCTCGGACTGCTTCCGGGCCGGGCCCACTGGCCGGAGACCGAGCTGCCCGCGCACGACATCAGCGCCGTGACGCTGTTCACCGACGGTCTCTTCGAGGGCGTCGTGGCTCCGGACCGGCGGCTGGGAGAGGAAGGACTGCTCGCGGTGGCGAGGACACACCAGAGCCTGCGCGGGCGCCCGTTCGTCGACGCGGTGGTCGAGGACGTCGCCGCGCTGACCGCCTCCCACGGCGGACTCGCCGACGACGTGGCCGTCCTGCACCTGGCGACGGACGGAATGTCATGACCCCTACGCCGAACGCCCCGGGACCGGACCATGCCACGGCGGACACTGCCGAGGACGCAAAGCCCACACGCGTCGCCCGGCTGACCGTGCAGGGCTGGATCCAAGTGGTGCTGGCCGCCAACGTGCTGCTGGTGATCGTCTTCGCCGTGTCCGGCGGAGTCCTCCAAGCCCGCGCCGACGACCGCACCGATCTGCTCACCGACCGCATCCAGCCGGCCCGCGCCACCGCCTACCAGCTGGAGACCTCGCTGGTGGACCAGGAGACCGGCGTACGAGGCTACGTACTGAGCAGGGACGCCGGTTTCCTCGATCCGTACGCGTCGGGAGCACGGGACGAGAAGACCTTCGAAGCCCGCCTGGCGACGCAACTCGCCGACCACCCCAGGATCGCCGCGGACCTGAAGGCGGCCGGGCGCCTCAGTGACGCCTGGCGCCGCGACTACGCCGAGCCGCTGATCGAGGCGGCCCGCACGCCCGGCGGCGCCAAAGCCCCCTCCCTGGAGGCGAGCAAGGCCAGGTTCGACGAGATCCGGGGGCAACTCGCCACCCTCGAGAAGGACATCCAGCAGCTGCGCGACCGGACCCGCGCCTCGGCCGACGACAGCCGTCGGTCCCGCAACCTCCTCTTCCTCGGCATGCTCGCCGCCTTCCTGACCAGCGGCCTCGCGCTGACCCTGCTGCTGCACCGGATCGTGGGGCGCCCCCTGCAGGTTCTGGAAGCGGCCTCGGTGGACGTCAGCGGCGGCGCGTTCGAGCGCAGGATCCGGCTCGACGGGCCGCGCGACCTGGAGAGGGTGGCCCGGGCCGTCGAGGAGATGCGCCGCCGCATCGTCGAGGAACTCTCGGCCTCCCAGGCCCGCGAGGTCCTCCTGGAGCGGCAGGCCGAGGAGCTCGACGCCCAGACCCTGGAACTGAAGCGCTCGAACGCGGAGCTGGAGCAGTTCGCCTACGTCGCCTCGCACGATCTGCAGGAACCCCTGCGCAAGATCGCGTCCTTCTGCCAGCTCCTGGAGAAACGGTACGGCGACCAACTGGACGACCGGGCCAAGCAGTACATCGACTTCGCCGTCGACGGTGCCAAACGCATGCAGATCCTCATCAACGACCTGCTGACCTTCTCCCGTGTCGGCCGCGTCGGCGAGGAACTGATACCCGTCGCCCTCGACGACGTACTGGACCGGGCGCTCGGCAACCTCAGCGTGGTCCTGGAGGAGACGGGCGCGCGTGTCGTACGGGAGGGGCCGTTGCCCACCGTGACGGGCGACGTCACCACCCTGACCATGCTCTGGCAGAACCTGATCGGCAACGCCGTGAAGTTCCGCCACCCCGACCGGCCGCCCGAGATCGCCGTCCGCTGCGAGGCGGAGCCGGAGGACGGACAGTGGCGGCTGACCGTACAGGACAACGGCATAGGCATCGAACCCGAGTTCAGGGAGAAGGTCTTCATCATCTTCCAGCGGCTGCACGGCCGCGACGAGTACGAGGGCACGGGCATCGGCCTTGCCGTGTGCCGCAAGATCGTCGAACATCACGGAGGTGCCATCACCCTGGACGGCACCGCCGGTGGCGGCACGCGCGTGACCTTCACCCTGCCCATGGCGCGACCGGAACCCGACCTCGGGGCCGAGGAAGCGGCGCGCCCACCCGAAGGAGCACACACGTGAGCACCCCCGCTGTACCCATCCAGGTCCTGCTCGTCGAGGACGACCCCGGCGACGAGCTGATGACCCGCGAGGCGTTCGAGGACAACAAGATCCGCAACACCCTGCACGTCGTACGGGACGGCGAGGAGGCCCTCGACTTCCTCTACCGCGCCAACCAGTACACCGAGGCACCGCGCCCCGACCTGATCCTGCTCGACCTCAACCTGCCCAAGTACGACGGGCGCCAGGTCCTGGAGCGGATCAAGTCCGACGACGACCTGGCCCACATCCCCGTCGTCGTCCTCACCACCTCCTCCGCCGAGGAGGACATCCTGCGCAGCTACAGGCTGCACGCGAACGCCTATGTGACCAAGCCGGTCGACCTCGACCAGTTCATCGCCGCGGTCCGCCAGATCGACGACTTCTTCGTGACCGTGGTGAAGCTGCCCAAGACCACGCCAACTACCCGTGGCTAAAGCGACGGGCTTGCACAACGGGCATCACTGGGTGTGATGCTGCGTTTGCGTCCAGCCCCATCCGGGTGCTTCCGGGGTGGGGCAGGGGCCGTTGACGGGGCCCCGCGTCGCCACAACTCCCGGGCGCGGGCCCGGATGTTGCGGGAGCCGTTCCGGTCCGCGTGATCAACGAATCCGCAGTTCCGGCACGCGAACCAGGCCTGGGAGACCCGGTTCGCCTTGTCTACGTGGCCGCACTCGGCGCAGGTGCGGGAGGTGTACGCCGGATCGACGTGCACCACCGGCACCCCTGCCCGGCGGGCCTTGTATGCGATGAACGCTCCCAGCTGGTGGAAGGCCCAGGAGGAGTGGGTGGCCCGTTGGGGTTTGCGAAGCCGTACCCGTTCGCGGATCCCTGTCAGGTCTTCCAGGGCGATTCCGCGACCGGTGCGTTCAGCCTCGGCCACCACATGTTTCGTGATCTTGTGGTTGATGTCCCGCGCCCGCCGCGCCTTCTTGCGCCGCCGTTTCTTCAGCCGCCGCTTGGCGGACGGGGTGTTCTTGCGTTGCAGCTTGGCCCGCAGGCCTCGCTCGCGCAGGCGGGTGCGGTTCAGCTCGCGGCCGGCCATGATCTCGCCGTCCGAGGTGGTGGCGATGTTCACGATCCCCAGGTCGACGCCGAGGAAGTCCACCGGACCGGTGTTGAGCGGCGCTTCGGGGACCTCACAGGTGGCATTGAGGAACCACATGCCGTCCCGCTGCAGCAGGTCGGACTCGCCCTTGCGGTACAGGGCCAGCGTGGCCAGCTGCTCGGGTGAGGCGGTGAACGCCACGTTTTTGATCCGGCCCGCCACGGTCCAGATGGACACCGTCCGGTTCGGGATCTGCCAGGACAGCATGCGGTCGTCGTAGGGCTGCGCGCCCTGGAGACGGAAGGCTATCGGCTTCTCGGTGGCCCGGCGGTACCGGCGCGAGCCGGTGCGGCCCAGATTTCCTGCCCTCAGGTTTGCCTTCAGTGTGGCGTACGCGTCGCACGTCTTCTTGATGACGTGCTGGGCGGCCTGCGCGCCCAGGTTCCAGCGGGACTTGACCTCGCCGTAGACCTGCTTGCGCAGGGTGAAATTCTTGAACTCCCCGCGCTCGAAGGCGGTCTTGCTCACCCAGGTCGCGGCCTCGTTGCACGCACGCAGGGTCGCCTCGAGCGCCGCCGCCTGCACCGGCGTCGGCAGCAGCTTCACCTGCACCACCAGCTTCACTTCCCCAGGCTAGCGACGAGAATTGATCTGTGTTACCGAAACCGACGAGATCCTCACGCGCTGCGAGGAGATCATGGGGGACGTGTGCGCGGATTTCGGCGCTCAGCTGCACGAGTTCAACGGTGAGGAGGACCATGCGCACCTGCTGGTCCACTACCCGCCCAAGATCGCTCTGTCCCGGCTGGTCGGCTCACTCAAGGGCGTCTCCGCGCGCCGCCTGCGCCAGGAATTCCCCGACCGCATCCGCCGCTACCTGTGGGGCGACCATTTCTGGTCCCCGTCCTGCTTCGCCGCCTCCGCAGACGGCGCACCCCTTGCGGTCATCCAGGAATACATCGAGAACCAGAAACGTCCCGGGTGAGCCATCAGCGGCTCCGCCGCCACGACACGGCGGCGCTCCGCGCCGCCCCACCAAGGATGCGATTCCTCCCAGGCGTAAACGACTCAGTTGGGAAATCCGCGAAACGGCTCTCGGGAGCTGTCATGCCGCGAGGGTGAGTCGCGCGAGGTGGGAGACGCGGGTGGTGCCGAGTGGGGTGTTGTTCAGCCAGGCGTCGATTCGGGTGAGGTTGAGGGCGGTGGCGGAGAGGACGTTGGCGAGGTGGGTCTTGTGCTGGCCTTGGTAGGGGGTGCGTCGCAGGTGACTGCGCGGACGGCCTGGGAGATGGTGCCCTCCACCCCGGCTCGCACGTCGTAGCGGGCCTTCCACTGGTCGGTTTGCTGCTCGGCACGTCGTTCTTCGAGGATCTGTTGCTGCTCGCGGGGCAGCAGGGTCAGGCTGCGGCCCCATTTGCTGTTGGATGCTTTGGTGCACCTCGGTCTCAGCGGGCATGGATCGCAGTCGGCGAGCGCGAAGTGCACCCGGACGAGCGGGGTCCCGCTGACCTTGCGCTGCTGGGACCAGCTGACGCTGGAGGCTCCCTGGGGGCAGGTGACCTGCCGGGCGTCCCAGTTGGTGGTGAAGGGTGAGGGCGGCCTGGGTCAGGTCCGGAGCCTGCGCGTCCCGTCCGTTGTGGTGGGTATCAGCGCCGACGGGGCCGACCAGGTCGATGCCGTGGTCCTCACGCGCGGCCAGGATGTGCGCGGCGGTGACGTATCCGGCGTCCACCACATGCTCGCGCGGCCTCAACCCCCGTTCAGCCAGACGCTGGTGGATGGTTGCGGTGACCTCGGTGTCGTTGACAGTGGCGTTGGTGGTCTCCACATTCGTGATCAGGTGGGGTGCGTCCGGCTCGCAGGTCTCACTCAGGTGGACTTTGTATCCGCACCAGCCCGTCCCGCGCTTGATGCCGTAGTGGGCGTCGGTGTCATATGGCGAGGACAGCCGGTCTCTGGCCGGCGGGAGGTCCTTGCCCTCCCGCCAGTGCACCCCCTCCCCGTCCCGGTGATACTGCTCTGCCCAGGCCCGGCGCAGGATCCGCACTGCGGGCACCTCACGAAGCCAGGCCACAGCGGCCGGCCCATCAATGGCGTCAAGGAGAGCGAACCCGTCCCAGCCGACCTGCTCGGCCCATTCCCGGCGAACGTTCTCCCCCTTCGGGAAGCGGTAGTTGTCGACCTTGTTCCCATATCGCTCCACCCAGGCGGAGCTGATCAACGGCGCCAGCCAGTGGGGGGCAGCTGCGGCCAGCGCCTCCAGAGCCGCCCGCAGCGTCTCGCCGACGAACCCCATCCGGTTCAGCGTGCGCACTGCAGCCAGCCCATGAGTGGAATCGGTCCGCTGCCGGCCACCGGCCCTCAGCAGCCCGGCCTCCGAGAGCCGGGCCAGCATCGCCTCCAGCACCCGCTCTTCCAGCCCGTGCATGATCAGACGGGAGCGGAAATCCCCCAGGACGGTGAAGTCGAAGCCGGGATCATCCAGCTCCAGCGCCAGCAAAAACTTCCAGTCCATGCGGGCCCGCACCTGGTCAGCGGCCTGCCGGTCGGACAGACCCTCGGCATACTGCAACACCGACACCAAGGCCAGAGCTCCCGGCGAGATCGCGGGCCGGCCCCGGTCGGGGAGTGCTGCGACGAAATCCTCGTCCGTGAACAGCGCACCGAGTACTTCCCGGATCCGCATGGCCAAGGTCCCCCTCGGGAACGAGGCCCGCACCACCCGAGCCGTCAGCTCAAGCACCCCGTCCTCCGACCGCGACTCCAACGACATCCCGTCCCACCACCCCGCCAACGACCACAGCCATCAGCAAGACCAACGACACCGCCCCGCCCCAATCACGACTTTCCCAACGGAGTCGTAAACGCCCGGGATTCCTCGCAAGAATCAAGCTGATCTCCGCCCCGGACGGGGTCAATGAATGCGCGAAGTCGGGGAACAGGGACAACGGCGGCACAACCTTGCCGACCAGGAGATCTGTTGTCGAGACGCGAGGGTGGGCCTCTGATGAGAAGGCGCGGGACGGGGCGAGGGACAAGCGGCGGCACGCCGTGGTGGCCGGGCGGGGCGGCCATGGGACCGGCCGGGCCCTCCGGATGGCGGCGGACCGTGGCCGGTGGACTCGCGTGGGGCGCCGCCGCCGCGGCTCTCGGCGCGTCGGGGAACCGGACCGCGCGCCGGGCCGCGCTGCGCGGCATCGGCACCGTGGCCATCGCCTCGGCCGTGACCCGCGTGCTGGCGCGCCCGGCGGCCCGCAAGGCGCAGCCGCTCGACGCGGCCGGCCGGGTCGCGTCGGCCGCCGCGTTCGCCGTCGGCGTCCTGCTCGAAGCGCCCCGGTACGGCCTGTTCGCGGTGCCTGGCGCCGCGGCACTGACCGTGGCCCGCACGCGCTCGGGGGAGCGGCGTCCGGGTGACGTGGCCGTGGGCGTCGCGATCGGTGTCGGCGCCGCCGCGCTGACCGCCCGCTGGTGGCCGGTCAAACCGGAGGCGGCGGCCGCGGCGGCGCACCCGCGGCGACCCGCTCCCGCGCTGCCCGGGGGCGCCGGACTGCACATCGTGGTCAACCCGTCTTCCGGACTCTCGTGGAGCGCCGATACCCCCGACGCGAGCGCGTATCTGCGCGCCGCGCTGCCCAAGGCCGAGATCACTGTGCCGCGGGAGGACCAGGACCTGGCGGAACTCCTGGAACAGGCCGCCCGGCGGGCCAAGGAGGAGGGCGGCGCACTCGGCGCGTGCGGCGGCGACGGCACGATCAACGCCGCGACGGAGATCGCCGCCCGGCTCGGCCTGCCGCTGGCGGTCTTCCCCGGCGGTACCTTCAACCACTTCGCCGTCGACCTCGGCAACCAGACCCTGGAGGACGTCGTGCGAGCCGTGCAGGCGGGTGACGCGGTCGTCGCGGACCTCGGGCGGGCCCGCGCCCCCGGTGGACCGGAGCAGGTGTTCCTCAACACCTTCAGCCTCGGCGTCTACTCGGACCTGGTCGGTGCCCGGGAGAAGCTGGAGCAGCGGATCGGGAAGTGGCCCGCGCTGGTGGTCGGACTGGCCAGGGTCCTCGCCAAGGGCAGTCCCGTGAACGTCTCGGTCAACGGCCGCCCCAAGCGCCTGTGGCTCCTCTTCGCGGGCAACGGCATCTACCACCCCGCAGGGTTCGCCCCCACCTACCGCACCCAACTCGACGACGGACTGCTCGACGTCCGTGCCGTCGACGCCGGCACCCCCTTGGCCAGGACCCGGCTGCTGCTCGCCGTCCTGACCGGCACCCTGCACAACAGCCGGGTCCTCACCACGGCGCAGGTGCGCGGCCTGCGGCTCGAAGTGCTGCACGGTGACCCGCGGTTCTCGTACGACGGCGAAGTGACCCGGGTCGCGACGCCGAGTCTGGTGCTCGACAAGGTGACACGGGCCGTGACGCTGTACCGGCCCGCGGAGAAGGACCAGTGGCTGCGTTGAAGGGGCTGAAGGGTCGGGTGGGCTCGCTCGCGGGCCCACCCGACCTGGCTCGGATCACTCACTGAGCTCGGACATCAGGGCTTCTTGGGCACCACGTCCGCGCCTCGGGTCAGGCGACGACGGAGTCGTCCGTCGTCCGAGCACCGGGCAGCCGGTGGCGGGCCGCGACGAGCGCCGCGTCCACGTCGCTCGTACCGGTCGAGACGCACAGCGTGTAGGCCACGTCGTCCATGCGCCGCCGGACTTCCGTACCGCCGTCCTCGGCGTGGAGCGTGCGCAGGGTGACGTACTGCTTGACGAGGTTGCGCAGTACCGCGGGGTGGGCCATCAGCACGGGAGTCCTCCGGTGGGGTGAGCCGACCGGTCGGTCGTGACCGGTGATCGTTCCTGACCCCGGCTACCCGGTTTCTCCCGATCTACGCGGGCCGGGTCTCGCCCCGATTTCCGGGCACGGCGGGCGACTTGACACCGTTTCGGGGCGGTGGAAAACCGGTGGCGGATCGCGGTCGGGGCGCCGATGCTCGTAGGCATGGCCGACCCCGCACTTCCCCAGCCTCCCCAGTCCGGGGGCACCCCGTCCGAGCGGAGCTTCGGGTGGTGGGACATGTTCGTGCACCCGGACGACGATCCGCGCTCCGACGGGGGGTTCGTGGGGGAGCGGGACACGCTCGTCGGGTATCTGCGCGACCAGCGGCTGACGTTGGAGATGAAGTGCGCGGGTCTGGACGCCGAGGCGATGGCCCGGCGTTCCGTCGAGCCCTCGAACATGTCGCTGCTCGGGCTGGTGCGTCATCTGGCGGGGGTCGAACAGGCCTGGTTCCGCGGGGTGCTGGCCGGCCAGGACGCGCCGCGGCACTACCGCTCGGACGGCGACCCGGACGGCGATTTCAACGGCGCGGTGCCCGACCCCGAGGTGGTGGCGGATGCCTGGGACACCTGGCGCTTCGAGGTGGCCTTCGCCGAGCGGTTCGTGGACGAGGCCCGCGACCTCGACATCACCGGCACCCACGACGACGAGCCGATCGCGCTGCGGGAGGTGCTGGTGCACCTGATCGAGGAGTACGCCCGGCACAACGGCCACGCGGACTTCCTGCGCGAGCGGATCGACGGGCGGGTCGGGCAGTGACGCGCATGTGGTGCGGCTCGATTTCCCCCAGAGCGGAATGCCGAGCCGATCCCTTCCCTCGCGGCTCGGCGCTTCTAGGCTGAAGGGGTGAGCAACCAAGCGCCGAACGAAGCCCGCGTCATTCCCCTCCGCCCGGCGACCGCACCGGGTCCGGCCACCGGCCCGGCAGCCCGTCCCACCGGTCCCGCCGCCCCCGTGGCCGACGCGCCCCAGCGGCCCCGCCCGGCCCTCGCGCCCCGGCAGACGCCACCGGCGCCCAGGCACAGGGAGCCGCTGTGGCGCGATCTGGTGGGTGACGTCCTGCGGCGCGAGCGGCTCGCGCAGGAGCGGACGCTCAAGGACGTGGCCGACGCGGCCCGGATCTCGATGCCGTACCTCTCGGAGCTGGAGCGCGGACGCAAGGAGGCCTCGTCCGAAGTCCTCGCGGCAGCCGCGCGCGCCCTGGGCCTCGGGCTCACCGATCTGCTCTCGCTGGCCCAGGGCGAACTCACCCGACTCGCCGAGGTGCGGCCCGCCCGCCACCGCACCCCCTCGGCCTCGCGCCACGACGGCATGTGCCTCGCCGCCTGACCGGGCCGACCGGCCAGGGCCCGTCGGCGGACGATGCCGCAGACGTGGGCCCTGGCGGTGGTCCGGTCTCAGACCGTCGCGAGCCGTCGGCTCAGGACCTCGTCCGCGAGTCCGTACGCCACGGCCTCCTGTGCGGTGAACACCTTGTCGCGGTCCATGTCCGCGCGCAGGGTCGGCACGTCGTGGTGCGTGTGCCGGGAGAGGACCTCCTCGACCTGGGCCCGGATACGGAGCATCTCCTTGGCCTGGAGGGCGAGGTCGGACACCGTCCCCTGCCGGCCGCCGCTCGCGGGCTGGCCGAGCAGCACACGCGCGTGCTCCAGCACGAACCGCCGCCCGGGATCGCCACCCGCCAGCAGCACCGCCGCCGTGGAGGCCGCCTGGCCGACGCAGAACGTCGAGATCGGCGCCTGTACGAACGTCATCGTGTCGTAGATCGCCATGAGCGAAGTGAACGACCCACCGGGCGAGTTGATGTAGATCGCGATCTCGCTCTCCGGGTTCGACGACTCCAGATGGAGGAGTTGCGCGATGACGACGTTGGCGACCCCGTCGTCGATCTCGGTGCCGAGAAAGATGATCCGCTCGGACAGCAGCCGGCTGAAGACGTCGTAGGACCGCTCGCCCTGCGGGGTCCGCTCGACGACGTTCGGAATCGTGTACGTACCCATGTCAGAGTCCCATCCGTCGCCGTGACGCGGCCGGGCGGACGTCGTCGAGCGACTCCACGACCCGGTCCACCATGCCGTACTCCTTGGCCTGTTCGGCCGTGAACCAGCGGTCGCGGTCGCCGTCCCGGGAGATCGTCTCCTCGCTCTGGCCGGTGTGCTCCGCGGTGATCCGCTCGATGGCCTGCTTCGTGAACTCCAGGTTCTGCGCCTGGATCTCGATGTCGGCGGTGGTGCCGCCGATGCCCGCCGACGGCTGGTGCATCATGATCCGCGCGTTGGGCAGCGCGTAACGCTTGCCGTGGGTGCCGACGCTGAGCAGGAACTGTCCCATGCTCGCGGCGAATCCCATGGCGAGGGTCGAGACGTCGTTGGGGATCAGCCGCATGGTGTCGTAGATCGCGAGCCCCGCGGTCACCGATCCGCCCGGGCTGTTGATGTACAGGCTGATGTCGGTGCGCGGGTCCTCCGCCGACAGCACGAGCAGCTGGGCACAGACCCGGTTCGCGGACACCTCGTCGACCTGGGTGCCGAGAAGGACGATCCGCTGCGCGAGCAGCTGCGCGGCCAGATGGTCGTCGAAGCGGGTCGCGGGGGTGTCGCCGTCCTCGGCGCGCGGTGCGTGGGCCGGGTACCGGCCGGTGATGAGTGGAGTCATCGGTCCTCCTCGTGGTGGCGCGGCTGTCGTCGCCGCGATCCCCACTCTCGGACCGAGAGCCCCCCCGGATCAGCTTTCTCGGCCCGCAGCAGATTCGCCACGGGCAGAGGGGATACGGGGTTGCCGTCACCGGCGCCACCGACGGCCCCGGCGCCATCGACGGCCCTGGCGGGGGACCGGGGCCCAGATGTCCGACCTGTGCTCAGGCGTCGGTGCGCAGGTCCCGGAAGAAGGACCGCACATCCTCGACCAGCAGCTCGGGCTCCTCCGCCGCGGCGAAGTGTCCGCCCCGGTCGAATTCCGTCCACCGCACGATGTTGTTCGTACGCTCCGCGATGTGCCGCAGCGGTACGAAGGGCTCGTGCGGGAAGACGGCCAGCGCGGTCGGCGCCGTCGACGGCTCGGGCGGTGTGCCCCAGTAGTCCGCGTGCGCCCGCTCGTAGTAGATGCGGGCCGAGGACCCCGCCGTGGCGGTCAGCCAGTACAGCATCACGTTGGTCAGCATCAGGTCCCGGTCGACGGCTTCCTCGGGGCGGTCCTTCGCATCCGTCCACGCCCTGAACTTCTCGACGATCCAGGCGAGTTGACCGACGGGGGAGTCCGTCAGCGCGTAGGCCAGGGTCTGTGGCCGGGTGCCCTGGAGCTCGGCGTACCCGGCCTCCTCGCGGCGCCATTCCAGACCCCGCCGCCACGACAGCAGCGCGCGCTCGCGCTCCTCGGGGCTCAGCGCGGCGAGTTCCTCGGGAGTCGGCTCGGTGGCCGCGGACGATCCGGGCAGCAGGTTCAGGTGGACACCGACGAGCCGCTCGGGGAACGCCCGGCCCAGCTCCCGGGAGATGGCTCCGCCCCAGTCGCCGCCCTGGGCGCCGAACCGCTCGTAGCCGAGCCGTGTCATGAGCTCGGCGAAGGCGGCGGCCACCCGTTGGAACTCCCAGCCGGTGTCCCGGGTGGGCCCGGACAGTCCGAACCCGGGAATGCTCGGTACGACGAGATGGAACGCGTCGGCCGGATCGCCGCCGTGTGCGCGCGGATCGGTCAACGGGCCGACGACGTCGGTGAATTCGACGATCGAGCCGGGCCAGCCGTGCGTGATGACCAGCGGGGTCGCGTCCGGCTCCGCGGAACGGACGTGTGCGAAGTGGATCCGCGCGCCGTCGATCTCCGTCGTGAACTGCGGCCATGCGTTCAACCGCGCCTGCGCCGCCTGCCAGTCGTAGTCGTGCCGCCAGTACCGTACGAGTTCGCGCAGGTACTCCCGCGGGACGCCGTAGGCCCAGCCGACCCCCGGCAGTTCGTCGGGCCAGCGGGTGCGATCGAGTCGTTGGTGCAGGTCGTCGAGGTCGCTCTGCGGGAAGTCGATGCGGAACGGCTCGATCCGCGCGCTGTCCGAGGCGGAGGAAGGGGCGGAGGAATCGGCGGAGGAGGTCATGTCCGCGCATGCTATAGCGCCCCTTGAGGGGGGCTCGAGGAACGACGCGATCGGCCGCCACCGTCCCCCGGCGAAAGTGTCCCGCGCGACGCCGATGAGCTTTGGGACGACGATCGGTCGACAGAGGTGACGAAACTTTTCCCGCCGCAGGAGGTACGTATGTCCGCCGACGGATTCACCACGTGTCTGTGGTTCGACGGTCAGGCCGAGGAGGCCGCGCACTACTACGTCTCGATCTTCAAGAACTCCCGGCTCGGCAGGATCGCCCGCTTCTCCGAGTCCGAGCACGGCACCGCCGGTTCCGTGATGGCCGTCGACTTCGTGGCCAACGGACAGAAGTTCGTCGCGCTGAACGGCGGCCCGCAGTTCACGTTCGACGAGGCCATCTCGTTCCAGATCCACTGCGACGACCAGGAGGAGGTGGACCACTACTGGAACAAGTTCGTCGAGGACGGCGGCGAGGCGGGCCCCTGCGGTTGGGTCAAGGACAAGTACGGCCTGTCCTGGCAGGTCGTCCCGAGCAGGCTCATCGACCTGATCAGCGACCCGGACACCGAGAAGGCGGCCCGGACGGCCCAGGCGATGTACAAGATGTCCAAGCTGGACATCGCGGCCCTGGAGAAGGCGTACGCGGGCGAGTAGCGGACCCACGACACACAGCGGCCGGCCCGCTGTTCCGCGCCCCGGGGCGCGGAACAGCGGGCCGGCCGCTGTGCGGTGCGGTGCGGCGGTGGCCTCGTCCACCGCCCCCGAACGGCCCGGGTCTGCGGGTCCGACATCCTCACCCACCCCGTAACGAGTGGCTTTCCGACGTTAATTTCCGGGTTCCAAGGGTTGGCGCGGAACCATCTCCTCGTTATCGTCCACGCACTTCACTCAATCGCTCCGCTGAACGAATAGCGAGAAGGACGGTCGGTCCATGTCCGACCGTCCACCACCCGGGACGGCGATCGCTCCTCACCGCGGGAGCCGCGAGCACCGTGGCACTCGGTGCGTCCTGGCTGCTCACCGGGTGTACGGGTGCCGCCGCCGACCGCGGCGGCGAAGAAGGGCGCCCCCGCCGCGGCGGCACCCTCCGCATCGCCCGGCAGCCCGCCTCCGAGGCCGAGACGCTGGATCCGGCCAGCGCCCTCTCGGCGTACGAATACCTGGCGCCCTCTACAACCGCCTCGTGCGCGTCGACGCGGACGGCGACCTCGCTCCCGACCTCGCCGAGTCCTGGGAGCCCGACGCCCAGGCCCGCATCTGGACCTTCCGCACCCGCGAGGGCGTCACCTTCCACGACGGCCGAAGGCTCACCGCCGCGGACGCCGCCTACACCCTGCGCCACATCCTCGACAAGGCGACCGCCTCGCCCCAGGCCGCCGTCCTCGCCCCGCTGATCGACCCCAAGAGGCTCCGCACACCCGACGAGCACACTCTGGTCGTGCCGCCGAAGACCCCCAACGCGGAGTTCCCGAGGCTGGTCACGCACTACAACTGCTAGGTTGCAGAGACCGTCCAGGGTCGTCCAGCTGATCCAGGTCAGGTGCGTAATGCCAGGTCAGAGACCCACGGTCCGGGGAAGTCCGAACAGTTGGCGAGACCTGTGTGAGAGCGGGTGAGACGATGAAGTCCTGCCCAGGCGACGTCGTAGTCTCCGCCCGACAGTGCGGCCGCTGGGCCGAACCGCGCGAGTTCTGCGTGTGCGCGGCCGGGCGATGTCTGAGAGACCGGCATCAACTCGCGGAGTGCCCCGGACAGGATGTCTCGTGAGGGTCCGTCTCTCGGCTCAGGCTTTCGGCCGTGAGGACTCGTGTGCAAGTGTCAGCAGGTCCGGGGCCCGGCCTCCGGCGGTGTGCCGGTGCGGGAAGGCGGTGGCGCTCCATGTCGTACGTCGCAGTGAGCGCGCTGAGCCACCCCGGGCTCCTCCGCGAGCGGAACGAGGACAGCCTCGTCGTCGGACCGTGGACACTGTGCGCCACCGTGACCGAGAACCCGCAGACCCTGGTCTTCCCGCTGGGGACGCCCCTCGTCGTCGGCGTCGCCGACGGGCTCGGCGGACATCCCGGCGGCGACGTGGCCAGCGCCCTGGCTGCCCACCGGCTCGCGTCGATCGGTCCCACCCTGAGCAGCGAGGACGCCGTCCGCGACGCCTTGAACGCTTGCAACCACGCCCTGTACAAAGCCGCCGGCGGCACCGGAAGTGAGCTGGCCACCATGGGGACGACCGTCGCCGGCGTCGTCGTGCGGCCCGGCTCGCTGCTGACGTTCAACGTGGGTGACAGCCGGGTGTTCGCGGCCTCCCGCGACGGTCTGCGCCAGGTGAGCGTCGACGACAGCCCGCCGCTCGAACCCGGGCAGCGCACCACGTCCCTCGTCACCCAGTGCCTGGGCGGTGCGCCCGGCTACCGCCCCATCAGTCCTCACGTGTCGGCCGCGTCGCTGTCGCCCGGCGACCGCTACCTCATCTGCACAGACGGCCTGACCGACCCGGTGACGCCGGAAGAGATCGACGCGGTGACGCGGGAGTACGACGACGCCCGGGTGGCTTTCGAACTGTGGAAGGCCGCCATCGCCGCGGGCGGGCCCGACAACATCACGCTGGCGGTCGTGCGCATCGGAGACGAGTAGGGAAGGCCCCGGTCGCCCTTTCGGTAAGCGGTCGGACAGGGAAGACCTCTAACGCGCCAGGACGGCGATACGCGGTGGGGCGGAAATCCGGGGTCACGGTGGCTACGCCGTTGTGTTGTCCCGGTCGTACGGTCCGCCACCACGCCACTCGATCAGCTTCGGGTCGTCGATGCCCCGGTCCTCGGCGGCCAGGCCGACACGGTGCAAGAAGTCCAGCACGTCGAACAGGCTGTACGCGGTGCCCGTGCACTTGCCGTGGATCATCACGCGCCGACCCCCGTCCGACTCCGGCGAAAGCACGACCACCGGGGGCGTACGTCCATGTCACCAGCATGTGCCGGGACCGGTCGGCCCGCAGCTTCCGGTCGTCGTCGCTGAGGCTCACCGAGACGTTGTTGCCCAGGCTGTGCTCCATGCCCTGTGGGGTGTCGGCGCTCATCAGGGTGAAGCTGCCCGGGGTTTCCAGTGCCGTGCATGATCTTGTCGGCTCCGGGGTGACCTGCCGGCCGAACACCCCTTGGGTACCTGCCGGTGGTGACAGCATCGGACAGCGCGGTCGTAGCGATGTGTGGTGCGGACCGCGTTCACCGGAACACTCGACGCCACCGCCTGGCACCCCCACCGGGCGCACACTGGACACAGAGAGCCCATGCGTCATGAGTCGAACATGGAGGTGGGCCATGAGCATCCTGGAAGAACACGTCGACGTTGGAGTGCCGATCGACAAGGCTTGGGACGACCTCCACCGGGTGGAGAACTATCCGCGGTTCGTGGAAGGAGTGCGCGAGGTCCGTACGGAGGCGGGTGGTCGAGCGCGTCTGGACGTCGAGGCCGGCGGCCGGGCCCGGGTGTTCGAGGCCGAGATCTCCGATCGCAGGGGGGAACGCGTGATGGAGTGGCACACCACCAGCGACCCCGAACTGGGGGGTTCCTTCTCGCTGCAGCCGATCGACGAGAACCGCACCCGGGTCCAGGCACGGCTCGAGTACGACCCCGACACGATTAGGGAGACATTCGGCGGGCTGAGGGGATTCGCCCAGGTGAACGCGATCGAACGGCTTGTCCGCAGCGATCTGGAGCATTTCAAGGAGTGCGTGGAACAAGGGGGTTGAGCGGTAGAGAAGGCGGGCGCTGGGGGCTGTCGAGGACGGCAGCCTCCGCTCGGAGCCGCCGCTGGCGGGCCGGGGCGCCGTAGCCGCTGCGCGCCGTTCCGTCGGAGCCCGCGGTGGGGCGGGGGATGTGACGGATATGGAATGGCCTTGTTTGGAGTCGCATGCTCCGAACGCCGGTCAGGTCTCGATCACGGCATCGCAGTCGGAGCAGACGACGGATGCGTACTGCACGGGGTACCAGGGAGCGCCAGGGTGTTCGGAGGGCTTCCAGTAAGCCGTCTGCATGGCGAAGGTGTCCTTGCCGCAGAGGGTCCGCGGTCCGGTCGCGGAGGGCTCCCCCGGGGCGGAGGGTGCGGCGTGCACCTTGTGGACGGGCTGTTCCTCACCAGCCGGTATCCCCAGGGAGGAGCGCTTGGTCATTGGGTTGTCGAGCTCGTACACGACGACGATTTCGCCCATGCCTCCACAGTAGGCGGCCGACCTGCACGCAGCCTCGAGTCGGGTGGCTGTCCAGTCCCATCCACCGGTTCGAGAGTCGCATCCACCGGTTCGAGCCTGGCCACCTCGAACTCCACCATGATCTCGTCAGCCGGCCGCAACGCACCCAAGAACGCGGTGTAGGGCTTGATTCCCCAGGCGGATTGAGTGACGGTCGCTCAGCAGCGCAACAGCCTGTCGCCATTCCCCTTCCCGTGCACCGTGACCGGGTGGGTCCGGGCCTTGACGGTGAGCTCCCCGTGATCTCGAAGGACTGCGGGATTCCTGTGATGCGGGTGGATCGTCTGCTCGATCAGCAACGTGCCCCTGGCCGTGCTGCTGTGGAAGGGCGACAGGAGCTTCGGCGGCGTGATCGCCTTCATCTACGCCGACCTGTTGATCCTCCCGATCCTCAATGGCTGCCGGAAGTACTACGGCGCGCGCATGGCCGCCATTCTCCCGGTCACCTTCTTCGCCGCGATGATTGTCGCCGGTTACGTCGTCGAGTTCGCCTTCGGCGGCCTGGGACTGATCCCCTAACCAGGTCGACGCCGAGCTGGGTACAGAGCTCACGGGCCCGTCACCACACCGCCGATCCACCAGCGCGGACCACCCCTGTGAGTGAACGCCTCCGCTGAGCTGGGGCGATAGGGTCATAACGGAAGGTCTGGGCAGTCTCGAGGGCCGGGTCTGGCGCAGTTGTCCTTGTCATCCCAGGGGCGCGTCTGCGCCCGGCACACGTCAGGGGGCCTCTTTGCCGCCAGAGACACAACGATGCGCTCTGACGCTCCCGGGCTCCGATCGCCGAGCGACACCCGGTGTGGCCACCAACACAGACACGGCCAGGCTGACCTTCCTGTGCGACGCCGTGCGCGGTATCGGCACAACCCTGGATCTCAAGCGCCAGGCCGGCCAACTTGCCGGCCTGGCGGTGCCCGGGTTCGCCGACTTCGCTTCGGTTCATCTGTGCGATCAGGTCGTTGCGTCGGAAGATGACCTTGCGCCCCAGGGCCTGGAGGGTGCGGTGGTGATGCACCGCGTGGCGGCAGTCCACCACGAGGACCTGGACTGCCGGGAGGAACTTCGCCCGGGGAAGACCTTCGTCTACACGACCGGCACGGCCATGGCCCGATTCCTTGCGGAGATCGAACCGGTCCTCATTCCCCATGTAGGAGATGAGGTCCTGCAGCAACTTCCGGCGGAGCTCGACTGCCCGGCCGCCCGGTTGGTGCTGAAGGGCTCCTCCGTCCTGCTGATGCCGCTGGTGGCGCACGGCGGGGCCCTCGGCTTCCTGGTGTTCGGGCGCAAACCCGACCGCCCCGCTTTCGTCGCCGACGACCTGACAGCCTGTGAGAAGGTGGCCGAGCGGGCGGCCGTGGCCCTGCACAACGCCCGGATCCACAGCGACGAAGCGACGGCATCCGCGGTGCTGCAGCGCAGCCTGCTTCCCACGCCGCCCCCTCGTCTGCCAGGGGTGGAGATCGCCTACCGGTATCACCCCAGCAGTCGCACCACACAGGTCGGAGGCGACTGGTTTGACGTGATCCCCCTGCCGGGCCACCGAGTCGGACTCGCCATCGGCGACGTGGCAGGTCACGGCCTGCATGCAGCGGTCGTCATGGGGCAGCTGCGCACGGCGGTCAGAACCCTCGCCACTTTGGACCTGCCCCCCGGGCGGCTACTGGCCCAGCTCGACGCCTTCGCACAGCACCTGGGCCACACCCAGCTGGCCACCTGCCTGTACTGCGTCTACGACCCGACGACCGGCCGCTCCACCCTCGCCAGCGCCGGCCACCTTCCGCCAGTCCTCGTGGGGCCTGACGGCAGCGATGAACTGCTGAAGGTCCCCGTGGGCGCACCGATCGGAGTGGGCAGCGTCACCTTCGACACCCTGGAACTACTCACGGACCCCGGCAGCCTCCTCCTGCTGTGCACCGACGGCCTGGTGGAGACCCGCGGGCAGGACATCGAGGAGGCACTCCGCGCGCTCGGCCGCAGACTCACCGCCCAGCACTCGTCGCTGGAGGACACCTGTGAGGCACTGATGCGACACCAGCATCCCGAGGGTCACCACGACGACATCACCGTCCTCATGGCTCGCCTGAACGGGATTCCATGCGATTCTCTGCGGAAGTAGCTCTGGATGCCGGGGCGGGCCGCTCAATTTCGAGCTGTTCCCAGGCGCGTTTGTTCATCGTGGCTAACGTCGGGCTTTCACGCGTGCACCCGTCCGCCCCTTGATCAAATAAGCGGAGAGTGGTGCTGACCTGCGACGATGGGTGATTCGGTTCGAGTCGGTCGCGCTGTCGATCAGGCTGTACGCCGCCACGGAGGAGCATCCTGTGCGCCTTCACGAGATCCATGTCAGCGATGGAAGTCGCGTCGAGCACCGCTGCTTCTGCAAGGCCGAGAACCAGGAAATCCCGTACGAACAAGTCGGCAGGGGCTTCGCCCTGGGCGACGGGCGCATGGTGCGGCTCACGGACGAGGACCTGGCTCATCTGCCTCTGCCCACGAAGCGGACCGTCGACGTGCTTGGTTTCGTGCCCTTCGAGGACATCGACCCGATCAGTTACGGGCGGCCGTACTACGTGGGCTCCGGACCGGGCGGCGACCGCCCGTACTCTTTGCTCGTCGAAGCGCTCGCCCGCACCGGCTGCGCCGCCGTCTCCAAGGTCGCCCTCTGCGGCCGGGAGCGGCTGGCGCTGCTCCGCCCTCGCCACGGCATGCTCATCCTTCAGACTCTCCTGTGGCAGGACGAGCTGCGCGACCCCGGAGACCTCGCGCCCTCGACGCCGGTCACCGACCGGGAGCTGGAACTGGCCGAGATGCTGATCCGGGAGCTCACCGGTATCGACGTCGGCGAGGTACACGACGAGTACGCCCACGCCCTTGAACAGCTCGTAGACGTGAAGATCACCGGCGGTGAGCTTGCCGGGCCGGTGGAGGCCGCCCCTTCGCTGGACCTGATGGCGGCACTGGAGGAGAGCGTCCGGGCAGCCAAGCGGGCGCACCCACGCCCGTCGGCCCGGCCTCGGCCATAGCCCTCGTGGCCGTACAAGCGCCGCGGAGGTTCGCTGTAGCGGATGCTGCTTGGTGCGCCGCCGGGGCCCCAGCCGCGCGGGTCGGTGACGAGCCAGTGGCGCAGGTGCTGCAGGCGCCCTGCGGAATCGAGGCGGTGGTGATGGAAGGCGTCGGTGTCGGCGCCGTCGGGGATGACGGGTATCTCGTGGGACACTGCGACGACGGCGAGACCCCCGCATCGGCTACCTGAGCGCAGCCGAACTGAACAAGTGGATCGGCCACACCAAAAGGTTGCTCACCGCGGACACCAGCGAGCTGGGCCCCGGGACGGACATGGCTATCGCGCTGCTGGCGATGTTTGCGCAGATGGAACGGATCTACATGCTGGAGCGTGCCGCTGGCGCCCGTACTGCCAAGGAAGCCCGCGGACTGCCGACCGGACGGCCCGCGAAGCTCAACGCGACCACCCGCGCCGGAGCCGCCCAGCGGATCAAAGACGGCGCGATCCCCGAACAGGTCGCCGCAGAGCTCGGCGTCAGCCGCTCCACGCTGTACTGAGAGCTACGCAAGCACCGCGAGAGCACCAGCCACGAAGGCTGATGAGTGATCCAAGCCGCATCCCTGCTGGTCAGCGGTATCCGTTGCTTTCGCAGCGAGTACTACCGGGACCCCAAGACCCCAGCGAGTTCACGAAAACTGAAGGGTTCTCAGCGGGAACCCGAGGGTCTGTCGCTGTGCGTTGAAGAGGTGGACCCGCGGGTTCGTGGTGAAGTCGCGGGGTCGGTTTCCAGCGGACGTTCCAGGAGAGCGCGGGCGGAGTTCGCGTAGCGGATCGCGGTCTTCTCGTCCAGGCCGAAGACCTCGGCGAGGTGGAGCGGGTCGGGACCGTGGACGAGGGCTTCTTCGAGCTGGCGGTCGACGCGGAGCCGTTCCAGGGTGGCGTCCTGACCGTGGAGTTCGTGCTTGATCCACCAGCCGCTGACCGGGCCGGTCTCCAGCGCGGTCATCTGGTTGATGAGCAGGTGGGGATTGGCGGTGTTCGGCCAGCGCCGACGCCGGTAGTCCAGCCAGGCCAGCAGCATCTGGTGGGTGAGGTCGTCCATGGGGCGGACTCGTCCGGCGATGGTCAGCTGGCGGTTGCCGAGGTCCACGTCGTCCACATGGAGAGCGCGTATGGCTCCGGCCCTGGCGGCGTGGACGGCCGCGAGTGCGAGGGCGAGGCGGGCGGCTGGGCCGCGGACCGCTTCGACGGACCGGGTCACCTGCTGGGGCAGCAAGGGCTGCAGGACGGAGTACTCGAACGCACCGACCTTGATGCGCGCGGTCGGGTTGCGGAAGACGACGCCGTTCTTCTTTGCCCAGCCGAACAGCGACCGCAGGGCCACGAGAGTCTGGCGCCGTTCGTGCCCGTGGAGAGTCTTGACGTGGGCGACGACGTCGTCGCGGGTGACCTCGCGCAGGTGGTCGTAGCGCTCGGACCATTCCAGCAGGGTGGGGCGTACGGCGTTGAGGTAGGCCCAGACAGTGGCCTGGTCGCGGGGGCGGGTGCGTGGTCCGCCGTCGCGCAGGGTGCGGTTCCAGCTCTCGGCTTCCCGGCGGATCCCGGCAGCAAGGCCGTCGAGCCGCTTCTCCAGCCAGTCCTCGTAGGACGGCCTGCGGTCGTCGACCAGGATGTTCATCGATTCCAGGACCTCGGCGGTTCGCTCGATGCTGCTGTCCAGGGCCCGCAGCGGCGCGATGATCTCCGAGTAGTGGATGACGTCGCCCTCGGTGTGCGGGGACAGCAGCACGACCAGGGCCCGGTCCACGTCGAGACGGACGCGGCGGCCCCACCCGCGCGCCTCGGCCAGGCCATGCGCAAGGTGGCGTCCCCAGGTCAGCCAGGGACTGGCGGGATTGGCGTGCGCATTGCGGTCGAAGCGGCGGTAGTCGCGGGGGACGCCGTCGAACAGAGCCGGCTGGCACCAGCGACTGACCGGCCGGACGGCAGCAAGCGGTGGCGGTTTGCGTGGGCGCCCCCGTCGGGCCTGGCCTCGGGGTTGCGGCGTCGTGGAGGAGCCGCGGTGGTGGTGCATGCCGACGAAGAAGAGCTGAAGGTCACCGACCTGACGAAGCCAGGGCGCCATCACATGCCCGGCCGAGGTCGGCTTGCCGGTGGCCAGGCGGATGTTGCGGCGGGCCTGGCACCAGCACAGTCGGCAGTAGCCGGACTTCAGCGGCTGGTGGCGACGGCAGGCCCCGCACTCGCCGCCGGCGTGCTGACGAGCGAACTGCCAGCACGCCGGGCAGAGCCTGCCCGTGGAATCGCCCCAGGCCAGGCAGTCGTCGCAGCTGGTAGCGGGCTTGCGGTAGCCCTTGCGCGGACTCATGGCGTCACATCGGCGGCAGGGACCGGCCGTCCCGTCGGCGCGGCACCACCGCCGGGGCCGGACCGGACGCAGCGGCGGCCTGCTGGCCGGTCTCCTCGCCAGGGCGGCGGACCTTGTCCGGCTCGGGGATCAGCAGGTCGCCGATCTTGCAGCCGAGGACGACGCAGATGACGTCCAGGTCCTCCAGCTTGAGGGAGACCGGCTGGCCGGACCACAGTCCGGACATCTTCCCCGCCGAGATCACCAACCCGTGCTCGGCCAGGCCCCGTTGGAGCTCGGACGCCTTCCAGATATTCTTGTTCGCGGCCGTCAGCCGCAGGTTCCACCTCATCGGATGAGCCCTTCCAGCCGCTTCGCGGCCCGCTCGGTCCCGGTGACCCAGGCGTCCTCGACCCGGGTCTGCTGGACATGGACGTATCGCATCGTCGTAGCGATCCAGGAATGTCCCAAAACCTCCTGAATTGCAAGCAAGTCCAGCCCGTTCTCATAGAGTTGGGACGCGCAGAAATGCCGCAGGACATGCGGCGTCAGCCTCTCGCCCCACCCCGGCAGATGCGCTTTGGCCGCCTCCTTGAGCCCGCCGCGCAGGGCGTCGTCGCCCACCCGGCGCGAGGAGCCGTCGGCGTTCTTGCGCTCGGAGGGGAACAGCGGGGCGCCGGGGCGGGTGTGGTCGTCGTCGAACTGGCCCCAGACGTCCTCGATGAACCACCGCAGCGTCCTATCGGCGCCGTTGATCAGGGGCACCATCCGCTCGCGCGGTCCGGAGCCGCGGGCGCCCTTGCCATGGCGGACGTGGAGTTTGCCGAAGCGGCCCAGGTTCCACTTGATGTCGTCCAGGTCGAGTTTGCAAGCCTCGCTGACCCGCAGGCCGACCTGGGACATCAGCTTCGCCGCGGTGTAGTTCCGGGCGGTCGGGGTGAACTTGCGGCAGGTGGCGAGCTCGCCGCCCCAGCCGGTGAACAAGGTCCCAACTTCCGGCTCGGTCGGCGGGATCCGCAGCTGGGCGTCCTTGGCCCCGCGCGGCCGGTTCATCTCGTCGATCGGGCACTCGACGACCCGGCCGGTCATGCGGTGGAGTTCGACCTTGTGTCGAAGCTCCAGGAACATGAAGTACGTGGTCATCGCCTGCGAGCGGGCCAGGCGGGTGCCGCTGGGCGAGTTCCGCAGGACTTTTCCGAAGTACGCGTCGGCGTCAGCGGGCTCCATGTCCCACAGGGGCCGGCCGAACCAGGTCCTGATCTGGTCCAGGTGCCCGACGTCCCCACGGATGGTGCCGTCCGCAAGGCCCGCCGAGGCCCGTGCGAGGACGAACCCGGACAGCACGTCGGTTTCGAACCGCTCCAGCTCTTCCGCCGACGCGGGCGCCCAGTGCTCACGCAGGTCCCGTACGACTGCCAGCGCCGCCAACCCGAGCCTCCTCGCCTTCGGCCCGACTGCGGATCGGTCGGACGAGGTGAGAACGCTTCAAGAATCCCGAAGTTACGTCACAGAGCTGCAGAGCACCCGAAGGAGGAAGAACCCCCTGGCCACGGGGTCAGGGAGTCAGCGGGGCTCAGGGGAACTCACGGGATGTCGCACACACCTTGCGACGCTTGCTACCAATGACGGACCCTGGCCGTAGTCGTCCACAGGCACGGGCGGAGTACACAGCTGCCGTACCTTGCTGCTCCTGTGGTCCGCGGGGTGCGAAATGAAAGTCGAACTGATCCAACAGGCTGCCAACGTGCTGTTCGGCCTCCCGGACGATGTGCATGAGGAGATCATCACGCTCATCACTGCTGTGACCCGGGCCCCGAAGCTACAGGCCCCGGAGCTGGCCGCAGTATTCGGTGAATGGTGCTGGCTTGTCTACACCAGCCACGGTGACGTGATCGAAGTGCTGGATGTCGGCTGCGCCCGGTGACGTCAGCGGCGTGCGGGGCTCTTGCGCTGTGGTCTGGCGTGCTGGGCCTGTGCGTGGTCTTCCGCGGGGCCGTGTTCAGCGGCATCTGGCTCGTACTCATCGGTTGGTTTGTGATCGCCTCAGCGACTGCGGAGAGCGGGCAGGCCATGCTCCAAATACTCCTGCGGGGTGTCCCAGTGCGCGAGACCATGACCGCCAACCCTCTTGTGGCCGCAGCCGACACCACCGTCGCCGGCTTCCTCGCCGACCCCGCTTTCCGCTACCGTCACTCGGCCTTCCCCGTCACCGACAACATGCCGTGGGGCGCCGACCGCATTTGGGGTGCCTCCCATCCGGTGCCGACAGGACGTCCCCGCTTATGGCCCCGCGGTGAAGCCGCAGGGAGCATGGAGGAGAGGGACGGCGTCCGCGATCAGGCCCTCCAGCAGGGCCTCAAAGACGCCCGCGTCACGCCACTGCCACGCGGTAGAGGACCCCGTTGATCACCCGACGGTGATCACTCCACCGGGCCCCACGCACACCACCACGAAGCAAGAACGAATCCAGCCGATCCCACTCCGCATTGGTCCGATCCCCATGGCCCATACCGCCAGCCGGACCCCAACACCCCACCCACGTCAGGAGGTCCGGGAAACAGCGCCTAGTCCGGCCGCCGGTAGCCCGCCATGGCGGGCGTGCTGGTGATGCGGCGATTCGAGTGCACCCGGTGCCACCCGTCGTCAGGCCGGCCGCGGCCGTTACACCCTGCCGGGGCCGAAGACCGCTCTTGCAGTGCTCGGCCCCCGGGTCACTCCCGGGCCACCAGCCGGGCGAGGGCATCCGGGCTGCACAGGCCGGTGCCCTCCATCGGCACGCACCCGGAAGAAGCTCGCCGACAACCGCCGCAACCTCGCAGCCGCAGGGCTCACCGAGACCGGATGGCGAGTCCGTCGCCGAGCTCCACCAGCGCGCTCCTTGGCGCGGATCAGAAGGCTGTGTGGGCGAACCAGCAGTCGAGTGCCGTGACGTCTCCTGAGATGTCGAAGGCGGTCTCCTGGTACGACCGCCGCCCGTAGAGCAGCAGGAGGAGGTCGGCCGACTGCCCCCGTACCGCCGTCTGCGCCTTGAACGGCGCGGCGCTGGCTCCGTCCCGCGTCAGCAGTCGGAAACCGTCCGGATCCAGCCGCACCCGCCACTCCTCGCCGGTTTCGCCGGCGGAGTCCGCGCACTGGAAGGCGATGATCTCGCCGTTGCCGTGCAGCTTCGCCACGGCTGGGGCGAAGAGGCCCGCGTAGGGCAGGTTGACGAGGAACTCGTCAACCCCGTCCGCCGCCAGCGCGGGATCGATGTCCGACTTCCGGCCGACGGCACGCTCCGCGTCCACCCGGTGCACCAGCGTTTCGAACAGCATCCGGCGGGCCCAGAACCGCGCGTGGTGGTCCTCACCCCACGCCCACATCACCGCCTGGGGATCCGTGGCCCGCAGCACGGCGGCCACTTGGGGTACGCCGGCTGCCACCCAGTCGGCATATTCCTGCGCACGTTCCGGCAGCCCCAGCTCCACGTCGCGACTGTGCGGAGGCTCCTGCACCAGCCGGGTCAGCAGCGTGCAGAACCAGCGCTGCAGCGCTCCCACGTGCCGGGTGAGCTCAGCCAGCGTCCAGTTGGGGCAGGAGGGCACGGCGGTCGCGGGGTCTGCACCTTTGACCACCTCGGCAAACTGCAGGGTCTCCCGCTCTATCGCCTGCCGGTAGGTGTCGTGGGGCAGAGGGTGCCCCGTCCGGCTCGTCGTCTCCATCTACTGCCGTCTTTCTGTCCGCCGCTCGGATCTTGTCGTGACCAGTCTGGAGGCTGGAGTCCACTCGAAGGCAAATCCGAGGGGGTTGCGTCCCACGGAGGACACTGACACGAAGAATTGGGTCGGTGTGCTGGTCGGGTCGACGGGATGGGCGCTGCCGTGTTGGCTGACCGGGTGAGAGGATCTTCTGGTTGATCATGGTGGTCCGGATGCTTCGCCTGGGGATCCGCGGCGTTGGCCAGGTGTTGTTCAGGTCGGTGACCGCTGTTGCCAGACGGAGGTGAGCGCTGCGACGGGGTCGGTGTCGGCTGGTGCCGCGGGCCACCATTCGCCGTCGTCGTCCCGGAGGTAGGGGTACCAGCGGGCGTCGGGGCCCAGACGCAGCTGGATGCCCTGGCCGGGGAGGGTGAGGCGGTTGCGCCAGGCCCTGAGGGGGACAGGGTCGGCAGCCATCTCGGCGAGGGTCATGGCCAGGGCGGTGCGGGCGGCTGCCATCACCGCTGGGTCGGGGGTGCGGGGCTGTTCGGCGACGGTGAGGCCGGTGGGACCGCCGTGGCGCCAGGCGCGGACGAGGCGGGCGAAGGCGGTCGGTTTGGCGCCGGTGTTCTGGATCAGGTTATGGAACCACTCGGGCCCGGGGCTGCTCGCGGCGATCCGTACGGCGTCCTGATGCTGGGTCAGGTGCAGGCAAGTTTCCGTTTGTACGATGCACGCGCGTCGTGCTTGACGTACCTCGCGAACAGCGGTGTTCCGGATCACATCCTGGCCCGGTGGGCGGGGCACGCCAACGTGAAGACGACCAAGACATGGTGCGTGAAGCCGGACGTGGAGGACCTGCGTCCGGCGGCGGAAGCCTGGGGTGGTTTGGCCAGCGCCGCGACCCCCTCCCGTGAGAAATTGTGAGATGTGGGCGTGTGAGCGGGTGAGTGACATGAACGCTGAAATCCTGCAATAGCGCTTTGACGGGCGATATCACGCCCCGGTCCTGAGCTTGGGGCCATCCCTCGGCACTGCAACTGCTAGGTCATAGCGACCGTCCACGGACGTCGTTCGGTCCTGCAATCAGACGCGCACTTTGGCTGAGCCGCCGTCACCACAGCACCCACACCGAGATCATCGACTGCGCACCACGTGCTTGCGCACGACGTGCTTGCGCGCAGAGGGTCGTTGTCTTCGGCGAGGCGGCCCTGCCTCCTGTTCGGACGTGCCGGGGTGGCCGCTGCGAGCGCTACTACCAGCCGGCCCCGACCAAACCACCGACCACAGGACCCCGACCATGATGACGAAGCGGACACGAAAGTCCTGGTCGGGCCCGTGGTCACCCGACGACGGGCCCGACCAAGTGCGAGGCACCGGGTGACTCGTAGTGCCGTGCGTCTCGCGGACAGCCCGTGCGCAGAACGGCGGCGAGCTCAGTCGCGCGCACTACTACGAGGCCATCGATAGTCATGGCGGGATGCGCAGTGCAGCCCAAGGAGGATGTTGCGGACGCTGCCTGGCGAACGAACGTGCGCTGCGCAACTGCGCAGTCGTCTCTGGCGTCCAGTGCGCAGGCCCTTCTGCAATCGAGTGCGCAGCGTTCGTCTGCTGGTGCGCAGCCAGGCGTGCAGCAGACCCGTTTGATGCTGTGGGGCTCATTGGTTTGACTGTGCCAGGGGCCGCAAGGAGCGAGGGAAGAGCGCGCAGGATGCACACCTGCGTGGCTTGCTACCGCCGTGTGGGACCACCAGGTGGTGACGGGGCCGTCTGGTCGGCCCCGACCACAGGGCCGACCACGGCAGCCTGCGGTCCATGTTCTGGGATCTTGATCGGTCGTCGAGCTCTCGGCCGCACCCGCCCGGGCCATGTCAGTACGCGAGTAGCCTCGATGAGCCCTGCGCCGGGCTCAACACTCGCCTCTGCCGGCCGACTCGTCGGTGCGTGCGCCCCGAGTCCTGCCGGGTGGAACGATGCCGTTGATCATTTTACGTAGATCGCCAACGCCTCTTCCGGGACCCGTGGGGATCCTTTTCGCAGTGCCGCGGCCATCCTGCGGGTGTGTCGCTCTGCGATCCTGGTTTGGTCTCGCGGATGTGTTCAACGCCACCATGGCGGCCTGCTGTCGGGAGCTGTCGGCGACGGCTGAAGCAGTTTTCGCTGGTGCGCCCGATCCGCTCGGGTTCGTTGCCACGAAGCACGGTCAACGCTCCTTCGTGTCCCGCCGACCGGGGGCGGGCTGGGACACGGCGACGAGTTGGTCATCTTTTGTGAGCGGAAGGTGTTGAGACACCAACTGTTGGAACCATCTACTGCGGCAACTGTTGCACCTGACTGTTGCATCAAGGGTTCCCTACCTCCTGTCAGCGCCTGTGCGTAGGCCCAGGTCAGACCCTAATTTCCGCGTGGTCGGGGGCCTGACATCCCCTCTGCTGCCGCTGCTCCCATGCCCGGTGGAGAAGAAAGAAGGGTGGTGGGCGGGCTGGGGCGACGCGACGGCCTCGGGGATCGGGGCCGGCTCAGCATGGTTGCGCGTCGGCAGGCCTCCGCGCCGGCCGCTGACGCGGCGTGAGAAGGGTGAGCGGCGAGGTGCTGGAGAGTGGACGCGATGCGCGTGCCGGCAGACAGCTGCGCGGGTGTTTGAAAGGCGCCCCTTCTGGTACGGCCGGTCAGCAGGACTGTGTCGGTTCGGAGATGCGCGAGAGCGTCTGCAAGCGAGGGCAGCGGCCTGGCCGCAGTCTCCGGAAGCTTGCCGCCCTGGGTGCCCCGGTGATCGGCGAGGCGGGCAGGTGGCGCCCGCAGCTCCGGGAATGTTTCGGCCACCGCGCATTGGGCGGACGCAGTGCCAGGCTCGAAGGGCATGCTCATCCGTGCTGGCGCGGGCCGTCCAGGTTCCTTTGGGACGCGTCGGCAAGGCTCTTGGGACAGGCGTGACCTCAGTCTGGTCCTCGTGCGGCCACTTGCGTGGCCAGCCGTTGCCGGAGCCGTCCAGGGCGGCCTCAATGTCGGGGCCGGACGGGACGCCAGTAACCCTGTGGCGATGCCCCCGGGCGCGCGCCATCTCGAGGACATTGGGCTGCCCCAATCGTCGGCAGGGCGGGACGGTGGCGAGATGTGGGATCTGGTTCGGCCTGCAGCAGCCTTTCCAGTTCTGTCTTGGCGTGGCCGACCGCGCCCGTCAGAGCCTCCTGGTGGTGGGCGGACAGGACGCCGGATCCCAGTCCGGCCGTGGCGATCACCGCGTTGAGCGCGTCTGTCGCCCGGTCGTCCAGGGCGGACGCGGCGACGGGGTGGTGCGCGAAGCGCCCCTACAACCTACGTCACGCTGGCATCTCGTTCTGGTTGGCCTCCGGAGTCGACCCTGCCGAGTGCGCGCGCCGTGCCGGACAAAGCATCCAGGTTCTCTTCCGCTACTACGCCAAGTTCCTGGCTGAAGCGCGGAACCATGCGAACCGGCTGATCGAGGAGTCCATGCAGCGGTGGGAGGCGTCGATGGGCGACGCTGAGGGCGACTTAGCGGGACCTTGGCCCGGAAATGCCCCGGAACTGCTGGTCAGAGCTGGGATACCAGTGGGAGATATCGGGAGTAAGGGCGCATCTCGGCTTACCGCTTCGCCGCACGCTGCGAAGGGCGCCTGACGGGTACCTTGCCTGGTCAGGCGCCCTTTTCCATGCCTCTAGAAGAAGCCCAGCTACTTCGGCGAGTACGACACCAGGAGGTTCTTGGTCTGCTGGTGGTACACGGGCTGCTGCCCGGCTGACCTGTGCGAACGGGCGAAATCCCCGATCGGGAGGGAGTATTGGGCCGGGCCTGGTCCGGATCTTGGTCACGATGTGACCGACTGTCTGCGTATGGGCGACGTGACCGTGTTTCAGGACCGGGGCAACGGCGAGCAGGACATCCTTCTGTACGAGCTGACGACGAATCCGAGGCGGCGGGAGAGCACCCGACCGACCCGGACGCGGTGGGCCGCTGAGGCCCTGTACACGGGCAGGCCGCTCCCCGGTGGGCACATCACGGGATTGTTCATGTAGGGGTGCAGACAGCTCTCCACTACTACGGCGAGTCGAGTCCCGGACCAGGTTCACGTGCGTCGGCCCGAAGAGGACCGACGCACGTCGTGGGGTGCCTCCGGCTGCCTACACGGCACCGTCCTGCGCGGAGGTGGTCCGAAGGACGAAGTCACGGACCGCGCCCGCGAACAGCTCGGGCTCCTCGATGTGTCCCATGTGCCCGCTGTTCTCCAGCACCAGCAGCTGCGAGTCGGGGATCAGCTCGTCGAGTTCGAGCGCCCAGCGAGGCCCGCAGATCACGTCGTGTCGGCCCACGACGACCAGAGCCGGCGGCTCCAGTCCCTTGAGGGCGGCACGATCGTCGATGACATCGGGCGCGAGGTACTCGTCCAGGCCTGAGATGTACGTGGCCCGGACCGCGTCCCGGAACGGGGCCAGCCGCTCCTCGTTGCCCCAGTAGTCGGCGAAGTACGACGGCAGTACACCGCGGGCGACCGCCAGGGTCTGCTCGTCGCTGGAGATGGCGGCCATCGCGCCGAACGCGGCCAGCACATCGGGCAGCCCGGGGTGACCGGCGTGCTTAGCGGCGAAGGCCTCCACCCTGCGGCCCGCCTCCGCGCCGTGCTCGGGACCGGTAACGGGCGCGCCTTCGTACAGCACGACGCCCGCCAGCTGCTCGGGGCGGTGCAGGGCGTGGTGGGCGGCCACGAACGCGCCGTGCGAATGCCCCAGCAGGTGCACCTTGGGCACGCCGAGCCGGTTGATCAGTATCTGCAGGAAGCGGCTGTACCTCTCCCGGGTGTAACCGTGCGGGTGCGAGGGGAGACGGCTGTCCTCGGCGGTGCCCACGGGCTCGACGTAGACCACGGTCAGGTGTTCTTCGAGGGCCGGCATGCGCAGGTAGTCCCAGAAGATGCCGGGACCGCCGGAGTGCGCCACGCACACCGGGCCGCTGCCGTGGACGTGATAGTGCTGGACGATTCCGCCCATCCGGTACGAGTGGGTTCCGGGGGAGAGGGGGCCGGCACCGGACATCGAGCCGTCGGCGTGCGCGGTGGATGCGTTCATCGGGATCTCCACGGTCTGCATGTGTCTGGGACACCGACAAGATGCACCGGGAGCCGAGAAGTCCTATCGCCGGAATGTGATCTGCGTCATGTTGCCGGGGCGATGCGGCGGGCCCCGGACTCAGACCGCGGCAGGAGCGGGGGTTGCCTCGGGGCGTGATGCGTGATGGAGGGAGACCCGGTCGAAGCGGCCGCCGTCCAGCGACATGATCCAGGCGACACCCGGCGGGCAGTGGTCCGGGTCGTCAGGCGGGTTGATCAGTTCCATCTCCCAGACGACCAGGGACCGGCCGGCCACCACGTGCAGGGGCCGCTGGCGCACACCCGCTGAGAGGTCCCAGTCCATCCCCGCCAGCAGAAGGTCGACGCCGCCGAGCCGCCGGCCGCCGGTCAGCAACGCGACCCCGGAGGAGTAGCGGTCCTTGACCACCTTGCCGAACTCGCCGCGCTCGGCAGCCGCGAGTGTCTCGTGCGCCTCCTGCCAGCTGGCTTGGGTACGGCGTGTCGCGTCCTCGTGCGCCGTGGCCGCGGTGGCGGTGAGGGCCTGGGCGAGGGCGCCGCGTGCCTGGCTCAGCCGGCTGCGCACAGTGCTGACGGGAACCGAGCAGGCTTCGGCTATCTGCTGGTACGAGGTGATCCCGGTGGAGAAGTAGCGCAGGACGAGCGGCAGTCGCAGGGTCGGGGACAATGCCTCGACGGCCTCCCAGATCCAGTCCCGCAGCGCGTGGCTCTGCAGGATCTGCTCGGGCGTGGCGCCGTCCGACGGCAGCGGCACCGACTCCATGGGCTCGACACGTCGCGAGGCGCGCAGCAGCGTCCGGCAGCCGTTGCGTACGACCATGCGCAGCCATGGCCCCACGGCTTCCGGATCGCGTACGTCCACGATCCGGCGCAGCGCCACCAGCGCCGCTTCCTGCATGACGTCGTCCACGTCCGGGCCCGGTCCCAGCAGGCTGAGCGCCACCGCACGCATCCCGGGCCGGTGCCGCTCCAGCAGCAGGGCCAGTGCCGATACGTCACCCGCCTGCGCGGACCGTGTCAGTGCCGTGTCCTCCGCCGGTCCGGTGTCTCCCGGTATCCCGCTCATACCTCGTCCTCCCGGTCACGACACCTGTCTTCTTCCGACCCTACGCGCTACGAGGCACATGCCGCCCGTGACGCCGACAGAGGGAGCCGTGCGTGTTGTCACGGTACGTGTGCCCGGACGGGTCGGGGCCTCAGTACCAGCGGTTGGCCTGCCAGAACGCCCAGGCGCCACAGGGGCTGTCGTAGACGCTGTTCATGTGGTTGAGGCCCCACTTGATCCGGGCGGCCGGGTTGGTCCGCCACCGGCGCCGACGGAGGACGTCTCGGAGTCCTCCGGTGCCTGGAAGAGGCCGCAGGCACCGGAGGGGGGTTCGCGGCCTGGTAGTTCCAACTGGACTCGTGCTCCACGATGTTGCTGAAACACTCGAACTGGCTGCCCGGCACCATCTCCGCGGCCATCGCCTGGATCTGCGCGACGGTGTACGAGCTCTGCACGGGGACGCCGGAAGTGTCCCGGGAGGCCGCCGCCTTGGTCTCGGCGCGCTCCTCAGCCTCCTGTTCCGCCTGCTCGGGCACGGATGGAGGGCATCGACGTACTGGAGCGAGCGCTGGGTCCGGCGCGGGCGGAGTTGGCCGCCGCGGATCCGGTGGTGGCCGCCAGGTGGACCGCTGTGCGTATCGGGGCTCCCGGCGCGGGGCGGGCTTCCCGGGGGCGCTCGGGCCCTGAAGGTGCCGCGGGCCGTGAACATTAAGTCATACGACTGTCGCCTCTGACCTGAGCCTGAACGATCCTGAAACTGTCGCCGGCGTGCCAGTGCCGGCTGATCGTCATGCTCGGAGGGCCAGCCGTGAACCACACTCCCGTCGTCTTCATCCATGGCACCTGGCTGCACGCGCTCGCCTGGGAGTCATGGGCGGAGCGCTTCGCCGGCCGGGGGTTCCTCGCCTTCGCGCCGGGTTGGCCGGGGGAGGCGGCCGCCGTCTGGGAGATGCGCAGGTCCGAGGCGCTCGCGGGCATCGGCCTGGACGTGCTGACAGACCACTACGCGAAGATCGTACGGTCGTTTGAAACCGCGCCGGTGATCGTCGGCCACTCGGTCGGCGGCCTCATCGCGCAGCATCTCATCGGCGCCAACATCGGCCGGGCCGCGGTGGCCATCGCACCCGCCCCGATCAACGACATCCCGCTGCCCGCCTCCCCGGCCCGGTTGTGGACCCCCGGCCAGCCCGACGCCGCCGAACAGCTGGTGTCCCTGTCTCCGGAGCAGTTCCACCACGCCTTCGCGAACACCGTGGGGGCGGAGGAGTCCCTCCGGCTCTTCGAGCGCTATGTCGTGCCGACGCCCCACCGTCTGCTCGCCGACCTCGGGTGCGCGGGCGCGGTGCGCAGCCCGCGTGCCGTGGTGGATGTCGGCAACGCGGACCGTGGCCCGCTGTTGCTGATCTCCGGGCAGGAGGACCTGCTGGTGCCCGACTCCGTCACGCGCGCGGTGTACAAGCAGTACGGCGACTCCACGGCCGTGACCGACCTGAAGCAGTTCCCGGACCGCGCCCACTCCCTGGTCATCGACAGCGGATGGAGATTCGTCGCCGACTACGTGCTCGGCTGGCTGGACGAACGCGGCCTCCGCGCCTACCCCGCGTAGGGTCTCGACGTGCCGCGGCCGCAGGCGGCACGGTCACACGTTCTGGTCGCCGGGGATCTTGCCCAGTGCGTCGCGCAGGGCGGCGCGTGAGGTGATGCCGAGTTTGGGGAAGACGCGGTAGAGGTGTGAGCTGACGGTGCGGGGGGACAGGTGCATGCGTTCGCCGATCTCTTTGTTGGTCAGGCCGCTGGCGGCGAGGTCGGCGATCCGGCGTTCCTGCCAGGTGAGTTCGGCGAGCTGGGCGGACGTGGTGTGCGTGGTCAGGCCTGATGCCTTGAGTTCGGCCCGGGCGCGTTCGGTCCAGGTGGGTGCGCCCAGCCGCTCGAATGATTCCATGGCCTGGATGAGGAATCGCCGTGCGGCTTTGGGTCCTTGGGTGTGACGTTGGCGGATGCCGTGGGCGAGGCGGATGCGCGCGAGTTCGTAGGGGAAGTGGGGGGCGGCGGGGTGGGATTCGGCGCGGTGGTACATGTGGTCGGCTTCGGTGGGGTCGGTGGTGGTGATGGCGAGGGCGCCGTAGGTGGTGAGGGCGAGGCGGGGGGAGATGTCCGGGAGGCCTGCGTCTTGGGCGGCGAGGGCGTGTGTGCGGGCTTGTTGGGTGCGGCCGGTGTGGAGGGCTGTTTCGACGAGGTCGAGGAGGGTGCGGGGGGCTTGGTGGGCGTAGGGCTGGAAGGTGCCGGGGGGTGTGATGCCGATGGCGTGGAGGTAGGCGGCTTCGTAGTCGCCTTCGGCGAGGGCGGCGGTGGTGCCGATGGCGTCGGTGATCTGGGTGAGGAATCCGACGCCGCGGGGGCGGGCCCAGGCCTCGACGGTGGCTTGTAGTTCGCGGGCGCGTTCGACCTCGCCGCGCAGCGCGGCCAACAGTCCCAGATACGCCTGGGTGTGAAGAACGAACAGGGCGTGCCCGTGCGCTGTCGTCACCTCCAGGCAGCGCTGTCCGGTGTGTTCGGCCTCGGCCCACTCGCCGACCCCGATCTGGTCGAGCATGATCAGGTGCAGCATGGTCATGGCGTCGGCCACGGCCCCCGTCTCCACCTCGCGGTCCACGGTGCGCTGCAGATGCGGCCGGTAATGGCTGAGGGTGTCCACGTGGTAGGCGGCGACCCCCAGCCGGGTGATGTCCCATGGCTCCAGGTCGCGGAGGTCGGCGAAGGCGCGTTCCACCCGCTCCCGCACCCCGGCGCCGCGACGCACCACGTCGCCCCAGGCGTCCTGGTAGATGCGTGAATGCGAGGGCACCAGGTCGCCCAGGGGGCCCAGAAGTTCATGGGTCCGCTCCCACGCGGCCTCGTCACTCGCGTACTGGTTGATGGCCAGCAGCAGGTCGACCAGTCGTGTGAGCACCTCGTCCGGCTCCCGCACCCCGCTGTCGCGCATGCTCTCGATCGCCGCGAAGACCTGGCGCTGCGAGGACCGTACGTCCCCGTCCTCGAAGAGCGCGACATAGCCCGACGTGACCGCCGAGGCCGGGGAATCGGTGATGCCGGACCCGGTGCCCGAGCGGACCAGCCGCCGGGCCTGGTCCAGTCGGCCGGAGTGCCCGGCGATATAGGCCGCGCTGCCCAGCCGTCTGGACCGTTCCTCGGGGCTCTCGCTCAGTTCCGCGGCCCGGGTCAGCCAGGCCACCGCGGCCAGCGCGCCACCCCGCAGGATGGCGGAGTCCGCGGCTGCCTCCAGCGTCGCCGCGGCCTCCTCGTCGGGGTCGACCGTCGAGGCCGCCAGGTGCGTAGCACGCCGTTCCAGATCGTCACGGTGTACCTGAGCGAGCACGGCGTGCGCCGCACGCCGTTCGTTGGGTGTCGCCTTCTGGACGACGGCCGAACGCACCAGCGGATGCCGGAAGACGAAGTCACCGCTGAGCGGGTCGATGTCCAGCAGACCGCAGGCCGCGGCCTCGTCGGCCTCCACCATGCGGTAACGCGTGCCCCCCGCGAGGACGGTCGTCGTACCGGCACCGACGCCGTCCAGGGCGCCTCGCAGCAGCTCCGCGCGCACGGCGTCGCCGAGGGCCGCGATACGGGCGCCGTACACGTGCTGCAGCCGCAGGGGGAGTGGGATGCCGGTGTACCCGAACAGTTCCTCGGGAGTGCGTCCGGTCCGGTTGCCGCGCACGTACGGCGGCAGTTCCAGCAGGGCCAGCGGGTTCCCCTGCGCCTCGTCCAGGACCAGACGCCGGATCCGGGGGTCAAGACCGGGGTGGTGCCTGTCCAACAGTTGCTCGGAGGCCTTCTCCGACAGCGTGGTCACCGGCAGTTCCGGCAGCGCGGCGGTGTCGAAGCCCGAGGGCACCTCGGAGCGCAGGCCGACGACGAGTCTCACCGAGCTGCCGGTCAGCCGGCGGCCCACGAAACCGCACACCTGGGTGCTGGAGGTGTCGAGCCACTGGCCGTCGTCGAGCACCAGCAGGAGGGGATGCTGCGACGCCGCGAGGGAGAGCAGGTCGAGGACGGCGATCCCGAGCGTCATGACCGAGGGACGTGTGCCCCCACCCCTGCCGAAGACGACGTCGAAGACTCCCCGGTGGGCGTCGTCCAGTCGGTCGATGTAGGTGAGCAGCGGATACAGGAACTGGTGCAGACCGGCGAACGGCAGCTCCGACTCGGCCTCGACGCCGGCCGCCCTGATCACCCTGTGTTGCTGGGCCGTCGCGAGTTCGGCGAGGTGGTCCAGCAGGGCACTCTTGCCCACACCTGCGTCACCGCGCAGAACGAGTGCCCGGCCCCCGGGGGCCGCCACGAACGCCGACAGCCCTTCCTGCTCGCTTTCGCGGCCGACCATGGTCCCGAAGACAGACTCCACCGTCCCCCGCTCCCTTCACCCCGAACGCTCTCGCGTCCGTGCATACGGATCACGCCAGGCGCGATCGCGAGGGTACGTCGTCGTCCCTCGCCGCCCGGACCTCGAGGGTGGTGCGTTCCCGGCAGCCACATGTCGGGCAGCCGCGCGTGTGACAGCACGGCGGTGGCCGGCCCCTCACATGCTCGGTGCGGTCACCCCTTACACCTCACGCAGAAGATTAGATGCCTCCGGCGGATTCCGTAAGCCGATATGGCCGAAGGAGTTCTTGCTGTACGGCCATCCCGCCCTCCGAATGCGGCTCGCCGCAGCGCGGCCGGCGCCCAGCACCAGGTGTGTACCTTCTGCTGCGAGATATGTTTCGTCGGCTCGACGAATACGTATGGGCTCGGCAGGTCGTGGAACGAATTGAGCGGGGGCGGGGTGAGACCCGTGTGTACCGCCGTCTGTGTGTCAGGACGTTCCCCCGAGGCCGTTCAGCAGGGTGTCGACGACGACGTCCGCCGCTTGTCCGGGGCTCAGCTCGGGCAGCTGCCGGGACACGAGGTGCATGAGCTGGGGCAGCAGTGCGCTCGCCCACCCCTCCGGGAGTCCGGGGCGTAGGAGGCCTTCGTCGGTGGCGCGTTGGAGGAAGGCGTCGACCTCGGCGATGGATGCGTCGCGGCGTGTGTGGACGCTGTCGTCGGTGAGCATGCGGGTGAGGTCGACGGGCCAGGTGCGGTTGACGGTGATGATGTTCTCGACGTAACGGTGCAGGGCGACGGCGACGGGTGCCTCGCGCAGTCGTGCGTCCTCGATGGCGTGCTCGATGGCCGTGAGACGGGATTCGTAGATGGCCGCCAGGAGGTCCTCGCGGGAGGCGAAGCGGCGGTAGACGGTGCGCCGGTCCACACCTGCCTCAGTGGCGATGCTCGTGATGCTCGCGCCGGGATCGGCGGCGAGCATGCGTGCTCCGGTGGTCAGGACGGCTTCCAGGTTGCGTGCTGCGTCGGCTCTCACCGCACCGAGTCTAGTGGCGGAATGTGAAGCCTGAGACATCTAGCGCCTCTTGGGAGTGGAACCCTCTTCAGTAACTGCTACAGTGGTGTGACATATAAGACCAGTAGCGTCAGACCCATGAGTCCGATCGACTGATGGCGGTCGACGCACCGTCCCTGTGCTCCAGAAAGGCAAGTTCCGATGTCGAAGGCACAGCAGTCCGCATCACCCAAGGCAGGTGGTGTGGCCGCCGCCATGAGCGCGCTGATCCTGGCGGTCCTCTTGGCGGCCCTGGACCAGACGATCGTCTCGACCGCGTTGCCCCGGATAGCGGAGGACCTGAACGGGTTCGACGACATCGCATGGGTCAGCGCCGCGTATCTGCTCGCGTCGACGGCGGTGACCCCGCTGTGGGGCAAGCTCGGCGACATGTTCGGCCGCAAGCGGCTGTACCTGGCCTCGACCTCGATCTTCCTGATCGCCTCGGTGGCCTGTGGCCTGGCGCGGAACCTGCCCGAGCTGATCGGCGCCCGCGTACTGCAGGGCGTGGGCGGCGGCGGCATGATCGTGCTGACCTTCGCCCTCGTCGGTGACATCGTCGCCCCGAGCGAACGCGGCCGTTACCAGGGCATGTTCGGTTCGGTCTACGGCGTCGCCAGCATCGTCGGCCCCCTGCTGGGCGGCGTCTTCACCGACCAGCTGTCCTGGCGGTGGGCCTTCCTGGTCAACCTGCCCGTCGGCATCATCGCCCTGGCCATCGCCGCGCGGGCGCTGCCCGCGGCCACCCGGGGCGCCAAGGCCCGCATCGACTACCTCGGCGCGACCATCCTGGCCGCCATCGCCACCGGCCTGGTCCTGATCACATCTTTCGGTGAGCGCTGGGGCTGGGGCTCGCCGGCCATCGTCGGCCTGATCATCGCCACCGTCGCGCTGACCGTCGCGCTGGTGCCGGTCGAGCGCCGCGCCGCTGCCCCTGTCCTGCCGTCGGCCATGCTCGCCTCCCGGACCGTGGTCTTCTCCTCGCTGATCGGGTTCTTCGCCAACGCCGCGATGTTCTCCGTGCTGGTCTACCTGCCGACCTACCTCCAGATCGTTCACGGGGTCTCGGCCACTCTCTCCGGCATCCACATGCTGCCCCTGGTCGCCGGTCTGGTCGTCAGCCAGTCCCTGGCCGGACGCTGGGCCGCACACGTCGACCGGCTGCGAGCGATCCTCCTGGTGGGCCTGCTCGCCAACCTCGCAGGGCTGCTCCTGCTGGGCACCATCGGGGCGGCCACCAACACCCTTGTGCTGAGCGTCTACTTCCTGATCACCGGTGTCGGCATCGGCATGGTGCCCATGGTCGTGCTGACCACTGTCCAGAACAGCGTGCCCACCGCCGATCTCGGCGCGGCCAGCGCCGTGGTCACCTTCGCCCGTTCCATCGGCGCGGCCTTCGGTGTCGCTGTCTTCGGCACCCTCCTCAACACCGGCTTCGCCGACCGCACCCACGGCCTGGCGACCGCCGGCGGCTTCGACGCCGCCCGCCCCGACACCATCGGCCGGCTGCCCGCCGACCTGCGCGACACCGCACTGGACGCCTTCGACCACGCGACGGCCACCGGCTACCTCTGGATCGCCCCCACCCTCGCCGTTGGCATCCTCCTCGCCCTCTTCCTCAAGCCGGCGCGGAAGACCGCCGAGACGCCCCGTACCCCCGAGCCCGCCCCCGCCAAGGACGCCGTCCCGGCCGCCTGACCCCCGGACAACACTCCCTCGACCGGCCGACGCCCTCACCGGGTGCCGGCCGGCGGCGTTGCGGGACACCCGCGGTGCACGCCACGGTGTCGGCTACGCGCTGCCGTCTCCCGGGGCACTCTCCGGGAGCCTCTTGAGCTGGGCGACCCACAGGGGTTCAAGCGCTGGCGGTCGCCGGCTCCACCACCGCGGAACCGGTCAGCGGATGCCGGAGGGGCAGCCGGCGGTCGTCGGCCGAGACCGTCACCAGGTGGTTCCGCTCGGCGGGAACGAAGTCGTCGATGGAAGCTCGGCCAACCGCGGCCGCCTGGATGGAGCCAGGTCACCGGTTCCGTCGAGGACGGCGATCAGCGGCAGCTCCCGGCCGCGGTCGGGCAGGTCGGCGACGCGCGAGGCGAACATGACCTGGAGGCACTCGCTCAGGGGCGTGGGCGCCGCCGTCAGGATCGCGGGCTGCTCGGCGGAGAGCGCCACCGGCAGCTCCACCAGCGCCGACGGGTTGCCGCGTGCCTCGGCCGCGATGTGGCGCCGTACCGCGGGGGAGACGTCGGGGTGTGCGAGTGCGAGCAGTTCGGCCGACGAAGCGTCGTCCAGCGGCTTGAGCCGGTGCTCGGACAGGTCACTCGACTCGAAGAAGCTGTCGGAGCCCTCACGGGAGGCCGCGAGGAAGCTGATACGGCTGTGGACGAGCCGTCGGGCCACGAAGCCGAGCACGGCGTTGGTCGCCCGGTCCGGCCAGGGCAGGTCGTCGATGACGAGCAGGAGCGGCGTCCGGGGGCGGAGATCAGCCGGAGCAGCAGGAGGACCGCGGTGGAGGTCAGGAGACCGTCGCGCCCAGGTGTCGCAGGTCGAGGGCGAGGTCGCCCAGCAAAGGGTGGCTGTACTGCTCGGTGCCGTAGGTCGCGCTTTTGACGCGATGTTCGGCCCACCAGGTGCGGAAGTCCGCGTCCTGAATCGTCAGTTCGCCGACGAGGCGGGCGAGGTCGGGTTCGGCCGCGGCCTCCATGCGCAAAGCGGCGACGGCGTCGCGGGCGTCACGTGCCCAATCCTGGTGCATCCCGCGGATCGCGGGGTCGGTGAACATCAGGCGCAGATAGTTGCGCCTGTTGGCCGGAACGGCGGCGAAGTCGGTGTACAGCGCGACGGCGGCGGGGTCCCAGGCGAGGATGTCCAGGCGTTTGCCGAGGACGAGGGCGGGTGTGTGGGTGAGTTGGTCGAGGAGGCGGCGCGTGGCGGGCCGTGTGCGTTGGGCGGGTCGGCGGTGGCGTGGGCGTGCGTCGGTTCGGCCGGCGAGTTCGTAGAGGTAATGCTGCTGGTCGTCGTCGAGGCGCAGGGCGCGGGCCAGGGTGGTGAGGACGGGGGCGGAGGCGCGGACGCGGCCCTGTTCGAGGCGGGTGTAGTAGTCCACGCTGATCGCGGCGAGTTGGGCGACCTCCTCGCGACGCAGTCCCGCGACCCTGCGCGCGGAGTCCGTCTCCGGCAGGCCGCACTCCCGCGGATCCAGCTGCTCCCGACGGGCCCTGAGAAAGGCACCGAGCGGCCGGGGGTCGGAGTGTGAGGTCATGGCTCAATTCTTGTGCGGGCCGCACACCTGTGTGGTGTGCCGTTGATGTCCCGAGGACGGCGGGACCTGGAGTCCCGCCGTCCTTCGAGGGGTGTCAGCGGACGGTGGCGTGGGCGGCCCGCTCGATCACGTCCGCGACCAGGCGGGGGTGGGAGACGGCGACCGAGTGGGAGGCGGCGACCTCGGTCGTGTGCGCGTGGGCGCGCTTGGCCATGAAGCGCTGGACGGCGGCGGGGATGTTGAGGTCGCGGGTGGTGACAATGTCCCAGCCGGGCTTGGCCTTCCAGGCCGCGGTGGTGGCCTTCTCCTCCAGGGCGGCCTGGGCGATGGGACGCTGCTCGGCGGCCATCAGGGCGGCCTGCTGGGCGGGCACGTCAGCGGCGAACTGGTGACGGAACTTGTCCTGCTGGATGTACAGGTCGGTGGCGGTGGAGCCGTCGGCCTGCTCGTAGGTGACCGGGTCGAGGGCGTCGGGGAGGGTTGAGCCCGGGTATTTGTTGGTGAGCTCCAGGGCGCTCTCGCCGGGGGCGGGCAGGAAGGCGGCGACGTAGACCAGGGCCTTGACCTCGGGGTCGTCGGTGGCGGCCTGGCTGATGACGTTGCCGCCGTAGGAGTGGCCGACGAGGATCTTCGGGCCTTTGACGTGGTCGAGGACCGTGCGCAGGGCGGCGGCGTCGGAGGCCGGGCCGCGCAGTGGGTTGGCGGCGGCGATGACCGGGTAGCCGTCGGCGCGCAGGTCGGCGATGACGCCGTTCCAGCTGGAGCCGTCGGCGAACGCGCCGTGCTCCAGGACGATGGTCGGCTTGGCGTGTCGGCCTGCGTCGGCGGCCTCGGCGGTCTTGGCCGCGCCGTTGGCGGTGCCGCTGAGGGCGAACGCGCCGAACGCGAGACCCGCCGTGACCGTCGAGACCACACCCGTTACCAGCCGCTTGCGTCCACCCTTGATGCTCACCACGACAAACCCCTCTCAGGCATTTTCTCGGTATACGGGCGGGCCGGTCCTACCGGCTTTCGTCACCGCCCTGGCTGGTGATTAATCTGTCATGCGACCCGTCACCCGTCAAGATGGTGACGGAAGGGTGTGGAGATTCCGGCGTGCAAGCCTGGAGCCCGCACGGACAGACGCGGACAGAAAGGTGATGTGTCATGAGCGACGTCGAGGAGAAGGCGCTGCTGGCGGGTGGCTGCTTCTGGGGTATGCAGGAGCTGATCCGGGCGCTGCCCGGTGTGGAGCGCACCCGGGTTGGCTACGGCGGCGACGACGACAAGCCCGATCCCACCTGTCGCGACCACGGAAAGCATGCGGAGTCGATCGAGATCACCTTCGATCCCGCGGTCACCGACAACCGCACGATCCTGGAGTACTTCTTCCAGATCCACGACCCGACCACGAGGAACCGGCAGGGCAACGACATCGGCCTCAGCTACCGCTCCGCCATCTTCTACCTTGACGACGAGCAGCGCCGCATCGCGCAGGACACCATCGCCGACGTCGACGCGTCCGGGCTGTGGCCGGGACCGGTGGTGACCGAGGTGGTGCCGGCCGGCCCGTTGTGGGAGGCCGAGCCGGAGCACCAGGACTACCTCCAGCGCTACCCGGACGCCTACACCTGCCATTTCCCGCGGCCGAACTGGCGCCTGCCCAGGCGCGACGAGTCCTGAACACCGGCGCGGCCGGGAGGGACGATGCCCTTTCCGGCCGCGCATCCGGGCCCGGCGTACACATGTGCCGCTGCGGGCCCGGCAGGCCGTCCGCCCGGCTCTCTGGACTCCGCGGGCAGCGTGATCCGCGGCCCGTGCGCCTCCTTCAGGTGCTCGGTAGCGATCGGTTCGGGGAAGGCGGCCATCATCATGGACGTCTCCCTGCCAGGAGGAACTCCACCTGGGCGTGACCGACGCGGTGTGTGGGGGCCGGGTCGGTGACGGGTGCGGATGTTAGAGGTGGTCGGCGTCGACCACGGCCTGGGCGAAGGCGGTGGGCGCTTCCTGTGGCAGGTTGTGGCCGATGTTCGCGATGGTGCGGTGCTGGTACGGGCCGGTGAAGTGGCCGCGGTAGGTGGAGCCGTCGCCTGCCGGGGTGAAGGGGTCGAGTGCCGCGTCGAGGGTGACCGTGGGAACGCCGATGGGGGGCTGGGCCGCGAGGAGCTTCTCGTAACGGTCGTAGCGTCGCTCCCCCTCGATGAGGCCGATGCGCCAGCGGTAGTTGTAGAGGACGACGGCGGCGTAGTCGGGGTTCTTGAAGGCCTGGGCCGTGCGCTGGTAGGTGGCGTCGTCGAAGTTCCAGTTGGGGGAGACGAGGGTCCACACGTAGCGGCACAGCGCGATGCGCTTGTCGACGTTCTCCATGGTCTTCTTGCCGCGCTCGGAGGCGAAGTACCACTGGTACCACCAGTTGTGCTCGACGGCCGGGAGGGCGGGCTCCAGCTGCGCCTTGCGGTCGGTGATGAGGTAACCGCTGGTGGAGACAAGGGCCTTGACGCGCTCGGGCCACAGGGCGGCGATGATGTCGGCGGTGCGCGAGCCCCAGTCGAAGCCGGCGAGGACGGCCTTGTGGATCTTGAGGGCGTCCATCAGGGCGATGATGTCGAGCGCGATGGCGGACTGCTCCGCGGTGCGGGGAGTGTTCCGGGACAGGAAGCGGGTGCTGCCGTGGCCCCGCAGGTAGGGAACGATGACGCGGTAACCCTGGTCGGCGAGGAGCGGGGCTACGTCGACGAAGCTGTGGATGTCGTAGGGCCAGCCGTGCAGGAGAAGGACGACCGGGCCGTGGGCGGGACCGGCCTCGGCGTAGCCGATGTCCAGGACACCCGCCTTGACCTGCTTGATCGTGCCGAACTCGGTGTGGGTGCCCGGGGTGACGGCGGGCATGGTGGGGACGGAAGCGCCGCCCGGCTCGTGTGCGGCGGTCGCGGCGGATGCGCTGGCCTGCAGGCCGGACAGTGAGACCGCGGCCGCGCCGGTGCCCAGGCTGACGGCCTTGCTGAAGGTACGCCTGTTGATCATGTGATGCCCTCCGTCGTGCGTTTCCGGTGACCGGCCCGAGCCCGGGAAACCTCCCGCTCATATCGGCGGTACGAGATCACCGCGGCTCTTGACGCGACGACCCTCGCACACCCTGCGTCACCTGTCAAAGGGGTGACGGATGATGGATTCGATGAGGACGGGCGGCAGATCCGAGGCCGTTCCTCTCCGTGAGCGGGGCCGGCGGCACACACTCTCGTCCGCGGCGAGACCGGACGCATCAGCCATATGACGGTCAGTCGCGGAGAGGGGCATCGCGTGGGCTCGTGACGCCGGGCGCCGATGCCGCACAGATACGTGTCGACCGCCACGTCGGCCGCCCGCCCAGGGCTCAGATGTGCCTCCTGTAGAGGATCGTGACCTTGAGGTCACTGCTGTGTGTATCTAGAGAATAAAAGTGCTACATTGATGTGGCAGTTGAGTCCTGACTGAACTGAACCGAAAGCACCGGAAGAGAGAAAGCACATGATCACCTACGACCGGCTTTTCATCGGAGGTTCCTGGGCCGAGCCGAGCAACCCGGAGCTGCTCGACATCGCTTCGCCGCACGACCGGTCGGTGGTCGGCCGAGCCGCGCAGGCGCACCCGGCGGACATCGACCGCGCGGTTGCCGCGGCACGGGCGTCCTTCGAGGCCGGCGCGTGGCGTCTGACACCGCCCGCGGAGCGGATCGCGGTCCTGCGGCGATTCAACGCACTGCGCGAGAAGAACGCGGAGAAGATCGCACACCTGATCTCGCTGGAGAACGGTTCGGCCGGATGGTTCACCCGCGCCGGACAGCCCGGCCTGACCCGGCAGGCGAACGCCTACCTGAAGGCGGCCGAGCAGTTCGGCTGGGAGGAGACGCTCGTGCCCTCCGACCCGGCGTCCCCGGTACGCAGCGTGGTGCGCCGCGAGGCGATCGGCGTCGTGGCCGCGGTGATCCCGTGGAACTCGCCCTTCTCCTCGGCCACTTCGAAGATCATCCCGGCCCTGGTCGCCGGCAACTCCGTGGTCCTGAAGGTGTCCCCGGAGAACTCGCTGAGCATGGGCTTCCTGGCCGAGCTGCTGGAGCAGGTGGGCCTGCCCGAGGGCGTGATCAGCGTCCTGCCCGCGGACCGGGAGACCAGTGAGTACCTGGTCTCGCACAAGGACGTCGACAAGATCGCCTTCACCGGCTCGACACGGGCGGGCCGCCGTATCGCCTCGATCGCGGGCGAGCAGCTCAAGCGGGTCAGCCTGGAGCTGGGCGGCAAGTCCGCCGCCATCATTCTTCCCGACGCGGACATCGAGAAGGCCGTCGCGGGCGTCAAGTTCGGCTCCCTGCTCAACAGCGGCGAGTCGTGCATCGCCCAGACCCGGATCCTGGCCCCGCGCAGCCGGTACGAAGAGGTCGTGGCCGCGCTGAAGGAACTGGTGGAGTCGCTGAAGGTGGGCGACCCGAACGACCCCGACACCTTCATCGGCCCGATGATCCGCCCCGACCAGCAGGAGCGGGTACGCACCTACATCCAGCTCGGTATCGAGGAGGGTGCCCGCCTGGTCGCTGGCGGCCCGCAGATCCCCGAGGGCCTGGAGAAGGGCAACTACGTCACGCCCACCGTCTTCGCCGACGTAGACAACTCCATGCGGATCGCGCAGGAGGAGATCTTCGGTCCGGTCCTGGTGGTCATCGCCTACGACGACGAGGACGACGCAGTCCGCATCGCCAACGACTCCGAGTACGGCCTCTCCGGCGGCGTCTGGTCCTCCGACGAGGAGCGCGCCCTGACGGTCGCCCGCCGCGTCCGCAGCGGCACCATCACCGTCAACGGCGCCTCCGTCGCCTTCGACGGCCCGTTCGGGGGCTTCAAGGCCAGCGGCATCGGCCGCGAGTACGGCGCGGTCGGCCTTGGCACCTACACCGAGTACAAGACCATCACCGTCTGACCCCCCGGCGTCCAAGAGGGTCGGTTCCGGCGAACTGGGACGGCTGCCCGTACGCCACCTACGACGGGCTCCCGGTCACCGGCGTCGGCCTGCGCAACGCCGGAGCCCGACCTTGTGACCGACCTGGCCCCGTGAAGACGTGTGTCCCGCGCCGAAGAGACCGGCGCGGGACACACGTGCGTGCATGACCCCTAAGGTCATTCAGTGACGAGTAGCGAAGCGACCCGTTCCCCGTCTTCGACGGCACCCGTCCGACAACGCAGCCCAAAGACTGGCGGGAACGACTTCGGAGATTCGGATACGTAGCACGCCCGGGGACCGACATCCGCGAGCGTCTTGTTCCGCCCTTTCCGAAGCCGCCGGCCCGTCCGTGCGAGCTCACACGTCTCGATCCGGCACGGGCGTACCGTGCCGCGAAGGCGATGGACCGGCTGGGGCCGGTAATCGTCGCCGTCCTGGCCGGGGCAATCCGCTTCTGGCACCTTGGCCGGCCGCGGGCGGTCGTATTCGACGAGACGTACTACGCCAAGGACGCCTGGTCCCTGCTGCGGCTCGGCTACGAGAGCACCTGGCCGGACCGCAAGATCGCCGACCCGCAGATACTCGCCGATCCCCAGGTGATTTTGCTCTCCGACACCGGGTCCTTCGTCGCGCACCCGCCGACGGGCAAGTGGGTGATCGCCCTCGGCGAGTGGATGTTCGGCCTGGCCCCGTTCGGCTGGCGCTTCATGACGGTGGCCCTGGGCACTCTGTCGGTGCTGATGCTGTGCCGAATAGGACGCCGCCTGTTCCGTTCGACCCTGCTGGGCTGCCTGGCCGGAGCACTGATGGCGATGGACGGTCTGCACGTAGTGATGAGCCGCACCGCTCTGCTCGACCTCGTCGTCATGTTCTTCGCACTGGCGGCGTTCGGATGCCTGCTCATCGACCGGGACAGTGCACGAGCCCGGCTCGCGGTGGCCTTACCGGTCGGCGAGGACGGCCGGGTACGCCCGGACGGACACACCGGTGACCATGCCCGGACGGGGCTGCGTCCCTGGCGGCTCGCAGCCGGCCTCTTCCTGGGACTGGCGGCCTCCGCCAAATGGAACGGCCTGTACTTCCTCGCCTTCTTCGTGATCCTTACCGTGCTGTGGGACGTCGGCGCTCGCCGCGTAGCGGGAGCGCGCCGTCCCTACCGCGCGGTGCTGCGCAAGACCTCAACTGGTCGGTGCTGTCCCTCGTCCCGGTCGCCGTGGTGACGTATCTGGCGACATGGGCCGGCTGGTTCCTGTCCGACAACGGTTACGGACGCCACTGGGCGGACGGCCGCGGCGGCACCTGGTCGTGGATTCCGGCCTCGCTGCGCAGCCTGTGGCACTACGAGTACGGGGTGTACGTCGTCCCGGGGGTCGGCCGCGACCACCCCAGGAGCGGCCCGAGGCCTTCACCGCCGCGATCCTCGAAGCCGACGTCACGGGGTAACCGGCCCGCGTCTGACCGTCACCTCCTTGACGGGTGACGAATGGAGGAGCATGCTGATCGTCGTCCAAGGCAACAAGCAGGACGCCAGCCGCGATCGACGAAGTGGAGCACGGCCATGAACAAGAAGCCCACCACGGACGCCGCGGCGGCGGTACGGCACGCGCGATACGGCAGGCTTCCCGAGCGCATCCGCTTCGAGGACATGACCGAAGAGGTGGAGGCGGCGCCGGGCGGCGGGGCGAGTGCGTCGTACGACCCCGAAGGCTCGTGGAAGTTCTACTCGTGCCTCGCCCTCGACCTGGGGCTGTAGGCATCCGGCACAGTATGCCGGGACCACGCCTACCGACGGGGCCTTCGCCCTGTTCGACCGGGCACTTTCCCCGGCTGGGCCCGGCGACTGGCCCTTCGACGTCGCATGGGCAGCCCTGTACTACGGCGAACGCCTACGCCGCCGGCGTGCGACGGAGGAAGCCCGTGACCAACCGGTCAAGGCGTCCGAGGCGTTCAACAAGCTCGGAGCGGAACCGTGGGCGGCCCGCGCCACGGCTGAACTCCGCGCCGGCGGTCACCCCGCAGCCGCCACCGCCCAACCGGGCAAGGGGACGCTGACCGCTCAGGAATGGGCGGTCGCGAGGCCGGCCGCCACCGGGCGGACCAACAAGCAGATCGCCGAGCGACTGTTCCTCCCGCCAGATCATAGGCGTCCACCGGTACCAGATTTGTCCCAGACTCGGCGTCAACTCCCGAGCTGCGCTGTGTGACGCTCCGGCCGCTCTCGACCTCGAGGATGTCGACTGAGATGGCCCGACGACCGCACCGTCACAGCGAGTTGGGCCATCGGACTCGGCTGGCGGTCAGCAGGGCGCCGGCGTACGACAACGTGGCCACCACACCCCAGGCCGCCACCCCAAGCAACCAGCCACCCGGCGTGCCCGGTCGGCTCGGCGAGGCGCACGGCACGTCGCATCCGGGGCCGGCGTGGTGTTCGCGCTGGGGGACGCGCAGACACGCACCCGCCCGGCATGCCGCCGCGCCGACGCCTGGAGTTGGTATGGGGCGTCAGGCAGGTTGCCCAGGATCACCTCGGTGTGACGGCCGGCATCTTCCCGGCCTCGGTGACATGCATCCGTCGGCCATTACGGGTGAACTCGGCTGTTACGGGTGAACGGGGGCATGCCCGCCTCCCGCTCGAGCGCCCGGATCTCCTGAGTGGCAGCGGACTGGGTGTAGCTCGAGGCGTGCGGGCGGCGTTGCCGACCGCGGTGTGTAGCCGGTCGGAGGGGCACCGGTCCGCCGGGGGGGGCAGCCACTGAAAGCCTCCAATCACCGCCTTGACGGGTGACGAAAGTGGCTGCCATGATTGCGTCACTGCCTCAACCAGTGACGCAAAGGGTGTCCTGGTCGGCAGGCGACCAAGGGCCTTTCGGTCCAGATGGGGAGCACCAGTCATGGCAGTCAGCTACACCGCCGTTGTCGACGTCGACGGAGAGGGCCGGAACGGCGGTCATGTCCGCTCCTCCGACGGTCTGCTGGAGACCGGCCTCGCCCTCCCCAAGGAGCTCGGCGGCGCGGGCACCGCGACCAACTCCGAGCAGCTCCTCGCCGCCGGCTGGGCCGCCTGCTTCCTCGGCGCCCCGCGCCGCGCCGCGACCACCCGCAAGATTCGTCACCAGCACCACCATCACCGCCGAGATCACCCTCACCCACGGCGACGACGGCGAGTTCTCCCTCTCCGCGGTTTTCAACCCTGTTCTCGGTGGTGTCGACCAGGCCACCGCCGAGGAGCTCGCGCACGCCGCCCACCAGATCTGCCCGTACTCCAAGGCCACGCGCGACAACATCCCGGTCATCATCAACGTCGGCATCGCCGCCTGATCTATCCCTCCCCTCGACCGCGGGTCCCGTGTTCCCCCTGCACGGGACCGGCCACCCCCTCAGCCGTACTCACACCGCCGACCGAAGAGCGAGGGCAGGACATGGCTTCCATGACGCACACACACGTACAGACCGCCCCGCAACCTCGTTCGGATCTCCACCGTGTCTCCGGCGAGGTGCCGTCCCGAGCCGCGGGAGGCTCCGAGGACCGGGACTGGCCAAGGGACACCCAGGTGTGGAACTGGGCGGAGGGCGCAGCGCTGTCGGGGTACGGCCCGCCGGCCTCGAGCTTCATCTGACCGGCGGCACCACGCGAAAGGCCCGGTCGGCACCGGATCGTGCCGCACCGGTCACCTCGCTACGAAGGAAACGTCAGTGGTGCCGGCCGATGATGACGGTGACCAGGTCGGTGCCCCGGTCGAGGGCGTCGAACTGAGCTGGCACGCCGTCGGTCTGAGGGGCCGTCATGACAGCGATGGTGGCACCCGAGCACCTGACGTCCGTGCACCCACGTCAATGCGCGGCCGGCGCGGGAGGTGGGAAAGGTTCTTCCCAAGATCTGTCCTCCCGTGATCGGTCGATGGCCTCCGTCGTGCGCGCACCCTGCTGAAGGCGGAGCGCCGAATCTTCACACGTATCCGGACGCCGTCAGGTGCTCTGGCTTCAGTAACGAGTAGTCAACGCTGTCGAGCCACACCCTCAGATGACTGAAGCGGCACATGTCGATCGCGGCCGACACTGAGAGCTCGGTGCCCGCCGACGTATGTGAGCACCGCTGACGGGTGTGGTCTCGAGCGACCCAGAACCCATGACCGAACCATCGAAAGCGAGATCACAGCCATGGACATGAAGCTGGAAGTCGTCATTCTGCCCGTCTCCGACGTGGACCGAGCCAAGGGGTTCTACGTGGAGCAGCTCGGCTGGCGCCTCGACGCCGACTTCCCGATCAACGACGGCTACCGGATCGTGCAGGTGACCCCGCCCGGCTCCGAGTGCTCGATCATCTTCGGGGAGGGCCTGACCCGGCAGGAGGCGGGCACGCTCCACGGCCTCCAGCTGACCGTCACCGACATCCTCACGGCCCAGGAGGAGCTGACCTCCCGCGGTGTGGAGGTCTCTGGCCCCTTCCGCGACGAGACCGGCGCCTTCCACCACGCCGGTGACTCCCACCGAGTGCCCGGCCTGCACCCCGAGCGCGTCAGCTACGGCACCTTCGCCGCCTTCAAGGACCTCGACGGCAATGAGTGGTTCCTCCAGGAGGTCACCGAGCGCGCCCCCGGCCGCTGAGAGTCACCACGGACCACGACACCCATCCGACCGGCATCCAGCCACTGGAGGACGCGTGACGACCGAGAACATCCGCACGTACGACGTCATAGTGATCGGCGCGGGTCCGGTCGGCGAGAACGTCGCGGACCGTACCACCGCCGCGGGCCTGAGCACCGTCCTCGTGGAGAGCGAACTGGCGGGCGGCGAGTGCTCGTACTGGGCCTGCGAACCCAGCAAGGCCCTGCTGCGCCCCGCCCTGCTCCGCGCCGACGCCATGCATGTCCCAGGTCTCGACCCCGGCGTCAAGAACCCGCTGGACGTCGAGGCCGTCCTGGCGCACCGCAACCGCATGTCCACCGACTGGAACGACGAGGGCCAGGTCGAGTGGATCAAGTCGGCCGGCATCGACCTGCTGCGGGGCCACGGACGGCTGGCGGGGGAGCGCGAGGTGTCCGTGGAGACGCCCGCGGGCGACACCGTCCGCCTGCGGGCCCGGCACGCCGTCGCCGTGTGCACCGGCAGCCGCGCGGACCTGCCCCCGCTGCCCGGGATCGAGAACCTTCGGCCCTGGACCAGCCGGGAGGCGACCAGCGCCCAGCAGCCGCCGCGGCGCCTCGTGATCGTCGGCGCCGGTGTGGTGGGCGTCGAGATGGCCACCGCCTGGCAGGCCTTGGGCAGCCGGGTGACCCTGCTCGCCCGGGGGGACGGGCTGCTGCCCCGGCTGGAGCCCTTCGCGGGCGAGCTGGTCACCGAGCGCCTGCGGGAGGCCGGTGCGGACGTACGGTTCGGCGTCTCTGTCGTCGACGCGGAGAGGGTGGACGACGGAGAGGTCCGTGTCACCCTGTCGGACGGCGGTGAGATCACCGCCGACGAGATCCTCTTCGCCACCGGCCGCGCCCCGCGCTCGAAGGACATCGGGCTCGACATCGTGGGACTGAAGCCGGGTGACTGGCTCACCGCCGACGACAGTCTCACCGTCACCGCGGTCCCCGGGGACTGGCTGTACGCCGTCGGCGACATCAATCGCCGCGCCCTGTTCACCCACCAGGGCAAGTACCAGGCGCGCATCGCCGGTGCCGTGATCGCCGGCCGGGCCCGAGGTGAGCGGCTGGACACCGGGCGCTGGACTCCGCACAGCAGTACGGCCGACATCGAGGCCGTCCCCGGCGTGGTGTTCACCGACCCCGAGGTCGCCTCCGTGGGCCTGACCGTCCGCGAGGCCCAGCGCACCGGCCGGGCCGTCGAGGTCGTCGACTACGAGATCGGTCACCTCGCGGGCGCCGTCCAGTACCGGCCCGACTACCGAGGCCGGGCCCGGATCCTCATCGACCGGGACCGCCAGGTCGTCGCCGGCGCCACCTTCGTCGGACCGGGCGTCGGCGAGCTGCTGTATTCGGCCACCGTCGCCATCACCGGAGAGGTGCCCGTCGAGCGTCTCTGGCACGCCGTACCCGCCTTCCCCACCATCAGCGAGGTGTGGCTGCGCCTGTTGGAGACGAGGCGGGATTCATGACCACCGCACGGGACCTCGCGCTCATCACTCTGGGCATGCCGACCGACCTGCCCGTGGCGCAGGGCGACCTGTCCCTCGCGCTCGCGGGGGCCGAGGCGATCGATCTCCTGGAGAACGGGGCGCTGAGCCTGAACGGAGATCGCATGGTGCCCGGCCCTCGGGTGGCGACGGGTGACCGTCTGCTGGACCAGGCGGACGCCTCGCTCACCCGGCGGGAGCCGTACGAGACGGTCGACGACTGGCTGTGGCGCCGCGGCAGCGAGCTCGCCGCGGCCTACGTCGACGACCTGGAGCGGGCCGGGCTCGTCAACCACCCACGGGGTCACGGGTTTTGGCAGCGGTCAGCGCGGACCGTGCTGGCCGATTCGCAGGCGCGCCGCGGTGCGGAGGAACGCAGGTTGTCCGGCGACCCCGTCCTCGCCGCTCTGCTGGCAGCCGCAGGGATCGGGGCGGACCCGGCCGAGGCCCACGAGAGCCTCGACGCGGACGCGGTCACGACGGTGCTGGCTGCCGTCGGCGGCGCGGTGACGCAGCTGGAGGCCGTACGTCTGCGGCATGACATCGAGAACGCCGCGTTCGACAACGTGTGGCGGGGTTAGGTCGGCGCAGCGGGGGTGCGCCGACGGGTGTCGTCACATCGGTGAGTGGGGTTTTCACACCTACGTCATGAGGAAAGGACGGCGACGGCCGGACCGGGACCCGACGAGGACATGTTGCCTGGGGTGCCTTGGGACTTCGCTGCCTTGGCGGGGCCTCCCAGGGCGCCCGTCAGCAGATCGACCGTCGGCTCCGTCGTGAGGAGGATGCCCGCTCGTGAAGATCGGTATCGGGCTCGAAGGCCTCGCCCGTCGCCCGTACGGCACCGACTCGACGCCGAGGTGCCTCACCCGTCCCGCGTGGCGGGCTGTGTCGCACGGGGTGCAGAGCAGTGCCCGGCTGCGGACCACTGCCCGCGGGACGAGCGCAGGTGTCAGTCGGAGCTGTCCGCCTCGCCCCGCTTCACCAGGGTGTACATGACGGAACGCTGCTGCTTGTGACGCCTGATACGTCCCTTGGCGACCAGGGATTCGATGGTGTTCCGCACCACCTGCGGTGTGGGGTTGCGGTCCGGGTGTTTCTCGAGGAGTTCGTCCCGCAACTCCTTCGCCAGACGCGGCTCGTCGTACTGGCCGAGCAGGTCCGCCAGCAGGTCACCGAGCAGAGGCCGGCGCGACTTCCCCTTCGCGCCGGCCTTCGCCGTCTGGCCGGCCGGAGTGGTCTTGGCCGATGTGGAGCGCCGCGCAGCAACTCCGGCGGGGGCCTGCTTCGCCTTTGCGGCGACGGGCTCGTCCTGCAACTGCCCGGGCAGACGGGACGCGTCCGCCAAACCCTCGTACCGCTCGGCGAGGTTGAGGATGTCCGACAGGAGGGCTTCCTCCTGCTTCAACACCGTGATCCTCTCCGCCAGCTCCCGCTGTTTCTGGCGGTTCTCCTCCAGGTCCGACGCGGCTTGTGCTACGTACCGCGATCGGAGCGTGGAGGCTGATTGGCTGGTCACACCGTTCACTCCCTCGCTATGGATGACGTTGCGCATGGTACCCACGCCGAGGGTCCCGTGGGGATAAGTGTCAGCGCCAGATGGTCCGTCTGGCATGCCCACTCTTCACGATAGGCGCTGATGTGCCTGCGCATATAGGAAGTGTGTGCCCTCTTCGACCTCCCGAGGGTTCGGCGACGTCACTCGCACGAGGTTCTCCCCGTACATACTGCTCGGTGAGTATGTCGCCGAACCGCCGCCCTGACGACCCTTGGTGGACCGTTGTATGCGCCGGCCGGGGGACGAGTGCGGGTGTCGGCCGCCCCTCGGATCCGGGGTCCGTCCACCTGGCGGCGGCGTGCTCGCGGGCCGTCAGAGCAGCCTCCTCGGCCGACCTTGGTGCACAGGCCCGTGGCCGGGCAGGACGAGACCCGCGTCCAGCCTCTCGCTCACGGCCAGGGAGTCGCCGCTGCAGGGCGGGTGGTAGGCGCAGTGGCCCTTGGTGTGCCACGGCGTGTGCACGGGCACGGGCGCACCGGGCAGGTCCGGTGCTCCCGGTGCGGGGAACCCTGGTGCATGAGGACGGGCACGTCATACGCGGCGCGTAGGTGTTCGGCCGCGTCGATGTGGTCATTGTGCGCGTGCGTAACCAGGACGGCGGCCACGGACCCTGCGTTCAGCCCGACCGCCTCCAGCGAGGCCGGCACGGCGTCTGGGTCTGTCCCGGTATGGCCCGCTCCCGCATTCCTGTGGCGGGAGCGGGCCATACACGTGTCGCCATGAAGGCGAGTGAAGGGCGTCCACTGGCTTCATCCGCACGGCGCGCAGCGGCGGGGCGCGGCCGGCCAGCAGGCCCATGAGAGCGTCGGCCACCGGGGCGCCCAGGGCGAGCCACAGTTCCGGCACGGAGGTCCACTGCTCCGACGCCCGCCACGTACACCCTGACGTCCGCGCACACCCGGCGAGGAACTCCCCGCCTGTGGCGCGCTCTGGGTGCCTCCCCGGCCGACGGCACCTGACCCGCGCGGCTACCCCGCCACCCGGACCACCGATTTGCCCGGGCCGGGAGCCCCCTGCCCGGCGATCATGTCGGGCACATCGATGAACGAGTGCACCGTCCCCACCGGGGTCGTGATCGTCTGCTCCGCGGCCAGACGTGTGAGCCGGCTCCACACGGCGGCCTCGACATCCGGGTCCTCGTCGGGGCCCGCCAGCACGCCCACCGCCGAGTAGTTGCGCAGCAGCAAGTCGGCCGAGTCCAGAGGCACGGTCGTCCCGGCAGCGAGCCCGATCACGGCGATCCGGCCGCCCCGCGCGATGCTCTTGAGGGTGGTGGCGGCCGTCTCGCCGCCGACCGGATCGTAGATCAGGTCCACCCCGCGTCCGCCGGTGATCTCGGTGACGCGCGCTGTCAGATCCTCCGTCCGGTGATCGATGACGTGGTCCGCGCCGTGGCGTGCGCAGAACTCCGTCTTGGACCTGCCGCCCGCCACCGCGATCACGGTGGCGCCCAGGGCCTTGCCCAACTGCACTGCCGCGGCGCCGCTGCTCCCGGCGGCGCCGAGTACGAGCAGGCTCTGGCCGGGTTCGACGGGGGCACGCTCGACCAGGCCGGCGTAGGCGGTCCGGAAGGCGATCGGGAACCCACCCGCCTCCTCGTCCGTCATGCCCGAGGGCACCCGGACGGCCGACACCTCACGCAGGTATGTGTACTGCGCGTATCCGCCCCACCCCTCCAGGAACCCGGTGATTCCCGTGACGCGGTCGCCGGGCGCGAACCGTGAGCCCGGCGGGACGGCGACAACCTCCCCTGTGGCCTCCTTGCCCAGCCCGAAGGGGGGATCCCCGAGCAGCGGGAAGCGCCCCGTGGCCATCAACAGGTCGGGAAATCCGGCGCCCGCCGTGCGCACCCGGATCAGCACCTGGCCGGGTTTCGGCTCCTCCCAGGTCATGTCCCGCAGCCGGACCGCCTCACGCGGCGTGCCGAAGCGCTCGACGCGCCAGGCTTTTCCCGAGAACATCCCCTGAACAGGGACAGGCGAATCCGCCATGGTCAGCGGTCCGCATCCGTCGTGATCAGCCGGGCCAGTTCCTCAGGCACGGACAGGAAGGGCGAGTGGCCGGCCGCGATCCGGTATGACCGCTCCGAGCGGGCCGCCATCTGCTCCTGGAACCCGGGATCCACTGCCCGGTCCTGCTCGCAGACGATGTACGCGGCTGGCACGGCCTTCCAGGCGGCCGTGGTGAGGGGCTCGCTGAAGGACTTCACGGTCTGCAGCACCAGCCGGTCGACGGCTTGCTGCGCGACATCGTCCGGGACGTCCGCATACAGGTGGCTCCCGGGGTCCTCGTGGGCCGGCAGGGTGCCGGTCTTGCCGCTGGGCAGCGCGCCGCCGCTCAGCCCCGAGAGGGACTCCCCCTCCTCCAGTTGGAACGCGGAGAGGTAGATCAGACGGGACACGTTGGGAGCGGCGGCCTCGGTCGCGGGCAGCCCGCCGTAGGAGTGCGCGAGGACCGTCACCGGCCCGTCGAGGTCGGCCAGCTTCTCCCGGATGACGCGGGCGTCGTCGTACATTCCGGCGGTGTTGTCCGGGTCGGCCGACGCGCTCGGCAGGTCGACGGTCTCCACCCGCCAGCCGAGCGCGGTGAGTTCGGGAGCCAGCAGCTCCCAGCACCAGGAGCCGTGCCAGGCACCGTGGACGAGCAGGATGACGGGGTCGTTGTGCGCTGCGCTGGTCATGCGGGGCAGGTCTTTCTCGAAGCGAACCATGGGTCCGGTGGTGGGCGGATGCCTCGGCCGAGGGGGCCGGGCGGCAGACATGTGCTCCTGATAAGGGGTCACATATGAAGGGGCATATGTCCCGCTCGACCCTCGCCAGCCTAGGGACCATGCCGAGCGGCGGCCATGCTCGGGCGTCCGGCGGACTTGCGTGAGCGTTCCGCACCGCGAGAGTTGTCGTTCCCTCGGGCTCCGCCTGGGGGACGTCGATGCGCCGCTGTATGTTGAAGGAGCCGCAGGTTCTGTCAGCCCTGTGCAGCCGCGGGGGCCAGCACATGCCGGGCGGCCCGGAAAGGAAGCCGCGTGGACCCCTTGGAAGACGTCCTCGCGCTGCTGGACACCCGCGGTCACCTCTCCGCCGGCCTGGTGGCGGGCGGTGACTGGGCCGTGGAATTCCCGCCGCCTCCAGGTGTGAAGTTCAACGCCGTGCGGCGCGGAAGGTGTCTTCTGGAGGTCGACGGGGTGCCGGCGTCCATCGCGTTGTCGGAGGGCGACTGTTTCCTCCTGACCCGCAGACGTGGCTTCACGCTCCGCAGCGGCCCGCATGTGCCGGCTGTCGCGGCGGGTCCTCTCTTCGCGCGGGCCGATGCGAGGGTGGCGCGGGCCGGCGGCGGCGACGAGGTGCATCTTCTCGGCGGTCGCTTCTCCTTCGGCGCCCGGGCCCAGGGGCTGCTGCTGGACGGCCTTCCGCCGGTCATCCACCTGCCGGCCGGTACGGGCCGGGCACAGACGGTGCGCTGGGTGCTCGACGCGATCGACGAGGAACTACGGCACCGGCGGATGGGAGCCACCCTGGTCGCGGAGCACCTCGCGATCGTCATGCTCGTGCACGTTCTGCGCTCCCATCTGGAGAGCGAGGCCGGCACCGGCCCTGGCTGGCTCGCGGGCCTGGCCGACCCTGCGGTCGCGGCGGCGCTGGCCTGCGTACACCGGGATCCGGCGCACCCATGGACCGTCGCCGAACTGGCCCGGGCGGGATCGGTCTCCCGCACCGTGCTCGCCACACGGTTCAAGAAGGTGGTCGGCCAGGCGCCGCACGAGTACCTAACGGCGTGGCGGATCGAACTCGCGGCCAAGCAGCTGCGCAAGGGGGAGGGGACCGTAGCCTCCATCGCGCAAGCGGTTGGCTACAGTTCCGACAGCGCCCTGAGCACCGCGTTCAAACGTGTCATGGGGACGTCACCCCGGCATTACCGGGAACACCCGGAGTCCGCGGACATGGCGCAGATACACTGACACATGTCTCTGGTGATTCGTTCCGTGATCGGCCAGTCCGACTGACCCACGTGTTTCTCTATGCACGGGTGTGAAGGCTGCACGCGCGCACGGAAGGGTCATCTCTCTTCGTTCTACCGGAGACGCCATTCTTCGGCGGCTTGCGGAACTTGTTCGTCAACATTCCCTGAGCGCGCATGACGGACCGGCGCCCCTCAAAGACCTCTGCGCCGACTGACCCCGGCGCTCGCCGGGGCCATGCGCCGCTCAGGTCAGGAGGTCAGCGTGCGGTCACGGCGGGAACGGACTTCTTGCGTGCGCGGTACGCGGCGGCCTTGATCTTGTTGCCGCAGGACTCCATGCCACACCACTGGCGCCGCATGCCCCGGGAGCGGTCGATGTAGACCCGGGTGCACTCGGGGTTGCCGCATTCCTTCATCAAGGGGACGTCCGGGCCGCTGAGCAGTTCCACGGCCTGCCGGGCGACGGTCGCCAGCGCCTGCTCGGGCGTCGCGTCGGTGTGCCGTCCGGCCACGGTGAGCTGCGGCGTCGCGGGGGGCTTGCGCGCGGCGGCGTTGAGTACGGCGAGCGCTTCGCGGTTGAACTCCTCGTCGAGACGGCGGTCCGTGACGAGATGGTAGATGGCCTCGCGCACGGTCGTGGCCTCCCGGACGTCGTCCTCCTCGCCGGGAGTGATCGTGTCCACCAGCCCGGACTCCAGGTACCAGGCATTCAGCCGCTCCGGCGTCACGAACATCTCGAACCGGGTCGAGCGTCGGGCCCGGAGGGTGGCCGCGAAGTCGAGGGCCGGGTGCCCGCATACGAATACATGGTCAAGATTCACATCACCATCTTGACAGGTGACTCCTGTCGAGCGCAAGAAGCGTCACCGTTCCAGGCGGTGCTTCCGCGCAACAGCGCGATCGAGATCGTACGGCACCTCGCGCGGTCCGCGCCGGTCAGGACCGTAGACGGGCGCGGACCGCGAGCGGGCCCGGCTCAGGACCCGGAGCAGGCCGGTGCCGCCTCCTCTTCCCGCCGGTCGCGTCCCGGTTCCAGACGGAGTTCGCGGCCCTGCCACCGCCGGCGCAGCCAGCGGTCGTGGCTCGCCACGACGATCGCTCCGGGGCCGGGACCCAGTGCGGCCTCCAGTTCGTCGCACAGGGCGGGGGAGAGGTGGTTGGTGGGCTCGTCGAGCAGCAGCAGCTGGGGCGGGCGGGCCACCAGGAGGGCCAGCGCGAGCCGCCGGCGCTGCCCCACGGACAGCTGCCCGACCGGCTTGTCCAGGTCCGTCTCGTGCATCAGGCCGAGCGAGCCGAGCGGCACCTTCTCGGCCCGCTGCGCGCCCAGTGACTGCTCGTAGGTGTCCCGGACGGTGCGACCGGGCCGCACGAACACGGTGTCCTGGGTGAGTAGCCCCACCGTCAGCCTGCGCCGCCGGTGCACCTCGCCCTCGGCCGGAAGACGTCCGGCGAGCACGGTGAGCAGCGTGGACTTGCCCGCCCCGTTGCCGCCCGTGATCAGCAGCCTGTCCGTCGCCGACACCTCCAGGCCGTCCAGCGCGAGTCGGCCGGGCACCCGCACGTCGTGCAGGGACACCAGGGGCCGCGAGCCCTCCTCGGCACGCGCGGCCAGGTCCCCGGCCGCGAACCGCAGCGGGCGCGGTGGCTCGGCGAGCTGGGTGCGCTCCAGTTCCTCCAGCCGCCGGGTGGCGTTGCGGACCCGGCGGGAGATCTGGCTCTGCACCCGGCTGGCCCGGTGGCCGTAGCCCATCTTCTCGTTGTCGGTGCGGCCCCGAAGCGGCGCGACCCGGTGCGCGGTCACCCCCGCCGCGTGCCGTAGTTCCGCCAGTTCCTCCTGTTCCTCGGCGTACCGCCGCTCCCAGCGTTCCCGCTCGGCGCGCTTCTTCGACAGGTAGGCGCTGTAGTTTCCGCCGTAGCGGACCGGACCGTCCACCGCCGGGTCGAGGTCGATCAGGTCGGTGCAGACGGCGTCGAGGAACGCCCGGTCGTGGCTGGCCGCGACCACGGTCCCGGGCAGGCCGCGGATCTGCTCCTCCAGGAAGACGGCGGCGCCGTCGTCGAGGTGGTTGGTCGGCTCGTCGAGCAGCAGCGCCGACGGCCGCCGGACGAGCAGTGCGGCCAGGGCCAGCCGCCCGCGCTGTCCGCCGGACAGCGAACCGAGCGTGCGGTCGTGTCCGAACGCGCCGAGACCCAGGCCGTCCAGCACCAGGGCCGCACGACGGTCGGCGTCCCAGGACTCCCGGTCCTGCGCCTGCTCGAGCCGCCTTCCGTAGGCGTCGAGGAGCTTCCGGTGACCTGGGTCGTCTTCCGGGGCGCGGCCGAGTTCCTCGCCGAGCCGGTCCAGCTCGGCGAGGTCCTCGCGGGCCTCACGCAGCGCCTCGTCCAGCACCGCGGCGATGGTCGAGTCGGCGTCGTACGGCATCTCCTGGTGGTGGAAGCCGAGGTCGCCCGGGCGGGTGACGCTTCCCGCGTCGGGTTCGTCCACGCCGGCGAGCACGCGCAGCAGGGTGGACTTGCCGACGCCGTTCTCCCCGATCAGGCCGATGCGGTGGCCGGGGGAGGCGGTCAGGGAGATGCCGTCGAGGACGCGACGGCCGCCCAGGTCGCGGACGAGGTCGTGGGCGAGCAGAGCGGGCTGAGGCATGGAGAACCGTCCAACGTGATCGGTGTTCGGTCCGCGGGGCGTGCTGCCTCGGACGCGGACCACTGCACACGCCGACAGCTCACACCGCGGGGGCTCCCGTCTCCGTGAGCGTTCCGTCGGCCAGCCGCAGCCAGCGGTTCACCCCGATCTCGGTGAGGAACCGCTCGTCGTGGCTGACCACCATGAAGGCGCCCTGGTAGGAGTTGAGTGCGCTCTCCAGCTGGCCCGCGCTGATGAGGTCGAGGTTGTTGGTCGGCTCGTCGAGCAGCAGCAGATGCGGGGCCGGTTCGGCGCACAGGACGCAGGCCAGAGTGGCGCGCAGCCGTTCGCCGCCGGAGAGCACCCCGACGGGCAGGTGCGCCCGCGCGCCCCGGAAGAGGAAGCGGGCGAGCAGATTCATCCGCTCCGCCTCGGGCCGCCCGGGGGCGAAAGCGGCGAAGTTCTCCGCCACGGTGCGGTCCAGGTCCAGCAGGTCCAAGCGCTGCGAGAGATAGGCGACCCGGCCTTCGTTGCGCTTGATCTCCCCGCTGTCCGGGGCGAGTTCGCCGGTGAGCAGACGCATCAGGGTGGTCTTTCCGGCGCCGTTGGGACCGGTCAGCCCGATGCGCTCGGGGCCTCGGACGGTCAGGTCGACACCGCCCGCGGCGAACACGGCCTTGTCCCCGAGGTGGACCTGCATCCCTTCGCCGAGGAAGAGGTTGCGCCCGGTGGGCACCTGGGTGTCGGGCAGGTCCAGGGAGATGCGCTGCTCGTCGCGCAGCGTGCGTCCGGCCTCGTCGAGGCGGGCCATTGCCTCACTGACCCGGGACGCGTGCAGCTGGCCGGCCCGGCCCGCGGACTCCTGCGCGCCGCGCTTCATGGTGCCGGCGAAGATGCGGGGCAGGCCGGCGTTCTTGAGGTTGCGGGCGGCGTTGCTCTGGCGGCGCTCGGCACGCTCGCGGGCCTGCTGCATCTCCCGCTTCTCACGCTTCAGCTCCTGTTCGGCGTTGCGGACGTTCTTCTCGGCGACCTCCTGCTCGGCGCGCACGGCCTCTTCGTACTCGGTGAAGTTGCCGCCGTAGAAACGCAGTTCGTCGCTGCTTAGCTCGGCGACGCGTTCCATGCGGTCGAGCAGCGCCCGGTCGTGGCTGACCAGCAGCAGACAGCCGGTGAAGTCCGACAGCCCGTCGTAGAGCTTGTGCCGGGCCTGAAGGTCGAGGTTGTTGGTGGGCTCGTCGAGCAGCAGCACGTCGGGACGCCTGAGCAGCTGGGCGGCGAGGCCGAGCGAGACGACCTGGCCGCCGCTGAGCGTGCTCAGGCCGCGGTCCAGGGTGAGGTCGACAAGGCCCAGGCGGTCGAGCTGGGCGCGGGTGCGCTCCTCGACGTCCCAGTCGTCGCCGATGGTGGTGAAGTGCTCCTCGCTGACGTCGCCGGACTCCACGGCGTCCAGGGCCCGGATCACCGCGGCGACGCCGAGCACCTCGGCGACCGTGAGGTTCCCGGTCAGCGGGAGGCTCTGCGGGAGGTAGCCGAGTGTGCCGCCGACGGACACCGAGCCGGTGGCGGGCTTCAATTCATCGGCGATCAGCTTGAGCAGGGTGCTCTTGCCGGAGCCGTTGGGGGCGACCAGGCCCGTGCGGCCGCTGGTCACGGTGAAGGACAGGTCGTGGAAGACCGGGGTGTCGTCGGGCCAGGCGAAGGACAGGTTCGAGCAGACGATGGCGGCGTCGGACATGGAGGCGACCTCGAAGGGACTGAGGGCAGAGAACAGAGCTCTACCCCGGGCAGACCTGGAAAAGGGGGTACGACGAGACAGGCCACGTCGGCAGCACTCCTGGGCGCCGGCCCGTGGCCGTCAGATCCGGGTCTCACCCGGAGATGTCGTCTTCACCCACCATGTCTGCGACTCCTCGATACAAGGTCTACGTCACTCACAGCGTAACAGCCGGCGTCTTCGTCCTTCGCCGTCTGGCTCATACGTGTGTCGTCGTGTCGTCAACGGCTTCTTGTTGACAGTACCGAGACCCTATGCAAGCATCGTCACCAGTTTAAACGGTGACGATATCGTGCGAGGTAGAGCTCACACGTGTCCGAAGGAGCACACACCATGGCAGAAAGGCCGAAGCCGCGAGCCGGGGGCGCACCGGTGGGGCGGCGGGCGATGCTCGGCATGCTCGGCGCGGGTGCGGCGGGGCTCGCCGCCGCACCCTGTCTCCAGCGCGGCTGGGAGGGATTCCTCGGTGCCGCCTCTCAGATCGACCCCTCGGGCTTGACCGGTCTGCTGCCCAATCCGGGCGGCTTCCGGTACTACAGCGTCGTCGGCTCGGTGCCGCACAAGGACGAGACGAACTACGAACTCACGGTCGGCGGACTGGTGGAGTCGCCGAAGACCTACACTCTCGACGCGTTGCGCGCGATGCCGCAGACCCGGGTCGTCCACGACGTCGTATGCACCGACGGATGGCGCGTGGAGAAGACGCCCTTCGAGGGAGTGAAGCTGGCGGACATCCTTGACGACGCTGGGGTGCGTCCCCCGGGCGCGGCGATTCGGTTCACCTGCTTCGACGGCGCCTTCAGCGAGAGTGTCACGCTGGAACAGGCGCGCCGCTCGGACGTCCTGATGGCGCTGAACATGCAGGACAAGCCCATCACTCACGCGCACGGCGGACCGGTCCGCCTCTACGTAGCCCCCATGTACTTCTACAAGTCGGCCAAGTGGCTGTCCGGCATCTCGGTCACCGACAAGGTCGTTCCCGGCTACTGGGAGGAGCGCGGTTATGCGGTCGACGGCTGGCTCGACGGCGCCGACCGGCACAGCGACGCGGCCTGAACACGAGGGCCGGGTGCGCCGCTTCGGCACCGCCGAGCGTATGGTCCACCGAGCCACGGGCTACTTGATGCTGCTGTGCCTGGTCTCCGCCGCCTGCCTCTACCTCGGGCCGCTGGCCCAGCTCGTCGGACGGCGGCACCTGATGGTCACGGTCCACGAGTGGTCTGGCATCTCGCTGCCCCTGCCCTTCCTGCTCGGGCTCTTCTCTCCGGCCTTCCGTGCGGACCTGCGCAGGCTGAACCGCTTCGCGGTGTACGACCGGCAGTGGCTGCGCGCCGTCCGCAGGCGCCGTACCTCGCCCGAGGCCCGCCCGGCCGGCAAGTTCAATGCGGGCCAGAAGCTCTACGCGGGCTGGATCGCCGGCGCCGTGCCGGTGATGATGTTCACCGGCCTGCTGATGTGGTTCATGGGGCTGCTGCCCTTCATCTCCCGCACCAGTGCGATCTTCGTCCATGACCTCCTGGCCTGGGCGATCACCTTCGTCGTGCTCGGACACATGCGCATGGCGTTCGGGGATCCCGAGGTGAGGCTGGGGATGCGCACCGGATATGTCACCCGGTCGTGGGCGCAGCGGCACCACTCGCGTTGGCTGAAGGAAGAGCGGGCGAGTGACGTGTCCGAGCAAACGGATAAAGTTTGATGTATCCCTCAGGCGAGGACAGTCTGCCCTCTTGAGGCACCGGCCCGGAACGTCTGCCCTCTCCCCGCCGAGGGTGGCGCATGGGCGGAGCGCGGCGGCGGTCTGTACCTGGTTGACGCGCTGGCGCGCACTGGAACACCTCTCCGAGCGGCCGGGCAAGACCGTCGGGCTCGAGATGGACATCCCCGAGGCGGAGCGGCGGACCGTCGAATGACCTAACACGTCCGTCATGGCGCTCGGTCACTGCTCCTGGGTGTGGACCGTCAACTGACTGTTGTCGGGACATGTGGCGCCTGGCCAGAGTGGGACCGGGTCGAGGACGACCGCCCACTGGATCACCGGGATTCAATCCATTTTGCTTCGTCACCTGCTTAACGGGTGATAGTGTCTGGATCAGTCTTCGGCGAGCAGTGGCTGCCTCGGCTCGCACACACGAGCCACGGAGAGATACGTGCGGACGTCGTCCGCGGTGAAACCTACGCTCCACCCACTCCGGCTCATGTGACGTGCCTATGTGCCGCCGTGGCCAGGCGCACACCTCCTTCTTCGATGGGAAAGCAATGAGACGACTTCTGACTGTCCTCGCGGCCGGTGTGCCGCTGGCTGCGGCGGTGTACCTGCCGACCGCCTCGGCGGAGCCCGAGAACGGTTCCGCCTCCGCGTCGTTCGCGTGCTCGGCGCGGTCCGTGAAGGCCCCGGCCGGCACCAAGGTGGAGTCCGTGACGGCGGTGCGCCAGGCGGGCGGCACCATCATCGGTACCGGGGTCCTGGGCGGTTCGGTCTCCGGCGTCCCCGCCTACTGCGAGGTGACGGTCACCCTCACCCACCCTGGCGACGGCGACCATGCCAAGGTGCGGACCTGGCTGCCCGTCAGCGGCTGGAACGGCCGCTTTCAGGCGATCGGCGGCGCCGCCTACCTGGCCGGCGACAACGGCGTCGGTCTGGGCACCGCGGTCAAGAACGGCTACGCCGCCGTCAGCACCGACGCCGGTGTCAAAGACGTCCTCGACACCGACTGGGCGCTGAACAGCAACGGCCAGGTCAACAATGCGCTGCTGAAGAACTTCGCCTCCCGCTCCCAGCACGAGGCCGCGGTTGTCGGCAAGGAGGTCGTCGACGGGGTCTACGGCAAGGGCCCCGCCCACTCCTACTTCAACGGCTGCTCCACCGGAGGTCGCCAGGGCTACATGGAGGCCCAGCGCTACCCCGACGACTACGACGGCATCCTCGCCAACGCTCCCGCCGTCAACTGGGACGAGTTCGAGGTCGCCACCCTGTGGCCGCAGGTGGTCATGAACAACGAGAAGACCTACCCGTCGAAGTGTGAGTTCGACGCCTTCACCAACGCCGCGGTCAAGGCCTGCGACTCGCTCGACGGCGTCAAGGACGGTCTGGTCAACGACCTGTCCCGCTGCGACTTCGACCCGCGCACGCTGATCGGCACCAAGGTCGTGTGCGACGGCAAGGAATTGACCATCACGGCGGCCGACGCGGCCGTGGTGCGCAAGATCTGGGACGGTCCGCGTACCGCCTCAGGCAAGAAGCTGTGGTCCGGCGTCCCGGTCGGAGCCGACCTCTCGGCCCTCGCCGGCCTCACCGAGCCCGACGCCGACGGCAACGTCGCGGGCGCGCCGTTCCCGGTGCCCGCCGCCTGGGTCAAGCTCTGGGTGGCGAAGGACCCGTCCCTCGACATCTCGAAGATCACCTACAGCCGGTTCACGCAGCTGTTCAAGCAGTCCCAGGCCGAGTACGACAAGGTCATCGGCACGGACGACCCGGACCTGTCCGGCTTTCGCAGGTCGGGCGGCAAGCTGCTGACCTGGCACGGCCTGGCCGACCAGTACATCCCCACCCAGGGCACCGTGCAATACCGCGAGCGGGTCGAGCGGGAGATGGGCGGCGCCAAGCGGGTCGACGACTTCTACCGTCTCTTCCTCGCCCCGGGCACCGTCCACTGCGGCCTGAACAAGGGTGACGGCACGACCGACGACCTCGGCGCCCTGACCGCCTGGGTCGAGCATGGCAAGGCGCCCACGACCCTGCCCGCCACCCTGACCAACGCCTCCCAGCAGAGCGTCACCCGCGACCTGTGCAACTACCCGCGGGTGTCCCGCTACAAGGGCCACGGCGACCCCGCCGTCGCCTCCAGCTTCCGGTGCGTCTCCCCGTCCTGGCACTGACCGGGCCGACGCCGACCCCCTGACCTGAGAAAGGCCGAACTCACATGAGCATGCAGACATCGACGCCGGCGTATCCGGCGGCCGCGGCGGGCGAGCGCTCCTCCCTGCTGAGGCTGTACCTGGGCCGCGGTGTCCTGGCCGTGGCGTGGGCCCTGGCGTTCGCCGGAGCCCACGAGGACGTCGACGCCGTGGCGATCACACTGCTGGTCGTCTACCCGCTGATCGACGCGGTGTCCTCACTGATCGACTACCGGGCCCTCCCCGCCGGATCGGAGCGCCGGGTCACGGCGTTCAACGGGGTGCTGAGCACGCTCGCCGCCATCGTGGTCGGTGTCGCCGGGGCCGGTGGCGTGGCGCCGGTGCTCCATGTGTTCGGCACCTGGGCCGTCGTCTCCGGGGCGGCCCAGGTGGCCGTCGGCCTCCGTCGGCGCGGCCCCGAGCTGGGCAAGCAGTGGCCGATGCTGATCGCGGGTGGGCTGTCCTTCCTCGTCGGCATCTTCTACAACATCCAGGCCGCGGGCGACGATCCCTCGCTCGACGTGCTCTCGGTCTACGCCACGGGCGGCGGGGTGTTCTTCATCGTCCAGGCGGGCCTGCTGGGCTGGAAGGCCCGCCAGCTGCGCACGCGGACCGTTTGACAGCCGTATCCCTTCTGTTCCGTCCCGGCCCGCGCCTTACGGCGAGGGCCGGGACGTTTCTCGTGCGGGGTCGTCCTTCCCGGAACTGAAGCGAGGTGTCTGTCGTCAGCCGACGCGATAGCGCACCGGAAGGGACAGCACGCCGCGGATGATGCCGGAGCCGATCCACGCCAAGGAGTCCGCCGGGGCGGCGAGTTCCAGTTCGGGTACGCGGGAGAGCAGGGTGCGCAGGGCGATGCTCGTCTCCAGGCGGGCGAGTGGGGCGCCCAGGCAGTGGTGGATGCCGTGGCCGAAGGCCAGATGACGGGCGCCCGGCCGGGTCACGTCGAGAACGGCCGGGTCGTCGTCCTCGGCCTGCGGGGCGTCGCGCCCCGCCGCACCGAGAGCGACGACGACCATGCTGCCCCTGGGAATCGGCACCCCGCCCAGTTCGATGTCCTCGGCCGCGTAGCGGCTGGTGGAGCGCTCGACGGAGGTGTCGTAGCGCAGGAACTCCTCCACCGCGCCGGGCATCAGCTCGGGCCGCTCGCGCAACAGCCCCAGCTGCTCGGGGTGTTGCAGCAGGGCCAGCACGGCGTTGCCCAACAGGTTCACGGTGCTCTCGTGACCGGCGACGATCAGCATCATGGCCGTGCCCACCAGTTCCTCCTCGGTCAGCCGGCCGTCCTCCTCGTCGCGTACGGCGACCAGGGCGGACAGCAGGTCGTCCTGGGGGCGGCGGCGTTTGTCCGCGACAAGATCGGCCAGCAGCCCGTGCAGACCGGCCAGTGCCGGGCGGTGCTCGGGCGAGGCCACCCGGAGCGCATGGGCCGACCAGCGGCGGAAGTCCGGGTGGTGCTCCTCGGGGATGCCGAGGAGTTCGGAGATGACCGTGGCCGGCAGTGGTGCGTTGAACACCTCGACGAGGTCGGCCTCGCCCGCCGGCGGCAGCGCGTCGATCAGGTCGTGGGCGATCCGCTCGATGCGCGGCGCCAGTTCAGCCGTACGGCGTGGCGTGAAGGCGGCCGAGGCCAGTCGGCGCAGACGGGTGTGCTCGGGCGGGTCGGCCTCCATCATCTGCGCGCCGAGCCCGACCGAGGGTTTGTGGAGGACGTAGCCGGCGGCGGCCAGGGCATCGGCGGCGGGCGTGGCGTCCTTGAGCAGGGCGGGGTGGGTCAGCGCCTCCCGGGCCAGGTCGTGGCCGACGATCACCCAGCCCTTCAGTCCGAGGTGGAACTCGGCCGGATGGATGGGCCCGAACCCCCGCAGCCGGGCGTACCGCGCGGGAGCGTCCGCCTTGAAGGCGGGATCGATGACCACCCGGCCGTCCTGGTCCGGGCATTCCTCATGGGGGTTCAAGACGTGTCTCTCCCGTTCCGGCGGTCAGGTCGTCGCCATGAGAACGAGCCGCGTGCCGTGAAGGTTCAGCCGGCGGACCCGCGCACGGACACGTTTGAGGGGCATGCGCGGTGCGCATGCCCCTCAAACGCCGGAGAACTCAGTTGTCACTGTTGAAGATGGTCAGCACGCGCAGCACCTCCAGGTAGATCCACACCAGCGTCATGGTGAGTCCGAAGGCGGCCAGCCACGCCTCCTCGCGCGGGGCACCGTAGGCGACGGCATCCTCGACCTGCTTGAAGTCCAGGGCGAGGAAGGCCGCGCCGAGCAGGATGCCGATGACGCCGAAGAGGATGCCGAGGCCGCCGCTGTTGAAGCCGAGGCCGTTTCCCGCGCCGAAGGCGGAGAAGAGGAGGTCGGCGACCAGCAGCAGGAGAAAGCCGGTCGCTGCGGCGGCGACGAACCCGGTGAACCTCTGAGTCACGCGGATCCAGCGCATCCGGTACGCGACGAGCACGCCCGCGGACACCGCGAAGGTGCCGAGCACCGCCTGCACGACCACACCCGGCGCGATGTAGGTCGAGATCGTGCTGGAGAGCACGCCGAGGAAGACACCCTCGAACGCCGCGTACCCGAGGATCAGCGCCGGGGACGGTGTCCGCTTGAAGGCCTGGACCATCGACAGGACGAAGGCGACGAGAGCCGCGCCCATGGCGATGCCGTAGGACCGGCCGATGTTCGCCTCGTCGACGGGCAGCGCGAGCCAGGACAGCACCGCCGCCAGGGCCACGGTGCCGAGCGTCGTCCCGGTGCGGACGATGACGTCGTCCATCGTCACCGCGGTCCCGTCGGTCCGGGGCGACGTGTCGGCACCGGGGGCGTAGGGGTTGGTCGCGTAGTCGTCCGTCGGCCGGCCTCCGACCGTGGCACCCACCGGCCGGTGCGCGTAGGCGTCGGCCGGGCCGGCGTCACGGGCGGCACCCCAGCGGGAAAAGATCGGGTTGCTGGTTCTCACGTCATTCTCCTCGTCCGCCGCACACTCGCGGCCTGCGGCAAAGCGTTGTCATCGGATGCCCGGGATGGCATACGTGTGGCACTGGCCATGTATCGGGCCGACGACGGCAACCCTGTTCGTCACCACTCTGACAGGTGACGAAATGAGAAGCAAGTCATCCATACGTCCGTCCGGTGGCGGTCATTCGGACGGTGCCCCCGGGCCGTCCAGCAGCTCCACGAGGAAGTTCTCCCAGTCCAGACCGTCCATCTCCGCCTCGGCCGAGGTGACCCGGTAGGTCGCGTCGAGCCACTCCGCCAGCGGCGCGACGGGCACCTCGAACAGAGCCTCCACCTCCTGCGATTCGAGAAGCAGCCAGGACGAGGGCCGCTCCCTGGGCAGCGCCGGCCACATCCGTACGTCGCCGCAGCCGCTCATCGACGTCAGACCGCGATGCAGGAGTTCGCGGCCGATGCGCCAGATGAGACTCGGTCCTCGTTCCGCCAGGAACTCGACCGTGATCACCGCGGGCATGTCCGGGTCGAAACGGAACTCCGCACGTATCGGCAGCGGGGTGAACTCATCAACCATCTGGTCGAGGTCCAGGAACAGCGAAGTTATGAGCTCGGGCGCCGAACGCGCCTGCAGGGGTGACTGATCGCGATGCATGACGGGAGTTCCCCTCCGTGGGGCGAAGTCTGTGCCAACAACTCTTCGCCGGGAACAGAAACCGCACATCGGTCACTTGACGGTCAAAGGACGGCCTGGAGCGGGGAAGTCGACGGGGCGCCGATGCCGGTGCGCGTCGCTTCTGGGAGGCGTCGAACGGACCGCGCAGCGCGTGACGTAAGTCAATTGGCTGCGGCGGCCGCGAGTCGGCGGGCGGGATGAGCCGTCCGGCCGAGACCCACTGTGCGTGCGTCTTTTCAACCCCGCCGTCGACAAGCTCACCGACTTCTTCATTGCCCGCCTGGTCAAGTGATCGACACAACACCACGGCCGACCGCACCGGCCTGCACGGCGATATGACGAAGGGGCCGACAGCTCACGCTGCCGGCCCCTCATCGTGTGAGCCGCGCCGCACCGTTGGCCCTGCGGATCAGGGGCCGGTGGTGCGTCACTTCGCCTGTAGGGGCCCCGCGAAGGACTTGCGGAGCGACGCGGGAGCGGCCAGGGGAAGGAGCGCGGCGAGCATCTTGCCCTTGACCGTGCTCGGCTGCCGCGTCAGCTCGACGTCGACGCGGGTGCCGTCGTCCTCGGGGGTCATCCGGAAGACCCAGCCGCCGCCGGCTCCGAAGAGCTTGGAGTCGAGCGTGGTGATGGTGACCGTGTCACCGGCCGGCCCCCACTCGTAGCGTGCGCGCTCCCAGGCCGCGGCCGTCCCCTCGGTGACCTCGGCCCAGGTGTCACCGAGTTCGTGGACCTCGAAGTGTGCGGTGTCGATCGTGGGCCAGGCCTCGGCGCGTGAGGGGCCGAAGTCGGTCAGCACCTCCAGCACGTCCTTCGGGCCGAGCTTGGAGATGAGATGGAACCGCACGACTGCCATGGGATGTCCTCACCGAGAAGTAACCATTCTGACCGGTGACGAGAGATTCTCACGGCGTCTCGTCACCTGTCAAGATGGTTACTCTGAAGGGTGTTCGGTCACCTGTCAGGAGGATCACGTGAGGCATGTGTTTCCGTGCGGGACGCTCACGCTCGGCTTCGTGGACACCCTGAAGGCGGCGGGCGCCGGTTCCGATCGGGCGGATCCGCTTCACCGGGCTGCTCGACTCCTGGTTCGTCGAGTCCGGGCTGCTCGACGAGAAGCCCGGATCCGGTCAGGCGGATGACTCGTTGCTCAAGCGTGTGCTCAGGAGGGCGCCGGACAGGCATCTGCCCACTTCAGGCGCCCTCCTTCTCTACTGAGAAGAAGCCCAGCTTCTTCGGCGAGTACGACACCAGCAGATTCTTCGTCTGCTGGTGGTATACGGGCTACACGTTGCTGACCAGTGCACAAAGCGACTTCCCGCACTCGGAGCGGTTCGTTACGGCATCCTCGGCGGCTGGGCTGGTGAGGTGGGGCCGCTGGTTCGGCTTTGCCGGCCAGGTGGTTGCGGGGTGCCCGTCCCACCATTTCCGTTCGCTGCCGCGGGGATCCTGGACGACTTGGTGAGCGGAGTCGTGGTTGTTGTGGGCGTAGGACATGATCTGGCGAGTATCGGTGTCGTAGGCGGGCCAGAGCACTTCTTTGCCCGTGGCGAAGTCGGCCCACGTCTGGTGGAGTGTCTCGGTCAGGTCCAGGCTGTGGCAGGCGCCGACGCCGACCTGCTTGTCGTTGGGCGCGACCTGCGAGCGTCGGCCGGAAGCTCCGCGGTACGGGCAGCTGCGATACGGTCGAAGCTGCTTGCAGGACCTGCACATCCCCTGCTCACCATGAGAGGCGATCTCTCAACAGCCGGTCCGCCGGTGTCCTTGATGCATCTCCCCGAACCGCGGGGTGCGACCTGTCGGAGGGCCCTGCGCCCCACGGGGCGACGCACGGGCGCCCCGCCGACGGACCGGCTCCAGCGGAGGCCCAGGCCCACACTGCTCGTCCGCGTGCTCGTTCTCTGCACGCGGACCGTGCGCAACTGCTATGCGCCATCAGGCAATTGACGTGGCGGTCGGGGGGCTGCTTCACTGGGGCAGTGGCTGAGCCACTAGACCAAGAAGTCGCTGAACCAGTGGGCCACTAGACCAGTGAGCCGCTGAACCATTGACCGAAGCCTGGGAGATCCTCCGTGGCCGTCGAAAGCATTCTGCGCCGAACCGTGGTCGACCTGCTTGAAGCGCGGCTGCGTGACGACATTCTGAGCGGCACGCACGAACCCGGATCCTTGCTGCCCCCCGAGAGGGAGCTGGCCGCCGGGTACGGGGTCACCCGTACGACCTTGAAGCACGCGCTGACCCGGTTGGAGCAGGCGGGACTGCTGAGCACCAGGCACGGCATCGGCACGCGCATTCTGGATTACCTGCGGGTCGGCGGCGCCGACCTGCTTCCGATGCTGGCCGCACAGGACCCCATGTGGCTGCGGGAGGTCTTCGAGGTGCGGCGGCAGATCGGCACCCTGATCGCCGGCCGTGCGGCCGACCGGCGCACGGAACGACAGGCCCGGCGGCTGGAACACCTGCTGCGTCAGGTCGCGGACGGCTCGGACGCCGACGCCGTCCAGCTCGCCGACGTGGAAGTGCATCGTGAACTGGCGCGGGCCACGGGGAACCGGGTCTATCTGCTCCTCACGAACACGCTGTTCAACGCCTACCTTCCGGTACGGGCCTCGCTGCGGGCGCCGTTCGAGGACGCGGCGCGGGCGACGGACCGGCTCGCGCCGGTGGTACGGGCCGTGGTCGACCGGGACGGCGAGGAGGCGCGGCGCGCGGCGGAGAGGTATCTGGCCGGCACCGAGAAGATCATGCTCGGTTCGCTGAGCAGTTCTCGCGGGCGGCCGACCGCCGACGGTCCCCGGTAGCCGCGCTTCCCGGCGGCGACTCCGGGCCCGCCGGCTCCCGTCGAGGCGAGGTGTGTGCGGCGAAGCGGCCCAGCCTCGGAGTGGCCCCGATCATGCACGGATGCCCGTTCGTCCCACGTTTCCTCCATTGTCATGCATAGGTCAATGCTGACGCCCTGGTGAACGCCCGGAGGGGTGGGACCAGGTGCGCGGCCGCGACCCCTCAGGTGCCCGAGGCAATCCGGGCCCATCACCCCAGGACGGCCGCCCGTTCACCGTGGGCGCGGCGGCGACCAACAACACAAGGAGCATGGTGAGCAGATCAAGCAAGAGACGCGGCGTCCTCATCGGTGTGATGCTGTCCGCGGTCATCGGCGGCACCGCCCAGCCGGCGATCGCCGCGCCGGTGCGGGACACCGGGGACCAGGCCACGCCGTTCCGGCAGTCTCCGGTGCGGTCGACCGAGCAGGAGATCGCGCGGGCGCTGTCCGCCTCGCTGCGCGACCCGCAGTGGCGCGAGCAGGTCCGTGCGGCCGCGCTCGGCACCGAGGACGTGGACCTCCAGGCGCTGGCGGGCAGGACCGCCGCTCCGGAGGGCAAGAACCTGTTCGCTTCCGTCTCTGCCGCGGACCGTCGCATCGCGGGCCTGAAGGGCCTGCCCGCGTCGACCGGGTCGCTACTGCGCGTTCGGCTGGGCGCGCCGTCCATGCGGTCGCACCTGAATGCCGAAGTCACTCCCTGGATCGCCGTCGCCGCGGCCGCCGACGACGCCAAGACCATCACGGCATACGACAGCCAGGGCCACGCCCACGCCGTCGACACCGCGCGCGTCCCCGACCGCCCGCTGTACGTCCTGGACATCGACGTCACCAAGGCTCACCGGGCCGGCCTGAAGGTGCTGCAGAAGGCCTTCGCCGACAAGGGGCTGACCTCCCTGCCGTCGAAGGTGGCGAACAGCGCCGACGCCGCGAGCGCGGCGGGCTGGTGGGCGACCAAGGTCACGGCCGTCGAGGTGAACGACGACCAGGAGCCCTGGTTCAAGGGATCCGCCGAGATGTTCTCGCTGGTGACCGGCTTCGGCCAGGACGGCACGGCGCGCGTCGACTCGGTGGACATGCCCTACCTGGACTACGACGGCACCGTCTACTACCCGAACCAGATCCTGGTCAACTGGTCGAACTACAAGTACAACCTGGCCGACGTCGTCATGATGGAGGACGACGACGGCACCAACTACCGTGCGCTGGCACAGGCGATCACCACGGCGCTGCTCACCGTGACCGACCAGGGCACCTACATCCCGTTGGTGAACGCGGTCCTGAGCGCGATACCCGACAGCTGGTTCACTGACGACCCCGACTACGTGGAGTCCTGGTACACCCTCGCCCGGAACTCCTCGGGCCGGCTGAACGGCGCTTCGGGCAACGGCTGGATGACCGTCGAGCCCTACTTCGTCGAGGAGTTCTAGACCTCGCACGCCAGCGCGGACCGGCCGCCGCACGTCGGTGAACGCGCCGGTCCGCGCCGAGGACACGGCTGTCGTGCCGGAGGCCGCATGCCCCCGACACCACGGCGCAGCCGTGCCCGGCACTGACCAAGAGGGGCGCCTGCCGGACATCTGACCTGGCCAGGCGCCCCTTTTCTGCGACCGGAAGAAGCCCAGCCGCTGCGCCGAGTAGGACACCAGGAGGCGCTTCGTCTGCTGGTGATGCATGGCCTGCGCGCCTCTGAGCAGCACGAATGCGGTTGAGGGAGCGGTATGTCGGCCCTGGCTGACCATCTTGGAGCGGGCTGGAGGCCGTGGAGCGAGCACCGCAGAGTGTTGAGCGAGGTCGGTTCCTCCGCGCCGACGGGAAAACCGTGGACGGCCGTTGCGGGGAGAGGTTCCGGGAGCCGTGGTGGTTCGGCGTGCGGTACTCGTCGTCCGGCTTCAGGACCGGACACGGAACGGGGCGGGCAGGGCGTAGGGCGACGTCACGTGGTATCTACTTCACGGCCGGTGTTCTGGTCGTGGGCCAGGGCGTGGGTGACCGCGGTGGTGCTCTCGTACAGGACCCGGTACTGGGTGAACCGGCGGTCGTAGACACCCGCGGTGGCGGGATCGGGCCGGACCACCGATTCCGCCGGATTCCAGGCCGCGATGTCCGGTCGGCCGATCAGCCCGGCGGCGAGGAAGGCGGCACCGTAACTGGCACCGATGGTCGTGCGGGCGACGATCTGTTCGAGACCGCTGACATCGCTGACGATCTGAGGCCACAGTCCGCCCCGGGTGCCGCCGCCGACCGCCACGATCCGCCGGATGTCGGCGCCGGCCGCGAGCATCGTCTCGACGTTGTGCCGGACACCGTAGGCGGTGGCCTCCAGCGCCGCCCGCATCAGGTCGGCCCGGGTGTGACCCAGCGTCAGGCCCGCGATCACGCCCCGGGCGTCGGGGTCCATGACGGGTGTCCGTTCCCCGGCGAAGTACGGCAGCATCACCAGGCCGTTCGCACCCGGGGGCGAGGCGGCCGCCTCGTCGAACAGCACGCCGAGGTCGGCGTCGCCGAAGAGGTGCCCGAGCCAGTCGGTGACGGCTCCGGAGGTGGCCATACCGCCGGCCAGGCAACGGGTGCCGGGCAGGGCGCCGACCGTGGACCACATCGACGGGCTGGTCACGAGCCGGTCGACGGTGTTCACCAGGAACATGGTGGTGCCGTACATCAGCATCAGGTCGCCGACGCCGTGGCCGCCGACGCTGATGGCCTCGCTCCAGGCGTCGATCGTCCCCACGATGACCGGCGTCCCGGCCGGGACGCCCGGGACGGGCGTGCTCACCCGGCCGGCCTCCTCGCCCGGCCAGCGCAGCGGGGGGAGTTCGATGCCGGGTGCGATGTGCTCGGCCCACTCGGGGATCCAGCGCTGTTCGTGGATGTCGAACAGCGGGGTGCACTGGCTGGCGGAATGCAGGTCCAGCACGTAGGCGCCGGTCAGCCGGTGGGCGAGCCACGAGGCAGGCATGAGGAGGCGGCGGGCGCGTGCCCACACCCCGGGCTCCCGCTCGCGGATCCAGGCGAGTTTCGGCCCGACGGCCTGGGACGACAGCGCCGAACCGCACCTGCGGAAGACGGTGTCCGACCCCAACTCCCGGTTCAGCCGGGCGATCTGGTCCTCGGCGCGGGTGTCCACCCCGTACAGCACCGCCGGACGCACCGGCTGCCCCGCGTCATCGACCAGAAGGGTGCACGGGCCCATGCCGCTGACTCCGACGGCGCGGACGGTGACGTCGTCGCGATCGAGCAACTCGGACGCGAGCGAGACGAACTCGTCCCACCACACATGTGCGTCCATCTCGACGTGCCCCGGCCGGGGACGGTCGACCACGTGACTGCGTACGGCCTCACCCAGGATGCGGCCGGCAGTGTCGACCACCACGCCCTTGGTGCTGGAGGTGCCAACGTCAACTCCGAAGACGACGTCGATCATGTACTGCCTCCCTTGGCGCCGGGTGCGCCACCGTAGGTTGTCGCTCGGTCCGCCGCAGTTCAGCCGGACGGCTGCCGGAGATGTCGTCACATCTGTACCTCGGACGAGCGCGGCGGCACCCCCGGGTCTCCATGGCAGAACCCAAATACCGGATCCGCGCCCAGTACACGGACTTCTTGGCCTGCTGGTGGTACAGAGGTAGCGCATCGCTGACCAGCGCACAAAGCGCCCGTCGAGACTTTGGCAGGATCGCCGGCCCGGAAACCGTGCACCGGTCTATCCGGAGGCTTCCATCAGCCGGAGTGGCAACAGATGTCACGGTCCCAGTGTTCGAACAGGCCCAGCAAGACCACATGCGTGGTGGGTGATGCTGGATCGAGCCGAAGTCGCAGGTGCCGGTTGTTGTGAGGGGCCTGGTCGGTGCTGTGAAGTCTGCGCCTGGATGGCCTGACATGTATTCAATTGACGGCGTGCAATCAACGATGAAACGGTGAAGCGGCGCCACCAATGAGGCGCTTCGTACACCAACTCCCCGCTGACCACGGGGAGAACAGAGGGGAACGCATGCTTCACAACACTTCCGTCAAGGCAGGGCTGTCTGCTGCTGCCGTCATATCGGCCCTGCTGATTCCGGCAGCCGGTTCCGCGTCCGCCGCGCCCGCCGTCTCAGGGAAGACCGTCACCGCGGCGGCCGACAGTTTTGACGCCAAGTGCAGGAGCCACAGCCGCAACTACGTCCTGAAGAAGTACTACCGCCAGGTGCCCGTCGGCCCCCCCACCTTTTACACCCTGCGCTGCGGCACAAGCACGTGGGGCTGGAAGCACATCAAGGCGGGGCACGGCTGGGACAGTACGATGGACCGGAAGATAGGCGCTGCCATCGGGTCCGGGGACGCCAATGGCCGCGGTGGTTACTCCACCTACGCCAATCAGTGCCCGCGAGTGGAGAAGTTCCGCACCATCATCGGTACCCCGGCCGCTAGGAACGACCTCCTGACGGCCTACAAGGTCGACCAGCCGGCCGCCGCCGGCGCTGCTCGCTGCTGAACATGGTGTTGGGGTGCGGGCCGAGGTGAAAGGGTGGTTGACCACTGTGGAGGAACAGACACCAGCCGAGCAGGCCCTGAGCCGCTCGTACGTCACCGCTGACGGACTGCGGTTCGACGTCATCGACATGACGGTCGAGCACCATCCGGACCGCAGCGCGACGTTGACGTACTGGCTGACTGTAGGCCGCCAAGACCACCCGGGCGAACGTTGGGTCGTCGCCCTCCCCTGGGACGACAAGTCCTGGGCGGATGTGCTCGCCTCGCCCGCACCCCCTTCCGACCGACTGCTGCAGCTCGTGCACCTCGTCCACGCCCATCTGGAAGAGTGGTGGGACACGAAGGGACACAACCGGAAGTCAGCAAAGATGGGACGGCGACTTACCTGACCCATCCCGCCCACGCAGCCAACACCTCCTTCCGTCAGGCGAAGTCGCGTGTCTGGCGCTGCGCGGCTTCAAAGATCTCGGTGTGGGCAACCTTGAGGGCGTCCTCGGCGTTCAGGGTTCCATGCCTGGCGACTTCCCACCCTTTCTGTGGAATCGAAGATGTCAAGCGGTGTGCTTGTGGATCACGCCGAGATAGTGGCGTTCACGATGGGGCACGTGGTCGTCACGGCCAGGCGTGAAGAACACCGCGCAGACGTTGGCGGGTTGGGTAAGGATGCTGGATTGCTCTCCGAACGTGAGGCGGTCGTTGACGTCGTGGCGGCAGTCGACTGCATCAAGGGCAGCGACCAGGTCTTCTCGGGGCACTGTGGACGGGTAGGACTCCGAGTCAGGCAAGACCAGCGGCGGCAACATGGTCGTCGAGCCTGGCCGGAGCCTGATCCAGATTCCGCTTACGGATAGCGGGGTGCGGGCGTCCTGGACCCAGGAGATCCTCGGCCTCGGTCAGCGGCATGCCGCAGCGAAGCGGGCCGATATGGCCGGTCCGGGCGAAGTCGACGAGCACGTTCATCAAGGTCACGGCAGTGACTCTGGCATCTTCTCGCGCCGGCCCACACCTGGATAATGCTCGAGGGGTCCTCAGTACGGCTCACCAGGTCGGCACGATCGTGTGCGGGCGGTGATGTCGATGACCGGCAGCAGAGTCGCAGTCGCGGGGGCGCCGATCTGGCTCGGTGTCGGCCCTGCGGGGGTAGGAACGTCGGCGAGTCGCTTGAGTAACTTGTCGAGGGCGGTCTGCCCGCCACGGCTGGTGCACCTACACCTTCTTCGAGCAATGCCAGCACCGCATGGCCTGGGCACGCCATCTTCTGCAGGTTGTCTGAGGCCGTAGTACTGCCAGGGCTCGCCGCGGCCGGTAGCGGCGCCCTTCGGTGTAGCCGCGGTCCCATTCGTCCTGCGTGGTGTGCGGAAGCACACCCTTCTCGGTAGCGGTACTGGCGACGGCGGGGCAGTGGAGACCGCTGGTAGCCGCCTGGGCCGGTCGGTCGTGTGCGGCCCCGTCAGGACCAGCCCATGGGGGTGTAAAGCGCGCCGCGGGAGATGGCCGCCAACGCGACGCGCGTGTACTCCACGATGGGCTCGGGCAACGCGTCCAGCGGCCACCAGCGCCATTCGGTGCAGCTTTCCGGTTCGCGTACGAGGGGCTCGCCCTCCCAGCGGGAGGGAGCGAAGAACAACCCCACACGCGGGATCGTGCTCCCGGGGTCGAGCAGGTCCAGGACGTGGACGAGCGACAAGTCACGCTCAGCGATGCGGAGTCCGGTCTCTTCCTGCGCTTCCCGGACCATGCAGGTGACGGCGGATTCCATGCCTTCGCGGTGGCCGGCGGGCAGGTGCCAGGTCGACGGGGCGAAGGCGCTGCTCGGGTGGCGTTTGCCCAAGAGGACGGCCCCGTACCGGATGAGGACGAGGTGGGCGCCGATGATGCTGCGGCTGCGGTGATCGCGGGGCTCGCGGACCTCCACCACGGGAAGCGTTCCGCCGCGGCGGCCACGGGGCTGGTGCGCGTTGTGGTGTGCGTGGAGAACCGCGGCGGTGCCGGGGTCCATGGTCATCTCCGCTGTTTCCTCGATGCGGGTCCAGCGCAGGTGGATGCCCTCGCGCAGTTCGATCTCGTGCACGGGGGTGTTCAGTGTGCCGTGGTAGACGCGCACGCGGTCCTTGAATGACCCGTTTGCGCTCAGCGTGTCCAGCGTGACGAAGCCCATCAGGTCCGGGACGGCGAGCCCGATCTCCTCGGCGAGTTCGCGCACGACGGCCTCGTCGCAGGTCTCGCCCCTCTCGGTGTTGCCGCCGAGCAGGGCCCACTGCCCCGGACGCCAGATCGGTTTGTTCGCCGAGCGCAGGTGGAGCAGGTAGTGGCCCTCGTCGTCGGTGAGCAGGGCCGCCGTGCCGGGAATGATCGGCCAGTCGATCGTGACGCGGGTGTGCTTCTTGACGAAGACGTGCGGATCGTCGGTCGCGGGCGTGGGACCGGTGTCGGCCAGGGGGTGGATGGTGATCCGCGGACAGAGTGCGGCGCGGTGATTGCGCTGCCAGTGCTGGACCTGTTCGGCCATCTCCTGGGCGGCCAGGTGGCCGTGGGGACCGTAGCCGTGGACGACCAGCTCGTACACGCCGTTGCCGTCGTCGCCGTCGGAGATGCGCTCGGTGGCCAGCCGCGCGAGGGAGGCGCCGCGTACGATCGCGGCACCGGGCCAGTGCTCGGGGGGCGGGTTCAGGACCCCGTTGTCGTCGTCGGGGTCGACCGACAGGCGGCAGAAGCTGAGCAGGGCCCCGGCCAGGTAGAGGGTGAGGGTGTCGAAGGGCTCCTGGCCGCCGACGGTGACGTGGGTGTGCGCCACGAACGGCTCGCGGGCGAAGGCCGGTGCGAGCTGGTCGACGGGCAGTGGGGTGCCGTCCTCCCAGGACAGGTGCACGCCGGTGCCCGGGACGGTGCGCCGGTTCGCGTCCCATGCGCCGGCTCCCCGCACGGCGACGAAGCCGCAGACGATGAGCGGCTCGTCACTGTGGAGAGCCCCGTCGCGCTTGGTGAAGCCGATGGCCCACGTGTACTGGTGCAGGCGCAGGGGCGCGACGAGGCGTCCGCCGTCGGCGAGAGCGTTGAACCAGGGAAGGTCCCAGGTGCCGACGGTGACCAGGATGGCGTCGAAGCCGCCGTCCGGCACGATGCCGACGGGCAGGTGCTCGGCGTCGGCGGTGACCACGCGGACGCGGTCGTATCCGGTCTGGGCCAGGCAGCGGGTGGCGCGGTCGGTGACGGCCGGGTCGATGTCGAGGGTGGTGACGCCGCCGGTGGGGCCGACGAGTTCGGCGATCAGGGCGGCGTTGTAGCCGCCGGAGCCGATCTCCAGGACGCGGTGGCCGGGGTGGAGGCGGGCGGCCTCCAGCATGTCGGCCTGCAGCCAGGGTGCCGAGATGGAGCTGGTGATGCGGCCGTCGTCGCTGTGGCAGGTGGCGACGATGTCGTTCGCGTACGCCTTCTGGGGAGGTACTTCGGGGGCGAAGGCGTGCCGGGGCACGGTGCGCAGGGCCTTGTCGACCGCGGGGGTGCGGAGGTGGCCGGCGGCGGCGAGCTGGTCGGCCAGCTGGTGGCGCAGTGCGCCCGCCTCGTCGAGGCCGGTGGTGGGAGGTGTCGTCACGGCGAGCCTCTCGATCGGTCGGGTCATGCGGGATCCGCGATGGTGGGTGCGGCGGGGTTCGGGATGCTGGCGGTCGGGGCGTACTGGGCGGCCTGGGCGTCGAACATGGCGGCGTACCGGCCGCGTGCGGCGATGAGTTCGTCGTGCGTGCCGTGTTCGGCGAGGCGTCCGTGGTTGAGGACGTAGATGCGGTCGGCGTGGCGGACCCCGGACATGCGGTGGGTGACCAGGACGACGGCCCGGTTCGGTGCGGCAAGGCGGCGGATGCGGTCGAACGCTTCGATCTCGGCTTCGGGATCGAGAGCGGAGGTGGGCTCGTCGACGATGAGGACGCTGTCCGCCTGCGAGGTCGAGCTACGCCAGTGGGTGCGGGCCAGACCCACTTTCTGCCATTCACCACCGGAGAGTTCGATGGCTCCGCGGAACATGCGGGCCAGCAGACTCCGAAGACCGTCGGGGAGTTTGGCGATGACCGGAGCGGCGCCGGCGTAGTCGACCGACGGCTGCAGGTCCTGCGGTGTGGCGGCGTGGGCGGGGCGGCCGAGGCGGATGTTCATCGCGGCGGTCACGGGCCAGCGCTGGAAATCCTGGGTGAGCAGCGAGACGCGCTCGAAGACCTGCGAGCGGTCGAGGCCGGTGATGTCCGCCTCGCCCCAGCGCAAGGCGCCGGCCTGGGGCAGCAGCAGGCCCGAAAGGATCTTCATCAGCGTGCTCTTGCCGGAGCCGTTCTCACCCACCACGGCGGTGACCGACCCCATCGGCAAAGTCAGCGACACCTGCTCCAGGGCAGCCGTGTCACGGTCGGGGTAACGGTAGGTAACGCCGTCGAGGACGACCTCCTTGACCCGCTCGGGCACCGCGTCGCCGCCCGCGGGGATGGTGCGCTGCGCGGCCTGGGTCAGGAACCGGCCGTGGTCGCGGACGTAGAGGGACTCCTCGTGCAGCTGGTTGATGTTCATCACCAGTCCGCCCAGGCTGGCCGATCCGGTCCGCACCGCGATCACGGCGGTGCCGGCGATGGCGAGGCTCATGTGTCCGTCCATGATCAGCCAGAACATGGCCCCGTACGTCGCGGCCATCGCCAGGCCGGACAGCGCGGAGGCGACCCATTCGGTCAATGCCTTGCTGGAGGCGAGGCGTTCCTGTTCGGCTTCGGCGCTCTCGGCCATGCGCTGGTAGCGGCTGAGGAGGAAGGTGCCGACGGCGTGGAGGCGGACCTCCTGGGCGGCGGTGCGCTCGGTGAGCAGATTGCCGATGAGCCGGCTGGCCCGCACGTGCTCGATCCAGCTCATCACCGACACGTACCGCTCCTGGGCTACGCGCATGGCGCCCCAGCCGCGCGGTGCGGCGATGAGGATCAGCATGGGCAGCAGGAGGGGGTGGAGCACGGCGAGGACGCCGGCGGTGGTGATCAGGGAGATGAGGCCGTTCAGAGCGGCGACGCAGGCGCTGATCATGCGGCGGGCGGAGCCGGGGCCGTGCTGGGCGATGTCGACGAGCCGCCGGAAGTCGGGGTCGTCGATGGCTTCCAGTTCGACGCTGGCTGCGGCGGCCAGGTACTGGGTGGTGGCGATCCGTTCGACCTTCGGTTCCAGGCGTCCCGCGCGGGAGGTGGACCAGGCAGAGAGGGCCGAGTTGACGACACTGATGGCGGCGGCGGCCAGCAGGCCGGGTAACAGCGCGTGCAGTCTCTCGGGGGCGCTGCCGCTTCCGGCGAGCAGGGCGTGCATGACGGCGTTGATGGCGAGCAGGCCGATGGCCGCGGCGATGCCCTGGCCCATCTCGCTGACCGCCACGGCGAGCAGTGCGCGCCGGTCGGCCTGCCACGCCATGCGCAGGGTGGCGCCGACGAGCGCGGGCATGGAGCGCAACGCGGACGTCATGGTCAGGTCCAGGCCCGCGTGCTCGTGCTGAGACCAGCCCAGGTCGTAGCGCAGCGGTCCGCCGAACAGCTCTTGTTCGGCGTCGGAGACCCGAGGCTCGGCCATCTTCACCGGTCCGAAGAACCTCTTCACGGGGTGCCTCCCGAAGTGGGCCAGTTCAGTGCCCGGTACGACGGGCCGTGGATGAGCATGTGGAAGATGGCGGTGGTGTACGGGTGGCAGGCCGGCGGGGGTTTCTCCATCGGCACCCAGAACAGCCCTTCGTGCTTGTCCGGCTCGGCGTTGCGCGGCTCCCCGGACCAGGACTGGGCGACGAACACGGCGGTGATCCGGTCCATGCCTTCGCCGTGTTCGTGGTGGTGGACGAGGCCGCAGAACTCCTGCTGGTCGGCGCTGATGCGCACCCCCGTCTCTTCCATCGCTTCGCGCCGCGCGGCGCGGTCGAGCGGTTCGCCGGCCTTCAGATGGCCTCCCACGACGGTGAGCTGTCCCGGTGCGAGGACCGCGTCGGGTTTGCGGAGCACACACAGGGCGGCGCCGCTCGCCCGGAGAAGGACCTGAGCCACGTCGGCGATCAGCAGGTGAGGAGAGTCGCTCAACGTCGTCCCTCCTGCATCAGGCGCTCCACCACGGTGCGCCGGCCGCGCGCGGTCACGAGCGGGTTGCCGTGACGTGGGCTGTAGGCGAGGGGGAACGGAAGGCGGGTGGAGGCCGTCATGCCAGGTACCTCGTATCCGGTCGTGACCCGTCGGCGAGGAGGGCGGCGCGGCCGGCAGCAGGGTGGGCGGTGGTGTCCGAGGAGATGGCGGTGTTTTCGAACGCAGGATGAACGAGCGCAGAGCGGCGTACGGGATGCATGAAGACTCCTCGGGGTGGGATGCGGACAGGTGATCGGGTAACGGGAGGTCTTCTGTCGCCGTCACGGGTGCGCGCGGGCTAAATCTAGAACCCGATTTCGAATACCGGACCCTCTCCTTGTGTGGCCGAGCGCGGCGTGCCGTGACGCTGTGTTCGATCACTCATGTGGGTTGCGGTACCTCCTCCGGGGGATTGTCGGGCGCCGCCTTGCCGTCCTGCAGCAGATGCCCCAGTTCGGTCTCGGCGAGGGCGAGGGCGAGGGCGAGGGCGAGGGCGAGGGGGAGGGGGAGGGCGACGGCGACGGCATCGGACAGCGACTGCCGGTGGCCACCGGGTAGGACGCCGGCCCCGAGCCCCGCTGCCGTGATCACCGCGTTGAGGGCGTCGTCCCGGTCGGTGCTCGGGGCGGTGCGCGTGGCGGGATGGTGCAGGACCTCGCGTGCGGCGTAGGCGTCGAGTCGGGCCACGTCGGCGACGGCTTCGAGCAGCGGTCCCGCGTACGGTCCGGTGGGGTCCCAGTTCCAACGCGGCCAGGCCCGTCCGGGTCTGGAACACGGCGGTCGACGGATCGGCACACCCAGATCCGCGAGCTGGCCGAACGAGGCGTCGCCGAAGGGGAGTTCAGCTCCGAGGACCTGGACGGCTTCACGGTGCGCTTCGCCGCCCTCGCCGACGCCCTCGCCCTGCAACGGCTGCGACAGGCACCCCCGCTGAGCACCGAGGACGCGCACCGCCACCTCAACCGCCTGATCGAAACGGAACTCCGACAGCGGTCGTGAGAGGGTCGCCGGGCCCCGCACAATGGTGCCCGGCACCCAACAGGAGGACCCCCACATGTCCCGCAACCCCGAACGGAAATACCGCGTCGTCACCTCGTTCCAGCGGTGGATCGGCAATCCACTCCTGAAGCGCCTGCCGATCCAGACCCTGCTGGAGACCACGGGACGCAAGTCGGGGCTGCCGCGCCGGACCCCGGTCGGCGGACGGCTGGTGGGGCGGGAGTTCTGGTTCGTCAGCGAGTACGGCGGGCGTTCGCAGTACGTGCGCAACATCCAGGCGGATCCGCGGGTGCGCGTCCGCGTCCGGGGCCGCTGGTACACCGGGACCGCCCATGTGATGCCCGAGGACGACGCCCGCGCGCGACTGAGGACCCTGCCGCGGTTCAACAGCGCCGCGGTGCGGGCGATGGGCGCCGGTCTGACGACCGTGCGCGTCGATCTCACGGACTGACCCCCGGCGCACGGGGAATTGCGCGTCGGACGTGGAATTCGCATTTGCCTTTTCCGGAAAAGTGTGGGCACGCGCTTGTGTGCCTTTTCCGTGCCCACACTCCAGGGCGGTTCGTCAAGCGCGAGATTGACAACATTCAAAGGGATCGAACGCGCCCGGAGTGGTGCCGAAGGAATGCTACGGTTGAGCCTCGTCCCGAGTCCGGATCGCGTGCCGTATCGGCACCCTGGCCTCGGATTGCATAGCGAGTGTTCCGTTTCATCAGACTCCGTTCACTCTTTCTTTTCCCCGATCGCGACATCGGCATTTCATGTCTGTGGCGTGGTCGGGGAGCACTGTTTCCTGCGCACTCCCTGGAGTACTCGATTCATGTCTGCTGAGAGCGTGACCGCTGTTGCCCCCGCGGGGCCGGATACGTCCGGCTCCTCGTCCGGAGGCCGACATCTCGGCCTGGCTCTTTTCGTGATCGCCGCGGCCCAGTTGATGGTCGTCCTGGACGCCACGATCACGAACATCGCCCTGCCCGCCATCCAGACCGACCTGGGCGTGTCCGACGCGAACCTCGCCTGGATCGTCAACTCCTACGCGCTGGCCTTCGGCGGCCTGCTCCTGCTCGGCGGGAAGGCGGGTGACCTCTTCGGCCGGCGGAAGATGTTCCAGGTCGGCACAGCCGTCTTCACCCTCGCCTCCCTGCTGGGCGGACTGGCCCCCAACGAGAGCCTGTTGATCGGCGCGCGCGTCCTGCAGGGCGTCGGAGCCGCACTCGCCGCACCCAGCGCCCTGGCACTGATCACCACGACGTTCCCGGCCGGAAGGTCGCGCAACACCGCGATGGGCGTGTACGCGGCGATGGGCGGCGTCGGCGCCACCGTCGGCCTGCTGCTCGGCGGCACACTCACCGACGTCCTGGACTGGCGCTGGGTGTTCTTCGTCAACATCCCCATCGGACTGGCCGTCCTGGCGGGCACCCGCAGCCTGGTCGAGGCGGAGCGCCACCCCGGCCGCCTCGACGTCCCCGGCGCGATCACCGGCACCGGTGGCCTGATCGCCCTGGTCTACGGCATCACCCGGGGCGGCGAGCATGGCTGGACGGGCGGCGTCACCCTCGTCTCCTTCGCCGCCGCGGCCGTACTCCTGGCCGCGTTCCTGTACCTCCAGGCCCGCACCGCCGACCCGATGATGCCGCTGCGCCTCTTCAAGGACCGCACCCGGTCGGGCAGTTACGCCACCATGCTGTTCATCGGCGCGGGCATGTTCGCCACGTTCTACTTCCTGACCCTCTACATGCAGCTGATCCTCGGCTACAGCCCCGTCAGGACCGGCATCGCCTACCTGCCGTTCAGCTTCGGCATGGCGATGGCCGCGGGCATCAGCTCCAAGCTGGTCACGCACCTCGCACCGCGCCTGATCGCCGGCCCCGGCCTGCTGGTCGCGGCCGTGGGCATGCTCTGGTTCGCCACCCTGGAGCCGGACTCCTCCTACACCGCGCATCTGATGCCGGCAATGTTCGTGACCGCCCTGGGCCTGGGCATGAGCTTCGTCCCGATGACACTCGGCGCGGTCAGCGGCGTCTCCCACCAGGACACCGGCGTCGCCTCCGCACTGCTCAACACCGCCCAGCAGATCGGCGGCGCGCTCGGCCTCGCCATCCTGTCGACGATCTCCACCTCCGCGGCCGACGACAAGCTGCCCGAGGCGGCCGGCTCCCTCTACCGGGGCCTGGCCACCAAGGACTTCGCCCTGGTGGCGAAGGCGGGGGACGCGGTGACCCACGGCTACATGATGGCCTTCGTCGCCGCCGCGGCCATGTTCCTGGCCGGTCTGCTCGTCACCGGGTTCGCCATCAACGCGGGCAGGCAGCAGCACACCCAAGGCGCCGCCCCGATCCACATGGGCTGACGCCCACCCCCGGCATCACCACGACGGACAGGCAGGGAAGACCGGGCCCGCCCCGCGGCACGTGGCCGCGGGGCGGGCACGCTCCTCCCGCCGCTGAAGCGCGCCATGACGAACCCATCCGCTCAAACGGACCCCCAGGACCCCCAGGACTCCGAACCCTCCGCGACCTCCACGCCCTGACCCGCGCCTTCGCCCTGCTCGGCAAGCGCTGGAACGGCCTGGTCCTCGCCGCTCTCGCCCAGGGCCCCGCCGGATTCGGCGAGGTGCGCGAGCGCGTGCCCGGCATCAGCGACCGCATGCTCGCCGACCGCCTCCACGAACTGGCCGTCGCCGGACTCCCGGACCGTCCAACCGTCCAACCGTTCACCACGGACCACCGCTGCGCTCCGAGGAACACCTGCCGCCGCACCCCGACCGACCCCGCCACAAGACCCTGGCGGGGCAGCCGTGAGGACCGTCAGCCGACGTGGTCGGCTATCACCCGGGTGATCTCGCGGGTGATCCGCGCGATGCCGGGGGAGCGGACGGGGCAGGGCTTCGGTGTGGACGTGGTCGGTGCCAGGCAGAAGTGCAGATAGTCGTCGTCGCGGTGCAGGGCGGTGCGGTCGCGGCCCGGTTCGGTGCAGTACGACGCATGGTCGTGCTCGTACGCGGTGCACGGCAGGTACTGCGCCCACGTGTAGCGGGCCGTCGCCGGGCTCACCGTCCTCCCGGCGTCGGCGACCAGGTCGTGGGAGGCCGCGGCCCGTGCCGCGTAGAGCGCGTTCACGGTCCGGATCCGCTCCGGGGTGATCGGGTCCGGACCCTGCGACACCCAGACGATCCGGGGTCGTCGCCCGCCGCCCGCGTCCGCGATCTGTTCCGTCAGCCGCTTCATGTCCGCCTCGTACCGCTTGAAGTACGTGGCTGGTTCCTTGTCGTACGTGATGCCGTCCATGCAGGGCGTGTAGCCCCAGGAGTTCCCCCAGAACTGGAGCACCACGAAGTCCGGACGCAGCGAGCGCACCAGCGCGGCGGCCTTGTCCGTGGGCGGTACGAGGGATCGCTCCCCGGTCCCCTCCAGGTAGTCGCAGAGGGTGGTGCCGGAGTAGGGGGCGCTCGTGTAACGGGCGTTCACCTGCTCCCGGAGCGACTGTCCGAGCACCTTCTGGCTCTCCATGGCGAGCGAGTCCCCGAGGTAGAGAACGGTGGGCGCCTTCGCCGCCGCGTCAGCTGCCGTGGGAGCAGTGGGAGCCGTGGGTGAGGCGGCGGGGCGCTGGCGGGTGGTCGTGGTCGGTGACGGAGCGGCCGTGGGCAACGCGGGATCCGGCGGCGGCTGTTCCGGCCCCGACGCGGGATCCCCGCACGCGCCGAGCAGCAGCCCGGCCAACAGCACCCCCACGATCCACGGCCTCCGCATGAAGCAACTCCCGCCTCGCCCGCCGAAAGGGGTCCCCAGGCAAGCACAGCGGGGCAGCAGGGGGAAGACGTACGTCGGTCATGGCGGCGTCGGGTCTCAGACCGGGGGACGATGGCGGATGCGGGCTGCCAGCAGCGCCACGTCGTCCTCCGCGTGCCGGGCGTCGAGCCCTGCGAGGACCCGGTCGAGGGCCGCTTCGACACCGGTCCCGGGAGGCAGCCGCAGCCCGGCCAGCCGGGCGAGCGAGGCGTCGATGTCCTCGCCGCGCCGCTCCACCAGACCGTCGGTGAACATCATCAGGGTGTCCTCGGGAGCGAGCGCGCGCGAGACCGCCTCGTAGCCGCCCACGCCAGTGCCCAGCGGCGGCCCGACCGCCAGCTGCAGGAGTTCCCCGGTGCCGTCCTCGGCGAACACGACCGGTGGCAGATGCCCGGCGCTGGCCAGCATGGCCGTGCCCCGGGCCGGGTCGACCTGGACGAGCAGAGCGGTCGCCGGACGCCGGGCGCTGTCCTCGGACACGGCCGCGTCCAGGCGGCGCAGCACGCGATGCGGCGGCAGATCGGTCGAGGCGACGTAGCGCAGCATCGAGCGGTACGCGTTCATGTCCACCGCGGCGTCCAGCCCGTGCCCCATGACGTCGCCCACCACCAGCAGGGTGCGCCCGAAGTGCAGCCGTACGGTCTCGAACCAGTCCCCGCCCACCAGGACGCTGCTGCCGGACGGCAGATAGCGGGTGGCGAGGTCGAGGTTGGGATGCGGGCGGCCCGGTTCGGACAGCAGCGCCCGCTGCAGGGAGAGCACGGTGTCGCGTACGGTGTCGTGCTGCCGTGAGTGGCCGAGGTGGACGGCCGCGAGCCGTGCCGCGTAGTGCGTGACGGCGGTTCCCCGGTCGCTGAAGGCCCGCCCCTGCCGGACGGCCAGCAGCACTCCGAACAGGTGGCCGTGTGCCAGCAGCGGCACCGTCATGACCTCCCGGGGGGCCGTGCCGGACAGGTCGAGCGACGCCGTGATCGGAAGCCCCTCGTCGAGCGCCTGGACGGACAGCGGGCGGGCGCCCTGCGCGGTCCACGGGGTGAGCAACTCGGTCCGGCCACTCGTGGCGACACGGGTCAGGTTCGGCTCGTGCGAGTGCTGTGCGGCCGGGACGTCCGTGGGCAGCAGATCCACCGCGGCGGCGTCGCAGACCTCCCGGCACACGAACTCCGCGAGCTCCTCGCAGGTGGTCCGCTCGTCCAGGGTGGTGCCGATCGACTCGACGGCGTCCTCCATCGCGGCGAACGACGCCCCTGCCCCCGTAAGGTCGTCACCGCCTCGGCCCGTCATGCCACCTCCACCGTCGCACACACGTCTGGTTCCATCCACGCACGCGCGTCGCGGGCGCGCATGCTCAGGTGCGCGCCGGAAAGTCGTTCACCAGCACGGCCGCCCCGTCGAAACGGCCGGCCTTGAGGTCCCGCAGGGCCCGCTGCGCCTCGGACAGCGGGTAGGCGTGCGTCGTGGCACGTACGCCGTGGCGGGCCGCCAGCGCCAGGAAGTCCCGCCCGTCCCGGCGGGTGTTGGAGGTGACGCTGCGCAGCTCCTTCTCGTAGAACAGGTCGCTCTCGTAGTGCAGCGGCGGGGTGTCGCTCAGATGGATCCCGGCGACCGACAGGATCCCGCCCCGGTCGAGGGCCCGCAACGCGACCGGGACCAGGTCGCCGACCGGAGCGAACAGGATCGCGCTGTCCAGCGGCTCGGGCGGCTCGTCGTACGCGCCCCGGGCGGACGCGGCCCCGAGTTCCAGCGCGAGCCGCCGCGCGGCCGGGTCGCGTGTCAGTACGTGCACGGTGGCGCCCTGTGCGAGGGCCAGCTGCGCGCACAGATGGGCGCTGCCGCCGAACCCGTACAGGCCGAGCCGCCCGGCGTCCGGCAGCGCGGCCCGCAGCAGCGCGCGGTAGCCGATGATGCCCGCGCACAGCAGCGGCGCCAGCGCGACGTCGTCCACCTCGCCGGGCAGCCGGTAGGCGAAGGCCGCCGGGACGGTCGTGTACTCCGCGTAGCCGCCGTCGGCGTCCCAGCCCGTGTACTCGGAGGCCGGGCAGAGGTTCTCGGACCCGCGCGCGCAGTACCCGCACGTGCCGTCCGTACGGCGCAGCCAGGCGACGCCCACCCGGTCGCCGACCACGTGGTCGCGCACGTCCTCACCCGTCGCCGCGACCACGCCGACGACCTCGTGGCCGGGTGTCACCCGGGGCCGGCGCACCGGCAGGTCTCCCTCGCTGACGTGCAGGTCGGTGCGGCACACCCCGCACGCGCGCACATGGACGAGCAGCTCGTCGGCCCCCGGCACCGGGATCGGCCGCTCGACGAAACGCAGCGGTTCTCCCTCGATGGGCCCGGGCCGGGCCACTTCCCACGCGTGCATCATCCCGTGTCCCCGTCCCGTCGACGACCACCCGAGCCCTCTCTCCAGTGTCGTCCAGGGCGTCCCGCTCGGCGCGCGGCCCGGACGGAGGCTGGCTAGCGTGAAACCGGAATGAACCATAACGAAATGAACCGTAACGAACCGGGAAGAGTGGAACGCCATGGCCGTACAGCCCGAGGGAACGCCCTGCTGGGCGGACGCGATGTTCAGCGACGTCGAGGGAGCGAAGAGTTTCTACGGTGACGTGCTCGGCTGGACGTTCGGCGAGTCGTCCTCGGAGTACGGCAACTACACCCAGGCCTACGCGAACGGCAAGGCGGTGGCCGCCGTCGTCCCGCCGATGCCCGGCCAGGAGGGCCAGTCCGCCTGGTGTCTGTACCTCGCGTCGCCCGACGCCGCCGCCACCGCCCAGAAGATCCGGGCCGACGGCGGCGAGGTGCTGATGGAACCGATGCAGGTCGGCGACTTCGGCACGATGGCGATCGCCCGGGACCCGAGCGGGGTCGTCTTCGGCGTCTGGCAGCCCGGCCGGCACGAGGGCTTCGAGGCGCGGGGCGTGCCCGGCGCGTACTGCTGGGCCGAGGTCTTCACCCGTGAGCCCGAGAAGTCGGACACCTTCTTCTCGGCCGTCTTCGGGTACCGCATGAAGCAGCTGGACGACGACGCCGTCGACTTCCGGCTGTACGACCTCGGCGAGGATCCGGTCCTCGGCCGGATGCGGATGACGGACGACTTCCCGCCCGAGGTCCCGTCGTACTTCAACGTGTACTTCACCGTCGAGGACTGCGACGGCGCGGTCGCGAAGGCCACCGAACGGGGCGCGATTCTCCGCTTCGGGCCGATGAGCAGCCCGTTCGGCCGCTTCGCCGCGCTGAGCGACCCGCAGGGCGCGGCGTTCTCCGTGATCGACGTCAAGACGACCGAGGGCGCGATGCCCAAGGCGACCGAGGTCTCCTGAACGGACCATGGATCCCCCACGGGCCGGCCCCCCGGGGAATGGCGGAATTCCTCCGGGGCGGACCGGGCCTTTTGCCTCCGGGGCAACCATGCGCATGCGGTACTCGTCCCCTCTTGTGGTTGCGGCACGTTCGAACGGCCGAACCCCCCACAAGGATTGCGAGCGAAAGAGACCTCATGCTCCGCATTCACTTCACTTCGGACGACCTGCAGAACATTCGAGTGGCCCGGCAGCCTGATCCCCTGTGGGAACTGATGTGCAGTGTCTGCCGTCTGGAAACCGGCCAGGGACCGCTGGAATTTGGACATTGGCGTCGCTCGGCGCGGCAACGATTCTCCGGCGACTCGAACCTGGGCCGCGCGCTGCGCCCATTGCGCGCCCTGATCCCCGCCACCGGATATATTCCGGACTTCCTCACCCCGCCGGTCACCGGCGGCGGTCTTTCCGCCGGACTCGACCAACTGCTGCGCACACCGCGTGTGCAAATGGTCCGCGAACTGTCGCGGCTGGCCGAGTCGCGCCCGGTCCCGAGCTGGGCCGCCTCGCTGGGCAGACCGGGCAACGACGCGCTCAAGGTGCTGGCGAGCTCCCTGGGCATCTACTTCCGCGGTCTCCTGGAACCGCACTGGCCGCACATCCGTACGGCGGTTGGCAACGATGTCGGGGTGCGCGCCCGAGCCCTCCTCGACGGCGGCACCCAGGCACTGCTGGAGAGCCTGCGCCCGGTCGCGCGCTGGAGTGCCCCGGTGCTCGAAGTGGACTATCCCGTCCAGCGCGACCTGTATCTGGAGGGCCGCGGACTTCTCCTGGTGCCCTCCTATTTCTGCTGGCGCAGACCGACCGCGCTGGCGGACCCCGGTCTGGATCCCGTGCTCGTGTACCCGGTGGCGAAGACGCCGCTCGCCGTCGCGGCCGGTACGGACGGCGGGGTCGAGCGCCTGCTCGGCCGCACCAGGGCCGCCGTACTGACCGAGGTGGCCGGGCAGAGTGCCCGCACCACCTCCGAGGTGGCCGAGGCCGTGGGGATCGCGCTGCCCAGCGCCAGCTACCAGATCGGCGTGCTGCGCGACGGGGGACTGGTGGCCAGCCACCGTGACGGCAAGTACGTCCTGCACACGGCGACGCTGCTGGGTCTGCGGCTGCTCGGCACCAGCCCCCGGATGCGGGAGAGCGTCCTCCGGCCCGTGCGGGGAGCCGCCGCCGGACCGTGGCATGATCGGGGACATGCTTGAACGTGTGGTGGCCGCCTGTGACGGGGCTTCGAAGGGAAACCCGGGACCGGCCGGATGGGCGTGGGTCGTGGCCGACGGCGCGGAGACGCCGACCCGCTGGGAGGCGGGAGCGCTGGGCACGGCGACGAACAACGTCGCCGAACTCACCGCGCTGGAGCGCCTGTTGACGGCGATCGCGCCGGACGTCCCGCTGGAGATCCGAATGGACTCCCAGTACGCGATGAAGGCCGTCACGACCTGGCTGCCCGGCTGGAAGCGCAAGGGCTGGAAGACGGCCTCCGGAAAGCCGGTCGCCAACCAGGAGCTGGTCGCGCGCATCGACGAACTCCTCGACGGCCGCACCGTGGAGTTCCGTTATGTCCCGGCCCACCAGGCCGACGGCGACCGGCTGAACGACTTCGCCGACCGCGCCGCGAGCCAGGCCGCCATCGTCCAGCAGCCCGCCGGCAGCGACCTGGGCTCCCCGGAACCCCCGCCGTCCCCCGACACCCCGGCCCCCTCCGCCGCCGGCCGCCGCCGCACCACGGCCACCGCCTCCGCCAAGACACCCCGGCAGGGCACGTCGGCCCGCACGATCAAGGCCAAGTTCCCGGGCCGCTGCGTCTGCGGCCGGTCCTACGCGGCGGGCGAGTCCATCGCCAAGAACGGCCAGGGCTGGGGGCACCCCGAGTGCCGTACGGCCGAGCCCAGCAACGCCTAGCACTCACCCCGCCACGGTCTCCTTCGGGGGCTGTCCGCCGAACATTCGGCGGACAGCCCCCGAAGTGCGTGGCGGACACCGGTGCGAAGACGGGGCGGGTCGGGGAGGATGTGGGATCTTCGGCACCGGCCGGGGCGTGGGGCCTTGCAGGGGGTTGCGTGGAGGCGTTCGAGGCGCTGGAGGCGGGGGACCCTCGCCAGGTGGGGCGCTACCGGATCGTGGCGCGGCTCGGTGCGGGCGGGATGGGGCGCGTCTACCTGGGGCGTTCGCCGGGAGGGCGGTCGGTCGCGGTCAAGGTGGTGCGCCCGGAACTGGCGGACGAGGGTGACTTCCGGCGCCGGTTCGCCCGGGAGGTCGCCGCGGCCCGACGGGTGAACGGCGTGTTCACCGCGGGTGTGGTCGACGCCGATCCGGACGGGTCGCCCGCGTGGCTGGCGACCGCGTACGTGCCCGGGGTCCCGTTGGGCGATGCCGTGGCGGCGCACGGGCCCTGGCCCGAGGGCCCGGTGCTGGCGCTCGGCGCGGGACTTGCCGAGGCCCTGGAGGCGATCCACGCGGCCGAGGTGGTCCACCGGGACCTCAAGCCGTCGAACATCCTGCTCGCTCCGGACGGACCGCGGGTGATCGACTTCGGGATCTCGGTGACCGGGGAGGCCAGCGCGCTGACCCACACCGGCGTGGTGGTGGGCACGCCGGGGTTCATGTCTCCCGAGCAGCTGACCGGCAAGCCGGTCGGGCCGGCCAGCGATGTCTTCTCCCTGGGCGCGGTCCTGGCCTTCACCGCCACCGGGGCCGGGCCGTTCGGGACCGGTTCGGCGCACGCCCTGAGCTTCCGTGTCGTCTACGAGGAACCCGACCTGCGCCGACTCCCGCCCGACGTACGGGACTTGGTGGCGGAGTGCCTCGTCAAGGAGCCCGGCGGACGGCCCACCGTGCCCACGTTGCTGGACCGGCTGGACCGGCTGGCCCGAGCGACCGGCGGCGCACCGGCCGTCAACTCCGCCCCGTCGCACGCTGGTTGGCTGCCCGAGCCGGTGGCCGCCGCCGTGCACACCCGTACCGCCACGCAGCGCTCGCCCGAACCGTCGGCGTGGGTGGCGCCGCCCCGGACGGGGGAGTGGCCCGACGGTGACCGGCCGCCGTCCGTCGATGCCGCCGGTGGCCCGGCGGGGCCGTCGCGCCGACGGGCCCTGCTCGGCATGAGCGCCGGTGTCGCGGGTCTTGGGTTCGGCGGCTGGAGCATCTACGACAACAGGTCCTCCGCCACCCGAAGACGCGAGGCAGGACCCGGCGAGCAGCGCTGGCGGTTCCAGGTCGGCGGCCTGGTGTACGCGTCGCCGGCCGTGGCGGACGGTCTGGTGTACATCAGCAGCAGCCGCAACCTGTGCGCGGTGGACGCCTCCACCGGCGAACAGCGCTGGAAGCGCCCCAGAACCGGTGTCGGGTATTCGTCACCGGTCGCCGTCCGGGGGACCGTCCTCCTCAGCAGCGTCGACGAGAACCTGTACGCACTGGACGGCGCCACCGGCGAGGAACAGTGGAAGTTCCACCTCGGCAGCGTCGGTTCCCAGTCGCCCACCGAGGTCGGTGGGATCGTCTATGCCGGCGGTGAGAACGGCAACCTGCATGCCGTGGACATCGCCGACGGCAGCGAAAAGTGGCACTTCTTCGCCGGCGGAGGGGTGTCCTCGTCTCCGACCGTTGCAGAGGCGGTGGTCTACTTCGGCAGTTTCCACAGCCTGTTCGCGGTGGACGCGGCCACCGGTGAGCAGCGGTGGAAGACCACCACCGACGCCAGCGTGTTCACACGGCCCGCCGTGGTCGACGGAGTGGTCTACGCCGGCTCCGAGGGCGGCACCCTCCTCGCGGTGGACGCCGTGACGGGCGAGCAACGATGGAAGACAGCGGTCGGAGGTGTCGTGTCCTCGTCGCTGACCGTGTCCGACGGGGTGGTCTACGCCGGAAGTGCCGACGGCAACCTGTACGCGGTGGAGGCCGCCACCGGCAAGCGACGATGGAAGTTCCCCATCGGCAAACGCACGCTCTCCTCGCCGACCGTCTCCGACGGGGTGGTGTACGTCGGCGGTGGCGACCGCCACCTGTACGCGGTGAACGGCCCGACCGGCAAACAGCGGTGGAAGTTCGCCACCGGCGGGGCCGTGTACTCCACGCCCGCCGTGTCCGACGGGGTGGTGTACGTCGGCAGCGAGGACGGCTATCTGCACGCGGTGACACGGTAGCGACGGATTCGGGTGGGCGATGGGGGACGGGGGATAGGGGACGGGGGGATAGGGGATGAAGGATGAGGGATGGGGGATGGGGACGAAATGGGGCACGAAGAACTGCTGACCGCGGACGTCGAGGCCCGCGTGCTGGCCGAAGCCGACCGATGGCTGCGGGCGGGGCTGAGTACCGAGCCCTGCGACCGGCCGAGGGCCGAGGCCTCGGTCGCCGCCGTGTACCGTGCCCATGGTCTGCCGGTCCCGCGGACCGTCGTATGGATGGACTCCCCGCTGGGCGGCGCACCGGCGTCCTGGGCACTGCGTCACGGGTGCGAGGACCGGCTCGACGGGACACTGTTCACCGACCTCGCCGCCGGTCCGCCGCTGCGGCTCTCGCCGGAGTTCGCGCGGCGGGCGGAGGAACGGATGCGCGGGCAACTCCCGGCGGCGGGTGACGGCCGGCTGCCGGCCGGTCGCGCGAGAAGGCCGTTGACCGGCACCTTCTGGGACACCTCCGAAGCGAGGACACGACTGGTACGGGCCCTGGGCGAGCCCCTGTACGACACGCTCGGCCTGCACTGGGAACGCGGCGAGTCCGGTGCCTACGAACTGGAGGAGGAGATGAGCCGTGTCCTTTCCCGGTCGACGGACCCCGCGCCGGGGCGCTTCGGCGGGCTGGTGCGGCGCCGCCTTCAGGACAGGCTCCACGGTCCGGTGCCGGAGCACATCGTTCGGCCCGTCCGCGTCATGGACGTCATCACCCCGCCACCGCCGCCGAGCCGGGAGGAGATCTACTTCCGGCAGGAGTTCGGCGGCAGGCTGGACAGCTGGTCCGCCGCAGGGGAGTTGATCCACTGGCGTTGCATGCTCGCCGCCGCCGGGCTGCCCGGCTCGCCCGCCCTGGAATCCTTGCAGGAGGCCTTGTACCAGGTGGGCGCCTGGTGGCCGCTGGAGGACGCCGTCGTCCTCACCGAGCGCCCCGTCGTCCTGCAGCACCAGGACGGGACGGACACCACCGCGCCGCACGTACGGATCGGGTACGCGGACGGCTGGCAGGTGGAGGACGTCTAGACGAGCGGCGTGAGGCCCCGGTCGCCCCTCCCGGGGAGGAGGGGCGACCGGGGCCGGACCTGTGAACGCGCGGTCAGACGCTGTCGAAGGTGTAGAACGCGGTGTGATCCAGCAGGTCCGCCGGCTTCACGTCGTTCCACGGCTTCATGGTCTCGCCGAGGTCCACGACGTCGGGGGTGCCGGAGAGCGGCAGATAGCCGGAGGCGGGGTGGCGGCGCTGCCAGTCGGCCCAGAGCTTGTCTATGTAGGCGTGGTGCAGCCAGAAGACGGGGTCGTTGGGGGAGACACCGGTGGCCATCTGGCCGCCGACCCAGACGTGCACCCGATTGTGGAGGTTGACGCCGCGCCACCCTTCGAGGTGATTGCGGAAACCGTCCGAGGAACTGTTCCAGGGCGCCATGTCGTACGTCGCCATGCCGAGCACGGAGTCCACCTCCGCGCGGGTCGGCAGCTCACGGACACCGCTGCCGAGCGAACGCCGCAGATACGTACGGCCGTCGACGCGCACGCTGATCGGCCAGTTGCCCGCGGAGGCCGCGAAGGGGCCGTCCATCACCCGGCCGTCCAGGCTGCGCCCGGTGCCGCCGAGGAAGTCGGGGGCCCACAGGGTGGAACGGGGCGAACGGTCGGTGCTCCAGTCCCAGTACGGGAGGGCGACGGAGGCGTCCACGGACTGCAGGGCCCGCTCGAACTCCAGCAGGAATCTGCGGTGCCAGGGCAGGAAGGAGGGCGAACGGTGCCCCGTCCGTTCGCCGTTGTCCGTGTCACCGAGGATGAACGCGTTGTGCGTGGTGACGAAGGTGTCGTACCGGCCACTGCGCTTCAGCTGGAGGAGCGCGTCGACGAAACGCCGCTTCTCGTCGGCGGTCAGGTTCGCCTGGTTCTTGCGTACGGTCATGTGCGGGACTCCACGGTGTGCTGACGGGGCTGGGTCACTGCTGGGGCATGGGCATGCCGAGGGGGACGAGCGGTGCCCCCTGGAGTTCCACGACCGCGGCGCGGGCGGCGGCGCGCGGGGTGGGCACCGGGTCGTAGTGGCTGACGACGCTGATCCAGCTGCCGTCGGCGTTCTGCATCACGTGCAGCTCGACCCCGTCGATGAACACCGCGTACCCGGCGCCGTGTTCGTGATGGTGACCGCCGCCGCCGGCGGCGCGGCCCGTGATGCGGCGACCCCGGTAGACCTCGTCGAAGGCCTCGGGCCCGCCGTGGTGTCCGGTGTCCGCGGCCCTGGCCACGGCGACGGCGACGGTCTGGGCGCCGGCCGCGGCGGCGAGGGCGGCCGCGGCCCCGAGGGCACGGCGACGGGTGAGTTCCGGCATGCGGAGACCTCCTGCGATCAAGCTCGGTCGATGACCCGATATGCCTATCGGTTCGTCGGAGAGTGGGAGAAATCGCCGAATGTCGGTTGGCCGCGATCAGGACAATTAAGTAAATGTCGTGCAAGGTTGAACGAAGATGATCTTGCTGTGCGGGTGTCCGTGATCGACCGGAAGGTGGAATTCCTCCGGCCGGTGGACGTTCCGCCGATGATCTTCCCGGGTGGGCCGGTGGCGGGTGGCGCGGCTCACGCCCGCAAGCTGGCGCGAACCGCGGGGGTCGCGCCCGCCGACAGCTTCGGCGGTGACATCACGATGGGCCGCAGGCCCGCTCGCGCCGGTAGCGCCCCCTGAAGTGGGGCTCCCATTGGGTGAATGGCAATTCACCAGCTATGGTGAATTGCCATTCACCCACCTTCTTCGCGCCGACTTCTGGAGAGTTCATGGTGGCACTGCGTGACCGACTGACGGTCCCGGTCCTCGCGCTCGGCGGGAGTCTCATGGCCGTCATGCAGGTGGTGGTGGTGCCGCTGCTGCCCGACCTGCCGCGGCTGACGGGTGCGTCGGCGGGGGCCGTGTCCTGGATGGTGACGGCGACGCTGCTGACCGGAGCGGTGCTCAACCCCGTGCTGGGCCGCGCCGGCGACATGTACGGCAAGAAGAAGGTGCTGCTGATCGCCCTCGGGATGATGACGGTCGGCTCGCTCATGTGCGCCCTCACGTCCGACATCCGCATACTCATCGCGGCCCGAGCCCTGCAAGGGGCCGCGGCCGCCGTCGTACCGTTGTCGATCAGTCTCCTGCGGGACGAACTACCGCCCGAGCGCACGGGTTCCGCGGTGGCGCTGATGAGCTCCACCGTCGGGATCGGCGCCGCCCTCGGCCTGCCGATCGCCGCGATGGTGGTTCAGTACGCCAGCTGGCACGTCATGTTCTGGGGGACGACCGCGGTCGGCGCCCTCGGGACGGCGCTGGCCTGGTGGGCGGTGCGCGAGTCGCCCGTCCGCGAGCCGGGCCGCTTCGACATGACCGGCGCGCTGGGCCTGGCCCTCGGACTGTCCTGTCTGCTGCTGGGGGTGTCACAGGGCGGCCAGTGGGGCTGGACCAGCCCCCGGATCCTCGGTCTGTTCGTCGGGAGCGTCTGCGTCCTCGGCCTGTGGTGGGCGCAGCAACTGCGTACCGCACGCCCCCTGGTGGACCTGAAACTGGCGACCAGCCCCCGTGTCGCCCTGCCTCATGTCGCGGCGCTCCTGACCGGCTTCGCCTTCTACGCCAACTCCCTGGTGACGGCGCAGCTGGTGCAGGCGCCCAAGGCGACCGGCTACGGCCTCGAGCTGTCCATCGTGGCGACGGGCCTGGTCCTGCTGCCCGGCGGGGTGATCATGCTGTTGCTCTCGCCGGTCTCGGCGCGTATCTCGGCGGCCCGCGGCGCCCGGGTGACGCTGGCCCTCGGCACCCTGGTCATCGCCGCCGGCTACGGCATACGCATCATCAACAGCCACAGCCTGCTGGTGATCCTGCTGGGCTCCGCGGTCTGCGCGATGGGCACGGCGTTCTCCTACTCGGCGCTGCCCACCCTCATCCTGCGCGCGGTGCCCGCCGGTCAGACCGCGTCCGCGAACGGCGTCAACGTGCTGATGCGCACCGTCGGCCAGGCCGTGAGCAGCGCCGCCGTCGCCGCCATCCTGGTCCACCACACCAGCCTCGTCGGCGGTGCCCCGATCCCCACGCTGCACGGTTATCTGCTGGCCTTCGCCATGGCGGGTACGGTCGCACTGGTGGCCTGTGTCGCCGCCCTCGTCATACCCGCCGACCCCGGCCTCGGCGACACCCGACGGGCCTCCAGCAGTGCGGACGCACCTCGGGACGAGGCATTCGAAGGAGCCTGAGCACCGTGTCCACTCCGCCCCCCGGCCTCAGCGCGACCCCGATCGCCCCACCGCGCCGCGACGCCGAGGCCACGAAGGCGGCCATCCTCCGCGCGGCCCGCCATCTGATGGCCCGGCACGCCCACGCGGACATCACGCTCAAGGCGATCGCCGACCGCGCGGGGGTGAGCGCTCCGCTGATCCTCAAGTACTTCGGGAACAAGGACGCGCTCTTCGGGCGCGTGATGTCCTTCGAGACGGATGCCGCCGCCCTCCTGGACGCACCCCTGGACCAACTCGGCCCCCACATGGTCCGCCAGGTGCTCGTCGGCCAGACCGAGCGCGGAGCCGACCCCGTCCTGCGGATCATCTTCGCCCCGCGCCAGGGCGACCAGGGCGACATCATGCGCGCCAACTTCCGCACCCAGGTCAGTGACCGCCTCGCCCTGCGGCTGAGCGGCCCCGACGCGGGCCTGCGCGCCGAACTCGCCGTCGGCACACTGCTCGGGCTCGGTGCGATGTACGGCATCGCACGCGGCACGCAGCTGCGCGCCACCGCGATCGAGGACATCGTCGACCGGTACGGCCCCACGGTCCAGGCACTCCTGACGCCGTGAGGCGAAGGACGCTGCCGGACGGGAACACCCGCCCCCGTCTCAGTTCACGCCGGTCGGGCGGAACTGGACGCTGATCCGCGGCCCCGCAGCCCGCACCGTCTTGGGAATGGCGTGCTCCCAGGTGCGCTGGCAGGAGCCGCCCATCACGATCAGGTCGCCGTGTCCGAGCGGGCGCCGTACGGTCTCCCCGCCGCGGCGCGGGCGCAGCAACAGGTCGCGCGGAGCGCCCACGGAGAGGATCGCGACCATGGTGTCCTCCCGTGCGCCCCGCCCGATCCGGTCCCCGTGCCAGGCCACGCTGTCGCGGCCGTCCCGGTAGTAGCACAGGCCCGCGGTGGTGAACGGTTCGCCCAGCTCACGGGCGTAGTGCGCGGACAGCGCCTGTCGCGCCTCGTCGAGGATCGGGTGCGGCAGCGCGTCGCCCGTCCGGTAGTACGCGAGCAGCCTCGGTACGTCCACCACGTGCTCGTACATCTGCCGCCGCTCCGCCCGCCACGGCACCTCGTCGACGAGCCGTGCGAACAGGGCGTCGGCGCCGCCGAGCCATCCGGGCAACAGGTCGATCCAGGCCCCGTCGCCCAGGACCGTCCGGCGCATCGCGTTCAACTGACTGAGGTGGAGCTCGTCGGTCTGGTCGAACAGCGAGCCCTGGAGGTGCGTGGACATGCCTCCAGCCTACTCCGTATTCGAATATACGTTCCATTGATGTCTCAGGGCCTGTCGTCGGCCTCCGTGAGCACCGCGTGGATGACGTGCTCGGCATTGGCGGCGATCACCGGATTGGTGACGCGGTAGTACGGGAGCTGGATGAGCGCCATGGACAGGGCCCAGCCGCGCCCCCGTGCCCAGGTGGCGTCGTCGGCGCCCGCCGCCTGGCGGAAGGTGTCCCGCGCCTCGGCGGGGAGCAGGTTCCAGGCCGGGATGAGATCGCAGGCCGGGTCGCCGACGCCGACGGTGCCGAAGTCCAGCACGGCGTCGAGCCGGCCCCCGCGGGTGAGCATATTGCCGGGCATCAGGTCGGAGTGGACCCATAGGGGCGGACCGGTCCACGCGGGCGCGGCGAGCGCCGCCTCCCAGGCAGCGGTGGCGGCGGAGGTGTCGATCGTGCCGCGCAGCTCGTCGAGCGCGGCGCGCGTCATGGCATCGGCGGTGGACAGCGGCACACCCCGGTAGGCGGTCGGCCCGTCGGGCAGCCGGACCCGGCGCAGCGCGGCCACGAAGGCGCCGAGGTCGGCGGCCAGGGGCAGCGGATCGGTGAGACGGCCGGCGTGCGGGGGTTCGCCGTCGAGCCAGCGCTGCACCATCCAGGGCCACGGATAGCCCTCGCCGGGAGTGCCGGTGGCGAGGATCTCGGGGACGGCGGCCGGGAGCAGCGGGGCGAGGCGGGGAACCCAGTGCGCCTCTTTGGCCACGTCCTCGGCGCCCCCTTCGATCCGGGGGAGGCGTACGGCCAGGTCGTCGCCGAGCCGGTACAGGGCGTTGACGGTACCCGCCGACGGGAAGCGCTTCAGGGGCAGCTCGGCCCACCGTGGGAACTGCGCGGCCAGCAGTCGTCGCACGAGCGAGGCGTCGATCGGGAACTCGCCGGGACGCATCGGGCCCTCGGGGATCGTTTGCGCTTCTGGTTCTCTGTCTGACACGTGGCGCAACTATGCCTGGAGCGAAGGAGGTTCGCGCTTCTTTTTCGCGACAGGCAACCTGGCGCACGCCGTCGCCGTCTTGATCGACAACGGATGGGCGGCGTGACAACCGCGATACGGCATGGATTCACGAGTGGAAATCCAGCACACTATACGCTCCATGTATACAGAGTGTGTATACGTGGTGTGTATACGTGAGGTACAGAGTCGAGTCGTCGGGTGCCGCCGATCCGTGAAAGTCAGCCGATCGAAAGGGATCCATGTACGGCAAGGCCTTCGCCCCCGAGTACCAGGGCGCTTTGACCACCCTGTCCGTGAACTCCTCGCTGACCGATGTCCTGGCGGCGGGTACCGAGCAACTGCGCGCCGCCGAGCGCGTGGGCGCCCGTGCCGAGGCGGCCCGTTCGGGCCTGGCGGTCGCCGAGGCGCACCGCAGGCTCGGGCAGGTGGCCGACGCCGACCGGGCATGGAAGGCGAGCTACCGCACCGCCCGCGAGGCCCGGGACACCGGCGCGATGGCGTGGGCGCTGTGGAGCGGCGGCACCCTGGCCCGCCAGCGCGGGGCGTTCCCGCTGGCCTGGCGGCTGCTGCGACTGGCCGCCGAACTCGGCAAGCAGTCCGGGGACGTCGTCGTACGCGGCTACTCCTTGGCGGGCATGGCGGAGACCGGCCGCATCCAGGGCGACTACGCCGCCGTGACCGCTTTGCACGAACAACTGCTGGCCGAGGCCCGCAAGCGCGGCGAGGCCCGCCACACCGTGTGGGCCCTGGAGGGCATCGCGCAGATACACCGCAACACCGGTGCCTACGACACCGCGTACGCCATGTTCGAGGAAGCGGCCGAGATCGCCGCGCGCGCCGAGGACCGGCGCGGCCACGCCTGGGCTTTGCGCGGCCTCGCGGACATCGTCTCCGTACGCGACCGGGATCCGGACCGCGCGCTGGCACTGCTGAGCGAGGCGGAGGTGTCCTGCCGGGCGATGAACCTGTCCGGGGCACTCGCCTACAACCACAAGATGCGCGGCAACGTCCTCTATCGGGCCGGGCGTTATGAGCGAGCCCGGGACCTCTACGCGCAGGCACTGGCGGAGTTCGAGGCGATGAGCGAGCCGCGCGGGCGGGCGCTGTCCCGGCTCGGGCTGGTCAAGTCCCTGGCCAGGCTCGGCCGCGACCGGGCCGAGACCGCCGCCGAACTCACCGAACTGGCCCGCGTGTTGGAGGGCATCGGGCTGCGACACGCCCGGGAGATGGTCGAACGGGCGCGGACGGAACTCGGCCTCACTCCGGCGGAGGGCGCGGACACGGAGGCAGCCCGATGACCTCTCCCCGTACGGTCCTGACGGCGCCGCCCGCCGCCCCGGAGATCCTGGCGCGCTGCCGCGAACTGGTCGCCCCGGCCCTCGCGGAGGCGATCGACGGGCTGCACCCCTGGGTGGCGGAGATGGCCGGCTACGCGCTGGGCCGCTGCGAGGTCGGCGGCGCCCCCGCGACCCACCGTCAGGGCAAGGGCGTACGACAGGCACTCGCCGTGCTCGGTGCCGAGGCGGCCGGAGGCTCCGCCGAGGCGGGCGTGCCGGGCGCGGTGGCGGTGGAACTGCTGCACACCTTCTCGCTCCTGCACGACGACATCATGGACGGCGACGCGCTGCGCCGCGGCCGCCCCGCCGTGTGGAAGGCGTACGGCACCGGCCCCGCCGTCCTCACGGGCGACGCGCTCTTCGCCCTGGCCGTCGAGACCCTCACCACGGCGCCCGCGACCTCCCACGCCCCGGCGGCCGTGCGGCGGTTGACGAGGGCCTCGCGCGACCTGGTCCGCGGTCAGGCCGACGACCTGCTGTTCGCCCACCGCCCCTGGACCGGCCCCGACGCGGTGAGTGCGGGGGAGTACGAGGCGATGGCCGAGCACAAGACCGGTGCCCTGCTCGGCTGCGCGCTGGCCCTCGGGGCCGGGCTGGCGGGCGCGCCGCGGGAGACCGCCGCCGCCCTGGACCGCGCCGGACGGCATCTCGGGGTGGCCTTCCAGATCGCCGACGACCTGCTCGGCATCTGGGGCGATCCGGCCGTCACCGGGAAGCCCGTGCACGGTGATCTGCGGCACGGGAAGAAGACCCTCCCCGTTCTCGCCGCCCTGGCCGAGCCGGGCCGCTCCCCGCTCGCCGAACTCCTCGCTTCCACCGCCGTCCTCGATGACGGCGCCGTACGCCGGGCGGCGACCCTGGTCGAGCGGGCCGGCGGTCGCACGGCGGCCCTGGGCGCGGCGCGCCGGCATCTCACCGCGGCGGACACCCTGCTGGCGGGAGCCTCCCTGGCCCCGCGCCCCGCCGCGGACCTGCGGACGCTCCTCTCCTCCCTCGCCCACCGCACGATCTGACACCTGCGCGCCTCCGGCTCCCTCCGCTGTGGGCCGGAGGCGCTGCGACCTCGATCACATGTGCGGGTTGGTGGACCTCGTCGGGCAACCACCGCCCCCCTCGTCGCATCTGTCGGGAGGGCCCGACAGCCTCCACGGCGTTCAACGACGCCGTGTCTCAGGGCGGTTGGCGACGCCGGCCGTCCCCGTTCGAAGGAACTCAGTGCGTAGACCCCACATACGCCGCGTGGCGATCGCCGTCGCGGTGACGACGGCGGCCACGCTTCCGGCGGGCCCCGCCCTCGCGGCGCCCGACTCGCCCGCCCGCGCCGCGACTTCGGCCTCCTCGCCGGTGGAGGCCGCCCGGGCCGCCGCGTTCGCCCACGCCCAGGCCACCGGTGTCGGCCCGGGCGACACCCTGCGGGCCACGGACGTCATGACGGACCCGGACGGCAAGCAGCACGTCCGCTTCGTCCGCAGCCACCAGGGGCTCCCGGTGCTCGGCGGCGACCTCGTTGTCCACCTCGGCAAGCAGTCCGCCTACCTGGGCGTGACCAGGGCCGCCGACCACGCCGTAAAGCCGGCCACGACCGAGGCGAAGCTGACGCCCCAGCAGGCCGAGCAGAAGGCCGCCGCGGTCGCCCAGGGCGACGCGGGCAGCGCCGAACTCGTCGTCGACGCCCGCGACGGCGCCGCCGCCCTCGCCTACCGGGTGCGCGTGACGGACAGCGACACCACCGAGGCCGGTGCCTCCCGCACGGTCGTCGTGGACGCGCAGAGCGGTCGGATCCGCAGCAACACCCCCGACAGCGACGAGTTCATCTCGCCGCACCTGGAGAAGACGCTGCGCGAGAAGGGCGAGACGGCGACCCCGGTGACGGGCGTGGCCACCCAGCCGGCCGGCCTCCTCGGCGCGACGGCGGCCGCCCGCTACCCGGTCAAGGCCACCGGCAGCGGCATCTCCCTCTTCGCCGGCAAGGTGACGCTGACCACGACCCGGACCGCGCGCACCAGCTTCCTCCTCAAGGACCCCACCCGGTGGAACACCGAGACCCGGGACGCCAAGGGCGCGGAACTGGAAGCCTTCTCGCGCGGCACGAAGTTCACCAGCACCACCAACAAGTGGGGCACCGGCACCACCGCCAACCGGACCACCACCGCGGTCGACGCCCAGTACGGCATCACCCAGACGCTGGACTTCTACAAGAAGACCTTCGGCCGCAAGGGCATCAAGAACAACAGCACCGGCGCCCGCGCGATGGTCCACTTCGGCCGCAAGGTCGGCAACGCCTTCTGGGACTCGACGTGCGGCTGCATGCTCTACGGCGACGGTGACGGCGACATGTTCAAGAAGCCGCTGGTCGTCCTGGACGTCACCGGCCACGAGCTGACCCACGGCGTCGTCGACGCCACCGCCGCCCTCGAACCCACCCGGGTGGACGCGGACGGCAACCAGTACGGCGAGCCGGGCGCACTCAACGAGTCACTCGCCGACATCTTCGGGTCCAACGTCGAGTTCTCCGCCAACAACCCGAAGAACCCGCCCAACTACCTCATGGGCGAGAAGCTGGGCCTCGCCCAGAAGTTCCTGCGCCGCCTCGACCACCCCTCCCTGGACAAGCTGGAGGGCACCATCGACTACTGGTCGCCCGCGGCGTACGACACCGAGGTGCACGCCGGTTCCGGCGTCTCCTCGCACGCGTACTACCTGCTCGCCGAGGGCAGTGGCCGCAAGACGATCGGCGGTGTGAAGTACGACTCGCCGACGTACGACGGTTCGCGGGTGACCGGCATCGGTCGCGCCAAGGCGACCGCGATCTTCTACCGCGCGCTGACCCGCTACATGGTCTCCACGACCGACTTCCACGACGCGCGGACCGCGACCCTCAAGGCCGCCGCCGACATGTACGGGGCGACCAGCGCCGAGTACCTGGCGGTGGACGCGGCGTGGTCCGCCGTCAATGTCACCACCGCCAACACTCCGGCCGCCGGACGCTGACGGACGGGACGAGAAGGACGGCGCCAGAAGAAGGCGCCAGTAGAAGGGGCCCCGCCATCGGGCGGGGCCCCTTTCGCCGTCCCCCCGGCGTCAGTGCTGCTGTGCCTTCTGCGGAGTCGCCTCACTCGGCCGTACGACGACCAGGCCGTCGCCCTCCAGCTTCAGCTGCACGGCCTCGCCCGAGCCGCCGCGGATCATCGAACCGATCGACTGCGAGCGGTGCAGAGAGGTGTGGAGCTGCGCGGTCCAGCCGACGACCGCGTCCGTGTCGACGTACACCGGCTGCTGCGGCGAGACGGGTATCACCAGCGGGTTGCCCTCGCAGATCAGCCCCAGTCTGCCGTGACCGCTGAAGACGCTGTTGAAGATGCCGCCGCCGGTGACGCCCGCGCCCTTCACGGTCTTTATGTCGTACGACAGCGTGGAGTCGAAGCACAGGACGTTGCGCCCGTTCACGGTGAACAGGTCGCCCGGCTCGATGTCGATGATGAAGCAGTTCTGCGCCTCGTGCGCGAACCAGGCCTCGCCCTGTCCGCGCACCGTCATCAGCGGCAGTCCCTCACCGGTGACCGCCCGCTTGAGCATGCCGCCCACGCCCTGGCCCTTGCGCTCGAACTGCAGATTCCCCCGGTAGGCGATCATCGCCCCCTGGCGCGCGAGCATGTCGCCGTTGACGGCGTACTTGATCGACTTGGCGTTCTGGATGGTCATGCCCGGCGTGACGGCGGGCTGCACCATGTGGTCACTGGAAAAGAGATCACCCTTCATGCGGGCATCTTGGCCCGGAGGGTTTGGTTCCGCCAAGATCGCCGACACCCCGGGACCGTTGCGGGCGGTCGGCGACCGCCGGGAACGCGCGAAGGGCCGGTCCGGTGGCACCGGACCGGCCCTGGGGGGAGTCGTCAGGAGGCGCTGGCGGTGCCGACCTGGCTGTGCAGACGGGCGACGACCTCGGTGAGCTGGGCGGCGACCTCGGCGTCGTCGACCGGGTGGGTCTCGGCGAAGCGGGTCACGGAGCCGGGAACGGAGAGCTTGACGTCCTCGAGGACGGTGGCACCCGCGATGCCCAGGGCCTTGCGGGCCTCGTCCTGCGCCCAGACGCCACCGAACTGACCGAACGCGGTGCCGACCACGACGGCGGCCTTACCGGTGAAGGCGCTGGCGCCGTACGGACGCGACAGCCAGTCGATGGCGTTCTTCAGGACGGCCGTGATCGTGCCGTTGTACTCCGGCGAGAAGAGCAGAAAGGCGTCGGCGCGGCCCGCGGCCTCGCGCAGGGCGATGGCGGCGGCCGGCACCTTGCCCTCGACGTCGAGGTCCTCGTTGTAGAACGGGACCTCGGCGAGCCCCTCGAACAGCTCGATCTCCGCGCCCTCGGGGGCGAGCTTGATGGCCGCCTCCGCGAGCTGACGGTTGTGGGAGCCGGCGCGAAGGCTGCCGACGAGCGCGAGGATGCGTACGGACATGGGGAACTCCCGGGGACGAAACATTGCGGCAATAAAACGGACCGAGGTCCGCTTGCTGGTCTGTTTAATGTTGTAGCAGCTAAACGGACCAGGGTCCAGTTGCCCCCGTCTGCCGTTACGCTGTGTTCATGTCCACCCCACTTCCGCCCTTCCCGAAGGGGCAGGAACCCTCGGGAGCCCCGGTCCCGCTGGAGCTGACCGTCGGGCCCGCCGCGCCGCAGCTCCGCGCCGATGCCGCACGCAACCGCGCCCGGCTGCTGGAGGCTGCCACCCGCCTGGTGGAGGAGCACGGGGTCGCCAATGTGACCATGGAGGCCGTCGCCGCCGCGGCCTCGGTGGGCAAGGGAACCGTCTTCCGGCGCTTCGGTGACCGCACCGGCCTGCTGATGGCCCTGCTCGACCACACCGAGCAGCAGTTCCAGGCCGCTTTCCTCAGCGGCCCGCCACCTCTCGGCCCCGGCGCGTCACCGGCGGACCGTCTGCACGCCTTCGGCTGCCGGGTCCTGCGCGAGATCCACGACCGGCTCGACCTGTACATCGCCGCCGAGCCGGACGCCTCCCGCCGCTTCAGCTCCGCCCCGTACCGCGTCCGCTTCACCCACGTCGCCATGCTCCTGCGCGAGGCCGTGCCCGGCGCGGACGGCGTTCTCCTCGCCCAGACCCTCATGGGCTACCTGGAACCCGCCCTGATCCACCACCTGACGCGGCAGTGCGGGATGCCCCTCGAACGCCTGGAGTCCGGCTGGCACGACCTCGTGAAGCGGACCACCTGCCCGGTGCCCGACTAGGACCTGTCCCAGCCTTCGGAATCCGTCAGTTGAACGGGTCCAGCGTGACGTACGCCTGTTGGGGGTTGCCGTCGTGGACGAGGGACTCGTAGTTGCCGACGTCGTCGAAGGCGAACGCGTAGGCCTTGCCGTCGGCCATCTGCGCGTGGATCTTGCGGGCGTACTGGTTGGTCACCGTGTCCTGGTAGAAGTTCGCCGAGCTCGTGTCCGGCTGGTTGGGGTTGGTGAGCAGGGTTGAGCGGTTGAATCCCGCGCACAGGGTCCGTGAAATGGGGCCGCGTACCAGGTCGTTGGGGGCGTCCAGCCGCTTGTAGCAACCGAAGATGCTGTCCGAGTCGGGCTTCTGGAAGCTGGTGACGACCGCTCCGGCGCTGTTGGTGAAGTTCATGACGTCACCGGAGACCCGCCCGAAGTACTTCGTGTTCGGCTGATCGGTGAACGGCGTCACCGTCAGCGTCGACGAACTGTACTTCTGCCACACGCGGTTGACGTAGTCGTCCATGACGGTGCCTGGCAGCGCGCCCGCCTCGATGCCGTGGCCGGGAGCCAGCGCCCGCAGGACGGTGCCGTCGGACCGGGTCTGGATCAGATTGGCCCAGCCGCCCGGCTGGCCGCGCAGGGCGTTGAAGAACCCGGTGTAGCCGCCCGTTTTGAGGTGGCCGGTGTTCTTGGTGCTCCCATCGGCGAGCTGGACCCCGACGGCGTACGGGGCCGAGAACATGTCGACCTGTGTGCTGTTGATCCACAGCCCGGAGTCGTTGAGCGTGTACTCGGACCAGTTGAAGAGGATGTTGTGGTTGGGGTCGCTCGGGTTCTGCACGGCCGGCTGCACCAGACCGCCGGTGGTCAGGCGGAAGTCGAGTTTCTGGCCGTAGGAGAAGTAGATCCGGCCGGAGAACTTGGGCATCCGGATCGTCTTCGACTGGCCGTTGACCGGTCCCGTGATCGAGGCGTCGGGCGCGGGCGTCGGCGGATTGCCGCCGGCGGGCCAGGCGTGGAACGTGCCGTTCGCGTCGGCCCAGCCCTGCTGGCCCGTCGAGAGGAGTGTTCCGAGGTCGTAGATGTAAACGGGTTCGCTGCGGCCGGAGTTGTTCGTGAACTTGAGTGGGATCGTCGTGGGGACGGCCGCGTTCGCGTCAGAGGGGGCGCCGAACGTGAGAAGCGCCGTGGTGACGGTGGCCGCAGCCACCGCCAGGGCATGCCATTTCAGCCTTCTGGGCACTCGCTCTCTCCTTGAGTGGGGGGATTCCAACGAGGTGGATTCCGGCGGAGTGGAGCCGTCCGGTTCTCGTTGAGAGCGCTCTCAGAATTGCGGCGGGTGCCGTACATGTCAACGATTCGGACAGAATTGGTCTGGTCCAACTGGGCCTGGGGTGGCGTCACATGGTGATGTCCACGGCGGATTTTCTGCGTTGAGTCACCGAAGAGACCGACGACGCTTGCTTCCCGGCCCGGAGCAATGGTCGATTCCTGTGGATTGCTGGGTTGTACTCCAGTGCGACTTCGTGATCTGGCTAGGCGTCGAGGTAGTGGTAATCCCCATCCGGGAGGCCGATCACCAGGCCGCCGTTGTGGACCTTCCACTCGCTCATGCCGTCGACGTCGTGGCTGACCAGAAACAGCCCCCGGGGCCTCTCGTCGTACTCGTCATCCTGGTAGGAGGCCGGGATCTGGGCGATCTGACGCAACCTCTCCTCGAACCAGTCGAGGGACACCGCGCGTATGTAGCCCCCGTAGAAGGCCCACCTGGCACCGTTGTACTGCCGAGCGGGGAAGGCCCAGCCTCCGCTGTAGGTGCGCTCCGGATCGTCTGCTTCCACGATCTCCTTGATCTGGGCCAGCTGTCCGTCGTCACACTCCAGCCAGCCCCTGACCGAGACCATGGTTCCCACGGCGGTTGCTCCTCATTCGGTGGCGCGCTGCCCTGGCGCACGGTTCCTATGCGCTTGCACGCTAGGGGTGACCTGCTCGGTCGCGCAAAGGGATTGACGGGTGGATCAGCCGCCTCGGGCGGGAGCGCGCCATCCCCGTCCGGTCGGACCTCGCGATTTTGCGCTGGGCCCGGGTGAGTATGAGAACGGCCAAAGCGTGATCATCAAGGGTTGTGTGGACTCCTGAAGATCGTGCGATGGCCACGGGCCACAGCATGGACGCGACCCGCTGGCAGGTGATGTTCGACCAGGCCATGGCCCGCATCGCGGTCCGGTTTCACCGAGCGGAACCGCGGGCGACGGCGCGGGCGTTCGTCCTCGGACTGCTGTCCGGCGTCGAACGCAAGAACTGCCGGCAGCTGGCCGAAGAGGCCGGCCATGCCCGCCCCGGCGCGATGCAGAGGCTGCTGCGAAGCGCACGCTGGGACGCCGACGGGGTGCGTGACGAGGTCCGCCAGGCACGCTCTTCAGACCACCGGCCACACCGCCGTGCCACCTTCGGCCTGGTCAATCTGGCGCAGGCTCCACCAGGCACAGGCCAGACGCGCCCACTACCGACGACGGCTCACCAGCCACTCGGACACCTATACACCAGCCCCGCTCACCTGTGGCTGGGTAGCACCGCCGAAAACCGTGCGGAATGGGCCAGTCGGCACTGCACCACCACAGGCCCGCTCGCAGAACTCCGCGGGGCTGCTGGACGCACCCGCCTTATCGCCGCCGCCCGGGCTTGCTGCCGGAGAGGACCCAGCACGATCGGAGACCGGAATCACGCAGCAGAAGCCGCAGGACTCCCCTCTCACCTTGCGGGGGCGCCGCAGCTTTCGTGGCTGGCCGCGGTTGGGGCGGAGCCCCCTCGCCTCCTGGAGCGGCCTACCGCGCGCCAGGTTGTTCAGCTCGGTGATCGCGGTCCCTGCGTGCGGTGCTCACGCTTCCCCGTCGTTGGTGTCCCGGTCGCCGTCGGCGAGGTGCTTGCCCTGGCGAACGGGCGCGTGGGCTCCGCAGGGTCGGAAGCGGGCGAGGTATGCCGGGCTTGGGCCGCGGCGCTCGGTCAGGTGGAGGCCGGCGGCGTCGGCGAGCCGGTGCAGTCGGCCGAAGGGGATCCAGTGCCGGTCGAAGAACTCGCCGATCACCAGCCGCCCGCCTGGTGCCAGCACCCGTGCCGCCTCGCGCAGTACCCGATCAGGCTCGGGGATCTCGCCGAGCGCGGTCACGGCGTATACGGCGTCGAATGTCCCGTCGGCGTAGGGCAGTTCACGTGCGTCCGAGCGGGTGGGCCTGATCGTCGCCAGGCCGTCGCGCTCGGCGCGGCACATCACGTGGTCGAGCATCTCCTGCTGGATGTCGAGCACATCGAGCCGTCCCTCCGGCCCGAGCTGCGGGGCGACGTGCAGCGACTGCAGGCCCGTCCCCGGGCCGATCTCCAGGATCCGCTCCCCCGGCCGCGGTTGCAGTACGGCGTCCATCCGGTCGGCTGTCAGGAACGGCAACGGCACGTCGAGGAGGCCGCGTTGGGCGTACGGATAGGACGCCGTGTCGCCCAGCCACCAGGCGGCGGCCAACGCGGCGCCCGCGCCGGCGGCGACCGCCCAGCGGGTCCGGGCCGGGATCGGGGCGACGGGGGCGGTGGTGATGCGGTGCATGGTGTTCTCCGGTGGATCGATTCGGTCCGTGGTACGTAGTCGGGCGGTCGGCGTCACGCGTGCCGGCTCAGCGCCCGCAGCGCCAGCCGGCCGCACAGCGCGGCGAGCGGCAGCTCGGCGCCGAGCGCCATGGCGACCGCGGTGGCGAAGTCGCCGCCCGGGGCCGCGGTCGTGGTGTCGAACCAGGCGTCCACCACAAGCAGCGTCGCGGTCGCGGCGGCTGCCAGGGCGTGCCGGCGGTCGCCGCGGGCGGCGAGGAAGCCGGTGGCGATCAGGCCGAGCGCCTCCAGCGCGTCGAGCCCGACCCAGGCGACCGGCCAGTGCGCCGCGGTCGCGGTGGCCGGCAGGCCGGTGGCCAGCACGTACAGCCACGGCAGCAGGGCGAGCCCGCAGGCGACCAGCAGCCACCCGGCCCGTCTCATGCCCCGCGCCGGGCGCGGCTCCTCCGCCTCTTCGTGGAGCGGGATGACCTCGGCGGGGTCGAAGCCCTCGGCACCGGCCAATTCGTCATCGCACGACACCAGTTGACGCATCGTCTTCCCCCGCTCCCCGCCGGCTCTCCCCTTCACGTGCTCCACCCTCCGCCGCACACCAGGGCGCCGTCAGTCACGCAGGGTTCCGACCCGGGGTGGAGACAAGTGCACCCCCGAACCGGGCGGGAGCGTCATGGCACGGGGATGGCCTGCGGCTTTACCGTTTGACGCATGCAACTCACGACGTGGCTGCAGCTGGTACTGGGCCGGCCGTTCCGCAGGGCGGGACACCGGACCGCGCTCGTCGCCGCCGGCCTGCCGCTCCACCTCGCCGTGGTGCCACTGTGGCTCTGGCTGCTCGGCACGATGGCGGCGTTGGTGCCGGCCGCGACTCCGCTGCCCGTGCTGCTCACGCTCGTGGCGCTGCCCGTGCTGCTCACGCTCGTGGTGACACCCCTGCTGACCCTCGGGCAGCGGCGGCGCTACCGGGCGCTCGTCGGCAAGGACCTCCCGCGCCCCGCCGTACCCGGGCCGGGACGCAACTGGAAGTCGGCGGTGCGCCGGCTGACCACGCGGGCCTTGTGGCGGCAGGTCTGCTACCACGCCGTGGCGGGTCCGCTGCTCGCCGTCCTGGACCTCGCCGTCCTCGCCGTCTGGGCCGTCGCTCTCGTGGCCGCCTCCATCTACGTGTGGATCTGGGCGCTGCCCCCGCAGTGGCGGGTCACCGACGTCGGGTACACCACGCAGGCCGCGTACATCACCGCCGGCGGCCTCGCCCTGCTGTTCCTCGAGCCCCGGCTGACCGGCGCTCTGGTGCGGCTGGAGACCCGGGCGGCCGAGGTCCTGCTCGGCCCCAGCCGCACGGAGAAGCTGGCCCGCCGGGTCGCCGACCTCGCCGAGAGCCGGGCCGGTGTGCTCGACGCCGCCGACGCCGAGCGGCGGCGGATCGAGCGCGACCTGCACGACGGCGCGCAGCAGCGCCTCGTCTCACTCGCCGTCAACCTGGGCCTGGCCAGGGCCACCCTCGGCGACCTGCCGGCGGACGCCCGCAAGGTGATCGACGAGGCGCACCGCGAGGCGAAGGAGGCGATCGCCGAGCTGAACAACCTGGTGCGCGGCCTGCATCCGGCCGTCCTTGAGGACCGCGGCCTCGACGCCGCGCTGTCCGGGGTCGCCGCCCGCCTCCCGATCCCGGTGCGCGTGGCGGTGGACCTGTCGCAGCGCCCCTCACCCACGGTCGAGGCCGTCGCGTACTTCGTGGTCTCCGAGGCCCTGACGAACGTGGTCAAACACGCCCAGGCGACCCGGGCGGACGTGACCGTGGAGCGGATCGGGGAGACACTGCTGGTGGTCGTCGCGGACGACGGCGCGGGCGGCGCGGATCTCGCGGCGGCCGGCGGTGGCACCGGGCTCGCCGGGCTCGCCAAGCGCGTCGCGTCCGTCGACGGCACGTTCTCCTGCCGCAGCCCCGCCGGGGGGCCGACCGTCATCACCGTGGAGCTGCCGTGCGCGCCGTGATCGCCGAGGATTCCCTCTTGCTGCGCATCGGCGTGGTCAAGGTGCTGGAGGCGGCCGGCTTCGAGATGTGCGCGCAAGTCGCCGACGCGGAAGGGCTGCTGGCGGCCGTCGAGGAGCACCGTCCCGACATCGCCGTGGTCGACGTGCGCATGCCGCCCGGCTTCACCGACGAGGGAGTGCGCGCCGCGCTGGTGATCCGCCGCCAGTACCCGCGTACCGCCGTGCTCCTGCTGTCGCAGTACGTGGAGGAGCGGTACGCCGCCGATCTGCTCGCCGCCAACACCTCGGGCGTCGGCTATCTGCTCAAGCAACGGGTCGCCGACGTCGAGGAGTTCGCCGAGGCGGTACGCCGGGTGGCGGCCGGCGGCACCGCGCTCGACCCGCAGGTCGTCGCGCAGCTGCTGGTGCGCCGGCACAGCGATCCGCTCGACCGGCTGACACCGCGCGAGCGGGAGGTGCTGGAGCTGATGGCGGGCGGCCGGTCCAACTCCGGCGTCGCCGCCGAGCTGGTCGTGAGCGAGAGCGCGGTCGCCAAGCACATCAACAGCATCTTCACCAAGCTCGACCTGCCCAAGGCCGACGCCGACCACCGCCGCGTCCTAGCGGTGCTGCGCTTCCTGGGCGTTGCGACCGCATAGTGCGCGATCACGCCCGCATGCCCAGTCGACAACGGTGCTGAGCAGCACTTAGTGGGGAATGCGGCGCCTTCGGACAGGTGCTCTCCACCAGGCTTTGCCGCGCTGGGTGCCGAAGGCGGTGGCCGTCGTGCGCAGGGCCATGGCATGGGTGGGGCTGGTCATCACTGGTGTCCTCGCAGTCTTCGGGGTTGGGCGCGGTGGCTCGGGCTGATCGGTCGGCTGTTGTCCGGAGCGGACGTGATGTCAGGGCGATCGTCGCGTCAGCGCCTTCGTCCCGGGTTCGGCGGCGCCGGTGCGTGGGAGTCGGCCGGAGCCGGGGAGGACTGGCCGGGAGCGGCCGAGGCCGCCTGCGGGCTGCGCTTTCGGGCGGCGAGAACGCGCTGCTCGGCGAGGTCCGCCCGGCCTTCCATCTCACCGCCGGACAGGCCGGTGACGCGCCTGCCTTCGCTGACGTGATGGCGCGGCTGCGTGTTCCCCGACGGCGTGGACGGCCCCGGACCCGGCCAGCGGCAGTCCTCGCAGACAAGGCGTATTCGTCGCGGGCCATCCGTGAAAACCTCAGGCGGCGCGGCATCCGGGCGGTCATCCCCGTGACGGCCGATCAACGCGGCCACCGTCTGCGACGCGGCAGCCGGGGTGGCAGGCCACCCGCCTTCGACCGCGAGACCTACAAGCAACGCAACACGGTCGAACGCTGCATCAACCGCTTGAAACAGTGGCGAGGCATCGCCACCCGCTACGAGAAGACAGCAGCCATCTACCTGGCCGGACTCCACGTTGCGAGCATCTTCCTCTGGTCAGCCAGGTGATCCAAACGAAACCGCCTAGATCGCGAAGCCACACTGGAGTATTAGTACTCCAGCAGCACTTTGACGTTTTCCCTGTTCAGGGGCGGTCTGGGTGAGTGTAGAGGGCTGATGACCGGCCTGTGTTCTCTTTCCCGGGCCGCCCCTCGATCGTGTGCAGCCGCCGCTGATAGTGACAGCGGTCCGGGCAGCCTCCCTGCGTGATCGACGAGCGTGCAGTTGAGATCTGGAACGACGAACTCGAGGAACTGTTCCTGCGTACCGGCCACCGCTTCAGGCGTGTCGAGCCGCGTCGCCGGATGCGTGACTACATCCGTGGACTACTGGGCCCGGTCGGCCGCAAAAACGGCTGGCAGCTGGCCGAATACGCCGGACACCGCACACCCGACCGCCTCCAGCGGCTTCTCAACGGCGCCCGCTGGGACGCCGATGAGCTCCGCGACGACCTCCAGCACTACGTAGCCGAACGGCTCGGCGAGCCCGACGGGATCCTCATCCTCGACGACACCGGCTTCCTCAAGAAGGGCACCACCTCGGCCGGCGTGCAGCGCCAGTACTCCGGCACCGCCGGCCGCACCGAGAACTGCCAGATCGGCGTGTTCGCCGCCTACGCCACCACCCGTGGACGCGCCCTGGTGGACCGGGAGTTGTACCTGCCCAAGACCTGGACCGACGACCGCGACCGCTGCCGCGCCGCCCACATCCCCAACGAGCGGACTTTCGCCACCAAACCCGACCTGGCCAAGGCCATGGTGCTGCGGGCGATCGCCTCACCGCTGCCGATCGCATGGGTGACCGCGGACGCCGCCTACGGCCAGGAATGGCGGCTGCGCCACATGCTGGAGGAGACCAGCCTGGGGTATGTACTCGCGGTTCCCAAGTCCCAGCAGGTGCCCCACTTCGGACGCATCGACCACCTCTTCTCCCAAGCACCCGACGAAGCGTGGGAGAGGCATTCGTGCGGTGACGGTGCCAAGGGCCCGCGCGTCTACCACTGGGCCGCCCTGCAGATCACGCCCATCGAGGACTTCGACGACGAGATGCCCACCCACCAGCGGTGGGCACTGGCCCGCCGCAGCATCAGCAAGCCCGAAGAGATCGCCTACTACCTCGCCTACGCACCGCTCGGCACCACCATCGAGCACCTGGTCCGCGTCGCCGGGACGCGCTGGGCCATCGAGGAAGCCTTCCAGGCCGCGAAGAACGAATGCGGCCTCGACCAGTACGAAGTCCGCCGCTACACCGGCTGGATGCGGCACATCACCCTGGCCATGCTGGCGCATGCCTTTCTGGCCGTCATGGCCGTCGACGCCGCGGCAAAAGGGGCAGCAGAAACGGTTCCTGCCTCGCGCCCCTCACCGTGGCAGAAATTCGGCGGCTCCTGGCAACTGGCCACTCATCCATCGCCGTTCACCAGCCCCTCATCAGCGCACGCGCGTTGAGGTGGTCACACTGGCGCAGACGACGCCAAGCCGTCGCCCGCCGCTGTCACTATCAGCGGCGGCTGCACACGATCGAGGGGCGGCCCGGGAAAGAGAACACAGGCCGGTCATCAGCCCTCTACACTCACCCAGACCGCCCCTGAACAGGGAAAACGTCAAAGTGCTGCTGGAGTATTAGGGCAACGGGTTGGCGCCTTGGATGACCTGCCCTCCGGAGGTCGCGGGGGCCGACATGAGACGCTGGACGTCTTCTCCTCGGAGCGTCACGAAGGCGGTGAGGCCGGTGTCGAGTGCTGTGACCCGATGCCCGTAGACGAGGGCCTGCGTCAGCGTCAGGTCGATCGCTTGTGCTGAACCGCTGAGCTGGTTGAAGCGGGCACCGCGACGGACTGGTCCCTGCAGGCAGCGCACATTGACAGTGGCCTGTTCGAGGGACGCGACGATGACCCGCACAATCTGCAGTTCTACGCGGCTACGACAGCTACTGGGGTTGGGCATCTCGCTCACGCGGCTGCCTCCTCTCGCTCGACCAGGATGCCATTCTTGAACCGGGCACCCGCGCGGACCAGGCGAACGAGGTGGGCGCCGGTGATCGCGCGCCAGCGGGCCTGGGCGGACTCGACGAGCTTGAACACCATCGCGAGGGCCGCGGCCGGGCTGCCGGCGCCGCGGGTGACCTTGGTGCGGAGCTTGACCGTGGAGAACGTCGACTCGATCGGGTTCGCGGTCCGCAGGTGGATCCAGTGCTCGGCCGGGAAGTCGTAGAACTCCAGCAGCTCCTCGGCGTCGTCGGTGATCTTCGACGGCCTCGGGCCACTTGGTGCCGTAGGTGCGGGTGAACGCCTCGATCGCCTTCTCGGCGTGGGCCCGGTCCTCGGCGCGGTAGATCTCTTGCATCGCCTTCGTTGCGCTCGGCTGAGCGGACTTCGGCAGGGCGTTTATGACATTGCGGGCCTTGTGGACGAGCAGCGAGCGACGGCAGCAACGGGGCGGCCGGCTCCCAGAGTTCATCAGGAACCAGACGCTTCGATAGACAGCACCCACGACCGGCATCATGCCGCACGAACATCAAGTCACGTGAGACAACCTCTAAGCCTTGATCGGTGCGGCCGACCTGGCGGCCTGCTCGATCTTCGCGCAGTAGGCCGCACGGGCTTCCTCGTCGATCTGCTGCTCGTGTTCGGCGCGCAACCCGGTCCGGCCGTCGAGGCCCTCGCGCAGGATATCGGCGTGCCCGGCATGGCGGATGGACTCGCCGAGGACATGGACCATGACGGCGAACAGGTTCGTGTCGGCATAAGGCTCCGGCCACCACGGCACGTGGCCGAGGGCGTCGAGGGGAAGCTCGTTGATCGTCGCGTCCGAGTGTTCCCACGTGCGCCGGTAGAACCCGATGATCTGATCGCGGGTCTCGTCCTCGGTCGCCCACAGATCGCTGCCGTCGGAGTCCTGCCACCGGGGCAGCGGTTCCGGGGAAGGACGGTCGAAGACCTCACCGAAGTACCTGGCCTCGACGGTGGCCACGTGTTTGACCAGGCCGAGGAGGTTGGTCCCGGTCGCTGTCAAAGGTCTGCGGGCGTCGTATTCGGACAAGCCGTCGAGTTTCCAGAGCAGCGCCTTGCGGTCCCGCCGCAGTCTTCCGTGCAGGTTGTCTTTCGCGAATTCATCGATCATGCGGTACGAGCCTGCCATGGGCTGCTCGTGGTCTCAAGATCCCGTACGTGGCCCGCGCAACGACTGGCAGGGCCGAGGCCTGGCCATGGCCGCCGTCCTGACCTGCTACAAGAAGCTCGCGAAACTTGCCATGTGAGACAACCTCTAACTGTCTATCTAGCGGCATCCCCATCACGGATGTGGCTGAGTCTTGCTGGACGTCGTGCTGGCCGGGTGAGGAGAGTCGAGGTGGCCTGAGGTGATGGTTCCTCAAGGATCTTCTGGCTCCGATGCTGACCTTTTGCTGACCCCCGAGTGCGGTCCGACGTTCTGACCTGCGTGGACACTCAATCTGCTGGGGTTGTTCGTGAACTTCAGCGGTGAGACTCCTGCGCCTTCTGGGCACTCGCTCTCTCCTTGGGTGGGGGGATTCCAACGAGGTGGATTCCGGCGAAGTGGAGCCGTCCGGTTCTCGTTGAGAGCGCTCTCGGAATTGCGGCGGGTGTCGCACATGTCAACGATTCGGACAGAATTGGTCTAGTCCAACTGGGCCTGGAGTGGCGGCACATGGTGATGTCCTCGGCGGATCCGACGGGTAGTCGGCGGAAGTGGTCACGCATGCCGGCGGAAGTGGCGATCGCTGCGTGAGGGTTCACCGCCGGTGGCGCCGGGCGCCTCTGTCTGGGGGAGGTCTCGCGAACCCGATTCTCCCAAGGAGTCGTCCGGCGACGACAGTTACCAGGGTCAGTGTCTGACCGTGTCCTCGATCTACTTTCAGACATAGTTCGCCCAGCTGCTTGGGTACCACGATCCGGTACTCGAAGATTTCGAGAATGACCCACTTCGCCGGAACGCTCATGGCCGACCTGCGACTCTCGACGTCCACGTGGTCCAGGTCGGGGCCACCTGGGTTCCTGGGTTCGGGGACGGCTTGGTGCGCGGTGGTCGGCGTGGTCTTGTCGCGCTCCCGTACCAGCGAAGGCCGGGGAAGGCCGGCGAAGGCCAGCCGGCAGCCACCGGATCCGCCACGGCGTTTGCGTGTCGCGATCTGATCGGCCGCTCGCGGCACCACCGCGTGAACGCCCTGCCTGCTGAGGTGAGTTCGGATGGCTCGCGAGGAGCGAGGCCGGCTTCGCGTCCACGACTGTGGATCTGCTGGCACAACTACCGGAACGGTCGTGAAGAGGCAGGTCAGGACATCTTTCGTCGCCAAGGCGCCCGCAGGCGGTCACCGATTCGTGGATCCGGCTTCAAATCTTGAGCACAAATTCCACACGCCCCTCTCTTCAGACGGGCCCCGATGGTCTAGATTGACCGTGCTTCGCATGCTGGGACACGAGGCGACAAATGATGATCTATGGGTCCGGCGATACAGACGGCCAGCAGCGTTGTCTCTGGCGCCAGACGTGGGGGTGATCGATTCGTGGAGCCCGAGAGGGGCTTCGGGTGCGGGGAGCATCCGAGGTTTCGACGGGTTCCCGCGCACCTCAAGAGCCTGGCAGGACGTGCAAGTCTGCCGCCGCCAGGGTGGGTTGTTCACGTAGCTCTGAAATTGCCGGGATGTCATGCGCGGGGGGTGGGGGCCTCGCGAGGGGGAACAGCCGGCGGGAGGCGGGGGCCTCCCGTAAGGGGCGAAACAGTGTGAGGCGAACACGTCGAACCACTGGGGACCTTGGGGGGTTCTGTGCGGCAGGGGGGAATAGTCGGCCCTTATCCGTCGGCGCGCGGGCGTCTGGCGGACGGGGCAATCAGCCAGCCCGCGATCGAATGGGAGCAGCGGTACAGACGTACCGTGATCATCAGTGACACCGTGGCCACCGCCTTCGTGGTGGCGGCGATCGGCGACTTCTTCGGGGCCCGGGACGCGGCCAACTGGCATGAGAAGTGGGGAATTCTCGCCTTCGGCACCCAACTGCTGGTGCTGGGAGCGCTCGCGGTGAGCCGGTCGTGGTCTCCGGCCGTACTCGGCCAGGGCGCCGAGGAATTCCGCCGACTCGGACGCTCACTGTTCACGGCGACCGTCGTCCTGGCACTCGGCGGGATCGCCCTGACCTCGCGCAACATCAAGCTCTGGATCTTCGTCGCGATCCCCGCGATCGCGCTCGTCACCATGACCGAGCGGTATCTGCTCCGCCTCTGGCTGCACAAACAGCGCAACGAAGGACGCTGCCTGAGACCGGTGCTCGCTGCCGGGAGCCCGGCCACCGTGCGCGACCTGATCAACCGAACCCGCAAGCTCCCGCACCTCGGCTGGCGGGTGGAGGCGGTGTGCACGACGGACGGCCGCGGGCTCGACGGCGACCAAGGCGGGCTCGACGGCGACCAGTTGGACGGAGTGCCGGTCATCGGCCTGCTGGAGGATGTCGCCAAGCACGTCCGCCACGACGGCTACCGCGTCGTCGCGGTCACACCGGACCCGCACTGGTCACCGGACCGGCTGCAGCGGCTGGCCTGGAACCTCGAAGGCAGCGACGCCGAGATGATCGTGGCCCCCGTGCTGATGGAGGTGGCCGGCCCGCGGCTGCACGTCGACGCGGTGCTCGGGATACCGCTGCTGCGGGTCAGCATGCCGACCTTCACCGGAGGCCGCCGGGCGATCAAGGGGGTCGTCGATCGGATGGGCGCGGCGATCCTGCTGATGCTGTTCGCGCCGCTGATGGTCCTCGTCGGGCTGCTCGTCCTGGTGGACAGCCGGGGCGGGGTCTTATACCGCCAGCGCAGGGTCGGCAAGGACGGCCGCGAGTTCACCATCGTCAAGTTCCGCACCATGGTCGCCGGGGCCCACGGGGCACGTGCCCAGTTGACCGACCGCAACGAGGGCGCGGGCCTGCTGTTCAAGCTCCGCCGGGATCCGCGGGTGACCCGGGTGGGAGCAGTGCTGCGCCGGTACTCGCTCGACGAGCTCCCACAGCTCTTCAACGTGCTGACCGGATCGATGTCGCTCGTCGGACCGCGGCCTCCGCTACCGGAGGAGTGCGCCGCGTACGACCCGGACATCCGGCGGCGGCTGCTGGTCAAGCCCGGGCTCACCGGCCTGTGGCAGATCAGCGGACGCAGCGACCTGCCGTGGGAGGAGGCCGTCCGCCTCGACCTGCGGTACGTGGAGGACTGGTCGCTCGCCCTGGACACAGTGATCTTGTGGAAGACGCTGCGTGCCGTGCTCCACGGGCAGGGGGCCTACTGATGCGCGGGGGTCGTCCGACCGGCGCGCGGACCGCAGGCCGCAGGGGCCTGCCTGGGGGGAGAGACCGGTCATGAGAGTCAGCGTTTTCGGGCTCGGCTACGTGGGCTGCGTATCGGCCGCGTGCCTGGCCAGCATGGGGCACGAGGTCATCGGGGTGGACGTGAACCAGGTGAAGGTCGACCTGGTCAACGACGGCAAGGCCCCGGTGGTGGAGGAACGTATCGGCGAGCTCATCGCCGAGGTCGTGCGGACCGGAGCCCTGCGCGCCACCGACGACGTCCGCGAGGCGATCGCGGGCAGCGAGGTGTCGCTGATCTGCGTGGGCACGCCGTCGGAGCCCAACGGCAGCCTGTGCACGACGTACTTGGAGCGGGTCACCGAGGAGATAGGCGCCGCGCTGGCCGAGCGGGGCGGGCGGCACACCGTCGTGTTCCGCAGCACCATGCTCCCGGGCACCTGCCTGAACCTGCTGGTGCCGATCCTCGAGAAGCACGTCGGCGGTCTGGCCGGGGTGGACATCGGGGTCGCGGTCAACCCGGAGTTCCTGCGCGAGGGCACCAGCGTGCAGGACTTCTTCGACCCGCCGAAGACCGTCATCGGCGAGCTCGACCCGGCAAGCGGCGACGCGGTGCTGGCGCTCTACGACGGCGTGCCCGGCGAGGTGTTCCGGGTGCCGGTCCCGACGGCCGAGGCGATCAAGTACGCGGACAACGCGTTCCACGGCCTCAAGATCGGCTTCGCGAACGAGCTGGGCGCGGTGTGCCAGGCGCTCGGTGTGGACTCGCACCAGGTGATGGACGTGTTCCTGGCCGACCGCAAGCTGAACATCAGCCCCGCCTACCTGCGGCCCGGCTTCGCCTTCGGCGGCTCCTGCCTGCCCAAGGACCTGCGCAGCCTGGTCCACGCGGCGCAGCGGGCCGACGTCTCGGTGCCGATCCTCTCCCACGTGCTGGCCTCCAACTCCGACCATCTGCAGCGCGCGGTGGACCTGGTCGAGCGCACCGGCAAGCGCCGGGTGGGCCTGTTCGGGCTGTCCTTCAAACCCGGCACCGACGACCTCCGCGAGAGCCCGCTCGTCGAGCTGGCTGAGAGGCTCTTCGGCAAGGGCTACGACCTCAAGATCTACGACGCCAACGTGAGCCTCTCCCGGCTGCTCGGCGCGAACCGCGAGTACATCGAGAGCCGGCTGCCGCATCTCGCGCAGCTGCTCGCGGACTCCGTCGGCGAGGTGCTCGAGCACGCCGAGGTGTGCCTGGTCGGGACCAGGGATCCGGCCGTGCTGTCGGCGCTGCCCCATGCGGACGGACCCGTGATCGTCGACCTCATCCGCCTTCCCGACGCCGAGGCGCGCCGGGCCGAACCGGGGTACATGGGCCTTGCTTGGTAACGCGACCGGCGGCGACGGGACGAACCGTCGCGCGCTGATCCTGGTGGAGAACCTCTCGGTCCCCTTCGACCGGCGGGTGTGGCAGGAGTGCACGACGCTGCGCGACGCGGGCTGGGAGGTCCACGTCATCTGTCCCCAGGGGGAGAAGCGGGACACGGAGCCGGAGGCGGTGATCGAGGGGGTGCGGATCCACCGCTACCCGTTGCGCGCGGCCACCGGAGGGCCGGCCGGATACCTGCGGGAATACGGATCGGCGTTGTGGCACACGGTCCGGCTGGCCCGCAAGGTCGGCCCGGTCGACGTGGTTCACGCCTGCAACCCGCCCGACCTGCTGTTCCTGCCGGCTCTGTGGATGAAGCGGCGCGGCGCGCGGTTCGTCTTCGACCAGCACGACCTGGTGCCCGAGCTGTACCTCTCCCGGTTCGACCGCGGCGAGGACCTGCTCTACCGCGCCGTGTGCGCGCTGGAACGGCGGACCTACCGGGCCGCGGACATCGTGCTCGCCACGAACGAGAGCTACAAGGACGTCGCGCTGCGCCGCGGCGGCCGGCGGGCGGAGGACGTCTTCGTGGTGCGCAGCGCACCCGCGACCGACCGGTTCCAACCGGTGCCCCCGGAGCCGGAGTTGAAGCGCGGCAAGCCCCATCTGCTGTGCTACCTCGGCGTCATGGGCCCTCAGGACGGGGTCGACTACGCTCTGCGGGCCCTGGCGAAACTGCGCGACGAGGTCGGCCGGACCGACTGGCACGCGGTCTTCGTCGGCGCCGGCGACGCCTTCGACGCGATGGTCGAACTGTCCCGGCGGCTCGGTCTCTCCGAGCAGGTGCAGTTCACCGGACGCATCCCGGACGCCGACCTGGTGCGCTACCTGTGCACCGCCGACGTATGCCTTTCCCCCGACCCGCACAATCCGCTCAACGACGTGTCGACCATGAACAAGGTCCTGGAGTACATGGCGATGGGGCGGCCGATCGTCTCGTTCGACCTCCGGGAAGCGCGCGTCTCCGCCGGTGACGCCGCCGTCTACGCGCCCGCCAACGACGAGGCCCAGTTCGCCAAACTCATCGCGCTGCTCCTCGACGATCCGGAGAAGCGGGCCCGGATGGGAAAGACCGGCCAGGAGCGGATCAGCGGGCCGCTCTCCTGGCGGAACTCGCAAGCGTCACTGCTCGCCGCCTACGCCGCCGCCTGCCGGGACCAAGCCCCGGTGTCGGCGGGTGGGCCGCTCCGTACGGGGAAGAGGCCGCACCATTGAATGACGACACGATCCGCCTGGTCACGATCGGACGGATTCTCCGTCGGCGGTGGCGGCTCCTCGCCGTCCTCGCCGTAGTGGGCGCGCTTTTCGGCTACGGCACCTCGGTGCTGCTGCTTCCGCCGCGGTACACGGCAGAGGCATCGGTACTGCTGCCGGGTCAGTGGGAAGAGCGCGAACTGCTGACCCAGGTGGACATCGCCACCAGTTCGGCGGTGGTCGACCGCGCGGCCGCCGCGCTCCACTGGACGGGCGTCGACGGCACCGAGCTGCAGAAAGACGTGAGCGCCAAGGCGGACGACGGGAACATCATCAAGGTCTCCGGTACGGCCGACACCCCGGAGCGCGCGCAGCGGCTCTCCGACCAGCTGGCCCAGCAGTTCGTCACCTTCGCCACCCGCATCGCGGGCGGCAGCACCGACCCCGCGGCGGACACGGCGACAGAGGCGCTGCGGAAGCAGGTGGCCGAGACCAACCGCCGTATCACCGACCTGGCCAACTCGGCAGATCCGGGGCAGACCGTGGAGGCCGTGCAGGCCCGCACCGAGCTCGAGGGTCTGCGCACCGGGCTGCAGGACGCCATGAAGAAGCTGGAGGAGGCCAACCCGGCGACCACCAAGGCCGGCATGGTCGTCATGGGGCCGGCACCCCGACCCACCGGCGCGGCGGCGCCGACGAGGATGCAGCTCATCGTCGCCGGGGCGCTGCTGTTCGTCCTGCTCGCGGTCGTCGGCCATCTCGCCGCCGCACGGGTGAGCCGCCGGCTGCGCACCGAACCGGAGATCGCCGCGGCGCTCGGCTCGCCGTTCCTCGGCACCGTCGACGTGCCCGGCGAACGGCACGGACACCGGCCCGAGAGCCATGGCGCACGGGCCCGGCTCCGCCGGCTGCTCGGCACCGACGTCCGATGGGACGTACCGGCCCCGCAGCGCTCCGGCGACGAGGCCGAGCGGCGGATCCGCTACCGGCGGGTGTGCGCCCGCCTCAGAGTCCAACTGCCCGCCCCCCGGCGGCTGCTGGTCGTCGTACCGGAAGGCGACGAGGTCGCCCGGCTGGCCGCCGGACAGCTCGTCGCCGAGGCCACCGGTGATCCGCAGTTGCGGGTGGTGGAGGTCTCGGTGGACCGGCCGATCGTGCCGGACCGCGACACCGAGTCCGGTGCCCTGGCCGTCCTCAGCGCGGGCAGCTGGACCGCCGAGGAACTCGCCGGCATCGCCGAGGCGTGTGCGGACGGCGGGCACGAGGTCGTCGGCGTCGTCGTGGCCGGCACGGTCCGCAACCGCCCGCCGCGCACCGCCGACCGACCTTCTGACGAGGCCACCCTGGCGCTCGCGGTTCAGGGCCACGCGACAGGAGATCCAGCGTGACGACGAGTACGACTTCGGAGTCGTCGGCCACCGCTCCGCTCATCGACCTGCAGGGGCTGGTGGTCGCGGTCCGCCGCCGACGCCGCCTGTGGAGCGCCATGGCGCTGCTGGGACTGCTGAGCGGCGCGGCCGTGGCGGTCCTGCTGCCGCCGGCACCGGCCGCGGTGACCAAGGTGCTGGTCGCGCATCAGGAGGACCAGCCGAACGACACCGGAACGCTGATCCGCACCGACGCCCAGCTGCTGGGCACCTCGCGGATCGCCGGCCAGGCCCTGCGGATCCTCAAGTCCCCGGAAAAACCGGCGGACTTCATGAAGGACTACCGGGGCGCCGGACTGACCAACAACGTCCTCGAGATCGATGTGACGGGCAAGACCGACGCGGAAGCGGTGGCCCGGGCCAAGGCACTGGCCGAAGCGTTCGTCGCGGACCACGCCAAGCGCATCCAGGCCATCGCCAACGCCAACGCCAAGGGCCTGCTCGATCAGCGTGACCGCATGCAGGTGGAGCTCGCCGACGTCAACAAGGCGATCGGCGGCCGGTCGCCCGGCACCGACCCGAAGGACGCGGCGAACCTCGAGTCGCTCTTCGCCCGGCGGGCCGAACTCACCTCGCAGATCTCCGACTTCGGCCAACGTGCCGAGGAGGCACGCGTTGGCGCGCCCCAGCTCGTCGCCGGCACCCAGATCGTGGACGCCCCGCGCGCGGTGCCGCACTCCCTGCCCAAGGCCGCCGTCACCAACGCCGTGATCGGACTCGTCCTCGGGCTCTTCCTCGGGCTCGCGCTGGCCGCGGTCGGCGTCGTGGTCGCGGACCGGCCTGTGCTGCGCCGGGACATCGCGGCGAACCTCGGCGCCTCGGTCATCGCGGAACTGCCCCGCCGGTCGGGCAGGCTGTGGCAGCGCCGACGGACCCGGGTGGCACGCGAACGGCTCACCACGACCCTTGCCCGCACCGCGCGCGGCTCCGCGGAACCGCTGTCGCTGCTGGAACTGGGCTGCGCGCGCAGCACGAGCGTGATCGCCCTCGGCCTCGCCCGGGCACTGGCGGAGGACGGGCCAGTGGTCGTCATCGACGGTCTCCCCCGCCCGCAGCTCGCAGGCCGCCGCCCGAAGCCAGGAGACCCCACCGTGGTCAGCGGCGAACGCGCCGCGGCCGTGTCGCCTCAGGAGCAGCGGATCGGCGTCGGCTCGGTGGCGCCCGGCACGGCGTGGACCGACCTCCAGTACCTCGGCACCCAGACCGTGCTCGTGGTGCGTGCCGGGCACGGCAGCGCCGCATGGCTGCACACAGTGGCGCGGCAACTCGCGGACCAGCGCATCCCGGTGATCGGTGTGGTGCTGATCGACCCCGATCGGCGCGACCGGACCGACGGCACGCTGTGGGACGGGCTGGCCAACGCGCTGCGCGGCCGGACCGAGCGGCCGACCTGGCAGAACGCGACGGGCCGGCGGCTCACCGAACGCCAGCCGATACGGGCCGCACGGGTCCCGGACAACGACCAGGAGGTGCGGTAGGACGTGTGTGGCATCGCAGGCACTTACCGATGGCCGGACGGAAAGGCAGTGACCGACCGGCTCACCCACACCCTCGCCCACCGCGGCCCGGACGGCTCGGGCCGCTACGGCCACCCCCTGGGTGACGGCGAGGTGCAGCTCGGGCACCGCAGGCTGGCCATCGTCGACCTGTCGGAGACCGGCGCCCAGCCGATGGTCTCGGACGGCCTCGCCCTGACGTACAACGGCGAGCTGTACAACGCGCCCGAACTCCGCGCCGAGTTGGAGGCCACCGGGGTGCGCTTCCGCGGCACCTCCGACACCGAGGTGGTCCTGGAGGCCTGGCGGCGCTGGGGCACCGACTGCCTGCCCAGGCTGCGCGGCATGTTCGCGTTCGGCATCTTCGACGAGCGCACCGGCGACCTGGTGCTCGTCCGCGACCAGCTCGGCATCAAGCCGCTGTTCCTGCTGCGGCGCGGCGAGGGCCTGATGTTCGCCTCCGAGCTCAAGGCGCTCGCCGCCGTGACCGGCAAGTCGCTGGAGGTGGACCACGCGGCGCTGGTGGCGTCCCTGCTCTACTACTGGGTGCCGGACTCGCGCTGCGCGTTCCGCGAGGCGGAGAAGCTGCCGCCGGGGAGCTGGCTGAGGTGCCGGCCCGACGGCCGGGTGGAGCGCGGCAGCTTCTGGAACCTGAAGGACGTCGCCGCCGAGGGCCGGGACCGGGCACTGGCCGGTGAACAGCCCGACCTCGCCGCCATCGTCGAGGAGTCGACCCGCCGCCACCTCATATCCGACGTACCCGTGGCGACCTTCCTCTCCGGCGGCCTCGACTCCAGCTACCTGACCGCGCTGGCGGCCCGCCACCAACCCGGGATCTCCGCCTACACGATCGGCTTCCGCGCCGAGGACGCCAAGTTCGAGGCGATGCCGGACGACCTGCGCTACGCCCGGCAGGTCGCGGAGAAGTTCGGTGTCGACCTGCACGAGATCGAGATCGCCCCGAATGTGCTCGACCTGCTGCCGCAGATGACGTACAGCCTGGACGAGCCGATCGGCGACCCCGCCGCGATCAACACGTACCTGATCTGCATGGCCGCCCGGGAGGCCGGGGTCAAGGTGATGCTCTCGGGGATGGGCGCAGACGAACTGTTCGCCGGGTACCGCAAGCACCTGGCCAACCTCCTCGCGCTGCGCTACCAGCGCGTCCCGCGGCCCCTGCGGCGCGGGGTGTCCGGGGTCGTGGACCGGCTGCCGGTCGCCTCGGCCCGCAGGGGCTACAGGTCGGTGCGTTTCGCGAAGCGGTTCCTCTCCTTCGCCGATCTGCCCGAGGAGACCGCGTTCCGGCGCAGCTACACCATGTACGACCAGGACGAGCTGCTCGCCCTTCTCGATCCGGACCTGGCCGGGACGGTCGACGACGTGGTGACCGAACACGCGGACGTCTACCAGGACAACGACCTCGACGACTTCGTCAACCGCATGTGCCTCACCGACGCCCGGATGTTCCTGCCGGGCCTGAACCTCGCTTACACGGACCGGTCGAGCATGGCCGCGTCGACCGAGGTACGGGTGCCGTATGTGGACGTCGAAGTGGTGAAGGCGGCGTTCGCCGTGCCCGGTGATCGCAAGATCGTCGGACGGCAGGGCAAGGTCGTCCTCAAGGAGGCGGCCACCTCGGTCCTGCCCAAGGAGATCGTGTACCGGCCCAAGGGCCTGTTCAGCGCCCCGCTGCGCGCCTGGATGAGCCGGGACCTGGCACCGCTGGTGCGCGAGGTCGTCAACGACGGCGAGCTCGTCCGTTCCGGGCTCCTGCGCCGCGACGCGCTGGCGCGCATGGTCGCCGAGGACGCCGCCGGGCAGCGGGACTTCTCCAAGCATCTGTGGCACGTACTGACCCTCGAGTACTGGTATCGCGACGCGACCTCCGGGTCCGGCCAGAGCGCTCGGTTGACGGCTTAGAAATCAGGAGTTCGGGTGAAGCAGGTCGTACAGAACTACAAGAGCGGCGAGCTGGCGGTGCTCGACGTTCCGGTGCCGGGGTGCAAGCCGGGCGGTGTGCTGGTCCGCAGCGCCTTCTCGCTGATATCCACCGGGACCGAGCTCATGAAGGTCTCCGAGGCCGGCATGTCGATGCTGGGCAAGGCCCGCTCCCGGCCGGACCAGGTGGCCAAGGTCATGCAGAGCGTGGCCACCAACGGGGTGCCCGCCACCTACCGCAAGGTGATGGGCAAGCTGGACTCCTACACCCCGCTGGGCTATTCGCTGTGCGGGGTGGTCGAGCAGGTCGGCGCCGGGATCGACGATGTCAAGGTCGGCGACCTGGTGGCCTGCGCGGGCAACGAGCACGCGCTGCACGCCGAGTTGAACTGGGTGCCGAAGAACCTCTACGCCCCGGTCCCCGACGGCCTCGCGCCGCGGCACGCGGCCTTCGGTACCGTCGGCTCGATCGCGATGCAGGGCGTCCGCCAGGGCGAGCCGCAGCTCGGCGAGGTGGCGCTGGTCATCGGCCTCGGGCTGATCGGGCAACTGGTCGTCCAACTCCTCACCGCCGCAGGCGTCCGCGTGGTCGGCGCCGACCCGGACCCGACGCGCTGCGAACTCGCCGAGCGCCTCGGCGCCGCGGCCTGCGGCGACCCCGCCTCCGCGGCCGTGGAAGCGGCCGTCGCCGAACTCACCGACGGCCACGGCGTGGACCAGGTGTTCCTGGCCGCCGGCGGCGGCAGCAACCAGCCCGTCGAGCTGGCCGCCCGGCTCTGCCGGGACCGCGGCCGGGTCGTCGACATCGGCAAGTGCCGCCTGGACCTGCCGTGGAACGCGTACTACGAGAAGGAACTCGACGTCCGCTTCTCGCGCTCCTACGGTCCCGGGCGCTACGACCCGTCGTACGAGCTGGAGGGCCGCGACTACCCGATCGGCTACGTCCGCTGGACCGAGCGCCGCAACCTGGCGTGCTTCCTCGACCTCGTCGCCCGAGGCAGGGTCGACGTGGAGCCCCTGGTCTCCCACATCGCCGACTTCGACGACGCCGTCGAGACGTACCGGCGGCTGAAGGACGGCGAACTCAAGGCCGTGGCCGTGCTGTTCAGGTACCCCGAGCAGACGGAGGAAGCGGGAGAGGCGGAGGCCCCGTCGGTGACCGTGCCCGCGGTCCGTCGCAGCGAGGGAACGGCCGCCCCGGCCCGGTCCGCGAAGACTCCGGTGCGCCTCGCCTTCGTCGGCGCGGGCAACTACGCGACGTCGATGCTGCTGCCGCACCTGGCACAGCGCGAGGGCGTCGAGTTGTCGACCGTGGTCACCACGACGGCGCTGTCCGGGGCCAACGCGCAGCGGAAGTTCGGCTTCGCCAAGGCGACCACCGACCTCGACGCGGTCCTCGGCGACAAGTCCGTCGACGCCGTGTTCGTGGTCACCCGGCACAGCTCGCACGCCGAACTGACCCGGCAGGCGCTGCTGGCCGGCAAGACCGTGTTCGTGGAGAAGCCCCTGGCCCTCACCGAGGACGAGCTGGCCGGCGTACTCGCGGCGGTGGAGGAGTCCGGCAACGACCGGCTCCAGGTGGGCTTCAACCGCCGGTTCGCACCGCTGTTGCAGGAGGCCAAGGAGCGGTTCGGCGCCCGGACCGGTCCGGCGAGCCTGCGCTACCTGGTCAACGCGGGCAAGCTGCAGCACGGCAGCTGGTACCTCCAACAGGGCGCCGAGGGCTCGCGGTTCGCCGGGGAGGGCGGCCACTTCATCGACACGGCGAGCTGGCTGCTCGAAGCCGACCCGGTCTCCGTGTACGCGACGGCCGCGCCCGGCAACGAGGACCTCCAGGTCGTCCTGCGCTACCCGGACGGGTCCACCGCCACCATCAGCTACGTCACCACCGGCGCGGCCGGCTTCCCCAAGGAGACGCTGGACCTCATCGCGGACGGCAAGGTGCTGCGGCTCGACGACTTCGTTCGTGCCTCGGTGTTTGTAGAAGGGGGGGTCGGCCGCAAGAAGTGGGTCAGTTCACGGCTGCCCAAGGCCCGGGACAAGGGCCAGAACGCCGAGCTGGCCGCGTTCATCAAGGCCGTGCGGACCGGCGGGCCGATGCCGGTGCCGCTTGAGTCGCTGGTCGCCACCACCTCGGCCACCCTCGCCGTGCAGACCGGCCTGGCCGGCGGCGCGCCGGTGACGTTGGCGAGGACGCCATGACCATGAGCGCGGGCTGGTACCTGCGCCGACTGTCCCGGATGGGCCCGCGCGAGGTCGCGGGCCGGGCGGGCGACACCGTGCGCAGACGGCGCTGGCGGTCGGCGCAGCCCGACTGTCCGACCGTCAGCGGCGCCCGGTTCACCGCCGTCCTGCTCGCGGGCACGGTCGCCGCAGTGCCGCCGGACGCCGCGAAACGGCTCGTCGCCGAGGCGGACCTCCTGATGGCCGGGCACGCCGAGTTCTTCGGGGTGGCCCGCGACGACCTCACCGACCCGGACTGGTCGTACGACCCGAAGACCGGGCGCCGGGCCCCCTCGGGCTACGCCTTCGACGTGCCGTACCGGAACGAGAGCGTGGCCGGGGACATCAAGCAGATCTGGGAGCCGTCCCGGCACCAGTACCTCACCGTGCTCGCCGCCGCCTACGCGGTCACCGGGGACGAGCGGTACGCCGAGCGCGTCGCCAAGCACCTGCGGTCCTGGTGGGCGGCCAACCCGCCGCTGCGCGGCGTGCACTGGATCAGCGGCATCGAGCTGGGCATCCGGCTGCTGTCCTGGGTGTGGATCCGCCGGCTGCTCGACGGCTGGCCGGGCGCGGCCGAACTGTTCGAGGACAACCCGGTCGCGCTGAACCAGATCTGGCACCACCAGCGCTGGCTGGCCGCCTTTCCCAGCCGGGGCTCCTCGGCGAACAACCACGTCATCGCCGAGACCGCCGGGCAGTTCGCCGCGGCCTGCGCGTTCAACTGGTTCCCCTCCTCGGCGCGTTGGCGGTCCGACGCGTTGCGCTCGCTGGAGCGGCAGCTGCGCGCCAACACCTTCGACTCCGGCCTCAACCGCGAACTGGCCACCGAGTACCACGGACTAGTGCTGGAACTCGGCCTGGCCGCGCTGGCCGAGGCCGATGCCGCCAACGTGCAGGTTCCCGAGTCGCTCCGGCTGGTGCTGCTGCGGATGACCGACGCCCTCGCCGCCGTAGTGGACAACCGGCTGCGACCGCCCCGCCAGGGAGACGCGGACGATGGGCACGGCCTGATCCTGGACGGCGCGGGCACCGACCGCTGGGCCTCGCTGCTGGCCACCGGCGACGCCGTGTTCGGCCGGCTCGAATGGTGGCCGGCGGTGACCGGCACCGATGTGCGCACCCCGCTGCTGGCCGCGCTCATCCGGCCGTACTCGGACAAGGGAACCGCACCGGCAGTGACCCGCCCGGCAAGCCGACCGGCCCACTTCGCCGACGCGGGGCTCACCATCCTGCGCGGTCCGGGAGAGATCTGGTGCCGCTGCGACGGTGGTCCGCACGGCTTCCTGTCCATCGCCGCGCATGCCCACGCGGACGCGCTGTCCGTGGAGGTCCGGCACGACGGGGTCGACGTGCTCGCCGACCCGGGGACGTACTGCTACCACGGGCAACCCGAGTGGCGGCAGTACTTCCGGTCGACCCTCGGACACAACACCCTGCGACTGGACGGCAGCGACCAGTCCGTATCCGGTGGCCCGTTCCTGTGGACCCGGCATGCCCGTACCCGCGTCCTGGCCGCGGACCCGTCCGGCGAGGGCGTGGCCCGCTGGTGCGCCGAGCACGACGGTTACCAGCGCTCCGTGCACCGCCGCCGGGTGGAACTGACGGCCGCGAGCCAGGAGCTGCGGGTGGTCGACGAGGTGCGCGGCCCGCGCCGGGCCGTGCACCTGGCGTTCCACCTCGGCCCGGCGATCGCCGCGGACCTGGCGGACAACCGCGCAGTGCTCACCTGGACCCGGGACGGCGAGGACCGCTCCGCGGTGCTCGACCTGCCCGGGCTGCTGTCCTGGCGGGCGCATCGCGGCGAGAGCGACCCGCCGTTGGGCTGGTACTCCGCCGGCTTCGGGCGCAAGGAACCCACCACCACGCTGGTCGGCACCGGTTTCGCCGACGGCGCCGAGGGGTTCACCACCGTCCTCAGGTTCCGCGGCTAGGGGGGCGAGTGGGGATCAAGAGTCGGCACTGGGCGTTGGCGGCGGCACCGCTGGCGCTGGCCCTGCTGGCGACGACCGGCTGTGAGAGCACTTCGGGAACCAAGGCGGAGTCGAAGGCCGCGCCATCCACGTCCGCCACGTCCGCGGCCCGATCCGTGACCCAGGTGTGCGCCAAGCCCGCGGCCGGGCCGGCGAAGGCACCGGCGGACGCGGTGACGGTCGACCCCGCGGTGGTCGGTGACCTGGCGGCGAAGACCAAGAGCAGTCCACCGAACACCACGTTCTGGCTCAAGCCGGGCAAGCACAGGCTCGACCCGGACCGCTACGCCCAGGTCATCCCCAAGGAAGGGGACCGCTACCTCGGTGCGCCGGGCGCCGTGCTCGACGGCCGGAACAAGAACCAGTACGCGTTCGCCGGCAGCGCCCGCAACGTCGCCATCCGCTACCTGACCGTGCAACGTTTCGTGGCGCCGCCCGACGAAGGCGTGGTCAACCATGACTCGGCCGACGGGTGGGTGATCGAACACACGACGATCCAGGACAACTCCGGCGCCGGGCTGATGGCCGGTGCCCGCCAGCAGGTCCGCGCCAACTGCCTGCGCGACAACGGCCAGTACGGCATGAACGCGTACAAGGCCAACGGCCGCATCACCGGCCTGGTGGTCGAGGGCAACGAGATCGTGGGCAACAACACCGGCGACTGGGAGCGGCGGCGAAAGGGCTGCGGCTGCACCGGAGGCATCAAGTTCTGGGCCGTCAACGGCGCCGACGTACGCGGCAACTGGGTGCACGACAACCGCGGAACCGGGTTGTGGGCGGACACCAACAACAACGACTTCCGCATCGAGAACAACGTGATCGAGGACAACGACGGTGCCGCGCTGATCTACGAGATCAGCTACAACGCGGTCATCCGGAACAACACGATCCGGCGGAACAACTGGGTCGAGGGCCGAAAGGGAGCCGACAGCGGCGACACCTTTCCGTTCGCGACCGTCTACCTGTCCGAGTCCGGCGGCGAACCACGGATCCGAGCCCGCACCGACAAGATCGAGATCTACGGGAACGTGTTGGAGAACAACTGGTCCGGGATCACCCTGTGGGAAAACGCCGACCGGTTCTGCAACAGCCCGGCGAACACCTCGTCCGGTGACTGCACCCTGCTGGTGAAGAAGACCAGCAGCTGTGTGAGACCGGCGATCGCCAAGGCACCCCTCTACTCCGACTGCCGGTGGAAGACCCAGCGGGTGGACATCCACGACAACCGCTTCGTGCTCGACGAGTCCGTCGTCAAGTGCACGGAGATGTGCGACCGCATGGCGGTGCTGTCCAACTACGGCACCTATCCGGACTGGTCCCCGTACCACGGCGAAGGGGTGGCCGACGCCATCACCGAGCAGCAGCACAACCGCTGGCACGACAACGTCTACGTCGGGCCGTGGAAGTTCGTCGCCGAGGACCAGAGCCGGGGGCTCGACTTCGGGCAGTGGCAGGCGACGCCGTACCAGCAGGACAAGGGCAGCACCCTCGACCTACAGGCCGGTGGTTGAGATGGGTGAGAACCTGACGCGCGGACCGGACAGGGCGGGGACGCTGCCCGGCGCCGAACCGCGCCCGGCCGGCACACCGAAGGCCGTCGGGATCGTCTGGGGGCTGCTGATCCTCAACACGCTCGGCTCCGCCGGGGCGAAGACCATCGTCCCGCTGCCCCGCTCCCTCATCCAGATGGTCACCATGGGCTCGCTGGTCGCCGCGTTCGCTCTGGCACTCGTGGTCAACCAGCGGGTGCGCATCAGAGCCAGCGCCTACGTGCTGCTGCTCACCCTGCTGCTGGTGTCCAGCGTGATCTCCAGCGCGAGCCTGGAGTCCGGGACGGGCGCGCTGTTCCGCTGCTTCCGGCTGACTCTCTTCGTCGGCACCCTGTGGCTGCTCAGCCGCTGGTGGGACGGCAGCCTCACGTTCGTCCGCTACCACATCCGGGCCTACTTCGCGGTCCTCGGCTCGGTGGCCCTCGGCCTGGTCGTCTCCCCGGGCAAGGCCCTGCCCGACCTCTACGGCGGACGCCTCGTCGGCGCGCTGTGGCCGCTCACCCCGCCGCAGATCGGGCAGTACGCGGCGGTGATCATCGGGCTCACCATGCTGCTCGTCATCGGCAGGCGGACCGACCGGACCAGCGCCGCGCTGGTCATCGTGCCGTCGCTGGTGCTGCTCGCGCTGACCCACACCCGGACGGCCACGCTCGGCCTGCTGCTCGGGCTGGCGCTGGCGATCGGCTCGCTCGTCCTGACCAGCGCCGCGGCCCGCCGGTTCTTCACCTGGGCCGTGCTGTGCTCGGTGGTGGCCGCGGTCGGCTTCGCCTCCGCGCTGCAGACCTGGTTCCTGCGCGGACAGAGCCAGGAGAACTTCTCCAGTCTCACCGGCCGGGCCAAGGTCTGGAACGCGCTGCTGGCCGCGCCCCGGACGACCGGGGAGAAGGCGTTCGGCGTGGGCCTGGGCGACAAGTCGTTCGGCGGGCTGCCGATCGACAACAGCTGGCTGGCCGTCTACAACGAGCAGGGCCTGATCGGCGTCACCCTCGTCGCGGCGATCATCATCGTGCTGGGCGGCGTCGCGCTGCTGCGCCCGCCGTCGCTCCAGCGGGCCTGCGCGATCTTCCTGATCAGCTACTGCGCGATCGCCTCGTACACCGAGGCCGGCCTCGGCGACGCCTCGCCGTATCTGCTCCATCTGGCCCTGGCCGCCTCGCTGTTGGCGGCCCCCGCCCAGGCCGTTCCGCTCGCGCTGCCCGAAGCCCCTCGACGGCACGTCCCGCGCTGGGCCCGTAGATCGGAGGTGACCTGACCATGCACGTCCTCGTGGTGCACAACCGCTACGCCTCGGCGCAGCCGAGCGGGGAGAACAAGGTCGTCGACCAGGAGGTGGAGCTGCTGCGCGCGGCCGGCCACCGCGTCGAGGTGTTCGAGCGGCGCAGCGACGACATCGGCGCCCGCTCCCTCCTCGGCAAGGTCGCGGTGCCGCTCCTCGTGCCGTGGAATCCGGCGGTCCGCACGGAACTCGCCGCCCGGCTGCGCACCGAGCGGCCGGACGTGGTGCACGTCCACAACGTCTTCCCGCTCCTGTCGCCCGCGGTGCTCGCCGCCTGCGCCGACGCCGGTGTGCCCGCCGTCGCCACGCTGCACAACTACACCCAGGTGTGCCCGCCAGGCACGCTGCAGCGGGACGGCCGGCCATGCACCGAGTGCGTCGGATCGGCGCCACTGCCCGCCGTCCGGCACGGTTGCTACCGGAACTCCCGCCTCGCGACGGTGCCGCTCGCGGTCAGCCTGTCGGTCAACCGGCGGCGGTGGTGGTCCGGCGTGGAGCGGTTCTTCTGCATCTCCGCGGCGCAGCGCGACGTCCTGGTGCGGTCCGGCATGCCGGCCGAACGGCTGGCGGTGAAGCACAACTTCGTGCCCGAACCGGACACTCGCCGGGAAGGCGGGGGAGAGCAGTTGCTCTATCTCGGCCGGCTCGCGGAGGCCAAGGGCGTACGGCTGCTCATGGCCGCGTGGGACGAGATCGCGGCGAGCGGCGGTGTGGGCGTCCCGCTCGTGATCGCGGGCACGGGGCCGCTGGAGCGAGAGGTGACCGCCTGGGCGGCGGGCCGGGACGACGTGCGCTACGTCGGCCTGCTGGACCCGGCGGAGTGCCAAAAGGCCATCGCGCGGTCGGTCGCCGTGGTGGCCCCCTCGACGTGGCTGGAGGCGTTCGGCCTGGTGGTCGTGGAGGCGATGGCGGCCGGGGTCCCGACCGTCGCCGCCGGTCACGGCGCTTTCGTCGAACTCGTCGAGGACGGCGTCACCGGGCTGCTGCACCAGCCGGGCGAGCCCGCCTCGCTCGCGTCCTGCATACGCCGGATCGCGGCCGAGCCGACCCGCAACCGGGAGATGGGCCAGGCGGCCCGGCGCCGTTACGAGCAGGGGTTCAGCCCGGCCGTCGGCCTTGAGCGCCTGGTGGAGGGGTACCGCACCGCGATCGCGGGTCGGTCAGCACTGGCTCGCGCTGGGGACACCCGCGCGAGCAGGGATGGGGGCAGTAGATGACACGATGCCGACTCTGCGGCTCGGCGACGCTGGCGAGCGTCGTCGATCTGGGGGCGACCCCGCCGTGCGAGAGCTTTCTCGCCGCGGACCAACTGGACCAGCCGGAACCGGCGTACCCGCTGCACCTGCGCGTCTGCACCGACTGTTGGCTCGCGCAGATCCCTCCGCTGATCACGCCGGAGGAGACGTTCAGCGAGTACGCGTACTTCTCCTCCTTCTCGACCTCCTGGGTGGAGCACGCGCGCACGTTCGTCGACGGTGCCGCACAGCGCCTCGCTCTCGGTCCCGACGCCTTCGTGGTCGAGGTCGCGAGCAACGACGGGTACCTGCTGAGGCATGTGGTGGACCGCGGGATCCGCTGCCTGGGCATCGAGCCCTCGGTGAACGTCGGTGCCGCGGCGCGAGAGGCGGGTGTGCCCACGCTCACGGAGTTCCTGAGCCCCGACACCGGCTCGGCCGTCCGCGCCGAGCACGGCCCGGCGGACCTGGTCGTGGCCAACAACGTCTACGCGCACATCCCCGACGTGGTCGGGTTCACCCAGGGGCTGCGCGCCCTGGTCGCCGACGACGGCTGGGTCTCCATCGAGGTGCAGCACCTGCTGACCCTGATCGAGGAGAACCAGTACGACACGATCTACCACGAGCACTTCCAGTACTACACGGTCGCGTCCGCGATCCGGGCCCTGGCGAGCGGCGGACTCACGCTCGTGGACGTCGAGCTGCTGCCCACGCACGGCGGGTCCATCCGGCTGTGGGCCCGGCCGACCGAGGTGGCCGGCGAGCCGACCCAGCAGGTGGCCGACGTGCTGGACCGGGAGAAGGCCGCCGGGCTGCAGGAGCTGTCCGGCTACACCGAGTTCTCCGCCCGGGTCGCCAAGGTGCGCCGGGACCTGCTGCGGTTCCTCATCGACGCGGCCGAGCGCGGTGAGACGGTCGTCGGCTACGGCGCCCCGGGCAAGGGCAACACCCTGCTCAACCACTGCGGTATCCGGCCCGACCTGCTCGCATACACGGTCGACCGCAACCCGTACAAGCACGGCCGGTTCACCCCCGGCACCCGCATCCCGATCCTTCCGCCCGAGCAGATAGCCGCCGACAAGCCGGACTACGTCCTCGTCCTCCCGTGGAACCTGCGGACCGAGCTGGTCGAGCAGTTGTCCTTCGTACACGAGTGGGGCGGCCGGCTGGTCTTTCCGATCCCGGAACTGAGCATTGTCGAGGTCAAGTCATGAAGGTCGTTCTGTTCTGCGGCGGTTACGGAATGCGCATGCGCAACGGAACCTCCGACGACGTGCCCAAGCCGATGGCGATGGTCGGGCCGCGACCGCTGATCTGGCACGTCATGCGCTACTACGCGCACTTCGGGCACACGGAGTTCATCCTGTGCCTCGGTTACGGGGCTCACCACATCAAGAACTTCTTCCTCAACTACGAGGAGACCGCGTCCAACGACTTCGTGCTGCGGGGCGGGCGGACCGAGCTGCTGTCCACCGACATAGCCGACTGGACGATCACGTTCGCGCAGACCGGCATCGAGTCGCCGATCGGGGAGCGGCTGCGCCGGGTGCGGCACCATCTGGACGGCGACGAGATGTTCCTCGCGAACTACGCCGACGTGCTCACCGACGCCCCGCTGCCGGAGATGATCGACCGGTTCGCCCGGCGCGACGCCGGTGCGTCGATGATGGTGGTGCCGCCGCAGTCGTCGTTCCACTGCGTGGACCTGGGCGAGGACGGCCTGGTGGGGGGCATCACCGCGGTGAGCGACATGCCGCTGTGGGAGAACGGCGGCTACTTCGTGCTCCGCCAGGAGGTCTTCGACCACATACCGGAGAACGGGGACCTGGTCGCCGACGGCTGCGCCCAACTGGCCAAGCGCGGCCGGTTGGTGGCGCACCAGCACCGCGGCTTCTGGAAGCCGACCGACACCGTGAAGGAGCGGGCCGCGCTCGACGAGGCCTACGCGCGGGGCGACCGCCCGTGGGCCGTGTGGGAGCGGGACAGCGCCGGAGTCAGAGCGTGATCCGGCTCGGGGCCGGGCCCCTGGACCGGATCGTCGCGGTGGGCGCGCACTGCGACGACATCGCCATCGGTGCCGGCGGCACGCTGCTGACGCTGTGCCAGGCGCGGCCCGGAATCCGTGTCGACGCGCTGGTGCTCTCCGGCGGCGGCAGCGAGCGGGAGCAGGAGGAACAGGCCGCGCTCACCGCCTTCTGCCCGGGCGCCGACCTGCGGCTGACCGTGCACAAGCTGCCGGACGGCCGGTTGCCCGCGCACTGGGAGGAGGCCAAGGCCGCGGTCGAGGAGCTGCGCCTGCAGACCGAACCGGAGCTGGTCCTTGCGCCGCGCACCGACGACGCCCACCAGGATCACCGCGGCCTGGCGAAGCTGATGACCACGGCGTTCCGTGACCACCTCGTGCTCGGCTACGAGATCGTCAAGTGGGACGGCGACCTCGGCCGACCGGCGGCGTACCAGCCGCTGTCACCTGAGATCGCCGAACAGAAGGTGCAACTGCTGCAGGAGCACTATCCCTCGCAGCGGCACCGGCCCTGGTACGACCGGGAAGCCTTCCTCGGCCTTGCCCGGATCCGCGGCATCGAATGCCACGCGCGCTACGCCGAGGCGTTCGCCGTCACCAAACTCACGCTCAACCTGGGGGATTGAACCTTGCGCGTACTGCTGACTGGACACCAGGGCTACCTGGGCACCGTAATGGCCCCGGTGCTCACGGCCGCCGGACACGAGGTCGTCGGTCTCGACGCCGGCCTGTTCGCCGACTCCGTCCTCGGCCCGGCGCCCGCCGACCCGCCGGGGGAGCGGGTGGACCTGCGCGACATCACCGCCGACCACGTGGCCGGGGTGGAAGCTGTGATCCACCTGGCCGCGCTGTCCAACGACCCGCTCGGCTCGCTGGCGCCCGAACTCACCTACGACATCAACCACCACGCGTCCGTGCGGCTGGCCCGACTGGCCCGCGACGCCGGAGTACGACGCTTCCTGTACGCGTCGACCTGCTCCGTCTACGGCGCCTCCGGCGGCGACGGCCTGGTGGACGAGGACGCTCCACTGCGCCCGGTGACGCCGTACGCGGAGTCGAAGGTGCGGGTGGAGGACGACCTGCACGCGCTGGCCGACGGCGACTTCACCCCGGTGTTCATGCGCAACGCCACCGCCTTCGGCTACTCGCCCCGGCTGCGCGCCGACATCGTGCTCAACAATCTTGTCGGCCACGCGCTGCTTTCCGGCGAGGTGTTGGTCCTCTCCGACGGCACCCCCTGGCGCCCGCTGGTGCACGCCGCCGACATCGCGCGCGCCTTCACGGCCGCGCTGACCGCGCCGCGCGAGGCGGTGCACGACCGGGCGTTCAACATCGGCAGCGAGATCAACAACGTCACCGTCGCCGAGATCGCCGACCAGGTCGCCGAGGCGGTGTCCGGCGCGAAGGTGGTGATCACCGGCGAGAACGGTGCCGATCCGCGGTCGTACCGGGTCGACTTCTCCCGCTTCCGCGCCGCGATACCCGGCTTCGACTGCGAGTGGACGGTGAAGCAGGGTGCGCTCGAACTCGCCGACGCCTACCGGAAGTTCGGGCTGACCCGGGAGGACTTCGAGCAGCGCTTCACCCGGCTCGCCGTGCTGCGCGCGGCTTCCGAGGCCGGCACCGTCGACGACACCCTGCGGTGGCGCCGATGACCGCAGTCGGCGAGGAGATGCACGCGCTGGTGGAGCGGCTGTACCCGCTCTGCCGGAGCATCACCGGCGACGGTGTGCGCGCCACCCTGGACATCGTCGGCGAGTACGTCCCGTTGCAGGTGCACGAGGTGCCGACCGGGACGCAGGTGCTCGACTGGACGGTTCCGCAGGAGTGGAACATCCGGGACGCGTACATCGCCGACGCCACCGGCCGGCGGGTCGTCGACTTCGCCGCGTCCAGCCTGCACGTGCTCGGCTACAGCGTGCCGGTGTCGAAGACCATGCCGCTGGCCGAGCTCCGCGAACACCTGCACACCCTGCCGGACCACCCGACCTGGGTGCCGTACCGCACCAGCTACTACAAGCCGGAATGGGGCTTCTGCCTGGCCCAGGAGACCCTGGACGCGCTGCCCGACGGCGACTACGAGGTGCGCGTCGACTCCAGCCTCGCGGACGGCCACCTCACCTATGCCGAGCACGTGGTCCCCGGACAGGTGGCCGACGAGGTCATCGTCTCCTGCCACGTCTGCCACCCGTCGCTGGCCAACGACAACCTGGCCGGCATCGCGGTCGCGACCTTCCTCGCCCGCGAGCTGGCGCGGCAGACGCCGTACTACACCTACCGGTTCATCTACGCCCCCGGCACCATCGGGGCGATCACCTGGCTGGCCCGCAACGCGGAGCGGATCGAGCGGGTCAAGCACGGCCTCGTGCTGGCCTGCGCCGGCGACTCGGGGCAGCTGACGTACAAGCAGAGCAGGCGCGGCGACGCGGAGATCGACCGGGTGCTGCGGCACGTGCTGGCCGCGTCTGAACGCCCGCACCACGTCACCGAGTTCACCCCGTACGGATACGACGAGCGGCAGTACTGCTCACCCGGGTTCAATCTGGGCGTGGGATCGCTCAGCCGGACCCCGTACGCCGGCTACCCCGAGTACCACACCTCGGCGGACAACCCGGACTTCGTCTCCCCGGAGGCGATGGCGGACACCCTCGCGGTCTGCCGCGAGGCGTTCGCCGTTCTCGACCGCAACCGGCGGTACCTCAACCTCAGCCCCTACGGCGAACCCCAGCTGGGCCGACGGGGGTTGTACGACGCGCTCGGCGGCCGCAGCGACACCAAGCAGGCACAGATGGCCATGCTCTGGGTGCTCAACCTCTCCGACGGCGAGCACAGTCTGCTGGACGTCGCCGAACGGTCCGGGCTGCCGTTCGACACCGTCGCCGGCGCCGCCGACGCACTCCACGAGGCCGGGCTGATCAAGACATGACGCCGACGACCACCGACGGGGAGAAGGCGACGAGACCCGCCCGGTCCGCCAAGCGGGCCCTCGTCGGCCGGCTCTCCTGGGGACTGGCCGACCAGGCTGCCTCCAGCATCAGCAACTTCGCGGTGGGCATCTACGTGGCCCGCTCCCTGGGGGTGACCGCGTTCGGCGTGTTCAGTCTCGCCTGGGTGACCTACGGCGTAGTGCTCAACGTCTCCCGCGGCCTTGCCACCGACCCGCTCGTGGTCCGCTTCAGCGGAGGGCCGGACGCGTCCTGGCGCGGGGCGGTGGCCCGCTCGACGGGTACCGCGCTCGGCGTAGGAACGGCTCTCGGAGTGCTGTGCCTGGCCGCCGGACTCGGCCTCGGCGGCCGGGTGGGGCCCGCCTTCGCCGCCCTCGGTCTCATGATGCCGGGGCTGCTGCTCCAGGACGCCTGGCGGTTCTCGTTCTTCGCCGCAGGCGACGGACGGAAGGCGTTCGTCAACGACGTCGTGTGGGGCATCGCGCTCGTCCCGGCGATGGTGGTGGCGGCCCACGTCGGCAGTGTGGCCGCCTTCGTGCTCGCCTGGGGCGCGTCCGCCACGGTGGCGGCCGGGTACGGCTGCGTCCAGTCCGGCATCCGGCCCCGGATCGCACAGGCCCGCGGGTGGCTGCGCGAACAGCGTGATCTTGGCTACCGGTACCTGGTCGAGAACGTCAGCCTCAGCGGCGCGAGCCAGTTGCGGGCGTACGGGCTCGGCGCGATCGTCGGGGTGAGCGCGGTGGGTGCGGTGCGCGGCGCCGAGCTTCTGCTCGGCCCGTTCCTCGCCGTGCTGATGGGGCTTTCGCTGGTCACCGTCCCCGAGGCGGCACGGGTGCTGCGGCAGGCCCCGCATCAACTGGGCAGGTTCTGTCTCCTCCTTGGCGGGGGGCAGGCCGCCGGAGCGCTGCTCTGGGGCTCGGCGCTGCTGCTGATGCCGGGCCGGCTCGGTGAACTCGCACTCGGCGACGTCTGGCACTCCTCCTCGCACCTCATCGTGCAGATCACCCTCAGCGTCGCGGGAGCGGGCCTCGGCACTGGCGCGGCGGCCGGACTGCGCGCGCTCGGCGCGGCCCGGCGCAGCCTGCGCTGCCAGCTGTTCGCCTCCGCCTGCTACGTCGGCGGCGGACTCGGCGGAGCGGCCCTCGGCGGCACGGCCGGCTCGGCCTGGGGCGTCGCCGCCGCGACCATCAGCGGCTCGGCCGTGTGGTGGCTGCAACTGCGCTCCGCCCTGCGCGAGCGCCACCGCGATCCCATCCCGGAAGTGAGGACCTCATGACCGACCGACCGAGGCTGAGCATCGGCCTGCCCGTGTACAACGGCGAGGAGTACCTGGCCGAGTCGTTCGACGCGCTGCTCGGCCAGACCTACGAGGACTTCGAACTGGTCGTCTCCGACAACGCCTCGACCGACGGGACCGAGGACATCTGCCGCAAGTACGCCGCGCAGGACTCACGCATCCGGTACCACCGCCTGCCCCGGAACATCGGCGCCACTCCGAACCACAACCATGTTTTCGCCGAGTCCCGCGGCGAGCTGTTCAAGTGGGCCTCGCACGACGACCTCTACGGCCGCGACCTGCTGCGGCGCTGCGTGGAAGCGCTGGACGAGAGACCGGACGTGATCCTCGCGCACACCGACCAGGCGGTCATCGACGGCGACGGCCAGGTGACGGTGCCCTACGAGTACACGCTCGCCACCGACTCCCCGCACGCACCGGAGCGCTTCCGCAGTCTGCTGTTCGAGCCGGGTGGCGACGACTTCTACGGGGTGATGCGGGCCGACATGCTGCGCCGGGTGAAACCGATGGACAGCTACCACCACGCGGACCGCACGTTCGTCGCCGAGATCACCCTGCACGGACGCTTCCACCAGGTGCCGGAGCTGCTGTACTTCCGCCGCGACCACCCCACCCGCGCCGAGCGGGCGAACCCCTCCAAGCGCTCCCGGTGCGTCAACCTGGACCCGCGCCGGGCAGGAGCGCTGCACCCGACGCCCCGGCTGCTCGCCGAGTACATCTGGGGCTTCGCCTCGGCGATCCGGCGGGCTCCGCTGTCCCCGGCCGACCGGCGCGCCTGCTACCGCCACCTGGCTTCGTGGATGACCAGCCGGGTCCGGCCGGGCGCCGGCGAGCGGGTCGAGGACCGCGCCCCGGTCGACCCGGCCCAGCTCACGGTCTCCGTCGACGCTCTCGTCGCCGGCCGCGAGGGGAGGCGGGCATGACGTCCGCGGACGGAACTCCGGTGCGCGTCGGGGTGTTCGGCCTGCTCGGCTCCGGCAACCTCGGCAACGACGGGTCGCTCGAAGCCGTCCTCGGATACCTCCGCGCCGACCACCCCGAGGTGGTTGTGGACGCCCTGTGCGGCGGGCCCGAGGCCGTGACGGCCCGGTTCGGGATCCCCGCCACCCGGATGCACTGGAACCGCGCCGAGTACCGGACCGCGTCCCGCGCGGGCGCGATCGCGTCCAAGGGGCTCGGCAAACTCGTCGACGTCTTCCGCACCGCCGCCTGGGTGCGCCGCCACGACGTGGTGATCGTGCCGGGCATGGGCGTCCTGGAAGCCACCCTGCCGCTACGGCCCTGGGGCTTCCCGTACTCGCTGTTCCTGCTCTGCGCGAGCGGCCGGCTGACGCGTACCCGGGTCGCCCTGGTCAGCGTCGGCGCCGCCGAGATCCGCAACCGGCCGACCCGCGCCCTGGTCCGCTGGTCGGGCCGCCTGGCCGCCTACCGGTCCTACCGGGACGCCCAGTCCCGGGACGCGATGCGGGCGATGGGCGTGGACACCGCGCGCGACGAGGTCTACCCCGACCTGGCGTTCTCCCTGCCGGCACCGCCCGCGAGCCCGTCCTCGGACGCGCCGGGCACGGTCTGCGTCGGTGTCATGGACTTCCACGGCGGCAACGACGACCGCGCCCGGGCCGACGAGATCTACCGTCGCTACCTCGACGGGACGATCCGGTTCGTCCGCACGCTGGTCGAGGAGGGCAGGCCCGTCCGGCTGCTCACCGGCGACCAGTGCGATGCGACGGTGGTCGCCGCGATCCTCGAGGCGGTGGACTCACCGCTGGTCACCGCGGCCGAACCGGGCTCCCTGGCCGACCTGATGAAGGAGATGGTGGCCGCCGACACCGTGGTGGCGGTCCGCTACCACAACCTGATCTGCGCGCTGAAGACCGGAACACCGGTGCTCGCGCTCAGCTACGCGGCGAAGAGCGACGCGCTCATGGACCGGATGGGCCTCGGCGCGTACTGCCACCCGGCGCGCGAGGTCGACGCCGACCGGTTGCTGGAGCAATTCCGGGCGCTGGAGAAGCGAGCGCCCGAACTGCGGCAGACCCTCGCCGAGCGGAACCTGGCCGCCGCACGCCAACTCGAGGACCAGTTCAGCTCGTTGACCGCAGCCGTGTTCCCCGCGACCCACCGCACCCACGCCCGGCAGGAGTCTCCATGAAAGCGACCGAAGTCCCGGAGATCGCCGGCGCGTATCTCTTCGAGCCGACGCCGTACACCGACGAACGCGGCTTCTTCTGCCGCACCTTCGACGCCGACGTGGTCCGCTCGGTGGGCCTCGACCCGGACGCCTTCGTCCAGGACAGCCTGTCCCGCTCGGTCCGGGGCGTGCTGCGCGGCCTGCACCTGCGCTCCGGCGCCGGCGAGGCCAAACTGGTGCGGTGCTCGTACGGGCGGATCTTCGACGTCGTCGTGGACCTGCGGCCGGATTCTCCGACTTACCGCAATTGGGCCTCCTTTGAACTCACAGGAGAATCACAACCAACTCTTTACATTCCCGCGGGATGCGCGCACGGTTTTCAGGCACTGACCGACACCGCCGACACCTCGTACCGCATCGACCGCCCGCACGATCCGGCCGAGGACGTGACCATCGCCTTCGACGACCCGGAGCTGGCCATTCCCTGGCCGCTGCCGGTCGCACTGATGTCCCAACGGGACCGTGAGGCGCCGAGTCTCGCCGAGGTCCTGAAGCACCGAGAAAGCTGAGGTCCCCGTGGACACCGAAGAGCTTCGCCTGCCCCTGTCGCGGACAGCCAACGAGCGGTTGCACGCCATGATCCCCGGGGGCGCGCACACCTACGCCAAGGGCGACGACCAGTACCCCGAGAACCTGGCCCCGGTCATCAGCCACGGCCGCGGCGCCCACGTGTGGGACATTGACGGCAACCGCTACGTCGAGTACGGCTCCGGCCTGCGGTCGGTCAGCCTCGGCCACACCCACCCACGCGTGATCGAGGCGGTACGGCGGGAACTCGACCGCGGCAGCAACTTCGTCCGGCCGTCCATCGTGGAGGTCGAAGCCGCGGAACGCTTCCTGGCCACGGTGCCGACCGCCGAGATGGTGAAGTTCGCGAAGAACGGCTCCGACGCCACCACCGCCGCGGTGCGGCTCGCCCGCGCCGCCACCGGGCGCCCGCGGGTGGCCCTCTGCGCCGACCATCCGTTCTTCTCCGTCGACGACTGGTTCATCGGCACCACGCCGATGTCCGCCGGCATTCCGGCGGCGACCAACGAGCTCACCGTGGCGTTCCCTTACGGGGACCTGGCCGCCACGGAAGAGCTGCTCACCCGGTACAGGGACGAGGTCGCCTGCCTGATCCTCGAACCCGCCACCCACACCGAGCCGCCGCCCGGGTACCTCGCCGGCCTGCGCGAGCTGGCCGACCGGCACGGCTGCGTACTGATCTTCGATGAGATGATCACCGGCTTCCGCTGGTCCGAGGCGGGCGCCCAGGGCCTGTACGGCGTCGTCCCCGACCTCTCCACGTTCGGCAAGGCGCTGGGCAACGGATTCGCCGTCTCCGCGCTGGCCGGGCGCCGCGATCTGATGGAGCTGGGCGGGCTGCGTCATTCCGGCGACCGGGTATTCCTGCTGTCCACCACGCACGGCGCGGAAACGCACTCCCTGGCAGCCGCGATGGCCGTGCAGACCACCTACGCCGAGGAGGGCGTCACGGCGCGGCTGCACGCCCTCGGTGAGCGCTTGGCCGCCGGTGTCCGCGACGCCGCGGCCGCCATGGGCGTCGGCGACCACATCGTCGTCCGGGGCCGGGCCAGCAACCTGGTCTTCGCCACCCTCGACGAGAACCTGCAACCGTCGCAGCAGTACCGCACCCTGTTCCTGCGCCGGCTCCTCGAGGGCGGGGTGCTGGCCCCGTCGTTCGTGGTGAGCAGCGCGCTCGACGACGCCGACATCGATCACACCGTCGACGTGGTGGCCCAGACCTGTGCGGTGTACCGGAAGGCACTGGACGCCGCCGACCCCACCCCCTGGCTGGCCGGACGACCGGTGAAGCCCGTATTCCGCCGCTTGGCGTGACGTCAGCGACGCTCCCGCCGGCCTGAGTCGGTCATCTGGTCGGCCATCCGGTCGGCGAGATGGTCGACCAGCCACGCGGTCGCCGGTATCACCGCCAGCGCGGTGCACCAGCCGCCGAGGACGTCGGTCGGGTAGTGCGCGCCCAGGGCGACCTGCGCCCAGCCCATGACGGCGCCGGCAATCAGCGCCGCGGTGAGCACGAGTGACGTGCCGGCCGTCCTGCCGAGGCCGAGCCGACCGGTCGCGAGCAGCGCCGCCATGAGGGCGAGGGCGGTGAAGAAGGCAGTGTGCCCGCTCGGGTAGGACAGGTTGCCGTCGCCGTGGATGGTGCGTCCCACCAGGTGCTTGAGCAGCGTGGTCGTCCCCACGGTCATGCCGACGCCGACCACGACGAGCACCGCTGCGCGGGGACGTCGAAGCAGCAGACAGCCCGCCACGCCGGCCGCGATCAGCATCGCCGATCCCGCGGGTTCCCCCAAGAAGTCGAAGGCCAGAGCGACGTGCCGCCACGGCGGCCGCACACTGTCCGCCGTCGGCCGGATGAACCACCTGTCCACCCTGCTGGGCTCGCCTTGGCCGGCGTACAGGACCCCGAGTACGACGACCACCAGCGTGGCGAGCACTGCGATCAGCCTGAACCACACGCGCAGCGACGGGGGCAGCACCGCGGGCGTCGGTCGGCCGGTCACACGTTCACCGCGTCCGGTCGACCTGCGGTAGTGACGTCCAGGTTCTCTCCTGCCAGGTGATCCAACGCGAGCCCCTCCGTCGTGTCCGATTCACCCTCAAGCGACCGTGACCGCCCCGCGGACACCAGCTCCTGGCCTGTACACCTCCGAGGGAGCCGTCAGCACCCTAACCCCAATCCGGTCGCGGCAAACCGCCGTCGGACAGTCTCGGACAAACTGGCGCGGCAGCGCGTGGTCGTTCAAGTGGTGGAGGAACAGGTCGGGTCGAGGTGAGGCCCGTGGTCGGATTCTGAACGGATCGCCGGGGCGGCGCGCGGCGTGGCCCAAGTCGTCCGCCTCTTGCTGCCCCCGCATCGACGAACTGCCGTGGATTCGGCTTCAGTTGTTGACGCCGGACAGGGGCGGGGCTACAACCCGGAGAGAGCGCTCTCACACCCGCTGTTGCTCCTGCCCCCCGCACGCCGAACCGGCTTGAGGAGACCCCCCATGCAGACTTCCGCCGGTGTATCCGGCACACTCGGCAGACCTTCGGCCAGTGCCGTACGCTCCCGCACGGCTCTCGGTCTGGTCGTCATCCTGATAGTCGCCTGCTTCGCCGCCCTGACTCCCTCGCCCGCCCGCGCCGCCGACCAGTTGCTGTCCCAAGGACGGCCCGCCACCGCGTCCTCGACCGAGAGCGGGTCCTTCCCCGCGAGCGCGGCCGTCGACGGCGACACCGGCACCCGATGGTCCTCGGCCTTCGCCGATCCGCAGTGGCTGCGGGTGGACCTCGGTTCCACGCAGCAGCTCACCCGCGTCTCGCTGAACTGGGAGGCCGCCTACGCCACCGGATACCAGATCCAGACCTCGAGCGACGCGAACAGTTGGACCACCGTCTACTCCACCACGGCCTCCACCGGCGGCACCCAGAACATCAACATCACAGGCAGCGGGCGCTACGTCCGGGTGTACGGCACCGCACGGGCCACCCCGTACGGCTACTCGCTGTGGGAGTTCCAGGTCTTCGGCCCCGGGAGCACCACACCGCCGGACGACTTCTGGGGCAGCACCAGTGACATACCCCCGGCGAGCAACGCCGTCGAGGTGAAGATCCTCAACCGCACCAACGGCAAGTACCCCGACAGCCAGGTGTACTGGAGCTTCAACGGGCAGGTGCACTCCATCGCCGAGCAGCCCTACCTGGACATGCCTGCCAACTCCGCGGGCCGTATGTACTTCTACCTGGGCTCGCCCAACGGCCCCTACTACGACTTCATCGAGTTCACGGTCGGCAACAACGTCTTCAACGGCAACACCACACGGGTCGACGCCTTCGGCCTCAAACTCGCCATGCGCCTGCACACCAAGGACGGTTACGACGTCGAGGTCGGCGAGAACCGGCAGACCTTCGCCGAGGACCGCGCCACCACCTTCCAGCGCTTCACCGACGCGGTTCCGTCCCAGTTCAAGGTTCTGGCCCAGACCCAGGCTCCGTACCGGATCATCGCACCCGGCAGCGACCCGAGCTTCCGCGCGGGTGGTGCCAACGCCGGCTACTTCACGTCCTACGCCCAGTCGGTCGGCGTGAACGCGGCCACCTCCGACATCTTCGGCTGCGCCGCCTCGCTGGCCGCCAACCCCGACATGTGCGCCGCCCTCAACCGCCACGTGGCCACCCTGCCCGCGTCGCAGCAGTCCGACCCGGCGCAGTTCTACAAGGCGGCCCCTGCGAACTACTACGCCAAGTTCTGGCACGACAACGCCATCAACCAGCTCGCCTACGGCTTCCCCTACGACGACGTGGCGGGCCAGTCCTCCTTCGTCTCCCACGCCAACCCGCAGTGGCTCCTGGTCGCCGTCGGCTGGTAGGTACCGGCACATACCGAAACGGGGCCGCCCTTGTCAGGAAGGGCGGCCCCGCTTCATGGGGTGATGGCCGGAGTTACTGGACGTTGATCGTGAAGGTGGACGTGGTGTTGCGGATGTCCTGGGCGTTGCCGCTCATCCGCAGGTTGACGAAGGTGGCCGAGCCGACGGCCGGTCCCTGGCCGGGTTCGGGCAGCTCGTTGGCCCAGATGCCCCACCCGGACTTCGCGTCGAACGCGTCCCCGCTCTTCTTGGAGTTGGTGATGGAGATGTCGGTGAAGATCGTGTCCTTCACCGGGAACTGCGGCTGGCCTCCGACGTAGTTGGTCTGGAACATCACGCCTCCGTAGGTGGAGTCGTCGATGTCGACGTCGTTGACCCGGATGCCCTGGAAGACCTTGGAGGCCGAGAACGCCCAGATGGCCGGGAAGACCTGCGAGCCCCAGAAGTGGCCGCCCGTTCTGTCCAGGGAGACGTTCTCGATCGTCGTCGGATCGGTCCCGAAGCCGTTCATCGGGTAGCCGAAGTCCAGCGAGGAGATGGTGATGCCGGAGTAGACCAGGGTGTCGGCGACCCGGATGTTGCGGAAGGTGTTGTTGTAGCCGCCGTAGACGGCGATACCGGCCGCGCGCCAGGTGAGGGTCGACGTCAGGTTCTCGTAGAGGTTGTTCTTCTCGTCGGCGCCACCCGCGTCGATCGCCGAGAAGAGCGCGAAGCTGTCGTCCCCCGTGGCCCGGGCGTCATTGTTGACCACGTGGTTGTCCGTGGAGCCGTTCGTCATGTTGATGCCGTCGGCGAAAGTGTCACGGATGCGGGAGTTCTTGATGGTCATGTTGTCGGTGTTGGCGCCCCAGTAGAGGCACACCATGTGCTCGACCCAGATGTCGTCGATGGTGATGCCCGAGACGTTGGAGAAGTCGAACACCTTGCCCGGACCGTCGATCCGGGACGTGTAGTTGCCGAAGTAGGAGAAGCCGGTGAACGACGAGCCGTTGGCGGTTGCCTCGGCCCGGAAGCCCACGTCGGTGTTCTCCTGCGAGGCGGGTGCGTGGAAGCGGGTGAACCACGACCCGGCTCCGACGACCTTGACCGCTTTGCCGTAGACCTGGAACTTGCTGGAGGTCTCGTAGTCGCCGGTGGGCAGGTAGACGCCGACGAGCTTGCCCGTGGTGTCCATGCGGACCTTGTCGAGGGCGTTCTGCACGTCCTGGTGGGAGAAGCCGGCCGGGACCGTGTAGGCGGCCGGGTCCGGGTTCGGGTTCGCGGTCGCCTGTTCGGTGTTGATGAAGTCGATGGCGTAGGTGGAGGTGTTGGCCGCGTCCTTCTGGAGACGGATCTTGGAGCCGGCCGGAACGGTCCTGCCGAGCTGCAGGTTCGCCTCGTCGTAGATGTGACGCGGGGCACCGGAGCCGGGCGAGTTGCCCGGAGAGGTCTCGTTGCCGTAGAGCCAGGCGTACTTCGACGTGAGGTCGATCGGCTTGAGGAACTGGCCGTCCACGTAGACATTGAGCGTCGTGTCGGTGCCGTCCGGGATCTCGAAGCGAGTCACCAGGGTGTTGGTGGCCGCCCGGGTGGTCCACTCGACGTACTGGCCGGTCCCGGTGAGGGTCACCGCCTTGCGGCCGCTCGCCTCGCCCGCGATGTCGCCGATCGTGCGGTTCGGGCCGACGACCTTGGCGCCGCCGCCGACGGTGCCGTCCTCGGCCTCGTACATGTCGTACGGCATGTCCGCGCCGCGGCCGACGAACAGGGCCTGCGTGGTGGTGTTGTTGGCTCGCTTGACCGGCAGTTCGTTGGCGTCATCGGCGATGACGGTCTTGACGGTGTACTTGCCGTTGGCGGCCGTCCAGGAGCCGAGGCCGACCGGTGCGGTCGTCTGGCCGGACGCGATGGCGCCGCTGTAGGAGCCGGTGAGCGTCTTGACGGTGGCGCCGTTGGAGTCCTGGACCGTCAGCGTGACGTTGTGGGCGGCGGAGGCCGAGGCCACCGTCCCCTGGTTCTTGATCGCGACGGTGAACGAGACGTTGTCGCCCGCCGAGGCGCTGGAGGGGGTCCAGGCGACCGGAGCGGTGACCAGGTCCGAGCTGGAGACGGGCTTGACGACGAGGGCGTCGGAGCGGGTGAAGACGTTGTTCGCCTCGTTCTGCTCGATGACCTTGTTCGACGGGTCCACCTCGGCGCCGACCGGGTAACTGCCCGCATCCCTGGTGCCGATGCTCGCCGTGACCGTCGTCGAATCTCCGGCCGCGAGGGCCGGGACGTCCGCGGTGGCGGCCTTGGTGCCGCCGAGCGTGACGTTCAGGTCGGTGGCCTTGGACGGCTCGCTGCCGCTGTTGGTGACGGTCGCCGTCAGGCTGATGGCGTCCGACTCGACCGGGGCGGCGGGTGTGTTGGTGATGCCGGTGACCTTGAGGTCCGGGTTGGCAGCTGGGGTGCCGATCACCTGGAGCTCGGCGACCTGAGCGCCCGGAGCACCGGAGTTGGAGGCGAACTTGAGCTGGATGTCGGCGGCGGAGCCGGAGACCGGGATGGTCACCGTGTTGCCGCTCGCCGGGTTGAACGTGTAGTCCTTCGCGGCCACGAGGCTGGTGAACGCCGTCGCATCCTGGTCGCGGCCGAGCACCTGGATGTTCTGCGTGCGCGTGGACCAGGCGGCATCGGGGTTGAGCTTGACGACGACCTGGCTGAGGTCGGCGTTGGCACCCAGCTTGGTGGTGAGGGTGGCCGGGTAGGCACCGCCCGCGCTCTCCCAGTAGGTCGCTGTCTGCCCGTCGTTGGCGTTCGTGGCGACGTAGGTGAAGGTGTAGGAGGAGGCCTCGATGGGCTTGCCCTGGGCGAGGTCGGAGCCGGAGCCGGAACCGGTCCTGGTGACGCTGTTGCTCGCCACCGACACGTTCCCGGCGGCGTCCTTGGCCTTCACGTAGTAGGTGACCGTGGCCCCCGCCGACGGAGTGTCGGTGTACGTGGTGACGTCACCCGCCACGGTCTTGACGACCTGGTTGTTGGCGTAGACGTCGTAGCCGGTGACCTGGACGTTGTCGCTCGACGCCTGCCAGGTGAGCTTGACGTCGTTGCCGGACTGCGTGTACGCGAGGTTTCCGGGTGCGGTGGGGGCCTGGGTGTCGCCGCTCGATCCCTTGCGGGTGACGCTGTTGCTGTTGGCGGAGACGTTGCCCGCGGCGTCCTTGGCCCGCACGAAGTAGGTGATGTCGCTGCCGGCCGGCTGGGTGTCGGTGTAGGTCAGGACGTTCCCGGCGACGCTCGCCCGCAACTGGCCGTTGGCGTAGACGTCGTAGCCGGTGACGGCGGTGTCGTCGGTGGCCGCGCTCCAGGTCAGCTTGATCTGCCCGGTGGCCGGCTCGGTGTAGCTCAGGTTGGACGGGGCGGTGGGCGCCTGGATGTCACCGGTCGCCGGTCCGTAGACCTCCAGCTCGGACGCCTGCCCGGCGGGCCAGCCGGTGTTGGCGGTGAACAGCGCGCGCACGTACCGCGTGGTGGTCGTGTCGAAGGAGATGGTCGTCGACTGGTCGTTGGTGCTGTCGAAGGTGTACGCCTTCGAGGCCGTGAGGTCGGTGAAGTTCTGGTTGTCGGTCGAGCCCTGGACCTTGAAGGTCTGGCTGCGGCTCGGCCAGCCGCTGGGCAGCCGCAACGTCACCTGGTTGATCTTGACCGACGAGCCGAGGTCGACCTGGAGCCACTGCGGGAAGGCGTTGTTCGTGCTCTCCCAGTAGGTGTTGCGGTTGCCGTCACCGGCGTTGGCCGCCCCGTAGACGTCGGCGTGCCCGCTCTCGCTGAAGGGTTTGCCCTGGGCGAGGTTGGGGGTCGCGGCGGCGGTCGTGAGGACTTGCATCTCGGCGAGCTGAGCGGTGCCGGTGACCGAGTTGGCGCTGAAATCGGCCCGTACGTACCGGGCGAGAGTCGCGGGCAGGGAGATCTTCACCGTGTTGTCGTTGCCGGGGCTGAAGACGTACTGCGCCGACGGCTTCAGCGTGGCGAAGCTCTTTCCGTCGGCGCTTGCCTGGAGCGCCAGCGTCTGTTTGCGGGTCTGCCAGTGCTCGGGCAGCCGCAGCACGACCTGGCGGACGCGCTTCGTCCGCCCGAGGTCGGTCTGCACCCACTGGGCCGACTTCTTTCCGGCCTGCCAGTAGGTGTCGGTGTCGCCGTCGGTGACGTTGGCTGCGGCGTGTACGCCGCGGGTGCTGCCCGCCGTGGTCACGGCGTCCGCGGCGGCGTTGGGGCCGCCGGCCGCGTGTGCGCCGACGGCGGGCAGGCCCAGAACCATGACGGCGGAGGCGAGCGCGGCGGTCGCTGCGCGGCGCCTTGTGGATCTCTGCTTGTGTCGAGTCATGCGGGGTCACTTCCTGCGGAGGCTCGCGCGCCGGTGGGGCGGCGAGGGCGGCTCATTCCTGGCGGAGTGGGGCAGAAAGGTGCAGGACGAACTGTGCGGTGAGGTGCGGAGCGGGGTGCGGTGCGTTCGGCACCGTGTTAAGGGCACTGTGAGGCAGTATTTTGCGTTGTTTCATCGAAATATTGCAGAGCTACCTGGGTGGGTCTACAGCCGGAACGGCACAATATTCACCAGAAACACCCATCACTCAGGAGTGATGGCGGCGCGGGCGCCACTTCCGAGCCGCTGAAGCGGTCAAACGGCAGGCGTTGGGTCCAGCTTTACAGGACCGCACAGTCCGGTCCGCGACTCGGCGGCGGTTGCGGGCTTGCGCTCTGAGAGCGCAAGTGAACGCAAGGCGCGCAAAATCTTGCGCGATCCATGCGGTGGGCGGGGGGTTATCACGACCTGTCCGCCCACCTGCCCGGCCGGGGCGCGCTCGCCGGCCAGCTGTTTGGTGAGCCCACGGGCGACGATCTGCGCCGCGATCGGGCGGGCCGTCCAGCCTGACCTTGCCGCTGTCCGTCCAAATACATCACCAACCGCGGCCCATCCACCGTACTGGTCAACGGTCTGGCCGAATGTGCCATGAAAGTGCCCCGAGAAGCACGGCACGTTGCCCGCCAAGCGGCCTCGCGATATCCCTGACCAGTAATGGAACCTTTCGTGTCAGGTATGCATGTACCTGACTGGGGCAGCACTCGCGTTGGCCAACGGTTGCGGCTGAGTAGCCAGGTCGGCACGAGTTCCACTGCCCGATTGCACGAGCCAGACCAAGTCTGGCGGGTACCACAGAAACAGGGTGTGCATGGCAGTCTCGGCAGACTACGACGGCAGCGGCGTGACAGCGGCTCCTTTCCGGGTGCTAGGGCCACTTGAGGTGAGCGGCAAGCTGGGGGCCGTGTACGTGGCACCAGGGCGACAGGAGATCGTTCTCGGGGCTTTGGTGCTCGAACTGAACCGGGTGGTGGAGACAACCTTTCTGGTGGATGTCATCTGGGCTCACGATCCGCCGAAGACCGCACGCACCCAGGTGCAGATCTGCGTTTCCCGGCTCCGCAAGGCACTGTCGGACGGGGGAGTCGACGCCACCATCGAGACCCGCGCTCGCGGGTACGTCCTGAGGGCGCCGGAGGATGCGACCGACGTCGGCACCTTCCGTCGCCTGGTAACAGAGGCGCATGCCCTGGCCCGTGATGGTCTGAAGGCGTCTGCGGTGGACACGCTCCGCCCGGCGATAGGCCTGTGGCGGGGCCGGTGCCTGGCCGGTGTACCCAGCGAAGTCCTGGCCGGTACGGCAGCGCAGTTGGACGAGAGCCGCCTGGAAGCGGTGGAGACCTGCATGCGGCTGGAGCTGGAGCTGGGCCGTCACGAGAACCTGGTCGGCGAACTGCAGCAGCTCGTCGCCAACCATCCGCTGCGCGAGCGGCTGCGGGGGCACCTCATGGTGGCGTTATACCGCTCGGGCCGGCAGGCGGAGGCGCTGGACGCCTACCACCAGGGCCGCGCGATGCTCACCGAAGAACTGGGCCTGGACCCGGGAAGGGAACTGCGCGACCTGGCGCAAGCGATCCTGACCGACGACGCCGACCTGGCACTGGCCGAACCGGCGGAACCGGCCGAACCACGTTCTCTCGTGGCGACGCCGCTCCCTGAGGCGGTGCAAGAGCGTGGTGCCGATTCCAACCCGGTCGTCACCCCAAGGCAACTTCCCGCCGACATCGGCGACTTCGTAGCCGACGACGTGATCGTTTCAGCGGTCTGCGACGCCGTCACCGAGGGACAGGAAAAGGGGCAACTGAACGTGGTCCTGGTGCTTGGCGGACCTGGTGTGGGCAAAAGCACGTTGGCCAGGCACGTGGCGCACCGACTCGCAACCGAGTACTTCCCGGATGGACAGCTCTACTGCGACCTCCGAGGGCCGGGCGGACAACCAGTGGGCCCCGCCCAGGCGTTGGGGCGGTTCCTCCGAGCGCTGGGCGTACCGGGCCAGGCCATACCCGATGCGCTTGACGAGCGCGCGGAGATGTACCGCAGTCTGCTGGCCGATCGCCGGATCCTGGTGTTGCTGGACGACGCGGTGAGCGAGTCGCAGGTGATGCCCCTGCTGCCCGGAACCGGCAGCAGTGGCGTGCTGGTCACCAGCCGCGGCCAGCTCACGACGTTGCCGGGAACACGCCGTTTCGACTTGGCTCCGCTGAGCCCGCAGCAGGCCATCCAGCTCCTGGGGCGGATCATCGGAGAGCACCGTGTGGAGAGCGAGCGGGAGGCAGCGCGGGTCCTCGTACGCTTGGTGGGCGGCCTGCCCCTCGCGCTGCGTATCATCGGCGCGCGCCTGGCAGCGCGCCCGCACTGGTCACTGACCTCCATGTGGCGCCGGCTTGAGAACGAGCACCGCCCTTTGGACGAGTTGGCATACGGCGAGCTGTCGATCCGGGCAAGTCTTTCGCTCAGCTACGACGGCCTGGCGGCGGCCGACCGTCGCCTGTTGTGCCTGATCAGCCTGGCCGAGGGGACGGAGATTCCGAGCTGGCTGGGTGCCGCTCTTGTCGACGACCGCACGCCCCACCCCGCTGACCTGCTGGAACCGCTCATCGACATGCGGCTCCTCGACATCACCGCCATGGACCAGGGCGGGGAGATCCGATGCGGACTGTCGCAGATCGTACGGACGTTCGCGCACGAACGGCTGCCCGCGGAGATTCCCGAGGCAGAACGCGCCGGAGCGGTGCGGCGTATGGTCGGTGGCTGGCTGTCGCTGGCGGAGAGCGCGCACAAAGAGATCTACGGCGGTGCGTACACCATCGTGGCGGGCCGGGCCGAACGGTGGCATCCGCCGGAGGACCATGTCCGGCGGTGCCTGCGCGACCCGCTCGGGTGGCTGGAGAGCGAGCAGACGAACCTGCTGAACGCGGTCGAGTTGGCGGCCCGGTCCGGGCTGGACGAGTTGTGCTGGGAGCTGGCCACGACGCTGGTGACGCTCTTCGAGGCCCGTGGCTATCCCGAGCTCTGGGAGCGCACACATCAGGTAGCGCTGACCGCCGTACAAGAGGCCGGCAACGAACGGGGCCGGGCGGCGGTACTCGGCTCGTTGGGGACCCTGCACCTGTACCGGGGAGAGCATGAGGCAGCAGGCCCTTACCTCAGCACCGCTTTGGAGATCTTCGAGCGGCTTGGGGAGCTGAGTGGCCAAGCGCTGTGCCTGCGCGACCTGGCGCGCATCGAGCGGCACCATGGTCACGACGATCGGGCGCTGGCCCTCTACGAGAGGGCCGAGCGGAACTTCGTGCGGGCGCAGGACGTCATTGGCCGGGCGTACGTGCTTGGCGAGATGGCACACATCACGATGCGGCGAGCGGACTTCGCGCGAACCCGTTCGTATCTCGACGAGGCTCTCGGGATCTGTCGGTCAGCCGGCTTCGACCGGGGTCAAGCCCTTGTACTGCGGCGGCTGGGCCAAATGCTGATGTACCAGCAGCGGTACGAGGCGGCGGAACGGACCCTGCTCGAGGTTCTCGCCATGGTCGGGGCGAGCGGCGACCTGGTCGGAGAGGGGTATGTGCTGCACGACCTGGGCCGGGTCAATGCCCACCTGCGTCGCGTGGAACAGGCCGTCCAGTACTACTCGCAATCGGCCAGGATTCGGGAGCGGATCCTGGACCACAGCGGGGCCGCGGCCGTAAGGGCTGACATCGTTGCCATCCTGGGCAGGCCGATGACGTCGGTCTGCTGATACCAGGAGGCATGCTGGTCCGTCACGTCCACGGCGTGTTTCTGGGTGTTTCGTCGGCCAGCGGCACGGTGACCGGGCGCTGCTCCGCGTCGTGCTGATTTCCTACCGCGCACAGGATCAGCACGGCGACGGCCCCCGCGGCAGCCAGCAACTTCTTGATGGACTTCTTGATGGCCATCTCAGTTCTTCTCCCTTCGCAACCCCTTTCGCAATCCGTCCGGGCGTTGCTGAAACCAGTGTGAACCAGGTGCCCATCGCGGCCGCATGCTCGCGCTATCACCGCCTTATCGCGGGCCCGTCCCGCAGTGGATGCGTTGTGATGCCGGGCCGATAGGGCGACACCGGAGATTGGGTCCTGCCGACCTCGGCGCCCCCTCGGGGGACGGCCCTCAAGGAGTGGTCCGAATGACCGTAGTGACCCGGGACGCGGTGACGCCCGCCGCGTTCGGCGTCCCGGAAACCGAATCGAAGCGCAGCACAAAGACCCCCGCGATAGCAGCGGTAGACCTTGTCAGAGAGTTTCCACGGAAGAGGCAGGAACCGGTGCGTGCGCTCCAGGGCCTCTCCTTGACCGTGGCTCAGGGGAAGGTGCACGGATGACGATGGACGCGGAGTTCTACTCCCGGGTGGCCGAGCGGTTCGGCGGCTACTTCAGCGATGCGCGGAGCACCGACGTATTCGCCGACGGCCGCCCGGACGCCGTCTTCGATGAACTGGCGAATGCACTGGGAGCGCCGCACGCCCGACTGCTGGATGCCGGCTGTGCCGACGGGCGTAGTTTGTTGCGCATCTCTCGTGCGTACGGCGCCGTGACCGGGATAGATCTGTCGCCGTCGATGCTGGAATGCGCCGCGCGGTATCGAGCGGAGGCAGGTCTGTCGCACGTCACGTTTGAGCTGTGCGATGCCGCCCACACGGGGCTGCCCGATGGGTACGCCGATGTGGTCACTTCCCGCCGCGGTCCGCTGATCGCCCGGGAGTTCGAGCGGGTGCTCCGCCCCGGTGGGGCCGTGCTGTACATGGGGATCGGGGAGCAGGACGCGCGCGAGCTGAAGGAAACGTTCGGTCGCGGCCAGAACTTCGACAGCTGGAACGGCACGCCCTTGTCGGAGGAGATTGCTCAAGAGCTCTCCGATGCAGGCTTCGTTGTGACAAGAAACCAGGCGTTCGGGTTCGAGGAGTTCTATCACTCGGCGGCCGATCTGGACACCTTTCTGCACCAAGTGCCGATCGTCGACAACTACGATTCGGCGGCGGACAAGGAGGCATTCGATCGATATGTCGCCGCGGTGACCGCCGATCAGGGCGTCCGGCTGAGCCGGCATTGGTTCATAGTGCAGGCGCAGAAGCCGGCGGCCGTCGAGCCGTCCCACTCATAGGAAACGGTGCGGCATGGAGCAGGATCTCGTAGTCAACGAAATCTTCGGTCCGACCGTCCAGGGCGAGGGTCGGTCCCTGGGACGCAGGTGCGCGTTCCTGCGACTCGGCGGGTGCAACCTGTCGTGCTCGTGGTGCGATACGCCCTACACGTGGGACTGGACCGGAGCCGGTGAGAGCGGGGTCGCCCACGATCCGCGTAAGGAGCTGCACCGTCGCCCGGTCGAAGATGTCGTCGCAGAGTTGCTCGCATTCGACACCGAGCTGATCGTCATCTCCGGCGGTGAGCCCCTGGGTCAGCAAGAGCGACTGATTCCTCTGGTGGCAGCACTGACCGGACGTGGTAAAGAGATCGAGATCGAGACCAACGGGACGCACGCCGCGCACCCCGAACTCATCGCCGCCGGCGTCAGGTTCAACGTCTCGCCGAAGCTGTCGCACTCGGGCGACGCCCTGCAGCGCAGGATCGTCCCTGCCGCACTCACCAGTCTTTCGGCACTGCCGGGAAGCACGTTCAAGTTCGTCTGCCAGAACACCCGCGATCTCGACGAAGTGGCCCAGCTGGTTGCCACCTTCGACCTGCCCTCGGTATGGATCATGCCGATCGGGCGTACCGCCGACGATGTCACAAAGCACATGGGCGAGTTGGCCGACGCGGTGGTAAAGCGCGGCTGGAATCTGACGACCAGACTGCACACCTTGTTGTGGGACGAAAAACGTGGCGTGTGAGCAACGGCACACGCAAAGAAGAACGGAACTCGGATCGATGGCATTTCGAATCTCGAAGAAATTTGAATTCTCGGCCAGTCATCAGCTTACCGGCCTTGCTCCTGAGCATCAGTGTGCCCGAATGCACGGGCACAACTACGTGATCGAGTTGGAGCTTGGAGCCGACGACAAGGATCTGTCGCCCGTGGGCTTCGTTCGAGACTACGGAGAATTGTCCGCATTCAAGGTGTGGCTCGACAATCATCTTGATCATCGGCATCTGAACGATGTGATGGACGAAAATCCGACGGCTGAGAATATGGCAGCGTGGGTCTACAAGACCTGGTCGATTGAGTTCCCCGAGTTGACCTGCGTGCGTATCTCAGAAACTCCCAAGACTTGGGCCGAGTACCGGCCGTGAGGTCAGTAACTCCGAAGCCCGGACGAAAGGTGCCCGCATGTCGGTGACAGAATTGGACCTCGATGGTGACTCGTCGGCGTCGAGGACGACCGAGGACCCACTGGTAGAGCTCGCCCGCCAACTGTTGGCGGAGATCGGCGAGGACCCGAATCGCGACGGACTGCGCGACACACCTGCGCGGTTCGCGCGCTGGTGGCGAGAGTTCATCAACTACGACCCGGGTTCGCTGGGCACGCTTTTCGAGTCCATCGGCACGAGCCAGCTCGTGGTCGTCTCAGACATTCAGGTCTGGTCGCTGTGCGAGCATCACCTCCTGCCGTTCAACTGCTCCGTGACGATCGCGTACCGCCCGACGGGGCAACTGCTCGGCTTGTCGAAGTTCGCCAGGGTCGCCCATCAGTACGCGCACAGGCTGCAGGTCCAGGAGCGCCTCGTGGACCAGATCGCGCTCGAGATCAGCACCCTGAGCGGCACCCCGGACGTCGCGGTCATAGCGAAGGGCGAGCACCTTTGCATGTCGATGCGCGGCATCAAGGCCGCGGCGCAGATGACATCGACCGCATATCGCGGGGAGTTCAGCACGGACTCCGGGCTCCGGGCCGAGCTGTTCGACTTGCTCCGGGCGTGACGAGCCATTCGACTCCGCAAGCGAAAGCAGTGAGCGATCCAGGTGGTGCGGCGACGGATTCGCACGCCTCGGGAGCGCTGCGGGGCTGTCGCGAACTCCTGGCCCTGCCAGGTGCCCGCGGGGCCGTCGCGGTCCTACTGCTGTTCTGGCCTCCTGGAACGCGGCCGCACCGACCGCCGCGAGCAGGGTCTTGGCCAACTCCCTCGAATCGGCGCTGATCGACCGCACGCTCATTACCGGATCGCGCGGTCGCGCGATCGCTGGATCATCGGCCGTGCGAGACGCAGACGGGCCGATGGCAACGCATCCCGGCGGGGTCGCCGGCATCGTCGGAGCGATGGGTTGTGGAGCCCTTGCGCCCGCGATCCGCGGACGTATCACTACGCCGTGGCCGCTCGCGGCATTCCTTGGTGGAACGGACGTGGTCGCAACGGCCATGCCCTGGTCTCCCCTCGCTGCTCTCGTCGTCTGCCCGCGCGCCGGCGCCGTGATCGGTGCGATCTTCTCGGCTCGGTTCGTCGCGGTCGGTGCGTCCCGCACCGACCGGGCGCGCCAACGAGATCCAGAGTTGGGGCACGAGCGTCGTCCCCGCCGGCTTCGCCGTCGGGACATCCTCCGGCGCGTCGATCGCCTCCGCACTGGGCCCACTCGCTCGCCGTGCCGGTGATCGTGACAGCTATTGGCCGCATCCGCATCGGAGAGCCAAGGACCGAGGCCGTTCTCTTCGACACACATACGAATCCGGTCCGGTCGACATGAAAGGACAACGATGAACGTAGATGAATCCTCGACGCCTGCGGAAGCGGTTCGGCTGCTCCCCGTGCTGGACGCCGACCGGCTGGTGGCCGACCTCATGACCGCACGCGACCACCTGTGGGATGAGCAGAGCTCGTACGAGAACGGGCGAGTGTCCAGGTGGGCCGAGCAGGACTGGCGCTGCCTCTCGGTGCGCAGCCCCGGTGGTGACAAGACACGTACCGACCCAGGGGGCCCTGGCAGCGCGGAGTTCGCCGACACCGAGTGGCTGGACCACATGCCGTACGTGCGGGAGGTCCTGCGCTCGATTCCCGGGCCCCTCTACGCGGCCCGATTCATGGATCTTGGACCCGGCGTCGTCGGCTACCGCCATTCCGATCCCAAGTTCGCCCCGGACTGGGGTATGGCCCGGCTGCACATCCCGGTCATCACCCACGAGGAAGCCTCGCTGGACCTCGACGGAGGGATTCATCGCTGGCAGCCCGGTGAGTTCTGGTTCGGCGACTTCAGCCGCAAGCACCAGATCCAGAACCTCGGTCCCGAGCACCGGGTGCATCTCGTCGTGGACGTGCTCGTCACACCGGAGCTCGCGCAGCTGTTCCCGGCTGACTGGGCCGACTACTTCAACGGCTCGGACGTGCTCTACAACCGTCCGGCTGTGGCCACGACCGACCGAGAGCGGGAAGCCGCGCGGTGTTCGTTCGACGCGCCGGCGCACCTGCTGGAGATAGAGGTGTTCGGGTCGCTCACCGGCCCGCAGCCGCAGGCCACCTTCAGCATCGTCGACACCGGCACGGGCCTTGCCATTCGCTCTCCCCAGGACCACCTCTTCCCGCTGGTGGCCCTCGGCGGACACGAGTACCGCTTGGTCGGGTGGAGCGAGGAGCGAACCGTCACCACGAGGCTGGACGGTCCGCGGCCCGAAGTCGAACTGACCTACCGCAAGGGCCACCGATCGACCCGGCTGCTCGTCCCGGCCACGCCGGCGGCGTGACGGACGCCCGCACGTCCGCCGCTGTTTCGGTGCACAGCACACCGGGGCCCTGATCCCCACGTACTGATCCTCCCTCCATTTCCGTCTGCCGGAAGGCGGCGCATGCCGAAAACCGTCGCAATCGTGTCCGGCGGCCTGGACTCGGTCACCATGGCCTACCACCTCCAGGCGCAAGGACACACACTCCACCTGCTGTCCGTGAACTACGGCCAGCGTCATCTCGTCGAGCACGAGTTCGCCGTGAAGGCGGCTCGAACGCTCGGGGTGCCGCACGACGTCGTCGATCTCAGCCCCGTCGGCAAGCTCCTGAGCGGCTCCTCGCTCACCGACCCGACCGTCGACGTGCCGGATCACAAGAGTGAGTCGTCCGGCGAGAGCCCGAACGTCGTACCCAACCGCAATGCCCTTCTGCTGTCCGTCGCCTTCGCGGTCGCCGTCGCCGAGAAGGCGGAAGCGGTAGCCGTCGGGGTGGTCGACGACCTGCAGGCCGCGCCCGACAGCAATGCCGCGTTCATCGATTCCTTCCTCGCCATGGAGCGGATCGCGACCCGCGGATACGCGCACCCCGACCTGACCCTGACAGCGCCGCTGGTCAGGCTGCGCAAGAGCGACGTGGTGTCGCTCGGTGAGGAACTCGGCGTCCCATGGACCGAGACCTGGAGCTGCTTTCGCGGCGACGCGCTGCAGTGCGGACGGTGCGCCGCCTGCAGGGAGCGGCAGGAAGCGTTCCGGGACGCCGGCGTGACCGACCCGACGACCTACCAGACCAGCGATTCCAAGGAGCTGCGATGACCGACCCCTTTCCCGTGCTCGACCTCCGTGACGCCGCCGGTTCGGAAGAAGCCCGGGCAGAGTTCCTGAACCGGTTGCGCAAGGCCGTGCACGAGATCGGCTTCTTCCAGCTCGTCGGCCACGGCGTCGAGGACGCCGACGACATGCTCGACCTCACCCGCCGGTTCTTCGCCCTGCCCGAAGCCGATCGGCTCGCGCTGAACATCCTCGACTCGCCGCTGTTCCGCGGCTACTCCGAACTCGGCCGCGAACACACCCGGGGCGTGCCCGACCAGCGCCAGCAACTGGACATCGGGCCGGAGCAGCCCGAGCGGCAGCCCGAGCCCGGCGACCCCGCCTACCGGTGCCTGATCGGCCGGAACCAGTGGCCCGCGGCGATGCCCGAGCTGCGCCCGGCCGTCGAGTCATGGATCACCCGGCTGACCGCTCTGTCACATCGACTGCTGCGGCTGCTGCTCGAGTCGCTCGACGCCCCCGCCGGGTTCCTGGACGATGTGGTCGATCCGGATCCGCAGATCCACCTCAAACTCCTGCACTACCCCGGTCCCGCGCAGGCGAGCGAGAACGCGGGCGAGGGCCAGGGGACCGGCATTCACAACGACCTCGGGCTGCTCACCCTGCTCGTCCAGGACGGCAACGGCGGCCTCCAGGTCGCGGTCGAGGACGGCGAGTTCGCCGACGTGCCGGTGATCCCGGGAGCGTTCGTGGTCAACCTGGGAGAGCTGCTGGAGGTGGCGACGAGGGGCTACGTGCGTGCCACCCTCCACCGGGTGGTCCGGCCCGCCCCGGGCGTCAACCGCTACTCCATTCCCTTCTTCTACAACCCTCGGCTGGACGCCACGATGCAGCCACTGCCCAGCCCCTATGTCGAGGGCGCCGGCGGAGTCATCGACGTCGCCGGCAACCCGTTGTTCGCCCTCTACGGCGACAACGTCATGAAAGGGCTGATCCGCTCCTTCCCCGACATCGTTGCCCGACACCACCCGACCCTGGCCGCGGTAGCCGGGTCCAGGAGTTCCTGACACCGGGCGGCCGAGCACATCCTCACCGCCCGGCCCGAGTGGTCGGGCCTGGCGGTGGCGTCGTCGGCCGGTCCGACGGGGACCGAACGAACATGAGGCAGGGCGAATTTCATGAGAATCAACCTTCTCGGGCCGCTCCAGGCCTACGGGGACGATCACCGCGTCGACCTGGCGCCGGCCGCCCAGAAAGTACGTCAGACACTGGCACTGCTCGTGCTGAACGCGGGCCGGGTGGTGCGCTTCGAGCAACTCATGGACGAGCTGTGGGACGCCGACCCGCCGACCAGCGCGCACACCGCTCTGCAGACGTATGTGTACCAGCTCAGGAAGCGGTTCTCCCTCGGCAACCCGAGGAGCGGCGGCGCGGTACGGGCGGCCGGCCCGCTGCTGGGCACGGTCGACGGTGGCTATCAGCTGACGCTGCCCGCCGACCACGTGGACGTCTTCCGGTGCGAGCCGCTGCTCGCCCGTGCCCGTGCGGAGTTCCGTGACGAGGACTTCGCACGGGCCCGTGAGACGGCCGCCGCGGCGCTGCAGCTGTGGCGGGACGATGCCCTGGTGGACGTGCGCAAGGGGCCCGCGCTGCAGGCCGAGGCGGTCCGCCTGAAGGAGTTGCGTATCAGCGCACACCACCTGCGGATCGAAGCCGACCTGCACCTCGGCCGACACCACGAGGTGCTCGGCGAACTCACCTCGATGGCCGGGCGGGAACCCACGAACGAGTGGGCTCAGCGCAATCTGATGACGGCTCTCTACCGCATGGACCGGCGGGTGGAGGCGCTCCAGGTCTACCAGCGGGCACGCGAGCGGATCGCCACCGAGCTGGGTCTCGACCCTTCCCCCGAACTCCAGGCCCTGCACACGGCCATGCTCATGTCGGACGAGGAACTGCTGCGTCCCGCCGGGCGGCTCACGGCCGTGACCGCCGCCACCCGGGCGCCCTGCCATCTGCCCGCCCCGCGCGAGCGTCTGACCGGACGCGCCGACCAACTGGCGCGCATCACCGCGGTGCTGACCGGCCGGGCGCGGGCGGACCGGCCGCTCGTGATCGTGGGGGGCGCTCCCGGCACGGGGAAGAGCGAGCTGTGCCTGCACGCCGCGCATCAGGTGAGCGGTCACTACCCGGACGGACGGCTCTACGCGCGTCTGCGCGACGGCGCCGGCCGGCGGGTGCGGCCCGCCGAGATCCTCCGCTCGTTCCTGCGTGGACTCGGCGCGACGGAGGAGCAGTTGCGACTGGGCACGACCGACCTGAGCCTGCTGTTCCGTAGCTGGACCGCCGACCTGCGCGTCTTGGTGGTGCTCGACGACGTGTGCGACGTAAGGGACTTGACGCCGCTGTTGCCGTCCGGCGGCGGCTGCGGCGTGGTGATCGGCAGCCGACGGCGGCTGTTCGTGTCATCGTCGGCGGTCCACGTCGAACTGGCGGGACTGCCCTTCGACGACTGTCTGCACCTGCTGGCATCCTCCGTGCCGAGCCACCGGACCACCATGGACCCGGAGGGGCTGCGACGGCTGGCCGGATTGTGCCGGGGGCTGCCGGGAGCGCTCTTCGCGGTCGCTTCGCAGCTGCGCCGCCGCCCGCACTGGACGGCCCGGCAGGCCACTGCCTGGGTCCTCGCGTCCCGGGGCGCCGACAGCGATCCGCTGGGCGTGCGGGCCGGATTCGACCGGACGCTCGCGACGCTGCCCGCCGAGTCGCGGTCCCTGGCGTACGCGCTGTTGTCTCCAGGCGTCCCCGATCGGCTCACGCCGGCGCTTGCCGCCGCGGCCCTGGGGATCAGCGACCAGCAGGCCGAGGACCTGCTGGAGGAACTGTCGGAGAGCTACCTGCTGCGCGCGCAGCACCCGTGCGTGAACGGCCGGTTCTCCTACGAATGGGAGCCCGGTATACGCCCGTTCGCGGCGCGGCAGAGCAACACGCCGGTCATGTGCTCCGCCTGACGGTCACGGTTCCAGGACGACCTTGCCCGTCGTATCGCGCGCACCGGCCGGCGCGCCTTGCCCGAACCCGCCCAAGCAACCGAACCATGGAGAGAGAACCGTCATGCCACAGCGCCCGAAACTCGTCCTCGCCGGTCAACTGTCCACGTTTCCCTGGGTGTTCGAGGCCGCCGAGCGTGCCGGTATCGACCTGATCCTCATCCCCAGGGGGGACGACACGGCGGAGTCCGCCGGGCGGGCCAAGTCGGTGGTCGAACTGCTGCCACTGGACATCGACGGGAACCCGGACGGTGCGTTGTCCGCGCTCGCCGACCGCTACCGGCGGGAGCCCTTCGACGGCATCATGTCGGGCAACGAAAGGGTCATACCGTTCGTGGCGCGCGCCGCTCGGGAGCTGGGCCTCACCGGCCTGACCGAGGAGGCGGCGGCCGTGGTGCGCGACAAGCGCAGCATGCGCCAACGCCTGCTGGAAGCGGGTTTGGGCGTGCCCGGCTTCGTGGTCATCAAGGATCCGGACAGCTGGACCGACGCGCTGACCTTGCGGTTCCCCGTTGTGGTCAAACCAGCGAACGGCCACTCGAGCTTCGGTGTGATCCGTGCGGATGACAGGGACAGCCTTGAACAGGCCGTGGCCCGCACCTGGAAGCTCGTCGAAACCCACCTGGGCGCCGCCGACGGATCGGACTCGGAAACCAGTGTGCTGGTCGAGGAGTACCTGGACGGGCCGGAGATCTCCGCCGAATCCCTCGTATACCAGGGGCAGGTACGGGTCTGTGCCATCAGCTGGAAGGGAGAACTGACGGGGCCCTACTTCGAGGAGTCCACGTTGCGGGCCCCCGCCCAACTGCCCGCCGAGATACTCGCCGCGATCGAGACGGAGGTGATCGGTGCCCACCACGCCTTCGGCGTCACGGAAGGCACCACGCACACCGAACTGCGGCTGGTCGGCGGGGTGCGGCCGGTGCTGCTGGAGATGACCGCGCGCCTCGGCGGCGGGGGCAATATGCACCACCTCGTCCACGTCAGCAGCGGGATCGACCTGGCGGCCGAGGCGCTGCGCATCCACCTCGGCCGGGAGCCGCTCTGCTGGAGTGAGGAGCCGGCACCTGCCGGCCACGCGGCGGCCTATCTGGTGCCGATCGGCAGCGGCGGACGGGTCAAGCAGATACGTGGCTTGGACGCGGTGCGTACCGACCCGCAGGTGGACTACGTGGTGCAGACCGCGGGCCCCGGCGCACTGCTGCTCCCTTACCCGGACTGGTCCGGAAACCCGGCGGTCGTGCTCTCCCACCACAAGTCGGATGCGGAGGCCGAGGCTTACCTCGACCACCTCGCCCGGACGCTGCACGTCGAGTACGAGGAGCAGGATTGAGCGTCAGAACTCAAGTCAGGGAAGTCCTGGGGATTCCCTGGTGCCGGGAGCGGGTCAGGATGCCCGTCCCGGCCGCTGCCAGGCGTGAGCGCAGCCGGCAGCTGGGCGCGCGACGTCACTCCGATTTCATTGAATATCCGGTACAGGTGGCCGGCCACCGTTCGTACTGAAATGTGCAGTCGCTCGGCGATCTCTCGGTTGGTCAGACCCGGGACGGCCCATTCGGCGACCGTCGGCACCGGGCGTGACCGGACCATCGGTCGCACCCGACATCAACCGCACCCGGCCCGGCCGGAAACGCCGGCCCCGCCGGGACACCCGTGCAGAGGGGAAACACCATGACCGACATCATCAGCAGCACGCCGACCACCGGACAGCAGCTCCGTGACGGCGTGCCCACCTTCTCGGAGCAGGTCCGCCGCACCGGCTTCGTCGTCATGCGCAAACAGGAGCTCGCCGGGCTGATCAGCGACGCCGACCTCGAGGAACTCCGCGGCGCCTGGGAGAACCTGCCGGTCGACACCCAGGTCGACGGCGTCGACGTCTACCGCGAGCGCCGCTACGGTCGGCTGCTCGTCGACGTCGACGGCGACACCGTCACCTTCGAGGTCCTGCCCAACGCCGTCTTCCGCCAGGACTCCATCCCGCTCTGGAAGGGCAAGGACCGGGTCTTCGAGCCGGTCGCCGAGGATGTCCTGCTCAGCGCCGGCATGCGCGCCCTGGTCGGTTTCAACGCCCGGATGGCGACCGCCGTCAACGGCAACACCTCGTGGAAGGTCGGGGTTCACCTGGTCCGCGTCGTCGCCCGCGCCGGCGCCGATGGCCAGCCCACCCCCGAGGGCCGCCACCGCGACGGCCATTCCTGCGTCGGCTTGCACCTGATGCGCCGCGACGGCGTCACCGGCGGCCTGTCCACCGTCCACCCCAACGACGGCAGCGACATCGTGCGGACCACCCTGCTCCAGCCGCTCGACTCCATATTCTTCGACGACAACATGATCACCCACGAGGTCTCGCCGACCGTCTCCGAGGGCGCCTCGGGCGTGCGCGACATGCTCCAGATCGACTTCAACCCGGTGGCCTGAGCGCCTATGGACCGGGCGAGCGAGGTGGAGCTGCTGCACGCCATGGTGCGCATCCCGTCGGTGTCGGGCTCCGAGTGCGCCCTCGCCGGTCTTCTGGCCTCACGCATGTCCGCACTCGGCTTCCGGACCTCGATCGACGGGGTCGGCAACGTGCGCGGCGAGGTCGGCGGCCCGGACTGACCCGAGATCCTGCTGCCCGCCACGCCGACACCGTGCCGGGTGGGCCGTCGTGCGGCTCGTGGTGATCGGGGATCCCAGTGGTCGACTTCGAACAGGTCCATGAGCCGCGAGATCTCGTACACCCGCAACTCGTACGCCTGCAAACTGTTCGAGCACGCTGGCATCCCTGTCGTCAACAGAGCGCGCGTGGTGGACCCTGCGCGACGCCAACCTGCCCACCATCCGCGCCATGGTCGCGACCCTTCGCCTGGTGTTGCCGGCCGGTGAGGGCCTGGCCGTCATGACGCCCTTTCCAGGCAGGCGTGCTCGCGGTGCGGCGCGGCTGTCTGCCCAGCTCCGCCGAGTGATGCCGAGGGGCTGTTCAAACGTCCGTCGTGGATGGTTGAACAGCCTTTCTCTTTTCCTCGACCAGGTCTTTGTCGTATCGCGCTTGAGTCGCGGTTGAGCCGCCTTGAGCGATCCCGTGCCACACTCGGCCCATGCTCCACAGGCGTGCTGATCAATCTCTGGTCGAACGGACGAGGCAAATTCGCAGGGGTCTCATGGGAACCCCGCTGATTCCCCTGGCGGACGAGCAGTGCGACATCGTCGCCAAGCTGGAATTCTGCAATCCCACGGGTAGCAGCAAAGACCGTTCGGCACTGTGGATTCTGGAACAGGCGATCGGTCGCGGGGAGATAGCGCGCGACACCACGGTGGTCGAGTCGTCGTCCGGGAACTTCGCGCTGGCGCTGGCTTTCTACTGCCGCATGCTCGGCATCTCGTTCGTCCCGGTCATCGATCCGAACTGCAACGAGGCCACCGAAGCCCAGCTCCGGCTCCTGTGCGAGCGGGTGGAGAAAGTTTCCCTCCGTGATGGGACGGGCAGCTACCTGAAGAACCGGCTGTCCCGGGTGCAGGAACTGCTGGCTGAACTCGACTCGGCCTATTGGCCCAACCAGTACGCCAATCCGGATGCCCGCGACGCGCATTACCGCTTCACCGCGGGCGAGTTGATCGCGCAGGCCGGCCCGCTCGACTATCTCTTCGTCGGCGTGGGCACGGGCGGCACGATCGCCGGGCTCTCCCACCGGATCAAGGAAACGTACCCGGGCTGCGTGGTCGTCGCTGTCGACGCCGAAGGCTCGGTGATCTTCGGCGGGCCGCCGAAGAAGCGGCGGATCCCCGGCATCGGCTCCAGCATCGTCCCGCCGCTGTGCGGCCAGGCACTGATCGACCAGGTCGAGATCGTCTCCGAGGCACGCGCCGTCGAGGCCTGCGGCACCCTGGCCGCCAAGTACGCCCTGTACGCGGGAGGTTCCACCGGCAGCACCTACGCCGCCGTCCAGGACTACTTCGCCCGGCACCGTCCCGGCCCACACCGTCCCCGGGTCGCCTTCATCGCCGCCGACCGCGGCCATGCCTACGCCCAGACCGTCTACGACCCCACATGGGTCCAACAACTACACGCACAAGCGGCACAGCCCGCCCGCGTCGAAGCCCTGGCCGTCAACTGAAGGAGCACCACCCCGTGTCCACCCTGGCCCCGCCGCCCATGACCGTGATCGGTGCGGGCGACATCGCCGCCGAGACGGACCGTCACCGTCCGGAACTCATCGAGGTCGTCCGTGCCGCCTACCTCGTGCACGACGCCGGTCAGAGCTCGAACCCGCACAGTTCGTTCCTGCGCTTCCCGCACCAGAACCGGTCGCGCATCATCTCCCTGCCGGCCTATCTGGGCGGCGAGTTCGAGGTCGCCGGCAACAAGTGGATCGCCAGCTTTCCGGACAACACGCGGCACGGAATCCCCCGCGCCTCGGCCACGCTGATCCTCAACGACTGCGTCACCGGCTACCCGTTCGCCTGCATGGAGTCCTCGATCGTCTCGGCGACGCGGACCGCGGCCTCCGCGGTGCTCGGCGCGCAGACGCTGCTCGGCGCGCGCCGTGCCCGCCGGGTCGGCATCGTGGGCACGGGTCTGATCGCCCAGCACGTATGGCGGTTCCTGCGTGATCTCGACTGGGAGATCGACGGCTTCCGGCTCTTCGACCTCGACCCGGCGGCGGCGGGCCGCTTCGGAGCCGTCATGACCGAGCACACCGAGGCCGAGATCGTGGTCGCCGACAGGGTGGAGGACGCGTTCACCGACTGCGACCTGGTGGTGCTGACCACAGTGGCCGGCGAACCGCACCTGCACGACCCCCGGCTGCTGGCCCACAACCCGGTGGTCCTGCACCTGTCCCTGCGCGACCTCGCCCCCGAGATGATCCTCGCCGCCCAGAACTTCACCGACGACGTCGACCACGCCGTACGCGAGCGCACCTCGCTGCACCTGACCGAACAGCGCACCGGCAACAGGGACTTCGTCGACGGCACCCTCGCCGACCTGCTGCGCGGACGGCTGAGCCGGCACCACGGACGCCCGGCGATCTTCTCGCCGTTCGGACTCGGCGTACTCGACCTCGCGGTCGGCAAGTGGGTGCACGACCGGGTCGTCGCCGCGGGCCGGGGCCGCCGCGAGAGCGACTTCTTCACCGGGGTGGGGGTCTGACGCATGAGGGCCTCAGTCGCCCCGCGGCCCGCCGGGGACCAGTACGTCGTCGTGGTGAACCACGAGGAGCAGTACTCGGTCTGGTTCGCCGACCGTGAGCTGCCCGCCGGCTGGACCGCCACCGGCGCGCAGGGCACCCGCCAGGAGTGCCTGGACCACATCGAGCAGGTGTGGACCGACCTGACCCCGCGCTCCGTACGAGCCTCACGATGACGGCCGGTGCTGTCGCAACGGCCTGGCTGCGGGGGCTCGGCAGCCGTGAACTCACCGCGCAGCGGCGCCTGTTCGTCTTCCCGCACGCCGCGGCAGGCGCCTCCGCCTACCGGCTGGCGGCATACCTGCCGGACGCCGTCGAAGTCTGCACGGTCCAGTTGCCCGGCCGGGAGAACCGGCTCGCCGAACCGGCACTGACGTCCCTGGACGACGCCGTGGCCGCGCTCGCGCCGCTCATCGCGGACCACACGGACCTGCCGTACGCCTTCTTCGGGCACAGCATGGGGTCCCTGATCGCCTTCGAGACGGCCCGCCGGCTACGTGCACTCGGCACGCGCCTGCCCGACCGCCTGTTCCTGTCGGGTATGCGCGCCCCCGGCCTGCCGGACCGCGACCTGCGGCACACGCTGCCGGACGACAAGCTGCTCGCCACAGCCGAATTCGGCGACGTGGATGCCGAGTTGCAGGAGCTGCTGCTGCCGCTGCTGCGCGCGGACCTGACGCTGTGCGAGACGTACACGCACCGGGCCGAGGCACCCCTGCCCTGTCCCCTGACCGTTCTGGCCGGCTCGGACGACGAAAGCGTCGACGGAACGGAGCTCGCCGGCTGGCGCGAGCACACCTCGGCCGACTTCGAACTGCACCTGTTCCCGGGCGCCCCCCACCTGTATGTGCGCGGCGCCGAACGACAGCTGGCAGAGACGATCACGCGCACCTTCCCCGAACGGGGCTGAGAAAGGATCCGTTCATGGCGCCGACCACCCTGGTCGCACTGTGGGAGCAGCAGGCAACCGCGACACCGGACGCGGTCGCCGTCGTCGCGGGAGCACACCGCGCCACCTACGCCGACGTGGACCGCCGGGCCACGGCACTCGCCGCCGAGTTGCAGGCACGCGGCATCGGACCGGAGAACCTGGTCGGCGTCTGTCTCGGCCGCTCGGTCGAGATGGTCGTGGCCCTGCTCGGCATCCTCAAGTCGGGCGCCGCGTACCTGCCCCTCGACCCGAGCTACCCGGCCGACCGGCTGCGGCACATGACCACCGACTCGGGGGCCGGGCTGTGGCTGTGCGACGCGGAACACCGCGCGCAGGCTCTGGCGTCCGGAGCGGCCGACGTCCTGCTGGTCGAGGACCTCCCCGCGGAAGCTGCCGCACCGGTGGCCCCGGCGGTACACCCGCATGACCTGGCTTACGTCATCTACACCTCCGGTTCGACCGGCCTGCCCAAGGGCGTGGCCGTCGACCACGCGGCGATCGCCTCGTTCCTGCGGAGTGCGGCCGAACGCCCCGGCCTCGGGGCGGACGACCGGGTCCTCGCGCTGACCCCGCTGTCGTTCGACATCTCGGCACTGGAGCTGTTCCTGCCGCTGACCCGGGGAGCGACGGTGGTGATGGCCCCGCGCGCCGCCAACACCGACCCCGAGCTGCTGGCCGCCACCATCGCCGAGGGGGGTGTGAGCGTCGTCCAGGCGACCCCCACCACCTGGCGGATTCTGCTGGCGTCCGGCTGGACGGACGGGCACGGCCGGGTACTGCTGTCGGGCGGTGAGCCGCTCGATCCGCAGCTGGCCCGCGACCTGCTCGCCACCGGCGGCACCCTGTGGAACCTGTACGGGCCGACCGAGGCGACGGTATGGGCCACCGCCGCCCGCATCGACGCCGTGGCCGACCGGGTCACGGTCGGGACGGCCCTGTCCAACACCCGGCTGCACGTCGTCGACGAGGGCGGGCGGGAGGCCGCACCAGGAGTCACCGGCGAGCTGTGGATCGGCGGCGCGGGCGTGGCGCGCGGCTACCTCAACCGGCCCGCGCTGACCGCCGACCGGTTCGTGCCCGACCCGTTCGGGGACGCCTCCGGGCGCCTGTACCGGACCGGCGACCTCGCCCGGTGGTCCGCCGACGGCACTCTGGAGGTGCTGGGGCGCGACGACCATCAGGTCAAGGTGCGCGGCGTCCGTATCGAACTCGGCGAGATCGAGGCCGGTGCGCGCAGCCACCCCCTCGTCACGGACGCGGTGGTGGTCGTCGACCGTGAGGCAGCCGGTGGCGACCAGTTGGTGGCGTACCTCGTGCCCGCGTACGACGCGCGGAACGTATCCGAGGATCTGCCCCGCCAGGTCCGTGACCACCTCGCCCAGCGGCTGCCCGCCCACATGGTGGCCCAGGGCTACGCAGTGCTCGACGCCCTGCCCCGCACCCCCGCGGGCAAGACCGACCGCGGCGCCGTGCAGCGGATCCCCCACAGCCCGGTCCGGGCGAGCGGGTCGATGCCCGACGACGCCCCGCTGCCGCCGCACACCGCGGCAGTGTGCCGCGTGTGGGCCGAGGTGCTCGGGCTCGACGACGTGTCCCCGTACGACGACTTCTTCGGCCTGGGCGGCCAGTCGCTCACCGCGGTACGGGTCGTGGCCCGGCTGCGTGTGGAGCTCGGCGTGCCGGTCGATGCCCAGTCGGTCTTCGCGCATCCCACACCCGCCGCGCTCGCCGCCGCCCTGGACGGCGTGGCGCCCTCGGACGACGAGCCGATTCCCGCGGCCGCGACCGCCGAACTCTCCTTCGGCCAGGAGCGGATCTGGTTCTTCGAGCAGCTGAACGACGCCGTGCCCGCCTACCACCTGCCGGTCGCCCTGGGCCTGCCCGGCGGGCGCGTCGGCCTGACGCTGCTGCAGGACTGCCTGTCCGCGCTGGTGCACCGGCACCCGGCGCTGCGCACGGCGCTCGTCGCCGTCGACGGCCGGGTCCGCCCCGAACTGCGCGAGCCGGGACCGGTGCCGCTGCGCTGCACCGAGGTCGCCGAGGAGGACCTGGACGCGCTGGTGACCGAGCGGATCCGCGCCCCCTTCGCCCTCGACCGCCCACCGCTGCTGCGCGCGGACGTGCTGCGTACCCCGAGCCGTGATTTCACGTTGCTGACGATCCATCACATAGCGTGCGACGGCGCATCGGTGGACCTGATGGTGCGGGAACTGGGCGAGCTCTACACGGAGCTCGCCGCCGGCCGCCGCCCCGCCCCGGCACCGCTGCCCGTGACGTACGCCGACTACGCCGCCTGGCAGCGCGAGCGGCTCACGGGCGCTGAGCTGGAGCGGCTGCTCGACCACTGGCGCACCCGGCTGGCCGGCGTGCCCGTCCTGGAGCTGCCGACCAGCCGACCCCGGCCGGCCGTCGCGAGCCACCGCGGTCGCCGCGAACTGCTGCGCATCCCCGCCGACTTGACGCACCGGCTGCGCACGCTGTGCCGGGCCGAGGGCGTCACCTTGTTCATGGGCCTGCTGGCCCCGTTGCAGGTGCTGCTCGGCCGGTACGCCGACGAGAGCGATGTCGCCGTCGGCACCCTGGCAGGCGGCCGGCCGCGCCCCGAACTGGACGATGTGGTCGGCTACTTCGTGAACACCGTCGTCCTGCGCACCGACCTGTCGGGCGACCCGACCTGGCGCGAGCTGCTGAGCCGCGTCCGCGAGGTCGCGCGGCAGGCCTACGCGCACCAGGAGCTGCCCTTCGAGAAGCTGGTGGCGCAGCTGAGCCCGGAGCGCGACCTGAGCCGTAACCCGCTCTTCCAGGTGCTGTTCGCCCTGCACGAGGAGCCGAGGGCCGGTCACGTCACCGAGCTGTACGACCGCAAGGAGCTGGAAGGACGGCTCGGCACTGCCCGCTTCGACCTCGCCTTCGACGTGACGGACCACGCCGCCGGGGCCGGTGACCTCAGCATCTCCATCGAGTACGCCACCGACCTGTTCGAAGCCGACTTCGTCCGGGGCCTCGGCCGGCACTTCCTGCGGGTGATCGAGCAGATGGTGTCCGGCGCCACGGCCCGACTGTCCGAGCTGGAGATCGTCTCGGCCGATGAGCTGCGTGCCCTCTCCATCGGCAACCGGGCCGAGCCGCTGCCCGAGCCGACCACCCTGGTCCGCCTGTGGGACCGCCAGGTGCGGACCACCCCGGACGCGATCTGCGTCGTGGGCGACGGCCGGTCGCTGACGTTCGCCGAGACCGACGCGCGGGCCTCGGCCCTGGCCCGGGAGCTGCGGACCGGGGGCGTGCGCCCCGAAAGCCTGGTCGGCGTCTGCCTGGAACGCTCGGTGGAACTGGTGGTCGCCCTGCTGGGCGTGCTGAAAGCGGGCGGTGCCTACGTCCCGCTCGACCCCGGCTACCCGGCTGAGCGGCTGCAGTACCTGCTGGCCGACTCGGGCGTACGCCTGGTCGTCGCGGACCCGGGGCACCCCACCTCGGCCCTGTTCGGCGACGGCGTGCGTCTCGTGGCGGTGGACCAGGAACCCGGGGCGGACCCCGGGCCGACCGAGGAGGCGCAACCGCACCACCTCGCCTACGTGATCTACACGTCCGGCTCGACCGGCAACCCCAAGGGCGTCGCGATCACCCACGCCAACATCACCGGGTTCCTGGAGTGGAACCAGCGGCTGTGTCGACTCACCGAGCGGGACCGGGCCCTGCTCAACCACTCGGTGGCGTTCGACAACTCGGTCTGGGAGATCTTCCAGTGCCTGGTATCCGGCGCCGAACTGCACCTGGCGAGCCCCACCGCCGCCTACGACCCCGAGGAGTTCCTGCGAGAGGTCGCCGAGCGCGGCATCACCACGCTCAACGCGACGCCCTCGCAGATGCGGATCCTGCTGGAATCCGGTACGGATCCCGCTCCCCGACTCGGCTCCGTACGCCTGGTGTTCACCGGTGCCGAGGCCGTGCCGCACGATGTGGCCCGCCGCATCCTGTCCTCCACCGCGCCGGGATGCCAGGTCTTCAACGAGTACGGGCCCACCGAAGCGACCGTCACCTCGGCATTCTGCCCGATCACCGAGGAGCTGCTCGACCGGCACAGCCATCGCCCGAGCGTCCCGTTCGGGAGGGCGACCGACAACGCGCACCTCTACGTGCTGGACCCGCGGCTGCGCCCGGTTGCCCCAGGCTGTCGCGGCGAGCTGTACGTCGGCGGCAGCGCGGTCGGCCGCGGCTACCTCGGCAGGCCGGCCCGCACGGCCGGGGCGTATCTGCCCGACCCGTACGCCGGGGAGCCCGGCGCCCGTATGTACGCCACGGGCGACGTGGTCCGGCTGTTGCCCGACGGAAATCTGGTCTTCCTCGGCCGCAACGACCACCAGGTCAAGGTGCGCGGTTTCCGCATCGAGCTCGGCGAGATCGAGTCCGCGCTCCAGAGCCACCCGGCCTTCGCCGACTGCGTGGTGGCCGTGCGCCGCACCAACACCGCTGTGGACCAGTTGGCGGCCTACCTGATCCTCGAGCACCCCGACCGACCCACCCCGGACCCGGCGGAACTGCGCGCCTACCTGGCGGAGCAGCTGCCGCTGTACATGCTGCCGCAGAGCTACACCGTGATCGAGGAGATCCCCCTCACCCCGAACGGCAAGGTCGACCGGGACGCACTGCCCGACCCACGCCCGGCGCCCGCCCATGCCCCCGCCACCCGCAGGGCCGTCACCAAGCAGCAACTCCTCGTCGCCGACGTGTGGCGGGAGTGCCTGGGCGTCGAGGAGGACTTCGGGCCACAGGACGACTTCTTCGACGTCGGCGGCACCTCGTTGACCATCACCACGGTCGCGGGCCGGCTCGGCGAGCGACTTGGGCGCCGGGTCTCGCCGGTCCTGGTCTTCAGGAACCCGACCGTCGAGGGCCTCGCCGAGGCGCTCGGGGAGGACACACAGCGATGAGCGGCATCAACAGCACGAGCGTCGTCCTGGTCGACGCCTGTCCGTCGAGTTAGGTGCCGGCGCAAGCGTTCACCGACCGCGGCTGCGCCGTCGTCCGCGTAGAGAGCACCGCGGAGGTGCCGCGGTGCCACCGCGGCGCGTTCGAGACCAATGCCCTCAGCGACGACATCATCCACATCGGAGGCCCGGCCGACACGGTCGACGCCGTCGCGCGGCGCGCGCACGTCGCCGTGATCGCAGCAGGCGGGTACGGTGCCGAACTGGCCGATCGGCTCAGCGTGCCCCTCGGTGTGCCCACCAACCGACGTCATCGTCAACGACCTGATCATTTTCCCCACCGTCAGAACCGGTAAGCGCCAGGCACTCCACGCCGCACGGAAGGAACCTCAGACCCATGACCGTTCTCGATTCCCCCATCCCCCGCTTCCACCTCGCCGTCCCGGTCGACGACCTGGACGCCGCCCGCCGCTTCTACGGCGAGACGCTCGGCCTGGAGCAGGGCCGCAGCGCCGACACCTGGGTGGACTGGAACCTGCACGGCCACCAGTTCGTCACGCACCTTGCCCCGGCCCGCGCCGCACAGATTCACAACCCGGTCGACGGCCATGACGTCCCCGTACCGCACTTCGGGCTGATCCTGAGCATCGACGTCTTCCACCGGTTCGCCGACCGGCTGCGCGCCGCGGACACCGACTTCGTCATCGAGCCCTACGTGCGCTTCGCAGGCGAAACCGGCGAGCAGTGGACGATGTTCCTGCTCGACCCGGCGGGCAACGCCCTGGAGTTCAAGGCGTTCGCCGACGACTCCCAAGTGTTCGCCGCCTGACATCTTCTGTGGGCGGTGGAGGCTTGCGAAGGGGCTGCCCGCCTGACCCATCGGGCAGCCCCGTCGACACCCAGGCACTCCCGCCACACTTCGGCTACGTCGGACGCGAGGTCCTTCAGTTGACGGCCAAGGTTTTGACGCCGGGGGGCTGTGCCGTTTGTGCGTGTAGTTGTTGGACCCATGTGGGGTCGTAGACGGTCTGGGCGTAGGCATGGCCGCGGTCGGCGGCGATGAAGGCGACCCGGGGACGGTGTGGGCCGGGACGGTGCCGGGCGAAGTAGTCCTGGACGGCGGCGTAGGTGCTGCCGGTGGAACCTCCCGCGTACAGGGCGTACTTGGCGGCCAGGGTGCCGCAGGCCTCGACGGCGCGTGCCTCGGAGACGATCTCGACCTGGTCGATCAGTGCCTGGCCGCACAGCGGCGGGACGATGCTGGAGCCGATGCCGGGGATCCGCCGCTTCTTCGGCGGCCCGCCGAAGATCACCGAGCCTTCGGCGTCGACAGCGACGACCACGCAGCCCGGGTACGTTTCCTTGATCCGGTGGGAGAGCCCGGCGATCGTGCCGCCCGTGCCCACGCCGACGAAGAGATAGTCGAGCGGGCCGGCCTGCGCGATCAACTCGCCCGCGGTGAAGCGGTAATGCGCGTCGCGGGCATCCGGATTGGCGTACTGGTTGGGCCAATAGGCCGAGTCGAGTTCAGCCAGCAGTTCCTGCACCCGGGACAGCCGGTTCTTCAGGTAGCTGCCCGTCCCATCACGGAGGGAAACTTTCTCCACCCGCTCGCACAGGAGCCGGAGCTGGGCTTCGGTGGCCTCGTTGCAGTTCGGATCGATGACCGGGACGAACGAGATGCCGAGCATGCGGCAGTAGAAAGCCAGCGCCAGCGCGAAGTTCCCGGACGACGACTCGACCACCGTGGTGTCGCGCGCTATCTCCCCGCGACCGATCGCCTGTTCCAGAATCCACAGTGCCGAACGGTCTTTGCTGCTACCGGTGGGATTGCAGAATTCCAGCTTGGCGACGATGTCGCACTGCTCGTCCGCCAGGGGAATCAGCGGGGTTCCCATGAGACCCCTGCGAATTTGCCTCGTCCGTTCGACCAGAGATTGATCAGCACGCCTGTGGAGCATGGGCCGAGTGTGGCACGGGATCGCTCAAGGCGGCTCAACCGCGACTCAAGCGCGATACGACAAAAGCCTGTCGGGGAAAAGAGAACGTCTGTCAAGCCGCGTGAGGGATGGTCGGCGCGGCTTCGTAGCGCCGACCGTCGCGTAGCAGGGCCCAGAGACACCTCACGGAGCTAAGTCGTCAAGCAGCTTCGAGAAGTTGTGTGGGGAAGGCGAGGTTCTCGTCGAACAGGATGTGCTTCTGGAGGCAGTGGTAGAGCTGGCCGATCATCTTGTTGAAGAGGTTTCTCTGAGCGGCGGCGTGCCAGTCCCCGGCCTCGCGGCGGCGGTCGTAGTGGGCCTTTGCGCCCGGTGAGTGGGTCAGTGAGGCGAAGGCCCACAGGTAGCCGGTGTGGTTGAGCCGGTCGTTCTTCACCCAGCGTCTGGTGATGCTGGACTTCTTGCCGGACGCCCTGGTGATGGGGGACGCACCGGCGTAGGCCTTCATTCCGCGGGCAGTGGCGAAGCGGGCGTGGTCGTCCCCGATCTCAGCGAGGATCCGGGCGCCGAGCTGGGTGCCGAGCCCGGGGAGGCTCAGGATGATCTCGGCGTCCGGATGCTGAGGGAAAACCTCTTCAACCGCCTCGGCGAGCTGGTCGGCGGCCGTGCAGGCGGCTTCGAGCTGCCGCAGCAGAGCGAGCATCTGCTTGCCGAGCGCGTCCTCGACCAGTAGCGGCTGGTGCGCGTATTCGGCCCGCAGGACCTCGCGGATGCGCTCGGCGTCGGCATCGATCCGGCGCTGGCGGCCGGCGCGCTTGAGCGCCGAGCGCAGTTGCGCGAGCGACAGCCGGGCCGCCCGCGAGGGCGTGGGGGCGAGTTCCAGCAGGACGCGGGTCTCAGGGCGGCAGAGACCGTTCTGCCAGTGCAGGTAGGCGTCGAGGGCGGCGGGGAAGTACTCGCGCAGGAGCGAGCGGAGCTGGTTGGCGAGCTGCTGCCGGTTCCAAACGGCGTCCTGCTGGGCGCGGGCGAGGACGGCGATGGCGCGGGCGAGATCGCTGTCCTGGGGCAATGGCCGGTGGGCGTGCATATCGGTGCGGAGGATGTTCGCCAGGACGAGGGCGTCGCCGGGGTCGGACTTCTTCCGTGTGACCGCGTGGCGGTCGCGGTAGCGTGCGGCGGCCATCGGGTTGATGGCGTAGACCTGGCGCTTCCCGGTGCGCAGGACCGCGACGAGCAGACCGCGGGAGGTCTCGATGGCGACCGGGATCGGGTTGTCCTCGGTGTCGCCGTGCTCGGCGAGCAGATCCAGCAGGATCTTGTAGCCGGTCGCGTCGTCTGTGATGTGGCGCTTGGCCAGGAGCGTGCCGTCGTCGTCGACCAGGGCGACGTCGTGCGTCTTCTCGGCCCAGTCGATGCCGCAGTAGATCAACTTTCCCTCCTCGAAGTGCGGGTGTTTGCGCTGGTCACGAGCGCATGCGGGGCCACGCAGCGACCTAATTCCAGGCCTCGATCAAGGAACGGGCCGACACCTCACAAGCCGTTCGTGGCACCAGCTCACCGCACGGGCCCCGGTCTGTTCCCAGAGCTCAGACGGCTCGGGGAATGCAAGAGATCACCGTGCGACGGGCTCGCACCACCAACTCCAACGAGTGATCAAGCAAACAGTGTTGACGCCGCTGGTGGCCGTGAAGGCGCCGAACGCCGCCGATCTTGGCGGAGACATGATGGCCGGGCTGAAAGAAGGCGTGCGTCCGGAGCCCACACAACCGCCAGCAGCGTCAGTGCTGGGTGGGTGGCGGCCACGAGAGCACCGGATGGCGCCGCTCTCTGGGAAGGCATCTTGGCCGTGACGTTGAGAGGTATCCACCGGCACTCACGAGACCACCACCCGCCAGCTGGGTTGCGCAGCCGTGCTCGTCGCAGACCTGCGGCCCGGCGGGGTGCAAGCGTCACAACCCGTTCGAACCACCTCACCGACCGGCGAGGGCCGGTGAGCTGGTTACACGGGAATTAGGATGTTGACGCGGCGGCGGGCAAGGGCGAGGACGGCCTGGATGTGGAGCCCATCATGCTGCCTACCCCCAGGGCGTGGGCCGGGGGAGTGGAGGCCTTCCAGCGGGGCTGCTCGCGTTCGAAGGCCGGCGGTCTGCCACCGGCCCAGCCGCGCCGCAGCCGGTTGGCAATCTGGCCGGCCCGCGCCGGGATGCGGCCCGCGCCTCCCCCGTGGCAAGTGGAGGGAAGCCCACGGCGCTCACTCCTTGCTCCGCCGCAACTTGCCCTGCATCATCGCGACTTGTACGAGGAGTGCACAGCTGGCCGAGTGAAGTCGGTCAGGCGTGAAAGACATGAAAGCAGCCGCAGACCTGGGCCGGCTCATTCGTGGATTCCTGCAAGAGCCGGTCAGATCTGCGGCGTTGCCGAACTCCTATTACTGCGACGGCAGTTGGCCTCAGCAGTACGGCTCCCAGAGCTCGTACTCCAGGGCGTCGGAAACCGCGGGCGAGGAGTCGCGCAGGCGGGTGAGCAGGGCGCGGTTGTGCGCGCGGATCTCCTCGTCGTACCCGGCCAGCGGGCTGTCCTCGGACAGGTCCAGCAGCCACAGCGGCCGGAGCGTCGCGCCGCGCAGTGCCTTTCCTTCCGCGGTCTCGGTGCCCGCGTGAATCCGGCGCACTCCCGGGAGCCGCGCCGCCATGTAGTAGGTGATGTTGAAGTACTCGGCGGCCGACACGAGTTGGTGGTGGTCGAGGCCGAGTCCCCGCAGGTACACGGTGTCGCCGCAACGGTAGTACAGGCAGAAGCCTACGGGCGGTTCGCCGGAGCGCGAGCACAGCACCACTTCGGCGCGCGAACCGGCGAGTTCACCCTGCTTGCGGAAGGACTCGGCCATCGGGGCCACGTCGACAGTTCTGCCGTAGCGCAGCAACGAACATGCCAGCAGCCGAGCGACGTCCTGCCAGCACTCGGCGAGCGTCCGGTGCTCCACCTCGTATCCGGCCTTCTCGAACTTCCGTATCTCGCTGCGGATACGGCGGGCCCGGTGCGCCGACAGCGATTCCAGCCAGGCGTGGTAGCCGCCGGGCGGGATCTCGATCCAGGCGTCGGTCTTCAGCGCGACCGGGGCGGTCCGCACCCCCGCGGCGCGCAGCGTCCCCACGTCCTCGGTGGTCAGGTACATCGCCACGCGGGCGATCTTCGACTCCTCGTGGAGGGGTGAGCGCAGCGCGCGGACCGCGTCGAGCACCTCGGCGGCGGCCTCGGTCCGATCGGTTCCCTCGCCGGTCAGCAGGTGCGCCAGGTAGCCGCGGCGCTGGCCGATGAGCAGGCCGCCCGGCTCGGGCGCCGGCAGGCCGCGCGCGGCAAGCAGGTCGTGCCACCGCAGGTCTGGGGTGGGCTCGTCGGTCACCGCCGCCACGGGGATCGCGGCCCGGCCGCCGCCCGGGGTCTCCACGTGTAGTCCGCCGGAGACCGACCCGGGGTCGAGGGCGCACACCCGCAGCCACAGCGCCGACGAGTAGAACCTGCCGTCGGCGAGCCGGTCCCACTCGGTGTCCCCGAGCCCGCCGATGGCATCGGCGAAAGTGTCCGTCGTGGCGGTCATGGCGCCTCCCGTAGTCTCGGCCTGACCGTGCCCGCGAGTTCGCTGCGCGATCGGACGCTGAGTGTGCCGAACATCTTGCGTAGGTGATAACTGACCGTGCGAGGCGGGCGGTTGATGCGAGTGGTGCGATCTGGCTGTTGGTGAGGCCGTCGCTGACCAGGGTGGCGATCACCCGGTCGATCTCCCCCAGGCTGGTCGGCCAGGGTTGGGCGGCCATGGTTGGGCGGCCATGGCGCCCGCGGCGGGGCGGGCGGGCTCGCCGGGGCGTACGGACCCGCCGCGGGCCCCCGTCCGCATCGGTTCGGGCAGCGACTCCAGGACGGCCTGCCAGAACAGCGGTTGGGTGAGACCTGCCGGTCGCCGACGCCGGCGATGACCCCGACATCGGTGGCCTCCTCCACCAGCGGCAGCAGCATCCCGGCGGGCTGCCCGAAGGGCTCGGCCACCGCGCCGAGCGCCGCGAGCGTGGGGGAGGGCGGAGCGCCGAGCAGGTCGGCGGTGAGTTCCCGCACCGTGTTTTCGGACAACGGGCCGAGCGCCACTCGGGTGTGGGGCAGCGGCGGCTCGGGCAGCAGTGCGAAGACGTGCTCGACTCTCCCCGGCTTGTGCAGATCATCGACGCCGACCAGGACGGATGCCGCAGGGGCACTGAGCCCCAGCCAGACCCATAACAGGGAGGGAACCGAGACAACATGGGCCGCGGGGGCCCGGAACCCCTTTGTCGCGCCTCGGCCGCCACGGCCGACAGCAGATGGCTCTTTCCGGTTCCTGAAGGACCTTCCACCAAAAGCAGGCAACTGGTGCCGCCTTCCCCCATGGCTGCAGAACTATTGTTTTTCGGGTGTTCAAGTATTCTAGTCTTAACACAGATGTTCAGTGTCCACAGGGGTCGTTGACGATAATTGGGCCGCAATTGAGCCGCAATTGAGTCGCACTGGAGACCGGGGTGAAACAGTGACCCCTGCGGGCCGTGAGGCCCAGTCACCAGCGAGCGGGAGCGGAGACTACATGTCGGCGGAGCGCGTAACAGCCCAGTACAACGAGGAGTTCCGCACGCCAGGCAGCGCCTTGCCCACGGTCGCCCAGCACGTCAAGGACTTCCCGACGCTCGCACCTTGGCATGGCGAGTATTTGGCCAGACCCCTCTTCGTCGCCGAGCGTGAGATTCGCGAGTTCGCCGATGACCTGCAGCACCTCGTCGAAATACAATTTTCCTTGCCGGACCGGATGTTCGGCGGCGATCTGGACGCATTCCGGTCGGTGCTCGGTATCAGCGACGGCCACTGGGAAGCGATACGGCGGTTCGGTGGTGACGTACTGCCACCCCGCTATGGCCGGGCCGACATGTACCACGACGGCACTTCATTCAAGCTCCTCGAAACCAATCTGGGGAGCGAGGCCGGTGGCTGGGCCCTTGCGAGTGAAATCTCCCGGTCGATGATGGAGATCGACGGCTTTGCCGACTTCGCGCGCCGGAACCGGCTCGGCTACGTGCATCCCGTTCGCGCCGTGGTGGAGGCGCTGCGCCGCTTCGGTGCCCAGGTGGCACCCGGGCGCCAGCCGGTGGTGGCCATGCTGGAATGGCGTGGCGGTTTGAAGGACTACGGCGAGCTCGCGCTCAACTTCCAGTCCGCACTGCGCTCGGCGGGCCTCGACATCCTGGTGGCTGAGGTCTCAGACGTGCACGAACGCGGCGGGGCGCTCTACCTCGGGGACACGAAGATCGACGTGGTCTACCGCACCTTCGTCCCGGACCAGATCGCCGAGGAACCCGACGGCTGGGACCTGGTCGCACCCCTGCTGCGTGCGCATCGGGCGGGCGGGACACTGCTGTGGACGCCGTTTTCCAGCAACATGTTCGCCAACAAGGCCGGTATGGCGCTGCTTTCGGACCCGGTGCGGCGGCGCAACCTCAGCGACGACGAGTGCCGGCTCATCGACCGGGTGCTGCCCTGGACCCGACTGATCAACACCGACGTGCTCAAGACTGACACCGACCTCGTGGACGAATGCCTGGAGCGGCGCGAGCAGTTGATCCTGAAGGTCAACGCGCGCGGCGGCGGAGTCGGCGCCGTGGTGGGCTGGGAAACGGACGACGCCACGTGGCGGCGGGCTCTGGAGAACTCCGCCGCCGAGGGATGTGTCGTACAACAGAGAGTGATTCCCCGGCCTGAGCTTGTGGTGGACCCGGTATCCGGGGAAACCGAGGAATGGCATGCGGCCTATGGCATGTTCTACACCCCGCATGGTTGGGCAGGAGCATATGCCAAGGTGGTGCCGGCCGGTTCGGGCAGCATCATCTCCATCGCGGCGCATGCCAAGGCGTGCAGCGCAGCCGTCTTCCATCAGAGCGAGCTGCCCGCCGGGGGCGAAGTGCCTGCCGCGGGCGAATTGCCTGCCGATGCAGCGAAGTAACGAGAAGTCATGATGCCGCAGCCTTCCCCCGCGCCTTCGGCGTGGCGGCGGATTCAGACGGCCTGGGGTCTGCCGGATCTCGCGGGAAAAGGCCGATTCGTCACGGCCAATCTGATCGACAGCCTGGGAAACGGGTTGGTGGTGGCGTTCACCGTCGTCTTCTTCGTGAAGACGACGTCGCTGTCGCTGGTCGCCGTCGGTGCCGCGCTGACCGTCGGTCAGCTGCTCGTCCTGCCCTTTCCGCTCTTCATCGGGCGCCTGTTGGACAAATACGGTCCGCGCACCGTGGTCGCTGCGGGTAACTGGATTTCGGTGGCCGGATTCATCGGTTTCCTGTTCTCGCACGCGGCCTGGCAGATCGTGCTGTGGCAGTTCGTGGTGCAACTGGGTTCCACCGCCTTCTGGATGGGCAACAGTCCGCTCACCGTGCTGGTCGCCCGGGGCGTCGAGCGGGCCCGCTGGTTCGGCTTCGTCCGTGCCCTGCGCAATGTCGGCGTCGGTTTCGGCGGCGCCGCGTCCGCGGTGGCCCTGAGCATCGGCACCGTCGCCGGGCTGCGGGCGGTCATGGTGATCAACGTGGTCACCTTCGCCGTCGCAGGCTGGCTCGTGTTCACCTTGCGGGGCGCGGACACGAGCGAGGCGGCCGGCGCCGGGCCCGCGGAGCCGAAGCCCGCCGAGCCGGAGCAGGCCGCGGGCGAAACCACTGGACAACCCTCGGGCGGCTATCGCACCGTGCTGAAGGACACTCGGTATCTGCGGCTGGTCGCGACGAACATCTCCTTCGTCTTCTCCTCCACGGTGATCACGGTGCTGCTCGCCGTCTACGCGGTGGACGACCTCGATGTCGGCGCCTGGATCGTCGGCGTGTTCGTCGTGCTGAACGCGGCCATGGTTGCGCTGCTCCAGACGCTCGCCAGCCGGTGGATCGAGGCTCGCAGGCCGGTGACGGTGCTGGTGCTGGCCCTGCTGTTCAACGCGGCGGCGTTCGTCGTCTTCGGCACGCTGCTCGTGCTGCCCGGCTGGGCGGTGATCGCCGGGCTGCTGATCGCGATGGTGCTCTACACCGTGGCCGAGATGCTCGGCTCGCCGCCGACCAGCGAACTGAGCGTGGTGATGGCACCCGAGCATCTACGGGGCCGCTATCTGGGCGTCTACCAGCTGTCCTGGTCGGTCGGCGGTGCCGTCGCCCCGGCGCTGCTCACAGCGCTGTTGGAGGGCGGTGCGGCGCTGCCCTGGGTGTTCCTCACCGCGATCAGCGTGCTGGCCGTACCGCTCGTGCTCGGGCTCGACCGGCGGCCCGCGGCCACGAGCGAGGCCGCACCGGCCGGGGATGTCGACCCCCAGGAGCAGCTCGACGGCGACCCCGTCGGCTGAGCCTGCCCACGCCTGTTGACCGCGCACCGCGCTCGACCCCGACGCCGCCCGGCAGCGCACCGGGCGGCGGTCGGCGTTTCCCGTGTTCGCCGTTCGTCAGCCCGCGGCCCTGCGGCCCCATGCCGTCCCGGCCGGCACCAGCGCGCCGCCCGCGAGGCCGAGCGCGCCCCGACCGTGTCCGCGTGGAGCCAGGACGTAGGCGTGCGCGGCCTGCCCGGCGCGGGTGAAGACGTGGCCCATGAGTGCTGCGCGGTGGTGACCGACGAGTCCACCTCGGCAGCGGCTGCCCCCTGCGCTCCGACCCAGCGGGGCTTCGTCGGAGAGGTCGCGAGGGAGCGTCGTACGGGCGGGAGTGCCGGACGGGTGGCCACGGCGTGGGAATACGAGGTTCCGGCCACCGGCGGGACGCCTGCGCGAAGGTGCCGGCTCAGCCGGTGGACGCGGCGGTCTGCGAAGACCGTCGGGCGAGACGGGCGTCGGCGTCCCGCGTCATCCGCCGCACCACCTCCCCGGCGGGCAGGATCTCCTGGGAGGTGTTCTTCTTCCAGCCGTTGCGTCGGCCGCACCGGGAACGGCTGCACGGGGGGCGCAGGTTTGGCCTGGTCTGTAGATCGTCTGCGCGATGGCCCGTGGCCATGGCGGAGACGCCCGCGCCGTTCCCCGGGGGCACCGGCCTCGTACTGACGGCCGTGACAGTGGTGACATCCGTTTGCGACGCCTACCGTCGTCTGCCGGGCGATCTCGCCGATGGCGCCCTGCGGGCTTCGCGGGCGTCAGCGAGAGGCTGCGTGGCGGTCGGCAGAACATCGTTGCCGTAGAGATCACGGACCCAGTTGGCTTGGTAGATGGTCTCGAGATAGCGCTCTCCGAGGTCCGGGGCTATGGCCACCGTGGTGAGGGAGGGTGTGTCATGTCGGGTCAGCCAGTCGATCGCCCCGCTGACCACGGTGCCCGTGGAGCCGCCGAAGAGGAAGCCATGTCTGGCCAGGCTGTGGCAGGCCCGGATGGTGTCGGCCTCCTCGACCTGTATCGCCTCGTCCACGTACGACGAGTCGAGCAGCGGTGGTCGCATGCTCATGCCCAGGCCGGGGAGCATCCGGCGGCCAGGTGCTCCGCCGAAGGAGACCGAGCCCAGAGGGTCGACCGCCACAATCCGCACGAGGCGATGCCAATGCCTGAACCAACGGGCACAGCCCATGAGCGTTCCGGTCGTGCCCGCCCCGACGAACAGGACGTCAAGGTCAGGGAACGTGCGCGCGATGGCCGGTGCCGTTGTCTGGTAGTGCGCCTTCCAGTTGTTGGCGTTGGTGTACTGGCTCAGCCACACATAACGTTGGTCCTGTCTGCAAAGCCTGCGGATGTAGTCGAGGCGAGCTCCGAGGAAACCATCGTGCGGGCTGGGCTGGGTGACGATGTGGACCTGGGCTCCGAGTGCCTCCATCAACAACCGGGTCTGCAGGTTGCAACGCGAGTCCGTCACGCACAGAAGCCGGTAGCCCTTGCTGGCCGCTATCACGCTCAGGGCCACGCCCATGTTGCCGGATGAGGACTCCAGCAGGACCGATTCGGGCGTCAGGACCCCTGCCCGTTCCGCGGCCTTGACCATCTCCCTGGCCGGCTTCAGCTTGATGGAGCCTGCGAAGTTGAAGCCCTCGCATTTCAGGAACAGCGGCTGCCCGAAGATCGGCTGCAGGTCGACGTAGAGGTCCTCCTCATTGAAGCTGTAGGGCTCGGAGATGACTGGCACGATGGCCTCCGTGGTTTGATGCGCGGCGTGGCGCCGTGGGCTGCCGTGCCGCTCATCCGAAACGGTTCAGCTGGTGGAAGAAGTCGTCGACGACGTGCAGTTCTTCGGAGTCGGCGACCTTGTCGTAGACGTACTTGCCGACGGCCAGATCGAGTGCCCCCAGGCCGAAGGGGGAGGACAGAGTCGTTGGTGTCAGGTGCCGCAGCGATATGTGGAGCACGAGTGGGTCGCTGAGGCGGATCACTTCCCCGGCGTCGTCGTGCACGGTGATGTGCCCCATGGCGCAGGACTGCTCCAGACAGCAGCGCGAGGTTGCCGCATTGTCGAGGGACGGATCGAACACGCCGATGTTCTCGACCGGCGTGCGGGGCCAGCGCGGAAGGTTGGTGACGTCGCCGCGGCTGACAACGGACTGCCAGAAGTCCTCGTCGTTGGGCTGGACCACATTGACGTCGGGTGCGACGGTCATCAGCTGCACCTTTCTGCCTGGTCACAGCCCTGGTCGCAGCCCTGATCCAGCTCCCGGGCCGGATTGCCGCCCCACCAGGAGTGCGAGGGAACGACCTCCCCTTTCATGAGGAAGGAGTCCGGGGCGAGCACCGCGCCGTCGCCCACTGTCACGCCGTAGTGGACCAGCGCACCGACACCGACCGTGCAGCCGCGGCCGAGCGTGATGCTGTCGGACTTGAAGGTCCCGTCCTCCTGCGAGTGGCACTGGATGATGCTTCCCGCGTTCAGAGCGCACGCGTCACCGATGGACACCATCCGCCGCTCGGTCACGTAGCAGCCGTCGTCGAAAACCCTGCGCCCGATCCGGACGCCCAGCAATCGCCAGATCACGTTCTTGAACGGAGTGCCGTTGAAGATGCGCAGATAGGTCTCCGACGGCACCTTCCAATAGCGCTCGCGCCACCAGAACCGGGGATCGTAGATCGAGCAGTACAGGGGGCCTGGACAGCGCACCGCGGTGAGGACACGCTCGACCAGCACGAAGTACACCGCGGTGAAAACCAGAACGAGCACATCGGCCAGCGCGAGAGCAAGCGCGCCCAGACGTGCGTAGGTGTCGACAGCGCCGGCGGCGAGCAGTGCGGCAACCAGAACGTAGATCCACCGCACCAGCAGGTACCAGCCCATGGTGGCCGCGTTGTGCTTGTTCTTCGCCGCGAGGCCACGGCGAAGCTCTTCGCCGCTGGCCAATTGGTCGAACCGACTGTCGCGCAGGACCGACCGGGGGATCTCGAAGCTGGGTGAGCCCAGCAGACCCACGCCTTCCCGGAGCTTGCCGTCGACGGGGACCATGACCTTCGTCGCCAGAAGGCAGTTGTCGCCGGCGCGTGTCCGCGCCGGATAGGCGATGCGGTTTCCCAGGAAGCTGTGGGCCCCGATCGGTGCCCGGGAGACCCGGAACGCTGTACTGGAGAAGTCGGCATTCACGATCGACAGGCCGTCCGCCACCATCGTTCCGCTGCCGACCGAGCTCATGAACGGGCTCTCGTGCCTCACGTCGCAACCGAAATTCGACCCTGTCTGCTCGATGGGGGAGAAGTCGTAGCCGATGCTGCGCAAATAGTGGACGATGCAGGAACTGTCACCGAACAAGCGGGTGAGGAATCGCCTGTTGGTAAGACGCGCGACAGCTCGGTGCACTGAGTGGTGCCATCCGTACAAGGGGTAGTCGCGGCCCGGTACGACGGCGCGACGGAGCACACGGGGCAGCAGGGTGATGAGCAGGAGGCCGAGCGCCACACCGCCGAAGACCAGCACGGCGGCAGCCACCGCGGCATCGCGATAGAACGTGCCGCTGGTGAAGGCCGAGGGCCCCGGCTCGATGAGCGTGTTGAACTGCGGAACCGCGACCAGCAACATGACTGTGCCACCGACGACGAGCGGCACGCACAAGAACAATGCGCCCGCCAACTGCAGGACACTGTGCAGGGCTCTGCGGAGCGTGGCGTGCGGCATCTCGCCGACGACCTGGAAATTCGTCTCGGTGCGCTGTGCCGGTGATCCGTGCCAGTGCTCGCCGTCGGACACAACCTGCCCGCTGTGCAACGAGGAGGCATGGGCGAGCTGGGCTCCGTCACCCAGCGCTGTCCGGATGTCGATCACCGTGGCCTCGCTGACGAGCACCGACTTCCCGATGCTGACCGGGCCCAACTGGAGCACGCCCCCCTGGGCGCGATAGCAGGAGAAGAACGAGTCCTTCCGGATGACGGTGTCCTCACCGATGGTGAGCAAGTCGGTGCACACAGGCACGTTTCGGGAGAGGATCACGGCTCCCCGCCCGATGTCGGCACCGAGCGCTCGGAGATAGAGCACGTACAGGGGCGAGCCGACGAACAGCACCAGCGGATCCGAACGGATCAGCGTCCTGACGATCCAGAAGCGAACGTACGTCATTGACCAGATGCGGATCTGCCCCGGCTTCCACCGCCCGATGAGCGTCCACTTCACGAGGACGGGAAGGGCGCACAACCCGAGGAAACCGGCGCCGCCGAACAGTACCGACCTCACATAGACATCGAACACGCCCGACCCGGTGGAGATCCACTCGTACCCCCATGCGGTGGCCACGGCCACGAGACAGGTGTAGCCGAGGAAGGCGAAGGCCTGAAGGAATCCGCACAGGACGTATTCCGCCGCGGTCGCTTCGGTGGGCGGGCCCATGGCCTGCGAGGGCCGGGCGGGGGTCGGTGCGGGCGCCGGCTGAGGGGCCGTGGGGGCCGGTACCGCAGCCGCCAGGCCCCTTACGGTGGGATGTTGGTAGATCTCCTTCATCGACACGGAGGGCAGATCCGCCCTCTTCCGCAGCCGCGCGCAGAAATGCGCCATCACGAGGGAATCGGCGCCCAGGTCGTCGAAGAAGTGACTGTCGACAGGTACCTGCTCGATGCACACGACCTCGGCCAGCACTTCCGCGAGAGCGTGTTCCATGTCGAGGTCTGCGGGGTGCCCGTTGTGCGACGGTGAGGTGGATCGGAGCCCAGGTCTTCGGAGATCGGAAGCGAGCAATTCAGCTTCGCCGATGCCGGGACGGCCGCCTGCCCGGCCATTGCGGGCAGTGCTTCCGGATGCCTTTGACGTGATCTTCGATTCTGACGTCATGATCTGTATACGCAGCCCGTGCGGGAATGTATCGGATATTTGATCTTTTCTCATATTAAAGTCATTTACCTTGCGGTGCAGATGAGGGAGCGCGCAGTCCGGGCCCCGCCTCGGTGATCTCGGGCGCGGTCGCACGGGGGAGAGGCGGACCTCTCGCGTACAGGCAGAACAAGGCGTCGGCCCCGGTCTCGCAAGTGGGCCATGGGGCAGTGGCGTTGGTTCCCAGGGCCGTCGAGGTCCGGGAGGGGAGGCAGGGGGTCGGTGAGCGACGAGGGGAGCGGCGGCGTACAGGGGCTGCGCGCCCTGGCGGCGGACGCCGCGGAGCGGGTCAAGCGGCTGACCTCCGCCATGGGCGCAAGAGATGCTCCGCCTCGGGCGTACGACGCGTCGATCGCCGAACTCGACCAGCCGGCAAGGCTGCTGGACCACGACCCCGCTCTCCGCAGCGCGGTGAGCGGGCGGCTGGGTGGTGCGCTGGCCATGCGGCAGTCCGCCGGGGGTGGTGAGCCCGCGGTCGGCGAGCGCGCGGAGCAACTGCTGCGGGAAGCGCGGGACCGCGGGACGGTCTTGGGCGCCGCGACGGCCGAGGAGGACCGGCGATGGGCGGCCTTGTACCTGGTGTCGATCATTACGCCGATACGGTCGCAACAGGGCGGGTACGGGGCGGTGCCCGACCTCTGCGTCTGCGGAGGCCGCAGAGAAGGCATTCGCCACGGCTGATCACGAGCGCAGCGCTGGACGCGGTCGGGCCTGACTGTCAGTGGTGCCGCATACCCTGAATGAGCACCTCGGTCGGCTACTTGTCGACGGGCCGTGTCCAGCAAGGAGGGCGGGGCGATGGCTGATGGCAAGACGATGACGCGCCCTACGACGCGTTCGAGGCCCTCCCACGAGTGCTGGACCAGGTCCGCACCGAGAACCACCGCCTGGTGCACCGCCCGCAGCCCACGCTCGGCCGGGCCCGCCGCCCGCGTCCGGCCCGGCCGAGCGGATCGAGCTGGTCCGACTCTCAGCAGCCCGTTTCCACCGCTTCGGGGATGCCGTCGGTGCCCAGGGCCTGGCGGAGGTTCTCCACGCTCGGTGCCCCGTCCGCGGTCCCGCCCGCGTGCCGGTAGATCCGGCACGACACGCTCGGCCCCATTCCGGCCTGCGCGAACGGGTCGATCCCATCGATGAGCACCGTGGGCGAGCCGGTCATGCCCCACCGGGCCGCCTCCGCGGCGTCGCGCACCTCGACCGCCTTGACCTCAGCGGCCCGCCCGGCCAGCGCGGCCCGGATCCGTTCTTGCACCAGGGGCGCGTTCGGGCAGTCTGGAACCGTCAGCACCGTGATCCGCATGACCGTCGTCCTCCCAGTTCAAAGGCTTCGCCTGCGACGCTAGACCTTCCAGTGCACGGGAAGGTCAAGGGCTAGCCTGGAAGCATGCGCATCGGCGAGCTGGCCACTATGAGCGGAGTTGCTGCCAAGACCATCCGCTTCTACGAACAGGCCGGCCTCATGCCCGAGCCCCCACGCACCGCGGGCGGCTACCGCGACTATCCCGCCCACGCCGCCACGCGTCTCACCTTCATCCGCCACGCCCAGCGCGCCGGCCTCACCCTCGCTGAAATCCGCGGCATCCTCACCCTGCGCGACAGCGGGCAGGCCCCCTGCAGCCATGTCAGCGATCTCGTCCACCAGCACCTCGGTGATATCGACCGGCGCATGGCCGAACTGCGCAAGACCCGCACCGCGCTCAAGGAACTCGCCCAGCGCGCTGCCGCAACCGACCCGGCTTCTTGCAGCGATGCCGACATCTGCCGCATCCTCAGCCAGCCTGCTGGAAGCATCGCCGGATCCGTCTCCCCGTAGCAAGGCGCCATCGCTCGATTCAGAGAAGGCGCCACACCTGTTGTGCCGGATATCGTCAAGAGCACCGGCGCTGAGCTGCACTGAGTCGTCGGTCCGCCTCGTGCCACACCTCTCTCCTCAGAGAATCCGCTGTGCCCCTCCTGCCGGGTGAGCGAGGAGCGGGCCGCCGGGGACGCACCCGCTTCGGGTACTCGTGCGCCCCGGTCTCCGAGTCCTCGCCGCGAGAAGACTGCACCTTCACCCACTGAATGCTGAAAAATTTACCCAAAACCTATTGACTCTTGGCGTATCCCGTGCAGGGTGATTACTAGGCCACAACACCGGAAGAGCCACAAAGTCGGTGAGGACGTCTAGTCGGCGGAGTGACTTGGACAGGATGTGGTTCAGGCCCCCGGCAAGCCGGCGCGATACCGAGGCGGCAGTGACGACTGAAGCTTCAGGACACGTGCAGCACTACCGGGGACTGTTTTGCCCTCGGAGCCCTCGGAGCCCTCGGAGCCCTCGGAGCCCTCGGAGCCTTCGCGCAGGCCTGACCGCGGCGCGAAGGCTCCGCCTCGCCTGCGCTCCGCGGAACCGAAGAGCGCCAAGCCTGTCCCCTGAGGCCGGATCGGTCAGCCTGCGTCGATGTCGGGCTGGATCTCCACGGTGAAGGCCGCGTCCTCGGGGCCGTCGCCTTCTTCGTCCTCCCAGACGATCACGCGTACGTGCCTCTGCCTGGTGCCGCGCACCTCCCATTCGGTCACCAGGTCGGTGACGACGAGGGCGGCGACGTATTCGGCGGCCTCTTTGGGATCGTCGGTGATGACGGTCCCGCGCCACCGCTCGGGAAGGCCGCCGTAGGGGCGCCAGCCCTGCGAGCCGTACGGCTCGTCGACCCGGTACACCCAGCCCTTCTCGGTGCCCATGGCTCCGATCCTTCCACTACTGCCCCGGCGGCATCGAGCTGGAGAAAACGGGGGTGACACGGGGCGACACGGGGGACTTCCTCGTGACCGGGGCAGCTCGCTGGGGGTGGCCGCGACCGGGATGCGCGCCAGGTGCTGTGGGATGACGCTGGATGTATGAAGGCCACGTGGTCCGGGATGATCCGGTTTGGGTTGGTCGCGCTGCCGATCAGGCTGTACGCCGCCACGGAGGAGCATCCCGTGCGCCTTCACGAGATCCATGTCAGCGATGGAAGCCGCGTCGAGCACCGCTGCTTCTGCAAGGCCGAGAACCAGGAAATCCCGTACGAACAAGTCGGCAGGGGCTTCGCCCTGGGCGACGGGCGCATGGTGCGGCTCACGGACGAGGACCTGGCTCATCTGCCTCTGCCCACGAAGCGGACCGTCGACGTGCTTGGTTTCGTGCCCTTCGAGGACATCGACCCGATCAGTTACGGGCAGCCGTACTACGTGGGCTCCGGACCGGGCGGCGACCGCCCGTACTCTTTGCTCGTCGAGGCGCTCGCCCGCACCGGCTGCGCCGCCGTCTCCAAGGTCGCCCTCTGCGGCCGGGAGCGGCTGGCGCTGCTCCGCCCTCGCCACGGCCTGCTCATCCTTCAGACTCTCCTGTGGCAGGACGAGCTGCGCGACCCCGGAGACCTCGCGCCCTCGACGCCGGTCACCGACCGGGAGCTGGAACTGGCCGAGATGCTGATCCGGGAGCTCACCGGTATCGACGTCGGCGAGGTACACGACGAGTACGCCCACGCCCTTGAACAGCTCGTAGACGTGAAGATCACCGGCGGTGAGCTTGCCGGGCCGGTGGAGGCCGCCCCTTCGCTGGACCTGATGGCGGCACTGGAGGAGAGCGTCCGGGCAGCCAAGCGGGCGCACCCACGCCCGTCGGCCCGGCCTCGGCCATAGCCCTCGTGGCCGTACCGCGCGGGTCGGTGACGAGCCAGTGGCGCCGGTGCTGCGGGCGCCACGCGGACTCGAGGTGGTGGGGCTGGAAGGCGTCGGTGTCGGCGCCGTTGGGGATGACGGCCGCGGACACCAGCGAGCCGGGCCCCGGGACGGACAGGGCGATCGCGGCTATCGCGCTGCTGGCGATGTTCGCTCAGATGGAACGGATCTACATGCTGGCGCGTGCCGCCGACGGCCGTGCTGTCAGGGAAGCCCGCGGACTGCCGACCGGACGGCCCGCGAAGCTCAACGCGACCACCCGCGCCGGAGCCGCCCAGCGGACCAACGGCGGCGCGATGCCCGAACAGGTCGTCGCAGAGCTCGGCGGCAGCCGCTCGCCGCTCCACGCTGTACCGAGAGCTACACAAGCACCGCCAACACCTTGCGACGCTTGCTACCGATGACGGACTCTGGTCGTAGTCGTCCATACGCACGGGCGGAGTACACAGCTGCCCTACCTTGCTGCTCCTGTGGTCCGGGGGGTGCGAAATGAAAGTCGAACTGATCCAACAGGCTGCCAACGTGCTGTTCGGCGTCCCGGACGATGTGCATGACGAGATCATCACGCTCATCACAGCGGTGACCCGGGCCCCGAAGCTACAGGCCCCGGAGCTGGCCGCAGTGTTCGGTGAATGGTGCTGGCTTGTCTACACCAGCCACGGTGACGTGATCGAAGTGCTGGACGTCGGCTGCGCCCGGTGACGTCAGCGGCATCCGGCTCGTACTCATCGGCTGGTTCGTGATCGCCTCAGCGACTGCGGAGAGTGGGCAGGCCACGCTCTGGTGGATCACCACCGACCCCAACACCGCGCTCGCCCTGAGCATCCTGGCCGACGGCTGCGCCGCCGGTCGGGCCCGTCCGGCATCGGCGTGCTCCCGCCCCGACGACCAGGACGCCCGCGCAGCCCTCGAGCGGATCTCCGCGGCGTACGCCTACGAGCAGGTGGCCAGGGAGGTGTTCCGGGCTTCCTGGGGCAGGAACACGTCAACGTCGTCGAACTCAACCACGATCTGGCCGGGCTGGTGTGACCACAATGTGAGGGTGTCGGCGACGGCGGCCGAAGCAGGGACGAACACCGGAATGGGGGCGTGGCGTGGACGTGGGAGCCGTGGCCGTACTCGCGGGGATCGCCGCGTTCGGCGGCATGCTGGCCGTCCTCGTGGGGGCCTATGAGCTGCGCGAGGCGCGGCGTGCGAGCAGGACGGGCGTGCGCGTCGAGGCGCTGGTCAAGAGACGCCCGGGAGAGGCTCCTGAGGAGTCGCCCCCGCCACGCCCGGTGCTCCAGTTCGTGACGGAGGACGACAGAGTGATGGAAGTGGTCTGTCCCGCCCCCTCCACGCGGCGACAGCCGCTCCGCCCCGGCGGCAACGTACTTGTCTCCTACGATCCGGCCGACCCGCGAAACGTCGTCGTCCACGGGCGCGAACGCCTCGGCCCTGAACGCGCGTTCATCGCCGGGGGCGCGCTAGTCGTGCTGATCTCGGTCGTCCTGCTCGTTGTCGCGATCGCGGGGCAGTGACAGTTCCGGACTGATGCTTGTCGTCGTTCTCTCGCCGAACGCCTACCGGATGCGGAGATGGTCGCCGTGGACATGGACCCGCTGCACCCGGAGCTGGGTCGTACGCACCACGCGGGCGCCGCCCGCTCTGAACTGGCCGACGAATTGCCAGGTCAGTAGCTGTAGCCGCCGGATCGATCCGCCCTACGTCAACGTTTCGCATGACCTGCCTCTCGTCGGCTGACCGGGCAAGCTCAGGGGGTGCGGGAGGCGGCGACTGCCTCGCACTCGCCGCCTTCGGCGGCGCCATCCGCCTCCGCGAGAGGGGGTCGATGGGGTCCTCGGCGCCGTTCACGGAAGTACGGGTGTGACGTCCTCTGCGTCGCACCCGTCCCTCGGCGTCCGGCGCACCTACACCTCGATGTGCGAGCCCATGATGACCGTGCGGTCGCGGGGCAGGCTGAAGTACTCGGCGGCATCAGCCGTGATGTAGGAGGTGGCGATGAACAGCCGCTTGCGCCAGGGCGCCATCGTCGGTGCCTTCCCGCGACGGAGCTCGATCTTCGACAGGAAGTAGGACGCCTGATCGAGTTGCAGCGGTCCTTCGGTGTCGGCCGGGTCGAGCATGGCCAGTGCGCCGGGCACGTCCGGTGTCTCCATGTAGCCGAACCGGGCGGTGACGTGAATGATCCCGTCGTCGGCGTACCCGAGGTCGTCGACGACGATCCGCTGCTCGGCCGGGACGCGGGGCACGGGCTCGGTCTTGATGGACAGGATCACGACCTGGTCGTGCCGCACGTGGTTGTGCTCGACGTTGGCCCGCATGGCCAGGGGCGCGGTCTCCTTGTCCCGGTTCAGGAAGACGGCTGTGCCGGGCGCCCGGAGCGTCGGCTCCCGCCCCGCGCGGAGGTCGTCGATGAACTCAGGCAGCAGACCTTCCTGGCGCGCTCGTTCTGCGGTGACGAGTTCGCGGCCGCGCTGCCAGGTCGTCATGACCGTGAACGCGGTGAGGCCGATCAGCAGCGGCAGCCACGCGCCGTGGACGAGCTTGGTCAGGTTGGCCGCCACGAACAGCAGGTCCACGAAGAGCAGCACGGTCGCGCCGATGGCGAGCAGCCACCGGGGCGTGCCCCATTTCGCGCGGGCGACGTAGAAGAACAGCAGCGTGGTGATGGTGATCGTGCCGGTGACCGCCATGCCGAACGCGAAGGCCAGCGCCGTGGAAGTGCGGAAGGCGAAGACCAGGGTCAGCACCGAGACCATCAACAGCCAGTTGATCCACGGGACGTAGATCTGGCCGATGGTGGATTCGGACGTGTGCGCGATCCGCAGCCGCGGCAGGTAGCCGAGCTGGGCCGCCTGGGAGGCGACCGAGTACGCGCCGGTGATCACTGCCTGGGAGGCGATGACGGTGGCAGCCGTGGCCAGCAGAACCATCGGCCACCGTCCCCAGTCGGGCGTGAGCAGGAAGAACGGGCTGCTGATGTTGTTCGGATCGTCGAGGATCAGAGCGCCCTGGCCGAGGTAGCTCAGTACGCACGCTGGGAAGACGAGGAACATCCAGGCGCGGGTGATCGCCCGGCGGCCGAAGTGCCCCATGTCGGCGTAGAGCGCCTCAGCACCCGTGACCGCGAGTACGACCGCGGCCAGGGAGAAGAACGCGGTGCCCCAATGGCCGAACAGGAAGCCCAGCGCGTACGTCGGTGACAGCGCCCTGAGGATGCCCGGGTGGTCGGCGATGCCGGCGACGCCGCACGCGCCGATGGCCACGAACCAGACGATCATGACCGGCCCGAACACTCGGCCCACCGCCGCGGTTCCCCGGCGCTGCACCAGGAACAGCACCACGATGATCACCGCGGTGATCGGCACGACCGCGCTTCCCAGCGACGGCTCGACGACCTTGAGTCCTTCGACCGCGGACAGCACCGAGATCGCCGGGGTGATCATGCTGTCACCGAAGAACAGCGACGCACCGAAGATGCCGAGCGCGGCCAGTACGACGGCGGCCCGACGCCCACGCTGTGAACTCCACCGCCGCAGCAGGGTGATCAGCGCCATGATGCCGCCCTCGCCGTCGTTGTCGGCGCGCATCGCCAGCAGCACGTAGGTAACCGTGACGATGATCATCACTGACCAGAACACCAGCGACACCACCCCGTACACGTTGTCCGTGGTGACCGGGACGGGGTGCGGGTCGCTCGGGTTGAACACCGTCTGGAGGGTGTAGATCGGGCTGGTGCCGATGTCGCCGAAGACCACGCCGAGAGCACCGATGACCACCGCAAGGCGCACCGTGTCGTGCGTGCTCGCCCGACGGGCCTCCGGTGCCCGCGACGCGGATCCGTCATCCGACGCGGTTCCCTGTTGGCCATTGGCCATGGTGCTCCTCCTCCGTGCCGTCCGCCGAGCCGCGGACCCGGGGCATCGGGCGGACGATATCGATCCCCTGGCGTGACCGTCGGCAGGGCGCCGCTTCGTCTTGAGTGGCGTCTGCCGACGTGGCCTTCGACGGGGCAGGGCCGCAGGGCAGAGGACGGTCGGCGGTGAGGGCGAAGACGCACCAAATGCCTGCCGGACGTGGTGGAGGCGGTGGCGGGCGGTCACGCTCGGCTTGGGCAGGCAGGCCATCTCCGGCGGGCACAGGGCAGGCAGGCAGGCCTCCAGCAGACCGGCGTCGAGCGACAGCCCCGGCTCCAGGTCTTCTTCCGAGTCGCCCCGGTGCCGCGCATGAGGAAGGAGCTGCCGGTAGCCGCCTTCTGACGGTTGAGGTCTTGCTCCGCTTCGGCGTGGTCCAGGAGGAGATGCTGCACGGCCGTGCCGAGCGTGGGACGGTCGACCAGTTCGGGCCAGCGTTCGGGGCAGGTGGCGAGGATGCGCCAGGGGAGCCTTCGCCGAACTCGTGGGGCAGGCCCAGGCCGGGGCGCTGGGAGATCTCCCACCCCGGGTGCTCGCCGAGGTTGTCCAGGATGCGGGCGCGGGGCGTGAGGGCGTACTCCAGCACTGCATCGAGAGGGCCGGAGGCACGGGCGGGAACGCCTCGGTATCCGCGCGGTAGCGGCGGGGGTTCCACTCGCTGACCACCCGCTCCAGATCGGTGTCGTGGAGATGGCGGAGCAGGCCGATCGCGCCGTCGACTTGCCCGGGGTGCCGGGCAAGTCCGGTGACGAGGCCCGGGGTGGGGCGGTGGGTGCTCAGAATCGCGGGCAGGTCGGCGGCCGTGACCACGCCTTGGCCGACGAGGTCGGCGAACTGCCCATCGTCGGCCTGTTCCAGGGGCCGCCGGCGCAACGCGGGGTCGGTCGTGCGTCGTAGGAGGGCGGGCAGCGCGTCCGCGAAGGCCTTCTTGCGCCACTCCTCGCGGCGGTCGTAGACGTCGTAGACGTCGTGGATGGCGCGGGCCGGCGCGCACAGCGCCTCGATCACCGCGGGCAGTGCCTCGTCCGGCAGCCCCTCTGCGACGGCGAGTTACTGCCACAGCGGGTACGTCCCGGCGTTGACCATCTTCGACCCCTCCCAGCTTGCGGCCCTGTGTGATCGTCCGGTCACTCATCGCCTGAGGCGACGTTTCGCGGCGACGGCCACCCATCGGTCCGGAACCGGGTAATACGCCGGCAGGTGCTGCGGACGGCTGCTGTCGGCGGGTGGTCTGGAGGATGAACAGGGCTGCTGGCACGTTGAGATGAGGCGAACGGGGTGGGCGTAGGGCGTTGCGCAGTGGCGGGTTGTCGGGCGCGGACCGGCGGCAGATCCAGACGGCTGGGGTCGTTGAGTGGTGTGTCCCCGTCGACGAGTTCCCGAGCCACGGGCGGCGGCGCGTACCGGGACGCGGCACTGCGCCGTGGCTGCGGCCTCGTCGAGATCCGCGCCGCCCTCCACGGGGCGACGAATACGGCCGCACTGCGTGCGGCGACCGGCCGGGCCGTCACTCCTGCGGCGTCTGCCGGATCTTGGCAAGCGTCAGGACATCGCCGCCGATGCCCCATCCGGCGTCGGCGACCTCTTCGACCAGTACGAGGGTGGTGGCCCGGGCGCGGTCACCGAAGATCTCGGCGTACAGGTCGGTGGTGCGCGTGATGATCTGCTCCTTCTGCTCTGCGGTGAGGGCGCCGGCGGGGACCTTGAAGTTGGCGAACGGCATGGTGCTCTCTCTCTTCGTGCGGGGCGCCGGAGCTGCTCACAATGAGCAGGAGGCCGACCCCGATGGGGCAACCATCCGTCCGAGTCAGCTGCTCTGACCAGGGCTGAGCCCACCCAGGGGTCACCAGCCCCTGGCTCGGACCCCGCCGGAGAGGCGACGATGAGCGGGTGAACCTTCCCGAGCTTGCGGCGTTCCTCAGGTCCCGGCGTGATCGGATCCGGCCGGCCGACGTCGGCCTGCCCGACGGGCCCCGGCGCCGGGTGCCCGGCCTGCGGCGCGAGGAGGTTGCGCAACTGGCGGGCCTGTCGGCCGACTACTACACCGAGTTGGAGCGCGGACGCGGCGCCCAGCCCTCGTCCCAGACACTGGCCGCCCTCGCCCGGGCCCTGCGGCTGGGCGGCGACCAGCGCGATCACCTGTTCCATCTCGCCGACCGGCCGCTGCCCGCGTCGGCGCACGGCGCGAGCGCGCGACACGTCCAGCCCGCCCTGCTCGGGCTGCTGGACCGGCTGGCCACCACCCCGGCCCAGGTGATCACCGACCTGCACGAGACCCTCGTCCAGAACGAGCTGGCCGCGGCACTGCTCGGCCGGGCTCCGGAGCCGCGCGGGCCCGCCACCGGCTTCGCGTACCGCTGGTTCACCGATCCGGCCGCCCGCGCGGTCTACCCGCCCGAGGACCATCCGCACCACTCGCGGGTCTTCGTCGCTGACCTGCAGGCAGTCGCCGCCCGCCGGGGCCGCGACACCGAGGTCGCCGGGATGACGGCCGCACTGCGGCGAGGCAGCGCGGAGTTCGCTGCCCTGTGGGACACCCACGACGTCGGGCTGCGCCGCACCGATCACAAGCGCATCGTGCACCCCGCGCTGGGCGTCATCGAGTTGGACTGCCACAGTCTGTTCAGCGAGGACGGTCGCCAGCGCCTCCTGTGGTTCACGGCCCCGCCCGGTACCGAGGGCGCCGCTCAGCTTGAGCTGCTTGGCGTCATCGGCACGCAGGACATGGCGGCGACCGAGGGTGCCTCCCGCGCCGAAGGCGGCGTTCACGCGGACTGAGAGCGACTGAGAGTGGACTGAGAGTGGGTGGCCAGGCCCGGCGCCGCCCGTTCGGCAGGCCCCGCCTCTCGTGGCCATCGCCAACGACGCACAGCCGAGCACTAGGCCCAGCGACGGCCCGGGCGAACAGGCGGGAGGGAAGATCGTGATTCTCTCGGCTCGCCTCGGGGCCAGGAGCTAGTGCCGTGTGCTGGGTGTCTCGGATGTGCCGCGTGCGGTCGCGCTCTGGATGGAGGGCACGCACCTCGTTCGCATGGCTGACGACAGCCCGGGCCGGTGGGGCGCGAAGGAAACGGAAGCTCAAGTTCTATGACGTCGGTCACAGCGCTCCACCAATAAACCGGCGCACTTAGTAGACGAGGCATGGCGGACATCTGAGGATTTATCCGTCTTGGCCCGGATGTGGATCCTGCCGCGCGTCCCGGGATTCCGCCCGGCCGGCCCGCAGGCCCGTTGCCCCGTGGCGTAAGGCTTCTGACGCCGCGACAGATTCTCCTCCTGTCGCCATGTGCGGACCGAAGACCCGTGCACTGCCCTGGCGAGGTCTCGGGACCTACGAGGCGACGTAGTGGCGGGACCCCTTTGCGCTCCCTGTCGAGCCGTTCTAAGAATGTCGACCCACAGGACGTCGCCGCAGGTCGGAACCGGTGTTCACGCAGAGTCGACCGCGCACCGTGCGCTTGGCGTCACCGAGTGAGTAGGAGCCCCCCCACATGAAGTCGTCCCGAACGTCCCCGAGACTCCTCGCCCTCGCTCTCGGCCTGGGTCTGGCCTCCAGCACGCTGGGCGCGGCGGTGTCGGCGAGCGCCCAGACGGCCGCCACCCCGTCCGCTGCCTCCGGTACTTCCGCTGCCTCCGGTACCTCCGTGGCACGGTACGCCGGGTCGGTTGAGGAGGCCGCGAACAACAAGGCGTTCTTCGAGGCCGTGCTCAAGTCGGTCGCCGAGAAGCGCGCCGCCCAGCCCAACGCGCAGGCGGTGACCCTCTACTACGACGCCTCCCAGGCGCCGAGCTTCCGTTCGCAGATATCGAGCGCGGCCTCGATCTGGAACAGCTCCGAGTCCAACGTCAAGCTCCAGGAGGCGTCGAGCGGTGCCGACTTCTCCTACCGGGAGGGCAACGACCCGCGCGGGTCCTACGCCTCCACCAACGGCCACGGCAGCGGCTACGTCTTCCTCGACTACACCCAGAGCCAGCAGTACGACTCGGTCCGCGTCGTCACCCACGAGACCGGGCACGTGCTGGGCCTGCCGGACGACTACAGCGGGCCGTGCAGTGAGCTGATGTCGGGCGGCGCCGCCGGCCCGTCCTGCACCAACCGCTACCCGGACGTCACCGAGCGCTCGCGTGTCGACCAGCTGTGGGCCACCGGACTCGCGCAGGCCCCGGGCGCGGTGACCAGCCCCGCTGACCAACTGAGCGCTACGCCGTCGCCACGGGCCGTGGCGCCGAGCCACGGTCCGTGGCATCGGCTCCACAGCACGTCCTGGAGGTGAGTGCGTTCCCAAACGGGAAGTGGCTCACTGTCGAGGATGGCTTCAGTCACATGCGCCGGATGCGGCACTAGTGCCGCATCAACCAACGATTGCCTCCTGGGACGTCGACTGCTGGTTGGCCGGACGCCCGCACCCGGTCGTGGGAAAGGACTTGTGATGGCCCGTACCCACGTACGGTGTTCGGGTGTTCAATCGGCTTGAGGTCAGTGCGTTGCCCCCGGGGCCCCGATGGGCTGCCCAATTGCAGTTCTGGGTTGATGGCGAGGAACTGGTGTCAGAGGTGGTCGGCGAGGGAGGTCGCGGCCCGTTTGCGGAGGAGGCGCTGCCCGCCGACGGCCACGGTCCCCTCTGGGGGACCGGCGAGGGACGACGTGTAGTGCTGGGCGAGCCTGAGTGCACCGGCGGGTGCTGTGGCTACCTGTCCGTCTTCGTGCAGCGCCACGGCGGGATCGTGGAGTGGTCCGAGTGGCAGGTGCCCGTTGACAAGGTGCGGCCCCCAGCGTTTCATTTCGACGCCGATCAGTACCACGCCGAACTCACCCGAGCACTGACAGACCGTCGGTGGCAGGTCCATACGGAGTGAAGGCGAACGTTGCCTGATGCGGCACTGGTGTCGCGAGCACGGTCGAACGCGATGCCCCCAGCGCCACTCGTGAGGCCTACGAAGCTGCTGCCCCCACCTATGCGTAGCTGTTCCGCGATGCGCTGCGTAACAGTTCCCTGGACCGCGCGTTGTGGCGCATCCGGCCAACTCTTCGCGATGAGTGGGACCTTGGGCCGTCGGATGGCGATCCTGGCAGTGTCGATGCCCATTGCGTTCGGGAGTCCGTGAGCCCGAGATCGACGACGAGGGTCGGTCGATCGTGGAGTGGCCGCAGACCTCGGCCGAAATGTGAAGCCTCCGCCGCGTGCCCCCTCCCTGCGGCCAGGTTCGGCTCCCGGACCCAGCCTCAAGTGCGAGCGCCCCGTCGCCGAGGTGTCCTGGGCATCAGGCGACGCGGTCCTCGGCGACGTTGCGCCAGTCGGCCTGCGGAGGCCAGTCGGGAGGTGTCCATGAGTCAACTCGAACCCTCTGCGGAGTGCTCCGCTCGGTGATGGGGCTCCCCCCCCCACGCCAGGACGACGTCTCGGGTACGGCCAGGGCCAGTCGCCGTCAGCCGCCGACGGGGCCGGTGTAGGTGCCGGGGTGCGTGGCGCCGTCCTGGAGCAGGACGCTGCCGCCGGGCCAGGCCAGGGTGGTCGAGGTGGTCTCGTTCGGCGGGGTGACGACGACCGAGGTGGCCTTGAACTCGGTGCCGCTGCCCTGGTTCCACGGCAGGAAGGTGATGGTGAACGTCGTGCTGCTACCGGCGGCCAGGGTGATCTTCTTGGGCGTCGCACCGCTGCGGGTCAGCGACCAGCTGCCGCCGGAGGACTTCAGGTCGACCCCGGGGAAGCCCTGGATGGTGCACGCGGCTGACGTCTTGTTCTTCAGCACCACGGCCAGCTGCTGCTGGTCGTCCGAGCTGCTGACCTTGCCGTCGCCGGAGCCGAACGAGAAGCCCAGCCCGGCGGTGTGGCAGCGGCCCGCGCCCGCGCCGGTGCCGCCACCGCTGGTGCCACCAGTGCCCCCGGTGCTGGTGCCCGTACCGCCGCCCGTGCTGCTGCCCGCATCCTTGGTGGCACCCGCGTTCTCGGCCGGGGCGCCGTCAGTCGCAGTGGCCGAGGACGAGGAAGCCGGTGTGGACGACTGGTCGCCCGAGGCGTCGTTGCCGCTGCCGTTCCCGCAGGCGGTGAGCGTCAGGGCCAGCGCGGACGTGACGGCGAGTGCGGTGGCGGCGTGGGACAGGCGCATGGTGGTTCTTCTCCGTTGCATGAGGGGCGCTGGCGAGCGCCCTGTTGATCAACACAGTACGTGGGAATCCTCAACAGTCCTGTAACAGAGGCGTCCTGACCTGGCGTCAGCCATCTAGAGGGCTCTGAGGGCACTCGTTGGGTTCCGCGGTCTGCATGCGACCGCAGTCGGCCGCCGCCCGATGAAGTCCGGCACCGTGACGGCACGGCCGCAGCGGCAACGCTTCTCACCACGGCAGGGACAGCGCAGGCAGCCGCCACCGTGGACGACGAGAGTGACGACATCCGGCAGGCCACGAACCAGGAGACCGATACACCCATGGCCGTCACCACCGAAGAGCAGAAGTACGAAGCCTACGTGGCCAACAACGAGGGGGAATGGCTGACCCACGCCACCTTCGACCCCCACGCCGACATCGGCGACATGTGAGCCTTCGTCGACGCGGCCCTGGCCCGCCTGCGGCCGAGGTACCCGAACTACACATTCACCGGGAACATTCGGCGGTACGACCAGGTGATCACCGACATCGCACACCCGTAAGGACTCGCTTCCGGAACGGACATCACGCGAGCCGGGTCGAGCCCGGCAGTGCCGTACCGACTGTTGGGCGTGTTGGTCCCGACAGTCGGTACAGCGGCTGTGGCACCGGCGCTGTGGGGACCGAATCCGCCTGATGCGGTCGGTCTCTCGTCGCCGGACCGTTCCACCTGGTCATGGGTTTCTGACGGGGGATCGGCACCGGAAGCTACGGATGAGGCCTCTCGGCGTGGACGGTCAAGGCAGGATCTCGACGTATCCGTCGGTTCCGTGCACGCGGATCCGCTGCCCGTCCCGGATCAGCCGGGTGGCCTGCTCCACGCCCACGACGGCCGGCAAGCCGTACTCCCGGGCGATCACCGCGCCATGGGTCATCTGGCCGCCCACCTCCGTCACCAGGCCCGCGATTCCGACGAACAGCGGCGACCAACTGGGGTCCGTGAAGGTCGTGACCAGGATGTCGCCCGCTTCGAGATCGGCCTCCGCGATGTCAAGGATGACGCGGGCCCTCCCCTCGACGGTCCCGGCGGAAACCGGGAGGCCGATCAGGGCGCCGGCCGGCACGTCGTCGCGCCGGTACGCCCCGGTGACGGCCTCACCGTCGGAGGTGAGCACCCGGGGCGGTGTGAGCGCGTGGTACGACCGGAAGGCGTCCTTGCGCTGCTGGATGAGCCGGCCGTCCACCTGGTGCGAGCGCACGACGTCGTGGAGTTCCTGGAACGTGAGGTAGAAGATGTCCTCCTTCTCAGGAAGCACGCCTGCCTGCACGAGGCGCTCGGCCTCCTCCAGTAGGGCCTGCTTGTAGAGGAAGTAGCGGCTGACGATGCCGTACTTCGGGTACTCCCGGTACCCGATGAAGGTTCTGACCCGGTCGATCATCCGCTTGGCCTCGTCCGCTTTCCGGTCCCCGTCCGGCAGGGCCCGCAAGCGTGACAGCACGTCCTGTTCCTTCTTCTGCGCCTTCTGTCGCCCTTGTTCGAAGCGCCGCTCGGCGGCGCCCGGCTCGAAGTTCCTGACGTTGTCGAGGATCACGGGCACGAGCGTGGTGGGGCGCTCGCGCCAACGTGGCCTCGTGATGTCGATCTCGCCGACGCAGCGCATGCCGTACCGGTCGAGGTAGGCCTCGATGGCGTCGCGCGCTTCGGTCCCGCCGGTGAGCTTCGCCAGCTCGTCCAGGAAGCCCTCGTCCTCGACGCCCTGCAGGAACGCCACCACCTCCGAGTGCGGTCGGATCACGTCCGCGACGTCGAGCAGCGCCAGTCCCATCTCCGACGTGACGTTGTCGGGGGCGGACAGGGTGAGCGTGTCAGCCGCGTTCTTCTCGTCCAGCCACTCCCGCAGCGTGTCGTTGAGCCACCACGTGGCCTCCATCCCCGCCATGATGGCCTGCATGCTCAGCGGATCACTGAGGACCCGCTTGTGCTCCTCGAAGGCCTCCAGCAGGAAGTCGAACAGCGCCGGTCCGGTCTTCGTCCGGACGTCGCGCTCCAGGGCGGCGATGGACACCTGGCTGCGCTCGATGAGCTCGGTGACGATGGCCGGGTCGGTCTCGATCGGGGCGGACGCACCGCCGGCCGGCGGCCCGCCGGGACCCGCGTCCGGGAGCGACGGGACGAAATCGTCGCGGTCGAGGACGGTCTCCAGAGCGTCCCTGATCAGTGGGTCGCCTCTCCCGATGACGTCCAGGAGGCCGGCGCGGCTCGCGGGCGAGGCCAGGCGCCGGGTGACGTCGACGAACAGCCTCCCGCCCGCCGTGTGCATCGGCACCATGGCCGTCAGCTGCCACATGGAGAGCCCCAGGGGCTTCATGGGGTCGGTCATCATCTGCCCATGACCAACGGAGACGTAGACGTGATTCTCCTGGTCGCCGGTCTCGGGGATGGGGAACAGCGTCGTGATCGGCCGGCTCTGAACGATCTGGAAGCCACCATCGACCAGGCACCATTCGATGTCCTGCGGGCGGCCGAAGTGCGCTTCGATCCGCCGCCCGAGTCGCACGAGCCGCACGGCCTGCGCATCCGTCAGCGCCGGCTGCTCCTGCCGCTGCGGGTCGATCGCCACTTCCTGCGTACCGCCGGTCGGCAGGGCGTGAACGGCACGCTGTTTGGCGGCGATCGCCTTGGCGACGACTTCGCCGTGTCGCACCTTGAAGACGTCCGGGTTCACCAGGCCGGAGACCAGGGCCTCGCCGAGGCCGAAGCCGGCGTCCACGGTGGCGACCTTCCGGTTGCCCGTGACGGGGTCGGCCGTGAACAGGATGCCGGCCGCATGCGGGAAGACCATCCGCTGCACGACCACGGCCATGTGGACCGTACGGTGGTCGATGCCGTTCCGCTGGCGGTAGGTCACGGCCCGCTCGGTGAACAGCGAGGCCCAGCACCGGCTGACGTGCTGGAGGATCGCCGTCGGCCCCACGACGTTCAGGTACGTGTCCTGTTGGCCGGCGAAGGAGGCCGTCGGCAGGTCCTCTGCCGTCGCGCTGGATCGGACGGCGCAGGCGGCCTGCTCGCCGAGCTGGGCGAGCGCGCGGGTGATCGCCGCCGCGAGATCGCCCGGGATGGCGATCTCTTCGATGGTCCGGCGGATCTCCGCGCTGAGCGTGCGGATCGCCTCACGATCGTCCGGGTTCAGGCGCGACAGCTGATCGAGCCGATGGTCGAGCGACGGCGCTTCCGCCATGATCCGCTGGAAGGCGTCCGTCGTCACGCAGAAACCACCTGGCACGCGGATGCCTTCGATGCGCGACAGTCCGCCCAGGTGCGCGCCCTTGCCGCCGACGACCGCGAGCTGCGTCTCGTCAACCTCTTGAAGATCCCACACGTACCGCTCAGTCACTGCGGTACCTCCGAGGCAACCGTGCTCCGCTGCACTGCAGTGGCCGATCGAATCACCGGCGCCTCGAACTCTGTCGAACCTCTTGTCGAGCACGTCCTCGGCCGATACGTCGACAACAACACACGCACGTCGTGTCCCCATTTCCGCAGGTTGTGGCATCGGCCGACGATTCTGCGCCGTGACCCGGGTCTTGTGGCAAGCCCCCCAGTGCGCTATACGTTGAGAGTGGCAAGGAGAGAGCTCTCCTTGCCTTTGCCTTTTGCCGTCCACCAGAGGTTCTTTCCCTCGTCGGCAAGGCCCGAACGCCGTCGAGCGCCCCGCTGTCTGGGCACCCGGTTGTGCCTGCCCGGGTAGGCGTGCAACGCCCTTTCGTTCGAGGCGCAGGCGTCGAACAGCGCGAGACCGGCCTATCGGTTGATTTCCTCGTCGTCCCACGGGCACCGGTGAAACCGCAGATGGTCACGTGGTGGTGTGCACGGTGCAGTCCCGCGCCGAGACCCCGGTTCGCCGTGGGCCGGACACCCCAACGGGTCAGCACCGATCGCGGACGCGGAGCCCGGCACGGAGCATGAGGGAGGCCCGTAGAGCGGGTTTTCGGACCGGCAGGAAGAGGACGAGCTCCATGAGCAGACGCACCCACGGTGTCCCGGCACGGACCGGCCGCAGCCGCGCGACCGCGGCCCTCCTGGCCACCCTGACCTGCGGCGCCGCGCTCGTCTCGTGCAGCACGAACAGCGGCGGCGACAGCGGCGCCGCCTCCGTCACCCCGCGCGCCACCCCGCCGGACACCTCGTCGTTCAGTGGCACACCGCCGTCCGCCCTGGCCTCGGCCGCCTCCTCGATCATCGGTTCCGCCCGGGCCTCGGCCTCGGCGGCGGCCTCCTCGCTGTCCGCCGCGGCCTCGGAGTTCGAGGCGTCCGTCTCGGCCGACACGGCCCGCGCGAGCGCGCAGGCACAGGCGGAGCTGAAGAAGGTGCAGGGCGCCGGGAACGCGCGGTCCGACGTCGCCATGACCGGCCTGCCCAGGGCGAAGACGGGCGGCCTGCTCGCCGTGCTCGTCAACATCACCAACAACACCGATCGCACGGCCTCGTACGCCGTCCAGGTCGACTTCAAGAACGCCGACGGCAAGGTCGTCGAGACCAGGTTCGTGGGCGCGGAGAACCTCAAGCCGGGTCAGCGCGCCCAGCCCGTCGCCATCAGCAGACAACCCACCCAACCCCAGCTGACCCCGGTCCTGGCGAAGGCCCAGCGGTACTGACGGGCCCCCGACGGGCGAGAGCGACATCGGGCGGCCCACCAGCACATTGACGGGGTGTCAGTCCTCCCGGGCGAGGTGTCAGTCCTCCCGGACGAGGTGCACCGTCGTGCTGGCCCAGTCGCCCGCCGGCAGCTCCAGGTCGAGACCGTACTCGCCGAGCACCGTGGAGTGGTGCACGGTGCCGGTGCGGGCGTCGCGGTAGCGGCCCCCGGGGGTCAGACCGCGCGGCCGGACCGGCAGCCTCGGCGCGCCGTGGCGGGAGACACGCCGGTAGGCGAGCAGCAGGGTCTCCGAGGCGTCCGCGGCGGTGTACTGCACCACGCAGACCGAGTCCTCGGCGGGCGGCGACAGCCGGTCAAGGCTGCCGTGCTGGACGAGATGGCGGACCTTCTTGTACGTGGCGACCAGGTCGGCCCCCTCCCGCAGTTCCTCCTCGGACCAGCGGGTGAGATCGCCCCCGATGCCGAGCGCCCCGGCCATCGCGACGTGGAAGCGGAAGCGCAGCGGGACCGTACGGCCGGTGAGCTGGTTGGGTACGTCGGTCACCCAGGCGCCCATCGTGCGGGCGGGGTAGATCTGGCCGTAGCCCTGCTGGATCCCCATCCGGTCGGCGGCGTCGGTGTTGTCCGACGCCCACGCCTGGTCCGTACGGGAGAGAATGCCCAGGTCGACGCGGCCGCCGCCACCGCTGCACGTCTCGATCCGCAGCGCCGGATGGTCCGCGCGCAGACGGTCGAGGACGCCGTAGAGATTGCGCACGTACGCGGGGCCGAGGCGGTCGGCGCCGTCCTGCCGGTCGGGCCAGCCGGCCTCGCTGAACGCGCGGTTCATGTCCCACTTGAGGAAGTCGATGCCGTGGTCGCTGACCAGCCGGGTCAGCCAGCCGTGGGCCCAGTCGGCGACCTCGGGGCGGGCGAAGTTGAGGACCAGCTGGTTGCGCAGTTCGGAGCGGGGGCGGCCGGGGAAGTGCAGTACCCAGTCGGGGTGTTCGCGATACAGGTCGCTGTCCGGGTTCACCATCTCGGGCTCCACCCAGAGGCCGAAGCGCATCCCGAGCCCGTGCACCGCGCGGACCAGCGGGGCCAGCCCGTCCGGGAAGCGGTCGGGCGCCGGTGTCCAGTCGCCGAGGCCCGCCCGGTCACTGCGGCGCGCCCCGAACCAGCCGTCGTCGACGACGTAGAGCTCCACCCCGAGCGCCGCCGCCCGCTCGGCGAGTGCCTTCTGCCCGATCTCGTCGACGTCGAAGCCGGTCGCCTCCCAGGAGTTGTAGAGCACCGGGGCGAACTCGTCGGCATGGGGCAGGACATGGGCCAGGACGTACGCGTGCCAGGCGCGGCTGGCAGCGCCGAAGCCGCCGTCGGTGCACAGTCCCGCGAACGGGGGAGTGGCGAACTCCTCGCCCGGCTCGAGCGGCACGGTCGTGCCGTCCTGGCCGGGGCCGCCGGTGAATCCGGCCCGCCCGTCGGGGGTGCGCTGCACGGTGACGCGCCAGCTCCCGCTCCATGCGAGGGCGGCACTCCACACCCGCCCGTGCTCCTCCGTCGCCTCACCCGCGTCGAGCATCAGCCATGGGTTCGCGTGGTGGCTGGTGATCCCGCGACGGCTGGTCAACACGGTTTCGCCGTACGGCAGTCGGTCGCGTCGCAACTGGCTCTCGGCTGACCACTGGCCCGTGACATGGCTGAGCCGGTAGTCCCGCTGCGGCGGCAGGGTCCAGGCGGCGGAGTCGGCACGCAGCAGGGTGACGGGCTCGTCGCCGTCGTTGCGGACGACGGTCCAGCGCTCGATGACGTCCGTGTCCTCGCGCACCCGGTAGTGGAGCGCCACCCGCAACGGGTAGCGGCGGTCGCGGAACGACAGGGTCAGCTCGCCCTCGTCGACCTGGTGGCCGGTCGGCTGCCACTCGAAGGCGCGCGAGCCGTCCGCGAACCGGACCTGCAGTGACGGCGGTCCGTAGCGCGTGCCGCCGTCGACCGGCAGCTCCTCCCCGACGGGCGGCCTGCCCTCGAAGCTGCTGGCCTCGGGCGCGGGTGGCGCGGCGAGCTCCTCGGCCTCCGCAAGCGTCAGTCGTGGACCCCACGCGACATGGCAGGGCGCTCCGGTCTCGTCGATCCGCAGCGCGTACGAGGTGCGCGGTGTGGACAGCAGCCAGACCCCGGTGTCCGGGGCGAAGGAGATCGGCGACATGGATCCTCGCGTTCAGGTGGAGCTCACGTACGAGACAAGGAAAAGCCAACCCCGACCTTGGATCACGTGTCAATGCTTGCTCGCATTCTGGAATTCACAGGTCACAGGTACCTCATGGAGCATCCTCAAGAGAATCCTGCTTCTTTCATTGACAGCAGAAAATAAGGGCCTTAGGTTCCGGCCATGCGTTCGACCTCTCTCACCGAGGCGTTCCCGGCCCACACGCCGGCCGCTTCCCAGATCTTCACCACCGTGCTGTCCCACGGCCCGCTCACGCGGTCGGAGATAGCGGGGCGGACCCAGCTGTCGGCGGCGGCGGTCACCAAGGCGGTCCGGCCGCTGATCGAGGCCGGCTACCTCGTGGAGGACGTCGCCGAGGACGCACGGCAGCCCGTCCTCGGGCGGCCCGCAAACCCGGTGCGGGTCGACGGCGGGAGGGCCCTGTTCCTGGGGATCAAGGTGACGGGCGACGAGCTCATCGCCGTACTCACCGACCTGTGCTGCCGCATCCGGGTCGCCCGGCGCGTTCCGCTCACCTCCCGCGAACCCAAGGCGGTACTGACCTCCGTCGCGGGACTCGTGCAGGAACTGCTGACGGAGGCGGACGGCTTCGGGGTGCAGGTCCGGGGGCTCGGCATCGCCGTCTCGGGTGACGTGGACCGGGCGGCCGGGGTGGTGCGCTACTCGCCGTTCCTGGAGTGGCGCGACGTTCCCCTCGCCGAACTGGCCGCGACCACGACCGGACTGCCGGTCACCCTCGACAACGACGTTCGGGCGCTGACGGTGGCCGAGCAGTGGTTCGGGGCCGGGGTGGGGCTGTCCGACTTCGCGCTGGTGACCGTCGGCGCGGGCATCGGCTGCGGCCTGGTGGTGCATGGACAGGTGGTGGCGGGAGCGCACGGCGTGGCCGGGGAGATCGGGCACGTGGCGATCGACCCGGCCGGTCCCCGCTGCCACTGCGGAAACCGGGGCTGCGTCGAGGCGATCGCCTCGGACCCCGCGATCGTCGGCCGGATCCGGGAGGTCACCGGCGCGAGTGTCGCCGACGCCACCGCGGCCCTGGCCCTCGCCCACGACGGCGACCCCGGCGCCCGGGAGGTGTACGCCCGGGCGGGAGCGGCGATCGGCCGGGGCATCGCGACCGTGGCCAACCTCCTCGGCCCCGAGCGCGTGATCATCTCCGGCGAAGGCCTGGCCGCCTACGACCTGTTCGCCGAGCAGATCCGTGACGCGTTCGCCGCGGCCGCGTTCGGTTCGGCCGCGGACTGCGACGTACAGACCAGGCCGCTGCCCTTCGAGGAGTGGGCGCGTGGCGCGGCGGCCACCGCCATCCAGTCCTTCACCACCTCGGACGCGCGCTGAGGAGCACGACGCCCTGAGGGGCGAGCACGCGCCGACGAGCACACCACGCACCGACCAGCACGTACTGAAGCACAGCCATGCACGGAAGCACAGCCATGCACTGAAGATCAGACATGTACGGACACGCGTGAGGAGCAACAATGACGCAGCAGAGCCGCAATCCCCTGGCTGCGCGTGACCCGGGCCGCCGCAGAGTCGTCGGCGGACTGTTCGGACTCGGCGCCGCCGCACTGGCCGCGCCCGTTCTGACCGCTTGCGGCGGGGGAGCGGGGGCCGACCCGAAGACGGTCACCTTCGGATCCAACGGCGGCGACGCCACGCCCAAGAAGGCCTACGCCTCCGTCACCGGAGCGTTCGCCAAGGACAGCGGTCTGACGGTGAAGACGAACACCGTCGACCACGACACCTTCCAGAAGAGCATCACCAGCTATCTGCAGGGCACCCCCGACGACGTCTTCACCTGGTTCGCCGGCTACCGCATGCAGTACTTCGCCAAGAAGAAGCTCTGCAGCCCACTGGACGACGTCTGGGACAAGATAGGCGTCGACTTCAGCGACGCCACCAAGCAGCTCTCGCGCGGCGAGGACGGCAAGTACTACTTCGTGCCGCTGTACAACTACCCGTGGGCCGTCTTCTACCGCAAGAGCCTCTTCAAGGAGCGCGGCTACCAAGTCCCGCAGAAGTGGAGCGAGTTCATCGCGCTCACGAAGCGGATGAAGAAGGACGGGCTCTCGCCGATCGCCTCCGGCTACGGCGGCGGCGACAGCTGGAGCATCCTCGGCGCCTTCGACTACGTGAACCTGCGGACCAACGGCTACGACTTCCACATGTCGCTGATGCGCGGCAAGGTCTCCTGGACCGACAAGCGCGCCCTCGCCACCCTCGACCACTGGCGCGAACTCGCCCCCTACTACCAGCAGGGTGCCGCCGGTCGTTCCTGGCAGGACGCCGCCCAGTCGCTGCTCGACAAGAAGTCCGGGATGGCCGTCATCGGCCTCTTCCTCGGACAGCAGATCACGGACGAGAAGATACGCGCCGACATCGACTTCTTCCCCTTCCCCGAGATCGACGCCGCGCACGGTCAAGGCGCCGTCGAGGCCCCCACCGACGGGTTCATGCTCAGCCGCCGGCCCAAGAACGAGGCCGGTGCCAAGAAGTTCCTGGAGTTCCTCGGCGGCGCCCACACCGAGGAGCTGTACATGGGCGTCGACCCGAGCAACCTCGCCGTCAACGACAAGGCGAGCACCGGCTCGTACAACGCGCTCCAGAAGAAGTCCGCCGACCTCATCGCCTCCGCCAAGCAGATCAGCCAGTTCGCGGACCGCGACAGCGACCCCGGCTTCATCTCCACCGTCGTACTCCCCGGCCTGACCGAGTGGCTCAGCCACCCCGACGACGGCTCGGGAACGCTGAAGAAGATCGAGTCCCAGCGTTCGCGCTTCTTCACGGCCTGACCAGGACCGGAAAGGTCTCACGCACCGTGTCCTCCGCGCCCACCACGCCCCCCGCCCCGCGACGCGCCCGCCCGCGTCGGCTCGGCACCGGCGACCGGATCTTCCTCACCGTCATCATCGGCATCCCGCTGGCGGCCCTGCTCTTCTTCGTCTGGCTGCCCGCACTGGCCTCCCTGGGGCTGTCCTTCACCACCTGGGACGGCATCGACCTGGCCGACATCCACTGGATCGGCCTGGACAACTACAAGGAGATCTTCACCAACTACCCGCCGTTCTGGCCCGCGGTGCGGCACAACGTGATCTGGCTGCTGTTCACGGCCCTGCTGCCGACCCCGTTCGGCATCTTCCTCGCCTACCAGCTCGACCGGAAGATCCGCTTCACGAGGATCTACCAGACCGCCATCTTCCTGCCGATGGTGCTCTCCCTGGCCGTCGTCGGCTTCATCTGGGAGATCATCTACAACCCCGACACCGGGCTCCTCAACGGCCTCCTGGGCGCCGCCGGATCCAGCCACCACATCGACTGGCTGGGCAACCCCGACCTCAACCTGTGGGCCGTCCTGGTCGCCTCCAGCTGGCGGCACACCGGATACATCATGATCCTCTACCTGGCCGGCCTGAAGGGCTTTGATCCGGCACTCAAGGAGGCCGCCGCGCTCGACGGCGCAAACGGACGCCAGACCTTCCTGCGGGTGGTCTTCCCGGCCCTGAAACCGGTCAACGTCATCATCCTGGTCATCACGGTCATGGAGTCCCTGCGGTCCTTCGACGTCGTCTACGTCCTCGGTGGCGGCGTCGGAAGCAAGCCGGGCATGGAACTCCTGTCCCTCCTCATCACCGACAACATCATCGGCGAGTCCAGTCACATCGGTTACGGGTCCGCCCTCGCGGTCGTCCTGCTCGTGGTCTCCCTTGCCGCCATCGGGACCTTCCTCGTCCAGAACTTCCGCAAGGAGGACCAGTGACCACGACCGTGCCGCGCCCGGCCTCCCGACCGCGGACCCGGCGCGCGCAGCAGACGCCGAAGACCCCCTCCGGGCCGCGGCGCCAGACCGGCCGCCATCTGATGCTGGGCGGCATCGCGCTGCTGTGGCTCGTCCCGCTGCTGTGGGCCATGTACACCTCGCTGCGGCCCTACTCGGACACCGCGAAGCACGGCTATCTCTCCTGGCCCCACAGCATCGGCTTCGGTAACTTCAGCGACGCCTGGAGCCAGTCCGGGATGCCGCACTTCTTCTGGAACTCCGTCCTCATCACGGTGCCGTCCGTTCTGTGCACCCTGCTGTTCTCGGCCGCGGTCGCCTTCTTCGTCTCCCGCTTCGACTTCCGCTGGAACATCGTCCTGCTGATGCTGTTCACCGCGGGCAACCTGCTCCCGGCCCAGGTCCTCATCACCCCCCTGTACCGCCTCTACCTCCTCATCCCGCTGCCGCAGTGGATGAGCGACTCCCTCCTCCTCTACAACTCGGCCTGGGGCATCATCGCGATCCACATCGCCTACCAGTCGGGGTTCTGCACCTTCGTCCTCAGCAACTACATGAAGACGATCCCGAAGGAGATATCCGAGGCGGCGCTCGTGGACGGTGCCCCCGTCTGGCGCCAGTTCTTCCAGATCATCCTGCCGCTGTGCCGCCCCGCGTTCGCGGCCCTCGCGACCCTCGAATCGATCTGGATCTACAACGACTTCTTCTGGCCGCTCGCGCTGATCGAGAGCGGCGACAAGCGCCCGATCACCTCCGCCCTGGCCAACCTTCAGGGTGCCTACTTCACCAATCCCAACCTCATCGCGGCCGGTGCCCTGATGACCGCGATCCCCACTCTCCTGGTGTACTTCGCGCTCCAGCGCCAGTTCATCAGCGGACTCACCATCGGCTCGGGCAAGGGCTGAGCCGCCCCAACCCTGACCCCACAGGAGGCACGACCCATGCGGTCATCCTCGTATTCCGTCCTGCCCGCACGCACCCTGAGAGCCGTGGTGGTGTTCGCCCTCACGGCAGGACTCGCGACGACCGTCCCGGCCGCAGAGGCCAAGACCCCGGTGCCGCGCGAGACCCCCGCCACCACTCCCGTCGCCGCCAAGCCGTACATGGGCTGGTCGAGTTGGAGCATGCAGTCGTCGAAGTACCCGGGCCTCAACCCGGACGGCGACTACAGCTACCTCACCGAGGCGAACGTCCTGAAGCAGACGGACGCCCTCGCGGCCAAGCTGAAGAACTACGGCTACGACCATGTCAACATCGACGCCGGCTGGTGGATGGACAAGACCTGGAAGACGGGCTTCGACCAGTACGGTCGCCAGACGCCCGACCCGGTCCGCTTCCCCCACGGCATGAAGTCGGTCGCCGACCACATCCACTCCAAGGGCCTCAAGGCCGGCATCTACCTGCCCGTCGGCCTGGAGAAGGGCGCGTACGGCGACGGCAGCACGCCGATCTGGAACGCCCCCGGCTGCACCACCACCGACATCGTCTACCCGGACCTGCGCACCACCAACGGCTGGGACAACGCCTACAAGATCGACTTCGACAAGCCCTGCGCGCAGAAGTACATCGACTCGCAGGCGCAGCAGTTCGCCGACTGGGGCTACGACTTCCTCAAGCTGGACGGCGTGGGCCCGGGCTCCTTCAAGTCCGGTGACAACTACAACAACGTCGCCGACGTCGCCGCCTGGCAGCAGGCCATCGCCACCGCCGGGCGCCCGATCCACCTCGAACTCTCCTGGTCCCTCGACATCGGCCACGCCGCCGACTGGAAGAAGTACTCCAACGGCTGGCGCATCGACACCGACGTCGAGTGCTACTGCAACACCCTTGTCACCTGGGAGAACTCGGTGAACGACCGGTGGGACGACGCCCCCGCGTGGAGCCGCAAGGCGGGCCCGGGCGGCTGGAACGACCTGGACGGCATCGACGTCGGCAACGGCGAGATGGACGGCCTCACCAAGGCTGAGCGGCAGAGCTACATGACCCTGTGGGCCATCAACAAGTCGCCCCTGTTCACCGGTGACGACCTCACCAAGCTGGACAGCTACGGGGTCTCCCTGCTGACCAACAAGGAAGTCATCGCCGTCGACCAGAACGACTCGCCCGTCGCGCGTCCGGTCACCACCGTCGGCGACCAGCAGGTCTGGAGCACCAAGAACGCCGACGGCAGCTACACCGTCGCCCTGTTCAACCTCGCCGACTCGCCGGCCTCCGTCACCGCCCAGTGGGCCTCACTCGGATTCACCGGAAACGCCTCCGTGCGCGACCTGTGGAACAAGGCGAACCTCGGGACCTACAAGAACAAGATCACCGAGGCGCTGCCCGCCCACGGCTCGCGGCTGTTCACCGTCAAGCCCGGCGGCGGCACGCTGACCACCACGAGCTACGAGGCCGAGTCCGACACCAACACCCTGTCGGGCAACGCCTCGGTCGCCGGCTGCGACGCGTGCTCCGGCGGTAAGAAGGTCGGCAACCTCTACACCGGCGGCAAGCTGCGGTTCAACGACATCACGGTGAAGAAGGACGGCATCTACACCGTCAAGGTCGGCTACGTCAGCGGCGACCCCCGCTCGGTGACCGTCTTCTCCAACAGCGGCAACGGCACCAGCGAGAAGTTCCCCTCCACGGGCGACTGGGGCACGGCCGAGACGGTCAGCGTCCAACTGGCGCTGAAGGCGGGCTCCAACACGATCACCTTCGACAGCGGCAGCGGATACGCCCCCGACATCGACAGGATCGTCGTCCCGCAGTCGGTCTGAGTTCCGTAGTCGGTTGGTTCAGCGGCCGGTTCTCAGTTCGGCCGTCCGTCCGACCCGCTTCCCGCGGGGCCCGGTGACACGACCCGGGCCCCGCGGGGACCCGTAGCACGCCGACGGTCCGCAGCCGTCGTTCCCGCATGAGCAGCTCCCGGATATGGAGTGCAACACCGTGGACGTTCAGCACACCGCAGCACGCGACAACACCCCCAGCCGCAGAGGCTTCCTCGCCCTCGCCGCCGCAGCCGGCGCGGCCACCGCACTGGGTGGTCTGCCCGCCTTCACCGCCTCGGCGGCCCCCCTGCGCCCCACCGCGTCGCCCATGCTGTCCGCGGCCGACGCCGCGAAGAACCAGCTGTGGTGGGGGGCTCCCGGCTCGGCCAAGTCGATGATCGAGCAGGGGCTGCCGGTCGGGAACGGGCGCCTCGGGGTGCTCGCGAGCAACGACCCCGCCGACGAACTCCTGATGATCACCGACGCCACCCTGTGGACCGGAGGTCTCAACGACAAGCTGCAGAGCGACGGTCAGTTCCCGTACGGCCGGGACGACTTCGGCTCCCTGACGATGCTGGCCCAACTCACCGTCGCCCTCCCCGACCACGACCTGGGCAACGTCAACAACTACCGGCGCACCCTCGACCTGGCCCAGGGCCTGATCACCACCTCGTACGACATCTCCGGCGTCACCTACCGGCGGCAGATCTTCGCCAGCCGTCCCGACGACGCCGTCGTCCTGTACTTCTCCCAGCAGGGCGGCGGCTCCTACACCGGTACCGTCTCCCTCGCGGGCACCCACGGCGAGTCCACCACCGCCAACGGCGCGGGCCGTTACACGTCGTTCGGTGCCTCCTTGGCCAACGGCCTGAAGTACGGCGCCGCCGTCACCGCGTACAGCGGCACGGGCAGGGTCCGCGTCGACGGTACGTCGATCGCGTTCAGCGGCTGCAAGGACCTCACCGTCGTCGTCAGCGGTGGAACCAACTACGTGCCCGACGCGGCGACGAAGTACCGCGACCCGTCCCTGGCACCGGAGCGCCTCGCCAGGACCAAGGTCCTGAGCGCGGCCGGCCACTCGGCGAGCACCCTGCTGCACACACATGTCGCCGACTTCCGGGCCGTGTTCGGACAGCTGGACATCGACCTCGGCACGTCCTCCGCCGCGCAGCGCGAACTGGACACCTTGGAGCGGCTGCGGGCGCGCCATCGGGACGACATCCCCGACCCGGAACTCGAGGCCGCCTACCTGCAGTTCGGCCGCTACCTCATGATCTCCGGATCCCGGGGCAGCCTGCCGATGGGCCTCCAGGGCCCCTGGCTGGACGGCAACGACCCGGACTGGATGGCCGACTACCACACCGACGTCAACCTCCAGATGAACTACTGGATGGCCGACCGGGCGGGCCTGTCCGACTGCTTCGACGCCTTCGCCGACTACTGCCTCGTACAGCTGCCCGACTGGACGGAGGTCACCCAGCGGCTGTTCAACGACTCCACCAACCGGTACCGCAACTCCAGCGGAAAGATCGCCGGCTGGACCGTGGCGATCTCCACCAACCCCTATGGCGGGGGCGGCTGGTGGTGGCACCCGGCAGGCAACGCCTGGATCTGCCAGAGCCTGTTCGAGCACTACGAGTACACGCAGGACCGCGCCTACCTCAAAAAGATCTACCCCCTCCTCAAGGGCGCCGTGCAGTTCTGGGAGGCCCGCCTCATCACCACGACCGTCACCGACGCGTCGGGGGCCGAGCGCGAGGTGCTCATCGCCGACAGCGACTGGTCGCCCGAGCAGGGTCCGCTCGACGCCAAGGGCATCACGTACGCCCAGGAACTGGTGTGGAACCTCTTCGGCAACTACCGCACCGCGACCGAGGAGCTCGCCAGGGACGCCGCCTACCGCAAGACCGTCGACGGTCTGCGGGCGCGCCTCTACCTGCCCGTGGTCAGCCCCAAGACCGGCTGGCTCGAGGAGTGGATGTCGCCCGACAACCTCGGCGAGACCACCCATCGGCACCTCTCCCCGCTCATCGGCCTCTTCCCCGGCGACCGGATCCGTCCGGACGGATCCACGCCGAAGGACATCCTCGACGGCGCGACCGCCCTGCTCACCGCGCGCGGCATGAACAGCTTCGGCTGGGCCAACGCCTGGCGCAGCCTGTGCTGGGCGCGGCTGAAGAACGCCGAGAAGGCCTACCAGCTGGTCGTCAACAACCTCAAGCCGTCGGTCAACGGCAGCAACGGCAGCGCGATGAACCTCTTCGACATCTACGAGGTGGAGACGGGCCGGGGCATCTTCCAGATCGAGGCGAACTTCGGCACCCCCGCGGCGATCGTCGAGATGCTGGTCTACTCACGGCCCGGACACATCGAGCTGCTGCCCGCGCTGCCCGCCGCCTGGGCGGCATCCGGCTCGGTGTCCGGCGTGGGCGTCCGCGGCGGCTTCGTCGCCGACCTCAGCTGGAAGAACGGCAAGGTGACCCGGGCCACCCTGAAGAGCGTCGGCGGCCGCGAGACGACCGTCGTCGCGGGCGGCGCCTCGCGCAAGGTCAGCCTCAAGCCCGGTGAGTCCGTCACCCTGAGGGGCCTCGGGTGAGCGGCGCCCGGTTCCGACGCCGCGCCGTGGGCATCGTGTCGGCGCTGCTCCTCGCGGTCTGCGGACCCCTGACCGCCTCGGCGGCGGCGCAGCCGGGAGCCTCGTCGGGCACGCCGGTGACGCCCGCCGCCGAGGCGCGGGCGAAGCACCCCGTGGTCACCTGGGGCGCCAGCGCCGACCGGCAGGGGGCGGGACCCGCCGACCGCAGCTACCGACTGATCGTGCGCACCAGCGTCGGCGGCACGAACATGCGGATCCGGCTGTCCAACGCCTTCGGCGAGCACCCGGTGACCTTCGCGAGCGCGTACGCCGGGCTGCGGAGACAAGGTGCGGAGCTGGTCCACGGCTCCAACCGGCGGCTGTCCTTCGGCGGGGCCGCGTCCGTCACCGTCCCGGCCGGCGAGACCGTGCTCAGCGATCCGCTGCCCGGAACACTGGCCGCCCAGAGCGACCTGGTCATCAGCCTGTACGTGACCGGCGCCCAGGGACCGACGACCGGCCACGGCATGGCCATGCAGACCAACTATGCGACCGCGGGCGACCACGCGGCCGAAGAAGGCGCGGCCAACTGGACCGATCCCATGGGCTCTTGGTACTGGCTGGACGCCGTCGACGTGGAGACGTCCGCCGCGGTCGGCTCGGTGGTGACCCTCGGCGACTCCATCACCGACGGATGGGCCTCGACCACCGACCAGAACCGCCGCTGGCCCGACTATCTGTCCCGGCGGCTCCAGGCCGCGTCCGGGCTCACCGTGAAGGGAGTGGCGAACGAGGGGATCTCGGGCAACAAGGTGCTCGCGGACGGCGCCGGGCAGGCCGCCCTGAACAGACTCCAGCGTGACGTCCTCTCGCAGCCCGGGGTCCGCACGGTCTTCCTCTTCGAAGGCATCAACGACATCAAGGCCCACTCCGGTGTCACGGTGGACGACATGATCGCCGGCTATCGGCAGATCATCGACCGGGCGCACGCGGCGGGCAAATGTGTCGTCGGCGCGACCGTCATGCCGTTCAAGGGCTGGTCCGAGTACGACGCCGCCTCCGAGGCCGTGCGTCAGGGCGTCAACGACTGGATCAGAAACAGCGGCGCGCTCGACGCCGTGACGGATTTCGACAGGATCACGCGCAATCCCTACGACCCGCAGCTGATCCTTCCGTTCTTCGACGGCGGCGATCACCTGCACCCCAACGACAAGGGGATGCAGGCGATGGCCGACGCCGTGGACCTCGGGAGCCTGACGTCCTGCTGACGTGAGCTCCGCGCGGGGCGGTCAGGGGTACGAGACCACGGTGGACGGCACCGTCGAGGTGCCCGACGTGGGTGCGCCGGTCTCGTTGACGACGTGCTCGTACTGACCCTGGCCGCCCAGCGAGACGACCAGCAGGTCGTGGAACTTCACGCCCGGTGTGTTCGGCGCGGCGAAGCCGTTGTGCTGGACGATCGCCGGGTCGACGTTGTAGTAGCAGTAGCTGCCCAGGCCCCATCCCTCGTGCGTGGTCACGGAGTCGGCGACCTTGTAGGCCGCGTACCCCTTGACGCTTCCGTTCTGGATGGCGGCCTGGTTCGGCGCGTCGTACGCCTTCTCGTTCTGGAAGAAGATCGTCCGTCCGCGCTGGCCGTACCACTGGACGTCGTACTTGTTGAAGTGCTCGACGAACAGGCCGGTGGCCAGGACGTCGTCGCCGTTGACGCGGATGCCGTAGTCGGCCCGGTTGGTCTCCCAGCCGACCCCGGTGCCGTGGTCGGCGCGCCAGACCCAGGTGTGGTCGATGATCGTGTCGCGGCTGTTGATCACCATGCTGGTGGTGGCCTTGCCGGCGCCCGCGCCGCCGATCCGGATGAAGACGTCCTGGACGGTGGTCGGGTTGGCGGAGTGGCTCGCGGAAGCCCCCGTGGGGCCCACCTCAAGCAGCGTCGACGAGTTCACGGGACCGGCGTCGATGAGGAATCCCGCGAGCCGCACCCCGTCGACGTCGGCCGTCCTGAGCGCGGTGACGCCGTTGTCCGGGATCAGGGTGGCGTAACCGAGGCCGAGGACCACGGTGCCCGCGCGGTTGACCTGGATCGGCTGGTCGAGGTGGTAGATCCCCGGGGTCAGCAGCAGATGGAGGCCCTGGGTGAGCGCGGCGTTCAGGGTGGCGGCGGTGACGCCCGGCTTGGCCACGTAGAACTGGGTGAGCGGCAGGGACGTGCCGCGCGGGGTGCCGCTGCCCCAGGTGGTGCCCCGGGCGTTGGTGCGCCGCTCCGGAAGGAACACGCGGTACTCGCTGCCGTTGAGGTACAGGAACGGCTTCTCCCGGGACACCGGTGTGGTGTCGAGGGTGGTGTAGGGCGGGTTCGGGAAGGACTGCGCGGGTGCGCCCTGGACACCGGAGAAGACCATGTTCCAGACGGCGTTGGCCCAGCCGCCCACCGAACTGTCGCGGGTGTACCACTGCTGCTGCGAGTACGGTCCGACCGAGCCGTCGATGCGGCTGTCGGCGATGTAGCCGCCGCTGGCCCAGCCGTAGCCCGTGGGGGCGAGGTTGAGACCGCCCCTGACGTGCATCCGCCGGAAAGGTGCGGCCTGGGCGACCGCCCACCGGTTGGTCCCGCTGACCGGGGTGAGGGCGAGATTCTCCGCCGAACGCCAGAAGTTCTGGGTGGCGTTGCCGTTGAACCAGCCCGCGTCGACGGTCACATCGCCGTTGATCGCCGTGTCGTCCGGGGACAGCCCGAGGCCCGCGATCGAGGTGTAGAAGCCGAGTTGGGCGTTGAGCCCGTTGTAGGTGCCCGGCTTGAACAGCAGCGCGTAGCGGCCTGTGCCGAACTGGGCCGACTCCTGCTGTCGGAACACCTCGTCCAGCTTGGCCTGGATGCCGGAGGTCGAGGGGTCGAACACGATGACGTTCGGGCCGAGATCGCCGCCGCCGGGCAGGGCTCGCGGCTGCGCGACGGGCGCGGCGGACGCGGCGGACGCCGGCGAGGACAGGCCGAGCAGCGCGGGCGCGGCCGCGGTGGCGGCCATCGCTCCGAGGACGGACCGTCTGGCGGGCAGGGACCGGACGGAGTCCGGGGAATCCGTGGGGAGGTGAGGCATGGGGGCGACTCTCCTGGTTCAGAAAGTGAACGGTTGGAGGTGCTGGGAGCGCTCTCTTGCGGATGCATGCTTCATCCGCGTGAACACAGCGTCAAGAGTTGTCGCACGAGTGCCGTTGATTGTTTCCCGATGAGACGTCAACACGCAGTCATTTTGCGGTAGTTCGGTGACGTCTGGGCTCCGTAGAGGTCGCCGGACCGTGGATGATTGTCTTCAAGAGGTGCGCTCACAAGGGTCGGGGCGTTCCTGGTGTCGTGGTGCGAGAGAGCGCTCCATACCCTCGTGGCGCCGGGCCGGATAGGCCGCTGAAATGAGCAGACACGCCCCCAACCGGGCCGCCAGATCACTGGTGACCCGACGGACCGAGACGGGCGCGCTCGTCGTGTCCGGCGTGTCCCGCGAGGAGCGGAACGCCTTCACGGCACGGGTACCGTCGGACCTGTTCTTCGGCCGGGTCGTCACCGGCGTGGTGGACTGCCTGCGTCCCCGGTCGACGCATCCGCTGCTGATGTTCGCCGACTCCGCGCAGACGCGGCAGCAGGCGCTGAACGAACTGCGGCAGGACCTAGTCGTCTCCACCCACGCCGACGACCCGCTGCCGGCGCTGTTCGCCGACGCCGGTCTGCCCGCGGTGTTCTTCGCCCGGCCGTCGCGCCCGGTGCCGCTCGGCTATGTCGACCTGGCCCACCGGGACGGCGCCCGCATAGGCGGTACACCCGGGCCCTGCGCGACCCGGCGGTCGCGGTGACCGACACTGGACCGGTCAGCAGGATCGAGGGACCGGCGGCGTGGGCGAGCCGGCTACGGAGAGGCAGGCGCATGACCGACAGGATCACCGTGGGCGTGGACGGATCCCCTGAGAGCCGGGCCGCGCTGGCCTGGGCGGGCAGGGAAGCCGTCCGCCGCGGGCTGCCCCTGCGCGCGGTGTACGCCTGGCAGTGGTCCCACCACGAACTGCTCGGCGGCGCGAACCGGGACGAGCAGGCGCGCTGGGCACGGGACATGGTCGAGGACGCGGCCCGCACCGTCACCGACCGGCACCCGGACCTGCCGGTGACGACCGAGGTACTGGACGGCGGCGCCGTCGACTCGCTGCTGGCCGAGGCCGCGGAGGCCGGGACGCTGGTCCTCGGATCCCGCGGACACGGCACGATCGTCGGCTTCCTGCTCGGTTCCGTCGGCCAGCAGGTGATCGCCGAGGCCCCGTGCCCGGTCGTCCTGGTGCGGGCCGGTGACCGCGCCTCGTCCGAAGTGGGCGGCCGGGAGATCGTCGTGGGCCAGCAGGGCGGCCCGGAGGACAGCGCGGCCGGCCTTCGGTTCGCCTTCGAGACCGCGGCGGCGCGTGGTGCCGGGGTGCGTGCCGTACGGGCGTGGAGCCTGCCGCCGGTGTTCGCCTACAGCCCCGGCTCGCTGAAGCTGCTGGACGAGGCCGGGGGCCTGGAGCCGTACGAGAAGAAGGCGCTCGCCGAGGCGCTCCAGCCGTGGCGGGAGCGCTTCCCCGACGTGCCCGTGACACAGCACGTCGAGATGGGCAGCGCCGGGCAGGTCCTGCTGTCGCTGGCCGACCGGGCCCAGCTGATGGTCGTCGGCCGCCGCGCACACCACTCGGCGGTAGGGGCACGGATCGGTTCGGTGACCCACGCGGTGATGCACCACGCGTCCTGCCCGGTAGCGGTGGTTCCGCACTCCTGAGCCGGGGGTACGGGTCGACCCCGCGCCGGCACGGGCGGGGCCTTCAGGATCGTTCAAGTCCCGAAGGCAAAGCCGGGGCCGAGGTTCGGCCCCGGCAATCTCGACGTGAAGTATTGACGGCACCATGACAGTCCGGTTGACTCCCCGCCCAGCGCCGGAACCGGTTCCGGTACCGCTTCCGGTTCCGCCCCTGGCGCGTGAAGTCGCGATCCCCCTGTGCCGGGAGGCAGTTGTGGCCGTGACCATCGTCGATGTGGCCCAGGCGGCCGGCGTGAGCAAGACGACCGTGTCGCGGGTACTGAACACCCGTGGCGAGGTCGACGCGTCGACTGCCGCCCGCGTCCGCGAGGTCATCGACCGCATGGGCTATGTACCCAGTTCGGGTGCTGTCGGGCTGGCCCGCGGCAGCAGCCGGACCGTGGGCATGCTGGTGCCCTCACTGACCTGGCCGTGGATGGGCGAGGTGCTGCAGGGCGTCGTCGACACGGTGGAGGCCGCCGACTTCGGGCTGCTGCTGTTCACCTGCAACCGGGGCGCCGAATCCGTCGCCCGCTTCACCAGCCAGGTGTCGGCACGCGCCTTCGACGGGCTGCTCGTGGTGGAGCCGGAGAACACCCTGGAGATGTTGACGGCGCTGCACCGCGACGGTCTGCCCGTCGTCCTCGTCGACGACCGGGGACACCACCCGGAGTTCCCGTCCGTCACGGCCGCCAACACCGAGGGCGGAGCGGCGGCCGCACATCACCTGCTGGCAGGGGGCCGGCGCAGGCCGCTGGTCCTCACCGGGCCCGCGCGGTTCGGTTGTGTACGCGACCGGCTCGCAGGGTTCCGAGCCACCTGTGCCGAGCACGGCGTGGGGCTCGAACTCGTCGTCGAGGGCGACTTCACCGAGGCCGACGGGCGAGCGACGGTGCGTCGACTGCTCGCCGAGGGATGGGAGTTCGACGCGGTCTTCGCGCACAACGATCTCGCGGCGGTGGGCGCTCTGGGCGCCCTGCGGGACGCCGGGATCCGGGTGCCCGAGGACATCGCGGTGATCGGCTTCGACGACATCCCGGTGGCCCGCCACACCGAGCCCTCACTGAGCACCGTCCGCCAACCCATGCGGGAGATGGGGGAGACGGCCGCCCGCCTGCTCCTGGCCCGCCTCGCCGGCCAGGAGTCGCCGACCACCCCCGTCGTCCTGCCCACGCACATGATCGCGCGCCGGTCGACGCCGGCGCTTTAGACCCTGCGCTCGGGAGGCTCCGGAGCCTGTCTTCTGGAGTCTTCAGAGTCTGCCTTCGGGATCGGATCGCTTCAGGAAGCGGTGCTCCATCGGCGCCGGAGCAGTTCGACGTCACCGCGTGACCAACCCGCACATCAGCACGGAACCGGCACCCCCAACCTCCCTCAGGAGAGCCGCATGCCATCCCGTACCCACCGCACGCTGATGATCGCCCTCGCCACCCTGTCACTGCTCTCGCCGGCGCCGGCCTTCGCCGTCCCGGCGCCCCAGCGCGTCGCCGCGGCCGCCGACGCCACCTGGGACACCGACCGGGCCGCGGCCGCCTACACCGCGAACCCCGGCGCCGTGACCGCCTCGGGCAGCGAGAACCCCGGCACTACGTCGGGCCTCGCCTTCGACGGCGACGCCTCGACCCGCTGGTCGAGCCAGTTCGCGGACGACGCCTGGATCCGTATCGACCTGGGTGCCACCCTGCGCATCGACCGGGTCGTCCTGGACTGGGAGGCCGCCTACGGCAAGCGATACGTCCTGGAGACGTCCAGGAACGGCACCGACTGGACGCCGTTCTTCACCGAGACCAGCGGCTCCGGAGGTTCGGTCACCGCCCACACCTATCCGCAGGAGGTCACCGGCCGCTACGTACGGCTGCGCGGCGTCGAACGGGCCACCGCGTACGGCTACTCGTTGTACGCGTTCAAGGTCTACGGCGGCGAACCGGCCCAGGCCTCGACCACCCGCACCAACCTCGCGCTGAGCCACCCGGCCTACTCCAACCTCTACCAGCACGCGGGCAATTCACCCGCCTTCGTGACCGACGGAGGCTGGCCGGCCGACCTCAAGGCGGACTCGACCCGCTGGTCCAGTGACTGGAACGCCGACCGGTGGATCTCGGTCGACCTGGGCGCTACCTCGACCATCAACACCGTCGACCTGTACTGGGAGGCGGCCTACGCGGTCGACTACCAACTCCAGGTCTCCGACGACAACAGAACCTGGCGTACCGTCTACCAGCCGTCGGCCGCCGAGGTCGCCGCCCGCCGCGCCGACGTGAAATCCCCCGCGGACGCGGTGGGCCGCCACGACTCCGTCACCCTCCCGCAGCCCGCGACCGGCCGCTATGTGCGGATGCTCGGCAAGGAACGCCGGTCCTTCTACAACCCCGCGCCCGCGACCGCCCAGTTCGGCTACTCCCTCTACGAGTTCCAGGTCTGGGGCACGGGAGGCAGCGCCGCGGCCGCGTATCCCGCACTGCCCGGAGAACAGTCGGGCACGTACCGGACGACGTTCTTCGACGACTTCACGGGCACGAGTCTCGACCGCTCCAAGTGGCGCGTGGTCGGAACCGGACAGGAGATGGGCCCGGTCAACGGGGAGTCGCAGGCGTATGTCGACTCCACCGACAACATCAGCACCGAGAACGGGAGCCTTCTCCTGAAGGCCAAGTACTGCAAGGGCTGCACCCAGGCCGGGGGCGGGACCTACGACTTCACCTCCGGGCGGATCGACACCCACACCAAGTTCGACTTCGCCTACGGCCGGGTCAGCGCCCGGATGAAGCTGCCGGTCGGCGACGGCTTCTGGCCCGCGTTCTGGCTGCTGGGCAGCAACGTCGACGACCCGTCCGTCTCGTGGCCGGCTTCCGGGGAGACGGACATCATGGAGAACATCGGCTACGGGGACTGGACCAGCACGGCCCTGCACGGCCCCGGCTACTCGGCGGACGGCAACATCGGTGCCCGCCAGACCTACCCCGCGGGGGGCCGTGCCGACCAGTGGCACACGTACGCCGTGGAGTGGACACCGACAGGCATGCGCTTCTACGTCGACGACGCCCTGGTCCAGGAGACGACGCGCAACAAGCTGGAATCGACCCGCGGCCAATGGGTCTTCGACCACAGCCAGTACGTCATCCTCAACCTCGCCCTGGGGGGCGCCTACCCCGCGGGATGGAACAAGGTCACCACTCCGTACTGGGGGCTGCCGCAGTCGAGTGTCGACCAGATCGCGGCCGGGGGAGCGCGGGCCGAGGTCGACTGGGTGCGCGTGGAGCAGAAGGGTTGACCGGCGCCCGGGCGTAGCGCACCGAGGAACGCCCGGGCCCGGAAACCCTCGCGCCGGCCTCACTCCCGGGATCGGGACAGCCCTGACAGGTCCTAGGTGTTGTCGGCCCTCGACATGCGCAGGGCGAGGTCCTGGAGCAGGTCGGCCGTCGTGACGTCGGTGCGCCCGGAGTCGTGGAGGTCGGCGAGTTCGGAGAAGAGGAACGCGAAGGCACCCACGAGCGAGATGGTGGCGGGGAGGTAGGCGTCCGCGACGGCCTGCCCGGCCTCCGCGGGACCGGCGTCCCCCGGCACCTCCACCCTGGGGAACACCTCCGTGACGAGCGCGCCCAGTTGGGTCTCGGCCGAGTCGACCTCGGCGTTCTCGTCCTGGGCGATCCTGCGCACCATCGCGTTGGTCTCGGTGAGCACGCCGATGGCGCGCAGGATGATCTCCGTCTGTTCCATGCCGTGAGCCTAGACGGGCGAAGCCCCGCTGTGGCCTCGATGTTCGGGCCGGGATGGTAGACAGTGGTCATGAACCACTTCTCCCGCCCGCGCCCGGCCCGCACACGATGACCGCGGGAATCGACACCCCGGACCGCCGGGGCCGTACCGGACTCGACCGCGTCGGCCGCGATCTGACCGGCAACCCCCGGGTCAAGGTCCGCGAAGTCACGCTCCTGTCCAGCTACTGGTACGTGGAGCGCACCACCACCTTCGACTTCCAGCACGCGGACGGCACCTGGAGCACCCAGGAACGCGAGACGCACGACCGCGGCAACGGAGCCACCCTCCTGCTGTACGACGCCGAGCGCGAGACCGTGCTGCTGACCAGGCAGTTCCGCTACCCCGTGTACACCAACGGCCATCCCGACGGCATGCTGGTCGAGACCCCGGGCGGCCTGCTCGACGAGGACGACGAACATCCCGAAGTCGCCGTACGGCGCGAGGTCATCGAGGAGACCGGGCACACCGTCGGCGAGGTACAGCACGTCTTCGACGTCTACATGAGCCCGGGCTCGGTCACCGAGCGGGTCAGCTTCTACGCCGCCACCTACGGCCCGTCCACCCGCACCCACGATGGCGGCGGCCTCGACGAGGAGGGCGAGGACATCGAGATCGTCGAACTGCCCTTCCGTACCGCACTGGCCATGATCCGCTCCGGGGAGATCGCCGACGCGAAGACGATCATGCTGTTGCAGTGGGCGGCTCTGGAAGGACCGTTCAAGACCTTGCGTTGAAGTGCGACCTGCCCGGCGGCGACCCAACCAGGTGCTCGCCGAAGAATGCGGTGAGCTTGGCGACGGCGGGGGTGACGTACTCGTCCTTGTCGTACAGGTCGATGTGGGTGGCGCCGTCGATGACGAACAGTTCCTTGGGCTCGGCCGCCTTCTCGACCGCTTCCCGGCTGAAGTAGCCGCTCTCCGCCTCCGAACCGGCGATCATCAGCAGGGGACGGGGCGAGACGAGCCGGATCATCGCGTACGAGTCGTACGGGGCGATCAGGTCGATGCTGCGCAGTATCCATCCCTGGTTCGCACGGGGGTGGTGACCGCGCGGGGTGCAGTAGAACTCGAACGTCTCCCGGAACTGCCTGCCCGCGGTCTCCAGCAGTTCCTCGGCGTCGTCGGGAATCCATGCTTCCAGCCGCGGGGCCGCGCCGCGCGCTTCCGCGGTGCGCAGGGCACCGGCCTGGTCGAGCAGGGCCTGCAGGATCGCCGGGTCCTGTGTGCGGCCCAGCCCCTCACGGAACACCGACCCGAGGTCCACGGCGCTGACCGTGGCGACGCTCTTGATGCGGTGGTCGGTCTGCGCGGCGTAGGGGACGTAACCGCCGGACGCGCAGATACCCAGAGCCCCGATACGGTCCGGGTCGATGTCGTCACGAGTGGTCAGGTAGGTCACGGCGGACTTGATGTCCTCGGCCCGCTGGAAGGGGTTCTCCAGACCTCGCGGCTCACCCTCGCTCTCGCCCTGGTAGGCGGCGTCGAAGACGAGCGCGGCGAACCCGGCACCGGCCAGACGCTCGGCATAGACACTCGGGCTCTGCTCCTTCACGCCGCCTCCCGGATGGGAGATGACAACGGCCGGCAACCGTCCGTCGATGTGGGCGTCGGGGGTGAAGAGGATCCCGGCGAGGGCGAGATCGCCGCTGGGGAAGGTGACGCTGGTCTTCATGGTGTCCTGGGTCTCCTGGTGCAGGTGAGGAAGTGTCGTGACTGCGGACAGGACGGATTCGTCAGGGAAGGCCTGCCGCGTCGGGCGGCCGTTCACCGGTCACATCACCGACACTCGCACGCGGTGCGTGGGCGGGTAAGGGGCGTTCTGTGTCCCCGGACAGCGCTGTCCTGGGACAGACCAGGCCCCCTGTCACGGGCCGGGCGCGCTGCAAGACTGGTTCTATGAGCAGCAGCAACGCGGACCACGGCGAACTGGGCGCCTTCCTCAAGGCTCGGCGCATGGAGCTGAGCCCGGCTCAGGTCGGGCTGCCCGATGCGGCCGGCGGCAGGCGCAGGGTCAAGGGTCTGCGCCGGGAGGAAGTGGCCTTGCTGGCGTCGATCAGCCCCGACTACTACACGCGCCTGGAGCAGGGCCGCCGCCAGGCTTCCGAACCGGTGCTGGACACTCTTGCGCGTGTGCTCCGGCTCGACGACGGCGAGCGTGCCTACATGTTCGAACTGTCAGGTCGGGACGCTGCCCGGCCCCGTCGGCGCACCACGCAGAAGGTCCAGCCGGAGCTGCGGCGGCTGCTGGACGACCTGTCCACCACGCCGGCCGTCGTCCTGGGCCGGCGCACGGACATCCTCGCCTGGAACCCCATGGCCGCCGCCCTGTTCACCGACTTCGCGCGGATCCCGGAAGACAAGCGCAACTTCGTACGGCTGGTCTTCTGCGAACCGGCCATCAGAGCGCTGTACCCGGACTGGGACTGGGTGGCACAGATCAGCCTGGCGCAGCTGCGCATGGAGGCCGCCCGGGACCCGAAGGATCCACGGCTGGCGGAACTGGTGGGCGAGCTGTCACTTCAGGACCCCGACTTCCGACGGTGGTGGGGTGCCCATCGCGTCGCCGTCCAGGGCACGGGCACGAAGGTCCTGAACCATCCGATCGCCGGGCAGCTCACCCTCGACTGGTCCTTCCTCACCTGCACCGCCGACCCCGACCAGCAGCTCATCACCCTGACCGCCGAGCCCGGCACACCCAGCCACGACCGTCTGCGCATCCTCGCCTCATGGGCCGCACAAGCCGCCGGACAGGCCCCAGACACGTGACACTCACCTGCTGCCGGGGGGAGCAGGCTGGTGGGCTCGCCGGGTCAGTGGCGGACCTCGCGTGTGGAGCGGCGGGTGGTGAGCAGGAGTGCGATGTCGTCGGGGCGCTCGGTGGCCCGCCGGGCCTCCTCGGTCAGCAGGTCCGCGGTGCCGGACAGGGAGGAGGCGCCGGGCCGGGCGTGCGGGGTGCCCGCGCGGGCCAGCGCCGCGCGGATCTTCTCGATCCCGTCGTCGATGTCGGCCCCGGGATGCTCTACCAGACCGTCCGTGTAGAGGGCCAGCACGGCGTCGGGTTCCAGCAGCAGGTCCGTCACCGGGTAGCGGGCCCGCGGGGCCACGCCGAGCACCACACCACCGGGCAGGTCGAGGAGCTCGGTGCGGCCGTCGGGATGGCGCAGCAGGGGCTGCGGGTGACCGGCGCGGGCGGCCCGGGCGACTCCGGTCACCGGGTCCAGCCTGACGTAGCAGCAACTGGCGAACTGGCCCGGGTCGAGGTCGATGAGCAGCCGGTTGGTATGGCTCATCACCTCGTCCGGAGGGTGGTCGCTGAGCGCGAACGCCCGTACCGCGCTGCGTAGTTGGCCCATGGTGGCCGCCGCCTGGACGCCATGGCCCTGGACGTCGCCGATGACCAGGGCCAGCGCGTCACCGGCCTCCACGACGTCGTACCAGTCGCCGCCCACGTCCATCCCCTTGGTGCCGGACAGATAGCGCCCGGCCGTCTCCACCTGCGGGTGCGAGGACAGCCGGTGCGGGAGCAACGCCTCCTGGAGGCCACGGGCGAGGGCGGCCTCGGAGTCGTAGCGCCGCGCTCTCTCCAGGGCCTGCGCGATGAGTCCGGTGAGCGCCGTCAGCACGGAACGTTCCTCCGTGCTGAAGCCGCGCGGACGGTCGAAGCCGAGGATGCAGGAACCGACCGGCCGCCCCGAGGCGATCAGCGGCAGGAAGGCCCGGGCACCCTCCGTCGCGTCCAGCGGGATGCCGGGGTAGGCGGCGGCCAGTTGGGGCATCGACTCGAAGAACAGCGGGCGGCCGGTGGTGAGCGTCTCCACCCCGGGCAGCTTGGCGTCCAGTCCCACCCCGTCGAAGGGCGCGAGGAACCCCTGCGGGAAGCCGGTCTCCCAGGCCAGGTACAGGCGCCGGTCCTGCAACAGGTAGATGGCCAGGCGCCGTCCGCCGAACGCGGGCAGCAGCTCCCGCATCACGGTCTCGGACACCTGGCGGGCCGTCACGGCCTCGGTCAGGGCCATGGCCAGGACGACGGGCCGGTACAGCGCCGTCGCGGTGATGCCGGTCGTGGGCTCGGCGATGCCGGACCCGTTCCCCACGGGCCGGCTGTGGAGCGGCGCGGCCTCGGGGGCCTCCGTGGTGTCCACGACCCGCCCCATGGGGATCAGTTTGCAGGTCAGACTGCCGGGGCCGGGATACACGGACAACGTCAGCCAGGTGTCGCCGTCGGCCGCCGTGGGTGTTCGGCGGCTCACGCTCGGGCGGGCGACCTGGAAGTGCACCGGCTCCGGTGACAGCAGCGCGCCGCGCAGATGATCCTCGTAGAACGGCTGGTTCAGCCAGGGCACGGCCTGCCACAGCGGTCGCCCCAGCAGTTCCGGCCGCGGCCGGCCGAGGAGCTCGGCGGCGGCCGGATTGACGTAGGTGATCAGCCCGAGCCGGTCCAGTGCGAACACGCCCTCGGGGAGCAGCTCCGCGGCACCGTCCGCCGCCGAGCCCGGGCCCGGATCGACGACCGCTCCGCCGACCGCGTACGGCGGCACGAGCGCGTTGCCCGAGGTCCACAACTCCAGCAGCCGCAGCCCGCCGTTGACCGTGTGCACGGGCAGCGGGTGGGCCGGGGGCCGCCCCGCCGCGGTCTCGTGCAGCGCGGCCAGCAGCACATGCGGATCGTCTAGGGCCAGCGTGTGGGTGAGTGCCTGCGGCGTCCCGGGAAAGGCATGGGCGCTGGTGCCGAGCAGGGCCCACAGCGCGTCGTCCCCGGTGACCTCACCCGTGACCGGGTCCCAGGTGAACCGCCCGGCATAGCGACGCGGCAGACCCTCGACGGGCGGCCGTACGCACATCGGCTCCCCGTCCCAGACGACGTCGGCACCGTCCTTCTCCAGGACCGACAGAGCCGTCCCCAGGTTCTCCGCCACCGCCGTCATCCGGTCACGGTCGGGCAGTACGTCGTTGGCGTCCGAGGCCGAGGGACGCAGCACCGTCAGGACCCCGAAGGACGAGGAGGCGCCCACGACGGGGACGTACAGCGAACCGAACTGGAACGGCAGCCCCGCCGCGAGCTGCGGATAGCGGCGCATCGTCTCGGTGGCGTCGGTGAGCAGTACCTCCATGCCCAGCCGATGGGAGTCGGCGGCCGGGAACGGCCGGTCCAGGGGCATGCGCCACCAGCCACGGAACAACTGTCCCGGCAACCCGGCCAGCACGGCCAGCCGCAGCAGTTCGGGGGAGCTGGAGCGCAGGTACACACCCCCCGCGAAGCCGCGGGCCGCCCGGATCGCGTCCGCGACGGACCCGCTGAGCAGGGCGGCCAGGCTATTAAGCGCCTGGTCCTCACGCTCGGCGCTCCCAGTCATCGGTCTGCCCTCGTCCGCCCGCCGTCAGGGGGTTTCCACAGCAAGAATGCGCCTCACGGGTACCCACCCGCACCTCGACGCCTCAGCCGTGATGGTCGCTTGGAGTTGCACTCGGCCGCATCCGGCCGTGTGCGGCCGTGCTCAGCTTCGCCCTGCGCGAAGATACCGCGCCCGCGCCCCGTCCAGGAGCCCCGCGTAGATGTTGCTTCAGGTGCCTTCGGGCCGCGGCGTCTGCGCATCCCGGCCATTTCGGTGCTCAGCGTCTCAAGCTCTCCGCGGCGACGGCCGCCACGGCCTCGGCCACCGCCGCGAGGGCAGGGAAGTCGAGTTTCCACTGCTGCCAGAAGAGGGGTACGTCGACGGTCCGGTCCGGCGCCAGGCGGACCAGCCGTCCGGCCCGCAGCAGCGGCTCGGCCTGTACCTCGGGCACCATGCCCCAGCCCAGTCCGGCGACGACGGCGTCCACGAACCCCTCCGAGGTGGGCATGAAGTGCCGCAGCGCGCTCGCTCCGACACCGCCCCCAAGGCCCCGGACGAACTCGTCCTGGAGATCGTCGTTCCGGTCGAAGGCCACCACCGGAGCGTCGGCGATCAGCTCGTCCAGCGCCGCGTCCGTCCCCGCGCCGAGCCACCGCCCGGCGAAGTCCGGCCCGGCCACCGCGAGGTAGCGCATGTGGCCCAGGGCGCGCACGGAACAGCCCGCCACCGGGTCGGGCCACGTGGTCACCGCCGCCATCACCACCCCCTCGCGCAGCAGCGCGGCCGTGTGGTTCTCGTCCTCACGGCGAAGTTCGAGACAGAGCCGCAACTCGCGCGATACGCGGGTGAGGGCGGGCAGGAACCAGGTCGCCAGCGAGTCGGCGTTCACCGCGATCGACAGCCGCGTCGGCTCTCCGGCCTCGCTCATGCCGAGCTCGGTACGGGCGTCGCGCTCAAGCCGGGCCAGTCGGCGCGCGAACCGCACGACGACCTCGCCGGACTCGGTCGGACGCACCGGCTTCGTCCGCATCAGCAGGACCCGGCCGGTGCGCTGTTCGAGTGCCTTGACACGCTGGCTGACCGCCGAGGGCGTCACATGCAGGGCGGCGGCCGCCGCGTCGAAGGTGCCCTCGTCGACCACCGCGAGCAAGGTGCGTACCTGATCGAGCGGGAGATCCGTCATCACAGACGCTAATGATACGTAAGAATCTTTAGCTGTACTCTTGACGGCCGTGTTCCTAGCGTCTCTGGCATGAACAACGCCCTGACCGCCGCGGCCGCCGGGTTCGGCACCGGCCTCACCCTCATCGTCGCCATCGGCGCCCAGAACGCCTTCGTGCTGCGCCAGGGGATCCGCCGCGAAGCGGTCCTGGCGGTGGTGGGCATCTGCGCGGTGTCCGACGCGCTGCTCATCGCGCTGGGCGTCGGCGGGGTCGGCGCGGTGGTCGTGGCCCGGCCCGAGGCGCTCACGGCGGTCGGACTGATCGGCGGCGTATTCCTCCTCTGCTACGGAATCCTGGCCGCGCGGCGGGTGCTGCGGCCCTCGGCGCTGGAGGCTGCGGCCGGTGCGGCGGGCTCCCGGCGGCAGATCGTCCTCGCCTGTCTGGCGATGACCTGGCTCAACCCGCACGTCTATCTCGACACCGTGTTCCTGCTCGGCTCCCTGGCGGCCGACCGCGGCCCGCTGCGCTGGACCTTCGGACTCGGGGCCGCCCTGGCCAGCCTGTGCTGGTTCGCCGCGCTGGGCTTCGGCGCCCGACTGCTCGGCCGCTTCCTCGCCCGGCCGTCGTCGTGGCGGGTCCTGGACGGTGTGGTCGCCGCGACGATGATCACCATGGGCACCCTGCTGATCGCCGATGCCTGAGACGACGTACGCGATAGTGAACCCTGACAACTGAAAGATGTATCGAGCATCCAGGACGGTCGTGGACACGAGCAGGAGCAGTACGGACGGGACGGACGGCGGGACGGACGGCGGGACGGACAGCGGGACCGACGGCGGGACTGACGGCGGGGCCGGGAGCGGTTCGGCGGCCGGATCCGCCGAACACGACGGGACGGCGGGAGCGGACCGCACCGGCTGGCGCCGCTGGGCGATGGACACTCGCCCGCTGCGCCGCCCCGCGTACCGCAGGCTCTGGTCCTCCACCATCGTCACGGCGGTGGGCAGCCAGCTCACCGCCGTCGCCGTGCCCAAGCAGATCTACGACATCACCGGCTCCTCGGCCTGGGTCGGCTACGCGAGCCTGGCCGGACTGGTGCCGCTCGTGGTCTTCGCGCTGTGGGGCGGCGCGGTCGCCGACAGCATGGACCGGCGCAAGCTGCTCCTCATCACCAACACCGGCATAGCCGTCACCTCGGTGCTGTTCTGGATACAGGCCCTCGTCGGACTCGACTCGGTGCTCGTCCTGATGGTGCTGCTCGCTCTCCAGCAGGCCTTCTTCGGACTGAACTCCCCGGCCCGCAACGCCTCCATCGCCCGGCTCGTCCCCGAGGACGAACTGCCCGCGGCGAACGCGCTCGGTTCGACCGTCATGCAGACGGGCCTGGTGGCGGGACCACTGCTCGCGGGTGCCCTGATCCCCGTCATCGGCCTGGGCGAGCTCTATCTGATCGACGCCCTGGCCCTGTGCGTCACCGTGTGGGCCGTGATGCGGCTGCCCGCACTGCCGCCCCTGACGGGCTCCGCGGCCAAACGGGCGGGCTGGCGCGAGGTCGCCGCAGGCTTCCGCTACATCGCGCTGCACAAGGTGCTGCTGCTGTCCTTCCTCGCCGACATCATCGCCATGGTCCTCGGCATGCCCCGGGCCCTGTTCCCGCAGCTGGCCGCCGAAACCTACGCGCCCTACGGGGAAGGCCTCGCGCTCGGCCTGCTGTTCGCGGCGATCCCGATCGGCGCGGTGATCGGCGGACTGATGTCGGGGACGTTCTCCCGAGCCCGTCGGCACGGACTCATGGTGATCGCCGCGGTGATGGCCTGGGGAGCGGCGATCACCGGCTTCGGCCTGAGCACCAGCCTCTGGGTGGCCGTGGCGTTCCTCGCCGCCGCCGGGGTCGCCGACATGGTCTCCATGGTCTTCCGCGGCGCGATCCTGCTGTCGGCCGCCACGGACGAGATGCGCGGCCGGATGCAGGGCGTGTTCACCGTGGTGGTCGCGGGCGGCCCGCGGCTGGCCGACGTCCTGCACGGAACGGCCGGTTCCGTCCTGGGCGCCCGCGCCGCCGTGGCGGGCGGCGGACTGCTGGTGGTCGTCGCCATGGCGATCCTGGCCGTCGCGGCGCCGGCGCTGCGACGGTACTCGTGACCTTCCGTGCCGGGCGTCAGCTCTCCGAGGCCTGCGCCATCAGGGTCTGGAGGTGAAGTCCCCGGTGGACGTCGAGTTCACCGGACACCCCGGTGCGTACGGCCGTGGCGAACTCCCGGCGCAGCACCGGCCAGGTTTCCTCGTGGTCGAGTTCGGTGGCGTCGTAGACCAGCGGGGCCTGCGGACCAAAGAGTTCGATACGCGTGTTGCCCTGCTCGACGTGGACCGATCCGGACAGTGAGGCCTGACTGACGACACCATTGGCGTGCTCGCAGGTCAGCTCGATCCAGCGGCGGGGGTCACCGGTGCCGCGGACCCGGACGATCGGTCCGACGGCGGCGTCCAGGAGATCCAGGAGATGCGGCCCCAGGTCGAGCAGGGCGCCGTGCTCGAGCCGCCAGGTGGTGGCGAACTCGCCGCCCAGGAACGCCCCGTGCAGGAGACACGAACGGGCCCCGGTGATCTCCAGCTCCCGCGCTCTGTTCAGGAACTCCCGGGTGGCCGGGTGGTAGCGGTTGGTCAGGACGAGCTGGGAGACGACCCCGGCCTCGTCGACGGCGTCGGCGAGGCGCCGCGCCGACGCCAGATCCACACCGAGCGGCTTCTCCAGGAGCAGTGCCTTGCCCGCCTTCGCGGCCAGCGGAGCGAGTTCGGCCTGCACCGCGGGCGGAACGGCGAACGCGACCGCCTCGCAGCCGTCGAGCAGCTCCTCGAAACGTGTGACGGCCGCGGCCCCGTGGGGCTCGGCCGTCTCCCGGGCCGCCTCGGCGCGCCGCGCCCACACCGCGGTCAGCCGTGTCTCGGGCCCGGCGGCGAGCACACGCGCGTGCACGGCCCGCGCCCAGGGCCCGGCACCGACCAGCCCGACCTTCACCGGGTGATGGGGCCACGGCAGCGCGGCATCGGTCTCGATCGCGGTCACGGAGGTCTCCTTCTCCTGGCGCCCGGAGTGGGCTGGGGAAACTCCATCACGCGGGCTGGGCTCTCCACCAGGGGGTGCGGTGCGCCGCGGCCCGGCGGGCGGGCCTGCCGGTGAGCGGTTCTTGACCCGCCCTTTTCCTCATTACCTCTGCTACAGAGCTATTCTCGGAACGTGGAGTCCGAGAGCTTTCCCGAGGCACTGGCAGACGCCCTGGCCGGAGTGCAGCGACTGATCCGGCGGCGACTGCGCAGTGGCACGACCGCGCCGCGGCTGCGCGGCGCGGAGGTCGAGCTGCTGCGGCTGGTCGTGGCCCGCCCCGGCATCGGTGTGTCGGAGGCCGCCAAGGAGCTCTACCTGGCGGGCAATTCGGTCTCGACGCTAGTCAACCAACTGGCCCGGGACGGCTATCTGAACCGCGAGACGGACCCGGCCGACCGGCGGGCGGCACGCCTGCTGCCCACACCGGCGGCGGACGCACGACTGCGCGACTGGCGCGAGCGGCGCACGGCTCTCGTACGCCGCCAGGTGGCCCGTCTCGACGAGGCCGAACGCGCGGCTCTGGAGGCGGCCCTTCCTGCCCTCCGCAAGCTGGCGGTGAACCTGCACGAGGAGGCCGAGGAGACATGACGCGGAACTCGACGGGCGGGGGAGACCCCACCGAGGAGACGGATACGGACACGGATACGGAGACCGTGGCGATGGCGGTGGCGGACGCCGGGACGGAGGCCGTCAGCTGCGCCGGGCTCGTCTACGCCTTCGGTGAGACCACCGCGGTCGACGGCCTCGACCTCTCCGTCCACGATGGAGAGGTGTTCGGACTGCTCGGGCCCAACGGCGCGGGCAAGACCACCGCGATCCGCTGCATCACCACACTCCTGCCGGTCCCCACCGGCATGGTCCGCGTCTTCGGGCACGACGCCACCCGCGAACGCATGGCGGTACGCCGCCTGCTGGGCTACGTACCGCAGCAGTTGTCCGCCGACGCGGGGCTCACCGGCCGGGAGAACGTGGTCCTGTTCGCCCGCGTCTTCGACGTCGCCCGCAAGGAGCGCGCGGCGCGCGTCGAGCAGGCGCTCGCGGCGGTCGACCTCACCGACGCGGCCGACCGGCTCGCCAAGACGTACTCCGGCGGCATGGTCCGCCGCCTCGAACTCGCCCAGGCACTGGTGAGCGCACCCCGGCTGCTGATCCTCGACGAACCGACCATCGGTCTCGACCCGATCGCCCGCACGAGCGTGTGGGAACACATCAACGCCGTACGCGCCGCCACCGGAATGACCGTCCTCGTGACGACCCACTACATGGACGAGGCCGACCAGTACTGCGACCGGGTCGCGCTGATGCATCGCGGCCGCGTCCGTGCCCTGGGTACCCCCGACGAGCTGCGCAGGGGCCTCGGCGAGCGGCGCGGCGCCGGGAAGAACGGTGAACTGCCCACGCTGGAGGACGTCTTCCGCGACATCGCCGGCAGCGGCCTCGACGAACAGTCAGGAGACTTCAGCGATGTCCGAAGCACCCGTCGTACAGCGTCCCGTGTCGGCTGAGCGCATCCACCCGGGCGACCTCGACCTGCTCGTCGTCCCGCCACGGGCCCGTACCGGCTGGCGGGTGCTGCCCGCCCGGGTCGGCGCGATGTGTGCGGTCGAACTGCAGAAACTGCGCCACGACCGCACCGAGCTGTACACCAGGGCGGTCCAGCCGGCGCTCTGGCTGCTGATCTTCGGCGAGACCTTCACCCGGATCAGGGCGATACCCACCGGCGGCATCCCCTATCTCGACTACCTTGCGCCCGGCATCATCGCCCAGTCCGCGATGTTCATCGCCATCTTCTACGGCATCATGATCATCTGGGAGCGGGACGCCGGGATCCTCACCAAACTGCTCGTCACCCCGACCCCGCGCTCGGCGCTCGTCACCGGCAAGGCCTTCGCCGCCGGGGTCAAGGCGCTGATCCAGGCGGTGGTGGTCGTCGTCATCGCGGCGCTGCTCGGGGTCGCGATGACCTGGAACCCGCTGCGTCTGCTGGGCGTGGCGGTGGCCGTCGTCCTGGGCTCCGCCTTCTTCTCCTGTCTCTCGATGACCATCGCGGGCATCGTGCTCACCCGGGACCGGCTGATGGGCATCGGCCAGGCGATTGCCTGCCCATAAGCTTTTTCCATGGACGCAGACGAGCAGCAGACAGACCGTCAGGCACTGGCGGACCGCCGCATCTCCCGGTTATCCCTCCCCCGACAGGCCCGCCGCAGCACTGCTGACTGGAGCGGAGAGAAGGCCGCGATCTACTGCCGCATCTCGCATGCGGATGACGACGACCAAACGGGTGTTGACCGTCAGGAACGGATCTGCCGAGACACCGCCGAGCGCCTGAACCTCACTGTGCCGAACCCTCTGGTGTTCGTGGACAACAACCGGTCCGCGTGGAAGCGCAACCGCAAGCGCCCGGGGTGGGACGCGCTGCTCGAAGCCGTCAGCGACGGCCAGGTGCGGCACATCCTTACCTACCACCCGGACCGGCTCATGCGGCAGCCTCACGACCTCGAACAGCTCTTGCACATTGCCGACCAGCACGACATCACGTTGCACGGCCAGGCCAACCGCCGTGATCTCGCCGACCCTGACGACCGATTCTTTCTCCGCATCGAGGTAGCGCACGCTTGCCGCTCCAGTGACGACACATCACGGCGGTTGCGAGACGCCACGGTTGACCGAGCCCGGGATGGCCAGCCGCACGGGGGTAAGCGTCGCTACGGCTACGACAAATCGGGAACGTTGATCATCGCGGCGGAGGCGGCCATCGTCCGAGAAGTCTTCACTCGCTACCTTGAGGGCGAGACCCCGACCGCTCTGGCCCGCGACCTCAACGAACGCAACGAGCGAACGGCCCTCGGACGCGAGTGGAACGCCGATAGCGTCCGAGCGCTTCTCGACAGTCACCATGTCGCAGGCATCCGTGTCTTCCGAGGTGAAGAAGTCGGCCGGGGTCAGTGGCCCGCGATCATCAACGAAGGTCTCTGGCAGGAGGTACGCGACCGGCGGACGTACCGGGCTCCGGCCGTCCCGAGCAGTCAGAAGGGGGACAACCGTTTCTACCTGCTGCGCGGCATCGTGATGTGCAAGCGGTGCGGCGTGCGCATGGCCGGGTCCCTGGGCAAGTACCTGTGCGGGCGTAGTCAGCGGACGGACAGCAAGTTCTGTGGGCGCAGTGTCTCCGCGCCGACGTTGGAGGCGTTCGCGACAGACGCGGCCATCAACCTGTTGGAGCGGCTCGACGTGACCGGCAGCACCGAGCCGCCGAGTCTGACGGCAGTCGATCAGGCAGCCATCAAGGCTGACCAAGAGGAGCTTGCCGAGCTGAAAGACATGTGGGATGCCGGGGAACTGAAGACGCGCGAGTATCGCGCCATGCGCAAGACAGTTGAGGACCGGATCACTCAGATCCACCGCAAACTGGTGGTCCGACCGGCGGTTGAGGTGCTTGAGGGTTTGGTGGGCCCCAACGCGCGGAGCAGCTGGGAGGAACTGGAGGAGGGGAAGCAGTACGAGCGCATGAACGCCGTTCTCCGCTTCCTGTTCGGCGCAGTAATCATCGATGCCTCGTCGACACGGGGCCGCAGCTTCGATTTTGGCCGTGTGGACATCGAGCCGAACGAACTGTAGCGAGTGAAGCGGAGGGGCCCGCAAGGGCTCCCTCCGCAATTCGGCTGGTCACTGACTCTAGGTCCCGCTCCCTGGAACTTCGGACGTGGGTTGCAGAAGCCGGGCGAGCCGCCGCGCCCCCTCAGGGCTGATCTTGGTTGGGAACTTGGCGCACACTCGCTCCAGATGCCGAGCACGATCCGCCTCACGATCACGCCGCACCGTCAGGTGATCACCTTCTCCGGGCCGGAGGAGATCTCTTCTCGGGCGATCTCGCGGTTCGTGGCGATGTCTTCGGCGACGCCAGCGGCCAGCAGGGCAGCCCCGGGGGTGTGGCCAGAACCGGCGTAGCGCCAGTGCCGTTCGGTGATCGCGTCGGGCATGTCGGCATGGCCCATGTGGTGAGCCCGTTCGGCGCGGAGTGCTGCGTACGTCGTCGAGTAGGCACGGGACTTGGTGAGGATGTGGCCGCGGTAGCCGAGCGTGTGAGCCCAGGCCCGGAGGCGGAGGGGCTCGTACTCGGGGATGCCGCCGAGACGCCAACAGGTGCGCATGAGGGTGCTGACGTGTTCGCTCACGGGTGCCGTTTCGACGTCGCCCCGGTTGGTGAGCGGGTGGTCGGTGCCGGCGCCTGTCTCGCTCGCGCCCTTCGTGACGTACTTGGCCACGTACGCGGCGACCGCGTCGTCGTCGGGTCCGTCGGCATTGGTGTGCAGTGGCCGGGTGTCGATCTGGGCACCCCAGCGCAGGGCCAGCTCACCCATAGTCGGGCTGTAGGACGTGCGGACCAGGACGCGCCCGGCGGAGGCGTGGACGGCGTCGATGAGCAGTTCCGCGGTGCCCCAGGACGGGGGTTCGTCGTCGGGTCCGTTCGGGCCGTCGAGGCGGACGACGGCGTGCACGTGGACTGCTGCCCGTTTCTGGTATTCGGCGACGCGGGCGAAGGAGAGCCGGGCGTGCTGGGCGAATCGGGACTGTACGAGGCCGACCGAGGTGGCCAGGCGCCGCCGGACGTCGATGACGAATCGGTCCCAGAGCTTGGACGCGTGTGCGTGCCACAGCACGTGGCCCGTGTAGTCGTAGCAGTCGGCGCACACGGGTTGGCCGACGAGGGGATCGGTCGCGTCGTGGACGGCCCCGCAGCCGAGAGGGCGCCCGTGGTCGCACTCGGCTCGGTCGCGGCGGGGGTGGCAGCGCTCCCCGGCACCGTGCACGGGCCCGAAGGAGGGGGCGGTCAGGGTGACGAAGAGCCGGGGCCGGTTGCGGACGTTGGCGGGGATGTTCTTGCCGCCGAGGAGTCCGGCGCGGACGAGGTGGTAGGTGTCTCCGGCGTGGAGTCGGGAGCAGGGGGCGCAGACGGTTGCGCGTCTGTTGCGGCAGCGGACGAGGAGGCGTTCGCCGGGTTCGGTGCGGGTGTCGTAGTGCTGGATGATCTCGCCGGTTGTGCCGTCCAGGGTGGTGGTGGAGCCGGAGAGGTGGACGGGGTGGGAACAGCCGCCGATTGCGGTGATCTGCTCCAGCCAGCGTGTGAACTGGGGATCTTGGGCGATGCGGATTGCGTCTCGGTCTGTTTCGGGGAGCTGACGCAGGCGCGCCGCGCGGTCGAGGGCGGCGCGCCTGTCAGCCGGGGTGAATCCGGGTGTGATGGTGGTGACCTTCCGGGGTGGGCCGCCGTAGCGGCACGGGTGATGGTGGGTGGCGCGCAGTCGTCCATGGGGATCACTCCCTTGTGTGGTCGGGGGTGCTTGCGAGGTCAGCGGATGGTTCCGGTGCCTCTGCAGACGCGGCAGCGGTGAAGCCGTCCGGTCCAGGTTTTGCGGGCTCCGTCGCCTTTGCAGTGGGGGCACCTCACGCGGGGCATGGGCATGGCGTTGGTCCTTCCTGCCGGTCTAGAAGTGGGAGAAGCCGCTCAGGACCCAGGTCAGAAGGCCGTTGATGGTGAGGCTGACGGGGGTCTGGCCGAGGTACATGCCGAAGAGGGCGATGCAGATCGCTTCCCAGGCGCGGACGTCACGGGAGCGGATGAGGAGGAAGGTGATGATCCCGAAGACCACCACGAGGGACACGGCGGTACCTGTGCTGATCACTTGTCGTCTCCTTCGAGCGCTGCGAGGGCACGGTCTATGGCGGGCAGTGCGGGGGTGAGGGCCGCGTACTTACGGGCCGTTGCCGAGGCCTCTTCGGTCGAGGTGAGGTGGGAGCGGGCGCGGCTCCAGCCGCCCTCGGGCCCGGTGCAGACGGCGACGCCCTTCTCGTCCGGGTTGATCGACTGGGCGACGACGACGGCGTCCTTGTTGAGGTCGCCGAGGGTCATCTCTGCCGTGCCGGGGTCGTTGACCCGGTGGCAGATCCGGCCGCCGAGCTGGGCCCGCAGTGCGGTGACGCCGGGGCCGAGGTCGGAGCCGACGCGTTGGCCGGCGACGACTAGATGCATGCCGAGCGCGGCACCGAGCTGGGCCAGGCGGAGCAGGAGCGTGGAGCACTGTTCGGCTTCTGCCTTGCTTTCGCGTCTGCCGTCGGAGAGGTACAGCTCGGCGATCTCGTCGACGATCACGACGACCGGTATGGGACGCAGCTTCTCCGGGAGCTCCCAGATGGAGCGGACTCCGGCCGTGCGGCAGGCGCGCATGCGGTGCTGCATGTCGTCGACGAGCGCGGCGAGGACTGCGACCGCTTCACGACGGCAGGTGGTCAGTGCGCTGAGTCGGTCGGCGAAGAGGCCGAGTTCCATGCCGCCTTTGCAGTCGATGCCGACCAGGGCAACGGGTTGCGGGGCGAGTTGGGTGATCAGCCGGGCGAGCAGCGTCGACTTGCCCGAGCGGGTGGCGCCGGCGATGAGCCAGTGGGGCATGAGCCGCAGGTCCATGACCCAGGCGCCGCCGTTCTCCAGTACGCCGATGAGTGCGGACAGCAGTGCGGCGGGCGCGGAGGCTAAGCCGGGACTGGCCAGCGGATCACTGGCGGTTGCGGTCAGCAGTACGAGGCCGCGTTCCGGCGAGGTGACTCGTACGGCGTGGACCTTCCACGCGTGCACGAGCGCATCTGCTGCCTTCATGTAGGTCGCGGGGGTCTGGCCCGCGTGCAGGCGCACGGTCGCCGTCAGTCCCATGCGGGTAACCCGCGGGAACGACAGCCGGGGAACAACCGGCCGCAGCGGATCGCCCTTGACGACCAGGTCCCCGAGGAGCCCGCGGGGCGGACGCTGAGAGACAGAGAGGTCGTTGAGCATCGCGACCTTGCGCCAGGTGAACACCACCCGGCAGGCCGTCAGCGGGTATCCGGCGAGGTACCAGTGCCAGGCCGGACGGTGCCGGCGCAGCAGGTCACCGATGACGAGCGCCCACGCGAGCGCGGCGAGCCCGAAGGCGAGTGCGATCGGTCCCATCACGCACCCCCGGTCTTGTTCGGCGCGGGAGCGGCGTGGACGGGGGTGATGGCGTCGGCGCGGAAGCTGATTCCGTGCCGGTCGCCCATGGCCCAAGCGAACGCGGTCAGTCCGGTGACCTTGAGGATCTGTCCTTCCTCGATGCCCTTCGGCTCACCGGCAACGGCGATCTCGATGACGGAGATACGCCGTCCGTCCTGCCGCACCGTGACGGCCACGGAGTAGACCGTGTTGCCGTCCCGGTCCTTCTTCACCTCCTGTGTCTCGAAGTTGCTGATCTTGGCTTCGGGTGTGATGGCGCACCGCAGTACGCCCAGTCGTGCTGTGTCCACGGGAATGGACCGCATTGCGTGGCCTCCTTGGCCAGTCGGGACGCCTGACATATTCAGACGTCACTTGTCCTTACGAGTGATGACTATGCGGCTCTGTACGGCGAGGGGTCAACTACTTATGCTGACGAGTGATGTCGCGCGTGCGACGTGCCTACGACTTCAACCCGAAGGTGCCGAGATGACGGAGATCCAACGCCCCGGAGCGCTGTATCAGCAGGTTGCCGCCGCGATCCGGGAAGCGATCCTGAAGGGCGAGTTCACGCCTGGCGCACCGCTGCCCTCGGAGGCCCAGCTCATCGAGCGCTACAAGGTCTCCCGCCCCACCGTCCGCAACGCCGTCGCAGCCCTGCGCGCGGAGGGCCTGATCGAGGTGCGGCACGGCAAGGGCAGCTTCGTACGCTCCGACGGACAGCCCTCCGTCACCCTCGACCGCCGCGTGATCCGCACGTCGGAGGGGCGTTTCGTGATGCCCAACGGCGCCGTCTGGGACGAGGCCGAAGAGCCCACCCCCTACCGCTCGCACACCACCACGGCCACCGGCCAGCTCCTCGAACTCGGCAAGGAGGAAGCCCTCTTCGGCTGCGACCGGCTGCTCATCGACCCCGCCAGCGGCACCCGGGCGATGCACCGGACGCTGATTCCGTTCGAGGTGGCCGAGGGAACGCCGTTGGTCGAGGCTCCAGACACCCGCCCGGCAGCAGCGTACGAGTTCCTGACGCGCGCCGGACACAAGCTGTGGTGGTCGGAGACGGTCCGCGCCCGCATGCCACTCCCGGACGAGCGCAGCGCTCTCCAGCTCCCGGACGCGACCCCGATCCTGCACCTGGCCCGCGTCACCCACGGCACCGACGACCATCCGCTGATTCTTGAAGAGCTGCGTGTCGGTGCGGACCGTGCCGAACTGGCTTACCGGATCACCGCCGACAAGCAGCCCGGGCCGCGCTCCCGCGGCTGACCCGCAACCGACATCGGTCGAAACAGCCTTCACTTCCTCAAGGGCGCGCCTGCGGCGCGCCGGGCAGCCCGGCCGCCCCGGCCGGGCGTGCGGCGTGACCGCCGGTCCCGTCCGGTCGGCCCACTGCCCACGCCGCAGCATGCCGGAGGACTGACGGCGTCGACGGAACGATGTGGGCCGGGGCCCGCGGGGCTGGGGGTCGACGGCCTCCGAGACTTTAGGCAGCTCCCATGGGGCGAGCCTCGAAGAACAGGGGGCCCATCGGGCACACCAGCGGGCAGGTCCAGTACCTGCCCGATTCGCCGGGCCAGCGTAGGGCCCCCTGTTCACTCGCCCCATGGCAGCTACCGCCCAAAGTCTCTGCGGCCGGCGACGTGCCCACGCGCGCCATTCACCAGCGAACAGGCGCCTCATGCCGCGCCGCCGTCGCTGCCCGCGACCGCCTCCAGGAGCCCGGCGAGCCGCTCCACCGCATCCGGCCAGCCCGCCACCCGCACAACCCCGTGCCCACGCTCGTCCGTCGACGCGACCGCCCGCACCTGCGACAGCTCGAACCCAGCACCGAGGAACGCCCGGTTCAGCCGGTCCGCCGCCTCCCGCGCACCGCGCCAGCCCGCCATGTAGTCGACACCAGCCACCCACAGACCACAGTCCGCGCCCCCGACATCGAGACCGTCGCCCACCGAGTCCTCACTCGCGCCAGCCATCCTGCCCACCTCTGCCCTGATCTTGTAATGGATCGTCAACTCTCTTTGGCCAAGGGCAGATGCGCAGCGCAGCGGCCCCGGTACCATCAGGCACCGGGGACCGCTGTCCCCTCCCGGACCACCCCAGTTGCTGCCAGGCGCGGGGGTGGTCCGGTCTCGGTATGAGGTTGTGCAGCGCGGCCCCCCGCTCGGGAGGGGAGCCCCCGGGATGGTCCGAGGAGCCGCGCCCCTTGTAGCCGGAGTGGTCAGACTCCGGCCAGGGTCCGGGCCGCCTTCCACTCCCGATCGCGTGGGAGTGCACGGGGGAGACGGCCCGGAGATCTCTACGTCGTGCCGTCGAGGTCGAAGCGGCACCACACGGTCTTGCCGCCCGGTCCCTTCGGCGACCACCACACCGCGTCCGCCAGCCGCTGAACGATCAGCAGCCCGCGCCCTCGGTCCGGCAACAGCGCCTCGGCGAAGTCGACCGCCAGTTCCGGCGAAACGAACTCACCCACCGGCAGGTCAGGCGGAGTCGAGTCCTCATCGGCGACACCGATGAACAGCCATCCGGGCCACGCCTTCACCAGCACATCGATCCGCCGCGCGGCACCAGGCCGCGACAGGCAGTCATCCGGTACCGCGTGGTGGACGACGTTGCCGACCAGCTCTGAGACGACGAGCCGAGCATCCTCGACCATGTGGCCAAGTTCCCAGTCCTGGAGGCAGCCCCCGACCATGTTGCGCGCGGCGTACACGGTGCTTGAGGACTCGTCGAAGAGCGTCATCGCCCGGAAGTGACCCGACGAGGGATCTTGCGCCGCTTCACGCTGCGAGACCGCCCGAGGGGTGTCCGCTCTGCGTGTGCTCTGCCGAGCATCCATTGCGTCCCCTGCCGACATTCGACGGACCCTGTAGCCCGTCGCTCCGTGCCGAACAGTGAACGGCGCGAGCCGCGCCACCGGGAGTGTTCACTAGGGGGTTCACATGAACACCGGCAAAGACAAAGGGGGTTCGTAAGTGAACCCCCCTGGGTTCACGAGCTGTGACACGATGGACGCTCGTCGCCATTCTCGGGTTGGCAGGGGAGCATGAACCGAGAACCAAACGCGCAGTTGATCTCCCTCATGGCCGAGGCTGAAGTCTCGAACAAGGGGCTCGCCAAGCGGATGCGCGATCTCGCGCAACAACGCGGCATTGACCTGGGCACCACGCACGTCGCCGTCCAGCGTTGGCGGGACGGGGCAGGAATCCGGTCGCAGGCTGCCGGGGTTATGGCCGATGTCTTCAGCGCGAAGCTCGGGAGGCGGATTGCGGCCGGTGATCTCGGGCTGTTCGGCCAGACTGAAGCAAGCACACCGCAGCCGGTCGCTTATCCCGCCGCCTTATCCGAGGCGTTGTCCGTGCTGGACGGTCTCACTGGAGAACAGCCCCAGGGCGCATCGAGCAGCGAACTGGCGGTCCCGGACACGGAGCTCAGCGCCGCTGTCCTGTCATGGATGATCGCCCGCCCCGACGACGTACAGGCCGACAGGCCCACCCCGCAGCGCGCCACCATGCGCGACGTACACGCGATCCGCACCGCCACCGAAATGTTCATGCGCCTGGATTTCCTGTACGGCGGCGGCCACGGCCACAAAGCCTTACGACACTACTTCCGCGACGATGTGCTACCTCTACTCAATGCCAGCTACACGGAACGAGTAGGCCATGCCCTCTTCACCGTGGCTGCGGAGACTGCCGAAGTAATCGGCTGGATGGCCTACGACATCGGAAATCATGCGTTGGCAAACCGCTACCTACTTTCCGCCCTACGACTCACACAGGTCACCGGCGATCGAATGTTCGGAGCATCCATTCTCGCCAACCTCAGCCACCAGGCGAACTACCTTGGGCACACCTCCCGCGCCGTGCAACTGGCCCGATCCGCCGTCGAGGGAGCCAAGGGCAGCAGCGCCACGCCGCGGGCCAAAGCCATGTACGCCGCTCACGAGGCCCGCGCACTGTCCAACGCCCACGACCTCACGGGGGCATCCCGCGCCATGAACGAGGCAGAACGCCACTTTGAGAAAGCCGATGTAGTCGAAGACCCCGAATGGCTCGCCTACTTCAACGAAGCAGAACTGATCGGGGAGTTCTCACACTGCTTCCGCGACCTCAAACGCCCTGTCGAGTCCCTCCGATTCGCCAAGCAAGCCGTCGCCAAAACTGACCCGCAGTACGCCCGAACACTGGGGTTCTGCCGCATTGTGCTCGCACAGAGCCACCTGCTGAACGGCGACCTGGAGAGCGCCATGGGAACTGCCAGTCAGGCAGTCGAGGAAGGCGAATCACTCCAGTCGGCCCGGTTCCTGCGCTACGTGACCGACTTCCAAGGGGAGATCAGCACCCACGCAGGAGTGCCCGTCGTGACCCGCTTCAACGAGCAGGTTGCCGAGGCGCTGGCCAGCTTGGATGAGTGAGTAACCCGCCTCTCAGTACGGGAGCCAGTTGCGTGGAGCAGCATCATCACGCAGCGACGCAATCCGCCGGCCCACCTCTTGAGCCACGTCCTCCCCCTCGGACACGTTCTGCATGAGCCACGTGGTCATCTTGAACTCCTGGATCGCGCACAGCGTCGCGAAGCCGGGCCACTCGGTCAGGTCACGGCCGTAGGAACGAACGAAGTCGGCGTACTGCTGCTCTGACACCCACCCAAGACGGTGGTATTCGTGCGCGGCCACCTCAAGATCCCACTCGGGATGATCAACGCAGAAGTTCTCCAGGTCGATCAGGTGGACAACCCCGCTCTTGTCGACCATCAGGTTGTCGGTGTGCGCGTCGCCGTGCACAGGCCCCAGCGGCGATCCAAACCGCAACTCCGCCAAACGACCCTTCAGTTCCTGCCCCCGCTTGCGCAGAAACTGAAGGTCGTCATCCGATATCCCCGCGGCCCGCTCAAGCCGCAGGTCTGAGAGCCCAAAGGCGCTGTACCGCGGCAGCTCCAGACCGTCAGGCAATGTCAGCGCGTGCAGATCACGCAGGACCGCGCCCAACTCTCCATACGTGGCCGCCCTGCCCGCGTCGACGATCAGATGCCAGAAGGTCACCGGATGTCCGTCGACCACCAGCGGCTGTTCGAGATCCCCAACGATACGAGCCGCCGGAAACCCCTCGCCGGCCAGCCACCGAGACACGGCCACCTCTTTGCGAGCTGCCGACAGGTACTCAACCGACCGCGCGATACGCACGATCACCGGCACCGACCCGAGCCGGAAGAGTGCGTTCTCCCCGAGGCGGATCAACTCCGCGCCTCTGTCATCGAGCCCCGCAGCCCGGCAGGCGGCAACCATCACCCGCGTCGCCCCCGCCGACGTGAACCCCTCTTCCGATCGAGCAGCGTCAACCGCCATGCCCGTACCAACTCCCCTAGTCGCGCGCGATCAACCGGCGCACGCCAACGGGTGACCAACCCGACGCACGCCAGACACGACCACGACCGTACCCATCCGCAGACGGTCGGAGCGAGGACAGCCTCAGGGAGCGAACTTCCGCAGGCACCGACAAAAGGGGGACACGAGAGCTCTCAGCTTGGGAAGCTGAGGGTATCGAGGGCTCGCGCCACGGCTGACCTGCGGCGGAGCGGTGGCGGCGCCTGGTGGGCGGTCGGCTGGTTCCCCGGTATTCCCCATGGTTCCCCGCAGGATCTGGCACGGGTCTGGCACGGACCCCTTCGTCCCGACCTCTCGGCTGAGAGCTCGTCGGGGTCTGGCGGACTGGCCGTCGGCCCTTAATGGCTGTTGGCAGTCGCCTGAGGGCCCGGTGGTTGCTGTACTGCTGCGACCTTCGACCGGCCCCGCATTTGCTCTCACTGCTCGTCTTCCGTGTTCCACGGAGATGAGGGTGAGCCGTCCGGGTCCAGCCCGTACTGCCATCTCCCATGGCCCAGCAGGGAGCGGAGATGGCCAGCGTTGGCGGCGTGCCGGTAGAGGGCGTCGAGGCCCTCCTGGTCACCGGCTTTTCCCCGCATTCGCTCCAGGTCGCGCAGGACGTGTCGGCGGCGGCTGAATCCTGACCCAGTTTGGACGGTCGAGTTCTGACCCACCGGGTCTGGTTGCCGGTGTTCAGTCGGTGTCGTGTGTCGCGGTGGGGACGCGTCCCAGTTGGCGTCCGCGCATGCGGTAGGAGTCGCCTTTGAGAGAGTGGACCTCGGCGTGGTGGACGAGGCGGTCGATCATGGCGGCGGCCACGGTCTCGTCGCCGAAGACCTCGCCCCAGCGTCCGAAGGGCTTGTTGCTCGTGACGATCACGCTCGCTCTCTCATAGCGGTTCGAGACCAGCTGGAAGAACAGGTTCGCGGCCTCGGCTTCGAAGGGGATGTAGCCGACCTCGTCGACCACGATCAGCGGATAGCGGGACAGTTTGGTGAGCTCGGTCTGGAGGTGTCCGGCGTGGTGGGCTGCGGCCAGGCGGTCGACCCACTCGGCGGCAGTGGCGAACGCGACCCGGTGACCGGCCTGGCAGGCGCGGACCGCGAGCCCGATCGCCAGGTGCGTCTTCCCGGTGCCCGGCGGTCCCAGAAAGACGGTGTTCTCCTTCGCGGCGATGAAGTCCAACGTGCCCAGATGCGCGAGCTGTTGGCGAGTGATGCCGCGCAGATGGGTGACGTCGAGTTCCTCGATCGTCTTGATCGCGGGGAAGCGGGCGGTGCGGATGCGGGCCTCGCCGCCGTGGGACTCACGGGCGGAGACCTCCCGCTGGAGACAGGCGACGAGGAACTCGGTGTGCGTCCAGGTCTCCTTCAAAGCGCGTTCGGCCAGCCGCTCGGCAGCGTCCAGCAGGGCCGGGGCCTTCATCGCCCGGGCGAGGAAGGACAGGTCGGCGGCGGTCTGACGGCCCGTCCTGGGCTTGTCCGCGGCGGCGGTCTTGGTGGTGGCGGGCATCAGGAGACCTCCGGCTCGTCGTGTCCGCCGCCACCCTCGATGAGGGTGAACATGCGGTCATAGGAGTCGAGTTGGCGCTGCTCGACCTCGACGAGATCACTGGCTGTCGCAGCGTTTTGCCCACGGGCGGCGAGGGCCTGGGAGGCTTGGTGGTGGCGATAGTCGCCGCGCAGGAGGGCGGCGGCGCGGGCATGGTCCGGGTCGGTGATGGTCTGCTGCTTGGCCCAGCACCGCGGATGGCGCGCGACTTCCGCCCCGCCGGGGGTGAGAGTGACGATGACTTCGTCGGTGTCGGTGCGGACCTGGACTTTCTTGCCGATGGCCAAGGGGTGCACGGAATAGTCGCAGGTGTCGACGCGGATGTAGTGGTCGCGGCCGATGCGGGTCGCGAAACGCCACCAGCGTGGCGGGTCGACCGGCGGCAGGGCGAGCATCTGGGCCCGGTCGGCCTCCCACCGGTCAACCGGACGGGCGCCCAGGGTGCGGTGCTGGCGCCGGTTGGCGACGGCCAGCCAGGCAGTCAGCTGGGTGTTGAAGTCATCGGCCCCGGTGAAGGTGCGGCCGGGAAGGAAGCTGGTCTCCAGATAGCCATTCGCCCTCTCCACCAGCCCTTTCGCTTCGGGATCGCGAGGCCGGCAGAGATAGATCCGGGTGGCGAGCAGGCCCGCGAACGCAGCGAAGTCCCCGGTCACCTTGCCCCGGCCGATCCCGGCCTCGTTGTCCCAGACCAGCATCCGCGGCACTGCATCCCAGCCGGTCAGAAGCTTCCAGTGCCCGTCGATCAGGTCGCCGGTGGTGCGGGTGGGCAGCATCCGCGCGGCGATGATCCGCGAGTAGCCGGACACCATCACGAGCACCGGAGGCCGGCCGCTCTGCCCGTATCCGAGCGGGATGTCGACGGGCGGGAACCACAGGTCGCACTGAGCCAGCTCGCCGGGCTGATACGTCGTGCGCGAGACCGGATCGACGGGCAGATAGGCCGGCCGCAGCTCGCGTACGCGTTCTTTGAGGACGGTCATCCCGCGCTCCCAGCCGATCCGCTCGGCGATCACGGTCGCCGGCATCGTCGGGGTCTGCTTCAGCAGTTCCCGGATCTGCGGCTCGACCGCGTCGACCGCCGAGCCCTTCGGCGGCCGCGAGTAGACCGGCGGCCGGTCCGTGGCCAGGGCCCGCTTCACGGTGTTCTTCGAGATGCCCAGCTGCCGGGCGATCGCCCGGATCGGCATCTGCTCGGCCCGGTGCAGCCTGCGGATCTCTGCCCAGTCCTCCACGGAAATCACCCTCTTCTCCTGACCTTCGATCAAGATCAGGTTGGTCAGAAGACCACGAAGTGGGTCAGTTTTGATCCGCCGTCAGAGGGTCACGATTCACCCGTCGCCGACAGGACGTAGAAGTCACCAGCGTCGGCGACCTTCAGAGCTATGGCTTCGGCGCCCTCTCGGTCCCCGGCTTCCTCGCGAGTCCTTGCCAAGTGGGCCGGGGTGGGACTGCCGTTGGTTTCCGCAGCCTGCCGGAACGCAGCTTCGGCGCGCTCCGGGTAACTGTCGAGCCACGCTCGCCACAGATGCAACAGAGGGGAGATGTCACCAGCATCGGCTGCTTCCCGGGCGATGGCTTCGGCACCTTCCCGGTCCCCGGCGCCCTCACGCATCTCTGTCAGAACGGTGAAACACAAGGTATCGCCAGCAGCGGTGGCTTCCCGGGCGATGGCTTCGGCACCTTCCCGGTCCCCGGCGCCCTCACGCATCAACATCAGATCGGCCAGGGAATTGGGGTCCCCAGCGTCGGCGGCTCGCCGGTAAAGGGCCTCGGCACCCTCCAGATCTCCGACTTGTTCCCGCAGCCGCGCCAGACCGCGTATCGCATCTGGATCACCGGCGTCGGCGGCCTGCCGGTAAAGAGGCTCGGCACTCTCCCGGTCCCCAGCCATCTCCAGCTTCTGACCCAAGAATTTCAGGCCTCTGGGGTCCCCAGCGCCCGCGGCCTGCCAGAACAGGGAATCGGCACCTTCCCGGTCCCCGGTCCCTTCCCGCGCCCAGGCTACTTTGATCATGGCGCCCGAGTGGCCGGCCCTGGCAGCTCGGAGACGAAGGTGGTGGGCCCATTGCGCACGGCCCATGTCCTCGGCGGCTTCAGCGAGGCTGTTGAGGTCGCCGGGGTGAGCGAGATGTGTGTAGGCAGCGTGCCAGAAGGACGCTGGTGGGCAGAGTAGGCGGCGGGCGGTTCTCCCGTGCTGTTCGAGATAGTCGGCGAGGCGGAGCATAGGACCCGTTGGCGGGGCCGTAACACTGGCCAGCGTCGGACCGATCGGGGGACGGCGCGCGGGTCTGGGGTTTGTACGGCCCAGCGGGACCTGCTTGCCGTGGACGGGGCGGGCGAGGTCCGCGTAAGCGGCTTCTGCCCAGTCGTTGGTGAGTCGGTCCCAGTCGTCGTCGGTGAGATAGTCGGCGGCGGCGTCGGTGAGAAACGCTTGGGGGAGGTGGAGGCCCATCCCGAGACGGCGGGCGTCCATCGCGGCTTCCAGCAGAGCCCGGACGGCCGGGGCGCCGTGTTTGTAGCGGCGCAGCAGTTCGGGGGCGCCAGCGAGGTCTTGGGCGACGCGCCCGTGGGTGCCAGCGCGAGCAAGGGCATCCGCCAGCAGGCGGTCACCGCCCTGGGCAAGCCTTGCGGCAGCTCCGAGTGCGTCCTGGTCGAAGGTGTCGGGGACAGTCACTGTGCGGCCGGCGAGCAACTCCCGGGCGCGGCTGTGCGGGTCGGGACTGCCGGGTCTGGGGATGGCGGTGTATTGATCCTCGTACTCGGACCAAAGGGTTCCTAGGATGAGGACCGGTCCGCGGCTGGGATCGGTGAGGAGGGTATGCAGGGCGGCGGCGATGCGCTCACCTGATTGGGGGTCGCCAAGGTAGTGCTGCGCTTCGTTGAACCACACCACCGTGTGGGGCGCGACGCGTTCGAGGTCGGCGAGCGCGGCTTCGGCCCGTGTCGGGTCGTAGGGATGCCACAGAAGCCACCCCTCTGCGGCGAGCGGTTGGACGGCCTCCCAGCACGCCCGTGTCTTGCCTGTGGACGACGAACCGACCAGGACCAACATCCGGCTGCGACCACCCATGGCTTCGCCTACCGCATCAGCTAACACCTGGTCGTGGGCACGGCGGACGTAGCCGGACAATGCCCGCACTGAGCCGGCGGATGCGGCGGCTCCTGACGGATGGATCTCCAAGTCGTGCGGATCCCACTGTCCGATCGACCGGCCGGTACCTTCGCCGCCTCCGGGCACTAGACCGTTCCGGTGGGCGGCAGCCCGGCGCTGAAGATCTAGTAGCTCCCCTTCTGGTAGGCCGAGTGCTCGGGCCAGCGCCGCGACGGTTTCAGCTGACGGGACGGTCCCGTCCGCCCGGAACGCTTCCTGGACGGTCGTACGGCCCAGCCCGGACCTGGTAGCGAGCTGGGTCTTGGTCAGCCGTTTGCGAGCCAGCCCATCGCTGAGCTTGTCACGCAGCTTGGCCAGCGGCTTCTCTTGCCTATCGGGTTCCTTGCCCGGCATCAGGCCCCCACTCGAATGTGTTCGCCGACGTTCATCATCGTCCGGCCGAACCACAGCGAACATCACCTCGGCGAACTTGGGTCACGTCAGCATCCCACCGTATGCAGGAGATCACCGTGGCTCGTGTCGTCGCCGTCCTTCTGACCGCTGCCGTGGTCGTCGTGTTCGCGCTTCTGGCTGCCGCTGCCGCAGGCACACTGGCCCGCCTTGACGGCGCCACCTATCCAGCCGCTCTGATGCGTGCTGCTGCTACCTTCGCCGCTGTGATCACCCTCGCCACTGCCGTCGCCAGCGTGCTCACTCAGTACCTCATCTGAACGGCAGTGCATGCGTCCAGAAGACCTCTCGGTCTAGAGGAAGCAACTGGTCAGGGCTCATGGGTGCTGGGCACGGCGAGGCGCTTCCATGCATAGTCCACGGCGCGCTGGCCACCGCATTAGGAGTTCGATCGCTCCTCGGCACTGCCGGGGAGCTGCCTGACCCCGCTGGCTGTGCAGGACCACCCAGGAGTGCTGGCGTCCGGGGTCGTTGATGTCACCTCTGGATGTCAGAACGGTGCAACCACACGCGCTCGCTGGCACGATGCTCCTGTGGTTGACCTGGAGCGCATCAAAGCGGAGAGCGTGGCGTACTTCCGATCCCTTGATGAGGGGGCCACCCTGCGGCACCACTTCCGCCACGCCGACGAGGACGGCGGCTTGTGGTACTTCGAGGCCGTACCCGACCGCGGTGAGTTGATCGCCATCAAGCAGGCCGAGCTGACTCCGGCCGGCCGACTCCACCGGTACAGCTGGGAGCACCTGGAGGACGAGCACGGCTTCCTGACAGACCAGGCGCTCGACCCTGAAGAGGACCCGCTGGAAGCCATCCCGGCCGAAGAGTTCCAGCGGGTATGGACTCAGTGACAGGGGTGGACAACCACTTTAGGAGAGAGGCTGGGGCATCGGGCCAGTGCCCTGCCGCTTCGCTGGCCGCGCTAGCGGGCACGGATACGCCGGAAGTCACCCTCGTTGTCCGCTACTAACCCCTGCATCTGGCACGGCCATGGCACGCGGCCACCTCTTCGTCTTGAAGCTTCTGTGACACGGCTCAAACTCGCCAGCTTCCGGACGGGTTGATCTCTGGAAGTGGATCAGGCCGCGAAAGACTTCCGCGAGCGGCGCTACCAAGCCAGAGAGCCCAGCGGTCTACGAATTCGGTAATCTTTTCAAAATCTATGGGAGTAAAGGGCCAGGCTACCTCATAGCGTTGAGTGTCCCCCGTAAGTGGACCTGCGGAGTCTGCACCCGGTGGAAGCGGAAACGGGACTTCAGCATCAAATACCGAGGTAGTCGGGCTACTCATGAAAGCCGTCTCGAACCATCTGTAGTTGCCAGCCTCCCGCACATCACAGAACCAGAGTGAATGGCCTCGCCCCGTATAGTTGGAGCCATCGGGTGGGCACTCTACATGAATTTCTACGCATGCGATTACATCAATTTGCGGAGAAACGGGCGTACCCCAAGGGTCGCTGTCGACAGTTGCGACGGCGCATTGAAATTTCAACGCACTAGGACCGAGCTGGATCTCCCAAGCTTCATTTCGCCGGGACGTTTCTACAGCAGACGGCGCAGCACCAATTATCTGCTCTCTCAATGTCTCACCCATGCTAGTGAGGCCATGGACAGCTACTTGCAATAACGTTGCTCGATTCTCAGACTCCGACAATCCTTCCGACCACTTTCGTTCCCTCTCCCATCTTTCGGCTACTATTTCAGCGTGGGCCTTCTCTAATTCCTCAAGACCGGCCGATCGGGCAGACGATGCCACTCGCTCCAGTCGGCTCAAGAGATTGGCGGCGGTCGGACGCGCAGGTGCCGCCTTGTACATGCATTCTTCGACAAGTGCCATGATCTGTCGGGGAGCCACAACATCTCTCGGGAACGGCCCATGCAGATGCTGCTCTCGAAAGTCTGGCCCCATGAATGGCCTTCTGCCAGTCAACATTTCGAAGCCAATAATTCCAGTGGAGTAGATGTCTGTGGCTGCCGTCGCTCGTTCCCACCGCCATTGCTCCGGAGCAGCGTAAGCTTGTGTCCAGAAATATTTTCGCGTATCTGGTGCAGTTGTCGCCTCGGCATAGCGGGAAATTCCAAAATCGACAAGGCACCATTTCTCCTCCCAAAGGAGGACATTCTCGGGCTTGATGTCCCGATGGACGACCTTACCATTTAGCCCTGCGATCGCCGTCACGATGTCGCGGAGAATGTTGATCGTCTCAGGAAGACCCAGGGGGCCGGCCGATTCTATTAGCCGCGCACGAAGTGATTTTTCTGCCAGTGGCATAGCAAGCGCCCATGCTTGTTCCGTTTCCCCCCAATCTATGACTGGGATTACATTCGGCTTTCCCGCTAGGTCCACGAACAGCAACTCGCGCTCGGCACCCTTTTCCTTGGGTACAAGCTTCACTGCGCCGATGCGAGTGGGTGACTGCCCTCGGAATACGGTACCGAAGCCACTCTTATCGCCGATCCTCGGACCGATAAGCCAATCCTCTTTCTGCATTTTAATTAGCATCATTACCTCCGAGCACGTGCGGTCGGGGGCCGGTCAGCCGCACATATCAATTTCGGTTAAGGATGTGCAACATGGCCACCGTAATCTTCCAATTCTTTGGCAAAATGCTCTACTACGTCATCAAACAGTCCTTGATCCGCTGTAATTGCGTGATGCTTGGCGATGAGAGCAATCTTGTATCTCCTCGCTAGCTCTGCTACCTCGGCGTAAGAATGTCCTTGCAGGCTCTCTACCGCTTTTGATAGTTCAGGAACCTGAGCTTTTACCAGACCTGCGATTGTTTGCTGCAGTAGGGCTCTCCGATGTTCTTTTGGAGGACCCGTCACTTTGATATGCACACCCAACCTACCTGGTCTTAGCAACGCGGGATCCAATTCATGAATTCGGTTTGCGGAGGCAAGTAGGACGTACCCTTCTGTTGGTTCGACACCGTCCAGGAATTCGAGAAGGTCAGCCAGAAAGCGTTGGCGCTGGGCGGTAGTGTCGTGAACTTCAGAGGTGCCGACTCTATGGCCGCAATGCACATCCAAATCGTCTAGGATTATGAGAACCGGAGATCTTGTAGCTGCGAGCCGCAACTGTTCCCCTACCGCCTCTTCCCACAATGTGCCTACGTTCAGAAATACCACGTTAGTTCCAGCTTGTATTGCACGCTTTGCGGCCAAACGGGTCAGAATAGTCTTTCCATTACCCGGATCGCCATGCAGCAAAACACCTCGCTTTGGCGGAATGCCCCAGTCTACGAAAAGTGAGGCAAGGTCTCCTTTCAAGAAGTGAGCGGTGTTATCGATGACATCAGAAATCAGCCCATCGACAAATAGATAGTCACTTTCATTAAGCTCAAGCCACTGATCTGGGTCTTCGAGGCGAGTACCTGTCCATACGTTCCCGGTTCCCTGCCCTGCCATCTTCAGGGCTGAGAATACTGCTGGAAACTCGTTTCTTCGGCAGACAAGGGTCGGTTTGTCGTTGTCCTTCTTGCAATCTATGAATACGTAACGGAGTTCCTTCCGCTCTTCGACATCCTCAACGGCGCACAAGTAAACAGCAGGAGTATCGTCTAGCAATTGTTTTGAATTGACACTGAAATCGCGTCGTCGAAGGGCACGGCCAGCTCCGTCCTCCCCCACGAGAACCAGTCGGTCGATCACTTCGCCTTCATCGAAGCCTCCCGCTATGGTGCTATACCATTCGACGTAGACCAGGTCGTCAGAGTTGACGCCATTGAGGAAGGTTTTAATCCTGAGAATTTCTCGCTCAGGAAAATCAGTGGTACCTGCGATCTGTGCCCATCGTGGGCCATGTGGAACAGGTATGTCAGTCATTTCTAGCCTTTTGTTTCACAGTTGCCGCTCGGTATCAAAGTCCCAAGCGTTGAATAGTCGCCAAGCGAAACCCTCAAGTACGCGATCTCTCAAAAAATCAAGCAATGCAATGCGATAGTCAGAACCGTAATCGGCGTCAAACCCTGTCGTGTGAGCTACACTGCCTTCTTCCAGTACTTCAGCTGCGATATTCCTGAGCTGGGCAGTGAGCACTATGAACCGGCCATTCTCATTAAAAGGTGCCTCGACAACTACCCATGTATTTCGGGCCTTGTCACCAAAGGTTTCACGCCTGGATATTGTAAGATCAAGGCGATACAAATCCTGCTCGGCTAGGTCCGTTATGGTCCTACCTACGGGAATGTGTGGTATAAAGGATTTAAGCACATCCATGTTGCGAGGTGGGCGCGTCTCGCTTGGGTCTTCTATTCGCCGGCGGAAGTTACTGAAGTTGAAGACGAATTCGTACTGAGAGCGTACCGGCGTGAGTATGCTTTTGGTGGCTGTTTGGACTATCTGGCGTAGAGTCATCTCAATGCGCAACGCCTCCGGCATTACGACGGCGTACCAGCTATAGAAGTCAGAAAATGAGCACGATGATCGAAGTATTTCAAATCTATTGTCTCTAATCTGAAACTTGCAGTGATGCCTGTCGTGGGAAAATCGGAAACCGAGAAGGATTCCGTCTTTGCCGTTCGTTGAATCCGGCAATTGCACTTCAAGTTCGTGCAGGTAATGAATGCCGGATGATTCGAGGAGGTCATTCAATACCGCATATCCTTGTCTTGCAAGGATGTCCCTTGCGTCGCTTATGGCCGAGTTTTTCTGATATTCCACCAGAAAAGAAAATTTGTTGAGTTCCTTGACGCGTTCCACGACGCCTGTCTTCATCTGGAACTCGGCAAGTGACGGCAAGGGATCTTGGCGATTCAGTGCAGACAAGGAATCAGACATGATGAACTCCACGCCTGAGTGAGGTGACGGCAAACTGGCCCGAGGATAGGGGCTCGCGATCCGACGTAGCGGGACACTGAAAACTGAAGAGGCCCAGTTGAAGGGCCATTTTTTAGGTCGCTATCTCCAGTTCACGGCCGCGTGTGGGATCTGTCAAACCGTGGCGGCATGGTTCGACTTTCATCCTTTAGTTCAGTCTTCCTGATGGCCATGGCAAACGATCTGACGTCGGCGACCGTGAGGCGGGCACATCATCTCGCGGGCGGTGGAGCGGCTTTGGGGTGGCGCTGCTTTGGCGCGAGTGATCACGGCCCCGTAAGCTTCCGGCGTGTCGGGCAGTCTGTGGACCTGCCCTGTAAAGCACGACGTTGGGGCCATGATCTTCGAGGCTCGCGCCAAAGTAGCTCCGTAAAGCCGTGGAGCCGACCGCCCCAGCCACGATGTACGCCTTCTCTGGCATTAGGTGGCTGATTGCTGCGCGCGCGGCACGGGCGCCGGCCGGGCTGGAGCGGGGCGGAGACAGGAGCACAGGGCCGGCCGGGGGCCGGGCCGCGCGCGGTGAGCGGAGCGAGCCGCCTTGAACCCGTAAAGAAGGTTGTAAGCGGACACGGCCGAAGCAGGCCGAGTGGGACTGACTCACAGTTGTGAGGGGCAGCCACCTGCATAGCGAAGCAACAGGACGCGTGACGGCCGCTCAGGCGGATCTCGCCACGCTAGGAAGCCACAGAGCACCTCGCGAACCGCGAGCAGCCACTCTCAGTCGACATGAAATACCTTGTGAACCGGCATTGACCCAGGCCATCACGATGCCGCTGTTCTTCGGCTCCAACGCCCTTTACCCGGTCGCGGTCATGCCCGGCTGGCTCCAGGCCATCAGCAAGGTCAACCCGTTGAGCTACCAGGTGGACGCGCTGCGCGGCCTGCTGCTCGGCACACACGCCCACCTGGCCCTCGACTACGGGGTCCTCGCCCTGGCCGCCGCCCTCGGCATCCTGTCCGCCTCGTCCCTGCTGGGCCGCCTGGCCCGCTGATTCGGGCATGGCCTCGAACTTCCTACCGGGTTCCTCCTGTACGACGGTGCGTATGCGCCGCCCCCCGGCCACGACTTGACCAGATGATGAGGGTCACCGGCCCGCGGGGCTCATAGGCTGTGCGTCATTGATCACTTGATCCCTGATCACCTGATTGCCGTCGCACCGGAGGAGCCAACGTGACGCCACGTCCGCATCAGACCACCAGACGCACAACTGTCCTTCGAAGGGCGGCAGTTGTGGCCGCGGTTCCCGTCGCCGTCGCGGCCCTGCTCGTCGCGGCGGGCCCGGCGGCGGCCGGTACGGTGGGCTCGTCCGGTGCGGGGGACGCGTACTTCCCGCTCTCGGGCAACGGCGGTTACGACGTCCGGCACTACGACCTGACCCTCGGCTACGACCCCCAGAGCCGCCACCTCGACGGCAAGGCGGTCATCACCGCCCGGGCCACCCAGCGACTGACCCGCTTCGACCTCGACCTCAAAGGGCTGAAGGTCACCGGCGTCACCGTCGACCACGTCAAGGCGTCCTACCGACGTGACGGCCAGGAGCTGGTGGTCACCCCCCGCCACGCCCTCCGGCGGAACCAGGAATTCCGAGTCACCGTCACCTACTCGGGCACGCCCAAGCCGGCCACCGACCCGGACGGCTCCCCGGACGGATGGATCCCCACCGACGACGGCGCGTTCGTGGCCGGCGAACCGCAGGGCGCCATGACGTGGTTCCCCGCCAACAGCCACCCCAAGGACAAGGCCTCCTACGACTTCACCCTCACCGTCCCCAAGGGACACACCGCCGTGGCCAACGGAATCCTCCGCGGACAGTCGACCAGCCACGGCCGTACGACGTTCCACTGGCGGCAGTCCGAGCCGATGGCGGCCTACCTCGCCACGGCGACGGTAGGGAAGTTCAAGGTCGAGCAGTACACCACCCGCGACGGACTCAAGGTCTACAACGCCGTCGACCCCCGTGAGGCGACCGCCGCGGCGCCCGTACTGAAGAAGCTGCCGTCCGTGCTGGCGTGGGAGAGCGGTGTCTTCGGGCCTTACCCCTTCCGGGCCGCCGGGGCCATCGTCGACCGGGCTCCGCAGGTCGGATACGCGCTGGAGACCCAGACGCGTCCTGTGTACGACTCCGCGCCCGACCTGAGCACCCTCGTCCACGAAAGCGCGCACCAGTGGTTCGGGGACTCCGTCAGCCTCACCGCGTGGAAGGACATCTGGCTCAACGAGGGCTTCGCGACGTATGCCGAGTGGCTGTACGCCGAGCAGCACGGTGGGAAGACGGCGCAGCAGACATTCGACTCCCTGTACGCCAGTCCTGCCGGCAGCGGTCTGTGGGCGTTTCCGCCGGCGGATCCCGGGAGTGGGGCGCACATCTTCGACACGCCCGTGTACGCACGGGGTGCGATGGCTCTGCAGAAGCTGCGTACAGCCGTGGGGGACGGGGTGTTCTTCCGCATCCTGCGGACCTGGGCCACGGAGCACCGTGGCGGACATGGCACCACCGCCCAGTTCATTCGCCTCTCCGAGCGGCTGTCCGGGAAGGACCTCGGCGCGTTGTTCCACACATGGATCGGCACGGCGGGCAAGCCTGCCTCTCCCTGACCGGTTCCCTCGCCCCCGCGCCTGAGGCGCGGGGGCGAGAACGCGTCAGGTGGGGCGGAGCCAGATGGTGGCCAGGGGAGGGAGCGTCAGACGCAGGCCGCCGTCGTGGGCCCGGGGGTGGGGGTTGTGGATGCCGCTGCCGCCGTAGCGGGCGGCGTCGGTGTTGAGGACTTCGTGCCAGGCGGGGATGTCTTCGGGGATGCCGAGGCGGTAGTCGTGGCGGACGACGGGGGAGAAGTGGGAGACGGCGAGCAGGGGGGTGCCGTCGGCGTCGTGGCGGAGGAAGGCGAGGACGTTGTCGTCGGCGGCGTCGCCGGCGATCCAGGTGAAGCCGGCGGGGTCGGTGTCGCGTTGCCAGAGGGCGGGTTCGTGGCGGTAGACGGTGTTGAGGTCGCGGACGAGGTCGCGTACGCCGCGGTGGTCGGGTTCGGCGGGGTAGGCGGGGTCCAGGAGCCACCAGTCGGGGCCGTGGGCTTCGGACCATTCGGCGCCCTGGGCGAATTCCTGGCCCATGAAGAGGAGTTGTTTGCCGGGGTGGGCCCACATGAAGCCGAGGTAGGCGCGGGTGGTGGCGCGTTGCTGCCACCAGTCGCCGGGCATCTTCGACACGAGTGAGCGTTTGCCGTGGACGACCTCGTCGTGGGAGATGGGCAGGACGTAGTTCTCGCTGTAGGCGTACACCATCGAGAACGTCATCTCGTTGTGGTGGTACTTGCGGTGCACGGGGTCATGGGCGATGTACACGAGCGAGTCGTGCATCCACCCCATGTTCCATTTCAGACCGAATCCCAGTCCACCGTCCGCGGTCGACCGCGTGACGCCGTCCCAGGCCGTGGACTCCTCGGCGATCGTCACGACGCCGGGTGCGCGGCGGTAGACGGTGGCGTTCATCTCCTGGAGGAAGGCGACGGCGTCGAGGTTCTCCCGGCCGCCGTGTTCGTTGGGGGTCCACTGTCCGGGTTCGCGTGAGTAGTCGAGGTAGAGCATCGAGGCGACGGCGTCGACGCGCAGTCCGTCGATGTGGAACTCCTCGCACCAGTACACGGCGTTGGCGACGAGGAAGTTGCGTACCTCGCGGCGTCCGTAGTCGAACTCGAGGGTGCCCCAGTCGGGGTGGGCGGCCCGCTTCGGGTCCGCGTGTTCGTAGAGGGGGCGTCCGTCGAATTCGGCGAGGGCCCAGGCGTCGCGGGGGAAGTGGGCCGGTACCCAGTCCATGAGGACGCCGATGCCGGCCCGGTGCAGGGCGTCGACGAGGTGTTTGAAGTCGTCGGGGGTGCCCAGTCGTGCGGTGGGGGCGTAGAAGCCGGTGACCTGGTAGCCCCAGGAGCCGCCGAAGGGGTGCTCGGCGACCGGCATGAGTTCGACATGGGTGAAGCCCAGGTCGCGGACGTAGGCGGGCAGTTGCTCGGCCAGTTGGCGGTAGGTCAGGCCCGGACGCCACGAGGGGAGGTGGACCTCGTAGACGGACAGCGGTGCCTCGTGCACCGGACGGGCCCCGCGCCCCGCCATCCACTCCTCGTCCGTCCACACGTGGGACGACTCCGTGACGATCGAGGCGGTCGCCGGAGGCACTTCGGTGCGGCGGGCCATCGGGTCGGCGCGCATCGTGTGCGTACCGTCGGGCCGGGTGATGTCGAACTTGTACGGCGTTCCCTCGCCGATGCCGGGCAGGAACAGCTCCCAGACGCCCGAGGAACCGAGCGACCGCATGGGGTAGGCGGTGCCGTCCCAGTGGCAGAAGTCCCCGCAGACCCTGACCCCCTGGGCGTTGGGTGCCCAGACCGTGAAGCGGGTGCCGGTCACGCCCTGGTGGGTCAGGGGATGAGCCCCGAGCGCCCGCCACAGCTCCTCGTGGCGTCCCTCGCCGATCAGATGGAGATCGACCTCGCCCAGCGCGGGCAGGAAGCGATACGGGTCATGCGCCTCGTACGCGTGGCCCGCGTACGTCACCGACAGCACGTACTCGGGGATCCTGTCGAGCGGGAGGACGCCCGAGAAGAGGCCGTCGCCGACCCCGCGTAGCTCCGTGCGCCGTCCGTCCACCACCACCGCGACGGCCTCGGCGTACGGTCGGAGCACGCGGAACGCGATGCCGCCCGGCACCGGGTGCGCGCCGAGCAGCGCGTGCGGATCGTGGTGGGCGCCCGACAACAGGCGCGCGCGGTCCGTCGCGTCCAGCGCGGCTACCGGCCTGGCGCCAACGGCGGTGGTGGGAACTGCCACGGCTTCAGCCTCCTCGGGGAAAGCGGTGGGGCGGATGGATCCTGGGCTCCGGGTCGTCGTCAAAGGCGTTCGGCAGGACGTTCGACGCGGTGTTCGGTGGGGTGTTCGCCATGCCGTTCCCCCGCGCCTTCGGCGAGGCGACCGACCGCGGCCATCGGGACCGGCAGCCAGTCGGGCCGGTGCCTCGCCTCGTACAGCACCTCGTACACGGCCCTGTCGGTCTCGTACGCGCGCAGCAGTTCGGGCTCCTCGCGCGGGTCCCACGCGGCCGCGGCGGCGTACCCCGCGCAGAAGGCCTCCCGGCAGCGCTGCGCCCACTCGGGGCGCCACGGCTTGCGGGAGCGTGCGGCGTAGTCGAAGGAGCGCAGCATGCCCGCGACATCGCGTACGGGGGACTGGAGGCGCCGGCGCTCGGTGAGCGGACGGGCCGGCTCGCCCTCGAAGTCGATGACGGACCACTGCGGCCCGGCTCGCAGCACCTGCCCCAGGTGGAGGTCGCCGTGGATCCGCTGCGCCGGCCGAATCGCCGCGTCGAGCGCCGCGAGCGCGTCGAAGGCCGAGCGCAGCCCGGCCGCGTACGGCCGGAGTTCGGGCACGGAGCGGGCCGTGGTGTCGAGCCGTTCACTCATCGCGGCCGCGAGTTGCCGGTGCTGCAACGGACTGGGCGCTCGTACGGGGAGCGCCGCCGCCAGCGCCACATGTATCTCGGCGGTGGCCCGGCCGAGTTCGTATGCCTCTTCGGTGAACTCCCCGCCGGAGGTGAGTGATTGGAGTGCCAGGGTCCAGCCGTCGGAGGCGTCGCGCAGGAACGGCTGGAGCACCCCGAGTGTCGCCTCCCGCGGCTGCGAGGTGCCGAACCACGCCGCGGGGGCGGGTACGCGGGTGCAGCCCTGCCGGGCCAGCGCCCAGGGCACCTCCAGGTCGGGGTTGATGCCCGGCTGGACGCGGCGGAAGACCTTCAGGATGAAGGAGTCCCCGTACACGAGGGAGGAGTTCGACTGCTCGGTGTCGAGGAGCCGGGGGGCGAGACCGCAGGGGACTGTCACCTGGGGATCCCGTTCGAAGAGCAGCGGTCCCGCAGCCCCGGGCGTGCGCAGCCGTTCCAGGAGCAGTCCCGCCGCGTCGGGATCGTGGAAGGCGTCGTACACGCTGAGGTCGGCCAGGGGGCCCGCGCTCGGACGGCCTATGAAGGCGGGGGCGAGCCGGGGTGGCAGGACCTCGCGTGCGCCGAGCAGAAGCTGGTAGCAGTCGTCGGGCGGGGGAGTGCCGGGACCTTCGGGATCGGAGCCGCCGAGGTGTTCGGTGCGTATCAGGAGATGCAGGCAGCCCGGGTAGAGCTCGGTCGACGACACCACGCTCAGACCGGTGACGGGGTGGCCCTTGCCCGCGAACCAGCGCTGCCGCGGCAGCCATTGCCGCAGCAGTTCGGCGAGCGAGGTGAGCAGTGCGGCGGGGGCATGGCTGCCCGGACGGTGCAACGCGGTCTTCGGCATGGCGACACGTCCTTTCAGAGGCAAGCGATCTTCGATGGGCACACGATCACGTGCGATCACGTGCGGTCAGGATCGCCTGGCGGTGCCGGCGGTGATCGCGCGTCGCAGCCGGAACCAGTAGAAGCCGTGGCCCGCGAGGGTGAGCAAGTACGGCAGCTCTCCGATGGCCGGGAATCGCACCCCGCCGATGAGTTCGACCGGGTGGCGGCCGTTGAAGGCCCGCAGGTCCAGTTCGGTGGGCTGGGCGAAGCGGGAGAAGTTGTGCACGCACAGGACGAGGTCGTCCTCTTTGCCCTCGGTCGAGGGGGCTTCGCGCAGGAACGCGATGACCGCGGGGTTGGAGGACTGGAGTTCCGTGTAGGAGCCGAGGCCGAAGGCCTGGTTCTGCTTGCGGATCTCGATCATGCGGCGGGTCCAGTGCAGCAGGGACGAGGGTGAGGACATGGAGGCCTCGACGTTCGTCACCTGGTAGCCGTAGACCGGGTCCATGATCGTGGGCAGGAACAGCCGGCCGGGATCCGACGAGGAGAAGCCCGCGTTGCGGTCGGGTGTCCACTGCATCGGGGTGCGCACCGCGTCGCGGTCGCCGAGCCAGATGTTGTCGCCCATCCCGATCTCGTCGCCGTAGTAGAGGATCGGTGAGCCGGGCAGGGACAGCAGCAGGGCGGTGAACAGTTCGATCTGGTTGCGGTCGTTGTCGAGCAGGGGGGCGAGCCGCCGCCTGATGCCGATGTTGGCGCGCATTCGCGGGTCCTTGGCGTACTCCGCGTACATGTAGTCGCGTTCTTCGTCGGTGACCATTTCGAGGGTGAGCTCGTCGTGGTTGCGCAGGAAGATGCCCCACTGGCAGCCGGACGGGATCGCGGGGGTCTTCGACAGGATTTCCGAGACCGGGTACCGGGATTCCCTGCGGACCGCCATGAAGATCCGCGGCATGACGGGGAAGTGGAAGGCCATGTGGCACTCGTCGCCGCCGGAGGGGAAGTCGCCGAAGTAGTCGACGACGTCCTCGGGCCACTGGTTCGCCTCCGCCAGCAACACCGTGTCCGGGTACTGGGAGTCGATCTCCTTGCGCACCCTTTTCAGGAACTCGTGCGTGGCGGGGAGGTTTTCGCAGTCGGTTCCCTCGACCTGGTAGAGGTAGGGCACCGCGTCGAGACGGAACCCGTCGATTCCGAGGTCCAGCCAGAACCGGAGGGCCGCGAGGATCTCTTCCTGGACGGCGGGGTTCTCGTAGTTGAGGTCGGGCTGGTGGGAGAAGAAGCGGTGCCAGAAGTACTGCTTGCGGACCGGGTCGAAGGTCCAGTTGGAGGCCTCGGTGTCGACGAAGATGATCCGGGCGTCTTCGTACTGTTTGTCGTCGTCGGCCCAGACGTAGTAGTCGCCGTAGGGTCCGTCGGGGTTGGTGCGGGACTCCTGGAACCACGGGTGCTGGTCGCTGGTGTGGTTCATGACGAAGTCGATGATGACGCGCATGCCGCGCTGGTGGGCGGCGTCGACGAATTCGACGAAGTCGGCGAGGTCACCGAATTCGGGCAGGACGGCGGTGTAGTCGGAGACGTCGTAGCCGCCGTCCCTGAGGGGTGATTTGAAGAACGGGGGCAGCCACAGGCAGTCGATGCCCAGCCATTGCAGGTAGTCGAGTTTCGCGGTGAGGCCCTTGAGGTCGCCGATGCCGTCGCCGTTGCTGTCCTGGAAGGAGCGGACCAGGACTTCGTAGAAGACGGCGCGTTTGAACCAGTCGGGGTCGCGGTCCCTGGCCGGGGTGTCCTCGAAAGTGTCCGGGACGGGCTCGTTGACGATCATGTGGTGGGTGACCCTCCGATCCGCGGTGAGGTGTCGACGGCGAGCACATGCGCACCGCCCGGCCCCAGTCGCACGAAGCTGGCCCTGCCCCAGCGGTAGGTCGCGCCGGTGAGCTCGTCGCGCACCGGCACGGACTCGTGCCAGTCCAGGCCGAGTCGCGGCATGTCCAACGAGACCGTCGCCTCCTGGGTGTGGTGAGGATCGAGGTTGGCCACCACCACGACCGTGTCGTCGGCCGAGCGCTTGCTGTAGGCGATCAGGGCCTCGTTGTCCGTCTGGTGGAAGTGCAGGTTCCGTAGCGCGTGCAGAGCCTTGTGACGCCGTCTGATCCGGTTCAGCTCCGTGATCAGCGGTGCGATCGTGCGGCCCTCGCGCGCCGCCGACTCCCAGTCACGTGGCCGCAGTTCGTACTTCTCGGAGTTCCGGTACTCCTCGCTGGCGGGCCCGACCGGAGCGTTCTCGCACAGCTCGTACCCGGCGTAGACCCCCCACGAGGGCGAGAGGGTGGCGGCGAGCACGGCGCGTACTTCGAAGGCGGGCCGACCGCCCCGCTGGAGATGGCCGGGCAGGATGTCGGGGGTGTTCACGAAGAAGTTGGGCCGCATGAAGGCGGCCGTTGCGCCCGACAGTTCGGTGAGGTAGTCGGTCAGCTCCTGCTTGGTGTTGCGCCAGGTGAAATAGGTGTACGACTGCTGGAAGCCGACCGCCGCGAGCGTGTGCATGATCGCGGGCCGGGTGAAGGCCTCGGCCAGGAAGATCACATCCGGGTCGGTGCGGTTGATGTCCGCGATGACCCGCTCCCAGAAGACGACCGGCTTGGTGTGCGGGTTGTCGACACGGAAGATCCGCACGCCGTGGCTCATCCAGTGGCGCAGCACCCGCAGCGTCTCCTGGACCAGCCCCGGCATGTCCTGGTCGAAGGCGATCGGATAGATGTCCTGGTACTTCTTCGGTGGATTCTCCGCGTACGCGATCGACCCGTCGGCCCGGTGGTGGAACCATTCGGGATGCTTCTGCACCCACGGATGATCCGGCGAGCACTGGAGCGCGAAGTCGAGCGCGACCTCGAGCCGCAGTTCCGTGGCCCGGCGCACGAACGCGTCGAAGTCGTCGATCGTGCCGAGATCCGGGTGGATCGCGTCGTGGCCGCCCTCGGGAGAACCGATCGCCCAGGGCACGCCGACATCCCGACGGCTCGCCGACAGGCTGTTGTTGGGGCCCTTGCGGAAGGTGGTGCCGATGGGGTGGACCGGCGGGAGGTACACGACGTCGAAGCCCATCCCGGCGATGGCGGGCAGGCGTTCGGCGGCGCTGCGGAACGTGCCGTGCACCGACGGGTCCAGCTGTCCGCTCTCCGAACGCGGAAAGAACTCGTACCAGGCGCCGTACAACGCCCGCTTCCGTTCCACGAGCAGGGGGATCGGCAGCGAGCGGGAGACCCGTTCGCGCAGGGGGTGCGCGGTGAGAACGGCGGTCGCTTCCGGGGCCAGGGCGGCGGCGAGACGGGCCGTCGGCCGCCAGGAGTCGTCGCGCAGGGCGTGCGCCGCGGCGCGTACGACCGCTTGACCGGCCGGGTCCGGTACCGCGGCCGCGGCCCGCTCGTACAGCGCGGCGCCCTCCTCCAGGACCAGACCGGCGTCGATCCCGGCCGGGACCTTGATTGCGGCGGTGTGGCGCCAGGCGGCCACGGGATCGCTCCAGGCCTCCACCAGACAGGTCCAGTGGCCCACGGATTCCGGTGTGACCTCGGCGCCCCAGCGGTCGGTGCCGGGGGCGAGTTCACGCATCGGGGCGCGCGGGCCGGGCCGGCCGCTCTGGTCGCACAGGACGACCTCGGCGCCGAGCACATCCCGGCCCTCGCCGAAGACGGTGGCGGTGACTTCGAAGGTCTCCCCGACCACCGCCTTCGCGGGGCGCCGGCCGCACTCGACGACCGGCTGGACGTCCACGATCGGGATACGGCCGATCGGGTCACGGCCATGGGCCGGATGTGCCTCCATGTTTCGCCTCCGCCGTCCTCGCGCCCTGCCCCCTCGGTTCAGAGCTGCACCGAAAATTCCCGACACCACGGTCCGTCTCAGGGACGCCTGCCGACCGCTCGACCCGCTCCCCGCCCCTGAGGCCCCTGGGAGAGCTGAGAGCCCCGCGCGCCGTGCGCCACCGTCATCGACGACAGCGCGGCAGCCGGTGCCTCGTCCCGCAGATACTGCTCGGCGGCGTCCACCGCCTCCCGCGCGCAGCGCTTCCCCATCAGCACGCACAGGGTGTACCCCGAGTTCTCGAAGTTGCCCCGCACCACGTGGTCGGCGGGGGCCACGAGCAACAGGCGTTCCCAGGCCCGGTATTGCTCCAGATGCCTGGCGACCTCGGCTTTGGCAGGAAGCAGCATGGGCCGGTCACCTTTCCACTCTCGCGACTGCGCACGGGACCCGGCTGATGCCGGACGGCCGTGCACGGAAGGGCACCGACCCACTACGGAGGGCGGTGCCCTCACCCATGGTGCCTGTGCGGGCACCCAGCGTCTTGTTGGCTCTTCAACCACACGGAGTCGGGCCCTCGTGTTGCACGAACGGAGTAGTGCTCGCACTCTGGGACTGACTCAAAAGCGATCAGTGCTCACGCTTCGTGATCGGGGCTCGGTCCGAGAAGGGCGAGGAGAGGCGAGAGCTTCGCCGTGAGGAGCCAACGAAGATGAAACCTGCAGTGCCCTGCTACTACCACCTCGACGTGGAGGTCAGCCCGGAGCGGGTTGGCCAGGTCAAGCGCATATTGGGGGCCCATCTCCGGTACTGGAACCTGGATACGCTCGTCGATTCCGTCTGCCACTGTGCGGAAGCGCTGCTGCACACGATCGACCGGCACGCGACGGACAAGAACACCACCATCGAGATGTGGTGGAACGGTTCCCACCTCATCACCGCGGTCTCGGACAACGACCAGGATCTCCGCCCGCACAACGAGCCCCAGGGCTGCCTGGCGCAGATCGCCGCCCTCAGTGACGGCTGGGGCTGCTGCGCCACCGGCGCCGGCGGCAAGATCATCTGGTTCTCCTGGCGGGCCCGCGCTGCCGAGCATGCTCCGCTGGTCCCGACCACGCCCATGCCCAGCCTGCGGGAGGCGCGCCGGACGCCGCGTCAGGTGGCGTTGCCGGAACCGGCGCTCGCGGTGTCCCGTCATGACACGGAGGCCGTGATCGCCGTGACGTGACCACGACGACCGAGGGGCGGGGACCACCCGCCCCGGCGGTTGTGCAGAACAGGCGCGTCGGATCCATCGGAGGGAGACTGGAGCCAGGCCCCGGACACGGGTGCCCTGAAACCGGCCTCCAGGCAGGGGGAGGCGTATGTCCATCACGACGGCAGAGGCAGCGCGCCAGGAACTGAGGGAATTCAAGGGACAGTTGGTCGCACCCGGCGACTCCGCGTACGACGAGGCACGCACCGTCTACAACGCGATGATCGACCGGCGGCCCGCCTTGGTGGCGAGGTGCACCAGCGCCGAGGACGTCTCCTACGTCATCGGCTTCGCCCGCGACCACGGCCTCCCGCTCGCCGTGCGGGGCGGTGGCCACCACGGCGCGGGCCTGGGGGTCTGCGACGACGGCGTGGTCCTCGACCTCTCACCGCTCAAGGACATCGAGGTCGATCCGGGGGCCCGCACGGTACGGGTCGGGGGCGGCTGCGTGTGGGGCGAGGTCGACCGTGCCACCCACGAGTACGGCCTGGCCACACCCGCCGGCATCATCTCCACGACGGGAGTCGCCGGCCTCACCCTGGGCGGCGGCATCGGGCATCTCTCCCGCAAGTACGGGCTGACGGTCGACAACCTCCTGGCGGCCGACCTCGTCCTGGCGAGCGGCGAGCGCGTGCGCGCGAGCGACACGGAGAACACCGACCTGTACTGGGCGATCCGCGGGGGCGGCGGCAACTTCGGAGTCGTCACCTCGTTCCTGTTCCGGCTGCGTGAGGTGAGCACCGTCGTCGCCGGCCCCACCTTCTGGCCCGTCGAAGTCGGCGCCGAAGTCCTCACCGCCTACCGCGACTTCCTCCCGGACGCTCCCCGCGAACTGAACGGCTTCTTCCTGTTCGGCTCCGTGCCGCCCGGCCCGCCGTTCCCCGAGGAGATCCATCTGCGCAAGGTCTGCGGGGTCGTCTGGTGCCGCGTCGGTGACGACACCGAGGCGGCGGCCGCGGAGATGGCACCTCTCCTCGACGCCGTGCCCGAGCCGCTGCTGCACGGAGCCGCGCCGATGCCGTACCCCGCGCTGCAGTCCGCGTTCGACGGGATCTACCCGCCCGGCGACCAGTGGTACTGGCGTGCGGACTTCGTCGACGAGATCCCCGACGAGGCGATCGCGTCGCACCTCGGGTACGGCACCGAACCGCCGACCTGGAAATCGACGATGCACCTGTACCCGATCGACGGCGCCGTCCACGACATCGCACCGGCGGACACAGCCTGGAGCTACCGGAACGCACGCTGGGCGACCGTGTACGCGGGCGTGGACTCCGATCCGGCCGGTGCCGAGCGCGTCAAGCGGTGGAGCGTCGACTACTCCGACGCCCTGCACCCGTACTCCGCGGGCGGGGCCTACGTGAACATGATGATGGACGAGGGCCAGGAGCGCGTACGGGCCAGCTACCGCGACAACTACGCCCGCCTGGCCCGTATCAAGGCCGACCGCGACCCGGACAACCTGTTCCGCCTCAACCAGAACATCCAACCGGCGCCGCGCACCTGATCACGGCTTGAGGGCCACCCCGCCGTGCACGTCCGTGGGCTCCGGCGCGGTGCCGGGCTCGGGGCGCCACAGCGGACAGGAGACGATGCCGGGTTCGATCAGCTCCAGGCCCTCGTAGTACGCGGTGATCTGCTCCGGGCTGCGCAGCACGTAGGGGACGGCGCCCGTGTCGTCGTAACCCTGCTGGGCCTGCTTGAGCGCGGCGTCGGTGTCGGTGCTGTCGTAGTGCACGAAGTAGCTGCCGGAAGGCAGGGCGGCCTGGAGGGTGCGGACGATCGACCTGGCCTCCTCGTAGTCCTGGATGTGACCGAGGATCCCCATGAGCATCAGGGCGACGGGCCGGCCGAAGTCCAGGATTCGGCTCGCCGCCTCGACGATCTTCTCGGGCTCGTGCAGATCCGCGTCGATGTAGTTGGTGACGCCCTCGGGGGTGCTGGTCAGCAGCGCCTGGGCGTGCCGCAGCACCAGGGGGTCGTTGTCCACGTAGACGATGCGCGACTCGGGCGCCACCCGCTGGGCGACCTGGTGGGTGTTGTCGTACGAGGGCAGACCGGTGCCGATGTCCAGGAACTGGCGGATGCCGAGCTCACCGGCGACGAAGGTCACGGTCCGGATCAGGTACTCGCGGGAGGCCCGGGCCATCGTCTCGATGTTCGGCGCGACCTCGCGGTAGGCGTCGCCCGCGATCCGGTCGACCTCGTAGTTGTCCTTCCCACCCATCCAGTAGTTCCAGATGCGGGCCGAGTGCGGTACCGTGGTGTCGATCTTGGACAACGCCTCTTGGTCGGGGTTGGGCCGGTCGTCTGCCATGGATGTCTCCTGCCTCCGTCACGCGGTCTGTCAATAACCTACCGTCAACTGCCTTTCACCCGGCTCGAGTTGATCGCTCGGCAGGCAGGGCCGCGGATGGGGTGGCCGAGGTCCTTGGCCTCCAGGGTCACCACGGGGACATGCTGCGCGAGGGTGTGCAGCGCCCGCTCGTACGCGTCGACCGCCTCCGTGTCGTCCGTCTCGCCGGTCACGTGGACGAGGGCCCCGTCGCGTTCCGCCACCGCTTCGGCGAAGTCGAGGGCCTGGATCCAGGTCACCCGGGAGCGTCCGCGGCGCAATGGTCCGTAGACCAGCTCGTGGACGAGACTGCCGTCGACGGCCAACCGGCCCGACGCCGCCAGGAGTTCGCGGTAGGGCTGGGTGGGGTCCACGTGATGGAGGGGCCCGCGGCAGAGCCGGACCAGGAATCCGTGCCGGGCCAGCTCGGCGATCAGGGCGCTTCTGCCGATTCCGTCCGGACCGTCGACGACCAGGGTCCGGCACTGGGCGAGGGCCTGGCCGAGGATCATCCCCGCACCTCGCGACAAGGACCGGTGCGCATACCGCTCCCTCCGGGACGACCGATTCCCTCAGTGTGAACGGACGACCCGCACGGCGGGAGTGGGCGTGCGGGTTGTCCGGTTGTGCGGGCGTAGTGGTGGTGCCGGCGTGGTGGTGGTGCGGCTCCGGTGGTTGCCCGAGGGGCGGACGGCTCTCCCGGCCTCAGGCGGTCTGTGAGCGCGTCAGGCGACGAGGAAGTCGGCCTGGCCGGACTTCGCGCCTTCGAGGAACGAGATCATCTCGTCCCGGGTGTACACCAGCGCGGGCCCGTTCGGGTCCGTGGACTGGCGGAAGGCCACACTGCCGTCGGGCAGCCGCTTGGCCTCGACACAACTCCCGCCGTTCGTACCGCTCCAGGGCTTCTCCCAGCCCTCGGTGCCCAGGTCGACGGCCGGCATGCCACTGTAGATGGGGCCCTTTGATCCCATGGATCACAACTCCTTACGCAATTCGGCCAGGATGGCCCTGGTCCGAGCGACCGGTTCCGCCTGCACGGACATCCGGTCCAGTACTTCGAGATAGGTGACGACGTCGCCGGGCCGGTCGACATAGACCGCGCCGGCGAGGCTTTCCGTGTAGATGACGTCGGGCAGTTCGGAGAAGCCGAAGCGGAAGTGGTGGAACGGGCCGAAGGCGCCGGGGTGTGCCCCCACCCCGAAGCGCATGACCTGGATCCGGACCTTCGGCATGTCCAGGACCTCGTGCAGCCGGTCGATCTGGGCCCGCATCACCTCGGCCCCGCCCACCGGGCGGCGCAGCACCGTCTCGTCGAGGATGGCCCAGATGGCGGGCGCGTCCGGCTTGGCGAGCAGGTCCTGCCGCCTGGTCCGCAGGGCGACACGGCGGGCGACGTCCTCCTTCGACTCGTTGGGGAAGCCCACGCGCATGAGCGCGGTGGCGTAGTCGTTCGTCTGCAACAGGCCCGGAACGTAGTGGGGTTCGTAGAGACGGATGACGCTGGCTTCGCTCTCCAGGCTCACGTAGGCGCTGAACCACTCGGGCAGCACGTCGCGGTACTTGTACCACCAGCCCGGCTGGTTGGCCTCCCGGGCCAGCGCGAGGAAGTCGTCGATCTCCGTCGCCGGCACCCCGTAGGTGCGCAGCAACTCCTTCACATAGGGGATCCGGAGGCCGACCTCGGCCTTCTCGATCCGGCGGACCGTCAGTGGAGTGACCTCGATCGCCCGTGCCGCCTCCTCGAACGACACTCCCGCCTGTTCCCTCAGCTGCTTCAGTCGCTTGCCGAGAACCATCCGCAGGACCGTGGGTGCGCTGCCGCCCGAGCGGTTGTCACTCACGTCCTACCTCCCGGTACGGCTGTATCACAGCGTGCAGTGTGCCACGCGGTCGTTGACAGAGACAGGGTGATGCGGATCGTTCTGAAATTATCAGAACGCCGGTTGCGTGTTGAGCCTGTCGGCGACCATAGTGACCGAGTGACCTGTCGCACAGTCCCTGGCGACATACGTTCAACTGTGCTGTGTCGTAACGAAGTTGATGGACCGGCAGATACGAGCGCAGCCGTACGGACCGTAAGGCGAGACCTGGGTGGCCACCGTGAGCGACGGACAATCAAGGAGCGCAGGCAAGGGCCCCGGCGGGGCCAACTCGGCGCTGGCGGTCGCCCTCAAGGAAGCCGGTTGCTCCTACGCGTCCCTCGCCCTCAGGGTCAACGAACTGGGCCGCCGCCAAGGCGCGGACTCCAACTACGACAAGGCGTCGGTCACCCGCTGGCTCCAAGGCCAACAACCGCGGGGCACCACACCGGAGTTTATCGCCACCGTGCTCTCCGGAAGGCTCGGCCGCGCCGTGTCGCCCGCGGACCTCGGCTTCCACTCCGATCAGCAGCGCCCGGTCGCGGGCCGGGCCCTGGTCTATGGCGAGGACGTGTCGGAAACCCTGCACACCCTGGCCGAACTGGGCTCCACCGACATCTCCCGCCGCAGCCTCCTCGGCTCGGTGCCCTTCGTCGCCGCCGCGCTGACGAACCCCCAACGCGAGTGGCTGCTGTGGCTGTTGGAGCAGCAGGAGGCCTTCCGCCCGACGGTGGTGACGAGCGGCGGGCCCGTCGAGCAGGTGCACGCGATGATCGCCATGTTCGACCAGATGGACAACCACTACGGCGGTGGCGGGGTGCGCACCAGCATCGTGCACTACCTCTCCACCGAGGTCGTCCCCATGCTCCAGCGCCGCGGCACCCCGCCCCAGCTGCAACGGCAGTTGTACGCCGCAGCCGCGCGCCTCGCCGCGATGGCCGGCTGGAGCTCGTACGACGCGGGGGAGTACGGGCTCGCGCAGCGGTACATGACCCAGGGGCTGCGCCTGTGCGCCGAGGGGCGCGACCGGGTGCTGGGCGGCCAGATCCTGGCCGGGCTCTCCCATCTGACCACCAACCTCGGCCGCCCCGACGAGGGGGTGGCACTGGCCCGGGCCGGAGTCGCCACCGCGAAGGGGGCGGGCAGCCCGCTCGGACTGATGCGCCTGTACGCCATGGCGGCACGCGGACATGCCGCGCAGGGGCACTCGTGCGAGGCCTCGGAGGCGCTGCGCCTGGCGGAAGCGCAACTGGACATGAGCCGGGGCCCCGACCAGGAATCCGTCTGGGTGCGCTATCTCGACCACCACTATCTCCAGGCCGAGGCCGCCCTGTGCTTCCGTGACCTGGGGCTCGCCGCCCAGGCCGAACGTACGGCGAGCGAGTCGCTGAGCGCGAACGCCGACCGGCGCAGACGCCAGGCCATCAGCCGCTCGGTGCTCGCGACCGCGCATCTCCAGCAGGACCGGCTCGACGAGGCCGTCCGCACGGCCACCGAAGCGCTGGACACTCTCAGTACCGTGCACAGTGAACGGTCGATCCAGGCCCTGCGCGACTTCCGTACCCGTCTGGAGCCACGCCGCCACGAGCCGATGGTGCAGGAGTTCGAGCGCAGGTCCCGTGCGGTGCTGGGGGCGGTCGCATGACGGGGAGCGCGGCGGTCGGCCCGGTGGGTGACTTAGCGGGAGCGGTCGCTGGGACGGGAGCGGTCGCTGAGATGAGAGCGGTCTTTGGGGCGGGCAGGGTCCCTGAGGCAGGAACGGCCGGCTCAGTAGCCGTCCGGCGAGGGTGCGTTCTGGGCGCGGTCGACGGGCAGGTGCGCTCCGGAGATACCGCTCGACCAGTCGGACAGCAGAAACGCCACCACCCGGGCGACCTCCTGCGGAGCGACCGGCGCTCCGCTCGGAAGTTCCGTCGCCACGAATCCCGCGTACGCCTCGGGGTCCTCCCGGCGCATCCGGTCCCAGCGCCTGCCCGGGATGAGCATCGACCCGGGGGAGACGGCGTTCACCCGGATTCCGTCCGGCCCCAGTTCACGGGCGAGCGAGGCGGCCAACTGGATCTGGGCGGACTTCGCCACCCCGTACTGGACGGGCGGCCCGGGCTTCCAGCCGGAGATCGACGAGATCACCACGACCGATCCGCCTCCGGCGGCCCGCAGATGCGGCACCGCGGCCCGGACCAGGCGCGCGGCATGGCCGACGTTCACTTCCCAGGTCGCCGCCCAGTCCTCGGCGTCCGTCTCCTCGAAGCGGCCGCCGCGCGAACCGCCCGCACAAGCCACCACCCCATCGAGCCCGCCGAAACGATTCGCCATGGCCGCGACAAACTCCTCCAGACGCTCCGGCTCGGTGACGTCGAGCGCCTGGGTGAACAGCGGGGAGTCCAGCGATGCCGCCAGCGCCGCCAGGTCGCCCGCGCCGCGCGCGCAGGTCGCCACCCGGGCCCCTTCGGCGGCGAGCAGCCGCACGATCTGCTCGCCGAGACCCCGCGTTCCACCGGTGACCAGGACGCGCTTGCCGCGCACCCCCGACCACCCGGTGGGATCGCCTGGGCGCACCGGCGTCCGGCTCCCGCTCACGTTCCTCACCTGATCGAACATACATCCCATGCCACTACGTGCCTGCAACCGGACAACCCCGATACCCCCTGGTCGGCGGGGGGCCGTGCCCTGTTGGCTGCATGGGCAGCCACCGAGCACATCCCCCACCCGCGCTGCAACGAAGGAGGACCGATGACGGCATCCAGGGCTCATCGCCGCGGGCCGTCGCCCTCACCGCGGCACGACGCCGCCGTGCTGCCCAGGACGCACCCCAGTCTGGTGCGAACCACGGTCCCCGCCCAACCCACGCGCGCGGCCGGCGTGCGGGACATGGTCGCCGAGCACCTCACCCCTCTGCGCCTGCCCTCCGAGTGCCTCGACAACGCTGTCCTCGCCACGGACGAGCTGTTCGCCAACGCGGTGAGACACGGCAGTCCCGGCCCCCGCGACACGATCACCGTCACCCTGGAACACATCGGGCACGAGCTGCGTGTGACGGTCGCCGACCGTTCGTCCGCACTGCCGCGACCGCGCGACCCGGGCGGCGCCGAGGAGTCGGGACGCGGACTGGCCATCGTGGCCGCTCTGACGGACGACTGGGGCGTCGCACCGGCCGACCCCGGCACCACGGGCAAGAAGGTGTGGTTCACCCTGGCGCTCCGGGGCATGCCATGAAGCGATTACCGGGGCACCTCACGGTCGGCACGCCGACCGAGCCGGACGGAGCACCGGTGGAGCCGGGGCCCGCGTCCGCGGGGATCCTCCCGGCACTCGCCGCCGCGCTCGCCCGGGAACTCTCACGCCGGGCCGACGAGGAGCGGCACCTGATGCGGCAGGCGCGGACGAACCCCACCCCACAGGTCCGGCGCGGCCTCGTCGAATGCCGCAGGACCAATGCCGACGCCCTCGGGACGATCGTCCGCCGCCACGGCTGGCCGGCCGCGGACCTGGTCGGCGCGCCCGCCTCGACCGCGGCCCTGATGATCCTGCTGCACGCTCCGGACCTCGACTTCCAGCTCCGCTGCCGCGACCTGATCGCCCAGGCCACCGCGGACGGCCGCTGCCCCGCCCCGCACCACGCCTACATCGCCGATCACTGCGCGGTCGAACTGGGCCAGCCCCAGTTCTACGGCACCCGGGTCGACCCCGCGACCTTCCGCCCGTATCCGATCCGGCGGCCCGAGACCCTCGAGGAGCGGCGCCGCGACGTCGGCCTCGGCCCCCTCGACGAGCAGATGCGGACGCTGCGCCGAGGCGCCTGAGAACGTGATGTGCAGCACGCACGGAAATGTCCCCGCAATGGCAGGTACACGGGTTCTGGCTGGGCACGGCTTGATCGCCGATCAAGGAGGGCAAAAACGCTGGCCACGGTGCGTTCCGCCCATTTGACACCCCGTTGAGGGCACAGATAGGAAACAGCTCTCTGAGGTGGAGAGGTGGACCGTGCACGAACCGAACGTGGTCGGGGACTGGCAGGAGTACGACGAGCACGCCGGCCTGCGCGTCCGCGTCCATGGGGTGGAGCGGGCGGAGCCGCCGCGCGGACGCGACGACGCCGCCGAAGGGCTGACCTACTTCCGGTGCCGGGTGACCGTCGAGAACCGTGGTGGCGAGCACTTCGGCATCCATCTCGAGGACGGCCAGATGGACATCCGGGTCGGCCCCGACGGCGAGAGCGCCTTCCTGGACTGGCGGAACTCCCAGTTCATCGAGGGCTACGACGTCTACCCCCTGCGCCGGGCCACCGCGGTCCTCTTCGCCGCGGGCCCGGACGCCTCCCTGTCCCGGGTGGACATCCAGATCCAGCTGAAGGTCGACGACGAGTGGACCGACCGGTACCTGTGGGTCGGCGGCATCGACCTCTACGAGGGCTCGGTCGACGCCGCCGCCCGCTCCGACTCGGCGAGGGACAGCCTCGCCTGTCAGGTGAGCAACTTCCTGCGGGGGGAAGCGGGATCGTGACTCGCTCCCCGGGCCACTGATCAGGCCGTACGGCGTTCCGTCGTCCAGTGGAGCAGGCCCAGCACCGGCAGGGCGGCGCCCAGGACGGTGACCGCGGTCCAGCCGGCCGCGTGGTAGGCGATCGAGCCGAGCTGGGAGCCGAGCGCGCCGCCGACGAAGAAGATCGCGATGAACGCGCTGTTGAGGCGGGCGCGGGCGTTCGGGTCGAGCTGGTAGATGGTGTGCTGACCGAGGATCAGGGTGGACTGCACGGCCGTGTCGATCAGGATCGCGGCCAGGGCGATCAGCGTGATGTGGGACTGACCGAAGCCCGCGACCGCGAAGGCCAGGGCCGCGACGGCGAAGGCGATCCCGGTCATGGGACGGACGAGCCCGCGGTCGGCCCAGTGACCGGCGAACGGGGCGACGGCCGCACCGGCCGCGCCGACGAGCGCGAAGAGGCCGACTCCGATGGGGGAGTAGTGGAAGTGGGGGCCGGTCAGGACGTACGACACGGTGGTCCAGAACGCGCTGAACGCACCGAACATCGCCGCCTGGTAGAGACCCCGACGCAGCAACACGGGGTGCCGGCGCACCAGTTGGAGCGTGGAGCGCAGGACATGGGCGTACGGCATGGTCGTGGTCGGCGCGTGCTGCGGCAGGGCCGCGCGCAGGGCCAGGGCCAGCAGGGCCATCAGGACGGCGGAGCCGAGGTACACCACCCGCCAGCCCGCCACGTCGGAGACCAGGCTGCTGAGGGTGCGGGAGAGCAGTATGCCGGTGAGCAGGCCGCTCATCACCCGTCCGACGATCCGGCCACGCGCGTGGTCGGGGGCCAGGCTCGCCGCGAAGGGGATCAGTATCTGGGCGACGACCGAGGTGCCTCCGCTGATCAGGGAGGCGATCAGCAGCATGGGGAAGTTGGTGGCGAGACCCGCGGCGACCAGGGCGAGCGTGGTGACCGTCAGGAGCACGCTGATCAGTCCGCGCTTCTCCAGCCGGTCGCCGAGCGGGACGAGGAAGAGCATGCCCAGGACATAGCCGATCTGGGTGAGGGTGATGAGTCCGCCGGCGGCCGCCGTGCCGACATGGAACACGTCGCGCAGCGAGGACAGCAGGGGCTGGGCGTAGTACAGGTTGGCGACCGTCATGCCGGAGGCGACGGCGAAGAGGGCGACCAGCCAGCCCGGCACGCCGTGCGCCGCCTGCGCGGTGGCGGTCTGACCCGGTGACTTGAGGACGGGGGACTCGGACACGGGCACCTTCTCGGGAAGGGAACCGGTGGAGCGGTTCGGGAAACGCTGGGTGATGGTCGAGCGGCCTCGTTGCCGCTCGCACGGTTTCCTCAGCGCCGGCGGAGCCCCCGTGCTTCCCCTGACGTGGCGATGATTTCGAATGTCAGTCATCTCCGAACGAGATGGGCTGAGACCCCGGCGGCCGCGGGTACGACGAGGGCAAGAAGGTGGCGGGCCGCAAGCGCCAGGTGATCGTGGAAACGATCGGCGAAGCGCGCCGAACGGGACCGTGCGCCGGGAGCGGCTCGACCGCACCGGTAACCCCTTCCTGACACTCCTACCGGCGGAACCGTTTCACCGGGCGCCGTGTCCTCCTTCGCGGAGGGTGGTTCCACGCCGCGGAGCCACCTGCGAAGGGGGATGGCCATGGGGCAGGTACGCGAGGGGGCACGGTTAGGGGCTTGGGCCGTTGCCGGGGTCATCGGCCTGGCGGTGTTGTACGTGATCGGGGCGTTCGCCTTCGGCGCCGCGGGGTGGATCACCGCCCCGTTCCGCGGTGAGGCGGACAAGCGCGAGAACACCGTCGGCTCGGGTGAGTTCCGGCAGACCACGTACGAGGAGTTCTTCGATCTGTGCGAGGCCGTGCAGAACGCCGAAGGGACGATCCAGGTGCTCCAGGAGGAGCGGAAGTCCGCTTCGGAGACTCGCACGACGCAGATCGACCAGTCGATCACCGCGCTGAAGGCCAGCCGGATCGAGTCGGTCAACGACTACAACTCGAAGGCCGCCCAGGAGCACCGCGCGCCCTTCCATGACAAGGATCTGCCGTACCGGCTGGATGCCACCGCCGAGCGCACGACGTGCACCAACTGATCCCCATCTCATCCCGGGAAGAGGGCAGCACCGCATGAAGAAGTTCGTACGCATGGCCCTGGCCACCGTCATCGCGCTCGTTGTGGGCCTGGCTCTGACGTCCTGCACCGAGGACTCCAGCCAGGACAAGGAGAACCAGCGCAAGCAGGACACCTACGACCACCTCGTGGCCCAGCAGCCGGCGGGCCGCATGGAGTACTCGCCGACCCGCGAAGCGATCAACCAGTGGATCAAGACGTGGGGGAAGCGGGGCAAACTCTCGTACGTCTACATCCAGAACGCCAACGGCGAGTACGGGTACTTCATCATGAAGGGCCTGCCCGTGCCGCGCTGCAAGATGCTCACTCCGACGGAGAGGGTGGAGTCCTACTCCAACGGCGTCGCGGTCCTCGCGCAGCCCGGCATGGACGGCACGTACACGTCGGGTTCCACCTGCAACGCCTACTACGGTTTCGACGCCACGACGGGCGCGTACATGGAGTTCACGGTCGGCACGAACCAGTCGTTCTTCCTGTTCGACAAGCCCATGACGATGCCGGAGTACGCCAGCGCCAAGCAGTTGGGGCCGACCTCGGTGAAGGACGTCGCGAAGCAACCTTGAGCGGTCGGGGGGCCGGTTGGAAGAGTTCCGGCCCCCGTGTCCCGTCAAGCGACGTCGATGGCGCCGATGATCTTGCGGGTCGTCTCCGCCAGGACGGGAGAGGTTGAGCCGGGGGACGAGCCACTTCGTCCCTGCGCCGCCTCCCACGCCATGCCCGTCAGGCCATGTGCCGCAGCAGGGCCGCGACCGCCGGGGGCGCCTCCCCGCGCGGCTGGACCACCATGACCTTCCAGCTCGGCGCGTGCCGGTCGAACCGGTGCTTGTCCAGGTCGGGGAAGCGGTCGGCGATCGAGATGGGCATGACGCAGACACCCAGGTCGGCGCGGACGAGTTCGGACGCCGCGACGATGTCGTTCACCTCGAAGGTCGACTCGCGCTCGACGGCGGCGGCACGGAACGCCCGGTCGACGGCGAGGCGGATCGCCCAGCCGGGCGTGAAGTCCACCAGCGGCAGCCGGGCCGCTTCGGCGAGCGTGACCCTTCCGCTGGCCCCGGCCCCGGCCCCGCCCAGGACCCGGCCCGGCGCGGACACCAGCACCATCTCCTCCCGGGCGAGCAGCCGGGTCACAAGACCGCGCTGCTGCTGACGGTCGAGGGCGACCACCGCCAGATCCACCGTGCCCTCGCGCAACGCCTGGCGGATGTCGGTCACGGCCCCCTGCCGCAGCCGCACCACCACTCCCGGATGCTCCGCGCGCAGCGCGGCCAGTGGGCGGTGCAGGTCGGCCCACACCCCCTGCATCGTGCCGACCGTCACCCGTCCGCGCAGCTGTCCCCGCGCGGCGTCGACCGCCGACCGCGCCTGTTCGGCGGCCCGCAACGTCGCCCGCGCGGCCGGTACGAAGGCCTCGCCCGCCGGGGTCAGCGACACCCGGTGCGTGGTGCGGTCGAACAGCGGGGTCCCGAGCTCCCGCTCCAGCGCGCGCACGGTGCTCGACACGGCGGACTGCACCACGTGCAGCCGCTGCGCCGCGGCGGTGAACCCGCCCTCCTCGGCCACCGCGACGACGACCTCCATCTGCCGCAGATCCATGTCCTCTCCCGATGCCCCGGTCCATCTCTCGCAGAGATGGTGGTCCTTCTGGGTTATCACAGAACGAGGCGGGGTGGCTTCCCGGCGCGGTGTGGGGTCAGGGGGCGGGGGGTGTGGGGGTGACGAGGCCGGTTTGGTAGGCGATGACGACGAGTTGGGCACGGTCACGGGCGCCGAGTTTGGTCATGGCGCGGTGGATGTGGGTGCGGACGGTGAGGGGGCTGACGGTGAGTTGGTCGGCGATTTCGTGGTTGGAGTGGCCCTCGGCGGCGAGTGCCATGACTTCGCGTTCGCGGGCGGTGAGGGTGGTGAGGGCTTCGGGGGGTGCGAGCGGAGCGTTGGGGGTGGGGGTGGTGAGGAAGCGGGTGATGAGAGTGCGGGTGGCTTGGGGGGAGAGGAGGGTGTCGCCGGCGGCGACCGTGCGGATGGCGTCGAGGAGGGCGTCGGCGCCGACGTCTTTGCCGAGGAAGCCGCTGGCTCCGGCGCGGAGGGCCTGGGCGACGTATTCGTCGATTTCGAAGGTGGTGAGGATGAGGACGCGGGTGGTGTCGAGGCCGGGGTCGGCGCAGATGGTGGCGGTGGCGGCGAGGCCGTCGGTGTGGGGCATGCGGATGTCCATGAGGACGATGTCGGGTCGGTGGATGCGGGCGAGGTCCACGGCTTCTTTGCCGTTGGTGGCTTCGTCGACGACTTCGAGGTCGGGGCAGGAGTCGATCAGGATGCGGAAGGTCGCCCGGAGCAGGGCCTGGTCGTCGGCGAGCAGCACGCTGATGGTCATGGGGTGCGGTCCTCTTCCGGGGCGGGGGTGTACAGCGGCAGATCCGTGGTGACCTCGAAGCCGCCCCCGGCCCGGTGATCGGCCTTGAGCCGGCCGCCCACGGACAGGGCGCGCTCACGCATGCCGATGAGACCGAAACCGTGGCCCGGGGCCGGAGCGGCGGTCACCGTGCTCTCTCCCTCGTCGGTGACCGTGATGGTCAGCCGGTGGTGGGAGTAGACGAGCCGTACATGTGCGGTGTCCGAGGCAGCGTGTTTGGTGACGTTGGTGAGCGCCTCCTGAATGATGCGGAAGGCGGTCAGGTCCACTCCTGGTGACAGTGGGCGCACCGCGCCCTCGGTGGTGACGTCGACCTTGAGCCCGGCGGTCGCGAACGCGGCCGTGAGTTCCGCGAGCCGGTCCAGGCCCGGGGAGGGTTCCAGCGGCGCGTCGGGGTCGTTGGTCTGGCGCAGCAGTCCGACGGTGGCCTTGAGTTCGCGCAGCGCCGATGCGGTGGTGCCGGCGAGGTCGTCGAGGATGTTCTGCACTTGCTGGGGATGGGTGCGCTGGAGATGGGCGGCCGTCCCGGCCTGCGCGTTGGCCAGTGCGAGGTGGTGGGCGACGACGTCGTGCAGCTCACGGGCGATGCGCATGCGCTCCTCGGCCACCCGGTGCCGCGCCTCCTCCTCCCGGGTGCGCTCGGCGATCTCCGCGCGGGCGTGCACCGCCTCCAGGTAGTCGGCCCGCAGTCGGGTCGCGGTGCCCCAGGTGATGGGCACCAGCACCCAGAAGATGGGGCCGACCGTCGCGAGGACGAGGGACAGCGGATGGTGATAGGAGTTGACGAGCAGCGCGGTCGTGACCAGCAGCGCGGCGGTGCCGATCAGGCCGATGCGCGCGGTCCTGCGGTCGGTGTGGAGGGCCAGCCAGTACAGCGCGGCCATGAGCGGTGCCAGCAGCAGGGGAGTGATCAGATAGCCCAGGGCGCTGGCGGCGTTGGCGGCGGCCGCGGTCACCGCTACCACCGTGAGCGGATACCTGCGGTGCCACATCAGAGCCAGGGCACCGATGCCGCCCAGGAGAATGCCGGGCCACGGGGAGATGTGCCGGCCGATGGATTCCTCGCTGGTCCAGGTGCTGCCGAGAGCGGCGGCGACGAACAGCAGCAGAACGACCGCCACCTGCAGGACGCGGGGGTGGTCCTTGGCGAACCGCTGCCAGCTGGTGTTCATCGGGAGGGATTCCTGTCGGGTGCTGTGACCATGGTGAACCTTTTCAGCTTGCCTGAGCAGGGGCGTCCCGTCGTCATGTGTCGGCCGACTCTCCCGGCTACTGAGAACGCAGTACCAAACGGCCGGTATGTCCTACCTGAGCATGACGAGCGGTCCGGCGTGCACGCCCGCCGCGCGCGGGGGACACCGGTGCCGAACGGGGGCGTCGGTCTAGGGCCTGTCCGGCGGATCATGCCGCAGACGCGGGGCTGGGCACGCCCATCTGCGGCGTTGTCGTCGGTTGCCGACTCCCCCTAGCTCTCGGCTTCGCTCGAGCAGGGGGGACCCCCATCGCGTCGTCGCCCTCCTCCGCCTTGCAGCTGGACGCACCAAGCCCCGCTCACCAGCGTCGATGAAGCACCGCCCGTTTCCTGCGACCTGATCCGCCGGACAGGCCCTAGTCGTCAGCCACCAGGATCAGGTCGAGGAAACGGTTCAGCGGTTCGATGATGTCGAGGCGCTGGTTGAGCAGCCACTGTGCCTGCAGGCCGTTGAGTACCGCCTGGAAAAGGGTCGCCGCACTGTCCGGGCCGAGGCCCTCCCGCAGCTTCCCCTGCGCCTCCAGCTCCCTCAGGCGCCGCGTGACATGGGTGCGGCTGCGCTCGTACCGCTCGACGAAGTAACCGTGCGCGGGGTGCTCCGGCCGCGAGGCGGCCGCCGCCAGCTCCAGCCACAGACGCATCAGCTCGGGGGTCTTCTGGTGGCGCACCAGCAGAGTGCCGAGGTAGGGCGCGAGCGCTTCCAGACTGTCGACCTCGGCCACGCCCTCCTCCCACTCCTCGGTGTCGCGCTGGGCGAGCACCTCGGCGAGCAACTCGTCCTTGCTGCGGAAGTGGTGCAGGAGACCGGCGTGGGTGATGCCGGCCCGCTCGGCGATGTCGCGGAGCGAGGCCCGGGCGTATCCACGCTCGGCGAAGCTGTCGCGCGCCGCGCGCACGATCTCCGCTCGCCGGGCCGGTGTCTTCGCGTACGGGCCACGTGCCTTCCCCTGATCCACCAGCGCATCGTAGCGCTGTGTGAGCGCTTGCTACGCGGACGGCATCAACCCGGTCCGCGCGGCAAGGCTTCGGTGACGAACGCCGGACGCGCATCTCGGACGCCGGCTTTGACGCCCGCTCCGACGCCGGCTTTGGCGCCCGCTTCGGCTTCGGCCCGACGCTCGTCAGGTGGCGGACCAGCCGTGGTCCACGGGCCGGACGGCGCCGTTGATGTTGCGCGCGGCGTCGGAGGCGAGGAAGACGCCGGCGGCGGCCTGTTCCTCGGGTTCGGCCACCGGCGGCGTTGGTGCGGATGCCCTGGCTCCGGCTCCGGTACAGCACGGCGAGCGATTTGGTGAGGCCCACGATGCCCTCCTTCGACGCCAGGTGGTCCATGATCCCGGCGTTGTTCACCAGGACGTCCACGCTCCCGAAGGTCTCCACGGCCGTCTCGACGGCCTCGTCCACCCCGCGTGGGTCGCTCAGGTCGCCGATCACGGCCGGGGACACCCCCGGCGTACTCGATCGTCTGGACGACGTGCCCCGCCCGGGCGCATTGGAACTTACTTGAGTCAGGCAAGTAGTGCTACCTTGGGGATATGCCCACACCAGTGCCACGAGCGCCCGCGTCGTCCGACGTGATCGAGATCGAGCGAGCCCTCAATCGCATCTCGTACCTGAACAGCCGGGTCCGGCAGCACGATCGCCTGATGGCCATGGCCGGGCTGCGGTTGGACCGTGCCGCGGTGACGCTGCTGCGGCAGATGGCCGACTCCGATCCCATGCGTCCCGGTGAGCTGGCGGCCCGGTTGGAGGTGGAGGCGTCCCACGTCACGCGGCAGGTGCAGCAACTGCAGAAGGCGGGCTATGTGAGCCGCGCGCCGGACCCCGACGACCGGCGGGCCCAGCGCATCGAGCTGACCCCGGCCGGCCGGGACGCGATCGACCGGATCCGTGCCACGAGCTCGCGGGGCATGCGGATGGCGTTGGCGGAGTGGACACCGGCGGAGCTGCAGCGCCTTGCGACGCTGTTCCACGGGATGGTCGACGACTTCCTCGCGCATGCCACGACATGAGTGAGAATCGGTCGCAGGCTCGCGGCGACGGACAACACGTCCTGGTTGTCGTCGAGGACGCCGAGACCACCGAACTGCTCGCGACGACCATGGAGTTGGCGGGCTATCGGGTCAGCACGGTGAGCACCGGCGCCGAGGCCATGGTGCGCCTCGTCGAGCACCGCTTCGACCTGGTCGTCCTCGACGTGACCCTGCCCGATCTGCAGGGCCTCTCCCGCGGGAGCCGCTTCACGCCCGCCGATCGCCCCCCGGTGCTCTTCCTGACCGCCTACCAGACCCTGGGTCGACTCGTCCCCGAACTCGGTGCCGGCGGGGAGGACTACGTCACCAAGCCGTTCCGGATCGCCGAGGTCCTCGCGCGGGCCGAGGTGCTGCTGCGCGACCACGGTCCCGTACGGGAAGGACCGTCCTACGGAGACCTGGTCCTCGACGACGACACCTGTCAGGCGTGGCGCGGCCAGCGGGAGATCGGCCTCACCCCCGCGGAGTACCGACTGTTGCGGCATCTGCTGGTCAACGCCGAGCGGGTGCTGTCCAAGGAGCAGATCTGCCGTCATGTGTGGGGCGAGGGTCGTGCCGACAACGCGATCGAGAAGCTCGTCTCCCGGCTGCGGCACAAGGTGGACCGGGAAGGTCCCGCGCTGATCCACACCCGCAGGGGCTTCGGGTACTGGCTCGGCCACTGACCTCGCCCGGGGCGGTGATCTGCGTCACGTCAGCTTGTGGTCAGGAAACTGGCCGGACCGTGTCAGTCCGGTCCGATTGCATATGCGTACCGGCCCTTCCGCCGTTCTTCGTTCTCTGTCCCGACGGAGCCCCCCGACGCGAGTTCTTCCCTTGCGACTGCGACCGCGACCGCGCACCGACCTGTACGGGCCTGTGCGGACCCGTACCGACCGAAAGGAAAAGATCATGCGTGTGGAACTGGACGAACCGAAGTGCGTCGCGTCGGGGCAGTGCGTAATGGCCTCTCCCGAGGTCTTCGACCAGCGGGAGGACGACGGCGTCGCGATCCTGCTGGCGGAGGAGCCCGGCGCCGAGCTGCTCGACGGTGTGCGCGAGGCCGTCGCGATCTGCCCGGCCGCGGCGATCCGGCTGGTCGAGAAGTGAGGCGGATCCTGGTCGTCGGCGCCTCGGCCGCCGGGCTCGCGGCGGCCGAGACGCTGCGCCGGGAGGGGTACGACGGCACGCTCACCCTCGTCGGTGAGGAGGCCCACCTGCCCTACGACCGTCCGCCGCTGTCCAAGCAGATCCTCTCCGGCGAGTGGAGCCCGGAGCGGTTGCCGCTGCGCGCCCGCGCCGATCTCGACGTGCTCGACCTCGACCTGCGTCTGGGGCACGCCGCGACCGGCCTCGACCTCGCCGGGCGCGCGGTACTGCTGGCCGACGGGGCGAGACTGCCGTACGACGGCCTGATCGTGGCGACCGGCGTACGGCCGCGCAGGCTGCCCGGCGAGGGGGACGCGCATGTGCTGCGCACCCTGGACGACGCGCTGGCCCTCAGGGACCGGCTGGGGCCCGGGCGGCGACTCGTGGTCGTCGGCGCGGGGTTCCTCGGCGCGGAGGCCGCCGCGGTGGCGCGGGGGTTGGGCGCGGAGGTCACGCTCCTTGAGCCGGCGCCGGTTCCGCTGGCCCACGCGGTCGGTGAGCAGGTGGGACGGGTCCTGTCGGGGGCTCATCTGGACCACGGTGTGGACCTGCGCACCGGGGTCGGTGTGACCGAGGTGTCCGACACCGGCGTACGGCTCACGGACGGGGAACTGGTCGCGGCCGACGAGGTGTTGGTGGCGATCGGTTCGCTGCCGAACACCGAGTGGCTGGAGGGCAGCGGTCTGAAGGTGGCCGACGGGCTCGTGTGCGACGAGTACAGTGCCGCCGCGCCGGGTGTGTACGGGGCCGGGGACGTGGCCCGCTGGCGCAATCCGCTGTTCGGTACGTCGATGCGGATCGAGCACCGGACCAACGCCGCCGAGCAGGGCATGGCCGCCGCCCGCAATCTGCTCCGTCCGGACGCGCGCAAGCCGTTCGCGCCGGTGCCGTACTTCTGGTCGGACCAGTACGACATGAAGGTGCAGGCGTTCGGTCATCTGCGCGGACACGACGAAGTCGCCGTGGTGGAAGGTGAGTTGACCGCACGTCGGTTCGTGGTCGCCTACCGTACCGGTGACCGTCTGGTGGGGGCCCTGGCGATCGGCATGCCGCCCAAGGCGATCCGCGGCTGGCGCCAAGCCGTGGCCACCGGCATGTCATGGCACGAGGCCGTCGACGCGCCGCCGCCCTCCGGGGCCCCGGCCCGCCGCATGTAGGCCGGGGCGCCGAGGATCCCGTAACGGCCGATGGCTAGTGTGCTGTTGTCGCTCAGCGGCTCAGCCGAGCCGGGCCACGATGTGCGGAAGGTCGGCCGTCGTGCGGATCCCGGGAGACGCCTCGCACAGGACCGGCACGGCGTTGACGGCGCGGTTCGCCGTGTACGAGGGCGACATGGCGGCCATCCGGTCGAGGGGCACCGGGAGGCGCGGGTCGATGTCGAGCGGTGCGTCGCCGTCGACCGTGACGTGCCAGCCGGTGGCGCGGACGTCCCAGGCGCGATCGAGGTCGGTGGTGCAGTACCAGGTGGCCCGGAAGCGCAGCAACGGTCGGCCGCCGCGCAGTCCCGAGACCGTGATCCGCTGGGCGGCCACGGTGCCCGGCCGCAGGGTGCCCGCCGCGATGTGGACCGGGCGGGGCGCGGTCGCGACCTCCCCCTCGGCCTCCACCGAGTCGAGCGGGATCGAGAGCGTGTCGGCGACCATGTGCAGCGACGGGCCGAGGCTGTCGCGCACCACGGACAGCCGGCGCTCGTCGTACTCGGCGGGGGGTTTGCCGAACCCCATCACGTCGAAGAGGAGCCCGGGCGAGTCGCGCCGGGAGAGATCGGCGAACTCCTCGATCGTCAGGCCGTAGAGCCGCCGTTGGATCGAACCCAGGGCGAGGGGCAGCGCCTCCGTGATGAACCCCGGGCTGCTGCCGGTGCTGTGGATCGAGGACTTGCCGCTCTCGCACGCGGCCTCGACCCGCTCGCGCACCACGGGGTCGAGGCTGGCGGCGCGATGGAACTCGCCGCGCGTCGTCACGACGTTCGCGCCCGAGGCCAGCAACCGGCACACCTCGTCCTTGTCGCAGGCGCGCGGCATGTAGAGGACGCAGTCGGCGCCGAGCGCCACGATCTCGTCGATGTCGTGGGTGGCGATCACACCCGTCGGGCCCAGGCCGCACAGCTCGCCCGCGTCACGTCCCGCCTTGTCCGGCGTGTGCGCGCACAGCCCGGCCGGCGTCAGGTCCGGATGTTCGAGGACCGCCCGCAGCGCGCGGGAGCCGATGTTGCCACTGGCCCATTGGACGACCCGGAGTTGAGGCCTGCCGTCCGTCCGTACGGTCATGGGAACCCCTGATCCTCCGGCACGATGATGAGAACCATACTCTCCGAAATGGAGAATGGAACTCCCGGCGCGGGTGAACCAGGGGGTCGGGGCCCGTGTTACGCGGAGGCGGACCTGCCCGCCGTGGCCGGAACGCCCGAGATGCCGCCCAGGCAGAACTGCCAGACCTCCTCGGAGGTCACCGGGTGGGCGTGGTTGTCGGCGGGGACGCCGTGGGCCTGCGAAGCGAACATGACGGTCTGCATGACGAGGGCGGCCTGGCGGCGGGGTTTCCCGCCGGCGATGAGACCCGCCTCGGCGGCCTGCTCGATGATCTCGGTAAAGACCGTGAGCAGAGGGGTGTGGGCGGTCGCCACCTGCTCGGGGTGCTTGACCAGCAGTTGCAGCGCGAAGTCGTTGAACAGCGGGCGCTGGACGCCGGGGCTGGGGTGCGACTGCTCGTAGAGCGTCTCGACGGCGATCCGCAGGCGCTGCAGCGGGTCGCTCTCGGTGGCGGCCGCCTCACGGACCTTGGCGGCACCCGTCGAGAGGGCGTCCTCGAACAGGGCGAGGAGCAACTCGTGCTTGCCGTCGAAGTGCTGGTAGAAGCTGCGCAGGGACTGCTTCGAGCGGTTGACGACCTCCTGGACGGTGAAGTCGGTCGTGCCCTTCTCGACGATCAACTCCTGTGCCGAGTCCAGGAAGCGCTGCACGCGTTGCTCGGCGCGAAGCTTCGCGGCGCGGGTCGATCGCTCTACGGCGCGCTGGCGCCACGCTGGTTCTTCGGGGACCGCGGTCACATTGCAGAACGATACTCCACTTCAACGGGAATAAGTTGCGGCGCCCTACCGAATCACGCAGCGCAGATTTCGAGACTCTTACGTGCATTCACTGAGAATTATATTCTCACCGCATGCATCCGGGATGGCAGGCGAAGCAGCGCCCCGACGCGATCGCGGTCATCGAGAGCGGCGGCAGGACCGTCACGAACGCCGAGCTCGACGCACGGTCCCGGCAGCCGGCGGCGCCGCTCGACCTCAGGCCGGGGGACGCCATCGATCCGTATGCCCAGCGGCGCCCACCTGTATCTGACCGACCGGGCGGGGGCGGCCGACGTCGCGGTGATCGGGGTCCCGGATCCCGGGAGGGGCGAACGGGTCCTCGCGGTGGTCCAGCCGGCCGTCGCCGACGTGACCGCCGACGAGCTGCTCGCGTACTGCCGGGAGCGTCTCGCCCCGTACAAGTGCCCGCGCGCCGTCGACTTCGTCCTCAGTCTGCCCAGGGACCCCAGCGGCACGTTGCGCAAGGGCCTGCTCCGGGAGACGTACTGGCGGAACCACGAAACGAGGATCGTCTGACATGGCATGGGACTTTTCCACCGAGCCGAGTTCTCGACTGGTGGGTGCTGGACGGCTTCGCGCCCGATCGGCCGGTGCGGGCCCAGCATCGCAGCGGGGCGCTGTGGATGTGGAACAGCGCGGCGTTGCGGGCCGCTGGCCTGGACGGCGGGGGTGACGGGGGTGACGGGCGGTTCTGGCGGGAGGGCGAGCGGCTGCGCGGGTTCACTCCGCCCGTACGGCTGGATCTGCGCGGCGTGGGGTCCCGGACCGCGGCGTACGGCATCACCGGGTTCACCAACGCGGATCCGCATCCGGGCCAGGACCTGCCGGAGTTGCTGTCGTTGCTGCCGCAGCGGCTCGTCGTGATGGGGATCGGCGACGCGCCGGTGAAGTTCCTGCTCGACGACGCGACCCTGCCGACGCCGGGTGAGCTTGCGGCATCGGTGGCGGCCGTGCGGCCCCGCCCGGTGGCCGTGCACTGCGTGAGCCGGGTGCAGTTGCTCGTGACCCTGCTCGCACTGGAGGAGGCCGGCCCGGTCGCGGGCGACCGGATCGAGCACGGGTCGGTGATCCCGGCCGAGACGATGCCGCACTTTCCCAGGGAGCGGGGACGGGAGTATGCGACCGATGTGGACCCGGACGACCAGGCCCACCTGTACCGCTGCCGGTCCCTCACCGATGCGGGGATTCCGCTCGCCGCCGGGACCGACGCGCCGTACGGAAGTGCCGACCCGTGGGCGGATGCGGGCGGCCGTCGAGCGCTCTGGCGGGGAGGCGGTGGACCGGCGCGCGGCGCTGGACCTGTTCGCGGGTGAGCCCCAACACCCTTCCCGAGCACGGCGGTTGACGGTCGGCGCGGTTGCCGACCTGTGCCTCCTCCACGTACCGCTGAAGGAAGCCCTCGACCTCATGTCCGCCGACGTCGTACGCGCGACGTTCGTCGGCGGACGGCGGATCACGCCGCCGGAGTGAACACCCAGGGCACTAGACGCTGTACCCGCCGTCCACACCCAGCGCCTGCCCGGTGATGAAGCCGGCGCGGTCCGAGGCCAGGAACGCCACGGCCTCCGCGATGTCCTTCGCCTCGCCGAATCGGCGCAGCGGGATGTTGCGCCGTGTGATGTCCAGGGCCGCGGTGTCGAGTTCGCCGGAGCTGATCAGACGGGCGGCGATGCCGTCGGTCAGCATGCCGGGGCCGACGCAGTTCACGCGGACCCCGTAGCGGCCCTCCTCGGCGGCCAGCGCCCGCGCCACCGCCTCGACCGCCCCCTTCGTGCCCGACGACAGTCCGTCGCGCACGGGGAACCGGCGGGTGGCCACGGTGGTGACGGCGACGATGGAGCCCCGTGTCTCCCGCAGCCGGGGCAGCGCGGGATGGACGAGGTTGAAGAACGCCACCGCGTCCGCGTCGAGCTGGGCCCGGTACTGACTCGGCGTCACCTGGCTGAGGTGCACCATCGGCACATGAGGGCCCGCCGCGTACACGAGTGTGTGCAGGCCCCCGAAGGCGTCGGACGCCTCGGCGACCGCCTCCGCCGTGGCCCGCTCGTCGCCCAGGTCGAGGCTCAGCGCGAGGACTTGGCGCCCGTACGCCTTCACCTCGGCGGCCAGGGCGTCGGCCCCGGCCTGACTGGTGCGGTACGTGAACGCCACGTCGCTGCCGCGCTCGGCCAGCATGCGCACGACGGCCGCGCCGATGCCGCCGGTGCCGCCCGCGACGAACGCGACGCCGGTCCTGCTGGAGAAGTCCGCCATGATGCTCACAGTCCCAGGGATTTGGCGATGATGACCTTCATGACCTCGCTGGTGCCGGCGTAGATGCGGGTGATGCGCGCATCCGCGTACAGCCGGGCGATGGGGTACTCCAGGATGTACCCGTACCCCCCGAAGAATTGCAGACAGCGGTCGACCGCGCGTGCCTGCACCTCCGTGCAGAACAGTTTGACCTTGGCCGCGTCCGCGCCGGAGAGTTCGTCGTCGACGAGCTCGCGCACCGCCCGGTCGAGCATCGTCTGCGCGGCCTCGATCTCGGCGGCCACCGCGGCGAGTTCGAACTTCGTGTTCTGGAAGGAGGGGAGCCCGTGCCCGGTTCGGTCATGGCGACGGCGGTCAGGAGCCGGACCGCCGCGAGGCCGGGGAACCAGCGATCACGCTGGTTCTCGTCGGCGTACGCGAGGAAGTACGGCAGGACGACGTCGAGTTGGGTGCGTACCGTGCCGAGCGTGACCAAGGCGCGGGCCGCCTCCTCCTGGGAGAGTTCTCGGCGCACGACGTCCTCCGTGAGGGTGCTCAGGATGCGGGGGATACGAGCTCTACGAGGGTCGCGTTGGCGGTGCCGCCGCCCTCGCACATGGTCTGCAGGCCGTAGCGGATCCCGTGGTCCCGCATGTGGTGGACCATGCGGGTCATCAGCACCGCCCCCGACGCGCCGAGCGGATGCCCGAGCGCGATCGCGCCGCCCAGCGGATTGAGCAGCGCGGGGTCCGCGCCGGTCTCGGCGAGCCACGCCAGGGGCACGGGCGCGAAGGCCTCGTTCACCTCGAAGACGCCGACCTCCGGCAGGCCCGCGCCCGCCTTCCGCAGCACCTTCTCGGTCGCGGGGATCGGGCCGGTGAGCATGAGTACCGGGTCGGAGCCGGTGACCACGCCCGCGCGGTAGCGCACGAGCGGAGTCAGCCCCAGCTCGCGCGCCTTCCGCGGTGTCGTCACCAGCAGCGCCGCCGCCCCGTCGGAGATCTGGGAGGCGTTGCCCGCGTGGATCACCCCGTCCTCGGTGAACGCCGGCCTGAGCTCGGCGAGGGTCGCGACGCTCGTACCGCGCCGGATGCCCTCGTCGAGGGTCACGGTCGTCGTCCCCTCGGTCGGCACGGCGGTGATCTGGGCCTCGAAGGCACCGGCGTCCCGCGCCGCCGCGGCCCGCTCGTGCGACAGCGCCGAGAACGCGTCGAGCCGCTCCCGTGCGAAGCCCCGCTTCTGCGCGATCTTCTCGGCGGAGACGCCCTGGTTGAAAGAGAAGTCCTGGTAGCGGGTGAGGACCTGTGGACCGTACGGCATGCCGGTGGAGCGCGCGGCGTCGAGCGGGACCCGGCGCATCACCTCAACCCCGCCCGCCACGACGACGTCATGCTGGCCGGACATGACCGCCTGCGCGGCGAAGTCCAGCGCCTGCTGGCTCGATCCGCAGGCCCGGTTGACCGTGGTGCCCGGGATGCTCTCGGGCCAGCCCGCGGCCAGCACCGCATAGCGTCCGACATTGCTCGACTGATCCCCGATCTGGGAGACACAGCCCCAGATCACGTCGTCGACGACCTCCGGATCGGTCCCCGTCCGCTCGACGAGCGCGCCCAGGACGACCGCGGACAGGTCGGCGGCGTGCATGCCCGACAGCCCGCCGTTGCGCTTGCCGACGGCGGTACGTACGGATGCGGCGGCCCTGCGCGAGCGTGTGCGTCCTAGCGGTCCGCGGCCGGGTTGCCCTCGACCCACTGGATGAGGAGCTGGCGTACGTACGGGTTGCCCTCCTGCGCGGAGTGCGCCAGGCGCTCGGCGCTCGCGCGTGCCGCCCGCCAGGCCACCGGGGTGTCCTCGGCGTGCGCGGTGTCGGCGGCGGCCAGCGCGTCGGCCGCCAGGCCCCGGAGGTCCTCGGCGAGGTCGTCGTGCGCCGCGGCCCGGTACGCCTCCAGACGCAGCGCCGCCAGTTCCTCGGCGGTGGGGGCGGGTCGCGCCGGGGGCTGGGCGTAGCCGCTGACCGCTATGACCACGCAGAAGGTCGCCACGTCCCGGCGGCTCTCCCGCTGTCCCCGCGCGATGGCGGGCCCGAGCCAGGCGGCGGCCTTCCAGTGGGCCACGGTGGTGGCCGCGAGGAGGGAGACGGTGAGCGCGGTAAGAGGAATCCAGCCACCGAGGAAGTAGCCGATCGGGCCGAGCACGAGGAGGCAGGCCCCGCTGAGCATCCAGATGCGACGGCGGCCGATTCTGAGGTGTCGGGACTCCATGCCCTTCAGTGTCGCAGGGGCGCGCAGGGAGCGGTGAGGCGGCGCGGGATTCACGGAGCGCGCCGCCCAGCGCCGGGGGAGCGGAGTCGGGCGGCCGGGTTGCCCGCCCGGGCCGCACGCCCGGCGCTAACGTGGCGGACATGCGCCGTGGGAACTGGCTCGGAACCGTAGTGACGGCGGCCGTGGTGGCCCTCACCGCGGGGTGCGGGGGTGCCTCGGGGGCACCTGCCGCGTCCCCGGCACCGACACCGGGCGCCTCGGGGGCGATCGCGGTGACGAGCCCGGCGTTCGGGGACGGCGGCACCGTCCCACGCCGTTTCACCTGCGACGGTGCGAACGTGTCCCCGCCGCTGCGTCTCTCCGGTGTGCCGGGTGGCGCGGCCGAGCTGGTCGTGCTGGCCGAGGACCCGGACGCCGCGTCCGGCACCTTCGTGCACTGGCTCATGTGGGGCGTCGACCCGCACGAGACGACGCTGGGTGCGGGCGTAGTCCCGAAGGGGGCCGTGCAGGGCCGCAACGGCTTCGGACAGCGCCGCTACGGCGGTCCCTGCCCGCCCGCCGGCAAACCCCACCACTACGTCTTCTCGGTCCTCGCCGCCGACGTGAAGCTGCGCCTTCCCGGGGACGCCACCGTCGACGCCGTACGGCGCGCGCTGGCCGGTCACACCGTGGGTTCCGGCACCCTCGTCGGGCGCTACGGACGCACGGGCTGAATGGCCGGAGATCGCCCTGCCCAAGCGTGACGGGCGTACATACGATGCGGTCGATCCCGGCCTTCACAGCTCCTTCACAGGGCGGGGTCGCATAGGCATGTACTTGACATGTCCATGCTTCAACGATCCGCGCTTGCTCCAACGCACTGGTCTGCGACGGCGCCGCACGTCCGCTTGAGGCGCCGCACCCCCCAATTCACGGCGGCACACGTTCCGTACCGCCGTAGACACCAACGCAACGGATTGGAGCACCATGGCTGGTGGGCTGCTTCTGGGTGGCGCGATAGCCGCCCTGTTCGCCACCGCACTACCGGGTCCGGACCCGTCCTCCGGGATCGTCGACCCGCCCCCGGACAAGATCGTCATCAAGGTCGCCACCGTGAACGGCTCCGGCTGTCCGCAGGGAACCGCCGCCGTCGCGGTCTCCCCGGACAACACGGCCTTCACGGTCACCTACAGCAACTACCTCGCCCAGGTCGGAGGCAACGCCGACCCCACCGCCTTCCGCAAGAACTGCCAGCTCAACCTGATCGTCCACGTGCCGCAGGGCTTCACGTACGCCATCGCCAGCGCGGACTACCGCGGCTTCGCCGCACTCCAGTCGGGCGCGAGCAGCACCGAGAAGGCCTCGTACTACTTCCAGGGCTCGTCGAGCACGGCGGCCATCACCCACCCCTTCCGCGGCCCCTACAACGACAACTGGCAGTCCACGGACGTCACCGACTGGGCCCAACTGGTGTGGGCGCCCTGCGGTGTCCAGCGGAACTTCAACATCAACACCGAGCTGCGCGTCAACGCGGGCACGTCCACGCCGGGCAGCTCCAGTTTCATGACCATGGACTCCACGGACGGTGACATCAGCACCATCTACCACCTCGCCTGGAAGGAGTGCCCCGCCGCCTGACCTCCCGCTCCGTCCGCATGACCTTGACCGGCTCCGCCGCATCGGAGCCGGTCAAGTGGAGCCGGCGAACTGGGTGGCCGGGTAGGCGGGTAGCTGGGTAGCTGGGTAGCCGGGCGAGCTAGGGAAGCAGGCGTTCGATGGCGGTGGGGCCATCCTCCCGCAGCCTGCGCTCGGCCCAGGCGAGGTTCTTCGGACTGAGGTCGCGACCCGCGGCGAGCACCATGTCCTCGGCGGTCACGGGGCCTTCGGAGCCGGTGTGCAGCAGCGTGTCGGGGGTCGCCCTGTCGTCGGACGGTGAGGACGAATCGGGCTGGCTTGTTGGCATGATCTCTCCCTCTTCCACCTGACCTGTTCTCACGCTACGGGCATTCCGCGCACCCCGCGCGACACGCCCCGTGCGGACACGGTTCAGGGAGGGTTCGGGGTGCCCGCGCCCCATTCGGACGTACAACGATGTCGGTCGTCGGCCGCGGAGGTGATGGTGGAGGAACTCGCACCCCTGCGACTGATCGGAGCATGTAATGCGTATTCGTCTGATGGCTGCTGCCGGGCTGGCGGGCGTGGCCCTGCTGGCCACCGCCGGGACCGCCGCCGCCGACCCCGACCCGGTCGGTGCCGCCTCGAACAGTCCTGGTGTCCTGTCCGGCAACGTCATCCAGATCCCCCTCGACCTCGGCTTCAACCTCTGCGGCAACTCCATCGACCTGGTGGGTCTGCTGAACCCGGCCGTGGGGAACACCTGCACGAACGACTGAACGGGCTGACCGCCGAGCCGCGCCGGGCAGGTCTTCCCCTGCCCGGCGGACGGCCACCTTTTCCTGGCGGACGGCGATCGGCATGGGCGAGTGGTCTCGTGCTTTGGCGGACGGCTACCGGTCATGGCGGACGGCCGGACGGCCGGACGGCCCCCGGCTTCGGCGCACGGTCGTCGGTGATGGCGATGATGGCGAACCACTGCCGGAGGCGCTGGTCGGCCATCGGTCTTGGCGGACGATCACCGGCCTCGGCGCACGGGGCGCGGTCTTTGGCGGACGGCTACCCGTTCTGGCGGACGGTCGCCGGTTCTGGCCGAACCGCTGCCGGTTCTGGCGGACGGCCACCGGTCCCTGCGGAGGGGGATCTGTCCCGGCGGACCGCCACTGGTGTCGGCGGGCCGCAGCTCGTCCTGGCGGATAGCCATCGATCCGGGCGGGCCGCCACCAGACCCGGCGGGCCACCCGTTCTGGCAGGCGGCCCACCGGTCCCGGTGGGCCGCCACCCGCAGACAGCCGCCGGTTCCGGCCGAGTGCTGCCAGGCCCGGCGACCTGCCATCCGAGCCGGGGATCTGTGCCTCCGACCCGGCAGTCTGCCCCCGACCCGGCGGGGCGCCGCCCGTTCCGACGGGGGGGTTCGGGACGTGGGGCGCCCGTTGGGTTACTCGTCCGTCCCGCCCAGCGGCTCGTCCGACGAGGGGATGATGCGGGCCCTGAGGTCCGGGTCGGGCATGTGCGGGTCGAAGGGGAACATGGGGCGGCGGATGCGGTGGTGGCCCAGCCGGACGAGGTCCTGGTCGACGCCGCCCGGGGTCAGCGCCATCTTCCAGCCGGCGGACATGGCGAACAGTTCCGGTTCCAGATAGCCGATCTTGACCACGACGACGTCGGCGCCGCGCGGGTCGAGCGCCAGGCCGGTGAAGTCGTGCTCGTGGTGGTACGGCTTACGGAGCCGCGTGATGATCACGTACACGCTTCCGACCCGCAGGACGACCTCCGTCCCGGCGTCCCGGTCCCCGTGCCGGACCGCGTGGACCACCCCAGTCAGGGTGAGCGGCCCGGCGTGCCGGTCGTCCACCTCGGCACCGGCCGTGACCGTGACGGTCGCGCCGACGCCCGCCTGCTCCGCGGTCGCGACGGCGGCCGGCCCCGGCACCGACGCGTAGATGACCGTCGGCCCGGCCGGTTCCTTGAACTCCGGCCGGGAGAGGACGTGTTCGAGCCCCCATGTGACATCGCCCGCGCCGCCCGCCGTCGGATTGTCGCCGGTGTCGCTGATGAAGAACGGCCGGGCGTCGGGGGAGGAGGCCAGCGCCTCGTCGAGGCACTCGTCCAGTGACCCGGTCGGCGCGACGAACGCGAACGCGCCCCGCGCCTCCCAGAATCCGCGCGCCAGCCGCTCGGCGCCCTGCGCGACGGCGGCCTCGGACGGCCCGGTGACCACGACCGCGGCGCGGTTGCGCGGCTCGTCCGCCCACGCGTACCCGACCCAGATCGCGGCGTCGGTCACGCCGTCCGTCGCCTCCACCTCGTCGATGGCCGCGTACACGCTCCTGGCGGGCTCGATGCGTGTCGAGGTCTGCTCACCGGCCAGCAGCACGGGCACCGGGATCCAGGCCTTGACCGGCCGGGCCGCACCGGTGGCGAGCAGATCCACGAGATGACGGGCGGCCCGCTCCTTCGTCTCCATGTGGTCCTCGTGCGGAGCCGTCCGATAGCAGGTGATGAGGTCGCTCATGTGCGCGAGCTCGCGCGAGACGTTGCCGTGCAGGTCCATGGAGGTGGACACGATGACGTCGGCTCCGACGGTCTCGCGGATCCGGGCGAGCAGGACGGCCTCGGCGTCGTCGACGCCCTCCACCGTCATGGCGCCGTGGATGTCGTACCAGAGCCCGTCGAGGCGCGGCAGCTCCCCGAGCCGCCGCAGGAGCTCCGCGGAGAGCTCCGCGAACGCTGCCGCGGTCACCGTACCCCCGGGCAGCGCCTTGCCGACGAGCGCGCCGCGCCAGGAGGCCGCGTCACGCAGCGGCGTCCCGGGCGCGAGGAAGGGATAGCGCGTGAGGACGTCCTCGCCGCGCTGCGGGTGGAAGGCGGGTGCCTCGGTCCGCGCCGGTGAGAACGTCGACGACTCGATGCCGAGTCCGGCGATGGCGATGACGGGCCGGGCGACGGCGGTACGGGGATGCGTCATGGCTCCTCGATTCGTATGCGCTGGTCGGTACGGGGTCCCGTTCCCGCTCCGGTCACGGTCTGGAGTGCGTGGACCAGCGCCCGTTGGAGCGCGAACTGGCCCGCGCCGACCAGCCCCGCGTCCGCGCCGAGGCTCGCTCGCTCGATCACCAGGTGCTTGGTCACCAGCGGATGGCACCCCTCGTACAGCTGACTGCGGACGGCGGCGACGAACGGTTCGAGCGTGGAGAGGATGCCGCCGAGGTACACGGCGTCCGGGTTGAAGAAGTTGACGTTCGCGGCCAGCACCATGCCGAGGTAGCGGCCGGCCTGACGGACGGCGCGGGTCGCCTCCGGGTCGGCGTCGGACGCGAACCGGACGACGTCCTCGATCGAGTCGACGTCGAGCCCCCGCTCACGCAGGACGCGCACCAGCGCCGCGCCCGACGCGACGGTCTCCAGACACCCGGTGTTGCCGCAGGAACAGGGGATGTCGTGGCCCGCTTCGACCCGTACGTGGGTGATCTCGCCGGCGGCGCCGGTCCCGCCCCGGTAGAGCCGTCCGTCGGCGATGACGCCCGCGCCGATCGCGGAGCCCATCTTCACCATGATCGACTGGCGGCGCTCGGCCGGCTGGACACTGTGCTCGCCGACGGCCATGCAGTTGGCGTCGTTCTCGATCGCCGCCGGGACGCCGAAGCGGTCCTCCAACCAGGCCCGGACCGGGAACCGGTTCCAGCCGGGCATGCGCGACGGCAGTGTCACCACTCCGGAGGCGACGTCGACCGGCCCCGGCAGCGAGAGGCCGACCCCCTTGAGCAGCTCCCGCCCATGCTGCTCGGCGAGGCCCTCCAGTGTCTCGGCGAGCCCGGGCAGCGCGGTCTCGGGCCCCTCCGCCGTCGGGAACGGCACCGTCGACACGTCCGTGAGCCCGCCGCCCGGCAGCACGACACCGACGTGCGCGTGTCTGCCCCCGAGTTCGGCCGCGACCGCGAACCCGTCGCTGCCGCCGAGCCGCAGGACCTTGCGCGGGCGCCCTCCCCTGGAGGAGCGCGTGCCCTGCTCCGCCACCAGCCCGTGGGCCACGAGCTGACCGACCGTCAGGGAGATCGTCGAGGGCGCGGCCCCGAGCAGATCGGCGAGTTCGGTGCGCGTGGTCGCCTGCCCGGAGGCGAGGAGTTCGAGGACGCGCCCGGCCAGGGACGAGACGCCCGTGGCGCCCCTGCGGTGTACCGCACTTTTTTCAGGCATGGAAGAAGTAACTTCCGACGACGGGATCGGGACGCCGAGCGTACGTCCCTGAAGCCGCCTCTCCACTTTTTTCAGAACAGCAGAAACAGGCTTTTTACAGGAGGGCGTCTGTTTCTTCGAACAGTCGGGTCGTTGACTGGCTCCGCCACGCCCCTTTGTTCATCCCTGTCCATCCGTGTTCACCCCGAGGAGAGTCATGTCCCCTGCTCGCGCACTCGTCGCCGGTGCCGTCGTCTCGGCGGGCACGCTGCTGCTCGCGGGCTGCTCCGGGACGAGCGGCACGTCGTCCGCCTCCCCCGACTCCATCAACTACGCGCTGCCCGCGAACTTCACCCCGAACTGGATCCTGCCGATCGGCACGGCGGCGCATCTCAACACCAACAACCGCTCCATCGCCGACAGCTTGTGGGAGCGTCTCGTCGCCTACGACGGATCCACCGGCAAGATCGCCTGGAACAAACCGGCGTCGGTGGCCACCGCCGCCGATTTCGCCTCCGACAGCAAGAGCGTCACGTTCACGCTCGGCGACCGCACTTGGAGCGACGGCAAGCCGATCACCTCGCGTGATGTGGAGTTCTGGTTCAACCTCATCAAGGCGAACAAGGAGCAGTGGGCCGGGTACACGCCCGGAAAGTCGCCCGACAACTGGACGTCGTTCAAGACCGTGGACGACCACCACTTCACCATCACCTTTGACCGGGCCTACAACTCCCAGTGGATGCTGGCCAACGAACTGACTGAGGTCACCCCGCTTCCCCAGCACGTCTGGGACAAGACGGCCGCATCCGCCGCGGTGTCGGACGCCGACCGCACGGCCGCCGGCGCCAAGCAGGTGTGGACGTACCTCAACACGGCCGCGAAGAACATCTCCGGCTACGAGAAGGACGCGCTGTGGAAGACCATCAGCGGTCCCTACGCGGTCAAGTCCTTCTCGACCGCGGGCAAGGTCGTGCTCACCGCCAACAAGAAGTACGACGGCGGTGAGAAGCCGGACATCGCCACCGTGAACCTCCTCCCGTTCACGACGGCGGACGCCGAGAAGAACGCACTGCGCTCGGGAAGCGTCGACTACGGCTACATCGAGGCGACCGACCTCGACCAGAAGGACCGGTTCACCGCCCAGGGGTACACGGTCAAGCCCTGGTCGGGCTGGGCGATCACCTACATGCCGTACAACTTCAACAACCCCTCCATGGGCGCCGTGTTCAAGCAGCTGTACGCCCGTCAGGCGGTCCAGCGGTCGATCGACCAGAGCAGCCTGGCGAAGGTCATCTTCAACGGCACCGCGGTCCCCGGCTACGGCCCGATCCCGCAGGCGCAGTCGAGTGACTTCCTCTCGCCCACGCAGAAGGGCAATCCGTACCCGTTCTCGACCTCGGTCGCCAAGTCCCTGTTGACCGGCCATGGTTGGACCGAACAGGGCGGAGTCATGGTGTGCACGGATCCGGGCGCGGGTGCCTCGCAGTGCGGTGACGGGGTCGCCAAGGGCACCAAATTCCAGATGCAGGTGCTGTCGCAGTCCGGCTCGACCGTCACCGACAACATGATGAGCGCGATCCAGTCCTCGCTGGAGAAGACCGGGATCAAGTTCACGATCAAGACCGCGCCCGTGAACTCGGTGCTGTCCCAGACCCCGCCGTGCACCGCGAGCCAGTCGATCTGCGCGTGGCAGCTGTCGTTCTTCGGCACCGCCGGCAGCTGGTACTTCAACGCCTTCCCGACCGGCGACTCGCTCTTCCAGAGCAAGGGCGGCTCGAACTTCGGCACCTACTCCAACCCCGAGATCGACCAGCTGATCACCGCCTCCACCACGTCCAACTCCGCGCAGGCCGTGCAGGACTACAGCGCGGCCGTCGCCAAGGACCTCCCGGTCATCTGGCTGCCGGAGCCCGACTACCAGATCTCGGTCCTCAAGAACGGCCTCGGCGGCTTCTCGCAGGACTCGCTCGCCAACTTCCACCCGGCGCAGTGGAAGTGGAACCGCTGACCGCATGGACACCCTCCTCTATCTCACCCGGCGCGTCCTGCAGTCCCTCGCGGTGATCCTCATCGTGACGGTGGTGGTCTTCTGCCTGCTGCACGCGCTGCCCGGCGGTCCCGCGCGCGGGATCCTCGGCCCGCAGGCGACGGCCCAGCAGATCGCGCAGTTCGACCACGAGCAGGGCCTCGACCGCTCGCTCCCCGTCCAGTACCTCTACTACCTGCGCACCCTGCTGCACGGCGACCTCGGCACCTCGTACACGCTGAACGAGGCGGTCTCCCGGCTCATCGAACAGCGCCTCCCGAAGACCCTGGTCCTCACCGTGCTGTCCGCACTGACCGGGCTCGCGCTCGCGATCCCGCTGGGGATGTGGCAGGCGGTCCGGCGCAACAAGCCGGTGGACTACGTCATCACGACGCTGAGCTTCGTCGCGTACTCGACCCCCGTGTACTTCCTCGGGCTCGTCCTGGTCCTGGTCTTCACCCAGTTGCTGCCCTGGTTCCCCTCGCAGGCGCCGCAGGGCGACACGCTCGGGCAGGTGCTCTCCCAGCCGAACGCGCTGGTCCTGCCGGTCGTCGCGGGAGCCGCGTCCATGGTCGCCGTCTTCAGCCGGTACATGCGCGCCGCGACCCTGGAGAACCTCTCCGAGGACTACGTACGCACCGCGCGGGCCGGCGGCTCCCGGCCCCGCGCGATCCTGTGGCGGCACGTGTTCCGCAACTCGCTGACCCCCGTCGTCGCGATGCTCGGCTACTACGTGCCCGTCCTCTTCGGCGGCGCCCTCGTCGTCGAGCAGCTCTTCAACTACCCGGGGATGGGGCTGCTGTTCTGGAGCGCCGCGCAGTCCTCCGACTATCCGGTGCTGCTCGGCTGCGTCCTCGTCATCTCCGTCGCGACCGTCGTCGGCACCCTGCTCGCCGACATCGTCCAGCGGATCGTCGATCCCCGAGTGAAGGCGGGCCGGTCATGAGCACCGTATTGCCGGTGACACCCACCGTGGAGGCGGCCGCCGGCTACCGCCTCGCCCTGCGCCGGTTCACGCGCAACCGGCTCGCGGTCGCGGGTCTGACGGTCGTCGTCCTGTTCCTGCTCTTCTGCTTCGCCGGCCCGCTGCTCCACTCGACCGACCAGTCCCACACCCATCTGACCCAGGTGAACCTGGCACCGAGCGGCGCGCACCTGCTCGGCACCGACGCCGTCGGACACGACGAGCTGGGGCGCCTCATGTACGGCGGCAAGGTGTCGCTGCTCGTCGGCCTCGCCTCCGGCCTGCTCGCGACCGTCATCGGCACGCTCTGGGGCGCGGTCGCGGGCTACGCGGGCGGCTGGATCGACGCCGTGATGATGCGGGTCGTGGACGCCGGAATCGCCATCCCGGCGCTCTTCATCCTCCTCGTCGTCTCCGCCATCACCACCCCGGACACCTGGGGGTTGGTCGTCATCCTCGGCCTGGTCTCCTGGCTGGTCCCCTCCCGTCTCGTCCGGGCCGAGACGCTCACCCTGAAGGGCCGGGACTACGTGCTGACACTGCGCGCCATCGGCGGCACGCACGGCCGCGCGATCGGCCGGCACATCCTCCCGAACTCCGTCTCGACGGTCGTGGTCGCCGCCACCTTCCAGGTCGCCGACGCGATCCTCCTCGTCGCCTACGTGTCCTATCTCGGCCTGGGCGTCCAACCCCCGTCGACCGACTGGGGCGGCATGCTCTCGGCCGGTCTGACAGCCGCGTACTCGGGACGCTGGTGGCTCATCGTGCCGCCCGGCCTCGCCATCATCCTCGTCGTCTGCGCCTTCAACGCCATCGGCGACGGACTGCGCGACGCCTTCGACGTGAGGGGACGCGGATGACCGCCGACATCCTGCGGATCGAGAACCTGGGTGTCACCTTCTCCACGGAGACAGGTGAAGTGGCAGCGGTACGAGAGGTCTCGCTGCGGGTCCGGCCCGGTGAGACGCTCGCCCTCGTCGGGGAGTCGGGCTCCGGCAAGTCGACCGTCGCGCTCGCCGCGATGGGGCTGCTGCCGGGCACCGCCCGCGCCACGGGCCACGCCGTCGTCGGTGGCACCGACGTCATCGGCGCCACCGAGGCCGACCTCGCGGGTCTACGGGGTCGCACCGCGTCGATGGTGTTCCAGGAACCCGCGACCGCGCTCGACCCGCTCACCCGGATCGGCGCCCAGATCGCCGAAGTCATCCGCAACCACCGTCCCGCCACGGCCAAGGAGGCCGCCGGGGAGGCGGTCGAACTCCTGCGCCGCGTCGGCATCCCGGATCCAGGGACACGGGCGTCCGCGTTCCCGTTCCAGCTCTCCGGGGGACAGCGGCAGCGCGTGGTCATCGCCATGGCGATCGCCAACGCCCCGAGCCTGCTCATCGCCGACGAACCGACCACCGCGCTCGACGTCACCGTGCAGGCCGAGATCCTCGACCTGCTGCGGTCGCTCGCCGCCGACTTCGACACGGGGGTACTGCTGGTCACGCACAACATGGGAGTGGTCGCCGACTTCGCGGACCGCGTCGCCGTCATGCTCCAGGGGGAGATCGTGGAGACGGGGCCGGTGGACGAGGTGCTCCTGCGGCCCACGCACGAGTACACCAAGGGCCTGCTCGGGGCGGTGCCGCGGCTGGCCGTCGCCGAGCCGGGGGCCGACTCCCGGCGCACCGAAGGGGATCGGCCCGCCGCGGACCCGGTGGTCGAACTGCGGGACGTGAGCGTGCGGTTCGGCCGTGGGCCCCGCGCCGTCCGGGCACTCGACGGCGTCTCGCTGACGGTCGGGGCCGGTGAGACCGTGGGTCTGGTGGGGGAGTCGGGCTCGGGCAAGTCGACCGCGGCGCGCGTCGCGCTGGGCCTCGTACCACCGTCGTCCGGCTCGGTGTCGCTGTTCGGCGCCGACCTCGGCAGGACCCGGGGGCGAGCCCGGCGTGCCCTGCTGGCCGGTGTCGGGGTGGTCCTGCAGGACCCGGTGGCCTCGCTCGACGCCCGCATGAGCGTGGCGGAGTGCGTCGCCGAGCCGCTGCGCGTGCACCGCCGGGGCATGTCGGCGGCCGAGCGCCGGGCCCGGGTCGGGGACGCGCTCGAACTTGTCCGTCTGCCCAGGGAGTTGGCTCATCGGGGTCCGCGCGAGTTGTCCGGTGGCCAGCGGCAGCGGGTGAGCCTCGCCCGGGCGCTGGTCCTTGAGCCGCGGCTGCTGGTCGCGGACGAACCGACGAGCGCGCTCGACGTGAGTGTGCAGCAGTCGGTCCTCGATGTGATCGCGGGGCTCCAGGGCGAGCTGGGGTTCGCCTGCCTGTTCGTGTCCCACGACCTCGCCGTCGTACAGCAGTTCGCCCAGCACGTGGTCGTCCTGCGGGCCGGGCGCGTCGAGGAGGAGGGCAGTACCGCGACCACGCTCCTGCACCCGCGCACGGACTACACGCGACGGCTCATCGCCGCCGTGCCCGTGCCGGACCCGGTGCTGCAACGCCGTCGGCGCGCGGAACGGCGGGCCGCCACGGGGGTCACGGCGTGACCGCGTCCGGGAGCCGCCCCCCGACGCCCGAGGTGTACGCCGGTGTCGACATCGGCGGTACGACCACCCAGGTCGTGCTCTGCGCGGCCGACCTCACCGTCGTCGACTCCGTGGAGGTGCCGACACCGGCGGCCGAGGGCGGACGGGCGATGGTCCGCGCCGCGCTCGCCGCCCTCGATCTGCTCCGGGCACGCGCGGCCGCGCGGCTGCTGGGCGTCGGCGTCGGCGCGGCAGGTGTCGTCGACAGCCGGGCCGGCCGCATCCTCGTGGCGAGCGACTCCTTCCGCTCCTGGGCCGGGTTCCCGGTGACGGCGACGGTCGAGGAAGCGCTCGGCGTACCGGCCTTCCTCGACAACGACGTCAACGCCTTCCTGCGCGGCGAGGTCGCGAAGGGGGCCGTCGTGGGAGAGCCCGCCGCACTCGGGATGACGCTCGGCACCGGGGTCGGGGGCGCGCTGTGGCTGGACGGCGCGCTGTTCGAGGGGGCACACGGGGCGGCGGGCGAGATCGGCCATCTCCCCGGTTTCGGCGACCTGCCGTGCACCTGCGGCGGCCGTGGCCACCTGGAGACGCTCGCCTCCGGCCGCTCCCTGGCGGCCCGCTACGGCGAGCGGACGGGGCGCTCCCTGACCGCCCGGGGCATCGCCGAGGCGGCGGTCGACGGCGACCTCGACGCGCTCGCCGTCTACGAGGCCGCGGGGGCCGGCGTCGCCCGCGCGATCCTGATCACGGCGGGCCTGGTGGACCTCACGACTTTCGTGATCGGCGGCGGGGTCAGCCGGGCCTGGGACCTCCTCGAACCGTCGATCGGCGCCGCGCTCGCCGCCGAGCCACCGGTCAGCGGGCAGCCGATCCGGGTCGTACGGGCCCGGCTGGGGAGCCGTGCGGTGGCGATCGGCGCGGCGTCCCGGGCGCGGACGGAACTCGGGGCGGTGACAAGGGTGTAGGGGGCGGGGTGGGTAACTGCCGTTGACCGGATGGTGAGTTGACGGCCAACGCTCCTTCATTGGCCTGTACATGACCGCAGTTGACAGGTCAGACTGTGCGCCGAAACCGCACCCCCCACCGAGGAGCACCTCATGCGCATGCCCGCTCGGCAACGTTGTCACGCGGTCCTGGCCGGACTCGTCACCCTCGCCACGGCCGCCGTGCTGTCCGTCTCCGTCACCACGCCCGCCGCGGCCGCCGACACCTGGACCGAGGTGGGCTCCGACCGTGCCGACCCGCTGACCGAGAGCCAGGGCCTGACCTCGGTCGAGGTCCCGGCCGGCAGCCCTAACCACTACACCGGGATCGGCACCATCCCGGTCGGTGTCAGCGTGCGCGGCTGGAACCATGTCGGAGACCCGGACGCCTCCTACAACGGCTACTACGTCGAGCCGTACCAGGCCGACTCCGGCAGCGCCAAGATGTACCGGGTGCAGGCGCCCGGCGGCGCCTGGTCGGAGTACGTCCACGCGCTGAGCCCCGGCGAGGCGCTGAACAACTCCTTCGACACCATCTCCCCGGACGGCCAGTGGATGGTGTCGGGGGAGTGGGGCACGATGACCCGGCTGCTGGTGTTCCCGACCCCCGGCGTGAACCCGAGCACCTCCCCCTCGGCCAACCTCCCGCAGGCCTCCACCATCAACCTCGACCACGCCGTCCGTGACGTACAGGGCTGCGACTTCGTCACCGCGACCCAGTTGCTGTGCGCCTCCGACGACCCGGCGGGCACCCTCTTCGGCATCACCAAGCCGCTGCTGCAGATCGACCTGTCCGCCGCCCCCAGTGGCAGCGGTGACGTGACGGGCCATGTCACGGCCCTGCGTCAGCTCCCGCTGCGCAGCTCCTGCTCGGGCACCTTCGAGGCCGAGGGCATCGACTACGACCGGCGCACCGGCACACTGCGCGTGATCGTCGTGTCGCCCGGCTTCTGCGTCCTGACCGACAGCAAGACCTACCGGTTCACCAAGAGCTGAGCGTCCGCACGCGAGGAGTGACACGGGTAGCGACGGGCGCGTAGGCGTCCGAGGTGGGGGAGGTCTAAGGTCGGAAGCAGAACCAGAGAAACGGGGAGGCGGCCGACAGTGGTGCAGGACGAGGCCGTGATCGGCTGTATCGGGGAGCTGCTCATCGGCACACGGGGAATTGCCGGTCCCGGCGAGATCCTCGTGCGGATCAGAGGCGGATCCGAGACCTTCCTCGCCTGGTCGCAGGAGCCCCTGCCCGTGGGGGCGACCGTGCTCGTGGTCGAATCCCGGGGATGCCGCGAGGTCGACGTCATCCGCTGGGTCGATCCGCTGGACGCGTTGGACGGCGACTCCGTCGACGCCGGTTAAGGAGAAACAGGATGTTCGGTTACCGCGTTCCCGCTCCCGACGAGGCGATGTTGATCTCGGGAGGCAGGCGGGGACTGGGGGGCGCGCCGTTCCGAGTGGTGACGGGGCACGGAAAGTTCGTGCTCCCCGTCTTTCGCAAGACCCGCTTCCTCACCTTGTCGATGTGCGAGGCCGAGGTCACCGAGACCTGTGTGACCCGGCAGGGCATCGCGTTGCACGTCCGTGCCGTGATCGCGTTCAAGGTCGGCAACGACCACGAGAGCATCATCAACGCCGGTCAGCGGTTCCTCTCCGACCAGGACCAGATGTCGGTGCTGACCGGCCGGATCTTCGCCGGTCATCTGCGCGCCATCATCGGCTCGATGACCGTCGAGGAGATCGTCACCGAGCGGCAGAAGCTCGCCGCGGAGGTCCTGGACACCTCGAAGGTCGAGATGGCCAAGATCGGCCTGATCGTGGACTCGTTGCAGATCCAGTCGATCGACGACGGCGACGTCGGTTACATCGAGGCCATGTCCGCACCGCACAAGGCGGCCATCCAGCGGCAGGCCCAGATCGCGCAGGCCCAGGCCACCCAGGCGTCCGTCGAGGCGGAGCAGGTGGCCGCGCGCAACCAGGCCGAGTACGCCCGGCAGACCGCGGTCGTCAAGGCGGAGTACTCGGCCGAGGTGGACCGCGCGCAGGCGCAGGCCGCCCAGGCCGGACCGCTCGCGCAGGCGCACGCCCAGCAGGAGGTGCTCGCCGCGCAGACCGAACTGGCCCAGCGGGCGGCCCAGTTGCGTCAGCAGCAGCTCGTCGCCGAGATCGTCAAGCCCGCCGAGGCCGAGGCGGAGCGGATCAAGGTGCTCGCCATCGCGGAGGCGGAGCGCATGAAGATCCAGGCCGAGGCCGCCGCCTCGCACGACCGCGTGGCGCTCGACCGGATGCTGATCGACCAGCTCCCGCTGATCGTGAAGGAGGCCGCGGGCGGTCTCGCCGGCGCCAACGTCAACGTCCTGAACGGCGCGGACGGCCTGGGTGAGATCGCCGCCGGGCTGGTCGCCCAGGGCCTGACGATCCTGGACTCGGTCCGCCAGAACCTGAACGGTCAGAACGCGGGCGACCAGAAGTCCGGGGGTCGTTCGGAGAAGACGGAAGGACTGCTGGAGCTCCAGAGCTTCCGGCGGACCCCGGAGGACAAGGACGGAAACGAGCCGGAGGGCGGCCCGTCCTCGACGACCTGACCCGAAGTTCCCCTACCGCAACGGCGCGGAGCCCGGTTCGGTGAGGGACGAATGACGGAGTGAAGCGGCCGCCGTTCCCTGGGGACGGCGGCACGCTCCCACCCTGACTGCACACCGGAGTTGACGTGCCGTCAGGAAAGCCATCCTGTGGAGCTGTTCCCGGGAGGAAGAGACGGGGGCAGCGCGCGAGGTCCGGGGCCCGGAGCGCCGGGCGGTCTCGGGGGGAGACCGCCCGACGAGGGATCCCTGTTGAGGATCCATTCGAGTTCGCGCTGGATTCTGCGAGCCTCGTTGCGGACCTGCAGGGGTATGTCCCCTCGTTCGGAGATCAGTTGGGCGTAGATCGGTGCGTCGTGCACAGGTGGCGCTTCTCCTCGGGTCTGGTGCCTTCCCTCTACGGTAAGGCCGCGGCGGTGCCGCGGGACTCATCCTCCCAGTTCGGCCAGAACCGGAAGCACCCGACCAAGGAATGGCACCTTCCCCATGAACGGTCGGTGTCCCTACGAGTCGTTGGCGCTCGACGGACCGAACAACTCGATCTCGGCAATGGAGACCTGCTTGTCCCCGGCGGCGCCGTAGGCCGAGCGGATGATGAAACGGACCGCCGTGACATCACCCACACGGAACTTGCGCTGCTGAGCGCCCGCAACCTGGTCGAGGGTGAGGAAGCGGGTGCTCGTCTTGCCGTTCGCCGTGGTGATCCGGGCCTCGATACGGTGCGGCAGCGCCGACTTCGTGAGCTGGTCCGCACGGTTGGAGGTGCCCGAGGTGATGAGCACGTCCAGCAGCCGGGTGGGCTGTTCGAACCGGGCCTCGAGCCACTCGCCGTCCCCGGACTGCGCGATGCCCGGTCCCCACCAGGTGTTGTTGAGCTTGTCGAAGGCGAGCCCCGCGCCGTGGCCGGGGAAGGAACGCGACGCCTTGACGTGGTCCGGGCCGACCGGGACCCGCTTGGCGAAGTGGTCCTTCACCGCCTGCACGGCCGCAGCGGTGTTCGTCACGGCGAACACCAGCAGGCCGAGCACCACCGCGCCGACCACCCAGTTCATGACGCGTCCGAAGCCCCGTCGCAGTCGGGGCCGGTCCCCGGCCCACGGCACCTCTCCGTTACGGGAGTTGAGCACCCGACGCCACCAGGGCAGCCGGCCCGGCGCCTGCCGTTCCCCGGCCATGGACAGCGCGCAACGCCCGCAGAAGTGCCGGTCCGGACGGTTGGGAGTGGCGCACCAGGGACAGGGCACACCCCCGTCCGCACCGGGCTCCGCGACCGGGGTACGGACCTGGGGGCGGCTCGCCGCGGGGCGGCCGGGCAGTACGGGTGCCACCGACGGCGCGACCCGCGGTTCCGGGTCCGCCACCGGCACCAGCAGGGACCTGGCCCGCTCGGCCGCGGAGTCCCGGTCGGGGGCGGCGGAGGGCAGGGGCTCGGTGGCCGCGGTCTCGTCCGGCCGCGCGGGAGCGGCCGGTACGGAGCCGTGGGCGGCGACGGGGGCCGGGTGGGGACGCGCGGTGTCGTCGCTCATCGGGCTCGGATCCGCCGCGTCACCGGATACCGGCGTACCGGATACCGGCGTACCGGATACCGGCGCACCGGGGGCCGACGCGTCCGGTGCACTGCCGACGGCATCGGCCTCGTGCGGGTCGCGTGCGGGTCGCGCGGTGCCCGCCCTGTCGGCGCCCACGGTGTCCGCCTCCGCGATGGAGCCCGCCGTGTCGTGCGCCGTACGAGCCGTTCCCGTACCGGCGCCCGGTCGCGCGAACGCGTCCCAGCCCGGCTCGCCCTCGGCCGACCCGGCGGAGCGCGCCGCCCGGGAGCCCTGGTCGTCGGCCGTCGGCGCCGCCTCGTCGGCGGCAGCAGCGGGACGCCGGGACCGGGCCGCGACCCCCGCCGGAGCCGGGTCCCCGGCCCAGTCGAGCACCGCGCCGCAGGCGTCGCAGAAGGACTGGCCGGGCTCCGCCCGGGTGCCGCACTCGGCGCAGGCCGGGGCGCGCCCGGGGCCGGTGCCTGGGGTCTGGGTGGTCATTTCTCGGGGATCCTTTCGGCGGCGGTCACCTGGACCGTGTAGGGCATGTGGGCGGGACGGGCGGCCGCCACGAGGTTCTCCAGCCGGTACTCGTCCGCCGGGGTCGGCTCGGGCAGCCGGAGCGTGACGTGCAGCCGGGGGCGGCGGTCGCCGGGGACCGGGCCGAGCGGACGCGGGTCCCAGGCGGCGGCGCCGCTCTCGGTGATCTCCGGCTCGACACCGAAGGCGAGGCGTATCGCTTCGGACAGGCCGCGGCGGGTGCCTCGTACGCGATGCAGGTACGCGGCGGCGGCGACGGCCGCGCGCAGCCGCGCGTCCGGTTCCGTGCCGTCGACCTCGGCGCCGACCCAGGTGCCCAGCCAGCGGGCGAAGTCGGCCGGTGCGAGCGCCGGGTCGAAGTAGGTGTGCAGACAGTCGAGGGCCAGCAGGATCGGCGCGACCACCTCGTCGAGGCCCGCGACGAAGCGCAGCGCCAGGTCGTCGTCGGCGAAGACCGCGGGGAGCATGCCGCCGATCGGCGCCGAGGACTCCAGGCCGTCGATGGAGCCCCTCATGAGCCGTCTCCGATGACGCGGACCCGGTGGTCGAAGGAGAACACCAGCGAAGGGGCCTCCAGGTCGATCCGGTCGGTCGGGTCGCCGCGCTTGCCGGTCAGCGGGTCTGCGGGGTGGAGCTGCACCGCGTCGACGAGTTCGACGCCGGGCACACGTTGCAGCACCGCGAAGACCTCGCCCGCCTGCACGGGCCGGCCGAACGGCCAGCCGGTGCCGTCCGCTCCGCCGGTGAGCGGGTCCAGATGGCGGTAGAGCGCGTCGTGGGCCTGGCGGCGCACCCGGTCGGTGTCGACCCCGCGGAAGGCGTGCACGGTCGCGACGACGGTGACGCCCTGGTAGAAGGGCGGCCCGACCGCGAGCCGGGTGCCGATCAGCCGGCGCTCGTCGAGGTGGCGGGTGATGCGCTGCAACAGGGCGTCGCCGGGGACGAGTTGCTCGAAGCGCAGCCGTCCGCCGGGGTCGGGCACGGCCTGCGGGACGACCAGGACACGGACCGCGTAGGCGCCGTGCTCGCCCTCCTCGCCCTCCAGGCAGGTGATGCGGGCCGTCTCGGGGGCGGCGCGCCTGGCCAGTTCCTCGTAGTCGCGCAGGGTCACGGCCCGCTCCTGGGCGCGCAGCGTGATCGGGGCGCGGGTCTTCGCCTCCTCGACCGTCTCGCCCTCGACGCCGCCCCGGGCGGCCTCGCGGTTGACGACGTCGGCCACGTACGGCACCGAGCTGCGCAGCACCTGGACGGCACCCCGGGCGACGTTCCCGGCCCGGCCGCCACCGGTGCGGTAGCGGCGGGCGCGGACCACGGCCCCCTTGGGCGCCGCCGTCCCGTACTGGCGCATCGTGCCGTCGGGTTCGCGGACGGCGGGCCCGAAGGCGATCTCGCCGGTCGCCGCGTCCAGGGTGATGTGCCGGTCGGTGGGACCGGACGCGGCGAAGTGCGGGACGACGTCCCAGTCGACCCAGCCGTCGCGCTCGGCGGTCTGCAACAGCACCGGCGGAGTGTCGCCCACGACGGGGAAGTGGGCGAGCCGCAGCCGCTGCCCGGGCAGACCGGTGGACTCGCCGAGCGCCTCGTCCTGGACGGTCTCCGCGTGGATGGCCGAGGTGGTCCCGCCGAGGGTGAACGCGTCGACGGACCGGATGGTCGGAGACGTGGTGTAGAAGGGCTGGTCGGACAGCGGTTCGGTGACCCGGCAGCGCAGCCAGCCCGCCTCCTGCCCGCCGGTGCGCGACAGCGTGTGGCCGCCCGGGATGTGCAGGACCACCTCACCGGGCCGGTTCAGACCACCGGTGCCGTCCCGGTCGACCTCGCAGGCCGCCCAGCCGTCCTCGGTCCACGCCTCCCAGACCAGCGGCGGCTGCCGCGGATCGACACCGACACCGTCGACCCGGCTGTCGAGCTCCAGGCCCAGCGCGCAGTGCGGTACGGCGGCGGTGAGGCCGAGGAGCATGCAGTCACCGGGGCTCGGCGACTCCGCGAAACACAATACGTCCTTGCCCTCGGCGAGATCGGCGGTCCGGTCGGTGACCGCACCACCGTTCTGCTGCACGACGAGACGACGCAACGAGCAGGGCACCACGGTCAGTTCGCGCTCGGTCGCGAAGACGACCGCCTCCTCGTTCTCGGTGCGCACGGTGGCGGCCTCGGTTCCCACGGGCAGCACGATGGGCTCCTCGTGCGGCGCGGACAGCCAGAACGTGAGGTCCGTACGGGCGGCCGAGGGCGGGAACAGCGTGATGCCGACGAGGTCGAGGAACGCCAGGTGGTTCTTCTCGGGGACGCGGTTGAGCCGGTAGACGATCTGGTCCGCCATGTGGGCGACCGTTTCCACGAGGGTGACACCGGGGTCCGACACGTTGTGGTCGGTCCATTCGGGGGCGCGCTGCTGGATGTAGCGCTTGGCGTCGTCGACGAACTGCTGGAAGCGGCGGTCGTCGAGGTTCGGGGAGGGCAGTGCCATCAGCGGTCGCTTTCAAGGGAGTTGCCCGTGCCGGAGGCGTCGGACTCCTCGTGGGAGGGGATGACGTAGAACGGAAAGACCAGGCTGCGCGGGTTGTTGGTGCCGCGGATCGAATAGCGCACGTCGATGAAGAGCACGCCCTGGTCGGGACCCGCCGTCACCTCGACGTCGTTGACCTCGATCCGTGGCTCCCAGCGGTCGAGGGTGGTGTACACCTCGTGCTGGATCCGGCCCGCCGTCGCCTCGTTGACCGGCGCGAACACCAGGTCGTGGATGGCACAGCCGAACTCGGGCCGCATCGGCCGCTCGCCCGGCGCCGTGGCCAGCACCAGCCGGATGGCCTCCTCGATCTCCCGCTCCCCGCTGACCATGGCGATGCCACCGGTGGGACCGATGCGCATGGGGAACGCCCAGCCGGATCCAACGAACTGCTCGGCCATCAGAGGGCCACCCGCCTACTCCTGAAGTACGTCCCGGCCGTCACGGCAGCGGATACGGCTTGTTGTTGACCAGCACCACACCCTGCAAGGCGAGCGTGATGGCCCGAATGCCCACATTCGCGATGGAGTTGACCTGCACGCTGCCGCCGGCGGTGAGCGTCGCGGCGCCCACCGCCTTGAGGCTGAGCGCCCCCATCGCGTCGACGGTGACCGCACCGCCGAGCGACTTGAGGTTGACCAACCCGCGGCCCTCGATGTCGAGCGGGCCGCCGCTCTTGATGGTCAGTCTCCGGCGCGCGCTCAGGGTGAGGTCGGTGCCGGCCTCGACCGACACCGACCGGCTGCCCTTGATGGTGACGGACCCCTTGCTGTCCACGGTGATCTCGGTCTTCGTGCGATCGAGATTGATGATCAGCTTGTCGTTGCCGGAGGCGATCCGCACCCCCTGCTTGCGGGCACCGGTCTGCTGGCTGAGCAGGTCCACCCGGTTGCCCTTCCGGTCGGACAGGGTGTGCCGGATCGCCTGCTTCTTCAGCCCGTCGTGCAGCGGTACGTCACTGACCACGGTCGGTTTGTCCTTGCCGTTGTAGAGGCCGCCGATGACGAACGGGTGGTCCAGGGCGCCACGGTCGAAGGCCACCAGTACCTCGTCGTTGACGTCGTACGGGAACACCCCGCCGCCGCCCTTCCCGCCGAGCTGTACGGTCCGCGTCCAGTCGCTCTCGTACGCGTCGTCCAGCCAGGGGAACTGGAGCTTGACCCGGCCCTGTTTCAGCGGGTCCTGCACATTGGTCACCAGGGCGTTGGCCACACTCGGCAGCTTCGGCGCGGTGGCCGTGCCCCCGCCGGACGTGAGCCCGTACAGGGAGCGCCACTGTCGGCCACTGACGGTGATCCAGGTCTGGTAGTGCTCGTCGTAGCCGAAGACGTGCCGCACGGACGTCACCGTGTACTTGCCCTCGAACGGCTTGCCCACGTCGGTCAGCGTGACCGGAACGCCCGGACGCAGCTTGGGGTTGCCGAACACCATGACCTCCAGCTCGGCGAAGGAGGAGGTCACGTCGTCGGCGAGGGCCTTGGCGGCGACCTTCACCTCGGCCAGGCGGTCGTAGGGTGTGTCGGTCTCGACCAGCTTGGCGGTCTTGAACTTCTTCGCCGTCTTCTGCGGGGTGGTGCCGATCGCGAAGCCGTCGTTGGACGTGGCGGGCGACATGGCGGTGAGCTTCTTCTTCGTCGTGACGTTCCAGCCGCGCGCCTCGGTCTTGGCGACCTGGTCGGCGGAGGTCACCGCGGCCCGGCAGCGCAGCACGTCGACGCCGCCCTGCAGCACGAAGGGGCTCTTGTCGCCGGGCATGCTGGTCGGCGGCGCGGTGGAGGCCGGGTCGGCCTTGGCGAACTGGAACTTCCCCTCGGAGTCCAGCGACATGACCACGTCGTTCTCGTCGGCGAGCCGGGCGAGGAAGTCCCAGTCGGTCACATTGGCCTGACTGATGAACTCGTAGACCGTCGTGGTGGGCTTGATGCCGCCCTTCCCCTTGCCGATCGGAATGCCGTTCATCGTGGCCAGTTTCTTCGCGATGTCCGCGGCCGTCTGATTCCGGTACGCGGCCACCCTGCGCTGGCGCATCAGACGGTGGCCCATGTCGTAGCCGCGGATGACCGTGAAGGTGCCGGTGCCGTCGTAGTCGGTCTCCATGCCGGTCACCTCGCCGGTCAGCAGCGGGGAGGCCGCGCCCTGGCCGTCCGCGACCGGCGCGAGCGTCACCGGGGTGCCGCACTGGATGCCGAGTTCGCCGAGCACCAGCCGGTCCGGGTCGCGGAAGGTCAGCCGGAACGCGGCCGGTACCCCCGCCCCGAGGTCGACCCAGCAGCCGACGAGGTCGGAGGCGATCTTCTCCGGGACCGGACTGCCGTCCACGGTCACGTGGACGACGTTGGAGTACGAGGGCTGGACCATCAGAAACCCACCTCTTCGGCGGCGGGCAGCACGAGCTCGGTGCCATTCGACAGCCGGTTCGGGTCGTCGATGCCGTTCGCCTCGGCGATCGCCCGCCAGGCCGCCGCGTCCCCGTACTCCCGCCACGCCAGCGACTGCAGCGAGTCGCCCGCGACGACCCGGTGCACACGCTGCGCGGTGAGCGCGCCCGACGTCGGGTTCTGCCCCTTGGTCTTGCTGGGGATCTCGTGCAGATGCACCTGACAGGTGGCGCGGATCGGCACGCCCGTCGTGCCGAACAGGGAGTAACTGGCGTCCACCGAGCTGACGTACGCCGTGAACCGCGCGGTCGAGAACGACCCCCACTGGAACACCACCCACGGCGTGGACGGCTGCTTCGCCGCGATGCTCTTCGTCGTCACCTCGCAGCACGAGAACAGCGCCTCGACCTTCTTCAGCACCGAATTGCTGGTCGGGTCGTCGGACGAATCGAGGAAGATCTCGACGGTCATCTCGCGGGGCTCGGGCCCCATGAACTCCGGGAGGGAGCCGTCCCGCACGGCCGCGGTCGGGGTGGTCTTCCACCGGGCGCGCCGGCTCAGCGAGAGCGTCGAGGGGTTGAAGTCGAAGTTGAACGTCTTGATCAACCCGCCCGGAGTGGTGCTGCGGCCGATGGGCGGCTCGTGAATGGCCAGCGTGGCCCTCACCAGACTCTTGCCCGCGCCGCCCTTTCCTGACTTGCCTGCCATGTTCTTCGCCGTTCCCTAGTCCGTGAACCCGTGGTGGGTGATTTCCAGCACCTCCGTGGCCACGGCCGGGCTGGCCGGGTCCAGGGAGGGCCCCTGCCAACTGACCGGGAGCACGTCGAGCAGACCCCAGCGGGCCACCTCCGAGCCGTCCGCGCGCAACGCCGCGATCTGCGCCGTCGGCCGCTTGACCCCCGTGGTCACGGAGGACACCCAGGCCGCGACCTTCGCGGTGTCCGGTGTCAGGGGGCGGGTCAGCCGGATGTTGGAGAAGGTCACGCGGGACGGAAGCTGCCACACGAACCCGTTGTTGCCGCCCTCTTGGCGCTGCTCGATCTCCACCTGCGACGAGAGTCCTTCACACCCGTTGAAGTAACCGAGGCTCTCGCCGTCGATGGTGAGGGTGAAGAAGATGGTGGAGCCCGGGTCTCGATCGGTGGCCATCGGGGATCGGCCTTTCTTGGGGTGTCGTACGGGGAGAGGTGTCGGACGGAGTGGGGGAGGTCAGCGACGGGGATCGCGCAACTTGCCGATCCGCTCCCGTTCGAGGCGGAGTTCGGTCCGCAGCAAGCGGGTGATCGGCCCCGACAGCTTGTGCGTCAGCTCGTCGATCTGACCCTGGGTCAGGGACCGGGGATCGAAATCGACGGCGGTGTACGTCGGCGGGGCCTCCTCGCGCTCGGCGTGCGAGGGCAGTGGCCGACGGGGCGGCTCGGTCGCGGAGTACGGGGGCGGGGGGCCGCTCGGAGGAGGTGGTGGTGGCGTGGCCGGAGGCACGGCGGGTGAGTACGCGGGAGGGGACATCGGGTTGACGTCTCGCTGGACCGAGGGGAGGGCTGGGGGCACGGCGGGGGTGGCAGGTGTGGTGATGGTGGTGGGTGCGGTGCCGGTGCCGGTGGCGATGGGTGCGGGAAATACGGGGGGTGCGGGAAGTACGGGAGGTACCGCCGAGGAGCGCTGTACCGGCAGGGCTACGGGTGGGGCGGCGGGGGTTGCGTTGAGGGGGACGGCCGCTTTGGGGGTGGGACTCGTGGAACTCGTCGGCTGTGCTGGGGCCGTCGACTTCGTGGGCTGAATCGGTCGCGTCGGTCGCGCCGGGTCTGTCGGAAGGGGGAGTCCGCCCGAGGGGTGAGGCATGGGCGCGCTCGGAGTGGAGGAACGCTGTACGACGGGGGTGGCGCTGTGCGTCGCCGGGGGCGTGGGACCGAGGGAAACGCCTTCGGCGGCCAGCGGGCGCGCAGGGGTGTGGCGAGCCTTCGAGCGCTGTACGGCGGGTGTGTCGGGTGCCTGCCGCGACGGAGCGGGCTCGGAGGCGACTTGCTGGACGACGGGGGCACCGAGGCCGAGACGGCGCGGGGTCGTGGCATCGGAACGAGGAGCGCGGTGCTGCTGCGCGGACACCTGCGGTTGGGGTGCGGGTGTCGAGGTCTCGGGCTGCCGAACGGCTGAGCGCTGCACAGGGGGCACAGGGAGCGCAGGGGGCACGGCGGACCCGGCGACATTCGTACGGGCGATGCCGGGACGCGCTGGAGCTGAAGCTTGAGTCGGCACAGATGCGCGAGGGGCGAGCGGTCCTGTGGCACCGGTGGGTGTTGCCGGTGACGCACTCGCACGCGGCAGCGGTGTCGAGGAAGTCGAGGGAGTCGGGGGAGTCGGGGGAGTCGAGGTGGCAACGCGCTGGACCGCAGGGGCAGTTGGCGTCGGTGTGCTCGGCGTCGACGGCTTCGTAGGGCCTGCGGAGGCCGGGCTGCGTCGTGCCGACGGGCCGCTCGCGACGGTGCCGGGTTGAGCAAGAGGGACGGTGACAAGTCGCCGGAGCACCGGAGCACCGGCGCCGGGAGTCTCGGGGCCACGCGCTGCCGGACCGCCGTGGGTACCGGCGACGGGCCCGCCGACCGACGGTTGCGACACGGCCCGCTGCACCACGGCACCGACGCCACCGGGCACCCCGGGCGCCCTGGTCGACGAAGGTGCCGTTCCCGGTGCCTCAGGCGATCGGCGTATCGGACGGGATACCAGACGGCCGCCAGGCCCTGGACGGGCCCCGACTGCCGAGGAACGCTGTACGGCCGGGGCCGGGGTCGGGGCCGTTCCGGCTACGGCTCCACCAGGGGCGGTGGACGTGCCCCCTGTCGGGCCGACTGCTCCTGCCGACCCGGGCCCGGCGGCACGCCGCGCCGACGGGCCACTCGCAGAGCCACCGCCGGAGCCACTGGAACGGGGTCCGCTCCGGCCCTTGTCGGCTGTTGTGGCGCGCCGCAGCGGTACGGCCGCGGGAGCGGCACGGCGCTGCACAGCGGCGGCAGGAGGCGTGGAGGGCAGCAGCGAGGTCAGCGCGCGTGCGGGAGCGAGCGGGCGCACCGGTGCACGCGGCGACGGCGGGGAGGTGGGAGCGACCGGCTCCGCGCCACCGTCCTGCCGGGGGACGACGGGCTCACTGCCTGCCGCACTCTTCGCCGTTCCCTCCACCGCACTCGTGCGTTCCTGAGCGCTTGGTTCCGCTACGACGGCCCGCTGTACGACAGGGCTGCCCACCGAGGCAGTCCCTGACGCCGCGGAACCTGCCGGAGCCGGAACCGGAGCCGGGGGCGGAGTCGATACCGCACGCTGAACAGGCAGGTCCCCGGACGGGGCTCCCGCCTCGGGAATCTCCAGTCGAGACGGTGCCGCACCTGATGACGACGATGCCGAAGGAGCCATCTCCGGTGCTATCCCTGGCCCGGGGGACAGCGGCCTGGGAGACCTCGTCCCGGACGGAGTCGTCGCACCACCGGGCGTGCTTGGTCGTCCCGTTGGGGTCCCCGTCGCACGCTGCACCGGACGTTGTACGGGCGTCGCGCGCGAAGGCGGATTGGACAAGGGCGCGCCCAGCCCCGAGCGTCGACGCGGCGGCCCCGCCGTCGGGCTGCTGCCCGGAGCGGTCGGTGCGCCCGGTGCTGCCGGAAGGGGAGGCGCCGGTACGGATGCCCCGGCCGACGGCTCGTCCCGAACGGACGGCGCCGCCAGCCCCGTACGTCCGGAACCGCCCGGCGTACTCCGCTGGACCGGAAGGTCGGACCCGGCGGCAGAACCGTCGCGCGATCGCGACACGGAGACGGGAGGCGCGACCGGGCCGGTGAAGTCAGCAGGTGTCCCGGAACCCGGGAGCGTGGAGGCGGGAGCCGAAGCCCGGCGAGCAGCGTCCGATGTCCGGGAAGCACTTACCGAAGCGGCAGAACCGACCGACGTTCTGCCACTGCCACTACCGCTGGCACCGTCACTGCCGCCGCCACCGCTGGCCGGGTCGGTGACGGCCGGCGTCGACGACGGCTGCGGTACGGACGGCAACGGCGCGGACGGCTTCATCGCCGGCAGAGCCCGCCGCTGTACCGCGGGCCTGGTCGGTGCCTTGGTCAGTGAGGTCGGCCGTGTGGCCCGGGGAGCGGCGGGCGTCACCCGTGGGCCCGCCGGGCCGAGTGCCGCCACCGGGGAACTCATGCGCTGCACGGGCAGCGCACCGGTCTCCTCGCCCGACTCCACGGGCAAGGCCACCGGCAGGGAGAGCGAGGGGAGTTCGAGCCCGGAGGCAGGTCCCACCGGGGCGGCGAGCAGGCCCTTGACCAGTCCGCCGGGCGCGCCGTCGAGGACGGCGTGCGACAGCGGGCCGGTGAAGGAGGGGTTCTGCCAGGTGGTCAGCCGACCGCCGAACCCGGCGTCGGCGACAGCACCCGGCCGGTCCGTGGCCCGCTGGATCGGCGGCAGCGCGGGCCAGGCGGCAGGCCGGACCACACGCGCACCGGCTCCCCGCCCCGCACCGTCCGCCGCGGACGTGTCGCTCACCCGGGCATCCGTACCGTCGGCCGGAGCCGAAGCGCCCGCCGGTCCGGAAGCGGACGCGGCGGCGGAACCGCTGCCGGATCCCCGCTCGGGTCCGCCGCCCCCGCCGCCCCGCACCCGATCAAAAAGCCCCACGCCGTGTCACCCTTCTCCGGCGCCGCGGTTGACGAGTGCCGCGATCTGTTCCGTGTAGCCGCGCCGGTCGCGGTGTTCGAGATCCAGGATGGTCTCCAGGCTCCAGTGGAAGTGATAGGCGATGTACGCGATCTCCTCCTGGATGCGGTCGGTCGCGTACGTCACGATTCCCCCAGGCGGCTCCCGCCGAGTTCGACCTCGAACGGCTCCTCGCAGTGCGGGCAGGTCACGGCGGCACGGGTGTGGCCCTCCGCGTTGACCTGGCGGTAGAAGTCCTGCAGGAAGGCCAGGTCCGAGGCGAACATGTTCTCCACCACCCCGTCGTGCACCAGCGGAAGCGTGCCGAGCCGGGTGATGACCCGGCCGAGCAGTACGACCGACAGGTACGCCGGGTTCTCCTGCACTCGCATGTCCCGCAAGGGGACGAGCTCGTCGCGAGCGGTGGCGAGCCGCATCACGCCGTGCCGGTGCACGGTGCCGGAGTCGTCCACGTACCCGCGCGGCAGCTCGAACTCGAACTCGGTGCGCAGCGGTTGCGCGGCTGCAGCCAGGGCCGGGGCCGGGGCCGGGGCCGGAGCCGGAGCAGCGGTCTGCCCCGGCTCCGGTTCGGCGACGGCCGCGGCCGCCGCCCTGGGAGCCGTACGGCGCATTACTCGATGACCAGTTCTTCGAAGGTGATCGTCACGGTCTCGGTGAGCGCGGACGCCTCGCCGGCCTTCACGGTGCTCGTGTCGATCTTGCTGCACCAGGCGTTGCGCATGTTGTACCGCTTGACCGGGTTGTTCATGTAATCCATCACCATGATGGTGGCGTTCTTGCGGGCGGTGCTCATCTGACCGGCGACGGACTCGGTGATCCACTGGTTGAAGGCCGCCGACTGCGTCATACCGCGGACGACCGTGCAGGTGCCGGCCTTCTTCACGCCCGGCAGCTTCTTCGTGACGGGGATGCCCTGAGAGGAGACCTGTTGGTACTCGATGACGTCCTGCTCGATGCTGAGGCCGCTGACCTCCGCGAGGTACTCGACCATCACACCGTCGATCTGGAGGCCGAAATTGTGTGAAGTAAGGGCGTCACCCGGCTGGAGACTCATCTGTTCTCTGTCCTTCTAGGGTTTCTTGGGCGTACGGGGCGGAGCTGGTGCCCGAGAGGGCGGTACTGCTACTCCTCCAACTCGCCGCTGCCGCTGGAGAACTGGGCCAGCCGGAAGATCACGAACTCGGCGGGCTTGACCGGCGCGATGCCGATCTCGCAGATGACGCGGCCGAGGTCGACCGACTCCGGCGGGTTGGTCTCCTCGTCACACTTGACGTAGTACGCCTCCTCCGGCCGCGAGCCGAAGAGGGCGCCGTTGCGCCACTCGTTGACCAGGAAGGCGGAGACATTGCGCCGGATCCGGGCCCACAGGGCGTGGTCGTTCGGCTCGAACACCACCCACTGGGTGCCGATCAGGATCGACTCCTCCAGGTAGTTGAAGTACCGGCGGATGTTGAGGTAGCGCCAGGCCGGGTCGGAGGACATGGTGCGGGCGCCCCAGACGCGGATGCCGCGGCCCGGGAAGGCGCGGATGCAGTTGACGCCGATGGGGTTGAGCAGGTCCTGCTCGCCGCGGGTGATCTGGAGCTCCAGGTCCACCGCTCCTCGTACGACCTCGTTGGCGGGCGCCTTGTGCACACCGCGCTCGGAGTCGTTGCGCGCCCAGATGCCGGCGACGTGGCCGCTCGGCGGGATCAGCCGGGACTGGCCGCTGGCCGGGTCGAAGGCCTTGACCCAGGGGTAGTAGAGGGCGGCGTACTTGGAGTCGTAGCCGGCCGTCTCCTGGCGCCACACCCGGATCTGACGTGCGTTGAGGCCCGGCGGCGGGTCGATGACCGCGACCCGGTCACCCATCAGCTCGCAGTGCGCGATCAGGCCGAGCTGGACGGCCTTGACGGCCTCCAGGTCGATGGCGCCGCGCTGGTAGGCGGCCATCAGGTCGGGGACGGCGACCATCGAGACCTCGTCCACGGCCTCCAGGCCGCCGAAGCCGGTGCGGTCGGCGGAGTCGCCGAGGTACTGGGCGGGGCCGGGGTGGCCGTTCTCCGTGGTGGCCGGGACGGCCGGTGAGGAGGTGGACGGGGCGGCGAGCGCCACCGTCTGGTTGTCGGGGCGGGCCAGCTGGGCGGCGGGCGCGGCCTCCTGCACGGCGATGAGCTTCGAGCGCTCCTTCACCTGGGTGACCACGTAGTTGCGACCGCCCTTCTTGGCGGTCACGTCGAAGGTCTCGGCGACCTTGTCGCCGTCCTTGACGATCAGCTTGAACCGCTCGGCCGGGCCCTCGCCCTCGGGGTCGGCGACCTCGACGCTCAGCGAGCCGCTCGCGACGGCGCTCACCGAGAACGTGCCGAGCTGCTTCGGCTCGCCCGGCGGCAGCGCGGCCTGCGCACCGGAGCCGGTCACCGCGGCGGGGGCCGAGGAGTCGCCCGAGGCGCCGCCGGGCGTTCCGCCGACCCGCACGACATAGGCGGCGCTGCCGCCGTTGTTGAAGAAACCGTAGACGGAGTGCGCGAGGTAGTACCCGTCGGTGAACTCACCGAAGGCCGCCACGTACTGCGTCCAGTTGGTCACCAGTGTCGGCTCGTGCAGGGGGCCGATCGGGGCGAGACCGACGAAGGCCGCCACCGAGGTGCCCACGCCCTCGATCGGACGCGAGCCGCTGGCCACCTCCTCGACGTAGACGCCCGGCGACAGGTAGGACGGCATGCTCTGCTCTCCTCGGGGTACGAGATGGGACGTCACTCACCCTCACGCGCGAAGCGCGCCCCCCGAAACGTCCTGCGGTGCCGGGTCGGGGGCAGCCGTGTTGCCCCCAGGGGCAATTCAGGAGGGGGATTGCGGGGGCGGAGAGGCCGTGGTCCCCCGAGGACCGGCGCGCACACCTCTGCCGTACCGGTTGCGCTCTGCCGTACTAGTTGCTGATGCTCCACGCCCACGCGGCGCCCTTCGCGATTCTCGCGGCGAGCGTCAGGAAGTCCTGCTTGACGGCCTCCGGGGTTTTCTCCGGAGGGAAGAGCGGCTTGATCGGCGATTCTTCGGGGAAGTCGGCCGACAGCAGGGCCCGGTAGCGGTTGTAGACCTTTGCGATGTCATTGCGGACCGCCTCCGATCCGCTCTTCGCGGGCGCTCCGAGGAGCCGGTTGTCATTCGTCGCCGCGATGGAGGCGACATCCATCAGGAAGCAGTCCAGAAGGTCGGTCACGTCCTGTTCCTTCGCGCCGTCCACCTTGCCCTTCGCGTCCTGCAGGAGACGTTCCGCCATTTCCTTGGTGACCGCCTTGTAGACCCCGTAGCGGGGGCCCTGCGGGATCGCGCCGAGCACGTGGTCGGCCTGCTTCGCCTCGTCCGAGTTCATGAACTTGGGCTGCTCCTCGAGACCCGGCACGGGGAAGGGCATCCCCTTCAGATGCTGTTCCTCGTCGAGGAGTTGAGGTTTTGCCTCCGCGAGGGGATGTATGCCGAACTCGTGGGAGAGCATTCCGACGATGTAGCCGATGTCGTAGTTCTCGAAGTAGTACGCGGCGAGAATGACTTTTACGCCCTCGTCCCCGTTGTCCTTGACCTCGGCCGGAGCGTCCTTGATCCGTTTCTCCAGCACGATGTCGCACGGGCGGCCGCGGAGGTAGTCCTGGATTTGCTTGTGCTCCGACAGCAGCTGAAGAACGCGCTGGGCCTTGCCGAAGTACGCCGGGTATGTGTTGGCCACATTGGTGAACGCGATCTTCCCGCTGACCATGCGGGCCCGCTGGATCGGCAGTGCGGCGCGCTGCACCGGAGCCGCTTCGGCCGCACCGGCGGAGGCCGGCCGGTTCTCCAGTGGGACCGGCCCGGACATGACGCGTTTCGCGTTGGCCTCGGCCGCTTGCTCGAAGCTGTCCCCGGGGTCGGACATGTGCAGTCCGTTGCCGTTGTCGGTGCCCGCCACGGGGCCCTGCCGCTGCTGGACCACATGCGTGAGTTCATGAGCGAGCGTGTGCTTGTCGGCGCCCCCGGGGCCGATGACCACATGGCTGCCGGAGGTGTACGCATGGGCACCGATCTCGGCCGCGGAACGCTGCGCGACGGTGTCCGTGTGCAGGCGTACGTCGGAGAAGTCGGCGCCGAGACGGGCCTCCATCTCTGTCCGCACCCCGTTCTCGAGCGGGCTTCCCGTGCTGCGCAGGACGTCATGGACCGCCGATCGCTGCACCGGTGCGGAGTGCCCGCACGCCGGGCCGTGTTCGTGAGCCTCCCGGGCCAGCAGTCCGGCGACCGCCGCGTTGCCCGCGGTGCGCTGGAGCGCGGTCACGGCCGACGGGGAGAATCCGCCGCCGGGGAGCAGGGCGGGTCCAGATACCGGGCCCACGCCCGCGGCCCCGTCCGTCCGTCGTGCAGCCGCCCGATCGGCAGGCCCACCTTTTCGGGCCTGCTGCTGGTCTGTCTGGCGTTCCTGCACCGTCTGCCTCCTCGGCCGTCCGCGTGTGGTCCGCCGAGCGCACGGTCACACAACTCACCAGGAGAATGATGCGAGCGCCCTCCGTCCGGCCCGCAAGGTCATGGGGGACCTGTTCGGGAGCAGACCTGGTGCCCGAATGGGCCACGCAGCGGGTCCGCGTGACGTCTGGCGCTCCGTCCGGGTGCCGTGGCAGGGGACTTCCGGGCAGCGTTTCTGCCCTCTGGTCTCCTGACCGGAGCCGGTCGTCCTCATAGCGTCGACGGGTGAGCCTTTGGACTTCGCTGGAGCCTGCCTCCAGCACTGTGGATCCCGGTGGCAGCACCAAGGTGCGGTTGCGTTTGCGCAACACCGGTGACGTGGTGGATGAGTACCGGTTCGAGCCGGTGGGTGATGTGGCGCCGTGGACGGTGGTGGAGCCGCAGACGCTGCGGTTGTATCCGGGGACGACGGGGACGGTGGAGTTGACGTTCTCGCCACCCCGTTCTCCCGACGCGGTGGCGGGTCCGAATCCGTTTGCGGTGCGGATCACGCCGACGGAGCATCCGGAGGCCACGACGGTTCCGGAGGGGAATCTGACGATCACGCCGTTCACGGAGGTGCGGGCGGAGTTGGTGCCGCCGACGGTGAAGGGGCGTTTTCGTGGGCGGCCGAAGCTGGCGGTGGACAATCTGGGCAATACGAGGCTGACGGCGTCGATCAGTGGCAGTGACAACGGCGATCATCTGTCGTACGACATTCATCCCAGCAATGTGCAGATCGAGCCGGGTCGTGCGGCGTTCGTGAAGGCGACGTTGAAGCCGCGGCAGATCATCTGGTTCGGGTCGAAGGAGCAGCGGCCGTACACGCTGGCGATTCAGCGTTCGGGTATGGGGCCGCAGCCGGTGGAGGGTACGTATGTGCAGCGCGGGTTCCTGCCGCGTTGGCTTGCCACGTTCTTGGGTGTGTTCATGGCGCTCGCGATCACGTTCGTGATGCTGTGGATCGCGTACAAGCCCTCCGTGCGCACGTCCGCCACGGAGAAGCTCCAGGAAGCCGGCATCAGCACGCTCCCGGCACCCACCCCGTCCTTGTCGCAGGCGCCGAGTTCCGCGCCGGCGGACGTCCCGGCGGCTCCGTCCCAGCCGCAGCAGACGCCCGAGAGCGGTGGTGGTGGAGGGGGCGGCGGCGGAGCGGAGGCCAGTCCCAAGGCGACGAAGAAGACAGCGACCGGGCCGCTGCCCGCGAACAACATCGTGCTCAGGAACCCCACGACCAAGAAGTGCGCCGACATCCCGGGCTACGACAAGGGTTTGGTGAACGGCCCGGTCAGGGAGTTCACCTGCGACGGCACCACCCATGACAACCAGCTCTGGAACCTCGAAGTGCGCGAGAAGGGCGGCGGTCCCGAGAAGTCGGACCTCTTCCAGATCCGCAACGTCAAGGACCAGATGTGCATGGACCTGCCGGACTACGGCGCCAAGCCCGCACAGACGGGTGTGTTCGAGTTCCAGTGCGACGGCACGACCGCCGACAACCAGCTGTGGTGGATCGACAAACAGGACGACGGCCACTACTGGATCCGCAACTACTCCAGCAATCACCTGTGCCTGGACGTCGCCGGCTTCAGCACCGGTGGCAACGACACCCCGCTCACCATCTACTACTGCAGCAAGACCGACGACCAGGAATGGGACATCGTCCACCCGTCCTGACCCACAAAGGGCAGTGCGCCGCAGCTCTTTGGGCAGCCCTCATGCCCCGACGCTTGCTGACGGGAGCGACACCCCGGCCATAGCGTCGACGGGTGAGCCTTTGGACTTCGCTGGAGCCTGCCTCCAGCACTGTGGATCCCGGTGGCAGCACCAAGGTGCGGTTGCGTTTGCGCAACACCGGTGACGTGGTGGATGAGTACCGGTTCGAGCCGGTGGGTGATGTGGCGCCGTGGACGGTGGTGGAGCCGCAGACGCTGCGGCTCTATCCGGGGACGACGGGGACGGTGGAGTTGACGTTCTCGCCACCCCGTTCTCCCGACGCGGTGGCGGGTCCGAATCCGTTTGCGGTGCGGATCACGCCGACGGAGCATCCGGAGGCCACGACGGTTCCGGAGGGGAATCTGACGATCACGCCGTTCACGGAGGTGCGGGCGGAGTTGGTGCCGCCGACGGTGAAGGGGCGTTTTCGTGGGCGGCCGAAGCTGGCGGTGGACAATCTGGGCAATACGAGGCTGACGGCGTCGATCAGTGGCAGTGACAACGGCGATCATCTGTCGTACGACATCCATCCCAGCAATGTGCAGATCGAGCCGGGTCGTGCGGCGTTCGTGAAGGCGACGTTGAAGCCGCGGCAGATCATCTGGTTCGGGTCGAAGGAGCAGCGGCCGTACACGCTGGCGATCCAGCGTTCGGGTATAGGGCCGCAGCCGGTGGAGGGTACGTATGTGCAGCGCGGGTTCCTGCCGCGTTGGCTTGCCACGTTCTTGGGTGTGTTCATGGCGCTCGCGATCACGTTCGTGATGCTGTGGATCGCGTACAAGCCCTCCGTGCGCACGTCCGCCACGGAGAAGCTCCAGGAAGCCGGCATCAGCACGCTCCCGCCCAGCCCCTCGGCCTCCGTCGCGCCACCCACGCCTCCCTCACCCAGCGCCCAGGCCCCGGTCGTGCCCTCGGCGCCCGAGACACAGGCCGCGAGCGGTTCCGGCGGGGGCGGCGGAGGCTCGACCGAGACCAAGCCGAAGGAGTCGGCCACACCACAGGAGGAGACGGCGGCGACCGCCGTGGCGCAACTGGCCGCACAGGACCCCGGACGGCACATCTGCTACCGGGCCTATCTGACGGACAAGGGCTGGACCAAACCGGTGTGCGACGGTGCCATGGCCGGCACGGTGGGTCAGAACCGCCCGATCAAGTCACTCAACCTCGCCACGTCCGACACCGGCGGCACCGCTGCCACCGCCTTCGTCTACTACCCCCAGTCGACCGACGGCAAGGGGCACTACAACGGGCCGTGGAAGGGCGTGGTCGACGGCACCGACCTCTACATCGGCAGCACCAAGAAGGACGACCCGTACATGCTGGGCTTCGCCATGAACGTCGGCGAGAGCAAGAGCGTCGTCTGCCAGACCGCGCACGTCCACAACGAGGGCTGGCACGGCCTGGGTTGCGACGAGCCCGGCGGGGACAACTACATCTTCGGCGGGACCCTGAGCAACCTGCTCTGGCTCGCGGCCGTCAAGTTCACCGTTTGACTGCTCCCCTCCCTGAAGGGAGGGATTCCTTCCTTCAGGGCTGAGCGGGGATTCCTGGCTCAGGCTGCCTCTGGGAGCAGCGCTCCCGGTGGTCTTACACCCTCGACACCAGCCGGGTTCAGACCTGCCCGGACGAGCATCACGCGGGCGGAGTTCTTGTCCCTGGGGGAGACGACTCCGCATGCGGTGCAGGTGTAGGTGCGTTCGGACAACGGCAGTGCGTGCTTGGTTCTCGCTCCGCACGATGCGCAGTCCATGGTGGTGTGCGCGGGATGCACGAGACGGATGTCCCGTCCGTGCTTGCGGCCCATCTCGATCAGAGCCTTCTTCGTGGCGCCGATCGCGGCGTCCGCCGCCTTGGGCGCCATCGAGGACCTGGCAAGAAACTTCGGCCTGAAGTCCTCGACAGCGATGGCGTCGTGGTCGGTCACGACCTTCTTCGCCCATTTGCGGCCGGCATCCTGGCGCTGCCGGGCGATCTTCGCGTAGGTCTTCGCCCGCCACTTCTTCGCCTCGCGGTAGCCCTTCGAGGCGGCCTGCCCCTTCTTCGGCCGGCGGCGGGCCATCATCCGGTCGTAACGCGTCAGCCGGGTCTGCGCCTTGCGGCCGTGCTGGGCGTGCGGCAGGTCGTGGGCGTTGGAGGTGGTGGTCGCGGTCTGCTTCACGCCCCAGTCCACGCCGAGCACCCGGCCGGTCTTCGGCAGCGGCCGCACCTCGGCGGGAACCACGAACGAGCAGTACCAGTGCCCGACACTGTCCCGGTATACACGCACCGAGGAGGGCTCACCCGGCAGGCTGCGCGACCACACCACCGACAGCACGATCCCACCTGCCACATGCAGGCGGCCGTCCTTCAGCCGGAACCCGCGCCGGGTGTAGTTCAGCGTCGGCAACGCCTCGCGCTTCTTCTTCCACCCCGGCATACCAGCCCGCTGCCGCTGAGGCAGGCCCTCCCGAATGTCCTTGTGCGCCTTCGCGCGGGACCTGCCGAAGTCCCGGATCAGCTGTTGCTGAGGAACCGAGCTGCCCTCACGCAGCCACGACGTACGCTCCCGCGCCCCGGTCAGCATCCGGTCGAGCTGCGCCGGGCCACAGGTCCGCTTCTCCCCCGTGGTTTTGTTGTGCAGGTGGACCGCCTTGGACTTGGCGACGCACTCGTTCCAGATCCACCGGCACCGGTCCCACTCCGCCTCCAGCGCGGTACGGGCACTCGACGACACGCGAAGCCGGTAGGTGTACCGGGCGTACCCGGCCCCATCGGCTTCACCGGGTGTCGTCATGGTGCCACCGTAGCGTGATGATTCGTTTCTCACTCCGGATCCCGGCAGACCTACACGAACAGGTGACCGCTCAGGCCGCTGCGGACCGGCGGTCCCTCAACTCCGAGATCCTGCACCTCCTGGAGGCCGCCCTCACCGCTCTCCGGCCGGACGCCGGATCGCCCAGCGGCGATCCGGCTTCCCCTGCCCCGCTCCGCGGGAAACCGGATTCCTCCCCGGCCTGAAGACCAGGGCATCCTCCGGGAATCCCGGTGAAGCGACCCTGCCCGGCCGACAGTCGTCGGCCGGGCAGCGTCGTCTGCGTGAGCAGCCGGGCGAGGAGCTACCAGGTGCCCTCGCCCGGCACCAGCCGGCCCGCCTTCCGGTACTCGCGGCGCGCGCCGTCCAGGAGGTCGGCCGTGTCGACCGGCGCACCGCGGCCGGCGGCGCCGTAGGCGGCCGTGACCACGGCGCTGCGGATCGAACCACCGGCCAGCTCGAAGTCACGGGCGACGGCCCCCGGATCGGTGTCCTCGGCGCACGGCACATGGGTCAGGGCGTGCTGCCACAGGGCCAGCCGCTGGCCGGCGTCCGGGAACGGGAAGTCGATCACGAGGTCGAGACGGCGGGTGAACGCCTCGTCGATGTTGGCGCGCAGATTGGTCGTGAGCAGCGCGATGCCGTCGAAGGACTCCAGCCGCTGGAGCAGATAGGAGCTCTCCATGTTGGCGTACCTGTCGTGCGAGTCCTTGACCTCGGACCGCTTGCCGAACACGGAGTCCGCCTCGTCGAAGAGGAGCACGGCGTCGGTGCGGTCCGCCTCCGTGAAGATGCGTTCCAGGTTCTTCTCCGTCTCGCCGACGTACTTGTCGACGATCGAGGAGAGCTGTACGACGTAGAGGTCGAGGCCGAGTTCGGCGGCCACGACCTCCGCGGACAGGGTCTTGCCGGTGCCGGAATCACCCGCGAAGAGGCCGAGGACGCCCCGGCCCCGCCCGCCGCCCGCGCTCAGCCGCCAGTCGCCGAGCACCTGGTCACGGTGGCGGGCGCGCAATGCCAACTCGTGCAGTTGCACCAGCGGTTTGTCGGGCAGGACGAGATCCTCCCAGCCGACGTCCGGACGGATCCGGCGGGCGTGCCGCTCCAGCCCGGAGGCGGACTGCTGCCGGGCGGCCAGCCGCAGATGAGCGGGGGTCAGCGCGGTACCTTCGAACACGGCGAGGCGCTGCGCGGCACGAGCGGCGCGCAGGATCCGGTCACCACCGAGCCGGTACGGCGCGACCACCGGGGCGAGGTCGAAGCCGGGGGCGGGTTCCGGTACGGGTGCGACCTGAGCGGAAGTCTCGCTGTCGACCCCGGTGCCGAGCGCCACCGCCCACGCGTCCACCGCTCCTGAACGCAGGCGGGGCGCGTCCAGGACGAGCGGATCGCGATGGTCGCACCAGTGCGGATCGTACGGACGCGGATCGGTGAACAGCACGGACACGTCGTCCACCGCCAGCGCCCGCATCAACGGGGCGGGATCCTCCGGCAGCGGCGACACGACGATCGCGCAGTCACGCAGCCGGGCCTCGCGGAGCAGGTCGGCGATCGGCTCCTGCCCGGCGGTCCTGTCCGGAGCGAAGTGGAGCGCCTCCTGCCCCGATACGTCGCGCAGCGCGCCCGCGGCACAGGCGAGACCGTCTCCCGCCCGGTGTTCGCGCAGATAGACGGTGAGCGGGGCGGCCGCCAGCCGGTCGGCGAGCCTGCGCAGGAAGACCTCGTCGTACTGCTCGCCCCGCACCGGCGCCCGGAGCCGGTGGACATGGCCGGTCAGCGCGGCGTCCAGGGTCTCGTCGCCCAGCAGGTGCGCGATGAGCCGGTCGGGTACGCGCAACGACCTGCTCAGAAAAGGGCGTTCGGGTTCCTCGACGACGATCAGGCCCAGTGCGGGCAGCGGTGCCGAGGGATGGAACCGGGCCCGTGCCTCGGCACGGTGTGCCGGAAGTCCGCACAGGTCGAGCGCGAGCCCGGTGGTGGCCCGGCGGCGGCTGACGTCGTCGTTGAGGTAGCCGTACAGCGGCTCGAAGGTACGGTCGAGGTCCGGGGCCAGCGCGATGAGCAGGATCCGGACGTCCAGCTCGGTCAGCCCGAGCCGCCCGGCCAGCAGATCCAGCCGGTCGCCCCGCTCGGAGCCCCAGTTCTCGGGAGCGGGGTCCTGACCGGCCGGCTCCAGCAGATGCCGTACCGCGTCCTCGGACAGATACAGGCCGCGCAGCGGGTCGGCCGCGGTGGGATCGGTCGCGCTGCGGTGTTCGACCAGCAGCGCCACCTGCTCGCGGAGCCGGGACACCCGGAGCAGGAGCGCGTCGGCCGATCCCTCGAAGGCGGTGGCGGGTGAAGTGTCGTCGATGGACGACGAGGTGTCGGTGGCGGCCGACGCCGGGACGTGCGGGGTCACTTCGCTCGCTTCTCTCCGTTTCGATCCTCCGCGACCGGGTGGTCCCCGGCCGGGAGCTCCGTGCCCGGGGCCGTGTCGGCCGCGGTCGTGGAGGTCAAGTGCCGTGCCCGGTGCCGCCGTTCGGGCGAGCCCTCCAGGGTTCCGTCCATCCCGCGTACGCGCACGCCCGCGCCCTCCGTGACCGGCGGCCCGGCGTCGTACTCCGGGAACGACGGGAACGGCGCGGTCACCACCAGATCCAGCGACGGCTTCAACTCGCCGCCGAGCGCGGACCAGATCTCCGCGAGGGACCGGGACTCGGTGTGCAGATTCGCCACCGAGAGCGGCACGGACAGCCCCAGTGCTGCCAGCGCGTCGGGCAGTGCGTGCGGGGGCAGGATCTCGTGCGGGAGCAGTGTCGCCAACACCGCCGACAGCAGCCGGTGTTCGTCCTGCGGCTGCTTGGTCCAGGCCGTCACGAGATACGACAGCCGGAACCAGCGGGGCGGCTGGCGGCGGCGCAGCACGATGCCGCGTTCGTCCCGCACGGCCATGGCGCCGCGCTCACGACGCCGCACGTCCTCACGGATGTCGTACAAGTAGGCGTTGATGGCGGGCGCGTTGCGGCGGGCGGCCCACTCGCGGCTCGGCGCGTCGAAGGCGACCTCGATGCCGGAACCGGCCAGCGCACCGCTCCTGAGCAGCCCTTTGAGGACCTCGTCCACCTCGTGAATCACCGTCGTGCTCCCGCCGTGCCGTCACGTCCTGCCGCGTACCAGCCGTGGGCCGGCTGGGTACCCGCTCTGTACCCGTCTGCTGTGATCCGCTCGGTACCTCGCTCGGCAGGCCCCGTGCGAACGATCGGCCGCCTCAGATGTAGCCTTCCCTGAGCGCATAGGCCACGGCGTGGGCGCGATTGCGCAGATGGAGCCGGGTGGTCAGTCCGTGCATCACGTTCTTGACGGTACGTTCGGAGTAGGAGAGCTTGCTCGCTATCTCCCCGGTGTCCAGCCCCTCGGCGACGAGCCTCAGTACATCGATTTCGCGCGGCACCAGGCCGGAGAGCGGAACTCCGGTCTGGCCGGATGCGGTGCGCTGGAGCGATCCCACCTGAGTGATGAGGCGTCCCAGCAGATCCGCCGGCAGATCCCCGTCGCCCCGCGCGGCCGCGAGCACAGCCTGTACCAACCGGTGCGCACTGGCCTCGTGGCGCCAGACGATGGCCCCGACACCGCACTCGATGACGTCGAGCAGCTCGGCCTCGCGGATCGCGTTCACCACCAGCACGGCACGCGCCCCGTCGCTGCGTACGAGTCGGCGCAGCCGGGACAGCGTGGTCTCGTCCGGTCCCTCGTTGACCAGGACGGCCACGGTGCCGGGCCCGGCCTCCGCGCTGTCGAGGAGGTCGATCACCGGGTGCTGCGCCAACTGGCTGCGCACCCCGGCCCGGGAGATCGGGTCGGGTGCCTGGACCACCACCGGTATGCGGTTTCCGGAATCCACCGCACCGGTGTCGGCGGGCCGCTGTGACACGCCTGCGTCAGTGGTCCGTAATGAACTGCGCAACCGCTTCTCCCAAATCCACGTGCTGGTCGCCCCTGTGGCGCCAGTGGCCGAAGAGCTTGTCCCAGACTTCTGTGCTTGGCGTGCCTCGCGCAATCGTGGAGGACCACGAGACGTACCACGAGATGGATCATGAAACGTCCCCGACAGGAGACATCGATGGGCGAGACCGAGGCGCTGTGTGAACGACGGGAGGCGCTCGAGCTGGTGGCCGCCGAGGCGGACCGCGCCTGCGCCGGGTCCGGCCGTCTGGTGCTGCTCAAAGGGGCCACCGGCACGGGGCGCACCGCCCTCCTGGAGGCCGTCACCGAGCAGGCGGCGGCCCGTGGCATGCGGGTGCTGCGGACCCGCTGCTCGCCCGACGGCGAGGCCGGGGAGTTCGCGGCGGTCCTCCAACTCCTGTCATCGGGGGGCGAATACGACGCCGGAACCAAGCTGTTTCCGGACATTTTCGACGACAATCCGCACCATTGGTCATACGCCGAACACCTGTGGAGGCGGCTGCGCTCCCACGCCGCCGACGCCCCACTGCTGCTGGCGGTGGACGACGTCCACTGCGCCGACGAACCCTCGCGCCGCTGGCTCGTCGACGTCGCCCGGCGGATCGACGCACTGCCCGTCCTCCTGGTGGCGACCGAGCGCAGCCAGTACGACATCGACCCGCCGTCCGCCGGTCTGGCACACGCGCTCTCGCCCACCCTGGTGCGCACCCACACCCTCGCCCCGCTGAGCGCGAACGCGGCGGCGCAGCTGATCCGTTCGGACGTCGACGCCGCCACGCCCGCCTGGGTGGACGACTGCGTCCGGGCCGGCGCGGGCAGCCCCCTGCTGCTGCGCGCCCTGCTCGACGACCTCCGTACACAGGAACCGGACGGCGCGCCCCCGAGGCCCGTGCCGGACACCTGTGCCGCCCTCTACCCGGGTGCCTATCCGGCCGCCGTCTCCTGGTGGCTGGACAGCGCCGGAGAGGCGACGGCGAGGATGGCCCGCGCCCTCGCGGCGCTGGACGCGGACGTGTGGGAGGAGGGCCACGCGGAGGAGTTCGCCGAACTGCTCGCCGAGACGGCCGGCGCGGACCCCGCCCGGGTGCCCGGCTGGCTGACCGCCATGACCCGCCTCGGCCTGCTGCGGCCCGATCCCGACGGGCGGCCGCGCTTCGCCCACCCGCTGCTGCGGGACGCGGTGCTCAGCGGCTGGCCCGCCGTCCGGCGGCAGGCGGCCCACCGTACGGCGGCCGAAGTGATGCTGGGCCGTGGCGACCGCGCCGAAGCGGTGGCCGGACAACTGCTGAGGACCCAGGCCGTGGGCGCGGCCTGGGCCACCGTGGCGCTGCAGGACGCCGCGTCCGTGGCGGTGCGGGACGACAGGCCCGACGACGCCGTGTCGTATCTGCGTCGTGCGCTGGACGAGCCGCTGACGCCCGCCCGCCGGACCATGGTCCTCACCGAGCTGGGCTCCCTGGAGTTCGCCGCCGCCCGCTCCTCGGCCGGGATACCGCGGCTGACCGAGGCGACCCGGCTGCCGGGCATGCCGCAGGACCGGGTACGGGCGGCCGTGGCCCTGGGCACCGTACTGGCCCGGCGCGGCAAGGCGCGCGCCGCGATGGACGTCCTGCGCGACCTGGACGAGCAACTGACCGACCATCCGGACCTGACACGGCTGCTGCAGACCGCCTCGGCGCTGCTGTCGGACCACGACCAGGGCATCCGTCAGGAGGCGTACCGCTGGCTGCACGGTGCCGCCGAGCGGTCCCCGGAGCTGGTCGGAACCGCAGGTCAGGCCCTTCTGGTCCGCTACGACGCGACGGCCGGACTGATCTCCGCAGCCACGGCCATGAAGCGGATCCACGCCCTGCTGGACGAACCGAGCGACGCGCTCGCCGAACCCTTCCTGCTGGGTACGGCCGCCGCCGTCGCGCAATGGGCCGACGAACTCGCGGAGGCCGAGGGGCTGGTACGCCGGGGACTGGACCGGCAGAGCCCGTCCCTGTTGCACCCCATGCACCTGGCGCTGCTCAACGTACGGGCGGACATCGCCGCGACGCGCGGACAGTACGCCGATCTGCTCGCCGAACCGGCGGCCTGGCAGGTCACCGAAGCCACCCGGCGCCGGCCCGCTCCGGCCAACGCGCACGCACACGCCGTGATCGCCCTGGTCGAGACGGGCCGCACCGAAGAGGCCGCCCGCCTCGCGGACAGCTTCGCCCTGGGCGACGCCCACGACTCCTGGGAACTCAACCGATTCCTCTACGCGCGGGGCGTGTTGCGGTCCGCGCAGGGCGATCACGCCGGCGCGCTCGACGACTTCCTGGAATGCGGCCGCCGGCAGACGGCACGGGACGTGGTGAGCCCCGTGGTCACGCCCTGGCGGACCGCGGCGGCCGAGTGCCGCAGCGCGCTGGGCCGTCCGCAGGAGGCCCTCACGCTGGCCCGTGAAGAACTGCGACTCGCCCAGGTGTGGGACACCCCCCGGCTGGTGGGCCGGGCGCTGCGCGGACTCGCCACCGCGACCGGGGGCCGTCGCGGTCTGGAACTCGCCGACCGTGCCGTACGCATCCTGCGGGACGCGTCCGTACAGACCGAGCTGATCCCCGCCCTGATCGGACAGGGGCGTCAGCTCGTCGCGGCGGGGGACCGGAGCCGGGCCCGCGACGCGCTGCGCGAGGCGGCCGAGCACGCCGAACGGCTGGGCGCGGTACGGATGCGGGCGCTGGCCGAGGAGGTTCTCCCCGAAGGCCGCTCCCGCGGCTCGGCGACCGCGCTCACCGGATGGGAGGCGCTGACCGGCAGTGAACGCCGGATCGCCGCCCTCGCGGCCGACGGGCGGACGAACGCCGAGATAGCCGAACTCCTGCACCTGGCCCGACGCACCGTCGAGACCCATCTGACCAGCGCCTACCGCAAGCTGGGCATCCGCCGCAGGACGGAGCTCACCGCGGTCATCGGCGAGCGGCCGGCGGATCCGGCGGAGCCGGTGGAGGAGCCGGGCGGCTGACACGCCCCCGCATCAGGACGTGAGGCGGCCGTCCGGGTCGTGGAGCTTGGTGTGGTTGGACGGGTCCTGGAGCATACGGCGGGCCACGGGCGCCGGGATCCGCACGACCACCGGAGTGGGGACGGTGAAGTCCCGTACGGCGACGGAGGGGGCCCCGGAGCGGCCCCGGCTGCTCACCCGGGCCACCACCCGCACGTCCAGGGTGAACTGCACCAGCGTCGCCTCGAACTTGGGCTTGTGCAGAGGCATCGAGCCGGACCCGTGGGCGGAGGTGTCGGTGGCGCCGCCGACCTGGTCGACGTTGCCGAGGAGCTGGTTCATCCGGAACTCGTCCGCGTTGAGCACACCGGCGCCGCCCAGTCCCCGTACCGACTTGTTGTGCTCCACCGCCTGTTGGTGGTCCGTACCCGTGGGCCGGGGCGCGTCCAGGGCGCTCTTCGCCACCGTCTCGAAGGTCATCTTGTCGCCGACGCCCAGCACGCGGCCTGCGCGCAGCCGGGCGTGCAGTGAGGTCCGCAGATCCTGCCCCTGCGCCCCGGAGGCGTGCACGACGGGAAGGTCGACCCCCGCCGCGGTGAGCAGGGGCAGGGCGGAGATCAGCCACTCGGTGGACACCGCCTCGCGCTGCGCGTACGCCGCCGCGTCGCCCGTCCTGCGGTAGCGCTCCCCGCCGTGCGCGGCCCGTACCGCGTCGTCGATCACCCGGCGGATCTCGGGAGCGCCGCGGAACCCGTTGACCTGTGCCTCCATCGGCAGGCTCACCCCGCGGCCGTGCCAGGGCCCCAGTCGGCTCGCTTCGGCGTCGTCCTGCCGCAGGAACGCCTGTCCCGCCTCCGCGCGCGGCACGGGCCGCAGCCGGGACAGTGCCTCGAGGTCCTTGACCAGAATGCGGTGGACCAGGGACTGGCCGCCGAGGATGGCGAGGCCCACCCGCCCACGGGACGAGTGCAGTTCGAGGGTCGCCTCGATCGGCACCCGCATTCTGACGGAACGCGCGGAGGCCTCGGCGACGGTCTTCATGCCGAGCTGACCGCGCCCCACGGTGGCCGACTTCGTGACCTCGCTGACGCCGACGCCGAGCCCGCCGGAGCCGCCGACGCTCTTGAGCGGACCACCGCCGCCCTCCGGCTTGCCCGCACCGGCCACGACCCCCTCGACGGTCCGCGTGTCGCTCGTCTCGCGGGTGTCCGCCCGCTGTGCGGCGGCCGAGGTGATGTACTCCATGTCGCGGCCGTCCTTCGCCTCGCCCTCGGACGTGCCCTGCCGGGTGCGGCGTACGCGGAACACGGCCCAGTACGGTGTGTTGCGCCCGCGGAAGAGTTCGACGGGCACCCCGCCGTCCATGGCCCCCGAGAGCAGTCCGGCCGACCCGTCCCGGTCCAGGACGCGCAGCAGCCGCTGCATGTTGTCGTGCGGATCGGCCAGTTGCTGCTTCGGCAGCAGTTCGTCGGCGAGAGACCGGTCACGCCGCCCGACGTCGGCGCGCAGCCGCTCGAGCAGGGGAACGAAGTCGGGCAGTTCCTCGATCATGCCGAAGCCGAGCGGCAGCTCCTGGGCGAGGGCGGGCGCCGCCGGGGCGGTCGTGCTCGACGACTCCCCGCTCCGGGACGCCTCGGTCTGCTCCTGGGTGGCCTTCCCCTTGCCCTTGGATTCCTTGCCCTTGGATTCCTTGCCCTTGGATTCCTGGTCCTTGGACTCCGTACCCCGGCGTGCGGACTCCTCCTGCGAGGACGTCCGCAGGGCGGCCCCGGGAACGCGCAGGCCCGCCGCCGCCACCTGCTCCTGGGTGAGCCAGACGGCGGCCGCGGCGGGCAGCGTCCGCTCGCCCTTCGCGACGTACGGGCCGCCTCCCGTGACCTTGACCTCGCTGACCATCCGGACCACCAGATCGCAGTGGACCAGGTAGAGGGGCCGGGAGCGCGGAGTGTGGGCGTTGCGCTCGACGGTGCCGCTCAGCGTCGTCGCCGTCGCCGCGCTCCGGCCCAGGCTCCGGCCGGCCGACACGCCCTCGCCCAGCCGCCAGCCGGCGCCGTTCTCCGATCCGAGGGCGCCGCCCTGCACGGTCGTGGAGGTACCGCTGCCCTCCTGCCCGGTCATCTGGTGGCCGCCGAGCAGGAACGTCTCGGTACCCGCCCCGGTGCCCTCCGCGACCACCTCCGGGTTGGTGAGGGCGAACCGGGTGCCGATCGCGCCGTTGAGCGCGTGGAGCCTGCGCGGGTACTGCAGGTTCTTCACCACCCACCCGGAGGACACCGCCTGGCGCAGCGCCGAGGTGATGGCCTGGGGACTGAAGCGTTCCTCGATCGCCAGCCGCGGCGCCAGACCCTCCGTCTGCAGCGCGAGGTCCTCCCGCAGTTGCCGATTACGGCTCGCGGCCCGCGACAGGAGCTCGAAGGCGAGGTCCCGGACCGGTCCACCACCTCCGACGGTCTCCACCAGCGTCCAGTCCCGGACCGCCCGGCCCGCGATCGAGCGCGGCGCCATGGTCGACAGATCGCCGATGCCCGACGCGTTGAACTGCCGCTGCGGCGGCGCCAGTGCGGCGGTGCGCCTGCCGGTCCTGGCCGTCAGCCGGTCCTTCCCGGCGGTGTCCAGGGTGAACGCGGTCGGGGTGAGCAGCCGTACGTCCTGCTCGGCCAGGTCGAGCGCCTCGGTGTCTGCGGTCGAGGCGATGCGCACGGCGTCGGGTGCGTCCCGCCCCGGCATGCCTGGGGTGAGGGCACGTTTGGCGGTCCGCTCCCGTGTCGTCATGGTGACGTCCACATCCAGGCGCAGGGCGCCGCCGAACGCGCCGGTGTTCTCACCGCCGTTGGTGAGCACGTCGGAGCGTGTCGCCGGGCCCGCCTGGTTGCGCCGGGTGCTCTGCCGGGTCCGTTCGCCGCGCACCGTGGCGGACAGGGCACCGGGGATCAGCCGGAACTGGCCGAGCGCCAGTCCGCCGATCGACCGTGAACTGGACCGCCCGCTCTGCGAGTTGCTGGTGACGCCGCTGTGGCTGCGCACCAGCCAGTCCTTCGTCTCCCCCTGGTAGCCCGTCTCGCGCAGGGCGCCGACGACCTTGATCTGCACGTCGTGCGCGTGCCATCGGCTCTTGCGCCGCATCCGGACCCGGATCCCGGAGGAGAGCAACTGGTCCTTGTTGACCCGCAGGTTGGTCTCCGAGAGTACGGTGATCAGCTCGCGGTAGTTGCGCCGCTGCACCTCGCCCTCCTCGCGGCTCACCTCGGTCCCCGCCCCCGCGCCGAACGCGGGCAGATAGCCCGCGAGTCGCTGGTCGGTGGCGAAGAGCCGCTCGATGCCGGAGAGCAGGGGAGCGGTGTCCAACTGGCTGATCGCCACGCTCGACCCCATGGCTCCGAACGGCAGATGGCGCTCGTTGCCCGGACCGGCCGACGACCCGGCCCCGTCCCGTGACTCCTTCCCTTGCCGCCGGTCGAGCTTCTTCCCGTCCGCGTCCGTTCCCGGCTCCCTGATCATGGAGCCCGCCGTGACGCCTTCGGGCAGTTCGAGACCCAGCGACCGGGCCTCGTCGGCGCGCAGACCGACCCACACATCCATCGAGTGCTGGGCCGCGCGGGCCCCGGAGCGCACCTTCATGGCGGGGGAGAGCGGTCCGGTGCCCTCGACGCTGAACCGCACCTTGCCGAAGTAGAGCACCTTGTCGCCCCTGACCTCGGCGCCCTGACGACTCGACACCGTCTGCTCGGCCACCGTGAACCGCGCTTTGCGCGCGCCGGCCGTGGGCATGACCGTCGCGCGCACCGCGGCGGCGTTGCCCAGCACGCCGAACCCCGCCGCCGGGCCCGCGCCGAAGGTCCCCCCCTCGACCCTTGGCCGCCGTGTGGGACACCGAGTGCTGTGCCTGCTGGTGCGTCCGCAGTTGGGTCTTGCCGGTCGTCCAGGCGGGCGACAGGGCGGTGAGGTCGGCGCGCATCCGATAGGTGCCCGTGGCACTGCCGTCCTTGGAGACGAGATCCTCCCCGATCACCCAGCCGCTCAGCAGCCGGGGCAGGTCCTCCAGGACGGTCGTGGCGGAGGTGGCGTCGTGGAGCCGGGCCCGCCCGGGCGCACCGCGGGAGGTCAGGGAGGGGTGCAGCACGGAGCGGACCGTGTCGAACAGGCCGCCGCCGCCCGGATGGGGGGCCGCGGCGTCGTCCAGGGCGACCGGGGCCAGCGAGTCCGCGAGCCGAACGCTCCGCGCGGTCCCTGGACCGAGGCGGCGTGGCCGCGCGGGTGCCTCGGCGGTGACCGGCACCAGGTGTTCGGTGGGCACCCGCATCATGAGGGACCCGGCGCCGCTGAACGTCTGCGCCCGGCCGCCCCGCCCCTCGTCCTGGGGCTGGACCCGTACGCCGTAGCGCACCTGGCGCCGCATCTCGACGGACCCCTTGTCGCTGCGCAGCACCCGCGGTTCGGACATGGTCTTCTGCACACGGGAGTCGGTGGAGGACTGGAACGGCTGCGCGTTGGCCATGACCGCCCCGCCGAGCCAGACGCCCGGGACGACCGGCGCCAGCCCGAACGCCATGAAGTTGACACCCTTGCTGGACGAACCGCCCGAGGAGTGGCTCACCACGCCCGAGGTGTTGTGCTGGGTGTCCACCTTGATGGTGGCGCCCTCGGCCATCCGCGCGTCCTGGGCGGCCTGCCGGGGGGCGACCTCGGTGCCGGTGCCGGTGCCGCCGTCGTGATCGTCGGCTCGCGCCTTCCCCTTCCCCTTGCCCATGGCGGCCTCCGACTCGGCCAGCAACGCGGCCATGGCTTTGGCCTGTTGCTCGGCCGCGGCCTGAGCCTTCGCGGCCTCGGGGGAGACGAAGGTCTCGGGCAGATCGGTGCCGTCCCGGGAGATGGTGACGGTGACGTCGTACCAGCCCTTGCCCTCCGGGCCCTCGACGGCGAAGGAGCGGCCCTGGCCGTAGAACGTCTCCGGCCGCCCGGCCAGTTCCTCGCGTATCTCGGCCACCGTCCCGTCGGACCGTCCGACGACCGTCCCGAGGGCGGTGGACACGAACTCGTGCCCGGTGAGCCCGTACGCCGTGGAGAGCCCCGCCGCCCGTAACTCCCGCAGGTAGGGCGGCAGTCCGAGCGGCGGATGGGCGGCGCCGGACCCGCCGGCGATCGGCCCGGGGACCGGCCGACGCGTGCCCGTCCGACGGGGGCGTGTCGTGGTGGCGGCGCGCGGCCGGACGGTCTTCGCGCCGTCCTCGGACTCCTCCGCAGCCTCTTCGAGCGTGGGAAGCACCGCGGGCAGCCGGGTGGCGGCACTGCTCTCGGGCAGTTCCTCGAGGGTGGGCAGTACGGCAGGGGCGGGCCTCGGCGCACGCGTGGCGCCCGCCGTGCCCTCGGCGGCCGGGAGCCGTCCGCGCAGTGCGCGCGTGGTCGCCGCGTTGCCCGCGCCCCGCTGCAATGCCAGCAGCGCTTGCGGAGTCATCCCCGGTCCGGTCGTCGGGGACGCCGGGCGCGGCGCCGTGACCTCCGCGCCGTTCCTGGCGGCCGAGGCCGTGTCCCGGCCGACGGCTCCCCGGCCGTGGTCCCCGGTCCTGCCGTTCCCGCCCGATGCCTGCCGCTGCCTACGCACAGTGAGCCATTCCCGTCATGAGGACCGCCGTCCCGCCCCCATCGGATCCGTCCGCTGGGGAGCGTAACCACTGCGTAGGCCCCACAGGGAGCAAGATCATGGACCCGGACATATGGACGCCCGCCGACCACCGAAGGGACCACGGCAGTACACCCGCGCTCCATCTTCCGCGGCCGTGTGCTCACTTCGAACACCGTTGAATGGCATTGCCGCCGTGCTCCCTCGGCGCCCACTGTGGCGGTGGTCGAAAGCGAAACACCACACATAGGGGGAATTTCTCATGCGCCGTATTCCGGCCGTCATCACCACGTGCGCCGCGACACTCGCCTTCCTCGTCCCGGCCGGCCTGGCCGCCGCCGCGCCTGTCGCGCCTGCCGCGCCCGCGTCGCCCGCCGAGCAGTCGTACACCGTGGTGCCCTACGAGAACGTCAAGGTCCGCAAGCTGCCGACGAAGGACAGCGCCTACCTGGCCACCCTGACCGCCGGCCAGTCCTACACCGCGTACTGCTGGACCCACGGGCAGACCGTCACGGACCACGGCTACACGAACGACATCTGGATCGGATTCGCCGACGGATTCAGCAGCGCCGTCTATTTCAAGGGCGACCAGTACGCGAATCTGCCGGCCACCGCCCAGTGCTGAAGGCAGCGGAACTCACCGGAATCCACCGCGATCGTCCCTACATGCCAGGGAGTTCATCCATGAGCATCCGACGCAAGGCCGCCGCCGTCCTCGCCGGAGCCGTGCTCGCGTGCGGCCTGCTGAGCGCGGGAACCGCCTCGGCCGCGGCGCCGACCGGCCTCACGCGGCAGGCCGCCTTCGAGACGTACACCGTCGTGCCCGTCGTCGACGCGCCCCTCCGTTCCGGCCCGGGCAACGGCCACCCCGCGATCGGCAGGCTGCGCGCCGGGTACAGCTACTCCGCCTTCTGCTGGCTCTCCGGCGAGACGGTCGTCGACCATGGCTCCACCAGCCACATATGGATCTACCTCTCCGGCGGCCCCGGCATCGGCAACGGCTGGGTCAGCGCCCTGTACCTCCGCGGTGACGAGCGGGCCGATCTTCCGGCCTCGGCGCAGTGCTGACCCGCGCGGCAGCCGGGCGGACGGACCAGTCAGATGACTGAAGCTTCCTCGAGGCACCTCTTCACACAATGGACGGGGTCCCGCCCGACCGCCTCACGAAGCGAAGGATCAGCATGCACGTGGACGCCCATGACGATGAGATCTGGGCCGTACTCGAAGGTGAGATCACCTTTTTCGTCGGAGAGCAGCGCTATGACCTGGGCCCGGGCGACGTCGCTTTCGGCCCGCGCGGCGTGCCGCGCCGCCATGTCGTGCGCAGCCCGGAATCCCGACTGCTCGTGACCTCGGTGCCCACCGGGGTCGCGGAATGGTTCACCCGCAACGGCACCCCGGTGGCCTTTGCCGGTGAACTGCCCCCGTCACTCGGCCTCGACGCCGCTGCCGGCCTGGTGGGCGCCTACGACCTTCATGTCGTCGGGCCGCCGGCCACGGGCGAGTGACGCGGGCCCGCCGGGCCGAGGCAGGACGGTCCGGCCGCCGCGGGCGAGTCGAAGCTCAGCCCTGCTGGGCCCGCAGCGCGGCGAGGGCCCGGTCCGCGTGGGCGCTCATCCGCAGTTCGCTGCGCACCACCTCCAGGACGGTGCGGTCCTGCGCGATGACGAAGGTGACCCGCTTCGTGGGTGCCAGGGAGAAGCCGCGCTTGACTCCGAACCGCTCGCGAACCGTGCCGTCGACATCGGACAGCAGCGGGTACCCGAGCGTGTGACGCCCGGCGAACTCCTGCTGCTTGTCGACCGCGTCACCACTGATGCCGACCGGCCGGCCGCCGGCGGCGGTGAACTCGGCGGCCAGATCACGGAAGTGGCACGCCTCGGTGGTGCAGCCGGGGGAGAGGGCGGCGGGGTAGAAGAACAGCACGACCGGTCCCTCGCCGAGCAGCTCGGTCAGCTTGCGCTCCGTACCGGTCTCGTCGGGCAGGGCGAAGTCCTCGACCTTGTCGCCCACATCCACACCACGCGTCATGACTGACCCTTCCCACCATTGGCAACGCTGCGTGCCCACAGTACAAGGGGCACCTGCAAGGGGAGTCGCGCCATCGCCGCGGCCTTCTGCGGAGCGGGACGCCGGCGCCAGTCCACGGCCATCTGGACGTTGGCGGGGAACACCCCGACGAAGAAAGCCGCCGTGGCCAGCGCGGCCACCCGCCGGGTACGGGGCATCGCCACCCCGGCGGCCAGTGCCAGTTCGGCGACACCGCTCGCGTACGTCCAGGTCCGGGGCGCCCCCGGCAGCGCCCGCGGAATGGTCGCGTCGAACTGCCGTGGCGACACGAAGTGACCGACACCCGCGGTGGCCAGCAGGCCGGCGAGCAACAGGGCTGAGCGTTCCGACCGTGGCACGGTTCCTCCTCCAGGGGACTGCCGCGAGATATTACTGGAGGGTAGGGGAGGTGTGGGCGGCGAGGCTCACGAAGGGGTAGGGATCCCTCCTGCCTGCCCCGGGCCGATGTCAGCGCGCGGCGCGGACGCCGTCCAGCGCAACCGTGAGGACCCGGTCGCGCTGGGTGTCGTCGAGGAAGTTCGTCGAGGTGATCCCGGCGACCATGCGCAGCAGGTCGTCGAAGTCCATGTCCGCGCGCGCCTCGCCGGCCTTCTGCGCCCGCTCGAACAGTGGGCCGCCCGCCTGGTACATCGAGTCCCGGCAGGTCAGGAAGATCTCCGACTCGTTGTCGAGCGCCTCACGGATGGCCCGTTTGGTCACGGTGTAGTCCACGAACCGCCGCAGCCACGAGGTCAGCGCCTCCCAGGGCTCCCGATCGGCGACTCCCAGGGCCACCTGACACAGGGCGTCCACCTCGTCCGCGTACACGCTCTCGAAGAGGTGGCGACGGGTGGGGAAGTTCCGGTAGAGGGTGCCGATGCCCACGCCCGCGCGCCGCGCGATGTCCTCCAGGGACGCCTCCGCGCCGTGCTCCGCGAAGGCCTCGCGCGCGGCGGTCAGCAGAGCGTCGTAGTTGCGTGCGGCGTCTTTGCGGTGCGGGCGCCGGGACGCCACGATCCCGCTGATGGGGAACGGCTGAGCCGTCACTGGGTGCCTCCCGGCCGAGAAGAAGTTGAAGCGGAGGTGAGCCTCCGTTACAGTGGAGGCATACCTCCACTTTAGCAGTCGGGGGGGTGCGTTCCCCATGGTGGCGTGCGTCCGCACGCACCGTCGACGCGCTCGTACCCCCTGTGACCTCGAACGGGCCGTACGCAGCCCGCCCCCGCTCCTTGAGTGGCCGTTCCGCTTGCTCCGTTTCGTTCTCTGTTCTGTTCCGTGCTCTGTTCCGCTCCGTTCGGAGAGGCTTTTCATGCCCACGAAGTCCACCCGCCTCACCTTCGCGGTCCTCGCGACCGGTGCGGGCGTGTTCTCCATGCTCCAGTCGCTGATCGCACCGGCCCTGCCGACCGTCCAGCACGCCCTGAACACCTCGCAGTCCACCGTCACCTGGGTGATGACGGCCTACCTGCTGTCCGCCTCGGTCTTCACCCCGATCCTCGGCCGGGTCGGCGACCTGATCGGCAAGAAGCGCACCCTCGTCGCCGTCCTCGTGACCGTGACCCTCGGCTGTCTGCTCGCCGCGCTCGCGCCGAACATCGGCGTACTGATCGTCGCCCGGGTCGTCCAGGGCATAGGCGGTGCGCTGTTCCCGCTCTCCTTCGGCATCATCCGGGACGAGTTCACCGCGGCCGAGGTCGGCCCCAGCATCAGCAACCTGTCCGCCGTGATCGCCGCGGGCGGCGGCGTCGGACTGGTGGCGGCCGGTCCCATCGTGTCCGCGCTCGACTACCGCTGGCTGTTCTGGCTGCCCGTCGGAGTCGTCGCGGTCACCACACTGATCGCCCTGCGCTACGTCCCCGAATCCCCGAGCCGGGCCGAGGGACGCGTCAGCTGGCTCGGTGCCGTCCTGCTGTCGGGCTGGCTGGTCGCGCTGCTGCTCCCGCTCAGCCAGGCGGGCCAGTGGGGCTGGGGATCGGCCCGGGTGATCGGGCTGTTCGCCGCCGCCGTCCTGCTCTTCGCGCTGTGGCTGCTGGCCGAGGCGCGCTCCCGCACCCCGCTGATCGACCTGCGCGTCATGCGCCTGCCCGCGGTGTGGACCACCAACACCGCCGCGCTCCTGTTCGGCGCGGGCATGTACGCGATCTGGTCCTTCCTCCCCGGCTTCGTACAGACCCCGAGCTCCGCCGGATACGGCTTCGGCGCCAGTGTCACCGCGGCCGGACTGCTCATGCTGCCGATGCTGCTCGCCATGTTCTGCTCGGGCGTGCTCAGCGGTCGGCTGGAGCCCGTCCTCGGCGCCAAGAAGCTGCTCACGACCGGTGCCGCACTCGGTGCGGTCGCCTGCGGCTTCCTCGCCCTGTGGCACGACCAGCAGTGGCAGGTGGCCTTCGCCGCGGGCATCTTCGGCCTCGGCATCGGACTCGCCTTCGCCTCGATGGCCAACCTGATCGTCGGGAGCGTGCCGCCCGAGCAGACCGGCGCCGCGACCGGGATGAACGCCAACATCCGCACCATCGGCGGGTCCATCGGCGCGGCCGTGACCAGCGTTCTGGTGACCGGCCGGCTCCAGTCCTCGGGCCTTCCCTACGGTTCGGGATACACCCACGGGTTCACCCTGCTCGCCCTGCTCTGCCTGGCCGCGGCTTTGGCCGCCCTCCTCGTGCCGGTCCAGCGTGCCGGCCGGCTCTCCGCCTCGGCCCGCGCGGGCGCCGACTCCGCGCGTACGGAACCGGAGGCGGCCGTCGCTCCCGGCGCGCGGAGCTGACCCGGTCCACGCTCTGGCGTGACCGCGTCGATGCGTGAAATTGACGAGTGAAGTTGATGGGTGAAGATGCTTGTCGGACAGGGGCCTGGCTCCGAACGGGTGGCGCGTTCACCCGACTCGGTGAGCGGTACCAGGGGTGCGTACCACGGGCGCACGCACCGCCGTTGCTCCGACATGGACAGCACTCACACGGCCCAGCGGCGCCGCCCGCAGCCGGGCCTCGCGGGTCGGCCTTACGCCGAGCTGACGGACGGGCGTCTGGGCCACCCGCCGATCCACGCCCAACTGGTCGCGGAGTGGCGGGCCGAGGGCCGGGTGGTTCCGGAGCACCGCGAGGTGGTCGCGGTGCTGTGGGCCTCCTTCGCCGCCTCCAGCCCTTTCGAGAGCGCGGCGTGGCCGGTCGACTCCTGGGTGGAGACGCGGGACGAGAGGACCGTCGGACCGGTACCTGCCGAGCCCGGGACCGTACCCGCCGTCCCCGTACCCCGTGGCCTGCTGGGCTGGTGAACCCCTCCGCGCGTCGCCGCGGAGTGCCGGTCACCCTCCGGGCGGGGGTGCCAGGACGGCGAGCGTCCCGTTGGCCCGCTGCAACGCCAGTTCCAGGGGGACCGCGGCATGCAGGGCTCCGGTCCCGTCGGGTGGAATGATCCATTCCAGGAACCGCGCGGCGCGGTACGGCGGTGGTACGGCGACCCACGAGCCCTTGCCCGCGTGGCGGAGCCCGGAGCCGACCCAGTGGCTGGCCGGGTCCGGCGGCAGGAAGAAGCCCACTCTCCGGGAGGCGGTGTCCACCAGGGTGGGGCCGGGGGCGCGCAGCGGATCGTTCCACAGGATGTCCAGGGCGAGCAGCCCGAGTTGCTCGGGAACGCTGAGTACGTCCCAGAACCGCCCGGCCTCCATGAGCACGGTCCCCGACCCCTGATCCCACTCCCGCTTGCAGACCCGGGGGTCCGAGGCAGCCGCCGCGAGCCACTCGACACCTTGCATCCACATCACATCCGGCATGACCAACTCCAGGGCATTCGCAGGCCGTCTGACCAGGCGTGGAGCGGCGCACTCGGATGCGGAACCCGCACCTGGGCGCCGACCCGGCGTGTTCATGCTGGTAGATATTTCTATGTGGCGGAAGGGGTGGCGCGGTCTGGCGTTTTCGCCGAAACGTTCTTCTGGGGACCTCCGCTGCTCGGATTTCCGTCAGGTCCGTGAAGTGTCCGTCAACTTCGTGCAGCCAGAATGCCGAGCACGTTGGCCGCGACGACGGAGCCGATGCCCGTCCACTCCGTCCAGTCCAGGCTCTGACCGAGGACGATCCACCCGACCAGACCGGCCAGGACGGGATTGACGCTCATGAAGAGACCGAAGGCCGGGGCCGGGACGCGGCGCAGGGTGAACAGGTCCGCGAGGCAGGGCACCGCGGAGGACAGCACGCCGGCGGCCACGGCGCAGCAGACCGCCGTCGGCGTCGGAGGATGCCGGACCACGACGGCGACGCCGACCGGCAGGAACAGTACGGCGGAGAGCCCGGCGGCGGCAGCGGACCCCGCCGCCCCGGGGATACGGCGGCCGACGGTGCGGTTGAGCAGGATGTACGACGCCCAGCACCCGGCGGCGAGCAGCCCGAGGCCCATTCCGAGGAAGTCGGCGGAGGGGCGCGGACGCATCAGCGTGACGACACCCGCCGCGGCGATCACCGCGCAGCACGCGTCCACGCGGCGGCGGGAGGCGGCCAGCGCGATGCTGAGCGGGCCCAGGAACTCGAGGGTCACCGCCAGCCCCAGTCCGATGCGGTCGATCGCCGTATAGAGGGACAGGTTCATGGTCCCGAACACCAGCGCCAGCAGCACGACCGGCCACCACTGCCCCCAGGTGAACGTCCGCAGCCGGGGGCGGCCCACTGCCATCAGGACGACCGCGGCGACGTACTGACGCACCGCGACCACACCGACGGGGCCGAGGACGGGGAAGCCCAGGGAGCCGATCGCGGCACCGGTCTGGTTGGACAGGCCACTGCCGACCATGGCGACCACGCCGGCCAGGGGGGGTGCCGCCCGGCTTCGGGGCCGTGGGCGCCGGGGGAGTGCGACGCGCGGGTTCTGCCGGGCGTGCGGAGGCTGCGTGCATGTCTCGATGCTGGGAGGCCGGGGCTCTTGCGCAAAATGCATCAGCGGGTCCATCTATACGCTTGAGTCATGGATCCTTCAGCCGAGGACGCTTCCGACAAGGGCGCATCCGTCACGGACGACTCCGCCACGCACGCCTCCGTCATGAATGTGGAGCTGCGACAGTTGCGCTGTCTCGTCGCGATCGTCGACGAGGGCACCTTCACCGACGCCGCCATCGCGCTCGGGGTCTCCCAGGCCGCCGTGTCCCGCACACTGGCCTCGCTCGAGCGCGTCCTCGGGGTGCGGCTGCTGCGGCGCACCTCCCGCGAGGTCGCCCCGACGGCGACGGGACTGCGTGTGCTGGCGCATGCCCGGCGGGTACTCGGGGATGTGGCCGACCTGGTCCAGGAGGCCACGTCGGGTCGCGCCTCGCTGCGGATCGGGTACGCCTGGTCCGCGCTCGGCCGTCACACCCTGGCCTTTCAGCGCGACTGGGCGCGGGCACACCCCGAGACGGAGCTGCGGCTCGTCCGTGTCAACTCCGCCACCGCCGGCCTCGCCGAGGGAGCCTGCGACGCGGCCGTGGTGCGCAGACCCCTGGACGACCGGCGCTTCGACTCCGCGATCGTGGGGCTGGAACGGCGGCTGTGCGCCCTGGCCGCGGACGATCCGCTGGCCGGACGCCGCTCGGTGCGACTCGCCGACCTCGGCGGGCGCGTCCTGCTGATCGACCGCAGGACCGGCACCACGACGACGGAGCTGTTCCCACCCGACTCCCGCCCGGTGACCAGGGAGACCCACGATGTCGACGAGTGGCTCACCGCGATCTCCACGGGTCGCTGTGTGGGCATGACGGCCGAGTCCACCGCGCACCAGTACCCGCGCCCCGGCGTCGTCTACCGCCCGGTGCGCGACGCCGAGCCCATCGCGGTGCGGCTCGCCTGGTGGCGGGACGACCCGCACTCCGCCGCCCCCGCCGCCATCGAACTCCTGACGGAGCTCTATCGCCGGGCCGCGTAGTCGACGTCGGGGTGCATCGGGTGCGCCGTGTTGCCCGCCGGTGTCACGCCGAGTCGCGCGCGATGATCCGCCCGGGCTCGGGGCTGAGCCCGGCGCGATCGAGGCCGAGCGCGGCGCGGGCGGCGAGGCGGCCGTGGACTTCGGCATCGATGCGGACGGTGGTCAGCGCGGGTGTGACGAGGGCGCCGTACTCCGTGTCGTCGAAGCCGATCACGGCCAGGTCGTCGGGCGCGGCAAGTCCCAGGTCGTGCAGGGCGGTCAGGGTGCGCAGGGCGATGTCGTCGTCGAAGGCTGCGACCGCCGTCACGGTCCCGTGCGCGGCGCGGAAGGCCTTGACGGCGCTGGTGCCGGCCGTCCTCGGACGGGGCACGATGAAGGAGGTCAGCGGGGCGAGCCCCAGCGTGCTCACGGTCTCCCGGGCAAGGCGCAGCCGCACTTCCAGCAGGGGGGAGTCGTGGTTGGGCAACGCCATCGCGACGTGCGTGTGGCCGCGGTCGGCGAGATGTCGGATCTGCAGGGCGGCGTTCGCGGCGAACCCGGCACGCCAGTCGCCCGCCGCTCCGGGCTCGTGGCCGGTGAGATGCGCGGCGAACCGGAGCACGGCCCGGGGAGCGATCGTGTCGAGGACCTGCTGCGTCGAGTGCGGCGCGCAGTGACCGTGCCGGACGAGCAGCACATGGTCGTGCGCGGCGAGTTCGTCGTCGAGGCCCCGGATGTAGCTGCGCGAGTAGTTGCCCTCCAGGCCCCAGTCGACGTTGAGGACGACGATGCGGGAGGAGCCCTCGCGCAGCGCCCGCGCGATGCCGTGCGGTACGTAGCCGAGGTCGCGGGCGGCCTGCCGTACGCGCTCCCGGGTGACCGGTGAGATCGTCTGGTTCGGATCGTCGTTGAGCACGAAACTCACGGTCGCCCGCGAGACGCCGCTCGCCGCGGCGACGTCGCTCAGCGTCACGCGCCGTGCACCGGCCATCATCACGCCCCCGATCGGTTCTGTCGCGGCGGTACCGGGACCGTGGACGACCGCCAGTCTAGGTCGTACGGCCGCACGCCGAACGGTCCCGTGTCGCTGGCGCGACGCGGGACCGTTCGGAGAAGACCAGTCGTCTTTGGCGAGATGACAGGCCGTCAATCTTCAGATGTCAGTTGCGACCACTGGGGTCAGTGTCCGCCACCGCCCCCGCCGCCACCGTTGCCGCCACCGCCGCCGTGGCCGCCGCCACCGCCGCCGCCGTTGCCGCCGCCGCCGTGGTCTCCGCCACCGCCGCCGCCGTGGTCTCCGCCGCCGCCGCCGCCGTGGTCTCCACCGCCACCGCCGCCGTGGTCTCCGCCGCCGCCGTAGTCACCGCCGCCGCCGTAGCCGCCGTCGTCGTCTCCGTGGTCTCCGTGGCCTCCGTCGTCGTTCCAGTTGCTGTAGGAGTAACCGGAGTCCGAGTGGGAGCTGGTCGCGCTGGCGATGCCGGCCGTGCCGAACGCCAGGGCCAGAGCGGCGAACAGGCTGGCGACCAGCCGGAACGTCCTTGAAGTGATGATCCGCATGGTGCTTTCCCTTCCCGGGAGCGTAGACAGGTCCTGGCCCTGCACGGCCGCGGTGACGTCGGCACCAGTGAGGCACTGAGACGTTCGCGATGAGGGTCCGGTACATCGGCGTTGAAAGTGACGGGAATTGCCGTCCGCCGACTCACGCGCTGATCGCGCGGCATCGGGCCCACCTGGGCTGCTGAGTGCAGCGAACCCCGCGGCGGGGCGCCCGTCCGTCAGTTAACCGACGACCGGGTTGTCGTCGGTCGGGATGTAGTCGGTCGGGATGCTGAGATTGATTGTCTTCTCACCAGGCAAAACGTCTGTTTTCTGTTCAACCCGTATCCAAACTACGCATACCGGGACAATGAAGTCAAGCGCAGCAGGTGGGCCCCGGGGACGGGGGAAGTGGGCCGTGGCGTCGCAGGTAACTCCCTTTACTTCCTTTTGGTGTTGGGTGACTGACGCCCGCCCAGATCGGAGCTGGTCAGGGCGGTCCCGGCCGTCGTCCTCGGCCCGCGCGGCGTACGACGCGCGCCCGGCCCGACTCGCTCAAGGAAACGGATCCGGCGTCGAGTTGGCATTCCCGGCGGCGGATCCTCGACGGTCCTGCCCTCGGGCCGCCGACGCGCTGGGTGTCCGCGGAGTGGGCGTCGTGCCCTGGCCCGGCCCGGGAGATGGGGCAGTGGCCTCTGCGTATTCGGAGATCGACACGTGCCCGGCCGGGCGACGGTCACTGCCGAGTGGCCGTGGGACGCTTGGGGCTGGTCGGCGCCCTGTGGCGGTGAGTGACCTGGCCGTCGACAGGACATGTCGGCAACATGGAGAACAAAATTGTTGACAATCTTGTTGGACTGGATTTAGGTTCGACAGGCACTCACTCAGGGAGGGCGCGATGCCGAAGGAAGCCCGTCCAGGCACCGGCGAGCAGGCCAAGCAGCACGCACTGGTGCACCTGCGGCAGGCGATCCTGCAAGGCGACATGGCACCGGCCCAGCGGCTGGTGGAGAACGAACTCGCCGAGCAGTTCGGTGTCACGCGGGCCAGCGTCCGGGCGGCGCTGATCGAGCTGGAGTCGGAGGGACTGGTCGAGCGGATCCGCAACCGCGGCTCGCGGGTGCGGGTGGTGACGGTCGAGGAAGCCGTGGCCATCACCGAGTGCCGCATGGTCCTGGAAGGCCTCTGCGCGGCCAAGGCTGCCGTCGAGGCGACCGAGGACCAGCTGGACCAGCTGACCGACCTGGGCACAGCGATGTCCAAGGCGGTCGCGGGCGGCGAGCCACTGGTCTACTCCCGGCTCAACCACGAACTGCACGACCGGATCAGGGAGTTCTCCGGCCAGCAGGTCGCCGTGGGGCTGCTGGAGCGGCTCAACGGGCAGCTGGTGCGCCACCGTTTCCAGCTCGCGCTGAGACCGGGGCGCCCCCAGCAGTCACTGAGTGAGCACCTGGCCATGATCGAGTCGATCAGGGCCCGGGACCCGCAGGCGGCCGAAGCGGCCGTCCGTACCCACCTCGCGGGAGTCATCGACGCGCTGCGCCAATGACGTCGCGGTGGTGGGGCATCCGGCCTGTCCACCAAGGAGATGTGAGCAATGACGTACGGCAAGGCGCCCACCACCCCACGATCGACACTTGTCATCACCGCGCATGCCGGGGACTTCGTCTGGCGGGCCGGGGGAGCCATCGCCCTGGCCGCCTCCCGTGGAGAGAAGGTGACCATCGCGTGCCTCACCTACGGGGAGCGCGGTGAGTCCGCCAAGGCCTGGCGCGAGGGCAAGTCGCTGGAGGAGATCAAGGAGATCCGCCGTGCCGAGGCCGAGGCGGCGGCCTCGACCCTGGGCGCCCGGGTGCGCTTCCTGGACGCCGGCGACTACCCCCTGCTCGTCACTCAGGAGCTGACCGCCCAGCTCGTACGCATCTACCGCGACACCCAGCCCGACGTGGTCCTGACCCACCCCCTGGACGATCCCTACAACGGTGACCACCCGGCGGCCGCCCGCATGGCCCTGGACGCCCGTGTCCTCGCCCAGGCCATCGGCTATCCCTCCGAGGGCGAGATCATCGGAGCCCCGCCGGTGTTCTTCTTCGAGCCGCACCAGCCGGAGATGTGCGGCTTCCAGCCCGAGGTCCTCCTCGACATCACCCCGGTCTGGGAGACCAAGCGCAAGGCCATGGAGTGCCTCGCCGCCCAGCAGCACCTGTGGGACTACTACACCGACCTGGGCAAGCGGCGCGGCGTACAGCTCAAGCGCAACGCGGGCCCCAACCTCGGCCTGCCCCACGCCACCTACGGCGAGGCCTACATGCGTCCCTACCCGCAGGTCACGGAGGAGCTGGCATGAGCGGCCTGATCGTCACCGACCCGCCGCGCGCCCATGCCGAGGACGTCGAGGCACTCGGCGGTTACGGGGTGGCCACCGTCCACGAGGGCATGGGCCGAACCGGCAGTCTCGGTCCCGGGTTCCGGCCCATCCAGCAGGACGTGCGCATCGCGGGCACCGCGGTCACCGCCCTGTGCTGGCCCGGCGACAACCTCATGATCCACGCGGCGGTCGAGCAGTGCCGCGAGGGCGACATCCTCGTCGTGACCACCACCTCGCCCTCCACCGACGGCATGTTCGGCGACCTCTTCGCCACCGCGCTCCAGTACCGCGGGGTGCGCGGCCTGATCATCGACGCCGGGGTGCGCGACACCGCCGACCTGCGTGCCATGGGCTTCCCCGTCTGGTCGAGCGCCGTCTGCGCCCAGGGCACGGTCAAGGCCACGGCGGGCTCGGTGAACATACCCGTCGTGCTCGGCGGCCAGGTCGTCCGCCCCGGTGACGTCATCGTCGCCGACGACGACGGCGTGGTGTGCGTACCCCGCGAGAGGGCCGGTACGGCCGTCAAGGCGGCCGAGGCGCGCACCGCCAAGGAGGACGCCTCCCGGGCCGCCTTCGCCGAGGGCCAGTTGGGCCTGGACCGCTACGGCCTGCGCGAGACCCTCGTACGGCTCGGGGTGCGGTACCAGGCCTACGACGAGTACGAACGCAACGGTTCCCCGTCATGAGCACCGGCGAGGAGCTGCGCTGCATGCTGATGCGCGGTGGGACCTCGAAGGGTGCCTATTTCCTGGCCGAGGACCTGCCGGCCGACGCCGGGGCGCGCGACGACCTGCTGCTGCGGGTCATGGGCAGCCCCGACCCCCGGCAGATCGACGGACTCGGCGGAGCGCACCCGCTCACCAGCAAGGTCGCGGTGGTCTCCCGCTCCCAGAGCCCCGACGCGGAGGTCGACTACCTCTTCCTCCAGGTGGGAGTGGACCGGGCCGAGGTCTCCGACCGGCAGAACTGCGGCAACCTCCTTGCGGGGGTCGGCCCGTTCGCCGTCGAACGCGGTCTGGTCGCCGCCCGGGACGGGCACACCTCGGTACGGATCCGGATGGTCAACAGCGGTGACCACGCCACCGCCACCTTCCCCACGCCGGACCGGCGCGTCTCCTACGCGGGCCCGGCCGAGATCTCCGGCGTGCCGGGCACCGCCGCACCCGTGGTGATCGAGTTCGAGCGGGGCGGCAACCCCCTGCTGCCCACCGGGCACGCCCGGGACATCGTCGCGGACACGCCCGTGACCTGCGTGGACAACGGCATGCCGACCGTGCTGATCGCCGCCGCCTCCCTGCAGGTCACCGGCTACGAGAGGCCGCGGGACCTGGAGGAGGACCTGACCCTGCACGACCGGCTCCAGCGGATCCGCCTGGAGGCGGCCCTGCTGATGGGCCTGGGCGACGTCAGCGAGACGACCGTGCCCAAGCTCAGCCTGCTGGCACCGCCCACGAACGGCGGCGCGGTCATGACCCGCACCTTCATCCCGGTCCGCTGCCACACCGCCATCGGCGTCCTGGGAGCCGCCAGTGTCGCCGCCGGGCTGCGCGTCCACGGCGGCGTCGGCCAGGACGTCGCCCGTCTGCCCGAGAACGGCGGACGACTGCGCATCGAGCATCCCACCGGATTCCTCGACATCGAGAGCGAGATCGACGACGGCATCCCGGGGGCCGCCCCCGTGGCCCGCCGTACCGCCGTCGTCCGCACCGCACGCAAGATCTTCGACGGTACGGTCTTCCCCCGGCCGGCCGGAGCCGCACTTCACCCTTAAGGAGGCCTGCATGGCCCCGCCCCTCGGCGACATCGCCCACCTCGGGCACGTCGAACTGCTCACCCCCGACCTGGACGGAAGTCTGCGGTTCTTCACCGACTACCTCGGCCTGACGGTCAACGGCCGCAGCGGCGACTCGGTCTATCTGCGGACCTGGGACGACTACGAGCACCACAGCCTCGTCCTCACCGCGCACCAGACCTCCGGCCTGCGCCGCACTGCCCTGCGCGCCTCCAGCGAGGAGGCCCTGCAGCGGAGGGCCAAGGAACTGGAGGCCGCCGGTCACCAGGGCCGCTGGACCGAGGACGAGCCGGGCCTCGGCCCGCTGTACGTCACCGCCGACCCCGACGGCCACGAACTGGCCCTGTACTGGGAGTCCGAGTGGTACCAGGCCCCGGACGAGCTGAAGCCGGGGCTGAAGAACCAGCCCCAGGCCAAGCCCGGCCACGGCGTGGGCGTACGCCGCCTGGACCATGTGAACTACCTGGCCGCCGACGTCGCCGCCAACGCCGACTTCCACCAGCACCTCCTGGGGGCCCGGCCGACCGAGCAGATCCAGCTCGACGGCGGCCGGATCGCCGCGAAGTGGCTGACGTTCACGAACAAGTCGTACGACGTCGTCTACACCGAGGACTGGACGGGCTCGCGCGGGCGGCTGCACCACATCGCGTTCGCGACCGACACCCGCGAGGACATCCTGCGCGCCGCCGATCTCGCCCTCGACACCGGTGTGTTCATCGAGACGGGCCCGCACAAGCACGCCATCCAGCAGACGTTCTTCCTCTACGTCTACGAGCCGGGCGGCAACCGCATCGAGTTGTGCAACCCGCTCACCCGTCTCGTACTGGCCCCCGACTGGCCCCTGATCACGTGGACCCAGGCCGAACGGGCCAAGGGGCAGGCGTGGGGTCTGAAGACCATCGAGTCCTTCCACACCCATGGCACACCGCCGCTGGACCCGGCCGCGGACCACTGAGAACAAGTCAGCGAAACAGGCAGGGCGGCACACGGCTGTGTGCCGCCCATGGCCGTTTCACCTGCTGTTTCTCTCCTGCTGTAGCCTCTCGGAACCGTTGGCTGGATTGTTCCTGAGATTGTTGACAAAAGCGTTGACACTTAGGGAACCGGAACCCTAGCGTCGTGCGCACCATCGGGTCAGGCCGCTCGAGCCGCACCGACCCGCCCCACTCATCCCCTCCAGGGACACTTCTCCCGGACGAGAGGAAACAATGATGTCTCCCTCCCCAGACCTGCGCGCCCGCGGGACCGGACTGGCCACGCTGGTCGTCGGCCTGTGCTGGCTGGTCGTGCTCTTCGACGGCCTCGACATGTTCGTCTACGGCTCCGTGCTGCCCAACATGCTCGCCGAGCACGCCCTGGGGCTCCAGCCGTCCCAGGCCGGCGACCTGGGCAGTTACGCCACCTTCGGCATGCTGATCGGCGCGCTGTCCGCGGTACGGTCACCGACTGGATCGGCCGCAAGAAGGTGATCATCACCTGCACGGCGGTCTTCTCGCTCGCGTCCGCCCTCTGCGCTGTCGCCCCCAGCCTCGGTGTCTTCGGACTCGGACGGTTCATCGCGGGTCTCGGACTCGGCGGTCTGCTCCCCACCACGATCACGATGGTTGCCGAGTACGCCCCGCGTGACCGCCGCGCTCTGATCGTCGGCACGCTGATGACCGCCCACCAGGCCGGCGGCATCCTGGCGGGCTTCGTCGGCCTGTGGACGACCGGCGCCGGCCAGTGGCGCGTCGCCTACTGGATCTGCGTGGTCCCGCTGCTCATCGGCGTCCCGCTGATCGCCAAGTACCTCCCCGAGTCCCTGAACTTCCTGGTCGCCAAGGGACGCACACGGGAAGCCCGCGAGCTCGCCGAGCGCTACGACGTCGAACTGCCCGCGCCCACGGCGGAGCGCCCCGGGGCCGGGGACCGCTGGAGCGCCGTCGTCGCCCTGTTCCGCGGCGGCCTGTGGCGCACCACGCTGCTGTTCTGGCTGGCCTCGTTCTGCGGTCTGCTGCTCGTCTACGGCGTCAGCAACTGGCTGCCCACCATGATGCGCGGCGCGGGCTACGAGCTCGGCTCCTCGCTGTCCTTCGTCATCGTCATCAACCTCGGCGGCATCGCCGGCATGCTGATCGTCGGCCGCTTCTCCGACCACTTCGGCGGTGCGCGCGTCGCCACCGTCTGGTTCGCGGCCACCGCCCTCGGCGTCTATCTGCTCGGCATCCACATGGCGCTGCCGCTCACCTACGTCGTGGTCTTCCTGACCGGCCTGTTCCTCTTCAGCGCCCAGGCCATGATCTACGCGACGGTCGCCGGCCGCTCCAGCGACGACAACCGCGCCACAGCGCCGCGCCGCCCAGACGCGCGCGGGCCCGCTGGGCGGCACCGGGCGCACCCATCGCCGACTCCGACGGCACCTCCCTCTACTACGAGCGCCACGGCAGCGGTCCGGCGATCCTGTTCGTGCACGGCAGTGGCGGCCACCACGCCGCTTGGTGGCAGCAAGTGGCCGCGCTGCGCGAGGAGTTCACGGTCGTCACCATGGACCTGCGCGGCTTCGGCAAGTCCGACGCCCCGGCCCGTCCGCACTCCTCGAAGCCCGAGTTCGACGGACAGGACTTCCCCGGTGACGTCGTCGCCGTACTCGACCAGGAGGACCTGACCGACGTCATGCTCGTCGGCCAGTCCATCGGCTCCGTCGCCGCCCTGCGCGCCGCCCTACTGCGCCCCGAGCGCGTCTCCTCGGTCGCCCTCGGCCACTCCCTGGGCGGCATCAGCCACCCCGAGCTGCAGGAACTTGCCGCCGCCGACCGAGCCGAGGCCGTCAAGCTCCCCGTCATCGACCGCCTGCTCACCCGGCGGTTCCAACAGGAGCGGCCCGACCTCACCTTCCTCTTCCAGCAGATGGGCACTTTCAACGTCGCCAAGATGGCCGATCTGCGCAACCTCGACACCAACGGCCCCTCGCTGGAGGAGATCCAGAACTCGGGCGTCAAGGTCGCCTTCCTGGCCGCGGAGAAGGACGCGGTACTCAGCGTGAAGACCGTGACCCGCGCCCACGAACTGCTGCCCGGCTCACATCTGGAGATCGTCCCGGACGCCCCGCACTCCATGTACTGGGAGGCGCCCGCGATCGTCGTCGACGAGACGATCACCCACAGCCGCGTCGTGAAACGCCATGTGCAGGCCTCCGACCCCGACTCGTACTTCTATGTGCAGGGCGGACTCGGCCAGGGCATCGCGGTGGCCCTCGGCGTCAAACTCGCCGCCAGGGAAAGGCCCGTGGTCCTCACCATCGGCGACGGGGCCTTCGCGTACAACCCCGTCATCCCGTCGTACGACGCCGCCAAGGCGTACGACCTGCCGCTGCTGATCGTGGTGTTCAACAACCGCGTCTACAAGTCGATGAACCTCAACCACCGCAGGTTCTACCCCGAGGGTGCGGCCGCCGAGACCGGCGAGTGGCTCGGCACCGACCTGCACCGGCTGCCCCGACTCGCCCAGTTCGCCGAGCCGTTCGGCATGCACACCGAGACCGTCGACGCGCCGGGCGCGCTCGCCCCCGCCCTGGAGCGCGCGCTCAAGGCCGTGGCGGAGGGCACCACCGCCGTCGTCGACGTTCTCGTCACCCGCTGACCCAGGAGGCCACCGCCACCATGACCGACACCCCAACGGCCAAGCCGGGCAAGGTCCTTGTCCCGGCCGACGGCCTGCGCGCCTTCGCCGCCGCCCTCCTGGAGAAGGGCGGACTCGGCCCCGAGCACGCCCGCACCATCGCCGACGTGTTCGTCTGGGCCGCGCTGCGCGGTGTCGACTCCCACGGCACCGCGCGGGTCCCCGCCTATCTGGAGCTGCTCGCCAAGGGAGTGGCCAACGCCCGGCCCGAGATGACGTTCGAGTCCGGTACGTCGGCGGTCGCCGTCCTCGACGCCGACCGCGCGCCCGGCCCGGTGGCCCTCACCGCGGCCGCCGAGGAGGCGGTGACCCGGGCCAGAGCGGGGGGTGTCGCGGCCGTGGGGGTGCGCCGGACCGTCCACACCGGAGCCATCGGCTACTACGTGTCGAAGATCGCCGAACAGGGCCTGGTCGGCATCGCCTTCGTCGCAGGGATGCCCAACATGGGCTACACCGGGGTCAAGGGCGCGGCCGTGGCCACCAGCCCGCTCGCCATCGCCGTACCCGCCGAGAGCCACGCGCCGCTTCTGCTGGACATGGCCACCGCCACGATCGCCCTGGGGAAGATCCGCCAGGCCAGGGCGAGTGGCACCCCGTTGCCGGAGGGGGCCGCCGCCACCGCGGACGGCACCCCCACCACCGACCCGGAGGAGGCGGTCATGCCGTTGCCGCTGGGCGGTGCCAAGGGGTCCGGCATGTCGCTGGCGTTCGAACTGCTCACCAGCGTGCTCGTCGGCGCGCCGATCTTCGCCGCCTTCCACTCGGACGATCCCCAGGGCCGGGGGCACCGCCAGAACGCCCTGATCATCGCCATCGACCCGGCGGCCTTCGGTGACGCGGACGCCTTCACGGCGGCTGTCGACGCCACTCTGGGCACGCTCAAGGGTCTGGCCGCGGCGGACGGCGCCGAGGGCGTGTTCTACCCCGGTGAGCGCAGTGCCGCCGTGCGTGTGCGGCGTACCGAGAAGGGGGTACCCGTGGCGGCGAAGGTGTGGCGTGAACTGACGGAGAGCGCGGACAGGTTGGGCATCACGCCACCCGAGGCCCGCTCGCAGGGCTGACAGTCACCTCCATGGAGAGGGGGATGGAGGAGCGGGTGGTCGGGGCGTCCGACGTGCGGCGGGCGCCTCGTCCGTCCCGGGCCCGCCCGCTTCGCCGCCTCCGGCCCGCCTTGCCCATCCCGGTGTGCGGCGCTGCTCAACCAGCCTCGCGGGCCTCGGGGTTGAGGGCCCTCCGCACATGACGGGCGATCACGGCGTAGGTCTCCAGGGCCTTCTTGTCGTCCTTGCCGTCGTACCCGTGATCGACCCCGAGCACGTCGTGGTGCTCGATGAGGGCGCCTGCCCGCTGAAGACGCTCGGCGTAGCGCACGGCTTCCGCCTTGAGAAGGTCGTACTCCGCCGTGACGACCAGGGCCGGGGCGATGCCCTTGAGGTCGGCGGTGTCGGCCGCGCCCGCGGGGGACACCAGTCGGTCGGCACGCTCGCGCGGGTCGGGGACGTACGAGCTGTCGAAGATCTCTCCCATCCAGGGGCGCAGCACCGGCTTGGCGATGGCGGCGCGCTTGTCCCGGGCGCTCGTCGCGAGGTCCAACGGAGGGTAGTGCAGGACCTGCAGGGCGATACGGGGCCCGCCCTCCTCGAGTGCCTGACGTGCGACGGCCGCGGCGAGACCGCCTCCGGCGCTCTGTCCGCCCACGGACAGACGGCTGCCGTCCCAGCCGTGCTCGCCGCCGTGCTCGGCGATCCACCGGACGACCTCGAAGGCCTGCCGGGGCGGGGCGGGGAACGGGTGCTGCGGGGCCACGACGTAGTCGACGTTGACCACGGCCACCCCCGCCTCGGCGGCGAGGAAGCGGCAGAGCGGATCGTCGATCTCCGTCAGCGGCATCACGTACCCGCCACCGTGGAAGTTGACGTGAACCGGCGGTGGCGGACCCTCGGACGTCGGCAGGTACACCACGACCCGGGCCGGAGCGACCGAGGTCGGGACCGTCAACTCGCCCACGGAGCGCGGGAACTCGGGGAAGCGCCCGTGCGAGGCGGCCGCCGAACCGCGGCCGCTCGGGCGCCGGTCGGCCGCCACGGCGAGGCGCTGTATCGACTTGGCGGCGAAGGAGGCCACTCCGGGCCGGGCAAGGAGAGACATACGGTTCCGATCGTCGAGCCGTGTCGCCAATCGACAGGATTCCTGGCAATTGGTGGGGCGATTTTAGCACGCGCACCCGAGCCTTCTCGGCCCTCTCAGGTGCTTGCCAGAATTGGCTTACGCACGTGAGGGCGTCGACGGAGGCCGGGATTCCCTGGCCGACGCGCGTGCGGCGGGCACGGATTCGCTCGTACTGAACGGCGATCAGGGCCTGTCAATGTTCCCCCCCGTTGCGGTCAGCCGAGGCACGCCAAGATGTCTCAGCGACCAGTCGTCGTGCCGTGCCCAAGCCGGACGCCGGCGTGACGTGGCACCCGCCGCGCCGCACGTCCATAGGCTTCCCCGCGAGCCCCCCCATGATGGACCGGAACCGTCCTAGGGGGTCCCGCCGTTGTTCCACAGCTGCTGGGGTTCGTCGCTGTTGCAGGTGGCCACCATCACTTGCTTGCCGCCGCCGTACGCCGGGGAGGCGATCTCCAGGCAATGCCCGGTCTTGGTGTTCTTCAGGGTTTGGCCTGCCGCGGTGGAGCTCCCGATACGCCACTCCACGTAGCCAGTGCCTCCGACACCGCCGCAGGCTTCCAGCCCGGCCGCGTAGTTGTTGTTGAAGGGCGCCGACAGGCAGTTTCCACTCGCGCGGTTGACCAACTCGAAGGTGCCGCCACCGGAGGAGCGCAAGGTCCATACCTAGGCATCGCTGGAATTGCAGGTCCCGAAGCCGGGGTAGACGGAACCGTCGCCGGACGCGCACTGGTTGGTGGAGACGTTCCGGAGGCGTGACACGGACCCCGGGGAGAGCTTGGTCGCCCCGGACTCCGCGGAGGGCGGCGCCCCGGCCTCGGGCGTGGCCGCCGCACCGGTCCGCTCCGGCTGGGCCACGGCTGCCGCGGAGCCGGACGCGCGCACGATCGGTGCCGACGGCGAGGCGGTGGCGGACGGGGAACCGGTGGCGGACGGCGGCCCGGAAGGCGACCGTGTCGCGGAGAACCACGGTGCCGTGGAGGACCGCCCGGGGCCCGACCCGGATGAGTCAGGCCCGAGAGTGATGGCCGTGATCGTCCCGCCCGCCACGACGACGGGCACGACCAGCATCCGCAAGCGGCGCGCACGCTGCTTGCGGATGTACGTGACATGGTCGGCGTGGCCGACCGCCACCGCCCCGTGGGAGGCGGTGACGTAGGGGGCCCGGCTGTCACCGGCGGCGCCGAAGCCCGCCATGTGCAGCAGTGTTCCGAGGAACGCGCCGCGGCTACGGCGCTGTGGACTTGAGGAGCCGGGGGCGGTCAGTCCTGGACCGGCCCCGGCTTCGGAGGGTCCACGCGCACACCTCCGTTGACCACACCGGCGACAACCGATCCGTTTGTGGCCTTCATGATGACGTCGCCGGTGGCCGCGAACCCACCGGTACCGGCCGAGGCACCGGAGCCGGAAGCGTGCTGCCGGACATGCTCGACCAGGGAACGCAGCGCCCTGACGGCCTCGTCCCTTTCGGGTTCCGGCAGATCCTGGAGCAGGTCCGTGAAACGCGTCTCCCAGGACCGGGACTGTGCGACACGTACCCGTTCCAGCGCTCCCTGCGCGTCTTCGTCGGATGCCCGTGCGAGATCGGCGGCGGTCTGGTCAAGGCGCTGCAACACCGCCTCTTCCCGTTGCCCGTCTCGTCCCAGGAGCCGGGCCACTGTTGTTCGGGTCCCTGACCAGGCATCGGTGCCGGCCGCCGTCACGACCGCCGTTCCCCCCGAAGCAGCAAGCCCGACCAAGATTTCCGGCAACATCCAGATCCCCTATGAACAGTTGAGTGACGGACCTTCAGCCACGCCATTCAACACGCCTCTTCGGGTGCAGGGGCGACGAATCCGACAACGGGGCGACCGACCGGGAAAAGGATTCGGAACTCGCCGGACCGGTCACGTTCGCCGACGCGCACCACGCTCTCCCTCTGGCGCCCGTTGACAAAGCGGAACGTCGCTCCGTATATTAATCGGAACGACGCTCCGCTTGATGCGGAGTCGATGCCGGACGCCCCTGACCGGGCCTGACCGCCTCAGGCGTCAGCCGAACGGGACCGGCAGCAGAGGTCATTGAAGGGAAATACGCATCATGAGTGAATCGACGTACCCGGCCCACGCCTTCGCTCCGCCCACTCCAGTGCTCTCGGTCAGTCCCGTAGTACTGCCGGCCCCCGGTCGAGCCGTGGATCTGGAGGTGCGCGTCTCCGCGCCCGTGACCGGGAGCGACCTGCCGGTCATCCTCCTCTCGCACGGCCAGGGTTACTCGAACCACCTCTCCTCGCTGAACGGCTACGCCCCCCTCGCCAACTTCTGGGCAGCGCACGGCTTCGTCGTGATCCAGCCCACCCACCTGAGCTCGAGCACGCTGAGCCTGGATCCCGCTACCCCCGGGGGGCCTCTGCACTGGCGCTCACGGGCCGAGGACATGACGCGCATCCTCGACCGACTCGACGTGATCGAGGCCGCCGTCCCGCAGCTTCTCGGGCGCCTGGACCGCGACAAGGTCGCCGTGGCCGGGCACTCGATGGGCGGGCACACCGCGAGCCTGCTGCTCGGCGCCCGGCTCACCGATCCGGACGACGGAACGGAAGTGGACCTGGCCGAGCCCCGGATCAAGGCGGGTGTACTGCTTGCCGCGCCCGGCAGGGGCGGCGATGCCGTCACCGAGTTCGTGGCCGAGAACTATTCCTTCTTCTCGACCATGGACTTCTCCAAGATGACGACGCCCACGCTCGTCGTCGCAGGCGACAAGGACGCCTCCACCCACCTGACGGTTCGGGGCCCGGAATGGCACGCCGATCCGTACTTCCTCTCCCCGGGCCCCAAGTCCCTGCTCACCCTGTTCGACGCGGAGCACGGGCTCGGCGGGGTTTCCGGATACGACGTCGCCGAGACCACCGACGAGAACCCCGAGCGAGTGGCCGCGGTCCAGCGGCTCACCTGGGCCTACCTCCGCACCGAGCTCCACCCCGGGGATTCCGCTTGGCAGGCGGCGCGTGACGCGCTGACGGCCGACCCCGACCCGCTCGGACGAGTCGAATCCAAGTAAAGGGTGCAAGACGGTCCCGGGCGGCCACCAACGGTCAGCAGTACGGGTGTTGGTTGGTGAGGGAAGCCGCCACTCGCATCCACACTCCGAACAGCCGGTACAGGCTGGGCAGAGGGCCCTGCGCCTGGACGGTCCGTGTGTCCGTCGAGGTGACCCCGGGAATTCCCAGGAGGGTGGAGGCCACTGAAGCCGACTGCCAGCGGACGGTGAGCGTGGACGGGCCCGATGGGACCACCGTGGCCGGTCGTTGCGCGGACAGACTGGCGGCGACCGCGTCCTCGATCGCGGTACGCGCTTCCGCGGCAGGTCGCAGATCCGCCGCGAATCTGTTACGCGCATTCTTCACGGCCACGGTGGTGACGGAGGCGTCCCATTCGGCCATCTCCGCGCAGGCGCAGTCGTCACCGGTGAGGACTGCCACGGGAACGCCGATGGCCGCCGCGGTGGCGTGGGCCAGGCCGATCTCGCCCACCGGCCGGCCGTCCAGCCACATGTCTTCGATCTCGTGGCCCATGAAGCTGTGGCTCAGCACCCCGAGTGCGCCGGCCCGCGAGTGATAGCCGACGCAGACCATGGCATCGTGCTCGGGCGCGAGACCTTCGAGCATGAGCATGTGCTTGGGCTTGCCGCGGATGAGGCGGGCCGCCGGGTGCAGGGCCTCCGGAAGGATGTTGCGCATCGGTCCGTGAGCATCGTTGACAGTGATGTCGGTGGCGCCGGCCGCGAGGGCACCCCGGATCGCGGCGTTGACGTCCTCCGCCATCATCGACCGTCCACGCTCGTAGTCCCGGCCGCCGGGCTGCACATCGTCGGCGTCGACGAGCCCTGTGACGCCCTCCATGTCCGCGCTGATGTAGATCCGCACTGCGCACTCTCCTCAAGTTTGATCGCTGAGGAGACGACTGCCACTCCTCCTACGGTTCCGCCGGGCGCGATGGCCCGACTCCGCGAAGTGACCTGCCTCACATGCTGTCACAGCGATCGATCCCGCGGTGTCTTGAGGCCGAACCCCCGGAAACGAAGGAGACATCATGACGGAGAACACCGATGTGGTCGTGATCGGCGGCGGATACGCCGGCGTCATGGCGGCCAATCGCCTGACGCAGCGCGACGACGTGACAGTGACTCTGATCAACCCGCGCCCGACCTTCGTCGAGCGGATCCGCCTGCACCAACTGGTGGGCGGGTCCGACGACGCGGTCGTCGACTACCGCAAGGTCCTGAGCGAGCGCGTCCGGCTGGTGGTCGACACCGTGACCCGGATCGACGCGGCCGAGCGCAGCGTGACGTCGGCGACCGGCGGCACGGTCGGCTACGACTATCTGGTCTACGCGGTGGGCAGTGGCAGCGCCGACCCGCAGGTGCCCGGGGCGGCCGAGTTCGCCTACCCGATCGCCGGCCTGGAGGAGGCCCAACGGCTGCGGCCGGTCGTCGACGCCGCGCCCGCAACGGCCGCGGTGACCGTTGTCGGAGCCGGTGCGACCGGCATCGAGACCGCCGCCGAACTGGCGGAGGAAGGCCGCACCGTGACCCTGGTCTGCGGCGGGGTGCTCGGCCCTTCCCTGCATCCTCGGGGTCGGCGCTCGGTCGCCAAGCGGCTGGCCCGACTCGGCGTGACCGTGCTCGAAGGCCCCGACGCGAAGGTGACGGCGGTGACTCGTGATGCCGTACGGCTCAGTGGCGGCCACGAGCTGCCGAGCGAGGTGACCGTCTGGACCGCCGGATTCGGTGTGCCGGACCTGGCCGCGCGCAGCGGACTGAGCACCGACGCCTTGGGCCGCCTGCTCACGGACGAGACCTTGACGAGCGTGGACGACCTGCGCATCGTCGCGGCCGGGGACTCGGCGGCACCGTCGGACCTGCCGTTCCGGATGAGCTGCCAGGCTGCGGTTCAGCTGGGCCCGCAGGCCGCCGAGACAGTGCTCAGCCGGCTCGCGGGCGAGCACCCCGCGCCCATCGACGTCGGGTTCGTCAGTCAGTGCATCAGTCTGGGCCGTCGCGCCGGCGTCTTTCAGCTCACCGCCAGGGACGACACCGCGAAGGGGTTCTACCTCGGCGGCCGTCCGGGCGCGAAGATCAAGGAGCTCATCTGCAAGGGCATCCCCTGGCAACTGGCGTACGAGGCACGCAAGCCCGGTGCGCGCACATGGTGGACCAAGGACGCCAAGCGCCGGCAACTGTTGCAGACCAAGCGGCGCGAGGCGCCGGCCACCGCTGAACGGGCGGCCTAGCCAGGCACTCGCGGGGCGGCCTACCACGGGCATCGACGATGACAAATGAGAAGGATCTCGCTGTGGATGCACGCTTGAAGGACTTCGGCGACCGGCGTCGGCCGGGAAGGGGAGGGGTCGAGACATGAGCGACCACGTCACCAGCACGGCGACCGAGACGTTCGTCGCCCACCGCAACCTGCTCTTCACCGTGGCATACGAGATGCTCGGATCGGCCGCCGACGCCGAAGACGTCCTCCAGGAGACCTGGCTGCGGTGGGTCAAGGTCGACTTGGGGCAGGTACGCGACCCGCGCGCCTATCTGGTCCGGATCACGACCCGGCAGTCGCTCAACCGGCTGCGCACCATGAGTCGCCGCAAGGAGGTGTACGTCGGCCCCTGGCTGCCCGAGCCGCTGCTCACCGCGCCGGACGTGGCCGAGGACGTCGAACTCGCCGAGAGTGTGTCGATGGCGATGATGCTCGTCCTCGAGACGCTGTCGCCGACCGAGCGCGCCGTCTTTGTGCTGCGCGAGGCCTTCGACGTCAGCTACGACGAGATCGCGGCCGCCGTCGACAAGACCCCCGCGGCCGTCCGCCAGATCGCACATCGCGCACGTCGGCACGTCGATGCCCGCCGCCCCCGCGAGGTGGTCCCCTCGGGCAAGATCCGGGCGGCTCTGGAGTCGTTCCAGCGCGCGTTCGAATCCAGGGACCTGCAGGGCCTCATGGACGTGCTCGCCCCCGAGGTCGTCCTGGTGAGCGACGGCGGGGGCGTCAAGCAGGCCGCGCTGCGGCCGATCAGCGGTGCCGAGAAGGTGGTCCGCTTCATCGTCGGCGGGACGGGCAAGGCCGAGGGCTCGCTCACCAGTGCCCCCACCGTGGTCAATGGCAACCCGGCACTCGTCCTACGCCTGGACGGCGAGGTCGACGGCATCATGGCGATCCGTGTCGAGGGCGCCCGCATCACCGGCCTCTACTACGTCCGCAACCCGGAGAAGCTGACCCGCGTCGCATCCGAGACCTCGCTCACCCTGCGATGAAGGCGATGAAGACCGGTGGCGGAACAGACCCCCGGTCATCAGGTGCGCGGCCGGCGCGGGGTGTGCCGCGCGGGGACCCGGCCGGCCGCTCGTCCCGTCCCGGCGGGCTCTGCCTCTCAACTGTGCGGAGAGACACGCCGATACGCGTGTGGTGACGGGAAACGGCGTTCGGTGACTCGCGCGGCGATGGCTCACGCGGCGATGACGGCGGCACCCACGCGGCCGCCGTCGACGTCCACCACCGATCCGTGCACGAAGGAGGCCTCGTCACCGGCGAGCCAGACGGCGGCGCGCGCGATGGCGTCCGGGCTGCCGACTTCGCCGGCCGGTGTCCCCTTCATCATGATCTCGCCGGGGTGCGGTTCGCTCCCTTCCGCCGTGTGGGGGAGGATCACGCCCGGCGAGATGGCGTTCACCCGCACTCCCTGCGGTCCGAACTCCGCGGCCCATGCCCGGGTGAGGGTCTCCATGGCCCCCTTGGTGGAGCTGTAGAGCGCGCCGACCGGAATACCCAGGCGCGCGACCCATGACCCGAGGTTGATGATGCTGCCCCCTCCGGCCCCCACCATGGCCGGTGCGACGGCGGCGGTCAGGAAGAACGGTGCCTTGACGTTCACCGCGTAGACCCGGTCGAAGGTCTCCTCGTCCGTGGCGGTGGTCACGGCGCCCGGGTAGATACCGGCGTTGTTGACCAGGATGTCGATGCGCCCGCCGAGGGACCGACGCGCCCGCTCGGCCAGGTCCCGGGAGGCCCCGGCACTGCCGTCGAGATCCGCCACGAGGAAATCGGCCCGCCCGCCGGCGGCGCGGATGCCTTCGACGACCCGGGCCGCCCGCTCCCGATCGCGCCCCGACACGATGACATGAGCCCCCTCGGCGGCGAACGCCTCGGCGATCGCCCGCCCGATATTGCTCGTCGACCCCGTGACGAGCGCGGTCTTGTTGTGCAGTCGTTCACCCATGATGTGGTCCTCGTCCCGCTCTCCGCGGCCGGGCAGGCCGACCGGCTCCGTACGGCGGTCCACCGGTGGGCTGGACCGCGCGACCCACTGTGCATCGGCAAAAATGGACCAGCAAGTCCAGTCTGGAACGCCTGTGAGGACGTAAAATGGACTCCTCGGTCCAGTGAGTTAGTCCGGTGAGTCAGTTCAGTACGCCGGTCCAGGGAGGGAGCACGCCATGCCGCACGCGCCGACCACGAAAGGCCGGGCCACGCGGGCCCGCATCATCGAGGGTGCCGCCGAGGTGCTCCGCGAAAGGGGTGTCGCCTTCACCACCCTCGACGACATCCGCGCCCGGACCGGCACGAGCAAGAGCCAGCTCTTCCACTACTTCCCCGAAGGCAAGGACGAGCTACTGCTGGCGGTGGCGCAGTTCGAGGCGGACCGCGTCCTGGAGGACCAGCAGCCGTATCTGGGATGCCTGGACTCCTGGGAGTCCTGGTACCAGTGGCGGGACGCGGTCGTGGAGCGCTATGAACGCCAGGGAGATCAGTGCCCGTTGGGGTCCCTGTTCCTCCAGGTCGGGCGATCCCGGCCGGGCGCACGGGCCATCGTGGCCGAGCTGATGCGTCAGTGGCAGGAGCAACTCGCCCGAGGCATACGCGCGCTCCGGGCGCGTGGCCTGGTGTCGCCCACCCTCGACGTCGACACGACGGCCGCCGCACTGCTGGCCGGAGTCCAGGGAGGTGTGTCGGTGATGATGTCCACGGGTGACTCGACCCACCTGAAGGCCGCGCTCGACACCGGCATCGAGTACCTGCGCGTGACGGCGGACCGGACCGGCCCACGCTGACCCCGGCGCTCCCCGTGCCCGCGATCGCTGATCACGCGGGCGTGCCACATGATGGCCGGACGCCCGCTCCCCGTCCCCCCGTCAGGACGTTCCGCGTGGGACGACCAGACCGCAGTCGTACGCCAGGATCACGGCCTGGACGCGGTCGCGCAGCTGGTACTTCTCCAGGATGTGGGCGACGTGCGTCTTGACCGTGGTCTCGCCCACGCCGAGTTCGAGAGCGATCTCCGCGTTGGACAGACCACGGGTGAGGGCGCGCAGCACGTCGAGTTCGCGCCCGGTCAGGGCGTCGAGCTTCGTCGGCACGGTCGGCGTCGCGGGCGCGGCGAGGTGGGCGAAGCGGTCCAGCAACCGGTGGGTGACGCGCGGAGAGAGCACCGCCTCACCGCCGGCCACCGTACGGATGGCGCCCACCAGGGAGTCGGCGGGACCGTCCTTGACCAGGAAACCGCTGGCCCCGGCGCGCAGGGCGTCCACGACGTGCGCGTCGAGGTCGAAGGTGGTGAGGATGACGATCCGGCTGGGCGAACCCGCCCCCACGATCCGGCGGGTGGCCTCTACACCGTCCATGTGCGGCATCCGGATGTCCATCAGGACGACGTCCGGGGCGAGGGCCTCGGCGCTCTCGACGGCGGCCACGCCGTCCGACGCCTCGCCGACGACGACGATGTCCGGTTCGGCCTCGAGGATGAGCCGGAATCCCGTCCGGATCATGGGCTGGTCATCGACCAGCAGGACGCGGATGGATCGCATGCGGGGAGTGCCCTTCGTGCTGGGGGTCGGGTTCGGGGGAGGGGAGCGGGACGACCGCGTGGACGCAGTATCCGCCGCCCGGGCGGTTGCCGGTGTGCAGGGAGCCGCCCACGGCGCCGATCCGTTCCCGCATACCGACCAGGCCGTGACCGGAACCCCTCGTTGGCATGGGCGGTCGCGCCGTCTCGCCGCCCTGCCGCGGCCCGTCGTCGCAGAGCCGCAGGGTGAGCCGGTGCCGCTCCGGCTCCCACGAGACGGTCAGCGCGGTGTGCGTGTGACCGGCGTGCTTGAGGGTGTTGGTGAGGGCTTCCTGTACGACACGGTAGACGGCGAGTTGTGAACCCGCCGGGAGCTCGGCGGGGGTTCCCCTGGTGTCGAACTCGACCTGGAGACCGGCGGCGCGCACCGATTCCACGAGCGCCGGCAGGGCGTCGATGGTGGGCTGGGGCGGTTCCTTGTTCGGGTCGCTCTCCGCCTCTTCGTCGGTTCGCAGCACGTCAAGGAGCCCGCGCAGCTCGGTGACGGTGGCCCGTCCCGTCTCCTCGATGGTGCCGTGCAGTTCGTGGGCCTTGGCGCTGTCGCGGTCCTGGACCCGGTCGGCGGCGATGGTCTGCACAACCATGAGACTCACATTGTGGGCGACGATGTCGTGCAACTCGCGGGCGATCCGGGCCCGTTCCTCCATCACGGCGGCGCGCGCGGTGGCGACCTGTTCGCGTTCGATCGCCGCGGCCCGTTCCAGCGCCTGGTTCCGGATGGCGGCGCGCGCCCTGGAGAGCCGGCCCAGTGCCCACGCGGCGACCAGCAGCACCGTCTCGATCAGCAGGGTGGTGACACGGTACCCGGCCGGCGCGAGCAGCGACTCGGTGACGGCCGCGGCCGGGATGAGCGCCGCCACGACCAGGGTCGCCGTACGGGGGGTGGACCGTACGGCGGTGAGGAACACGCCCGTGGCCACGCCCACGTAGGTCGGTCCGATGGAGGTGCCCTCGGGTCCGGAGAGCTGCGGGATGTAGTGGAGGCCCTGGAGCGCGGCGGCCGCCGCCGACATCACCAGCAGAGCGGGCAGCGGAGACCGGCGGTGCACGGCGAGCGGCAGCGCGGACACCAGCACGAGCACCAGGAACCAGGCGTCCGGCGAACGCAGTTCGGGCCCGCCGGGCGGGATCGCCAGCGGTGTGGCCGCGCATCCGGCGATGAGCAGCAGGGCCAGACCCGCGTCGGTGACGGCCGGGGGCACACGACGCCCGGCGAACGAGTCCATCAGGTCCATGCGCCCCACGTTAGACGGCTCACCCGGTGTCCTGATCTGCCCTGCGGGTGAGAGCGCGCGGCCGGTCTCCTCCGCGGCGGCATCCTCCGCAAGGAGGAGGCGCCCCGCGCGACCGGCGGCGCGAGGAGACCCTGCACTCCTTCGTACGGCGGAGGGCATCGGGGATCTCGCCCGACCGGCGGAGACCACCGTTCGGCGGTGCGGCCGAGGCCGCGGCCCGTTGCCGCCGCTGGACTGGGAGCACCACTCACGGAACGCCCTGCGAGAAGCCGGAACTTGAGAAGCCGGAACTTCAGCAGCCCGAATGTGAGAAGTCGGAATTTGAGAAGTCGAGGAGTCACAGTGCGGTCTTGGGGCCAACAACCGGACGGGCCGGCCGACGGCCGGTACGCGGTGCAGCTGACGGACGTGACCAAGCGGTACGGCGACGGCCCCTCGGCCGTCCTGGCGCTCGACAAGGTCGGCGCGGGCATCGCACCCGGCACGTTCACGGCCGTGATGGGCCCTTCGGGATCCGGCAAGAGCACCTTCCTGCACTGCGCGGCGGGCCTCGACCGGCCCACCTCGGGCGTGGTCCGGCTGGGCGCCCAGGACCTGTCGACGCTGAAGGAGCGACGGCTCACGGAGCTGCGGCGCACCCGCATCGGCTTCGTGTTCCAGGCGTTCAACCTGCTGCCCTCGCTGACCGTCGAGCAGAACATCACGCTGCCCCTGCGGCTGGCCGGACGGCAGGTCGACGAGGGCTGGTTCGACCACATCGTGAAGGCCGTCGACCTCGGCGACCGGCTCGCGCGCTTCCCCGCCCAGCTGTCCGGCGGCCAGCAGCAGCGGGTGGCGATCGCGCGCGCCCTGGTCACCCGGCCCGAGGTGATCTTCGCCGACGAGCCGACCGGGGCGCTCGACCCGGAGACCGCACGGGACATCCTGGGGCTGCTGCGGCAGGCGGTCACCGATCTGCATCAGACGGTGGTCATGGTCACCCACGATCCGGTGGCCGCCGCACACACCGACCAGGCACTCTTCCTGAGCGCGGGGCACCTCGTCGACGCCTTGGCCGAGCCGAGCGCCGACCGCGTCGCGGACGTCATGGCCGGCCTGCGGAGGGCCGCCTGATGCTGAGTCTCGCCCTGTTGACGCTCAAGGCCCGCAAGGGCGGTTTCGTCGGCACCTTCGTCGCCCTGCTGCTGGGCGCCGCCGTCCTGAGCGCGTGCGGGATCCTGCTGGAGTCGGGCATACGGGCCGGATCCTCCGCCGAGCGGTACGCGGCGGCCGATGTCGTCGTCGCGGGCCGCCAGGAGGTCGAACTGACCTTCAAGGACCTCGACGGATCGACCGTGAAGGAGTCCCAGCCGCTGCCCGAACGCGTACCGCTACGGGCCTCGTCGGCCGACCGGATCACCGGCGTGGACGGAGCGAAGGCGGTGATCGCGGACGTGGGCGCCCCGGTGCGGCTGGTGACCGGCGCCGGTCGGCCGGTGCCGGGACACTACGGCGCGGGGGTGGAGGCGCACAACTGGTCGAGCCTGGGCCTCGGCGACTTCCGGCTGACCATCGGTCACGCGCCCCGCGCCGCCGGAGAGATCGTCCTGGACATCGAACTCGCCGCACAGGCGGACGTCCGCCCCGGCGACGACATCCGCCTGATGACCACCTCGGTGCCCCGTACCTTCCAGGTCGCCGGACTGGTCGCCCTGAAGGACGGCGGCGCCCCCCGCCGGTCCGTGGTGTTCCTGGCCGACGCGACCCTGCGCCAGTCGGTGCCCGAAGCCTCCGTCCAGGCCTTCGGCGTCCTTGCCGCGCCCGGCGTATCACCGCACCGACTCGCCGACGCCATCCGGTCCACGCTCCACGACGACACCCTCGCCGTGCACACAGGGGAGGGGCGCGGACGGGCCGAGTTCCTCGACGTCACCGTCAGCGGCTCCAACCTCGTCGTCCTGGCGGCCGCGATCGGCGGCAACGTCCTGCTCGTCGCCGTCTTCGTCCTGTACGCCACCACGTCCCTGTCGATCCGGCACCGCCGCCGGGAGATCGCCCTGCTGCGCGCGATCGGCACCACTCCCGGCCAGATCCGGCGCATGGTCGCCGCCGAGGCCGCCGCCACCGGCCTGCTCGCCGGAGTGATCGGCTGCCCGGCGGGTCTGCTCCTCGTGTACTGGCTGCGCGACCGGTTCGCCGGACACGGCATCGTGCCGTCGGACTTCGGGCTCGCCCTCAGCCCCCTGCCCTTTCTCGCGGCGGTGCTCGTCACCGTCCTGACCGCGCTGGTCGCGGTGTTGTCCGCCGCGCATCGCGCGACCCGGATCCGGCCCACCGAGGCGCTCGGCGAGGCCGCCGTGGAGACCCCGGGGCTCGGCCGCGGGCGCCGGATCACCGGCGGCGCGCTGCTCGTGCTGTCGGCGGGGATCTTCGTCACCGGACTGGCACAGGACGCCGACTTCTTCACCCTCGTCGGGCTCGCCAACTCCCTCGTCCTCGTCCTCGTCGTCACGGTTGCCGTCCTCGGCCCGCTGGTCTCCCGTACCGCCGTAGGCCTGCTCGCCCCGCTGCTGAACCGGACCGGTGTCACCGGCTACCTCGCGGCGGCCAACACCCGGGCCAACGTGGCCCGGTTGGCCGGCGCGATCACCCCGCTCGTGCTCGCCGTCTCCTTCTCGTCGACCGTCGTCTTCGCGCAGACCACCGGGCTCAGGGAGTCGGCCGACCAGCTGCGGGCCGGGCTCGTCGCCGACCACGTCCTCACCGCGCCGTCCGGAGTGTCACCCGAACTCGCCGAGAAGGTGAGGGACATGAAGCAGGTGGCGTCGGCCACCGGACTGGTCAGGTCCAAGGTCGTCGCCATGGGCAGGATGCTGGGCGCCCAGGAGTCCGTCTCGCTCAGCGCGCAGGGCGTGGATCCCCGGGCGCTCGGCAGCGCCCTCGATCTGCGGCCGCGGGAAGGGACCATGAAGGCCCTGTCGCGGGACACCGTGGCGATCAGCACCACCACGGCCTCCTGGCTCGGGCTCGGCGTCGGGGACACCGCCAGGCTCCACCTCGGCGACGGCACCCCGTTGCGGGCCAAGGTCGTCGCCGTGTACGAACGCGGCTTCGGATTCACCGACGTGACCATGGACCACGACCTGCTGCTCGCCCACACCACCGGCAAGGTCGACGAGTCCGTCCTCGTACGCTCCGCCCCCTCGGCACCCGACCTGACCCAGGCCCTGTCGCACGTGGCCGCGGCCTACCCCGGCACGGTGCTCCGTGACGGCCTCGCCGTCGACGACCAGCTCGCGGAACAACGGGCGAACGCGTGGGTCAACTACCTCGTCGTCGGCGTGATCATCGCCTACACGGCGATCACCGTCGTCAACACGCTGGCGATGAGCACGGCCGCGCGCCGACGCGAGTTCGCTCTGCTGCGGCTGTCCGGTACGGCCCGCGGGCAGGTCGTGGGCATGATGCGGCGGGAGAGCGTCATCGTCATCGCGGCCGGGGTCGGCATCGGGACCCTGCTCTCCGCGTTCCCGCTCGTCCTCGTGTCGATGGCGGTGAGCGGCACCCCGGTCCCGGCCGTGCCCGGCCTCGGCTACCTGGCGATCGCCGGCGCGACGGCGGCCCTCGCGGCCGCGGGCACGATGCTGCCGACGCGGATGCTGCTGAGGATCCGGCCGGTCGAGGCGATCGGCGCGAAGGAATGACCTCGGCGTGAGCGGGCCCGGGGTGCCTCACAAGGCGTCCCGGGCCTCGCCCGTGCCGGACCTCGATACGGGCCTCGCCGGGCCCTGGCGGTGGTCAGTCCCTCAGGCGGTCTATCTGGCGGATCTTGTTGGTGGCGTCCAGGGCGGCGACCTTGTAGGACTCGGCCAGCGTGGGGTAGTTGAACACCGCGTCGACGAGGTAGTCGACCGTGCCGCCGCACCCCATCACGGACTGCCCGATGTGGATCAGCTCGGTGGCCCCGGTGCCGAAGCAGTGCACGCCGAGCAGCTTGCGGTCGTCCGGGGAGACCAGGAGCTTGAGCATGCCGTGCGAGTCACCGATGATCTGGCCTCGGGCCAGTTCGCGGTAACGGGAGATGCCGACCTCGAAGGGCACGCACTCCTCGGTGAGCTGGTCCTCGGTCCGCCCGATGAAGCTGATCTCCGGGATGGTGTAGATGCCGATCGGCTGGAGGTCGTGCATCGGGTGCACCGGCTCGCCGAAGGCGTGGTACGCGGCCGTACGTCCCTGCTCCATCGAGGTCGCCGCCAGCGCCGGGAAGCCGATGACGTCGCCCACCGCGTAGATGTGCGGCACTTCGGTGCGGTAGTTCTCGTCGACCTTGATACGGCCGCGTGGGTCGGCGGACAACCCGGCCTTGTCCAGGTCGAGTTCGTCGGTGAGTCCCTGTCGGCCCGCGGAGTACATCACGGTGTCCGCGGGGATCTTCTTGCCGCTCTCCAGGACGGTGAGAGTGCCCCGGGGATGATGCTCGACCGAGGCGACCGTCTCTCCGAAGCGGAAGGTGACGGCGAGGTCCCGCAGGTGGTACTTGAGCGACTCGATCACCTCGACGTCGCAGAAGTCGAGCATCGAGGCCCGCTTCTCGACCACCGTGATCTTGCTGCCGAGGGCCGCGAACATGGAGGCGTACTCCATGCCGATCACCCCGGCCCCCACGATGACCATGGAGCGCGGCACCCGCTCCAGGTTGAGAACGTTGTCCGAGTCCATGATCGTGCGTCCGTCGAACGCGACGCTCGCGGGCCGTGCCGGCCGGGTGCCGGTGGCGATCACGATGTGTTCGGCGGTCAGCAGCTTTTCGTTGCCGTTCGCTTCGACCAGGGCGACCGTGTGGTCGTCCACGAAACGGCCGGTGCCGGCGAACAGGGAGACGTGGTTGCGGGACAGCTGGCTGCGGATGACGTCGACCTCGCGGCTGACCACGTGCTGGGTGCGCGCGGTCAGGTCGGCGACGGTGATGTCCTCCTTGAGGCGGTAACTCTGGCCGTACATATCGCGTTGGGTGAGGCCGGTGAGATAGAGGACCGCCTCGCGCAAGGTCTTGGAGGGGATGGTCCCGGTGTGGATGGAGACCCCGCCGACCATGTCGGGGCGGTCGAGGACGGCGACCCGGCGGCCGAGCTTGGCCGCGGCGATGGCGGCCTTCTGACCACCCGGGCCGGATCCGATGACAAGCATGTCGAAGTCGCGCACCCTCCGGAGTCTGTCAGGCCGAAGTCCTCACCCGGAAGGGTGAAAGGACAACAGTCGGTCCCACGACGGAAATGAGAGTGCCTCAACGCACCAGACACGGACGCTTGCCGTCGAACTCCCAGCCGGGGACGAGGTAGCGCATCCCGACGGCGTCGTCACGCGCCCCCAACGCCTTCTCCTGGTAGAGCTCGTGGGCCGCGAGCAGCCGCTCCCTGTCGAGCCGGACACCGAGACCGGGCGCGTCCGGCACGGCGATCTCCCCGTCGACGATGCGCGGCGGTGCGACGGTGAGGCGCTCCAGACCCTCCTGCCAGATCCAGTGCGTGTCCAGGGCGTTGTACGCGCCCGGAGCCGCGGCCCCGCAGTGCGTCACCATCGCCAGCGAGATGTCGAAGTGGTTGTTCGAGTGACAACCCCAGGTCAGCCCCATCGCGTTGCACAGCTGCGCCACCCGCACCGAGCCCTGCATGGTCCAGAAGTGCGGGTCGGCCAGCGGGATGGACACCGACTGCAGGGCCAGGGCATGGGTCAGCTGCCGCCAGTCGGTGGCGATCATGTTGGTCGCGGTCGGCAGGCCCGTCGCGCGGCGGAACTCTGCCAGGATCTCCCGACCGGAGTAGCCGCCCTCGGCTCCGCAGGGGTCCTCGGCGTAGGCGAGCTTGCCCACCAGGGGCGTACACAGCTCGATCGCCTCGCGCAGCGACCACGCGCCGTTCGGGTCCAGGGTGATGCGCGCCTCGGGGAAGCGGTCCTTGAGCGCCCGTACGGCCTTGACCTCCTCCGCGCCCGCGAGGACACCGCCCTTCAGCTTGAAGTCCCGGAAGCCGTACAGGTCGTGGGTCGCCTCGGCCTGCCGGACGATCGCCTCCGGAGACAGGGCCTCCTCGTGCCGGATCCGGTACCAGTCCTCGGCCGCGTCCGGCTCGCGGACGTACTCCAGTTCCGTGCGGCCGGGGTCACCGACGTAGAACAGATAGCCGAGGACCCGTACGGAGTCGCGCTGCTGTCCGTCGCCCAGGAGCGCCGCGACGGGTACGTCGAGATGCTGCCCCAGCAGGTCGAGCAGCGCCGACTCGACCGCGGTGACGGCGTGGACGGTGGTCCGCAGGTCGAAGGTCTGGGCGCCGCGCCCACCGGCGTCGCGGTCGGCGAAACGGCCACCGATCTCGCGCAGGACGCGCTTGTAGTCACCGACCTTCGCTCCGACGACCAGGGACTCGGCATCCCGCAGCGTCCGCGTGATGTTCTCCCCGCCGGGGACCTCACCGAGACCCGTACGCCCCTCGGAGTCCGTCAGGACGACGACATTGCGGGTGAAGTAGGGGCCGTGCGCGCCGGAGAGGTTCAGCTCCATGGAGTCCCGGCCTGCGACCGGGTAGACGGAGAAGGCGGTGACGGTCGGCTGGCTCTTGCTCATGCGTCTCAAAGTCCTTGGGTACGGAGGTGATGGGGGGCTGCGGTCAGAGGCTGAGGACGTCGAGGGCCCATTCGACCGCAAGGACACCGCCCAGACCGAGGACGGCCAGCACGGTGGTGTACGTGGTGCGGACCTTGATCGCCTCGACGACCGAGAGGTCGAAGTACTCCTTGAACAGCCAGAATCCGGGGTCGTTGACGTGGGAGAAGGCGATCGAACCGCAGCAGACGGCGAGCACCATCATCTCGGGGTGTACCCCGCCGCCCGCCAGGAGCGGCAGCACCACGCCGGAGGCCGTGACGACGGCGACCGTCGCCGAGCCCAGTGCCACCCGGAGGATGACCGCGATCAGCCACGCGAGGACGATCGGCGAGATGGACCAGCCGTGCGTCTGGTCCTTGATGTAGTCGGATATCCCGCCCTCGACGAGGACGTTCTTGAAGGCGCCGCCGGCACCGATCACCAGCAGGATCATGGCCATCGCTTGGGCGGCGGAGTTGCAGGAGGCGCTGACCTCCGCGAGGCTCCGCCCGATGCGCGGGCCGAATGCCCAGACCGCCAGCAGCAGGGTCAGCAGCAGTGCGATCGGCGCGGATCCGATGAAGGCGACGAAGTGCAGGAACGGGCTCGAACCGGACGTGGCCATGTCGGTCACGGCGGCACCGGCGATCAGCACCACCGGGAACAGGGCCACGCCCAGTGACCAGCCGAGCCCGGGCATCTCCTCGTCCTCGAAGACCCGCTCGCCGACCAGGCCCGCGGGGATCGAGGGATTCATCGCCCTGATGAACGGCAGCCGTGGCCACACCAGGGCGATGAGCGCGCCGACCGGGACGGCGATGAACAGGCCGTAGAACAGCGTCAGACCGACGGATGCGTGGAAGGTCGCGGCCACCGCGGTGGGACCGGGGTGGGGCGGCAGGAAGCTGTGCATGGTCGACAGGGCGATCGACATCGGCAGCCCGACCCACAGCAGCTTCGCGCCGGTCACCCGTACCAGGGTGAACGCGATGGGCACGATGATGATGAACGCGACCTCGTAGAACATCGTCACGCCGATGAGCATCGACGTCACCACCATGGCGACCTGGACGCCGCGCGGGCCGAAGGCGTCGAGGAGCTTGCCGGCGATGCGCTGGGCGGCGCCCGAATCCCCCATGACACGGCCGACCATCGCGCCCAGCCCGATGGTGAGCATCGTGTCGCCGACCTGGCCGCCGATGCCTTCGGAGAGGACGTCTGGGATCTTCTCCAGCGGAATCCCACGGACCAGACCGACGCCGACCGCCACCAGCAGCAGGGCGGCGAAGCCGTTCAGTTTGAGCTTGGTCATGAGGAGCAGCAGGACCAGCACGCTGATCCCGACTACGAGGAGCGGCACGTCTCAGTTCCCCTTTGAACTGGTTGGACCGGGTGACGGATAACGGATGACAGAGGGCAGATGACGGATTGCGGGTGACAGATGACAGATGACGGATGACGGATGACGTCATCTGTCAGTCGGATCGCCGCACGGCTCCGACCACCTTCAGACCGTCGTCGAGCACCTGCGCCAACGCGTCGAGCTCCTCCGGACCCGGGTCCGTGAGCGGCGCGCGGACCGGCCCGACCGGCAGACCACGCAGCCGGGCGGCGGCCTTGACCAGCGACACCGCATAGCCGGGGACCCGGTCGCGCAGTTCGACGAGCGGGACGTAGAAGTCGCGCAGGAGCTTGGTCACTGCCGCGTCGTCGCCGTCCCGCAGGGCGGCGAAGAAGGCGTTCGCGATCTCGGGCGCGAAGGCGTGGACCGCCGAGGAGTAGGCGGGGACGCCCACGGTGGCGTAGGCGCGGGCCTGGATCTCGGCGGTGGAGGCGCCGTTGAAGAAGAGGAAGCCGTCGGGCGCCGCGAGCGTGAGGCGCTGGAGGCGGTCGAGGTCGCTGTGTCCGTCCTTGAGGCCGATGACCGTGGGGATCTCCGCGATCCGGCGCAGGCTGTCGGCGGTGAAGGCGACCTGACCGCGCTGGTAGGCGATCAGCGGCAGAGAGGTGCCGGAGGCGATCCGCCGCAGCTGTTCCACCAGTCCGTCCTGCGGGGCCGCGACCAGGTAGTGGGGGAGTACCAGCGCGGCGTCCGCGCCCGCCTCCTCCGCGATCCGGGCGAAACGCAGGGCCTGCGCCCAGCCGTAGCCGATGCCCGCGACGACCGGCAGCCGTCCGTCGGCGATCTCGACCGTGGCCCCGACGACCGCGCGGTACTCGTCCTCGTCCAGCGAGAAGAACTCTCCGGTACCGCAGGCGGGGAACACCGCGCCCGGCGCGCTGTCCAACTGGGCGGACAGGTAGGCCCGGTACGCCTCCAGATCGAGACCGCCGTCCTCCCGGAAGCTCGTGAGCGGGAAGGACAGCACCCCGCCCGCCATGCCGTCCCGCAGTCGCTTGGCCACGCCCTCGGCCGCCGCACTGAACCGTGTCATGAACTCTGTCCTCATATGCAGATGGTGTCTATGTATGAAGATGGAGGCTAGGTTCGTGAACGCGCGGGGTCAATGGGTTCGGCAGAGCGGATTTACGATGGGCCCCATGCCGGAGAGCAGTGGTGTCCGAGAAGTGAAGTCGGCGGCCCGCACGGTCGCGCTGCTGGAACTGCTCGCCGGGCGGGGCGACCGGCCGGCCCGGCTGGACGAACTCGCCGTGCAGCTGGGGGTGCCGCGCAGCAGCATGTACCAGTTGCTGCAGACCCTCGTCGACCGTGGCTGGGTGCGCGCCGACACCACCGGTTCGCTGTACGGCATAGGGATCCGTGCCCTGCTCACGGGGACCAGCTATCTCGACAGCGACCGGCACGTACGGGTGGTCCGCCCCTACCTCGACGAAGCCTCGGAGGCGCTCGGGGAGACCATTCACCTGGCCCGCCTCGACGGCGCCGACGTCGTCTATCTCGCGACCCGCGAGTCCCACGAGTACGCGCGCACCCTCAGCCGGGTCGGCCGCCGGGTCCCGGCCCACGCCGGTGCCCTCGGCAAGGCTCTGCTCGCCGAGCGTCCGGACAGCGAACTGTCGCTTCCAGCACAGCCGTTGACCGCTCTCACGGAGAACACGCACACCGAGTCGGCCACCCTGCTCGCGGACCTCGCGGAGGTACGGGAGCGCGGCTACTCCATCGACCGCGAGGAGACGGTGCCCGGCATCGCGGGCTTCGGCTTCGCGCTGCGCTACGACACGCCGGCCGTCGACGCGATCAGCTGCTCGGTTCCGGTGGCCCGGCTCACCGGCGAGCACGAGGCCCGTATCGTCGCCGTCATGCGGGAGATGCGGATGAAGATCGAGTCCCTGCTGTCGCCCGCCTCGGGTGCGCCCGACTGGCGTTGACCGGTTCGGTGGCGACGGTTTCGGTGGAACAGCCGGTCCGGCACCGGCCGCCGTTGTTACCTTCAAGCATGGACACGACCTTGTACGGCCCCGGGGCCTGGGAGGGGCCGACGCGCCGCTACGGTCCCATGCGACGGGTCGCGGTCATTTCCGACGTCCACGCGAACGTGCCGGCGCTGACCGCGGTCCTGGCGGAGATCGAGGGAGCCGGCGTCGATCTGGTGGTCTCGTGCGGAGACCTGACCTGGGGTGCCGAACCCGACCGTACGGTGAAGCTGATGGCCGGGCTGCCGCGGGCCCTGTTCGTCCGGGGCAACGGGGAGCGCGCCGTCGTGGACATTCACCGCGGGGTCCGTCGGCCGAGCACCGAACGTGAGGCGTGGGTGCCGCGGCAGCACTCCGACGCGAGTGTCGCGTTCGTCGCCGGGATCCCCTTCAGCGTCGTCGTGGACGTCGTCGGACTGGGACCCGTGCGGTTCTGCCACGGATCGCCCCGCGGCGACACGGAGTTGGTCACACCCGCCACGCCTGCCGAGCGTTTCGCGGAACTGGCCGCGGACGTCGAGGAGGCGGTGATCGTCACTGGGCACACGCACCTCCAGTTCGACCGCACCGTCGCCGGACGGCGCAGCGTCAACCCGGGCAGCGTCGGGCTCCCCTTCCACGAGGGCCCGCCGGGCACCGCCTTCTGGGCCCTGCTCGGCCCGGACGTCGAGCTGCGGCAGACCTCGTACGACGTCGACGCGGCCCGTGCCGCCGGGCCCCGGACGGGCGACCCTGCCGCCGAACGCATCACCGCCCTGCTGGACGCCCCGCCCACGCCGGCCGAGATCACCTCGGACGCGGAGGCGCGGGTCTTCTCCGACTAGGCACCCGGCCCACGGGGCGTCGGACAGCGGCGGCGAGTGTGGGGTTCACCCTGCCGGGGCCGTGCCCGAGTTCGCGCGGCCCGGTTCAACGACGGGCGGCCAGGGTGTCCTCCACCCACTGCCGCAGCGCCGGCGCGGGCGCCGCTCCCGTCTTGCGTGCGATCACCTCTCCCTTGTCGAGCAGCAGGAGCGTCGGGACGGCCTGCACCTGGAACCGCTGGGCGAGCCGCGGGTTCTGGTCGATGTCGACCTTGACCAGCTTGACCCGCCCGGCGAGTTCGTGGGCGACCTGTTCCAGCGCGGGGCTGACCATCCGGCAGGGTCCGCACCAGGTGGCCCACAGGTCGACGACGACGTACGGCTTCGCCTGTTCGGCGACCTCCGCGAAGTCCGCGTCGCCGGCGTCGGCGATCCACGCGAGCGGGGACGCGCAGTTCCCGCAGCGCGGCGTGCCCCCGGCCGCCGCCGGCACCCGGTTCTTGCGACCGCAGTGGTCGCAGACGACCGTCGTGCTCGTGCCCGTACTCGTGGTCACCGCACTCACGCGGCTTTCCGCACGTCCGGTGCGGCCTGTGCGCCGTAGGTGACGACGAGTTCGCCGTTCTGGGCGTCGACGCGGATCGTCGTACCGTCCTGCACGTCACCGCGGATCAGCGCCCGGCCGACCATCGTCTCGACCTCGTGCGAGATGTACCGGCGCAGCGGCCGGGCTCCGTACACGGGGTCGAAGCCCTGCTCGGCGATGAGTTCGCGGGCGGCGTCGGTGAGCTCGACGCTGATCTGCCGCTCTGCCAGCCGTCGGCGCAGGTCGTTGAACTGCAGCTCCACGATCCGCTCGATCTGGGTCATGCCCAGCGGCTTGAACAGCACGATGTCGTCGACGCGGTTGAGGAACTCGGGCCGGAAGTGGCTCCGCAGATCGCTCATCACCAGCGTCCGCGCGTCGGACTTGATCTCGCCGTCGGCGGTCACCCCGTCCAGCAGGTGGGCCGAGCCGATGTTGGAGGTCATGATGATCACGGTGTTGCGGAAGTCAACGGTGCGGCCCTGGGCGTCGGTGATGCGGCCGTCGTCGAGGATCTGCAGCAGGGTGTTGAAGACATCGGTGTGCGCCTTCTCGATCTCGTCGAACAGCACGACCGAGTACGGCTTGCGGCGTACGGCCTCGGTGAGCTGGCCGCCCTCCTCGTAGCCGACGTATCCGGGCGGTGCACCCATGAGCCTGCTGACGGTGTGCCGTTCCTGGTACTCGCTCATGTCCAGGCGGACGATGCTCTCCTCCGAGTCGAAGAGCGCCGCGGCGAGCGCCTTGGCCAGCTCGGTCTTCCCGACGCCGGTCGGGCCGAGGAAGATGAACGAGCCGATCGGCCGGCGCGGGTCCCGGATCCCGGAGCGGGCCCGGATGATCGCGTCGGTGACCAGCTTGACCGCCTCGTCCTGGCCGATCACCCGCTCGGTGAGGATCTCGTCGAGGCGCAGCAGCTTCTCGCGCTCGCCCTCCTGGAGGCGGGTGACGGGGATGCCGGTCCAGGCGGCGACGATCTCCGCGATCTCGTCCTCGGTGACGACCTCGCGCAGCAGCCGGTTCTCGCCCTGCTTGGCGGCCAGCGCGTCCTCCTCCGCCGCGAGGCGGCGTTCGAGTTCGGTGAGCTTGCCGTAGCGCAGTTCGGCGGCCCGGTTGAGGTCGTAGGCGCGTTCGGCCTCCTCTGCCTCCTGCCGGACCTGCTCCAGTTCCTGGCGCAGTTCCTGCACGCGGCGGATGGCCTGGCGTTCGGCCTCCCACTGGGCGTGCATGGCGTCGGCCTCGGCGCGCAGGTCGGCCAGTTCGCGGCGCAGCTCGTCGAGTCGCTTCTGGCTGGCGGCGTCGGTCTCCTTGGCGAGGGCCGCGTCCTCGATCTCCAGACGGGTCACCCGGCGGGTGATCTCGTCCAGTTCGGCGGGCATGGAGTCGATCTCGGTGCGCAGCCGCGCGCACGCCTCGTCGACCAGGTCGATGGCCTTGTCCGGCAGGAACCGGTCGGAGATGTAGCGGTGGCTGAGGGTGGCCGCCGCGACCAGCGCGGTGTCCTGGATCTTCACGCCGTGGAAGACCTCCAGGCGCTCGCGCAGTCCGCGCAGGATGGAGATGGTGTCCTCCACGCTCGGCTCGTCCACCTGCACCTGCTGGAAGCGGCGTTCGAGGGCCGCGTCGGACTCGACGTACTTGCGGTACTCGTCGAGGGTGGTGGCGCCGATCATGTGCAGCTCGCCGCGCGCCAGCATGGGCTTGAGCATGTTCCCGGCGTCCATGGCGCCCTCGGCACCGCCGCCCGCGCCGACGACCGTGTGCAGTTCGTCGATGAAGAGCAGGATGCGTCCCTCGCCCGCCTTGACCTCGCTCAGTACGGCCTGCAGTCGTTCCTCGAACTCGCCGCGGTACTTCGCGCCCGCCACCAGCGAACTCATGTCGAGCGAGAAGATCGTCCGGTCGCGCAGCCCGTCGGGCACGTCGCCCCGCACGATGCGCTGGGCGAGCCCCTCCACGATGGCGGTCTTGCCGACACCCGGGTCACCGATGAGGACGGGGTTGTTCTTCGTCTTGCGGCTCAGGATCTGGATGACCCGGCGGATCTCCGCGTCCCGGCCGATCACCGGGTCCATCCTGCCGCTGCGTGCCTCGGCGACCAGATCACGGCCGTACTTCTCCAGTGCCTCGTACGCCGCTTCGGGCGTCGCCGAGGTGACGCGCTGGTTGCCGCGGATCCGCGTGAGCGCGGACAGGAACCCGTCCTTGGTGACGCCGTGCTCCTTGAGCAGCCGGCCGGCTGCCGTGCGGGACCCTTCGTCGGCGAGTGCCAGCACCAGATGCTCGACGGACACGTACTCGTCCTTGAGCCGCTTGGCCTCCTGCTCGGCCGAGTCCAGCACCTTCGCCAGCCGTTGGGTGACGTACACCTGCCCGGGGGTGGCACCGGGGCCCGTCACCTTCGGCCTGCGGGCCAATTCCTCGTTCAGCGCGGTGCGCAGGGCCCGGGTGTCGGCGCCCGACTGGTCGATCAGCCGCGGTATGAGGCCGTCGGGCTGGTCGAGGAGGGCGAGGAGCAGATGCTCGCCGTCGACCTCGGTCTGGTTCAGCCGGCCGGCGATGGTCTGCGCTTCCTGGAGCGCCTCCTGGGACTTCTGGGTGAGCCGGTTCATATCCACGATTCATCACTCCTGGAGCCGGCGTTGCTGCGCCTCAGGGCGTCCTCCAACTCACTGATCCGGTCGAGCAGATCGAGCACCAGACCCAGGGAGGCGTAGTTGAGGGGGAGCGCGGCTCGTAGTCGTTGGATGCGGGCGAGGGTGGCGGGAGCGGACGGCTCGAACCACAGTCGCCCAGTGGCGTCCCGGGTGGCGTCGACGAGGCCGAGGGTGACGAACCGGCGTACGAGATCCGGATGGAGACCGGAACGGGTGGCGACGGCGTCGAGACCGAGCCGATGGGCCGGTCCGAGCGGGGCGGCGCGGACCACGATGTTCAGGGTCGGCCGGGGTACCGGGGTGGCGCTACGGCGGTGCGCACCGCCGGGACGGGGGGCTGTGGTCATCGGGGCCTCCTCGGGTCGAAGGCGGACGCGGCGGCCAGTTCCTCGAAGAGCTCACGCTCACGGGCGGTCGGCTCGGGCGGCACCATGATGCGGACCTCCGCGTACAGGTTGCCGTCCTCGCCGCGCGGGTTGGGCATGCCCTCGCCGCGCAACCGCAGCCGGCGGCCGCTGGAGGAGCCCGCGGGGACGGTGACCTTGGCCGTGCCGCCGGGGGTGGACACCGGCACGGTCGCGCCGAGTGCCGCCTCCCACGGTGTCACCGGGAGGACCACGTGGATGTCGCGGCCCTCCAGCCGGAACCGCCCGTCGGGCTTGATCCGCACGCGCAGATACAGGTCGCCCGGCGGGGCGTCGGGGCTGCCCCTGCCGCCCTCTCCGGCCAGCCGGATGCGCTGCCCGTCCACCACCCCGGGCGGGATGGTGACGTCGTAGGTGCGCTGCCCGGTGGGGCCGCCCAGGGTGATGCTGCGCTTGCCGCCCCGGTAGGCCTCCTCGACGCCGAGCTGGATCTCGGCCTCCTGGTCGGCGCCCGGCACGGGACCCCAGCCGCCCCCCGCCCCCGCGCCCCCGCCGCGTCCGAAGATCCCACCGAACAGGTCCTCGAAGTCGACGCCGGAGCCGTCGAAGTCGACACCGTCCGCCGTACGGAAGCGCACCCCACGTCCGCCGCCTCTTCCGGCCCCTCCGACGCCTGCGCTCCAGCCGCCCCGGGCACCCGCTCCCGCGGCCACCCGCTCGTCGTAGTCCTCCGGGACCTGCCGGAAGTTCTCGCCGAAGCGGTCGTAGCGCTGCCTGGTCTTGGGGTCGGACAGCACGCTGTACGCGTCGTTGATCTCCTTGAAGCGTTCCTCGGCTCCCGGGTCCTTGTTGACGTCGGGGTGGTGTTTGCGCGCCAGCTTGCGGAAGGCCTGCTGGATCTCCTCCGCACTCGCGGTGCGCGGCACCCCGAGCACGTCGTAGTAGTCCCGTGCCATGGGGCGTCACTCCTGCCGCTTGCTGACCACGACGAAGGCGGGGCGCAACTGCTTCCCGTCCGCCCCGTAGCCCGGGCTCACCACCTGGGCCACGGTGTTCGGTTCGGCGTCGGGGGTGTCGACGACTCCGACGACCTCGTGCCGGGTCGGGTCGAAGGGCACCCCGGTCTCCTCGTAGCGGGGATACCCGAGGCCGCGCAGCACCTCGACCGCCTGGTCGCGTACGGCTTCGACGCCCTTCAGCACGGCGGAGGGGTCGGAGTCGGAGTGGGCGAGCGCCCGTTCCAGGTTGTCGAGGACGGGCAGCCAGGCCCCGGCGGTGCGGGCGCGCTCCTCGGCCCGCACGCGTTCGAGTTCCTTCGCGTGACGTTTTCGGAGGTTGTCCAGGTCGGCGAGCGCGCGGCGCCAGCGGTCGCGCATCTCGTCGAGGGCGGCGGTCTGCTCGTCCGCCTCCGCCTCCGGCTCCTGCGAGGGCGAGGGGGGCTCGCCCGGCTGTTCCGGGGGCGTCATCGGCTCCTGCTCGGTGGCCATGACCGCTCCTCAGCTCTTGTCGAATTCCGCGTCGATCACGTCGTCGTCGGCTGCTGCCGAGGCGCTCGCGGTGTCCTCCGTCCTGGTTCCGGTTGCGGCGCCGGCCTGGGCCTGTGCGGCCGCGCCCGTCTGGTACTGGGCGAGCGACGCCAGCACCTGCTGGAGCTCGGAGGTCAGCGGCCTGGCCTTGTCCGGGGACGCCTCCTGCTGGACCGCCTCACGGGCATCGGCGACGAGCATGTCCGCCCGGGCCCGCTCGTGCGAGGGCACCGCGTCGCCCAGCTCGTTCAACCGGCGCTCCACCTGGTAGGCCACGGCGTCCAGTTCGTTGCGGGCGTCCACGGCGTCGCGCAGCGCCTGGTCCTCGCCGCGGTGCTGCTCGGCCTCCTGGACCATCCGCTCGACCTCGGCCTGGTCGAGGTTGGAGCCCTCGCTGATGGTGATGGTCTGTTCCTTGCCGGTGTCCTTGTCCCGTGCGGTGACGTTCAGGATGCCGTTGGCGTCGATGTCGAAGATGACCTCGACCTGCGGCTCGCCGCGCGGAGCGGGGCGGATGTCCTTCAGCTGGAAGCGGCCGAGGACCCGGTTGTCGGCGGCCATCTCGCGCTCGCCCTGCAAAACGACGACGTCCACGGCCTCCTGGTTGTCCTCCGCGGTGGAGAAGGTCTCCGAGCGGCGGACCGGGATCGTGGTGTTCCGGTCGATGATCTTCGTCATCACACCGCCGCGGGTCTCCACGCCCAGCGACAGCGGGGTCACGTCGAGCAGCAGGACGTCCTTGACCTCGCCCTTGAGCACGCCGGCCTGGATCGCGGCGCCCAGCGCCACGACCTCGTCGGGGTTGACGCTCATGTTCGGGTCCTTGCCGCCGGTCAGCCGGCGGACCAGGCTCTGCACGGCCGGGATGCGCGTCGAGCCGCCGACGAGGATGACCTCGTCGATGTCGTTCGCGCTGGCCTTGGCGTCGGCCATCGCCTGCTTGACCGGTTCCATGGTCCGCTCGACCAGGTCGGCGGTGATCTTCTCGAACGTGGACCGCATGATCGTCTCGGTCAGGTGCTTGGGGCCGGCGGCGTCCGCGGTGATGAACGGCAGGCTGACCTGCGTCTGCGTGACCGAGCTCAGCTCCGTCTTGGCCTTCTCCGCGGCTTCGAACAGCCGTTGCAGCGCCTGTGGGTCCTTGCGCAGGTCGATCCCGTTCTCCTTCTGGAAGCCGTCCGCGAGCAGGTCGACGAGGCGACGGTCGAAGTCGTCGCCGCCGAGGTGGCTGTCGCCCGCCGTCGAGCGCACTTCCACGACCCCGTCACCGACGTCCAGGATGCTCACGTCGAAGGTGCCGCCACCGAGGTCGAAGACGAGCACCGTCTCGTGCTGCTTCTTCTCCATGCCGTACGCCAGTGCCGCCGCCGTCGGCTCGTTGATGATCCGCAGTACTTCGAGCCCCGCGATGCGCCCCGCGTCCTTGGTCGCCTGGCGCTGGGCGTCGTTGAAGTACGCGGGCACGGTGATGACGGCCTCGGTGACCTTCTCGCCCAGCTGCTTGCTGGCGTCGTCGGCGAGCTTGCGTAGCACCAGTGCGCTGATCTCCTCCGGCGCGTACAGCTTGTCGCGCACCTTGAAGCGCGCGACTCCGCCCTCGCCCTCGACGACGTCGTACGCCACCGCCTTGGCCTCGTCGGATATCTCGTCGAAGTGCCGGCCGATGAACCGCTTGGCCGAGTAGATGGTGCCCTTGGGATTGAGGATCGCCTGGCGCCTGGCGAGCTGACCCACCAGCCGTTCGCCGCTGTCGGTGAAGGCGACGATGGAGGGCGTGGTGCGCGAGCCCTCGGCATTGGGTATGACGGTCGCTTCACCGCCCTCCCATACGGCGATCACCGAGTTGGTGGTGCCCAGGTCGATTCCGACTGCCTTGCCCATGAGGAACTCCTTCGCCTGCCACCCCCGGCGTCCGCCCGTCTCCGGTGGCGGCGGTTGTCTTCAGGTGAGGTCGCGTGTCCGCGGGCGTCAGCGGGCGGACACGGGTCGTGGGTTCCGTCCTTGCCAGGGTGTTACGGGACGAAGGGCGACGCCTGCTCCCGACGGGGCGAAGTTCGGCCCGTCCTCTCGCCCCGGGAGTACAGGAGGCCACGCGGCACGCGCCACCCCAGGGGTGCTCGGTGCAAGAAGCGGTGAAAGGGGGCAAAAGATAGTATTGCGGCATGTCTGGCACGGCCGACGACGCGACCGGTGCGGCGCACCGGAGCATCGCACCACGCGGCCTCGGCAGCCGGGCGCCGACCGCCGCACTGGCCGGCTGGGGGCGCAAGCAGTCGGCGAGCCTGTACGACGTGTTCGTGCTGGCCGCGACCATGCTCGACGGTCGCCCGGTGGACGAGATCCTCCAGTTGGCCATGGACGAGGTGCCACGTCTCCGCGACTGCCGGCCCGAGGGCTGCTACATGCTCAGGGACGGCCGCTTCGAGCTCGCGGCCACGCCGAGCACACGGGCCCTTGCCAGCCGGGCACCGCGCGATCTGACCGACCTGGTCGAACAGCTGACCGCGCTGGAAGGGGAGGACGGCGCCGTCCACTTCCGGGAGGACGGCTGGGGCTGGGCAGCGGGCCTGCGCAGCTCCGGCGGGCTGCTCGGCTACCTGCTGGTCAGTGCCGGGAATCCGCCTCCCGACGAGGACCGCTTCCTCGTCTACGCCCTTGCTCATTCGACCGGCGCCGCGCTCTACAACGCCGAAGCCCGTCGCCGCGACCGCGAGTACGCCCGACAGCTGTTCCGGGCGATCGAGGAGCGGGACGCGGTCAACGAACGACTCACCGCGCTGGTGGCGGAGCTGGAGGAGCAGCGCACCGTGCACGACGTCCTGGCCCGGACCTCCCTCACCGACGAGGGGGAGCACGGCATCGCCGCCGCCGTGTACGAGTTGACCGGCCTCGCCACCCGGGTCGAGGACCGCTTCGGAAACCTCCTCGCCCGCGCGGGGCCGGTCCCGACCGAGGCCGACACCAAGCCCGATCCGCTCCAGCGCGAGCAACTCATGCACGACGCGATGCGCGAGCTCGGTCCGATCCGCCGCGAGGGACGCCTCATCGGACTGGCCCGCCACCACGGGGAGCCCCTCGGCAGCATCGAGCTGATCGACCCCGACGGCACGGCGGGAGAGGCCGAAAGGTTCGCCCTCGAACACGCGTGCACGGCACTGTCGCTGGAACTGGCCCATCGCCGCAGCCTGGCGGAGGCGGAACTGCGCCTGCGCCGGGAACTTGTGGACGACCTGCTCACCGGCGCCGACGCCGGCGGCGCGTACGCCAGGGCCGAGGCCGTCGGCCACGACCTGCAGGGACCGCACCACGTCGCGGTCGCACAGTGGCGGGGAACGGCCGCCGACGACCGCTTCCTGGGAGCGGTGGGACGTGCCGCGCAGGGGCGGGGCCTGCGGTCGCTGCTGGCCCGACGAGGGGACATGGCGGTGCTCGTGGTCCGGGGCGAGCCGCGCGACTCGGGTCTGTACAAGGCCCTCGCCGACGAAGTGGGCTCCCCGCACGGCGCGGTGGGCATCGGCAGCCTGTGCGAGGCGGTGGCGGACATCCCGCGCTCCTTCGACCAGGCCGTCCGCGCGCTCGCCGTACGCCGCCAGTCCCACCCCGCGGACGGCACCACGACCAGCGAGGAACTCGGCCTCTACCGCATCCTGGCCCGGGACAAGGACGCGGGGGACATCGCCGACTTCGTCCGCGAATGGCTCGGCGCGCTCCTGGACTACGACGACGCCCACGGCACCGACCTGGTGCACACCCTCACCCGGTACTTCGACCACGGCGGCAACTACGACGAGACGGCGCAGGCCCTCGCCGTGCACCGCAGCACGCTCCGCTACCGTTTGCAGCGCATCAAGGAGGTCAGCGGCCGTCGGCTCGACGAGGTGGACAGCCGCTTCAACCTCCAGGTCGCCACCCGGATCTGGAAGGTCAGCGGCCCCGCCTTCTGACCGCCCGCTTCGCCCCGCTCCCTCGCATCACTCGAACCGGGAGGGATCGCCCGCTCCTCGTCGTACGATCTCGGGCTCGCCCTGCGAGAAGTCGATCACGGTCGTCGGCTCGACGCCGCAGTCGCCGGAGTCGAGGACCGCGTCCACCACGTGGTCGAGTTCCTCCTTGATCTCCCAGCCCTGGGTCAGCGGCTTCTCCTGGTCGGGGAGGAGCAGGGTGCTCGACAGCAGGGGCTCGCCGAGCTCGGCGAGGAGCGCCCGGGCGACGACATGGTCGGGAATCCGGACCCCGACCGTCTTCTTCTTCGGGTGCAGCAGCCTGCGCGGTGCCTCCTTCGTCGCCGGGAGGATGAAGGTGTAACTACCCGGAGTCGAGGCCTTGATCGCACGGAACACCGCGTTGTCCAGGCGTACGAAGTGGGCCAGCTGCGCGAAGTCCTGGCACATCAGGGTGAAGTGGTGCCGGTCGTCCAGCCGGCGGATCGAACGGATCCGGTCGAGTCCGTCCCGGTTGCCCAGCTGAGCCCCGAGGGCGAAGCAGGAGTCGGTCGGATAGGCGACTAGCCCTCCGCCGCGGATGATGTCCGCCACCTGGCTGAGAGTGCGCTGCTGGGGGTTCTCGGGGTGCACGTCGAAGTACTTGGCCATGCGCCGAGCTTAGATCGGCGACGTCGGGGACCTGACGATTCGCCCCATGGCCGCTCGTTCGGCCCGTGAGACACCGGCACCGCTCGCGGCTCGGCGCGGGCGGCCGGTCCTGAGATCTCGCGTCCCAGGTACCAACCAGGTACCATCCGGGTATGCCATCACTGAACGTGACCTTCACGGAAGAGGAGCTCGAGGGAGTGCGCGCGGCCGCCGCGGCCGACGGCAAGAGCCTCAAGCAGTATCTGCACGACCTCGGTGTCCGGGAGATGCAGCGCAGGCAGTTCGTCGCGGGCGCCACCGCCTGGGCCGACCGGCTGCGCGGCGAGTTCGACGACGCGTTCCCCGACGAGGTGCCGCCCGCCGAGCGCCGGGACGGATCCGCGGCCGCCTGATGCACCTGACCATCGATGTCGCCTGGCTGCTCGACGTCCAGGAGGCCGCCCTCGCCCGCGAGGACATGTCCGTCTCGGACTACTCCGCGCTCGTCGCGGCCGTCGCCCGGCACAGGACCAAGCTGCCCACGCTCGCCGCGGCCGACCCGGACGCGGCCTGGCGCGCCGCCGCGCTGATGCACACCATCGTGCGCCTGGAGCCCCTGCCGCACCGCAACAGCCTGTTCGCCGCGTTCGTCGCCGCCCAGTACATGGATCAGTCGGGCGAGGGCATCGACCCGCCCTACGGAGCCCTGTCGGACCTCGTCCGCAAGATCCGCGACACCCGCGTCGGCGTCCCCGCCGTCGCCGACCAGCTGCGCTCCTGGAAGGTCTGAGGACGTCGGGACACCAGATCCACCGCTGCGCCCCGGAGTCGTCATCGCAGGCAGGCGCGAGAATGCGCGCCCCGATATCGAGACCCATACTTTTTGAACGGCCGGAATGTCCCTTGGACTGCGACCACGTACAGGACGACTCGATCGGAAAGACTCATGCGAGCAACTCTGATTTACGGTGCCGGTGACGTGCGGGTGGAGGATGTTCCCGACCCGAAGATCCAGCGGCCCACGGACGCGGTCGTACGCGTGGTGCGGTCGTGCATCTGCGGCAGCGACCTCTGGCCGTACGGGTCGCGTCCGCCCACCGAGCAAGGCGACCGCATCGGCCACGAGTTCCTGGGCGTCGTCGAGGACGTCGGCGCGGAGGTGTCCGGACTGAAGACCGGAGACCTGGTGGTGGCCCCCTTCGTCTATTCGGACAACACCTGCGACTTCTGTCGCGAGGACCTGCACACCTCGTGCCGGCACGGGGGTTTCTGGGCCACGGACGGGGTGGACGGCGGCCAGGGAGAGGCGGTGCGGGTACCGCAGGCCCAGGGCACGCTGGTGAAGCTGCCCGTAGGCGAGGACTCCGCCCTGCTGCCGTCGCTGCTGACCCTGTCGGACGTGTTCTGCACCGGCCACCACTGCGCGGTGACGGCGGGCGTCACCCCGCGGACGACCGTGACCGTGGTCGGTGACGGAGCGGTCGGGCTGTCGGCGGTGCTGTCCGCCAAACGGCTCGGCGCCGAGCGGATCATCCTGATGGGGCGGCACAAGGTCCGCACCGATCTCGGCCGCGACTTCGGTGCCACCGACATCGTCGCCGAACGCGGTGAGGAGGGCGTCGCGCGTGTGCGCGAGCTGACCGGCGGCGACGGTACGCACACGGTGCTGGAGTGCGTCGGTACGCTGCCCGCCTTTGAGATGGCGCTGGGCGTGGTGCGCGCGGGCGGCACGATCAGCCGGGTGGGCGCTCCCCAGTACGACCAGGCGCCACTGGGCTTCGAGGTGTTCATGAACAACATCACCGTCACCGGCGGTGTGGCTCCGGCCCGCGCCTACATCGAGGAACTCCTCCCCGACGTCCTCGAGGGGAAGATCGAACCCGGGCGCGTCTTCGACCGCACGGTGAGCGTCGAGGAGGTCCCCGACGGCTACCGCGCGATGGCCGCCCGGGAGGCACTGAAGGTGCTCGTCCAGCCCTGAACACGACGCCGACCGCTGGTGGTGCGCCCCACTCCGGCGCCCCCGTGACCTGCGCGACAGCCCCGTGGGGGGCCCTGTCACACCCCTGAACACCGCTCCCCTGAACATCACGGTCTGCCGGGATGCGGGCTGGGCGAGCAGGCTGGATGCTCGTTGAAGATCCCATTTCCCGGGAGCATCCATGCCCGTCCTCGTCACTCCGACCCGGCGATCTGTCGGCGTTCCCCCGGGGCAAGCCCTCCCAAGTCCCACGCCGGCGCTGGCGGCGGCCGTCCTCGGCTTCTTCGTGATCACCCTCGACGCACTGGTCGTCAACGTCGCCCTGCCCTCGATCCAGGACGACCTCGGCGGTGGCGTCACGGGCCTGCAGTGGGTCATGGACGGCTACACGCTGATGTTCGCCGCGCTGCTGCTGTCCTCGGGGGCCCTCTCCGACCGGATCGGCGCGCGTCAGGCGTACGCGGCCGGGTTCGCGCTGTTCATCGCCGCCTCCGCGGCCTGCGGATGCGCGCCCACGCTCGGCGTTCTGGTCGGGGCACGGCTGGTGCAGGGGCTCGGCGCGGCTGTCATGCTCCCCGCGTCCATGGCCCTCATCCGCGAGGCCTACCCGGACCGGGTCGAGCGCGCCCGGGCCATCTCCGTCTGGGCGATGGGCGGCGCGGTCGCCTCGGCGGCCGGACCGGTGCTCGGCGGCTTCCTGACCCTGCTCAGCTGGCGGGCGATCTTCTTCGTCAACCTTCCGGTGGGCCTGGTCGCGCTGCTGCTGTTCACGAGGATCGCGCGCTCACCTCGCCGGGAGGCGCCGCTGGATGCGACCGGGCAGATCGCCGCCGTCGTGGCCATGGGCGGACTGACGTACGGCGTGATCGAGGCCGGTGCCGACGGCTTCGGCGCGCCCAGGGTGCTGATCGCGCTGGGCCTCGCGGTCCTCGCACTGATCGTGTTCCTGACGACCCAGGCACGCGGCAGGCACCCCATGGTGCCCCTGGACCTGTTCCGGTCCCGCGGTGTCGTGGTCCCGCTGCTGGGCGGCTTCGCCTTCACCGTCGGCTTCTACGGACTGGTGTTCCTGCTCAGCCTGTACTTCCAGGACTTGCGCGGCCTGTCCTCGTCGGCCACGGGCCTCGCCTTCCTGCCGATGACCGTCGTGACGGCCTTCATGAACCTGGTGGCAGCCCGGGCCGCGGAGAGGTTCGGGGCGCGCGTACCCATCGCTGTCGGACTGTTCCTCATGGCGGTGGGCCTGATGGCGCTGTGCGTCGTCCCGCAGTCGACGCCTGTCTGGCTGATGGCCGTCCTGCTGGTCCCGGTCGGAGCGGGCGGCGCACTGGCCGTGCCCGCGCTCACGGCGGTGCTGCTGGACGACGTCCCGGCCGAGCGGGCGGGCACCGCGAGCGGCGTGCTCAACACCTTCCGGCAGCTGGGCGGCGCCCTGGCCGTGGCGGTCTACGGCGCCCTGATCACCACCGACTTCCTGCACGGCATGCGCGTCGGCCTCACGATCTCGACCGTCCTGCTGCTCGTGATGGCCGCGGCCGCTCTCACGCTGAAGCGTCCCGCAGAAGTGACCACACCCATGAAGGAGACCAGGCCATGACGCCCGCATCACGAGCCCCGTGGCGGGCTCCACGACGATGCGACCGGTGCCACGCGGCGCAGCGGACGCCTGGCCAGACTTCGGCAGCCGTCCGGCTGCCGACGACCCCATCACCTCCCCCCCCACTGGAGAACCGGTGCTTACCGTCCCCGCATACGCCGCCACTTCGGCGACCGAACCGCTCGCGCCGACCACCGTCGAGCGCCGTGACGTCGGCCCGCACGACGTCCTCATCGACATCAAGTACTGCGGCATCTGCCACTCCGACATCCACAACGTTCGCAGCGAGTGGGGCCCGGCGACCTACCCCCTGGTCCCCGGCCACGAGATCGCCGGCATCGTCACCCAGGTCGGTTCCGAGGTCACCCGGCACGCCGTGGGCGACCGGGTCGGCGTCGGCTGCATGGTCAACTCCTGCCGTGAGTGCGTGCCCTGCCTGCGGGGCGAGGAGCAGTACTGCCTCAAGGGCAACACCCTCACCTACGGCTCGATCGACGCCGACGGCACCCTGACCCAGGGCGGCTACTCCACCCACGTCGTGGTCGACGACGACTTCGTCGTCACCGTCCCCGAGGGGCTCGGCCTCGACGAGGCCGCCCCGCTGCTGTGCGCGGGCATCACGACGTACTCCCCGCTGCGCCGCTGGGGCGCGGGCCCCGGCAAGAAGGTCGCCGTCATCGGCCTCGGCGGACTCGGTCACATGGCCGTCAAGATCGCACACGCGATGGGCGCCGAGGTCACCGTCCTGTCGCAGTCGCTCAAGAAGATGGACGACGGCCTGCGGCTGGGCGCCGACCACTACGACGCCACCAGCGACCCGGCCACCTTCGAGCAGCTCGCCGGCACCTTCGACGTCATCCTCAACACGGTCAGCGCCAAGCTCGACCTCGACACCTTCCTCGGCCTGCTCGCCGTGGGCGGCACGATGGTCAACGTCGGCGCTCCCGCGGAGCCCCTGTCGCTGAACGTGTTCTCGCTGATCATGCAGGGCCGCGTGTACGCGGGCTCGCTGATCGGCGGCATCCGCGAGACGCAGGAGATGCTCGACTTCTGCGCCGAGCACCGCATCGGCGCCGAGGTCGAGGTCATCCCCGCCGAGAAGATCAACGAGGCGTACGAGCGTGTCCTGGCCTCGGACGTGCGCTACCGCTTCGTGATCGACACCGCGACCCTGACCTGACCCGCCGCGGCACCGTCCGCCCGAGACCACCCCCGTACGAGGCGCGCCCCCGAGCCCTCGTACGGGGTGCTGCCGCCCGCGCCGAGGTCACCCGAGGGGCACGTGAAGACAGGGGCACGTGAAGAAGGGAGCCGCTAGCCGGCCGCGGGCCGACCGGCCCCCGCCCGGCGAGCGGGCTGCTCTCCGGCCTCCCCAGCCGTGTCGAGCAGGAGCATCGCGTCGTACTCCGGGGTGCCGGGCGGGGCGTGGTACGCGACCAGGCGGTGGCCGTCGGTGCCCTCCAGCGTCATGGACTGGTAGCCGAAGGTGACGTCGCCGACCCGGGGGTGGTGGAAGGTCTTACGGCCCGAGGAATGACCCTTCACGTCGTACGCCTCCCACAGACGCGCGAAGTCCGGGCTCTTGAGCAGGAGTTCGTCGACGAGGTCGACGAGGTCCGGGGCGTCGGGGTCGGTGCCGGCGAGGGTGCGCAGCCGGGCGACGCAGCCGCGGATCTGGTTCTCCCAGTCGTCGAAGAGCGCACGGGCGGCGGGGTGCAGGAAGACGTAGCGCACGATGTTGCGCTGCTTCTCGGGCCAGTCCTCCAGCCCGGCCATCAGGCGCAGGCCGCCCGGATTGGCGGCGATCATGTCCATGGTGCGGCCGACCACGTGCGCGGGGTTGGGCCGCATGCTCTCCAACAGCAGCTCGACACCGGGATCCACCGAGCCGCCGCGATCCCCGGACCCGCCGGGCGCCGTCGGCAACTCCGGGACGGCGCGCGCGGCGCGTGCGGCGAGGTCGCGCAGATGCTCGCGCTCGGTCCCGTCCAGCCGGAGCGCGGCGGCGAGGGCGTCGACGACGGACGGGCTCGGATTGGTTTCCTTGCTCCGCTCCAGACGCGTGTAGTAGTCGATGCTGACCCCCGCCAGCGTGGCCAACTCCTCGCGGCGCAGTCCGGGCGTGCGGCGCAGCCCGGGGCCCGCCGGGAGACCGACGTCGGCGGGCGTCACCCGGGCGCGGCGGGCGCGCAGGAAGCGCCCCAGTCCCGTACCACCCTTGCCCCCTGCGTTGCCGCTGTGCTGCTCACGTGCCATGCGATCCAGTGTGGCAGTCCCGTGACCAGGGCGGCAGCGGCGTGGGGGGCCCTGCCACACCCCCGAACACACCCAGGCGCGCGGCAGGAACCCGATGGGTGGGCCGCCCACCCCACGGAAGTGAGCCGCGCGCCGTGTCCCGCGCGGCCCGAGTCCCTGTCAGGCGGTGGTTTCGGGGCGGTCGGGCTGCGACCAGTGGGTGTGGAAGGAGCCCTCTCGGTCGGTGCGCCGGTAGGTGTGGGCGCCGAAGTAGTCGCGCTGCCCCTGGAGGAGGGCGGCGGGCAGGCGTTCGGCGCGCAGGGTGTCGTAGTGTGCGAGCGCGGCGGAGAACGCGGGGACGGGGATGCCACGCCGGGCGGCGGAGGCGACGATCTCCCGCCAGGGCACCTGGGCGTCGCTGATCTCCTGGGCGAAACCGTCCTCGGCGAGCAGGCTGACGAGGTCGGGGTCGGTGGCGTAGGCGGCGCGGATACGGTCGAGGAAGGAGGCGCGGATGATGCAGCCGCCGCGCCAGATGCGCGCGACCGAGCCGAGGTCGATCTTCCAGCCGTACTCGGCGGCGGCGTCCAGGATCATCTTCCAGCCCTGGTCGTAGGCGATGACCTTCGAGGCGTACAGGGCGTGTTCGACCTGGGCGGTGAAGCGTGCGGCCTCGGTGCGGCTGAGCGGGGGAGTCGTGCCGCCGGGCAGCCCTCGGTAGGCGGCGCGCAGGTCGCTCTGGCCCGAGGCGGCGCGGGCGAAGGTGGCCTGGGCGATGGCGGTGACCGGGGAGGCCAGGTCGAGGGCGGTCTGCACGGTCCAGCGGCCGGTGCCCTTCTGCCCGGCGGCGTCGTCGACGATGTCGACGAACGCGCCGCCGGTCTGCGGGTCGGTGTGGGCGAGGACCTCGGCGGTGATCTCGACCAGATAGGAGCCGAGGCGGCCCTCGTTCCAGGTGCGGAAGACGTCGGCGATCTCGGCGGGGCTGTACCCGGCGACCTGGCGCAGCAGGTCGTAGGCCTCGGCGATGAGCTGCATGTCGGCGTATTCGATGCCGTTGTGGACCATCTTGACGAAGTGTCCGGCGCCGTCGGTGCCGATGTGGGTGGCGCAGGGTTCGCCGTCGACCTTGGCGCTGATGCTCTCGAACATCGGTCCGAGGACGGCGTACGACTCCGCCGAGCCGCCGGGCATGATGCTCGGCCCGTTGAGGGCGCCCTCCTCGCCGCCGGAGATGCCCGCGCCGACGAAGTGCAGGCCGCGTTCGCGCAGTGCGGCCTCGCGGCGGCGGGTGTCGGCGAAGTGGGCGTTGCCGCCGTCGATGATCATGTCGCCGTTCTCGAGGAGCGGGGCGAACTCGTCGATGACGGCGTCGGTGGCCGCGCCCGCCTGCACCATGATCATGAGGCGGCGGGGGCGGGCGAGCGCGGCCACGAATTCCTCGGCCGTCTCGGCCGGGACGAAGGAGCCCTCGTGGCCGAACTCGTCCACCAGCGCGCGGGTGCGGCCGGCGGAGCGGTTGTGGACGGCGACGGTGTAACCGTTCCGGGCGAAGTTACGGGCCAGGTTGCGGCCCATCACTCCGAGGCCGGTGACGCCGATGGAAGCGGATGCGTTCATGAGGCTGCCTGTTCTTCGAATGTCGGCCATGTCAGGGGCGGGGCGACCCCATGACCATGGGTACGGGCCGACGGCCCGGTCTTCTCGATGTCGCGGCGGCCAATCTTGATCAGGTTCCAGGAGGACGTCGTCGAGTGCGGTCCCCGCGGCCGGTGCCGGTGCCCGGGCCGGGGTCGAGGACGATCCGCCCCTCGTCGATCCTGCGGGCGGTCAACTCCTCGACGCATCGGCACAGTTCGGCATCGACGTCGCGTGGAGGCCGCACCGCCCATGCGGAGTGCTTCGCCCAGGCGGCGGCTCGCAGCGTGTTCACCATCAGAAGGGCGATCGTCATCGGTCCTACGCCGCCCGGTACGGGAGTGAGTCGGCCGGCGCCGCCGTCCACCTCGCTCGCGCGGACGTCGCCGGTGAGCCCGGAGTCGGTCCTGTGGATGCCGACGTCGATGACCGTCGCCCCCGGCTTGATGTGCTCGGGGCCGACGAGCCCGGGCACCCCGGTGGCGACCACGACGATGTCGGCCGGCCGGGTGACGGCCGCGAGGTCCGTCGTGTACCGGTGGGCGATCGTGACGGTCGCGTCCCGTTGCAGGAGCAGCTGGGCCATGGGCCGAACTCCCCGCGGGCCAGCAGACCGGCGCTCGCCGTGGTCAGTCCGTCCACGTCCTTGCCGACGGGGATACGGTCGATCAGCGCGGCGGAGTCGAGCCCCTCGGGCAGCGGCAGTTGCAGCAGGATGCCCGACACCGCGGGGTCGGCGGCCAGTTCGTCGATGACGGCGGCGACCTCCTCGGTGACCCGTGACCGGATGTCCCGGGCGATCTTCTTGCCGTCGATTTTCGTCGTCATGGCAGTGACATCACCTTCTGGTGTGGGAACCCATCTGCGGTGGGACCCGGTGGGACCCGGTGGGACCCGATGGGAACCGGTGGGAACCGGTTGGAAACGGTGCGTCGGTCAGGCGAAGACGATCGTGTGGTTGCCGTCGCGGATCACGCGGTCCTGGCTGTGCCACTCCACCGCCCGGGACAGGACGGCTCGTTCGACGTCCGCGCCGCGGCGCTGGAGGTCGGCGGCGTTCTCGGCGTGCGTCACCCGGACGACGTCCTGCTCGATGATCGGGCCCTCGTCCAGGTCCTCGGTCACGTAGTGGGCGGTCGCGCCGACGAGTTTCACGCCCCGCTCCTTCGCCTTGGCGTAGGGACCGGCGCCGATGAAGGCGGGCAGGAACGAGTGGTGGATGTTGATGATCGGCACGCCCACCTGGGCGATGAAGTCCCCCGACAGGATCTGCATGTAGCGGGCGAGGATGATGAAGTCGACGTTGCCCCGCAGCAACCGCAGGTGTTCGGCCTCGGCGGCGGACTTGTCAGGACCCGTCGACGGCACGTGGAAGAAGGGGATCCCGAAGCCGCGGACCTCCTGGGCGGTGTCGGGGTGGTTGGAGATCACCATGGAGACGGTGATGGGGAGTTGACCCTGCCGCTGCCGCCAGAGGAGGTCGAGCAGACAGTGGTCGGACTTCGAGGCGTAGATGGCGACCCGCTTCGGCACGGACATGTCCCGCAGCGTGAACCGAAGTTCGAGCTCCTCGGCGAGCCGCGCCTTCAGCTCGCTCTCGATCGCGGGCAGCGCCGCCTTGAGGTTGTCCATGCTGAAGACCGTGCGCTGGAAGAACGCGCCGCCCTGCGGATTGTCGGAGTACTGGTCGAGGGAGACGATGTTCGCGTCGTGACTGCTGAGCACCGCGCCGACGGCGGCGACGATGCCGGTGCGGTCCTTGCCCTTGACGATCAGCGAGGCGTGGTGCGGGGCGGGCTTGCGCGCCGGCGTGCGCGCGGGCGCGTCCTGGGTGAGCGTCACGTCAGTTCTCCTTGTCGCGGAAGTCGGCGACCCACTCGGAGGTGGTCTTCAGGCCGCCGAATGTGTAGAAGTGCAGCTTGAGTTCGCCGTGCCGGCGTGCGTCGTAGCCGTTGGCCAGGGCCCTGATGAAACGGTCGGGCCCGGCTGTGCCCATGAGGTTGGTGAGCGAGAAGCCGTACTTCTTGGCGATGGACGTACTCGTGCCGACGCCGAAGCGAGCCGCGTAGGTCATCAGCCGTCTGATCCCGGCGGGTCCGGGCACACCGATCCGGACGGGCAGGCCGATGCCCCGGGCCCGTACCGCCTCGACCCAGGCCAGGACGGCGTCGACGTCGAAACCGAACTGGGTGATGACGGCACCGGGCAGCCCGTGCTCCTCAAGGGCGGCGCTCTTGTGCTCCATCGCCGACCAGAGCACCGGATCCGCGATCGCGGGGTGCCCCTCGGGGTAGCCGCTCACACCGACGTGCCGCACGCCGTGCTTCTGCAACAGTCCGGACCGGATCAGGGCCAGCGCGTCGTCATAGGGGCCGTGCGGCTCGACGGGGTCGCCGCCCACGACGAAGACGTTGTCGGCGAGGCCGTTCGCCTCCAGCGCGGCGAGGAACTCCTCCAGCGCCGCCCGCGAGGGCAGCCGGCGGGCCGATATGTGCGGTACGGGGACGAAGCCCAGCCGTTTGACCGCCCGCGCGGCGGCCAGTCGCATGGCGAGGTCCTCATTGCCGAGGAAGGTCACATTGATCCGCGTGCCCCGGGGGATGGTGCCGCGGGCCTCCTCGAGCTTCGGGACGTCCTTGCCCGTCATCTCGAGGGAGAAGTCATCCAGCAAAGGGGCGACGGCCGACGCCGACGCCGTGGAGACGGAATCCATGGTGCTCCTTGTTCACATCGTTCTCCGTGCCGCATGCGTTGCGTTCTCCGGGAGGGCGCGGGTGGGGGTGCGCGACAGTGCCGCAGGGGGAGTCACCCCCCGTTTCAGGCGGTGGATCACGCCCATACGTACACTAGATCGATCTAGTGACGAAGCGTAACAGGTGTCTGCTAAATCGATCTAGCAATAGGGCGGGAGCATGCGACGAGCGGCATCGCGTGGGCGCTGCGCGTGGGCTCGTCCCGGATCGTCGTACTTGACGGGCCGTGAACTCGACGGCAGCGGCGGCAGCGTGACCGACGGGTTCACCGTGCACATGGCCCCGCAGATCGGCCATCTCGCCGAGCGCGCCCGCGCCCGCACCGCCATGGTGCTGCTCATGCCGCCGTCGTGCGCCGAAGCGCCCGCGTGTTCCGAAGCCGAAGCGCCCTCCGGATCGCGGAGGCGACCGCCGACGGGGCCACCCGGTCCCGCAACTCGGCCCGGTGTCGACGCCGCTGACGTCAGGCGTCGCGCCGGTACAGCGTCCGTGCGTGCTGGTTGAAGGGCGCGGGCTGGACCGTAGCGCGGATGCGGGGGAATCCGAGGTCCGCGTTTGGGGCCGTCCCCGGTCCGGGGTGCTCGCCCCACACCACCGACACCTCGGTGCCCGGCTCGGCGTACCGCTGGTCGATCAGGGTCAGCGACAGGACGGTGCCCACCGGATCGATGCTCGCGCTCTGGCAGGTGATGCCGACGAGCCCGGAGCGCGACTCCACCCGGTGCCGGGAGTAGCTGAGCACGAATCCGGGGTCGTCTCCGAGGGCCTTGCGCACGTCGTCGGCGTCGAAGACCAGCGTGACCTTCTTGCGCAGGACCTCGTCCTTGGCCTTGCGCAGGGCGTCGCGGCCGATGAAGTCGTGGTTGAACGAGATCATCTTGCCGTAGCCGAGTTCGTACGGGGAGCAGTAGTAGTCCTCGATGTTCTCCGAGAAGAAGCTGCCGCCCAGGGGTCGTTGGCCCTCGATGCCGTACAGGGCGATGTGCCTGCGGTACGCGAGCAGCTCCGGGTCGCTGTAGATCCCGGGTACCGGCGACGGCACCCAGCCGCTCTCCACGCTGGGTGTGGCGTACGCGAGCGCGCCCACCTGGACCAGCCCGAAGGGCTCACCCGCCCGTAGCAGTGCCTCCCGCACCGCCTCGGCGTGCTCCCACGCGCCGATGAACTCGTAACCGGCCTGCCCCGCCATGCCGTGGCGCAGGGCGCGGAAGTCCCTTCCGTCCAGGGTGACGGGGGAGGAGTGGAAGAACTTGGTCGGCGGCAGCGGGCCCCCGAACGCGCGCTCCACGAGCTCGCTCGCCAGCGGTCCCTGGATCTGGTAGCGGAACAGCTTCGGGTCACCGCTCTTGCGGAACGCCGACGACGGGTCGGTGACGTAGGTGACGTCGTAGCCGCCCTGCTCCCCGTGGTACCGCACCCAGTGCTGGGCGGTGGGGATGCCGCTGAGGGTGTACGTGTTCTCCGCGTCGCGGGACAGGATGCCGTCCGTGACGATGTTCCCGTCCCGGGTCACGGGTATGTACTGCTTGGCCTGACCCACGGCGAAGTTCTCGAAGTTGTTCGCACCCAGGTCCGCGAGCAGACGGGTGGCGTCGGGTCCCTCGATGAACATGTCGTACATGTGGTGCGAGAGGTTGAGAAGCGCGACGCCCTCGTGCCACGCGGCCTGTTCCTCGCGCCAGCCGGCGTACTCGCGCGCGACGACCTCGGGGGTCCAGGGCGCCCCGTTCGGCTTCCACAGCAGCTTGACGGGCGAACCGGCCCGGTCGATGCCGTCCTGAAGACTGGGGGATGCCATACGGCTCCTCTCATCACCGTCTGCCCGGGCGACTCGCCCCATCGAACCGGTAGTGCCGCAGCTCTGCGCTAGATCGTTCTAGTTTTGTGGGCAGACGTGTCCGCTAAATCGATCTAGCGGGACCGTAACAGAGCGAATCCGGCGTTGGCGAGAGTCGTGCAATGATCTTTCGGAACGAACGTGGTCCGGCTGGATTAGGCTGCGCTGCAGGGCAGGAGTCGACGCCGGCGTCGATGGCGGCGCGGTACGACGACCGGGAGTGCGGTGATGGCTGGTTCGGGGCGGGTGACGTTGAACGACGTCGCCGCGGCGAGCGGCGTCTCGCGGGCGACCGTGAGTTTCGTGCTCAACGACGATCCGAACCAGACGATCTCGCCGGCCACCCAGGAGCGCGTACGGCAGGCCGCCCGCGATCTCGGCTACGTGCCGCACGGCATCGCGCGGGCGCTGCGCGAGGGTTCCTCCCGCATCGTCGTCCTCGACATCGACTGGGGGCTGGAGGGCAACTACTCGCGCAGTTACATCCGGGGCCTCGACGACGAACTCGCCGCGCACGACCATGTGCTGCTCGTCCGGCACGGTCATGGCGCGCCGCACTCGACGCAGCAGGTCCTCGACACGATCACCCCGCGCGCCGTGCTCCGGTTCGCCGAGGCCTATCTGAGCGGCCACGAGCCCGACGCCGAGGACTGGAAGAACGGCTTCGCCGGGCATGCGGCCCTGCAGATCCGCTACCTCGCCGAGCGCGGCCACACGGACATCGCCATGGCGCTGCCGGACAGTGACTCGCCGCTGACCGAGGTGCGTCTGCGCTTCGTCCATGAGACCGCGGACGTGCTGGGACTGCCGGCGATCACCCCCTTCGTGGTGCCGAGGCCAAGAGCGGCCGGTACCGTGGCCGTTGAGGCGTTCCGCGCGGCGCACGAGTCGGTGACGGCCGTCGCGGCCTTCGACGACGACGTCGCCCTGCGGACCCTGACCGCCCTGCACGACCTCGGTCTCACCGTGCCCGACGACATCGCCGTGGTCGGCTTCGACGACACCGAGTACGGCGCCCTGATCACCCCCGCACTCACCACCGTCCACATCGACGCCGAAGCCCACGGGCGACTGGCCGCACGCGCCGCCCTCGGGCTCGACACGGGCGGCATCACCCGGTCCCCGGGACGGGTGCTCGTCCGCGACTCGGCCTGACCCGGCCTGCTCCCCAGAGGGCCGTGACCTCCGTGGCGTGGGGGAACTCGGCGCCGGTGAGGCGGCGCCCCCTCCGGCCGGCACCGACTCCCCACCTGCGGCAGCGGTCGGATGTTTCGGATCATGGCTACGGGTAATGCGGAGGATATGGTGCAAATCGGCTACACGATGATGACCGAGCAGGCCGGCCCCCGCGACCTCGTAGAACACGTGGTCGAGGCGGAGCGGGCCGGTTTCGACTTCTCCGTCACGTCCGATCACTACTTCCCCTGGCTGGAGTCGCAGGGGCACGCCCCCTACGCGTGGAGCGTGCTCGGCGCCGCCGCCCAGGCGACGGCGCGGATACCGCTCATGACGTACGTGACCTGCCCGACGACCCGCTATCACCCCGCCGTCGTCGCGCAGAAGGCGGCGACGCTGCAACTGCTCTCGGAGGGCCGGTTCCGGCTCGGGCTCGGCTCAGGCGAGAATCTCAACGAGCATGTGGTGGGCGGCGGTTGGCCCTCCCCGCAGATCCGTCTGGAGATGCTCGAAGAAGCCGTGGAGATCATCCGCGAGCTCTTCGGGGGCGGCGACGTGCGTCACCGGGGCACGCACTTCGAGGTGGCGAACGCCCGGCTGTGGGACCTGCCGGACGAACCGCCTCCGATCGGGGTGGCCGTATCCGGCAAGCGGTCCTGTTCCCTGGCCGGCCGACTCGCGGACCTCGTCATCGCCACCGAGCCCGAGCCGGAACTCATCGAGGCCTTCGACCGAAGTGGCGGCCGGGGCAAACCTCGCGTCGGCCAGCTGCCCGTCTGCTACGACCCGGACCGGGAGGCCGCGGTGGCCCGCGCGCACGAACAGTTCCGCTGGGCCCTCGGCGGCTGGCCCGTCAACGCCGAACTGCCGGGCCCCTCGGGCTTCGAGGGCGCCACCCGGTACGTCACCCCGGAGGACACCGCGGGAGCCATCCCGTGCGGCGACGACGTCGACACCTTCATGGAGGCGGTCCGGTCCTACGTGGAGGCGGGCTTCACCGAGGTCGCCCTGGTGCAGGTGGGTGGCGACCAGCAACTCCCGTTCATCGCCTGGGCCGAGAAGACACTGCTGCCCGCCCTGCGCGAACTCTGACGACAACGCGACCCGCACACGGTTCGGCTCCGCTCCGTCGGCGCCGCGCCCGACCAGGAGACGTGAGAGGACACCATGAACAGCACGGCGCACCACACCGACACCGCGCACAACACCTCGTCATCCCCCGACCCGGCCGATCGGTCGGCCTCTTCCCCTGAGCTGGTGCAGGTCGTCCTGGACGCCTGCTCCGTCGCGGACGCGGACACCGTGTTGCGCGTCCTGGGTACACGCTTCGCCGAGGAGAGCGGTGACGACATGCCACGGCACGACAGCACCGCGCGGTCCGACACCTGGACCGGAGCCTTCCTCGTCGGGCGGGACGTGCGCGACGCCGCGCTGCCGTCCGACCTTTCCCTGGACGGTTCCGTCGCCGTGGAACTCCAAGGCGGTCCCGTGGCGGTGGACCGGCTGCGGCAGACCCTCACGTCCGCCTTCGGCGTCCAGGTGTCCGGGTCCGCCTCCGGCGACCAGGAGATCGATCTACGGCTTCGGCTGACGCACGCGTAGACCCGCCCGGGGAACGAGTCGCCCCCTCGGACCCTCAGATCTCCTCCTCCATCCGGATCACGTTCCTGAGGTTCTCGTACGCCCTTCCGGGTTCACCTTCCTGCGCTTCGAGCAGAGCGGCGGCGATGGCGTCCAACTTGCGCTGGATCGCTCGCTCGGCCCGGAGTTCCGAATTCTTGAGCAGCGCGAGGAGCAGCAGCGTCACCGCCGTCATGGAGTCTCCGGCGAGCAGGAGCCACTCCGTCGCGATTCCGGCGATGTGCACGGCGACAGTGAAGGAGACCAGCGCGAGACAGAAGACGAAGAAGACCGGTGAACTGGTCACCGTCGACACCGACTCCGCGAATCGTTCGAACCTGCCGCGTCCGGCACCGCCGCGGTCGGCGGGATGCTGAAGAGTCATGGTCCTGCGCGCCCTCCGTTGCGGTGTTCCGGCCCGGCCCGGGCGGAGCTTCCGGCGTGTCGCGCGGACCCTCCTCGGTGGCGTGGTCACGCATGCCACCGAGACGAAGGGGCCTCGTCGGCATCGATCCCGGCACCGTCACATCAGCCCGGAGGGACGACGCCGAGGACGGCGCCCCGGGGCGCCGAAGGCCCTGCCCGGGGCGCCGAAGGCCCTGCCCGGGGCGCCGACCGTGTCCGGGACGCCCGGGCCGTCGTCCTCAGTGCTTGGTCCGGTGGCGGATCTGGCCCGCGGCCCTTTCGGTCATCTCCTGGGCCTTTCCGCGCAGCTGTTCGCCGCGGCCCGCCCTCTGCATGGACTTGTTGCCCAGGGCCTTGCCAAGGGTCTCCCTCATCTTGCCCCTGAGCTGCTTCGTTCTGGCATTGCCCTTCATCATCACAGTCGCCTTCCTCGAGGCCGCCGACGAGTGGAGCGCGGCGACATGCCCTTCTTCACCGTGTGGCCAGGAGGTGGACACCGCAAACCGGCATACGCGATTTCACCGTGCGAGCCACGAACACGGACCCGGGCGTCCCCCACTTGACGCCACGGATCCCACGGACCGACGGGTCCGTTCCGCGCGCCGTCCCGTGCGACGGTCCGGCGGGATCCGGCGCACCTCTTGCACGGCCCTGCTGTTGCTGATGTCATATTCAGTCGCAGGTCGGTGACTTTGGCTGATTACGCTTTCGGGTGATCCGAAAGTTTCGGCTACCTTGTGGCTGCACAGATGTTGATGCCTAAACAAGGCCTGTGTCGATGCCCTTCCCCGGTCTCGGTCGTGTCGATTCATCCCGCATGCCCGTTTCCCGACTTGCCCTCGTTCCGAGCGGAGTTCGTGTGACCCGACATCGCGTCATGGCATGGACGAGCAGTCCTCTCTCCACCGGTCCCGGTGGCGAGGCGGTCCGCACCACCCCGTAGGTGCCGCCGGTTTCGAACGGACCGCCGCCGGGGCGTCACGCCGTGGACGGCGGGTGGCTCTCCGGCTCGATGAATGTCGTGCACCTGCCCGCCTGAGGGTCCTTCGAGCCCGCCGGGCGTTCCCCATCACAGCTGAGTGAAAGCCCCCCAAACTCCGTGACCATTCAACTGTACGAGGGCCGACCGGCCGGTCGGCATGCCGCCGTACCTCCCGGCAGCCTGCTCCGCCGGGTCTACGCACCGCGGGCCTTCGACGCACTCGCCTTCTCCATGTCGACGTACGCCATGCCCCTCCTGGTGCTGGCCACGACCGAATCCGCCTCGCTGACCGGACTGGCCTTCGCGCTGGAATGGATACCGCGGGTGGCGGCCTTCGGCCTCGCCGGTGACCTGGTCGACCGGCGTGGAGCCGCCATCGTGTTCTTCCTCGCCTCCTCGGCGCGCGCGGTCCTCGTGGCCGGCGGGAGCGTCGCGCTGACGATGCTGAAACAGGGGACGGCGCAGACACTCGTCGTGATGGCGCTGGCCGCCGCGACGGGCACCCTGACGCAGTTCAGCTTCATCGCCAACGAAGCCGTGGGCGCGATCGTGAGCCGCCGCGCGGACACCCAGGCACACAAGGTTCAGGCCGTCCTGATCGGCATCGACCAGACGGCGACGCTCACCGGACCCGCGCTCGGCGGCGTCCTGCTGCTGGCGGGGCCGACCCATATGCTCGCCGTTCTGAGCGTGCTGTCGTGCCTGGCGGCGGCCCTCGCCCTGCAGACCCCGCCGACCCCCCTGCGCGGCTCCCAGCCCGGCACCACACAGCGGGGAGCGGGCCTCAAGACGGGCTGGCGGACGCTGCGTTCGCTGCCCGCGCTCGGCTGGCTGGTGGGCGGCCTGACCGTCTCCAACCTCGCGCTCGGACTGCTCCAGTCCGCCAGCCCGATCATCGTCGTCGAGCGCTTCGGTCTGTCCCCGGCGGCCGTCGGCACCCTCTGGTCGGCAGCCGCGGCCTCCACACTCCTGACGGTCACCGTCTGCCGTTTCGCGCTCAACCGGCTGGGCCTGTGGGGAGTCGGCGTGGTGTGCTCCACCGTCGCGTCAGCGGCCTGTCTCGCCCTGGCCCACGCGCCCACGTACACCGCGTACGTCGTCCTCATGGCGCTGTTCATGGCGGGCGACGGCGGCCTGACCGTCGTCCTGCGCACGCTGCGCTCCCTGCTCATCCCGGCCGCGGTCTTCGGCAGCACCCTCTCCCTGACCATCCTGCTTCTGCTGCTGCCCTTCCCGCTCGCGGGCATCGTGGTCGCCCTCACCTCACCGTGGGCCCTCGACTACGTCATCGCGGTGTGCGCCGCGCTGCAGGCCGTCGCCCTCGGTCTCGCCTTCCTGCGTCTGCGCACCGACCCGGTCCTGCGCACTCCGGGCAAACCAGCGCAGGTCACGGCCTGAACCACTGCCTGAGCCAACGGGCGCCCCGCGGCGGCCCGTTCGTGCGGCCTGGGGTAGGGTCTGGCACCGGTCCGTAGCCACTGAAGGGCTACGAACCGGTGGCGGGGAGCGTCGAAGGGCTGCGAACGGTGGAATCCCACATGGGGGACGGCGGATCCATGGAAGTGGACGACACGCGGTTGGAGGCGATCACCGCGCAGCCGCTGCTGACCCGGGACTACGAGACGCGCCCCGCACTCGTCTACGAGCGGCTGAGGCAACGGCACGGCCCGGTCGCGCCGGTCGATCTGCTGGGCGTACCGGCGTGGTTGGTGCTGGGGTACCGCGAGTCGCTTCAGGTCCTCCAGGACGACGACGCGTGGCCCAAGGGGCTGGAGAACTGGCGGGCCCGGTCGGAGGGCAGGGTTCCCGCCGACTGGCCGCTGGGACCCTCCCTGGAGGTGAACCATGTGCTGATCCAGGGCGGTCCCGGCTACCAGCCGCTGCGGACGGCGTGGGACGCGGCGCTCAAGCCCTTCCAGGATCCGCGCCATCCGCAGACCAAGCGGCTGAAAGCGGCCGTCACCGCCCATGCCGACGAGCTGATCACCCTGTTGGGACAGGGCGGCGGCACGGGCGTGGCCGACCTGTCCGCGCAGTTCGCGCGACCGCTGCCGCTGATGGTGGCAAGCCATCTGCTCGGTTTCCCCGGCTCGCAGGGCGACGACGCGCTGATGGACATGTGGCGGGTCCTCGACGCGGGGCCGGACGCGGAACCCGCCCTGGAACGCCTGCTGGAGACCCTGGTGGAGCTGGCGGCGGCCAAGCGGACGCGGCCGGGCGACGACTTCCCCTCCTACCTGCTGGCCGCTTACCCCGACCTCTCCCTCGACGCGCTCGCCCGTGAGCTGTTCATGCTGCTCGGCATGACGTCCGACCACGTCGGCATCCTGATCTCCAACACCGTGGTCGAGGTCATCGCGGGGGAGGGCAGCGCACGGGCGAGTCTGTCCGCCGGGATGGTCAGGGAGACCATGAACCGGGTCGTCATGCGCAAACCGCCGCTGGTGAACTTCGTACCGAGATTCGCGGCCAAGGACACTCCGCTCGGCAACTACACGATCCGCGAGGGCGATCCGGTCTGGGTGTCCTCCGCCGCCGCGCACGCCGATCCCGTCTTCGCCGACCACGCGGTGGCCAGCACGGCGATCAGCAGCCGGGCGCACCTCGCGTGGGGCGCGGGCCGACGTCAGTGCCCGGCACGCGAGCTGGCGTCCACGGTCGCGGCGGCGGGGGTGAGCCGCTTGTTCGAGCGCTTCTCCCACCTGGAACTCGCGCTCCCGGTGGACCAACTGCCCTGGCGCTCCTCCCCGTTCATGCGCGGCCTGCGATCGCTGCCCGTACGCTACGAACTCGCCTCGCCGGTCGCCCCGTTGGCGCCGGAAGGGCAGGTACGCGCCGCGGGCCCGGAGTCCGACACCTCCGATACCTCCGACACCCAAGACGTGTCCGGGACGGTGGAGGCGGACCAGGCCGTCCAGCGCCGCTCGTCGCTCTGGCGCTACCTGACGGGCCTGATCCGGACGGGCCGTTGAGCCGCCGCCACCCGCACCGCCCCCGCCGTCCTTGAGCGTCTCGTTGTCGGGCCTGACCGAGACCCACGCGAGATGCGTATCAACGGTCTGGACCAGCCCGTGGCGCCGACGGCCGTCGACATCGCCGGGGAACCCGGCATCGGCAAGAGCCGGTTGCTGGGGGAGACATGCGCGCGGGCGCGGCAGGCCGGGTTCACCGTGCTGAGCGGAACTCCCTGTTGCGCGCCGCTCTCTTGGTGAAGCGCTCCGGACAGGGCCCCCGCGCCGCCGTGATGGGGCACCGGGCCCAGCGGATCGCCGCGCGCGCCGGCCTTGCCGTGCTGTTCGGCTTCGGTGCGTCCGGCGAGGTAGGCCGCGGCGGCGCGTGCGGGTTGGCCTTGGAGCCAGTACAGGTCGCCCATCACGCGTTGGTGGCGGCCTTCCCAGCCGAGATTCTGAGCGGCGGCGAGGGCGGTGGGGAAGTCGCCGGCCAGGCGTGCGGCGTGGGCCATGCTGCGGCGGGCTGCGGGGGCGAGGCGGCCGCCCTGGTCGGCAACCTGCTGGTAGTCGCGGCGGGACTGGGCGGCTCGGCCGGTGTCGCGCAGGGCCTTGGCCCCGTAGTAGAGCACCATCTCCTGCAGGTCGGCGGGCAGCAGGTCGGCGTCGAGGACGGCGGTGAGTCGGCTGACGGTGCGAGCGCGGTGCTCGTACTGGCGGCGGGTGAGGGTGCTGAGGAGTTCCACGAGGGCGCCGGCGGGCGTGCCGGGCGCCGGGGCACCGGGGGCGGGTGGGGTGACCGGCTCCCAGACGGAATCGCCGACGTAGGTCCAAGCGGCGTCGGTGAGCCAGTCGAGGTCGAGGTTGTAGTCCCGGGCGATGGCGAGGCCCTGGCGCAGGCAGCCCACGAGGAGCCGGCGGTCGCGGCTGTTGCCGGCGGCCCACTGCTGGCCCAGCGCGGTGCGGGTCCGCTGGGCGGCCTGATGCCAGTCACGCGGAGACCAGCGGTCGTCGGCGTGATCGTCGGCGTCCCGGAAGGCGGAGGGGATCAGCCCATGCAGGTAGTAGGGCCACAGGCCGAAGAGGTCCTGCCGGACGAAAGGGCGTTCGATCAGGCGCAGTGCCGGCGCCTCGAGGGTCAGGCCTGGCGGCTTGTGCGGCGAGCGGCAGGTCGAAGGCGTCGAGCAAGGACACAGAGCGCAGTACGTGCCGCCCGGGCGCGGTGAGGTCCTAGAGGGTGCGGGCGATCAGGGCGGGGAAGTCGTGGTCGAAGTCGGCCGGGGCGGGGTTGCGGCCGGTGCGGCGATCGAGGAACCGCATCACCGACAGGTCGAGGTAGAGCGGCAGGCCGTGGGAGCGGCCGGTGATGAACTGGCGGATCTCCTCGCTGATAAGCGGTTCGCCGTCGCGGGTGAGCCGGCGGGCGAGGTGGTCGTCACAGTCCTTGGGGGAGAAGTCGCCTATACCGACTCTCGATGTGTGCGGTTGGACTCTGAACTGAGGCGATGCGTCGCGTAGATCGGCCTTGGGAACCAGCGGAACAGCCAGTAACGCTAAGCACTTGATCTTGGGCTTCTAGCACAGGTGATCGGTGCCGTGCGGGGGTTCGGCGGAAGGTCCCTGATCGCTGGTGGGGGATGGCTACGGTCCGCCGCATGCCGGTGGAATTTCTGACTGATGAGCAGGCTGAGGCGTATGGGAAGTTCGCCGAGGAGCCGACGAAGCCCGAGCTGGAGCGGTTCTTCTTCCTTGATGACGAGGACCTGAAGCTGATCGCGAAGCGGCGCGGCGACCACAACCGTCTCGGCTTCGCGCTTCAGATGTGCACGGTGCGGTACATCGGGCTGTTCCTGGAGGACCCCCTCGCGGTGCCGTGGCCGGTCGTCGAGCATCTGGCCGAGCAGCTGGGGATCGGGGATGTCTCCCAGATCAAGCGGTATACCGAGCGCAGGCCGACGCCGTACGAGCACGCGTGGGAGATACGTGACGCGTACGGCTATCACCAGTATGAGGACCACGACCAGGGCCGGAAGTTCCGGGCCTTCCTGCACGGCCGGGCGTGGACGGCGCACGCGGAGGGGCCGAAGGCTTTGTTCGATCACGCGGTGGGCTGGCTGCGCCGCAACCGGGTGCTGCTGCCAGGAGTGAGCGTGCTGGCCCGGCAGGTCGCCGAGGTCCGCGGCGTCGCGGACAAGCGGCTGCACGCCACGGTCGCCAGGGCGGCCCGGCGGGCGGACCCGGCTCTGCCCGGCGACCTGGTTGCCACGCTGAAGACGCCGGAGGGCAAACGGCATTCGGAGCTGGAGCGGATGCGCCGACCGCCGACGCGGACCACCGGCACCGCGATGAAGGCCGCGTTGCAGCGGGTCGAGGACATCGCCGCCTTCCAGCTGGGCCGTCTCAGGCTGGAGCAGGTTCCGCCGAACCGGCTGTCCGCGCTGGCCCGGTACGGGCTGGGCACCAAGGCGCCGAAGCTGGAGCGGACCCCGGAGCCCAGGCGCACGGCGATGCTCACCGCGGTGATGCGCCACTTGGAGGCGAAGGCGATCGACGACGCGCTGGACCTTTTCGAGATCCTGATGGCCACCCGGCTGATCAGCTCCGCGAGGCGGTCCACGGACAAGCAGCGCCTGTCCACGCTTCCGCAGTTGGAGAAGGCGGCACGGATCACCGCCCGGGTCTCGAAGGTGATCACCGAGGAGCTGGAGCTCATCGAGGGGAGCGGCTGCGATGTCGACGTGGCCGCGCTGTGGCGGGCCTTGGAAGAGGTCGCGCCCCGGGCCGCGCTCTCCAGCGCGGCGGCCACGGTGGTGAGCCTGGTGCCGGAGGACGACGGCACGGCGGAGACCGCGCTGCGTGGGGCGCTGGCGCTGCGCTACAACACCGTCAGGCCGTTCCTGTCGCTGCTGGGTGAGTCGAAGGCGCTGGACGCGGCGCCCGCCGGCAGACGGATCCTCACTGGGGTGCAGCGGCTCCCGGCTCTCTCCCGGCGGAAGGTGGGCGAGAAGCCGCTGCTGCCGCGCGAGGTCGACGACAAGCTGGTGCCGGCGCACTGGCGCAAGGCCGTGTACGCGAACGCGGAGCTGCCGCAGGGGGCGGTGGACCGTGATGCGTACGTGGTGTGTGTGCTGGAGCAGCTGTTCGGCGCGCTGAGGCGCCGCGACATCTTCGCCTCGCCCTCGCACCGCTGGTCCGACCCGCGAGCCCGGCTGCTTCAGGGCAAGGGGTGGGAGGCGGTGCGTGAGGACGTCCTGGCGGGCCTGAGCCTGGCCGAGGACGCCGAACAGCACCTTCGGGAACTGGTCGCCGTGCTGGACGCGACGTGGAAGCAGATGGCCGAGCGCCTTCAGGAGGCGGGCTCCGACGCGAAGATCAGTATCGAGGTGCAGCCAAACGGCCGGGCGAAGCTGAACGTGGAGAAGCTCCATGCGCTGGGTGAGCCGAAGTCGCTGAAGTGGCTGCGCGAGCGTGTCGAGAAGATGCTTCCGAAGATCGACCTGCCGGACCTGTTGTTCGAGGTGTACTCATGGACCGGGTTCCTGGACGCTTTCGTGCATCTGGGCGACGGCAGAACCCGGATGAAGGACCTGACCACCTCGGTCGTCGCCCTGCTGGTGAGCGAGGCGTGCAACATCGGGATGACTCCGGTCATCAACCCCAACCACGAGGCTCTGACCCGCTCCCGGCTGGTCCACGTCGACCAGTACTATCTGCGCGCCGACACCATCGCCGCGGCGAACGCGGCCCTGATTGCCGCCCAGGCCCAGGTGCCCATCGTCGAGCACTGGGGAAAGGGGCTGCTGGCCTCCGTCGACGGCCTGCGGTTCGTCGTCCCCGTCCGCACCATCAACGCGGCCCCCTCACCCAAGTACTTCGCGAAGAAGACCGGCATCACATGGTTGAACGCCATCAACGACCAGGTCATCGGCATCGGGCAGATGGTGGTGCCCGGCACCCCGCGTGACTCCCTGTTCATCCTGGACGCCTTGTTGAACCTGGACGGCGGAGTGAAGCCGGAGATGGTCGCCACCGACAACGCCTCCTACTCCGACATGGTCTTCGGCATCTTCAAGCTGCTCGGCTACCGCTTCTCCCCGCGCTTCAAGGACCTTCAAGACCAGAGGTTCTGGAAGGCCCAGATGCCCGGCGCCGAGACGGCCGGCGGGTACGGGCCGCTGGAGGCGATCGCGCGGAACAAGGTGAACGTGAAGAAGGTGATCACGCACTGGCCGGACATGCTGCGGGTCGCCGGCTCCCTGGTCACCAACCAGGTCCGCGCCTACGACCTGCTGAGGATGTTCGGCAGAGAGGGGCATCCCGCCCCGCTGGGGCAGGCGTTCGCCGAGTACGGGCGCATCGCCAAAACCCTGCACCTGCTCGCCGTCGTCGACCCGGTCGACGACACCTACCGCCGCCAGATGCACAAACAGCTCACCGTCCAGGAATCCCGCCACAAGCTCGCCCGCGACATCTGCCACGGCAAGAAGGGCACCATCCACCAGGCGTACCGGGACGGGATGGAGGACCAGCTCGGGGCGCTGGGGCTCGTGCTGAACGCCGTGGTCCTGTGGACGACGCGCTACATCGACGCCGCCGTCGCCCAGCTCCGCGCGGAGGGCCACGAGATCCGCGACGAGGACGTCGCCCGGCTCTCCCCGCTCAAGCACAAGAATCTGAACGTCCTGGGCCGGTACAACTTCACCGCCTCCCAGCCGGTGAAGGGGCTGCGGCCCCTGCGCTACCCGGATGCCATCGACCTCGACGATGACGACGACGGCCAGGAGGAGTGAGCGCCGCATCCGCCGTCCGGGGCGGGTCGTTGTACTTCGAGAAGACCACCGCCGACCGGCGGGGCAGTGAGAAGGGGGCGCCGGTATGACCGTGACGGACTCGCACGACGAGATTAGGGAGCACCTGCGGGAGGCCAACGAGCGGTTCGCCGCCGACCGCAGGGACGCGCCGATGGCCATCCGCTTCGAACCCATCGAGGCGACCTGACCTCCACGAAGCCTCAATTTTCGTGTCAGAGTCAAGCTCAGCGTCCAGCTTCAAAGCCTCCATGGCGCGGCGGCACGGCCGTCCGCGGCTCCAAACTCACCCTCCCGGCCAGAACAGCTCAGGCGTGCCAGTCGTGGTCCATCCGCAGGAAGTACGGGAAGAGGGTGCGCTCCTCGAAGTCGAGATGGGCCTGGAGGTGGTCGGCAAGCGCGACGATCTGTTCCAGCACCACGTGGACGGAGCGCTCGTCCTTGGGGTTCAGCTGCCGCGCGTCGGCGCGGATGCTCACGATCATCTGTTTGACCTCCTCATGCTCGCGCCGGAGCCGCCCGATCTGATCGGTGAGCTCGGGGAACCGGTGCTGCATGACCGGCAGCATCCGAGCGTCCTCGATCGTGTGGTGGGCGTCCAGGTGGGCGCAGAAATGCTGGCAGCCCACCTTGAGCTGCCAGGTGAGGTCCGCGACAGTCAGACCGCCGAGCAGCTCCTCGATGTCCTCTGCGCGTGTGGTCGCCGCATCGAGCACCTCAAGCCCCTTGCGCAGGGCGGCGACGTCGCTGCGCAGCGGCGCATGCGCCATCAGCAGCTGCTGCACCATCTGGCGGCCGGCGACAGTTCCCGCCTGCGGCTGTGTCATCGTCGATGCTCCTTTGCGACTGCCTCGCGCACGGCGGGCGCGACCTTCTCGATGATGGGGCGCAGCGCGGACTCGTCGACCGGGCCGCTGAAGATGTAGCCGTTCATGCCGTGCTCGACCGACCAGCTCGTCAGCAGGTCGACCCGCTGCGTAGTCGAACGGTCACCGACCAGGTTGTAGACCCGGTTGGTCCGGCTCGGGTCCCGCCCGGCAGCGCCGGCCGCCTCGTCGATTCGCCGGTTCGCGTCGTCCAGCTCCTCCGGGGCGAGAAATTCCTTCGAGGGCAGCCAGCCGCCTGTCCCCGCTGGAGTTCGCCCACGGCGGCCGTGAAGCGTGCTTCACGGCCGCCGTCCGGAGGGCGCTGTTTCTAGGCGGCGATGCGGTGGGCTATCGCCTTGGCCGTGGAGGCTGCGTCATCCAGTGCCTGCTGGCGGGAGGCTTCGAAGAGGGGGATCAGCTGGGACATCGCCGGATTGTGTACGGCCATCGTGAGCTCCGGGACGATGAAGTTCACGTCCAGGGCGAGCGCGTCGGCCAGAACGGCCGTGAGGTAGTTCTGCACGTATTCGTAGCCCTCGCGGGGCGTGCCCGGGGCGTAGGAGCCGCCGCGGCTGGCGACGACGGTGACGGAGGTGCCCTTGAGCCTGGAGCTTTCCACGCCGGCGGTGCGGCCGACGAGGACGATGTTGTCGAGCCACGCCTTGAGGGTCGAGGGAATCGAGTAGTTGTACATCGGAGCGCCGATCAGTATGGCGTCGGCGTTCTCCAGCTCGTCGATCAGCGTCAGCCGGTGGGCGAGGGCGGCGGCCTGGGCGGGGGTGTGCGTGGCCGGGTCGGTCTGGCCGGCGGTGTGGGCGTCGGCGGTGAGGTGCGGTACGGGGTTCGTGGCGAGGTCACGGTAGATGACCGTGCCCTCGGGGTGGTGCTCCTGCCAGGTCCGGCGGAAGGCGGCGGTCACGGCGCGGGAGGAGGAGGCGTCGCCGGAAAACAGCGAGGAATCGAGGTGCAGAAGAGTGGTCATGGGATGTTCCTCAGGTGTAGCAGTGGTCGGGAAGGCGGATGATCGGTGACGGTCCGCGTAGCGAGGGCGGTCTCGCGATCACCCGGCCGGGTTTGCCGGGCGGAAGGTGAGCTGTGGCGCCTCGGATTCAGGCGCTGGTCAGGAGGCGAGGACGAGCGTGGCGGCGGCAGCGATCGCGATGACGGTGAGGATGATGGGTGCCATCGCGTTGCCGCGGGTCTCGGGGTTGGCGTAGTCGCCGGACTTGGCGTGGAAGCCGACGGCTCCGACGAGCAGGACTGCGAATCCCAGGGCGGCGGCAACGCCGATGGGCTGCCAGAAGAGACCGGCGATGAGCCCTGCGGCTGCGGCCAGCTCGGCCAGCCCGATGAACCGGACCAGCGGGGCGCTGAAGCCTCCGGGAGACTGCAACTGGGCTGGAATGCTGCCCTTGAGCAGGGCTTTCGGTAGTCCGGCGGCCAGCCCGACAACGGCGAGCAGAACGCTCAGTACGGCGGCGAAGACAAACACGGGTCATGCCTTTCTGGAGAGTGATTCGGACCGCCCGAGCTGTGAGGGACCGGCATCCGTGGAGGATGGGTGTGCCGGCGGGTTTTGCTGCTCACGCGTGAGCGTTGCTGAAGTGCGGTCTCATCGATGGAGAGCGCTGCTGCGCGGCAACCCGGCCGCGGGCCGGGCGCCGGCCGCCGCGGTGCGGCCGGTGACGGCAGACGCTGAGGCGGGACGGCTCGTCGGCGCCGGCCGCACCGCCTGTGGAAGGCGGAACGCGGCCGATCAGGTGAGGGGCTGTTCGGTGAAGTTCCTGAGCACCAGTGCGCCGGGAACCTCGATGAGGCGTCCGCCTTCGTCGATCCTGCCGAGTTCCACCGGCGACAGGCCGAGCGTGCGGGCGAACTCGGCGATCTGGGAGCTGGCCTCCCCGGAGTCGCTGGAGACGAAGACCACGCGCTTGCCCTGGCCGGAGGGCACTTCGGCGGCGAGCGTCTGGGCGGGAAGGTGGTTGAAGCCCTTCACGATCTGGGCGCCGGGCAGGACCTCGGCCGCGTACTGCGAGGAGAGCCGACCCTTGAGGATGTCGCCCGCGTTGGGCGCGTAGTGCGCGTTGGTGGTGTCGACGACGATCTTCCCGTTCCAGTCGGGCAGGGCGTTGCCGAACGTCTCGACTGCGCCGAACGGGATGGCCATGAAGATGACGTCGCTCGCCAGTGCCTCGGTGAGCGTCACGGCCCGGACCGTGGAACCCCAGGAGGCGGCGAGTTCGCTGATCGAGCCCGGTCCGCGGGTGTTGGCGATGCTGACCTCGACTCCGGCCCGGGCGAAGAGACGCGCCAGCGCCGAACCGATGTTTCCGGTGCCCACGATGGCGTAGCGGGTGTCTGCAGACATGAGTGTTTCCAGTTCCAGTCGGTTACTGAGGGCTGTCGAGGCGGCGGAGCGGCTTCGCCGCCCGGCCTGTCGTCGCCGCGTTTCTGTAGGCGGCTCCGACCTCCGCAAGTCCATTTGGTTGAGGTGTTAACCAAACCGTACGACGGACTGGTTAACATGTCAACCAAAGCGGTAGGATGGGCTTCATGGACGAACCGCGATGGCTGGACGAGCGTGAACAGCGGGCTTGGCGCAGCCTCATGAAGATGCAGGCCGGCCTGTCCGAATACATCGAGCGGCAGCTGCGCACCCACAGCGGGCTGTCCACCGCCGACTACCAGGTGCTGGCGCACCTGTCTGAGGCGCCCGAGGGACGCCTGCGGTCGTTCGCACTCGGAGATGCGCTGCAATGGGAGAAGAGCCGTCTGTCGCAGCATCTGACCCGCATGCAGAACCGCAACCTCATCCGCCGCGAGCGATGCGCGACCGACCAGCGAGGGGCCGTCGTGGTCATCACCGAACAGGGCCGCACCCTCGTTGAGGCAGCCGCCCCGCTCCACCTGGCTGACGTGCGCAATGTGCTGATCGACCACGTGACCCCTGCGCAGATGGACCTGCTGATCGAATTGGGAGACCAGGTGGAGGCGCGACTCGCCGAGATCGATCAGAAACCGGGATGACCCCTTGCGTCCCCGCCGGGCTGCCGCCGACCGTGCCGTCAGAGTCTCGCCCGGGGTGCTGATGAGGGCCCGGCATCGCACCAACCGCCCCTACTGCGACACTCCCATCCAACAAAGAAGACGATGCGGGTCGACGAGCCTCGCCTTCAAAAAACGAACGTTTTCTGAAGATCACCGTGCGGGGGTCCGCACACCCCGCAGCCCCTTCAAAAAACCCTTCAAAAACCTGGGTCATTCAAGAACCCTCGACCACCGTTTTCTGACATGATCCGGGGTCATGAGTGACACTCCGGAGCCGTCCGGCCACCCCGAACTCCTCGTTGCCGAACCGCTTGTCTGCACCGAGATCAAGATCGGGTACGCGCGGGTGTCCAGCGGCGGACAGAAGCTCGACCGGCAGATCGACGCCCTCACCACCGCCGGATGCCGGAAGATCTTCTCGGACAAGAAGTCCGGCAAGAACGCCCTCCGCCCGGAATTGAAGGCGTGCCACGCCTTCCTCGACGCTGGCGACACCCTCGTCGTCCCGTCGCTCGACCGCTACGGCCGCAGCCTCCAGGACCTCATCAACATGGTCGCCGAACTCCGGACGCGCGGGATCGGCTTCACCTCGCTGCACGAGAACCTCGACACCACCACCCCCGGCGGCCGACTCGTCTTCCACGTCTTCGCCGCTCTGGCGGAGTTCATCCGCGAACTCATCGTCCAGGGCACCCGCGAGGGCCTGGCCGCCGCCCGCGCCCGCGGCCGGGTCGGCGGGCGCCCCACCGTCGCTACCGAGGAAGTCATCCGCGCCGCCCGCGACCTGCTGCCCGACCCCGGCCGCTCCATCACCTCGATCGCCAAAATGCTGGGCATCTCCCCGGGCACCCTCTACAACCACATCCCCGACCTCCAAGACCTGCGCGCCTCCGCCGTCCCCCACCAGCTCGACGCTGCGGAACGGTGACCCCACGTGCCGATCCGTCCCTAGGACCGCGAGCGTTGTCCCGCCGACTGGCCGGACATCTCCAACGCCATCAACGAACGCGCCGGCTGGCGGTGCGAGTGTGAAGGCGAGTGCGGACGCGGCAGTCACCCCGGCCGGTGTCCCAACCGGCACGGACAGCCCGTGTACGGCACCGGTTCGCGGGTCATCCTGACGACGAGAGCGCGCACCTCGACCACACGCCGGAGAACTGTCACCCGGCCAACCTCAAAGCCATGCCAGGGCTGCCACCTGCACTACGACCGTAACCACCACGCCCGTACCCGGGCCCAGACCCGGCATACCGCGCTCGAAACCGGCGGGCAGCTGACGTTTGAGTTGTAGGCGAACGTAGCAAGATCAAGTGCTTAGCGTTACTGGCTGTTCCGCTAGTCCCCAAGGCCGTAGATGTCCGTGACGGTTTTGAGCCGCACATCAAAGCAGCGGCTTTGCACGTCGCCGGGTCGCTCACCAACGGTCGATCTGCGCGACCCCGACCTCGCTCACATTTGGCAAGAGCTGAGCGTCACGTCGGCGGCCGGGTGAGTTTGGCGGCCACGGCGTCCAGGACCCAGTCCAGGCCGGTGTCATAGCCGCGGTCGGCGAAGAGCGAGTCAGGCTTGCGGCGGGGACGGCCAACCCGGCCGCGGACCGATGGGATCGCGTCGAGCAGGGGAAGCAGCTGGGTGACGTCGTTGCGGTTGCCGCCTGTCAGCAGGATCGCGAGCGGGGTGCCGTGCCCGTCGGTGATCAGATGGTGTTTCGAGCCGGGCCGGCCCCGGTCGACCGGCGACGGCCCCGTGTGCTGCCCCCTTTTAACGCCCTGACGTGGGAGGAGTCGGCCACGCAGCGAGACCAGTCCAGGCGCGAGGCCGCGTTCAACTCGGCCAGCAGGACCTCGTGCAGCCGCTGCCAGACTCCGGCCTCGTTCCAGTCCCGCAACCGGCGCCAGCACGTCATGCCCGAGCCGAAGCCCAACTCCTGCGGCAGGTACTCCCATTGGATCCCGGTGTGCAGGACGTACAGGATCCCGCACAACACCTCGCGGTCCGGCAATGCCTTGCGACCCGGATACCGGAACCTGCGCTCGCGCTGCGGCAGCAACGGCTCCAGACGGTCCCACAGCTCATCCGACACGATCCACGGCGACGTTCCCACATCGGAACGCCCAACTCCCGCCCCGGACACGGCCATCAGGACCGATCCACCTCTTTGTGTCAGCCGTTGTTAAAGACGTCTATTTTCAGGACAGCGGAAGCCGCGCTACGGGACTCTCGGACGTCACCCTCAACGACATTGATTACCTCGACCTGGATTACTGAATAGAGGAAAAGTGTGGCCACCACCGAAGACCGTGTGGTCGGGGCGCTTCATTCGGCGAGTGAGCACACGAGTTGGCGGCTGGTGAGAATACTTCGTCTGGCTAGTGAGTTTCGCGTTCGCCGTGACCAGTCCGCACAGGCCTCGGTCTGGCGGTCACCAGGAAGTGGGCTGGGGTGAACCCGACCATGAGGCCTCTGGCTGGCCGGATGGTTCGCCGGGTGTGCCGTTCCTAGCGTTGGGTCATGTCGATTACGCAGAGTCGGATCAGTCGTCGGACAGCGACCGTCCTCGCTGTTGCCCTTCTGGCAGTACTCGTCCCAGCGGAGGCCGGAGCGACGGCCTCTGCCCCCTTGTCCCAGCTGCAGCGGGATGCCGACGCGTTGCGTGACGACGGAGTGACGGGTGTATCGGTCAGGCTGGAGACGCGTCGGGGAGTGCGGACCGCTCGCAGCGGGGTCGGCGATCTCGGCACTACAGAGCCGGTGCCTCAGAACGGGTATGTGAGGATCGGCAGTACTACGAAGACGTTCGTCGCGACCGTTCTGCTGCAGCCGGTAGGTGAAGGCCGACTGTCGCTGGACGACACGGTTGACCAGTGGCTGCCGGGCGTGGTGCGAGGCCACGGGAATGACGGGCGCCGGGTCACCCTGCGCCAACTGCTTCAGCACACCAGCGGGCTGCCCGACTACATCGGTGACGTCGTCCCAGATCTCAGTGGGGCCGGGTATCGCAAGAATCGCTGGACCACCTACACCTCCGAGCAGCGCGTTGCTTTCGCGATGCAGCACCCGCCGTCCTTTATGCCTGGCAGCGACTGGGAGTACCTGAACACCAACTACGTCCTCATCGGGATGGTGATCAAGGCGGCCACGGGCCATTCCTGGGAGCACGAGGTTCGAGACAGGATTCTGCGTCCGTTACGGCTCACACACACTGTCGTACCCGGCAACTGGCGGTTCCTGCCGGGTCCCCATGCCCGTGATTACCAGCAGTTCGAGCCGGGCGGCGCCATGACTGATACCACGATCGCGTATCTGCCCTTCGACGGCGACGCCGACGGAGCCATGATCAGCACGACAGCAGACACCAACAAGTTCTTCAGGGCGCTGGTGCGAGGTGAGATTCTGGCCCCTGCCCAGCTGGCTGAGATGCAGCGCACGGTCGAAGTGCCTGCCGACCACGGCGCCCCGCCGGGCACGCGCGACGGGCTCGGACTGGACTGGACGCCATTGTCCTGTGGCGGCGGGTACTGGGGGCACAGTGGCGATGGATTCGGCTACTTGGTATGGCCTGCCACGACTTCGGACGGGCGGAGCGCCGTCACTGTCTCCTTGCATAGCCGACCTGGCGATGAGGGAACTGCCGTGCGGCAGATCGGGGACGTCACAGCTCTCGTGGACCATGCGCTGTGCTCTTCTCGCGGCGGCGGAACCCCGTGAGAGCCGGTGGTGGCCCGTCCGGGCAGCGCGTACGGCGGCACAAGAATTGTCCAGCTGGCTGGTGCGGGACCGCACCAGCCCTGCCGGAACATCGACGACCTGCACGTCACCCATAGCGACAGCACATTGCGGGGACGCCTCGGGCACCGGGGAAATGCCGAAACCAACATCACCCTGCCCGTCCCGTGCTCAACTCGCCAAATCAGATGCTCAGTCACAGACCGCTTGAGCCGAAGCACGATAGTGGTCACAAAGGCAGGCTTGTTTTCACCACGATCGCACGGGCGCGCAGAGCTGCCCGCTGGGGGCGCCTGTGAGTGAGCCGGTGCCTGCCGGGTCGTACGGCATGATGGCGGCCATGCGTAGAGGAGTGGGCGGGGGGCTCCGCCGATTGTGGCCATGGCGCGCACGCGACGAGTCGGCGCTTGCTGAGATCGAGGCCAAGATCACTGCTTTCGGTGAGGCCCTGAACGCCCATTCCTTCAGCCCCGGCCAGCCCGGTGCCACAGATGCGATGCGCGCCGAGCTGTCGCGTGCCCTCGACGCGTACGAGCAGGCGAAGCGGGACTTCGTCGGCGGCCAGACCTGGGCGGACGCACTCGACGTCCTACGCGCACTGGACGAGGGCAGGCACGCGCTGGCCTGTCTGGACGCCCTGCTCACCGACGGGCCGCTGCCCGAGCGCATGCCGCTGTGCTTTTTCGACGCCCGGCACGGGCGGGCCGTCCGGCAGGTCAGGTGGGCGCCTCCCGGGGGTATCGCCCGCGACATCGCCGTGTGCGCAGCGGATGCGGTGCGCCTGGCGGAGAACCCGAGCCCGATCGCTCCGCGGCCGGAGGCGGTCAGCAGGCTCCCTGGCGCACAGCCGCGTACGGCCAAGTTCCCGAAGACGACGCCGGTGAGCGCCCCTCAGCCGCAGGTCAGCGGGAAGGGAAGCAGCGGCGCGCAGACGCATCAGCTGGCAATGCCGTCGTATCGGCCGGCCCTCATGGTCTTCTCGACGAATGAGCGGGCACGGGTCAACCTGCGTTTCGAGGACAAGAAGGGGCGCTCCTCACTGCTTTACCGGCTGTCAGGCGACGGTACCCCTGTCATCGCCAGGATTCCGCTGCCGGAGGCGAAGAAGGCAGTCGCCTTCCGGGTATTTGCCGCTGGCGGCCGGGAGGCGTGGACGGCGACCCCGGCACCACTGCGAGAAGTCCCCCGCTTCCACGGCGAGATCAACGGCACCGGGTCCGATGTCGTGCACTACCGGGGGGAGCCGGGTCCGGGTGTTCTGCGGTACGAGGGACCGAGCGTGATCCAGTTGGAGGCTCTGGACGACCGGCTCGCCTACCGGGTGACGGTGGCCGAGGGAAGCGCCGGGGAGCACACGTTCCAGTGGCCGGGCCGCGGCTACTATCAGGTGCGCTCGGCCGGGGCATGGCGTCTGTCCGCCGCGTGACGTGAAACGCGGACAGAACGCTGCCCTCCGGCCAATCGTGATGCGCAAAGTGGCCAACTGGCGCCCCACAGCGCCGTGCAGCTCAGCTGGCCGACGGGCCACCGGAGCCGGTGACAACTACGATGCTTTCCGCGTTGCTGGTGACAAGTAGCGTGCTGACCTGCTGACAACTATCGAGCCTCGTCGCGCCAGGGCCGCAGGTCAGTGGCCGCCGATGGTGCCAACTATCGTGCCTCGGCACACCGCTTGAGCCGAGGCGCGAAAGTTGTCACATAGGCAGGCTTGTTGTCATCTGCGAGGTTTGACGCCGGAAGGTCGTTCTCTCAACTCTTGACGGCCTCTGCGATCTGCTGGGCGGCCTGGGCGGGTGTGCGGTGCGTGGTGTCCACGACCTCGGCCTCGGCGTGCAGCCACGTGCGGGCCGCCTCGGCGTAGGGCTCAAGGTATTGGAGACGGAACGGGGAGTTGGGGCCAAGAACGGTGTCGCCCGCGATGCGCCCGCGGAGGGCGTCCTGGTCGGCATGGAGGACGAAGTGCCGGACTGGAATGGCGTGCTGGGCAAGGCCCGAGCTGATCTCGCGCCAGTACTGCTCGACCAGGACCGTCATGGGCATCACCAGGGTGCCGCCGGTGTAGTCGAGGACGCGTCGGGCGGTCTCGACCACGAGGGGCCGCCACGGCGGCCAGTGCTGGAAGTTGTCCGTCGCGGGCAGCCCTGGCGTGATGTCCATGAGTGTCTCGCCGACCTTCTCGGCGTCGAACACCCGTGAATCCGGGATCAGCTGCTGCACGAGCGCACTGGTCGTCGTCTTGCCTGCGCCGTGGGTGCCGTTGAGCCATACGATCATGGACTTGACGCTAGTGTCCTGCGCCAGAGATCCGTCGGCAGAAGCGGGCGAGGGAGTCGAGGATTTCTTCGGCCGTCTTGGTCCAGACGAACGGCTTGGGGGCTTCGTTCCAGTCCTTGACCCATGCCCGGATGTCGGCTTCCAGGGCCTGGATGTTTTTGTGTGCGCCGCGGCGGATCATCTGGTGGGCGAGGTAGCCGAACCACCGCTCGACCTGGTTGATCCAGGACGAGCCGGTCGGGGTGAAGTGCAGCTCGAACCGCGGGTGTTTGGCCAGCCAAGCCTTGATCGCGGGTGTCTTGTGGGTGCCGTAATTGTCCACGATCAGGTGGACCTGCAAGTGCGCGGGCACCTCCTTGTCGATCCGGATCAGGAACTTCTTGAACTCCACGGCCCGGTGCCGGCGGTGCAGGGCAGTGATGACTTCACCCGTGGCGACATCGAACGCGGCGAACAACGTGGTCAGGCCGTTGCGCACATAGTCGTGCGTACGCCGCTCGGGCATGCCCGGCATTATCGGCAGCACCGGCTGGGACCGGTCCAGTGCCTGGATCTGCGACTTCTCGTCCACCGACAGCACCACCGCACCCTCGGGCGGGTTGAAGTACAAGCCCACGACGTCGTAGACCTTCTCCACGAACAACGGGTCCGTCGACAGCTTGAAGGTGTCCGCCAGATGCGGCTTGAGCTGGAACTGCCGCCAGATCCGGCCCACGGTCGACTTCGACAGACCACTGTGCTGCGCCATCGATGTCCGCGACCAGTGGGTGGCGTTCTTCGGGAGCTGTTCCAGCGTGGTGACCACCACCGCTTCCACCTGATCGACGCTGATGGTGGGCGGCCGGCCCGGCCGGGGCTCGTCCGCCAGCCCGTCCAGCCGCTCGGCGAGGAAGCGTCGGCGCCACTTGCGGACGGTGTCCGCGGTCACCCGCAGTTCCCGGGCGACCGCGACGATCGGCGGCACCTCCGGGCCCGCGCACGCCAGCACGATCCGCGCGCGCAGGGCCAGCGCCTGGGCCGATGTAGCCCGACGCGTCCACCGCTCCAACACCGCCCGCTCGTCATCAGACAGCAGCAACGGTTCCAGCTTCGGGCCCCGACGAGGAGCTGACGCACCAGCAGTAGAAGTCACGCAACTTCTAACGATCAACTACTGGCGCAGGACACTAGCGTGGTGCGGGCCGCGGGGACAGGCGGAAATGAGCGTCTGTGACAAGTCGGGTGCCTCGCCTGTGACAACCAGGATGCTTCGACCGATCCCTATTGCCAGCTCGCTCGACCCCCGTTAGTGACAACTCCTGAGCTTCGGCTCAACGTGTCCCGTCCCGTCGCGGTCGGTCTGGCCGGAATATCGGATGATCTGGTCCGTTCCGCTAATCGCCTCAGGTGATCTGGCTCCTGGCGTGGGAGCAGGCCACCAGGAAGGGATATCGAGGAGCCGTCGGCGTCCACGCCCCCTACCGGGGCGTGCACACCTGAAGAAGGCGCCTGGGCCGGTCGCGGCTATGATCCGCATCTTCGAGCGATTGGGGACCTGGTGGGGATATTTCGGCGCGGAGAGCGTCGTGATGGGGTGGACCTGCCGCGCGACGGGGAGTTCACGTTCCTGTCCGAGGCGGAGGCTGCCCGGTTGCGTACCTTCGTCCGCGAGGCATTCGCGGAGCGCGGCATCGAGGTAACGGTCGAACCGGGCCGCGTGACCACGGACTCGGGTTGGCGCTTCGGCCTCTCCAATCTCGCGGCCGTGTGCCACCACGACAGCCGCGGCCCCCGATGCTGGCGGGCGCTCGTAGACGAACATGTCGACCGGGTCATCCGATCGATGGATGGACCTCAGGCTCTCAAGGCCCTGCCGCACGAACAGCTCCTGGCCCAGCTCTACCCCCGCTTCATTCCCAGCGACCCCGCGCTCCTGAAGGCTTTCGGGTACGGTCCCCCATCGGTCCCGGGGCTGTTGGAGGTGCTGGCGCTCGACCTCCCGGAAACCGTCGACATGCTGACCGCGGACTCCCTCTCCGATCTGGGTGACATCACAGCCCTTCGGGACCGTGCGTTCCAGAACCTACGAGCCGTCCGCGTTGACAAGCACAAGGTGGTCAGGGACAAGGACGGCTCCCACTTCGACGTGCTGATGGGCGGCTCGTACTTCATCGCGAGCCTCGCCCTGGTCCTGGACGAGGTCGTACTCCGCTACACCAAGGACGCACCGGCGCCGGACGGAATCCTGGTCACGCTGCCCCACCGGCACCAACTCGCCTTCCACGTCGTCCGCGACAGGAGCGTGGCCTCCTCGCTGCACGCCATGGCCCGGTTCGCCGCCATGGGCTTCGAGCAGTCACCGGGCGCGCTGAGCCCCTCGGTGTTCTGGTGGCACGAGGGCAGCTTTACCCAGGTCGCCACCCAGGACGACGCCGGCCTGCACATCAGACTCACCCAGGAGGCCATGGACCTGGCAGCACGTTTCGCGGGCGGGTAGCCAGACCTGGCTCGACATGCAGTCTTGCAGTCACTTCGAAACACCGCTGGCGAACCACAACGATTGAGACGACGGACACCATCTGCGGGCGGCAGACCAGATCACATGAGATTCGAGGGAGCTCACCATCTCAAGTGACCTGGTCCCCACAGGTCCCAGCCCTGGCTCCGAACCAGATCAATCGAGACGGGACACACCGCTACAGGTGCTGCCGTCCTGGCCGCGATCGACGCCTCCGGCCAGCCGATCCCGCCTTGCCACAGCTGCGGTCAGCCGGCCAGCCTCCGAAATGCAGAAGACAAGCCCGAGCACTATTCGTGTCGTCAACGGCAGGGTGCCCCCTCCTGAGACTCCAGGACGCACGCCCAGAACGCCCGCTGCGCCCAGAACCGCGCCCGCCTCGTACGGGCGCTCTACAGGCGGCTGGACCGCCTCACAGAACCCCAACCGGCCGCCACATAGCCCGAAGGGGGAGCAGTCCAAGGTCCCAGGGCCTACACGCACGCCATGCCGCTGACCCCGAGCAGCGAAAGACTCCGAGCCGCACGTAGCGCCCGGGGCCCGCCCGACGGCGTCAGGATGCCGCCCAGTTGCGGGCGGCATGCGTGGCGCCGAACTCCGCTACCGTGTCGGCGATTTCAAGCACTGGGGACGGAACCGGCCTCGTGCCGTCACCGACTTGGATGGACTGGCCCGGGTTTCATGTCGGGCATGTGGCGTGTGGTGCCTGGTCCGGTAGGTACGTTGAGCGTTCCGGCGCGGTGAGGTCACGGCCGAGAGCCCGGCAGATCCTCCTGATGGCTGTGGCGGGGGGAGGCAGGGGGATGTTCCACAGGCGTACGGTCTGGTCGGCGCTGGCGGTGAGCAGGGTGTGGCTGTCTGAGCTGAATACCAGTGCGAGCACGGTATTCGTGTGCCCGGTGAGCGTGGCCAGTGCGCTGCCGGTGGCGGCGTCCCACAGGCGCACCGTGCCGTCTATGGCGCCGATGGCCAGGACGCGGCTGTCCGGGCTGAAGGCCACGGATCCTGCCTCGCCGGTGTACCCGGCCAGGCTCGCGCGGCTGTGGCCGCTGGCAGTGTCCCACAGACGCACGCGGAGGCGGCCGGTGCGCGTGTCCCACAGGTACGCCCCGAGTCCGGAGATGCTCGCGGTGGCCAGGGTGCCGGCGTCCGGGCTGAAGGCCATCGAGCCTGCTTCCCGGGTCGGTACGGCAACGCTCGTGCGCAGGCGTCGTGCGGCTACGTCCCATACCTGCACGGGATGGCCACCGTAATTCGCGGTGGCCAGGGTGCTGCCGTCCGGGCTGAAGGCCATCAAGTCCGCCTTCATGCGGGGATCGGCGAGAACGGAATTGGACGCGCCGAGTGTCATGTCCCACAGCCGCACGCTGCCGTCGTCATCACCGGATGCCAGGGTGCGCCCGTCCGGGCTGAACGCTATGGAGCGCACGCCGTGGGCGTGGCCGGCCAGGCTTCTTCGGAGGCGGCCTGTGCCGGTGTCCCACAGCCGCACGGTGCGGTCTTCGCTGCCGGATGCGAGGGTGCGTCCGTCTGGGCTGAAGGCGATCGAGGTCACGCGTACGGTGGCTTCGGAGTCTGTGGCGTGGGCGCCTTGGGCCAGTGTCCTCTGGAGGCGGCCGGTGCGTGTGTCCCACAGTTGCAGTGTGCCGTCCTCGCCTCCCACCGCCAGGGCGTGTCCGTCCGGGGCGAACGCCATCGAGGCCACGATGGCCGGGTCGCCGGCGAGGGTGGCCCGGGTGCAGCCGGTGTGCGTGTCCCACAGTTGTAGCGTGCCATCCTCGCTGCCTGTCGCGAGGGTGCGTCCGTCTGGGCTGAAGGCGATCGAGGTCACGCGTACGGTGGCTTCGGAGTCCGCGGCGTGGGCGCCTTGGGCCAGTGTCCTCTGGAGGCGGCCGGTGCGTGTGTCCCACAGTTGCAGTGTGCCGTCCTCGCCTCCCACCGCCAGGATGCGCCCGTCCGCAGTGAACGCCTCTGTGGCTGCCCCCTGACTCTCCCAGTCAGCGGCTTCCGGATACGCCAGCGGATTCATGCGAGCGTGTCCAGTGGTCACGTTCCACAGGTCTACCCCGTGTCCGAAGTTGCCGGCGGTGGTCAGGGTTTGCCCGTCGGGGCTGAACGCCACCAACGCCGTAGCTTCGCTCTGCCCGTTGAAGGTTCTGCCCAGTCGGCCGGTGCGCGTGTCCCACAGCTGGTCGTCGCTGGTGCTGCCGGTGGCAAGGGTGCGCCCGTCGGGGTGAAGGCCACCGAGGAGACAGCGCCGCGCTGGCCGGTAGGCCTGTGCTTGAGAGGGACGGCAGCGGCTGCATAAAGGCTCTCTATCGCCTGGGAGGTCGCACTGGTCCGGTAGGCCTGGACGGCCAGCAGCGAGGCCAGGTCGGAGTTGGTGTCGATGAGAGCGGAGGACTGCGCGGCGAGCTGACGGGAGAGGGCCACCTGCCGGGCCGAGTCGGCGCTGTGCTTCTGCTGGTTGCTGAGCCGGCTCTGCTGCCACGCGACGAGCCCAGCGATGACTGCCAGGACCAGCAGGACAGCCAGGGACGCGGTGAGGGCGCGCAGGCGCCGCGTGGTGCGGGCGGCGGCCTGCTCTTCCTGTTTGTGTGCGGTGATGCCGGCGGTGAGGAATGCATGTTCCAGCCTGGTGAGGTCCGCAGCTTGCGCGGACCCGAAGTGTTCCTGGGCGGTGGCGAGGCGGGTGCCGCGGTACAGAGCCCCCGTGTCCCGGCCCAGGTCTTCCCACGCGTGGGCGGCTTCGGCGAGTTTGCGGTGTGCGCGCAGACGTTCACGCTCCTGTTCAATCCAATCACTCAGCCTCGGCCAGGCGGTCAACAAGGCTTCATGGGCGAGCTCGACGGTGTCGCCGTCAAGAATGAGCAACCGTGCCTGAGCCAGAGCCTCCAGAACGTTCTCGGTTTCGGTCTCCTGAGCGCCGGTGGCCTGAAGTTCCTCCCGGTCGGCGGGGCGACGGGTGTCGAGGGCGCCATCACCGAGGGCGACCAGGCGCAGCAGCAGCCGGCGGGCCGCGGCCGCCTGGGCTGCAGTGAACCGGCCGTAGGCGTCCTCGGCGGTCTTGGCGACCGCGCCCTCCATACCTCCTGCCGCCTCGTAGCCGGCCAGGGTCATTGTCTTGCCGCGGCGGCGGCGCCAGGTCTCCAGCAGCACGTGCGAGAGCAGCGGCAGTCCGCCCGGGGCGTTGGCGACTTCCTCGACCAGGCGGGAGGTCAAGGCGCGTTCCACGGTCAGGCCTTCGGCTGCGGTCGGTTTGACGATTGCCTCGCGTAGTTCCACCGGACTCATGGGACCCACCAGCAGGTTGGCGTCGCGCAACGCCTCGGCCAGGCCGGGGTGTCCGGCGCAGCGGCCGTAGAAGTCGGCGCGCACCGCCAGGAGTATCCGCAGCCGGCTGTCCGGTTGTCGCGCGGTCAGGAGCACGTCAATAAAAGCGGCGCGTTCGGCCGGATCGTGGCAGAGGGTGAAGACTTCCTCGAACTGATCAACGATCACGAACACATCCGCCTGAGCACCATCCGCGCCGGGACCGGTGTCAAACACCTGGGCGTGCGTGCGTGCTGGGAGCTGGCCCGGGGTCAGGATCCGGATGGCGGCCGGGCGCAGTGCGACGTCCTGGGTGTCCCGTAGGGCGGGGATGAGGCCAGCGCGCAGCAGTGAGGACTTGCCGCTGCCGGACGCCCCGAACACCGCAGCGAACCGTCGCCGACCTGCCAGCTCCAGTACGTCCGAGGTGAGCTTGTCACGGCCGAAGAACCGGCTGCTGTCGCCGGGCTCGAACCGAGCCAAACCCCGATACGGCGGCTCCCCGCTCTCCGCGTCCTCCGAACTCGATGCAGCGGCCTCATCCACTGCCCGCTTCCAACGAGCCTCCCACTCCGCCGGATCGCCCCCGCACGCCTCCACGTACGCCAGGACCACCGCCAGCGTCGGCAACCGCTCACCGGCGGCAGCCTGCGACAGCGCCGTCACCCCATAGAGGTGGTGGTCGAGGTGCTCGCCACCTGCGTGGCCCCGTACGCGGCCGAGGTCTTCAGCGGCGAGCGAAACTACCCCCTGGTCCCGCCCGTCGTGCCCGGGATCGGCGGCGTGGGACGGGTCGTCCACGTGAGCCCGGACGCCACCCGGCGGCGCCCTGGCGACCTGGTGTGGTGCGACTCCACGGTGCGCTCGCGGGACGACGCCTTGACGCCCGACATCACGCTCCAGGGCTGGAGCTCCCGCGGCGAGGGCGGGGCGCGGCTCGCCCGGTACCTGCACGACGGATCGTTCGCCGAGCTCATGCGGGTCCCGACGGAGAGCGTCTTCCCGCTGCCCGCCGGCGCGGGGGAGGACCCGGCCTGCTGGGCCGCGCTCGGCGTGCACGTCATCCCTTACGGCGGGCTGCTGGCCGGCGGGCTCGCAGCCGGTGAGACGCTGCTCGTCAGCGGGGCCACCGGCAACCTCGGCAGCAGTGCGGTCGCGGTCGCGATCGCGATGGGGGCGGGCTGCGTGGTCGCCCCGGGCCGCAACCGGGCCGCGCTCGGCCTCCTCACCGACCGGTTCGGTCCGCGTGTGCGCCCGGTCCCGCTAACCGGGGACGAGGCTGGCGACCGCGCGGCGATGTCCGCGGCGGGCGACGGCCCGATCGACATGGTGATCGACCTGCTACCGCCGAGCGCACCCAGCTCGGCGGCGCGCACGGCAGCCATGACCGTGCGCGAGTACGGCCGCGTCGTTCTCATGGGCGGCGTCGGCATGCTCGGGGGCGACGACCTCGCGCTCCCGTACCCATGGATCATGCGCAACTCGATCACCGTGCTCGGCCAGTGGATGTACCCGCGTACAGCGAACGTCGGCATCATCCGGCTCCTCGCCTCGGGCACCCTGGACCTCGCCCCCGAACGGGTCCGGTCGTTCGGCCTCAATGCCGTCAACGACGCCGTCACGTACGCCGCCTCACATGGTGGCCCGTTCGACCGCACCGCCCTCACCCCACCGGCTCGCTGACAAGACCGACTGCTCTCCACATGTCAGCGCCACGGCCCACCGCCCTCACGAGCGCAGGCCGCCGTACTGCTGCTGCTATTTCTCGGGTTCTGGCTCACTTTCCGGGCTCTGTCGCTGATTTGGGGGTGGTGACGATCGAGAGCAGGTGGGCATCACCTGGGCGTGGGGGATGTGTTTCGCCTCGCCGACCTTCTTCTTCCGGGGGTTGGGGTGGCGGTAGATGGAGTGGTTCTTGGGGACGCTGAGGTCCGGCTTACTGTGCGGTCCACGGTGGAGTCGGCCGTCTGTCCGGGATGTGGATGGAGATCCTCGCGTGTGCACTGCTACTACCAGCGGTGTCTGGCGGACCGTCCCGTCGTCGGCCGTCAGGTGCGACTCGAGCTGCGGGCACGTCGTCTCGTGTGTGCTAACGGCGGCTGTGGGCGTCGGACGTTTGCCGAGCAGATACCGGACCTGACGCGTCGACATGCCCGCCGCACGAATGCCCTCACGACTCAGCTCACGGACATTGCCTTGTTTCTGGGCGGACGTGCGGGAGCCAATCTGTGCGGACGCCTGGCCGTCACCACCGGCAAGGACACCCTGCTCCGGCTCCTTCGCGCACTGCCCGTCCCGGCGCCGGAATCTGTCCCGTGTCTGGGCGTCGACGAGTTCGCCGTGCGCCGCGGCCGGACCTACGCGACGGTCCTCGTCGACATGAACACCCGCCGTCCCGTCGACGTCCTCGCGGACCGCGCCGCGCACACCTTCGCGGTCTGGCTTCGCGAACACCCTGAGGTAAAGGTCGTCTGCCGCGACCGGGCCGGCTCCTTCCGCGACGGCGCCCACGCCGGTGCACCACAGGCCCGGCAAGTGGCCGACGCCTGGCACCTGCTGCACAACCTCGCCGAAGCCGTCGAGCGCGTCGTCGGACGACACCGCGCCGACCTGCGCGAACCCCTCACCGTCCGGCCCAACCAGGACGCCATCCGTCCACCCGCAGGCGTCCACCCCTCCGCCCTGGACGAGCTGGACGTGCACGGACGGCCTCGGCCGCTGATCGCCCGCACCCGCGAGCGCCACCAGCAGATCCACGAACGCATCGAACGCGGCGACAGCCTGCGAGCCATCGCCCGGGAGCTCCGCCTCAGCCGCGGCACCGTGCTGCGCTTCGCCCGGGCCGCCGATGTCGAGCAGCTTCTCGTCGCGGCAACCCACCGCCCGAGCATGATCGACGACTACCGCCTCTACCTGCATCACCGCTGGATGGAGGGCTGCACCAACGCTGCCGCACTCACCCGGGAGATCCAGCAGCTGGGCTACCGCGGAGACGTCAACACCGTCCGCCGCCACCTGCGTCCCTACCGCACCGGGACGATCCCGACCGATGCACCGCTGCCCCACCTGACCGTCCGCAGGGTCACCGACTGGATCATGCGCCGCCCCGAGCTACTCACCGAGACCGAGCGCAAGTGCCTCGACGAGCTGTGTGAACGCAGCCCCTCCTTGGCCACGACCACGCAGTACGCCCGCCGCCTCGCCTCGATGGTGCGCGAACGCCGCAGCGAGCACCTGGCGCTCGACGTCTGGCTTGCCGATGTCCGCCTCGACGGACAACGAGAACTCCGTACCCTGGCCGCCGGCATACGGCGCGACCGGGCAGCCGTACTCGCCGCCCTGACCACCAGCTTCACCTCAGGAGCGGTCGAGGGCAACGTCACCAGGATCAAACTGCTGAAGAGACAGATGTACGGCCGGGCCAACTTCGACCTCCTGCGACGCCGAATTCTCCTGTCACCTTGGTCAACCAGCCACCACCCCCAAATCAGCGACAGAGACCGGAAAGTGAGCCAGAACCATTTCTCGTGAACAACCATGAGCCTCAAGATCACCAACTGCCGCAGAGGAGACCATCCGTGAGGCTGCTGAGGTGCTCGAACGACGGCGAGCAGAGGTGGTCCGATGAGCGGTGATCCACGGGAACCTCAAGACCAGTCACAGACGATCCCGATGCTCACGATCACCGTTCTTTGCCTGCTCTTCGTTTTCTTGGCGTACCTCACGCACGAGCACCCCACGCTTATGGGGCCACTGACAGTAGCCACTGGTGGCGTAACCCTGGTGCTCGCCATGCTCCTCTACGCCCGAAGAGACCGAGGCCTCTTGCGGGTCGGTCTGCCCGTCACCAGGTGGGCCGCCCCGTCATGACCTGCGTTGCGGCGCATCAAAGCTCGTCAGCGGTCACGTTGTGGCCACCTACCGGGAAGGCCGACGACCCGTCATGCTGAACCGGGGCGAACCAGCACACACCACATGACCGAACTCTCGTGACCAGCATGAATCACGCTCCGCCCTAGCTCTAGCCCCAGCGCCGCCTGTGCCGCAACGGCAAGGCCCCGATGCTCGCTGAAATGAGCAGACGCATCTGTCCGCCGTCCACCGCGAGAGCGGGACACCGTCCCGCTCGGCCCCGGCCGTCGGCCTCATGACACGCGCCGCCCTCGGCACGGCGGGCTGAACGGGCGGGGTCACAGGGACAGTTCCAGCACGAGCGGGCGATGGTCCGAGATCCCCGTCGCGGGCGTGCGCGCTCCGCTCGCCGCTGCCACGCCGACGCCGTTCGCGAGCACATGGTCGAACTGCACGACCGGGCGATGCGCGGGATAGGTCGGGGTGCGGGCCAGATCGAACCAGCCGCGGGGCGACGGTGGGGTGCGCGTCTTCCCGGGAGCGTTCAGTACGACCCTGGGCAGAGCACCGATCAAATTGAAATCGCCCAGCAGGACATGAGGTGAGGGAAGGTCGGCGATCCAGTCTCGGACGGCGAGCAGCTGTGCGACGTTCCAGCCCGGTACGAACGACAGGTGCACCGCCACCGCCGTGAACGGACCGCCCGGTGCCTCCAGTACGGCGGCCAGCGCGGCGCGCGGCTGGTCCCGGACCAGGGTGAGCCCGGGCCGCCCGGCCATCCGCAGGGGCATACCGAGGGGCGCGGGAGCCAGCCGCCGGGCCCGCCAGTCCCGTACCGGAAAGCGGGACAGCAACGCGATCCCGTGCGAGGGGACGTCCGTGGCCGAGTCGGCGTCCTGCGGGCCGTACACCCGTAGCCCCGGCTCGGCCGGGGCGAGGATCCACCCCCGGTCCGCTGTGGAACGGGCGTGGCACGCGCTCGCGTAGCGCCAGTGCTTCAGCCCCGCCGCGTCGGCTGCGACCGCCGCCTGGTCGACGCCGCCCGATCGCTCCTGGAGGCGGTCCAGTTCCTGCAACGCCAGGACATCGGCGTCCAGGGAAAGGACGGCTCGGGCGAGCGGTCCTTCGGCCGGGTTCGCGGCGAGGGAGAGGGGAGGCCCTCCGTCCGGCAGCGGCCGACCGTGCAGCACATTGAACGTCGCGAACCGCACCGGCCGGCGGCGCGTTCCCTGGTTCCGCTGATTCCGCTGATTCATCGTCAGGCCAGTGTCCCCCGTATCGGTCCGGTCCACGGGAACCGGCGTGAGCAGCTTCCCGTAACCGTGAACCCACGCCACCCACGCCACCCACGCCACCCGGACCGTCCGGCACCGGCCGAAAAGCGCCCTGAGCCGGGGTGAACATCCAGCAAGCAATAGCCATTTTCAGCCTTTGCTTTGTCATCTCCATGACAAAACTGTGCATGCGATGCCAGTCTGCTCTTGAACGTTCACCGTTCCTTCACACCCCCCACCTGTCGCGCGCCGCCGAGTTCCGTCACACCCCTCGTGGGTCACCTCGTGCAGCGCCCTTCCCTGCTCAGCGCCTTGCCAGTCGGCCACACCCTGCCGGCCCGCTCTCTCGGCCTCGACCACGGGCCGATCGTCGCCAGAAGGAGAAGCCCTTGCTCCCGCCCCACCGCACCTCGCACCGACGCAGATACACCGCGGCGTTGGCGCTCACCGCCGCCGGCACGCTGCTCGCCGCCGGTTTCCACACCGGCGTCGCGTCCGCGGCTCCCCGTGAACGCGGCCACGCGAAGATCGTCGCCACCCCCCGGGCCGCCGCGGCCCCGGCGAAGCTGTCTCCCGCCGCGCACGCCGCGCTGCTCAAGAGCGCCACCGCCGCGGTCGGCGACACCGCGAAGATCCTCGACCTCGGCTCCAAGGAGAAGCTGATCGTCAAGGACGTCTCGAAGGACGCCGACGGCACCACACACACCCGCTACGAGCGCACCTACGCCGGACTGCCGGTCCTCGGCGGCGACCTCGTCGTACACGTCAGGAACGGTCTGTCCACCGTTTCCGAGACGAGCAAGGCCGACCTCAAGGTGCCTACCACCACCGCCCGCGTCACGTCCGCCACCGCCGCCCACAAGGCACTCGCGATCGCGAAGAAGGCCGACGCCACGCGTCCCGCGGTCGACGGCGCTCCCCGGCTCGTCGTCTGGGCCGCCGGAGCCGAGCCGGTGCTGGCCTGGGAGTCGGTGGTCGGCGGCACCCAGGACGACGGCACGCCGAGCGAGCTCCATGTCATCACCGACGCCACCTCGGGCAAGGCCCTGTTCGACTTCCAGGCGGTGCGCACGGGCACGGGCACGGGCACGGGCCAGTACAGCGGATCGGTTCCGCTCAGCACCACGCCGTCCGGCTCCACGTACCAGCTGGTGGACGGCGACCGCGCGGGTCACCGCACCTACGACCTGAACCAGGGAACGTCTGGCACCGGCACCCTCTTCACGGATGACAACGATGTCTGGGGAGACGGCACCCAGAGCAACCGGCAGACGGCCGGCGTGGACGTCGCCTTCGGCGCCGCGGCCACCTGGGACTACTACAAGGACGTCTTCGGCCGCAACGGCATCCGCAACGACGGCGTGGCCGCCTACAGCCGGGCGCACTACGGCAACAGCTACGTCAACGCCTTCTGGTCCGACAGCTGCTTCTGCATGACGTACGGGGACGGCGCGAGCAACACGCACCCCCTGACCGCCCTGGACGTGGCCGCCCACGAGATGAGCCACGGCGTGACCGCCGCCACCGCGGGCCTCACCTACTCGGGTGAGTCCGGTGGCCTCAACGAGGCGACCTCGGACATCTTCGCCGCCGCGGTGGAGTTCCACGCCAACCTGTCCGCCGACGTCCCCGACTACCTGGTCGGCGAGAAGATCGACATCAACGGCAACGGCACCCCGCTGCGGTACATGGACAAGCCCTCCAAGGACGGGGCGTCCCGCGACAACTGGGACTCCTCGCTGGGCGGCCTCGACGTCCACTACTCCTCCGGACCGGCCAACCACTTCTTCTACCTGCTCTCCGAGGGCAGCGGTGCCAAGACCGTCAACGGGGTCTCGTACGACAGCCCGACCTACGACGGCGTACCCGTGACCGGTATCGGCATCGAGAACGCCCAGCGAATCTGGTATCGGGCCCTGACCACCTACATGACCTCCAGCACCAACTACGCCGGAGCCCGCACCGCGACCCTCCAGGCCGCCGCCGACCTCTTCGGCGCGTACAGCGACACCTACCTCGCCGTCGCCGCCGCCTGGGCCGGGATCCACGTCGGCGACCGGATCGCGCTGGGCGTCAACGTGGCCCCGATCGACGACCAGACCAGTGGCGTCGGCCAGCAGGTCTCCCTGCAGACCAGCGCCTACACCACCAACTCCGGCGCGAGCCTGACCTATGCGGCCACCGGCCTGCCGGACGGTCTGACGATCAGCGACACCGGCCTGATCTCGGGAGTTCCCACCACCACCGGGACCAGCCCCGTGACCGTCACGGTCACCGACAGCACGGGAGCGTCCGTCTCGGTGAGCTTCACCTGGCGGGTGGCGAACATCTACGCCAACAGCACGCGGGTGGACATCCCCGACGCCGGAGCCGCGGTCGAGTCACCCATCACCGTCACCGGCCGGACCGGCAACGCGTCGGCCACCACCCAGGTCTACGTCAAGATCATCCACACCTACCGCGGTGACCTGACGGTCTCGCTCGTGGGCCCCGACGGCACCGTCTACTCGCTCCTGAACCACAGCGGGGGCAGCGCCGACAACGTCGACCAGACCTTCACGGTCGACGCCTCCGCGCAACCCGTCAACGGCACCTGGAAGCTGAGGGTCCAGGACACCGCCTCGATCGACGTCGGCTACATCCAGCAGTGGCAGCTCACCCCCTGACCTGTCCGCCCGCCGACCTCGCCCGTCCGGCCCGCCCCGCGCGGTCCGGGCGGGCGATCCGTCCTCACCCCCGCTCGCCCCGGGGGGCGGGGGTGAGGACCAGCATCGTGACGTCGTCACGCACGGCGGTGCAGAACCGTAGGAGGTCCTCCCAGAGGCGGTCGGTGAGGTCGGCCGACCTCACTTGGGCCAACGTGGTCAGGCGCTCGGCCAGGGGATAGAAGGCGCCCGTCTCGTCCCGGCTCTCGGACACTCCGTCGGAGCCGAGGAACAGCCGGTCGCCGCGCTCCAGCCGGACGGTGCAGATCTGCGGCGGGGAGATGTCGAAGAACCCGAGCCCGAGGGGGGCTCCCGGTTCGAGAACGAGCTCGACGGCCTTGCCGTCGCGCAGCAGAAACGGATGCGGGTGTCCGCAGGACGTCAGACGCACCGCGTCCGCGTCGGGCGAGAACTCCAGCAGCAGAGCGGTCGCGAACAGTTCGGCGTGTGCGGTCTGGGCCGAGTCCACGACGAGCCGGCGATCGAGGCGGGCCGCGGCCGACTTCAGGTCGCCCTGGTCGAGCACGGTCTCCCGGAACGCCCCGAGGAGGGAGGCGACGGTCGAGACGGCCGACAGACCGTGCCCCTGCACATCGCCCATCACCGCCCGCACACCGTACGGGCCGGCGCGCACGTCGAAGAAGTCGCCACCCACCAGTGTCTCGCGCTGCGCCGCCCGGTAGAACGCCGTGCAGCGCACCGGGCCGACGCGTTCGGGAAGCGGTGGCAGCACGGCGAGCTGGGCGGCCTCCGCGACGGTGCGCACCGTGACCAGATGGGCGTCGCGCCGACTGCGCACCAGGGAGATGGCGACGCTCAGGATCGCGACGAAGGTGATGGTCAGCAGGTCGGTGTTGCCCGGATGGTTGAGCTGGAGCGGCGGTACGTACAGGAACACGATGACGACGGCGCCGAACATGGCCGTCGCCACGGGTCCGTAGGAGAGCACGGCCAGCGACGGGATGGCGCCCAGCAGGAAGCCGATGTCCAAGGGATACCGACTCAGGAGTTCGGCGGTGCAGACCGCCACCAGCAGGGCGGGCGGCAGCACCCGCACCCAGCGCGGTGGTGGTGCTCCGCGCAGCCAGCCTTGGCTCTCCCAGCCGCGATGCCGGTGGTCGGCCGTGCCCATAGCACTCCTCCCTACCCCACCACGCTCCCCCTTCCGGCGGTCGTGCGCATCACGGTGGGGCCGGGCGGGCCGCCGGACGCCGGACGATTTCCTTTTTCCGCGCGGAGAATTCCCGTGTTGGTTGAAAATCGCAATTCTCTGAGAATTCTCTTCGGGGAAAAGAGTGTCGGCGCGCGCTGAACGGACACCCGGTGTTTTCAAGCGCACCGCGACAGAGCTGGAGGATTTCTTCATGTACGAGAATCTGTGGGCCTACACTCCGACCAGCGGCCACACACCCGACGCGGACCTCACCGGGTACCGGGTGGAAGCGACCGATGGACACATCGGGAAGGTCGACAAGCACTCGGACGAGGTCGGATCCCAGTACATCGTGGTCGACACCGGCATCTGGATCTTCGGCAAGGAGGTCCTGCTGCCCGCCGGGACGATCACCACGATCACCCACGAGGACAAGACCGTCCACGTCGCCCGGACGAAGGACGAAATCAAGTCGGCACCGGAGTTCGACAAGGAGAAGCACCTCGGCGACCCGCATTACCGCGATCAGCTCGGCGGACACTACGGGTCCGGACACTGACACCGCCCCGTCCGCCGGTGCTGCCCCCTTTCGGGGGCAGTGCCGGCGTTTTCGCGCCGGGCATCACCGCGCCGGGCATCACCGCGACGACGGAGCCGTTGATCGAAGCTTCCAGGTGTTCAACACCCCTACCCCCAGGTCCGCCGGCGCCTCGCACTGCGCGCGCTGCGGTCGCCCTCCTGGGCACAGGGGGCGAACTGGCCGCGCGGGTGGTGGTGGCGACCGGGCCCGGCCAGGCAGCCGCACTGCTGCCGGGCTGGAGACGCCCGAGTACCGCACGGTGACGACGTGCTACCACACCGCGCCCCGTGACGGACGTGAGGCGGAGGTGCGCGGAACGCTCGCCGAGGCGTACGGCACCGACACCGGCGCCTGGCAGCCGCTGACCGTTCGTACGGTGCCCGACGCGCTGCCGGCCGTGCCGCCTCCGCAGCCGCTCAGCCGTACCGCCCGGGTCGGCCCGCGACACTATGTGTGCGGGGACCACCGCGCCACCGGTTCCGTCCAGGGGGGCCTGGCCTCGGGGGCCCGGCCCCGGCGACCATGATGGCGTTGAACCGCCGCCTCGCGGGTTCCCGGAGCAGGGACATGAGAAACGCGTAGAGAACACCGATGAGCACGGGTGCGACGAAGAGCATGAGCGAGACGCTACGAGGGTGATCGCGGCCCCGGCAGTGGCCCGAATGACGGAGTGCGACGGGTTCTCGCCAGTCGGCACCACCGAGAGATGTGACCCGCGATGGGACACTTCTCCCACAGGCGGAGTCGGAACACGGGAAGAGCTGTGATGCGAGGCCGAACGCGGACAAGAACCTCTGGCGCACCGGCGCGTGGACTGGTCGGGGCGGACACCGCCCTGGTGCCGGTCCGTCACTCGGACGCGGTGCGTGCGGCCGTGCTCGTTCTGCACGGCGGCCGGGCCGACAGCCTGGCTCCCTCACGACCCTGGAACGTGGCGGCGCTGCGGATGAGGCCCGTGGTCCGGGCCGTCGCCGCGGCCGTGCCGGACGACGAGGTCTTCCTCGGGCAGGTGCGCTACCGCCTCCAGGGCTGGAACGGTTCACGGGCCGACCCCGTCGATGACGTTCAGCGGGCACTCGCGGAGCTCGCCCGCCTCGTCGGTGAGGTGCCGGTGATTCTCGTGGGTCATTCGATGGGCGGCCGGGCAGCCCTGCGCGTCGCGGCGGCGACACAGGTGGGGGGAGTGGTGGCGCTGGCGCCCTGGTGTCCGGAGGGCGAACCGGTGGCCCACCTCGAGGACAAGAAGGTGATCGCGCTCCACGGTGACCGCGACCGCGTCACCGATCCGTCGGAGTCGATCGCGTTCGTCCGCCGGGCCAGGGCGGCCGGCTCCCGCGCGGGTGTGCTGCTGGTCAAGCGCGGTGACCACGCCATGCTCCGACGGTACGGAACCTGGCACGGCGCCACGGGGGCGGCCGTCGCCGAACTGCTGCGGCCCACGGAGCCGCCCGGTGGACTGCTGGCCCGGGCACTTTCGCAGGCCGACTCCGGCCTGCTCTGACCGGACCTGCCCGGAATCCGCACATCGGGACCGGACCGGGACCTGCGGCTCCGAGACCTGCCGGAGTTGTCAACTCCCGGACCCCTCGGAGCCGTCAACTCCGGGACCGGGCGCGGCGCGAGGAGCGAAATTCCGGTGCGCCGCCCGCTGCGCGCTCCCTACACTCACCCCACAACGCGCGCTCACCGCACCTGCGGAACATCACGGCGCGCGTCCTGACGAGTGAGGGGAGCCGGGCCGTGCGTCACCGCATCGCTGTCGTCGTTCCCCCTTCGCGCTACGAGGTGATCCTCGTGTCTCCGGGTCCCCGGTGCCGGCTGCGCGGCCGACACCGGTGGTCCGTGACGAACATCTGACCTCTCTCCGCCCGTCGCCGGGCAGATCGGCTCCGTACGCCCCGATGGGGATGTGCCGTGGCCAGAGGTCCCCGCACGGCCCGTGGCACGACCGCGGGCCGCTTCGTCCGGGAAATCGCGCCGCCCCATCCGGATCATTCCGAAAGGCCATGGGCCGTGCGTACCGACCTGCACCGTCACCTCGACACCCCGCTCGCCGCCGTCCGCAACCTGGGCATCCTCGCCCACGTCGACGCCGGGAAGACCACCCTCACCGAGCGGATCCTGTACCTCACCGGGAGCACCCACAAGCGGGGTGAGGTCCATGACGGCACCACCGTCACCGACTTCGACCCCCAGGAACGTGATCGTGGCATCACCATCTTCGCCGCGGCCGTGAGCTGTACCTGGGACGCGCACCGGATCAACCTGATCGACACCCCGGGCCACGTCGACTTCTCCGACGAGGTGGCGCGCTCCCTGCGGGTGCTCGACGGCGCCGTGGCGGTCTTCGACGCCGTCGCGGGAGTCGAGCCGCAGAGCGAGGCGGTGTGGCGCCAGGCGGACCGGTACGGCGTGCCGAGGATCGCCTTCGTCAACAAGCTCGACCGCGCCGGTGCCGACCTCGACACCGCGGTCGAGTCGATCAGGGAGCGGCTGCATCCGGCCCCGCTGGTCGTCCAGTTGCCGATCGGATCGGAGTCCGGGTTCACCGGTGTGGTGGATCTGCCGCGCATGCGGTCACTGGTCTGGCCCGAAGGCCGCGACACGGTCGAGGAAGGCCCGGTGCCCGAGGCACTGAGGGACGCCGCGGAAGGCCGCCGCCGACAGCTGGAGGAAGCGGTGGCGGAACTCCACCCCGGCGCGCTCGAGGAGTTCTGCGCGGAAGGGACGCTCTCCGCGCGGACCCTGACCGCCGCACTGCGCGACCTGACCCGTTCCGGCGACGGCGTGGTGGTGCTGTGCGGCTCGGCCTACCGCAATCGCGGGATCGAGCCACTGCTCGATGCCGTGGTGGCCTACCTGCCTTCGCCGCGCGACGTGCCCGCGGTACGCGGCACCCGGGACGGTGGGGAAGACGGTGGGGAACAGGAGCGGTTCGCCGACCCGGCGGCACCTTTCGCGGCACTGGTGTTCAAGGTGAACGGGACCGCCACGGGGCGGCTGACGTATCTGCGTGTCTATTCGGGCACGATCGGGAAGGGAGAGACGGTGTGGGACTCGGGCACGGGGCGCACCGAGCGCATCGGCCGGATCCTGCGGGTCCAGGCCGACCGCCACGCCCCTCTGGAGCGGGCGGTGGCGGGCGACATCGTCGCGGTGGTCGGTCTGAAGTCGGCCCGCGCCGGGTCGACCCTGTGCGCCCCCGGGGCTCCGTTGGTTCTCGAACCGCCGACCGTCGCCGATCCGGTCGTCTCGGTGGCCGTCGAGGCCGTCGGCAGCGCTGAGGCGGAGCAGTTGGTGTCCGCGTTGACGCGGCTGGTCGAGGAGGATCCCTCGCTGGTCGTGCGCACCGACCCCGAGACCGGCCAGCTGGTCCTGTCCGGCATGGGCGAACTGCATCTGGAGGTGGCGGTGGAGAAGATCCGGCTCGCCCACGGTCTGGACGTCCGGGTCGGCCGGCCGAGGGTGGCCTACCGGGAGACGGTCGTCCGGGGAGTGTCGGGGCTGGTCCACCGGCACGCCAAACAGGACGGCGGCGCCGGTGAGTTCGCCCATGTCGTGCTCGACGTGGAGCCGCTGGAGGACGTCCAGGGCGACGGCGACGGCGGGGGCGCGACGCGTTTCGAGTTCCGCTCGACCGTCGTCGGCGGACGGGTGCCACAGGAGTACGTCCGGGCGCTGGAGGCCGGGTGCCGTGACGCGCTGGCCGAGGGGCCGCTCGGCGGGCACCCGGTCACCGGGGTGCGTGTCGTCCTCACCGATGGAGCGACCCATCCGAAGGACTCTTCGGAGCGGGCGTTCCGGACGGCCGGCCGGTTCGCGCTGCGAGAGGCACTGCGCGCCTGCGCGATGGTTCTCCTGGAACCGGTGGCGGACGTCACGGTCACCGTGCCGGACGACGCCGTGGGCGGGGTCCTCGGTGACCTGGCGGCGCGACGCGGGCAGGTCTCGGGCTCCGTCGCGCGGGCGGGCGTTGTGGTGATCACGGCGACCGTGCCGCTGGTCGAACTGTTCGGCTATGCGACCCGGCTGCGCAGCCGGACCCGGGGCCGGGGAGTCTTCACCGCCCGGCCCGCCGGGTATGCCCCGGCACCGAGCACGGCGTCGACCGGGACTGCGGCCCGGTGACGCACAGGACGGTCCCGCCCGAAGTCGGGCGGGACCGTCCCGCGGCGCCCCGGTCGCACGCTGTCCCGGTCGTACGCTGCCCGGGGCGGGTGCGTCGGACGACCGCGGCGCGTCAGGCGACCGCGGGATCGAGCAGCCCGGTGCGAAGACGCTTGATGATGCGGGTGATCAGACGCGAGACGTGCATCTGCGAGATGCCGAGTTCCTCGCCGATCTGGGCCTGGGTGCGCTCCTCGACGAACCGCATGTGGATGATCCGACGCTGACGGTCGTCCAGTTCGGCGATCAGCGGGGCCAGGGACTGGAAGTCGTCGACGAGTTCGAGCGAGGGATCGTCCTCGCCGATGAAGTCCGCGAGAACGGTGTCCCCGTCCGCGCCGTCGTCCGCCGTGAGCGCGGCGTCGAGGGACGAGGAGTTGTAGCCGTTCGAGGCCTTGCGCGCCTCGATGACCTCCTCCTCGGAGAGGGACATCAGAGCGGCCAGCTCACGCGTGGTCGGGGTGCGGCCGAGGCGGGTGCGCAGTTCCTCCGTCGCCTTGGCGAGTTCGATCCGCGCCTCCTGAAGGCGGCGGGGTACGTGGACGGCCCAGCTGGTGTCGCGGAAGAAACGCTTGATCTCGCCGACGATGTACGGAACCGCGAAGGAGGTGAACTCGACCTCGCGGGTCAGCTCGAAACGGTCGATCGCCTTGATGAGCCCGATCGTGCCGACCTGGACGATGTCCTCCATCTCGTCCTGGTTGCGGCTGCGGAAGCGGGCCGCCGCGTACCGCACGAGGGAGAGGTTCATCTCTATGAGCGTGTTGCGCGCGTACTGGTAGTCGTGCGTGCCTTCCTCCAGCACGGCCAGCCGGTCGAAGAACTGACGCGACAACGCGCGCGCGTCCTTCGGGCTGATCTTCAGCGGCTCGTCGATCAGGGGGAGTACCTCCTCCTGTGCCGTCCCTGCCTGCTGTGCCGTGTTGGTTGCCTTCGCTGCCGTCACGGCTGCCATGCGGTCCACCCCAGTTCGTTCGAAGGAATTGAAGACAGAGCCCGTCTGCCCCGTCTCAAGCCAGTCATGCCACCCAAACTCCGAAACCCGCGGAACGCCTCAGTTCCGCGGCCCGCCGGACGTGGCTCCCGTACTACTTCTCGCCGAAGCCCTCTGCCGGATGCACACCGACGGCAACCGCCGCCGCCTACAGTGGGATCCGAGGTGAGCCAGTGGGCATGGAGCAGGGAGAAGTCGAAGCGCGGTCGCCCCTCGTCCGAGACCGGGCGGAGCCGTTCGCGCACCCCGCGCTCCTGTACCGCTCCGAGCAGGACTACGTACAAGGCACGCTGCCGTTCGTGTCCGAGGGCCTCGCCACCGGTCTGCCCGTGGCGGTGGCGGCACCTCCGTCCCGACTGGCGCTGCTCAAGGCGGAACTCGGACCGGCCGCCCACGAGGTCCGCTGGATCGACATGACACAGGCCGGCCGGAACCCCGGCCGGATCATCCCCGCCGTCCTGCGATCCTTCGCCGACGCCCACCCCGGACGCCCTGTGCGCATCATCGGGGAGCCGATCTGGTACGGCCGTACGCCGCTCGAGTACCCGGCCTGCGTCCAGCACGAAGCCCTCATCAACGCGGCGTTCCACGGCCGCGACGCGACCATCCTGTGCCCGTACGACGCCCGAACCCTCTCCGACGACGTGATCGCCGACGCACACGCCACGCACCCCGTGGTGATCAGCGACGGGCGGCCGGGCGTCAGCCACGCCTACGATCCCGAACGCGTCCTCGCGCGCTACAACGAGACCTTGCCGTTTCCGCCGGGAGCGGCCACGGTCCGCTTCGTCGCCGGACTGCTGCCTGCCGCACGCGACTTCGCGCTGCGCGAGGCACGGGAGCGGGGGATGGCGCCGCCCCGGCTGCAGGATCTGAACCTCGTCGTCGCCGAGTTGACGACCAACAGCGTGGTGCACGGAGGCGGTTCGGGGACGCTGCGGATCTGGGCCGAGAGCGAGCAGATCGTCTGCGAGGTGCGTGACGAGGGACACCTGACCGACCCCCTGGCCGGCCGCCGCCCGGTGCGCCCGGACCAACTCGGCGGTCGGGGCCTGCTCCTCGTCCACTTCCTGTCCGACCTCGTACGCGTCCACACCGCCGCGTCGGGAACGACCGTACGCAGCTACCTCGCCCGAAGATGACCGTGGTCGCTCTACTCGCCGCGGTGCCGCCAGTACCAGACCAGGACCGCGACGAGCCCGCAGAGGTAGACCAGGGGCAGGACCAGGCCCGGGACACGGGCCGCGTTCACGCAGCGGCTCCGACGGGGGAACAGGTCGATGCGGCCGGGGTGTGTGCCATTGCTGTCTGCTTTCGATGAGCTGCGGCCCGGGTGGTGGGCTCAATGATGACGGCAGGACCCGCGGTTCGGCCCCGTCCGGGCCGGCCGGACTCGCACCGATGCGCGAAGTGGTGTCGACAGGATTCCCGGGGGCACTCGGACTCCACCACCACTTCGGAAGAGGAGAGTTCATGCTCGGAATCGTTGCGGCGATCGTGCTGTTCATAGCGTTCTTGATCAATGCCGCGGACCTCTCGACGAACGACGTCTTCACGTCGACCAACGTCATGCTCATCGGGCTGGCCCTGCTCGCCCTGCACGTCTCCGGCGTCGGCGGCGGCTGGGCGACCCGCGGCCGTAGGCGCTGACACCGGCGTGTGGGTGTTCGGAAAGATGGCCTCGGTACCGGTCTCCCGGACCGACCGCGAGACCCTGGACCCCGCATACCTGCCCGGGTCGGCAGCTACTACCGAAGCCTGCCGCCCGGACAACTCGCCTGATGTCGTCGTCCCCGAGCGGACGACATAGCAGCCCAAGGAGCCCGAGTGACCTACGACGTCGGCGCGTTGCGCGCCCAGATCCCCGCCCTGCGGACCGGCATCGCGTATTTCGACGGTCCGGGCGGCACCCAGACGCCGGCGCCGGTCGGCGCGGCGATCGCCGACGCGCTCACCCGCCCGCTGTCGAACCGCGGGAGCGTCACGACGGGAGAGGCGAACGCGGAGGCTCTCGTCAGGGAGTTCCGGCAAACCATGGCCGACCTGTTGGGCGGGGACCCCTCGGGAGTCGTCTTCGGCCGCAGCGCCACCCAACTCACGTACGACTTCTCCCGGGCGCTGGCCAAGGACTGGGCCCCAGGCGACGAGATCGTGGTGAGCCGTCTCGACCACGACGCCAACATCCGCCCCTGGGTCCAGGCCGCGGAGCGGACCGGCGCCCGGGTGCGATGGGCCGACTTCGATCCGGCCACCGGCGAACTCCCGCCCTCAGCCGTGGGCGAACTGCTCACCGAACGCACCCGGCTGGTCGCCGTCACCGCCGCCTCCAACCTGATCGGCACACTTCCCGACGTCGCGGACATCGCCCGTCTGGTCCACCGCACGGACGCACTGCTCTACGTCGACGGCGTGCACTACACGGCCCACACGTTCGTGGACCTCGCACGGCTCGGCGCCGACTTCTTCGTCTGCTCGCCGTACAAGTTCCTCGGCCCGCACCACGGCGTCCTCGCCGCCGCTCCGGCCCTGCTGGAGACGCTGCGTCCCGACAAGTTGCTGCCCTCCTCCGACGCGGTCCCGGAGCGTTTCGAGCTCGGGACGCTGCCCTATGAGCTCCTCGCCGGCACCCGCGCCGCCGTCGACCTGCTCGCCGGACTCGGGACCGGTCCGGCGGACGACCGGCGCGCCCGGCTGCGGTCCGCGTTCGCGTCGATCGAGCGGCACGAGCGAGCGCTGCGGGACCGGATGGAGAACGGCCTGGCCGCACTCGCGGGCGTCACGGTCCGCTCCCGGGCGGCCGACCGCACCCCCACCCTGCTCCTGACCTTCGACGACCGCGACACGGATGACGCCTACCGCTTCCTTGCGGCGCGGAGCGTGCACGCGCCCGCGGGAACGTTCTACGCGCTGGAGGCATCGCGCCACCTCGGCCTGGGCGACACCGGAGGCCTGCGCCTCGGACTGTCGCCGTACAACGACGCGGACGACGTGGAACGACTGCTGGAGGGCCTGGCGGCATTCCTGAAGTCGTGACCCCCGCGACCCCCGACATCGCGACCACCGGCACTCCCCGGGCCGCGGCCACCGGCACTTCCTAGCTTGGTCTTTAACATCCGGCGTCGAATGGTGCGTCGAACTTGATCACTCGGTTCGGTAACCGGCGTACACGGAAGCGGCCTTCGGCTGAACATGTGCTCCGACCAAGGAACACACACGTCCAGCACGAAGGCCGTGAGGATGAGTCTGCTGCATCACGAGGCCCGATCGGAGGCATTGGCGCAACTGTCATGCTTCCGGGGCGAGTTCTACTCCTGTCTGACCGCTCGTTCGGACGCTTGTTCGAGCTGGCCGATGCCGTTCTGTGCGGCGACGGACCGGTGAGGTCGCTGGCTGAGCTGTCGCTGGTGGGCGAACACCGCCGAGGCCATGGCGGGCTCTACGCCGCCCTGGCCCGTGGACGCATCGATGCCAGCCGGCTGCGGCGGGCACTGGCCGAAGTCCCACTGCCACGGGCTGCCGACGGCCGGCTGGTCCTGGCCATCGACATCACCTGCTGGCTACGCCCCGACGCCCACACCTCACCACAGCGGATCCTGTGCCACACCTACGGCCGGGGCAAGGACCAGCACATCCCCGTCCCCGGCTGGCCCTACTCGATCGTCTGCGCGCTCGAGCCCGGCCGCAGCTCATGGACCGCACCGCTGGACGCACTGCGTCTGACGCCCGGGGACGACACCGCCACCGTCACCGCACGGCAGCTGCGCGATCTGCTCCAGCGACTGATCACCGCGGGGCAGTGGCAGACGGGCGACCCGGACATCCTCATCGTCGCGGACGCCGGATACGACGCACCCCGCCTCGGCTTCCTCCTCAAAGACCTGCCCGTGCAGGTGCTGGCCCGGATGCGATCCGACCGCGTCCTACGCAGGGCTGTCCCACCCAGGCTCCCGCACACCCAGGGCCGGCCGGCCCGGCACGGAGGCGAGTTCGTCTTCGGGCAGCCCGACACCTGGGGCACCCCGGACACCGAAACCGTCACCGACACACGCCTCTACGGCCAAGCCACCGCCCGCTCATGGAACCGGCTCCACCCCAAGCTGACCCACCGCTCCTCCTGGGCAGCCGCCGACGGCACCCTCCCGATCGTCGAGGGAACAGTGATCCGCCTGGACATCGCCCACCTGCCCAGCGGAGCAACACCCAAGCCGGTCTGGCTGTGGTGGTCAGGCACCGATGCCACACCGGCGGACGCCGACCGTCTCTGGCAGGCATACCTGCGACGCTTCGACATCGAGCACACCTTCCGCCTGTTCAAGCAGACCCTCGGCTGGACCTCCCCGAAGATCCGCACCCCCGAGGCGGCGGACCGGTGGACCTGGCTGATCCTCGCCGCCTACACCCAACTGCGGCTCGCCCGCCCGCTGGCAGCCGACCTGCGTCGGCCCTGGGAGAGACCAACCTCGCCGGACAGGCTCACCCCCGCCCGAGTCCGCCGCGACTTTCGGCACATCCGCCCACAAGCCGCCTGTCCGGCCCAAGCACCGAAACACTCCCGCCCCGGCCCCGGACGGCCACCGGGCCGAAAGAACACCCGACCCACACCCCGCCACGACGTGCACACACCGCGCAAAACACCATCGGCGAACCAGCGAACGAAGAAGTCAACCACCCCACGCCCCCGCCGCACGGGTTAAAGATCAAGCTAGGCCCTGTCGTCAAACTCCCGTCTGCCTCGCGACGCCATGCACGCCCTCTCGCCGCACCGGGCGAAAGCCCAAGTACATCCAGTACGAGGACTTCCGCCCGGCACGCCGAGAGCACGCACCTGACGCCGCGAGGCCCGCCCTTCGGGCGGACGACGGGAGTTTGACGACAGGACCTAGGCGGCGGGTCCCCGGGACGCCGCGTTCGCGGGGGTCGACACCGGTACCCCGAGAGGGCGGGCGAGGCCGATCACGCCTTCGTCCAGGCGCTGCAGATGCCGCAGGACCCGGTCGGTCACGCGGTCGTGCCGGGGAAGACCCGGCCGGTCCGTCTCCAGCATGGACGCGAGGCTGGGGCCGGTCTCGGCCACGCCTTCGGTGTCGTCGTCCTCGACGCGCGCGACCAGGACGTCGATGTTGTGCGCGATGCGCCGGCCGGCCCGCTTGAGCCGGGGATCGGCCGCGACGGTCTTGCTGTAAGGCAACAGCTCGGCCGTCGCCGCCAGGGAACGCGCGTGGTACGCGCACGTCTCCAGGAGCGCCACGAGATAGCGCGCGGTCTGCCGACGCGCCCGCAGCGGGGTGATCGGATGGGTCAACGGCTGCGTGGAGGACCGTAGATCGTCCAGAGCCGTGTCGAGATCCCGCGCCTTGTCCAGCAGCTCGATCGCCGGACCGCCGCTCAGCTGGTCGACCGCCGCACCGGTGACCTCCCCGAGCCGCTTCAGAACCGTGGCCAGCAGCTCGTCGGTACGGCGGTCCGTGTTCACCGGCAGCACCAGGGCGGCCGCGATGACACCACAGGTGGCGCCGAGCGCCGTTTCCTCGATACGAAGGACGAGCACCCCGGTGCTGTAGGTGTTGAGCAGCGTGTACAGCAGACCCAGCATCGCCGTGACGAAGAAGGACATCAGGGCGTACGACAGCGGCGCGGTGAAGAACATCGCGAAGATGAACAGCAGCACCAGGCCGAACGCGGTCCAGGTGTGGGAGCCGACCAGACTCGCCAGCAGGGCACCGGCGACGACGCCGAGGACGGTGCCGAGCAGCCGCCGGTACCCCTTGACCAGGATCTCTCCGGTGGACGCCGTGTTCAGGAAGACCACCCAGCAGGTCAGCACGGCCCAGTACCAGCGCTGACTGGACAGGAACTCCCCACCGACGATGGCCAGGGCCGAACCCACCGACACCTGGACCGCGGTACGGGTCGTCGGACGCTTCCACCCCGTGGGGTCGTGCGCGTCCTCCTCGTCCTCCTCGGCCCTGGCGATGGCGACGTCCTCGGCGTCCAACTCCTCACGGGAACGGGTCGTCGACGGTGTGTCGTCGGACTCGTCCTGCGGCCCGTCGAGGGCGAGCCGCAGTCCCAGGACGGAACGCCCCGTCTCCCCGATGCCGCGGAAGACATCCTGGACGGCCGCCGAGGCGCGCGGCAGGTTCTCCTCGTCGCGGTAACCGAGCAGCCGGTTGCGCACATGGGCCACCCCGGTGCCGCGGTCCTCGGCGACCGGACGCAGGACGAGCAGGCGCAGCGCCTCGAGATCACGGCGCAGGGTGGCGGTGGTGTCGACCTGCGCCCGGAGCCGGTCACTCGCCGCGGGCACGGGCGCGTTCGGCAGATGCAGGGTGAGCGTGTCGGCGCGTTCCGCGCTGCGGGCGGTCAGGATGAGCACCCCGAGCCGCTCGGCGGCGATCTCGGCGTCGGCGATACGCCGCTGCACGAGCGCGGCGGTGGCGCTGTCACTGGTCCCCTCCGCCAGCCGTCCCTGGATCATCATCGCGCTCTCGTGGAGCCGGGCGGTGTGCCGCCTGACCTCCTCCAGAGCCTTCTCCACCCGGTCAGGGCCGGCGTCCAGCAACTCGATCTGGGCGGACACCAGTTGCGCCAGACGGGCCCGGAAGGCCGCGCGCAACCGACGCAGCACACGCTCGGGCGTCTCCGGTACGACGACGAAACGCACCAGCGCGCTGGACACGAACGCGACGACCAGGGTCCCGCACAGTCCCGGCAGACCGGGGACGCCGGCCCTGACGAACAGCGACACGAAGTAGACCTGGAACCCGATGAGACCCAGCGCCGTTCCGCGATCACCGAAGCGGCGGCTGTACACGGCGGCGAAGATCAGCGCCAGGAAGAAGAGGTCACCCGCGACCACGTGCGTGCTGAGCAGCGCCCCCAGCGACATCGCGGCGAGTGCCACGACCAGCCCGAGCGCGAGCGTGACCGCCTGTTGGCGCTGCTGCTTCTCCTTGATGGCGAAGGTCGCGGCCATGGCCGAGATGGAACCGGCAACCAAGTGAGTCTTGCCGGCCCCGAGCAGCGCCAGTACGGCGAGCGTGAGCGCGATGGCCCCCACCGTCCGCAGCCCGGCCATGAGCCGCAGCAGCCCGGGGTCCGATGCCGCGAATCGGTCCCAGATCCTCGTCCGGCCCGGCCGTGTCGCTGTCCTCACGCTGTGGTTCTGCCTCGCTCTCCGCCATGATCAGCGGTTCCAGCATGGCACGTGTCGACGCCCGCGCTTCCTTCCCGGCGTCCGCGGCGACCCCGGGCTCAGTCGGCCTCGCTCAGCGCGGGCGTCAACTGCGCCCAGGGATTGGGAGGTTCCCCCGTCACGGGACCGTAGACCGCCGCGCCGCGTTCGCGGGCGGTGCGCACGGCGAGCGGTACGAGCGCCTCGGGCACACCGTAGACGAGATGGCAGAACCGGTCGGGCGGGTGCCGGGCGGTCCACGCCGGTCTGCTGAACGCCGACACATAGGTCGTCCAGTGCCCCTCGAAGGTCACCGTCAGGTCGGCGACGCGCGCGTACCCCGGCGCCGGGTGCACCCCGGGGTTGAGCACGACGGTCGTGGCGCCCAGCCGGCGTACGGCCCGCACCAGCCTTCGGCAGGCGGGCAGTTCGGCCGGGTCCGAGGTCACCCGGTCCAGGAAGCAGCCGTCGGCCCCATACCACTCCCGGTGCCGTACGACGTCTTCCGCGACCTCGGCCGTGGAACGCGCACCGTAGTCGGTGTCCACGTAGCCGAGCAGGCGGGCGCCGGCCGCCCGCAGCGCTCCAGCCGCCGCCGTGAACGCCGGATCGGGGCTCGGGCCCGGACCGTTCGCGGGATTGATCACCACCGCGTACGTACGGGCCGCGGCCGTGATCAGCCGGTGCCAGGCGCCCGGCCGCCTTCCGGTCGGACGGATGCCGCCGTCCAGAGCGAGGCCAGCGACTCCTCCAGGGCGTACGACGGCCGCCAGTCCAGGCTTTCACCGGCGGCGGCTATGTCGGAGCACTGCCACGACACGGCCCCCGAGCGCGCCGAACCGCCGCCGTCCTCCTCGATCCGCCCCCGGAACCCGGCGGTGCGGGCCAGTGTCCGTACGTGCTCGCGCACCGGGACGGCACGTCCGCCCCCGATGTTGAGGACGTGCGGCAGGGGCCCGGGCGACGTGGCCGCGAGCACCGCCGCCCGCGCCACATCGCGTACGTCCACGAAGTCGCGGTATGCCGACAGGTCACCCAGTCGGATTGGGGCCGTACTCGGCGGCCGAGCCCAGATGGACGAGGCGTGCCGAGGGCGCCGCCTCCCGCAGCGCCGCGCACAGGACGGCGGGGCCACGGGAGTTGACCTCCGCGAGGGTCACGGCGTCCCCGTCGGTCGAGCCCGCGCAGTTGATCACGGCATCGGGCGCCGCCGACGCCAGGGTCTTCGCCAGCCCGTCCGTACGGGCGGTGGCCAGGTCGATGTCCAGCTCGGCATCGGGCGAGCGACCGCCGCCGAACACCCGGGCGCCGGGCAGGGCGCGCAGGTGCTCGACGACGTGACCGCCCAGATAGCCGGTGAAGCCGAGGACGAGAATGCGCATGCGGTGGTCAGGCTCCCTTGAGCAGCATCGACTTGCGGGTGGTGAACTCGGCGTTGGCCCGGTCGTAGTCGTCGGGACGGCCGATGTCGAGCCAGTACCCGTCGAAGTCGTACGCGTGCGGCGGGTTCTGTGCCCTGAGCAGATCGAGCACCAGTTCGTCGAAGCCCAGCGGCAGCCCGGGCGTGTAGCCGTCGAGGGTCGACCTGGACAGCCCGTAGACGCCCATGGAGACGCGGTAGTCCATGCTCGGTTTCTCGGTGAACGCGACGACCTTGCGCTGGTCGGTGGTCAGCACGCCGAAGTCTATGTGCACCTTGCGCGCGTAGGTCGCGATCGTCAGCGGGGCCGCCGAGTCCCGGTGCTGCTTCAGGACGTCGGCGTAGTCGAGGTCGGTCAGGACGTCTCCGTTCATCACGAGGAACGACTCGGGCAGGCGCTCGCGCATGGTGAGCAGCGGCCCCATGGTGCCCAAGGGGCTCTCCTCGGTGGCGTAGTCGACGGCCATGCCCCACTGCGAGCCGTCGCCGACGTAGGCGCGGATGATCTCGCCGAGGTGGCCGATGGCGAGCGTGCAGCGGGTGAAGCCCGCGGTGGCGAGCTGGCGCAGCACGATCTCCAGGATGGCGTGCTGGTCGCCGATGGGCACGAGCGGCTTGGGCAGCGCGGTGGTGTAGGGCCGCAGCCGGACGCCCTTGCCTCCCGCCAGGATCACTGCGTGCATAGGGGCTCCTCCTTCGTGGACGTGCCGGACGGGGTCAGATGTTGTAGATGCCGGTCTTGTACCGGGCGAGGTTGGCCGGGTCGCGGAAGAACTCCACGGTGTGCGCGAGCCCCTGCTCCAGATCGTGGCCGGGACTCCAGCCGGTCGCCTCGCCGAGCCGGGTCGCGTCCGCGACCAGCCGCATGACCTCGGAGTTGGCGGGCCGGATGCGCTGCGCGTCCTCGCGTACATCGATGACCGTGTCCATCACCTTGCCGATCAGCGTGACCAGGTCACCGACGGAGATCTCGCCCCCGGTTCCGGCGTTGAAGGTGCGGCCGACCACCCGCTCGGCGGGCGCGGTGCCCACCGCGAGGAACGCGGCACCGTTCCTACCGCTCGTGAGGCGGAGACGTTCTCGGCCAACCCGTGATTTCCGGCCGGGGGGCTGACCGTGTCGGGCGCATGGCGGCCATGCCGCGGCGGAGCGTCGCCGACCGGCGTGAGCGAGATGTCTGCCCAAGCAGCGGACTCCGCGGTGGCGCGGGAGCATGGGGGTGACGTGTGCTCCTCGGTTGGTGCCCGTGGGAGGAAACGGGAGAGGAGCGGGAGAGGAGGAGGGGCGAGCCGGTGGCGTTGGTGTTCTCCGTCGTCTTCGCGGTGCTGGCCGCGGTCAGCAACGCGACCGCCACTGTCCTTCAGCGCCGCGCGGCCCAGGACGTGCCGTTGTCCGAGGGCTTCCACGCCAGGCTGCTCGTCGAGCTGCTGCACCGGCCGGTGTGGCTGGGCGGGATGGCCGCGGTCATGGCGGCGGCATGCTTCCAGGCGCTGGCGCTGGTCAACGGAGCGCTGTCCGTCGTACAGCCGATCTTCGTCCTGGAACTGCCGTTCGCGCTGCTCATCGGCGGTCTGGTGCTACGGCGGCGGGTGACCCGGCGTGGGTGGATCGCCGTGGTGTGCATCGCCGTAGGGCTGGGTACCGTGCTGGCCGCGGCCGCCCCCTCGGTCGGGATCGACCGGCCCACCACCGGCGGGTGGATCCTGGCCATCGTGTGCTGCGTCGGCGTCGTCGTGGCTGCCGTCGGTGTCGCGCTGCGACGCCCCGCAGGACGCGCACGCGCGGCCTGTTTCGGCGCCGCGGCGGCCATCGGCTACGCCCTCACCGCGGCCCTGATCAAGGACGCCACGCACGCCTGGGAGACGGGCGGCGTCACCGGGTTCTTCCTCGCCTGGCAGACCTACGCCTTCGCCGCCGCCGGAGTGTGCGCGCTGTTCCTCCTGCAGAACGCCGTCCAGTCCGGCCCCCTCGTCGCTTCCCAGCCCGCCCTCACCCTCGGTGACGCCCTGGTCAGCCTCGTCCTGGGCGTCACCTTGTACGCGGAGCGGGTACGCACCGGCTGGTGGCTGATCCCCGAGACCGTCGGGGCCGCCCTGATCCTGTACGGAGCGATCCAGCTGGCCCGGATCCCGCTCACCCAGGTGCTCGTCGCGCAGCCGGCCGCGCCGGACCGTACCAGGACGTGAACCGCGGGAATCGACGGCTCGGCGGGGTTCAGGCCTGGAACTCGGTGAGATCGATGGCGTGAACGCGCAGCGGATAGCCGTACACCGGGTGCGTCGTCTCGCGCTCCGGCGTCATGCCGAGCTTGCGGATGACGTTCTCGGAGGCGTCGTCCCCCGCTCGGGTGATGCTGATGACGCGGTCGAGGCCACGGTCCTGGAGCGCGAACTCCAACGTGGCCTGGGCGGCTTCGGAGGCGTACCCCTGACCCCAGAACGGTGAGCCGAGCCGCCAGCTGATGGCGACGGCGGGCAGTACCTCCGGCAGGAACTCGGGCACGGACAGGCCCACGAAGCCGGCCAGCTCGCCGGAGGCCAGCAGTTCGACCGCGAAGAGGCCGAATCCCTCCTCGTCCCATTCCTCCTCCCACTGTTCGATGGCCTCTGCCGTGTGGTCCAGGTCGCGGACGGAGCCGTCGTCGATCCAGTGCATGACCCGGGGGTCGGCATTGATGTCGGCCATCGGCACGAGGTCGTCGTCGGACCAGCGGCGGAGGAGGAGGCGGGGCGTGTGGATCTCGGTCATGGCGCCCATCCTGCCCGACGGGCGACCTCGGGCCGACGGCGGCAGCGCCAAGACCGTGTTGTCGGTGTTCGGGAGGGCCCTCAACGACCGCTGGGACGGGACAAGAGGTCGGTGACCAGCTCGTGGACCGCTTCCCAGGCTGTGGCGTGCAGTGCGCCGACGGCCGTGCGACGCAGGTCGTCGAGGACCTGTCCGGAGTCGGAGTCGTACTCGGTGCACTCGGTGATCACGTCGTACCCGTCGCGGACGGCGACGCGCAGCCGCGTTCCTCCGGTGTCGGCGGTGTGCAGAGCGGCGGCGACGACGAGCGGTGGCGGACCGCCCGCCTCGCCGGGCAGCTTGCGGTACGCGCTGGTGATCGGATCGCGCCAGCGGAGGCCGAGCAACAGGTGGCCCTTGGCCAGTACCTCGGTCAGGTCGGTCTCGTAGACGCTGTCCGGATCCAGGACCACCGCGCGCGCTTCCAGCACGAGTGAGGCGGGCAGCAGACAGCGCAGGGTGCTCCCGACGATGTTGCCGCCGACGGTGGCCGTGCGGCGCACGGCTCCGGTCCCCACGGTGGCCGCCGCCCGGCGCAGTGCTTCGGGCACGCGGTCGTCGATCCGGTTCAGTATCACGGCCCCGCCCAGCGTCTCGCGGCCGATCGTGTTGGCTTCCGGCAGGTCGCGCAGCGACATGGCCTGCTCGGGGAAGCCGTCCCGCTGCCAGGTGGCCCATATCAGGGTCGCCCCGCCTATGGGCACCGCCCCCTCGGCCATGCACTCCTGTGCTTCGGAAACGGACGTGGGCAGACGCAAGAGCACGGCAGCCGACCTGCTTTCTCGAAAATGAGCGGCCGAGTACGCGCCACCTCAGCCACATGACCGTCGACATGGCGCATTTTCCCCCGGCACACAGGGGCGCGTACAGGGCTCACCGCAGCATCCGGTGCGCCCTGTACGCAGTTCAGCCGCGCTCGCCGCCGAACACCCCCAGGATGCGCTCGGCGGCCAGCGTGGCCGTCAACTCCCCGTCCCGCACCTGTTGTTCGAGGCCGGGGGCGAGGGCGCGTACGGCCGCGTCGGCGTGCAGGCGGCCGAGGAGTTCGTCGCGGACCATCGTCCACGTCCAGTCCACCTGCTGGTCGCGGCGCTTGGCGGCGAGACGGCCGGTGGAGCTCAGGAGTGTGCGGTGCTGTTCGAGGCGCTCCCAGACCGTGTCCAGACCGGTCGACTCACGGGCACTGCAACTCAGGACCGGCGGGGTCCAGGCCGCGTCGGCGGGATGCATCAGCCGCAGCGCGCCGGCCAGCTCCCGTGCCGCCGCGCGGGCGTCCCGCTCGTGCGGTCCGTCCGCCTTGTTGACCGCGATGACGTCCGCCAGTTCCAGGACGCCCTTCTTGATGCCCTGCAACTGGTCCCCGGTGCGGGCCAGGGTCAGGAGCAGGAAGGAGTCGACCATGTTCGCGACGGCGGTCTCGGACTGGCCGACGCCGACCGTCTCCACCAGGACCACGTCGTAGCCCGCGGCCTCCATCACCACGATCGACTCCCGGGTCGCCTTCGCGACCCCGCCGAGCGTGCCCGCGGTGGGGGAGGGCCGTACGAAGGCCGCCGGGTCGACGGCCAGGCGCTCCATCCGGGTCTTGTCGCCCAGGATCGAACCGCCGGTCCGACTCGACGACGGATCGACGGCGAGCACCGCGACCCGGTACCCGAGCGAGGTGAGCAGCGTGCCGAACGCGTCGATGAACGTCGACTTGCCCACACCGGGTACGCCGCTGATACCGATCCGCCGCGCCTTCCCGCTGTACGGAAGCAGCTCGGTCAACAACGCCTGTGCCAGGACGCGGTGTTGGGGCCTCGTCGACTCCACGAGCGTGATGGCGCGCGCCACCAGCGCCCGCTTTCCGTCGAGTACGCCCTTCACATAGGTGTCGAGTTCGATCGCCATGGGGGTCAGAGGTCGTGGCCGAGGTCGGCGGACAGCCGCTGCACCAGGTCGTACGCCGCGTCCGGGATCACCGTCCCGGGCGGGAAGACGGCCGCCGCGCCCATCTCCAGGAGCGTGGGCACGTCCTGCGGCGGGATCACCCCGCCGACCACGACCATGATGTCCTCCCGGCCCTCCTCGGCGAGCGACTCCCTGAGCGCCGGTACGAGCGTGAGGTGCCCGGCGGCCAGCGAGGACACCCCGACGATGTGCACGTCCGCCTCGACGGCCTGGCGCGCCACCTCGCCCGGGGTCTGGAACAGCGGGCCGACGTCGACGTCGAAGCCGAGGTCGGCGAAGGCGGTGGCGATCACCTTCTGGCCGCGGTCGTGCCCGTCCTGGCCCATCTTGGCGACCAGGATGCGGGGCCGACGGCCCTCGGCCTCCTCGAAGGAGGACACCAGGGTGCGGGTGCGTTCGACGGACGGCGACTCGCCGGCTTCGGTGCGGTACACACCGGAGATCGTACGGATCTGGCTCGCGTGCCGCCCGTACACCTTCTCCAGGGCGTCGGAGATCTCGCCGACCGTGGCCTTCGCGCGGGCCGCGTTCACCGCCAGCTCCAGGAGATTGCCGGTGCCTTCGGCGGCCCGGGTCAGGGCGTGCAGGGCGTCCTGGCACGCCTGTTCGTCGCGCTCCGCGCGCAGCCGCCGCAGCTTCTCGATCTGCTGGGTGCGTACGGAGGAGTTGTCGACCTTGAGGACGTCGATCTGCTCGTCGGTCTCCACCCGGTACTTGTTCACGCCGATGACCGGCTGGCGTCCGGAGTCGATCCGGGCCTGGGTGCGGGCCGCGGCCTCCTCGATGCGCAGCTTGGGAATGCCCGCGTCGATGGCCTTGGCCATACCGCCCGCCGCCTCGACCTCCTCGATGTGCTGCCAGGCCCGGCGCGCGAGGTCGTACGTCAGCTTCTCGACGTACGCGCTGCCGCCCCACGGGTCGATCGCCCGCGTCGTGCCCGACTCCTGCTGGATCAGCAGCTGGGTGTTGCGGGCGATGCGCGCCGAGAAGTCGGTGGGCAGGGCGAGCGCCTCGTCGAGGGCGTTGGTGTGCAGCGACTGGGTGTGCCCCTGCGTCGCCGCCATCGCCTCCACACACGTACGCGTGACGTTGTTGAACACGTCCTGCGCGGTCAGCGACCAGCCGGAGGTCTGCGAATGGGTGCGCAGGGAAAGGGACTTGGCGTTCTGCGGGTCGAACTGCTTGACCAGCTTGGCCCAGAGCAGCCGCGCCGCCCGCATCTTGGCGATCTCCATGAAGAAGTTCATGCCGATCGCCCAGAAGAAGGAGAGCCGGGGCGCGAACGCGTCCACGTCCATCCCCGCCTCCCGTCCCGCCCGGATGTACTCCACCCCGTCGGCCAGCGTGTACGCCAGCTCCAGGTCGGCCGTCGCGCCCGCCTCCTGGATGTGGTAGCCGGAGATGGAGATGGAGTTGTAGCGCGGCATCCGCTGGGAGGTGAAGGCGAAGATGTCGGAGATGATCCGCATCGACGGCTTCGGCGGATAGATGTAGGTGTTGCGGACCATGAACTCCTTGAGGATGTCGTTCTGGATGGTCCCGGCCAACTTCTCGGGCGGTACGCCCTGTTCCTCGGCGGCCACGATGTACAGCGCGAGTACGGGCAGTACCGCACCGTTCATGGTCATCGACACGGTCATCTTGTCCAGCGGGATGCCGTCGAAGAGCTGCCGCATGTCGTAGATCGAGTCGATCGCCACGCCCGCCATGCCGACGTCACCGGTCACGCGCGGGTGGTCGCTGTCGTAGCCGCGGTGGGTGGGCAGGTCGAACGCGACGGACAGGCCCTTCTGGCCGGCCGCGAGGTTGCGCCGGTAGAAGGCGTTGGACTCCTCGGCCGTGGAGAAGCCCGCGTACTGACGGATCGTCCAGGGCTGGTTGACGTACATCGTCGGGTAGGGGCCCCGGAGATACGGGGCGATGCCCGGGTAGGTGCCCAGGAAGTCCAGGCCCTCCAGGTCCTGCCCGGTGTACAGCGGCTCGACCGTGATGCCCTCCGGGGTCTCCCACAGGAGATCGGCCCCGCCCGTGGCCTTCTTGACGGCGCTTCGCCACTCGTCGCTGCCGCCGTCGGCCTTCGGGACCCCCAGCTCGATCCCGGAGAAGTCGGGGATTCCCATCGCTGCCATCAGGACACTCCCATACGGTCGAGGGTGGCGGAGAGCACGGCGACGGCGTCGCACCCCGCGAAGACATAGGCGTCGACATCCGGGTACTGCCCGGGACGGCCCGCGAGGAACACGTGCCCGGCGCCCGTCGCCTTCAGCTCCCCGGCGACCTCCGCGGCCCGCTCCTCGTACAGCGTGTCGCTGGAGCACAGGCAGACCTCGGTGGCACCGCTGTCCTCGAAGGCGCCCTCGGTGACGGGCTCGATGCCACCCGCCTGGAACAGGTTCGAGGCGAAGGTGAGGCGGGCGGTGTGCGCGGCGGCCGGGCCGAGGGCGGCCAGGAAGATCCGCGGCCGGGAACCGGTCGCCGCCAGGTGGGCGTCGGAGCGGGCCCGCAGCGCCTCGAACGCCTCGTCGCGCCGCACCCGCGGCAGCCCGCCGGACGGCGGTACGGGGGCGGGAGGACGTTCTACGAGGCGTTCGGCGAGGTTCGGGAACTCGCTGACCCCGGTCACGGGTTCGCGCCGCTTGGCGAGCTTCGCGCTGCGCGCCTCCCAGGTGCCTGCGAGGTCCCGGCCGAGCCGCCCGGAGCGCAGGGCCGCCGCCTGGCCACCCTCCCGCTCGATCCACTGGAAGAACTCCCAGCCCGCGTGGGCGAGTTCGTCCGTGAGCCGCTCCACGTACCAGGAGCCGCCCGCCGGGTCGATCACCCGGGACAGATGCGACTCCTCGACCAGGATGGTCGAGGTGTTGCGGGCGATCCGCCGGGCGAACGCGTCCGGCAGACCCAGGGCGTGGTCGAAGGGCAACACGGTGACGGCGTCGGCGCCGCCCACGCCGGCGGCCAGCGTCGCGACCGTCGTGCGCAGCATGTTCACCCACGGATCGCGGCGGGACATCATCACCGGCGAGGTCACCGCGTGCTGCACCTGCCCGCCCGGGGCCCCGCAGACCTCGCTCACCCGCGCCCAGAGCCGGCGCGCCGCCCGCAACTTGGCGATGGTCAGGAACTGGTCGGCGGTGGCCGCGTACCGGAACTCCAACTGCGCGGCGGCCTGTTGCACGGTCAGGCCCGCCTCGGTCAGCTCCCGCAGATAGGCGACGCCGGTCGCCAGCGAACTGCCCAGCTCCTGCGCCGCCGAGCCACCGGCCTCGTGGTACGGCAGCGCGTCCACGGTCAGCGCCCGCAGCCCCGGATACTCCTCGGCGCACAGCCCCGCGAGGGCGGCGACGGGCGCGAAGTCGAACCCGCTGTCTCCCGTACGGGCCTCGTGGCCCAGCGGGTCGGCTCCCAGGTTGCCGCGCGCCGCCTCCTTGGCGACCCCGCGCTCCTGGTAGAGCCGTAGCAACTCGCGTGCGGCGGGCTCGACTTCACGTCCCGCGTCGAGGACGACGGGCGCCAGGTCGAGATAGACGCCGTCGAGGACCCGGCCGAGCGAGGACACCGCGATGCCGCCCGCACCGGCGACCAGCCAGAGCGAGGTGACGCCGTTCTCCAGGTCCGCGAGGACCGCCGCGCCGTCGGCGGCCGTGTGCTGCTGCCGTACGTCCCAGCCGCCGAGGGTGTTGCCCTCGGGGCGTCCGCCCCGTACGAAGGGAGCGAAACCGGGCAGGCCGGGATCGGGCGCGGAGTCGTCCGCGGTGTACAGGGGACGGGCGCGCAGCCCGTCCTCAAGCGTCGTGGACAGGGCGTCTTCCGCTGCCGCGCCCGAGACTTCCTTGCCCGACTTGCGCAGGACGCCTTCAACCAGGCGTTGCCACTGCTCATGGGTCGCGTCAGGGAACTCGGCGGCCAGCGAGAGCCCGTCGTCAGGCAGGACCGTCATGCTCGGATGCTAGGCCAGATACGCAGGTGAGCAGCAGAGGACGCGGCTGTGACCTTGACCTCCCAGGGGTGGTCTTGATCAACAGGCCGGGTTCGTACTACGGCAGCACAGGGATCTCGGACAGCGTCGGGTGCCGTGGAGCGAGTAGGACGATCTGCGCGGGGTGCGCCCCCGGCCGCGGGTACACGGTCTGGCGCCAGCCCCGGCAGCGGAAGAAGTTCAGCGCCGTGGTGTCCTGATGGTCGGTCACCGCCCAGGCCCGGTCGTCCATGGCGGGCAGCAGCAGTATGTCGAGGATCCCGGTGCCGACGCCACGGCCGCGCGCCGCGGGCGCCACCACGAGATCGGTGATCCGTACGGCACCCGCGAGCCACTCCTGCGACCGCCGCGCCCCCAGTACCGGATGTTCCGGGGCGGGATCCGCGGAGCGCACGGCGGTGCCGAAGCCGCACAGCCGACTGCCGATGCGGGCCGTCACCGCCAGGAACCCCGGCCGGCGCACCTCGTCCGCGATCCGCTCCCGTACCTCGGCGGCGACCTTTTCGTCCCGCTCGGGCGAATGCTCGCGCGACGGCACCAGCCGCAGATGCACGAACTCCTCGACGACGCCGAGCGCCGTGTCGCCCTGATAGACGGTGGTACCGACGTCCATGAACTCCTCCGGCCGGGATGGTCGCCTTCGGCGCGGAGGCGATCGTGATCTTCCGGCCGCAGTTGTCGAGCGACACCGCACCGGCGGATTTCGGGGACTTGCTCCCGTCGGCGGACGAGCCGCCACCACAAGCGGTCAGCAACAGGGCTCCGGAAAGGAGCAGGGCACAGCGGCGGGCTGGGCGCGCAACGGGCACGGGACATTCTCTGGCGTCGAGGGCCCAGGCGCGGGGCCCGTTCGTACGGTCCGCCAGCAGGTCTTCGGACTCGGGATCGCCCGGACGAGGCGCCTTCCCGGACTCCGGTCACATATGACCGCCGTCCAGTGGCTTCGTGTTGCCCCGCCTGTCACCCTTACCGCTGCGCGTCAGCTCCGGATTCGCACCGGATTCCCTTGACTGGCCTCGGCAAATTGTCACGCCCCGTCAGCCGCGGCCTCAGCGCGATTGTTAGCCTTGGTTGTGATCCAATTCCTCGTGCCCGGCCAAGGCTTGCGATGAGCGCCGTCGGCTCCTTCCCGCTCGGTGCCGCGACCACGCTCGCCGAACTCGCCGCGGATCCGCATCCGCGGCTGGCGCGACTCCGTGCCCACGAGCCTGTTTCCTGGCTGCCCGAGCTGGACGGCTGGCTGGTGACCCGCCGTGATCTCGCACTGAACGTGATGCGGGACCCCGCGACCTTCACCGTCGACGACCCCCGGTTCTCCACCGCACAGGTCGTCGGCCCGAGCATGCTGTCCCTGGACGGTGACGAGCACGCCCGCCACCGGGAGCCCTTCACCGCTCCCTTCCGCCCCAGGGAAGTTCGCGGCGGCTTCGCCTCGTTCATCGAGCGGGAGACCGACCGGCTCATCGCCGCGCTGGAACCGGCGGGCGCCGTCGAACTGCGACGTGCCTTCGCCGGCCCGCTCGCCGTCGCCGTCGTGACCGAGGCGCTCGGGCTGGTCGGCACCAGCGCGGACACGGTGCTCTCCTGGTACGACTCCATCGTGCGGTCGGTCTCGGACATCACCGCGGGACACGAGGCGGCACCCGCGGGCGCGGAGGCGTACGCGCGGCTGCGGGCCGCCGTCGAAGCCACCGTCGCCGACCCGGGCGCGACGTCGCTCCTCGGCTCCGCCGCCGAGCGGCTGGAGCTGCCCGAAGTGGCCTCCAACGCCGCGGTGCTGATGTTCGGCGGGATAGAGACCACCGAGGCGATGATCACCAACGCCCTGCTGCACCTGCTGCGACACCCCGGCCAACTCGCCCTTGTCCGCGACGACGACGGCCTGCTGGACGGCGCGATCGAGGAGTCGCTGCGCCTCGAACCCGGAGCGGCGGTCGTGGACCGGTACGCCACCCGTGACACCGTCCTCGGCCCGGCCACGATCCGCCGGGGTGATTTGGTCACCGTCTCCCTGGCCGGCGCCAACCGCGACCCGGCCGTCTTCCCCGATCCCGATCGGTTCGACGTCCGCCGCGAGAACGCGCGTCTCCAGCTGGCCTTCGCGCACGGCCCGCACTACTGCCTCGCCGCGCACCTCGCCCGACTGGAGACCCGTATCGCCCTTCAGCGCCTGCTCGAACGCCTCCCCGCCCTGCGCCTCGACCCGGCCCGTCCGGCCACCCCGCAGGGGCTCGTCTTCCGCAAGCCGCCGACCCTGCATGTGCTGTGGGACAGCCCCGCCTGATCAACGTGACACCGGAGTGCGTCGCAGGGATCTCAGGAAGGGCCGCAGCAGCCAGCGCCGGGCGGGTACCTCCACGTACTCGTACAGGAGCCAGGCGAGCGCCAGGGACACCGCGAAGGCGCTGATCGCGCCGATCGGCGACGGTTTGAACAGGTGCTGCCCCGCGCGCAGCACGAGCAGGTGGACCATGTAGAAGGCGAAGGAGAGTTCACCCAGTCGGACGAGGGCCGGATGTCGCCACAAGCTGGGCAGGCCGCGTACGTCGGCGAGGGCGGCCGCGGGGATCAGACAGGTGAAACCGACCAAGGTGCAGGCGACGCAGGCATACGATCCGCCGACCTGGGAGACGAGGAAGTAGCCGATGATCGTCAGTGCGACCGACGCCTCCAGGCCGGGGCCGCGCCAGCGGCCGAGGAGCACGAGGCGGGCGACGGCGACTCCGAGGACGAACTCCGGCAGCCGGGCGGCGGGGAAGGAGTACAGGGTGCGGCCGACACCCAGATGCAGGTCCGCCCGGGTCAGGATGAGCACGGTCAGCACGCTCGCGCCGGCGAGCGCGGTCGCGGTGAGGGCCCCGGCGTGCCGCAGCAGCAGGGCGAACGCGGGGAAGGTCGCGTAGAAGAACGCCTCGCACGCGAGGGACCAGCTGACGGGGTCGAGTGTCTGCCACCACGGGTGCCACCAGGAGTGGACGAGGAGCAGATTCGCCGCGCTGCCGGCCGGCTTGCCCATGCCCATGACGAACACCGCGATACAGGCCGTGACCAGGTGGACGGGGTAGAGGCGGGCGAAGCGGCGGCGCCAGAAGGCCGTGGGGCGGTCGTCGGACCGGGCGGACCAGCCGAGGACGAAGCCGGAGAGCAGAAAGAAGAAGGAGACCCCGGTGGAGCCCGCCCCGAAGCCCCAGTCGGCGAAGTGACGGGCCTGCCCATTGAAATAGCCCAGATTGCGGGTGTGCAGGCAGAAGACGAGAAGGGCCGCCACCCAGCGCAGACCGGTGAGGGAAGGCAGTGGACCGGGATGGGTCACCTCGCGGTGGTGAGTCTTCGATCGGACCGGCGATTCGGATTGCTCCGGCTCGGCGAAGGAAGACTTGCTCACGATGGGACCGCCTGTGTTGGTCAAGGAGAGGTGCTCGCTGGGGGACTGGGGTGTTGAACTGGGCATGTTTGGGGTGGTTGTCGTCGACGCGTGTTCCCCGAGGAGCCGATAAGTATGCGTGTCGAATTGCCGTTCGATCTGGTGCTGGGCGTCGGCCGCTGCGATGCCATGTCAAGGTGTGAACGCCTGGTCGGACGCTGGGTCACCCTCCATCTGACGGTGGACGGGACACCCTCGGGCAACGGGATGGCCGATGGACTGTGACACGCGCGGGGACCCGCGCCGCGTACCGAATTCATTCGACCGTTTCACGTTATTCGTACAGGTATACGCCAATGCTCCCGCGCCTGCGATGGGCGGCAGGCGCGGGAGTGTTCGGCCGGGCACTCAGCGCGAGGTGAGTTTCCACAGATGGTCGGCGGTGCCGTTGTCGTCCCACTGGAGGACCTGGGCGCCGGAGGAGGTGCTCATGTCGGTGACGCCGAGCAGGAGGCCGCTGTTGTAGTTGGCGATCTTGTAGTAGCCGTTGTCGGCGGGGATCGCTTGCCAGAGGTGGTCGGCGGTGCCGTTGTCGCCCCAGATCAGGGCTGTACCTCCGGCGGCGGTGCTCATGCCGTTGACGCCGAGCAGCAGACCACTGGCCTGGTTCACGATCTTGTAGAGGCCCGAGCCCGCCGTCACCAGTGTCCAGTTCTGGTCGGTGCCGGTGGTCGAGGTGGCCTGGACGACGGCGGTGCCCTGTGCGGTGCCCGCGCTCTGTGTGTCCAGCGCGAGCCCGCTGTTCTTGTTGGTGATCTGATAACGCCCGGCGAGCGAGGCGGACGTCCCGCTGGGCGTGACGACCAGGTGGTAGCCGTCGGACGCGTTCATCGCGACGGGCACGGTGATGGAGCCGTTGCCGACCGGATAGTCGCTCTCGGAGATGGTGTACGGGGCGGAGACGGCCGTGGTGCGGCCCTTGGACGGGGTGTACTCCAGCTTGACGTGGACCGTGCCGCCGAAGGCGGACAGGGAGCCGAGTCCGTTGACGGTGACGGCCGTCGAACCGGTGCCTCCGCCGAAGATCACGCTGATCTGTCGGCCGTCACCGGTGAGGGAGGCGGCGCCGTCGATGCCGGTCTGCGCCGGGGGAGTGGTGGTGAGCATGTTCCCGGACATGTCGCCGTACCACTTGTAGAGCCAGTAGGAGCCGTTGGGTGATCCGCCGGTGTCGGTGAGGGTGTCGCCGAGGGTTCCGTAGTGGTTCCAGAAGGCGAGTTCCGCGTCGTGGACGCCCGCCCGCTCGAACTTGGCGACGTAGCCGACGAGGGCGCCCGGTATCCCCATCTCGCTCGGTGTCGCGTACTCCTCGATGGAGATCGGCCGCGGGCTGATGCCGAGTCCGCTCTCCAGGGAGCGGTAGGCGGAGACGTGTGCGGCGATGTCCTTGCTGCCCTGGAGTTCGTGCCAGGCGATGACGTCAGGGACGGTGCCACTGGCCTTGGCGTCGGTGAGGAACTGGCTCATCCAGCTCTGGTTCCACGCCGAGTAACTGGGGCCCTGGAGGGGAGTGGTGGCGTCCTTGGCACGTACCTCCTTGTACGTGCGTGCCCAACCCGCGTCGAAGGCACCGGCGTTGGTGGTGTCCCAGGTCCAGTCGGGCTCGTTCCACAACTCGTACGCGCTGATGTTCCCGGCGCCGGAGGACTTGACCGAGGCGACCTGGGTGTCGACGGCGGACAGCCAGTCGTTCCAGCTCACCCACTTGTAGGGGAAGTCGGGGTACCAGTCGGGCATCCGGACGACGACCTTCGCGCCGGCCCTGGCGGCCTTGGGGGCGACGACCAGGGAGTCTCCGGCGGGGCGTGGCTCACCGTTGGGCAACTGGTGGCCGCCGGGTGCCATCTGGACGAAGGTGTTCGGCTCCAGCGGCTGGACGAGGCTGTCGGCCGGGGTGCTCGCGTCGGCGAGACCGTAGAGGCTGCCCGTGGCGACATGGGTGACGGATCGCAGGGTCTGGGCGGCGTTGACGACCAGGGTCGTGGACGCGGTGGGGGCCGCCTGGGCGGGCGGCCCGGTGAGGACGGTCGCGGCGGCGGCCAGGGCCGTCGCCAGGACGGCGGCGGCCGTGCGGTCGAACGGCCTTCTGGGCGTGCGTGGTTGAGATCTCGCAAACGGCATGGGTGGCGGCTCTCCTGACGGATGAGGAGGTGGATGGGTGGCTGACGTCCCGGTCAGTCCTTGACCGCGCCCGCGGTGACCCCGGCGGCCACGTACCGCTGCGCCAGGACGAGCAGGACGGCGGCGGGTACGGACGCGACGACGGCGGTGGCCATGATCGCGTTCCATTCCTGGTTGTTGTTGCCGATGTAGCGGTAGATGCCGAGGGTGATCGGGCGAAGATCGCCGCCGCCGTCGAGGGTGTTGGCGAAGACGAAGTCGGACCAGGCCCACAGGAAGCTGAACAGCGAGACGGTGACCACGGCGTTGCGGCTCACCGGCAGGACGACGGACCAGAAGGTGCGCCAGGTACCCGCGCCGTCGATGCGCGCGGCGGCGATGAGTTCGTCGGGGATGCCCGACATGAACGCCGTGAAGATCATGACGCTGAAGGGCACGGCGATGGTGGAGTCCGCGATGATCAGGCCCCACCAGGAGTTCAGCAGGCCGAGGTTGAGGAAGATCCCGTAGAACCCCATCGCCATGACGATGCCGGGGATCATCTGGGCGACGAGGAGGGCGAGGCCCATGACGCCGCCGCCGCGGGGGTGGAGCTTCGCCAGTGAATAGCCGGCCGGTGCGGCGAGGACGAGGGTGGCGGCGACCGTGCCGAGTCCGATCAGCAGACTGGTGCCGAGGTAGGGCATCTGGTCGTGCAGCACGGCCCGGTAGCCCTCGAACGTGGGGTGCAGCGGGAACAGGTCGGGCGGGGACTTGCGCATGTCCTGCTGCGGGGTGAGGGACACGTTCAGCATCCAGTACACCGGGAACAGCATGAGCGCGGTCAGCAGGAGTCCGACGGCGGTGTAACGGCGGGAACTCGCGGGGGACTTCACGCTTCCTGCCTCCTCTGGACGCGGATGTACAGCAGGCCGAAGACGAGGGCGATGAGGATGAGGATGTTGCCGACGGCGGCACCGGGGCCGAAGTGCGGGAGCAGGGTGCCGAACGCGAGCTGGTACGACCAGGTCGCCAGCGTCGACGAGGAGTCGCCGGGACCTCCCTTGGTCATGATCCAGATCAGGTCGAACACCTTGAGCGTGTAGACCAGTCCGAGCAGCAGCGTGATCGCGGAGACCGGCCGCAGGAGAGGGAAAGTGATGCGCCGGAACTGCTGCCGGCCGCTCGCCCCGTCCAGCGAGGCGGCCTCGTACAGCTCCCCGGGGATGTTCTGCAGACCGCTGTAGAGGATGACGAGGTTGAAGGGGATGCCGATCCAGACGTTGGCGATGACGACCGAGGCGAGCGCCCAGTGCGGCGAGGTCAGCCAGTCGACGGTCGGGACGCCGACGAGGTGGAGTGCGTAATTGACCACGCCCGACTCACTGTTCAGCATCCAGGACCAGGTCGACGCCGACACGATCAGCGGCAGCAGCCACGGGATGAGGAACAGCGCCCGCAGCGTGGTGGAGAGACGGAAGTGCCGGTTGAAGAAGACCGCGAGCGCCAGCCCGGCCGCGTACTGGAGCGCGATCGACACGAAGGTGAACACCATCGTGTTGCGCAGCGCGGGCCCGAAGGTCGGGTCGTCCAGCACCTGGGAGAAGTTGTCCCAGCCCGAGAACGGCGCGTCGCCCGCCACGAACGAGCGGACCGTGTAGTCACGCAGACTCAGATCGAGGTTGCGGTAGAGCGGATAGAGATAGAAGGCGGCGAGGTAGGCCACGAGCGGGGCGAGGAAGCCCAGCGCGGTCAGCCGGTCCCTGCCGCGCCGACGGCGTGGCGGCACGTCACGCCGGTCGGCGCCGCCCGCCGCTCCGGACACGGCCGGGGACCGCTTGGGACGGCGGTCGACTCGGGCGATGGTCATGCGAACTCCTGGATGCGGGTGGCGATGTCCGGGACGCGGCCTGCGGCGCCGCGCGCTGTCTGCCCTTGCTCCGGCCGGCCGCGTCAGCCCTTGCTCTTGCCGGCCGCCGTCTGCGCGGCGTCGAGAGCTGCCTCGGGGCTCTTGCCACCGGACAGGGCCGCCTGTACGGCCGTCCACATCGGCTGCGAGATGGTGGGGTACTTCGTGCCGAGACCACCGCTGGTACGGCCCCGCGCGGCGGCCACGGCCGCCACCCACGGCTTGAGCTTCGGGTTCGCCTCGACCTGCTGGGCCTGGACCGCCGCGGTGGGCGCGACGTACGTCAGGGCGGTGTCGCTGGCCAGCAGGCTCTCCGAGCTGGTCAGACAGGTGACGATCTTCTTGCTGATGTCGTAGCGCGCGGTGTCCTGCTGCACGGGTACGGTGACGAACTCGCCGCCGGTCGGCACCGGCGCCGAACCGCCGTTCCGCCCGGGGATGCTGACGACCCCGTACGGGAATCCGGCCTTCTCCGCGTTGGCGAGCTGCCAGGTGCCGTTCTCCGCGAAGGCGTAGTCGCCGGTGGCGAACTCCTGCCAGCTGGTGGTCTGGGTGTTGTTCAAGACGTCCTTGGGCGCGAGCCCCTCGTCGACCCACTGCTTCCACAGCGACAGCGCGGCCGCGCTCTTCGGCGAGTCGAGGTGGGTGAGGTCGCCGCCCGCGCCCCAGAACCACGGCAGGAACTGGAAGCTGCCCTCCTCCGTGCCGATCGCCGAGAAGGTGATGCCCTTCTTCCCGGCCGACTCGACCTTCTTCAGGGCGGCCGTGAGCGACGCCCAGTCCTTGACGGAGGCGGGGTCGACGTGGGCGGCCGTCAGGATCTTCTTGTTGTAGTAGAGGGCGAGCGTGTTGGCGCCGATCGGTACACCGTAAGAAGCGCCGTCGATGGTGCCCGCGCCGATGATGTTCTTCTGGATCGCGGACGTGTCCAGACCGAGGTCGTTGGTCTTGTTGAGGATCCCCGCCTCGACCAGCGTGGAGACGACCGGATTGTCCACGAGCATCACGTCGGGCGCGTTGCCCTGCTGGGCGGCCAGCAGCGCCTTGTTGCCCAGGTCAGTGGTGTCGTAGCCGGTGCGCTTGATCTTGACGCCCGCCGAGGTACCGCACTGGGCGACACGCTTGCCCCAGTCCGAGGAGGCGTCGAACTGCGGGTACGGGTCCCAGAAGGCGTACGTCGCCGACTTGCCGGTGGAGTCGGAGGAACCCGAACCGCCGCCCCCGCAGGCCGTGACGGAGGCGAGGGTGCCGACGGCGACACAGGCGGCGAGGAGAGTTCTGCGGGTGTTTCGCATTGCGGTGACCTCGTTGTCATGAGTGGTCGTGCGGGGTGACGGGGTGACGGGGTGACGGGGTGACGGGTGTGCCCGGTTGCCGGGAGGAGGCCGTGGAGGTCGGCCGACGTCAGGAGGTGGGCAGCCAGACGCGCATGCTGCCGTCCTGCCGGTTGGCCCAGGCGTAGTAGGGGATCGCGGTGAGCTCGACGGACTCGCCCGAGGGCGCGATGGCCGGGTCGGCGTCGGCGGACCGGTAGGGCCACCAGCCGGTGTCCGGGACCGTGCGGCGACGGCCCGTGGCGACGACGGTGGTGACACCGCCGAGCAGATCGGGCCGCTGCCGCACGGTGAGCGGCCGCGCGGTGTCGATGACGACGTCGTCCAGACCGCCCCCGGGGTGGTCCACCTGCTCCAGGCAGTACACGAGCGGGCCCCGCTCGATCGCCACACAGCCGCGGACCGCGTCCACCCGCGGGTCGGCCGCGGTGAGGCGGGGCTCCAGGCCGAGTTCGACGACGATCCGGTCGCCCGGCGCCCAGATGCGCTCCAGGCGCAGCCAACCGTCGGTGACGGGGGCGTCGGCCTGGTCGTACGTCCGGTCGCCACACCGCACGCGGTACTCGTGGCACCACTGAGGGATGCGCAGAGACAGTGTCCAGGGCCGCTCCCGCGGGGCCTCCTCGACGGTCAGGGACACCGCGCCGTGCCAGGGGTAGTCGGTCTCGGCGGACACGGTGACGGGCGTGCCGTCGAGGTCACCGCGGTAGCGGCCGGTGACGTACTGGTGGATCTGCAGGCCCTGCCCCTCGGCGTCGGTCGAGGAGAGGTAGTGCTCGAGCCCGGCCAGCAGCCGCATCACGTTCGGGGGGCAGCAGGCGCAGCGGAACCAGCGGGTACGGCGGGCCGACTGGTCGCCACCGGGGTCCGTGTGGCCGTCGCGGACCTGGAGCGGATTGACGTACAGCCAGCTTTCGCCGTCCAGCGAGACACCGGCGAGGAACCCGTTGTAGAGGGTGCGCTCGATCAGGTCGCTGTAGCGGGCCTCGCCGGTGAGCAGAGCCATGCGCCAGCTCCACTGGATCGAGGCGATGGCGGCGCAGGTCTCGCAGTAGGCGCGTTCGTTGGGCAGCTCGAACGGGTCGCCGAAGTCCTCCTCGTCGTGGTGCGCGCCGAGACCACCGGTCAGATGGGTTTTGGTCGTGGTCATCGCCCGCCACAACCGCTCGGCGGCGGAGCGCAGTTCGGCGTCGCCCGTCTCGGTGGCCACGTCCGTCGCACCGGCCAGCAGATACAACTGGCGCACGGCGTGCCCTTCTACGGTGACCGCCTCGCGCAACGGCACGCGGTCCTGGCAGTACGCCTCGCCGCCGAGCAGGCCGTGGCCGTAACGGTCGACGAAGTAGCCGGCGAGCTCCAGATAGCGTCGCTCGCCGGTCTCCCGGTACAGCTCGACCAGGGCGGTCTCCACCTCCGGATGGCCGTCGACGCCGTCGATCGGCCTGCCGCTGCCGGGAAGGCCGAAGACGGAGTCGAGGTGGTCGGCGAACCGTCGTGCCACGACGAGGAGTTCGTCGCGACCGGTCGCACGGTGATGAGCCACCGCCGCCTGGATCAGATGGCCCGCGCAGTACAGCTCGTGTCCCCAGCGCAGGTCCTGGTAGCGCTCACCGTTCATGCGGACCTGGAACCAGGTGTTGAGGTAGCCGTCGGACTGCTGGGCGTCGGCGACCAGGGCGATGATCCGCTCGACTTCGGCGGCGAGCTGGCGCAGGTCGGGGCTGGTCTCCTCGCCGTCGGCCGGCGGCCCGCTGCGGGCGAGCCGCCAGGAGGCGGCCTCCAGCCACTTGTAGACGTCGGTGTCGACGAAGGGGTAACCGCCCCGGAACTCGCCCTGGGCCGTGCCGGCCGCCAGGCGCAGGTTGTGCAGGTTTCCCGCGGACTCCAGCAGAGCGGGGCCCTGCGGGATCGAGGTGTGCGCGTTGACCTCGCGGCGGGCGTGCCAGAAGCCGGTGCGCACCTCCGCGGCGGCGGGGCGCAGTGCGGCGGGGGCGTCCGGGCCGAGCCGGACCGGGCCCACGGGGGCGGCGCCCTGTTCGGTGGAAGCCGAGACGTCGGTGGGGGAGGGCAGGGCGGAGTCTGTGCGGGGCATGGTTCTCCGAGAGGGGTGGAGGCGGGAGGGGCCGGGCTGCGGGGCAGGGCGCGACGGCCCCCGTGCTCAAGAGGCGGGAGGTTCTCGGAACTCGTTTGAGCAACCGTTTTTCCTGCCGAGAAGTAGAGGGCAGCGGGGTAGTCGGGTCAAGAGTCGCGACAAGAGATTCTTCTGTTGCCCGGTGGCTGGCACACACCCCCGGGAGGCTGCGACGATGGACGGGTCGTTGCCGCCCAGGAAAAGGTTTGCTCGTGACCGTTGCTCCAGGTTCCCGCTCCGCCGGCCCGGCGAAGCTCGCCGACGTCGCCGCGCTCGCGGGCGTCAGCGTGGGTACGGCGTCGAAGGCGCTGAACGGCGGCGGGCGGATGCGTCCCGAGACCCGCCAGCGGGTCCTTGACGCCGTCGACGCACTCGGGTTCCGGCCCAACCAGCACGCGCAGAGCCTGCACACCGGGCGGAGCTGGACGGTCGGGCTGATGACGACCGACGGCATCGGCCGCTTCAGCACCCCCGTACTGCTCGGCGCCGAGGACGCGCTCGGAGCCGGCAAGATCTCCGTCCTGCTGTGCGACACCCGCGGCGACGCGATCCGGGAACAGCACCACCTGCGCAACCTGATGGACCGCCGGGTGGACGGCATCATCGTCACCGGCCGCCGTACGGACCCCCGTCCGCCCCTGGACGGCATCGAGGCCGTCCCCATCGTCTACGCGCTCTCGCCGTCCACCGACCCGGCCGACACCTCGGTGGTCTCCGACGACCGGGGCGGGGCCGTACTGGCCGTCGAGCACCTGCTGGCCGCGGGCCGCACGCGCATCGCTCACATCACCGGCCCGGAACACCACGCGGCCGCCCGCGACCGGGCCCGGCACGCGGTCGAGCACCTGGAGCGGGCCTCCCTCGGACTCTCGACGGGACGGGTGCACCACGGGGAGTGGAGCGAGGCGTGGGGGCGCCGCGCCGCCGACACGGTCCTGCGCACGGCACCGGACACGGACGCCTTCTTCTGCGGCAACGACCAGATCGCCCGGGGCGTGGCGGACGCACTGCGCGAGCGGGGCGTCGACGTGCCCGGTGACATCGCGGTCGTCGGCTACGACAACTGGGACACCATGGCCCTGGCCAGCAGGCCGCCCCTCACGACGATCGACATGGACCTCACCGAGATCGGCCGGATCGCCGCCCTGCGACTCCTCGAAGCCATCGACGCCGACCCGGCACCGGGGGTGCACACCGTCCCGTGCCGACTGATCGTCCGCGAGTCCAGCTGAAGCGGTCAGGGTTCCAGGGGGTTGGAGGGACGGTGGAGGAACCGGAGTTCAGAGTTGTGCTGACCGGGACCGGCGGCCGGAGGATGGATGTCGTCCAGGCGGTTCGGTCGATCACCGGTCTGAGCGCCTGGCGGAGCGCGCGGCTGCTGGAATCCGTCCCGGTCGTGGTCGTCGAGGACACATGGTTCGGGGCGGCCGTGGACGCTGTGGGACGTCTGAAGGCGGTCGGCGCCGACGCGAGCCTGCTGTGCGGGTGGTGCGAGCGCGCGATAGTCCCCGGAACGGGGCCGGTGGACTCGGGACCGTGCGCGTCCCCCTGTTGGTCTTCGGCGGACTGCCCGGCCGGCCGTCCGAGGCGCTGACGGGGGCCGAGTGGGGGCGGCCGTTCGCTCGCTCGCAAGGCCCGCCGCACTCAGGTCGCCCACAGGGGGTGACTTGGCGGGAGACCCCGTCCGAGCGGCGCGGGGCGGTGGCGGTGTCGCGGAGGCCGTCGAACAGGAGCGGGGTGACGTCCGCGCGGATCGCGCCGGGTGCGACCGCGGCGGTCATGAGCCGACCGATCGTCTCGATCATGGAGGCACGGGCCCGGGCGAACACCGGCGATCCGAGGTCCCTGCCCGCCTTCAGGGCGACGGCCGTGCTCCGGCTCGCCGCGGAGTGCACCACCAGCTGCTGGAGAAACGCGCGGAGCGCCTGCTCAGGGGGGAGGGTCTCCAGAAGGTGCGGCGTCGCGTCGCACAGGTCACAGGCGGTCCGGGCCGCCCTCGGCGCCCCGCACGAGACGGCCGGCGCCGCCGCTCTCGGCGGCGACGCCGCACGTGTCCGCCGCCAACCTGGCCCCGTGAGCTGATCCCACAGTCGGCCGGGCGCAGCGTCAGTCGCTCGCGTCAGCTCAGTGAGTGCTGCCCGGATCGCCACCCTCGGCGTGAGCGAGCGGTCTCCCGAACGTCGCGTTCCAGCGTCCGGCACGACCGCTCAACTCGGTGGCGGTCAGCGGCGGTACGTCGATCCGCCAGAACGCCGACTCCGGTGCCCCGAGGGCCCGAACGGCCGCGGCTCGTACGATTTCCGGCTCCACCACGGCGACGGTCCGGCCGGAGAACCGCGCGGCCTCGTCCAGCCAGGCCGCGACCCGCTCGCACAACTGGTGCACCGACTCGCCGCCGTGCGGTGCGGCGGTCGGGTCCGCCAGCCAGAGGGCGACGGCGTCCGGGGCGTCGGCGCTGACGTCGGCCAGCGTACGGCCCCGCCAACCCCCCACGTCGAGCCCGCCGGGCGCGGTTTCGACAGCGCCGTCGAACCCCAACGCCGACGCGGTCTCCCGGCATCGCGGAGTGGGGGATACGAGCACCCTCTGTACTGCCGGAAGGGAGCCCGCGGCCGATCGCGCACGCGCGGCGCCGGTGGCGTCGAGCGGGCATCCGTCGTCGAAGCGCGCCTCCCGCAGCGCCGCACTGATCGCGGGGGAGATCATCATCACTCGGCTCGTCATTCGCCCACCCTCATGTCCGACTTCCCTGTCCGCCCGGGCCGGTGAGCCTCCGGACCACCGGGTGTGTCGTGGAGGGCGGCGAGGTGCTCGAGCAGCAGGCCCTCGCGGGTGGACCAGGGGCAGACCTCGACCGCCTTGGCCTCGCAGGCCTCCATGAGCGCCTCGGCGACCAGGGCTCCGGCCAGGGACTGCTCGGCGCGGTGCCGGGAGATGCCGGGGAGCTTGGCGCGGCGCGCCGGATTCGCGGCGGCCAGTACCGGGACGGAGGCACGCAACTGGGACAGGGCCAGCTTCCGTTGCGAGCGGTGTGCCTTGCCCTGGGCGGCAGCGAGCCGGGCGAGCTGCTCGAAGGTCTTGGAGCAGGCCAGCACGCGGGTGCCCGGTTCCGCCCGCGGCAGATCGGGGACGGCTTCCAGCTTTCGACGCAGATACCGACGGATCTCGGTGAGCCCCTGTTTGGACGGGGCGATGCCGCCGGGCAGCCAGTCCCGGGTGATTCTGCGGGCGCCCAAGGGCAGGGAGTGGACGCTGTGCGGCTGGTCTCCGGTACCCGAGGCGATCTCCACGGTGCCGCCGCCGACGTCCAGGACCAGCAGCCGGCCGGCCGCCGGGCCGACCCACTGGCGGGCGGCCACGTAGGCGAGCCGCGCTTCCTCTTCGCCGTCCAGCACGCTCAGTCGGGTGCCGGTTCTGCGCGCCACGCGTCTGATGACCTCGTCACGGTTGGGCGCGTCCCGGATGACGGAGGTGGCGAACGCGAACATGTCGGTGCCGCGCAGCCGGGGGTCGGAGGCGATCGCCTGGGCGACGGCGCGCTCGACGCTCTCCACCCCGGCGTCGTCGAGTCGACCCTTGCGGTCGAGCGTCTCGTGCAGTCGCAGCCGCACCTTGTGGGAGAACACCGGCTCCATCACATGGCCCGGCCGCGATCGCACCACCGTGAGCAGAGCGCTGTGGCACCCGACGTCGAGTACACCGGCCTGCCGCATCCCATCGCCTCCCCTGGTCTCGTTTCCTCCATGTCGGAACGGATCGACTGCGTCTCCCCGTCGTCCGACGGCCCCGTCACCGACGCGCCGGGACTTCCGGTCCACTGCGTGCACGTTCCCTCACCAACCGTGTACCCTACGTCCCGCTCGAATGGGACGGAGGCACGGTCTACGCGAACCCGGAGGGAGGGCCGACGGCCTCACACCTTCTGCCGGGCATCGATCTCGCCGATCAGGTTCTCGACACGGACCTTGATCTCGTCCCGGATGGGGCGCACGGACTCCACACCCTTGCCTGCCGGGTCGTCCAGGGCCCAGTCGAGGTACTTCTTGCCGGGGAAGACCGGGCAGGCGTCGCCGCAGCCCATGGTGATCACGTAGTCGGACGCCTGGACGGCCTCGGTGGTGAGGAGCTTCGGCTGCCGGCCGGCGATGTCGACGCCGACCTCCCGCATGGCCTCGACCGCGGCCGGGTTGACCTGCTCGCCCGGGATCGACCCGGCCGAGCGGACCTCGATCCGGTCGCCCGCGAGCTGCGAAAGGAAGCCGGCCGCCATCTGTGAACGCCCGGCGTTGTGCACACAGACGAACAGCACGGAGGCGAGCGGAGTGGCAGACATCGGTACTTCTTTCGCGGTCAACGGGTCGTGCGGGGGTGAGTGTCGGCCCGGAGGGCGTGAACCCTGATCGGCGTCGGCCGGAACTCGTATCAGCCTCAAGTAATGTGACAGTATCAGTCCATGCTGACGTCAGCCGATGCTGATCTGATGCGGGTCCTGGCCGACCCGCTCAGGCTCCGGATCGTGACCCTCCTTGCCCGGGAGACGCTCTGCACCACGCACCTGATCGAGGAGACGGGCGCCAAGCAGACCAACCTCTCCAACCACCTGAAGGTGCTGCGCGAGTCCGGGATCGTGGAGACGGAGCCGTGCGGCCGGTTCGTCTACTACCGGCTCAGGCCCGAGGCCCTCGCCGCCCTCGCCGGTCGATTCGCCGACTTCGCCGCAACCGCGCGCACCACCGTCGAGAACAACACCAAGCGGTCCTGCCCCTGACCTGCCGTCAGGGTTTTTCCCCCGTTCTCTTCCCCGGTTGCGGGGCGCTGAACGGACACGGGGTCAGGCCTCCTGGGACGTGCCGGCCAGCGCCGGGGAGTCGACGGCGTCCTCGCCGTACAGGTCCTGCACCCAGTTGGTCTGGTAGATGGTCTGCAGATACCGCTCACCCAGATCCGGGGCGATGGCCACCGCGGTCAACTCCCGCCCCTCCTGCCGGGCCAGCCAGTCCATCGCGCCGCTGACCACGGTGCCGGTGGACCCTCCGAACAGAAACCCGCGCCTGGCCAGCCGGTGACAGGCCCGGATGGTGTCGGGCTCCGCCACGCGCACCACGTCGTCCACATAGGACTCGTCCAGCATCGGCGGGCGTCTGCTGGCGCCCAGGCCGGGAATCATCCGCCGACCGGCGTCGCCCCCGAACGTCACGGAGCCCACGCTGTCCACGGCCACGATGCGCACCGGGCGGTGCCACTCGCGGAAGTAGCGCGCGCAGCCCATCAGGGTCCCGGTGGTGCCGGCCCCGACGAACAGGACGTCCAGGTCAGGGAACTGCCGGGCGATGGCCGGTGCGGTCCTGCGGTAGTGGGCCATGCCGTTATTGGGGTTGGTGTACTGGTTGAGCCACACATAGCGGTCCTCGGAGGCGCACAGCGCGCGGACGTGGTCGATGCGCGCGCCGAGGAAGCCGCTGACGGGGTCGGGTTCGGTGATGACGTGGACCTGGGCTCCCAGGGCCTCCATCATCAGCCGGGTCGCCAGGTTGCAGCGGGCGTCGGTCACGCACAGGAACTGGTAGCCCTTGGCGGCAGCGATCATGCTCAGGGCCACGCCCAGGTTGCCCGAGGACGACTCGACCAGAACCGAACCCGGCCTCAGCAGGCCGTCGCGTTCGGCGGCCTCGACCATTTCGGTGGCGGCCTTGAGTTTGATCGAACCGGCGAAATTGAAGCCCTCGCACTTGAGGAACAGCGGGTGCCCGAAGATTCCCTCAAGGTCGACGAAGAGACCGTCCTCGTTGAAGTCCTGGGGGACGGATATGACGGGCATGGTCGTCTCCTTCACTGCGGCGGTGGGATTGTCTTCCGGTCTTCCTGCCGCTGATTTGTCCGGGTGCGGCCCGGAGAGGAATCCCGGAGAGGAATTCGGAGCGGCGAGTCGCGAGTCGCCGGAACGACTCCAGTACGCCCGAATCCAGGCCCCCTGTCATGCCACCGAAATTCGGGACTTGACACGCGCCGTCTTCGTGCGAAAGCAGCCGTGACCTGGCCGGGTGGGGCCGTTCAGCGCAATTCCCGGGTGATTTTCCCGCGGATCGAACGGGTCCCTGTGAGGCTTGGTCGTAAGCCTGCGCGACGCGCACGGAAAGCAGCGGATCGAGGGGCGACGACGGGCAAAATAGGCGGGCTATCAAGACCGATGCGCTTCGTCAAGCCCCGAAATGCAGGGGCAGGACACGAAGCCCCCGGCCGGGCCTACTGGAGAGGCGCGGACATCACGAGTCCGTCCGTACCGACCGACGCAGAACGACACGTCATCGAGGAGCTCACGTGCTAGAGAAATCCGTGGAGGTCTTGACGGCCGGACCGGTTGACATCCCACCCCTCCAGGACGGCGGGGACGCCGGTTCGGCGACCGACACCGAAAGGCTTCTGGCCGACGTGCTGGCAGGCGTCGTACGCGTCGAGCAGGTGCCGGTCGACAGTCACTTCTTCAACGACCTGGGTGCCGATTCCCTGGTGATGGCCCAGTTCTGCGCTCGGGTCAGGAAGCGAGGGGACATGCCGGCGGTGTCGATGAAGGACATCTACCGGCACCCCACCATCCGCAGCCTGGCCACCGCGCTCGTCGATGCCGCTCCCGCCGCCGCCCCCACCGCCCCCGTCCCGTCCCCGTCCGCGGAAGCGCCGTCACCGGCGCGGACACCGACCGACGTACGGGTATCGGCCGAGGGGACGGCGCGGGCCGAGGCGCAGGCGGCGGCTCGTACACGGCGCTACATCGTCTGCGGAGTGCTGCAGTTCCTGATCTTCCTGGGTTATTCCTGCCTTGTCGCCCTGGCCGTCGAGGAAGGTCATCAGTGGATCTCCGCGGGATCAGGCCTGTTCGACCTCTACCTGCGGTCCGTCCTGCTCGCTGGCGCGGGCTTCCTCGGCCTGTGCGCCTTGCCGATCGTGGTGAAGTGGACCCTCGTCGGCCGCTGGCGGTCCGGGGAGTTCCCCCTGTGGGGCATGGCCTATCTGCGTTTCTGGGTCGTCAAGACGTTGATCCGCACCAGCCCCGTGCGTCTGTTCGCCGGTTCGCCGCTCTACGTGCTCTACCTCAGGGCGCTCGGGGCACGGATCGGCAAGGGCGTCACGATCCTCTCCCACACGATCCCGGTCTGCACCGACCTGCTCACCGTCGGCGAGGGCACGATCATCCGTAAGGACGTGCTGCTGTCCTGCTACCGCGCCCACGCCGGCGTGATCCAGACCGGCCCGGTCACCCTCGGCAGCAACGTGCTCGTCAGCGAGCACACGGTCCTCGACATCGACACCTCGATGGGCGACGGCGCCCAGCTGGGCCACGCCTCCTCCCTGCACACCGGCCAGGTGGTGCCCGCCGGCGAACGCCGACACGGCTCCCCCGCGCAGCCGACCGAGGTGGACTACCGAAGGGTCGCCCCCGCCGACTGCCGCACCGCCAAAAGGACCGCGTACGGCGTTGCACAGCTGCTGAGCCTGCTGACGGTGTACCTGCCGCTGGCGCTGGGCGGCGTGACGGCCCTGCTCACGGGCCTCCCGCAGCTTCAGACGCTCCTGAACCCGCAGTCGATGGCGAGCCCGGCGTTCTACGTCGATGCTCTGATCGCCTCCGTGGTCCTCCTCTTTGGATCCCTGCTCGCCGCCCTCCTCGTCGTGGGCACCGTGCCGCGTCTTCTGAGCCGGGCCCTCAAGCCCGGCAAGGTCTATCCGCTGTACGGCTTCCACTACGGCATTCAGCGGGCGATCGTGGTGATGACCAACAGGAAGTCCCTCACCACCCTCTTCGGCGACAGTTCCGGCATCGTCCACTATCTGCGCTACCTCGGATACGACCTGTCCCGCGTCGAGCAGACCGGGTCGAACTTCGGCACCGAACTGCAGCACGAGAATCCGTATCTGAGCTCGGTCGGCACCGGCACCATGATCGCCGACGGACTGTCCATCATGAACGCCGACTTCTCCAGCACGTCCTTCCGCGTGTCCCGCACGTCGATCGGGCCGCACAACTTCCTCGGAAACCGGATCGCCTACCCCGCGCAGGGCAGGACCGGAGACAACTGCCTGCTCGCGACGAAGGTCATGGTCCCCATCGACGGACCCGTGCGCGAAGGCGTGGGCCTGCTGGGCTCACCCAGCTTCGAGATCCCGCGCACGGTGATGCGCGACAACCGGTTCAACCACCTCGAGACCGGCGACGAACTGCGCCGCCGCCTGGCCGCCAAGAACAGGCACAACGCGGCGACCGCCGGCCTGTACCTGCTCGCGCGGCTGATCCACTTGTTCGTGATCACCCTCATCACGATGGGCGCGGTCGACCTCTACCCCTCGTTCGGGGCACTGGCGATCGCACTGGCCAGTGTCCTCACCCTCACGTACACCGTCGTCCACTTCGCGCTCGTCGAGCGGGCCTCCACCGGATTCAAGCCCCAGAAGCCGCTGTACTGCTCGATCTACGAACCCTCCTTCTGGAGCCACGAACGCTTCTGGAAGATGGCCTCGGTCCACTACATCCAGGCCTTCGACGGCACCCCGTTCAAGAACGTGATCTGGCGGCTGCTGGGGGCGCGGATCGGCAAGCGGGTCTTCGACGACGGCTGCTTCTTCCCGGAGCGCACCCTCGTCACCATCGGCGACGACAGCACGCTGAACGCGGGGACCGTGGTCCAGTGCCACTCGCAGGAGGACGGCGCCTTCAAGTCCGACCGCAGCGCCCTCGGCAACGGCTGCACCCTCGGGGTCGGCGCCTTCGTCCACTACGGCGTGACGATCGCGGACGGCGCCGCGCTGGCCCCCGACTCCTTCTTGATGAAGGGAGAGGAAATCCCCTCGCACGCCCAGTGGGGAGGCAACCCTGCCCGGGAAATGCCGGACCACAAGACCCAGGTCGAGGCCGGCAAGGAACCCCACGCCACCCAGGCCGCCCCGGCTCGCGGCCTCTGACACCGCGCGCCGCCGACAAGCAGAGGAAAGATCCATGACAACGCATGTGAGTCCCAGTCGGACCGGCCGCGAATACTGGCGCGGCGTACTGACAGCCGGCGGCTTCACCCCCGCCCCACGCTGGACCCTCAAGCCGGTGCCCGGCGTGGGGGAGTACGAGACACCGGTCCCCGACGACACCGTGACCGGGCTGTGCCGACTGGCGGCGGAGCTGGCGGTACCACTGCCCTCGCTCCTGCTGACCGCGCACGCCAAGGTGCTCGCGGCCCTGTCCGGAGAGCGGGAGATCACCACCGGCTACGCCGCCCGGGGCGGCAGCCCGCTCCTCTGCCGGCTCACCACCGCACCCGCCTCCTGGCGCGAGCTGCTGCACCACATCCACCAGGTCGCTACCGAACTGTCGGCACACCAGGACGTCCCGGCCGAGGACATCGAGGTTCTGAAGAGTGAACTGGGCCTGACCGGGCCGCTGTTCGAGACCGTCCTCGACCTCACCGAGACCGTCCTCGATCCCGCCGCGATCGACGGTGCCCTCACCGAGGGCACCGCACTGCGGGTGGGCGTCCGTCACCACGACGGGCGGCTCGTACTGCGGCTGCGCTACCGCACCGACGCGCTCGACGCCGACAGCGCCGCCCGTATCGCCGGCTACCACCTGACCGCGCTCGCGCTGATCACCGCCGACCCCGATGCCGAGCACACACACCAGAGCCTGCTGTCCGCCGAGGAATTGCGGTTCCAGCTCGACCAACTGGCCGGACCGGACCGGGAACTGCCCGACGCGCGGATGCACGAGCTGTTCGAGGACCGGGTGCGGAGGCATCCGGACGCCGTCGCCGCTGTGCACGCCGACCGGCAGTGGACGTACGCGGAACTCAACGCCCGGGCCAACCGGCTCGCCCGCGCCCTAGTGGCCCGCGGCCTCGCCCGTGAGGGCGTCGTCGCGGTGGTGACCGAACGCAATCTGGACTGGCTGGCCGCCGTCATCGCGGTCTTCAAGGCCGGAGGCGCCTACCTCCCCATCGAGCCGCACTTCCCGGCCGCACGCATCGCCGCCAGCCTCTCCCGCGCCGCATGCACGCTGGTGCTGACCGAACCCGGCAGCACCACCACCCTCGACCAGGCCCTCGACTCCCTTCCCGGAACCGAGCGGCTCCTCGTCGACACGGCCTACGCGGAAGACCACCCCGACGGTGATCTCGGCATCCCGGTCACGCCCGACCAACTCGCCTACATCTACTTCACCTCCGGCTCCACCGGTGAGCCCAAGGGCGCGATGTGCGAGCACGCGGGGATGCTCAACCACCTCTACGCCAAGATCGACGACCTCCAGGTCGGCGAGGGACAGGTGGTCGCCCAGACCGCGCCCCAGTGCTTCGACATCTCCCTGTGGCAGTTGGTCTGCGCCCTGCTGGTCGGCGGGCGGACCCTGCTGGTCGCACAGGACGTCATCCTCGACGTGCCCCGCTTCCTCGACACCCTCACCGACGGCGAGGTCACCGTCCTCCAGGTCGTGCCCTCCTACCTCGAAGCCGTCCTGACGGAGCTCGAACAGCGCCCCCGGCCGCTGCCCGACCTGCGGTACGTGTCGGTCACCGGCGAGGCGCTGAAGAAGGAACTCGCCGAGCGTTGGTTCGCCGTCCAGCCCGGGATCAAGCTGGTCAACGCCTACGGGCTGACCGAGACCTCGGACGACACCAACCACGAGGTCATGGACCGGGCGCCGGACCGCATCCTGCTCGGCCGCGCGGTCAACAACGTGCGCGTCTACGTCGTCGACGAACACCTCACCCCGGTGCCGCTCGGCGCCCCGGGCGTGATCGCCTTCTCCGGGGTGTGCGTCGGCCGCGGATACATCAACGACCCCGAACTCACCCGGGCCTCCTACCTGGTCGATCCGCACCGCGAAGGCACACGGCTCTACCTCGGCGGCGACCACGGCCGCTGGCACCCTTCGGGAAAGCTGGAGTTCCTCGGCCGCCGCGACGCCCAGGTCAAGATCCGCGGCTTCCGGATCGAGATCGGCGAGATCGAGAACACCCTGCTCCGTCTCCCCGGTGTCCGCGACGGCGCGGTCGTGACGGTCGAACGCGCCGACCGGAGCAAGCACCTGGTCGCCTACTACTCCGGCCCGAAGCCCCTGGACACCGGGACGATCACCGACCGGCTCGCCGAGTCGCTGCCCGAGTACATGGTCCCGTCGGCCTTCCACTGGCGCGAAAGCCTGCCGCTGACCGCCAACAGCAAGATCGACAAGAAGGCCCTGGCGGCACTCGCCGAAGAACCCGCCACCCCCGACGACGAGCACCAGCCGCCGGCCACCCCGACCGAGCGGCGCCTGGCGGCCGCCTGGGCGAAGGTCCTCGGCGTCCCGCAAGAACGGATCGGACGCCGCGACCACTTCTTCGACCGCGGCGGCACCTCCCTCTCGGCGGTGAAGCTCGCCATCACCCTGGACCGCGCCGTGTCCCTCAAGGACGTCACCGCACACCCGGTCCTCACCGACCTCGCCGCTCTGGTCGACCACGGACCCCAACGCCACACGACCCCACCACCGACCTCCGCCTGACCGACTTCGAACCGACATCGTCCACGGCGCCGAAGTACTGCCCTGCATCGCCCACACCGCGGCCGGGTGGCCGCTGACCGGCGAGGTGAGCGCCGTATGACCACCGTCCGTTCCCTCGCACAGGAGCCCGTCATGTCCCAGCCGCACCTCGTGCCGACCTTCGCAGTGATCTCCGGCGCCCAGGTCCAGCACGCCCTTCAGGACCGGGAGAAGCAGATCGTGGACCTCGTCGAGGCCACCTATCACCTGCATGCCGCCGGAGAGTCGGTCAACCCCCCGTCCTACTTCCTGCGCTTCCCCGACCGACCCACCGCCCGGATCATCGCGCTGCCCGCCTCGATCGGCGGACCGGCGCCGGTGGACGGCATCAAATGGATCTCCAGCTTCCCCGACAACGTCCAGGCCGGCATCCCCAGGGCCTCCGCCGTCCTGATCCTCAACGACCACGACACCGGCTACCCCTTCGCCTGCCTGGAAAGCTCCATCATCAGCGCCACCAGAACCGCCGCGTCGGCGGCGCTGGCGGCCGACCACCTCACCCGCAACCGGCTGCGCCCCACCCGCGTCGGGTTCTTCGGTACGGGCCTGATCGCCCGCTACATCCACACCTTCCTGACCGCCCTGGGATGGTCCTTCGAGGAGACCGGCGTCTACGACCTGTCCGGCGACAGCGCCGCCGGTTTCCGCGACCACGTCCTACAGAGCGACGCCGCGGGACAGGTCACCGTGCACGAGAGTGCCGAGGCAGTCATCCGCTCCAGCGACCTCGTCGTCTTCGCCACCATCGCGGGCGAGCCGCACATCGGCGACCCGGCCTGGTTCGACCACAACCCCCTGGTCCTGCATGTGTCCCTGCGCGACCTCGCACCCGAGATCATCCTCGCCTCGGCGAACATCGTCGACGACGTCGACCACTGCCTCAAGGCCGACACGTCACCCCATCTGGCCGAGCAGCTCACCGGCAACCGCGACTTCCTGCACGGAACACTCGCCGACGTCATGACCGGCCGAGTGACACCACCCACCGACCGACCCCTGGTGTTCTCACCCTTCGGACTGGGTGTGCTCGACCTCGCCGTCGGCACCTACGTCTACAACGAGACGGCCCGCTCCGGGCATCTCCACGTCATCGAGGACTTCTTCCACGACCTGCGCCGACACGGCTGACAGGCAGAGCTCGCTTGGCAGGGAATGAGGCATGTGTTCTCGTCAGCGAGAGGTGTGCTCTCAGGGTGCGACGAGATCGGCCCACCGGGTGATCCCGCCGGAGTGGACACGTATGCCGTGCCGAGTCGCCAGCGCGTGGACGATCTCCTGGCCCCGGCCGTGCTCGTCCGGATCGATTCCGGGGGGTGACTGGCCGGCAGGAAGCGCGGATCCCGCGTCGGTGACCTCGATGCGCAGCGTGCTGAGCCCCTCGGCCCGCACCCAGGACAGCCGCAGCTCCGCCGGGGGCAGGGCGTGGACGATCGCGTTGGTGAGCAGCTCCGAGACCACCAGGAGACAGTCCTCGACGATCTCGCAGGACACGTCCCAGTCGGCGAGGACCGCCTTCGCACGCCGGCGTGCGGCCGAGACGACCTCGGCGGCGTGGGGCAGCGGGCCGACGTGTTCGACCGCCTCCCGAAGCATCGTATTGAGCTGTGCCGCCATGTCTTCTCCTCCGGTGAGCGCTGTCGGCCGGTTGCCGAGCCTCAGCGCGCGTTGCCGGGCCTCAGTGAACGGTAGGAAGCGAAGTGGGGTGGGTCAATGAACGGCGGTCGCCATTACCGAACGCTCACCTTCACCCGGTGATGAACCGGTGGTGGCCTGCACGTAAAGCGAACCCTCCGTGGCGGTACTAGGCTCGCCTCATGGCCGGCCCAGTCCAGTCGATCGAACGGGCGGCGGCGATTTTGCGTCTGCTCGCTGGTGGGCCCCGTCGACTCGGGCTCGGCGAGGTGGCGGCCTCGCTCGGGCTGGCGAAGGGCACGGCGCACGGCATTCTCCGCACCCTCCAGCACGTGGATTTCGTGGAGCAGGACGCGTCGACGGGAAAGTACCAGCTCGGCGCGGCGCTGCTGCACCTCGGCACGAGCTACCTCGACATCAATGAGCTGCGATCGCGCTCCATCAACTGGGCCGATGCCCTGGCCGCCCGTAGTGGGGAAGCGGTCCGCCTGGGCACCCCCTTCGAGGGCCAGGTCCTCGTTGTCCACCACGTGTTCCGGCCGGACGACACCCTCCAGACCCTGGACGTGGGTTCACTGCTGCCTCTGCACGCCTCCTCGCTGGGCAAGGTGCTGCTGGCGTACGGGACCGCGTCCCTCGAGTCGGCTTCGGAAGCCGGGCTGGAGGCCTACACCCGGCACACCCTGGTCGTACCGGAGAAGCTCACCCGGGCGCTCGCCGGGGTCCGGGAAGTCGGCTGGGCCGCGGAGATCCAGGAGATGAGCATGGGGGAAGCCGGTATCGCCTCGCCGATCCGGGGGCACGGCGGCCTCGTCGTGGGTGCCGTCGGCCTCTCCGGCCCGGTCGAGAGGATCTGCGACAGCCACGGCCGTCCCCGGCCGAACCTGATCACCCTGCTCCGCGAGGCCGCACGGGCGATCTCCAGGGATCTGGGAGCAGCGCGCTAGGAGAACCCCGCCTCCTCGACACATCGGAAGGCAGACCGGATCATGGTTGAACGGTATGTGATGTCCATCGATCAGGGCACCAACTCCACCCGATGCATTCTGTTCGACCACCACGGGCGACTGGTGTCGGTCGTCCAGCGGGAGCATCAGCAGCACTTCCCCAAGCCCGGCTGGGTCGAGCACGACGCCGTCGAGATCTGGCGCAATCTGCGGCGCATCATGCCCGAGACGCTCTCCGACGCAGGTGTCGGCGCGGGAGAGGTCGCCGCCATCGGTATCGCCAATCAGCGCGAGACGACGGTGCTGTGGGACCGGCGGACGGGTGCGCCGCTGGGCAGGGCGATCGTCTGGCAGGACACGCGTACGGCACCGCTCGTCGAGGACCTGAGAAACCAGCCCGGGGACGAGTTCTTTCTCGAGCGTTGCGGTCTGCCTCCCTCGACCTATTTCTCGGCACCGCGGATCCGCTGGCTGTTCGACCATGTGAACGGACTGGATCAACGCGCCAAGGACGGCGAGGTGCTGTTCGGCACGATGGAGACCTGGCTGATCTGGAACCTCACCGGGGGCGCGGACGGTGGCCTGCACATCACCGACGCCACCAATGCCAGTCGCACCATGCTGATGAACATCCGGGCCCTCACCTGGGACGAGGAGCTGTTGGAGTTTTTCGGGGTTCCCCGCCCCATGCTGCCCGAGATCCGGTCCTCGGCCGAGGGCTACGGGGATGCCCGCTCGGTCCTCCCGGGTGTCCGCATCACGGCAGCCCTCGGTGATCAGCAGGCCGCCCTGTTCGGCCAGACCTGCTTCACACCGGGTGAGGCGAAGTGCACGTACGGAACGGGCAGCTTTCTGCTGCTCAACACCGGTACCGATCTCGTGCGGTCCCGGCACGGACTCCTCACGACCGTCGCCTACAAGATCGGGGACCAGCCCCCGGTCTATGCCCTGGAGGGATCGATAGCCGTCACCGGCTCGCTGGTCCAGTGGTTCCGTGACCGTCTGGGACTGATCAACAGCGCGCCGGAGATCGAGACGCTCGCGCGGACGGTCGAGGACAACGGCGGTTGCTACATCGTCCCCGCGTTCTCGGGTCTCTTCGCACCGCACTGGCGCAGCGACGCACGCGGTGTCATCGTCGGTCTCACCTCCTACATCACCAAGGGACACCTGGCCCGAGCCGTCCTGGAGGCCACCGGCTGGCAGACGCGCGAGGTCGTCGACGCCATGAACGCCGACTTCTCGGTCGCGCTGAAGGAGCTCAAGGTGGACGGCGGCATGACAGCGGACAACCTGCTCATGCAGTTCGTGGCCGATGTGCTCGATGTGCCCGTGGTGCGGCCCATGGTCGCCGAGACGGTCTCCCTCGGCGCCGCCTACGCCGCGGGGCTCGCCGCCGGCTACTGGCCGGACCTGGAAGTGCTGCGCCGCAACTGGCACCGGGCCGCCCAGTGGCTGCCGGACATGGACCCCGAGCGGCGGGACCTGGAATACGACAACTGGCAGCGCGCCGTCGAGCGGTCGCTGGGGTGGATCAGACCGCCGAGGCCCAGGTGATTCCCTGGCGACGTCGACCGCGCGCCGGAGTGCCCGTCAGTGGGTGGCCGGGAACGGCGCAACACCGCGCCGCCCGTACCCGCGGTGTGCGGATACGGGCGGCGCGGTGAGTGCGGCCCAGGGGTGTTGTTACACGGAGCCGCGCCGGATGCGGCGCAGGAGCACCAGGCCCGCGATCACGAGAACCCCTCCGGCCGCTGCCGGCCAGAGGTTCGTGCCGGTGTCGGCCAGATCGCCGGTGACCGCCTGCGGTTCGGTCTGCGACTGCGACTGCGACTGGGACTGCGAACCTGCCTGCGACGTCTCCTGCGCTGTCGCCTGCGTGGACGGGGCGTCCGCGCCCGCGGCCGGCGTCTGCGGGCGGTGGGTCGCTTCGCTGCCCTGGTGCTCGGGCGCACCACCCTGCGGCGCGGCGGCCGTGTCGCTCGCCGCGGCCGAGGGCGACGTGTCCGCCTTGGGTACGACGACAGTGTCGCCGGTGCCGGCACCGGTGGTCTGGCCGCCGCGCGTCGGTTCGGTGGTGCCGGGCGTATTGGCCGGAGGCTGCGTGGTCTGTGTGTCCGTGGGGGTTGCGGAGGCTGTTGCGTCGTCGCCGCCGGACGATGCGTCAGGACTCGGGGACGGCTCGTCCTGCGACGGCTCACCCGTGCCGGCACCGCCACCGCCGCCACCAGCACCGTCATTGCCACCGTCACCGCCGCCGGCCCCTCCACCAGCACCGTCGCCGCACTGTCGACCGGCGTTGATGCAGTCCACCATCTCCCGCATGAGGGATGCGTCGAAGACGTTGATGAAGTCGTCGTGGTCGGTGATCGCCTTGTGCACCTGCTCCGGGAACCCGTCCACGGCGTACGGGTTCTTCGCCTGGCCGTTCTCGAGGGTCGGCGCCGGAACGTCGTAGATCAGGCGCATCGTCAGCTGCGGGATCGCCTTGAAGCCGCCCGCGCAGTTGCCGTTGGCGTCGGCGAAGGCGACGTGCGTGCGGTGGTTGGCGCTGTCGATGTTCTGACCGTCCCAGCAGCTCTGGAAGGCGAACGACCGCACCACGCTGCTGCCCTGGGGACAGATCGGGTACTTGTCCGTCAGCTGCACCTTGTCCTCGAAGCCGGTGCAGCTCCAGTGGGCGTTGGCGTTCGCGGGGCCGTTGGTGAACGCCTTCGCGTCGCCCGTGATGATGCGCAGGAACGTCGGCATCTCGACGACCTTGCTCTGCGGGCTGCCGATGAACTCGATATGCGCCTGCTTCGCCTGCAGGACCTTCCCGACGTTGCCCTCCAGGCCGCCACCGTTCTTGTCGGCGTCGAACTCCTGCGTACCGTCCTGCACTCGGAGCACCGGCCAGTAGTACGTGGACTTGTCGCCCTGGTTCTGGCACGTGGTCTCGGCGTTGGCGAGATCGTCGTTCGTGGCGAACGCGTCGTTCGACTGGTTGCCGACGTAGTCGTGCAGGTGATGGGCGCCGTTGGTGACACCCGGGGCGACGATCACGTTGTCGGTGTTGAACTTCTTGTTGGCGTTCACACCGCACGAACTGGTGAACGTACCGGTCGAGGCGTTGTCGCCGCCGCCCGGCTTCTGCGGCACGTTCGGCTGGAGCGTCGTGATGTCCACGAAGTCCGCTGCGACAGGGCCGCTGACGGCGCCGGCGCCGCCGCCCTGCTGGCCGCCGCCCTGTTGCCCGCCCTGCTGGCCGCCGTTGTTGTTCTGCTGCTGGCCGTCGCCGTTCTGACCACCGGCGTTGTTCTGGGTCTGGTCCGCGGGGACCGCGGTGCAGGTGGCCAGATCGTCGATCGAGTTCGGGGCTTCGGCGCCCGCGTTCTTGAAGTCGGTCTTGATGCGGTCGATGACCGCGCCCCGCTTCTCCTTCAGCGGACCAAGGATCGCGTTCTGGAGGAAGTCCGCGTCCTGCGCCTTGGCCGACTGCTCCGAGGTCATTCGTGCGTACGCCTCGGAGACCTGCTGGTCGAGAAGGGCGAGTTCCTTGTCGACCTCCGCCCTCGCCTGCTGTGGCACCTCGGCGAGTTTGCTGCCCACGTCCGGACAGTCGATCGTGGCGGCACCCGATGCCCAGGTCTGGTTGTTCGGGTTCGCCTGACCGGCCGAGCCGCTCTCGGTCGCTGAAGCGTAGACATTGACCGCTACGAGCCCTCCTCCGCCCAGTATCAGTGCGGCTGCGGCAAAAGTTGCACGCTGTGCCCCCATGGGGCGTCTGCGCGTGTTGCGTCTCACGTGTGTACTCCTACGTCCCGTGGCAGGCCAGGCATGGAAATCCCCCGTCCCATACGCAGGCGAGCACGGTAGCGTTCAAACGCCGCACGAATTCACAGCAGCCTCGTAGCTCGTAGCCAAACCTGGAACGGTGATCCCGGGCCGCACCCGTCAAGCCCGCCCGTGTGCCTTCTGCGAGCGGCGTGACAGCGAGTCGATGACCACCGCGGCGAAGAGCACCCCGCCCGTGATGACGAACTGGACGGCAGCGGGGGTGTCCGTGAGCGCCATGCCCGAGGCGATCGACTGGATGATCAGCATGCCGAGCGCGGCGGACCAGGTCGTGCCGCGTCCTCCGAACAGGCTGGTGCCCCCGATGACGGCTGCCGCGATGGCATTGAGCAGCAGGACGCCCGATCCCGAACTCTGACTCACCGAGGTGATGCGCGAGGCCAGGAACAGACCACCGATCGCGGCCATGGTGCCCGAGATCGCGAGCACCGCGGTCTGCACCCCCGTGACACTGAGACTGGCGCGACGGGCCGCCTCGACGCTGCCGCCGAGTGCGTAGATCTGCCGCCCGTAGTGCGTGCGGCGCAGCACGATGTCCAGGCCGGCCACCACGACGAGGAAGATCAGGAGGGCGAGCGGCAGGCCCTGGAAACGGTTCAGCAGATACGCTCCGGTGAACGCGATCACCGTGAGTACTCCGGTGCGCGCCACGATTCCCCGCAGCGAGCGGTACGGCATGCCGACGGCTTTGCGGCGCCGCCTGCCCTGGTAGCACACGAGGAAGACCGTGGCCGCGGCGATCGCCGCCAGGCCGTAGGCGACGGCGTCATTGGTGAAGTAGTAACTGGTCAGCTTGGCGACGAGCCCGTTCTCGTCGAGGTTGACGGTGCCGCTGGCCCCGAGGATGTACAGCATGAAGCCGTTCCAGGTGAGCAGCCCCGCGAGCGTGATGACGAACGCCGGCACCCGGGTTTTCGCGAAGGAGAAGCCCTGGACGGTTCCCGCCGCGGTACCCGTGAGCACCCCGATGATGGCGGCAAGCCATTCGGGCACGCCGTTGTTCACGTTGAGAACGGCGAAGACGGCCGCCGCGAGACCGCTGATCGAGCCGACCGACAGGTCGAGTTCACCGATCAGCAGGACGAAGACGATGCCGACCGCGATGAGGCCGGTGCCCGCGACGTCCACGCTGAGATTGGACAGGTTCCGGGGCGACAGGAAGCTCTGGTTCAGGGACTGGAAGGTGATCCAGACCGCGGCGAGGACGAGGACGACGGGCAGTGAGCCCAGTTCGCCGGCGCTGAGCTTGCGCCGGGCGCCGGCGGCCCAGCGATCGACGACACGGGCGACGGCACGGACGACGGCCTGCCCGCGGCGGGGCGCCGGGGCCTCGGCGTCGGGTGCGGTGGGTTCGGCCCGAGCGTTGTCCGCCGTCCTGCGCATCCCTTTCACCACCCCGACTCGTGGGAGGCCATGCGGTGGGGCACGTTCTCCGTGGCGCCGGTGACGGAGGAGATGATCTGTTCCTGGGATGCGGTGTTCACGTCGAAGAAGCCGTTGTTGCGACCGAGCCGCAGCACGGCGGCCCGGTCCGCGAGCGCCTTGACGTCGCCCATGTTGTGACTGATGAGCAGTACTCCCAGGCCGCGGTCGCGCAGCTGGTCGACGAGGTCCAGGACCTCGCGCGTCTGCTCGAATCCCAGAGCCGCGGTCGGTTCGTCCAGGAGGAGAACCCGCGGGTTGCAGAGGAGCGAGCGGGCGATGGCGACCGTCTGCCGCTGGCCACTGGAGAGTGAGACGGTGGGAACCCGTAGATCGGGGACACCTTTGGTCAGGCGTTCCAGCAGGTGCCTGGTACGGCGCTCCATCTCCACCTCGTCGAGGAACCCGAACCTGCGGATCTCGCGCCCGAGGAAGAGATTGCCGACGACATCGAGGTTCCCGCACAGCGCGAGGTCCTGGTAGACGGTGGCGATACCGAGGTCCCGGGCGTCGTGGGGGCGTTTGATGGGGACCGCCCGGCCTTCCCACTCGATGGTGCCCTTGTCCGCGGGGGCGACGCCGGAGATGACATTGACGAGGGTGGACTTGCCGGCCCCGTTGTCCCCCAGAAGAGCGACGACCTGGCCGGCGTAAATCTCCAGTTCGATGTCGGTGAGGACCTCGACGACCCCATAGCGCTTGCACACGCCACGCAGCGCTAGCAAGGGGGGAGTCGGCACGGTCACCATCTCCTTCCCGGGGCCCGGACCTGCTCGGCACCTGCCTGTCAGGTGAGCCCCGCCTTGCCGCATGCGGCCGCGAGTTGGGGGGTGCAGATCTGCCGGACCGTGTAGATGCCGTCCTTCACCAGGGTGTTCTTGATGTTGCCGGCGGTCACGGACACGGGGGTGAGCATGGCGGCGGGAACCGTCCTCCCGTCGCGGGTCCTCACCGTGCCCGTGGCGACGCGGTCGAGGTTTTCGTGGCGGGCCGCGGCCACGGCCATGGCCGCGGCGGCGGCAGCCTCGGGTGCGAAGGGCTTGTAGACGGTCATGTACTGATCGCCGCCGACAATGCGCCGCAGGGCTCCCAGTTCGGCGTCCTGCCCGGTGACGGGAGGCAGCGGGGCGACCTTGTTCGCCTTGAGGGCGGAGATGCTGCCGGCGGCGAGGCCGTCGTTGGCGGCGTAGACCCCGTGGATGGTGGAGACGCCGAGGGCGGAGATGGCGCCGGACATGTCGAGGTTCGCGGTCTCCGGCCGCCACTGGAGGATGTCGTACGCCTTGCCGATCTTCACTCTCCCGTTGAGCACGGACAGCGCGCCCTTCTTGAACGCCACCGCGTTGGGGTCGCCGGGATCGCCGTTCATCATGACGATCGCGCCGGTGCGCGCCTTGTCGCCCATCGCCTTCAGCAGTGCCCTGCCCTGGAGCCTGCCGACCTCTTCGCCGTCGAAGGAGGTGTAACCGGAGATCGGGCCCTCGGAGAGACGGTCGTAGGCGATGACCGGGATACCTGCCGCATGGGCCTTCTTGACCGCGACGCCGAGCGATCTGGAGTCGACTGCCACGAGCACGATGGCATCGACCCCCCTGGTGATCATCGAGTCCATCTGTTCCTGCTGGGTGGCCACATCGCCCTTGGCGTTGACGTGCTCGACCTTGCAGCCGTGACACAGCTCCATGATCTTCTTCGTGAGCAGTGGCGTGTCCTGTGTCTCCCAACGAGACGTGGCGGCGTCCGGCAGCAGCAGACCGATCGTCAGGTTGTTGCCACCGCTGGAGCCGTTCCCTGCGTCGTGCCCGCAGGCCGTGAGAGCGACGGCCGTCGAGATCGCGGTCATGACGACGGCCGCGCCCCGAATGCAGGCCTTCATGCGAGAGACCTCCCTGTCCTTCACCTCGCGCGGCGAGGGCCCGGTGGCAGGACGACCACGTCGTAAGTGTGACACCGGCTGAGGAATATGTCCTATTGATACCCATATACGATTCTGGTGTGCGGGTGCCGGATTTCCATCCGTGGGCACCTGACGCATCGACGGGAGGTAGGTCGCCGACATGCCTCATGACGGCCGTGCCCGGACCGGGGTCTCGGAGCCACGGGCATGCGAGGCCGACGCCGCCGACACCGGTTCAAAGCCTCCGGTGCCGGAGGCGCTCACGAGCGAGCGGGCCCTGACATTCGTGGGGGCGGCGCTGACAGCGGTCTATCTGCCCGGTGCCGGGAATCAGGAGCTTCGGCTGGTGGAAACGGCCGGATGCGCCCGTTGCGAGTACGGGCTGCCGGAGCGTCTGCCGCTGTCCGGTGACTCACCCGCGGCGCACACCTTTCGCACCGGCCGGCCACTGTGGCTGACTCCCGCGGCACTCGCCTCCCACTCCACGGGCGGGCCCACGCCCCCGCGGCCGGAGACGTCGCTCGCCGCGCTGCCCCTCGGGACGGAGGACCGGCGGCTGGGCTGCCTCGTCGTCGTGGGGGATTCGACGGACGGCTTCGAGGCCGAACAACGGCGCTTCCTGGAGCAGTACGCCGACGCGGTCGTCGCCGTACTCCGGACAGGAACCGGCCCGCCCGCTGCGTCGCCGCTACTGAGTCCGGCCCTGCGGAGTATGTGCGTCGGCTCCTTCGTCATCACGCCGGACACCGGCCTGATCGAGGCGGACGAGACGCTGCTCGAGCTGGCCGGCATCACGCCCGATGACTTCGACGGCAAGGCGGACACCCTGCTCGCGCATGCCCTCCCGGAGGATATGCACGCGCTGATGTCGGTCCTGGAGCCCTCCACTCAGACGGTCGGCCGGCGGGAACTGGAGTTCCGTGTCCGCTGCCCGACCGGTGAGATGCGCTGGCTGAGCCTGAGCTGCCAGGTGGTGGCCGGCCTCGACGGCCGGCCGGAGCGGGTGGCGGGGGTGGTCACGGCGACCTCGGTCCTGCGGCAGAGCGCCGACGACGTGTCCAGGATCCAGTGGCTGACTGCCGCACTCGACGATGCCGTAACGGTCCGTGACGTCAGCCGGGTGGTGGTCACCGCGCTGGGTGAGCCACTGGGCGCCGACCGGGTGGCGCTCGCCGAGTTGCAGGACGACCGGCTCGCCGTCACCGTGCTCGATCCGCCCGAGCCCGCCGCCTGGCCGCAGTGGTGGCGTTCCGAGTGGCGTTCGGAGTGGCCCGACGCACCGGTCAGCGCCCTGCCCACCCTTCAGATGGCTCTGCGGGACGGACGTATGGATCTGTGGCCCACCACCGCGGCCCTCGAACCCGGACTCGCGGGCATCGGCGCCGGAGGTCTGGCCGTCCTGCCGCTCCCCGCCAAAGGCTGGGTCGCCGGCGTGTGCCTGGTCGGCTGGGACCAGCCGCACGAGTTCGTCCCCGAGGAGCGGTTCCTGCTGACCGCCACCGCGGCACTGGTGGGACAGGCCCTCAAACGTGCGCGCGCACACGACGCCGAACAGGAGCTCGCGACGATGCTGCAGCGCAGTCTCCTGCCCCGGCGCCTGCCCGAGCTGCCCGGGGGGACGGCCGTCGCCCGCTACCTGCCCGCCAAGCGGGGACTGCAGGTGGGCGGTGACTGGTACGACGTCATAGCCCTCTCCGAGGACCGGGTGGCGCTGGTCATCGGCGACGTGCAGGGACACAGCGCCGGAGCCGCGACGATCATGGGCCAGATGCGTACCGCCATCAGGGCGTACGCCGTGGAGGGCCATCCGCCCGACGTGGTCGTCTCGCACGCCAACCGGCTCCTCGTCGGTATGGAGACCGATCTGTTCGCCACCTGCTGCTACGCCGAGCTGGACATGGAGGAGGGCAACGCCCTGTTCGTACGGGCCGGGCACCTCGCACCGCTGGTGCGCCACCCCGACGGCAGGACCGAGGAGGTACAGGTCGAGGGCGGACTCCCGCTGGGCATCCTCGCGGACGCGGAGTTCCCCATGACCACCTGCGCGCTGGCCCCCGGCACGGTGATCGTCATGGTCACCGACGGCCTGGTCGAGGCCGTCGACCTGCCCCTGGACGAGGGCATGGACCGGACCCGCACCGCGCTCGCCGCGGCTGATCCGGCGGATCCGGGGGAAATGGCCGACGAACTGCTCGGCGAACTCGACCCTCGTGAGGACGACGTGGCGCTGTTGCTGCTGCGCTACGACGGCATGAAGACCCGACCGATACGGGCCGGCTGGGCGGTGTGGCGGCTGCCCGACGCCGTCATGCACGCACGCCGTTTCACCGCACGCGCGCTGCGTCGGTGGAAGGTCGAAGAAGTGACCGACACGGCGTTGCTGGTCGTGTCGGAACTGGTCACCAACGGCCTCGTGCACACTCAGGGCCCCGTCCGCGTCGACCTCATGCTCCGCGGAGACCGGGTGCGGGTCAGCGTGAGCGACTGCTCGCCGCGTGCCCCGGCCAAGCCGGTGATCGTGGACTGGGACGCGACCGGCGGCCGAGGTCTGCTGCTCGTCGAAGCGATGTCGGAGTCCTTCGGCTCCGTGCCGGTGGCCGGCGGCAAGCAGGTGTGGAGCGAGCTCGTCGTGCCGCACTGCGAGCAGGCGCACGTGGATTCGGGGCCCCGGACGGAGCGAGGGGGTCTGCCATGAGGACCCGTACATGGCACGTCGTCGCGGTGCTCGTCGCGGGATTCATGACGACGTCCCTGGCCGCCTGTGAAGAAGTGGAAGAGGAGAGGGGCAAGGACGGCTTCACCGTCGGCCTGCTGCTCCCGAGCCGAACCGTCCCCCGCTGGGAGCGGTCCGACAAACCGCTGATCGAGAAGCGGCTGAAGCAACTGTGCCCCCACTGCACCTTGGAGTACGCCAACGCCCAGAACGACGCGATGAGGCAGCGGCAACAGATGAGCTCCATGATCACCAAAGGGGTCAGGGTCCTGATCCTCGACGCCACCGACACCAGGGCGCTGCGCTCCTCGATCCAGGAGGCGCACGAGGCGGGTGTCCCGGTCGTCGCCTACGACCGGCTCGCCGAAGGCCCGATCTCGGGCTACGTCAGTTTCGACGGCGCGCAGGTCGGCAGGCTCCAGGGCGAGGCGCTCCTGAAGGCCATGGGCGAGAAGGCGAACGGCGGAAACGTCGTCATGATGAACGGCGATCCGACCAGCCCCAACGCGGATTGGTTCCGTAGGGGCGCACTGTCCGTCGTCTCCGGCAAGGTGAGGATCGGAAGGGCGTACGACACCCAGGGCTGGAGCACGGACAGCGCCCACGCCAACATGTCCGCCGCGATGGCGGCCCTGGGCCCGGACCGGATCGACGGTGTCCTGGCGGCCAACGACAGCATCGCCGCGGGTGTCATCTCCGCTCTCAAGAGCGCCCGGGTCAAGGACCTTCCTCCCGTCACCGGTCAGGACGCCGACCTCGACGCCGTGCAGCGCATCGTCAGGGGCGAGCAGTACATGACGGTCTACAAACCCTTCAAGGCGGAGGCCGAGGCGGCCGCCGCCATGGCCGTCGCCCTGGGACGCGGAGAGGACCACCGCGGGATCGCCACGACGACGACGGACAGTCCCACCACCAGGCACATCCCCTCCGTCCTGCTCACGCCGAGCGCGGTGACGGTGGACAGGATCAAGCCGACGATCCTCAAGGACGGCATGTACAGCGTCGACGAGATCTGCACCGCGGAGCTCCGGCCCGCCTGCGAAAAGGCCGGACTCACCCGCTGAAAGGCCGGACTCACCCGCCGAGAGGACGAGTGACGGGTACTCAGCGCACGGGAAAGCCGAAGGAGTACCCCTGCTGCTTCAGCCAGGGCAGGATCTCACGCAGGGCGGCCACGGTCTGGGAGCGGTCCCCGCCGGCGTCGTGGAAGAGGACGGTCGGGCCGTTGGAGATCTCGCTCTTGACGGTGGCGACGATGGCGCCCGTGCCGGGGTGTTCGAAGTCCTTGGAGTCGACGTTCCAGCCGAGCGGTCGCATGCCGTGGGAGGCGGCGAGGTGGCGGCTGTAGGGGGTGAAGGCGCCACCCGGGGCGCGGTAGTACTGCGGCCGGACGCCTCCGGAGGCCTGGGTGATCATGCGTTCGGCGTCCAGGATCTGCTGGGACTGGTAGGCCTGGGACTTTTTGTCCATGGTGGTGTCGTGCGAGACGGTGTGGTCGCACAGCCGGTGCCCGGCGGCCACCACCGCCTTGACGAGGTCCGGGTGGGCCTGGGCCTGGGTGCCCACCATGCAGAACGTGGCCTTCACGCCGTTGTCCCGGAGCACCTGGAGGACCTGCGGCGTCCACGTGGGGTCCGGTCCGTCGTCGATGGTGATGTTGACACCGCGGGCCCCGCGGTCCGAGGCATGGGCGATGTCCACCGACACCGGCGTCCCGCCGGGAGCCTTGGACCCGGCGTTCGGCGCGCTGGAGTGCGCCGAGCTGCCGGCCGGCGTGTGCTGCCCCTCGACGGGATTGGCCTGCGCGGTCCACAACGAGGTGGCGGCAGCCGCCGCGGTCACCCCGACCGCCGCCGCGAGAACCCGCCCGTGCCAACCCCGTCCCCCATGCCGCGACATGTCCGCCCCACTCCTCGTCGTCCTCGTGGATCTCGTGCACCCGGGAGGACGGAGATGGGCCGCCGGGGGGATGCGTCCGTTACCGATCACGGACAATTCCGCGGGGATTCGGAGACAGAGCGGCGACACCACGCAGGGAAACCCCTCCGAACGAGCGGCGGTGAGCCCGGTGTTGGTGACCCCGACTCCCTCCTCCGGTATGCGGCCGATCTCCTCGCCATCGCGGCCGGCGACCGCCGTCAACTCGTCGGGACCTCGGCACCGTTGAGCAGCAGGCGCACACTGTCGCCCGGCCTGTGGACATGAACCGTCACCGGACGATCGTGGGAGCTGGGGCATGTTGGCAGGATGGGGGTCATGTCGAGGGAACCGCTGCTGGTCAGAGCCCGTGGGCTGTGGGAGGGCCTGGCCCGGGTGCCGGTGTCGTTCGCGCCGACGGGGGGTGTGAACGTGGTGGTCTCCCCGGAGTCCGGGATGTGCCCGGTCGGCTGGGTCGGAGTGGTCGCCCTGGGCGGATCGGCGATCGTGACCGTGCCGAGCGAGAGTGCCGCCGTGATCGTTCGCGACGCAGTGGCGGGGCTGCCGGTCGAAGACGTCGTGGATGGCATTGCGGTCCGGGAGGTGCTGCCCGTGGCCCAGGTGCTGGGGCCGGCAGCGCTGTCGTACGTGTCTGCGGAGGCCTTCCGTCCGGTGGACGCCGGTGCGTCGACGGTCGAGCACCTGCCGGCCAGTCACCCGGAACTGCGGCTTCTGGAGCGGGCGGCGGGTCGTGAGGACGCCGGCGAGGCCGCACTTGACGAGATCACGTCGCCCGTGTTCGTGGTCCGAGAACACGGGCAGGTGGTGGCCGCTGCCGGGTATCGGGCCTGGCCGAGTCGGACCGCGCACATCGGCGTGCTGACGGCGCCAGGAGCGCGAGGACGAGGGCTGGCGCGGGTGACGGGTTCGGCGACGGTCGCGCATGCCCTCGCTGCCGGACTCCTGCCGCAGTGGCGCGCGCGGCCTCCCGCCTCCCGACGTGTCGCCGCCGTACTGGGTTTCGAGGAACTGGGCTCTCAACTCAGCGTGGAGATCGCCGGTTGAGATCGCCTGGAAGCGGTCGACGGCCGTTCGCGGACCGCCCGTACCGGCGTCGCACGGCCGGCTTGGGCGACGACCCGCTCCTACGAGGGTGCGTTGTTCCGGCGCTGTTCCGTCGGTGCCGGGCCGGCCACAGTGGGCGGTCGGCTCCGCGGCGGGTTGTCCTGGGCGGGACGCGGCCCGCCGCGTAGGGCCGAGGCGAGGGCGGAGACCAGCGCCATGCCCGCGGCGACGCTGAACACGATGGCCAGTCCGTGGTGGAACGGGCCGGAGACCAGTTGTGGGAAGAAGGTGTGACCGGTCAGGGTGGCGTGCTGGGCCGCGGTGAGGTGGGTGAGGGTTCCACCGGATCCGAGCAGGTGCTCGACGGGATTGTTGCCGAGGAACGTGGCGAACAGCGTGCTCACCGGCGGCAGTGACGCGGCATGCTCGGCGGTGCCGGCCGGTACGCCGTGCGCCTGGAGGCCGCTGCTGAGCGCCGCGGGCAGGGATGAGGCCAGTCCGGAGACCATCAGGGAGAAGAACACACCGATGGACAGGGCGGTGCCCGAGTTCTGGAACGTGGAGCGCATCCCCGAGGCGACGCCCCGGTACTCGGGCGGCACGCTGCCCATGATCGAGGACGTGTTCGGCGCGGAGAACATGCCCTGGCCCAGCCCGTTGAGCAGGAGCAGCGCCGCGAAGAGCCCGTAGTCGAAGTCGATGGGCAGCGCGAGCAGCCCGAGGAAGGAGACCGCGACGACGACCAGGCCGGTCGTGGAGAACATCCGGGCGCCGAACCGGTCCGACAGGTACCCCGACACAGGACCCGCGATCAGGAAGCCGAGCGTCAGCGGCAGCATGAAGATGCCCGCCCACAGCGGGGTGTCCTCGAACGCGTAGCCGTGCAGGGGCAGCCAGATGCCCTGCAGCCAGATGATGAGCATGAACTGCAGCCCGCCGCGTGCGATCGCGGTCAGCAGCGCCGCCAGGTTGCCCGCGGCGAACGCCCGTATCTTGAACAGCGACAGGGTGAACATGGGGTCGGCGACGCGCGACTCGACGTAGCAGAAGAGCAGCAGCAGTACGACGCCGCCGATCAGGCCGCTGAGCACCCACGGATTTCCCCAGCCGGTGGCGTCGGAGCCGTAGGGCTGGATGCCGTAGGTGATGCCGGCCAGCAGGATTCCGGCGCCGGCGGCGAAGGTGATGTTGCCCAGCCAGTCGATGCGACCGGGGCGCCCCGCCGCGGTCTCGCGCAGGCTCAGGTACGACCAGATGGTGCCGGTGATGCTGATCGGCACGCTCACCCAGAACACCGCGCGCCAGTCGACGGCGGCGAGGAGGCCGCCGGCGAGGAGACCGAGGAACTGGCCGGCGAGCGCGGTGATCTGGTTGATGCCGAGGGCCATGCCGCGCTGCCGGGTGGGGAAGGCGTCGGTGAGTATCGCGGCCGAGTTGGCGGTGAGCATGGAGCCGCCGAAGGCCTGCACGATGCGCCAGAGAATCAGCCACATCGCACCGGCGCCGGCCCGGAAGGGGTCGAGGGACAGCGCGACGGAGGCGCAGGCGAAGATGAGGAAACCGAGGTTGTAGATCTTGACCCGGCCGTACATGTCGCCGAGTCGGCCGAGGACGACGACGAGTACGGCCGACACCAGGAGATAGCCCAGGATCATCCAGAGCAGATAGCCGATGTTGCCGGGCGCGAGCGGGTCGAGCCCGATCCCGCGGAAGATCGCGGGCAGCGAGATGATCACGATGGAGGCGTCCATCGTGGCGATCAGTACACCGAGCGTGGTGTTGGACAGGGCGACCCACTTGTAGCCGGGGCCCGCAGGGGTGTCCTTCCGGCGCGTCCAGCGCGAGGTGCGCGCGGTCACAGCCGTTCCGCCAGTCGGTCGAGGAGGGGCAGGGCGGACGCGAGTGTCCCGCGCTCCTCCGGGGTGAACTCGTCGAGGACGGCCGAGAGCCGGTGTACGGACTCGGAGCGCCGCTCCGCCAGCATGGCCCGTCCCTCCTCGGTGATCGCCACGATGATCCGTCGCCCGTCCGCCGCGTCGGGGCCGCGACCGACGAGCCCGCGCTGTTCGAGTACGGCGAGCGTGCTGGCCATCGCCTGTGGCCGTACGCGTTCCAGGTCGGCGAGGGACCCCGGGGAGCTGGGGCCGTCGGCGGCGAGCCGCGCGAGCACCGAGACGCCGGAGAGTGACACGTCCCCCACGGCGTGGGCCTGGCGCAGTCGCCGGGTCATGCGGCCCACGGCGAGGCGAAGGTCGGAGGCGAGCCGGACGGTGTCGCTCGGTCCGTGGGTGTGATCGGTACCTGTTTCTGTATCCACCTGCACAAGTAATAACAATAGGTTTATCAGTCTGGACTGGCCAATCAAAAGTTAGTAGTGATCGACCGGGTGATCCTCGACGACGGCAGGTGATCCCCGACGGCGACAGTCCGCTTTCCCGTGTGCCCGCACGGTCGCGGCGCACAGTCTGTCGCGACCGAACGATTGAACGTACTCTGACAAGTCATAGAACTTCGGGCGTGATTGACTGGGGGAGCCGTCATGTCCTGGGACAACAACGGCCCGCGCGCCGGATTCGTCGTACCGCCGATGCCGAGCGCACCACCGCCCGCTCCGGCTGACGGACTGCGAGCGGCCGCGGTGGCACTGCTGAACCTGTGCGGACTGGGCCTGGGTTATGCGCTGGTGCGCCGTTGGGGACTCATGGCGCTGTGCTGGGTCGCGACCGCGCTGCTGCTCTTGGTGGCCCTGCCGGCGGACCCGGACGGCGTCCCGGCCGGAGCTGTCGTCGCCTACCTGGTCTTCCTCGGTCTCGCGGCCGTTCATGGCGCGGTCGTGGGGCTGCGGACCCGTCTGCTGTGGCCGCCGCGCGCCTGGCTCGCGATCGCGCTCGGGGTCGTCCTTCTGGCCGTGCCGACCGGAGGCGTCGTCCTGTACGACGGCGCGCGTGACGAGGCCACCGAGGCGATGCTCATGGACCGGTTGGAGCGGGCGGACAAGCTCGTCCAGACCGCCGGCAAGCAGCCGTTCGCGACGGCGGAGGCCGCCTACCGCCGGGCACTGGCGGTCTATCGAGGCCTGCGCGGCGACCATCCCGGCTCCCGCGCGGCCGCTCGGGTCCCCGACCGGCTCAAGACGTACTACGCCACGGTCGGTGCGCCCTTCGACCAGAAGAACTACTGCGACGCCATAGCGCCCTTGAAGTACCTGCGCACCGTACCCGGGACCATGGGCAAGCGGGAACTCGGAGCACTGTCCACGTGGCCCGACGATCGGCTGGCGACCTCGCTCTACGAGTGCGCGTCGCGGTCGCTGAGCGGTGGCGAGGCGAACTGGACCACGCACTTCAGCGATCTCCTGACGACGTTCCCGCGGTCCGCGTCGGCCGCGAAGGTGGAGCCGACGGTCAAGGCGGCGGTCGACAAGGCCGTGAAACAGGTGGCCGGCGGCGATCCCTGCACGGCCGTCCAGCACCTCAACAGCCTGGGCACCCAGGTCCGTGCGCTGCCGGGGGAAGAGGCGGGTGTGGCCGCGGACCTCCGCAAGGACGCCGACCGGGCCGACAGGACCGCGGAGTCGGGTACGTACGCCTGCGGAGTGGACCAGTACAGGGACGGGAACTTCGACGAGGCCGTCACCACGATGAACGACTTCGTCAAGAACAATCCGCACCACACGAACCGAGCCCGCGCCCAGAAGATCGCCATCGCGGCGGAAATCGCCCAGACGGTGCCCGCCGCGGGCAAGAGACTGCCCACGACGGCATCCGGCGGCAGTATCACCGTCACCGTCAAGAACGACAGCCCCGACGACATCACCGTGATGTACACGGGGCCGGTGACGGGAAGCTTCCCGCTCGATGCCTGCGGGAGTTGCACGTCGTACTCCCTCGCCAGCACGCTGGTGCGAGGCTTCAAACCGTGCAACGACAGCGGGAAGAACTATCCGCAACGGACCATCCGACTGCCCGCGGGCACCACGTACTTCGTGCACAAGGCCCGGAGCGGAACCGGGAAGTCCCCGGCCTCGGACACCGCCAAGCTGAGGTCCGGCTACATCTACACCGAGTGTGCCTACACGACGAGCTTCGGCTACTGAGGCCCCGGCGCGTGGGATGGTCGTGGCCCCGACTGATCGCGACGCTGTCGCCCGGCGCGCAGGGAACCCGTGCCGCGGTCGTCCCCGGCCGACTCGGAGACCGACCGCGAGGAGAGGGGCATCGTGGCGGACGAGCGGAGCGAGGTGCCGGACAGCACCGCGGTGCGCGTCGCCCTCTGGCGGGCGATGCACGTGCGGGTCGACTCGCCGCCCCACGTGATCGAGGACGAGATCGGGGTGCGCCTGGCGGCACCTGATGAGGGACGGCGGCGCCGCCCGGACATGGACCCGCGGGGCACCAGCGGGTTCCGGGCGGCCATCGTGGCCCGGGCCCGGTTCATCGAAGACCAGGTGGCCGAGCAGGTCGGCCACGGCGTCGCCCAGTACGTCGTGCTGGGCGCCGGTCTGGACACCTTCGCCCCGCGCAAGGCCAGAGATCGCCGCCCGCCTGAGGGTGTTCGAGATCGACCAGCCGGGCACCCAGGCCTGGAAGCGCCGACGCCTGATCGAACTCGGCTACGGGATCCCCGACTGGCTGCGACTGGTACCGGTCGACTTCGAGGCGGGTGCGGACTGGTGGGAACGGACTGGTGGGAGCGGCTGTCCGACGCCGGCTTCGATACCGGCCGACCGACGGTCATCGCCTGCACCGGCGTCAACATGTACCTCACCGCGGCCGGAACGCCGTTCATCAGCTTCTACACCCCGCAGGAGATGCTCGCGCCGGCCCGTGTGGCCGGCTTCAAGGGCGTCCACCACGTGTCGGGAACCGCCCTCGCCGCACGCTACTTCGCCGATCGGACCGACGGCCTTCGCCCGTCGAGCGGAGAAGATCTGTTGTTGGCCACAACATGGCGGGTGGTCCCATGACCGGTGACGTGAGGTTCGAGCCCGATCTGTACCGCGGTACGGCCGGATACTACGACCGGTTCCGGCTTCCCTACCCCGACGCGATGATCGCCGATCTCGTACGCCGGATAGCCCCCTCGGGGCATGGGCGTCTGCTGGACCTGGCATGCGGCACCGGCCAACTCGCCTTCCCGTTGCGCGCCTCGTTCGCGGACGTGTGGTGCGTGGACGCCGAACCCGGCATGACCGAAGTGGTCCGCGCCAAGGCGATCGCCGTCGGCGCGGCCCACATTCGTACGATCACCGTCGGCGCCGAGGACCTGCCCGCCGGGCCGGACAGCTTCGAGTCGATCGTCATCGGCAATGCCTTCCACCGGCTGCGTCCGCCGACCAGCCGGGTGCGCAGGGCACCGGACTCCGCGAGCCACCCGTACGGCCCGAGAGACTCCTCCTCCAGGAGACGCCGGAGGCTGCGGCGCGCGGGGTCACGCGAGGTGGTGTGCGTGGTGTTCGTCGATGCCAACGTGCCGCACACGAACCGGGGTGCTGTGATCTGCCATCCCTCGACGGTGAGGCGGTCGAGCAGCTCGGATGCGGTGCAGCGGAGCCGGGGCGGGGCGGTGTCGCCGTGGGTCGCATCTGGCGCGCGGTGGTGCGTGTGCGGGCGAGGGTGAGGCAGGCAACTGGCTGGCGGGGAGGAACGCGTTGGATGGGAGCCGGGCCGGGCGCGTGGTGCGGGTGCGAGGCGTACGACGTCCCATTGTCATGCTAAGTCCGGTGATTATCCGTAGTATATGAGCTTATGGTCGACGGTGGGGTGTCGTTCGAGGTTGACATGCTTGTTGAGCTTTCGCGTGTGCCGGCCAGTGATCAAGAGCTGTATGTATGGCGGCACCCGCGGCTTCTTGAACCTTCTGTGGTCGAGGGACTTGCCGTTGAGGTTGCGCGGTGGCCACGGTCTCAGCGTCGGGTGATGGTGAAGGCTCTTGACGGCGTCCGAGTGATCCGGGAGCGCTATGAGGCGCAGCCGGAGGGCTACCCGATTGGTGTCGGGCCCCTGGAGACTGTGTGGCAGCAGGTCGACTCCGAACAGATCTCGGCGCAAGAAGGCGAACGTCTGGTCAGCGTTCCGCCCTTTACTGCCGCGCTGTCAGCCCGCTACCTGAAGTCGTTGTCGGATTGGGCGGTGGATGAGGCGCAACGGGGGGCGGGGAAGCAGGCGTTAGCGATGATGCGCCTGTTACGGGCAGCGGCCCTGGCGTGTGATCCGGTCGTGGTCTCGGCCGAGTTGCGTGGATGGATTGCCGTCGCCTTCATCGAGGGAGCGAAGGGTGTCCTGCATGACGCGCCGGATGGTGGGCTGTTGACCGAGGCGCAAACCCTCGGTGAGGAGGCGCTGGCGGGCGTGGGGCCCCACGGCGAGGTGGGCGTTCGCTCGGCGTTGCTCTTCGGGCTCGGCACCCTGTTTCTGCATCCGTATTTCACCAACGCCGTGCTCGGCAGGGCCGAGGAGCGGCTGGAGCCGTGGCGGCGTCGAGCGCATTTGCAGGCGGACCCGTTTGCCGAGCTGGCCGACACCGAGATGCCCGAACCACGCCAAGCCCTGCACATTGCACAGGCCTATCTGACGCGAGCACTTGACCTCACGCCTGCCTGCTCACGCGCTGCCACGCAAAAGGCGCTCAGCGATGTGCTGATCTGGCGGCGGGATCTTGGTGATGAGGTGGACGTGGCCGAGATCGTCGGGCTGTGCAACGACGCCCTGGCCGAGCTCGGCGAGGAAGGCAGCCCTGGGCTGCGCATGTCGTTGCTCAACTCCTTGCTGTACTTCGGTGAGGCGGTGGAAGCGGGCGACGCCGCACCGGTGTTGGAGCGTCCCCTTGAGGCGATGATCAAGGAGTTTGGGCGAGAAGGAGCCAGCTACCTCATCCTTGCTGCCGCTCGCGTGGTGGGACCGTCGGCGCCTCGTGTGGCTCTGGAGGCGCTCAAGCGCAGTCGGAGTCTGTTTGCTGAAGCGAGCGAAGAAATACGCATCGTTGCACTGGAGTACGAGCTGACCGCCCTTACCGAGGCGCTGACGCCGCAATTGCCCCTGGGAAACCCGCTGGAGGCGAGCGTAGGGGAGATGACCAGGCTTGCTGACCGCGAGGGCTGGAACGGTGCACGCCGGGCCGTGGCCCTGCTACGGCTCGCCTCCCAGAGCAGGAACACCGATGAGGAAGCGTTCGGGCTGCAACTCCTTGACCAGATTCCCGAAACGAGTCCTATCGTGGCCGCGGAGCACGCGGAGCTCCTGGCCTGGTTGGGCACGACGCTTGAGTTGAACATGGGCGTCAACGCCTTTCGAGCCAGGCAGTGGCCGGAATGCGCCGGCTGGTATGCCCGCGCGTTGTCTGGATGGTTGGACCTGGGGTTCGACGGTCGCGCGTATGACACCCTGCTCCGGGTCGGGGACATCGCCCGACGGGCCGATGAGCCGGTTGATGTTGAGTTCCTGATGGCCTTGGCGCCCAATGCCGCCCGCATCGAGACGCGGCTCGGGGACGGTGCGACGGAGGTGATCCAGGACCTCGTCATGGAGGCGGTTGTCTCCATGGGGAGTCGGGGGACGAGTCCGGAGGCGCTGCACCTGCTCTGGCAGATCGCCAAGGGCGCCCGCTTGGCGCCGGTCCTGGCGTCCGAGGGCCGGTATGACCCAGCCGAGGACGGCTACGGCGCTCGCCTGCTTGCGAAGATCGACGAGCTTCGCTCGGGCCTGCACCTCGCGCCGGGCCTGACTGAGGGTGACCCGGATGTGCTGCTTGACGAGGAATTGGCGCTGGCGGCCTACGCCCGTCCGCGGCCCAGTGAGCCGGGCGGCACACGTAAGGAACAGCTGCTCAACCTGGAGCGCGCCTACGACGAACATCTGACGCGCCACCTGCTGCTGGGGACGGGTGCGGCATCGTCGGCGTTCTTGGGACTGCAGGCCGTCCAGGCACGTCTGGGCGGTCGCACCGTGTTGGTGAGCCTTTACCTGGGCCGGACGGTGGATGGCCAGATCGCTGTCCACGTGCTGTACATGACCCGCGACGACGTGGACGTCTCGGTCATCCCGCACGGCTTCCCCGTCAGCATGGTCAACACGAGCGGTCTGCTGGTCAATCCCTTCGCCTTGATCGTCGAGCAGGTGAGGCGGGAGATACAGGACCCGCCCCTGGGCCGTCGCACGGTGTCCCGGGACGCCGAACACACCCTCCAGTACTACCTTCCCGGTCTGCTGGGGCACCTCAGCGCACGCCTGGAGGAGTACAAGGCCACAGGACACGACCATGTGTGCATCGTGCCGCACGGCCCCTTCCACTACTTCCCCTTCCATCTCCTGGGACCTGCGGGGCATCCCCTGGCGGAAGACTTCGCCGTCACCTACCTGCCACAGCTGCACCTACTCGGCACCGCCCGTGGCAACCAAGCACCTGCGCGTAGGGGCTCGGCGCTGGGCCTGAGCTTTGCCGCGGATCGAAGGCCCGGCCTTGCCCCCCTGCCGGAGGCGGTGCCTGAAGCACGAGAGATAGCGGCCCTCTTCGGCTGCGACGCCGTGGTCGACGCTCGCGCCACGGAGCAAGCCGCTCTGGCCGCTCTTCGGCAATCACGGGCCGTCCACTTGGCCACGCACGGCCGCCACAACGTGGACGCACCCGCCTTCCACACCCTGTATCTGCACCCGACGGCCCACACCGACGGCCACCTACAAGCCCACGAACTGCTCGGTCTCGACCTGAGCGGATTACGATTGGTCACGCTCAGCGCATGCGAGACGGCCCTCGGCCGCTTTGACCGCGGTGACAACCTCCGCGGTCTGCCCGCCAGTTTTTTCCTCGCCGGCGTCCAGACACTGATCGGAACCCTCTGGAAGGTCCGCGACACCGTCTCCCGCGACTTCTTTGTTGCCTTCTACCGCTTCTACCTCGGCGGCATCCCGCTGCTGGACGCTTTCGTACGGGCACAACGCCAGACGCGCTCACGCTACCCGCAGTATCGGGACTGGGGCGCCTTCTATTTCGCCGGAGACTGGGCCGAGCGCCACCTCAGCCACGAGGAGCAGCCGTGATCACCCTCGAGATGCCGGAACCCCCGATGCAGGACCTTGTCCTGACGCCCAAGCAAGAGGACTTCAGGAGCAACGCGGCCAGGCCCGAGGCACGCGAGGTGCTGCGCCATCGGATCTCGATCGGCGGTCCCGTGTATCGCCGTATCACCGCGGACTCGACCGACGACGCGGAACTCCAGCGGTTCTTGCGGGGCGAAGGCGCCGACTCAGACTTCTACATGCTGCACCTGACGTGCACGCTGCGCCCTGGTGAGGAAGAACCCTTCACGGAAGCCCTGATCGAACTCGACCTCACCAGCGAAGGCGACAGGGGCCTACCGATCGCGTGGTCCATGCTGCCCGACCGGCTGGTCGACGCCGTCGAGATCTCGCGCACTGTCAGCCTCACGCCGACCTTGAAGATCGCTGGAGCGGGTGTGGCCGTGAACGCGGAACGCACGAGCGCAGCCACCAAGCAGGAAGTCCTCCTGGAGGCCATGTACGAACTCGAGTCGACCCCGAGCTGGGGCCTATACCGAACGAGTTCGGTGGAACTTCGCGGCCTGTACCGCTTCCACCTCGTCGTACGAGCGCCCAAGAACTCCACCGTCGCGGGCACCACGCTGGCCGAAGCCAAGGTACGCCGCCGACGCTTCGGGATCGTCCCCTACAGCGCGCGCCTGCCCCAGTCTGCGCAACATCATCAGGCCTTCACCCTGACCGGGCACCTCGCATGAACACTCCCGTCGACCCGTACGCGGTCCCCGATCACCTCGCCACCCGATTTCTTCAGGTCAAGAGGATGATGGAGGCACTTCAAGCGCCCAACCCCCCGCAATTCTTTGTGCTGTTGACCCGGTATGTGATCGAAGGAGAGCCCTACGCCGCAACCGCGGTCACCGTGTCCGCGGCGACGCCTCATCTCGTGCAGACACAGACAGGCTTCGCCTGCGACGCCACCTTCCCACCGCACCTGCTCAGGCCACACGCACGCCAGGGCAAGCTACAGCGAAAGGGCACCGTGACCGTCCGGCTGGAAGTCTTGCTCGAAGACATCCTTCAGATCGTCCCCTCCGGGCTTGGCGGGTAGGCCCGAACTGTGACGCCGTCGGTGACCTTTTCGATGTCCAGGCGCAGTCGGATGCGTCCAGCTCCTTCGCCGTTGCGCCGCAGGTCCTGTTCGAGCTGGTCGGAGATGCGGTCGAGAGCGGCTTCGGCCGCTTCGAAGTCGGCCAGGTCACGGACAAGGAGCCGGCGGGTGGTGGTGTCGCGGACCTGGTAGCTGGGCATCGGGGCTCGTCCTTTGGCGTGGGGCGATCAGGTGGTGGGGCCGGCGAGCCTGCGTGCCGCGTTCACCGCGCGCGACCAGACGTCGGGGCTGCCTCCGTGCTCGCGGGCGAGGGAGGCGGCGAGTCCCCGGATGTCGCCGCGCTCACGCAGGGCGGCGAGGGCGATGACCGCCCGCCGGTCGGATTCCGAGCGGGGCGGCGCGGCCGCGGGGACGTGCTTGAGGACGTTGCGTACGACGTACTCCCAGGACCTCTGCGGCCCCCCGTACTGCACGCTGAGATCTGCGGCCAGCCCCGGTCGGTAGCCGTCGCGCTCGATCGCCTCGGCGGCGAATTGCTCGGTGAGCTGCGTGGCGGTGAGCGGATCACCGCCGGCACGGACGCTCAGCTCGGCCGCGAGGACCTCCTCGAGGGCCGAGGGGCGGCCGCCGGGCGCCTCGGGCTGCGGTCCCGGACGGCGGCCGGCCTTGCCGAGCATTTCCCGGTGCGCCCTCGGTCGAAGTCCTGCAGTTCGCCAACGCGGAAGGCCTGGATCATGCGGCCGGTGGGACCCTCGACCTCGCCGACGGAGTCCGGGAAGTAGCCGGGGTTCGCCTGCTGGTACTTGCGGATCACCGAGGCCCCGCTGAAGTTCAGCTGCTCGGCGGCCTTGTTGATGGAGACGATGTCCGCGGGGTTGAGCTCGTACAGCTCGGGGTCGGCCTTGAGGACCTTGCTCGCCTTCTCCTCCTGGAACCACGGGGAGAAATCGCGGAACTGCTGCTCGTCCCGCACCTTGTACCAGCGGGCCGCGGAACCGACGCTGGCGCGGGTGAACTCGCGGATCCAGTCGCGGTTTACCACGGCGCGGTCCCCGACGAGGTGGCGCTGCGGGTTCAGGGCCTTGGTCATTGCACTCTCCGGTTCCGGCTGCGGCCCTATGCTGAGGGTTTGCTCCTCTTTGTCCCTCCGGGGCTCACGCGCCAGCGGGCGAGTCGAGTTGGTGAAGGTGGTCGGCGGGACGTTCGGCCGGGGTTGCCGCCCTGGGGCGAAACCCCCTGAGGGGGGTGCCTTCCGCCGCCCGCCGTTTTCGCCGCTAGATTCGCGTAATCAATATGGCGCTTTTGGTGGGCGGCTCTCAATCTTGCTGGCGCACACCCCGCCATGGGCAGGTCGGCATCAGCTCCTCTACGGTCGGCAGCTAAAACGCATAGGGCAATCCACCTACTTCAAACGCCCACTCAGGCCCGCGCAACGCGGGGCCTGCTTATACGCCTGTGTGGACGAACGGGGCCCACAACGACGGGTATGCGGACCATCTGCGGCGCACCTGGCGGACGATGGTGTGGAGCTCGCGAGCCAGGGACGGATCCTCGTCCGCAGGAGCGGTCATCGCGGGATACAAAAGGCGCGCGACACGCGCGGCCGCATTGTCGGGAACACTCCAGAGGGTGCCGACCACCTGTGCGTAGCCTGCCAGGTGGAAGGCCGCAGTGATGTGGATCGCCTCATCGGCCAGCTCGGGAGCCGTGCTGCTGCTGTGGCATACGCTCAACACAGCTGCCTGAGCCCCGTCCAGTCGAAGCTGCGACACCTCGCCGACGGTCAGCCGCTCGCCGCCCTCGAGCAGCAGGTACCCCGCCGATGGATGCTCCACGTCGGTGAACGCGTGGCAGGCGAAGTACACGCGAGGGTGCGCGGGGAGTTCACTCAGGACGGCGGCGCGAGAGACCGGGGTTTCGATGCGCTCCGCGACCAGCCGGGCGGCATCACGGGCCACCGCCGGCAGGGGATCGGCTTCGGGGCTGTCGGGCACCAGTACGGCGAGCAGCGGGTCGCGACCGGAACGGAGACCTTCGGTTGTCCTCTGACCGACGCGTACGCGCAGGTACCGGAGGGCGGACAGGGTGGGCGTGTACGAGGAGACTGCATGGTCGAGTACGGACTTCTCGTCGTCGTCCGAGGTCCGGTACACGCCCGCGGCGTGCAGGGGAAGGAACGACAGCTCCCCGGTGGGCATCCACCACAGGCGCGGCAGTTCCTCCTCGGACGGGGTGCTGCCCGTGAGCCCGAGAGCATGGAGCACTGGTTCTGTGACGGCGTCCCACAACCAGTGCAGGATCCGGGTGATCTCGGCCTCGCGGTCGGTGACGTCCTCTTCGGCGTCCTCGTCCGTGCCGGTCTCGAACGAGAGAAACTTCCGTGCGCGGCGCGAAACCTCCGCAGGGAGGGCGTCGGGGAGCCTGACGGAGCGCACTCCCTCCGAGGTGAGGAGCAGGGCATCGGAGCGGAATTCGCTGATGTTGATGACTGCCACGGGGCCCTCAGATGCCACCGCGAGGAGATCGTTCTGCCTGGGGGTGCCCATGAAGTCCTGGAATCCGGGCAACTGCCTTACCTGACCGACCAGTTCCTCCCATCGGCGGTCCTGGGCCCGGCGCCGTGCTGCCGTGGCGGTCGCCGAGGCAAGGCTGAGACTCTGAGGCATGGACAGGGGACTGCCCGTGCCCACGGGATCCATCGGGGAGGAGGTCTCCTCGCGCCGGAGGTCTTCCAGCGTCTGCGCATGTACGGGACTGGCCATCCGCAGCCTGTCCACCTCGATACGCGACTGGAGGTCCCTCCCGAGCAGAACCCCGCGGCCACGTTCGAGCAGCGCGACAGCGGACAGAGGGGCATTGGCAGCCATGGCGCATGCGGCGGCGTCGGTGGCCAAGTCCCGGAATCGTCCCAGATAGTGTTCTTGGTCGGTCCTGGCGTTGTCCTGCCCAGCCAGTCGCTGTAGCAGGCCGATGGCCGTGGACAAGTCCTCGACGGCGTGCTGCCACTGTTGGTGACGTGCCGCCAGTCGGCCGCCGTCGGCCGCTGCGGCCGTACGCACGGTCAGGGGAGAGGCCCGGTGAGCGGCTGCCGCGCGGTAGGCGGCTAGCGCCGACGTGAGCGTGTCCGGCTCCCGGTGCAGGTCGTACATTTCCACCAGCGTGTTAGCAAGGTTGACCAGCCGGCCCCCTCGGTCCCCGTGTTCCGCCGGTGTCTGTTCGACCGCCGTTCGGGCGAGGCCCAGCGCCTCCTCCAGGAGTTCGGGGCGTTGCTGCTGTTGGGCCCACGCACTGCGCAGCACCAGGGACAGGTTGGACAGCCTGCCCAGCCGGTCGGGGTGCCCCTCGGGTGTGGAGGCCAGCGCTCCGCGCGCCAGTCGCACGGCTTCCGCGATCGGCCCCGTCTCCTGCGTGTCGCCGAATCTCCGGTCCAGGAGGGCTGCCAGGTTGGAGAGGTACATGGCGCGGTCGGGATGGTGTGCGGGAGTCACCCGCACCACCTCACGCCCTGTGCGAATGGCCTCGTCCAGTGGTTCCATCTCGCCGGTGCGTACGTGCTTCGCCCACAAGGCGCCCGCAAGATTGGCCAGAGAGCCAGAACGACGGGGGTCGGCCGGCGAGGCGGCGGCGACGGCTCGGCGGCCGGCGTCCAGGGCGTCCTCAGCGGTTCCCACCTCGCCAGTGATCTGGAAGTGTTCTTGGAGGACCAGAGCAAGGTTGGACAGGTGAACGGCCAGGTCGGGGTGGCCGGACGGAGTTGTCTGCACTGCCGTCCTGGCCAGCTCGACCGCTTCGTCCGCAATGCCGATGTCGCCGGTTCGTGCGACGTCGGCCATCAGAGCGAGCGCCAGATTGGAAGCCCGGCCCGGGGCGTCCGGATGACTGGGCGGCGTGCTGTCCCACGCCGAGCGCTTCACACCGATGGCGCGGCTGAGGTACGCAACGTCACCGGTGTCCCCGTACAGAAGCATCAAAGTGGCCCCGAGCCCGGCCTGGCAGATGTCCCGCCAGCTGCCCTCCGGAGCTGTACGCAAGGCGAGTTCCTGATGGTGTGCCGCTTCTCTCAACACACCGCGGTCGCCGGTCTGCCCGTACAGGTCGGCCAGCGCGGCCCCAAGGTTGAATTCGGCGGCCACCCGGTCGGGGTGTCCTTCGTTCAGGAGCCTGACGGCCGCCCGACCGCGGTCCACGGCCTCGGTGAGATGGACGTCGTCTCCTGTCACCTGGTGCACGGCGCGGAGCATAAGGCTGAGGTTTGTCAGCCGGATCGCCTGTTCCCGTGGCGGCGTCTCCTCGAACCGGCAGGCGCGACGTCCCGCGGCCACTGCCTCCGCCAGATCCGACGGGTCTGCCGTCCTTCGGTATCTGTTGTAGAGGACGAGGGCCAGGTTCGTGAGCGCCACCCCGTATTCATGTGACGGTGTGGCCAGCGACTCCGCTTCCTCCACGAGGGCTCGAGCGATACTGATGGCTTCGTCGGCCACCGAGGCATCTCCAGTTCTGACGTAGAGCTCACGCAGGGCCAGGACGTAGTTGCTTGTCCAGTGGCCCCTTCGCCCTGGCGTGCTACGGGTGAGGTCCCAGGCACGTCGGCCGGTGTCGGCCATCTCCCGCAGGATCGCGTCCGGGTCCTCGGCCACAGGGACGGCGGCCAGCAGTACTGCCAGGAGGTTGCCGATGCGGATCGGTAGACCGTCGTCGTCGCGCGATGTCACGGCGACTGCGACCCTGCCGGCGGCCAAGGCCAGATCCAGGTGCTCTGGATCACCGGTCTCGCGGTACAGGTTGTGCAGTGTCGCGCACAGGTTCCCCAATCGCGACGCCTTCTGCGGATCCTGTGGAGGGGTGAGCCCCACGGCCTGATTGAGCCGCTCTGCGGACTCGCGAAGGGCTTCAGTATCGCCCGTCCATTCATGGCGGGTGCGCAAGGCAAGACCCAGGTTGCTCAGCACGAGAGGCCGCATCGGGTCCGTTTCCGTGCATTCATCGAGCAGCTGACGCATGCGGTCCGTGCACTCCTGCAACAGCGAAATGTCGTGTCGTCGCCTCGCCTCGCCGAGGAGGTACGCGGCCTCATCGTGGGCCGTGACAAGGTCTGTGCCGTCGTCGGGCTCCTGCTGAGGAGCACGGGTGCGCGGTTCGGGAGTCTGTCCGGTCGGTGCGCCGGTGGGTCGGGCATCGGGGGTGCGCTGGGACAGCAGGTGGATGAGAGTGTCGACTCGCTCGCGTACGGGTTCCGGAGCCAACTCCGTCTGTCTGCCTATGCGGCGTGGCCCGTGCCGTGGTGCGTACACCTCCAGCCTGCCCAGACTGTCCTGGAAACGCTCCAGTTCCCCCTCCTGCAGCGCGGCCGTCAGACTGTCCAGCGTGTCACTCACGTCGTCCCACCGTGCCGGTGAGGCCGCCCAGTCGCGGACATCGCCGAGCAGGTCCACCGCCTCTTCCAACATGTCATGGGGGAAGAGGAAATCGCCGGGCGCCTCTTGCGGGGACTCCCAGTCGCGTCTGTGGCTCGTTACTGCTGGGCGGAGCGAGGTGAGCGAGGTGGCGCCGACCGATGTCGTCGGCTCATGGCGCATCCCGGGTGCGTCGGGCCGCGTCCCGGTGAACGTGAGCAGAGGAGCCGCGGTGTCCGCTGCGGCCAGACACCGAGTTGCCGCGGCGAACCGTTCTCGCACCGGCCCTTGGGTTGCGGCCTCCTCGATGAGACGGAAGCCCTCGACCAGTAGGCGGAGTCCCTCGGTGCACACGGGCAGTCCCAGGGCCCCCGCTTCAGAGAACGCCGTCCGCACCGCGCCGACCGAGCCGTCCGTGGCCCCGGAGCGCATGCGCTCCAGCAGGTGCCAGCTGGCGATCACCGCGCCGTCGGCGGTTCCTGTGCTGCGGTCGAGTACGCATTCGGGCCACGTCTCGGGCGCGGCCCGCTTACGGATCAGGTGGTAGCCCAGTGCGACACTTCCCAGCCAGGACACGGACGGTGCAGTCAGTGTCTCGGCGATCACGTCCGCCTGGTGAACGGCGCCGATGGCCAGGTAGCCGAGCAGGGCATGGGCGGCCGGATCGGGACTCAGGACGGACAGGACGAGGCGCGGCTGCCGGGCAGGTGTCGCCTGCACCACCACAGCCGTCCTCGGCCCCGGTGGGAGCCGTACCATCTGGCAGTCCGCCGGTGGATTGCCAAGCTGAAGTACACACGGGTCGGCCGGGAGGTCGTTCAGGACCAGCCGGGTTCCTTCTGCCGCTCGCTCGACCTGCGTGTCCGGCCAGTCCGCGATGGTCCACTGGCCATCGCGCAGGCACCACAGCCTCAGCCAGGCCCTTGCGTACTCGGGTGCATCCAGGCTGCCGAACGTCGTCACCCGCTGCGGAACGAGCAGGGCGGATGCCTCGAGCCACGGCTGTGGTGCCAGATCGCCGAGCCTGAGAGTGCACCGGCTTGCGTCGACGGGAAGGAACTCTCCACCAACAGCGTGCCCGGAGGGCAGCAAGGCACGCACCGCGTACTCCCCGGGGGGCAGTTCGAAGGCCACCGGCGTCCCGACGGAGAGGAGCTGCCGGGCCACGACTCGCTGCCGCAGATCGACCACGTCCACGGGGAGCGGAGTGCCCGCAGCCCATTCGTCCTGGACGGCCAGGTCGACCGCGAACCCCATGGCCGTCACGGTGCCACCTCGAAACGCGCCCTCGAGTGCGGTGGGCACACGTGGTGAGGGCGGGAGATCTCGGTCGTCGCGGATTTCGCACTGAGGGTGTACACGCCGGCGCGTAGTTGCATCCGCCACTCGCGCGCCGCAGGGCTGCCGTTCTCCTCCCGGGTCTGCCGGGCCTTCCCGCAATCGACGCCGGGCAGGTCCGGCGGGTAGTACGGCGTGCACGTCAGGGTCGTGCGCGACGCGGCTTCCGCGGGGTGGCAACTGACGGTCAGCCGGGCCAGAGGCGCGCCGTTCAGACGGAGCAGGACGGTGTCGCCGAGCGTGTCGGCCTCGACTCCGCGGGCGAGTGAGGAAACGCCCAGTTCCTCCATGAGGAGCAGGTCGATCGCCTGGCGGATCCCCGCCAGGCGGACCACCCAGGCCCCCTCCTCGTCCATCGTCGCGGCCTGTCCGTCAAGGGCTCGCAGGAGCGCCTGGGTGAGGTAGGAGACGTTCTCCCGTCGGCCGAGCGCCTCGTCGTAGGCGGGCATGCGCAGCGTGAGTTCGGTCTGGCAGATGCCGGGGCTGAGCGGTTCCGGCCGAGCCAGGGGCAGGGCCTCTGCGGGTGCCACACCGTAGTAGTCCATCCGGCACGCATCGATGATGAAGCACTGGGTCCGGGGTGCGCGTTGCTGCAGCGCCAGTCTCGTTCTCTCGAAGTCGAAGGCCTGGGCGAACGGCGTGTCACCGTACCGGTTGAAATCACTGGCGAGCAGCAGCTGGTGGTCCCCTTGGACGCCGTGACCGCAGAAGTAGAGGACGGCGATGTTGTCCGGGTGTGCCGAACATCGGGCCGACCACGCTTCAAAGGCATCCCGGATGTTGTCGATGGTCGCCGCCCGAGGCATGGGGCCGCACAGGTCGGGCAGACTGTCCCCCTGCTTGCAGGAGATCAGCAGATCCACGCTCGCTGGAGGCACCCTCCAGCCGCCTACTCCGCCTTCAGTGAGGTGCCGGGCGAACGCCAGGGCAGATCTGGGTGGCGAGGTGAGCTGTCTCATGTCCGGAAAGGTGAGGTCAGCGCGTGGATCAGCGTTCGGGCCGCCTGGCAAATAAGGGTAGCCGCCGACGCCTATGACGAGTGCGTGAACGGCGGGGCCGGGATGCGAGGAGTTGAAGAACAGAGGATTCACTTCCTAGCCCTCATGCAATGTGCCCAGCCGGTGGGCCAGCGTGCGGTGGAAACTCGGCCTGACGAAGTAGGAGGAGTGGGAGTGCAGCAGACCGCGGCCCGTGGAGTAGCGGTAGTCCTCGGCTCCAGCGAAAATCTCGCCGACCACGAATGCCAGGACGTCGTTTGGGTCGTAGACGTTGATCCACCGCGCCAGGTTCGGCAGCTCCGGCACCCGGTACGCGACATGGTCCGCAGGGGCTGTGACTGCCGGGAACAGCCCAAGTTCGGCGAAGACTCCCACCTGGGAGCCGACGGTCGCCAGTATGTCGACGCGCAGGTCGGTCCTGAGGTGGGAGAGCAGGTCGTACACGACGTTCCCGCCCATGCTGTGAGCGACGACAACCACCCGCGGATCAACGTCACTGCGTGAGCGGTGCGCGTCCTCGATCGCGTCCGCGACGATGCGCGCGATCGGTGCGTGGGCGCCGTGGTTCTCCCGTTGCCGCAGGTAGCACAGGATGTCGCCCAGAAAGAGGGACACAGAGCGGTGTGTGCGAGCCCTGGTCGCAGCGAGCAGGCCGGTGCTCGCTGCGCGGGGCGCAGCCGAGGCGATCCTGCCGATTGCCTCACGAAGTCTGCCGACCGCTCGCCGGCGGGTTGATGAGCCGAACGTCTCCTGGTCCCCGTCCTCCCTGACCGAGATCAGCGACAGCAACTGGGCCAGGAAGTCCCGGTCGTCGGATACCTCGTGCAGCCAGACGGGGTGCGGGTTCCCTTCGGCGTAGTCCATCGCGGCCGACGCGAGTTCCCCGAGTTCGTCTACTTCGTGCGCGGTTGCGCGTTCCGCGGCCGCTGCCCACAGCAGATCGATCGCGTCGGCCAGAGACTGCCGGGCCACTCCGATGAGAGGAGGCGTTCCCTCCAGCGGAGTGGTCTCCGCGCTCAAGCCTGCGTCGAGGAGCTCCGCCAGGGGGCCCTCGGCGTCAGCGCCACCGAGTTTTTCCGCATCGGCGACAGGTAAGGACGCGTGTTGCCAGGCAAACGCGGCGGCTACCTCGCCCCAGTAGGGGTTGACCACTTTGAACGCCGAAGCCGGTACCCCCAGTGCCGGGCCAAGGAACGACCTCCACATCGCGGTGCGTTGCTGCACTACGCGGTCGTAGGACGGGGAACGGCGCGTGGCCACCCCGTGCACGAAGACAAGCGGCATGCCCGCGCCCCCCTCTTTCTCCTGAAATGTACAACCAACTGGGGTGCGGCATGGGCGCTTTGCGCTGTTCTACGCACCTCGGAACGAGTGGGCCCCTCTTTCGGCATCGAGAACGACGGCGCGGAGCGATCGGTGGCGAATCGTCAGACTGCGAACTCAGGAAACGTGCCGTACGTGCCTGCACGAGATTCGCGGTGATCGCGAAGGATCTGCGGGTGAGTGGGAGGTCGGTGGAACGCTGGCGTCGTGCGTGGCGGGAGGGCGGTATGGCTGCCATCGCCTCGGTGGGGCCGCCGAGGCTGGCCAGGCTGTCCGATGGCCAGTTCGCCGCGTTGGAGAAGGAGTTGGCGCTGGGGCCGGCCGTGTGTGGCTGGGAGGATCAGGGCTGGACGCCGGCCGGGATCAGAGCGTTGATCGCCCGACGGTTCCGGCTGGACTGCTTGCCGGCGGCGGTGTGGCGGCTGATGCACCGGCATGGCTGGTCCTGGCAGTGTCCCGCCCGCTGGGCGCTGGGACGCGACGAGGGCGCGATGGGCTTGTGGAAGAAGGATGTGTGGCAGCAGGTGGAATGACTGCGGCGGCGCTGGGGGCGTTCATCCTCTTTGAGGACGAGGCCGGGTTCTCGATGACTGCGTCGCGCGCTCGCACCTGGGGTCGGCGTGGGCACACGCCGGTGGTGCGGGTGCGGGGCCGCTCCTGGCGCCGCTGGTCGATCGCCGACATGTGCTGCTACCGGCCGGGCGAGGTGTCCCGGTTGATCTACCGGCCGCGCCGCCGCCGTAAGCATCGGGGCAAAGGACGCGACACCTTCGCCTGGAGTGACTACCGCGACGTTCCCGCCGACGCGTCACCTTAAGCATCGCGCTCACGCCGGCTGGTTCCCGGAGCCGCAGGCGTGGGTGTGGGTGTGGGTGAGGTCGAGACGGGCTGGCGGATACGGCGGCTCGGTCCCGTCTTCCGACATGGGGAGCAGCAGGGCGTAGGCGCGGACCATCGTGAACGCGTTGGGTTCGGGCAGGTCCATGGCCGCCAAGGCCGCGGAGGCCGCTTCGTGACGTTCCCCGTTGACGCGGATCTCCGCCTGCATCTTGCCGGGTTGCCCACCGTAGAAGACCTTGATGCCGTTGAAGAACGGCGATTCCAGGTCTGCCGTGAACGTGTCCGCGATGTGGTGGAGCACGTTCGCGTCGACCAGGGAATTTTGCAGGCGACGGCTCTCCTCGACGTCGACGCCGAGGCCGACGGCCCCGGAGACGATGCAGTGCCACCCGGGAACGCCGCGTTCGTCATCGGGACCGGCATGGTCGGCGAAGTACTGGCGCCGGTCCAGGAGTTCCAACATGCACGCACCGGCGGTTTGCACCCATGTGTCGGCCGCCTTGGGGGCGTCCCCGGCGATCGCCACAACGCAGTCCATGAAGCACGGCACGTCGGGCTGGAGGCTCGTGTCCGGCAGCGCGACCAGGTCGTAGTGGTGGGGACCGCCGTGCACGGGCGGCATCACGCCGATCGCCCACCCGTGCGGGCTGCTCAAGGAGTTACCTTTCAGCTCGGTCCCTTCCGTCACACCCGGCGCGTACCTCTCCAGGCTGGCCTTCACCAGAGCGAGGAACTCCAGGTCCGGCAGACGTTCGGGCGGCGGTTCGGCGTCACGCACTCGGCGACGTATCCAAGGCATGCGGAGGATCTTAGAACGCGGTCACGCTTCCGGGGGGCGTCCCCGTCTGAACGGTCCGCTGTGGCCTGTCGCGCAGTTCCCCGCGCCCCTGGTGCTCCAGGCTCCCCCCCCCGCCTGCGCGGGGAGGACCCACCGTCAATCGCGGTGAAGTGGATGCCGTTCGGTTCAGTGCCCGTTTCTCATCTTGGCGTTTAACCTTGACCGTTCACCTGACCCGCTGATCTTGGTTCGTTCCCGGGACAGCAGGGCGGCCGTTCTTCACGCTTCGAGGTGTCGAGCAACGTCGCGTGAGGGAACGGCCGCTGGTGAAGAGTCTCGCCGCTGAACAGTCCGCTGACGCCGCGTTGGGCGTCCTGTCCCACTTTCGTATCGAGTTCTACGACTGCCTCTACACCCGGGCGGATGCGCTCTTCGAGCTCACCGACGCGGTGCTGTGCTCGGACGGGCCGGTGACGTCGCTGGTCGAGCTGACGCTCACGGCCGAGCACCTGCGCGGGCACGGAGCGATGTACACCGCGGGCGAAGGCTGCCGGATGGCACGCGAACCACTACCCGATCGAAATGATCCGTGCCCTGGTCGGGGTGTGGTTGTTCGGCGGGCTACGGATGGACGAGATCCGCCGACTCGAACTCGAATGCGTCCGCTGGGACCAGGCCACCGACCCCGACAAGGGCGAGACCTACCGCGTCTGTCTGCTGCACATTCCGGCGAACAAGACGACGGCGGCATTCTCCAAGCCGGTCGACCCCATCGTCGGTGAGCTCATCGATGCCTGGAAGGACGTTCGCCCTGCCCAGCCGGACATCACCGATCGCAATACCGGACAGCGACGCCAGCACCTGTTCTGCTACCGCGCCCAGCTCATCGGCTCCGCCTACCTCAATGACAAGCTCATCGCGATTCTCTGCGCGAAGGCCGGCATCCCCGAGTCCGACTCCCGCGGCGCACTTACGAGCCATCGGGCTCGCGCCACGATCGCCACCCAACTGCTGAACGCCAAGGACCCCCTGTCTCTGGCTGACCTGCAGCAATGGCTCGGACACAAGCACCCATCCAGCACCCGCTACTACGCCAAGATCCTCCAGCGGACGCTGTCAGCGGCTTACAAGAAGGCCGACTACTTCGCCCGGAACGTGCGCACCATCCAGGTCCTCATCGACCGTAAATCCATCCTCACGGGCGCTGCCGCCAGCGGCGAGCAGCCGTGGAACTGCTACGACCTGGGTGAGGGCTACTGCTCTTACGACTTCTTCGCCAAGTGCCCCCACCGGCTGGCCTGCGCCCGCTGCCCGTTCTACGTCCCCAAGACCTCAAGCCGCGGCCAGCTCCTAGCCGTCAAGGACGGCATCGACGAAATGCTCGAACAGCTCAACCTCACCGACGACGAACCCGAAGCCCTCGAAGGAGACCGCGAAGCCGTCACCGCCCTTGCCGAACGTCTCGCGGACACCCCACCCCCGCCGGCCCCACTCCCAGGGACCTCGGAACGACCGGCGCCTTCGTCCCACTGACCCGACTCATGAGCACCGTTCCTGCGCAGAATCCGGGGCAGCACGACAAGCGAGATATCGATCGAAAACCGCCTGGCTATCAGGAGTGAAGGTCCACTGCTGCAGAGCCCGTCGCAGCTCGGACTCAGTCAGCCACCCGTGCCAGGCCACCTCTTCCGGATCGGGGGCGACGATCTCCGGAAGCACGGCGTCACAGACCGCAAGCCAGTGAGGGCTGAGCCCGCCCCGGTTGAGGAACTTGAACCGAAGGCACGCTGTTGCCCGCACTCCCAGCTCCTCGCTGAGCTCGCGGGCAGCTGCCTGCTCATAGGACTCGCCGACTCCCGCAGCACCCCCGACCCCGAGTTCGTAGTGCCCTGGGAAACGGGACAGGTGCTCGGCACGCCGATGGACGAGAAAACGGCCTTGCCTATCGCGGCACACCACCACGCCAACCCGGTGCAGCCAGCCCTCCCGAACGGCGTCCCGCCGACTGACTACCCCCAGCACACGGTCCTGAGCGTCAACACGTTCCACGAGTTCATCCACGACGCACACGATCGCAGAACCCACTGACACCCGCCCGGAATGCCCGGACAGGCACGCAGTCAACGTCGCTGAGGAGACCGGCTGCGACGCGGTGGTCGAACGCCTGCTGGGCGTGGACTCGAGGGTGATCCCCGCGGCCGCCGCGCGTGCGGGCGTCGAGCACCAGAATGTCGGCATCTTCTACCGGGTCCGTATCACCGGCGGCCAACTCCGGCCTGAGCCGAACGGCGACATCGCCGAGTCGGTCTGGACTGCGATCCCCGACGTCGCTGTCCTGCGCCGGTCATCGCTGGTCGACATCGGCCTCGCCCTGGCGCAGACCGTTCCGGCAACCGGCCACGTCGCTCCCGTTTCAGTCGGCGGCCTGATCCAGCACTGAGGCACCACCAACATCTACCTGGCGCGCTTGACCGAAATCCGGCTCCGCGCGTAATTGATCGGGCAGGCTCAATCGCCTTGGGCGTGCAGGTGCATGTCGTGTCGGCCGTCGTCGTGGACGGCGGCGCTGCGCTTGGTGCCTTCCAGGAGGTAGCCGGACTTGGTGGCGACCCTGCAGGAGGCATGGTTGCGCGTCGAGTGGTCCAGCTGCAGGCGGTGGAAGCCGATCTCGTCCAGGGCCCAGGCGGTGAGCGCCGTGAGGGTGCGAGAGGCGGCACCGGCGCCGCGGCCGGCCGGGAGCATCCAGTACGCGGCGCCGGCGATGCCGTCGTCGAAGTCCAGGCCGCGCAGTGCGATCCGGCCGAGCATCTGGCCGTCGTCGCGGGTGATCGCCCAGTGGCCGTCGTCTCGCGTTCCCAGTCCTGGCGGTATGCGTCGAACCATTCCCGGACCTGAGGCTCGGTGGCGGGCCGGCGCGTGTGCCAGCGGCGGATCTCGTGATCCTGGTAAGCGGAGAGGAATGCTGGTGCGTCGGCTGGTTCCCAGGGGCGTAACAGCAGACCCCCGGTGGCGGGAAGCGCAGGTTGAGAGGAGTCAGCGAGGAAGCCGGAGGGAATGGCGGATGGCGTCGACAGGGTGCGAGTCGTGGACCATGATCACGCAGCGGTGACCACGCACGTCAAGGGCAGTAGCGGCTCACCCCCACCTGCGCGGGGAAGGCCCATGTGTCTGTAAGCACTTCTTTGGGCTCCACTGCACGGAGTTCTTTTGGCTCCATAGGCAGGCTGGAGGGGGTGTGCGGGCAGGGTATTCGCGCCCCTGTAGCAAGGTGATTCGGCCCCACTTCGATCGGGTGGTTCTGCTGGTCCGGGTGGGTGCGTCAGACGGGGTGTTCGACCGTGGCTGGCCAGACGCCCCGTTCGGACAGGTGGAGCACGAGGGCCGCGATGTTCCAGGCATCGTCCTCGCCCCGGTGGTGACGGCCTTCAAGCGGCCGCCCGGCGATCTCCAGGGCCTGTGCCATGCCGGGGCGTTTGCGCAGACCATACGCCTCGGTGAAGACCGCCTTGGCGTTGGTGTGGTGGCGGCCGAAGGGGTAGGGCGTCCGTGTGGCCTGGCACTGCCGGGTGAACTGGTGTCGGTCGTAGTCGCCCCAACTGACCCACGGCCGGGTGCCTGCGCGGTGCTCAGCCGCCAGCAGCTGGCATGCCTCGGCGAAGCTGACCCCCTGGTCGACTTCGTGTGGGGTGAGGCCGGTCAGCTCCGTGCAGAACTCGCTAACCGTGGACCGGACGGGCCTCACCAGGATCCGGTGCCGGGCGAGGCGCTCACCGGCAGCCAGGTCGATGACGGTCAGTCCGATCTCGATGATCTCGCTGACCGCGCCAGGCGGCTGGGAACCGGCCCAGCAGGTCGCCTCGACGTCCACGACGTTGACGAGGCGCTCGGTCCAGGTGCTGTCCATGGCGGGGAGCGTAGGGAGGGGCGGCGGCTGGGGCACCTGGTTTTCGGGGCTGCCCCGACGCCGGCCCGCTCTATATCGTCCTCACCTGCGTCGGATTCCACCAGAACACCGCGCCGACGGCCGGCAGTGAAGCACTGGAAACGAACAATTCGTCTTCAAGGACTACGAGAACCACCCAAGACTCGCAGAACGCCCTCTGAAAGCACGGACTACATCCGTGCCGCCACAGTCAAGCATCGTCCCGTTTACGTCGTTCGACGGTGCACCCCGGCCCCTGCCCAGAAGGGCGGTCTCGCTGCCAAAGCGTCCGCTGCGCCGCATGAGTAGCTCGGCTCAAGTGCGACAGAACCTTGAAGTCCTCGAAGGTGAGGGCCCGGTGGAACTGGCCGATCTAGCGCCAGCCGTCCAGAGACACTTGGAGGCCGTCGGTGAGGTAGCGGTGGAGGGCGCTGGCGGTGGTGTCCACGAACTCCTCGGGGATGGCGTCGGCGTGGACCCGGCGGACCTGGGCGTGTTTGTGCGGCTCGCGGTTCTCGGGTTCGCCGGTCCATTCGTGGGCTGCGAAGACGACGGTGAGGAAGCCGCCTGGGGCTTCGACGCCCCCAGGCGCCGCGGATGATGTGGGCGACCTTCAGGGCCTCGGGCTTTACCGTCAGGCCGGTCTCTTCGAACAGCTCGCGCACGGCGGTTTCGGTGATGGGTTCGCCGGGTTCGCTCTTGCCGACGGGGAGGTCCCACATGCCCTGGGCGAACTTGGCGTTCTGGCTGCGTTGGAGGAGGACGACGCGGTTGGCGGCCTTGTAGTGGACGATGACCGCGGCGACCAGCAGGATCATGGATTCGAGGGCGGGTTTGAGGGCTTTGGGCTGGTCGTCGGTTGTCCGCTGAGCCACGGCTGGTGGCCCTTCGTCGGCCGGTTGGTGGGCAGAACGGCTCGCACGCCACGGCCCGATGACGCTCAGGCGATTCGTTCGCTAGGCTGACGGACGACGCAAGGCCGAGCCACGACGGACGCGCCAGCTGCGTATGGGGAGAGGGGAACTGGACCGTGCAGCGTGTACTGCCCTTCTACCTGGCTGTGGACACCTCGACATCCATGTATGTGTCAGGGCGCCTCGACGCGGTGCAGGAAACGGTCGTCCGGTTCACTGAGGAACTGCTGAGCAACCCGCTCCTCGGCGAGCATATTCGGCTCGGCCTCGTGACCTTCAGCGACCAGGCGGAGCTGGTTCTCCCACTGACCGACCTCACCGAACTGCGTTCCCTGCCACGGCTGTCCGGGCACGGCGCCGCCCATTACGGCGTTCTCTTCCGCTACCTGGGCCGGGTGATCGAACGAGACCTGAGGGTCCTCCGCGCCCATGACACAGTGACCTTCCGGCCCTTCGTCTTTCTCCTCACCGCCGGTATGCCTTCGGACTCCGGCTGGGAGCAGGCGTTCCACGAATTCGACGAGCTGACACGCGCGCAACTGGTGGTCATGGGTGTCGGCATGGAGGAACTGCCACCCGAGGTCCTGCGACGCCTCAACCCGGTGGACGCCGAGGCGTGGAGCGACGTTCCCGCCGATGTACTCGCAGCCAGGATCACCTCGGTGCTGGAGAGGTACGCCATGTCGTTGATCGCCTCGACGATGGTCTCGATCAACCGGGACTCGGATCCGCCTCGAATGCCGCCACCGAACCCGCCGCTGAACGAAACCGACATCCGCTGACCGACTGCGGAGGAGTGACGTGACCGTTCAGCCTGTACCCCATACCTGGCCCAGCCTGCCACAGCGCGTACCGGAGGGAGAGCTCCGCACCTATGGGGCCGGGTCGCGAGGCGGCTCGTCCACGGTTTTCGACGTCTTCGGCCATGAGGACCGCGTCCTGTACAAAAAGTACGCGATCCAGCGTTCCGAGGCCGACCTGGACCGCCTGGTACGGCTCCACCGCGAGTTGGACAGCGACAGCAATGACGGTGCCTTCCTACGGCGCCGCTTCGCCTGGCCGCTCGCTGTGGTGACGGCGGACGGCGGGGCGGTGTCCGGCGTGCTCGTACCGAAGGCCGAAATGACCTACCGCGCGCAGCTCTCCACCAACAGGGTGCGGGCCCGGGACTTCAACTACCTGCTCTACGAAACCCGCGCGGCCCGCGTGGGCGTCGAGCCGGCGACCGTTCGGGAGAAGCTCGTGCTCCTCCGGCTGACGGTCGAAGCGTTTGCCTGGCTGGAGGAGCGAGGCCTGGTGCACGAGGACATCTCCGCCGGCAATCTGCTGTGGAGCGTACGGCCCGAACCGGCAGTACTCATTCTGGACTGTGACTCGATCCGGCCAGCGGGCAGTACAGTCGACGATCCGCTGCTCACCACCACGGATTGGACCGATCCCCGCGTGCTGGGCGGTGAAGTTCCCCGCCCCGACCAGGCTTCGGTCACCTACGCCGTCGGCCTGCTGACCGCCCGGGTATTCGGCACCCCGTCGTGGCGTCCCTCAGCCACCGATTCCCAGGACTCGCCCCAGGAAGGGGTACCAGCGGCACTGCTGCCAGTCCTCCGTGAGTCAGTGCGCGCGACGACTCCTCGCCCCCCGCTGCACCGGTGGCTTGCGATTCTCGACGAGGCCCTCGAGGACACTCCGGCGCGTACCCACACACCACGCACGGCGGTGCGTACGACGGTCTCCGAGCCATTACGGCAGGGCGGTTTGAGCTACGGAGTCAAAGAAAGAGTTGCACTCGCTGTAGGTTTGGTCTGCGGCGCAGTGGCGGCGATTCTGCTCCTCATCGAGATGCTGTGAGCGAGGCGCCGGTGGGGGAGGGCGTACCGTCGACGTTCGCGGAGCGCCTGTCGAACTGGTTCGGCCGGACCACACAGATTGTCACCGGCGTAGCCGGGTTCTCCTACGCCTTCGGCTGGGTGCTGGCCGCACGGTTCTACGGCAGTTTCGGGGTGGCGCCGGAGGAGGCCGGCATCTCCTTCAGCTGGCTGGCGATCCGTGCGTTCCTCGTCGGCATCGCGGGTCTCGCCCTCTTCCTCGGCGCCCGGTGGCTGCTACGCGCGGCCGAACGAGGCCGGGCGGTAGTGCACATCGTCCGGAGCCGCGCCATGATCACCCTGCTGATCTCCGCCAGCTGCGTCGCGGTTGCCACGGTCGTCTCCGTCGCAGCCTGGGCGTCAGCGCGCGGCGGCAGGGCCGGCACAGTCTCGGTAGTCGCCATCCTGGCCTGCGGCGCGTCGACTGCCCTCGTAATCTTATGGTTGCGGCCGTCGGGTGTCCGACTCGGCTGGAACAGCAGTCTGTGGCTGCGCGGTGTCGGCGGCGCGGTGCTGGGGTTCGTCATCGTCGGCCTCGTCCTGTTGCCGTACCGCCTCGGTGATCATCTCGCCGCCGATGTCCGCGAAGGCCGACCGGTGCGCCTTCCGATGGCCCTCGGTGTACCGGCCTTCCAGGTCTCCCAGGTCCGGCTCGCCCTCGCCGACGGCTCGAAGCCCGCGACCGACCCGTTGGCGGCACTCGGCTGCGTCATGCGTCTCGGCGGCAACGGCACAACGTCGATCTACTATGCCAGGGGCCGGGTGCTGCGCATCGCCGACGACAACGTGACCGTGGCGTCACCGTGTTGAACGAGATGGCTGGTACGCACATGCCAGCTGAAGATCAATTGGCTTCCGAGCAAGCACCTCCGTCCCGGCGCCGTTACGCGTGAGACGCCCAAGGCACCCCAGGGGGGGAGTGTAAATCTAACGGCGGATCCAACGATCATGGGAGGGACGTCAAGTGGCTGACACCGCCGTGGAGTTGGAGACCGTGGAACCTGTCGAGAGTGCCCCGTCCGGGCAGCCTGCGCCCGTTTCTGACGAGCAGCTGGTCGCGACGCTGGTGGAGCGGGCCCGGTCGGAGGGGCTGCAGCTGACCGGGCAGGGCGGGCTGCTGCAGCAGCTGACCAAGCGGGTCTTGGATTCTGCTCTGGAAGGTGAGATCACCGATCACCTCGGCTATGAACGCCACGATGCTGTCGGCCGGGGCAGCGGCAACTCCCGCAACGGGAGTCGGGCCAAGACCGTACTGACCGATGTCGGGCCGGTGGAAGTAAAGGTGCCCCGCGACACTGCCGGCAGCTTCGAGCCGCAGATCGTCAAGAAGCGACAGCGGCGCCTGACCGGCGTCGACGAGATGGTGCTTTCCTTGTCCGCGAAGGGCCTCACTCACGGAGAGATATCGGCTCATCTCGCCGAGGTGTATGGGGCGGAGGTGTCCAAGCAGACCGTCTCCACCATCACCGACAAGGTGATGGAGGGCATGGCCGAATGGCAGAACCGTCCCCTCGACCGCGTCTATCCCGTCCTGTTCGTGGACGCCATCAACGTCAAGATCAGGGACGGGAAGGTCGCGAACCGTCCCATCTACGTGGTGATGGCGGTGACGGTGGACGGCACCCGCGACATCCTCGGCATCTGGGCCGGCGACGGCGGCGAGGGCGCGAAGTACTGGCTGCACGTGTGCACGGAGCTGAAGAACCGCGGCCTGGACGACGTGCTCATGCTGGTCTGCGACGGGCTCAAAGGGCTCCCCGAGGCCGTGGAGGCCGTCTGGCCTCGCACGATTGTCCAGACGTGCGTGGTTCACCTGCTGCGGAACTCGTTCCGATACGCCGCCCGCCAGGACTGGGACAAGGTCGCAGGGGCCCTCAAGCCCGTCTACACCGCGCCCAGCGAGGACGCCGCGACGGAGCGGTTCCTGGAGTTCCAGGAGACGTGGGGCCGGAAGTACCCGGCGATCGTGAAGCTGTGGTCGGACGCCTGGGCCGAGTTCGTGCCCTTCCTCGCCTTCGACGTCGAGATCCGCAAGGTCATCTGCAGCACGAACGCGATCGAAAGCGTCAACGCCCGCATCCGCAGGTCCGTCCGCGCCCGCGGACACTTCCCCAACGAGGCCGCCGCCCTCAAGTGCATCTACATGGCGCTGATGAGCCTGGACCCGACAGGGAAGGGCCGCAAGCGGTGGACCATGCGCTGGAAGGCACCCCTCAACGCCTTCCAGATCGCCTTCGAGGGCCGCCTGACCCCGAGCAACAACTGACCACTCAACAACCAAGATCAGCCGTTAAATTGACACACCCCCTGCGCGCACATGTCGGGGGTGCCGGACCGGGCAGGAGGGCGACGTGGACATCCGCCACCGCCGACGGCCACCCCTTCTGGGCGGTCGGGCCGTTGACCTGGGGTGCGCCGGTCAGGGATCCGGTGGAGAACTCTTCCTTGTGGTACCGCCTCGACCGAGAGGATGAGAGTGTTGCGTGACACAGGAGTGGTGACCATGGGCAGGGTTCAGAATGAGGCCTCGGCAATCAGTCTGTCCAAGATGCAGACGCAGGCCCCGGATCTGCTGAGCCTCTACAAGGCGGCTGGGTCGAGCGTGCGCGCGCACGGTCTCGAGGGGGTGCGTGCTGCCGTGTATCTCGTGCTGGACCGCTCCGGTTCGATGCGGCCCTACTACAAGGACGGCACCATGCAGCATCTCGGTGAGCAGGTCCTCTCCTTGTCTGCCCACCTCGATGACGACGGCACGGTGCCAGTGGTGTTCTTCTCCACCGACGTCGACGGATCCACCGATCTCAGCCTCGGAGGGCATCGTGGCCGCATCAACAAGCTGCACGAGAACCTCGGCCACATGGGCCGGACGAACTACCACTGGGCCATGGACGAGGTCATCGACCACTACCTCGCTTCCGGCAGTGACGCCCCAGCCCTGGTGATCTTCCAGACCGACGGCGGCCCCACCAGCAAGTCCGCCGCCGAACGCTACCTGTGCAAAGCCGCCCGCCTGCCGCTGTTCTGGCAATTCATCGGCTTCGGCGACCTCGACGACAACGAGTTCGCCTTTCTCCGCCGTCTCGACGACCTGGCCGTACCCAGACACCGCATCGTCGACAACGCAGGCTTCTTCCACGCCGGCCGCGATCCGCGCACCATACGCGACGATCTCCTCTACGACCGGCTTCTGCAGGAGTTCCCCAGTTGGCTCTCGTCGGCTCGCACCGCTCAGGTCCTGCAGTGAGCGCCTGAACCGCATCGAACCGGAGGACCGAACTCGCCCGACGTGGCGTGAACAGTCGAATGCCCTCTCGATCCACTCCTCGGGCTCAGCCCGGATCGGATCGCGCGGCCGCGGTGCTCCGTGGCGTGTGCTGTGCTCCGGACGTCGGGAAACACCGGTGCGAAGACCGCCGGCCGAGACCCGGCAGAAGAGCGGTGGCCGCAGGATTTTGAGCAGTGGGGCGGGACAAGGGATGCTGACCGGCATGAATGGGGTGCCGATTTCCGATGATGGGTTCAACGCCGTGCCCGGAGCCACCGGGTGGGCGGTCGTGGACGTGGAGACATCGGGCCTGAAGCCGTACGAGCACCGGGTGCTCTCGGTGGCGGTGCTGACACTGGATCCGGCGGGGGAACTGGCGGAGGAGTTCTCCACGCTGCTGGATCCGGGCTGTGACCCCGGGCCGGTGCACATCCATGGCCTCACGACGGAGCGCCTGCGGGGCGCGCCCGCCTTCGAGTCGGTCGCCGAGCACATCGGGACGCTGCTGGCCGGCCGGGTGATGGTGGCACACAACGCCCACTTCGACTACGAGTTCCTCGCGCGCGAGTTCGCCCGGGCCCGTTCGTGGCTGCCGGTCTCACAGCGGATGTGCACCCTGGCGCTGAACCGGCGGGTCGCGCCGCCCACCGACGACCTGAAGCTGGCCTCCCTGGCCGCTTACTACAAAGTGCCGCAGCAGCGGGCGCACGACGCCCTGGACGATGCCCGGGTGCTCGCCGGGATCCTGAGAGGCTCCCTGGCAGCGGCGGGGGAGCTGGGCCTTTCCCTGCCGTTGGTGTCGTGCCCGCCCAAGCAGGGGTCGGGGTATCCGCCCCGCGTGCCCAAGACGCCCTGCGCGCACCGCAACCCCGGCCGGCCCGTGCCGAGAAGCCACTCCAGGCAGCGCATCGGCCACCTTGCGCAGGTCACAAGCCACCACAACCTCCATACCCCCGAGATCACTGGATGCTGAAGTTAGTGGGCGTCGCTGCCGGTGAGGGCTGGACAACCTCGTTCGCAGGGGGCTGCAGGAGGGATAACGCGATGCAGCTCCCAGGTGCTGAAACGATCCGCTGTCATCGCCACCGAGGGTCCGGCCGGGCTGCGCTCGATGGGGCGTCCCCTGTGGGCGGATCACACCGTGTCGGCGGCTGCGGGATCGGTCCGTGCAGGGGCGTTGTCGGCGCGGGTCGCGTGTTCGCCCGGGAGGGTGGAACCGGCGCGTCTTGCAGCGGTGTCGCCAGGCTCGGTGATTCGGGACCAGGTCGGGAGAACGGTCGTGGGAGAAGTCGGCGCGACACCCCGAATGTTCCATGAAAGGGTTAAAGGAAAGGGTTAAATGGCAGTGTGGGGCTTGGTAAGGTCCCGAGCGGAGGTAGTGGTCTGTGGCATCCGAGGAAGAGCTGTTCGCGTCGGTCGACGCACTGTTGGAGGCGGAGCCGCAGCTCCCTCATCCCGCAGAGCGCGCCCGGCTGCGTGAGGCCGCCGGTATCACCCAGGCCCGATTGGCGACCGCACTGAAGACCACAACTCAGTCCGTCAAGAACTGGGAGAACGGCCGGAGCGAGCCGAAGTCGCCCCGCCTGGAGGCATATCAGCGACTGCTGAACGGCTGGGCTGCGAAATACCCCGCACATGGCACGCCCGTGACGGTGCCGGCCCCGCTTCTTCCCTCGCCCCAACAGGAGACGCCTTCCACGGCGTTCACGGCCCCCGCACCCGCGCTCCACGAGACCGACGCCACCGCACCGGTGAAGACGCCCGACGCTTGGGCACCCCAAGGGCGCCCCATCGCCCTGCCCGCCACATCCGCACACCAGCCGGTGAAGAGGCCAGCTGCCCAACCCCTCGACACCGACCAGCGCTTTCCCCACGGCCCACTCGCCGTCCTGGACGGCGACGGCTCCGCCTACGCGACAGCCGGCATCGTGCTCGACTGCCCCGCCGCCACCATCCCGGAACTCGTGGAATGGACGCTCGCGGAATCCGGCCTCGGCGCAGCCAAACTGCACCGCAACGGCAAGGACGCCGATCCCCTGATCGTCCTCACCGCAAGCGCCGCGGTGAAACTCGGCCTCCCCGAGCACCTCGAGGGCCACGAGCAACGCCGCTCCCTGCGCCTGCCCGCCGACCACCCGGTGGTCAAGCAGGTGGCGAAGGCGAAATGGAACCTCACCCAGCGCGGCTTCGGCCCGTGGGCGCGCATCTACCGTCCCGCGCAGTCGGGCCGACGCCAGTGCGTCCAGCTCGCCGTCCTGTCCTGGGACGCCCTCGACGAGCGTTCCTGGCCGGGCGTCGCACAGATGGAGCCGGCCGACATCGCCCGCGTCCTGGGCGTCTACGCGATGAGGGTCAGCACCCCGCGCGGCAGCACGGCCGTCTGCGGACTGGAGCTCATGACCGCGCTGCGCCCGCCCACCCGGGCCCTCCAGGACAAGGAGACCGGGAACTGGGTGTCCGGCCACAACCCGGGTTCAGTGGGCACCGAACCGATGGATCCGGCGCCGCCGGAGGCCACCCCCGAACATCCCGTGGTCGTGAACTCCGGCTGGAGCGGTGGCTTCCTGGACGAAGAGGCCTACCAGTGGGTCCGCGACGTGGACCTGCTCACGGGGCAGGAGGCGGCCCTGCCGTGGGCGGTGGGCCTGGACCTGAACACCGCGTTCCTCGCGGCCTCGGCCCGCCTCACGGTGGGCCTGTCCGCCCCGGACCACTTCTACGCTCCCGCGTTCAACCCGAAGATCCCCGGCTCCTGGCTGGTCGACCTCAGCCGCATCGAGACGGACCCGCGTCTGCCCTCGCCGTTCACCCCGTCCGGGATCCGCCCCCAGGGCCCGGCCTGGTACCAGACACACACCGTCGCCTATGCCCAGGAACTCGGCCACAACGTCGCTCCGATCGAGGCGTATCTGCGCCGGGAGACGGGCGCGTACCTGGATCCCTGGCACGACCGGCTCAAGACCGCCTATGTCGACACCCTCGCCGACCTCGGCGTCACCAAAGACCTCACCGACACCGAATTCCTCGCGGCGATGGAGCGGCACAAGGATGCCGACCCGGCTCTGGCCGCGGTTCTCGCCGCGATCAAGGCAACCATCAAGGGCGGCATCGGCAAGCTCCGCGAGCGCCCGCAGGGCCGCCACTACCGGCAGGGCGAACGATGGCCCGCGCTGGAGCGCCCGACCTGGCGCCCCGACATCCGCGCCGCGGTCATCTCCAAGGCGCGCGTGAACATGCACCGCAAGCTGAACAACATGGTCAAGATGACGGGCCTGTACCCGCTGGCGGTACTGTCCGACTGCGTCGTCTACCCCTCACCCGGCCGCAGCCCGCTGGACTTCCTGCCCTACAGCGCTTCCGGCAAGCCCCAGCCCGGTGGCTTCCGCCTCGGCCCCACCCCCGGCCTGGCGAAACTGGAGGGCGTCCAGGATCTGGCCTGGGCAGTCGACCTGATGGAACAGGGCCTCAACCCCGCCCGCCACATCAAGGGCGGCGACGCCGTCATGGACGACGGAGAGTAGAACCGTGGGACAGATCGACGACGCGATCGAACGCGCCGACCGGGAAGCCTTCACCCGAGAACCGCCCAAGACCCTTCCGACCCGCATCAACTACCTCCTCAAACAGCTGGGGAGCGCGAAGGCCGTCGCGGCGGAACTCGGCGTCACCGCCGACTCGGTGAACCGCTACCGGCGCGGAGCCAGGAAGAACCCGCCCAAGGACATCACCGCCAAGATCGACGCCGCGGTGCGATCCCGCTGGCAGCCGCTGGTTCGCAAACGCCGACGCAAGCAGGCCGCCGCCACGGGCGGCATCACCGTCGAGACGAGGGCCCGCTTCGGCTACACCGCCCCCATCGGCACCACCGACGACGGCCGCTTCCGTCGCCTCACCGTCCACCTCCCCGCGACCTACGCACAGCGCCTCTTCGACGCCCGCGACGCCGGTGCCGACGACCAGGAAATGCGCCGGATCATCGCCGAAGGATTCAAGGACATCTACTTCCAGGACGGCGGAAGCCGCGCCACGGGAATTTCGGACGTGGCCATCAACGACATCGATTACCTCGACCTGGATTTCTGAACAGATCGCGTGCACGCCGAGCACTCGATCATTGTGAGCCGAAGCATGACAGTTGTCACCACGGCAGGCGCGTTGTCACTTCGCGGCAGTGGCTGGCTCTGCCGATGCGAACTTCGCGGTAGATGACATCGGGTCGATCGAACTGACACCGGCTGCGTCTGCCGAAGGTGCCTGTGCCCCTTACCCGGCCGCCGACCCGGCGGGCAGACTGCGCACATGCAGCTCCCCGCCGAAGCCGTTGCCGCCACCGTGCTGATCGAGGTCGTACGAATCTCCGCCCTCCCGACCAGGCGGGACGTCCCATACCCCGGCACGACGGTCGCCCACTGGGCAGGGAGCGAAGCTGCCGCAGCGCTGACCTTGATCGAGAGCCTGCCCGGCAGTGAACAGCACCGCTGCGGCTTCTCGCCCGGCTGGAGCGTCCGGGCGTACGAGAACTCTCTCGACCTGGCGCTGTTCGAGGCGGCGTTCTGCTTCACCTGTCACGAGGTCCGCATGCACGGAACGACCGTGCCACTCGCTCTGGCCACGCAGTTCTTCGACCCGGGCGCCCTGCCGGCCCAGAACCTGCTGTCGCTCTTCCGTACGGCAGCTTTGTAGCCGACCGACCGAATGGGCGTCACGCCCCGACCTGGTGACAGGAAGGCTGCCGATTGAGCGTCCGTGACCATCAGCCTGCCTCCCAGGTGACAACCATGCTGCTTCGGCCGGGGAGTGAGCGCGCGAATCGGCGACCTGTGCGGTCGGGTATCTGGGACATGGCTACCCGGCCGCAGACAGTTGTGAGCGCCGGCGCCGTATGGGATTGCCTCGAACCGGCAACAACATGATGTGGTGGCAGCCCGACCTCGGCCTGGTGGCTGGGGAGTCGGCCGAAGCGGTTGCCGCCGCGCAGGTCGCCGTCGACGCCTCCAAGGGGATCGGCACCATCACCTCCTACGCCACCGAGGTCGCGCTCCCGGTGAAGGGCACCTGGAAGAACCCCGCTATCGGCAGCGCCCGCGCCGACGTCGTCGTGATCGCCCCAGATGACGATGTGCCCCTGCTGTTCATCGAGGTCGACAACTGCACCGAGGAAGCCGTCCTCATCGCCGCGAAGTTCGACAAGTACGCCCGGTTCTTCAGGCGGAAGGAGGAGGACACCGACGGCATCGAGATCTGTGTGCGGTGGAACGACTCGGAGATCTAGTTCCTTGTGAGGCTGGCTCGCAGCTGACCGGGTGAGCGGGGCCAGTCGATGGCCCCGCGCCCGTCGGTGGGCACGGGGCCGTGTGGTGGGGTGGAACTACAGGGCGGCCGCGGCGCCCTGCAGGTTCTTGGCGGCCAGAGTCAGTCCCTCGGTCTGGGAGTAGGCGGCGTCCTCGTGTTCGATGTTCACGGCCATGTCCGGGTCGATCTCGGCGAGGGCGCGCAGGAACTCGGTCCAGTAGGCGACGTCGTGTCCGACGCCGACGGCGACGAACTTCCACGCCGGGTTCTCGGGCCAGGCGTTGCACCAGAACCCGTAGCCGGTGGGCACCTTGCCCGGCGCGTCGGCGGGCACGCGGGTGAACGAGGTGTCCAGCACGCCACGGATGTCGGCGCCGGGGCAGAGCGTCGCGTCCTTGGCCGCGGCGTGGAACACCAGCGGACCCAGCCACTTGATGCAGGCGACGATGTCCATGCCCTGCCACATCAGATGCGAGGGGTCCATCTCCGCGCCCACGTTCGTCGCGCCCGTCTCGTCGACGAGCCGCTTCACGGTGACCGGGGAGAACACCAGGTTGTGCGGGTGCATCTCGATGGCGACCCGGACGTCGTTCTCCCGGGCCAGCGCGTCGATCTCCTTCCAGAACTCGACGGCCACGCCCCACTGGTAGTCCAGGACGTCCATGTAGACGCCGTCCCAGGGGTTGACGACCCAGGACGGGTACTTGGCGTCGGGGTCGGAGCCCGGTGTGCCGGACATGGTCACCACGTGCCTCACCCCGAGCAGGCCGGCGAGGCGGATGGTGCGGCGCAGGTCGTCGGCGTGCTTCGGGCCGACGCCGGGGAGCGGGTTGAGCGGGTTGCCGTTGCAGTTGAGGCCGGTCAGCTCCATCCCGCGGTCGGCGAAGGTCGCCAGGTACTCCTCGCGCGCGGTGGCCGAGGACAGCAGCAGGTCGACCGGGCAGTGCGGGGACGGAATGAAGCCGCCGGTGTTGACCTCCACGGAGGTCAGGCCGTTCTCCTTGAGGATGTCGAGGGCCTCGGTGAGGGGCCGGTCGTGCAGACAGGCGGTGTAGGCGCCGAGTTTGAGGGCCATGTGTGTGCTCCTTGGACGCGGGTGGGGGGCAGGCGGTCAGGCGGCGGGCGGAACCGTGACGGCGGCGCCACCGCCCAAGGAGGACTCGACGACGGCCCGGATGATCTCCATGGTCCGCAGCGCGTCGGCGAATGTGGCGCAGGCCGGCAGCGGCTCGGCGACGCCCGCGACCTGGTCGAGGAAGGCCCGGGCCTGGTAGGTGAAGTTGTCGGAGTTGCTGGCGCCCACACCCGGCGCCTCCATCGGGACCCCGCCCGCGAAGTACGGCAGCTGCGGGCCGACGATGATCTGGCGCGCGCCTCGGGTACGAGCCTCGGGCTGGGCGTCGTCGAAGAGGTACTCGGCGGGCCGGTGCTGGTCGAACGCGGCGCGGCCACCGACGCCCAGGATGTCGAAGGACAGCCCGTTGGGCAGGCCGAAGCCGGTGCGTGTCACCGAAAAGGTGCCGACGAGACCGGACTCGAAGCGGGCGGTGAAGGACGCGGTGTCCTCGTTCTCGACCTCACCGAACTCGTCGGAGACGGGAGCCGCGTTGTGCCCCACGACCGCGCCCAGCGGCAGGGGCCGCTTGGGGATCTGCGTCGACAGCGAGGCACCGGAGACCGAGGCGATGGACCCCGCGACGTACTCGGCGGCGTCGATGACGTGCGAGCCGATGTCACCGAGCGCACCGGAACCGAGGCCGCCCTTGAACCGCCAGCTCAGCGGCCCGTTAGGGTCGGTCGCGTAGTCGCACCAGTAGCGGCCGCTGAACAGGGTCGGGTCACCCAGCTCGCCACGCCGGACGTGCTCGCGGATCGCGGCGATGGCGGGGGAGCGGCGGAAGGTGTACCCGACGGCGGTCACGACCTCGGCGGAGCGCTCCAACTCGGCCATGGCGCGGGCGTCTTCCAACGAACCGGCAAGCGGCTTCTCGCACAACACGTGCTTGCCCGCGGTGACCAGTGCCTCGGCGATCGGTCGGTGCAGCGCGTTGCCGACCACGATGCTGACGGCGTCGATCGTCGGGTCCTCGGCGACGGCCTCCCAGCTCGGGAGTGCCTTCTCGAAGCCGTAGCGGCGGGCGGCGTCCTCGCCGAGCTCGATGTTGGCATCGGCGATCGCGGCCAGCCGGACCGGCGGCAGACCGGCGCCGAAGACCGTGTTGACGTTGCGGTAGCCGGCGGCGTGGCTGCGGCCTGCCATGCCGGCGCCGATCACCGCGACGGAGAGGGGTTTGGCGGATGTGGACATGGGGGTGCCTCTCTCAAGGGTTCACAAGGAAGGTTCACGAGGAAGGAATGTCAGCCCGCACCCGGGACGTCCGTGCCGGGGCGGTCGTGCCGGGACGGACGTGGTCCGTCAGGACCAGGTGGCCAGGTACTCGTCGATCTTCTTCCGCATGAAGACGGAGGACTCCTTGGCGCGTTCTTCCCAGGCGAAGACACAGGCCGTGAGGGTGCCGTCGAAGCCGTTCGCGCGCAGCTCGCGGAAGAGTTCGGCGAAGTCGACCTCGCCCTGGCCGATGTCGAGGTGCTGGTGGATCCGGGCGTGCGTGCCGGGCGGGTTGAGTATGTAGCGGTTGCCGGAGGACGCGGTGTGGTCCAGGGCGTCGGCGAGGTGGACGTGGGTGAGCAGGTCGCCGGCGTACTGGATGATGCCGGGAGCGTCGTTGCCGATGTGGAAGGTGTGCGGGGCGCAGTACAGGAAGCCGACGTTCGGGTGGTTGATGCCGCGAATCAGGTTGATCGCGTCGTGGCCGTTCTCGATGAAGTCGTCGGGGTGCGGCTCCAGGGTGAGGCGGATGCCCTCCTGCTCCAGGAGCGGCAGCAGATCGTCCATCGACTTCCAGAACTGGGCCTCGCTGCGGTCCGGATCCTCGGGCCGGCCGTTGAGCTCGGAGATCATGCTGTCCACGCCGAGATCCGCGGTGATCCGGATGGCGCGCTTCCAGTAGCGGACGGCGGCCTGCCGGGCATCCTCGTCCGGTCCCGACCAGCGGAACAGGGGCAGGACGGAGGAGACGCCGACGCCCGCCGAGTCCAGTGCCTTGCGGAACTTCCGTACGGTCGCGTCGTCGACGCGCGGGTGCCGGAAGAAGGGGATGAAGTCCTCCCGGGGGGAGAGTTCGATCCATTCGTAGCCCAACTCGGCGACCACAGCGGGTAGTTCGAGGAGCGGAACGTTGCGGATCATGTAGGGATCGAGGGCGATCTTCACGAGAGTGTGCCTTCCGGTCACGGGGAGACGGTGGAGCGTTGGGGCAGGACGTCTTCCGTCCAGCGGCGGTGCCCGGCGGTGGGTGGAGGTTGGTGAACCGACTCGTGCACCGGGGATGCCGACAGGTCATGTCCGCCCTGCGCGTGGGGCCTCTACGTGCCCGAACGAGATCTCGTTGTTGGCGGTGCGGGCGAGGACGCCCGGGGTGACCCGCTCAGGGAGTGCACGAGTACGGCGGTGCCGCCGAGGAGCACGCCGTCCTCGGGTCGGGCGAGCAGCCGCAGTGTCTGGGAGCGCTGCTCGGTTTGTCCGTCGGTCTCCTTGGGGCCGGGGGCCGGCGGTGTGGTCACCGCCGGCTCTGCCTGCTGGGCCATGCGCATCACCGGGTGCCCTTCGTGGCGAACTGGGCGACGGTGTCGACGTTGGACTTGTCGACGAAGGCCGGGCCGGTCAGGATCGGCTGCTCGCCGCCGCCGCTGTAGTTGCCGTTCGTCTTGTAGAGCCACAGCGAGTCGACGGCCAAGTAGCCCTGGAGGTAGGGCTGCTGGTCGACCGCGAACTGGATGCTGCCCTTCTCGATGGCGGCGATGAGGTCCTTGTTGAGGTCGAAGGTCGCGACCTTGGCCTTGCTGCCGGCCTCGGACGTCGCCTGTGCGGCCGTCAGCGCGAACGGGGCGCCAAGCGTGACGACCTCGTCGATGGACTTGTCCTGCGCGAGCTTGGCGGTGATCGTCGACTTCACGGACGGCATGTCGGTGCCGTTGACGTAGAGGTTGTCGGTCTCGCCGCTGAAGGTCTTCTTCACACCGGCGCAGCGCTGTTCCAGGTTGATGTCCCCCTGGGCCTGCACGACGCACAGGGCGTGCTTGGCGCCGGTGTCGTTGAGCTTGGTGCCGAGCGCCTGGCCGGAGACGGACTCGTCCTGACCGAAGAACGACAGCAGACCCTGCTTCTTCCATTCGGACAGGCCGGCGTTGAAGCCGACGACCGGGATGCCGGCCGCCTCGGCCTTGGCGACCACGGCCTTCATGGCGTCGGGCTTGGCGAGGGTGACGGCGATGCCGTCGACCTTCTGGTCGATCGCGTTCTGCACGAGGTTGGCCTGGTCGGCGGCGGTCTCGTCGTTGGAGTAGATGAGTTTGACGTTGTCCTTGGCGGCGGCGGCCTCGGCACCCTTGCGGATGGTGTCCCAGAAGGTGTCGCCGGAGGGTGCGTGGGTGACCATGGCGATCGTCATGCGGGGGGTGTCGGCCTTGCCGGCCGACACCGCGGCCCCGCTCTCCGCGGCTTTCTTCCCGCCGGAGCTGCTGGAACAGCCGACGAGGGTGAGAGCGGCCGCGGCGGCCACCGCCACGGCGGGGGCGATTCTGCGGAAACGGGGAGAACGGGGAAGGGATGTGTGGCTCATGGCGCGTGCACCTCGCTGAGCAAGTGAGAGGGAGTGACGGGCAGTGGGCTGTGGATCGACGGCCGCGGGATGGGGCCGGGGAGGTCGGGGCGGCTTCGGTCGCGGTGTGTGGTGCGCGGGAGAGACCTGCTGCATCGGGTGCGGCGGGTCTCGGAAGCGGGTGGGGTGGCCCGAAAGCTGTTGGCAGCCGGACGCGGGCCCTCGACTCGGTGGGGTCAATGGCCCTGGGTGCGATGACCGTCCCGGGGTCGAGACGGTGCGGTGGCTTGGGGAACTCGGTCTGCGGGACGGTGACGTGGCCGGTCTCGGAATGCCGGGAGCCGTAGCGGTCCGAGCTGACTTCGTTGGAACGTCAGGACAATTTAAAGCGCTTTAAGTTCTGGTACTATCGGCTCGTTTCGTGAACGTGTCAAGGGTGTTGCCCGAGGAGATCTGCCGGGAGGTGCGAGTGGACGATGACGCTTCCGCGAGTCGCAGGGACGGCGCGAGCAAACGCCCCCGGCTGGAGGACGTGGCCGCCCGCGTGGGCGTGTCCACCGCGTCCGTCTCCCTGGTGCTGCGTGGTGTGCCCGGCCCCAGTGAGCGCACCCGGCAACGCGTCCTGAAAGCCGCCGCCGAGCTCGGTTACCAGGTGGACCGCACCGCCAGTCTGCTGGCCAGCAGACGCACCCGGCTGCTCGGCGTCATGGTGGACATCCACAGCCCCTTCCACGCGGATCTGGTCGAGCACCTCCACACGGCCGCCGAGGAGGTCGGCTACGACCTCGTCCTCAGCACCCAGACCCGCACCCGCGACGAACACACCGCCGTCGAGACGCTGCTGGCCTTCCGCAGCGAGGCCCTGATCCTGCTCGGCCCGACCGCCTCAGGGGACGCACTCGCCGCGCTGGACCGCAAGGCTCCCGTCATCGCCGTCGGCCGCCGGATCGCCGACGCCGACCTCGATGTCGTCCGCTCGGCCGACGACGACGGGGTCGGCCAGGTGGTCGACCACCTGGTGGAGCTCGGCCACCGCGCGATCACCTACGTCGACGGCGGCAAGGGTGTCATCGCCACCGACCGTCGCCGCGGCTACCGCGCCGCCATGCGTCGTCACGGCCTGGACGCGCACATCGGGGTCCTGCGCGGCGACAACACCGAGGCGGCCGGCGAACGTGCCGCCCGCCAGCTGCTCGACGGCGCCGAACTCCCCACCGCCATCGTCGCGTTCAACGACCAGTCCGCCATCGGCGTCCTGGCCGCTCTGTCCCGTGCCGGGGTCGCCGTCCCGGGCGAGGTGTCCGTGGTCGGCTACGACGACGACGCCCTCTCCCGCCTGAGCTGTTTCAATCTGACCACGGTCAGCCAGAGCGCCCGTGAACAGGCCCGGCATGCGGTGGTCGCCGCCGTGGAGCGCCTGGACCAGGGCCGCACCGAGTCCCGCGAGGTCGTACTGACGCCACGGCTCGTCCTGCGTGGCACCACCGCGCGTGTCTGACAGGCGTTCCGGGGTCGCGGCGGCCTCGTTCGGGGCGCGGCGCGAAGGGGAGGCGTGGCCTACGCGGAGTGGCACCGCGACGCGGACCTGCTCGCGGAGTCTGCGGCCTTGCGGTGCGGGTCGGCGTCAGGCGGCCGGTCGCACCAGGCCCGACTCGTAGGCGAAGGCCACCGCCTGCACGCGGGCGCGGGCGCCGATCTTGGCGAGGATGTGGCTGACGTGTGACTTGACGGTGGTCGGCGCGATGGACAGCCGCGTGGCGATCTCGGCGTTGGACCAGCCGGAGGCGACGGCGGTGAGGACGTCGCGTTCCCGCTCGGTGAGCATGTCGAGCCCTGTTTCCCGCTCGGTGGTGCGGGCCGGGTGCTCCTGGCGGACGGCGTCGATGAGCGCACGGGTGACGCTGGGCGTGGTGACGGCGTCTCCGGCGGCCACGATACGGACGGCCGCGGTCAGTTCGTCGGGGGTGGCGTCCTGGGGGAGGAACCCGCCGGCTCCGGCGCGCAGTGCCGCGTAGGCGTACCCCTCGTGGCTGCTCGGGGTCAGGACCAGTACGCGCGGGGGGTGTCCGCCGGCTGTGACGGGCTCGGGTGCCGGAAGTGGGGTGAGGGGCCGGGTGATGCGGCGGATGGCCTCGACGCCGTTCGGATCGGCTGCGTGAGTGCCCATCACGACGACGTCGGGACCGAGCGCGGCGCTCATGCGGACCGCCTCGGCGCCACTCGTCGCCTCGCCGACGACGGTCAGGTCGGGCTCGGCCGCCAGAAGCATGTGCAGACCGAGCCGGTGCAGGGACTGGCTGTGCACGACGAGTACGGAGGTCATGACGGGCGCCCTTCGTGAGGATGGGGGCGAGCGCCGACGTGGGTCGGTGTCCGCCACCGCACTCCCTGCGAACGAAACGGTTTCGTTCACTTCGGTGTCATCAGCGTAGCTCCGGTGCTATCGAAACGGCATCGTTTCCTTTGTGGTCTCGGTCACTTCTCGACCCGCGGGGCGCCGGGCCTTTCGCGGGGCGGCCTTGCATGACCATGCGGGATGTTGCATAATCTTGCCATGTCCAAGGTCCTCACTTCCCTCCCCACCGGCGAGCGCGTCGGCATTGCCTTCTCCGGCGGGCTCGACACTTCGGTCGCCGTCGCCTGGATGCGCGACAAGGGCGCCGTCCCGTGCACGTACACCGCAGACATCGGTCAGTACGACGAGCCCGACATCGCGTCCGTGCCCGGCCGTGCCACCGCGTACGGCGCCGAGATCACCCGGCTCGTCGACTGCCGTGCCGCGCTGGTCGAGGAAGGGCTGGCCGCGCTCGCCTGCGGTGCGTTCCACATCAGGTCGGGCGGGCGCCCGTACTTCAACACCACGCCGCTGGGGCGTGCCGTGACCGGCACGCTGCTGGTGCGGGCCATGCTCGAGGACGGGGTGCAGATCTGGGGCGACGGCTCCACGTTCAAGGGCAATGACATCGAGCGGTTCTACCGGTATGGGCTGCTCGCCAACCCGCACCTGCGGATCTACAAGCCCTGGCTGGACGCGGACTTCGTCACGGAGCTCGGCGGCCGCAAGGAGATGTCGGAGTGGCTGCTCGCGCACGGGCTGCCGTACCGGGACTCGACGGAGAAGGCGTACTCCACGGACGCCAACATCTGGGGCGCCACGCACGAGGCCAAGACCCTGGAGCACCTCGACACCGGTATCGAGACGGTCGACCCGATCATGGGCGTGCGGTTCTGGGACCCGTCGGTGGAGATCGCCACGGAGGACGTGACGGTCGGCTTCGACCAGGGTCGTCCGGTGACCGTCAACGGCAAGGAGTTCGGCTCCCCGGTCGACCTCGTCATGGAGGTCAACGCGATCGGCGGTCGGCACGGCCTCGGCATGTCCGACCAGATCGAGAACCGGATCATCGAGGCCAAGAGCCGCGGCATCTATGAGGCGCCCGGCATGGCACTGCTGCACATCGCCTACGAGCGTCTGGTCAACGCGATCCACAACGAGGACACCGTGGCCGCGTACCACAACGAGGGCCGGCGGCTGGGCCGACTGCTCTACGAGGGCCGCTGGCTGGACCCGCAGGCGCTGATGGTGCGCGAGTCGCTGCAGCGCTGGGTCGGCGCGGCGATCACCGGTGAGGTGACCCTGCGGCTGCGGCGCGGCGAGGACTACTCGGTCCTCGACACCCGGGGCCCGGCGCTCAGCTACCACCCGGACAAGCTCTCCATGGAGCGGACCGAGGACTCGGCGTTCGGCCCGGTGGACCGCATCGGCCAGCTCACCATGCGGAACCTGGACATCGCCGACTCCCGTGCCCGTCTCGAGCAGTACGCGGCCCTGGGCCTGGTCGGCAGCGACCACCCGACGCCGATCGGCGCCGCGCAGGCGGCCTCGACCGGTCTGATCGGCGCCATGGACGAGGGCGGCGCCGAGGTGATCGCCTCGCGGGGCGAGGCCACGGACGAGGAGACGATGCTGGACCGCGCCGCGATGGAGTCCGGCACGGACTGACGCCGGTCACCGGTCGTACGTACCCGGGCGGCGGGCCCCGGCGGATTCTGTTCCGCCGGGGCCCGCCGTCGTCCGCTGCGCGAGGGGGAGGGTTCACCGCCTTGACTCCCGTCGCCGACAGCGACCTCACGCAGGGGGAGTGGCGGCGCCAGGCCCACGGACACCGTCCGCCGACGTTCCCTGTCCGCCGGAACTCCCAGCGCGTCTGGTAGGGCATCACGTCGCGACAGCCGGCGAGCGGCAGTGGCCGGAGGGTGCGGTCCGCAGGGCTACGGGTGCAGTATCACCTTCGTGTAGCCCTCGATCCGCTTGTCGAACTTGTCGTAGCCCGACGGTGCCTGATCCAGGGGCAGTTCGTGGGAGACGACGAAACTGGGCTTCGCCCTGCCCTCGATGATCATGTCGCGCAGGTACCGGTTGTAGCGCTTCACGTTGCACTGTCCCGTCCCCATCCGCAGGCCCTTCTCGAAGAGCTTGCCGATCGAGACGAGGAGCATGCCCTGCTTGGCCTGCTCGTCCGGGCCGCCGGGGTCGGAGGGCACATAGAGGCCGGGCACTCCGAGCGCTCCGGTGGCTCGAACCGTGCCGACGAGCGAGTTCAGGACGGTCGCCGGTTCTTCGCGGTCCGTGCCGTGCCCTGTCGCCTGATAGCCGACGGCGTCAATGCCCTTGTCCGTGCCGATGCCGTCCGTCTGGTCCTTGATCTGCTCGATCGGGTTGCCCTCGGAGAAGTTGATCGGAACCGCGCCTATCTCCTCGGCCTTCTGCAGCCGTTCGGGGACCCGGTCCACGACGAAGACCTGCTTCGCGCCGCGCATCAGAGCCGAGTATGCGGCCATGAGTCCGACCGGACCTCCGCCGTACACCGCGACGCTCTCGCCCGGGCGGACCTGGGCGAGCTCACAACCGTGGTATCCGGTGGGGAAAATGTCGGCGAGCAATATGAAATCGCTCTCGTGCTCGTTTCCCGGCGGCAGCTTCAGACAGTTGAAGTCGGCGAAGGGTACGCGCAGGTATTCGGCCTGGCCGCCCTTCCAGGGGCCCATGGCGACGTATCCGTACGCGCCGCCCGCGAAGCCGGGATTGACGGTCAGACAGTAACCGGTGAATCCCTCGACGCAGTTCATGCAGAACCCGCAGGCTACGTTGAAGGGCATGACCACACGGTCGCCCTCCTTGAGCGAGGTGATGCCCTGGCCCAGTTCTTCGATGATTCCCATGTTCTCGTGGCCGAAGACGATGCCGGGCTCAGCGGCGGTACGGCCCTCGTACATATGCAGATCGGATCCGCATATCGCGGTGGAAGTGACCCGTACGATCACATCGTTCGGATGCTGGATGCTGGGCTTTTCAACCTCTTCGACCGCAACGCTGAACGGCCCTTTGTAAACGACGGCCTTCACGGCTGCCACCTCCGCTCGGTGACGCATGTATGTGATGTCCACGCCCCCGCCCGTATTCTCCGCGTGACCCATCTCTCATGATTCTCCGTCCTGCGCGATCGGACAAGCCGGTAACGTCGATGTGAATAACTGCCCGGTGCCGTGCAGAGAAATGCAGCGGCGAAGGAGGCCGAAAGATGTCAGCACAGCGACTGGGAACGCTGCTTGTCCCCGTGCCGGGATTGTCCGGCACCACCTACCCGCCGGGAACGACCGTGACGGTCCGCGGCCGAGGCGCTACGGTCGACGCCTTCGTCAACGGCGACTGGCTTCCCCTGTCGTGGTGGGAATTCTCCGACGGCCTGCGCGAGGACATCGCCGACCGCTGACCTTCCGCGCCGATGCCGTCGCGGGCATCGGCGATGACGACGGTCCTGGGTGCGGTCGTGTCGTTCCTCTGGAGTTCAAAGCCCCCGGCAGTGAGCCTCTGTGCCTGCCGGGGGCTTCGTGTGCCCGCCCACCCGTCATGGATCGGTGGTGAGGGCGTTTGTGTCGGAGTTTCTCTATCGGAGTTTCTCTAGTGGTGGGCCGTGGCGGGTCGGCCGCACTGGCCGGTGTTCCTGGCCCGTCCCGTGCGGAGCCGTTGGGCGGCGAGCGCGAGGGCGCTGAAGGCGATGACGGCCGCGCTGTAGACGACCGAGGTCTCGTGCAGGCCGACGTTCGTGGCCGCGATCCCTGCGACCACGGCCGGGACGCTGAAGGCCAGGTAGGAGATGACGAACGCGACCGCGAACAGTTCGCCCCGCTCGGCCGGCTCGGCGATTCGGGCCAGTGTGCCGAAGCTGGCGAGAGCCGAGCCACCGAAGCCGATTCCGGCGATGGCGGTGCCGGACGCGGCCATCGTGAGCGAGTTCGCCTCCACACCGCCCAGGCCCACGGCCGTGCCGAGCAGCAGCAAGGTGGCCGCAAGGGCGAGCGTGCGCTCGGTGGGCCAGCCGCGCAACGCGAACGCCGTGATCGAGGCGGGCACGCAGAGCAGGGTGACCACCAGGCCGCCGATGACATGGCTGGACAGGCCGAAGAGGTTGGCGGCCACTGACGGACCGAGAGAGAGATACAGTCCGCCCAGTGCCCAGCTCGCCACCAGGATCGGCACGAGCGCCATCAGGTCCGTGCGCAGTCGCGGAGCGACGCCGAGGCGAGGCTGAAGCGACCGTACGACGCCGGGCCGGCGCTGTGCCGTCTCGGGTATGAGGGCGACGAGCAGACCGGCGAGGACCAGAGCCGCGAGCAGCAACACGTAGACCAGCCGGGTCGGGTGCGGCCCGTACTCCGCGAGGACACCACAGCCCAGTGCACCGAGGCCCAGTCCGAACGTCGGGGCCGCACCGGTGATGACGCCGGCGCGGTGCGGCGCGTGGGGCGGGTTGAGATCGACGAGGGTCGCGCCGAGTGTGGTCATGGCCGCGCCGGTGGCGACACCCTGGACGAAGCGGGCCGTCAGAAGGATCGAGACGTCGTCGGCGACGATGAACAGTGCCATCGCCACCACTTCGAGGGCGATGGCCGAGGCCAGGACCGGCCGGCGGCCGATGTGATCGGACAGTGCGCCGAGCACCAGGAGCGCCCCGATCATTCCGACGACGTACACCGCGAAAACGGTGGTCAGCGTGGTCGCCGAGAAGCTCCACTCGTGCTGGTAGATGACGTACAGCGGCGACGGCGCGCTCGACGCGGCCATGAAGAGGACGAAGACGGCCGCGATGGAGGCGAAGGCCACCGGTCGGCTCAGCCCGCGCCGCACACGGCCGGACGGTGGGCCCTCTGTGGCTGAGGCCGACGGGATCATCTTGGAGGACGTGGGTGCGTCAGACATGCGCTCTCTCTCGGAATGCAGTGATCACTGCGTTAGCAGTTCTCCCCTAACGCAGCGATCAGTGCGATAATTTCCGCATGACCGAAGCAATAGTTCAGCCCCGTCCCGGCGGCCGCTCCGCGCGGGTGCGCGCGGCCGTTCACCGCGCGGTCGGGGAGCTGCTCGCCGAAGAGCCGACCGAGGTGCTGACCATTCCCGCCATCGCGGCGCGCGCCGGCGTGCACGCGACCACGGTGTACCGCCGGTGGGGTTCAGTGGCTCAGCTCCTTGCCGACGTCGCCACGAGTCGGTTCAGCGGCGATGTCGTGGTGCCGGACACCGGCTCTCTGGCGGGTGACCTGGAGCGGTGGACGGGCGATGTCGCCACCGACCTCGCCGACCCCGACGTCCTCGCCCTGATGCGGGCGACGATCGGCGCGGGTCCGGAGGGCGGCTGCGCCTGCACGGCCGACCGGCACGCTCAGCTCGGGGCCATCATCGAGCGGGAGCGAGCTCGAGGAGGCAAGGTGCCGAGCGTGGAGCGGGCCGTCGACGGACTGCTCGGTCCGCTGTACTACCGCGCGATCTTCAGCGTGGAGCCCGCGTCCGGCGAGTGGGCGCGGGGTCTGGTCGCGCCGTTGCTCGCGGCGGTCTAGTGCTGTGACCGGACAGGTCAGCCGGGAGGGAGGGGCGGCGGCCGCAACCGATCGTGCGGGAGGCGGCGCCCGTTGCGTCAGACGTCGTACGCCGAGAAATCGACGACCGCTGTCGAGTCCTTGCCGTACTGCACTGCTATGTCCACCGCCATCGCCCCGCCTGCAGCTTCGGGGTGCAGATCGATGTGAGCGCAGACGTCCGCCGGTGTCCCGGAGCAGTTCTCCGACGTGAGACGGGTGCCGGGATAGGCCTCCTTGAGCCACGCGTCCAGATCCGTGCGTGTGATCGTAAATCGCGCCTGGTAATCCGTGTCCAGCCAGGCGCGGACGGTGCACTTCGCGTCTTGAGCCCCCTTGGGCAGCCCGTCCTGGTCCGCGTAGTGCATGGCGTCGTCGCACGAGGCGGCTTCCACCTGGGTCATCGGATCGGCTGTGAGGGCCGTGATGACCGTCCAGGCGATCCACCCCACGAAAGCCATCGGAAACGCCACCACTGCGGCGAGCACCCATTTCCGCCTCATGATCACCCTTTGCTGTTGTTCGCGCCCCGAGCGGCGGCCGTCACTCTGCAAGACAGACAGGACGCACCAACGTGCCCCGCGGTTCTCGGCCGTGCCGGTCGGATGGACGGCGACGTCGTTATGGCAAGGTCATGGCTCTCGGTGCTCGTGGGCCGCCGATTCCAGCGTCGCGATCTCCGCCTCGGCCAGGCGGGCCTCGGCATCGACGTCGATCGACCGGGTGAGCAGCCAGTAGAGCACCGCGGAGACGGGCAGCCCGATGAACAGGGCGATGTCCGCACCTCCGAGCGCGTGGGCGGCGGGTCCGACGTAGAGCGTGCCGACGGAGAAGAACGGGACCATGACGGCGAAGCCGACCAGGTAGGAGATGATGCCGTGCCAGCCCCAGCGGCCGTAGATGCCGTGCGGGTTGAAGATCTCGGCGACCGCGTAGTGGCCGCGGCGCACCACGTAGTAGTCCATGAGGTTCACGGCGGTCCACGGAATGAACAGGTAGAGCACCAGCAGCAGGAAGTTGTTGAAGTTCTCGAGGAAGTGGGCGGTGGAGGCCAGTGCCCCCACCACGGAGAGCGCGGCGGTGAGGCCGATCGTCACGAGCCGTACGGCGACGGTCGGCCGCACTCTCTTGAACGAGTCGATCGCGCTGATGAGGGTGAGGGACCCGCCGTACATGTTCAGGGCGGTCACCGAGATCAGGCCCAGGGCGGAGAACAGCAGGACGATCGCGCCGAAGCCGCTGAAGACCTTGTCGCCCGCCGCGTTGATCGAGCGGACGGTCTCGAAGTCCTTGCCCGCCCACGCGGCGAGCAGAGCCCCCAGACACATCAGCCAGATGCCGCCGAGCGCCGACCCGAAGTACGTCCAGTAGAAGGTCTTGCGGACGGTCACGTCCGGCGGGAGGTAGCGGGAGTAGTCCGAGACGTAGATGGCCCAGCTGATCTGGTATCCGGCGACCACGCCGAACTGCGCGAGGAACGGGGTCCATTGGAAGCCGCCGAGGTCGAAGGAGCCCGGGGGATAGTGCAGGGTGAGCAGGATGCCCACGGTGAAGATCCCGAAGACGACCAGGAAGGTGTAGGTGAGGACCCGCTCGGCGCGGTGGATGACGTCGTAGCCCACCAGCGCGATGACGAACCCGATGAGTGTGACCACGACGACCCACAGCTTGACGCCGCCGTGCAATGTGGTGTGCAGGGCCTCACCGGCCAGGATCGTGTTGAAGATGTTGAACCCCGCGTACTGCACATAGGCGAACAGCCATACGAGCAGGGCCCCGACATAGCCGAACTGCGGCCGTGACTGGATCATCTGCGGCAGTCCCAACTGCGGACCCTGCGCGGAGTGGAAGGCCATGAAGAACGTGCCGAGGATGGTGCCCGTGGCGATCGCGATCAGCGACCAGATGAGGTTGCCGCCCTCGGTGATGCTGATCAGCCCTACCGCCAGGGTGGCGATCTGCGCGTTGGACATGAACCACAGAGGCCCCAGGTGCCAGAGTTTCCCGTGCCGCTCGTCGAGGGGGACGTAGTCGATGGAGCGGATTTCCAGACCCGATACCCGTGGCTGCGACGAGGTGGTCACGAGTGCCTCCTTTGGGCGGGTTCATTGTGTGATGAGAAGATTAACCACTTGTGATCACGTTCATCTTCTTGTCGTACCGGCCGAGGAGGCGTACCGGTCAGTATGTCCGACCGGTACGCCGTGCGACCCCCGGTACGCCACGCCACTGAAAGGATGAAAACGGCCCCTGCCGGGCTGCTCCGGCGACGCGCCCTGGAAGGGATCCCGCGTCAGGTGATCGCGACGACCCCCGTGGAGCATCCGTGCCGGAGAACCGTCGGAAGAGACCGGGGCGTCTGGGCGTCCTGTCCTGCAGTGCCGTCGTCCTCGCGGCGACCGCCCTCGTCGGAGCGGGGGAGGCGCAGGCCGCCGCGCGGGTGCCCACCTGTTTCGGCCGACCGGCGACGACCACGGGCACCAGCGGGACACCGGGGCCGGACGTGATCATCGGTACCGCGGGCGCCGATGTCATCGACGGCCTTGGTGGCAACGACCTGATCTGCGGTCTGGGCGGGGACGACCGTCTCATCGGCGGACCGGGTGCCGACTCCGTCGACGGCGGAGACGGCGACGACAGTCTGATCGGTGACAATTTCGGCGCCACCGGGGCCGTGAACGCTGCCACGGGCCGGGACCTGCTGTTCGGTCGTGCCGGGAACGACACTCTGGTGGGTGACAACTCCGCTCAGCTGGGCGCCGCGGCCGGTGCCGCGGCCGACCGCCTGTTCGGCGGGCCCGGAGATGACAGCATGGTCGGTGACAGCAAAGGCGACATCGCTTCCGGAGGAGCGAACGACCATCTCGAGGGCGGTGACGGCAGCGACAGCCTCATCGGGGACGCCTTGGGATTCTTCGGCGCCTCGGGGGCCGGCGACGACGTACTCCTGGAGGGGCCCGGGGAGTTGGGCGACGCGACGGGCGACAGCGTCGCCGTCTCGGGGAACGCGAGTGGGGCCGGCGGTGACGACGTCATCGACCTCGGCGAGGACGGCGGCACGATCGCGATCGGGGACCACTCCGCTTCCGGAGGCACCGCGGTCGGCTCGGGCAACGACCGGATCGCGGGAGGAAGCGCGGGGGAGTTCCTCGTCGTCGGCGACAGTTCCCTGGGCGACGCCACCGGGGCGACCGCCGGGCGCGATGTGATCTACGGGCGCGGTGGCAACGACCTGCTGTTCGGCGACAACATCGACCAGAACACCCGGAGCGTCCCGGGAGTGGGCGGGACCGACTCGATCGACGGAGGAGCCGGGGACGACATCCTCAGGGGCGGCCCCGACGCCGATTTCCTCAACGGCAACACCGGTAGGGACGACTGCGACGGCGAGCAGGGGACGGACGTCGCGATCAGCTGCGAGATCTGACCTCCCGGGGATCCCAACTCCGGAGCCCGCCCGCGGAGTTGTACACGTAGCCGGTCACGTAGTCCTCCGGGCACACCGCAAGAGGCCGGGTTCCCTCAACAGGCCCCGGCGAAATGCCGGTTGGCCACTGTTCTCGTTCCGGCCGCAGAGGTCAGTCCGTCGCGGGCCGAGCGGAATGATCGAACGCCAGCGAGTGCTGCTCGCGCTCGGGCCTGCCGTCGCGCCGTGCCTCGTGCTGGTCGAGGAGGGTCAGTAGGCCTTCTACGCTCAACCCGGCCTCCGCCGGGTGCCGGAGGATCGTCCCCGGTTCGATGTGGTAGACGTTCGAGCGGCCCTGGCGGATGTGGGTGAGATAGCCGTCCTGCTCCAGATCGGAAATGATCTTCTGGACGGCGCGCTCGGTGAGCCGGCACCGTGCGGCGATGTCGCGGATACGGGTTCCCTGATCCCTGGAGATCGCGGCCAGCACTCGGGCGTGGTTGGTGAGAAAGGTCCAGCCGGTATGTCCCTGCGCTACTTCACCCATGTCTCGAGGATACGGCTCGGCATTCGCGCATTCAAAAGGGTGAAAGAAAGTTCCTGTATCTCTTGACGTGTGAGGATCCGAAGGTCGACGCTTGGAGTAGTGAAATAGGCGGATGCCTCAGGAGCGACTGCCATGCACGAACGTCCACTCTCCGTCCAGGTCGGCAGCGAAGGCCTTTGCCCGCTTCTGAAGGTCGTGGCACGTTCGGCCGGTGGGCGGGCGGCCTCCGCGATCTCCGGTGACATCGACACCGGGCACCCACTCCAGCGCTCCCTGTGCGAAGCCCCTGTGCGGTCGATCGGCGGACCGCCGACGGCCGTGACAGGCATCCCGGCAAGAACGACCGAGCGCACAAGGAGGACGGGTTGAGCGACGACGCCGAGCAGGACCTGCGCACCGAAGTCGTCCAGCTCAAACGGGCCATGCAGACCCGGCCGGTCATCGATCTGGCCCGGGGAGTCCTGATGGCCTCGTTCGGCCTGAGCGCCGCCGACGCCTGGAACGTACTGGTCGAGGTGTCCCAGCACGCCAACACCAAAGTCCACCATGTCGCCGAAGACCTGGTCGGCGCCGTCAACGGAGACCCGCTTCCCGACCCGCTCCGGCAACACGTGTTCGCGGCGGTCGCCGAAGTGCTCGGTCCCCATGCCCCCAACCATCCGAGCGCCGAGTGGACCCCTCCCACCGACCGGACGTCACAGGAGGGCGGTGACAAAGACACGCCGCCGATGTCCGACCGACGTCGCGATCTGTCGTCGGACCCCCTCTGACCCCTGGCCCCTGGCCTCTGACGCCTGGCCTCTGACCCCGTCACGCACGCTTGCGGCCGACGCCCGCGTACACCCAGTACTCCGACGGGTTCTCCGGGATGTGGTCGTCCGGGGCCGGGCGCCACAGGGGTACGTAGACCAGGTCGGGCTCCACGAGGTCGAAGCCGTCGAAGAGATCCCGGATCTCGCCGCGGGAGCGGGCGGTGACCGGGGAGGTGGCCTTGGACCGGTACAGCTGCCCCACGGCGGCGGCCGTGTCCGGGCGATCCTGGTTGGTCGCGTGTGTGAGCGCCAGCCAGCTCCCCTCGGGCAGGGCGTCCCGGAACGCGGCCACGATGCCGGCGGGGTTCTCCTCGGGCGTGATGAAGTGCAGGATCGTGATCATCAGCACCGCGACGGGCTGCTCGAAGTCGATCAGCTTCCGTACCTGCGGGGACGACAGGACGTCGGCCGGCCGGCGGATGTCGGCGTCGACGATGTCCGCGCCGGGATTGTCGGCGAGCAGGGCGGCGCTGTGGGCCACGGCGACCGGGTCGCTGTCCACGTAGACCACCCGGGCGTCCGGGCTGGCCGCCTGTGCCACCTCGTGCACGTTGCCCTGTGTAGGGATGCCCGATCCGAGGTCGATGAACTGCCGTACCCCGGCCTCGACCAGAAAACGCACGGCCCGGCCGAGAAAGGCGCGATTGGCCCGCGCCAGCGTGCGCACCTGGGGGTCGATCGCCGTGAAGGCCGCCAACGCCTCCCGGTCTATGGGGAAATTGTGCTGTCCGCCGAGCATCGCGTCGTACATCCGGGCAACGCTCGCCTTGTCGGGATCGATCCCCTGCGGGAGACCGTCGTTGTCGGCCAACTCAACTCCCTGTCATGTCCTTGATCTTGACGCTCCATCATATAGTTGCCGACCATGTGTGGCGGGACGATGCCCAGGCCACGCTGCCGAGGCCGCGCCCCACCGGAAAGGCACAACCCTGCGGAACGAAGCGCACTGTCCCATGGACGACGAACCCGCCACCGCGCGTTCACCCCGTCGGCCGGCCTTTTCCCCCGCGGCCGACGCCATCGGCTCGGAACTCGACCTGCGCCTGACCGGCAGCCATGTCGTCGACGCGCTGACGCCCGGGTTCTGCGACGCGGCCTCCGTCTACCTGTTGGAGCGCTGGCGGCTGGAGGAGAACGCGTACGCCTTCGCGGAACCACCGCAGATCGAGGGCCGCCGACTGGCGCTGCGCATCGGAACGGACGCGCCCGAGGACTGGGAGGGGCTGCTGCCGGTCGGCGAGGTCATCGTCTTTCCGCGCGGGACGCCCTACACACGTGCCATCGCCACCCTCGAGACGCAACTGCTCGACACGGTCGACGCCCATACGTCCGCGCGGCTGAGCACCTCCGGTGGCGGCGACGCCCGCATGGACGTCCTCCTGCGCACGGCTTCCTTCCTCGTCGTCCCGCTGCATCTGCGCGGTATCGCCGTCGGATTCATCGCCTGCACGCGCGGCCCGGACCAGGCACCCTTCCTGCCCCCCGACGCCGAGGCCGTGGAGTCGCTGGCGGCGCGCGCCTGTGTGGCCCTGGACAACGCGCGCCGGTACGAACGCGAGCGCCGTACGGCACTGGCCATCCGCCGAAGCCTGCTCCCCGCCACCGAGCAGGCGTTCGAGGGATGCCGTATCGCCCACGGCTACCTCCCCGCCGGGCGCGACAACATCATCGGCGGTGACTGGTTCGACGTGCTGCCCCGGTCGGGAGGCCGCGTCAGTCTGATCGTCGGGGACGCCATGGGACACGGTCCGGAATCGGCCGTCGCCATGATCCAGCTGCGCACCGCCGTCCGTACCCTGGCGGGACTCGACATCACCCCGGCCGAGTTGATGCACCGTCTCGACGCGCTCGCCTGCGACACACCGGGAGCTTCCTTCGCCACGTGCATGTATGCCGAGTGGGACGCGAGGCGCCGCATCTGCACCTTCGTCGGAGCCGGCCATCCGCCCCCGCTGATCCGCGATCCGGGCGGACGGACCGGGCCGGTCACTCTCACCAGCCCGGGCCTGCCCCTCGGACTCGGCATGGGGACGTACGAACCCACCGTTCTGCACGTGCCCGACCCGGTGCTGCTCCTGCTCTACAGCGACGGTCTGGTCGAGTCCCGCCACACCGACATCGACCAGGGCATCGCCCGCCTCGCCGCCCTTCTCGACACGGACGGCCACGACCCCGACCGCGTCACCGGTCCGGACACCCTGGAGTCCCTGTGCCGACGGCTGCTGCACGGCACGTCGGCCACCGACGACGGAGAGCGGACGACCGTACGCTCCTGCTCACCGAACTCGTACCCGCGAAGATCCCACCCCCGCCGCAGAAGCCGGAGAGGTTCCCCGATCGCCTGCCGCAACCGCGTTAATCGCCTGCCGCGACCGCGTTAGGAGTTGCCCTGCGGTGGTACACGGAGGTGACGAGGGGGGCTCATTGCGGGAGGTTGCAATGCTTGTCCTCGGCATCATTCTGCTCGTCGTCGGTTTCGTCACGGGCATCAGCATTCTTTGGACGATCGGCGTGATCCTTGTGATCATCGGACTCGTCCTGTGGATCCTCGGGGCGGCCGGACACGCTGTCGGTGGTCGCCGCCACTACTGGTGACTGGGGCCGAGGGCAGCCCCCTGTGCGCGCCAGGTCGTGAAACGGTGGTCGCCGGAGCCGACCTGGTACACCACGTAGCCGTCCTCTGTCCGCAAAAACGTCGCGTGGGTGTGGGTCACCGCGTCCGGGTCTTCCCCGGGGACCCACACTTCCGCGGTCGTGTTGGGAGGCACGGCGCAACTCAGGACGAACTCGCCGGATCGCAGCCGCCACCGCGTGGAGACCGGGCCGTAGCCGGAGGTGAACGTCGCGCGGGCGGTGGTGACGTCGCCGCCCGGGCGGGGGCGTATGACGATCTCGCGGTAGCCGGGCCGGCCCGCCGAGATGCCGGCGATGTTGGTGTACATCCACTCGCCGACCGAGCCGTACGCGTAGTGGTTGAAGGAGTTCATGGCCGGGGTCTGGAAGCTGCCGTCGGGCTGGATGGAGTCCCAGCGTTCCCACATCGTGGTGGAGCCCTTGTCGATCTGGTAGCCCCAGCTGGGGAAGGAGCGTTGCCGAAGCAGCCGGTGGGCGACGTCGGTGTGGCCGGTGTCGGTGAGGACGGGCAGCAGCCGGGGTGTACCGAGGAAGCCCGTCGAAAGGTGCCAGTCCTTGGCCTCGATGAGCGCGACGAGGCGGTCGGCCGACGCCTTGCGCAGCGCGTCCGGCAACAGGTTCATCGACAGGGCGAGGACATAGGCCGTCTGCGTGTCGCCCTTCACCTTGCCGTCGGCGGTGACGTAGGCGTTCTGGAAGGCGGCGCGGACGCGCTCGAACAGGTCGAGGTAGGGGGCGGAGTCCTTGCCGAGCTCCTTGGCCGTCCGAGCCGCGAGGTCGGCGCTGTACGCGAAGTACGCGGTGGCGATGACGTCCTTGGGGGTCTCGTCGGAGACGTTCAGCCAGTCGCCGTACCCGCCGGCCGGCCGCAGCAGGTGGTCGCTGTTCTTCTCCAGGTACTTCAGCCAGGCCTGGATGGAGGGCCAGGCATCGTCCAGGACCTGTCGGTCCCCGTACGCCTGGTACAGGGACCAGGGGACCGTGACGCCCGCGTCGCCCCAGCCGGCGACACCGTTGCCGACCGTGCCGACCATGGGTGCCACGTCCGTGAAGGCGCCCTCCGGGGTCTGTGCGTCGCGCAGGTCCACGAGCCACTTGGTGAGGAAGCGGGCCGATTCCATCGTGTACGCCGCCGTGGGCGCGAAGACGTTGATGTCGCCCGTCCACCCCAGGCGCTCGTCGCGCGCGGGTGTGTCCGTCGGGACGGACAGGAAGTTACCGCGCTGCCCCCAAGTGATGTTGCTGTGCAGCTTGTTGAGCATCGGGACGTCGGTCTCGAAGTCGAGGGTGAAGGGCGCGGAGGTGTGCATGACGCGGCCGGTCACGGCCGTCGCCGGGGGAGTGCCGGGGAACCCGGTCACCTCGACGTAGCGGAATCCGTGGAAGGTGAAGCGCGGCTCGTACGTCTCCTCGCCGCCACCCTTGAGGGTGTACGTGTCGGTGGCCGCGGCGGTGCGCAGATTCGCGGTGTAGAGGGTGCCGTCCGGGTTGAGCACCTCGGCATGCCTCAGACGTACGGTCGTTCCCGCCTCGCCCGAGACGCGCAGCCGCACCGATCCGACCATGTTCTGGCCGAGATCGAAGACGAAGACGCCCGGCTCCGGTTCGGTCACCGTCCGTGCCGTGAGTTCCCCGGCCACCCGGACCGGGCCGTCCACCTGCGCGACGATCAGGTCGGGGGCGGTGTCGCCCGCGGCGTGGACGTCGAGCCAGGTGCGGTCGTCGAAGCCGGGTGAGGTCCAGCCGGAGGTCTCCTTGCGCGCGTCGTACGTCTCGCCGCCCAGCAGGTCGGCGGAGACGATCGGTCCGGACGCGGCCCGCCAGTCCGTGCCCGAGACGATGCGCTCACTCATCCCGTCGGCGTACTCGACCTCCAACTGCGCCAGCAGCGCGGGGCGTTCGCCGTACTGATGGGGTCCGAACATACCGACGTTGCCCGCGTACCAGCCCGGAGCCACGTACGCGCCGACGGCGTTGGCGCCGGGCCGCAGGAGCGTGGTGACGTCGTACGTCTGGTACTGGACGCGTTCGCGGTAGTCCGTCCAGCCGGGAGCGAGCTGATCGCGGCCCACGCGGCGGCCGTTGAGGTGGGCTTCGTACAGGCCGAGAGCCGTGGCGTACAGGCGGGCACGGGCCACCTTCTTGCCCGGGAGCCTGAACTCGTGGCGCAGCTGGTTGGCCGCGTACGACGCCGGGACGACCCGCCCCCAAGGCCCGGCTCCCCAGGCGGCGGCTTCCTTCGCCGCCGGCCAGCCGCTGTCGTCGAAGTCCGCCGCGCGCCAGTCGGCGGCGGGCTCCTTGTCCGTCGATCTCCAGGAGTCGTCGGTGACGAGCCGCTGTTCGCCGGATGCCGTGTGCAGGACGAGGACGGCGACCAGACCGGCGGGTCCCTCGGTCGCGTTGGTCGCCGAGACCGCGAGGACGTTCTTCCCGGAACGCACCTGCGCGAGGACGTCGATCACGGCCGGCCGGCGCCAGCCCTCGTTGTCCGTCGCCAGGTCGGTACGGGCCACCTCGGTGCCGTTCACGGAAACGGCGTACACGTTGTCGGCGGTGATGGCCAGGGTCGCCGCCGTGACGCCGTCCGGGAGATCGAAGGCGCGACGGAACCAACGAGTGGCAGCGGGCGCGCTGTTGGCCGGCTCGCCCTCGGGGAACCAGATCCAGGCGCTGCCTTCCAGTGAGGGTGCGTCGGTGAGAGCCGGAGGGGCCGAGACCCATTCCGCCGACCACTGCGCGGCGCCCATGAGGCCCGTCTCCCACCATGCCGCCGCGCTCCAGGCGGAGGCGTCGCCCTTGGCGTCCCAGACACGTACGGACCAGAAGTAGCGCGTCCGCGGCTTCAGTTGGGGGCCCGCGTACGGCACGAGTACGGACTCACCGGAGGTGACCTTCCCACTGTCCCAGACATCCGGGTGCGAGAGGTTCGACGCACTGGAGGCGACACGGATCTGATAGGCGCTCTGGCGCACCCCCGGTTCGTCCGAGGCCATCGGCCAGCTCAGCCGTGGGTGTTGCGCGTCGAGGCCCAGGGGGTGCCGAACGTACTCGACGGTGGGCGCGGTGATGCGCAGGGCACCGCGTGGCGCACCCGCTCGGGCTGGTGCGGACGCCGCCCCGGCCACTGCTGATCCGGTGTCGGCGACGGCCGCGGCCGTGGTGACCGCTGATGCCGCCAGGAAGTTCCTCCTGCTGATCACTGGGGCCCCTCACGTAGAAGCGATGAATCGATTCACGGCGGTGAACGTAGGGGCATGCGGGATGGAGGTCAATGAGTGTGCAGGATTTTCTTGCCGAGCTGCCGGGTGGGCAGGCGCTTTCGGTAGAGCCTGACGCGTCCGAGGACGGGGCGATTGAACGGTTTCAATCGCCCCGTGTGCTCAGGACGAACCGACGAGGCGGTCCAAGGAGTCGGCGAGGACGGGGGTGAGGGCCGCCGAGTAGGCCTCGGAGAGGTGGCTTTCGTCGCGGTAGACGGCGGTGTTGCCGACGACGACGGGGCAGACGCCCGTGCGGATCGCGCAGACCCAGGGTCGGGGGTCGATGACCGTGGTGCCGGTCTCGGCGGCGGCGTTGCGGACGGCGGACTGGCGGGTCGCATCGTGGATCGCGTCCGGCAGGTGGTTCGCGCAGGCGTGCAGTTGCAGGGAGTTGTCGGCGGCGCAGTCGACCGGGTCGCCCTTGGGCCACGGGGTGTCGAGCAGGGCGACCACATGGGCGCCGGAGGTTCCGAGGTCCCGGAAGGTGTCCGCGAAGCCGGTGGTCCACTGCCGCAGGGTGTCGTCGGCGGGCTCGGCGGGGTCGCCCGCGTCCGAGGAGGAGACGACCACCAGGGCAGGGTGGAGGGCGTTGATCCTCGCTACGGCGTGGGAACGCCAGGTGTCGCAGGCCGTGTACGGCTTGTGGCGGTTGATGATGGTCACGCCGGCGACCTTGCAGGAGGCTTTCGTCAGTGAGACCAGCTTCCATCCGCGCGCGGTCGCGAGACCCTGCAGAGCCGGGAACCACTGGGCCGCGTGGGAGTCGCCGAAGAGCACGACGGTCCGGGACGACGCGCGGTTGCCGTAGACGCACGGCGGATTCCGCGTGCTGTCGTAGTCGACGTGGCAGCCGTCCCGGTAGACCGCGGACCGGGAGGACTTCACCTTCGGCAGGGCCGGGGTGAGGTTGTTCGGCAGGCTGCCGGAGGAAGCGGCCAGGAGCTCGGCCAGCCGCGCCTGCGGGTCCGGCGCGCCGGCCAGCTCCTGCGCCAGTACGGGCGCGGGGCCGCCGACTTCGATCGTCGGCGGGACCGCCGCCGCCGTCAGCGCCAGCACCGTCGCCCCCGCAGACAGCCCGATGCCGAGCGCCAGGGCCCGGTTCGGCCGTCCCCGGAACGCCCGGTGGAAGCGGACCGGGTTCTCGACGAGGCGCAGCGTTAGCCAGGCCAGGCCCAGCGCGACCGCGCACAGCCCGAGCGCGAGCGGCACCCCGGCAGTGCCGTCCGTACGGCCCAGTGCCACCGGGGCTACGACCAGCAGCGGCCAGTGCCACAGGTACCAGCCGTACGAGAGCCCGCCCAGCCACACCATCGGCCGCCGCCCGAGCAGCCACCCCGCGCCGTGCGAGGCGGGCGCGCAGCCGCCGGCCAGGACGAGCGCGGTGCCGAGGACCGGCAGGAGGGCGTGGTAGCCCGGGAAGGGCGTCTGGTCGTCGTACCAGACCGCTGCCAGCGCGACGCAGGCCAGGCCGAGCCAGGTCAGCGGGGCCGCGAGGGCGGCGGGCAGCCGTTCCAGCCGGGCCGTGGCCAGCGCCAGCAGCGCGCCGACGCCGAGCTCCCAGCCCCGGGTGGGAGAGCCGAAGTACGCCCAGGGCTCCGAGGAGTTCGTCACCAGGACGCTGACCACGAACGACCCCAGGCACAGCGCCCCGAGCACCAGCGCGATCAGTCGGCGCCGGCCGCGGGCGGCCCGCCAGTTGAGCAGCAGGAGCAGCGGCCACACCAGGTAGAACTGCTCCTCCACGGCGAGCGACCAGAAGTGCTGGAACGGCGAAGGCGGACTGTGCTGGGCGAGATAGTCCGTACCGGCCGCCGCCAGCCGGAAGTTGACCGCATACAGCGCGCTGCCGAGGGCGTCGCCCGCGTACTCGGCGAGCCGCGCCTTCGACAGGAACAGCCATGACCCGGCCAGCGTGACCGCGATGACCAGGGACGAAGCGGGCAGCAGCCGCAGCGCACGGCGGGCGTAGAAGGTGCGGACCGACAAGCGCCCCGTGGTGGCGAGTTCGCGCAGCAGCAGGGACGTGATGAGGAAGCCGGAGATCACGAAGAAGACGTCGACCCCGACGTATCCGCCGCTGACCTGAGGCACCCCGGCGTGGGAGAGCACCACGAGTGTGACGGCCACCGCGCGCAGCCCCTGGATGTCCAACCTCAGCGAGTGGCCTCCGGGTGGTGCGGTTCTGCCGCCCGCTGGGATGGTACGGACCTCGGCGGGCGTGGTGCTCGGCATCAGGCGCAACTCCTTGGGGGACTGACATGGATTGATGCCGTACTGTCCGGCCGCCGCCCGGAGTTCGGGTGAACAACGCCCCAACTTCACGAGAATGCCCGGGGTGATGAGAATCCTCGGCGCGCCTGTACGAAACCCGCTGGTCAGAGGGTTGACCCCGCCATGCGGATGTCAGGCGGTCGAATGGGGGAGAGGAGGTAATCCGTTCGAGCGTCGCGGTCCGCCACCTGTCCGTGACGATGGTGGCGGCGGGTCGGCTCCCGCACGATCTCCCGGGGGATTCCTGGAATGTCGTGCTCGAGTGAGGGACGTCTTGTCGACCGATTCCGCGACGGCGATCGACCATGCTGCTCTTCGTGCAATGCCGCTGGGTGAGGCGCTGGACGGCGCGCCGATGTCCCGGTTCCATGTCCGGTTCTGGCTGCTGGCGGGACTGGGCATCCTGCTGGACGGCTTCGACTTCTTCATCATCGGGGTGGCCAATCCGCTGGTCGCCAGGGACTTCGCGGTCGGCTCCGCGCTGCAGGGACTGATCTCGGTTGCCGCGATCGTCGGTGCGATGTTCGGCGCCGCGCTGCTGGGGCCGTTGGGGGACCGGATCGGCCGTAGCCGGATCTTCCGGCTGGACCTGTGGATGTTCGTCGTCTTCTCGGTGCTGTGCACCCTCGCCTGGGACGCCTGGTCGCTGGCGGCGTTCAGATTCGCTCTGGGGCTGGCGGTCGGTCTCGACTATCCCATCGCCGCCGGCTACCTCGCCGAGATCCTGCCGTCCAAGAACCGTGGGCGGTGGTTGGTGGGCGCGTTCAGTCTGCAGGCGGCCGGGATCCTGCTCGGCGCGGTGGTCGGTGTCGTGGTCCTCAACGTCCGGCCGGAGGTCGACTCCTGGCGGATCATGCTGGGCTTCGGCGTGCTGCCCGCCCTCCTGATCATGTGGCTGCGGCGCGCGGTGCCGGAGAGTCCGCGCTGGCTCGCCCAGAACGGACGTGAGGAGGAAGCCCGCGAGATCGGTCGGGCACTCGCAGGTGTACCCGTGACGGTGACCGGTGCCGACCGGGAACGCCAGGAGGGTCCCCCGGAGGGGTTCCGTGCGTTCCTCCAGCCGCAACTGTTCTCCCGACGGTGGAGGCCGCGCACGATCTTCACCGCGGTGCCCTGGTTCCTGATGGACATCGCCACCTACGGCGTGGGCATCTTCACCCCCACCCTGCTGGCAGCGGTGCCCTTGGTGGCGGCGATGTCATCGGCGATGAACGTGCTGTTGGCGCCGGCCAGTGCGAACGAGGGCTGTCGGGCTGACCGCAGGCCCACCTCTCCATGGTCGTGGTCGGGTTCGCCCTGTTCAACACCTTCATGAACCTGGGCCCCAACTCCACCACCTTCACGCTGCCCGCCGAGGTGTTCCCCTCCGAAATGCGAGCCGCCGGCCACGGCTTCGCCACCGGGTGCGGCAAGTTGGGCGCGGCCCTGGGCACCTTCCTGTTCCCGGTGCTCCTGGCGCGGCTCGGCGAGAGCCTGTTGCTCTACGGCGTGGCGGTCACCAGCGCGCTCGGCTTCCTGGTGACGTACCTCTTCCGCATCGAACCGCGCAGACGGTCGCTGCAGGAGCTGTCGGGACTCGATGCCGCCGCGCTGGCGCCCCGTATCGCCCCTCCGTGACCCGTCGGCGTCACCGGTCGCGCTCAGGCTTGCGAAGCGGACTGGCGGTCCGTATGCTCCAGTGTATACGGACTATCGGTCCGCTTTCATTCGGGTGTCTTCGAGCAGAACGGAAACCTTGATCATGGCAATGCCAATGACGGCCGCGGAGCTCTACCGCCACGGTCTGCGACTGCTGGTGGAGAAGGACATCCCCGGCTGGGTGGCCCTGTGGGACGAGGCCGGCGTCCTCGAGTTCCCCTTCGCGCCCCAGGGCTGGCCGGAGCGGTTGGAGGGCCGGGAAGCCGTCGGGGACTACATGCGCCACTACCCCGACCACGTGGACATCCACGACTTCCCCGACGTGACGATCCACCAGACCACCGTCCCCGAGACGATCGTGGTGGAGATGCGCGGAGTCGGCCGCCTGGTCGAGACCGACAGTCCCTTCGACATGACTTACATCGCCGTGGTCACGGTCAGGGACGGACGCATCACCTCCTACCGCGACTACTGGAACCCTCTCGCCGTTCAGCAGCCCGGCGCCGACTTCGTAGGAGCCAACTGATGCACGCCCCCAGCGCCACCTTGGTCATCGGGGCCACCGGCACCACCGGTAGCCGTGTCGTCGCCGGGCTGGTCGCCGAGGGCCACTGCGTCAAGGCGGCCGGCCGAAGCGCCACCCCGGTGGAGGGTGCGGAGGCTGTCCGCTTCGACTGGAACGAGCCCGCGACCTTCGGTGAGGCCCTCGACGGCGTCGACCGCGTCTACCTCATCCCGCCGATCGGCTCCTCGGACCCGGCCGCGGTCATGCTGCCCTTCCTCCGTCAGGCCCGATCGGCGGGCGTGCACCGCGCGGTGCTGCTCAGCTCATCGGCGATCCCCGCGGGCGGTCCCGCGGTGGGACAGGTCCACCAGGCACTGCCCGGTCTGTTCGAGCAGTGGGCGGTGCTGCGGCCGTCCTGGTTCATGCAGAACTTCGCCGGCCTCACCCCCCACGCGCGCAGCATCCGCGAGGACGGCGCCATCCTGACGGCTACGGGAGACGGCCGTGTCGGGTTCGTCGACGCGGAGGACATCGCCGCCGTCGCCGTACGCGCCCTGACCGACGAGCAGGCCCCCGATGCCGACCTGATCCTGACCGGGCCGCAGGCGCTGAGCTACGACGATGTCGCCGCGATCATCACCGAGGTCACCGGCCGACGCGTCGAGCACCGGCATCTGACGTTCGAGCAGCTGCGCGACCGCTGGGCGGCGGAGATACCACTCGAGTTCGCCACCATGCTGGCCGGCATGGACCGTGCCATCGCCGACGGCGCGGAGGACCGTACCTCGGACACCGTCCAGCGCCTCACCGGTCGCCCCCCGGGCACGTTCCGCGCCTTCGCCGAACGGGAGTTGTCATGAAACAGCTGATGTTCCATGACGATCCACCCTTCTGGTTCGAGACCCTGCGCAACCTCGGTCTCGCCGCCTACGGCGGCTCGGACGTCGGCGAGGTCATCGCCACCGCCTCCCGCGTCACTCCCGGCGACTACGAGAGCTGGCACGACGCCTGGCTCTCCACCGCCGAACGCCTGGAGGCCGAGGCACGCGGAAGCCATCCCGTCAGCGCACGCGACGGACTGCTGCGCGCCTCCAGCTACTACCGGGCGGCGGAGTTCTTCCTCCACGGCCACCCCGAGGACCCGCGCATCGACCACGCCTACGAGCGCGGCGTCTCCTGCTTCCGCGACGCCATCGCCCACTTCCCGGGCGTCACGCCCGTGGAGATCCCCTACGAGGACACCGTGCTGCACGGCTACTTCTACCGGGCGGCGGGCGAGGGCCCGAGGCCGGCCGTGGTGATGCACAACGGATTCGACGGCGCCGCCGAGGAGCTGCACTTCTCCGGCGCCCTCGGCGGACAGGAACGCGGCTACCACGTCCTGACGTTCGACGGTCCAGGGCAGCCCGCAGCCATCCACCGGGACGGGCCGACCTTCCGGCCGGACTGGGAGAACGTGGTCGGTCCCGTCCTGGACTTCCTCACCCGGGACCCGGGTGTCGATCCCGCCCGCATCGCGCTGCTCGGCGTCAGTCTCGGCGGCTACCTCGCGCCCCGCGCGGCCGCCTACGAGCCGCGCCTGGCAGCCGTCGTCGCCCTCGACGGTGTCTTCGACGCCGTCTCCGCCCTGACCGCGCACCTTCCGCTGCCGCACGAAGAAGCCGTCCGGCGCGCGGCAGCCGAGCACGACGAGGAAATGGACCGCCTGATCGCCGACGCCCGGGCGCGGAGCCCGATTCTGCGCTGGGCCTTCGATCACGTCCGGTACACGGGCTCTTTGCGCAGTGCTCCAGGGTTCAGCCTGGGGGTGGAGTGCATCCTGTGGCTGCGACGCGGAGTGTTGCGGTGCCGGGCGGGGCGGGGTGGGCGCGGAGCGGCCGCAGGGCTGCCCGGCGGAGCCGGGGGATGCTTCGTCCGGGCCGTGTTGCCCGTATGGCGGCAGTGCGGAAGTGTTCCGGTGAGGCTGGGTTCGGCTGATCGGGTCGGGGTTGTCGGTGGTGGGTGTTAGCGTCCGGATCATGCAGCTTCGGTATAAGGACGGGAGTGCCGGGAAGATCACCTGCCCCGTGCTGGTGTGCGAGGCGACCGACGACCTGTTCTATTCCACCGCCGAGGAATCCGATCCGCGCAAGCTGTACCGGCGCCTCACCGCACCGAAGACGCTTCTCAGCTTCACCGAGGAAGAAGGCGGCGACGCCCACTGCCACCCGGGTGCCCTCCGTCTGGCGGTTGCGCGTATCTTCGACTGGCTCGACGACACGATCTGACGCGTTGCGCGTCAGGCGGAACGCTCGGCTGCCGCCCCTGGGTGCGGGAGGTGCGGCCGGGCGCGAGCCGCCACTCACGCGAACCCACCGCATATCATTCCCGGGGGCCGGGACAGGCCGAAGACCAAGGAGGCCCCGTGGCCCAGCGCACAGAACGCGCGGACGCCCTGCGCAACCGAGAAGCCGTCCTGGCTGCCGCCGACGCCCTCTTCGCGGCCAGCAGCAGCCCCCACAGCGTGTCGATGGACGACATCGCCGCGGCCGCGGGTGTGGGCAAGGGCACCCTCTTCCGCCGCTTCGGCGACCGCGCCGGCCTGATCGGCGCTGTGATCGCCTCCCGCCTCGACCCCCTGCAGCAAGCCGTGCGGGAAGCGCAGGACGCAGCCGGATCCTCATCGCGGCAGCGGGTGTTGGACCTCCTCGATGCCTCCCTGCGCTTCAAGATCGAGAACCGGAACCTGATGACGGCCGCGGAGGACGCCGGGCTCAGCAGCCCCTACCAGGCCGAGCACTACGGCTGGTGGCACGAGATCCTCCGTGCGGCACTGGAACAGGTGCCCGGCGTCCACAACGCGGATTTCACCGCCCACGCCCTGCTGGCCGCCATCCGCGCCGACCTCGTGGCGCACCTGATCGACGATCAGAAGATGACGCCCGAAGGCCTGCGTTCGTCGCTTGCGGCCTACATCGACAACGTCCTCGGCGGCAGTTCCGATCAGCCCGGCACGCGCAAGGACGCGTGAGCGACTGCTCCCGGGCTGACATGCGGTGGGGCCGGGCGGGCGTCGGTTCGGGCTTGGTGCGGTCCGCCGTCGATGAGCAGCAGCCGGTCGAAGAGCTCGGGCCTGTTGGCGGCACCGCGCAGGGCGACGTACGCGCCCAGCGACTGCCCGGTCAACGCGACCGGACGGCCGTGCCCGAACTCCTCTGCGGCGCGGCACACATCGGCCGCGTGCCGACCGATGACGTAGGGGCCGGGCACGGCGGCACTGCCGCCACGACCGCGTAGGTCACGCGCGTACATGCTCCACTCGGCGGGCAGATGCCGGGCCACCGCGCGGAACGACATCCCGGAAGCGGTGATGCCGTGTGCGGCGATGGCCGTGAGGGGGCCGCTACCGAAGCCACTTACCGCAACGTCCCTCCGGCTACGGACAGTTCTCCTCCGGTCGGGTCGTCCACGTGCTCTCCTCGAGGTCCCGCTGAACCGCTTCTCGGCGAACAGCTCGAGACCCGCCACAAGGATGCGTCCCGCCGTGCGAAGCGCGAAGTCAGCCCGCGGCCTCGTTCAAAAGGGCGCGCGCCTTGCGTTCGACCAGGACCGGAACGAAGTCGCGCACGGGCCGCTCACTGAAGGCAGTGTGTGCCTTGGCTACAGCCGCTTCGACCTGTTCGGGCGTACACGTCTTGTCGTAGGCGCTCGTGAGACGTTCGACGACTCCGCGGATGGCGTCTTCCTCGCGCGTCTCGACAGCCACGACGTCCCCTGCCTGAAAGATGTGCTCCTCAGCTTCCGCTGGAATTGTTACGCGGAAGCGCCATGTCCTGCTGATCATTACACTTGGCCGACGGCGTATCGCGGGAAACCGGCCACGCCTGATGGGCCTGAAGAGCGAGGCTCACCAGGGTCAACAGCAGGTCCATGTCCGTCTCGACTTCGAGGCGTGTCGTCACCCAAGGCGAACCGGGCACCAGACGGAACGCGGTCGCGCCCCTGAGGTGGTCTTCGAAACGCCGGATGGCGCGGGCGGTGAGGTGCAGGTCAACGTCTTGGTCCGTATGGAAGTGGACGATCTCGTTCTGGACCGTGCTCAGTGCCCGCCCCGTGCCACAGCTTGGCGGTGTCTCCGTGAGGTCCGGCCAACTCGCCAGTTGCGCCATGGCGCGCAAGGCCATCGTCATGTACCCATCATGCCCAGCTCACCACGAAGGCATCATGACTTGGGGAAGCCGTAACTGAGGCGCACCGCTTGAATGTCCGGATACCAGCTCGCAGGCCGACGGGGCTTCTACGGCGCCTTCGGCTCCCGGTGTCCGCCGAACGCGACGCGCCGCCCCTGAGGCGGCATGTTGGAGCGGTCGCCGAAGCCGACGTGGGCAAGGTGGTCGTCGACCTGCAGCTCTCACGCCCCGAGCCAGGAGGCGGTCAGAGCCTGTACGGCCGAGCCGTCGGTGTCGGCCAGCTTGACCGCGGTGAAGCCGGCCGCGGACTCGGAGCTCTGGTAGCGGAACCGGGGCTCGGCGGCGGTCAGAGCGCCCACGACGGTCTCCGCGCACTCCCGGGCCGACTGCGCCGCGGAGAACGCCTGCTGGGTGCGGGCCAGATAGCCGTTGATCACCGACTGGTAGTCCCCGGCTCCGGCGACCAGGGCCTCGACGTCCCGGTCGGCCCGTACGTTCGCGACGAATTCGGTGGCCACCGCGCCGGGCTCGATCACACTCACCGCGACACCGAGCTTGCCGACGACCGGGGCGAGACTCTCCATCCAGCCCTCGACCGCGAACTTGGCGGCGCAATAGGCCTCGTTGAACGGCTGGCCGACGACGCCTCCGACGCTGGTGACCGTGATCAGACGCCCCTCGGCGGCGCGAAGGTGCGGCAGCGCGGCCTTGGTCACCTGGACGACTCCGAAGAAGTTGACCTCCATGACGTCGCGGACGTCGTCGACGCTCTCCAGCTCGATGGTGCCGAGGTGTCCGGCCCCGGCGTTGTTGATCAGCGCGTCCAACCGTCCGTGGTCGGCGATCACGCCGTCGACGCAGGCCCTGACCGAGTCCGGATCCGTCACGTCGAGCTGTCGGACGTCGGCGTCGGGCAGCCGCTCGAGCAGTGCCGCGGCCGTGTCGGTGTTCCGCATGGTCGCGATGACCTCGTAGCCCGCCTTTGCGGCGAGTACGGCGGTTTCCAGACCGATGCCGGTCGACGTGCCGGTGACGAGGGCGATCTTCATGACGAACCTCCATGGTTGCGTGTACACACACATATTAGGGTTGTGTGTGCGTGCACGCAAATTGGTAGACTCGCCTGGTGACGGACATCAGGCTCAAGCAGGCAGAACTGCCTGTCGAGGACCAGGCGTACTACCGCCTCGTAGGGGTGAGCAGTGCCCTCACCTCACGCGCGAGCGCCCGACTGGAGGAGGAGTTCCGCCTGCCGGCCTCCTGGTTCGAGGTACTGCTCTGGCTCTACCACCAGGACGGGCCGCTGTCGGCCACCGATCTCGGCTCCTGTGCGTTGATCAGCCGAAGCCAGGTCTCACGGGTGATCGACGCCCTCCAGGCCCGCGAACTGGTCACCCGCGCCCCTTCGGCCAGCGACGCCAGATCCGTCGAGGTGACCATCACGCCGCAGGGCCGTGACCTCTTCGAGCGCGCGGACGCCGCCCGCCGTGAAACCCTGTCTCCGGTCCTGGCGGACAGGCTGGACCCGGCCGAGCTCGAAGAACTGGCCCGCATTCTCCTCAAGCTCAAGGGCTGACGGCGGTATCGGCCGGCGCCGCCCCGGTGCACGTCCGAGGCGCACCGGGACCGGGCCGCCGGACAACGCCGGTTCACACCGATCGGTCAATGCCGACCAGCGCCGGGGCGAGCCACTCCAGCTGGTCCACGCCGACCGAGAAGTCGGTGCCGACCTGCGACAGCAGCGTCACGTGATCCGCGCCGGCGGCCAGGTGCTCGCGCACCTTGGCCGCGATCGCGGCCGGATCACCGTGGCCGATGACCGCGTCCACCAGCCGGTCACTCACCTCGGCGATCTCCTGGTCCGAATAGCGCAGCCGGGCCAGCCCTGCGGCGTACGACGGCTGGCCGAGGCCTGCCGACACCCGCTCCCGTGCGATCGCCCGCGCCCGGTCGCGGTCGCTGTCGGGGACCACGGACAGTCCCACGACCAGCAGCTTGTCCGGGCCGAGCACCTGCCGGGCCTGCGCGGTGAACTCGGGAGGCTGCACGGCGGGCAGCGCTCCGTCGGCGATCTCGCCGGCCAGCGCCAGCATCTTCGGACCGTTCGCGGCGATGATCCGGGGAACGGCGACGTCGGGCGCGGGCGTCTGGGTCGGGGCGGCCATCCGTTCCACGTAGTCGCGCATGGTGGCCAGCGGGCTGCCGAACTCCTGGCCGACGTCGGCCGCCTGCTGCGGGTGGCCGACCCCGAGGCCGAGCACGAACCGGCCGGGATAGGCCTGGGCGAGTACGGCCGCCGCACCGTGCATGGTCTGCGGTTGCCGGGCCCAGATATTGGCGACGCTGGTGCCGAACGCCAGCTGCTCCGTTGCCGACAGCAGCACGGCCAGCTGGACGAGGGCATCCTTGCCACCGATGACCTCGTTGGTCCACACGGCGTGGTAGCCGGCGCGTTCCAGGCGGTGAACGGCCTCGCGCTGGAGATCGATGGACAGGGGGGTGGTGAAGGAGACCGGCAGGGTCACGCCGACCGGCCCCAGGGCCCGGCGGGCCGCGTCGATCACGGTAGTGGTCCCCGTGGACCCCATGAACATCCTCCTCGGATTGCCGGCGGACACGGCGCTCGATGGTGTCCGACCGGTGATTCCACTGTGTGACCCCAGTGCACTCCAGGTCCAATGAATGTTTCGCCATACGCATCCCGCTGTGCGCAACACCGCAGTTCGCGGCGGCCATTGGGGCATACGCCGATGAGCGAGGGGCTACGCTGCAGAGGTGTCCGACTCGCCACCACCTGCCCAGGACCTCGACCTGAAGTTGGTGCGGTGCTTCACCGTCGTCGCCGAGCACCGGCACTTCGGTCGCGCGGCCACCGCCCTGCACCTCACCGCGTCGTCGCTGAGCCGGCAGATCAGTCGTCTCGAACTGCTGGTGGGCGCCCGACTGCTGGACCGCACCCCGCAGGGCAGTCGGCTCACCGAGGCCGGAGAGGTCTTCCTCCCGCTCGCCACAGCACTGCTGCGCTCCGCCCACCAGGCCACGGCACGTGTCCGGGCCGCCGCCCAGCCCGCCCGGATCACCATCGGCTACATCGCGAACATCATCGTCACTCCGGCGGTGCGCGAGTTGCGCCGGCGGCACCCCGACGCCGAGGTGCGCTCCGTCCACCTGCCCTGGAACGAACCACGGGCCGCGCTGCTCGATCACCGGGTGGACGTGGCGGTGGCCCGGCTGCCGTTTCCCACCGACGAACTGCACGTCACGGTCCTCTACGACGAACCCCGGGCGCTCCTGGTGCCCCTCGACCATCGCCTGGTCGGCAAGAAATCGGTCACCCTCGACGACATCGCCGACGAACCCCTGTCCCGGACGCTCGACCCGATGTGGAACGCCTTCTGGCGAGTCGACCCCCGGCCCGACGGACGCCCGGCACCCGACGGTCCGCTCATCGAGGGGACCGTCGAGGACAAGATCGAACTCATCGCGGGTGGGCAGGCCGTGGCCATCGTTCCGGCCGGCGCCCGCATCAACGGCCTGCGCCCCGACCTCACCACGATCCCGCTGGAGGGTGTCGAACCCAGCCACGTCGTGCTGGCCACCCGCGCCGGCGACCGCGGCCGTCTCGTGACCGCCTTCCGCCGATACGCCGAAGCCCACCTCACCGCTCCCGACCCAGGGAGATCTGAGGTTGGCCCTCCCGCATGATCCGCGGAACGACTCCGTGGTGCGGCTGGAGAATGGCTGGCGGCTGGCGAATGGCTACTGGCCAATGGTTAGAGGATGAGGACGATCGCGGCGCCTATTCCGCCCAGGAACAGAGCGAAGGCCGCTTCGGCCCAGCCTCCTCTGCCCCACGGGAAAATACGGTCGACGGCCAGCTTTCCGGGGCCGATGGCCGCCACGGCGAGTGCGGTGACGGTGATACACACGCTGTACTCCACACCGCCTTGGGTGTCCCACAATCCATGCGCCCCGCTCACGGTCGCCATGGCATTGATCATCACGCCGATCACGGCAGCCGCCGCCAGCGGTGTGAACAGCCCCAGAGCCAAGCCGATGCCGCCCAGGAATTCGGAGCCGCCGCCTATGGCGGCGTAGACCTTTCCGGGACGGTACCCCAGCGCGGCGAATCCCCTGCCCGTAGCGGTGAGGCCGTCGCCACCGAATATCCCGAAGAGCTTCTGGGCACCGTGTGCTGCCATGAGCAGGCCGAACGTAAGCCTGATGAGAAGCAGACCGCAGTCACCTGCGGAGACCGCTGCCCGCGCGGGGGTGTCGACTGTCGGAGCGGTGGGAGAGCGCAGTCGCTGCGTTATGTAATTCACGGGGTGCTCTTCTCTGCAACGCGCTCCGGAACGGTACCGGCTGACTATCGAGGAGCTCGCAGAGTTGATGGTCCGGTCGCCATGGCGCGTTGAAGACCTTCAAGACCTTCAAGACGCCAGGTATGGAGGGCCACAACGCTGCCGCACGCGGCCGGAAAGGAAGTTCTCGCGTCGGAGGATCGCGTCGGGCCGCCGGTCGTCTTCTCGTGTAGCGATACGGCCGCACTGTCCCATCCTTACTCCATTCCTTTCCTCATGCCTTTCCTCATGCCTTTCCTCATGGTCGAGCGTTCGACGGGGAAGGTACGGGAGCACGACAGGCGGAATACGGAGCGCGACTCACGGTCCGCCGGGAGCCTGGGCAATGTCCACCACGACCTTGCCCGCCGCGGTGCCCTGTTCGACCGCCGCGTGTGCGTCGGCGACGGAGTCGAGGGTGAAGGTGCGTGGGTCGAGCCGTGGCTTCAGGGAGCCCGCGTCGGCGAGGGCGGTGGCCTCGCGCATGATCTCGCCGTGGTGCGCGCGGTGACTGCCGGTGAGCATGGGCATGAGGGTGAACACACCGGAGTAGGTGGCGCCCCGGAAGGAGAGCGGAGCGAGGGCGTGGGTGCCCCAGCCGAGTGCGCTGACGACGTGGCCGGTGTACGTGCGCACGGCCGTGAAGGAGGCGTCGAGCACGGGACCGCCGACGGTGTCGAAGACGATGTCGAAGCCCTCGCCGCCGGTGTGTTTGCCGACGTACTCCGCCACGGACATCGCGGTGCGGTCGATGGGCGTGGCGCCGAGGCGCGCGACCGTCTCGGCGTGGGCGGGGGAGGTGGTGGCGTAGACGTCGGCGCCGTGGGCACGCGCGATCTGGATGGCCACGTGTCCGATGCCGCCGGCTCCGCCGTGGATGAGGACCTTGTGTCCGGGACGGACTCGGGCGCGGTCGATCAGGCCCTCCCACGCGGTGATGAAGACCAGAGGCAGTGCGGCGGCTTCGCGCAGGGTCAGGGCGGCGGGTTTGACGGCCAGCAACCGGGCGTCGACCGCCGCGTACTGGGCGAGGGAGCCTTGGAGGTCGCCGACCCCGCCGGTGAGTCCGTAGACCTCGTCGCCGACTTCGAATCCGGTGACGTCGGTACCGACTTGTTCGACCACACCGGCGAGGTCGAGGCCGAGTACGGCGGGCAGGACGGTCCGGGCGTGTGCGGCCTTCCCCGCCCGGATCTTGAGGTCGAGCGGGTTCACTCCGCTGGCCGCGATCCTCACCAGGACCTCGCCCGGTTCGGGGGTGGGCCGGGGGAGCTCTTTGAGTACCAGGGGTGCCCCGAACTGTTCGAGGATCGCTGCGCGCATGGCCCTGCCTTCCTTCCTGGAAGTTGTGCGTGAGTACGGAGCCGGAGGCGTGGGGCGTGTCGCGGTCAGGGGTGTGCCCGGTGGCCTGTCACGGGAGGTCGTCGGCCGTGTCGCGGCGGGTGTGGTCGTCGAGGAGGCGCCGGGCCGCGGATCTGGCCTGATCCACCACCGCGCGGTCCTGGAGCAGCCGCCCGGACGCGAGGGCGCCGTCTATCAGGAGGCCGAGGTGGCGGGCGAGGGAGTCGGGGTCGGCGGCACCCGCCTCGGTGCTGAGCTGTGTCAGCCAGGTGTGCCGGCGTTCGACGTGCTGCACGGTGATGGCCCGGGCGTCGGAGTCGCGCGCGGTCTCGACTGCGGCACTGACGAAGGGGCAGCCGAAGAAGCCGTGCCGGTCGAAGGCGTCCGTCAGTGCGTCGAAGAGCCCGGTGATCCGGTCCGCCGCGTCGTCGCCCGCCCGCTCGGCGGCCGCCTCCAGTTGGGTGCGCCAGGATATGTCGGTTCTGCGCAGGTAGGCCGCGACCAGCTCGTCCTTGGTGCGGAAGTGGACGTAGAGGGTGGATTTCGCCACCCCTGAGGCGGCGATCACCTGGTCCACGCCGACGCCCCGCAGGCCGTTCGCATAGAACAGGTCGGCCGCCGTGTCCAAGATCTTCTCGACCGTGTTCGTCCTTCTCGTGCGCGTCGCCATGTGCGGGCACCTCCCTTAATCGAACAGACTAGTCCGTTCGATTAAGGGGAGCAAGGCCGGTCATCGGGATCGACACTCATGCGCGGCGAACGATCGGGGCCACCGTTCCGCCGTCCCGCCGTGCGTCTACGGCCCTGAGCCGGGCCTGACCGCCCGGTGCCCCGCTCGATATCCACTTCGGCCGATATGATGCGTTTTGTGATCATGTCCGGATGGCTGCGGCGCCGTCGTTCCCTCGGCGGTGGCTGGTGGGAAGCTGCCCCGCTGTCACCGGTGGTCCTCACCCTCCTCATCACCTGCCTGGCGTTCTCCACACCGAGGGAGATCGCCGTCAGCCGACTCCTGCCCGCCGCCCCTGCCCTCGCCGCCGCGATGTGGCCCGTACTCCCTACGATCCTGCTGGGCACGTTCTGCCTGCTGGTCATGATCAGCCTCAGCTTCGTCTACGCCGACCTGGGCACGCAGTACACCGCGGCGGCGATCGTCGCGGTCACCCTGGCGGCCGCCTACGCGAGCCATGTCCGACTTCAGCGGGAGGAGGTGCTCTTCCACATCCGCCTCGTCGCCGACGCGGCCCAGAAGGTACTGCTGCGCCCTCTGCCGCACCGCATGGACGGCGTCGAGATCGAGTCGCTGTATCTGGCGGCCCAACAGCAGGCCAGGATCGGCGGCGACTTCTATGAAGCCGCCGCCACGCCGTACGGGGTCCGGCTGCTCATCGGCGACGTACGCGGCAAGGGCCTGTCCGCGGTGGGGGCGGCCTCGGCAGTGATCAGCTGCTTCAGGGAGGCCGCGTACGACGAGCCCGACCTGAGAGGCGTCATCCATCGTCTGGAGATCAGCATCATCCGCCACAGCGCCGCGTTTCCGGCACAGGACCTGCCGGAGCGCTTCGCCACCGCTCTCATCGCCGAGATCCCGCACGGCGGCGGCCACGTCAGACTTCTCAACTGTGGGCACCCTCCGCCGTTGCTCTCGCATCGTGGGAAGATCCGCGTCCTGGATCCCACCACTCCCTCGCCGCCCCTGCACCTCGCGGCGCTCATCGGAGACCAGTACTGCGTCGACACCGTCGCCTTCACCCCGGGCGACCAGCTACTGCTCTACACCGACGGCGTAACGGAGACCCGGGGCCGCACCGGCGAGTTCTTCCCGCTCCCGGACTGGATGCGGCGGCAGGGCCCGAAGCCGCCCCGTGAGCTGCTCGACCGGCTTCACCAGGACCTGCTGCACTACAGCGGCGGCAGGCTCAACGACGACATCGCGGCCCTCGCGGTGAGGTGCCCGAGCACCCAGGCACCGGAGTACCCGGTGTAGGTGGCCGGATGCCGTGGTCGGGGCCCACGGTCGGATCCGCGGTGCGGCGCGGGCGGTGACGCGACGAAGTCGGCCAAGGCTCGTTGATCACCGCATGAAGAACGTCACCCGCCTGACGCGCTTCGACCACGAGGTGCGCGAGTTCGTCCACGCCAACGGTGCCAGGCCCGGTTTCTCGGCCCTCCTGGACGGCGTCTTCTGGTCCGGCGACCTGAAGAAGGCCACCTACGAGCGTTCACGCGAGTTCGACGTCGACCAGGTCGGCCGTGAACCTCCAGGCCCCCGGCGTCAGCCGGACCCGTCTGCATGACGCGCTGCTCGCGGACGCGGAGGCCCGCGACCGGCTCGGCGGCGGCTCGGTCACCCTGGACGGGCGGCTCATCCTCATCGCCCCGCTCGCCGACCTGCCGGTGGCCCGGAGGTTCACGGCCGAACTCGGCGTCGACTGGAACAAGGCCGAGGAGTTCGTGAGCTGAAACCGTGCCCCCGCCCGGCTGAACGTCACGCGCGCCGGGGGTCGGCCGGTAGACGCGTGATGGCCACGAAGGTCGCGAAGGCGGCCAGACTTCCGCACGCGAGACCGGGCCAGTCGGCCCAGTCGGGATCGGTGGGAGCGGATACCACGGCTCTGAAGAGCCTGTCCGCGGACCATCCCGCCGACAGAGCGGCGACGAAGGCCGGCCAGCGATGCCGTACCCCCTTGACGACGTCGTCGAGGAGGGCTTGCACGGTGCCGACGAACATCACGACCACCACCATGTCCCCCCAGCCGAGTGCGGCGGCACCGGCCCCCGCCGCGACCACGAAGAACCAGACCCGCGCCAGGGGCCGGACCGGGGCGGCATCACGAGAGGCCTGCCGCGGCAGCCAGAAGAACCGCCGCACGCTCTCCGTGAAACCGTGCCTGTGCTCTCCGCCGTCAGATGTCACATTGCCCCCGACTACCGGCTCGCCCGCGGAATCATTCGGCTCGCGTCAGCTGGACGCACGGCAGGGAGCGAAGGTTGCGGCGTCGGCAACGGGAAGGGGCGGTATCCGTCGGCCCTCCGTCGCGCACTCGGTGCGCGGGCCACGGATACCGCCCCGACGGACACGGCTACGGCCGTGTCCGATGGGTCGCGTGCTCCCACAGTCGCGACCCTCCTGCAGCCGTGTCAGCCATCACGGGGTGCAGGCGGCTTGGACGGCGACGCCGGTCGGCTCGAGGGTGGAACACCTCACGAGGCCATTAGCTTCCGCACTCGCGGGGCCACCTCGGTGCCGAAGAGCTCGATGGTGGTCATGAGCGTCTCGTGCGGCAGACCGTTCATCCCGTACTTGAGGTCGAAGCGGCTCGCGTCGAGCTCCCGGAGGGTGGTGGCGATCTTCTGCGCCACGGTCTCCGGTGATCCGACGAACAGCCCGCCGCCGGGACCGACATCGCTCATGAAGTGCTCGAATGTCGGGACGCGGAATCCTCGCTGCCGGGCCACCATGCGCATGGTCTTCTCGTAGTACGGCCAGAACTCCTCCACCGCCTGCTTGTCGGTCGCGGCCACGTGCCCCGGACTGTGCACGCCGACCGGCACATCGGGTCGGTCGAACTTCTCCAGCGCCTGGCGGAAGAGCTGCGAGAAGGGGGCGAACCGCGCCGTCGGACCGCTGATGATCGCGAGCATCAGTGGGAATCCGTAGCGTGCGGCACGGACGACGGACTGAGGATTGCCGCCGACGCCGATCCAGGTGGGGATCGCTCCGGACTCGCTGTGCGGGTAGACGGGCTGGTTCGTCAGCGCCGGCCGGGTGCTGCCGGACCAGGAGACGGGCTTCTCCTTGCGCAGTTCGGCGAAGAGGCCGACCTTCTCCTCGAAGAGGGTGTCGTAGTCGCCGAGGTCGTAGCCGAACAGCGGGAAGGACTCCGTGCTCGAGCCCCGGCCGAGAATCACCTCGGCACGGCCGTCGGACACGGCGTCGAGGGTCGCGTACCGCTGGTAGACCCGAACGGGATCGTCCGAGCTGATGACGGTGACACCGGATCCCAGACGTATGCGCGAAGTACGCGACGCGATCGCCCCGAGCACCACATCCGCCGCCGAGAGCGGCATCCAGTCGACGTGGTGCTCACCGATGGCGAAGTGGTCGAGTCCGACCTCATCGGCGAGGACACCCTCCGCCACCAGGTTGCGGATCGTCTCGCCGTGCGAGAGCGGTCGGCCCTGGGCGTCGTCGGTCACGTCGCCGAACGTGTCCAGCCCAAGCGTGATCGGGTGCCCACCCGCGGGGGAGGCGGCACGTTCTGACATCGGCGGATCTCTCTTTTCCCGAAACGGTCGACAGGTGACTCAGGCCGCGCCCCGCACCCCGCGCCGGTGTCAAATGTCAAACGCCGGTGCGGGGCATGGGTGGGCGGCGCCCCGTGATTCCTCGCGTCAGCCGACGCGCAGCGGAGCGAGGGCGTTGCTCCACGCCACGACCTGGTCGAGGGTGGCGGTGACGGCGTCACGGTGGCTGTCGGCGGGCTTGAAGACGCTGAAGTTCTCGAAGTCGGTGAACAGGGAGAGCGCCACCTGGGAGCGGACGTCCGCCATCTGCAGTTCACCGGCGATCAGGCGCAGGTGCTCGACGGCGCGGACGCCGCCGGTGGAGCCGTAACTGACGAAGCCGACGGCCTTGTTGGCCCACTCGGCCGCCAGGAAGTCGATGGCGTTCTTCAGCGCGCCGGGCACCGAGTGGTTGTACTCGGGGGTCACGATGACGAAGCCGTCGAACGAGGCGATCTTCGCGGCCCACTGCTGCGTGTGCGGCTGGCTGTACTGGCCCATCGCCGGCGGGTAGGCCTCATCCAGCAGCGGCAGCTTGTAGTCCACCAGGTCGACGAGCTCGTACTGTGCGTCGGTGCGCTGCGTGGCCAGCTCGTGCACCCAGTGGGCGACGGCCTCGCCGTTGCGTCCGGGGCGCGTGCTGCCGAGGATGATGCCGATCCTTGTCATGTTCTGCACCTTCGCTTGTATGTGTGCTTGTCGAGTCAAGTAAATGTATGAGTGCTTGCCGTGTCAAGGAGATAGGGTGTGAGGCATGCCCTACGACGAACAGCCCCTGCGCCCCTTGGACCAGACCGAGGAATCGCTCGTGCGCGCCCTCGCCCACGTCATGATGGCGCTGCCGCGACTGGTGGACACGGACATGGTCGGCGACGGAGGGCTGCCCCTTTCCGAGTACACCCCGCTCATGTTCCTGTCCGAGGCGCCCCACCGCCGGATGCGGATGAATGAGCTCGCCACCGCCTGCAACCTCTCGCTCAGCGGCATGACCCGTGTCGTCAACCGCCTCGAAAAGCAGGGCTTCGTCCAGCGGGCCAAGTGCCAGGAAGATCTGCGCGGTTGGAACGCCGTCCTCACCGACGACGGCCTCGCCCGTCTCCAAGAGGCCTGGCCCGCCCACCTGGCCAGCATCCGGCGGCACGTCCTCGACAACCTCGCCGGCCACGACCTCGCCGCACTCACCGCCGCACTCGAACGCGTGGCGACGACACCCTGACCCGGTGGCGGTCGCCGCCTCAGCGCTCCAGGACCAGGGCCAGGCCCTGCCCGACGCCGATGCAGAGCGCGGCCAGGCCCGTGCCCGAGCCGGCTTCCGCGAGCTGATGGGCGACCGCTCCGGTGATACGAGCGCCGGAGGCGCCGAGGGGATGCCCGACGGCGACGGCGCCGCCCTTCGGGTTGAGGATGTCGGAGTCGAGTTCCGGCAGGGCGGCGAGACAGCCCAGCGCCTGGGCGGCGTATGCCTCGTTGAGCTCGACGGTGTGCAGGGCGTCGAAGGTGCGGCCCGCCTTCGTCAGGGCCTTGCGGATGGCGTCGACCGGGCCGAGACCGAAGTACTGCGGCTCGATGCCCGTCACGGCACTGGCGCGGATCCTGGCCAGCGGCTCACGGCCCGTCTCGGCCAGCCCGGCCTCGTCGACCAGCAGCAGGGCAGCCGCGCCGTCGTTGAGAGGCGAGGCGTTGCCGGCCGTGACCGTGCCGCCCGCACGGAAGACCGGCTTGAGGCGGGCCAGCGCTTCGAGTGAGGTGTTGTCCCGGATCCCCTCGTCGCGGGGCAGGTCCACACCCTCGACGGGGACCACCTCGGCGTCGTACGCACCGTCCTTCCACGCCCGGGCGGCCTTCTCGTGACTGGCGAGCGCGAAGGCGTCCTGGGCCTCGCGGGTGATGCCGTACTTGTCGGCGATCAGCTCGGCGCTCTCGCCGAGCGGGATGGTCCACGCGTCGGGCATCCGCGGGTTGACCATCCGCCAGCCGAGGGTGGTGGAGTACAGCTCCTGGTTGCCGACCGGGAAGGCGCGCTCCGGTTTGGGCAGGACCCATGGGGCGCGGCTCATGGACTCCACTCCGCCGGCCACGGCGACGGAGGCGTCGCCGAGTGCCACCGCGCGGGCGGCCTGGATGACCGCCTCCATCCCCGAGCCGCACAACCGGTTGACGGTGGTTCCGGGGACCGTCACGGGAAGACCGGCCAGCAGCACGGCCATACGGGCGACGTCCCGGTTGTCCTCCCCGGCGCCGTTGGCGTTTCCGAAGAACACGTCACCGATGAGGGACGGGTCCAAGGCGGGAGTGCGGCGGAGCAGTTCACGTACGACTCCGGCGGCGAGGTCGTCGGGGCGCACGGCGGACAGGGCACCGCCGTATCGGCCGATCGGGGTGCGGACGGCGTCGACGACGTAGACGTCCCGCAGGCGCTCGTTCATCGAGACTCCTTGTGGTGGGGGGAGTTGGGGAGGGGGCTGCTGAATCGGGGTCAGCCGACGGGGTCCGGCACGCGCACGGGCGCGGCGGTACGGCTGACGATCTCGTCCGTGCTGACGCCGGGAGCGGTCTCGACGAGGACGAGTCCGTCCTCGGTGACGTCCAGCACGCCGAGGTCGGTGATGACGCGGTCGACGCAGGCCACGCCGGTGAGAGGCAGGGTGCACGCGGCGACGAGCTTCGGACTGCCGTCCTTGGCGCAGTGTTCCATCACGACGACGACTCGGCGGGCGCCGTGGATGAGGTCCATCGCACCGCCCATGCCCTTCACCATCTTGCCCGGGATCATCCAGTTGGCGAGATCTCCGGTGGCGGAGACCTGCATGGCTCCCAGAATGGCGGTGTCGATGTGACCGCCCCGGATCATTCCGAAGGACAACGCGGAGTCGAAGAAACTCGCACCCGGCAGTACGGTGACCGTCTCCTTGCCCGCGTTGATCAGGTCGGGGTCCACGTCCTCCTCGGCCGGGTACGGCCCGACGCCGAGGACGCCGTTCTCCGACTGGAGCACCACGTGCACCCCTTCGGCCACGTGTTCGGGCACCAGCGTGGGCAGTCCGATCCCGAGGTTGACGTAGTCGCCGTCCTGGATCTCCGCCGCCGCGCGTGCGGCCATCTCGTTCCTGGTCCATGGCATCAGTGCCGCACCGTCCCTCGTGCCGACGGCGCGGAGACAGTGCGCCGTTCGATGTGTTTGTCCGCGGCCTGCTCCGGCGTCAGTTCCACCACACGCTGGACGAACACGCCGGGGAGATGGATCTCGTCCGGGTCGAGCTCGCCGGGCTCGGCCAACTGCTCGACCTCCGCGATCGTGACGCGGCCGGCCATCGCGGCGAGCGGGTTGAAGTTACGGGCCGAGCGGCGGAAGACGAGATTGCCGTGGCGGTCGCCCCTGGCCGCCCGCACCAGTGCGAAGTCGGTGGTGATGCCGTGCTCGAGCACGTAACGCCGGCCGTCGAACTCGCGGACCTCCTTGGGCGGTGAGGTGACGGCCACGGTGCCGTCGGGGGCGTAGCGCCAGGGCAGGCCGCCCTCGGCGACCTGGGTACCGACACCGGCGGGCGTGAAGAAGGCGGGGATGCCGCATCCGCCGGCGCGCAGGCGCTCGGCGAGCGTGCCCTGCGGAGTCAGTTCGACCAGCAGTTCACCGGAGAGGTACTGGCGGGCGAACTCCTTGTTGTCGCCGACGTACGAGCCGGTGACGCGGGCTATGCGACCGGCGGCGAGCAGGATGCCCAGGCCGCCGCCGTCCACGCCGCAGTTGTTGGAGACCACGCTCAGCCCGGTCACACCGGTCGCGTACAGCGCGTGGATCAGCACGTCGGGGACACCGCTGAGGCCGAAGCCGCCCACGGCCAGGGACGCTCCGTCCATGACGCCTGCCAGTGCCTCCTCGGCCGTGGCAACCACCTTGTCCATGTGCACTGCGCTCCGTTCCGGTCCGGCAGACTCGCCCCGAGTGGTGTCTGCCTCTGTTCGGGTTTCCCTGTGGGGGTGTGGGTGTGTGGCTGTACGCGGGTGTCGCGTCGCGGTCGTCAACGGTGCAGTACGGTCCTCAGGGCTGCGAGCAGCTCGCCGTATGCCGCGGAGTCGGCGTCCGGCGCCGAAGAGGCCCGCCAGGCGATGTGTCCGTCCGGGCGGACGAGCAGGCACCCGTCCTCGGCCACCTCCGATGTCCGGCGCCACTCGCCGTAGGCGTCGCGGCTGTCCTCGGCGCCGATGCGGACGTACTTCAGAGGAATCCCCAGAGCCTCGGCGCAGTCGGCCGCGGCCGACTCCCACACGCCACCGGACAGGCCGGTGATCAGCGTGAGGGTTCCCTTGCCGACGACGTCCAGCGTGGACAGGCGGTGGCCGTTGTCGTCGACGAGCCAGGCGTGCGGGAGTTTCGCGCCGGGGCGGGTCGTCGGCCGGTGGAAGAGCTCCGGATCCCGGGTCCATTCCTCGGCGGCGCCGGTGTCCTGTACGACCGCGGAGGAGTCGTAGCGCTGGTTCATCTCGACGCCATGGGCGTTGAACTCGTAGTTCTTCAGCTGAATGGCCTCTTCCAGCGCCTGCCGTCGCTTGGTGCCCTCGGCCGTCCCGCTGCGGCACGCGGCGAGACCGTCGACGATGTCCTCCTCCACGCTGTACTCGTCGAGTCCCAGTGCCTGGAAGATGGGGCCGAACTGGTCGCGGCTGAGGTTGGCGCGATCGACGATCTGCCGGCCGACCGGTGCCCGCTCAGCGGTGTACGTGTCGAGGAGCCCCGGGCCGGCCTGACCGCGGATGACCATGGCGAGCTTCCAGGCGAGGTTGTACGAGTCCTGGATCGAGGTGTTGGAACCGAGGCCGTTGGACGGCGGGTGCCGGTGCACCGCGTCCCCGGCGCAGAAGACACGCCCGGCCGAATACGTCGTGGCATAGCTGTGGTTGACCGTCCACAGCGAGCTCGACGTGATCTCGACGGGAATGTCGCGGTCGCCGATGAGGTCGTGGACGATGTCACGGGCGGTCGCCTCGTCCATGTGGGGCGGGGGCTGGTCGATGTCGTATCCCCACACCAGCAGCCATTCGTTCCACGGCCGCACCATGCGCACCAGCCCCATGCCGATGCCGCCCATGTGGGCGCCGGGACGCATCACCCAGTACAGAACGCTCGGGCGGTGGGCCACGTGCCGGGACAGGTCGGCCTTGAAGACGATGTTCATGCTGCCGGCCTTGCCGCTCTGCCCGGCGATCGGCAGTCCGATCTGCTCCGCCACGGCGCTGCGGCCGCCGTCCGCACCGATCAGGTAGCGGGCTCGCACGGTGAACTCGTCTCCGCGCACCCGGTCCCGGAGCCGGGCGGTGACGCCGTCGGCGTCCTGTTCCAGGCTGAGGAACTCGGTGTCGAAACGGATCTTGGCTCCCCGCGCCGCGGCGTTCTTCACCAGGATCGGTTCCAGAAAGGTCTGCGGAAGGTCGATCATCTGCGCGGGGCTGGCGGCACCGTACTCGGTCGCCGCGTGCGGGCCGGTGCCCCAGCTGCGGATCCGGCCGATCTCCTCGCCCGCCAGGGCGGTGCACAGAACGGTGTCGCCCATGAGTTCGGCGGGGCTCCCGGCCGCGGCGGCTTCGCCGTCCACGCCGAGGTCGCGCAGTACCTCCATGGTGCGCTGGTTGGTGATGTGCGCACGGGGGGTGTCGGCCAGCCAGCCGTACTTGGTGACGAGCAGGGTGCGAATGCCGTACGTGGCCAGGAGCAGGGCCGCGGATCCACCGGCGGGTCCACTGCCGACCACGAGGACGTCGGTGTCGTAGGTGTGGGTCGAGTCCATGAGACTGCTCCAGGTCAGTGTGCGGGGCCGTCGGCCAGGCGGGCGATGCGGAAGGTGAACTGCAGGTTGCGCCACTCCCCGTCGACGGCACGGCCGTCCGGGGTCGGCCCGATCCGGGGGGTGAAGTCCACGATCAGGCCCTCCTTGACGCCGAACACGGTGTCGGAGTCGATGTAGTGGCCGCCCTTCACGAACAGCTGGGTGATCAGGCGCTGGTGGCCGGCGGCGGAGATCATGAAGTGCAGGTGGGGCGCACGGTAGGGATGACGTTCGACGGCTTGGAGCAGCTGTCCCACCGGTCCGTCGTCCGGGATCGGATACTCGGCCGGCAGGGTCGTCCAGAAGCGCAGGCGGCCCTGCTCGTCGGTGCGCAGGCGGCCCCGCAGCACCGGTCCGTCCAACTCGGGCAACTGGACGTCGTAGAAGCCGTCCTTGTTGGCCTGCCAGACGTCCGTGACGGCATCCGGCACGGGCCGTCCGTCCGTGTCGGTGATGAGGATGTCGGCCCACAGAGGGGTGCCGGCCACCCCCTGTGAGATGTCGCCGCCCTGTGCGGTTTCCGGCGGTCCGTCCGTGTAGAAGGGGCCGAGGACCGCTGACGGTGTGGTCTGCGGGGTGCGTGAGTGGGTGAGCAGGTCGACGATGCTGGAGACACCGAGTGTGTCGGACAGCAGCACGAACTCCTGGCGGGTGCTGGTGGAGATCTGTCCGGTACGGGTCAGGAAGTCGATGGCCTGCTCCCACTCGGATTCGGTGACGTCATTGCTCGTCACGAAGTGGTGCAGGTGCCGTACCAGGTCGCTGAGCAGCTGCCTGCTCCGCGGATCGGGTGCGTCCGCGAAGCTCTCCACCACCTGGGCGGTCAGGCGCTCCACATCCGAAGCCACTGCGTGCGCCGCGGGGGCCGACAGCCCAGGGGTTCGCGGAGCCGGAGTCGGCTCCGCGGGAACCGCGGGACGGCGGCCCTGCCAGGCATCGCGCAACAGGCTCTCGATTCCCGTGGGCGTCAGCTCACGGGGGTTGGGGTACGGCGTGGCGACCGCCAGCCGCGCGGCCTGCGGCAGATCCGCCTCCGCCATGCCCAGCTCGCGCAGCGCGGTGGGGCCCCCGAGCGAGGTGATCAGGTCGAACATCCCGCTCGGAGCGTCCGGTACGCCGAGTGCGTCGGCGATGCGGCTCATGGCGTCCCGAGCGGCCGGGGCGTTGTAGGCCATCGCGTGCGGCAGGATCACGGTGTGCGTCGCGGCGTGCGCCAAGTCGAACGCACCCCCCAGCGTGTGGCACAGCTTGTGATGCAGGCCCATACCGACGGAGCCGAGGCAGGTACCGGCCAGCCACGCGGCACGCAGGAGGTCGGCGCGTGCCGCGGTGTCGGACGGCTCGGCCACGAGAGCCGGCAGGGCGCGGGCGCTCAGCGCGATCGCATCGAGCGCCATGGCGTCGATGACGGGGTTCGCCTGTGGCGCGTACAGGGCTTCCACGGCGTGTGCCATGGCGTTGACCGCGCTGGTGACCGACAGGCCCACCGGCAGGCCGAGGGTGAACTCGACGTCGTACACGACGGTCTCGGGCAGGATCGCGGGGGAGGCCACCGTGGTCTTGCGTCCGTCCTGTGTCTCGCCGAGGACGGGGGTGACCTCGGAACCCGCGTAGGTGGTGGGAAGGATCAGCTGCGGCAGATCGGTGCGGAGCGCGAGCGCCTTGGCCAGCCCCGTGGTGGAACCGCCGCCGACGGCCACCAGGCAGTCGGCGGAGTGTTCCCGAAGGAGGTCGAGGGCCCGTTCGGTCACGTCGACCGGAGTGTGCATGGTGGCACCGTCGAACTCCGCCACGATGACGTCACCGAGGACATCGCGGACCCGGGCGGCGGCCTTGGCCACCGACGGAGTGGACAGGAGGAGGACTCGGGAACAGCCGAGTCGCTCGACCTCCTCGCGGACCTGGCCGACCGTTCCGGTGCCGAAGACGATCCGCGAGGGATGGGAGGTATATACGAAATTCCTCATGGGGGTCCGCCTTCGCGTTGCCGTGGGTCCCTGAATTTCTGACTCTGAGTGTGGGGACGGCGGGCGCTCGGACTCCTGCACGTTTCGAGCGTGTTTCTGCAGGATCGGCGCGGTGCGTGGCTCTGGCGGGGGCGCGGGGCGGATGCGGTGCCTGTGGTGCGCCGGAGGAGAGGGGCGGGCGGGGCGGGCCGCGGAACGCGGTGTCAGCCCGCGCGTCGGACCGCGGCGGGGGTCGTGCCGAGTTTGGCGCGCATCACGCGCGTCAGGTGTTCCTGATGGGAGAAGCCGCAGTGGACGGCCACGTCGGGGATGGGCAGGACCGTGGTGCGCAGCATCCGGCGTGCGTGGTCCAGCCGTAGTTGCAACAGGAACTGGTGCGGAGATTTTCCGGTGCTGGTTCTGAACTGCCGACTGAACTGGCTCGCGCTCAGCCCGGTGGCGGCGGCCAGATCGGAGACGCGCAGCGGGTCGGAGATGTGTTGCTCCATCAATTCCCGTGCGGACACGAGCTGCTGGGAGGTCAGTCCCGACATCGCGCCGGGCGGGGCCGCGGGCCGACCGGCTGTGTGCGCGTGGGCGAGCTGCGCGGCGAGCATGCCGACGAGGTGATCGACGTAGGTGCGCGCGGAGGGCTCCCACTGCCGCACGACGCCGTCCAGAGCCAGCATGACCTGCTCGATCAGGGGATCCGAGCTGCCCAGTTCCTCGGCGAGTTCCACCGCCCCACGGCCGCCGTGCGCTTCCTGGAGGGCCGAGTCGCTGAGATAGAGGTGGACGGTGTCGAGGCCCCCCTGGAGTTCGACATCCAGCGCGCGACCTGCCGGGTGGACAAAGAGCCCCCCTGCCGGAATCCGCTGGGCTCGCATCGACCGGCCGGACCGGCGTCGGACGGTCACCGGGCCACTGAGGTGGAGGATCAGCAGATGAGTGGGGGCACTGTCGAAGGTCGAGTGGTACGGCGTTTCCCGCTGGGTGGACAGATACGCGTGCTCCCAGCCCAGACCCGAGCTCGTCCGGTCCGGGGCGACCCACGCCTGGCGCAGGATGCCACCGGTGTCGAGGAGCCCCAGCTCAGACATAGTTCCATCCCCGATCTCGGCGGTGGTGCCCATGCGAGCCTCCCATACGGTCGGCGATCAGGTCCATATTGTTGAGTGCTAAATCATTGTCGGATATTCCCGTCGGAGAGGGGGCGGGTTGGTCGGGGGGACGCCGACGAATGGTCGGGGTCGGTCGGGCGGCCGGGGTCCGGCCGCCCACCCCACTGCAGGCGCGGTGTGGGCGGGATGGCACGGTCGTCGGGTGGTTGCGTGAACGTTCTCCGTGTCATCCCGGTGGAGCCTGGCCTGCCAGGGCGCTGAGGAGGCTCAGTGGCTTGGTCCCCTGTCCTGCGGGCGGCCGGCTGCCTCGACGGCTTGCGCCGTGACGTCGGTCGCGGCGCGCGTGGCCCTTCCGGTCACCCGCCAGGCGACCATGCGCAGCGCGGTGGCCGGAGCGGGCGGGAAGACGCCGAGCTGGCCGAGCATGGTGATGTCGTCGCGCACGGCTTCGTGCCCGACCACTTTGCCGTCGCGGAGTTCGAGCACGTGGATCTGTTCGAAGTCGATGTCACGCCCGGTGGGGGGTATGGCCTGGTCGAGAGCGCCGTCACGGAAGCGGACGAAGGGACCTGTGTGGCGGCCCTGCATGCGAAGCCGTACCCAGACCTGCTCGTCGTTGCGGGCGATGCCGAGGACGGGGAAGGTCAGGTCGCTGAAGGCGAAGCGCATCCATGCGCCGGAGGCAAGGACGCCTGCGGGTCCGGGGAGTGCACAGGCCGCGGGTGACACGGCTGCCTCGCGGTTGTGGAAGTCCTCGTGCACCACCTCGGCGGCCAGTGCCGGATCGCCTGTCTCGAGGACCCGGAAGAGTCCGTGGGCCAGGTCCGTGGCATCCATGCCCATTGCGTTGATCCTTTTCGACGGGTGTGCGCTCTGAGGAGTGAGGCACCGACCGGTCCGAGGGGGACGGGCGGCGCGGTCGTAGCCCGGGTCGAGCACGAGGCCCGCCGACGAATATTGAGGTTATAGCACGCCTAATGAATTCACGCCTTAGGATGACGCCATGCCGTCCAAGCGCCGCTACGTCTCCCCGCTGCGCGAGCAGGCCGCCGCACGGACGCGGGCACTGATCCTCGGTCAGGCCACGGAACTGTTCGCCGAGCACGGCTACGGTCGCGTGACCGTCGCCGACATCGCTTCGGCGGCAGGCGTCGCCTCGAAGACCGTCTTCGCGAGTGTCGGGAGCAAGAGCGACATCCTGAACCGGATCGTCGACCAGGGTGTGATCGCCTCTGGTTACGAGCAGGCCATGGAGGACCTGCTCGCCCTGCGGACACCGGAGTCGGTTCTGAAAGCCCTGGCCCACGGCACGCGGATGGGCAACGAGGGGCAGTTCGCCGTGCACGAAGCGATCCGCAAGGCGCTGCCCGTGCATGAGAACGGCGAGGCCCTGTGGGAGCGCGCGACCGCGGCGTACCGGGACGCCCTCCGCGCGACCGCCCAGCACCTGCACCACCTGACTCCGCCGCCCACCCACTCGGTGCAGGAGACGGCCGACCTCCTCTGGTACTGGTTCGGTCCCACCGGCTGGCGAACGCTCGTGGTGGAGAACGGCTGGTCATGGGAGCGCGCCGAGGAAGTCCTCTACCGCACTTCGGTCGCCACCCTTCACTGACGCCGTTCGCCGAAATCCGCCTGCACGTCTCTAGGAGCGCTCGATGAACCGGACGCGGGGGGCCGATCGGGCTCATCGGGAGGCGCTCGGGTTGAACGGGCGTCGTTCGTGCCCTACGGATGGGTTCGTCGAGGTGCGATCAGCGGCAGACTTTGGAAAGGTCCCGGCCGTGGGCCGGGGCAATCCGCGGGTCCGGAAGGGAGATCGAGATGGCGCGAGTTCTCTACACGGCGGAGGCAACCGTGACCGGCGGCCGCGTAAGCGGCCACGGGCGCACACAGGACGGAGTCCTGGACGTCCAGCTCCGTGTGCCGAAGGAGATGGGCGGCGACGGGGGTGGCACGAACCCCGAACAGCTCTTCGCTGTGGGCTATGCGGCCTGCTTCGAGGGCGCGCTCGGCGTGGTGGGCCGTCGCGAAAGGGTCGAGACCGGCGATGCTTCGATCGAGAGCCGTGTCAGCCTCCTGCCCACCGAGGATCGTGGTTTCGCACTTGCCGTGGAGCTCCACGTGACCCTGCCGCAGATCTCGGATCCCGAGCAGGCAGCGCAGATCGTCGCGGCCGCACATCAGGTGTGTCCCTACTCGAACGCCACCCGGGGCAACATCGACGTCGCCTTGACGGCCAACGGTCACAAGGTCGACTCGGGCGTCGGCGACTGAGTCGGCCCGGCCCGGCTCACTCCCGGCGGGGGAGCGGCTCCTTCTGGGGTGGGCCACCACGACGACAGGTGGGCGCGGTCGCCGTCCGGCGGTCGGTCTCAGTCCGGGATGGCGGCCTCGACCAGGGTCGCGGCCACGATGCGGGCCGCTGTCTCGGCGCTGGGGTCGCGGTCCAGCCAGGCGCTGATCCCGGCGCCGTCATAGAGCAGGACCAGTTGGTGGGCGAGTGACTTCGCGTCCGTGGCGCCTGCCTGCTGGGCGAGGTCGAAGAACAGCTCGTGCAGCCAGGTGCGGTAGTCCTGCGCTGCCTGTTCGACGACACCGCCCTGGGGCGCGTCGGCACTCGCGCTGATGAACGCGCAGCCGCGGAACCCCGGCTCGGTGAACGACAGCCCCTGCACCTCGAACGCGCCGACCAGGCGCTCTTTCGGGGTGTCGTAGCGGGCCTCGAGTTCGCGTGCCATGCGCTCGGCGGTTGCCGCGTGCCGTGCCTGGAGATAGGCGCGGACCAGGCCGTCCTTGCTGCCGAAGGCGCTGTACAGCGTTGCCTTGGCGACTCCGGCGCGCTCGATCACGCGGTCGATCCCGACCGACTGGACTCCCTCGGCGTAGAACAGCTCGTTGGCGGCGGCCAGCAGCCGCGCCCGTGCGGCCACGCTGCGTTCCCGGGGGGACAGCACCTTCTCAGACATGGGTGAATATTAGCAGACAGATCTGTCTGTCTTCAATTGGCCGCCCTTTTCGCGCCCCTCTCCCTTGACGCATCCAGACAGGTCTGTCTAGGTTGGAATTGTTGCCAGACAGACCGGTCTGGATGACATCTTTGGAAGGCGCATCCCATGTCTGAGCGTGAGGACAACCTCGACCTGCAACCCATCACCGCCCTGGTCACCGGGGCCACGTCCGGCATCGGCCGGGCGATCGCCAAGCGGCTCGCCGCCGACGGAATGTCCGTCGTCGTGACCGGCCGCAACGCCCAGCGCGGCGCCGAGACCGTCAACGAGATCACCGCGGACGGCGGCCACGCCCGGTTCGTCGAGGCGGACCTCGAGGACCCGGTCGGCATCGACCGGCTCGCCGCCGAGGCCGGTGAGATCGACGTCCTGGTGCCGGGCACGCGGTCTGGGCACCGACGGAGGAGATGAAGGTCTCCGACTACGACGCGATGTTCGCCGGCAACGTCCGCGCGGCGTTCTTCCTCGTGGCGGCATTCGCCCCCGCGATGGCGGCGAGGGGATCGGGGAACGTGATCAATATCGGCAGCATGGCGGGCAGCCTCGGCCTGGCCACCGGTGCCGCGTACGGCGCGACGAAGGCCGCGCTGGCATCCTTGACGCAAGGCTGGACGGCCGAGTACAGCGGCCGCGGCGTCCGCTTCAACACCGTTGCCCCCGGTCCCGTCTACACCCGGCCTGAGGCCCGCGACCTGTTCGACGCCCTCGGCGAGACCACCGCGATGAAACGCGCGGCCGAGCCCGCCGAGGTCGCCGAGGTCGTCGCCTTCCTCGTCTCGCCGAAGGCCGGCTATGTCACCGGCGCGACGATCGCCGTCGACGGCGGCCGCACCGCCATCTGACCCCGCCCGCTCCTTGTGCGGGGATCGGGCACCAGAGCTGATACGACGCACACATGAAAGGTCACAGCCATGAACAGGCTGGACGGCAAGGTCGCCGTCGTCACCGGCGGCAGTAGCGGTATCGGATTTGCGACCGCGCAACAGTTCGTGGAGGAAGGTGCCTTCGTGTTCATCACCGGGCGGCGCCGGCCCGAACTGGACAAGGCGAAAGACGCGATCGGCAGGAACGTCACGACCGTCCAGGGTGACGTCAGCGTATCCGCCGACCTCGACCGGGGAAGATCGACGTCGTCGTCGCCAATTCGGGTCTGGTCGATCCGCAGATGTTCGGCCGGATCACCGAAGCGAGCTTCGACCGCACCTTCAACGTCAATGCCCGAGGCGCCCTCTTCACCGCCCAGAAGGCCTTGCCCTTGATGAACGACGGCGGTTCGGTCATCCTCGTCGGATCGATCGCGGGCCACATCGGCGTCGAGGGGTACACCACCTACAGCGCCACCAAAGCCGCCTTGCGCTCCTACGCCCGCACCTGGACGAAGGAGCTCAAGGGCCGCGGCATCCGGGTCAACGTCCTCGGTCCCGGCCCGATCGACACCCCGATCATGGACAGCCAGGCGGACTCCGAGGAAGGCGTCGACGCGATCAAGGCGGCCTTCGCATCCGTCATCCCGCTCGGACGCATGGGACGTCCCGAGGAAGTCGCCGCGGCCGCCGTCTTCCTCGCATCCGACGAGAGCAGCTTCTGCGCAGGCATGGAACTGAGCGTCGACGGCGGCATGGCACAAGTCTGAGGCGGGAGCCCGCCGAACGGGGGCTCTCGACCCCGTCCCGTCGCGGCAGGTCAAGCGCCCCGCGACAGGTCCGCCCGGAGGGCGTCGAGCAACTGGTCCAAGTTCCCCAGCTGTTCGGCGCCCATCGCTCCGAAGACCGAGGATCCGCAGTCCGCTCGACCAGTCGCTCCTCGGGGCCGTGTCCGGGTTCTCTCCCGGCTCTCGATGGGTGAGGTACCTCGGCGAATATGACAGGCGAACGGCATCCGCACCCGCCCGGATCGTCACGGTCGCCTCCCGGGCCTCGCGGTCACCTGCTGCTGTCCCGGCTTCAACGCCACCGGCCTGGAGCGTGAGCTCCCCCTCGCCGGTGCCCTGGAAAGGAATCCTCACCGCGCTGGGCAACCGCCCGCCCCGCCCGACGGGAGTGCTCCAGTCGCCGAAGGGCCATGCCCAGAAGATGTAGACACTGGCATCATTGTTGTCGTTGACATCATTGTTTCCAGTGACTACATTCAGGGGCGCAGATCCTGCGGAAACCCCGAGGGCTGTTCGTCGAGGCGGCAGGTCGACTTGCGTCTCGTGTCAGCCTCGGCCCACCCGGCTATCACTACGGAGACCTCTCATGCCTCTGCCGCGCCTCGGGCGGTTGCTTCGCCCCGCCGCCTTCGGCGGCATCCCCACCGGTGCACGACTGGAGCGAATGCAGGCATCTCCTCAGTACGCCGACGGCAGCTTCCGCAACCCGACGGCCACCCTGACCATGGCTTCCGGCTCCGCGCTCGACTTGGCCCGGACGAACGTCCACCGGGCCGATCGCGTCCGTCGAAGGCCGGCCACGGCGATCCCCCTGCACCGACCGGCTCTCACGGAACGCGACGCGGCGCCGGAATCCGGTCTGCGACTGACCTGGACGGGGCACTCCACCGTGCTCACCGAGATCGACGGCGCAAGGGTGCTGTTCGACCCGGTATGGGGCGAGCGTTGTTCACCGGTGGGCTTCGCGGGACCCCGACGACTCCACCCGGTCCCGCTGCCCCTTGAGGACCTCGGCCCCGTGGACGTGGTGGTGATCTCCCACGACCACTACGACCATCTGGACATGCCCACCATTCGCGCCCTCGCCGGCACGGGCGCCCAGTTCGCGGCCCCGCTGGGCGTGGGGGCGCACCTGGAGCGCTGGGGAGTCGCACCCGAACGGATCACGGAACTGGACTGGCACGAGTCGACACAGGTCGCAGGTCTGACACTGACTGCCACACCCGCCCGGCACTTCTGCGGACGAGCCCTGCACCGCCGCACGCTCTGGGCATCCTGGGTGGTGACCGGTCCCAGGCACCAGGTCTTCCACAGTGGGGACACGGGCTACTTTCCCGGCTTCGCCGAAATCGGGGCGGCGCACGGTCCGTTCGACGCGGTGATGATGCAGATCGGCGCCTACAGCGACTTCTGGCCGGACATCCACATGACACCGGAGGAGGGTCTCCGCGCCCATCTCGACCTGGGCGGAGGCGAGCCGCACGGCGTGCTGCTTCCGATCCACTGGGGCACCTTCAACCTGGCCCCGCATCCGTGGGAGGAGCCCGCCGAGCGCACGTACGCGGCCGCTGCTGAAGCAGGTGCTCGGGTTGCCCTGCCCATACCGGGTCAACCCTTCGAACCTGGCGGCGAATTGCCTCAAGCCCCGTGGTGGCGCACGGTGGCAGCGCCCGCATCCGACGCAGCCTCGACCGTCTCCAAGGCCCGCCACCCGGCTGGCGCTCGCCCCGCTCCGGCTCAGCAGCAGCCGTAACTCCGACACGCAACAGGGCCGCGAGCGATGTCTCGCGGCCCTGTATCGACTTGAGTCGCGCGGGCGCTTTGCGCGGAGATTTCCGCGTGCTGTCGCGGACGGCCGCCGTGGTGGAACCTCATATTTCCTCGAGGAGATGTTTCCCCGAGGAGGCAGCCGACTTCGTCTCATGGCTGTGACGCTCGAGAGGGTTGTCTATCCGTGGTCCGGACCTGGTTGGGCGGTGTCGTTCGAGGTGCCTTCGGGTTTGGTGTGGAGGACTTCTCGGGCCTGTTCGGCGGCGCGGGTGATGCTCTCGCTGATGAAGTCGAGGAAGCGGGCGATGTTCTCCAGGCGGGTGGCGGCGGGGGTGTGGGGGCCGAGGACGGCGACGCCTTGGCGTGCGGTTTCGACGAGTTGGTCATTGGCTCGGGCGCTGGCGATCGTCGCCTCGTACCAGGCGTCGTCGTCGACGACGTAGCGGTCGCGGCGGCGTTCGTCGCGTTCCCGGCGGACGAGGCTCTGGCTCTCCAGGAACGCGATCGCTTTGGAGATGGACGCCGGGCTGACCTGGAGGCGCTGGGCGAGCTGGGACGCGGTGAGGCTGCCCGCGTCGGTGGTGAACAGGCAGGTCAGCACTCGGGCCGTCATCTTGGTCAGGCCCGAAGCCATGAGGACGGTGGTGAACGTCTCCTCGTACTCGGCCACGGCCTCGGCGTCACGTCCATGCGGCTGGGCAACGGACTCCGGCCCTCGGGAGGTGGCGGGCCTGCGCCGGTGCGCGCGGCGTTCGGTGGCGCGGTGGGCCAGGTCGGCGCGGTAGGCGGTGGGGCCGCCGTTGCGCATCACCTCACGCGTGATCGTCGAGGTCGGGCGGTCGAGGCGGCGGGCGATCTCGGCGTAGGGGAGGCTGTCGGCCAGCCCCAGCGCGATCTGCTGGCGTTCCTGCTGGGTGAGCCTGCCTCCTGGCATTGCATTCTCCTTGGTGGTCCTTCGCGGCGGTCCCTGATCCCCCCACTGTAGCGTTCACATCACACCCATTGCAATGATCAAGGCAGTCACCGTTGCGTTACCTTCAAGACCGTTGCAACAGTTTCCTGGACTTCACCTGCATAGATGCCGATTCTGCGCAACAAGCTCGTTGCCGGAACATGGAAAGCAACGTAGCGTTTCCGATGTCAGAAACAACGAGCGAGTACAGGAGAACACGATGCAGAAGTTCCACACCCCCGCCCCGATCTCCGCCGTCCTGGACATCCCCGCCGGACGCATCCAGTTCATCGCCGCGGACCGCGCCGACACCACCGTCGAGGTCCTGCCCGCCGACCCCTCCAAGAGCCGCGACACCAAGACCGCCGAGCAGACGGAAGTCACCTACACCGACGGCGTCCTGCGCATCACGACCCCGACCCCCAGCAACCAGCTCTTCGGCCCCTCCGGATCCCTGGAGGTCACCGTCCAGCTGCCCGCCGGCTCCCGAATCGAGGCCAAGACCGCCGGCGCCGAGCTCCGCGTCGTCGGACGCCTCGGCGACATCGCCTTCGACGGCGCGTACCGCCAGATCAAGATCGACGAGGCCGCGCGTGTCCGTCTCACCGCGACCGACGGCGACATCGAGATCGGCCGGCTCGGCGGCTCCGCGGAGATCAGCACCGCACGGGGCGACATCCGCATCACCGAGGCCGCGCGCGGCACGGTCGAACTCCGTACCCAGTCCGGCGACATCTCGGTCGGCGCCGCCGCCGGTGTCTCCGCCACCCTGGACGCCGACACCGCCTACGGCCGCATCAGCAACGCCCTCAAGAACGACGGCACCACCGAACTCGACATCCGAGCCACCACCTCCCGCGGCGACATCACCGCCCGCAGCCTCTGAACGAACCGAACCAGAACCAGATCCCAGAACCAGAACCAGCCAAGGGGGAACACATGACGAAGAACACCACTTCCTCGACCGGTTCGAAGTGGACCGGCATGGTGTCGGTCGACGACACGGCCCTGGCCGTCACCGACACCGGCGGACCCGGCATCCCGGTGGTCTACCTCAATGGCCAGTTCGCCACTCAGGGGTACTGGCGACGGGTCATCGCCGAACTGGGCACAGGGTGGCGGCACATCACCTACGACGAACGGGCCCGCGGCAGATCGAAACGCTCGGCGGACTATTCCTTCGAGGCAGCCGTCCGGGACGTCGATGCCGTTCTCGCGGCCAGGGGCGTGGACCGGGCCCTGGTGGTGGGCTGGTCCTACGGGGCGGTCGTCGGAGCCCACTGGACCAGCCGGAATCCGGAACGTGCCCTGGGTGCGGTCCTGGTCGACGGCGCGTTCCCCTACGACTGGCTCGACGACGCCATGGAACAGCGCATCCGCAAGCTGTTCCGACGGATGGGCTGGTTCCTGCCGCTGCTGCGCCCGACGGGCCTGGCCCCGCGGATGACCGCCGCACAGCAGGCGAACAGCAACATCGAGCTCGGCAGGCTCTCCCGCGAGCGCGAACTGGGCCCCGTACTGGACGACATCACCGTCCCGGTGCGGTACGTCGTCGCTTCGGGGGCGTCCTTCGGAAGCCGCGGTGACGAGCAGGAACGGATCCGCACCGGCCTCGACACGGTGACCGCCCGCAACCCGAACATCCAGATCGGTGCGAAGGTCGCCGGCAACCACGGTGCGATTCTCAAGAAGGACTTCCCGTCCATCGCCGAGGCCGTACGCGAGGTCGCCACCCTCGACCGCACGGGGCGGACGGGGTGAAGCTGTAGCGGCCAGGCACGTTGAGGAGGTCACGGAAGCGCGGGGAGAAGTGCCGGTGAACTTCCCGCACTCCTCGGCCTGTTCCTCAGTAGTGCCGGTCCGGGTCCCTTGGGCGCGGACCGGCACACGCGGGTCGATCGATCCCGTCAGTGGCTGTGGCCGCCACCGCCGTGGCCGCTGTTGTGGTGGTCGCCGTCGGGGCCGACGATCGTCCACGGACGCATCAGGTCGTCGTCTTCGTGTTCGAGGAGGTGGCAGTGGTGGATGTACGTCGCCGGGAGCTCGGCGCCACTGTCCGGAATCGACGCGATCTCGTCCTTCGGCGGGATGAATTCCTGAATGATGATTCTGGTCACCATCTGCGCAGGGGCCTTGACCGTGTCCTTGTAGGACAGCGTTTCGTCCGGGTCCGGCGGAATCGGTGGGCCGGTGAAGTAGTTGGCCAACACCGGGTGGTCCTTTGGTTTGCGGCCACCGTAGATCCACTTGTCGTAATCCTTCTGGTAGGCGGCCGCGTCGATCGGCTGCCTGTTCAGCACCTGGAAGTTGACGAGGTGGACATGCATCGGGTGGGCGTCGTGGTTGGGATTGATGTACTCCCAGATCTCGGTCGAGCCCTCGTTGATGAAGTCCTGCGACGGCTCCATGTATGGCACCGCGTTGAACGTCATCGTCCTGTAGAGCTCGTGCTGGTACACGACCCATTCCCGCCGACGGGTTTGCGGTTTCGGCTTGATGGGTGCGACCGCCTTCAGCCTGAGTTTCTCGGGCGGAGTCGTCCTGTCCCCACCTCCGGACAATTGCTTGGTGACCCGGAATTGCATGATGTCTGCGATTTCCGGTCCGCAGCCGGGGATGCCGGGGAAGTGGACCTGCGTTCCCGGGTAGTTCGTCAATTTGACCTTCGTGCCCGGGCGCACCTGACTGAAGTCGACGATCAGGTCGTACCGCTCGGCTGGACTGATGAGGAAGTCCAGCATTTGCAACGGGGCGCGGAAGCCGCCGTCGGTGCCGATCAGCCAGAACGGCAGTGGGGGCTCAAGAAGTGCGTTTCTGGGGTCTACGTCGAACCTCAGCCGCCAGAAACGCTCGTTCGAAGCGTTGAGAATGCGCAGCCGGTAGCGTCGCGGTTCGACGTCAAGGTAGGGGTATGCCTTCCCGTTGACGACCGGGGTGTCCTCGCCTTCCCTGTCGGTCATCGTGTAGGCGAGCGAGCCGTTCGCGTTGAAGGTCCGGTCCTGCAGGATGAGGGGGACCTCGAATTCGCCTCGCGGCAGCCCGAGCCGCTCGTCGGCGGGGTCACGAATGAGGTAGAGACCGGCAAGGCCCGCATAGACGTTGAGAGCGCTCATCCCCATGGCGTGATCGTGATACCAGAGCATGCACGCATGGTCGTGGTTGGTGTAGCCGTAGATCGCCTCGTTGGGTTTGGCCCGGCTCGGGTCCAGGGTGGTGTAGCCCTCGGCATGGAAGCCCTTCGGGCTGAACGACTGCAGCGGCAGGCCGTCGGACTGGGGTGCTGTGTAACCGCCGTGCTGGTGTACGACGTTCCACACGTTGATGTCATCGGGGAACTGCGGGACGTACTTGTAGGGAGGCGGAGGGATCGGGGCGACGACGGGCTTCTTCTCGCGAATCATGTCGATCACGTGCTGGAACATGTGGGTGGTCGGCAGCTCGTTGCGCCACTTGACGACCGTCGGGTGGTCCACGGTCACGCTGAAGGTCGGCCCGAGATAGCCCATGCCGATCGGACTGTGAGGATCGTGCGGGTTCGTGGCCCAGTAACCCCACGCGGGTGACGGCGCGAGATCCCGGTGGAATTGCCACGAGCCCTGCCGCATCGTGACCTCGTAGTAGTCGGCGCCCGGATAGACGGAAGGATCCGAGATGGCTGTCATCGGTCTGGGCAGCGGGTCGACGAACTTCTCCAGCGGAGGGGTGTTCGGCGTCCCCGCGGGGTCCTCACACCCGGCCGGCGGGTGGTGAGCCGTCGCCGAATACGCCCGCGTTCCCAGAACACCCCGCGGAAGCATGGCCGCAGCCCCCAGGCCACCGGCCATGAGGAATTTCCTTCGCTCAATCATCGTCCCCATCCTTCCGTCGCCTCACGTAGCGCCCAAGGGATACAGGGGCTGGTTCGGAACGTAACTTCAGCACGCCGGTCCGTTTTGATAGGGCCACTCTTTGAGCCGATCTCATCAGCAAATCGGAAGTCATCGGAAGGGGAATCAAACTATTACTGCCAGCCTGCATATGTGTGACATTCTGGAAGCGGTCGGTGGTCCTCGACGCGGGTCGATCGTCATCAACTTCGGCAACCACGGCGACAACCCCAACAAGCTGACCACGATCACCTCGTCGTGGGCCATCCTGTCCGGGTGGGGACAGAACGGCACCACCACCGACCACATGGGCCACATCGCCTTCATCGACGCCAACGACCCGAGCGACTTCAAGTTCCGCTGGGTGCTGCCGGTCATCCCGCTCAACGGCGGCACACCGACACCGCGATTCCCCAACGGGTGCTGTTCTCCGTGCCGTTGTCCTCGATGGACAGCTCACTCAGCTGACCGAAGCGTGCCCCGGGACAGAGGTTCCCGGGGCACGCTTCGCGGCACGCGTCACGCGTCACCGTGCGGTTCGCCGAGTTCATCGAGCCGGGCACGGACCCGCTCGGCGTCGGGGTGGGCCAGTTCGGTGAAAAGGGTGAGGGCGCTGTGCCAGGCGGCGCGGGCGGCCTCGTGGTTGCCTGTCGCACGGTGCGTGTCACCGATACGGACGAGGGTTCCGGCCTCCTCGGCAGGCACGCCCAGGTCCCGGAAGATGGTGAGAGCGTTGCGGTAACTGGTAAGGGCCTGCGGGTGGTCGCCGAGGTTGTGATGGGCGTAGGCGATGCTGTCCCAGGTGGCGGCCTGGCCGATGTGGTCTCCGAGATCGCGCTGAATGGTCAGGGCCTCAAGGCAGTGGCTGAGGGCCTGTTGGTGATCCCCGAGCGTCGCGTGGTCCCAGCCGACCGCGTTGAGGGCGGTTGCCTGCGCGGCCTGCCGGCCGGTGGCGCGGAAGAGGTCCAGGGCCAGCCGGTCGTGCCGGAGGGCACCCGGGAGGTCACCGTGCTGCTCGGCCTCCCAGCCGAGGCTCAGGTGGACGTAGGCCCGTCCGACGTCGTCTCCGAGTTCCGTGAAGAGCTCGAGGACACGGTCGAGGTGGGCACCGGCTTCGTCGCGCAGGCCCAGTCGGCCCGCCACCCGGGCCAGTCCGAGCAGGCCGTGAGCTTCCACGACGGGGTCGGACAGCCGCAGTGCGGCGTCGAGCGCGGTCCGTTGGGCGGCCGCCCAGTCGTGCCAGTGACCCTGCCGGTCGAAGAACCGCTCCAGTGAGGAGACGAGCAGGCAGACGAGGCGGTCCGAACCGGAGCGCGTGGCCGCGTCGATGACGGCGAGCAGCACCGCGTACTCGGCCGCGAGCCAGGCGAGAGCCGACTCGTCGTCGGCGAGTGGTTCGGGGAGGGTCCCCTCGGGGAGAGGCGGGAGCGGCATCGTGTCCACGTACGGTGCGATCAGCCGACCGGCGGCGTGCGCCGTGTACAGATAGTGCTCGAACAGCTGGTTCACGGCTGCCCGGCACTCGGCCTCGCTGTGCTGGGTGTGCGCCAGTTCGGCGGCGTAGGCGCGAAGCAGGTCGTGGAAGGCGTACCGGCCGGGGGCGTGCTCGTTGATGAGGTGCAGGCGGGAGAGCTCGGTCAGCAACAGCCGCGCCTCCCGTTCCGCGAGCCCGGCCAGGGCGGCCGCGGCCGGCGCGGTGAAATCAGGTCCGGGATGCAGTCCGAGCAGTCGGAAGAGGCGGGCGGCGGCGGGCGAGAGGGCGCGGGAGGACCAGGAGAAGACCGCTCCGACATCGGCCGACGTGTCGGCCTCGATGAAGGCGTCGAGACTGCCATGGGCCTCGCGCAGTTCGGCGGCGACGGCCGACAGTGAGAAGTGCGGGTGGGTGGCCGCGCGGGCGGCGACGCAGGCCAGGGCCAGCGGCAGCCCGGCGCACAGTGTGGTGATCTCCGCCGCCGCCTCAGCCTCGGCGGAGACCCGCTCGGCCCCCAGGCGGCGGATGAGGAGTTCCCGTCCCTCGTCGGTGCCGAGCGGACGCAGGGTGAGCGAGTGGGCTCCATGGGCGGCCACCAGACCGGAGAGCTGGTTGCGGCTGGTGACGATCGTGAGGCAGCCGGGCGTGCCGGGCAGCAGCGGCCGTACGTGATCGGAATCCCGCGCGTTGTCCAGCAGGACCAGGAACCGGCGTCCGGCCAGCATGCTGCGGTAGAGCGCGGCCTGGGCGTCCAGACCGTGGGGGACGCGTTCCGGCGGCACCCCCAGCGTGTCCAGAAAACCGCGGACCGCCTCGTCGGGACGCATGACGGCCCCCGATGGGTCGAAGCCCCGCAGATTGACGTAGAGCTGCCCGTCGGGATAGCGGTCCGCGACCCGATGGGCCCAGTGCACGGCGAGCGTGCTCTTGCCGATTCCTGCCATTCCGCCGATGGCACTGATCACCACTGTTTCGGCGGACCGCCCCTCGCTCGACAGCGGTGCGAGGACCTCGGCCAGTTCGGCCCGCCGACCGGTGAACGTCGGTAGATCGAGCGGCAGTTGCGCGGGCACGGGCAGGGAGACCGCTCGCGGACCGACGAGGTCCGAGGCCGCTGGATCGGTGACGGTGCGCGCCTCTGAGACTCTGGGGCCGGCCGCCGAGGATGCCGCGTCCCGCAGCACCGCCTGGTGGGCGTCGCGCAGCTCCGGTCCAGGATCGATGCCCAACTCGTCGGCGAGACGGTTCGACACGGTGAGGTACGTGCTGAGCGCCTCGGGCCGTCGACCGGTGGCCGAAAGAGCGAGAATCAGTCTGGCCATCAGCGGTTCGTCCAACGGGCTGCCGGCAGCGGCCTCTTGGAGCCGGGGGAGGACCACACCCGGCACGTCCGCACGCAGCGCGACATCGGCGGCCTCCTTCACGGTCGCGAGGCGCTCGCCCTCCAGCGAGACGAACGCCGCGTGCGCACGCGCCTCCACGGGGATCCCGTGGGCCGTCGGCCCCTGCCACAGCGACAGCGCCTCGGTGAGCAGATCCACGGCCCGTGCGGGTGCTTCGTCCGAGGCGGCCCGTCGGGCCTCGGCCCGCAGCGCACGGAAGCGCAACAGGTCCAGAGAGTCACTGTCGGCCACCAGCCGGTATCCGCCCGTGTCCCGGAGCAGCCAGTGGCCCGTCGCCCGGGTGGGAAGGCCGGGCTGCAACAGGCGGCGCAGTGCACCGACATGCCGGTGGACCACATTGACCGCGGTGTCCGGCGGACGCCCGCCCCACAGGACGTCGACGATCTCGCTCACGGAGACCGGCTGACCTGCCCGTGCCAACAGCAGTGCCAGCAGCGCCCGTTCCTGCGGACGCCCGAGGTGCAGCTCCGTCCCCGCCCGCCAGACCCGAACCGGTCCAAGTACCGCGAACCGCACCGGATCCGGCGCCACCTCGTGCCCCCTCTGGTCTTCCACCCCCGGCGCTCACCCTACGTCACGCCGCTGGGATGCCCATCTGAAGGACGCCCGGCATACGGCAGTGTCCTGGAGGCCTCCGGCATCAGCCGAGTTCCGCGCCGTGCGTGCCGTCACTCCTCCGTCGGCAGTCGGCATCCGTGCAGTCCCAGCGGCACTCGCACCGGGATCCGTACGCGCGCCACCGGGTTCGCCTCCGGCTCCTGTGCCGCGGCGTCCTGGGTGTCGTACCACTGTCGGCCACTCGGCCCGAACGCGACGTTTCGGAGTTACCGAGTGCCAACCGGGGCCACTGTACGTAGTCGAGCGTCCTCGCCGGGGCGCCCTGACGAGTCGAACGCGTTGACCGTGTGCCGGCAGATCGAAGAAGGCCGGTGCGAGGACGAGCACCAAGCAGCGGCCCGTCAACGCCATGTCGTGGACCATCATGGGTTCGTCGACCCGGGCCACGACGGTGGGACGGCGCCGCACCGTGCCATCGGGTCCGATGATCGACCAGGTCAGCCACGGCGGTTCGAGGCCGTAGCAGAAGACCGCCATCTCGCCGGGGAGCGGGCGAACTGTCCCGGGGGGCTTCTGCAGCGGATGCGGCGGGGTTGGGGCGGTCGCAGCATGAGAGGCAGAGGCCCTCGCCTCAGCGCCCGGCCGGGGGTTTCCTCGCGCTCTCGGTTTCCGACATGGAGGCGCCATCCGCGGAGGTGTCCGATGGGTCGACCCGATGCGAATCGAGGACTCGGAGCGACGGGGAGCGGCGAGTCTCCGCGGTCCGGAATGCCGCCGTCCAGAATGACGCCGTCCGGCATGCCGGCGGCCGATGCGCAGACCGATGTGTCCGGCGGCGAAGCCCTGCGCACCAACAGTGTCTTCCTCGGTTTCGCCCCCTGGATCATCTTCGACGTGGTGGCGAGCCCCAGTACGTGGAAGTACGCCGCACTGGCAGCGCTCATCGCGGCCCTGGTGCTCAATGTGCCCGACCTGCGGCGCGGGAGCTTCAAGATTCTGGAGGCGGCGAGTCTGGTGTTCTTCGCGGTCATCTTCGTACTCGGACTCGCGGTCGACCGCCAGGACCTGATGTGGCTGGAAACCTACGCGCAGACGTTGGCCAACGGGGCGATCGCCGTCGTGGCACTCGGTTCCCTCGCCTTCACACCGTTCACCGAGCAGTACGCACGCGAGTCGGTGCCCCGCCAGTACTGGGACACACCGTTGTTCCGGCGCACCAACAGGATCCTGACGGCGGTGTGGGGCGGGGTGTTCCTGGTCACGGCCCTGCTGGGGCTGCTCGCACTGCAGGTGAAGTCGGGTTCGGACTGGCTCAACTGGGTCATCCCGATCGCCTTGCTGGTCGCAGCGATCCGCTTCACGAAGTGGTACCCGGCACATGTCAGGGCGCAGGCGCGGGGCTGAGGTAAAGCAATCGTATGGTCTAGTCCAAGAGTTATCTGGTCTAGGCCAATCTATTGGCATGGACGCAACACCTACAGGAAGCTGGGGCGACTCTCCCCACCTCCTGGAGGCACGCAGTGAGACGTCTTCGCGCATGTCTGGGCGCGGCAGCCGCCGTTGGACTCGCCGCAGCGGGCACGACCGCACTGGTCGCGGGCAGCGCTTCCGGCGCGACCTCCGCACTCAGCAACCGCTGGTACGCCGCGGCTCCCTACCTGATGCCGCTCGACAACGACCCGCCGGACCCGGCCGCCATCATGGACGCCACCGGCCTCAAGGCGTTCCAGCTCGCCTTCGTCCTCGCCCCCAACGGCGGCGGCTGCAGCCCCACATGGGGCGGTACGGCCGCGGTCTCCTCGGACACCGCCGTGCAGTCGGTCGTCAACACCATCCGTGCCAAGGGCGGCGACGTCTCCGTCTCCATCGGCGGATACGGCGGCACCAAGCTCGGCCAGGTGTGCTCGGACGCGGCTGCCACAGCGGCGGCGTACCAGCAGGTCATCACCAAGTACGGTCTGCACGCCATCGACTTCGACCTGGAAGAGCCGGAGTACGAGAACACGGCGGCCATCAAGAACGAGATCGGCGCCGCGAAGATCCTCCAGCAGAACAACCCCGGACTGTACGTCTCCGTCACCACCGCCGGCACCGCTGACGGCACCGGCTGGTTCGGCAAGCAAATGCTGCTGGAGGCGAAGTCACAGGGTTTCACCCCGAACAACTTCTCCATCATGCCGTTCGACGGCGGCTTCAACGGCGCGGCGTCGCAGACCGGCGCGCTGACCAACTTCAACCAGATCCTGCAGTCCACCTTGGGATGGGACCAGGCGACCGCCTACGCCCACGAGGGCTTCTCCGGGATGAACGGGCGCAGCGACACCGGCGAGTTCTTCACGCAGACCGACTTCCAGACCGTGCTGGACTACGCCACCAGCCACAACATGGACCGCTTCACGTTCTGGTCCCTCAACCGAGACCGTCAGTGCACCCCGGCCGACAACGGCGGCCGGACCTCGGGCACCTGCTCCAGCGTGGCGCAGAACTCCTGGGACTTCGCCAAGTACTCGGTGAAGTTCGCCGGGGCCACGCCGCCCTCCTCGACCCCCACCCCGACGCCGACGCCCACGCCCCCGAGTACCGGGTGCAAGCCGGCCTGGAGCTCCACCGCGGTCTACACCGTCGGCAACGAGGTGTCGTACAACAACCACAACTGGAAGGCCAAGTGGTGGACTCAGAACGAGACCCCCGTCGCCTCCGACTGGGGCGTCTGGCAGGACGAGGGTGCCTGCTGACGATCTGACCGCCTGACGACCTGACCGCTCGAGGTTTGCCGGACCGGTGCGGCGGGGCCCGTGAGGTGCCCCGCCGACCGGGCGCCGCGCGGCCCGGAGCCCGCTGCCTGGTGCGCGCAGGTGCGCCGATCGGGGCCGCCACCACGTGCGCCGGCCCTTCAGAGGGTCGAAAATGGGCAGAGGCCCGGTCGTCGAGGACACGCGGTGTCTGCCGAGAGGAACGTCGCCATGCGCGGACAGCCGCCATTGCCGTCAGGGGCCGTTCGCGGTGCGCGTACCGGCGCGGGCGGCGAGCACGTATGACGCCGGGGCCGGGCGGTGCCGCGATCCTACGCCGGTCGATTCAGGTCACCTGCTCGGCGAGCGTCGGCTTCTACGCGTTCCTCTACGGCCTTCAGCAACCAGTCGCGGCGCTGTACGCACTGTTCACACCGATCTCGCTCGGCCTGCTCTCCACCATTCCCGGGACCGGCCGGCAGCAGGCATGGATCACCCTGCGGACCCTGCCGTTCGCAGTGGCTTTCGTCGCGCTGGGCACGGCACTCGCGGTGAACACGGCGGCCGCAGTGACCGGCATGCTGATCGTCGGATTCCTATTGAGTTTCAGCGTGGTGGCCGGACCTCGTACGGCGGGTCCCGCCCCCGGTCTCCAACTCCTCTACATCCTGGCCTGCTTCCCGCCGTACGCCCCTCAGACGCTGGGCGCCCGGCTGACGGGCGCGGCCGTGGGCGTCGTACTCCTGTGCCTGTGCCAGGTGTTCGTGCTGTCCGGTCCACCTGCCACGAGCTACCGGATCGTGCTTGCCGACGCGCTGGAGACGGCCGCCGCGGCAGCGGCCGATCCGGCCCGCGTCTCCGTCGCGAGGCTGCGTGATCTCAGCGAGGGGCTGCGGCTGTCGCAGGTTTCCCCGGGTGAGCGCCCGACCGGCCCGGGGCGCCGGGACCGGGCCCTGGCACAGGCGGGAGCCGCGGTCCGGCGGGTCGTGGACCAGCTGGCGTCGCGGAGCGCGACGTCCGTGCCCCCTGGCGCGGCACCGCGCACGGATCCATCGGCCGCCGCGCTCCGCGAACGCGTCGCGCGGACGTGCGAGGACATGGGGGCGGCCCTGCGTGCCGGTGAGCGTCCACCGACGGCCGACGCGCTCGACAGGGCGATCCGGCAGTTCCAGGCGGAACGGATCCGCCGTGCGGCCGACCCGGGGGAATCGGGTGTGGACACCGACGTCCTGCGGCGACAGGCGACGGAGCTGACACTGGCCGAGTCGACATGGATCGCGGTGACAGCCGTGGGCGTCTCTGTCGCCGGGCGCAGAACCTCACCCCTGCGGCCCAGCGAACTCTTCTGGTACGCCGACCTGCCCACGACGCAGCTGTGGGCGCGTCGCATCATGGGCAACGCGACGCATCGCTCGGTGTGGTTCCAGAACGCCGTACGAGTCGCGTGCGGCCTCGCCCTCGCCCGTCTTGTCGCGGGCACCCTCGACCTCGCGCACGGATTCTGGGTCCTCCTCGCGGTCCTCACGCTGGGGCGTACCACGATCGGCGCCACCTGGCGGGCCGTGCGCCAGGCCATGATCGGCAACCTGGTGGGGGCTGTCGCGGCAGGTGCGCTGCTCATCGCCCTCGGCCGGCACCTGGACGCCTACGCCGTCCTGCTCGTGCCGGGCATGCTCATCGCCTTCGCTCTGGGCCCGCGGCTCGGAGTCGCCTACGCACAGGGGCTGTTCACGCTGGTGGTCTCCCTGGCCTTCGCCCAGATCACCCCGACCAACTGGCGAATGTCGGAAGCCCGCATCGTCGATGTCGTCACCGGCAGTGTCATCGGCCTTCTGTGTGGGCTGCTCGCCTGGCCGGCGGGGGCGCGGAGAGAGGTTCACCGCACCATGGCGGGCCTGCTGCGCTCGTGCGGGACGTTGGTACCCGCCACCGTCGAGGCGCTGCTGGCCCCGTCGGCGGCCGCTCCGTCTCCGCCCGCGACGTTGCCGACGCTGCGGCATCTGCGCCTGGCGGAGGCCGCCTATGCGCAGTTCCGCAGCGAGCCACCCACCGCCTGGGAGGGCGCCCAGGCCGACTGGCACGGGGTGCTCATCGTGGCGTACCACACGGTGCTCGGTGCCCAGCGGCTACCTTGCTTCGAAACGCCCCTGACCGATGTGCCGCCGGACGCGCGCGCATGGGTCCGCGGGACGGCCGCCGAGCTGACGACGGACGCCGACCGCATTGCCACGTACTTCACCACCGACGAACGCCCCGCGCCCGGCCGGAGTCCCCCTGGCCCACCGCTGCCGGAGCACCACTCGGCCCTGCCCACACTCATCGATCTCGAAGTGTGGTTGACCGACATCGACCACCAGCTCGCCCGCATCGAAGACTCCGTCCGGCCCAAGACCTGAGCGCGACGGGCTCAGGAGGGTCACCCCTCGCGCGGAGGGGTTTTCCGGACCGCGGCGCAGAAGGTGCCGGTCGCATAGGATTCGAGTATCTGGTCCGTTATGCGGCTATTTGAGGAGTCGCGTCATGGAGGGCATCGCTGACATGGGGGGCACCTCGGGATGGGGCCCCGCGCGTCCGCCCAGGGCCGATGAACCGGTCTTCGCGGAGCCCTGGCAGGGCCGGGCCGCCGCGCTGACGATCCTGGCCACTCGGGTGTCCGGTCGGAATGTGGACGCTTTCCGGCACGCGCAGGAACGCCTGGACCGAGCCGCCTACCTCGATGAGGGCTACTTCGGCCGCTGGCTCAACGCCGCCGAACTGATGCTCACCGAGGGCGCCATCCTCGCCCCCGGCGAGATCGACGCCCGGGCCCGCGACCTGCGCGGCGAACACGTCGAAAATCCCTCCGTCTCCGTCTCCGTCTCCGTCTCCGTCGCCGTCCCCGAATCCGCCCGGCCCGACGTCGGCCCGCCCACCGCGGCGATCGCCGTCTGGCGGTCCGCTCCCGGTTCGCTGCGCACCATCGACGCCGCCCCCGCCTTCGCCGTCGGCCAACGGGTCCGCGCCAAGAACATCTCGCCACCCTGGCACACCCGCCTGCCCGGCTACGTCCGGGGACACGCCGGCGTCGTCGAGGTCATCCAGCCCGCCGCCGTCTTCCCCGACACCCACGCGCACTTCCTGGGCGAGAACCCCCAACACGTCTACTCCGTACGGTTCGACTCGCACGAACTGTGGGGCGAGGGCGCCGACTCCTTCGCCGTCACTGTGGATCTGTTCGAGAACTACCTGGAGACCACCTCATGACGACCTCCAGCGAATCTGGCGAGACCCCTTCCGCGGCCCTGCGCACCGAGGCACTCGAACAGCTGCTCACCGAACGCGGTCTGATCGACCCCGAGATCGTTGATGCGTTCATCACCAACTACGAGACCAACGTGGGTCCGCTCAATGGCGCCAAGGTGGTCGCCAAGGCCTGGACCGACCCCGAGTACCGCCGACGGCTCCTGGCGGACGGCACCTCCGCCATCAAGGAACTCGGCTTCGGCGGCCCCCAGGGCGAGCACATCGTCGTCGTCGAGAACACTCCCACGACCCACAACGTCGTCGTCTGCACGCTGTGCTCCTGCTACCCCTGGCCCGTGCTCGGCCTTCCGCCGAGCTGGTACAAGGACCCCGTCTACCGTGCGCGCGTGGTCAAGGAACCCCGCACCGTCCTCTCCGAGATGGGCCTCGACCTCGGCGACGACGTTCAGATCACCGTGCGGGACTCCACGAGTGAGGTTCGCTGGCTCGTCCTGCCCGAGCGGCCCGCCGGCACCGAGCACCTGACCGAGGAGGAGCTCGTCCCGCTCATCACCCGGGACGCCATGGTCGGCGTGGCGAAGGTGGCAGCCGCGTGACCGCCCCCCTCGACGTCGACGGGGCCGCGGCCCCACCCCGCGCCAACGGGGAACTCGTCTTCTCCGAACCCTGGGAGAGCCGCGCCTTCGGCATGGCTGTCACTCTCTACGAGGCAGGCGCCTTCACCTGGCCCCAGTTCCGGCGCGCACTCATCGCCCGCATCGCCGCGTGGGAGAACGCACGCGACCAGGACCGGCCGTGGAGCTACTACCACCATTGGCTCGCCGCGCTGGAAGACGTACTGGACGAGCAGGGAACCGTCTCCTGCGACGAAGTCGCCACTCGTGCACTCACCCTGGCCCAACGCCCGGCCGGTCACGACCACCACCACTGAGAGGGGCCCCGTGCACGAGTCCGTGGGCCGCCGCGCGCGGCCTGCGGACCCGTCAGGTCACTCGACGCGGGTGAGCGGAGGGCATTCCCATACCGCGTCCACGACCTCGCGGTGCGGACGGTACATGCGCAGGATCACGAACCAGGTGCCGTTTTCGGGTGTGGGCAGCCAGTTGAACTCACGATCGTCTCCCGGTGATGTGGACTGCAGATGGAGGGTCAGACCGCCGTCAGGGTCCATGACGAGCCCGGTCGTGCGGTCCCCGACCGAGTAGCGGTCGGCCGGGTTGGGGATCAGGTTCATGTCGTCGCCGTACGCGGACAGGGACCAGAAGGCATCGACGGGCGGCATCGCGCCCGCGCCGAAGCGCAGCGTGTACCGGCCGGACGACAGCTTGTTGCCGTCCGCGTCGTCGTAGTTGAGCAGATAGACCGCCTCGTCGGGATCGTTGGCCATGATGCCCGCCAACGACTGGTCGGCGGCACGCTTGACGAAGTCGTCGCCGAAGCGGCCCATCTGCGGTGGCGGATAGCGCCACCCGTTCACCACATGTGCCCACTCACCGCTGAGCATCTGCTGTTTGAGCATCGGCATGCCGACAGCCGCGGCCCTGATGAGGTTCTGTTTGACCGCCTCAGGCTGCGCCTCGACGTCGAGACCGGGACCGATGCCGACCTCGGCGAACTGCTTGAGCAGGATCGCGTGGTGCGCCGGTGGCGGGTTCTCTGCCAGCATGGCGTTGAGCGTCTTCCAGGGGCCGAGGGGATCCTGCGCGGGGTCCACCGGCGCCGGCACCTCATGGCTCGCCGGGAGCAGCGCCGGGTCGACCGGCCCGCCGCCCCTGTCGAAGAAGCTGAGCGGAGTGAGCCGGTACTGGGCCTGGAGCGTCTGTACGTTCGGCACGTCGCCCTCGCCGTCGACCAGCGTCCTGCCGAGGATCAGGATCCACGGGCTCGGCGCGGTCGCGACACGGCGCACACCATCGGGAAGCTTCCCGCTCCAGTCCGGACCGACGATCGCGAAGTGGCCGGCCTCGGATCCCGTGGAGCGCTGGCCTATGTAGTCGAAGTTGTCGGAGGTGATGCCCATCAGCTCGAAGGCGAAGTAGCGATCGCCCATGTCCGGATGCGAGAGAATGACCGGCTCGTTGTGCAGGTTCACCCACGCGGTCGAGTACAGGGTGTCGTTGTTCGGACAACCGCCGTCCCGGTACGAGGCGTCCAGCAGTCGCTGCGCATGCCAGAAGTGATTCACCGCGGCGTACGGCACCGTCGCCGGGTCACGCGGCTGGGTCACCCACTGGTGGCGCAGCCGGGCGTTGTAGATGTACGGAAAACCGTAGATGAATGCCTGCTCACCCAACGCGTAGGCGTACTCCCCACGCCAGTCACGCACTCGTCCGGTCAGGAGGGGTGTCACCGCCTGCCGTACCAGTGGCAACGCCTGAGGCAGCTGCCGCAACCGTTCCACCACGGCCTGGGGGTGCCGTACGGCATCCGCCGCGGCCCGACCGGCCGCGCCCGCGGCGTCGGCTGCCCGGTTGATGGTGGCCGTGACGCCTGCGGCATCCTCGTGCGTCCGCCGAAGCGGACGGTGATGTGTGGGATGTGTGGCTTCGGACATGATTATGTCCTCCCCGTTGTGAACACCTCGTGGGAAGCCTCTGCACCACTTCTCACCATAGGTCGCATCCTGAGGAGCGCCAACGCGGCGGAGATGTCAGACGCGGTCAGCCGCGATGAGCAGGTACTGGAAGCTGCCGTTCCCGTAGGCGCTCAGGAACGTTTCCTCGATGCCGGTGATCAGGTGGTCGGCCTGCTTGCGGAGTTCCCAGTAGGGGATGGTGTCGGCGGTCAGGTCCTGGACGTGGACGGGTACGAGGCGGTTGCGGGCCATGGCGCGGAAGTACTCCGACCGTGGGTGGATGTCGCAGATGTAGTGGGCGTTGATGAGAGACACCTCCCGGGAGGCCCGCCCGTAGGCGTCGTTGTAGCAGCCGGTGATCGTCACGTAGCGTCCGCCGCGGCGCAGCAGCCGTGCGTGCTCGGCGAACAGCAGGTCGAGTTCCACGTACATGGTGGACTCGTTGTTCCAGGAAGCCGCATACGCGCCGGAGGGCAAGCCGGTGTCGAGCATGTTCCGGTGGTGGTAGCGGACCTTGTCGTCGATGTTCCGACTGCGGGCCTGGGCATTGGCGAAGTCGGCCTGTTTCCTCGAGATCGTGACGCCGTCGGTGTGGCATCCGTACCGCAGATGGGCCACCACACTTCCGCCGCCGCGCCCGCAGCCTGCGTCGAAGACGCGGTCGGCGCGGGCGAGGGGGCCGAGACGGGAGGCGAGGAGGTCGGCCTGTGCCTGTTCCAGACGGTGCAGTTCGGCGGTGATCCGGTCACGGCGCACGGCAGCGCCGTCCCCGTCCCTGTCCCGGCCTGCGTCGAGTACCGACCAGTCGACGTCCCCGATGCCGTAGTGGTGGTGGTAGAGGTCGTCGATCTTTCCGAGTTCGAGGTTGACCGGGTTCTCCTCGGCGTCCCAGTAGTCCGCGACGCGGGTCTGGTACGTCGACTGGCAGGTGGCCTGGGTCGGCATCGGTGCTGCCGCGGTACCGGCATCGGTGATGGGCAAAGGTGACTCCTTGTGGCGCGGTGGACGACGGGCCGGACGGCAGGGCGTTACCAGTAGTTCGGGAGGTGGTAGCGGTGGGTGTTGGTGGCGTGCCATTCGTGGTTGCCGGACACCCAGGCGGCCAGGCCCCTGGCGTAGCGCTCGACGAGAGGCGAGGTGGCGGACAGGGCCGCCGCCTCCTCCTCGAACGCCTCCATGACCTGGTTGTGGATCTCGACGGCCTTCAGGAAGGCGGCCTTCAGCCCGCACCGTTCGTTCGCGGCGATGACCTGAGGCAGATTGAGGTGGCTGGGATCGTTGGCCAGTTCCTTGGTGAAGGAGTACAGGTCGTTGACGATCGTGGTGGCGTTGCCCGCGAGCGCGGTGATCCGCTGGATCTCGGGCCGGACGTAGAGAGCCTCGGGCAGCTCGTAGCCGTCCACGGCGTCGACGATCGACAGGCAGGGGCGGAAGTTGTTGAACTGCCGCATCATCAGGTACTCCCATACCGGTGGCACGTACCGGATTTCGGCCCAGGCGGCCTCACCGAGATAGCCCAGATGCAGCCGGGCGAGATCGTGCACCAGCCGGTCGGTCTGGCTGGGGGTGGCGAAGACGGCGTAGTCCTTGAGGGCCCCGTGGTACGAGCGCAGCGGCCCGTCGGCCTGTACGCCGCGCCGCCACCGCGCTTCCAGTTCGGGAGTGGAGTGGAAAGGGTCGAGCGCGGACTGGGCCCTGATCAGCCTGCCGCCGAGGCCGCGCGATGAGCCGCCTCTGTCCTCGTCCTCCTCGCAGTAGCAGTTGTCGACGAGGTTCTCGGCCAGCAGGAGCTTGCCGGCCGCGGTGAGGCGTTCGAGATCCGCCGCGCCCGGATGCTGGAGTACGACGGCCCGGCCGAACTGGAACCCCGCGAAGTCCCCCGTCCACGACTTGGGGAACGCGTCGAGCCGACGGACCCAGGCCTCCAGCCTGCGGTCCACCTCCGCCGCCTTCCCCGGGTCCGCGGGGGCGGCGGGCCGGTGGCGCAGCCCGGGGATCGCCCCGCTCCGCCGTGCTTGCGTGACGGGGACGAGGCGGGGCGGCCCGGGCAGTCGCGGCGGCGATCCGGACGCCGATGGTGTGCTCATTCCGCGGTCCGCCCGACCTGGACGTTCTCCAGGATCCCCGCGGCGTCGGGTACGAGGATGGCCATCGCGTAGTAGGCGGTCACCAGGTAGCTCATGATCGCGGTGCTGTCGATGCCCATGAACCGTACGTTCAGACCGGGCTCGTACTCCTCCGGAATGCCCGTCTGGTGCAGGCCGACGACCCCTTGGTCCTTCTCTCCCGTGCGCAGCGCGATGATGCTGCTGGTGTGCTGGGGACTGATCGGGATCTTGCTGCACGGAAAGAGCGGAACGCCGCGCCACGCCGGTACTTCATGACCGTCGAGGTTGACGGTGCCGGGCACCAGCCCGCGCCGGTTGCACTGCCGGAAGAAGGCCGCTATCGCCTTCGGGTGGGCCAGGAACAGCCGGGTCTTGCGGCGCATCGACAGCAGTTCGTCGAGATCGTCGGGCGTGGGGGGACCGGCGAAGGTGCTGACACGCTGGCCGTAGTCGACGTTGTGCAGCAGACCGAACTCGCGGTTGTTGACCAGCTCCCACTCCTGGCGCTCGCGGATCTCCTCGATGGTCAGGCGGAGTTGCTGCTCGGTCTGGTTCATCGGATGGTTGTAGAGGTCGGCGACCCTGGTGTGGACGCGCAGGACGGTCTGGGTCAGGGACAGCTCGTATTCGCGCGGGGCGAGGTCGTAGTCGACGAAGCCGCCGGCGAGGACCGGTTCGCCCACGTGCCCGGCCTGCACGGGTACGTCGGCCTCGCCCTTGCGGTTCATGGGCTTGCTCTGCTGCTGCGCGAAGGCGTCCAACTGGGCGGCGAGCGACGGGGTACGCTCCACGAACGCCAGGAGCGTGTCCCAGTTGAGTGCCAGCACCACGCCCGGAGTCTCGGCCCGAACCGAGCTGAACCACAGCGGGTCGGCCTGGCCGATGGCCTCGTCCCCCATTCCGTCGCCGTCCGTGATGACTCCGGTGACTTCCTGCTCGCCGTACTTGCCGGTGGTGTAGCGGGTGAACCGGCCGTGGACGACGAGATAGGCCTCGGTGACGGGTTGCCCGGCGTCGAAGAGGACCTGGCCCGTACGCACCTCACGCACCCTGAACCGTGAGGAGATCTCCCGCAGGGCCGCGGTGTCGGAGTAGCCGCGCAGGGCGGGCAGCTCGGTCAGTGTCTCGGGAATGACCCTGATGTCGTCCGCGCCGTTCTGCTCGAACTGCACCCGGCCCCGGCCGACGCGGAGTTGGAGCCGCCGGTTCACCCGGTAGGCGCCGCCCTTGACGTCCACCCAAGGCAGCATCTTGAGCAGCCATCGCGAGGTGATGGCCTGCATCTGAGGTTCGGACTTGGTGGTGGTGGCCAGCTGACGTGCCGCGTCGGTACTGAGACTGGTGGACCGTGGTCCGTCGGCGGTGGGCCCGGCGGCGCCTCCTGGGGAGCTTTCCGGGACTGTCACATGTCCTCCCGATACGTGAGCGGGCGTGGGTGGATACGCACGGACATCAGCGAACAAAGCGGGGCGTCGACGCCGTACGCCTTGGGCAAGGGCTCCTGCTGCCCGGCCATGGACGACGTCTGACGCGTAAATAGATCCTGGTCAGGATGGGTGTGGGCAGGGCTGAGTGCCCGGTGGTCGCGGTGGGTCGCCGGGTGTCTGGGGCTGCCGGGTCAGGCGGGGTTCTCCCTCGGGTTGAGGGTGACGGTGTAGCCGAGCTGGTTGAGCTGGTTGACCGCGCGGCGGGTGGCGCGTTCGGGGTCGCGTTGGGTGAAGTAGGTGCCGCCGAGTTCCTGGTAGGGCACGTTGTCGGTGAGCATGTGCCAGAGCGCGGTGATGATCGAGTGCTCGACGGCGACCAGCGCTCTGAGGGGGCCGCGGCGGGCGGTCAGGCGCTTGTAACGGGCCTGCAGATAGGTGTCTTTGGTTCTGACCGCGCCGAACGCGGCGAGGCCGAGGGCGCCCTTCAGGTAGGGGTTGCCGGGCCGGACTTTGGTGCTTTTGGTGCGGCCGGCGGACTCGTGGTGGCCGGGGCAGACCCCGGCCCAGGACGCGAGGTGTTTGGCGGTGGCGAAGCGGTTCATGTCGCCGCCGGTCTCCGCGATGATCACTTCGGCGACGGCCCGGTTGATCCCGGGGATGGTGTCGAGCAGGTCGAGGGCGCCACGAAAGGGTGCCATCGCCTCCTCGATGCGTCCGGTGAGCTGGTCGATCATCGTGGTGAGCTGGTCGTAGTGGTCCAGATGCAGGCGGGCCAGGAACGCGTGGTGTTCGCGGAAGCGTCCGGTCAGGGCCTCGGTGAGTTCGGGGATTTTGTTGCGGAGCCTGCGTTTTGCCAGGTCCGCGAGGACCTGCGGGTCACCTTCGCCGCGGATGAGGGCTTCGAGCATGGCCCGGCCGGAGACGCCCATGATGTCGGAGGCGACTGCGGAGAGTTTGATGCCGGTGTCCTCCAGCAGCTTTTCCAGCCGCTGGACCGCCCGGCCGCGTTCACGGGTGGCGGTGGTCCGGGCGCGGGTGAGGTCCCGTAGTTCGCGGACCGGCTCGGGCGGCACGAAGGAGGGCCTCACCAGGCCGTGGGCGCCGAGCTGGGCGAGCCACGCCGCGTCCGAGACGTCCGTCTTGCGGCCGGGCAGGTTCTTGACCTGCCGCGCGTTGACGCGGATCACGTTCAACTCGCAGGCCAGCACGTAGTAGAACGGTTTCCAGTAGTCCGAGGTCGCCTCGATCACCACCAGCGTCACCCGTGCGGCGAGCAGATGATCCCGCAGGGCGAGGACCGCGTTCGTCGTCGATCCCCACGTCGTGGTCTCGGTCGTGAAGGACCCCCGCCGCTTCGTACTCGGGGTGCGGACGCACGCCTTGGCGTCCTTCTTGCTGATGTCGAGGCCCACGCAGCGTTCGTGCAGCACGTCCATGACCTTGCTCCCTCCCTGGCGACGGACCTGTCGTATGCCGTTCCGGGAGGGCCAGGGTGAATCAGGAATTCTGACGCACGTGCTTCGCAGCAACACTCCACGGTTCCCGTGGACGGCCCCCAGCACCACGCTGACCTGCGAGCTCACCAGCATCACAGAAGTATCGGTTTCGGCCGGAACGAACCCCTCCAGCGTCTCGGACCGGCATCAGCCCACGTCAGGGCAGACAGAAGCACCTCCAGCGCGCGCGATGGCATTTACCACGCCCCCGGCGCGCACCGAAGGTGCGCTGGACCGCTGACCTGAACCCGTGTCGAAGGGGCGCCCCGGCGGCGTGTCAGAAGCCGTGCGGCGTGGGTTCACGGAGGCGGCGGAGGTCGAAGACGGATTCCGGGGAGGTGGACGCCAGGACAGCAATCTCGTGACGGTCCGGGCAGTTGGGCAGCGCGCGCCCCATGTCAAGCGAAACAGTCACCGGTGGCTGTCGGAACCGCGTGAAAGGGGCGCATTCGTGCCCTCGAAGTGGGCATTCATCGCGCGAGGTGGACCGGCCATGAGGGCGCGCTCGCACGCCGGTCGCCGGGACCCGCGCCACCGGCGCGGGAGCGTACGAGCGTCTCAGCTGCGCGTTCCTCTTGATCAGGTGGCCCCGCTCGAACGATCAAAACGGCGTCGGGCTACCATCTGAGCGCCACCTAGCTCGAAAGATGAATCTGTGACTGTCAATGACGACTCGTTCACCAACTGGAACAACCGCGAGGAGATCGCGGAGTCGATGATCCCGATCATCGGGAAGCTGCACCGGGAGCGGGACGTCACGGTCCTGCTGCACAGCCGTTCCCTGGTGAACAAGTCAGTGGTGAGCATCCTCAAGACCCACCGGTTCGCCCGGCAGATCGCCGGCGAGGAACTCTCGGTCATCCAGACGCTGCCGTTCCTGCAGGCTCTCACCACGCTCGATCTCGGCCCGTCGCAGATCGACATCGGCATGCTCGCCGCGACCTACAAGTCCGACGACCGTGGTCTGTCGGTGGCGGAGTTCACCGCCGAGGCCGTGGCCGGCGCCACGGGCGACAACAAGATCGAGCGCCAGGAGCCGCGCGACGTCGTCCTCTACGGGTTCGGCCGCATCGGCCGCCTCGTCGCCCGCCTGCTCATCGAGAAGGCCGGCTCCGGCAACGGCCTGCGGCTGCGTGCCGTCGTCGTCCGCAAGGGTGCCGGCCAGGACATCGTCAAGCGCGCCTCGCTGCTGCGGCGTGACTCCATTCACGGCCAGTTCCGGGGCACGATCACCGTCGACGAGGCGAACAGCAAGATCGTCGCCAACGGCAACGAGATCAAGGTGATCTACTCCGACGACCCGCTGTCGGTGGACTACACGGAGTACGGCATCAAGGACGCCATCCTCATCGACAACACCGGCAGGTGGCGTGACCGCGAGGGCCTGTCCCAGCACCTTCGCCCCGGCATCGCCAAGGTCGTCCTGACCGCGCCGGGCAAGGGCGACGTTCCCAACATCGTCCACGGCGTCAACCACGACACGATCAAGCCGGACGAGCAGATCATGTCCTGCGCCTCCTGCACCACCAACGCGATCGTCCCGCCGCTGAAGGCGATGGCGGACGAGTACGGCGTTCTGCGTGGCCATGTGGAGACCGTCCACTCGTTCACCAACGACCAGAACCTGCTGGACAACTACCACAACTCCGACCGCCGCGGTCGTTCGGCGCCGCTCAACATGGTCATCACCGAGACCGGTGCCGCCTCCGCCGTCGCGAAGGCGCTGCCCGACCTCAAGGCGAAGATCACCGGCAGCTCCATCCGCGTCCCGGTACCGGACGTGTCGATCGCCATCCTCAACCTGCAACTCGCCCGCGAGACCACGCGCGAGGAAGTCCTCGACCACCTCCGCGATGTCTCGCTGACCTCGCCGCTCAAGCGCCAGATCGACTTCATCAGCGCCCCCGACGCGGTCTCGAGCGACTTCATCGGCTCGCGTCACGCCTCGATCGTCGACGCCGGCGCGACCAAGGTCGAAGGTGACAACGCGATCCTCTACCTCTGGTACGACAACGAGTTCGGCTACTCCTGCCAGGTCGTCCGCGTCGTCCAGCACGTCTCCGGAGTGGAGTACCCGACCTACCCGGCCCCGGCGGTCTGATCGCGGCAGCCTCTCCCTGTCGGCGTTCAGTTGCCCTCCGCTCCCACCGTGCCCCGGCGGTCTTCCGACCGCCGGGGCACGGTGGGTCGCTCGCGTTACGCGGGAGAGCTCCTTGCCGATGCGGTCCAGCATGAACGCGGAGGATTCCTTGTCACGTTCCTCCCAGGCGAAGACGCACGCGGTGGCGACGCCGTCGAAGTTCAGTTCCCGGAGTGTGCCGAAGAAGGCGTCCCAGTCCACCTCGCCCGGCCGATGTCGAGGTGTTGGTGGATGCGGGCCGGGGTGCCCGGCGGGTTGAGGATGTAGTACGGAGGAGAGCTGAACACTGTGCCTGCGCAGTGAGTTCTTCAAGTCGGCCACACGCTCGTCGTCCACCCGTGGGTGCAGGAAGAACGGCATGAAGTCGTCGCGCGGGGACAACTCGATGTATTGATAGCCGAGTTCGGCGACCGTGCGGACCATCTCATCGAGCGGCAGGGCGCGGAACATGTAGGGGCCGAGGGCGATCTTCATGCGGCGCCTCCGTACAGGGCGGGGCGTCAACAGGTTTGTCAGGACGTTCCGACATGTGTCGGTGCCCGGATACGGCGACGGGCAGCCCAGGCCGGAGCTGGGAGTCGGAGGCTCGGCGTCCGCTGCGCCCGCCCGGTCGGCGCTCGGCCGTGCGACCGTCCCACCCGTCCCGTAGAAGGCGGCAGGGCGCATGAACACCACATGGCTTTGGCCAGATTGGACGTCTGACGGGTGTTCGAACCCGGCGATACTCAGGGCTGGGCAATCCGCCCCAATCCACGCATCCACCGGAGGTCTCTCATGCCCCAGACCAGCGTTGCCACCACTGCCGTGCTCGATGCCTGGCTGGCGGGCGCCGAGAGCGCGTACGGCCAGACCAACCCCGCCGGGCCCCTCTACGTCGGCGGCGCCGCCGCCGAGGCCGCGCTCACCGACCCGAGCGACTCCCTCTACGGCTTCTGTTCCAGCCCGAGTGGGTCGCACGGCAGCTGGTGTTGCTGACCGCCTGCGGTGACTCCAGGGCCCTTTGCGGAGGGCCTGCCCGCTGAGTGCCCTCTCCAGGGCGCGCCTATCGACCGTATCGCCTGCGGAGTACGCCTCTTCGGGGGCTCCCCTGCGGAGTGCGGTTCATAAAGCCGGAGCGTGGGAAACCGCGCGCCAAGCCACGACGCGTCCGCACCCGGGAACGCGCCGCAGCCTGCCGAGTTGGTTGCCGCCCGCCCCGCGCGCGTCGGGGACGCGGGGGTTTCCGGCTCGGCCGGTTGCTGCCGGGTGCGGACGGGTCCGGGCTGGTCGCACAGTTGCCCGCGCTCCCTCGGAACGACCGCAAGAAGCGAGTTCACGGCGGAATGGGAGGGTGGACGGTGAGCGGATCGGCGCCGGAAAGATCGGAAAGGCCGGAGAAGTCGGGGGAGCCGGGGAGGCGGGACGAGGCGGAATGGTTCGCCGGACCCGTTCGGACCATCGCCCGCCCTTGGCGGGAAGAGCTGGCCCGGCGGCTGGCCTCCATTGACGCCCTGAGCCGGGAAGAACAGGAAGCGGTACTGGCAGCCGGCCACACCGCCCTGCTCAGGTCCCTGCACGCGAAACTGTCCCGCCTGTTCCTGATCGAACTGCACGCGCTGCGCATGACAGCGGGCGGCGGACGCCACGCCGAGAACGCGGGGACGGGGGCGGGATCCGACACGCAGACGTGGACCGCGTTCCTGGAGCAGGCCGGGGAGGAGCGCTATCTCGACCGGCTGGCCGGCCGATACCCGAACGTCGGCCCGCGGATCGCGTCGGTGGCGCGGCTGTCGGTGGCGGCGACGGCCGGGTTCGCGGAACGGCTCGCCGCGGACCGCGAAGTGCTGCGGCCGCTGCTGGGGGGACCCGCGGGGGAGATGCGAGCCGTCACGTTCGGGGCGGGCGACACCCACCGGGGCGGCCTGACGGTCAGTCGGGTCGACTTCGCCGGCGGGAGCGTCATGTACAAGCCCCGGCCGTCCGAATCCGACGTGGCGCTGGGCGCGCTGCTGGACGAGCTCTACGCGGACTTCCCCGGCGCGCCGTCGCCCGACGAGCGCATCCGGGTGCCGCGGACACAAGCACGCGAGGGCTACGGCTGGGCCGAGTTCGTCCGCCACCGCTACTGCACGGGCGAGGCCGAACTCGCCGCGTTCTACCGGAACGTAGGGCACTGGCTGGCCGTCCTCCGCTTCACCGGCGGCACCGACATGCACGCGGAGAACATGATCGCCGCGGGTCCGGTGCCCGTGATCGTGGACGCCGAGACGCTCTTCGACGCCCCCGCGCCCTTCCCGCCCAGCGGCCGCGGCGACGCGGTGGACGTGGCCGCGGCGGCCATCCGCCGCACGGTCCTGCGTACCGGACTGCTGCCCGTACGCGGCACCGGCTTCGCGCTCGGCGGGGTCGACATCTCCGGAGTCGGGTCGCTGCCCGGCCAGCAGCCGCTGATCCCGAACCCGGTGATCGCGGACGCCGGCACCGCGGCGGCCCGATTCCAGGTGGACCTGGTGGCGATGCCCACCGCGGGCAACCACCCCAGCCCCACTCCCGTGCTGAGCGCGTACTGGGACCGGATTCTGGCCGGCTTCCGCGAGATGACCGCGCACCTGCGTCGGCCCGGGACCGAACCGCACCGGCTGCTGCGCCGGTTCGAAGGCGCCCAGGCGCGGCGGATCCTGCGGCCGACGCAGGCGTACGTCGACATCGGCCGGATGCTCTGGCACCCCGCGTCGTTGCACGACGAGGCGGCGGCGGTCGAACGGGCCCGGGACATCCTGCGGCGCAACGCCGAGGTGCTGCCCGGTGCGCCGACCGAGCGTGCGGCCATCGACGGCGAGATCGCGGACCTGTTGGCCGGTGACGTGCCGATGTTCACCTTCACCGTGGACTCGGCCGCCGTACGGACCACCGTGGAGGACTGGCGCACCGCCGACCTGGCGCTGGAGGAGGCGGTGATCCAGGACGCGCTGGTCGGCGCGTACCTCAACGAGCGTTCGCTGCCCACGCGGACGCAGGCCGCCGCCCGCGACCCGCACGCCCGGGACCGCGAGCGCCGCCGCCGCGACCTGGCCGCGCAGATGGTACGGCGGCTGTGCGACGGGGCGGTGCGGGGTGAGGACGGTACGGTCACCTGGATCAGCCCCGTCTTCACCCCCGCGGGGTGGTCGATCAGGGTGCTGCCCGCCGACCTCTACACCGGGCAGGGCGGGGTGGCGCTGACACTCGCGGAGTACGTGACCGAGGTGCGGGCCGGGCGGGCGGAGGAGGTGCCGGGCGTCGCCGAGATGTTCGAGGGGGCGCTGCGGGTCCTGGTCGGCACCGAGGACCGGACACCGACGCCGTCACCCGGGGCGTTCAGCGGTGCCGCGTCGCAGGTGTGGACGTGGCTGGCGCTGCACCGGGTGCTCGGTGAGGACTGGCTGCTGGAGCGGGCCGCCTCGAGGGCCCTGCTGCTCGCGGAGGGCCGACTGGTCGAGGACGACGTCGAGGTGGACCTCCTCAACGGGGCGGCAGGCGCGGTCGTTCCCCTGCTCAACCTGGCCGCGGCGACCGGGCAGGACCGCTGGCTCGGCGCCGCCGCGCACATCGGCCGCCGACTGACCGGGCTGGCCACCCGCGACGCGAGCGGCGCCCGCTGGACGACCCGGCTCAACCCCGAGGGCATCGGCGGCTTCGCCCACGGCGCCACCGGCATCGGCTGGGCGCTGACCCGGCTCGCGCTCGGCGACGCGGGCTCCGCGGTCGAACGGCGCGACTGGATCCACCTCGCCGAGCGGGCCTTCGCCTATCAGGAGTCCCTCTACCAGCCCGAGCACGGCAACTGGCTCGACGTCCGCATCGGCGCCGAGGAGGACTTCTTCACCAGCTGGTGCCACGGCAGCGCGGGAGTGGGCATCGGCATGCTCGACCTCCACCGGCGCACGGGCGATCCCACCCACCTCGACATGGCCCGTCGGGCCGCACATGCCTGCGCCGCCGAGGGCTTCGGCTGGAGCCATACCCTGTGCCACGGCGACCTCGGCCTCTGGGAATTCCTCACGTCCATGGACTTCGGCGACCCCTCCGACCTCGATGCCGAAATCCTCACCGGCCTCGAGCAACGCGGTCCGGTCGGCGGCCTGGCCCGCGAGGCGTTCTCGCCCAGCCTCATGTCCGGCCTCTCAGGAGTACTCCACACCCTCCTGCGCATGCACCCCGAGGCCACCCTGCCGAATCCCCTCCTCCTCGACTGATCCGACCTCGCGCGTGGTCGCGGAGGTGGTCGCGTTCCGTGTCCGACCGGGCGGCCACCGTGGTGAACGCGACGCCGGACGGGCAGCGTGAGCCCCCGGGTCGCATGCGGTGGGCGGCCGGGCGGCAGCCCTGCCGACCCCGCGCCGGCGCCGGCGCGGGGTCGGTCCCGTCGACGCGTGGTCCGGCGCGTGCGGGACGCGCTCGGCAGTTTTACCTGCGCATTGCCGAGAGTTCTTGGCTGCGCTCGCAAGCTGTCCTGGGGCGGTGCACTGTGGAACATGTGGGGATCTGGAATCGCTTTGCCGGCTTCGGCCCGGGGCCGTCGAAGCATGTAATGCTGGCGATCCCCGTCCTGTTCATCGTGATGATCACGGTCGTCGACATCGTTGCCCCGGCCGACATCCACCTGGGCCCGCTGCTGGTGATCGCGCCGGCGATCACCGCATCCTTCGCCGGTCCCCGGCTGACCGGGGCGATCGGCGTCCTGGCGCTCGCGGCCCTGGCAGGCATCGCCCTGCACGACGGCATCCTCTTCTCGCGCAACGTCGTCGTGCAGATGGTCGCCCTCGCCGTACTGAGCCTTCTGATCGTGGGCTACTCCGTGGTGCGCGAGCGACACGGACGGGAACTGGCCCAGGTGAGATCGGTCGCCGAGGCCGCACAGCACGTACTGCTGTGGCCGCTGCCCAGCGGGATCGGCCCCCTGCGTACGGCGTCGGTATATCTGGCCGCCGAGGACGAGGCCGAGATCGGTGGAGACCTGTACGCCGTCACGCGTACCGACGACGCCACGCGCGTGCTCATCGGAGATGTCCGAGGCAAGGGCTTGGCGGCCATCGGAGAGGCCGCCCTGCTGCTCGGCGCGTTCCGCGAAGCCTCCCATCAGCACGCCGGCCTCACCGCGCTGACGGACGCGCTGGAACGGAGCGTCGGCCGCTACCACGGCGAATTCACCCCGCCGGAGGACGAGGCCGGGGCCGAGGAGCGCTTCGTCACCGCCCTGTTGCTGGAGGTCCCCGACGATGCCGCCATCGTCAGGATGACCAGCTGCGGGCACCCCGCGCCCCTGCTCCTCAGCCCGGAACACTCCGTCACCACCCTGAGGCTGCACCCCGCGCCCCCGCTGGGAGTCGGCGCCCTGGGCCCATCGCCGCGCACGCTGGACGTGTTCACCTTCGAAGCCGGGGAAACCCTCCTGCTCTACACCGACGGTGTCATCGAAGCGCGCAATCAGCGCGGTGACTTCTATCCGTTCGCCGAACGAGCCGCCCAGTGGACCGAGTGCGGCCCCGAACCGCTTCTGCGTCACATCCGGCGTGACCTCCTCGCCCACGTCGGCGGACGCCTCGGCGACGACGCCGCACTCATCGCCCTTCGCCGGACGCCCACCCACTCCGGCCACCACCTCGCAAGGCTCATCCACGCCGAACCCTCCAGAGGGTGGGTGCGGGACTCCCAGGAACGCAGCTCCTGAGAAAGTCGTGGCCTGGTTACCCGTGCGTCGCGGCGCGACCGTGGAGCCATGAACACGAACGGCACCGGCGTGGAAAGCCTGGAACTGATCGTTGTCGTCGCCGTCGGTGTACTGGCGATGGGCTGGCTGTCGCGACGTACGGGCCTGAGTGAACCGCTGCTGCTGCTCGGCGCGGGCTGCCTCGCAGGACTGACACCGCCCTTCGCCGGGTTCGCGCTGTCCCCCGAGGTCGTCCTGTTCCTCTTTCTTCCCGCCCTGCTGTATTGGGAGGCACTGACCTCCTCGGTGCGCGAGATCCGCAACAACTTCCGCAGCATCGCCCTACAGGCTCACCGGGCTGGTGCTGGCCACCGCGGTCGCCGTCGCCGCCGTGGCCAAGGCCATGCCACGCCGCATCCTGACCGTGCTGCGCGCCGAAAGCCTGCTGAACGACGGTACCGCTCTGGTCCTGCTGGCCGTGACCATCGAGGTCGTCACCGACGAGCGACCCTTCTCCTGGTCCGGTACGGCGCTCGCCTTCGTCGAGTCCTACGTCGGCGGAATCGTGATCGGTGTCGCGATCGCACTGCTCCTGATCCCGGTCAGGCGCCGACTGCCCGCGCCCCTGCTCCACAGCGCGCTGAGTGTCGCCACCCCCTTCCTCGCCTACCTGCCCGCCGAACTCCTGCACGTGTCCGGCGTCCTCGCCGTTGTCACCTGCGGCCTTGTGACCACCCGGTTCGGCCCTCGCGTCATCGGTTCCGACGCCCGGATCCAGGCCATCGCCTTCTGGGAAGTGGCCAGTTACCTGCTCAACGGCGCGTTGTTCATCCTCGTCGGTATCCAACTACCCGCCACGGTGAGGGCATTGACCTCGGTCTCCCTGGCGCAGGCGGCGATCGCCGCCTGCGCCGTGAGCGTCGCTGTGTTCGGGACACGGCTGCTGTGGTTCTACTCGGTCCCTTATCTGGTCAGGTTCCTGGACCGGCGTCCTCAGCAGCGGGACCGCCGTATCACCGCCCCTCAGCGCCTGCCGTTGGCGTGGGCGGGGATGCGCGGAGCCATCTCGCTGGCCGCGGCGCTGACCGTGCCCGCCGTGACCGCCGAGGGACATGTCGTCGAGCAACGCGACGCCGTCGTGTTCATCACGGCCGTCGTCATCGTCGTCACCCTTACGTTCCTCGGTCCGACGCTGCCGACCGTGGTCCGCCGGGCCCGCTTCCCCGAGGACGAGGTCAAGACCGCGGAACTCACTCTCTCTCGCTGCCATATGAGCAGCGCCGCCCTGCGCGCCCTACCGGAGTTGGCGCAGCGGTTCGGGGTCCCTGAGGCGGCCACCCTCCGCATGGCCCAGGACATCGAGGACCGAATGGCCCCCGCTCCCGGCTCCACGCGATGCCGCGAGAGTGTGCGGCGCCTCGAACTCGCCCTGCTTCAGGTCAAGCGGGACACGCTCAGGGACCTGCGCGACACCGGCCGCATCGACGACATCGTCCTCCGCACCGTTCAGGAAGTGCTCGATGTGGAGGAGGTCCGCCTGGGGAGAAAGGCGCATGACGCAGCGGCGGAGGCTTCCCAGGACGACCCCGCGCGCTCCTAGGGCGCGTATCGAGTCGTGATCAATGGGTGGTCCGGGTGAGGACTTTGATCCAGATCGTCGAGGCGCGTAGGAGTGGGCCGAGGCCGGCGTCGGCGTCGTGGCCGACGGGCCGACCGGGACTGCGACGGAGCCTGCCCCTGACCCAACCCTGACCGTTTTCCGCCCTGCGCCCCGATCGCCCCTGAGCGGACCCCGACCCGACCCGGAGAAGCCCCTGACAGGTGCACCACATGGGCAACAGTGCGCCTAACGTGACGACGGTGCCCCGGCCGGGTCCGCATGCCTGACACAACCGCTCTCTTCACGAGGAGGATCCATGTCGTTCAGGGGCAGATCCGCACTGCGGCGCATCGCCGCGCGGGGCACGGCCATGGCCGCGGGAGCCGCCACGGCCGTCATCACCGGTCTCGCCGCCGCTCCCGTGGTCCACGCGTCGCCGTCTGCCACCGAAGCCCTGCGGTGGGCACCGTGTGACGACCCGGCGAAGCCGGGAGCCGAGTGCGCCACTCTTTCGGTGCCGGTCGACTGGGCCCACCCGGACGGGCCGAGACTCGACCTGGCCGTGGCCCGCCGCAAGGCCACCGACCCCGGCGCACGCGTCGGCTCGATGGTGTTCGGCCCCGGCGGGCCGGGCGACTCGGGTGTGGAGATGGTGGTGCGCCGCATCAGCCGGTTCAGCCCCGAGGTCCGCCGCAGGTTCGACATCGTCAGCTTCGACCCGCGCGGCGTGGGCGGCAGCAACCCGGTGACCTGCTCCGGCGAGCTGCTTGCCAAGCGGCCGTCACCGGAGCTGGAGAGCCAGGCGGACTTCGACGCCACCATGGCGTACAACAGGCAGCTCCGTGCCGACTGCCGGGCCCGTACCGGCCCAGTGTTCGACCACCTTGACACCGCCCAGACGGTCCGGGACCTGGACGCTCTCCGGGCCGCCCTCGGCGAGCGGAAACTGACCTTCCACGGCAGCTCGTACGGCACGCTGCTCGGCGCGCAGTACGCCGAGACCTACCCGCGCCGGGTACGCGCGATCGTGCTGGAGAGCGTCATGGACCACAGCGTCCCGACCACCCGTGACTTCCTGCAGTCCGAGGCGGCCACGGCAGAGGATTCATTCCAGGAGTTCGTGAAGTGGTGCGACGGCGCCGCGGACTGCGCGCTGCACGGCCGCGACGTACGCGCCCTCTGGCAGGGCCTGTTGGCTCAGGCCGGGCGCGGCGAGTTGGAGGACCCGGCGAAGCCGGGCACCTCGCTGTCGTCTTCGGACCTGGTCAACAAGATCGCGTTCCGGAAGTTCTACGAGGCCGACTACGCGGGCCTGGCCACGGCGATCGCGGGGATGGACGCGAGCAAGCCGCTGCCCGCGTCGCCCACCTCGACAGCGCCGCTGCATCCGGCCACCCCGGTCTTCTGCTCGGACTGGCACCTGCCGGTGCGCGACTACCAGGAATATGCCTCGCTCGTCGCCATGATGAACATGACCGCGCCCGACCTGCCTTACCTGCTGCCGATCCACATGGCAGCGGCATGTCTGGGCGCGCCGACCGTCAACCCGCAGCACCGCCTGGACGCACACGGTGCCCCGCCGATCCTGGTGTCCAACGCGCTGCACGACCCCGCCACCGGCTACCCGTGGGCGGTCTCGGTGGCCCGGCAGCTCGGCCGCAGCGGCGTGCTCCTCACCTACGAGGGCCAGGGGCACGGCAGCGTCACCAGCGGCCCGTGCATGGAGGACGCCGTGGACAGCTACCTCACCGACCTGGCAGTCCCACCACGGGGCACCAGCTGCCCCACCGTGCCGTCCTGACAGCTTGCCGATCCGGATCCGCCTGGAAGGCGGATCCGGTAGGAAGACGATCGCGACGCGCAGGCGCTTCCGGGTCTGGCGGAACGCCGGTGTCTTCACCGCCCTGTTGGAGGGCCTGATCGCCGAAGCCGCCTGCCAAGGCAAGACGGACTTAGAGGTTGCGCCCCTCCTGCGACTCTTGCGATTCGGCTTCTCCTACGAAGCAACGCCGACACGGCCTGCTCGGCCAGCACGATCCGCAACCGGCGCGACGAGTGGATGCGACTTGGCGTCTTCGCGCGGCTCCAGCACATCGCGCTCAAGTCCTATGACAACGTCGTCGTCTCGTGCTGGATCGTATCGCCGTCGACGGTCCCATCACCAAGGCCCTCGGCGGCAGCGAGGTTGCCGGACGATCCCCGGTCGACCGGGGCAGACAAGGCCTGAAGCGCTTCGGCATGACCGATGGGTACGGCATCCCCATCGGCCGTGTCCTCGCCCGGGCGAACTGTCATGAATCTCCGCTGCCGGCCCCCACGTTGGACCGCCCGGACGAGCTCGGGCCGCTGCCCGACGACATCACGGTGCACCTGGATGCTTCCCAATCTGGAAGTCAAGCGGCATGAGTGACTGGTGGTGTGACGGTGTAACACCGTCGGTCACGAATCAGAGCCCAGATCACATTGACGCGTCGGCGTGCGAGAGCGAGCACGGCCTGGACATGGTGTTTGCCCTCGGCTCTCTTGCGGTCGTAGAAGCGGCGGGAGTTGGGATCCCAGCGGATGCTGACCATGGCGGACTGGAAGAAGACGCGTTGCAGCCGTCGGTGATACCGCCGGGGGCGGTGGTGGTTGTCGCTGACCTGGCCGGAGTCCTTGGGTGCGGGTGCCACCCCGGCGAAGGTCGCGAGTCGGTCAGCGGTGAGGAAGGCATCCAAGCTGCCGCCGGTCGCGGCGAGGAACTCGGCTCCGAGGATCGGCCCGATGCCAGGCATCGACGTGATCACCTCGGCGAGTTCGTGTTCGCGAAACCGACCCTCGATGAGCTTGTCGGTCTCGGCGATCTTCTCGTTGAGGGTCATCACCTCCTTCGCCAGAGTGTGGACCATCTTCGCGATGGCCTTCTCCCCGGTCACGGCGGTGTGCTGACGGTCGGCGGCTTCCAGCGCTTTGGCCGCGACGGCCTCGGGGGTGCGAACCTTGCGGTTGCGCAGCCACATCGCAAGGCGTCGCTTGCCTGCCCGGCGGATCGCCGCGGGTGTCTGATAGCCCATGAGCAGGACCAGAGCACCGGTAGTGCCCATGTCGAAGGCGCGTTCCAGGGCCGGGAACATGCTGGTGAGCAGGGACTTTAGCCGGTTCACGGTCCGGGTCCGGTCGGCAACCAGGTCGGAGCGGTGCTCGGTCAGCAGCCGCAGCTCGATGGCGGCCTCGTCGCCAGGGCGGATCGGTTGCAGATCGCGACGCATGCGGGCCTGATCCGCGATCACCCTCGCATCACGGGCATCGGTCTTCCCCACACCTCGGTAGCTGTCGGTGGCCCGGTTGACCGCGATGCCAGGGATGTAGACGAGTTCCTGTCCGTGGTTGAGCAGCAGCTCGATCAACAGGGCAGGTTCACCGCCCGTCATGTCCATCGCCCAGGTCGCCCGGTCTCCACCGACGATGTCCAGGACATCAGCGATCAGTTTCAGCAGCTCGGGTTCGTCGTTGGCCACCCGGCGCGACAGCAGCGTGTCGCCATCAGCATTCATGACCAGGCAGTGGTGGTGGCTCTTGCCGCAGTCGGTCCCCGCCCATATCCGGCTCATCGTGCTCCATCAGGTCGTACTTGCAGTGCGTACCACGGACGACCTCGCCGGCAAGGCTCTACACAGCGACACATTCGCACTTCCCAATCGGCGGCCGAGTCGTCGTGGGGAGGCAGGCGGCCAAGCATCGAAGGCCACGAACGGCAGCCGGCTACAAGCCACACCCGCCTCCCCTGGTGTCCCCACCCTACGAACGGGAGGACCAACCGGTTGAAAGGTAGAGCCGGCTACGACTCGAACAAGACCCGCGCCCTGCTCGAAGAACGAGGTCTGCACGGCCGGCCCGCCGCAGGCGCCCACCTCCGCCTCCACCCGCGTCCGGGAACAGCCACGGCCCCGCCCCGCGTTGCCACGAGCATGACGACGAATACGCCGCCCGAGGTGCTGCGATACACCGCCTTCTCCAGCGACCCCGACGGCGGAAACCCCGCCGGTGTCGTTCTGGACGCCACCGCCCTGGACGACAGCGACATGCTGGCCATCGCCGCCGACCTCGGATACTCGGAGTCCGCGTTCCTGACCGCGCCCCCGGGGGGCCTCGACGGCCAGGAGGGGCGGGCGTACAGCATCCGTTACTTCAGCCCCAAGGCCGAGGTGCCGTTCTGCGGGCACGCCACCGTCGCGACCGCCGTCGCGCTCGCCGAGCGGATAGGCCCCGGGGAACTGGTCTTCGCGACGCGCGCCGGCACCGTGCCGGTGGAAGTGGCCGAGGAGGGCGGGAAACTCCGGGCCACACTCACCAGTGTCGAGCCGCACATCGAGGAGATCGCCGCCGCCGACCTCACGGAGGCGCTCGCCGCGCTCGGCTGGCCGACCGCCGATCTAGACCCCGCCTTCCCGCCTCGGATCGCCTTCGCCGGTGCCCGCCATCTCGTTCTCGCGGCGGCGATGCGCGCCCGCCTCGCAGATCTCGCCTACGACTTCGCGCGCCTCGAAGCCCTGATGCACCGCTTGGACCTGACCACAGTCCAGCTGGTGTGGCGGGAGTCGGCCACCGTCTTCCATGTCCGTGACCCCTTCCCCGTCGGCGGCGTCGTCGAGGACCCGGCGACCGGCGCCGCGGCCGCCGCGTTCGGTGCTTACGCCCGTGATCTCGGCCTGGTCCCCGAGGACGCCGTCCTCACCCTGCACCAGGGCGCGGACCTGGGCCGCCCCGGCGAGCTCACCGTGACGCTGCGCGCGGGAGACACGCGCGTCCGTGTCACAGGCGCAGGAGCTCGCATCAGCTGAAGCACAGCCATGATGGCAGTGCAGGCACAGGCCTTCCCGATGGTCACAGAGCGTCGCAATTCCGTGATCGCTAGGCCTGTGCCTCTTCTGCTCCTGGGGTGCTCCATCGCGTCCCGCGCCGTGGAAAGCCCCGGGGCTTGATCAGCGGACGACGTCGAGGACGTTCATCTGCAGGCCGTTGGAGTACACGGCGTGCTCGACGAGCTTGAGCTTCTGGGTGTCCTTGTCGGTGGCGGGGAACAGGCGCTTGCCCGCACCGAGCAGCAGCGGGTAGACGAGCAGGTGGTAACGGTCGATCAGGCCGGCGTCGGCGAGGCTGTGGTTCAGGGCGACGCTGCCGTGGACGATGATCGGGCCTCCGTCGGTCTCCTTGAGAGCGGCGACCTCGTCGAGAGAGCGCAGGATGGTGGTCTCGCCCCAGTTCGAGACGAGCTTGCCCTCAGTGAGGGTGGTGGAGACGACGTACTTCGGCATGGTCTTGTAGTGGGCGAACTCATTCATGTCCGGCCACACCGGGCTGAACGCCTCGTAACTGGTCCGGCCCATCAGGACGGCGGTGGACTCCTGCTGTTCCCGCCCCTTGATGTCGAACGCCTCGGGGACGAACTCGACGTCCTTGAAGGTCCATCCGGAGTTGCGGTAGCCGGGTTCGCCGCCCGGGCCCTCCATGACGCCGTCGAGCGAGATGAAGGCGGAGCTGATCAGGGTACGCATGCTGGTCTCCTTAGGGGTTTCTGGTGTGCGGTTTTCGATTGCTCGCCGTCGCTTCGACCACGTTCGAGGCGGCGACCTCCTGGTGGGGATTCCTTGCGGGCCGCCCCGGAGGGAGGCTGGTGCGGCGCCGTCGCTATCCGATGCGGTCCCTGCCGGGCCGGGGCGCCGGCCGCGCGGACGGGCGTCCGGACGCGCCTGCGGATGTCAGCCGGGAAGCCCCGTCAGCGGCGCGGGCCTCGATGTGCTCGTCGTCCGACCGGACCACGTCTCCGTCCAGTCGGTCCAGCGGCGGACGGTCCGCCGTCTCGGCATGCGCCCCAGCTCCTTCAGGTGGTCGTTGACCTTCTGTCGGGGCAGCCCCGGGCGGGCGGTCGGCATGACGGCCGAGCCGGGCTCGGCCGTGGCGGGTTCTTGGATCACAGCTACGTCCAGCACCGCTCCAGAATCTCTCCGACAAAAAAAATTGTCAAGGAGAGAAGAGTTGTCGGTGAGTGGATTGGCGGCGGGCAGGGCAGCCCCGGGAATCCGTCGGACAGTGGGAAACGGCCCGGGATCCCAGTGGCGGGCAGGTCGCCAACGCCCGCTGTCCGCACGTCTCACGAAGCCGATCTCATGATCACTGTGATCTACGGGCGAGGTCCTCGGCCGTAGCCGGGGCTGTTCGACGAGGCGCCGGAGGAACTCGTCGCGTCGTGGAGGGCCGAGCGCGCCCGCCGAGGCGCGGCCGGCAGCTCCTTACGGCTCTGCTCGGCCGTCGGTCGGGTCGCGTCCGGCGAACGAAACCAGGCCCCCCTGTGCCCAGGTGTACGGCACTCACCTTGCGCGCCGACTCGCACGCAGGCCGGGGATCCGCGTGCGAGCCGGCTCCCGGAACCGGTCGTCAGCCCGCGGCGGCGGTGAGCGCTTCGAGGGCGCCGGCCTGGGTACGCCAGTCGGTCTGGTTGGGGCTGGTACCGGCCCAGCGTTCGCCGAGGGCGCTGAGGGAGCTACGGTCCCGCGCCCACAGCGTGTCGGCCTGCTTCTGGACGTAACTCTGGTAGGTGCCGGACCCGGTGGCCTTCGCGAGGTCGGCGAAGTTCCGCATGAAGATGCCCTTGAACTGCTTCTGGTTGTCGTCGCAGGACGCCGAACCGACGTCGCAGGACTCGGTGAGCACTCCGCCGGAGGTCAGCGTCGGGCTGCTGATCGCGGCGTCGGCCAGGGTGCGCGCGGTGGTCAGCAGCGAGCTGTCCCCGGTCGTCTTCCACAGTTCGGTGAAGCCGCCGATGGCCAGTCCCTGGTTGTAACTCCACACGGTGGAGCCGTTGTTGGCGCAGGCGGAGGTCAGCCCGTCGTTCACCAGACCGGAGGAGTTGATCACCCCGCTGGACCGGTACCAGGCGGCGGATGTCTTGGCCCGCTGAAGCCACACGGTGTCGCCCGGGATGCGCTGGTGCAGCGCCGTGGTCAGCCAGAGGTACTGCCCGTTCGTCACGGCGTTCTTGTAGGTGCGCTCGCGGTCCCACCACACGCCACCCCCGCAGGTGCCGGGGTCCCAGTACTGCTGGACGTAGTTGGCGATGGTGACCGCCTCGTTCAGATAGCGGGAGTCACCGGTGTAGTCGTACGCGTCGATCCAGGCGATGGCCCACCAGCCCGAGTCGTCGATGGAACGGCTGATGAAGTCGCCCTCGATCGCGTCCGAACTGCGCACACCGGCCGCGAAGGTGCCCTTGTTCTGGTCGAAGGTGCGCGCGATGACCCAGTCGTAGTCGTGCCTGCCGGTGGCCCGGGAGGAGTCGACGAGCGCGGTGAGGGTGGCGGCGGAGTTCCACCAACTGCTCGGCCACCAGCCGTTGTAGGGGTCGTACGAGGACATCAGCGCGTCGGCCGCCGCGCGTGTCCTGGTCGGCACGGGCCTGACCCACGTGGTGCAACTGCCCTCGTTGTGGCTCGCCTCCCGGCCGCAGGCGCGGACGGCGCCGCCGTAGAGGAGCCCACGCGGATCGCGGGTGGCGTACATCGCGGTACGGGTCCCGGTGGCCCCGGACGGGGTGCTGGTGCGGCCGAGTGAGGAGCCGTCCGGCCAGGTCGAGCCGCCGTCCCACGAACGGTCGAGCCAGATCTCGTCGCCGGCGCCACCGGTGTCGATGCTCGCCCAGGCCATGGAGTTCATCTGGTCGACGTGCAGCCGGATCGTGCGGCCGTAGAGGGTGGTCGACGGCACCGGCTGGTCGTCGCCGGCCGCCTTGCCCGCGTCGGTGCCGTCGCAGAGCGTGTCGCAGACCGTGGGGTAGGCCCAGTTCGTACAGCCGACCCCTGCGGCGTCGCCGCAGGCCCGCACGAGCCCGCGCCGGTGGTTGCGAGGATCGGTGATGTTGTACATCAGCGTCCTGGTACCGGTCCAGGTCCCCGGGATGCTCGCCTTGCCGAGCAGTCCTTCCCAGGTGACGCCGCCGTCCCAGGAGCGGTCCAGCCACACCGAGTCGCCGGTCACGCCGTTGTCGATGCTGGCCCAGGCCATGTCGTCCGCGTCGGAGACGTGCAGTTCGAGGCGACGGCCGTTGAGGTCCTTGTTCGGCACCGGGAAGCTCTCCTGCCGGGCCTGTGAGGGGTCCAGCGTGTCACAGGTCAGTACGCACACCTGGGTCGCGGCGGACGCGGGCATCGCGACCGGGACCAGTGCCACGAACGCGAGAGCGGCCGTCAGCAGGAAGCTGAGAAGCCGTGGTCTGACAACGATGTCGGAGTGGGGTGAGGGCACCGGAACTCGCCTCGATTTCAGGGTGTGGGGACGCCGGTTGGGTCTCACTGAGCCGGGCGGGGGGCGGGCGCTGGTCCATACCTGTCCGGGAGGCAGTGAACCGGCTTGGTGGGGTGCCGTCAATGTCTCCAACGGGAGTGATTCCAGGGGTGGTTCACACCAGCCGTGACGGGTTGACACCTCGTTGTGGGGCGCACATCATCGGTGGAACTTCGGCGAGGCGCCTCGCACACTCACTGCTTCATGAGTCCCAGACCGTCGTCGGCGATCGATTTGAATCGATTCAAGCACCTCGTTCCCGCATCCAGACCCGGGAGGTACCTATGCGCCGCCGCCGCCCCTTGCTGATTCGAACGCCCGGTCCAGAGCGCCTACTTGGCCTTGCCGCAGCGGTGGCCGCCGCACTGCTCATGGCTCCCGCGCCGGCCACGTCGGCGGCAACCTCGTCGACCGCGGCAGGTGTCGGCAAGGCGACCCTTGACGCCCTGAACTACTCGCCGACCTCGCGCACCCTCAAGCCGACCGCGATCTACCGAACTTCCGGCAGTATCGCGAACCCGCAGAACGTCCTCAGCGGGCAGCCGACGCGGATCTCCGGCTCGCAGTCGGCCGTCACCCTCGACTTCGGCAAAGAGGTCGGTGGTGTGACAACGTTGTCCTTCGGCAGTACCAGCAGTAGCGGCCAGCGCGTCGGCCTGGCCTTCAGCGAGTCGTCCCTGTACGTGGGCAACAACAGCGACCGCAGCAGCGGCCGCGACGGCGAGGACGGGGCGCTCTACGCCACGGCCTCCGCCAACGGCACCTACACGGTGCCCACCGCTCAACAGCGGGGCGGCTTCCGCTACTTGACGGTCTTCCTCGACACCTCGGGTTGGGTGGATCTCAAGGGCGTCAGCCTCAACTTCACCGCGGCTCCGGGCAAGGCCAACCCGGCCGACTACGCCAACTACTTCTCCTCCAGCGACGACCTTCTCAACCGCATCTGGTACGCCGGGGCGTACACCGTGCAGCTCAACACGATCGCCTCCAACCAGGGCCGCGCCTGGCCCCCGCCGTCCTCGGCGTGGGACAACGGCGCCACCGTCGGCGTGGGTGACTCCGTCCTGGTCGACGGCGCCAAGCGCGACCGTACGGTATGGCCCGGCGACATGGGTATCGCCGTACCCACGCAGTACGCGTACTCCAACGACCTCGTCTCGACCCGCAACGCGCTCACCACGATGTACAACGCGCAGTCGGCGGAAGGCGAAATCCCCTGGTCGGGGCCGCCGTTCAACCTCACCGGCTCGGACACCTACCACACCTGGACGCTGCTGGGGACGTCGACGTACTACACCTACTCGGCCGACCGGGCGTGGCTGGACTCCGAATGGGCCGACTACAAGCGCGGGATGGCCTTCATCACCAACAAGATCGACGGCAACAACCTGCTCAACGTGACCCGCACCCAGGACTGGGCCCGGGTCGGCCAAGGCGGCGAGAACGTCTCCGCCAACGCGCTGCTATACGCCGCGCTCAAGGGCGGCGCCACCCTGGCCACGGTCGAGGGCGACAGCGCGCTCGCCGCGAGCTGGAACGGCAAGGCGGCCGCCATCAAATCCGCGGCCAACTCCCTGCTGTGGGACACCGCGAAGGGCATGTACAAGGACAACCCGACCAGTGGCCTGTACCCGCAGGACGGCAACTCGCTCGCCGTCTGGTACGGGTTGACCGACTCCGCGGCCAAGTCGAAGAGTGTCATCGCGGGGCTCGGGAAGAACTGGGGCATCTACGGCCCCGCCACCCCCGAGTGGGGCGGCAACGTGTCGCCCTTCGCCGGCGGCATGGAGCTCAACGCCCGCTTCACCGCCAATGACGACTACACCGCCCTGGACCAGATCCGCCGCACCTGGGGCCACATGCTGACCAGCGACATCGGCACCAAGAGCACCTTCTGGGAGGGCATCAAGGCCGACGGCGGTCTCGCCTACGGCGGTTCGTTCATGAGCCTGGCCCACGGCTGGTCCACCGCGCCCACCTCCACGCTCACCTTCGACGTGCTCGGCACCGCACCCGAGTCCGCGACCGGCACGTACCGCTTCGTCCCGCACCCCGGCGACCTGACCAGCGCCGAGGGCCGCATCACCATGCCCCAGGGCGCCGTCAACGCCTCCTGGTCCCGCGACCCCGCCGCCGGCACGTACTCGGCGCACCTCACCAGCCCGGCCGGCACCACCGGCCGCATCGGCGTCCCGAAGTTCGGCGGCGGCAACATCTCGGTGTCCGTGAACGGCACCGTCGTCTGGAGCAACGGCACCTTCACACCCACCTCGGGAATCACCGGCGCGAGCCAGGACGACACCTACGTCTACCTCACCGGCGTCGCCCCGGGCGGCTACACCGTGGCCGCCACCGGACTGGGCAATCCGACGCCGCCCGCCGATCCCGTTACCGGCATGCTGCGGCCGGGCTTCACCCGGTGCGCGGGCGAGGGCGGCACCTGCACCTTCAGCGGCACCCGCTCGGTCGCCTACGGGGCTGGGACCTACACATACAAAACAGTGACCGGCAGCACCGCCTGCACCAACGACTCCTTCGGTGGCGACCCGGCGTCGAATCTCGTCAAGTCCTGCTACGTCGCCGACGCGGGCGGCCCGCCCGGATACACCGTCTGCGCGGCCGAGGGCGGCACCTGCGCCGTGCCCGGGTACAACCGTGACGTGGTCTACGGCGCCAACGGCAACTTCGCCCACCAGGTCACCAACGGCTCCGTCGCCTGCACCAACGCCCACTTCGGCGATCCCATCGACGGAGTGGCCAAGTCCTGCTACGTGGCGCCCGCGGGAGGACCGCCCGGTGGCTGGACCAAGTGTGCGGACCAGAACGGCACCTGCCCGGCCGCCGCGGGGCAGCCGGTGACATACGGCGCCTTCGGCGCGTTCACGACGATCACGGCCACCGGTGACACCCCGTGCACCGACGCCACGTTCGGCGACCCGATTCCCGGCGAGTCGAAGGCCTGCTACACCGCCACCGGCGGCCCGGTCGGCTACGCCGCCTCCTGCTCCGCCGAAGGCGGCACGTGCGCCTTCAGCGGACAGCAGACCGTCGCCTACGGCGCCCGGGGCCGTTTCCTCTACAAGGCGTTCACCGGTGGCACCGGCTGTACGACGGCGGCGTTCGGCACCGATCCGCTGCCGGGCGTGAGCAAGACCTGCTACCTCACCTCCTGAGCAGCGCAACGCCTCCGGCAGCCTCCGTTCCCCGCGTGTCAGGGGGTGGCCCATCCGGATCACTCCGGATGGGCCACTGCGTCCTTCTGCAGCTGCACCGCCGCCAGCAGGCTCAGTTTCGGTTCCGCCTGGCGCAGCGCCCGCACCGCCGCGACCGAGGTGATGTCCCCGGTGAAGCCGACGTCGGCCAGCCGGGAGCGGACCCAGCGGGCACGCAGCTCGATCTCGGTGGCGGAGGCGGTGGACTCGACGAGCGCGGCAGCGCGTTCCAGACCGAGGCGCTCTTCCGGCGAGGCCTCGGCCAGTGCCTGGCGCAGGGTCGCCGCGACCACGTCCGCGTCCCGGATGGCCAGCACGAAGTTGTTCTTCTTGCTCAGTCCCGTGATTCCTGTCATGGGGATCAGCCTGACTGCCATGTGCTCTGCGCGCCAAGCGACTTGAGGAGGCTCAGAGGCTCGGCCACTCGCCGTCGGCCTGCGCGGTCGCCCTGGCCTTTCGTCCTCGGGCGTTGGGATCAGCTGCTGGGGACGGTGTCCTCGAAGGTGGTGCCCGCGCCGCGGTACGCCGTCACCTTGGCGGCGACCTGCGCCGGCGTGAGGACCTGGTCCTTGACGTGCAGGACGTAGTCGACCTGCTCATCGTAGGCCCGCGCGGTGGTGCTGGTCTGGCCCGCGAGGTCGATCAGCCACTGGTTGAAGTTGATCGACATCGGCCGCTCCGGCAGGTACGCGGAGTCATGGGTGCCGAAGAGCTGTCCGTCGATGTAGTACTTGATGCTGCTGTTGTCGATGGTCAGCACCAGGTCGTGCCAGCCGCTGTAGCTCTGCCGGCCCTCGGTGTGCTGGTTGACCGCCACCCACGGGTCGGCCTGGTAGGTCTCCCAGGACGTCGTGTAGAGGATGTCGGAGGTCTCGCCCCAGCCGCCGTTGGGCAGGTACTCGAAGTCGTACTCGGAGTAGTCGGCCGCCATCGGTGCCGTGAGGTCGTTGATGGTGAAGAACGTCTGGACGAGGTGGTCGCCGTCCGGGCCGTACTTGGGCGCGTCGTTGAACTTGACCCGGGCCGCGTAGGTGCCGTTCTTGAACTTCCGCGCGTTGGTGACGATCTCGGTCTGCTTGGTGCTCTCCCCGGAGCCCGACGTCGAGGTCTCCAGGTTCATGAGGGAGTTGCCGCTCGTGGTGGCGAAGGTGACCTTGTCGGGCGCCCAGGTGGCGCCGGACACGCCGGGGTCGCCGGAGGTGGAGCGCACGCTCCAGCCGTGAGCCGAGACCTTCGGGTCGTTGTAGGCGCTGTAGTTGAAGTCGTCGAACAGCGTGGCGCCGGTGGCCGGAGGGTCGGTCGGCGGGTCGGTGGGCGGGTTCGTCGGGTCGTTGCCCGCGGGGGCCTGGCCCCACAGCGTGGTGCCGGACAGCTGCGCGGTGACCTTGGACCAGTCGGCGTACGACGTCTGGGAGGCGCCGAAGGAGTAGTCGTCGCTCTGGTTCAGCGACTGCCATGTCGACTGGTAGAAGCGCAGCTGCATGTCGCCGGTGTCGGCGCCCGGCGCGAGCGTGCCGGCGCCGGAGGTGAAGCCGATCTCCAGGTAGCGGTCGGCCGTGCCGGTCGGGTTGGCGAGCGTGCCGAAGGTGCCCGTGACGTTGGCGCAGCCCTTGACGGCCCAGGAACAGGCGAAGCGATAGGACGCGCCGGCCGAGTCGGCCTTGAAGTAGTAGCGGATCCTGACGTTCGCCAGTTGCACGGTCGTGCTGCCGGTGTTCTTCACCTTGAACCAGGGTTCGGACTGGTCGGCGGTGGCTCCCGTGGCGCTCGTACGGTACTGGACGCTCAGCCCGTCGCCGGCGGCGCTCGCGGTGGGCGGGAGTGCGGTGAGCGCCGCGGCGCCGATGGCCACCGCGACGGCGGCGGACGCTGGGGCGCGTAGCCGGTTCTGCGCGAATCTCATCTGTTCCCTCCGTAGACACTCCGTCCTTCAGGGCGGAGAGGAATCGGACTCCTGCGGAGCAGGGCAGGGAAAGACGATTCGCCGCCAGGGCGGATCGTCGTTCACCACCAACTACCCCTAGGGAGTCACATGTTGACGTGGTATTTCGTGGGCTTATGGCCATTCACGTGAAGCGGGCGTATCGGTACCGCTTCTATCCGACTGATGCGCAGGCAGCGGAGCTGTCGCGCACGTTCGGGTGTGTGCGGAAGGTCTACAACATGGCGCTCGCGGCCCGTACCGAGGCGTGGGCGCGGCAGGAGCGGGTCAACTACAACCAGTCCTCCGCAATGCTGACGGCCTGGAAGAAGACCGAGGAACTGGCCTTCCTCAGCGAGGTGTCGTCGGTTCCGCTCCAGCAGGCGCTGCGGCACCTGCAAGGGGCGTTCACAAACTTCTTCTCCAAGCGCGCCAAGTACCCACGGTTCAAGTCGAAGCGGAGGTCCCGCGCCTCGGCGGAGTACACCAGCTCGGCGTTCACGTTCGGTGACGGCCGGTTGAAGCTCGCGAAAATGGCCGGGCCGCTGGACATCGTCTGGTCCCGCCCCCTGCCCGAGGGCAGTGTGCCGACGACCGTGACCGTGTCCCGGGACGCGGCCGGCCGCTGGTTCGTGTCGATGCTGTGCGACGACCCGACGGTGAAACCGCTCGCGGCTACGGATACGGCGGTGGGGATCGACGTCGGCCTGGACCACCTGCTGGCCCTGTCGACCGGTGAGAAGATCGCCAACCCCCGGCACGAACGCCGCGGCCGCGCCCGCCTCGCCAAGGCGCAGCGCAACTGTGCCCGCAAGGAGAAGGGCTCCGCGAACCGGGAGAAGGCACGCCGCAAGGTCGCCAGGATCCACGCCCGGATCACGGACCGGCGCAGGGACGGCCTGCACAAGCTGACCACTCGACTCGTGCGCGAAAACCAAACGCTCGTGATCGAGGACCTGACCGTGCGCAATATGGTCAGGAACCGGAAACTCGCCCGCGCCATCAGCGATGCCGCGTGGGCAGAGTTCCGGAGCCTTCTGGAGTACAAGGCCGCCTGGTACGGGCGGGACGTGGTGGTCGTGGGCCGCTTCTTCCCCTCCTCCAAGTTGTGCTCCCACTGCGGTGCCTTGCAGGACAGGATGCCGCTGTATGTCCGCACCTGGACGTGCGACTGCGGAACGGTCCACGACCGGGACGTGAACGCGGCGAAGAACCTTTTGGCCGCCGGGCTGGCGGTGTCTGTCTGTGGAGCTGGTGTAAGACCTCAACGGAGAACTCCGGGCGGGCGGTCGGCGACGAAGCAGAAAATCCCACGGCGCGAGCCATAGGAATCCCCTCGTTTACGAGGGGGAGGAAGCCAAGGTTGTTCCTCTCCAGAAAGGTGGGGTGATTCCCGGAACGGGACAGGGTCAGGGGTGTTGGCGGACATCGAGGGCGTCGAGCCGTACGGTGTGCTCGTCGAGGCGGGAACGGAAGTCGGTCCAGTCGGTCGCGCCGCTCCAGGCGCGGTCGGCGAGGGCACACAGCCGCGGGTAGTTCAGGTACTCGATGTGGGCGGGCGTCGTGACGAACTCGGTCCACAGCTGGGTCTGGGTGCCGAGCACGCGCGCGGCCACGTCCGGGGCCGCGTCCTCGGGTACGGGATCGTGGGCGTGGACGGCGGGCAGATCGACGACGCCTCCGGGCTGGGCCAGTGGTTCGCGCGGGTCGCCGGACTGGGCGTAGTCGAGGTAGGTGGCCCGGTGGTAGGCGCTGACGACGGGGTGGCCGCGGCGGGCCGCGGTCAGAGTGTGGGCCGAGTCGCGCCAGGTCATCACGGTGAAGTCGAGGGGCAGTTCGGCGCCGGTCTCGGCCCAGCCGACCGGTCGGCGTCCGCGCCGGACAAGGAAGTCGCCGATCTGCCCGAGGAACCAGCCGTGCAGGGCCGCGGGGCCCGGCAGGCCCTGCGCCACCGCTCGTTCCCGCGCGGCGACACTGTGCGTCCACTCGGTGGTGGGGCACTCCTCGCCGCCGACGTGGATGTACGGCGAGGGGAAGACGTCCATGACCTCGTCGAGGACGCTGCGGCAGAAGTCGAGGACCTCGTCGTGGACACCGAGGACGGTGTCGCACACGCCCCAGCGGGTCCAGACGTCGAGGGTGCGCTCCGGATGGTTGCCCAGGTCGGGGTAGGCGGCGAGGGCGGCGCGCACATGGCCGGGCATCTCTATCTCCGGCATGACGGTGACGCCGCGAGCGGCCGCGTACCGGACCAGGTCGACGAGTTCGGCCCGTGTGTACGCCCCGCCGTGCGGGATGCCGTCGTACGTGTCGCTGCCGGCCGGGCCCTTCTGGGACTCGGCGCGGTGGCCGCCGACCTCGGTGAGCTTGGGCAGTGCGGCGACCGGCATGCGCCAGCCCTGGTCGTCGGTGAGATGCAGATGGAACACGCTGATCTTGTGCAGGGCCAGCAGGTCGACGTACCGGCGCAGGTAGGAGACGGGCTGGAAGTGACGTGCCACGTCCAGCATCGCGCCGCGCCAGGGGTGGCGGGGGACGTCGGTGATCTCGGCGCACGGCAGCAGCCACCGTGTTCCGCGCTGCGGAGTGTCCGACAAAGCCTGAGGAGGCAGGAGTTGGCGGAGCGTCTGGATGCCGCGCAGCAGACCGGTCAGGTGCGCGGCGCGCAGCAGCACGGCGCGCGGGGCGACGGTGAGGCCGTACCCCTCGTTGCCGAGGCCGGTGAGTCCGGGGTCGAGCGTCAGGGCGAACTGTCCGTCCGGGGACGGCCGCAGGGACAGCCCGGTGGCGGGGGCGAGCAGGGTGCGCAGCAGGTCCGCGGCCGGTTCGGCGCCCGCGCCGATGTGCAGCGCGGTGCCGGCGTCGAGCGTGAAGTGTCCCGGCCGGAGTGCGGCCTTGGTGGGGCGGGGTACGAGGGTGAGCACGGATCGCTGTGCGGGCATGGATCAGCTCCGGGACGGGGTCGCGTGGGGGTGGGGTGTGAGGTCAGCCCTTGACTGCGCCGGCCGCGAAGCCGGAGGTGACATGACGCTGGAGCAGCAGGAACACCATGAGCGCCGGGGCGGCGAAGAGGGTCGAGGCGGCCATCGTGGCGCCCCAGTCGGTGCCGAAGACGTTCTGGAACGAGGACAGCCACACGGGCAGGGTGCGGTTGTCCTGCTGCTTGATGATCAGGAAGTTGGCGTAGGCGAACTCGTTCCAGGCGGTGATGTAGCCGAACAGCGAGGTGGCCATCAGGCCCGGGGCAAGGAGCGGGAACGCCACACGCCGGAACGCGCCGAGCCGGGTGCAGCCGTCGACCTGGGCGGACTCCTCCAGCTCCGGGGGGATCGTGCCGATGAAGCCGCCCAGGACGATGATGGTGAAGGGCAGCGTCATCATGAAGTAGACGAGGGTCAAGGTCGGGAGCCGGTCGAGCATGTCGGTGTCCCTGGAGATGATGTAGACCGGGATGATCAGTGATTCCCAGGGCGCCATCTGCGCGATGAAGACCATGAGCATGAACTGCCGGCGCCCCTTCCACTTCATCCGGGCGACCGCGTAGGCGGCGCCGAGCGCGATGACGAGGGCGAGCAGGACGGCGCTCAGCGTGACGAGGATGCTGTTGCGCCAGAACAGGCCGAAGCCGGCGGCGCCGATGGCGGTGCGGAAGTGGTCGAGTGTCCAGGTCCGAGGGAGGATCCGGGGGTTGTCGGACTGGATGTCGCGGGTCGGGGTGAACGCGGTGGCGACCATCCAGTAGACCGGGAAGAGACAGACCACCACGGTGACGACGGCGGCGGCGTTCAGGGGCAGACGGCGGATGCGGGGCCGGGTCGTGCTCATGCGAGCTCGTCCTCCTGGCGGAACATCTGGCGGAAGTAGAAGACGAGCACGCCCGACATCAGCACGACGGTGACCATGGAGGCCGCCGAACCGAGGTCGTAGCGCTGGCTCGACAGGGCGGTCTGCACCGCGTACACGGGCAGGATCGTCGTCGCGTCGCCGGGCCCGCCGTTGGTCATCACCCAGATCTGGACGAACGCCTTGAAGGTCCAGATCACCTCGAGCGAGAACACCAGCATGAAGATCGGCCGGACCATGGGGAAGGTGATCGAGCGGAAGATCCGCGGCCCCGACGCCCCGTCGAGCCGCGCCGACTCGTACAGCTCGGTGGGGACGGTGGTGAGGGCCGAGTACAGGGTGATCGCGGCGAAGGGCACGGACTGCCATACGACGAGAACGACCACGATGGCGAAGGCGGCCGGGCCGTGCGCGAACCAGGGGTAGCGGTGGAAGGACTCGAACCCCAGGTCGGTCAGAACCGCGTTGACGATGCCGAACTCCGAGTGGAACAGCCACTGGAAGACGGTGGTCGCCGCGATGACGGGCATCGCCCAGGTCAGCACGAGCGCGCTGAGGACGGCGGTCCGGCCGAACCGGCCGAGCCGCTCGACCATGAGCGCGGCCAGCGTGGACAGCACCATGATCAGGACGACGTTGATCGCCATGAAGAGGAAGGTGCGGCGCACGACCTCCCAGAAGCGGCCGTCCCCCAGCAGCGTCTCGTAGTTCTTGAATCCGACGAACCGCGCGCCGCCCAGGATGAGTTGGCGCAGGCCGAAGTCCTGCAGCGATATCACCACGGCGCGGACCAGGGGGTAGACGAGCAGATAGAGCGTGCCGAGGACGGCGGGCGCGATCAGGACGTACGGCCAGATCCCACGGCCGGTGGACTTCGACGGGCGGCGCGGCCCTGGACCGGTGGAGCGCCGGGGCGGCCCGGTACCGAGTGGGGGGCGGGGGGCGGTCTGCTCGCGGACGGCGGACACGGCGCTCCTCCTTCCGGTGCGTGGACGGTTCAGGAGCCGGAGTTCATGGCCGCGGTGATGGCCTCGGACGCGGTGGCGGCCTTCTTCTGGATGTCGCCCCCGGTGAGGACGGCCGTCATGTAGTCCTTGATCGGGTTCTTGGCCTCCACGGCGGCCCAGCCGGGGGTGTTGGGCGTGGCGTGGCCCTGGGCGGCGCCGACCGCCATGGCCGCGGCGCCGGGGTCGGCCGCGACCGCGGAGGCCAGGGTCGTCTTGTTCGGGACGTAGCTCATGGCGACGGCGAGCTTCTTCTGCCAGGTGTCGCCGGTGAGTTCCTTGACGAAGGTGTAGGCCGCGTCCTGCTTGGTGGACGCCGTGGGGATGACAAGGTCGGAGCCGCCGGTGAAGACCGCGCCGGGCTTGTCGGCGGCCTTCCCCGGGATCGGGAAGAAGCCGAGCTTTCCCTTCAGCGCCGGGTTGTTCTGGATGACGACGTTGGCGCCGCCGGGTGTCGAGATGACCTGGGCGACCTTCCCCTTGGCCATGACGTCCGCCTGCGGGGGGTTGGCCTCGTCGGAGTCCCTGGGGCCCTTGCCGAGGGCCTGGAGCTTCTCGTAGAACTCCATACCGCGGATCGCCTCGGGGGAGTCCAGCGTGCCCTTCCACTTGCCGCCGGACTCGGTGGCGAGGTCGCCGCCCTCGTCCCAGACGAAGCCCGTGAGGGTGTACCAGTTCTGGCCGGGCAGATAGATGCCTTGCGTGTCACCGGTGTTGAGCTTCTTGGTGGCGGCGATCCACTGGTCGCGGGTCTTGACGGCGGTCGCGTCGATGCCCGCCTCCTTGAAGAGGTCGGTCCGGTAGATGACGACGCGGTTGGCGGCGTAGTACGGAATGCCGTACTGCTTGCCCTCATAGACGCCCGGCTCCGCGAGCCCCTTGAGCCAGTTCTTCCCCCCGAGGTCGTCGACCTTGTCGCTGAGGTCGAGCAGCCCCCCGCTCTGTGCGAACTGGGCGACCTGGGTGTTGCCGGTCTCGATGACGTCCGGTGCGTCGTTGCTGGCGAGGGCGGCCGTGACCTTCTCGCCGATCCCGTCCCACTCCTGGATCTGCACCTTGACCTTGATGTCCGGGTGAGCGGTCTCGAAGCCCTTGACGAACTCGTTCTGGAACTGGGCCGAGACGCTGTCGCGCATCAGCCAGACGTCGATGGTGGTGCTCCCGCCGGAGCTGTCGTCGGAGGTATCTGAGGAGCTACTGCAGGCACTCAGCCCAGCCGTCATCACGAGCACGGACACACCGGCAAACAAGCGGAGCTTCACGGTTCACCCCTGGAGGACATGACCTGACCACCTGACCAGTGAAGTCCACTGGACAGCTCACCTCTTGATGTGGGGTTGAAGGTGGCATAGACCAATCGAGGACGTCAACCCCCTGTGCGTCGAAGGGCTTTGGGGCGCAGGCGGGTCGGGACCTGGGCGATCATCTCTCGGTGGCAGTTACACTTGCTTGATCAAGGGGGCAGTTGCGGGTGACCACTGGTCAACTGGTTAACTTGATATTCCGCGCATGAGGGAGGGCATCATGAAGGCTGACGCACCAGGTGCGGTGCTCAAACGGGAGCGAGTTCGCGACTTCATCCTCGACCTCATCGAGTCACACCGCCCGGGAGACGCGATCCCCTCCGAGCGTTCCCTGTGCGCCCGCCTGGGTGTGTCACGCCCGACCCTGCGCGCGGCGGTCGACGAGCTCGTCGCCGCGGGTCTTCTGGTGCGGGAGCACGGCCGCGGCATGTTCGTGGCACCCGAGAAGATCACCCAGGAACTCGTCTCGGGTCAGCAGGCCATGACGGTGCCCCAGGCCTCCGGGACCTGGTCGAGTCGCCTGCTGGAGTTCACCACCATTCCGGCAGGCGCGCGTGTGGGCCGCAAGCTGCGCATCTCGCCCGCCGTCGACATCGTGTACGTGGCACGGCTGCGCCAGGTCGACGGCGCCCCGATGGCCATCGAGCATCTGCACATCAGGGCCGATCTGGTCCCCACCCTGTCCGCCCAGGAACTGGAAGCCGGCGACCTGTACGAGCACCTGCGCGAACAGCATGGCGTGCACGTCCAGGAGGCCGTACAGGCGATCGAGCCGACCGTCGTCACCCGGGCGGAGGCCGAGCTGCTCGACGTGCCCGAGCTGTCCCCGGCGCTGCTCTTCGAGCGGCTCACCTCGGACACCACGGGGCAGCCCGTCGAATACGTCCACTCGATCTACCGCGGCGACCGCTATCGCATCGTCTCCCGGCTCACCCTCGGTCCCTCGGCCGCGGTGCCGCCGGCCCGGCTCGGACACCACCCCGGCATCCCCCCGGGCGACTTCGCCCACCGCGACACCATCGCGTCCTCCACACACGGGGACATCCAGTCGGCACCGTGAGCCACCGCGTTTCCGGCTGGGCGGGGGAGGGGCGCCCCGCGAGCGCCGGTTCGCCCTGGGCACAGACAGCCACGGGACCATGGCTCCGGCGCCGACAGGACCGGTCTCGCCGCCGGTTCATACTCCGGCGCGGATGAGCCGCGCGGTGATGTCCTCCGAGGCGGGCTGGGCCGCGTACGGGTTGCTCGGTGGCACGCGCTGCGGCTCACCCGGGACATTTCTGGTTCTCGATGTATTCCTTGATGACCGTGAGGGGTGCGCCGCCTGCGGAGACGGCGAAGTAGGACGGGGACCAGAAGTGGTCGCCCCACAGGTAGCGGCGGATGTGGTCGGGGAATTCCTGGCGCAGGCGGAGCGCGGAGACGCCTTTGAGTGAGCCCACCAGCCGGGACAGAGCGATCTTGGGCGGTTAGTGGACCAGCTGGTACACATGGTCCCTCTCGCCGTTGAACTCGTGCAGCTCAGCGCCGAAAATCCGCACACACGTCCCGCATGACCTCCTCGCGGCGCGTATACCAAGTGCGCGTGCAGGGAGCAGGGAGCAGGGGGCAGACGACGCTGCGTCCCCTGCGTACATCGGGGTTCGGTCCCATCTCGGTCACACAGATCAATCCTCGTCGCTAGTCTGGGGAAGTGAAGCTGGTGGTGCAGGTAAAAACTGCTGCCGACGCCGGTGCAGGCGGCGGCACTTGAGGCGACCCTGTGTGCCTGCAACGCGGCCGCCACCTGGGGTGAGCGAGGCCGGCTTCGAGTGCGGGGAGTTCAGGAACTTCGCCTTGCGCAAGCAGGTCTACGGCGAGGTCAAGTCCCGTTGGGACTTGGGCGCGCAGGCCGCCCAGCACGTCATCAAGAAGACGTGTGACGCGTACGCCACACTGAAGGCGAACCTGAAGGCCGGGAATCTCGGCAGGCCCGGCTCACGCCGTTACCGCAAAGCCTCCGAGAAGCCGATCGCCTTCCACCCCCGCGGCGCGCAGCCCTACGACGACCGGATGCTGTCCTGGCAGGTCCCGGGCCGGACGGTGTCCATCTGGACCACCAGCGGCCGGGTCAAGAACGTGGCGTTCACCGCCTCACCCGAGCAACTGGCCACGTTGGCCCTGTACCGCAAGGGCGAGTCCGACCTGCTCCAGCGGGACGGCATGTGGTTCTTGAACGCCACCTGCGAGGTCCCCGAAGCACCCTTGAACCCCAACCCGGTGGACTTCCTCGGGATCGACCTGGGCATCGTCAACATCGCCACCACCTCGGACGGCGAGATTATGGCCGGACGCGAGCTGAACCGCACCCGCCTGCGCGAGCGCGGACTGCGGGCCAAGCTCCAGAAGAAGAACACCTCGTCCGCCAAGCGGCGCCTGAAGAAACGGCGGCGCAAGGAGGCGCGGCGGGCGCGGGACATCAACCATAAGATCGCAAAGCATGTGGTGGCCGAGGCTGAACGCACCGGTCGCGGAATCGCCCTGGAAGACCTGACAGGGATCCGCGAACGGGTACGGCTTCGCAAGCCCCAACGGGCCACCCACTCCAGCTGGGCCTTCCACCAGCTGGGAGCGTTCGTCGCATACAAGGCCCGCCGGGCAGGGGTGCCGGTGGTGCACGTCGATCCGGCGTACACCTCCCGCACCTGCGCCGAGTGCGGCCACATCGACAAGGCGAACCGGGTCTCACAGGCCTGGTTCGCATGCCGGAACTGCGGATTCGTTGATCACGCAGACCGGAACAGCTCCCACAACATCCGCGCCCGTGCGTGGGAGTTGTGGCGACGCGGGGCTCCGTCAGCGGCCCCTGCCCCACTCCGGAAGCACCCGGATGGGGCTGGACGCAAACGCAGCATCACACCCAGTGATGCCCGTTGTGCAAACCCGTCGCTTTAGCGCCGGGTAATTGACATGGCCTGAGCCGTGGGCATGATGGTGATCTCGGTGAGGTTGACGTGGCGGGGCACGGCGGCCATGAAGGCGACGGTTTCGGCGATGTCGGCGCTCTGGAGGTAGTCGATGTCGTGGATGAGGTCGGCCATCAGCTTGGAGGCGTCGGGGTCGGTGACGTGGTCGGGGAGTTCGGTGTCGACCATGCCGGGTTCGATGGTGGCGACGCAGACCATCTTGGGGCCGAGTTCGACGCGGAGCAGTCGGGTGAGGTGGCTGATGGAGGCCTTGGCGCCGGAGTAGATCGAGAACTTCGCCAGGATGCGGGTGGCCGCGATGGACGAGGTGTTGATCAGGTCGGCGGCCTTGCCCTGGGCGGCGGAGTCCGTCAGGTGGGGGAGGAACGCGGCGATGACGTTCATCAGGCCGGTGATGTTGAGGTCGATCTGGCGCTGCCAGTCGTCGACCTTGAGTTCCTCGATGCCGGAGATGAGCTGGACTCCGGCGTTGTTGAACACGAGGTCGGCCTTGCCGAAGCGCTCGGCGACCTGGTCGGCGGCGCTCTGGACGGCGGCGCGGTCGGTGACGTCGACGGCGAGGGCGAGTGCGGTGCCGCCGGCGGCCTCGATGTTCTTGACCAGGCTGTCGAGGCGCTCCTTGCGCCGGGCCAGTACGACCACCGTGGCACCGAGCTCGGCGAGGCGTTCGGCGGTGACGGCACCCATCGGTGTGGTGCCCGGCCGGGCCGGTCGTCCTGCCCGGCGGGGCTGCTCGTGGGGGCTGTGGGTGCCCGATTGCGTCGGCGTCAGGCGGCGTCGTGGTGCGCGGTGGCGGCGGACTTCTCGCGCCACGGGGCGAGGTCGTCCTGCACCTGCTGGTACTTGACGTCGAGGCGCTCGATGGCGTCGCGTCCGAGGTAGAGGTGCGTGGGCAGCTTCTCGGTGGAGGCGACCTCGAAGATGAGCGCGGCGCCCTTGACGGGGTCGCCGAGCTGGGCGTGGTTGGCCTGGTCGATCCAGTCCAGCGTCACGTGCGCGGGGGTGTCGTCGTAGTCGGCGATGCGGTTTGCGGCGATCGACAGCGAGCTGGCGTCGAGGAAGTCGGTGCGGAAGACGCCCGGCTCGACGACCATCGACTGGATCCCGAACGGCGCCATCTCCGCGGAGAGTGCTTCGCTGATGCCGGCGACCGCGAACTTCGACGCGCTGTACAGGCTGACGCCGGGCTCGCCCTCGAAACCCGACCGGGAACCGATGTGCACCAGCCTGCCGGACCCCTGCTTGCGCATGACGGGCAGCACGGCACGGGTGACGTTGATCAGGCCGAAGACGTTGAGGTCGAACAGCGACCGGGCCTCCGCGTCGGTGATCTCCTCCAACGCGCCGAGCAGGCCGCGGCCGGCGTTGTTGACCAGGACGTCGATGCCCCCGAATCGGTCCACGGCGGCCTCGACCGCCTGCGGGATGCTGTCGTTGTCCGTGACGTCCAGGGCGACCGCGAAGACGTTGTCCGAGCTCTTCAGATCGGCCGGAACGCGTTCCGGGTTTCGTACGGCGACCACGACATTGTTACCGCCTGCCAGAGCGGCGCGGGCGATTTCAGCGCCGATTCCACGGGAGGCGCCGGTGACAAACCACGTAGCCATGGGAAAAACCTCTTTCGTCGTTTCCCCTTCTCGGGGATTTCCTTTTGACGTATTCGAGTGTGCCCGTCGGCTGCGGCGGTATGAAGGCTGCGCTTTTCCTGGGAGTCTCACACCCAGGAAGACGAGGCGGCCCTACCGAGCCGATGTCCGGGCGAAGTACCGGAGGCCGCGGCGCGAGTGCTCCGTCGACGACGTGTTGCGGGCGAGGGATCCTTGAGCCGAGGTGGGCTGGGAACGAGGTGGGCTGGGAACACAGCCGTCCGTCCCACCGGATGAGCCGCGACGTGCGGAAAACGTGCGGAATCTGGGTTTCAATCCGCTGACACCCGGCGCAATGCATATTGTCGGTGACTTATCGGATTGAATTCAGGGTGCCGTCGATGGCCCCCGGCTCAGGCGCCGTGTGCGGGATTCTGCTGGTGAGGTACTTCAGGTGCGCTGATGGAGCCCAGCAGGGCCAGGCCGTCGGCGGAGGGGGAGCCCGGCTCGGCCTGCAGGATGACGAGCTGCTGTCCCGGAGCGCTGCGGATGGCGAGGGCCTCATGCGGCAACTCCAGGTCCCCCACGTCGGAGTGGTGGATCTGCTTGACGTCGTAGGGCGGGACCCGGGTGTACTCGCGTGCCCACAAGGAGCGGAACTCCGGGCTGCGCACCGACAGGTCGCCTACGAGCTCCACGATGCGGGGATCCTCGGGCGTGCTCGCGGCGGACTGCTGAAGGTCGGCGACCGCACGGTGCTTGGCCCGCTCCGCGTTCTTGTAGAAGGTCTTCGCCGCGGGGTCCAGAAAGAGCATGCGCAGCACGTTGTCGTGCTGCGCGAAGTCGCGGTAGAGGGCATCGGCCAGTGCGTTGGTGGCCAGCAGGTCCTGGGCATGTCCGACGATGAAGGCCGGCGTCCTGGTCCAGCTTTCAATCAGTTGCCGCAGATGCGGGCGGACGCGCTCGACCCGGAAGGGTCGCTTCGTGCGGCGGGTTGCCGGCTGGGCCAGCCGGAAGAGTTCCCGCTTGTCCTCTTCTCCGAGTTGCAGGACGCGGGCCATGGCCTCCAGCACCCGGAGCGAGGGGCTGCGTTCACGGCCCTGCTCGAGTCGGCTGTAGTAGCTCGGACTGACACCTGCGAGCGTCGCGACCTCGTCACGCCGCAAGCCGGGCACCCTTCGCCGGCCGGCGCTGGGCAGTCCTGCGTCCACGGGGCTGAGGCGTCCCCTGTGGGAGCGGAGGAACTGCCCCAGCCCTTCAACCGGGTCAGGGCGCGTGTCGTGGTCCATGCTGCCGAGGCTAGGCGGAAAAAGCCCGGAAAACTTCTGTCGAAGGTGGGTGCATTACACCCAGGATTTAAGGCCCCACCCAGGGCGACACAAGGAGCTGGCGGACGACGAGAGGTCTCCCAGGCGTGCGAAGACGGCGAATTACCCTGTGTGCAGGGTGTGCGACCTGGTGCAATACTCCACGACCGGCACTTCTCATCGGTGGGAAACCATCTAGTCTTGCTGCATGAGCAATGGGACACCTTTGGGTGATTTCCTCCGAGCCCGCCGAGAGGCCCTCAAGCCGCACGATGTCGGTCTCCCCGAACACGGGCGACGTCGGGTGCCGGGACTGCGCAGAGAGGAAGTCGCGCTGCTCGCCGGAGTCAGTTCCGACTACTACATCAGGCTGGAACAGGGGCGCGAAAACAGCCCGTCCCCGCAGGTGCTCGAGGCCGTGGCACAAGCGCTGAAACTGGATGCGGAGGCTGCCGACCATCTCAACCGCCTCTGTCTGACCGCCTCGCAGCGCCCGCACGACTGGGGCGAGGCGGACGTCAGCCGGCAGTTGTTGCAGCTGATGGACGGATGGGAGCACACTCCGGCCTTCGTCATCGGCCCGGCCCTCGACATCATGGCGGGCAACTCCCTTGCCACGGCTCTCCACAGCGGGTTCGACCAGTTCGACAACCTCGCCCGCATGGTGTTCGTCGACCCGGCGGGGAGAGAGTTCTACCAGGAATGGGAGCGCGCCGCGCACTCCTGTGTCGCCGAAATCAGGGCAGCCTACGGCCACGATCCCGAGTCGGCCCGCATTGCCGAGGTCGTGGCGGAACTGTCCGCCCAGAGCGAGGAGTTCGCGGGGATTTGGCAGATGCACGAGGTCAAGGGAAAGTCTCAGGAAGGAAAGCATCTCAAGCATCCCCTGGTCGGCGACCTGCACATCAAGTTCGCGGCTTTCACGGTCAATGGGGCCCCGCATCAGCAACTGGTGGTCTATCAGGCTGAACCGGCCAGCCCGACCGCGGATGCCTTTGAGACGCTGAGGACCATGGCCGCCGAGCCGAAGCATGCCCGGGCGGCTGTGCCCACGGCCGACCTCGCCGCCAAGGAGCAGTAGCGGCGCACATGAGCAGGTGCGCCCGGTGGAGGCTGGTCCTGCCGCACCCAGGAACAACGTGGCCTTCATAGCGGTGTGCCCGTCTGCCGACACTCGATTCGACAGACAGTGCGCCGGCCGGGATGCCGACGCGCGGATCGCACGGCACCAGGAGCACACATGATCACCGTGAAGGACCTTCAGCCCCACCCCCTCGACCAGGTTCACCGTCTGATCGAGCCTGGCCCCGTCATCTTGGTCACCACCCGGCACCGCGGAATCCCGAACGTGATGACCAACGGGTTCAACATGATGGTGCGCCATGACCCGCCTCTGATCGCGTGCACGATCGGCCCCTGGGGCCACAGCTACCAGGCCCTGGTCGAAACCGGCGAGTGCGTCATCTCGGTCCCGACGGCGGACATGGCTGCCACGGTGGTCGACATCGGCAACTGCTCGGGCGCCGACGTGGACAAGTTCGAGGAGTTCGACCTGACCGCCGTGTCCGGTGCGGAGGTCCAGGCACCACTCGTGGCCGCGTGCTTCGCCAATATCGAGTGCAGGGTCGCCGACATCAGCCTCGCGGCTCCCTACAGCCTCTTCCTGTTGGAGGCCGTCAGAGCGTGGACAGACCCCTCTCAGCCCCAACCGCAGCTGTTTCACCACCGCGGAGACGGGACCTTCACCCTGGACGGGCCGACCGTGGACCTGAAGGACCGCATGACCAAGTGGCAGTACCTCGTGGAGGCCAGTAGGGCCAGTGGGGCACTAGGCCAATGGCAGGCCAAGGTGAAGACCGGGGTCACATGGGCTCAACTGGCCGAAGCGGTCGGCAAGCCGTTGGCCTGGACGACGGCGGCCCTGCTCGAACTCGGTGACGACGCCGCCCTCGCCTTCCAACTCCAGCCGCCCCGGGGAGCCCTGGATGCGGCCGTCCCCATGGATCCCACGATCTAGCTTTGATCTTGGCCGGTGCTCCGTCGTTTACGGCGGGGGTGAAGGCCGTCCCAGAACTGCTCTGACTCGGGTGTGAGCATGGGTCTGTGCTGTCTGCCTCAGCTCGTGGGGTGCTGCTGGTTGTCGATGTACTGGCGTACGGCGGTCAGCGGTGCTTCGTCGCATGAGCCGGCGAAGTAGGAGCCAGACCAGAAGTGCCCGCCCCACAGATACTTGCGGACGTGGCTGTCGTACTTCTGGCGCAGGCGTCGGGATGAGACGCCCTTGAGGCTGTTGACCAGCTTGGAGAGCTGTACCTTGGGCGGGTAGTGCACGAGGAGGTGGACGTGGTCCTGTTCTCCGTTGAACTGCTTCCGCTCGGCCTCGAAGGTGGTGCAGACCTCGCGCATGACCTCCTCACAGCGGGTCAGCATGGTGTCGGTGAACGCGTTCCACCGGTGCCTGGTGACAAAAACCAAGTGGACGTGCAGGCTGTGCACGACGTGACGACCGGTGCGCACATCAGGGTTTGGATTCCAGCGTGGTGACATAAACCAATACCGCAGTGTGTCGTTTGTGAGTGAACGCGGCTTGGAGATACGGCAGTTCGGGCACCGCGCCCGGCTTGCACTGTCCCCTGCCCTGGCGCTCAAGGCTGACGATCAGGCGCACGCGGCCCGCACGATGTGGAATCTCCTGCACGCCTGGTGGCAGATGATGCCGAAGGAGAAGCGGACCCTGGCTAACGCGGACGTGGCGATCCGTCAGGCCCGCAGGGACGTCGACTTCCTCGCCGTCCTTCCCGCGCAGGCCGCGCAGGCGGTACTCAAGACGTACTTCCAGGCGTGGAAAAGCTGCTGGGCCGGCCGGGCGGACGCCCCGAACTTCAAGGCCCGCTTCCGCAGCACCCTGACCGTTGATGTGCCGCAGGGCAGGGACCTGAACATCGTCCGTGTCCACCGCCGGTGGGGCATGGCCAGTCTGCCGAAGATCAGCCGTGTCCGTTTCCGCTGGACCAAAGAGCTCCCCGTGGGCAAGCAGGCCGACGAGGAACACCGCATCACCGGTGCGCGCCTGGTGAAAGACGCGCTCGGCTGGCACATCGCCTTCCGCGTCCAGACCCTCGAAAGGGTGCCGGAAGCCCACCAGGGGCCTCAGGTCGGCATCGACGTCGGTATCACCGTGCCCCTGGCCCTCTCCGATGGTGAGACGTACGAGCACGGACAGTGGCTGACCAACCGGGAACAGGCCAGGCTCCTGGGCCTGGAACAGCGCGCCGCGCAGCGCATGAAGCGCCGCAAGCCCGGCGAACGCACCTCCCGTCGGCTGCTCCACACCTACGACCAGATCGCAGGACTGCGCGCGAAAGCCAAGGGCCGGGCACTGGACTGGCAGCACAAGACCACCACCGACATCGCCCGCACGTACAGCGTCGCGGTGGTGGAGGTATTGCAGATCACGAGCATGGTCAAGTCCGCCAAAGGGACCATTGAGGAGCCGGGGAAGAACGTCGCCCAGAAATCCGGGCTGAACCGCTCGATCAGCGGGCAGGCGTGGGGTCGCACGGTCACCATGCTGACGTACAAGCTCGCCCGACAAGGCGGCACTTTGGCCAAGGTCCCCGCCCCGGGCACCTCCCGACGCTGCTCCGCGTGCGGTCTCACCACGCCTGGCAGCCGGGAGACCCAGGCCCTGTTCGTATGCAGGAACTCCGACTGCGGATGGTCCGGCAACGCCGACCACAACGCGGCCCGCAACATCCTGCACCTGTACCGGATGGGCCACGCGCTCATCCCGGCTGCCGGGAGGGCAGTCGCCAGGCGCGCACCGCGCGTCAAGCCCGCCACCGCAAGGTAGGCGGGAATCTCCCTGCTTCAGCTGGGAGAGCACTTCAAGGGCCGACCATCAAGGCGGCGCTCGAGCTGATGAGCTGATCCATGAGCAGCGCGGCGACGGCATCATGAGCGCGATCAACTTCCGGCTCGAGGTCCGGCGTATTCCCGACCCCGCGGGCGACCGGGTCGTCATCACCCTCGACGGGAAGTACCTGCCTTACCGCCAGTAATGGACGGTCTGTCCGTCACGCCGCTTCGTCCCTGGTCAGAGCGTTGATGCGCTCTGGGTTCACTCACGGGGTCGAATCGGGGTCGAATCAGGCAAGCAGGTCGTTCCACGGACCAGGCTTACCCTCGTGCCGCGATGGTTGGCCTCGACTGATCGGAGACGCTTCGGCCACCGAGGTACGCGGTACCCGCCGACGGCTAATCGTTGCTTCCGAAGAATGTCCCCCGCACATGGCTCCATGCCGAAGGGCCGAACGTGGCCTCGGGTACTGCCGAAGAGTCCGGAAGGGTCCGCCAGACCATCAAGGCACCACTGGGCAGAACCTCGTACTTGTACACCGCGGCGCCAGGCTCGTCTTCATACGGCATAGCCAGGGCTTCTCGGTCTTCACGGCGATCGACGTCCGCGATCGCCTCCGGCAACAGAATGACGTAAACGCTCATTCCTCGACGGTATGGCGGGCCAGCAGGTTCCGCCTGCCAAGTGGTGGTGGACATCTATCTCGAAGGTCAGTCTCCACGGACTCGGCGGTGGCGCCACGGGCGGTGGATCAGGGTGGGCTGCCTCCTTCGCGAAATGCGCCCGCTGCCGGCCTGGAGACTGGTGTGGTGACCGGGTCGGTGATGCCGCCGGGGCGGATGCCGCGTGTGGTGTCCCAGCCCGCGAGTCGGGCACCCGCGTGATAGGCGCTGTCCAGGAAGGAGCGGACGGTATCGCGAGGACGACCTTCGCCGCCTGGGCGGCGGGCGACCCGGCAGTCGGCGCCTATGGATCTGTCCTGTGAACAGTCCGCTTCGATGCCTGTTACCGCGACGGGTCCACGCACGGATGGCGACGGCACGCGGGTGCGCCTAGCCTGAGGGCTGCCGACACACCCCGAACTTCCGGAGGCGGATATGGATGATCTCCGCTATAAAATGATCATGGCATTGACCGCCGCGGACTTCGGCAACCCCCTCTGCGAGCAGGCGGCCGACATATGCGCCGAGATCGCCGACCAGCACTGTGCACAACTGCACGTCGCCGACCGGGTGTCGCCCGACGCTGTGCCCGCGGTGACGGTTCCGCCCGGCGCACGGGGGCGGCTGTGAGCGCGGCGGTACACCGGGAGTGGAAAGGACTCATGCGATGACCGCCGCTCTGCAGCCGACGGTGGACATCCGCCGCAGCCAGGAACGGTACAAGACGGAGCTGTCCTGGCTTGATTCCAAGCACTCCTTCTCCTTCTCGCACCACTACGACCCTCAGAACACCCACCATGGACTGCTGCTGGTTAACAACGACGACATCGTCACCGCCGGCACCGGCTTCGAAACGCATCCACACCAGGACATGGAGATCGTCACGTGGGTGCTGCAGGGATCACTGGTCCACCAGGACTCCACCGGCCACACCGGGCTGATCTACCCCGGACTCGCCCAGCGCATGAGCGCTGGGACCGGCATCCTGCACTCGGAGAAGAACGACTCCTGGCGGCTTGAGGGCGCCAGCACCCACACCGACCCTGTGCACTTCGTGCAGATGTGGGTCGTTCCCGACGAGGAGGGCATCACTCCCGGCTACGAACAGTTGGAGCTCGACGATGCTCTGTTGCACGGCGGCGGCCTGGTCACCGTGGCCTCGGGCATGGACCGGCATGCCGACGCCGCGGCGATCCGCATCAAGAACAAGTACGCCGGACTGCACGCGGCACGACTGAACACGGGCGACTCGGTGATCCTTCCAGATGCCCCGTTCCTGCACCTCTTCGTTCCCCGTGGCACTGTCACGCTGGAAGCATCCGGAAAACTCGAAGCCGGGGATTCCGTGCGCTTCACCGCGACCGGAGGCCAGCGGATCACCGCCGACGAACCCGCCGAAATCCTCGTCTGGGAAATGCACGCCACTGTCAAAGGCTGGTAAGAGGTCGCCCCTGCTCCGGACACGTCCTGCTTACCGGCGGGTGGCTTGCAGTCGGCTCGTCTGATCAGGTTCAGGCGAAGTCCACCGACTGAGACATCCTTCGCCACAGTTGGTGTGACCACGCTTGCCCCGTGCCGGACCACCCCGTGGGGTCACTGACCACCGTCGTGCTCACCACGTCGTACGACACCGAGGTGATCGTGGTGACCGGCTCCACCTCGTTCGGAGCCACCGACTAGCTGAGGCAGCTGCTGGTCGAGCACGGAGCCCGGTGGGTGGTGGACGCGGTCGCGGTCCGCCCCGGCCACCCTCAACTGCTCGCCCAACTCCCCGACCGCCGCTGGATCGTGGGCCTTCCCGGAAATCCGTACGCGGCCCTCACCGCTGCCCACACCCTGCTCGCCCCACTCCTCGCAGGCCTGACCGGACGACCACTGCCGGCCCTGCCCCGCATCCCGCTGACCGGTGACATCACCGCCGCCCCCGGCCGTACCCGGCTGATCCCCATCACCTGGGACGGTGCCACCGCCCGCCCCGTCGGCGGACACCGGCCCGCGTTCCTGCACGGCGCCGCCCTCGCCGCCGTACCACTGGACTGGCAGCCCCGCACCCCGGTGCCGCTGATCCTGCTGACGGGATGAGGGGCACCGCACGCCGCTGCGCCGGACTGTCCAGCACCGCGGTCATAGGGCGTGGACAGGTCCTGGCAGCGACTGCAGCCGTGACGAACCAGGTTGCCGGACGATGATTCGCACGCCTACGGTCGGCCCCATGGCGGATGACGAACCCACGCGCGCCGCACGTCTGCTGGATGCACAGGCGAAAGCGGAGCGGCTGTTCGCGGAGATAGAGGAGCGCGGGCTGGTAGGCGCCGGGGGAGGGCGAGCGGGCGGTCAGTGACCGGATCCGGGACCTGGCGAACGAACTGTTCGGCACGACCCGCCACTGGCACAAGCGGATCGTGCGCTCGGGCCCGAACACGCTGAAGCCGTACCGGGAGAATCCGCCGGACCGGGTGATCGGCGTGGACGACATCGTGTTCGCCGACTTCGGGCCCATCTTCGAGGAGTACGAGGCCGACTTCGGGCGCACGTTCGTCCTCGGCGACGACCCGGTCAAGCAGCGACTGCGCGACGACCTGCCCAAGGTCTTCGCGGCCGGGCGGCACTTCTTCGAGAGCGACCCGGACATCACCGGCAAGCGGCTGTACGCCGAGGTCGAGCGGCTTGCCACGGACGTGGGCTGGGAACTGGGTGGCTGGCACGCCGGACACCTGGTCGGCGAGTTCCCGCACGAGACGATCGACGGTGCGGACAGGGAGTCGTACATCGCGCCGGGCAATGACACCCCGCTGCGACGCACCGACAAGGCCGGGCGCCGCTGCCACTGGATCCTCGAGATCCACCTCGTCGACCGGGGGCGCGAGTTCGGTGGCTTCCACGAGGAACTGCTCGACCTCGGCTGATCCGTCACGCCCGCTCGACGAAGGGCGACCGGGTTGAAGGGACCCGCTCATCGACCTGGTGGCGAGCGGGCCGATCGCGTACTGGGGGAGCCCATGCCCTCTCTGTCCTGCCCAACTGGCGTCCAGCGCTCGGTCACGTCGTGAGGCCGCCGCATGGGCCGCCGTTGAGCGGATGCGCGGGGCGGTCGCGTCAACGGCGGGGCGGCCACTGGCAAAGGCAGGGGCAAGAATCGCCTCCGTGGCCCGCCACTCGCGGCGCAATGACCGTCTGGCAACGCACCGTTCACTCAGGGGCCGCTGGGGCACGCCAGGGTGCGGTCGTTGTCAGCTCAACTGCTCGCCAGAGAGGGCACCATGGCCACACAGACAGGGACACCGGACGAGTCGACGAAGTCTTCCGAGGGGGTCAGCCGTCGCCACGCGCTGGGCCTTCTCGGTACGGCAGGGGCCGGCGCGGCCGTCACCCCGTTGCTGGGAGCAGGTACGGCACAGGCCGCTCCGCTTGCCGCCCCGGCCCTTCACCTCACCGCGGACTCGGCCGGTGCGCCCCCGGTCCAAGGGCTGCACCTGACCTTCGGGGCGGACCCGCGCACCCAGATGACGGTGTCGTGGATCACCGACAGACCGGTGACCAGACCCGTTGTGCACTACGGCACGCTGGAGCACGGCTTCGGATCCAGCGCCGACGCCCGGACCGTCACCTACGTGGACGGCACCTCCAGCCGTACCGTCTACGTCCACCACGCCTCGCTGAACCGGCTCACCCCGGGCACCGACTACGTCTACCTCGCCACCCACGAGGGCACGACGCCCGACAGCGGTACGTTCCGCACCGCTCCGCGCGGACGGAAGCCGTTCACCTTCACCAGCTTCGGCGACCAGTCCGCCCCGCAGGTGACCTGGGCGGCCGACGGCACGGTGGCGCTCGACGCGAACTCCACCCCCGCGACGAAGGACATCGTCACCGGCATCGAGCAGGTCGCCCCGCTCTTCCATCTGCTCAACGGTGACCTGTGCTACGCGAACCTGGACGTCGACCGGGTGCGTACCTGGAACAACTTCTTTACCAACAACACCCGTTCCGCGCGCTTCCGTCCCTGGATGCCCGCGGCCGGCAACCACGAGATCGAGAAGGCCAACGGCCCGCTCGGGCTCGGCGCCTACCAGAGCTACTTCACCCTGCCCTCCACCGAGACCGACGCCGAACTCGCGGGCCTGTGGTACGCGTTCACGGTCGGCTCCGTCCGGGTGATCGTGCTGCAGAACGACGACAACTGCCTCCAGGACGGCGGCGACGTCTACATCAGCGGCTACTCCGGCGGACGCCAACTCGCCTTCCTGGAGAAGGAGCTGAAGGCGGCGCGCTCCTCCGACGACGTCGACTGGGTGGTCGTCGCCATGCACCAGGTCATGATCAGCTCCTCGGACGCGAACGGCGCCGACCTGGGCCTGCGCCAGAAGTACGGCCCCCTGTTCGACAGGTACGGTGTGGACCTCGTGCTGTGTGGCCATGAGCACAACTACGAGCGCTCGCTCGCCGTTCGTGGCGTCGTCACCGGCAGCGAGACGCTGACCCCGCGCCCGGTCTCCCAGGCCACCGATTCCATCGACACCGGTCTTGGCACCGTGCACATGATCCTCGGCGGCGGAGGCGTCTCGGGCACGACGAACGAGAAGTTCTTCACGGACGGCACCGCCAAGGTGATCACCGCTGTGTCGGCGACCCCCGGCTCCAACGGTAAGCGCACCTCCGCCTACACCAAGGAGGAGGCGGTCTGGACCGGAGTCCGGGACATCGAGCACCCCTACGGCTTCGCCGCCTTCACCGTCGACCCCGGACGGCACGCCGGTGACACCACCCGCATGCACGTGACCTACTACAACGTGAACAAGCCGAACGGCGACCTGTCGGTGTTCGAGACCTTCACGCTCCACCGCCGGCGCTCCGACGGCCACACGAGGTGACCCTGCCGCCGGTCCGTCACCGGCACCGGCCCATGGACGTGGTCGCGTCGGGACGAGGCAGGGGTGAACCGCACTCCGGCACACCGGGATCTAGTTCTGGCTCTGCATCGGTGTAGGCCGTGCCGAATGCCCTTGACGCTCATCGAGCAGTCCATGAGCCGAGAGTACGGCGCGCGAAAGGCCTGACGGGCAAAAGCCCAGGTCAGGTGCCTTTCTTCGCGCGCTTGGAAGAGGGTGTAGCTCTTGCTGAGGGAGATCGTGGTCACACCGTGAGTTGGTATCGGTGCTGGTCAGAGGTGGGTAGACGCGGAGCTGTCCTTCACCCGCTCATCCCCGGGCTCGATTCCGCGCTCGGCCCCCGGCTGCTCGTTCTCCGGTGCCCCCGCAGCCGGGGGGGCACCGATGGATTCCACTGTGTGACCGCGCATAATCCGTTGCATGGGCAGGTGGGGGTGGCCCACGATGCGCGGATGCGCTTCTCGATCAATATCCCGAACTTCGGCGACTTCGCCGATCCCCGAAACGTGGCAACTGTAGCGACGGCGGCCGAGGAGTCCGGGTGGGACGGGCTCTTCGTCTGGGACCACGTCCATTACCGGGGGTACTCGGGGCGGCCGTTCGGAGAAGCGTGGATGCTGCTGACCGCTGCCGCACTCGCGACGTCACGTATCCGGGTGGGGACGCTGCTCACGCCGGTAGCTCGTTATCGGCCGCAGCAGCTCGCGCGGCAGGTGGCCACCCTGGACAACCTCAGTGGAGGCAGGGTCGTCTTCGCCGCCGGGCTGGGCGGGCCGGTCGAGGACGAGTACGGCAGCTTCGGCGACTCCACCGATCGACGTGTGCTCGCCGAACGGCTGGACGAAGGGCTGGAGTTGTTGGTGCGGTTCTGGACGGGCGAGGCCGTCGACCATCACGGCCGGCACTACCAGGCGCGGAACGTGAGCCTGCAGCCCGCCACCGTGCAGCGGCCCCGGCCGCCGGTGTGGATCGGGGGATTCTGGCCGAACCGTCCGCCCGTGCGACGGGCCGCGCGGTGGGACGGCGCGGTCCCTCTGTTCAAGAACGCCCTGCATGGATTCCCGCCGGACCGCGAGGACGTACGGGAGCTGATCACCTACGTGCGCGGTCATCGAGAGGGCGACACCCAGCGCCCCTTCGACCTCGTAGTCGGCGGCGCCACTCCGGTGGACAGCGCCAAGGCCAAGGATGTGATCGGCCCGCTGCGCGACGCCGGTGCCACCTGGTGGGACGAAAGGCAGCTCGATCCCGGCCCCGATGTGGACTGCCTGGCTTCGGTGCTGCGGCGCATCGAGGCGGGGCCTCCGACACTCGATTAGGCGCCCCGCACCAAGGCGCAGGCGTCAGCGACGGCCCCGGAGGGCGAAGTCGTGCTGGTCGGACGCGGGGTAAAGGCGTTCGTGTTCGCGGGCGGCGTGGTAGCGCCAGTAGCGGTCGAGGTCGCCGCTGGAGACCATGGCGCGCAGTCGCAGGACGGCTTCGGCTCTGGGCAGGCCCCAGCGGGCGCCGGTGATGTCGAGGCGGTCGGCGATCAGGTGGCGGCAGGCTCCCTCGACCGCGCCGGTGGCGATCGGCCACCCATTGTTGAGCGCGGTGTCGTAGTGGAGTTGGTCGAGGTGCCCGGTCAGGTAGCGGTCGCAGGCGCCGACAGCCTCGCGCCGGGCAGTCGAGAGGTGTTCCCGCTCGGCTTGGGCGGTCAGCTCGGTGGCGACGCGGGCGGCGTGGCCTGTGAGGATCGCGGTCAGGTGGTCGGCTGCCCAGGCTTCGGCCTCGGTGGTGCCCGGTTTGTGGAAGGCGTGGGCGGCGGTCCACACGTACTCGACGACGTGCACGAAGTCCAGCAGGACGTGGACGGTGACGCCGCGTCGGCCAGTCTCCGCTGCGATCAGGTCGAGTTGGTGGCGGGCGCCGTCGACCAGGACGACCCACGGGCGCAGGCGTTTCGGATCGCGGGCCTCGGCCTGGTCGAAGGCGTCGGCGATGACCTGTTCGGGCGGGCGGACCGAGGCAGTGCACCACTTGTTCTCCGCCTTCGGTCCCGGGCGGGCGGGTCGTTCGCCGCTGCGGCCGCCGGGCGGGTGGATCACGTCGTGCGGGCGTCTGGGAGCGGGGCGGGTGTCGAAGACGCAGGCCACGGTGGCCATCCGCTTCCGGTTCAGCTTCTCGCACGGCGCGAGTCGGCCGCGATGGCCGGTCGCGGCTTTCACGGCGGCCCGGCGGGTGGCCTCCGGCGTTCTCCGGCCATAGCGGACGGTCAGGCCCTCGACCTGCTCAACGAAGGTACGGCGCGGGCAAGTTGGCCGATCGCAGACGAGGCGGTGGACCGACAGGTCAATAACGACGGGCCGCCCGGCGACGGCGGTATCGGCGAGGTGCCGCTGGTAACGGCTGTGGACACGATGCGCGGCCGTGCCACAGCCGGGGCAGTCCACCACGAGGTCGTCCCGAGTACGCGCGGTGACGTGCACCGGGCCACCCTCGACAAACACCCGCTCCACCAGCACCGTCTTCAGGTGCGGAAACGCCATACCCAGAAGCTCGTCACACTTAGGTGACGATGCCAAGTAGATGACGCTCCGTCACGCTCCACGAAAATCTTGCCTGAACCTTGCAAGTCCCCACCTCCTGCTCACTGCGTATGCAGACCTGCTCATGTTGGCTCCCCACCCGCTGGTTGTCATGACCGGCGATGAGAGGATCGCCGCCTGCCCGGATCAGGGCGTTGTTGAGGTCGAACAGGGGAGGCGTGCAGTGGCGCTGGGAACAGTGGTCGTCACCGGGGCAGCAGGAAACATCGGCTCGGTCGTGCGCCGGGCGTTGCGCAGCGAGGTCAGCCGCCTGGTCTTGCTCGACCGCGTTCCCCTCCAGGTCGAGGCCGCGAACGAGGTGGTCCACACCGTCGACCTTCGGGACGCTGCCGCCGTAGAGGCTGCGCTCGCGGGTGCGGACACCGTGCTCCACCTGGGCGGCCTGCCGGACGAGGCGCCGCTTGAGCATCTCCTCGACGCCAACGTGCTGGGCACCCACCATGTCCTGGAAGCCGCCCGCCGCGCGGCGATTCCACGGGTCGTGCTGGCCAGCAGCAACCGCGTAACCGGTTTCTATCCCACAGCCCATCGCACCGGCCCACAGGAGCCGGTGCGCCCCGACGGCCTGTACGGGGTGAGCAAGGCAGCTATCGAGGCCCTGGGGCAGCTGTATGCGGACAAGTTCGACGTTTCCGTGATCTGCCTGCGTATCGGCAGCTTCGAGGAGATGCCCACCGAGCCGCGCCACCTGGCGACCTGGCTCAGCCCGCGCGATGCCGTCGGCTTCTGCCGCGCCGCGCTTACCGCCCCGCTCTCCACGCGCTTTGCCACGGTGTACGCCGTCTCTGCCAACACCCGCCGCTTCTGGGAACTCCCCGCGGAATCCGAACTGGCCTACACGCCCATCGACAACGCCGAAACGCATGCGCCGCACATCACCGACGCCGACGTCCCTGCCGATCCCGAAGCTCCGCAAGCCGGCCCGTATGCCCTGCCCGAGTTCACGTTGAAACACATCCGCCCCTGACTCGCCCTTGGCCGACCGCTTTGGGCGTTCCGGTGGCTCTCCGAAGTGAGGAGCCAGCGCCAACAATGCGGCGTGAGTTATCCAGTGAGGGCGAGGTTGTGTAGGCGGGCGATGCCGAGCATGGCCTGATGGACGCCATCACCCTTGAGCCTGCAGTCCCGCAGGATCTTCCAGTTCTTCAGTCGGGACAGAGCATGCTCAACCCGAGCACGGGCTTTGCGATGCACCTTGTTCTCAGCCTCCTGCTGGGGGCTCAGGCGCCGTTGACCACGCCGTTTGCGGTGCGGAATGAGGGCGCCGGTGCCCTGGTAGCCGCCGTCGGCGATGACCGGGGCCCGCGGCAAGCCCGGTCGATTACGGACTCGGTGAACGCCCGGCAGTCGTTGCGGCTGCCGGGCAGCGGGATACCGATCGCGACGACCAGGCGGCTGTCGGCGTCGATGACCACCTGCAGGTTCGTCGAGTGCCGGTAGTTCTTGCTCGATGCGGAGATGCTCCGGTCGCGAGTGGGAACCAGCGTGCCGTCCACGATATAGACGGTGTCCTTGCGCGGCTGGCGGGCCGGCGAGATCGCCAGCAGCGGCGCCAGATGGTCAAGGATCCGGTCAGCCGCCGACTTCGAGATGCCAAACAGCGGCGCGACCTGCCGCAACGTGAGGTTCGTGCGCCAGTAAGTGGCCACCAGCAACACCCGGTTAGCCAGAGACAGACGCCACGGACGGCCACGCTGGACATCACCGCCCCGACAGCGCACCAGCGCCACCAGCTTCTCGAACTGCGACTCACTCAACCCGGAGAACGGCTCGATCCACTTCGGAAAATCCGCTGAGATCACCCCACCCATGCCCACCCAACGCTCCAACACGCTCACCAGTTATGGGACAACCTTTAGCCTGGGCGGCGTCGGGATGGTGGGTCCTGGGGGTCGACGCCGGTCCGCGGAGGCGTCCTTGGTGCCGCTGGGGCGCTGGGAGCGGCCCTTGCGTCCCGTGTCCCGCCGGCCTTTCTCGTCCTTATCGGCGTACTCCTCGCCGCGTGTGGTGCCGCTTTCCACCGTGTCGCCCGGTACGGGCTTCGTTTCTTCCTTGGACTTCGTCCGTCCCGGGCCTTTCCCGCCGCCGTGCTCGGCGGTGTGGAAGGAGCGGTGGGCACTCGGGTTGTCCTGCTGGCGTGTCTCGTCCACGTCGGGTGACCAGCCGTGTTGCTCGGTGCCCTTATGACGGCTCGGGCCTTGTCCGTGGGGTGGCTGGGACGTGTGTGGCTTCTTTGCCATGGGTCGACCTGCTTTCGGCGAGGCTTCCCCTTTGGATGTTAGGTGTGTGTTGCACCTTCCTTTGGTTGCGGCTATTCCGGGATGTCGCGTTCTTCCAGAGGGTGTACTGCAGGGCCTTGGAGGATCTCTCCGTCCGGGGCGAAGCGTGATCCGTGGCACGGGCACTCCCATGCCTGCTCCGCGTGGTTGAAGGACACGATGCAGCCGAGGTGGGTGCAGCGGGCCGAGACCGCCTGGAGTGAGCCGCTTTCGTCCCGGTGGACGGCGTACTGTCGGGTGCCCTGGCGCACCACGGCGCCGTGGCCCGGGGGGATGCCGTCCGGTGCGGGGCTCGGCACGGGCGATATGCGGTCGCCGACGAAGTGCCGGGCCACGTGGGCCTGATGCTTCAGGAACGACTTCCCTTCGTGGAGCACAGACGCCAGGCGGCGCGGGTCGTAGAGGTTGCTCCAGGCGGCCGGGCGGCCGTTGATCAGACCGGTGAGCAGACTGCCCGCCATGACGCCGCCGCTCAGGCCCCAGCCGCCGAAGCCGGTGGCCACGTAGGTGTGCCGACTGCGGGGGTGGAGCGGTCCGACCAGAGGGACGGAGTCGGTGGGGTCGTTGTCCTGCGTGGCCCAGCGATGGGTGAAGGTGAGCCCGGCGAAGCGGTCGTCGGCCCAGCCCACCAGCCGCGCGAACCGCTCCTCCACGTCCGCGGTGCCGGGGACGAAGTGTTCCCCGGTGACGATCAGCAGGCGGTTGCCGTCACGGTACGGCGCGCTGCGCACGGAGCGCGTGGCCTGTTCCGGCGTGATGTACATGTCCCGCGGGGCGCGGTCCTCGTCGATGGTCGCGGCGACGACGAGTTCGCGGCGTGGGCTGAGGCGGGTGAAGAGGAGGGCCCGGTCGAAGATCGGGTAGTGGGTGGCGATCACGACCTCGTCGGCGCGGACCGATACACCGGTGTCGGTGCGCAGGACGCAGGGTTCGCCCTCGGTGAGGCCGACGACGCGTGTTTCCTCGTACACGGTGCCGCCGCGTCGGCGCAGGTCTTCAGTGAGGGCCAGCAGGTACTTACGGGGATGGAACTGGGCCTGACCGCTCACCCGGACCGCCCCGGCGATCGCGAAGGGCAGGTCGGTCTCGGTGACGAACTCGGCCGGCAGGCCCGCCTCGCGTGCGGCTTCGGCCTCGGCCCGCAGCTCGCGGGCGCGCCGTGGATTCTCGGCGTAGGTGCAGGCCGCCGCCCCCTCCCACTCGCAGTCGATGCCGAGCTCGTCGACGATCTCGTGGGCGTGCCGGATCGCCTCGGTCTGCGAGCGCGCGTACAGTCGTGCGCCTTCGGGGCCGCGTGTGCGGCGCAGATGGTCGTAGACCAGGGTGTGCAGGGCGGTCAGTTTGGCCGTCGTGTGGCCGGTGACCCCGGCGGCGATGCGGCCGGCCTCCAGCACCGCGACCTCGCGTCCCTGCCTGACCAGCTCCCAGGCCGTGCTGAGCCCGGCGATGCCGGCGCCGACCACGGCAACGTCGACGGTGAGGTCACCGGACGGCGGGGGAGCGGGGTCGCCGGGCGGTGCGGACTCCATCCAGTAGGACCCCTGAGTTGCTGTCTCGGCGTTCATGGCGGCCGAGTGCCCCTCATGGTGTGCGATACGCCTGATATGTCGGTGTTCATTGCTCCGCGCGGGTACCGGGTGTCGTGCGGAAGGACTGCACGTGAGGAGGAAACGATGAGTACGGTGAAGGAAGCAGTGGATATCGAGGTGCCCGTCCGCATCGCCTACAACCAGTGGACGCAGTTCGAGGAGTTCCCGAACTTCATGGAGGGTGTCGAGGAGGTGCGGCAGCTTGACGAGCGACAACCACTGGACGACCTGACGACGATGGGCGGGGTAATCACGTCCCTCGCCGGGCCGTCGGTGAGGGCGCCGATGTATCGGACAAGGGCACGAACAAGGGCCGTGCGACGCTGCACACAATCAAGGCCTTCAAGCCGAAGCCGGACGCGCGCCCGGGAATCCCGGTTCGGCCTTCTGACGACTCGGGACACGAAACCGCGCTCCCGGACGGAAGCCGCCTGGGCCGTGATCGACGTGCTGGTCAACAACTCGGGGAACAGCACCATGACGTCGGCGCCGTAGTGTGGGGAACTCTTTGCACTGAGAGATGCTGGCGCGGGCCGCGCAAGCGACCAAGATGAGGGGCTGCTCGCCGTGGACTCGAGGCGCTACCCACAGATGCTGCGGCAGATGTGCTGGGACACTACGTGATCAAGAATCTGCCCCAGATCCTGAGGAGTCTGTGACAAGCGGCTCTCCTGTGCTCCGAGGGAGCTCAACGACGACAGCGTCTGGCTACCGGGGCGACCTGGCGCACCGGGCGGACGTGTGTGCTGCGAGGGCGATGCCGAGAGCATGGCCGACGTCATCGGGCAGTGCCCCGCCGGCGGGCCAGGCGACCAGAGCCTCGGCCACTATCCGCAGTTTCGTGTTGGTGTTCATCGACACCTCACGCAACAGGTCCCACGGGTCGTCGGGCGTGACGCCTCCCTGCGCGACCACCACGCCCATGGCCTGGTCAATGCAAGCACGGGTCTGCATACCCTCCTTGAGCTGGTGGTTCTCCTCTGTGAGCCGACGTGTTTGCTCCATCACGGATTCCTCCGCATCACCCCCTGTGGAGGGGACCCCGGTCTGAGGGAGCCATGCGGGAGTAGCCATGTCCCACGCCTTCCCGGACGACGGTGCCTAATCCAGGATCGCCCAGGACGATTCGTGACGCACGCGGTTGCTCGCGGTCGGCACTGGGGCTACAGGCGACGGGCTACGGGGTACGGCGTTGTGCGAGGGGTGACTGTTCTCCCCCTCCGCCCTTGGTGTTTCGATGAAGTACCTCCCCGTCGCGGGAGCCTCGCAGTCATGGCCGCCACCATGGATTTCACGCTGAGGAGCGGGTCAACCCGCTTGCTACTCGAGGCCCGCACGCCTCGCCGAACGGAATCGGATGTGTCCACGACCGTCGATTTTGCTCTTCCTGGCGGCCTGAGCCATCTCAGCACGATGTCTCACCTCCCGGTGCCTTTTGCCCTGTTGTCGAGTGGCAATCGTGCGAGACCAGCCTCGGCGTGGTCGCGGTGAGGGAAGAAGGGGGAGGTACATGCATGGCTGGACGGAGCTTCGTCGGAGCCGACGCCCATGGGAGGCGTGATTCGGATGCGCACGGGAGAGGCGATGACGGATCGGCACGGTGGTGAGCAAGGGAAGTGCTGTGATCTTTTTTGCGAACTTTCTTTCGGACCTGGCAGTAGATCTCGGCGAGGGCGAGGTGCTGGCTCAGTGGGCACAGCAGGCGCCGCGCAAGGCGTGGCTTCTGCGGCCCGGAGACGTACTGGTGAGCCCCGTACCTCTGGGAAAGGAGTTCCTGGAATATGTGACCGGCCTGACGGGGGTGCCCAGCGAGAGCGTGACGGTGATCGCGGTACCGCCGGTCGGTGCCGTCCCGTTGGCGCAAGCGGTACGTCAGGCTGGGCTCACGGACCGACTACGGGCTCTTGCCGGCGAACCGGGTGCCGCGCTGCTGCCGACAGCACTGGATGCGTCGGCGATCGGCTTCGCGCGGGATCTCGGCCTCACGGTCCACCCCTACTCCACGGTTGACGACGCCGCGGCCGCGCTGAAGATCACCATGCGGCTGAACACGAAGGCCGGGTTCCGCGAGGTGGCCGAGCGCCTGGGGATGCGATTGCCTGCGGGTCAGGTGTGCCGACGCCCTGAGGTGGACGGGGTCGTACGTGAGTTTCTGGGGCAGTACGAGCGAGTGGTGATCAAGCCTGACCGCTCTGCCGGAGGCCACGGGATGCGCTTCGTAGCGCGCGGCGACCTGGAAGGCGGACCAGCCGTGGAGCTTGATGTGATTGGTGGTCCCGTGGGGACCTGGGTGGTGGAGGAGCGCGTGGACGTGTCCGCGTCGGTCAGCATCCAGCTGGAGACCAACACCTCCGGGACGCGAGTCCTGTTCAGCGGTGCGATGCACACAAACCAGGGTTCCTTCACGGGATACGTGTCTCCGCTGCCGCCGTCCTGCGTGCACGTGGCCGGGGAGTTGGAGGAATGGGGGCTCCAACTGGGCCGCTACCTGGCCGACTATGGCTACGCGGGGCCCTTTGGAGTGGACGCGCTGGTCAGCACGGACGGCGCGGTGTATGCCGACGAGAGCAACATCCGCCGTACCGCGACGACAACGCCCCACACGATGGTCACCCGACTGACTGCGGGGTCGGCGGTCGGCCGTCCGGCATGGTCGCTGTCCAAGGGGTATACACGACGGCCCTTCTCCTTCGAACAAGCCCTCGCCCGGCTGCGGGAACACCACCTCGCCTTCGACCCGGCACGGCGTGAAGGCGTCGTCCTCTACGTGGATGCGCCGTCGGATGGCCGTTCCTGGCGCTACGCGGTGATCTCTGCCAACGCTGACGGTGTAGGCGAGTGGGATGCCTGGCTGTCCCAAGCCATGGAATTCGAATCGATCTGACCCGATGCCTGCGCAAGCCCTCGGTAGCGGGTTGTCGCGTTTGGCGCCGCTCGAATGAGGTGTGCAGGAACGTCCTCAGGTCTGCGCCCCCTGGGCAGAACTTGTACCGCTACTCATTCGCTCTGTCCGGGCCCAGCGATCGTTCAAGAGGTTCCGAAGAAGGGGGCGAGTGCTCCGGGGTCTGCGAGAGAGCGTGAGGCCGCCGTCAGCACAGAAGACCTGAAGGCCGTACTCGAAGTGCTTGCGGGCATGCTCGTCCAGCCACGCGGCTACGAGTAGGTCCGCTCTGTCACCGCAACGTCGTCGGCGACCTCGAATCCGACCGGGTCCAACGCACCGTCCCGAAGACCCGGAGTGTGTGGCGGCACCGGACTGTTCGCCTGCCCGGCCGCCGGGCCGGCCGACCGTGGAGGTGGTGACTGTGCTCTTGCATTGCAGTCCGTACGGATTGGCGTCGGCGCTTTCACAACTGCTGTTGTTGCCGAGGAGGGAGTGTGCTGCGGAGCCTGAACCCAGGTGTGAGCGAGTTCCTCGGCGCCGAATCGGCCAAAATCGGCGCGGGCTAGAGCCCACTTCGCCGTGTGGCCCCGCTGAGGCTCGTCCTCATCCAGGGAACGGTGTGCGAGAACATGCGCGTGGACCACCTCGGTGGCGAGGCCGAATGGCCACCTGCCGCTGCTGGTTCAACCGCGGTGGCACAGTAGAGGGAATCGTTCTCCGCATCTGTCACCAGGCCCTGGTCTACGCGGGGCGTCACCGCGTGGACAACCTTGGACCAGCCAGGACTGGGTGACCAGGACGGTTCCGACGGGGCCGTAGGTGACGGCGTTGGACGCCCGCCGGTTCACAGGGTTCGCCCTCGGTGAGGCCGACGACGCGCGTTGCCTCGTACGGCGTGCCGCCCCGTTGGCGCAGGTCGGCGGTGAGCACCAGCAGGTACTTGCGGGGATGGAACTGGGCCTGCCTGCTCATCCGGACCGCGCCGGCGATGGCGAAGGGTCACTCGATCTAGGTCATGAACTCGGCGGACAGACCCGCGTCACGTGCGGCTTCGGCCGGCCTGTACATCGACGTTTCCTGGATCCTCTGGGTCGCCGAGATCGCCGGGGCTGGTGACCCTGCGCCCGATGGTTACGGCGGCGTGAGAGTGGGGGATACGGCCCTCCTCTCATCTTTGTGTGGTCCATGGCCCGAAGCGCCTGCCGTCACGATCACCGCTTGGCGCCTCTCCTGACCGCGTGAGTCGAGCGGGACCGCTGCACGGTGCAAACGAGCAGCTACTCGCGTTCACTCACGGCGCCTGTCGACGCCGAGCTGGTGCTCCAGCTGGCTGCGAATCTCAGTGGGCAGCCGGCCTGTTCGCGCCCAGTCGACGATCAGTTCGGCCACGTGCCGCAACTTGATGTTGGTGTTCTGGGAGGTGCTCCGCAGCACGTCCCAGCCCTGGTCGGGAGTCAGCTGTCCTACTGCCAGGATGACCCCGATGGCCTGATCGACAACGGCGTGCGAGCGCACTGCCTCTTTGAGCTGGAGGTTTTCGTCCTCCAGTCGCAGAACCGTGTCCATGGAGGTCTCAGGGGGCGCGGGATGCTGGGAGAGTTGCTGTGTCGTGTCCGCTTCGGACGTCAACGTCGCCTCCGGGGTATCGGGAGTCCGGCGTCAGTTCGATTCATCTCATGCCCAGGAATGCGGCGCCGTCACGCCGACTGCGAAAGCCGGTCCGGCGCTGCGGTGTGTCAGCCACCCGGGGGGTCGTGCCGATGTCGTCACCGGTCACCTTCCGTTGTTCGTTCGTGCGGGGGTGTCGTGTGCAACTGCTGGTTCCGGCTGCCGTGTTCGGCGTCGTGCTGAGCAAGGAGGGCGAGGAGATCCGCCACCGTCGGCCCGGAGTCTGCCGGGTGCCGCAGGTTGGTCCCCTCTTCGATCCGGTACTCGTTGGAGCGTCCTTGGCGGGTGTGGGTGAGATACCCGTCTTCCTCCAAATCCGAAATGATCTTCTGGACGGCCCGCTCGGTGAGCTGGCACCGCGCGGCGATGTCGCGGATGCGGGTGGTGCGGTCCTCGGCGATCGCGGCCAGCACGCGGGCGTGATTGGTCAGGAACGTCCAGCCTGTATGTGACTCGGGTACTCCACGCATCACCTCAGGATAGACGCAGTATTCACGTATACGAAAGTGTGAAAAGCTTTTCCGGTATCTCTTGACGGGTGAACGGTGGGGCGTGGACGCTTGCGGGGTCAGAGTCGGGTGGATGCCTAGGGAGCGGCGGCCATGTCAGAGCGTGCGCCTTCTGTGCAGCCCGAGAGCGGCGAGAGGTCCCCGCTCGCGTGCACAGGCCACTACCCCCCGCGGGAGGGCACTGCGGCCGGCGAGGCCACGCAGGATGCGCGCACTGAACTCGCTTGCATGGACAACCTGGTGGACACGGTCCACGGAGATCCGCTGCCCGAGCCAGTGCAGCAGCAACTGACCGCCGCCGCTATCGGCCTCGACACGCCGCTGGCCGAGCCCTGTGGCGTGAAGGGATGACCACGATGGAGCCTCCAAGGCTGTCGGTCACCCGGTTCACCACCGCCGACGGCATCGTCGTGCTGGCCTTGCGTGGCGAAGTCGACCTCACTACCGGCGCGGAGATCCAGCGCGCGCTCCTGGGCCCCGACGGTGAAGCCACCCGGCACACCGTGATGGACCTGAGTCAGGTGACCTTCATGGACTCCACTGGCATCAACGCCCTGATCGGGGCTCACCAGGCCGCCACTGCCATCCAGAGCTGGGTGCGCGTGGCCGGCCCCACCCCCTACATCCTGCGCGTCCTTCAGCTCGTCGGCCTCGACACTGTGATGCCCTGCTATCCCACGCTCCACCAGGCCCTGAGCAGCTAGGACATCGTTCCAGTCCCGGCGGCCCGAGCCCACCGGCGGCCGTCGCTTCCCTCAACATCTGGGGCCCCGTCGAGGTCGCTCGGACGCCCTGACTGGGAGGCTGCCCGCAGCACCGCCGACGATCAGGGCTGGCCGAGGTTCGGTGCTGGCTCCGCCTCCGCCCTTGAGTCAGGGTGTGGTCAGCCCACCTTGTGCCTCTGGAGCGGCTCCGTGTTCGCTCCGGCTCTCTGTTGCACACCGTGGAGGAATACCTCGAGTGGCCACCGCGCGCCCGACGGTCGCCCGGTGGCCGGCCCGCGGCGGGTCGCCCCGAGCATGCCGGCCGGGCGCAGGCCGGGCGCGAGCGGGGCCTCACGGGACGCCGGGGCGGTCACGGGGGCGACGCCCCGCCGCTCTCTGGGCGCGTTCATTCCGGCAGTGGAGCGTCGCTGGCCTCGCCGGAGCCGCCAGGCCCGCAAGGCGGCGAAGAAGACGCGGTACGCCACCGAACCGGCGCGCGCCTCGCTCGGCAAACCCGCCAAGCGGCTCGGTAAGCGCGTACAGAAGGTGCTCGGGGACCATCAGGACACCGTCGTCGCGCGGGAGCCCTGCGGCACCTGGCCCTGGCGGCGCACGCGGCAGGCGAGCCCGGTTTCACCTGGGGCCTGCTGTACGGCCAGGAGCAAGCCGTGGCCAAAGTGCGCGAACGGGAACTGTCGGCCGCGTGGGCCGATGCATCGAAACCCGGGCTGCGCAAGGCGCTCGTTCACTGAGAGGTCGTTGACTTCCCGTTTGGCGGGCCGTGAGTGATCGGCGTCGAGGGCTGCGTACCGCCGGCCGCTGCCGTTCACCGGGCGGTCGGCGTAGAGGAGGGGCCCGGCTTTGCCCAACGTGCGCCTCGCCCTGGACAGCGTTGAGGAGATCCCGCCGACCCTCGGCCGCCTCGGCGAAGGTATCGAGCGCAACCTTCGTACGCGTGTTCAGGCGAACCAGTACGCCTCCTGGAACAGCGCAGCGTCCGGTAAGGCGCCGCGGGCTACGTCCGGATGCGCGGGGTGTGGCTGCGGGCGATGCTTGCCGAATGACCGAGCGTTCCGTGATCGTTTGCCTGCCCACCAAGGGGGGCGCCAAGTGCGCGTGGACGGGCAGCCCGTGGGGGCGGCCTGCAGTCTGAGTGGTTTGGCCGAGATCATGCGGCGGGCGGGCGGGCGGGCTGGGCTGGGCTGGTATGGATGAGATCGATGTGGCGGACTCGCCGGTCATCGAGTGGCACGGCGGCGGCCCTGAGGTGTGGTGACGGCGCGCTTGAATCTCCAGCGCCAGTTTGCGCCGAGGGCAGTGTTCCGTGAGATCGCCCCCCGGTCATAGGGGCGTCCGTGAGAGACGCGAAAGCCCCGCCGTCTCACGCCGGCCTCGGGGCAAGCTACGGCCGCCGCTCGTGTCCTGGTGTATCGGTTGTCCTGCTTTGCGGTGCCAGGCGGTATGCCCCCTGCTCCCCGCTCCCATGCGTCCCGGTACACCTTTTCGGCATGCCTGGACGGCAGAAGACCATCATTGCGGCATGCAGAAAATCTGTCATGGCGGGAGTAGACATTCAGGATCACGGAGGTTAATGTCTTGTCCGTAGCCAGGAAGTCAGGAAGGCGCGGCAGACACGAAACTGCGGCGCACCAGCAGGTATTGGCACGGCAGTAGAGCGGCGGGGCCGGCGGATTCTCGGGGTCCTCTCGCTGGCTGCCGGGCTGGGCGGCTCACAGGGGCCGCCAGCAGTACGTAGGTGCAAGGAGATGGATCAGGAAGAGGAGAAGGAGGCAGACGCCATCAGGATCGCCCGGGCAAGGCCGTAGTCGGCCCGGGTACCGCAGGCCCCGGAACGGAAGGTGGTCCCACGGTCACGCATACGCGATCCCCGCACGCATCCCCCTCTCCCGGGAGAGCGAGCGGAAACAGAAGGCCGGCACCGCAGTAGGCCGGCAGATGGTGTTCAAATCCCTCGGGGCCCTGGTGCCGTACGGCACCAGGGCCCCCGATGCGTTCCCACGACAGAGGTGCGAATGACCGCAGAAAACTCTCTGCGTCGTCTCGATGACGACGACTACCCCGCCTACACCATGGGCCGGGCCGCCGAAATGCTCGGCACCACACCCGCCTTCCTGCGGGCGCTCGGTGAAGCCCGCCTGATCACGCCCCTGCGCTCGGAGGGCGGCCACCGCCGCTACTCCCGCTACCAGTTGAAGATCGCCGCTCGCGCTCGCGAACTCGTCGACCAGGGCACTCCGGTCGAGGCTGCCTGCCGCATTGTCATCCTCGAAGACCAGCTCGAAGAGGCCCGGCGCATCAACGAAGAACACCGGGCCGCTGTCGAACCGCGCCGCACGGCGGACGCCTGACCCGCAGGCCATGGCAGCTGGCGGCAGGATTTCCCCATGACTTCACACGGCTGTTGGCGCCCGCACAGGGCTCCGGCGGCGATATCGCCGGAGCCCTTCCGCCGTAAGCCACGTCCTCAGCCACGGCTGCTGTCCTCGCTTGTTTCCCACCCGGAACGGTCAGGCGGCCTGGGTGAGTTCGGCGCGGCCGAACAGGAGCGCGTATCCGGACGGGAGCTGGGCGAGGATGCGATCCAGGAGACCGGGGCCGGCCAGGCGGCCGACGACGGCGAGGACGGCTCCAGTGTCCCAGCGCGCGACCGCGGGGGTGGCACCCATGCGGGTGGCCAGGTCCTTGACGAAGCCCCAGCCGGTGAGCGGTTGAAGGTCGGGGATTTGGCTGGTGAACACGAGGGCGGCCTCGGAGGGGAGGCAGGCGGCGAGGTCGACGCGTTCGTCGCCGGAGAGCTGACGGCCCAGGGCCCCCAGCACGGCACGCGTGACGTCCTCGGCCCGCTCCCGGGTCGGATAAGCGCCTTCGTATCGGACTCTTTCCAGCATCTGCTGAAACGTCATGCCGGGTCGGGCAGTCGCAGGTTCCCGCAGCGGAAGCATCGGGAGTGATTTCCTTTCTCGGGCAAGGGCGTTGTCGCCTGTGGGAAGGGCCGGCCGGGGTGAGTGCCGGCCGGCCCTGCTGAATTGATGAGCGGGTCACGCGTTCCTGGGCTCAGGCGTGCTCGGGACGGCCGAAGAGGAGGTCGTAGCCCGGGGGGAGCTGGAGCAGGATGCGGCGGGTGAGTTCCTCGCCCGCCGCATCGGCGGTCACGCTCAGTACGGCGCTGACGTCCCAGGCCGCGGTCTGTTCGGTGGCTCCCTCGATCCACGCCGCGGTGGCCCGCAGGAACCGCTCCGGCGGGAGGGGCTCGGTGGCCTGCAGCGGGTTGAGAAGAACCAGGGCGAAGGTCTCCGGGAGCCGGGCGGCCAGCTCGGCGCGGACCTCACCCACCAGATGCGCGCCCAGCAGGGCCAGAACGGTACGCGCGGCCCGTTCGGCTTCCTGGGGGGTGGTGTACTCGCCGCGTTCCTGCACGTGGTCGAGGAATGCTTCCCATCGCATGGCCACCACTGCCCCCTTCACGTCGTTGTGTGATGGACGTAGGGCGGAGGACGGGACCAGAGGGGGGATCGATGCCCGTCCTCCGCCGTCGGCGCGGCCGGGGAACTGGCTCCTCAGCCGCCGATCTGCTTGTGCTCGGACTCCCCGCCGATCGCGATCTTGCGGGGCTTGGCGCGCTCGGCGATCGGGATCCGCAGGGTCAGCACCCCCGCTTCGTAGCCGGCCGTGATGCGCTCGGTGTCCAGGGTGTCGGCCAGCACCAGCTGGCGGGAGAAGACACCCAGGGGCCGCTCGGAGAGCTCCATCTGTACGTCGTCGGTCTTCACGACCGGGCGGCGCTCGGCCTTGACGGTGAGCATGTTCCGTTCGACATCGATGTCGATCGCGTCCTTCGCGACACCGGGCAGGTCGAGGGCGATCACGTACTCCTCGCCCTCACGGTAGGCGTCCATCGGCATCGCCGAGGGCCTGGACCAGGTACCGGTCACACCCGTCAGCTGCTGGGCAAGCCGGTCGAGTTCGCGGAACGGGTCGGTGCGCATCAACATCGCGAATACACCTCCACAGGTCTGGCAGGAACTGCCAATGCGCTTCGTCTGACACCGTTGTAACATGTCATCCAAACGATGACAAGTAAGGTGTCGTCCAAAGGGTGACAATGCCGAGAGGATCTCCGTGAACGCCTCCCCCGAGCCCCGCGACCCCACCTCGTTCTTCGCTGCCGCGGCAGCGCTGAACACGATCAACGAAGCCGTCCGCACCGCCCAGACCCCCCAGAGCGGAGCGCACCCACAGGACGGACAAGCCAGTGCGGACCAGGCCCTGGCCGCACTCCTCCTGCTGCGTGAACTGCGCGACCAACTCGCAGGATGGGAACCTGGACTGATCGAGGCAGCCCGGGCAGCAGGCTCCAGCTGGGCGGACCTCGCCCACCCGCTCGGCGTCGCCAGCCGCCAGGCCGCCGAACGCCGCTACCTGCGCGTACGCCCCGGAACACCCGGCACCACCGGCGAACAGCGCGTACAAGCCACCCGCAACCGCCGGGCCGCCGACCGCACCATCACCACCTGGGCCCGGACCAACGCCGCCGAACTACGCCAACTCGCCGGCCAGATCACCGCGCTCACGGACCTCCCCTCCCAGGCCCGCACACCTCTGGCCCGGCTCGCCGACGCCCTCGCCGACAACGACGCCGCCCAGCTCATCGCCCCACTCGCCGACACCCGCACACACCTCAAGGCCACGCACCCCGACCTCGCAGCCCGCATCGCCACCATCACCCACCACACCGACCAACTCCGCCAGACCGGCGACGCCCACCGCTGAACAGCGGACGGTGATTTCGCTGCGCGATCAGCGGCTGCCTCTGATTCGCGGACTGCCGCCAGAAGTCTGTAGCCCCGGAGGGACCAGTATCGGCGGCGGTCAAGGCTTGGGTGGCGCCTCTACTGAGCAACTCCGGCACCCAATCAATCCATAAAGGTTTGAACAACAACTTCCTGGCGTATGGGTGGGCTGCTCGGATGCCCGTGTGTGCGAGCCATGCCGCAACTGGAGAAGCGCGCGAGGCAGGCGCACGCATCCGGAACCGGCGGTCAGACCGAGCCCCAACGGCTGGCATATCGTCATACGTCAGAGGACGGCATACTCGTTGACCGCGCCGGCGGCCAAGGGTCCCGTCCGGCCGGATCGGACTCAAGCGCATGACGTCCGACCACGCGTGCATCACCGGCATCAAGAACCAGGCCCCGCGGATGGGAAACGCTGCGCGGAACACGGAGGCTGCCGTGGCCAGGGGGATGAGCGCGGCTGCCAGCCCGGGGTGACAGGGTGACGGCGGTCGCGAAAGCCGCGACGGCGGCCGCGTGCCCGGTCGGCAACGCCCGGGTGGCGGGTCGGGGTAAAAGCCGTTGCCCGGAGGCCGACTTGGCGGCGATGCCGACGGCGCAGGCCAGGGCGAGTGAGCTGGTGGCGCGCAGGGCGCACGGCGTGCTCCACGGTTGCTGGACAGGCCCATGACGGCCCGCCGGTCAGCCACGGCAGCTGGGTGTGGGAGGAGGCGGCGCGCGAGGGCGGCCGTGCATCGAGTGCGCGGGGGTGTCTCATGCCCGACTGCGTACCCGCGGCGATACCGATCACGCGGCCGCCGGCCTACACGAACTGGTCAACGGCGCCTGCCGTGTTGCCTGTTGGCCATCCCGTTTCAGACGTGACCGCCCAGGGGACGCGCGGGCGGCGAACGTGGAGGTGGGTCCCAGGCAGCCCGCTTTCAAACAAGCTCTGTGCCACACAACCGCGGCTGTCCCGAGGCGTTTCGGACCGGAGGCACACCCGCGGGAGCAGTTGTCGCTGCTCTCTTGTGTGCTGCGGTCTGCCGGCTCCGACGGTGAGTGACGCCACGCACGCGGCGAAGCCCACCGTATGGTGAAGATCTCCGACGCTCGGGTGCGCGAACTGCGCGAGAGGTACTGGAGCATGCCCATGAAGCAGCGGCCGTCCGCCGTGTCGCTAGCCGCACGACTGGGCACCGACTCCAAGACCGTGTGGAACTGGCTGCAACGGAAAGTCGCGGCTTTCGGCGGGTGGCCCCACCAGCGACTCTGTGGAGAACAGGCGGCCGCCCACGACCGCTACCGCAACCACCCCGCCGACGCCCATGTCCGCGAGTTGCACCGATGCGTCGTCCAGCCCCTCGACGGCAGCCCAGGCCCTCGGTAAGCAGGTAACCGACTCCCCGTTGCGCGATCTCCGGCAGCATCGCGCTGGCCCTCGCCGGTGTGCTGCCGGCTGTCGCCCGCTCGCGGACCGCGGCCCTCTGACCCGAAGTTTCCGATGGAGGCGCGATGAGCCGGTCGGCTTTTGGTCATGTGCGGTGACAGGTTCTGGTCAAAGACTTGTCCAAATGCCGGACACCCCCCGCCACCGGTGATCGGGTCGTCCCCGACGGCTGTATCCCGTGCCCGTTTTGGGAGGACCTGGTGTCAGCACCAACCCGTAAGAGACGATGGCTCACGATCTGCGCCATCACCGCATCCGCCGCACTCGTCGCGATACCCGCCGGCGCCGCGTCCGGCCCGGACGGCACGCCCTTCGGTGCCCGCACACTCGCCCAACTCGCCGCCGAACGTGCCCAGTCGGTGGGCGCCATCACTCCAAAGGCCAAGGCGGAGGACGACGGCGGCGGCGGTGACGATGGCAACGAGGCCGATGAGATAGCCGAGGGTGCGGACCAGTACGCCGAAGCCCGCACCTCGCCCGGCATCGTCGCGCCGGGCGCGTACGGCGCCGCCTGGCAGAGTCTGACCGACCTGCGCAGCACCGGCGGCAGTTGGCGGAACGTCACGGACCTGCCGTACAACTCCGACGATGCGCGTTACCGCGACTACGACTCCAACTCCAGCGGCGGCTCGGGCAACGTCACCGGCCGGATGGCGGCGATGGCCGCCGCCGACGACGGATACGTGTACGCGGGCAGTGCGGGCGGCGGGGTGTGGCGCTCGCACACCGGAGGCGGCCGCTGGCAGCCCATCAGCGACAAGCTGTCCTCGCAGTCCACCGGCGCGCTCGCACTCGACGACGGCGGGCGGCTGTGGCTGGGCACCGGTGAGGCGACGACCAACGCGGACGCCTACCTTGGCAGCGGCGTCTACGTGCTGTCCGACCCGCACCACGGCACGTTTTCCGCGCGCAGCCGGGTAGGCGGTGACGAGCTGGAGTCCACCACCATCCACGAGCTGCGCTTCGGTGGCGGCAGGGTGTGGGCGGCGACGAGCGAGGGCGTGTGGAGCCACTCCACCAAGAAGCTCAGCGGCGCCTGGAAGCTGGAGTTCGCGCCCAACCCCGACTACCTGCCAGGCGGTTCACTGGCGAGCGACGCCTCGGCCGCGTACAAGAATATCGCCAACGACATCGCGATCGATCCGAAGGACCCCTCCAAGGTGGTTCTCGCGGTCGGCTGGCGCAGCGGTGACGACTACAACGGCTTCTACACCAAGGTGAACGGCACCTGGACGCGGATCACCAGCGGCCTGGGCGACCTGCCGGCCGACGCGGACAACGTCGGCAACGTCACCTTCGCCCGGTCCGCCGACGGCTCCCGCTACTACGCCATCGACCAGTCCCCGGAGCAGCTGAACACCAACCCGGACAGCGGTCTGGAGGGAATTTACGTCTCCAAGTCCGGTTCCCCGACCGGTCCTTGGACACAGATCGCGGACTACAAGGGACTGGCCGCCGACGGCTCGGCGCTGACCTCCAGCGGTTACATGCCCGGCGTGCAGGCTTGGTACAACCAGTTCCTGACCGTCGACCCGGCGAACGCGGAACACGTCTACGCCGGCCTCGAAGAGGTCTACGAGACCAAGGACGGCGGTAGTAACTGGTCGACCGTCGGCCCGTACTGGAACTTCGGGTTCTCCTGCTGGAGCATCGACCCGGCCAAGCAGACGGGCGACTGCAACCAGACCACCCACTCAGACCAGCACGGCGTCGCGATCGGCAGCTACCACGGCAAGAGCTTCGTGTACGTCGGCAACGACGGCGGCGCCTACAAGCGCCCGGTCAACGGCTCCCAGGACGCCTCCGGCCACGCCACCGACTGGACCTCACTCAACGACGGCACGATCGACACCCTGCAGTACTACTCGGTGGGCGTCGGCAAGGACCTGACCCACGGCGGCGTCTCCGTCACCGGGGGCCTGCAGGACAACGGCCAGTCCGTCCTGCGCAGCAACGACACGGTGATGGGCTCCAACTTCGGCGGCGACGGCGGCGACACCCTCACCGACCCCGCCAACGGCTGCAACATCGCCGAGGAGTACGTCTACCTCGCCATCCAGATCACCCAGAACTGCGCCGTCAACGACGGCTCCTGGACCACCGACTCCAGCAAGATCACCTCGTACAACGTCGCCCCGGCCGACAACGCCACCAGTGAGGCCCGCTTCATCGCCCCGCTCGCCGCCGACGCGAAGAACAGCTCGACCTGGATCGCCGGCGGCCGGCACGTCTGGGTCCAGACCCACGGCTACGCCATCCGCAGCGGCTCCGAGTGGACCAGCGTCTACGACCTCGGCGCCGGCCGTACCGCGACCGCAGTCGCGGCCTCGGGCGGCAAGGTGTACGCGGCCTGGTGCGGACCCTGCAACAACCAGGGCTTCGCCCGCGGCATCTCCGTCGGCAACGCGGACGGCACCGGCTGGCACGACATCACCCTCCCGGCCACCGGCGCGGACGGCGCCGTGCCCAACCGCTACCTCAGCGGCTTCGCCATCGACCCCAAGAACGCCGACCACGTCTTCCTCGCGGTCAACGGCTTCTCCCGGCACTGGACCGAGGGTCCGGGTGCGGGCGTCGGCCACGTCTTCGAGTCCAAGGACGGCGGCACCACCTGGAAGGACGTCTCGAAGAACCTCCCCGACGTACCGACCAACTCCGCGGTCGTCACGCCGAACGGCGGCCTCGCCGTCGCCACCGACCTCGGCGTCGTCTACCGGGCCCCGGGCCGTACGACGTGGCAGCGCGTCGGCAACCTCCCGGCTGTCGCCGTGCTTCAGCTGAAGCTGAGCCCCGACGGCAAGATGCTGTACGCGGCCACCCATGGCCGCGGCATCTACAGCATCAAGGTTCGTGACTGCGGCTGACGCGTATGAATGGCCGACAGTGATGGGAGGGGTGATCCCGGCCTTCGGGGGTCACCCCTCCGTCGTGTACGGCACCACAGTCACGTGGAGCGTGAAGGCGACGCGTGGCGCGCCCGCCACGTCCGGTGCCTTCGCCAGCGCGGTGACGTCGGACGTACCGCTCCGGGTGCCTGCGCACCGCAGCGAGGCGTGGGCGGTGCCGCCCGTGTCCAGCTGCCATCCGGACGCGAGGACGAAGACGGGCGCGGAACTCTGCACGGCCGTCCACCGCTTGTCGTCGGTGCGAGGCCGCAGGATGAGGGACACCACCGTCCCGGGCCGCACGCACAACCCCTGTGTGACCGCGTCACCGGGGCTGACGGTGACCTCCGCGCGCCCGGCGGCGCAGCTGGCCGCCGAAGGGGAGGGCGTGGTGGCCGACGCTGACGGGCTCGGTTCGCTCGGGCTGGCGGGTCTGATTGAGGAGGGCACCGTGGACCGGGGCGCTGAGGGAGGCGTCGGAGTATTGGTCGGCGGCCCTGCCGGACGGCTCCCGGACGGCACTCCCACGGATCGGCCGTCCGCCGAAGAGCTGCAGGCCGCCAGGACGAACACCCCGGCGACCATCCATGCCTTGGCCCACCATCGCATGCCAGAACCTCCCGGGCCTCTCGTATGGATACCAGCATGCCCCGTCGGCGCCGATCGGATCGCCTGCAGGGCTTCGTGGACGAACCGGTGCGCCCTGGGGTGTGCCGAGGCGCTCCATAGGGGGCTGCATCCGCAGAGGTCAGCGGCGGGTCGGCAGCGGCCCGGACCCTACGGACCCGCGAGGTGCGGACACGGTGGCGCCGCCGTGAGTGGTGGAGGCGAGGCTGCCACCGGTGACGGCGACGGTCCGGGGAGTCTGGGTCATCGGGTCTTCCTGATGACGATGATGGCGACCATGTTCTTCGGGGCCGGGCTCATCCCGACGTACCTTCTGGTGCAGTCGCTGGGCCTCACCGACACCTATCTGTCGCTGATCCTGCCGAGCGCGGTCAGCGTCTTCAACATCCTCGTCCTGCGGGCCTTCTTCATGGGCATCTCACCCGAACTCACCGAGTCCGCCCGCATCGACGGTGCCAGCGACCTGCGCATCCTGCTGACCATCATCATGCCGCTCTCGCGCGCGGTGCTGGCCGTCATCTCGCTGTTCTACGCGGTCGGTTACTGGAGTGCCTGGTTCAACGCCTCCATCTACCTCACCGACCAGCAGATGATGCCGCTGCAGAACGTGCTCATCCAGCTTGTGCAGAAGAACACCGAGGCGCCGACCGGCCTCCAGCAGGCGGTCCGCACCGGCCAACTCTCCTCACTGGGGCTGCAGATGGCCGTCATGGTCCTCGCGCTGATCCCCGTCGCGGTCGCCTCCCCCTTCGTCCAGCGGCACTTCAAGAAGGGCATGCTCACCGGGGCCATCAAGGGCTGAAAGCCCTTGGTCCGAGTCCCGCCGCAGTGCCTTCCGCAGTATGTCCGCGGCTCCGCCCGAGTGATGGCGCCCACGTGGCGGAGCCGCAGTCAGGACTTCTTCCGGCGACGCGCAGCCGATCGATTTCGTCGCCGGAGAGGACCACGTCCTCAGTCAGGAGCGTGGTAGCACCCCCACAATTCCCCCCACCCGTGGAAGGGACACCATGGTAAAGAGCGCGATACGCAAGGTCAGCATGGCGGTGCTGGCGCCGGCGATGGCTCTCGGAGCCACCGTCGGCCTCGCCTCCGCCCCTGCCTCCGCCGCCGTCTGGAGCACCTGCGACCAGTACGGCAGCACGAACCTGAACGGCTACACGCTCTACAACAACATCTGGGGCTCCGGCGCCGGCAGCCAGTGCATGTGGGCCAACTCCGGGACCGGCTGGGGTGTCTGGGCCAACCACCCCAACACCGGCGGCATCAAGTCCTACGCCAAATCAACGAAGTCGATCAACAAGTCGATCGACTCCCTCGGCTGGCTCACCAGCAACTACGACGTCAGCGTCCCGTCGTCCGGCGCGTACAACACGTCGTACGACATCTGGGGACAACCACCACCAGTACGAGATCATGCTCTGGGTCAACTACAACGGATCCGTCGGCCCGATCGGCGCCTACCAGGCCAACGTCACGCTCGGCGGCCACAACTGGAACGTCTACAAGGGCACCAACGGGTCGAACCAGGTGTTCTCGTTCCTGCGGACGTCCGACTCCAACTCCGGCACCGTGGACGTCAAGCCGGTCCTCAACTGGATCGCGTACACCAAGGGCTGGATGCCCGGCAGCGAGGTCATCGGTGACGTGCAGTTCGGCTATGAGATCACCTCGTCGTCCGGCGGACTCAACTTCAACACCAACAACCTGACCGTCAGTGGCGGCTGACCCGACATCAGTGACACCGGGCCCGAGGTCGGTCCGCGTCCCTTCTCAGGCGCGGTCGACCTCGGCCCTCAGTGCGTTGCAGTCCGCGAAGTGGCTTCGACGTCGGCCTTGGGCGGACGGTGGGGTCAGTGCCGGGCGAACTGGACCTGGGTGGGTTGCACGACGTTCGGCCGCACCGCGATTCCGTTGATGGTCAACCGTTCGCCGTAGATGTCGGTGAGTCTGATCGCGCTGCCGCACCCGCTGCCGTCCGCGGCGATGAAGTAGTTGTAGGAGGTGCGGGGCAGTTGCCGCCAGCCGCCTGAGGTGCGGACCTCCAGCCTGGCGACTGGGTTGCGGTGGCCGATCGCCTGGATGCCGCACCAGTAGCGGCTGGAGCCGGTCTTGTACCGGATGGAGATCTTGTTGGAGATGCTGGGGCTCACCAGGCTCCAGGTGATGGGGATCCGGCCGACCTTGAGGTCGGCCAGTTTGGCGAATGCCTGTTGGCTGAGGTCGAGTTGCCCGGGTGCGCAGGGCAGGGGGCATTCGTTGGTGATGCGTACCGTGATGGATCTGCCGTTGGCCGCGCGCACGAGCACGTACGCGCCGCACGCCCTGGACGTCTCGTAGTCGGTGGTGTTCATGGCCGCGATCATGAGGTCGGGGCTGGGGCCGAACAGGCAGGCGCCGTTTCCGTCCGCGGCCTCGTAGGCGGTGGCGACGCCCCGGTAGGTGGTGTGCGGCTGAAGCCGTCCTGCCTGCGCAGTTGTGGTAGCGGGCTTTCGCTTGGGCTCCGGGGTGTCAGTGGGTGACGGTCGCGGCGACGTGGTGGTCGCGGCACCCTTCGGGGTGGGGGAGCCTGTCGGGCTGGGCGAGCCGGTGGGGCTCGCCGTCGCGGCCGGGGTGGCCCTCTCGCCGCCGACGGCGGTGGCTTTCACCTGGGTGGTGGCGAGGGGCGTGGCTGCGGCAGGCCCTGCGTCGACGTTGCGATCGGGGAGCAACGCCATGACCAGGTAGGCGACAACGCCCGCGGCGATCAGCGCCGATGTGCCGGCCAGCATGAGCCTGCGTCTTTGTCTGCGCTGCCGCGCGGCCTGCCTCGATGTGTTCATTTCCAGTCCGTTCGCAAGATCGAGCCGATGGTGCACTACTGAGTGACCACCGGAAGCGCAAAGGTTGCCAACGATTTCTCACAGGAAGTGGCCCACGCGCGAGCGGGGATATGCCGCGGCGCCGCAGAGACGTCAGAGCCCCGGTTGCCCGGGAGGTGGGCAACCAGGGCGAGGGCCGGTCGGTCAGGATTCCTTGACAGCCGTACCGGTGACTGAGTCTCCGGTCTTCGTGACCTTGTACTTCACCTTGGCGCCGCTGTGGAAGTGGAAGGTCAGCGTCGCCGGTTCGCCGTCACGCAGTGCCTTCAGGAATTCGGGGGTCAGGATGATCGTGCCGTTCGGGTAGTCCGGCGAGAAGGCCACGTTGAACTCCTGGTACGGAGTCCAGCTGGTCTGGCCGGCGTTGCTGCCGTCGGCGTACGTGGCCTCCATGGTCGCCAGCAGGTCACCCTGGTACTTCGTGGGAATGGTGAACGAATCGGGTGTGCCCGTGGCGTTCGACAGCACCGGAGTGTCGTAGGTGACCACGTCGATCTGCCAGGGCAGGCCGCGGGAGAACCGGGCCTGGAGCGTCGCGTTGACCCCGTAGTCCCGCTCGCCGGTCAGCCGGGTCAGCGCCCGCGCCGTGAGGGTGAGGCGATCGTCGAAGACGGTGTAGTCCTGGCCCTCGACAAGTTTGGTGTCGCCGTGCCACAGACTCTGGAACGTGGTGCCGTTCCGGTTCAGTGTGAGCGACTGGGCTGTGAGCCGGCTCGACTTCGCCACGAAGACCTTGTCGAAGGAGGCGGTTCCCGAGCGGGTGGTCCAGCTCGACTTGATCCAGGCGAAGAGAGCGGGGTCACGCCACTTCAGGGTGTCCCGGTTCAGGTAGGCGAAGCCGGGGTCCCACAGGGCGGTGGTGACACCGGCGACGCGTGCCGCGTGTCCGACGTGCTCGTAGTACTTAAGCGCCTCGCCCCGCTCGATGCGGGAGGGGTGGTTGTCGTCGGGATATGCGAGCAGGCCGTACTCGCCGAGGTAGACGGGGATGCCCCTGTCGACGAAGGTGTCGTGCATGCGGGCGAAGGCGTCGGTCAGGTCGTTCTGGGCGGCGGCGTCGTACCGGGTGCCGCCCGCGACGTTCACGCTGAACGGGTAATAGCTGTAGTAGTGCACGGTGGCGACCAGGTTGCGGTCGTGCAGCGCGCTGATCGTCGTGTACAGGTCGTCCATGAGGTCCTGTGAGGGGGTGCCGCCCTGTGTGGTCAGGACGAGCAGTCGGCCCTTGTTCGCGCCGCCCGAAGAGCGGACGATCTCGTGGAACGAGGTGTTCAGCTCGTTCATGAACTGGGTCTTCTGCGCCGCCGTGGCGTTGTCGAAGCCGGGTTCGTTGATGCTCTCGAAGAGCAGGGTGCGCGGCTCGTCGCGGAACGTCGCGGAGATCTGGGTCCACAGGGCGTCGTAGCGGGCGAGCACGTTGTCGTGGTCGGTGGAGATCTTCGAGACCCACTGCCATGAGTCGTGGTGGACGTTGAGCACGACGTAGAGGTTCTCGGCCTGTGCCCAGTCGACCACCTGCTTGACGCGGCTCAGGTACGCGGCGTCGACGGTGTAGGGCGGGGTGGTGGACTGGTGTGCGCTCCAGGTCACCGGGATGCGGACGCTGCGGAAGCCCTGCGCCCGGAGGGTTTTGAACAGCTCCCTGGTGGCCTTGGGGTTGCCCCAGGACGTCTCGTCCGGAATCGCGTCCAGGGTGTTGCCCAGGTTCCAGCTGGGCTGCATCGCGGCGACGGCGTCCATGGCGCGGGCCGGAACTTTGACCGTGGCGCGTGCCTGCTGTGCCGTGCCGCCGGTCGCGGCGAGCGCGGTGCTGCCGGACAGTCCCAGGATGACGAGCAGCGCCATGAGCAGGCCGGCCAGGCGTCCGGGGCCGCGGCTGTGGTGGTGTGCGGGTTGCCGTATGTCCTTCATGTGCCATGCCTTTCGGTCGGTCGTACGGGTGATCCGATCCGTGGTCGGGCAGCGGCAGGCGCCACCGTCGGCCGCGCCTGCCGCTGCAGGTCCATGGGGTGATGTGTGTCGTGCCGTTCTCGGGGTTCAGGGCCGGACCACCGAGCCGGCCGGGGAGGACGGGTCAGCCGGCCCTCGTCGCCACATGGCGGAGCGGTCCTGTGTCCCTGTCAGCAGAGGGAGGCAGAGGGAGGCAGAGGGAGGCAGAGGGAAGCAGAGGGAGGGGGCCTGGTTCAGCCGTCGAGTGGCTCGTAGGCGAACCAGTCGAAGTGGACGATGCCCGCCGCGGTGTACATGCCGATGACCCGACCGGTGAAGCCGCCGGCGACCTCGGTCGACAGGTAGCGGCCGTCGAGGGTCGCGAGCTCGGTGAACGTGCCGTCGGGCTGCTCGACGCCGAGGGAGACGACGTCGGGTCCCGTGCACGGCCCGTGCGGAGACGGCGGCTGCGTGATCGTGACGGCGAGGACCACTGGCCCGGCGGGCACGGACCGTGCGGCCACGACCGTGCGCAGGGAGCCGATACGCGCGACCACCCGCACCCGCGTGCCGGACACCTCGATTTCGTAGTGGTGCCGCTCGTCGAGCCGCACGGCGAGGCCGCCGCCTCCCTCCGTGGCATCGACCAAAGTGCGTGCCCGGCACGACCTGTGCTGCTGGCGCCGGCCGGTGAACACCACGTCGGGCTCGTCCATGGAGCCGCCCCGCGCGCGGAGCGTCAGCCATCCGGGGCGCTTCTTGGTGGTGCAGTGTTCGGCGGGCCGGTCCCGCAGAGAGATCCAGGACGGCCGCAGTTTGGCGAGCTCGAAGTCGTCCCGGTGCTCCTCGACAGGGCTGGGGGAGAGCGGCCACGGGAGCTCGGGCAGGTCCAAGGCGACCTCGCCGACCACCGGCCAGTCGTCCACCCAGGTCACGGGGGCCAGGAAGGTCTCCCGGCCGAGCACATGCCAGCCCGGTGTGCCGCCGCCCGGTCGGACGCCGAGGAACACCATCCACCAGGAGCCGTCGGGGCCTTGGACCAGGTCGGCGTGCCCGGTGTTCTGGACGGGGTGGTCGGTGCCGCGGTGAGTGAGGATCGGGTTGGCCGGGCACGGCTCGAACGGGCCGGCGGGCGTACGGCCGCGGGCGATCGACACGGCGTGGCCGCGCTCGGTGCCGCCCTCGGCGATGAGCAGGTACCAGTAGTCGCCGATCCGGTACAGGTGCGGCGCCTCCGGGGCCTTGGCGCCGGGCCCGCCGGACCAGAGCCTGTGCGGTGTTCCGTACGTCTGCCCGGTGGACGGGTCGAGACGGACCTGCGAGACCCCGGCGACCGTGCACCAGCAGGTGCCGTCCTCGTCCCAGACCAGGTCGGGATCGATGCCGGGGACACCCGGCGCCCAGATGGGGTCCGACCACGGTCCGGCGGGGTCGGTGGCCGTGACGATCAGGTTGCCGCCGCCCTCGCTGCAGTTGGTGACGATCAGCCAGAAGCGGCCGTCGTGGTGGCGCAGGGTGGGGGCGTAGATCCCGCCGGAGGACCACGCGTCCGACAGACGCAGCTGCGCCGGCCGGTCCAGGGCGTTGCCGATCTGCGTCCAGTGCACCAGGTCACGGCTGTGGAAGAGGGGCACCCCAGGGAAGTACTCGAAGCTGGAGCAGGCCAGGTAGTAGTCGTCGCCGACGCGGCAGACGCTGGGGTCGGGGTGGAAGCCGGGGATCACGGGGTTGGTCAATCGTCCGTCCGGCTGGTGCAGAGGGGGCACCCGATGGGTCCTCTCGTCGATTCGTGATGCGGGCGTGGGGTGGTTCAGGGAGCTCAGGGGGCCGTGGCGGTGATGCGGAGCAGGACGGCGGACGGCGCGGTGGGCAGGGTCAGGCTCAGCTCGGCGGTGTCGGGCGTCCAGGCGGAAACGGCCCGACTGACCGAGGGGTAGAGCAGATCGACACGGGCGGCGGTGTCCCGCAGGTGGCGCAGGTGCAGCGTCGCCGTGATGTCGGTTCCGGGTCGGCGCCAGACGGTGAGGTAGGTGGTGGCCGGGGTGCGCAGGGCAAGGGCGATCCAGGGGTCGTCCCAGGCGGGAAGGCCCAGGGGCCAGGACGGCACGGCCCCCGGCAGGTCGGCGCGGATGGCCTTGTACGCCGCTACCGCCTCGTGGACCAGGGCGCGGGCCTCCGGCTCGAGTTCGGGAATGCGGCCGGAGAGATGGATCCGGCCGAGGAGCGCGTTGGCCATGGTGAAGGCCACCTCGTCGAGGGTGTTTTCGGGCTGGGGGTACGCCCAGACGGCACCCTGTTCGGGGGTGACGGCGGTGGGCGCGGAAGCCGCGATGGGCGCGTAGAGGTGGAGGTTCTGCTGATCGCTCGTGGACTGCAGCTGCATCCGGGACAGCAGGGCGTGGTCCCAGCGCATGCCGCCGGAGGAGCAGTTCTCCACCACCAGGTGCGGATAGCGGTTCAGGATGCCGTCGAGCCAGGCGAGGTGCGCCCGGTTGTGGCCGAGCAGGCCGGCGCCCGGGGTCTCGCCGGGGCGGGCGCTGGTCCCGGAGCCGGGGTCGATGTTGTGGTCGAGTTTGAGGTAGCCGACGCCCCACTCGCCGACCAGGCGGTCCACGACCTGGTCCAGGTGGGTACGGGCGGCCGGGTGGCGCAGGTCCAGGTGGTGCCGGCCGGCCTCCGTGACGCGGGCGCCGTCGCGGCGGAAGAACGCCTCGTCGGGCAGGGACTTGGCCATGGGGCTGCATACGCCGATCACCTCCGGCTCCAGCCACAGGCCGGGAACCATGCCGCGCTGCCGGATACGGTCCAGCACCTCGTGGATCCCGCGCTCCCCGGGAAACCGGGAGGCGGCGGGTTCCCAGGCGCCGACGCTGTCCCACCAGCCGCCGACGTCGCCGTCGTACCAGCCGGCGTCGATCACGAAGTACTCCGCGCCCGCGTCGGCCGCCGCGTCGATGAGCGGCAGCAGCTTCTCGGTCGTGGGGTCGCCCATCAGGCAGTTCATGTAGTCGTTGAAAATGACGGGCAGGCGTTGGTGGTCGGCATGCGGGCGGCGCTGGGCGCGGCGGTAGCGGGTCAGCGCGGCGAACGCCTCGTCCGGGCCGCCGTCGTCGCTGAAGGACAGGGCGGCGGGTACGGTGCCGAAGACGGCGCCGGGTTCAAGGGGGTGCCGCCAGCCGTGGTGAGTGTCGGTGGGTCCGAACAGCGCCGCGTAGGCCGCCTTGTCCCGCTCGCCGCACTCCCAACGCCAGCCCCCGCCGTTGTGCTCGATCTGCCACACCCAGGTGCGGCCGGTACGCCGGTCCGTCAGGCCGCCCATGGGGAGGCGTCCGCAACTGGACCAGGTGCCCTGTCCGTTCACGGCGAAGCCGGCCCGGCCGTTCGCGTGGCTCACGCGTCCGCTGTGGGCCGGTGTGGTCAGGCGCATCGGCTGCCGCTGCCAGCGGCACTCGGCGAGCCAGTCGTTCTCCGCCCACAGCAGATCCGCGGCGTCGATGGCCGCCGGGTCCTTCGGGGTGAGGCAGCCCACCGCGAACGAGCTGACCGACTCCAGGTGCAGCGTGGTCCGCCCAACGTTCCGCAGGGTCACCTCGCTGCGGAGCACGGGGATGCCGTTCGGTGACCGGTAGGTCACCTCCGCGACCAGCCCGGTCTCCGGATCGTGGAGGTGCACGGTCAGCGTGTGCCAGTCGCCGTCGCGGGTCGCGCGGTGGGTCCGGTGGCGCAGCCGTCCGCCGAGATCGGTGCCCACGAGGAGGTCGCCCGACCAGCCGCGGCCGTGACCCGCGGCCGTCACCTCCACCAGGGGCAGGGACGCACCGGGGATTGTCTGCGCTTCGCCGGGCAGTCCGAGGTGCGTGAGGCGCGGGCTGCCGTCGTCATCGAGCACGATCTCGAGGTGAAGGGCCTCGTGCCCCCAGTGGAAGGCCTCTTGTTCCTTGGTCATGTCGGCAGTTCCTTGGTCATGTCGGCAGTTCCTTGGTCATGTCGGCCCTTTCGAGGTCAGTGCCCGCGCAGTACCGCGCAACCGCCGGGCGGCAGTTCGGACACCGTGCCGCCGGTGAGCAGGTCGTGGGCGGGCTCGGGCAGCGACACGGGTTCGGCGCTGTGATTGATCAGGAAGCGCCAGTGGCGGCCGTCAGGGGCGTGCCGGGTGACGGCCTCGACCCGCGGGGGCAGGCCCGGCAGCTCGGGGCCCACTCCGGCCTCGTCGAGCAACCGGGCGACCAGGGCGCCGTAGTCGGCGTCGTCGAGGTAGGTCGAGAGGTACCAGCCCTGCCCGGTGCCGAAGCGGTGACGGGTCAGCGCCGGGCTGCCGGTGAGCATCCCGTGGGTGTAGGTGGCGAGCGTCTCGGCGCCCTCGGTGCGCAGGGACTCGCTCCAGGCGGTGCCCTGTGTGCCGTCCGACAGGGTGATCCGCTCGCTGCGCCGCAGTGGCCGGTACTCCTCGACGCGGATGCCCAGCGCCTCGCGCAGGGGAGCGGCCGGGTAGCCGCCGAGATGGGCGTGGAGGCGCTCGTCGACGTAGCCGCTCGCGTGCTGGACGAGGAGTGTCCCGCCGTCGGCGACGTATCGGCGCAGCTTCTCGGCCACCGCGTCGGAGAGGAGGAAAAGGGCCGGTGCGACGACGAGCGGGTAGTGGCTCAACTCGTGTTCGGGGTGGGCGAAGTCGACCGTGACACCGGCGTCCCACAGTGCGCGGTGCGCCCGGCCGAGTGCCGCGTGGTAGTCGAGTTCCGTGGAGGGCAGGCCGTCCACGCCGAGTGCCCACCAGGCGTCCGGGTCGTGCAGTACGGCCACCTGCGCGGGGACCGTCGAGCCCGCCAGCTCGGCGAGCCGGGCGACGGCCTCCCCGGTCTGCGTGACCTCGCGGAAGATCCGGCTGTCGGGCCCGGCGTGCGGCACCAATGCCGAGTGCCAGGTCTCGGCGCCGGCCCGGGACTGCCGCCACTGGAAGAAGAGGGCCCCTTCTGAACCGCGCGCGATGTGACCCAAGGTGTGGCGCAGGATGTCACCGGGGTCCTTGGCGAGGACCCGGTCGCCGTCGTAGACGGTGTTGGTGCCCTGCTCCATCAGCAGCCAGGGACGGCCGCCGCCCAGCGATCGGGCGCGATCCGCGTGGAAGGCGACGTCGGCGGCGGCGCCCAGGCCGGGCGAGGTGGGGTACTGGTCGGAGGTGACCACGTCGAGTTCCCGGGCGAGGCCCCACAGATCGAGGTTCTGGTACGAGGGCAGCATCAGGTTGGTCGTCACCGGCCGGTCGCTGTGCGCGCGGATCGCGTCGCGCTGCTCGCGGTAGGCGGCGATGACCTCGTCGGCCCAGAAGCGGTGGAAGTCCAGATGCTGGCCGGGGTTCTTGTGCCAGTTCGTCGCACGCGGCGGCAGTACCTGTTCCCAGGAGGTGTAGCGCTGGCTCCAGAAGGCCGTTCCCCAGGCCTCGTTGAGGGCGTCGAGCGAGCCGTGGCGGGCGCGCAGCCACACCCGGAAGGCGGCAGCCGTGTGGTCGCAGTAGCAGAGGGTGGCGTACTCGTTGTGCACGTGCCACAGCGCGAGGGCGGGATGGTCTCCGTAGCGTTCGGCGAGCGCCCCGGCGATCCGACGGGCCGCGCTCCGGTAGGCGGGTGCGGTGAGGCAGTACGTGTCCCGGCTGCCGTGGACGAGTCGGATGTCGTCGGGCCCGACTGTCAATGCGTCCGGGCGAGCCAGGGTGAACCAGGGCGGTGGGGAGGCGGTGGGGGTGGCCAGGTCGACGGCCACACCGTTCGCGTGCAGGCGTTCGATGTGGGCGTCGAGCCAGGCGAAGTCGTAGCGTCCCTCCTCCGGTTCGAGCAGGGCCCACGAGAAGACACCCACCGTGGCCAGGTTGACCCTGGCCGTACGCATCAGCTCGTCGTCCTCCTTCCAGACCGGCTCGTCCCACTGCTCGGGGTTGTAGTCCCCGCCGAAGGCCAGGCCGCCCAGGCGGTCGGTGATGCTGCGAGTCGTCATGACGGTTCCTCGGGTACGGAGAGTCGAGTCGTGCTCTGTCGGGCCGTCAGGGCCGGTGACAGCAGTACTTGTTCGTTCTCGGGCCGCTCGCCTCGCGGGGAGGGGGCGGGGTGGGGGACGGCCGTAAGGTGGGGGGCGTTGTCGAAGCGCTTCACTTCCAGGCGAAGTTAACGGACATGTTTCGTGCGAAACAAGAGTCTCCACCGCAAGACGGTCCTCCTCTCCTGGTCCACTGACAGCCCATCAGGGAGAATGCCATCGTCGAAGCGCTTCGACAACCACGCTTCAGAGTCGATTCCGCATTCGATTCCGAGGGGTGGGCGCGGAGCATCGCCGGCCTGCTCGAACGGCTGATGTGCGACAGTGGCGCGTGAACTCCGACGGCACGATCGTCGGCGTGGAGTCCGGGCTGTGCCTGGACGTTACGGGCGCCGGTACGGCCAACGGCACGGCGGTGGAGATCTGGACCTGCAACGGCGGCAGCAACCAGAAGTGGACCGGTCTGTCCGGGACGCCGGGCGGCTCGTGTGCTCTTCCATCGACGTAGCGGTGATCGTCCACGGGTGTGCTGGCGCAGCCCGCGAACGGGTGGGTCTCGCTAAAGGACTTCTCCACCGTGGTGTACAAGGGCAAGCACCTGGTCTACGCGTCGAACGTGTCGGGATCGGGGTACGGCTCGATGGCGTTCAGTCCCTTCACGAACTGGTCGGACATGGGTTCGGCCGGCCAGACCGGTATGAACCAGGGCACGGTGGCGCCCACGCTGTTCTACTTCGCACCCAAGAACGTCTGGGTGCTGGCGTCCCAGTGGGGTGCGTGGCCCTTCTTCTGCCGCACGTCGAGCGACCCCACCAATCCCAACGGCTGGTCCTCACCGCAGGCGCTGTTCACCGGCAGCATCCCCTCAGGCGGCCCGATCGACCCGACCGTGATCGCCGACGACCAGAACATGTACCTGTTCTTCGCCGGTGACAACGGCAAGATCTACCGTGCGAGCATGCCGATCGGGAACTTCCCGGGCAACTTCGGCTCGTCGTACACGACGATCATGAGCGACTCGACGAACAACCTGTTCGAGGCGCCGCAGGTCTACAAGGTCAAGGACCAGGACCAGTACCTCGTGATCGTTGAGGCGATAGGTGCGAATGGGCGCTGCTTCCGCTCGTTCACGGCCTCCAGCCTGAGCGGTTCGTGGACTCCGCAGGCCGCCAGTGAAAGCAACCCCTTCGCGGGCAAGGCCAACAGCGGTGCCAACTGGACCAACGACATCAGCCACGGTGACTTGGTCCGCAACAACCCCGACCAGACCATGACCATCGACCCCTGCAACCTGCAGTTCCTCTACCAGGGCAAGTCCCCCACCGCGGGCGGACCCTACGACCAACTGCCCTGGCGGCCGGGTGTCCTGACCCTGCAACGCTGACCTGCTCACCGTCTCAAGGAACCCCAGCCGCGCGTCGGCTGGGGTTCCTTCGCTGTTACGGCGAGGCCCGCCGGCGAATGTCGCCGAGTGGCTTTGAACAGGATCGAATTCATGGACGAGGCGGCGTAGCCGTCGCAGGGTTGGCGCGACGACGGCAGGTCGCGCCCCGTCATCGACCAGGTCGTCGACCTCGGCTCGCAGGGGTGGCGGCCGACGGGGGTCGGCCGCGGACTGAAGGAGAATCTCAATGATCGTGTCAAGCCGCCTGCGTGACCGGCGGGGCGGAGGTGAACAGTCTCTTGTCACGCAGCAACGCCCACAGAACGTCGACCCGGCGCCGGGCGAGCGCGAGCAGGGCCTGGATATGCAACAGTCCTTCGGCGCGCTTCTTGAGGTAGTAGTCCCGGGAGGGGCCGGGTCGCATCATGGCGGACTGCGCGGACATGTAGAACAGCCAACGCAGGCGCCGGTTGTAGCGTTTGGGCCGGTGATAGTTGCCGGTGCGGCGGCCGGAGTCGCGGGGCACCGGCGCCAGGCCGGCGTGCGAGGCCAGGCGCCCGGCGTCGCGGTAGCCGGACAGGTCACCGACGATGGCAACGAACTCGGCACCCAGGATCGGGCCCATGCCGGGCATGGACTCGATGATCTCAGCGCGGTCGTCGGCGCGGAAGGTCTCGCGGATCTCCCGGTCGTTGTCCTTGATCCGCTCGTCCAGGGCCAGGAGCTGGTGGGCCAGGTCGCGCACCAGCTTGGCCGCCCGGGCCTCCCCGGGCAGGGCAGTGCTCTGGGACTGGGCAGCCTCGACGGCCTTGACCGCAACGGCGTCGGCGCCGCGGACCTTGCGGCGTTCCAGCCAGGTGGTCAACCGCTTGGCGCCGGTCCGGTGCAGAGCAGCCGGGGTCTGATACTCCGTCAGCATGACCACCGGGCCCTTGGCCGCGGAGTAGTCGAAGGCCCGCTCCAGCGCGGGGCAGATGCCGACCAGCAGGTCACGCAGCCGGTTGATCAGCCGGACCCGGTCGGCGATCAGGTCGCGCCGGTAACCGGTGCGCAACTGGAGCGCGGAGACCAGTTCTGGAGGAGTCTCAATCGGAGCGAAGTCCCGGCGCATGCGGGCCTGGTCGGCGATGACCAGGGCGTCTTTGGCATCAGTCTTGCCCTCACCGCGGTAGGCGCCGGTCATCCGGTTGACGGTGCGGCCGGGCACGTAGACGACCCGCTGCCCGTGCGCGATGAGCAAGGCCAACAGCAGGGCGGAGGCCCGGCCGGAGATGTCCACCGCCCACGCCACCTCGTCGGCCTTCTCCCGGGCCGTGTCGATCAGCGTAAGGATCTGGGCCTCGTCGTTGATCACCTTCGTCGAGAACAGCGTCTCACCGTCGGCGTTCACGCCACCGCCCAGTGATGCCCCTTGCCGGCGTCAATGCCGACCCATATCCGCGCGTGAGGCGTGCTCAAGCCCGTCGCTCCGTTCCACCGTGACCAGCACTTCCGTGGCCCGGGGAACACTCCGCCGACAGGTCCTTAACCAGCGATGACCGCAGTTCTCAATCAGTGGTCGGAGCATCCCGGAGGACCGGGCGGCCATTCTCCTGGAGCCATCAACAGCAAACACATCATCAGCCACACCCGGTCCTCCCGGACCGCCCAACATTCTTAAGGACCATCATGTGCAGGATCACGCGGGGCGCCGCCGCGCTCGCCATCGCCGCGGCTGCTCTGACGGCGGTCGGTACCGGCTCGGCACACGCGAATGACAGGCCCGTGTACGGCTGTCCGGGCGGGGCGGTGTGTATCTACCCCGAGGGTGCGGACATCCGTACGAGCACGCCGAGGGACATCTTCTACAGTACGGTGCCCACAATCTGAGCGACCAGTTCGGCGACCACTATGTGCTCAACAACCAGTACGGCAGCGGCAACGCCACCGCCCCATTGTGCAACGGCTACAACGGCGATGACTGCGTGACCGTCATCGAGCTCAACGAGTTCGGCGTCTTCAACCTGACGCCGATCAACTCGGTCGTAATGAACCGGCCGTAGCCGCCTGCCGTCACCAGCCTGTCGGCAGACCGGCGATGAACGAGGTGAGCCGGTCGGCGATGAGTCGGTCGTCGTGGGCCGAGTAGTGCCAGTCGCAGCCGAGGAAGTCCAGGCCCGAGTCGTCGAGAAACCAGTAGCGGACCCGGCTGTCGCCGCCGTCGTTGCGCGCCTTGACGACCTGCTGGACATGGTCGGCGTACTGGCCGGCGCCTACCGCCACGATGGTCGTGTCGGCCCCGTAGCGCGTGCGCAGCTTCTGGACGAAGTCGCCGTAGGCGCTGCGGTAGGCGGCCGCGAGGCTGTCGGGCGTCCACGGCTCACCGGGGTTGATAGCGGTCGAGAAGTCGTTGGTGCCGAGGTTGACCACCACGACCCGGGGGCGCCAGGTGCCCGGGTTCTGCCAGACGTCGCCGGACACGTTCAGCAGGGCACTGTCGTAGAAGGTCCGGTACGTGACGTCCCGTGAGCCTCCGTTGTAGTTGCGCACCATGCCGAGGCCCGAGTAGCCGTTGATCTGGTAGTCGGCGTTCAGTTGCCGGGCGGTTAGGGCGCCGTAGCTCACATCGGAGTTGGTGTTCCGTTTGACCTGGTCCCAGGTGCAGGTGCGTGAGGTCGAGAGGTTGCCGTAGCCCACCGTGAGGGAGTCGCCGATGAACTCGATCTGGCGGTTGCGGGCGGCCGGTTTGCTCAGTACGGCACCGCCGGGCGCGGCGACGAAGCCTCCGAACGTGCTGGTGTCCCCCGGGGTGTCGTTGCGCTTGACGAGCCGGACGGTGTGCGTGCTGTTCGACAGGCCGTTGATCCAGTGCGTGGTGTCGCCGGGCGTGACGAGTGTGGCGACGGTGGTTCCATCGACCTGGACGTCGTAGTCGGCGGCCGAGTCGTTGAGCACGATGCCCACGCCGGTGCCGCTGACGCGGCCCTCGAAGTACACACCAGGCCAGCTGTACTGCACGGTGTCTCCGGCGTCCTTGACCCGCCCCGCGGTGTGCACCTGCGTCGGCACTCCTGTCGCGCGGACCAGTTGCCACTGCTGGTTGGCGCCGCCCCAGTCGGTGTACTGCACGACCTTGGCGCCGTCCGCGGTGGAGGCGTTCTCGACCTCGACGGCCTTGCCGCTGTTGCGGTTGATCAGCCGGACGTAACCGTCCGGGGAATCGGCCAGCCGGAACTGCTGGTTGGTGCCGCCCGCGTCACTCCACTGCGCGATGTCCGCGTGGTCGGCGGTGGAGTAGTTGAGCACGTCCAGCACCTTGAGGGAGTGCTGCGCCTTGAGCCGGTAGTAGCTGCCGCCCGAGTCGACGAACCGGAACTGCTGGTTGGCGCTGTCGGTACGGGTCCACTGCGTGAGACCCGCCCCGTCGGCGGTGCTTGCGCCGACCACGTCGAGCACCTTGCCGCTGCCCCGGTTGACCAGCACGTATGACGCGCTCGTATCCACGGTGGCCGCCCGCGCAGTCCCGGCGGCGCCAAGCCCGGTCAGCAGCGCCGCCAGTAAGGCGGTCACCGTGGTCAGCACTGCCGTACGCTTCCCACGTCCCCACCACGACCCGTATGTCATATGCGTGTCATCTCGCTGCATTTGTGTCCCTGTCGCTGAGTGTGGCCGTCCGTCCCCCGGGACACGCGCCCAGTCGCGTGGAGGCACGCTTTGGCATCCCGGACGCAACAGGACCGCTCCGCCGCCCTACACGGGAACAGTGCTGCGCCTGCTGAGTCCCCCCAGCCTTCGGAGCTGACGTCGGGGGCGTCGAGGCGGCAGCGACACGGTCGTCCGGCTCGCACGGCACGGATTGCGCTGCCACGTCCGCGGCAGCGCGCTCCGCCGGCTACAGCGCGGTGAAGGTCCACTGCAGGTTGGTGCTGCTGCCGTAGGTCCACTGCTTGGTGATGGAACCCGAGTCGACGTTGCCGCCGCCGTCGAGGGCCAGGCCGGTGGTGCGGTTGGCGATCGAATAGTGGTCGCCACCGCGGTGAGTGATGGTCCACTGCTGGTTGGTGCCACCGTTCCAGGCGGCCTGTCTGGCGGCGGAGCCATCGGTGGTGGCGCCCCAGCCGTCGGCGACCATGCCGTTTGTGCGGTTGACCAGCTTGTAGTAGCCGCCTCCGACCTCCACCGCCTGCCACTGCAGGTTGGAACTGCCGTTCCAGGTCCACTGCTTGAGGTCGGACCCGGAAGCGACGTTGCCGCCACTGTCCAGGGCCAGGCCGTCGGTGACGTTGGTGATCCGGAAGAACGTGGCCGGGTTGAACTGGACCCTCAGCGAGGTGATCTGGTCGTTGTTGCCAGTGACCCGCAGGTCGGGGTTCTCAGCCGTGAACGTCCAGGAAGTGCCGGTGAAGTCGTCCCCGGAGTAGCCGATCACCTGGTAGCCACGGGCCGGCCGGAGGGAGGAGAGGGTGCGCACGCCCAGCCCGGCCGCGGTCAGCTCGGCCGACGTGTAGTCGCCGACGGCGAGGACGGCGGAGTCGCCGGTGTAGTCGACGTCTGCGAAGGCGACGGCGCCGGCGAGTGGCCGCAGGCCCGGGATCGGGCCGGAGAAGTTGAGCTTCAGGACGTAGGCGCCGGCACTGTACGGCGCCGAGGAGGGCAGGGTGACCGTGAGGCCGGAGGAGTTCTGGGCCGGTGTGGGCAGATCGATGTAGGTGCCGGCTGTGTTCCCGAGGAGCTTCACCGAGGTCAGCGAGGAGAGGTTGATCCGGTCCGAGTTGAGGGTCTTGATCGTCAGGGAGCTGCCGGGCCAGCCCAGGACGGCGGCATACAGGACGTTGCCGGCCTTGTTGCGGGTGAAACGGATGTCCTCGGGCGTACCGGCATGCGGAGTGGTGAACGCACCGCCGCCCATCTTCGTCGGGCCCTCGCCGTACGTCGTCCACGCGCGGGTGGAGTACACGGACTCGCCGAAACGCTTCAGATGGTCCCCGATACCGAGCAGGATGTCCTTCTGCGCCTGCGGGATGGTGCCGTCGGCCATCGGGGCGATGTTCAGCAGCACGTTGCCGTTCTTGCTGACCCGGTCGAGGAACGAGTGCAGCATCTGCGGGATGCTGTAGTAGCCGATGCCCTGGGTGTAGCACCAGCTGGAGCTGGAGATGCTGTCGTCGGTCAGCCAGTACGGGGTGGTGAGATCGGCCGGACCACCGCGCTCGTAGTCGAAGACCTCACCCTTGCCGTGCATGCCGTCCTTGTAGGTGGCGACGACCTCACGGCCCCAGCTGTTCGCCTGGTTGTAGTAGTACGCCAGGAAGTTCAGCCGTTGCGTCTCGTCGACGGCGTCAAGCTTGAAGTCCTGCCAGAGGACGTCGGGTTGGGCGCGGTCGACGACCTCCTTGAGCTTGTCGTACCAGAGCTGGTTCTCCGCGGTCGAGCCCAGTTGCCCGTAGAGCTTCTTGAGGCTGGGGTCCGTCTGGGCGGGGACGTATTCGTAGAAGCCGTTGAAGTGGTACGCGTGGTGCATGGCCACCAGCAGCTTGAGGCCCTTGGCGCGGATAGCCGTGGAGAAGAGCCGCAACAGGTCGAGCCCCGGGCCCTTCTTCACCGAGTTCCACTCGTTGACCTGGCTGTCCCACATGGAGAACCCGTCGTGGTGCTCGGCGACCGGGCCGGCGAACCTGGCGCCGGCGTCGACGAACAGCTGCACCCACTCGTCGGGGTCGAACTTCCCGCCCGCCGATTTCAGCTTGGGCGCGAACTTCACGAAGTTGCCCGCCAGGTCCTGCGCCCCGTTGATGAAGTTGTGGTACGGCCATGCCGATGGCTGGCCGTAGGTGGCGATGTGGTGCTGATTGGCGTTGCCGCCCGCCTGGTACATGTTCCGCGGGTACCACTCGCTCTCGTAGGCGGGGACGCTGAAAACGCCCCAGTGGAAGTAGATCCCGAACTTCGCGTCCTGGAACCACTCCGGGGCCGGCGGGTGCTGATCGACCGAGTTCCAGTCGGGCGTGTAGGTGCTGGGCGCCGCCTCGGCGACACCGGCACTGAACGCACCTCCGGCAACGGCCGCCGTGGCCACGCAGGTTGCGGCGGCCAGGAAGTGGCGTCTGTTGATCGAGCTCGACATGGGCACATCCCTGATGCGGAAGGGGACAGAGGGAATGCAGGACCAAGCATGAAGGTCGGCCATTCCGCCATGGGATGTCAACCAGTATGCAGGGATGAAAGTCACCAAGACTTCAGGCGAGTTGCCTGATTTATCTTGATATGAACTGGATTCCACTCACGCAAACATGCCATGTCTTGTGGGTGCTTCACGGTCAGTGCGCGCCGTCGGGTGGCGGCGATTGATGGGATGGATACTCCTGTGCGGGCACGCCTCACCCTCGCAGGTGACTCCGCGAGCTGATATTTCCCCATGACTTCGTACAGAGGACTGGACAGGCTCCCGGGACGCCTCTATAAACATCCCATCTCTACTGCGCGGCGATACACGGATGTCGTCGAGGCGAAACATCTCCCGCTACGGGACCGGCGCGAGGAAGCACCGATGAGACTCAGAACCGCCCTCTGTTCCGCCGTCTCCACCCTGTCCGCACTGGCCTTGCTCAGTGCGTGCGACAGCGGTTCCAGCACGTCGGCGTCGGCGGGTGACACGCCGCTGGTCGGCGTCGACTACCCGCGCTCCGACACCGACTTCTGGAACTCCTACATCAAGTACACGCCGGAATACGGCAAGCAGCTCGGCCTCTCGCTCAAGACCACCAACTCGCAGAACGACGTCGCCAAACTCACCGCCAACGCGCAGACGTTCATCAGCCAGGGCGTCAAGGGCATCGCGATGGCTCCGCAGGACACCGCCGCCATCGCGCCCACCCTGGCGCAGTTGGAGTCGAAGAAGATCCCGGTCGTCACCGTGGACACCCGCCCCGACACCGGCAAGGTGTTCATGGTCGTGCGCGCCGACAACCGCGCCTATGGCGAGAAGGCCTGCCAGTACCTCGGCACCAAGCTCGGCGGCAAGGGCAAGGTCGTGATGCTGGAAGGCGGTCTCGACTCCATCAACGGCCGTGACCGCACGGAGGCGTTCAACGCCTGCATGAAGAAGAACTACCCCGGCATCAAGGTGTTCGGCGAGGCCACCAACTGGGACGGCGCGGTCGCCGCACAGAAGCTGCAGACCGACCTGACCGCCAACCCGGGCATCAAGGGCATCTACATGGAGTCCAGTTTCGCCCTGTCCGGCACGCTCCAAGTCCTCAAGCAGAAGAGCCTGTTGGTCGACCCGAAGGACAAGAAGCACGTCTTCGTCGTCTCCAACGACGGCATCCCCGAAGAGCTGAAGTCCATCGCCGCCGGGAAGATCGACGCCACGGTCTCCCAGCCCGCCGACCTCTACGCCAAGTACGCCCTGTACTACCTCAAGGCCGCGATCGACGGGAAGACCTTCAAGCCCGGCAAGACCGACCACGACAGCACCATCATCCAGGTCCGCGACGGCGTCCTCGAGGACCAGCTCTCCGCCCCGCTCGTCACCGTCGACGGCGCCACCTACGGCGGCGTGCCCAGCGTCAAGAGCGACGACAAGGCGCTGTGGGGCAACAACCTCGGCTGATCCCTCCTCCGCAACGCGACGGCTCACCGGAGCGACGGCTCACGAGAACAACGGCTCAACAGAACAACGGCTTTACAGAGCAACGGCTCACGAGGACAAGGCGGTTGAGATGAGCGACGGGGAGCGAGCAGACACCCCCGCGCCCGCCCCGGCGGACGACGGACGGGTCTCCTCCGACCCGCCCGTCGTCGAGGCGACGGGCATAGTCAAACGATTCGGTCCGACGGTGGCCCTCAACGGCGCCCGGATCACCATCAGGCCCGGCGAGACCCACGCGCTCGTCGGCCGCAACGGAGCCGGCAAGTCGACCCTGGTGTCGGTCCTCACCGGCCTCCAGGCCCCCGACGAGGGGGCGGTCACCTTCGGCGGCGAGCCCGCCCCCCGCCCCGCCGACCGGGACGCCTGGCGGCGGCGCGTGGCCTGTGTCTACCAGAAGTCCACGATCATCCCCACGCTGACCGTCGCCGAGAACCTCTTCCTGCACCGGCACGACCACGGACGCAGTCGGCTCATCAGCTGGCAGGCCACCCGTCGCCGCGCCCGGGAACTGCTGGCGACCTGGTCGGTGGACGTCGACCCCAACGTCCCCGCGAGTGAACTGAACGTCGAACAGCGGCAGTTCGTCGAGATCGCCCGCGCGCTGTCCTTCGGCGCTCGGTTCATCATCCTTGACGAGCCGACGGCCCAGCTCGACGGAGCTGCCATCAACCGGCTCTTCGACCGTATCCGCGACCTGCAACGCCAGGGCGTGACGTTCCTGTTCATCAGTCACCATCTTCAGGAGGTCTACGAGATCTGCGACATGGTGACGGTCTTCCGCGACGCCCGGCACATCATCACGGCGCCGGTGGCGGAACTCCCTCGCGCCGATCTGGTCGCCGCGATGACCGGTGAGGCGGCGGCCGACCGGCAAGGTGAACGGGCGAGCACCTTCACTCCCGGCGCCACGGCCGCACTGAGCGTCCGTGCTCTGCGGGGCGATGCGTACGACGAGGTCAGCTTCCAGGTCGGGGCCGGCGAGATCGTCGGCCTCGCAGGCGCCGCCGGCAGCGGGCGCACCGAGGTCGCCGAGACCGTCGTAGGGCTGCGGGCGGCAGCGGCGGGCGAGGTGGAGATCACCGGGAGGCGGCCCCGGCCGGGCAGTGTGCCTGCGGCGCTCGCGGCCGGCGCCGGGTTCGTCCCGCAGGACCGGCACCACCAGGGCTTCGTTCCCGACATGTCGATCGCGGACAACGCCACACTGTCCGTGCCGAAGCGCCTCGGCTCGAACGGGTTCCTGAGCCACGGCCGCAGGGACCGGCTCGCCGAGGGCATGATCGAGAAACTGGCGATCAAGACTCCCGGGCCCGACCTGCCCGTCTCCGCCCTGTCCGGAGGCAACCAGCAGAAGGTCGTCATGGCCCGCGCCCTGGCCGACGACCCCCGACTGCTCGTGCTCATCAACCCGACCGCGGGCGTGGACGTGCGCTCCAAGGAGTTCCTCCTCGGCAAGGTCGAGGAGACCGCGCAGACCGGCACCGGAGTGCTCATCGCCTCCGACGAACTCGACGACCTGCGCATGTGTGACCGGGTCCTGGTGATGTTCCAGGGCCGTGTGACCTCAGAGATCGCCCGCGGCTGGCACGACCACGACCTCGTGGCCGCGATGGAAGGAGTGGCCCTCAATGCCTGAAACCGTCCTCGCGGACGCCCCCGCCCCAGCGGAACCGGGACCGCAGACGAAGCGGATCGCGCTGCTCGGCGGCCGGATACCCCTGGCCCGGCTGCGCGACCTCGCGCTCGTCCCGGCGATCGTGGTCATCGCGATCGTCGGCCAGATCGTCAACCCGGTCTTCCTGCAGACCGACAACCTCATCAACGTCCTGCAGACGATGTCCGAGATGGCGCTGCTGGTCCTCGCCCAGGCGATGATTCTGATCGTCAAGAAGATGGACCTGTCCCTCGAGTCAACCATGGGCCTCGCGCCCGGTGTCGCGGCCTGGCTGGTGGTGCCGACCGGCGCGGGACACGGCCTCGGGCTGCTGCCCGGCGCCTGGTCGATTCCCGTCACGCTCGCCGTGGGCGCACTGGTCGGCGTGATCAACTCCCTGCTGATCATCCGCTTCGGCCTCAACGGCTTCATCGTCACCCTCGGCATGCTGATCGTGCTGCGCGGCGTCCTCACGGGCATCTCCGGCGGCCAGACCTTCTTCCAGCTGCCCGAGTCGATGCTCTACCTGGGCACCACCGAATGGTTCGGGATGCCGGCCTCCATCTGGATCTGCCTGGTGCTGTTCGCCGTCGCGATCGTCGTGCTCGGCTGGACCAGTTTCGGCCGCTCGCTGTACGCCATCGGCGGCAACGTCGACGCCGCGAAGGCGGCCGGCATCCGCACCGACCGGGTGCTGTGGATCGTCATCGTCGCCGGCAGCGTCCTCGCCGCACTCGCCGGTCTGCTGCTCTCCGGACGCCTGGCCTCCGTCGCCTCCGCGCAGGGCAACGGCTACATCTTCACCGTCTTCGCCGCCGCCGTCATCGGCGGGATCAGCCTCAACGGCGGCAAGGGCACCATGTTCGGGGCGTTCTGCGGCATCCTGCTGCTCTTCATGATCCAGAACGTGCTCACCCTGGGCGGTGTCCCCGCGCAGTGGATCGGCGCCCTCAACGGTCTGATCATCCTGGTCGCCCTCGCCATCTCGCGCATCACCGGCGGCAAGGTCCAGGAGTGACCCGCGCGGCCGTCGCCGCCGGGCCTCCCACAACCGCCTCATTCTTCCGTCGCAGCGCGGCCGTGTGCCCCGCTTGCTCCTCAGGAGTTGCCGCAATGTCCTCCGCCGTGCCCGCATCCGCCCGCATCGCCGCCCTGGACGTCCTCGACGTACGTTTCCCGACGTCCGAGCACCTGGACGGGTCGGACGCGATGAACCCCGAACCCGACTACTCCGCCGCCTATGTCGTCCTGCGCACCGACTCCACCGACGGACTGGAGGGCCACGCCCTCGCCTTCACCACCGGACGCGGCAACGACGTTCAGGCCGCCGCCATCGCGGCCCTCGCCCCGCACGTGGTCGGCCTGTCCGTCGAGGAGGTCTGCTCCGACCTCGGCGCCTTCTCCCGCTCCCTGGTCCACGATCCCCAACTGCGCTGGCTGGGTCCGGAGAAGGGCGCCATCCACATGGCGACCGGCGCGGTCGTCAACGCTGCCTGGGACCTGGCCGCCAAACGCGCGGGCAAGCCTGTGTGGCGGTTCCTCGGCGAGATGTCGCCGGAGGAGCTGGTCGCCCAGGTCGACTTCCGCTGGCTCAGCGACGCCCTCACCCCCGAGGAGGCGCTGGACATCCTGCGCCGCGCCGAACCCGGCCGCGAACAGCGCATCGGCGACCTGCTCGACCGGGGTTACCCCGCCTACACCACCACCCCCGGCTGGCTCGGCTACTCCGACGAGAAACTGGCCCGCCTGGCCCGCGAGGCGGTCGCCGACGGCTTCACCCAGATCAAGCTGAAGGTCGGCGCGGACCTGGAGGACGACGTACGCCGCATGCGCACCGCCCGCGAAACGGTCGGCGCGGACATCCGCATCGCCGTCGACGCGAACCAGAGATGGGACATCCAGCCCGCCATCGACTGGATGCGCGCCCTGGCCCCCTACCAGCCCTACTGGATCGAGGAACCGACCTCACCCGACGACATCCTCGGCCACGCCACCGTGCGCCAGGCCGTCGCCCCCATCAAGGTCGCCACCGGCGAGCACATCGCCAACCGGGTCGTCTTCAAGCAACTCCTCCAGGCCGGCGCGGTGGACATCGTGCAGATCGACTCCGCACGGGTCGGCGGAGTCAACGAGAACATCGCGATCCTGCTGCTCGCCGCCAAGTTCGGCATCCCCGTCTGCCCGCACGCCGGCGGCGTCGGCCTGTGCGAGATGGTCCAGCACCTGTCGATGTTCGACTACGTCGCCGTCTCCGGCACCACCGAGGACCGTGTCATCGAGTACGTCGATCACCTGCACGAGCACTTCATCGACCCGGTGCGCATTGTCGACGGCCACTACCTGGCCCCGACGCTGCCGGGGCTGAGCGCGCAGATGCACTCCGAATCCGTCAAGGAGTACACCTATCCCGACGGCCCCGTCTGGACCGCCCGTGTCTGACGGCCAGGCTCTCGTCGACGCCCACCACCACGTCTGGGACCTGGACGTTCGGCCGCAGCCCTGGCTGGACGAACCCGGCCACGAGCCGATCCGCCGCAGTTTCGGCTCGCACACCCTGCGCTCGGCCGCGACCCTGCCGATCGCCGGACGGCGGCTGACGAGCACGGTGGTCGTCCAGTGCGTCACGTCCGTGCCCGAGACCCGCGACCTCCTCGCCCTGGCCGACAACGACCCGCTGATCGGCGCGGTTGTCGGCTGGGCGGACCTGACATCCCCCGCGATCGGCGACGTCCTCGACGACCTGCGGACAGCGTCCGGCGGCCGGTACCTGAGGACCGTACGCCACATCGTGCAGGGGGAGTCGGAGCCGCAATGGCTCCAACGACCGGACGTCGAGCGTGGGTTGCGAGCGGTCGAAGAACGCGGGCTCGGATACGACGTGCTGATCCGCAGCCACCAGTTCCCGCAGGCGATCTGTCTCGCGGAGCGGTTCCCGGAGCTGCCGCTCGTCCTGGACCATGCGGGCAAGCCGCCCCTCGCACGGCGAGAACTGAGCGACTGGGCACGGCAGATACGGGCCCTGGCCGGGCATGCCCAGGTCCGTTGCAAGGTGTCGGGCCTGGTCACAGAGGCCGACCACGAGAAGTGGACCGTCGACGACATCCGCCCGGTGTGGGACGTCCTGCTCTCCGCCTTCGGCCCCAACCGGCTGATGTTCGGCTCCGACTGGCCGGTCTGCGTCCTCGCCGGCGGCTGGAACCGCTGGGCCGCCGCCGTCGAGGAACTCCTGGACGGCTGCTCCCGCCCCGAGATCCACGCGGTCCTGGCCGGCACCGCCACGTCCTTCTACCACCTGACCCCTGCCCCGACGAAGGAGGGGACACCGTGCTCCTGACGGAACTGCTGCACCCCGGCATCCTCGAAGCCCTGGCCGGAGCAGGCCACGGCGCCCGCGTACTCCTGGCCGACGGCCACTACCCCGCGAGCACGGCCACCGGCGACCGCGCCAGGACCGTGCATCTCAACCTGGCTCCCGGTCTGCTCGACGTCACCACGGTGCTCGACGTCCTGCTGCGCGCCCTGCCCGTCGAGGTAGCCCACGTGATGGTGCCGCCCGAGGGCGAACCGGAGCCGCCGGCCATCGCCGAGTACCGCGCGAAGCTGGCACCGGTCCCGGTCGACACACTCGGCCGCTTCGAGTTCTACGACGCCGCCCGCTCGCCCGACCTGGCGCTGGCGATCGTTACCGCCGACACCCGTACCTACGCCAACCTGCTGCTGACCATTGGTGTCCGCGCTGAAGGGACCCTGACGACACGATGACTCTTGCCGTCCGTTACGTTTCCGCCCGCACGCTGGACACGGCTCCCGCCGAACCCTCCTCTCCCGGTCCGGGTGAGGTGGAGCTGGCTCCCGCCTTTGTCGGTATCTGCGGCACCGATCTGCACATCTTCCACGGCGACATGGACGCCCGGGTCGCCGCGCCCGCCGTCCTGGGGCACGAGATGTCCGGCCGCGTCGTTCGCGTCGGTCCGGGTGTGGAAGGCTGGCAGCCCGGTGACGCGGTCACGGTGATGCCGCTGCGCTGGGACGACACCTGCCCGGCCTGCCGTGCGGGCCATCAGCACATCTGCCAGCACCTGGACTTCATCGGCATCGACTCCCCAGGTGCGATGCAGCAGCGCTGGACGGTGCCCGCCTCGACGTTGATCCGGCTGCCGGAGTCGCTCGCCCTGGACCGGGCCGCGCTCGTCGAGCCGACGGCGGTGGCCGTGCACGATGTGGGCCGGGCGAAGGTCGTCGAGGGCGAGAAGGTCGTGGTGGTCGGTGGCGGGCCGGTCGGCATCCTGATCGCGTTGGTCGCGAGGGCCGCGGGCGCCGAGGTCCGGGTGGTGGAGCTGAGCGCGCACCGTCGGCTGCTGGCCGAGGAGTTGAGGTTGACGGCGTGGAACCCGGCCGACGAGGACGTGCCGGATCTGGTGCGGCAGTGGACCGGCGACGCGGGCGCGGACGTCGCCTTCGAGGTGTCCGGCGCGGCGGCCGGCGTGGACACGGCAGTGGACGTCCTCGGGGTGCGAGGCCGGTTGTGCCTCGTCGCCATCCACCCCCGCCCCCGCGAGGTGAACCTGCACCGCTTCTTCTGGCGCGAACTCAGTCTCATCGGTGCCCGGTTGTACGACCGCGGCGACTTCGAGGAGGCGGTGGCCCTGGTGGCGGACGGCACGATCCCGGCCGAGCGGCTGATCAGCAAGGTCGTCCCGCTCGCGCAGGCGCCCGCCGCGTTCGAGGCCTTGGAGGGCGGCGGTGACGTGATGAAGATCCTCGTGGACTGCACCGACGACGCCCAGGGAGTGGCCGTATGACCTCCTTCGACCTCACCGGCAAGCTCGCCGTCGTCACCGGGGCTCGGCGCGGCATCGGCCGGGCCATGGCCCGGGCGCTGGCCGAGGCCGGCGCCGACATCATCGGCGTCAGTGCCGGTATGGAGGCATCCGGCAGCGCGGTGGAGAAGGACGTCCTCGCTGCCGGGCGCACGTTCGAGGCGATCCGTACCGACTTCGCCGACCCCGAAGCCGTCCGGGCTCTGGGGGTGGACCTGGCCGGACGGGAGCGGCCGGTGGACATCCTGGTCAACAACGCGGGCACCATCCGCCGCGCCCCGGCCGTCGAACACACGGATGCGGACTGGGCGTTGGTGCTCCAGGTCAACCTGAGTGCGCAGTTCGCACTGAGCCGGGCGGTCGGCGGGTCGATGGTGGCCCGCGGCCAGGGGAAGGTCATCTTCACGGCGTCGCTGCTCAGTTTCCAGGGCGGCATCACCGTCCCCGGCTACACCGCCGCCAAGCACGGCATCGCCGGACTGACCAAGGCGCTGGCCAACGAATGGGCCCCGCACGGCGTCAACGTCAACGCCCTCGCGCCCGGCTACATCGCCACCGACAACACCCAGGCCCTCCAGGACGACCCGGCCCGCAGCCAAGCCATCCTGGATCGCATCCCCGCCGGACGCTGGGGCAACCCCGACGACCTCGCCGGCGCCACCGTCTTCCTCGCCTCCGACGCCGCCGCCTACCTCCACGGCATCACCCTGCCCATCGACGGCGGATGGCTCGGCCGATGACCACCGCCACCGACCTGGCCTCCGTGCTGGCGGGGGCCCGTCTCCTGCCCGTGCTGACCGTGCCCTCCACGGGCATGGCCCGCCCCCTGACCGACGCCCTCACCGCGGGTGGTGCCCGGTGCGCCGAGGTCACCTTCCGTACGCCGGGCGCCGAGCGAGTGCTCAAGGAGATGGCCGCCCACGGTGGGCTGGCCGTCGGTGCCGGCACGGTGATCACGCCCAGGCAGGCGGAGCGGGCCGTGGAGGCCGGGGCCCGCTTCGTGGTCTCGCCCGGTTTCGACGAGGAGGTCGTCGCGAAGTGCCGGGAACTCGGGGTGCCCATGGTGCCCGGCGTCGCCACCGCCACCGAGCTGATGCGCGCCCTGCGCGGCGGCCTCGACACCGTCAAGCTCTTCCCCGCCGAGCCGCTCGGCGGCCTACGGATGCTGCGCGCGCTCACGGCCCCCTTCCCCGGGATGCGCTTCGTACCGACCGGCGGGATCGACGCTTCCCGCATGGCCGCCTACCTCGCCGACCCGGCGGTCCTCGCCGTCGGCGGCAGCTGGATGGCCACCGCGATTCACCTGGAGCGCGGCGACTACGAGTCCATCCGCCGACTGACCGCCGAGGCCCTCGAGGCCGTTGAGGCCGTCGAGAGGAGCATGACGTGATCGACGTGGTGGCGCTCGGCGAGGTGATGCTGCGCTTCGATCCGGGCGAGGGCCGGATCCGGACCGCCCGCTCCTTCCAGGTGTGGGAGGGCGGCGGTGAGTACAACGTCGTCCGCGGACTGCGACGCTGCTTCGGCCTGCGGGCGGCGGTCGTGACCGCTTTGGCCGACAACGCGGTGGGCCGGCTCGTCGAGGATCTGATCCTCCAGGGCGGCGTCGGCACCTCGATGATCCGCTGGGTCCCCGACGACGGCATCGGCCGTACCGCCCGCAACGGGCTGAACTTCGTCGAACGCGGCTACGGCATCCGCGGCGCAACGGGCGTCAGCGACCGCGCGCACACTGCCGTGTCCCAGCTGCGCAAGGGGGACGTCGACTGGGACAACGTGTTCTCGGGCGGAGCGCGCTGGTTCCACACCGGCGGCATCTTCGCCGGCCTGTCCGACAGCACGCTGGATGTCGCGGACGAGGCCATGGCCGCGGCGCGCCGCCATGGGGTCACGGTCTCCTACGACCCCAACTACCGTCCCAGCCTCTGGGCCGGCCGGGGCGGCGCCGACGCCGCCCACGAGGCCGACCTGCGGCTCGCTCGGCAGGCCGACGTAGTGGTGGGAGCCCTGGGTCTGGCCGGCACGCATCCGGGGCAGGTGCGCATCGGGGCCGACGAGGCTGCGGACGCGCTCGCCGAGGTGGCCGGCCTGCTGCCCGAGGTGAGAGTACTGGCGACGACGCTGCGCGAGGTCCCCTCGGCCGGGGTCAACGACTGGTCCTCGGCCGGCTGGTCCGCCGAAACAGGCTTCGTCACCGGCCCCCGGATGCCCGGGCTGCAGGTTCTGGACCGCATCGGCTCCGGCGACGCCTTCGCCGCCGGCCTGATCCACGGACTGCTCGGCGACACCGGCCTGGAGCGCGCCCTGGCCTACGGCACCGCCCACGGCGCCCTCGTGATGACCACGCCCGGCGATGTCTCCATGGCCTCGCTCGCCGAGGTCGAGGCGCTCATCGCGGGCGGGTCGGCCCACGTCAGACGCTGACCGGCGTCCTCATCGCACGTAACCCAGGAGCACGACTTGCACCAGCGGAAGATCCAGAACACGTCCGTCTCCCTCACCGGGCTCGGCTTCGGGGCGTCTGTGATCGGCAACCTCTACCGCGTCACCCCCGTCGACGACGCGACAGCCGCTGTCGATGCGGCGTGGGATGCCGGGATTCGGTACTTCGATACCGCCCCGCATTACGGTCTCGGTCTGTCCGAGCGTCGTCTGGGCGTCGCCCTACGAGATCGCCCGCGTGCCGAGTACGTCATCTCCTCCAAGGTGGGCAGGCTGCTGGTGCCCAACGAGGAACCGCGCGGCGTCGACACCGAGGGCTTCGTCGTACGGGACGACCTGCGCCGGCAGTGGGACTTCAGCCGGGACGGCATGCTCCGCTCCATCGAGGACACGCTGAAGCGCACCGGTCTGGACCGGCTGGACATCGTCTACCTGCACGATCCGGACGCCCACTGGCGGCAGGCGGCCGAGGAGGCCATGCCCACGCTCGCGGAGTTGCGCGGCCAGGGTGTGATCGGCGCGATCGGCGCCGGCATGAACCAGTCGGCGATGCTCGCCCGCTTCCTGCGCGAGACCGCCGCCGACGTGGTCATGCTCGCCGGCCGCTACACCCTCCTCGACCAGTCCGCACTGGACGACGTCCTTCCCGCAGCGTACGAACTCGGCAAGAGCGTCGTCGCGGTGGGTGTCTTCAACTCGGGCCTGCTCTCCGGCGACCGGCCCACCGAGGGCATGAGGTACGACTACCAGGACGCCCCGCCGGCCCTGGTGAGCCGGGCTCGGGCGATCGCCGAGGTCTGTGCAGGCCACGGGACCACTCTGCCCGCCGCCGCGATCGCCTTCCCGTACACGCATCCCAGTATCATCAACGTCACCCTCGGCATGCGGACTGCGGAACAGGTCGGACGAAACGTGGAACTCCATGATCAGCAAGTCCCGGACGGCCTCTGGAACGATCTCCGCGCCCAGGGGCTGATCAGGTCGGACGTGCTCACGGGGCACGGTGGGGGGAGGGATGAGCGGTGTCTCTAACGGACAAGGCTATTGAGGAGATCCGTGAGCTGATCCGGTCCGGTGCCCTGCCTCCGGGCTCGAAGCTTCCACCGGAGCCGGACCTGGCCGCCCAGCTGGGACTGTCCCGCAACCTCGCCCGCGAAGCGGTCAAGGCGCTGGCCGTCGCGCGGGTCCTGGAGGTCCGGCGGGGCGACGGCACGTATGTGACCAGCCTCCAGCCGAGCCTGCTGCTGGAGGGGCTCGGCGGCGCGGTGGAACTGCTGCAGGGCGACTCGGTCGCCCTGCAGGACCTCATGGAGGTACGGCGGCTCCTCGAACCGATCGCCACGGCTCTTGCCGCCACCCGGATCTCCGACGCTCAACTGGCCGAAGTGAAGCGGCACTTGGACGCCATGCGCGAGGCCCGCGACGACGTCGGACAGCTCAACGCCCACGACGCCGCCTTCCACCGCGCGGTCGTCTCGGCCACGGGCAACGAGACCCTCCTCACCCTCCTGGAAGGGATCTCCGGCCGCACCCTGCGCGCCCGTATCTGGCGCGGTCTGGTCGACGACAAGGCCGCGGGCCGCACTCTCGCCGAGCACGAGGCGATCTTCAACGCGCTGTCCACCCGTGACTCCGCCCTCAGCCAGGCCGCCGCACTGCTGCACGTGAGCAACACCGAGCAGTGGCTGAGGGAACACCTGCGCTCCGGCGAACCCCTCCCCTTCGGAACGACAGCGCGAAAGTGACGGGCGGGCTGCTCGTCCACGGCGGAGGCGAGCGCCCCGCTTTCCAGGACGCGGCAGGCGTCCGGTGCCGGGTCATGGTCTGCCAGAAGAACCGGGCGGCGTCCCGTAGGCTGTGGTCGCCGCCGACCTCGCCGAGTGCGGAGCATGGCTTCGTGCGTGTCGTCGTCCATCCCCGCCGTCACCTGGTCCCACCAGTCGGCCAGCCGTCGTCAGGCGGTCAGCGCCAGGTCGGAACGGGAGTGCCGGTGGGCGTCCAGCAGGTCGGCGGAGAGCTTGTGCAGGTTGTACCACGGCACCCAGGCACCACCGAGCTCGAGCGCGCCCCGCTCCACCTGGCCCCCCGACGTAGCCTGCGCCCAGTGCGTCCTGGCTCTCGACGACGCCCTGAACCGCATGTTCGACCATGGCTCTTGGCCGAGGGTCGTCCGTCACCGCGCTCATGAGGGCGGCGCCCGACAGTGCGTGCCGACGGAACGCGGCCGGACATCTCGTGGCCCAGAACGGCCGGCGCGGCGACCCGGGCATCCATGTCGCCGTGGAAGATGTGCAGATCGGTACCGCAGATCCCCACGTAGGCGGGCACCAGCAACACCTCCCCGGGACCGGGCTCGGAGAACTCGACCGGAGCCGTCTCCAGCGTTCGGGCGGTCATGCATCGAACAGCAAGCGTCATCGTGATCCCAAGTCCCGTTCAGTACGAGTGAGGCGGTAGAAGGTGGTCGCGGTGCCCGCGAGAATCGCCGAGGTCTCGTCGGCGGAACATCCGTCGAGCAGTTCGTCCACCGTGGCAGCCCAGCGGTTCCAGCCTCCCGCGAGATTCGCCACCGGCCAGTCCGAGCCGAACATCAGGCGGTCGGGGCCGAAGGCGGAGAGCAGGACGTCCCACGCCGGGCGGATGTCGTCGACGGTCCACCTCTCGTGGTCCGCCTCGGTGATCAGCCCCGACACCTTGCACACCACCTGCGGGTGTGCGGCCAGCAGGCGCAACTGGCGTTCCCAGTCGGCGAGTTCGCCGTCGGCGATCGACGGCTTGCCGGCGTGGTCGAGCACCTGGGGCAGGTCCGGGAACCGCTCGGCCAGCCGGGTCGCCTGGTCGAGCTGGTGGCTGCGGACGAGCACGTCGTAGCAGAGCCCGCGGTCCCGGGCTGCCGTTAACCCGCGTTCGACATCTGGGCGTTGCAGCCATTCCGGATCCGTCTCGCCCTGCACGAGGTGACGCAGGGACCGCAGATAGGTACCGCCCGGCCCGGCGAGCAATCGGTCGAGCAGGTCGCCGATCCCCGGGGACGTCAGGTCCGCCCAGCCGACCACGGCCCCGATCAGCGGCTCCCGCTCCGCGAGGGCGAGGAGGTCCTCCGTCTCGGGCACGTCCGGCACGCACTGCACGGCCACCGTGCTGTGCAGACGGCGACCCGCGATGGGCCGGGTGGCGGTGGCACGCAGGTCGTCGGGGGAGAAGGTGCGGCGGATCGTCGCCAGCGCAGGATCGTCGAGCCAGGGTTGCGGACGCTCGGCGAGGTCCCACAGATGGTGGTGGGCGTCGATGAGAACGGGGGCGGTGATGGCGTTCATGACAGGGGCCGAGCGGGCGGGCTCAGGTGCCAGATCTCGGGGAGTTCCGTCCACTGGCGTGAATCGCCCCGGTGGGGCAAGGGCTCCTGGCAGGGATCGGTGAGTTTCCACCAGTCCTGGGTCACGGGGTCGGCTTCGAGTGCCGCCATGTCGGCCTCGAAGTCGTCGCCGTGGTACTCGAAGTAGGCGAACAGGACGTCACCGTGGAGGAAGATGCTGTAGTTGCGGATGTGTGCCCGGTGCAGGGCGGCTTCGACTCCGGGCCAGACGGCGGAGTGGAGTTCGAGGTACTCCGCGCGGCGTTCGGGCCGCAGCCCGATGGTCTGGGCGATGCGCTTCATCACACACGCTCCTGGGAGGTGAAGGGTGTCCGGTAGCTGGGTGTGTTGGCGCGCAGCCGCAGGCGCAGAGTGAGCTTGACGCGGCTGGAGGCCGGCAGCCGGACCGTCAAGAAGGCGCTGTCGCAGACCTGCTCCGACTCGGTGACGACGGGCTCGGTGTGGCCGTAGTCGTACATGTCCCCGATCCACGTGTCGTCCGCGCAGGTCGTGTACCGGACGGCGGTGATGGTGTGCTCGGCGAAGGCGCCGGCCTGCACGGTCACCGTGCGCGTGGACTCGGGGGAGAGGTTGACGAGTTCGACTGTGGTCGCCTCGGGGTCGATGGAGGTAACCAGGGCGGCCACGTCCGGCGGCAGGCCGGCTCGGCGGGCCTCGGCGTCGTGGTAGCGCAGCCGGGCCTGCTGAAGGCCACCGTTGTAGAGCACCTGGGGGCCGCCCCAGGTCAGCTGGACGAGGGCTTCGGTGACGACGGGGTTGGACTGCTGCCACACGTGGATGTCGGCCTCGGGCACGTCCAGGTCGCGGTAGCGCTCGATGCGCCGCAGACGGTGGCGGACCTGGGCCTGGGCGGTGGCGAGGATCCGCTCGGGGTAGTCGGGGTCGTCGCCGGCGAGGAAGGCGAACCATGCCTTCTCGTGCCCGGATTCCTCCTTGGCGCGGAACGGCCGGACGGTGCGCCAGTCGATGCCGTCGGCCTCTCGCAGCCCCTCCAGCCGGGCGCGGTCGGCCTCGGAGGCCGTGTGGTGCCACAGGGCTACCGGGACCGGCGGCGTGGCCGGGTTGTAGTCGAACCAGCCGGCATCCTTGTGCCGGAAGGGGAGGTGAAGAGTGGGTGTGTGGATGTCGGGGCCGAGTTCGACCGCCCACTTGGAGGGGAGACTGGAGTCCGCTTCGGTGTGGGGCATCACCTTGCCGCGGCCGATGAGGGTGTCCAGTGAGGTGGCGACCATGGAGAGGTAATCGTCGTCCCCGGTGACCGTGGCCGCTGCCAGCGCCGCCACACAGGCCGCGTGGCCCACGCTGTGCCAGCCGTGCGGCCAGGACCAGCCGTAGTGGCCGCCGTACCAGCGGCCTTCCAGCAGGCTGCCGACGACGCCGTCCGGGCCGACGTTGTCCGGGATGAGACCGCCGTTCGCCTCGGTGCGCTCCCGCCACGCGCCGACATACTCGACGATCCAGTCGCGGTAGCGGTCCTCGCCGGACAGGATCCAGGCGTTCAGGACCAGCCCGGCCGCGGCGAGGTTGACCGCGGTGTCTCCGACGCCCGTCCGGTCCCGCATCTGTGCGCCGAGGCGCGGGTCCGCGGAGAGCGGGTGGGGGCCGTCGGCGGCCTCGGGGATCCAGTCGAGCGGGAAGCCGTACATCTGCGCTTCCTTCTCCAGCCAGGGATAGACGTCACCGTCGAACAGGCCCGTGCGGTCGGGGTCGCTGCCGTTGTGCGCGCGGTTGATGACGCGATGCTCGGGGTCGTAGTTGCCCTTCGCCGGGTCGACGTACAACTCGGCGAAGCGCAAGGCGCGTTCGGACCAGCGGTCGGGGGCGGCCATGCTGAGGAAGTAGAGCAGGAGCAGGCTCTCGCCCTGGTGGAACCAGTCGTAGCCGCGCTCGAACTCGTCGCGAAGCATGCCCAGTTCGGTGAGCTGCAGGGTCACGCCTTCCCAGTGCTTCTCACTGGCGGGCAGCAGATCGTCGGCACCGCCGAGGAGATACAGCTGGGGCCAGTTGAAGAACACCTCGTAGAAGTCGTCCACACCGTCACGGGTGGTCAGCGGGCCGGAGTAGTTCAGCCGTCCGTCCGGACTGGTGAAGTCGTGGGCGAAGCGCCGCCAGGCGTGGTCGAGGAGGTCGAACAGGGACCGCTGGGTCACGGCCCAGCCGGGCGGTTCGAGCAGCGGCACCCCCGCCTCGATCTGGGGTGGCGCGACCGGGTGGTCGCTGGGGGTGTCCTCGGCCGTGGTGCGGTCGGCAGAGCTGAAGGGCATGGGAGATCTCCGTTCGGGCGGGCGGCGGGACGGCGCGCGCCGGGGACGACGGCCGGGACGGGCCGCTATTCCTTCGTGGCGCCTATTCCTTGGTGGCGCCGGCGAGCATCCCGCTGACCAGGAAGCGCTGGGCGAAGAGGAAGACGATCAGCACGGGCATGATGGCCACGAGCGTCGCCAGAGCCAGCTGCGGCCGTTCGATCGCGAGGTTGCCGACGGCCGGATTGAAGGACGGCACGTTGCTGAGCAGGGATCCGACGCCCACCTGGATGGGCATCTGGTCGCTCTCGGGGAGCATGACGTACGGCAGGAAGTAGTTGGTCCAGTTGGCGACGAAGCTGAAGAAGCCCACGAGCGCGATGACCGGGGTCGCCAGCGGCAGCGCGATGTGCCAGAAGACGCGGACCTCCGAGCAGCCGTCCATCCGTGCCGCCGCCAGCAGGTCCTTCGGTACGGCGGTGGTGAAGTAGATGTACGTCAGGTACACACCGAACGGGTAGAAGGAGTACGGCAGGATGATCGACCACATCGTGCCGATCAGGTGCACGGCGTTGATCTCCAGGAACAACGGCACCACCAGGGTGGCGTTCGGCATGAGCATCACGACCAGCGTCGCGATCAGCAGGGTGTGCCGGCCCCGGAACTCCGTCATGGCCAGGGCGTATCCCGCGGGAATGGCGACGCCGAGAGTGATGACCAGCGAGATCACCGCGTAGAGGGCGGAGTTGCCGAGCCACTGCATGACGGCGTTGTCCTGGAACGCCGTGAGCGCGTCCCAGTTGGCCTTCAGCGCATGGAAGGAGCCGAAGGACAAGGGATTGTCGTGGACCAGTTGCTGGTCGGTCTTGGTCGCCGCGAGGACGAGCCACAGCACCGGCAGCACGAAGAAGGCGAGGAACCCGGCCAGTACGGATCCGGTCAGCAGCCGGGAGGCCAGGCGCCGTACGGGCCGGCGGTGCGACGGCTGGTGGTGAGATCGACTCATGAGGGGTGCTTCCCGTTCCGAGCTCGCCGCGGCGGCGACTCGACTGACAGGGGTACTAGTCGGCATCGAAGAACCCCGACCGTGCGACGAAGACGGCGGCGGCCGACACACTGACGACCAGGAGCTCCACCGAGACCGCGGCGGCGCCGTTGATGTTGTTCATCTGGAAGGCGAAGTCGTAGGTCAACTGGTTGAGCGAGTAGTCGCGTCCGGCCACGCCCACACTGGCGAGGGACAGCAACTGCGGCTCCACGAACAACTGGGCGCCGCCTGCGAAGGCCAGGATCACCATGTACACGATCCACTTGCGGAGCATCGGGATCTGCACGTGCCAGGCGGTCTGCCAGGCGCCGGCGCCATCGATGCGCGCGGCTTCCATCACATCCGTGGGGATGTTGTTGAGCGCGCCGTACATGACGACGATCCAGCCTCCCGCGCCGGTCCAGAACGCGATGATCGTGAACAGCAGGGGCAGGTTGCCGGGCGCGATCACCTCGCCGAAGGTGTGGAACCCCAGCGTGCCCAGCAGCGAACTGACCGGGCTCACCGTCGGGTCGAGCATGAACAGCCACACCAGCACACTGGCGGCGCCGGCGAGCGCCCCCGGGATGTAGTAGAAGAAACGCAGGGCCTTGCTGGCGGAACCCGAGGCCAGGCGGTGCAGCAGCAGCGCCAGGGCCACCACGAATACCACCAGGGACAGAAGCCAGAAAGCGAGGTAGACGGCGACATGGCTCACGGCGTCCATGAAGCGGAAGTCCCGCGCCGTGGTCACGAAGTTGGAGAAGCCGGTGACTTTGCCCCCGGCGTCGGTGAAGGCGAAGTAGATCGCGTAAGCGGTCGGAAGGACGCCGAAGGCGACCAGGAGGACCACGTAGGCGGCGACGAAGGCCATACCGGCCCGGCTCTGCCGGGCGGCGCCGCGACGGCGCCGGTTGGCAGAGCCGGCCGGAGAGTGGGTGAGGGTCACTGGGAGACCTTGTATCCGTTGGACTTGGCGTACTTGACGATGGAGTCCTGCCAGGCCGGCAGCAGCGAGACGACGCTCTTGCCCTGGGTCAGGCCGGGCTTGACGGTGGCGGCCCAGATCGCCTCCTGGCTGAACTGGCCCGAGCCCCAGCCGTTCCAGACCTGGGAGGAGGCATCCTTGAGGGCGCTGAGGTCGCTGGCGAAGTATCCGGAGGCGCCCTGTCCCTTCAGCCACGTCTCGGCCGTCGGCGTGTACGCGGGGAAGCCCGGCGCCTTCTCCCCCTGGTAGGCGTTGTCGGTGGTGACCCACTTCAGGAAGTCAGTGGCTGCCTTGATGTGCGCGGAGTGCTTGGACAGCAGCCAGGTACCGCCGCCGACGTTGCCGGTGGACGGGGAGGTCTCCCCCTGCCACTGAGGGATGGGTGCGACCGCGATCTGCTTGGCCGGCGTCTTGAAGGTGCCCTCGAACAGCGCGCCGCCGTACCAGGCCGGACCCGGCATGAGCAGGACCTTGTCGGCCTTGTTCTTGCCGAAGTCGGTGCTGAAGACCCCGCTGATGGACATGGACTTGTTCTTGATCAGCACGTCCATGAGTTTGGCCATCTTGGTGCAGGCCTCGCTGGTGGTGTTCACCGACACAGCCTTCGGGCCGGTGATGTGGTTGGCGCCGCACTTGCTCGCCCACAGGTAGATCTCGGGGGTGAAGGAGTCGCCGGCGTCACCCACGAGATAGCCCGGGTGCTCCTTGGCCACCTTCTCGCCGAGCTTCTGGTACTCCTCCCACGTCGTCGGTACCGAGTAGCCGAACTTCTTCAGCAGCGGCGCGTTGTACCAGAGCACCGCCTGGGAGAGGTCGTTGCGCAGACAGTAGAGGGTGCCGTTCACGGTGCAGACGTCGTTGGCCCCGCTCGCGAACTTGCCCAGGGAGGCCGAGAGGATCAGGCCCTTGTTGAGCGGAGCGGCGAAGCCCGCGTCGACCGCCCAGGCCGCCTCGTTGTTCTGGGAGCTGAACACGACGTCCGGCCAGCCCTTGCCGGTGCGGTTGAACAGCTGGACCTTGGTCTGGAGGTAGTTCGAGCCGTTGGCGTCGCCGTCGTAGGTGACGATGTCCAGCTTCGCGTCCGGGTGCCGCTTCTGGTACAACTTCGCGGCCTCCACACGGGTCGCGTCCACCCAGACGGTCAACGCACCGTCCTTCTGCGACACCTGGGCGAAGCCGTCCTTGGTCGTCGTACTCGTGGCGCCGCCGCCTCCACAGGCGGTCAGGGCCAGCGCTGCGGTTGCCGCGCAGCCGGCCAGCAACGCCGCGCGCCGCTTGCTGGACGCACTCTCCCGGCCGGACGAAGGCTTGTTGACGGTCATGTGCGACTCCACTGGTTTCACAGGCGCCCCGAGCAGATGGGCAGGTGGCGCGTGGATGGGTCGACGCCGGGCCGAACCGGTCGGGCGCCTGGGACCACGACGGCCGTTCCGCTAGCCGTCGCGGAAGAAATTAGCCGCCCTAACGAGGGATACGTCAAGGGTTTGTGCACGCTTCTTCCTGGCGAATTGCGTGTGATGGGGTGTCGCGGAACAAGGAATGTTCAGTCTGTGATGATTTGCGCCGTTAGGATTCTGCTCCATGATGTGGATCTACTTGCTTGATGAGTACGACTCATTGATGCTTGAGATAAGATGAGCACGGCTCCACAGCGATCAGCCGCTCCAGTTGAGTCAGCCAGGAGGCAGGACAGATGAACGACACGCCCGCGGCCCAGCCGGCCCTGCCGACGCAGGCGCCTCCCGTTGCGGTGGCATCGGTGAACGACGCGGACGAGCGGCGTGACTACCGGCCCGGCTACGAGGTCGTGGCGGAGCGGATTCTCGAGTTCATCGCCGAGGCCCGTCTGGTGGCAGGTGATCGGCTGCCCACGGAGAACGATCTGGCGCAGAGGCTGAACACCAGCAGGGCGGTGGTGCGGGAGGCCGTGAAGATCCTCTCGGCCCTCGGCCGGGTCCGGGCGCACAAGGGGCGCGGACTGTTCGTCGCGGACGACGAGGGCATGCTCATCACCAGCCGCTGGGGCGGCTTCTTCCGCCCCGTCGACCTCGATCACGTGCTCATGCTGTTCGAGTTCCGCAGGGTTCAGGAGACGGCCGCGAGCAGTCTGGCCGCCACCCGTGCCACGCCCGCGGAGCTGCGGACCATCGAGGTGGCCATGCAGCAGTGTCGGCACGGGTTCGTCAATGGTCAGGTCGAAGTGTTCAACGAGGCGGACGAGGACTTCCATATGAGCGTTGCCGGCGCCTCGCACAACAACTTCCTCGTCAGCGCCGTGCGTGACGCGCGCCGACTGCAGCGGCAGTCCAGCGCGATAGGGATCCACGACACGCTCGGTGAAGGAACCGAGGCCGCGGTCGTGGAGCACGAGGCGATCTACCGGGCCATTCGCGACGGCCGGCCCGAAGAGGCGGCCGAGGCCACGGCGGCACACCTCGACCGGACCCTCGAGGACTACCGGCGGGAGATCCAACGACGCCTGTTCGGATAGACGTGGAAGTGCTCCGACCTGACCCGGCGGTGGCTCGGTTCAGTAGCCGTAGATCATCTTGTAGGCGACCTCGGGGAGGAACTGTCCGGCCGAGGAGCCGGTGCCGACGCCGCAGTTGCCGTCGGACTCACCAGGGACCTTGATCCACAGGAGCATCTCGGCGCCACCGCCCAGCCGGGTGGGGGTGCCGATCCGGCGGCCCGAGGGGTTGCACCACTGGCCGTTGGAGCCGTTGCCGTTGCGACTGGTGTCCACCACGAACGGCTTGGTGTAGCCGTACCGGGCCCTGAGTTCACTGTTGATGGCGTTGCCGTACGCGGTGTTCTCGGCCGTGGTCAGATAGTTGGAGACGTTGAGCGAGAAGCCGTGGGCCTGTCGGAGGCCTGCTTCGTGGAGGCGCCGGGCCATGGTCGGCGCGCTCGTCCAGGCAGGGTTGCCGGCGTCGAGATAGACCCAGGTGTTGGGAGCCTGGCGGTTGAACTCGGCGAGCGCGCCGCTGAGCATGCCCTCGCGTTCGTCGATCTGGGCCTGGGTCATGCAGCCGTAGTCCCCGAGGGAGTCCGGTTCGAGGACGACGACGGCCGGGCGGCCCGCGATCCCGCCCGCGAACTGGGCGATCCAGTTCGCGTAGGCGGACGGCGAAGAGGCTCCGCCCGCGGAGTGCCCGCCGCAGTAGTCGCGGTTGTAGATGTTGTAGGCGACGAGGACGGGCAGCTTGTCCCAGTAGTCGGCGGCGCCCACGTACGCGCCGGTGGCGGTGCCGATGGTGCCGCTCCAGGAGCCGAACCAGCGGGCCGTCGGGGTGTTGGCGATGGAGGCGTTGATCGCGGGCGCCCGGCCGTCACCATGGTTGGCGGCGACCCACCGCTTCGCGCTGGAGTCGGGGTCCACGTAGAACCCGTTGGTCATGGTCGTCGGGTCCGCCGCGTGGGCGGACGTTGCGGTGGCGAGCGCCAGCGGCAGCGAGGAGAGCGCTGCTACCAGGGCGAGCAGTCTGCGGCGCATGACGGTACCTCGGCTTTCTGACAGGGATGCGTCCGATGGTCGGCGGCGAGCGCGGGGGAGCGCTCCCACCGGAAGCGCTCCCCCACGGATCGGTCCGTCAGCAGGTCGAGTTGGTCTGGGTCAGGAGGCCGAGCCGCCACGGGAGGAGGTTGTAGTCGCCACCCGCGTTGGGATTCACGCCCTGATAGAGGTACTGGAGCCGGCAGGAGGGGATGGTGAGTGTCTGGTCGTAGCCTGCGCGGATCATCTCGCCGTGGCTGATGTCCCGGGTCCAGGAGCCCGCGGGGAAGCTGACGTTGTTCGCCCGCGAGAAGGGATTGCTCTCGGATGCGGCGAGCTGCGTCCAGGAGCCTGCGAGGCCGGCAGAGGTCCAGGAACGGAAATAGCGCCGCCCGTCGGACCCGATGGCCTCGACGAGGAGCAGGTACTGGTTGCTGCCCTGCACCTTGTACACGTTGCTCGCTTCGAACAACGCGTTCTTGGAGTCCTGCAGTGCGATGACCGTGTTCGTGAACCCGCTCGGGAACTGGCCGACGGTCGTCTGCGAGCGGTACAGGTGCCCGTTGTCGTCGGAGGAGAACAGGTAGCAGTTGGCGCTGTCGCAGATCACCCACATGTCGACCCAGTAGCCGTTTCCGATGTTCCGCCGGATGATGTCGGGCATCGACGAGTAGAAGTTGCGCGGTGCGCTCCACCCGTTGGGGTTGCTGATGTCGGGGTTGGTCGAGTACGAGGCGTTACCGGTCTGGTAGACGAGGTACCACAGGCGTTGCGGCGCGTTGTAGAAGACCTGCGGCGCGGCCCGGTAACCGGATCCGATGGCGGTGCGGTCCAGGTAGTGGTGTGTGGCCGAACCCGCCTGGGACCAGTCGCTGAAGTTCAGGTACACCAGGTTGTAGCCGGAGGAGCTCGCGGTACTGGCGAACACGTGGTACTTGCCGTTGTAGTAGACGACCGTCGGGTCCTTGATGCCGGCGATGTTGTGGGCCGAGTCCGGCTTCGGCGCGATCAGCGGGCCGCTGGAGCTCCACGAGTACCTGCTGGGCAGGGCGGCGGCAGACTGGGCCGAGCGAACTGCCATGGTCTGTACGGTGGTTGATCGGCTCGCGGCGGTGGGGGTGCCGCCCAGCGCGGTCAGCGCCGCGTTGTACGCCGGCTTCTTGTTGCCGTTGCGGTCGAACAACAGCGGGTTCTCGCCGCTGCGCCAGGAGTCGCTGTCGCGGATGCCCCAGACCGTGATGCCGGTGCAGCGCGGGACGTTCATGCACGCCCTGACCGTGTTCGCGTACGTGGTCGGCGACGCCTGCGCGATGTCCAGTTCGGTGATCTGGACGTCCACGCCGAGGGCGGCGAAACTCGAGAGCGTCGTCTGGAAGCTGCCGGGGGGACCACCAGCGCCGAAGTGGGCCTGGAGGCCGACGCAGTCGATGGGCACACCGCGCGCCTTGAAGTCGCGCACCATGCGGTAGACGCCCTGGGTCTTGGCGGCGTTCCAGTCGTCGATGCTGTAGTCGTTGTAGCAGAGCTTGGCCGCCGGGTCGGCCGACCTTGCCGTGCGGAAGGCCTGTTCGATGAAGCCGTCGCCCAGCAGGTTCTGGAACACCGAGGAGCGGTGCTGGCCGCTGCCGCCGTCGGCGAAGGCCTCGTTGACCACGTCCCAGGCGTAGATCTTGCCCTTGTAGTGGTTCGCCACGGTGGTGATGTGGTTGTTCATCACGGATCGCAACGTGTTCGCGTCCCTGATCGAGCTGACCCAGCCGGGCAGTTGGGAGTGCCACACCAGGGTGTGCCCACGCATGCGCTGACCGTGGGACGTCGCGCGGTTGACGATCTGGTCGCCGGGGCCGAAGTTGAACGAGCCGCGGGACGGCTCGGTCGTGTCCCACTTCATCTCGTTCTCGGGTGTGACCATGTTGAACTCGCGGTCCAGGATGCCGGTGTACGTACGGTCGCCGAGCCGGCCCGCGGCCACGGCGGTCCCGAAGTACCGTCCGGACTGGGCCGCCTGGGCGCCCAGGGTGGAGGCCCGAACGGTGTCGGGAGCGCCGGGCGCGTCCGGCGCGCCCGACGCGGTCCCGGGTGTCACCAGGACGGTCGCGGCCAGCAGGCCCAGGACCGAGGCTCGGCGACAGCCGAGCCGTTTCAGCGGGTTCATGGATCTCCTCGTGGGGTGGGTGGGGGGTTGCGTGGTGCGATCGGTGGACCTCTTCAGGGCGTGGTCAGCTCGAACCGTGCGATGCGCACCGAGCCGCCGAACGCCTGCGTGGCGTGGTTGAAGAGGGCGAAGCGGTAGCCCATGAAGAACCGCCAGTCGTTGCCCAGGGAGAAGACGGGCCCGAGGCGGGTGAAAGTGGTGCCGTCGGTGCTGTAGGAGAAGGTGCCGGGGCGTCCGGAGCCGGGGCGGATGTCCGCGCTCGCGCGCAGCCAGATGCGGCTGCCGGAGAGCGGCGCGCTCGCGGCCTCGGTGCCGGCGCCGGTCGTGTTCCAGTTGCCGTCCATGGTCAGCCCGTTGACCATCACCACCCGCGTCGTACCGCCGTCGCGCTTGAGGCCGATCCAGGCGGAGGAATCACGCAGCAGCGCGAGTCCGGCGCGGTCGCCGTCGCGCATGGCGGAGTGGTCGAGCTCGACCGTGGCGGTGGAAGTGGGCCCCTGGATGCGGTGGGTGAGGGTGTTGCGGGCCCAGTAGAGGTCGTTGGTGACGGTCGCGGTCCGGAGGGTCAGGCCGTTGTTCACCGACCACTTGGTGTTGTCCGGGTTGTGGTTCCACTCCCATCTCGGCTTGAGGGCTGTGCCGTCGAAGGTGTCGACGCCGGTCATGGGGGTGACCTGACGGGGTGGAGTGGGCACGACCGGGCTGGGATACGAGGTGCCCCATGCGCCGTTGACGAGTTGCACGACGGGCCAGCCGTCCGGGGTCCAGGTGACCGGTGCGAGGGCGGGCATCCGGCCGCCAGGGTAGGCGTCGACGAAGGCCATGTAGTACCAGGCGCCGCTCTGCGTCTGCACCAGCCCGCCCTGGTGCGGGACGCCACCGCCGGGGATCGGCCCGCGCAGATCGAGGAGGACCTGCCGCATCGTGTACGGGCCGAAGGGGCCGCCCGATGACTTGAGGATGTACTGGCCGTTGGCGGGGCGGGTCAGGAAGATGTAGTACTGCCCGTTGATCTTGTAGAAGCGGGAGCCTTCGAGGGTGCCGACACTCGACGGTGTGGTGAACACCTGCTGCGTGCGCACCTGGTTGCGGCCGTCGGGCGAGAGCTGGGCCACGCTGATGGTGGTGTTGCCGTACGCCACGTACAGGGTGTCGTCGGTGTCGACGAGCAGCCCCGCGTCGTAGTACGGCGTACCGATCGTCGTGAGCCTGCTCCACGGTCCCTCGGCGGCGGTGGCGGTGTAGACGAACGTCCGGGCGAAGTCGATCTGACCGAGCCAGTAGAAGGTCCTGTTGCTCGGGCGGTAGGCCAGCGACGACGCCCAGATGCCCCGGACGTAGCCGCGGGCGCCATTGAGGTCGTACTTGGCGTCGAAGTCGAGGACGGGTACCGAGTGACCGGCGATCTCCCAGTTCACCAGGTCGTACGAGCGCAGGACGGGTGCGCCCGGCGAGTAGTGCATCGTCGAGGCCGAGGCGTAGAAGGTGCTGCCGACGCGGATGACGTCGATGTCCGCGAAGTCCTGCCAGATCACCGGGTTCGTGAAGGCCGCCGCGGTCGCGAGGGCCGACCCTTGGGCGGAGGCGGTGCCGGGGGCCGCTGTCGGAAGAAGCGCGGCGCCGACGGCGAGGCCGGTGGCTGCGGTCAGCGCGCGGCGACGGGACATTGCTTGATGAGTCCATGACATCTGCACGTGTGGCGTTCTCCTTCTGTGGCCCAGCCGTTGACGGTTGGAGTTGTCCGGAGGTGCCCTGCTGGATCGCGCGGAGCGGCTGCTCCGTATACGAGATGTCGAACCTGGATCGACTTGTCGAGCATTCTGGATGATAGGAGGCCGGTGAATCCCGTCAATACCTCGCGCATGAATCGCCGTCAGCTTCGAAACATTCGAAGATGTTTGATCCCATGTCGCCGTAGGTCGGTCGCCCGGATGATGTGGATGCATCACCTTCCATGACCACCGCATGGCCGGATCTTCAAGCCAGTGTGGTGATGGGTGTTGACATGTTCAGTGACCTCCCTAGTATCCCTGAGGTCCTAGTTTCCGAACGGCTCACGAAATTGCGAACAACCCATCTCGCTTCTATCCAGTGTCATGGACGTGACATCGATCTACGTGTCACCCGCCTGTGGCACCCTTCCGCGAAGGAGCCCTTGGTGCCCAGACGATCAGGCGGACGACTGTTCCGCCTCCTCGCGACCATCGTGCTGACGGTCACCGCGTCCGTGACGGCCTCCGCTCACTCCACCGCCTCGGCCGCGCCCGGCAGTCCGGCGCTCACCCCACCGTTGGGCTGGAACAGCTGGAACAGTTTCGGGTGCGGGGTCACCGAGGCTCAGGTTCGCCAAGCCGCCGACGCGATGGTGTCCTCCGGAATGCGGGACGCCGGGTACCGGTATGTGGTGGTGGACGACTGCTGGTTCGACCCGCAGCGCGACGCGGCCGGCAACCTGCGGGCCAATCCGACCAAGTTCCCCGCCGGGATGAAGGCGCTCGGGGATTACATCCACAGCAAGGGCCTGAAGTTCGGCATCTACCAGGTGCCGGGCGAACGCACCTGCGCACAGACCAGCGGCGGCTATCCCGGGTCGACGGGCAGCAGGGGGCACGAGACCCAGGACGCTGCCACGTTCGCCTCGTGGGGCGTCGACTACCTCAAGTACGACTGGTGTTCCTCCAGCGGCACTCGTGACGAGCAGGTCGCGCGGTTCACGCTCATGCGCGACGCTCTGCGTGCCACCGGGCGGCCGATCGTCTACAGCATCAACCCCAACAGCTTCCACGCCATCACAGGTTCCACCTACAACTGGGGCGAGGTCGCCGACCTCTGGCGGACGACCGAGGACCTGCTCGACATCTGGCAGAACGGCAACACCAACAGCTACCCGATGGGCGTGGGCAACGTCCTGGACGTCACCGCGCCGCTGGCAGCGCAGTCGGGCCCGGGACACTGGAACGACCCCGACATGCTGGTGGTCGGCCGTCCCGGTCTGTCACTGACCGAGTCCCGCTCCCACTTCGCGCTGTGGGCGCTGCTGAGCGCACCGCTCATGGCGGGCAACGACATCCGCACCATGTCCCCGGACGTGAGCGCGATCCTGCGCAACCCGCGTCTGCTGGCGGTGAACCAGGACTCGCTGGGCGCGGGCGGGCGCAGGGTGCGCGACGACGGCAGCACCGAGGTGTTCGCCAAGCCCCTGTCCGACGGCTCGGTCGCGGTCGGCCTGTTCAACCGGGGAGGCGATACGGCGACGGTCACTACCACGGCCGCGCAAGTCGGCCTGTCCGGTGGGCCGTTCACCCTCACCGACCTGTGGACCGGCGGCACGTCCAGCACGTCCGGGCAGATCTCGGCGAGCGTCCCCGCGCACGGCGTGGCCGTGTTCCGGGTGAGCGGGGGCAGTCCGCTCACCGCCACCACCTCGCGGCTGCGCGGCACCGGGTCCGGCCGCTGCGTGGACGTGGACAACGCCTCCACCGCGGCCGGGGCGACGGTACTGCTCTGGGACTGCCACACGGCCGCCAATCAGCTGTGGACCACATGGGCCGGCGGCGAGATCCGTGTCTTCGGAGACAAGTGCCTGGACGCCTCCGACCAGGGCACCGCCAACGGCACCCGGGTCATCACCTGGTCCTGCAACGGCCAGGACAACCAGAAGTGGACCGTCGGCTCCGACGGGTCGATCCGCAACGTCCACGCCGGGTTGTGCCTCGACGCCAACGGGGCCGGCACAGCGAACGGAACCCCGCTGGTCCTGTGGACGTGCAACGGCCAGGCCGGCCAGAAGTGGACCCGCGCGTGAGCACGAAGCGGGCACTGTGACACCTCGGACGCCGGCAGAAGTGCGCAGTCGAGTTACTGAATGACGTCACTGGATGAAGGGCCCGCACGGCGGACCGTCAGGAGCGCCGCGCGGATGTCCGCCGCCGCGCGTGGATCGGACAGGGAGCGGTCCGTCAGTTCCTCGACACGACGCAGCCGGTAGCGGACGGTGTTGGGGTGGACGAAGAGGCTCCGCGCCGCGTCCGTGGCGGAGCCCGCGGCGGCGTACCAGTGCTCGAGGGTCTCCAGGAGGCGGGCACGTTCCGCGGCCGGGAGGTCCAGGAGGGGCTGGAGGACGACCTCCACGAGGTGCGCCGCCTCGGCCGGGGCGGCGGCGACGACCATGGCCAGCGGGTTGTCGTCGAACCGCGCGACGCCGGGGCCGGTGCCCTTCAGGCCGGCCAGAGCCAGACGGGCGAAGCGCAGAGCCTGGGGGGTGTCCCGCAGCGAGCGAAAGCACGGGCTGACACCGACGCGGGCGCCCGCGCGGCGCAGGATGCTCAGACAGGTGCTCTCTGCCGTCGCCGTGGGCAGGGCGGCCAGACCGATCTGTTGGTCGGGCAACAGCCGCCAGGCGAAGGGGACCTGGGCCTGACGCAGCGCTGCCTCCGTCCCCGCCAGCGGCTCCTCGCCAGGAGCGTCGGCCGCCGCCGCGGCGACCACATAGGGTCCGCGGTCGGGCAGCCCCAGCTCGCGGGCGGCCTCCCACAGCGTGCGGTCGGCGATGACGCCGGTGAACAGCGCCTCCACCAGCGCCGAGCGGCGCGCCTGACGCCGCGAGGTCAGCTCGGCGGCCGTCTCCCGGTAGGCCGCCGCAACCGCCTCCGCGTAGCGGCCGAACAGGGCCCAGATCTCCGCGGACTGGGACACCAGTTGGGCGTCGGTGACCTCGGGACGATTACGTGCCTCGGCGAGGATGTCCGTCCACAGGAGCTCGAAGCCGATCCGGTACGCGTGCAGGGTGTCCGCCAGCGGCACGCCCTGCTCGGCGCGGAGGCGGCCGGTCTCCCGGGCCGGGCTCGGGTCCTGCGCGCCCGCGCGGCCGAGCTGGACCAGCAGCAGGTCCGCGTTGGCGGTGCACGAACGGCGCAGCGAGTCGAAGGGGATCAGCGACTCGTCCTTGTAGGCATCGACGTCCGAGCGGATGCGCTGCGCCATCCGCTCACCCAGTTCCGGCAGCCTCGCCCGAAGCGCCGAGACCACCCCTGAGAGGTTCATTCCCGCAGCGTAACGCCCCCGTTTTGTCCCCGGGAACAATCCGGGAAGCCAGACGCTGTCGTGGCGCATATAGGCCGTCGCCATCGACGTCTGCACGATGTCGTCAGTGTGAACAGCGGATTTCGACGGCGACATTCGTGGAGGCGGTCATGGCCAATCTGGCTCAGTTCCTGGTGGAGACGGCACGGCGGCAGCCGCAACGCCCCGCGCTGCGACTGGGGGGCCAGGTCGTCAGCTACGCGGAGCTCGACGAGCGCACCGCCCGTGCCGCCGCGCTGCTGCGAGCCGAGGGTGTACGACCGGGGGACCGGGTCGCTCTGATGCTGCCCAACGTTCCCGAGTTCGTCGTCCTGTACTACGGCGTGCTGCGCGCCGGAGCGGTCGTCGTACCGATGAACCCGCTGCTGAAGACCCGGGAGACCGAGTACCACCTGCGCGACTCGGGCGCCAAGACCCTCTTCGAGTGGCACCAGGCGCCGGGCGAGGGCGCGCAGGGCGCGGCCGCCGCCGGAGTGCGGCACACGGCCGTCGAGCCCGCCGCCTTCGCGGGCCTACTGGCCGGTCACGAGCCTCTGCCGGAGGTGAGCGAGCCGGACGGCGAGGACGTGGCCGTGCTGCTGTACACCTCCGGCACCACCGGCCGCCCCAAGGGCGCCACCCTCACCCACACCGGACTGCGGCACAACACGGAGGTCAACGCGGTCCATGTACAGCGGATGACGGCGGACGACGTGGTAGTGGGCTGCCTGCCGCTGTTCCACATCTTCGGCCAGATCTGCACGATGAGCGTGACCGTCCGCGCCGGCGCCTCGCTCACCCTGATCCCGCGCTTCGACCCGCAGACCGTCCTCGACGCCATCGCCCGCGACCGGGCGACGATCTTCGAGGGCGTACCGACCATGTACGCGGCAGTGCTCCAGCACCCCTCGGAGGCCGACGTGTCCACGCTGCGGATGTGCGTCTCCGGCGGAGCCTCGCTGCCGGTGGAGATCCTGCACGGCTTCGAGCGTCGCTTCGGCTGCACGGTGCTGGAGGGCTTCGGCATGTCCGAGACCAGTCCGGTGGTCACCTTCAACCACCCCGACCGGCCGCGCAAGGCCGGGTCCATCGGCACCCCGATCAAGGACGTGGAGGTGCGGCTCCTCGACGACATGGGTCAGGACGTGGCTCCAGGCGAGATCGGCGAACTGGCCGTGCGCGGGCCGAACGTGATGAAGGGGTACTGGAATCGCCCGGAAGAGACGGTGGCCACCATCCCGGACGGCTGGCTGCGCAGCGGCGACCTCGCGCGCCAGGACGAGGACGGCTACCTGTACATCGTCGACCGCAAGAAGGACATGATCATCCGCGGTGGCTACAACGTCTACCCGCGCGAGATCGAGGAGGTGCTCCACGAGCACCCGGCCGTCGCACTGGCCGCGGTGGTGGGCGTGGCCGACGCACACCTGGGCGAGGAGATCGCGGCCGCGGTGGTATTGCGCCCGAAGGCGCAGGCCACGCCCGACGAGCTCCGGCAGTTCGTCAAGGAGCGGGTGGCGGCGTACAAGTACCCGCGCGAGGTGTGGCTCGTGGACACGCTGCCGACTGGCCCCAGCGGCAAGATCCTCAAAAGGGAGATCGGCACTCCGACGAAGTGAGGCCGATGTGGTCGGCTCAGCCGGGAATCGACGAGTAGCAATGCCGACGCGTCCCCGGGTTCTCGACGGCGCCCCGGCCGACGACCGGCGACGACACCAGGCAACTGGGCAGAGCGGCTACGGTTGCTCGGGCGCCACTGCCCTCTCCTGACCCATGCCCGGAACCGTCTGGTGCCGCCCTTCACGCGGCTGCAACGGGCCTGCCAGTCACTCGTGGCCAGGTACCCGTCACCACCGCCCGCACCGAGTTCGACCCCCTGGGTGTCGCCCTGGTCATCTCGGCGTGGAACTACCAGATCAATCGTGCCCGTCGCGGGCGCGCTGGCAACGGCACGGTCGGCCGCATCGTGATGACCGCCGCTGCGAAGAGCCTCACCCCCGTCGTCCTCGAACTCAGCGGCAAGTCACCGGTGTTCGTCGATCGAGACGCCAACATCGAGGGGGACTACGGCGGGCCGGTGCGATCCGGCACGAACGTGGAGGTGGCCGGGCGGGGCCTGGTGCTTGCCCCGACTCTCTTCTCCCGTGCCGCCAATACGCTGATCGAGCCCGGCACTTCCCCGCTGTTGATCCATCCGGCCCGCGGCCGCGCCACCATGGCGGAAAACCTCGACCCGCCACCCGCCACCCGCCACCCCCCCACCCGGCGCTGCGACGTCTGCTCGGCGCCCCCGGATCCGACCGGCAGGGCGGGGTCCCTACCCAGGAACCCCAACCGGCGTGCGGCTGGGGTTCCTTGAGGGGGTGAGTGTCGGTCGGCAGGGGGAGTTGCCGACGCTGTGAACCGCTCGTCTACGCGCCGGTAAAGTGCACCAGAGCGGTATCATCGTGGATCGGCAGGTCAGCGTTGCAGGGTCAGGACACCCGGCCGCCAGGGCAGTTGGTCGTAGGGGCCGCTTGAGCCGGGGGCCAGGCCCTGGTAGAGGAACTGCAGATTGCAGGGGTCGATGGTCATGGTCTGGTCGGGGTTGTTGCGGACCAGGTCGCCGTGGCTGATGTCGTTGGTCCAGGTGGCGCCGCTGTTGGCCTTGCCCGCGAAGGGGTTGCTTTCGCTGGCGGCCTGCGGGGTCCAGGAACCGTTCAGGCTGGTGGCGGTGAACGAGCGGAAGTAGCGCTGCTCATTCGCACCTCGAGCCTCGACGATCATGAGGTACTGGCTCTGGTCCTTGACCTTGTAGACCTGCGGCGCCTCGAACAGGTTTTTCACCGTGTCGCTCATGATCGTCGTGTACGACGAGCCGAAGTTGCCCGGGAAGTTCCCGATCGGCATGCTCGCCCGGTAGATGCTGCCGTTGTCACCGGCGAAGAACAGGTACATGTTCTGGCCGTCGGCGATCAGGGTCTGGTCGATCGGGGCGGCGCCCGGGATGCTGCCGGTGAACAGTGTCTGCGGCGCGGACCAGCCGTTGGGATCGGTGGGGTCGCTCGACGTGCGGTAGCTGAAGGGCGATGCGCCCCATTGGTAGGCCAGTACCCAGATGTTCTTGGGTGCGAAGTAGAACAGCGTGGGCGCCACCGTGCCCTGGCTCATCCCGTTCTGGCCGGCCGACGCCATGTCCGACCAGTTGGTGAATGGGGTGAACGCCATCGAGCCGTACGACGATCCCGACACGTTCGAGGCGTAGACCAGGTGCTTGCCGTTGTACACCACGTTGGTGAAATCCTTCAGCGAGACCCACCCGTTCGCCGGCTGCGCCAGCGCACCCGTCGAGGACCACCGGTACGTCGATGGAAGAGCACACGAGCCGCCCGGCGTCCCGGACAGGCCGGTCCACTTCTGGTTGCTGCCGCCGTTGCAGGTCCAGATCTCCACCGCCGTGCCGTTGGCTGTATTGGCGCCCGTGACATCCAGGCACAGCCCGGACTCCACGCCGACGATCGTGCCGTCGGAGTTCACGCGCCACTGCTGGTTCGCACCGCCGGTACAGGTCCAGATCTGCACCCGGGTACCGGCCGTGGTGGCGTGGCCCGGAACGTCCAGGCACTTGTTGCCGTACACGGTGAGCTGGTTGCTGTCCGTCAGCGTCCACTGCTGGTTGGTCCCGCCCGAGCAGTCCCAGATCTGCAGGTAGGTGCCGTCGGTCTGGCTGGCGTTCGGCACATCGAGGCACCGGCCGGAAGCGACCCCGCGCACGGCGCCGCTGGTGGCCGCCTGAGCCGGGCCCGCGACGAGCATCGCCGCCACCACGACCAGGACCGCGACCGCAGCGGTGAGCACCGCAGACAGATGCCTGGGGCTGAAACGTCGTCTGCGCATGGAGTCCTCGTAATCCTTGAGCAAGCGGTTCCGGTCGGCCCCGTCAGAGGCTGTCCGGACTGACGATGTGGTGCGGTTGGCGGCCGCCGACGCGCGACGGCGGGAGTGGCGCTGATGGGGCCATGACATATGCATCGTGAGGCGTGCTCCTTGCGGCTCGGCCGTAGCGGTGGTGCGGCTCGGGGGTGCTCTGCGGTGCGAGTGGAGCGGCTCTGACGGTTCGTTATGTCGAACAAGGATCGAAGTGTCGAGCAGCCTGGATGATAGGGATCCAGTGGGCAGCGTCAATACTTCTCGCATGATTCGCGAGCGATGCCGAAACATTCGCGGGGATCTCTTGATGAAAGCCGCAGGTCAGGACGGTCAAACAGCCGGGCTGTTCGGATGGCGAGGCCGTGGCGGAGCGGGACGGGCTGGTGGCCCGGTCCCCGCCCCGCGTGAGGATCGAAATGAGAGACCGTCTTCACACCGAAGCCCTCAAGTTCGGTGAAGTGACGGACCGTCCGGGCCGTGACGCTCGGATCGCTGCGATCTGACCACGGTCTCGGCGACGGTTACGGCAGCGGCGGGTAGGCGTTCTGCATGAGCTGCTGGAACTGGGCGGAGAACCAGTGTCCGGCCAGCGGCGCGTTCGGCAGGGCGCCGGTGGGGCTGTTGCCGTTGCGGGGGTTGCCGCCGTAGGTGGGGTCGCACATGCGGTCGAAGCCCTTGCCCTCGTCGTTGGGGACGGCGGAGCTGGAGCCGTCGGACTCGCCCGGAGGCTTGACCCACACGTAGGCGTCGATGCCGGCGGCTGGGGCCGCGGTGGGCCGCTCACCGAGCCCGGCGCCGCTCCGGTTGCACCAGTTGCCGGTGTGGATGCGCCGGTCGACGCGGCTGCCGTTGACGTAGTCGTCGACGGAGGTCATCGGGCCGGGGCCGGTGGGTCGCGCGGAGCCGCCCCAGCCGTTGCGGGAGGTGTCGATCAACATGCCGAGGCCGGAGTCGAACCCGGCCGCGACCAACTTGTCCCGCAGTCCGAGCGCGAACGACTGCTCGTCCACGTACTGGTTCCAGTCCACCCACTTCGACTGCCGGACGGTCTGACCGTTGACGCTGTCGGTGACCTTGAAGGTCGGCTCCTTGGCGGCGCCGTAGTTGGCGGTGTTGACGATGAACCCGGCCACGTCGTTCACGCTCGCGCCGTTGGACGTGGCGACCTTGGCGAACTCCTGCACGGACGCGCCGAGGTTGGTGTCCCAGCCGAGCCAGCCGTGGTGGCCGGCGTCGATGTAGTTGTAGACGTTCGGGACGGCGCCGAGCTTGTCCAGGGCGTAGGAGACGCCCTTCTCGTAGTTGCCGTTGCTCTTCATGGTCACGCAGACGTCGGTGGTGGTGTCGGTGCCACCGCCGTTGGTGACCAGGTTGGGCAGTGAGTCGGGCTCGATGACGGTGGCGATCCGCAGGCCCGCGTACTTCGGGTCGGAGAAGATCGAGGCGATCGGGTCGATGTACTGGGACTTGTACTTGGCGAGGTCGTTCGGGCCGAGTTCGCCGTTGGAGGCGAGGGCGGAGCAGTCGCGGCCGGGCAGGTCGTAGATGACGAACTGCACGACCAGGTCGCCGGAACCCTTCTGCTTCAGTGCCTCGTCCAGGTGGGCGCGCAGGCCCATGCCGCCGTTCACGCCGTTGATCGCGGCGATCCGGTCCAGCCAGATGGCGGTGGACTGGTTGGCGATCCGGCTGCCGCCCGGCTCGGCGGCGGCCAGGGCCGACCACGCGGGGTTCACATACGCCTTGGCCCCGACATGGGGGTTGGCGACACGGCCGTCGGTCCCGCCCCCGCCTCCACCGCCGTCGTCGACGTTGCAGGTGACACCGTCGAGCGTGAAGGTCGCGGGCACGGCGTTGGTGCCGCTGTAGGAGCCGTTGAAGCCGAAGCTGACCGAACCGCCGGTCCCAGAGCGCTGTTGTAGGTCTCGTTGGTGGCGGTGACCGCGGCACCGCCCTGGGTGATCTTCGCGCTCCAGCCGCTGGTGATCTGCTGGTTGCCGGCGTACGACCACTTCAGTGACCAACCGGATTTGGCAGCCGCGTTGTTGGTGATCGTGACGGCGGCGGTGAAGCCGGTGTCCCACTGGTTCTGCACCTTGTAGTCCACGGTGCAGGGGACCGAGGCGGTGGCGGCGCCCGCCGGTGCCGAGAGGAGCGCAGTCCCCGAGGTTCCGGCGACCAGTGCCAGTGCGGCGACAAGTGACGTTCTGGTGCGACTCATGTGTGCGGGTTCCTTCTCCTTTGGGGGTGATCACGGGTTGAGGGCGCGCAAGTGATCGCGCAGGGCGATGCCGTACGCGGTGGGCGTGCCGTCGTGATCGGAGAGCAGGGACAGCCGGATGGGCGGCTCCCGGCCTTCAACGGAACTTGTGCGGTGGCAGGGCGAGGCTTGAGCCTCAACTCCCGTCGGCCATGAGGGCGTTCTTCGCGCCGATGCCCCGAACGGCGTTCACAAGATCCTGTAGGCCGGTGACGGCCAAAAGTGCTGAACACGGGGGGTGTCGCATGAGCGGCTCCTCGCAGTTTGGCGCGCCGTGACGGACGCGTCGACTGATGGAATCGCTCCCACTGGTGCGAGGGAGGCTAGCGCCAACCGGCTTGGTTTCCCAGGGGCGTTGCTCAACTTTCTTCAACTGGTTTAGTTCAAACAATTCAACTTCTCAACGTCTTGACGGCGCCCGTACTCGTCCTCACTATGGGAGCGCTCCCACTGGTTCAAGGCTTGTTGCTCCCCCCGCGTTCTCCGAGCCGCAAAGAGGGACCAGCACGGATTGACTCCCGCTCAGTCAGCGGCAGTTCAGTGCAGCGTCGAAGATCGAGAGCTGTCTCGCGGGCGCCGCCGCGCCCTCGTTCACGCATCCCCGGCTCTGGGCGAGGTCCAGGTCATTGTCAGGGGCATGATCGTAGTTCGGCTCCTGCGCAACATGAAAATTGGGAGCGCTCCCAATGAGTGGGACGCGCTCACCGCTCCCCTCACATCCCTCGCGGAGGATCCGCATGCAGAAGTCAAAGCACAGGCGCAGGGCGCAAGCCCTGTTGGGCACACTGCTCGCCTCACTCGTCACGCTGGCGGCGCTTCTCACCGCCGCGCCGCCGTCGCATGCCGACACGACGATCTGCGAGGAGTTCGGCTCGACCACGATCCAGGGCCGTTACGTCGTCCAGAACAACCGCTGGAACACCAGCGCCACTCAGTGCGTCACGGCCACGAGCTCCGGTTTCAGGATCGCCCAGGCCGACGGCTCGGTCCCGACGAACGGTGCCCCGAAGTCCTACCCGTCCGTGTTCAACGGCTGCCACTACACCAACTGCTCACCCGGCACCAACCTCCCGGCCCGGCTCGGCTCCATCACGAGCGCGCCCACGAGCATCTCCTACAGCTATGTGAGCGGTGCGATCTACGACGCCGCGTACGACATCTGGCTGGACCCGACGCCCCGCACCGACGGCGTGAACCGCACCGAGATCATGATCTGGTTCAACCGGGTGGGGTCCGTGCAGCCGGTGGGCTCGCAGGTCGGCACTGCCACCGTGGCCGGCCGCCAGTGGCAGGTGTGGTCCGGCAACAACGGCACCAACGACGTGCTGTCCTTCGTCGCGCCGTCGGCGATCGACAGCTGGAACCTCGACGTGATGGACTTCGCCCGGCAGGCAATCTCCCGGGGACTGGCGCAGGACAGCTGGTACCTGACGAGTATTCAGGCGGGCTTCGAGCCCTGGCAGAACGGCGCGGGACTGGCGGTCACCTCGTTCTCCTCGACCGTCAACGTCGGCGGCGGCACCCCCGGCGATCCAGGTGGCTCATCGGCGTGCAAGGTGGCCTACGGCACGAATGTGTGGCAGGGGGGCTTCACCGCGAACGTCACCGTGACCAACACGGGTTCGTCCCCCGTCGACGGCTGGAAGCTCGCGTTCACGCTGCCCGCCGGGCAGCGGATCGCGAGTGCGTGGAACGCCGGCATCTCTCCCTCGTCGGGAGCGGTGACGGCCGGCGCCATGGCGTACAACGCGTCCATCGCACCCGGCGGCCAGGTTTCCTTCGGATTCCAAGGCACCTACGACGGCACCTTCACCAAGCCGTCCGGCTTCAGCCTGAACGGCACGTCCTGCACCATCGCGTGAGGGATTCGGCACGGCCTGTCTGACCCGAGCCGCATCCCGGCCGCTCGACCGCCGACCGTGCGCCGGACAGGGACGCATCCGTCGGCCCCGGGCCCACTCGCCTGATTCCCATGCTCAGACGGGTGGGCCCGGCTCTGCTCCACAGCCTGCTCTCCATGGGCCGCCCGAACGAGCTTGCGTCACAGGCGATGTCGAGCCCCGGATTTTCCGCACCGATCATCAGCACGCCGAGGCGCCCGATCTGAACTTCCTTTGCACCGGGCAGAGTTGATCGCGCGCCGAAGTCGTGTGTCCGGTTCCCTGGGCCCATAAGATCGGTGATCTCGTGGGTGGGGGAGGTGGTCATGGGCAGGCGACGCCCCGGTGTGCCGACGCTGGAGGAGGTGGCCGCCCACGCCGGGGTGGGCCGGGGCACGGTCTCCCGAGTCATCAACAACGAAACCGGCGTGAAGGAGTCGACGCGCCAGGCCGTGCGGCGAGCCATCGAGGAACTGGGGTACGTACCCAATCTTGCCGCCCGGTCCCTGGCCGGCAGCAGGGCCGACGCGGTGGCCCTGGTCCTGACGGAGCCGGACTGGAGGCTGTTCGCAGAGCCGTTCTTTTCGGAGATCGTCGGCTGGCTCGGAGACGCGCTGGCGGACACCGGGATGCAACTGCTGCTGACCCTGGTCCGCTCGGAGACCGAACGGCAGCGCTTCCTGGAGTACGCACGCGGCGGCCGGGTCGACGGAGCCCTGCTGATGTCCGTGCACGCGGACGATCCGTTGCCGGACATGCTCGCCGAGGCGCGGTTGCCGACCGTGCTGATGGGGCGCCGCTCGAGTGACGAGTACGTCAGTTACGTGGACGCGGACAACCTTGGCGGAGCCCGCAGCGCCGTGTCCCACCTGCTGAAACAGGGCCGCAGAGCGATCGCCACCATCACCGGGCCGCTCGACATGTACGTCGCCCAGTGCCGGCTGCGCGGCTATCAGGATGCCCTGGCTCTGGCCGGTCTGAAGAGCGGAAGGACGTGGGTCGCCGAGGGGGACTTAACGGAGGAGAGCGGACGCCGTGCCATGGCGGAACTCCTCGAACGGCACCCGGAGATCGACGGCGTCCTCGCCGCGTCGGACACCACGGCGGCGGGGGCTCTGCACACCCTGCGCGCGGCGGGACGGCGGGTGCCCGAGGACGTCGCGGTGATCGGCTTCGACGACTTTCCGCTGGCTCAGCGCACCGAGCCGCGCCTGACCACGGTGCGCCAGCCGCTGGAGGAGATGGGGCGCGCCATGATCAGACTCCTGCTGGAGGAGATGGAGGAGCAGTCCGTGGCCTGGCGCCACGTCATCCTCCGCACGGAACTGGTCGTCCGCGAATCGTCCTGACGGCCGTCCATGCCCACCGGGGGACCCGAGACAACCGTGATCGGGTCCACTCCGTCATCTCGCCGCTGCCTTGTTTGACGAGCCTGAAGGCGCTCAGGTCCGCGGTGAAGGGCCGGTCGTAGACCTCCAGGCTGCGGATGGAGGCCCACACGACGGAGGGCGGCTGGGGAGCGTGACCCGCACATCCCGATCGGCTTGAAGCGTCGCCGAGCTGTCTGTCGCGCCCTGCCGTGCTCCAGTGGAAACGCCCAGCTTCTGACACCTCCCCAGCCTCGGGTGTGCGCTGCCCATCGGACGGGCCGAATCAAGCACGGCGTCGTCTCACGGTTGCCGGAAGGACCACTTCATCGAACCGGTTCGATAAGGTAGCACCGGGCAGGCGAACCGGCAATGCCTCCTGCGCAAGGTTCTCCCGGGTCTTTTTCCGGACGGGAAAAGACGGTCAAAGCCGTTGACAGGCCTGGTGGCAGTCCCTACTTTCACTTCACGCGAACCGGTTCGACAACCGGCCCTCGTTCCTCGTCCGTCTCGCCCCCCGTATGAACGGTGAGTGCTCTCCTCTCGCGGAGAGTCGAATCGGTTCGAGCTAGGAGTTGCTGTGAACATCGGTGAGATCGCCCGCCGGGCCGGTGTCTCGCGCAGCACCGTGTCCTACGCGCTGAGCGGCAAGCGCCCGGTGTCGGACGACACCCGCCGGAAGATCCAGGAGGTCATCGACGAGCTGGGCTACCGGCCCAATGCCAGCGCCCGCGCCCTGGCCAACGGCCGAACCAGCACCATCGGCCTGGTCTTCCCGCCGGCCGGCAACCACTACACCGGGATGCAGCTGGACTTCATCGGCAGCGTGGTGGAGGCCGCGGCGGCCTACGACTACGACGTGCTGCTGTCTCCGAGCGGTGTGGACAGCGACCGTTCGTTCCAGCGGATGCTGGGGGAGCGGCGGGTCGACGGGGCGATCCTCATGGAGATCAGGCTGGAGGACGACCGGGTCGATCACCTGGCCGCCCTGGGCTTTCCCTCGGTCGCCATCGGACGTACCGCTCATCCGGAGGGCGACTGGTGGGTGGGCCTGGACCACACCGCGCTGGCGGCGGCGTGCGTCCACCACCTGGCGGACCTCGGCCACCGCCGGGTCGCCTTCGTCAACCGGCCCGAGCAGCTGCGGCAGGCCGGGTACGAGTCCGCGCACCGGGGTCTGGACGGCTTCACGAAAGCCGCCGCCGAGCGGGGGCTGACGGTGCGGACGTACTGCTGCGGGGACGACGCGGCCTCGGGCGCGGCCTGTCTGCAACAGATCCTGCACGACGACCCGGACACCACCGCCCTCGTCACCCTGAACGAGGCCGCTCTGGGCGGCCTGTACCGCGGCCTCGCCCAGGCCGGCCGCCATGTGCCGCGCGACTTCTCCGTCACCGGGGTCGTCGCCGGCCGCTGGGCCGAGACGGTGACTCCGCAGCTCACCGCGGCCGACGTACCGGCGGAGGAGATGGGCCGGCGCGCCGTCGACCTGCTGGTGGAGCGGCTCGACCATCCCGACGCCCCGCCCCGGCATCATCTGCTCGCGCCGCCGATCTCGCTGCGGGCCAGCACCGGGCCCGCCGGAACCGGTACGTCGCCCTGACCGCACCCGCCCGAACCTCCTCACACCACGTAGACCTCCTCACGTCACGCAAGCCCTCACACCTCACGTGGACGTCCACACTTCACCGGGTACGGGAACGCCCGACCGTGCCGTTCGCCGTGCCGTCTCTCCTCATCACCCCGTGCCTCGGCACCCGCATGCCCAAAACAAAGGAACCCTCGCCATGAACACCTCCTCCAGACAGCGCCGTCTGACCGCCGCGGCCGTGACCGCGCTCGCCGTGGCCGTCACCGCCACCGCCTGCTCCTCCGGTTCGGGCAGTACAGACACCAAGGGCGCCGGCGGCGGCACGTACACGATCTGGGACCCCTACCCGCAGTTCGACAAGACCTCGGACTGGGCGAAGCTGCTGGACCAGTGCGGCACCAAGGCCGGCGTGAAGGTCAAGCGGACCGCCTTCGACACCAGCGACCTGGGCAACAAGACGCTGCTGGCGGCGCAGCAGGGCAACTCGCCGGACGTCCTCATCGTCGACAACCCGGTGGTGTCGACCCTGGCCGAGGCGGGCGTGCTCACCACGACCGACGACAACAAACTGGACACCTCGAAGGCCGACCCCAACCTGCTCGCGGCCGGCCAGTCGGGCGGCAAGACCTACGGCACGCCCATCGGCGCCAACACCCTCGCCCTCTACTACAACAAGAAGGTCCTGAAGCAGGCCGGGGTCGACATCACCTCGGTCAAGGACTGGAAGTCGCTGACGGCGGCACTGGAGAAGGTCAAGAAGGCGGGCAAGAACGGCATCACCTTCTCGGCGATCGGCACGGAGGAGGGCAGCTTCCAGTTCCTGCCCTGGTTCTGGGGATCGGGCGCCAAGCTGACCGAACTGGACTCCGCCCAGGCCGTGTCCGCGCTGACCCTGTGGAAGGACTGGCTGAAGAGCGGCTACGCCCCCAACTCGGTGCTCAACAACACCCAGACCACCAGCTGGCAGGAGTTCGCCACCGGCGACTACGCGTTCAGCGAGAACGGCACCTGGCAGCTGGGCAACGCCAAGAAGGCCGGCCTCGACTACGGGGTGCTGCCCATTCCCGGCGCCGACGGAGGCAACGCCTCGGCCCCGACCGGCGGCGAGTTCATGACCATCCCGGTCCAGCAGGACACCGGCCGCTACGCCACCTCCCAGAAGCTGGCGACCTGTCTGACCAGCACCGACAACCTCAACGACACCGACACCACCCTGTCCTACGTGGCCCCCACCAGTGAGGTCCAGGACAAGCAGGTGGCCGCGAACGCCGAGCTGAAGCCGTGGGTAGCGGCGGTCAAGGCGGCCAAGGGCCGCACCAGTGACGACCTGGGCACCAAGTACCCCAAGATCTCCGAGCAGATGTGGAAGGCCGTCCAGTCCGCCCTGAGCGGTTCCAAGTCGCCCAAGGACGCGCTTTCCTCGGCTCAGACCGCGGCCAAGTGACGTGAGCCCGATGAAGCAGACGACCCATCCGCCGGACCACGGGCCCGCGGACGTCCGGAACGGGGCGGCCACCGCCGCCCCGCCCCCGGCCCGCCGCAGGAAACGCCGTCGGCCCACCTCCACGCAGTGGGCCGCCTGGGGATTCCTCGCCCCGGTGACCCTCTACCTCGCCCTCTTCTACGCCTATCCGCTCTACCGCAACCTCGACCTGAGCCTGCGCAACTACACCGTCCGCTCCTTCGTCCAGGGCAACGCCCCGTTCACCGGCCTGGACAACTACCGGAAGGTCTTCGACGACCCGACCTTCCCCCCGGCCCTGCTGCACACCGCGGTGTTCACCGCCGTATGTCTGGTTTTCCAGTACGCCATCGGGCTGGCCCTCGCGGTCTTCTTCCACCAGCACTTCCGGCTCTCGGCGACCCTGCGAGCCCTGTTCCTCGTACCGTGGCTGCTGCCGCTGATCGTCTCCGCCTCCACCTGGTCGTGGATGCTCAACACCGACTCCGGCGTCGTCAACGCCGCCCTGCACGCCGTCGGCATCGACTCCGTGAACTGGCTGACCTCGCCGACCTGGTCGCTGACCTCGTTGATCATCGCGAACATCTGGATCGGCGTCCCGTTCAACCTGGTCGTGCTCTACAGCGGCCTGCAGTCCATCCCCACCGGCCTGTACGAGGCCGCCGCCCTTGACGGGGCGGGCGCCTGGCGCCGCTTCTGGAGCATCACCTTCCCGCTGCTGCGCCCGGTGTCCGCGATCACCCTGCTCCTGGGGCTGGTCTACACACTCAAGGTCTTCGACATCATCTGGATCATGACCAAGGGCGGCCCGGCCGACTCCTCCACCACCTTCGCCACCTGGTCCTACCAGCTCGGCTTCGGCAACCTCCTGCCGGCCTTCGGCCCCGGCGCCGCCGTCGGCAACCTGCTCGTCGTCGCGGCACTCGTCTTCGGTCTGGTGTACCTGAGAGTCCAGCGAAAGCAGGCGCTGTCATGAACCGACGCATCAGCCGCACATGGTGGAAGACGGCCATCGGTCTGCTGCTGACGGCAGCCATGCTCTTCCCGGTCTACTGGATGATCAACGTGTCCTTCACCCGCGACCAGGACATGCGCAAGAGCCCGCCGGACCTGATTCCCCTGCACGGCACCCTGGAGGGCTACCGTGCAGTGCTGGACCAGCAATTGCCCTACCTCGGCACCAGTCTCGTCATCGGTCTGGGCACGGTCGTACTGACGGTTGCCCTGGCCGCACCAGCGGGCTACGCCCTGGCCAAACTCCGCCCACGCGGCGGCGGAGTGCTCAGCTTCCTCTTCCTGGTCGCCCAGATGATCCCCGGCATCATCATGGCGATGGGCTTCTACGCCATCTACCTCAGCCTCGGCCTGCTCCAGTCGGTGCCCGGCCTGATCGTCGCGGATTCCACGCTGGCCGTGCCGTTCGCCGTGCTGATCTTCACCGCGTTCATGTCCGGAATCCCCGGCGAACTGCTCCAGGCCGCGAAGACGGACGGCGCCGGGCCCGTGCGTACCTTCTGGTCGATCGTGCTGCCGATGAGCCGCAACTCCATCGTCACGGTGTCGCTGTTCGCGTTCCTGTGGTCCTGGTCCGACTTCGTCTTCGCCAGCACCCTCGCCAACGGCGGCGCGCACGAGCCGATCACCCTCGGCATCTACCACTACATCGGCAACAACAACCAACAGTGGAACGCCATCATGGCCACCGCCGTCGTCGCCTCGCTGCCCGCCGCGGTGATCCTCGTCCTCGCCCAGCGCTACGTCGCCGCAGGCGTGACCGCCGGAGCCGTCAAGGACTGAGCCGTCCCAACCCGCCACAACGACCCACCAGTTGTCGGTCGTCTGCTGCCCCCTGCTTCAGAAACGAGTCACGCCACCATGACCGCCGCCCCGTCCGGCCCGGCCTTCTCCGTCCACGACATCCCCTTCAGCACCTACGGGTCCTGGTTCGACATCTCGCCCGTGGTGGCGGAGAAGACGTACGCCGAGGACCTCCACCTCGTCTCGCACCAGAACGGCATGCACGCAGTCCTGAGCCTGATCCCTGTGGACCCGGCCACCGGCGACCGGGCCGCCACCCGTGTGGAGGCGAAACCTGGCCTGCTCAGTTGGATCGGCGAGAGCGGGCACGTCGACCTCGCCTACGAGTCCCCGGACACCGTGCGCCTGCGGGGGAGCAGCCTGGGCGTCGGTGTCCTCGCCGCCGCGCACGCTCTGACCCCGTTCAGCGGCACGTACTTCTTCCACGACCCGGCGGCGGACGCGCACGTGTTCACGTCGTACGAGACCGGACGCCGTTACCGCGTCACCGTGCTGTCCGGCACCATCGCCGACACGGCCGGAGCCCAGGTCCTGGGCAGCGGCGACCGCGGTCTCACCGTGACCGCGCAGGCGGGCGGAGCCTGGGAGATAGCGATCGAGGAACTCGACACCTCCCGCGCGCCGTACGCGTCCTCGGCGACCTTCGACGACGTCGCGAGGTCTGCACAGGGCGCGTTCGCGGACTTCGCCGACGCGGTGGCCCCCTGGCGCTCGTCCGACACCCCTGCCGCCGAACTCGCCGCCTACGTCCTCTGGTCGGCGACCGTACGGCCGACGGGCCTGGTCACCCGGCCCGCCGTGCTGATGTCCAAGCACTGGATGGACAAGGTCTGGAGCTGGGACCACTGCTTCAACGCCCTTGCCCTGGCGCCGGGTTGCCCCGAACTCGCCATGGACCAGTACCATCTGCCCTTCGACCACCAGGACGAAAGCGGCGCCCTGCCCGACTCGGTCACCCACTCCGAGGTCCTCTACAACTTCGTCAAGCCGCCCATCCACGGCTGGGTCCTCGGCCAGCTGCGCCGCCGACTGCCGACATCTCTCGACCAGACCGAACTGGCCGAGGCGTACGACCGTTTGGAGGGTTGGACCACCTTCTGGCTCACTGCTCGACGAGCCCCTGGCTCCGAACTGCCCTACTACCAGCACGGCAACGACAGCGGCTGGGACAACGCCACCACCTTCGACCCCGAGCGGGTGGTCGTCACGGCCGACCTGGCCGCCTTCCTCGTCCTCCAACTGCGCGAACTCGCCGCTCTGGCAGAGGAGTTGGGAAAGACGGACGCGACGCGCCGGTGGGCGGCCGCAGCAGAGGAGACCCAGAGGGCGCTGCTCGACCAGCTCTGGACCGGCGAACGGTTCGTCGCCCGAGGAGCCGCCACCGGGGACACGTGGAGCAGCGCCAGCCTTCTCGACCTGATGCCCATCGTGCTGGGCGAGCACCTGCCCGGTGAGATCAGCAGCGTGCTGGCCGACCACATCAAGGCCCATCTCACCCCGTACGGCCTGGCCACCGAACTGACCACCTCGCCGCACTACCTCGCCGACGGCTACTGGCGCGGCCCGATCTGGGCCCCCGCCACCGTGCTGGTCGAGGACGGCCTGCGCCGCGCCGGCCACCACCGATTGGCCGACGACGTCAGCGCCCGTTTCCGCGCCCTGTGCGAAACCCACGGGTTCGCCGAGAACTTCGACGCCCTCACCGGAACGGGCCTGCGCGACCGCGCCTACACCTGGACCGCCAGCAGCTACCTCCTGCTGGCCGAAGCCCACGCCCACCGAGAGAGCCGCTGAGCGGGACTCCCCCAAGCCCCGGGACCGATCGGGCCCCGGTCACCTTCAGCTCTCCCCCCATAGGAGCGACAATGACGTTACCCACCACATTTCCCAGACCAACAACCCGCACCGGACGACGAGCGGTCTCGACCGTCGCCGTCCTGCTGGCCGCCCTGGCCGCGAACCTGGTGCCCGCCGCCCCGTCCCAGGCCGCCGACACCACCGTCGCCGTCGACTTCTCCGCCGCCGGGGGCGCCCCCACGTACCACGCCTCGGGCACCCTTTACGGGATGACCGAGGACGGCTCGCTGCCCCAGGACCACTTCTACAAGGACATCAAGTGGAAGTTGGAGCGGGCCGGCGGCGCCCAGCTGGACAGCCCGGGAGGCTGGGTCGCCGGCAAGTACGACCGCCGGTGGAACTCCACCCTGGCCCAGTACAAGCGCACCAAGACGCTGGGCGGCACCTTCGTCATCCTGCCGCACGACATCTGGGGCGCCGACGGCACCACCGCCCCTACCTTCCCCGGTGACAACGGCGACTGGTCCCGCTTCGGCGCCTTCTACGACCGTCTGCTCTCCGACGTGAAGGCGGCCGGCATGACCGACATCGAGTGGGACATCTGGAACGAGCCCGACTGCCCCGGGTTCTGGGGTTCTGGCATGCCCCAGTACCTGGAGATGTGGAAGCGCGCTTACCAGAAGATCCGGGCCGCCATCCCCGGCGCCGTCGTCGTCGGTGCGAGCACCTGCGGCCACCCCACGGTGGACAACGGCTGGTGGACCACGTACCTCGACTACGTGAAGGCGAACAACGTCGAGCCGAACATCTACAGCTGGCACGACCTCCCCGGAGACCCGGTCGCCCACAGCAACTCCCTCAAGTCCCTGCTGTCGGCCCGGTCGATGACGACGAGCCGTCCCTTCCAGGTCAACGAGTACGCCGCCAACACCGAGCAGAACCCCGGCCGCGGCGGCTGGTACATCTCCCGTCTGGAGCGCGCCGGAGCGGACGGCCTGCGCGCCAACTGGGCGTGGGGAGCCAACCTGCACGACTTCGAGGCGAACCTGCTCACCAAGACCGGCAGTCAGTATCTGCCGCTGGGCGAGTGGTTCCTGTACCGGTACTACGGCTCTCAGACCGGAAACATCGTGAACCTCACGCCCGGTACAAACACCGACGGGGTGGCGACGAAGGACAACTCCGCGCGCAACGCGAAGATCCTGCTGGGCAGCAACGGCAACACCGGCAACGTCACCGTCAGCCTCAACCGCCTCGACACCACGTCGGTGGTGGAGAACAGCCGGGTGCGCGCGATAGTCCAGCGCATACCGAACAACGGCGGTGGCGCGGTGACGGGTCCGGTGACGGTCTCCGACCAGACCCTGACGGTGAGCAACAACTCGGCTTCGGTGAGCGTGCCGTGGACGGACGCCGCCGACGGCTACACCGTCACGCTGCTGCCACCGTCCAACACGACCGTGTCCACGGTCGCCGTCAGCGGGAACAGCGGCCAGTGCCTGGACGACACCAACCTCAGCAACGCCGACTCCACGCAGTACCAGCAGTACTACTGCGAGGGCGGCTACCAGCAGATGCTGGACTTCAAGCCGGTCGCCGGCCGGGCGAACACCTACAGCGTGGTCAACGAGTACAGCGGTAAGTGCCTGGACATCTCGGGCGCTTCCACGGCCGACGGCGCCGCCGTCATCCAGTACACCTGCAGTGGTGCCACCAACCAGCAGTTCACGCTCAACCCGGTCACGGCACTGGGCAGCAGCAAGGACTACCAGCTGGTCGCCGTCCACAGCGGCAAGTGTGTCGACGTCAGCAACATCTCCACCGCTCCCGGTGCCCGGATCCACCAGTGGACCTGTGACCCCGCGAGCGACCTGAGCACCAAGAAGAACCAGATCTGGCGCCTCCTCGGCAAGGACTGACAGCCGGCACCTCCGGAATGTCCCCTGGGTCGCGCGGCCGTCCGGTAGCACTGCTGGACGGTCGCGTGTCTCGCCGCATGCCGCGGGCGGTCCCTGATGCGGCTGCCGTACCCCCTCGGCTCAGCGCGCCGCGCCGTTGACCCGCGTCTGCCGGCCGGTGGGAGCGGCAGCTGTGCTGGAGCGCAGCGAGATCGAGGGTGCCAGCAGGATGTGCCGAGGCGGGGTGTGCGGCGCGGCGACGCGTTCCACGAGCAGGGAAACGGCCTTCTCGCCCATCTCCAGTGCGGGTACGTCCGCCGCAGTGAGCGGCGGACGGAAGTCCTCGGCCCAGGTCTTGGCCGCCACTCCGGTGATGGAGAAGTCGTACGGCACTTCGAGACCGGAGTCCGCCAGTGCCCGCTGGATGCCGGGCAGGGCGGCCTCGTTGATGGTGGTGACAGCGGTGAGGTCCGGATGACTGTGCAGAAGCTCCGTGATGCACTCCTGGCCGGAACGGGCGTCGTCCCCACACGGCACTTCGATGCCGTCGATGCCGCGTTCCGCCAGGGCCTTCTCGAAACCCTCCCTGGCCCTGCGGGCGGGGCCGTAACCCGCCGCGATGAGGTCCGGGGACCGGGTGACCAGAGCCACCCGGCGGTGCCCCAGATCGGCGAGGTGCCGCACGCTGTGCTGGATCAGGCCGGCGTAGTCGACGTCGATCCAGGACATCTGCTGGTCGCCGGCCGTGTGCCCGATGCCGACGAAGGGCAGCCCGGCGTCCTGCAGGCGACCGACACGAGGGTCGTCCAGACGGATCTCCATGAGAATCACACCGTCCACGCGGCTCTCCGAGACCAACCGCTCGAAGGAACGGTCGTGATCCCCGCCGGAAGGGGACAGCAGCACGTCCAGGTCCACCCGGGCGGCGGCGTCGACCACGCTGGCGACGAAGTCCAGTTGCATGTGCGTGAGCCGGTTGCCGGCGGGCGGGATGACCAGACCGATCGTCCGGGTCCGCCCCTCCTTGAGGGCCCTCGCGGCTGCGTTGGGCCGATAACCCAACTCGTCGATCACGTCCTGGATACGCCTGCGGGTGCCGGCCGCGACGGGTCGCTTGCCGCTGAGCGCGTACGACACCGTGCTCCGTGACACGCCCGCGCGCCGTGCGATCTCCCCGATGTTCATGCAGCTCCCAAGAACTCACCCACAGGCCGCAAGAGTACCTCGCGCGAAATGTTTCGCTCCTGGGGCAGGGGCTGTTCACGGACCCGCCCGGCGGCGCCGAAGTGGGCGGATTCGGGGGAGGGCAGGGCACCGGCGGAAGCGCCCCGGGGCTGCCGTCGGCGGTGGCGGCGCCGGTCACGTCCAGACACTTGCCCGCATCCACCGCACGCAGCGCACCCGCGTCCCCGGGCGGTGTCGTGGTCGGTGGTACGTACGGGAACTTGCCGTGATAGATCGAGATGCCGACGGGATCGGCCAGGGTCGGGCAGAGGAACTGGGTGTAGTAGACCTGGTCGGCTCCGGCGATCTGGAGGAAGGCGCTCTGCGTGGCCGCCGGCATGGAGACGTCCAGGCTGTCGAGGTGGGAGGGTGTGACCACGGTGTCGTTCTGTCCGCCGATGACCATGGTGGGTACCCGGTCGGTCGTCGGGTTCTGTGAGGGGGAGTAGGGCGCGAGGGCGATGGCGGCTTTCAGTGACGGCCGTCGTTCGGAGGCGCTGATGACGCCGCCGCCCATCGAGTGGCCGATGACCGCGAGCGAGCATCGAAGCGATCAGCCCGGCGATGGCCACGATCACGGCGCCGACCGTCCTGCCGGGCCGCGACCGTCCTGCCGGGCTGTGCCCGTAAGCCGGGCCGCGTCCGGCCGGGCGAAGAGCCCTCGGACCCTCGCCGTGGCAGTGCGCCTGCCGGCATCGGTAACCTCCTTGTGGATCTTCATGGTTGTGAGGCTGTCGGGGCTGATGGATCGGGAGTACGACCGATCGCTCCTGGTGGCGGCACTGGCTTCGGCGACCGGGAGGGAGGCGTGCGCGCCGTGGGCGGGCCTCGGGCGGACGCAGGATGCCCGAGTGCCATGAGTCCGCGGGTATCGGCGTCGGGCTGCCGGGAACCGTCACGCGTTCCGCTTCTCACGTACTACCGAGAGGCAAGGAGCGAATCGATTCCGTGCAAGCGCTTCGACGAGAAGGTACGGCTGGCGGAGTGCGGGGTCAATAATGTGCGCTAGGCGAATGCGGTGCCGCCGCCCGGATCGAAGCCGCACAGCTTCGGCCAGTGTCTGCGACCTGGCCGCTCGTCCCCTGGGTTTCGCGGCTACGTACCTGTTCAATGGAAGGATGTGAGGTCATCCCGGTGATCCGGGCTGGACCGTAGGGCACACATGAGCGACGGGCCGCTCTTGCGCATCGGGAGGTCGTGCCGCCACCTGACTGCCACCGTGTCGGACCCGCTCGGGCGCGCCGATCCGTTCCGATCCGTAGGAATCAGCCATCGAATCGATTCCGCGACAAGGTTCGGAGCAGGAGACTCCGCCCCCTTGACAGCCCTGTGGGATCGGGAGCACCGTCTCCCCCCGAAACCTCTCTGCAATCCCACGGCAAAAGCGGCACGCAAGCGCTTCCGGATCACTAGCGCCACCCACACACCCCGACTGGGGTCAGCCGGCACGGTAGGGAGACGAGATGGGAACCACACGTGCGAGACGCCGCTCGCTCTCAAGGCGCGGTGGCGTCCCGTGGTTGCTCGCCGCGGTACGGCGGCGTGGCCGGCCGGAACATGTGCCGGACCGGGAACGCGTCCGACCGACGGCGCACTTGTCCCGTTCCGGGCCGAAAAGGTTCGCCCGGGCAGGGGCCGCGGCCGTGCTCGTCGCCGGTGCGCTGGTCGGCGCCACGGCCACGGCCGGCACAGCGCGGGCCGCCACGTCCGGGCCGTGCGACCTCTACGCGGCAGGCGGTACGCCCTGCGTGGCGGCGCACAGCACGACCCGAGCCCTGTACGCCTCGTACAACGGGCCGCTCTACCAGGTCCGGCGGGCCTCGGACAACGCCACCCGGGACATCGGCCTGCTGGGCGCGGGCGGGTATGCCGACGCCGCCGCGCAGGACTCGTTCTGCTCGGGGACGACCTGCCTGATCACGATCATCTACGACCAGTCGGGCCGCAGCAACAACCTCACCCAGGCGCCCGGGGGCGGTGCCGCGGGAGGCCCCGACAACCTCGCGAACGCGATCGCCGCGCCCACCATGGTGGGTGGTCACAAGGCCTACGGCGTCTTCGTGGCGCCCGGCACGGGGTACCGCAACAACCACACCAACGGCATCGCGACCGGGGACAACCCCGAGGGCATGTACGCGATCTTCGACGGCACGCACTACAACGGCGGCTGCTGCTTCGACTACGGCAACGCCGAGACGGACAGCAACGACGACGGCAACGGCACCATGGAGGCCATCTACTTCGGCAACATCAAGGTCTGGGGCTACGGCAGCGGCAACGGCCCGTGGATCATGGCCGACCTGGAGAACGGTCTGTTCTCCGGCGTGAACCAGCGCTACAACGCGAACGACCCGACCATCAACTACCGGTATACGACCGCCATCATCAAGGGCGGCCCGAACCACTGGGGGATCCGTGGCGGTAACGCGCAGTCCGGCGGACTGTCCACCTTCTACGACGGGCCTCGCCCCAACGTCTCGGGCTACAACCCGATGCGGAAGCAGGGTGCCATCATCCTGGGCATCGGCGGCGACAACAGCAAGGGCGCCCAAGGCACCTTCTACGAAGGCGTGATGACCTCCGGTTACCCCTCGGACGCCACCGAGAACGCGGTCCAGGCCAACATCACGGCGGCCGGATACAGCAACTCCTCCGGCGGGACGAGCACCGGAGCGCTGCACGCGGTGGGCGCGGGCAAGTGCCTGGACGTGCCGAACTCGTCCACCACGGCCGGCACCCAGCTGCAGATCTGGGACTGCAGCGGCGGCGCCAACCAGACCTGGACGCGCACGTCCTCCAACCAGTTGACCGTCTACAGCGGCGGCAGCCACATGTGCCTGGACGCGTACAACAACCAGACCTCCACCGGTACCAAGGTGGTGACCTGGCCGTGCAACGGCGGCGCCAACCAGCAGTGGCAGACGAACTCCGACGGCACCGTCACCGGAACGCAGTCCGGGCTCTGCCTCGATGTCACCGGAGCCTCCACGGCCAACGGCGCCCTTGCCGAACTCTGGCCGTGCAACGGCGGATCGAACCAGCAATGGCGTCTCGGCTGACCTGAACCTCTCCAGCCCGTGGCCGGCGCACCGTCGGCCACGGGCGCACTCGCCACCGTGGACAGCCGCGTGGCATCCCCGGGCACACGCGTCGCCACAGGAGGATGACGATGTCCAGAGCAAGAGCGTTCCGCGGCCTCTGGGCCGTTGCCTTGAGTCTGCTCGCTCTGCTCGCCGGGAGCGTGGCGACGGCCGGGGGAGCGATCGCCGTACCGGCCGATCCTCGAGCGGCGTCGTCCGCCCTGTACGTGGCACCGGGCGCGGCCCCCGGCGGGGACGGCACCGCCCAGCAGCCGTTCGCCACCCTCGACCAGGCGCGGCAGCCCGCGCACCAGCTCTCGGCCGACGGGGACGTCGTGGTCTACCTGGCCGGTGGCACCTACCGGTTGTCCAAGCCGCTGACCTTCGGCTCCGGCGACGGCGGCCAGAACGGTCACACCATCAGCTACCAGGCGATGTCCGGGCAGCAGCCGGTGGTCACCGGCGCCCAGCAGGTGACCGGCTGGCAGGTGCAGGATCAGTCGAACAACATCTGGTCGGCCCACGTCGGCAGCGGCGTGAACACGCGTCAGCTGTACGTGAACGGCAAGGAGGTGCCGCGGGCGGCGATCCAGGTGCCCCGGTCCGGTTTCACCTTCACGCAGACCGGCCTGACCATCACCGACTCCTCTCTCAACTACCTGGCCGGTCTGTCGGACCAGAACCACATGGAAGTCGAGAGCCTCAATTCCTTCACCGACCGCTACGCGCCGGTCCAGTCGATCAGCGGCAGCACCATCACCATGCAGCAGCCCGCGTGGAACAACAACTCCTGGGGCTACGACACCATCAACGCGCCGTTCGCCGACGGGACGATGTACCTGGAGAACAACTACGCGTTCCTGAAGCAGGCAGGACAGTGGTACCTCAACGCGTCCACCGGCGATCTGTACTACCGGGCCCAGCAATGGCAGAACCCGAGCAGCCTCGACATCGAACTACCGCGGCTGCAGAGCCTGTTGGGCATCAGTGGCAGCTACGGCTCACCGGCGACCGGTCTGCGATTCTCCGGGATCCGGTTCACCGGAACCTCCTGGCTCGGCCCGAGCGGATCCGACGGCTACGCGGACCAGCAGAGCGGCGCGTACATCACCGGCGCCTACGCGATGCCCGCCAACTGGCTGAGCACCTGCAAGTCGGGGTGTCCGCAGTTCGAGGCCGCCCGTAACCACTGGGCGCAGATGCCCGCGGCCGTTCAGGTCTCCGCCGCCACCGACATCACGTTCTCCGGCGACACGTTCTCCGAACTCGGCCAGGCCGGACTGGGCGTGGGGAACGACGGCGTCGCCACGGCCTCCGGCACCGGACTAGGCGCCGACGGCGTCACCGTCACCGGCAACACGTTCACCGACATCGCTGGCAGCGGCATCCAGGTCGGCGGGATCCAGCCGGACGCGCACCACCCGAGCAACCCGCAGATGACCAACCAGAACATCCTCATCAGCGACAACCGGGTCAGCGGAGTGGGCACCGACTACAAAGAGACCGCAGCCATCCTGTCCACCTACGTCACCAAGGCGACGATCACCCACAACCAGTGCGACCATCTCCCCTACGACGGGATCGACATCGGCTGGGGCTGGGGCATCAACGACCCGGGCGGCAGCCAGGACTACGTCAACCGGGGAACGTACAACTACCAGCCCGTGTACAGCACTCCCACGACGCTGAAGAACAACACCGTCTCCCACAACCTGGTCTTCGACACCAAGAACGCGATGTTCGACGGCGGCAGCATCTACAACCTGTCCGCCAACCCGGGCTCGGTGATCTCCGAGAACTACATGTACGAAAACAACCGCACCACCGCGCTGTATCTCGACGAGGGCTCCCGCTACCTGACCGTGTCGAACAACGTGGTGCAGGACGCCGGCAACTGGGCGCTCACCAACGCCAACGCGAACAACCACACCGACGACAGCACCTTCTCCGGCAACTGGTACAACGGCGGCAACACGTACGTGGCCACCGGTCCGCCGCACAACAACGTCCTCACCGGCAACGTCCAGGTCAGCGGCACCAACTGGCCGACGGGCGCGAAGCAGGTCATCCAGCAGGCAGGCGTCCAGTCCTCGGGCGGTGGCGGTTTCCCCACCGGCTACCACCGGCTGGTGATCGGCAGCGACAGCCTGTGCCTGGACGTGTACGACAACTCCGGCAGCGCCGGCGCCGTGATCGACCAGTGGACCTGTAACGGGCAGAGCAACCAGCAGTTCCAGTTCGTACCGGCCTCGGGCGGTTACGGACAGCTGCAGGTGCAGAACTCCGGGCAGGTCGTGGCGGTTTTGGGCGGCTCCACGGCCGCCGGCACGCCCGACATAGTGCAGCAGGCCCCCGGCGCGGCGTCCAGCGCTCTGTGGCTGCCGATCCAGCAGTCCGACGGCTCCTACTCGTTCCAGAACCAGAACAGCGGCCTGTGCCTGGACGTCTACGCCGGCGGCAGCAACCTCGGCCAGCAGCTCGACCAGTGGCCCTGCAAGAACAGCCCCGGCACCAACCAGGACTTCACACCCCGCTGACCGGTCCGGTCACCCCACCCACTGTCCCGCACCAGTGAGGAACACTGATGAAGAAGTACTCAGCGGCCCTGGCCGCAGCGCTGACGGCCGCGCTGGGTGTGGCGGCCGCCGCGTTACCCGCGGCGGCCGCCGCCGGCACCGGCACCGAGGCGCCGTCGTCCGCCGCCGCACCCGCCGCATTGCGGGTGATGCCGCTGGGGGACTCGATCACCTGGGGCGTCGGCAGCCCGTCCGGGAACAGCTACCGGGACTTCCTGGGCAGTCAGTTGGCGGCCGAGGGGCATACCGTGGACTTCGTCGGCTCGGGCCGCAACGGCACCATGTCCGACCCGGACAACGAAGGCCACTCCGGCTGGCGGATCGACCAGATAGCGGGCATCGCGGACTCCATGCTGGCCCGCTACCGGCCGAACGTGGTCACCCTGGAGATCGGCACGAACGATCTGAACGGCAACTACCAGATTCCGACCGCTCCCGACCGGCTCCGCGCGCTCGTCGACCAGATCACCCGCGACGCCCCCGACCCGACCGTCCTCGTCGGCACCGTGATCGTCTCGACGAGCGGCACCGAGGAGGCCAACCGGCCCGCGTTCAACGCCAAGCTCCCCGGAATCGTCCAGGACGAGCAGAACGCCGGCAAGCATGTGCGCCTGGTGGACATGAGCGCGCTGACCAGCGCGGACCTGTCCGACTCCTTGCACCCCAACGACAGCGGCTTCCGCAAGATGGCGGACGCCTTCAACGCCGGGGTCCAGGCCGCGGACGCGGCGGGCTGGATCAAGCCGCCGGTCTCCGTGGGCGGAGAGGTGCGCTCGGCAATCGCGGGGAAGTGCCTGGACGTCAACGGCGGCAGCAGCGCCAACGGGACCGCCGTGCAGATCTGGTCCTGCAACGGAGCCGACGCGCAGCAGTGGTCCGCGCTCCGACGGCACCCTGCGGGCGCTCGGCAAGTGCCTCGACGCCACCGGCCGAGGCACCGCCAACGGCACCAAGATCGAGATCTGGGACTGCAACGGCGGCACCAACCAGCAATGGCAGGCGTACAACGGCGGCTACCGCAACCCGGTCTCCGGCCGCTGCCTCGACGACCCGGGCGCGTCCACCGCCGACGGAACCCAACTGGTCCTGTGGGACTGCAGCGGCGGCGTCAACCAGCAGTGGACCGCTCTGCCGGTGTCCTGAGCCGCGTGACCCGGCATCACCGCGGCACCGTCCCGTGACCGGCCCCCCACCCCCATCCGAGGAGAATGATCCTTCATGTCCTGGCTCAACGAGGAGCCCCGTCTCCGCAAGGCCCTGGCCTTGGCCACCGGTCTGACAGCCGGCACGCTACTGGCCCTGATCGGGCCGGCGAGCCCCGCCGCGCACGCGGCTTCCGGCACGCTGGGCGCGGCCGCGGCCGACAGCGGCCGCTATTTCGGCACCGCCGTGGCCGCCGGGAAGCTCGGTGACTCGACGTATTCCACGATTCTCGACCGGGAATTCAACATGATCACCCCGGAGAACGAGATGAAGTGGGACACCACCGAACCGTCCCGCGGCAACTTCAACTTCGGCTCCGGCGACCAGATCGTCAACCACGCCACCGCGCACGGGCAGCGGATGCGCGGCCACACCCTGGTCTGGCACTCCCAACTGCCCGGCTGGGTCGGCTCGATCACCGACGCGAACACCCTGCGATCCGTGATGAATGACCACATCACCACCGAGATGAACCACTTCAAGGGCAAGATCTACGCCTGGGACGTGGTCAACGAGGCCTTCGCCGACGGCGGCAGCGGCCAGCACCGCTCCTCGGTGTTCCAGAACGTGCTCGGCAACGGCTTCATCGAGGAGGCCTTCCGCACCGCCCGGGCCACCGACTCCTCGGCCAAGCTCTGCTACAACGACTACAACATCGAGAACTGGACCGACGCCAAGACGCAGGGTGTCTACAACATGGTGCGCGACTTCAAGGCGCGCGGTGTGCCCATCGACTGCGTCGGTTTCCAGTCCCACTTCGGCACCGGCGGCCCGCCGGCCAGCTTCCAGACCACCCTGTCGAACTTCGCCGCGCTCGGGGTCGACGTACAGATCACCGAGCTGGACATCGCGCAGGCGTCGCCGACCGCGTACGCGAACACGGTGAAGGCGTGCATGGACGTGCCCCGCTGCAACGGCATGACCGTGTGGGGGATCAGGGACACCGACTCGTGGCGGTCGGGCGATAACCCGCTGCTGTTCAGCGGCAACGGCAGCAAGAAGCCGGCCTACGACGCGGTGCTGACCGCGCTCGGTGGCGGAACGGGGAACCCAGGAGGAGGCATCGTCTCGGGCCAGGTGTACGCGCTGAGCGATGTCGCCGCCGGGCGGGTGCTGGACGTACCGAGCGGGCAGACGGCGAACGGCACGCCGTTGCAGGTCTGGGACGCCAACGGTACGGCCGCGAACCAGCAGTGGCGGGCGAATCAGAACAGCGACGGCTCGTACACGCTGACGAACACCGGCAGTGGGCGGGTTCTGGACGAGCCCGGTGGCCAGACCGGCAATGGCACGCGGATGACCATCTGGGATGCCAATGGCGGTGCGAACCAGCACTGGCGGGCGAGCCAGAACGGCGACGGTTCGTACACCCTGATCAACGTCGCCTCCGGCCGGGCGCTGGAGATTCCCGGCGGGCAGACGACCAACGGGACCCCCGTCCAGATCTGGGACTCCACCGGCGGCGCCAACCAGCACTGGAACTTCAGGTGAGGTGATCCGGCGCGAAGCGCGCGCTCCTGCCCGCGATCCGTTTCTGGGTACCGCGAACCCACCCCGCGTCCGGCACGGCGGACGTTGCCGGACGTGGGTTCCGGCATGCCCTCATGGCGATCTGACCAGGCAAAACATGGGATGGATTGAGTTCTGATTCGGTGAGACGCATCCATTGACACTGTGTCAGGGGTGTGGGATCACTATGGAACATGGGATGTCTGAGTGTTCTCTGTGAGTACGTTCGGACCCGCTGACGGGAGCGGTCGACGGACCGCCCCGGCTGGTTCCCTCGGACAGACACGGCGCTCTCTGCCACTTTCCCCCACGTATTCGAGGAACAGAATGCAGCCCTCATCCGCTTCGCCCCGGAGACCCGCTCATGGACCACGCTTATCAGCAACCGCTGCCGCATGCGTGATGGCACTGCTGACCGTCCTGCTGGCGTCCGCGCCGACTTGGTCGGCGCCGGCGTCCGCGACAGCCCTGGTGAGCTCGGCGTCAGGGCGGTGCCTGGACGTCAAGGGCAACGTCGACACATCGGGCACGGTGCTGGAGATCTGGGACTGCAACAACCAGGTCAACCAGGCGTTCGAGTTCACGTCGGCGGGTGAGCTCAGGACGATGAACGGCACCCGGTGCGTGGACGCCTACGACAACCGGACGGCTCCCGGAGCCCCGGTGGTCATCCGACCGTGCGACGGGCGGGCGACCCAGGTGTGGCGGCAGAACTCCGACGGGTCCGTCACCGGTGCCGCCTCCGGGTTCTGCCTGGACGTGAGCGGGGCGGGCACGGCCAACGGCACCGCGGTCATCCTGTGGACCTGCAACGGCCAGAGCAACCAGAAGTGGACCGCGTCGACACCTCCGACCCCGCCCGGCGGGTCGGGCCCGTGCGACATCTACGCCGCGGGCGGTACGCCGTGCGTGGCCGCGCACAGCACCGTGCGGGCGCTCTACGGTTCGTACAACGGCTCCCTCTATCAGGTCAGGCGCGCCTCGGACAACGCCACCAGGGACATCGGCGTCCTGGCGTCGGGCGGTTTCGCCGACGCCGCGGCGCAGGACGAGTTCTGCGCGGGCACCTCGTGCGTGATCACGGTCGTCCGCGACCAGTCCGGACACGGCAACGACCTGTGGTACCAAGGCTCGGCCCAGGTCCCGGGATCGAGTCAGAGCAGTCCCGCGAAGGCGACCTCCGAAGCGCTGACCGCGGGGGGTACCAAGGCCTACTCGCTGTACATCAACCCCGGGAACAGCTACTGGCGCGACGGCCACCTGACCGGCGTGCCGACCGGGGCCGCGCCCGAAGGGGCGTACATGGTGACCAGCGGCACCCACGTCAACGGCGGCTGCTGCTTCGACTACGGCAACAGCGAGACGACCCGGAAGGCCGACGCCGCCGGGGCGATGGACGCGATCAACTTCGGCACCCAGTGCTGGTTCGGTGGCTGCTCGGGCAGCGGCCCCTGGATGCAGGCCGATCTCGAATGGGGCCTGTACCCCGGCGGCAGCCAGTCCTGGAACCCCAACCAGCGGGCGTTCACGAGCAAGTTCGTCACCGCGATGCTGAAGAACGACGGCACGACGAGGTTCGCCCTCAAGGGCGCCAACGCCCAGTCCGGAGGCCTGACCACCCTGTGGGACGGCGGGCTTCCCGGCGGATACAGCCCCATGAAGAAGCAAGGGGCCATCGTCCTGGGCAGCGGCGGCGACTGCTGCAAGCCCGACGGCGGCGCCAACCTGAGCGCCGGCACCTTCTACGAGGGAGCCATGGTCGCCGGCTACCCCTCCGACGCGACCGACAACGCGGTGCAGGCCAACATCACCGCCGCCGGCTACCGCTGAACTCCCCTCAGCTCCCTAACTCAGCCCAGGAGTCGATGACTTATGCCCACGACCACTGCGAGAGCCAGGGGTGTTCGGCCGCTGCCCAAGCTGCTGTCCCTGCGCAGAACCCTGGCGTTCACTTTCTCGGCCGTGTTGCTCGCCGCAGCCGCCTCCCTCCTCTCCCTCGGAACGGCGCAGCCCGCCACCGCACTCTCCGTCCCAAGGGCGCAGCCCGCCGCCGCACTCGGCAACGGGCTCGCGCTGACCCCGCAGATGGGCTTCAACGACTGGAACGCGTACGGCTGCAATGTCTCCGAGTCGCTGATCAAGTCCACCGCGCAGGCGATGCACACCAACGGCATGCAGGCGGCGGGCTATTCGTACGTCAACATCGACGACTGCTGGATGACCCACAACCGCGACTCGGGCGGCCGTCTGGTGCCGGACCCGGCCAAGTTCCCCGACGGCATCAAGGGCACCGCGGACTTCGTGCACTCGCTGGGGCTCAAGCTGGGGATCTACGAGGACGCGGGCACCGCGACCTGCGCCGGGTATCCGGGCAGCCTGGGGCACGAGACCACGGACGCGCAGTCGTTCGCGTCGTGGGGTGTGGACTACCTGAAGTACGACAACTGCAACAACACAGGTGCGCCCGCGCGGTCCCGGTACACCGCCATGCGTGACGCCCTCGCGGCCACCGGCCGGCCGATCCTCTACAGCCTGTGCAACTGGGGCCAGGACAACGTGTGGACCTGGGGCGCGGACGTGGGCAACAGCTGGCGCACCACCGGCGACATCAGCCCGAGCTTCTCCAGCATGCTGTCGATCTTCCACAGCAACGTGGGACTGGCCTCCTACGCCGGCCCCGGCCACTGGAACGACCCGGACATGCTGGAGGTCGGCAACGGCTCCATGACGGCCACGGAGAGCCGCAGCGAGTTCAGTCTCTGGGCGGAGATGGCCGCCCCGCTGATCGCGGGCACCAACATCCCCTCTGTCAGTGCGGACACCCTGTCCACCCTCACCAACTCCCGGGTGATCGCGGTCGACCAGGACCCCCTGGGGAAGCAGGGCACCATGGTCTCGTCCTCGGGCGGCCAAGATGTCCTCGCCAAGCCGCTGGCCAACGGAGACGTGTCGGTGGCTCTGTTCAACGAGACCGGATCGACCGCGACCATCTCCACCACGGCGGCGGCGATCGGCAAGACGGGCGCGTCCTCGTACACCCTGACCGACTTGTGGACCGGGGCGGCTTCGACCACCTCGGGCACGATCAGCGCCTCGGTGCCCGCACACGGCACGGTGATGTACCGGGTCGCGGGCGGCAGTAGCGGCGGAGGCTCCACCGTGACCGGCGCGCTGCACGCGGTCGGTGCGGACAAATGCCTGGACGTACCGAACTCGAGCACGACCGCCGGTACCCAGGTGGAGATCTGGAGTTGCAACGGAGGGGCCAACCAGACCTGGACGCACTCCACTTCCGACCAGCTCACCGTCTACTCCGGCAGCAGCCAGATGTGTCTGGACGCCTACAACAACCAGACCACCGCCGGGACGAAGGTGGTCGTCTGGCCGTGCAACGGCCAGAGCAACCAGCAGTGGGAGCTCAACTCCAACGGAACGGTCACCGGCGTCCAGTCCGGTCTGTGCCTGGACGTCACAGGCGGTGCCACCGCCGACGGAACCCTCGCCGAGCTGTGGACCTGCAACGGCAGCAACAACCAGCAGTGGGCGTTGAGATGAAGCCCTCGCGCTCCGCAGAGGAGGCCACCACCGTGCGCCGACCAACCCGCGGCCGCAGGCAGTTCGCGGCCATGCTCCTGTTCGCCCTGGCGATGGCCCTCGCCGTCTTCGGGGGACCGGCACTCGCCGCCCCCGCACCGGTCGGCCCGACGGCCACGGCCCACGCGGTGCACACCTCGACGGCCGACGCGTCGTCGCTGCCCTGCGACATCTACGCCGCGGGCAGCACACCATGTGTCACGGCACACGCCACCACCAGGGCGCTCTTCGCCTCGTACAACGGGCCGCTCTACCAGATCCAGCGCGCCTCCGACCGCACTTATCGCGACATCGGCGTGCTCAGCGCGGGCGGCTACGCCGACGCCGCGTCCCAGGTGTCGTTCTGCGCGGGCACATCGTGCACGATCACGAAGATCTACGACCAGACCGCGATGCACAACGACCTGCCGATCTCCTGGGGTGGTTACTGGAAGGGCCCGGGACCGAACGGCTCCGACGTCGGCGCGGACGCCATGGCGCTGCCGGTGACCGCGGGCGGTCATCAGGTCTTCGGGGTCAAGGTCAACCAGGGTGTCGGCTACCGGCACGACAACGCGAAAGGCGTCCCCACCGGATCCCAGCCCTCGGGCATCTACATGGTGACGTCGTCGAACTACACGAACCAGTGGTGCTGCTTCGACTACGGCCTCGGTGAGAACACCCACACCGACACCGGTAACGCCACCATGAACGCGATCTACTGGGGCAACGCCTGCTGGTTCGGCGGCTGCACCGGCACCGGCCCATGGGTCGAGGCCGACCTCGAGAACGGCATGTTCCACACCAACACCGGCTCCAACAAAGACCCCAACAACCCTGGAGTGCACTACCCGTTCGTCAGCGCATGGGAGAAGAACGACGGGACCACCAAGTTCGCCCTCAAATACGGCAACGGCGCGAGCGGCGGGTTGACCACGACCTTCTCCGGCCCCTTGCCGAACGGCTACTCACCGATGAAGGTCGACAGCTCGGTCCTGCTCGGCACCGGGGGAGACAACAGTGTCTCGGGCACCGGCGAGTTCTTCGAGGGCGCGATCACAGCGGGCTACCCCTCCGACGCCACCGAGAACGCGGTGCAGGCCGCCATCACCGCCGCGGGCTACGCCACGGGCGGCGGCAGTGGCACGACCGGCGCCCTGCACGCGGTGGGCGCTAGCAAGTGCCTGGACGTGCCGAACTCGTCCACCACGGCCGGCACCCAGCTGCAGATCTGGAGCTGCAGCGGCGGCGCCAACCAGACCTGGACGCATACGTCGTCGGGCGAACTCACCGTCTACAGCGGCGGCAGCCGACTGTGCCTGGACGCCTCCAACCGGGACACAAGCCCCGGCACCAAGGTCATCACCTGGCCCTGCAACGGCCAGACCAACCAGCAGTGGAACGTCAACGCGGGCGGCACCGTCACCAGCGCCCAGTCCGGCCTGTGCCTGGACGTCACGGGCGCCGCAACCGCGGACGGCACCTCCGTGGAGCTGTGGACCTGCAACGGAGGCTCCAACCAGAAGTGGTCGCTGAGCTGACCCCGTGACGCACAGGAGGACCGAATGAGGACGAGAGCGAGGCCCGGCCGTCTGATGGTGGCAGTCGGCATCGTCTTGGTGTTCGTGCTGCACCTGCTCACGACGGCCGAGAGCCGGGCCGCCGCGGGCGTGACACTGAGCGTGCACCTGGCGTCGACGCGGGGCCCGTCGACCGGCGTGGGCGAGGGGTTCCTCTACGGCTTCACGGCGGACGGCAGCCAGCCGGCCGACCAGTTCATCAAGACGCTGGGGATCAACGCGTTCCGCGGCGGCGGCTGGTTCTCCGGCGGCTGGATCAAGGACGGCTACCAGAACGGCTCGGCCACCAAGGCGGACCTCGACTCGATCGTCGCGCAGGCGAAACGGTTGACCCAGGCGCCCTACCACGCGCAGTACCAGGTACTGGTCAGCGACATCTACGGGGCGAACGGCGGCCAGCCGTCGAACACCAAGTACCCCTGCGACAACGGCGACTGCTCCAACTGGATCGCCTTCATCGACGCCACGGTGGGGGCACTGCAGGCCTCGGGGTCGACCTTCGCGTACGACATCTGGAACGAGCCGGACATCTCCTACTTCTGGACCCGCGGGGTGAACAGCGCCCAGTACTTCCAGATGTGGGACACCGCCTACCGGGAGATCCGGCGCCTCGCCCCCTCGGCGCAGATCGTCGGGCCCTCCTTCGCCTTCACCCCGCAGGGCAGAGCGGATCAGTGGAAGACCTGGCTCGCACATGTGAAGGCGGCCGGGACGGTACCGGACATGATCACCAACCACGACGAGGGAGACGGGGACGACCCGGTCACCGTCGCGCAGTCGCTCAACGGCAGCCTGGACGCGGCGGGCATCAGCAGACGACCGCTCTCGGCGAACGAGTACCAGCCCGCCGACCGGCAGACGGCCGGGGTGACCGCCTGGTACCTGGCGCGGTTCGCGCAGTCCGGGTACACCAACGCGATGCGCGGCAACTGGGTGTGCTGCATCACCCCCAATCTGACCGGAGTTCTGACCCAGAGCGGGGGCAGCTGGCAGCCGACCGGCAACTGGTGGGCGCTTCGGGACTACGCCGACATGACCGGAACCCTCGTGGACACCTCCGGCCAGGTCGGCTCGACGGCGATCTCGGCCTCGGAGGACTCCTCCAACAAGCGCGCGGTGGCGATCATCGGCGACTCGAACGGGTACACCGGCGCCGCCTCCGTGACCTTCGACGGGCTGTCGTCAGTGCCCTGGCTGGCGAACGCCGACAGCGCGCACCTCACCGTGCACCGCATCGCCGACCAGGCACCGCTGGGCGCTCCCCAGGTCGTGTACGACCAGAACGTGAGCACCTTGGGCGGCTCGGTCACCGTGCCGTTCACGTTCCAGAGCGCGCACGATGCGTTCGCCGTCTACCTGACACCGGCCGCGTCCAGTGGCGGCGGCTTCCCCGACGGCTACCACCAACTCGTTGCCGCGCACGACAACTTGTGCCTGGACGTGTACGGGAATTCCGGCAGCGCGGGCGCCAAGATCGACCAGTGGAGCTGCAACGGGCAGAGCAACCAGCAGTTCCAGTTCGTACCCGCCTCGGGCGGCTACGGCGAGTTGCGAGCCCAGAGCTCCGGTCAGGACGTGGCGGTTTCGGGCGGCTCCACGGCCGCCGGTACGCCCGACATCGTCCAGCAGGCCGTGGACACAGCGCCCGCCGCTCTGTGGCTGCCGATCCGACAGTCCGACGGCTCCTACGAGTTCCAGAACCAGAACAGCGGTCTGTGCCTGGACGTTTATGGCGCCGGCAGCACTCCGGGTCAGCAACTGGACCAGTGGCCGTGCAAGAACGCGCCCGGCACCAACCAGGACTTCGCCCTGCGCTGACCACAACTCCTCGACCTCTGAAAGGAACCCATCGTGTCAGCATTCAGCCGGTTGTTCCGGCGCCTACGCGCCTCGACGGCCGTGCTCACGGGCCTCGTCCTGGCCGCGGGCGGGATCGTGGGCACGACCGCCGAGCCGGCCCATGCCGCCACCTCGATCACGATCAACGGCACGTCCGGCGGCCGGACCTTCGACGGCGTCGGCGCGATCAGCGGCGGGGGCGGCAACAGCAGACTGCTGATCGACTACCCGGAGCCGCAGCGCGGCCAGGTCCTGGACTACCTGTTCCGGCCCGGCTACGGCGCCTCCCTGCAGATCCTCAAGGCCGAGATCGGCGGTGACACCAACTCCACCTCCGGCGCCGAGCCGAGTCACCAGCACACCCGGTCCGACTTGAACTGCGACCGTGGCTACGAATGGTGGCTGATGGAGCAGGCCAAGGCGCGCAACCCGGACATCAAGCTGTACGGGCTCGCCTGGGGAGCGCCTGGCTGGATCGGCGGAGGCAACTTCTGGTCCACCGACATGATCAACTACCTACTCTCGTGGCTGGGCTGCGCCAAGCAGCACGGGCTGAGCATCGACTACCTCGGCGGGTGGAACGAGCGAGGCTACAACATCGCCTGGTACGAGCAACTGCGCAGCGCGCTCAACGCCAACGGCTACGGCAAGGTCGAGATCGTCGCGGCCGAATCGGACTGGGCCGTGGCGAACGACGTCAACTCCAACTCGGCGTTCGCCGCCTCGGTGAGCGTCATCGGTACGCACTATCCCTGCGGCTACCGGTCCTCCCAGTCCAACTGCGCGGTGCCGTCGGCCGCCACCTCGTCCGGCAAGAGGCTGTGGGCGAGCGAGAACGGCTCGGACGACTACAACGCGGGAGCGCCGGCCGTGGCCCGCGGCATCAACCGCGGATACATCGACGGCCGGATGACCGCGTACCTCAACTGGCCGGTGGTCGCCTCCATCACGCCGAACCTGCCCTACCCCACCATGGGTCTCGCCCTGGCCTCGCAGCCGTGGTCCGGGTCCTACTCGATCGGCAAGAACGCCTGGGTGATGGCGCAGACCAGCCAGTTCACCGCACCGGGGTGGCACTACCTCGACTCCTCCAGCGGCTACATCGGCGGCAACCGCAACAACGGGAGCTACGTCTCGCTGAAGTCCACGAACAACTCCGACTACTCCACGGTCATCGAGACGATGGACGCCGGCAGCGCTCAGACGCTGAACTTCAACATCACCGGAGGGCTGTCCACCGGAGCCGTCCACGTCTGGTCGACCGACGTCAACTCCAACAAGCAGGCCGACTACCTTGTGCACGCCACCGACGTCACCCCCTCCGGCAGCAGCTTCAGCGTGACCGTACAGCCGGGCCGCGTGTACACCCTGACCACCACGACCGGCCAGGGCAACGGAACCGCCACCGGCCCCGCCCCGGGCGCGATGAGCCTGCCGTACAGCGATTCCTTCGACGGCTACGCCACCGGCACCGAGGCGAAGTACCTCATGGACTGGCAGGGCGCCTTCGAGGAGGTGGGCTGCGGCGGCGGCCGTAGCGGCAAGTGCGTGCGCCAGATGAGCCCGCAGAAGCCGATCACCTGGGACGCGCTGTCCGATCCGCACGCCTTGCTCGGTGACGTGAGCTGGAGCAACTACACCGTCTCGTCCGACGTGCTGCTCGAACAGCCGGGATACGCTGAGGTGATCGGCCGCGCGAACGCGCAGGACTACAGCAGCACCGGCGGGCTGAACGCCTACCAGCTGCGAGTGAGCGACACCGGGGCCTGGTCGATCCTGAACTCCAACACCAACGGCAGCGTCTCCACGCTGGCCCATGACACCGTCACGGCGCTGGGCACCAACCGGTGGCACACCCTGGCCCTCACCTTCTCCGGCAACACCGTCACCGCCGTCATCGACGGCTCCACGGTCGGTTCCGTGAACGACTTCAGCTGGGCCGGCGGCCAGGTCGGCTACGCGACCAGCCAGAGCGAGACGGCGCAGTTCGACAACCTGTCCATCACCCCCGGCAGCGGCGGACCCGGTGGCGGCACGACCGCCACGATCGTCGGGGCCGGTTCGGGCCGGTGCGTGGACGTGCCGAACCAGTCGCAGACGGCCGGCACCCAGGTGCAGCTGTGGGACTGCAACGGCGGCGCCAACCAGCAGTGGACGAACACCACGGCCGGTGAGCTGCGCGTCTACGGCGGCGACTGCCTGGACGCCTCGGGCCAGGGCACCAGCCCCGGAACCAAGGTGGACATCTGGACCTGCAACGGCGGCAGCAACCAGAAGTGGACGATCAAGGCCGACGGCACGATCACCGGTGTCCAGTCCGGCCTGTGCCTGGACGCCACCGGCTCGGGAACAGCCAACGGCACCTTGCTGCAGCTGTGGACCTGCAACGGCGGCAGCAACCAGAAGTGGACGCGCAACTGATCCCTCGGACGGCTGAGATCCGCCCCGTCAATGACCTTGAGAGGCTCCGCATGACCTCCTCCCCCTTCCCGCTCAGCCGGCGCCGACTGCTGGCGGCGGCCGGCGCGACGACGGCCGTCGGCCTGCTGCGGTTCGCCCCCGAGGCCGCCGCCACCGGCGGCCCCGGAAGCTACACCGCGAGCTGGTCCTCCGTGGACCAGCACCCCCCGGCCCCGGCCTGGTTCCAGGACGCCAAGTTCGGCATCTACTACCACTGGGGCGTCTTCAGCGTTCCCGCGTTCGGGAACGAGTGGTACCCGCGCAACATGTACATCGGCGGCTCGGCCGAGAACAACCACCACAAGGCCACCTACGGCGACCCCTCGGTGTGGCCGTACAACAACTTCATCGACGGTGCCCGCGACAAGGCCGGCAACTACGTGCAGTTCGCTCCCAAACTGGCCTCCCAGGGCGGCAACTGGGACCCGAACGCCTGGGCGCAGCTGTTCAAGGCCGCAGGCGCCAAGTTCGCCGGGCCGGTCGCCGAGCACCACGACGGCTTCTCCATGTGGAACAGCCGCTCCAGCCCGTGGAACTCGGTCCAGCGCGGCCCCAGACTCGACCTTGTGGGGCTGCACGCGCAGGCCATCCGCGGGCAGGGGCTGAAGTTCATGGCTTCCCTGCACCACGCCTACCACTTCAACGGCTTCTACGACCATGTGCCGAACCAGTCGGACCCGACGCTCCGCGTCCTGTTCGGCCAGCAGGGCGCGGCGGCGGAGAACAAGCTCTGGTACGACAAGCTGGTCGAGGTCATCGCCGGCTACCAGCCCGACCTGGTCTGGCAGGACTTCGACCTGGGCCTGGTGCAGGAGTCCTACCGGCTCGAGTTCCTCGCGCACTACTACAACCAGGCCGTCGCCTGGAACAAGGACGTGGTGGCGACTTACAAGGACGGCCTCAACAACAAGGGGGAGGTCTTCGACTTCGAGCGCGGCGGCCCGGGAGGGCTGCTCACCCCCTACTGGCTGACCGACGACAGTATCTCCTCCTCCAGTTGGTGCTACACGGTGGGCATCGGCTACTACTCGACGCAGGCGCTGGTCCACTCGCTGATCGACCGGGTCAGCAAGGGCGGCAACATGCTGCTGAACATCGCTCCGATGGCCGACGGCACCATCCCCTCCGGGCAGCAGTCCATCCTGCTCGCCATGGGCGACTGGCTCGGCCGCTTCGGAGAGGCGGTCTACGCCACCCGCTCCTGGGCCAGTTACGGCGAGGGCCCCACCAAGATGGGTGGAGGCTCGTTCAGCGGACCGGTGGCCGGCAAACCGCAGGACATCCGGTTCACCCGCAGCCGGGACAACAAGGTCCTCTACGCCACCGCGCTGGGCTGGCAGGGCGGAACCATGACCATCACGACGCTGAACTCGAACCAGATCAACCTCAGCAGCCTGACAGGCGCCAAACTGCTGAACAACACCGCCGGCACCTACATCGACCTGCCCGCACCGACCCAGGACGCTTCCGGCCTGCACCTCACCATGCCCTCGTCCAACCCGCCGTTCAACGCCCTGGCGTACACGGTCAAGCTCACGTTCTCCGGTGAGATCCCCGTCCTGGGCGCGCCGGGCGGCTCCACAACCTGGGTCGAGATCGCCAATGTGACCAGCGGACTGCTGCTCGACAGCGGGGGCAACGTCGCCTCCGGCTCCAACCTCAAGCAGTGGAACTCCGACGGGAGCACCAACCTGCAGTGGCAGCTGATCGACGTCGGCAACGGCTACTACCGCATCATGAACCGCACCAACGGCATGGCCGCCGACAGTTGGGGCAACTCCGCCAACGGCGCTCCCGCCCGCCAGGAGGCGTGGAACGGCGGCAACAACCAGCAGTGGTCGCTCAACAGCCTCGGCGGCAACCGCTACCAGATCGTCAATCGGGGCACCGGCACATCCCTTGACGGCAGCGGCAGCACCACGGTCGGCTCCACCACGGTGATGTGGACACCGAACTCCAGCACCAACAACGAATGGACCATCACTGCCGTCTGAACCACCCCAGCCTCGTTCGTCGCGGTGTCACCGCCGCACGCAGTACCCGTCCCAATCGACCGGCGCTCCCTGCCCATCCCCCGACTACGGAAGAAGGAATGCATGAAACGCAAACCGCTCTTAGTGTCCATCGTGGCCGCGGTACTTCTCGTACTCACAGCTGCGGGCACCTCGTTCAGCAGCGGCCTCGGCCCGCCCACGTCGGCCACGACCACCGGCGCCCTCAGTCCGACCGCCGGCTGCGGCAAGGCGCCCACGCTGACGAGTGGCACACACACGATTCAGAGCGGCGGCCAGACGCGCAGTTACATACTGCGGGTCCCCGCCGGCTACGACAGCAACCACCCCTACCGGCTGATCTTCGGCTTCCATTGGCGAGGCGGCACGGCCAACGACGTCGACTCGGGCGGAACGGACGGGTACAACTGGTCCTACTACGGTCTGCGGCGCCTGGCGGACAATGCGAACAACAGCACGATCTTCGTCGCCCCCCAGGGCAACGGCAACGGCTGGGCCAACCCCGGCGGCCAAGATGTGGCCTTCGTCGACGCCATGGTCAGCCAGCTCGAATCAGGTCTGTGCGTCGACACCACCCAGTTGTTCTCCGCCGGCTTCAGCTACGGCGGCGCGATGTCATACGCCCTCGCCTGCTCACGAGCGACCGTCTTCCGTGCGGTCGCGGTCTACTCCGGCGCGAACCTCAGCGGGTGCAACGGCGGCACACAGCCCATCGCCTACATGGGTCTGCACGGCCTGAGGGACAACGTGCTGCCCATCTCATCGGGACGGGAACTGCGCGACACGTTCGTGCGGGCGAACGGCTGCACCCCGCAGAACCCGCCCGAGCCGGCCAACGGAAGCCTGACACACATCACCACCACCTACTCCGGATGCAGGTCCGGATACCCCGTCGTCTGGGCCGCCTTCGACGGAGCGGGTCACGATCCCGGTCCCATCGACGGCTCCACCGGTGACGGCTGGCGCACCTGGACGTCGGCAGCGGTGTGGCAGTTCTTCACACAGTTCGGCTCGAATTCGCCACCGCCGTCCGGCAACCAGGAGATCGTCGGCCAGCAGGCGGGGCGCTGCCTGGACATCAACAACTTCACCACGGCCAACGGCACGCAAGCACAACTGTGGGACTGCAACGGCGGTTCCAACCAACGTGGACCTACACCGCCGGAAAGCAGCTGGTCGTCTACGGCAACAAGTGCCTGGGCGTCGGCCAGACAGCGGGCAACGGCACCCCGGCGGCGATCTGAGACTACAGCGGGCAGGCAGATCAGCAATGGAACGTCAATCCCGACGGCACGATCAAAGCAGCACAGTCGGGGCTCTGCCTCGACGCCAGCGGCCAGGGGACCGCCAACGGGACGAGAGTTCAGCTATGGAGTTGCACGGGCGGTGCGAACCAGCACTGGAGCCTGCAGAACTGACACACCGGGGCCAGGCCCGCACGGCACCGTGCGGGCCTGACCCCGCAGACCTCGACGCACGCCAACCCGGAACCGCGCAGGCTCCGCTACCCCGAACGCCCGGGCCCGCAGGCGACGTTCGCCGAACAGGTCGACGGACTGACCTTCCGGCACGGGCCGCTACGCGCCGCCCGGGCGCCCAGCGCGGCGTGCGCTTTCCGTACGGCGGACGGGTTCGTGGCCCTTTCTGGGGCGGGCCGCCCGGTCGGCTGCCGGTGACTCACTTCTGGAGGCCGCCCGATCAGCGACGCGGGACTGCCCTTGGTGCGCCGAGAAGTCCGATGGCCCATTCGTGGCTGGCGAGCACCACGCAGGGCACCATGGTCGGCGACTACATCTCTACATCCTTCTCCGGCGGCACGACCCATCCCGTATTCGCAGTGGCCTCGGCCCCCAGCGGGTCGGTCTTCAACGAGGCGATGTATACGTCGACTTCGGGTCTCACCGCAGCCGCCCGTACCGCGGCCGTCACCACCGCCACGGCACGTGACAACGGCTTCTCGGTCCGCCTGGCCGCGATCGCCTACGCGCAGTGGCTGGCCAACGGCGGTGTCGAGGGGGCGAGGGCAGCCTCCTGACCGACAGCCGCTGATCGCAACAGCCGCCCCGGCAGTCGCCGGGGCGGTCACAGCATGGCTCATTCGGGCCGGAGGGCCAAAAGCGGGGCATGGCCAGCGCAACCCACCTCCGGGTCCTGCAGCCCCTCATTCAGGAGTGGGCACCTCGCGCTCGGTGCCGTTCTGTGTGAGCACCGTCGCCGAGCTTCGCGCCGTCCAGGCGACGGTGTCCCTGCCCCAGCCGTATTGGCGCATCCTCGCCGTGCTGATGGTCTTCAACCTGGTCAACTTCCCCGACGCACTGCTCCTGCTGCGCGCCCACGAGCTGGGCTTGTCCACGGCCGGGGTCGTCGGCGTGTATGCGGTCTACAACCTCGCCTACGCCGCCCTGTCCTACCCCGCCGGAGCCCTGTCCGACCGGCTGTCACGTCCGCTCGTATTCGCGGCGGGTCTGGTCTTCTTCGCTGTCGGCTACCTCGGCCTCGGCCTGATTCACGCGCCGTGGCTGGTCTTCCTGGTCCTACCTTTGTACGTTTGGATTCGCCACCTGCACCGAGGGGGTCGGCAAAGCCTGGATCTCCACCCTCGTTCCCGACCGCCAGCAGGGCACGGCCCAGGGCCTCTACCAGGGCGCCACCGGCGCCTGCCTGGGGCGCCGACGGGTACGTACCGCCTATAGTGTCCGGCGCCGCAGCCCTCGCCCTGGCCGCCGCCCTGCCCGTCCTGGGCCGCTTCTGGCAAGCAAACGGATGAACCACAACTAGCAGACGATACTTGACGTGTCCTTGACCGCTTCCCTCAACGTCCCTAATGAGGTGCAGAGTTAGGCTCCCCAGGCGACTCGTGTCCCGGCGACACCGGGACCGTCGATGCGCCAGCACAGCCCAAGGCGGAACGTAGTTTGGGGAGTTGGGGGATCGCTATGCGCACACGCGCCAGAGCGTCTCTCGTGGCCACTGCGGCTGCGTTCCTGCTCGTCGCCACCGTGGGCAGCAGTTCCTCCGCGGCAAGCAGCAGCCAGCCGGTTGGCCTGGTCTCGCCCGGTGACCCGTACGCCCGCCTGTGACATCAGCCGGGACGGGACCGGCACCAACTACTTGTCCGGGGAGGACGAGCCTATGTCACCGCCTCCCCGTGATACCCGCGCGTAGACCGCGCCGTCGGGGCCGGTGCTCACCAACCGTCCGACGTGGGCAGGCAGGTGCTCCTCGTAGTTCTGTCTCTCCGGCTTCTTCACCAAGAACGGCAGCGGGGTCTCGGTGAAGTGCCGCCCGTCGAGGGAGTAGGTGGCGGTCAGGCCCCGGGCGCTGCCGTTGGACCAGCGGTCCTGCTGGAAGATGCCGACCGCGGTGCTCGCACTGCGCGCCTGGCGGGCTGAACTACCAGCGTGCGTCCGCCGCCGCACAGCCAAGGCGCAGGGTCACGTCGTGTCCTGATCCGAGGGCTTCAAGTCCACTCGGCCGAGATCGCTGCTGTGCGAAGCCTCACTCCGCCCCCTCTCATGGGCCGCCCGACAGCCGCCCGTGCGCTGGCACCTTGTACCCGGCCTGGTCGCCGCTGTCACCGCGACCACACGCAACACCACCCACAAACAGTCAGGAGAGCAGCCATGACCGCATACGAGCATGCCGACTGTCTCGGACCGGAACTCGTTGTCATCCCCTGTGGCAGCCGCACACTGGGATGGCCCGCGCGAGCGGCAGACATGTACCTCGGCTCTTACCACCGTGCGTGCCGCAGGGCAGCCGAAACGCTCCAGACCGAGCGTCTGCTCATCCTCTCGACGCGCTACGGCCTCCCGGACCTCGACGACGTCATCGAGCCGTACGACACACCCCATGGCACGGCCGGTTCGACAACAGCCCGGCTTCTCCTGGAACAGGCAACCGAGCGAAACGTCGTACAACTCGACCCCGTCGTCGCCCTCGGTGACGCGCGGCATACGGCCCTGGTCCACACGGTCTGGCCGCACGCCCGCACGCCGCTGGCCGGGACGCGCGGCATGGGCGAGCAAATGGCCTGCCTTGCAGCGATACGCGAAGGGCAAGCTCGGCACCGAGGGTGATGCCCTGTGCGCAGAGGCGGAGGAGATTCGGCCCTGAGCGGCCCTTTGAGTACCGATCAACGGGCACAGCGATGCGCCTCAGCCGTAGAAGCCGGCCCCGCCCCAGGCCATTTTCGAACGCGTGGCGAACACGGGCAGGCGAGTGAACCACGCCACAACTGTACGGGACCTGAGTGAGGCACTTCGGGCCGGGAGGCTCCGCAGCGCCTGCACGTGCAAATCGGCTCGGTAGCTTCGATGTCAGCAGCCCTACTCACACGGGCGTGGTGGGGCGTCCGAACAAGAACCGCGGGGCCCGCCGCCGTCATCCTTAAAGGAGTTCCGCCGATGAAGACCGTCACCCACTGGATCAGTGGCAAGCCGTTCGGAGACGCTTCAGGCGCCTCCGGCACCTGGGGCCCCGTCACCGACCCCGCGACCGGGGAGGTCACCGCGCAGGTTGCGATGGCCGGCGCCGACGAGGTCGACGCTGCGGTCGCCGCGGCGAAGCAGGCGTACGCCACCTGGTCCACGTCCTCGCTCGCGCACCGGATCGCGATCCTCTTCCGCTACCGCGAGCTGCTGAACGCGCGCCGCGACGACTTCGCCGCGCTGATCACCGCCGAGCAGGGCAAGACCCACGCGGACGCGCTGGGCGAGGTGGCCCGGGGCCTAGAGATCGTCGAACTGGCCTGCGGGCTCGGCACGGCACTCAAGGGCGAGACGTCCACGGGGGTGTCGAGCCAGATCGACGTCGCGTCGATCCGCCAACCGCTCGGTGTGATCGTCGGCATCTCGCCGTTCAACTTCCCCGCGATGATCAGCATGTGGATGTTTCCCATGGCGATCGCCTGCGGGAACACCTTCGTCCACAAGCCGAGCAGCAAGGCCCCGTCCGCGTCCATGCTCCTCGCGGAACTCGCGGCCGAAGCCGGCGTGCCCGACGGTGTGCTCAACATCCTGCACGGTGACGAGGTCGCGGTGAACGCGCTCCTCGACCACCCGGACGTGGCGGCCGTTTCGTTCGTGGGCTCCACGCCTGTCGCCCGCCACGTGTACACCAGGGCGTCCGCCAGCGGCAAGCGTGTCCAGGCCCTCGGCGAAGCGAAGAACCACATGCTGGTCCTGCCCGACGCCGACCTCGACGCGGCGGCCGACGCCGCCATGACCGCAGCCTACGGCTCCGCAGGTCAGCGCTGCATGGCAGTCTCCGTGGTAGTCGCGGTCGGCTCGGCGGGCGACGCGCTGGTGTCCCGGATCGCCGAGCGGGCCACAAAAATCAAGATCGGCCCGGGCAACGACCCCACGTCCGACATGGGCCCACTCATCACCAAGGCGCACCGCGACGAGGTCGCGGACTATGTCGCGGGTGCGGCCGCCCAGGGAGCCGACGTGATACTCGACGGCAGGGGCTTCACCGTCGAGGGTCTGGAGAACGGGCACTGGATGGGCATCTCGCTCCTCGACAAGGTCAGCACAGACTCGGACGCCTACCGGAACGAGATCTTCGGTCCCGTCCTGTGCGTGCTGCGTGCAGAAACCTACGAGGAGGCCATGGCCATCATCAACGGCTCCCCCTACGGCAACGCCAGCGCCATCTTCACCCGCGACGGCGGCGCGGCCCGCCGGTTTCAGCTGGAGGTCGAAACCGGCATGGTCGGCGTGAACGTGCCGATGCCCGTGCCGGTGGGCTACCACTCCTTCGGCGGCTGGAAGGACTCGGCCTTCGGCGACCACCGCATGTACGGCAGCGAAGCCACGCACTTCTACACGCGCGGCAAGGTCATCACGAGCCGCTGGCCGGACCCGGCCGAGACGCCGGCTGGCCCGGACCTGGGCTTCCCCGCGTCCCACTGACCGCCGCAGGCCCGCACGCGCTGGTCGCGCCGGGTGGCTGCGCCTTCGGTCCTGCCCGACCATGTAGTCAGCCGGGCTACGACCAAGATTCGGATCATTCCCGGACCACCCGGCGCAACCGGGCATCTCAAAGGCGGAGCCGTGTGCCTGCGTGGAGATCACCGTCGTGGACCCGCTGTGGGTCAAGCCGATCCCCCGTGAATAGTCCGAGCTCTCCGCCGACCACGCCTTGGTCGTCACGGTCCAGGACGCCCTGCGCACCGGAGGAGGGCACCGGGGTGGCCCAGGGCCCTACAGGAGGCCCGCATCGCCACCCCGGGTACGTGCCCTGGGCATGGGTATCGGTCGTCGATGGGCCTGTCGGGCAAGAGCATGCGTCCAGCCTTGATGAACCACAGCGAGCCCGCACTGGTGGATACGCCCACTCGGCGGGCGGCAGCTGTCCCTTTCAGGCCACCTCTACGCAGCTCGAAGTACTCCTTCGGCACCGCCGGCGGCAGTCTGTTGGCTCCACCTCGAGGCATAGGTCCGACTCCTCTCGGGTGTCGCAACCACCGATGGAAACCGCCCTGTGTCGAAGCACCGCTCCTGCCACAGAACAGCATGCGCCATGACGCCCTCGCATCAGGACATCGACCACTGAGCAGACCCGTGAGGCGTGCCGGCCGGATGCTGATGTCCTCATCCGAGCGTGTCATGGCCGCATATGTGGCCATGACGCCACTGCAGGCAACCGCTGAAAGCGGGTGAGGCGCCGAAACTTGACGCCTCGACCCATACAAAGGAACGCAGCATCATCCCGCGGCGACGCGGACGACGCTCAGCACGGGCGCGGGCGGCGTCCCTGGGCGGATGATGGTGTCCTCCACTGTGGGTCCCAGTCCATTCGGGAGGCGCACGATGAAGGACAGCTCGACAGGCAGGAAGCCGCTGGTGGTGACCGTGCTGGTCTTCCCGGCCGTCCGGCTGCTCGACGTCACGGGTCCGATCGAGGTGTTCTCGACGGCCAACGAGTTCGGTGGCCGGTACCGCGTGCACACGGTCTCCCCGGACGGCGCCGACGTGGTCACCGCATCCGGCACCGGACTGCGCGTCGACCTGGCGGCCGCGCAGGTGCGCGGGGCCAGCGATGTGGTCGTCATCCCCGGCGGCCCGGAGTGGCCGTCTCTCATCAAGGACGACGCCCTGCTGGACGCCATAAGGGAGCTCGACGCACGCAGTTGCCGCACCGCGTCCGTCTGCACCGGGGCGTTCCTCCTCGCCGCGGCCGGCCTGCTCGACGGACGCAAGGCGACCACGCACTGGCGCTTCGCCGACCAGCTGGCTCTGCGCTACCCGCGGGTGACCGTGGAGATGGACGCCCTGTTCGTGCGCGACGGCCACATCATGACCTCGGCCGGCGTCAGCTCGGGCATCGACCTCTCGCTCGCCCTGGTCGAAGAGCACCTCGGCGCCGATGTCGCCCGCGCCGTGGCCAAGGACATGGTCGTGTTCATGCAGCGGCCGGGCGGCCAGTCTCAGTTCAGTGTCCGTACTCACACCCCGCACGCGAGACAGGAGATGCTGCGCCGGATCCTGGACGCGGTCGCCGAGGACCCGTCCGCCCCCCACACCCTGGCCGCCATGGCACGCCGTGCGGGTGTGAGCCCCCGCCACATGACGCGCCTGTTCCACGACGAGATGACCATGACCCCGGCCCGCTATGTCGAGCAGGTCCGCATGGAAGCCGCCCAGGCGATGCTGGAGGAAAGCGACAACCCCATGGCCACGGTGGCCCGGCGCACCGGCTTCGGGTCACCGGAGTCGCTGCGCCGCGCCTTCACGCGCAACCTGGGCATCACGCCGGGGGCCTACCGGGCACGCTTCCGTACGACGCACACCGCGGGCGACGGCAAACGCGCCTGATGCCCTGGAGGTGTCCGGCGAACACAGGAAATCGCCGGAATCCGACAGCCCGGCCTTGCCGGACGAGACCGATCAGGCCTCCTCGATGGTCCGCCCCGGCGTCGGCTCCGCGAGCGCGGCCCGCCACGCGGGCGTGCCGAAAAGAGCGGCGAAGTACTGCGTCTCGTGCACGACCTGATGGCCGACGAATCCCATGACAGTCACCGTGTACGAAGGCGCACCGTCGTAGATGGTGACGCATTCGCTCACCCATACATGCGCGTGGCCGGTGATGCGCAGGGTGAAGTGCCGGTCGGCCGGGTGCCCGCCGCGTTGCGCCGCGATCGTCTCGCGGCCCCGGAAACGGTCACCCGACTGCGGATGGTCCAGCATCGCGTCCACAGCGTAGATCGCATGCTCGGCCTCGAAGTCACCTCGCTCCGAGGCCTGTTCCCTCTTCCAACGGCATGGCGGGCATCTGGCTCGAAAGTCCGTATCCGAGCGCTCCACGGCAGCTTCTATGGCCATGGAGTGACGCAAGGAGTGCGCTGGGACTGTGAGGTCGCGGGATCCGGCGACCCAGAATCTCGACAGGAGGCAGCGGCTTGACAGAGAACATGACGGCCCCGGGCGGGACCGATCACGAGCAGTTGCGAGCGTTCGATGGGCCAGGGGCGGCGTCGGCAGGGCGGCCCGCCTTGCGCGAGCACTTCTTCGACCGGCCCGCCCTTGAAGTGGCTCCCGAACTCCTGGGGGCTCTCGTGGTCTCGCGCTCGCAGCGCGGCGTGACGGCGGTGCGTATCACCGAGGTCGAGGCGTACGAGGGGCCGGACGATCCGGCCTCGCACGCGTTCCGGGGCCCGAACCGGACCAATCGAGCGGAGTTCGGTGCCCCGGGGACGTTCTATGTGTACCGGACGCACGCAGTGCATCGGTGCCTGAACGCCGTCTGCGGACCGGGGCGGCGTCCCGCTTCGGTGCTGCTCCGCGCCGGCACCGTCGTGGAGGGAGCAGACGTCGCGCAAGAACGCCGGGGGCCTGGGGTGCGGGCGCGCGATCTGGCGCGCGGCCCGGCCAACCTCGCTCGGGCGTTGGGCATCGCCGATCTGCATCGTGACGGACAGTCAGCATGCGACGCAGCGGCGGAGTTGTTCCTCGCGGAACCCGCCGGGGGCGTCTCGTCCGCGCGGGTCGGTCGAGGGCCGCGGACGGGGGTGGGCGGTCCTGCTGCTTTGTACCCCTGGCGCTTCTGGATGCTGGGCGAGTCGAGCGTCAGCGCCTATCGGGCGCACCCGGGGTCCCGCCAACGGAGTCGGGCGAAGGGCTGACCCTCCCGCCGGCCTGGGACATCACGAGTGCCGGCGCCCCTCCCCGGAGGCGGCGGCACCCGGAGGTGCTTCAGCCTCGCTCCGGTACCGGCGCCGGAGTCTGCGACGAACCCGCAGCGAAGACCGAATGTGCGCCTTCGCTGTCCTTATCCGCGGCCACGCATACCTGGCGCCTGCGAGTTGAAAACCTCAGGAAATGTCCGTGGGGCCGGGCCCGCTTGCTGCCTCTCCTCCTGAGACGGCGTCCGCGGGGACGGCGGCGGCCCGACCGTATAGAAGGCGATCAGTGATGACTCCGATCAGTCCCACTCCCGAACCGGATCCGCGCAGGTGGCGCGCGCTCGGGATCATCTGCCTCGTGCAGGTGATGCTGCTCCTCGATGTGACCGTGGTCAATGTCGCGCTTCCCCCCATCCAGCACGATCTCGGCTTCACGACCACGGGCCTGGCATGGGTCGTCAACGGCTACACCGTCACCTACGGTGGGCTGCTGATGCTTGGCGGACGCCTGGGTGATCTGCTCGGCCGCAGACGCCTCTTTCTGACCGGCTTGGCGATCTTCGCGCTGGCGTCGGCGAGCGCGGGAGTGGCCCAGCAAGCCGGTGTATTGATCGCCGGCCGCTTCGTACAGGGCGTCGGTGCGGCACTCGTCAGCCCGGCAGCCCTGTCCCTGGTGACGCTGCTGTTCACACAGCGGCAGGAAAGGGCACGGGCCATGGCCATCTGGAGCGGCCTGGCCGGAGTTGGGGTAGCCCTGGGAGTCGTGCTCTCGGGCATCCTGACCACCATCGCCTCCTGGCGTTGGATATTCTTCATCAATCTGCCCATCGCCGCGTTCGCGTTTTTCGCCACTTTCAAGCTCGTCTCCGAAAGCCGGGCCACCAAGCGCGGTCGGCCTGACGTCCTCGGCGCCGTCATGGTCACCCTCGGTCTGCTCCTGGTCGTGTTCGGCCTCCTGGAGAAGGACAGTCACGTATGGTTCTCGTTCCCCGTCCTGGGTTGCGTCGTGATCGGTGTGCTCTGCCTGATCGGCTTCGTGCTGGTGGAGGCTCACGTAGCCCAGCCCCTGGTACCCCTCGCATTCCTGCGCTCACGTAACCGGAGCATCGCCAACATCGTGCGCATCTGCTACTACGTCGGGTTCGCCACCCTTTTCTTCTCACTGAGCCTGTATGTCCAGCACATACTGCACTTCTCCGCGCTGGCGACCGGATTCGCCTTCGTACCGTTCGGGTTGGTCATTCTCTTCAGCGCCACCGTGATGGCACCACGCCTCCTTCCCCGGTTCGGCCTGCGGGCCCTGAACGGAGGAGGGCTTGCAGTCACCACGGTCGGCTACGTCCTCCTTGCCGGCCTCAGCAGCCACGGCACCTATGTGGCCGACGTACTGCCCGGACTGATCCTCGTGCCGCTGGGAGGCGGCCTCGTCCTCGTCGGATCCACTGTCGCCGGAGTGGACGGCGCCACCGGTGAGGACGCGGGCATCGCCACCAGCATGAACAATGCGTCCATGCAGATCGGCAGCGCCATCGGCCTGGCAGCCCTGGTCTCACTGGGCACCGGCCACGCCGCCGCGCTGCGGCGTGCGGGCGCCGACCAGGTGACCGCCGCCGCGCACGGTTACGCCTTCAGCTTCACCATCGCCGCCAGCCTGACGGCCTTCGGTGCGTTCCTCGGCTTCGCCGGAATCCACCCGACTCCGGCCGAGACTCCGACGGCGAGGACCAACGCCAAGGAGCGCGTGGTCTGATGTGCCGCCGACGGCGAAAGCGAGCGTCTGCGGCCGCGGCGGGCCTGGCGCCAATGGTGCTGCCGCTGCGTGTCAATCCCTTCGCAGCGTGGAGACGGTCTATGCGGCCAGTCCCTCGGCGAGGGTGGCTCGGTAGTCACGTTCGTAGTCGATCGGGCTCTTGATCCCGCACACGCTGTGTAGCCGTCTGGCGTTGTAGAAGTCGGTGATCCAAGTGGCGATCTTGATGCGGGCCTCGGTGCGGGTCCGGAAGGCATGCCGGTGGGCGTACTCCACCGGTCGATGACCGTCGCTATAAGTACAGCTCAACACCGTTGCGTTAGCGCCTTGAGCGGTTACTGAGGCCGTGTTCGAAGAACGTGGTGGTGGTGCTGACGGTGTAGTTCTGGCTGGTCGCGGGGTGCTGTCCGGCGTTCGGACCGTATTTGCTGGGGGGGGGCTTGCGTGTGCGGACCTTGACACGGTGCCGCCTGCGGGCCGGGTGCAGGGCGTCGAGGACAGCCCGGCCGATGACGCCGACGAGGTCGGCGGGCCCGGACGGGGGCAGGGTGCCGGTCGCCGTGATGATGCTGTCGGTGGCAGTGGTGTGCTCGTCCAGATGCGGCAACAACACCTGGAATTTTGAGGTTCCCCCGGTGTGCGGGAGGTGCTGATCAGCTGGTCAGGGCGGGTTGACGGGGTTTCAGGCTCGTTCGTTCGGCCGTTGCCTGGTCGGCGTAGTGCTTCTCCTCGAACTCGATCGGGCTGAGGTAGCCGAGCCGCTTCTGGATGCGCCGGGAGTTATAGAAGCCGTCGATGTACTCGAACAGAGCGAGATTCGCCTCGGCGCGGGTGGCGAAGACGCGGCCGCGGATGCACTCCGTCTTGATGATCATCCACAGGTTCTCCGCGAGAGCGTTGTCGTAGCTGTCCCCGACCGAGCCCATGGATGCTTCAACTCCCGCTCGTAGCAGTCGGGTTGTGAGCTTCACGGATGTGTATTGACAGCCGTGATCCGCATGGTGGATCAGCTTGCCCGGTTCGACTTCCCGGCTCGCGAGAGCGTACTCGAGGGTGGTCAGGACCAGGTCGGCGTCCGCGCGGGCGGAGGTCTCCCAGGCGACCACCCGGCGGGAGAACGCGTCCCGGATCGCCGAGAGCCACAAGGGCCCCTCACTGGTGGTGATCATGGTGAGGTCGGTGACCCCCAGCCGGTTCGGCGCGGGTGCAGTGAAGTCCCGCTCGACCAGGTCCGGGGCGAGTGTGGCCTTGGGATCGCGGCGCGTGAAGCCGCCCCGGCGTGGGCTGATCCCCGCGATCTCGGCCTCGCGCATCAACCGCTCGACCCGCTTGCGGCCCACGTGGACGCCCTCGCGCTTGAGCAGGGCGTGCACGCGCGGCGAGCCGTAGATCCCGCCCGAGTCGGCGTGGATCTCCTTGATCTGCTCGGTGAGTTCCACGTCGCGGCGCCGGCGTTCGCACGGCTCGCGCTCGGCACGACGCCAGCGGTAGTACGTCGAGGAGGCGATGGAGAGTTCCCGGAGTACGCACTCGACTCCCAGGTGCGGGTGCTCGTCAACGAGCGCCGTCACCTGGGCCGGGTCGGGTCGAGCTGCGCCGCGAAAAAAGCCGAGGCCGTCCGCAGGACCTCGTTGGCCCGCTTGAGCTGGACGTTCTCCTTGCGCAGCGCGGCGAGCTCGGCGCGCTCGTCGGTGGTCAGCCGGTCGTCGCGCTCGTCGGAGTCCGCCTCGGCCTGGCGGATCCAGCCGCGCAGAGCCTCCGGATGCACGCCGAGGTCGACCGCGAGCTTCTTGATCTGCGGCTTTGGATCGGCGGTGCGGTACATCCGTACCGCACGCTCACGCAACTCCAGCGAGTACTTTCTGGGGGCAGCCATGGTCGATGTTCCTCTCATGAGTCCCATCTGACCCCCTGTCAACTCACTCCGCATCTCGGGGGAAGCTCATTTCGCAGCCAGGACGGCCTCCATCCCCTCCGGTCTCCCCATACCAGAACCTTAAGAATCAGCAGTGGTTCGGGAGGACCAGGCACGGCTGATACCAGACTGCTGGACAATGGCGACGGTCCGGGAGGACTGGGCATGGCTGATGCCAGGCTGTCGTTGTTATGGCTTTCGTTGAATGGCCACCTGGTCCTCCGGGACGCTCTGTGTTGCTGATTGAGATCTGCGGTCATCGCTGGTTAAGGGCCTGCTGCGGAGTGTTCTACGGACCAAAAGGCTGGTCGGCAAGGAACGGAGCCGTAGCAATGAACACCCGGCACGAACACTTATGGGTCGGCATCGACGTCGGCAAGGGGCACCACTGGGCCGTAGCGATCAACTCTGCCGGTGAGGCCGTCTTCTCCCGGAAGATCCCCAACGACGAGACAGAGATTCTCAAACTCATCGCCACCGCCTGCGAAGTCGCAGACCAGGTGAAGTGGGCCGTTGACCTGCGGGGAAAGACCGCGACGCTGCTGCTGGTTCTGCTTGCCGCACACGGCCAGCACATCACCTACGTCCCGGGCCGGAGTGTGAGCCGGGGCGCTGAGGGCTACCGCGGCGAGGGCAAGACCGACGCGAAGGACGCCCTGATCATCGCGGACATGGCCCGCGTCCGCTGGGACTTCACCGCCATCAGGATCCCGCCCGAACAGATTTGCACCCTCCGCCTGTTGACCGCCCACCGGCGCGACCTGATCGCGGACCGCGTGCGGCTGGTCAACCGGATGCGTGACCTGCTGTGCGGCATCAGTCCCGCCCTGGAGAAAGCCTTTGACTACGCCCGTTCCAGGGGCGCAGTCATCTTGCTGACGCACTACCAGACACCGGCTGCTCTCCGCCGCACCGGCCTCAAGCGCCTGGCCAGCTGGCTTCAGCGACGGAAGGTCCGCAGTGCCCAGCGGCTGGCGGAGAAGGCCGTGGAGGCAGCTGAACAGCAGCACACCGCCCTGCCGGGTGAGGCCCGCGCCGCAGTCCTCCTGGGAGAACTGGCCCACCAGCTGCTCGCACTCGACGAGCGGATCGCGGCCAATGACAAAGAGATTCGGGACTTGTTCCGCACAGACGACCGCGCGGAGATCATCGAGTCGCTACCCGGCATGGGCCCCATCCTCGGCGCCGAGTTCGTTGCCATCACCGGAGACCTCTCGTCCTATCGTGACGCCGGCCGCCTGGCCGCGCACGCTGGCCTGGCCCCGGTCCCACGCGACTCAGGCCGCCGGACCGGCAACCTGCACAGGCCCAAACGCTACGACCGCCGCCTGCGCTGGGTCTTCTACCTCTCCGCTCAGAGCGCCATGATGTATCCCGGCTCGTCCAGGGACTTCTACCTGCGCAAACGGGCCGAGGGCCTGCGCCACGTCCAAGCTGTCCTCGCTCTCGCCCGACGCCGCGTCGACGTGCTCTGGGCGATGCTCCGCGACCACCGCCCCTACGTACCCGCCTTACCGTCCGCCTCAGCAAGCGGCTGACTCCACCGCGTCCTACGGGGCTTGACAGGTCATTGAGATTCAACGAGTCCCGCAGCTGGAAGCCACGACTTGTTCTCCGGCAAGCCCTAAGCAGGCAGACTTCGAAACGCTCATGGCGTCGGCAGCCGATGCGCTGGCGGTGCGTGGCGCTCAGGTCGTCGTGCAGATGGTCCAACGACGAGGTGTCTCGGACGGCGGGGTCCGGAGGATGGGGCTGCCTTACTCCTCGCGGACGCTGCTGAGCCATGGAAAGGTCCGCGAGGTGGCTCAGGCCTGCGACCAGGCCGACGCTGACACGGTGGTCTTCGTACCCACCTTGACCGAGCGACAACAGCGCACGCTGACAACCATGCTTGGCCGCCCGGCTGTGAGTCTTTCCGACATCCTCGCTGCCGACTGACCCCTGCTCTGAATGGGCTTGTGAAGCAGGCCAGCCGCTGACCGTACCTGGCGGCAGGCGGCACTGGGAACCCCGGCCTCCCTCCGTGGGCACGCACTGCCCCGCACACCCGCCGACCGCTCCGACCGCAGTCGGGCAGGTGCACGGAGGAAGAAGAGTCAGACGGTGGTGTCCGCCTTGCCGGGGTCGCTCGGGTGCGACTCAAGAGGGGTGACGACGGACGTCATCCAGGACCACAGCGGCAAGGTGCTCAGGATCCTGTCACGCAACTCGGCCACGTCGTTGGCCCGCCACAGGGCGATGCTGCGCATCTCACCCACCGGACGCCAGATCCGGACCAGGTGGCCGGAGGCGATCAACTCGACGGCCCGGGCGGCCTCCGCAGCGCGACGGCGGTCGACTTCGGCCGCCTCGGTTCCGTCGGGAATGTTGGTGGTGACCTCGATCAAAAACTCTTTCACAAGCCAGCCTTTCTCTGATGCTGCGAAAAGACACCGCGGCCTAAGCCGTGGTGGGTCGGGTGCGATAGAAATCGGCCGCGGTGAACGTGGCGGGCACGCCCAGTTCGGCGGCGACCGCTTTGACGGCCGTCTCGGCGGTGGCGAGGTCCGTCTGACCGTCGATGCCGAACGACGGGGCGATGAACCTCTCGTAGTGCGCCCGGACTTCCTCTTCCGTGTGTCCGTTGAGGAAGGCCTGGAGATACCTGACCGTGGTGTCGGGCTCGTCCCGGATCACCCGTAGCGCGCGCCGGTGGGCCAGCACGACGGCCTGGACCGCGGGGTCCTCCGGATCGGTGTAGGTCGGGTCGACGGCCACACCGACGGTCGGGATCTGGAAGAGGTCACCGGCGAAGGCCAGCACCCGCCAGCCGTTCTCGGCGGCCACGGCTTCGGGCACCAGGGTGTCGCCCACCACCGCGGCGTCGATCGTGCCCTCGCGAAGCCTGCGCAGGTCCATGCCGTAGTCGCCGGGTGCACGGACGATGGTCTCGACATCGCGGTCCGGGTCCAGTCCGGCCTGGCGCAGCATGATGCGGGTGAAGCAGCCGGGCCCGGTGTGGTGCGGATGCACGGCCAGACGCTTCCCGGCCAGGTCGGCCAGCGAGTCCAGGCCGGGCCGGGCGAGGAACCAGAACTGGGGCTGCTGGGTGTTCACATTGAGCGCGACCCATGGGATGCCGCCGACCAGCCGGGACAGCAGTGTCCGGCCCAGGCCGATGACGGCCCCGCGGCGCAGCCGCTCCGGATCCCAGATCGAGCCGTCCCGCAGGGCGACGTGGACACCGGCGTCGGCGTAGAAGTCCTGCTGGTCCGCGATGTAGGTGACTAGCTCCTCGTGGGGACCGCGCCCCACGTAGGCGAGATCGATCGTGTGCATGAACGCCTTCCTCAAAGGTGGCTGTGTCCTGTAGGCGGTCCGCCCGCCGGTCGCATCCGGGCGGGCCCGGCGGAGGTGTGTCCAGGACGGGGGTGTCGTTGCAAGGACGTCCTGTCGCGACCCGGCCGGAATGATGCTGCTGGTGTGGAATGCGCCACATGTCCGCTGTGCGGAAGTGGGTGGCCCGGCGGGCCAGCCGCCGACCGTGCGGGGCGCTGGAAACCCGGGAGCTTCGGGGTGCCGAAGGATCTCCCGCACGGTAGAGCAAAGGCGGCAGAACGGGCCAATTCCCGAGGGTGTGGGTGATCGGCAGCACTGTACACGCCGTCGCCGCTGCGGCTGGACGTGCGAGCGAAACTCCCGGTGAGCGGCGGATTCGTTGATCGACTCCCGTTGGCCGAGGTCTCTTCGCGGCTCCTCCGGGCTCGGCCGGGGTCTCGCCACTCTCCGGTGATGCGCCATCAGTTCGACTCCAAGTTGCCGTCAGGTGAAGCGATTTGGCGACGTGTCATGCCTGCGCGCCGGCCCTTCGGTCCGGTCGTCGGCGCCCCGGCGCCAGGGCCCCGGGACGAAAGGGCCTTCTCAGGAAGTCCCCAGGCGAGTCTTGACGCCGGTGAACACCCTACCTATGGTCGTTCCAAATGCTGGCGCGAGTTCGAGATAGTGAACACGGGTGGTCAAGGATGACTCAGCAGGTGCGGGCTCTGGCAGGAACGCGGGTGATCGACGCCGCAACGATGGTTGCGGGCCCGCTGGGCGCGTCGATCCTGGCTGACTTCGGTGCCGACGTGGTCAAGGTGGAGCCCATCGCAGGGGACGAGTCCCGTACGTTCGGCCCCGGCCGGGACGGTATGAGCGGTGTCTACGCCGGGGTCAACCGGAACAAGCGGGCGATCGCACTCGATCTGCGCACGGAGGAGGGCCGGGAACTCTTCCACGAGCTGTGCGCCGGCGCCGACGTGCTGATCGAGAACATGCTGCCCACGGTGCGTGCCAAGTTCGGCCTGACCGCCGAGGAGCTCCGCGAGCGCCACCCCCACCTGATCTGCCTGAACGTGAGCGGCTACGGTGACAGCGGCCCGTCGGCCGGCCGGCCCGCGCTGGATCCCGTCGCCCAGGCCCTCACCGGCATGATCCAGGGCACCGGGGACCCCGACGGCCGCGGCATCAAGGCCGGCCCGCCGGTCGCCGACAGCTCGGCCGGATACCTTGTCGCCATCGCGGCCCTGGTCTCACTCTTCGCCAGGCAGAAGACCGGAGCCGGCCAGAACGGCTCGGTGTCGCTGGTGGCCTCGCTGTTCCACCTTCAGTCACCGTGGCTGGGCCAGTACATGCTGGCCGACTACGTGGCACCGCGCGTCGGCAACGCGAGCAACTTCTACGCGCCGTACAACGCGTACGCGACACGCGACGGCGGGGCCGTCCACATCGTCGCCTTCAACGACCGGCACTTCGAGCGGTTCGTGAAGGCGGCCGGCGCCGAGCACCTGCTCGACGACGAGCGGTTCACGAACGCGGCGAGCCGGCTGGCCCACCGCGAGGAACTCGACGTGGTGCTCGCTCCCTGGTTCGCCGAGCGCGACCGGGACGACATCGTCACCCTGCTCACCGACCAGAACATCATCTGCGCCCCGGTCCTCGCGTATGACGAGGCCGTGGATCACCCCCAGATCCGCGCGCTCGAGATGGTCGTCGGCCTGGAGAGCGAGGCACTCGGCGAGGTCCGGGTACCGGGCCTGCCGATCAAGCTGTCGGACACTCCGGGCCGTGTGGAGCGTCCGCCGACCGCCCTGGGCGAGCACACCGCCGAGCTTCTCCAGGAGCTCGGACACAACGACCAAGACATCGCACGGCTGCTGGCCGCGCGCGTCGTCCGCTGAACACACAACGTCCTGACAGGAGCATCACATGAAGGTTGGTATCAGGATCCCCGGCGCCGGTCCCTGGGCCGGACCGGACGCGATCAGCGAGGTCTCCCGCTACGCGGAGAAGATCGGCTTCGACTCGCTGTGGATGACTGACCACGTGGCCCTGCCCACGAAGGTGGAGACGGCCTACCCGTACACCGCCGACGGCAAGTTCCTCTGGGCGCCCGAAACCCCCTACCTGGACTGCCTCACCGCGCTGACCTGGGCCGCGGCCGCGACGGAGACCGTCGAGCTGGGCACGTCCTGCCTGATCCTGCCCTGGCGCCCGCTGGTGCAGACGTCGAAGACGCTCGTGAGCATCGACGTCCTGTCCAAGGGCCGGCTGTCCGTCGCCATCGGCGTCGGCTGGATGAAGGAGCAGTTCGAGGCGCTGGGCGCGCCCTTCAAGGACCGCGGCCGCCGGGTGACCGAGATGGTCAAGGCCATGCGCCAGATGTGGACCGAGGACGAGGTCTCCTGGGACGGCGACTTCTACAACCTGCACGACTTCATGATGTTCCCCAAGCCCGTGCGGGGCACGATCCCGGTCTGGTTCGCCGGCTACAGCGAGGCGTCGCTGCGCCGTATCGCCGCGATCGGTGACGGCTGGCACCCGCTGGCCGTGGGCCCGGAGGACTACGCCGGCTACCTCGCCACGCTGAAGTCGTACGTGGCGGAGGCCGGCCGTGACATGAGCGAGATCACGCTCACCGCGCGCCCGCTGCGCAAGGCGCCCTACAACGCCGAGACGATCGAGGCGTACGGCGACCTCGGCGTCACGCACTTCATCTGCGACACCTCGTTCGAGCACGCCACGCTCGACTCCGCGATGGAGGAGCTGCAGGCCCTCGCCGAGGCGGTCCTGCCGACCGCGCACCGCCTCCCCTGAGGCCCGAACGAAAGAGAGCCGATCATGCGTGCACTGACCTCCAGTGTTCCGCTGGTCCTCGGCGACCAGCTCACGGACGCCTCGAACGGAGCCACGTTCGAGACCGTCAACCCCGCCGACGGCAGCGTCATAGCGAAGGTCGCCGAGGCGACCGTGGACGACGTCGCCCGCGCCGTCGAGGCCGCGCGAGCCGGCGCCAAGGCCTGGCAGCGGATGCGCCCCTCGCAGCGCACCCGCCTGATGCTGCGCTACGCGGCGCTCATCGAAGCGAACAAGGAGCGGCTCGCCGAGCTGCAGACCCGCGACATGGGAAAGCCGATCCGCGAGTCCGCGAAGATCGACCTGCCGGTCATGGTCGAGACCGTCGAGTACTTCGCCGGCCTGGTGACCAAGATCGAGGGACGGACGACCCCCGCCCCCGGCCGCTTCCTGAACTACACGGTGCGCGAGCCGATCGGTGTGGTCGGTGCGATCACCCCGTGGAACTTCCCCGCCGTGCAGTCGATCTGGAAGATCGCGCCGGCGCTGGCCATGGGCAACTCCATCGTCCTGAAGCCGGCGCAGCTCGCGCCCCTCGTGCCGGTGGCGCTGGGTGAGCTGGCCCTGGAGGCCGGCATCCCCCCCGGTGTCGTGAACGTCCTGCCGGGCCGCGGCTCGGTGGCGGGCAACGCGCTGGTCCAGCACCCGGGCGTCGGCAAGATCACCTTCACCGGTTCGACCGAGATCGGCCAGGAGATCGGCCGGATGGCGGCGGACCGGCTGATCACCACCTCCCTGGAGCTGGGCGGCAAGTCGGCACTGGTCGCCTTCGCGGACGCGTCCCCGAAGGCGGTCGCCGACGTGGTCTTCACGGCCATGTACGGCAACCAGGGCGAGACCTGCACCGCGCCCAGCCGGCTCCTGGTCGAGCGCCCGATCTACGACGAGGTCGTGGAGCTGGTCAGGGCGCGGGTCGACGCGGCCAGGGTCGGAGACCCGCTCGACCCCGAGACGGAGATCGGCCCGCTGGTCAACGCGGCACAGCGGGACTCGGTTCACTCCTACGTGGTGTCGGGTGCCGAGGAGGGTGCCCGTCTGCTGGCGGGCAGCACCGAGGCTCCGGCAGACGGTCCGGGCTTCTTCTACCAGCCGACGCTGTTCGCGGACGTGGCCCCGGACATGCGGATCGCTCGCGAGGAGATCTTCGGCCCCGTCCTCGGCGTACTGCCGTTCGAGGGCGAGGAGCAGGCGATCGGGCTGGCGAACGACACGATCTACGGCCTCGCGGCCGGCGTGTTCACCCGCGACGTCGGCCGGGCCCTGCGCTTCGCGGGGACGCTGGACGCCGGGAACGTGTGGATCAACAGCTGGGGCGTGCTCAACCCGGCCTCGCCGTACCGCGGGTTCCGCCACAGCGGCTACGGCAGTGATCTCGGGCGCAGCGCGATCGAGAGCTTCACGAAGGAGAAGAGCGTATGGGCACGTCTGGACTAGCGCCGCAGGGCGCCGACGTCCCGGTCGTCGCCCGCCTGCGGGACCTCCGGGGTGTCTCCCGGTGGTCGCCGGCCGCGGACTACTCGATCGCCCAGGACGCGCTCTTCGCGCAGGATCCGGACGCGGTGGCCGTACTCACGGCCGGACCGCAGGAAGTCGGCGAGATCACGTTCGGCGAGGTCCAGGAGGCCGCGCTGCGGGTCGGCGATGTACTGCGGGCGCAAGGAGTCGCTCCGGGCGACCGGGTCGCGCTCTACCTCGACCCCTCGCCGGCCGCGGCGGAGGCCGTCTTCGGAGTGCTGGCCGCCGGGGCGGTGCTCCTTCCGATCCCGCGTCTCATGGCCGGCGGCTCGGTCGCCCACCGCCTGAGCGACTCGGGGGCGAAGGTGCTCGTCACCGACGGGCTGGGTCTTGACCGGCTGCGGTCGACGGGCTGCGACGTCGAGGGCCTCGCCGTGCTGACGGTCGACGGGACCGAGGAGAAGGGGATCGCCGGCCGTAAGGTCGACGACCACTCCGACTCCCCCTGGCCGGCCGGTCCGACGACCCCCGCGCTGCTGATGTACACCTCGGGCACCAGCGGTACGCCCAAGGGCATCCTGCACGGCCACCAGGTGCTGCTCGGCCACGCCGGAGTGGACTACGCCTTCGAGCTGTTCCAGCCCGGGGACGTCTACTACGGGACGGCCGACTGGGGGTGGATCGGCGGCCTCATGCTGGGGCTCCTCGTCCCGTGGTCGTTCGGCGTCCCGGTCGTCGCGCAGCGGCAGACGCGTTTCGATGCGAACGCCACGCTGGAGCTGTTCGCGCGGTGCGGCGTCACGACCGCCTTCCTGCCGCCTTCCGTCCTGCGCCTGTTGCAGGCGAACGGCCGGGCGCCGGAGCGCAGGCTGCGTGCCGTCGTCACCGGCGGCGAACCGGCGGGGCGCTCGGAGATGGCGTGGTCCCGGCTGCACCTGTCGCAGGCCGTGAACAAGGCGTACGGCCAGACCGAGGCCAACGCTCTCATCGGTGACTCGGCGGCGCTGGGCTCCGTCGACGACGACACGATGGGCGCCCCGTATCCGGGTCACACCATCGCCCTGCTCGGCGAGGACGGCCGGGAGGTCGCCCACGGTGAGGTCGGCGAGATCGCCCTGCGGCTTCCCGACCCGGTCGCGCTGCTGGGGATCTGGGATGCGAGGACCGAGGGCCCGGTACCCCCGGCCGGCGAGTGGCACCGGACGAACGACCTGGCCAGGCGTGCTCATGGACGGCGCCTGGAGTACCTGGGCCGCGCGGACGACGTCATCAAGAGCCGCGGCTACCGGATCGGCCCCTCGGAGATCGAGGACGCCCTGCTGAACCACCCGCTGGTGGCCGAGGCCGCCGCGGTCGGCATCCCGGACGACAGCATCGGCCAGCGGGTGAAGGTCTTCCTGCGGTTCACCGGCGGCGAGACCGGCGGTGAGGTCGGGGAGGCGCTCCGCGCGGAGCTGTGCGACCTGGTGGCCGCCACGGTCGGGCCGCACGCCAGACCCCGGGAGTTCGAAGTGGTCTCGTCCCTGCCGAGGACGGAGACCGGGAAGCTCCTGCGTCGCGAACTCGCTCCGGCCCCGCACTGACCGGGCCCCTTCCGAGGCACCACCGCCCGAGACGGCGTCCCGGCGGCGTCCGTGCCCGGATGTCACACCCAGACACACATCACGAGAGGGACCACCTATGCGTAGATTCTGGCATGTCGGTCTCAACGTCACCGACATGGACCGCACCATCGAGTTCTACCGACTCGTCGGCTTCGAGGTCGTGCAGGACAAGGAGGTCGACGACGCCAACCTCGCGCGGGCGTTCATGATCGACCAGGGCAGCAGGCTGCGCTTCGCGCACATGCGCCTGAACAACTCGCCCGACGAGGCGCTGCTCGACATCATCGAGTGGCACGACGTGCCGGCGACCCGCGAACGGGCCATCGCCGACACCGTCAACCCGGGCCTGTGCCGCTTCTCGATCCTCACGGACGACATCCAGGGCGAGTACGACCGCCTGAGCGCCGCGGGCGTCAAGTTCCTGCACACCCCGCAGACCGTGATGGCTCCCGACGGGGTGAACGGATGGAAGATCCTCTTCGCGGCGGACCCCGACGGTACGCTGTTCCACTTTGTCGAGTTGGTAGGGGACTCAGCCAAGCACTGAGGTTTCCCTGACCGGAAAGTAGGAGACGTGGCGAAGGGGCCTTCCGAATCCAGCGACGTGGTCGCCGACGACGATGCCGAGCAGGGAGCCGGGGTTCTCGTACCGGCGGTGTCACGCACGGTACGGGTACTCGACCACCTGGTCCGGCATGTCGACGGGGCGACGGTCACCGAACTCGCCAAATCATGTGGGCTGGCCAAGAGCACGGCATCGAACCTGATCCGGACGATGGTCAGCGAGGGTCTCATCGAGTACGACTCCGACACCCGGCGTTACAACCTGGGACCGCTGCTCGTGGAGTACGGCGTGGCGGCGGTCACCAGGACCACCCCGGTCGCGGAGGCGCGGCCGTTCATGGAGCGGCTGGCCGAGCGGACCGAGCTGGCGTGCCTCGCGATCTCGCCGATGCCCGACGGGCACTTCACCGCGATCGCGAAGATCGAGAGCCGCAAGGACATCAAGATCACCATCGAGATCGGCTCCCGGTTCGACCGGGACGCGCCGCTGCTCAGCCGGCTGACGGACGCGTGGCGTGACGTCGTGCCGGCTGCGGACGACGATGCGCGCCGCGAGGAAGTGCGCTCCCGCGGTTTCGGAGTCGTCTTCGGGGAGTACGCCCCCGAGCTGAACGTCATGGGTTTCCCCGTCTTCGACCGTGACGGGCAGCCCTGCCTCGTGATCAGCCTGCTCGGCATGGGAACGGATCTCACGCCGCAGGACATCGACGAGTTGGCCCCCTACCTGGTCACCGCCGCGCGTGCCATCACGGTGCGCAGCGGCGGCCGGGTACCGGCCGACTACCCGGAGGCCGGACCGGAGGGATCCGCCGGCTGACCCCATCAGACCCACAGGACCGGCGCCCGCACGCCGGTCCTGTGAACCCGCACCGCCGGTCGCGGGCACTTCCTTGAGGAGCACGAACCATGGACAGCCACACCATCGCCGTTGTGGGAGGTACCGGACCACAGGGCAAGGGCCTGGCCCTGCACTTCGCCCGCGCCGGCCACAAGGTCGTCATCGGATCCCGCTCGGCCGGGCGCGCCGAGGAGGCCGCGGCCGAGATCCGCGCGCGTGCCGGCTCGGCCGTCGACGTGCTCGGCCTCGACAACAAGGCTGCCGTCGAGGCGGCCGACGCGGTCCTGATCGTCGTGCCGTGGGACGGCCACGAGGAACTGGTCGCGGCGCTCGCGCCGGTGCTGGCGGGGAAGCTGGTCATCAGCTGCGTCAACCCGCTCGGCTTCGACAAGCGCGGCGCGTACGGCCTGGACGTCGAGGAAGGCAGCGCCGCCGAGCAGACGCAGAGGCTCGTGCCCGATGCCGTGGTCGTCGGCGCCTTCCATCACCTGTCCGCCGTCTCCCTGTGGGAGGCCGAGGGTCCCCTCGGGCACGAGGACGTCCTGGTGGTGGGTGACGACAGGGACGCCAAGGAGAAGGTCGCCGCCCTCGCCGCGACGATCACCGGCCGGCCCGGCATCGACGGCGGGGTCCTGCGGCTGGCCCGTCAGCTGGAGCCGCTCACCGCCGTCCTCATCAACATCAACCGGCGCTACAAGACCCGTTCGGGCGTCTCGGTCTCCGGGATCCCGGCATGATCCTCGAACTGCGCGAGTACACCGCGCTGCCGGACCGGACCGAGGACCTGCACAGGCGCTTCGCCGACGAGACCCTCGGCCTCTTCAGGGATTTCGGTCTCGACCTCAGGGGTTTCTGGCACGTCGTCGACGACCGACGGCGGATCTACTACCTGTGTGCGTTCGAGGATGTGAACGCGGCGATCGAGTTCTGGGATGCCTTCAGGGCGGATCCGCGGTGGATCGAGCTGAAGGAACGCAGTGAGGCCGATGGCCCGCTGATCGAGGAAATCGTGAGCACGTACCTCACCGAACCCGAGTACGTGGCGGCTCATCGCTGATTTTCCGGCGGGGCCGGATGCGGTCGCGCATGCGGCCCCGCCGTGACCGGCCGGCGGGCGTTCAAGCCTCGGCCGGAATGGATTCGCAATTCCCTTTTATCCATTGCCGTGGACACTGTTCACCATCGTGAATCGAGAGTCGATGATCAAGGGCATTCAGCTACACGCCTGGGCAGGTGGACCGAGCCTGGTCGAGGTCGCCGAGGTCGCCGCTCGGACCTTCGAGACGATCTGGGTCACCGACCAGATGCAGTCGCGAGGAGTGGGCGCCGTCCTGGGGGCGATCGCGGCCAGGACCGGTGCGGGTGTCGGCACGGCGGTGACGTTCCCGTTCGGGCGCAACCCCCTGGAACAGGCTTCCACGATGGCCACGTTGGCCGAGTTCATGCCGGCCGGCCGCCAGGTGAGCATGGGGATCGGAACCGGCGGTGGCCTGGTGAGCGCCCTGATGGAGCGGCAGCAGCCCGTCGGCCGCGTCGCCGAACTCATCAGGTTCTGCCGCGCGCTCTGGCGGGGTGAGAGCGTCCGCATGGGCGACTACCCCCTCACCTGCGCGGACCTGGGTCTGCGTGCGGAGGGCCGGGCGTCCCTCGACTGGGTGGACGACCCCGCGGTCCGGGTGATCGTGGCCGGCACGGGTCCCAAGATCCTTGAGATGACGGGCGAGTTGGCCGACGGTGTGATCTGCGCCAGCAACTTCCCGGCACACAGCCTCGCGGCCTTCCGCAGCGGCCAGTTCGACGCGGTCAGCAACCTCGACCGCCTCGACGCAGGCCGGGAGCGCAGCGACCGCCCGGAGCTGACCCGTATCTACGGGGTGAACGTGTCCGTCTCGGCGGACCGCGACCGCGCCAACGCCGCCGCCCGCCGGCAGGCCGCCCTGATCGTCTCCCAGCAGCCGCACGAGAGTCTGCAGCAGGTCGGCTTCGAACAGGCCGACTACGCGGCGACCCGTGAGGCCGTCCACACGGGCCGGGGCATCGCCGCCGCGGCCGAACTCCTGCCCCAGCACGTGGCCGACCAGCTCGTCATCTCGGGAACTCCCGGCGACTGCATCGCGTCGCTCGCCGAACTCCTCGAGTACGCCCGCGGGGCCGGCTTCACCGAGGCATACGTCGGAGCCCCCGTCGGTCCCGACCCGGCGGAAGCCGTGGACCTGCTCACCACCGAAGTTCTCCCGGAGCTCATATGAACGCCGTCGCGGACGAGACACCGCTGTGCCTGTCGGAGACCGGGGGCGGCGTCGCGACGGTGACGCTGAACCGCCCCGACGCGCGCAACGCCATGAACATCCCGCTGCTCCAGCAACTGGTCGCGGCGCTCAAGGGCGCCCGCGAACAGGGTGTCGGCGTCCTGCTGCTGAAGGCCGAGGGCCCGGCCTTCTGCGCGGGTGCCGACGTGCGGTCGGACGACGGCACCGCGATGGGCCGGCCGGGCCTGCGCCGGCAACTGATCGAGGAGGCGTGCGACCTCGTCGAGGCGTTCCCCGCCTCGGTCGCCGCCGTGCAGGGCCCGGCCGTGGGCGGCGGATGGGCCCTGGCCGCCGCCGCCGTGGTCACCCTGGCGGCTCCGGGCGCGATGTTCCGCTTCCCGGAGCTCCGGCTGGGCTTCCTGCCCCCGGACCAGACGGTCCGCCGCCTGCGGGCCGCTGTCGGTCCCGCCGCGGCGTTCCGGCTGCTGGTGGCAGATGAACGTTTCACCGGGGACGACCTGGCCCGGCTGGGCCTGGTCGATGTGGTCGGGGCCGCGGACCTCGGCCACCGGGCCCGGCACCTCGCCGAGCAGTTCGCGGCCGCGCCGTCGGATCTTGTCCAGACCCTTCGGACGGCTCTCACCACCTGATTTCCCCCGCGGCGACCGCACCGTTCGGACCACCCGATCCACCGGCCGCCCGATGCCCTCCGGAAAGGCGACAACCATGAGTGCGAACCCCTTCATCGAGTCCGAGGACCAGGAGCAGTTGCGGGCCACGGCCCGTGCGGTGATCGCACGGCACGCTCCGCAGCGTGACGTGCGGATCTGGGACGAGGAGGGCTCCTACCCCGAGCACCTCTACCGCGAGATCGCGAAGCTGGGCTGGTACGACATCGTCGCGGACGACGAGCCCCTCGAGGGCATGGCTGGCCTGCTGATCGCGCTGTGCGAGGAGGTCGGGCGGGCCAGTTCGGACCTGGTCGCGCTGCTGAACCTGAACATCAGCGGGATCCGCGACCTGATCCGCTGGGGCACCCTCGAACAGCAGGAGAAGTACGCCGAGCCCGTGCTGCGGGGCGACGGCCGGTTCTCCATCGCGGTCTCGGAGCCGGACGTCGGCTCGGACGCGGCGAGCGTGGCGACGACCGCGGAGCGCGTCGAGGGCGGCTGGCTGCTGAACGGGCAGAAGACGTACTGCGAGGGCGCGGGGATCCCGGGCACGGTGATGGAGCTGTTCGCGAAGACCGGCGACAGCGGCCGCAAGCGGGACGACCTCGCCGTGTTCCTGGTCCCCTCCGACCACCCGGGTGTCGAGATCCGCCGGATGCCGGCCCTGGGCCGCAACATCAGCGGGATCTACGAGGTGTTCCTCCACGACGTCCTGGTCCCCGACGAGGCCCTGCTGGGCGAGCCGGGCCAGGGCTGGCAGATCCTCAAGGAGCGGCTGGTCCTGGAGCGGATCATGATCAGCTCGGGGTTCCTGGGCAGTGTCGGACAGGTCCTGGACATGACGGTCGAGTACGCCAACGAGCGCGAGCAGTTCGGGAAGACGATCTCCTCGTACCAGGGTGTGACGCTGCCGCTCGCGGAGATGTTCGTCCGCAAGGACGCGGCGCGCTGCGCGGTGCAGCGGTCGGCGGCGTTCTTCGACGCGGGCCTGCCGTGCGAGACGGAGAGCACGATGGCGAAGTTCCTGTGCGGCCAGATATACGCCGAGGCGTCGGCGCTGGCGGTCCAGCTGCAGGGCGCGTACGGCTATGTCCGCGACCACACCCTGCCGATGCACCACTCGGACGGAATCATCGCGCGGGTCGTGGCCGGCCCGCCGTCGGTGCAGCTGAACTTCATCGCGCGGTCCATGGGCCTGCGCGGCAACTGACCATGCCTGAGCGTCCATGTGAGGAGACCGCGGTGACTTCCGCACCCGTACGCCGTGCGCTGGCCAGGGCCAGGGCGGGCAAGAACATCGACCGCCGGGAGGCGGCGGCCCTGCTCGGGGCGCGCGGCGACGACCTGGCCTCGCTGTGCGAGGTCGCGGGGTCCGTGCGCTCCGCGGGTCTCCTCGACGCGGGGCGGCCCGGCATCGTCACCTACAGCAAGAAGGTGTTCGTACCGCTCACCCGGCTGTGCCGGGACCGGTGCCACTACTGCACCTTCGCGACCACCCCGGGCCGGGTCGAGGAGGCCTACCTCACGCCCGGGCAGGTCCTGGACATCGCCCGCGAGGGTGCCCGACTGGGCTGCAAGGAGGCCCTGTTCACGCTCGGGGACCGGCCGGAGGATCGCTGGAAGGCCGCCCGGGAGTGGCTGGGCGCGCACGGCTACGAGGACACCCTCGCGTACGTGCGGGCGATGGCGATCCTGGTGCTGGAGGAGACCGGCCTGATCCCGCACCTGAACCCCGGGGTGATGAGCTGGACGGAACTGCAGCGACTGAAGCCCGTCGCGGGGTCGATGGGCCTGATGCTGGAGTCGACGGCACGGTCGCTGTGGTCGGAGCCGGGGGGCTGCCACTACGGGTCCCCGGACAAGGACCCCGCGGTGCGGCTGCGGACCATCGAGGACGCCTCCCGCAGCAGTATCCCCTTCACGACGGGGATCCTGATCGGTATCGGCGAGAGCGCCGAGGACCGGGTCGAGTCGATCCTGGAGATCCGCCGCATCGCCCGGCAGTACGGGGCGGTCCAGGAAGTGATCGTGCAGAACTTCCGGGCCAAGCCCGACACGGCCATGCGGGCGGTGCCGGACGCGGACCTGGAGGAGTACCTCGCGGCGATCGCGGTCGCGCGCATCCTGCTGGGCCCGAAGACGCGGATCCAGGCCCCGCCGAACCTGTCCGACCCGGACGAGCTGCGGCTCCTGCTCGCGGCCGGCGTCGACGACTGGGGCGGTGTGTCGCCCCTGACGCCCGACCACGTCAACCCCGAACGGCCCTGGCCGCACCTGGAACGCCTCGCGGAACTGACCGCCGGGGCCGGATTCGAACTGCGTGAACGCCTCGCGGCACAGCCGGAGTACATCCGCGCGGGCAGCCCCTGGGCGGACGCCCGCGTCCAGCCGCACCTGCGGGCACTCGCCGACCCGGACACCGGCCTCGCCGCCGACGTGCTGCCGGTGGGGATGCCGTGGCAGGAAGCAGCCGAGGCCGTCTCGTCCGGGCGTACCGACCTGCACACCGCGATCGACAGGGAAGGCCGGCTCACCACCGCGCGCGGTGACTTCGACAACGCGTTCGGCGACTGGCAGGTCCTGGCCGACCAGGTGCACGACCTCCCCACCGGAGCCGGCGCGGGTGCACCGGAGCGCCTCGACAGTGACGTCGCCGACGCCCTGCGGGCGGCCGAGCGGGACCCGGCGGGCCTCACGGACGGACAGGCGTTGGCGCTGGCCTACGCGGACGGTCCGGGGCTCGACGCGATGTGCAGGCTCGCGGACCAGGTCCGCCGGTCCGCGGTCGGAGACACCGTGACCTACGTGGTGAACCGGAATGTCAACTTCAGCAACGTCTGCTACGTCGGCTGCCGGTTCTGCGCGTTCGCGCAACGGGAGACCGACGCGGACGCCTACCGGCTGTCGCTGGGCGAGGTCGGCGACCGGGTCGAACAGGCCTGGGCCGTGGGCGCGACGGAGGTGTGCATGCAGGGCGGTATCGACCCGGCCCTGCCCAGCAGCGTCCACCACGACCTGGCCCGCGCGGTCAAGGAACGCTGCCCCGACATGCACCTGCACGCCTTCTCCCCGATGGAGATCATCAGCGGCGCGTCCCGGATGGGGATCTCCGTCGCCGAGTGGCTCGCCGGGGCGCGCGAGGCGGGGCTGGACTCCGTCCCGGGCACCGCCGCGGAGATCCTCGACGACGAGATCCGCTGGATCCTGACCAAGGGCAAACTCCCCGCCGCGGAATGGATCCGGGTGGTGAAGACCGCGCACGGACTGGGGATCCCCACGACCGCGACCATGATGTACGGGCACGTCGACGAGCCCCGGCACTGGGTGGGGCACCTGCGCACCCTGGTCGGCATCCAGCGGGAGACGGGCGGGTTCACCGAGTTCGTACCGCTGCCGTTCGTGCACCACTCCTCCCCGATCTACCTCGCCGGGATCGCCCGGCCGGGCCCCACCCACCGGGACAACAGAGCCGTCCACGCCCTCGCGCGCCTGCTGATGCACGGGCACATCGACAACATCGAGTGCTCGTGGGTCAAACTGTCGCCCGAGCAGTGCGTGCAGATGCTGCGCGGGGGCGCCAACGACCTGGGCGGGACACTGATGGAGGAGACCATCAGCCGGATGGCGGGCTCGACGAACGGGTCGATGAAGACCATCGCGGACATCGAGGCCCTCGCCGCGGCCGCCGGCCGGCCGGCCCGGCAGCGCTCGACGACCTACGGCCAGGTCAGCGCGGAACGCGCCGAAGCGGCCCGCCGGTTCGACACGGAGGTCCACCGGGTCGTGCCGCTGAGTGTCGGATTCGTACGATGACCACCGGCCGGCCCGGCCGCGGCCGCGCGGACGGGGGTACGCACGGCCGGGCCCACCATCCCGCCGACAGGGGCGGACACCGCGACAACCGTGCGCGCGGTGAGGTGCGTTGGGCCGTTGTCGTCCCGCAGAAGGACCTCCGCCTGGCGAAGAGCCGCCTCGCACTCGACTCGCCCGACCGGCAGCGGGTCGCGAGCGCCCTGTTCCGCGACACCGTGGCCGCCGCGCAGCACACGCCTGGCGTGGCCACGGTGATCGTCGTCGTCGACCGGATCCAGGACCTCGAACCCGTCGCCGGTCTCGGTGTCGGACATGTCCTCGGGACCGGCCCGGGTCTCAACGAGGCCCTGCACCAGGGCGAACGGGCCGCCCGTGCCGGCCACCCCGGGTGCGGTGTCGCCGCGCTCCCCGCCGACCTGCCGCTGATCGAACCCGCGCTCCTCGGCCGGGCCCTGGCCGAGGCCGGGGCCCACGACCGGGCGTTCCTCCCCGACGCGGACGACGAGGGCACCACGCTCCTCACCGCCCGTCCCGGACACGCGCTCGGTCCCGTCTACGGAATCGGCTCCCGCGAGGCCCACCGCCGTTCCGGCGCCGTCGAACTGACCGGACCCGGCCTCGCCGCGCTGCGTTACGACCTCGACTGCCTCGCCCACCTCGCTCACCTCGCCCTCGTGCCACCCCCGGCACGACACACCCACCTCTCCGACGTCCTCGCCCGTCTGCGGCCCGTACCGTCCCTCGTGGACGCTTCGTACCTCCCCGGCCTCCCCGGCCGTACCGCGTCGCCGGGCGTCGTACGTCACCCGCCGCGGGCATGAGAACGACCTTGGCGGCCGGAGAGATCGAGGGTGCCCGGCCGCCAAGGCCGCTGTTCTTCGGGGATGGCTCTCTTTACGGGTAGTAGTGCGTGAGGGACTCCGCGACGCAGGCGGGCTTGTCGGATCCTTCGAGTTCGAAGGTGAAGGCGCGGTGCACCTGGATGCCGCCCCGGCTCACCTCGCGCACCTCGGTGATCCCGGCGTGCAGGCGGATCTTGCTGCCGACCGGCACGGGCGCGGGGAAACGCACCTTGTTCACACCGTAGTTGAGGGCCATGCCCACGCCGGTGACCTGGAGGAGTTCCGCCACCATGGGGATGCCCCAGCTGAGCACCATGTAGCCGTGCGCGATCGTGCGCCCGAACGGGCCCGCGGCCGCGCGCTCGACGTCGGTGTGGATCCACTGGCCGTCGCCGGAGACCGCCGCGAAGGCGTCGATGAGCTCCTGAGTGACTTCCCTCCACTCGGAGTGTCCGAGATCGCGGCCGGCCAGCTTCGCGATCTCCGGTATGCCGTTGGCGGTCAGTGTCACGATGGACTCCGATTTCCTTGGTTCAGTTCCTGGTTGGATGACGGCCGGTCATCGGCCGATCGGTGCCTGCGGTCCGGCGGGACGTCAGCCGGTGATGCGTTCGAACACCGCGGCCAGGCCCTGGCCTCCGCCGATGCACATCGTCTCCAGGCCGTAGCGGGTCCCCCTGCGGTGCATCTCGCGCACCAGGGTGGCCAGGATCCGGGCGCCGGTCGCCCCGACGGGGTGGCCGAGGGAGATGCCGGAGCCGTTGACGTTGATCCGCTCGTGGTCGGCGTCGGTCAGACCCAGCACCCGTGTGCAGGCCAGTACCTGGGCGGCGAAGGCCTCGTTGAGCTCGATCAGGCCCATGTCGGTGAGCGTGAGCCCGGCCCTGTCCAGGGCTTTCCGGGTGGCCGGCACCGGGCCGATCCCCATGGTCTCGGCGGGCACCCCGGCGCGGGCGAAGGACACCAGCCGCACCAGCGGGGTCAGGCCCAGGCGCTCGGCCGTGGCACGGGTGGTCACCAGGCAGGCGGCCGCCGCGTCGTTCTGACCGCTGGCGTTGCCCGCGGTGACGGTCGCCTCCGGGTCGGACCTGCCCATGATCGGCCGGAGTGCGGCCAGTTGCTCCGCCGTCGTGCCGGGGCGGGGGTGTTCGTCCTCCGCCACGGTGACCTCGCCCTTGCGGGTGCGCACCGTGACGGGGACGATCTCGTCCTTGAACAGCCCGGCCGCCATGGCGGCAGCGGTGCGCTGCTGGGAGCGCACCGCGAGGGTGTCCTGGTCCTCGCGGGAGATGGAGTAGGCGCGGCGGAGGTTCTCCGCGGTCTCGATCATGCCCCCGGGAACGGGGTGGTTGACGCCGCCGGCGGTGGCCCGGCCACGCGCCAGGGAGTCGTGGAGTTCGAGACTCGGCGTCCTGATACCCCACCGGCCGTCGTGGGTGTAGAAGGGGGCCGCGCTCATGACGTCCACCCCGCCCGCGACGACGACATCGCTGAAGCCGCTGCGGATCTGCATGGCGGCGTCGAGGACGGCCTGGAGGCCCGATCCGCAACGGCGGTCGACCTGGACGCCGGTGACCGAGTCGGGCAGCCCCGCGTCGAGGGCGGCGACCCGGCCGATCGCGGGGGCGTCGGAGGTCGGGTAGGCGTGGCCCAGGATCACCTCGTCGATCCGCTCGGGATCGATCCCGGTGCGGCCGACGATCTCGGCGATGACGAGCGCCGCGAGACCGGCCGGACGCTGGTCCGCGAGCGCGCCGCCGAAGCGCCCGATCGGTGTGCGCAGCGGCTCGCAGATGACGACATCGGCTTGTTCGGACATGCAACTGCCTTTCCCTGGTGGGGGAAGCTCTACGGCGGAACCGTTCCCACCGAGCCTCGCACTCCGGCACCAAGAAGATCCAATACCTGATTCACGCCGGACTCGGACGGAAATCGTCTAGGTGCTCAGGGTGGGGGTCGGCAGCGCCTCCTCGGCCACGGTGAGGACCGAGTGCAGCGCGGCCGAGGGATTGTCCGTACGCCAGGCCAGCGCCGCCTGGAGCCGGATGGGCGGCCCGGCCAGCGGGCGGTACACCAGGCCGGTCTGCTGGACGTGCAGGCAGGACGTCAGGGTCAGCGTCACCCCGACTCCGGCGGCCACCAGCGCCAGGATGGTGTGGGAGTCCGGAGCCTCCTGGACCACCCGCGGCGTGAACCCGGCCGTGTCGCAGACCTGGAACGTGGCGTCGCGCAGGCTGGAGCCGGCGTTGGCGGGGAAACTCACGAAGGGCTCCTCGCCCAGGGCGGCGATCGGGATGCGATCGCGCTGGGCCAGGGGGTGGTAGGAGGGCAGCGCGCAGATCATCTCCTCCTCCCCGATGACCCGCAGTGTCACACCCGGGGGAGTTGCCGAGAGCCGGACGAAACCGAGGTCCAGCGAGCCCTCCGCGACGCCCGCCAGGGCCGCGTTGGCGTAGGTCTGGCCCTTCAGGACCAGCTCGATGCCGGGGTGGACGGCTCTGACGGCCCGGGTCAGCCGGGGCAGGCTCTCATGGCTGGAGGCGCCGGCGAAGCCCACGGTCACGCGCCCGTACTGGCCCAGCCCGGCGGCCCTGGCGGCCCGGGTGGCCAGGTCGAGGTCCTTGAGCACGGTACGCACCGGCTCCAGGTAGGACTGGCCGGCGCTGGTGAGCCTGACCGAGCGGGTGTTGCGCTCGAAGAGCTGGACCCCCAGCTCCTTCTCCAACTGCCGGATCTGCTGGCTCAGCGGTGGCTGGGCCATCTGGAGCCGTTTGGCGGCACGGCCGAAGTGCAGTTCCTCGGCGACGGCTACGAAGGCGACCAGGCGGCGCAGTTCCATGGTGGTTCCCACTGTTCCGACTCCGGGAGGAATCCCGGTCATTCATCGAATGAACGTCTTAAAGCGTGTGCCATTTAGTATTGGACATTAATGGATTGCGGCTGGCAGCGTAAGACCGTCCGCCGAACCGGTCCGCGCAGCTCCGGCCTGGCGTCTGGGGGCGGGCGTTCCCGCGTGGCACACCGGCGGACACGTCCGTCCACCTCGGACGGCGGCCGTTCGTGCGGACTTCGGTCTCCCCAGAGTCGGGAGGTCAGGGCGACAGGGCCCCGCGGGGTGCGTCGGCGGTGGGTGGTCACCGCACCCGGGCCGCGATACGCCGGGTGTCAACGGGGCCCGGGCACGGCAGGCACGGAGTGCCGGCGATCCGCCGGCGGCCGCGGACCGAAGCAGCCGGGTCAGCAGAACGGATCCGGCTCCCGCACCACCGGAGCGGGAGCGGAAATCCGAGAACCGAGAGGGAGGCGAGATCCACATGCGCATCAGGATTGTCGGCGCCGGCGCCATGGGCCGCGGCATCGCCCAGTGGGCGGCGGTCGCCGGCCACACCGTCGAACTCGCCGATGTGCGGCAGGAGGCCGTCGGCGAGGCCGTCGTCTTCGTCCAGCACATGCTCGAACGCGCCGCCCAGAAGCAGCGGATGACCGAAGAGGCCGCCGGAGCCGCTTCGGCACGGCTGCTGCCGGTGGACTCGCCGGCCGCGCCGGGCGACGACGTGGGGCTGGTCATCGAGGCGGTCCGCGAGGACCTGGCCACCAAGACGGAGCTGTTCCGGCAGCTGGAGGACATCCTGCCCGCGGGCACGGTCTTCGCGACCAACACGTCCTCGCTGCCTGTGACACAGATCGCGTCGGGACTCCTTGATCCGTCCCGCCTCTGCGGCCTGCACTTCTTCAATCCCGTGCCGCTGATGAGGATCGTCGAGGTAGTTCCGGGCGCGCTGACCCGCCCCGAGATCCCCCGGACCCTCGTCGAACTGGTCCGGGCCACCGGACACGCCGCGGTAGTCGCCTCGGACACCCCCGGCTTCCTGATCAACCACGTCGGCCGCGGCCTGATCACCGAGGCGTTCGCCCTGCTGGAGGAGTCCGTCAGCGACACGACGGGCATCGACCGCATCGCCCGCGACGTACTCGGACTGCGCATGGGCCCCTTCGAGCTGATGGACCTCACCGGCCTGGACGTGACCGCCGCGGTGACCGACTCCATCTGGCAGGGCTTCCGGCACTCCGACCGGCTGCGCCCCTCCTACCTCGCTCCCAACCGGGTGGCGGCGGGCCTGCACGGCCGCAAGACCGGGCGCGGCTTCTACGCGTACGGCCCCGGCATCCCGGCCCCCGCCGACCTGCCGGAACAACCCGTCACCGGCGATCCGGGCCGGCCGGTGTGGGTCGCCGGCGAGGGCCGGGACGGCGACACGCTGCGCACGGTGCTCAGCGAGTCGGGGGCGGCCCTCGAAAAGGCGTCCGCGCCCTCGGAGCAGGCTCTCGTGCTGTGCCCGGTCTGGGGAACGACCGTCGCCTCCGCGATCGCCGAGGGCGGCCTGCCGGCCGAGCGCACCCTGGGCGTCGACCCCCTGTCCCTCACCGCCCGTCGCCGGGTGCTGGCCATGACCCCGGCGTCCGACGGGACCGCGGTGCGCGACGCGCGCGCGGTGCTGGCACGGGCGGCCGGCGGTGCAGAGGCCGTCCCGGTGTCCGTCGTGCGCGACACGGCGGGCTCGGTCGCCCAGCGGGTGCTGGCGTCGATCATCTCGGTGGCGGCCTCCGTCGCGGAGCGTTCCCTCGCGGCCCCCGGCGACATCGACCTCGCCGTCACGGCGGGACTCGGCTACCCGGTCGGTCCGTTGGCCTGGGGCGACCGGATCGGGGCCCGGCGCCTGCTCGCCCTGCAGGAAGGGCTCCACCGCAGCACCGGTGACCCCCGCTACCGGCCGACCCGCTGGGTCACCGAGCGCGCGCATCTCGGCCTGCCGCTCACCGAACCGGGCGCCGTCCCGCCGGTCGCCGACGCCTGAGGCACGCGCCCCCTCTCGCTTCCGGGAACGCATCGCCGGGGCGAGCGCCCCGGCACGACGAACGAATCGCACGACAACGCACGAGCGAAGGAAGAACAGTCATGACCCTGAGGATCACCGTCTGCGTGAAATACGTGCCCGACGCGACAGGCGACCGGCACTTCGCCGACGATTCGACGGTCGCCCGCGAAGACGTCGACGGACTTCTCTCGGAACTCGACGAGTACGCGGTCGAGCAGGCCCTCCGGATCGCCGACGAGTCGGACGACGCGGAGATCACCGTACTGACGGTGGGTCCCGAGGACGCCAGGGAGGCGCTGCGCAAGGCACTGTCCATGGGCGCCGACCGCGCCGTCCACGTGGAGGACGACGGCCTGCACGGCACGGACGTGCTGGGCACCTCGCTCGTGCTCGCCAAGGCCATCGAGCACATCGGCTACGACCTCGTCGTCTGCGGTATGGCCTCCACGGACGGCGCCATGGGGGTCCTGCCCGCGCTGCTGGCCGAGCGCCTGGCCGTCCCGCAGGCCACCCTGCTGTCCGAGGTCTCGGTGGCCGGCGGTCAGATCACGGGCCGCCGGGACAGCGACGCGGCGTCCGAGCGGCTTCAGGCGTCCCTGCCGGCGGTCGTGTCGGTGACCGACCAGTCCGGTGAGGCCCGTTACCCGTCGTTCAAGGGCATCATGGCGGCCAAGAAGAAGCCGGTGGACTCCCTGGACCTGTCGGACCTCGGCATCGACCCCGACGAGGTGGGACTCAAGGGCGCCTGGACCGCGGTGGAGGCGGTGGCCGAGCGCCCGGCCCGCACCGCGGGCACGATCGTCCAGGACGAGGGCGAGGGCGGCAAGCAGCTCGCGGAGTTCCTGGCGGCCCGGAAGTACATCTGAGCCCGGGCCGACGCCCACCCGTCCACGTCCTTCTTCTTCATCCGCAGGAGACACGTCCATGACCCACATCCTCGTGTACGTCGACCACGTCGACGGAGCGGTGCGCAAACCCACCCTCGAACTGCTCACACTCGCCCGCCGCCTGGGCGAGCCGGTCGCCGTGCATCTCGGCGCCGGCGCGCAGGCCGCCGCCGAGATCCTGGGCGACCACGGCGCGGTCAGGATCCTCGCGCACGACGCCCCCGAGTACTCCGACTACCTGGTGGCCCCCAAGGCCGACGCGTTGCAGGCCGCCTGCGCCGCCGTCTCCCCGGCCGTGGTCCTCCTGCCGTCCTCGGCCGAGTCCAAGGAGATCGCCGCCCGCCTGGCGCTGCGCGTCGGCGCCGGCCTGGTCACCGACGCCGTCGACGTCGAGGCGGGCCCCGACGGCCCGGTCACCACGCAGTCGGCGTTCGCCGCGGCCTTCACCACCCGCTCGCGCGTGACCCGGGACGTCGCGGTCATCACCGTCAAGCCCAACTCGGCCCCGGTGGAGGCCGCCCCGGCCGCCGGCACGGTCGAGGAGCTGGCAGTGGTCTTCGCGGACCGGGCGACGGGCACCAGGATCACCTCGCGGACCCGGCGCGAGTCGACGGGACGCCCGGAGCTGACGGAGGCGGAGACCGTCGTCGCCGGTGGCCGCGGTGTCAACGGCGCGGAGAACTTCCGGATCATCGAAGCCCTGGCCGATTCGCTCGGCGCGGCGGTGGGCGCGTCCCGCGCGGCCGTCGACTCCGGCTGGTATCCGCACGCGCACCAGATCGGCCAGACGGGCAAGAGCGTGTCGCCGCAGCTGTACGTCGCGGCGGGTATCTCGGGCGCGATCCAGCACCGGGCCGGCATGCAGACCTCGAAGACGATCGTGGCGATCAACAAGGACGCCGAGGCACCGATCTTCGACCTGGCCGACTACGGCGTGGTCGGCGACCTGTTCGAGGTCGTGCCCCGTCTCACCGAGGAGATCCGGGCCCGCAAGGCCTGATCGCGTCGAGACCCGCGCACCGCGCGCGGGCCTACGACACCAAGGGGAGCCCCTCCCGTTCGCCCCAGCCCCCTGAACCCCCGAAGGCACTGACAGCGACACCGCACATCGATGTCAGTGCCTTCGGGCTGCCCTCAAGCGCACGGACGCCCGGAGCGGAGAAGTCGTCGAAGCCGGTGAACACTGCCGCGTTTCCGGACTCGCTCCGAGACAGGTCGGATGTCGTCATACAAATTCCGTCCCAGGTCTAGGACTTGGCGACATGGTTCCGTACATTCATCGGATGTCTGAGCCTTCGCTCGTCCTGTGGGAGATCGACTATGCGCACCATTGTCGCCGCGTGCCTTGCTGCCGCCGTGGCCTGTCTGGGTTTCACCGGCGGCCCGCCCGAAGCCGTCGCCGCCGACGCGTCCGCCCACGCGGCGGACACTCTGCATGTCGCGCCAGACGGGCGCGGTTCGGCGTGCAGTGACCGGAATCCGTGCAGTCTCGAGACCGCTCGCGACCGTGCGAGATCTCTCGTCCCGCAGGCCCCGGGCGATGTCGTGGTCGAACTGGACGGCGGGACCTACCGGCTCACCGCTCCCTTCCGGCTGGGCGTCCAGAACTCCGGCCGGCCCGGCCACCCGGTGGTGTACCGGGCGGCCGCGGGGCAGACGCCGGTGCTCAGCGGCGCGACCCGGATCACCGGCTTCGCGCGCGTCGACGTGGCGAAGAACATCTACCGGGCCAAGGTTCCCGCAGGCATCACCAGTCGGGAGTTGTTCGTCGACGGGAAGCGCGCCGACCGCGCCCGCGGGACGCGCAACCCGTCGGGGTTCTCCGTGACCGCCACCGGCTTCACCACCGCTGACGCCTCGTACACCGCGTGGACGAACCCCGCGCAGGTCGAGGTCGTGCACAACAGCGGCTGGAAGCAGATGCGTTGCCCGCTGGCGTCCATCACCCGCTCCGCGCACGGCGGCTCGGACCTCACCGTCGATCCCGGTTGCTGGAACAACAACCACAACGCGGTGCCCAACCCGAGCTTTCCCTTCAACGGCGCCGGACTGCCGTCGATGGACGGCATCACCTGGCTGGAGAACGCCTACCAACTCCTTGGCACACCAGGCCAGTTCTATCTCGACGAGAACGCCGGGTACCTCTACTACGTGCCACGCGCGGGCGAGAACCTGGCGACGGCGGACGTCGAACTGCCGGTGGCGCCCGAACTCGTCGACGCCTCGGGCACCCCGGGACACCTGGCCCCGGTCAACGACACCGACTGGCGGGCGACCTACACCGGCAACTGGGGCTACTCCGACGGCCGGCACCTCGGCGACCTGAACGCGGACGTGCACTACACCTCCGGCAACGGCGACGCGGTCAGCTACACCTTCACCGGCACCGGGATCCAGGTGCTGTCGGAGACCAACTCCGACGAGGGCACCGCGGACGTGTACATCGACGGGAAGAAGGTCTCGACGGTCTCCGGCGACGGCCCGGAGCGGCTGGCCCAGCAGGCCATGGTCTCCGTCACCGGACTCCCGAAGGGCAAGCACACCCTGCGTCTGGTCAAGACCGGCGGCACCTACCTGCTCGTCGACGGATTCACCGTGATCCCCGACGTCGTGGCACCCGTGCACGACATCGTCTTCTCCGGGCTGACCTTCGCCTGCACCACATGGAACGCCCCGTCCGCCGAGGGCTACGTGGACAACCAGGCCGGGGTGCTCTGGGACCCGGCGACCCGCACCCCGATCCGTATCCCTGCGGCGGTCCAGGTGCACCGGGGCAAACGGATCTCCTTCTCCGGCGACGTGGTCCAGCACACCGGGACCAGCGGCATCGACCTGGCCGACCAGACACAGGACTCCACGATCGAGGACAGCTCCGTCACCGACACTTCCGGCAGCGGTGTCTCGGTCGGCGAGGTGGACGACTACTACCAGACCGACCCCGCCCTGATGACGAGCGGCAACACCGTCTCGGGCAACACCGTGCAGTTCCCCGGCCAGGAGTACCAGGACGCGGTCGGCGTCTGGGTCGGCCACAGCAGGGCGACGACCGTCTCCCACAACGACGTCGGCTACACCCCGTACTCCGGCATGTCCATCGGCTGGGGCTGGGGATGGGCGTCGAACTGCACCCTGCAGGCCAAGCAAGGTCTGCCCGACCCCTGCCTGCACGGCACCACGTACGCCGGCGGCAACAAGATCCTCGGCAACCACGTGCACAGCGTGATGGGCGCGCTCTTCGACGGCGGTCCGATCTACACCCTCGGCGGCCAGTCCGCACCCTCGGAATTCGCCGGGAACGTGCTGTCGGAGTGCATCGACGGCTGCAACATGATCTACCACGACGAGGGCAGCTCGATGTGGAACACCCACGACAACGTCGTGCGTTTCGCCAACGGGTCGCTCTGGACGAACCTGTGGACGCCGAGCATCCACGACGACTCGATCCACGACAACTACAGCGACACCGCCTCCTACAACAACAGCGGCACCGACATCACGTTCGAGCAGGCCACCGTGGTGACGGACGGGAACTGGCCGCCGGCGGCCAGGGCCATCATCGACGCCGCCGGCCCCGGCACCCTCCCCGGCCGCACCGTCGACGACGACGACCTGCGGATCTCGTACACCGGCAGCTGGTCCTCCAGCGGTTCCCGCGGCTACGGCGACCTCGACAACGGCGTGCACTACGCACAGCACGACGGCGCCGCCGCCACGATCACCTTCCCCGGCACCGGGATCAGCTTCCTCACCGAGACGAACCCCGACGAAGGCGACATCGCCGTCACGCTGGACGGCCACTCCAAGGAGACCGTCAGCGCGAACACCCCGCAACGGCACGCCCAGCAGAGCGTGTACACGGTCTCGAACCTGCCGGCCGGCACGCACACCCTGACTCTCACCAAGGCCGGCGGCGACTACCTCCTGGTGGACGGCTTCACCCTCGACTGACAGTGAGGATGTGACGTGGTGACGCTGCGGGTGGGTCTGACCCTCCGACTGACTGACGTCTCGACTGTCCTGTTTGGGATTTGTCGGCCCGCCGGACGTCACCACGCACGCGGCCGGACGGGCGTTTGTGACCTTATAGGAGCTTGGTCCAGAAGCCCCGTCACTGTCTTGTCCACCCGCCCGACCGGCGCGTGCCGCCCTCGGAACGGACACGCCACAAGGACGGACATGACCAGCATGACGCACGACGGCCCGCAGATCACCGGCGGTGTCGACACCCACGGCCTGACTCACCACGCGGCCGTGATCGACCCGATCGGCCGGCACTTGGCCGACCGGGAGTTCCCCGCCACCATCCGGGGTTACCGGGACCTGCTGGACTGGATGCGCACGCACGGCACGCTGGTCGCGGTGGGGGTGGAGGGCACCGGTGCCTACGGCGCCGAGCTCGCCCGGGTGCTGACCGCCGCGGGGGTCACCGTCGCCGATGTGGACCGCCCGGACCGCAAGACGCGGCGGATGAAGGGCAAGTCCGATCCGATCGACGCCTACGCCGCCGCGACGGCTGTGCTGTCCGGCCGGGCCACCGGTATCCCCAAGAGCCGGGACGGCGTGGTCGAGGCGGTGCGGGTGCTGCGGATCGCCCGCCGCAGCGCCGTCAAGGCCCGCACGCAGGCGATGAACCAGATCCGCGGCCTGCTCGAACAGCACTGGCCTGGGCCCAGGAACCTGTTCTGCTCGCTCGTCTCCGACATCGCCCTGAACTTCCTGACCGACTACCCCACCCCGCAGGCGGCCGCCCGACTCGGCGAAGCCCGCATGGCCGCCTTCTGCAAGCGCCATGCCTACCGCGGCGGCAAACCGGCATCCGCACTGCTGGCCCGGCTCCGCTCCGCTCCCGTCGCCCCGGTCAGCCTCCCCACGCCCGTCCTCACCGCGCTCATCACGGCACAAGTCCAGCTCCTGCGCAGTCTGCAGGCCACCATCACCCAGCTCGAGACGACCATCAAGAAGTGTCTCGCCAGGCACCCGCGCGCCGTCCTCCTCGCCCGGTTGCCTGGCGTGGGCACCATCAACCTCGCGCAGCTGCTTGCCGAGGTCGGCCCGATCCTCGACCGCGTCGAGTCCGCCGAACAGGCCGCCGCCGAGTGCGGAGCCGCACCGGTGACCAAGGCATCCGGGAAGGCACATGGCGTCTACTTCCGATGGGCCGCCAACACACGTGCCCGCAAGGCCGTCACCGCCTTCGCTCACAACTCCCGCATGCAATCACCCTGGGCCGCCGCCCTCTACGCAAACGCCCGCGCACGCGGGAAACACAACCCCCACGCCACCCGCATCGTCGCCCGCGCGTGGCTCCGCGTCATATGGGCCTGCTGGCACAACGCCACCCCCTACGACCCTGACAACCACCCCGCCACCCAACGCCTCAAAGCCAGCTGACTTGACTCAGAGGACTCAAACGCTACGCGGCCCGCGAGGTCTACCGCGCACTGACCAGCACACCAACCGAACGAATCACCCAAACCGACCTGACTCCAGCGGCTTGACAGCCATAGGAGCATCCGCGGTCACAGGCAACTCACCGCCACCGGGCCGGCCATGCGCCGGGAGAAAGGAAACACCCATGCTTGCCGCACCCAGACGTAAACTGCTCACCGTGCTGACGGCACCCGCCGCGGTCGTCGCACTGCTCGCCGGCGCGCAACTCGCCGTAGGCCGCACGGCCGACTCCCCGGCAACCGCGTCCACCGCCTCGCACGCCCAGGCGCCTCAGGACCGGCGGGTCGCGGCCTGGTCGCCGAGCATGACGGTCGGCGGACCGAACTTCAACGACCAGACCATACGGATGGTCGCCCACTCCACCGTCGACGGCGACGCACTGCGCATCCACCTGTCCAACCTGCGCGGCACGATCCCGCTGTCGGTGGCACACGTCACCATCGGCGCGCAGGCCGACCGGGCTACGGCGGTCGCCCGGTCACTGCTCCCGGTCACCTTCGATCACCGGCGGTCCGTGACCGTCCCCACCGGCGGGGAAGTGGTCAGCGACCCGGTGGCCATGCACGTCAAGGCCGACCAGAGCGTCCTGATCAGCATCTACCTGCCCCATGCGACCAGTTCCGCCACCTGGCACTCCGACGCCTTCGACACCAGCTACCTGTCGACGCCGGGTGACCACACCACCGAGACCTCCGACGCGTCCTACGTCGCGGCGAGAACCTCCTGGTACTACCTGTCCGGGATCGACGTCGTCCCGACGCACGCCCGCGGCACCGTGGTGGCCTTCGGCGACTCGATAACCGACGGTTACAACACCCCGGCGGGGGCCTACCGCCGCTGGCCAGACGACCTGGCCCGGCGGTTGGCCGCCACCAGCCCGATGGGCGTCGTGGACGCCGGTATCGGCGGCAACCGCGTCCTGACGGACGTCCCCAACATCTGGCAGGGCGTCAGCGCCAGCAAGCGCTTCGCCCATGACGCGCTCGGCCAGCCAGGAGTCAGGGACGTGATCCTCTTCGAGGGCATCAACGACATCGGCAACAACGCCGGTCCCGGCGGCGCGCCACTGACCGCGCAGGACCTGATCGACGGCTACCGCGACCTGATCCGGCAGGCGCACGCCGCGGGAGTCCGGATCATCGGCGGCACCATGCTGCCCGACAAGGGCAACGGCTATTACAGCGACTCCGCGGAGGCGATCCGCCAGGCGGCCAACCAGTGGATCCGCACCAGCGGGGCCTTCGACGGCGTGGTGGACTTCGCCAAGGCCGCCGCCGACCCGGCCGACCCCGCCGCCCTCAACCCGGCCTACGACTCCGGCGACCACATCCACCCCAACGAGGCCGGCATGCAGGCGCTGGCCAACGCGGTCAACCTCTCCCTGCTGACGGGGACGTGACGGCGGTAGAGGCGGCAGGTCGGGTGCCGGCCAGTCCGAAGGGGTGCGGCCCGGCGTCCCGCGGCGCCGGTCCGACGGCTGCGAAAATGGTCCTTGAACCAGTATTCGGGGCCCAGTTCACCGAGGCGAGCTAGGGATTCCGGCCGAAGCGGTCCGCGATCGACGCATGCGAAGCCGTGCGCGTCGCCGCGAACCAGCGGCGGGAGTGGGTGTTCGAGGCCGATATCCGCGACTGCTTCGGCACGATCGACCATGAGGCGCTGATGGCCCAGGTGGCACGGCGTGTGGTGGACCGGTTGATGCTGAAGCTGATCCGGGCCTGGCTGCGGATGGGAGTCCTGGAGGGCGGGGTGACCTCGCCTACCGGGGCGGGAACCCCTCGGGGCTCGCCGATTTCCCCGTTGCTGGCGAATATCGCGCTGCACGTTCTCGACGAGGCGTGGCAGAACGAAGGACGCCGACTGGGGACGCTGGTGAGATACTGCGATGATTTCGTAGTCCTGTCGCCGACGGAGCAACGGGCCCAACAGGCCCGTGAATTGGCGGCGCGAGTGCTGGAACGGCTCGGGATGCGATTGCATCCCGAGAAGACCGGCATCGTCTGCCTCACCCGAGGTGAGCAGGGACCTGGGCGGCACCCTGGAGGAGGTCGTTCGTACGGAAGCGCAAGACCGCCGCCGGGCGGATGCCCGAGCGCCCGTTCGTCCTGGTCGGCCAGCAGTACCTCGCCGACCCCGACCGCTCCTGCGGCGACATTCACCCCATCCGGGCGTACGCCCACGTCCCGCACGGCCACCCCGGTGACGCCACCGAGGCGGTGCTGCGTCAGATCGAGCGGTTCGCGCCGGGGGTCCGGGAGCGGATCGTGGGACTCTCGGCGCGCTCGTCCACCGAACTGGCCCGCTACAACGCGAACTTCGTCGGTGGCGACATCGTCGCCGGTGCCAACACCGCACGACAGGTCGCGCTGCGTCCCCGGATGTCCCTCGACCCCTACAGCACCGGCATCCCCGGCGTGTACCTGTGCTCGGCGGCCACCCCACCCGGTGCGGGGGTGCACGGCATGTGCGGTGCGAACGCCGCCCGCTCCGCACTGCGGTACCTGGACCGGTGAGCGGTCCTGTACGGCGGCCGGACGGGGCACCGGATCCGGTCGTTCTCGCGGCCCAGGTGATACAGGCCAACCGGGACGAGGTCATCGCCGGGCTGGTCGCCACGACCGAGGCGGAGATCGCCCAGCTGGAACACGACGAATCGCTGCACGGGCTTCTGAAAGCCAGCATCACCGAGAACATCGTCACCGTCCTGCACGTCATCATCAACCGCATCGACCCGCAGACCGTCGACGCGCTGGCCTCGGCCGTCTCCTACGCACGCGGGCTCGCCCAGCGCGACGTTCCGCTCTCGGCCTTGCCGCGCGCCTACCGGATCGGCCATGCGCAGAGCCTGGACCTGGTCCTCGGCGAGGCGGTCCGACTGGGCTGCCGGACCCGGCCGGCACTGTCATCACCCTGGTCAGCCTCACCTCGGCTTTTCTGGACCGGGTCTGCGACCAGATCGGCCGTGTCTACGAGGAGGAGCGCGAACGCTGGGTGGGCGGCCGAAGCGTGCTGCGCCAGTACTGGGTCAACCAGCTCCTCGACAACCCCCGGGTCGATCTGCGGCAGGCCGAGGCCGCCCTTGACCACCGGTTGTCCGGCACCCATCTGGCCGTCGAGGGCTGGCTCCACGGCACGACCGCGACCGTCGACCCCGCCGCCGTCTTCGACCGGCTGACCTCGCTGCTGTACACCGTCCTGCATGCACGGGGCCGGCCCCTGCTGGTCCACACGGACGAGGCGGACGCCCGGATCTGGCTTGCCGTCAGGCCTGGCTGCCCGGTAGACCCCGACACCGTCGCCGCCGAACTGGGCGACGCCGCGCTACCGGTACGCGTCGCCCTCGACATCGTCCGTCCGGGCCTCGACGGCTTCCGCCGCAGCACCCGCGCCGCCGCCCGCGCCAAGACCCTCGCCCTCTCCGCGGGGGCCGGCACACCCAAAGTGGTGGCCTTCACCCGCGTCGCCCCCGTAGCTCTCCTGGCCGACGAGCCCCGCGAACTGGCCGACTTCGTGTTCGACACTCTCGGCGACCTCGCCGTGAACGACCGCCGCCGCGAACTCCTCCGCGAGACGCTCCGGGTCTTCCTCGCCACCAACCGCAGCTACGCCGCCACCGCGGACCGGCTGGTGGTCCACCGCAACACCGTCCACTACCGCGTCCAGCGCGCCGTCGACCACTACCACCTCGACCTCGACGCCAACGCCTTCGACCTCCACTTCGCTCTCACGATCTGCCGCTGGCACGGGTCGAAGGTCCTGCGCCGCAAGTGAAGACGGCGCGCAGGGGCCGCCTCGACGATGGTCCACCCGTACACCTGGCCGGCGGTCCAGCGCCGCCCCTCACTGCTCCAGTACGAGCAGCTGTGCCTCCTCCGGTGACCAACCGACCGTCACCTCGGTGTCGAGGTCGCCGGTCGCGCGCGAGCCCGTGCCGAGTTCGCGCATGACCACGTCCCGGCCGCCTACGTGCAGTCGGTGACGGACCGTGGCGCCGAGGCTGGTGGACGACAGCAACCGGCCGGAGCCGCGGTTCTCGGTGCGGTCGACGTCGACGAAACGCAGATGCTCGGGGCGGACGGAGACCGCGTACGCGTCGCCCTTCGCCCCGCGGTCCCTTACCCGGCCGACTCCCCAGGCGCCGAGGTCGACGACGGCCTCGCCGTCCCCCCGCTCCAGCACCGTGCAGGGCAGCAGGTTGGTGTCGCCGAGGAAGTTGGCCACCCAGTCGGTACTCGGATGCGCGTACACGTCCTCGGGGGCGCCTTCCTGCACGATCCTGCCGTCGCGCATGACCACGATCCGGTCGGACATGGACATCGCCTCATCCTGGTCATGGGTTACGAACAGGACGGAGATGCCGAGCGACTGCTGCAGTGTCTTCACCTCGCCCTGCATCTGCTCACGCAGACGCTTGTCCAGAGCGGCCATCGGTTCGTCCAGCAGCAGGGCAGCCGGGTTGAACACCAGGGCGCGGGCGAGTGCGACACGCTGCTGCTGGCCGCCGGACATCTGACGCGGACGACGGTCGCCGAGCCCGGCCAGTCCGACGCGGGTGAGTGCCTCTTCCGCTCGCCTGCGCCGCTCGCTCCGCTGGACCCCTCGCATGCGCAACGGGAAATCGACGTTCTCGGCGGCGCTCATGTGCGGGAACAGGGCGTAACTCTGGAAGACGACGCCGAGGTTGCGGTCTTTCGGGGGAAGCCGGTCCACGGGTTCGCCGTCGATCAGCACAGTACCGGAGGTGAGTTCCTCGAAACCGGCGACCATCATCATCGTCGTGGTCTTGCCGGAGCCGCTTGGCCCGAGCAGCGTCACGAACTCGCCGGGCTCGACCGACAGATCGAGATGGTCGACGGCGGCGACGTCGCCGTACGTCTTACGGACGCTCCGCAACTCGATGGCGCCACGGCGCTCTTCACTGGGCGCCGAGGCGGATGCCTGCTGTGTGGTCGTGGTCGTCATGGTTCACCCTGTCTGTTCGGGGGCGGTCAAGGGGAGCAGCCGTGCGACGGAGCGGCGGCGGATGGTGAGGCAGACCTGGACGAGCAGACCGAGTGTGGCGACGGTGACGAGCATCGCCGATGACACGGCGATCTTCGGGGTCAGGTTGTACTGAATGTCGGTGAACATCTTCACCGGCAGTGTCGTCGCGTCCGGGGACTGCAGGAACAGCGCGATCACCGTCTCGTCGATGGACACGGAGAAGGCGAACAGGGCCCCCGCGACGAGCCCCGGGCGGACGACCGGGAGATAGACGAACCGCATGACGGAGAAGGCTCCCGCGCCCAGGCTGCTCGCCGAGCGGACGAGCGCCGGATTCAGCCCGGCGAGGCTGGCCCGCACGGTGAGGAAGGCGTACGGCACCGCGATCACGGCATGGGCGAGGCCGATCGGCAGGACCGTCCCCACCATGCCCAGGGAGATGAAGAACTGGTAGAACGCCAGTGCCATCACCACCGCAGGCACGATCATGGGCGCGAGCAGCAGGCCCGTCACCGCCGCCTTCCCGGGAAACGTACGCCCGTGCAGCGCCACGGCTGCCGTCCCCCCGATCGCCACGGCGATCGCCACGGCGACGCCGGCCGCCTGGAGACTCGCGGAGAGGGCAGCCATCCACGCCTGGTCGCGGAAGAAGCCGGTGACCGCGTCCGTGGACAACTGCCCGGGCGGGAAGGTGATGTAGCGGCTGCCCGTGAACGCCACCGGCAGCACGATCAGCGTCGGCACCACAAGGAACACGAAGACCGGCACCAAGGCGATCAGCGAGGACACATGCCGAGGTTTAGTGAGCCTCATATTCGCCTCCTGCGCGAAGGATCCGCTGGTACACGGCGACGAGTACGCTGACGACGGCGGTCAGCAGCAGCGCGAGCGCCGACGCTCCGGCGAAGTCGGTCAACTGGCGTGCGTAGAAGTCGATCTGATTGGCGATCATCATGTCGCCGGGGCCGCCGAGCACGACGGGCGTGATGAAGAACCCCGTACTGATGATGAACACCAGCAGACCCGCGGCGGAGACCCCTGGCACTGTCAGGGGCAGGGTGATCCGCCGGAAGACCGATGCCTCGCCCGCCCCCAGTGACCGGGCCGCGAGTTCGAGCCGGTCGTCGATCGCGGCCAGGGCCGCGAAGATCGGGAAGACGGCGTACGGCAGCAGATAGTGCACCATGCCGACCACGACGGCGAAGCGGTTGTGGAGCAGGGCCAGCGGGGCGTCGGTGAGGCCGAGCCTCTGCAGTGCGGTGTTCACCAGGCCGTTGTCCTGCAGGAGCACCGCCCACGCGAAGTTCTTCACCAGGACGCCCGTCCAGAAGGGCAGCAGCACCAGGGCGAAGAGGACGACCCGCGCCAGCGGGCCGCGCCGCCAGATCACCATGGCCAGCAGGTAGCCGAGTATGACCGTGGCGAGCGTGGACAGCGCGCTGATCTCGAAGGTGTTGAGCAGCGAGCGGGACACCAGCGGGTCCTTCAGCACGCGCTGGTAGGCGTGGTCGTGGGTGCTCGCCGCGACGAGTCTGCCGAGAGGCGTCAGGAAGAGTACGGCGTCGAAGGCGAGTGCGGGCGCCAGAAGCAGCAACCAGGTGCCGCGCATACGCCTGCGCCGCCGCGGCGTGTCGGTGCCTGTGGACGCGGAGGCCGCGGCAGGCGTCACGGTGGACGGCATCAACTGCCCGCCTGCCACAGCTTGAAGCGCTGCTCGGTCGCCTTGAGATTCTTGGCCCACCAGGCGTCGTCGCGGACCAGGATGGAGTCTGCCAGCTTGGGGCTGGTGGGCAGGGAGTCGGCGACCGAAGCAGGCAGCTTGGCGAGGGCCGGGGTGTTGGCCAGGGTGAGGTTCGTGGTCTGGACGAAGTCGGCGCCGGCTGCGGCGTCGTTGCTCATGAAGTCCAGAAGCCGGAAGGCCGCCTCCTTGTTCCTGGCGCCCTTGGGGACCACGAAGTAGTCGCCCGCGACGACACTGTTCCTGGCGGTGAAGTTCAGCCTTGCCCCGTCCTTGCGGGCGGCGCTGATCCGGTTGTTGAAGCTGGTCGAGAGCGCGACCTCACCCGAGGTCAGCTGCTGGATCGGCTCCTGGTTGGCGGTGTGGTAGATCAGTTTGTCGCGCCCGGGTTGCTGTGCCAGGTATTTCAGGGCGGCATCGACGTCGAGTGGGTAGATCTTGTCGAAGGCGACGCCCGCGGCGAGCCGTGCAGCCTCCAGGATCGAGCTGTCGGACAACTGCGCGTAGACGGAACGCTTGCCCTTGTAGCGCCCCGGGTCGAGGAACTGTTCCCAGTTCTTGGGCGCCTGCGCGTCGGGAATGTGCTTCTGGTCCCAGGCCATCACGAACAGGAAACTCAGGTACTTGATGCCGTAGTCGGCCTTCGCATAGGACGGCAGCCCCTTGTCGCTGATGACGCCGTAGTCGAGCTTCTCCAGCAGCCCCTCGTCGACAGCCTGGAGGTACTCCGGTGCGGTCAACTCCACGATGTCCCACTGGACATCGCCGGACTGCACCTGGGCCTTGAGGCCGGCGAGGCTGGTGTTGGCCAGCAGCGACGGTCGCACACCCGTCTTCTTCTCGAAAGGCTTGAGCAGGGTCTTCGTCAGCTGGTCGTTGTACGAGCCGCCGTAGGAGGTGACGGTCACGGTGGTGTTCGGCTTGGCCGAAGGGGTGGACTTGGTGCTGCACGCGGTGAGCAGACTCCCCGCGAGGGGTGCCGCAAGCGCGGAGGCTCCGGCCGCCCGGAGGATCGACCGGCGGCTCGTGCTTCTGTGTGACTGCTCGTTCATGGTGGGCATGCCTTTCCAGCAATGAAGGGGCACGGCAGGGATCAACCCCAGAGGGGAAAGAGGGAATTCAGCGAACTGCGATGTGTGCCGAGAGTGGACAGACCGGAGTGTGGCCCGCGGCTTACAGCCGTCGCTCTTGGCACATGACTTCCGGAATGCGTTGACATCCGCCGCCACGATCAGGCGACCTGCGGAAGGGGAACGAGCCGGTACACGCGGTCTGTGCCAGCCCGGCGACCGCGTGGCGCAACAGTAGGGACATGTCCTCCGCGCGTCAACGCTCAAAGGCAGTGTGCAAACCATACTTTGAGGCGGCGGGGCATGGATGAATCCGCCACTTCTTGGCTGGTTGCGTGATGGATAGCGTCGTCGTTGCCCCTTCCGCATCGTCCGGGTCGACCCCTCGTTCCCGGCATGACCGGAACGCGGTCGCACGGAGCCCCCCACCCCCCGGGGCGCCGCTTCACCGCCATCGTCTAGCCAGCCCGAGCACACAGATCTGCCGACAGCAGCTTTCCGTCAGATCGCCGATCGCCCCTGCCATGATTCCCGAGCTACGAGGAGCACAGAACGTCGTGAGCGAAATCCAGGTGCTGCGCAATTACATCGACGGTGCATTTGTCGACGCGAAGGACGGCCGTACGCTGCCGGTACTCGACCCCACCACCGGTGAGGTCTACGCGAACTCACCGCTCTCGGGGCCGGCGGACGTGGACGCGGCGATGGCGGCCGCGGCGGCGGCCTTTGTCGTGTGGCGCGACTCAACCCCCGGTATCCGGCAGCGGCTGCTCCTGAAAATCGCGGACGCCGTCGAGGCACGTGCTGAGGAACTGGTCGAGACGGAGTGCCGGGACACCGGCAAGCCCCGCGCCGTGACCAGGAGCGAAGAGATCGTTCCCATGGTCGACCAGTTGCGCTTCTTCGCGGGCGCGGCGCGCCTGTTGGAGGGCAAGGCGGCAGGGGAGTACGCGGAGGGCCTCACCTCTGTCATCCGGCGCGAGCCGATCGGTGTGTGCGCGCAGGTCGCGCCCTGGAACTACCCCATGATGACGGCGGTGTGGAAGTTCGCACCGGCCATCGCCGCGGGGAACACCGTGGTCCTCAAGCCGTCGGACACCACCCCCGCGTCCACGGTGCTGCTCGCATCGATCGTGGGCGAGGTACTGACGAAGCTGGATCTTCCCGCCGGTGTGCTCAATGTCGTGTGCGGCGATCGGAACACCGGGCAGCTGATGGTCGAGCACGCGGTTCCAGCCCTGGCCGCGATAACCGGCTCGGTCCGTGCCGGCATCCAGGTCGCCCAGAGCGCCGCCAAGGACGTCAAACGGGTCCACCTGGAGCTCGGCGGCAAGGCACCCGTGGTCGTCTTCGAGGACGCGGACATCGTGCAGGCCGTCGAGGGCATCACGACCGCGGGCTTCTTCAACGCGGGGCAGGACTGCACGGCCGCCGCCCGCGTGCTCGTGCACGAGGACGTCCACGACGAGTTCGTCGCCGAGCTGGCCAAGGCCGCCACCGGCGTCAAGACCGGTGGCGTCGACGAGGAGGGCGTGCTCTTCGGCCCGCTCAACAATGCCACCCAACTCGCGCAGGTGGGCGGATTCGTCGACCGGCTCCCCTCGCACGCCACTGTCGAGGCGGGCGGTCACCGTGTCGGTGGCAGGGGCTACTTCTACGCTCCCACTGTCGTCTCCGGCCTCAGGCAGGACGACGAGATCATCCAGAACGAGGTCTTCGGGCCGGTCGTCACCGTCCAGTCCTTCGCCGACGAGGATCAGGCCGTGGAGTGGGCCAACGGCGTCGACTACGCTCTCGCCTCCTCGGTCTGGACAAAGGACCACGCTCGCGCGATGCGCATGTCGAAGCGCCTGGACTTCGGCTGCGTATGGATCAACACCCACATGGTCCTCGTCGCCGAGATGCCCCACGGCGGGTACAAGAAGTCCGGCTACGGCAAGGACCTTTCGGCCTACGGCTTCGAGGACTACACCCGCATCAAGCACGTCATGACATCGCTGTGATGTGGGCTGAACGCGGTGCCCCACGACGGATGCGACACATCGTCGGTCAACGCGCGCCCATGAGGCTCGGTCCTCAAGACGTTCAACGGTTCTGCCGGGCCTCGGCGTTGCCTTCGCGCAGATCCAGATGGGCGACGTGCACATCCGCGTCTCAAAGCTTGATCAGGTCTCGGAGGTGTTGTTGTCGGCACGCCTGTCCAGCGCGCGGGTCAGCCGCTCAGCCCGGATCAGCGCATTGCACGTCGACGGCGATGCCAAGGTGGACAGCGAGGCGAGGATTCCCTGCCCGGAGCGGCAGCACCCCGAGCAGCAGGAAGGTAGTCCGCCCGACCACAGCGAGACGCTGAGCAGATGTACCAGGTCGGCGAAGGGCGCCGCCCCACAGCAACAGCGTGCGTACGGCCGCGTCGCTCTCGATGGTGCCCGGTCCCTCAGGTGAGCGAAGCCGTGAGAACCGTCCAGGAGGACCGAATGCGCGCATTGCTCCTCGCGAAGAGGAGCCATGTCCTTCTTCGCCAGGGCGGCATGTGTTCGGCGAAGAACGGCACCCGTCACGAAGCGGCCGGTCCATATCACGGGGCCGAGCCGGAATGGGTGGGTGGCCGCGGAGTTGTCCAGCCGCAGCGCGTCGACGATCGTGATCACCCCGACCCTCGCCCAGGAACTCGCCTCGCGTGCCGCCGTCGCCGTCGACAACGCCCGGCGCTTCACCCAGCAGCAGACCGCGTTCACCTTGCAGAGCAGCCTTCTGCCCCGGGCGGTTCCGGACCAGTCGGCGGTCGAGGTGGCCCTGCGCTACCTGCCGACCAGTGGGGCTCCCGGCCTGGGCGGCGACTGGTTCGACGTCATTCCCCTGTCCGGGGCCCGAGTCGCCCTCGTCGTCGGTGACGTGGTGGGACGCGGCATCCATGCCGCCGCCACCATGGGCCGGCTGCGTACCGCCGTACATACGCTCGCCAGCCTCGACCTGGAACCGGACGAGGTCCTCTCCCGCCTGGACGACCTGGTCAGCATGCTGGCGGCCGAACAGGAGGCAGCCGGCGAACGGCCCGTGGGCGAGCAGGTCGTCGGCGCCACCTGCCTGTACGCCGGGTACGACCCTGTCTCCCGGCGCTGCTCCGTGGCCCGCGCAGGTCACCCACCGCCGGTGGTGACGACTCCGGACGGAGAGGCGGCTCCGCTCGACCTGTCCGCCGGCCCACCGCTCGGCCTGGGCGGCCTGCCGTTCGAGGCCCGGGAGATCGAACTGGCCGAGGGATGTCTGTTGTGCCTGTCCACCAACGGAGTCATCGGCGAGCGTCACATCGATGCCGACGTCGGCCTGACGAAGCTGTGCGCGGCGCTCACCCGCCCCGCGGACGCGCTGGAGCGGACATGCCAAGCGGTGGTCGACTCGCTCGTGCCGTCGCGCCCCAGCGACGACGTCGCTCTGCTGGTCGCCCGCACCCGCCTGCTGCCACCGGACGATGTCGCCTTCTGGAGTCTGCCGCTGGAGCCTGCCAGCGCCGCCCGGGCCCGGGAATTGGCCTCGGCCAAGCTGACCGAATGGGGTCTGGAGCACTTGGCGTTCACCACCGAGTTGATCGCCAGCGAACTGATCACCAATGTCTACCGGTACGCCAACGGGCCCGCGACTCTGCGGCTGATGCGTGAACGGTGCCTGGTGAGGTCAGCGACACCAGCCACACCGCACCACACCTGCGCCGCGCCCGTACCACCGACGAGGGCGGGCGCGGCCTGTTCCTGGTGGCCCAGATGGCCGAACGCTGGGGTGCCCGCTACACCCGTGAGGGCAAGACCGTGTGGACCGAACAACCACTGACCGGCCCACCCACCTGACCGCCTCAGGCCGTGCCGGGCTCTGGCGGGGGCAGGACGCGGAGCGCCGATGTGGGCGTACGGCGGCAGGGTGGCCGGAGCGAGCTGCGCTTCCGGGGGTCGGGCCGAGGACCACGAGAACATCGGGCAGGCCGCGGCCGACACGGGCCGCCTCCGGGGAACTGTCCGAGAGCCGCGATCCATCCCGCGGCGATGTCGTGAGCACGGGTGGCCGCGACGTGCGGCTGGCATGAAGGGGCCGCGCGACGGGACTTGCCCCCTGGGCGGACCACGGCGGCGGCACCGAGGCCGCTCGCGTAGCCCGCCCCCGCCGGCGTGGTCATTCGGCTGCGGCGAGCAGCCGTGCCTCGCTCTCGTCGTACAGCCGTCGGTTCTCGTGACTGTCGGCGGTGTGGCGCCGGTGGTCAAGACGGCTGCCCAGCCAGCCCGCCAGGTAGCCGAACGGGATGGAGACCAGTCCGGTGGACTGCATGGGGAACAGGTCGAAGTCGGCGTTCGGGAAGACGGCGGACGGGGTGCCCGAGACGGCCTTGGAGAAGACCATCAGCAGCAGTGCGCAGGCCGCGCCGCCGTAGAGGGTGGCGAGCAGGCCGGTTCGAGTGAATCCTCGCCAGAACAGGGAGTAGGTGAGCGCGGGTGCCACAGCCGATGCCCCTATGCAGATGGCCAGAGTGGTCAGTACGCCGACGTCCCAGTTCTGGACCAGGGCGGAGAGCGCGATGGCAACGGTTCCCACGGCCACACTCGTCCACGCCGCCACCGTCATCTCCGTGCGCGGCTCCGCCCGTCCCCGTAGCACCGCATGGGCGAACAGGTCGTGGGCGAGCGACGAGGCCGCGGCCAGGGTCATCCCAGCGACCGACGACAGCAGCGTGATGAACACCATGCCCGCCACGGCCGCGTAGAGAATCGTCGCGCCTGCGGAGGCAGGGGCCCCGCCGAGTACCTGCGACAGCATGAGGACCGATGTTCTGCCTTGCGGGTCGGCCGCGGTGATATACCGCGATCCCACCAGCGCCGCCGCGCCCGTACCGATGATGATCACGAGCAGGCAGAACGCGGTGACCGTGCCGACTGCCCACGACATGGAGCGACGCACGGCCGGCACGTCCTGCGCGGAGTACAGACGCATCGTGATGTGGGGCAGACAGGCCACGCCGAGGACCACGGTGATCTGGAGACTGACGAAGTCCAGCCGGTCAACGGCCGAGGTGCCCAACTGAAGGCCCTGCCGGAGGAAGGCGGGGCCCGCGCCGCTGCCGTGCTGGGCGGCGCTGAGGACGTCGCCGGGGCTCCAGTCGAAGCGGTTCAGGACGAGAGCGGCGACGACGACGCTGGTGCCGAGCAGGAGCACAATCTTGATCATCTGAATGAGCGCGGTTCCTCTCATGCCGCCGAGCGCCGCGTAAATGATCATCAGGCTGCCGACGATGACGATGCACGCCGTCCTGGCGCCCGCCACGTGCGGGATGTTCAGGATGAAGGTGAGCAGCGACCCGGCCCCGGAGAGCTGGACGACCAGGAAGGGCAGGGTCGCAGAGAGCGTCACCAGGCAGGCGGCGATACGCACGGCCCGCCCCGGCATGTTGCGGGCCAGGACGTCGCCCATGGTGAACCTGCCGGCGTTGCGCAGGGGTTCGGCCAGCAGGAACATCAGCAGCACCAGTGACAGGGCAGTGCTGACCGCGAGGACATAGCCGTCGTAACCGGCGAGCGCGATGATGCCCGTGGTGCTCAGCACCGTGGCCGCCGAGATGTAGTCGCCCGCGATCGCCAGGCCGTTCTTGAGCGGGGTGAGCGAGAGGTAGCCGGTGTAGAAGTTCGTCAGGTCGTCGCGGTCCGGTCCCGCCATGATGCACATCAGCAGCGTGACGGTGACCAGCGTGGTGAACAGAATCAGGACGGTGGCCTGCGTCCCGGGGTTGAAATGGTTCATCTCGCCGCCTCCGGGTTCCGGCCGGTGGGGACCGTCCGCTCCCTGACGGCGCGGGCCAACGGATCCACCGAGCGTTGTGCGCTGCGTCCGTACCAGAAGACCGCCGCAAAGGTGACGACGAGCTGGAAGACCCCCAGAGCCATTCCCAGGCTCAGCTCTCCGGCGATCTTGGCCCCCATCAGGCCAGGCGCATAGCAGGACAGTGCGACGTACACCACGAAGGAGCCGAGCGCGGCGAGTGTGGAGATCCGTCGGAGCAGGCGGTAGGCCGAGCGGAGGGCGTCGAGGTCGGCACTGCGCCGATGCGTCTCGTGCGCGTACGGCTCATCCCAAGGAGCTTGCCCGTACGACCCGTACCGAGGGGCGTCGTGCCCGTACGACTGGGGCGCGGTGTGGGGCAGCGGCCATCTCGTCGCTGATTGCGGGTACTTGTTCTCATCGGGGTATGTCATCGCCTGGCCTTCCGCTTCGGCTCGGATCCGTGGAGGTGAACCGGGGGGAATGGGTTGGGCGGCGCACGATACCGACTGGTTGGAATGTCTGTAAGTCCACCAGGGGTCACGTTTCAGGGTCGGTGCGGTTCCCCGGCAAAGATCGGCCGACCGCGTACGGATCAGGCCGGCGGCCCTGCAGGACGGCTGGTGAACTCCGAACGAACCCTCGTGCAGCTCCCAACGTGGGCCCAGGCCCTGGTCGGTGGCACGCGCGTGGTCGACATAGGGCTGGCGCCAGGTCGTCGCACTGACGCGGCCAGGAGGAACTCGCGCGCGCCGGATCGCGTCCGCGGGACCGCCTGCGCCAACTCGATCACCGGCACCGGACCGCTCGGACCCGGAGCCTGTCCAGCCAGACCCGTCGCTCCACTCCACTCCTCACCGTGCCCGCGTCGCGGAACTTGAGCCAGAACCGATTCCCGCGAACAAACCCGGCAGCGGAAGGTTCCGCAGTTCGTCGTCGGTGATGGGGATGACCTGCGTCTTGGTCAGCTCGTAGCCCTTGTCTTCGACTTGGGCGAGTACGGCATTCGAGGTGCTGGGGGCTCAAGATTCACTTGGCAGAGGGGCGCCCGTTTGTCCGTGGGCGCCGGGAAAGTGGTGGAAGACGAGTGGCCCGTCCTGTCCGCCCTCCGGTGAGCTGAGGATGCAATCAGGCGTCACGGCCCGGTCCACCTGACCGGGACTTCTTCTCCTGGCCGATCGTCGGGCCTGTCCGGGCTGTCCTCTGGGGTGAGGTATCGAGGGCTCCCTGGAGGCGGCTACGAGTCGCGGCCGGGACCGTCTTGTCCGAAGGCCGGCCCTGTGGCTCGCGGTTCCCCCTTGCCTGGGGCGTCGGTGTGACCGAGCCGTTGCCCCCGGCCGTCGGTCAGCGGATGTGGCGGCGGACCGCGTCGAGCAGCTGGTCGATGTCGTCGGCGCTGTGGGAGAAGGCGGTGACGAGCCGGACGATCCCCGGTTCCCAGCGGTCGTGGTAGAACACGTAGCCCTCGGCGAGAAGTCCTTCGGTGACCTGCTGGGGCAGGCGGCAGAAGAGGATGTTGGCCTGTGGGGTGGCCAGAAGGCCGGTGCCGGGGATGGACTTGAGGCCGTCGCCGAGGCGGGTGGCCATCGCGTTCGCCTGGCGGGCGTTGCGCAGCCACAGGCCGTCGGTGAGGTACGCGTCGATCTGGGCCGCCTGAAAGCGCATCTTGGAGGTGAGCTGGCCGGCACGCTTGACGCGGAAGGCGAGTTCGGCGGCGAGTGCGGGGTCGAAGGAGACAATGGCGTCGGCGGTCATCGCGCCGTTCTTGGTGGCGCCGAAGGACAGGACGTCGACGCCGGCCTTCCAGGTCATCTCGGCCGGGGTGGCGCCGAGATGGTCGAGGGCGTTGGCGAAGCGCGCGCCGTCCATGTGGACGCGCAGTCCCGCGTCCTTGGCGATGGCGGACAGGCCGCGGATCTCCTCCAGGGTGTAGACGCTGCCGCTCTCGGTGGCCTGGCTGATGCTCACCACGGACGGCTGCACGCTGTGCACGTCACCGGCCCGGCGGCGCACCGCCACCCGCAGTGCCTCGGGGTCGATCTTGCTGTCGGAGCCTGGCACACCGACGAGCTTGGCGCCGTGGGTGAAGAACTCCGGAGCGCCGCATTCGTCGGTGTTGATGTGGCTGCCGGGGTGGGAGAGCACGCTGCCCCACGGCGGGGTGAGGGCCGCCAGACTCAGGCCGTTGGCGGCGGACCCGGTGGACACCGGGAAGACATCGACGTCCCGCTCGAAGATCTCGCTGAGCCTGCGGCGAGCACTGTCGGTGAAGGGGTCGTTGCCGTACGGCAGGACCTGCCCGGCGGCCGCGTCGGCGACGGCCTGGGCTATCTGCGGGGACGCCCCGGCCATGTTGTCGCTGATGAAGGCACGGCTGGAGGGGGTGATGGCGATGGTGGTGCTCATGAGCGTCTCCCTTGGTCTCAGGTGCTGAGGGGGGAGGCGAAGACGACGGTGATGTCCACTTCCTCAGCGCCGGTGCGGTAGAAGTGCGGGGCGTCCCCTGCGAAGGCGAGCATGTCGCCGGGGCCCAGATCCTGCGGGGCGTCGACGGGGCCGGCGGTGACGTGCCCGGTGGCGATGAGCAGGTGCTCGATCGTGCCCGTGGCGTGCGGAACACCGGGCAGCTCCGTCTCGGGCGGAATGCGCAGCCGCCAGATCTCCAGGCTGTTGCCGCTGCTGATACGGCGCAGCAGTTCCCGGGAGACCTCGCCGGGCTCGATGTCCGTACCCGGTCGGAAGACCGGCCCGGTGTCGGCGTCACGCGCCAGCAGGTCGGCGATCGGAATGCGCAGGGCGATGGCGATCGCATCCAGGGTGTCGATCGTCGGATTGCCGTTGCCGGCCTCCAGCTGCGACAAGGTGGCCTTGCTCAGCCCGGCGCGCCGGGCCATCTCGGCGGCGCTCATCCCGCGCTGCTGGCGGCGCAGGCGGATCTTCGCGCCGACCGCGGCTGCGGTACTGCTCACCGGCCGGCGGCCGGACGGAGGGGGCGTCATCAGCGGCTCCTGTGGGTTGCGGTGCGGGAGACGCGGATGCGGACCCAAGGAGCCCCGATTGAATGAACGATGTGTTCACTATACCGAACCATCGCAGAGAGTGAACACTGCGTTCGATTTATTGAACGCCCTTGGACGAGGGGAGGCGCGCCATCGGTGGCTCATACGCAAGACCCGTGTCGGCCGGCCGCTGTGCTGCGGTCGGCCGACACGGGTGCCCCTCGCGGCGCGGTGCTACGTCGGTCCGGGAGCCGGGGAGGTCAGCCCGCCGTGATGCGCAGCCTGATCGTGCGGGCCTCGGGACGCAGGGCGAACTCGGGCCACACGTCCGGGCCGCACGACCGCGAACCGAGTCCGTGCTGCGCCGCGTCGATGGTCAGACGGCTCGTCGTCGAAGCGGGGAGTTCGTACGGGTGTCCGGCCCGTGCGAGTTCCTGGGGCGTGTGGCGGCTGAGCGTGAAGCCGGGCCGCCGTCCGTGTGTGTCGGGCAGGGCCTCGACATGGAGCACCTTCGCGCCCGTGCTCGTGAGGGTCAGCCGGCGCAGGCCGGACCGGTGTCCGGTCTCCTGGGGACGTGCGTAGTCGACCGAGAGGTCGTCGATGCCGGAGGAGAAACGGCCGGTGCGCGCCGCCCGCAGGCTGTCGGGATACGACTCCGACGGGCCGAGCCCGAACCAGTCGGCGCCGTCGACGGGTGCCCCGCCGTCGAGCAGGTCGATGCGGATCCCGATCCGCGGCCACACCGTGCTCCAGCCCCTCGACGGCTCGATCTCCACCCGGAGTTCGAGCTCGCCGGCTTCGAGCGACCAGACGGACTCCACCATCACGAACAGGGCGGAGTCCGCCGCGGAGACCTTGTCGAGCGTGCGCAGCGCGTCCGTCTTGTCGTGGGGTCGCTCGACCGACACACGACGTGTGGTCAGCCGGTCGAGACCGTCGCGACGCCACAGCTCGGCGTTGGACACCCCCGGGACACTCGCGTCGCTCTCCTCCACACCATCCGACGGGCTCTCGTCGTTGTCGGTCGGGGCACGGAACAGCTCCAGCCGCGGCCCCGTCACGGCGCGGCCGGCCAGGTTCACGAGGCGGCCGTCCACGAACTCGGCGACCCCGAGCGTCAGCGTTCCGGGGTCCGGTCGCCAGCCCGTGCGGTGCCGGACGGCGGGCACGGGGATGTGCGGCGAACGGTCCGACTGGACGGTGGCCACCACATGGCCCTGGGGGGCCCAGGGGGCGGGGGTCGCCAGGACCGCGTCGATCGTCAGCCACGTCTCGCCCTCGGGCGCCACCGGGACCGGCGGGAGGGACACCCACCCCGACTCGCCCGCCGCGACCACCGGGACCTCCAGGTCCCCGGCGTCCACAGGCGTTCCGTCGTGCTCGACGCGCCAGCGAAAGCGCAGGTCGGACGTGTCGGCCGAGTGCCGCAGGTTCGTCACCGCGACCTTGTCGCCGTCGAAGACGAAACGGACCGGCTGGACGACCGCCTTGTACTCGTACAGGCTGGGCGTCGGGCCGTCGTCGCTCAGCAGCATGCCGTCCATCACGAAGTTGCCGTCGTGCACGACCTCCCCGAAGTCACCTCCGTAGGCGTGGTACGGAGTGCCGTCCGGCGCCGTGGCCAGGATGCCGTGGTCGCGCCACTCCCAGACGAACCCGCCGTGCAGCCGCGGATGTTCGTGCACCAGCGCCTCGTACTGATCGAGCGCCCCCGGCCCGTTGCCCATGGCGTGGGCGTACTCGCACAGCAGGAACGGCTTGGTCCGCTGCCGGGCGCTCTGCGCGGGGGTGCAGTTCAGCAGCGGCGTGTCCGTGCCGTCCGTGCCGATGCGCTCGGTCTCCGGCACCGACGCGTACATGCGGGAGTACACGTCGGTGTACTCACCGGTGTAGTCGCCCTCGTAGTGCACGGGGCGTTCGGCGTCCCGGGCGTGCACCCAGGCCGACATGGCGGCGAGGTTGCTACCGGTACCCGACTCGTTGCCGAGCGACCAGATCACGATGCTCGGGTGGTTCTTGTCCCGTTCGACCGTGCGTCGGATGCGGTCGAGGTACGCCTCCCGCCACGCCGGGTCGTCGCTCGGGTTGCCCACCCAGCCGAGCTTCTCGAAGCCGTGGGTCTCCAGGTCGCACTCGAGCACGACCCAGAAGCCGAGTTCGTCGGCGAGGTCGAGCAGGCGCGGATGCGGCGGGTAGTGGCTGGTGCGGATGGCGTTCACGTTGAACCGCTTCATCCGGGCCAGGTCCTCGCGGGCGTGCTCCTCGTCGAAGACCCGGCCGCGCACGGGATGCGCCTCGTGGCGATTGACCCCGTGGAACACGACACGACGGCCGTTGACCAGGAACCGGTCGCCGCGGATCTCGACCGTACGGAAGCCCACGCGCAGCGCGATGCTCTCCGCCGCCGTCGACACGGTGGCGTCGTACAGGCGTGGCCGCTCGGCAGACCAGGGCTCCACCTCGCCGACGTTGACCGGCGTCACGTCGGCCGCGGTCGCCCAGACCTGCTCGACGCCGAGTTCGGGGATGCGCAGGGTGACCGGGAACGCGGACGCCTCGGCGGTGACCTCCGCCTCGACGCGCCCGCGACCGTCGCGGAACCCGGTCCGCAGCCAGACGTCCTCGATGCCGCCGGCCGGCCGGGCGGTCAGCGTGACGTCGCGGAAGATGCCCGGCAGCCACCACTGATCCTGGTCCTCGACGTAACTGGCCGCCGACCACTGATGCACTCGTACGGCGACGACGTTGTCGCCCGGACGCACCGCCCGCGTGACGTCGAACTCGTGGGCGAGTCGGCTGCCGGCGGCGCTGCCGATGTCGACACCGTTGACCCAGACCCGGAAGAGCGACTCGACACCGTCGAACCGCAGCACGATCCGCTCGGCGTCGGACCAGTCGGCGGGTAGGGCGAAGTGACGCCGGTAGTCGCCGGTGGGGTTCTCGTCCGGGACGTGCGGTGGATCGATCGGGAACGGGAACTGGATGTTGGTGTAGATCGGCCGGCCGTGGGCTCCGTCGCCCTCCAGCACCCAGTGGGACGGCACCGGGATGCTCTCCCAGCCGTGGTCGTCGAATTCTTCGGCCGCGAAGTCCTGTGCCACCGACGCCGTGGGCGACAGCCGGAAACGCCAGGCTCCGTTCAGCGAGAGCGAGGGAGCGTCGGAGTGCAGCCACGAGCGCGCCGGGCGTAGCGCACCGCGCCAGGGTGTGGGGTCCGAAACGTACGCGGAAAGCTCGGAGGGCAAGAGGTCACAACTTTCTTGGTGGCAGCGGGGAGATTCGTTGGGTGGGGTTATCGGAGGACCACGGTGCGGATCTCCCAGGGGCCGAGGGCGAGTTCGAGGCCGTCGCCGGACGATTCCGCTTCCGCCTCCGCGGAGAGGGGTCTGCCGAGCAGGTCGACCGTCGTCGCCTCGGTGAACGAGCCCGTCACCCGGACGACCGAGCCGGTGTCGCTCATCGCGGCCAACCGCACCTCGGTTCCGGACCCGCGCTCGTCGTCGATGACGCGGCGGACGCTGGAGACGAGGACGTCCCTGCCGTCGACCCGGAGTCCGGTCGCGTCGTCCGGCAGGTCGCCTCCGCCGGGTGCGGTGCCGCGGGTGACGAGCACGTCGCCCCGGAACTCCTCGGCGAGGGCGACCGCGTCGGCCCCCTGCCAGCCGGTCGAGGAGGGCAGCACGGCGAAGCGGTTCGCGATCCGCATGCCGAGGTCCTGCGCACCCGGCGCGGGGATCTCGCTCGCCGCGGGCTCGTCACGCAGGGGGTGGATGTTGACGCTGATCGAGCCGATCGCGCGCAGTAGGGTGACGGCCAACTCTGTACCGCCGTCGACGAGTTCGTACTCGCTGGAGTGGTCGAGCAGCACGGTCGCCGCTCCGGCCGACACGAACGAGCTCGCCGGGAAGGTCGGGAGCGGGTACTCGCCCCAGCCGCCCTCGGCGGTGAGCCCGCGCTCGGTCACGGCGAACTGCCCGGCGGACGCGGAGACGGTCACCGGCTCGGGCAGCGGCACGTGGAAACGCAGCCGGTGGTCGGCGGACTGGTTCAGGAACGACGTGGAGACCCGGACGAACGGCTCGCCCGCGCGCACCTCCACGAGCGTTTCCACCGGAGTCGCCACGGTCCGCTCGGCGCGCAGATCGCGGTCGTCGCAGAGCGCGGCGGGCCACGCGTAGACGCGGGTGATCCGCAGCCGGGAGCGCAGCGGACCCTCTTCGAGAACGTCGACGGTCGTCTCCACCGGCTCCGACACGAGTACGTCCCGGGCAGGGGGCGCGTAGTTGTAGCTGTCGCCGCGGTCACCGCCGTCGACGAGGCGGCCGACGCCGCTCAGGACGGTGCCGTCGGCACCGGTCACGGTCAGGGTGCCGTCGGCGGCGACCTCGACGTCGACCAGGCCGTTGGACACTCCGCGAGGCGTCGCCGTGGCGTCCGCGAGGGTGGTGGACGGGGCGGCGGGCCGCTCGCTCGGCGTGACCCGGAAGCTCGCCAGCCCGGAGGCCGGCACGTGCACGGGCACCAGCGCGGTCGCCCGCGCCTCCTCCAGCGTCAGCACCCGCCACTCGCCCGGGTGCGCGGCGGCGGCCTCGGCGACCTCGCGGCGCAGGATCAGCAGGTCGAACGGTCCGCTGGTGGGCACCTCGGCGAGGTGGAAGACGAGCGAGTTCGGGGTGAGTTCGTAGTGGTCGATCAGTCGGCCGAACAGCTCGCGGCGGTGGATGCGGCGCAGGACGCGTTCGAGCTGGGAGGCGTCCATGCGCTCGTCGCTCAGCACGGTCGGGGCCTGCGAGATCAGCTGCACGGAGTGCGTGGAGCCGTCGGCGGCGGTCGCGACGAGACCGGCTCCCGCCGATGGCGCCACGACGTCCACCTCGACCAGCGCCGTACGGGCGAACGGCAGCGGGTTGGCGACGAGATGAGCGTCGCTCGGCACCCGGGCGGCGGGTTCGGCGAGCGCGGCGTCCCGCACGGCACGCGCGGTCTGCGCGGCCTCGGCCAGGCGGGCGTCGACCTGGTCGCAGGTCTCGTCGGTGCCCGAGCCGACGACCGAGTCGTGCGCCGTCGACTCGATGATCTTGTGCCAGGCGAGTGACAGGAACGGTGCGTCGTCCCGCCGGGACCACAGGGCGTTCACACGCTCGGCGTGGTCGATGGTGCGTTCGGCGACGGCCATCCGCTGCTTGAGCCCGAGCCGCACGGAGAGCACGCCGGGCAGGATGTTGCCGCGGACATGGCTGCGCAGCTCGCCGGTGACGACGGCGGACACCTCGTCCCGCACATGCTCGCGGATGTACTCGTCGAGGGTCGCGATCGTGATGGCGCGCTCCTCGCCGGAAGCGCGCCGCAGCCAGTCCGCGAGCCGCGGGTCGGGGGCGTTGTGGTCGGTGCCGGCCATGGCCAGCACCGGGTCACCGCCCCATCGCTCGGCCGTCATCCGCGCGTAGTCGCCGAGCGCGCGGCCGATCCGGTCGGGCACCAGCAGGACGTCGAGACCGTTGTCGTAGCCGTCGAAGAGGAACTCGGTGCGCACCTCGGAGCCGTCCGGCGCGCGCCAGCGGAAGGCATGGCCGTCGACGGATCCGGGCACACCGCGCCACAGCGCCGCGTGCTCGATCCCGGCGCGGGCGAGGATCTGCGGCATCTGCGCGATGTGGCCGAACATGTCCGGCAGATACCCGACGGGCATCGCACCGCCCAGTCGCTCCGCCGCCTCCCAGCCCATTCGGAGGTTGCGCACGATCGTCTCGCCCGAGCAGAGGAACTCGTCGAGCAGGATCAGCCACGGTCCGATGGCGAGCCGGCCCTCGCGCACCAGCGCCACGAGGCGGTCGCGGTTCTCCGGCCGCATCTCCAGGTAGTCCTCGACCGCGGCCATCTGCCCGTCGACGGTGAACCGGAAGTCCGGGTTCGCCTCGGCCGTCTCCAGCACGGTGTCCAGGGCGGTGACGAGCCGGTGCCGGAACACCTGGAACGGCTCGTACCACTCCCGGTCCCAGTGGAAATGGGGCACGAAGACGGCGGAGTTCTGCATGGCGAGGGGGACCTTCTGTGCGGACGTGCGGGGGAGAGCGGTCACTTGAGGGAACCGGCGGCGAGCCCGGTGCGCCAGAACCGCTGGAGGAGGATGAACACGATGATCACGGGCACGATCGACACCAGCGAGCCGGTGATCACGGACTCCTGGAGCAGCGGGGCCCGGGCGGTCTGGCCGTTCCACTCGTACAGGCCGAGCGTGATCGGGAACAGTGACTCCTTCTGGAGCATCACCATCGGCAGGAAGAAGTTGTTCCAGATGGCCACGAACTGGAACAGGAAGATGGTCACCAGGGCCGGCGTCATCAGCCTGGACGACACAGAGAAGAACGTGCGGAACTCGCCCGCGCCGTCCAGCCGCGCCGACTCGATCAGCTCCTGCGGGACGGCGGCGTTGGCGAAGATGCGGGCCAGGTAGACACCGAACGGGCTGACGATGCTGGGCAGGAACACCGCGAGGTAGGTGTTGACGATCCCGGTCGCCGAGAAGAGCAGGAACAGCGGCAGGGCCAGTGCGGTGGTCGGGACGAGGACACCGCCGAGCACGACGGAGAAGAGGAATTCCCTGCCGCGGAAGCGGAACTTGGCCAGCGCGTAGCCGCACAGGGCCGAGATCAGGGTGCCTACGGCCGCGCCCAGCACCGCGTAGACGACGGTGTTGAGGGCCCACCGCCCGAAGATGCCGTCGCTGCGGGTGAACAGGATGCGCAGGTTCTCGAACAGGTTGAAGTGCGAGAACGCCAGCCCGTTGGTGGTGGCGAGCTCACCCTGTGGCTTCGTCGCCGCGACGATCAGGAAGTAGACCGGCAGCAGGAAGTAGACGGCCAGGAGGAACATCAGGGCCATGACGGCCGTACGGCTGCCCCGGCTCTCGCGGATCGTGGATGGGTTGCTCACAGTCCCGCCTTCTTCGAGGTGAGTCGCATGAACCCGAAGCTCAAGACGAAGGTGATGACGGCGATGACCACCGAAATGGCCGCGGCCTGCTGGTAGTTGTTCCCGGAGGCCACCGCGTACGCCAGCATGTTCGGGGTGAACGTGCTGGAGATGTTCGAGGAGATCTGGCGCAGCACGGCCGGCTCGGCGTAGAGCTGGAGTGTGCCGATGATCGAGAACACCGTCGTCAGGACGATCGACGGGGCGATGATCGGGACCTTGATCCGCCACGCGATCGTCCAGTTGGACGCGCCGTCGATCTTGGCGGCCTCGTAGAGCTCCTGCGGGATCGACTGGAGCGCCGAGTACATGATCAGCATGTTGTAGCCGGTCCAGAGCCAGGTGGAGACGTTCGCCGCCGACCACAGCACGGCGCCCGGACCGAGGAAGTCGGGGTGCAGGCCGATGCGCTGGAACAGGTCGACAACGGGGCTGAGTTGCGGCGAGTACAGGTACGACCACATGATCGCGGCGATGACGCCGGGCACGGCGTACGGCATGAACGCGGTGATGCGGAAGAACGCCTTGAGCTTCAGCAGGGGTGTGTCGAGCAGTAGCGCCATGATCAGCGCCACGAACAGCATGACGGGCACCTGCACGATGCCGAACAGCCCGATGCGGCCGATGCTGTTCCAGAACTCGCTGTTCTGGAACACCTGTGTGTACTGGTCGAATCCGCCGAAAGTCGTGTACGAGGTCCCGTACTGGCCTCCGGTGCGGCGCACGACACGGAAGCTCTGCCAGAGCGCGTAGCCGACGGGCACCAGGTAGAACAGCACGAACGGCAGGAAGAACGGGGTGAGGAACGCGATGACGGTGCCCGCCCGGGGGCCGCCGCCTGGACGGCGGCGGCCACCTGACGTCACCGCGCGGGGTGCGATGTCGGTCATTCCTGGGTCACTTGCCCGCCGTGGCCGGGATCGCCTGGGCCTTCATCGACTTCAGGGCGGCGGCCTGGGCGGCCGAGAGCGCGTCGGTCAGCGTGCCGTCACCGGCCGCGGCCTTGGCCATGGCGTCCTGGAGGGCCAGGTTCACCGTCTTCTGGGTGGGGCCCCAGGCGAAGTTGGTGTTGATCTTCCTGGACGAGTCGGCGAAGACGTCGAAGACCTTCTCGTTGTTGTAGTACGGCACCCCCTTCGACAGCGCGGGCAGCTTGAGCCCCGCGTCGGCCGCCGGGTAGAGGCCGCCCAACTGGTTCTCCAGTGCCAGGGCCTCCGGGTCGGAGTTCAGCCAGGTGTTGAACTTGACCGACTCGTAGAGGTGCTGGCTGCCCTTCATGAACGCGACGGTCGAGCCGCCCCAGTCACCGGAGGAGCCGTTCGCGCCCCATGTCGGAATCGGTACGATCGACCACTTGCCGGACTGCTTGGGCAGGTTGTCGCGGAACATGCTGTAGCCCCAGGCGGCACCGACGTAGCTGGCGATCTGGTCCTTCTGGTACGCGGCGTACATCTGCGTCGAACCGTTGGCGAGGTCGGTGCGCACGAGCTTGCCGGCGATCAGCTTCTGCCAGTAGTCGGCGACCTGCTTGCTCTGGTCCGACGTGACGGTGACGTGCCACTTGTCGCCGGAGTAGCTGTACATCTGGGCGCTGTTCTGCCAGAGGAGCCCGTTGAACCACTCGGCGTTGTTCGGGTCGAAGAACGTGATGTCGAGGCTGGGGTCCGCCTTGTGCAGCTTCTGCGCGGCCGCCGCGTACTCGTCCCAGGTCGTGGGGATCGCGATGTCGTACTTCTTGAAGATGTCACTGCGCACGTACAGGGCCATCGGACCGGTGTCCTGCGGGAGCGCGAAGACACCTGTGCCGCCGAAGCTGGTCTGCGACCAGGTCCACGGCACGAACTTCGACTTGGCCGCCGTGGCCGCCGAGCACGCCGAGGCGTCCACGAAGGCGTTCTGGGTGCGCAGGGCGGGGAGCTCGTCGTAGCCCACCTGAGCCAGGTCCGGCGCCTTCCCCGCCTTGAGGGCGTTGCCGAGGGTGCCGTACTGGTCGTTGGAGATGTTCTTCGTCTGGACCTGGATGTCCGGGTTCTTCTTGTTCCACAGGTCCACGACCTTGTCCATGCCCGGAACGGTGTTCCAGTACTGGAGGGTGACCTTCCCCTTGGCGGGGGTGCAGGAGGCCGCGGACGCCTTGTCCGACGGAGCGGACGACGAGCAACCGGCGAGGGCGACGAGAGTGGCTGCCGCGGCGACTGCGGCGAGACGGGTGCGCGTGACTGTCTTGCTCATGTTTTCCGTTCCAGAGAACGACTAGCGGCGGCGCTAGGCGGGTCGACGTTGACAGCTCAGGCGGGGATGCCTTCTGGTTGGGATAAGGTCCGTGAGCGATCACGTGAACGTTCACGGGAGCGCTCACGGGGACGTGTTATGAAGTGATTCGGAGTTTGCGCCGCGGCACGGCCGAGTGTCAAGACTCTCGAGTCGTCCATGGGTCCGGCAGGTAAAGGAGAGCTCACATGGAGCCGCTGACCACCGGTGATGGCCTGACGCCACCCGCGAAGGGCTCACCACGGCCATGATCGTCGAGCGCCCGCGCACAAGGTCGCACCATGGCTTCGGCCCGGTGCATACTCAGTGTCCCTACGGCGCGCCTGCGTCGACACAGGTACGGAGGTAGTGATGGCGTCGTCGGGGACCGGACCCCGCAGAGTGACGATCAACGATGTGGCCCGGACCGCAGGAGTGTCCCGGCAGACGGTGTCACGGGCGCTCAACGACAAGGGCGAGATCGACGTCACCACCAAGCAGCGCGTCCTCGACGCGGCGCTCGCGCTGGGGTACCGCCCCAGCAGGTTCGCCAGAGGGCTCGTGCGACAGGACACCATCAGCGTCGGGCTGGTGATCCCCGACCTGCTCAACCCGTTCTTCACCGAGGTCGCCGCGGCCGCTCTGGACGCGGCGCGGTCCCGTGGCTGGCATGTCGTCGTGTACGACACGGGTGACCGCATCGAGGAGGAGCGCGGCACACTCCAGGTGATCGTCTCCCAGGTGGACGCCGTGGTCGGCTATCTGAGCCAGCCCGAGGACGAGATCGACAAACTGGCACGCGGACTGCCCGTGGTGCTCATCGACCGGGAGCACCGTACCGAACGGTTCAGTTCCATCCGGATCGACGGCGAGAAGGGCGTCCGCGCGGCCATCGCGCACCTCGTCGAGTCCGGACACCGGCACATCGGCATGCTCGACCACGCCGGCCGGTCCGAGCCCAGCATCCGCCACGCCTGGTTCGCCGACGCGATGGCTGCCTGCGGGCTCGAGGCCGGCCCCGTGAGCCGCGCAGACCAGAGCGTGGAGGGCGGGGAGAGCGCGCTGAAGGACCTGCTCGCCGAACACCCGGACGTGACAGCCGTGTTCGCCTTCAACGACATCGTCGCCATAGGTGCGCTGCGCGGAGCGCGCAGGCTCGGACGCGAGGTTCCTCGCGACCTCGCGGTGATCGGCTTCGACGGCCTCCAGCTGGGGGCGCTCGTTGAGCCGCCGCTGTCCACCGTGGCCCTGGACACGCGGGCGCTCGGCGCTCTCGTCGTGGAACAGACGGCCCGGCTGCTGACCGGCGAGGATCCGCTCGGCCGTGACGAACTGGTGGTGGGGGCGGAGCTCAGGCTGCGTGAGTCCGCGTAGCCGGTGTTCGGAGAGCCGTTCGCGCGGTTTGCCCCGTGTCGGGATGCTCTCGCAGTGGGGCGGGGCGGTGTGGACGGCCGGGGCAGGGACTGGCCTGTCCGGCCGAGGGAGGGACTGGCCGCCCGTCCGGCCGACGGTGGCCGTCCGTGGTCGGCTCCGTGGCGGTGACCAGCGCCCTCCCGGCGGACCCTAGTCCTTGATGTCGAGCGCCGTGCCGTACAACCGGTCCACCTTCAACCGGATGACCAGCCGACGCTCGTCGACCAACTGCCGCAGGAACGCGGCTTCGTCCGCCGGCTTCGAGTCCTTCGGGACCATCCCGAGGAGTTCCCGCCCGATCGCGTCACCGGGAACCGTCGTGATCTCGGAGACGGAGGCCGTGCCCTCGGCGACGGCGAACGACCACACATCGCCGCCGTGCACATGCAGCGCGGCATGCGGGTCGCGCCGCAGGTGCTTGACCTTGACGCGGTCGGCCGTCGTCGAGAACCGCAGGATGCGGGCCTCGGCGTCCCAGCTGTAGAGCATGGTGGTCAGGTGGGGATGGCCGGTGCGCTTGACCGTGGCGAGGGTGCCGAACTGCTGCTTGCCGAGCAGGTGGGAGAGGGCTTCGTCGGACAGGGGGCGCGGTGCGGGACCTTGAGTCATGACGTGAGCAACATCCGCTGCAGGCCCGGCATTTCCTGCGTTCCGTCAGTCCGAAGTCGCCACCGGTACGGCGACGGTGCCGCTGACCGACCGCACCGACCCGCCGGTGCTTGCGCGGAAGCTCTCAGGGCGCATGGCTCCATTCGGCGTAACCCCTCTTTCTGGCTGGCCTGGGGCGTGGGCCCGGCCCCCCGAGCCCAGGCAACCGGACTTCTTGCGTAGTGCTCCAGGATTCAGCCTGGGGTGAAGCGCATCCTGTGGCTGCGATGCGGAGTGTTGCGGTGCCGGGTGGGGTGGGCGTGGAGCGCCCGCAGGGCTGCCCGACGGAGCCGGGGAATGCTTCGTCCGGGCCGGTGTTGCCCGTATGACAGCAGTGCAGCAGTGCGGAAGTGTTCCGGTGAGGCTGGGTTGGGCTGATCGGGTCGGGTTGTCGGTGGTGGGTGTTAGCGTCTGGATCATGCAGCTTCGGTATGCCTTCCGCCTCGACCCGGGGCCCGGTCAGCGCGTTGCGCTGGCGCGGGCGTTCGGGTGTGCGCGGGTGGTGTACAACGACGCGGTCGCCGCCCGGGAGCGGGCCCGGCGGGAGGGTGCTGCGTTTCCGAGTGCGGGCGTGCTGTCGAAGACGCTGATCACCGAGGCGAAGCGGAGCCCCGGGCGGCAGTGGCTGTCCGAGGTGTCGGCAGTCATCCTGCAGCAGGCGCTGCGGGACGTGGAGCGCGCCTACACCAACTACTTCTCGTCTTTGAAAGGAGCCCGCCGGGGGGCACGGGTGGGGGCGCCGCGCTTCAAGTCGAAGAGGGATGCCCGCCAGGCGATCCGGTTCACCGCGAACGCCCGATGGAAGATCACCGAGGCGGGGCGGCTGCTCCTGCCGAAGATCGGCGAGGTGAAAGTGTGCTGGTCGCGCACCCTGCCCTCGGTGCCGTCCAGCGTGACGGTGATCCGGGATGCGGCCGGCCGGTACTTCGCCTCCTTCGTTGTGGAGAGCGACCCGGACACCGACCTGGCGCGGATGCCGGATGCCGACGGTCTGCCGTCTGTGGGGATCGACTTGGGCCTGACTCATTTCGCGGTCCTGTCGGACGGGACGAAGATCGACAGCCCGCGGTTTCTGCGCCGGGCGGAGAAGAAGCTGAAGAAGGCTCAGCGGGAGTTGTCCCGCAAGCAGAAGCGGTCGAAGAACCGGGAGAAGGCCCGCTTGAAGGTGGCCCGCGCGCATGCGCAGGTCGCCGATGCCCGCCGCGAGTTCCACCACCAGCTTTCCACCCGCCTGATCCGCGAAAGCCAAGCGGTCGCGGTGGAGGACTTGGCGGTGAAAGCCCTCGCGCGCACCCGGCTCGGCAAGTCCGTGCACGACGCCGGCTGGGCGCGGTTCCTCGCGATGCTGGAGTACAAGGCGCAGCGGTACGGGCGCGTCTTTGTGAAGGTCGGCCGGTTCGAGCCCACCAGTCAGGTGTGCTCGGTCTGTGGAGTCAAGGACGGGCCCAAACCCCTGCACGTGCGTACCTGGACGTGCACGCCCTGCGGCACGGTCCATGACCGGGACCACAACGCCGCCAAGAACGTCAAACAGGCCGCCGGACTGGCGGTGACAGCCTGTCGAGCGCAGGTAAGACCGGAACTCGTTCCGGCACAACGCGAAGAAGCAGGAAGCCACGGAATCCACACCGGAACTCGTGCCGCGCAGCGGCACAGCACCCGGTGAGGAAGGCCAGAATCTCCCTGCTTCGCAGGGAGAGCAAGTCAAGTGGGTGAGTACTGCACCCTCGCGTCGCTCGACATGGCCGACGTCTCCGTCACACTGGTCCGGCTGGACGACGAGTTCTCCGAGCTGCTCGCCGCCCCCGCCGAGATCCCGATCCGCGTGTTCTGAGGGAACGACGACATTCCTCGCCCGGAGGATCGGGGGCCGACCTCCCGCCTCAGCAGGTCGAGACGTTCGGCCCGGTCAGCCGAGGCACACCAGGAGCAGGCAGATGTGTGAAGGCGAAGTCGTTGTGTGCGCGGGGCTCGTCTGCGGTGTGCCCGAGGCCGGGCTGGCGGCGCCGGCAGGCGCGGACGTCTCCTGCGCCGACGTACTGGTGTGGTCGGGCACCGTTCCGATGGAGGAGGGGGAGGCGGCCAGAGGCTGCGGGGTCGCCGACGCCGCCGTCGGCTGAGGAGAGGCAGCGGCGAACGGCTGAGCGCTCGTCGGCGTGACGTGGGACGGGGCGGCGGCGGACTGCCGGCGTGCAGGGTCGGTCCTGGGCGACTGCGCGGCGGGAGTGTGCGAAGACACGTGGGTTTCAGGTTGTGTCGACGACGGGCGGGGCTGCTCGGCCGCCTGTTCGTCCGCGGTGCCCATCGTCTCGACGTCCGGCGCTGTCGCCGCCTGTGCTCGGTCGCCGGACTGCCGGTCCATCGAGGCGACGGTCAGACCGCCTCCGACGAGTGCGACGGCAGTCGCGACCACGGCCCGGCGCTGGTTCTTCTTCCAGCGGGCCAGCTGGCGCCGCCGCGCCGCCCGCCCCTGCGGTGCGGGCGGCGCGCCCTCGAGGTCGCCGTACGGGTCGGTCTGCGAGGCCTCCTCCAGACCGGCCTCGACCGCTGCCCCATCATCAAGAGGGTGGTCGTGCCACGCCTCCGAGGCCGTGTACTCCCACGGCACCGATGCGCTCACCGCCGTGCCCGTCGGCGCCATGCCGACCCAGGTCGGGACGATGCCACGGTCGGCGCCGGCCGGTGCGATGTCCGGAGCGTAGGCGCCGCACCCGGGACATACCAGGGCGCCATTGAGATGCCGCCGACACGAGGAGCAGTAGTCCATTTGCGGTCTTCCTGAGTTGACATGCCGTCGCCCCGCCGGGCCTGGTCGCGCTCGCACGTGGGATCGAGCAGCCAGCAACGCTAACGAGGCTTTCGAAAGCCTGTGTGCAGTCCGTGTGGCGCTGTTGTGCGGATTCTCCGGGCCCGGCCCACGAGAACGCGTCGGCCGCCCCGGGGCAGGCCCGGGGCGGCCGACGCGTTCCTGGATGTCAGCTGGAAGTCAGAGCGACGTCATGACGTGCTTGATCCGGGTGTAGTCCTCGAAGCCGTACGCGGAGAGGTCCTTGCCGTAGCCGGACTTCTTGAAGCCGCCGTGCGGCATCTCGGCGACGAGGGCCATGTGGGTGTTGATCCACACACATCCGAAGTCGAGGTTCTTCGACATCCGCATCGCCCGCGCGTGGTCCTTGGTCCACACGGAAGAGGCCAGTGCGTAGTCGACGCCGTTGGCGTACCGCACGGCCTGGGCCTCGTCCGTGAAGGACTGGACGGTGATGACCGGGCCGAAGACCTCGTTCTGGATGATCTCGTCGTCCTGCTTGAGGCCGGAGACCACGGTCGGGGCGTAGAAGTAGCCCTTCTCGCCGACCCGGTGGCCGCCCGCCTCGATCGTGGCGTGCTCGGGGAGGCGTTCGATGAAGCCGCTGACCTGGGCGAGCTGGTTCGCGTTGTTGAGCGGTCCGTACAGCACGTCCTCGTCGTCCGGCTGCCCGGTCCTGGTGTCGGCCGCGGCCTTGGCGAGGGCGGCGACGAACTCGTCGTGGACCGACTCGTGGACCAGGACGCGGGTCGCGGCCGTGCAGTCCTGACCGGCGTTGAAGAAGCCGCCGACCACCAGGTCCTCGACCGCCTTCGTCAGGTCGGCGTCCTCGAAGATCACAGCGGGGGCCTTGCCGCCGAGCTCCAGGTGGACCCGCTTGACGTCCTTGGCCGCGCTCTGGGCGACCTGGATGCCGGCGCGTACCGAACCTGTGATGGAGGCCATCGCGGGGGTCGGGTGCTCCACCATCAGGCGGCCGGTCTCACGGTCGCCGCAGATCACGTTGAAGATTCCGCGGGGCAGCGCCAGCTCCTCCAGGACACCGCCGATGATCTCGGCGATCAGCACCGTGGAGGCCGGGGTGGTGTCCGAGGGCTTGAGGACCACCGCGTTGCCTGCCGCGAGCGCCGGGGCGAACTTCCACACCGCCATCAGCAGGGGGTAGTTCCACGGCGCCACCTGCGCGCACACACCGACCGGCTCGCGGCGGATGATGGAGGTCATCCCCTCCATGTACTCGCCGGCCGAGCGGCCCTCCAGCATGCGGGCCGCGCCCGCGAAGAAGCGGACCTGGTCGATGGCGGGGGCGAGTTCCTCGCTGCGGGTGAGGTGGAGCGGCTTGCCGGTGTCCCGGCTCTCCGCGGCGACCAGTTCGTCGGCCCGTGCCTCCATCGCGTCGGCGATCTTCAACAGCGCGCGCTGCCGCACGGACGGCGTGGTGTCGCGCCAGACGGGGAACGCCGCGGCCGCGGCGGCCATCGCCGCGTCGACGTCCGCCGCCCCCGAGAGCGGGGAGGTCGCGTAGACGTCACCAGTGGTGGGGTCCACCACATCGAGCGTGCGGCCGTCCGAGGCGTCCGCGAACGCACCGTCGATGTAGTTGCGGAAGGTGGTGCTCATGAACGTCTCTCCTGGTCAGGCGGCGGTACGGGCGGACAGGTGCTCGTGGACGGCGACCCAGCCGCCGTCGTCGGCGTGGGTGAAGACGATGGTCTCCCGCTCGTGGACCGTTTCCTCGCCGGCGTTGGTGGCGACCCGGGTTTCGACGTCGTGACTGAATACGGCGGTGTCGCCGAAGTGCTGGATCAGCTGTGCCGACGAGGTGCAGCCGAGGATGCGGAAGCCGTCCTGTTCCACCCACTGCTGCCAGAGCGCGCGGTACTCGGCCGTGGAGCCGAGCCGCTGCGGGGTGGTGTGGAAGATGAAGGTCGCGTCGGGGGCGAAGGCGCCGAAGTAGTCGTCGAGGCGGCCCTCGGCGAAGGCGGCGACAAGCGCGTCCGCGGCGGTCCGGACTTCCTGGACGGTGGTGGTGCTCATGCACGGCTCCTGGTCACGGGCGTTCGGCGGAGGGGCCGGAACGGCTGGCGTTCGGTTACGGGGGAGTGAGGCCTCAGCGGGCCGCGGCGGGTTCGGGGACGATCTCCTCGGTATCGCCGGTGATCGGCGGCACCGGGGTGTCCGACGCCCGGACGAAGCGGGGTCCGGCCGGTCCGTACACGGCGCGCGGCTCGGGGAACAGAGTGAGCAGGGCGAGGTAGAGCACGACCGCGAGGGCGAGGCCGACCGGCAGCGAGATGTCCGTACCGCCCGCGAGGTTGCCCAGCGGGCCGACGAACTGGCCGGGCAGGTTGGTGAAGAGGAGCGCCACGACGGCGGAGACGAGCCAGGTGGACATGCCGCGCCAGTTCCAGCCGTGCGTGAACCAGTAGCGGCCCCCACGCTGGCGGCGGTTGAAGACCTGCAGCGCGTCCGCGTCGTACCAGCCGCGCCGGGTGACATAGCCGAGCGTCATGACGATCATCCACGGTGCCGTGCAGGTGATGATCAGCGTGGCGAAGGTGGAGATGGACTGCGCGAGGTTGAGCGCGAAGCGGCCGGCGAAGATGAACGCGATGGACAGGGCGCCGATGAAGAAGGTGGCCTGGACGCGGCTGAAGCGTGTGAAGACGCTGGAGAAGTCGAGCCCCGTGCCGTACAGGGACGTCGTGCCGGTGGAGAGGCCGCCGATCAGGGCGATCAGGCAGAGCGGCAGGAAGTACCAGCCGGGCGAGATCGCGAGCAGTCCGCCCACGTAGTTCGGGGCGGCCGGGTCGACGTACTTCGCGGCCTTCGACGCGATGATCGACGCGGTGGCCAGGCCGAAGAGGAACGGCAGCAGGGTCGCGATCTGGGCGAGGAACGCGGCCCCCATCACCCGGCGGCGCGGAGTCCCGGCCGGGATGTAGCGGGACCAGTCACCGAGGAATGCGCCGAAGGAGACCGGGTTGGAGAGCACGATCAGCGCGGCGCCGATGAAAGACGGCCAGAACAGCGGGTCGGCGGTGGAGGCGAAGGTTCCCGCGTAACCGGGGTCGAAGTCGCCCGCGAAGGCGAAGGCACCGAGCACGAAGAGGGCCGATGCCGCCAGCACCGCGATCTTGTTGACCAGCAGCATGAACCGGAAGCCGTAGACGCAGACGACGAGCACGAGCCCGGCGAAGATCGCGTACGCGATGCCGTAGGTGACGTCCGACTCGGGGACGTGGACGAGCCGGTGCGCGCCGCCGACGAGCGCGTCCCCCGAGGACCACACAGAGATCGAGAAGAACGCGACGGCGGTGAGTAGGGACAGGAACGAGCCGACGACCCGGCCGTGCACGCCCAGGTGCGCGGAGGAGGAGACGGCGTTGTTCGTGCCGTTGGCAGGGCCGAACAGTGCCATCGGGGCCAGCAGCAGCGCACCCGCCACGAGGCCGAGGACGGTCGCCGCGAGCCCCTGCCAGAAGGAGAGTCCGAAGAGGATCGGGAAGGCGCCCAGCACACAGGTCGCGAAGGTGTTGGCACCGCCGAAGGCGAGCCGGAACAGATCGAGCGGGCGGGCCGTGCGGTCCTCGTCCGGGATCCGCTCGACACCATAGGTCTCGATTTCGGTGATCGAGCTCGTCACGGGCGCTCCACCTTCCGTTCATGCAGGGGGACGGTTTCACAGTGTGTGGCCCATGGCTGACCAGCGACAATTGTGTCCATCACAGAGACGTACGCTGTTTTGTGTGGCCAGCAACAAACTCACCGTCGGGGACCTGCTCTCCTTCCCGGCACTCCAGCTCTCCGTGAAGGCCGGCAGCGGCGGTCTGCACCGGTCCGTGTCCTGGGCGCACGCCAGCGAGCTCGCCGATCCGACGCCCTGGCTCCTGGGCGCCGAGGTGATCATGACGGCGGGCCTGGCGGTCCCCCGTACCGCGGCCGGACAGCGTGCCTATCTGGAGCGGCTGGACGACGCCGGGGTATCCGCTCTCGCGCTCTCCGCGCAGCTGCACATGCCCCCGCTGCACGACGCGTTCTTCCAGGCGGCGGAGGAGCGGGGCTTCCCGGTCCTCGAAGTGCCGCTCGCCGTCCCCTTCATCGCCGTCGCCCAGGAGATCGCCGCCGCGGCCCAGGAGGACGCCCGGCACCGGCTGGGCGCGCAGCTCCAGGTCTTCGGCGCGCTGCGCTGGCTGGTCGCCGAGGACCTCGACACACCGACACTTCTGCGCCGTCTCGAAGGCCTGTCGGGATACGACGTCCACCTCTGCACGCCGCAGGGCCGCCCCCTCCTGCCCGGCGTTCCCGTACCGGATCCCGCTGTCCTGCCCGCTTCCGTCGACGCTCCACCGACGATCCCCGGCGGATTCGTCCTCCCGGTGCCCGCGCCCGGGGGCCCGGCGGGCTTTCTCGTCGCATACGAGCGTCAGGGCGCCCAGCCCGCGGGACTCGCCGTCGTCCAGCACATCGCCACCGTGGCGGCGCTGCGGCTGGCGATGGTACGCAACGAACGCGAGACGCTGCGCCGCGAGGGCGCGGAGACGCTGGCCGAACTGCTGCAGGAGGTGCTCGACCCGGAGGCGGCGCGCCGCCGGCTCGCCCGGCACGCGATCGAGGGCGACACCGTACTCCTCGTAGTGCGCCACACCACCGACGAGGCGCTGCTGCGCTGTCTGGAGGACCGACCCCATCTACTGCTCACCCGGGGCGAGGACCGCTACGTCCTGGGGGCACCGGAACTGGCGGCGGCCGTCGGTGAGCTCCCGGCCGTCGCGGCCGGGATCAGCCGCCCCTTCCTGCCGGGCGCCGCACTGAAGGTCGCCCAGCGCGAAGCGCTCTGGGCGGTCTCCAAGGCCGTGGAGTCGGGCCGCCCCGTCGTCCGATACGGCGACGACTCGACGGGCCGGTGGCTGCCCGACGACCCCGCTGTCCTGACCGCGCTGGTCGAGCACGTGCTCGGCGAGGTCCTGCGCTACGACGAGGCCCATGACTCGCATCTGCTGGTCTCCGCCCGCACCTGGATGGAGCGCGACCGCCGTACCGAGACGGCTGCGGCCGCGCTCCACATCCACCCCAACACCCTCGCCTACCGGCTGCGCCGCTTCGGCGCACTCGCCGATCGTGACCTGACGTCGACGGGAGCCCTGGCCGAGGTCTGGCTGGCGATCCAGGCAGCGGGGGCGCTGGGCCTCACCGACTGAGCGGGTCAACGGCGGGCGGGGAGGGCTGCGTCGGTGGGGACGGAGGCTGTACCGAGGTGACGGCATAGCGCCAGAACGGTCGCACGAGCAGTGTGCCGACGATGACGACGATCATGCAGAGCAGCGAGCTGCCTGTCCATGCGAGCCCGAGACCGGTGGCGGAGGCCATGGCGCCGGCGCGCAGGTCTCCGAGGCGGGGACCGCCGGCGACGACGACGGTGAAGACGCCTTGCAGACGGCCGCGCATGGCGTCGGGTGCGTAGGTTTGCAGAATCGTCTCGCGGTAGACCGCGCTGACGAGGTCCGCCGCTCCGGCAGCGGCCAGTAGGGCCGCGGCGGCGAGGAGGTGGTGGACGGTGCCCGCGAGGGCGATGGCCGCCGCCCAGGCCGTGACGGCGACGGCCAGTGCCCGGCCTTGGCGGCGCACGCGTCCGATCCATCCGCTGAAGAGCCCCGCTACGACCGACCCGACGGCGATGGCCGAGTACAGCAGCCCCACTCCTCCGCCGAAGCGCACCTGTGCCGCTTCCGGGAACAGGGCGGTCGGCATGGCCAACGTCATCGCGGCGATGTCGACCGCGAAGGACATCCACAGCACGGGGGCGGCAGCGATGAACCGCAGCCCGTCGAAGACCGAGCGCAGCCCACCGGTCCGGGCCCCCGATCCGGTCGGCATGATCGGGGGCAGGTGAACGGCCGAGTACAGCAGGAGAGAGAACAGCAGGGCGTCGGCGCCGTAGGCCCAGCAGTAGCCGTTCGGCAGTGAGATCAGGATGCCCGCCACAAGCGGCCCGGCGACCTGCCCGACGTTGCCAGCGGTGAAGTACAGCGTGTTCGCGGCGGGTACCAGGGGTGTCGGAACGATGCGGGGAATGATCGCGCCCCGGGCGGCGGACGACACGGCGAAGGCGCCGGCCTGGACGGCGACGAGGGCGAGAATGAGGGGAACCGAGCGCAGATCGGTGACTGCCTGAAGCAGCAGGGCGAGCGTGGTCACCCAGGTGAGGCATGCCGACGCCAGGTACAGCACACGGCGGTCGAACCGGTCGGCGATGGCACCGCCGTACAGGCCGAAGACCACGAGCGGCACGAGGCCGGCCAGTCCCGTCAGCCCCACGGACAGCGACGACCGCGACAGCGCGTAGATCTGTACCGGGATGGTGACGCCGGTGACCATGGTCCCGACGTAGGCCGCGCTCTGCCCGATCAACAGGCGCCGGAAGACGGGGTGCGCCAGCGGGCGCGTGTCGAGGGTGACGCCGCGCAGCCCGGAGGCCAGCCGGGCCTTCAGCGCGGGCGGGGCGGCGGGGGGAAAATCACGCGGAGTGTCGGATGTCGTGGGCATGGTCATCACGCTGGCAGGACCGCACGGTGCGCCGCTTCCGATATTCTGCCGTCGTATGTCGGAAAACGGTCAGGCGCAGAAGGCGGCGGCGGAACCCAGGGACAGCACCCATGCCCACCTCGCGGGTGAGGTCATCGGCCGCCACCAGCATGGCTATCACCAGCTTCTCTACGTCAGCGCCGGTGTGGTGGCCGTGCAGACGGGCGAGGCGTCCTGGGTGGCGTCCAGCGCACGCGCCGTGTGGATTCCGGCGGGCACCTGGCATCAGCACCGGGTACACGGGCACAGCTCTGTGCACACGCTCGGCTTCGCCGCCCACGACATCCTGCTGAGGTCCGAGGCGCCGGTCGTCGTGGTCGTGGACGCCCTGGTGCGTGAACTGATCATCGCGTGCAGTGAACCGTCCCTCCCGCAGCAGGAGGCACGCCGCCTGCGCGCCGTCCTGCGGGACCGGCTGCGGCGAGCCCTCGTAGAGCCATTGACGCTGCCCACCCCCAACAACCCCCTGCTGCGGCAGGCGTGCGCGCTGGTGACCGACGATCTGCGGCAACCGCGGACCGCCGCCTGGCTCGCACGGCGCATCGGCGTGAGCGAGCGCACCCTGGCCCGGCTGTTCAGGACCGAGTTCGGCATGACGTATCCGCAATGGCGGACCAACATCCGGGTCTTTCACGCCATGGTGCTGCTGGCGGAAGGAGCAAGCGTCAGCGAAACGGGACGACAGTGCGGATGGGCCACGACCAGTGCGTTCATCGACACGTTCGGCCGCACCATGGGCCAGACACCGGGAACCTATCGCATCGGATCCGGTGGGTAGATCCACAGGCCGACCACAAGAGATGGATACGACCGAAGTGGCAGCCGGCACGAGCGCGTCGCTGCCGTCACCGGCCAAGGGATCCGCCGCGGACGGCGGTCCCCGCCACCCGCACTGGTTCAGCCGTCCGTCTCCCCGGCCGCAGGCTCCGGCCCCATCACCGACTACTCCGTCTACGCAGCCCCCGGAACCGTCACTCGCCGGGCGACCTTCAACACCTCGCAGAGCTGCTACCACGCGTTCATCAACACCGACGGCGACACCGCGACCGCTGCCGCTGAGCGAGATCTGCTCACCGACCGGCACCGCGGCTCAGGCGCTGACCGGATCGGACCGCCTCGAGTCGGTACGGTGGCGCCGCTCCTCGAACGAGGCGAAGACCGCCGAAACGCCGTAGACGATGCTGAACAGCCCGAAGACGGTGGCGAGTGAGACCGCGCCGCTGTCCGGACGGACGAACAGCACGAACGCAGACGCGATCGACACCAGGCCGGTCAGCAGGAACAAGGCCCGCTCGCCCGCCTTCTCGCCGCGTCGGAACGCCAGGACGATCTCCATGACACCGGTCGTCAGTGCCCACGCGGCGATCCAGATCGTGAGCGCGAGAGCCGTGATGCCGGGCCACGCCAGCGCGATCACGCCGGCCGCCAACGAGAGTAGGGCGAGCAGCAGCCAGCCCAATACGGGCCCACCCTGTCGCCCGCGAAAGCACGGGCAGCGTCCGTCGCCGCACTCATGAACGCGTAGACGGCGAAGAGGATGACGAAGGCGCCGACGGTGATGCCGGGCCATGAGACGGAGACGATGCCGATGACGACGGCGAGCAGGCCGCGCCAGAGGAGTGCGTTGGGCGTGCGACTGCTTCCGCTCCTTCACCCTTGGCCTGCTCACGATCGGCGAGGGTGTGTCGGAGGCGAGGACGCCGCCCGTACCCCGGCGAAATGACGGGTCGCTACAGCGTTACGCCGATGCAGTGCATCAGGCCGGGGGTCGTCTCCCAACCCATGAGGCGGATCACTCGGTGTGCGCCGGGCGGCGTGGCGTGTAGCAGCAGACGGCGGCCGTCGCGGCTGAGCGTCCTCGCAACGGTCGTCATCATGCGGATTCCGGTGACGTCGATGAATGTGATGTCTGTGAGATCAACGTGCAGATCACCACTGCCGAACCGGACCGCCTCATCCAGAGCTGCGGCCAGCAGCTCCCGGGAGGAAAGGTCTATTTCTCCTTCGAACCGCAGCCCTGACGGGCAGATCGTCGAGATGACACGTAGGAGTGGGGCATCCCGTAGCAGGCGTTCGAGGGTCGGAGCAGCCACAAGGGCGACGGACGACGGACGGAGCGGTCGACGATCGGTCATGGAAGGCCCGTTCATGCTTGTTGGGAGTGCACCACCGTGGCTGCCTCAGGAGAGCCGCCAACGGGGAAGGCGCGGAACGATGAGAGCACCATGTCGAACAGCAGCCAGCCCTTCGGGCCGTCCGGGCGCCGGACAGCGGATTGGTTCCTTGGTGCGGAGGAACACCACCGTACCCAGCGCAGTGTGTCGCGCGGACGGGGACGATCATCAGTGGGCGTATGCCGTGCTCACGGATCGTCCGCGCCCGCGCGGGGTCATCGGCGGGTCACGTGCCCGGAGCGGCGTCAACCGTCAGGGAGTTCCCGCGGGGAAGGCTGCTCGGTCGTCTCGAGCTCACTGCTTTCGTGCGGGCTCGATGGCGAGGCCGGACGGTGCGGACACCGCCTGCAGCACCTTGATCTGAGCCTCGTCGCGTGCGCCCTCCAGTTCCTCGATGCTCGCGCCGAAACTGGCTTGTCCGGAGAGGAGTTGGACCGTTGACTCATCGAGTACCGGGGTACCGAGATCCCGCCAGAGGCTCTCGAGGCCGGGGCCGAGGTGTTCGAGGAAGTGGGGCAGGCCGCCGGAGCCGCCACCGAGGTGGAAGCTGCGGAAGGGACCGGCGACAGCCCAGCGTAGGCCGACGGAGGAGGTCACGATGGTGTCGAGTTCCGCCTCGGTCACCACGCCCTGTACGACAAGGTTCACGGCCTCGCGAAACAGCGCTGCCTGCAGCCGGTTGGCGACGAAACCCGGCACCTCCTTGCGCAGGACCTGCGGCTTCTTGCCGAGCGCCGTGTAGAAGGCGACAGCGCGCTCGACCACCTCCTGACTGGTCTTCTCGCCCGGGACGATCTCTACCAGCGGGATGAGGTGCGGCGGATTGAACGGGTGCCCGATGACGAGTCGTTCGGGCTGCCGCAGCGTTTGTGCGATGTCGGTGGCGCGAATGCCCGAGGTGGAGCTGAGCAGCAGGGCGTCGGGACGTGCGGCGTGCTCGATCCGGGCGAAGAGGTCCTGCCCCTGTTCGAGGCTGCCCTGTCCCTGCCCCAAGCGGCCCGGTGGCCGTGGGAGCACGCGCGCATCCAGCTCGCCTACGGGCAGTGGCTGCGCCGCACCCGCGACCCCCGCGCCCGCCTGTACCTGAGCGCCGCCCTCGAAACCTTCGACCGGATCGGCGCGAAAGCCATGGCCCAGCGGGCCCGCAACGAGCTACGCGCCACTGGCGTCGCCACCACGACCGGGTCGGACGCACCGACAGTCGCGTTGACCGTGCAGGAACGCCAGATCGCCGAGCTGGCGGCCATCGGCCTGACCAACAAGCAGATCGGCGAGCGGCTGTTCCTGTCCCACCGCACGGTCGGCTCCCATCTGCACCGGCTGTATCCCAAACTCGGTATCACCTCACGCGCCGCGCTTCGCGCCGCCCTGGAGGTGATGGCACCCGGCGAGGACCAACCCCGTTCGGCCACGCATGACTGAACATTGCCGAACCGCATGACTAGTAGGACTCCGTTAGGTCTGTCTCGCGGTCCTGTTTGAGGGCATGGTGGGGGTGTGGACGCACATGAAGTGAACCGTGCTCGGGCGAAGTTGGCGTTATTCGTGGCTGATGTGTTCGCGTCGGTGCCGCGCAAGGATCAGCGGGCGAAGGGTGACTGCTATCTGCGCGGACTGATGCTGGACGGGCGGCGCAAGTCCATCCAGGCCATGGCGGAGCGGCTGCCGGACGGCAACGAGCAGAACCTGCAGCAGTTCGTGAACCAGTCGACCTGGGATCCGGTGCCTGTGCGGCGGCGGATCGCTGAGCGGATGGTGCCGCAGATCGGCCCGGACGCGTGGGCGGTCGACGACGTGTCGTTTCCCAAGGACGGGAAGATGTCGGTGGCGGTCGCGCCCCAGTACTGCGGCGCTTTGGGCAAGCAGGCCAACTGCCAGGTCGCGGTGAGCGTGCACGCGGTCTCCGACACCGCGTCCTGTCCGCTGCAGTGGCGGTTGTTCGTGCCCGAGGAGTGGGCGCACGATGCCGCACGGCGGAAGAAGACCGGGATGCCGCAGGGGGTCGGGCACCGGGAGAAGTGGCGCCTGGCCCTGGACACCATCGACGAGCTGGCCGGGTGGGGTCTGGTGCCGCCGGTGGTGGTGGCCGATGCCGGTTACGGGCAGAACGCCGACTTCCGGGCCGGCCTGAGCGAGCGGGGCATCGGCTATGTCGTGGCGGTCCGTTCGGACGTGACCGTCCACCCGCACGGCACCGAGCCCCTCACGCCGCCGTGGTCGGGCCACGGCCGCAAGCCGCAGCCCCGCTACCGGGACAAGCCGTCCCCGGTGGTCGCGCTCGCGGCCGGCCAGGGGCGGCAGGCGTTCACCGAGGTCACCTGGCGTGACGGTTCCCGCGGGCCGATGCGCTCGCACTTCCTGGCAGTGCGGGTGCGGCCGGCTGGGGTCAGGGCCCGCCGTCTGGCCCGGGCCGCCGCCACCGCGCAGGCGGGCTGCTGGAACGGTGTCCTGCCCGAAGTGACGCTCCTGGCCGAATGGCCCGAAGGTGCCGAAGCACCCACCGGCTACTGGCTGTCCAACCTGCCCGCCGGCACCCCAGTGGCAGAACTGGTCCGTCTGGCCAAGATCCGCTGGCGCATCGAACACGACTACCGGGAACTCAAGCACGGCCTCGGCCTGGACCACTTCGAGGGCCGTTCCTGGGCGGGGTGGCATCACCATGTCACCCTGGTCACCGCCGCCCACGCGTTCCTCACCGAACAGCGCCTGGCCCCAAAAGCCGATACAGCGGACTCACCCTCTACCAGATCCTCGACGCCATCCAAGACCTGCTGAACTGCTGGACCGGCACCTGCCCCACCTGCCACCGCCCCCTGCCCAGAACAGCCACCACCAGCCCAAACCCAAGAACCAGAGCAACCTAACGGAGTCCTACTAGTGTCCTGCGCCAGAGATCCGTCGGCAGAAGCGGGCGAGGGAGTCGAGGATTTCTTCGGCCGTCTTGGTCCAGACGAACGGCTTGGGGGCTTCGTTCCAGTCCTTGACCCATGCCCGGATGTCGGCTTCCAGGGCCTGGATGTTTTTGTGTGCGCCGCGGCGGATCATCTGGTGGGCGAGGTAGCCGAACCACCGCTCGACCTGGTTGATCCAGGACGAGCCGGTCGGGGTGAAGTGCAGCTCGAACCGCGGGTGTTTGGCCAGCCAAGCCTTGATCGCGGGTGTCTTGTGGGTGCCGTAATTGTCCACGATCAGGTGGACCTGCAAGTGCGCGGGCACCTCCTTGTCGATCCGGATCAGGAACTTCTTGAACTCCACGGCCCGGTGCCGGCGGTGCAGGGCAGTGATGACTTCACCCGTGGCGACATCGAACGCGGCGAACAACGTGGTCAGGCCGTTGCGCACATAGTCGTGCGTACGCCGCTCGGGCATGCCCGGCATTATCGGCAGCACCGGCTGGGACCGGTCCAGTGCCTGGATCTGCGACTTCTCGTCCACCGACAGCACCACCGCACCCTCGGGCGGGTTGAAGTACAAGCCCACGACGTCGTAGACCTTCTCCACGAACAACGGGTCCGTCGACAGCTTGAAGGTGTCCGCCAGATGCGGCTTGAGCTGGAACTGCCGCCAGATCCGGCCCACGGTCGACTTCGACAGACCACTGTGCTGCGCCATCGATGTCCGCGACCAGTGGGTGGCGTTCTTCGGGAGCTGTTCCAGCGTGGTGACCACCACCGCTTCCACCTGATCGACGCTGATGGTGGGCGGCCGGCCCGGCCGGGGCTCGTCCGCCAGCCCGTCCAGCCGCTCGGCGAGGAAGCGTCGGCGCCACTTGCGGACGGTGTCCGCGGTCACCCGCAGTTCCCGGGCGACCGCGACGATCGGCGGCACCTCCGGGCCCGCGCACGCCAGCACGATCCGCGCGCGCAGGGCCAGCGCCTGGGCCGATGTAGCCCGACGCGTCCACCGCTCCAACACCGCCCGCTCGTCATCAGACAGCAGCAACGGTTCCAGCTTCGGGCCCCGACGAGGAGCTGACGCACCAGCAGTAGAAGTCACGCAACTTCTAACGATCAACTACTGGCGCAGGACACTAGTTGGTCCGCATGCTCATCGTTACGGCACGCCGAGTTGGTCCGTGTACTCGCCGTTCTGACGTGCCGTCATTCCACCGCTGGCCATCACCGTGTTGACTTGGGTCCCTGCTGGTTCTGGCGTCTGGCCTTCGACCTGGCCTGGGCCATGCGTCGAAGCCCCGCCGACTGGTCCAACGGCTTCCGGTCGTCGTCGGCCCGCGGCGGTGTCAGGTGACTCGGGCACGGTGCGAACCGACGCTCCGGCGGTACTGTAGAGGGAAGACTCCTGATCGGTGAGCCGGAGAAGACCTTGGTCGAGAAGGAGATCAACGCCCTGGCGACCGTGTTGCTCGAACGCGTCGGGCAGCTGGCGAAGGAGATGGCGGCGCGGATCCGCGCCGGCTCGCGCGACTACCACTACGACGTGGTGCCCGCGGAAGAGCTGGAGGCGGCTTGCCGGACCCACCTTGGCAACGCGCTCCGGACGCTGACCGGACAGGTACCCGTGGACACCGAGGCCGCGGCCCGTATCGGCCGCCGCCGCGCTCTGCAGAATGTGCCGCTTCCCGCCGTGATGACGGCCTACCGCATCGGTGTGAAGTACTTCTGGGAGGCAGTACTCGCCGAAGCCACCACGAACCCCGAGGTGGGGAGCGACATGCTGGTCGCGGCGGCCTCGGCGATGTGGGTGCTCCAGGACGGCATCACCGAGGCCATGGTCTCTGGCTACCACGACGCGGTGGCCGAGCGGCTCGTCGCCCATGAGCATGAGCGTTCGGCGCTGGTGGAGGCGCTACTGGAAGGCAGGAGCATGGACGCCGACGCCGCGTGGTCCGCGGCGGAGGTTCTGGGCGTGCCGCGCAAGGGCCCGTTCACCGTGGTCGCCGCAGAGGTACCGCACATCGGTCGACAGGCCCTGCCGGAGGCTGCGGCCCTCCTGAGTCGGCAGGGAATTCGGTCCGCCTGGCGGCTGCGCCCCGATATGCAGCTGGGCATCGTGTACCTGCGTACCCCGCGGGACCTGAACGACCTCGCCGAGGTGCTGCGCCAGCACACGAAGCAGCGGGTTGGGGTGAGCCCCTCCTACGACGACCTGTGCCGCACGGGGGAAGCCCTGCGCTTCGCCAAGGTCGCCATGCGCGGCGGCGACGCGGAGAGCGGCGCCGTGACCGTCTTCGACGACTCCCCGGTTGCGGTCGCGTCAGCCGGCGCCCCCGACGTCATGGCCCGCGTCGCCACCACCGTCCTCGGCCCGATCGAGGCCCTGCCGGCCGGCGATTGTGAGTTGCTGTTGGACACGCTGGACGCCTGGTTCGACCCGGTGGATCGGCCGAGGAGGCCGCCAAGCGTCTGTACGTTCATCCCAACACGGTGCGCCTGCGCCTGCGCCGCATCGCCGAGCGTACGGGCCGCTCCCTCACCGATCCGCGCGGCATCACCGAACTCTCCCTCGCGCTGCGCGCCGTGCGGCAGACGCCCAAGCCCCCGTTCTCGACCGGCACCGCGGATACGGCGGACAACTGAGCCGAACGGTGCCACGGGCGAGTTGCCCCCGCATCCTTGCCGCGTTCGTGAACTGCTCGTCCGTTGACGCCGTCCAGGGCCGCTCGACGAGACGCAGGGGAGCCGGTGGGCCCGCTGAGTCCCTCGGGAGGGGCACAGCCACCGCGCCGGGCCGCGGTAGAGCCGGCCTGAAAGCGCGGCGACGCCCCGAGGCATGCCATTGATGAGCTTGCCGCCGTCGAAGCCGTGGCTGTCGGGTCCAACGGTCCAGCCGTGAGGCGGCCTCGGCCGTGCCCTACCGCGAACCGACCTCACCCGCTGGATCGTCCTCGCCCCTGAGGCACGCGAGCTGTATGTGGACCGGGAGAAGATCGCAGCGGAGATGAGCACGTCCTGCGTCTGGACGTCGGCCGTCATCCCGATCAACCATGCAGCGACAGACGCCGCCACTCGCCGCACGGCCCTCGAGAACCGCTTCCTGCCGGAAACCTGAAGACCGCACAGCATGCCCGAAAGGCCAAGCCCGGGTCCTGAATCCGCGACGAGACCACCCGGCTCCGGAAACTGATGAGGACTCTGGAAAACGGCTGTGACCGCAGTTCTGTGAACGACGGTGAGGTTTGTCCGGTCAGCCCAGCGATGCGCTCGCCGCACGCAACTCGTCCAGGGCCGCCAGGGTGTACTCGGCGAGCCCGTCCTTGGCGTCGCGGTCGCCCTCGGACCATTCGGCGTACCCCCGTTTGAACGCGAGGACGCCCAGCTCGCCCGCGAGAGCCGCGGTCGGATCGGGTACGCCGCGGGCGACCAGAGCGACTGTCATCGCGGCCGCGAGGCTGACGCTCTTGAGGGCGTCACGTTCTTGAAGCTCGGCGCTGGCGGCGACGGCCGCCTTCAGGCGCGGGGCGAGCTCGCGATTCATGGGGCCCATCGCGCTCGAGGCGCGCTCAAGACCGGCGGCGACCGCCTCGAGCGGGCTGGCATCACCGGGCGCCTCGGCGATCCCCTCGGCCAGTAGTCGGCTCAGCGTCTCCTGTCCGGCCACCAGCAGCTCGCGCTTGTCGGGGAAGTGCCGGAAGAAGGTGCTTTTGGTGACTCCTGCGCGCTCGGCGATCTGCGCGACCGTCGTGGCGTCGTACCCCTGCTCGGTGAACAGGTCGACGGCGGCCATGACGAGGCGTTCGCGTGCGCCTGGTTCCCATCGACCCATGGGGCCATCGTACGTGATGGGACTCTTGTCCCATCACCCTGCTATGGTGATGGGACAAGAGTCCCATCACTTGGGGGAGAGTTTCATGCGCGTCTTTGTCACCGGCGGCACCGGTCTGATCGGTTCCGCCGTCGTCGCCGAACTGCTCGGCAACGGCCACACCGTCCTCGCGCTCGCCCGTTCCGACGCGTCCGCGCTGGTCGCCGAGGCGACCGGCGCCGAACCGCTCCGGGGAGGTCTCGCCGATCTGGACATCCTTCGCGCCGGCGTCGCTCAGGCCGACGGGGTGATCCACCTGGCATTCGCCAACGACTTCAGCAGCCCCGACGCCCTCGCGAAGGCGGTCGCCGAGGAAAGTGCCGCCCTCGCGACCCTCGGCGAGGAACTCGTCGGCAGCGACCGCCCCTTCGTCACCGTCTCGGGTACGCCCTATGTGCCGGGCCGCGTCTCCACCGAGGCCGACCCGCTGCCGACCGACGGGCCGGTGGGTGGTCGCGGTCGCGCGGTCACGGCGGTTCTGGGCTTGGCCTCGCGCGGAGTCCGGAGCACGGCCGTACGCATGCCACGCACGGTTCACTACCAGGGCACGGGAGGGTTCGCCGGTCTGCTGACCGGCATCGCACGCCAGACCGGAGTGTCCGGCTACCCGGGCGACGGCGCACAGCGTTGGCCGGCCGTGCACGCGCTCGACGCGGCAGTCCTCTTCCGCCTCGCCCTGGAGCAGGCGCCGGCCGGTACCTCCTGGCATGCCGTGGCCGACGAGGGAGACAAGGTGCGGGACATCGCCGCGGTCATCGGCCGACGGCTGGGCCTGCCGGTCGAGTCGGTCCCGTCGGAGACCTACGGTCCTCTCGGCCCGATCTTCGCGACCGACCAGCCCTCCTCCAGCACCCACACCCGCCAGGCACTCGGCTGGGAGCCGAAGCACCCACGCCTCCTGGAGGACCTGGAGAACATCCAGCCCTGACCGGCGACAGGGGGATCGTTTCGCAGATGATCGCGGTCCTGGAACGCGTTCGCGTGGCCACGCGCTCTGGCAGGCGGGCCTGTGTCTGCCACGGCACCGTGACCCTTGGTGTCAGTGCCACACGGCACGGGCGTGTGCGGCCGTTTCCGTCGGGGCCGGCTGCCACGCCGATCAGGTTGTCGGTCGGCCGAGTAGCGAGCGAGGCCGCGAAACCAGGATCGCTTCGGCCTCGTCGCTGATCGCGCGGACCACGTCGGCGGCCGGGCGTACGCCATCGACGAAGGACGCCGACTGGCCGTAGATGATCTCACCCGTGTCGGGGTCGGGCGGGGCCCCGAAGGGGTTGGCGGCTTCCTCAGGCCTCAATTCCTCCGCGCGGTCCCGCAGGGTTGATTCGCGCTCCGCCCACTCGTCGGTGAACCGGTTGCGGCGGACGCGTTCACCGATACCGGTCGGCCACGGCAGTCCTGACACGATGTCGTAGGCCCGTGTCCATACGGTGTCGCCGCCGTCGCTCTCGACGATCAGGCGCTTGTGGATGTCGTGCACCTCGACCGCCTCGGGTGTGGCAAGGAACGCCGTGCCCAGCCAGGCACCGTCCGCGCCGGCGGTGAGGACGGCCGCGAGCGTTCGGCCGTCGCCAATGCCGCCTGCGGCCAGCACCGGGACATCGGGGTACCTGCGCACGATCCCGGTCAGGAACGGCAGCAGACCCATCGTCCCGGTGTGACCGCCGGCCTCGTTGCCCTGCGCCACGAGGACATCGGCCCCCGCGGCAACCGCCGCCTCGGCGTCCTCGTAGTTCTGGACCTGGCACATCACCCGGGCTCCCGCGTCCTTGGCCCGGGCAAGCCACGGCTGGGGATCGGCGAACGACAATGCGACGACTGCCGGCCGCTCCTCCAGCGTGGCGTCGAACAGCGCCTCGGTGAAAGGGAGGAACGGCGTGATGAACCCGACTGCGAACGGCCGGTCCGTCGTGGCACGGATGGTCGCGATCTCCGCACGGATCCAGTCGGGTCCCTTCCAGGGATGCGTACCCCCGAAACAGCCGAGGCCGCCGGCGGCGGAGACCGCGGCAGCGAGTGTTCCGCCGCTGTGCAGAGCCATGGGGGCCGACATCACCGGATGAGCAAGCCCAAACATATCGGTGAATCTCGTCTGCAACATGGCCGCACACTAGCGGACTGACGAAGCGCCAATGGGCGGCATGCCAAGACGGCCGTTGGATGTCTGAATCGAATGCGACCCATCGGACACGCCCTGGCGCCGCCTGGGAACACCCAGGTCGTCGTCTCCCTGATGACGCAGGTCGGCGCGGGCACGCGGACGGTGGACTGGACCAGGAACTGTGTGCCCCGCGCTCCTGGACCTCCGGCCCAGACCGCTGCCGGGATGCCGGAGTTGGCGAGGAAATCGTCTTCACGACCGAACCGGCTGCAGCGCTTGTGCGTTGATGTCGTTGCGGGACACGGTGCACCAGCGGTCGCAGCGGTGCGCGTCAGTTGGGGTGCGTCGCGGTGGTCGTACCAAGGGCCGGAGAGGGGTTGTTCCCTGAGCCGTCGACGGCTTCCTGCCGCACGCTCTGCGTGAGCGCACTGCCTTGACGTGAGCCAGGCCGGCGCGTACCAGAGATGAGACCGGGTCGACTGTGAGGCGGCCGTGGGAGGAGACATCGGTGTCGGCCTGGGCGTTGACGCCGGTTCCCGCGGTCGCGGGGGTGCCCGTGGGGTGGCCGGTGAGGAAGATCTTGCCCACCTCACCCTGCGTGCGGTCGAGATGGCCGAGTCTGCCCGAGGCGATGGCCGTCGGCTTGCCGCTGCCGGTGAACAACTTGGCGTTGACCGTGGCGTCGTTCTTGCAGTTGGGCGCGCATGCGAGGGCGACTTATGTGCGTCGTCAATCGTCGATCAGCCGGAGGGAGACGGACCTCAACGGTGCCTTGATCAGCCGGTGTTCAGGCGCGAGCGCGGGGCAGCGCACCCCTATACGTCCACTGGGCGCGTTCTATGGCGGAGCAGCCTCTGATTGCCTCTCAAAGGCCCCACTGAAAGGCGAAGAGCTCAACTGAGACCAGGAGTGCGCCCGGGATTCCATTCCGTGAGACAGCATGGAGCCCCGGGCTTGCGGCTCGTGCGGCGCTGCCTAGTTGCAGTTCGTCGAGTCTCGAACGGCGTTGACGAGGTATGTGCTTGAGCTTGAGGTGTTCTTCATCAGTGCGGTGACCGTGCCGCAACCGCCGTGGGCGCGGTAGACAGGTCCTGCGTACTGGCTGAAGTTGCCCTCGTCACTCGCACAGCCCTCTGCCGTGCAGTTCGAGCAGAGCTTGAGCTTCATCCACTTCGCGCCACTCGTGTTGTTATCGAAGATGGCGCACGTAGGAGCGTCATTACTCGCGGGGTTGGATCCCTTGACGTAGACGAAGAGGGTCCCCAGGCGCGAGGCGTCGGGCAACTGCTCGGCCTTGTAGAGATTGTATCCCGTACCGCAGACAGTTGCGGCTGCTACGACTGCAGCGGGATTCTCCGCTGCAATTGCCCTGGCGTTCTTGTCGGCCTTGGCCGAAATGCTGGGAATCGGCCGGTCGGCCGCTGCGACCTGCGGAGCAGTCAGGCCGAGTATGCCCAGGGTGGCTGCGGCCGCTGAAAAGAAGATTCTTGCTGAATGGGCGAAGCGATAACAGCGGTGAGAGCCAATCAGATCGCCCCTCGTGCTGGCTACGTGGATTTCTGAGGGGAAACGGATGCTGTTGCTCCGCTGTGACCCTATGCGCGTGGACCTTCCTCTCCCGAGGGGAAGAATCAGGCAATCGTCCGACCGGCTAGTTACCCGTAGTCCCGACCCCGAGGTGAGTTGAGTGGTGCGCGTCACGCCACGGGAGAAACTGCCGGCCTGCCTGTTTCTGGCCATTGGCCGAAGGTCGCCGGGAGTCCGCCACCACTGATGCCAGGCGTGGATGCCAGGGCAGGGGCAGGGGCCTCGGACAGCGCCCTGCCAGGCGATCTGCACGGCAGACTGCCGCCCCGGCCGGCACGAGCACCCCCGAACAGCGTCACACCAGGTCACTGACCTGCCTTCAAGGTGGCGGCAGCTCAGTGTTGAGCCTGTCGGCAGGCACCCGCTCGATGCGGGTCCAGCCCCTCCAGCCACGCTCCTCCAGGATCGCCAACACCCGCTCGGCACCCGGTGAGGACTCGACCATGGTTGAGTCCAGCAGGTCGACGAACTGGTCGTCGAAGCCGTCGGCACCCACCTCGCCGGCCTCCACGGCGCGAATCCTGAGGCGCTCCAGGATGTCGGCGACCTCGACGACCCGCGGATCGTCGGCCGGCCAGTCGAGCGCTCCTCTGAGAAAGCTGTAGAGCCTCACCATGTCGGGGTCGTCCAACTGCTCGTGCTTCTTGGCGATCACGGCGTCGATCAGGTGTGGCACCTGGGCGGCGATCATGATCCAGGCATCCCGCTCCAGTTCGATGTACCGCTCCTCGACACCGAGACCGCGCAGCCGGTCAAGGTAGTCCACGACGCTCGGGGGGAGCGCCAGGTGCTCTCCGGCCGCGAGCCGGGCGAGCCGTCTGCGCGTGCCCTGCAGCCGCCGGATCTCGGCACGCAGGTCCTTGTCGATCTCCTGGACGCCATCGGCGAACTCCTCCGGGCCGGCGTCGAGGAGTGCCTGCACCCTGGCCAGCGGCACGCCGGCGTCTGCCAGGCTGCGGATCCGGATCAGTCGCACGACCGCGGCAGCGTCGTAGGTCCGGTACCCGGACCGGTCGCGTGCGGGCTCCGGCAGCAGGCCGATCTGGTGGTAGTGGCGTACCGCCCGCACCGTCACCCCGGCGTACGCGGCAAGCTGGCTGATGGTGAGCATGGGTCTCAGCCTGCCTCAGGCGATCTTCCGGCGATAGGTGACCATCGCGAAGACGTACGCGACGACGAGGATGCCGACGCACCACGCGAGTGCGCTCCAGATGTCGTCGCCGACCGGCTGCCGGGCGAACAGGTCGCGGATCGTGTTGACGATCGACGTCACCGGCTGATGCTCGGCGAACCAGCGCACCGGGCCAGGCATGGTCTCCGTGGGCACGAACGCCGAGCTGATGAACGGCAGGAAGATGAGCGGGTAGGCGAACGCGCCCGCGCCTTCGACCGACGCCGCGGAGAGCCCGGGGATCACGGCGATCCAGGTCAGCGCCAGGGTGAACAGGAGCAGGATGCCGGCGACCGCGAGCCATGCCAGCACTCCTGCCCCTGAGCGGAAGCCCATGAGCAGAGCGACGCCCACGACGATCACGAGCGAGATCAGGTTGGCGGCCAGAGAGGTGAAGACATGTGCCCACAGCACACCCGACCGTGCGATCGGCATGGACTGGAATCGCTCGAAGATCCCACTCTTCATGTCGGTGAACAGCCGGTACGCGGTGTAGGAGATGCCCGACGCGATCGTGATGAGCAGGATGCCGGGCAGCATGTAGTTCACGTACGCAACCGACCCTGTGTCGATCGCGCCGCCGAACACGTAGACGAACATCAGCATCATGGCGACCGGCGTGATGACGGTCGTGATGATGGTGTCCATGCTGCGTGTGACATGGCGCAGGGTCCGCCCCGTGAGAACAGCGGTGTCGCCGAAGAAGTACGCGGTCATCCTTGCCCCCTAGTTGTTCGTGCCGGTGGCGTCGCTCTTGCCGTCGCCGCCGATGATCGCGAGGAAGATCTCCTCGAGGGTCGGCTGCTTCTCGACGTACTCGACCGTGGCGGGCGGGAAGAGCCGCTTGAGCTCGGCGAGGGTGCCGTTCACGATGATCCGACCCTGGTGGAGGATCGCGATCCGGTCGGCCAACTGCTCGGCCTCGTCCAGGTACTGCGTGGTGAGCAGCACCGTCGTTCCGTAGCCGGCGAGCTCCTTGACCGCATGCCACACCTCGATGCGCGCCTCGGGGTCGAGCCCGGCCGTCGGCTCGTCCAGGAAGATCACCGGCGAATTCCCGATGAGGCTCATCGCGATATCCAGCCGGCGGCGCATCCCACCCGAATACGTCGACACTCTGCGCGCGCCCGCCTCGGTCAGCGAGAAACGCCTCAGCAGGTCATCCGCGATCGCGCCCGGGTCCTTGAGGTGGCGCAGCCTGGCGACGAGTACGAGGTTCTCCCGACCGCTGAGGATCTCGTCGACGGCCGCGAACTGCCCGGTGAGGCTGATGGACTCCCGCGCGTTCGCCGGTTGGGTGGCGATGTCGAAGCCATTGACGCTCGCCGTCCCCGCGTCGGCCTTGAGGAGCGTGGCGAGGATCCTCACGGTCGTGGTCTTGCCCGACCCGTTGGAGCCGAGCAGGGCGAAGATGTTGCCCCGCGCCACGTCGAAGTCCACGCCGCGCAGCACTTCGAGCTTCCCGTACGACTTCTCGAGACCCTGCACGCGAATCGCCGGACCGGCGATCGATGGGGCTGTCATGGTCACCTGCCTCCTTTGCGGAGCTGTTCCAGGCGACTGCGAGGAAGCTCCTGCCGGAAGGATGGAGGGTTGACCCAGCGTCAGGGTCAAGCCCGCTCCGCCCACGGCATCCAGACCGCCGGCGCTGATGCGGGTCGTCCCGTGATTCGTTCCCATCGGGCAATGGCTGGGCGCAGCTTCTCCAGCGTCGAAGAAGTCCGCGATCAGTGCGAACATCGCCTCGGGCGAGGGGCGGCGGCGGATCACGAGGTCGATCACCTGCTGGCTCAGCGCGATCGTGCCACGCCTGGCTCGCATATGGTCCAGCGTCTTTCAGAGTCAGGGTCCGTCATGAGCCGGATCGCAAGAGCGGCACCGGCGACGATGAGCGGAAGACCCCGAAACCGCCCTGCCAGACGATCTGCACAGCAGACTGCCGCCCCCGACCGGCACGAGCACCCCCGACAGCGTCACACCAGGCCCCTGACCTGCGAAGGTCAGCGGACGATGTCGCTCGCCAGTTCCCACAGGCGCTCGGCGTTCGCAGGGTCCAGTGCGTAGGGGGCCACGCCGGGGACGCCCAGCTGGGTGGGGCGTGCGTGGACGAGAGGGGCCTCGTTGACGTCCTCGAAGTAGCGGCCGCCGACGCCTTCGACCAGCGGGGAAGCGGCGAGGAACACGGTGGTCGCGGCGCCCTGCTCGATCGTCTTGCGGTAGGGCTCCGGGGTCCGCAGGCCTCCGGTGTGCCGCTGGAGGTTGGTGGCGATCGCACCCGGGTGCAGGGAGTTGGCCGTGATGCCGTCGCCGGACCAGCGGCGCTGCGCCTCGACGGCCAGGAGGACGGCGGCGGTCTTGGACTGGCCGTAGGCGATGAGCGCGTCGTACGGGCGGAAGCGGAAGTCGATGTCGTCGAAGACGACGGGAGAGAAGAGATGGCCGCTGGAGGAGACCGAGACCAGGCGCGCTCCGTCGCCGTCGGCGAGGGCGCGGTGCAGCCCCAGGGTCAGGGCGAAGTGCCCCAGGTAGTTGGTGGCGAACTGCTGCTCGTGGCCGCCGATGCCCCGCCCGAGCTCCGGCGGCATCATGATGCCGGCGTTGTTGATCAGGATGTGCAGCGGACCCTGCCAGCCGGCGGTGAACGCTCGCACCGATTCCAGGTCGGCCACGTCCAGGCGGGCGACGTGGATCGCGTCGTTCCCGGTGGCCTTGCGCAGGTCGGCAGCGACCTGCTCGCCGGCTTCCGGACGGCGGACGGCGAGCGTGACCTCGGCACCGTTGGCCGCCAGAGCGCGGGCGGTCTCGACTCCGAGGCCCGAGCCCGCGCCCGTGACGATCGCCCGCCTGCCTGACAGGTCGACGCCCTCGATCACCTCCGAGGCGGTGCTGTCGCGGCCGAGCGGGGTCGTGAAGAGCTGGGACATGTGATGCGTTCCTCCGGTCGTTCGAAACTGCGCCGTCATACTGCGCCGAAGGCTGTGGGGCGAACCAGGACGGGGTGAGACTGGGACTGACAGGGCCACCCATGAACCGGGAACGCATTCGTACGCTGGAAACATGACAGCCGCCGGAGACGCCAACGCACTGGGCCGGTATCTGCGTGCCCGCAGGGAACTGGTCCAGCCCGACGAGGCCTGGGATCAGGGGAACCGGCGTGTCCCGGGGCTGCGCCGCGAGGAGGTCGCGTTCCTCGCGGGCATCAGCTCCGACTACTACAACCGCTTGGAGCAGGGCCGCGACAGGAACCCCTCGGAGCAGGTACTGCGCAGCATCGCCCGCGCCCTGCGACTGGACGAGGAGGCGACGACGTACCTGCTGGAGATCGCCACACGCAAGAGTCCGCGGCGCAAGCGGCCCCGCAGGCCGGAGCAGGTCGGTGACGGTCTGCGCACGCTCATCGACTCCTGGCCATTGACCCCGGCGTACATCCACGGCACGTACATGGACGTCCTGGCCGCCAACAGCCTCGCCGTCGCGCTCTCACCGTTCAACGCGCCGGGGCGCAACGGCATCCTGGCCGCGTTCCTGGAACCGGAGATGCGGGAACTCCATCAGGACTGGGAAGACATGACCGCCCGGGTCGTCCCGTATCTGCGCTCGGTCGTCGGCGCGGGCATCGAAGACCCGCGCCTCGTCGAGATCGTCGGAGAGCTCTCCCTGCGCAGCGAGCGCTTCCGTACGCTCTGGGCCCGGCAGGACGTCAAGCACAAGACCACCGGCATCAGCCTGCTTCATCACCCCGAGGCCGGCCCTCTGGAACTGCACTACGAAAAGCTGCTGGTCCCGGGCACTGGCGAGCAGACACTGGTCACCTACCACGCACAGCCGGGCAGCGACTCCGAAGAACGCCTGCGTCTGCTCGCCAGCATGCACGCCCCTGACCAGGTCGGCGGTACGCGGCCGGCCGGCGACCAGACCCGAACGCCCGGACGCGCCATGCCTTGACGTGCTCCCCGGACATCGGCGACCGGTCCGGTCGCCGATGCACTCGTCGTTCTTGCTCACGCTGGATGAGCCGGTTGCCGCCTCGCGCGGTCAACCCTCCGCGTCAGCCCTCCACACGGTCAGTCCGCCGAGCCGTCAGCCCTCCGCGCGGGCGGGCAGCCGCCATCCCGGGCGCGGGAAGTGGCAGGTGTAGCCATCGGGGTAACGCTCCAGGTAGTCCTGGTGCTCGGGCTCGGCCTCCCAGAAGGGGCCGACCGGCTCGACCTCGGTGACGACCTTGCCCGGCCACAGTCCGGAGGCGTCGACGTCCGCGATGGTGTCCTCGGCGATCCGCTTCTGCTCGTCGTCCACGTAGTAGATCGCCGAGCGGTAGCTGAGACCGATGTCGTTGCCTTGGCGGTTCTTGGTGCTCGGGTCGTGGATCTGGAAGAAGAACTCCAAGATCGCGCGGAAGTCGGTCTTCTCGGGGTCGAAAAGGATCTCAATGGCCTCCGCGTGGGTGCCGTGGTTACGGTACGTCGCGTTCGGCACGTCACCCCCGGTGTATCCGACCCGGGTCGCTGTCACGCCCGGGAGCCGGCGGATCAGGTCCTCCATCCCCCAGAAGCATCCGCCCGCCAGTACGGCCCTCTGCGTCTGCGCTGCCATGTCGGCCCCTCCAATGTCTGTCGCCTCGGTCACTCGGGCTGCTCGGCTCGCACACCGGCGGCATCCCATGCCCTCTGGCTTCATCAGCGCGTGAGGGTTCCAAACAATTCCACGCCCGCCCCGCCGGCCAGCAGTCGGGGGGTGGGGCACCGCCGCAGCCTGGGGAAACCGTCCCGGGGCGGTGCCTACGTCACCGCGGGATCCCGTTTTTAAGTTAATTAGCAATTAATATTGACAGGCCTGAGGGGCCTGGGCACAGTTTCCGCCGTGGCACCGACGCCCAGGCAGGACCGGAGCGGGGTGCCTCGTACCCCCAACTCTCGGGAGAACTCAGTGGCTTCGCATCGTGCAGGGATGGCGCGACCGCGGCGGACAGCGGTGGTGCTCGGTGCCGTGGTGCTGGTCGGGTCGGCGGTGCCGGCGGCACACGCCGCGGACGACCAGGGCGCGCCGCAGTACTACGACAGCGGTCTCGCCTCCACGCCGTACATGGGATGGAACACCTACTACGGGCTCGGCGCCCCGACGGAGGACCAGGTCAAGAAGGTCGCCGACCACCTCGTCAGCAGCGGGCTGCGCGACAGCGGTTACAACATCGTCTGGCTGGACGGCGGTTGGCAGGCGGACCAGCCGCGCGATCCGCAGACGGGCCAACTCGTGGCCAACGCCACCCGCTTTCCCTCCGGTATCCCCGCGCTGGTGACGTACCTTCACAAGCGGGGCCTCAAGGTCGGCATCTACACCGACGCGGGTGAGTACGACGGCGGGAAGTGGTGTGGCCTGGGCAGCCGCGGCCACTATGAGCAGGACGCCCGCCAGTTCGCCGGGTGGAAGGTCGACGCCATCAAGGTGGACTTCCTCTGCGGCATCGGCGCGGGGCTCGATCCGGGCCCGGCCTTCAAGGAGTTCAGCGACGCCGTCGCCAAGTCCGGGCGGAAGATGCTGCTCAATCTGTGCAACCCGCTCACCGACGACTGGGGCATGCCGCACACCCCGGAACAGGACGCGCACAACACCTTCGTCTACGGTCCGACGGCGGCCGACTCCTGGCGCACCGGCACCGACATCGCCTGGGGCACCCCGACCGCGGGGGAGTGGCCGAACATCCTGCGCAACATGGATGCCAACGCCTGGCACCCCGAGGCGCAGGGGCCCGGGCACTGGAACGACCCCGACTACCTGATCCCGATGCGCAAGCTCGCCGAGGGTGGCTACGAGCTGACGGAGGAGGAGTCCACCACTCAGTTCGTGATGTGGGCCGAGATGGCCTCGCCGCTCATGCTCGGCAGTGACCCGCGCACCCTGGCGCAGTCCATGATCGACACCCTGCGCAACCCCGAGATCATCGCCGTCGACCAGGACCCTCTGGGCATCCAGGGCGCCCGCGTGGCGACCGACTCGGTCGGCGACGTCTACAGCAAGGTGCTGCAGGGCGCGGGCAAGCGGGCGGTCGTCCTGCTCAACCGTTCCGACCAGGCGCAGGACCGCACGGTGACCTTCGCGGACGCCGGCCTCGCGGGCAAGGTCGCGGTGCGTGACCTGCGGGCCCGTGCCTCGCGCGGCACCTTCACCGGCTCGTACACGGTGCGCGTCCCCGCGCACGGCACGGCCTTCCTCAAGCTGACCGGCACCGACGAGGCCCCCGGCACGCAGCTTCCCGGCCGCTCGTCGGCGAGCCCGGCCCTGGTGCGCGACGGTGACACGCTCACCGTCTTCACCCGCGGCACGGACGGCGCGCTGCGCGCGCAGAGCGCGCGCGGTGGTGACTGGGCCACGTCCCGGACCACCGATCTGGGTGGCCCGACGCGCGGCCGCATCCTGGGTCAGCCCGCGGCGTACGCCTCGGCCGGGGGGCGGATCGACGTCTTCGTGCGCGGCACCGACGACACCGCCTACCAGCGCGTGTACGCGAACGGGCACTGGGGGCGCTGGCAGAACCTCGGCGGGACGCTGACGGACGCGCCGACCGCGGCCTTCGCGGGACCGGACGACTGGACCCTGTTCGTGCGCGGTGCGGACGGCAGTGTGTGGTCGCGCGGCCCGGCCTCCGGCTGGACCTCGCTCGGCGCCCCGCAGGGCCGGCCGTTCTACGGACGTCCGTCGGCCGTCGTCGACGACGCCGGGCGGCTGCACGTGGCCGTGCGCACCCCCGACGACTCGGTGTGGTCGCGGACCCGCGACACCTCCGGCACCTGGTCGGACTGGACCGCCCTCGGCGGCACGACCAGTGGCAGCCCGACCTTGGTGGCCTCGGGCGGAACCGTCCACCTGTACGCGCGGGCCGGGGACTACACGCTCTGGACGCGCAGGTGGACCGCCGACGGCGGCTGGGCCGGCTGGAGCAAGGAGACCGACTTCGTCAGCGGTGCCTTCGACGGCGCGCTCGGTGCCGTCGCCGGGCCGGACGGCGGCGTACTGGCCGCCTACCGCGGGGTGGACGGCCGCGTCCACCAGACCGGGCTCTGAGCTCCGCGCGCTCGCTTTGATGTGCCTCCGGGCCTTGTTCGGCCCGGAGGCACATCCTCCGAGAAATAAATTAGTAATTAATCTTGACGGTGTCCGTACCCCTGCGACAGGCTGTGCCTGCCGCAGGCGGAGCCGGGCCGTCAGGGGGCCTCAACTCTGTTCCGCAGGCACTTAGGGAGTGCACAGATGACCGTTTTCAACGCCACCCGCCGCAGATTCCTCGTAGGAACGGGCGCAGTCGGCGCCGGCGCGCTGCTCAGCGGCTGCGTCACCCAGACCCCGTCCACCTCCGGAGGAAAGTCCGGCGGCCCGGTGACCCTGCAGTCCAACCTCTCCTCTCCGCAGGCCAAGACCGCGATGCAGGCGGTCGTGGCCGCCTACGACAAGCGCGGCGACGCCAGGGCCCAGCTCAACACGGTCGCGTCGGAGACGTTCCGCACGCAGCTGCCGACCTACCTCACCTCGGCCAACCCGCCGGACGCCTACACCTGGTACCCCGGCTCCGTCGCCGAGTCGTACGCCAAGAAGGACCTGCTCCTCGGCCTCGACGACATCTGGGAGAAGCCCGAGCTCGCCGGCTACTCCGACGCGCTGAAGAAGCTGTGCACCTCGGCCTCCAGCGGCAAGAAGGTCTTCGTGCCCACCAGCTACTACTGGTGGGGCGTGTTCTACCGGAAGTCGAACTTCGCCAAGTGGGGTGTCAAGGAGCCCAAGACGTGGGACGAGTTCCTCGACCTGTGCGACAAGCTCAAGAGCAAGGGCGTCGCCCCGATCGGCCTCGGCGCCGGCGGTGACACCCCCTGGGTCGCCTCCACCTGGTTCGACTACCTCAACATCCGCGTCAACGGCGCCAAGTACCACCGCGAACTCCTCGCGGGCAAGCACCGCTTCGACGACCCCGAGGTCCGCAAGGTCTTCGACAAGTGGGACGAGGCCCGCCCGTTCTTCGACCCCAACGGCACGGCCATCCCCTTCCAGGACGCCACCACCGCCCTCCTCCAGGGCCGCACCGGCATGATGCTCATCGGCACCTTCTTCGCCGACGCCGCCCCCAAGGACGCCCTGGGCGACCTGGACTTCTTCCAGTTCCCCATCATCGACCCGAAGGTGCCGGTCGCCGAAGAGGCGCCCACGGACGGCTACTTCGCCAGCGCCCGCACCAAGCGCGTCGACGGCGTCAAGGAGCTGCTGCGCTACCTGGCCTCCGCCGAGGCGCAGGAGCTGTACCTCAGGAACTCCTCCGGCACCGCGCTGCCCACGCACCCGGACGCCAAGGACGCCGGCACCCCGCTCGTCCTCAAGGGCCGCAAACTCATCGAGAGCGCCACCGACGTGACGCAGTTCTTCAACCGGGACTCCAGCGACGCGCTCCAGCCGACCGCCGACACGGCGCTCGTGCACTACCTGGCCAAGCCCAAGGAGATCGGCTCCATCCTCACCACGTGGCAGCGCAGCGCACAGAAGATCTGGAGCCAGTGACAATGGCTTTGCTCGGCTCCACACGACGGTCCAGGGCCACGCGGGTGCCCCCGGTGGTCCTGGCCTTCGTCCTCGTCCCGCTGCTCGCCGAGGCGTTCTGGGTCTTCTGGCCGGCCCTCCAGGGCTTCTACCTCTCCCTGACCTCTTGGGACGGTCTGTCGGCCCCGAAGTTCGTCGGCCTCGGCAACTTCAGCGAGATGGTGCACGACGAGGTCTTCCGCACCGCCGCGATCAACACGGTGCTGTGGCTGCTGCTCTTCGGCGGGCTGTCCGCCGCCCTCGGACTCGGTGCCGCACTGCTGCTCCAGCAGGAGCGGCGCGGCATCGGGTTCTACCGGGCGGCGCTCTTCCTGCCCGTGGTCTTCTCACTGGTCGCGACCGCGCTGGTGTGGCAGGCCATGTACCAGCCGGACGGCCTGATCAACAACGTGCTGCAAGCCATCGGTCTGGGTGGCTGGAAGCACGCCTGGCTCGCCGACCAGGACACCGCCTTCTACGCGGTGATCGTGCCCGCGCTGTGGCGCCAGGTCGGCTACGTGATGGTGCTGTACCTGGCCGGCCTCAAGGGCATCGACCCCGTGCTGTACGAGGCGGCGAAGGTCGACGGCGCCACCCGCCTGCAGCAGTTCCGGCACATCACCCTCCCGCAGCTGCGCAGCGTCAACGCGGTCGTCCTTTCGGTGATCGTCATCGACTCGCTGCGCTCGTTCGACGTGGTGTGGGCGCTCACCCGCGGCGGCCCGTACCACTCCTCCGAACTGCTGAGCACGTACATGTACTCCACCGCGTTCCAGTCGCTGCGCCTGGGATACGGCTCCGCACTCGCCGTCGTCATCTTCGTGCTGGCCTTCGGCGTCATCGCGAGCTACCTCGTGCGCGCCTTCCGGGAGGCCGACTCATGACCGCCACCCACGCCACCACGGACCTCAAGGACGCCGAGGGCCCGGCGGGCCGGACCGGGCCCGCCAAGGTCGCGGCACCCCGCCGCCCCGCCCCGAGCGGCCGCGCCCTGCGCACCGCCGGCTTCCACCTCTCCGCGGGCCTGCTGTCCGCGCTGTGGCTGCTGCCGATCGCCCTCGTCCTGGTCACCAGCACCCGGACGTTCGACGACATCGCAGCGCACGGCGTCGGCAGCTGGCCGCACTCGTTCACCTTCGACAGCTTCCGGCAGGCGTGGGTGGACGGCGGCCAGCAGCGCGCCCTCATCAACAGCATGCTGGTCACCATCCCCACCGTGCTGCTCTCGCTCGGCCTCGCCTCCATGGCGGCCTTCGCGCTCAGCCGCTACGACCTGCCCTTCCGGCGCGTCCTGCTGCTGCTCATGCTCGGCGGCAACCTGCTGCCCCCGCAGATCCTGCTGATCCCGGTCTCCAAGCTCAGCGAAATGCTCGGCATCTACGACCAGCTGTACGCCCTGATCGGCGTGCAGGTCGGCTTCGGCGTCGGCTTCTACGTCTTCGTCCTGCACGGCTTCATGCGGGCGATCCCCGGCGAGATCCAGCAGGCCGCCGTCATCGACGGCGCGAACCCGTGGCAGATCTACTGGCGGATCATCCTGCCGCTGGCCCGCCCGGCGCTGGCCGCGCTGACCGCCCTGTCGTTCACCTGGATCTTCAACGACCTGCTGTGGGCCATCACCGTGCTGCGCACCGACACCCAGATGCCCATCACCGCCTCCCTCATCGGACTGCAGGGCCAGTACGTGTCCATGTGGAACGTGATCGCGGCCGGCTCGGTGATCGCCGCCGCCCCGACGGTGGCCGTCTTTCTCCGCTTCCAGCGCTACTTCGTGGCCGGACTGAACCTCGGAGCCGTCAAGTGACCCCGCACGACCGGTGGCTGCTGCGCACCGACACCACCACCTACGCGGTCACCCTCGGCGGCGACGACCACTGGGCCGAACTCGCCGCCTGGGGTCCGCACGGCGTCGAGGACGGGCCGTCGCCCATGGACTGGTCGCGGCGCACCCACTTCATCGTCCCCGCCGACGCCGCCCCGGCCGAGTACATCCCGTACGGGCTGCGGCCGTTCACCGGCGCCGACCTGGTCGCCTCCCGCCCCGGCGGCGACCGCGGCAGCTGGTGGCGGTTCACCGGCGCCACGCAGGACGGCGACCGGGCACTGCGCCTGGAGTTCGCCGACGACGTCCTCGGACTGCGCACGACGCTCCGCTACGAGACGGTGCCCGGCACCGACGTCGTGCTGCGCTGGACGGAGCTGACCTGCACCGGCGAGACCGAGGTACGCCTGGAGCGCTTCGACTCCGCCGCCGTCAACGTGCCCGTCCAGGGCGGTGCGCGGCTGACGTACCTGGCCGGACAGTGGTCGCAGGAGTTCCAGCTGCAGCACGTCGAGCTGGAGCGCGGCCGCTTCGAGATGGAGAGCACCCAGGGCTCGGCAGGGCATGCGTACCACCCCTGGCTCGCGGTCCAGGACGCCGCCGCCCCCGCCGAAGGCGCCACCCCCACGTACGGCATCGCCCTGGAGTGGTCCGGCAACTGGCGGATCACCGCCGACGCCGAGCCCGGCGGCGCCGTACGCGTACGAGCCGGCCGCGTGCCCCATGAGGGTGCGGTCCGCCTCGCCCCCGGGGCCACCCTCGTCACACCCCGGCTGGCCTGCGCCTTCAGCCCGGACGGGCTCGACGGGCTGGCCCGTGTGTGGCACCGCTACGAGCGGCACCTCACCGGCGAGCGCATCCACCGGCCGCGCAAGGTCCTCTACAACTCGTGGGAGGCGACCGGCTTCGACGTCGACGCCGCCGGGCAGCTGGAGCTCGCCAAGACGGCCGCGGAGCTGGGCGCCGAACTCTTCGTCGTCGACGACGGCTGGTTCACCGGACGCCCCGACGACACCGGCGGCCTCGGCGACTGGGACCCGGACCCGGCCGAATTCCCCGGCGGGTTCGAGCGGTTCGTCGAGGACGTCCGCGCCCTCGGCATGGACTTCGGCCTGTGGGTGGAGCCCGAGGGCATCAGCCCCCGCTCCAGGCTCTACGCCGAACATCCCGAGTGGGTGTACCGGATCGAGGGGCGGCCCGCGACGCTCGTACGCAACCAGCTCCTGCTCGACCTCGGCCGCGAGGACGTCCAGGACTTCGTCATCGGCACGCTCGACCGGCTGCTCGGCTCGTACGCCATCAGCTACCTCAAGTGGGACATGAACCGGCCGCCCACCGAGCGCGGCCGCCCCGGCCACCCGGCCGGTCCCGACCCCGAGCTCCAGGACCTCGACGCCGCCCACGTCGCCGGCTACCAGCGCGTCCTGGACCACCTGCGCACCGCCCACCCACACGTCACCGTCGAGGGCTGCGCAGGCGGCGGCGCCCGCGTCGAGCACGCCACCCTCGCCCGCACCGACGTGATGTGGCCCAGCGACAACACCGCGCCCATGGACCGGCTGCGCATCCAGTACGGCTACCTCCACGCGCACGCCCCGCACACCATGAGCTCCTGGGTCACCGACGCCCCCGGCGTCTTCGACCCGCGCCGCCGCTCCCTCGCCTTCCGGTTCGTCAACTCCATCGCCGGAGTCCTGGGCATCGGCGCCGACATACGCCACTGGACGCCACAGCAGCGGGCCGAGGCCACCGAGTGGATCGCCCGCTACAAGGAGATCCGCGACATCGTCCACCACGGCGAGGTGAGCCTGCTCGGCAGCCCCGCCGACCCGACCTGCGGCATCCAGTACGAGGAACCGGGCGGCGCCCGCCTGGTGGTGACGGCCTGGAACACCGGCCCGCTCGACGGCGCGCCCCTGGTGCCCGGCCGGGCCGCCCGGCTCCGACTGCGCGGCCTGAGGCCGGACGCCGGCTACACCGACACCGCGACCGGCACCCGCTACAGCGGCGCGTACCTGCTCCACTCGGGGCTGCCGTTCGCCTGGACCGCCGGACACGACGCGGGGCTGACCGTGCTGGCCCGGCAGTGACGACAACGGAAGAATTCGCCCCCTCTCTCGCACATCTGCACCCCACCTCCCTCTCGAACAGGAGACGACCCACCTCATGAACCCAGCCGCCCGCTTCACCAACCGCGTCGCCGTCGTCACCGGCGCCGCGTCGGGCATCGGCGCGGCCACCGCGGCACGCCTCGCCGCGGAGGGCGCGGCCGTCGTCCTGGTCGACATCGCCGCCGAACGCGGCGAGGAAGCCGCCGAGCGGCTGCGCAAGGACGGTGCCCGGACCCTGTTCGTCGCCGCCGACGTCGCGAGCGAGGACGACTGGCAGCGGGTGATCACCGCTGCCCACAGCTTCGGGCCCGTGGGCGTCCTGGTCAGCAACGCGTACACAGTGGCGGTCGCGCCGGCCCACGAGACCAGCCTCGCCTCCTGGGAACGGCAGCTCTCGGTCAACCTCACCGGCGCCTTCCTAGGAGTCAGGGCGGCGCTGCCCGACCTGCGCGAGCACCAGGGGGCCGTGGTGCTCGTCTCCTCCGTCCACGCCCACCGGGGGATCCCCGGCCACCCGGCGTACGCGGCGAGCAAGGGAGCGCTGCTGTCGCTGTGCGGTCAGCTCGCCGTCGAGTACGGCCCCGGGGTCCGCTTCAACGCCGTACTGCCGGGTCCGATCCTGACCGCCGCCTGGGACCGGGTCCCGCAGGCCGAGCGCGAGCTCAGCGTCGCCGAGACCGCGGCCCGCCGCTTCGGCACCCCCGAGGAGGTCGCCGCCGCCGTCGCCTTCCTCGCCGCCGACGAAGCCTCCTACATCACCGGATCGAGCCTGCTCGTGGACGGCGGCTGGAGCGTCAGTAAGGCCTCCGCGTGACGGGACCGACCGCTTCAGCCACCGACCGACCAGCAAGAAAGGCAAACACATGACGCCATACGCGCGCCGCGGAGTGCACGGCCAGACCGTGGAGACCCTTGCCCGCCGGGTGCTCAGCGGCGAGATCGCCGAGGGAGCGACGCTCGACATGGCGGCCCTGCAGAGCGAACTGGACGTCAGCCTGACCGCCCTGCGTGAATCGCTCAAGGTGCTCGCGGCCAAGGGCATGGTCGACGCCCGGCAGAAGCGCGGCACGTTCGTCCGGCCCCGCTCCGACTGGAACCTGCTCGACGCCGACGTGCTGCGCTGGCAGTTCTCCGAGAGCGACGGCACCGGCGCCGACCCCGCGCTGCTCCGCAACCTCGGCGAGGTCCGCGGCATCATCGAACCCGCCGCCGTGCGGCTGGCCGCGGCCCGCCGCACCGACGCCGACCTCGAGGCGTTGGAGGCGGCACTGACCGCGATGGGCCAGGAGGGCGGCGCGAGCGACGCCGTCGAGGCCGACCTCGCCTTCCACCGGGCGCTGCTCGCGGCCACCCACAACGAACTGCTGGAACGCATGGAGATGGTCATCGAGTCCGGCCTGGCCCAGCGTGATCGGCTCGTGCACAGCGCCCCCCACAGCGAGGACCCGGTCCCCAGCCACCGAGCCGTCCTCGACGCCGTGCGCGAGCGGGACCCCGACGGCGCGGAACACGCCATGCGCGCCCTGCTCGACCAGGCGACGCGCGACCTCGACAAACTCAGCGGTCCGTCCGCGCCCGAGGGCGCGGACGGCTCCACCGACGAGAAGGACGGCCAGGCACAGTGAAGATCGCGCGCGTCGAGACCTTTCTCGTCCCGCCCCGGTGGCTGTTCTGCCGCATCGAGACCGACGACGGCGTCGTCGGCTGGGGCGAGCCGGTGGTGGAGGGCCGGGCCGAGGTCGTCCGGTCGGCCGTCGAGGTGCTGGCGGAGTACCTGGTGGGCCAGGACCCGCTGCGCATCCAGGACCACTGGCAGGTGCTGAGCAAGGGCGGCTTCTACCGGGGCGGCCCGGTCCTCTCCAGCGCCGTCGCCGGCATCGACCAGGCCCTGTGGGACATCGCGGGCCGCGCCCTCGGGGTGCCGGTGCACACCCTGCTCGGCGGCCCGGTCCGCGACACCGTCCGGGTGTACGCCTGGGTCGGCGGCGACGAACCCGCGCGGCTCAAGGAGGAGGTCACCGCCCAGGTGGAGGCCGGGTTCACCGCCGTCAAGATGAACGCCGCCGGGCGCACCCCGCCGATCGGCAGCCCCGCCGAGACGGCTGCCGTCGTCGAGCGCGTGGCGGCCGCCCGCGAGGCCCTTGGCCCGCACCGCGACGTCGCCGTCGACTTCCACGGCCGCTTCAGCGCCGCCAACGCGCGCCGCGTACTCCACGAGATGGCCCCGCTGCACCCGCTGTTCGTCGAGGAACCCGTCCTGCCCGAGCAGGCCCACCTGCTGCCCGGCCTGGTCGCCGCCTCGTCCGTGCCGCTGGCCACCGGCGAACGGCTCTACGGACGGGCCGACTTCCTCCCGGTGCTGACCGCGGGCGTCGCCGTGGCCCAGCCGGACCTGTCGCACGCCGGCGGGATATCGGAGGTCACCCGGATCGCCTCGCTCGCCGAGACCTTCGGAGCCCACCTGGCGCCGCACTGCCCGCTCGGTCCCATCGCGCTGGCCGCCAGCCTCCAGGTCGCCTTCGCCACGCCCAACTTCCTGATCCAGGAGCAGAGCCGGGGCATCCACTACAACAAGGACGCCGACCTGCTGTCCTACCTGGTCGACACCGAGCCCTTCCGCTTCGTCGACGGCCAGGCGCACCGCACCGGACTGCCCGGACTCGGCATCGCCGTCGACGAGGTCGCGGTCCGCGCCGCCGACCGGTCCGGCCACGCCTGGCGCAACCCCGTCTGGCGGCACGCCGACGGTTCCTTCGCCGAATGGTGAGCGCCACGCGGCTGCCCGTGCGCGTCGCCACCGACCCGGACCACGGCGGACGCTGGACGTCGCTGACCGCCGGTGGCCGCGAGTGGCTGCGGCACCGCGACGAGCCTCGACGCCGTACGGTCCGGCCTGGTGACTCCTTCGCTGACGCGGGCGGCCTGGAGGAGTGCGTGCCCACCGTGCGCGGGCTGCCCGACCACGGGGACACCTGGTCGCGGCCCTGGCGGAGGGCGGGGGAGGAGGACGTCGTGGAGTGTCCCGACTTCCGCCTGACCCGGCGCATCGGTGAGCGAGGGGACGCGGTCGTCGCCGACTACACGCTCGCCGCCGAGCCCGGCTACCGCTTCGTGTGGGCCGCCCACGCCCTGCTGGACCTCTCTCCGGCCGCCCGGATCGGCGTCGCCGGACCGGCGGTGACCCGGCTCTACCCGGACGAGGGCGACCGCTGGGTCGCCGGCGACTGGCCCAGCGTCGACGGCGTACCGCTGGACCGGCTCGGCCCGGACGACGGGAGCGCCGTCGGAGCGGTCGTCCTCACCCCCCGGGTGTCCGTGCACGACGGCGCCGACACGCTGCACCTGTCCGTCGAGGCCGACGGGCAGCCCGTCGCGGTCGCCCTCTGGCGCAACCTCGGCGGCTTCCCCCAGGGCGCGCCGTACCGCTCGATCGGCGTCGAGCCGATGCTCGGCCGCGTCTTCGACCGCGCCGCGGCGGACGACGGCGACACCGCCGTGGTGCCGCCGACCGGCGAGGTCACCTGGCGGCTCACCGTCACCGCGACCCGCCGCACCTGAACCACCGTCACCAGAAGGGATGTCGGATGAACCTGCTCGCCGCGCTGCGCGCCCACCGGCTGCTCGCCATCGTCCGGGGCAGCGACCCGGACGCCGCGCTGACCACCGTGCTCACCCTCGCCGAGGAGGGCGTCACCCTCATCGAGGTCTCCCTCTCCGGGCGCGACGCGCTCGACGTCATCGCGCGGGCTCGCACCGCGCTCGGCCCCGACGCGACGCTCGGCGCCGGAACCGTGCTCAGCTCCGACGACGCCCGTGCCGCCCAGAAGGCCGGCGCCGCCTTCCTCGTCACCCCGGGGGTCAGCGACGGCATCGCCACCGGGCGGGAACTCGAACTCCCCGTGCTCGCGGGCGTGATGACGCCCACCGACATCCTCCAGGCACAGCGGCTCGGCGCCGACGCCCTCAAGCTCTTCCCGGCAGGCAGCGCCGGGGGCCCCGGCTATCTCCGGGACCTGCGCGGGCCCTTCCCGGACCTGCCCTTCGTACCCGTCGGGGGAGTGGACGCGCCGGCAGCCGCCGACTACCTGCGCGAGGGAGCCATAGCCGTCGGCGTCGGATCGCCCCTGATCGGCGACGCCGCCGAGGGCGGCGACCTCACCGCCCTGCGCGAGCGCGCCCGCGCCTTCCTGGACGTCGTCCGCGCGGACGCCCGCCCGTGACCGCCCCCGCGGTCCTGGGGGCCGACCGCCTCGAACTGGGCGAGGGCATCCGCTGGACGGACGGCCGCGCCGTGCTGACCGACATCCTCACCGGCCGGCTGCTCGCCCTGCCCGACGGACCCGACGCGCCGCTCGCCCCGATCACCCGACTGCCCTGCCCGCTGGGCGCCGTGGCACCGGTGGAGGGGCACCCCGGCCACTGGATCGCGGCGGCGGGCACCGGCATCTGCCGCATCGACCCCGAGGGCCGCGTCGACTGGATCGCACGCCCCGAGGAGGGCGCACCCGTGCCGATGCGGATGAACGACGGCGTCGCCGACCCGCACGGCCGCTTCTGGGCGGGCAGCATGGCGTACGAGGCCACCCAGGACGCGGGCTCCCTCTACCGCCTGGACCGCGACGGCCGCGTCACCCGCGTCCTGCGGGACGTCACGATCCCCAACGGCCCGGCCTTCAGCGCCGACGGCACCGTCATGTATCTCGCCGACAGCGCCCGGGGCATCATCCGGCGCTACCCGGTCGACCCCGTGAGCGGCGACCCGGGCACCCCCGAACCCTTCGTCACCCTCGGCTCCGGCAGCCCCGACGGCATGACCACCGACATCGAGGGCTGCCTGTGGACCGCCGTCTGGGGCGCCGGGCAGGTCCACCGCTACCGCCCCGACGGGGGCCTCGACCGGATCGTCGACCTGCCCGCCGGGCAGCCCGCGGGACTCTGCCTAGGCGGCCCCGACGGCCGTACGCTCCTGGTCACCAGCGCGCACATCGGCCTGCCCGTCCCAGGACCCCTCGACGGCGCCGTCTTCGCGCTCCGGGTCGACGTTCCCGGCGCCCCGGCCGCCCCGTACCGCCCGGCGGTCCCGTCCGCCCCGGCTCCGGCGGACCGCGCCGGCACTCTCTAGGAAGCCCACCATGAGTACCCACCGGCCACTGCGCCCCGGCCCCGTGGTCTGCGTCGGCGAGACCATGGCCGCCCTCGCCCCCGACCCCCTCGGGCCGCTGGACGGCGCCGACCTGCTGCGCGTCGACATCGCGGGCGCCGAGTCGAACGTCGCCCTCTACCTCGCCGACCACGGCATTCCCGCCCGCTGGGTCTCCGCGGTCGGCGACGACCCCTTCGGCCGCCGCGTCCGCGCCCGGATCGCCGCGGGCGGCGTCGACGTGAGCGGCGTCCGCACCGACCCGCAGCGGCCCACCGGACTGCTGCTCAAGGACCCGGGCCCGCGCGGGCACGGCACCCGTGTCCACTACCACCGCGCCGGATCTGCGGCCTCGGCCCTCACCCCCGACGTGCTCGACGATCCGGCGGTGGCGGGCGCCGCGCTCGTCCACCTCAGCGGCATCACCCCCGCCCTGTCGCCCGGCTGCCGCGCCCTCGTCGAACGCGCGCTGCGCCCCGACCGCCCGTGGCCCGTCAGCTTCGACGTCAACCACCGCCCCGCGCTGTGGGACGGCCGCTCCGCCGCCGACGTGCTGCGGCGGCTCGCGGACCGGGCCGACATCGTGTTCGTCGGCCTCGACGAGGCCCAGGCCCTGTGGGGGGACGGGATCACCGACGCCGAACGGGTCCGCGATCTCCTGTCCGGCCCGCGCGTGGTCGTCGTGAAGGACGGGGACCGCGCCGCCACCGCCTTCGTGGGGGCCGCTGCCCACAGCGTGCCCGCCCTGACCGTGCGCGTCGCCGAGCCGGTCGGCGCCGGCGACGCCTTCGCCGCCGGGTTCCTCAGCGGCGTGCTGCGGCAGCTGCCCGTGGACCGCGCCCTGCGGCTGGGTCATCTGACCGCGGCCTCGGCGCTGAGGGTCGCCGCCGACCACGGCCCGCTGCCGGACCCCGCCCTCGTCGCGGCGCTCCTGGACGCCGACGAGGAGACCTGGCGGGCCGCCGTCATCGACTGATCCCTCCGGACAGGACCGTCCGGGGTGCTTCGAGCGCAGGGCTCAGCGCCGCTTGTCGTCCTGATGCTCCGCCACCGTAGACACTTCCTCGGCGGCGGACTCCTCTTCGTGGGACAGGCGGTATGCCACGGCGAGTCCCCAGGGGACTCCGAGGAGGAGGACGAGGGCGAGGCCCAGAACGAGGGGAGCCGGGCGTGCCGCACCGACTCCCACACACATGACGGCTACGACGACGCAGGTGCGGGCCAGCGGCCGGTGGAGCCCGCGGTCCAGGTCCCAGACACGCAGAGAGGTCGCGAGCACCATCGTCGCGCAGAGCACCACGGCCGCGCCCCCGCAGAGCACCCAGGCCGTGGCGGCGGGGGTCCGGCTGTCGTGGGCGTGCTCGACGAGGCCGACCATCGCGGCGCCCATGGCGGCCACCGCGGCCGTGAGCGGCATGTGCACCAGCATCCACTACACGGTGCTCGCACGTGGGGGCCTCGGCCGCCGGTGCCCGGCGAAGTCGAAGTACGTCCACCAGGCACCGAAGCCGATGACGACGGCGACGAGCCCGACGGCGAGGGTGAGCGCGTTGGTCGGCTCGTGGGCCAGTCCGTCGACGACGCCGGTCACGGTCTCGCCGAGCACGATGATGATGAACAGCCCGAACCGTTCGGTGAGTGCGTCGGTCACGCTGAGCGCGACCGCCTGTACCGGGGTGGCCGTACCGATCACGACCGCGAACCCCGCCAGGTAGGCGACGGCCAAAAGGCCCCACGTCAGCACACGGACGTCCGCGGGCAGAGCGGCGCTCGCGGCCAGGACGACCGCGCAGGCTGCCGTCCCCGTCACGAACAACCTGCTGGGGCGGCGGAATTCGGGGCTGTCACCGCGTGCGGCGAGCAGCCACAACACCGCCAGCACCGCGAACAGCACCCCCGCGGTCACGGCGAACGCGACTCCGCGTGCGCCGCCCGCCTCGGGGATGAACGCGCCCAGCGGGACGAGCACGAGGATCTGCAGCAGGAACATGCTCCGGCCGCGTGCATCCTCGTGCCCGTGCAGTTCGTGGTGGAGGGTGCCGTTGAACCAGGCGATCCACACCAGTGCGAACACCGCGGCGAACAGACCCAGACCGTGCCAGTCGAGGTCCCCGGCCAAGTGGTGGGCGGCCTGGGCGACCAGCACGACCACGACCAGGTCGTAGAACAGTTCGAGCGGGCCGACCACGCGCTCGATAGGCTGCTCGCCATGGGCGCGCGGAGGCTGCCACAGCTGACGGCGCAGCCGGGTCCACTGCTCATGTCGTGAGGTCATGTCGGCAGCGTAGAGCTCTAGCCGACGAGAGCTTCGGACACGGTCCACAGGCGGGCGGCGTTCTCCGGGTCCAGGGCGTACGGCGCGACGCCGGCGACGGCACCGGCTCGCTCGGCGACCGGCTCGGACGGCGCACAGTCCTCGAAATAGCGGCCGGTGATGCCCTCCACCGACGGCGAGGCGGCCAACAGCACCGAGGTCGCTGCGCCCTGCTCCACGGTCTTCTGCGGTGGCAGCGCGAGTTCGCCCGAGGCGATGAAGTCGGCCACCTGCTGCATGTCCATGTGCCGGGCCAGGGACGTGTCCGCGATGTTGCCCGGCATCAGTGCGTTGGCGGTGATGCCGTCGTCGGCCCATCGCTCGGCGGCACCGACGGCGAACAGGACGTTGGCGGTCTTCGACTGCCCGTAGGAGGTCCAGGGGTCGTAGGGGCGGTACCGGTAGTCGAGGTCGTCGAAGACGACGGGGGAGAAGAGGTGGCCGATCGAGGCGACCGAGACGATCCGGGCGCCGTCCGCCGCCGCGAGTGCCGGGTGGAGGCCGAGGGCGAGGGCGAAGTGGCCCAGGTGGTTGACGGCGAACTGCGTCTCCCGACCGTCAGGTGTGCGGATGAGTTTCGGCGGAGCCATCACTCCGGCGTTGTTGACCAGGATGTCCAACGGGCCGTGCCAGGCCGCCACGAACGCGGCGACCGTCGACCGGTCGGCCAGGTCGAGCCGTCCTACCGTCAACTGTCCCGACTTGGGCGGCAGTTCAGCTTCCAGGCGTGCCACTACGCGGGCACCCGCGTCGGTGTCCCGCACGGCCAGGGTGACATCGGCGCCCGCCGCGGCGAGTGCCCGGGCCGTCTCCACCCCGATTCCGGAACTGGCTCCGGTCACCACGGCCCGGCGGCCGTGCAGGTCGACGCCGTTGATCACCTCGGCGGCGGTGGTGCTTGCCCCGAACAGGTGGGGCGTCTGAGGCACGGACATGAGGTGGGTCTCCTGATGTGAGTGAGTTGGATTACTTGAGTGACTTGAGAAAACCGAGGGCCGCGATGTGTGTGGCTCAGTCGCCGATCGCGTTCGGCGCCTCGCCGACGGGAGCCCAGGCGTGCGCGTCGCCCACCGACGTGACACGGCCGAACACGTCGTCCGTGAAGTGCCCGGCGGCGATCACGGTGTCCGGCCGCTGGAGCACGCGGTCGCGCACCGCTCGGGCCTGGTCCGGAGCGACGTCGGAGGAGAACACCAGATCGGGGTCGCCGACTTGAGCGGGGGAGTGAAGGATGTCTCCCACGATGTAGGCGGATTCAGTGCTGCCACCCGACGGATCCCGTACGACGATCGCCAGATGTCCGGGGGTGTGCCCAGGTGTCGCTTCGACGGTCACCCCGGGCGCGATGCTGTCACCGCTCCTGACGAACTCGACGACGCCGTCGAGCGGCTTGAGCACTGCCTCGGCGTCCGGTCCGCCCATGGCCGCCGCCCTCGTCGACCAGTACTGCCACTCGGCTTCCGACATGAGATGGCGTGCGCGGGCGAAGGTGAGGCCCGTGGGCGAGTCCGTCGTGGGCGCGTTCGGGAGCGGCGCGACATCGCTGGTCCAGCCGACGTGATCGAGGTGCAGATGGGTGAACACCACCGCGTCGATGTCGTCGGCGGACAGTCCTTCCTCTGCGAGGTTCCGCAGAAGCGAACCGCCCTTGAGCTGAGCGACGCCGGGCACGTCCACGTCGATCTTCCCTACGGCCAGATCCACGAGAATCCTCTGGTCCCCGGCGTGTATCAGGAAGGAGCCGAACGAGAGGATGAGCTGCCCGTCTTCGAGAAACCCGGGGCGCGTCGTCCAGTCCACGCCCGGAAACAGGACGTCTGGATTGTGTGCGCCGAAACCGTCGGGGAGATAGGTGATCGTCGTTTCGCCGATAGTGATCCGGGACCGTATGGCCGGCTGGGGCATGGGGGCCTTTCGAGACGCGAGGGCTTGGGAGTGCGTGTGGGGGGGCAGGGGTCTTCTGGACCAGCGGTGGGACCTTGTGAGGCGCAGGTCGGCTCTCAGCCGTTGAGCGTCCCCATGTACTCGGGCGCGTAGCGGTCGCCGGTGACCACGCCGTGCGGGGCGACCGCCTCGATCGCGGCGATGTCGTCGGTGGTGAGAGTCACCTCGGTCGCGGCGACGTTCTCCTCCAGGTAGGGGCGGCGCTTGGTGCCGGGAATGGCGATCGCGCCCTGGTGCTGGACCCAGGCCAGGGCCAGCTGGGAGGGTGTGACGTTCTTGTCGGACGCGATGCGGCGGACCTCGCGGACGACGTCCAGGTTGCGGTCGAAGTTATCGCCCTGGAACCGGGGGTCGGTCCGGCGCCAGTCGTCCGCGGCGAAGTCGTCAGGGCTGGTGATCGCGCCGGACAGGAAACCGCGGCCCAGCGGGGAGTAGGCGACCAGGCCGATTCCCAGCTCCTGCAGCGCGTCGCGCACCCCGTCCTGTTCGATGCCGCGCTCGAAGAGTGAGTACTCGGTCTGGACGGCGGTGAGTGGGTGGACGGCGTGGGCACGCCGGATGGTCTTCGCGGAGGCCTCGCTCAGGCCGATGTGGCCGACCTTGCCCTCGGCGACCAGCTCGGCCAGCGCCCCGACGGTCTCCTCGATGGGCACGTTGGGGTCGATGCGGTGCAGGTAGTACAGGTCGACGTGGTCGGTGTCCAGGTGCCGCAGTGAGCGTTCGAGGGCCCGGCGGACGTACTCGGGCCGGCCGTTGAGGCCGAGCGCGCGGCCGTCGTCGGTGATCTCGACGCCGGTCTTGGTGGCGACCACGGCGACATCCCGGCGCCCTGCCAGCGCCTTGCCGAGGAGCTGCTCGTTGACGAAGGGGCCGTAGCTCTCGGCGGTGTCCAGCAGGGTGACGCCGAGCTCCAGCGCGCGGTCGATGGTGGCCAGCGACTCGGCCTCGTCGGTGGCGCCGTAGAACGCGCTCATACCCATGCAGCCGAGGCCTTGGGCTCCGACAATCAGGCCCTGGCTGCCCAGTGCGCGGTGTTCCATGAGGGGGGTCCTTCCATAACTAACTGGATAGATACATCACCGTAGACCCGCGGGTTGCCAGTGTCAATAACTAGATAGTTACTTGCTAGGGTGGCACGTATGCCACGGGACTCCAGCGCCACCAAGGCCCGGCTGCTCGACGCCGCCTTCACCGAATTCGCCACCTACGGCATCGCCGGTGCGCGAGTGGACCGCATCGCGGAGGCCGCGGGGGCGAACAAGCGGCTGATCTACGCCTACTTCGGCAACAAGGAGCAGTTGTTCGACGAGGTGTTGCGACGGGCGATGACGGCGGGAGCCGAGTCGGTGCCGTTCGACGTCGAGGACCTGCCCGGATACGCCGCCGCGATCTTCGACCACCTCGTCGCCCGGCCGGACCTGATGCGCCTACGCCTGTGGAAACTGCTGGAGCGCCCCTCCGCCACCGGACTCGAACCGGACGCCTTCCGGCGCAAGGCCACCGAAGTGGCCGACGCGCAGCAGCGTGGCGAGCTCGCCCAGGGGATGGAGCCCGCCGATCTCCTGACCATGGTTCTCGCCGCGGCCCAGGCATGGTTCTGGGCCGCCGAGGACGTCGGCCCCGAGGAGGTCATCCAGTCCTGGTCGCCACAGCGGCTGGCCCTGCACCGCTCGGCAGTCGTCGAGGCCGCGCGCCGGATGAGCGAGCCGAAGGCCGCCGGGGAGTAGCGGTCCCTGTGGGCACGCTCGCCTGGCGTATGGCGGGGGGTGTGTTCCTCAGGTCGGGAAGCGCTACGGCGGTCGCGGGCAGTCGCGGGCGGCTTCGGGCGACTGCACGACATCGACGACGGCGTCAGCATCGACCGCCGCACTGCCGCACTGCCGCACTGCCGCACACTCGCACCGCCCCACCGCCCCACCGCCCCACCGCGGCCTCGCGGTCCCGCGCGGGCGGCCTGCGTCGGGAGATCCGCCCCCGCCCAGTCGCCTCATCGCCTGCCCAGCTCGGGCGGCGGGACGATCTGCCGCTTGAGGATCTTGCCGGTCGGTCCCTTCGGCAGCGCGTCCGTGATCCACACCTTCCGCGGGTACTTGTAAGCGGCGACCTGATGCTTGACGTATTCACGCAGTTCCTCGGCCGTCGTTCGGGCGCCCGGCTTGAGGACGACCGCCGCACCGACCTCCTCACCGAGATCGGAGCTGGGGAGGCCGATGACCGCGGCGTCGGCGACCGCCGGATGCTCGTAGAACACGTCTTCGACTTCGCGGGGATACACGTTGTAGCCGCCCCGAATGATCACGTCCTTCGTCCGTCCGATGATCCAGAAGGACCCGTCCTCGTCGACCCGGCCGATGTCGCCGGTGTACAACCAACCGTCCCGGATCGCGGCGGCGGTCTCCTCGGGGCGGTGCCAATACCGCTTCATCACGTTGTGCCCGCGAATCGCGATCTCGCCGCTTTCCCCGTGCGGTACCTCCCTGCCGTTGGCGACCACCCGCATCTCGACGCCCCGGATCGGGGTGCCGACCGAACCGGGCTTGGGTCCGGCCTGCAAGGTGTTGAACGAGACGATGGGCGAGGTCTCCGACAGCCCGTACCCTTCGAGCACGACGCAGTCGAACGCGGTCTGGAAGTCGTGCAGCACCTGGGCCGGCATCGCCGCGCCGCCGGTGAGGGACACACGTAGCCGGGAGACGGGGTACGCGTCCCGGTCGGGCTCCTGCACCAGCCTGCTGAACACGGTCGGCACCCCGGCGAAGACGGTCACCCCGTGCTCGCCGAGGATCCCAGTGCCTTCCCGGCGTCGAAGCGCGGCAGCAGGGTGAGGCACGCGCCGGAGCCGACGGCGGCGTTGAGGGTGCAGGTCTGTCCGAACGCGTGGAACAGGGGCAGCCCACCGAAGATCACGTCGTCGGCGGTGAGCTGGACCAGTTCGCCGGCGATGTCGCAGTTGCGGCTGAGGTTGGCGTGGGTCAGTTCGGCGCCCTTCGGCTGACCGGTCGTTCCCGAGGTGTAGAGAATCACCGCGGTGTCGTCCTCGTCCAGGTCGGCCACGTCCTCGACGGATGGGGCGGACGCGAGCAGAGAATCGAATGCGCCGGGACTGACGACGACCACCTCGGCCTCGGCCTGCTGCGCACCGGCCCGTGCCTCGTCGGCGAAGGCGTGCCAGGCGAACAGGAGCCGGGCACCTGAGTCGCCGAGGTAGTAGGCGACCTCGCGGGACTTGAGCAGGGGGTTCATCGGGACGACGATGCCGCCGGCCCGGAGTACGCCGAAGTACGCGAGGGCGAACTCCGGGACGTTGGGCAGCATGATCGCCACTCGGTCCCCGGGCTTCACACCATGGTTGTCGAGCAGTCCGGACATGTGGGCGCTGCCCTGGTCGAGCGCGCGATAGGCCACGACGGCGTCCTCGAGACGGAGCGCCGAGCGATCCGGATGAGTCCAGGCGCTGCTCACCAAGTGGGATGCGAGGTTCATGTCAGCTCCAACTCCTCGACTTTCTGGGTCTTTCGGCCGCGCAGCCCCTTGAGTACCTCGGTTCGAACCCTCCTTCGTGTCAGCCCCCCCATGAAACGCACCGTTGATCCCGTCACTGGCGACGGAAGCGCGCAACTTCTCCGTCAGCGGGGGCGCGGGCCGGCTCGTAGGACCGGGCGACGCGTCACCTGCGCGAAGGTGTTCGGCCATCGCGATGACGGAGCCGGGGCTGGTGTCAGCGGCCCTGCCAGTGCGGTGAGCGCCTCTCGGCGAAGGCATGGGCGCCCTCCTGTGCGTCGTGGGACGCCAGGACCGGTGCGACGATCCGGTCCTGCTCGACAAACGCGTCCTCGTCGCTGAACGCTCGCCGCTCGTTGACGACGCGTTTGATGGCTGCCACGGCCAGGGGCGCGTTGTGCGCGATGCTGGTGGCCAGTTCCTGGGCCCGCTGCAGGGCCTGGCCCGGTTCGGTGAGGTGGTTGACCAGGCCCAACCGCTCGGCGCGTTCGGCGGGCAGAGGCTCGCCGGTCAGCAGTAGCTCCAGGGCGATGTTGCGCGGGATGCGCTCGGGCAGGCGAACCATGCCCCCTTCGGGTGGCACGATGCCGTAGTGGACCTCGGTCTGACCGAAAGTGGCGTTCCGCGCGGCCACGATCATGTCGCAGGCGAGCGCCATCTCGGTCCCGCCACCCAGCGCGTAGCCCTCGACGGCGGCGATGAGCGGGGTCTTGATCCGGGCGCGGGTGATGCCGGCGAAGCCACGTCCTTCGACGATGGGCTGGTCTCCGGACGCGAAGGCCTTGAGGTCCATACCGGCGCTGAAGACACCGTCGGCACCGGTGAGGATGCCGACCAGGAGGTCGTCACGGGACTCCAAGTGATCGACGGCAGCTGCGAGCGCCCTGGCGGTGGCCCCGTCGATGGCGTTGCGAGCCTGCGGCCGGTCGATCGTGATCACGAAGATGCCGTCGTTTTCCTCGGTTCGTACGGTCGGCGTGTCGTTGGCCGTAGTCATGATGATGTTTCCCTTCTTCCGTCGCGTTGCTGAGTCGTGGCTTCAGACGACTGCTTCGGCCTTGCGCAGCTCCTCGATTCCGGAGGCGTCGAAGCCGAGGTCGCGGAGCACGGACTCGGTGTGTTCGCCAAGGTCGGGGGCCGGGCCCGGACGGACCTTCTGTTCCTGGTCCAGTCGGACGGGGCTGTCGACGGTCAGGTGCGGGTCGTCGCTGCCGTCGTCGATCGGCACGAACACCCGGTTGGCGAGGAGTTGGGGGTCCTGGGCGCACTCTTCGAGCGTCTGGGCGACCCCGTACGTGAGGCCCGCGGCGTCGAGCACCTCGCGCCACTCGGCCAGGGAGCGAGTCGCGAAGGTCTTGTCCAGCACGGCGACGATCTCGGCGGCGTGGGCGCGGCGGCTCGGGGTGTCGGCGTAGTGCGGGTTCTCCGCCGCCTCGGGATGACCGATGGCCTTGAGGAAGAGCGGGACCTGCTTGTTCTCGTTGGCGAAGCCGAGGACGATCCAGCGGTCGTCCGCCGTGCGGTACATGTTCACGAGTGCGTTGGGCGGGTCGGACCGGTCGATGGGGCGGGGGGGCTTCGCCCCGACCAGTACGGCTTGCAGCCACATGCTCGCCGCCCAGGCGCCTTCGGCGAGCAGCGAGGCCGTGACGCGCGCGCCCTGGCCGGTCTTCTCCCTCCGGTACAGCGCGGTCATGATCCCGGCGAACAGGGTGATCGCCGTGGAGTGATCACCCGATCCGAACCCGTTCGTGGCCGGCGCAACGTCCCTTTGGCGTGTGAGGTCCATCAGGCCGCTGCGCGCCCAGTACGCCGTCACGTCGAAGCCGGGCAGATGCGCGTCGGGACCTTCCTCGCCGAAGCCGGTGACATCGGCGTAGATCAGCCGGGGATTGAGGGGGGCCAGTGCGTCGTATTCCAGGCCCAGCTTCTCGCGCGTCCGCGGCGGGAAGTTCGTCACCAGCACATCGGCCCACCGCACCAGACTCTCGAGTACGGGCCGGGCGCTGGGCGACTTGAGGTTGAGCGCGATGCTGCGCTTGTTGCGGTTGTCCAAGTTGACCCCTTCGACCTGGGGGTTGGGAGGGATGCGGCTGAGCGAACGGTATGCGTCGCCCGTGTGTGGTGGTTCCACCTTGACGACGTCGGCGCCGAAGCCACCGAGGACGGTGGCCGCGGCGGGCCCGGCAATGAAGCTGGCGAGATCGACGACGTGCAGTCCCTCCAGGAGGGGTGTGCTGCTCATGACTACTCCTTGTCCTCAGTGGGGTCGCACGCGGTGCCCGGGGGTGACCCGCTGTCACGGGGCGCCGCGATACACACCGGGGTCAGTGGCTCGGCACCATGGGCACGAAGGCGTTGTAGCCGGTGATGTCGCGGCCGACGATCAGCGCCTGCACGGTGTCGGTGCCCTCGTACGTGTCGATCGCCTCGATGTCGCACAAATGCCGGGCGACGTGGTAGTCGAGCAGGATGCCGTTGCCGCCGAGCATGTCGCGGGCGTCGGCGAGGATGGCCCGGGCTCGTTCGGTGTAGTGCATCTTGGCCAGCGCGACCCGGGGCATCGAGTACTCGCCCTCGTCCAGGAGTTGGCTGAGCCGGAACTGCATGCACAGCATGTCGGTGATGTCCGCCAGCATCCGGGAGAGCCGGTACTGGACGAGTTGGAAGGCGGCCAGCGGCATCCCGAACTGCTTGCGCTGCTTGGCGTAGGCCAGAGCCGTCTCGTAGCCCGCGACGGCGGCGCCGATCGACTCCCAGGCCACGCAGAAGCGCGAGGCCAGCAGGACCTTTTCGGTGTCGCGGAAGGTCTTCACGTTCGCCAGCCGGTTCTCGGCGGGCACCCGGACGTCGGTGAGGGAGATCTGCGCGTTCTGGACACAGCGCAGAGCCGTCTTGCCCTTGATGACCTGGGCGTCGAAGCCGGTCGTGCCCTTTTCGACCACGTAGCCGCCCACGTGCCCGTCGTCGCCGCGGGCCCAGATGATCACGTAGTCGGCGAAGGATGCATTGCCGATCCACCTCTTGTAGCCGTTGAGGACGTAGGAATCACCGTCCCGGCGCGCGGTCGCCTCCAGCTTGACCACGTCCGTGCCGTGCGCGGGCTCGGTCAGGCCGAAGGCGCCGATCTTCTCCAGACGTGCCATCGGCGGCAGGAAGCGCTCCTTCTGCTCCTCGGAGCCGAGCAGTCCGATCGACGTCATGGCCAGGGCCGAGTGGACCCCCATGAACGTCGACATGCTCAGATCGCCCCGGGCCAGTTCGAGGATCACCAGGCCGGCCGTCAGGTTGCTCATCCCGGGGCAGCCGTGGCCGGCGATCTGAAAGCCCGCGATGTTCAGCTGCGCCAGCTTGGGCACCAGCTCGAAGGGGAACTCCGCCCGCTCCCAATACGGGTTGATGATCGGGGTGACCTCCTGGTCCATGAACTCGCGGACCTTTTTCCGAAGGGCCCGTTGCTCGTCGGTGATCAGGTTGTCCAGAAGGTAGTAGTCGGAGTGCTCCGGTCCGCCCAGTACCGGCGGCTCCACCCCGGACAACTTTCCGTTGCCGCTCGGGGAAGCGCCGTTCGGCACGGTCTGGCCCGGGTCCACCGCTGAGCTCTGTGTCGGCTTCATGTTCCGCTCCTTCAGATCGATCTCGATCGAGGATCCGGATGGCGTCAGTACGTACGACGCTAGGCCGGAGCAGAGGCGTAGCCACTGGAAGCGGAATACCACGTTTCTGACCGATTTGGTGTTCTCGTGACAGTTTGTCTTGCTATCACCTCGCCCGCGGCTCGGTCGCGAGGGCGTCGTCTTCGAGTGCCCACCCCGCTCGACCGCTACGTGACGGTGGGGCCGCGCGATGTTCGGCGTAAGTGGTCTCGCACACGCACTCCGTAGGCGGGGCATGGAGCGGTCCACCCGGCGTCCGGCATCCCCGGAACCTCCCGATCGGGCTCCCCGCCATCTCAACCGATCGGCCTGTCTGAGCCCCACCAGGTGCTGCTGGCGGACGACGTGCTGGCGTCGATCAGGGCAGACCGGGCCGGGGCGAGCGATTTGTTGACCGATTGGACCACATCGTGGTCGATAGTGGTCCAATCGGTCAACAAACCTAGTGGAGGATTTCGGACTCGGACTCGGACTCAGACGGAGCGGAACAAGGCCGTCATCCTCGAGATCCTGACAACCGGGTACGCCGAGTGGGAGAACCTGGGCTTCATCCCGTGGTTCCCGATCGCCACCGGCCAACTGGCGTGACCGGGTGGCCCGCTGGACACTCTCGCCAAGGAGCTGGGCGCGAGCCCCTCTCGGATGGCTCTGGCCTGGCTGCTGCGGCGCTCCCCGGTGATGCTGTCCATTCCTGGTACCTCCCGCGTGGCTCACCTGGAGGAGAACACCCAGGCCGCGCAGGTCGCTTTGTCCGACGCCCAGTTCAGGGCACTTGGCCAGGCCGTCTGATTACCTGATCTGTGCGCCGCACTCATCGGGCTCCCAAGAGGGTGGACCCGAGCGGGCGAAGACGGCGACCGGTGTCGCCGGTTCGCGTGATGGGGATCAGGTGGAGCGGTCGCAGAGTTCGTCGACGTACGTGCGCGCATCCGCCTCGGGCAGTGTCCAGGGCAGGAAGATGGCTCTGTAGATGATGGGGGCCACCAGCAGGTCGATGACCTGGTCGCCGGTGAAGGTGCTGCCGGGGCGTGCGGCGAAGCCGGCTGCTTCTGTCCGGCGGTCGCGCAGGCAGTCCGATTCGTCCTCACCGGCCGCGGCGGCCCCGCCGCGCAGGAGGGCGGCGTTCACCGGGACGCTGTAGTGGCTGATCAGCTCCTGTGCCCAGGTGGTCAGATCGGCGCGCAGGTCCCCGGTGTCGGGAAGGCCGCGGTCCGGGTCGAGCCGGTAGGTCGCCAGGTCGTTGATCATGGTCCGGGCGTCGCCCCACCGTCGGTAGATGCTGGAGTGATTCACTCCCGCACGCTCCGCGACCATCGGGATGGTGATGGCGTCACTGCCCCGTTCGGCGATCAGTTCCTCGACGGCCTTCCTGATGGACGTCAGCACCAGGGCGCTGCGGCCGCCGGTACGCCGCCGCGGGGACGATTCTGCAACCATCAACCCACTATAACGCACACCGCTTGGCGTTAAGTCTCCTCCAGGTTTGCAGTGATGCTAATGCACAAGATTTGGCCTTAGGAGGCTCTGGGGTGTCCCTCACCGAATCAATGCATGCAGCTGACCCGGCAAGCGCGCAGGTTGATGGGAGCGGCACGTCCGGCGGCAGGCATGCGGCTTGTCGACGTCTTGCATCGGGATGGGGAGCCCGCTCACACGGACTCGTACGAGATTCGCTCACCAAGCGGGTCGGTGGACAGGAGCTGCTCGGTCCAGATGCACTTGCCGGAGCCTGTGTAGCGGGCGCCCCACCGGCTGGTCACAGCGGAGATCAGCTGGAGCCCGCGGCCGTTCTCGTCGGTGTCAGCCGCTCGACGGATTCTGGGCATCGCGGGGCTGGCGTCTGCGACTTCGCAGATGAGGGTGCGGCCGCGCAGCAGCCGCAGGGTGATCGGTCCTCTTGCATGGCGGACGACATTGCCGACGAGCTCGCTGGCGACGAGTTCGGTGGTCATGATCAGCTCATCCAGGTTCCAGGCGGCCAGCTGGGCTCGGACATGCGCGCGGGCCTGGCCTGCGGCTGTGGGTTCGTCGTGCAGCTGCAGGCAGGAGATGTTCTCGGGAGCCAGCGCCTTGGTGCGGGCCACGAGCAGTGCGCTGTCATCGCGGCTGCGCGGGTCGGGCAGCAGGGTGGCGATCAGACGGTCGCACAGGTCGTCGAGGGTCTCTGTCACCTGAACGTGTGCGGGGCGAAGTTGGCAGGCGAGGCGCCCCATGCCTTCGGCGATGTCCAGTCCGCCGGATTCGACGAGGCCGTCGGTGTAGAGCGCGAGGATCGCGCCGTCGGGCAGGCTGAACTCGGCTGTGTCGAAGGGCGGGGTGGCGGCGCCGAGCGGGGGGTTGACAGGCAGGTCCGGAAAGTAGCAGGTTCCGTCGGGCCGGAGGATGACGGGCGGAGGATGGCCGGCGGTGATGGCCTGGCACATGCGGCTGACCGGGTCGTAGACGATGCAGAGGCAGGTGGCGTAAAAGCCGTCGCCGAGGCCGCTGACGATTTCGTTGAGGTGGAAGAAGAGCTCGTCCAGAGGCTGCTCGAGATCAGCGAGCGTACGGCCCGCGGTGCGCAGTCGGCCCATGGTGACGGCCTCGGACACGCCGTGCCCCATGACGTCTCCAATGACCAGAGCAACCTGCTCGGCCGACAGTGGGATGACGTCATACCAGTCGCCGCCGGCCTTCGTGCCGTCACCGGCGGGCTGGTAGCGGGCGGAGGCGGTCACAGCGGGCAGGACCGGCAGACGCCGCGGGAGCAAACCGCGCTGGAGTTCCTGGGCCCGGCGGTGCTCGGCGTCGTACAGCCGGGCACGCTCCATGGCCTGGGCGACCATGCCACTCATAGCGGTGAACAGGGTGCGTTCCTCGTGGCTGAAGGCGTGCGGATGCTCATAGCTGACACAGGAAGCGCCCACGGTGCGCCCGGAGGCGATCAGCGGCAGGATCGCCCATGCCTGGGTCCCGCTCGCAGCGGGCAGGTCGGCAAGCGCTGGGAAGCGGCTGATGAACTCCTCCGCGGAGCAGATGAAGTCCAAGGTGCCCTCGATGAAGGCTTGGGCAGACGGCGGAAGCTCTGCGACGCGGGCGCCTTCGAAGCGGCGGAGGCTCTCCTTGGGGCCGGCACTGCCCATCAGAAACGCTCGGCCGTTTTCGTGAGTCCAGACACCGACGCCTTTGGCGCCGAACAGGGGAACCATGTGGGTGGCCATCACGTCGGCCACGTCATGTCCGGTGACCGCACCGGCAAGGGCTCGGGTCAGCTCCACGATGCGCATGGTGCGTTCGACGGCAGCGCCCTCGGCGGAGGCCTCGTCGGCTTGCGGGTGCCGGATGCTGCTGATGTCGGTGATGCACAGGGTCAGGCCGTCCGACAACGGGGCCAGTCGCACATGCAGCCGTCGGCCGGTGTGCTTACGTGTGTCCAGTTCGGTCGGTCTGCCCTCGGCCGCTGCTTGCCTGCCGACTTCCTCCATGCCGGGTGAACACAGCGCCGGAACCGCATCCCACAGCACCTGCCCGAGCCACTGCCGCGACGGGGCAAGCAGGCGCTCGGCCTCCGGATTGGCAAAGATGATCCGCCAGGAGCGGTCGACGGCCAGGAATCCGTAGCGCACAGGCCGCTGGGCGTGCTCCGCCGGTCCCTTGGCCGGGTGGCCCGAGGTGATGTCACGCACGATCCCGGCCAGGCGCGGGCCGGAGCCGTCGTCGGCACTCGATGCCTGGCCCTGGACCTCCACCCGGCGCATGTCGGCATCCGGCCGGCGGACCCGAAATTCCGCCTGGTAGGGCGTGCGGGCGCGGATGGCCTCGTCGGCCCGGGCCAGCAACTGCGGGAGATCCTGCGGGTGGACCAGTCGCCGCCAGGTACGGATCTGCCCGTCGAACCCCTTCGCGTCGATCCCCAGGATGCCGAGCGCGGCATCGTCCCAGATCACCGTGCCGGTACCGAAATCCCAGCCCCAGAATCCGACGGGGAGTTCCGTGGTGTCGCAGTCGGCCGGGCGTCCCTCATCCTCAGGTTGACGAGGGCCCGGACTGTTGCCCAGGCAGTCGGCGATCCAGCCGGCCACGGCTGTCAGTTGCTGGTGCAGGGCCGGCTTCTCCGGCGTACGGGTGAAGACGGACAGTACGCCGAGCGGCTCGTCCGAGCCCGCTACCGGTATCGGTACCGAGAGCAGTCCGGCTCCTGAGGGCACGCCAGGCAAGCACGTGGCGAATTCGGGGCTCGTCGGCGCCGCCCATGCCGGGGCGTTGGTGCGTACCGCGTATGCGGGAGCCTGCGGCGAGCGGCGGTCGACTTCTTCCCAGCGTTGTGTTGCCGGCCCCTCGACGTTGCTCTCCACCGCCAAGTACAGGCCGCTGCTCCCCAGGGGCCCGAGGTGCACCATGCCGCCCATGGCCTCAGTCACTGCCACCGCGCGGTTCAGCCCGAGCCGTAGCGTGTCGTAAGTGTTCACATCCGCACTCTGTGCGGGCGGCAAGGGGGAGTGAAGGGCCTGCGCCGGGGCGCCGGAGGAGGATCCTTCCGCCGCCTGTGGCTGCTGGGTACACCTGCTCTTGCCTGACATCGTCTCCCACCTGTAATCCGGCAAGGAAAGTTATAAACAAACCTATCCGAATGGGTGGAATGCCGAAGATCCCAGCTTTCGTGAGGGTTGGTCTGCTCCGACGCCAGAACAACCGCGAGAAGGTCGCTACCCGGCGAGAGCTCACTGGAGACATTGACTCCAGAAGAGTCTATGGGGATCCTTGGTTTCCTGGTATAGAATGCGGTCATGGTAGAGCAGGAGCGGTCAGTGACCATCGACTCGGACCGGCCGATGGACATCCTCGACGCGGCCTGTCCCAGTCGTGATGTCTTTGTGGACTTGGCCGACAAGTGGGCCCTGCTCATGCTGGCGAGCTTGCGAGAGCGTGGTGCCCAGCGGTATTCGGAACTGCACCGGTCTCTGGGTGGGATCAGCCGGAAGATGCTGTCGCAGACCTTGCGGACGCTGGAACGTGACGGCCTGGTCCTGCGCAGCGTCGACCCTGAGGTCCTGCCGCCTTTGGTGCTCTACGGGCTGACCGACCTCGGCGGTGAGATCGCCGAGGAGACCCGGGCCCTGTGTTCCTGGACCGAGAAGCGGGCTTCGCGCGTGCACGCGGCCCGCGTCGCCTACGACCAGCGCCACGCCTCCGACCAGGGCGTATGAGCCGAATCCGGCGGTGAGTGGCCGGGACCGGACCGCGCGGGCTGTTCCGCCGTGTGGTCAGGTGCCGAGCAAGGTAGTGATGCGGTCCAGGCACGCCTGGTAGAAGCCGCCCACCACCGGAACCGGGCCGGGGTCATCGAAGCGGTAGTTGTGGAATCACTTCTCCTCGTCGGTCAGTTGCTCGACGAGACGTCCGGGTGGTGCGGGGCCGGGCTGGTGGCGAAGCCGCGATTCACCGTCGTAACGCGGCGCGTGTTGCCTTACACGTGGGTGGTGTGCAGGCATGCATGCGCTGTGCAGCGGCCGTTGACCACCGAGGTGAGGCTGGCCACCAGGCCTCCACGCGCTGAGCGTTCAGTTCCTGCGCGGTGTCGGCGAGGCTGTCGTCGAGGACCGTGCATCGCTGTCGATGCCCTCGACCTGAGGGGCTGTCAGCCGGACTGACACCGTCGTGTCGCCGTCGCGGGTACGTGGGTGTCCGGGTGGAGCGGTGCCGAAGAGCGGGATGTCGCGGGCGGTTCCGGCCCGGTAGTCGACGAAGGGTGGGTAGGCGGCGTCCGCGCGCTTCCACCATTCGGCCTTCTCCTCGCCATGGAGCTCGCGGGCGATCATGTCCTGCTGGACCGCTCGGTCCTGCACCTCGACAAGGGGATGGGCGACGACGTTCTGGTACCAGGAAGGGTGTGTGTCGGCGCCTCCGTTGGAGGCGGCCACCGCGTAGGAGCCGTTGTGCTCGACGCGCATCAGGGGCATCTTGCGGATCTTTCCGGACTTCACGCCCTTGGTGGTCAGGATGATGACCGGCAGGTCCAGGAAGGTCCCGCCTTCCGCGCCGTCGTTGGCCTCGTACTGGGCGACCTGGTCGCGCACCCACGAGGTGGCGCTCGGCTTGTACTCACCGTGCAGAGGCATTGCTCGTGCTCCTAGTCGTTCTTCATGGCACGGACCGTGAGGATCCTCGTGGTCCTGGTAAGGGAGAGGCTTTTCACCAGAAGGCCTCTGGAATGCCGGGAATTGGGGTACCGGGATGGGTCAGACAGTGACTTCGGCCAGGGCGGCCCGGCCGACGGTGAGGGCTGCGGCCTGTGCGGTGACCCGCGCCCCGAGATGCTCTGCGGTGGCGATGTCGGCTTCGTGCACCGTCTCGATGCCACCGTCCTGAGGAGTCTGGGCGCCCGCACCGACCCAGAAGCCGAGCCGGTTGAGGTCGTTTTCGCTGGCCTGGAGGGCGTTCCAGCCCGGGGCCAGTCCCAGGCCCACCCAGATCATGTGGTGCTGGGCGGCGAAGGCGGCCAGGAAGTTCAGGGTGTTGAGCTTGTCCCCACTCTTGGAGGCGGAGTTGGTGAAGCCGGCAGCGATCTTGTCCGCCCAGGTGCCGTTGAGGTACCTGCCGCTACTGGCCTCGGCGAACGCGTGGAAACCCGCGGATGCGCCGCCCATGTAGGTCGGCGCCCCGAAGATCACTGCGTCAGCCGTGTCCAGCTCGTGCCACTGCTCGTCGGTGATGGCGTCCACCGCCACGAACGTCACGTGTGCGCCGGCCTTCTCGGCACCGTGTTGGACGGCCTCGGCGAGGACGGCGGTGTGTCCGTATCCGGAGTGGAAGGCAACAACTACGCGCGGCTGGGGGGCGACAACATGGGGCATCTGTGACTCCTTGGTAAGTCGAACGAAGCGGTCTCCTAGTGGTCTCTAAAGTAGACCACACCTCTATTAGTGTTCAAATGAAAAATTGAGTCTAGGTATCCAGTGAAGTTCATTGAGGTGGCGTCGGGTGTGTCGAGGCGGGAGCAGTCGTGTGCCGGGCCGCGGCGGAGCCGGTCGCCGAGGGCCTGATGGGGTCGGTCCGAGCCGAGAGGTGTTCCGTGTGTCGTGAGCGGGTCAGCAGCCGTTGTGGTCCAGGTGGACCACAACGGCGTACCCTGACGGCATGGGAAGAAGGCGAGGCTTCGACGAGGACGCTGTACTGAATGTCGTGCGCGACCAGTTCTGGACGACTGGATTTGTAGGCACGTCCACCTATGACCTCATGGAAGCAACTGGGCTGGGCAAGGGCAGCATCTACAAGGCGTTCGGCAACAAGCACGACCTGTACGTGCGTGTCTTCTCCGACTACTGCCGGGACCTCGTCGCCCAAGCCCGTGAGCAGCTGCAGGGCGGCCCGAAAGCGGTGCTTCCCTCGCCGATGGCGCGACTCGAGCACTACCTCGTCTCCCTCGCTGGCGCCTTCGCCGGCGAGTCGCCCCACCGTGGGTGCTTCCTCACCAAGGTCACCGCGGACCGTGCCGGTGAGGACGAGGAGGTGGCGCAGACGGCCCGCCGCGCGTTCGACGATCTCGCCGGCGCCCTCGCGGGCGCGATCCGCGACGCCCAGGACGCAGGGGAAGTGGCCGACCATGTCGACTCCTCGGCTCTGGGGTATCTGCTGCTGAGCGTCATCAGGGGCATCGATTCCATTGCCAAGGCGGATGTCGACGCCACTAGGCTCGAGCAGGCGGCGCGATCCGGCGTGGCCCTGATCCCGAGGGCAGAGTCGCCTCGTGCGGACGTCTGACCTCCGTCGAAGCGCCCGGCCCGCCGCCGACTGCGTCCGCGCACCTCGATGGTCGACCGCGTGAACCAGGCCCCGTGACCGCGACCGCCGCATTGTCTGCACGGCACACGTGATCGAGTCGGTCAACGCGCGCATCCGCCGGGAGGTCTGACCTCCGTCGACAAGGCACGCGGGCCGTTCCCCAACGAGCAGGCCGGGTTGAAGCGCAGCTACAGGCGGTCATGCCCTGAATCCCAGTGGCAAGTGCCAGGCCCGCTGACCAGCGGCTGGATCAGCCCGCGGGAAGGCCGCGCCTAACGCCTTCGACAGCGCGGCCGCCTCAGTGCGACGTCGGCCATCAAGGACGGATGGGCCGGCACCGCGTCACAAGTGCCGGGTCAAACGCATGCCTTGTGGGTCGTGGGGCGTGGGTCGTGGGGCGTCAGTGGGGGACCTCACGTACATGCCGGCCAGGGAACGTCGTCGACTTGCCCGTGGAAACCGATCAGTTTACGGTGATCTGGAACCGATCGGTTTCCATTGTTTGGGGAGAAGGCGCATGACCGCAATCGCGGGCTCGACCGTCCTGGTCACCGGGGGCAGCAGGGGCATCGGCAAGGCCCTGGTCGAAGACTTGTACACGCGGGGCGCCAAGAAGGTGTACGCCACCGCCCGCGACCCCAGGACCGTCACCCACCCCGATGCCGTCGCGCTGGCCCTCGAGGTCACCGACCCGGCCTCGGTGGCCGCCGCCGCGGCGGCCGCGCCGGACGTCACGATCCTGATCAACAACGCGGGTGCGGCCGTCGCCGCCTCCTACTTGACGTCGCCGATCGAGGACGTACGCCGCGAGTTCGAGACCAACTTCTACGGACCGCTGCTCACCACCAGGGCCTTTGTCCCGATCATCGAGGCCAACGGCGGCGGCCACCTGCTCAATGTGCACTCGGTTGTGTCCTGGATCGCCCTCGGCGGCTCCTACAGCGCGTCCAAGGCCGCGTTCTGGTCCCAGACCAACTCCCTGCGCCTGGACCTCAAGCCCCGCGGCATCAACGTCACCGGACTGCACGTCGGCTACGTCGACACCGACCTGGCCGCACGCGTCGATGCCCCCAAGTCGTCCCCCGCAAGCGTCGCCGCGCTGGCCCTGGACGGCGTCGAAGCCGACGCTTATGAGGTGCTGGCCGACGAGGTGACCCGCCAGGTCAAGGCCGGCTTGTCCGGCGACCTCGGTGCGCTCTACCCGCAGCTTGCGCACTGATCACTCTGAGCCCAAGTCGGGCCTCGAAAGCCACTGCGGAGAAGGACGCAAGCCATGAACTCCGCAACCAGCACACAGACGTTCGCCGAGGAAACCACCACCGCCGACATCGTCGCTCGGATGGTCCATCTCTACCCCGGCTGGGAGAACCGCCGCACGCTGTGGCACTTGGCCACGGCCGTCATCACCCCCAAGATCGGCCAGTAGCAGCCGCGCAACACCGTGGCGGCGCGCACGCCGCGCCGTTCCCGATCCTGTGCGCAGATCCCGACCCCGAGCCGTCCCCTGGAGCCGTGACCACGATGACGACGACTGCCACACCTGCTGTGGAGACAGAGCCCGAGGGGCCGCACCCGGTCTGGCGCGTGCTCACCGAGCGCGCACAGGCCGACAGCCGGCCCGGGGCACGCGCCGACGGGTACCGCGTCGCACTGGCCATCGAGGGCGGCGGGATGCGCGGCATCATCGCCGGCGGGATGGCCCTGGCGCTGCACGAACTCGGGCTGACCAATGGCTTCGACGCCGTCTACGGCGCCTCCGCCGGCGCCGCGTCCGGAGCGTGGCTGCTGAGCAGCAGCCCGCAGTCGCTGCGCTTCTGGGCGCATCCCCGCTACGCCAGAACGGCGATCCGGCACTCGAACCCTCTGCGCGGGCGGCCACTCGTAGACCTCCACGCCTTCTACGAGGTGCTCTACCGCTACGGCGACCAGGACTTCGCGCCGATGGACTTCGCCTCGATCCTGGCCGGCGATATCGAGTACCACCCGCTGGCCACCGACGCCGCCACCGGGCAGTCCACCGACCTGCGGCCCTTCATCGGCGACGCCGCGGAGTTGCGCCTCGCATTGCGGGCCAGCGCCGCCCTGCCGCTCCTGGCGGGCGACCCCGTGATGCTGCGCGGGCGCCGGTTCTACGACGCGGGCATCTCCGAATCCGTGCCCTACCGAACCGCACTGGCCCAGGGCGCGACCCATGTCATGGTGCTGCGATCCCGGCGTGCGATCGACGCGGCGCGCCCCTCGCGCTCCGCCCCGGTCATCGCCAGGACTTTGCTGCGCCGTGAGCCCGCGGCCTTGCGCAGGGTGTTCCTCGACCGCGAGGCACGCCTGGCCGAAGACGACGCCTCCCTGGCCCGCCACCCGACGATCGTCTCGATCCGCCCCGCCCCGGGCACACCGCCGGTCGGCCGCCTGGCTCGCCAGGGCGACCTCCTCGAAACCGCACTGGAAGCCGGGCGCGCCGCCGTCCACGAGGCTCACAGCCACCTGAACCGCCTTCAGCCCCACGAAGGCACTGCCGGTGGTCAACAGCGTGAGTTCGACGTCGTCGGTGAAGGCGGATGCGAAGTCGTCCCGGGAAGCGGGTGAGGATCGCCCTTCACTGCTCGCCGGGCTGAGCCGCGTGGCGAAGCGCCGGCGGTCTCCAGCTGAGACCAGGCAAGTACCGTAAGTTCACAGGTTGATCATGTGGCCGGCGAGGCCGTGGAGGGCGTCCTGGACCGCCTCACTCAGAGTCGGATGTGCGTGGACGTTCCTGATGAGCTCGGTCACCGTGAGGTCCCATTTCTGAGCGAGGGTCAGCTCCGGGAGCAGCTCGGTCACGTCCGGGCCGATCAGATGGGCGCCGAGCAGTTCCCCGTAGCGCGCGTCACTCACCAGTTTCACGAAACCGACCGTGTCGCCGAACCCGTGTGCCTTGGCGTTGGCCGTGAACGGGAACTTCGCCACCCGGACGTCGAATCCCTCGTCACGGGCCTCGCTCTCCGTCCAACCGAAGCTGGCGATCTGGGGCTGACAGAAGGTCGCGCGGGGAACCATCCGGTAGTCGAGCTCCATCGTCTCCACACCGGCGATGCTCTCCGCGGCGATGACACCCATCGCCTCGGCGGCGTGGGCGAGCATCAACTTCGCGGTGACATCGCCGATGGCGTAGATGTGCGGTCGGCTGGTGCGGCAATGGCCGTCCACGTCGATCGCACCGCGGTCGGTCAGCCGTACCCCCGCGGAGGCCAGCCCATAACCGGCCGTACGCGGCTGGAATCCCGTGGCTTGCAGGACCCTCTCGGCCTCCAGGACCTGTTGTTCGTCGCCCTGCCGGACCACTACACGGACACGCTCCGCGGCCTCTTCGATGGACTCAACGCGGGCGGAGGTCAAGACGCGGATTCCCTGTCGCTTGAACCGCTTGGTGAGCTCAGCCGACACCTCCTCGTCCTCCAGCGGTGCGATCCGACTGAGGTATTCGACCAGCGTCACCTCGACACCGTAGGACCGCAGCAGGTAAGCGAACTCGACGCCGATGGCGCCTGCTCCGGCGATGATCAGGCTCGATGGAAGGCTGTCGGAGAGGATCTGCTCTTCGAACGTCACGACGCGCTTGCCCAATGTCGTGCCGGGAAGCAGCTTCACGGTCGCGCCGGTGGCGATGACGCAGGAGCCGAAGGAGAGCGTCGCCTCGCCGTCGCGCAGGCGCACTTGCATCGTGTGCGGGTCGATGAAGGTGCCTTTGCCCTCGAACTGGGCGATCTTGTTCTTGCGCATGAGATAGCCGACGCCCTTGGCGCGGCCGTCGGCCACCACCCGGCTCCGCTCGTAGGCGCTGTGATAGTCCAGGCTCACGTCCCCGTTGATCCTTACGCCGAACTTCTCCGCGTCGTGCAGGATCAACTGTGCGACCTCGGCGTTGCGCAGCAGCGCCTTGGCGGGAATGCAGCCGATGTTCAGGCACACCCCGCCCCAGAAGCGGCCCTCCACGATGGCCGTACGAAGCCCCAGCTGCGCGGCGCGGATGGCAGCCACATATCCGCCGGGGCCCGCACCCAGGACGACGACATCGAAGTCAGTGTCCATTCCACCTCTCCATTGGCGTCGGATGGCCTTGGGCAATCCCGCCGTCGCTGTTCACGGCTCTGGATCCAGGAGCTCCACTGGGCCGGACAACGCCGCGCGCACCCGGCGGGAGACCTCGTCGACCAACACCTCGGGCACATCGCGGCTGATCGCGTCCATGGTCTGCGACGCCACCTCCGCAGCCGGCACCTTCGGCACGTCGAGACCCACGGTGGCGTCGGTGTCCACAAAGCCCACATGCACCCCGACGACCAGCGTCCCCTGCTGTCGCAGACCAACGCGCAATGCATTGGTCAGCGACCACTCGGCAGCCTTCGACGCCGCATAGCTGGGCCACCGCTTGTTCACCCGCCACGACGCCACCGACAGCATGTTCACCAGAGCTCCGCCGCCGTTGGCCGCGAGCACCGGAGCGAAGGCCCGCGAGACCGCCCAGGTGCCCAGGTAGTTCACCTCCAGCTCGCGCCGCGCGCCCTCCAGAGATCCCTCCAGCAGGCTAGGCCCGGCCTGGATGCCGGCGTTGTTGATCACGATGGTCGCGTCGGACGCCGCCACCGCCGCAGCCGCGATCTGGTCCTCGTCGGTGACATCGAGACGCAGTGCCTCGACCCCCGGCTCCCGGACGCTCTCGGGGTCGCGGACGCCCGCATACACCTTGGCTGCGCCCTCGGCGAGCAGAGCACGGGTGAACGCCAGTCCGATCCCCCTGTTCGCGCCGGTCACCAGCGCGACCGATCCTTTGACCTCCATGGCCGGACACCTCGCTTTCGTAAGTTTCCGCCGTGCCGAAGGAACCGCGGGCCCCGTATCTGGAGACCTCCAGCCAGTAGAGGGAGAGGCGGTCTGCAGCTTGACTCCGAACTCTGCAAGCCCATGGCGCCCCTTCCCAGGAAGCAGCCGCGCGACCGACACAGCCCGAACACCGGCGCCGCTCGCCGTCTGACGAGCAACCGGGGACTCAACCCAGGGTTTCGCATCAGAAACGGCACCGCATCATGTGGGGCACGTGGTTCCGGCGCCTTGGTGACCACGAGTAACCGGACTGGCCAGGCGAGCAGTACGCGGGGGCGGCCACCTATGCCGGCTGGCTTGCGTGGTGCGTCCTCATGAGCCGATGCACGCCATCCGTCTGCGGATCACGTCGCTTGCAAGGTGGGGCGCAGGCCAGCCCAACGGAGGAAATGAAAACTGCCATGACTTGCGGGGTGGCCGGCCCAGGACGTCGTCGGTACCAACCGGGCCCGCCGGTAGTGCTGCAACACTCCAGCTGCGGCCATGCGCACCGTCAAGACAGCGTGCGAACAGGCGTCCCGGCATTCCATGCGGCGATGTCCTCGACCGCGTCCCGATAGAAGACCTCGTACAGATCCCGACTTACGTAGCCGATATGAGGTGTCACCACAGCATTGCTCAGTGAACGCAGAGGATGATCGGCCGGAAGGGGTTCGCGATCGAAGACATCCAGCGCCGCTGACCCGATCCTCTTCTCGACCAACGCCCTGAGCAGCGCCGCCTCGTCCACCACGGGCCCGCGCGAGGTGTTCACCAAGATCGCCGTCGACTTCATGAGGCCCAGTTCGCGCTCACCGACGAGGCCTCGAGTGCGCTCACTGAGTACTACGTGAATACTCAATACATCGGAGCGTGTGAACAATTCGTCTCGCGATACGTATGTCGTTCCTTTCGCCTGCGCGTCCGCGGGTGTCAGGTTCTTGCTCCAGGCAATGGTCCGCATGCCGAAAGCGCGCCCAATCTCCGCTACCGCAGTCCCCAATCGTCCGAGGCCCAGAACTCCCAGAGTGGCTCCCCTGAGGCTCGACCCCAGCCCCTCTTGCCATCCACCTCGACGAACGGAGTCCACCTGTTGTGGGATCAAGCGTGCCGCGGAAAGAATGAGCCCCCAGGTGAGCTCAACCGTCGGGTACGAGAAATACCCCGTACCGCACACGGTGATACCCAAACGGTGTGCGGCATCCAGATCGATTGCCGCGTTGACCGGCCCGGTGGTGACGAGCAACTTCAGACTTGGCAACCTATTCAGGGTTGAGGGCGGAAAGGGGGTCCGCTCTCGCATGGCTACGACTACCTCATACTCGGCGAGCGCCGTCACAACCGCCTCCTCGTTTTCGAAGGCTTCAGTGAAGACGCGCACCTCGGCGTGGAGCGAATCCCAGTCGGCCAGGCGCAGCGCAACGCCTTGATAGTCGTCCAGAATCGCGATTCTCATGCGGAATCCTCCCATTTTTTGCCACGCGGCCGTGTCCAGCCGCCCGCGGGGGAAGGAGGCGAACGGGCGTCCGGAGAAGACCGATCCGGTAGCAAGAGTGTGTTGTGACGGCACAGGGGTCAGACGTTTCGACGCATTCCAGGTTCGCACGCTACGGACCATCGCGGCCGGAGCGTGAGCGGCAGTCAGCCGCGCTGACGTCATCCGTAGTTCCGTCCGGGTCGTGGCAGTTACCAAGGGCGAACGAGAACGGTGCGTGCTCCACGGCGCAGCGTCAGCGACTTGTGCGCAACGTCGACGCGTGCACCGAGATCGGCTCCTCGGCAGATGTCCGCACCTGACCGGGGCGGGTGGGCGTGCTGGTGGTGCCGTGGCGTACTCCTCGTTGTCGTCACATCGGTCAGACGCAATCGGACGAAGCTTTCAGCATCGTGTCGGGCTCTTTCGGCGGCACGGTGAACGCCGGGTGCCGTGTGGTGCTGATGCCTGGTGCGGAGTGTCTTTCGTCGGTGTCGGCCCAGTGGGTTGTGGGGGTGTGGTCGGTGGTGGCCCGGTGTGGTGTGGGGCGGTCTTCTCCGGACCGGTGCGGGGTCGGAGCGGTCTGGGGCTGGGGCGATGCGGGGGCCGCCGGGCGTTGTTTGGTGGTGCGGAAGGCCAGCAGGACTGCGGAACCCGCGGCCCACAGGATGAGTGTCGCGAGCGGGGCGAGGAGGTGGGAGCTCTGGAAATAGCTGAGGTCGGCGATGGCGCGGACGGCGGCGCCGGGGGGCAGCAGTGCCGACACGGTCCGGGCTCCGCTGGGCATCAGGTCGGTGCCGATGGTCGCGCCGCTGGTGGAGTTGCCGACGGTCAGCAGCAGCAGGGTGGCGAGGGGGATACCGAGGGGGCCGACGTAGGTGGCCAGCATTTTCGTGGTGAAAGCTGCGGCGGCGGCCAGCAGGGCGAGGACGAAGGCGAGGGGGAGATACGGTGCGGGGATGGCGCCGAGGACGGGGCCGGCGATGGCGGCCGCGACAAGGCCCGACGCTGCGGCGAACACGGCCATCAGGGTGAAACGGTGCCGCAGGTGGAGCAGGCTGCTGAGTCCCACGACGTTCTGGGCGAGGGCGAAGCCGGAGAGGGTCACCCCGAAGGACACATAGAACCCGGCCAGGCCGCGGGCGTCATACCGGTCGAGCGGCACGATGTCGGAGACGCTGAGGTGCTGGTCGGCACCGTGTGCGTAGGCGGTGACGAGTTTGGTGACCGCGGTGGTCGTGGAGAGGCCGTTCGCGCTTGCGACGTCGAGTTTCAGGTCCTTGCCGTGGGGGCTGGTGCCGAGCACGGCCACGATGTCGCGGTGGCGCAGCGCATCGAGTGCCTCGGTGGTGGAGTCGGCGCGCCGGACGTCGATCGAGTCGCCCAGAGCCTGCTGGACCTTGTTCGCCAGCTGCGGTCCCGTGACCGCCACCGGGATCCGGTGGGGCTGGGGGTCGCGCATGAGTCCGACGTAGCAGCTGACGAACGCCGAGACGATGACCAGGCCGATCACGAACGGCTGCAGCCAGATACGGATGGGCTGGCGGCGCCTGTGATGCGGGGGGTGGGGCTGGGGATGCACTCCGGGTTTCTCCATGACTGGTGGTGGCTCGCGGCCGGCTGGCCGGGACGGGCAGGCGCTCAGGGCGGCGTGTCGGCGCCGTGCACTGTCGTACCGGTGCCGTGCTGACGTGCTGCCGGGGGCCTTGCGGCCGGTCCGGCCCATGCCGTGGCGCGGTCGCCCTGCCGGGCCTCGGTGCCGGGGCTGTCGGCGGCAGGCGGCGCGGTGCCTGGGGGAGGGGGCCTGCGATCTTCTGTGGTGGTGAGGGTGGGCCGGGGCCGGTCAGCGGCCCTGGAAGTCGACGGCGGGCCGGGGCTGCTTTGCCTTGAAGGCCTTGACGGCGGAGGCGAGGCCCTTGTTGACGTCGTCGGTTTCGAACAGCGGCATGGCGATGTCGAACATCGCCTCGTCCGCGGCGGAGACGCCTCCGACGGCCCAGGCGCGCAGCAGGGCCTTGTGTGCGGCGTAGGCGCGTGTGGGTCCCTTGGCCGTCTTGCGAGCGAAGGCGGTGGCCTCGGCCAGCAGGGTGTCGTCGGCGACGACCCGGTTGACGACACCCGCGTCGGCCATGACCCTGGCGGGCACCTGCTCTGAGGTGAGCGCCCACTCCGCGGCGCGTGCCCGGCCCGCACGCTCGGCGACCCGGTAGATCCCGCCGAGCAGGGTGACGATGCCCAGGGTCTGTTCGGGGTGGCCGAAGCGGGCCGTCTCGCCGGCGAAGATCACGTCGGCGCGGAGCGCGAGTTCCAGACCGCCGCCGAAGCACAGCCCGTGGACGGCGGCGATCACCGGCAGCGGGAGCCGCTCGAGCTGGTTGAAGACCTGCATGTAGCGCTCGAAGAGCGTCCGCAGTTCGCGTATGTCCGTATCCGGCCATTCGACGATGTCGCCGCCGAAGCTGAAGTCCGGGCCCTCGGCGCGCACCAGGACCGCGCGGGCGTCGCTGTGGCCGATCGCCTCCAGCGCTTCGGCGAGGTCGGTGGCCATCTGCGGGTCGATGCGGTTCTGCGGCGGGTTGGTCAGGACCAGCGTGGCGAGGCCGTCGTCGATGGAGTAGGTCAGATGGGGCATGGTTCGTCCTTGCACTCTGTCGGGGGCGCTCGTCAGGAGAGGTGCCGGCGGAACCAGTCGAGGGCGCCGGTGCTCGCCTGGTCGAACTCGGTGGTGTACGGGTCGAAGTGGCCGCCGGGGATCAACTGCAGTCGCTTGGGCTCCAGGGCCTGCTCGAAGGCCGCGAGCCCCGTGTCGGTGAGGGTCACGGTGTCGTTCGCGGCGATCACCATGAGCAGCGGCGTGGGGGAGACCCGGGTGACCCAGGTCCCGGGCTCGTACATGCGGGCCAGCCGGTTGGAGCGGACCGTGACCTCGTTGCTCCACACACCCTCCGGTACGGGCTGGAGGTAGAAGTCGATGGCTTCCTGCGTGCGGTAGGAGGCGGGCACGGCCGGGTCGTCGCCGACGACGGCCTGGGTCCGGGGAGCCTCGCCGCGGGCCTGGGCGCGCTCGTCCTCGTCGAAGGCCGCCTCCAGCTTCGTGACCGCTTCCGGCGCGATGCGGCGCCGCCCCTGCTCGAAGCCGCTGATGGTGGGCACCTGGGAGACCACGGCGCGCAGCCGGCGGTCGGTGGCGCCCAGCACGATCGCGTGGCCGCCGGCGTAGCTGGTACCCCACAGGCCGATCCGGCCGGCGTCGACCTCGGGCCGGCTCTCCAGGTAGGAGATGGCGCGGCGCCAGTCGGCGATCTGCCGCCAGGGGTCGATGTCCTGCCGGGGAAGGCCGTCGCTGGCGCCGAAGTTGCGGTGGTCGTGCAGCAGGACGACGAAGCCCGCCTCGGCGAAGGCCCGCGCGAAGGGCTCCAGGCCGTGGTCCCTGACCCCGGCGTAGCCGTGGGCCATGGTGATCGCCGGGTGGGGGCCGGGACCGTCCGGCAGGAAGAGCCAGCCGCGTAGCGTGACCCCGCCGTCGGCGTCGAATGCGACATCCTCGCGCTGGACCATTGAACAACCTCCTCGGTGGACCAGGGCCGGGCCCTGGCCGGAATGGTGGAAACGGGGGCTCAGCCCCGGTGGAAGTACTCGGCGTCGAGCACGCCGTTCAGCCTGCGGCCCAGTTCGGCGGAGAACCGGTGGACGGCACCGAGCGGCCGGTGGTGGATGGCGGCCCGGACGATCTGCCCGTCCGCGTTCTTCGTCAGGATCGTCACGCCGTCGATCTGCGTGCCGCCGAACGCGGTGGCCTGCCACTCCAGGTAGCTGCGCTCCCCGTTGACGGTCTCCTGGGTGAAGACGAGCGAGTCGTAGATCGTGCTCGCCGCCGCCATCACTTTCTTGACCTGGTCGCGGCCCTCGACCGTGCGGGTGAGGGCGCTCGCCTCCAGCGTCACGTCGGCGGCGAACGCGTCGCCGAACACGTCGGCCGACTTCTCCTCGAAGGCGTTGGTCCAGCCAGACGCCTGCCCAGCGGGCAGCGCGCGGGCCAGGAAGCGATCGAGGTGGTCCGCGACGCGGGTCGGCTGCTCCAGGTGGGCCCAGTGCCCGGCCTGGCCGACCGCCACGGTCTCGGACGCGGCGAACCGCGGCGCGACTCCCCGGGCGACCGACTCGTCGGTGACGAAGCCGTCGGCCTCGCCGCGCACGATGAGCACGGGCCCCGAGTACTGGCTGGGCTGCTCGCCCGCCGGGTGCCCGTTGTTCCAGCAGTCGGCGGCTTCCCGCACGGTCTCGGGACGCATCCGCGTGCCGCTCACCACCAGCCGGTCGAGGTCCGCCTCCGCCAGCGCGGCCGACAGCTGCGTCCTGACCGCGCGCTGCGCGTCGCCGTCACCGCCCAGGGAACGGAAGGTGTCCATCACCTCGTCGGGCTGCCGGGTGCCGGCCAGCGGGACCGGGGTCACCAGGACCAGACCGAGAGCCCGGTCGGGGCGCTGTGCGGCCACCAGCTCGGCCACCCCCGATCCCAGGCTCTGCCCGACGATCACGAAGGGCTTGCCGAGGGCGTCGGCCACGGCGCCCACCTCGGCGGCGAACCGGTCGTAGGTGAACGGCCCGCTCGCCTGCGTGCGGTCCCCGCTCCCGGCCAGGTCGAGGGTGACGCATTCGATGCCGGGGGTGGTGAGTTCGCCGATCAGGTCGTCCCAGACGTACTGGTCGTCCAGGAAGCCGTGGACGAACACCACAGCGAAGTCTCCCTCGCCCTGCCGCCGGAACCGCACATCGCTCGTTCCGACCCGCTCTGTCCTCATTGCCGCGCTCACTTTCCGGGAGCGACCCTGACCTCGCCCGAGGGCGACCATTCCGCAGTGTTGATCGGGGACCAGCCGGCGGGCCGTCCGTCCAGGCGCTGCATCCGCTGGTCGTGACGGGCTTCGAGCAGTTCCTTGTCCAGGGGGGTGGTGAAGACGTTCTCGACCAGCGTGTACTCGGCGGCCAGGCGTCCCACGGCCGGGAGGGCGGCGGTGTCGATCCGGCCCCGCTCCAGGTAGAGGTCGTCCCGGACGTGGAAGCGCACCACCCGGCCCCACACCACGTGGTCGACCATGTCGTCCCCGACGGGGATGATCCGGTCGACGACGCACTCGAAGGAGATCGGCGCGTCCTTGACCCGGGGTGCACGCACGACCTCGGACGGCTCCTTGCCCAGGTCGAGCGCCTCGAACTCGTCCACGTGCGGCTCGAACCCGTACGCCGAACCGTGCATGGCGTCCGCCTGCGGGAGCGTCACCAGGTTGGTGACGAACTCGCCGGTGTCACGGATGTTGATGAAGGTGTCCTTCAGTGTGACGCCGTCCGCCTGTGGCTGCAGGGTGATCGAGACCATGGGCGGCTTCCTGCCGACGGCGGTGAAGAAGGAGATGGGCGCGAGATTGGCCACGCCCTCGGTCGACACCGTGCTGACCCAGGCCACGGCGCGCGGAATGATGCTTCCGATCAGCAGTTTGTACGCGTGGGTGGCGTCGAGTTCCGCAGCGTCAATGATCATCGTCAGACCTCCATCGGTGGGAGCGCGGCAGGGGGACAGCGCTGCACGCCGTACGACCACTGCCGGGAGAGCGGCTCATGGGTGGCGCCGGAGAGAGGGGGCGCTGCACCTCGAGCTCCCGTTGGAAACAAGCGTATGCCTTTTGACTATGTCGCGCAAGTCGGACATTACGGTACCTGGTTGCCGCAATGGGAGAGCGTACGAACATAGCTGTGTCGCAGTTGCCTCTGGCGATAGCGCGGCAGCGCCCGCTGTGGCGACGCCCAGAGCGGGGTTGGCTGATGAGGACCCTGGTGGTGGGTGCAGGCGCGAAGGGCGGATGCTTCGGGGCCCGTCTCGCGCGGGCCGGGTGACCTTCCTGGTGCGGGCCGGGCGCGCGCAGCTACGGCCGGAATCCGACGTATCCACTCTGGCCAGTGAAGTTCATCCGACCTGCGCTGGCTGGTAGTTGAAGCGTTTCGGCTTGAGGCGGGGCAGCTCGCCCAGGCGATGACTGAGGTTTCGGCGGCCGAGTGGGGTCTGCCGACTCGGTGTGCACCGTGGAAGGTGAGCGACTTGCTGGCTCATGTTCGGGTGGTGATTGCCTGGCTGCCGGGCATGCAGGCCGCGCCGGCGCCGACCTGTGCCGAGGTCTCGGCAGCGGAGTACTACCGGCCCGACGACCGTTTCGCTCCGGGCATCAACGCGGCTGATCGCTGGGCAGCGGCACTGGAGAAGCTGGGCTGGGGTCAGCTTCGCTTTCTGCGCAAGGCGACGGGGCGCGAGCCGATCACCAGGGAGGAAGCATCGGACGTCAGCCGCCTGGGCATCCGATGGCTCACGCTGGGTTGAGAACGTCGCCAACTGACGCCACCCGAAAGACGGTTCTCAATCGCGTTCTCATGGCCCGGGACGAGGCCGGGGAATGAGGCCGGGGAATACGGAATCGCTTCTCCGTCCCCCTGGCCGGCGAAGTTGTCCCTGCTTGAGCAGGCGTTGACTGAGGCCGGCGCGCGACCGTGAACCCGAGCGCGCGCCGGCATCATTTCTGACCATCTACGGAACGGTTCTCCTGCCACCGCTGCACTGCCGTTTGTACGGCCTCTTCGTCTTCGAGAGCATGGGCACCGGATGCGCCTGCGGCACCGAGGATCAACTGTCCACACCCACGGTGGCCAACCCTGACGCGCGTCGGACACCGCTCCGGCCGTACCGAGGACGGCCTCAGTCAGCCCTTTGAGCAGGACCGTCCGGAACAGTCACAGGGTCAGTTGTGGGGGCACCTCGCCGCCGAGCAGGGTGACCAGCCGGGCGAGGAGGGCGTCGAGTTCACGGCCGACGTCGGTGATGCTCGGGTCTCCGTAGCTGGCGAACAGCAGGCTCGGCTGGTCGATGGCCAGTTTCGTGTTGACGTCGAGGTCGCTGTACAGGAGGGTCCGCAGGGGGGCGTGGAGCATGACCGATGGGTCGTGGCTGTACATGCGTTCGGCGATGGTGTGGTTGCCCATGAGGTACTGGGTGGCCTTCCAACAGGACGCCGATCCGTTCATCACAGCGGTGATGTCGCTGCGGTAATAGCGCATGAAGCCGTGCGGAGCGTTGATCTCGGCCAGTTCGAGCGTGGCCTGCCAGGAGGTCATGTCGGAGAAGCGGCCGAGATCGGCCTCCGGGACGAGGGTTTCGTAGTGCTCGCGGGCCGCGTCGTAGGGAGTGGCGAGCCCCACGACAAGCCGCCGGGCGGCGTGGTCGATGACGTCGGTACGCGTGGTCATCTGAAATTCCTCCGGGAAAAGGCAATCGGGCTCCTGCAGAGCGGGGCGGGGAAAATTCGAACGCCGCCTTCCATGTCTCGAGGTTCGCAGCCCGCCGCGTGGCCTGGCGCGGCCACGAAGCTGCGGTGACGTGTTCTCGACCTTCGACTTCCTGGCCTGGTGGGCCACCCGGATTGCGTAGCGTGAAGTTACTCAGGTGACCGGCGATGTCCTGCCGGCACCGTTCGTGTCAGCCGCTGCGCTGGCGCCACGACGGCTCTTCCTAGTCACTTTCCCAGTAGCCCGACCGCTCCGTACCACACCGGACCGGGGTTGAGCCGATCCGGGTAGAGCCCTGTCATCCGGTCGAAGAACTCGCGGGCCGTCGGGTTTTCGTCGAGCAGCCGAATGGCGTCCAGCAGGTACTGCCGGGTTCTGTCGAGAATGGCGGGATCGTCCGGTAGATCTTTGTTCTTGTGGCCGGCCACAACCGTGCGCGGCTCGAGCGTGGCGACGCGATCGATGGCCGCAAGCCATTCCTGCAGGCCGCCATTGCCGCCTTCGAGGATGTACTGGTGCACCCCGTTGTAGGCGACATCGCCGGCCACTATGAGGCCGATGGACGGCACGTGCAGGACGGACGTCTCGTCGGTGTCCGTGTGTCCGACCTCGACGGCTTGGATGAGGTTGCGCTCCAGCTGGAAGCCGTCGGCGGGAATGGGCTGGGCCAGAACCGGGCTGTCGGGGATCAGGCCGGGGAAGCGCTTGTCCCACATCTGTTCGCGCCCGTCGGTGGCCTGCTGGTGCATGACCTCGATGGTGCCGCGGGTCGCGTAGGCAGTGACGCCGGGGAATCGCTTCACGAGTTCCGCGGTACCGAACCAGTGATCGCCGTGCCCGTGGGTGGAGTAGATGTGGGTCAGGCGCCTGCCGGACCGCTCGACCCAGTCACCGACCTGTTCGGTCTGTTCACGGGTGAAAGGCGGATCGACCAGGACGGCGTCCTCTTCCCCGAAGATCAGCGTCGAGGTCAGGGGTGAGGAAACGAGCCGGTCGCCGTTCGGCAGACGTTCCTCGCCGGCCCGGGGTGTGCCGTCCGAAACGAAGGTCTCGTACTCCAGAGAGCTGGGCGCGGATGCGGTCATGATGACTCCTCTCTGAGGGGCAACGTGCGGCCCGCGCGGTCGTCTGGCCACGTACCTGCCGCGGCGGACTGCTTGCGCAGCGAAACTCAATGCCCCACACGATGACGACCATTCGACATAATCATACACGCATTGCATCTGTCGTTTAGTCGAGTTAGTTTCGGCTGAAGAAGTACGACAAGCCAGGCAGTATGTACGGGTATCGACATGGCTGATCGGTTACAGCTCTCTCGTGGCTGCCTCTGAGTCCCAAGGAAGCGATCATGCCCGGAGCGCAACTGAGCTGGAGTGTCCACGTGGCGCCGTCGATCCCCACCGAGATCGCGGACCTGCCGCCCGACACACCCCGGCGCATGTGGTCGCCCATCACGGCCACACTGATCAAGGGCGAGCGCGACGCGGTGCTGGTTGACGCGCTGATGACCGCCGAGCAGGCCGACCGGCTGGCCGAGTGGGTTGCGGCGAGCGGCATGAACCTCACCACGGTCTTCGTGACCCACGGGCACGGTGACCACTGGTTCGGGCTGGGCACCCTTCTTGAACGCTTCCCGGGAGCGCGTGCGGTGGCGACGCCGGCGGTGGTGGAGCAGATGAAGAAGCAGATGGCGCCGGAGTTCGTCGCGTCGTTCTGGGACAAGCGCTTCCCCGGCCAGATCCCGGACAGGCTCGTGGCCGCGGAGCCGCTGGCCGGCGATCGGCTGGAGCTGGAGGGCCACGATCTCGTCGTCGTGGGACTCGGGCACACGGACACCGATGACACCACCTGTCTGCACGTGCCGTCGATCGGCCTGGTCGTGGCCGGAGACGCCGTCTACAACGATGTTCACCTCTACCTCGCGGAATCGCCCGCCGAGGGCCGCCGAGCCTGGTTGGACGCGCTCGACACCATCGCCGCATTGGAGCCGGAAGCGGTGGTCGCGGGACACAAGAACCCCGATCGTCCGGACGACCCGAGGGCAATCGCCGAGACCCGGCGCTACATCCACGACTTCGAGGCGGTCGCAGAGCGCACCACGACCACTCTCGACCTTTATCGCGGCATGTTGGAACTGCATCCTGGCCGAGTCAACCAGGGCGCACTGTGGGGCTCGGCGAGGTCCGCCAAGGGCTGAGCGGCACAGCCTGCATGGGCGAACCCATCGGGCCCTGCGCGGGACTTCGGGAAGCCGACACTCGTCATTCGGAGAGTTACACTTTCAGACGTAATAAGTAAATAGGCTATGGACATGTTGCTGTAGCTGCCGTCACCGAAAGAGATCCGCGAATGTCCTGGACTGCGACAGCCCGATACGGCCTGGAGCCCGCCACGGGCGGGCTGGCCTTCGTGCAGGACCTGCTCAACACGCTGTCCGCCGGCAAGCCCCGGGAGCCCGACCTTCTGCAGACCGTTGAGGGCGCCCGTGCTTGGCTCGACCAGGCATTGAAGAGCTGGAGTGGCGTGTCCCACCGGCCCGCACCCGGCATCGAACTGACAGCCGAGGACGTGCAGGGCCTGCGCGACTTCCGTCATGACCTGGGTCAGAGCCTCCACGCGCAGCTCGGTGACTCGGCGACGGAACCCGGCCCAGCGGCTTCACTGATGACCTTGCCCACCGCACTGCGGCTCGATGAGCACGGAGCCATCCATGCCGAGCCCCGCGGTACGGGATGGCGGCAGGTGGCGTCACTCGCCCTCATCGAGGTCTACCAGGCGCAGTGCACCGACACCCTGCGCCGCCTGAAGTCGTGCCGAAACACGCGCTGCCTGGTTGCCTTCTACGACCGCTCCCGCAACAACAGCGGCGTCTGGCACGACGTCCACGTCTGCGGCAACGCGGCCAACCTGCGCAACTATCGTGCGCGCAAGCGGGCCGGAGCCGATCAGGTCTGACAGCCGGCCCTCCGGTGAGCAGGGCTTGCCGTCACTCGGATGCGCTCCTCGGCGAGGAGCCAGGGCTCCGCTTGGCTGGTGCTGTCAGGAGTAGTGGACGTCGCGCAGGTCGATACTGACCATGAGGTGATCGTGGTCGGGACGCCCGTCGGACCGGCGGAGGTACGCGCGACGCTTGGTCGGGAACTTGATTCCGTCTGCTTCATCGATGTCGTAGACGTACTGCGCGGCCGCGAAGCCGCCGGCGATGTCAACGTGGTAGTCGTGGCGCCTGAGCAGATAGTCGTCCCCGAAGTAGAAGTCCTGCACGGTGCTGTGGCTTGCGATGTCGTCCGGGAAGGTGACCCGCAGATGACGCCATCGCTCAGTCGACGACTCGTTCCACGGTTCCGCCTCCTCTACGCCCATGCCGTTCATGGTCGCGAAGAACGGCGTGGTGAGGTACGTCCATAGGGCGTAGCCGTTGAAGTAGGCGCGGTCCAGCGGATCCCAGGGCGTTTCCAGGGTGTGTCCACGGAATGACGCTCGTGGAGTGAAACGTTCGGCTACGACGGTGCCGTCGGCGCGTTCGATCGCGATGCGGTCGGGTGTGAAGTTTGAGCGCTGTTCGGGAGCCCCGAAGGGGCGCACTGAAGCGTGTTCCTTGTGCATGTCGACAGTCATCCGGCGTGGCTGGAGGTCCTGGGACAGGCCCTTGGCCGCGAAGAGCTCTCCGTCACTGACGATGGTGGCAGTCACGGTTGCGAGCTGGTTCCATCGCTCCGTGCCGCCATGAGCCTTGAGAACTGCTGAGAGCAGGTTGGTCACATCTCCTCCAACGGCCGGCGAGCCGGGTGCTCGGCTCGCGCCTCACGGAGCCTTGAAGGGCCGGAGTTCTTGGAAGGGCCCGAAGTTCTTTGATGCCGAAGGCTCTGCGACTCAGCCGACCGGCTTGTGGCGGAGCCGGGACCGCCCGGACGAGTCCTGCCTGTCAGGTGAAGTATGCGTCTTCGATGTCGATCGCGAGACTCGGCCTCGGAGTCCACGGCGTCGAAGCGTATGTTCCCGTCGACGGCGGGGGTCGTCTTGGAGCACAGATATTGGCTTTAGTGTGGATGAGTGCTACGGTCGAGATAAAGCACAATCCCGTGCCTTAAGGGGCGGTGCGGTGCCGCACGAGATGCCGCCCATCGCCTCCCGGGATCTTCCTGGCCCCGTTCTCACATCAGGAGTCACATATGAGCTCGACACAGTCCTTGCTTCTGCCGTACCAGATGCGCGACGTCTCTCTGACGAACCGCGTGGTCATGGCCCCGTTGACGCGGAGTCGTGCACGCAATCACGATCTCCTGCCCACTGATCTCCACGTCGAGTACTACGCTCAGCGGGCATCAGCCGGCCTGATCATCTCCGAGGGCGTGTGGATCAGCCGTGACGCGGTCGGATGGCATGACGTTCCGGGGCTGTTCACCGATGAGCAAGTCGCCCACTGGAAGCGGGTGACAGATGCGGTCCACCTCGCAGGTGGTGTCATCTTCGCTCAGCTGTGGCACACCGGGTCCGCTTCTCACCCCGACTTCTTCGACGGCCGCCCGCCTCTTGCGCCGTCGGCCGTCAACCCGGGGCTACTGTCCCCGACATCGGCTGGCCGCCAGCCCACCGTGGAGCCCCGGGCCATCTCGGCGTACGACCTCCGGCAGACGATCGCCGACTATGCGGTGGCGGCTCGCAACGCCATGGCGGCGGGATTCGACGGGGTGCAGCTGCAGGCAGGCTTCAACTACCTGATCAGTCAGTTCCTGAACCCCCGCACCAATCTGCGCACGGACCACTACGGCGGCTCGATCGAGAACCGCGCCCGCTTCCTCTTCGAGATCATCGAGGCCGTCGGTGAGTTCGTCGACCTGCGGCGTGTCGGTGTGAAAGCCGGACCCGCCTGGTCCGAGACAGGAGAATTCGTCTCCGGGGACGAGGCGCTGGCCGACAGCGAGTACGTGCTCGGACGGCTCAACGACTATGGACTGTCCCATCTCCTGCTCATGGGGATGATGGTCGACCCCACCGGAGGACCGTTGGAGGAACTGGCCGGCGATGGCATGTTCCGGCACTTCCGGAAGGTCTATCAAGGCACCATCATGGCGAACGTCGGGTTCGACCAGCACCGAGGGAACGCGATTTTGAGCGACGGCCTGGCGGATCTGGTCGCCTACGGGCAGCCGTTCGTCGCCAATCCGGATCTGCCGGCTCGGATCGCCTCCCACGCCCCGCTCGCCGAACCGAAGAAGGACCTCTTCTACGGCCCGGATGCCGCCGGATACACCGATTACCCACTACTGGAAGGGTGAAGCGGGACCGAACCACTCCTCGGGGAAGTCGTCGCCGTACATCGGCAGGCCGCTCAGGGATTCCTTCCGCGAGGCTTCCGCCTCGATCACGTCCCAGTGCTCCACCAGGATGCCGCCCTCGATGCGGACGAAGTCGACGGCGATCCACGGCGCGGGCTGCCCGGTCCTCCGCGCCTGGACCCACAACTGCGCCGCGCAGGTCCACACCGCACGCGCCGCCTATGACCAACGCACCGCCACGACGGCAAGGGCCCCTCGGAAGGGACCCCCTCCGCGATGCGCCCCCACCCCGGGAGCTGTCGACCGGTACTTGATCAGGCGAGACCGAGCTGACGGAGCATGCCGAGCTCATCGCTGCTACCCCAGCGCTCGACCATCTTCCCGTCGGCGAAGCGGCTGATCTGCATGCCTCGGTAACTCACCGTCTTTCCCGTCGGACTGTGCCCCATCAGTTCACCGAGATGTGTGCCCGTGATGGTGTAGGCGAACGCGACTTCGTCGTCGGTGGCCATGACGTGCTCGACCTCGATGTGCAGATCGGGGAAGGCCCGCCTCATCGTGCCGAACATCTCCTCATAACCCTCCGGTCCCGGAACCTGTCCTGGGGCCGGGTCATGGTCCACAGAGTCGGGCGCCACGTATTCCTCGAGCTCGCCGAGGTGGTCAGTGTTCACCGCTGATCCGAAGGCCTCCAGGACGGCGGCGTTGCTGCTGCGCGACATGACGCGCTCCTTGACGTTGCAGCCCTGGGCGTACACATCGACGATGTGCAGTCGCCCCTTCCTCCCATCCACGATAGGTGTGGCGGTCTGAGGCGGCCTGCTGGCGGCTGCGTTCTTCACTTCAGGCCGCTGAGCATGACGCCTCGGATGTAGTACTTCTGGAGCAGCAGGAAGAGGATCAGGACCGGCAGGATGCTCAGGACGAGGCCGGCCATGACGATGGGCATCGTGCGGGTCGGGTCGACGTAGTCCTGCAGGAGCTGGATGCCGACGGGCAGGGTCATCACGTCCGGGTTGGCGGTCGAGACGAGCAGCGCCCAGATGTACTCGTTCCAGGCGTCGACGAACGTCAGCAGCCCGAGCGTCACCATGACCGGCTTGGTCTGCGGCACCACGATCCGCCACCACACGGCGAACTCGCCTGCCCCGTCGATGCGCGCGGCCTCGAGGACCTCGTCCGGGATCGAGACCATGAACTGACGCATCAGGAAGATTCCGAAGCCGTTGACGAGGAACGGCATGGCGAGCGCCGTGATGCTGACGGTCAGGCCGGCGCCGCCACGCCCGAACAGGTCGTTGCCGCCCACGAGCGGCCAGTGCACCAGGATCAGGAAGTGCGGGATGAAGAAGAGGAACGGGGGGAACATCATCGTCGACAGCACAAGGCGGAAGATGAAGTTCCGGCCGGGGAAGCGGAGTTTGGCGAGCGCGTAGCCGGCGAGCGACGACGTGAGCAGCACCGATCCGGTGATCAAGGCGGTGGCGATGACACTGTTGCGGAAGAGCACCGGCAGATCGAGCTGGTCGATCGCCGCCCGGTAGTTGGACAGGTCGAACGCCTCGGGCAGGAACCGGTACGGCAGCGTGCCGGACTCGCCGGGCCCCTTGAACGACGTCATCACCATGTCGAGGAACGGCACCACCGTGAGCACGGCGCCGGTCACGACCACCAGATACGAGAACCACGGGAAGCGGCGGCGGATCATGTGTCCTCTCCCTTGAGTCGGAAGATCCACAACTGCACGAGGGTGACCACGAGGACCACCGCGAACAGCACGAAGGCGGCGGCGCTCGCAGTGCCCCAGTCGCCGTACGAGAAGGCCTGGCGGTACATCTCCAACGCGGCGACATTGGTCGCGTCACCCGGTCCGCCCTTGGTCATCACGATGATCAGCGCGAACGACTGCAGGCCGGTGATGAACTGCGTGATGCACACGAACAGCAGGGACGGCCGCAGCAGCGGCAGTGTGATCTTCCAGAAGACGGTGACGGGCCCGGCACCGTCCAGCGCGGCGGCCTCGTAGTACGAGTCCGGAATGGACTTCAGCCCGGCGGTCAGGATGAGGATCGCTGTGCCGACCGAAGCCCATGCCTGTACGACCACGACCGCGGGCAGCGCGGTGTCCGGGTCCTGGAGGAACGCCACCGAGCCGAGCCCGAGTGCGTTGAGGACGCCATTGACGAGGCCGCCCGGCTCGTACATGTACTTCCATACGTTGCCGATGGCTACGACGGTCGTGACGATCGGCAGGAAGTACAGGGTGCGCCACAGCCCTTGGAGCCGCAGCTTGTCGATGCAGTTGGCGACGAGCACGGAGCCGGCGAGCGCGAGGGCCACGGTGCCCAGGGCGAACAGAAGCGTATTGGTGAGGATCGGCGCCAGGAACGTCGATCCGTCCACGAAGAGGTCGGCGAAGTTGTCCAGGCCGACCGGATCGATGTCGCCTAGGTCGAACCCGGCCCAGCGAGACATCGACAGCAGCAGCGCGAAGCCGAGCGGCAGGATCAGGAAGACCGCGAAGAACAGCAACGTCGGGGCCAGGAAGAGATAGCCGACGACAGCCTGGCGGCGTCGGAGCCGGGTCCGGCGGCGGCCGTCGACGGCGGACCCGGTGGACCCGGCGTCCCGCGGGCTGTGCACCCGCTCGGTCGTCTCCGGTGCCAAGGCGTTCACCATGAGCGCGACACCTCCTCATCGACCTGACGGCGGATGGTGCGCAGTGACTCGTCGACCGACTGCTGACCGGTCCACAACGCCTCGATGTTCTTGCGCAGCAGCGACTTGGCCTGCTGCGCGCCCACTACGTTCGGCTCCGGCACCGCGTACGCCAGCGCGTCCAGGAACGGGCGCAGGTTCGGATCGCTGCCTTCGCTCAGGAGTGTCCGCATGTCCTCGGCGCGGCCGGTCAGGGAGCCGACCGACACCTGCAGGGAGCTCATCCGGGTCGCTGTCGCACCCTTCTTGGCGCTCTTGACGCTCACCTTCTCGGTGTTGAGCCAGCGCAGGAACTCCCAGGCCTCGCGCGGGTGTTCACTGGCCGTGTTGACCCCCAGCATGAAGCCGGTGGAGAGCGTGGCGCGTCTGTCGTCCGCCTCAGGGACGGGCAGCGGCGCGACGCCGACATCGCGGTAGTCCTTGCCCATCTCGGTCTTCAGGCTTCCGGTCCACCAGCCGGCGCTGACCACCATGGCCACCTGTCCGGACTGGAACGCCTTGTAGACGTTGACGCCGGGGGCGCTCGCACCTTTGACGACGAGGCGGTGCTCCAGATCGAACACGGCCCGGCCGGCCGGCGAGTCGATGGCGGTGCTCCTGCCGTCCGCGGAGACGAACGTTCCGCCGGCGGCGTTGAGCAGGGCGAGCGTCTGGCCGACGGTGGTGGAGTCGTCGTAGGTCGACAGCCCGAACCCCTGGACCAGCGTGTTGCCGTACCCGTCCCGCCTGGCGGTGCGGTAGGCCGCGTCCTCCAACTCACGCCAGGTGCGCGGAGGGCGCGCGATACCGGCCTCGCGCAGCAGCCGTTTGTTGTAGTAGAGGGCGTACGTCTGCACCTCGGTGGGGTAGCCGTAGATCTTGCCCCCCACCGACGAGGCGCCGACCGCGGCCCCGCCGTAGCCGCGCCTGATCTCCTCGGTGTGCTCGGACGGAGCGGGCCGCAGGACGCCGGCCTGGACGAGCTGGCCGTTCCACAGACAGTACGGATGGAGGATGTCGGCGCCCTGGCCCGCGGCCTGCCGGACCATGAACGTGGTCAGGAGGTCCGTGAACTCGACGGCCTTCGTCCGCACCTTGACCCGGTCATGAGTGGCGTTCCACTCGTCGACCGGGCGCTGCAGGGCCTCCTTGAGCGTACCGCTCGCGTAGTGGGAGAGCAGGGTGAGGACGATCGGATCCCCGGGCCGCCCGGTGCCCTGGTGCGGCGCGGCGCATCCAGAAGCTCCGGAGACGAGCAGCGCCGAGGGGAGCACAAGCGCGAAGTGACGGCGGCTCAGGCCGCCGGTGCGGTGTGACGGCGTCATCGGGCGGCCTCCCGGCGCATCACGCGAAACACCCGGGTCGTGGTGAAACCGCTCTTGCGGTACAGGTGGCCCGCCGGGGACTGCTCGCCGGTCCACAGGAACCACGCGGAGTGCGCGCGGCGCGCCCGCATCCGCTCCAGGACCAGGTGGAGCAGGACCTTGCCGATTCCGGTGCCGCGCATCTCCTCCAGCACGCCGAACGGCCCGAACCGCTCGTCCACCGAATCGAACGTGCCGTGCATCGCCCAGCCGACCAGGCGGCCCGAAGGGTCCCGGGCGACGACGATCCGGTCGAGCGGTGTGCCCGCGGCCAGACACTGCCGGATCGTGCACGCCCAGTCCGGGCCGAAGTGGTTCCCGGCGAGTGCGAACAGGTCCACCAGGTCGTCGTCGCACGGCGTGGCGAACCGGTAGCCCTGCGCCGTCAGTTCGTCCAGGCGGCACGCGACATCCTCCGGGATGCGATAGCCGACCAGGCCGCGGTCCATCGCCGCCGCCTCGTACAGCGTGCGAAAGCCCAGGGACTCAAGCAGCCCGGCCGCTTCCGGGTACGCCTCGGCGTCCAGGCCGGGGAGGACGTAGTCCGGGGTGTACGAGGAGAAGTCCACCCGTGTGCGGCCGTGGCTCTCCAGCCAGTCGAGGGCGTCGGTCAGCAGTCGACGGCCAAGGCCGCGCCCCCGGGTGGCCGGGTCGACGAAGAAGAACGGGATCCAGCCCTGCTCCGGCTCCAGGTTGGTGCCGGTCATCGGCGTCAGCCGGCGCACCGCGTAGGCCGCGCCGACGACACGGTCGCCGTCGACGGCGACCCGAAGTCCCTCCGGATCGAAGTTGGCGTCGAGCAGCACCAGGGAGCGGAAGCGGTCCGGGGTGATGGAGTCGGCCGGCGCACTCCGGCGCCACGCCTCCACCAACCCCGGGCCGTCGCCCGCGCCGAAGCCACGAATCTCGACCCGGGATGTCGTCGTGCGATCGGTCGTCGACGGGGTTGTCATCATCAATGGGGTTGTCCTTCCATACGCGGATCACGGACGGCGTCGAACGACGCCCGCAGCGACGGCGTCGGCGACGGGGCTGGGCGTGGCGTTGGTGATGACAGCGGGCAACGCGTCGCGGCGGCGGGCCAGGAGGTCTCAGGAGTAGAGCAGCACGTCGTCGCCGGCCCACCGGCCGGGCGGCGCCGGTGGATCGCACAGCGGCAGCGGGTCGTCGCCCGCGTCGACGGCGCGCCGCAACCGGTCGGACCCCCACAGCAGATCGATGAAGTGACGGTGGCCGGTCCCCTCCACGCCGCCGTCCGAGGTGCGCCAGCCGAAGTCGTCCGGGTACAGCCGCCGTAGCGTGGCGAGCATCGCGACGGCCGTACGCACGGGCGCGAACACCTCGCGATCGGTGATGTGGAGCTGGACCCCGCGCAGCGGCCGTCCGGCGTGTTTGTGGAAGGTCGGTACGTACCGCAGATCACGGAAGTGCACTCCAGGCAGGGCGAGCTCGGCGAGCGAGGGCGCGAACCGCGCGTCGATGTACGGGGCCCCGACGATCTCGAAGGGCTGCGTGGTACCACGGCCCTCCGAGAGATTCGTCCCCTCGAACAGACAGGTGCCGGGGTAGAACGTGGCAGTGGCCGGCGTCGGGACGTTCGGCGAGGGCGCGACCCACGGCAGGCCGGTGGCCTGCGCGTCCATGGCGCGCTGCCAGCCGGCCGCTTCGATCACCGTCAAGTCAGCGGCATTGCCCGCCACTTGGGGCACGGCCGAGGCGTTGAGATATCGGGCGAGTTCGCCGCAGGTGAGGCCGTGGCGGACGGGTACCGCCGCGCGCCCGACGAAGCTGGCCCACGCCGGGTCGAGCAGCGGGCCCTCGCTGACGAGCCCGCCGAGGGGATTCGGCCGGTCGGCGACCACGAACCGTACGCCCGTACGAGCCGCCGAGACCATCAGGTCGAACATGGTCCACACGTAGGTGTAGAACCTGGCCCCGATGTCCTGCAGGTCGTACACGAGGGCGTCGACGCCGCTGTCGACCAGCAGTTTGTCGAGGCGCTCGCCGCCGCACCGGTATGTGTCGTGGACCGGCAGGCCGGTGATGGGGTCCGCCTGCGCGGCCTCGCTCTCGCCGGCCTGTCCGGTCCCGTGCAGCCCGTGCTCGGGACCGAACAGGGCGACCAGTCGCGCGCCGGCCTGGAGCAGCGCGGGCGCGGCCGGGCGCAGGTCGGGGAGGACACCGGTGTGGTTGGTCACCAGCCCGAGCCGTCCGGGCCCGGCCAGTCCGGGCGACGCGTGCAGTCGTGCGATTCCGGGCGTCACCGCGACGCGGTCGGCCGTGCTCATCCGTTGGCCTGTCTGCCGGTGCCCTCGCGAAGCAGTGCTCGGAAATGTACTTGCATGTCCCGGAATGTTGCCATGATTTAGCGCCAGTTCGCGCCAAGAGCGGCCGCGGGAATCTCTTGCGGCGGCCGGGGCGGGGCGGCGGCGCGAGGAGTGTCGGAACGCCTCTGGGAAGCCGCGAGCGGCGCCCCTCACCTCGGTCCCGTACCGAGGGGCGCACGTCGAGCCGGAGGCGCCCTGACAGAACGTCAGATATCTGGCGTCGTCACCCACGTGTGACGAGACTCTGGACACCGCGTTGCGACCGGCCAACTTGCCCCCGCTCCAACTTGGTTGAACTGACCGAGGGATTGACCGTCCGCTACGGACGGCGAACGCCGCCCCGGACTCGCCCGTTGGAGAGGAGCACCACCAGTTCCGCCTCGGCCCGAAGCTGACGGAATCGCGCATCGCGGCGCGGGTGCCGGGGAGGAGCAGTGCCCGGGCGTGCTCCTCGAAATGACGGGGCTCCTTGGGGGGCGTCCAACGGCAGTACGACGCCTGGTCTGGAACAATCAAGCGGCCCCATGCATGGTTCTTCATGTATCGATCGATGTAGGAGATGGGCGTGGGATGGATCTGAGGCATCTGAAGTACTTCCTCGCCGTTGCCGAGACGCGCAACTTCACCCAGGCCGCGGCGAACTCCTACGTCGCGCAGTCCGCGCTGAGCCAGCAGATCGCCCGACTGGAGAAGGAGGTCGGCGCCCAACTGTTCAGCCGTACCAGCCGTTCGGTACGGCTGACCGCCGCCGGTGAACTGCTCGAACCATTGGCCCGGCGCATCCTGGCCGACGTGGACAACGCCCAGGCGGCACTCGACGCGCTGGCGGGTCTGCGACGCGGGCGGCTGCGCCTGGGACTCATGCAGACGCGCGCCTCCTCGTTCGACCTGGTCGAGGTGATGGCCGAGTACCACTCCCGGCACCCGGGAATTGACTTCCACGTGGTCAACGCGCCGAGTTCCGAGATGGCCGCCGCAGTCCTGTCCGGCGCACTCGACCTCGCCGTGGTGGGCCTCGGCCCCCAGCAGGTACCGGAAGGGCTCGACCGTCGAATCCTGGCCGACGACCCGCTCGTCCTGATCGTTCCAGCCGACCATGCCCTGGCCGACCGTGACGTGGTGCACCTGGCCGACCTGCCGGAGAGTCACCAGCTCATCCAGTTCACGACGGGCACCGGGTTGCGCCGCCAGGTCGAGGCCGCCTTCGCGCGCGCCGGGGTGGAACCCGGCCAGCACTTCCAGGTCGGCCAGATCCACGACATGATCCGGCTGGCAGCGCGAGGCATCGGTGTGACGGTCGTACCCCGCTCGACGGTCTTCGGGGTCGGCTCGCTTCTGGGCTCCAACCCCGACGACGTACTGCCGTACGGCGCCCGCGCGCTCCGTCTCGCGGACGACGCGGCGGTGCACCACGTCTGCGCGGTCTACGACAGCAAGCGGCTGGCACCGGCTGCCGCCGCGTTCCTCGACGTGATGGAACGGCACGCCGCAAAGGGCCAGGGGGAGGTCTATTGATCGGCGTGACCGATTGCTGCGCCCGCATCCATATGTTGGACGAAACGCTCGTCGCGCCAGAGGCTGAACGGGAACCGCCCGCCTCACGAATCGGAGCGTTGTCATGCTGGTCGTACTGCGCGACGCATGGGCCACCGTCGTCCCCGACGGAAAAGACCGGCACGGCCCACTCCCGCCGCTGATGCTCGCGCTGACGGTGGTGACCGGCCTCGTGGATGCCTTCAGCTACCTCGGCCTGGGGCATGTCTTCGTCGCCAACATGACCGGCAACGTGGTCTTCTCCGGCTTCGCGATCGCCGGTGCCGCGGGCTTCTCCCTGGCCGCGTCGCTCGCCGCGCTCGCCGCGTTCGCGGTGGGCGCCCTGCTGGGCGGCCGCGTGGCCCATGGGGCGCGTGCGCACCGCGGACGTGTACTGCACCTGGCCCTTGTCGTGGAGACGGTTCTGGTCCTGGCGGCGTACGTCGTCGCCCGGGCCGCCGCCACCCCCTACGCGGGCACCAGCCAGTACGCGCTGATCGCGCTGCTCGGCCTCGCCATGGGCGTGCAGAACGCCGCCGCACGCGCGCTGGCCGTACCCGATCTGACCACGACCGTCCTGACGCTCACCATCACCGGCATCGCCTCCGACAGTCGTGCCGCCGGAGGCCGAGGCAGCAAGGCCGGCCGACGTCTGCTCTCAGCGGCGGCGATGTTCTCCGGCGGCCTCGTCGGCGCCGTCACCATCCTGCACGGGGGCCCGGCCCAGCCCCTGCTGTTCGCCGCGATACTCCTCGCGGCCACAACCATCGCCGCGTTCACGCTGACCCGCTCCGACGCCGCCTGGACCGACCCGCTGTGACCGACCTCGAGCGCCAGGACACCGCGTGTGTCCGGTGCCCGCGTCCTTCGCATGGCGGCGCACCTTCCGGGCAGCCGTACTCGAACTCACCATGACCACAGTCATGTCGTTCGTCGTGGTCACCACGACCCGTCGGCTGATGGGAACCACCGGCGACACCGCGGGCGACTGGTGGAACACACCGCAGGGCAGACTGCTCGCTATTACGGCGTGGCCCGTCGGCCAACACCGCCTTTACCGACGACGAGCATCTTGAACGCACCCTTCGACGGAGACTGCGCCCATTCGGGTCCACCCTGATCCGATCGACGGCTGCCTTGTCGACACCGGACTCACGCTGCGCCACCAGGCTGCGTTCCCCTGGAGTTGGGACTTCGCCGATGTCGAGGTGGACGCTTCCGCGGCCTGCCCGGTAGCAGGAACGCGGCCACGAACGGTTCCAGGTAGGGGATGGCCGGGCGGCCCTGCGCCCGCGTGGGGCCGGTTCCTGGGCTTGTGCCTGGGAACCGGCCCGCATTCGTCGGCGCGTGCCGGGCTCTTACTGGCCGAAGCCGTAGGCGAACAGGTGGTCGGTGCCCGTCGAGCCCGTCACCGGCAGCGTGATCGACGCCACCTGCTTGGACGCGTCGAGCGGGACCTTCGTGGCGAAGACGTAGGTCTTCACGTTGTCCCGACCTCCGCTTCCGGTGTTGCGGTAGGCCGTCGTGACGGCCGTCGTGTCACTCGCGAGCGGCTTGCTCGACCCGCCGTTGAGTGTCCAGTCCGAGAAGCCGACGGTCGCCTGGGAGGTGGTGCCGTCGGTGTAGGTGACGGTCACCGTGCCCGAGACCCCGCTGCCGTCGGTCGGCGCGTTGGCCGCCGAGCCCAGCAGGCCCAGCGACGCACCCGACGTACCGGCCGGCATCGGGATGGTCTGACCGGCCATCTCCAGGTTGTCGAGCTGACCGGATGTCACCGTCGGCCAGGTGTAGGAGATGCCGTCGACCGTGAGGGTGGAGCCGCTGGTGACTCCCGCCGCCGACAGCGCGTTGTGCGAGAACGCCCAACCGCCGCCGTCGAAGCCGCCCGAGTAGCCGGTGCCGTCGGGGTAGATGCCCTCGTTGGTGTCGTACGGCCACAGCGCACCGGCCTTGGCCACGGCCACGCGGAGGGTGGCCCCGCTGAGCGCCGCGCCGGTGCTGTGGTCGGTCAGCGCGAAGGTGACAGGGAAGGTTCCCTCGCTCGTGCCCGCCGTCACATGGACCTTCGCCTCGGCGCTGCCCGAGGCGGGCACCGCCACCGAGCCGGATGTCGTGTCCAGCGTGATGCCGGAGGGCGCCGTCGCCTTCCAGTCGACCGTGACGGCCTTGCCGCCGAGGTTGGTCAGGTCGAGCGTGCCGTCATCGGACGCGCCCGGCTGGAGCACCAGGCCGTCGCTGGAGGGGCCGGTCGCCGCCAGGACCCGGTCGCCGCCCGTGGCGTCGGACGGCGGTGCCGCCGATGGGTCGGACGCCCAGGACTTGTCGGGTTCGGTGCCGAGGGTGAAGTCGACCGTGCCCGCACCCGCGAATTGCTGGTACGTCAGCCAGGAGGTGTTCCACTCCTTGCCCTTGACGTCGAGCGACTGCACGTACGGCGCGTCGGGCGCGGCCTGCGGAGCGTTGATCCGCACCGTCTTGCCGTTGCCGAAGGTCACCTTGGCCACCGGGAACGCCGGGCTGCCGAGCGCCAGGGTGTCCGTGCCCGGGGTCTCCGGGTACATGCCGAGCTCGGACCAGACGTACCAGGAGCTCATCGCGCCGAGGTCGTCGTTGCCGAACGAGCCGACCGGAGCGTTGAAGTACAGGTTCTGCTGGGCCTTGCGGACGGCCGCCTGGGTCTTCCACGGCTGGCCGGTGTAGTCGTACTCCCAGGGGATCTCCACGCTGGGCTCGTTGCTCAGGTCGGCGTCGGTGTTGCCGGGGTGCGTGATGTTGTCGAGCAGGCCGTCCAGGAAGGACGAGTACGCCTTGGCACCGCCCTGCGCCTGGATGAGCTGCCGCAGGTTGAACGGGACCATCGGCGTGTACTGGGCCGAGGTGCCCTCCACGAAGCCGTTGGAGGTGCCGGGGGTGAAACCGGTCGCGAACTGGCCGTCCTTGTTCTTGCCCTGGATGTAGCCGGTCTGCGGGTTGAAGACGTTCATCCAGTCCTGGGCGCGAGTGGCGAACTTGTCGTAGACGGCCGTCTTGCCCAGCGACTTCGCGAAGGCGGCGATGGCGTAGTCGGCGGAGTCGTACTCCAGCTGCGTGGAGACCGGGCCGTAGAAGTTGCAGCAGCCGTAGTCGTTCTCGTCCAGTGGGAGGTAGCCCTTCGCGTCCCGCACCGACTCGCCGGGGCGGTCGTTGTTCGGGGCGGTGGCCTCGTGCTGCAGGGCGGCGAGCGCCTTGTCGGCGTCGAAGCTCCGGGCGCCGAAGGCGTATGCGTCGGCGATGATTCCGGCGGCGGGGTCGCCGACCATCACATAGCTCTCGCCGTTGTTCGAGGCCCACTTGGGCAGCAGGCCCGTCTGGTCGTAGCCGTTGAGCATCGAGGTGACGACGTCGCTGGTGACCTTGGGCTCGACCATCGCCATCAGCTGGGTCTGGGAGCGGTAGGTGTCCCAGCCCGAGTAGTTGGCGTACTGGGCCTGCTGGCCCTTGGCCAGCTTGTGGACCTGGTTGTCCATGCCCATGTACTGGCCGTTGTCGTCGGAGAAGACGTTGGGGTGCAGCAGCGCGTGGTAGAGCGCGGTGTAGAACTGCACCTGCTGATCCGAGGATCCGCCGCCGGTCTGGATCTTGTTCAGCACCGCGTTCCAGGCGTCGTGGTTCGCCTGTTCGACGGCGCCGAGGTTCCAATTCTTGATCTCGGTGGTGAGGTTGTCCGCGGCGTTGGCGTCATTCGTGTACGAGATACCGACCTTCGCGCTCACCGTCGGGGTCGAGGAGGTGTCGAAGGTCAGGTACATGCCGTTCGCACCCGTGGTGGGGGGCTGGACGGACTTGCTCGTGGCGGACGTCCGGGGCGCGGCGTCGGCGCTGGGCGCCGGGGACGGGGTGCTCGTGGACGTGGGGCCGTTCCCGTGCACGGTCGGGGAGGGCGCCGCAGGAACGGTGAAGTGCTTCTCCTTGAGCGGTTTCGACGGGTGCGCCCGCAGGGTCTGCTGGGCCTTGCCCGCCTTCAGCGACGTCGCGCCGGAGTTGATGGTGCTGCCGACCCAGGTGCCGCTCGCGGTGAACGGCTGGTCGAACTTGATGTCGAAGTGCAGCGTGTACCTGTTGCTCGCGCCGCAGAAGTGACCGCTGTCGATCGAGCCGCGGATCTCCTTGTCGTTCACCACCTGGACGCGGGTCCCGTCCACCTGTGTGGCGCCCCCGCTGAGCTTGAACAGCAGGTTCGCCTGCCGGCCCGTGGGGAAGGTGAAGGTGCCCAGGCCGGCGCGGGTGGTGTCGCTCAGCTGGGTCTTGACGCCGTTCGCGTCCGTGACTTTGTAGTACCCGATGCCCGCCTGTTCGTCGTCGTGGCTGAAGCCGACGGACGCATCGCCGAGGTTGCCCGACAGCGCGCCGGTCACCGGCAGGATGGGCAGGTCGCCCGCGACGCCGCAGCCGGGTCCCGAGACATGGGTGAGGCTGAAGCCGGAGATCTTGTTGTCGTTGTACTCGTAGCCGCCGCCCGAGGGGCGGTCGGGCGTCGTGTCGGGACCCCACTGCACCATGCCGGCCGGCATGTCGGGGCCGGGAAAGGTGTCCACCGCGCCGGAGGTGCCGATGAGGGGGTTGACGAGGGACGCGGGGTCCTTCACCAAGGCAGGCGTCGCGGCGCCCGCGGCATGGGCGCTCCCGATCGCCGGGAGTGGGAGTACGGCGATGCCCAGGACGGACACCACCGCCAGGCGTTGGCGGAATCTCATTCGGTCACGTGGCGCCGTAGAACGTCGAGGTCTGACCATCGGTTGCCTCCGCAGCGGTTCACGATTCGCACATCGGTGCTGACGTCCTCGGGGAACGGGGAACGTCAGCGGCGGGCAACGGTGCCGGGTCGCTCCGACAGCCTGACAACGTTGCCATGCACGAGTGTTGAGTGAAACGCGAGTGCTTGCGGCATGTCAACGAGGCCAACAGAACTTTCTGAGCGCGAAGTTCACAGCCGGGTGCTCTGAGTGTCGTGATCCCGAGGCCGGCGAGTGGTCACGCCTCCCTGGACCGGCGAGCGGCCCCGGACCCCCGGCGGGTCTGGCATGTCTGGCGGTCAGTCACAACAGGCCCTCACGCGCGGGTCCGCGCAGTCGAGGATGCAGACCTGCTCCCTTCGCCCGACCAGCCGGGAGCCGGGCCGAACCTTGGGGGAGTTGACGTCTCTCGGTGAAGACTCCTTGCGCCCGCAGCCACGAGCGCCCGCCACCAAAGACATGGGCGAGGCAGGGCTGTTCCCGTTGCGACGGGCATCATCCACAGCCCGTCCCGGCCTGCCCTACTCGGCGTACGTCCGCCCTCCCGCGCTTCACTCCTTCGCAAACGCGTCGGGTGGACGGCGCCTTGCTCCGGACGGTCGCAAGAGGAGCGTGGAAGAACAAACGGCACAAACGTGGCCGTCGGTGCTCCGCACTGCTCCTCCGCGCCGCTTCCGTACCCCCAGCCGTCCAGTGCGCCCAGCCGTGTGCCGGAGAGGAGCGTCCACGCCGCACGCATGCATCGTCCAAAGCGCTGGGGACAGTTCGGCATGCTGGATGGTGTCCAGGGCGAGGAGCCGGCGAGCCGGTCTGCCGACCGTGGTGCTGCTGTATGCGCGTACATCTAATGTTCTTGACACCTTCCGGGGGCGACGACGTAGGTTGAAGCGATCGCTCCCGGACGGGTGGAGGCCCCGATGCGCGTACGTGGCGCCGCACCACACGGTGCCGGCACGGGGACGCGGCTGATCATCCGGCGGCACGTCGACTACTGCCGCACCGCCTCCGCCGTCTGTCCTTCCGCACGCCCTTGACCCCGTCGGCCCGTCGGGCCGGCCGTCTTGTCGTGCCCTCGGAAGGAACCCCATGTCCGGCCCTGCCCTGCGGCTCGCCGTCGAACTCGACGGTGACGGCGCTCACCCCGCGGCCTGGCGCCGCGCCGCCCACTCACCCGACCACCTGCTGACCCCACGCCGCGTGGCGCGCGTCGCCGCCGCCGCGGAGAACGCCGGGTTCACCCTGCTCACCCTGGAGGACGGCGCACTCCCGCCCGGCGCCACGCCCGACGCGGTCGGCCGCATCGGTGCGGTGGAGCGGGCCGCGTTCCTCGCCGCGTCGACGAGTGTCATCGGCATCGCGCCGGTCGTTCCGGTCACCTATGCCGAACCGTTCCACGTCTCCAGCCAGTTGGCGTCCCTGGACCACATCTCGATCGGGCGTGCCGGGTGGGTGGTGAGCGAGGAGGCACGTCCTGAGGCGGCCCGCGCCTGGGACCGCCCCCTCGTCGACGGCGCCGCCGCCCGCGCCCGCGAGTCCCGCGACGGCATCGAGGTCGTCCGCGCCCTGTGGGACTCCTGGGAGGACGACGCGGTCATCCGCTCCGTGGCCACCAGCCGCTACCTCGACCGCGACCGGCTCCACTACGTCGACTTCACCGGCGACACCTACGCCGTGAAGGGCCCGGCGATCGTCCCTCGTCCGCCCCAGGGCCAACTCGTCGTCCTCGGCCGGCCCGATCTCGTGCCCGCCGAACAACTCGACGTCGCCCTCGTCGAGGGCCGCGACATCGCCGCGGTGACCGCGGCCGCGGCTGCCGCCGGAACACCGCGCACCTTCGCCGAGGTCGAGGTCGCCCTCGACAGCGTGGACGCCACGGCCGAGGAGCGCGTCGCCGACCTCGAGCGGCATGCGCCCTGGACCACCGGCGGACGGCTGCGCCACATCGGATCCGCCGCCGGACTCGCCACCCTGCTGGAGCAGTTGAGAGGCATCGTGGACGGCGTACGCCTGCACCCGCTGGTGCTGGACGAGGACCTGCCGGAGCTGTCCCGGCTCGTCCTGCCCCACCTCTTCGAGCGGCGGCACGCCGTCCGCCCGCTGCCCGGCGCGTCCCTACGCATCCACTTGGGCCTCGAACGGCCCGCCAACCGCTACGCCGCCGGTGCGGCGTTCGAGGCCCTTGAGGAGACCCGATGACCCGCACCGACCCCCTCGACGTACCCCGCCCGGACGCACAGCTCCACTTCGGTGTCTTCTTCCAGGGCGTCAACCACTGGACCATCTGGTCCGACCCGGCCAGCGGCTCCCAGATCGACCCTGCCAACTTTCGGCGCGTCGCCCAGACCGCCGAACGGGGCCTGTTCGACGCGTTCTTCCTGGGGGAGGGGCTGCGGCTGCGCGAGGTCGACGGACAGATCCACGACCTCGACATCACCGGACGGCCGGACGCCATCACCCAGCTCGCCGCACTGGCCGCCGTCACCGACCGGATCGGCCTGGTCAGCACCTCCAACACCACCTTCAACGAGCCTGCCGACCTCGCCCGCCGCCTGTCCGGCCTCGACCTGCTCTCGGAGGGCCGCGCCGGCTGGAACGTGGTGACGACCGACAACGCCTGGACCGGCGCCAACTTCCGCCGCGGCGGCTACCTCGACCACGCCGACCGCTACCGGCGCGCCGAGGAGTTCCTCACCGTCGCCCGCGCGCTCTGGGACGGCTGGGAGAACGGGGCCGTCTCCGGCTCCCCGGGCGCCCCCGCCTGGGCGGCACCCGGCGCCGTACATCAAGTCCGCCACAGGGGGCCGCAGTTCGACGTCGACCTCGCGCCCACGCTGCCGCGCAGCGCCCAGGGGCACCCCGTGATCTTCCAGGCCGGCGACTCCGGTGAGGGCCGGGACTTCGCCGCCCGCAACGCCGACGTCATCTTCTCCGCGCACGGCAACGACTTCGACGACGCGCTCGCCTTCGCCGACGACCTCCGGCGCCGCCTGCGGGCCGTGGGCCGGCCTGACGACGACCTGCGCATCCTCCCGGGCACGGAGATCATCATCGGGGCCACGGAGGAGGAGGCCCTGGAGAAGAAGCGCTGGATCCGCCTCCAACAGGTCACTCCGGCCACCGCGTTGGGCATCGCCGGACTCCTGTGGGGCCTGGACCTCTCCGATCGTGACGCCGACGGTCCGCTGCCCAAGGAGGACCCGGTCGTCGCCGAGAACGACGGTTCCTTCGGCGCCCGGCGTATCACCGACCCGCGCAAGGTGGTCGCCGAGTGGCGGGAGAAGGCCGAGGCACACCGGTGGTCGCTGCGCGAGACCGTCATCGCGCTCGGTCCCCAGCGCGGCCACGTGGGCACTCCGGCGGGGCTGGCGGACAAGTTCGCCCACTTCGTCCGGCACGGCGCCGTCGACGGCTTCAACGTCACGCCGTATCTGATCCCCGACGGCCTCGACGACATCGTCGACCTGCTCGTCCCCGCACTGCAGGAACGCGGCGTCTATCGCACCGAGTACACGGGTACGACGCTGCGCGAGCACCTGGGCCTGCGGGAACCACTCACCCACCGCTCCACGACTGACCGGCGGCAGGCCGGCTGACCCGCTCCGCCTCGGCGGCGGTGGTCCACCTCATCAGGACGAGGTCCCTCGGGCGCCGCGAGCACGTCCTCGCGGCGCCCGACTCAGTCAACCTCTCTCTTCCTGCGACCTCTCTTCTTGAGGGCGGTCAGTCCTGTGCCCGCGCCGGTCCTGAGACGTCGGCCGTCTCCCCCCGCACATCGCCCACCGATCCGGACTCGGCAAAGGCCGGCTCAGGGGCCGGTGTTGCGGTAGGTGATGTGGTCGGCGATGGGGCAGGTCCGGGCGCGGTCCGCGGCGTACGGCGCGAGATCCCTACGCCGAGGAGGCACAGCGCACCCCCGGCGAGCGCCAGGCCCGACGGGAACTCTCCCAGCGTGGGCCAGGCCAGCACCACGGTGATGGCAGGCACGATGTACGTCACTGCTCCCAGGCGACCCGCGGGCATGTGCGCCAGAGCGTACGACCAGGTCCAGAAGGCCAGTGCCGTCGGAAGCAGTCCCAGGTACACCACTCCCGCCCAGCTCCCGGCCGACGCGTTGCCCAGATCCGTGACGAGCTGTCCCGCGAAGGGCAGGCAGGCGATGGCACCGATCGTGCTGGCGTAGGCGGTGACCTGCAACGGCGACGCGTGGGAGAGCGCGGGCTTCTGGAAGATGACGCCGACGGCGTGACCGGCCGCCGCTGCCAGGCAGAGCAGCACGCCGACCACAGCGGTGTCGCCACCACCGCTGGACGCCCCTGCCAGCGCCGCACCCGCGAACGCCACCGCGAGACCCACGAGCAGGGGGCGCGGGAAGCCCTCGTGCAGCAGGAACCCGGCGAGCAGCGCCACCAGGAGCGGGCCGGCGCCGACGAGGAGGGCCGCAGTCCCCGCCTCCGTGTGCCGCTCGCCCCAGTTCAGTGCCACCATGTACAGCCCGAACCAGAAGACGCCCATGCCGGCGATCCCGGGCCAGGCCGCGCGCGGTGGCAGCCCTTCGCGTCGGATCGTCACGACGGCGAGGAGCGCGAGAGCTCCGACGAGAAGGCGGCCCAACGCCAGGGAGCCGGGGCGCACGCTTTCGCCGATGTGCCGGATCGCCACGAACGCCGAGGCCCACAACACCATGGTGAGCAGTGCGGCTGCCAACGCGGTGACCGGGGTCTTCGCGGCGACGGGGGACGTCTCATGCTGTGCCATCGGGCAACTCCCTGTTCGCTCCGCGCAGGACGCGGCGGAGAATCTTTCCTGTGCTGTTGCGGGGCAGCGCGTCGATGAACTCGACGTCCTCGGGGACCTTGTACGAGGTCAACTTGGCCCCGGTGGTCGAGCGGATCGTGGTCGCCAACGTGGCGAGCCGGTCCACTCCGGGCTCGGCGACGACGTAGGCGCGCAGGCTCGTCACACCGTCGGCCCGCCGCACCGAGCACACAGCGGCCTCACGTACTCCGGCGATCCCGGTGATCAGGTCCTCCACCTCGGTGGGATGGACGTTGGCTCCGGCGACGATCTCGATGTCGTCCACGCGCCCGAGCAACCACACCAGACCCTTGTCGTCCACGCGTGCGGCGTCTCCGGTCGTGAACCACTCGTCCGGGCCGAGCCGGTGCGGCGGCAGGCCGCCCCGCGTCACACCGGGGCCGATGGTGGGGCCGGAGATCTGCAGCCGTCCGACCTCGCCGTCCGGGACGGGTTCGCCCGCGTCGTCGACCACCCGCACCTGGTACGGAGGAAGGATGCGGCCGAGGCTGTACGGGTGGGTCTCGTCAGGGCCGTTGGCCAGGACGGCGTGACCGATCTCGCTGGTGCCGCAGATGTTCAGCAGACGTGGTCCAAGGACGCGGCGCAGCCTGTCCTCCAGGGGCCGGGGCAGCGTCTCGCCGGCCACGAGCGCCAGACGCAGTCGGCCCAGCAGGTCGACGGCCTCGGGGCGGGCGAGCAGCCTGGCGTAGAAGCTGGGTTGGGCGTAGAAGACGCTCACCCCGTGGCGTCGCAGGACCAGCGGGACGCTCGTCTCGTCCGCCCGCTGCGGCGTCAGTACGACCACGGCACCGCGCTGCAGAGGCAGGAGGACCGAGTTGCCCAGCCCGTAGGCGAAGTACATCCGCGACACGGAATAGCAGACCTCGCCCTGGCGGAGCGCGAGGACATCGCCGATCGCCCGGTCGAAGTGGAGGGCGTCGCCGTGGTCGTGGAAGCACAGGCGAGGTGCCCCCGTGGTGCCGGACGTGAACACGGCGAAGGCGGGAGCGTCGGACGTCAGCGGCTCCGGGGCGCCGCCGGTGTCGACGTCGTCGTCCGAGGGACCGTAGCTCTCCGTCAGTTCCCTCGGCGTCACGCTGCGGCCGCGGAACTCCTTTTGGAGCGACGCGTCGGAGACGATCAGCGAGGCCTCGGCGATCTCCTCGCTGGAGCGCAGTTCGTCGGCGTGGAAGAACGTGTTCACCGGCACGGCCACCGCGCCGATCCGCAGAACGGCCAGAAACGTCACCACGAAGGCGACGCTGTCGGGAAGCGCCAGCAGCACCCGGTCCTCGCGCCGAACACCCAGCCGCCGCAGGGCCCCCGCGGTCCGGCGCACCCGGTCGTAGACCTCGCCGTAGGAGTAGCGGTGCGTTCCCTGGAGGTACGCGGTGCGGTCGAGCCAGCCTTTGTGCCGCGCGAGCTGTTCCAGTCGTACGGACAGGTTGCCGTCGGCCGGGACGGACTCGGTCGGAACGGACTCGGTCGGAACGGCGGGTATGTCCGTGAGGATGTCCGTCACCTGCACACTCCCTCGATCTCCACCAGCAGGTCGGGCCGGCAGACCGCGACGTTGAAGTACGAGATGTCCGTGTCGCCGGGGAGCGTCGACGCGCAGATGCTCCGTACGACGGGAAGGTGCTCGGCGTCGCGTACGTAGACCTTGACCTGGTCGAGGTCCTTGACGTCGTACCCGGCACCCGCCACGCCGTGCCGCCGGAGGTTGCCGCCGCCGACGAGCGCCTCGATGTTGCGGAGTGTCTCCTCGGTCTGCCGCGCGACGTCGTCCACGTGCACCGTGTCGTCGCCCAGGATGCTGGCCGTGCCCGAGACGAAGAGGCTCCCCGCCTCCCGGCCCGGCGCGTCGACGTCCCTCAGGAACGTCGCCCGGGCGAAGCTCGGAGACTTCGGCCCGTAGCTGGACGGGTACTTGTAGGCGGGCGTCTGCCGGGGATTCTCCAGGTGTACGGCGCGACCCGGCTTCGCCGCGAGGAAGCAGACGTCGACGCCCGGGCTGAGCGTGCCGATCCCGGTGGCGGCCGACAGTTGGGGAAAGCGGTCGGCGAAGGCGGCGAACGCCTCCGCCCGGCCTATGCAGAAGTCGCGGTAGGTCTCCAGGCCGTCCGCGTTCGGGCTGGTGATTCCGCCGATGAGGTTCCACATGCGGACCAGGTCGGTGTAGCCGCGCTCCCAGGTGAAGCGCAGGGCGTTCTCGTACAGTTCGCGTACCGGTCGGCGGTACACGGGCTGGGGGCCGAGGCGCACCGCGTAGAAGAGGTGCTCGCCGTCCTCGGCGAAGACGGCGTCTCCGGCGACGCCGGCCCGTACGGGCCGGCCGGTTCGCCAGATCTCCTCGACCGGAGTGACGTGATCGTTCGTCATGTGGGTGGTCAGAAGGGGAGTGGCGTCGACGAGATCGGGCTCGGTGGGGGCGTCCGTGAAACGGATCCGCCCCAGCACGTTGCCCTGCGGGGCCGAGGGCGCTTCCGACGGAACGGCGACCGGAACCAGGTCGGACCAGAGGCCCTGTAAGCGCGCCTCGGGCTGACGGTTACTCATGAATCTCCTTGTCTCTGCCGCAGTTGTCCGCAGCGTGATGGACGCGGTCGGCCGACATGCGCTGCCCGGGGGGGGTGTTGCGGGAGCGTGAACAAAGCGCCCCGGGGTCGGGTCCGTGGCCTGTCTCCGTTGAAGAATCACTGGCAGGCGCCCTCGCCGGGCACCCGCCGACTTGCGTCAGGCACGATTACGAGGGGGAGACGAACCGTGAACATCGACGGCATAGCGGATCTGCCGGACATCCCGCAGGCGGGCACCGCGGCAAGCGAGGTGTACACGCTCGCCTTACGCAGCGAGTACGTCGACATCCAGCGGTGTGTACGAGATCTCGGCATCTCCGAGGCGGAAGCCGCCGCGGCCATCGAGGATCTCGTCCGGCTGCGGCTCCTGCACCTGGTGCACGGCTGCACCTACGCCTACGTTGCCGTCAGCCCGATGTCCGCCTCCCTGCAACTGCTGGCGGTGCAGGACGAGGCTCTTCGCCGACGTCAGAACGAACTGGAGCGGCTGAGGCAGCAGATGCACAGCCTGCTGCCGCTGTACCGGGCCAATTTCGCGGGTGAGCCACAACATCCGCACGTGCAACGCGTCGAGGACCCCCGAGCGGCCCGGGGGATCCTCACCACGATCACCGTCGAGGCGGAGCGAGAGATCCTGCTGTCGCTGCCGACCCAGGATCCGTGGGAGGAACTCGCGGACCTGGGCGGCGGGGCGTGGCCGGGGTACGCGGGGACGCGTTCTGATCTCCTTCGGGTGCTGCTGCCGGAGGCCGCCAGGTTCGACGTGCGGGTGCGGGAGCAGGCGGAGGCACTGTTGCGCGACGGAGGGCAGGTGCGCACGGCCGTCTCCCCTCCGGCATGGCTGTTGGTCGTCGACGCCGAAGTCGCCGTGGTCCCCGTCGGGGAGGGGCAGGGGCTCAGCCTCGTACGCGAAGAGTCCGTGGTCGCAGCGCTGTGGCGCACGCTCAGCGGTGCGTGGGACGAGGCGCGGCCCTTCGACGGCAGCTACGACCACGACAGCGCGCGCTCCACCTCCGCCCTGATCGACGAGGCCATTCTGCGCCTGCTGCTGAACGGCCTCGAAGACAAGGTGATCGCCCGGCGGCTCGACATCTCGCTACGCACCTGCCAGCGGCGCATCGCGGATCTCATGGACGCCCTGGGAGCCAGGACACGCCTCCAGGCCGGCTACGTGCTCGGACAACGTGTGCGAACCGGCGAGCGGAGGGCGGCGTAGTGCAGGGTGAGTGGCTGCACAGCCGCAGCTGGGCTCATGCCCCAACCCGACCGGAGATGGTTCCGCCGATCAGGCTCGGCCACGCTCAAGGGGCGTCTTCTGCCCGGCCTCGATGGCCACCGGCAGTCGGTTCTCCACCGGGGGCAGTGGGCAGGTGGCCAGGTCGGTGTAGGCGCACGGCAGGTTCGACGCGCGATTGAAATCGAGCACGACCGTGCCGTCGGCGGCCGGGGGGTCGAGAGACAGGGCCCGGTTGGCGGCATAGGTGGTCACCCCGGAGGTGGCGTCGGTGAACAGCACCAGCAGTCGGCCCGGGCCGTGTCCGGGGAACGCGGTCAGGGCCAGGGGGCGTCCGTCCAGTTCGAACTCGACCCGGCCCGGGGCGTCGTACACGTGCTCCAGCCCCTCGACCGCGGCGCCCACGGTCGTCGGACGCGGCTCGTCGAACGCGCGGTAACGACCGGTCACCACCCAGCGCGGATCCGGGGCGTAGGCGGGTGTACCGGAGAAGGCGGTGCGCAACGGTGCGTCCGGGTGCCGGGGCCGGACGATGTCGTGCCCGCCACGCTTGGCCACCTCGATCACGGCATCGCCCCAGACCGCGTCGACGCCACCACGTTCGGGCAGCACTCCGAAGCGGTGTTCACCCCTCACCGGCGTTCCCTCCACGATGAGTTCCTCACCGTCGTCGAGGACGACGGTGACCCCGGCGGCGTCGGTCCACCAGGCGCCCGGTGCGTCAGGGAATCGCTGCGGCCGGTCGTCCAGCCAGTGCAGGCCGGTGAGCGCCAGGAATCCGTGCGGAGCGGCGAGCCGTTCCTCCTGCCCGCGATACCACTCAAGCCAGTCCTGGGTGAACGCCTGAAGGTCCGTTGTAGGGAGCTGAACGGTCATGGGCACTCCTTCGTCTCGCGAGGCTCGGCCTCGGAATGGTGTGAGGGTCTTCGGCTGAGGTCGAGGGCCGGCCCGAGGTGGCAGCGGCCGCCTTGGACGCGTGGAGCGCCACTCCTCCAGTCATGCCAGTGCCAACCCCCTCCGCCCGACCAGGCATTCCGGTCCGCGTGTGACAGCTTCTTGTCAGGTATGTGTACAGGGCCACCGCTCGCTGTCACTCAAATTCGTCGAGTTCCTCGGTCGCCAGTCGGTCGCCGCCGGTTGTTGCGCTCGAACTGTTCGAGATTCAGGCGGTGTTGGACGCCGCGGCCGCCGCGTCGGCGGCGCTGCGCCGCGGCCCGGTCGACCTGGCCCGGCTGGACGCCCTGCTCGACCACGCCCAGTCGTTGGACGATCCCGCGCAGTCACCGAGGTGATCCGGGCCCAGGACGCCGAGGCGGCCCGGATCGCCATGCTCACGCACCACGGACACGACCGGGACCGGCGCATACGGCAACGCGTGCGCGTGGACGGGACACGGCGTCCCCGACGGCACCTGCGGGCCCCGCAAGACGTGACAGCGCCGGGAACGCTCTGCCGTGATCCCGTACGCCCACGGTCTCGTGATGTGGCGGGCCGGCGTGAACCGCGCTCAGCGCACGGGCCTGGCTGCCTACCTCGTTGCCGAGGCAGTCGCCGACGGTGTGCTGGCGCTGGCCGACCGCCACCGGGTGTCAGTGGCGTTCATCGAAGTGGTGTGTTCGGACTGGCGGGTGCATCGCCGGCGATTGGAGCACCGGTCGCGGGGCATCGTGGGTTTCGAGGAGCCGACCTGGGAAGCGGTTCAGCAGCGACGGTTCGAGTACGAGCCTTGGACGGATCACCGGCTCGTGCTCGATTCGACCGCAGACCTGGCCTCGAACGTGACGAAGGCCCAGGAGTATCTGGCCGCAGGAGCACCGCCCTCACAGCCCGTGCGGTACTAGGAACGACGTGTCCGCAGCCGTACTCGATCGAGGAGCCGGAGCCCGTCGTCGGTGGTGAACCACCGGGTGTGGTCCACCAGATATCGGTACGCCAGATCGGCGTTGGCCCGCGATCCGGTGACGCTGTGGAAGTAGCCCAGCTCGGACAGGGCGAACTCCGCGTGCACGAGCGGCAGCAGCTCGGGCAGGGCGGCCGACTCGGCGGGGCTCAGCGGGCGCACCGAGGTGTACCCGTCGAGGAGCGCGTCCACGTCGTCCGGGCGGACGGGGCGGGACGGGTCGAGCCACTGGACGGTGTTGCGCTCGATGGCGGTCGCGAGGTCGTGGACGGCGGTCGTGCGGTCGCTCAGGCCGAAGTCCAGGACGGTCGAGACCGTGCCGGTCGCCGGGTCCCACAGCAGGTTCGAGGCATGCCAGTCGTTGTGCGTCCACAGCGGTGCCAGGCGGCCGAGGTGGGGCAGCAGACTCCGGTGGAAGGGAAGATGGACCGCGCGCAGGTCCTCCCGCCAGGGACGGCCCGCCAACGCCGCTACCACTGCCGGCCGCTCGGCCACATACGCCTCCAGCGCGGCCTCGGGGTCGACCGCCGCGAAGATGCTGAAGGAGGAGACGAGGGGCTGCGGGCGCCGGCGCGGGGCGCCGAACCCCTCCGCCGCCAGATGGAGTTGGGCCAGTGCGGCACCGGCGGCCCGGGCATGGGCCACGGACACGAACGGCGACCACGACAGCGCGTCCCGGTAGAGATCCGTTCCCGTTCCGGCCGTATGGACCTCGTACACCCACTCCCCGCGCGCCTCGGCCCCCAGCACCTCCACGACCGGCGCACCCCGCTCTCGCAGATACCGCAGGAAGGAGTGCTCCTCGGCGAGACCTTCCAAGGTGCGTACGTCGCTGTGGTGCCGCTTCACGAAGAGCCGCCGCCCGCCCCGCTCGACCAGGGCGGCCGCCGACAGCGGGCGCGGGCTGCGCCACAGCACACGTACGGGACCGAGGACGGCCTCGACCTCTGCCTCGGTGAGCGGCGGCCAGTCGGGGGCCACCGGTTCCGTACCCATGCCGTGGGCCAGGAGCCCGCTCATCCGGCCGTCACCTCGTTCACCCGGCTCGCCCGGCCGCTGAGGGAGTCCAGCAGCCGGCGCTCGGTCGCCGCGAACTCCGGCTCGGAGAGGGCGTCGAGACCGCGCGGGCCCGAACGCGGCACCTCGATGCGCTCCACGACCGTGGCGGGGCGGGGCGAAAGGACATGCACGGTGTCGGCGAGCAGGACGGCCTCACGAATGTCGTGCGTGACCAGGACGACGGTCCAGCGGTAGCGCTGCCACATGTCGGCCAGCCACAGTTGCATCTCCGTCCGGGTGAGCGAGTCGAGCGCGCCGAACGGCTCGTCGAGCAGCAGCACGGGGCGCTCCAGAACGACGGTGCGCAGCAGGGCAGCGCGCTGCCGCATGCCGCCGCTGAGCTGGAAGGGATAGCGGGACTGGAAGCCGTCGAGTCCGAAGGCCTCGAAGAGTTCCCCGGCCCTGCGCCGCGCCTCCTTCTTCCGCACTCCCTGGGCCTCAAGTCCCAGCGCCGTGTTGTCGAGCACCGTGCGCCACGGGAACAGCAGATCCTTCTGGGGCATGTAGGCGACCTTGCCCGAGGCCGCGGACGCAGGGGCTCCCTGGACCAGGATCTCGCCCGAAGTAGGCCTGTCCAGACCGGAGATCAGGTTGAACAGTGTGCTCTTGCCGCTGCCGCTCGGACCGATGACGGCCGCGAACTCACCCGGTTCTACGCTGAGGTTGAGGTCGCGCAGCACTGCCAGCGACCCGAACGCCTTTGTCGCGCCCCGCACTTCGAGACTCATGACCGGCCCTCCTTCACCAGCGCCTGCTCCCACGGCAGGACGAGTCGTTGCAGCAGACAGGTCGCCCCGAACAGGGCGATGCTCAGCGCGGCGGTCACCGCGACCGCCGCCAACACCAGGTCTGTGCGGAACGCGCTCTTCTGCGCCTGCATATAGATCCCGAGGCCCTTCTCGGCGCCGGCGTACTCCGCGAAGACCGCGCCCACCACGGCGTACGTGATGCTCACCCGCAGCCCGGTGAAGAAGTGGGGGAGTGCGCTCGGCACCCGGACCAGCCGGAAGGCGCGTATCCGGCCCGTGCCCAGGGAGCGCAGCAGCCGCATCGCGTCGCGGTCGGTGGCCGCGAAGCCCGCCGCCAGGTTCGCCGCGAGCGGGAAGAACGTCGTCAGGGTCACCACCAGCATCTTCGGCAGCAGACCGAAGCCGAACCAGATGATCAGCAGTGGTGCGACGGCCACGATCGGGATGGTCTGCGAGGCCACCAGGAGCGGGTACAGCCCCCGGCGGGCCGCAGCCGAGAAGTCCAGCACCACGGCAACCAGCCAGGCGGCGGTGAAGGACAGCGCGAAGCCGAGCAGGGTCTCCTGGAGGGTGGGCAGCGTCTGGTCCCACAGGTCGCCACGGTTCGCCCAGCCCTGCGACAGGACGCGGCCGGGGCTGGGCAGCACCGTCGGGTCGACGCCGGCGGCAGTCACGTACGCCTGCCAGCCGGTCACCAGCACGGCGAGGACGAGCAGTGGCGGCCAGACCGCCCGCAGGGCCGTCCTCACTTGGTGTCCGGGAGGTAGGCGTCGGTGAAGAACGTCGAGGCGTCCGGCGCCTTGGTGAGCTTCTTGCCGTTCTTGTCCACCAGCAGGCCGGACCTGTACTCGAAGTCGGCGAAGTCCTGCCAGCGCTTCGCCGTCTGGGTGCCGAGCGTGCCGTCGGTGGTGCGGTAGTACTCCTTGGCGAGCAACGCCTCGCTCTTCTTGACCAGTTCCGTGTTGGTGAGCGTGCTCTTGTTGGCCGCGATGAGGAGATCGGCGGCCTGGTCGGGGTGGTCGGCGGCGTAGGCGTAACCCTTGTCGACCACGGTCAGGAACTTCTTGGCGACCTCGGGGTTCTGCTTGAGGTACTGACCGGAGGAGGCGATGAGGGTCGAGTAGATGGCCGGGAAGCCGTAGTCGGCGAGCTGGAAGTCCTTGAGGGGCTTGCTCGTGAGTTTCGCCTCCAGGCCCTCCCAGGTGGGCATGGGCATCGCGAAGTCCGCCTTGCCCGCGTAAAGGGCCGCGTAGGCCGAGGTGTTGAGCGTGATCTGCTTGAACGTGCCCTTCCCGCCGTCCTCCTGGATGACCTTCTGGAGCAGGGCCTTCTCATACGGGGCGCCGAAGCCCGCGTACGTCTTGCCGGCCAGGTCCTTGGGGGAAGTGATGTCGTCGCGGTCGGCGCGCACGGAGACCGTGACGTTCGTCTTCTGCGTCACGGCGTACACGGAGGTGATGTCCTGGCCCGCGGCGCGCGCCGTGGTGACGCCCTCCTGGTACGAGATCCCGAAGTCCGCCTTGTGGCCGGCGATCAGGGTCTCGGGCGCGGTCGAGCCGTACGGCACGATCTTCAGGTCGATTCCGGCGTCCTTGAACCAGCCCTTCTGCTGGGCGACGTAGATGCCGGTGTGGTTGGTGTTGGGCGTCCAGTCCAGGGCGAGGGTGACCTGGGTGGTGCCGTTCTTCGCGGCGGCGGACGTGGAGTCCTGCGCGGCACAGCCCGTCGCGGCGAGGACGGCGGCGGTGGTCACGGCGAACAGGGCGGTCGTACGGGATCTCATGGGGTTTCCTCGGATGGGCGCGGCGGTGCTGGGGGCGTGGAGAAGTGCTCTTCACGCCCGACACAGCGCGCTGTCGACCCGCATGAGGTCGATGGCCATACGTCTCGTCAGTTCCCTTGCCTGGCAGGTCATTCGGCGCCTGCCGCGGCGGTGGCCAGCAGGTCGTTCGTGTACGAGGACCGCCAGTCGCGGGCGTGCGGGACGGCCTTGTGCCGCGCGAGCCAGTCGGCGTAGGGGCCCATGCGGGTCTCGTCGATGACACCCCAGTTTCCGTTCGCGTCGGTCCAGGTCGGGGCGACCAGGCTGAGGGAACGGGCGATCAGGGGGCGCGAGAAGTAGGGGATCACCCGTTCCAACAGGGCGCGGGCGCCTACCTGGTCGGCCGCCGCGGAGGCGTAGCCACGGGCGGTGGCGGCCAGGAAGGCGCGTACCAGGTCGGGGCGGGCGTCGGCGAGGCTCTCGCTCGTACCGAGGAGGTAGCTGTGGTAGTGGGGGGCGCCGATCTCGTCGACCGGCCAGGTCAGGCGCTGCTCTTCGGGAAGGTCGCCGCGCAGGGCGTCCCAGGACCAGTAGGTGCCGAAGGTGGCATCCGCCTCCCCGGCCGCTATGTCGTCCACGGTCAGCTCGCGGTAGCCCGCGTCGACGGTGATCACGGCGTCCGGATCGCCGCCGTCGGCCGCGACCAGGTGCCGGACCATGGCGCGTCCACGCGGGGTGGGGTTGTAGGCGAGGCGGCGTCCGGCCAGGTCGCGGGGGCGGGTGATGCCGGTGGGGCGGGCGGTCTGGATCGCCTCCAGGGCGCGGTGGTTGACGGCGGCCACGGCGAGCAGCCGCCGGCCGGGGGCGGCGCGGCGGGCGAGCAGCCGGTTGGGCGGGAAGAGGCCGAAGTCCACCTCGCCCCGGGCCAGGTACTCCAGAGTGTCGCCGCGTCCCGGATCCTGGACGGTGAGTTCCACGTCCAGACCCGCTTCGCGGTACCAGCCGCGCTCCCGGGCCACGTACAAACCGGCGGAATTCGGCCAGGGGTGGAAGTAGTCGAGCATGACTCGGACGTGCGACATGGGCAGACGGCTCCGTGGACGGCAGACGGCAGAATGCGGACCGCACTCAGGTGTGCGGGCCCGTGGCCTGGCTGCCTGGTGCGAAAAGGAAGGAGAAAGGGGAGGGGGGAGACCGGGCGGGTCAACAACAGGAGCGGGCCGCCGCGGCGGACGCCGGGGGACACTGCTGCTCGACTGCTGAAGACATGCGGTACTCCTACGCGGGCACTGAGGCTCAAGTGATGCGGTCGGCGTTCCCATGGGGACCGGGCCGACAGATGCCGACACCGCTCCCAGACGCCCTCTCAGCCCAACCGGGTAGGGGCTCCCGCGTAGATGGCCGAAACCATAACCCCGGGCAGCCGATGCTGTGCAAGCGAGTTCCACGATATGGGACGATCTTGCCCAGCCAACGAGAACGCGCAGATCAGGCTCGCTCCCGGCGGGCACCGCTGGGTTAGCATCCCCGCCATGACCGACCCCCTGCGCCCCGACCCCTTGCTCTCCGAAGCCCTGCTTCCCGGACCGCTGGTCGACGACGTGTGGCTCGCCGCCCGCCTCGGCGACCCCCGGCTGATCGTCCTCGATGCCACCGCGCTGCTGCCGTCACCCCGCCACGACGGCGAATACCGGTCCGGCAGCGGTCGCGTCGAGTGGGCCGAGCGCCACATCCCCGGCTCTCGCCACGCGGACCTCACGGGCGAACTGTCGGACCAGGGGGCGCCGTACCACTTCGCGGTCCCGGCACCGGAGGCGCTGGCCGCCGCATTGCAGCGGCTCGGTGTCCGCGACGGTTCGGAGGTCGTCGCCTACGACAGCGGCGGTGGCATCTGGGCGGCCCGGCTGTGGTGGATGCTGCGGTCGATCTCCGTGCCGGTGGCGGTACTGGACGGTGGATGGCAGGCATGGGAGACGGGCGGACATCCGATTGCCCGCGGTGACGAGACGGGTGGCGAGGAGACGGGTGGTGGCGAGGCGAGTGCCACTCCGGTCATCGGCCCCCTCACCCCCGTACCCCGTCCCGGCATGTGGACCGGCATGGAGACGGTGGGGGCCGTCAGCCGCGGCGAGCGTCCCGGCACGCTGGTGTGTGCGCTGCCGCCCGGCGGCTTCGACGGCTCCGCCTTCACCCGTTACAGCCGACGCGGCCACATCCCCGGCAGTCTCAGCCTGCCTGGGCGCGGCCTCCTCGACGGCACGGGCCGGTTCCTGCCTGCCGCCGAACTCGCCGAACGCGTGTGTGCGGTCCTCACGGGCGAGGAGTCGCCGGTGATCCTCTACTGCGGCGGCGGCATCTCCGCCGCCGGCATCGCGCTCGCCCTCACGCTGCTGGGCCGTGAGGACATCGCCCTGTACGACGGTTCGCTGGAGGAATGGTCCCAGGATCCGTCCAGGCCGCTCACGACGGGCACCTGAGTCCGGGGCCCACGAGCACCTCTCCGGTCGGGCGGCTAGCCGACGAGTTCACGGACGAGCGCGGCGACCTGCTCCGTCTCGATCAGGAATCCGTCGTGGCCGTAGGGGGATTCGATCAGGCGGAGGTGGTCCGCGGCAGGGATCGCGGCGGCCAGCTCCGCCTGCTGGGACGGCGGGTAGAGGCGGTCGGAGTCGACTCCGGCGACGAGGGTCCTCGCGGTCACCCGGCGCAGGGCGGCGCGCGTGTCACCGCGGTCACGGCCGATGTCGTGGCTGTTCATGGCCTCCGCCAGCGTCACGTAGCTGCTCGCGTCGAAACGGTGCACCAACTTGGCGGCGTGGTGGTCGAGGTACGACTCGACCTGGTAGCGGCCGCCGTTCCAAGGGTCCTCCGCGCCCTGGGGCGCCCGGCCGAAGCGGACCGTCAGTTCCGGCTCGCTGCGGTAGGTCACGTGGGCGAGGCGACGGGCCAGGCCGAGTCCGGTGTGCGGTCCGCGGCCGGGACCGGCGTCGTGGTAATCGCCGCCGCGCCAGTGCGGGTCGGCGCGGATCGCGTGGAGCTGGATGTTCGCCCAGGCGATCTGCTCGGCGCTCGCCGCCGCGGTGGTGGCGAGCAGCAGGAGCGCGTCCGTGCGTTCCGGATATGTCACGGCCCACTCCAGGGCGCGCATCCCGCCCATGGAGCCGCCGACCACCAACGCCCAGCGCTCGATGCCCAGTTCATCCGTCAGGTCGGCCTCCACGGCGACCTGGTCGCGCTGGGTCAGGAACGGGAAGTCCCCGCCCCAGCGCCGCCCGTCGGGGCGGAGCGAGGACGGCCCGGTGCTGCCCTGGCAACCACCGAGCACGTTCGGTGCGACGACGAACCACCGGTCCGTGTCCAGGGCCTGTCCGGCGCCGATGAGGGCGTCCCACCAGCCGGGGGTGGGGTGACCGGGTCCGGCGGGTCCTGCGGCATGGCTGTCGCCGGTGAGCGCGTGCAGTACCAGTACGGCGTTGGAGCGGTCCGGTGCGAGCCGTCCCCAGGTCTCGAACGCCAGCCGCACGCCGGGCAGTTCACCGCCCGCCTCCAGCGCAAGAGGCTTCTCCCGGGAGTGCCACTGGCGGCGCCCGGGCGGGTCCCCCTCCCGCCAGGCCCCGGAGGCCGGCGGAAGGGGAACCGTGGACGGCGTCGGTACGCTGTTCAGGACGCGCCCTTCGCCGCGCGGAACCCGGCCTCCAGGTCGGCCTTGAGGTCGGCGAGGTTCTCGATCCCGACCGACAGGCGTACCAGTCCGGGTGAGGTGCCGGTCGCCGCCAACTGCGCCTCGTCCAGCTGGCTGTGGGTGGTGGACGCCGGATGGATGATGAGGCTGCGTACGTCCCCGATGTTGGCGAGGTGGCTGAAGAGTTCGACCGCGTCCACGAATCGCTTTCCGGCCTCGACCCCGTCCCGCAGCTCGAAGGCCAGCACCGCCCCAGCGCCGCGCGGCAGGTAGCGTTGCCCCGCCGCGTACCACCGGTTGGATTCGAGTCCCGGATAATGGACGGCGGCGACCTCGTCGCGCTGCTCCAGCCACTCGGCCAGCGCCTGGGCGTTGGCCGAGTGCCGCTCGATGCGCAGACTGAGCGTCTCGACGCCCTGCAGGAGCAGGAAGGCGGAGTGCGGCGAGATGGCCGGACCGATGTCGCGCAACAGCTGCACCCGCAGCTTGATCGCGAAGGCGCCCGGGCCGAGCGCGGGCCAGTACCGCAGCCCGTGGTAGCTGGGGTCCGGTTCGCTGAAGTCGGGGAAGCGCTCGGCGTGCGCGCCGAAGTCGAAGGTGCCGCCGTCGACCACGACGCCGGCGATGGTGGTGCCATGGCCGCCGAGGAACTTCGTCGCGGAGTGGACGACGATGTCGGCACCGTGCTCGATGGGCCGCAGCAGAAACGGGGTCGGCACGGTGTTGTCCACGATCAGCGGAACGCCCGCCTCGTGCGCGACGTCCGCCACCGCCCGTACGTCGAGTACGTTGCCGCGCGGATTGCCGAGTGTCTCGGCGAACAGGGCCTTCGTGTTCGGTCGGATCGCGGCACGCCACGCCTCGAGGTCGTCCGGGTCGTCGACGAACGACACCTCGATGCCGAACTTGGGAAGGGTGTGGCGGAAGAGGTTGTACGTGCCGCCGTACAGGGAGGTGCTGGACACGAGGTGGTCGCCGGCGGATGCCAGCGTCAGGATGGCGAGCGTTTCCGCGGCCTGACCGGAGGCGAGTGCCACCGCGGCCACTCCGCCTTCCAGCGCGGCGACGCGCTGCTCGAAGACGTCCTGGGTGGGGTTGTGGATGCGCGTGTAGATGTTGCCGGGCTCGGCCAGCGCGAACAGGTCGGCGGCGTGCTGGGTGTCGCGGAAGACGAACGAGCTGGTCTGGTAGATCGGTACCGCCCGTGCCCCGGTCGTCGGGTCCGGCACGGCACCGGCATGGATCTGCTTGGTCTCGAACGACCAGGCCGAGGTGTCGGGGCCGACGTGCTCGTCCTCAGGGGTGTGACCCGCGGTGACGGAGTCGATGGGCTGGCTCATGTTTCTCCCTTGTGCGGCGTGCGAAGTGCGGAGGCGCGCGGGGGTTGGTGAAGACACCGCAGGGCTGTGCGGCGCGCCCGGCAGGGCAGCGGACAGCACGTTGCGGAGAGGGGGGAAAGTGATCAGGTGCCGGAGCGGGGCGTCAGCTCTCGGCGGAACAACCCGTGGTGGTGACACGCACGTAGTCGACGTGGCGGCGAGTCACGAGCACGGTCATACAGCCAGGTAACCACAGATGGTCATGAAGCACCAGCGTGACGTGGGGAGTTGACGGGCGACCGTGCGCCCTCACCCGCCGGGACACATGGCGGGCGCACCTGCACGCGTGTGCACTGATCCGGCCGGAAGCCATCGGACAGACACACATGATTGCCGCTCGCATCGGTGCGGCGGCTGGTGGCGAGATGGTCCAGCAGTCCACTCCGCGAGCCGAACCCACCAGCAGACTCATGTGCGACGCATTCGGGACGCGGGGACGGGAACAGACCCGAAGCGCGGGCCGGGAGTGATCCCGACCCGCGCTCTATTGGTTGGCACTCACAGCCGCTGGGGATCAGCCGAGCAGCTTGCTCGCCAGGGTCGCGGCGTTGTACGAGCCCCATCCGGTGGTGAAGTCCCAGCCGGTGGCGGCGGAGTAGTCGCCGTTGCTGCCGCTGGTGATGTCGTGGAAGCCGGTGCCGCTCGCCGTGTAGAGGGCGGGGTTGGCGAAGCCGAGGTTGGCCTTGCCGGCGGCCGCGGCCTGCTGGTTGTACAGCGCGGCGAACGCCGCCCACTCGGGCGCGGCGGCGCTGGTGCCGCCGACCGAGCTCCAGCTGCCCTGGGAGTAGATCGAGACGCCGGGGCTGGGGTTGGCGTGGGCCGAGACGTCCGGTACCTGGCGGTAGCCGCCGCCGGCGCTCTTCTGCACCGCGGTCTGCCAGCTGGGGATCTTGAAGACGGAGGACTTGCCGCCGCCGCCCCCGGACCAGGCCACCTCCTTGCTCCAGGCGTTGGACGAGGTGACGGTCAGCCTGGTGCCGCCGACACCGGTGACGTACGGGTCGCTGGCCGGGTAGTCGACGGAGGTGCCGCCGTCGCCCGCGTCGTCGGAGCCGTCGTCCCCTGAGGCCGCGTAGAAGCCGAGGCCCTCGGCGGCGCCCGCCTTGAAGACGGCGTCCACGGCGTTGATGTTGGAGGTGGTGCGCGCGCTCTCGGCGGCGCCCCAGCTGATCGACGTGGTCGGAATGCCGCTGTCGACGATGGCCTGGTAGGTGTCGACCTCACCGGCGTCGGAGTTGGGACCCTCGAAGACGGTGACGTTCGCCTTGGGGGCGATCGCGTGCAGGACCTCGATGTCCAGCTCGACCTCGACCTGGCCGTCGCCGAGCGACCCGGAACCGCCGTCCACCTTCTGCACGGTCGGAGTGGGCGAGCCCAGGCTGTAGTTGGTGTCGTACTTGGTGATGTTCGACTGCTGGAAGCCGTCGAACTCCAGCAGCGCGATCTTCTGGCCGCTGCCGGTGTACGTACCGGAGACGTTGTAGCCGCCCTTGAGCTGAGCCGGGGTGTAGCCGCCGCCCGGGCCGTTGTGCGGGGTGACGGTGGAGGGCGCCTGGTGGTGCAGCTGGGCGCGGTTGTTGAGACCGGCCACGTCGCTGACGAGGGAGGCGATGGCGGACGGCAGGGTCGGCGCGGTGTCGTTGGCGTAGAACGCACGGCCCGTCGCGGCGTCCTTCCAGGTCGACAGCTTGGTGCCGAAGGCCTTCTCCAGCTGGGCGGCGGTGCCGCTGGCGTCGACCAGCAGGTTCCCCGAGTGGACGGTGCCGACGGTGAGCCCCTGCGCGCGCAGGTAGTCCTTGAGCTGCTTGATCTCGGCATCGGTCCGCCCGAAGCGGGCCGCGAACTGACGCTTCGTCAAGTAATGCCCGTAGGAACTCGACCGCGGGTTGCTGACCTTGGCGACGAAGGTGTCGAGCGCCTTGTCGTTTCTGGGAGCCAGGCTGATCGCCACCGATATCCGCTTCCCGGCGGCGACGTTGCCGGTGTGGGTCGCGTTCTGGTTCAGGCCCTTCAGGACATCTCCGGTGATGGCCGCGCGGGTTGAGTGCGGCTGAGGGGTGCCGGCGGCGTAGGCGGTGGGGACGGCGGCGGCGAGCAGGGCCGGCACGGCGACCAGGCCGAGCAGTTTCAGGCGTGACTTCACTGAAGTCCTCCGGAGAGTGGGGGTGGTGTCCCGGAAGCGGAACGGCTTCACCGTAGGAACATCAGCCCCACCCGCATAAGCGGGGGAACCCTTGCGTTACGTGTTAACTGCGGATGTCACGTGAACTGCGGATGTCACGTCAACGACCTGTGCCGCGCGCACGGGGAATCCGGACGCGGCCGGGCTGACTTGTCATCACCGCCTGGGCCGGGGGCCTGGCTTGGTCGTCGTCGCCGGAATCCACGGCAGCCCCGGACGCGATGACGGCGACCGCCATGGCATGGGCCAGCGCGGTGCGCGAGCGGACCCCGACCTTGCGGTAGACCCGCGACAGGGCACCTTCCACCGTCTTGACGCTGATGAACAGCTCCGCGGCGACTTCCCGGTTGGTGGCCCCGCCGCCGACCAGTCCGGCGATCCTGGCTTCCGTGGGGGTGAGTTCGGGCCCGCCCACGCCTGCCTCACCGCTCCGCTCCCCGGCTTCCAGCCGCGCCAGTTCGTCCCTGGCCCGCGCCGCCAGCGGAGCGGCGCCGATCAGCGTCGCGGTCTCCAGGGCCTCGCCGAGGGCCGCTCGCGCCGCGTTCCTGTGGCGGGCGCGGCGCTCGACCGCGCCGAGCGCGATCAGGGTGCGTACCAGCTCCACGGGCAACGGAAGTTGACGCAGGCGGTCCACGGCCGCATGCAGTCGTACCGCCCCCTCCTTCGCCCGGCCGAGCCCCGCCTCACGCAGCCCCTCCGCCCGCTCCAGAGCTGCCAATACGCTCCCGGGCGTATCGCCGGACGCACGCGTGCGGGCCTCGTGGAGCACGGCCCCGGCCGCGTCCGTCTCACCCAGGACGACCAGCGCCTCGGCCAAGTCGCTGTACCAGTGCAGCACGGGCGGGTCGGCGGCGGACATGGCTTCGCCGAGTTCCTTGACGCGTTGCAGCGCCTCGACCGCGGCCGCAGCCCCCCGTGGGTCACCGACGAGCAGCTCGGCCTGCCCGAGCACCGCCAGCGCGCGCAGCAGGAACAACCGGTCGCCGTCCACCTCCGAGGCCCGTACCGCCTGCTCGGCGAGGTGCCGGGCCTCGTCGGCGGTGCCGCCCGCGGTCGCCGCGAGCGCCGCCGCATACAGCGCCGGAGCCGCTTGTACGCCCGTCTCGGCCATGGCACGCGAGCAGCGGGCTGCGGTGCGCAGCGCCTCCCGGCAGTCCCCGGAGCGCACCTGAATACGCGTCAGCGACACCAGGGTCGCCAAGACCTCCTCGACCCCGGCGAACTCGCCGATTTCCGCGAGGAGTCCGGCGACCTGGTCCCGGGCCTCGGTCACCTTGTCGGAGTCCAGGGCGAGGATCGCCCGCATCCGGATCAGTCCCCAGCTCTCCGGGCCGGCGTCGGCGCCGCCGACCAGAGTGAGTGCCTCCTCGAGCGCGGCGTCGGCGGCGACCGGTTCCCCGGCCAGGGACCGCACCCGGGCGAGGGTGGCGAGCGCCCCGATCCGGGTGCCGATGTCGCCCGCCCGGGCCGCATGCCGGGCAGCGCGCCGTGCATGCCGGGCGGCCTCCTCCAACTCCCCGCACAGCAGGCCGCGTACCGCCGCCCAGTGGTGCAGCCATGCCTCGGCCTCCGGGTCGCCGTCGGCGTCCCTGAGGCCCTCCTCGATCAGGTCATGGGCGCCCTCCAGCGCCTGCCCGGCGTTGCGCAGCAGGATCAGCCGGGCCCGCACCCGCTGCCGAGCGGAGCCCGACTCGGCGAGGACGGTCTCGGCCGCCTGGCCCGCCTCCTCCAGCTGCCCGGCGTCGCATGCGTACTCGGCCGCGGCCAGCAGCCGGTCGGCGCGATCCGCGGAGCGGTCGCCTGGGGTGCGTCGGACAGCGAGTTCAGCCAGTTCGAAGGCGGCGTCGGGTGCGCCGTGGCGGCGGGCGGACTCGGCCGCGGACATCAGCGTGCGGGCGGTGGTCTCGTCCTCGTGCGGGTGGGCGAGAGCGAGGTGGCGGGCCTGCTCCACGGGCTCGGTGACCGAACGAGCCAGCAGGGCGTGTGCCTGCCGGCGGCTGTACTCCGGGGCGTCGGCATAGACAGCGGCCCGGATCAGCGGATGGCGGAAACGTATGGTTCCGTCGGCGTCGGCCGTCGCGACACCGAGTCGTTCGGCCTCCGCGAGGTCCGCGGCGGGGTCAAGGAGCCCGGCGGCACGCAGCAGAGTGAGGCTGGGGCGGGCGGCGGCGCTCGTGACGAGGAGGGTGCGCCGCGCTGTTTCCGGCAGCGTACGCGCCTGGTTCAGCAGGAGGGTACGAAGCCTGCGAGGTACGGGCAGCGTCCGGCCGACGCCGGCGGGCCCTCGCTCGCGCGTGGCCGCCCGCCCCAACTCCAGTGCGTACCAAGGGTTCCCGGCAGCGGCGTCCTGGATGGCCCGCAGCACCGCCGGTGGCAGGTCGGCACCGATGCCGGTGCGCACGAGGTGTGCCACCTCGCCGTCCGTCAGCGGGGGCACGGCAAGTTCGACGGTGCCCGGCGGGCAGCAACGCAGCCGTTCGGGCTGCTCGCCCTCGGCCACCCGCTCGGCGGCCACCACGCGTAGGTCGAGGCCCTCGACGCGGCGTACGGCGAAGGCGAGCACCTCGGCGCTGGGCCCGTCGAGCCACTGAAGGTCGTCGATGACCAGCAGAACGGGGCCGGTGGCGGCGAGGTTTCGCAGCACGTCGAGGACGGCGACGCGCACCGCGAGACGGCTCTGGTCGTCGAGTGGTTCCCGGCCGCGCAGCAGGGCCGCCCGCAGAGCTGCCCGGGGCGCGGGCGCCAGGGCCTCCAGGCAACTCTCCGGCACGCGCGCGAACAGGTCGATGAGTCCGACGAACGGGAGCCGGGTGTCCTCCTCCGCGGGCGAGCAGCGCAGCACCGTGCCGGCCGACCCGTCGTGCGCGGCCAAGGACGCCAACAGCGCGGCCACGAGCACGGACTTGCCGATCCCCGCGGGACCGTGGAAGAACACTCCGGGACAGGCCGTCAACTCGGTCCGGGCGGTGTCGAGCAGCTCGCGGCGCCCGCTCAATGACCGTACTCCCATGGCAGTCGCCCGCCCTTTACCCTGGAGGTGGCACTCCCGGTCGTCGCGCACGCTGCGCCCGGTGACGGGCTACGACCGGCGCCGAGGGCGGAGCCGTCGGCTCGGCGAGTGGAGCGGGTCCCAAGGCATCGCAGCATGTGGTCATGACAACCTTGGCGGATTCGGCTTGTCAATGACGTCTGTCACGAGGCGAGTTGACCGCCAAGACCCACCTCGCCGCCGAACAGGGCAGAAACCACTGTCGGTGCTGATCAAGGCCAGGCAGGGAGGCGACGTCACCGGGCCGGGCGCTCACTTGGTTGTCCGGGCATCGCGGGTACAAGCGAGGCGACGAGGCCTCAGCGGTCCGGGACGGGCGGGTCGATGGTGTCCGGGTCTGCCTGCCACCACGGCGCCGATGTGATGGCCTCGATGATCTGCCGCCAGCCTTTCGTGTGGTGGCCCCCCGTAGGGGCTGCGTCGTCAAGCCAGATCTCCGTACCCACGGGGAGATCTGCGGGCTCGCGGTTGCCGCCTATGGTGAGGGTGAATTCCGGGTCCGACGGGCTGCTGCGGCTGTAGTAAACGCCGCCCCGGCTCCATGCCTCGATGCCGAACCCGGCCAGCGGTGCCTGCCATGTCCCTTCGCCCGGGAAGAGAAGCAGAAGCTTGTCGCCCGGCATTGGTACGTCCAGGTCCTTCACCCGTGACGCCAACTCCTTGATCCGCACGGTGGGTTTGACCTGGAGGCCGAAACCGGTGCGATGTGAGCTCTCCACGGTGAGCAGGTAGTAGGGCACGACGGATCTCCCGGGGCGACAGGTTCGCGCGTACGACGGGCGTATCCGACCACGTTGCGGTACTCGCGTTCAACGTCGCCAGAGCCACTCGTTGAGGCCGGTGATGGTGTCTGTGGTTTCATGGCGGACGGCGAGTTTGCCGCACCTCGTGGCCACTGCCCTGCGTGACGTTCCTTGTAGTCGCTCTTGTCGAAGTGCGCGTGATGAGGGAGCGCGTCGCCGCGGGGGAGCGTCCGAGCGACGTGCTCGTCGGTCTGGAACGTGGTGAGGATGAGGACCCGGGTGCCCTGAAGACCTGGCGTTGGCGCAGAGGGCATCGGTCGCGGCGAGGCCGGCGGTGGCCTCCGCGACCACCTCGATGTCCTCGCAGGAGTCGATCAGGGTCCGGAAGGTGGCCCGCAGAGGTGAACGCGGAGGCCGTCGATCATGTAAGGGGTGTCACCTCGCTGGCCGGGGTAATGACGAATGCGAGCGGCCCAGGACCTCATCGCCCCGATGCGTGGCAGGGCGAGTGCGGGCACCCGGGCCGCGGGGGGTGGACGCAAGATCCATCTCCGCTCCGCCGTCCGATGACCGGGCCCGCCCGCTGCCCCGGAAGACCTCGCCCAGAGCACCCGGCAGCTTGCGGATCCAGCGGCGCGGACCCGGCCGACCGCGCCGCCGCCAGGATCGTGTCCGCGCCGCGACAACCGCGCCTGTCTGCGGCGTGGGGAGGGGATCAAGCGAGTGGGGAATTCCGGCGAGCGTTGCGCCGGAGTCCGCCCGCTCGTTCAGCGTCCGGGCCGTGCCGACCAGGGCAAGAGCGCCTTCGGAGGCACGGGCAGACCTGGTGATCGGCGCGCCCGGTAGTGGGGTGCCGTAGGCGCGGTGGGAGTGCCGCCTGTCGGCGCGGGCGCCGGGGCGCGATGCGGTGTATCCAGGACATATGGCTTCTCGGCGACTCGGTAAAGAACACGGCTTGTCAGGGGAGCCACGTCGTGCCCTGCTGGCGGTACCGATCGCGTTGATCGCGGCTGTCACGGTGGTCGACATACTCGCTCCACCCAGCGTCCACCTCGGGCCCTTCCTGGTCGCCGCACCCGCTCTCACCGCGTCGTTCGCCGGGCCCTGGGAGACCGGCCTGGTCGGCGCGCTCGCCGTCCTGGCCCAGAGTGTGGTCGCGGTGCTGCGCACCAGCCTCATTGATCTGAACCACATCTTCCAGCTCATCGTCTTGATCCTGATGTCAGCGCTCGTGACCTTCTTCGCCCACCTGCGAGGACGCCATGAAAGGGAACTGAGCCAGCTGCGCTCGGTGGCGATGGCCGCACAAGAAGTGGTGCTCAAGCCGATTCCCCACCGGATCGGCCCGTTGCGCATCGCCTCCGTCTACCTGGCCGCGGAGACCGAGGCACAGATCGGCGGCGACCTGTATGCCGCCGCCCGCACGGCCAAAGGGACCCGGATCGTCATCGGCGATGTCAGGGGCAAGGGCCTCGAGGCGGTCGGGGATGCCGCCCTCCTTCTCGGCGCGTTCCGGGCCGCGGCCCACAGGCAGGCCGACCTGTCCGTGCTGGTCGCCTTCCTGGAGGGAACCGTCTCCTCGGACCTGGACGACCCCGCGGCCCCCGAAGGCGAGGCCGAGGATCGTGGCGAGGCATTCATCACCGCCGCCGTGCTGGACGTTCCGGACCACGAGTCGGCCCTTCACATGATCAACTGCGGGCACCCACCGCCCCTGCTGCTGCGCGGCGACCAGGTCGGCCTGCTCGAGGTGCGCCACCCGGCACCTCCTCTGGGGCTCACCGAATTCGTGGAATCCCAACTCTTCCCGGAGACGTTTGCCTTCGAGCCCGGCGACATCGTCCTTCTCTACACGGACGGCGTCATCGAGGCCCGCGACCGGAACGGCACGTTCTACCCGCTTGAGGAACGGGTGGTCGGCAAGTTTGGCAAGGGTCCCGACGTCCTCCTGGCCCACCTGTGCGCGGACCTGTTGCACCATGCCGGCGGACATCTGGACGACGACGCCGCCATGGTGGCGATCGAGCGCATGGCGGGGTCATGGTGAGCAGCGGCAGCAGCAGCTCGCCCCCGGCTCACTGGATGTCGCTGCCGATCTCGTCCGTCGCCGGCGCGGCGACCCGGCTGCTGGAGTGGATCCGCCAGGCGGAACAGGATGCCCCAAAGCCGATGCGGGGCTTCGCCGGTTCTCTCCGCCAGGACCACGGCGCCGTCCCCGAGTGGCGTGACCTCCCTGGGCGGAGGGCGGGAGGGCGGGAGGGCGGGGGGCGGGGGTGGCGAGGGGCCGAGCCGTGGCCCTCGGTCGCCGGTGTCGGGGGAGAAGCTGGAACACGTCGTGACGTCCGGAGACTTCCTCGTCCTTCCACTGTCCAGCGCTGATGCCCTGGGGGTATCGCCGCTGACGGAAGAGGTCTTGGACGTCGGCCGCGGCACGGAGACAGGGTGGAGGAGCGGCGGAATCCCCCGCCGCCGACCACAAGGACCGTGAGAGCGATGCAGATCTTCATCACAGGCGGCTCCGGCTACATCGGCCGCTCCACCATTCAGGCACTGACCCGGCACGGCATCGGCGTGACGGCGCTGGCGCGGAGCGAGCACGCGGCGCGCGCCGTGTCGGACCTCGGTGCCACCCCGGTCGCGGGGGCGCTCAGCGACATCGATGTCCTCCATGAGGCTGCCCGCAGGGCCGACGGGGTCATCCACCTCGGGGTGGACTACGCCGAGGGCACCGCGGACGTCGACCGCGCGGCGGCTGAGGCACTGCAGGACGGCGTGGGAAGCGGACCCTATGTGCACACGGGCGGGGTGTGGGTGTACGGCGACACCGACGGGGTCGTCGACGAGGACGCTCCGCTGAGCCCGCCGCGCATCACCGCCTGGCGACTGGAGAACGAGAAGCGTGTGCTCGCCCGGGCCGCCACCGGCGCGCACCCGGTGGTGGTGATGCCAGGGCTGGTCTACGGCCGCTCCGGCGGACTGGCGCAGTCGTTCTTCGTCGAGCCGGGGCGCACCGCGGGTGCCGTGCCCTGCATCGGGGACGGCTCCAACCACTGGGCGCTGGTCCACGTCGACGACATCGCCGAGCTGTACGTCCTGGCCCTGAACGCCCCGGCCGGCTCCGTCTACGCCGGGGTCGGCGGCGAAAACCTTCCGCTGTCGGATGTCACCCGGGCCCTCAGCCACGCCGCCGGATGCCCGGACCGGATCGAGTCGCTGACCGTCGAGGAGGCCGTACGGCGGATGGGCCCGATCGCCGAGGCGTTCGCCCTCGACCAGCAGTTCAGCGGCGCCCGGGCGCGCCGCGAGCTCGGCTGGACGCCCACCCGTCTCGACGCCCTGGCGGAACTCGCCCAGGGCTGAACGACCAGGCAAGGGGGTGCCTGACCCATCGGGAAGGCGGTGCCGCCGAATGCGGGGCCCGGAAGTCATCACGGCAATTCTCGCGACCGTGCTGGCCATGACATGGCTGGCTCGCCGCCGTGGAGACCACCGACGCCATCCGCGGCGAACTGCGCCAGTACGCCGCCGAGGACGCAGGACCGCCTGACACGGGGCCCGGCGTGCGCACCGGGTGAACTGCGCCGCGCCCTGATCGGCGTCAAACGCAGTGCCCTGATCCGCCTGCGTGACCAGCGCATCATCGACGACATCGTCCTGTGTCGGCCGCAGGCGGTCCTGGACAGCGAGGAGATCAGGATCGAGCTGGCCCTGCGTGCTTTCACCGGCCCAGCGCCCTCACCGCCGGCCGGCGACACGGCCGATACGCGGCGCAGGGTGGCAGGGGAGTGAGCGACCACGTCCGCTCCACGACATACCTGCGGCCGCGCCGTGCCGCTGGCGACCGGCGCCTTGTTCGCACGGCGGCCGACTGGACGTCACGATGTGACGTCCACCAGGACCTTGCCGACCGCGCCGCTCTCCAGCGCACGGTGTGCGTCGGCGGTGTGCTCGAGCGGAAAGCGGACCAGCGGCAGTCCGTGCTCCTCACCGACAGGCAGGGCGCCGTCCCGGACTGCGGCGGCGACGTCCTCGGCGGCCGCGGCGCGCGCCTCCGGACCGGCCGTGTAGAGCACCAGGAACTGGAAGTGTGTGTTCAGCACCATGTTCTGCAACACGTCCAGTTCGACCGGCTTGCCACCGTCGTTGGCGTAGGTCGAGATCGTGCCGCGCGTCCGCAGCACGGCCAGGTCCAGTGCGAGGTTCGCGCCCAGCGCCACCTCGGCGACGATGTCGACGCCGTCCGGGGCGAGCTCGCGGATCTCGGCGGCCGGGTCGCCCTCGCGATAGTTGATCACGTGGTGGGCCCCGGCGGCGGTGGCCAGCCGGGCCTTCTCCGGGCCGCTGATCGTGCTGATCACGGTGGCGCCGGCCCATCGGGCGAGCTGGATCACCGCGTGCCCGACCGCCCCGGCCCCGCCCGCGGCGAGCACCACCCTGCCGCCGAGCGCCCCGGGCCGCAGACGGCGCGGCCCGTCCTCGGCGACGGTGAGCGCGCGGTGCGCGGTGAGCGCGGGGACGCCGAGTGAGGCGCCGACGTCGAAACCGGCCTCGTCGGGCAGCGGCACGGCCCGCTCGGCGGGCACGACGGTGAACTCGGCGGCGGTACCGGTGGGCCGCCCGGCAGCGGCCATGAACACCCAGACCCGCTGACCGACCCGGCTCTGGTCGATCCCCTCACCGACGGCGTCGATCGTGCCGGCGCCGTCGAGGTGCGGGGTGACCTCCAGGAAGTGCTTGGGGTGGCCGGCGCCGGAGCGCGCCTGCCAGTCGGTCGGGTTGACCCCGGACACGGCAACCCGGACGCGAACCTCGCCGGGGCCGGGCGTGGGTAGGTCACGGTCCACGAGTTGAAGCACGTCGGGGCCGCCGTTGTGGCGGTAGATGATGGCCTTCATGATCCGTCCTCAGAGCCTGGCAAGGAAGGTTTTCCCGGTGCGGCCGGGGTTGCGTCAGGGAGTTGCGTCAGGGTGTCCGGCGTGTGGTCGCGACCCGGGGCCCGTTGGTTCCGGTCAGCCGATGGGGAGCTCGTTGGAACGAGACTCGATGGCATCGAGGGTGGCGAGGGTCGCGGCGTCGAAGGTGATCTTGCCGGCCGCCAGGTTGGCCTCGAGGTGGGCGGCGTCGGCGGTGCCGGGGATGAGCAGCACGTTCGGGGCGTGGTGCAGTAGCCAGGCGAGGCCGACCTGGGAGGGTGCGACGCCCAGGGACTCGGCCACGGCGTGCACCACCGGCTCCTCGGTGACCTTGGGCAGACCCGGGAAGGCCCCGCCGAGTGGGAAGAACGGCACCCAGGCGATGCCCTCGGTCGCACACAGCTGCAGCATGTCCTCGTCCTCGCGGGAGACGAGACTGTACGCGTTCTGTACGCAGGCGATGCCCGCCGGCAGGGCGCGGCGCAGGCCGTCGAGGGTGATGCTGCTCAGGCCGATCGCACCGATCTTGCCCTCGTCGCGCAGAGCGGTCATCACCGCGAGCTGGTCGTCGAGTTCGACCACTTGGTCACCCTCGGGACGCAGCCCGGGGCCGGTGTCCAGGCGGCGGAGGTTGACCACCGGGAGCCGGTCGACGCCGAGGCTGCGCAGGTTGTCCTCGACGCTGGCGCGCAGCTGCTCGGGCCGCTGCGCCAGACGCAGGGGCAACCGCCCGCCCGGGTTGGGGTCGGCGCCGACCTTCGTGACCACCAGGACGCCGTCCTCGGGGCGCAGCGTCTCGCGGATCACGTCGTTGGCGAAACCGAAGCCGTAGAACTCGGCGGTGTCCACATGGTCGACGCCCAACTCGACCGCGCGGCGCAGCAGTTCGACCGCCTCGTCGCGGCGAGCATGCAGGCGTTCGAGCTGTAGTGCGCCGTAGCCGACCCGTAATACGGTGCGGCCGGCGAACGAAGCGGTCAGGGTGGTCATGAAGTTGTCTCCTCGGTCGGCGATCGCAAGGCGGCGTACAGCAGTTCGGCCAGGTAGAGCGCCGAGATCCGATGGGCGATCGGGGTGGCACGCTCGCGGGCCTCGGTCGGCTCGTGGCGCTCGACCTTGACCAGCCAGGCCGTGACGCAGTCGTGCAGCAGTGCGCGCATCCGGTCCGTCATGTCGACGACGATGTCGCGGATGGCCGGGTCGGTGGTCGCCTCACCCCAGGTCTGCACACCGACCCGGGCGTCGACGGCGTCGATGGCGGCGATCAGGCGGGCCAGTAGTTCCTCGGGGTCGGGCGGGGTGTCGCTGGCGGCGTACTCGCCGAGGACCGCGGCGCGCTGGGTGAGCACCTCGCGGGCGGCGGCTTGGACCAGGCCGGCCTTGTTGTTGTAGTGGGCGTAGATCGAGCCGGTCGAGAGGCCGGACTCGGCGGTGATGTCGGCGATCGAGGTCCGCTCGAGGCCGTTGCGGTCGAAGCAGCGTACGGCGGCCTCGGTGATCTGGGCGCGCCGGAGCTCCTTGCGCGCGTCGGTGAGTCGCGGCATCACACCCCCCACAAAAAGAATCCTGATTCTGCTTGTGGTGCACGCTAACAGATCAGCCATTCTGTTTGCGGTGCAAGCTCGGTGATCTCGTGGGGGGCAACAGAAGCCTCCTGAACCGGATGTGACGCCGGATCAGTTGCAACCTGGTGGTGGGCAACGTTCCCTGCGGTGGTTGATCACCGCCGGGTCAGTGAGTCCAGGAGTTCACGGCCTTGCGGCCACGGGCCCAGGCCACCGGCGGAGTTGATGTGTCCGCACGCGCCCGCTGGATACCATCGCGCCGCCCATCGGTCCGCGAAGTCCACGGCTGCCTCGGGGGTGCAGTACGGGTCGTTGGTGCTGCCCACCACCAGGGCCGGGCACGGCAGTGGTTGTGCGGACAGTTCGATGAACGTCGGGGCCGTCTGCCGTGGGAACGCCGGCCCCTGTGGGTCGGGTGGCGCGACCAGGAACGCGCCGCGTACCGGGCTCGACGGGTGCTTGTGCAGCCAGGTGGACGCCGCCCAACAGCCCAGGCTGTGGGCTACCAGCACAACGAGGCCGTCCCGGCGGCAAGCATCGTCGTACGCCGTCTGGACAGCGTTGACCCAGTCATCCAGGTCGGGGGCGGACCACGAGGCAGGGGAGATCCTCACCGCTGAGGTTCCCCATTGCTGCTCCCACAAGGTCTGCCAGTGCTGCCCGTCGGAGCCGTCGATGCCGGGGATGATGACGTACGCAACCACTGCTTGCCACCGTTTCACTCGTCGCCCCTCGCGATCCTGGGGGCGTGTGGCGCTGATTCTGTTGGAAGCAACAGAACAGCGACAGCCACGCAAGCGATCTCAAAGAAGATGGTGCGGACAACGATGGAATCACTTGACCGGATCGACCGGGACATCCTCGCCCTGCTCCAGACCGAAGGCCGGTTGACCGGAGCGGAGGTAGGACGCCGCGTCGGACTGTCGCAGCCCGCGGCCAGTGCGCGCATCCAGCGGCTGGAGAAGAACGGCGTCATCACCGGCTACCGGGCCGATGTTGACCCAGCGGCACTCGGTCTGAACATTCACGCGATCATTCGCTTGCGCACTACACATGCCCAGCTGCCTCGCGCCCTGGACTTGGCTTCCCGGATTCCCGAGGTCGTGTCCATCTTGAGAGTCACCGGGGAGGACTGCCTCATCTTCGACGTCCATTGCCCGCAAGCAGGACGACTCGAAGAAGTCGTCGACGCACTTGCCCGCTACGGGCCCGCCACCACGTCACTCGTGCTCCGCGCCTACCCCTCGAAGCCGCTGACCGACACCACGTCAACAACGTCGTGACCCGATCCAACCGGCCGTTCGAGGGCCGACGTCTTCGCCAGGGGAGCAGTGGCGCGAGTGCTCCCGCCGACCCGCGGCCCACCACACCCTTTCTTCAGGAAGGTGCCGACTGCGTCGAACTCGAGCAGGCCGCCGACAACGGTCTCGGCTGTTGTGCGCGGCGTACAGTTGCCCCATGGCTCGGCCTCGACAGTTTGACGAAGAAGAGGTTGTGCGGGCTGCCCGCGAGCAGTTCTGGTCCGTGGGCTACAACGGCACCTCCATCGACGACCTGAGCGCTGTGACAGGCTTGGGCCGGGGAAGTCTGTATGGAGCGTTCGGGGACAAGCACGCGTTGTTCCTGCGGGCTCTCGACAGCTACAACAGTGACGCGCTGGAGGCCTGGCGCTCAGCTCTGGGCGGCCCCGGACCGGCCCTGCCCATGCTGGAGCGGCATGTACGTGATGTCGCGGAAGGCATCACCGGGGACGTGGAACGGCGCGGCTGCATGATGGCCAAGATCGCAGCGGAACTGTCGGCCGTTGATGAGGGCGTTGCCGAGCGAATCGCCGAGGTTGTCCGCGGACTGCATGACGCGCTGCGGGGCTGCATCGCGCGGGCCCAAGCGGAAGGCTCTCTGGACGCTGACGCGGATGCGGGCAGCCTGGCCGGCCTCCTGCTTGCCGTGCTCCGGGGGCTTGAGGCCCTGGGCAAGGCGGGAGCCACTCCCGAGGTCGTCAACGGGGCCGCAGAGCAGGCCTTGGCGCTCCTTCCCCGCGTTTCGACGGACGAACATGCGCCGGATGCCAGGTCCTCGACCGGTGACTGATCGTCGCTACGGTCCCATAAGGCGGCCGGCGTCGGGGCATCAACGCCCAGCTCCTGCCGACGGCTTGCCGACCGTCACCAGGACTCCTGCACGGGCGGTGGCTACCAGGGGCGGACGAGGACGGTGCCGATCTTGCCGGGCCGTGCCGCATGCTCCAGGGCGTTGCTCAGCTCGTCAAGGCTGTACGTTGCGGCCACGTCGAACTGGTCCTTGAGCGCGAGCGCGATCAGCTTCGCGGTGGCGATGAACGTGAAGGAGGCACTGCACTACGACCCCTCGAACCGTTACCTCCCCATAGGCGGCGCCAAGGGCGGGACCGACTGCGACCCGCTCAGCAGCGAGGCACGCGGGTGGACGGCTGCATCGCCCCGGTCGTGCGCACACTCGATGACCCCGCGGCGGTGGGGAACTCTTCCCGGGTGGTTCCCCCGGCACCGGTCCACCCGCAGGGCGGAGGCCGTCGTCCGTCTCACGGTGGCAGGGAGGTCTTGGCCGCGATTGTGTGCGTTGCCACGTCCGGCTGCACATGGAACCAACTCTCGCGGCCAACTCATCCGCTACCGCACACTCCCCAAATGAAATGGTCCACAACTCACACTAGTTCGGGTTGCGGTTCCGGTTGCCGCGCTGGTAGGGCCTTCGGATCCCACAGCTTGGCGGTCTGCACGTAGCCGCGGACAACTGAGGCCATCGCCAGAATGAGAAGTGGACCGAACACCCACGGATGTTCGGCCATCTCCAGCGGCAGATAGCGATATGACACCAAGAGCGCGGCGAAGACCGTGGCACTGTAGGTGACCAACTGGATTCCTGGCCGGTCCCAGCCACGGTCGAGCGAGCGCAGCGCCGCCTCGATCGTGAGTGCAAACACCACACCGGCAACGAGATCCACGCCGTAGTGGTAGCCGAATCCCAGGGTTGCGGTGAGCGTGGCAATCAGCCAGAACGTGCCGGCGAATCGCAGAATCCGTGGGCCCCTACGGGAATGAATGAAAATCGTGGTAGCCCACGCCGTGTGCAGACTCGGCATGCAGTTGCGTGGGGTGATCTCGTCGAATCGCATCTGGTGCGGGGTATTGATCGGCGGCGGCGTGTTCGGCCACAGGTTGGCCACCGCCCAGTGCCCGCCGTCCGCGCCGTAGGCGAAGACCGGTCCGACCACCGGGAAGATCATGTAGATGGCCGGCCCGAGGAGGCCGATGACCAGAAACGTGCGCACCAGATGATGGCGCGGGAAGCGGCGCTCGTCCGCCACGTTACGCAGCTGGTACAGCGCCACGATGACCGCGGCCACCGCAAGCTGAACGTAGACGGCGCCGAGAACATGGGCGCCGATCGGGCCGGTGGCTGTGACCATCCGGCCCACCAGCCACGACGGGTTGCCCAGGGCATGATCGGCGGTTGCCACGTACTGGTCGAGCGTCGTCGGGCGGGTCTTCGACGTGATGAGGAGCCAGGTATCGCCGGTCTTGCGGCCGGTCACCAGCAACAGGCCAAGGCCGACGCCCTTCAGCAGCAGGACACGTTCCTGGCCGGTGCGGCGCGTGATGGCGATCACCGCATAGCCCAAAATGACCCACAACGCGCCATTGCCGAAGGGGTGGCCGTCGGTCACCTTGGCGTCGACCGCCCATCGCACCAGCAAGATGGCGACGTCGATACCGACCGCGGCACCAACCGCGATGAGCCGTTGTCGCCAGGTGAGCACCACCATCATCAACGCCATACCGGCGTACAACAGGAAACCCGACTTGGGGGCGAATATCGCCTCTCGCGCCTGGTTGGTGATCGGCCCCGGCAGGCCGTAACGACGCGCGGCGATCTCCAGGGTGATGAGGAACCCGAGGGTCGTCACACCCGCCATGGCCCACAGCATCGCCCGCGGTTGACGCCACGCAGCGAACGCAATTCTGCAGTTTATTCGCGAAAACACCCGCGATGATCTCGATATCAACTGTTTTGGCCGATTTGTTAGATGTTGGCTAAGTAGATCGATCATGCTATCGGAGTGATGCGGGTGGGTTCCGCTGGTTAACAGAAGGCGCGAGGTTCAGTCGAACCTGCGCTCGACGGTCCAGCGTCTCGGGAACGACCATGAAGGTCTCGACGCCCGGCGGACATCGAGGGCGTCACGGGTCGCCCAGCGGCTCCGCAGCCGTGAGGCCCGTTCACTTCCAACGGCAGGGAGTGGCTGACCGACTTCCTCGACGACACCCCAAGTACTGCCGTCACCTTTGCGCTGCTGGAAAGGGGGGCCTCGCAACTTTCCCGGGAAGAGCCACGCGCCGGTGCCCGTGAAGCCGTAGTGCACCCAGACATCATCCAGACTCTGTCCCCGACAATGATCCGCTCTGCAGAACCTAGTCGTCCGAGCCGGTAGCCGACGGCGGTACGTCGACGACGAAGATCAGGAAGCAGGTTTTGGTCGAAAGGCCATGGAAGTCGTCGGGGAACAGCCCACGGGCGGCCGGGTCGGGCCGCGGCTCGCTGATGACGGCAAGGCGGAAACCGGCGGTGGTGAAGGCACCGGTCATCGCGTGCCCGTGCAGGGCTACGTCGTCACCGAGCCGCCGCCTTGCCATCGCCGGCATCCCGGCGCCGGCATCGATGCCGGTGACAACCGCACCGCGGTCGCCGTCGGTCCTCGCGTGATGCGCGCCACATATCTCCTCCGGAACCCGGCCGGTGGCCGATCCGACTACTGAACCGGTACGGCGCGATCCGACCGACGCCGTCCGACGTGACCTGGAGACGCGGTTGATGGACGAGTCCCGGCAATCCTCCTTGACCGGCGCGGGTGCGGCCCTGCGGAGGGCGGCGTCCCCGCCCGCGCTCTGCGGCTTCCTCCTGCTGCTGGCCCTGATCTTCACGGTGTCCTACGCGGTGGGTGCCGGCGCCGGTCCTGTCGCACCCGGCATGCACGGCAGCGGCACGAGCCGCGACGGCGGCAATGGTGGCGAAGGCGGAGGCATGGACGACATGGGCAACATGCGAGGGGGACACGGCTGATGCGCGCCGAATCGGTGACCACTGTGGTGACGACCGATCTGACCGTCGGTGGCATGACCTGCGCCGCGTGCGTGACCCGTGTCGAGAAGAAGCTCGGCAAGCTCGACGGAGTGACGGCGACCGTGAACCTGGCCACCGGGCGGGCTCGCGTGAGCCATCCGACGGAGGTCGACGTCGGACAACTCGTGGCGGCGATCGAGAAGGCCGGCTACACGGCCGCGCTCCCCGAGCCGCCCAAGAAGCAGCCGCGTGCGGAAGGGCGGGAGACCGAGGAAGCGCGGCAGGAGCGCGACCGACTGCTGGTCACCGCGTTGCTCGCGGTGCCGGTACTCGTGCTGTCGATGGTGCCCGCCCTGCAGTTCCGCAACTGGCAGTGGCTGTGTTTCATGCTGGCGGCGCCGGTCGCGGTATGGGGCGCCTGGCCGTTCCACGTACGGGCGGTACGAGGGCTGCGGCACTCGGCGGTCACCATGGACACGCTGGTGTCCCTGGGTGTGGTGGCGTCCTTCTCGTGGTCGGCGTACGCGCTCTTCCTCGGGGGCGCCGGTGATCCCGGCATGCGGATGCCGTTCAGTCTCGTTCCCGCCGCCTCGGACGGCGTCGCGCACATCTATCTCGAAGCGGCCGTCGGCGTACCGCTGTTCGTACTGGCCGGGCGGTTCCTGGAGGCGCGGGCCCGACGCGGCACCGGGGCGGCGCTGCGATCACTCGCCGAACTCGCCGCCAAGGAGGTGTCGGTACGAGACGGTGATTCCGAACGGCTCGTTCCCATTGAAGAGTTGGAACGCGGCCAGGTCTTCGTCGTACGGCCGGGCGAGCGGGTCGCCACCGACGGACAGGTGGTGGAGGGCAGCTCGGCCGTGGACCTCTCCCTGGTCACCGGGGAGAGCGAGCCGGTCGAGGTCGGGCCGGGCTCGGCCGTGGTCGGCGGGGCCGTCAACGCCGGTGGGCTGCTGCTCGTACGGGCCACGGCCGTCGGTGTCGACACGCAGCTCGCCCGCATCACCCGTCTGGTCACCGATGCGCAGGCCGGCAAGGCGCGCGCCCAGCGGCTGGCCGACTCGGTGGCCGGTGTCTTCGTGCCGGTCGTGCTGGCGCTGGCCGTCACCGCGCTCGGGTTCTGGCTGGGCGCCGGGGCCGATCCACAGGCGGCGATCACCGCGTGCGTGGCCGTCCTGGTCGTGGCCTGCCCCTGCGCGTTGGGCCTCGCGACCCCGACCGCGCTGATGGCCGCCACCGGCCGCGGTGCCCAGCTCGGCGTCCTTGTCACCGGGCCGCAGGCGCTGGAGGGGCTTCAGCACCTGGACGCCGTCGTCCTCGACAAGACCGGCACGCTCACCACGGGCCACATGAGCGTCGCCCGGGTCACCGCCGTACCGGACGGGATCGGCCGTGACGCGGCACTGCGGTTGGCGGGGGGCGTCGAGCAGGGCTCGGAACACCCACTCGGCCGGGCCGTCTCCGCCTACGCCCGGCGGGAGCTGCGCGAGCAGCGGCTGCCGGACGTGAGTGAGTTCAGTGCCCTTCCGGGGCGGGGAGCGCGCGGCCGGGTCGAGGGGCGGCTGGTCGAAGTCCTCGCCCCGGACGGCGAGTTGCCCGCCGTGCTCGCCGCTGCCCTGCCGGTGGCGGAGGCCGCCGCGCACACGCCCGTACTGGTCCGCGTGGACGGGGTGGCCGAGGCGCTGATCGAGGTCGGGGACGTCGTACGCCCCGGAAGCTACCGGGCCGTCGACCGGCTGCGGCGGCTCGGTGTGCGGCCGGTGCTCGCCACCGGCGACCGCGAGGCGCCCGCCCAGGCCGTAGCCGCGGCCCTGGGCATCGACGAGGTGCACGCCCGTTGCACGCCCGAGGACAAGGCCGAACTCGTGCGGGAGTTGCAGGAGCAGGGCCACCGGGTCGCGGTGATCGGCGACGGCGTGAACGACGCCGCCGCGCTGGCCGGCGCCGACCTCGGGATCGCCATGGGCACCGGCACCGACGTGGCCATCGGGGCCGCCGACGTCACCCTCGTACGCGGTGACATCGAAGCCCTCGCGGACGCTGTCCTGCTGGCCCGGCGCACCCTGGGCACCATCCGCGTCAACCTCGTCTGGGCCTTCGGCTACAACGTCGTGACCGTGCCGCTCGCCCTGGTCGGCCTGCTCAACCCCATGCTTGCCGCGGCGGCCATGTCCGCCAGTTCGGTACTGGTGGTCGGCAACAGCCTGCGGTTGCGCGGCTGGCAGCCCTCTCCCGCCCGGAGGCGTACCTGATGACCGGACAACAGGTTTGGCGTCCGACACGCCGTCGGCTCACCGACGCCCTGCTCGCCGCGCTCGCGCCCGTCGCCGTGTGCGGCCTGGCGCTCGGCGGTCTGAGCACGTGGACCGCGTACGGCAACGCGGGCAGCCCGGCCCGCATCGCGGTCACCGAAGGCCGGGTGTATCTGCCCTACGGCGACGCCCCGGACACGGCGGCCTTCTTCAGGATCACCAATGACGGTGGTTCGGCGGACCGGCTGCTGAAGGTGACGTCCCGCGCGGTCGACGGTGTCGGTACCCTCAGCCGGCATCGCATGTCCGGCACTCGGTCGGCCTCCGCACAGACGGTGGCGTCGGTCGCCGTCCCGGCCGGTGGCAGCCTCGCCATGTCCCCGTACGGCCTTGATGTGACGGTCCCGGCCAAAGCGGGCTGGCAAGCCGGTGATCTGGTCTCGTTCACCTTGCATTTCGAACGCGGCGGTGCCGTGAAGACCCTGGCTGTGGTGGTCCGTCCGGGCGAGGACGGCACATGATTCCTCACCCTTAGAAGTCGGCCCGACCGCCCGTCGAGTTCCGGCGGGGCGCTGTGTCCTGTATCACTCTCTTCAGGGTGAGTTGCGGGTCCGGGTGCTGTGCGTACCCACCCGTGACGAGCGAAGCCCGGATGCGAGGATGAGGCCGTCATGACTGCTGGGTGGGGTGTGCGCACGATGCGGGCCGCGGTGTTCGCGGCCGTCTGCGTGCTGCTCGCCGCCCTCGGTCACGTGCTGATGTCGGGCTCCACCGTGCCCTGGTGGACGATGACCGCCGGGTTCGCCGCCACGACCGGCGTCGGCTGGTGTCTGGCGGGCCGTGAGCGCGGGCTCGCGCTGGTGGTGCCCGCCGCGGTCGTCGCGCAGGGGGCGCTCCACTCGGCCTTCTCGCTGGCCCAGTCGGCGGCATCGGGCGTCGGCACGGGCTCCGTGGCGCACGCGACGAGCGGCATGTCCATGGGCTCCATGTCCATGGGCTCCATGTCCATGGACGCGATGGACATGGGCTCCATGGGGTCCATGTCCACGGGGCGTTCGGAGCACGCCGGGCACCTTGGTCAGCTGGCTCATGGCATGGGCGGCACGTCGTCGTTCGGCATGCTCGCCGCCCACGCCCTGGCGGCTGTGCTGAGTGGGCTGTGGCTGGCCTACGGCGAGAGGGCCGCGTTCCGCGTGCTGCGGGCCGTCGCGGGATGGCTGGCGGCTCCGCTGCGGCTGTCGCTCGCTCTGCCCGCCCCGCCTCGCCGACCGAGCCTGCGGCCGACGCGCGAACGTTCGGAGCGGGTGCCGCGGCTGCCGCTCGCGCACACGATCATTTCTCGGGGGCCTCCGGCCGGGATCGCTGTCGCCTGAGACAGCTGGTTTCCCGAAGCCGTCCCCATGGGCGCCGCGTGGTCGGTGCCAGGGCTTCGGGCACGGGCCGTTCACGTCCAACGGCCCCATCCCACCTCCCGTCCCGGGATGTTTCCGCAGCGGCGAACTCACGCCCGGCGTACGAGCGCGCGCTCGTACGTGCCGCCGTGCTGCCGTGCCGCTGTGCCGGATCCCGGACAACCGAGAAGGACATCAGGTGATCACTCCTGTCTGCGCCGCGTCGCGCCCGAAGCGCGCCGCGGGGCACAAGGCGGCGGATCAGCCCGGCGCGCCGGCATCGCCCGACGATCCGGCCACCGCCTGGGCCCTCGCCGCCCGCTCCGGTGACCCCGACGCCGTCGACCGATTCGTGCGGGCCCTGCACCCCGACGTCGTCCGCTACATCACGTACCTCTCCTCCGACCGCCAGCTCGCCGACGATCTGACCCAGGACACGTTCCTGCGGGCGCTCGGCAGCCTGCACCGGTTCGAGGGGCGTTCGTCGGCGCGTACGTGGCTGCTGGCCATCGCGCGTCGCACGGTGGTCGACAGTTGGCGATACGCCGCCACGCGGCCCCGGGTGGCCGACACGGACGACTGGACGATGTGGGCCGAGCGGGCCCAGCCGAGCGGTCTGCCCGGCTTCGACGACGGTGTGGCGCTGCTCGACCTGCTGGACGCGCTGCCCCCCGAGCGCCGTGAGGCGTTCGTCCTCACCCAGCTGACGGGGCTTCCCTACGAGGAGGCCGCCGAGGCCAGTGGTTGTCCCATCGGGACGATCCGCTCGCGGGTGGCACGAGCTCGAGCGACCCTCGTCGAACTCCTTGTCGAGGCCGAGGAGCCGCGCGCTCCTGTCGTCGTCGCCGCGTGAGGAAAGGGGTGCCGGTGTCCAGCGTGAGCGGGGGACACCGGCACCCTTCCCGGCATCAGGCCGCCCCTGACCGCCGAGGCTCACCTCACGCCTTCGGTCACGCTCGCCCGGACGGCGACCTTCCCGCTCTGACGGAACCACAAGAGGTAGGTCACCTTCTGACCGGCTCTCAGTGCGGGGGGATCGAGGATGACGACCCCGAGTCCTCCCGGCGCCATACGTACCGTGCCGCCCGCCGGGACGTCGACGGCCCACACGGGATCCGTACGCCCTGTCCCGGTGCGGCGCGCCGTACGGCGCAGGATGCTGACGCCCAGTTCGGGTGAGTCCGCGAACAGCAGGGTGTCCTTCGACCGGCCCGTGTTGCGGATCTCGAAGTACGCGGCGGTGGAGCCCGAGCCCGCGGGTGCCGCCATGATGCGCGCGTCGGCGACCGTGATTCTGGGCGGCGGATCGCCTGCCGCGCCGGTCGCGGTGTACGCCACCAGGAGGGCCAGCGCACCGCAGGAGGCGCCCAACGGCGGCGCGACGGCCCGTAAGAAGTTGGCGAACGGCGTGTTGCGCGTCGGGCGCATCACACGCATCAGGCTTCTGGGGTCCATACGTCAGAGGTCGGGCCGCGCTTCCTGCTGGTTCCCGGCTCCTGCCGAGCTGACCGGTTCCGCCCCGTGGCGGCGGGGAAGGACCCCTCCGGAGCCCGGATCGAACGTGGTTGCGGAACTGCGCGAACCCGCGGCGGGGGAGAGGTGATCACGTGCGGGGTGTCGCGCGAGAGCCGAGGAAAGGGGTGCCGCGGGGCTGGCCGTGGGAGCAGGAGGCCGCCCGCCCCGAACACCGCTGGCCGAGGATCGGCGGGGCCTGGCCCCTGGGTGTCGCCACCCTGACCGTGCTGGGGGCCGGTTACGCCTGGCTGGGTTTCGTTGTGGCGGGTGTCCCCGGAGCCCTGGTGGGCTGTGCCGCGGGGCTGGTGCTGAGCGGGTTGCTCCACCTGTTGGTGGAGTCGGCGGTCTCGGGGCCACGGGCGGCGCACCGCGGAGGCCGCGGCACGGCGGAGGTCCGTGGGCGCCTTCGCGGCCGCGGGTGATCACAACATCGCACGAACGCGGGAACTCCGCGGTCCGTCGGAGCGACTACCTGTTCGTCAGGCCGCCCGGGGATCGGACACGGCGGAACGTGACCACCCCAGAGGCCGACTGAGACCGCGGTGGCGTGTCCGCAAGTGTCATCCAGTGTCGCCGAGCATCCTCAAGTGCCGCCGCAGCAAGGGAAATTGGCCCGAAGGTTGCGGGAACTCGAGCCCACTCGCGACCGACTACTAGTTCGACAGCGCAGCTCAACACCCGCTGACCACCGTGCGAGGTCGGCGGGTCGAAGCGCGGAACTTCGGGCGAAGGTGGTTCGGCACACGTGGAACGCAGACGTCTGCTGCAGCGATCGTGGATTTCGAGTGTCGGGGAACGGTGCTCCGGACGTCGACCCCTTCCGTGTGACGGGGCCGCCGAACTCCGGAGAACCGCATGACACCAGAGATAGAGAACGCCTTCGCCGCGATCAGAGCCGAGTTCGGTACGGAATCGATCGCTCGGGTCGAGCAGATGCTGGAGCCGAGCGGGGGCGAACGGCATCCGCTGCAGAAGGCAGCCAAGTGGATCATGCCGGGGCTCTCTCCCACTCCCTGGCACGACCCGTACGCCTACCCCGAACTGGCCCCGGTCGTCCATGCACTGGAGGCCAGTCATCAGGCGATCAAGAAGGAGCTGAATGCCGCATGGGCGGCGCGACGGGAGGTGTTCTCGGACTACGAGCACTATCTGAAACGCCAGGAGGACTGGCAGGCTCTTTACCTCTTCCGCAACGGACGTCTCGCGGAGGAATCGGCCGCCGCAGCTCCCACCGCTTATCAGGTGCTGAAAGACGTCGCCGTCGACACGGGCAAGATATGCCCTCTCCTGGAATGTCATTTCTCCACCCTGTTGCCGGGTGCCGTCATCGAACCCCATTGCGACCTGTGGAACTTCAGCATCAACCTGCATCTCGCGGTGGACATCCCCGACGGGTGCAGCCTCACGGTCGCCGGGGAGAGGCGTTCCTGGGAAGAGGGCAAGTGCCTGCTCTTCGACTACTCCTTCGAGCACGAGGCACGCAACGCGGGCACCCGCCCACGGACCTGCCTGCTCATCGACCTCTGGCATCCGGAAACCACCGTTCCGGAGCGCCGGGCGCTGATCGCCCTCATCACCGAGATCCGTCGGCTTATGGAGGGGGAGTGATGCGGGGTAAAGGCTGACGCGGGGGTAAAGACTGGCGCGGGGGTAAAAACTTCGTTTGGGGAATTCTCTGTTCTCGCCGATCCGGCAGTTTTCGACTGTCGGTTTCCCGTGCTGCCCTGATATTCATTGAATACGCAATGAGTGTCGAAAAGTTGCCCATTCCCAAGTCTGAATCGGGCTGCTACGGTGACGAAAAACCGTCGGTCTGCCGGAAATTCATTCCGTAGGAATTCCGAATACTGTGATCCCGAGGGGGGGTGATCGATGATGTTCACGACAGAGTCGGCCAAGGATCCGCTCCGAAAGTCAGTCGGACTTCCACTGCTTGTTCTGGCGTTGGGGCAGCTCGTCATCTCGCTCGACTACAACATCGTGTACGTCGCCCTGCCCGACATCGGCGCCGGGCTGGGATTCTCCGACCACGACCTGCAGTGGGTGGTGAGCGCCTACGTCGTGGCCACCGGAGGCTTTCTGCTGCTGGGCGGCCGGGCCGCCGACCTGCTCGGCCGGCGTCGGATGTTCGTCGTCGCGGCGCTGCTGTACGCGGGGTCGTCCCTCGTGGGCGGCCTGGCTCAGACGCCCGGCGTCCTGGTCGCCGTCAGGGCGGTCCAGGGCATCGGCGGCTCCCTGCTGTTCCCGGCGACACTTTCCCTGATCACCACCCTGTACGAGGAAGGGCCCGACCGGAACCGGGCCTTGGCGGTGTGGGGTGCCGCGGGAGCCGGCGGGCTCTGCTTCGGGTCCCTTCTCGGCGGGGTCCTGGTGGAGGCGTACGGCTGGCCGGCGGTGTTCTTCGTCAACGTGCCCGTGGCGGGAGCCCTCGCGGTGGCAGGGTGGTTGCTCTTCCCCGCGGACGGTCCGTGGGACCGCTCACGGCACTTCGACGTGGCGGGTGCGCTGACCGCGACGGGCGGGATCACGCTCCTGGTGTTCCTGCTGGTGCAGGCCCCCGCGGAGGGCTGGGACACGCCCGCGGCCCTCGTGAGCGCGGTGCTGTCGGTCTGCCTGCTGACGCTCTTCGCCGTGGTGGAGAGGCGGTCCCGTGATCCGCTCGTACCTGCAAGGCTGTTCGCCCACCGCGGCCTGCTCGCGGCGATGGGGGTGACCGCTCTGTTCAGCGCGACGTTCAGTTCGGTGCCGTACTTCCTGACGCTCTACTTCCAGACGGTCCACGGGTACCGCGCGGTCGCGACCGGGCTCGCGTTCCTCGTGCCCGCCGTGGTGGTGGCCGTCGGTACGCAGGCCGGCGAACGGGCCGTGTCCGCCTTCGGCATGCGCCGCATGCTGGTGGGCGGCATGACGCTGGGCGCCGCCGGAGCCGCGGCACTCGGCCTGGCCCTCACCTCGGACGGCTCGTATCCCAGCCTCCTGCCGGGAATCGTGCTGCTGGGCCTCGGCCAGGGAGCCGCATGGACGGGGATGTGGATCGCCGCGTCCGCCGGGGTGGCCCCCGGTGACCAGGGCGTCGCCTCGGGACTGGCGTCGACCACCCTGCAGGTGGGCGGCGCGGTGGGCCTCGCCGTACTGGTCGCGCTCGCCGGTGGCGTCGGGCAGAACGCCTCCGGGCCAGGGCTCCTCGACGGCATCCGCACCGCCGTGTTCGCGATAGCGGGGGGCATCGGCTGCGGCGCGCTCGCACTTCTCGCACTTCGCAGGGCCACCAGTACCAGTCCTTAGACACTCCTTGCACACCCCCTTCGTCTCTCCATTCCGTGTCAGGGCCGTCCGGCCCGTCCTCCGTCATGCCAGGAGAATCCCCATGTCCCCTACCGCCGCGGGTTCTTACGCTCCTCCAGCCGCCGTCCTGTGCGGGCTGGCCGGATGGGTGCCGTCCCGTGTGGTGACCAACGAGCACCTCGCGCGCCGGCTCGACACCGACGACGCATGGATCCGCACCCGGACCGGGATCCGCCGACGCCACGTCGTCGACCCCGGAGAGTCGACGTCGGACCTGGCCGTAGAAGCAGGCCGCCGGGCACTCGCCGGCGCCGCGACGGACAGGGTCGACGCCGTCGTCGTCGCCACGACGACCCCGGACCACAGCTGCCCGGCCACCGCGCCCGCGGTCGCCGCACGGCTTGGTCTGCCGGGGGCGGCCGCCTTCGACGTCAGCGCCGTGTGCACCGGGTTCGTCTACGGCCTCGCCTCGGCCGCCGGGCTCATCGCGGCCGGCGTGGCCGAACGGGTCCTGCTCATCGGGGCGGACACCTACTCCACGATCGTGGATCCCCTCGACCGGGCCAACGCGATCATCTTCGGCGACGGGGCGGGAGCCGTCGTCCTGCGCGCCGGACACCTCGATGAGCCCGGCGCGGTCGGCCACTTCGACCTCGGCAGCGACGGCGCCCACGAGGACCTGATCACGGTCGCGGCCGGTGGTTCCCGACAGCGCTCCCGACCGGGCGAACCCAGCCGCCAGGACCGGCACTTCGCCATGCGGGGCAAGGAGGTCTACCGGCACGCCGTGACGCGCATGGCCGAGTCGGCGCGCGTCACGCTGTCCCGGGCCGGCTGGAAGATCGACGACGTCGACCACTTCGTACCCCACCAGGCCAATCTGAGGATCCTGCACTCGGTGGCCGACGACCTTGGTCTCCCTCGCGAGCGGTGCGTGACCCATGTCGAGTCCGTCGGCAACACGGGCGCCGCGTCCATCCCGCTCGCCCTCGCCGACGCGGCTGCCCGCCAGGCGCTCCGGCCCGGCGACCGGCTTCTGCTCACCGCCTTCGGAGGCGGCCTCACCTGGGGCTCCTGCCTCCTGACCTGGCCCACGCTCCCCGCGCCGGCCCATCTGTACGACCAACGGCCCCATCCGTACGACCAACAGTCCCATCCGTACGACCGACAGTCCCATCCGAACGACGAACCGCCCCGCCCGTACGACCAAGGAGAACGGACGACGTCATGAGCACCACCTACGACCAGCTGGTCGACATCCTCGCGAGGCTGCACGGCGCCCCGGCCGACCGGATCAGCCCCGAGGCGACCTTCGCCGAACTGGACGTCGACTCGCTGACGATGGTCGAGATCAGCATCCGCATCGAGCGCGACCTCGGTGTGGCCGTCGGCGACGACGAGCTCCGGTCCGACCTCACCCTCGGCGACCTCGCCGGACTCGTCGACGCCCGTCAAGCGGCGCTCTGACCTCCTCCGCTCTCCCCTCCCCACCCCACGAAAGGCAGCACCCATGCGGATCAATGAGCAGCCCGGCACCGCGATTGGCGCGACGGTCGAGGGCTTCGACCACGCCACCGCCTCGGCCGCCGACATCGACGCGCTCAAAAGCACCGTCTACACCAAGAAGATCGCCGTGCTGAAGGACCAGGACCTCTCTCCACAGGAGTTCCTCGAACTCGGCAAGCGGCTGGGCCGCCCGGAGACCTACTACGAGCCGATGTACCACCACCCGGAGGTCACGGAGATATTCGTCTCGTCCAACGTGCCGGAGAACGGAAAGCAGATAGGCGTACCGATGACGGGCAAGTTCTGGCACGCCGACTACCAGTTCATGCCGGACCCCTTCGGAATCACCCTGATCTACCCTCAGGTCATTCCCGAGAAGAACCGCGGCACGTATTTCATCGACATGGGGCGGGCGTACGGCAGGCTGCCCGAGGAACTCAAGAAAGAGATCGGCGAAACGTACTGCCGGCACTCGGTGCGCAAGTACTTCAAGATCCGGCCCCACGACGTCTACCGGCCGATCTCCGAGATCATCGAAGAGGTCGAGCGGAAGACCCCGGCCGTCCTCCAACCGACCACGTTCACCCACCCCATGACCGGGGAGACGGTGCTCTACATCAGCGAGGGCTTCACCGTCGGCATCGAGGACCAGAACGGCAAGCCGCTCGACGACGAGCTGCTGGGGCGCCTGTTCGAAGCCACCGGCCAGCTCGACGAGACCTGCGAGCACGACAACATCCACCTGCAGGGCTTCGAACAGGGCGACCTGCTGGTCTGGGACAACCGCAGCCTCATCCACCGCGCCCGGCACACGACCACCCCCGAGCCGACCGTCTCCTACCGCGTCACCGTGCACGACGAGCGCAAGCTCCACGACGGGATCAAGGCAGCATGACGGCTCCCTCCGTGGCCCAGCACCCCACGGACGAGGACCTGTTGGCGCAGGTTCTGGTGCCCTACAAGGACCACTGCAAATACCTGCGCTCGGCCGTCGTGACCGAGAGCGACGCCGGACGAGCCGTCGTCCGCTGCGATTTCGCGATTCCGGAGTCGTGCTACATCGACGACACCGGGCACCTGAATTCCGTCGAGGTGAACATCTGCTACAACCAGATGATGTATTACCTCGTCGCCAAGTCCGTGAAGGAAGGGCTGGGCACAGTGTTCGAATCCTGGACACTGGACGACTTCTGGAAGCACCAGCTCCCGGACATCCTGATCGCCCGCTTCGCCTCCACTTTCCGGCGACCCGTCAACCCCCGTGCATTCTCCGGGGAGATGGAAATCCAGTCCGTCACCCGGCGCGCCCCGGCAGGCGGCAGCCCGTTCCTCCACGTCGAGACCGCCTTCCGCTACTGGGACGCCGACTCGGGCCGGTGCGACGGCGAGGCGATCCTGGCGTTCGTCAACGTCCCCTGACGCGCCCTCCGCAACCCCACCCAGCGGCAAGAGAGGACGGAGACCCTCCATGGCCATGGACAGGCTCCACCACCCGGAGCTCCAGACGCTCGTCCAGACCGCGAGCTTCCACGCACAGCAACAACCCACGACGCCCGCGATTCTCTTCGAGGGCCGCACGGTGACGTACGACCAACTGCATCGCGAGAGCAACCGCATCGCCCACGCCATCCAGGCCGCCGGACGCACGCCGGGCGACCGGGTCGCGTACCTCGGCAAGGAGTCCGAGCACTACTACGAGATCCTCTTCGGCTGCGCCAAGAGCGGCACCGTGCTCGTCCCCGTCAACTGGCGGCTGACCGCGCCCGAGGTCAGCCACATCCTGAGGGACTCCGGGACCCGACTGCTCTTCCTGGAGGAGGAGTTCGGGCCGATCGTCGAGAGGATGCCGACCGCGCCCCCCGACACGGTCGTCGAGCTCGGAGAGCCCTTCGCCGTCTGGAAGGCATCCCATCCCGACACCGACCCGACAGTGCACATCACCCCCGACACCCCCGTCGCCCAGCTCTACACCAGCGGCACCACCGGACTGCCCAAGGGCGTCGTGCTCGCCCACCGCAGCTTCTTCGCGATCCGCGACGCGCTGGCGAGCGAGGGGCTGGACTGGATCGACTGGCGCCCCGGCGACATCGCGCTGATCGGCATCCCCGGATTCCACGTCGGCGGCCTGTGGTGGGCCACGCAGAACTTCAACGCCGGAACCACGATCGTCGCGATGCGGGCCTTCGCCGCACGCCAGGCCGTCGATCTCATCCGCGACCTCGGCATCACCACCGCCTGCGTCGTCCCGGCCATGCTCCGCATGATGCTGACCGAACCCGATGTCGGCGCCAAGGACTTCACCACCCTGCGCAAGACCGTCTACGGCGGTTCCCCCATCTCCGAGGCACTGCTGGAGGAGAGCCTCGCCGTCCTCGACTGCGAGTTCGCCCAGATCTACGGCCTCACCGAGACCGGCAACACCGCGGTCTGCCTGCCACCGACCGCCCATGTCCCCGGCGGTTCCCTCATGCAGGCGGCCGGGCGGCCGTATCCGGGAGTGGGCAGCAAGGTGATCGACGGCGAGGGGCGCGAACTGCCGCCGGGCGCGGTCGGGGAGGTCTGCCTGGCCACGCCGGCCCACATGGTCGAGTACTGGGGACTGCCCGACAAGACCGCCGAGACCCTCGTCGACGGCTGGATCCACACCGGGGACGCCGGATACATCGACGAGGACGGCTACATCTTCATCCGCGACCGCATCAAGGACGCCATCCTCGTCGCCGGCGAGAACGTCTACCCCGCGGAGATCGAGAACGTACTGGAGCACCACCCAGGCGTGGCGGAGGCCGTCGTCGTCGGCGCCCCCGACGAACGCTGGGGCGAGTACGTGCACGCCTTCGTCGTCCCCGCGCCCGGGCAACAGCCCAGCCCCCGGGACCTGCACACCTTCCTCGTCCCGCGGCTCGCGAGCTTCAAGCTGCCCGCCCGCTACGAGTTCATCGACAGCGTCCCGCGCAACCCCAGCGGAAAGATCCTGCGCCGAGAGCTGCGCGACCGCTTCTGGGGCGACTCCGCACGCAAGGTCAACTGACCTTCCACCAGGCTGGATTGAGAGAGAACGACATGCCTGCTCCCCTCACGCTGGAGGGCTTCCGCGCGGACCTGGCGGAGTTTCTGTACCAGCAGCCCGACGAAGTCGACCTCGAAGAGAACCCCATAGACGCCGGACTGGACTCCCTGCGGATCGTCACCCTCCTCGAACGGTGGCGGGAGACCGGCGCGCAGGTGACCTTCGTCGAACTCGCCGAGTGCACCTCGTTCGCCCAGTGGTGGCACCTGCTCTCCGCACAGCCGAGGGGAGCCGACCATGCAGACGCATGACAGCGACATGGATGACACAGCGCGGCGTCATCCGTATCCGTTGCTGGCCGCCCAGGAAGGGATCTGGACCGGCCAGCAGCTCGACCCGGACAGTCCCGCGTACAACACGGCCGAGTACGTGCTCATCGACGGACCGGTGGACACGGCCGTCTTCGACGAGGCCCTGCACCACGTCGTCGCGGAGACGGAGGCCCTGAATGTCGCCTTCGTCGTCGACGACCAGGGCCGCCCCTGGCAGACCGCCGCCCCGGCCGGCGACTGGCGCCTGCACACGGCCGACCTCACCACCGAGCTGAACCCGCACGCGGCGGCCCTGGCCTGGATGGGCGAGGACATGGCCCGCCCCGTCGACCTCGCGCGCGGCCCCGTCTTCGGCCACGCCCTGCTGCGCACCGCACCGGAGCAGTACCTCTGGTACCACCGCGTGCACCACATCGCCCTCGACGGCTTCGGCCTGTCGCTGGTCGCCCGCCGGGTCGCCCAGGTCTACACGGCCCTGACGGCGGGCGAGCCGGTGGAGGACAGCGGTTTCGGCACCCTGGCCGCGGTGCGGGACGAGGAACGGGCCTACCGGGAGTCGCCCCGCTTCGCCAAGGCCCGCGCCTACTGGGCGGACCGGTTCGCGGACCGGCCGCCCGTGGCGACGCCCGCCGGCCGTACGGCCCTGCCCGCACACACGTTCCACCGGCGGGTGGCGGACCTCGACGCGACGGATACGCAGGCCCTGCGTGCCGTCGCCCAGGACCTGAAACTCACCTGGTCCGAGGTGCTGTTGGCCGTGACCACGGCCCAACTGCACCATGCGACCGGTGCACCGGAGATCGTCCTCAGCCTGCCGGCGATGGGACGCCTGGGCTCCGTATCGCTGCGCGTTCCCTGCATGGTGCGCAACATCCTGCCCCTGCGCGTCGCGGTCACCGCATCGGACAGCCTGCGCGACCTCGCGGCCCGGATCTCCCGCGAGCTCCGCGCCGGACTGCCGCACCAGCGCTACCGCTACGAACAACTGCGGCGCGACCTCAAGCTCGTCGGCGGACAGCGCCGACTGTCCGGTCCCGGCGTCAACATCATGCCCTTCGCGTACGACCTGCGGTTCGCCGGACACCGCAGCACGGTGCACAACGTCTCCGCGGGCCCCGTCGACGACCTGTCGGTCAACGTCTACGACCGTTCCGAGGGCGGGGGACTGCGCATCGCCGTGGACGCCAACCCCGACCTCTACGACGAGGCGGACGTCGCCGCACTCCAGGAGGGACTGCTCTCCCTGCTCAGGGAGGCCGTCGCCGCCCCCGACCGGGCGCTCGGCGACCTGCGTGCGCGCGAACCCGTGCCGGTTCTGGACGGTGGGCCGCTGCCCGGCCCCGTCCGCCCGGTCCTCGGCCTGATCGCTGACCACGCCGCCCGGCGAGGCGGCTTTGTCGCCGTCGAGCACGACGGCGACAGCATCACGTATGCCCAACTCTTCGGGTCGGCACGTGCACTCGCCCGGCGACTGGCTGCCCGCCGGGTCGGCCGCGGCGACCTGGTGGCCGTCGCCCTGCCGCGCGGCATCGACGCGATCACCGCCGTCCTCGGCGTCCTGCTCTCCGGTGCCGCCTACTGTCCGCTCGATCCGACGGCGCCCCACGCTCGCAGGGCGGAACTGCTGGACGGCGCCCGACCGGTCCTGGTCCTCACCACAAGCGCCTACGCCGACGACTTCGGGGACCGGGTCGTCCTGCGATACGAGGAGCCGGAACCCGAGTCCGGAGCGGCCCAGCCGACGACACCGACGACGACGCAGGAGGACCTCGCCTACGTCCTCCACACCTCGGGCTCCACGGGGCGCCCCAAGGGGGTCGAGATCGGCCACCGCGCCCTCGCGCACTTCGTCGCGGGCGCCACGCACCGCTACGGCCTTCACCACCGGGACCGCGTCCTGCAGTTCGCCCCTCTGCACTTCGACACCAGTGTCGAGGAAATCTTCCTCACGCTGTGCGCGGGCGCCACGCTCGTCGTCCGCAGCGACGACATGACCGAGTCGGTCCCCGGGTTCCTGGAGGCCTGTGCCCGGCTGCGGATCAGCTTCCTCGACCTGCCCACGGCGTACTGGCACGAACTGGCCTACGCCGTCTCGACAGGCGCCGTCAGTCTGCCCGCCGAGGTCCGCACCGTCGTCATCGGCGGCGAGGCGGCCCACCCCGAACGGGTCGACCGCTGGCGCAAGGCCGTCGGCACAACGGTTCGGCTGCTGAACACCTACGGCCCGACCGAGGCCACCGTGGTCGCCACCGTCGCCGACCTCCACGACCCCTCGCTCGCCCCGGGCGACGTCCCCATCGGGCTGCCGCTACCCGGCACCCGAGCCGCGGTGGTCGACGGCGAACTCCACCTCCTGGGCGACAACCTGGCCCTCGGCTACCGCGGAGACCGACCACCGGGCATCTCCCGTTTCACCCCTCTCGACCAGCTCCCCGGAGCGCCCCGCGCCTACCGCACAGGCGACCTCGTACGGATCGGCGACGACGGGCAACTGCGCTACCTGGGCCGGTCGGACACCGAGTTCAAGATCAGCGGGCACCGTGTGCACCCGGCCGAGATCGAGGGCGCCCTCCTCGGTCACCCGGGAGTCCGTGGCGCGGCTGTCGTGGGGCAGGTGCTGGGGGACGGGACGCGGCGCCTGGTCGCGTACGTCGTCCCGGACGGGACCGCCCCGGCCGTGGCGGGGATCCGCGACCACCTTCGGGAGACGCTGCCCGCGGCGATGATCCCGTCGGCCGTCGAGTTCCGTGACCACCTGCCCCGGACGAGCTCAGGGAAGATCGACAGGAACGCGCTCGCCACGACGGCCACCGGCCTCGATGTGTGGGCGGCCTCTTCCGACAGCACACTCGAGCGCACCATCGTCGCCATGTGGCAGCAGGTGCTCGGCGTGGCCGCCGTGTCCGCGCGGGACGATGTGTTCGACCTGGGCGCCCACTCGCTCCAGGCCATCCAGGTCGCCAATCGTCTCGGCGTCGAACTGCGCCGTGACGTGAAGGTCGCCTGGCTCTTCCAACACCCGACCCCCGCCGAGTTGGCGAGGTTCCTGGAGCAACGGGAGCGGCCTCGACCGGCCGCTGACGGCCTTCCGGCGGCCCTGCTCGCCGACACCGTCCTCGATCAGGACATCCGCCCCGGCGACGGTCGCCGGGCGAGCGGCACACCGGACAGAATCCTGCTCACCGGCGCCACCGGCTTCGTCGGCGTACATCTGCTGGCCGAACTCCTGACGAGCACCTGCGCGGAGGTCGTCTGCACCGTCCGCGCCGCGAGCCCCGCCGAGGCCACCGCCCGTATCCACCAGGCCCTGGAAACCCACCTGATCCCCCTCCCGGACGCGGCGCGCCGACGCATCACGGCGATCCCCGCGGACCTCGCTCACCCCCGCATCGGCCTGGACGAGGGCCTCTTCACCGAACTCGCCCGCACCTGCGGCGCGATCTTCCACAACGCGGCGACCGTCAGCATCATGCGCGAGTACGCCACCCTCCGCGCCGCCAACACCGAGTCCACCCGGGACCTGCTGCGCATGGCGGCCGCGCGCTCGACCCCCCTGCACTTCGTGTCGACCCTCTCCGTCGCCCCGCCCCTCGCCCTCGCCCCGGAGGTACCGGAGGCGTTCCTCCCGGCCCATCCCGGACTGCGCTACGGCTACCAGCAGTCGAAGTGGGCGGCCGAGCGCCTGCTGGAACAGGCCGCGGAGAGAGGCCTGCCGGTCACCGTGCACCGGCTCGGCCGGATCGTCGGCCCGTACGCCACCGGATACGTGAACGAGCGGGACTTCCTCTGGAGCGTGCTGCGCGCGGGGGTTCCCGCCGGCATCGTTCCCGACCTGTTCGAGGAGGAGATCTGGACAACGGTCGACCACGCCGCCCAAGCCCTCGTCCACCTCTGCCTCGGACAGCCCGAGCCGGGCGCGACCGTCTTCAACCACGGCACCGGCGAGCTGTTGAGGCTGAGTGACGTGTACGCCTGGCTGGAGGAGTACGGCTACCCGCTGCGGCGTATGCCGCTGGCCCGGTGGCGTGCCGAACTGCCCCGCTCGTCCGGCGACTCCGGTGACTCTGGTGGGTTCGGTGGGTCCGGCGTGGCGGCGACCACGCTCGCCTTCTTCGACTCCTGGGACGCGGACACCGGCGACGCGACCGGGCCCGACCTGCGCCTGGGCCGTGTCCGCGCCGACAACGTCGTGAACGGTCTGCGCGACAGCGGCATCACCTGCCCGCCCGTCGACCGCGACCTCGTCTTCCGCTACCTCGACCACTGCGTCACCACCGGAACCCTGCCCGCCCCAGCCGGGAAACAGTTCCATCCCGCCACGCCCGCAAGGTAGTTGGGAATGTCCGGGAACTCAGGGGCTCCACCCCCCGACTACTGCAACAGAACCCGACGCCTCACGAGCACCCCGCAACAAGGAGCCAGCATGTCGAATAAACGGCCGGTCGCCGTCGCCCTGGCCGGCGCCCTCTGTCTGGTCACGACGGCATGCGCCGACTCGTCGACCGACAAGGGCGCCGCCACCGGCGGCAAGGCATCCGCGGCGGCTGCGAAGTCCGGCTACCCGGTGACCCTCGAGAACTGTGGGGTGTCCGAGAAGTTCACCAAGGAGCCCAGCCGGGTGGTCGTGATGAACGGCGCCTCGGTGGCCGAGGTCTCCACGCTGCTCTCCCTCGGCGTCGGCGATCGCATCGTCGCCAACCAGCAGAGCTACGGGATGTCCGAGGTGGCGGGTCGCGCCAAGGCCATCAAGGCCCTGCCGACCGGCGACGTCAAGCTCAACGACGCGTACGACGTCCCGCGCGAGGCGATGATCGGGCTGCGGCCCGACCTGGTGCTGTCCACGACTTCGTACGGCTTCGACGAGAAGAACGGCTTCGCCACCCGCGACCAGCTCAAGCAGGTGGGCGCGGGCACCTACGTCTCCCCACAGGGCTGCGACCAGGACACCTCCAAGATGACCATCGCCGACAGCTACACGCTGCTGCGCGACATGGGCAAGATCTTCAACGTCGGCGACCGCGCAGAGAAGCTGATCGCCGCGTCGGAGAAGAACATCGCCGACGTCTCCGCGAAGGTGCAGGGCGAGAAGCAGCCCAAGGTCATGATCCTGTTCTCCAACATGGCCATGGGCGGCAACGACTTCAGCTCGGTCGTCGCCAAGGGCATCTACAACGACATCCTCGCCAAGGCCGGCGGCAGCAACGCCTTCGCGTCGGCATCCAAGACCTCCTTCGCCGACCTGAGCAAGGAGAAGGTGGCCGCCACCGACGTCGACGCGCTCGTCGTCATCGGCTACAACGACCCGAACCCGGCGGCCTACGCCAAGAAACTGCTGAAGGAGTTCCCCCAGTGGCCGGCCGCGAAGAACAACAAGTACGTGGCTCTGTCCGACTCGATGTACCTCGGCCCCAGCAACGACCTGGCCGTCGAGAAGGTCGCCAAGATGCTGCACCCCGACAAGTTCTGAGCCCGAGCCCGAGCCCGAGCCCGAGCCCGAGTCCGATTCCGAGCCGCCTGCGGCTGCCGCTCATGGTCGCCGGCCTGCTGGTCGTCCTCGTGGCCGTGATGGTGGTGGCGGTGAGCATCGGTGCCGTGAACATCCCGGTGACGGATGTGTGGGGGATCCTCCTGCACCATGTCACCGGCCGGGGAGCCACCGGTGACCCGGCGCTGGACCAGATCGTGTGGACCTTCCGGGCACCCCGCGTCGCCCTGGCCGCTCTGGTCGGCGCGGGCCTCGCCGTCGCCGGGGCGGTGCTCCAGACCCTGGTCTCCAACCCGCTCGCCGATCCCGTCGTCCTGGGCTTCTCCTACGGTGCCTCCCTGGGCGCCGTACTGGTCATCACCCTGGGCGGTGTCGCGCTCGGCGGGCTGGGCGGTCTCGGCGTGTCCGGCGCGGCGTTCGTCGGCGCCCTCGCGGCCGGGGCCCTGGTCTTCGCCCTGGGACAACGTCAGGGCCGACTGGCCCCGACCCGGCTGGTGCTGGCGGGGGTCGCGGTCGGCTATGTCCTGCTGTCGATCACGAGCTTCGTCCAGTTGCTGGCGACGCCCACCGAACTGCGGACCGTGATGTTCTGGATGCTCGGCAGCGTCGCCGGCGCCCAGTGGAGCCAACTGCCCACGGTCGCGGTGGTGGTCCTGACGAGCACCGTCGTGCTGACCCTGTTCGGCCGTCGCCTCAACGCCCTGCTGGCCGGCGACGAGTCCGCGACCGCGCTCGGCGTGGACGTCAACCGGCTGCGCGCCGTCCTGCTGGTGATCAGCGCGCTGCTCACCGGCACCGTCATCGCCGTTGCGGGCGGCGTCGGCTTCGTCGGCCTGATGATCCCCCACCTGGTCCGCCTCACCACCGGCGCGGACCACCGCAGACTACTGCCCCTGACCGCACTCCTGGGCGCCATCTACCTGGTCCTCGTCGACCTGCTCTCCCGCACCGTCAACCGCCCCAACGAACTGCCGCTGGGCATCCTCACCGCGCTGCTCGGCGCCCCCTTCTTCCTGTGGCTGCTGCGCCGCAACAAGGGCCTGGAAACCGTATGACGGGCTGGACACCGCATGGAGGGCCTGGACACCGTATGAAGAGCCTGGACGGCATATGAAACTGACCGTGGACCAGCTCCACATCACCCTGGACCGCAAGCAGATCCTCCGCGATGTGCACCTGGAGGCCGCCAAGGGCGACATCGTCGGGCTCGTGGGCCCCAACGGCAGCGGCAAGTCCACCCTGCTCCGCACGGTCTACCGCTCGCTGCGGCCGGTCGACGGCGTGGTCAGGGTGGGCGGCGACGACGTATGGGAACTGTCCGCGCGCACCGCCGCCCGCCGCACGGCGGCCGTCCTCCAGGATGCCGGCACCACGACCGGCCTGACCGTGACCGAGATCGTAGCCCTGGGGCGCACGCCTCACCACGGTCTGATGGGCCGGGACGGCGCCGAGGACCGCGAGGCCGTGACCGAGGCGGTCGAGCGCTGCGGTGTCGGCCCCTTCGCGGGCCGCGACTACGCCACCCTCTCCGGCGGCGAACGCCAGCGCGTCCTGCTGGCTCGCGCCCTCGCCCAACGACCCCGGCTCCTGGTCCTGGACGAACTCACCAACCACCTCGACATCCGCGCCCGCTTCGAGCTCCTGGACCTGATCCGCAGCACCGGGATCACCACCCTGGCGGTCCTGCACGATCTCGACCTGGCCGCCCGGCTCTGCGACCACCTCGTCGTGCTCCACGAAGGCGCGGTGGTGGCGGCGGGACCCGTGCTGGAGGTCCTGACACCGGACCTCCTGTGCGACGTCTTCGGCGTACGGGGCGCTACGGAACGACACCCCGACGGCGTCGTCCGTATCACGTATGCCGCCCAGCCACTCGCCTTCGCCCAGGAGCCCGCGCCCGAGCCCGAGCCTGCGGAGCGGTGACGCCCCGTCACGCGCGGGGCGGCTCGTACTGGATTCCGTTCCGGGTCAGCTCGCTCTCGTCGGCCCCGCCGAAACGGCCGACGAGATGCAGCGCCATGTCGATCCCGGCCGACACGCCGGCGGAGGTGACGATGTCGCCGTCATCGACGAACCGCTGCCCGGCGCGTAGGTCGACCGAACTGTCGATCTTCGCGAGCTTGTCGAGGTAGTCCCGGTGGGTGGTGGCCGGCCGGTCCGCCAGCAGACCGGCGGCCGCGAGGACGAGCGAGCCGGTGCACACGCTCGCCAGGACCGTTCCCTGCCGGTGCAGTTCGCTCAGCCAGGCCAGGTGCGGCTCGCTCTTCACCAGGGAGCGGGTGCCGTCACCTCCGGGATGGACCAGCAGATCGAGCGGCGGTGCCGTGGTGAGGTCGTGATCCGCGACGAGGCCGAGCCCCTTGGCACACCGCACCACACCCGCCCGGGGCCCAAGGGTCAGGACCCGCACCGGAGACGACGCGATGTGGGCGGCCCAGAACCCCAGTACCTCCCAAGGACCGGCGACGTCGAGTTCCTCGGCGCCCTCGAAGAGGAGGACGCCGATGGTCAGGGTGTCGTCGTTCACGGAGCAGTGCCGGCGTCAGGCCGACGTCACCGTGAGCCGGTCCAGGGCGCCGGCCTTGGCCTGGGCGACGAGGTCGGCGAACTGCTCCTCACTCATCTGCACCTGCTGTCCGAAGTCGTCGGTGATGCCGACCCGCTTGTCCTCGGGAGCATCCGGGTCCAGGAAGAGCTGGGGGCAACCGCAGTTGCAGTCGCCGCAGAAGGTCGCGATCGGTTCCGGGTTCACGTCAGCCATCTGTGCCACCTCGTCGCTTCCGCCGCGCCGGACGGTCCGGCACGTCAACGATGCCCAGCGCGCGGCTGACGACAAACGGGCTCAACACATGAGAAGAACCACGCCAGTTGGCGGGAACTGGCCGCGACTGCCGAACGACTCACGCAGTGGGCGGGTTCTGCGACAGGGCACTCGTGCGGGCCGGGAGATCACGACCGTACGGCGGAAAGTATCTCCCTGCACACGTCGGCGGCCCGCCCGGTCGCGTCGACGTTCCTCCCGTGGATCCGATGCTCACCGATGTGTGCCCTCCGCCCGGTTGGACCCCTTGAGCAAGCACCCAGCCCCTGTGCCGTCAACCCGGAAAGGCGGCACCTTCATGTGCGCTGCTCCATCCCCACGGTATCGAGCCTTTGCCGGAACTCCTCGTGCCAGGCATGCGACTGAGCATCGTCTTCGACGACGTATCGCTCCCACTGCCGTCCATGTGCCGCCCCGATGTTCGTGGGCGCGTCATCGAGCAGGTCCTGGAACTCGCTGCCCAGCGGGGAGTGGAGGACATCGAGCTGATCGCGGCCAATGCACTGCATCGCAGGATGACCCCCGCCGAGCTCAAGCACGTGGTGGGCGAGCGGGTCTTCCGAGCATTCTTCCCGGACCGTCTGCGCAACCACGACGCCGAAGATCACGACAACCTGACCCACTTGGGGCTGACAGGGGCAGAAGAGGACGTCGAGATCAACCGAAGGGCCGCCGAGAGCGACCTTCTGGTGTACGTCAACGTCAATCTGATCGCGTTGAACGGTGGCCCCAACTCAGTCGCCGTAGGACTGGCCAGCTACCGCAGCCTGCGTCACCACCACAACACCCACACTCTTCGACACTCCCGCTCGTTCAACGACCCCGCCAACTCTGCGCTGCACCACTCCTTCCACCGCATGCACGACGTGATCGGCGGACACCTCAAGATCTTCACGGTCGAAACCACTGTCAACGGCGACTCCTTCCCCTCGGCCATGGGCTTCCTCAGCAAGCACGAATGGGAGTGGAACCTCGCCGACAAGGTTGGCTTCCTCGGAGTCCGCCACGGCATCCGCGCCATGCCGCCCACTGTCCGGCGGCACGTACTCAACGCCATCAAGGCACCGTACGGTGTGACGGGGGTCAACGCGGGCACACCGAGTGCAGTGCATCCAGTCACCCTGGAGAACGTGCACCGTCAGCAGGTCACCCAGATCAATGGCCAAGCGGACATCGGCGTGTTCGGGGTTCCCTACGTGGGTCCCTACAACGTCAACTCGATCATGAATCCGGTGTTGGCGATGTGCATGGCGCTGGGGTACCTCTTCAACTTCTATCTCAACAAGCCCATCGTGCGGCAGGGCGGCGTCGGGATCTTCTACCACCCGCTGCCGAACGCCTTCCATCCGGTGCACCACCCGAGCTATATCGACTTCTTCGAAGAGGTGCTCTCCGTCACCACGGACCCCGCCCAGATGGAGGCCAAGTTCGAGGCGGAGTTCGCCCACGACCCCTGGTACATCCACCTCTACCGCACCAGCCATGCCTTTCACGGCGTGCACCCGTTCTACATGTGGTACTGGGGAGCGCACGCGATGCAGCACCTGGGAGATGTCACCTTCGTCGGAGCCGACAAGAAGACCGCGGACCGCCTGGGGTTCCGCGCGGCTCCTGACCTGTCGTCCGCGCTGGAGATCGCCTCGCACACCGTGGGTTCCAGTCCGAGCATCACCTGTCTCCACACCCCGCCCATCACCATGGCGGACGTGCGGTGAACGTCTCGGCCACGGATGGTGCGCCGCTGTTTCCCACGGCGTGGGCCCGAACAGCACCGGCCAGGCTCCTGCGTGGGACGATGCACCAAACTGTGCTCAAGCCCTACGTGTGGGCGTGCGCCCGCCCCCGCGTCGAAGGCAGGGAAAACCTGGAGTCGCTGAGCGGCCCCGCGGTGTTCGTGGCGAACCACGCCAGCCATCTCGACACCCCACTGATCTTTGGCGCTTTGCCTCGACCCGTCGCATCGCGGCTGGCGGTCGGTGCCGCCGCCGATTACTTCTTCACGTCGACCATGACCGGAATGAGCACGGCTCTGTTGTTCAACGCGTTCCCCGTGCAACGGAGTGGGACCCGCCGACGCGGGCGCAGCGTCGCCTTGAGCCTCCTCGACGAGGGCTGGAACGTGCTGCTGTATCCCGAGGGCACCCGATCTTTGGACGGGAGTCTCGGTGCGTTCAAGAGCGGCGCTGCCAGGCTGTGCTTGGAAGCGGGGGTTCCGGCCTTGCCCGTCGGGCTGTACGGCACGCACGCCGTGATACCCCGTGGCAGAAGGCTTCCTGTTCGAAGCAGAACGAGGGTCTGCGTCCGATTCGGGCAGCCGATCGCCCCCGAAGCCGGCGAGACGAGCCACGGGTTGCGTGACCGTATGAGGCGACGCGTCAACGAGCTGGCGGCCGACTGGATCCTGGCCCGCTGAGTGCGAGGACAGCATGGCGCAGGCCGAGTTCATCCGTGTTCCACGAGATGCCTTGCCGCTGCTTCAGGCGGTTGACGCATCGACCCGCGAAGGGATAGCTGTGCCCTTCTGGTTCGGATCGAAAGCCACGGTGTGGCCACCGGATCCGGGATCCCTGGGCTGCACCGTCACAGTCGCCGGCCCCTGGCTGGTGTAGGCGGGTTGGCCGCTCGTCGCGGTCGTGCTCGTGGTGGCCGTTGTGCTGCGCCGCGACGTATGAAGCCGCGGCATGCGCTCATTCAGGGGTGGGAGTGGGTGGTGTCCAGGCTGCTGCGGCTGCTTGCGCGGTGGGGTGGGTGGGGAAGACCTGGTCCAGCCCGACGATGTGGAGCATTCGGCTGACGCGGTCGGGGACCGCTGCCAGAGCGATGTCTGCCTGGGCGGCGAGAGCGTGATTGCGGGCAGCGATCAGGACGGTCATGCCGCTGGAGTCGCAGAAGGTGATGCCCGTCAGGTCGATGACTAGCTGCTGGCCTGGCTGGAGTGTCAGGCGGGGCAGGAGCGTACGTACGTCGGGGGCGCTGTCGTTGTCGAGTTCTCCGGACAGTTCGATGACGGGCCCGGAGGGGGTGGCGCGGGTGTGGACGGTCAGCTGGGTCACGGCTGCTCTTCACTGGTGGGCCGGGGCACGCTGATGGCGAGCACGGCGGTGTCGTCGTCCACTCCGGTGCCGAGTGTGTCGAGCAGGTCACGGACCGCGGCGACGGCGTCGGAGGCGGTCGTCGGTGCCAGGGCTTGGGCGAAGTCGAGGAGAGCGTCGTCACCGTAGCGGTCGCCGTCGGTGATCTGAGCGGTGTGTGCTTCGGTGAGGCCGTCCGTGTGGAGCAGCAGGGTGTCGCCGAGGTCCAGGCGGACGGTGGTGGTGGCGATGTGGGCGTCCGGCAGGGCACCGATGAGCTGCCCGCCGGGGGTGGGCAGGTAGTCGGCACTGCCGTCGGCCCGCATGAGCAGGGCAGGGGGGTGGCCGCCGCTGGCCAGGGTGACACGGAAGCCGCCTCGGTCGGTGTCGGGGACGAGCAGTCCGAAGACAACCGTGCAGAACCGCGGGTCCTGGCCGTTGTATTCGTGGTTGAGAACCGTGTTGAGGTTGCTCAGGACGGCGACCGGGTCGGGGTCGTAGACGGCGGCGGCGCGCAGCGTGTAACGGGCCAGGGAGGTGACGGCCGCTGCGGCCGCGCCCTTGCCGCACACGTCGCCCAGGAACAGTCCCCACGTTCCGGAGGCGAGAGGGAACAGGTCGTAGAAATCGCCGCCGACCTTGTCGGTTGAGGCGATGTGGTAGTGCGCGGCCACATCCAAGCCGGGCACATTCACCAGGGTCGGAGGCAGGAGGGTCCGTTGCAGGGTGGCGTTGAGGCGTTTGAGTTCCTCGCGTTCGCGTTCTGCTTCCTGACGGGCGCGCAGCAGCTCCGTTTCGTAGGCGCGGCGGTCGCGGGCGTCGAAGACGGTGGTACGGATCAGGAGTGGCTGCCCGTCGCTGCCGGTCTTGACCGTGGAGGTCACCAGTACCGGCAGACGGCTGCCGTCGGCCGTCTTGAGTTCCAGAGCGATTCCGCTGACCTCTCCCTGCATGCGCAGCAGCGGAGCGAAGTGCGTCTCGTGGTAGAGCCGGCCTCCGACGGTGAGCAGGTCGGAGAACGTCTTGCGGCCCACCAGGTCGCCGCGTTGGTGGCCCAGCCAGTTGAGCAGCGTCGTGTTGATCTTCGCGATCGTGCCGTCCAGCAGGGTGGAGAGGTAGCCGCACGGCGCACTCTCGTACAGGTCTTCCGCGCTGTCTTCCAACAGTGCGGAGAACGCCGCGTGGTCGTCACGGTTCTCGCTGCCCCCGCCGTCAGTGGCCTTGCGCATCATCGGCCCGCTCCCACGAAGGCGATGATCGCGGCAGCCGTCTCCTCCGGGGCGGCGAGCTGGGGGCAGTGCCCGGTCGCGTTCAGCGTGACCAGGCGGCTGCCGGGGATCTGTGACTGCACGAAGGTGCCGACCTCCGGGGGCGCGATCGCGTCGCTGGAACACTGCGCGACCAAGGTGGGCACGGTGACCTTGGCGAGGTCGTCGCGGTTGTCGGACAGGAAGGTCACCCGGGCGAAGGTCCGGGCGATGTCCGGATCGGTCCGGCAGAAGCTGTTGGTGAGCTCCTCGCCCAGTTCGGGGCGCTCGGGATTACCCATGATCACCGGCGCCATGGCACCTGACCAGCCCAGATAGTTGGCATCCAGCGATTCCAGGAGCTCATCGATGTCCTCGGCACTGAACCCGCCCCGATAGCCGGCGGCCGGATCGTCGATGAAACACGGCGACGGGGCGAGCAGGACCAGACCGGCGAAGGCCTCCGGCTCCCGCGCCGCAGCCAGAACACCCATCATCGCGCTCACCGAATGCCCCACAAAGGTCACCGGCCCGAGCGACAGCTCACGGCAGATCTCCAGCACGTCATCGGCATATCCCTCCAGCGAGGAATAATGTTCCACGCTCCACGCCGAAAGATCGGAACGTCCCGCTCCCACGTGGTCGAAGAGCACCACGGTGAAGTCGCGCTCCAGAAGCGGTATCACCAGCCGCCACATGTTCTGGTCGCACCCGAACCCGTGCGCCAGCATCAGCACGGGGCGACCGGACTGGCCGGTCACCGTCACATGATTCCTGCTCCGCACCGTCATACGCCCATCCTCGCAGACGCCTCTACGGCCCCCCGTGACCGAGTGGCTTCAGCGGTGACGGGGCGCCGGATCAGGGCGCCGACGGTGCGCACGCCGTCGCGCCAGTTCTCAGCAGCACTCGACCGTCAACTCACCCGCACAGACGGTGAGTCACACCGTCACCCTTGACCAGGCGCGGACACGGGACGGTGCTCCCGGTCAGCCTTCGCGGCTCCTCGGGGTTGGTCAGCACATCCAGCAGGACCGGCCCAGGGGTGTCGAGGGCCCGGCGCACGCTGTCGTGGAGATCGGCCGGGTAGGTGACACGGATGCCGGTGAGGCCGAGCGCGGTGGCGACTGCGGCGAAATCGGGGTTGTCGAGTTCCGTGCCGAATCCAGGCAGGCCGCCCTGCTCCTGTTCGAGTGTGACCATCCCCAGTCGGCCGTTGTCGAAGACCACGAGCTTCATCGGAAGTTGGTATGTCTTGACCGTCATGAGCCGCCGAGCAGCATGCTCAGCCCGCCGTTGCCGCAGAAGGCGACGGTCCGGCGATCGGGCGCCCAGAGCTGGGCCCCGAGGGCCTGGGGCATGGCATTGGCCACCGAGCCGGGAACGGTTCGCCCACTGGCAGGCAGGACAGCGACGCCTGTCCGACCCGCGTCACGAGCGTCGTCCAGGTGGCCGTGGTCCGGGGCCGCCTTCAGCAGCGGGAGCAAGGCTCGTAGTGTCGCGCCGACATCGCCTGTCAGACCCACGTCCACGGGAACCCGGCGGCAAGTGCTCCTCGAGGGTGTCGATCTGGACGACCTTGCACCCCTTCGGGTACCAGTCCCGGCACGGGAAGTCGGTACCGGTCTGCCACACCTGGAAGTCGTTGTCCTGCCTTACTGTGCGCGGTGCGGTTTGTGGTGGGCGACGTGTAGGCGGACGTCGGTATGCATGGGGGCGGTGCTGGGGGAGCCGGTCGACCGATGAGCGGTGCGGAGCGGCCCTTCGTACAGGTTGTCGAGGGTGGCGCCAGGTGCAGCCTGGGGGGTGAGAGCAAGCGTGATGTGGGTGCGGGGGTGGGCGGGTCGGCCGGTGATGTGCACGGTTGCACGCTCGACCCCCGGCAGAGCACCGGCTTCGGCGGCGATCGCGTCGCTGAGCGCGTGGTCGCGCAGTTCGACGCCTTCCTGCGGGGGTGTGCCGCCGACGGGCAGTGCTCCGGGGTGGCGTCGGTGCAGTTGGGCGAGCAGCCACCACAGGGCGAGCAGGGCGACGACCGTGAGGGCGGCGATGACGGCGGGCCACCACCACCAGCCCTGACTGCTCCAGCGGGCCCGGTCGGCGGACCCGAGCAGGACGTCGTGCGGGGTGGTCAGGGGCCAGCCGACGGGCGGGACCAGATCGTGTCGCCGGTAGACGTCGAGCCCGGCGAAGAGGATCAGCAGACCGCCGCCGAGCAGTACCAGTCCGGCGAGGGTCAGCAGACTGCGGTTGAGTACGGTGCGCGGCGTCATGGTGTGGGCTCCGGTGTGTATGGGTGCTCAGTCGGTGCGTTGCCGCACTCGTACGACGATGTGGGGAGGGCGGGCGAGGGCGAGCTGATCGCGCTCCTCGTCGAGGACGGTGGTGAGGTCGTCCTTCACCTGCTGGGGGTCGCGGAAGCGGACGTCCGCGCGGGCCTTGACGCGGTGACGGCGCACCCGGACGCGCGCCGCGCTGACTCCCGGGACCCGCATGGCGGCGTCGCGCAGCAGATCGGCGGCGCCGTCGCGGTCCAGGGAGGCCCGCAGCCCGGGTGCGGGGGAGCGCAGGGGCAGCCGGTGGCGTAGGCCGGGGGTGAGGGCCAGGACGATCAGCCAGATGCCAAGCGCGGCGGCTATGGCGGCCCCCGTGAGCAGCCACACGTCGTCCAGGGGGCGGGTGGCCAATTCGTCGGCCAGGTGCCGTCGCCAGGCTGCCGCGGGGCGTCCGGCCCGTACGGCGACGACGTCGAACAGCGCCGCGGCCGCCGCCACGAGAGTCACCGAGGCGACCAGCGCGGCCGGAATGCGGCGCGCGGACCACGGGCGGTGGGTCCGGTGCCCTGTGTCGTGCTCGCCCGCCGCCGAGTCCGGCGGGAGGGGTGTCTCGTGGTCGGGCGGACCGGGCTCTGCCGGCTCCTGCGGCTCCTTTGTCATCGGCATGGTGGCGCGGTGTGCGGATGGCGTGGAGGGGTGTGCGGGAGGGTCCGGGTCGGGTGTCATTGCGGTCCTTCTTTCTGCGCGGCGTGCCCGGCGGCCCGGGCCGCCGGGCACCTCATCGGACCCGTCCCCGGTTCGCGTCGGCGGCGGTGACCAGCCGCCGGACGGTGAGGGTGACCTCTCCCACCTCCAAACCGGTCAGCTGAGTCACCCGTTCGGCGACGTCGTGCTGGATCCGCTGGCAGGCGTGGGGGATGTCGGTGGGGTAGGGCAGGTCCATGGCCAGGTGCAGGCGCACCGTTCCGCTGCGGACGGCTGCGGAGGCGCTGGGTGCCGCGGGACCGCTCCGGTCGGGCGGTACGGCGGCGCGCCGGGACTGGGCCGTGCGTGCGGCCCTGGCGGCGATACGGGCGACCACCCTGTCCGGGATGACGGTGGCGCCCCGTTCGGCCGGAGGCGGCAGGCCGGCGGATCGCCCCGGCGGGCCGGCCTCTTCGCCCGGGGGCTGGGAACCGGGCCGGGTACTCACCGCTGCCTCCGCATGTGGAGGTCGAGGTCGCCCTGCGCGATGAGGCCGACGAACAGCCCCGCCGCTCCCAGAACCAGAACGAGCAGGAATGCCCAGAAGCCTCCGAAGTATCCGGCGAAGCCCAGGGCCATGCCGGCCGCGAGGCCTGTCGTCGCTGCGTTCATCATCCACTCACCCGTCTCGCGCACGTGATCGTCCGTGTGAGCACCCGCTCATGCTCGGGGCATGGCCGTGGCCACGGCGGTCGGTCACCGCACGCGGCCCTCGTCCTGTTCGGCCTCTTCCTCCTCGTCGGGGAGGTGGACGTCGTCGACGGCGATGTTCACCTCGACGACCTCCAGTCCCGTCATCCGTTCCAGGGCGCCGATCACGTTGGTGCGTACGGCGCCGGCGACGTCGACGATGGAGACGCCGTACTCGACGACGACGTCCAGGTCCACCGCGGCCTGGCGCTCGCCAACCTCGACCTTCACTCCGCGTGTGACGCCTCCGCCTCCGCCGGGGACGCGTTCCCGCATGGCGCCGAAGGCGCGGGCCATCCCCGCTCCCATGCTGTGGATGCCCGGTACCTCGCGTGTGGCCATCCCCGCGATCTTGGCCACCACACCGTCCGCGATGGTGGTCTTGCCCCGTGTCTCGGCCGGTGCTCCGGCCCCGGTACGGCCCTTCAGCGCGCTCACGCCTGTGGCGGGCCGGCTGCCCCCGCCGACGCTGGTGATGTTGTCCGTCATGGCGGTCGCCTCGAGTGGCTCGGTGTGACACCTGCGTGGTGTCTCTCAAGAGGTTGGACACCCGGGGCGGCACACCTCTCACAGATGTGACGTGTGATGTGCGTCACATGGGGGTGGTGAGGGTACACGCTCTTCCGAGCCCCCTGCGAGAGCGTCATGATTCAACGTATTGCTTCCCCACGGCGTATTGCTTCCCCACGGCTGGGATGCGACCTGCCGGACGGAGTGCTTGCCGTGCGGGCGGCCGAGGGAGACGAAGACTCCTTCGCCGTTCTCGTCCAGCGGCACAGCCGGTCCCTCCTGGCCCTGGCCCATGGCATGCTCGGCAACCCCCAGGACGCCGAAGAGGCCGTTCAGGACGCCTTCGTCAGCGCCTGGCGGCGTCTACCGGAGTACCGTCACAGTGCGGAGTTCAGCACCTGGATGTACCGGATCACCATCAACCGCTGCTTGACCATGCGACGGCGCCGCCGACTGCCGCCCCTCCCTCTGGACACCGTCGCCGAACCCGCGACGGGCGACGCGAGGAGCCAGCCCGCCCGGTCCGCCGAGCAGGACGCGGCCACCGAGGCCCTGTCCCGCGCGCTCGCCGAGCTGGACGCCGGCCAGCGGATCTGCTGGATCCTGCGTGAACTGCAGGGCCTGCCCTACAACGAGATCGCCCACGTGACACGGACCAGCGAGCAGACGGTGCGCGGCAGACTGTTCAGAGCACGCCGATCCCTGCAGGAGGCGATGGGCCCATGGCGCTAGACGACCCGCAGGCCCGGCCTTCCGAGCCGCCCCGCGCCGACGGGCCCCGCCCCAGCCCAACCGCCGCCGGCCTGCCCCCGTTCGCCGGCGATGAGGTACTGCCCTGCGGCCGCCTGCTCAGCCGGGTCTGGGAACAGGCGCAGGACGCTGCGCCGGTCGCGGACCCGCACACGGAGTCCTGTCCGCACTGCCGCGAGGCGGTCGAGGGACTGGCCACGGTGAACGCGGCCGCCCAGGCGCTGCGTGCGGAAGACCCTCCCGGCCTGCAGGCGCTCGCCGACCGTGTCATGAACGTCGTCAGGGCAGAGATCCGGCTCGGACGGCTGCTCCCCCTGGCCGACCCGGACCGGGATCTGCGGATCGCCGAGAGCGCTGCCGCGAAACTACTGCGGCAGGCCGCGGACACGGTCCCCGGTGCGAGGGCCGCGACCTGCCGGCTCGTACCCGCGGACGAGGGCACCGACGTGCGGGTGACCATGGAACTGGCCGCTGCCCTCGACCGCCCGCTGCCCGACCGGGTTGATCAGGTACGCCAATCGGTCCTCCACTCGGCAGAATGGGACCTGGGTCTGGCAGTGACGACCGTCGACATCGTCGTGATCGACGTACTGGAGCCGTGGCCACCCCTGAGTCCCGGCGACCCTACGGGCAGGGGCACGTGATGACCGCCTCCGGTACGACCATGCTCCTCGGCGTCGCGGCCGAGGCAGCCCTCGCGGTTCCCGGCGTGGCCGGCCTGCAGCCCCGCCTGGCCCACTGCCTCGCGGCAGTCGCCGCGCCTACCCGGACGGACACCGCACCACACCGCATGCCGCCCGAGGCGGGCATCCGTGCCGACCGGGCGCCGGACGGTTCGGGATGGCGCATCGAGGTGCGCTGCGTCCTGACCGAGGGCCACCGAACCCTGGACACCGCAAGGAACGTCCACGACCAGGTTCGGACCGCCGTCAGCTCCCACCTCGCCACCCACGGCGTCGCGGAACCGGTCACCATCGCGGTCACGGTGACGCGTATCGCCGCCCGACCCACCACGGCATGAGCGCCGGTCGCGAGCACCGGCGAACGCCCTTCACGACCATGTCCTTCGGCGCGGTCCTCGGCCGGGCCTCCTGTCGGAGACTGCATATGTTGCCTCACGAGTGTTTAAGCGGCGCTGAGGCGTGCACGCGCCCGGTATGACCCATACGAAGCGAGAGACAGAGCGAAAGTACGAAGCCCCGTCGGCCAATGACACCTCGTGGCTGCCGGACCTCACCAGCGTGGACGGCATCGCATCGGTCGTGGGAAAGGGTCTCGACGAACTGGACGCCGTGTACTACGACACCGACGACCTGCGCCTGGTCGGAGCGTCGGCAACGCTCCGGCGAAGGACCGGTGGGGCTGATGCGGGCTGGCACCTCAAACTGCCCATGTCCGGAGACAGCCGGGAGGAGGTCCAGGTCCCGTTGTCCGACACGGTTCCGGACGCCCTGCGGGACCTGGCCCTCTCTCGCACGCGAGGGGCAGAGCTGAGGCCGGTCGTCCGTATCCGGTCCACACGCAGCACGCGACACCTCGTCGATTCCGCAGGCGCGGTCCTCGCCGAGCTGAGCCTCGACAAGGTCCGCGCGGAGTCCCTTCTGGCCACGGCCAAACGGGCCTCATGGACGGAGATGGAAGTCGAACTCGCCGAGGAAACCGATCCCTTGCTGCTCGACCTCGTGGACGACGCGCTGCGCAGGAAGGGCATCGACCGTGCGAGTAGTCCGTCCAAGCTGAGCCGGGCCCTGGAGGAAACAGGAACGGGAGCGTCGCGTCTGCCGGACGCACGTGCCGAGACCGTCGTACCCGGCTCGGCAGCCGACGAGGTCCTCCGGTATGTGGACGGACAGGTGCACGCCCTGGTGGACCTCGATCCCGCGGTACGCCGCGGCCTGCCGGACTCGGTGCACAGGATGCGCGTCGCCTGCCGCCGACTGCGCAGCACCCTGCGTTCTTACCGGGCGGTACTGGAGCGTGAGGTCACCGATCCGATCCGGGAGGAGCTCAAGTGGCTGGGCGGCGAGCTGGGCGCCGAACGCGACCAGGAGGTCCTCATGGAAGGGCTCGGCGTGCGCATCGGGGCCTCGCCCCCGGAGCTGGTCCTGGGACCCGTCGAAGCCAGGCTGCAGGTGTGGCATGTTTCCCGTAGCTCCGAGGCGCGGCAGCGCACTCTCGACGCCCTGGTCTCACCCCGCTACCTGGCCCTGCTGAACTCCTTGGCCACGCTCACGCAACAGCCCCCGCTGCGCCGCAAAGCCGCTCGCAAGCCGGAGAAGGTCATGGTCAAGGCAATCCTCAAGGAGTACGCCCGCTTGGCGGGTCGCGTGGCACACGCGCTGGAGCTCTCCCCGGGGACGGAACGCGACGCGGCCCTCCATCAGGCCCGCAAGGCGGCGAAAAAGACGCGGTACGCCACCGAACCGGCGCGCGCCTCGCTCGGCAAACCCGTCAAGCGGCTCGGCAAGCGCGTCAAGGCCGTACAGAAGGTGCTCGGGGACCATCAGGACACGGTCGTTGCGCGGGACGCCCTGCGGCACCTGGCTCTGGCGGCGCACGCGGCGGGCGAGCCCGGCTTCACCTGGGGCTTGTTGTACGGCCAGGAGCAGGCCGTGGCCGAAGGCCGCGAACGGGAACTGCCGACTGCGTGGGCCGATGCATCGAAGCCCGGGCTGCGCAAGGCGCTCGTTCACTGAGAAGTCGCCCTCTCCCAGCGTTTTGTCCCGGAGCACTGCGCAGCACCGTGATCGGCGCCCTCCTGAAAGCACCGCGGCGTCCGGCACAGCTCCGCGTCCTACGTCCGGATGCGCGGCGTGTGGTTGCGGGCGATGCTTGCCGAATGACCGAGCGTTCCGTGACCGTTTGCCCGCCCGTCAAGGGGGAGGGACGCCAAGTACGCGTGGACGGGGAGCCTGTGGGGGCGGCGTCCAGCCTGCGTGGCTTGGCCGAGATCATGCGGCGGGCGGGCTGGGTGGGCTTGGATGAGATCGATGTGGCGGACTCACCGGTCATCGAGTGGTACGGGGGCGGGCCTGAGGTGTGGTGACGGTGCTGCTTCGAATGGGGCCACGCAAAGATCAGTTCGCATGTGCGCGCAGGTACGGCTTGCACATGCGCCTGCCTCCCCTCCTGGCGGAGGCGGTGCGGCCGGTGAAGCTCTTGGCCGCTCGAGCGGCTGGCTGACCACGAAGTCCATATGGCGGCAGACGGCAGGTGCCGCTTGCCGCGGCGTAGCCCGGCAGCCGTCCGTTGAGATACATCTGGCCTGAAGGGCCGAGTGCCCATCCGAGACCGTGGACCAGGGGATCGTCCGGCGTGGTGCGGGGCCGGCGGATGTCGTCCAGAAGGGCTCGATCGGCGAGCAGCCCTTTGCCTACGGTCAGGAGGTCGGGGACGGACGACCACAAGCCTCCGCTGGGGCGGCGCGAACGCGGATAGCCGAGTAACTGAGGGCGGCGAGGACCGCACCGGCCAGGATGTGGTTGCCGTTGTAGTAGGACCAGTGGGTCCCGGGTTCGTGTTCGTTCCCTGTGCCCATGACGAGCCGGGCCGCCTCTTGGAGCGCATGCGGTCCGTCGCCCAGAGGGGCCAGGGCCGTCGAGTCCACAGACTCGTGCAACCCCGAGACCTGCCCGAGGATCTGCTCGACGGTGAGGCGCACATCGGCTCGCCAGTCAGGTGCGAGGTCAGGAAGCAACTCGATGACAGACGTGCCCAGAGGGATGGAGTTGTCTCGCATGGTCTTCACGAGCGCAATGCAGGTGAAGACCTTTGTCAACGACGCGATGCGCAAGCACGAGTCCGGGCTCAGCCGAACTGCCCTACGAGCAGCCACACTTCGTACCCTGATTGCGGAGAGTCCTGTTACCACAGCCGGGGCATCATAGAAGTCCTGCTTGTCGAGCAACTCCTGGAGATTCACCGGGGACACCTTACGATTCCGACGAGCTGTGACACCTCGACGATGCCGATCGACGCCCCATCGCGGCATCGTCGCTCGGGACGTTGGCGATTGCTGTGCCCCCTTCCGCGATCGGAGAGACACCGCCCAACTCGACCGGCGCGGAGTGCTTCGCCGACGGCGACTACCCACTCGGTCCGCCCTTGTCGGTACCCGGCCGGTTCGCTCTGGGAGCGCACCCAGGCCGACCTCCCCGTAGAGGCGCAAGAACGCCGGGATCGAGAGGCGGTCGCGCACGACCGAGGGGAACTCGTCAACGCTCTGCGCAGCCGCCGACCAGCCTCGGAGCGGGGTCTCGATCATCGGCATCATCGTCGGCCCCCGGGGTACCAGCGACTCACGCCCCCCCTGCGCGAGGAAGCGAGAACGCCGTGAGCGAGCGCCGCCCGCAAGCCCCTGGGACCAGCGGGAAGCCGGTACCGAAGCCGGTACCCAGGGATCCACCCGATCAGCAGGCCACCGCCGACGAGGACCCCTGGGACGTCGTCGGCGTCTCGACACAGTCCGTCACCGAGGAGGAGCCAGACCTGGAGATCCCCGATACGGACGAGGCCGGCACCGGCCGGAGGGGCGCCCCGCACTCCGGCAGCCGACGTCCGGAGCATCCCGTGCCCGACGAACCGCCCGCCTGACGCTCCGCGTGCCGCGGGAGCCCCGGCAGGTGACGCTGGGAGAGATGCCCGCGACGGGTGGCAGGAGTCCGGCGGCCCGAGAGGACATGTCGGCACACACAAGGCAGCTCAGTCCGCGCACCGCATGAGGCTCACCGCTCCATGGCACTCGACCTGCTGACCAAGGCCCGCCTCCACTCCAGCGGACGTGCCCCATCTCCGCCGTTTCGTCCCGGCACTTCTTGGTGCTGCCACATTTCGCGGACACGGCTGCGCGACAGCCTTTTGGCTCGGTTGCGGAGCCGCCGTGCTCAACGCATGGTTTAAGCAGCAATTCGAGCCTCATTGGAGGGCAAAGAGTCATGAGCAAGGCGAAGTCAAAGGCCAAGCAGGTCAAAGGAAAGATGAAAGAAACCACTGGCAAGGCCATGGACGACCAGGGCATGCAGGCCGAGGGCCGTGGTGAGCAGATCGTCGGTAAGACGCAGGAGACCGCGGAAAAGGCGGCAGGCCGTGTGAAGAGGACCGGCCGATAGGACTGCTCGCTCCGGCGACACATTCGACGGGACGCACCGAGCCGAGCCAATGCCGAGTCCGAAGATCTTGTCGGTCGGCACCACCTGCGGTTTGGCTGCGTGAGTCGAATCGAGGCGGTCGGGACAGCCCCGACCGCCTCGGTGCACTGCGCGCCACGGCAGGCAGTTCGACTCGTCTGGCGTCGGTCGCTGTGCGCGGTGCTCGCCGGACAGCGGTTGTCGCGCGTTGGAAGGGGCACCCGGCCCTTTGGGCGACCACCGAGTTCGGGGTTGAGCCACGCCCCATGAAGACAGTGGTGTCAGGCAGGTCAGGCGGTACGACGATGAAGAGCGACGCAGCACTGCACGGTGAGGTCACCGCCAGTCACTCGGTGTTCGGAGCACCCTGCTGGGCGAGTCTGACCACGCGAGATCTGCAGACGGTGGAGGACTTCTACCGCGCCGTGCTGGGCTGGGAGTGGCGCACGAGCAGCACGATGGGCGACCAGTACCGGGTCGCGAGCGTGCAGCAGGTCCCGGTCGCAGGGATCTCGGAGGTGCACTTCGGGGTGAACACGGCCGTCGCGTGGACGCCGTATTTCGCGGTGGCGAGTGCGGACGAGACGGTGTCCCGTAGTCAGGAGCGCGGGGGGACGACCGCGGTGGGGCCGCTGTCGTTCCCGCCGGGCCGGGCGGCCCTGCTGGCCGACCGGGACGGAGCGGTGTTCGGCATCTGGGAGGGCGAGCTGGTGGCCGGCTGGGAGGAGTGGCGGCGGGCGGCACCGGTTTTCGTACGTTTGCACACCCGCGATGCCTTCGACGCCGCGATCTTCTACGCGGAGGTCCTGGAGTGGGCGTCCTCGGCCCCCGGGTCCTGCGAGGTGCGCTACGAGGACAACGAGGTCGTCCTGCGCAGCCGGGGCGATGTGGTGGCCCGGATCCACTCCGGCGCGGTCGAGGCGGCGCCCGACCCGACGATCCGGCCGCACTGGCAGATCCACTTCACCGTCGACGACGTCGAGGCCGCCGCCCGCGCCGCACGCGCCCACGGCGGCACGGCCCATCAGCAGGGCCTCGGCTCGACCGAGGCCATCCTGACCGACCCCGACGGAGCCCGCTTCTTTGTGACCGCGCGCAGGACGGACTGAGGGCCACAGTGTCAGTGCTGCCCGGCCCAGGATGTGCCGGGCGGGCTCCACCCTGTGGGTCGGGACGGTGACATGCCGTTCGGTGATCTCGGAGAGCCGGGTCACGGGCGCGGCCAGCTCGCGGTCGCAGGGGGATTCCGGTCTGCGGCACGAACTGGTTGCCCTGGAACACCAGCCGGCCCGGATGCCGCGTCCGACGCTCGGCCTTGGATATCAGTGGCGCGCCACACCGCCGACGAAGGTCATCACGTTAGAAGTTCTCAGGTGGTGTCGGTGGGTGTGTGGGTGGTGAGTTGTGCGGTGAAGACGGTGGTGTTGTTTTGGTGTGCGGTGATGTGGGTGGTGGGGGCGGGGTCGCTGTTGTTGCTCCGGGTGGTGTGGGTGGTGATGTAGGTGGGGGTGTGGTGTTCGGTGTAGTGATGGAAGGTGGCGTGGAGGGTGGTGGGGTGGTTGGGGTGGGTGGTGGGGGTGGGGTGGGTGTGGGCGGTGGCGGCTTGGTGGGCGGCTTCGAGGAGGACCATGCCGGGGATGTGGTCGGTGGTGTGGTCGAAGAGGATGGGGTGGTGGGGGTTGGGGGTGAGTTGCCAGGTGTGGGGGTGGGGGGTGGGGGTGAGGACGATGTCGTGGGGGAGGGTGCGTCCGTAGTGGGTGGGTGGGGGGTTGGGTGGTTGGTGTTGGGTGGCGGGGCTGCTGGTGCTGGTGCTGGTGCTGGTGGTGGTGTCTGTTGTGGTGGTGTCTGCTGTGGTGGTGTGGGGGTGGCGGAGGCGTTGGTAGGTGGTGGGGGTGAGGCAGGTGAAGCGGCCGGTGCCGGTGGCGGTGGGGTGGCCGTTGCGGGTGATGGTGATGTGCATGGTGAAGTCGGTGGGGCGTTTGGTGTGGGGGTGGTGGGGGGTGTAGGTGGCGGTGAGGGTGAGGTCGGTGGGGGTGGGGCCGATGGTGAGGTGTTGGGGGTGGGTGGTGAGGTGGAGGTTGCGCATGAGGAAGTGGTGGCCGAGGGGGATGCCGAGTTCGGCGTGGGCGAGGTAGAGGCCGGTTTGGCGGATGGTTTCTGCGGCTTGGAGGGGGTGGTGGTGGGTGCCGTCGGGGGTGGTGAAGAAGGTGTGGGCGCGGGGCCATTGGGCGGTGAGGGTGTAGTGGGTGTCGCCGGTTTGTTCGCAGCCGGTGAGGAAGACCTCGGCGAGGGTGGAGCGGTGGACGTATTCGCGGGGGACGGTGGTGGTGAGGCGGGGCATGGTGGGGTCTGTTTGTGCTGCTGGGTGGGGGCCTGTTGCCGTTCCCGTTGCCGTGGTCGTTGCTGTGGTGGCGGGGGGGGGGTGGTTGTCCTGGTGGACGGTGAGCAGGGTCATGTGGGTCTCCGTGGTGCTGTGGGAGGTGCCGGGATGGACCGTGCAGGGTCATAAGATACGAACCTACCGGTTTTCTTTTCAAGGGCGGGCGGGGAATTTCGCGGGGGCGGGCCGGGGGTTGGGGCGGGGAGTTCGGCGGGGGTGTGCGGGGTGCATATTCACTGTTCCGCTGTGGGGATCTTCGCTGGACAAGCGGGGGTTTTGATTCCGTTCTGTGGGTGTCTTCCGGGGGTTGGGGGTGGTGTGCGAGGCTCGGGGTCGGGTGGTTGTGGGGGTGTGCTGGGGTCTCTTGTGTGGGTCTCGGGTGAGGCTATAGTGAAACCGGCCGAGCGGTTTTGTTTTGCGAGTGGTTCTCTGGCGGGTATCGGTGTTGCCGGGGATGGCTTCCGGGATGCGCATGGCCCGGGCCGGCACCCGGATATACACGGCCTGTGACCGACACCCAGGGTGCGTGCCCGGGTGTGCCGGTGTGGGGCTGGGCGTTCTGCTGGTGTTGAGGTCCGGGTGTGCACCGCCGGGTCCCGGGCGTGTGCCCAGGGGTTGGGTTCCGGTGGGCCGCGGGGGATCAGGTGTCGGGGGTCCGTGGCTGGTGGCGGGTTTCTCGGTTGGTTTTGCGGGGCGCGGCCTGGCGCGTGTGTGGGGTTGTGTTCCTGGTGGGCGTCCCGGTGGTGGTGCGGGCGTAGGCCCGGGTGTGTTTGTGGTGCATGTCGGTAGTTTTCGCGGTCTAAGTCGTGGAGGTGTCCGGTGGCGCGTCAGCAGGAGCAGCAGGGTCGGCGGGATGAGCGGGGCCGACAGGAGCACCAGGAGCAGCGGGAGTTGCGGGGCGGCGGCGGGGGCGTGGCGGACCTGCGTACCGTGCCGAACGGGCCGGACCAGCACGATGTGCCGGATGCGCAGGGCGTCCCGGATCTGCGTGCTGGGCGGGGTGGGTGTCCGTATGTGATGGACGGGTTGGGGCGGGACGTGCAGGGGGAGGGCGCGTTGTTGCGGGGGCAGGGTGAGGCGGCGCGGGTGGTGTTGCCGGGTGGGGTGGGAGCGTGGGCGGTGACGGATCCGGCGGTGATCCGTGGGTTGTTGACGGATGGGCGGGTCTCGAAGGATGCCTATCGGCATTGGCCGGCGTGGCAGCGGGGTGAGGTGGGGGCCGAGTGGCCCTTGGCGGTGTGGGTGTCGGTGCAGAATCTGGTGACGTCGTACGGGGCGGAGCACCGCCGGCTGCGGGGGTTGATGGGGTCGGCTTTCACGGCGCGGCGGGTGGGGTTGTTGGGTCCGCGAGTGGGGGAGATCGCGGCAGGGCTGCTGGAAGGGATGGAGGCGGCGGCGCGGGAGGCTCGGGGCGGCGTGGTGGATGTGCGGGCGTTGTATGCGCAGCCGTTGCCGAGCCGGGTGATGCTGGAGTTGTTCGGGATTCCGGAGGAATTCCGGGGGGCGTTGCGGGAGATCATTGAGGGGTTTTTCGCCACGGGGGTGTCGTTGGAGGATGCGCGGCGTAACTACGCGGCGCTGTACCGGACGATGGGGGAGTTGGTGGCGTTCAAGCGGCGTTGTCCAGGTGAGGACCTGACGAGTGCGCTGATCGCTGCGGGGAGCGGAGCGGATCCCGCGGATCCGGCCGCCCTTTCGGACCTCACAGACCTCACAGACCTCGCAGACGGTGCTGGGGGTACGGGCGTGGGTGGCCCGGAGGCTGCGGGGGGTGGGGGGTTGAGCGAGAAGGAGCTGGTGGACAACCTGATCATGTTGTTGAGCGCGGGGTGTGAGCCGACGGTGAATCTGCTGGCGAACGCGGTGGTGTTGTTGCTGCGGGAGCCGGGGCAGTTGGAGTTGGTGCGGTCGGGGCGGGCGTCGTGGGGGGACGTGGTGGAGGAGGCGTTGCGGGTGGAGGCGCCGGGGGCGAATGCGATCTTGCGGTATGCGGTGGAGGATGTGCGGGTGGGGGAGACGGTGATCCCGCGCGGGGATGCGCTGGTGATCGGGTTCGCGGCGGCGGGGCGGGATCCGGGGGTCCACGGGGAGGATGCGGAGCGGTTCGATGTGACGCGGGCGACGCGGCGGGAGCATTTGTCGTTCGGTCATGGGGTGCACTACTGCCTGGGCGCGCCGTTGGCGCGGCTGGAGGCCGAGATTGCCCTTCAGGCGTTGTTCGCCCGCTTTCCCGGGATGCGGCTGGCGGTGGAGCCGGGTGCGCTGCGTCCGACGGAGTCGTTCATTTCGAACGGGCCGCGGGAGGTGCCGGTGTTGTTGGGCCCGCCTGCTGACGGGATGAGGTGACGAGCCGGCCCGCACCCTGCTCGGGCAGGCTCGGGACGATGATCGCTGGGGAGACGTGCCCGCGTTCCCGGCGACGAGCGACTCTGCCTCGCACGGCATCTGCCGGTTTCTCGGCACGACCAGGCGATACATGCAGCCCGCATGAACTGCCGACACCTTGCCGACCAAATCGACACTTTGCCCACAACTGCCCCGCCGGGACCACACCGGCGGGGCCTTCTCGTCTGCCGTGGACGAGTTCGGCCCGCTCAACCTTCAGTCGCATCCTGGCCGGCAGTGGGCCGCGCGCGGCGGCATGGGCAAGGATTCCGACCGCGACCCAGTCCCGGCGGCGCGCGACCTACACCCACCCGCACGGGGTCCGGCACCTGTTCGCCTTACCGACTACGCCAGCCACCCAGGGCAAGGCAGCATGATCCGCCGCTCCATTATCTGGGGAAGTGGCCACGCTGACCACCAGCGCCTACGAGCCGTGGTCGCCAACGACGACTGCCAGGTCTGCACCCGCTCGGAGTAGGGCCACGGTCCGTGTGGCGATCTGGTCAAGGCGTTGTTGCAGGATGCGTTGGGTTTTGCCCAGGCTGTCGAGTTGGTGCAGGGAGCCCATGACCTCGCGCACTGCGGGAATGCTGTAACCGGTGGCGCGCAGGGCCGCGACGATTCGGGCCGCTCTGATGGCTGAGAGACCGTAGCGGCGTGCTTGCAGTGACGTCACTCGCTCGGGCGTGACAAGCCCTTCCTGCTCCCAGAACCGCAGAGTGGAGGGTCGTACATTGAGCGCTCCAGCGAGCTGTGTGATCGTCATGGCGTCACTCTCCTGCTCGAACTCGGTTGTGTGCGCTTCGGCTTGGATCGCCCGCAACGCTTGTTGAGCGCGAAGAGCCTCCTCTCGTTCCCGCGCGAGCCGAACATGGACCGCGTTGATCGCCGAGGCCGCCTCCGCGAGCGTCTCCGATCGCAGGTCCGCGAGCATGTGCCGGGCTGCGACAGGTCCAACAGCACCTGCGAGCCCTCGATAGGCGCGTAGGGCATGCACGTGCAGCGCAGTGTAGGAACGGTATCCGTTGCTCGATCGAGCGGCTGGGGGAATGACTCCCAGACGCTCCAGGTCGCGAACCTGTTGCACCGAGTACCCCGACTCTCCGGCGACATCGACGGTTCGGAGCGGTACCCGTCGTGAACCGCTCACCAGCTCGCCCATCGGCCAACCCCACATAAGCACTTGAAGGTGATGCTTGAACCATGAGTATGGAACAGATCATCGCGACCGTGCGAGGCTTCGTCGGCGCGCTCGTGGTTGTCCCGGAGCGGGGCGGCGACTTCCCCGAGCTCGTGTGGGGAGACGCGTTCTTCTACTACGCCCCCGACGGTCGGGTGCCTCAGAACGTCCAGCCCTACGGGACCATCGTCACCAAGAACTACCCTGACGACGCCGCTTCCGACCTTGACTCTCCGGGCCGCCGGCGCCTGAACATCCACGTCGACCGTGCGACGTTCCGAGAGCTCACTGGGGAGGAGCCGCGCAGCCTCACCCGACCCCGCGACTACGCGGCGGCCGACACCGTGATGCCGCACCCGGTCTATGGGGCACTCGGCTGGATCTCTGTCATCAATCCTGGTGAGAGGACGACGGACACGGCCGTGCGGCTTTTGCGCAGCGCCCACGACGCCGCTCGTGCCCGGTGCGCGCGGCGACACGCAACGCGACGGTCGCAGGAGAATGACAGGTAACCGTGTCGACTGCAAGGCCTGGGAGGAGTCTGGGGCCAAGGCCGCCGTCGGCGACACCACTACGATCGCCGACGGCGGCTACCCGGGCACCGGCCTCCTGATGCCCACCGGCGCCGCAAGGGAGAAGGACTACCTGAACGGAGCCAGGCACACAACAAGTTCCACAAACAGCGCCGCGCCCGTGTCGAGCACGACTTCGCTCAAATGACTTGACGTCAGGGGAGTTCACGGACGTCACGAAACGCGTCACCGCCTGCGAGAAGGCCTCCGGCTCCTCGAGGTGACCGAAGTGCCCGCTGTTCTCCAGGATCAGCAGCTCCGATCCGGGGATCAGCAGGTGCAGTTCCTCGGCCCATCGCACCCCGCAGATGACGTCGTGGCGGCCGACGACGACGAGGGTCGGTACGGTGAGTGAGCCGAGGTCCGCACGGTCGTCGATGACGTGCGGGGAGAGGTTCTCGTCCAGCCCGGAGATGTGCGCGGCCCGCACCGAGGCACGCATGGAAGCGAACTCCTCCTCGCGCCCCCAGTAGTCGGCGAAGTACGCGGGAAGCAGCCCCCTGGCGACGGCTGTCATCTGTGCGTCGTCGGAGATGGTGGGGATCGCCTGGAACGCGGCCAGGACCTCGGGGAGTTCGGGGTGGTCGGCGTGGAGCGTGGCGAACGACTGCACCAGGCGCATGGCCTCGGCGCCGTGTTCGGAACCGGTCAGCGGCGCGCTCTCGTAGAGGATCACCCCGGCGATGCGCTCGGGGTGGTGCAGGGCGTGGTACTGGGCGACGAAGCCGCCGTGCGAGTGGCCCAGCAGGAACACCTCGGGGACGCCGAGGTGTTCGACCAGCGCCCCGAGGAACCGGCTGTACCGGGCCCGGGAGTAGCCGTGAGGGTGGGAGGGCAGGATGCCGGAGCCGCCGGTGCCGATCGGCTCCGGGTAGACGATCGTCAGATGCCGCTCCAGCGCGGGCATGCGCAGGTACTCCCAGACGATGCCAGGTCCACCGGAGTGCGCGACGCACACCGGACCCGTGCCGTGGACGTGATAGCGCTGCACGACTCCGTCGATCTCGACGGTGTGCGTTCCGGCGGCCAGAGGTTCGGTCGCAGAGGTGGTCATGGGGTCTCCGTATCCGGCAGGTGTCGATGACACCGGCATGACGCTGGAGAGAGGACGAAGTTCGACCCGGACCGCGTGACGCCCGTCACATCGGAGTGAGTGACTGGAGGGCCTGCACCGGCCGAGGATGCAGGAGACGGAGCCGGTGCGGACGACCGGCGTCGTCGAGGGTCATCAGCCAGGCCACCGAGGGCGGGCAGTGGTCGGGGTTGTCGGCGGGGCTGAGGAGGTCCATCTCCCAGACGGCAAGGGACCGGCCGGCCACGGCATGGACCAGGCGCTGCCGTACACCGGCCTCGAGGTCACCGTCCATGCCGCGCGCGAGGACGCTCCTGTCACCCACGGGGTCGTTCCCCCTGAGCAGGGCGATCTCGGGCGACCAGCGCTCCGTCATCAGCGCGCCGAATCGTCCGCTCTCGGCGGCGGCCAGTGTCTCGTGTGCCTCGGCACGGCTGGCCCGGAGGCGCTGCGCGGTGTTTCCAGTCCCGCATCGCGTGCTGCTCCAGCCACCGCTCCGGACCGGCGTCCGTGGCGGGCAGGTGCAGATCGTCGATCGGCTGGGCGGGAACGGAGGACCGCAACAGGGAACGGCTGGCGTTGCGCACGATCATCCGCAGCCATGCGCCCACGGCCGCCGGGTCGCGGACGTCGCCCACGCGACGGAGCGCCGTCACAGCCGCGTCCTGGACCACGTCGTCGACATCGGGCCCCGGCCCCAGAATGCTCAGCGCCACCGCGCGCATACCTGCCCGGTGCCGTTCCAGCAGTAGGCCGAGGGCGGTGACCTCACCCGCCTGCGCGGCACGGGTGAGCGCCGCGTCCTCGACGCACGCGGCTTCGTCCGACGTCTGGTTCACGTGGCCCCCCTTCCAGCGTCCGCCGTCGTGCGTGACCGTACTACGTGATCGCCATGCCTCCCCCACGGTGGGCCGGTGCGGGGGCCGTTGTGCCACGCCGGAGCGCCACGGCCTCCCCGCATCGCTCAGTAACGCCCGCCCACCGCCTGCGCGGCCAGCCCGCCGAGCGCTGCGACCTCGCCGGCCGTCAGCTCGATGTCAGCGGCGGCCACGTTCTGCTCCAGCCATTTCACGCGCTTGGTTCCCGGGATGGGCACCACGGGAATGCCGAGGTGCTCACTGCGCGCCTGCACCCAGGCGAGCGCCAGCTGGGCCGGAGCCACATCCTTCTCCTCCGCCAGCGCGCGGACGGCGTCCGCGATGACCTGGTTGGCCGTCGTCCGGAAGCGGGGAAGCCGATTGCGGGCATCGCCGGGCGGCAGGGATGTCACATCGACCGTGCCCGTCAGGAAGCCCCGGCCGAGTGGCGAGTACGCGACCAGGGCCACGCCCAGCTCACGCAGACAGTCCGCGACCGCCGTCTCGGGATCGCGGGACCAGATCGAGTAATCGCTCTGCACCGCAGCGATCGGATGAACGGCGTGGGCACGCCGCAGGAGTGCGGCATCGACCTCGGAAAGGCCGATGTGCCGGATCTTTCCCGCCTTCACCAGCTCCGCCATGGCCCCGACGGACTCCTCGATCTCAGCTGTCTGCGGCGGCCGGTGCAGGTAGTAGAGATCGATGTGGTCGACACACAGACGCATGAGGGAGGCGTCACACGCGCCCTTGATGTAGTTCGCCTCCCCGCGCAGCACCCAAGTGTCGCTGCCCATGCGGTCGATACCCGTCTTCGTCGCGAGTTGCGCCTCGTCCCGACGGCCGCTGATGGCCCGGCCCACCAACACCTCATCGAACGGAGACAGTCCGTGATCAAGACTTCACTCGGTGGCCTCACCACGTCGTCCCAGGGGCTCGGATGCATGGGAATGAGCGAGGGGTACGGCCCGACCAGTTGGGACGACGCGATCGACACCATCCGTCGCGCCCTGGACCTGGGGTGTCACACTCATCGACACGGCCGACGCCTACGCCTTCGGCCACAACGACGAGTAAGGACGCACCGCTGGACAGCATCGCCAGAGCTGCCGCGGTGGGCATCGGTACTCTCTACCGGCACTTTCCGACGCGGGAGGCCCTCGTCCTGGCCACCTACCAGCACGAGGTGGAGCAGCTGTGCTCCACCGCCGACGATCTCCTCAGGACGCTGCCGCCGAACCAGGCACTGTGCGAGTGGATGGCCCGATTGGCCAGTCTGCTGGTCGCGAAGCAGCACATGTCCGAAGCGTTGCGGAGCGTGGGGCCTTCCAGCGGAGCATGGGCGTCAGAGTCGTACGCGCAGGTCTTCGACACGATCGACACCCTTGTCGCCGCGGGCGTCGCCGCTGGAACGATTCGGTCCGACCTCGAGACAGCCGATGTGGTGCTGGCCATGAGTGGGCTTCTACGCCTGGACGTGGCCGGAGACTGGAAAGGCCAGGCCGACCGACAGATCAGGCTCACCAACTTCATTAGTTATCCCTAGTGTTGTGTATGTATGGTTGGGCATATGGAGTTGCTGCGTATGTCCAAGGCTGCGAAGCGTCTGGGGATTCACCCGATGACGCTTCGCCAGTGGGCTGTCGATGGCAAGATCCCGTTCATGTGGGTCGGCCGTGAGCGCCGGTTCTCCTCGGTCGATGTGGAGAACATGAAGCGTGGTAGCGCCTCTTCAATCTCCCGTCCGAGGCGGGAGATTTTGTATGTGCGTGTCTCGGGTTCGTCCGGGCAGGAGTCCTCGCTGGCCGCGCAGGAGGAGGAGTTGCGGGCCACGTCCACGGGCGAGGTCGTGAAGGTCGTCAAGGACCGTGGCTCTGGTCTGCGGGAGAACCGGCCCGGCCTGAACCGGGTGCTGGCGATGGTGTCCGACGGCTCGGTGAGCGTGGTGCGGGTGACGCATGAGGATCGTCTCGCGCGGTTCGGTGTGGGGTGGCTCAAGCAGCTGTTCGCCGTGCACGGCGTCACGCTCGAAGTGCTGCACCCGAAGAAGTCCGGCGGGCGGGATGAACTCCTCGAGGACTTTGTCTCGTTGGTCACCACGTTCGCGGGGCGGCTGTACGGGATGCGCAGTGCGCAGGCGCGGAAGCGGTTGCTGGCGGAGAGCGGCCAGTGCGCGGGCGGCGGTGATGCCGGGTGAGTCGGAAGCTGCCGCTCGCCGAGGGCGAGACCTCCCGCACCGCGTGCGCGCGTGGCTTGTTACGCACGGGCGTGGATGAGAGGACCGGCGAACTTCTGTCCGCTGCTGCGCTGGCGGAGCGCGTGGTCTGGTGCGTGAGCCTGGTGTCGGGCATGGTCAGTGCGCTGACCGTCGAGCGCTGGAACACCGCCGACGTGGACACTCTGGCAGCCGGCGAGGACGCCGGGGGCAGGAAACTGCCGTCGAACGCGTGGATGGCGCTGCGCCGCCTCGGCTGGACCGTCGCGCCGCCCGAGGGTGTCAAGGTCAACGATCGGATCGTCCGCATGGCGCAGGAGCAGGCCGGGCGTGCTCTGCGGTCGGCGAAGTGGCGCGCCGACCTGACGGCCGGTGTCCTCACGACGTGGCCGGGTGATCCGGCCAGGCGCACGGCGGACGAGTGGGACGCGGTGCGCGAGGCGGTGCCCGGCGGCCAGTTCCTGCCGTCCAGCGTGATCAAGTCCCGCACCCGGCAGACGGCTTCCTTCAACGCCAAGAACGGCCGGATGCCGGTCGATGTGTTCGAACTGGAACCCGCGCCTCGCACCGCACGCATGCTGCTGCTCTCGGCGTGCGACGGGCAGCAGGCCACCATCGAACGTGCCGACGAACCCGGCCGCGCCCTGCTGAGGCTCCAGCTCCCCACCCGCCCCGATCCGGCCTCGTACAAAGACTGGACCTGGGTTGCCTGCCCCATCTCGCTGCCGCCGACGATCCCGGCCGGTGCGGTGCTGCACCTGCCCACCCTGCGTATCCACCGGGACCGGGTCCGGGCGGATCTCGCCTACACCCACGCCGTTCCCAAGACTTCCCGCACCGGTCACACGATCGCGCTGGGCGTGGACTGGGGCCTGAACACCCTGCTGTCCGCCGGAGCCGCACGCCTGCACGACGACGGCCAGATCACCGCCCTCGGCTCCGGCGGACAGTTCCGGGCCGCCGGGGTCCTCGCCAAACAGCACCGGCTCCGGCGGCTGTCCGAGCACCTGCACGCCAAGACCGACCGCTACCAGCCTCACGGGCGGGGACAAGCAGCATTCGCTGACCGCCAAGCACACGGTCCTGTCCGATGAGATCCGGCACGTCTGCGACCGGCGTTCGCACCTCAACGACGCCCTCGCGTGGGCTGCCGCACGCTGGACAGTGGATCAGGCCATCACCGCCTCGGCCACGGTGATCCACGTCGAAGACCTGCGGTCGATGGAAGCCAGAGGCATGGGCCGCACCGTGAACACCCGCCTCTCCCAGCAGGTGCGCGGACAGATCGTGGACCACATGCGCCACCTCGCCGCCGAAGCGGGGATCGCTGTCGTCACCGTCCCGGCGCGCAACACCTCCAAGCACTGCCCCCAGTGCCTCACCCCGCTGCGGCACCGCAAAGCCCCCGACCGGCCCACCGCACCCGGATGGAAATGGGCCCTCTGCCCCAGCTGCCGGTGGCAGGGCGACCGCGACCAAGGCGCCTGGCGGCGTATCGCCGCACGCGGCCTCACCCACCAGACCAAGACCGTCACTGACCGCGCCAGCGGCGCGATGGTGATCCGCACGGTGGTGGACAAGCTCGAAACCCGCGCAGTCATCACAGCGACTGCCGACAAGACCAGCCGGAACGACCGGTCCAAGACCGGCCCCACCCGGCCTCGAACCACACGTCCGACGCCCAGGCGACGCCGGACACCCTCCCCCACCAGACCCACAGGTCCGGCAGGCAAGCGTCCGGAGGGACACACTCACACGGACCGGACCCGGCTGCCCCGCGCAGCCCACCGGCACCAGGGCGTGACAACGATCAGCACACCCACCGCGAGCCGACACAGGCCGCGAGGAGCAGCACTGGGCGCGGGCTTCCACCTGCACGCCCACGCCACCCCTCAACGGTGGGCAATCCCGTCGCCAGACACCACGTCTGACACGGGATCGCTTAGCTGATTAGCGACGCTCCTCATGGACGGCCTGCAGGCCGGGACGCATCCGCATCCCCTGAACAGCGGTACGGCCGAGTGAACACCGGTACGGCCGAGGCGTGATCCTGGAGACCTTCCGGCCCTGTTCAGTGCGCCCCTGTGACCCGCGAAAGGAGATAGGGGCACACGAATCGGGCTGTACGCAGGGCTCGACCTGATCCAGGCGTTCGCTCCGGAAGTTGTCTACCCGCTGGACTGGCTGTACCCCGGGCGCCTTTCACGACGCCCGGGTGCCCTACCTGTCCGAACCCACCCCGATACGGGCCAACACCTGGTCGGCCAACTCCGGCGGTGTCAGCTCTCCGTCCAGGAACACCGTGTCGCCGGGCAGGGTGTCGACCGCGGCCATGCACGGTTCGATCTTGTCCTTGGCCCAGCGTCGGACCTGCTCCTCCCGCTCGGGATCATCAGGGAAGAAGATCCGTCCGTCGATCCGCTTCTCCAAGACCTCTCGAGAGACCTTGAGGAAGAAGTGGTGAAGGTCGATGCCTGTGTTCTTCAACACGCCGAAAATCTCGCCGACATAGCCGGGGTCGACCACGGTCATGGGGACCAGGACCGGGCGGCGGTACTCCTCGATCAGCCCTACCGCCAGGTCGGCAACCTGCCGCCGCCACAGCCGAAGATCCTGGAAGTCGCCAGTCGGCACCTCCACGATCTCCCGCAGTATGAAACCGACCATCTCCGGGTCATAGACCAGTGCCTCGGGCCAACGAGGACGCAACTCGTCCACCAACGTGGTCTTACCGCTGCCGAACGCACCGTTCACCCAGACGATCAACGCGATCCTTCCCACCCCGTCGCCAGGCCCGCGCGTCGAACCCGGCGTGTCGGACCAGCATGCCGCTCGACCTGAGTGAGGCCAAATTCCATGGCCAGATCATGCCCGGAAGATCGATGAGTGGCGCCGAAGCCAAGCTGCCAAGCGGAGCCGGTTCGCGTTGCCGCAGACAACGGGCCACCAGGGCAAGCTCCGACCCGCCCCTGGCTGCCAACTCGCCTCCCCGAGTTGTCGGTGAGTAGTGATGAGGCAGGGACCTGGTCTCGGAAGACGTCGTGGTCGTAGCCGTGGTCGGCGAAGACCAGGTGATGTCTCAAGCCGCCCTGGCCCCGATCGACCGGCGGCGGGCCCGTCTGGGGCCCGCCTCTCTTGGGGTTCGGGCGTGGGAGGAGTCGACCATCCGCCGGACAGGGCCGAGTCCAGCCGATAGTGGGGATTCTTGAGAACGGCCCGGACCACCCCTTGCCTCACCCGGTCCCCTTCTCGACGAAGTGGCCTTGATCACCGGGAAGGCACATGAGGCATACGGAGGGGGAGAGCAGGAGTGTGCCGATGGGCGCGACGGCCCGCGAGCCGCCGTCCGTCGATCCGGCAACGATGTTCGCGGACGCGGCGTTCGTTCAGCGCGGAATCACCCAGTCCGGCGCCCAGGTCCCCGTGGCGTCGTGGTCGGCCGCTGTGGCGGCGAGGTGGGCGCGGAGGGTGGCCAGTGCCGGGTGGGGGTTGTCGCGGTGCCAGAGGAGCGAGTGCGGGTAGACAGGCGTCGGGTCGGTCACCGGGATGCGGCGCAGGCCGTGGCCGGAGGGCCAGACGAGGCGGGTGTGCCCGCCCATGAAGGTGGCCAGGGCCGGGGTGTCGGCGACGGTGTCGAGGAGCGCGTCGGAACCGAAGTTGGGGCCCGTCGCCTCGATGGTGAGGCCGAACTCGGCGACGAGGTCGTCGTAGTAGGCGGCCCACTCGGTACCGGGGACGATGCCGGGCATCCAGATCCGGTGCCCGGCGAGCTGAGCGACAGTCACCGACCGGGCGCCCGCCAGCGCGTGCGCGGGGCCGGTGAGGAGCTGGAGCGGCTCGTCGAGCACCCGGACGGACTCGATGTCCTCGGGAAGGGGCCGGCCGGGCGCGGCGACGGCACGGAAGGACGCGTCGATTGCACCGGAACGGATGGCGGCGACGGCCGTCTCGATGTCGAACAGCATCACCACGTCGAGGTCGATCTCGGGATGCGCACGGTAGAAGCCGCGCATCAGGCCCGCCGCCGCGCCGCGCGAGGCGATCACGTCGACGCGCAGCGGACGGCGGCCGGGGCGCACGGACGCGACCGCGCGCTCCGCGACGCGCAGCAGCTCGCGCGCGTGGGGCAGGAACGCCTGCCCGTCGATGGTGAGCTCGGCGCCGCGCGCGGTGCGAGTGAACAGCCGCACGCCGAGGTTGCGCTCCAGCGCGGCGATGCGCTTGGAGACAGCCTGCTGGGTGACCGCCAGTTCGGCGGCGGCCTCCTGGAACTGCCCTGCGTCGGCGGCGACGACGAAGGTCCGGACGGTATCGAGGTCCATGCCGATACCCTACGAGCACAACCAATGGTTGTGACCGACGGCCCTACGGTTGTTTGATCCCAGGGTATGACGCTCGCTTTGATGCTTCCGAACGCGGATCGGTTGTGCGGGTGAGGGGCGAGGGGCGTCGGGTATGAGGAGCGGGCACCGGCTGGGACATCTGCTCGGACGTCGGCTGGGGTGGCGGTTCGGGTGGCTGTGGGGCGCGTACGGGACCAGCGCGCTCGGTACGTGGCTCGCCTTCGGCGCGTTCCCGCTGATCGCCATCCGGGTGCTGCACGCCGGACCGGCCGAGGTCGCCGCGCTCTCCTCCGTAGGGGCTGCGGTGGGCGCGGCCGTGGCCGTGCCGCTCGGCCCGTGGGTGGAGTTCCGCCGCAAGCGGCCGGTGCTGATCGCGATGGACCTGGTGCGGTTCGCGGCGCTGCTGACGATCCCCGCCGCGTTCGCGCTCGGCGTGCTCACCTTCCTTCAGCTCCTGCTGGTCTCGGTCGTCGTCGCGGCGGCCGACATCACCTTCCGCGCCGCCTCCGGCGCGTACCTGAAGACCCTGCTGCGGGCCGAGGACCTGCTCGTCGCCAACGCCCGATTCGAGTCCACGGCCTGGACGACCACGATCATCGGACCGCCGCTGGGCGGCGCGGCGATCGCGCTCCTCGGTCCGGTGGCGACGGTGGTGGCCGACGCGGTCAGCTATCTGCTCTCGGCCCTGGGCATCCGCGCGACGGGCGGCCACGAGCCGCGGCCCGAGCGCCGGGAGGCCGCGCACCTGCGGGCCCGGGACCTGCTCGCCGGCTGGCGGTACATCCTCGCCGACGCGACGCTGCGCCCGCTGTTCTTCAACACCGCCTTGTTCAACGGCCTGGTGATGGCCGCCCAGCCGCTGCTTGCCGTCCTGATGCTCGGCCCACTCGGGTTCACACCGTGGCAGTACGGCCTCGCCTTCGCCGCGCCCTCGATCGGCGGGCTGCTCGGCTCGCGGCTGGCCCTACCGCTCGTCACCCGGTTCGGGCAGCACCAGGTCCTGGTCGTGACCGGGGCGCTGCGTGCCCTCTGGCCCGTCGGCCTGGCCTTCGTGGGGCCGGGTACCGGAGGGCTGCTGCTCGTGATGGGCGTCGAACTCGGGCTCATCTTCTGCTGCGGGGTCTTCAACCCCGTCTACGCCACCTATCGCCTCGAGCGCACCGCGACCGACCGGATCACCCGCACACTGTCCGCCTGGACGGTGACGACCAAGGCCTCGACCGCGCTCCTGACGGCCGTCTGGGGTGTGCTGGGCGGCCTGCTCGGCCCGCGTACGGCCATCGGCCTGGCCGGCGTGCTCCTGCTGGCCACCCCGCTGCTGCTTCCCCGCCGCACGGCAGCGCCTCTCGCCGAGCCGAAGCCGGAGCCGGCACCGGACCGCGCCTGACGGACCGCCACCGCCGTCACCGCGATCGGGCTGCGCCGCCCTTCTTCGCAGCGGCGGTTCACCCCTCCGTTCCAGGAGCTTTCAGGGTCGCCCATCCCGATGTGTCAGCTCTCGCAAGAGCCTGTGATTGCATCCCCGGAATCGTGCTGTGACTGCCAACCGTGGATCAGCAGGTCGAACACTGTCTCCACCGTCGCGCGTGGATCGTGCCGGCCCTTGGCCAAGGTCGGGACTTCCAGGACGAACCGTGCGAGTGCTGAGCATGCGAGATCATCCGCTTCGCGGCCGAGTTCCTCCGCGATGACGGCGCTGAGGGTGCCCGCGTGCCGCATCCACATACGCTCCGCGTACTCGCGGAGCGCGGGCGTTTGGTCCACCAGCGCGGTGAGCTGATGCAGACGTGGATCCGACGCGATCGGCACCCAGGACTTCAGCGCGTGGGCGCGGAGCGCCTCGACCACGCTCTGGTCCTTGGGTCGTTCACGGACGGCGGCGGTCAGTTCTGCCTCGACTTGCTCCTCGCGGTCGAAGACCAGTGCTTCCTTGCTCGGGAAGTGCGCGAAGAGGGTCGTCGTCGATACGTCGGCTCGTTCGGCGATGTCGCGGACACTCGCTTGTTCGAAGCCGTGTTCCAGGAAGAGGTCCAGCGCAGCGTCGGCGATGGCCTGCCTCGTCGCCGCCTTCTTGCGTTCGCGACGGCCAACGGTCGGAGAGTCGGGCATGGCGTCACTGTACCCCATAACTGGAATGAGGCCGAAACTGAAACGGTTGCACTTATGGACTCGTTTCTGCTTTCGTGGTCTCCGTAGGGGTTGCCGCATCCCGGTGGGGTCGCGGCACCGGTCATCGCCGCGCCGTGGCGTCACCGGAACCCCACCGACGAAAGGAATCCACCGTGGACTCTCCGATGCCCGCAAACGCGCGGATCAGCATCATCGGTGCCGGCCCGGGAGGCCTCACCTGCGCGCGCATCCTGCAGCAGCACGGCATTCCGGTGACGGTGTACGACCGCGACTCAGAGGTGAGCTCCCGCAATCAGGGAGGCTCGCTCGACCTGCACAAGGAAGACGGCCAGCTCGCGCTCCGTGAAGCGGGCCTACTGGAGGAGTTCTTCGCGCTCGCCAGGCTCGAGAGCCAGGAAATGCGCCGCATGGACCCTGCAGGGCGCGTCCTTGCCCACCATCTGCCGGGCGAGGGCGAAACGGTCAGCCCCGAGATCGACCGCGGACAGCTTCGCGATCTCCTGCTGGGCTCGCTCGCTGCCGGGACGGTTCAGTGGGGACGCACTCTCGAATCAGTGAGCGGACCGGCCGACGGGCCGCGAACGCTGACGTTCGCCGACGGGACGGCCGTTGAAGCGGATCTCGTCATCGGTGCGGACGGTGCTTCCTCCCGAGTCCGCACTGCCGTGTCGCCCGCGACACCGCGCTACACCGGGGTCAGCTTCCTCGAGGCATGGTTCGACGACATGGAGACCGCACACCCCGAGCTTTCCGAACTGGTCGGCAAGGGCAGCGCTCACGTCGCCGACGGCGAGCGCGGCCTCTTCGCACAGCGCAACAGCGGTAGTCACATGCGCGTCTACATCATGCAGCGTGTCCCGGTGGACTGGATCACCACGAACGGGCTTCGCCCCGAGGACACAGAGGGCATCCGCGCGCACCTGTTGAGCGAGTACGCGGCCTGGTCACCGCAGACACTCCGGATGATCACCGACAACGACGGCCCCTACGTCGATCGTCCGCTGTTCGCCCTGCCGGTGCCGCACACATGGGAGCACTCGCCCAGCGTGACACTCCTGGGAGACGCCGCACACCTCATGCCACCGCTCGGCGTCGGCGTCAACCTGGCCATGCTCGACGCCAGCGAACTCGCGCTCGCACTCGTCCACTCCTCCACCATCGAGGACGCTGTACGCAGCTACGAGAAGTCGATGCTCCCGCGCTCGGCCGACATAGCCCAGATGCTCGAAGGCGGCGCTGAGCATCTTCTGTCCGTGCCCGACCCCGACGAGATCGCGCCGTTCGGTCCGTCCCAGCCCTGACAACGCGGGCGCGGCTTGGAGGCCATCATCCGGTCCGCGGAGGCGATGCGGCGGCCCCTCAAGCCGTCGGGCGTCCGCGGGTCTGTAGTGGCGGCCGGCCGCCGCAGCGGCGAGTTCGTCCATCTCCGCCCTTGCCCGGGTCAGACGCTTGTAGCGGCCCTGCGTCGACCCGCCGCGACGACGGTGGGGTGGACCAGGGGTGGCCCAGGACCCAGCGCACTCGATGCGCTGGATCCCGTATGCGGCGCCCGGTCAGGGTGTGGATGTCCTCCAGTACCCGGTAGACCTCCCGCACCGGGCGGGGACGGGCCACTGGAGTGGTCCGCGGCGACAACGGCACTCCTGCGCGGCGCGGGTCCGGGGGACCGGCCCGGGATCCGCGTTTAATCGCGCCGGAGAACCGATACGCCAGGGGCGGAGAGCGCTGACGGGCGTGGATCTCCGGGCCACGTCCCACAGCGCTTGAGGGAGATTGCAATGAGCGGCACAACGACCTTGCCGACACCGTCCGGTCCCTACCTGGACGAGGGGCTGCTGCCCGCCGACTTCTACGCCTACGAGGACCTGCTGTCGGACACGGAGCGGGAGAAGCTCGAGTCCGTGCGCGAGTTCCTCCGCAAGCGGGTCGCACCGATCGTCGACGACCACTGGGCCCGGGCTGAGTTCCCCTTCCAGCTGATCGAGGGCTTCGGGGGGCTCGGTCTGATGGACTGGGCCGACCCGGACTCGCCGGAATCCAAGCCGAGCAACCTCTTCGCGGGCTTCCTCGCGCTGGAGTTGGCGCATGTCGACGCGTCCGTGGCCACGTTCGCGGGCGTGCACACGGGTCTGGCCATGGGCACCATCCTGACCTGCGGCTCCGACGAACAGAAGCGTCAGTGGCTGCCGAAGATGAGCCGCTTCGAGAAGATCGGCGCCTTCGGGCTGACCGAGCCGCACGGCGGCTCCGACGTGGCCGGCGGCCTGCAGACGACCGCGCGCCGTGACGGCGACGAATGGATCCTCGACGGCGCGAAGCGATGGATCGGAAACGCGACGTTCGCCGACCTGGTGGTCGTCTGGGCCCGCGATGTCGAGACCCGTCATGTGCTGGGCTTCGTCGTGGAGAAGGACACCCCCGGGTTCACCGCGACGAAGATCGAGAACAAGATGGCGCTGCGGATCGTGCAGAACGCCGACATCGTGCTCGACGGCTGCCGTGTTCCGGAGGCCAACCGGCTGCAGAACGCGAACTCGTTCAAGGACACCGCCAAGATCCTGCGCCAGACGCGCAGCGGGGTGGCGTGGCAGTCGGTGGGAGTGATGTTCGCCGCCTACGAGATCGCCCTGCAGTACGCGAAGGAGCGCGAGCAGTTCGGACGTCCGATCGGGGGCTTCCAGCTCGTGCAGGACCTGCTCGTGAAGATGCTCGGCAACGCCACGGCCTCGTGCGGGATGATGGTGCGCCTGGCCCAGTTGCAGGACGCCGGGGTGTTCCGGGACGAACAGTCCGCCCTGGCGAAGGCCTACTGCACCGTGCGGATGCGCGAGAACGTGGGGTGGGCGCGGGAACTGCTGGCAGGCAACGGCATTCTCCTCGACTACAAGGTCGGCCGCTTCGTCGCCGACGCCGAGGCCATCTACTCGTACGAGGGCACGCGGGAGATCCAGACCCTCATCGTCGGACGCGCCGTCACCGACGGCCTGAGCGCCTTCGTGAGGTGACGACGATGACCACCGAATCCGTCTTCACCGGTCTGAAGGTCCTCGACGCGTCGACCTTCATTGCGGGACCGGCCGCAGCCACTGTGCTCTCCGACTTCGGAGCGGACGTCATCAAGATCGAGCCACCGGGAAAGGGCGACCCCCAGCGAAAGCTGAGCTCCGTGCCGCCCAGCCCCCGGGCACAAGCCAACTACAGCTGGCACCTCACCAACCGCAACAAGCGCGGCATGGCCATCGACCTGAAGTCCCCGGCGGCCACCAAGATCCTCAAACGCCTCGTCGAGTGGGCCGACGTGGTGATCACCAACTTCCCGCACGGCACCCGCGAGAAGCTGCACCTCGGCTACGACGAGGTCGCGGGCTGGAACCCGCGGGTCGTCTACGCCGACATCACGGGCTTCGGGGATGCCGGCCCCGACGCCGGGCAGCCGGGCTTCGACCTGACCGCATACTGGGCGCGCAGCGGGCTGCTGGCCTCCACCCGGGACGCGGGGGCCCCGCCGACGGCCCCGGTCTGGGGCAGCGGCGACTACATGTCGGCGATCGGGATCTACGCGGCGATCGTGACCGCCCTCTACCGCCGCGAGCGGACCGGACAAGGAGCCAGCGTCGGGACGTCACTGCTCGCCGAGGGCGTTTGGGCCACGGGAACGCTCGTGGCCGGCGCGCTCGCCGACGGTACGCCGTTCGAGTTGCACGACCGGAAGAAGCCGGCGAACCCGCTGATCAACCCTTACCAGACCGCCGACGGTGAATGGTTCATGCTCGTCACCTCAGCCCCGCACTGGCCGGGACTGACCCGGGCCATCGGGCACCCGGAGCTGCTCGAGGATCCCCGTTTCGCGGACATCGATGGCTTCGTCAAGAACTCCACCGCGCTGGCCGAGCTGCTCGACGCCGAGTTCCGTTCGCGGCCCTTCGCCCACTGGAAGGACGCCCTGACGCGGGAACGCGTCACCTACAGCCTCATTCAGACACCGGAGGAGACCGCGCGGGATCCGCAGCTGCGCGCGAACGACATCGTCGTACCGCTGGAAGGAGTCAGTGGGCTGGAGTACACCATCAACAGCCCGGTCAACCTGCGAGGCGTCGCGAAGGTCCCGGCGAAGCGGGCACCGGACCTGGGCGAGCACAACGACGAGGTCCTCGCCGAGCTGGGATTCAGCCCCGTCGAGATCACCGAGCTGCGCGCCGAGGGAGCGGTTCCCGGCCCGGCGGAAGCGGAGGGGGCGCGATGAGCATTGCGCCCGACGCGTCAGGCGTAGTGCTCCACGAGCGCTGCGGCAGCGTGACGACCATCGACGTCACCATCGCCATCAACCGCCCGGCGCAGAAGAACGCCGTCGACCACGAGGGCGCGGTGCAGCTCGCGGCGGTCGTGGGCCGAGGTCATACGTGGTCCCGTGACGGCAGAGGACGAACAGGTCAGGCTGCCGCGCCTACTTGCGCTCCACGTCGCCGCGCGCACTGCCCACGCGTGAGCTGCTGAACGCCGGCGAAGGCAGCCGTCAAGGAGGTCCTGCGCGACATGCATGGCCTGAAGGAGAGCGTCGTGTTCAGACACCAGGGCGAGCTCACGAGCGGGCCGGCTGCGGGCCAGGACGCGCAGGAAGGCGCACGGGCGTTCGCCGACAAACGTGCCCCCATCCGGCGCGGCCGCTGATGCCGGCCATCTCAGCCGCCTTTCCCCCGCAGCCCGTGTCCGACTTTCAGGAGCAGTGAACCAGTCATGAGCGCACACAAGCCCGTCCACCGTGTAGCGATCGTCGGCACCGGCACGATCGGTGCGAGCTGGGCGACGCACTACCTCGTCCGAGGCTTCGACGTCACGGCGACGGACCCCGCCCCCACCGCGGAGACGGCCCTGCGGTCGTATGTGGAGGCGGCATGGGACACGGCGGCTTCGATCGGGCTCGCGCCCGAAGCGTCGCCCGATCGCCTGAGATTCACCTCGGACATGCGGCAGGCCGTCGCGGACGCCGATTTCGTACAGGAGAACGCGCCGGAGCGTCCGGAACTCAAGGTCAAGCTGTTCGCCGACATCGACGACGCCACGCCGCCGGACGCGATCATCGCGTCGAGTTCCTCGGGCATCACGATGAGCGTCATCCAGGCCGAATGCCGACGTCCGGAACGGACCGTCATCGGCCACCCCTTCAACCCGCCGCATGTCGTCCCGCTGGTCGAGGTCGTGGGCGGGACGAAGACCGCCCCGGAGACGATCCGGGACGTCATGTCGTTCTACGCCGCGATCGGCAAGAAACCGATTCACCTCAAGAAGGAGCTTCCCGGGCACGTCGCCAACCGTATCCAGGCCGCGCTGTACCGAGAGGTCGTGTACCTGGTCCAAGAGGGAGTGCTCGACGTGGCGGACTCCGACGACGCGGTGTCCTGGGGGCCGGGGCTCAGATGGGGTGTCATGGGTCCCCATCTGCTGTGGCATCTCGGTGGAGGGGAGGGCGGCATTGAGCACTTCATGGACACTCTGATGCCGCGGATGGTGGCGTCCTGGCAGGACCTGGGCACCCCCGAGTTCACGCCCGAGCTCAAGGAGCAGATCGTGGCCGGCGTCCTGCAGGAGGCGCACGGCGACTCGGTCGATGAGCTGGCCGCCCGGCGCGACGCGATGCTGTCCGCCCTACTGGCCGTGCGGGCCGAGCACGACCCGTCCGGCCCGCGGAGCGCCGCAGTGGGTCGCCAGGCGAAGGAGGAATCGTGACGCGGCCCCAGGAAAGACTGTTCGTGCTCGAGGCCAGCAGCGGCGGTCGCCTGTTCTCCGCGAACCCCGACGGCTCCGACAAGAAGGTCATCGTCACCGGGTGCAGGATCCCCGACGGGGTCGCCGTCGATGTCCAGGCCGGGCACATCTACTGGACGAACATGGGCCGTCCGCCGGAGAACGACGGCTCGATCGAACGCGTGGACCTGGACGGAGGCAACCGGACGACGATCGTCCCGAGCGGTGGCACGCATACGCCGAAGCAACTCCACTTCGAGGCGGCCGGCCGGAAGCTGTACTGGGGTGATCGCGAAGGCATGCGCGTGATGCGCTGCGACCTCGACGGCCACAACGTCGAGACCCTCGTACAGACGGGACAGGGAGAGGACGACCGCCGCGAGGAGACCAAGTGGTGCGTGGGAGTCGCCGTCGACCCGGTCGGCGGACACCTCTACTGGACACAGAAGGGCCCGAGCGACGCGGGACTCGGGAAGATCCTGCGAGCCGGAATCGACCTGCCCGCTGGGGAAGCTGCGGCCGAACGCGGCGATATCGAGGTGCTGTTCGAGGGGCTGCCCGAGCCGATCGACCTGGAGCTCGACCTCACGCGGCGCATGCTGTACTGGACGGATCGCGGCGACCCGCCGCGGGGCAACAGTGTGAACCGCTCGCCGTTGGACGCGCCGGAAGGGCAGCGGACACCCGAGATCCTGCTGACCCACCTCATGGAAGGCATCGGCCTCGCCCTCGATCCGGACGACGGCCGCATGTACGTGACCGACCTCGCCGGGAACGTGTACGCGGCCGACCTCGACGGATCGAACCGGAGCGAGATCCTCATCCTGCAGGGCAACCTCACCGGCATCGCCCGTGCCGTGTTGCCGACCGGAACGAAGGGATAGGCCGTGTCCGACAAATCCCGCCCGAATCCCGCTCGGCGTGCTCCGGGCGGACGGCGCTCCTTGCCGGACACGGCCGAGCCAGTAGGCGGAACTCGACACCTGCTGTGCTCAGCCTCGTGCTTCGACGCCGTCAGTGAGGAGGCGCAGCAGATGCCGTATCAGTAGCGCCAGACCGCCGAGCGCGCGAGAGGCCGCAGGCCCCGGGCGCGGCTCAGCTCACCGCCTGCTTCACGAGCGCACTGATCCGCACCTCCACCTCGGGCGTCACCTCGGTCAGGGCGAAACCTGCCGCCCACATCGTGCCCTCGTCCAACTTCGCCTGGTCGCTGAACCCGAGCGTCGCGTAGCGCGCCTTGAACTTCGCCGCGCTCTGGAAGAAGCAGACGACCTTGCCGTCCAGCGCGTAGGCGGGCATGCCGTACCAGAGCTTCGGCGCGAGGACCGGGGCGCCGGCTGTGATGACGGCATGGACGCGTTCGGCCATGATCCGGTCCGAGTCCTGCATCTCGGCGATCTTCGCGAGCACGTCCCGCTCCGCCTCCGCCGCCTTGTCCGCGCGCGTGCCGCGGCGCGCCGCGGCCTTCAGCTCTTGGGCGTGGTCCTTCATCGCGGCCCGTTCCTCGGCCGTGAATCCCTGGTGTGTGCTGCTGTCGGTGCTGGTCATGGCAGATCTTCCTTCGTTGATCCGATGTGGCGGGTGTTGATCTGATCCGGCGGCATCTCGGGCGTCTGTGGCGACACGCCGTCACTCCAGCATCGGCACGCAACGTGCCGATCGATACCGAATGCTGCGCCCAGTGCTCGGCCTTGTCAACGGCACGCCACGTGCCGATAGGATGGGAACATGAGCGACACGCCCGCTACCCCACGCCGTCGAGGTGCCGCGCGCACCGAAGAGCTGCTGCGGGTAACCCTCGACCTGGCTGCGGAGGTCGGGTATGCGGGCCTGAGCATCGAGGCGGTCGGCCGGCGGGCCGGGGTCGGAAAACACACGATCTACCGGCGCTGGCCCTCCAAGGCGGCGCTGCTGCTCGACGCGCTCAGTCGCGTGTGGACCAGGGACCTGGACTACCGCGACACCGGGGACGTCCGAAGGGATCTGCGCGAACAGTTCCTACGTTCCGGCTTCGCGCTCTCCAGCCCGCCGATCGGCCCCATCTACCGCGCAGTTATCGCGGAAGCGCAGGCTGATTCCGCGCTGCGGGCGACCCTGCACGAACGATTCCTGGCCACCGTCGAGCAGAGCACCCTCGATCGGATCACCCGCGCCCAGCACACCGGTGAGCTGACCGCGGCAGCGAACCTGGAATTCGCCGCCGAGGTGCTGTGCGGCACTCTCTACTACCGCAGCCTGCTGTCGACCCGCCCCATTGACGAGGCCGCGATCGACGGACTGCTGGACATGTTCATGGCCGCCTACGCAACCACCGACCAAAGCCTGTCTGATCAATGAACTCGTCGTACGTCGTGGAGAGTCGACGGATGTGGCGTGGGAGCGGACAGCGCCGCTGCTGCCGGGTGTTGACCGGCTGGGTGTCCGTGATGGGACCACCGACAGGTGATCGACGGTGTGCTGAGTTGGTCGACGGGGGGGAACGTCCCCGCGGGTGCGGGGAGCAGCGGCATATGCCAGTGCGTCGCAGGGCGTGCACGGGAACATCCCCGTGCTGTGACCGGCAACGTTCACCGGTTTGCCATGGATGAACGGAAAGTTAGGCAGGGCGGAGCCGATGTCTGGGCTACTGCGCTGAGGGAGCGCGCTGTGCGGTGAGCACGGGCTGGTAGTACCCGCTGGAGGCCGGGCTGTGCCAGGCGATTTTGGTGAAGCCGGCTTCAGTCACGAACTCTGTCAGCTGCGGGGGCGTCAGCGCCCAGTGGGTGGTCCGGCGGACTCGGACCTGCCAGGTGTTCTTCGCGGGGATGAGCTGGAAGTGCTCCAGGTCGTAGCGTTCGCCGTCTTCGTGCCAGTGCCACAGCTGGAAGGTGATCGCTTGGCCGTCGCGTGTTTGGGAGACCTGGGGAGGTGTCGACGTGGTTCTGGTCTGGCGCGTCTCGTCATAGGCCCGGACAGTGATCGTCAACAGTCCGTCGTCTCGGAGTACCCGTCTCATGCCGAGGAGTGCCGCCCGGAGATCTTGCCCGGAGAGCAGGTGCGTGAGCGAGTTGTCCGCGCAGAGGACGACGTCGAATGATGTTTCTTTGAAAGGCAGTTGGCGCATGTCGGCCGCAGCGGCCGGAAGTCGGCTGCCCCGGGCCGCCGCCTCGGCGGCGGCGCGCGCGGCGGCGACCGGGCTCAGGTCGCTGCCGATTACTTGGTGCCCGGCCAGGGCCAGGCCGATGGCCTGGGTGCCGATCCCGCACGAGCAGTCCAGAACGGTGTGTGGTCCCGCGCCGAGAGATTGGCGCAGGAGCCCGCCCAATACTCCGGCCTGGTAGGCCATGCTCGCGTCCCAGTCCCGGAACATCAGGTGGTAGTCGTGGGCCAGATCGTCGTAGAAATCCCGCACGGAGGGCTCGGACATGTATCCCACCGTAGTGCGTGGCCGCCGGGGGGTGCGGGCAGTTTTAGGCAGCGGCTGCCTGTCTTCGGCCGCCCCAGCGGATGCCCTTCTCGCTGCGGATACGGGCGCGTTCGCGGCGTTGGGCGGCCAGCACGTTGGGGTGGCGGGCGTTCGCGTTGCGCCAGCGGAGGTAGGCGTGCAGGGCTCGGGTCTGCGCGGTGTGGTTGCGGTGGTTGGAGTTGGCGATGGCGAACTGCCGCAGCGGTCCGAAGTGGGCCTCGATCGGGTTGGCCCAGGACGCGTAGGTCGGGGTGAAGCACAGCTCGACCCGGTTCTTCTTTGCCCAGCGCCGGATGGTCTCGCCCTTGTGGGCGGACAGATTGTCCAGGATGACGTAGATCGGGGCCCCGTCCGGCCGGACCGCCCGGATTGACCTCAGCGCAGCCAGGGTGTTCGCGGCGCCCTTCTTGCGCCGGTTGACGCCCCAGAGCGTGTCGTCGCCGACCGAGTAGCAACCGTGAAAGTAGCGCACCCCGTGAGTACGGTGATAGGTCGCGGGATGCCGCTCGGGCCGAACCCTGTTCGGCCCAGCACGACCCGGAGGTGGGCCTGATGCCGAGCGGGCCGAACTCGTCGAACGCGAAGACGCGGTCCGGGAAGTGCTCCAGCACGTACTCGATCCGGTCGAGCTTGGCGTCACGCTCGGGGTCGGGGGATTCCTTCCAGGTGTTGGTGCGCTGGAAGGTGACGCCGCGGCGGGCGAGCAGGCACCGTAACGCCTCGCGGCCGATCCGGATCACACGGCCGTGTACGCGGCGCAGGTAGGCGGCGAGTTTGCGGAGTGACCAGCGGGTGAAGGGCTGCCCGAGCTTGGTCGGTCGGGTGGTGGCCGTCTGGACGACGAAGTCCTCGTCCTCAGGACTGAGCAGGCGGGGACGGCCTCCCGCCCTCCGAGGGTCCAAGCAGGCCGGACCGATCTCGTTGAACCGGTGGATCACGTCCAGGACCGTGTCCTCGTCGGCCTGCACCAACTTCGCGATCACCGGCACCCGGTTCCCGCCAGCCGAGGCAAGCAACATCATCGCGCGCCGGTAACGCACCGCACTGGTGCTGCCCCGGCGCACGATCTGCTGCAGCTTCTGCCCCTCCTGATCAGTCAACCTGCGCACACGGACAGGCTCAGCCACCACACCCCCAGCGGTCAGATCGGACGTCACCGCTCATCCCACCGCTCGCACACCCAACCCGGCGAACCTACGTGGTCAGAGCACTAGGTGACATGGAGTTCCGGCACATCCAGGTCCTGGCAGGCTTCAAGGAAGTCGGCAGCCTGCGGGCCACGCGCGGCCTGTACTGGAAGGCGGACAACCTGCGCGAGCGGATGGCCGACGAGCAGTCCTTCCTGGCCCTGGTGGCGCACTGACACGCCTATGGAAGGACCTTCGACCCACCCCGAGATCAAGCGGACCGCACCTTCTTCGTTCCCCGGGATCCGAAAGGGTGTTCCATTTGGGGGAGATCGCGGGTTATGGTCGCGACCTGCGAGATCTTGTACGGAGGTGCCGGGATGGAGAACAGCGCGCCCGCACGCCCGGGCCGTCCCCCGGGCCCTCGGACCGCCGAGGGAGAGCTGACGAGCCGCCAGTCGGCCATCGTCCGTTACATCACGGAGTCGGTCGCCCGGCAGGGCTACCCGCCGTCGATGCGGGAGATCGGCAAGGCCGTGGAGCTCGCCAGTACGTCCTCGGTCGCCCACCAGCTGATGGCCCTCGAGCGCAAAGGCGTTCTCTACCGTGACCCGCACCGTCCCCGCGCCTACCGGGTGCGGCCTTCCTGGGCACCCGACCTGGGAGGCAGGAGCGAGGCGCCGGTCCACGTGCCGCTCGTCGGACGGATCGCCGCCGGCGCACCCCTGCTCGCCGAGGAGATGGTCGAGGACGTCTACTCCATGCCCCGCCAGGTCGTGGGCGACGGTGACTTGTTCGCCCTGACCGTGGTTGGCGACTCCATGATCGACGCGGCAATCTGCGACGGCGACATCGTCACCGTGCGGAAGATGGACAGCGCCGACCACGGCGACATCGTCGCTGCCTTGCTGGACGACGAGGCCACGATCAAGGTGCTGCGCCGGCAGGACGGCCAGGTGTGGCTGATGCCCCGCAACCCAGCCTACGAGCCCATTCCCGGTGACCAGGCGCAGATTCTCGGCAAGGTCGTCGGCGTCCTGCGCCTGCTCTGAGAAGTCCAGCGCTGCCTGTGTGACAACGGGTACGCGGCGCGAGGCCGATAGCGTGGGTCAGGGGCAGTCGGGCATCTGCGAAGGGAAAGACCGTGACCATGGTGGGGAGCCGCTGGCCGAGGGTTCTCGAACGGCTCGCGCATCAACTCGACGAAGCCCAGGCGGCCCACCGGCCCGTGCACGAGGCAAAGGCAACCGCGAGCCGTCAGGGGCCGAGCAGGACCGACCTTGAACCCGCCGAGTACCAGCGCCTGCGGCGCGCGTACGTACGGACCCCCGATTACAAGGCGGCGAGCCGCGTGGTCTGAGCCCGGAGTTGAGCCGCCGCGCCAACCTCGCCCTCGGACGCGGCAGCGGCATCCAGCCCTCCCGGATGGAGGAGGCCGACCAGCTGCACACCGACTACTTTGCCGTCTGGGACCGATCCCGCGCATACACGGCCGCCGTCCTCGCCGTGCTGCGTGCCCACGTGTAACGCCTGCTCGATCAAAGTCACAGCATCCCGCGACGACTTCACCCGCAGATCGGGCGTGGGGGCAACTGGTGTGGCACCGTGGATGCAGACGTGGTCCGTCACTCCCCCCGTGGTGGCGGACCACGCCTGTCTAGGTGGCCGACGGGTCGGCTCCGGCGAAGGGGCCTCCTCGCGGACCTGCCGCAGATCGGTATACATCCGCAGCCGCACGCCGGGCTGGCCGGCATCGCGCGCTCCTCTACCCATCCGCCGGACACGACGGCGGCTGCTATGGCCCGTGAGTGAGTCGCTGCGTCGGCCCCGTCTCCGCGCTCGCAGGGAGACTCTGACCAGTGCCGTCTGTTGTTCGGGACTATGAGCAGCCTGTGACTTCCGGCATCATCACCGGATGAGCGACGGCCTCGTGCCCGCCGCCGTCCCTGCTGCTCGGAAGGCGCCACCCTTGTTCGTCCCGACCTACCTGACCCGTCGTTCCGACGGGCTCGATCCCCGCGCGCTCCAGTACACCGTTTTGGACTTGGAGACGACCGGCACGCGGACCGCTCACGGGGACCGGGTGTGCGAGGTCGCGGCAATCCGGATGAGCGCCGACGGCACGGTGCTGGAGGAGATGTCGACCCTGGTGCACCCCGAGCGGCCGATCCCCTCCGGCAGCAGGCAGATCCACGGCATCGACGACGACATGGTGGCTGAAGCCCCACGGTTCGCCGAGATCGCTGGCACGCTCCTCAGCATGATGCGGGACACGGTCGTTGTGACCCACAACCGCTCCTTCGAAGAGGAGTTCCTGGACAGCGAATTCGCCCGCGTTGGCCTCGCAGGGCTGCGGATCCCTGGCCTGTGCACCCTCACAACCGTCCGCAGCCACACGGACATGCCCGCATACAGGCTTGCCGGAGTCGTCAAGTCTCTGTCCGGCACATGGCCGGTGCGGGAGCACAGCGCCCTGGACGACTGCCGCAACACCGCTCGCGTGCTCTCGACGCTGCTGGCCGCCAGTCCGACCCGCCTCACCTGCACCCCAACGGCCGGCGTGAGGCCGCTCCCCGAGCTGCCGCCCGCTCAGCGGCTGCTCCCACGCATGGAACCAGTCCGCTCCGGCCCCTACACCGGGGTGGGGAACCTCGCGCAGTTCCTCCCCACACACCCCGCCCCCTCCGGAACCGGGGAGGAGTACACCGCCCTCGCGTTGGCGATGGCACGCAGCAAGTCGCTGAGCCAGCGCGACGCCCAGCGGCTGGCGTCCGCAGCGAAGGCGGCTGGACTGACCCGGGACACGCTCGTAGATGCCCACCTCGCGCTGTGGCAGGCCCGCCACGATGCTGTCCCCGCTCCGGTCAGTGCGACGGACGCACGGGACCTGCACCATCTCGCGGCGGCGCTCGGCGTGACGGAACAGGCCGCAGCCCAGCTTCCACCCGTCACCTCGGAACTGAAGGGCTGGCGGATCGTGCCGCTCGGCACTGCCGGCGACGTCCGCGAGGCGGCCTCGTGGGCGGCCTGGCACGGAGCCACGATCGGCGTACGCCCGTCCAAGACCACCCGGCTCCTGATCGCGGAGCCGGACACCGAGGTCGCGCGGCTTCCGCTGGCCGGCAGCAGCCCGATACCCGTTTTGGCTCCCGCGGCGGCGAAGGCGTTCCTGGGTGCCCGGATCGCCGACGCACGAGCCGAGGCACAGGCCAAGCCCGCCAAGCGCGAGGACCTGCCGACCGACCGCCTGGTCTTCGCGACCTCACTGCTCAGCGAGGTCTGGCGCCTGCACGAACTGCCGTGGCAGGCGACCCAGGGGACGTTCATCGACTCGGTCCGGTGGCTCGTGGAACAGGCATCGGACCCCGCGGCACGCTTCGCGTCCTGGGAGCACAGTGGCGGCAAAGTGCGCCTGCGGGTCAAGCAGGCGCGCGTTCCCGCGCACCGCCGCCACCTCGTCGCCGAGGCGCTGCCTGTGATCCAGAATCAACTGCGGCAGGCAACCGTCGTGCGCAGCAGCCCAGCCCTGCGCGAGCTGGTGAACCCGGCGGGCGACCGCGCAGGGCTGGTGCCGCGGCTCGTGGCATGGCTCAAGGACTACGCCCGACAGGGACTGTGATCTCACAGCCCGGCCCCGGCCAGAACGCCGCACGACGAGCCGGATGTCCCGGTACGCAGTGTGACGCTGTCTGCTCTCGCCTCAGCCACCGAGGTGGGACAAGGCTTTGCGTCGGCTGCCTGCCGGTGCCCACCGGTCACAGGCGCTGGTCTGCCCAGGTGGCGGGTGTTCGGGCCGGAGCGGCCTGACCTGGACCGACCACGACGGCACGCGCCAGGCGTCCGCCGTCAGCTATGACAAGACCAGTGCGGAGCACCGCAAAGAGCACCTGGAGGCGCCGGCCGTACGAACGTGCGGTGCCATCCCCAGACCATCTGAGGGGAAGCTCGAAGGCTCGCTACTGCGGTGGCCTCGCCCTGCCAGGACGCTCTGAGGGCGGCGCGGTGATGGCGAGGACGGCGGGGTAGATCACCTGGTGCCCGTAGCGGGCGCGGGCACGATCGGCGACAGCTTCGATCGCGAGGGGTTTGTCGTCGCTCGCGTCAAGGGTGAGCTGCCGGGTGGCCCGATCGGCGGGCTGAAGGGCGTCGGCACGCAGCGCGATGCTGCGGACCCGGGCGCGCTGGAGACCGAGGGAGTCGTACAGCGTGTACGCGGTCCGTGCCAAAAGCATGGTGTGCTGGGTGGCTTCGGGCAGGGTCCGGCTGCGGCGGGTGGACGTCAGATCGGCGTAGCGGATCGTGCAGGACACGCCGGTGGCGATCTGGTCGGTGGCGCGGAGGCGGGCGCCGAGGTCGTCGGCGAGGGCGTGCAGGATGCGCCGGTGGGCGGCCGGGTCGAGTTCGTCCCGGGGGAAGCGGTGCTCGGTGCTGAGGCTCGCTGGGGCCGGGGTGGGGTCGACGGCCGTGGTGTCGTGGCCGCGGGCGTGCTCGTAGAGGGCGCGGCCGGCGCGGGCGCCGAGGAGGCGCTGCAGTGTGTGCTGCGGGACGTCGGCGACGTCGCCGACGGTGTGCAGTCCGTACTCGCCCAGCAGTGCGGCGGTCTTCCCGCCTACGCCGGGAAGTTCCCGCACGGGCCGGGGCCGAAGGAAAGCCGCGATCGCCTCGGGGGAGTCGTCGATGACGGTGCGCCGCCCGAGCGGCGTGAGGGCGCAGGCCATGGCGGCGAGCATCGGGGTGCCGGCCACGGCCGCCGCGCTGCGCACCCCGAAGTAGGCGAGCACGCGGAGCTGGACGAGTTCGGTGATGCCGCGGGCATCGCGCTGCCACCATCGGGTTGCTCCGGTGAGGTCGAGGAGGGCACCGTCCTCGAGCAGTTGCACGCGCGGCGTGAAGTCTTCCATCAAGCGGCGCAGCCGTTCCGGGAGGTCGGCGTCGCGTCGGGCGGCAGGTCGAAGGAGAGGCGGAGAATGCTGCGGCCGCTCATCATGATCACCCTGCACTTCCCGGGTTCACCAGACGCTTCAGTGTGTCTCGGATGATGGCCGCGCGCGGGCAGGAGACGTGCAGGTATGTCATGGGTGATTGCTCCCTTGCCGTCCCTCTCCTCCGGTGCCTGCTCTTCACCGTAGACCGTGTTCGAATATTTGTGCGAATACGTGAGGCGCTTTTGGGTGCGGCTGTCTCTTACGGGTGAGTTCGCAACGTTGCCGTGGTCGCTTCCGTACTGGTCGGACAGGGTGGCTGTCGGGTTTCTCGATCTGCCTAGTCGCCCGGGGGCGGAGTGCAGCTGTTCTTCACGGATCGGCGAACGGCCTGGAGGGCGGGGACCGTCGCTCGGCGTGGGCCATGCGGGGCCACGGCAGTCGGGCGGTGACCCACCGGTCGGGGCGCCAGTCGCAGGGATCGCGATTCGGCTCCGGGGCGTCAGCAGTCCTGGGACGCGCGGTGGACGGAGAACTCGCCAGACCGGATCGGTTTCCCGCAGGCCCGGCAGTGGACCTCGGCGACGAACACCTCGCCGCAGACGTCGTGGATGAAGTCGACCGGAGGCAGGTCATCCCCGCCGTGGGCGTCGCCCCACCGTTTGAGCACCAGGACGACCTGCCCGAGGTCGCGACCCTTCTGGGTCAGCTCGTACCCGGCCAGCCGGCCCTTCTCCGGTGAGCGGGGCCGCAGGATCCCGGACGCGGTGAGTTTTCGAAGCCGGGAGGACAGGACGTCTCTCGGTGCTCCCACTGCTCGCAGGATGTCCGTGTAGCGCGACGCTCCGAAGGCCACGGCACGCACGATGTGCAGGGACCACCGGTCGCTGACCGCGTCGAGCGCGGCTGCCAACGAATCCCGCTTCGGTTTGTTTTCCAAACCAGGATGTGTATGCTGCGATTGGTTTGACATTCAAACCATATTAGTCGGAGGGGTCGTCGAATCACCACCGGCCGTTCCGGGAACCCCCGCTCAGCGCAGTGCAGGACCTGTTCGTCGGGGCCGTGATCGCCGCCATGCCGGCTCACGACATGTCCCCGCGATCGACCAGGTCCCGGCGCTGTGCGGGTTCGTCTACCTGAGCGGGCCCACTCAGAGCCTCAAGTGATGACCCCCCATACCGAGAAGGAACCGCACCATGACCGTTGTGAAGGCTGCCGCAGTCCAGATCAGCCCCGTGCTCTACAGCCGCGCGGGTACCGTCGAAAAGGTCGTTGAGAAGATCCGCGAGCTGGGCACGAAGGGGGTTCAGTACGCGGTCTTCCCCGAGACCGTCATCCCCTACTACCCGTACTTCTCCTTCGTGCAGGCGCCCTACGCCATGGCCAAGGAGCCGCTGCGCCTGCTCGAGGAGTCGGTGACCGTGCCGTCCGCCGAGACCGATGCCATCGCCCAGGCCGCGCGAGAGGCGCACATGGTCGTATCGATCGGCGTCAACGAGCGTGACGGCGGGACCATCTACAACACGCAGCTCCTGTTCGACGCGGACGGCACGCTGATCCAGCGCCGCCGCAAGATCACGCCGACCTATCACGAGAGGCTCGTCTGGGGGCAGGGCGACGCCTCCGGCCTGCGCGCGGTGGACAGCGCCGTGGGCCGCGTCGGCCAGCTTGCCTGCTGGGAGCACTACCAGCCCCTGGCCCGCTATGCCCTGATCGCCGACGGCGAGCAGATCCACGCCGCGATGTACCCCGGTTCCTTCGGCGGCGCGCTGTTTGCGGAGCAGATCGAGGTCAATATTCGTCAGCATGCCCTGGAAGCTGCCTGCTTCGTCGTCTGCGCAACCGCATGGCTCGACAAGGACCAGGTGGGGCGCATCGCCGAGGACACCGGTGGTCCCGCGCTGTCCGGGGGGTTCTTCACCGCGATCGTCGATCCCGAAGGACGCGTTCTCGGAGAACCGCTCACCTCCGGCGAGGGCGAGGTCATCGCCGACCTGGACTTCGGACTGATCGACCAGCGCAAGCGCCTGATGGACTCGCGCGGCCACTACAGCCGCCCTGAACTCCTCAGCCTGCAGATCGACCGCACACCGACAGCCCATATCCACGAGCGCGGTGCTCAGGCTCTGGTCCGCAGCGCTCGTGCGGTGGAAGAGGGCTCTTCCACCGCGGAGTGAGCCGCTCCTGGCCGTGCTGCTCCCGCGCCCGCCGCGGGAGCAGCACGGCCGGCCGCCGCGGGAGGGGTCGGCCGTGGTGAGGTCGGCCGTGAATACCCATCCGCACGGGTGCCCCCGGCATCCGCGGCAGGCCCGGGACGGCGGGAGGCGGAGATCAACCGCCCTCGACGCCCTGGAAGAGGTCGTTCTCCTGCTCTCCGCCAGTCCACGGTGGGTCGGCTCGTACGTACTCCTCGACAGGGTTCTCACGACCGGTCAGGCTCAACATCCCCAGCAGGGCCTGAGCGTCCGACTGGCTGGCGTGTGCCGCCAGCGCCCGAAGCTTCTGGTCCCAGAACCCGGAGATGTCCACGACGGTGGTGACGTCGTCATCGTCAACGCCCATGTCCAGCGGGGGAGTCCAGGCGTCAGGACCGAGGGAAGCCTGCGCCAGGGTTCGTACCGCCGCGAGGCGGGAGACGGAGAGGGCGATGTGGTACAGCTTCGGCAGGCGCCGGCCGGTACGCGTGCCGGCACCTCCCTGGACAGGGAAGCCGCCGGCCGTCCGAATGCGCTCGAACGCGGCGGTCGTGAGGTCGTGCGTACGGACATGATCCGGGTGGTTCGAAAGCCCGTTGGGGGGATAGGTCACCAGGACATCCGGCCGGTACTCGTGCATGAGGGCTTCGAGCTGCCGGACGACCGGCTCGCCGTCGAGCCTGCTGAACGCACGAGGGTCGATGTCGTCGGGGGAGTCGGGCAGCCCGGAGTCCGGATGGTCCAGCCGAATCAGGTGACTCACACCCAGTGCGGCACCGGATATGGCGAGCTCGTGGGCGCGCCGTGCGGCGACCTCCTCGGGCCGGTGGTCGTGGTGGCCGGGTTTGCGGCCGTCGACTCCGTCACCCTGTCCGCCATCGGTGCAAGTGACAAGGACTGTCCGGACGCCCGCAGCCGCGTATCGCGCGAGTGTGCCGCCTGTCTGGCTGGCCTCGTCGTCCGGGTGCGCGTGCACGACCATCAGCGTCGGCCGGCGGGTCTCCGATGTATTCAATGTGAGCGCTTCTCTCTGGTGCGACGGAACTGGATCGATACGTGTCGTATCGATGTGTGTCGCCGCTTCGCTTGACAGCCGTTACTGGACCTGTGTGTGACGTACCGACAGATTCGGCGGGAACCGGAGCGCGGGCAGATGCCACGTCGGCCGATTCCGGGCGGTGAAATGGGCTGCCCGGCCGGTCGCTTCCAGTCGATCATTCACCGCCTCCTCATACGGCACTGCGAGATTGAATGGTTTGAGTTTCAAACCGTGCACTGTTACCGTACCCGAGCAAGTTGCAGCTCACAACAAGACATGAGGAGTTGTGTACGGTGAACAATGCGCAGCCCGCCCCCGCGGGGGAGAACCAGAACACTGTCGACGACAGCCCCCGGGATGAGGGGCCCGCGAACAATCGACGGGCTGGTTGGGTGTTGGCCCTGGGCAGCCTCGGCGCTTTCGTGGTTTTTCTCGACACCACGATTGTGAACATCGCCTTCCAGACCATCAGCCACAGTTTCAACACCACAGCCGGGCATTTGGCGTGGGTTCTCAATGCATACAGCCTGGTGTTCGCGGCGATGCTCATCCCGGCAGGCCGGGTAGCCGACCGCTACGGGCGCAAGAACATATTCATCGTGGGCATCACCGGATTCGCGCTCATGAGTGCGCTGTGCGGGCTGGCGCCGAGTGCGGGAGTACTGATCACCGCCCGCGCGCTGCAAGCGGTCTTCGCCGCCCTTGTCGTGCCGTCCTCGCTGGCGCTCGTCCTTCACGAGTTCCACGCCGCCCGCCGACATGTCGCAATCGGCGTCTGGGGTGCGATGGCCGCCGCGGCGGCAGCGGTCGGTCCCACGCTCGGAGCGCTGCTCACCGAGTACGCGTCATGGCGATGGATCTTCCTGGTCAACGTGCCGATCGCGGCAGTGATCGTGGCGCTCGGCAGACGTCTGCTCCACGAGTCCCGTGACCCGCAGGCCTCCGGCCTTCCCGATCCTCTCGGGGCGCTCCTCGTGGCAGCGATTCCTGCGCTTCTCAGCTTCTCCATCATCGAGGGACCTTCTCGTGGATGGTCCGATTCGTGGGTGGTGATCGGATTCGTTGCGGCGGCCCTGGCTCTTCCCGTCTTCCTGTGGCGTACATCGAAGGCCGCACGGCCGGTGATGGATCTCGCGCTCTTCAAGGAGCGTCAGTTCTCGGAGATCAACACCGCGACGCTCCTGTTCTCGACAGCGTTCTTCGGCCTTCTGCTGGCCAATCTGATCTTCCTTCAGGTGGAATGGCACTACTCGGTACTGCGCGCAGCGCTCGCCAGTTCCGCCGGGCCGATCGTCGTCACCATCATCGCGCGCTCCACGACCAAGCTGGCCACCGTTGTCGGACATCGACGCGTACTTTTCGCAGGCGCCGTCGCCTGGACACTCGGCTGCCTCGGCTTCGCTCTTTTCGTCGACTCCTCGCCGCACTGGGTGGCCCACTGGCTTCCGTGGACTCTGCTCACCGGACTGGGTATCGGTCTCACCCTGCCTGTGCAGTCCGGCGCTGCTGTCGCGAAACTTCCCCCGGCGCAGTTCGCCGTCGGATCCGCGATCAACTCCAGTTTCAGGCAGCTCGGGGCAGTTCTGGGAGTCAGCATCTTCGTCGCTCTCCTGGGAACTTCGAAAATGGGCCCCGGAGTGGACAATTTCCAGCACATCTGGTGGGTCTTCGCGGCTCTCGGCCTCGCCGCGGGCGTTGTCCAGGCCCTGCCGCGTCTGAGGTCGGTTTCCGCGCCCTCCGCGCGCTGAGGATCCCGCCGTTCGCGGCAGAAGAAACTCCTGCCCGAGACCTCGAATTCCGATCTCGGGCAGGAGGGCCGATGACGCCATGGTGAGCGTGAGGTGACGAACCCTCAGGAAGGTGAGCTCGCCGTCACGTTCACCAGCCAGGAGGTCCCGAACCTGTCGACGCACTGTCCGTGCAGCGCGCCCCACGCGGACTTGGCGAAGGGCACCGTCACGGTTCCGCCGTCGGAGAGCCGGTGCCAGTAGGCGGTGAGGTGCGTCTCGTCGCCTCCGAGGGCCACGGAGAAGGAGCCGCCGGGTCCATGTGCTTCCGGGGTCGTGGTGTCCGATCCCATGAGGGCGACGCCGACGGCGCCTTTCAGCATCGAGTGCGCGACCAGGTTCTCCTGGCCGGCGTCCTCCGCGCGGTGCAGATCCGCGTACGTGGTGATGTCCAGGGTGCCGCCGAAGACCGAGTGGTAGAACTCCATCGCTTCCCGCGCGTTGCCGCCGAAGTTGAGGTAGGGAGTGACTCGAGCAGTCATGGACCGTCCTCCAGTTTAGTTTGGTTTTCAAACCATAATAGCGCGGGCAGACCGCCTCCGAGGTGGCCCGCGGGGCACTCCGCCCAAGTTCGCCGTGGCGCGAAGGCGAGATCATCCCGGCTTGCGCAGAATCGCGGTCCGCAATGAACGGTTTGATACACAAACCGTAAGTTGATACGCTGAAACATGCCCGATTTTCCCGAAGTCCCCGGAAGGCCCTGCGCGGTCGCGGCCACGCTGGAGCTCGTCGGCGACCGTTGGTCGTTGCTGATCGCCCGCGAGATCATGTTCGGCAACCGGCGCTTCAGCCAGATCGCCCGCAACACCGGAGCACCGCGCGACCGTCTCGCCGCGCGACTCAAATCTCTCGTGGCCGAAGGCATTCTCGAAAAGCACGAGTATCAGGCCACCCGATTCGAGTACCACCTCACCGAGTCGGGCAGAGAACTCCTACCCCTGCTCGTCAGCCTCCTGGCCTGGGGCGACCGATGGGCCGTCGCCGAGCCGCCCATGATCCTGGAACACCATGGCCACCGGGTCCGGCCGAGCACTGTGTGCGGCGAGTGCGGAGAAGCGATCGGCAGCGGAGGGCTTCACTGGACGCCCAACACGCCGGGATGGTCGATGGCGGGACCCGAGGCCTGACGGGCCGGACGCCGCGGGGAATTCCTCTCGTCACCGGTTGCATCACACATAAGGCAGTGGTCGCACGGCCGAGACCCCTCGTGATCGGCACCCAGCAGAGCGCCGGCGGGTCACCCTCCGCGTTGCCGACGGCTCGGCTTCTTCGCGGCCATGGTCTTCTTCGGATTCGACTCGGGCATCTCATGGACCTCGTCACGGCTGTCCTCACCGCGTGCGGCCTGCGCCTTGCGGACGCTCTCCTGCAGGGCGACCATCAGGTCGACGACCCTGCCCGTTTCCGTCGGCTCCGCGGGAGCCCTGGGCGGTTCGCGGTGCTCACGCTTCGCGTCGAGCATCTGCTCCGCGGCCTCCGTGTAGCGGTCGGTGAACTCGTCTCCGACGAGGTCGTCGCGGGTCATCCCGGCGATGAGCTGTTCAGCTTCCGAGATCTCCGCATTGGTCACCGTCACCGCCTCCGGGGCCGGCTCGGCAGGTGAGGCGAACTTCGCCACAGCCACCTTGCTGCTCCGCTCCAGCGCCATGCGCAGCAGCTTGTAGGACTCGGCCGGGCCCGGGCGGAGAGGCCGCGGCTGCGCTGTGGAGGGGTGGCGAGGCGCACCGCCGGGGGAGGTTCGGTGCGCCTCGCCGGCTTGTGGGTCAGTGCCGTGCAGCGTCCGTGATCAGGTCGGTCACGACGTCCGGCTTAGCGACCATGGACAGGTGCGGGGCGTTGACCTTGACGGTGTGCGCGTGTGCGCGGTTGGTCAGGTACGTCTGTTCGGCAGGCGGCAGCACCTTGTCGGCGGTGCCGATCAGGGCCCAGGAGGGGATGCTCTTCCAGGCGGGTGTGCCCGAGGGCTCCTCGAGAGCGCTGGCGGCCAGCGGGCGCTGGGAGGCAGCGAGGACGGCTGCCTTGTCCGGGTCGATGCCTGCGGCGAAGATCTGCGGGAAGAGTTCGGGCTTGACATAGAGGTCGACGTTGCCGCCGCCGTTGGGGATGGGCACGAAGTTGAACACTGTGCTGGGATCGGGCACGTTCAGTGCCGATCCTTCTTCGGCGCCCGTGAGCTGTCCGAGCGTCTCACCGGCGTCGGGAATGTAGGCGTCGACGTAGACCAGGGACTTGACGTTCTTGTTGCCCGTGGCGGCGTTGGAGATGACCATGCCGCCGTAGGAGTGACCGACCAGGACGATGGGGCCGTTGATGGTGCTCAGGTAGGCCTTGAGGTTCTCGGAGTCCGTCGCGACTCCTCTGAGGGTGTTGGGCGGAACCTTGACGGTGTAGCCCTGGTGCTGCAGCCGCTTGGTGACGGCGTTCCAACTGGAGCCGTCCGCCCAGGCCCCGTGGACCAGGACGATGGTCGGCCGGACGTAGTGCGTAGGGTCCGAGGCCTGGGCGGCGCCTGCGGGGTCGGCTATCAGGACCAGGGCGCCGGCGGCTGCGGCAACCGCGGCAACGACACTGCGAGTGCGGTTCATGATGTCCGTTCTGTTGCTTATCGGAGCGTTGGCTCCTCCAGGTGGCGTCGGTACCGGCACCTGGAAGTCTTCCTCGGCGAACGTTCTGCAGGTCGCCGTCCTGCCTTCGCGGCCCAAAGTGCGAGGCGGTCAGTAGCCCTTTCGCTGCAGCCACTTGAGAGAGAACTCGGCCACCTCACGCCATCCGTGGTCGATGGTGAGGGAGTGGCCGCGGTCGGAGAATTCCTTGAGTTCGGTGACGGCCTTCGAATGCCGGTACTGCTTGAAGGTCGCCCTCGAAATGGCAGGGGGAACGGTGTGGTCCTTCCCTCCCGTGATCAGCAGCAGCGGGCCGCGGTCGTCGTTGCGTGTGTCGACCTTGAGGGGCGAGTTGGGCGAGAAGTTCATCACTGACGCCTCGAACAGTGGCTTGGCCGGGCCGGGGATACTCCACCGCTGGTGGAGTGCATCGGACTCCAGTGCGCTGACGGCGTTTCCGAAGCCGTAACGGAACTGCTCGCGCGTCAGAGAAACGGCACGCTTGCTGTTGGCTGGGTTCTTCAGACCGGGAAATGCGCTGCGCAGCATCGCGAGCGGCACCGGCCTGACGCCCTTGATCTGCGCGGCGTCCACGGCGACGGCCGCGGCGGCCCGGTTGAGACCGAGGAGCTTTTCGGTGACGGCTCCGCCGAAGGAGTGCCCGATGATGATGGGCCGCGCCTCCAGGCCGTCGATCAACTGCTCGTAGTGGGCGACAATCGCGCCGAAGCTGTGGCCGGCGAGGGCTTCGGGGTGACGTCGGGTCTCTTCGACCGTCGCGGCCTGGCCCGGCCACCCCGGCGCTATCGGGTCGTAGCCGGCGTCCCTGAAGAATTCCATCCAGGGTGCCCACGACATGCTGTGGACCCAGAGGCCGGGGATGAAGACGACGGGCGTACGCAAAGAGGGCATGACGTGTTCCTTCGGGTGGGATGTGCGAAGTACGGCGGGCGCGGTGTGCCCTGCGGGTGCTCTCTTGCGGCGTAAAGGTGTCAGGTCCGGGTGAGGCGGTACGTGGTACCGCTGCTGCTGGCGATCCACGCATCGGGCAGGGCTGCGGCCAGGGCGTGCTGGGCCCGCCAACCGGTGCAGTGCCCCGGTGCGATGAGATGCGGGGCGATGTCGCTCAGCGCGGCGATCGTGGGCGCGATGACGGGTTCGAAGGCGGGCCCGCTCAGGTGAAAGCCGCCGAGCAGAGCGTGGAGTGTTGCGACGCCGGTCAGCCGCTGGGCGTGGCGCACGATGTTGATGACCCCCGCGTGGCCGCATCCGGTCAGGACGACCAGGCCGCGGTCTTTGAGATGGACGACAAGAGCCTGATCGTCGATGACGCGCGGGTCGTGCTGCCAGCCGTCGCCGTGCCACGCCTGGTGCGGCGCCGGCATGCCGTGCTCGAAGTCCGTGGTGCGGTCCACCTCGCCGGTGATGAGAACGCTGCCGTCAACCAGCAGCGAGGGCTGTGTGCGTTCGATGACCTCGAAGCCCTCGCCGGTGAGAGCCTTCTTGCTGAGAGTGGGCATGTCGAAGGTGCTGCGCGCATCCTGGATGCGGCGCCGGGTCCAGGCATAGGGGTGGACAATCATCGGCATCCTGCTGCTGCCGAGCCTGCTGGCAAGGCCGCCGAGGCCTCCTGCGTGGTCGAAGTGGCCGTGGCTGAGGACCACGCCCTGCAGACCGTCGAGGCGGATGCCGAGGCGGTCGGCGTTGGTGATGATGCCCGAGGGCGACAGGCCCGCATCGAACATCAGCGTCGTCTCCTGGTCGCCGCGCCGGACGGCGACCAGGGCGGAGAACCCGTGCTCGGCCAGTAGACCCACCGCGGTCTGTCCCGTTTCGAACTGACCGGCCGGGGTGGCCGCCGGTCCGAAGCCGGTCCTGGTGGTGTGGCCGTCGCCGACGAGCAGGGCGTCGAAGGTGTTGTCCATCAAGACCGTGACACGGACCTCGTCAACGGGCTGGAGGGTGATCGGGTCCACGGCGCTGCCGAGTACGGGACGCGGGGCGGAGAGCGCCGCGTCGTGCACGGATGCGTGGGTGGTGTCGCACATGACTGTCCGATCGTGTCGATGCCGGCCCGGAGTGCCGGTTCGCCTCGTCTGTCCTTGTCCTTGTGTGGTTCAGGCGGTGGGCGGGATGACGACCTCGACGGATCCGGTGGCCACGTCATACACGAGTCCTGAGACGAGGAAGTCGGGCCTGCGGACTTCCTGCCGGATGATGCCGACGTCTACATGCACCGAGCCGTAGGGGTCGCTGACGGACTTGGCGGCGAGTTCGCCCTGGGGAATCTCGAAGTACTCGGCGAGGAGGTCCTCGAAGGGCGCCAGATCGGTCATGCCGCAGTCGGTGTGGTGGAGGATGACCAGGTTCCAGAGCCCGCTCGCCTTGCCGTCCGGGTTGGCCTCGCCGACCTTGCGGAGCATCTTCATGCTGCGCAAGGTCGCGGGGGTGATGCGGCCGCCCACGTTGCGGATCACGGCCGCTTCACCGTGCCTGACACCCAGGACGTGTGAGGGGTCCACACGCGGGTCGACGCACCCGATGACCATCATGTTGCCGGTCGGGTTGATGGTCAGGCTCGGCCCGGTCAGATACGTCCCAGTGACGAAGTCGGTGTTGCGCCTGACCAGTTCCGCAATGTCGGTCATGCCGTCTCCAGATGATTCGCAGGGCTGACGTGCCCGGCCCGGAAAGGTCGGGGACTGGGACGGCCGGGCCGGCAGGTCGCCCTCCCCTGGTCCTGGCGGAGCTACGGCGCGACGACGGTCTCGACCTGGCCCGTGGCCACGTCGTAGAGGAGCCCGGAGACACGTACCCCTTCCAACCGGGTCTCGGCGCGCAGAGCGGCGACGTCGTGGGCAATGGCGGCGCGCGGGTCGCTGACCGCCTGCTCGGCCAGGCCCTGCTCGTCGGTCTCGAAGTAGGGGGTGAGCAGGTCGGGTTGGTCCTCCAGGAGAGTGATGCCGCAGTGCGTGTGCTGCAGGACGATCACCTCCCATCCGAGACCGAGATCGCCACCTGCTGCCTGCGTCACCTTGCGGAGCATCATCATCTCCTCCAGCGTGCGCGGGGTGACGCGGCCGCCGACGTTGCGGATGGTTGCGATCTCGCCCGGCTCCGCACCGAGGACCGCCTCGGGATCGACGCGCGGGTCCACGCAGCCGATGACGATCGTCTTCAGGGCCGGCATCATGCGCAGGCCCTCGGTGAACTGCGTCTTCGCGAAGTCGGCGTTGCGGCCGGTGAGAGTTTCGACGACACCCATGGTGTGCCCCTCCAGCTAGTGAGTCCACTTTCTGGACTCAGTCAGGTGTACCGTAACAGCGTGAGTCCAGAATCGATACCAACCCCGCGGGAATGCTCGCTGACCGACGCACTCGAGGTTCTCGGCGACCGTTACTCGCTGCCCGTACTGCGAGAACTGCTGTACGGCTTCCACCGCTTCTCCGACCTGGCCAAGCTCACCGGCGCGCCTCGCACCTTGCTGACCGGCCGCCTGCGGCGGCTCGAAGAGGCGGGCGTCATCGTGCGGCGGCAGTACTCGCAACACCCAGTCCGTTTCGAGTACCACCTCACGCAGGCCGGGGTAGATCTCGTCCCCGTGATCCTCACGCTCACGGAGTGGGGAGAGCGGCACACCGGCCACGACAAGCCCAAGACGGTCTTCCAGCACAGCTGCGGAGCCGAGCTGCATCCGCTGGTGACGTGCAACTGCTGCCGCCAGGAGATCCGCCCCGGCGAGTTCGAGGTCGTGGGTGACACACATACCCCGGTGGCGGGCACCTAGCAGGCCTGTGCACGCGGGGCATCGGCACAGTCCGCAGGTACGACCGTCCGGATGGACGGATGCTGCGGACGCAGACGCAAGCCGGGCCGACGAACTTTTCGCAGGCCGCGCCTCGCCGACGACGGGAGCCGCGGTGACCATTCATGTATTTGCCTCCGGACTCGCGTTCCGGCCGGGAGGCAGTCTCGATGGGTTCCAGAGGTCTCGGATGGTCCACGGCTGAGACATTCACCTGCGAGAGGCAGAGGCCTGGGCACCCGTCCACGAAAGTTGGCACAAGATCAACGATGCAACGGGTGCTGGTGCGCCGCCAGTGAGCGTGTGTTGTCGTGCACACCCTGCATAGAGGTGTGCACGATTCCAAGAACGACGGGGCCAGGACGCGCCCCGCACACCACCCGCGCTGAAAGAGGTCGGCTCGGCTCTCGCCGCCTTGCCGAGCGTCGGCGCAGAGGGCTGCGGCGCACAGACAGGTGAACCGTGTCAGGCCCCGCCCCTGGCTGGCGCAGCTCAGCCCAGGTAGAAATCCCGGCGCGCGGCGACGAACTCCTCGATCGTCTGGGCGGGTACGCCCGTCACACGCATGACGTCGTCGGACGCGCGGTCGTAGCGGTTTTCCTGGTGCAGCCGTGCCATGGTGACGATGTGCTGCTCGATGTGCGGCGGCAGACCGAGCTTCCCGAGCACCTCGGCCCGCCACCACTCCAGCGGCACCTCTACGTAGGAGACCGGTTGCCCCAGCGCCCGTGAGAACTCCTCGGCCATCTCCGTCATGGTGACCGAGCGGGGCCCGGTGAGCTCGTAGATGTTGCCGATGTGGGCTGCCGGGTCGCGAAGCACGGTGGCCACCACCCGCACGACGTCAGCGACGGCAACCGGCGACGTGCGCCCGGTTCCAAACGGCAGCGGGATCGTGCCATTCTCCCGGATCGAGCGCGCCAGTAGAGCGGTGAACAGCGGACTGTCCAGAAATGATGTCGGCCTGATGTGTACCACCGGCAGGCCAGACCAGTTCAATACCTGCTCCGCCAACCAGTGCAGCCGCTGCTGGTGCGACTCCGCCGTACTGATGGCGGTCATCTGCGACACCGTCATCTGCGACATGCCCACCAGGGCGTTCAGTTTGCCGTGCTCCCGCGCGACGGTGGCCACCACGGTCGCTGCCAGCAGGTGGTCCGGAGACACGGGCATCGCAAAGTACATCTGGCCGACGCCCGCCAGCGCGGCCGCGACGCTCTCGGGACGGGTGAGATCGCCGATGACGACCTCTGCGCCGAACGTGCGCAGCTCGGCCGCACGTTCGTCGTCGCGGCGGACCATCACCCGCACCGGCACGTCCTGCGTGCGCAATTGCTCGATAACGGCGCGGCCCACGCCCCCGGCGCCGGTGATGAGAACAAGGTTGCTGGCAGCCATCTGTCGATCTCCTGATGAGCATCTGATTGACGCGTGATCACACATATGATTGTGGAGAAGGTGTGGGATGTGCAGCGCCGAGGGTGCGCGCGTCGGCCGAGAGCAAGCGTCGGCCGCGCGGCTGGAATCGGCCGGTCTTTGCGGGCAACATGCCGCGGACCGTGAAGTCGCCCAGGGAGCAGCTGTCGCCATGCTGCCTGAAGTAGTGCTGAATTCTATGCTTGAGAAATCTCAGTTATCTCGCAGGAGTACCTGTGCCACGGCCTTGGGATCGTCCCATTGCACCCAGTGCCGGGCGTCGATCGGATGCATTTGCGAGTCCGGAAACAGCCCGGCCAGGTGTTCTGCGACCCCCGTGTTGAGGTAGGGGTCGTTCACTCCGAAGGCAATGTCGACTGGGAATTGCAGGGACGCCAGCTGACCTGATGCGATCACGTCGTTGGTGATGGCTACGTCGTCGAAGAGCCGGCCTGTCCAAGCTCGGATTGCGTCAAGAGCGTCTGGCTGTGAGTCACTTCCGAAGAACTGGGGGATGATCGCCTTCTGCCGGATGTCCGCTGTGGGCCCATAGCCGAACTGCTGGGCGGTGTACTCAAGCAGCCACTGCCTCTGGGCAGGGTCCTGCATGAGGGCGTCCGCGAGGAGGACGAGATGGGGATCGCCCAGCAGGCGAATCATCTCCGGGAAGCGCAAAGTCGGGGAGTCGCCGAAAAAGCAGTTCAGGAGCACCATGCGCGCGACACGGTCAGGATGCGCAAGGGCGTACTCGACTGCGACGGGGCCGCCGGCGTCGTGACCCACGATGATGACCTGGTCGAGGTTCAGCTGGTCGATGACGGCCGCGGTTTCGCTGAGGCGCTGGCCGTCGGCGACAGGGGAAGTCTGTGATCGCTCAGACTGCCCGTAGCCGAGGAAGTCGAAGGTGATCACCCTGCGGGGCTGGAGTTCCGATGCGAGCTTGTTGTAGATGGTCGAGTCGTCCGGGTATCCGTGGAGGAGGAGGAAGGGAATTCCCAGACCTGGGTAATCCTTCACTGCCAGGAAACCCCAAGGTGTTGAGACCTTGTGCCGGACTGGTGCAGGTACTGTCATGACCGCTCCTTGTTCAGATTCCCACATCGACTTGATCGGGGCATTTTCCGAATAAACCATTAGGGCTTGGGGTTCACGGCGACTCGACCCTGGATGCATGTCAGGCAAACGTATGGCAACTCGAGTTGCCGCCCTTGTCAACCTTAATCCCATTTTTTGCGTTGCGCAGCGCGAAGGAAGGGTATGCAGCGGTTATTCGGTATGTAGATGGGATCAGGGGTGCCCTGATCGCACCACCGGAGTCCTGTTGCCGTGACCCTCGTAGACAGGTCGATCCGACCTTATTTCTCTTCACCCGACGGCAATGCACGGCATTACGAAATCAACCCCTCAATCATTTTCGGGTACGAAAAGCGGATACGTGCTCATTGTGTCCATCGGCATGGCTGGCCGACCAGAGGCGCAGGCGATTCGTGCAGCTACTGCAGGGGAGCGTGCACGATTTGAGCATCGACGTCGGTTACCGTCTCTGATTTCTTCTGTGCAGGTTGCAGGTCGCGCCATTCACGAGGAGACATTCCGTAAGCCGCGCGAAAGATCCTGCCGAAGTTGGACATGTCGGTGAAGCCCCAGCGACGCGCAACGGTCTCAATGGTGGTAAGGCGAGCAGCTGGCCGCCTGAATTCGTTGCGGCATTCTTCAAGGCGATGCGTTCGTATCCAGTCCGCCAGGGAGATACCCCCTTCCGCCATCACTTTGTAGAGGCGACGGACGGACATGTGGTGCGCGGCTGCGACCTGGACGGCGTTCAGGCCCGGCTCCGCCAGGTGAGCGCGGGCGTACTCAAGGATGCGCAGCAGCAACGTGGACTGCAGGGACTCCTTCGCGAGGTGTACGGCATCGAGATGAGTGGTGATCACAGCTCTGAGGAGGTCGATGGTGGGCTGGCCTAGCGCCTCGGCACCCGGGCCGGCGAAGTGACTGTGCCTAGTGGCCAGTTGCCGCAGGTGGCTCGCGGTCAACTCCGCAATCGGATCACCAGGGCTGAGGGTGACCGCGGAGATCTGGCTGAGCAGCGCGTGGGGCAAGGCCAGCCGGTTGACCGGAATGCGGAAGAAGTGCTGCCCTATGCCGTTCCGGTCCGCGATGATGTAAGGGAGTGTCGACTGGTAGAGGACGAGGTCGCCGGGCAGCAGCGGTGTCTCACGGTCAGCCTGACTTACGGTGCTGGAGCCCGACATCTGAAGGCCGACGAAGACGCTGGGTTCCAGGTCATCCCTGACAGATCGCGTGGTGCGCCGCACCTGGGTTGCGTTCGACCGGACCGTGCACACGGTCAGCGGTCCTAGATCAGATGTGACGCCGCTCGCCTGCACTTGCCGGCCCCGGGTGGGGAAGTCGATGTCGACGCGGCCGGTGATGTTGGCGATGACCTCGCGCACGGCTTCGGCCCGGTTCTCAGGCGTGAACTCTTGAATGTCCCAGTACCGCACCATTAGGTCAGCCACCTTTGTTCATGACGGAAGTGCTTTTGGTGTCGGGGCGCACGGGCTTCTGCGACATGTTCACCACCGCGTGCCCACGTGCTTCATGGGCAGGCTGCGCGAACAGTGCCGTCGCCTGGATCAGGCCCAGCTCGACCGGATGCGCGAAATGCGCCGATTCGAGCCCCGTCAGCGCAGAGCTGCAGTTTCCAGCTCAAGCAGATCCCGACGACCATCTCCGCCCTGGCGGCCCGCAAGCGCCGTGACCATGTGCCGTCGGAGTGCGCGAGCGCAGGCCCCCGCTGCAGCAATGGCTCGGCGCGTGTGTATCGACCTTGCCCGCAGCGCCGGCAACAGCGACGACGCCGCTGAGTGACATGGAATGCCCCCTGTGCCGGTGGCCTAGGCCGTGCCGAGGGATGACCTCAAATGGTTTGATTTTTGAACTGCTACTCACGCTAGCGCTGACTGGTTTGGTATGCAAACCGTGACTCGATATGCTGAAAAACACCTGAATATCAGGTAGACGGGTACGTCGATCGGCAGGGACAAGCTGGGGCACAGTCGTGGGGCGGGACCGTTGCGGCCGGTGCTCACCCGCAAGCCCAGGCCTGGATCGCCGAGTTCAGCCAAGCCATGCGGCCCTACGTACACGGCGCCTACGTGAACGCCCCCAACATCGGCATGCAGGACTGGGAAACCTGCGGGTGCCGATTATTACGTCCGAGCTGGTCAGGCCGCGTGTGCGTACTCGTGGAAGAGGCCGCCGAGTCGGTCGCGTCGACGGATGTCGAGGTGGTCGAGTCGGTCCGGTTCGGTGATCGGTTCGCGGAGCGGCCGAAGGGGAGCTGCGCTGTGCAGGGTGCGGTGAGGCCGATGCTGGTTGTAGATCGACTCGAACTCGCCGAGCGCGTGGAGCAGGTGGGCCTGGTTCAAGATCAAGGTGCGGTCGAGGAGCTCGTGCCGGCAGGTCTGTACCCAGCGCTCCATGATCGAGTTCATGCGGGGAACGCGGATGCCGGTGGTGACGATCTCGATGCCCTCGGCCTCAAAGACGGCATCGAACGCGCCAGTGAACTTGCTGTCGCGGTCCCTGATCAGGTATCGGACGGTGGCGCCGGCATCCTGGAGGTCCATGACCGCGTTCCTTGCGGTCTGGGTGACCCAGTCCGCAGTAGGGTGGGCGGTCGCGCCGAGGATGCGGATGCGGCGGTTTGCGTGCTCGATGACGGCGAAGACGTACAGCGTCGCACCGTTGAGGGTGGTGGCGGTGAAGAAGTCGCAGGCCAGGATCGCGTGGGCCTGGCCGCGCAGGAATGCGGCCCAGGTCTGACGGTTGCGTTCGGGCGCTGGCTCGATCCCGTGCGCCCGCAGGATCTCCCAGACCGTGGATGGTGCGACCTTGATGCCGAGCACGGCGAGTTCGCCGTGGATGCGCCGATACCCCCAGGAGCTGTTCTCGCGGGCCAAGCGCAGGACAAGGGCCTGGATGGAGCGACGGGCTGGCGGCCTGCCGGACCGCTTGCGACGAGAGGCTTCGGCGTGACGACGGCGCATGAGGTCACGGTGCCACCGCAGGACCGTGTCCGGGGAGACGATCAGGTGCAGCTGCCGCAGTTTGGGTCTGGGGAGCTGGTGGAGAAGCGCGGCCAGGAAAGCGCGGTCCGCCGGGGTGACGCGCGGCCTGTTGATCTGCCTCTGTAGGACAGCCAACTGGTGGCGCAGCGTCAATATCTCGATGTCCCTGTCCACAGCGCTCATCGGCAGCAGCCGTATGAAGGCGAACACGCTTGACACGGTGAGGTAGGGCAGTCGCAACAGCACGATCCACCAGCCTGACACGACCCATCCGACGATCACTGACCGTTCGTGAGGATCTGCAGGTCACAGATCATGGATGGGGTTTTCGGCACCCGCAGGATGTTGGCCAGCATCGTCTGCAGGTTCTCCTTGGCCTCCAGCAGCTGACCCCTGCTGGAGCCCTTGGGGGTGTAGAAGTCGCAGCGTGCGCAGGCCATGCGGTGCTGGCTCTGCTCGAAGACCGGGCGTCATGGCGGGTCTCGTCACCTCGGTGGCGACTGTGCTTCGGGGCCGCCGCCGTGCCACTCGATCAGGTGCGAGTCGGCTACATCGATCTCGTCGACACCTTCCAGCCCCGCGTACCGGAGGAAGACGGTCAGCTCGCCGAGCGAGTGTGCGGTGCCGATGAGCTCTCCGTTGACGCGCACCCGTCGGCTGCCGTCTGTCCGGGATGGCGGGTACACGATGACGTCGAGCTCTCCGGGCATGGTTTCAGGCTCGCTCGGGCTGCCCGGATGCGCATCCGGACTGCGGGCTCAGAGCCCCCGAGCAGCGCGCGCCGGACGGTGTGACGCTCGTAGGCTGGCTTTTGTAGGGTCTCGCCGCCCGTGGCCAACGGCGACCTGTGACCTGGTGTTTGTCGCGCTGTCTCACGGCTTGGTCAACCGGTCCAGTCTCACGGCCGTGTCCGAATCCTCGGAGCGGCCACCGATGGGCAAGAATCCGACCTGCGGAGTCTCGCGAGTGGCCGCCGCTTGGCCACCGTTCGTGAGATTCGGCCACGGAATCTGAGATCCCACAGCTTTCTCGCGGTACGTCGCGGAGGTCTGCCATGCCCCGAACCATCTGGTCAGGCGCCATCTCGTTCGGCCTGGTCACGGTGCCCATCCACGTCGTGAGCGCCACCGAGGATCACAGCGTCCGCTTCCACCAGGTTCACCTCGAGGACATGGCCCGCGTCCGCGTCCGGAAATACTGCTCGCTGGAGGACCGCGAGGTCACACAGAGCGAAATCGGGAAGGGCTACGAGCTGTCCAAGGACACGATCGTCCCGGTGCTCGACGAAGAACTGCAACAGATGCCGCTGCCGACGGCGAAGGCCATCGAGCTGGTGGCGTTCATGCCGGCGGAGAGCATCGACCCCATCCGGGTGGGGGACGGCTACTACCTGCAGCCGGACGGGAAGGTCGCGGCGAAGCCGTACAAGCTCTTGGCCCAGGCGCTCGAGCGGTCGTCGAAGGTGGCGGTCGCCAAGTTCGCCTGGAGCGGACGCGAACGCCTGGGCCTGCTTCGGGTCCGTGACGGCGTGATCGTGCTGCATTCGATGCGGTGGGACGACGAGATCCGCGACCCGTCCGAGCTGGCGCCCGGCGCGGTGGAGCTCACCGACGAGGAGATCGCCGAAGCGGAGCTGCTGATCGACGGCCTGACCCGCGACGACCTCGAAGGCGAAGAGTTCACCGACCAGTACACCGAGGCCGTGGAACAGCTCATCGAGGCGAAGCGCGAAGGCCACGAACCTCCGCAGACGCCCGGGCGAGAGGCGCCGACCGGGGAGGTCGTGGACCTGATGGCCGCCCTCCAGGAGTCCGTCACCAAGGCCCGGACCGCACGCGGCGAGGACGCCACCGTCCACGACATGCCGAAAAAGCCCGCGGCCAAGAAGACGGCGAAGAAGCAGCCCGCCAAGAAGACCGCCGCGAAGAAGACGACCAAGAAGGCGACGGCCCGGAAACCGCGCGGCGCCTAGGGCGACAGATCACCCTGGCGCCGTCCATACCTCGGGTCCGCCACCGCGCCAGTCGATGAGTTCGGGGTCGTCGATCGTCGTGTCCGCCTCAGGTAGGCCTGCGAGGCGCATGAGCTCGACCAGGTCCAGCAGGTGATAAGCCGTGCCGACTGGCTCGCCGCGGATCGTCACCTGCCGGCCGCCGTCCGGCTGCGGCGGGTGCACCACCACCGACACACTCCCGGGCACAGTCCCAGCCTCTCACTCGGACAGTCTGGATACACGTCTGCGCAGGTCATTCCAGGTAGCCGAGTTCCGATTCCGGCCGGCAGTGCGTGCGGCCGGCAGTACGTGCGGCGATGCCGTCGGCGAGTGCCCGGAGCGCCGGTCCCGCTGTACACCGCGGCTGCGCTTCCCCGCCATGTGGCAGCCGCCGACGTGGAATACACAGCTTGCCGTCCGTCGAGGCCCTGCTCGATGAGTCAGTCTGGGTCGGGCGGCCGGGCCTGTTCGCTGTGTCGGCGCTTGGCCTGCCGTCGCTCTTCGCGAACGCCTCGCTGACGGCGTTGAGTCGAAACACGACCCGACACGGCCCATGGACCGAGTCACGCCCAAGCGACGACAGGCCCGGCGAAAGCGCCGGAGCCGTATTCGCTGCCGCGGTCGCTGTGGCGCCCTTCACGTCACCGCCGCGGGTGACCGCGGTCACTACCACGCGCCGGGCTCCCGACGCCGCGGCGAACCGCTCGTAGTAGCGGCCGACCCGTGTGACGTCCACGGCTGTCTCCATACCGTGATGCCATATATATGGCTTTGCTCCTATTACGCGCTATAGCCTAATTTCCACTTATTTATTTGATGTTGCAATCGGCAGCAGCGCCTGTGCGGCGTTCTCTGCGATCGTCAGGAATTGGTATGGCCGTCACAGGACAATCGGACTCGGACGGCGCTCCGGTCGTGGGTCAGCCGACAGTCGGGCATCCCAGTGTGTTCCGGGATCTGCTTCCCATGGCGGTCTGGGCCGTCGACCACGACGGGCGTGTCTGGCAGTGGGCGCTGGCGGCTGAACAGCTGCTGGGCTGGCGGCCCGAGGAGATCCTGGGCCAGGACGGCCTCCCACTGCTGGTCCCGGAGTGCAACCATGAATTGGCAGCCGACCTCATGGACGGGGCTCAGGCCGGTGAGAGCGTAGTCGGGGCGTACCCGGTGCGGCATCGGGACGGGCATCTGGTCGACATGGAGATGTGGATCTGCCCGATCGCCGACCCTCGGGGACGGCCCGGCATGACGGTCATCGCCGCCGAGACCTCATCCGTGCGGCGAATGCGGGACTCGCTGGCCGCTTTGGAAGGACTGTTCGGCCAGTCACCGATCGGCCTGGCACTCCTCGACCAGGAGCTGCGCTACGTGCGGGTCAACGGCGCACTCGCCGACATGAACGGCCTGCCTGCAGCCGACCATGTCGGTAAGCGCATCCATCACGTGGTTCCCGGCATTGATCACGCGGCGGTGGAAGCGTCCATGCGGCGCGTACTCCAAACCGGCCGCGCCGTGACTGATGTCCGCACCGGCCGCACCGCCGCCGCCCCCGAACAGGACCGCGTCTGGTCATGCTCCTACGCCCCGTTGACCGACGGCGACGGTGAGCGGCTCGGCGTGATTGCCTCAGTCATCGACATCACCGAGAACCAAGCCGACCATCTGAGAGCCGAGCGGGCCCGCCAGCGGTTCGCGCTGCTGGCCGAGGCCGGCGAGCGCATCGGCACCACCTTGGACCTGCGGCAAGCGGCCCGAGGGCTGGCCCAGATACTGGTGCCGCAGCTCGCCGACACCGCCGAGGTGCTCGTGTGGGAAGACGTCGTCGCCCCCGACGACGTGTGCGTCTCCGCCCAGGGCCTGCTGCATCGCCTGGCCGTGGCGGGGCCCGGGCCGGCACGGCCCGCCGGTGGGCCTGCACCAGAGATGACCTGCCGCATCCCGCCCGGATCGGTGTACACAACCGTTCTTGCCGAAGCCCGCCCCCGCACTGTGCCCCTGCCGCTACCCACAATGAACACCGTGCCCGCCGACCCCATGGCCGGCCTCTTTGCCTGCAGCGCGCCAGGAACGGCCCGCCTGATCCCCCTCGATGCCCGGGGCAAAGTGCTCGGCTTGGTCATCGCCACCCGTACCCGCAGCGAACCATTCGACGAACAAGACACGGTGCTGATCAATGAACTCGTGGCCCGGGCCGCGCTGAACATCGACAACGCCCGCCTGTACGCCAGCCGCCGCGAAGCGGCCCTCACCCTGCAGCGCAGCCTCCTCAAGCCACTGCCCACCGTGCCCGGACTCGAACTCGCCAGTGGCTACCTCCCGGCCAGCAGCGACAACGAAGTGGGGGGCGACTGGCTCGATGTCCTCACCCTCTCTGACAACAAGACCGGCCTGATCATCGGAGACGTCATGGGACACGGCATCCGTGCCGCGGCGTTCATGGGCCAGCTGCGGACCATGGCCCGCGCCCTGGCCTCCCAGAGCGTGCCCCCCATCGACCTGCTGCAGCAGCTGGACGCCACTGTGGCCGACTTCGGCGACAGTGAGCTGGCCACCTGCGCCTACGCGGTCTACGACCCCGCCACCGCCAGCTGCCTGATCACCCGCGCCGGCCATCCTCCGCCACTCCTCGTCGACCCCCACGGCGCCGTGCGGTTCCTCGACGGGACCTGTGGTCCACCTCTGGGCGCCCCTTTTAGTGACGCCTTCGAGTCCGAACGCGTCCCCCTGCCGCCGGGCAGCTTTCTCGCCCTGTACACCGATGGGCTCATCGAAAGCCACGACCACGATCTGGACCACGGCCTGGGCCGACTGGCCCACGCACTAGGACAATCTCGCCCGACACTCTGCGAGACCCGTGACCATGTCTTCAGCCAACTCCTGCCCGCACCACTGCACGATGACGTCGCCATCCTCCTGGCCCGGCCACGATGATCAACCGGTGCCGAGCCGAGACGACGCTCCGGCCGGCTGGCGCCCAACGGCTCTACGCCGAGCGGCAGAAGACCATCCAGCAGACCGCCGACATGTTCGGCGAGCCCCCGGCGATGGTGTACGGACACTTACGGCTGCGGGGCAGTAAGAAAGACCAAACGGCGCGGAACCAGGCCGTCGCACGACGACCCGGCTCTTCGCCCCCCTGGGCCTGGACCACCCATGCCCCCGTGTCTGGTGACCAGAACGACAAGTGAACCGGCCCGGCGCGGGCTCGGCCGGCCAGCCGCGCGCGACCAGACGTTTCGACCGCAGCGCCTCCACCCGCGCCGGCACTACGTCCATGCCGAAGCCCGCGGCCATCTCCTGGCAGGTCAGCGGTCCCTGACCAAGCCGGGCCCGGTCCGCGAGCGCCTTGAGAATGCGCTGGTAGTCCAACGACAGCACCCCAGGCCAGCCCCTCACACCACACCGGCACCTGCGACCTCGGCTTCACCGCATCCCGGGGCGCCGACTGCGCGTCCGCATCCCGCACATCCGGGGTGACCTCCGTGCCAGCGGTGTCGCCGCCGTCCGGAGCCAGCACCGCATTGACCCGCCTGCGGGCGATCATCCACTCCTGCCATTCCAGCTCGGCCACGGCCAACTCGGCGACCGAGGAGGCCGAGGAGCCGGGCGGCCAGGTCGTCGACCTGATGGCCGCCCTGCAGGAGAGCGTCCGCAAGGCGCAGGCCGCACGCGGCGAGGACGCCGGCGATGCCGAGGTCCACGAGATGCCGACGGCCAAGAAGAAGACGGCCGGGAAGACGGCGAGGAAGGCGCCTGCCAAGAAGACCGCGAAGAAGTCCGCGGCGGCGAAGAAGCCGGCCCGGCGGCAGCGGGGCGCCTAGGGCGACGTTCCGTACTGCTCGCCCGACGTCGATGAGCGCCTCGGGCGAGGTCACAGAGCGGGCCATATCGACGCGGACACCGGAACCGGCGCCTGGCCCCACGCTCCCGACCTCACCATGGTCGCCCTCGCCCTGATCGGCGCCGTGCTTCGCCATGGCGTACCCGAGCCTGAGGCAGTGTCATGGCAGATGGGGGCTCCCCGGGGTCCCCGGGGCATGCGCCAGACTCCCGCCATGAGCACCACGCGACGCCGACTCGGCACGGGCCCGACCGTCACCAGGAGCACGCCGTCCACGGAGGAATCCCCACGGCTTCTGCCCGTCGAACGAGTTGACCTCGGGGGACTTCCGGAGGCTCCTGAGCCGGGCAATCCGGAGCTGACGCGGTCGCACCGAAGGCCGCTTCGCTCTCCTGCAGTGGGGGACTGACTAACAACTGCCTCGGACTCCGCCTAGCGAACTACTGCTGAGCGGGTGGCTCAGGCCGGTTCAGCACCATTCGCAGGAGGTGGAAGGCTCGCTCACCGGCCGATTCCCGCGCGTACAGCGCCGTGAGCAAGATCGCTACTGGCACGGCAAGTTCAACACTTGCCGCGACGAGCGCAAAGGTCGGAAAAGCGACGGCGACCACTGCTTGCGGCGCCAGGAGTCCCGCTCCGACAGCCAACTGACGGACACGAGTGCCCAGGGGTGATGCGGCGTCATCCTGTATGACCTGTGACTGAACGCTGCGGGACTTCTTCTTCGCCACGGGAGGCCCTTCGGGGGACAGAAAAACGTCCCGCGTGCTGCAGGCGGGCTGTCCCGGGCAAGTTCCTCACTCCCGGCCGTCCTCCGGATGCTTTCCAGTGCCTCCGGCCACCACGCCTCGTACTCCCACGTGAGGGGAACGAAGGGCCAGCAGCTCTACGTGTCGGCGTCCTGGTGAAGGTCCAGGAAGAACCGCAGAAGCACGCCGGGCTCGCCGGGCTCCCGGGTCGTACGGTCCGATGGCGCGATGGCGCGATGGCGCACCGCGCGGCGAGCAGTTCCTGGACCGCGAAGGCGGTCCCGCCATCTGCGGCCGCGACCTCCACCACGGCCAGGCCCGGCACGGCCACATGCGCGTCATTGATCTGCCTCATGCCTGGCATGACGTGCCGGCGCCCCCGGAGGTTCTCCCGTCCGAACAGCTTCACCCGACCGGGTATGCAGCTACGCGCGCGTGCTGACGTAGCGCAGGGTCGGACCCCACTGCTCCATCACGGGCGCCATGCACCACTGGCACAGCGGACAGCCGCCACTGCCGTACTTGTGTGTCTTGCGCTGGCACCCGGCGCAGAGGCCGACCCGGTCACCGGGGCAGGTCAGCGCGGACGGGTCGGGCTCCGTGATCGGAGGTGCGGGAGTTGTCATCATGGATCCTGTTCCGGGTGCCGACCCTTGCTGTCAGTCGAGGATGCGGAGCTGGGCGTCGGGCTTGCAGTGGGTGCAGGCGCGCACGCCCGAGGTGAGGAGCTGGCGGGCTTCGTCGCGCGGGACGGAGCGTCGTCGTTTGCCCGCGGCGTAACAGCCGCCGACGTGCACCTCGATGGGCGGGCGTCCGTTGCCGATACCGAGTTCGACAATCCAGTCCGGCTCCTGTGGCCGGTTGTTCCGGCCCTGTTCCTGTTCGGCTTCCCGCTCCTGAAGGGCGGCGATCTTGGTGTCGATGCGCTGCAGCCACATGGCGTGCCACACCCGCAGGGTGAGCAGTCGTGCCAGGTCAGGCGGCAGGTCATCGAACATGTTTCCGATTCTAGATCTGAGAGCGATAGGGTTCGCCGTCTCGCGTGTTCGAAGTCTAGTTCGATAACGTGGGGTGGAGGAGGTGGGTGTCATGGAGGCAGGGACTGAGGCATGGCGGGTGGCGAGTGTGATGCATGTGCGCTGCCCGGACCGGCTCCCGGAGGACGTCTACCGGCAGGTCCTCGAGCAGTTGGCGGAGCTGTCCCCGGTCGTCCAGGCGCTGCCCCCGTCGGCGGCCCTGGTGGAGCTGAAGGGCGCGCTGCGCTACCACGGCGTGGACGGGCGTCGGCTGGGGGAGGTGCTGCGGGTGCGGACCATCTCCCGGCTGGGCGTCGACGTGAGGGTCGGGATCGGGCCCACCGTCACGGTCGCGGCCACGGCCTCCGGTCAGATCACGGAGCCGGGCGGCGTCCTCGCCATCGACTCCCGCCAGGCGGCCGACTGGCTCGGACCGCTGCCCGTGGAAGCCCTCCACGGCATCGGCCCCCGCCAGGCCCAGGCCCTGCGCGACTACGGCGTGCACTGCGTCGGCCTGCTCGCCGCCGTTCCGCCGGCGACGGTGCAGCGCCTTCTGGGCGGCCGGGCCGGACGCCAGGCGGCCGACCGGGCCCGCGGCATCGACCCCCGCCCCGTCACTCCGCGTGCCCTGCCCGCTTCCGCGAGCGTGAGCCGCACCTTCCCCCGGCACACCCTGGACGGCGCCGCTGTCAGAGCGGCCCTGCTCGACCTGGTCGTCACCCTCGCCCACCAGCTCCGTGGTCGGGGCCAGGCGGCCCGCGGTCTGACCCTGACCCTGCGCTTCGCCGGAGGCACCACGTGGGAGAAGACCCGCCGGCTCCCGGAGGCCTCCGCTCACGACGACGATCTGCGCACGCCGGCGTACCGGTTGATCGATGCGGCAGGACTTCAGCGAGGCCGCCTCACCGGGATCACGATGAAGGGCGAGGACCTGGTCGCCGCCGGCCAGGTGGCCGAACAGATCAGCTTCGACGGCGCGCGCGAAGCCCGGCTGGTCGCCGAAGAAGTCAGCGACCGCATCCGCGCCAAGTTCGGGACCGGCGCGATCCGCCCCGCCACCACACTCCTGCGCGTCTCCTGACCCCTCCGACCCCACCCGTGGAGGCGAGAGCCGTGCTGCTCCAACCGCCAGGACTTCCAGGCCTGTTGCCCCGCACTTTGCCGCACTGGCCGTACGCCACCGCGGTGGACCAGGCGCTGGTCGACCGCGGTGTCCCGCCGGGCACCGTCCGCCTCAACCTGGGCGCCCGCCCGGACGAGCGGATGCGTATCCGGCTGAGCTGGGATGTGAGCCGCTGCGTCGGTCCGGGCGGAATCCGTCTCCTGTGGCACGAGGAGACGGGCTGGGCGTACGCCTACGTCGGCCCCGGATACTCCATCCCCCGCGGGCCGGTCACCTCACTCCGGCGCGTCTACGCGACACCCAAGGCGGTCGCCGCCGCGGCCGACTCCCTCGTACACACCGGACGTCCGCCCGCCGAAGCCCACGAACAGGAGTGGCTGCAGGCGGACGCGGTACGCGCCGCGATTGACGCGTGCCGTTCGCGCTGAGCAGGCGAAGAGGCCTGCGACGCCGCGGTATTGGCCCCTTCGGGGCGGGTACCTCTACGTGCCGAGCTCCTGTCGCAGGTCCAGGTAGCAGCGCAGCTGTACGCCGGGCTCGCCGGGCACGCGTGTCGTACGGTCCGCCGTCGCGGTCACCCACCGCGTGGCGAGTACTTCCTGCAGGGCGAAGGCCGTCTGGTCGTCGGCGGCCGCGACTTCCACGACGGCCAGCCCCGGCTCCGCCACATGCGCGTCATTGATCTGCCTCATGCCTGGCACGACGTGCCGACGCCTCCGGAGGTTTTCCCGTCCGAACGGCTTCACCCGACCGGTACGCAGCTACGCGCGTGTGCTGATGTAGCGCGCGGTCGGACCCCACCGCTCCATCACGGGCGCCATGCACCACTGGCACAGCGGACAGCCGCCACCAGCAACCGGACCTGGCTGCGCACCACAGGGCGTACGCAACAACGGCCGGAGCCGAAAGGCTCCGGCCGTTGGGCGACAGGCATGCCAATGTCCACGGGCTGGGAACAGCCGTTGGTCTTACCGGTCGGCCCACGCGGACAGGCGGGCGGCGTCAGCAGGCGGGGCGCTGCCGTGGACACCGCTCAGACCCTGTCATCTAGGGGTAGATGTATACGTCAACAGGCGTTCCGTAATACACGTCGCTGCCGGTCGCACCGTTACGGAGGACAACCTGAAGGGGATAGTTGCCGTTGAACACGATTCGGGATGACGCCGTGTTGCACGACCCGGAACCGCCCGCCGCGTGCACCTCACCGCTGGAGCCAAGGTAGGCGACAGCACGAAGTCCGTCCGCAGCACCGTTGTCGCACACGGTTACGGTTGCAGTGGTGCCGCTGGTGCCGCTTTGGACAACCACACGGGCTGTGCCATAGCCGCCCTTCGACGAGGTGGCTGAGCGGGCAGTGTAGGTTGCTGCGCTGGCTGTTGATGCATTCAGTGCAGCTAAAGCCGTTAGGCAAACCACGGCTCCTGCGGTTATTGCGGTTCGTCGCATACGTGTACTTCCTTCACTCTATCGTGAGATGTCATACCGTTCTCACTAGCGCCAGGGCATAACGGGTGAGACGCAGTCAGGTAAGCGCGTGGCCGGTTGGCTCACAAGAGTGGTGGCTGTCCGGGACACGTCCCGGACAGCCACTGGCGCACCCGTCGCTCACGCAGCCACCCGGCCGCCGTGTCGAACAGCGCTTCCGCCCCGACCCTCCTCCACGAGATCGGTGTCCCATTGGCTGCCGCCCGCGGGGCCGCCACCTGATGCCAACTCCTCGAGCTGCCCGCGCCCGTCGTCGCACAGGCGCTCGGCTACCACGACAAGACCACTACACGCACGAGCCCACGACGAGGGCTGCCGGGTCAGGTCCGGCGGCCCTCGTCGGGTCTGGTGGTGGGTCAGGAAGCGGCGCTGACCGAGGGCGGGGCGGCGGCCTTTGGACCGGCCGACGGACCGCCCTGTTGGGGCGGAGGCATAGGCCGTCAGGCCTTCATCGTGGCTACTTTGTTATCGCGTGCCTTCTTCAGGGCGGCGTCGGCGGCCGAGACCTTGTCGTTCGGCTTGCCGCTGTCCGCCTTCTTCTTCGGCGTGCTCGATTGCTTGATGTCGGCGATCTGGGCGTCCCGGTTCTTCGCCTGCCGGTCCTGCTCGGCTTTGGACTCGTGCTTCTTCTGAGTGTCCGTCGCGTGTGATTGCTTGATGTCGGCGATTTGCGCGTCCCGGTTCTTCGCCTGCCGGTCCTGCTCGGCAGCTCGCAGTTTCTTCACGCGGTCGGTGACGCAGGTGTCGTACCCGCCGCACTCGATTCGTGCCTGCTGGTACAGCGGGTCGGAGTTGGACTCCTGTGCGGCCTTCGTCGAATCGTCGACGGCCTGGGCGTTCTGATCGCGCAGTTTCTTTACGCGGTCGGTGACGCAGGTGTCGTACCCGCCGCACTCGATTCGTGCCTGCTGGTACAGCGGGTCGGAGTTGGACTTGTCCGCCAAGGTCTTCGTGGTGTCGAGCATGTTCTGGTGCTCGACCAGCTTGGGGCCCACTTCCCTCAGGCTGCCGGCCGTGAACTCCGGTCCGGTGAAGGGGCGTACGAACTCCTCGAATCCGTTGTTGTCCATGACGTCGTTGTATTCGTTGATGATGCGTTGGCGCAGCGCAGGGTCCTCAAGCGCCTGCTGGTGAAGCTTCTGATCCCGTTCGGACACGTATTCCATCCAAGCCTGGCTCGCCAGGTCGGCGTAGATCTGGGTTACGACGCCTCCGGTGCCACGGCCACCGCGGGGGACCCCGACCCGAAGGCCGGACGGTGTCAGGCCCGGCGTCTTCGGGCCGGTGACCCTCGCGTTCTTCGGCGATGTCTTTACTACGCTGCCGGTTGTCGCGTTCTTCGGCGATGTCTTTACTACGCTGCCGGTTGTCGCATCCTTCGGCGATGTCTTCACTACGCCGCCGGTCGGCGGGTTCTTCGGGTCAGGGGTCGTCGTGCGCGTACCGCCAGTCTCATCGCCGCCCTCCGGCGGCCCCTGGAGCCGGGCCCGTTTGGCCTTCGCCTGCGACAGTTCCTTGTGGAGGTCGTCGATCTGCTTCTGGACCAGTTCGCGGCCGGCGGGCAGCAGCCTCTTCTTCTTCTGTTCGAGAGCGCGGACCTTGTTCTCCAGCCTCCCGACGCGCTGGTCGAGCTCCTTGAGCTGAGTCTTGACGTCTTGCGGCTGCGTGGCCTTGGCATTCCGGAGCTTATTGGCCACGTCCTGGTATTGCCTGCGTGCCTGCGCCAGCTTCTTCTCGGCCCGGTCCCGTTGGGCGGGCGTCTTGGCCTGGGCCGCCTTCTTCTTGAGCTTCGCTATCCTGTCCCCGGCCTGCGTGACCTGCTTCGTGAGGCCGGGCACCGTCTGCTGCCACTGCCGGCTGGTCTCGATGTAGTCCTGCACGAAGGCCGGCACGTCACTCTTCGGCGAAAAGCCGGTGCCGCCGCTTTCCATCCGCTTGAAGAACCGCTTGACGGCGGCCTGCGCTATGAGCCTGGCCTTGTACTGCGGGTCGTGGGGATCCAGTGCCTCATTGACCCAGGACTGGTACATCTGCCACTGGAACTTGTTCCAGCGGGTGGGCTCGCCGGCACCGGAATCCGCTGTCGGGCTCGGGGGCGGTGAGGCGGCCAAGGCATCTGCCGCGGGGCCGATGAGAACGAAGCCCACCGCGGCTACCAGGGCCACGAAGGTCGTCCGTAAGAGTGTGGGCCAGTGGTGAAGGACGCGGGTCAGCCACCGGTCGTCCGTCTTGTCCCGGCTGCGATGGGCGTCATACGAGTCGTGGTTCACGACGTTTCTCCTCACGCATGCTGTGGCGCCGCCGAAGATCCGCGGGACGGTTTACGTCACCGGGCGGCGGGGGGCGGTGAGAGCAGCGTTGCCGACCGTCACGGCGATGGGCAACGGGTGAGGGTGTCCGGGACAGTCCGGTCCTGTCTGTGCTGGTCAGGGGTGTTATCGAGGACGTGTGGCCGCCGGGTTGGAGGGGGGTTCCTGAGCGTGGACGGACCCGGACTGTCCGGGACGTCTGAAGTTCTGGCGAGACACCCTTGAGGCGGAACAGCCTCCTTTCGGGCCCCGGAATCCCGGGGCCGTAGAAGGAGGTTGTGATGGCACAGCAGACGTTGCTCAGGCCTTCCAGTCAGGCGCGGGAGCAGGCGCCGGCGTTGCAGCACTGCAAGCCGCAGGCCCGCAGGGCGGGCGCGAGCCGCAAAGCCAGCGGGGAGTGGCGATGGGCGGTGGGATTGCTGCTCGTGACGTTCGTGCTGTCATGGCTGGCGGGGGCACTCCTGGCCGTGCAGGGTTCCTCGGGGTCCTCGTCGCCGGTGGCCCGGCCGCCGCTCACGCTCGCGCCGCAGGCGCCGACCGCGACCGCGCCGGTGCAGGCGAAGCCGGCACGGCCCGCGAAGAGGCCGGCCATACCCGTGAAGCCAGCGAAGCCCGGCTCGGCGGTGGCCAAGCCCGCGGGCGTCAAAAGGGTCATCCTGCGGTCCGGTGACACGCTCTACGAGCTGGCCGGCCGTCACGGCACGAGTGTCAAGGTCCTGCAGCGGCTCAACTCCTTGGGTACCTCGACGCTGATCTATGCCGGAGATACGTTCCGGGTCCCCGCCGGGCCGGGCTCCGTGCAGGGGGCGAAGGTGGCACCGCCGGCGTCCGCGGCGGCGTCAGGCGGGGAATCGACTTCGAAGTCTCCCGCGAAGTCCGCCCCGCAGCGCGTCATCGCCTTCGCCCGGGCCCAGCTGGGCAAGCCCTATATCTGGGGCGGGACGGGCCCACGCGGCTACGACTGCTCAGGCCTGGTGATGCGGGCTTGGAAGACGGCCGGGGTGACGCTTCCCCGCACGACTTGGGGCCAGGTCCGGGCGGGCGAGGCCACGACCCGCGCGAGGCTCGTCCCCGGCGACCTGGTAATCACTTACGGCGGCGGGCACGTCCAGCTCTATGTCGGGGACGGCAAGGTCATCCATGCCCCGCGCCCCGGTCGTACGGTCACCGTCGCACGGCTCGACGATCCGTCCGATGTCGTCAGCTACCGTCACATCACACCCTGACGGAAGCGGGAGTTTCCCTCATGGACGGCGCTCGTTCCATCTCTGCCCCAGCTCCCCTTTCGTTCGTGAACTCTCTCTGGCAACTCGCTTTCGCACTAGTCTTTTTGAGACAGGTGAGCGACCAGGGGGATATATGGGGACGGGGCCCGATCCGAAGGCTGCGCGTACACCGGCGGAATTCGTCGCCACGATGCGGCAGTTACGCAGCTGGGCCGACCTCAGCTACCGGCAGTTGGAACGCAAGGCGAACGACACGGGTGACGCATTGCCGCGTGCCACGATCTCCGGAGTGCTGGCACGCCAAGACCTTCCCCGGGAAGAGGTTCTGATCGCCTTTGTCCGGGCCTGCGGCGGCGACGCCGCCACCGTCAACACCTGGCTGGACGCCCGCCGCCAACTGGCGATGAGCCTGGTGCCCGCCGCGCCGGACGGGGCCGGTGAAGGCGCAGAAGCCTTGCCGGCCCCGGGGCCCGGCACCGTCCCCGCGACGGAGACGAGCACCAGCCGCTCCACTGGCGCTGGCGCCGAGGGAAGCGCGGGCGAGGCCCCGGGAGGTGCAGCGCCGTCTCCGGCGCCGACGGCGCCGGGCGACCGTAGGTCCCGCAGGCGCCATCTGCCGATCGCGCTCACCGGTGCCTTCGCCGGCGCGGGAGTGCTCCTGTTCGTGCTGTGGCCCAGTGGGAACACATCCGACACCACGCAGCCCGGCGACGGCCCCCGCACGACCGCCGGCCCTATCGACACCAGGCCGACACCCACGCCATCCGCTCCTTCGCCCTCACCATCCGTGAGTTCATCGGGGAAGGCCTCCGAATCCGGTACCGAAGAGACCGCCGTGCCTCCAAACCCGCAGTCCACGTCCCAAGCCAGCCCGACCCCGGCCAAGGCCCCCGCCCCTGCTGGTATGCCCAAGGCCGGTTGGGTGAGGATGCACCCGGCGAGTTCATCGAGCCTGTGCATCACCGAAGGCCGCGAGCGCAACGGCCGTACCGATCGCGAGATCGCCGTGCAGCGTCCCTGCGCCGAGGCCCCGCTGCCACGGGTCTACCTGGAATCCATCGGCAATCAGGTCTACCGCATCCAGTGGCACCACCCGGACCCAGCAAAGGGCAAGGGCTGCCTGGGCGTCGATGAATCCCTGACCGCCGAGGGCTCCCAGCTGCTGTCCCCGGGCGACTGCACTGACGCCCTCGCTCTGCGATACCGCCTTGAGCCTTCCGGCAGCGGTTACCGCCTTCGCCCCATGGACAGCGGCATGTGCATCGGCATCCTGCCTCCCCGCTCGGACGGCGCCGAAGCCATCCAGGCGCAATGCACCGGAGCCGACGACCAGTCATTCCGCTTCAGCGCCGCCTGAAGCCCTTTGTCCACGCGTGGCCAACCGGTTCACGGATTGCCCCCGTAGCAGTAAAACCCGCCTGACGCCGAGTTCGCACCGCCAGCGCCGAAGCGATGATCTACTGGTCGATGACCCTGCTCATGACCCGCCGCCTTGCCCGGCCATGCCCCTCGCGGGTGTGAACCGGTCCGGCGCCGGGGCTTTTGGCACAGGCCAGGCGGGCACCTGAGATCATTCGCACATGAGCTACGACCTGGCCGTGTGGGATGGAGAGTTGCCGCGCGGCGACGAAGCCGGCGCTGTCTTCGACGCGCTTTACGAGCGCTACCTCGATTCTGAAGACGTGATCGCCGAGCTCTCGCCGCGCATCGAGACCTATGTCGAGGCACTCGTCGAGCGGTATCCAGACGATGTCGTCGGCAGCCCCTGGGCGTCACCGCCCGTCATGGGCGAGGCATCGGGCCCGATCGTCTATCTGCTCATGTCCTACAGCAGAGCGGAGGAAGTCTCCGAGTATGCGGCTGCCCTGGCACGCGAGCACAGGCTCGTCTGCTACGACCCCCAGGGAGAAACCCTGCGGGTCTGAGGCCGCCGTTCACAGTCCCTCGCCTTGTCCGGCCACGGCCTGCGAGAGCGTGAACCGACCCGGCACCGGCTCGACCAGCCACCCCCGGGCCACCATCCGCTTCGCCTTCGACCGCAACGCTTCCACCTTTGCCGGCACGACCTCCAGGCCGAAGCAGACGGCCATCTCCTGGCAGGAAAGCGGACCTTGACCAAGTCGGTCGCGGTCGGCAAGGACTCGCAGGATGCGTTGGTAGTCCACCGACAGCGCCGACCAGGTCAGCCCCGCACGCCACATCGGCACCATCGACTTCGACTTCGCCGGTTCCAAAGCCCCGGCGGGCAACGGCTGTTCACCGCCATTCGGCAGGTCCACAGCGACATCAGGACCGGCGACGTCACCTTCGCCTGGGACCAGTACCTCGCGGACACGCAAGCGAGCGATGACCCACTCGTTCCAATCGTGCTCGGCCACGGACAACTCGGCCTGGATCCGGTCGGCCTCCTCCCGCAGTTCGTCCACACGACGGCGAGCGGCGCACTCGCGCTGTTCCAGCAGTCCCACGACCGACGGCATTCCTGACCTCCACTGGAGCGACGACACAACAGGTCACCACTGCAACGGAACCGCCGCCTCTATGCCTGACCAGCGGAAATGCAGTCCTCAAGCTCGGAAAGACAACGGCTTCTAAAACTGCTTGCCCAACCACTTGCCGATGAGGATCGCGCTGACCAGCAGCAGCACACCGGCCACGACCAGCAGGATCGTCGACGTGTTGTTCTTCTTCTGCCGGCGACGGTCCGGGCGCTCGTTGTAGCGGTTCATCGGCGGCAGCATCGTGGTCGGGCCGGCGCTGGAGTCCGTGCGCAGAGCCGTCGTCGGCTGATCGTCGGGGTAGCCGCCGTAGCCGACGGAGCCCATGGCCGCTGCGGCGGCGACCGGCTGGCCGTCGAGGCAGGCCTCGATGTCGGAACGCATCTCGTCGGCGGACTGGTAGCGGTAGTTCGGGTCCTTGACCAGCGCCCGCATCACGATCGCGTCCATCTCGGGCGTGATCTCGGGGTTGAAGACGCTCGGCGGCTGCGGCTCCTCGCGGACGTGCTGGTAGGCCACCGCGACCGGGGAGTCGCCCACGAAGGGCGGGCGGACTGTCAGCAGCTCGTAGAGGAGGCAGCCGGTCGAGTAGAGGTCCGAGCGCGCGTCGACCTGCTCGCCCTTCGCCTGCTCCGGGGAGAGGTACTGGGCGGTGCCGATGACTGCGGCCGTCTGCGTCATCGTCATGCCGGAGTCGCCCATGGCGCGGGCGATGCCGAAGTCCATGACCTTGACCTGGCCGTTGCGCGTCAGCATGACGTTCGCGGGCTTGATGTCGCGGTGGACGATGCCGGCGCGGTGGGAGTACTCCAGGCCCTGGAGGATGCCGATGGTCATCTCCATAGACCGCTCCGGCAGCAGCTTGCGGCCGCTGTGAAGAAGCGTGCGGAACGTCGACCCGTCGACGTACTCCATCACGATGTACGGGATCGAGACCCCGTCGATGTGGTCCTCGCCCGTGTCGTGCACCGCGACGATCGTGGGATGGTTGAGCGAGGCGGCCGACTGGGCCTCCCGGCGAAACCGGGCCTGGAAGGACGGATCGCGTGCGAGGTCCGCGCGCAGCGTCTTCACCGCCACGGAGCGGCCGAGCCTGGTGTCGTGCGCCAGGTAGACCTCGGCCATGCCGCCACGGCCGAGCACATGGCCCAGCTCGTACCGGCCGCCGAGGCGACGCGGCTCTTCCATAGCTTTCCTACCAGCCCTCTCCGTCGGTCCCGACCACACCCGCGTGTGGTCCGGCGGTGTGCTGTTCGGGCATACGGTACCCGGCTCGCTGTGCGGGGTCGCTGCGATGGCGTTTGATGCCGAGGTATTTGGATCTAGACCGGCACTCAGTCGTACACCCTCGTTTGACACGCCGCCAGATCTCCACACACCCAACAACGTGACAGTGCCGTCTCTGCCGTTGCGCGGGCGGCGGCAGGGCGCACACCATTCCAAGGAGCGCAAAGCGAACTGTAGTGGGAGCCCCGGAACCGGACAGCGGCGGCCGGGCGTCAGGACACACGGCACACAACGACAAGGGGAGTGGACGAACATGGCGGACATACGTCGGCGGCTGCGTACGGGCACGGTTGTCCTCAGCGGCATGGCGTTGCTCGCCGCGGCCCTCACGGGCTGCTCCTCCTCGGGATCGTCCAAACGCTGCGTCGACCGCGGCAGCTACAGCACCGGCAAGGGCTACAAGGTCGTCGAGAACAAGAACTGCTCGTCCGTGAAGGCCGCCGTCGACGGCGCCTGGTACTACGGCGGCACGGAGAAGAAGCACTGGGTCAGCGGCGGCTCCTTCACCAAGCCCGTCAAGACGTCCGGCACTTCGCACAGCAGCAAGAAGTCCAAGAAGAGCAGGAGCAAGGCCAAGACCAGGCACTGACCCGGCGCCCGGACTACCGGACGCCGGGTACGGCCCGCAGTTGGTCCAGCCCCCAGTCCAGGTCCTCCTTGCTGATCACCAGCGGCGGCGCGATCCGGATCGTCGACCCGTGGGTGTCCTTCACCAACACGCCCCGGTCCATCAGCTTCTCGGAGATCTCCCGCCCAGTGCCGTACGAGGGGGAGTCGTCGATCCCGGCCCACAGCCCGCGCCCCGCACCGCCGTCATCTGCCCCTGCCCGGCGTCATAGAGGCCCACCGGGAATGACCTGCCCGAGCCGCCATGCATAGCTGACGGAGTGGTGGGATCCGAAACCGGGTGCAGGCAGTCATGGGGCCTGGAACCCTGGAGATCACTTCAACACGGGGACGGGAGCCGGACGTTGTGAGAGCAGTCCGGCGACGGCTTGGACGATGTCACTCACGTGCCTTCACGCTCTACGCCTACCGCTGCTGCTGCCGAACGTCGCCGCTCGCGTCCGTACCGTCTTCCCCGTCCTGGGCAGCCCGGTCGGCCTCGCTGCTCTTGGAAGCCGTGCCTGTTGCACTGCCCCGCCGCTGAGCTGGCAGATCGTCACGAACTTGACGCCACAAGACTGCGCCGGAGCCCTGCGCCCCTGCTGCGTGTGCAGGCTGTCGTTGGGGAGGAGAAGGTACAGCTGATGATTGGCCTGAACAACCAGAGCGCGGAGCCTGTAAGCGTCCGATCGGCCGCGGCATGTTTCGGACTCCCCGGATTCTCGTGCTTGCGGTGCCGTCAGTCGTGCTGGCTTCGTTGAAACTCCAGCAATGCATGTATCCGGATGACCCTCGGCCGTCATGGGCGGGGTGAGTGTGTGATTCATGGCGTATGGGGCGATATTGGTCCGTACGTAACCCAGGGCTGAGACAGAGCAGTGGGACCGGGCGGGGTGCCGAGCAGGGGACCGGGCATGGGGCCGAGCACTCCGAGGAGGAAGTCCATGAGGGGAACCACGTACGCCCGATGGGTCGTGAACGCGGTGGCGGTCGCTCTCGCGGCGACAGCCTGCGGAGGCGGGAGCGACGGCGGCACCAGCGGCAGCCACGGCTCCGGAATCCTCAGCGCTTCCTGGGGCGACCCGCAGAAGCCGCTCGAGCCGGCGAACACAAACGAGTCGCTGGGTACCACGGTCCTGGACATGATCTTCCGCAACCTGAAGCGGTACGACGCGAAGACCGGCAAGGCCGAGAACATGCTCGCCGAGAAGATCGAGACCTCCGACTCGCAGAACTTCACGATCACCATCAAGAACGGCTGGACCTTCAGCAACGGCGAGAAGGTCACCGCGAAATCCTTCGTGGACGCCTGGAACTACGGCGCAAGCCTGAAGAACAACCAGCGGAACGCCTATTTCTTCGGCTACATCGACGGATACGACAAGGTCCATCCGGCATCCGGCAGCCAGACCGCCGATACGCTGTCGGGCCTCGTGATCGTTGACGGCCACACCTTCACCGTCCGGCTCAACCAGAAGTTCTCGACTTTCCCCGAGACCCTCGGCTATGCGACCTTCGCCCCGCTTCCCCGTGCGTTCTTCGACGACCACGACACCTGGCTGAAGAAGCCGATCGGCAACGGCCCGTACGCCGTCGAGTCGTACACCCGCGCCTCGGGGATGTCCCTGCGCAGATGGGACGGCTATTCGGGAGACGACAAGGCGCAGAACGGCGGAGTTGACCTGAAGGTCTACACCGACAGCATCACCGCCTACACCGATCTGTTGGCGGGAAATCTCGGCCTCGTCACCGGGGTGCCGTTGTCACAGCTCAGAAATGTGCAGGCCGACCTCGATGGTCGGTTCATCAACATCCCGGCTGGCGGCATCGAGACCCTGGCCTTCCCGTTCTATGACAAGGCGTGGTCCAAGCCGGGGACGGAGAAGGTCCGCAAGGGCCTGTCCATGGCCATCGACCGGAACCAGATCATCGACACGATCTTCCAGAAGAGTCGTACCCCTGCGAGTGACTGGACCTCGCCGGTCCTCGGTGAGGGCGGTGGCTTCAAGGCGGGCCTGTGCGGTGAAGCCTGCGAGTACCACCCGGAGGAGGCGAAGAAGCTGGTCCAGGAGGGCGGCGGCCTCCCCGGCGGTCAGGTGAAGATCTCGTACAACGCGGACGCCTCTATCAAGGAGTGGGTGGACGCGGCCTGCAACTCCATCAACAACGCGCTCGGCAACGACAGAGCCTGTGTCGGAAACCCGATCGGCACGTTCGCCGACTTCCGCAACCAGATCACCCAGTACAAGATGACAGGGCCTTTCCGCGGCGGCTGGCAGATGGACTATCCGCTGATCCAGAACTTCCTGCAGCCGCTCTACTACACCGGCGCGTCATCGAACGACGGAAAATGGTCGAACAAGGAATTCGACAACCTGGTAGGCAGGGCCAACACCGAGACCGACAGAGCAAAGGCTGTGGGTATCTTCCAGCAGGCCGAGGAGGTGGTCCGGGATGACATGGCCAGCATTCCCCTCTGGTACGGGCACGGCACGGCCGGCTATTCGCAGAAGCTCTCCAATGTGGCGCTGAACCAGTTCGGCGTTCCGGTGTACGAAGAAATCAAGGTCGGCTGACCGTGCCCCGTCACGGCCGGCCGTCTGCGTGAAACCAGCTGCCCGCGGCAGCCTGGCCGGGCGTTGTGGCCACAGGCCTTGGCACCCAGCCAGACTCCGAAGTCACTGAACTCTTCTCGGTAACGTCTCGTGACGTTTTGTGATCTTCGTTCAGGCGGTGCGGCCGTGCTCGAGCTGGAGCAGGACGAGGGCGGCTCGGGCGATGCGGGTGATGGCCGAGGGGTCGAGGCTGACCCTGCGCAGGGCCTTGAAAGTGACCTTCAGCAGGGCGTTGGCACGTTCGGCGACAGCGTGGACGCCTCGGATCACGGCGTTGAACGCCAGGTCGGGGTCGGCGAGTTCACCGCCCTTGGGCTTCTTGACCGGGTGGCGGAAGCCGGGCCCGGCGTTCTCGTAGCCGAGGTCGGTCAGGGTAGGGACGCCCAGGATGGCGGCGAGCCGGTTCAGGGCGTCGACCAGCCCGTGGGCCCGTGCGCAGGTGGTGTCGTGCTCGCGGCCCGGGCGGACCGGGGAGACCCAGAGGGGCCAGCCGTCCGGGGTGGCGATGACCTGCACGTTTCCTCCGTGGTGCTTGTGCTTCCCCGACCACCACAGGTCCGCGCCGTTGGGGCCGGCGGCGGCCACACGGTCGGTGCGGATGACCGTGCCGTCCAGGTTGAGGTGGGTGTACCCGGCCGCCGCCGCCCTCTCCAGCGCGGTGGACAGATCGGGAGCGTGGTTGGCGAGCACCGTCAGCCCTTCGTGCAGGTAGCGGTAGGCGGTCGGTACCGAGATGCCGTTGTCCCGGGCGAGTTGGGCCAGCCGGGTACCGTCGACGAACCAGCGCAGCACGAACACCGCCTGTTTGAAGACGCCCAGCGCGCGAGTGCCCTTGCGGGTCCCGAGCTGCTCGCGGTGCCCGCGCAGCAGCTTCGCGAGATGCTCGGCGGTCGCCCTGCGGACATCGAGCACGGCGGTGTAGGTGATACTGGACGCCACGTGGAGCCTCTGGTTGTACGGAACGTGATCTTCGCAGACTCGTTCCTACCAGGGGCTTCACTCATGTCTGACGCCGAGTCACCATCCCGCCGTCCGGCATCATCACACACCGCAACCGTCACGTTGCCGAGAAGACTTCACTCGATACTGTCCGCGACAGTCACCTCCTAGCTGGCGTCGCTGCTCGCGCCGTGTCCGTCTTGGGTATTACCTGCGACGTATTTCCGGGAAGGTGTCGGGATAGCTGTGCTTGCCGTGGCTGTCGACATGGCTCACGACCGGCGAGGCGGGCATCGGGGCCGCCACCGCGGCAGAAGCCGGAACGATGACGCCCCCGGCCACCACAGCAGCCGAGGCGGCAACCGTCGCAAGGCGAAGGCTCCGTCGCTTGGGGCGGGTGCCGTCGCGGGTGCGCTTATTACGAATCATGAATTTTCTCCTTATTGATACTGAAGGTTTCTTTGATGTGTCGCGAGCATTCGGCGTATTGGCCCGTGCATCAGTTAGAACTGTGGCTCAGGTGCCGGGATGACCCGCGGATTAGTGAGAGGGAGCGTCCTTGCAGGAGTTCCGTCTCGCCGTGCTGTCTCATTTGCTTGTTGGTGAGACTGCACTCCAAGTAGGCATGACCGGCACAGTGTGGTCATGTTCCGAAAACTCGGTACTCGACAGATCCGGGTACATCGGGTAAAAGCACGTGGAGACGCGGCCGGGAAACCCCTGCCGTTTCGGGACCCCGGCGCGGCCGCCCAGGGGCCGTCTTGAGGGAGGGGCATCAGTGGCGGTGATCGAGCGCGCCGATGCCGGACCTGGGTGTCATGCCACAGGCACTGCCCTGGCTGGGATGGGATGTGCCGGTTCCGCACGCCGCATTGCCGGAAGGCATACGTAAGGGCCTGGGTCAGTCCTTGGGCAGCTGGATGGTGTCGCGTACCCGGGCGAAGGTGTGGTCTTGATCGGCCATTCGGTCGGGCAGTGCGAAGAAGACGAGATGTGCTGTGCCGTTGGGGATGTTGAGGACGTAGTAGCTGTAGGCGATCTTGTCGGGTGTGCCGCCGCTGTTCGGATTGGTGAGTGTTCCGTTCAGGCGCCAGCCCTTGACGCCGTCCACGCGCGCAGGCACCGGCTTACCGAGGGCGTCGTGACGGAAAGCGGGGCTGGCGCGGATCACGTCGGCTGCCTCGGCGGAGGTGTTGAGCTTCTGCGTTTCCCCGGTATGGCGGAGCATGATGCCGGTGAGGTTGGCCGGATCGGCGTCCACGATCTTCCCGGCGCGCTGCCATGCCTCCGTGTCACCGTCGGTGAAGAGGCCAATGAGATGGCTGGACGTGTCGGCGTACATCACCGCGTCGGTGGCCGGGTGGAACTGCCAGTTCGGTGGGTGCTCGAGCCGGAAGGGAGCCGCCTGCGTCCCCGTGTCCACCCAGGAGTTGTCGGGCCGTGAGGTGAACACCGCGGTGAGCACACCGGCCACAACGACGGCCAGGGCGGCCAGCAGCCCGAGTATCCGGCGTCTGGTTCGGGTGCGGGGGGCGTGCGGTGGGGCTGGTCCCCGGGGCCGCCGTTGCCGTACCGCAGCCTTCGGGGCCGGCCCCGGCCGTTTCGGAGCGTGGCGGCGTAGGGGTGGGGAGTTGGGCGGTGCGGGGGTATGCGATGTGGCGCTGACCGGTCGGCCTTGCGCCGCTTCCGCTTCCGGTACTGGTACTGGTACTGGTACTGGTGCGGCGCGGAACGTCCGTCGTAGCTCCTCGATGACTGCCCGGCAGGATTGCTGCCGGTCTTCCGGCGCGCGTGCCATGGCACGCTTGAGCACCGCATCGACGGCCGGTGGAAGGTCGTTGCGGTAGTCGGACACGTTCGGTCTGGGCTCGGACATGTGGGCCCACAGGACGGCGGCGTCGTCGTCGCAGGGGAAGGGCACCTGGCCGGTGAGCGCCTGGAACATGCCGCAGCCCAGCGAGTAGATGTCCGTTCGCCCGTCGAGAGGGCGGCCGGCTATTTGTTCCGGGGCGACGTAGGCGAGTGTGCCGAGGAAGTGGCCGGTGGTGGTCAGGCCGTTCAGGCTGGCCGAGCGCTTGGTCAGTCCGAAGTCGGTGAGGTAGACGTGGCGCTGCGAGAGCGGCAGGGTGGCGTCGGAGAGAAGGATGTTGCCGGGTTTGACGTCCCTGTGCACCAGCCCTACGTCGTGGGCGGCGTCCAGCGCACCGGCGACCTGGGTGAACAGGGACATGGCCTCGGCCACCGTCAGCTGGCCGTGTCCTTCCGGCGCGTGGGCGCGGCTGTCGAGAAGTGCGGCCAGGTCCTCACCGTCGACGTACCGCATGGCGATGTAGAGCACGTTGTCCACCTCGCCTGCCTGGTAGATCGGCAGGATGTTGGGATGGTCGACCGAAGCGGCCAGCTCCGATTCCCGTATGAAGCGGGCACGAAAGTTCGCATTGGAGCTGAGTTCGGGGGCGAGGAGTTTCAGGGCGACCGGCCGTCCCAGGGAGATGTCCCTGGCCAGGTACACGACGGCCATGCCGCCGCGGGCGATGTAGGACTCGATGCGGTAGCCGGCCAGTTCCTCGCCGGGTTCCAGCGTGATACGCGGTTGGGTGGGCATCGCGATCGGGTCCTCAGCGTCTGGGGGAGGCGGCGCCGCAGGCGAAACAGAAACGGTCGCCGGGCGAGAGGAAGGCGCCGCACCGTGCGCAGTAGGTGCCCTGGGTCTTCGACGGCGTTGCGGCGTCCTCTTCCTGGTACGGCTCCGGTTGGTCGGGCGCCGAACGCTCGCGATCCTCCCCGGCGGAGGGTGGGGAGCCGATTGGAGCCGTGGCCGGCTCGTTTTTTGCCGCTCTGAATCCCCGGAACAATGTGGAAACCAACGTGGCCCTGGCGTCGGCGAGCGACGGACCAGCCGCAGCCGTCTCCTCGGCCAGACGCAGTCGACGGTGCCTCAGGGCGAACACCAGCGCGCCGACCGCCAGGATGATAAGTCCGATGATCGGCCCGATCACGGTCCAGTTGGTGCCGGAGGCGGCGGGGTTGTGGCCGGTGTGCGCGTCGACTTCGTCGCTCTTGTCGGCGGGCGTGCCGGAGTTGGCATGCGCGGCCTCGTGATAGCGGACGGCCACTGCGCCTTGTCCCGTGTCGTCCGCAGCGCTGTGGAGCCACGTCGCGGCGTGGCGGTACTCGTGCTTGGCGTACAGCCTCAGTCCGTTGGCCATGCTGGAGTCGCCAGGGCCGCGTGCGGACTGTACGCCGCCTTTGTCCAGCGCCTCGGTGATCCGGTCGGGGGGCACCACATCCACCGAGTGGCCGGTGGGGCTCAGCATGCCGGTCACCGCACCGCGAGCGTTCACGAGAACCGCTCCGGACATCCCGGTTCCCAGGCGCGTGCGCAGTGTGGCGATATCCTGGGCCGATACCGATCTGTTCGCGGCGTACCGTCCTTGCACGGTGGCCGGTTTGGCTCTCGCGGTGGGTGTGGTCGGCCAGCTGATCGCCGTCCAGGGTTTGCCGGCCTGGGGGGCCGGTCCGAGCGCGACGGTGGCCGTCTTGCCGGGGATGGCGGCAGAGAGGACCGCCACCGAGCCCGAGGTCGACAGAAGGGCCGCCGTCAGTGTCGGCGGCTTGTCGGCCGCGGTGTAGGGGTGGACTTTGATCTCGGGTGTGATGGTGACGGCACAGTGCTTCCCTGGCTTGTCCAGCCGGTAACAGGCGTTGACGGCCGCTTCGAGCTTGGGTCTGCCGGGCACGTGCATGTGCTCGTAGGGGTCCGCGGGCAGTGGGACCCCCAGGGCCTGGTGCCATGCCTGGTTGACCGCGTAGACGGTGATGCGTTCACGGTCCAGTCGGACGGCTTCGGGGGAGGTGACCAGGGTGCCGCTCGGGTTGATGAAGGCGCCCGTGCCGCCGGCCGTCGTGTCGACGATCGATGGGAAGTGGTACTGGTTCATCGCGACCCAGTGAACGGCGACATCCACGTTGGCCGCGACCTCGACACGAGCGATGCCGTCGACAGCGTAATCCTCCGGCGGGATGGTATCGGGCTGCATGGTGGCATGCCCGCCGTGCGAATGGGGGGTCGGCGGCGGAGTCTCGTCGCCGGGCAATCCCTGTCGCAAGGGTGCTGCGCGGCCGCTGGGATCCAGCGAGCCGGGAGAGACCTCATGATCCTGTGACGTGGGCGCAGGCTGCGGATCATTAGCGAGGTTCGCTGTCGGCGCCGCGCCTCCGCAGGCGCTTGCCCAGACGAACAGCGATACGGTGACGCATGCACGAACCACCGGATGGCAGCGACTGTGGCGGCGGTGGGTGGATGCGGTGGTCATTGGCGACTCCGCTCGTGAACTTCCCCCGGCGTCCCGACGTGAAGGCCCTCCATCTCCACGCTGGACCTGAATGCCTCCAGGGTCAAGGCGAGGCCGGCGCAGTGGTCGAGGGCGCATGACCTCCGTTTCATGCCGCCTGAGCAGCCATGACGGTGAGATGGCAAGCGGTCGCGATCAGCATCAGCATCGCGGCATCGGACCACCATGGGGTGGCCGTCTGCCACCACCAGGGGTCGGACCTGGACCTGGACAACCGGGTACTGCACGTCCGTCAGCAGACCCAGCGGCGCAGGGGCATGCTCTACGACGACGATCCCAAGAGCCGTCGCAGTCGCGTGGTCCCGATGCCCGCCCTGTGCCTCGCGCCGCTCCGGTGGCACCGGCTCCGGCAGCGGGAGGCGTTCGCGCGCACCGGTGTCGCCTGGTCTGAGAACGGCCACGTCTTCGCGACGAGGAACGGCCGACCGGTGGAGCCGCGGAACGACTACCGGTCCTTCACGCGGGTCGCTGCCGACGCCGTGCTGCGGGTGGTTCGGCTGCACGATGCGCGGCACGGCTGCGCGACGCTGCTGACTGCGGCCTGCGGCGCTCCGCGGGTCATCATGGAGATCCTTGGACACAGCCAGATCAGCATCACGATGGACGTCTACACGCACGTCGTGCACGACACGCAGCGGGAGGCGATCAGCCACATGGACCGCCTACTCAAGCGTCGTCTGCCTGCTGCCTGAGAGGCGACTGCCATCAAAGGCCCCGGACCATGATCAGTCCGGGGCCTTTGCGCTGGTGCCCCGGCAGGATTCGAACCTGCGACACCCGCTTTAGGAGGGCAACTGGATCTGTAGCCCGTGGCTCCTACCTGCTTCTTTCGTCTTCAGGATGGCATCCGGAGTGCCTGAGAGTGCAGGGTTTGCCTGTTGTTCACGGCTAGACACACGGCTACTCCGCTTACTACCGAGAGCATGAGAGTCGGCGGTCTCGTGCCGCACACCTCGTTCGCCCGCTGCTCCAGCTCTACTCCCACCGCACACCACCCGTAATCGGCAGGAGGAGCACGGTACGGCAAACACGAAAAGCCTGTGCGGGCCTATGCGCAACCGACGGTCCGTCGGAGTGCGTCGGCCAGGTGTTCTGGAAAAACCGGTGTTGCTTCGTTACTTCGGATGGGGCGCGGGGGCCAGGCAATCCGTCGCCCCGCGCTGAAGCTCATCCTTCCGTATCCAGTCCTGTACCCGTGTTTGGATTCAGTCCGTTCGGATCCACCACCGTGGCGGTGTCGTCCCCCGGGTTACAGGTCCAACCCATCAAACCATTTTTGAGGAGCCCGTCCTGTACGCATTCGCTGTTGTCCGAAGGCAGGTTGGGCGCGTGCATGCTGTGGCTGTCGAACAGGTTCACGGCCGATGAGTCGGGCATGGGGGCGGCCACCGCAGCGGAAGCCGGAACGACGATGCCCCCGGCCACCACGGCCAAGGCGGCAACCTTCGCAAGGCGAAGGCCCCGTCGCTTGTGGCGGGTGTCATCGGGGGTGTGCATATTGCGAATCATGAGTTTTCTCCTTATTGATACTGAGGGATTCTTTGATGTTCCGCAGGAATTCGGCGTGATGGTCGGTAGATCGGTTGCGACCGCTGAGCGCCAAGCCGGATAACCGCGGTTTGGTGAAATGGGGAATCCTTGGGGAATTCTTCCTCGCCGTGCTGCCTCATTTGCATTTCCGGTGAGACTGCACTTCAAGTAAGCCTGAGCGGCACAGTATGGTCATGTTCCGAGGATTCGGGACTTGACGGAGCCGGAGGCGTCGGGTAGGAGCTCCGCGGAAGCCGTCAGGCAGCCTCTGGCCGTTCGGGGGCCCGGCTTGGCCCCCCTGGCGGCCGGGCCGTGATAGTCGCGTAGCGGTGATCGAGTACGTCGACCGCTGGACCCGGGTGCGGCACACCACCGCTCACCCGACCTCCTGGTCGTCAGCACACGCCGAAGGCCTCCTCCGCCCAGCGAAGGGGCCCGACATCTCCGCGTGAACTAGCCGGTCCAACCGCATTCGTGCGGACATTGGGCAGTCTGGCTGGGTGGCGTGGCCGCTGGCTTTGCCGTCCAGGCCTGGTAGGAACGCCGAGGGGGCAGACCGCCAGGTGGAGAGGGTTTCTGGCCCGTGTCACCGAAACCTGCACCGCCGACAGTGTCAACGTGATCACGGATGTGGCGACTGCCCCGGCCACCGCCGCCGACTCCCGGTCCCTGCCCGGCATCCATGAGCTGTACTGAGATTTGTGGAGTCCCGGGCCTGTCCCGAGTTGCGTGGAGTCGGCGGACTGTCCCGAGCCCGGCGGTCGACGTACTCGGTCACCGGTATGCGACTGTCGCGGTCCGGCCGCCCAGGGGCGGCTATAAGCCGGGCTTCGGAACGGTCAGAGGCTGACTGGCGGCTTCCGCAGGGCCTATACCTTATGCCTTTCGCTTCCGTCAAGTCCCGAATCCTCGGAACATGACCATACTGCGCCGGTCAGGCTTACTTGAAGTGCAGCCTCACTGGAAATGCAAATGAGGCAGCACGGTGAGGAAGAATTCCCCCCAAGGATTCTCCATTTCACCAAACCGCGGCGATCTGGCTTGGTACTCAGTGATCCGCTGGCCATCGGGCCGATTCCTGAAGCACATCAAAAAATCCCCTCAGTGTCAATAAGGAGAAAATCCATGATTCGCAATAAGCGCACCGGCCCCAAGGGTCGGGGCCTTTGCCTCGCAATGCTTGCCGCCTCGGCTGCCGTGACGGTCGGCGTCATCGTCCCGGCTTCCGCCGCGGTGGCGGCCGTTCCGGATTCCTCAGCGGCGGGCATCCGGGAGGGTGCCATCAGCTGTGGAGGGCTGGAAGGGTGGTGGGGGCCCCGTTTCAAGAGTTACCCGATGTTGGCGGCCCCGGCGCACGACAAGGCCAGTCATTTTGGCACCCTCCCGGATGGCTGCCGCCTATCCTAGCCTCGAGCTTTCGTGACGGTCCGCCGGTTTCTCCGGCGGGCCGTTTCGGCTTGTTGGGATGGTGATGGGCAGGGCGAGGGCCCGGCTTTCGCGTCGGGTGCGCGCCGGGTTCCACGGCTCCGGTGGGCTGGTTCAGGTCGTCGGGACATGCCGTTACCGCTGGGCAGCCAGGGTTTGGGAGGGCGTCGAGTCGATGGATCGCGCCTGTGATCACGTCGGTCCAGGGCCAGTGGCGGGTGAATCTGTCAATCCCCGGTTTCATGGAGACCTTCCTATGCAGCCAGCTCCTAGACGAATAAGTCCGATGTCTGATCTGGTGGTTCTTGAACTTCCCGTGCGGCGGTCTGTGATCCTGGAGGGACTACGACGGAGGGAACTGCGCGTATGTCGTCCGGGTATGGCTTTCACCCGTTGTCTCTCGGTGTGAGGTTCGTGTTGGAGCTGGTGGCTCTGGTGTGCTTCGGGCTCTGGGCATGGGCTGTCGTGCCTGGTTTCCTGCGGTATGTCTGCGTGGTTGCCGTTCCCCTGATCGTGGCCGTGCTGTGGGGAGTCTTCGCCACCCCAGACGATGCATCCCGGTCCGGGGGGACGGTGATTGCGACACCTGGTCCGCTGCGGTTCCTGCTGGAGCTGGCTGTGTTCTTCGGCGGTGCGGCGGCGTTGTACGCGGCGGGATCCCGCACTCTCGCCGTGATGCTCGCCGGTGTGCTGGTCGTGTACCACCTGCTGTCGTGGGACCGGGTCTTGTGGCTGGTCAGGCATTGAGTCCGCCCCAGCCGTATCAGGTTCGCGGTGCGTTCGGGAACACACAGAGGGTGTCCAAGATCGTTGCGTGACGAATGACCTGGACACTCTGCTGACCGTGCTGTACGTGAAGGTCGATGATGAGCTGGAAGCCAGCCGTTGGATGGGTAGGCCGCCGCAGCTGGCCGATGCCGAGCTGGTCACCCTCGCGGTCGCGCAGGCGCTGCTCGGCTTCCATTCCGAGACGCGCTGGTTGCGGTACGCGCACACGCACTTGGCCGCGATGCTCCCGTACCTGCCGCAGCAGTCCGGGTACAACAAGCGCCTCAAGGCGGCATTGCCACTGGTGAAGAATGCGATACGGATGCTCGCCGTGGACACGGACTGAGGCTGGCCCTGGATCTGGCCCGGCACGGTCTCGCGGTCTCGGAGGGCAGCGCCCGGGACGGCAACAAGCTCTGGAACCTGACGCCGCTCGGGCTGGACGCGGCAGCGGAGGTCCTGGACCGGCCGGTCGGGGAGATGGGCGGGACGGCGTGTGTGGTGCGGCCCGTTCGGGTGCCCCGCACGCGATGGCGGTCAACGAGACGGTCATCGCCATCACCCGCACCCCTGCCACGGCGACCCGGCCCGTGCCGCGCCAGCAGCCTGCTCCGACGCCGACGGCCACGGAGCAGGCGTCGGCTCCCCGGGGCTCGGAGCCGCAGGGGATGGGCTGGATCGGTTCCTGGTCGACCGAGGTTCCCCTCAGCCTCACCACCAGTAGGGGCAACCGGGCCGGGGTCCGCGCGGACGCGGTGCTCGAGGCGCCGGAGGCGGGGTTGCCGGTGTTGTTCGTGGAGGTCGACAACTGCACCGAGTCCGCCGACACCCTCGCGGCCAAGTTCGAGAAGTACCTGCGCTACTTCCGGCTGAAGTCCAAGAACACGCTCGGCAGCGAGAGTCCGGTGTGGCGCACCCAGTACCCGTCGACCGGGCGGGAGGGACACCCGCCGGTCGTGGTCGTCTTCAACCCCGGTACCCGGACCGGCCGGCAGGCCCTGAAGAACCGCATGAACACCGTCATGGAGCTCACCCGGCTCGTCTGGTCCGGCAGCTACCACGGCGCCGGCGGCGGGTACGGCGCCGAAGAACGGGACGGCTACTACGGCTACGCCGACATCCCCCTCCTCTTCACCACCCTCGACCGCCTCCAGACCAGCGGCCCCCGGACTGCGGTGTGGTGGCGGTGCGGGCACGGCCAGTGGGAAACCCTCCCCGACGCCCTCGCCAACCCCGACGACCATGACGCCTGGTACGCCCGCGACGAGCAACGCCGCCGCCGGCGTGAGGAAGCAGAGCAGCGACGGCAACAGGAGTGGGCAGTGGAGAGGGAACGCTGGACTCAGGAACCTGACCGGAACCCGAGCCCGCCCTCGAGGCCGCGCCGTGCCAGCGGTGCAAAGGGCCGATCACCGGCCCGCTCGGCTACGACCTCGAGTTCGCCCCGCCTGAGGACGGACGGCACTGCCCCTCCTGCCGCACCGACCTGCGCCAGCAGTATCCGACGCTGCGCCAAGCGGTCTTCGGACGGCGCTCGCGCAGCAAGTAGCCCGGCCCCGCCAGAGCGTGACGGCTCCAAAGGAACTGCCCAGGCATAAATCAGGGGTTCCAGAAGATGTCGGTGAACGCACGGTCGAAGGTGACAGCTCGAACACGGCGGGGAGAGGCGGTCTGCTGTCGTCTACCCCGCCCGGAGCGGAGGGATCCGGCACCGCGTCGTTTGTGCGGCCAGCGCCGAGGGTTCGGCGGGGGCTCAGTGGTGCTGTGGGGTGGGCTCCGAGGACTCCGCGGGCTCGCAACTCGCCGAGGTCTGGCAGATGGACGCCGGGCAGTGCGTCGAGAAGGTCGGCCTGGGCGGCGCGGATGTTCTGCGCGGGAGCCTCGGGGCCGGCGCCAAGAGTGCGGCGGGTGGTCACGGCGATCATCGTAAGGGCGCCCTTGGCCGGAGGATAACGGGAAGCCTGGCGCCGTACGGCGGGCACGTCGCCAGGCTCACTTGAGCAACGAGCCGTCCGGCAGGCGGTTACGGCCCCCTCCACCCAGCCGGGCATCGGCAAGGACGAGACCGGCCGGGGTGATCGGCGCTGTAGGCCCGCATTCGGAATGTCCCGTTCCCCCCGTGGCGAACTGCGCTTTTCTCGGTTGTCTCATTCAGGGGCCACGGCATTCTGTCTCACGATCTTGTCCTTGAACTGCGGTCGCTGGTGGAGTGGTGGAGCAGCATGACGGTGGGGGTCCGCTCGCGGGCCAGCGCGATCGCGTTCAGGGTCCTAGGGTTGCGAGCATGCCCGGAGTGGATGAGCAAGCGGCTCCCCGAGTGCCGGACGACGTCTCGGACGTCGTCGTGGTGGAGGGGCATGCCCAGTCCTACCAAGGCAATGTGCATGAGGAGCTCAAGGTCGTCCTTGTGCTCGACTCCGGATTCACCGTGCGGCGGCGTGGCACGACGTTCCGGGCGGCCCCGGGCCAGTTGGTCGTTCTGCACGCCGATGACGCTCATTCCGGAGGCCCGGACGGCTCCGGGCCTGCGCGCTGGCTCATCATGTGCGTGGCGCCGTCGTTGATCGCCGAGGTCGCGGCGCCCGACATGGTGCGATTCGGTGATCCGGTGATCCGGGACGATGGGGGCCTCGCTGACCGGTTCCGGGCCGCGCATGGGTCCCTGTACGGGCCAGCAGGACGACCCGGTTCGGCGCTGACACGGGAGACGGGGGTTCTGGACTTCGTCGCGGCACTGGCCCGGCGCGCGCCCGATGTGGCGGGCGAAGTCAGGGGGACGGGGGCGGCGCGGCGGGCCCCCGAGGTCGTACGCGAGTATCTACGGGCGCACCTCACCCGCAATGTGACGCTCGACGAACTGAGTGTGGTGGCGGGCGTGAGCAAGTACCGGCTCGTGCGCGTCTGCACGGCGTGGTTCGGACTGCCGCCGCACAAGCTGCATCTACGGCTCCGGCTCGACCGGGCACGGGAGTTGTTGCGGCGTGGCAGCGCGATCGCCGAGGCTGCGTACGCGACGGGTTTCCACGATCAGTCGCACCTGACGCGGGTGTTCGCGGGGGCTTACGGCGTCACCCCGGCCGTGTACCAGGCGACGTTCCGTGGGATGGCGTGGACGGGCCGGGCCCCGCGCTGACGCGGGCGGGGCAAGAACGTGCAATACGGCGGGTGACCGCCGCTCCTAGTTTTCTTCCTGGGCCGAGGAGATGCCTCGGCACGATGGAAGGGACTGCACGTGCCGATCGAGAAGATCGAATTCGACAGCGACGGTTACCGGCTCGTGGGTGACCTGCATCTGCCCGTGCCGGGCACCGCGCCGCGCGGCGCGGTCGTGCTGACGGGCCCGTTCTCCGGAGTGAAGGACCAGGTGGTCGGGTACTACGCGGCGCGGTTCGCCGAGCGCGGATATGTGGCCCTGGCCTTCGACCACCGCAGCTGGGGCGACAGCGAGGGCACGCCGCGCCAGCAGGAGGATGCCACGGCCAAGGTCGCGGACCTGCGGAGCGCCGTGGGATTCCTGGCGGGGCGGCCCGAGGTCGATGCCGAGAGGATCGCGGTGGCGGGGGTGTGCCTGGGCGGGATCTATGCCGCACAACTCGCCGCGTTCGACCCCCGGGTCAAGGCGGTGGCGCTCATCGCGGCGGCGTACAACAACCCCACACTGATCCGCGAGCGGTTGGGGGCGGACAACTTCGCCGCTCTGATGGGGCAGTTCGCGCAGATCGCGCAGCAGCAGGCGGACACCGGAGAGGTCGCGTACTGGCCCGCGGTCAACCCGGAGGGCATGCCCGCAGGCAACCCCGGCCCGGAACCGTTCGCCTACTACGGCACCGAGCGCGGCGCCCGCCCCGGCTGGGAGAACCGCTGCACCGCGCTGTCGGTGCTGCAGGAGCTGACGCTCGACGTGGACGCGTACCTGCCGCTGGTCACGGCGCCGTTGCTGATCGTGCACGGCCGCGGTGACCAGGCCGTCCCGGTGGCCGACGCGGAGGCCGCGTTCGCCAAGGTGGCCGGCCCGAAGGAGCTTCTCGTGCTGGACGTGAGCAACCACATCGACCTGTACGACGACGATACGTATGTCCTGCCGGCCGTCGACCGCGCCGTTTCCTTCTTCGACGCGAGCCTGTGATGCGGTACCGACTGCTGGGCCGGACCGGGCTGCGGGTCTCCGAAGCGTTCCTGGGCACGATGACGTTCGGCGAGGACTGGGGATGGGGTGCCGGCAAGGAGGAGTGCCGGGCGATGTTCGCCGCGTACGCGGAGGCCGGCGGGAACGTCATCGACACGGCCAACCGGTACACGGAGGGCAGCAGCGAACGCATCGTCGGCGAACTGCTGGGATCCGAACGCGACCGCTTCGTGCTCGCCACGAAGTACACGCTGACCATGGACGGCACCGACCCCAACGCGAGCGGCAACCACCGCAAGAACCTGGCCCGTTCGGTGGAGGGAAGCCTGCGGCGCCTGGGCACCGATTACATCGACCTGCTGTGGGTGCACATCTGGGACCCCAACACGCCCATCGAGGAGACGATGCGGGCCCTCGACGACCTCGTACGGGCGGGCAAGGTGCTGTACATCGGTATCTCGGACGCTCCCGCCTGGCTGATCTCCCGCGCCCAGACCATGGCCAAACTGCGCGGCTGGACACCGTTCGCCGGGCTGCAGCTCCCCTACAGCCTGGTCAAGCGCGACATCGAGCGGGAACTCCTTCCCATGGCCGCGAACCTGGACCTGTCGGTGGCCGCATGGTCGCCGCTGGCAGCCGGCGTACTGTCCGGCAAGTTCACCCGGCCCGGCAACGACGGTCCGTCACGGGTGGACCGCGCCGCCGTCTCCGAACGCGACCTGACGATCGCGCGGGCCGTGGACGCGGTCGCCGACGAACTCGGGGTGTCCTCCTCGCAGGTCGCCCTCGCGTGGACCAGGGCACACCGGCCGTGGATCCACCCCATCCTCGGCGCTCGCGCCCCGGCCCAACTGGCCGACAACCTCGCCGCGATCGACCTGGCGCTGCCGGACGAGGCCGTCGCCCGGCTCGACAAGGCGAGCGCGATCGACCTCGGTTTCCCGATGGACTTCATCCTCGACACGACCAGCGACTTCGTGTACGGAGCCAGCGGGCAGCGGACCGACGGCCGCCGCGGACAGTACTGACATGGCGCGGTGTTCGCCCTCGGTCACGACCGGGGGGCCACGTGCGTGAGCTTGTCGGGGTTGAGGACGGCGAAGATCCCGTGGATCAGGCCGTCCCCGCGTACGTCGAACGCGACGAGCTGGCGGCCGCCGTCGATCTCGGTCCACACCGCCGGCGAGCCGTCGTTCACCCCGACCAGCCGCGTGGCGCCCAGGCTGTAGCGGGAGAGAAGGCCCATCAGGAACGCCAGGGCGTTCGCGCGCCCCTCGATCGGCCGCAGCGCGGCGCGGACCTTGCCGCCCCCGTCGTTCCAGACCACCACGTCCTCGCTCAACAGGTCGGTCAGGGCGGTCAGATGGCCGTGCTGCGCCGCATCGAGGAAGCGCCGCAGCAGCTCACCGTGCGCGTCCGCGTCGGGGTGGAACCGTTCGCGGCCGGCGGCGAGGTGACGTGCCGCACGGCTGTACAGCTGACGGCAGTTTGCCGACGTGACGCCGACGATCGCGGCGATCTCGTCGTAGGGCAGCTCGAAAGCCTCCCGCAGCACGAACACCGCCCGCTCCGGCGGGGTCAGACGCTCCATCAGATGCAGCGTCGCGTAGGCGAGCGAGTCCCGCAGCTCGGCGGTCTGCGCCGGCCCGAACGCGTCGGAGGCGACCGGTTCGGGCAGCCACGGCCCGGTGTACGCCTCGCGCGTCACGCGTGCCGACCGCAATTGGTCCAGGGCCAGGCGCGTGACGACGGTGACGAGGAAGGCGCGTGGGACGCGGATCTCGGCGCGGTCCGCCGCGGACCAGCGTAGATACGCCTCCTGCACCAGGTCCTCGGCGTCCCACATGCTGCCCAGAAGCCGGTATCCGAGGCCCAGGAGCAGCGGCCGGTACTCCTCGAAGACGGTGTCGGGTTCTGGTGCCGCCGGTGGTGTGGTGGTCATCGGTGGACCCTTCGTCGTTGTTCCATGCAGCGGATGCTCCGCCGCATCATGCCGCCCCGGCGGCATCGGTGGCGGTCAGGCCCTCGCGCCAGGAGGCGTACCGGGGACGCCAGTTGAGGGCGAGTCGGGCCCGGGCGTTGTCGGCGCCGCGCAGTCGGTCCATGAACGCGACACCCCAGCCGCCGACCGCGAGCCGGGCCAGGGCGGCCGGAGCGTTCTTGGGCGCGGGTGCGCCGAGCCCGGCGGCGAACACCGGCAGCCATGTGTGCAGCGGGGCCGGGTCGTCGTCGACGACGTTGAGGACGCCACGGGTGTCGCGGTCGAGTGCGGCGACGATCGCGGTGGCCGCGTCGTCGGCGTGCGTGAACGAGAACACCGCATGGCCGCCACCGACCAGCGGAACCTTGCCCGCCCGTACCTGGGCGGTGAAGGTCCCGTCGCCTGCGTACGCGGATCCGGGGCCGTACAGGTGCCCGAACCGCAGGACGGTGCCACCCGCCGTTACCGTCTGCTCCTCCAGCGACTCCAACGCCGCGAGCACCGGCATGAACTGGCGGGGGGTCGCGTCTCGCCACAGCGGGGCGTCCTCGTTCGCGAGTCCGGCGCCCGGCTGATAGCCGTACGCCAGCCCCTGGGCAACGATCCGCCGCACACCCGCCGCACGCGCGGCCTCCATCAGGTTGCGGGTGCCCTCCGTACGCAGCCGGTTGGTGAGCGCGAAGTCCCGGGCGAGGTGACGCGGGTTGACGTCGGCGGGGATGGCGGTGAGCAGGTTGACGACCGCGTCGGGCGCGGCCTGCCGTACCGCGGCGAGCAGTTGGTCGCGGTCGAGCGCGTCGGCGGTGACGATGTCCGCGCCGACCGCTTCGAGTGCGGCGGTGCGGCGGGGGCCGCGGGACAGAGCGGCCACGTCGTGGCCGACGGCGGTGAGCAGGGGGACGAGACGGCTACCGATGACGCCGCTCGCTCCGGCAACGAGAACACGCATGATGACGGACTCCTGAGTTCGTGGTCCGGCGGCCCGGCATGGCGTCGGCCGCGCGCTTGCACCGTCAGGACGGGCGACCCCACGATCCCGTGACGGATAGCTGCTGTGATCCAGATCACGGCGCCAGGGAGCGGTGTCGAGCCCGGTTGACCGGGTACGCGCTGCGCGATCCGGGCCGCGGCAGGAAGCGGATCGCCAGGATTGGGCCGACACTCCGTCCTCCCAGGGGTGGTGGAGGTGGTCGGCTCAAGGGCCTGTCCGGCGGATCTTGTACCGGCTGCCTCCGACACGGTCAACTTTCGCAGCGCGGTGTTCCACGACAGGGTCCGCTTCCGGGGCAGGCAACTTGACGTTGACCTGATCGACTTCGGCAACGCGGTTTTCTCTGGCGGCACGGTCGACTTTCGCAACGCGGTGTTCTCCGACGGCACGCTGGTCGATTTCTCCGGCGCGGTGTTCTCCGGCGCCACGGTCAACTTCTCCCGTGCGGTGTTCTCCGACGCCAGGGTCGACTTCTCCGGCAGGGAGCTCTCCGGCCGCTGCAGCGCAGCGGTGTTCTCTGGCGGCAGGGTCGACTTCTCAGGCGTGGTGTTCTCCGACGGCACGGTCAACTTCAACAGCGTGGTGTTCTCTGGCGGCATAGTCGACTTCGCTGGCGCCAGCGGCTCCGCACCAGCTGGCCTGGTTTCGTTGGGCACGTCTTCCACAGCCTTGCCGAACGGACTCCTTCTCCCGTCAGCCTGGCGTCAGGAAGGGACATAGTGATGACGTTCAGCGTGTTTCATAGGTGGTCGCTCGTGAAACTGTGACTGAGCGCTTCAGTTGGCCCGATCGGCCAATTGAAGCGCTCAGTCTGTACAACCTCGGTTACGCGTGTCTCAGGCCACGAAGGCCGGTGCTGCAGGCGCTGACCAGTACTCGCCCACCCACGCTTCCAGGGACGTCAGCCCGGGGTGCTGTGCACGCAGCGTCGCCAGGTCGGCCTTGAAGCCGACCGTGTTGAACCAGTCGAACATGGCGGCCAGCTCCTCGCTGTGCGCGCGTACCTGCTCGATCGGCTGGGAGGTGAAGCGCACCGGACGGGCGGCGGCGCGAGCGAAGGCTTCGGCCAGCTGCGGGCCGGTCAGCTCGTCTGCGGCGATCTCGACGGTGCGCCCCATGTAGTCGGCCGGGGTGTCGAATGCGTCGGCGGCGATGCCTCCAATGTCTCCCGGGGTGATCATCTGGAGCTTCGTGTCCGGGGCCAGCGCCATCGTCAGCGTGAGCTCGCCGTCCACCCACTGGGGGCCCAGGTGCTCGAAGTTGGTGATGAAGAAGGTTGGCCGCAGGATCGTCGCGGGCAGACCGAGCGCCGTGATGTGCCGCTCGACTTCGCCCTTACTGGCGAAGTGCTGCACCTGGCCGGGGCGGTCGGCGCCATCGACCGAGCTGTAGACGAAGTGCGCGACACCCGCGCGAGCGGCCGCCTCCGCGACGGCCTCACCCTGCCGGATCTCGCCGGCGAAGCCGTCCGGTCCAGCAAAGGTCTGCACGCTGAACACGCCGTACGCGCCGCGCAGGGCCGCATCCAGCGATGCCACATCGTCCAGGTCACCGCGGACCAGGACGGCGCCGGCCTCCTTCAGCGCCAGTGCCTCGGGCTTGTTCGGGTCACGGACCAGTGCGTGCACCGTCCAGCCGCGAGACAGCAGTGCGCGCGCGGTGGCGCCACCCTGCCGCCCTGTCGCACCAGTCACCACAATGACGCGGTTGTCAGACATCTAAGGCTCCTCGACAGCGCAGGTCCTGGGTGCCTCAAGTGGCATCCCTCGGTGCCCAGAACCCTGCTCCCTCAACCAAGGTTGAGGTCCACCCCCCGTGATCTAAATCATGGCCGCCAGACTGCTCGTTGCCCCGCTCCACGGGCCAACCATCACGCTCAGCGGGCCAACTCGGGCGCTAAGCTTGACTCTGTCGGGGATCTTGGTGCCGCCGAGGTCAGCTGCCCAGGGTTCGCCAGGACTTCGGCCGGGGTATCTCGCGCTGGTCGAGGTAGTTCTGGAAGGCAGTCGGTCGGCGGGGCGTGGGGGCTTCTTCGGTTGGTGGCAGTCCGCTGAGGCGCTCGATGTTGACGGCGATGGCCGTCAGGACGTGCTGGATGTGGGCCTTTCCCTGTCCTCGGTAGCGGCAGCGTCGCATGCCGTGTCCGTGGGCGAACTCGTTGACCGTGCCCTCCACTCCGGAGCGGACCGCGTAGCGGGTCTTCCACTCGGGTGTCTGTTGCTCGGTGCGGACGCGGAGTTGCAGGTCGCGGAGTTCTCGTGGGGGAAAGCCCACGGTGCGGGTGCTTTCGCGGGAGGTGGTGCACTGGGTGCGGGCCGGGCAGGGCTGGCACTGGCTTTTGGTGAACCTGGCCACGATCAGCGGGGCCGCGGTGGGTGAGGAGGTCGGGTAGGGGCCGTGCCAGCCCTGGCTGACCTGGCCCTGGGGGCAGGTGACCTGCCGATGGTCGTAGTCGATGTGGAAGTCGTCCCGGGCGAAGCCCTCGTCCCGGCGGTGCTGACGGGTGGGGTTGCTCCGCAGTGGCCCGGAGACGGTGACCTGGTGTTCACGGGTGGCTTGTTCCAGGTGGGGCAGGGAGGTGTAGCCGGCGTCGACCAGGTGCTCGGCGGGCAGGAGTCCGCGGCGGGAGAGGCGGGTGTGGATGCCGGGCAGGACTTTGCTGTCGTGGGTGGTGGCCGCGGTGGTGGCCACGTCCGTGATCACGTTGGGGCCGTCGGGAGCGCAGGTCTCGGTCAGGTGAGCGGAGAACCCCTTCCAGCCGATGATGTGTCCGTGCCGTGCGTAGCGGGCCGAGGTGTCGTAGGGAGAGACGACCGCCCGGGACGAGGGCGGCAGCCCGGGTCCGCCTTCCTTCTCGGCGGTGCGCCAGCGCAGGTGTCCTGCGGCGTCACGGTGGTAGTTCTGCACCATGATCTGGCGCAGGGCCTGGAGACGAGGGCCGGACGTGCGGCCTCCTGCTCCGTGCCGGTAGAGGTGTTCCAGGAGTCGGACGGCGTCGTTTCCGGTGGCAAGGATCCTGGTCTTGGGCTTGGTGGGGTTCTTGCCCAGGCGGACCGGTCGGCCGTAGCGGCGCCCCCAGTCCTCGTCGACCAGCTCGTCCAGCAGGTGAGGGGAGGTGCCGGCGACTTCTTCGAGTGCGGCGCGGACCGCCTCGGTGATCAGCTCCAGGCGGGTCAGGTCGCGCGCCGCGGCCAGGACGTGGGTGGAGTCGGTGCGCTGAGTGGTGCGCTCGTGCACCAGGCCGGCTTCCTTGAGGCGAGCTAGCGCGAGGTCGAGGAGGCGGTCGGCGCGGTCGTCTTCGGCGAGACGGTCTCGGAAGTCGGCCAGCACGCTGTGGTGGAAGCCGGGGTCGTCCAGCTCCATGGCCATGGCGTACTTGAAGTCGATGCGGCAGCGGACCGCCTCGGCGGCCTGCCGGTCGGACAGGCCGAGCAGGAACTGCAGCACACAGACGGTGGCCAGTTGAGCAGGCGAGAGACCCGGACGCCCGTCTCGCGGGTACCAGTCGGCGAAGTCCTCGTCATGCCACAGCCCGTCCAGCCGGTCTCTCACCCATATCGCCGTCGTGCCGCCCGGGTTGCTCGCCCGCGCGACCTGCGCAGTCAGAGACGGGACCTGCTCACCGGAACGTGGACGAAGGGACAACGAGCACCTCGACATCGGTCATCGGAACTACCCGAGCATGCCCGTTGACAATGCTGCCGCACCGAGAAACTCCAAGATCCCCGACAGAGTCAATCTTGGAGTGGTGATGGGGCGACCGGCGACGGGGCGGACACGGGTGATGGGCTTCCGCCCCCCAAGCCACTCCGTGACGAGTTCGAGGCGCTAGCCAAGGCCGAAGTCCGCACCCCGTCGGACGCGCTTGTCGAAGCGATGCACGACTGGATCAAGAAGAAGCAGCGCGAACGCCAGACTGACGCGAGCGCGCCACCAACCTCATGAGCCTGATGGAGGTCATGCGGGTCCGTCCGTGGTGAGCTCGCCCGCGTGCTTGCCCGCGGTCAGGCGGCTGAGCACGGCTGGACACTGGACACGGAGCTCCTTCCGCCGCACCAGCAGCAGGTGAACGCCCTGGAGAACCAGGGCCTGGTGGAGCTCGCCTGCCCGGAGGACCGCGCGGAGCTGTCGGCTCTGGAGGGCCGGCCCGTGCGGTGGGCGGCCCGCCTGACGCCGTACGGCCACGACACCCTCACCTACGGCTGCTCCCGGCCCCGGGCCGAGCCCCCGCCCGTCGAGGCAGCCCCGGACCGGGAGTTGGTGGAGCTGATCCCGTCGCAGATGGCGGCGCTGCGCGTGTTCGTCGGCCTCGCTGATCAGCTCCGGGTGCCGCCGGCCGACGGTGACCAACGCCGGGGCTCAGATCCAGCCCCTCTTGGCGGCCTCGACTCCCATCTGAAAGCGGGTGTCGAGGCCGAGCCCGGACGCGATCGCCGCGATCCGGCGGGTCACGGTGCGCGCGCTCGTCCCCAACTGCCGGGCGATTGCCTGGTCCTTGTATCCCGCCTGCATCATCTTCAGCAGCAGGAGGTCCTGCGCGCTCGGCCCGTCGGGCGTCGCCGGATCGGTCGCGACGAGGGACTGCGCACGCTGCCAGTAGGAGTCGAACAACTCGAGGAGTGCGTCGAGCAGGCCCGACTGGTGGACGACGGCGATCCTGTCGTAGCGGCCCGGGACCAGCGCGACCAGCGCGACGCGTCGGTCCATGATGCGCAGTCTGAACGGCAGGGCCGGCAGGATGCGGGCCTGCTCGCCGATCCGGGCGAGGTGGGTGATCAGCTCGAAACGGGCCGGCAGCGCCAGTGCCTCCGGGGTGTAGACCGACCGTATGTCGACGCCACGGCCCAGCAGGTCCATCGTCAGGGCCTCCTCCAACTCGGTGCTGTAGGGGCCCAGATAGGGGGGTCGATCGAGAACCCAGAAATGGGTGCGGACCGACTGCATCAGTTCGGCGACGCGCAGCGTGATCTCCGTCTCGCCGGTGATCACTTCCACCAGTCCGGTCGGATCTTCCTGCAGCCGACGGGCGCGGTATTCGTCCGCCAGGTCGTCGACGGTGCCCCACACCGCGGTGAACGCCGCCTCGGTCTCGGCTCGGCGTCTGGCCAGCAGTGCCCTCAGCGCGGTGTGCGGGCTGACCGGCCGGTACTGGCCGTGTCCTTCCTTTCTCAGCATGCCCAGTTCCACCAACCGGGAGACGGTGCGCCTGATCCGGCTGGGCGTGGTGCCAAGGGTCTCGGCGATCTCCGCGGTCGTGCGGTCGGACTTGGTCAGATAGGCGCGGTAGACCCGTTCGTCGAACTCGCTGATCCCCAGGGTGCTCAGCACCGGCCGCCCTCCCAGTGATCACCGCCCGGCGAGCAGTCGGGACGGTCGTGACGCAAATCGCCAACTGGCGATGTGCGACACGAGTTTGATCTAGACATTCGTCGTTCACAAGCTTTCACTCTGAACGTTCACGTCACCTGTGGAAGGGCTCGGAGCACCCTCGGTGCCTACGACCGGTCAGGCGGCGCCACTTGAACGGCAGAGGACGACCGTGCTCTGCCCGACTGCAGAGCCGGGAGAGACCTTGTGAAAGCACACCACCGCAGACGCTGGAGTGTGCCGGTTGCCGCCGGCGCTCTGGTACTCGCGCTGGCCGGCCCCTACGACGCGCTGGCCGTTGCGTCCTCAGCAGCCCGTTCCGACGCCGTCGGCTCCCCGTCCACTGCATCCACGTCCGACCGGGTGCCCGCCGGCGCCCACTCCGTCACGCTGATCACCGGTGACGTGGTCACCACCCGGCGGAGTCCCGGCACCGACAACGGGACCGGAGGGATCGTCAGCGTCCGCGGTGCCGACGGGCGCCCGGTGGAGACCCACATCCTGACGTCCGGCGACGACCTCTACGTGTTCCCCCGGTCCGTGCTGCCCTTCGTGGCCAAGGGCATCCTGGACCGGCAGCTGTTCAACATCACGGCCATGATCGCCGACAGGTACGACGACGCGCACCGTGACCGGCTGCCGCTCATCGTCTCGTACACGCACTCCGCCGACACGCGCCGCGAGGCCGCCGCTCTGCCCGACGGGGCGACCCGGGTCCGTACCCTCGACGGCATCAACGGCGCCGCCCTCACCGCGGACCGCTCGCACGCCGCGGACTTCTGGAAGTCCGTGGCCGGGACGGCGACGACCGACGGAGCCCGCAAGCAGTCCGCCGCACCGGCCTTCGCCGACAGGATCGCGCACATCTGGCTGGACGGCCTAGTCCATGCCGACCTCGCCGACAGCACGGCGCAGATCGGTGCCCCCCAGGTCTGGGCGGACGGCAACACCGGACAGGGCGTGGACGTGGCTGTCCTCGACACCGGCGTCGACGCGGGACACCCCGACCTCGCGGACCGCATCGCGGGCCGGCAGAGCTTCGTACCGGACGAGAACACGGACGACCACGTCGGTCACGGCACGCATGTCGCGTCCATCATCGCCGGTAGCGGCGCGGCCTCCGACGGCAGGGAGAAGGGTGTCGCCCCCGGCGCCCGCCTCGACATCGGCAAGGTGCTGGACGACACCGGGTCCGGTCAGACCTCCTGGGTCCTGGCCGGCATGGAATGGGCCGCGGTCGACCAGCACGCCAAGGTCATCAACATGAGCCTCGGTGACGGTCAGGCGTCCGACGGGAGCGACCCCCTCAGCCAGGCCGTCGACAGGCTCAGCGCCGAGACCGGCGCGCTGTTCGTCGTCGCCGCCGGCAACGCGGGGGCACCCGGCACCATCGGCGCACCAGGCGCGGCGAGCGACGCGCTGACCGTGGGTGCCGTCGACTCCGACGACTCCCTGGCCGAGTTCTCCAGCCAGGGTCCCCGCGTGGACGGCGCGCTGAAACCGGAGATTACCGCCCCCGGCGTCGACATCCTCGCGGCCAACTCCCAGTTCGACGGCAACGGCGGGGGCGCTTACCAGACCATGAGCGGCACCTCCATGGCCACGCCCCACGTGACGGGCGCGGCCGCGCTGATGGCCGCCGCTCATCCGGACCTCACCGGAAGCCAGCTGAAGGATCTGCTGACCAGCAGTTCCCGGCAGACCCCGCAGTACGACGCCTTCCAGGCAGGCAGCGGCCGCCTGGACGTCGCCGCGGCCTCGCAGGCCGGAGTCTTCGCCACGGCGACCGCGTACGCCGCGCAGGTTCCGCAGAATCCCGCCGACGGCGTGCGGCGCCCGGTGACCTACACCAACACCACGGACACGCCCGTGACCCTCGCGCTGAGCGTCGAGGCGGCACACGCCCCCGCCGGGGTGTTCCGGCTCTCCGCCTCCCAGGTGGCCGTGCCCGCGCACGGCAGCGCCGGTGTCACCGTGACGATCGACGGTTCGGGCGTCACCACCGGCGGCCGGTACACCGGCCAGGTCGTCGCGAAGACCGCGGCCGGCCAGGTCGCGGCGCACACCGCCGTCTCCCTCGGGGACGTCGAGCACAAGCTGACCATGGAGTTCAAGGACGCCCAGGGACGTCCCATGTCCGGCGTGGTCGAACTGCTCAGGTCCGGTGACGACTCCCCGGAATTCCTCATCATCGACGACTCCGGTACGGCGCAGATGTACCTGCCCGACGACGTGTACTCGGTGCTGTCCTTCAAGACGGTGCAGGGCGTCCACGGTCCCCACTCGTGGGGCATGGCGCTGCTGGGCGACCCGGACGTCCGAATGGACCGCGACACCACCGTCACGCTCGACGCGTCCAAGATCGACCGGATCGACATGACGACCCCTCAGCGGACCGCCACGACCTACCAGCGACTGGACTACACCCGCCTGATGGGCGGCCAGATCTGGCGGGACTACATGGAGACCCAGACCAACTACGACAGCCTGTGGGCTCAGCCGACCACCCACAAGGTCACCCACGGCGACTTCTACCTGGCGGCCCGGTGGCGCAAGGAGCAGCCCGCACTGTCCGTCGCCGCCCGGACGACCGACTTCACCGACGTGCTGCGCCAGGACGGCGTCACCCCCCTGCCCGAGGGCAGCGTCAAGCTCCCGCTGGTCTTCGCCGGTCAGGGCGCGAGCACCGACTACGTCGGCCTCGACGTGCGCGGCAAGGCCGTGGTGGTACGCCGTAACGACGACGTGTCCGACCGGGCCCAGGCGGCCGCCGCGATGGCCGCGGGCGCAAAGCTCATGCTGGTCGTGAACAACGTGGACGGCCGCGGCTTCCGCGCCTACAACGCCCCGTTCAGTTCATCGCCCATCCCGCTCGACGTGGGCCTGCTCAGCACCGACGAGGGCGAGAAGCTCGTCCGGCAGGCCCAGGTCCGAGGCGCTTCGGTCACGGTCGGCTCCGCGCCCGTGAGCCCGTACGTTTACGACCTCGACCAGACCTGGCACAACGAGATCCCCGCCCGCATGGTGGTGCAGGGCAGTTCCAAGAACCTCGCCCGGGTCGACGAGACCTTCGACAGCCCGGCCCCGGGAAGCACTGGCGGCGAGTTCCGGTTCGACTGGCCCACGTACAACAACTGGGCCATCGGCCAGATGATGCCGGAGCCGGTGCGGGGGAAGCGCACCGACTGGGTCTCCACCGGGGGCTTCAACAGCTGGAGCCAGAGCGCGTATGCGGACGGCATGGTCTTCGAAGCCGGGGCCAAGACTTCCTACCGGGCGGGCAGCACGCAGTCCGAGGAGTGGTTCAAGCCGATCGAACGGCCCTACCTGAACGACGTCTACAGTCTGCCCACGCGCACGGGTGACCACTTGTACATCGACACCCCCGCCTGGGGCAGCCGCAACCACGTCGGCATGAACCAGATCGACGGCGCGGCACAGCAGCGGCAGACCCTCTACCAGGGCACCACGGAGTTGGGCACGGGAACCTTCACGAACGTCTCGGGCGACGCACCCGGCGGCGGCAAGCTGCCGTACCGGCTGATCGTCACCGGCACGCGCGACGTGACGTTCACCCCGTACTCCTCCAGCACGCGCACCGAGTGGGACTTCACCTCGAAGGCGACGGCGGACGGCTCCGACGCGGTGCTGCCGCTGGTGCAGATCGACTACGAGGTCGGCACCGACCCGGCCGGGCGGGCCGGACGGCACGACACCCTGTCCGCCACCGCCGCCCAGCTGCCGGGTGCCGTCGGCGCCGGCCGGGTCGGCGCGGTCACCCTGGAGCTGTCCTACGACGACGGCACGACGTGGCACAGGGCCACCTGTGATCACGACGGGCGGTACCGCCTGGACGCGCCGAAGAAGGCGTCGTATGTGTCGCTCAGGGCGAGCGCCGAGGACTCGGCGGGCAACGCGGTGCACCAGACGGTGATTCGGGCGTTCGGCCTGCGCTGACGCACAGCCGCGGATCGCGCGCAAGTGAAGGTCGGTCCGTTCGTGGTCGCACGACCACGGACGGACCGTTCGCCGCTCCGGCGGTCCCGGGCGGCGTGGCGCGTCGGCGGGGGTGCTCAGGGACATGGCGCTTCAGAATCGTCGGGCGGTCGTAGACCGCCGCCTCCACGGGCCGAGGCGTTCAGCGGGTCCCGTCAGGCCGACGTTGTCACGTTACGCGCTGGCTGAGTCCTGCCCGGAGACTTCGGGCGGGGCAACGTCACGCGCTTCGGCTACGCATCCCTGCAGACGCGAGCGCTACCGTCGGCACCGACACCAGCACCGCCCAGCCCAGGCGGCGCGACTGGAAGGAGGCACACGTCGCCTCCACTCCTTCCTCCATCGACCCGTATGCAGGGGTCCATTCGGTGCCGAGGACGGAGTGGCACTTGGAGCGAGGGTAAGCCGAGCTGATGTCCGGCGCGCTGGTCAGCAACCACAGGATCGCGCTGGCCCCGACGCATGCCAGAAGCCACATGACTGTTCTGCTCATGCCGTGACTATATGAATACTCACTTTGTCTCTTGATGGCGGTACGAAGCTTGCCGTCCGCTACGGGCGAGGGTTCTCGGAGACGGCCAGCAACGAGTGGCTGTGATCAGCACATTCGGAACACGCCCTGGTTCAACTGGTAGCGGCTGTCCTCACCGACCGCGCTTCCACCTGGTTCGACCTCAACGTGCCCAGCCCTTTCATGCTGTCGGCCCGGCCCATCGGACCCGACTACGTCGACAAGATCGCCGGAGTCCTGCACGTCGACGGCACCGCCCGTGTCCAGACCGTCGACCCCGCCACCGCACCCGCCTACGGAGTACTGATCGAGCACTTCCACCAGTTCACCGGCCTCCCTCTCGTCCTGAACACCAGCTATACCAACCGCGAGCCCCTCGTCCAAACACCCGCCCATACCCTCGCCACGGTCCAGGCCTGCGACCTGGACGCGGCGTGCATCGGGCCACCCAGGCCTGCAACACTGAACGGGATGACGACCTCCACCCGGCCCTTGAGGGAAGCCGCCCGCGCCGTCGTCCTCGACGCCGACCTGCGCGTTCTCCTCCTCCGCTATGACGAGAACGGCGGCTTCTGGGCCACGCCTGGCGGCTCCCTCGAGGAGGGTGAACACCCACGCGCCGCGACGCGCCGCGAGCTGCACGAGGAACTCGGCATCGATGAGAAGACGGTCGAACTGGGCGTGCAGCTCGCGGAGCGCAGCAAGGACCACCTGGTCGGCGGGCGTGAAGTCCGCCAGATCGAGGGGTACTTCCTCGCTTACGTCGACCCAGCCGACGTCGACCCGGCCCGTGCCACGCAGCCCGACAACATTCGGGAGTACCGGTGGTGGACCCGGGACCAACTCCGTTCCACCACCGAAGCGGTGTACCCGCTGGGACTCGCCGACCTGGTTGCTGCTGTCGCTGAAGGCTGCACGCCCGAACAGCCCATCGTTTTGACTTGAGGACGAGGCGCCCAAGGGACGGCCTGCACCAGCAGGATGCAGGAAGTGAGCAGTCCTGTCCGCCGGCTGCCCGGGTCTGAGCGTTGCCGACCACCTGATCCCTGCTGATGTAGCGGCTCGGCACCGGCTGCCGTTGTGACGGGGTATGCAGGTGAAACCTGGCCGCCTGCCCCGGCAACGGGCGCGCGGCGGGTACCGATGGGGCGTGCCGCCTTTCGATCTTCCCGTGTCCCTGGCTCTGTGCCGATCCGTCGATCAAGTCCGTGGCGGCCCCGGTATTGCTGCTCTCGAGCCGAAGTTCGACGGATGGCGCTGCCAGGTCAGGGCAAGCGCGGGCCGGCTGTGGAGCAGGCACGGTACCGACTTGAGCGCCGCGTTCGCGGACATCGCCCAGGCGTCACGTGCGCTGCCGGACTGCGTGCTGGACGGCGAGCTGGTGGCGGTCCTCGACAGCGGGGAGCTGGCGTTCGGGAAGCTGCAGTCCCGCTCCGGGCGCGGCCCCCGGCCGGGCGAGGGCTTCACGGTCCACCTGGCCGCCTTCGATGTCCTGGCCGTCGGTGACACGGACTGGCGGCCGAAGCCGTACGCGGAGCGCCGCAGGCGGCTGCTGGACCTGCTGGAGGGCGGACCGCCCGCGATCCGCCCGGTCCCGGTCACCGGCAGCGTCGCGACGGCCCTGGCCTGGGCGGGCGCCCTGGGCGGCGTGGAGGGCATCGTGATGAAACCCAACCGGCCCTACGTCGCAGGTCACGGCTCGGGGTGGCTGAAGTGGAGGCAGATGCACACCAGCGAGGCCGCGGTCCTCGGGGTGAGCGGCCGTACTCCCGCAACGCAGTGCCTCATCCTCGGCCTGCCGCACCGCGGAGGCCAGATGCGGGCCGTGGGAGTGAGCCTCCCCCTCGGCCAGGCGGTACGCCACGAGCTGCTCCCGCTGCTGCGGCCGGCCGGGGACACGGAGGCGGAGCTGCCCGGGACCGTGGGCGGACTGCCCGGCGCCGATCCGGTGCACTACCGGCCCGTGATCCCCGACGTGGTCGTGGAGATCGAGGCCGACCAGACCGGCCCCCGCGAGTTGGGGCGGTTCCGGCACCGCCCCCGCGTGCTGCGCGTCCGAGGCGACCTCACGGCCGACAACCTGCCCTGCGCTCCCTGAGCCGCAGGCCAGCGGCTTCGTCCGTGAGTGCGCGGTCACCGCACCAGGCGGCAGGTGCGCCAGCCTCGCCCGTCGCGTACCAGGGCGCCGCGTTCTTCAAGATTGCCGAGGTGGTAGGCGACCGACGCCGTGCCGCTGAGCCCGATGTCGTCGGCAAGCTGCCGGACCGACGGGCCCTCACCGCGTTCCTCGATCCACCGCCGTATGCACCGCAGGATCTGCTCCTCCCGTGCCGTGAGGTGCTCCGGGCGCCGGTTCACGGCCGCCACCCCACGGCGCGGGCTTGGCGGCGCAGCTCCACGCGCGCCGCCGGCGTCCGTCCCGGGCCGGACCAGTACGGGTGAAACAGCAGCCGGCCGGACAGGGTCTGCAGGCGGCGGCGCAGCGCGGTGTTGTGCACCGGGTGCGGCACGGCCAGCACCGCATACGTGAGCTGCCACTCCGCCTGGAGCTCGATCAGGTCAGGGGGGAAGGGTGCGTGCTCCATGCCAACAATTAGGCCACATGTTCGATTTTCTGGTGGCCAAGTCGATGCGCTGGCTTGTCATCGGCGCCCGTGTCCTGTGCGATCGGATCTTGAGCGCGTGCCATCGATTCCCTACGGAGCGATCATTCGCAATTCCTAATTGGCAGCCGAGTCGTCGTGGGACGTCGGGCGGCCAATCGATGGAAGCCACAAGCGGCAGAACTTTGAAAGCCACACCCGACGCCCCTGGGTGGGCCAACCATACGAAGGGCTCGCCCGGTCCCGAAGAAGAAGGTAGGGAAGAACGTAGGGAATCTTGACGGCCGCGAGTCCGTGTCACCGAAGAATGAGCAGTGGGGGCCAGGCGCCCTCCGGCGAGCCGCGGGTGTAGTCAGGCGTGGCGGCCGGGTCTACCTGACCGGGCCTTCATCTTCTCCTGGCTGCGCGTCAGGCATGTCCAGGATGGCCTCTCGGGTGTACTGAGGGCTCTCTGGGGGTGGGGCCACGCTAGGGGCCATGAGTACGGTGAGGAGCCTGCTCAGGTCATCCGTGGAGAGCGCCAGGCCCAGGCTCTGCACGATGCGCAGAGCACAGTCCCGGATGGACTGAGCGTCCTTCTCGGGCGCCGCCGTGCTCCCAATCTCGTCACACACTCGGCTGAACTGTTCAGCGCTGATCGTTGGCCGACCTATCGGCTGCGCCATGGTGCGCTCCTCCTGGAAGAGCGGGCGGTTCCACCCGCTCTTCCAGAAAGCGCTGAGCACACCGCAACGGCAACTGGAGAGAGCCAGCGCGCAGGCGCTGGACCAGAGCCGCTCAGACTTCGTTGGCACGCGCTCAACGTGCACTGTCACAGGACAGCCCGCCGTGGCTCGTTGGACCGCGTGTGACGACCGCTGAGATGACCGACGTCCTCGAGTGGGACGCCCGCACGCTCCTCGAGGAGTACGACGGCGGGGGGGTCCCCGAGTACGAGGAGTTGCAGGCAGTGGCATAGGCAGAACCCTCAACACCGCTGTCCGAGCAGCGCAGGGCCCCTCATGGCTGGGTGCCATGGCCTGGGAGTAGCCGGCTTCGAGACTGCCTGGTCTGAATCGCCGTACGGCACCCGCCGGCGTTTAGGGGGCGGGTGCGGTACGCGTGCGGACCGTGGGTGGGGGCCTATCCGGTCATGGTGGGGGTGTAGGGGGTGAGGGCTGGGGCGAGCTGTGTTCCGGGGGTGAGGCCGAGGGCGGTGAGGGCGTCGGGCAGCCCGCGTCCGGTGCGGGCGGCTTCTGCTGTTCCGGGAGCGGCGAGGGGGCGGCAGCTGGTAGTCATGATGTCGAACAGGTGTTGCACTCGGCCGGGGCCGCGGGGCAGTAGCTGGCCGTGGAAGACCTCGTGGTGGGCGAGGACGAGGGCGGCCAGGCCGGCGATGTGGGCCGAGGCCGCTGCGGTGCCGTCGGCGGCGCTGTAACCGCCCTCGGGGGCGCAGGACAGGACCGCGACGCCGGGGGCGGCCGCGTCGATGCCGGGGCCGTGACTGCTGAACGGGGCGGCGAAGAGTCCTTCCGGTGTCAGCTGAGCTCCGGTGTGGGTGGCGTGGGAGGTGTTGGGTGGACAGGTGCCGTAGGCGCCCAGGGCGCCTACGGCGAACACGGTAGGCAGGCAGGCGGGGAAGGCAACCGGCCCGCCGGTGTCGCCCGTGGGGGCGATGCAGGCGATACCCGCCGTGGTGGCATCCGCGAGTTTGCGGGAAACCAGCGCCGACGGATACGGGGACGCGACCGCGATGTGGGCGATGTCCACCTCGTGTTCGATGCAGTGATCGAGAGCGGCGATCAGGTCACTGAAGTGGCCGTCGGGCAGCACCTGGCAGACGTCGAGCTCGGCGTCGACCGCGATGCCGACGACCCCCTTGCCGGTGTCCGCGCCGGCGATGATCCCGGCCGTGTGGGTACCGCTGCCGACCGGGTCGTGCGCCCAGCCTTCCTTGGTGCGGTGTACGAGGTCGGTGCCGGAGCGGACCCGCTGCTTCAGGTCGGGGTGGTCGGCGCTCACCCCCGTACCGATGACCGCGATCTTGATGCCGAAGCCGCGGAAGGTAGGAGGCAGCCGGTCCAGCCGCATGGCCTGCTGGCCCCAGCCGTAACTCTGGCGTTCGTCCAGGTCCGGGTACACGGTGGCGAGCGGGGTGAGAGTGACGACATTCTCCCGTGCCGCGGACAGATCGGGGCGGTTGATCCAGCGGTCGGTGTAGCCGGCCCTGGGGCGGACGTACAGGGACTGGACCGACTGCTCGGTGTCGGTGGCCAGGGTGATGGTGACCGTTCCGTCGGCGGCGGTGATGCCCTGGCCCGGCCATGACGCCCCGATCAGGAACACCCCGGCGCCGGCAAGGGGTTCGCCGTCCGGGCCGCACACACGCACCGCGATCTCCACCGGCTCTTGCAGCGGCATGACCAGCCCCGGATCGGGCAGCGGCAGCGTCCCCGGGGTCAACATGGTGGCGGGTCCCGCGCCTGCCAGTGGCAGGTCGGGTTCGATGTGCACGTGCAGGGTCCGCATCGCCGGCAGCTGCATCTCGGCAGCCTCGACGACCGCGATCTCGGGACAGGACGGCTGCACGCCGGCCGACTGCAGCTTCTCGGACGGCTCCAGGCGGCGGATCACGGTGACGTCCGGCATGCTCTCGAGCCGGTCGCACACCGTGTCCATGCCAAGTTCGGCAACTCCCGGCGCAAGTAGTTGCTGCGGCAGCGGGGTCACCATGTACCGCTGCCGGCGCTGGTGCACCCCGACCGGTGACAGTGCGCCCTTCTTGCGCGGCGCCGCTTCTTTGTCCCCGGGTACCGGCCCGCCGCCGGCCCCCGCACTCTCGGAATCGCTCTGGCGGCTGTTCCGGGGCTTGTTCCCGGGCCTGTCCTTGACCATCATCACGCCTGCCTTCACCACGCCTGTACCGGTCACTTCCACAATGACGCGGTGTGCCCGGGAACAACTCCTGGACACACCGCCTCGCGCACCGCCAGGGCGTCAGCCGATGCCGAAGGGCTGACCCATCTGGCCGAAGCCGGAGCCGGGCTGCTGCTGGCCGAACTGCTGCGGGCCGTACCCGCCGCCCCACTGCTGCTGACCCTGCTGACCCTGCTGACCCTGCTGACCCTGCTGACCCTGCTGGCTGTGCTGGACCAGGGCCAGGATCGCGGCCGGCAGTGCCTGCTGCACGGACTGCTCTACCGCGCTGCGCACGCCCTGGATCAGCGTGGTGTGCAGCGCGACGGCCAGGTAGGGGTGTGCCTGGTGGGCCAGGCCCTGCTGCTGCAGCTGCTGCTGGACCTGCTGGATCTGCTGCAGCGTCTGCTGCATCCGCTGCGCGACCTGCTGGCTCGCCTGCTGGCAGGCCTGCTGGATCGTCTGCTGGACCACCTGCGCGAACTGCTGCGGACCGCCGAACTGCTGGCCGCCGGTCTGCTGGCCGAACTGCTGCAGCGGCTGGGCACCGGTCATCACCGACATGAAAGCTCCATTTCAACGCCAAGGGAGAGCCGACATAAGAGACTATGTTGGCTTTTTCGGATTATTCCGACGGGTCGACGCTAAGGTGCCCTTCTCATGACCGCAATCGGGCGAGCCGTCTTGGAAGAGGAGTCCTCCCGATCGGCCCCGGCGACGGTGAGCCGCCGATAGGGGCGGCAGGCCCCCGCAGCCCGCTGACCGACACGCCCGACAGCATCACCGACCGTCACACTGCAAATGCGTAGATTGGGCCCGTGGCCGTACCGCGCTGTGAGGACGTGGCAGGGCACGCCCCCGGCTGACCTTTAGCGCCCAAGGTCGTCGAGGCGGATGGGATATGGGGTAATTGGCAGCCCGACGGTTTCTGGTTCCGTTAGTTCAGGTTCGAGTCCTGGTATCCCAGCCAACGCAGATGCCGCCCATCACGGCAGACATTGAGCCAAACGAGGCTGCTGCGGTTGTCCGGCCAGGTGGTGTCCCGCCGAGTGAACACTTCGCGGGACACCATCTCGGCCATGACGGCGAGGCATGCCCGACTCAGCCGTGCTCGACCGCGAATACCGTCGGCACTGAGTGCCAGCAGGTGATACGGCGGTGCGGCGGGCATGAGGCGACGGCCTTTGCCGCGTACTTTGATCATGGTCTCGTCGTGTTCCTCGAAGCCCGCTGCTGTTGCTGACCGGGATGGAAACGACTGGGCGAGTGGCCGGAGCTGGCTGCCGGGCGCAGGCTGGGAGTGTGCTTGTTGCGCTGGCGCCGATGTTCGCGGTGATCGGTCCGGCTCCGGGGCTGGAGAGTGAGGCGGAGTACGCGTACGAGACGCTCTGGAACGGGGTACGGGTCATCGCCCACCTGCCCGGCAACGGGAGCATGCGGCTGCTGTCCCAGACCGGGGTGGACGTCACCGACCAGTACCCTGAACTGAAGGCGCTGCCTGTTCTGTTGCCCGGGCCCCAGGCTGTGCTCGACGGGGAGATCATCACCCTGGACGGTGAGGGCCGGCCGTCGGTGGAACGCCTGCAGCAGCGCATGAGCTTGCATCATCCTCAGGCGATCGGCCACGCCGTCGAGGATCTACCTGTCCAGCTGATGCTGTACGACATCCTTTACCTCGGCGAGCCGAACGTGCAGTTGCCGTACACCTCCCGCCGCGACCTCCTCGACGACCTCGCCCTGGCCAGTCCCGGTATCAGTGTGCCCGCGGCCTGGCCGGCACCTGGCGAGCAGGCCCTTGAGCAGACCCGTCTCGAGGGATACGACGGCGTCGTCGCCAAGCGCCTCACCTGGTTCCTCCGAGGATGCCCCGGCCTTCAGGCCGGGAAGGAATCGGACTCCTGCGGAGCAGGGCAGGGAACGGGGTTTCGCCTCCAGGGCGAAAGACCGTCCACGCGATCGGGTAGCGTGGTCGATGTGCGTTGCGAGAACCAAGCGCGCACACCGTGCTGAGCGAGAGCCAAGCCAGCACAGCAACTCCTTTGCTGTAGTGCCAAACCGGGCAGGTTCCGACCCGGCTGGTGTTGAGGGTGTAAGACCCGTAGGTCCGCTGGACCCGCAGGCAGCCTGAGCCAGGAATCCCCCTGCTTCAGCGGGGGGAGGGTTCAACAGTCCATACTTGCCCGGACGTCGTACCCGCGGCTGGATCAAAATCAAGCACCTGGTGTGAAGTCGACCCGCCACATGATCGGTCCCGGCTCCCGCTGGGCCGTGTCCGGCAACTGCCGTCCGGCCACAGTCCGGGGGCTCTGAGGGTGGCGGGCCGCTTCGGTGTCGCCTGCTTGACCTGTGTCGTCATCCATCTCAGGGCCCCAGGATCCCCGCTTCTGGTCGCATGCGTCGTCCAGGGCAAGGGAGCCGTTCGCCGGAGCGTGACGGAGACGGTCAAGTGAACGGCTTCCCTACACCACGGTGTCGACCATCCGCACCGTGAACTGTGGATTCGAGGTTCAGAAACCCGGGAGGCGCGGTGCTGACGCGGATCGGACTGGCCCTGGCCGGCCGGGCAGGAGCCCGCCTGGCCTCCGCGGTCGGCATCACCGTGGGCAAGGACACGCTGCTGCGGCTGGTCAGAGCCCTGCCCGAACCGGAGGTCGGCGAGGTGGAGGTCCTCGGCGTTGACGACTTCGCCTTCCGCAAGGGCCGTCACTACGGCACGGTGCTGATCGACATGGCCACCCACCGTCCACTGCATCTCTACGAGGGGCGCGAGGGCGAAGACCTCGCCGCATGGCTCCGCGACCACCCCGAGGTGAAGGTGATCTGCCGGGACCGGTCCAGTGGTTACGCGGAGGGCGCACGCATCGGAGCGCCGCAGGCCGAGCAGGTCGCTGATCGCTATCATCTGTGGGCCAATCTCGGCCAGGCGGTCGAGAAGACAGTGAACGGTCATCGCTCCCGTCTGGCCGAACCGCCTTCGGAACCCGCAGACACCCCCGACGAACCGCAGGTAGTCCGGCTGCCGCCAGAGCTGAAGATCGTGACTCGGCTCCGTGAACAACATGCTGCCGCCCACGAGTTGTGGCAGCAGGGGATGTCGAAGGCGGGGATCGGCCGGAAACTCGGACTGCACCAGGCCACCGTCCGCAAACTGGTTGACGCCCCCTCCGCGGACGACGTCGTCGCCAAAAGCCTGCAGCGGGCTCACGTCGTCGACCCGTATGTCGGCTACCTGCACCGGCGCTGGAACGATGGCGTCAGAAACGCCACCCAGCTCTACCGCGAGATTCAGGAACAGGGCTACCCCGGAGGCGAGTTGGCCGTCCAACGTCATCTGCGGCAGTACCGCACCGGGCGTGGACACGCACCCGATCCGGGGCCGAAGCCTCCGTCGGTCCGCGAGGTCACCTCATGGATCATGACTCACCCCGAACACCTGCGGGACGAGGTCGCCGGCAAGCTTCACCGGCTGCGTGAACGCGATCCCGAGCTGGACCGGCTCACTCTTCACGTCAGGAAGTTCGCCGTCATGATGACCGCACGCCACGGCGACCGCCTCGAGGACTGGATCACCGAGGTCGAACGAGACTCCCTCGCCCCACTCGCGGGCTTCGCCCGCAACCTCCGCCGCGACTTCGACGCCGTCCGCAACGGACTGTCCCTTCCCCACAGTTCCGGCGCCGTCGAAGGCAACATCAACCGGCTGAAGATGCTGAAACGGCAGATGTTCGGCCGGGCCAGCCTCGATCTCCTTCGCAAACGCGTCCTGCTCGCGCGATGAGTCCAGCCCATCCGGATCGCTGAGTAGGCCCGGAGCGCGGTGCCGGGATTACTCCCGGTCCGTTTCTCCGGACCTCTCGCCGAACCCGGCGTGCGCCTCTCAGCGCAACGGGCTCTCCACGGTCTCTGCCGTCAGGCGTGGTTGATAGCGGCCCAGGGATTGGGGATCCTCGACGCCCGGTAGCGGTAACGGGTGACCGTTACCGTCTGGAGGTCGAACAGTTCGATCCCGTCCGCGTGCGGGCGGCGCCAGCCCCCGTGGGGGTTGGTGAGCCACCGGCGGACGTCCTTCCACCTCCAGCGATGCAGAGCCCTCAGCCACCGGACCACCCGCCACCAGACGAAGTGTTCCAACATGCTGAAGGTGTGTTTCGCCACTGCGTGCTTGAAGTAGTTGGCCCAGCCGCGCATGATCTGATTGAGACGGATCAGCGCGTCCCTGGGAGGGTGTTGCGACGTCCTGTGGGTCAGGGCACGGATCTTCGCCTTCAACGACCGGAGGGGCCGGTCGGCGATGAAGGTGTAGACGTACCACTTGTCGTTGGTTCCCTGCTTGCGGCGCCACTGGATGCGGAACCCCAAGAAGTCGAAACCATCGGTCATGTGCACGATTCGGGTCTTGGTCGGTGACAGCCGAAGACCCAGAGGCTCCAGCACATGAGCGATGTCTTCATGCAGCGTTTCGACGTCGTCGCGGGTGCCGTGCACGAGGACGACGAAGTCGTCCGCGTAACGGACGACCCGCCACCTGGGCAGGCCCAGGTAACGACGTCGGTCCCGCCGGGAGCCGGTGCTCATCTGCCCGCCGTTCTTCCACGGCCCGTGCAGGTGCTCGTCGAGCGCCGACAGGACGATGTTGAAGATCAGCGGTGAAAGGATCCCGCCTTGCGGGGTGCCGGTGTGAGTGTCCTGGTACTGACCGTCCTCAGTGAGGACACCAGCCTTCAAGAACGCCTTGACCAGCTCCAGTACGCGCTTGTCCTTGACTCTGACCCGCACCGCGTCCATAGCGGCGCGGTGCGAGACGTTGTCGAAGGCCGCCTCGATATCCGCATCCAGCACCCACCGATAGCCGCGGGTGCCGAAGTAATGGATCTCGGCGATCGCGTCCTGAGCCCGCCGCGCGGGCCGGAACCCGTAGGAAACCGGCTCGAAGTCGGCCTCGAAAATGGGCTCCAGCACCAGTTTCAGTGCCGCCTGGACCAAGCGGTCCTCCACCGGGGGAATCCCGAGCTTGCGGACCTTCCCCGAGCCACCGGGCTTGGGAATCGCGCGTTCGCGTGCCGGCATCGGGCTCCAGGCCCGTGCCTTGAGCCGCTCACGCACCTCGGCCAGGAAGGCCGGGACGCCGATCTCGGACTCGATCCAGCCGGTGCGGCCGTCCACGCCGGGAGTCCGCGCCCCCTGATTGCCCGCAACCCGGTCCCACGCGATTCGCAGCGTGGCCGGATCGTGCACGAAGTTGAACAGGTCGTCGAACCTGCGGCCGGGGTCGGCCGCCGCCCAACGGTGAAGCTTGGCCTGCATCTCCGATACCCGCTGACGGGGCCCCATTTCGGGGCCCGTTGGCGGAGCGTCGCCGTTCGGCGGCGCATCTTCCGGCATTGCAGCATCCTTCCCTTCTCGATACCGCTGCCGCCCTTCCCCGTGTGACCGGCTTTCCCGGCCTCGGAGTACTACGGCGGCTCCGCCCCCTCCCGGACCGATCAGTCGTCGGTGGACTCAGCCCCGCCACCGCCGCCGGACGCGGCGTGAAGGGCAAGGACCGGGACGGTTCCCGTGTTCACTGTGGTTCGCTCGATGAAGGAGGAGCCCGACTGTGTCCCTGTGGCATCGCCGCGAGTACGCCGCAGACCTTCCCCACGGCCTCCCGAGCAGCTCTTGTATACCGCTTCAGGAGTTCTCCAGATCACCCGAAGGAATGACCCGGATACGCGCCACATCCGGCCCAGATCCACCAGATTCGAGCCGGTGTCGCTTTAAGAGACATAACACGCCGGTTCCTTGCGTACTCCTCTCCATCACGCTCGCCGGACCCGCACCATCTGGCAGTACTGGCACGTCCCGGCTTTGTCAGGGCCGCTCTCGCCCTCCCCGGCACCACCCGGATCAGGCTGCCCTCAGCTTCAACAACCCTGCTGCGACAGGGCGTTGGTGCAGGTCTTTCACCTCCACTCGAACCAACAGCGCCTCACGGCGCAAACAAGATCAGCGCCAGAGCCGAATTACGTGACCGTCGACACTGGAGCATGCGGCAAAGCGTCCGGCTTTGTTCTTGGGGTCGTTCATGGCAGCAAGCTGATGGCCCTCCAGCTTCTCCAGAAGACCGCATATGTCCCAGATCGCGATGAAGTTCGGCTCGCCCGCCATGTACTGGGCGGCGCGCATCTCCAGGTAGAAGGAGGAGACCGGCACGTTGTTGTAGTACTTCCAGGTGAGTCCGAAGCTCTCGCGGGGCCGTACGCCGACAAAAGCCTTCACGTTTGCTGGGCCAGCGTCCAGACTGTGGACGTGGAAGATCGACCAACTCCCGGCGCCCTCGCCCCCAATCGTCACTCTGTCCTAGAGGACGCCTTGGAGCTGTTCGAGGCGGATCTCAACGCGGACGATCCAGTCCACCGTCAAGCAGCACAGCTCGCCAACCTCTGCCTGCAAGCCTTCCGCGAGTACGCCACGCTGATGGAAGAGGCGCATCAACACTTCCCTAAGGAAGCACGAGACCGGATCATCCCGGTACACGTTGAGCGATCCCTCGAAGGGTTGTCTCGCCTCGCCGAGATATTGGATCTCGATGATGAATGAACAAGGCGCACCCCTGTCTTGGCCGCTCCATGCTGCCAACCCCGTTTGAGCGTCTGTTGTGTGGCGGTCGCGGTTACTGTGCCTGCTGTACGCACACGACTCCGGAGGGCATGCCGGGATGATCTGCCAAAGCGCTCCTGAACTGCGAGTACGCGGTACGACGGCGCTGCGGTGCGGGCTCTCTATCGCATATCGTGCGTGGCCGCTCCCGGGCCTCTAAACCGGTCCGGGGTGTGAGCCAAGCACATTACGAGACCCTGTCGGCCGCCGAGTCCGACGTGGATGACCAGGCGCGACGTGCGCTGGCCTTCGACGGCCTGCTCGCCCGCAGCCAAGTCCGTAGTCGTCCAATGACGGGACGTGGATGGCCTGGTCCGCTACTTTGACGGCACGGGCCTTGGACGCTCGGGTACGGCCTGATTCTGAGGGGGAGGGGCCGATGCGTAGTCTTGCGCGTCTTCCGCTGGAGGGTGGGGGTTCGATCCTGTTCGAGGCTCCGGAGATATCCGATGGGCCGGTGAAGGCCGGACGGGTCAGCGAGGCGATCCACGAGCTGCCGCAGACTCTGCAGGAGGCGCTCAGTCCGGTCACCGCCATGGCCCGGGCCGCGCTGGAACAGCTGCGCAAGGTTGGCCCGGACGAGGTCGCAATCGAGTTCGGGGTCGACATGGCGGCTCAGGCCGGCGCGGTGATCGCCAAGAGCGAGGCCGGCTGTCACCTGAGGGTGACCGTGACCTGGCATGGCGCCTCCGGCGCAGACGCTCCCTGACCCCACGGGGGCCTCGGTGACATCGACGAACGCTGTTGCTTCGGCCCCCGGCGGCGGGCCTGGGCTCAGAATCCAGGCGGCGGTTGTCCAGATCCTGTCTGCCGAAGGCGGCGTGGCCGGGGCGGGGTTCCTGATCGGTGAGGACGTGGTGGTCACCTGCGCGCACGTGGTGCGTGCCGGCGGCCATGGCCCCGGCGAGAGGGTGCAGCTGGTCTTCCCTCGCGCGGAAGGGGCTCCGCAGGCCGAGGGGCAGGTGCTGATCGGGCCGTGGCGGGCCTCGGACGCCGACGACGTGGCCATCATCCGCCTGAGCGACATACCGGCGACGGTGGAGCCCTTGCCGGTGGGGTCGGCGGCCGGGTGCCGCGGGCATCGGGTGCGCTCCTTCGGGTTTCCCGCCCAGGCCCCGTCGGCTGGGCACTTCGGCTACGGGACGGCGGGTGACCTGCTGCCTCCCACCGATGTGGAGGGTGGGGGCGGGCTACTGCAGTTGACCGGAGCCAACGACCTGACCCAGGGGTTCAGCGGCGGCCCCGTCGTCGATGAGGTGACCGGCCTGGTGATCGGCATGGTCACCGCGATCACCGCACCCGATGGGCACCTGCGAGGCCAGGGCATCGCCTACGCCACACCCGCCCAGGTCCTGCGGGAGGTCTGGCCCGCTCTGATGGAGCGTGAGGTGCGCCCCTACCGGGGCCTGGAGCCCTTCACAGCCGAGCACACGGCCTTCTTCCACGGCCGTGACACCGCGGTGGAGACGGTGCTGTCGGCTCTGGCCGAGAACCGGCGGGTCCTGCTGCTGCTCGGCCCCTCCGGGTCGGGCAAGTCCTCGCTAGTCCTGGCGGGCGTGCTGCCCGCCCTCCAGGACGGCCGGCTGCCCGGCAGCGACCGGTGGCTGCCCGTGCTCGTCCCGCGCCCCGGGCCAGATCTGGCGGCCGAACTGGCCCGCCATGGTCTTCCCGGTGCCGATGCCGACCCACTCGCGGCCGCGGTGCGGCACCGTCTGGAGGCCGAACCCAGCTGCGAACGGATCGTGCTGGTCATCGACCAGTTCGAGGAGGTCTTCACCCCGCCCGCCCCCTCGGCAGCAGCCGCGCGGCCAGAAGCGAACGACGCCCCACCCGGTACATCCCTGGATGTGCTGGAGCAGATCACGGCAGCGATCGGTTCAAGTGCGGCGGTCAGCGTGGTCCTGGTCATGCGGGACGACTTCTACCCGCAGCTGGCTGCCCGGGCCCCCGCCCTGCTGGAGGTTGCTGCCCCAGGCCTGGTCAACGTGCCCGCCACGCTGAGCCGGCAGGACCTGCACGCCATCGTCACCCGCCCCGCCCGCCAGGCCGGCGCCACTTTCGAGGACGGCCTGAGCGAGCGCATCATCGCCGATGTCCTGGCCGCTGCCCCTCACGGCGCCCCTGCACGAAGAGCCCCGGTCACCCTGCTCGCGCCGCTGGAACTGGCCCTGAACCGGCTGTGGGAGCGCCGCGTGGACGGACGCCTGACCCATACCGCCTACGAGCGCATCGGCCAGATCACTGGCAACCTTGCCACGTGGTGCAACGCTGCCATTGACCAGCTGCCCGAGAGCCATCACGCCACCGCCCGGCGGATCCTCACAGCCCTGGTACGGCCCGCCGACGAAACCCACCACATCCCCGCCACCCGTCAGCAGGTTCCCCTCGAGGTCCTGCGTGACCTCGCAGCCGACACCGCAGCAGATGACGCACCCGCCCAGGAGATGACCGACGCGGTCTTGGCCACCCTCACCCGCCACCGCATCATCACCACCGCCGCCCGCGACCCCGGCCCTCCACCCAGTGACCTGGTCGCCGAACTCATCCACGACACCCTCACCCGCGACTGGGCCGAACTACGCGACTGGGTCGACCAGGACCACCGCTTCCACGCCTGGCTGCACCGCGCCGAGGACCAGCGGGCCCGCTGGATCGACCGCCACGACCCCGCAGACCTGCTCCATGGGACCGACCTGGCCGAGGGCCTGGACTGGTCCCGGCAGCGCGGGCTGCCCAGCAGCACCGCCGCGTTCGTCACCGCCAGCCACCGCAACCAGCAAGCCGCCCTTCGGCGCACCCGACGCGTCAACACCTTCCTGGCCGGGCTACTCGTCCTGGCCGTAGTCGCCGCGGGACTGGCCTTCTGGCAACGCCAAACCGCCGTCACCGCCCAGCAGCAGGCACTGTCCCGGCAACTCGCCGCCCAGTCCGACGCACTCATCGACACCGACCCGGACCTGGCCTCCCTGCTCGCTATCCAGGCCTACCGCACCAGCCCCACCACCGAAGCCACCAACAGCCTCCTTGCGGCAGCAGGCCTCCCCCTACAACGCCGCCTCACCTCCCATGATGGCCCCGTGGAGTCGGCGGCGTTCAGAAACGGGCCCACCCTGGTCACCGTCAGCAAGGGTGGCACGGTGCGGTTGTGGGACACCTCAACCGGCCGCTTCCGCACCACCCTCACCGGCCACCTGGACCCCGAGGCCCCGCTGGTCTTGAGCCCGGACGGGCGCACCGTAGCCATCGGCAGTGAGGGTGGCACGGTGCGGTTGTGGGACACCTCAACCGGCCGCCTCCGCACCACCCTCACCGGCCTCACCAACCTCGGGTGGGGGGCGTTCAGCCCGGACGGGCACACTCTGGCCTCTAGTGAGGACGGCACCGACCAGGTGCGGTTGTGGGACACCTCAACCGGCCGCCTCCGCACCACCCTCACCGGCTTCGGGTCCTGGGCGGCTTTCAGCCCGGACGGGCACACCTTGGCCTCCAGCGGTGACGACGGCACGGTGCGGTTGTGGGACACCTCAACCGGCCGCACCCGCACCACCCGCACCACGCTCACCGGAGGAGTGATCTCGGTGGCATTCAGTCGGGACGGGCACACCCTGGCCTCCATCAGCGACGACACGGTGCGGTTGTGGGACACCTCAACCGGTCGCCTTCGCACCACCCTCACCGACCCCTCCGGCCTCGTGCACGACGTGGTTTTCAGCCCGGACGGGCGCACCCTGGCCGCCAGCAGTGAGGACGGCACGGTGCGGTTGTGGGACACCTCAACCGGCCGCACCCGCACCACCCTCACCGGCCACACCGGAGTGGTGACCTCGGTGGTATTCAGTCAGGACGGGCGCACCCTGGCCTCCAGCAGTGAGGACGGCACGGTGCGGTTGTGGAACACCTCAACCGGCCGCAGTCGCACCACCCTCACCAGCCGCATCGAATCCGAGTCCTCGCTGGTCTTGAGCCCGGACGGGCGGACCCTAGCCATCGGCAGTAAGGACGGCAGGATGCGGTTGTGGGACACCTCAACCGGTCGCCTTCGCACCACCCTCACCGACCCCTCCGGCCTCGTGCACGACGTGGTTTTCAGCCCGGACGGGCGCACCCTGACCGCCAGGACTGACGGCGGCACGGTGCGGTTGTGGGACACCTCAACCGGCCGCACCCGCACCACCCGCATCACCCTCACCAGCGAGATGCCGGTGGCGTTGAGCCCGGACGGGCGTACCCTGGTCACCAGTGACTTCTCCAGGGTGCGGTTGTGGGACACCTCAACCGGCCGCATCCGGGCCACCCTCACCGGCCTCAAAGGCATGGTGTACGGCGTGGCGTTGAGCCTGGACGGGCGCATCCTGGCCGCCAGCAGTGAGGGCGGCACGGTGCGGTTGTGGGACACCTCAACCGGCCGCACCCGCACCACCCTCACTGGCCATAAAGACACCGCGGCCCCGGTAGCGTTCAGCCCCGACGGGCGCACCCTGGCCACCATCAGCTCGACCAACACGGTGCGGTTGTGGGACACCTCAACCGGCCACATCCGCACCACCCTCACTGGCCATAAAGACACCGCGGCCCCGGTGGCGTTCAGCCCGGACGCGCGCATCGTAGCCATCGGCGGTTCGGATGGCACGGTGCGGTTGTGGAACACCTCAACCGGCCACATCCGCACCACCCTCACTGGCCACGATGATCCTGCGTCCTGGGTGGCGTTCAGGGACGGGCGCACCCTGACCACCGTCGGCGAGGATGCCACGACGCGGTTGTGGGACGTGGAGCTGCCAGACCAGGCCACAGCGATCAAAAAGATCTGTCAGGCCGTTGGCCGAGACCTCACACCGGAAGAACGCGGACTGTACCTCGCAGGCCATACGCCCAGCCCGGTGTGCCCCACCTGATGCGGCGGCCGGTGCATCGTGGGACCTGCCCTGCTGTTCGGAGACAATTCGTATAGGTCGTCAGCCAGGGCGGGCCGATCTGGCGCCTGGGTCTTTCATGCTGGCATTCGCCTTGAGCAGCGCATACCCCCGGCAGGATTCAAACCTGCGCATACGGCTCCGGAGGGCCCGTGCGTCTTACGCGTTTGAGCAGGTCAGGGGCCCCAGGTGCCGCCTTTATAGCCCGGCCAGTCCACAGACGATCACCGCGGGACCGCCTGCTGCGGCAGCGGCAGGCGCCGTAGATGGCGCAACGCAGTGCTGCGGGACACGGGCACGGCGAGGAGGCCGGCGAGGCGTGCGGCCGCTCTGCCGCATAACTCCCGTGCCACCTGGGATATCTGCCAGGCAAGCCGCACCGTGCGGCGCTGGTGGCGCTCCAGCAGTCCGGCAATCTGTTCCCGGAAGGTCTGCCGCCAGCAACCCAGGGCCGGACAGACCAGCCGCCGTACACGCAGGCGGACGACGACCTGTCGGCCGTCGACCGGCACGTCCGTCACTGTCCGGTGGTGATACCCGTGCACTTTCGCCGTCGGAGTCCCGCACACCGGACACAGCACGGCAGCATCCCGAGCGCGGGCCGTGACTGCCGCCGCCTTCCGCCACGTCCTCAACGACCAGCGCTGACAGTCCGGAAAACACCGTGCCTATAAGGGAGTTGATATCCATCACAAGATCATGATCACGGACGGCTACTCGACGTCACCACTGACTACGGACCAGAGCCGGTGAGCGTACAGACCTCGCCAGGCAGGCGGCTACCAGCAGCCGATCAGGGTTTCGGTAATTACGCATCCTGTGGGGCAGCTGATGAGCAAGGCGCGCGCCGAGTGGGGTATCAGCTCTGGGCCTCGGCTCGGTGTCGGGCGAGGGCTTTCCAGCGGCGCTCGAAGCCGGGGGCCTGTTTCGTGATGTCGGTGGGGGTGATGGGGTTGTTGTACTGGGCGGTGATGCCGCGCGTTGCGCAGTCCTGCGCAACGGCGTCGGCCTGAGGGGTCTCATTGCGCATCCGGTGCTTGGCCCAGACACTGTAGGCGCGGAAGGACAGGAGGTATCTGCGGAGCGTGGACGGGCTTATCGGCTTTCCACTGCGGCCCTGTATGCCCTGTTCGGCGAGGTAGGCAGACAGTTGCTTGTCCGTGGGTTCGGTGCCGCGCTGTTTCTGGTGCTCCACCCACGCGAGGTAGTAGCGATCGACGGTGGTGAGGTCGTTTTCCTCGGCCGCCTCCGCGGGCGTGGTCTCCTCATGGGCAATAGCAGCGTTCACCCGGAGGGCTTGCTTCCCCTCCGCGGCCTGTGCTCCCACCTTGGCGGATGTCAGCTGGGTTTCAGTCTCGGCCGAGGCGGGTGCTGGAGCCGCCTGTTCGCCGGCTTCATGGTGCGTTTCTTCCGCCTGCGATTCAGCGTTCCCAAACTCGCGTTCCTGGAAGACCGTGACGAAGCCCCCCAGGTCCTCGCCGGTGAGGGGCTGGCCGCCGGCTCCGGTGATGCCGTCCCGCTGGAACACATAGGCCGCGAGGACGGCTGCATCGGGGTACTCGCCGTACTGATGCGCGTACGTGAGCCAGGCACTGTAGAAGAACCCGTCCCACGACTCGTCTGCTGCGGTCGGTTCCGTGTCGCCCGGAGCAGGATGGGCTTTGGCCGGTGAGGTGTAGTGCTGCTGGAAGACCCGCTGCCACGTCTCGGGGGCGGTGCCGCAGCAGCCGCGCCGCTCCCTGTCGATCACTTGCATCCGGCTCAGAAGACGTCGGTGTCGGCGAACGGGCGCCGGGATCCGTCGTTCCGGGAGTGCGGGCGCGTACGGAGTGCTCTAGCGTCGAATGAGCGAGGGTGGCCGATACCGGGCCGATCGGGTCTCGGAGGAAGCGCACACCACCCGCACGACAGGCACGACACACCCCCTGCTCCACCCCTGTGGTGCTCGATCCCCGGGGGATTCCGTCTCTCGCGTTCGCTCGCCGCCGCCCCCGCCCGCGGTCCGGCGCGCCCAGGACCGCGTGATCCGACCCAGAGAGCAGGTGCATCCTCATGCGTCGTTCGGCTTGTATTCCCAGTGTTCTCGCCGGCCTGGCCCTCGCCCTGGGCGGCACCGTCATCGCCGCACCAGCCGCCCACGCGGACATCGGGGCCTGCGAGAACTATGTCCAGGACCAGGGCACCGAGGTCACGGACGCCGTCCGGATGGGGTGTTACGTCGGCCTGGTGGGCGACCAGAACGGCTGTGCCGGCGATCTGGCCCGGGCCGGGGTGGCGGACGCCGTCGCAATCGAGGCGTGCCGCCAGGCCCCGCAGTAGTCGGCGGTCCCGTACGCGCCCTTCTGGCGCGCGGCCATGTCGAGTCCGCCCCAAGGGGTGCGAGAGAGTGCGTCATGTCCGGCGTCCAGCACGACCAGGACCTCGGGGTCGCCCAGCTGCCACCGGCCGGTGGCGACGAGCCGTTCGACGACCTCGCGGCCTTCTAGGTCGAGGTCGAGTGCTCCGGCGACCTCCTCGGGCCCCAGGACGGACGGCGTTCGGCAGCCGGGTTCAAAGAACCGCCGCCCGTCTGCGCAACAGGCTCCGTTCGGCAGCCGCCGCACTGTCGGCCCTCGCCGCCGCTGATGGCAACAGCTGCTCAGCACCAGAACACGACCCGCACGGTGAGCCATCATTGCGGCAGGCGCTGAACAATGACGAGTTGTCAGGGGAGGGTGATCTTTACGGGCCACGCGTGGTCTCGGGAATCACGGTCGGCAGTCGGGCGACCGGGGTGCCGCCATTCCGGCCGGTACACGGTCGCGGCCGGCTGAGGCGCCCTGAGGGACTGCCGCGCTGTGGCGGTCGCTCGATATGTGCTCCATGCCCCTCGCATCTGGACATGACCGGCGGTGCCGCCCCAGCCCCGCCATACGTTTGGGCCATGAATTCCTCCTCGTCCGCCCGTCCTTTGCCGCCCGCCGCAGACACAACCACGCGTGGGGTATTCGGCCCCAGTTGGTTCGCGGCGGTCATGGGCACGGGCATCGTCGCCAACGCGGCGGTCACGCTGCCCGGGAGCCTTCCCGGGCTGCGGACTTTCGCCACGGTGGTGTGGCTGGGTGCCGCGCTGCTGCTGATCCTGCTGGCCGTCGGCTATCTCAGGCAGCGGGCGCTGCGGGTACACGCGGCTGATCCGGTGGCGGCCCAGTTCTTCGGCGCGCCGCCGGTGGCGCTGCTCACGGTGGGCGCCGGGGCGCTGGTGTTGGGCCGGCGGCTGATCGGGCTCGAGGCAGCGCTGCGTCTGGACTGGGCGCTGTGGTCACTCGGTACCGTGCTCGGTCTCGTCACAGCGTGCACGGTGCCGTACCTGATGGTCACCCGGCACCGCTTCGCGCCGGACGCGGCGTTCGGCGGCTGGCTGATGCCGGTGGTGCCGCCGATGGTCTCCGCCGCGACGGGCGCGCTGCTGGTGCCCCACGCACCGGCCGGGCAACTGCGGCTCGCCCTGCTGCTCGGGTGTTACGCGATGCTGGGGCTCGGCTTCGTCGCGGCGCTGCTGGTGCTGGCCATGATCTACGGGCGACTGGTGCACCACGACGTACCTGCCGCAACAGTGGTGCCCACGGTGTGGATCGGCCTGGGGGCGTTGGGCCAGTCGGTGACGGCGGTTGGCGCGCTGGCCGCGGTGGCGCCGAGCGCGTTGCCCGCGCCCTACGCGCGAGGCGCCGCGGTCGCCGCGTTGCTGGGGGGAGTGTCGGTATGGGGCTTCGCCATGTTGTGGCTGGCGCTCGCCGCGGGGCTGACCGCACGGACGGTCCGGGGCGGGCTGCCCTTCGCCCCCACATGGTGGTCCTTCATCTTCCCGGTGGGCGCCTGCGTGACCGCCACGAGCGCTCTCGCGGCGCGGACCGGATCGCAGCTGTTCACATGGGCGGCTGTCGTGCTCTACGTGCTGGTGGTCATCGCCTGGATGGTGGTGGTGAGCCGCTCCCTGCGCTACGCCGCCGGACACATGCGCCGCCGACCCGTCATCAAGCACGCACGCCGCCGGCCCGCCGAGCCTGACGCGCGCCGCGGCGTGGCGCCCGTGCTCAGGGGCACCGTCCGCAGCAGCACCACGGACGGCCGCCCGGTGTCCGAGGCCCGCGTCACCCTCCTGGACCCGGCGGGCGACGTCGTAGGCATCGCGCTCACCGCCGAGGACGGCTCGTACGCCTTCACCGGTCTCGAAGCCGACCAGTACACCGTCGTCGTTGCGGGATACCCGGCCCGGGAGGCATCCCTCACCCTGGATGCGGCCGGCCAGGACGCCTTTGATCTGACAATGGCACACGACGAGGGATGAACGGCTCTGTCGCAGCCTGCGGTGTCACATCAGCCGCTGTTCGTGTCCCTTGCGCAGCATGGCGAGCCGGGCCATTTGCTCACCCATGCCGCGTGTCCCGGCCAGTGGTGTGCGGGCGTGGGGCCAGATGGTGCGGACGAGGCCGGCATGCCGGGCGCCGCCGAGGGCCACAACGGGGTCGAGGAGCACGATGTCGCGCACCGTGGCCTGCTTCAGGAGGGCTTCGGCCGTGATGGCGTCGGCAGCGCCATGGGGTGTGTCGTACGGGTCGATGACGTCGTCGAGGTCGAGCAGGCCGTAGCGCGCGGAGAGGATGAGCAGCCGGTCGGGCCGCAGCGCGTCAGCCGCCCTGCGGCAGGCACGGTGATAGGAGCCGACATACAGGTCTGCCGCTCGTGCGCGCCGGCCCAGTTTGCGGCTGCCGCACGGGATGACGACGAGTTCGGGTTGGTAGCAGTCGAGGTAGTCGTTCGCTGTCATGCCTGTTGTCCTGCCTGTCCATGTGTGACGTCAGCGGTGTCGGCGCTGTACGCGCCTGGTATGGGTCTCATCCGGGGGTTGGTGTCGCCGCCGGAGCGTGCCGCAACCGCTGTTCACCTCAGGGCGCGCGGCGGCCGATGATCAGGATTCGGCTGTGCGTGGAAGCATTCCACGCGGAGGCCGCCGCACTGCTGCGATGTCCTGATGTGACGGCGTTATGGCATTCCTGGGTGTCTTGCTCGGCTCCCGCTATGCCATAGCGTCGGTGGTGCGAAACGGTCGGACGGTTTCGCCCCACGACGGATACCCAGCGGAAGTGAAGCCCGCAGGCACGATGAATGACGACCGGGCGGTCCGGACGTGTCCGTCATCGGTCACTCCGAATGAGGAAAGAAGGCGATCCACCCAGTGGCATCGCAATCACGCGCCGGACAGCCGGCACTCCACGGGCTGGAATTCGGCATCAACGAATGGCTCGTGGACGAACAGTACGAGCGATACCTGCACGACCCCGGCTCGGTCGACCGCACCTGGAGGGAGTTGTTCGCCTCCCCGATCCCCGCGGCCCGCCGAGAGGCGCGCGACGGCGCGACGACCGCCCGGGAGAGTACGGACGACGCGGCCGTCAAAGCAGTCCGCGTCGCCGCGCTCATCGAGGCGTATCGAGTCCGCGGACATCTGGTGGCCGATACCGACCCGCTCACGGCAGGACGGGTGGCCGCGCATCCGGAACTCGAGCTCACGGCATTCGGGCTCCGGGACGATGACCTGCAAAGAGAGTTCGTCGTCGACGGGTTCTCGGGGCAGGCCATCATGACGCTTCACGATGTGCTGAATGCGCTGCAGGAGTCGTACTGCCGTACCGTCGGCACCGAGTACATGCACATCCAGAGCTCTCAAGAACGCCGCTGGATCCAGCAGCGGATCGAATCGCCTCAGCCCCCGCCGGACGTCGCCGAACAATTGCAGATTCTCTACCGGTTGGGTGCGGCAGAGGCTTTCGAGACATTCCTGCAGACCAAGTACGTGGGACAGAAGCGGTATTCGCTCGAAGGCGGCGAGTCGGCGATCGTGCTGCTCGACGCTCTTCTGCTCCGCTGCATCGGGCAAGGGGTGGGGGAAGCCGTCATCGGTATGGCACACCGGGGTCGGCTCAATGTGCTGGCCAACATCATCGGCAAGTCCTACGCGGAGATCTTCGATGAGTTCGAGGATGCGGTGGACATCCGGTCGGTCCAGGGATCAGGCGACGTGAAGTACCACCTCGGTGCGGAAGGGACCTACCGTGCGTTGGACGGCGGAGTGATCGCCGTCTGCGTGGTGGCGAACCCCTCGCATCTGGAGCTCGTGGGGCCGGTGGCCCAGGGGGTGGTGCGCGCCAAGCAGGACAGGGCAGCAGACGGTGGGGAAGCCCCCGTCCTGCCGATCGCCGTCCATGGCGATGCCGCGTTCGCCGGTCAGGGCGTGGTCTTCGAGACGCTGAACATGTCCCAGCTGCCCGGCTACCGCACCGGCGGGACGGTTCACATCGTCATCAACAACCAGCTCGGCTTCACCACCTCGCCCGCCAACGGCCGCTCGAGCGCATACGCCACCGACGTGGCACGGACGGTCCAGGCCCCTATCTTCCATGTCAACGCAGACGACCCCGAGGCCGTGGTCCGGGTCGCGCGCCTGGCCTTCGACTATCGTCAGGCGTTCCACAAGGACGTCGTCGTCGATCTGATCTGCTATCGGCGCCACGGGCACAGCGAGGTCGATGATCCCTCCATCACGCAGCCGGCGATGTACGACCGCATCGACGCCAGGGCTTCGGTGCGCAAGCTGTACGCCGAGGCGCTTGTCCGCCGGGGAGACATCACCGAGCGGCAGGTGGAAGGTGCCCTGCGGGACTATCAGGGGCATCTCGAACGGGCCTTCACCCAGACCCGGGCGCGTCCGGTGCCCCTCTCCCCGAAGCCTGTGAACTCCGTGAACCACCTGAACGCCATTAACCCCGTGAACGCTCAGCATGCGGCCGCCTCCGTGGCGGCGACCGCGATCACGGAGGCCGCCGCCCGCCAGGTGATCGCTTCCCAGACCGCTGTGCCGGGAGGTTTCACCGTGCACGCGCGCGTTCTTCCGCAGCTCCAGAGGCGGACCACGACGCTGGATGCGGGAACGATCGACTGGGCCACCGCGGAAACACTGGCCATCGGCTCCCTGTTGCTGGACGGGGTTGCGGTGCGGCTGGCCGGGCAGGACTCCCGCCGTGGCACGTTCGGCCAACGGCACGCCGTGCTCACCGACCGGCGCACCGGCGCGGAGCACACGCCACTGAGCTCCCTCGGCTCGCGGGCCGCCGACTTCGCACCCTACGACTCGATGTTGTCGGAACTGGGCGCGTTGGCCTTCGAGTACGGCTACTCACTGGCGCGGCCCGACGCTCTGGTGCTGTGGGAGGCCCAGTTCGGCGACTTCGCCAACGGAGCGCAGGCCGTGATCGACGAGTACATCGCGTCATCCGAACAGAAATGGGGCCAACGCTCCGGGGTGACGCTGTTGCTGCCGCACGGCCTGGAAGGGCAGGGGCCCGACCACTCCTCCGGCAGGATCGAGCGGTTCCTCCAGCTCTGCGCGCAGGGGAACATGACCGTCGCCATGCCCTCCCTGCCGGGCAACTACTTCCATCTGCTCAGGCAGCAAGCGCTCGGCGAGCGCAGAAGGCCACTGGTCGTCTTCACGCCGAAGTCGATGCTGCGGTCGAAGGTGGCTGCCTCCGGGCTGACGGAGTTCACGATGGGCGCGTTCCGTGCGGTCATACCGGATGAGACGGCGGACACCGCCCGGATCAGGCGCGTGCTGGTGTGCTCGGGCAAGGTCTTCTACGACCTGGACGCCCATCGGCGAAGCGGCGGTCTGTCGGACACCGCGATCGTCCGCCTGGAGCGTCTCTACCCGTTCCCCACGGAGGAACTAGGCGCGGAACTCGCCCGTTTCCCCGCCGGGGCCGAGGTGCGGTGGGTGCAGGAGGAGCCGGAGAACCAAGGTGCATGGTCCTTCGTGGGGCCCCATGTGCACCGGGCGGCGGGCCGTCCCGTCGTATGCGTCAGCCGCCCGCAGGCGCCGGCCCCAGCCGTGGGTTCTGCCCGCCGGCATGCCGGCGAACAGCAGGACCTCGTGAGGTCGGCCTTCCACTGACCGTGCCGCCCCCAACGGTTCGGATGACGGGCCCCCGGCCGTGCCCGGTACCCCGCCATCACAGGGGCACCAACGGCCGGTACACGGAACGGGGGTGCTGTCTGGTGCAGGTGGCGGTCGGAGCGTTTGAGTACGAGCTGTTCAACGCTGTCCCGCGCCGTTTGAGCAGGGCCTAGGGGAGGATGGAATCGACGTACCCTCCGTCGACCCGCAGTGCGCCGCCTGTGGTGGCGGACGCCAGGTCGGAGCTCAGGTAGACCACCATGTTGGCGATCTCCTCGGGTTCGATCAGGCGCTGCAGCAGCGACTGCGGGCGGTGTTCGCGCATGAAGGCTCGCTGTGCCTCGTCCCAAGGGAGGTCACGGTCGACGAGTTGGTACACGAAATCCTCCACACCAGCGGTGTGGGTAGGGCCGGCGATGACGGAATTCACGGTGACGCGGGTCCCTGACGCATGCTTGGCGAAGCCACGGCTGACCGCGAGCAGGGCGGTCTTCGACATGCCGTAGTGGATCATCTCGGCGGGGATCACCACTGCAGAGTCGCTGGCGATGTATTGGACGCGGCCCCACCCCCGTTGGATCATCTGCGGCAGGTAGGTACGGGTGAGACGGACGGCGGCCAGCACGTTCACTTCGAAGTAGCGACGCCATTCGTCGTCCGTGATCTCCAACGGGTCCTTGGCACCGAAGATGCCCAGATTGTTGATGAGGATGTCGACGTCCGATAGGGCTTCCCGGGCGGCGACGACGCCCTCCTCGGACGTGACATCGGCGGTGACCGGAAGGAAGTCGCCGTCCGGCACGTCGGCTTTGAGCTGTTTGATGGACTCCTCGACCCTGCCCCGGTCGCGTCCGTTGACTCCAACCCGGGCGCCGGCCCGGGCGAGTCCGGCCGCGATCGCGGCTCCGATGCCTTGGGTGGATCCCGTCACCAACGCGGTCCGTCCCGTGAGGTCCAGGCGCATGTCTTTTCCTTCCCGACGCAGGTTCGGCGGCTGTCAGCCGTCATGGCACTTCTTCTCCTCGAAGTACCCGATCATGTTCGGAAACCCTGGGATGGGGCAGTACGGGTGACAGCTTCTGGATGGACGGCGTCCTCTGTCCGCTCCAAGAAAATGCATGCCGAAGACTGAATCCTGGCCCCCCGGCACGGTGGCGCGGAGTGTGCAGGGCGGGCGCGGATTCGCTCCGCATTCATGGGACCTGGACACTCGCATGATCACCGGCTCGGGGCCGGGGCGCCATAGGAATTCCCTATAGCAGCTGCTGATATTTCGTCTTTGCCTGTCGTTCCATTCCGGACCTACCGTGAAACCGCTCGACGAGGTGCTGGCCGCGAATTCTCCGAACATTCGCGCTCAGCGCACGGCGATCCTTCTTCCGTCGAGCGGACGAACACATGATTGAGAGGACCGGTGGCATGACCACGATCGAGAACGGGTCGGGAACGCGAGAACTCGCGGGAAAGCGGGCCCTGGTCACGGGTGGTTCTCGCGGAATCGGAGCGGCCGTCGTGCGCCAACTCGTGGACGCGGGCGCCGAGGTGCTCACGACCGCCAGGTCGGCGACGAGCACAGTTCCGGAGGGGGCCACTTTCGTGGAGGCCGACGTGCGGACACGGGCTGGAGCGGAGGCGCTCGCCGCGGCCGCGCAGGAGGTGCTCGGCGGGGTGGACATCCTGGTCCACAACGCGGGTGGGGCGGGACCGCACGCCGGCGCCGTGGCCATCCCCGACGAGGAGTGGCAGGACGCGCTGGACCTGAACTTCCTGGCGTCGGTGCGGCTGGACTCGCTGCTGGCACCGGGGATGCGGGAACGGCGTTCGGGGGTGATCGTGCACGTCTCCTCCGCTGCGGTCACCCTCACGCCACCACCGTTCCTGCACTACGTGGCGGCGAAGGTGGCGCTGGAGGCCTACAGCCGGGGACTGGCCTCGGAGCTGGCCCCGTTCGGAATCCGGGTCAACACCGTGTCTCCCGGCAGAACCGCCACCCCCGGCGGTGAAGCAACGCGGGAGCAGTGGGCGCGTCTGGACGCGGGGCCGGCCCAGGACAACACCACCCCGCCGCTCGGGCGCGATGGTCAGCCCGACGACATCGCCCACGCGATGCTGTTCCTCATGTCCGACCGGGCGGGCTGGCTGACCGGGAGTAATCTCGTCGTGGACGGCGGTGAATTCCCCAGGGGTTGACGCCGACGGCATTCGGGAACGCCAGTTTCGACACGAAGAATTCAGCGGCGCCCGCCTCCTTCTCGGCCGTCACGACACCGGTGAGAAGGAAGCCGATTCGGACCAGGTCTCCTGACGCAGGAGTTCGAGCAGGGCCGTCTCCGCCGGGCCCGCGCTCTGCCGGACCACGGCGATGACGGGCTGGGACACGACGGGGAACACCGGGCGAGCGAGGTGCTCGTGACCGTGGGGCACTGTGGAGGCTGGGACGAGCGTCACCCCCAGCCCGTGGGCGGCCCAGCGCACGGCCGTCGCTGTCTGGGACACGCGGGCGGCCGTGGTCGGGGTCAGGCCGTTGTCCCGCAGCACGTTCAGCAGCACGCCGTCGAGCGCGCTGTCGCGGTCGAATCTCACCCACGGCTCGCCCTCCAGCTCGCGCAGCTCGACCCGGTCCGCGGCGAGCTGCCGGTGTCCGGCGCCCAGCACCACGACGAACTCCTCGTCGCCGAGGTGGTGGGCGTCGGCGGGGCTCTGCTCGCACGCCGCCATCAGGGCGAGGTCCAACACGCCCCGGCGCCCCAGTTGTTCCAGTTCGGCGGAACTCGGCTCCTCGAAGACGGTGACCTCCAGCCGCGGGAAGCGGCGGCGGAGCGCGTTCAGCGCGCCCGGCAGTTGTCGCGTGCCAAAGCCCATCTGCACCGCGACCACCAGCTCGCCCGCCAGCTCATCGGCACCGGCCCGCGCCGTCGCCCTCGCCCGCCGCGACGCCTTCACCGCGCCCTCCGCCTCCCGCAGGAACGCGCGGCCGACCACGGTGGGTACCAGTCCGGTCGGCGTGCGGGCGAACAGCTTCACACCGAGTTCCCGTTCCAGGCCGCGGATCTGCTGGGACACCGACGGTTGAGCGACGTGCAGCAGCTCTGCCGCCGCCGTCACCGAGCCCTCTTCGGCAACGGCCAGGGCGTACTCGAACTGACGAAGGCTCATCGGCTCCCGTCCCCTCCCTGCGGCGGCCCGCGGACCACCTCGCTGCAATCGTCGTAATAGGTGTGACAACACGGGAGGCGGCGTGTTTACTCCATGTCCGTCACCGACCCTACGGAGATGGCGTCGCGCTGTCAGTGGCGCAGGGCATGATCTGATGGATGCGCTACACAAGTTGGACTTCAGATCGCATGTTCGTCTCGTACCGGCAGTACTACTTGCAGGGCGACGAATTCCTCACCGAATACGACGACACCGACACGGTCGAGCGGATCTACACGGGAAACAGCTTGGCGGCCGGAGGCCCAGAACACCTCACGGTGCTCGCGGGCACGCACACCGGCTGGATACGCCTGACCACCCAGCAGTGTGCGGGTGAACCACCTCTGCCGGCGCAGGAGTGGGAGACCGTGGTGGACGTGAGTATCTGCAGCACGAGCGGCGTTCTGCGGCTGTTCCGGTGGGGCGGAGACGTCGTGGAGGACGCCGGGAACTTCGCTACGGCCGGGGCAGGCTGGTACCGCGTCCGCGTACAGGCACGCGGGCGAGATGAAGGCGATGCGCACGAAGGCGACGCCCCCATCGAGGAACACTCCATGACCGTCTGGCCGGCACCGCCGCAATCCGACGCAGTCCACACCGCGAACGACGCCTTCGCCCGCGCGCATTACGACCCCAGCCGACCTCCCGGCCAGCCCATCCAACCCTGAGCACCTTCACCTGTATTCCGTGGCGCATCCAAGGCGGATCATCCAAAGGCGTACGCCGGCAGGTGGCTTCATCGGGCTCGGTGCCTGGTTCAAAGCGCGTTCGATGGCGCTGCTCACGCCGACGACGCGATACCGGGTGGGGGCCGCTGTGGGCAGGACACCGAGGCTCGTGACCGGGGTTACCGCGCTCATAGGGCCGAGACCGGTCTTGGAACGTAGCCTGGGCGCCGTTCAGCGCATGCAACGCCGCGAAACGGCAACCCTGCTCCTTGGCGAGCCGCTTGGCCTTGCGCCGCACCCGCTCGCCGACGTGGTGCCCTCGCCCGCCGGGTACGCGAACTTCGACGCGGGTCAGGGCCTACCGAATCGGAGGATCCGTCCGCTGACCTGCTGAAGTGTCAATGGTTGGCAACGGCCGGGCTGTCCACGTACCCATTCTTGCCGCAGCCGCCCCGCGGCTCATGATCTGCTGTGTGATCGGCACCCCCTGGGCAGATACGGGGATCAACAGGTGGAGCGACCGAGGGTGCCGCGCGCGGCATACGGCACGAACTCCAGGCGGACCGTGTCGGTACGCGGGATGACCAGAGCCACTCCCGTGTCCGGCGTCCAGCTCTGCGGCAACAACACGTATTGGTCGGCGGACTGGATGACCAGAACCATGCCTTCATAGCGGTATGGGTATGCCGACTTGGTGTCGCGGCAGCGGAGTTCGCGGCTGCCGGGGGCGTCGATGCCGAGGCTGCGCTCACTGCGCAGCACGACCGCAGTGGAGGTGGCCAGCTGGGATGCCAACTGCTGGGCGCGGCCTCGGCCGACGGCGGCGGCGTAGTCGCTCGCGGCCCAGATCAGACTCAGGCCGACGAGCACGAAGACGACCGCCCATTCGGCGACGGACGCCCACTCCGGGCGGTCGGGGCGAGGCTCTGGAGGACGAGGTTGGGGGCGTACGTCGTCGGGCCGGTCGGCTTCGGAAGGGTCAGCGTCGTCATCCGCAGGGGTCGGCCGGGTGAGCCGGAACGCGCCAACTGGCAGGGGGCGACGCAGTTGCAGCGTGTACGCCAGCAGGACGACTCCGGCGGCAAGGCTCAGCGGCGCCGCCGTGAGGTGGGCGCGCAGGAAGAACCGGTCGTCGAGCACGCTCCATAGGCCGCCGAGGACGAGGAGAGCCCCGATGCCGGCGAGGGTGGGGACCAGGACGACCAGCACCCGCACACGGCCGCCCGCGGCGAGGCGGGTGCGCAGCAGGTCATGGCCCCAGAAGGCGACGAGACCCGCGGCGGCCGTCACCACCATGGGTACGAACAGGGAGTCCACGCTGATGACCAGGTAGTCGGTCGTGCCGAGGCCGAGCATCGTCGCGTCAACACCGAAGTAGGCGTAGAACCAGTAGGCCTGGTTGAGGCCGAAGTAGTAGAGCAGCCCGGTGATGAAGCTGGTGGGCGCGATGACCGCCCCGAACAGCGCGCTGAAGCGACGCATGCCGGGGAGCGCCTCGACGCTCCCCGCGTCCGTCATGAGGGAGTGGTGGCCGGCGACGAGGCACCCTGATCGGTCCCGATCCCGGCGTCCGTGCCAGCGTCTTGACCGCCGTTGTCCTGCCCGGCGTCCGTTCCGGCGTCCTGACCGCCGTTGTCCTGCCCGGCGTTGTCTCCGCCCTGGGATGTCGTTCCCGCGGAGTCGTCGGGGGACGAGGTGGGTGGGCAGGGTGCCTTCACATGGATGTAGACGGGGTCGCCCCGGTAGTACGGCGTCCTGCTGGGAACGGCTTCGACGAAGCCGCAGTCCTGTCCGAATTCGTGGGACACCGGCTGGCGTATGAGGTTGACGCAGACCGTGCCGCCGCACTGCGGTTTGAAGTAGCCCTCAAGAACTACCCAGTTTGCCCGACCCTGCTGGTCGTCTCCCAGGGGGACGCCCTCAAATTGATGGATCTTGGGCAGGTTCATGGGCGACCCTTTCCCGGCAGGGCCGCCGTTATTGCCGCCACCGCCGTTGCCGCCACCTCCGTTCGAGCTGCCCCCGCCGCCCACGACTCCCCCTCCGCCGCCGGTGCTCGCACCGCCGCCGGACGAGAGCGCCACCCCACCCGAGCTGGTTCCCGATCCGTCGCCGTTCCCGCCCCCGTTGTTGCATGCGAGCAGTGGGGCACACAGCAGAAGCGTCACACTCCAACGGGACACACGCCGCCAATTCGCCATTTCTCCCCCGTGACCGCGAAATCTGGCTGTATCGGGAGAATGGCACTTGATCCGCTCAGGGTCCATCCCCTTTTCCGAGCGGTCGCGAAGCCGTGTCGCATGAGAATCGAGGGTGTCAATGGGCCACCTCAGCCACAAACACGGACGACGAACCCGTGCCGTGGAGGCCAGCGGCCTTGCCCTCGGGAGTCAGGACCTTGCGGGGGAGATTGCGCGGTGGTTCATCCCGTGTTTCGTGTGTTTGCTGCTGGAGAAGGAGCACCTTCCGCCACCATCACCGTGACCTGATCGAAGGCGCCCACGCCGCCGTCATCGCCCCCGTAGGGAAGGGGGCGATGACGGCAGTCAGCCGGGCCTCGCTGCAGACCGATCCGGCCTCGCTGCCGCCGACCGACACGATGACAAGAACTTCTCGCCTCCGCCGGGCGCATTTCTTCACTCACGAAGTCTCTAGAACGTCCCCTCATGCGCCGCCAGGGCCGCTCGGCAGGACCCGGTCGAGCTGGCTGCGTGAGGTGATGCCGAGCTTGGTGAAGACCTTGCGCAAGTGGTACTGGACGGTGCGTGCGCTGATGAACAGGCGGGTGCCGATCTCCGGGTTCGACAGGCCGTCTCGGGCCATCCGGGCGATCTGGCCTTCCTGGGCGGTCAGTTCCTCGTGCCGGGCCGGGGCGGTGCGCTTGTGGGCGGTTCCGCCGGCGGCCCGCAGTTCGCGGCTGGCACGCTCGGCGAACGCTGTCATGCCCATCATCTCCAGCATGCCGTGTGCCGTGCGCAGTTGTTCGCGTGCGTCGTTGCGGCGGCGTTCGCGGCGCAGCCATTCCCCGTACAGCAGATGCGCGCGGGCGAGATCGACCCGGAGTCGGGTCTTGGTGAAGTGGGTGATCGCCTCGCGGTACAGGCGCTCGGCTGCGTCGTCCTCGCTCAGCAGCGCGCGCGACCGCGCCCGGGCCCCCAGGACCCAGTCGGTGCCGCTGGCATCGGCCATCTCCGAGAGCCGGCGGCAGGCGCCGGCCGCGGTCTCGGGCGTCCCGCAGCGTGCGGCGGCCTCGATCAGCTCGGCCAAGGGCCAGCACATCCCGGCAGGATCGTTGCCGTAGGCGGGTGGCACGCACGCCCGCGGCCATGGCCTTGTCGTAGTGGCCGAGGCCGTTGTTGAGGGCGGCGTTCGCCCATTCGGCGTAGGTGATGCCGATTCCCTCGCCGCGCGTGGTCACGTCCTCCAGGGTGGCGTCGATCACGGCACAGGCCCCGGTCTCGTCACCGCGCAGTGCGGCCAGGCCCATGGCGCTGTAGGACGCCAGGCCGCTCCCGGTCGCTTCTTTGACCGCCTGCAGTTCGTCGGACAGCGACGCCGCGCCGGGCAGATCACCGGCGAACAGCAGCACGTAGGCACGTGCGGTGAGGGCCAGCGGCAGCTCACTGAGCGTGCCGGTCTCCCGCGCCAGTCGGAGGTACCGGGCCGAGAGCGTCTCCCAACTGTCGTCGTCCCAGAGCCGGATGGCCGTGATGCACGCCAGATACATGCGTCGCAGTTCCTCCTCGGCGGACATGCCGGCTCCGAAGTCGGCCAGGGCCCTGCGCAGGACCGGGACTCCTGCGGCATACCCGACATCAACCGTCGCTGCCGTGCCGTCGAGAAGGAGATCGGAAGCGCGCGGGGCGTGACGCGGCGGAGGTGCCGCGCCCGCTGCCCGGGCCACCTCAAGCACGTCACCGCCGGGACCGGCCAGGCGTCCGGCGAAGATCGCGCCGAGCAGCGCATCCAGGTAGGCCGCACGGGAGAGATCCGCGTCGATGGGCCGGAGCCGCTCGGCCGCCCTCAGCAGCAGCGCGGGGGCATCACCACCCCGGCTGGTGATGAACGCGAGCTGGGCCCGCATCATGTCGACACTTGCCTGCTGGAAGTCGCTGAGCTGCCCGGATTCGGCCATGGCCAGCAGCTCCCACGCCACGTCGAAAGCACCTGCCTGGATCGTGGCCCGCGCGGCGTCCAGGGCCCGGCCGGCCCGCCCTGCCGGGTCGAGCGTGAGCAGCGCCGCCTGCTTCAGGAACGCGGCTGCCGCGGCCGTGCCGCCGCGTGCCCGGGCCCGCCCAGCCGAGTGTTCGAGTTCGGCGGCGACGTCCTCGTCCGGTCCCGGGGCGGCCTGCGCGCGGTGCCAGGCACGCCGGTCGGGATCGAGCCGCGGATCGGTGGCCTCGGCCAGGGCGCGGTGCGCGGCCTGTCTGTCCTGAGCCGCCGCCGAGCGGTACGCCGCCGAGCGGGCCAGCGGATGGCGGAACCGTACCCGGGTGCCGAACTCGACCAGGCCGGCCTCGGTGGCGGGTGCCGCCGCGTCGGTGCCGGTCCCGAGTCGGCCGGCTGCCCGCCACACCAGGGCCGGGTCGCCGGAAGGGTCGGCCGCCGCGATCAGCAGCAGCCTCCGGGACTGTTGCGGAAGGGCGCCGACCCGCCGTAGGAAATTCTCCTCGACACTGCCCGAGAGCGGCATCAGCCCGGGGAGCCCGAATCCGCCGGCCAGCACCGCGGGCGCCAGTCCGCGCGTCAGCTCCAGCAGGGCCAGCGGGTTGCCCCGTGCCTCGAACACGATCTGATCGCGTACCCGGGCGTCGATCGGCCCGGTCAGTACCGCGTCCAGCAGCGCCCGCGCGTCGGCCTCCCGCAGCCCTTCGACCAGCAGTTCCGGCACTCCGCCCAGGTCCCTGTGCACGGTACGGGCCGCGAAGACCAGGCTCATCGACTCCGCCCCCAATCGGCGCGCGACGAAGGCGAGGACCTGCGCCGAGGCGCGGTCGAGCCACTGCTCGTCGTCGATCAGGCAGATCAGCGGCCGCTGCTCCGCGACCTCGGACAGCAGCCCGAGCACGGCCAGACCGACCAGGAACCGGTCCGGCGCCGGCCCCTCACTCATCCCGAATGCGGTGCGGAGCGCGTCACGCTGCGGCCCCGGCAGATGCTCGAGCCGGTCCAGCAGCGGCGCGCACAGCTGGTGCAGCCCGGCGAACGCGAGTTCCATCTCCGACTGGACACCCGCGGCGCGTACGACACGGCAGCCGAGCGCCTGCACGGCCAGGTACTCGAGCAGCGCCGTCTTGCCCACGCCCGCCTCGCCGGTCAGCACCAGCGCACGGCTCTCACCGCCGCGAACGGCCCCGATCAGCCGGTCGAGCACCCCGCACTCACCGCGGCGGCCCGTCAGCTCCGCCGCGCGCCTCCATCTCGGCAGGTCCGCGGCCTCACGCACGACACAACGTTATCCCCCTCCGGCCGGCATACCGGCGACGGTGGCCAGCCAGTGGCGGATGCGACCGCCGCCCCGCCGGTCGCACGCTTGAACCAGGACACCAGTGGGGGACGGACCGTGAACGGAGCAGCCATGACGACCATCCACCACCGCTACGCCACCGGCCGTGGACAGCGACTGTTCTACCGGGAGGGCCGGGCCGCCGGACGCGCCCGCCGTGGTACTGCTGCACGGCTTTCCCACCAGCTCGTTCATGTTCCGGAACCTGATCCTGCTGCTGGCCGACCGGTATCACGTGATCGCCCCCGACCACCTGGGCTTTGGGCTCTCCGACGCGCCACCGGTGGATGAGTTCGACTACACCTTCGACGCTCTGGTCGAACCTGACCGCGGAGCTGCTGGGACAGCTCGGGGTCACCCGGTTCGCGTTGTACGTCCACGACTACGGCGCACCCCTGGGCTGGCGGCTCGCCCTGGCGGACCCCGCCGCGGTCACGGCGATCATCAGCCAGAACGGCAACGGCTACGAATCGGGGTTCACGGAGGACTTCTGGAAACCGGCGCGCGCGTACTGGCAGGACCAGACACCGCAGACCGAGGCGGCGATACGTCAGGCGCTGACTCTGGAGGTCACGCGGTGGCAGTACCTGCACGGCGTGTCGGACGAGAGCCTGGTCGACCCCGACACCTGGTACCACGATTTCGCCCTGTTGTCCCGACCCGGGAACGACCTGGTCCAGCTGCGGCTGTTCGCCGACTACGCGGGCAACCTCCCGCTGTATCCGAAGCTGCACACCTACCTTCGCGACAGCGGGGTACCGCTGCTGGCCGTGTGGGGCCGCAACGACGAGATCTTCCGCCCCGAGGGCGCGCTCGCCTTCTCCGAGGACGCACCTCGGGCCGAGATCTGCCTGCTCGACGGCGGGCATTTCCTGCTCGAAAGCCATCTCGACGCCGCTGCGGGCGCCGTCCGCAGCTTCCTGGAAAGGACACTGACATGACTGGCCTCCTGGAGGACGCGACCGTTCTTGTCGTCGGGCGGGGCGGCGGGATCGCCCGCGCCATCGCCTTCGCCGCCCGGGACGCGGGAGCCCGCGTCATCGCCGCGGGCCGCGACCGGCAGGCCCTCGCCGACGCCTACGCGGGCGAGCCCGACATCACCACCGACACCGTCGACCTCACCGACGAAGCCGCCATCGCCGCTCTCGGCGAACGGCTCGGCACCGTCGACCATGTGGTGTCCACGGCCTCGGCCCGTGCTCGCGGGCGCCTCGCCGGCCTGGACCGGGATGCGGTTCGCCGCTCGTTCGACACCAAGGTGATCGGCCCGCTCATGCTGGCCAAGCACCTTGGTCCCCGCATCGGTGAGGGCGGGTCGTTCACCCTCTTCTCCGGCGTGGCCGCGGCGAAGATCGCGGTGGGGACCCTGGCCGTGGCCATCACGAACGGCGCCGCTGAGGTTCTGGCCCGCTCCCTCGCCCTGGAACTGGCCCCGATCCGGGTCAACGCCATCTCTCCCGGAGTGATCGACACAGGCGCCTGGGACGCCCTCGGCGAGCAGGGCAAGGCGGACTACTTCGCCGACATCGGTGCCCGTAACCCCGCACGGCGCATTGGCACCACCGACGACATCGCCAATGCCGTCCTGTTCGCCATGACCAGCACCTTCCTGACCGGCGTGACCCTGCACATCGACGGCGGTGAGCCGCTCACCTGATCCCGTCCCCGGTCCGATCCGAACAAGACGGGTCTGATCCGAACGAAAGGAAAAAGACCCCGAAAGGAAGCAAGACCCCGAAAGGAAGCAAGACTCCGAAAGGAAGCAAGACTCCGAAAGGAGCAAGACTCCGAAAGGAGCAAGACGATGGGCCTCTCCTGGCAGCAAGGACCGCTCGCGCCCGCGGCGGTCGGCCGGTTCCTGGTCGCCGATGCGCTGCCCGACCGGATGCTGTTCGCCGAGCCGCTGCGCCGTCGCATGCGTGTCCGGTTCGGCGACACCTGGATCGTCGACAGCGAGGACGTCGTACTGCTGCACGAGCCCGGCCGCTATCCGGTGGCCTACTTCCCGCTCGGTGACGTCACCGCCGACGTCCTGCAACCGGGCGAGCACACCACCCGGCACCGTGACCTCGGGACGACGGCCTGGTACACCGTCCGGGCCGGGACGCAGAGCAGGCCGCACGCGGCGTGGCAGCACACCGAACTGCCCGACTACGCCGGAGACCTGAAGGGACGGGTCGCCTTCGCGTGACGGGCCATGGAGGCCTTCTACGAGGAGGACGAGCGGATCGTCGGCCACGCCGCCGACAGCTACCACCGCATCGACATCCGCTCCACCAGCCGCCACCTGGTCGTCCGCAGCGGCGACCGGGTCGTCGCCGACACCATCCGACCCCTGGTCCTGTACGAGTCCGGGTTCGCACCCCGCTGGTACGTCCCGCGCGCCGATGTCGAGGAGTCCGTGCTGACCCCGGCCGAGGGCCAGACGTTCTGCCCGTACAAGGGTCTGGCCAGCTACTACGACATCGCCGACGCCCACCGCGCGGCGTGGTCGTACGAGGACGCCTGGACCGAGGTACGACGCGTCTGTGGGCTGGTGTCGTTCGAGCCGGACGAAATCGAGGTGCTCCTGGACGGCATCCGGCTGAGGCTGGAGCCCGGTCAGGGCGTGGTCTCGCACGGCGTCGACCGCAACCTCGGCCTCGACGAGACGACCGCCGTCCGGCAGGCATGACCGGCACCGTCGTACTCGACGGCACTGCCGGTGCCACAGGAAGGAGCGACCGATGCCCACCCTGCTGTTGGTGAACGTCGGCATGGCGAAAGACGTGTCCTGGCAGGGCAGGACCGTCCACACCGGCGTGTGGAAGTTCCCCGTGCACGGCCCGGCGAGGGTCCGCCGGCTCGACATCGACGGCGACGGCCAGGGCGACACCAACGGCCACGGCGGCGAGCAGCGCGCCGTGCTGGTCTACCAGATCCAGTCGTACTGGCACTGGCAGCAGTACTTCGGACGCGACGACCTCGGTTTTGGCCAGTTCGGGGAGAACCTCACCGTCGACGGCCTGCTCGACGACGAGGTCTGCATCGGCGAGACCGAATTCGAAGTCACCCAGCCGCGGGTCACCCGCTACCGCGTCGGCCTGCGTCTCGGCGAACCCGAACTGCCCGCGCTGCTGGTCAGCCACCACCGTCCCGGCTTCTACATGCGGGTCATCCACGAGGGACACATCCAGGCTGGCGACCCGATCGTGCGGACCAGGACCGGGCCCGGCGCGCTGAGCGTGGCCGACACCGACGCGCTGCTCTACCTCCCCGACCCCGAACGCGCCAAGCTGCGCCTGGCCCTGCGGATCCCCGCCCTCAGCCCCGGCTGGCAGGACTCGTTCCGCGATCTGCTCAAGTCCGTCGACGGCCGGGCCGTTGTCGCGGTCACCGGCCCCGCCTGGAACGGCTCCCGGCCGCTGCGTGTTGCCGGAGTGGTCCCTGAGAGCACGACGGTCACCTCGATCCACCTGGCCGCCGGACGGGTCCCTGCTTCCGGCTGCCCACACAGGCCAGTACCTCCCTGCGCATCCCCGAGGCCGGCCGTCCCGCCCCGGTGCGCAGCTACTCGCTGTCCTCGACGCCCGATGCCGGCCGCTACCGGATCAGCGTCAAACACGAGCCCCACGGCACGGTGAGCGGCTATCTGACCACGCAGCTGCGGCCGGGCGCGATCCTCGACGCCGCGGCACCGCGCGGTGACTTTATGCTCGGCGAAGGCACCGGCCCGGTCCTTCTCCTCTCCGCCGGCATCGGCCTCACCCCGGTGCTGTCCATGCTGCACGAGCTCGCCGTCCGGGACAGCGACCGCGAGATCTGGTGGATCCACGGCGCCCGCCGCCCACGGGAACACCCGCTGGCCGCCGAGACACATGCTCTACTCACCTCGCTGCCGCACACCCACGAGCACGTCTTCTACACCACAGCCAGACCCGAAGAACGCCGCCGCACCCGTGCCGCCGACGGTCGGCTCACCAAGGACAAGGTGGTCGCGCTGTCCGTCCCGGCCGATGCGACCGCCTACGTCTGCGGACCCGCCACCTTCATGGCCGACATGCAGCACGCCCTCACCGCGGCCGGGATCGACCCGGCCCGCATCCACACCGAGCTCTTCGGGGCCATGCCCTCCATCAACCCCGGCCTCACCGGACAGGCAGCCCGGACACCCCACCAGCCCCCAGGGCCGCCCGGAACCGGCCCGCTGGTGACCTTCGCCCGTAGCGGCGTCTCCGTGACCTGCCCCGACAGCAAGCCCAGCGTGCTCGAACTCGCCGACGCCTGCGACGTTCCCACCCGCTGGAGCTGCCGCACCGGCGTGTGCCACACCTGCACCACCCTGCTTCTGTCCGGCGACATCGCCTACTCCCCGACGCCGCTGGAGCCCCCCGACGGCCACGTGCTCATCTGCTGTGCCCAGCCCAGCACCGACGTCGTCCTCGACATGTAAGGCCGGCCAACACCATGACCACACCAACACCGCAGCCAGATAGAGCCGACGAAGACAAGCGGACAGCTGTCGCACCGGCCGACTTGGATCCGATAGCCGTCACTCCGGCCATCGGCCCGATACCGGCCATCTACATCCCCCGGTCATCGAACAAGGCCTGCGCCGCCAACCGGATCTGGCATACCGCAGCCCGGGCGGCATGCAGGGTGGTCCAGCGTGCCACCCGCCGTCCGCCGGACCACCGGACACCCCGGGACGGTGAACCCTCGGCCAGCCCCGCCGCACTCCACGCGAACGGTATCGACAGGAGGAACGATGCCCGAGACCCCAGCTGATCTGCGATACAGCAGTGGTCACCTCTGGGGCCGCTTGGACCATGCCGGCGGCCTCGTCCGCGTCGGAGTCACCGCCTTCGCCAACACCGATCCCTACGGCCAGGGTTGGCTGTTCGAGACCGACATCGACCCAGCGGCGTGGGACGAGCAGGTCGCCGTCCTGATGGAGGTCCGCGCCCACCGAAGCCTGGCAGGTGCCTGATGGACTACCAGCTCGAAGTGATCACCCTGTCGGTCAGCGATGTCGACCAGGCCGCAGCCTTCTACACCCAGGTCGGCTTCATCCTCGACGTCGATTACCATCCGGCCGACAACTTCCGCGTATGGCAGCTGACTCCGCCGGACTCGGCCTGCTCGATCCAGGCGACTGGGCGTCGGGCCCCGACCCCGACCGCCGGGACTACGCCAGCTTCGCCGACTTCGCCGACCCGGACGGCAACACCTGCACGCTCCAGGAAATCGGACGAAGCAGCGACAGCTCCACACCTGTTGCGCACGTGCCTACAGAGTGATCCAGTAGCGGCGCTTGATGCCCGCGTTGGTTGTGCGGACGTCCTCCAGGACACCACCGTTGCGTTCGATGCTGCGTGCCGACGCGACGTTGTCGTCGTCGCAAGTGACGAGGACTCGATCCAGGCCGAGCGCACGGGCCTCTGGTAGAACCGCCCCGAGAGCCCAGGTAGCCAAGCCGCGTCTCCGGAAGGAGGGCCGGATGCTGTAGCCGATGTGCCCGCCGATGTCGAGCAGAAGGGCGTTCAGGTAGTGCCGCAGATCAACGGCCCCCAGATAGCTGTCGCCCTCGACGATCCACCAATGGGTCGCATGGACGCGCTCCTCCCCGACGGCAACCGACCTGTCCGACTGCTGTCGCAGGCGTTCGACCCACGCCGAGAAAACCTCGGGGTTGTCGAGGTCGGCATCAGGAGCGAGACGCAGGCCCGTCCCGTCCTGGTGGGCACCTGGAGACCACTCGTCACGCGCCGCGAGCCATGAGGAATGCAACCGGCCTGTGGGTGCGATCAGTTCAGGCATGCGGGCGACGCTAGCACTCGTTCGTCTCCCGTGATCACGATTTGCTGCGCTGGGTTCTTGAAGTGTGCTGGTCATGCGGCGAGGGCGGGGTTGTGCCCGACGCGGGCCCGTTTCCGGAGATGCTCCGCGTTGGTTGTGCTTCGTGGCCTGTACTCGTCGACGAAGCTGCTCCTGGCCGCAGTACGGTACGGCAGTTTCCAGCCGTGGGTGATGGTGCAATGCTCGCAGGCGATCGTGCCGTTCATGTCCGGGTAGTGCCGCTGCCCTGCGCAAGAACTCTGTGCTCGCTCCTGCACCGGCTTCCACGGGTTGGGCTTCGGCATCCGTACCTGATCGTTCCTCGGGCACCATCCAGCGCCGACACCGTGACCTCGTCCCACCAACGCCTCGGTGGGCAGGCCGAGTTGCGGCTCGATGTGCAGCTGAGCCCCCGGTTGCCGTGGCGTCAGGTCCACAGGGGTCCGGCCCTACTGGCCGCGTCCCGTGCGCCACGGGGCCACACACCTTGCCACGCACACCGTCGAGATACCGGCGAGCGCCATGGCCACGTCGACGTCGGTGAACTCGGCGACGGCCCCGAACACAGCCGGTCCCGCTCCCTGCACCGTCATCAGTCCGGCGGTGAGCAGTCCGAACGCCTGGCCGCGGCTGGCCTCCGGGACCGCGTCGAGGAAGGGGCGCTGGAGTCCGAGTGCGTACGCGAACCCGGTTCCGGTGACCAGCAGGAGGCCCGCGCACACCGCCCACGGCGGATCCAGCGCGAAGCCGGTCAGCGGCAGGCCGATGACCACCACCAGCGCGGCGACCAGGCGTTCCCGTACGGCGGGACGCACGAAGCGGCCGACGGCCAGGTCACCGGCGAGCATGCCGACCGGCAGACAGGCCAGCAGCAGTCCGGCCGAACCGGCGGGCATGCCGCGACCGCCCGCGAACGGGACGAGCAGGCTCTCGGCACCGGCGACAAACGCGGGCGGCAGCCACTGGGCGAGCAGGAGCTTGCGGACCCTCCGTTCGGCGAGCAGCTTCGTGTTGCCGGACCAACTATGGCGCAGCACCGAGCCGAAGCCCTGCCGCGATCCGTGCCGTAACGCCTGCTCAGGCGCGGGCAGGTCGGGCAGCCGGAGGCGGACGGCGACCGCGGCGGCCAGGTAGGCGCCCGCGCTGAGCAGGAGCGCGGTCCGCGGGCCAAGGAGCTCGACCGCGGCACCGCCGCCGGCCAGGCCGAGCAATTGTGCCGCGGACGCGGACATGTTGGACAACGAGCGTCCCAGGACGTAGGCGTCACCGGTGAGCGTCTCGGCGATGAGTCGGTTGGTCACGCCGCTGAAGGCGGGGGTCAAGCAGGCCACGACGGCGATGACGACCAGGATGGCCGCCACCGGTAAGTGGACCACCCCCATGACGGCGGCCGCCGCACACTGGAGGCCGTATCCCGCGGTGACGAGTCGGCGCGGGCGGGCGCGGTCGGCGAGCGAGCCGAGGAGGAGTGAACCGGCGAGTTGCGGCAGGAAGCCGACGCCGAACGTCAGGGCGCCCAGCAGGGGTGAGCCCGTCGTCGCGAAGACGAGCACCGAAAGGGTCATGATCCGCAGCGAGTCGGCCGTGACCGTCAGGGTCCGGGTCACGAACAGCAGCCGGAAGCGCCGGTCGGCCAGCACTTCCCGATAGGTGGCGCGCTGTTGCGGGGCGAGGTCGGGGGCGGAGGGCACGGGCAGCAGAGTGCCGGGCGCCCCGCGAACCAGCCCGCCGTTACGCCTGAGGCGTAAGCCCATCAGCGTGTCTGCCGGGGCTTGGGACAAAATTCAGGACAACAGTCCCATCGGTGCGGGACGCGGGGTGCCGGAGAATGACGCATCCGGGCAGGATGCCATCCGCCCTGCCCGGGCCTGCTCCGCCCACAGACGACCGAAGGGACCGGACATGCTGGTAGACCACATCGAGACCCCCGACCTGGCTCCGCAGACCTACCTCGACGACGAAGCCCCGGAGGTTGCCGTCGACGCCCCGGAGGAGCGCGCCTGGCTCCCGTCGTACCAGGCGGTCCGGACCGCCTGACGCGCGGCGCGTCCCGTCGGCACCGGGCCCGAGACAGGGCCCGGTGCCGATGACTTATGTCCACGTCCGGCGCCCGACCCTGAAGGACGGTCCCCGTTGCCCGCTTCACCTTCCGCCGCCGAGCCGGCCACCGACCAGGTGGCGCAGGCCGACACCATGCTCTGCGCCGATCGGCAGTTCGGCGACTCCGCCGCCATCGGCGAGCGCAACCTCGCCCGGTTCCGGCTGGGCCTGACCATGCTGGCGCGGCATGACGGGGAAGCAGCGGACGTGCTGCGGACAACGGCTTCGGCGGCCGACGAACACCTCCGTCCGCTGCTGTACGACCCCGTGCTGCGCAACTGCTTCGAGGTCGACCTCGCGCGACTGGAGAGCGGCCGACTCGGACCCAGCTCGTTCGGCTCCTACGTGAGCGGTTACGTGCCGGCCTTGGCGGCGGACGCTCCGCCCGCCATGGGGCCCTGCGAAGCCGTCACCCATCCGCACCGGAGTGCCTGGCCCGGTCTCGGGGACGCCTGGGTGCTGACCGAGCCGGCGCCACACGGCAGTTCGCAGGAGATGCTGGCCGGGCGCCTCATGGAGCTGTACCGTGGCGCGCTCGGCGACGGCCGGGCGGCTGGCCCGGTCGATAGGACGACGTACGCGCTGTCCTGCGGGAGGGCGCGGAACTCCTTGCGACACTGCTGCCCGCCGCGGGAGCCGGTGTACTCGGGCACGTCACCATGGTGGGCTTCACCCACAGGGAGAGCGAAGAGGGCCCCCTGCAGTCCATGTCCGGCGGCGACCCGCTCCCCTCGACGGTGCTGCTGGCGCCCGAACGCTGCACGTCTCCGTGGCTCGCCGCCGAAAGCCTGCTGCACGAGGGCGCCCACCTCAAGCTCTTCGACGCGCTCCGTACGGGCTCGGTGGTCAAGAACGCCACCGAGCGCGTCCCGATCCCGTGGCGGATCGGTTCGTGGACGGTCATCCGGGTGTTCGTAGCCCTGCATTTCTACGTGCACCTGCTCGTCTTCCGGGCTGCGGCGGCCGCCGCCGGTGAAGCGGTCCGGGAGAGGTTCGGCCCGCCCCCGTCGGTCGAGGACCTCGACGAGCCCAGCCCCGGCACCCCCGCCGCCCGTAGCGGGCAGTACCGGACCAGCGCGGAACGGGCCCGCTACCTCGCCGAGTGTGTGCTGTCGCTGCCGGAGGAGGCGCTCACCGAGAACGGGCACCGGTTCGCCCGCTGGCTCCTCACCGCACTCCGTCTGGTGGACGGCGACGCGCCGCGGCCCCATGACCGTGCCGCGGCGACCATCCGGCGGGCGGAACCGTGGCAGCCGCCGGAGATTCCCTCAGGAGGCGTCGTCCAGCGGATCACCCCGGTGGACGCATGCGCCCTGCCCGGCCTGGGACAACTCGTCGTGAGTCCCACGCGGTCGGCCCAAATGCACTGGCTGAACGCGCGCTCGTGGACGGTCTACTCCCTGTGTGACGGGCGTGACCTCGGCTCGGTACGCACGGCCTACGCCCGAGCGGTCGATCTCCCGGCCGACTCGGAGGAGGTCGACCGGCAGGTGAGCGACAGCGTGCGTCGGCTTGTGGCAGCCGACCTCATCACCCACGACATGTGACACTCCCCGCTCCAGGCACCGGTTCCGTCGGCCACGGCTGTTCAGCTGTTACGCTGCTGCGCCTTACATACTTGCGGAGCCGGAGCCGGAGCCGGAGCCGGGCTCGGCCGTTTCCAGGCCGGCCAGCCGTGCGGACACAATGGCCTCCAGCCGACTGGAGACATGAATTTTCGGCAGGATGGCCGAGACGTAATTGCGCACGGTCTTCTCCGATATGAACAGCTCCTGCGCTATGCGGCGGTTTCCGTAGCCGAGAGAGACCAATCGCAGCACTTCCCGCTCCCGGTTCGTGAGCGCCGGGAACGGGAGCGTGCCGTCGGCTTCCGCCAGGCGCACCAAGAGGGCGGACAGTTCGCCGCCGGCCCGCGGTCCCAGCGTGACGTACCCCCGCTGTACGGCCCGCACGGTGCGCAGCACGTCCACCGTCTCCGTGTTCTTGAGCAGGTAGCCCGTGGCCCCCGCCATCAGCGTGGTGAGCAGCAGGCCGTCGTCGTCGTGCTCCGGGGACACCGAGGCGATCAGCCGCGGCGCCGGGTAGTGCCGACGCAGTTGCTGGAGCAGCCCGATTCCCGCGCGGCCGGGCAGGTCGAGGTCGACGATGACCACATCGGGCTTCTCCTCCCGGACCGCCCGCACGCCGGCGTGCGGGTCGTGGGTCCCTGCGGCGACGGTGATCCCGCCATCTTCTAACGCGGAACGTAAGCCGCCCAGAATCAGGGGAATGCTCTCTATTACCACCACACGCGTACCGATATGTCGGACCGCATTGGCCATCCTGGCCCTTCCTCACACCCGGGCCGGCGTGAGGCGCAACGAAGCGTCTTCCCCACACCGCCATGATCAACGTTCGAGTGAAAGCGTAGAACCCCCGTTGACCGGCGGCCGGTACAGCGCATGTGCGGATCCGGCGGCGGGTCGGAGGGGGCCATCGGAGCGGAGCGATGTGGTGTGGCCGAGCCTAGGCAACTCCTGGTGGATCTGTTACGGCAGAGCTGACCGAAGCCCCTCGGGCTCGATCGGCGGCACGATGGCCGGCTGACGGCCACGGAACAGGGCGCCGAAGTCGGCCATCCTCGGCTCGACTACTCTCGGCGAGACTGACGTTCACTCTGCGATCCGGGCGAACTGCGACCGAATCGTCACTCGGGAGACGCCGACGCATGAATACGCCACCATCGCCGCCTGCAGCGGAGCGGACTGACGGGTCATCCGTCCGGATCGGCGCTCTCGTTCCGCTGTCTCGGCCTGGCTGGGTCGAGGCAGGCCAACACTTGCTCGCTGGGCTCGAGTTGGCCGTTCGCGAAGTCAATGACGCCGGCGGGCTCGTCGGAAGGCCACTCGAGCTGGTGGTCCGAGACACCGCGGCCGATCCACAGAGGGCCGCGGCGGCCGTGGATGAATTGGCTCGCCTGGGCGTGGCTGCCTTGGCGGGGGAGTATCACAGCGTCGTCGCGCGTGCCGCTGCCGCCAGGGCCGACGCCCTCGGCCTGCCGTTCCTCTGCTCGTCAGCGGTTCTCGACGCGCTCACCGAACAGCCGACGGAATGGGTCGCGCGCCTCGCCCCGGCACAGTCCCACGGCTGGCGGATCTACGCAGACTTCCTTCTCGGCGCGGGCCACAGTCGAATCGCCGTAGCAGCCGAGCCGAGTGTCTACTGGGCATCTGGGGCCCGCATTCTGCGGGACTACCTCGCTCCACGCGGCGGCACCGTCATCGAACTCGACATGCGCGAGCTCGCCCCCACGGCCGTGTGCGACGAACTCGTCGACAATCGCGCGACAGCCCTCCTTCTGCTGGTCGGCCACCCCGAGCCGGCAGTGTCGATCGTCAAGTCCGTACACCGCGACCAGCGCCTCGCCGAGGTCATGATTGGTGCACCGGCAGGGCAACCGGAGTTCGCGGAATGGGCGACGTTGCTGGGCGACGACAGCGCCGCGATCCCGTTCTTGCGCTACTTGCCCGAGTGCCTCAGCCCACTCGGTGCACGAGTCGAGACGGCCCTCCGCGAGCGACTGGGCGAAGCACCCTCATTCGTCGCCTTCGAGGGCTACGACACGGTCGCCGTCCTCGCCGATGTGCTGCGTGCTCGCGGCGCGGACCGGGCGCGCACTGCCGCATCCTGGCCACGCGTCGCAGTCGAAGGCACCCGCGGGCAGATCCAGTTCTCCCGCACGCCAGGCATCAGCGTGTGGCAATGGGCCTGGACGCCAGTCCAAGTCGTTGATCGAGATCCGGCGCGAACCGATCGCTTTCGGATCCTCCACACCGGCTGAGAGAGCTCGGAAGTCCGATTGCCCAGATCTGTCAGGACCTGAGGCATGACGTTCGGCCCAGCAGGAATCGGCAGTTGGGCGGATGCCGAGCGGGCCGAACTCATCGAAGGCGAAAGTGCGGTCCGGACGCTGGTTGAGCGCCTATTCGCTGCGGGCGAGCTTGGCGTCGAAGGCCGGATCCGGGGACACCTTTCACGTCTTCGTATGGTGGAAGGACATCCTGCGGCGGCTCTGTAGGCGGTGCAGGGCCTCCCGGCCGATCGTGATCGGCCGGGAGGTGTTCCGACACACGTGATCGGCGAGCTTGTGGATCCCGACCGGTGGGCACAGCACTGGCTGAGGATGCGCCAGTTTTCGATCAGTGGTTGACGAAGTCCGGGCCGACGGGTCTGCATACGGATCGCGCATGTGGTCCATGGGCTGCTGACCGGCCGCCGACGGGCGCTGTCCGCCCGTGGTGGGAGGCCGTGGGCGGACAGTCGGCGGTGTGTGCGCCCCGGGCGCCGAGCACGGGGGACACGTACGGGGGTCCGGCCGGGGCGAACCCCACCGGACCCCCGTCCCCCCGTTCCCCCCGTCCCCCGTGGCGGAATCTCAGCTCACGGTCCACTTCTGGTTGGCGCCGCCCGAGCACGACCAGATCTGCAGCCGGGTGCCGTTGGCCGAGCTGTTGCCCGTCGCGTCCAGACACTTGTTGGCCTGCGGGTTCACGATGTCGTGGGCCGCGCTGACGGCCCACTTCTGGTTGGGCCCGCCCGTGCAGTCCCACAGCTGTACGGTCGAGCCGTCCGCCGTGCCGTTGCCGGTGACATCCAGGCACTTGCCCAGCGCGCGTATGGTGCCGTCGGAGGAGACCGTCCACTGCTGGGCCGTGGTGCCGTTGCAGTCGTAGAGCTGTACGGGCGTGCCGTTGGCTGCGTTCGCCCCGGCCACGTCCACGCACTTGCCGGCGAGCCCGGTGATCGGGCCGCCGGTGGACCCCGAACTGTCGCTCGTCGTCACCTTCACCTCGTCCACCACCAACTGCTGCGGGAAGACGGTGGAGCCGTCGGGGTCGCCCGGCCAGTAGCCGCCGACCGCGAGGTTGAGGATCATGAAGAACGGCTTGTTGAACACCCAGGTCTTGCCGCCCAGATCGGCGGGCGTGCGCCGCTGGTACACCGTGCCGTCCACCGACCAGCTGATGGAGTCGGGGGCCCAGTCGACGGCGAAGGTGTGGAAGGCGTCGGCGAAGGCCTGGCCGCCCGGCAGGGAGTAGGCGGCGCCGATGCCCCCGGATCCCGAGTACCCGGGTCCGTGGATGGTGCCGTGCACGGTCGAGGGTTCGAAGCCGACGTTCTCCATGACGTCGATCTCGCCCGAGTTCGGCCAGCCGACCTGTCCGATGTCGCTGCCGAGCATCCAGAAGGCGGGCCACATGCCCTGCCCGCGCGGGATCTTCATCCGCGCCTCGACATGGCCGTAGGTTCCGGAGAACTTCCCGGAGGTGTTCATCCGGGCCGAGGTGTACTCACAACGCCCGTACCAGCACTGGTAGTTGCCCGGATTCTCGCGGCGAGCGGTGATCACCAGGTGACCCTGGCCGTCCAGCGTCGCGTTGTTGCTTCCGGACGTGTAGTACTGCCGCTCGTGGTTGTTGACGTTGTCTCCGGTCTCGATCTGCCACTTCGAGGTGTCGACGCCCGCGCCCGCGGAACCGTCGAACGTGTCGGAGAAGGTGGTGACGGCCGCGGCCGCCGTGGGGGGATCCGCCTGGGCGGGAACGATGGCGGCAGCCGTGACGAGCGCTGCGGACAACGCTGCCAAGAGGCATCTGCGGAGGAGACGTGGGGAGTCCAAGACTCTCCCTTCCGTACGGCGCCCTGAGAAGGGGGCGTCGACTGAGGTGGGGGGTACGTGCATCGCCTCTTGATTTAAGGAGTGAGGTAAGGGGGTGTCAATACTTTGGTCCGGACCAGCACTTCGGGTTCGGCTCAGGCCTCTTGGGAGTCACGTCGGTCGCGGAAAACGACGGCATGGGCGCACCTTCCGGCCGCGCCGCCGTCCCAGCGGCAGCCAACCCACCAGCGTCAGGGCTTGATCAAGTTCCGTGGGCGTCCGGATTGTTGGTGATGCCCAGGATGGGGAGTGCTCGTTGGGGCTCGTCGCGGATCGCCCGGGTGGTCTTGGCGATGTTGTCGGCTCCGAGGGTTTTCAGCGGCCGATGGCGAGGTTGCGGAGGGTCGCCATGGCCTGTGGTGCGGTCCCGGCGTGGACGGTGGAGGCGTCCTCGGCGAAGGTGACATCCCTGATGTGGTGCGAGGAGTTCTCCACGCCCCAGTGCCCGCGAATCGCGGCGGCCAGATCGGCGGGACCGGCTTGGTGGGCGTCGAGATTTGTGACGGCGTAGACACTCTCACGGGTCTCACGCCGGCCGGTCTGCTTGCGGCGGCGGTGGATGCGGATGGCCAGGCGGGCGTGGGGAAAGGCGATTCCGCCGAGTTTGTCGGCGATCGAGCAGGTCTTGATTGAGCGGGACTCGCGGCGTCCGTGTCCAGCCCCGGAGGCGGCGTGCTGGACTGCGATGGACTGCCAGGGCAGGGGGGCGAGTTGGGCGTGGACGGTGGGCTGGTTGGTCTTGATCACGGCGATGTAGTGGGCCTTCTTGGTCTCGACCAGCCAGGAGATGTTCGACTTGACCGAGTGCAGGGCGTCGAAGGTGACGACGGTGCCGGTCAGGTCCAGCGGTGCCAGCAGTGGACAGAAGTGTGTGGTTTCGTTCGTCTTCGCGCCGACTTCTACCTGGGCAAGGGTCACGACGGTGCGTGGGTGACCGGGGAGAGCAGATGTCGGCGCGTCGCGGTGAGACGGGCTGATCCCTTGAGTGCCTTGCCGTCGACAGCGATCACACGCGACGGCCCGAACCCGGAGGGCGACGAAGCCTGGGCGGGTTCGGTGGCGGCGCGGTGCCGGTCGGCCAGGTAGGCGCCGACCGCCCGGTCCAGGGCGTCACCGTCAACAGCCCCCAGCACACGGCCGATCGTGGCCGGCGCCGGAGTGCGCCCCCATCTGAGCAGGTGGCGGCGGATCCCGATCGCCGTCAGGAGTGCCGTCGAGGCACGCTGGCCCCACTCGGCAGTTCGTCGATGCTCCTGGCTCCCGAGACAGCCGCGCAGGCGCACACCAGCAGGATCGCTGTGAGTGAGTACCACCGGCCCCGCCGTGCGCGCGGGTCGGGCACCGAGTCGAAGTAGGGGCGCAGGTCGGCGATCCGGCCGCTGTCCAGCGGGCCCAGTTTCACCAGCACGGCAGGTAGTGGAGAGGAAGCAGCAGCAGGCACGGGCCACCTCGTGATCATCTGGCTTAGAGAGCCCGGCGGTAGGCGTCACTTGAGTCTTCTGGTGGTGGGTAGGTGTCCCAGCAGTAGCGCGGCGGACGCGCGTGCGGAGCGTGACGAGTACGCATGGCCGCGCCCGGCTGATCCCTAGATCCTCGAACGTCGGCTGAAGCCTGGCCGGGCGGGCGGCTGCCGAAGGGTCAGGCGGCGGGAACCGCCTGCGGATAGAGCACGCTCGGGTCGGCGGACAGGGCCGCCTTGAGCTGGACGCAGTTGTTGTCGGTGAGGATCTCCATCTTCCCGGCCTCGATACCGTCGAGGGCGGCGCGCACGACATCGGCGGGGTCGTTCTTCTCCACGTCCCACCCGGCCATCATGTCGGTGTCGGTGCTGGCCAGGTGCAGGCCCGTCACCGCGGTTCCCTGGCCCGCGAGTTCGAGGCGGATGCCGTTGGTGAGGCTCCACGCCGCCGCCTTCGACGCGCTGTAGGCGTTGGCCCCGTCGTAGGCGAGCCAGGACATCGCCGACAGGACGTTGAGGATGGCCCCACCGCCGTTGGCGGCCAGGACGGGAGTGAACGCCCGGACCACGTTGAGGGTGCCGAAGTAGTTGGTGTCCATCTCCAGCCGGATCTTCTCGGGGTCCCCGGTGACGAGGTTCTGCTGGGTGAAGACGCCGGCATTGTTGATCAAGAGGGTGACGTCCGAGGCCGCGCCCGCCGCGGCGGCGACCGAAGCCGGATCGGTGATGTCGAGCCGCAGTACCTCCACACCGGGGAGGTCGACGAGGTGGGGGGTGCGCGCGGTCGCGTAGACCTTGGTGGCGCCCCGGTGCAGGAGCTGTTGGGCGAAGTGCCTGCCGATGCCGCGGTTGGCGCCGGTGACGAGGGCGACGGAACCGGTGATCTTCATGGGGAGTCTCCTGGCAGTGGTGAGGTGATTCCTGTCCGGGCTGTTCACGGGCTACGCTAGAACCTGACGTTGACGTCAGAGGCAAGGAATGTGATCCAGGTCATGGAGGGGGCGTTGATGCGCATCGGTGAGCCGGCCTCAAGGGTGGGCGTGAGCGTGCGGGCACTGCGCTACTACGAAGAGCAGGACCTGCTGGCCTCGGCGCGCAGCCCCAGCGGCAGCGGCAGTACCCGGACAGCGCGGTCGACCGCGTCCAGCTGATTCAGCAGCTGTACTCCGCAGGGCTGCCGAGCAGGGCGATCCTGGAACTGCTGCCGTGCGTCGAGACCGGTGACGTGACCCCCGCGCTGCTCGACCGGCTGTCGGCCGAGCGGGACCGCATCGATACGCAGGTCAGCACCCTGGTGAAAACCCGGGACCGGCTCGACGCCATCATCACCACAGCCTCCACAGCCAGGAGCGCGGGCCGGCCCTGCCCTCGTTGAGCAGCGCGCCTTCCCCAGGCGTGCGGCAGTGCTTGTCCGCCCGACGCAGACGGACGCCCGTCAGCAGGCGTCACTTGCGTCTCTTGGTGGTGGGCCGTCCGTCCCAGCGGTAGAGCGGGGTCGCGCGGCGGATGAGCATGCGGTGCGTGACGATTGCGGCGGACAGGTAGAGGTAGAAGTCCACAGCGCACTGGCGCTTCTCGGTGCAGCGGCGGAGCTTGCCGAAGCCGTTCATCCATGCGCGGCTCCGCTCCACGACCCACCTCTTGCCGGCCTGGATCGGTGCGGGCACGCCCTTGCGGGCGATCTCGCCGGTGAAGCCCAGTTCCTCGAGCGCGGCTCGGGTCTTGTCACTGTCGTAGCCCCGGTCCAAGTTGACGTTGACCTGCTCGGGAAACACACCGATCTGCTTCTTCGCGGCCTCCAGGGTGGGCACGAGCAGCGGGGAGTCATGACGGTTGGCCCCGGCCGAGACGAGACCGATCGGGACGCCGCGGGCTTTGGTGGCCACTGAGCGCTTCAGGCCCTGCTTGCCCCGGTCGACCGGGGAGCGTCCGGCTCCCTCGCCGCCGCAGGGAGCCTTGGTGATGCACCCGTCGACGGACAGCTCATGGAGTTGGAGGCCGATCATGCGGTCGTACGCCTGCACGGCCAGCCCGTGGACCTGCTCGGCCATGCCCAGCTGTGACCAGTACTTGACGCGGCGTCGGATGGTGCGGTCGGAGCACTGGCGGTCGGCGATCCGCTCGTATCCGGAGCCGTGCATCAGGGCGGCGATGACGCGCTCGAAGACAATCCGGTCCGGGATGCGCGGGTTGTGGCAGCCGAGCGGATGGGTATCGACATGCTCGGGCAGCAGCGCTGCGAACTGGTCCCACAGGGGTTCGAGCAGGCATGATGGCAGGACAGGCGCGAGCCCTCCGGTGATCACTGAGCGTCAAGAACTCCATGATCACCCAGACTCGTGCCTGTCTTGCCTCCGGGTTGTCACACGGCCATTCGCCACACCTACCGCCGGGCTCTCTTAGACACCACAATGATCACGAAGCCCGTGCCTGCCTTGTTATGCGCCCCAACCGGTCACAACCCGACCAGCCGCACGACCCCAAAACTTGCAACCGCCCTGCAACAGGGCCTCCCGGAACGCTCGGAATGGGGTCGCACCCCCGAGCTACCAGGAGGCCCTGCCTTCATGCGCGTACGGCCGGAAGATCACCCGACCAGGAACTCCGTTCGACCTGCAGGTTTCAAGATCGGTTGAGATGCGGCTTCTCACTGCAAGTGACGCCTCACCGACCTCGACTGAACCCACCACCCCGTTGATCCGTCAGATCACGAAGTACGACTGGAGTACTGGGCCACGAAGAGCACCCTGCGCTACGCCCAGCGCCACCCCGAACTCCTCATCGGTTTCCTGGCCGGAACCGGCCTGGAACTTGTCGCCCCCGCGTCAGCCCGTAGTCAGAGATCAGCATCAGCGGGGGTCTCGTCACGCGATCAGCCGTGGACGGTCTGCTTCACACCGTCCTTGGTGGTGATGTCCACGGACATACGCCACCTCGTACGCTTGCCGACCGTGACGGTGACCGTGTCCGCGAATTTTCTGCCGTGCAAATCCTTCGCCTTGATGCGGGCGCCGAACGTGGCGCTGTCGTCGCAGCCACCGACCTCGGCGCTGAGGCCGGTTCCGCTAGTGACAGTGAGACCGCCAGGTCCGAGACAGTCGTAGCGGACGCCTAGTTCGGCGATCCGGTCAGCAGAAACAGGAAGTTTGACCGTCCCGGGTCCGAGATGGCCCGGCGTCTCCTTTCCGCTGTCAGGACGGTCCGGATCAGACACCAGCACTGATTTCGACGGGCTGCCCACAGGAGCCCGATTTCCCCCTCCCCCACACCCGGCGGCCAGGATGACGATGACTGGCAGTACGGCCAGATGTCTTCTGCGCATCAGCTCTTTCCGTGCCAGGTTTCGCGACCCTTGTAGAGCAGCCGCGCTGATCCACTGCGCAGCACCTTGGTGGTGCAGTTGGGCTGCGTCTGGTTGTAGTTCCACTTCGTGTACTTGACCTTCACACCCGCGTGCAGGTAACCGTGCCTCATGTTGTTCGGCACCTTCCACGACCACGTGTAGGTCGAGCTGTTCGTCCACTGCCATGCGAAGTGGTAGTCGAACGACGCCGACGCCTTGACGAGGACCACCTTCGCTTCGCCCGAGATCGATCCGCCCACGGTGGACGTCGTCGTCTTTCCCTTGTGGAAGGTGATGCTGATTGTCGTACCGCTGTCGCCGCCGGAACGGGGTTCCAGGTCCCGGTAGTAATTGTAACTGCCGGAAAAATCGTAGCCCGTGGTCATCGGGCAACTCATGGGCACAGCGGCGGACGCAGGTGTGGAGCTGATGACGGCCAGTGCCGCTGCGACACAGCCTGCCGACATGATTCGCGAAATTCGGCGCACGCGTTCCCCTCGGTTTTCTTTGGTCGACAGCGGCCTCTACAGCCGCCGAGGAGAGACCCTAGCGCCGACTCCCACCTCCGTTCGCACGGTTGAGCGAAACCTGAGGTGCGGCGACAGGCGGGACCGGGTCGCCCGTTCGGGTGCTGGTGCCCCAGTACTCCAGTTGCACTTGGCGATCTGACGGATCATCTGGGTGAAGGGTTCAGTCGAGGTCGGTGTGACGTCGCTTGCAGTGAGAAGCCGTGGCGGTCACGCTTTTCGGCTCTGGCTCAATTTCTGGATGCTGTTGGTGATCTTCACGCGGTGAGGTGAAGTCTGCCGGCTGTCCGTGAGTCGATGTTCTCGTGGTGCTGCACTGGTGCAGGGCTTGATCAAGTTCCGTGGGCGTCCGGATTGTTGGTGATGCCCAGGATGGGGAGTGCTCGTTGGGGCTCGTCGCGGATCGCCCGGGTGGTCTTGGCGATGTTGTCGGCTCCGAGGGTTTTCAGCGGCCGATGGCGAGGTTGCGGAGGGTCGCCATGGCCCGTGGTGCGGTCCCGGCGTGGACGGTGGAGGCGTCCTCGGTGAAGGTGACATCCCTACAGCCGCGCAGGCGCACACCAGCAGGATCGCTGTGAGTGAGTACCACCGGCCCCGCCGTGCGCGCGGGTCGGGCACCGAGTGGAAGTAGGGGCGCAGGTCGGCGATCCGGCCGCTGTCCAGCGGGCCCAGTTTCACCAGCACGGCAGGTAGGGGAGAGGATGCAGCAGCAGGCACGGGCCACCTCGTGATCATCTGGCTTAGACACCACAATGATCACGAAGCCCGTGCCTGCCTTTTTATGCGCCCCAACCGGTCACAACCCGACCAGCCGCACGACCCCGGAACTTGCAACCACCCTGCACCAGCGTGCCACTGGTGTTGAGGATGGCGTCGTCGATGTAGAAGGCGCGCCATGCGATGACCGTTGCCTGGATCAGTGCCACCAGCAGCACGACTGTCGAGGTGAGCACCAGGTTCCGTCCGGCGGACCTTGCTTGGTCAGCGCAGTGGGTGCAGAGCCGACGAGTGATACACGGATCGCCTCCCTAAGATCGAGATGAGTTCGAGCACCACGGCTGGATCACGGTCAGGGAACCGCGGTTGATGACGACGATGACGTCCGGCTGGGGCAGATCGTCGATGAACTTCGGCTTCACATCGCCCAGATGGCCAGCCCTTACCTCCTTGACCTCAGGTGGATGAACGGCCCCATGAGAACTGCCAACGATCCGGCGGCTTTACATTTCACATACACATCGTCAACGTGCCCTGTAGTTGGGATAGTTGTGACGCCTCGGTCGGATGTTCCGGCCGACGGCCTGACGATCCTGGGGGGACCTGTGACTTTCATTCGCCGTGCCGTTTCGGCGGCCGCTGCCGTCGCCGTCGTGCTCGTGGCGACGTCTGCGGACTTCGCGTCGGCCACCGGTGGGGAGCAGTCGTACATCGCCGCGGACGGCACGATTCAGGGATGTGTGAACTCGAGCGGTCACCTGCGCCTCGTCGAGGTGGGCTCCGTCTGCCGGTCCCACGAGCAGTCCGTCACCTGGGCGCAGACCGGCCAGGAGGGGCCTGCCGGGCCGAAGGGGGACACCGGGCCGAAGGGGGACACCGGAGCGAAGGGGGACACCGGAGACCAGGGGCCGGCGGGACCGGCCGGTCAGCACGGAGACACCGGGCCGCAGGGCCCGGCCGGACCCACGGGTTCGCAGGGGCCCGCCGGAGCCCCCGGTCTGGCGGGCGTGCACGTGGTCACCGTGTCGAAGAACGTCGGAGTCCTGGACGTGGTCGACGTCGCCGCCACGTGCCCGGACGGCGAGATCGCCACCGGGGGCGGCTGGTACCTGCCCGGCTCCGACGCCCAATCGTATGGCTCGGAATTGCACTCCAACCCGATCCTCTCCGGCACCACGCCCGTCGGCTGGACCGCCGGGTTCCTGAACGGCGGCTACGAGCCGTACTACACGGCCTCCGTCTACGCGATCTGCGCCAAGACCGGCTGAGGCCTCAGAGGCGAGGTGCCCGGGGCTTTGCGGCTTTGCTGACCGTCTGAGAATGAGGACGTCTCGCACAGAGGCAGTTCTTCAGTCGTCGAGACGTCGGAGGATCTGTGTGTACTCACCTGTCTCGACCCGGCGGGCGAGTACACCGGGCATGTTGCTGATGCCGGCGTCCCGGACGATGGGTCCCTCCCAGCACCAGAAGAGTGATGATGGTGGCGCTCCATTGGGATCCGTCCTTCAACCGCACTGCGACATCGACGTTGTCCACCGACTCCTGATCCTCGCCGGCATCCTGCAGGAATGCGGCCTCGAACCGCTCCGTGTGGACTCGGTACCAGGGCCCGTCCCACCCGGACCCATCTCAACCACGTTCCTCTGACGACGCCTGCGGGACTGTACCGAAGAAGGGTTCTGGCCCAGGCTGCGGGCTCCACACCGGGCCGTCGCCGGTCGACCGCGGGCGTCCCGGCAGCAAGTACCATCTGGTCGTCTACCAGCACGGCACACCCCTCGCGTCCCGCAATGATCATGGACCCGAGCGTAAAGCTGTCTGAAGGCCTGGCGGCGTGCTCAGCCGGTGGTTCGTGGCGTGTTGAGGGATCGGGCGAAGTCGGCGAGTGTGCGGAAGTCGTCCTCGCGCTGACCGATTCGTGGGTCGACGTGGTGCAGAAGCCCAGGTCCGTGGTGGCGGGCGGTCACGTATGCCTGGTCCAGATCGCTCTGTTCGTCGTCCACCCAGGCGAAGGGTCGGCCATTGGCGTAGTCCACCAGGGGGCCGGTCTTCCAGTGGACCCCGTCGGGGCGGTCCTGGAACAGTGCGTCGCCGAAGTCGACGAAGGGGAGTTCGGGAAGGCCGAGTACCGGAGCGATCCACCGGTTGGCTTCGTCCATCCATGTGGTGGCCCAGCACAGCTCGTAGCCTAGTTGGAGCAGGGATCGCCCGTGCTCTGGGTTGAGCCAGACCCGCAGGGGGCGCCGCCGGGCCGAGAGCCCTCTGTGTTCGTCTGGAGTTCCGCTGTCCTGGGGCACTCTGAGTGTGGTGTAGCCGTCGGGGCGCCTCTCCGGCTGGGCCGCATAGGGGTTGAGCGGCCCGTCCACGTCGAGGAACAGCAGTGGTCGGTTCACGATTTCCCCCCGGTCTTGCTCAACATCGGCTGCGCCGTGGAAGCGTAGCTGCAGCGATCGTCGCGTCGTCGGGCTGGTCTGATGCGATGATCCCGGCGTGGTGGGTGTGATCACGGTATCGGAGCCGTCCCGGACAGCCACGTGCACCGGGCTGAGTCCGGACTGCTGGCGGCAAGTTGGCTGTGCCGACTTGCCCCGCTGTTCGGCGTCTCGGAGTCCGCAGGCGACCGCATCATCGGCCACCGCGGTCCTCTTCTTGTGCTCCGGCCCCGCCGACGGTTCCGTAAGGACACCGTGCTCGCTGTGGGCGGGGCTTGGAGGACTCATGGCGACCACCCAGACCGAGCACCCAACGCGGACGCCGGCCGGATCCTTCAGAGCACGGCCGCTCAACCTGTTCGAGGTCGAGGTCACAATGGCGCTCGTCCTCGGATGGCGAGCGTTGATGAACGACTGCTTCGTGCTGGAACCGTCGAGGCGAGCATCAGCCACCGGACGGCCAGCGGGCTAGGCTCGGCCGACGGCCCGTGGGGCAGCGGTGCGGAACGGCTGCGACTCGGTGGCCAGCAGGACCACGTACCCGGTCTCCGCTACGGCGCTCCCGGCGTATCCCAGCTCGGACTGGATGCCGCGGGCGTTGGCGTTGGCCTTCGGGTTGTACGCGACCACAGGCCCCCCTGCTTGGCGCTCCCGAGTACTTGGGGTCCAGGTGACGTCCCGTTGATCTGCTCGATGCTATGCGGCTGATAGCTGGAGGAGTTCCGGAACTCCCTGGGCGTGCCGGTAGGGCTGGAAGTGGGGGAGAGGGTTGTCGACGAGAGCGACGCAGCGGGGTGCTCCGATGCGACGGGCCGGCAAGCAAGGACCGGGCTGCGGCGGGCTCGGGTCGGGCGTTGCCTCGGACAGGGCCGTTCGCGTCCTCAGGACCGCCGCGGACCGCACTGAGACGAGGTGGCTGCTGTAGGAGCCGCCCCCGCATAACAGCCGCTGGACGTACAGCACATGTGGTTCAGTCCCTCAATCGGTCGATGGGCAGTTGAAGGGTGAACACCGACCCGATGCCGGGGCTGCTGCGTGCGGTGGCTGTGCCGCCGTGTGCCTCCATGAGTTGGCGGACCATGGCCAGCCCGAGGCCGCTGCCGCTGGTCTGTCGGCTGCGTGACCTCTCGGCCCGCCAGAAGCGTTCGAAGACCAGCGGCAGGTCTTCCGGCGCGATGCCGGTTCCCGTGTCGGCGACTTCGATCACGACTGTCTCCGCTTGCTTCCCTGCTTCTCCGGCCGGTGCCGCACGCAATGTGACGCTGCCGTCGGCCGGTGTGTGCCGCAGGGAGTTGGACACCAGGTTGGTCACCGCCTGCCGCAGCCGTATCGGGTCGGCGGTCAGCGCGGGATCTCCCTCGGTGGGGACGCCCAGGCGGATACCGGCGGCGTCCGCCCGAGCCGATGGGCCCCGGCGACATGGTCCAACAGGTCGCGTACGTACAGGGGCTCCGGATGGAGCCGCAGGGCACCGGCGTCGGCGGCCGCGAGGTCCTGCAGGTCGTCGATGATGTGTTGGAGCTGGAGGGCCTCGGCCAGCAGGGAATTCATGAACGCCTGGTCGGGTACGGCGATGCCGTCCTGCCCGGTCTCCAGCCAGCTGCGTATGTTGCTCAGCGGGGTGTGCAGTTCATGGGCGACGTCGCTGACCATGGCTTTGCGCGGTTCCTCCATGAGGCTCCGGCGCTCGGTGAGGTCGTTGAACGCGGCGGCAAGATAGCCGATCTCGTCGTGGGTGGTGACGGGGACCCGCAGTTGTCCCTCTGCCGTCGGGTGCAGTGCCGCCGCGGCGAGCGCCCGCAGGGGTCTGACGAGTTGGGTGCCGACCAGCACCGTGACCGACACGGTGAGCAGCAGCACCAGCCCGGCGGCTCCGGCGACACGCGCGGTGTTGGCCGGGGACAGGGCGAACACCGTGCGGGTGGGCCCGTCTGGCGGATCGGTGATGAAAAGCAGCGCTGGGGCGGCGACGTAGGTGGCCAGCTGTTCGCGGCGGGCCGAGTCGACGCAGGGCTGCGCGGTCGCCGAGGTACTCACGGCCGCGAAGTCGGACCCGATCGCCACCTCCCTCAGGCCGTGGCGCCCCAGGCAGTCCGCGGCCAGCGCGCCCAACTGGGCGAAGGCCTTCCTCTCGGTGGGGGTCGGCTTTTCGAGCCGGGGAACCTCGCAGAGCTGGGATCCCTTGGAAGCGAAGAGGTTGCCGCCGCCGATGACGACGTACGGACGGCCGCTCGCCTGGTGGTCGATCCGCGCGGCCAATCCGGAATCCCGCAGGCAGCCCAGGATCTTCGTGACCTCGCCGCCCAGTTGGCGCCGTTCGGGAGCGGTCAGCCGGTACGGGCCGACGGCTCGTGAGTCGATCCGGTCGTCCGTGGCGTGGCGGTCAAGCCCCGCGTCGACGTGCAACGGGTCGACCACGGCCGACTCCCGGGCGGGGAGCGTGGCGGCCGAGCCGGAACGGGCGAGGGTCCGGGCACGATCCTGGGTGGTGAGGGTGATACGGCGCCCGGTGCGCTGCGCGAGGTCCCGCACCGTCCGGTCCACGCCGTCCCAGCCGGGGTGCGTGGCCGCGTATCCCACCAGGGTGTCGTAGACCGTGGTGTCGTCGGTGAGGACCTGGCCCTGCTCCTGGCGGATGGCGTGGGCGGTGGTGCGGGCGGCGAGCCAGGCCGTGGCCGCGACCGAACAGACCGCGATCAGCACGGATGCGGCCAGCATGCGCACCAGCAGGCTGCGGTGCGGACGCACCCGCCACATGCCGGCGCCCGCGACGGCAGTTCTGTCAGGACCGCGCATCGCCCGGGCCTTCGACGGACCGTCCGTCGGTCAGCTTGTACCCGACGCCGAACACGGTCAGCAGGCGTAACGGCCGACGCGGATCGGATTCGATCTTCTTGCGGAGGTTCAACACGTGGACGTCCACCGTGCGTTCGGTGATGCAGCGGTCGAACCCGTGGAGCTGGGCGAGCAGTTGACGGCGGGTGAAGACCCGCTCGGGCTGCTCCGCCATGGCGGCGAGGATCCGGAACTCGCCCGGGGTGCACTCCACCGGCCGGTCGTCGACCCGCACCTCATGGCGTACGGGATCCACCGCGAGGGGCTTCTCGGCGGCCTCGCCCAGGGCTGCGCCCAGGTGCCATCGGTCGGCGATCTGGAGGGCCTGCGGGGCGCCGTGGGTGGCGTCTTCGGCGTAGCAGGTGGCGCGGTCGTGGTAGATGATCTCGATCTCGGGCCGCTTCGCCAGCCAGGCTGACAGGTGTCGGCCTCGCAGTCCGGCAGCAGGTCCACCGGGTGACGTGTCTCGACGTCGACGACCACGGTTCCGTAGATCCGACCTCTGCGCTGGGTGTGCTCATCCACGCCAACCACGCGGGGCGTGGTAGCAGGAGGGTCGGGTATCGAGGCGATCAGCCGCAACAGAGCGTTCCGGCTGACCGGCGCCCCGAAGGCGTCAGTCATCTGGGCGCCGGCCCGGCCGCCGAGACCGACGGACGCCAGCCTGAAGCGCAGCCTTTCGGTCCGCCCTCCGTACCGGCGAGTGAGCCCGGGCACCTGCTCTGCGAAGGTCCGCCGAGGGCGGGAACTCTCCGTGCAGGTGAACCTGCGGACTCGTAACGACAGCACGATGCGCTTGCCCGCCGTCGGTAAATCACCGGGAAACCGCAGGCAGGAACCGTGTATACGCGACACAAGAAGTGGACCAGAGCCACCGAACGGGTCCACTCGGTTCGCTGCTGCGAGCATCGCGGCTCCCTGCTCGGTAGACGCGCTCCGAAGTTTCCGCATCGGCGTGGCGATGGCCACCAGTGCCCCGAGGCCGAGTGCCGGACGTGCCTATGAAACGGCTCGTTCCTAAGCGACCGTGAGCACGATCTTGCCTCGGATATGCCCCTGGGCGGCGCGTTCGTGCGCGGCTCGGGCATCCGCGAGCGCAAACGTGCTGTCTATCGCGACGCGAACCGTGCCCGTGTCAAGCAGGCGCCCCAGTTCGGCGAGTTGCGCGCCGTTCGAGCGGACCTGGGCGCTCGAGACCGTGACGCCCAGCTTCGCGGTCTCTTCGTCGTCGAAGTCCCCGGGAAGGACGGGGAACTGGACGCCGCCGCGCTTGAGTGTGCGCAGGAAGCGACTGCTGTCGCGGCCACCGACGGCGTCGAGAACGAGGTCGACGTCATGCACGAGTTCCTCGGGACGACTCTTGGTGTAGTCGATGAACTGGTCGGCGCCGAGTTCGCGCAGGAACGATTCATGCGCACCCGATGCCACCGCGATGACACGTGCACCCTTCCATTTCGCCAGCTGTACTGCGAAGTGCCCCACGCCGCCCGCGGCGCCGTTGATGAGCACCGTCGTGTCGGAGTCGAGTGCCATCGGGCGATGCCGCGCCACCTGGAAGGGCGAGGGGTGATCGTGTCCGACCTCGACCAGGAACTGCCACGCCGTCAGCCCGGCCATGGGCGCCCCGGCGGCGTGCACGTGATCGATGCCGACCGGCTTGCGTGCGAGGTCCGACGCGGGCGCGGCCACGTACTCGGCATATGCGCTGCCGTTGAAGCTGGGAAAACGCAGAAGACCGAAGACTTCATCACCTACGTCGAGGCCGTCCACATTCGCGGCTACGGCCTCGACGACGCCCGACATGTCCGTCCCCGGCATCACCGGCAGGGTGACCGTCGATTCCGTCTCCCCGGGCATCGTGGTCAGCCCGCCGCGCAGGTACCAGTCCGGAGGATTGACACCCACCGCGTGAACGCGAACGAGCACCTCACCCGGCCCCGGCTCGGGAGTCGGCACTTCGTCGTAACGCAGAACTTCAGGGCCACCGTGCTCATGCACCCGGATCGCCCTCATCGTGTGTCTCGGCATCGTTTTCTCCCTGCCCCTGTCGGGGGATATGCTTACCGGATCAGTGATCCACCTATCCGGATCACTGATCCGAATATATGGACCACCGATCCAGATAGTCAAGAGGGGCAGATGCGGGCCGACGCCAGGAAGAACCGCGACCATGTGCTCGCAGCTGCGGGCACTGCCATCACCGAGCAAGGCGTCGATGTATCGCTGCGCGACATCGCGCGCAGGGCCGACGTCGGGCTCGCGACGCTGCTGCGTCACTTCCCGACGCGCGAGGCCCTGCTCGAGGCTCTGCTCCGCACGAGCTTCGACGAGATGACGGCGCGGGCAGGCGAGCTGGAGACGTCTAGCGCGCCCGAAGACGCTCTCGTTTCCTGGCTACGCGACTGCGTCGCGTGGACAACCGAGTATCGGGGCGTGACAGTGCTGATGGCAGCCGCCATCGAGGACACCGAGTCCGCACTCCACGCTTCGTGCGTCACCCTGCGCGCGGCCGGTGCGCGGCTCCTCGCCCGAGCCCAGTCCGCGGGCATAGCGCGGACCGACATTGATGGCACCGATCTGTTCGCGCTGGTAGCGGCGCTCGCGTGGCTCAGCGATCAACCCTCGCTCGCCCCACGCGCCGATCATCTCTTCGATGTTGTCGCGAGTGCGATCCTGACCAGCGCAGCGAGCGCCGGTGCCCCCGGGTGAACGCCGCCCCCGGGCCCGAAGCTGAAATCGTCGCGCACGCGGACCGTCGAACTCGGCCGCGCGCGGCAAGGAGCGGTTCGACACCGAGTTCGCCACGGCGGTCAAGGGACCGCATCCTCGTGGTGCAGGCGCTCGACGACGAAGCCGCGAGCGTCGTCGCGTACCGCGTCGGCATCCCACTTGGCCCTCGGCAACAGATGCTGCGGGCCGCATGGGGTCGCGGTTCCACCCGGCCGAACCGTCCCGCGATGCGGTCCATCAGGACCTCGAACGTCTCCTCCCGGCGGCCGGGATCTACGCTGCGACCTGCGACCACTGTCTGATCTTCTGTCTTCGCACACCGATGACCACCGGTGGCCGCACCCGTTCCCGGACCAGTCCCGACCAGCAAGACCTCGATCTGGGCCCAAGACCTCGATCTCAGCCGGAATACCCAGCGCTGGAGTTGCATCAGCTGATGGACATGTCCTCCCGCGAGATCCGCATCCCCCTCAACGAGGTCGTGGCAGTCCTGCAGGACCTCAACGAGTTCGTGGTTTCCCTCGATCAACTCGGATCCCGCCAGGCGTTCGGAACCGCCGACGACTACACCGTCGGCAAATTCGTCGCCGACTGGGATGTCGCTCGGCGATTGTCCCGCGCCCGACGCGTCATCAGTGTCGCGTTGGATGCGCAACTGAGCGAGGACGAGAACGCCGAGATCGATGCCCTGTGTGACCAGGGCCGCTTCTACGGCACGCACAGCCCCACCAGCACCCCCACAGACCAGTCCAGCTGAGACGACAAGCACATCGGACTGAACCGATCGACGCGCATCGGACCGACCCGATCGACACAGGGATCTGCGCGATCGATACCCGGCCGTGATCGGGCGCGCCGATTGGCCGGTGAGGGCTGTCGGACCGGGACAACACGCACCGGCGCCATCGATCACATAGGGAGCGAGAGCAGGCGGACCTCTCCAGCGGGCCAATTCGCACCGTGGCACAGTGGCGTCCACATGGTCCGCAGCGGCATGATCACGGGTCCCCCGGGTTGTTCGACATGGACGTCCTGCTCAAGCGTTTGCCAACCGAGTCGCTGGTAGAGCGGAACGAGGGGAGGTCGGCAGAAGAGAAGCCCGTGCTGTGGCCCCATCGTTCGGGCGTGGTCCACTGCCGCCGATACGACCAACCGTGCCAGTCCACGGCCTCGCAAGTCAGGCGCAACAGCCACCCCGCCGACGCCCACCACCTGTGTGCCGACCTCTCCGATCAATATGGGTAGCCGAAGCAGCCCGGCGTGTGCGACGAGGCGGCCCTTCTGCCTGATGCCGAAATGATCTTCCTTGGGCAACCAAGTCAATCCGGCGTCTGCGACGCCGAAGGGATCGGGGCTGTCGCCGATGATTTCGATCTGGTCGGCCTTCGTATACTCCGTGAGTCGCACCACGTGCGGTGCGGGAGGGAGACGGTCTGTCATCTCGCCATGATCCTGTTCACCCCGGACCCTGGGCAAGTGAAGCACTCGAGGTGCCCAACTGAGGTGCTCGGTCACGCTGGCGGGGGCCGGCGCGGAGACGGGTGCCGCGACCGGTGATCATCGGTGTGTGAGGACAGAACATCAGACGGTGGCCGCAGGTCGCGGCAGGGATTCCGCCTGCTCCGCCAGACATGTTCGAGGTCCTGATGGGCCGTATCGCGGGGCGATTCGCCCGGGTGGAACCACGGAGCCGGGCACGGGAGTTCGTGTTCGGGCTGCCGTCGGACCTGCCACACAAGAACTGCTGGACGCTGGCCGAGTATGCCGGGGACTCGACCCCGTACGGTCTGCAGCACCTGATGTTGCGGGCCAAGTGGGACGCGGATGCGATCCGTGACGATCTCCGGGGCTTCGTCGTCGAGCAACTGCTGGCTGACAACGTCGTGTTGGTGGTAGATGAGACCGGCAATGTGAAGAAGGGCATCGCCACGGTCGGCATGCAGCGCCAGTACACCGGAACTGCCGGACGCATCGAGAACAGCCAGGTCGCCGTCTAACTCGCCTGCTCGATCCCGCGCGGGCATGCGGCGATCGACCGGGAACTGTATGTGCCGCGCTCCTGGACCCTGGACGAGGTCCGCTGCCGGGCCGCCGGGATACGCGAAGAAGTCGCCTTCGTCGCGAAGCCGGCTCTCGCCATTCGTATGGTCGACCGCACCCTGAACGCCGGGGTCCGCACATCCTGGGTGGCCGGGGACAAGGCCTACGGAGGCAACCCGCAGTTACGGGGCGCGTAGGACGTCCTCTGACGACGTGGGAGTTGAGGAGCAGCGGAACGAAGACCGGCGTCAAAGTGACCAGCCTGCTCGCGCCCGTGACCGCAGCCGCTGACGGCGCAGTTCGACCTGTCCGGCGTGCGTGCTGCAACGCCGCACGCCCTGGGGCTGGACAACGCCTGAGGGGCCAGCACGTCGTGCCGGCCCCTCAGGTCTTTAGTAGCGGGGACAGGATTTGAACCTGCGACCTCTGGGTTATGAGCCCAGCGAGCTACCGAGCTGCTCCACCCCGCGTCGGATTCCTCCACCCTACGCCAACTATTCCGCCCCCGAGACCATGATTGCCTGCCAGCCGCGAGGGATGTCGGCCGTCACGGCTGCCGCTTGCTCTTGTTCCTCCGCACCCTCGTTGGCGGCCAGGCCGTGAATCCGCCGGAAGCCGACTTACCGAGGGCGCGCTGATCGCCGGAAGGATCCCCCTGCTGGGCTGGCCTTCCCAGCCGTGGCGCTGCCTGGACCGGCATCGACGTCTACGGTCGGCGAACGCGTACGGAGGCGGCATACACGTGGGGGAGTGGGATGGGGAGTTGGGAGAGCGCGCTGTCCGTGCGGTGGGCGGCCCGCCTGCCCCCGTACGGCCACGGCACCCTCACCTATGGCTGCGCCCGCCATGGGATCAAGCGGTGGTGGCTGTATCTGACGCAGGAACAGGCTGCCTCGGTGGCGTATGGGTTGTGGCTGCACCGGATGGCCGGCTCGGCCGCGGAGGCCAACCGCTCCGCCCGCGAGTACGGCGTCGTGCACAGCCCGGCGCGGGACTTGGGCGAGGGAATTCCGGCCACGCGGGGTGGAGCGGGGTCCGGTGAGCGAGTATGACGTGGCTGGACCGGCCTGGGCAGGTGCTGAGGGCTTCGGTGAGTGCGGACACAAGCGGCGGGCTGCGCGGTGGCGCACCCAGCTTTGTGTCGTGGTTCTTGCTGGTCAACCTGCCCCTGGAGCTTGCGAGGAGAGGGGCCGTCAGCTGTACCCTGCGCCGACGCCGGGTGTGTCGTCGCTCCTCCTGCTCGGGAGTGGGAGTCGGGTTCGGTGAGTTCGTGGGGAGCCGGAACAGGCAGGTCGCGCAGCAGGCGGGTTTGGTCGGTGTCAGTCGGCTTGAGCGATGAAGTCGGCTAGTGCGGCAGCAACGGCGTCGGGTTGTTCGTCCGGGATGAAGTGTCCTGCGTCCGGCACGACGACCCCGGTTCCGTTGTCGGCCCATGGCCTGAGGGAAGCTGCCATGTCGGGGATGGAGCCGTGGCTGCTGGAAAGCCCGAGAACCGGCACCGTCAGGTGCTGTTGTTCAAGGGACTCGTGGTTCTTTCGCGCCGATTCAGCGGCGTCTCGGTAGTAGGCCAGGGAAGCGCGGAGTCCGCCGTCAGCGGCGATGGCCGCGGCGTACTGCTCGATCTCGGCGTCGTCGAAGGTGTCGGGGGAGAGGGTTTTGGCCTTCAGGAACCAGCCTACGTACTCGCGTTCGCGGCCTGTGAGCAGTGTCTCGGGCAGGTCGGGCACGAGATGGAAGGCGAAGTGCCAAGTTTTCCACGCCACCTCGGGGTCGGTCGGGATGGTGTCGGGGAGTGTGATGCCCGGGATTCCTGCGTCGAGGAGTGCGACGCCATGCAGCTGGCTCTGGTACTTCAAGGCGAGGGAGAAGGCGACCCACGCGCCGATGTCGTGGGCGGCCAGCCAGTATGTCGAAACTCCGAGCGCTTTCACCGCGGCGTGGACGTACGCGGCGACGGTGTGCGTGTCGTAGCTGCTGTGCGGGCGTTCGGAGTGGCCCTGGCCTGGCAGGTCGATCGCGATGACGTGGAATCGGTCGGCCAGGTCGGGCATCACCTTTCGCCATGCCCACCAGGTCTGCGGGAATCCAGCGAGCAGCACGACGGCTGGGCCGTTCGGCTGACCGCCCTCAACCGCATGAAGTCGGACGCCGCCCGCGTCGACCCAGCGGTGGGTGAAGCCGGCCAGGTCGTTCAGTGGCAGGTCGCGGACCGGGTTGTCGCAGACGCGGGCGGTGATTGCAGGGTCAGTCATGGTCTTTTCTCCATCGGTGTTGGGTGTGTTGGGTGTGTTGGTTCGGTGTGTCGGCCGAGGGCGAGGCCCGCGTGCGCGGTGAACACGACGTGCGTGGCGAGCATGGTGCTCGAGATCTGTGTCCCCACGGCCTGACGCGCGCAGGCCCGCAGCGCCCACCGCGGCCCCGTAGATGCCGTACGTCTGCAGCATCAGCGAGAGGCGTACTCCACTCTTGTTGCTGAATCCCAAAAATACACAAATCACATCTTTGTGATGTTCGGAGCCATTATGGACTCGCCTGAGGTATCCAGCCGGAGTCCGCCATTGAGAGTGGAGGACGCAGAGCTACTCGGGTACGCGGTCGCTGCAGTACGCCAGTCCTTTGTCGCGGGACTTGACGGGGTTTCATGGAGCGGGCAGGAGAGGGCCGGAGACACTCGGTGCGGCGCGGTCGCTCAGGCAATGGCGGTGGTGGGGCGGCTCAGTGCGCTCGCGAGGGTCGTCACAACGACGGCGACGGCGAGGATCAGGGTGGCGACGTCCTGGTTGATGGTCTGGTCGAGGAGCCCGAGGGCCAGCGTGGGCACGATCGTGCCGGTGTAGGCGAACAGGAAGTACGTGGAGAACAGATCCGCCCTGCGCCGCGGGTCGGCGAGCCGCTGGGCGACCCCGACACCGCGGCGGAAGGCCAGGCCGATGCCGGTACCCGCCAGAAGCGTTCCGGCAACGAACGTCGGCAGTGACCGTGTCCACAGCCCGGCCTCGAACACCGCGACGCCCGCTACGAGGAATGCCGACGCCGGTCGGCGCCCGGTGATCCACCGCTCCGGGGCGGCCACCTGCGCGATCAGGGCGACGATGAACAGCAGCCCGACCTCCGCGCCGACAGCTGCGACGTTGTGGACGTGCAACTTCTCGCGGAGGAAGGAAGGCACCAACGACGAGAACAGTCCGCTGACCGCGAACGCGGCGAGGACAGCTGTGGCGGCCCGCAGGAACTCGGTCCGCGCTGCCCGCCCGTCGGGAATGGTCGGGCTTCGTGGTGAAGGGGTCGAAGCCCATCCGCGGCGCCCACAGCGCATACAGCGGAATCGGCAGCGTCCCGCCCAGCATGACCAGGGTGTACACCGCGGCTACGAGCCAGAACCCGGCGCGCGCCCGACGTCCGTCGGCGGACGGAATAGCCTGTGCGCGGACGTCTGACGCGATGTCGTCGATCATCGTGCGGCCTTTCGAGTGCGAGGACCAAGTCCCTCACGTTAACCATCTTGGATCGATCGGTCAAAGATGACTCGACCGATCGATCCAAGATGCGAGTAGGCTTACAGCAGAGACGTGACAGGGGTGTGAAGGAGGAGGTGGACGCTGTGTCCGGCCGAAAGCAGTTCGATATCAGTGCGGCTCTGGACCAGGCCATGCGGGTGTTCTGGCAGCGCGGGTACGCGGACGCCTCACTCGATGCCCTCGGTGCGGCCACCGGCCTCGGCCGCGGCTCCCTCTACGGCGCCTTTGGCAACAAGGACGCCTTGTTCGGCAAGTGCCTCGACCGCTATGCGTCGATCTACGGTGCGCAGTATGAGCAGGCGCTCGCGGCGCATCCCGGTGACCCGGTGCGCGCGGTCGAGGCATTCTTCGACGTCATCCTGGGCCGTATCGCCGACCCGTCGGTCCCCGTGGGGTGCCTCATCGCCCAGTCCGCCGCGCAGTCACTGACGCTGAAGGAGGAGAACAGTGGGCAGGTGCGTGGCCTGCTCGACCTACAGCGCCAACGGGTACGTGCGGCACTGGCGGACTCCTCGGCCGACAGCCGAACGCTCGACGAGCTCGCAACGTTTGTCGTCGCCGTCAACCAGTCGCTCGCCGTACTGAGCCGTGCAGGCGCCACCGACGCCGAGCTGCGCTCCGTGACCCGGCTCGCATGCACAACGGTGGCGGACACCCTCGCCCGGGCAACATCCGAGGATGTCACCCAGAGCTGAGGGGCACCGGTTCCGCCAGGTCTCGGCTTTCAAACCCGGCATGCCGACAGGCACTGCCGTCGGCGTGATGCCGAGATAGTCGGCGCTCTCGCGGACGGAGTGCCCAAGGGCGTGGAGTGACAGAGTGACCGGTTCGTCCTGGCTCTCGGCCGTCCATGTCGGCTCCGCGGCCCGCCCTTGACCGTCGGGCGGCAGCTAGCCCTTCGAGTCCGGCTTCCAGTCCTGGGCGAGGAGTCCGAGCAGCACCTCGTCCAGGAACTCGCCCAGCACCCAGGCCGAGGAGCGCAGCACGCCCTCGCGGACGAAGCCGTTGCGCTCGGCGGAGCGCAGCATCGCGTCGTTGTCCGACAGCGTCTCGATCTGCAGCCGCTGCAGGCCGCGCACGACGAAACCGTAGTGACAGAGCACCGCGACCACGTCGGTGCCGTAGCCCTTGCCGCGCGAGGACGGCAGCAGCCCCAATCCGATGTGAGCGGACCGGTTGTGATTGTCGATGCCCCACAGCGTCGCGGTACCGACCAGCGTGCCGCCGTCCAGCTCCACCACGGAGAACGGGACGAGCCCCTGCTCCTTGTCGTCCACTACGAGACGCGAGTCCTTCGAACCTGGCGTGATCGGCCGCCACGGCCGGCCTTCGGCCCGCGAGCCGTTGACCACGTCGTCGTAGAGCTCGGTCCGCAGGACCGGGATGTCGTCCTCGTGCCGGGCCCTCAGCCCGACCTTGCTGCCCTTTAGCATGCAAGCTTCCTATCCGACCGGGCTGGTCTGCGGCAAACCAATAAAAGATCAGCTCAGTTGGTGTACCGGCGGTAGCAGATGAGGGAGCTGGCGATGCCGACGAAGGTCCGGAGATGCTTGGTTTTGCGCTCGTAGCGTCTGTGCTCGCGGCGGCAGCGCGCTGTCTCCCTTTCGTCCGGCCCGGTGGCGGATCAGTGGAGGGTGTAGGCGAAGCGCTGGGCGGGTAATGCCGAGGCTGGCTGCAGTTGCTGCTCTGTTGGAAGTGGTGGGAACACTCCAAGACCGGCTCGTGATCATTGTCTCTGGCGGGGCCTCTGTCCGTGTCCGTCCTGTCGCAGACTTGCAGGAAGCGGTGGCCCGGCTGGTCGCCGTGTCTTTGTTCCAGCCGAACCAAGGACTGCAATCGTGAGCGAGCGCGTTCTCACCCCCCGCAACCGGGGTTTCCTCTTCCTCGACTCCCACCCGGCGGGCTGCGAGCAGCTGGTGGCCGACATGTGGCAGGCATGCCCCACCCCTGCCGGTGCGCCGGAGGGTGCCGGGCCGGTGGCTCTGATCATCGGCTCCTCGGCCGGATACGGCCTGGCGGCCACTCTCGCCGGACTCAAGCGCGCCGGCATCCGCGGCATCATGGTCTCCTTCGAGAAGGCCCCTACCGAACGGCGTACGGCTACAGCCGGCTGGTACCGCACCGCCGCCACCGCCGACATCGCCCGCGCCGCCGGGCGGGATCTGGTCTTCCTCAACGGCGACGCGTTCTCCGACACGATGAAGAACCAGGTCGCCGACCTCATCGAGCAGCGATTCGGCGGCAGGCTCGACTACCTGATCTACTCGGTGGCCGCGCCCCGGCGCACCGACCCCGACAGCGGCACCACGTACGCCTCCGTCCTCAAGCCGATCGGCCAGGCGAACCGCACCAAGACTCTTCTCTTCGACGATCAGGGCGTTCCCGAGGTCCGCGAGGTCGAGACCGGGCCGGCCGAGGGCGATGACGTCGAGCAGACCGTGGCCGTGATGGGCGGCGCGGACTGGGAACGCTGGGTCGACCACCTCGCCGGACGGGACCTGCTCGGCGCCGGCTTCGCTACCGCCGCGCTGTCGTACATCGGATCGCCGCTGACAGCGGCGATCTACCGGCAGGGCACCATCGGCGCGGCCAAGGCCCACTTGGAGGCCACCGCCCGCATCCTGAACGAGCGGCTCGACAAAACCGTAGGCGGGCGGGCCGTGACCTCCGTCAACGGCGCCGCCGTCACCCAGTCCTCCACCGCCATCCCCGGCATCGCCCTGTACACCGGCCTGCTGCGCGGCGTCCTTGGAGAGGACCTGGTCCCGCCGGTACACCAGCTCGCCGCCCTCTGGGACCAGCTCACCGGTGCTGCCCCGCTCACTCTGGATGACGAAGGCCGGGTCCGCCTGGACAACTGGGAACTCACTGACGACGTCCAGGCGGCCGTCGCCGAACGCTGGGAGGCCGCCACCACCAGCACCATCGCCGACCTCGCCGACCTCGTCTGGTTCCGCGCCGAAGTCCAACGCCTGTACGGGTTCTCCGTGCCGGGCATCGACTACACCGCCGCAGTCGCCACTGACATCCCTTGGCCCACCCACACACCCTGACCCCGGCATCCGGCATGGAGGAACGCCATTTCGAGGAGCGTACTGAGGTGAGCGGCGCAGCGCGCCGCCGGCGCCAAGGGGGAGGCCCTGGTGGCCGCGTCGGCTGAGCGAGGCGGCTTCACCCGTGCCCAGGCAGCCCCCCGCCCGGCCCAAGGCGGGGGCCAACGCGGGGAGATGTACCGCACGCTCCTGGACGTGTCGGGCAGGCCACCATCTCCCGCGTCCTGAGCACTGCCCACCGGGATTTGGGTGGCGACTTCCTTGGCCTGCCTCAGAATCCCCGTGATGCGGCGGGCCAAGGCACCTCCCTCACGGCCCGGTGGCGGGGGCCGCGATCGCGGCGTCCTTGGTGAACGAGCCGGTCGACGCCGCCGACGATAGGCAGCTGGGCAAGTCCCTCGCCCGCTGCGGGCGCGTCGACCTTCTCGAAATCGACGAACTCGGCTACCTCGAACTGGACCGCCGCGGCGCGGAGATGCTCTTCCACAGCATCGCGGTCGCATCCAACGAGGGTTCACGGGTGGAGCCGCACCTTCGCCGACCCGAGGCTCTGCGCGCGATGGTGGACAGGCCAATCGACTGGAACCGAGACCTACAGGCTCGCCCGCACCGATGGAGTCAAGCGCCTGCAGAAAAGGACGTGGGTCTACGCAGCAGCCACTGCCCGAACGCCCGACGCGGTGGCCGCACCACCACGCGGCCGTGGGCCTTCTGACCGACCAGCTCCACTCGCAGAGTGACCGGCGTATCAGGATCCGTCGGAATCTGACGGTACTTGACTCTGCTGTGCACCAGCTGCAGACCATCAGTGTCGACGACGATGCCCGGCCTCGTAATCAGCGTCAGGGTTTTCCCCGTCATGCTCACGTCGATCCGCAAGGTGCCGTGCGTGATCACTGCGTCAGTGAAGTCAAGCGTCACCTCACAGTATGTCACCGCGAGTTCCAGCCTCCGCGGTACCACCCAGCGCCCTACGCGCTCGACCGCCCCGCTGTGGACCTGTTCGATCCGAACGATGTCCTTGACCTCTGCTCCACTCCCGCCGACGGTAGCCGATACGGGCGGCAGGTCAGCGGTAAGCGTGGTCAGTTCGCTCAGAGTCCGCGCCGACAGGGCAGCTTCCAGGCGATCGTCCAACTCGTCCGCGGTCAGCCGGCCGTCCCCCGCCGCGATGCGCAGCACATCCACCACTTGGTCCCGGTCGGCGTGAGAGGCTCGCAGCTCGGGCGGCGAGCCGGGGCCGGAGTGCTTCCCGGTGGGCGAAATCTGTCCCGACATACTTCCGTCCTGGTCCTGTCGAACGTCTCCACGCGACGCAGGCAGCGGCGCGAGTAGAAGACTAACGCTATATCGCGACATGGATGCCGGCTGGGCCCCATCCCGAAGAGGCGATGGGCAGCGTCGATTCATGGCGTGCGGCATCCATCATGCCGAGACCCGGTCGCGACAACAACCGCATCCCAGCGGCCAGTTCACACCGTGCCCCGGGGCCGCTTCAGTGCGTCCGAAGTGCAGAGAACCTTCGCGAAACGGGGCTACCGCCGACCACCATGCTGGGGCTGCAGAACGGGTCTGGCCCACTTCTCGGCCTTTATCGCTGACTTGGGGGTGCATGACGATCAGGAGCTGGCGGGCATTACCCCCGCGACACGGACGGAGATCCACGCGTGTGCACTGCTCCTACCAGCGGTGTCTGGCGGGCCGTCCCGTCGTCGGCCGACAGGTGCGACTCGATCTGCGGGCAGCGGGGACGTCGTCTCGTGTGCGGCAACGGCAGTTGTGGGCGTCGGACGTTCGCCGAGCGGATTCCGGATCCGACGCGTTGACACGCACGCCGCACGAATGTCCTCGTCGCCCAACTCACTGACACCGCCCTGATTCCGGGCGGACGTGCCGGAGCCAATCTGTGCGGACGCATGGCCGTCACTACGTGCAAGGACACCCTGCTCCACCCCGTTCGCGCACTGCCCGTCCCGCTGCCGGAGACCGTCCCGTATCTGGGGGTCGGCGAATTCGCCGTGCGCCGTGGTCGTACCTACGCAGCGATCCTTGTGGACACGAACACTCACCGTCCCATGGACGTCCTCGCGGACCGCACCGCACTCACCTTCGCCGCCTGGCTGCGCGAACACTCCGAGGTGCGGATCGTCTGTGGCGACCGCGCCGGCTCCTTCCTCGACGGTGCCCGCGCCGGTGCACCACAGGCCCGGCAAGTGGCCGACGCCTGGCATCTGCTGCACAACCTCGCCGAGGCCGTCGAGCGCGTCGTCGGACGACACCGCGCCGAACTGCGTGAACCCCTCACGGTCGGGACCGACCAGGACGACAGCTGCCTGCCGACGGACACCGTCCCCACCGCCCGGGGTGAACTCGACGTGCACGGGGACGTCCGCGGCCCCTGATCGCCCGCACCCGTGCGCGCTACCAGCAGATCCACGAACGCATCGAACGCATCGAACGCATCAAACGCGGCGACAGCCTGCGAGCCATCGCCCGTGAACTCCACCTCAGTCGCGGCACCGTCCCGCGCTTCGCCCGGGCCATCAATGCCGAGCAGCCAGGAGCTGTCCGGCCGATCCTGTGCGGAGCCGGACGACCAGCGCGGTGGCGGTGTCCGTATTGAGGTAGACGTAGCGCGCTCCGACGGCGCCCTGATGCAGCTGCTGGTCTGGACCGACCGGTCCGTGCTCGACCTGTACGGCGAGGGCCTCCAGGTCGAGCGCGCCTTTGAGACCAAGCCTCGCCGCGGCGACGTCTTACTGATTCTGGCGGGTCAGCTCGTTGCGGCGTTCTCGCGCACGATGGTTCAGGCTACGAGAAGGCGGAGGCCGAGCTCTGCCGCGTCGAGGGCGACGAGGTCGCGGTTGCGCTCCGCCCACCGGCCTGAGGAAAGGTCGTCGCGAAGGCTGTTCACCGCCCGTTGCTCGGCCTCCGGCCCGACTCTGGTCCATACCGATACCGCGCGGCGCACATGTTCGTCCAGGTACGCCTCCGGCCGGCGCCAGTGGGCCTCGAAGAAGCCGTCAGCGCAGTCCCATGGGATGAGCACCGGCTCCGCGCGCCCCCCGATCGCGCGGGTCAGGTCTGCCAGTGAAGGCCAGCCGACGAGAAGGTCAGCGAATTCCGGCAGGTAGTCGCGGGTGAGCCAGAACCTCTGAAGCCAGCCGGTGTCACTGGCGTCGTATGTGAACACCACCACGCGCCGGGCCACTCGCCGCATTTCGCGCAGCCCGGCAATCGGGTCCTGCCAGTGATGAACGGTGCTGAAGGCCATCGCGGCGTCGAAGGACTGATCCTCGAACGGGAGGCTCTCCGCGGCGGCGGCCACGCACGGCGCCGCGCTCGCGGGACGCTGCGCCCGCATGACCGCCGACGGTTCCACCGCGGTCACGTCGCGGTCCGGGGGTTCGTAGGAGCCGGTGCCGGCCCCGACGTTCAGTACCGTCCGTGCGTCCCCGAGCGCATCCCAGACTCTCGCGGCGATCCGCGGCTCGGTGCGCCGCGTCGCTGGGTAAGCGGACCCGATGGCTTCGTACAACTGCGCGCCGAGTACTTTCAGTTGTTCCTCTGGTGTGGTCCTGATCCCCATTGCCCGTGCCTCCAGTTCCCTGTCTATGGCCGTCACCATGGCAGCAGCGCGGTCGCGCTGGTCCAGCAGCAGGCCGCGCAGCCTGTGGAGGTGCGCGACCGCGTCGGTGGTCGGGTCGTCTACGAGATCCGCGATTTCACGCAATCCGAAGCCCAGCCGCCGATAGCCGAGCACCTCCCGCAGTCGCTCCACGTCGTCCGCCGAGTAGGCCCGGTATCCGGCCGAGGTCCGCGCGGATGGCTGCACGAGGCCGATCTCGTCGTAGTGATGCAGTGTGCGGACGCTTACGCCGGCCAGCTCGGCCACGCGTCCCACGGTCAGGTGTACCTCCATGTCACCGACCATGCGGCATGACGCCACGTGAGGGTCAAGCACTTCGCTCCTGGTACCGCAGGGTGGGCCGGAGCCCGCCGGCCCTGTCCCTCAGATGTGACACAGCATGTGTCAACTACCTGGCACGCGCCAATCCTCGACACCTTGGTTCTTTGCTCTGGCCGCCACGTAGTCGATTCAGTCCCTCTTGGCATGCAAGACCATGCGGACAGCTGTGTTGACGTGCATAGCGAACAGATCAGCGGTCGTGGACGCAGGCATGTCAATGGCGGGGGTGGTGGTCTCACTCGTCCGGACGACCGGCCCCGCCACCTCCGCGCGCGGCGCGCCACGTCACCCGAGCGCGTCCGCGCTTCGCGCCTAAGGTGACGCCCGGAGGTGGAGAATGCGAGTGGGGTTGCACGCGCTCGGTGTCGGTGACGGTGCCCGTCCCGAGGTGATCCGTGCGGTGGCCACAGCCGCGGAGACGCACGGCTTCGCGAGGCTCTGGTGCGGCGAGCACGTGGTGCTCGTGGATGCGTCCGCCTCCCGTTACCCCTACTCCGTGGACGGCCGGATCGCCGTGCCCGCGGACGCGGACTGGCTGGACCCGCTGCTTGCCCTGACCTTCGCGGCGGCGGTCACCAGCCGAATCGAACTCGCCACCGGCGTACTCCTGTTGCCTGAGCACAATCCGATCGTGGTCGCCAAACAGGCAGCCACACTCGACGTGCTCTCCGCCGGGCGGTTCAGCCTCGGGGTCGGAGTCGGCTGGTCGGCCGAGGAATTCGCAGCGCTCGGGGTCCCCTTCGCCAGGCGCGGGCAGCGCACCGAAGAGTACCTCGCCGCGATGCGCACCCTCTGGGCCGAGGACCCGGCCTCCTTCGCAGGGGAGTTCACCCGATTCGACGCGATCCGGGTCAACCCGAAACCGCTGAGCGGCGGCCAGCTCCCGGTCGTGGTCGGAGGCAACAGCGACGCCGCCTTGCGCCGCGCGGCCACGCTCGCCGATGGCTGGTACGGCTTCAACGTCCCGGCGGCCGACGTCCCGGCACGCATCGCCGTTCTCGCCGACGAGTGCGCCCGCCACGGTCGCGCTTTTGCCGAGCTCACAGTCGCCGTCGCGCTGAGCGAGGGCACCCCGGAGCACCTCCCCGCACTCGCTGCGGCAGGCGTCACCGAACTCGTCGTCGTCGGCGCACCCCCACCCGCTCCCGAGGCGGCGGCCACCTGGGTCGCGGAGATCGCCCAAACCTGGATTCGCCCGGAGACAACGCTTCAGGGAGCGGTAAGTGGTTGAGCGGTAGTCGCTGGAAGGTGCTCGACCGCGCCGAGGAAGTCGCGGAAGGCCCGGTCGGTGCGGGTGGTGTCGCCGGTGGCGTCGAGGTCCATGAGGAGACCACGGATGACAGCGAGAACGAGCGTAGCGAGATCCGGCCGTCCGATGCTGCGCAGGCCGTCTTCGAGCGGCCCGAGCCAGTCGGTCGTCGCGGTGCGCCGGAAGTTGGGCCACAACTGCTGCTCCGCGCTCTCGCGCAGCTGACCGAACATCCGCAGGTACGGCCGCCCGTCCGGGCCGGTGATGGAGGTCCAGGCGCGATCCAGGGTGGCCGTGTAGGGCTCGTCGGGTCGCACCCGCAGGAGGTCGCCGAATGTGTCGAGTTGGCGTTGCCGCGCCCGCCCGAGGACGGCCCGCAGCAGGGCGTCGCGGGTGCCGAAGTGATAGATCAGCATGCGGGCTGAAGTGCCGGTGGCGGTGGCCAGCGGCTCGAGCCGGTCGGGGAGGCCGTGCGCGAGGGCGTGATCAGCGCAGGCATCGAGCAGCCTCTCCTTGATGTGCGGTTGCGGTCGTCTGCCCACGGCGCGACTTTTTCACGTAACGGGGGCTACGTCTACCGTTGGTCGAAAGGCGGTCACGGCAGACGTGGAGGAAGCGATGAGGGTCGTGTTCGTGCATGGGGCGTGCGTGCGGGACGGGTCGTGGTGGTGGCACCGCACCGCCGAGCTGCTGCAGGAGCGAGGGGTGCCGAGCGTGGCCCCGGCGCTGCCGAGCTGCGGCGAGGCCGGCCTGCCCGGCGGCGTCGGCGGTCCGGGGCTGTCCGAGGACGTTGCCGCGGTGCGGCAGGTGCTGCGGACCGGCGACGAGCCGACCGTCGTGGTCGCCCACAGCTACGGCGGCATCGTCACCGCGGAAGCCGCTGTGGGAATCGGGTCGGTGCGCCACCTGCTGCTGGTCTCCAGCTACCTGCCCGAGGTCGGGCAGAGCCTGTCGGAGTTCGGGGACGGGAGCCCTGCCCCGTTCCTCGACGTTGACCCTGACGCCGGCACGTTCGGGGTCCGCCGCGAGCTGCTCGTGGACACGTTCCTGCAGGACTGCGACCCTGAGGTCCAGGCGCAGGCGGCGGATCACCTCGCCCGGCAGAGCGTGCAGGTGACGGGGCAGATGGTCGGGGCGGCCGCATGGCATCAGGTGCCCTCGACGTATCTCGTCTGCACTCAGGACCGCGGCACCCCGCCGCGCCTACAGCGCGAGTTCGCCCGCCGGGCCGGCAGCGTCGTCGAACTCGAGGCCGGCCACCACCCGTTCCTGTCCCAGCCTGCCGCGGTCCGGGACCTGCTGCTGAGCCTGTGACGGCAGCCACGGACGAGCCGGGCCGGCGATCCGAGGACCGGGAGGCCGTCGTGAGCGCCGAGGAAGAACTTCTGTCGAGGGTCTACACGGCCTACAACGGGCAGGACATCGACCTACGAACACCGGCGTGACGCCAGATTTCCGGCCGCTGATCCTCAAGCGCCGTTTCCCCCTGACGCGTTGCCCCCAAGATCAACCGCTTAGCGTTGTTTTTCGCTGGAAGCTACCGGCATCCCTTGGCACGGTCCGAGGACCGGCCACCATTACGGCACCGGGGAAGGCCCCGTCCACACTTCGGGCGGTGCTACTTCTCATCGACATTTCCGGGTCCGGCGATCGCCAGATCCTGGGTGTGGACCCGCCACCGGTTCGCACGGTTCGGTGTGCGGGCGGTCGCCAGACTCAGACGCCTACACCTCTGTGGAGGGCAGCGGGTCCTGTCCCACCAGGTTGTGTCCGCGGGCGGCCGATGCGCGCACGGCGTCGAAGCAGTAGCCGATCATCTCTTCTTCGTACGCGTGCAGGGCATCGGCCAACGGCCGACCACCGGAGGCCTGAACGAGTCGAGCGGTCAGTACCCGCGCGTCACGCAGTGCGGTGTTCGCGCCAACGCCGATGGCAGGGCTCATGACGTGGATGGCATCGCCCAACAGGGTGACCGCGGTGGTCTCCCACGTCGCGACGGGCACGCTGGTGCGCACCGAGACCGGGAAGATCGAGGCGGGGTCCTGGCGGGACACGATCTCGACCAGTCCAGGGTGCCATCCCTCCACGAGGGAGAGCGTGAGCGCTTTCAGTTCCGCGCCGTTCGTCGCGAACAACTCCTCGTCCGTGCAGGGAATCTGCTCACGTCGGGTGCCGAAGACGCACGCCAGGTAGTCGCTGTCGTCGCTGAGCTCGATGTCGGAAGCCAGCCGGGCTGTCGCCCGGTGCATGGGCTCGCGGTACTGCACGGGGGCGAGTCCCACGAAGCGCTTGACCGGGCCGATGACGGTGGTCCAGAGTCCGAGCAGTTCGGGCGGGACCAGGGCTCGGGCCTGGTCACCGGCGAACGGGACCTTGCCGTAGAGCAGCCGCAGTCCGGCGTCGACGACCTGGGCCTGGGGCAGGTACTGCCTGCGGGTGGCCGAGTTGACCCCGTCGGCGCCGATCAGGACATCGCCCGTGGCACTGGTGCCGTCCGCGAAGTGCGCGGTCACCGAGCCCGACCGGTCGGTGTCGTAGTGGGTCAGCCGGGCACCGTAGCGCACCGCCTTGTCCAGGCCGGACAACAGAATCTGCCGCAGCGTCATGCGGTTGACCGCCAGGTGCCCGCCGCCGGGCAGGTCCGGGACGGGCGGGAGTTCCTGGGCGTGCAGCAGGTTCAGCTGGTGGTCGAAGGCGTCCATGCGCGACCCGGGGGTGGCGGCGGTAGCCGTGAACACCTCGTACGCCTGCGGCGTCAGCACCGCCCTGAGCGCGGTGATGCCGTCGGAGTTGATGCCGATGCGGTAGCCCTGGTTGCGGAAGGCCGCAGTGGAGTCCTTCTCGTACACCGCGGCGCTGATCCCCGCCCGGCGAAGCCCCTGCGCGAGGGCCAGGCCGCCCAGCCCGCCTCCGGCGATGATGACATGCAGATCCGACACAGCTGTGTCCCTTCTCGAAGATGAAACGAAAAGGGACGCACCGGACGTGCCTCAACGGCACCGTACGAGCGCATGACCGCCATCCGGACTACCTACCGGACCGTGAGCGATCGTGGAGAAGATCCTCGGTCCAGGTCAGGAGCGCCTTCTCCGTGGCCATCAGCGTCATCTTGCTTCTCCGTCTCGGGTGCCGCCGTCCACCGGCGAACGCCGGTGGTGTGCGGCCTGCGCCCTGCGGGCCGGGCTACGGGCTCCCGGTCCGCACGCGGAGTCGTGGGCCGGCGGGCTGGGCGCAGCACCGGAGGGGCGGGGGTGTCAGGCTCGGTGGTACTGGATAGGGGTGGTGACCGTGCCGCCGAGCCGGTCGGCGGCGTGACGGGCCCAGGAGGGATTGCGCAGTAGCTCACGGGCCAGGAGGACGGCGTCGGCCTTGCCCGAGGTGAGGATCTCCTCGGCCTGCGCGGGCTCGCTGATCATGCCAACGGCCGCGACGGGCAGGTCGGTCTCGTTGCGGACGCGCTCGGCGAAGGGGACCTGGTAGCCGGGCCCGGTCGTGATCTTCGCGTCGGGGACGATGCCGCCGGTGGAGACGTCCATGAGATCGACGCCGTGTGCCTGGAGCTCTTTGGCGAAGCGGACGGTGTCGTCGGCTGTCCTCGGGGTTCTCGGACAGCCAGTCGGTGGCGGAGATACGGAAGAACACCGGCAGGTGCTCGGGCCACATGGCGCGTACGGCGTCGACGATCTCCAGCGCGAAGCGGATCCGGCCCTCGAAGGAGCCGCCGTATTCGTCGGTCCGGCGGTTGCTCTCCAGGGAGAGGAACTGGTGGATCAGGTAGCCGTGGGCTCCGTGGATCTCGGCGACCTCGAAGCCGGCTGCGAGAGCGCGTACGGCGGCAGCGGCGAACTGCTGGGTGATCTCGCGGATACCGGCCGTGGTGAGCTCCTCGGGAACCGTCGACGTTTTGTCGAAAGCCACCGGGCTGGGGCCGACCGGTGTCCAGCCGTGGGGCTCGTCCGGGGCGATCGGGCGTCCGCGGTCGATCCACGTGCGCTCGGTCTACGCTTTGCGTCCGGCGTGCGCCAGCTGGATCCCGGGGACGGTGCCCTGCGACTTCAGGAAGGCGGTGATGCGCTGAAAGGCGGCGACCTGCGCTTCGTTCCAGATGCCGAGGTCATACGGGGAGATGCGGCCCTCGGGGCTGACGGCGGCGGCCTCGGTGATGATCAGTCCGGTGCCGCCGGCGGCACGTGCGGCCAGGTGTGTGAAGTGCCAGTCCGTGGGCGCGCCGACGCTCTCGCCGTCGGGGGAGGCGCTGTACTGGCACATCGCCGCCATCCAGATGCGGTTGGGGATGGTCAGCGACCTGAGGTCGTAGGGGGTGAATAGCGAGGTCATTGCGGTACTTCCTTGGTGAGGGATCGTGTCTCGGACGAGGTCCGCACACCGAAAGAACAGCTGGCAGCTCGCCGAATACGCCGGCCACGCCACCCCGCACGGCCTGCAGCACCTGCTCTCCCACAGGCGCTGAGGTGCCGGGGTTCACGCGTAGGTTTGGTCGGCGGACCGAACGGCTGCGATCGACGTTGCTCTCGGTCGGCCTTGCCCTCGCGGGCAGGGCCGGCGCTCGGGTGACGGACGTCTTGGGGTCGCCGGTCAGCCGGAACGCTTTGCTGCGGCTGATCGCCGCGCTGTCCGATCCTCCGGTCACGGAGCCGCGCGTGTTCGGCGTGGACGAATTCGCCCAGCGCAAGGGTCGCATCTACGGAGCCCGTCGCAAGGGCCGCATCTACGGAACCGTGCTCGTAGACGTCGAGACACGTCGCCCGATCGACCTTCTGCTGGACCGGGGAGCGGACACGCTTGAGGCCTGGCTCGCCGAGCGGCCCGGCATCGAGAACGCCTGCCGCGACCGTGCCCCCTCCTTCGCCGAGGGCGCGACCCGTGGGGCCCCACAGGCCATTGAGATCGCGGACCGGTGGCACCTCTGACACAACCTGGGAGAAGCCGCCGAGAAGTACGTCTACCGATACCGCGGTTGCCTGCGTCCCGCACCAACACCGCCCGACGAACCGCCGGAGGAGGCAGAGCCAGCCGTGTCACCGCCCACGGGCCACCGGTTTGCCGAACGCACCCGCGCCAAACACGTCACCATCCACGCATTTTTGAAGGCTGGCCACAGCAGGCGGTCCGTCGCCCGGTAGCTCGGCATGACGCTCAACACGATCCTGCGCTTCTCCCGAGCCACCACACCGGAAGAGCTGCTCACCGGCCAGTGGCAAAGCCGCGCGACCAGGCTCGACGCCTACAAGCCTAACCTCGACCAGCGCTGGCGGAGGGCTGTACCAACGCCTGGAAGCTGTGGGAGGAGATCAGAGAGCAGGGCTCCCCGGACGGCTATGGCAACGTCCGCACGTACGTGAGCAGGACTCTGCGCCGCGAACCCCAGCCGGTCAGGCCCCGGCCGCCATCGCCCCGCGCCGTGACCCCCTGGCTCCGGACCCACCCGGACGCGCTGGTCGGGAGCGACCGGATCCAGCTCAAGGCTGTGCTGGCGTACTGCTCCGAGCTGCACGTGCTCGCCAAGCATGTGCGGGCCTTTGCCCACATGGTCTCCGACCTGCACGGCGACCAACTGCCAGCGTGGATCGAATCAGCCAGAGCCACTACCGACCTGCCCAGTCTCAGCCGGTTCGCCCACTACGTCGAACGCGACCGTGAGTCCGTCGTCGCCGGCCTTTCCCGACCATGGAACTCCGGTGTGGTTGAAGGCCATGTCAACCGGATGAAGATGCTCAAGCGCCAGATGTTGGATCGCGCAGGTTTCGAGCTCCTCCGCAAGCGCGTCCTGCTCGCCAAGTGACCTTGTCAGCGGGCCTGATCCGACTGCCTGTGTTCGTCATCGATCCTGCGGGGCATCACGCCGAGAATCAGATTCTCGAGGGCGTGCGGCATTGGTCCGAAGGTGGCGACCCAGGTCTCGACAAGGTAGATCTCTCTGTCCTCATCGATACCCAGAAAGAATCGGCCGTGACCGAGCTCGCCGAGCGGGAAGAGACGCCTCCCCAAGGAGTCGCTCCACTCGGAGAACCGGTCATCCTCTCCCCATACCAACTCCGGGTTCAGTTCGAATGGTTCCCGGGCGCGGTTGATTCCCGGGCCACCGATGCTCACGGTCAGCCCCCCGAACTCCTGGAGAAACGCCTCCGCAGCATCGTGCATGACGATGCCGACCGCTTCGAACCTGGACCGCCAGCCGACCGTGTCGACCTGCCTACCCGCCGCCCATCCCGATGCCTCCAGGACCTCAAGCACCTGTGGCGACCATTCGCTCATGACAGGCCCCTAGCTCCCCCCAACTTGAAGTACGAGGCGATCATCCCAGCAGGCGACCAGAGAGAGAACGCGGCCTTGGGGAACATCGGTACAGCGGTTATCGGTGAGAACGATCATGGTTCGCGGGTGGAGGTCTCCGCGTTCGGGTGGGGCTGGGTCTGAAGCCGTTGGCGGAGGTCTGCTTCTTCGGCCGTGAGCGCGCCGTCCGGGCGGCGGACGCGGACTCGGCGAGGGCGCGGGATGTCGTCCGCGTTCCGGAGGTCGGCGAAGTCGGCGTGCGCCTGGGCGACGGCTTCGGGGCACGCCTCCTTCTCCTCGGCCTTCCACCAGGGAAGCTGCGATGAGACCTCAAGTAGCCCTGCGTAGCAGTCGCTACGGCCTGTGACCGGCGTTTGGTGTGGAATTTGGCGTGGTGCTCCAGGTTGCGCGTGGTTCGCAGACGGCCGGCATACGACGCGGCCGGACGGATCGTGATGGGGTGTGGTCGGCCGACAGCGTGCTCGCTCAATGACAGAGCCGACGATCGACCTGCCGAGGTGTTCCATCCCCGGCCCGGCCCTGGCGCTGGTGGTCGAGTCGGTCGCCTGCCCGGCGATCCGCAAGGTTACGGGCGAGTGCCTCACGGCGTGGGCCCAGCTGATGGAGGCGCTGGTGGCCGAGCGCCGCCCCGACCGGCCGGTACCGCCGATGGGCGGTACCGTCGCGATCGGGGCGATCGTGTATCTGCCGGCCACCGCCATCGAGGAGGACCGGGACGTGTCCTCGATGAGCGGCATCCTGGCCGGCACCACCTACCGTCTGCTGCTGGCCTGACGGCGGGGGTGGTCGGCTGCTAGCTCAGATGCCGGGTGAAGAACTGGGCCGCGGCGTCCCCCGCGAACTGCGGGACGCCGGTGTGCCCGCCCAGATTGGCGTGCAGCGTCTTCTCCTTGGAGCCGAAGGCGTCGAACAGGTCCAGGGCCTGCTGCCGGTCGTTCCCTTCGTCGTCCCACTGCAGCAGGACGTGCAGCGGAATGGTGACCTGGCGGGCCTCCTTGAGGATGGCGCGAGGGACGAAACTCCCGGCGAACAGAACGGCGGCCGAGATGCGCGGTTCGACTACCGCCAGCCGGGTCCCGATGGCGATCACTCCCCCCGAGTACCCGACCGGGCCGCCGATCTCGGGCAGCGAAAGGAGAACGTCCAGGGTGGTCTGCCATTCCGGGACCGCCTTTTCGACCAGCGGGAGGACGAGCCGATCCACGATCTCGTCGTCGACCGGCTCGCCGGCCTCCAGCGCCCGGCGCAGGTCGGCACGGGCCTGCTCGGCAGCGGCGGAACGGGGCCGGTCACCACTTCCGGGGAGCTCGATGGTGGCCGCGGCGAAGCCCTCCGCCGCGGAGTGCCGGGCCCGGGCCGCCAGCCGGGGGTACATCTTGTGCAGTCCGCCGGGGTGGCCGAGCAAGATCAGCGGCGCCGGTGCGGATGCGGATCCGGGCGTCCACAGGATGCCGGGGATCTCGCCGAGGGTGAATTCGCGTTCGAGGAAGCCGTCGTCGAGACGCTGTTCAGAAGTGAATTGCATGGTCGTGCCTTTCGGGAGTGCGCTTGAACGGCGCTCCCGGACGACCTATCGCCCGACCGTGACCCCGGAGGGGAGCACCCATGTCGATACTGCGTTCACGGGTACCACCTCCTCGTTCTCTCGCACGGCCTCCGGAAAAGTAGCAGTGGTCGCCGTGGTCCGCCAACAGGTTTCTGCAGAGGCTCCGTGGCCGGATGCCACGGCACGGTTCCTCTAGTCCTCTAGTCCTCTAGTCCTCAAGGCCGACTCAGCTGACCACGGACGGCATCCTGACTCCGACCGGCAGGACCGTCTGGGATGAGTCGGTCGTCCGTCGTGCGTACGCTGCAACGGCGACGAGGAAGGACTGAACCATGGCTCGCATCACCTTTCCGCTGAGCAGACCGCTCACGATGCGCAGATCGCCGCCATGTCCGCGCTCGCCGAGAAGTTCAAGGTCGGGATCTCGCTGTACGGCAACACGCCCTCGCCCGCGCGCGACTCCTTCACCAGGATGATCGAGGGCGGCATACTCCAGGTCGTCCGGTTCATGCGGCACCTGAAGGCGATGCGCTAACCGAGCCACCCGGCCTGCACCCTCGCCCCACTACACACCGACGGACAGCCGAGAACGACCAGGAGTGGCACGGTCGCTACCGTCAATGGCTGCCCCATTGGTCCCCAAGGCCGAAGAAGAACCGCTCCAACTCGGGGCGGGTCGGCTCGTCGGCGAACTTGCCGTACGCCTCGGCCTGCGCATCAGTCAGGAACTCCACCAGCACGGCTGGAACGTAGCAACCGGCCGCTGCCGTCCGATGGCCTTTCGGCGAACCTCGGCAACACCGCCGGGCGGTGTGCTGGCCAACCTCGTGACGTGATCAATTGCTGTTCGTATTCGGCTGGCGCGAGGGAGCCGAGGGCGGAGTGGTGGCGGCGCCGGTTGTAGTACGACAGCCACCTGAACAGCTCCAATCATGTCTGCGCCTTCGAGGTCCAGCGCATCCGTGCCGCAACTTGCGCTTGAGGCCCTCGAAGAACGATGCGGCGAGGGCGTTGTCGTAACTAGAGCTGCCGCGTCCCATGCGGCGGCGGATGCCATGCCGATGGCAGACCTCGGCAAAGGCGGCCGATCCATATTGGGCGCCCCTGTCCGTGTGAAGGACGACGTCGTGGACGAGGCGGCCGCGGGCGGCCACGGCCATCTCGATCGCGTCGGTGACCAGCGAGGTGCGCATGTGGTCCGCGATCGACCAGCCGATCACACGCCGTGGGCAGATGTCGATGACCGTGGCGAGATACGGCCAGGTCGAGCCGACGGCGACGTACGTGATGTCGCCGCATCACGTGGTGTTGAGCATGTCCGTCGTGAAGTCACGCACCACCAGGTCTGGCACAGGCGGTGCCGTCTTGTCCTGAATGGTCGTGCGTTTCTTGCGTCGCAGGTGCCGTCCGACGATGCGGTTGATCCTCATCAGCCTGCTCACGCACCCGAGGCTGATCTTTCTCCCGAGGGAGCGGAGTTCGGCATGGACGCGCGGGGCGCCATAGGCGCGGGCGTCTGCAGTGGCCCGGTGCTGGTAGTAGCCGGAACGGGAAACACCCAGGACTCGGCAGATTTGCTTCACGCCGAAGGCAGCGCGATTCTCGGAGATGAAGTCCCAGCGGCGGGGGCTCACTTCACCTCCCGGGCGAAAGAGGCGGCTGCCCGGCGCAGGATCTCGCGCTCCAGCTGCCGCTCCTTCTCCGCCTTCAGTAGCCGGGCGTTCTCCACCCGCAACCGGGCCAGTTCCTCAGCCGGACTCCCGCCGGCCTCGCGGCGCTCGGGCAGTGCCTGGGACTCGTTTTCCTTGCGGACCCACGTCCGCAGCGACTCAGCTGTGATACCGAGGTTCGCCGCCACCGCCGCGTATGTGCGCTCGCCGCCCGCGGCGCGGTAGAGCGCGATCGCGTCCTTCCTGAAGGCCTGCCGCAGGGCGTGGTGTCGGTGGCGATGGGCGGCCGGGAGTTGTGCGTGCGGTACCAGGGCAGGCCGGATGATTTTGAGGCGCTGAACGCGCGGGTCGACGCAGCCGTTCACCTGGCGGCGAGCCTGCAGGAGGCGTGACGCGGACGCAGACTCGCCCGCTGTCTCGGCTCCGGCTCCCCTCCGCAAACGTTGCTCGCCTGACCTGCAAAATCCACAAGCCCCTCAACGGGTCGCGAGCGCGATCCAAGCCCCTTCAGGATGCTGGGCCGGCTTCAATCACAACTGAGGCTGGGACTGCCGGTAGTGCTCGTCGGTCCCTGACTGCCTAACTGGCTCTAACAAAAGCTGTTGATCATGTGACTGTTGGCTTGTCTGCTCGTTGGTCTGGTCGTGGGGAAACGTCAGTCGAGGCCGTGGATCGTGTCGGATGAACTGTGGTCGCTCATCGAGCCGTTGCTGCCCGCGCCGGGACCGAAGCTGGTGGAAGGCAGACCTCGAGTGCCGGACCGGCAGGCAGTGTGCGGGATCCTGTTCGTGCTGCACACCGGCATCCAGTGGGAGTATCTGCCGCAGGAGTTGGGCTTCGGCTCGGGAATGACCTGCTGGCGACGGCTGGCCGCCTGGAACGAGGCCGGCGTCTGGGACCAGTTACACGTGGTGCTGCTGAAGGAACTGCGGTCGAAGAACCAGCTGGACTGGTCGCGGGCGGTGATCGACTCCTCCCACGTCCGGGCTGCTCGGCGGGGCCCAAAAGCGGTCCCAGCCCGGTCGACCGCGCACGGCCGGGCAGCAAGCACCACCTCATCGTCGACGGGCAGGGCATCCCGCTCGCGGTAACGCTGACCGGCGGAAATCGCAACGATGTCACCCAGCTCCTGCCCCTGCTCGACAAGATCCCGGCGGTCGCCGGCCTGGTCGGCAGACCTCGCCGACGGCCCGACGCGCTGCTGGCCGACCGCGGCTACGACCATGACAAGTACCGCCGCCTGCTCTGGCAACGCGGGATCCGCCCCGTGATCGCGAAACGAGGCCAGCCACACGGCTCCGGCCTGGGCATCTTCCGCTACGTCGTCGAGCGCACAATCTCCTGGCTGCACGGCTTCCGCCGCCTGCGCATCCGCTGGGAACGGCGTGACGACATCCACGAAGCTTTCCTCGGTCTCGCCGTCTGCCTGATCACCCACCGACACGTACAGCGGCTTTGTTAGGGCCAGTAAGGAAGCGTCCCTCACCGTAGGGCCACACCCTCTGGAGGGCCGGGAACGGGGGGCCGCCCTCTGAGACGTTTTGCAGGTTGGAGGCTTGTCGCTTCTGGCCGGTGCGCCATAAGTCTGTCGCGCCACCTCCGTGCATGGTGGTAGGAACTGCGGGCATGGAATTCTTCTGCTATCACCGCGATCGGTCCGGCTCCGAGACCTTGCGCAGCGAGTTGCTCGAAGAGCATTGGTCCTACATGGACCTGTACGCGAAGGAGATGATCGCCCGAGGCCCGACCCTCGCCGACGACGGCGAGATGGCCACCGGCAGCGTGCACATCGTCGACCTGCCAGATCCCGCCGCCGCCCGCGCGTTCGCCTTCGACGAGCCCGGCTATCAGGCCGGTGTGTACAGGGACGTGCTGCTGCGCCGGTGGCGCAATATGCTGGGGCGCACCATGTGGGACTTCCCCGGTGGCCGGACCGGTGGCAACCGGTACCTGGTACTCGGCCTCGGCTCGGGGGAGGCCGCCGACGCCGCCATGCCGCCCGACCGGGACGAGCTGATCGCATACGGGCCGCTGCTGTCCGACGACGGCACCACCTGGCTGGGTACGGCGGCACTGGTCCGGGCGCCGGACCCGGACACGGCACGCGCTGTCCTGATCCCTGACCGGTACGCCGACATCGAGGTCCACAACTGGCAGTTCGGCGGTCGGCCATCATGAACCCTGGGCGGCGGTGACCTCGGCGAAGTCGTCGGCGGGCCCGAGACGCACCGCATCCAGCAGCCGGCACCACGAAGTGCGGCCCGATTCGAGAGCGGCGACGAACGAGTACGGTCGGCCGGGGATCATCGGGTGCTGGTCCCGGCCGCGGCCATAGGTATGGCAGAACAGCCTGTCCGCGCTGCACGGCGCGTCCGGCCGCAGCCGGTTGCTCACGTCCACGGCCAGAACGAGCCTGCCGTCGGCCGCCTTGGGCTGCGGCAGCGAGGCCAGAGTCCGCCGCAGCGCCCCGACGTCGACGCGGCCACGGTTGAGGGCGTCGTCCAACACGCCGTGCCCACGGCGTGCTCGGCCAGCAGCGTCAGGTTCACCGGCGTTCTCACCGGTCCGTCGGCGCACAGCAAGGCGTCGGTCAGCTCGAAGGCCAACAGCCTGAGGCGACCTTGACCTCGCGTCAGGCCCGGAATCGACTCGGGGCGAGAGTTGGGCCTGGTCGACCCCGTCGAGCGCCACGATCAGTTCGTCGACAAGCGCCTGGTGCTGTTCCCGTTCGGCATTCCGCGCCGAAGTGGCTAGGACGAGCGTCTTTGCCAGACCAAGGTCTCCCGGCCCAGCGCCCAGCAGTTCGCGGGTGACGACGATGGAGTCCATCACACCGATGCCACGCGTGCTGAGCATCGACTGGATCGCTGACATCTCCGTGCCCGTCGCCAGCAGGGGGCGGAGCTCGTCAGTCAAGGCCGAGAGTCGCAGGGCCCTTTCAGGGGCGAGTCCAGATAAGGCCACCGCTCAGCTCCCGTTCTCAGCCGGTACGGGCTCGGCCACAGTGTCGACCATGACAAGGCCAGCGCTGACGGCCTGTCTGTCGTCGATCCCTACATGCCGGAGGAAGGCCCAACGGTCCAGCTGAGTGCATGCCCAGTTGGAATCGTATGCCGCGGTCGGCAGCTGCGGCATGCGCTTGCGGCCCGTTTCGTCCAGCCGATACGGCCCCTCGAATGCGCTGTTCCATGCGCTGTTCCAACCGTGGACAGCGGGGGTGTACCGCTCTCGGGCCTCTTCAGCGCTGACCCCCCAAGTAGGCCGCGATCTGTGCCCAGGAGCTGCCGCGTTCGACTTCGTAGACGACGGCCGAGTTCAGAGTCCGCTCGGCCAGTTCGATGAGCTGCCGAGCCTGGCTTACGCGGCCGGCGAGTCCGGTGTCGACATCGTTTCGGGTACCCACCAGCCCGGCGGCACTGTCCGCCACCTCGGTGGCATGGCCGGCAAGTACGAGCCGGGCCAGTCCTTCGCGGGAGTATGCGGCTCGGTCATGGTCATAGAGGGTCGGCTCGCTCATGAGGGACAGAGTTCCATGTCCAGGTGTCACGTCGCCCATGACGCCCGCACTCACAGCGCGCCACCCAGCGCGGGGCGAGTTCCGTGACCAACTCGCCCAGATGTTGGCGCGACAGCCCGCAGAAGGCAGGAGGGGGCATGGCCGCGCGGGCCTGTTTGATCTTCACGCATCAGACAACTCGCGGGGTCGTCTCTCTGTCCCCACACTCAACGACCAAGATCAATCGCAGGTCGGCCCAGTAGGGTCGGAGGCATGACGACACCCCTTGCTGGCAGTGCCTTCGACTCGCTCCGCCTCGACGCCGTGCCCGACCAGGAGGCGCTGCGCAGGGTCTACGAACCCCCCAGCGACGCGGCCGTGCGGAAGCAGATGACCGAACTCACTGAGCAGACCCGGCGGTTGATCGGCTGCTCATCGCTGGTCCTGGTCGCCAGCGCGGACGCCGAGGGCAACTGTGACGTCTCCCCGCGCGGCGGCCCCGCCGGGTTCGTCGCCATCCTGGACGCACGGACGGTGGCGATACCGGACGCGACCGGCAACAAGCGTCTGGACACCCTGCAGAACGTCGTCGCCACCGGACGGGCCGGGCTGCTGTTCGTCATACCGGGACGCACCACGACGCTCAGGGTGAACGGCCGGGCCTGCGTCTCCACCCGCCCAGAGCTGCTGTCGCAGCTGACCGCCGTGGGCAAGCCGCCGGCCAGTGCGCTGGTGCTGGGGATCGAGGAGGTCTACCCGCACTGCCCCAAGTCGCTGCTGCGCAGCGCGGCCTGGAAGCCGGAGGAGTGGCTGTCGGCCGACGCCCAGCCGGCCTCGGCCGAGGTGACGCTGGCCCAACTGCGGATGCCTGAGCTGACGATCGCCGACATCGAGCAGGCGGAGGCGGACTCGCTGAAGTACCGGTACGAGTAGCGGGCCGACCTGCGATTGCTGAACCACCAGCCAGCGGTGAGCGCGGAGTGCAGATCCGCGAGCCACCCGATGGGCTACCTCGATCGGCGTGGGGAATCGACGGAATGCGGTGCTTGGGGTGACGGAATACGCGGGGTGCAAGGTCGGTCGGCTGGGCGGCCGTCACGTGTCCGTCGGTTCTCGCGGGACTCACAGTGATGCGTCGGCGCCCCGCTAGCCGAGTTTCCGCAGCACCTCGGCGATGGTGGCCCGGTACGTCCGCAGCGCCTGCAGCCCGGCGGCGTAGCGGTCGCGGTGCCGTGTGATGTCCACGGCCTGCTTCTGCGCCCGTGCCGCGTGCCAGAGTTCGGCCGTATGGTGGCGGCGTTTGCAGATGACGTCAGCGACGGCGGTGGCCCGCTCCCGCTGTGTATGCCGGGTGTTGCCGTCACTGTCGCGCTTCCAGGCGGTGTCCGTGTACGCCGCGACGGGGTCGGGATAGCGCGTGAATCCTTGTTCTGCCACACAGCGGGACCACACATCCCAAGCCGCGCGGAGGCGCGGGTCGCGCTTGACCGCCTTGTCGACCTCGATCGCCCGTGTGCTTGCGTAGAGCCAGTCCCGCTTGGGGTCGATGCCGCGCATCAGGCGCCGGTTCGCCTCGGCGCTGCAGGCGGGGAAGTCCGCATACTCGGCGTTGGTCATCCGGCGGCCCTTCGGCCGGAGGGACAGGGACTTTGCCGGGTCCCAGCCGTAGCCCCAGCGGCGGGCGGTGGAGAGATCCAGGACGCCGTAGTCGGTGCTGACTGCGGTGGCGACGACGGGGTCGCTGGGGTAGCGGGGGTCGAGCGGGAAGTCCGGGTGGCCGCGCTCCGCCATGCACTGCCGGATCAGCAACGCCGTTGCCCGCTGCGATCGCTGGTAGTCCTGTGGCGTGTAGTCGTAGCGGTCGGCCGGGAGGGGGCCGAGGTCCGACGCCGTGCGGATGACCTCCGGGCGTTCTGGACCGGCGGCGCAGATCGCCGCCAGCACCACCACGGCACTCAGCCGCCACCCCCGAGTCGTCATGCGAAGGGATGGTAGCGGGCGGCGTGCAGCGGTCGGCCCTGGGCCCCCGGCGACTCATCCACGCACGCCAAGACTCCGAGCGACAGAAAGCTCGATCAGGCGACGCCTAACGAGCAGCTCTCCAGACCGACGTACCGTGATCCTGCGGGAAACTCCCCGCTCCCTCGCGGGACTCTCACTCTGCCCATGCCACACTTCAGCAGGTCGGCGAATTGCGTCGGTTGATGCCCGTTCTCAACGAACCCAGTCGACAGCGGGCGGCTGACCTGGTGATCCCTCGCAGCGAAGGCTGATCATTTTCGCCGAAGGTTGGTGACGGCTAGGTTTTCTCACCGAAGGTTGAGTGATTGTTTAGGGCTGGCTGTCTGGGGTCAAGGTTCGGTCCTGGTCAACTCGACATCGCTCGGTCCTCAGACGAGTTGACGGTTGTAGACCGGATTGCGAAGAAGGCCAGTGCTGCGAGGACCGCTGCACTCGCTGCGAGTGCCAAAGCACCTGGAAGGGACCGGGTTACGACCGGTCCGGCAACCGCTGCCCCCAGGGCGAATCCGGTGATTTTCAAGCTGGCGCCGGTGGTGAAGATCTGGGCGCGGAGGTGTTCTGGGGCCTCCCGATGGCGGATGGCGAACAAGGCGGCCAGTTGGGGTCCTTCACCGATCCCCGCGATGAGTACGGCCACGATGAGCACGACGGGCTGACGCCACGTGGCCAGGGCCAGCGCGGCAGCCTGGACGAGAGCACTGGCCCAGATGATCGTGTCGGGGGCGGCTGAAGGCGGAAACCGGGCGAGTACAGCGTTGGCCACCAGGGCGGAGATCGCCGCGCAGGAGAGCAGCACCGCGCCGCGGCCGGCTCCGCCCAGGACGCGCTCGCTCAGGAGTGGGATGCACGCCGTCAGCATGCCCTGGGCGATGCAGGAGACGACCGAGGTGAGGGTCGCTCGGGCCAAAGCCTGCCTTCCGACGATGACGCGCATTCCGGCAGCAAGTTCGCTGATCAGTGAGGTTGTCCGAACGCCCCTCGCCCGACCGGGACGGGCGGGCAGCATCCACGCGGCGGGCAGTGCCAAGGCGATGAGCCCCACGGAGACCACCACGGTCGTCGGGGCTCCCAGCGCCTCTGCCACGCCGCCGGCGAGAGCCGGGCCGGCCAGACTCGCCACGCTGAACGTCATGGCATCGAGGGTGTTCGCCCGGGGCAGGTGGTCGCGCAGCACCATACGGGGCAGTTGGGCCGTCCATCCACCCGACAGGGCCGGCCCCAACAGCCCTGTCACCACTGCGATTAGGATGATGACAGCGAACGGCATACGGCCCAGTCCTAAGAGAATCATCCCCAGCCCCGCCGCATACAGGACGAGGGCCACAGCCAGCAGGCGTCCCGGCCGTCCTGTTCTGTCGAGGAGTGCCCCGAGCACCGGCCCCCCTACCGCGGCAGAGATCGTGATGCCTGCGAGCAGCGACGATGCGTCGGTAGGAGATCCGGCCAGGGCGAATCCTGTCAGCATCAGCGCCGGTCCCGACATCTCGTCCCCGGCACGAGCTGCCACTGCCCCGGCCAGATAGAGGCGGAGTGAGTAACGCTTTTCCATCAGCAAGACGTTACGGAGGTAACTCAAAACTCAGCAAGATGCGTTACATTCCACACGTGTCCCCCAACAGCGACGACTGGTCCACCCGACACTCCGTGCTGACCACCGCTCGGCGGACCGCCGCCCTGATCAACGCTCTCACTGACGACTCTCCCGACCCGACCGAAGTGGCCGACGTGCTCCGCACATACGGTGAGACAGACCCCATCGACCTCACCACCCGCGACGTTGCCGGGATGCGCGCAGCCGCCACCCTGCTGCGGCAAGTCTTCGCCGCCGAGCACACCGATGACGCCGCAGCCACCCTCAACCACCTCCTGCAGGAACACACCGGACCGCTCCGTCTGACCTCGCATGGCGGCAGCACCCCCTGGCATCCCCACCTCGACCACGATGACAACGCCCCCTGGGACGAGTGGCTCCTCGCCTCGTCCTGCATGGCCCTGACCGTTCTCGTCTGGGACCGTCAATGCCCGCCCGGCAGGATCTGCGCATCATCCAGCTGCCAGAACGCCTTCATCACCCAGGGCAGCGGTCCCGAACGCCGCTACTGCTCCCGCCGATGCGCCACCCGCGAACGAGTCGCAGCCCATCGACGCTCCCACTCCGCCGAGCAGTCGAGTGAAATCAAGTAGGGCGTCCAGGATCCAACGCAACATCGCTCAACCTTCGATGAGCCGTCTCCGAGGATCTGGTCCCCGTCTTAGTACTCCAGCAGCACTTTGACGTTTTCCCTGTTCAGGGGCGGTCTGGGTGAGTGTAGAGGGCTGATGACCGGCCTGTGTTCTCTTTCCCGGGCCGCCCCTCGATCGTGTGCAGCCGCCGCTGATAGTGACAGCGGTCCGGGCAGCCTCCCTGCGTGATCGACGAGCGTGCAGTTGAGATCTGGAACGACGAACTCGAGGAACTGTTCCTGCGTACCGGCCACCGCTTCAGGCGTGTCGAGCCGCGTCGCCGGATGCGTGACTACATCCGTGGACTACTGGGCCCGGTCGGCCGCAAAAACGGCTGGCAGCTGGCCGAATACGCCGGACACCGCACACCCGACCGCCTCCAGCGGCTTCTCAACGGCGCCCGCTGGGACGCCGATGAGCTCCGCGACGACCTCCAGCACTACGTAGCCGAACGGCTCGGCGAGCCCGACGGGATCCTCATCCTCGACGACACCGGCTTCCTCAAGAAGGGCACCACCTCGGCCGGCGTGCAGCGCCAGTACTCCGGCACCGCCGGCCGCACCGAGAACTGCCAGATCGGCGTGTTCGCCGCCTACGCCACCACCCGTGGACGCGCCCTGGTGGACCGGGAGTTGTACCTGCCCAAGACCTGGACCGACGACCGCGACCGCTGCCGCGCCGCCCACATCCCCAACGAGCGGACTTTCGCCACCAAACCCGACCTGGCCAAGGCCATGGTGCTGCGGGCGATCGCCTCACCGCTGCCGATCGCATGGGTGACCGCGGACGCCGCCTACGGCCAGGAATGGCGGCTGCGCCACATGCTGGAGGAGACCAGCCTGGGGTATGTACTCGCGGTTCCCAAGTCCCAGCAGGTGCCTCACTTCGGACGCATCGACCACCTCTTCTCCCAAGCACCCGACGAAGCGTGGGAGAGGCATTCGTGCGGTGACGGTGCCAAGGGCCCGCGCGTCTACCACTGGGCCGCCCTGCAGATCACGCCCATCGAGGACTTCGACGACGAGATGCCCACCCACCAGCGGTGGGCACTGGCCCGCCGCAGCATCAGCAAGCCCGAAGAGATCGCCTACTACCTCGCCTACGCACCGCTCGGCACCACCATCGAGCACCTGGTCCGCGTCGCTGGGATGCGCTGGGCCATCGAGGAAGCCTTCCAGGCCGCGAAGAACGAATGCGGCCTCGACCAGTACGAAGTCCGCCGCTACACCGGCTGGATGCGGCACATCACCCTGGCCATGCTGGCGCATGCCTTTCTGGCCGTCATGGCCGTCGACGCCGCGGCAAAAGGGGCAGCAGAAACGGTTCCTGCCTCGCGCCCCTCACCGTGGCAGAAATTCGGCGGCTCCTGGCAACTGGCCACTCATCCACCGCCGTTCACCAGCCCTTCATCAGCGCACGCGCGTTGAGGTGGTCACACTGGCGCAGACGACGCCAAGCCGTCGCCCGCCGCTGTCACTATCAGCGGCGGCTGCACACGATCGAGGGGCGGCCCGGGAAAGAGAACACAGGCCGGTCATCAGCCCTCTACACTCACCCAGACCGCCCCTGAACAGGGAAAACGTCAAAGTGCTGCTGGAGTATTAGTACTGCAACGGTGCTTGCCGTGACTGCTGGCCAGCTCGGTCGTTGGTGTGGGTATGGGTGGGGACCTTGCTGGTGTCAGGTTGTGGGCGGGTGAACTGGACGCTCTGCATGAGCGGTTCGTGCACAGGTTCAACCGGGAGGAGCCGCGTCAGTCGGCGCTGGCTTACATGCGGGGCCTGGTTGCGCCGCTGCAGCGCAAGAACGGATGGACGCTGGCGGAGGAAGCCGGGCACGCGGGTCCCGATCGCATCCATCGGCTGCTGAACAGGATCGAGTAGGACGCCGACGAGGTCCTGGACGACGTGCGCGACTACGTCGTCGAACATCTCGGGGACCGCGAGGCCGTCCTGATCGTCGATGACACCGGCTTCCTCAAGAAGGGCATCCGTTCGGCCGGCGTGCAAAGGCAGTACTCCGGCACCGCCGGCCGCACCGAGAACAGCCAGATCGGGGTGTTCCTCGCCTACGCCACAGATCGCGGACGCACGCTCATCGACCGGCGGTTGTATCTGCCCACGTCCTGGACGGACGACCGGGAACGGTGCCGACGGGCGGGCATCGACGACACGGTCGGCTTCGAGACGGAGGTGGCCATGGCCAAGGCGATGGTCCGCAGGGCCATCGCCGACCGGGTCCCGTTCGGATGGGTGACGGCGGACGCCGCCTACGGCTTCAGCAAGGGCTGGCGGTTCGAGCTGGAGCAGGCGGACGTCTTCCACGTCATGGCCACCACCCGGCACGACACGGTCGTCACCCGCTGGTCCATCGACCACCCCGTCCACGACCTGTTCCCCGGCCTGCCGCGGCAGAAGTGGAAGCGTCGTTCGTGCGGCGCGGGAGCTCACGGCCGGCGGATCTTCGACTGGGCCCGCGTCGAAGTCAGGCCCTGGCACCGCGAGGACCGCCGGCACTGGGTTCTCGCCCGCCGCAGCGTCAGCCGGCCCGAAGAGATCTCCTACTACATCGCCTACTGCCCCACCGACACGACGCTGGACGAGCTGATCCGCATCGCGGGCAGCCGGTGTGCTGTCGAGGAATGCTTCCAGACTGCGAAGCAGGAATGCGGCCTGGACGACTACCAGGTCCGCCGCTACCCCGGCTGGCACCGCCACATGACCCTGGCCATGGCCGCTCACGCCTGCCTGACCGTCCTGCGGGCGCGGGAGCTGGATACGGAGAAAGCAGAAACGGATCCTCCCAGCTCATCCACCTCAGCCTCGCCGAGATCCGACGCCTGATCACCCGCCTCACGGACCGCCGCCCGACCCCGGTCGACGACGTTCTGCACTGGTCGCACTGGTCGCACTGGTCGCACTGGTCGCACTGGTCGCACTGGCGACGACGACGCCAGCACCAAGCCCGCATCAGCCACTACAAACGACGCGGACACAGTCCCTGAAACTGCCCAGCAATCAGAACAAGCACCGTTGCAGTACTAAGCAGTGCCCATAAATCCCGGTATGACAGGTTCGCCAGTGGGACGTGACGGCGGATCGTGATGCCCTGCTTCTTTTGGCTGATGTGGTCGGTGCAGCCGAGGGCAGGACGGTGAGCGGGCCTCATGGCTGGGCGGAAGAGAAACAACCTGGGACGGTGGGTCCGCTGACGGCAGGAACAGGGCAAGCGGTAGCAGAGCCGGAGGCATCAGATTCGGGCGCCGGCAGTTTCCTGCAATGGCTGTGCGCACTCGTCAGTTCCCCCAAGGCTCATGGCCATGAGCCTTTAGCCCATCCGCACGAGTAACGGGCTGTCTCGCGATTGATTATGGGGTGTGCTGGCCTGAGGGTTTGGCTGGTGGGTGGTTCAGCAGGTGGTCGTGCGGACGTGCACAAGCTCAGTGCTCGGCCGACGGCGGGTGGTGCGTTTGGCGGAGCGGTCGGAGACCAGGGCGGCGATGGCGCGGTGGGTTTCGCCGTAGATCTCACGGCGTTGGGTGTACCGCTGGAGCGGGCGCCACTGGCGGTGTTCGGGGTTGGCGTGTTCGACGCAGATGCGTCGGGAGGACTGGCGGCGTTTGTGCTCGCGCCAGCCGTACCGTTCGGTCGGCGGCGCGGTGTCGTCGTCTAGGCCCTTCGGCTTGCGGGGCGGGGCCGAGACCTGGCCGGGGAACTCGTTCGCGAGACCCCCCGGTAGCCGTCGTCGACTACGGCTTTCACGGCTGGGTGCTGGCGGAACTGCACGGTGATGCCCTCGGTGCGCACCGCGGTCTGGTCGCGCATTCGGCCCGGCCGTTCGGCTCCCGACCACAGGGTGCGGCCCTGCTCGTCGCTGACGGTGGTGGTCTTGATGGTCTTCTGCTTCCGCTTGCCCGAGACGAACGCCCGTCGGCCCGGTCTGCCCGCTTGCGGGCGGCGGACCTGAGTCGCCATCCCGTCGATGCTCAGTGTGATGTCCTCAGCTTCGGCGTAGGCGAACACGTCATCGAGCGTGCGCAGCCGCACCCCGGGGGCCGGTGCGGGACGGCGAACCCGGGCGCGGCGAGCAGCGGAAGCAACCTCGCAGATCGCTCGACGGATGGTGGACGAGCCCACCTCGTAGATCACCCCCAGGGCCTCGTAGGTGAGTCCGGTTCGCAGGTGGACCAGCGTCACCAGGAGCCGGTCGACGAAGACCAGCCCGTACTTCGGGCCGTCTCCGGCCTCATGCAGGCGGACACCCTCGCGACGTTCGTGCCGTTCGGACTCGCACCGCGCCTCTCACCGCGGCCCGAGTTCGGCGGCCAATTCACCGAGGTGAGGCCCGAGATGCCGCAGAAGGCAGGATGAGACATGGCCGTACGGGCCTGATTGGTCATCACAATCCGGAGAACTCGCGCCGCCCCCGCCATGTCCCCACCCGTGACGAAGATCATCAATCGCAGGTCAGCCCGTTAGGATCCGCCGCATTCGCTGTTGTCGCTGCCGGACCGGCACAGCGCGCCCGGGTTGATGGAGGGAGAGGTCGGGGCGGGCTGTGGGTGCGCTTTGCGGTCTGCGTCGTGTACTCCGATGACGGCCACGAGCACCAGGACTAGTCCGGCGAGGACTTGGACGCCGCTGCTGATGATCGCGCGGGCCATGAACAAAAGGAACGCGGAGACCAAGACGATGCCGCCGACCACGGCTACGTAGGCGAAGGGGCGGGTGAGGGAGACGGACGAGTTGTCGGCTGCGGGGTCGAACATCGTGTAACCCGCGGCGTCGAGTCCGAATAAGAACGCGATGAGGGGGGCGATGACGTCGATCACGAGGAGGCCGATGGCGAGTGCGATGTCTGCGGCCGTGTGCAACCACCTGCGCCGCTGCGGCGGAAGAGGATTGGTGACCCCTGTATAGCGGGGGTGGTGAGTCGGCCACGGTGGGCTGTGGGGGGGAGGCGGCGTGGTCATGGGCCTAGCGTCCCTCAGAAGCGGACCGGGGTCCTGAGTAGAAGTACTCAGGACCCCGGCAGGCGGTCAGTGCAGGAGCGGCGAATCGGGCGTGGGGGTCGGTAAGGCGTCCTCGCAGGCTACGGGCCACCTACAACCGCTACGGCGGCGTGCGGCACATGCTTGCCGCCCTCGATCTGGCCACCGGCAGGCTGTACTACCGCATCCGCCCGCGCAAGCGGTGGCGGGATTTTCTCGGCCTGCTCAAGGCCCTGCGCACCCGCTGGCCCGGGGAGAAGCTGTATGTAGTGCTGGACAACTTCTCCCCGCCCAAGCACGCGAAGGTCCGCGCTTGGGCGGCCGACAGCGACATCGAGCTGGTCGTCCTGCCGACCTACGGCTCCTGGCTGAACTGGATCGAGGCCGAGTTCGCGGCTCTGCGCCAATTCGCCCTCAACGGCACCGACCATCGCAGCCACGACGAGCAGAACGCGGCCATCGCCGCCTACGTCCGCTGGCGCAATGCCCGCGCCGAACCGAAGAGAGCCTTCGCACCCGACTCACCGATTCGCTCCTGGACCGAATACCCGGTCAGAGCTGCCTGAGTGTTCCTGCTGTTGTCGCCGGCCCGCACGCACCACGCGCGCGCCACCGGGAAATGCACGACGTGGCGCGATGACGGCGATAGCGCCGAGCGTCACGGCCAGCGGGATCTCCGCGATGACCGCAAAGGCCATTGCGGTGTACCAGTCACTCCCGGCAAGGGCGGTCATCACGTCGAACCAGGCATCGAGGGCGAACAGTGTGGCAGCCGCGGAAGCGACCGGAGCCAGATAGGCCGATCGGGTGCGCAGCAGGACGGCCGTCGCGAGCAGCCCGAGCACTTCCAGCACATCGAGTCCGATCCAGGAACTGGACCAGTTGCGTACCTCGGCATGGCCGCGTGGGGCAGCTCCCATCTCGAAGATCCAGATGACAAGCACCGCGGCGAGCACCACGAAGGCACGACCCAGCTGACGCGACGATTTCTCACTGAACATCCGGGGATAACCCTTCCATCTCAAGGTATCTCGCGCCGAGTGTGCGTCCCGCGGCTTCCGGTTGTCCTCATCCCACAAGACGACACCAGACCTGAAGAAGTTCAGGGATCTCACTGCCAGCTACTCAGGGTTGGCGGGGGCCACCGCCATGACCAGGCACCGCAGCTTGATCAGATATCCCGTCCAACATCCCGAGCGGGGTCACTAGCTCGACTCAAGAGTGGCCTTGATGGCCGGCGCGAGGCCGTTTTCGATCTCGTCCCGTGTGAGTGCGGTCACCGCAGGAAGGCGCAGCAGGTAGCGGGTCAGCCCGAGGCCGAGGAGTTGGGAGGAGACCAGGCCGGCCCGGCGTGCGGCGAGCTCGGGGCCCAGGGCGGCGGCCAGTGCGGGGGCGATCTGGGCCGCGAAGATCTCGTGCATCCGGGCTGCCGCATGTTCATTGGTGACCGCCGAGCGCAGCAGGACCAGCAGCGCGTCGTCGGCCGGGTCGCCCTCCCAGCGATCGAGGAAGTGCCGCACCAGCGCCCGTGCCAGTTCGTCCGGCGGAACGGTTGTGAGGTCCGGCAGTCGCAGGTCGATGCACAGTGCCGTGTCGAAGAGCTGTGCCTTGTTGCCGAAGTAGCGCATGACCATCGAAGGGTCGATGTCGGCGTCCGAGGCTACGGCGCGGATGGTGGTGCGTTCGTAGCCCTGGGCGGCGAATCGCTCACGTGCGGCGCGCAGGATCGCGGCCCTGGTCCGGTCGGAACGCTTGTCCGTGCTGGTGGTCTCAGTATCCGGCGTCATGCCAACAATCGTAGGCCAACGGCGGTTGACTTTCCAGTGCGGGTCGGGGCATCCTGCCAACAGACGTAGGCCAACGCCTGTTGGCTTTCCTCCTGGATGTGAACGGAAGACTCCGCCATGAACACCACCGCACTCCCCGTCCGCACCGAGGTCGCCATCGTCGGCGCCGGCCCCGCCGGCCTCGCGCTCGCCGTCACCCTCGCCGCCTCCGGCATCGACTTCGTCGTTCTGGACCGGCTGGCGGAGGGCGCGAACACCTCGCGCGCCGCCGTTGTGCATGCCCGCACCCTGGAGGTCCTGGACGAGCTGGGAGCCTCCGAGGAGCTGATCGCGCGCGGCATCCAGGTCACCCGGTTCGCCGTCCGTGATGGCTCACGCCGGCTGCTGACCGTGCCGTTCGACAAGCTGCCCACAGCCCACCCCTACACGTTGATGGTTCCCCAGTACGAGACCGAGAGCGTGCTGCTGTCCCGGCTGCGGGCGCTCGGCGGCGAGGTGCACCGCCCGCACGAGGTCACGTCGGTCGTCCAGGACGAGGACGGCGTCACGCTCACCACGAGCACCGGGCAGGCACTGCGCGCCGGGTATGCCGTCGGCACCGACGGCATGCACAGCACCGTCCGGGAAGCGGCGGGCATCGGGTTCACCGGCAGCGCCTACGCCGAGTCCTTCGTGCTCGCCGACGTCGTGATGGACTGGGCTCCGGGCCCCAGCGAGGTGTCGCTCACCTTCGGCACCGCCGGTCTCACTGTCGTCGCCCCGCTTCCCGGCGGCCACTACCGGGTCGTCGCCACCGTGGACGACGCCCCGGACACCCCCGACCTTGCCTTCGTCCAGCAGCTGCTGGACGAACGCGCCCCCGGCCAGGCCAAGGTCACGGGCCTTGCCTGGTCCTCACGCTTCCGCGTGCACCACCGGGTCGCCGACCACTACCGGGCCGGCCGTGTGCTGCTGGCAGGCGACGCCGCACATGTGCACAGCCCCGCCGGCGGTCAGGGCATGAACACCGGCATCCAGGACGGCTATGCCCTGGGCCGAGCGTTCGCCACCGGACAGCTCGACGGCTACGAGGCACGGCGACGCCCCATCGCCCAGCGGGTGGTCGCCTTCACCGATCGGATGACCCGCATCGCCACCACCCGCAGCGCCGTCGCCCGCGGTGCCCGCAACATCGCGCTTCCCCTGCTCGGCCACACCGGCCTGCCCAAGAAGCTCGCCACCGAACTCGCCGAGCTCAACTACCGGTAGAGACACCCGTGAGCGTCCCTTTGCGCGACTCGCTCCGGCCCCTGGCAACCGACATCCTGTTCTCGCGTCCCTTGGATTGGTCACGACACGCGATGACGATCGTCGCGGCCTCCGCCACTCTCGCACTTCTCTGCATCCCGGCCGTACAACGCCGCCCGGCGCATGCCCCGGACGCCGCCGGTGGCAACCTCCCCGATGCCACCCGACGTGAAGAGGAAAGCCGCGCCGCCTGCCCTCACGGTGCGAGGACCGCGGGGCGACACGGGGCAGGGCGGCTGGCACACACCTCAGAGCACGTCGGTGCCCGGGGACAGGCCGACGAGCCACAGCGGCCTTCTGCTTGCCCCAGCACAGGCCTCGGGGGGAAAGCCGTCGACGGCGGGCGCGCGCCGTCACCGGCAGATACGACGCACGAATACATGGGACTCGACCTGCTGGCCAAGGCCCGCGTCCACCCGATCGAGTCAGAAACCGCCGAGACCGCCCTGCCCACCGAACCCACCGAATAGCCTCAAAACGAGATCACCGAGTAGCCGTCAACACACCACTCCCGCGGACGTGACCCTTAAGGGGCCATGATCACTCGCCCCAAAGCAGCTCCGTAAGTTGTTCGGTGGCCCGGGAGGGCCGGATGTGGCTTCAAAGCAGCTTGTCGATCGTGGCTTGGCTGGAGTGGCCGTCCGGTCCTTCGGGGCGCCCTGGTCGCTGATTGAAATGCGCGGATCGGTCGCTGTTTACGGAGCTGACGCCGGGGTGTCCTACGGGCCGACGGAAGGAACTCGGCTGCGGGAGGGACGCGTGAGCAAACAGAGGGCCCGGATAATGGGTCGGTATCGACGCGGGCAAGGGCCATCACTGGGCCGCGGTGGTCGACGAGACCGGCGCGACTCTGTGGTCGAAGAAGATCGAAAATGACGAGTCGGCGATCCTGACCGCACTCGGCGAGATCCTGGACCTGGCCGATGAGGTGCACTGGGCGGTGGACATCTCCAGCAGGTCCTCGGCACTGCTGCTGGCGCTGCTGACAGCCCACGGGCAGCAGCCTGTCTATGTGCCCGGGCGGACGGTCAACCGCATGGCCGGCGCCTACCGGGGCGAGGCCAAGACGGATGCCCGCGACGCCTATGTCATCGCCGAAACCGCCCGCCACCGCCGGGACTTCGCCACCCTCGACGTGCCCGCACAGCTGGCCGCCGACCTCGCACTCCTGACCGCTCACCGCACCGACCTGGTCACCGACCGGGTGCGAACGGTCAACCGGCTCCGCGATGTGCTCACGGGCATGTTCCCCGCCCTGGAGCGGGCCTTCGACTACTCGGCCCGCAAGGGCGCACTGGTGCTGCTGACCGGCTACCAGACCCCGGCCGCCCTGCGCCGACGCGGCCAGGCTCGTCTGGCCTCTTGGCTGGTCAATCGAGGCGTCCGCGACGCGGACAGCGTGGCCGCGACGGCCGTGGAAGCCGCCCAGGCCCAGCAGACCGCGCTGCCCGGCGAGGACGCCGCCGCACAGATCGTCGCTGACCTGGCCACTCAGATCCTGGCCCTGGACGACCGACTCAAGCGCATCGACCGGCAGATCCGCGACGCCTTCCGCACCCACCCCCAGGCCGAGATCATCGAGTCGCTGCCCGGCATGGGCCCCGTCCTCGGAGCCGAGTTCGTCGTCGCCGCGGGCGACATGACCGCCTACGTTGACGCCGGCCACCTTGCCTCAGCCGCCGGACTGGTCCCCGTCCCCCGCCATTCCGGCCGCCGCACCGGCAACCTGCACCGCCCTAAGCGCTACAGCCGCCGCCTACGCAGAGTCTTCTACCTCTCCGCGCAGACCAGCATCATCCGCGACGGCCCCAACCGGGAGTACTACCTCAAGAAACGTGGTGAGGGCTGCAAACACGTCCAGGCCATCATCGCCCTCGCACGACGCCGCACCAGTGTGCTGTGGGCTCTTCTACGCGACGACCGGGCCTTCACCCCCACCCCGCCCATCACGCAGACGGCTTGACTCAGCCCAAGGCCACAAAGCCAGCAGCGTGGCTGAGGCCGGCGGGGCCGCAGCGAGACACAGGCGCACCTGATCGGTCGGCGTGCCCGCCGTCGTGGCTGACTTTCGTCGGCTGAGGCACAGACGACCTACGGGACGAGGCGCCGCCCTCACTTGCGAAGGGCGGCCACAGCGTTGACTCGGTCATTGAAACTCCAGCCCGCTAGGCGGAAGGTCATCGTCGTCCGTGCCTGTCGGGCATGCTTTGGGGAGTGTGACTGATAGGCCGATGCTCTCCATCGCGGCTTGGAAGGGGACTCCGGGTGGTGTTGCCGCTGACCAAATCACGGAGGTGCAGGTGCTGGTGTCGCAGTTTCCCCCGAATGTGAAAAAGTCACCGCTCTCCACGGACTTGCAGCGGCACACAGCGTGGGTCGGGTTGCGCGGGTCGATTTCGCAGTCCACGTCCAGACAGTTTGCCCATTGTGCTCGGGGTGTGCAGGTCATGGTTCGGGTATGATGGTTCGTGTTTTGTGTCGAGAACGTCGATACCAATCTTCTGCCGACTGGTGCCCGTTTTGCACACGACTTATAGCCGTAGGAGTAGCCGTATTCCACCACGCAGCGGCAGATGACGACGTTCGGGTCGCTCAGCGAGGGTTTGCAGGCGGCTTTAGTACACAGCGCGTAGCGCTGTTTGCAGAGCCATCCCCCAGCGAACTTCACTTGCTTTGGGCGCCAGTTCGCCCCGGTAACACCGCGGGCCATCGCACGGGTGGAGATGACGGTGGGCACCATCGTGGCCGAGGCGAACAACAGCGCGCGTCGTGCGATCGTTGATCTACCACGCGGTTGGAGTGCCCTGGTCACCAGGTCGGCGATCTCTGCTGCCCCTGCTGCTGGCGCGGCGGCGAGGATCCGGTCGGTGTCGATCAGCATTGCGCTGGGTGTGGCGGTCAGACCGTAAGTGGTGAGCAGCATTCGGTCTTCGTCTACCAGTAGGTTACGCAGCCCGTGCTCACGTGAGAGGGCAACGCTGTCTGCGGAGGGACCGCCGTTCACGATTGCGATGGTCAGCCGTTCTGCATGGGCCTGTTGCCACCGGGCCACCTGTGGCAGCAACGCGTCGCACGCGCCGCACGCGTGATCAGTGAAGAGAAGCAGGAGTGGCTGATGCGCAGCGGCAAACAGTTTCTCGAGAGTCCATACTTGTCCCGTTGCGTCAGGCAGTGAAAAGCCCGGTGTGACCATGCCCGGTCGCACTTTCCCGGATCGCTTGAGTTCTAGTACCACCCAACACGTCGCTGCGATGGTCCCTAGGCCCGTGAAGAACCATGGGGCACGCCCGTCGGTTGCGACGAATCCCGCCGTAGCTGCGAGGAGCCCGTTGCGTGCGAGCGTGGCCCACCCGACCGGCGTGGCGCGTAGCCCTCCGAAGCAGTGGCAATTCGGGGTCCGGCCGCGTGCGATGCTCACCACGATGGCCAGGCAGAACGTCAGCAACAGTCCGAGCGCTCCAAGCGCACCGATTCTTGCCCATGGGTTGACGATAAGGGCCAGGGCTGTGACGAACTCGCAGGAGATGAGAAGGTATCCAAGCGGCTTCCCTGTTCGAGCTGGCAGGCCGAAGCTTGCGATTGCGCGAGGCAGTCCCTCGCGGTCCATGAGTTTGGCGATCCCCGCGACCCCGAAGACCGCAGCCAACACCAGCCGTGCTGCCAGGACCATGCCCGCTCACTCCAATCGTTCTGGACGCCCTCCGGACGGAGCGCAGGCATCACGCACACACACCACGGCGCCCCGAACGACTCGTACCGCCTTGCGAGGCCGCGAACAACACTCCACAGGTCAGACTCACCCAGACGGCCGTGAGCCCGGTGGCCGATCGACATCAACGGCGTCCATTGAAGGTCCTCGGCAGGTTCCGAAATTTGCCCAAGGCCGGGTAGTTACTGAGCCTTTTCCAACCTGTTCGCCGCGAGCGTGGTGCTCGGCTGGTCATGCACCTTCGGTGTCAAGTCGCTCCGCGGACTGGAGCAGGTACTCGGGCAGTTTTGAACTGGCCGCCAACACCTCGATGCCGATGAGGCGGCCCTGCTCGTCGAAGTCGAGGTTGATCATGCCGTCGACGTCCACTGGATCGCAGGGATACATGCGCGCGGACTTCACGCGGGCCTGCGGTTCGGTGAGGTATACGTACGCTGCGTTGACGGTCTTGTCGTAGGTGACTCTGACGTCTGTCACGGTGAGCGGTCTCCCTTGCTGTCATGGATGGTGGCGCTGTCCTTGTCCATGCCTCCGGCCGCAGCGATCTCAGGCTGCCGTGGCGAGGTGCAAGGCCAGGACGGCCTTGACGATGTCGGTGATGCGGGTGGTGCTGCAACGGAGTTTGCGCAGGAGCCGCCAACTCTTCAGGGTGGCGTTGGCCTCCTCTCCGACGGCTCGGGTCTTGGCGTGGGAGGAGTTCACCGCCCGCTTCCCGGCTGGGAGTGTGCTCCAGCGGCCCCCGGTGAGGCACCCGGATCGTCCCCTGAGCTCCCTGATATCCCTTGCCGGCCCACGTCCGGATGCCGGCTTGGGTGAGAGCTTCGATGATGCCGTGGGTGCGTGCGGCCTTGATGTCGTGGACGGCACCTGGCAGGGCAGGTGAGGCCCAGAGCAGGCGCCCGAACGCGTCGGCGATGACCTGGACGTTCATGCCGTGGCGCTTGTGCTTTCCAGAGTAGTAGGGGCGGTCGGCGGCAATGCGGTCGATGTGCAGCAGGGTGCCGTCCAGGATCACGAATGCCTTGTTGGCGGCGACGGTCATGGCCTGCTGGAGTGTGGGGGCGAGGGCGGCCAGGACCTCAACCGCCTCGACTATGTACCGGTAGACGGTGGCCAGCCCGATCCCGAAGCCGGCCGCGAGCTGGGCGTACGTGTGCCCGCAACGCAGATGGGCCAGCGCGAGCAGAGCCTGTCGGTCCGCGGTCAGGCGGCGCCAGCGTGTGCCGCGCTCACGCCGCCGGGCTCTCAGCAGGTCGGACAGGTAGCGCAGGGTCGAGTTGGACAGATCGATCCCCGATGGGTAGACAAGCACGTGAAGCTCCGGGCGGACAGGTTGATCTTGGTCGACAACCCATCTACCAGGAGCTTCACCCTTTCCTCAACGCGGCCTTTAGCCAACCGACGTGCTACGCAACCAGGTTGGAAAAGCCTCCCTACGTTGTTCTGCGGGATGCGGTGAGCCCTTCGTATGGTTGACCCACCCAGGGTGCCGGGTGTGGTTCAAAAGGCTCTGCCGCTTGTGGCTTTCAGTGATTGGCCGCCCGGTGCTCCACGACGACTCGGCTGCCAATTAGGAATTGCGAATGATCGTTCCGTAGGGAATCACTGACTGCTTGAGCGGAACTTCCAGATCACCCCCTCGAACTGCTCCCGCAGATGCTCTGACACGACATCCGCTTCCAGCACGCCGGTCGAACCGGCAGCACCGGTGACGTCCGGCGGAAGGCGACAGCGCGCGGGCTGCTCTTCGAACATCTGGAGAACGGCGTTGTCGTGGGCGCCACCGGCTTCGATGCGCCGCGGGAGGTACTCGCGGTCAGACGGGATCTGGTCCGGTCGACCATGCCCGCTAGCTAGTGTCCTGCGCCGGAGAACCGTCGGCAGAAGTGGGCGGGGGAGTCGAGAGTTTCTTCGGCTGTCTTGGTCCAGATGAACGGCTTGGGGTTTTCGTTCCAGTCTTTGACCCATGCCCGGATTGTCGGCGGCGGCTGAATCCTGACCCAGTTTGGACGGTCGAGTTCTGACCCACCGGGTCTGGTTGCCGGTGTTCAGTCGGTGTCGTGTGTCGCGGTGGGGACGCGTCCCAGTTGGCGTCCGCGCATGCGGTAGGAGTCGCCTTTGAGAGAGTGGACCTCGGCGTGGTGGACGAGGCGGTCGATCATGGCGGCGGCCACGGTCTCGTCGCCGAAGACCTCGCCCCAGCGTCCGAAGGGCTTGTTGCTCGTGACGATCACGCTCGCTCTCTCATAGCGGTTCGAGACCAGCTGGAAGAACAGGTTCGCGGCCTCGGCTTCGAAGGGGATGTAGCCGACCTCGTCGACCACGATCAGCGGATAGCGGGACAGTTTGGTGAGCTCGGTCTGGAGGTGTCCGGCGTGGTGGGCTGCGGCCAGGCGGTCGACCCACTCGGCGGCAGTGGCGAACGCGACCCGGTGACCGGCCTGGCAGGCGCGGACCGCGAGCCCGATCGCCAGGTGCGTCTTCCCGGTGCCCGGCGGTCCCAGAAAGACGGTGTTCTCCTTCGCGGCGATGAAGTCCAACGTGCCCAGATGCGCGAGCTGTTGGCGAGTGATGCCGCGCAGATGGGTGACGTCGAGTTCCTCGATCGTCTTGATCGCGGGGAAGCGGGCGGTGCGGATGCGGGCCTCGCCGCCGTGGGACTCACGGGCGGAGACCTCCCGCTGGAGACAGGCGACGAGGAACTCGGTGTGCGTCCAGGTCTCCTTCAAAGCGCGTTCGGCCAGCCGCTCGGCAGCGTCCAGCAGGGCCGGGGCCTTCATCGCCCGGGCGAGGAAGGACAGGTCGGCGGCGGTCTGACGGCCCGTCCTGGGCTTGTCCGCGGCGGCGGTCTTGGTGGTGGCGGGCATCAGGAGACCTCCGGCTCGTCGTGTCCGCCGCCACCCTCGATGAGGGTGAACATGCGGTCATAGGAGTCGAGTTGGCGCTGCTCGACCTCGACGAGATCACTGGCTGTCGCAGCGTTTTGCCCACGGGCGGCGAGGGCCTGGGAGGCTTGGTGGTGGCGATAGTCGCCGCGCAGGAGGGCGGCGGCGCGGGCATGGTCCGGGTCGGTGATGGTCTGCTGCTTGGCCCAGCACCGCGGATGGCGCGCGACTTCCGCCCCGCCGGGGGTGAGAGTGACGATGACTTCGTCGGTGTCGGTGCGGACCTGGACTTTCTTGCCGATGGCCAAGGGGTGCACGGAATAGTCGCAGGTGTCGACGCGGATGTAGTGGTCGCGGCCGATGCGGGTCGCGAAACGCCACCAGCGTGGCGGGTCGACCGGCGGCAGGGCGAGCATCTGGGCCCGGTCGGCCTCCCACCGGTCAACCGGACGGGCGCCCAGGGTGCGGTGCTGGCGCCGGTTGGCGACGGCCAGCCAGGCAGTCAGCTGGGTGTTGAAGTCATCGGCCCCGGTGAAGGTGCGGCCGGGAAGGAAGCTGGTCTCCAGATAGCCATTCGCCCTCTCCACCAGCCCTTTCGCTTCGGGATCGCGAGGCCGGCAGAGATAGATCCGGGTGGCGAGCAGGCCCGCGAACGCAGCGAAGTCCCCGGTCACCTTGCCCCGGCCGATCCCGGCCTCGTTGTCCCAGACCAGCATCCGCGGCACTGCATCCCAGCCGGTCAGAAGCTTCCAGTGCCCGTCGATCAGGTCGCCGGTGGTGCGGGTGGGCAGCATCCGCGCGGCGATGATCCGCGAGTAGCCGGACACCATCACGAGCACCGGAGGCCGGCCGCTCTGCCCGTATCCGAGCGGGATGTCGACGGGCGGGAACCACAGGTCGCACTGAGCCAGCTCGCCGGGCTGATACGTCGTGCGCGAGACCGGATCGACGGGCAGATAGGCCGGCCGCAGCTCGCGTACGCGTTCTTTGAGGACGGTCATCCCGCGCTCCCAGCCGATCCGCTCGGCGATCACGGTCGCCGGCATCGTCGGGGTCTGCTTCAGCAGTTCCCGGATCTGCGGCTCGACCGCGTCGACCGCCGAGCCCTTCGGCGGCCGCGAGTAGACCGGCGGCCGGTCCGTGGCCAGGGCCCGCTTCACGGTGTTCTTCGAGATGCCCAGCTGCCGGGCGATCGCCCGGATCGGCATCTGCTCGGCCCGGTGCAGCCTGCGGATCTCTGCCCAGTCCTCCACGGAAATCACCCTCTTCTCCTGACCTTCGATCAAGATCAGGTTGGTCAGAAGACCACGAAGTGGGTCAGTTTTGATCCGCCGTCAGAGGGTCACGATTCACCCGTCGCCGACACGGATGTCGGCTTCGAGGGCCTGGATGTTCTTGTGTGCGCCTCGGCGGATCATCTGGTGGGCCAGGTAGCCGAACCACCGCTCGACCTGGTTGATCCAGGAGGAGCCGGTCGGGGTGAAGTGCAGCTCGAACCGCGGGTGTTTGGCCAGCCAGGACTTGATCACTGGAGTCTTGTGAGTGCCGTAATTGTCCACGATCAGATGGATCTGCAGGTGAGCGGGCACCTCCTTGTCGATCCGGATCAGGAACTTCTTGAACTCCGCGGCCCGGTGCCGGCGGTGCAGGGCAGTGATGACCTCACCCGTGGCGGCATCGAACGCGGCGAACAGCGTGGTCAGGCCGTTGCGCACGTAGTCGTGGGTGCGCCGCTCGGGCATGCCCGGCATTATCGGCAGCACCGGCTGGGACCGGTCCAGGGCCTGGATCTGCGACTTCTCGTCCACCGAGAGCACCACCGCCCCTTCGGGCGGGTTGAAGTACAGGCCCACGACGTCGTAGACCTTCTCCACGAACAACGGGTCCGTCGACAGCTTGAAGGTGTCCGCCAGATGCGGCTTGGGTTGGAACTGCCGCCAGATCCGGCCCACGGTCGACTTCGACAGACCACTGTGCCGCGCCATCGATGTCCGTGACCAGTGGATGGCGTTCTTCGGGAGCTGTGGGCGGTCGGCCCGGCCGGAGCCCGTCCAGCCGCTCGGCGAGGAAGCGTCGGCGCCATTTGCGGACGGTGTCCGCGGTCACCCGCAGATCCCGGGCGACCGCGACGATCGGCGGTACCTCCGGGCCCGCGCACGCCAGCACGATCCGCGCGCGCAGGGCCAGGGCCTGGACCGATGTCGCCCGACGCGTCCACCGTTCCAACACCGCCCGCTCATCATCAGACAGCAGCAACGGTTCCAGCTTTGGGCCCCGACGAGGAACTGACGCACCAGCAGCAGAAGTCACGCAACTACTGACGATCAACTACTGGCGCAGGACACTAGTGGGGCCAACTCGAGCCGCCCGGGCTGGGCCGAACGACATCGCAGCCAATGACGTGTACGCGGGTGAGGGCCGGTTGCGCCTGGGCTGAGGGCCTTGTCCCACCGTGAGTCGGCGGGGATCATGACCGCGTGCAACACCGAGAGGAACTCCACGAACTGCTCCCATGCGCCGGACTCACGGTCGTCGAGGAGATGCCCCCTGGCAGCCTGTTCCCGCCGGAGGCCGGCTGGCGGATCGCGCGGGGGATCGCGGCGCCGGACGGCGCGGTCCGGGAAGCGCTCGACACCGCGTGGTGGCGCCGCCTTGCAGATGCCGACGGCGAGTTCCTGGTGGCTGTCCTCGGACATCGGATCGGCGGCAACGACTCCTGGTGGACGCGGGTCCGCTACGCCGGCGGCGGTGTGCCGGGGCTGACCGGCGACCCCGGGTTCGTGGCGCTCTCCCTCGACGGGCAGGTGCTGCTGGCGGAGGTACCGGGCGCGGACGGGCCTCGGGTGACGGCCCTCGACCGACTGCCGGAGCGGCTGGAGGAGGCCGCCGCGGCCGCCGGGCGCGAGACGGAGGTCGAGCGTGCCGAGGTGTGGGCGGCGGTGCCCGGCCAGCCAGCATGGCCTTTGCACTGGGCGGAGGGGATCGGGTCCAATCCGGCCGCGCCGGACGAGCTGCTGATCCGGCTGCTGGATGTGGCGGAGGGCTTCCTGCACGGCTGCGACCGGCCCGCCGTACTCGACGCCGCCGTGGCGCATCCCGATCCGCGGGTGCGCTCAACGCCCGCCGACACCTTCCGGCCCAAGCTCACATCCGATCAGTGGATACGCCTGGTCCGCGCCGAACCGTCGCCGAGCCGGCGCGTGCTCTGGGCCGAGCATGCCTGCGCCTGGGGGGTCGAACTCCCCGGGGACCTGTACGACGACCTCCTCGCCGGCCCGTCCCGCGCTCAGGCCGCCGAACTCCCGGGGCTCCCCGCACACCACCTCCCCAGCCTCACGGCCGACGCCGATCCCGAGGTGCGGGCGACTGCCTGCGCCCGGTGGGAAGACCTCGCCGCGCCGCTGCGGGCGCGACTGCTCGCCGACACCGACGACGCGGTGCGAACGGCGGCGCTGCTCGCCCACCACACCAGCGTCCCCATGCCTCGCGAGGTCTTCACCGCGCTGCCCACGCCCCGGCGCGCGCTCGAACAGTGCCGTCTCGCACCCGGGTTGGAGGCGGATCTGGTCCGGGACGGGGACGCGGAGGTACGCCGAGCGCTGGCCACCAACCCGCTGCTCAGTGCACACAGCGTCGCCGTCCTGGCGCAGGACCCATACGACGACATCCGCTCGGCGGTGGCACTGCGGCCCGACCTCAACGAGGAGCAGCGTGCCGCGGTGCGCTACGACTTCGACCCGACGTCGATGTCGCGCACTGTGCCCTGGGTCGAGGGCCTGCACGGTGACGCCGACGCGATGCGCCGCCTCGCCGTATCGTCCCATCCGCTCATCCGCCGAAGCGTGGCCCGTGCCCGGCATCTTCCACCGGACGTCGTGGAGCGTCTGGCGCGGGACGAGGACCGGACGGTCCGCCTGTTCCTCGCCGAATCGTGCGATGACGCGCCGGCCCGCCGGCCGAGATGCTGCTGGAGGTCTGGAGCTGGTGGGACGGCAGCTTCAGTCACCCCGACCGCCCCCGCAGCCACCCCAACTTCCCCCGTACGGGCCTGCTGCGCTACGCCGGCGACCCCGGTGGGCGGATGCGCCGCCTGGCCCTGGACGATCCGGAGTCCACGCCTGCCGACGTCGCACGTCTCGCCCGCGACCCAGAAGCCGAGGTGCGCCGCCGCGCGGCCGAGGACCCCCGGCTGTCACCGGCCGACGCGGTGCGGCTGCTGAACGACCCAGCGGACTACGTCCGCGGGACCGCGATACGCAATCCGCAGCTGCCGGCCCGCGTCCTTGCCGGGCTGCTGCACGACCGCGACACGGCATGCGAGGCGGTCACCAATCCGGCGATCCCGGTCCCGGTCCTGTACCGCATCCTGGCCGCGGCCGCGGCCGCGGCCGCGGCAGCCGTGGCAGCCCGGCGCTGAACACCGCCACCCCGCCGGGCGGCCGTGGCGGTCTGACCCTGAACTCCGGCGCACCCCCGCCCGGGCGGCTCGAGTTGGCCCCACTAGTGCAGCAGCGGCTTTCGCTGGCTACGGCAGAGACCGGGCCACGCTGGCACGGGGCCGCTTCGAGTCGTCATGCCGGGGCCGTTTGACGACGTCGTAGCCCCGTCGCGCCTTGACGGCCGGCCGTAGGGGGGGCCGAGAGCCCGCCGACCCCACAGTCGTAGCGAGTGAACCCACGTCAGGCTCAACGCCGTAGAGGCAGGATCGCCACCAGTTCCCAGGCAGAGCCCTCCGAGATTCGGCGAACTCGTCGGTTTCCGGTCTCCGGTGACAGCGTGATCGACGCGGCGATCTGCGACGGCGACATCGTGACCGTGAGGAGGCAGGACAGTGCCGACCACGGCGACATCGTCACTTCCAGCGGGGGCAACCGTCGTGCAGCGTGATCCGATGAGGATCGGTGCAGCTCAGCAGTGGTGTGGAGGGCGCTACCGCGCGCAACAGGTGTGGCGCTATCACTCGATCAGGTAAGGGACGCACCGTCCCATTGAGGCCCGCAGCCTCCGATCGAATGCCAGTGCCCAGTGCCTGGATCAAGGGGGCCCGCATGGGCGACCTCGTCGTCGTGTGGGCTCAACCAACCGCAGACCAGGGGGACGTGGTGGCGGCCATGCTGGAAGGCGAAGCTACAGTGAGCTCCGAACCGATCTGCGGCAACGGCGCCACGATCCTTGGCATCGTCACGGCCGTGATGCGCAAGGTCTGAGTCCCGTCCACGGGCTCGTGAAGCAGAGCGGGCACCCGGCGTGATGCCGCATACAAGGCCTAGCGTCTGAGCGTTTCCGCAGGTCAGAGCCATGGCCGCCGTGCTCGCGTCAGCACATGGTCAGCATCAGGCCGGACGGTTTCCGGCTTGCTGAGCCGCACCCGCGAGGCCAAGTCGAGGCACCGCAAGGCGGACAACGTCCGCCACTACTTCCATCCCTCGGCGGAGGCGATCGCCGAGGTCGCCAGCCTCTCGCCCCTGGCGGCAGTCGCCGGTTGAGGCCCGCCGCGCCGGCCTCTCGCGGTCCTAGGCCTACTTCGGTCGGTTGGCGCGAAGCACGGCTGCGACCATGTCGTCCAGTCCGTGCTCGGTCACCCCGGCGGCAGCAAGTCGACGGCCTGGTGAACATGGCCGAGAGCTTCGACAGTGCCGTCGTCGACGAGCTTGGGCAGCCAGTGTGAGTGATCCGCCACTTGTTCTATCTGTGCGGTGTGGTGATCTGCCGTACTGCGTCGACGACGGCGTCGCGGTGCCGGGCCAATCGTCGCGTTGACCATGGGTCGCTTCCGCTGGTTGGGCTCATGCCGCCTGTGAGGCTGAACCAGGCTTGGGTCAGCGCCAGCACGAAAGCCACCAGGTCCTCCGGGCCGAGCTCCGGCTCGACTCGACCCTGCTCCTGGGCCGCCGCCACGGCTGTGGTCTTGGCGGTGTAGGTGGCGACCTCCTGGTCGGTGGCGCCGGGGCGTTCCAGCAGCTTCCAGGAGAGCAGCCGCATCAGGTCGGGGTGGGCGATCAGGTTGTCGAAGATCTGTCCCGCGACTCCGGGGATGTCCTCGGCGTCGAAGGGCACTGTCTCCGCGCCCACGTCGAGCACCCGGTCGATCACGGCGTCGAACAGTTGCTCCTTGTTGCCGAAGTAAGCGTGATCGACTTCGACGGCTCGACCGGTCCGGAGGGCCACCCCGACCTCAAGGGGTTCGGTACCGACACGGCTTTTGTGTTCTGGTTGCGCGACGGGGTCAGTGAGGGGCGTGCCGCGCACGTCGGTTTCACCGCGCCGTCGAAGGAGGCGGTCGACGCGGCGTACGCGGCGGCCATGGCGGCGGGCGCGACCGACAACGGCGCACCCGCGGACCGTCCCTACTACGCTCCTGGGTACTACGCGGCCAGCGTCTTCGATCCTGATGGGTACAGCCTTGAGTTCACGTACAAGGCGTGGCAGCACTCCAAGGACTGACCTGGGCTTTTCGCAAGGTCGCGTTGACGGGCGGTGGTCCGGCTTGCTCCGATTCAAGGCGGCAGCCCCAGCACCGACACGAGAATGCAGGCGACTCGCCCGTGATGGCCTCGACGCCCATGGACGGCGTCCGAACGCCGTTTCAGTTCAGAGGCAGTCGCCGGCCGACGCTCAGTTGTCGTCGAAGGCGTCCTGGTCCCGGAAAGGACGCAGCCCTGCGGCCGGCGATCAGGCGTCCCTCCCGAGTGGTATCCGGCCGGCGGTCGCCCGCGGGTGGGGAACCAAAGTGAGCAACTCTGCGGAGTACCCCGAGCAGGGGTGGCGAGATTCAAGGAGCCTCATCACCGCTCAGCAATTGGTGGTCGGCCAGTTGCGGCAGTCGCAGCCGGAACGGCAGCCACAAGCGTCCGCCTCGGCGCCGGCGGCCGGGGCCGTCGCGGTGGCCGGGGTCGCGCAGCAGCCTTTGCCCTGCCAGGCGTCTCGGCCTTCCTTGATGGCGATGGCGGCGATGACCAGGGCGGCGATGGGGTCGGCCCAGGACCATCCGAGGGTGGCGTTGAGGACCAGGCCGATCAGAAGCACGGGGGACAGGCCTGGTGGACCTGCTCGCCGAGTGCGGCGACACCGAAGAGACCCCGATTCCCGTCGCGTTCGAGACCTCCCGCGGCCAGCTGGTCGCCGTGCTACGGACCGGCAAGCGGCAGGGGTTCGCGATCAACCCGATGGCCGCCTCCCGCTATCGCGACCGTCACTCCGTTTCGCGCAAGAAGTCCGACCCCGGCGACGCCCTGGTTCTGGCGAACATTCTTCGCACCGATATGCGCGCCCCCCGGCCGCTCCCGAACGACAGCGACGACCTTGCCCAGGCGGTCGCCGTCCTCGCCCGGGCCCAGCAGGATGCCACCTGGAACCGGCTACCCGACAGATTGCCAACCAGCTCCGCTCCCTGCTGCGCGAGTACTACCCCTCCGCCCTGGCAGCGGCCGACGGGTGGAAGAACGGTCTGTGCCGGACCGAGGTTCGCGAGGTCCTCCGGACGGCTCCGACCCCGACCCGCGCGGCCCGGCTGACCCGCACCCAGCTCCAGGCCGCCCTCAAGCGGGCTGGCCGACAGCGCGGGGTCGAGGCCGAAGCCGAACGGCTTCGCGACATCTTCCGGGCTGACTGGGCCCATCAGCCTCTGCCCGTCGAGGACGCGCTCGGCAAACAGATGCTCGCTCTCCTCATCCAGATGGAAGCCGCCTGCACTGCTGCCGATAACCTGGCTGAGGCGGTCGAAGAGGCTTTCCCTCAGCACCCGGACGCTGGTGAAGTAGGCCGCCGACGAGGTACCCATGGCTCGGGTCCTTTTCCGACGGCCCCTTCCCGAACCGTGCGGACTAGTTTCCCAGTACACGGCTCTCCGGTGATCGATTCCGAGTGGAGACTGTGGCCCGTCCCGCGTGGATGCGCTGGTGGCATTTTTGGCAAACCACGAGGGTTTTGCGCCTGCGTTCTGCCATCTGGCGAATCCACGGACCCGGGTCCGGTCGGCCTGGTCGCTTGAGGTCTGCGAGCTTCCTGACGTGGTGGACTTGCAGCCCTGTCGTTGCCTCGCACATCTCACAGCGTCCGGCAAGGAGCCGACGAATCAGCTCGTTTTTCCGATTCCCCATGACCGGCTGGACGTCGGACATAACGGTGGTGTGTTGCCGCCGCAGAGTGACTCCGCCGAAGCGGGCGACCAGTGGCTTCCTGCCGTCCTCGCGCTGCACCACGACTGCGAAGCACCTTCTCGGTCCGTCAGGAGTATCGACGGTCGCCTTGTACTTGCGCACCATCTTGTTGACGGTGGAGTCGTGTTTCGCAGCCAGGGTCCTGAGTAAGGAAACTGTCATGACCCAGCGCAGGCGGCTCAGGCGGCACACGTTCTGTGCCATCAGGTAGTACTGGACGATGCCCCGATACTCCGCTCCGTACTTGTCGACGATGGTGAAGTCGGCATCGTGCAGGAGCATGTTGCGGTGCCAGGGCTTGCCCCGCTGCATATAGCGAGCACACCGATCCCGGATGACGGCCATCGGCACGTAGAGCCCAATTTCGCCGTTCACCGCTCGGCGTCCGGCGGTGATCTTCGTGTCGGCATGCTGGGATTTGACCTCATAGCCGAGGAAGTGTGCCGCCTGGCTGGAGGCATGCGTGATCAGCGTCTTCGACTCAGAAAGTTCCAGCCTGAGTTCGTCACGCAGGAACGTACGGATCTGGGACTTGATCTCCTCGGCCTCGTGCTTGGGACCGGCAAACCCCAGGAGAAAGTCATCGCAGTACCGCACGTACCGAAGGCGCCGGTAGCCGGGATCGTCCGGGTCCTGGCTGGGCAGGAGACGGCGCTCACGCCGAAGCGCGTGCAACGTTCCCAGGTCCCCACGCCGTTTCGCCGTGTCGATCCGGTTCTCGATGTCTCGGTAGGGCGGATAGGGACGACGACGCCTCCCGCGGGTGTAGTCCGGGATCAGATGCTGTTCCACGAACTGGTCAAGTCGGTCCAGGTAGATGTTGCACAGGACAGGCGAGGCCACCCCGCCCTGTGGGGCGCCACTCAAGGTGGCGTTCCACTTCCAGTCCTCCAGATACCCGGCCTTCAGCATGTGACCGACCAGCCGCAGGAACCGGCCATCGTGGATCTTCTCCGCCAGGATCGCGAGCATGACCTCGTGGTCCAGGCTGCCGAAGCAGTCGGAGATGTCCCCTTCGATGAACCAGTGCGTCCCCTTCCAGGTATTGACCACCTCGCGTAACGCGGTGTGGCATCCCCGGCCGGAGCGGAATCCGTGGGAATGATCGGAGAACTGGACGTCGTAGTAGGCGTCCAGCAGGAGCCGCACAACCTCGGCGACCAGCTTGTCCGACCATGGAGGTAGGCCCAGAGGCCGCCTCCCGACTTTCTTCGGTATATAAACCCGCTTCACCGCCGACCAGCGATACGACTCCGAGCGTAGGCGCCCGATGATCGCGTCTATTTTGGCCAGCGACATGCCGTCCACGGTTTCTCCGGTGACTCCCGGCGTCATCGCCCCTCTGTTCGAGTAGATGCGCCCGTAAGCCATCAGGAATAGCTGCGGGTTGAACAGCTTCCTATACAGCCTTTCCAGTGGCAGTCCCTTCCTGCCACGCTCTCGAATGACGTCCAGTACCGTTTCGGCATTCTGCATTACGCATACCTCCCTTCACTGGACATCCCTTTCACCTGTGCCCCTTCGCCTTGTGCTCCGGCTTTCCCGGGCTCCTTGGCGGATCGAAACTTCCGCGACTACTACGGGCACTCCGTCACCATGGGGCGCGCGCCCTGTAGGTGATCCCGTGGTACGTCTTCGCTGTACGTGTCGAGCACGACGTAGGCCGCCCACTCATCTCCTTGACCACCCTCGTTGGGCGGCGCCCCGCGCCACAGAGGCTGCCTCAGCCTGATCTCTATGCCGGGGCATGGCGCGGCGTCGGTAACAGGCGTTGTTCCGGCGGGCGTGACAGCTTTACACCTCTTTGGAGATTGGACTTCAAGCAATCCAGCCTTGGCCATATCGCGCGGGTCTCGCGGCACCTCACCCTGAACGCCTCCAGGTGACCACCGCTTTCCTGGCATGCGATTGTCCCCTCGCGCTTTCGCGTCCAGGTAAGCCAGGTGACCCAAGAACATTCCTCTGAGTTCCTCCCAACTGCGTCGGGGATACAACGAAGCGCCTCACGGCGCACAGACCATCCTCAGCTTCCCCGGTCTCAGCGTTCAGCTCGGCGCTCGGGTGCTCGCCGAGATCGGCGACGACTGTAACCGATGCGCCGACTCCCGCGGCCTGAAGGCATACACCGGCTCCTCACCCATCACCAGGGCCTCCGGCAAGAAGTCGTCCATCATCCGCCGGTGGGTGAAGAACGACCGCCTCAACCACGTCGGCTACCCCTGGGCCTTCTCCGCGATCACCGCCACACCGGGCGCCAAGGCCCACTACCGCCACCGTCGCGATGAGCGCGGCGACTGGCACGCCGCTGCACAGCGCAACCTTCTCAACCGCATGATCGGTCAGCTCTACCACTGCCTCCAGCACCGCAAGCTGTTTGACGAAAACACCGCCTTCCCTGTCCACGCGGCCGCCGCCGCATAACCGCGGGCGGCACCTCTGCCATGCTGGCCATCTCGCAAGGGCGGGAGAGACGTGACTGAGCCGATCGCCGGATTGATCATGGGCCGAAACCTGCGCGCCTTCCTGGAACTGCTGTCCAGCTACGCGGACTACGCCTTCGACGAGACCGACTGGGACACGATCGAACTCGGCATTTTCGACACCGACGACGAGAAGCCCGACGGCTGGTACGCGTATCCACTGGTGGGCTCGAGTGCCACGCTGGAGGTCAGCCTGGCCCATTCCGTCGGCAGCGAGGTGATGTCCATCCGCGTCGCGGGGGCTGAGAGCCCCGAACTCCGACTTCGGACCGACACCCTCCTGACCGCATTCTTCAGCATCTGACCACCGTCATGTTCGACTGAACCACCCGAAGCCCGCTGCCACTTGACGAGTTGGACCCCACGCCGGTTCCCGACCGGTCACGGGCAACCGCAACGGTTGCAAGGCGTGGGAACTTTCCGGTGCGAAGGCCGCCGTCGGCCGGGCCACGGTCATCGCGGACGGGGCTATCGGAGCACCGGCCTGCTCATTCCGCACCGCCGTGAACGCGGCCAGACCGAACTGCCAGCTTGGAAAGAGGAGCACGATACCTCCCACCGCAAGGTCCGGGCCCGCGTCGAGCACGTCGTCGAGCGGATGAAGGCATGGAAGATCCTTCGTGACTGCCGCCTGAAAGGCGACGGCGTTCACACCGCCATGCTCGGCATCGCCCGGCTGCACAACCTCGCCCTCGCGGGGTAACTCCCGCCCCATACGGGACCAGAGAGGTCCAAGGGAGGTGGTTCCCCACCTCCCCGGCTCGGAGAATGTTCAGTCGATACAGAACTCGTTGCCCTCGATGTCCAGCATCGGGATGCACGACTCGTTTTCCTCATCGGCGTACAGCGTTTGCACGTGGGTCGCACCGAGCGCGACCAGTCGTGCGCACTCGGCTTCGAGCGTGGCGAGGCGCTCGTCCCCCACGAGCCCGGTGCCGACCCGGACGTCGAGATGCACCCGGTTTTTAACGATTTTCCCTTCGGGGATGCGCTGGAAGTACAGGCGCGGGCCCGCGCCTGAGGGATCACTGCAGGCGGACCATGATCCCTGCTTCTCAGGAGGCAGGGTGCGGTTGAAATCATCCCAGGTGGTGAACCCCTCCGGTGGCGGCGGTATGACGTACCCCAACACTTCACACCAGAAGCGAGCGAGGCGCTCAGGTTCTGCGCAGTCAAAGGTGACTTGGAACTTCTTGATCTCTGACATCGGCGCACCGTACCGCGTACCAGGGGGACCCCGCCGCTCATTTCCCCGGGCGGATCCGCCCGTCACCCGTCGCATCCTGGGGCGCCTTGGAAACCAAGTGATCAAACCGGACAGGCCACGAGAACGACGCGACCGTGGCGGCGGAGCGCCACAGTAGTCCCCAGGATCCAGTCCTGACCAACCACCTTCAGGCCAAGATCAGTTGCGGGACAACCCTTGATGGACGGGGCAAACCTGCTCTGTTGATCCCCTCACCCTTCGTGTGACCTTGTGCGGTCTCTTTGCGTGATCTTCTCCGGCGTGTGAGTTGGCTCGGGAGTGTCGTGGAGAGCCTGCGAGAGCCGCAGTTCGTTCCCGAGGCTCGGTTCGATCACGGTGAGCCGATACCCGAAACCAACGGCACCCAGGCGAAGATCCGGGACTGCAACGACGGCCAGAACCAGGCCTGGACGTACACGTCCCGCCAGGGGTTCGTGGTGTACGGCAACAAGTGCCAACGCGTACAACCTGGGCACCGCCAACGGCACCAAGGTCCTGATCTGGGAGTGCAACGGGCAGAACAACCAGAAGTGGAACATCAACTCGGACGGGACCATCACGAACGTCAACGCCGGGTTGTGCCTGTACGCGTGCAACGCGACGACGAACAACGGGACGTCGCTGGTGCTGTGGACCTGCAACGGCGGGACCAGCCAGCAGTTGAGTCAGAGTTGATCTGGTAGTCCTGTGGGCGCGGGCGGATACTGCCCGGCGGCGCCCACGCGCATGCCGGACAGAGCCACAACGGGCACCCGCCGCGAGGTCACACCTTGTCCCGGGGACTCGCCTCTCCGCTCAGCCCTGCGCGCATGGCGAGCAGCCCGGCCTGTACCCGGCTCTCGCAGTGCAGTTTCTCCATGATCCGAGAGACATGGGCCTTCACGGTCGGCACGCGCAGGCCCAGCCGCCGGCCGATCTGGGCGTTGCTCAGCCCGTCCGCTATCGCCACCAGCACCTCCCGCTCGCGTGGTGTGAGCGAGGGCAACTGGGGCGGCACGGCCGGCGGTGGCTCGGCGGCCGCCCGGGCCACCAGGTGGTTCACCGCCTCGGGGGCGAGGGCATGGAGGCCGGCCGCGGTGTTCCGTACCGCGTCGAGGACCTGACCCGGCTGGGCGTCCTTGAGCAGGAAGCCATGGGCGCCGGCCCGAAGCGCCGGCAGCAGATAGGTTTCGGCGTCGAACGTGGTCAGCATCAGGATCCGCGGCGGTACGGGCAACGCGGACAGTTCCCTGGCGGCGCCCACTCCGTCCAGGCCGGGCATCTGCACGTCCAGCAGCACCACGTCAGGGGTCACACGAGCACAGGCCTCGACCGCGGCCCGCCCGTCGTCGGCCTCGGCGACCACCGTGATGTCGGGAGCGGTCTGCAGCAGCAGGCGCAACCCGGTGCGGACCAGGGCCTCGTCGTCGGCGAGCAGGACCCGGATCACTGAGCCTCCCCGGCGGGTTCTGCCCTCATCGTCTCCTGCTCCCGATTCGGTGCGGGCGGGGGGACGGGCAGCCGGAGCAGGAGGCGGAACACGCCGTCCCGGTTCCCGGTGTCCAGGGTGCCGCCGAGGAGCGCGGCCCGCTCCCGCAGACCGCGCAGGCCCAGGCCCGCGCCCTCGCCGGCCGCCTCACCGGGCAGGCCGGTCACCGGATTGGTCACCTCGCACTCCAGGTACTCCCCGTCCACCCCCAGCCCCAGCGTGGCGCGGGCGCCGTGGGCGTGTTTGCGGATGTTGGTCAACGCCTCCTGGACGATTCGGTAGACCGTGTGCTCCACCGCCGGCGGCAACGGCCGTTCCCCGGCCCGGAGTTCCGTCACCCTCGCGGACCACGGCGCCCAGTCGACGGGCACGCCCGCCACCGCCGAGTCGGCCAGCAACTGGGGCAGATCCCGCAGTGCCGGGCCTGGTTGGAAGGAACTCTCGACGGTCTCCGGGTCACGCAGCACATCGAGAATTTGGCGGAGCTGAGCCAGCGCGCGCCTGCCGGTGACTCTGATCAACTCGCCGGTCTCGCGGGCTCGCTCCGACTCCTGCGGGTCCACACTCAGCGCACCCGCGTGCAGCGTGATCAGGCTCACCTCGTGAGCCACCACGTCGTGCATCTCACGCGCCAGCGCGGCCCGCTCCTCCGCACGGACCCGGCGGGCGATCAGCAGCGCCTCCCGCTCGGCCCGCTCGGCGCGCTCGGCTAGCTGCTCCAGCCTGGCATGCCGGTACCGGATCACCGTGCCGCGCCAGACGGGCGCGCCGACCAGCAGGGCTGACCCCATGACGCCCACCACCGGGGCGCCCAAGGTGAACTGGCTGAGCACCGCGGCGGCGTAGACGCCGTACCGCAGAGGGCTCGCTGCCCGCCGTTTGGCCAGCGAGTACATCGCAAACGGCAGGGCCGGCTGAACGGTCAGCAGGCTCGCTCCGGCGACCACGGCCGCCACCAGAGTGGGCCGATCGCGCCGCCAGGCCAGCAGGAGCCCGGTGGCGCACTCCAGGACAAGGGAGACCGCGAGCGGCAGTGGCAGCAGGGACCGCGGTGCGGCGGCCGGCAGGAGTCCTCCAGAGGCGATCAGCCCTGCCAGCACCCAGGCAATCGGCTCGGAGGGCCACTGGATCCGGGCAGGACGAGCTGCCACCGAGGCAGGCGCAGAGGAAACGGACACGTGTTCCAAGGTAAAGGGCCCTTCGGTTGATCGTTCCGGGAACCGCCGCCGACCCGCGCACCGTGGCCGCGTCCCGCCGGGACGGAGCGTGCCCCGGTGGGCCGGCGTGAGACCGAGTGGCTCAGGGCGTGGTGCTCTCACTGCTCTTGTCGTTGTCCTGGGCGGCCTCGTCTTCGGCGGACGGCAGGGCCTGGGTGGCGGTGACCTTCCCGTCCCGGTAGCAGATCTGAAAGGTCTGCTTCTTCTCCAGGGACACGTGCTTCTGCAGGTAGTAGTCACAAGTGGTGCCGGCCGGCGGCTTTGGCTTGTCCTGCGGCTGGAGACCGCCGGGCTCGCCGAGGCGGTCGCGCACGGCGTCCCGGTTCTCGCCGACGTGAACGCCCTTGAACTGGACCGTGGTGATCATGTGCGAGGTGATGTCGCTCGCGGCGTGCCTGATGCTCAACCAGAGACCGACTCCGGCGAGCACGGCGAGTCCCAGAATTCCGAGCAGGATCTTTCCGGCAAGGCTCACGGCAGAACTCCTTGGCTATGGGGGGGTACCGACGTCCTTTGACGTCGCCCAAGCAGTCTGTTCCGGCACTCCGCGCCGATCGTCGCCCTGGACGAGGAACCCGACCCCCGACTTTCGTATCCCCCCACGTCCTCCGTACGGAATTAGCCGCCGGCAAGCCCCGACATCGTTCCGCTGCGAAGGACTGCCGGTGATCTTGGTGGTCCCCGGTGCTGCAGCCTGATCATCGGGCATGCTCGGGCTGTTCCGAAGGCTGAATCAGTTGTCGAGGTGTCCGTTGTCCGTCCGCCCCCGTCCCGGTGCGCAGGTCCCGTCTCTCACCGCGCAGGTCGCGCGGGCGAGCAACCCGGGTGGCACGACGGCGATATGGGTACGTGACCGCCTCGACGGGCTGTAGAACGACGAGGACTTCGCCGACTGGTATCCACGTCACGGTCGTTCGAGCCTCTCGCCTGCCCAATTGGCCGCCGTCTGTGTGCTGCAGTTTCTGCTCGGCTTGTCGGACCGGCAGGCCGCCGAGGCGGTGCGCTGCCGCATCGACTTCAAGTACGCCCTCGCGCTGGAGCTCGATGATCCCGGCTTCCACCACAGCGTGCTGTCCGACTTGCGAGAGCGCCTCGCCGAGGACGACCGTGCCGACCGCCTCCTGGACCTCGCGCTGGTTCGACTCAAGGATGCCGGGCTCGTGCGTGAACGCACCACGCGGCGCACCGACTCCACCCATGTGCTGGCCGCGGTGCGCGACCTGACCCGGCTGGAACTGGTCACCGAGGCGGTCCGTGCCGCGCTGGAAGAAGTAGCACGCACGGCCGGGCATCTGCTGGTCGGCCTGGCCGACGAGGACTGGGGGCGCCGCTACGGCCGTCCGGTCCGTTTGGGCAAGAACCCCACTCGGCCCAAGACCAGGATCCTCGCCGCCGGCGACGACGCCTGTCGGCTGCTGGAGCATCTCCACCGGCACGGACCGGGCCGCCGGCCCGGCCCGCAGGCAGAGGCCCTGCGGCAGATCGTCGTGCAGAACTACTACCGCGACACGGCGGGCCGCCTGCGCTGGCGCACCGCTGATGAAGGCGGCCTGCCGCCCTACTCCTTGGCGGTCGTCTCTCCCTACGACACCACGGCACGCTATGTCCGTCGCTGGCACATCATCCGCTGGAAGGGGTTCGCGGCCCATCTCACCGAGACGTGTGCCTCCGGCAGCGTCAACGTGATCACGGATGTGGCCACCACCTCGGCCGCCACGAACGACGCTCAGTCCCTGCCCGGCATCCACACCCGCCTGGCGCGTCGTGGACTGCTGCCCGCCGAGCACCTGGTCGACGGCGGCTACATCTCCCTGGTCCACCTGGAACGAACCCGCTGGGCCTCGACGCTCGCCCAGTACAAGCGGACCGCCGCACTGGGCGGCACCTTCGTCCTCCTCCCGCACGACCTGTGGGGCGCGGATGGCACCACCAGCCAGGGCTGGCCCGGTGACAACGGCGACTGGACGCAGTTCGATGCCTTCGTCACCCAGCTCATCAGTGACGTCAAGGCCAACAACATGACGGTCCAATGGGACCTGTGGAACGAGCCCGACGGCAGCGGCTTCTGGGGCGCCTCGCAGACGCAGTACCTCCAGATGTGGTCCCGCTTCTACGCCAAAGTGCGCGCCGCGCTCCCCGCGCAACTCATCGTCGGCCCCAGCATCGCCGGCCAGCCCAACTCCTCCAACACCTGGTGGACGACGTACCTGGCTTACATCAAGGCGAACAACCTGGCCCCCGACATCTACAGCTGGCACGACGAGCCCGGCGACCCGGTCACCGACGTCGGCCGCGCCAACTCCACGCTTACTGCGGCCGGGTTGACCAACACGCGGCCGTACCAGATCAACGAGTACGCCACCCTGTCCATGCAGTCCCCGGGCGGCGGAGCCTGGTTCATCGGCCGCCTCGAACGCGCCGGCGCGGACGGCCTGCGCGGCAACTGGGCCTCGGGCACCGGCCTGCACGACGACGAGGCCAACCTCCTCACCAAGAACAGCGCCGGACAGTACCTGCCGCTCGGCGAGTGGTTCATGTACCGCTACTACGGCTCCCAGACCGGCAACATCGTCAACCTGATACCCGGCACCGGCACCGACGGCCTGGCCACCAAGGACAACTCCGCGGGCAACGCCAAGGTGCTGCTCGGCAGCAGCGGCAACACCGGCACCGGCACCGTCACCCTCAACCTGACGGGACTCAACACCACGTCGGTCGTGGCGAACAGCCAGGTCCGCGTCGTCGTCCAGCGCATCCCCTACAACAGCGGGGCCGCGGTGACCGGCCCGGAGACCATCGCCGACACCACCCTCACAGTCAGCGGCAATGCCCCCTCGGTGAGCCTGCCGTGGACGAACGCCAAGGACGGCTACACCGTCACCCTGCTGCCCCCGTCCAACACCACCGTCTCCACGGTCGCCGTCAGCCAGAACAGCGGCCAGTGCCTGGACGACACCAACCGCTCCACCGCCAACAGCACGCAGTACCAGCAGTACTACTGCGAGGGCGGCTACCAGCAGATGCTCGACCTCAAGCCGGTGAGCGGCAAGACCAACACCTACAGCGTGGTCGACGAGCTGAGCAGCAAGTGCCTGGACGTCTCGGGAGCGTCGACCGCCGACGGCGCTGCCGTCATCCAGTACACCTGCAACAACGCCACCAACCAGCAGTTCACGCTCAATCCCGTCACCGCGCTCGGCAACAGCCACGACTACCAGCTCGTCGCCGTCCACAGCGGCAAGTGCGTCGACGTGAGCAACGTCTCGACCGCGGCCGGCGCGCAGATCCACCAGTGGACCTGCGACGCGGCAAGCGTACTGAACACCAAGAAGAACCAGATCTGGCGGCTGCTCGGCAAGAGCTGACCGCCGTCACGTACGACGATGGGGAGGGGCGGTTGAACTGCCTCTCCCCATCGAAGGCGTTGCTTCAGGAGGCCTGCCGCACCGGCAGGACGATCGCGGAAGGGCGTGCGGGGTCGTGGAAGACCTGCTGGTTGTCGGCGCGGAGGGTGACGGCCGTGGCGCGCTGGTCACCGGTTCCGGTATTGCGGTTGAAGCGGGGGAAGGCACCACTGGAGACTTGGACGCGGATGCGGTGGCCGCGCTTGAAGCGGTAGGCCGTCGGCCAGAGTTGCACCGTCGCGCACGTCGTGTCGTCAGCGTCGGTGAGGCTGATCAGACCGTCGCAGACGTTCGTTGAGCGCCCCTTCTCGTCGACGTCGCACAGGCGGACGAACACGTCGGCGTACGGCACGCTGGAGCGGAAGAAGATCTCGGCGCTCACCTCGCCGATGACCTCGACGTCCTGGTCCAGAGCGGGAGTTGTGTAGGTGAGGACGTCGGAGCGCGCCTCCAGCTTGGCGTTGTCCACACGGCCGTACTTCTGCAGGGTCCACATCCGTACGCCGCCGAGCGCGGGGGTCGGGTCGGCCGGGTCGTAGTGGTACTCGTCCGGAGTGGACTCGACAGGTAGATCGCCGGCCAGGGCACCTCCGGGCTGGAGGTGGAAGCGCTGCGGCTCGTATCCCGGGGGCGGCCAGGCGGGGAAGTCGCGCCACTTGTCCTCGCCCATGACGAACAGGCGCACCGGGGCGCGCTCCGGTATGCCTCGCCCCTGGCGAGGGCCAGGCCCCATTCCAGCGCCTCGCGGGTGGCCAGCCCGTCCGTCGCCGTCGCCCAGTGCGCCCAGGGGCCGATCGTGACCCTGTGCGGCGTGGCCGGTCCGGTCCGGGGCAGAGTCTGGAAGTCGCGCAGCTGGTTGGGCAGGAACAGGTCGTACCAGCCGCACACCAGACTCGACGGGACGGTGATGTCGGCGACCTTGTCGACATGGTCGGCCGCCTGTCAGAACGGGCCGTCGCCGTCGTGATGGAGGACGTTCTGGAATTAGCTGTTGCGGTGCCCCAGGAGCCCGACGTCGGCCTGGCTCAGCGGCAAGGTGCCCATGGCCCGCAGGATCTCCCGCTCCTCCAGCGCGTTGCGCACGTTGGCGAACCGGCGTTCCTGCCGTTCGACCTGGACCGCCCAGGTGAACGGGGTCTCCAGGGCGAAGCCGCCCTCGCGGTTGAACGCCATGGTGAAGGTGGCGTTGGACACCACCGGAACCATGGCCTTGACCTGCGGCGGTACGGCGTCCGCCACCGACCACTGCGTGTAGCCGACGTAGCTGGCGCCGACGAGCACGATCGACTCACCGGCCCACGGCTGCTTGGCCACCCAGTCCAGAACGTCCAGGCCGTCACGCCGTCCACCGGACTTCCGTGCGCGGCCGACACGATCCGGCACAACCGCGCCCAGCCGCCCGCGGTCTGCGCGAGCAGCGTGATCCGCCACCGCGGCTCGGTGACATGGGCGCCGCCGCGGACCGGTGTCCGACGCCGCCCACTGCCCGGGGCGGGCTCGGCGGCCGGAGCGACCGCGAGGTCGACCCCGAAGACGGGCCGGATGCCAGCGGCGGCCGCGGCCTTCGCGAAGCGGACCGTGCCGGCCACGGTGTCCCGGTCGGTCAGCGCGAGCGCGGTGACGCCGCGCTCGGCGACCCGGCGCACGAGGGTGTGCGGGAGAGAGGCGCCGTAGCGGGCCGAGTAACCGGAGGCGACGTGCAGGTGCGCAATCCCGGAGGCCGACACAGTCCACCTCCGATCACACGCGCCTCAGTTCAAGCCACATGGCCAGAACTGTCGCTAATGCATCGAACATAATTCGAACAATGCGACTCTTCTACCCCGGGTGTCGCTCCCGTACGCGGTGTGACCGGCCGGGGCAGCTATCTCGCCCCGGCCTGCGGACATCGCGGCCCGCCATACGACATCCGCACACCACTTCTCCGCCCCGCGCTGGCCTGTGCGCATTCCCTCCCTGTGCGCATGCCGGACCGCACCGCCGCCCATACGCTGGCCTTCTCGGGGCACGTCACGGAGGTCTGCATGCCTCGAACCGTCTGGTCGGGCGCCATCAGCTTTGGTTTGGTGACTTCTCTGAACTAGGAAGCCTTTCCAGTCCACTGCTGCTGAGGGCCAGTGATGTCCCATGCCCGGGTCGACGCCAGCCCGCAGCAGAGCGTCGAGGGCGGTGACATCAGACCCCTACGCCGACGGCGCAGACGATCCCTCCTCCCCGGCGTTGTCATAGCCGCGCAGTCGTGCCGCCGCGTCCGGCGTGAGATACAGGCGGGAGCGGAGAGCCGTGAGGACGAGGTCTGCCTTGCCTGTCGTGCTGTGGGCCTGGAGCCAGGTCAGGGCGCCTGTGACCGCTCGGTGGGTGTCGACCGGAGTGAGTTCAGGGTGGGTGAGGAGGGGGCGAGGACGAAGCGGGCGCGGGCGCCGTACCGGTCGAGGCAGGCGAAGGCGACGGAGATGACCGAGGCGGCGTCCACAGTGGTGAGGCCGGTGTGGGAGAGGAGAGGGCGCAGGAGGAGGGGTGCGCCCGGGGCGGTGGCGTTGTCGTTCAGCCAAGTGAGGGCCGTGGAGAGGGCCTGGCGGGTCTGCTCGGGGGCGAGTTCGGGCCGCTTGAGGAGGGAGGTGAGGACGAAGCGGGCCTCGCCGAGGCCGCTGTGCAGGTCGAGCCACGCGAAGGCATGCGCAGCGGCGCGCTCTCATCGTCGCAGTCCGGCCAGGAGTCGTAGCGGTGGGCGCGAGCTCCGTCCCGCCAGACCTCCAACTCCAGTCGGTCACCGTCGTACTGGAAGGCCGCCAGCACCGGGACGCCCAACTCGGTGCTGATCGGCCCGGCGAGCGCGAAGACACCATTGCCGTCGACGAACCGGTCCGGATGGGCGAGGCAGAATCTCGGCCCGGCGGGGGTCGCGTAGCCGGCCGTGCAGACCTCGCGCAGGACGGAGGCCGCCTGTTCGAGCGGCACGGGAATCAAGATCGTGCCGTACGAGGTCACGGCCTCACCTCCTGGGACGCGGTGACCCTATGTGGCGGTTACGCTGCGCGGCAAACGAAATACACCCACTTCAGAAGTGCGCCTCGCGCCCGTCCGATGGCCTTTCCACGTGGGGAGATCCATCGAGCAGGTTTGGGGGCACCCTCGAGCAGGAGGTGGCCGATTTCAAGGCTCTGACCGGATCGGCGTGAACGCTCCTGTAGGTTCTTCCGGACTCGTGTGGGCGGGCCCTCGGTGAAGGAAAGAGGGGGTGACCGTGGCTGACGAACGGCTTGATGCCGAGTGGCTTCGCGGCTGGTGTGAGCAGGCGGGTGCGGCGCTCGCGAAGCTGATGGAGTCGTTCCAGGCACGGTTTGGCTTCGAGCCGGGAAGCAACGTGGTCGTGCACGCTTCGGAGGCGAGCCATCAGGCCACCGACGTGCTCGTGGAGCTGACGCCGATTCCCTCGGACCTGACCACGATGTACTGGGTGATCGACGAGGTCTCCTTGCCCGATGTGGAGAACGGCTACTTCGTCCACCCGGCCTTGCTGGTCGCGGACCACTTCCGCGAGTACGGGGCCATCCAGATCGACGGGGAAGAGCCCGCCCTGGTATTCGCCAGCGACGGGGGCGGGCACCTGTTCGCACTGGCGGGCTCCGGGCGGGTCTGGAGGTCGACCACATCCTCGTGGTTCGATCAGTTCGACCTTGCCGCGGCCAGTCTTCAGGAGTTCTTCGAGGGGCTCTCTCGGCAGATCAGCGGCCGGCTCTGACGGCTGGTCGAAGGGCGAGCTGACTCGAAGCCGGGTGAGGATTCGGATCCTCAGGAGCCGGATTTCACCCGTGCCTAGCCCTTTGCCCTGGTCGGCTTCAGACAGCACGAGACCATCCTCTACGGTGCACAGATGCGCTATTTGTTAGACGCCTTCGCCGTTGGAGCACTGAGGCGAGGTCGGTCCGTCGAGCAGTTTCTGGGCCCCACCGGCTGGCCAGAACGGCCTGGTGTCCGCTGGGTCGAGGTCAGACCAGCTTCCGGACGTTACGAGGTCTTCCTCCACACCGCCCAGGATGTCGGCCACCAGGGCTTCATGGACCTCGTCGAGTTCCCACCGCTCGACCTGGACGACGAAGAGGAAGAGTTCGGTCGCCTGGTCACCACTGCGGACGACCCGCTGACCGCCCTAGCCGAGGCTGCGAGTCGCGCGGGGGCGGTCAGCGGCCGATGGGTCAACACCGGCCTGGCACAAGACGAATACATCGACTTCGTACGAGCCGGGCGCCCAGCACGTGAATCCTCCGACACGCAGCCCCCGATCTGACCCACGGTCGGGGCCTCCGAGGGGAGGACGGGCTGAGCCGTTCGAGCTGACGAACTTACGCCGGCTCACCCTGCCCGCGCGGGGAGGATGTCAAGGAACACCCGCGGCAGAACGGCGCGTTCGGCTGACCCCCGCCTGCGCGGGGAGGACCGGCGCGAGCAGCGAGACGACAACGGCTCCACCGGCTCACCCCCTGGGAAGGACTGTCAACACTCCATTGAGAACTGGCACGTTGACGGCTCATCCCCTCTCGACACCCCCGCCTGCGCGGGGAGGACTTGAGGTTGGCGAATGGCACCAGTGGATTTGACAGCGGTTCGTGGCTCCACTTGACGGTCAGGGGTGGCTCCACCGGTGTTGGCGGCGGCGTCAACCGAGCGCAAACGACGCCCGCCGCTGCCAGCGCAATCCGTCATGGACCAAGAGATCGACCGACGATACGCGGGCAGTGACGGGAAGCCTGCCGCGAAGGTCGGCCTCAGCTTCCTCCAGGACGGCATCGTCTTGGCCCTGGGCGATAGTCAGATGCGGGACGATGTCGTCGAACTGCCCACCGAAGGGCGGGGCCTCCGGCCACCGGTCCGCGATCGCCTCCGTGAGCCGGCGGAACGATGCGTCCGGCTCGGGGGTGAGATACAGAATCCCGGGGAACCGCCCGCAGTGCTCGAACCGGGCCTCGAAGGACCTGTGATGCCCGATTACCTCACCGATGGCAGCGCAGGTGTCCCTGTCGATGCGGCTTTCGTCGAGGAACGGGAAGAGCACGGTGACATGCGCCGGGACACCCCCACGAGCCGAGGGGTCCAGCCGGTCCCGCCATGCTCGAACAGCAGGTTCCGCCTCCGGAACCCTCACGATCAGTCCCGACCACCCTGCTTGAGATTCGCTGGAATCGTCACCCGCCATCTCACATGTCTATCAGCAGGCCCAGAGGGCAGCGACCGATTATCGCCGCGAGCAGTCGAACCCACGGCCAGCAGCCCCTCCCGCGGGTGGGGCCAAATCTCGTTGCCAGATCAAGCCCAGAAGGTCGCTCAGTGGGGCCGAATCCCGCTGGGCGGATTCCAGAGAGCGTCGCAACACGTGATCACTCCAGTGTTGCGACGAGCTTAGTGAAGAGCTCGGCGGGTGTCCGCCAGCCGAGGATCTTGCGGGGGCGGTCGTTGAGTTCGGCGGCGACGTAGCCCAGGTCCTCGGCGCTGTAGATCGACAGGTCTGTGCCCATGGGGAAGTACTGCCGGAGCAGGCCGTTGACGCTTCTATGTCAAGCGGTGATCTGGTGTTGGGTGATGTGGTGCTGCCAGGAGGCTCGGTCTTGGGTCATGGCGCGGTGGATGACGTCGATCAGGTGGCGTTTGAGGATGCGTCGGGCTCCGCGGGCTCCCTTGGCGGGCTCGTGACGGGCCAGGAGTGCTCGTGCGCCCGGGTGGAATCGCTGCTGGACGATGGACGTCGTGTAGAGCACGCTGTTGAGTCGCCGGTTGCCGCCTCGGTGCAGTCGGTAGCGTTCCTTGTCGGAGGAGTAGACCGGGATCGGTGCGGTTCCGGTGTAGCGGGCGAGCTTTGCTGAGCTGGTGAAGCGGGTGATGTCGCCGATCTCGGCGAGCAGGACCGCCGCGGAGACGTGGCTGATCCCCGTGATCTCCAGCAACGCGGGTGCCAGCGGGGCGACCAGTTCCCGGATCGTGGCCTCGAGTCCGCGGACGCGTTTGTTCAGCTCGTCTATCTCCGTGATCATCTCGGCCAGCACCCGGCGGACGTGGGCGCTCATTTCCGTGGTCTCCAGCAGTGCCGTCAGCGAGGTCATGCCAGGCCGGCGGGTGAGGTCGCCCGGGGCGTGGTCGAGCCACAGGTGCGTGTATGCCTTGGTCTGGTTGATCACCATGGTGCGGCGTCGGACGAGGTCGCCGCGGGAGTCGACCAGAACGCGCAGCTCGCGCACGCGCTCATCAATGCGGTGACGGTCCAGGCCGGAGGTGGCCATGGCGGCGTGGGCGACCGCGACGGCGTCGACGGGGTCGGACTTGGAACCGGTGGCGGCGTGCAGTTTGCGGTGCGCGGCCATCAGACGGGTGGGAACCCAGACCACCTCGTGGCCGGCCAGCAGCAGACCGTCGGCCAGTCGGCGGGCGAAGCCACGGCCGTCCTCGATCGCCCAGGTGACGGGCATGCCGTCGGCGATCGAGCGGATCCACTTGAGCAGCACGCCGATCATCGTCGCGTCGTTCTTGATGGTCAGGGGCCGGCTGACTCGCCGACCGTCTGCACCGATCGCCACTGCGACATGGACGTGCTTGTGCGGGTCGATCCCCACTGTCGCCATCGAGTTGTCCTCTTGTCTGCTGCCGCGGATGACGGGACAGATGCGAGGGCCCCGGCCAGGGGACAGACCTATTGCGAGTTGACGGCTCAGCAGGCTTCTATCAAGTCACTCCCGGCCAGGGCCCTCGTCCTGTGGACCGCCGTGGACATCTCAACGGAAAGCCTTCCGGCACGTGTTCTCCGAGTCACCCAGCGGTCCCGCCGAACCCCTCCCGTCGAAGAAGCCCGGCCTGCCAAGGCTGCACCAATAGGTGTTCTCGTTGGAGCCGCGCTGCCATGGGCTGGCCGGCTCGCAGAAGTAGATCGGTATGTCAGTGGCGCGGGTGAACTCGTCGTGTCAGCCCATTTCGCTGCCCTGATCCCAGGTCAGCGAGCGGGCGAGCTCGGCGGGGAGTTCGGCGAAGGCGTGCAGGAGGGCGTCGCGGACGTGCTCGGCTCCCCGGCCGTCGGGCAGGTGCAGGAGCTTGACGTAGCGGGTGGCGCGGTCGACCAGAGTGCCGATGGCCGATCTATTGCCCTGGCCGACTATGAGGTCGCCCTCCCAATGACCGGCGATCTGGCGGTCTGTGGCTTCGGCCGGGCGCTGGTTGATCAGGGTGCCTGGGGCGATGAAGCGGGTGGCGCGCTCATCAATGCGGCGTCGGGCGCGGCGGCCGGATCGCAGCAGGCCAGGCTTGTGTTCCAGGCCGCCGCGGTGCGGCAGGTAGATCGCCTGGTAGATGGTTTCGTGCGCCAGGTGGCGGTCCGGTTCGTCCGGGAAGGCGGCACGCAGGATCTGGCTGATCTGCTCCGGGCTCCAACGGCGGTCCAGGTGCTGCTGGATGAACTCCTTCAGCTCCGGATCGCGCCGTATCTTTCCCTCCTTCGAGCGGGTGCGGCGCACGGCAGCTCGCCGCTGGGCCTGAAACGGGTGGTACTTGCCGGTGCGCGGGTCGCGGTTGCGGCTGATCGTGGCGGGGTCGCGGGCGATGGCGCGCAGGGACTTCTTGGCCCGGAGCAGGTCGGCGATGACGATCCGCTCGTCCTCGGACAGATAGCGCGGCGACACCTCGACGATGTCCCGCTGTTCGGCGATCGGCGAGTAGACGCGTTCGCGGCCTGCCCGGTCAACGACCTTCCGTCCGTACCTCCACCGGGTCCCGGTCCTACGGTTGATACCCACCTCGCGGCACGCGGCCGAGTTACTCATTCCCTGCGCCATGAGCCGAAGGTATTGATCACGCCTCTCGGCGAGCGGGGCAGGTCCAGGCTTCTTGGGCTTCCGGCGCGGCTTGGTCATCGCAACATCCCTCAGGGCAGGTGTTGCAACGACCTATAGAACCCAAGCTGACGACCGGGGCCAGCTCGAGTTGTCAGAGCCAGCACGAGGTCGTCCGGCGGCTCACCCCCGCCTGCGCAGGGAGGACCACGCCCGCCGCAGCGACTACGTCACCGGCTACGGCTCACCCCTGCCTGCGCGGGGAGGACGGTCGCGTCGGATTCGCGGAGGGCGATGGCGACGGCTCACCCACGCCTGCGCGGGTATGACGTCGCTGGCGTCGGCGCGGGCGTGCTCCACGACGGCTCACCCACGCCTGCGCGGGGAGGACCGCATATGGGAGGTCTGGGGCTACGGCCAGACCGGTTCACCCCCGCCTGCGCGGGGAGGACGGGCCGCGCTGCTCCTCGAACGCGGTGTCGACCGGTTCACCCCCGCCTGTGCGGGGAAGACTCACCGAACGCGCCGCCGAGTTCGGTGATCGCCGGCTCACCCCCGCCTGGGGCTACCACGAAATGCGGCTCGTGAGGTGACGGAATGGCAGTCGCGGGGTCAGGAGCTGCGAGCACCTCCCGCGCCTGATTCCCTCACCGGTGCCGGGGCTGGTGTCAGAGCGTGGTGACACAGTATCCGGGACTGATGAATAGGAGGGGGAGGCGATGGGTGACTTCTTTGAGCGGATCGTCGACGTCGAGGTGACCGGCGAGGAGGCCGGGCCGCTGGCGGAGCGGATGGTCACCTGGATGGTCACTGAGGGCCTGATCACGCGTGAGGTTTCCAGCGACGGGGTGTACAGCCTGACCGTGGACGAGGGCTATGTGCCAGGACCTAACTGGGCGCGGGCCGTTGCCGACTCATCGGACCCGGACTGGCTGCCGGGCCCGGTGGCCGTCGTCGTTGGGCGCGACTACCACGTGGGCGGTCAGGGAGCGGACGATGCGGAGTACGCCGTCTGTCCACGGTGCGAAAACAAGACCGTGATCATCAACTATCCCGAGGAGTTCGAGGCAGACGAGGATGTCTGGCAGCCGTTCAAGGACGGCATCGCGGCCTGGAAGGAAACGGGCGAGGGGAGTGCCCCCTGCCCCGCCTGCGGTGCCTCGGTCTCGGTCACAGAGTGGCAATGGGAGTCCAATTTCGCGGTGGGTGCCCTCGCCTTCGACTTCTGGGGCTGGCCGCCACTCTCCGTCGGCTTCTGTGCGACGTTCAGCCAGCAGCTGGGGCATCGCACTGTGGAGCACATGGGCAAGTTCTGACGGGAACCCACACGCCTCAGCGCGGAAATTGAACGCAAGGCGAGCCACGTTTTCGCAGGTCAAAGAATTCTGTCGGTATCCCGCCTGCGCGGGGAGGACGCGGGCACGGTGCCTGCACCGGTTGTCCTGTCTCACTGAAGGTTGACCAATCTCACCGAAGGTTGACCGCTGCGGTGTTGTCTCAACGAAGCGTGATCGAGATATCCCGCTGGCAGCCTGGTAGTGTGTACGACTTCACCGAGCAAGGGCTTCGCGACGCGATCGCGGCAGCGGAATCGCCGGCCTGGTCTGTGAGGGCTGCCGTGGGACGACGTCTGGCGGCAACACCGCAGATTGAGGGTGTCGCCGATGTCCTGCACCGTCTGTTGCTAGACGCTCAGGACACCGGCGTAACCTCAGATACTGCGTCAGCTCTCTTGGCTCGGAGAGATCTGGCTGGCCTGCGTGCCGTGCTCGCTGCCCGTACAGTCGCCTCTGACCGGGGAACCGCCGATCAGCTCGCTGCGGAGCTGGACTGTGACCCACGCTGGGCGACCGGACAGGACGGCGACGAGCTGATCGTGCAGCTTCGGACGTTGGCAGCGGACAGAGACCCCGATGTCCGCAACGAAGCCCTATCGCGACTTACACGCCTGCGCTGATCGGAAGGCACTGATCAATCTTCGGTGAGATCGGTCAACCTTCAGTCAGACAGGACACCGGTCGACGTGAGCGGCTGCCCCCCTGCCTGCGCGGGGAGGACAAATCCCTGGCGTTCACGCCCGAGGGCACCGGTGTCCCGGGGCTGCCACTCATGCCCGATCGAGCCTGCTTGAAGGATGCGGACGTTTGACAGCGAGCCCAGGCATCCATGCCCTCGCGCCGCCCCCGACCGGCCGGAGGATCCCAAATCGAGGGTCGGCAGGCGGCGTTGCGGGAGAGAATGGCAGTCATGACGTACGAAGGCTCCTCCATCGACCCGACCAAGCCCAGCATCGCCCGCGTCTACGACTACCTGCTCGGCGGCAAGGACAACTACGCCGTGGACCGTGACATCGGCGACGTGTTCAAGCGCGACCTGCCCGGTTCGGTGGCCATCGCCTTCGCCAACCGCGCGGCCCTGACCCGGGCAGTCAGGGAGATCGCGAAGACCACCGGCATTCGGCAGTTCATCGACCTGGGCAGTGGCCTGCCGACCGCGGACAACGTCCACCAGGTCGCGCAACGGCACGCCCCCGAGTCCCAGGTCGTCTACGTCGACATCGACCCCCAAGTGCTGGTCCACGGCCGCGCACTGCTGGAGAACAACGACCGGACCCGCGTCGTCGCGGTCGATGTGCGCAACCCCGAAGGCATCCACACTCACCCCGACACCCTGGAAATCATCGACTTCACTCGTCCCGTCGCCGTCATCCTCAGCGCCATCCTCCACCACGTCAACGATGACGAGGACCCGGCTGGCATCGTCCGCTACTGGCGAGACCACGTCCCCTCCGGAAGCTACTTCTTCATCAGCCACTTCCGCTCCGGCAACAACCCGGAGACCGCAGAGGCCGAGAAGGTCCTCCAGCAGACGTTCGGCCGCGGCCGGTGGCGCACCGACGCGGAGATCGCCTCCCTGCTGGACGGCCTGGAGCTCCTCGACCCCGGGATCGTCCCCGCGTCCCTGTGGCGTCCCGACGAGAGCGACAACTCGTGGAACAGCGGCGAAAGACGAGAGCTCACGGTCTGGGAACACCTCATCGCCGCCGGACTGGCCCGGAAAGCCTAGACGCGATCCCCGGATGACGACCGCCGGGCAACTGCGCCTCCGGCCGGCAGGCCGCCGGGGTGGCGAAGCTCCTCGGCATCGACGCCGGCAAGTGAGCGGATTGACGTCCTGCCCGACCGCACCGCCCAGACCCTGGCCGCGTGGCTGCATGAGTTTCCCGGGGCCGAGTACGTCTGCCACAACGGTGGGATTGATGTCGCGACGGGCTGGTCCATCGTGCCTGGCGAAGCCGAGGACTCCTCGCCTCCCTGTGGCGGGTGGCCACATGGCAGACGCCTTGACAGTGAAGTCAGTCGCCCCAGATCAGAGCGACGACGTCGACTGACTTCAGTGTCGAAGGACACCCCCGCCGAGCGGCTCACCCCCGCCTGCGCGGGGAGCACTGTCAACACTCTATTGAAAACTGGCGCGTTGACGGCTCACCCCCTCTCGACACCCCCGCTCACGCGGGGAGGACCCCGCGCGGGCGGGGGTGAGCCGAGTTCTTCTCGGCCACCTGTGCTCGGGCACCTGGTGTCGCGGGTGGGGAACCCGAAGACGTCGTGATCGCCGCAGGCCATGATTCACCGCGCCGGCGCGGATGGCAGTGGAGGGTGCCGCAGCGTACCCGGCCTGCAACGACGGCCTTCCGGACCGATGCGGCCTTCCATAGGCGCGGCAGCGCCCGGCTGTTACGAAGAGGCTCACCATGGGACGAGGAGATGTGCAGGGTTCGAAGACGATCTGTGAGCACCTCAAGTCCAGCTCTCCACAAGAGCGTTGGAATCGCAACCATCCGCGGGCACCCGTGACACTCCAGGCGCACGGTGCGCTGGAGATAGTGACCCGATCATGCGGGTCGAGGCGCCCGCCCTCATGGGGAGGCATGCGGGTGCCGACCGCAGGAGTGGGCAGGCTCCCCCCGTGCCGGCCCGCTCCTGCGCGCATGCGGCAGCCCGGGTATCTCAGTGGCATGGGCACCTGGGCTGCCGTTGCCGACGACGGCGTGGCCGAGACAGTCTCCGCCCGGCCCGCTGTCCGTGGCCCCTCGTCATCGTGGACGCCACTCCTGCCGGTAGCCGGGATGCCGCGCATACGGCTGTGCGAGAAGGGTCAGGGTGTGACTCAGAGCAACGGCCTGACCTTCCAGTCGAGCGGCGTCGACGAACTCGGCCGTCTGCACTGCGATACCAGTCGCCGACATTTCCGTGACCCGTCGGGTGGCACCTGCGGCCAGGACGGTCGTCCTCTCGCAGGCGTCCATGCCGGCATGCCTGGCTCCGGAGCGTAGGTACCGCAGCCGGGGCGCACGTCGACCCGCTGGGCTGCGTCCCGGTCACTTTCGCACACGGAATCGAGCGGCCAATAACACTAACGACGCTTTCGAAAGGCTATGTGCAGCCCATGTGATGCTCCTGCGGGGATACTCGGGAATTCCATGTGTGCGTCGTCCGCGTCTGAGTGTCCGCAGTCGCCCCGTGATCACGCCGGGCAGTCCTAGAGGTAAATACTGGTCGGCCCTTGGCGGTCGGCAAAAGGAATCACTCGCCCGCATATTTGGGAAAGTTGCAGAATGTGTGCCCAAATGTGGAATATCCCGGGCGGCGTGTAACGCGGCGACGGCTGCATGGCGCAGACCTATACGGGCCCGCGACGATTTGCAGGCGGGACCGTCAGGAGACTCTCGTGAGAGGCGACCCGGGAGGCGGTTTCCGCGCCCCGGTTCGCAAGATGATGCGTCAGATTGGATCCCAGTGAGCAATCCCGACCCGATGCCCGGATACGGCTCCTACGGCCAAACCCCGGGCGAACCACGCCGCTACCAGCGGAACCAGGGCGCTGCCCGACGGACGGCCCTGGCCATCCAGACGGTCGCCGACATTGCTGCCGGCTTCCTGTGCCTGTGGATCCTGCTCCACTTGCTCGGAGCCAATGAGGGCAACGTCTTCGTCGAGTTCGTGCACGGAACGGCCGACTTGTTGGCCTGGTGGTCACAGGACATTTTCACCATGGACGCAGAGGCCCTTCGGGTTCTCCTCAACTACGGCCTGCCCGCCCTGCTTTATGTGCTCGTCGGCCATGGGATAGCTGTGCGGCTCAGCCGCGAATGACCTCATTGCTGCCCTTGAAGTCACCATGGATTTCGGGGTCCGTTCAGGCGGCACAGAAGTACGACACCAAGGAGGACGAGCCCTGTGACATCCGACCCGGCCGAAAATGATCACCTGCCGGTTTACGAACGCCTGGTGCGTGAACACGGTGATGCCGTGGCGGAAGCTCGCGTGGTGGCCGAAGAGACGCATCGCCGGATAGCGCAAGTCTTGAACTGGCATGACGCACACCATCTCGGGCACGCTTCGAGCTAACTCGCCTGGAAGTCGGACTGCGGAGCCGAGCGGGGACCTGCCTGCAGAAGCGGTCCGGTTGCGGGGCGCCTCGTTGGGAAGTCAGCGGGCCGCTGCGGGACCGGCGGACAGGCTCGGTTCGAGGGGTTCGAGGGGATGGAGGGCCGGCCACAGGTACTCGGCCACCACCACCGCCTCGACGCGATACCCCGCATCCCGGTAGGCACGGGCCTGTTCCGGGTCGACGTCAGGGGTTTCGACCACCGCGTCAAATCGCAGCCATCAACAGGAAGCTGGCCCATCCTGGGACGAGTGGCGCCATGCGAGACCTTCTCGTCGCCGACCTGGGGCGGGCCAGCAGAATGCTGGACTTCTCCGAGCAGTTCGTCCCCAGAATCAAGTGAGTGGAGCATGACCGTGGCGCATGATGCATATGTGCGGCAGCTGATCGCACGGGCGAAGGACGGCACCATCCCGCCGCAGGAGGTGAAGCAGATCGCCCAAGCCGTCACCGAGTGCCAGGCCGGCAGGGAGCTCTACCAGCGGCTGTACGCGGTGGCCCGTGCGGGCGGCCCGGCCTACGAGCCGCTGATCGCCACGTATCTGATCTACCCCCAGGATCCCGCGGTCTCGGCGCTTGCCGTGCAGGTGCTCACGGCGCACTGGAGAGTCGGAGCGAAGTACACGAAGCAGATCCTCGAGTTGCTGGGATCCCCCGAGTGGGACCTGGATGACGACGTGTTCATGGCCGCAGTCTCGGGGGCTGGGTGGATCCTGCACGACGGGTTCGACGCCGAACTCCTCCGCGCCCTGCTGAAGCTCGCCGAGGAAGGCCGCGGTGAGTACAACGACGATCTTATGCAGGGTCTCGCAGTGGAGGCGATCGCCCGCGCGCTGGGCGCCAGCCACGCCGAGTTGACCAGACTGCCCGAGGGAGTCACCCGTGCGGAATGGTCGCAGGGCTTGCTGAGGGCCGCACGTGACCGACTGCACGAGGCAGCGCGTCAGCCCTGAATCCGCTGACACCCAAGCAGGCCCCGGCCGGACGACGCCCGGCCGGGGCCTGCTGAGCCTCGAAGACCTGCTGCAGCACGCAATGCACATACACGATCTTTACGACGAGCTGAATTTGCAGGAGCGCGGCCGGATGATGGCGACAAGCGGTCTCCCAGGCGCGCGCGTCCGGAAGTCCGCTTCCTCTGCTGATGCCGGACGGCATGTACGGGATGCGGGGCGATGCGTGCCTGGCGGAGGAGAGTACCGAGATGCTCGCGGATCTGTCCGAGCGCCACCGCCAGTTCCAGAAGGCCCTCAACCAGGCCTCCCAGTGGCGCTCCGAGCCGGTCCCCGAGACCGGGGAGTGGGGCGGCGGCCGCGTGGACGACCCGTACGACGACTTCGTGGGCCGCTACATGTTCGCCTTCTGGCGGCTCATCGCCCAGGGCGTCACGGCCGTCGACCCGTCCCCGGCCGCATCCGTGCGCACCGCCGCCGGCGGTGATGACGGCTCTGTGCCGCGGGACTCCGACGTACGGGTTATCCGGCTTGCTGCGCCCTCGCCCCGCCCGTCGGATCTGGATGGGGAGACGAAGCGGGTGTACCACCACCGGCGGCCGGTGCGGATACACAAGGTTCGGCAGTGGTATCCCAGCCACCAGGAACACCGGGTGATCTGGCGAGGCCCGTACATCAAGGGGCCTGCCGGCGCACCGCTGATGATCGGTGAGAAGGCGTACCTCGTGGATTCGTAGGTGCGCCCTGACGGCCCGTGCCGGTGATCAGAGCGTGAAAGCCCCGGCTGGACGGGGGAGACCAGCCGGGGCCGTGGGTGGTGGTGTGCGGAGGGCGGTCGCCTCTCGGCGAAAGGCTCCATGGGGCTTCAGCCGGACGATCGTCCCCATGGGCTAAAGGTGAGGCCCGGGGACACTGTCCCCTCCGCAGCCACATAATGATGAACGGTCAACCACCCCTGGTTGTTCCGTCGTTGGCATCATGCATCGTGTGAAGTGGGGCACGCCCGACGGTTTTCGCGACATGCGAGAAGGTAGGTCGTTTTCATCTGCTTTGTGTCGCTTCACGCGCCACAGGTGGATGCTTGTGCCTCTGATGTGTCGGGTTCCGGCATAAGGCGGCGGGAGCAATCACCGATATCAGCTCCCCTTGGAACGCGACAGGCTCTGCCGGATGAGACGGGCAATATGGGCTTCCCTCACGTCCCGCGTGCACGCCAAGTACTGGCCAGTCCGCTTTCGTAGGCGGCGATGACGAGTTGGGCCCGGTCCCTGGCCCCCAGCTTTGTCAGCAGACGGCTGACGTGGGTCTTGACCGTGCCAACGGTCAGATACAGCTCGGCTGCGATTTCGTTGTTGGACAGGCCACGTGCGATCAGACCCAGCACGTCACGCTCGCGGCCGGTCACCCCGTCCAGGGCATGGGTGACCGGGCCTGTGTAGCCGGGGCGGCGGACGTAGGTCTCGATGAGCCTGCGAGTGACGCCGGGTGACAGCAACGACTCCCCGGTGGCGATCACCCGCACGGCGTCGATCAGGCGTGCGGGTGGAGTGTCCTTGAGGAGGAAGCCCGCGGCGCCTGCGCGGAGCGCCTCGAAGACGTACTCGTCCAGGTCGAAGGTGGTGAGCACCAGGACGTGGACGGGCACCGGAGACGGGCCGCCGAACAGCGTGCGGATGGCCTCGATGCCATTGATCCCGGGCATCCGGATGTCCATCAGGGCTACGTCGGGGCGCAGTTCGCGGATCACCCTGACCGCCTCGGTCCCGTCGGCCGCCTCGCCGACGACCTGGAGATCGTTTTCCGACTCGAGCAGCACCCGGAACCCGGCACGCACCAGCGTCTCGTCGTCCACCACGACGACCCGCACCGTCATGCGCCCTCCAGATCGGCGCCCACGGGGAACTGGGCTGTTCGCTCGTCCGCGGCGTACGGCAGCCGGGCGGCGACGCGAAAGCCGTGCGGCGAGAGCGGGCCCGCGTGAACCTCGCCGCCGTAAAGGGCGGCGCGTTCCTTCATGCCGGTCAGGCCGTGGCCCTCGGTGATCGGGGTGGACGTGCGGCCGGCTCCGGTATCGACGACCGTGAGCGCGACCTCGCCCGGCGCGTAGGCGACCGTCGCCCGGGCGTGGCTGGTGCGGGCATGCTTGACGACGTTGGTCAGGGCTTCCTGCACGATGCGGTAGGCGGCGCGGTCCAGACCTCGGGGCACGGCGTGCGGGTGACCGCTGATCGTCAACTCGACCTGTACACCGGCCCGTCGGATCTGCTCGAGGAGCGCGTTGAGGCCGTCCAGGCCGCCGGGCAGCCATTCGGCACCGTCGTCATCGCGCAGGACACCCAGCAGCGAACGCAGCTCTCCCAGGGCATCCCTGCTCGTCGTCTCGATTGCGGAGAGGGACTTCGCGGCCTCGTCAGGTCGGCTGCCGATCACGTGGTGGCCGACGCCCGCCTGGACCGCGACGATGCTCAGGCTGTGCGCGACGACATCATGCAACTCCCGGGCGATACGCATGCGTTCCTCGACGAGGAGGAGTTGTGCCCGCTCTTCGGCCTGCTCGACCAGGCCTCGGGTGTAGGCGCGGCCCCGTCTGGTGGACCATCCGATCGCCCAGGCGGCGGCCTCGACAATGAGGCTTTGGCTCATCCCCGGCCACCCCCAGTAGTCGTGCCCTGTTATGCCCTGCATAGGGATCATCAAGGCGAGTTGTGCGGCGCCTGCCACCACGCACGCGTACGCCGCGACACGCGTGGGTCGGGCGACCGCCACCCCGTACACCAGCAAGGCAGTCGCCAGCACCCCCGTCAGGCTGAGCGCGCCGTCGGTGGCCATCACCACCGACGCCACCGCCAGTGCAGGCAGTGGCAGCAGCCGCCGGACGGCGACGGCCGCGCCCAACGAGCACGTCAGCACGGTCTGCCATGCCGGCCAGCCCGTGCGGTGCGTGCCAAGCGTCCACCACACGACGTTCGACGCCATCAGGACCACGGCGAAAAGCACATCCAGCGCGATCAGCTGAGTCGGCGTCAGCTTCCCGGCATGGGACGCCACGTCATGCCTCACCATCATGCCTCGCATGCATCCGACCCTAGCCGGGAGGGCGATCATCCGCCTCTGTCCAGGGATAGAGATCAGCCGGTCATTCCGTGGTCAGATCCGCGGGGCGGGCACCCTCTGCCAGGGTCGGCCACATGGATCTCTCCCGGACGCCCGCCCGCCGATGGCTTTCCCCTGTGCCCTGGCGCTTCGCCCTGCTCGCCGCCGCGTCGTCCCTGACGTACGGCGGTGATCACGCGGTGAACGCCTGGGCATCGACCAACCTGGCCAATATGGGTGATCATCCTGTGGAGGCGCTCATCACCTCCGCCTTCCTGTTCGGCGCCGATCCCTGGGCCTGTCTGCGCAGCATCGCCCTCGCCGGGGCCATACTGGCGTTTCTCGTCATCCGGTTCGGCAACATGCGGGCGGTCGCGCTGATCGCGGCCGGCCAAGTCCTCGGCACACTGGTGAGCGAAGGGCTGCTGGCAGCACGGATCGCGGCGGGCCAAGCAGACCCGGCGCTGCGTACGACGCTGGACGTCGGCCCGTCCTACGTGATCGTCTCGGCCCTGGCCGCTGTGGCGGTAGCGGGGGCCAGGCGGTGGCACCGATGGACCGCGCTCGCCGCGCTCGCGGTGCGCGCACCGCACATCACGAGCGGCCTGACCGCGCTGGGGGTCACTCCCGTCGGCCACGTGACAGCACTGTCCACCGGGATGCTGCTGGCATGGGGTCCCCGGCCGTCCGACGCCCGCCACCGCTACCTGCACCGACTGACGTTACGCGCAGCGCCGCTTCAGACCGAGGAGCGTACCAATGGTCGGGCATTGTCAACTTGAGCTGGTGGCCTTGGGGCTGGGATGATCGCCGGGTTTGTTGATCACCGGGGAGGGCTGGCTGTGGGGACCGGGGCGGCGGTGTCGTAGAAGGGGTTCAGGTTCCCGGCGGAGATCACCGCCCATGCGGTGTGGCTGTATGAGGTGGAGGAGCTGCTGCTCAGCGCGGGGTCATCGTGCCCAGCGCCGTGTTCTCTCTCGAAGCCGACCGCAACGAGATCGGCATGCGGATCCTGTCCGCCGAAGCCCGCGTCGCGCTGCACCACATGCGCTCCGGCACCATGACCGACGAGGACTGGACCCGCCTTGCCCGGCGAATGCCGGACGTCTGCGCCGCCCCGGTCTACATCCAGGACGGCTCCTACTCCAACGTCCACGACCTGCGCGCCCACTGCCGCTACCTGCAGGCCCGGGCAGGCGTGCGGCTCATCGTCGTCGATGCCGTGCACCTGCTCACTACGGCACCAGGCCGCTCGGCCCCCGCTATGAGGAGATCTCCGAGATCGCCCGCTGCCTGAAACTCCTCGCTAAGGAGCTCCGCCTCCCGATCGTCGTGATCTCCACCCTCAACCGCAGTCCCGAGCAGCGCGTCGACAGGAAGCCGATGATCAACGATCTGCGGGACTCCGGAGCCCTCGAGGACAACGCCGACGTCGTGATCCTCCTGCACCGCGAGGACGCGTACGAGAAAGACTCGCCCAGGGCCGGCGAGGCCGACTTCATCGTCGCCAAGCACCGTCACGGGCCCACCGCGACCGTCACGGTCGCCTTGGGCCACTACTCCCGCTTCGTCGACATGGCCCAGCCATAAAGCAGACTTGTAGGGTCTCAAATTACGTGTCGGAATCTCACGACTGGTGCCGGATGGAAGTCGGATCCGATGTGGCGCTGAGACATGCAGGTCGCGCCTGTACCTCGTTCGCGTTGAAACGCCGACGCCTGGAAGGCCAAGCGGCCGCGCCGGGAACAGCCGGTCCGTCCGGCGCGGTTGCATCGACCGAGGGACCGGCGCCGCACGGGCGGGGAACACGGAGACCACAAGGTCGTCCGCCCCACCAGGATCCGGGCCCCAGGGTCGCGGTACGCCCGCCGCGCACTCGGACCACGACGTATTTCTGCAGGAGGACTGTTTCATGACTGACCGGCCCTTGACGCTCATGGCAGTACACGCCCACCCCGACGACGAGGCCACCGGAACCGGAGGGGTCCTCGCGCGGTACGCGGCGGAAGGCATCCGCACGGTTCTCGTGACGTGTACCGACGGCGGTTGCGGTGACGGACCGGGAGGTGTCAAGCCGGGCGATCCCGGGCACGATACGGCGGCGGTCGCCTTGATGCGCCGTCAAGAACTTGAGGCGAGCTGTGACGTCCTGAAGGTCAGCGATCTGGAGATGCTGGACTATGCCGACTCCGGGATGACGGGCTGGCCGAGCAACGACGCCCCCGGATCCTTCTGGCAGACCCCCGTGCAGGAAGGCGCGGCCCGACTCGCGGAACTCATGCGGCACTACCGACCTGATGTGGTCGTCACCTACGACGAGAACGGCTTCTACGGCCACCCCGACCACATCCAGGCCCACCGCATCACGATGGCGGCACTGGAGATGACCGCGCTGACACCAAAGGTGTACTGGACCACGATGCCCCGCTCGATGATGCAGCGGTTCGGCGAGATCATGCGCGAGTTTCATGAGGACATGCCGGAGCCGGATCCCGCCGAGGCCGCCGCGATGGCCAAGATCGGCCTCCCCGACGATGAGATCACCACGTGGGTGGACGCCACCGCGTTCAGCGGTCAGAAGTTCGACGCGTTGGCCGCGCACGCCAGTCAGGGCGAGAACATCTTCTTCCTCAAGATGGGCAAGGAGAGGTTCGGCGAGTTGATGGGCATGGAGACCTTCGTACGTGTCCAGGACGCCACCGGCGCGGCCATACCCGAGAACGATCTCTTCGCCGGACTGCGCTGATCCACCCGTCCGACGGGGGTCTGGGAAAGCTCATTGACCGCACGGCGCGATCGAGCGGGTCACACACCCGGAGGCTTGTCCACGCGAGTTCCGCTCCGGCAGCCCGCGTCCAGGCCCTCGCCGACGGCGTCGACGCCTGCCCGCACTTCCGCCCCGACACTGCGCTCGTCCCCAAACCACCTGGCACCCGCACAGGTGGGAGACCTGCGGGCTGCTGACTCGGAAGGTGCGCGACAGCCCAGGTCACAAGCCCGGCGGTCTGCTCCGATCAAGACAGACCGCCGAGGAAGCGACACAAAGCTGAGGCTCCCATGTCCGACACGCCATGAGGCGACGGAAGAACAGCAGGTCACGAGGGCGGTCTCCGACACCAACCGCGAGACCCTGCAAGACTTGCAGCTCGGAGCGTTCACTCTTCCGAGTGGCGGAAGGGGAGATCCCTCAACGCGGGGAGCCAGCGTTGGCACCTTGGCTATAGCCCGGCTCCGCTGACCTCTCGGCCCCGCGGCGGCTTCTTGGCATCATCACCGCATGGCCCCAACCCTTCCCCGCACGATCCGGGCAGTCGACACCGAACAGCTCCTCGACCTGGAGAGGGAGGCCGGTGCATACGGCTTCAGCCAGCGGCTTCCGGTCGACTGGCTTCGGGACCACCTCGTTCCCGGAGCGACGCACTACTTGTTCCCCGCACTCGTCCATCACCTCAGCCATCGCCCCGAGGTGTCGCCGCACTGGAGATGCGAACTGCTGCTGACGGCCCCGAGCGGCGAACAGTTCTTGAGCCTGCTCGACGTGCTCCCCGCCACCTTCAGCAAGCTCCCGGAGACCTTGGACGCCACGTTCAAGACGGACATCGCAAGCCGCATGGAGCGGGCACCAGCCCAGCGTGCGTGGGCAGAAGCAGCTGGTCGACTGCCGAAACCGACCCGGAAGAAATGCCACGAGCCTGAGACACCAGACGGGGACATGAGCTGAAAGGACGTAAGGTCAGTCTCGTCAACGTAGGTCGTCAACTCGAGTATCGGCTGCGGGATCCTAGGGCCCATATCGAGTCGTGATCAATCTGTGGGATTCGCCCCTCTCGGTGGGGCTGGACTGTGTCCTGTGACAGTGACCTTGACCGATTGCCACTGAAGTTTGACCGCCTGGAGGCGTTTACCAGCGGACCGCCGAGATCAGTCCGCCGGGCCGCTCCTCACGCTGCGGCGGGGTGCTGATCGGGCGGCCGTAGGCGGCAGCGCGCTCGCGCAGGGTGTGGCTGTCAGCCTCCCAGCCGTGCCCGGCCAGCCAGCCCACCGGGTCGTCGGGCATCTCCGAGACCCACATGGACGCCGGCGATCCCGGCTCGGCGTCCCCGCCAAAACGCTCGATCACGCCGCGCGAGCCCAATGTCAGCCCCATCCAACTTCCTGCCGCCGACTGCGCGCTGATCCGGGCCAGCAGCAGCTCCACCGCGTCCTCGGGCAGATAGATCAGCAGTCCTTCGGCGATCCACGCGGTCGGCACGGCCGGGTCGTGCCCTGCGGCGGCCAGCTCGCCTGGCCAGTCCTCATGCAGATCCACCGCGACGGTGATCCGCTCGCAGCATGCGACGGCCCGCTCCTGGCGTAACACCGAAGCCTTGAAGTCCAGTGGTGCGGCGGTGTCGACCTCGAACAGCCGGGTGCCCTCGGGCCACTCCATCCGGAAGGCCCGGCTGTCCATGCCAGCGCCGAGCAGCACGACCTGCCGGACCCCGGACGCGGAGGCCTGCTGCAACAGGTCGTCGAGGAACTTCGTCCTGATGACAATGGAGAACGACACCGCCAGCCGGCGGCGGCGCGCGGCCTCGTCATCGGGCAGCGGCGGCGAGGAGGGCCATAGGCCACCGGCGGTGGCGAAGGCCTGTGCCAGTGGGTCGCGGAACAACGCGTTCTCCCGCTCGGTCTCCAGCGCCCGCACCCTGGCCACCCCGACCGCTGTGGCCCACACTCCCGACGGCTGCACCCGCTCCTGCTCATCAGTCACCGCGTCAGCCTAGATGATCGATTCCAAGGGGGCTGATGAGTACCGGTGGTCAAAGTTCAGTGGCAATCGAACGAGATTCGCTGTCACAAGACAGAGGTCGGCTCACAGGGCGTCGCAACTCCATGATCACGGAACCGTGTCTGTCCCCGTCTGTCGACCGCCTATCTGTGCGACCTCTAAGTACGGCCAGTTACTGAGGTAACTGAACGTGGCCGCTGTCGGCTTGTCGTGCGCACCTTTGAGTCGTCGCGGCCAGCAGCGGCCAAGTTCGCGATCCGCCTCGCGCGGCTGACAGACTGCACAGATGATCGACGATCTTCCCGCTGGCCTGAGGGTCCGACACCTTGCCGACGAAGACCATCTCCGCGTGCTCGCCGTACTGGACACGTGGTGGGGTGGCTTGAAGGGGGAGGCCGGGGCGACGGAACGTGCGCTGCTTCTGCCCCGGCTGTATTTCCAGCACTTCACCACCACCAGTTTTCTGGTCGAACGCGGCAGTGGAGAAGTTGCCGCCTTCCTGGTCGGCTTCCTGTCGCAGACAGAGCCCGAAACCGCCTATGTGCACTTCGTCGGCGTAGACCCGCCGCTGCACGGGCAGGGTGTCGGGCGTGCTCTTTACCGGGCCTTCTTCGCGCTCGCTCGGTCACACGGGCGCCGTTACGTGCACTGCATCACCAGCCCGGAGAACACTGCGTCACGGGCATTTCACACCCGACTCGGCTTCATGGCCTCAGCCGTGAAGCCGGACTACGACGGTCCCGGACTCGACCGGGTGGCGTTCACCATCGACCTTTGCGCGGAGCCGGTGGCCATCCCCTAGGGCGGGCATCGAAAGTGCCTGGTGAGGATGACGGAGAGTCCATTTGTGATCCAGAATGATTCGATGGCCACGCTTGAAACTCCCCGTTTGATCCTGCGTCGCTGGCGCGAGGAAGACGTTGCGCCCATGGCTGCCATCAATGCCGACCCTGAGGTCATGCGGTGGATCCGTGACGGCAGTGTCCGTGACGAACAACAGACTCGCAGCCGGATCGAGGCATGGGAGAGCGAGTGGGAGTCACAGGGCTTCGGCCTGTTCGCCGTGGAGATCCGGTCCACTGGCGAGCTGGCCGGGTTTACCGGCCTTTCGGTGCCCCACTTCTTGCCGGAGGTACTGCCGGCGGTTGAGGTCGGCTGGCGGCTAGGACGTTCCCATTGGGGGCAGGGCTTGGCCACCGAGGCCGCTGCGGCCGCTGTACGGTTCGGGTTCGAAGAGCGAGGGCTGGAGCGGATCGTCAGCATCACTCAAGTGGGCAACGACGCCTCCGAACGGATCATGACCAAACTGGGGATGCATCCGGTCCGTGAGACCGTCAATCCCACCGGCGGTCGGCGAGTCCGGGTGTTCGAGCTGTCGTCGGACCAGTTCGTCACAACCACTCGTTGATGGCGGCAACGAGGACGGTAGCCTCGCAGCGGTTGCCACTGCCGGAAGCGGTTCGAAACGGTCGACCAGGCACCGAACTCCCGCGGCATCTCACGCCACTGCCAGATCATGTGCCTGCGCTGCCATCATGGCTGACCGAACCGCTGTGGGAACGGCTGTGGTGTTGGCGGCATCGCGGCGGTGGCTGCGGGCGTCGACGCGTCGTAGCCGGGAGCGGCTGCTCGAAGGGCGGCGGTCAGGTAGCGGTGAACGATGTCCAGTTCGCCCGGGGTGAAGTCCTCGGTCGCCTCGACCAGGTTGGCGATGAGCGGGCCGAAGAAGGACCGACCCAGCTCCACGGCTTTCTGCTCCACCGTCAGTACGACGCGCCGTCGGTCGTTTTCATCGCGCCTGCGGCGGACGAGCCCCAGGCGCTCCAGCCGGTCGAGCAGGGCAGTGGTGCCGGCCGAGTTGAGCCGCAGCGCCGCACCGAGTCGTCCCGGGGTGACATCGGTGCACGCCCGGTCGGCGTCAAGCAGGTGGATGAGGGCCCGCAGATCGGTCGGGTGCAGGCCGTTTTTCGCGGCGAACTCGGCGCCGCGCAGATCGAGTTCCACGGTCACTGCGCGCAGTAGATGGACCAGCCGCATCGCGGGGTTGATGTCATCACTCACCGGGCTAGTATCTCGCTAAGCGAGATACTTGGTCAACGAGACGATTCTCCGGGGGTTCACTGTGTCCTCATCCCAAGAGTTCTTCGCCGCTTACGACGCACTGCTCGCCCGCTGGCCCACCGGTACCGCCGAGATCGACGTTCCCACCCCGTATGGGACCACCCGTGTCCACGCCTACGGCCCCGCTGACGCCACTCCAGTCCTCCTTCTACACGGTGGCGGTTCCACCGGCGCGGTCTGGTTCGCCAATGCCCCAGCTCTTGGCACGCACCACCGGGTGCTGGCCGTCGACATCCTGGGCGATGCCGGACACAGCATCCCCGGTGGACGCCCGCTGCGCACCACCACCGACCTGATGGCCTGGTTGGACGCGCTGCTCGACGGCCTCACCGTGTCCCGCATGCACCTGCTGGGCCACTCCTACGGCGGTTGGATCGCCCTGACCTATGCCCTGCACGCCGCGTGGCGGGTCGATCGGCTGGTACTGCTCGACCCGACCCAGTGTTTCGCCAACTTCCGCCCGGGTTTCCTGCTGCGCTCGCTGCCGATACTGCTCCGCCCGACGCAAGCCCGCGCACGCGTCTACCTGGACCGCGAGACCGCAGGGACCGACACCGACCTGGGCTGGAAGCGGCTCTATGCCTTGGCGGTCTCGGGCTTCGCGAACCGGAAACTGGTCGTCGGCCGTCGCCCGGACCCGACGGCACTGAGCGTTCCGCTGCTGGTCCTACTCGCCGGCCGCAGCGACGCCCACGACGCCGCGAAAGTCGCAGCCTGCGCCCGCAAAGCCGTACCGGACGCCCGGATCGAGATCCTCGCCGAACTCACCCACTTTGCTATGCCCACCGCCATGCCCACCCAGACGAACCACCGGATCACCGACTTCCTTGCAGACAAGCAGGAGAAGCAAGCCGCCCCGGGCGCGGTTTGAAGGAGATCAAGCGGAGCGGACTACGCTGAGGCCATCCAGCAGCTCGATCCACACCTCGGGGGAAGGTACGTGGTCGTTCAGGGTCGGCGCCGGGGGCGTCCCTCCCAGCGGTGGGTGGTCCAGGCTCGGCGGATGAGGCTACGCACGGTGGCCAGCCGGATCATCAACTCGACCTGCTCTGGAGTAACCGCACTCGATCCCGGGGTCGGTCGTGGCGAACCTCAGCATCCTTTCCTGAACCACGCGAAGGCCCCGACCCTCAACCGCCGACTCCGGCCGGCAGGAACCGCATGTACTTGGGCTGAGACAGCGACGCGGCGACACGCTCCGACACCCAGCCTGGGCCAACCCCGAACCGAAGGAACTGCGTCATCGTCCCCAGCACGGCGTTCGCCTAGCCGTCCTTGCGATACCGGATGACGGGCTGAACTCTTCGGCCCCGCACCGGCAGCGGCGTGCTGACGAGCCAGTTCCGGAGCCTCAGCAGATTCTCGAAACCTGGGTCCGACCACGAGAACGCTCGTTCATCACACCAGGTCAGGTAGAGAGCCAGACCGTACGCGTAGTTCCGTTCGGTGTTCACCGACCGACCCATACCGCGTACAGCATCCAGGTACGCAGTCGACTCCGGATGCAGGCGGAACTGCTCGTCCACCACCACCCATGCCACTCCCGAAGGGCCAGCCACCGTCGCTCGCTCGGCATGAAAGATCACGAAAGGTCTAACGTGCCAGACCTGCCAGTGACCTATCAGATACCCGTCAGCCACACAGCCGAATGAGCCCTGACCTCACATGCCCTACGCCGAGAAACCACCTCTAGATACCTCTAGATAACCATTCCGGTGAAGCTGATGAGCGCCACCGAGGACCGTTCGGTCCGTTTCCATCAGGTCCATACTGAGGACCTGGGCCGGGTGCGGGTGCGCAAGTACTGCGAGGCGGAGGACCGCGAAGTGTCCGCGGCCGAGATCGGCAAGGGGTACGAGGTCTCCAAGGACACGCTGGTCGCCGTCACGGACGAAGAGCTGGAACAGATGCCGCTGCCGACCGCGAAAGCGATAGAGATCGTCGCGTTCGTGCCGGCCGCGTCGATCGACCCGGTGCGGCTCAGCGGCGACAGCTACTTCCTGCAGTACGACGGCCAAGTCGCAGCGAAGCCGTACGCCCTGATCGCCCGGGCGCTGGCCCGCAACACGAAGGTGGCCGTCGCGAAGCTGGCGTGGCATGGGCGTGAGCGCCTGGTGCTGCTGCGGGTGCGGGACGGGGCGCTGGTCGCGCACGTGCTCAAGTGGGACGACGAGGTGCGTGACCCCTCCGAGCTCGCACCGAAGGAGGCCAAGGTCGACGACTCCGAGATCGACGAAGTCCTTCAGCTGATCGACTCGATGACGACGGACGACATCTCCGGCTACCAGGACGAGTACCGGAAGGCCCTGGAAGCGGTGCTCGAGGCGAAGGCCGAGGGCCGACAGCCACCCAAGCCGAGCACTGAGGCCGAGGAACCGGGCGGCAAGGTCGTCGACCTGATGGCCGCCCTGCAGGAGAGCGTCCGCAAGGCCCAGGCAGCGCGCGGCGAGGACGTGGGTGATGCCGAGGTCCACGAGATGCCGAAAAAGCCAGCGGCCAGGAAGCCGGCGAAGAAGACGCCCGTCAGGAAGACCGCGAAGAAGACCGCGGCGGCAAAGAAGTCGGGCCCGGCGGCAGCGGGGCGCCTAGGACGACGTTCCGTCGGGATGCCGCAGCCCGGAGTGTCCGACGGCACGACGCCCGGCCCAAACAAGTCCGTCGTCCAGGACGGAGCCCCCCGCTGCGCGGTGAAGTGCCGTCTGAACTCCTGCTCAAGAGGATTCTGCGCAGCTGCTCGGCCGCCTGGTCAGCTTGCCGCGCTGGCCGACTCCTGCTCGCGGTGGTGCTTGAGCGCATCGCGGGCGGCCTGTACATCGCCGGGAGCGAACTCGGCCGGGTGGCACACGAGAACCTCAGCGAGTTCGAGTTCCCTCGCCCGCAGCCGGGCGATCTCCGCGGCGTCCTCCGGGTCCCAGCCGGGCGAGGCGGGACGGGACGCCGGCCGCCACGCGTTCTCGTGCGTCTCCCACGCGTCCATCGGCTCCACCGACCACGGCACCTTTGCGAAGAGAGCTCGGAGGTCGGCGCGGACCTGATCAAGCTCGTTCTGGGCGTCGATCAGCATCGGGGGAAATTCGTACGTTGCCACGCCCCTACGGTACGTCTGTTCGAACCGGATCTCCGCCCGCCCAGGGTGGATTGCGGCAGCTCCTGCGCCTTCATGTCGTCCCCGCATCGGGTGGTTGATCCACTGCGGATGTCTCTGTGAGCCGATCCCAAAGACGATGAGAACGACGGCACAGCTGCCCCACCAGGGTGCGTCGGCCACTGCCCCGAGCAGGCCGCCCGTGATGACGCTGGTGACTGCGGAAGCGTTCATGCCACGCTCCGGGCGGTGCAACGGCTGCAGAGCCGGCCTGCGCCGCCTTCGCGGCACACGGAGAGTGGACGCGAGAACACCTCAGGGCTCCTCGGATGCGGAGGAAGATGATGGCGGACACCTGCCTGGTGTCGTCCGCGGGGGAGCGCGCCGCGCGGTCGGCCATACGGCTCTCTGCGGTGAGAACGTCCCTGATGAGCTGAAAGCCCCGCCCGAAGGTGACGTCCTGCCAACGTACTGAGCATCCCGCATGCCGTTCCCCCCGCCGCTTGGCATGAGCTTCCCCGGACACCCCGATCGACGACCGCCAGCGCGCTGGTGCCGGAGCGCGCCGTGCCTTTTGCAGACGGCATATTCAGAACATAGGCACCGGTCTTCGGTGAGCCGACACCCTGCAGGAGCTGGCAGAGCTGTTGAGGGGGGCAGCCCTGAGCGGGTGTGATCACAGGAGGACTCTGGAGGGGATTGGCTGCGCGGACGGACGCGCAGAGGAAACAGGAAGCGGGCTGCCACTGGCAGGCCAAGAGCACGATGAGGCAGCCGACGGTTATCCGCGCAACTGCGGGACCGGGAGGACTCGGCCACTGACTGGCCCTTCATCCGAGGGTGTTGACCTGCGAATTCTCCGCAGATCGAAACCTGGGTGGGCCTCGAAGTGGCACTAGCGAGTCGATTGCCCGAGCGGGCTCTGCCACGGCCGCCTTGTGAACGGCTACCCGATACCGCATCGGCGGGCTACTCAAGCAACCGCTGGAGTCAGCCTCGGGACTGCCTTGCCACGCCGACGTGCACGGCCCGACACGGGCCAGCGAACGGCGCTGCGGTCGGCGCCGCCGGTGGCACAGTGGTGCCACGCGCGGCCGCTATGTCTCCACCCGCAGTCCCGAGGACCTGGTCCAGCTTTTCCAGGTCACCGACTGGCGTGCCGAGGAGGCGCTGGCGCCGAACTGGAACGTCGCCCCGACCAACAACGTGTGGGCCGTCCTCGAGCGCATGCCGCGCGACCAGACCGATGCCACCGCGGTGGAGCGGGAGTTGCGTCCGCTGCGCTGGGGCCTGGTGCCGTCCTGGGCGAAGGACATGAAAATCGGCGCGCGGATGATCAACGCGCGCGTGGAGACCGTGCATGAGAATCCCGCCTACCGCCGCGCATTCGCCAAACACCGCTGCCTGCTGCCGGCCAACGGCTTCTACGAATGGGAGCAGGGCAAGGACCCCGACACGGGCAAGGCCCACAAGCAGCCGTACTTCATCCATCCCGAGGACCAGCAGGTGATGGCGCTCGCCGGCCTGTACGAGTACTGGCGCAACCCGGAGGTCAAGCAGGACGACGACCCCGCCGCCTGGCTGACGACCTGCACCATCATCACCACCGAAGCCACCGACACGGCCGGCCGCGTTCACCCCCGCATGCCGCTCGCCCTCACGGCGGACCACTACGACTCCTGGCTCGACCCCCACCGCCAGGACCCCGACGAACTGCGGGCGCTGCTCACCCAGCCCGCCGACGGCCACCTGGACGCCCGGCCGGTCTCCACGACCGTCAACAACGTCCGCAACAACGGGCCCCAACTCCTGGAGGGGAGGCTCCGCCGCGCTGCTGGTCGCGCGCGGAGTAGAAGGTCGTCAGGTCGCGGACGTCGTCGATGTCGGCCTGGGCCACCAGCCGGAGGGAGACCGCTGGGCGCTTCGCCGCTGCGGCAGGGGCGGCTGCTCACCACGAGGCGGTGGGCAAGGCGAGGCCGGCGGCCGAGTACGCGGCGGTCGCCAGCAGCTTGCGTTGGTATATGTCGAGGTCGTGGCGCTCGGCCCTCGCGGGCCACCTTCGCGACGAAGTAGTGCCCCTGCTCGGCAGTAGATTCCGCACGGAACAGCTCCGCCGCGACACGTACTCGGCCGTGGCAGAGATGACCTACCTCTCTTGACGCGATCACCGCGGCTCTGCCTCGTGCCGGCGAGCACGAACGGGCTCTCACCATCGCCGCCGGAGAAGCGGCTGCCCTGGCCGGTTGGGTGGCTTGGGACCTGGGCGAGCTCGACAAAGCCGATGCCTACTACGAGGTCACGTCGCAGTGCGCGGCGACCGCCGGGCACCCTCCACTCCGAGCCCTGGCCCTGACCTACACCAGCTACGGCGCTTCGACGCCGAAGGCGAAGTTGGAGTTCCTTTCTCAAGCGGCCAACGACGTGCGAGGCCACGGCAACGCTACTGCTGCCGTCTGGGCCCTCGGCAGGCACGCGGAGGAAGCTCCGGCGGCCGGCGACGAGACGGGGGCGCTCCGGGCGTTGGACCGAGCGCGCTTCGCCTACGACTTCGCGGATCACACCAGCGAGCAGGCGTGGGTCCGGTTCGTGACCCCGTACCGCATGGACTCGTTGGCCCTCTCCGTATGCGGCAGTTGTGGCGTCCCGAACTCACCGCTACAGCCGACACCGCAGTCGACCGCCTCGGAGACGAACTCCCGGACGGAGGCGTCGTGGTCCTCGGAGATCTTGCTTCGGCCCTACTGCGTGGAGGTGACGTCGACCAAGGCGTCTACGTGTCACGGTAGTTCGCGTCGGCGGTACAGGCCAAGCCCAACACGATGGGTAAGGAGCGCGCAGCGACTATCGCAGCCTCGCTCCCCGACAGCCAGCAGGAACTCGCCGTTCACCTACGGCAGTTCGCATCCTGAGCCCCCTCGCGCGGTACGCGGGCAAGCCTAGGACGCGAACGTCGTCGTACGGCCGGCCCGTCGCTCCTCAGTCCTGTGCCGTCTCCTCGACAACCCAGGACAGGTACGCCTCCGACCCTCCGGTCACGGGCAGCGTGATCCACTGGGGGACGTCATACGGGTGCTTCTCGTGCAGCCACGCCTCCAGTGCCGGGAGACGGTCCGTCGTAGTCATGTACGAGATCCGCCACTCCTGTCCCGTCTCGACCTTTCCCTTGCCGGTCGGCTGCGCGATCACAATCTCGTGGGCCATGCAACTACCTCTTCAGCTCGAGTACCGCGACCCTACCCAGCCGTCCAGGGAACACCGAAAGTCGGTCGCAACCGGTGAAGGTCCTCTCGTCGACGAGGTTGTGCAGCGGCTTCATGACGCAGGTGCCGGTGCATGTCTTGCACCTCAATGAACGGTCAGACTTCCGTGCGAGTTCACCCTGACCGCGGTGTCCAGGGGGCTGCCGTCAGGACTTCCTGGGAGAGGCTCTGGCAGACATCTTGGTGCTGAGCTGCTGGCGGCATGCGGGGCCGCCAGGAGGTGAAGGGGCGCGGTCCTCCTGGCGGCGTTCCCGCCGGGGTTCAAAGGGTCAGCGGTCGTCGCGCCCCTGGGACATGGTGCGGCGGTCGTTGTAGTTGCCGGTGCTGCTGCGGCGGTTGTCGGTGTGGTCGCGGGCGGCGGAGGCGGCGGCGAGGGCGAGGAGGGTGGCGATGGCGCCCGTGATGAGGTTGCTGGTGATGGAGCGGGTGTGGGCGACGTCGCCTGCGACGACCCAGGGGGCGACGCAGGTCCAGATGCCGATGGCGGCGGCGGCCCAGGCCATGGAGTGGGTGCGCTCGTAGGAGCTGCCGAGGCCGCCCAGGAGCAGCATGTAGGCGATGCCGGCGATGAGGTTGGTGACGGCGAGGGTGGTGAAGCCGTTGAAGCCGACTATCCAGGGGGACGCGGCGAGGTACAGCCCGGTGATGAGCGCGAGGGCTTCGATCATCTGGGCGCGTGGGGTGGCGGCGGCGCGGTCGTGTCGGGCGCGCAGTTCCATCAGGTCGGGGTGTTCTTCGATGGGCACGTGATGGGTTGACGCCATGATGGCCTCCAAGGGAGAGATATTCACCCACCGTCTACCCCCGTAAAGCCGACATAAATAGTCAAACAGGGCATGTTTCTGGTTGTGGCGGCGTGCGCCGGTGCTGGATGTGGCGGCTGGCGCACGCCGCCCGCGGGGATGGCGGGTCGGCTGATCGCACACCGGTGCCCACGACCAGATAGGCATTACCGACCTTCTAGCTCGGGCCCTGTGCCCGGTGGAAGTGCGTACGCCGCATGGCGCAATCGACCGCTCGGCAAGACACCCTCCGGGCAGGGAACCACCATGGAAAACAATCGCGAGTCGGATGCGGCGCACCAGGTACCCGACGGTGTTGACGTCAAGACGGTGTTCGCGCTGGGCGCGCTCTCGAAAGCGTTGGAGACCACGGAGCGGGCCCGCGGCCACCTCTATGGGTTCCACCAGCTGACCGGGTCGGCGGACTTCGAGCTCGGCGACGCCGTCCGGCTCCTGCGCGAGGCGGGCCACGACGAGCAGGCCGCACGGGTCGAGCGTGACATCGTGGGCCGCAACGTCATCCCGGGACACTGGACCTTCGAGATCATCGAGGCCTACAACTCCACCTACTACCAGCCCTTCGCCGCGATGGAACGCGGGATCGTGGAAGAGCTGGCCGCCGGACGCGACCACCTGCACGAGGCCCGCCTCAAGGCGACCCGCCGCACCCAATACCATCCCGACCACACCGCGACGCCCCCCACCTCCTGAACCGAAACCCGTGGAAGCCAGAGCGCGTGCGCGATCCGCGGGGAGCGGGCCCGATCCAGGGCCCAGCTGCTCGGCCCGGGGTTCCTGGCCGTCCGGAAGCGACCAGCCCGGCTGTGCGCAAAAGGTCGCCGCTGCCGGGCGCTACCAGCGGTGACGGCCGCCGGAGTGGGTGCGCCCTATCAGCGCAACATGCCGGATGGGCGTCTGGCCCCTGCCGTTTCGCGGACACGGCGACGCCTAGACCTTCACACCCATTCGGCATGGTCGTCATGCACTTTGCTCAGGTTGAGGGATGCGCTCCGACGGCCTGCCGATAGGCCACGTGCCCGCCCAGCGCACCGCTCACAGCGACCGCCGTCAGTCCGCCCAACGACCACAGCCTGCCCTTCGTCGAGCGACCGCGGAGCCGCGCCGTCAGGGACGCGGTGTAGAAGGCCACCGCAGCCACGTTCGAGACCGCGTGGGCCAGTCCGACCCGGGCCTGCTCGGGCGGCAGGTCCGCCCAGTCAGCCCAGCCGGCGACCGCTGCCGGGGCGACACCGGCCAACCCGACGGCCGTGAGGGTTGTAGGCGCACGCTGCCCTGCCGGCACGATGTCCAGTACTGCGGCCGACAGCCAGCAGCCGATCGGTACCTGTACCAGAACGGGATGCACCGGATGGCCCAGCGGCCTGCCGCGCAGCAGATCGCGTACCTCGCCCAGCGGGACCGAGCGGATTCCCCGCTGGAGAACCCGGATCGCCGGATCCGCTACTACCGACCGTTCGATACGGTCCAGAGCCGTCAGCCACCACGTCGACGCGGTGTCGAAGGCCGAGGTCTTTCTGGCCTTCGTAGAGGTGTCGAGGGCGTGAGTGTTCATGCACAACGACTACCCGGCATCAGGCCACCATCCCACGGTGGCCTCGACTGAACCCGAACGGCTGCCCTGCACGATTCCGATGTCAGGCCGCTGGGCCGGCCGTGCGCCGCGGCTCGATGCCTCCCGGGCGGGCGGCAGGTCGGCAGGGCAGCAGGGTTCGCGGGACTGTGGAGCCGCCGGAGCCGCGCAGATCGAGATGATCACCTGTTGTCGTTCTGCGCATGATGCAGATACCGACGGGTACTCGACGATCTCAACCCATTCGACACCAAGTGATCGAGCGGCCTCTCGACGCAGTCTGGGCGGTTCTGGCGCATTCTAAGCTCTACGCCGACGGGGTCGTGGGGACCTCCGCGTCATGGCCACTGGACGCTCGATGGCCGCAGGTCGATGCGGCGTTGGCGTATCGCGTCGGCCTGGGCCCATGGACGTACGAAGGGCGGACGGTGGTTCGTCGGGTGGAACCGCCCCGCTGGCTGGAGCTCGAGGCCGACAGCGGTCGGTCGCTTGGGTACGGCGCGCATCGCCATCGAGGTACGCCTCTGGGGGCGGACAGGCGTTGGTCCTCGTGGATGAACACCCGCTGCGCGGACCGGGAGGAGCTCTGCACGCCGCGCCTCTCGATCTCTTGATTCAGCTGAGGCACCGCAGCATGCTGCCCCGCGCAAACCGTGGAGCGCGTGGCCTCGACGGCATCCGACACCAGAGACAGGGCCACGGCAGGGGACACGGCAGCCGGTGGCCGGGGCCAAGGGGCTTGAACCCCGCGCCACGTTCGGCGTGGCGCGGGTCTCAGCGATGACCGGCTGGGTCCTCGGATTGTCCTGCCGGGAGGCGCAGGCCCTGCGGTGGCGCTCGCCTATGCGCGCGAAGGCGCGGACGTCCTGTTCACCCACCTTCCCCAGGAGATGTGGAGCGTCCATCGGAGCGGGTGGAGCTATCTGAGGTGGCGCCCGGCCGGGCGCGCGATGGCTGCGGCACCCCGGTGCCCCGGACCAGCGGCCGAGGGCACTTTGAGCTGCTGCCTGGTCATGGTCAAGCGGTCTCATCTCCCCGCGCTGCCGCGCCTCCTGCTAGAGCTGGTCCATGGTGGGATTGCCCGCCGGAGGCCGGCGACGGGGGCAGCAGCGGGGAGGTACGGAGGCAGGCCGGCGGTGGTTCCGTCGTGTGGCAGGCGCACCCGCCGTGGGCGGTCTACTGGTCGGCGCTGGGAACCGCGAGGGGATCACCGGGGGCCTTCTTCTTGGCCGCTTCCATCTGTTCGCCGAGTTCGGTGAGTCGGTTGCGGCCCATGGCTTTGTGGACATCGGGGAACCATTCCTTCTCCTCTTCCTCGACGTGGTGGCGGACGTTCTCCATGAGGACGGTCATCTTGGCGTCGAACCGCTCATCGGCCGGGTCGAGGTCCTTGAGCTCGGAGAGCATCCACAGCACGACGTGGTGTTCCTCGACGCTTTCCAGGACGTCGTCCTTGGTGTCGGGGTCCGCCTGGCGGGCGGCCGGGTAGAAGATCTTCTCCTCGATCCAAGTATGGGTGGTGAGTTCTTCGATCACCTGGTCGGCGATCTTCCGCTTCTCGGCGTGGGCGCCGTCGCCGGCCTTCTCGAACTGCTTGAACAGCTTCTCCACTGTCTTGTGATCTTCCTTGAGCAGCACAATCCCGTCCACAGCTATCCCTCCGCATCGGTTTTCCCGGACGGCCCGTGCCGCCCAGGGGAACCGGGTACCCACTGCGGCCACATACCTGTCACAGACGACGCCCGTGTGACTCGGAACGATGACCCGAGCTGAGCCGTCCGCCAGTCAGTAGCGGCGCACCACCAGCGGTTCGTTCTTCTGTACCGCGCCTGGACCAGGCCGCGTCGCCGATCGCCAGTCCCGTGTGGGACGAGAGAGCGGTGGGGGCGCCGATGTGCCTAATCTGGAAGAGGCATCACAGCGAAATCGGAGGACACCATGATCGTCCTCGGCGTCATTCTGCTCGTCATCGGCCTCGTCGCCGGAATCAGCATCCTGTGGACCATCGGCGTGATTCTCGTCGTCATCGGAGTCGTCCTGTGGATTGTGGGCGCCCTCGGCCACGGTGTCGGCGGACGCAAGCACTACTGGTAGCAACCACATCGGCTCAGGGAGCTCCGCAATCCGTGGACCTTACACAGTCCGTACCCCATGCAAGAACGGAAGGCAGGCCAGGCCATGGCCAAGGAGCCGAAGTCATCCCAGCCCCCGCGCGGTGAGGGCCCCAGCCGGCACAAGGGCACCCAGCAGCACGGTTGGTCTCCGGACGTCGACGAGACCCGCCAACAGGACAACCCGAGCGCGCACCGCTCGTTCCACCCTGATCAGCACGCTCCCGACAAGGGCCCCGGGCGCACGGTCTCCAAAGAAGAGGCCGGGAATCCGCACGGCAGGCCCGTGAAGAGCACGAGCGACCGCGGAGAGGAACAGAGCAAGGCCCGCAGTGACGAGAAGGGCATGCACGACACCGGCCCCAAGGGCCGCTCCCAGCGCCCCAGCGGAACCAGGGACGCATCCGCCACCACCGGCGTCGACCCCCAGGACCCGCAGGACCCGCCCGGCAACCGCCGGGCCCGCTGACCTGCGCACCCAGTCTCTCGTCGTGGTCTACGACATCCCCGCCGCTCAAGGTGAGCGGCGAGGTCGAGCTGGAGTGGAGGGCCGCCTCGTCGGCCACCGACTGTGACTGGACAGCGCGTCTCACCGATGTCCGCCCCGGACGGGACATAGACGGGGGTCGTTGATGGCATCGTCCATGCCCGTTGTCGCAACGACCCCCATGCCGATGTCGCCCTGCCCACCGCGCGTGCACGTGCCGCTTCGGCAGTGCGGCATGGCCAGGCGGTCCTCGGGACGGTCGTCTGCATCGCGGTGGAGGCCACGGTCTCAAGGCCGATGTGCGCTGTGCCGATGAAGCGGTAGCGGACCAGGTCGATGGTGTGTCGGTGCTCCCGTACGGGGTGCACGTCCTAGCGGGTGAGGACGCCGACCACGCAGATCTGGGTTCGCTCCAGAGCGCCTGGGGCGCGGCCGTGGCCCCGAGTCGGTCGCGGACCAGGTGCCCGAACTGGGGCCCGGTGGTCCATCAGCCACGACAGGCCCTGGCACCGGTCGGGAGTACGGTCTGCGTGGCGTCCAGGACTCCCGCCACGGGGAGACGCGCCGCCATTCAGCATGCAGGCTCCTGGCCAGCCCGCTCGTGCGAGCCTCAGGCTCGAACTGCGCGGCGCCGAGCTGTGGTGGCGGGTCTACGCTGTGATCTTCGCTCGTGCCCCGGCTACACGGAGCCTCTGGCCGCTCCGAGCACTTTCCAGAAGCACGTCCGCAGCGGCGATGGCATCCTCGACGGTAGCCGTCGCGGTCGTCACGCACAGCGTGTAGGCGACATTGTCAAGGTCCCTGGCCGTGCGCGAATCGCTGCTGTGCGCGTGCGCGAAGCGAGCCTCCGCATAGTGTGCAAGGAGTGTTCGCAGGACCTTGGGGTGAGGTTCGAGCATCGCAGTAGCGCCTCTCGTGTTGTGCTTCTCACGACCGGCTTCCCGCTTGCCATGTCCGCACACGTGCCCATGTCGGCCAGGGGTTGCGGCGATTGAGGGCAGCTACGGCGACACCCGTGTCCTGGTGTGTCGGTTGTACTGGTTTGCGCTGCTTTGCAGTGTCAGGCGGTATACCCCCTGCTCACCGCATCCATCCGTCTCGGTACAGCTTTTCGACATGCCTGGACGACAGAACACCGTCATTGCTGCGTGCAGAAAATCTGTCATGGCGGGAGTAGATATTCGAGATCACGGGGGTTAATGTCTTGCCCGTAGCCAGGAAGTCAGGAAGGCGCGGCAGACACGAACCCGCCGCGCACCAGCAGGTATTGGCACGGCAGTAGAGCGGCGGGGCCGGCGGATTCTCGGGGTCCTCTCGCTGGCTGCCGGGCTGGGCGGCTCACAGGGGCCGCCAGCAGTACGTAGGTGCAAGGAGATGGATCAGGAAGAGGAGAAGGAGGCAGACGCCATCAGGATCGCCCGGGCAAGGCCGTAGTCGGCCCGGGTACCGCAGGCCCCGGAACGGAAGGTGGTCCCACGGTCACGCATACGCGATCCCCGCACGCATCCCCCTCTCCCGGGAGAGCGAGCGGAAACAGAAGGCCGGCACCGCAGTAGGCCGGCAGATGGTGTTCAAATCCCTCGGGGCCCTGGTGCCGTACGGCACCAGGGCCCCCGATGCGTTCCCACGACAGAGGTGCGAATGACCGCAGAAAACTCTCTGCGTCGTCTCGATGACGACGACTACCCCGCCTACACCATGGGCCGGGCCGCCGAAATGCTCGGCACCACACCCGCCTTCCTGCGGGCGCTCGGTGAAGCCCGCCTGATCACGCCCCTGCGCTCGGAGGGCGGCCACCGCCGCTACTCCCGCTACCAGTTGAAGATCGCCGCTCGCGCTCGCGAACTCGTCGACCAGGGCACTCCGGTCGAGGCTGCCTGCCGCATCGTCATCCTCGAAGACCAGCTCGAAGAGGCCCGGCGCATCAACGAAGAACACCAGGCCGGTGCCGAACCGCGCCGCACGGCGGACGCCTGACCCGCCAGGCATGGAAGCCGACGACAGGATTCCCAGTGCGCTTCACACGGCCGCCGGCGCAATGACGGCCTGCCCGACCGGGCAACAGCAGCGCGAAGGCAGAGCTCCGACGATGTCATCGCCGGAGCCCCTTCACGTTCCCACCGCGTCATCAGCCACTGCAGCTGTCCCGCCTGTTCCCAGCCCGCAACGGTCGGGAGGCCTGGGGGAGTTCGGCGCGGCCGAAACAGCAGCGTGTATCCGGACGGGAGCTTGGTGAAGAGACCGCTCGGAGAGCTCCGTCTGTACGTCGTTGGCCTTCACGGCCGGGCGGCGCTCGACGTTGACGGTGAGCATGTTGCGCTCGACATCGAAGTCGAGCGCGCCTTTGCGACACCGGCCGGGCGTGGGCGATCACGTTCTCCTTGCCTTCACGGTAGTCATCCCTCGGCATTGCCGAGGGGGGATCCAAACGAAGCTGCCTTGAGGCCGCGCAGATAGGCACGGTGGTGGTAGCCCGGTAGCAAGGCAGGCTCAGGTCTTGGCGATCACGGAGTTGCGACGCTCTGTGATCACCGGGGAGACCTGTGCCTGTACTGCCGTCATGGCCGACGGAACCACTCTGGAAGCAAATTGAGATTCTGCAGAGTCTGCCCACTGGCACCACCCTGTACGACAGCGCGGAGGCAGTCGCCCGCCAAACACTTCGGCGGTTGGACCGAACCACGGAATCGCACAGCATCACGGGCTCCATCGACGTGGTACTCAGCGGTCGCCGCGGAAATCTCCCAGCCGTCGCCCACGCCTACCCGGTGGGCCGCGCCTTCGCCACCGCAGCGGGGGTACCCCGCGAAATTCTCATCTCCGCCGCAACCCGCTCCCCGATGGCTGCTCAAGCGATCTGACCAAGCCACTGAACTCCTCTACCTTCTCGGCCCGGCTTCTTACGAGGTTGTGAGCGATAGGCGCGTGTCGCCCTTGCGCGTTGTCCGGCTTCAGCGCGAGCACGCCGTGCGTCAGCGCGGATCGCTCCGAAGCAACGAAGAGCGATCGCGCCTGCGGGCTTCAACCGCGGACATTCCAAAGGCCAGCCCACCTGCGATGAACCAGGGGTTCCAGAGCGCCAGGGTCCAAAACCGTTGCCTTGCACTCACGCTGGTATCCAGGTGCGTCACGTCTGTCAGCAGCAAGAACTCAACGACAATGCCTCTCGTCAGCAGGATGCAGCTGACCCCCCAACCCAAATACCTCAGGATGCGCCTCGCTGGCTTGGAAGGGGGACGTGACTGAGCGAGCAGCCATGCCAGCAAGGCGCCGACCAGGCAGAGAGCCCCCACGCCCCACAGACCCACCAGTACGAACCAGAGCGGGCGTGCGTCGGCGAGCTGCCGTCCAGCGGACACGCTTAACCCCACATCGCCGCCGACGGCCCAGTAAAAGTGTGATCCGGCAAAGATCACCGCCCACACACACGCGACGTACCCCCACCGCCAGGCCGATTCCGTCCTCAGCGACACACGCCTCACCCCTCATCGACTTCGGCTCATTCTCTCTGCTACTGCGATTTACGAGACTTCAGGGCCCAAGCCATGACGTGGGGACGGCCGCACGAGTTCTTTGAGCGTGACCTTGAAGTGGGCCCGTGCGGCCTTGTCCCATCCTGCCTTCACCGGGATCCTTCGCGCCCATCTCGCCGATCTGATCGAGGAGTTGGCCGGTCCTTGGACCGCAAGCTGCGAGTCCGCGCTGCACCACCGGCGCGGCAGAAAGCGAAAGCGACAGGCCGGAGCCGGGCCGAAGCATGAACTGCTCTTCACCGACCAGGTCGTGGTCACGCTGGTCTATCTGCGGCTTCAGCTTCCGCACGCCGCCCTCGCCGAGCTGTACGGCATGGAGCGCTCCACCATCACGCGAGCGATCGGGGAGATCCGCCCCCTGCTGGCCCAGCGACGCTTCGCTGTCCGTGCCCCCCTGGCATCCGGCTGCACACCCTGGCGGACGTGTTCGCCTACGCCGAGGCGGAGGCCGCGACCTTACGGATCGACGGCACCGAGACCCAGGTCCGCCGACCACAAGCCCACCGTCGGGGACGGACGGCCTTCATCTCCGGGAAGAAGAAGCAGAACACCATCAAGACCACCACGATCAGCGACGGACAGGGCCGCACCCTGTGGTCCGGAGCCGACTGGCCCGGCCGCATGCACGACCAGACCGCGATGCGCACCGAGGGCATCGCGGAGCAGTTCCGCCTCCGCCCAGGTGTGAAGGCCGAAGTCGACGAGGGCTACCGGGGCCTGGCCAACGAGTTCCCCGAGCAGGTCAGCGCCCCACCGAGGAAGCCGAAGGACCACGCCCGGATGGCGAGAGACACGCCTGGCGCGAGGCACGCCGACGGCAGTCCTCCCGCCGTATCTGCGTGGAGCACGCCAACGCTGAGCACAAACAGTGGCGCCCCCTGCAGCGGTACGTCGGCCGCCACGAACATTACGCCCAGACCCACCGTGCGTTCGCCGGCTTGGTCTCCGACCGCGCCGCCGCCCGGCCCACGAGGCGACAAACGAGCGCCGAACTCGTCCCCGCCAGCCCGGCCGCCTGCTGATCGCCCCCAACCGAACCATCAGGACGACTTGCCCCGACCTCAATCGCTCACAACCTCGTTAGTCCCGGGTGCCTCGCCAGTCCAGGCAGACCACGGTGGCGTCGTCGTGCAGGACACCTTGTTGGGCGCGCAGGACGGCCTGCGTCAGCACGTGAACGGTGTCGCGAGGGTGCAGGTCGCGGGTGCCCTCGATCAGGGCGGGAAGTTCCTCGGCGATGGCGTTGCGTTCGAGCATGCCATCAGTGACCAGGATGAGGCGGTCTCCCGGTTGCAGTTGGCGGGACTGGACGCGGTGTGGGTGCGGCAGGGGAGCGCCGAAGGGCGGATCGATCTCGGGAGTGATGCGGTGGAGATGTCCCTCGCGCAGGAGCCAGGGCCATGGGTGGCCGGCGTTGATGAGACCGACACATCCCGTCCGCAGATCGATGCGCAAGAGCTGGCCGGTGACCAAGGAGCCGTATGTGCCGTGGTCGAGCAGGGCCTGATGGGCTTGTCGGGCTTGTTCGGCCAAGTCAGCGCCACTGCGACGAGCCATGCGCAGAGCGCCGACAAACAGGGTGGCCAGAAGGGCGGCCCGGACGTCGTGGCCCATGGCGTCGGTGATGGACACGTGCAGGGTGTGGCGGTCGAGGGAGTGGTCGAAGGTGTCGCCGGCGACCGTTTCGGCTGGGATCAGCTCGCCGGAGACCGTGAACTGCGGTGCCTCACAGGTGAGGCAGTCGGGGAGGAGAGTGTTCTGGATCTCAGCGGCCAGGACTGCGGGGAGGGTGCGTCGGCCCCACTGGTACAAGTCGGTGAAGCGGCGGTTGGCGATGAGGATGTAGGCCAGAGCATGGGCCGATTCCACGATCGCCTGCACAGCTGCGGATGTGGGGGCCTGAGGGAGGAAGACCTCGAGAAGCCCGATGGCATCCCCCCGGTTGGTCACCGGAGCCACGATCTGAACCTGCCCGCCAGGGTGCCCCTCTCGCACGAACACCCGCTGGTCGCGTAGGACTTGCTCATAGACGGTGCCGGGCAACCCGATGTGCTCCCGGTCCTCGCCGGCGTCGGCGTTGCTCAGACGCACAACGGCGTTGCCGGTGAAGTCGGTGATCAAGAAGGACACGGTTCGGGCGTCCAGGCTCCTAGCCAGCTCGCAGGCGACCACCTCGGCCGACTCGACAGGCATCCGAGCCTCCGCCGCAGCAAGCAGTCCGGGCAGCACTGCAGATCCTTCAGCCATCCCCGGTTCCTCTCGGCCGGATCCACTCAAAGATCCACTCGCGCGACGGGTGCACCCACGGGCTGTGCCCGTCATCCGGCGCAACACAGAGTTACCCCGGGCGACAGCGCGGCACCCCCATTACGCCATCAGTGGCATGTCACAACCCGTCAGGCGGATTGGGCCGAGGCCGATACCCCGTTAGTGAGGCTACGATGCTGATCGTCGACCCGCAGCTCTCCTACGTTGCTGCCGTCCCCAGATCGCAGCAGGTGAACAGCCCGCGCATCGACCATCTCACCACTCAGGCCCCGCGTGAGGTGTGGCAGCGTTTGTCGGCGGGGACAGGGGCCAAGGGCGAACGGTTCTGCGACTGGGCCGCCGCCCGTCCGCCCGCCGTGGACGAGTTCGACGGCGGCGAGCAGGCCCGGCAACGGTGGATGCTGAGCCGCCGCAACATCAGCAAGCTCGACGAGACCCGAGAGATTACTCGACCCCCTGGTGTGGTGACCCACCTCTACCAGCACAGAGCACAGAGAGAAGACGGTTGGCTTCGTTCACTTTCGGCGTGCACAGGGCCAGGCCACTACTGCAGTGCGTGAACCGCGGCTGAGAACACCGGGGGCATCCGAGACGCTGCGGGCACGATGAGGCGGGCGGTGCCAGGACGGCGGCTCGCGGCCAGCAGAGCTCCGGTCAGCAGCCGGTGGCGCCGGGTCAACTGGACCCAGGCCCGCTCGTACGCGTCCGGTCGCCCGGCGGCCAGGCAGCGGACGGCAGCCCCGGCCGTCGCCAGCGCGAGGGCGATGCCCTCGCCGGTGAGGGCATCGAGGTAGCCCGCGGCGTCGCCGACGAGCAGGACACGGCCGGCGACTCTGCGCCGCACCCGCTGGAGCAGTGGTCCGGCGCCGCGTACCTCCGTCGCGGCCGGGCCGGGCAGCGACGCGGTGAGGGCCGGGAAGCCGGCCAGGTGCTCGTCGTACCCGCGACGGCTGCGGCTGAGGACCGCGACGCCCACCAGGTCGTCGCCGACCGGTGTCACATAGGCCTCGCCGTGCCGGGACCAGTGGACCTCCACGAAGTCAGTCCACGGCTCGACGCGGTAGTGCCGGCGCAGTCCGTAGCGGCCGTGGGGGCGGCCCGGCAGTTCCAGACTCAGGCTGCGGCGCACGGGGGAGTGCAGGCCGTCGGCGGCGATCAGCCAACGGGCCGTGATTCCGGCGGCGGTGACCGTGTCCGGGCTCTGGTGCACCTCGCCGACCTTGCCCGTCAGCATCCGCACGCCGAGGCTGAGAGCGCGCTGGTGCAGTGCGGAGTGCAGCGTTGTACGGCGGATCCCCAGCCCGCTCCGGCCGCGGAAAGACGCTTCGGCGCGGGAGGCGCCGTCCACGTAGCGGATGCCGCGCAGTTCGCGGCCGGTGACCTCGACGCCCAGGGCTCGCAGCGCGGCGACACCGCCCGGCATGACGCCTTCTCCGCAGGCCTTGTCGACGGGCGCGGTCCGGGGTTCGACGATGACGGCCTCCAGGCCGGCGAGCGCGGCGTGGATGGCGGCGGTCAGACCGGCCGGCCCGCCGCCGGCCACGAGTACGTCGATCACGCCGGTGCGGGCGTGGTCGGGGCGGTAGCTGTGGCCAGCGCACGGTTCTCGCAGCGGATGCGCACGGTGAGCAGGGCAGCGTTGAGTGCCGTGAACACGGCTGCGGTGACCCAGGCGGTGTGGACGAGTGGCAGGGCCGCACCCTCGGCGACGACGGCCACATAATTCGGATGCCGCAGCAGACGGTAGGGGCCGCTCGTCACCAGCGGCAGGCCGGGTACGACCATCACCCGGGTGTTCCAACGGGGTCCCAGGGTCCCGACGCACCACCACCGCAACGCCTGGGCGCCTGCCAGCGCGGCCAGCATGGGCCAGGCCAGGGCGGGTACGAAGGGCCGGTCGGCCAGCCACACCTCGGCCGGGCAGCCGACCAGCAGGCCGGTGTGAAGGGCGACCATCGCCGGGTAGTGGCCTTGCCCGGTCACGATCGCGCCGCGGGCGGTGCTCCACCGCTCGTTGCGGCGGGCGACGACGAGTTCGGCGACGCGCTCGACGGCGACGGCGGCCATCAGCAGTCCGTACCAGATCATGTGTCCTGTGTCCTTCGAGGGTTCGACTACCAGCGCAGCAGGACGAGTTCGCAGGCGAACCCGGGCCCCATCGCCAGCAGTACACCCGGGGTGCCCGGCGGCGGCCGGTGTTCGGCCAGGGTGTCGCGCAGTACGTGGAGCACCGATGACGAGGACAGGTTGCCCACGTCGGCCAGGTGACGCCAGGTCACCTCGAGCGCGTCGGCGGGCAGGTCGAGGGCTTCGGTGACGGCCTCCAGGACCTTGGGGCCACCCGGGTGGCACACCCAGGCAGTTACGTCCTTCGGCTTCAGGCCGTGGTCGCCGAGGAACCCCTCGACGTCATCGGCGAGGTAACGGCGTACGACATCGGGGACCTGTGGGTCGAGGACGACCTGGAAGCCGGAGCTCCTGACGTCCCAGCCCATGACGCGCCCGGTGTCCGGATACAGATGGCTGCGGGTGTCCACGATCGTCGGGCCGGCGGTCTCGTCAGGGCGGCCCGGGCGGTTCGCGCCGCACGCGACGACCGCGGCGGCGCCGTCGCCGAACAGTCCGGTGGCGACCAGGTTGGCCATGGAGGCGTCGTTGCGCTGGAAGGTGAGCGAGCACAGTTCGACGGACAGCAGTACCGCCACGTGGTCGGGCCGGCCCAGCAGGTAGTCGTGCATACGGGCCAGTCCGGCTGCGCCGCCGGCGCAGCCCAGGCCGAACAGGGGCAGCCGTTTGACGTCCGGCCGCAGACCGAGGCGGCCTGCCAGCCGTGCGTCGATCGAGGGGGCGGCGATGCCGGTGACGGACGTGAAGATCAGCAGGTCCACGTCGGCGGCGGACAGACCGGCCATGTGCAGTGCGGCTCTCACTGCCTTGGCGCCCAGGTCGGTGGCGGCGGCGATGAAGACGTCGTTGGCGGCGCCGAATCCGTCCAGTTCCTCGTACCGTTCCAGCGGCAGCGTCATGTGGCGCGAGCCGACCTTCGCGCTGCGGTGCAGCCGGTCCAGGACCCGGCGGTCGGTGCCCTCGGGCAGACAGATGCGGGCCACCATGTCGGTGATCTCGGACTGGGTGCGACGGTGCGGTGCGAGGGCACCGTGAACGGCGGCGATCCGCGTCATATGGTTCCCGTCCGGCTATCGATTGGAGTGCGTTGCTCTGGACGTGTTCCCCGGACCCGGGCCTCGACACCACGGATCGCCCGTCCGGCCGTTAGCCCAGGGGTGCGTGCTCCAGCCGGGTGGGGGCCGGGGCGCCTACGATCGGCCGGGTGGGCACTCCTGAGCAGTCGACGACCGTCGGCGCGGCCGCGAGTTGGGCCGGCCGGGTGGGCGGCCTGGCCGGGTCGTGCCACCCTGGGCCTGTCGTGGCGGTCACCGCCTTGATCGCCGCGCTGGCCGCGTCCGCCGGACAGGGCGCCGCACGTTGCGTCCTGACCACAGCCGCAGTTCTGACCGGGCAGTTGTCCGTCGGCTGGTGCAACGACGCGTTCGATGCGCGCCGGGACATCGCCGCCGGCCGCCGTGGCAAACCCGTCGTCGACGGCGCGGTGGGTGTGACGGAGGTGTGGGTGGCGGCGTATGCCGCCCTGGCGCTGTGCGTGCCGTTGTCGCTCGCCTGTGGCCTGTGGGCGGGCGTCGTTCACCTGGCCGGGGTGGCGGCGGCGTGGGCGTACGACCTGCGGATCAAGGCGACTGCATGGTCCTGGGCGCCGTACGCGGTGGGTTTCGCCGCGCTCCCGGCGTTCGTGGCGCTGGGGCTGCCGGGGCAGCCGTGGCCGGCCTGGTGGGTTGTCACCTCTGGCGCGCTACTGGGGGTCGGAGCCCATCTGGGTGATGTGCTGCCGGATATCCGCGGGGATCTGGCGACGGGCGTACGGGGATTTCCGCACCGGCTTGGCCAGGACGGCGCGCGGCTGCTGCTGCCGGTTCCGCTGGTGACCGCGTCCGCTGTTCTGGCGCTGGGGCCCGCCGGACCACCCGGCAGATGGGGAGCGGCGGCGCTCGCGGTGGCCGGCCTGGTCGCGGTGGCGGGGACGGTGCTGGGACGCCGCTGGGAGCGGACGGCGTTCGCGGCAGCGGTCGCCGTGGCGGTGGTGGACGTGGCGTTGTTGCTGCTGCGCGGCACCGGGATCGCCTGACCGTTCTGCCTCGCCGACCGGCTCTCACCGTACGAAACCCGCGAGCGGAAGAGGGCGTTTCCCGCCCTTTGCTGCGGTTGCCGTCAACTCCGCCGACAGCCGGACACCCATCCCGGGTGCGTCCAGTGGCGCGGCGCCGCGGACGGGCAGCTCTGTCTCGCGGGACGCGAGCGCGGCGCCGGACACCAGTTCTGGTTCCAGCCGGCGTCACAGCCCCGGCTCCAGTCCCAGGGCTTCGGCGTCGTCCGCGCCGTCCAGCGGTGGCGCCGCGCGCAGTTCCGACGCCGCCGCTCATTGAGCAGTGACGAGCCGGTCCGGCCCTCGGTGGGCGGCCTCGTCGGCGAACAGAGTGCGAAGGCCCGGCCTGGGATGCGCCAGTCTGGTCAGCCATTCCATGAAGGGCACCGGTTCTCTGCGTACTCACGGCCGAGAAGGGAGGGATCCCGGCCCGTCCTTCTGCCGGGCCTCGCCGAGCACGGAAGAACGTTGAGGGCCGAGCCGATCGCCCAGCTCGACGAACAGAGGCGCGTCCATCACATCGGGGAGTGGCCAACGCTGGAACAGCAGATGGTGACATGGGTTGCCGGCATGGGCGCCCTCCTCCGCAGCGACGTGCGCGAGGTCGCGCGAGAGGAACAGTGCACGATCGTGCGATTGCCGGTCGAGCGGCGCGACGACGACCTGGTCGGCCCCTCTCCCTCTGGAGGTTGGCCGCGGGCGCACTGTTCGCTCGGCCGGGGTGGCATTACGCTGCATGGTGACGCCCGAGCCCCCGGCAGCAGCTCAGTTGCTCTGTTCCGGGGAGGCGCGTGGTGCACACAGGTCTCGACAGCGCCTTCGTGATCCTGCGTTTGGCGAGAGCGGGCTTGGCCGCTGGAAAACGTCGGCGCTGGCTTGATGGCGACGATGTGCGTGGCCCAGTTCGATGTCAGGGCATCGAACAAACCGTGACGCGACCGTTCCGCCAGTCGGCGACCGACCATGGTGAGCGCCGGCCGGAGGCCGTTGACCAACGCCAGGCGCATGTTTTTGCGAACCGGCTCCACACAGAACATCTCCGCCTGACGCCGCCTCTCGCAGGCGAGTCGACGGGTGTGGTGACGCCGTACAACTGCCGACGCGCCATCTGTGTCGGCTGCCTCACCCCACGGGCGTACAGGCGCGCATGCGACCTGCATACCGGCGAACTGCACGACCTGGCCGGCCAACTGACCCAGACCTGCGTCTCGGCGACATCCGGACCGCCGACCCTCGACGCCCAGCCCCGCAAGGAGTCCCCTGTGACTGCTACCGCTCCCGCGCTCACCGAAGCCACCCTCGCCGAGGAGTTCGGCAAGGAACTCGACCGAATCCGCTCCGGGATCATCGCCACCCGCGGCGCCGACGACGCCCGTTACATCCGTGCCGTGATCGCCACCCAGCGGAGTCTGGAAGCGGGAGGCCGGATCGCGCTCGCCATCTCGCTGCTCCCGCCCGCCTGGGCGGCGGGCGCCGCCATGCTCTCCCTCGCCAAGATCCTGGAGAACATGGAGCTGGGCCACAACATCCTGCACGGCCAGTGGGACTGGATGGGTGACCCGGCCATCCACTCCACGACCTGGGAGTGGGATTTCCTCACGCCCGCCGCGGCCTGGAAGCACACCCACAACCATCTGCACCACACCTGGACCAATGTCGTGGACCGCGACCGCGACCTCGGATACGTCGTCTTCCGGATGAGCGCCGACCAGAGCTGGCGCCCGCGCCATCTCGCCCAGCCGCTCTACAACTTCCTGCTCGCGCCACTCTTCGAGTGGGGCATTGCGCTGTACGACCTGGAACCCGATGTCGTCGCCGCCGGCCGCAAGCCGTGGCGTTCCTTCCTGGACGACGTGAGCGGGTTTCTTGCCAAGGCCACCCGTCAGCTCGCCAAGGACTATGTGATCTTCCCGTTGCTCGCGGGCCCGTCCGCGCTGCCCTGTCTGCTCGGGAACCTCACCGCCAACACGGTGCGCAACCTGTGGACCCACACCATCATCTTCTGCGGCCATTTCCCCGGCGACGTCCAGACCTTCACCGAGGAGCACATCGAGGGCGAGACCCGCGGCGAGTGGTACCTGCGCCAGATCCAGGGCTCCGCCAATATCGAGGGCGGCCCCCTCTTCCACGTCCTCAGTGGCAACCTCGGTCACCAGATCGAGCACCATGCCTTCCCGGATCTGCCCAGCAACCGCTACGCAGAGATCGCCCCGCAGGTGCGCGAACTCTGCGAGAGGTACGGCATCCCGTACGTCACCGGCCCGTTGTGGCGGCAGTACGGCTCCACGTGGGGCCGTATTCTGCGCTTCGCTCTTCCTGTTGGTGGACTTGCCGCGAGGTAAGGCCGAGCCGTGTGCGGAGAATCCGCCCAACCCGTGGACTCATTGGTACAACTGACCAGCCAGGGCATGGCCGAAGGGCTTGGGCTTTGACTGGACCTCGCGGACGAGGACCGGACAGGTCGCGTGCGGCGCAGGGTGCTGGCAGGGGGCGAGCCGGCGACTTCGATCTCGGGACTCTCCTCTTGGCGGGTGCCCGCGCCCCGTCGGCCGTGTTCGGACAGCCGCGCAAAGAGGTTCTGACGTGTGCGCCTGATGGGGAGCGCAGGCCAGGCGGGCGGCAGCAGCGACACGGCCAGGGTGGAGGGGCCTAGAGAGCGAGGGTGAGCGGGCCTGCCGCGCCATTGACGCAGGTCTGGATCAACTCGCCCGGTTCACCGTGCAGTTCGCCGGTCCGCAGATCGCGGACGCGGCCGTGTACCAGCGGGACGAGACAGCCGAAACAGATCCCCCGGCGGCACCCGTACGGCATCGCCACACCCGCGGCCTCCCCGGTCTCCAGCAGGGGCACGGACGCGGACGCGTCGGCCTCGATGCCGCTGCGCTCGAACCGGACCCGGCCGCCCGGCGCGTCGGTGTCCGCAGACAGCACGGGCATCGGCCGGAATCGCTCCACGCGCAGCCGCTCGTCGGCCCCGGCCGCGGCCCAGTGCCGCTGCAGTGCGTCGAGCAGCCCCCCGGACCGCAGGCCCAGGTCTCGCGGTCGTACCAGTCCGGGCAGAGCACACTGATGTGCTCCGGGACCAGCCGACCGGCCGTACGGGTGTACGGGTCTCGACGCTCAGCCAGGGCAGCCGGGCCGCCAAGTCGGCCAGTTCGGCGCGGAAGAGGAACTCGTCCGGGCCGGGTGCGCTGTGCAGGAGTACGACGTCGGGGGCGGCCCGGGGAAGTGGCGGCGCGCGAGGGTGCGCAGCATCCCCGCCATCGGGGTGATGTCGCTGCCCGCCGTCACCATTAGGATCCGCGGCGGCAGCGGATCGTCCGGCAGCGTGAACTCGCCCTGCGCGGGGCCGAGTCGGAGCACCGTTGTGGGACGGGTGCGGTACACCAGGTGCGGGGAGGCCCGGCCGCCGGGATCCTCCTTGACCGTGATCAGCAGCGTCCGGCCCGGTGCCTCGGGGGTGAGGTGATCGAGTACGTACGCCAGTGCCGTACGCCGTCGATCTCCACCCCCACCGGCAGGTACTGACCGGCCCGGTGTCCCGCCCAGCCGCTCCCGGGACGGATCTCCAGCGTGGCGGCCCCGGCGCACTCCGGCCGCACGGCGACCACCCGGCCCGCGGGATGGCGGGCGGACAGCAGCGGGTCGATCAGGCCGAGGTAGTCGTCCGGCGCGAGGGGAGTCGCGAGAGGGCTCACGAGGGCGCCGGCAAGCCGGCCCGCCGTGGCCAGTGCACTGCCGCTGCCCCGGTCGGCGAGACGGGCGAGAGCGGCGAAGACGTCGGCGGTCGTTCCGGAGACGGCCGACGGCGTCGACGGGAGGGCCCGTGTGCGCAGAACCGGCTCTCACCACAGTGCATACACGCGGGGGCCGAGCACGTCGGTTACGTCGGCCCCTGGGCGGCGTGCCGCAGTCGGCGTCCCGCCAGAGAACCACAACGACACCGCCCGCGGCGGACGCGGAACCAGTTTCCGCCAGGCCACGCGTCCCTCCCGCCTCCCGCGCCGCACGACACGAGCGAGCCCGCCCGGCCCACGCGGGGGTACCTCGGAAGCAAGGCGTACGAATGCCGCACCCGTCCGGCGCACAATGGCCGAATCGCGTCTGACTGCACGTCGTGCCAGTGCACGTATCGGCCCACATACGGCCCCCGTCGGCTGCGGCTCGCCGCGCGGGACGAGCCCAGGGACCCCGGCGCGCTCGCCGCCCCCGCGAGGGAGCAGATGGTGAAAGCGTTGGTGGAGCCGGCGAGGGAGCTGTGCTCGATGCCCGAGGAGGTGCGGAGCCTGTTGCTGACCATGATCATCACGTGGTTAGTACAGCGACTGTTTCAGAACACAGCCGCCGCATTCCGCCGGTGTGGTCCACGTACCGGCTTCCTGCGGCGGCTGTGTTTCCTGCGGGGAAGACGCTGTCACTGGCTGGCAGGCGCTGACATCTGCAGCAGCCGTTCGGTGATCTCCCGGTATTGCCTGAGCGCGAGCCGCAGTTCCTCGGTCTGCGTGTCGGTGTCCTGGTCCTGCCAGCTTTCGCGCAGGACGCGGCGCCGTTCTGCGAGGGTGTTGGTGAACTGGGTGGCGGCATCGTCGAAGACGGTGTCGGCCTCTTCCACTGCCTGGCGTGGGTTGTCGACGAAGGTGTTGAGGGCCTGTTGGAGTCGCAGGGTGAGCTTGTTCCGCTTGCCCTGCGTGACCAGTTCCGGGCTGCGCCTCCGATCGGGGCTGCCGGCGCTGGTACCGGGCTCACGCGGGGCATGAGCGGGTTCGGTGCGAGGTGCCTCGGGTGCGCGCTCCACCGGATCCGGGCCCCCGGTCTGGGAGTGCCGTGCGTGTTCGGCGTTGTACGACATCACCTGCTACTTCCCTGCGCGTGGCGTCGGTGCAGTGCCCACGGCGCGTGGCCTTGACCGTCGGGGGATTGCGGGCGGCGCGGGTCGGAGTCGACTGGTTGTTCGGTTACCAGTGTCTCGAAGAGGCTTCGGGCCTCGATCATGCCTCCCGCATCTCCTCGGTGACGCTTTGGCCGCGCGCCGCTGTGTGCACGCTGCGGTAGCCGTGGATATGGGCGGCGTGGTGGACGGAGAGAGTGGCGAGCTGCTCTTCGAACCGCTCGCCGTCGGGGAAGCCGCGGTCCCTCGCCAGGCCGGCAAGGAGTGTGTCGGCCGGTGACGGCCTTCTGCGGCGAGTCGACGAACTGTTCCTGGACGTCGGCCCACTGCGCCACTGTGCCGCGTACTGCGCCCGGTCCTCGGGCGACAACGGCTGCTCATCGAGGGAGCCGTGCTGCTTGAAGCTGACCGCCGCGATGACGATCACGGCGATGATCACGATGGTGAGCATGGTGGCCTTCTCTGGCTCTCGGCTGGTGTCCACACGACGTGAGCACCACCCGGGGCCTGTTGGTCACCGCCTGAAGGCGTTCTTGGCCTTGTCGCCGGACTGCTTCAGGTTTCCGGAGATCTGGTCGGTCCTGCCTTCACGCTGCAGTCGCCTGTTGCGGGTGGTCCGGCCGATGCGTTCGGTGACCCGGCCCTTGAGTGCCTGCGTCTTGTGCTTGATCGTCTGTCCGACGCTCATGGTTGTCCTCTGCTCGTTCTCTGGATGGGCTTCCGCGCGTGATTGCTGTACAGGCCGCTGTTCTCGCGGGCGGGGGAGAGCGCCTGGTGTGGGCTAGCCGCGACTGCGGCCGTACCGGCGGCCGCCGCCGCGCCTGCCACCGCCGCGCCCGCGCATCGCGAAGCCGGCGATCCAGACGACCAGCAGTATGGCGGCGACCCACCACAGGGCCTGCATGGTGAAGCCGAACCCGAACACCACCAGGATCAGCAGAAGGAGAAGAATCCACAACATCGCCGGGCCTCCAGATCGCGGGAAGTTCCTGAGTTCCGCGGGGTCCGGGCGAAGTGGGTAGGTGGAATGCAGTCCCCGAACAATTCGGAGTGGCATCGCCCTACGCCGTGCTGTCAGTCAACGCCCGGCGACTTCCGTTGTCAACGCAGTGCCGAAACGGGGGAGTTCTGCGATCTGGGCAGGGGCCGCTGGGACAAACGGAGCCTCGGCGGGAGCGTCGACCGGCTCGGCCGGCGGCAGGATGCGGTCCCCCCACCAGAACAGGCCCAGCATGGTGGCGAGCAGGACCAAGGGAGTCGAAGCCGGAACGATCAGTACGTACATGCGTACCGCCTGCGGTGGGATGCGTGCGACGCTGCGGGCAGTAGATCGGTGCCCCTTGGAGTGCATCGAGGCTGCGCCGGGGTCGCGTGGCGACTGCGAGTGCGGGAGCGGCCAGTTGGTGGCGGGGCAGGTTCCGGCACTGATGCGCAAGGTGCGCCCCCGAAGGAACGCGAGAGGCGATCGACGCTGCCGGGGGCCGGGGCCGTACCGCGCATGCTAGCCCTCGCCGCACTCCCGGAACAGACGACAGGTGGCCATCTACACCGGGTGGAAGACGGTTACGTGGGGCGCTATCCGTAACCTCGGGGCAGGACTACGCTGTTCGCACAGGCCCCAGTCCCCGGCAGTGATACCTTGTTCCGCTCCCGGGGAGTCTCGCCGTGTTCATTCTGCTTCTCATCCTGATCGTGGTCTTGTTCGGCTTCGGCTTCCTCCATCCCCTCTGGTGGGTGGCCGCGGCCGTGCTGGTCTTCGGCGCCACCCGCTACGGTCGCGATCGTGGTGGAGGCCGGGGCCTTGGCGGCGGGTCCGATTATGGGGAGTACCGGGAACGTCAGGACCGCTGGGACCGTCGCTACAGCCGTCAGCACCGGGCGCGCTGGAGGCGCGAGGACCGTCGGGACCGCGAACGCCGTGGGTGACCGATGAACTGGCCTGGCATCCAGAGGTTCCGGGACGGCTTCAGCCACACCGGACGCGCCGAAATCGTGGAGAGGTACGTGCCATGCATCGCACAACCACGCTCCCAAGGGATTGGTGGGACCTGACGGCCGAGGCCTCGGTAGGGAATCCGGCCGAACAGGATGTCGCGTCGCTGCGCGCCGAGATCGATCAGTTGCGGCGGGCGCTGGCCGGCCGTGCGGTCATCGACCAGGCCTGCGGCATGGTCATGGTCCTGGCCCCTTGCCGCCGTGGGCCGGCCAGGAACCTGCTGGTGGATATCTCGCGACAGTGCAACACCAAACTCCCAGAGGTGGCTGCGGCCGTGGCCGCCGCCTGGGAGGGGGAGCCGCTCTCGCAGCTGATGCAGCGGGCACTTCGGCGCGCACTGCGGCGGCTTTACGCGGAAGACCGGGGGTGCGACTCACCACCGGCGGATGAGCCGACCGGAAGGGGAAGGCCATGATTCACGCAGCCGACGTCCGCGAATGGCGCAACCGCGACGTCGTCGATACCGAGGGCCACAAGATCGGTATGCTCGAAGCGGTCTATGTGGACACCACCACGGACGAGCCGGCCGTGGCCACGGTACGGACCGGACTGCCCACCCGGCACCGTCTGCTCTTCGTCCCCATCGATGATGCGATTGCCGGGCCGGACTATCTCAAGGTCGGCTATGTGAAAACCCTGGTGAAACAGGCTCCTTCGATCGGCACCGACGACGTGCTGCCCGCCGAACAGGAGGAAGCGATCTTCAAGCACTACGGGCTGGCCTACAAGCCCGGTGCGGCCGGCGAACGGCAACTGGCGCGCCGCTGACCGCCTATGGACAGGATGGCTGGCCTGTGAGGTACGGACCATGCACCAGGTGACCACGCCCCGTGAAGAACGGCGGCTGTTGACGGCCGTGGCTTCGGCGGAGGAAACGGCTCTACTGGCCGAGGTTGTCGAACTACGCGCCAGGAATGAGCAGTTGGAGCAGGCGCTGGCGAGCCGTGCGGTGATCGACCAGGCGCGCGGCATGGTGATGGTCCTGGCACCGTGTTCCAGTGAGCGGGCCTGGGACCTGCTGGTGGACGTATCGCAGCACTGCAACGTCAAACTCCGGAACGTGGCTGCAGCCCTGGTCGCCACGACGAGGGACGAGACGCTCCCGGGGCAGATACAGCGGGAGCTGCGCCGGGCGCTGCGGCGCCTTTACGCGGGAGCCGGGAGATGACGGCATGCGCGCTCAGCGGACGGCACCGGGGGCTGTGAGCTCAACCCTCCGGTGCCTTTGTCCGCCGGCCATGGGAGGCTCTGTCGGGTATCCCAACTCTGGTGATGGCAAACCGTCTCCGTCTGCGCGTCCTCTTCGGACATCTGCCGATGTGCGGGAGACCGGCCCGAATGTTTGGCGAAGCCCGATGGGGGACCCAGCCGACGTCAGTTCGGCGAATAGAAGTCTGCCGTGTCTTCTTGAAGATTTTCGAGGACGAATATTTCGTGTGCGACGTATGGGGTTACGATCCGGCCATCGGCCACGGCGCGGTAATCAACGCAATCGGTTTCACGGTGGAAGCCGCTGGCGGCAGCATTGGGAGGATCGGCAAGCATTCGGACGAAGCCGGCGCCGCCTACCTCGTTGTCGACATGGTGGTCTGAATCTTCGGCGGGCACGTGCTTCTCCTCGCCAGGACCATCACGCGCACGTTATCCGCACCACTCATTCACGGCAGTACGGATCCTGCCGGTGGTTGGCTACCAGCCAGATCGGACCGCCCACCGGCGCCGCCTGGTGAAGGCACTCGGGGGTGAACTGCAACTCGCCAGTTAGGGTGGCCCCTCCACCGAGGAGACCGATCCTGCGACGACCGGTGCCGGGGTCATGTGGCACGTAAGGGCCAAGGGCGATGTCCGCACCACACTGTGCGGACAGAAAGTCGCGCAAACCGTGCGTGCCAGGCCGGTCCTCGATGACACGCCGACCGAAGATCTATTGTTCGCCGTGTATGGCCGTTGTCCACGCGAGGGTCTGATGCACGCTGATCGGGCGCACGCCTCACTGGCATCGGGCGTCCGTTTGCGCCGAGGTTGCGTCTCATCCTCGCCGTTTCAGTGCACGTGCCACGCGTGGGAGCTCCTCGTGGAGCAGTCGGCCGACCAGCGCACCGCCGAATACGACGACGCCCACACCGACCAGCCATGACTGGATGACCAGGACGGTTCCGACGGGGCCGTAGGTGATGGCGTTGGATGCGATCAGTGGCGAGTAGACGAGCCGGGAGAAGACCCTGAGACCGAGCAGCCCGACCATGGTAGCCACCGCGCCGGGCAACAGGGCGTGCCAGCGAACCCGCCCGCCGAGCAGTATCCGCTGCGACCACCAGAAGAACAGGACGGCGCTCAGCGATGCGGCGAACGCGCCGGCCAGGGACTCGGGTCGCAGCGTGGTGGTGGCGGAAGCGAAGAGGTAGCCGATGAGTACGCCGAGCCACACCACATGGCGCCACCTGGCCCACCAGCGGGCCGGGGGCATATCCCAGACCTTCTCATAGCCGGACTGCACCGCTACCCCGAAGGCCAGGCCGAAAGCGGCGAGGACGGCAATTCCGAACGCGGTCGTGGTCCGCAGTGCCTGACTGGGGAGGGTGAACAACTGCTCCACATGTTCTCTGGAGGTCGTCGACACGCCGAGTCCTTCCCCCAGCCACTGCGCGAATCCCCGCCCATGCTCTGGATCGGCCGAGGAGACAATGATCAGCAGCGGCACCAGTGTGAGGAACCCCAGCGCGGCGAAGCCCAGCGAACGCTGCCCCAGCTCCAGATCGCTGCTCCGCCGCCATCCGCGTCCGATTGGCGAATGGCTGATCACGCGGCCCAGCCGTTCGAACAGAGAGGAACGGCCCGCGGCACCCGAGGTCTTCATCGGCATGCCTGTCGACTACCACAGTCGACACCGGCGCCCCACGAGGGCGCGACGCACAGCTTCCCGAACGGCTCAGGAGGAGGCCGTGATCCAGGAAGCCGATATCCGTGAGTGGCGCAACCACAACGTCGTGGATCCTAGATGATCAATTCCAAGGGGTGCCTGCGGAGGGTGTGGGGTGGGCGGCGGCCGAAGCCACCGCGAGACGGTCAGGCGGCGGGCTGCCGGCCCTGGTTGTCGAGGTGGCAGCGGGCGGTCAGGCGTCAGGGTCGACTTCGGGGTGCGTGAACCGCACGGGCTTGCCCAGCGACCGGGCGTAGGCGATTTCGGCTCGGGCGCTGTCTCCGATGTAGTCGCCGACTACGAGCATCTCATCAGCGAGCCGGATCTTCGCCCGGTGCAGATCGTCGAGCCGAACCTTCAGCGCCTCGGCCTCGACAGGATCGGACCAAAGTTCGTGCGGCGACTTCATGTCACAGCCCGGTTTGACGACAATCTTTCCGGCTTTGGTCTCCCGCAGATCGGCCTCGTTCATCTCGGTCATGAAGCGGGTGGAGCCGCAGATTACGACGATACGCGGGAGGCTCAACAGCTTCTTCGCGTCGGCGAGCTTCTCCTCGGGGGTGAGCAGTTGCGGGTATGACACTGGTTCCTCCTGGTGGTGTGGTCCAAGGGGTGCCTGCGGAGACGAGAACGAGGGTGTCCAAGATCGTTTTGTGGCGAACGACGTGGACACCCTCGCGACAGCACTCTATGCGACGACCGACGACATGCTGAAGGAGCATCCCGACCTGGCGCCGTGGCGGCCGCCGGTCGGCATTACGCCCCGCCTGAGCGATGCCGAACTGGTCACCCTCGCCACGATGCAGGCCATACTCGGCTACACCTCCGAGGCCAAATGGCTCCGCCATGCCCATGCTTACCTGCGCCACCTCTTCCCCTACCTGTCCCAGCAGCCCGGCTACAACAAGCGGCTGCGCAAGGCCGCCGGTCTGATGCGAAGCGTCAACCGGATCCTGGCCACCACCACCTCGGTGTGGAGCGACGACGTATGGGTCGTGGACTCCACCCCCGTGGAATGCGGCCGTCAAACGCTCCGACCTGGCAGGTTGGGCCGAATGCGGCTACTGCGCCAGCCACAGCCGCTTCTTCTGGGGCCTGCGCCTGCACCTGGTCTGCACGCTTCAGTGCCTGCCCATCGCCTTCGCCCTGACCGGGGCCAAGGCCGACGAACGCGAGACCCTCCTTGGCCTCCTGGCAGCCGAATGCGAGCTTCTGCGAGAGCGCCCCCGACAGACTCTCATCGGCGACAAGAACTACTTCGGCCGTGGTTTCGAACGCGAACTGTCCGAGCATGGAGTCCAGTTGCTGCGGCCTGCCTGTAAAGGTGAACGGGAACGGCCTGGCGCAGCCCTGTTCAAGCCGCTGCGACAGGTCATCGAATCGATCAACGAGACCTTCAAGGGACAGCTTGACCTCGAACGGCACCGAGGGCGCACACCCGGAGGTGTCATAGCCCGCGTCATGCAACGCATCCTCGCGCTGACCGCCGCGATCTGGCACAACGACGCCACCGGACAAACCGTCCTACGCTCACTGATCGCCTACGATTCCTAATCTCTTTGTCAAGCGGCGTTTGTGACGGGGGGTATGGGTTCGTAGCACCGTCCGTCACGCAACAGGGCCCACAGGACGTTGACCCGGCGGCGGGCGAGGGCGAGGACGGTGTGCCGTTTGCCCTCGGCGCGTTTGCGGTCGTAGAAGCGGCGGGATTCCTCGCAGCAGCGGATGCTGATCAGCGCGGAGGTGTAGAAGACGCGTTGGAGTCGCCGACTGTAACGTCTGGGCCGGTGCAGGTTGCCGCTGATCTTGCCCGAGTCGCGGGGAGCGGGGGCGACGCCGGCGAACCCGGCGAGGCGGTCCGGGCTGTCGAAGGCCGCCATGTCGCCGCCGGTGACGGCGAGGAACTCGGCGCCGAGCAAAGGCCCGATGCCGGGCATGCTCGCGATCACCTCGGCGTGTTTGTGCTCGCGAAACCGGGCCTCGATGAGCTTGTCGGTCTCGGCGATTTGCTCGTTGAGGCGCATCACCTCCCTGGCGAGCGTGTGCACGAGCTGGGCTGTCGGCTTCTCCCCGGTCACGCTGGTGTGCTGGCTCTCGGCAGCCGCCAGGGCCGTCTCGGCGAGCTGGGCAGCACCGCGGACCTTGCGGTTACGCAGCCAGGTCTCCAGCCTCCGGGCCCCGGTCCTGCGGATGGCGGCTGGGGTCTGATAGCCGGTCAGCAGGATCAGCGGGCCGGCGTTGGTGGGGTCCAGAGCCCGGTCCAGAGCGGGAAAGATGCTGGTGAGGTGGTTGTGGAGCCGGTTGATCACGCGGGTGCGGTCGTCGGCGAGGTCGCGGCGATGGCCGGTGAGTACCTTGATCTCAGCGACGAGTTCGTCACCCGGCCGCAAGGGTTGCAGGTCTCGGCGGATCCGGGCCTGGTCGGCGATGATCGCGGCGTCCTTGGCGTCGGTCTTGCCTTCGCCCCGGTAACCCTCGGAGGCACGGCTGACGGCCCGGCCGGGGATGTAGAGCATGTGCTGGCCGTGGTTGAGCAGCAGATCGATCAGCAGGGCGGCGCCGCCGTCGGCCAGGTCGATGCCCCAGGTGACCTCAACGCTCAGAGCGAGGACATCGGCCAGGAGCTTCAGTAATTCCGACTCGTCGTTGGCCACGCGCCGCGACAGCAGCCGCTTGCCGGTGTCGTCGATCACCACGCAATGGTGATGGGTCCTGCCGGCATCGATGCCGGCCCAAATCGCTGTCACGCGCTCTCCACGGGTCGCTCGCCTACCTGCACCACAGACGACCTCGCTGGCGAGTCCCTACTCAGCGATCGGATCGCGATTCCTAATCAGCAGCCGAGTCGTCGTGGGGCGTCGGGCGGCGAATCGTAGGAAGCCACGGACGGCAGACCACTGAAAGCCACACCCGACACCCCTGGGTGAGCCAACCCTACGAATGGCTCGCTCATCCCGATCAACAAGGTAGGGACCACTGATCACATCGGAATGACTCGACTAGCGAAGCCGCCCAACCGGTCGGCGACCGACTTATGCGGGAGCTGGGCATAACTCTGCCCCTGTGGCCCTGGAGGACAGGAGCGCAAGGACGACTGCACGAATGGACTTGGAGACCGGGAGCTGAGGTGGCATCTCCCGCCCCGGCCCAGGCGGGGCAACGGTCTTCGACGACGGACCGTTGCCGACGGGCGGCATCGATTTGGTTCCTCGGCTTCGCCTGCGGCCTGGGCGGACTCGTCGTCGGCTACCTCGGAGCCTGCCTCCAGCCTCCTCTGCCCGGCTCCTCCCTGCACTTACTACTCCCCGCTGTCACTACCTCGCCCGGGCCGCCGCCTCGTCGTCGGCGGGGATGCCCAGCCGGTCGGCCATGGTGGTGAGGGCCGTTCCCAGCGGGAGCGCGACCCGGGCGACGGCGTGCGCGTCGCCCCGAGTCGGGTCCCGGTTGATGATCAGCACCGGCTTCCCGGCCTTGGCCGCCTGGCGGACGAACCGGAGCCCGGACATCACCGTCAGTGAAGAACCCAGGACCAGCAGCGAGGCCGCCTCACGGACCAGCTTGCGGCAGTGCTCGACCCGCCGTGGCGGAACGGCCTCGCCGAAGAACACCACGTCCGGTTTGAGGATGCCGCCGCAGACCGTGCAGGGCACCACGCGGAAGTCCCCGACCTGGTCGTCGGTGAGGTCGGCGTCACCGTCCGGGTTGGTTCCGGCGGCCACCGGCTCGAAGCCCACATTGGCCTCCTCCAGCCGCCGTGCGACTTCGCGGCGCGGGCTGAAGGCGCCGCAGGAAAGACAGACGACCCGGTCCAGGCTTCCGTGAAGTTCCACGACGCCCTCGCTGCCAGCGGCCTGGTGCAGGCCGTCGACGTTCTGGGTGACCACACCCGAGAGCAGGCCGTGCCGCCCGAACGCGGCCACGGCCCGGTGCCCGGCGTTGGGGCGGGCGCGGCCGAAGGTACGCCAGCCGAGGTGGCTGCGCGCCCAGTACCGGCGTCGGGCCTGGGCGCTGGCGGTGAAGTCCTGGTAGGTCATCGGGGTGTGCCGGACGAGGCTCCCGCCGTCGCCCCGGTAGTCGGGTATGCCCGACTCCGTGGAGATGCCCGCCCCGCTGAGCACTAGCACACCGCCTGTGCGCAGCGCATCGGTGACCGGCTCCAGATCCGTGGTGGCCGGCGGCAGGTCCTCGGTAGGGGTCCAACTCAGAGTGGGGCGCATGCGCATGCCGCCAGGGTACGAAACCGGCTGCCACCACCCGCTTCCGCCGTCGATGGTGCCGTTGGCTCGAAGTGGGACATCCCGCGCGTGCCGCTGCGCCCCGCTCGGCCCGTCATCGCCGCTGGACCGGATCTCGTCCGCCACTACGAGCAACCGGCAGGCGAGCACGGCATCTACGGCAGCGCGCTGATCGCCGTGGCCATAGACGCCCGTCGCCTGCGCCTGCCCCTCCTCTCACTGTCCTTCCTTGAGGCCGCCGCCCCCGGCTACCTGAGCGACCAGCAGCGCAGTCAGGCCGATCCCGACTGGTTCACCGGCGCGCTCGCATATGCCCGAACTCTCATCAAGGACACCACCCGTCCGCTACAGGAAGTACCGCGTCCCTCTGGCATGGGCGCCCTGCCCGGTGTGCTGCGTCTGGCCGACTACCTTGAGCAGCACGGCCGTCAGACCCGATGGGCGCGTTGCCCGCCGCCCTCCTTCTGGGAGGCCGCCTCCGTCCATCTCACCAACGGCGCCGATCTCACCCACCTCGCCGACGCAGCCCGGGCGCGAGGCCGGTTCCGGTACGCGTCGCTGCTCTACGGCGCCGCTGTCAGGATGGGCAGTCTCGAAGCGCGTGTGGTGCTGGCAAGGACAAGGGAGTACGCGGGAGACCGGGAAGGCGCACTGCGGCTCGTCAGTCCCGCGGCCGAGCAGGGGTACATAGGCGCCATGGTTCTGCTCGCGCTCCTGCACAACCGGGCTGGGGACCGGCCAACCGCCCTCGGGATCGCTCATGCCGCCGCCAGAAGCGGCGCCCCCCACGCACGCCTGGCACTGGGATCCTTCGGCAGGGAGGAACTGTGCAGCTCGAATACGAGGTGATGCCATCACCGTCCTCGGACCCGGAGGCCTGGCACGAGGGTGAGCTCCGCCGCCTCATCTACATCCTGACAGGGCAAGCGTTGTCCGCTGGCTGGCGCCACAGCCTTGGCCAGGCGGAGCACCTTGCCCGTGAGGCCGCCAAAGCCGATGCCCCGTACGCCCTGGCCCGGATCGCCGAAATGGCAGGGAGACGAGCAGGGCGCAGCCCGGATGTACCGGCTCGCCGTCGACGCCGGGCACCTCGGCGCTCTGGGAGGACTGGCTCGGATCCGCAACGAATCCCCGGATGCGTACATGCGCCTCGGGCTCGAAACGGACGGCTCCCTCGCCGACCCGTGGACCTGGCAGGACCCGGACTCACCCCCAGCCGGCCATACCCCCGGCCCGGCCTGAGAAGGGCACGAGGCCTGGTCCCAGCCGTGCCCCGGGGCTGTGCGCAGAGCTCAGGCGGGGGACCAGCTGACCGTCTCTGCGAAGCTGAGCCGGTCCCGGTCCTAGTGAGACATGTGGTCGCACGCCTCACTCCATCTCGGGCATCTGGTGAGGGGCCTCGGTCAATGTGAGGCACCGGTTCCCTCTGCCACCTGAAGCGGGGCTGACCGCTGCCACCTCCCCTCCGTACCGCAGGAAGATCCGTTCTCCCCAGGCCAGCCGCCGTACGCACCGACGCCCACGGGCCAAACCTCCGCGGGCGTCGGTGCGTACGCCTTCGGCGCGCCGGGCCAGCTGCCGGGCTCCGCCCTGCGGGACGGGTGACGAAGTCGCCGCCGTCTGTCGGGACGCGGCCGGCGGGCAGGCCTCCGCGCCTACCAGCTGCTGCGGTTGGAGGAGCGGGCGAGATCACCCGGGAGGCTGGACGGCCGGTTCGGCCCGGACCGGGGCTTGACCCGCCGGAGAGTGCCGGGAACATCTGCGGGTGCGTCCTCGTTATGGGGAGCGTGGTTGTGAAGGGGACAGTGTCCCCGGGCCTCACCTATAGCCCATGAGGACGATCGTTCGGCTGAAGCCTCATGGAGCCTTTCGCCGCGTAGGCGACCGCCCTTCACGACCACAAGCCCCGGCTGGGTCTCCTTGGCCGGGGCTGCGTCATGTTGCGGATGGTGGCAAGCCTGCTCCGGAAGCCCGTGGGGCCGCCGGTGGCTTGGGGCGGGAGTGCTTGGCGCTGGTCTGGTCGTCTGCTCGCGTTGCGTCGTGACGGGAACGATCCGGATCTGGTCTGCGGGCTGGTCTGGGTCGGTTGCTCCTACATGGCTGGGCGAGAGTGGGTGGTTCCGTTGGGTGCGCCCTCTTCCCCTATAGCGCACGAACCCTGTGTGACGCCAACAGGCCAAGCGCCTGAGGAGAGTTGTGCTACGTTCCGGGCAATCTCAGTTCGAGCGCAAAGCTCGGACTGTCCGCTCCCTGGGCGGCCCGGCGCAACGTTGGGGTGCCAGGAAGACCTTCGCGAAGCCGGTATGCCCCCGACACAGGGTGGCCGGGGGAGCGGTGGTGAACCCGCAGGGCCTCGCCCTGCACGCTGTACCGCAGTAGGCCAGCTCGGGGCTTGGCCGAGCCCTGAATTCTTGGTGTCGGCAGGGAGTCAGTTCTGTCCACGTATTTGGTGGTCGAACTGCACTTGCCGTGCGCATCGGTTTGACCACCTACAGGGAAAGGTCATGACCGGTGGGCGACGCTGCCGTTCTCACCGTCCTCGCCAGCGCAGGCGTGGTATCGGTTCTCCTCTTCGCCGTCAAAGGCATCCTGGATCAGCTGCCGGGCGTCTTCCGTTCCTTGCACCGTGCCCGGAAGGCATGGCGAGAGGAGCCTCCCAGCGAAGAGTAGATTTGGAGCTGGCCCGTCCGATCGTCAGGGCCCAGGGGCGGCCGGGGCCTGCGGTTGGGTCAGCGCAGGCGGACCACGGTGACCATCGCATGCCGGGTGGTGCCTGCCACGACCTCCACGATGATCTCCTCGCTCGCGGGTGTGTAGGCGTCGCCGCCCTGCGTGTACGCGCGCCCGGGCTGGGGGACCAGACACGGGGCGACGGAGGCCGCGAGCACCGTGGTCAGGCGCTGGGACAGCGCGACGCGTCCGCCGGGGAGCCGTACAGCGAGGGCTCGCGGCTGGCGTGCGGTGCCGGTGAACCCGGCGACGGTCGCGTCGATCGTGTCCGCGTGGCGGATCTTCAACCAAGATGTCCCGGTGCGGCCGGCTCGGTAGGGGGCGGTGGTGCGTTTGGCGACGATGCCTTCGATGCCCTGGTGGTGGAGGGTGGTGTACCAGGTGAGTGCGGTGTCGCGGTCGGTGGTGGCGGAGACGGCCTGGATCGGGGTGTTCGCGGGCAGTCCTGCCAGGAGGTTGAGGAGGGCTGTGCGGCGCTCGCTGTACGGGCGTGCTCGTATGTCCCCGGTCGGCGACGGCAGTTGCAGGGCGTCGAAGGCGATGTAGTGGGCGGGGCGCTGGGTGGCCAGGCGGCGGGCGCGGGTGGGGGAGGAGGCGGCTCGGGCCTGGGCAGCCTCGAAGCTGATCCGTCCGCCCTCGGTGGTGATGACGGCCTCGCCGTCGAGAACGGTCCCGGCCGGGAGGTACAAGCCGGCGAGGGCGAGGTCGCCCCATGCGGCGGTGACGTCGCGTCCGGAGCGGGCCTGCAGCCGGACTCCGTCGCCGGTCCGCCACATGATCATTCGGTGGCCGTCGAGTTTCACCTCGTAGCTCCAGTCCGTGCCGGTGGGAAGTTCCGGTACGGACTGTGCGAGGGCGACGGAGGCGGGCCAGTCCACCCGTCCAGCCTGCGGCGGTGTCGGCTGTGGTGCGCGTCGGTGTTGTCGGGAAGCGGGCCGCTCTGGGGGCTTTTAGGCTGGTGGGGCTCGGGGTTGTCGTGGAGGTCTGTGATGCCCCGACCGCTGTGGAGCGGCGCCATTTCCTTTGGCCTGGTGACTTCTCTGAACTAGCTCGCCGGTCCGTCGGCTCTGCCAGAGCGTCAGGCGCACTCGGTGTTCACGTAGGGCTCCACGCGGCCGACGCTCTCCTTGAGGACGAGGTCGAGCAGTCCGGGGAAGCGCTGGTCCAGATCTTCCTTGCGCAGAGTGTTGAAACGGCGGGTGCCGACGTCGTGCTGCCGGATGAGACCGGCCTCGCGCAGGACGCGGAAGTGGCGGGTGAGTACGGACGCGGTGACGTCCTGCGTGAAGCCGCTGCAGGCCAGGCCAGGGGAGACGGAGAGGGTGACGACGATGGTGAGCCGGGTCTCGTCGGTCAGCGCGCTCATGATCTTGAAGAGGTCGAGGTCGTCCGTGTCGGGGTGGACGAGGGGGGATGAGGTGCGACTGGCCATGAGAAAAGAATAGCCCCTGCCCTATGTTCGCGTTAGTGCGTACATGGGCTACAGTGAAGGCACGGATTGACCCTTCATCCGTCATCCACCGGGTTGCCCATCACCGGTACTACGGCATGCCACGAACGCCTTTGACGGCGCGGCCTGCATCAAGAACGGAGCACACCTCATGACCACAACACAGGCGACCGAGCCGAGGACGCACCAGAGCGAAACGGCCGCGGATGTGGTCGGCCGCCTTCGTGCGACGTTCAACACCGGCGTCACCCGCGGACTGGACTGGCGCGTCAGCCAGCTGCAGCGGCTGCGGGCCCTGCTGGTCGAGAACGAGCAGGAACTGATCGAAGCGCTCTGGGCGGACCTGAGGAAGAACGCCGCCGAGGCGAAGGTGCAGGAGATCGACTTCACCGTCGCCGACATCGACGAGGCGCTGGCGAATCTCGAAAACTGGCTTCAGCCTCGGCCGGTGGAGGTTCCTGCCCACTTCGGTCCCACGACAACGGCCTACACCACGTACGACCCGCTCGGGGTCGTCCTGGTGATCGCTCCGTGGAATTTCCCGCTGCACCTTCTCATCGACCCCATCATCGGCGCGCTGGCCGCCGGGAACACCGTGGTGGCCAAGCCGAGCGAGATGTCGGTGCACACCTCGGCGGTCGCTTCACGCCTGCTGCGTGAGTACTTCGACGCCGACGTGCTCACCGTGGTCGAGGGGGGCGCCGAGGAGACCACGGCCCTCCTGGCGGAGCGTTTCGACCAGATCTTCTACACCGGCAATGGCACGGTCGGCCGGCTCGTCATGGCCGCAGCCGCCAAGAACCTCACCCCCGTCACGCTCGAACTCGGAGGCAAGTCACCGGTCTTCGTGGCCCCCGACGCCGACGTGGACGAGACCGCGAAGCGGCTGGTCGGCGCCAAGTTCGGCAACGCGGGGCAGCAGTGCATAGCCCCCGACTACGTTCTGGCCGATCCTGCCACCGCCGCCGCGCTGGTCCCCGCCCTGCGCGCGGCGGTCGACGCCCAGTTCGGCACCACCCCGCAGACCGCAGCCGACTTCGGCCGGATCATCAACGAGCGGCACTTCGACCGGCTCACCCGTCTGCTGGACTCCGGCCGGGCGGCGGTGGGAGGCCAGCACGACCGCGACGACCTGTTCATCGCACCGACCGTGCTCACCGATGTCGACCCCGCATCGCCGGTCATGCAGGAGGAGATCTTCGGTCCGATCCTCGCCGTCGTCGAAGTCGCCGACCTCGATGCCGCCATCGCCTTCATCAACGAACGCGAAAAGCCCCTCGCGCTCTACGCCTTCACCACGTCCGAGGCCACCAAGTCGCGCCTCGTGAAGGAGACGTCCTCCGGCGGCGTCGCCTGGGGCCAGCCGGTGATGCAACTGCTCATGCCGGGACTGCCTTTCGGTGGCGTCGGCGAAAGCGGCATGGGCCGCTACCACGGCCGGTACTCCCTCGAGACGTTCAGCCACCTCAAGGCCGTCGCGGACGTGCCGCTCAACTAGCCCCGCGCTCTCCCGAAGCAGGCTGTCCGATGGCCGATCGGCCGCCGGAAGTGCCTCAGGCCGGTGCGAACGAGGAACGCTGAGATCACTGTTCCCGCCACCGCCGCAAGCGTGTACCAGGTGAAGCCGTGTATCGGTCCTCTTCGCGGGGGCGCGTCGAGGGAGTCGGTCGCGGCGCGGCCTGCAGACACCGATCTGTACCGACCCCGGCGGCGGCACCCATGACTTCGTCACCTGGCTGACTGCGGATCGTGCGCAAGGAGCGAACGCCCTTACTCCGGCGGGCAGTTCCGCTTGACCGGCGTCGACGCCGACGGCATGCGGCTCTCACCGCGTTCGCCGCCCGCACCACCCACACCCCGATCGCGGTCATGGAACCGCGTCACCGTCAGCGGGCCCGCGCCTGCCCGAGGACCGCATCCGTGCCTCCGCCGGGACAGCGTGGACCCCCTGCGTCGCAGACCTTCATCCCGTTTTCCTCCGTATTGCAGAAAGAAAGAAACCCATGACTGTCAACATTTCAGAAGTTTCGTCCGTTTCGTCGCTTTTCTCCCCCGTCTCCCTCGGGAAGATCGAGCTCGCCAACCGCATCGTCATGGCGCCGCTGACCCGGGTCCGGGCCGGTTCCTCCGGCATTCCCGGGGACCTGATGGTCGAGTACTACCGGCAGCGGGCGAGCGTCGGAATGATCATCACCGAGGGCACCTACCCCGACCACGCGTCGCAGGGGTATGTCGGTGAGCCGGGCATCGCCACCGACGAGCAGGCGGCCGGCTGGCAGCGGGTGTTCGAGGCGGTGCACGCCGAGGGCGGCCGCATCGTCCTGCAGATCATGCACGCCGGCCGCGGCACCCACCCCGACATCAACGGCGGCCGCCGCATCCTCGCCCCCAGCGCGATCGCCATCGACAATAAGACGTTCACCGAGAAGGGCGAGCAGCCCTACCCCGTACCGGAAGCGATGACCACCGCAGAGATCCGGGCAGCCCTGGAGGACTTCGTCGCCGCGGCCCGCCGGGCCGTCGAGGCGGGAGCGGACGGCGTGGAAATCCACGGCGCCAACGGCTACCTGCTCCAGGAGTTCCTCTCCCCGGCGGCCAACCAGCGCACCGATGGATACGGCGGCTCGCCGCAGAACCGCGCCCGCTTCGTCGTCGAGGTCGTCACGGCGGTCGCCCAGGCCGTCGGTGCCGAGCGGGTCGGGCTGCGGATCTCGCCGGAGGTCGACCTCGGGGACGTCTTCGAGACCGACCGGGACGACGTCCTGGCCACCTACGGCACCCTGATGGACCAACTGCGCCCGCTGGGCCTGGCCTACCTCTCCGTACTGCACGCCGAGCCGGGCGGTGACCTTGTACAGGAGCTGCGGCGGCGCTTCGACGGCAAGCTGATCGTCAACAGCGGCCCCTTCGGTGGGCAGACCACCCGCGAGCAGGCGCTCCAGCAGATCGAGGCCGACCACGCCGATGCCGTGGTCGTGGGCCGGGCCCTCATCGCCAACCCCGACCTGGTCGAGCGCTGGCAGGGTGGCCACCCGGAGAACGAGCCGCGGCCGGAACTGTTCTACGGGCCGGGCGCCGAGGGCTACACCGACTACCCCTTCCTCGAAGCGGCTTGAGGCCCACGGTCACGCCTGTCCATGCGGCAGTCCCACTCACACATGGACAGGCGCCCGACCGGCGACACTGTGCCCGACCCTTTGAGCCCGCGGTCACACCGGCGATCACCGGCTCGAGGACCGTCGGGTCCGTCAGGGCGTTGAGGGTCCGCAGGTTCCTGGTCAGCAGCCTGCGTTCGGTGACCTCGTCGAGCCCATCGCTCTCGTGCGTGGCCACCGCGGCGGCCTTCGGCCACAGCTGACGCCTATGACAGCTTTCCGGCGGCGGCCCATCCACCAGGTCGGCCTTCCGTAAGGGAGTCCTTCGCCGATATCCGTGTGACCATTCCGGTGAAGCTGATGAGCGCCACCGAGGACCGTTCGGTCCGTTTCCACCAGGTCCATACCGAGGACCTGGGCCGGGTGCGGGTGCGCAAGTACTGCGAGGCGGAGGACCGCGAGGTGTCCGCGGCCGAGATCGGCAAGGGGTACGAGGTCTCCAAGGACACGCTGGTCGCCGTCACGGACGAAGAGCTGGAACAGATGCCGCCGCCGACCGCGAAGGCGATCGAGATCGTCGCGTTCGTGCCGGCCGCTTCGATCGACCCGGTGCGGCTCAGCGGCGACAGCTACCTCGTGCAGTACGACGGCCAAGTCGCAGCGAAGCCGTACGTCCTGATCGCCCGGGCGCTGGCCCGCAACACGAAGGTGGCCGTCGCGAAGCTGGCGTGGCACGGGCGTGAGCGCCTGGTGCTGCTGCGGGTGCGGGACGGGGCACTGATCGCGCACGTACTCAAGTGGGACGACGAGGTGCGCGACTCCTCCGAGCTCGCGCCGAAGGAAGCCAAGGTCACGGACTCCGAGATCGACGAGGCGCTGCAACTGATCGACTCGGTGACGACGGACGACATCTCCGGCTACCAGGACGAGTACGGCCAGGCCCTGGAACCGGTGCTCGAGGCGAAGGCCGAGGGCCACCAGCCGCCCAAGCCGAGCACCGAGGACGAGGAGCCGGGCGGCAAGGTCGTCGACCTGATGGCCGCCCTTCAGGAGAGCGTCCGCAACGCCCAGGCCGCACGCGCCGAGGACGCCGGCCGTGCCGAGGTCCACGAGATGCCGAAGAAGACGGCCACGAACAGGAAGACAGCGGGGAAGGCGCCCGCCAAGAAGACGGCGAAGAAGAAGCCGGCAGCGAAGAAGCCGGGCCGGGGGCAGCGGGGCGCCTAGGGCGCGTATCGAGTCCTGATCAAGAGGTGGTCGGTGGTCCCAGTGAGGATCAAGCTTTCCCGCTAGGGTCGATCCCGTAGATTGCTCATAGCCTGATCTGCAGCCTCGGTGGCTCATACACGATGGCCCTGCGATCATCCATGCATGCTCATGCTCAACGACGACTTTGGACATCTTTCTTACGACCTAGTCGGTGACGGCTCGCCCGTCGTGCTCGTGCACGCCGGTGTCGCCGATCACCGCATGTGGGACGCGGTCGTGCCCGCACTCGCAAAACGGCACACCGTGATCCGGTACGACCTGCGCGGCTTCGGCAGGTCCGCGCCCCCGAGTGGCTCCTTCCGCGAGACCGACGACCTGCGCCGTCTTCTGGACCATCTCGGCCACGAACGCGTCCGGCTCGTGGGCGCCTCCTGGGGCGGCCGCGTGGCCCTGGATTTCACGCTCACCTACCCGGACCGGGTGCACTCCCTCGCGATGCTCGCCGCGCCTTGGCCGCGCTACCACTGGTCCGCGGACATGATTGCGTACGACGAGGCCGAGACGGCGGCCCTGGAGGCGGGCGATTTGGACGCTGCCGTCCGCATCAACCTGGACATGTGGCTGCGCGGACCCGCCCGCAGCTGGGACGACGTGGCCGACGGACTAGCCGACCAACTCCGCGGCCCCTTGCAGACCTCGCTGGAGAATCAGGCCGTCGTGGGAGAGCACTCCCAGGGCCCCGCGACCGGCGACCTCGCTGCTATCTCCGTCCCCACTCTGGTGGGCGTTGGCAAGCTGGACGTCGCCGACTTCCAGGAGATCGCCCGCCGCTACGCCGCCGAGATCCCCGGCGCAACCCTGGTCGAGTTCGCCGCCGCCGCGCACCTCATCGCCTTGGACGCGCCCGCCGAACTCAGCGCGGCACTGACCCCGTTCCTCGCCCGTTAGGGCGTGTACCGACTCTTGATCAATCTACGGGATCGGCCCTTGTGGGAGGGCTTGATCCAGTAGGTCATCTCGAATGACGCGCGCGCAACTCATGGATGTGGAGTGGGAGTTCATCGGCCCGTATCTGCCGATCGGCAGGCATGGCCCGTATCCCGAGCGGCTGCGGCAGCAGTTCGAGGGTGTGATCTGGCGGTTCTGGTCCGGCGCGCAGTGGCGGGAGATGCCGGCCGAGTTCGGCGCTTGGGCGACCGTGTCCAACCGCTTCCGACAGTGGCGCGATGCCGGTGTCTTCGAGGCCCTGCTGGAGGGAATGATCGTGGAGGCCGCGAAGGAGGGCGAGGTGGACGTCTCCCTGGTCAGTGTCGACTCCACCACCGCGCGCGCTCACCACGACGCTGCCGGGATGCACCTGGACGAAGACGTCCTCGCCGCCCTCGAGAAGGCTGCCGCCGAGGAGGAGAAGCCTAGGTCTAAAGGGGCAGCCTCGAAGGACGAAACGGGCAGAACGTCGGGACCGATCCCGTGCAGGGAGAGCGACGATGCGTCCGGCGACGGCGAAAAGTCCGACTGAAGGCCGCTCTCCTGGGACGCTCGCGGGGTGGACAGACCAGCAAGGTCCATCTCGCCGCCGACCGCAAGTGCCGCCCGCTGGCATTCGTCCTGACCGCAGGTCAGGACGCGGATAGCCCGCAGTTCATCCCCGTCCTGAAGAAGATACGGGTCCGCGGGCCTGTCGGACGCCCCCGCACCCGGCCGGACGCGGTCGCCGGTGACAAAGCGTATTCGTCCCGCGGCAACCGCGCCCACCTGCGCAGGCGCGGCATCAAAGCGGTCATCCCAGAGAAGAAGGACCAGGCCACGAACCGGAAGAGGAAGGGAAGCAAGGGTGGTCGGCCCGTGGGCCACGACGCCGATGTCTACAAGGAGAGGTATACCGTCGAGCGCCTGATCAACAAGCTCAAGGCATGGCGGGGCATCGCCACTCGGTACGACAAGACCCCGGCAGCTACCTCGCTGGCCTCCACCTGCGTGCCTCGATGATCTGGATTAAAGACCTCACCCGGACCAGCCGGTGATCAGGCCTCGGCACGCGACCTAGGGGAGTTGCACTGCATCGGGCAGGTCTCGTTTGACACAGGCAGCCAGGGCCGCGCGGGCGGCTTGGGGGCGGGGGGTATGCGGGCTTTCGAGTTGTGCGGCGAGGGCGCTGTCCCAGGTGGCTATCTGACGCAAGGCCATGTCCATGGCGTTGGTGTCCTCGTCGAGCAGGGCAGCTGCCAGGGCGAGTGCATCGGCGCGTTCGGTGCCGCCGTTTCTCGACGAGAGCCACATCGGCAGCGATACCTGCGCAGCAACGGGCAACGCTGCGGGTACGTCCCGGCGTTCACCATGTCGACCCCTCCCAGGTTGCGACCCCGTGTGACCGTCCGGTCACTGCATACCTGAGGGGACGGTACGCGGCCACGGCGGCCCGCTGTCCCCGAACGTTGCATTACGCCCCCAGATCCTCGCCTGGAGCGGGCATGTTGGGTGCTCTGGACGACGAACTGGGCAGGTGACACGATGAGTTGAGGCGATAGATGGAGGCTTCTTGCAGGGCGACAGGCGGCAGATACAGACGGCGGTACTGGGCAGCGCAGACTCCGACGATCCGCTGATGCTGCCGTTGGAGGCGATCGAGCTGGACGCCTTCCGCCACCTGCATGAGAGCGACACGTTCTGGTGCGGGTTGCTGCTCGGCGGCTGCGGGGGGCGATTGACCACGAAGTTGTACACCGACCGGGCCTGTTCCCTGTCAAGTTCTGCGTCTTGAACTGCCGTTTGCCTGTGCCACTGGCCCAAGGTCCAGCTCCTTCCCTCCTGTCCACGGTCGCGCAGAGCTACTCGAGAAGCCGAAGACGTGGGCGACTGGGCCGCCACCGCTGGACCGTCGAACGCACCATGGCCTGGCTCGCCGGCTGCGGCCGTCTCCACCGACGCTACGAGCGCAAAGCCGAGCACTTCCTCGCCTTTGCGAGCATCGCCTGCACCCTCATCTGCTACCGCAGAGTCACCAATTGAGATCGATGAGACTGAGCTCCGGCCTAGGAATTCACGGCAGGGATGGCGCCGCTTAGCTGGCCGCCGGCGTCACGCGGGGTCAGTCTTCGGCTTCGGCCACTGGCTTCTGCCATGGCCACCGCCCGGTGATCTCGAGCTCGAGAGAAAAGCTGAGGAAGGTGCGGATGCCCACGATCACGGCCAGCACTCCGACGCTTGCGTACGTCGGTGCGACGGCGACTGTACGGATGATATCGCCGGCTACGAGGAACTCCAGCCCCAGCAGGATCGACCGCCCGACGCGACGGCGATAGCCGCGGTACACACCCGCCTGTCGGCGACCGAGCCGGATAGCCGCGAGAACGGTCGCCAAGAGCGTTCCCACGACTATGATGGCTACGCCGGCGGCGTCAACGGCTCGACCGACCAACTCCACGATGTGTTGGAACTCCAAAGTATGCCCTCTCACGCCGACCCGAATCCGCTCGTTTGTGGTCGGCAACCTCTGTTGCTACCGACACGTCGTTCCGAGCACCGGCTATTGTCGGGCAGACATGTTTCCACGGCACTCCCGCGCAGTAGACCGGCGACCGTCGACGACGCCTATTGAAAGCGTAACTATCGGCCTACGCGAGCACTAGTTCGGCTGCGAGCTCCTCAGTGCATTCGATCGAGTACTTCGTCAGTCGACAGTAACGCATGGGCGAAGAAATGGTAGTTGATGATCGCCGCCTGATAGCCGTCGCCCCAGACCGGGTGTCGGGGTCCGGCTGTTGCATCCCTGACCACGGCGACCTCAAATCCCTCCTCGATGAGGTGACGCATATGGGACTCGACGCACATGTTCGCCAGCATCCCGCCAAGAATAATCCTTTGTATTCCCCGCTTGCGCAGTTGCAGTACCAAGTCGTTGGTTTCCGGACCGAATACCTTGTGCGGGCTGGCGACCACCGTTCTGCCGTCTTCGATATAGGGCTTGAAGCGGTCCAGCCAGTCTGCCCCGGAGTTTCGGAACCCGGTCAGATCAAGCTGTCCCGACCGTGCGAACGTGTGGGTCTCGAGCTCGCTTGTCTCGAGCGGCCCGTTCATTCGCCATCCGTTGTCCGTCGGGTAGAAGTAATGGGGCGAGATGAAGACCTCATATCCGCCCGCCTTCGCCGCCTCGAAGATTCTCTCCATATTTTCGACGGTCCTGTTCTCTGTGACGCTCGCTCCCACCGCGTCCCAGTTCACTCCGCCCTCGCTCAGCACGTCGTTCTGTGGGTCAATGAACACAACCGCCGTGTCGGTCTTCGTGATTTCCACCTGGCGCTCCTCACGCAATAACAAACCACTGGTGTAGTAAGTATTCGGTACACCGGATGTCCTTCCGAAGCACATTCCGGTCCGGTGACGCGAGGTCTCTTCCCTGAGCCGGTGCGGATTGTTCCGACACCAAGCGACATCACTCGAGTGCCGGGCTCACCTTCGGGGTGTGTGCCCTGAGGGGGCGCTGTCCCGGTCATCCGGCCCTCCATTCCACTGTGCCCCATCGCTGGGTGTTCTGCATCGGTGATATTGCTGCACCTCGGTCGACGTCCATGCCATCCCCGAGGTGTGAACGGTCTGTGGGGATGATGGGGAGGAGAAGTTAGCTCCGTGCATTCGGGGAGGTCGGTGGTCTGCATGGCATGACACCACTCTGGAGCGGAGTGCTCTGTTGGCCCAAGAGGGATGGCCCGTAACGAGCACATGAAAGGGCCGCGTGACCGTGGGCGCCCGCCGACTATTCGATGAACCGATCAGTGAGACCTTGTCGATGACGGCCGGCACGTCTTCACCAGCACCCCCGGCCAGCAGTGGACGCCCCTCCCCGCAACCCGTCCTCCCACGGGAGATCGCCGCCATCGAGGTCGAACGGTGCGGCCCGTACCGCGAGGCTTTCGGCTTGCGCACCGGATGCCGTGGCCGTGTCCAGCGTCGCTGTATCGCCGACGACCCCGGCCGCGCCCCGAGTCCCAGCGAGCCCCGTACGCCCAGCCCTGGAAGTGGGTGCTCTGCCCGCACGCCCGCGGATTCGTCGGCAAGCCGGAAATCCGGCCCAGCGTCCTATATGCACTGGTCCCGCAGCTCAGCCCCTAATACACCTTCGCCGCGGAGAGTCTTGCCCCCTACTTGCCAGCATCGACTGGGCGGCGATGAGCCATGCGTACGGACCGCCAACGACGTTCCCGTGTGGCTGCGGGCGATCGGCTCGCTCAATTCCGAAACCCGGCGGAAAGCGTTGGCTGACTTCTGCAGCGCGGCCCACCGCCAGGGCGACGTGTACGCGTGCACGACGGCGAGTTTGCCGTTCCTGTTCGCGTTGGCCGACGACCCCGCGGCCCCCGACTGTGCCTCTGTCGTCGATGTGCTGCTCAGCATCGGACGCGAATCCGTCGACCGCGACGACGAAATCCGCTTAAGCCTGGGAACAGGTCGGCCTCAAGGAATTGGACGGTGGGGGATGCGGTGCGCGCACGGGCGAGGGCCAACACTTCGGCCGCCGCCTCGACAGCCGTCACCAACTGCGCCCGCGCGGCAGCCTCGGGGTCCACTGGCCCATTGCGCAGGCCACCTCCTCCTGGGGTGCGGATCGAGCCGACGAGGCGGCGGCTGGCCAAACTCTGAGGGGCTGGTCGACGCATCACTCTGGCGCAGGCCGGACGGACCCCGGTGTTACGGGGTGCAGATCGCCTTCGAGCGGCCCGAGTTGCGGGGCCGGCGGCCCGAATCCGCCCCCGGGCCGAGATCGCGCACCACAATCCGTCCCCGGCTGAACAGCTGGGCGCTCAGCGCGCAGGAACGGAAGTTCCGGGTGAACGTGCTGAGCCCCGGCCCGACCGAGCCCCCGGGCCTGGTCGGCGCCGTAGGCCCGGACCTCCGCCAGTTCGCCTCGGAGGTGCCGCTCGGCAGGATCGGCCACCCGGACGAGATCGCCGCTGTGGCGACATTCCTGGACTCGGACGCCTCCAGCTTCGTCAACGGCGCCGACTGGTTCGTCGACGGAGGCCAGGCCCAGGTCTGACCGCACCCCCTCACCCGCAGGGCATACCGCGCACCCGGCTCACCGGGCAGCTTGGCCCCCGGGCCTGGCCGCTTGCCAACGTTCCCGTGACGACCAAATGGGAGGGCTGGCGGCCTCACCCGGCTCGCCGAGCAGCCCCGGCAACACGAGCGGAATACCCCTCTTGGGGCGCCCGGGGCCCGAGCCGCGGGGCGACCAGCTCAGTGGACCCGGCGGCACCTGCAGAAGCAGCCACCCGGTACGGCGAATATGGCCGACGGGGGAATACCAGCGCGAGAGCGCACCACACACCACGTACCAGGAGGAAAAGTGAACGACACCAGCGATATTCAGAAGCGTCGCGAAGAGATTTAATCGACTACTTCCACATGGCGGACGCCGGCAAATCGGCGGGCATCGACCTTTTCACGGACGATGCGCAAATGTTCTACCCGAAGTTCGGCATCGCCAACGGGAAGGCGCAGATCGGTGCGTTCGCTCAAGGTCTCGGCCGCGGAATCGCGTCACTCCAGCACGAGTTCGACCGCTTCACCGTGCTGTAATCCGGGAACACGCGACCGTCGAAGGCGCCGAACGGGGCACAATGGCCGTCAGGTATCGAATTCCCTGACGGCGTTTCCTCCTTCGGCCTGTTCTGCAACGTGTTCGAGTTCGAGGGTGAACTCATCAAGAGAGTCCACATCTACGTGGACCCGGACTTCGCCAACACCCACGCCGAAGGTGTGGCTTGGGGCAAGTCGGTGCAGGACAGCATCGCCAGCCTGTAGTCAACAGCCTCTACTACTCAGTTGCAGATCGCGATCTTCAGGACTGTAAAACGTTCGATGTAACTCCTGATCAAGGAAGATGCACCGATGGCCGGCGAAAACGTGACCGAGCCCGAGACCACCGAGGCGGCTGTGCTGCAACCGTCGAAGTCTGTGGACGACCAGCTGATCGACGAGCTGGTGGCCGGGCCGGGGCCGAGGGACTCCAGCTGACAGGCGAGGGCGGGCTGTTGCAGCAGCTGACCAAGCGGTTGCTGGAGTCCGCTCCGAGCCCGGCAAAGACCAACGACTGGACCCGATATCCCGGTGTTGGGCGTGTGGCGCTCGTGGGACTGCACAGTGGCGCGACGCGATGGCCGAGAGCCTCCGCCTGTAATTCACCATGGTCGACTCTGTCCGGTAAGCGGCGAGCGGGGGTGGCAGGCTCCTTCCCAGGAAACGGCAGACCCCACCCCCTACCAACAGTCATGCGAAACGACATTGACGTCGCATGTTCTCCAGAAAGGTTTTGATCATGACTACCCGAGACGTCGTCGAGGAATTCTTCGGCCTGCTGGCAGGCGGAGACCCGGACAAGGTCGCAGAGGTCTTCGCCGACGACATCGACTGGTACGTTCCCGGGTCGGCGTCGCTGCCCTGGACGGGGCCGCGCACCAAGCGCAGCGAGGTAGCTGACTATTTCAGGACGCTGGGGGCGAACATCGGCATACGCCGAGTGAGCGGCCTCGGCCGTACGGGGATGAGCGCGGGGGCCTGCGCCTGGGCGCGCGTGAATTCGGTGCGGCGGGTAGCGTGAAGGCGCGAGGCGCTCAGTGATCGCCCGGCACCTCGTGCGCCTTCCCCAGGTACCGGCTCGACTTGCCGACAATCGAGTTGACGGCACTGATGGCCTCATGCGAGCTGACGCCCATGTTCTCCGGACGAGTCAGACCGCACGGGGCTGCGGCACTTCACGTCGATTCGATCGAGAGGGGCATGCGATGCCTTTCATCACCACCAGGGACGATACCGAGATCTTCTACAAGGACTGGGGTACCGGACAGCCCGTGGTCTTCAGCCATGGCTGGCCGCTGAACGCCGACGCCTGGGACCCCCAGACCCATTTGATGGCCGACAACGGATTCCGCGCCATCGCCCACGACCGCCGCGGCCACGGGCGCTCCGGGCAGACCTGGAACGGCAACGACCTGGACACCTATGCCGATGACCTGGCGCAGCTGATCGAAACCCTTGACCTACGTGATGTCATTCTTGTCGGGCACTCCACCGGGGGTGGCGAGGTTACGCGCTATGTCGGCCGCCACGGTAGCGACCGGGTCGCCAAAGCGGTCCTGCTCAGCGCGATCCCGCCGCTGATGCTCAAGACAGATGCCAACCCCGAGGGGCTGCCGCGGGAGGTGTTCGACGAGATCCGCAAGGGCGTGGCGACCGACCGTTCGCAGTTCTACCAGGACCTGAGTGCCCCCTTCTACGGCGCGAACCGCGAGGGTCACCAGGTGTCCCAGGGCACCCGTGACGCGTTCTGGCTGTGGTCGCTGCAGGTGGGGATCAAGGGTTCCTACGACTGCATCAAGGCATTCTCGGAGACCGATCTGACCGAGGACCTGCAACGCTTCGACTTCCCTACGCTCATCGCGCACGGTGACGACGACCAGATCGTGCCTATCGTCGCGGCCGGTGAGAAGTCCTCGAAGATCGTCAAGGACAACACGTTCAAGGTGTACCCCGGGGCCCCGCACGGCCTGTCGATGGTCGCTCCGTTCAAGGACGTCTTCGACGCCGACTTGCTGGCCTTCGCCCGCGGCTGAACGCACGAGACCCCGGGCGCCAGCCGGGCCCCGGATGACACCGTGAGCACAGGCCCGCCGCGGGTGTCGTGTGCGGTGCCGGACGGCGGCCGGGGTCCCGTTCAGGGGCGCGGTGGAATCCTGGTCTGACGCCCAGTAGCGGCACGATTGCCGCTGTTTTGACGGACATTGACACAAGCTCCGATACAGGGGGGAAGTCGGCGGTAGCCGTCGAGCCACCGATGCTGTACGCGGCAGCCCGCACAGCGCGCCGGCCGTGGTGAGGGTCTGGGCGCTCAGCAGAGGCCGCCCAGATGACCAGGAATCGCAGATCGGCAAGGAATCCCGCGGCGCCGCGGAGAAGTGCGTCACTAATGATTGGGTGCGGTCTCCGCCTTCACGGAATCCAGCACAGTGCGGGGCGGCCAACTCGACCTCGCGGTAGGAAGCCGGACGGGAACGGCTATACGTCATTGCGGTATTCCTGGCTGACGTCAGGGATGTCGGGCCTACCGCCGGGAGATCCCGCAGAGACAACGACTCGCGACATTGCTGTGACTCTCTGCTGTGATTGTGTTCCGTAATGTGTTGGTACCCGTGATTCAGCGAGCTGCACGTGAATTCCGTGATCCCATTTATTGGTTCTGCTGCGTTGTGCTCCCTGCGGGTCAGGTCTAGCGTGAGGAAGGTGGCAACCGGCGCCATCTGCCGCGAGGCACCACGCCGCCGAGGGAAAATGGTTCCCGAGCCTCCACGGCGACCGTCCTGACCTTGGTCGTGTCCAGCCGGGTTTTACACGGGCGGATTTGACGCAGTTCCGCGCCCACGGGCGCCCGGAGGTCGATGTGCTTCCCACGCGACACAAGACAGCAACCATCAAGGGCCAAGAAGTCTTCTACCGTGAGGCCGGCCCCAGCGACGCTCCGTTCGTGCTGCTGCTGCACGGATTCCCGAGCAGCTCGCACATGTTCCGCCATCTCGTCCCCGCGCTGGCCGACGATTATCACGTGATCGCCACCGACCACATCGGATACGGCCACTCCGCCATGCCCAAGGTGGACGCATTCGACTACACCTTCGACAACCTCGCAGGAATCACCGCCGGACTCCTGGAGCATCTGGGCATCGAACGTTTCGCCGTCTACGTGCACGACTACGGGGCACCGATCGGCTGGCGCCTTGCGCTCGACCCGTCCTTCGACGTCACCGCGATCATCTCGCAGAGCGGCAACGCCTACATGGAAGGCTTCGCCAAGCCTTTCTGGGACGACCTGTTCGCGTACGCCACCAACCCCGGCCGCGACACGGAACCGGGCGCGCGGGCCAAGTTCAGTCCCAGTACGACCCGTTGGCAGTACGAGAACGGCGCCACCGACACCAACCTGGTCAGCCCCGACACCTGGACCCTGGACCAGCTGCTGCTGGAACGGCCCGGCAACGACGAGATCCAGCTGGCGCTGTTCCGCGACTACCCGACGAACATCGACGGATACCCGAAACTGCAGGAGTACTTCCGTACCAGCCAAGTGCCCCTGCTCGCGGTCTGGGGCGAGCGGGATGAGATCTTCGGGCCGGACGGCGCGAAGGCGTTCTCCCGTGACCTGCCGGAGGCGGAAGTCCACCTGCTGCCCGCCGGGCACTTCGCCCTGGAGACGCACCTGGACGCCATCAGCGGATACATCCACGGATTCCTCGGGCGCGTCCTCACATGAAGCGTAGCGAGACCCACGCCCCCTCAGCGGATGCGGCGGCTGATGCGACGTGCTTCCCGGTCGGAGCGGCATGGGAAGCGCCCCCAAGAGAGGCGGCGTGGTGGCCACATTGACAGCAGTGAATGTCGGGATGCCTAAGGGCGTTCCCTGGCACGGAAAGACCGTGTACACCGGCGTCTACAAGCAGACCGTGGCCGGGCCGCGGATGGTGCGGCGGCTGAACATCGACGGGGACGGCCAGGGAGATCTGGGCGGGCACGGCGGTGAGCAGCGGGCGGTGCTGGTCTACCAGCTCGACTCCTACCGCTTCTGGGCGAACGAGCTGGGCCGCGACGACCTCACCCCCGGGAACTTCGGCGAGAACTTCACCGTGGAGGGACTGCCCGACGACGAGGTCTGCATCGGGGACCGCTACCGCATCGGGGACGCCCTGTTCGAGGTCACTCAACCCCGGGTGACCTGCTACCGGGTGGGGCTGCGCATGGGCGAGCCACAGATGGCCGCACTGCTCGTGGCCCACCACCGCCCCGGCTTCTACCTACGCGTCATCGAGGAAGGCGAGGTCGAGGCCGGGCAAAAGATCGTCAAGGTCTCCACCGGCCCGGAGGCGATGACCGTCGAGGAGATCGACCGGGTGCTCTACCTGCCCGGACACACCCGTGAACAGGTCGAACGGGCCCTGCGGATCCCCGCGCTGAGCCCCGGCTGGCAGGGTTCCATGCGGACCCTGCTGGACCAGGCCGACGGCGAGGGTGGTGCTTCCTCGGGCAGCGCCGGACTGAACACCGCGGCCACCGCACCGCCGCCTGCCTGGCCGGGCTTCCGCCCGCTGACTGTCACGCATATCCAGTCCGAGAGCCGCAGCGTGTTCTCCCTGCACCTGGCCGCCGCAGACGGCTCGGCGCTGCCGGCCGCGCTGCCGGGCCAGTTCCTCACCGTCAAAGTCCAGCCCGAGGGAGACGTTCCACCCCTGATCCGCAGCTACTCCCTGTCCGGCGAGCCAGGCACCGGCACGTACCGGATCAGCGTGAAGGTCGAACCGCACGGCGCCGCCAGCAACGAGCTGCGGGCCCACATCCGGGTCGGGGACCAACTGGAGGCCGCCGCGCCCCGCGGCACCTTCTGCCTGACCGGCGGCGACAACCCGGTGGTGCTGCTGTCGGCCGGGGTCGGCGTCACCCCCGTCCTGGCCATGCTGCACGCCCTCGCGCATGACCGCTCCACCCGCCAGGTGTGGTGGCTGCACGGAGCCCGTGACGGGAGCGAGCACCCCTTCGCCCAGGAGAGTCGCGACCTGATCGCCACCCTCCCCAAAGCCCGGTCGACCGTCTACTACAGCAGGCCTGCCGCCGACGACCACCTTGGCGTGGACTACGCGGAAGCAGGCCGCCTCTCGGCCGAGCCCGTCCGCCGGCTCGGCCTACCCACCGATGCCGACGCGTACCTGTGCGGCCCCACCGCATTCATGGACAGCCTCACCTCCGCGCTCGTGGACTGCGGTCTCGACGCCTCCCGCGTCCACACTGAGATCTTCGGCGCGGGCCCCGCCATCACCCCCGGGATCAAGGGCTCGGCAACCGGGCCCGCGTCCCACCAGCCCGCGGGCCCGCCCGGCACCGGACCCGAGGTCTCCTTCGCCCGCAGCGGACTCACCGTCCCCTGGAACGACGCCCAGGAGTCCCTGCTCGAACTCGCCGAAGCCTGCGACGTCCCCGTCCAATGGTCCTGCCGCACCGGGGTCTGCCACACCTGCGAACTCGCCCTGATGTCCGGCACCGTCAACTACTCACCCGATCCCGTCGAACCTCCCGCCGAGGGCAACATCCTCATCTGCTGCTCCAAACCCGCAGGAGGGGTTGTACTGGACCTATGAGACGACGGCCCCGCCGCGCCTGGGCCAGGGCTTCGGGTGGCTGATGTCCGTTTCGTGATTATGTGAGCCCGACGAGTGCGAGGGATCGGCGTGGGTCGCGGGCGTTGCGTCGCAGAGCTGCAGCGATGCTGGTGCTGCCGGTGAGGCGGAGGGCTCCGACGGCGAGGCTGCGCCAGGTGGCCATAGTACGGGGCGCGTTGCCGGTCCACAGTTGGAAGGCGTCCTCGGCGAACGTCGTATCCCTGATGTGGTGCAGGAGCTCGACTTTCCAGTGATCTCGGACGAGCGCCGCGTGTTGGGCGGGGGTGGCCTGCTCGGCGGTCAGGCTGGTGACGGCATAGACGGTCTTGATGGTGGTCTTGCCGGTCTTGCGGTTCACCCGACGGCGCTTGATCTGGAGCGCTTGGCGGGCGTCGGGGAAGGCAAGTTGTTGATGGTGACTACCTTGATCCGCCGGATTTCGGCGCGTTCGTGCCCCATGCCCTTGGTGCGGCTTTGCAGTGGGATCTCGCCCAGGGAAGGGACTTGAGCTGCATGCGCGCTTCTTTTGGTTGCCCTTCGCGATCACGATGTAGTGGGCATCGCGGTCCAGTACGCAGCGTGCTCGCGCTGGGTGTACATGGCGTCGCTGGTGACGACCACGCCGGCGAGGCCGGTGACAGTGTCCGGCAGAGGCTGGAAGCACGAGATCTCGTTCGTCTTCTCCTGCACGTCCAGCCGGGCCAGGACCAGGCCGGTGGTGTGGTCCAATGCCGCGAGTAGGTGGATCTTTCGCCCCGTGGCCCTGGCGGCACCTCGCAGGCTCTTGCCGTCCACTGCCAGGCCGCGCAGCTCGCCCGCTCCAGTACAGCGGTCGGCGAGCCAGCGGCCTACTGCCCGGTCCAGGGCATCACCGTCGATGCCAGCCAGGAGTCGGCGGACAGTTGTCTCAGCGGGAAGGCAACGGCCGGGGAGCACGGGGTCGGCGCGTACGCCGAGCCGTTCCCGGACCTGGGGAGGGGCGTCGGCGTTGCAACCCGTTGACACCGCAGTAGGTCAGCGGGCGGATCCGTCCATGCGATAGGGCCCTGACCTGTGTCGAAGCCCGCTCAACTTGTCATGCGGGGCTCAGGCTCTCAGGCACGGGGCTGCATGTACTCGAAGACAGAGCCGTCCGGGTGGCGGGCGACGATCCTGGTGCCGTTGGGTACTTCGTTGGGTGCTTCGAGGATCTCGGCGCCAGCCTTGCCGAGGACGTCGAGAACGGGGGTCAGGGATTCGACGATGACGGTCGCGTTCTGCGAGACGTACTTCTCCAGCGGGCCGGAGTAGAGCAGGAAGGGTCCTACCAGTGCCACCTCCAGTTCTCGGTAGGGGAAGCGGCGGACTTCCGCACCCCCGGCCAGGTCCTGGTAGAGAGGGATTGCGTCTTCGAGGTTCTCTACTTCGACGTTTGCGATCATTGCTCGGATGTTGCTGCTCACGGAGATCTTCTTTGCTCAGTTGGCGGTGAAGGCGGGGTAGTCGGTGTAGCCCTCGGTGTGACCGGCGTAGTAGGTGTCCCGGTCGCCGTCGGCCAGCGGGTGGCCCTGCGCGAAGCGCTCGACCAGGTCGGGGTTGGCGATGAAGGGGGCGCCGAAGGAGACCGCGTTGACGATCCCGTGGTCGAGGATCTCGTTGCCGAGGGCCTGGGTGAAGCCGAGGTTGGCGACGATGTTGCCCAGGTAGTGGGCGCGGTAGCGGGAGAAGAGGGCGATGCGCTCCTCGATGGTGCCGGGGGTGCCCAGGAGGTGCAGGTAGGCCAGGTTGCTGTCGTTGAGCTTCTTGAGCAGCTGGTCGTAGTCAGCGAGTGTCTCCTCGTCCGCGGTGAACGTGGTTCCGCTGGTCCAGCCCGGGGACATCTTCACGCTGATGCGGTCGCTGTCCCACACGTCACTGACGGCGTCGAGGATGTCGAGGAGGAACTGGGCCCGCTTCTCGCTGCTGCCTCCGTAGGCGTCGGTGCGCTGGTTGAGACGTGGGTTGAGGAACTGCGGGATCAAGTGGGATTGCTGGGCGTGGATTTCCACGCCGTCGAAGCCGGCGCGGCGGGCGTTCTCGGCCGCATGGCGGTAGTCGGCGATGGTGGCGGCGATCTCGGCGGCGGTGTAGGCGCGCGGGGTGACGGTGTCCTTCGGGCCGGAGGGGGTGAAGGACTTCTCGCCGGGGTTGATGGCCGAGGGTCCGGCGGGCAGGCGGCCGCCGAGGTGGTCGGGGTGGGAGGCCGTGCCGACGTGGCCGAACTGGGAGAGGATCCGCCCGCCCGCCTCGTGGACGGCTTCGGTGACCTTCACCCAGCCGGCGGTCTGCATGTCGGTGTAGATGCCGGGGACGTTGATGAAGCCGATCGCGTCGGGGCTGACCCAGGTTCCCTCGGTAACGATCAGGCCGGCGCCAGCGCGCTGCGCGTAGTAGGTCGCATGCAGGTCGGTGGGGGCCAGCTCGGCGTTCTGAGCGCGGGCGCGGGTCATGGGGGCCATGACGACGCTGTTGGGGAGCTCCAGGGCGCCGAGGCGGACGGGCTGCAGCAGGGGCTGGGTGGTCATGAGCAACTTCCTTGTGCTGAGGGGGGATGAGGAGGAGAGCGGGGAATGGGTGAGGGCCCGGCTCAGTCCTGTTTGAGGGCGTGGAGGCCGGAGAGTGGGCCGCCGAGCTGCATGAGGCGTCCGCCCTCGCGCAAGGAGCCGAGGTCGACGGGGGCGAAGCCGAAGGCGGCGGTGAGGTCCTTGACGGTGGTCTTGGCGTCGGCGTCGTCACCGGCGAGGAACAGCACCTGGCGTCCGGCCTGGTGGCGCGGGTCGGCGGCGATGTACTGGCCGTAGAGGGTGTTGAACGCCTTGACGACGCGGGCTCCGGGCAGCAGTGAGGCGACGTGTTCGCTGCCGGTCAGCTCGCCCAGGTCGGCGATCTTCGTGTGCGGGGGCGGGGAGGCGAACTGGTTGGTGGCGTCGATGACGATGCGCCCGTCGAAGGGGGGCAGGCCGGCTACCGCGTCCGGGATCTGGGGCCAGCCGACTGCGAGTACGACGAGTTCCGCGGCGGCGGCTTCCTCTGGGGTGCCGGCGTGGGCGAGCGGTCCGAGTTCGTCGGCGAGGCCGGCCAGGGAGGCGGGGCCGTGGCTGTTGCTCAGTACGACCTGGTGGCCGTGGGCCACGGCGTGGCGGGCGATGGCCTGGGCGACGGTTCCGGCGCCGAGGGTTCCGATCTTCATGGCGGTGCCCTTCGTGGGGTTCAGGATGCGGGGCTGGTGAGCAGGACGGTTCCGCTCTTGCCGGGGCGGCGGACATGGTCGATGGCCTTCGCGAAGTCGGCGAGGTCGTAGCTGGCGGCGACCTCGAAGAGTTCCGGGGCTGTCGCGGCCAGACGGGCGGCGAAGGCGATGTCCTCGGCCCGTTCCTCAGGCGTGCGGGTCATCCACTGGCCGATGGACGTGCCCCGCAGGGTCAGGGCCCGCGGGGTCAGCGCGAGCGACTCCAGCGGCGTGCTGCCGGAACCGAGCTGTCCGTAGGTGATCAGCGTGCCGCCGTCGGTGAGCAGCCCGGCCAGTTCACCGGTCAGGGATCCGCCCACCGCGTCCAGTATGACCTGGGCACCCCGGCCGCCGGTCGCGTCCTGGACCTGAGTGCGCCAGTCCGCGTCGGCCGTCGAGATGGCCGGCAGTCCGGGGAAGCGCTGGCGCAAGGTCTGCGCCCCCGTGGCGCTGCGTACCAGGTTGACCAGCGGGATGCCGTGCTTGAGTGCTGCGGCGCTGACCAGTTTTCCCACCGACGAACCGGCGGCCGTCTGCACCACCGGACCGGCCTGGCTGTGCTGGGCGTCCTCGACCGCCCGCAGCAAGGTGAGCAGGGTGAGCGGGTTGACCAGCATCAAGGCCGCGGTCTCGTCGCTGAGGGACTCGGGCACCGGCACCACCAGATCGGTCGGCGCCGTGACGAGTTCGCTCCACGCGGCCGGCACCGGGAAGAACGCCACCCGCTGACCGGGCCGCAGATCCTGCACGCCCTCGCCGACGGTCTCGATGACGCCCATTCCCTCCACGCCGGGAATCCGTGGCGTAGCGAACCGCTGCCGCGGCCCACCCGGAAGGCCCTCTACTCCCGCCAGGTCGCCGGGGTGGATCGGCCGGGACAGCACCCGCACCTGCACCTGCCCGGCCGCGGGCGCAGCAGGGGCCAGCTGCTCGCTCAGGCGTAGTACCTGCCCGGCTTCTCCGTGCTGGTCGTAGGCGATGGCGCGCATGACGCTCCCCTTCCACGAACTATTGATGATGGGCATCATTGGAACTTCTGCTATGATGAGAGGCATCATTAAAAATGTCAAATCGAGAGCGATGCGAAAGGACGGCCATGCCGCGGATCACCAAGGAGGACAAGGCCCGCAACCGGCAGAACATCCTGGAAGCGGCGGGCCGCATGTTTCGCTCGCAGGGCATCGACGCGGTCGGCATCGCCGAGTTGATGAAGGAAGCCGGACTCACCCACGGCGGCTTCTACAACCACTTCGCCTCCAAGAACGACCTGGCCGTGGAGGTGTGCGGCGCCTCCTTCGCCGCCTCGCTCGGGGGCCTGGCCCGGACGATCGAGGACGGTCCGGGCCAGGGCGGCTCTCCGCTGGAGCGGGTCGTGGCCGGGTACCTGTCCACCGCGCACCGTGACGCCCCGGACGGCGGCTGCCCCTCCGCCTCCCTGGTCACCGACGCCGGACGGCACAGCGAAGCCGTGCAGAGCGCGTACGCCGAAGGCGTCGAGGGTTACCTCACCGGCTTCGCCGCCGAGTTCCTGCGCGAAGCCGAGGAGAAGGGCCACGAGCTCGACCCGGCCGAGGCCCGCCACAGGGCCATCCGCCTGCTCAGCGAAATGGTCGGCGCGCTGATGCTCGCCCGCGCCGTACGCCACGTCGAGCCTGAGCTCTCCGACGAGATCCTGCAGACCGGCCGCAGCCACGCCCTCGACTGATGCGACTCAGGGCCACTGCGGGACGTGGCGCGCGGCCCACCGCCTGGTGCAGCGGGATCGTGCTGCGCGGCACGAACTCGTTCCCCGGCTTCGTCGCCCACGTGTACAGGTTCATCAGTGTGGTCAGTTCACGATTCCACTTGTTTCCGCCCACCGGCACCGGGTGTCCAAATCCGCTTTCACCGCCTGCGTCCAGACCTTCCCCCGCAGCCACAGGAAGTTGAGGAACAGACAGTCGTCCGTGATGTAGTTCCGCTTCGTCTTCCTCGTGCACCCCCGGAACGGACTACTGCGCGTGTACAGGCTGAGGAGTTCGTCGATGCGGTAGTCCGGAGCCAGCAGAATCGGATCACCAGGTCGGATCCCGGTTGACTCTTCGCGCTCCGCCAGCCTCGATCGTTCATGAGTCCTCGTCGGTGTGCTGTGCTGACGGGGACTCTGTTTTTGCGAGGTGCGGTCTTTTCGGGTCTGGGGCAGGTTGACGGCCCGGTTGTCGCGTCGGGTGGGCGCCGGGTTCCACTTTCCCGGGGTGGTGGTGCGGGTCGTTGGGGCCGTTGAAGTGGCTGGTCAGCCGGGGTTCGACAGGGCCTGGAGCCGGTCGATTGCCCGGGTGATCTTGTCGGTCCAGGGCCATGGGGTGGTGAAGCGGAGTCGGCGGGTGCGGCCGGTGGTGACGAGTTGGGCGGCGGCGGAGAACAGCCGCAGGCGGAGCTTTTTGGGTTCCCAGCGGCGGGTCTTGTCGGTCAGGGCGAGCATCGGCATCCAGGCGAGGAGGTCGAGTGCGAGCGAGACGATCTCCAGCCAGATCCGGTTCTGTGCGGTGTCGTGCAGGGGCAGGTTGCGCAGGCCGGTGTCGCGGGCGTTTCGGATGCGGTCCTCGCAGCGGGCCCGGCGGCGGTGACGCAGTTCGAGGTCGGCGAGCTGACCGCCTTTGGTGTTGGTTGCGAAGCAGGTCAGCCGCAGTCCGTCGAGGTCGGTGAAGCGCAACTGGGCGCCGGGGTACGGGCGTTCCTTGCGGACGATCAGCCGCATGCCCTTCGGCCAGGAGGAGAGGTCGGGCATGTCGGTGATCTCGGCGACCCAGGCGCCGGGCCGCTCGGTGCCGCCGGCGTCGTAGGCCGGTGTCCATGCCTTCTTCGGGATCTTCAGCACGGCCTGATGGATGGCGTCGGTGATAGTCATTCCGACGGAATACGACAGCCACCGGCCCGGTCTGGAGAGCCAGTCGAGAAAGGAGTGGGTGCCGCCGGCGGAGTCGGTGCGGATCAGTGTCCGGTGTCCCCGCCGCAGGTGTCTGGGCAGCTGGGCCAGGGCGAGCTGGGTGGTGGTGATGTGATCGCTCGCGGTGTTGGAGCCTGCGTTGCCGGGCCGCAGCAGCGCGGCCACCGGCTCCCTGGAACCGGCCTGGCCGTGGTCGACGAACGCGACGAGCGGATGATGGCCGAAGGTCTTCTCCAGGTCGGGGTGGCGTCCTACTTCCCGGAGTGCGCAAGGACCAGCACCCCATCGATGTCCACGATCACGTGGCCGTCGGCGGCTGGGCCGTTAGCCCCGGCCAGCCCCCAGACCCGCGTACGTACTTCGGCTCGCGCCGTGCGGATCGCGGTGAGGGCCTTCGGGCCGGCTGCGGCGAGGGCGTCGATGAGCCGGGAAGACCGTGGGGTCGGATGCCACCGGGCCGAACACGTCGGGCTCGGCCCGCAGCATGGCGACATCGGCGGGGCAGTCCCCGCCCAGAGCTGTTGCGAGCGCGATATCCAGCAGGACCTTGCCCGGGTCGTGCCCTGCCCGTGGCTTGCGCCAGGGCGCCATTGCCGCCGATATCGCGGTGTCCAGGCCGGACTTGCGGGCCGTCTCGACCAGGAGCACCGCCCCGGCCTGCGAGACCACCGAGCGGCCACCACCCTCGACGCGGACACGCGGGCGGGTTCGCGCTGTGGACGTTTCAGGTCAACGAGTCGGCGCAGCGGTTCTACGAGCGGCACGGCTTCGTCGAGGTCGAGCGAACGGGCGGGCTGCGCAACGATGAGCGAGAGCCGGACGTCCGCTACGTCTGGCGCCCCCAGGAGTAACACCGGCTGGCGAAGGGCGGTCACCCGAACTCAGGGTGACCGCCCTTCGCCCAGCGCGGACGACTCGGGAACCGAGCCTCCGCCGGTGCTGACGGTGCCGGGACCGGTCTACCGTGTCGCACCATGACATCGTTGATCACTGGCGGCAGCGGCTTCCTCGGCGCTGAGCTGACCCGGCAGGCGAGAGCGGCCGGGCACACCACGGCCGCGACGTACTACGCGAAGAAGCCCCGCGGATCCTCCCAAACCGCTTGGTACCCTCTCGACTTGCGGGACGCGGGACGCCGTCATGGCCGAGGTGAGTCCCGTCTCGTCGTCAACGCATCGAGCGTCAAGGACGACTGGGCGGTTACGGCGCAGGGCCCCGTCCGGCTCGCGATGGCAGCGGCGAAGTACGGAAGCGGTCTGATCCAGGTGTCCAGCGATGCGGTGTTCTCCGGTGCCGGAGTCATGTATGACGAGACCTGCCTCCCTGACCCCGTCACTTCCTACGGAGCAGCGAAGGCGGCGGCGGAGACCGGGATTCTCGCGGTGTATCCAGAGGCTGTTGTCGCCCGCACGTCGCTGATCGTCGGCGGCGGGCGTTCCGTGCATGAGCGTGCCGTGCACGAACTCGTCGCTGGTACCCGCGATGGCGTCCTGTTCACCGACGACGTCCGCTGTGAGTCCGGTGCCGGTGAGGCAGCCGTCGATCAGGTTGGGGGGAGTTGGATGTGGCGCAGGCCCCGGCGGAGGGTGCGTTGAAGGTGTTCGTCGTCGGTGAAGGCGGTATTTGCCAGCGGCCCACGCCGTAACAGCGACCAGACGCCCTCGATCGCCGCTTCGATCGTGCACGGTTCCCGACATATTCGCATCTTCAGTGCCAGCCCTGAAACCTCCGTGTTGCGCGGTGTGGCCGCCTTCGTCACGTCGGGCGCGCTGCGCCCGGTGATCGACAGCGTGTACCCGCTCGCGGACATCGCTGCGGCGCACCAGGCGTCATGGTCGTCGGCGGTCACGATCCGGGTCGCCATGCGGGACAGCCGCTTCCGTTCGGCTTCGGACAGGGGAGCGACACAGCTCTCGATCCGCTCGGCGAACTGAGCGGCGACCTGTTTGGTCAGTTGCCGGCCCGCGTCGGTGATCGACACCTGGAACGAGCGGCGGTCGACGGTACTGACGGTGCGCGGGACCAGACGGTCGGGGTGGGGGGTTGAATCGGGTCGTCCGGTTGGGTGGGGTTGGGTGGGGTGGTGGTGGGTGGGTGGGGGTGTTTGGGCTGGTGGGGGTGGGTGGTGGGTGGGTGGGGGGTGGGGGTTGGTTTTGGTTGTTGGGTGGGGTTGGGTGGGGGTTGGGGGGTTGTGAATATACGGACTAGCTGGTTTGGTTTGGGGTGGTTGCAGGGAACATGTTGTGGTGGGTTGTGGGTTGGTCTTTGGAGGTTTTGTGGTGCGGCAGGAGCGTGCGGTGCGCACGCGGCGGTTGATTTTGGATGCGGCGGCGTCGGTTTTTGATGAGCGTGGGTATGAGGCGGCGACGATTGGTGAGGTGTTGGCGCGGGCGGGGGTGACGAAGGGGGCTTTGTATTTTCATTTTCCGTCGAAGCGGGCGTTGGCGGAGGGGGTGTTGGGGGAGCAGTTTGCGGGGTTTGTGCTGGCGCCGCGGGTGAGTAAGTTGCAGGAGTTGGTGGATATGGGGCTGGCGTTGGCGTATCGGATGCGGCGTCATCCGGTGGTGTCTGCGTCGGCGCGGTTGTCGTTGGGTCAGGAGATGGGGGCGGTTTTCGGTACGTGGACGATCCGGACGTGGCTGGATGCGACGGAGCGGGTGTTGCGGGAGGCGCAGGAGCAGGGGGAGTTGTTGCCGCAGGTGGATGTGGCGGAGAGTGCGTGGGTGTTCTCGGCGGCGTGGACGGGGGTGCAGGTGTATTCGCATACGTTGTCGGGCCGGGAGGATCTGGAGGAGCGGGTGTGTGCGTTGTTTGAGCATCTGCTGCCGAGTGTGGCGGTGCCGGCGGTGCTGGGCAGGCTGGTGATTGATCCGGCCCGGGCTGCTGAGGTGGCTGCGGAGGGTGAGCGGCTGGCGGCGGAGGCGGGGGAGCCGGCCGGTCTGGGCGGGGTCGGCGCTCCGGCCTGACTCCGGCCCGTTTCCCCCTGGCCCCCTGGCCCGCCTGGCCCGCCTGGCCCCCTGGTCTGTCCGGCCCCTGGCCCGTCCGGTTCATCTGGTCCGCCTGGCCGGCCTGGCCTGCCTGGCTTGTCTGGCCTGCCTGGCGTGTCCGGCCCCCTGGCCTGTCCGGTTCATCGGGTCCGCCTGGCTTGTCTGGCCCGGCTGGTTCATTTGGTCCGTGTGGTCTGTCCTGGCTGTCGGCGTTGTGTGGCCTGTGCGTGTGTGCGGGGTCCTGTCCTGGCCGGTCTGGGCCGTCTGTGTGTGCCTGGTCCTGGTCCTGGTCCTTGTGGTTGTGGTGTGGCCGGGGTGCTGTCCGTGGCGGGGCGGGGTGGGTTCTGGTGGGGTGCGAGCGGGCGTTGAGTGCGGCCGCTGATGGTGGGGCGGGCCTGTGGTGGCGTCCCTGTTGTGGTGCCGTGTGTCTTTCCCTGCTGTGCCTGGCCTGCTCTCCTCTGGCCTGGCCTGGTTTGTGTCGTTGGTTGTGCGGGGGTCCTCGTGCGGGGGGTGTGCGGGAGGGCTGGGCGGGCGGGGTGGGTCTCTTCCGGTGGGGTGGGGTCCGGTGGTGCGGTCTGGTGGTGTGTCCCGGTGGCGGGGTCTGGTGTCGGGGTGTGGCGGTGGTGGGTCCTGCCGGTGGGGTCTGCCGGTGGGGTCTGGTGTCCGGGGTGTGGGGGCGGGTGTCGGTGGGTTTGTCTGTGTGTTTCTGTGCCGGGGTGGGGGTGGCCGGGTGGGTGGTCCCGGGGGTGGGTGGCCCGGGGTGGGGAGGGGTGGAGGAGGGGTGCGGGTAAACATACCGCGTGTGCGGTTTGGTAGGGTGGGGTGGTCCCGGTGTGTCCGGGGGTGGCGGGGGTGGTGGTGGCTGGGGAGGAGGGGTGGGGTGGTCAGGCAGGTGCGGGCGGTGCGGACGCGTCGGGCTCTGGTGCGTGCGGCGGCTGAGGTGTTTGCGGAGGACGGGTATGCCCTTGCCTCGTTGCCGGTGATCAGCAGGCGGGCGGGTGTGAGTACCGGGGCGCTGCATTTTCATTTCCCGAGCAAGGATCTTCTGGCGTGTGAGGTGGAGGCGGCGGCGACGGTGTCGGTGCAGCGGCTGGTGGTGCGGGAGGGTGAGGGGGGCGGCGGGCTGCAGTTGCTGGTGGATGTCAGCCGTGATCTGGTGGCGGCTCTGGCTGTGGATCCGGTGCTGCGGGCGGGGTTCGAGCTGGGTGGTGATCCTTCGCGTAAGAGTGCGCAGGGGCCGGGGCGGTGGTGGTGTGAGTGGGTGCATGCGCTGCTGCGTGAGGCGCAGGGTGCGGGGGAGCTGGCGCGGGGGGTGTCCCCGGAGGCGGCCGCGGTGGCCGTGGTGGCCTCTGTCGCCGGGTTCGGCCGGCTTGCCTCCCGTCACCGTGTGCGTTCCTCGCCTCATCTGGTGGAGCAGTTCTGGGCGCTGCTGCTGCCCGGTCTCGCGGCGCCTTCGGGCCGGCTGCCGGTGCTGCCCGGTCCCCGGGCCGCCGGGACCGACCGCACCCCCAGGTAAACAGACCGCATGGTCCGGCAATGGGGAAGTCAAATCGCTGGCAGGGCGGCCGCAGCAACCGGAATCCCGCCCGAATGGTCGACTTATGTGCCGTAAGCCGGATTCTCTCGAGGGGGTCTCGAGCGTCGGCGGAGAGAAAACAAGACGACCGGTTTGAGATTGACATACCGTCCATGCTGTTTTTTACTCGGTGTGTCGGGCGGATCCCGTCCGGCCGGGTGCGGCTCACCCGCCGCCGGCCCTCCGGCGGGCCAGGGCCCGGCAGCATCGGAGCCCTTGCGGTCCGGGGTCCGGCAGTGTCGGGGCCTGGCGGTATCGGGGCCCTGCAGTGCGGGGCCTGGAGGCATCGGGGCCCGGCGGCGTCGGGGCCCTTGCGGTCCGGGGTCCGGCAGTGTCGGGGCCTGGCGGTATCGGGGTCCTGGCGGTCCGGGGTCCGGCAGTGTCGGGGTCTGGCGGTGTCGGGGCCTTGGCGGTCCGGGGCCTGGAGGCGTCGGAGCCTGGCGGTGTCGGGGTCTGGTGGTGTCGGCAGTCCGGTGGTCCGGGAGTCCGGGGCTGGGGTAGTGCGGGCCGGGCGGGTCCGGGGCCGGGTTCCGGGGGTTGGGTTCGGGGTTTGGGGGCCTGGGTGTTGATGGGGTCCGAAGGGGTTCGGCAGAGCGCAGTGGACGGACAGGGGAGACGGCGTGGACACCGACATACTCGGCACTCTTGCTGTGCGGGAGAAGGGTCTTTCGATTACTCCGACGGCTCCCAAGCCGCGGCAGGTGCTGGCCCTGCTGGTGGTGCAGGCCGACCAGATGGTGCCGGTGGGCATGCTGAGTGAGGAGTTGTGGGGCGGCAGGCCGCCCCGCAGTGCGCGGCCCACGCTGCAGACGTACATTCTGCAGTTGCGGGAGCTGATCACCGCGGCGCTTGAGCTGGATGCGGCCGATGCCCGTACGGCCAAGGACGTGCTGCTGACCGTGCCGGGCGGTTATCTCCTCAAGAGCGGCGGGGGCGGCAGTGACGTGCGGGAGTTCGAGCGGCTGGCCGGGCTGGGCTACCGGGCGATGGACGCGGCGGACTTCCCGGAGGCTGCCCGGCAGCTGCGGGCCGCGCTCGCGCTGTGGTCCGGGCCGCCGCTGGCCGATGTGCATGCCGGGGTGCACCTGGCCACTCAGGTCAAGCGGCTGGAGGAGAGCCGGCTGTGCGCGCTGGACCAGCGCATCGAGGCCGATCTGCGGCTGGGCCGCCACCGTGAGCTGCTGGCCGAGCTGACCGTGCTGGTCAGCCGCTATCCCACTCATGAAAGCCTGTGCGGGCAGTACATGCTGGCCCTGTACCGTTCCGGGCGCCGGGGCGAGGCCCTGGACGCCTACCAGCGGCTGCGTGCCACCCTGGTGCGCAGTCTGGGCCTGGAACCGTCGGCGGCGCTGAGCAAGCTGCAGCGTTCCATCCTGATGGCCCGGCCGGACGGCTCACCCGCCACCGCCACCGCGACCGCCACTGTGACCGCGACTGCGACCGCTCCCGGTTCCGCCGGGCCGGGCTCCACGGGCAGTGGCCCCGCCGGGACCGGACGCCTCGCCCCGGTCGGCTGACCCCCCTTTGCCCCAGCCGGCTGACTCCCTCGCCCCGGCCGGCTGCCCCCTTGCCTTGGTCGGCTGGCCTTCTCGCCTCGGTCGGCTGCCCCCTTGGCCTTCTCGCCCCGGTCGGCTGCCCCCCTTGCCTCGGGCGGCCGGCCTTCTCGCCCGGCTTCCTCCCAGGTCCCGGTCTCTTCCGCCGGGACCTGGCGCATGCCCCGGTCCCGGTCCGCCTCCCGGCCCCCCCGCAGGCCTCCGGGTACGCCCGGGTTGGCGGCTGTGCGGCCCGCCGTCCGGCCCTCACCCCCACCCCACCCCACCCCACCCCACCCCACCCCACCCCGCCCCGCCCCGCCCCGCCCCGCCCCGCCCCGCCCCGCCCCGCCTCGTCCGGCCTGTGTCACCCGGGTTGTACGGGCTGCTGGTGCTGCTCGTCTCGCCTGTCTTGCCCGGGCTGCTCTTCCCGCCCGTGCCGTCCGGGCTGTGTGTCCTGTCCGTGCCGCCCGGGCCCGGGCGGTGTGTGTTGTGCATGCTGCTGGGGCCGGCTGTGTGGGCTGTGGCGGCTGTGGTGGGTGGCGTTCGGCGGTGTGCGGGCTGTCGCCCGGTCGGCGCCGCGGGGGTGCCGGCCGGTCGGCGGGGTGCCGGGCCGGGTGGCGGGGGCGGGGGCGGGGTGGGGGTCCGGGCGGGTGCGAGGCGGGCTCGAGTGGTGGGGGGCAGGGTGGGGGTGCGCCTGGAGGAGGAGGGGCCGGCATGTCGTCGCGCGTGCACGCCTGTGAGCACACGGTGGGGGTGGCCGCTCCGGCCGGTGTCGTGTACGGGATGCTGGCTGATGCCGTGCGCTGGCCGGTGTTCTTGCCCTCGGTCGTGCATGTCGAGCGTCTCGACTTCGACGGGGTCCAGGAGCGGCTGCGGATGTGGGAGCTGGCCGATGACGCCGACGCCGACGCCGACGCTGCCGATGACGCCGACGCCCCCGCCCCCGCTGCCGCCGGTGCCGGTGCCGGTGCCGGTGCCGGTGGTGTGGGTGGTGTGCTGGGGGGCCGGGTTGGTTCCTGGTATGCCCGGCGGGTGCTGCATCCTGATGTCCGGGCGGTCGTGTTCGAGCAGGAGGATGCTGTCTGGCCCGGCAGTGTGACTTCGGGTGTGTGGAGTGTGCGGCCGGCGGGTGAGGCGGAGTGTGTGCTGGGCCTGCGTCAGGAGTGCGGGCTGCCGGTGGCGGCTGCGGACGGCGCCCGCCGGGAGGCGGAGGCGGATGTGCATCGCCGGCTCGCCCAGGTACGGCGGGCGGCCGGGTGGTGGGAGCGGCTGGACGAGCTGCTGCTGTCGTTCGAGGACCGGGTGCGGATCGAGGGCCCCGCGGAGCTGGTCTATGACTTTCTCTACCGGATCGGGGAGTGGCCCGGGCGGGTCCCGCACGTGGAGCGGGCCGGTGTGCGTGAGGACGTGCCGGGGATCCAGGTGGTGTCTTTGGACAGCTGCGCCGCGCCGGGCGGGCGGACGGTGAGCACGCGGGTTGTGCGGCTGTGTTTCCCGCACGCCGGGCGGATCGTCTACAAGGAGACGCTCACGTCCGGGCTGGTCGCCGCCCACAGCGGTGAGTGGTCGCTGCTGCCGGACGCGTCCGGGGTCACGGTCGTCGCGGCCCACCAGGTGATGCTCCGGCAGGAGGCCGTCGGCCGGGTGCTCGGTGCGGGCACCGGCCTGCTGGAGGCCCGTGACCATGTCCGTGCCTGGCTGTCGCGTGCCAGTACCGAAACGCTGGGCCTGGCCAAGTGGCATGCCGAGAGCACCGTGCGCCGTCTGCGGTGAACAGATGGCCTGCGATGAACAGCCGGCTGGTCGGCCAGCCGGCCAGCCGAGCGGATGACCAGATGAACAGGAGGCCGGTCATGGCCGTCACCCCGCCTGCCGCGCCCAGCGCACCCGCCCCTGCCCTTGCTGCCTCGCCGGCCCGGGGGGCGGTCCGGGCGGCGGCCCCGGCCCCGCCGCCTGCGGCTGCTTTCACCGCGCGGCCGCCCGCCGCGGTGTCCGGGCCGGTGGTGTCGCCGGCGGGGAGCGGGGACAGGGGCGGGGGCGTCGTCCGTGTGGCCGGGCCGGTCCCGGGAGCGCTGGCGCACCGGTATGCCGCGCTGCCGCCGCCGCTGCGGGTGGCGCTCGCCGCGCTGCGGCTGGAGGTGCTGCTGGGCGATCCCCGCGACGCGGCCAACCCCTACAGCCTGCCCGCCCTCGCCTCCGCCCCCGCCGCCTCCCCCGCCGCCGCAGGGTCCGCCGCCTGTGCCGGGTCTGCCGCCTCTGCCGGGGCGGGGGAGGGGTGGGACGGGCGGGCGGGTGTGCTCCTTACGGCGGCCGGTCTGGGCCAGGTATGTGCCGCTGACCAGCGGGTGCGTGCCCTGCGCCCGCTCCTGCGCCGGGATTTGGCCCTGGGACATGCCGCGGGCCGGTGGGGCGGGCCGGGTATGCCGCCTGCCCGGCGTGTCCGGGGGCAGGACGGGGAGTCCTGCCCGGTGTCCTCTCCGGTGCCCGCCGCGCTGCTCGGCCCGGCGGCCCTGGTGGCCGCCGCCGGCAGCGTGCTGCGCCAGGCCGCGCTCACCGTGGCCGGCCGCGGCAGTGGTGAGCCGGCCCTGCGGCAGTGGCAGCCCGTGCTCGCCGCCGCCTTCGCCGACCTGCTGGCCTGCGAGAGCCTGACCTGTGTGGCGCTGCGCCGCCCGGCCGCCCCCGCCCCCGGTCCCGGGGCGGGGCCAGGGCCGGGGGCGGGGCTGCTGGGCGCGGTGGCCGGCTACGTGGTGCCGACCGTGCTGGCCGACGTACTGGCGCAGCTGGGACTGGTCCTTGCCGAATGCGGCCACGGGCCCGCCAGGGCCGGGGGCGGGATGCTCGCGAAACTGACCGGTGACCTTCCCCTGGCCGGGGTGGACGCGGCGGGCGCCGCGCACTGGCAGGCCCGCCTGGCCAGGGCCCTGCCGGCCCTGGCGGCCGAAGAGCCCCGCACCGCGCACCGCGGCCCGCTCCCCGCTTTCTTCCGGCTCGCCGACCCGCCCGCCCCCGCCCCCGCCGGCGGCGTCGCCGCTGCCGGGGGGCAGGAGGGCGGGCACACCCCGGACGGGCACGAGTCCGGCCGCCTTGCCCCGGACGGGCACACCCCGGGCGGGCTCGAGCCGGGCGGGTACGGCGTGGGCGGGGACAGTGTGGTGCTGTCCGGTCTGCTGCGCGCCGGTGCCGCCCGTGCGGACGGTGCGGACGGTGCGGATACGGGCCGTGCCGCGCTGGGGGCGCTGGCCCGGCGGCTGCTGACCGAGCAGCGCGCGCTGCGCCGGCCGTGCCGCACGGCCGGCGCGGACCCCGGCGCTGTGGCGGCGCGGGCGCTGGCGGACCGGCAGGCCCTGCTGTGGCTGGCCGCCGCCGTGCTCGGTGTCAGGGAGGCCGCCGACGACGGCCGCGGCCTGTTTCTGGGCGGTACGCACTGGGCGCTGCTCGCGCTGTCGGGCATCGCGGGACGGCTGGGCGTGCCGCTGCCCGGACCGGCCCCCGACCCGCGCGTACCCGTCTGGGCGGAACTGGCCGACCGCGTCCGCCGCGGCGTGGACTGCGACGTGTACGCCACCCGGCTGCTGTGGTGAGCGGGCACAGCCCGGCCGACGGCCCGGGCAGCACCACACCCCCCGGGACCACACCCCCCGGGACCACACCCCCCGGGACCACACCCCCGGGGACCACATCTCCTGGGGCCGCTCCTTCCGGGACTGGGTCCGCCGGGGCGGGTTCCGGGGGCCGGGGTTTTGGCGGGCCGGGGCGGAACGGGCCGGGGGAGGGCGGGGGAGAGCGGGTGCCCGGCCCGCTGCTGCCCGCACTGCCGTCCGGCCCGCCGCCAGGGACCTCGCCTGTTCCGCTGCCCGGGCTGACGGCCGGTCCGCCACGCGGTCTGCCGTCCGGGCTGACGGCCGGTGTGCCGCCGGGCCTGTCGGCCGGTCTGCCGCCAGGGACCTCGCCTGTTCCGCTGCCCGGTCCGCCGTCCGGTCTGTCGGCCGGTCTGCCGTCCGGGTGGGGGGCCGGGGGGCTGTCCGGGCTGTCGCCGGGGCCGTTGTTGCACGTGGCGGGGCCGGACGGGCCGTGGGAGCAGGTGCACGACCAGCTTGCCGGGCAGGGCCATGCCCTGGTGCACACCACCTGGGGGCAGTGGCTGACGGCGGCGCTGCTGGATCCCGGGCTGCGGTCTCTGCTCGGCCGTGACTGGCCGCGTTACCGGCAGACGGCCGCTCCGGCGGGCCGGCTGCGGTTCGCCGTTTCCCGGATGGTCCTCAAGTACACCGCGGCCGCCGCGCTCCAGGTCCCCGCGGATGCCCTCGACCTCGCCTACCGGCCGGGCGGCCGCCCGCATCTGCGCGGCCTGGCCGAGGCCGAGGTGAGCCTGGCCCACACCGACGAGCTGATCGTGGTCGGCATCAGCCGCAGCGGGCCGATCGGGGTGGACGCCGAGCCCGTCGCCCGCCGGCCTTCTTTCGAGCTGCTGCACCCTTACGTGTGCACCCCGGACGAGGCCGCGGAGCTCGCCGTGCTGGGCGAGGACGAGCGGGCGCTGCGGCTGCTGCACCTGTGGACCCTCAAGGAGGCCTACACCAAGGCGCTCGGGCACGGCATGCGGCGCCGTTTCTCGGCGGTCGGGTTCCGCCGCGACGAACAGGGCCGTACGGTCCTGGCCGGCGAGCCGGACAGCGCGGCGCGGTGGGTTCTGGCCACCCATCTCGTCCACGGCCGGTATCTGGTCAGCAGCGCCCGCCGTCCGCCCCGGGAAATCGAGACCGCTTCGCGGCCCGCTCCATACCCGCTCGAGGAAACAGGCCTCCCACCTGCGGCGACGTTAGGCTGGCAGCTGCCGGGCAGCTCCGGCGCACAGCCGACATGACGAGAGGCGGGCGTCGTGAACCACCGTGCAGCCATCCCACCGCACCCGGCCCGGCCCGCCCCCGCCCGGTCCGTCTCCGTGCGGCCTGTCCCTGCCCGGCCTGCCTCTGCCCGGCCTGCCTCTGCGCGGCCTGTCTTCGCGCGGGGCGCCGCCGCGGGACGTCCCGGCGGCAGCTTTCGCCGCCGCCCGGCCCGTCGCGGGCCGGGCGCCGCGGCCCGCGCTCACCGCCCGGGCGGCCCGTCCGCCGTCACCCCGCCCGGGGCTGCCGCACCCGCACCCGCACCCGCAGCGGCCGTGCCCGCCGTGCCTGCCCTCCCCACACCCCTGCCACCCCTGCCGGTCCTGCCACCCCTGCCACCCCTGCCACCCCTGCCGGTTTTGCCGGCCGTGCTGGTCCTGCCGGCCGGGTAAGGGGTGCGGGGGGCCGGTCCGCCGTGCCGCGGGGGCGGGTTCTGGGGTCGGGGAGGCCGGATGAGCAGCCAGGGTGTGCCGCGGGGCGCTGTTCTTGCCGTGGTCCATGAGCCGGTGGCGCTGTCGCCGGGCGGTCCGCTGGTCCTGGAACTGCGCGGCCCGCTGGGTCCGGCGGACGCCGAGACGGTCGCCGCCCGGCTCGCGCAGCGCCACCGTGCCTTCGGTGTCGCGCTGGACAGTCACCGGCCCGGTCACCACACGCTGCGCCTGACCCCGCCCGCCGCGGGCGGGCTTGCCGCGCTGCCCGCGGACCTGCTGGCCGACCTGCTGGCACCGCCCCCGCCGGGCGGGGAGATCCTCCCGGTCACCGGACACCAGCAGACCCTGCTGCGCGCCGCCCTCACCCCCGCCGCCACCGCCACCAGCACCAGCACTGGCACCGGCGGCAGCAGTGACGGCGGTGACGGGGGCGGGGTCGAGCAGTTGTACTGGGACTGGTCCGGGCCTTTCGATGTGGCGCGGTTCGCCGCGGCGTGGCAGTCCGTCGTCGACCGGGAGTGTGTGCTGCGGGCCTGTTTCGACTGGGTCGCCGCGCCGCGTCTGGTGCTGCACGCCCGGGCCGAGGCGGACATCGCGGTGTGTTCCCCGGCCGCCGTCACCTGGCCCCAGCTGCTGCGGCGGGACCGGGCGCGGGGGTTCGCGCTGCACCGGCCGGGACTGCTGCGCCTGACGCTGCTGGCGGCGGAGCCCGGCGGGGGTGCGGGCGCGGCGCCGCCGCGGGTGCTGCTGACCTATCACCCGGCCCTCCTCGACGAGCGGGGTGTGCACCTGCTGCTGCGGGAGTTCTACCGCGCCTACGCCGCCGGCGGCGTCCTGCCGGGCGGGGAACGCCGTCCCGATCTGCGCGACCATGCCCGCTGGCTGGCCGGCCAGGACACCACGGCCGCGCGGCAGTTCTGGGCCCGCGCGGTGCCGCCGCCGCGGGCCGCCACCCGCCCGGGGCGGCCGGGCGGCGCCACCGGGCAGAGCGGGCCCGGTGTGCTGCACACCCGGCTGCGGGCGCCGGAGACCCTCCGGCTGCGTTCCTGGGCCGCGCTGCGCGGCGCCGCCGAGTCCAGCGCGCTGCACCTGGTGTGGGCGCTGCTGCTGTACCGGGCGGCGGGCGTTGCCGGGCCGCTGCCGGTGAGTTTCGGGGTGCAGCTGTCGGGCCGGGACATCGCCCTGCCGGGGGCGGCGGGCATTCCCGGCCTGCTGGACAGCCCGCTGCCGATGACCGTGACCGTCGATCCGGCCGCCCCGCTGGCGGACCTGCTGCACCAGGTCCGCGACACGCTGCTGGACCTGGCCGCCTACCCGTGGGCCAGCACCGAGACGATCCGTGCGTGGGCCCCCCGCCCGCCCGCCGCCCCCGCCCCCGCTGCCGGTCCCGGTCCTGTTGCCGGTCCTGTTGCGGGTCCTGCTGCGGGTGTGGGTCCGCTCTGCGGTGCCGGCGGCACTCTGGTGCGTTTCGACGGCCCGCTCGTGCTGCCGAAGGTCCTGCGCGGCGAACTCGCCGCCCAGGGCGTCCACGCGGACACCCCCCGCAACGCGGCCGGCGCCGCCGGCGGGCCCCTGACCCTCGCCGCCCGGCACGACAGCGCGGGCGGCCTGGTCCTGGGCCTGTTCTACGACCGGGCGCAGCTGGCGGACGAGGACGCCGCCGCCCTGCACTCCCAGTGCGTACGCCTGCTGCGCGCGCTGCCCGAGTTCCGGCAGGCCCAGGCCAGTGCCGGACAGCTGCTGGACCTGCTGGCCCGGGCCGCGGCACCGCGCATGGCCCGGCCCGTGCCGCCCGCGCCGCACCCCGCCCTGACCGTGCTGCGGCCCGGGCATCCGCACGCGGACGTGATCTGCCTGGTCACCGCCCCGGGTGTGCCGGCGGGCAGCTACGACCTGTTCGTCCGCGGCCACCGCGGCCCGGAGGAAATCGTGGCCGTGCACGGTGACGGCGCACCGGGCGTGCTGCACCAGGCATCCGGGCCGGGCCGGCGCCTGGTGCTGTGCGGGTGCGGGCCCGGGGGGAGGGCGGCCTACGAACTCGCCCAGCGCACGCCGCATGCTCCCGGCATGGTTTCGGCCGTGGTCATGACCGGCATCGGCGACGCCGCCGCCAGCGCGTCCGCCCTCGCCCGCGGGGTGCGCTCCGTCCTCACCCCGCCCCCTGAACCCGCCCCCCGTGCCGGAAACTGGTCCCCCCCCCGCAGGGCGTACGTCGTGCGTCCGCTCGCGGTGTCACCGGTGGCCGCACCCGTTCCCGGACCAGCTCCGACCACCAAGATCAGGGATCTGGGCCCGAGCACCAACTCTGGAGTTGAATCGGCTGATGGACATGTCCTCCCGAGAGATCCGCATGCCCCTCAGCGAGGTCGTCTCAGTACTGCAGGACCTGAACGAGTTCGTCGTTTCCCTCGACCGACTTGGATCGCGCCAGGCATCCGGAACCGCTGACGAGTACACCGTCGGCACATTTCATCGCCGACTGGGATGTCGCTCGGCGATTGGCCCGCGCCCGACGCGTCATCAGCGTTGCGCTGGATGCACAACTGAGCGAGGAAGACAACGCCGAGATCGACGCCCTGTGCGACCAGGGCCGCTTCTACGGCACGGACAGCGCCATCGGCCCCTCCACTGACCAATCCAGCTGAGACGGCAAGCGCATCGGACCGGACCAATCGAGGCGGGGATCGGTTCGGTACGGGACCAGGCACCCGACCAACAAGATCACGATCTGCAACTGGAGTACTAGTGTCCTGCGCCAGTAGTTGATCGTTAGAAGTTGCGTGACTTCTACTGCTGGTGCGTCAGCTCCTCGTCGGGGCCCGAAGCTGGAACCGTTGCTGCTGTCTGATGACGAGCGGGCGGTGTTGGAGCGGTGGACGCGTCGGGCTACATCGGCCCAGGCGCTGGCCCTGCGCGCGCGGATCGTGCTGGCGTGCGCGGGCCCGGAGGTGCCGCCGATCGTCGCGGTCGCCCGGGAACTGCGGGTGACCGCGGACACCGTCCGCAAGTGGCGCCGACGCTTCCTCGCCGAGCGGCTGGACGGGCTGGCGGACGAGCCCCGGCCGGGCCGGCCGCCCACCATCAGCGTCGATCAGGTGGAAGCGGTGGTGGTCACCACGCTGGAACAGCTCCCGAAGAACGCCACCCACTGGTCGCGGACATCGATGGCGCAGCACAGTGGTCTGTCGAAGTCGACCGTGGGCCGGATCTGGCGGCAGTTCCAGCTCAAGCCGCATCTGGCGGACACCTTCAAGCTGTCGACGGACCCGTTGTTCGTGGAGAAGGTCTACGACGTCGTGGGCTTGTACTTCAACCCGCCCGAGGGTGCGGTGGTGCTGTCGGTGGACGAGAAGTCGCAGATCCAGGCACTGGACCGGTCCCAGCCGGTGCTGCCGATAATGCCGGGCATGCCCGAGCGGCGTACGCACGACTATGTGCGCAACGGCCTGACCACGTTGTTCGCCGCGTTCGATGTCGCCACGGGTGAAGTCATCACTGCCCTGCACCGCCGGCACCGGGCCGTGGAGTTCAAGAAGTTCCTGATCCGGATCGACAAGGAGGTGCCCGCGCACTTGCAGGTCCACCTGATCGTGGACAATTACGGCACCCACAAGACACCCGCGATCAAGGCTTGGCTGGCCAAACACCCGCGGTTCGAGCTGCACTTCACCCCGACCGGCTCGTCCTGGATCAACCAGGTCGAGCGGTGGTTCGGCTACCTCGCCCACCAGATGATCCGCCGCGGCGCACACAAAAACATCCAGGCCCTGGAAGCCGACATCCGGGCATGGGTCAAGGACTGGAACGAAGCCCCCAAGCCGTTCGTCTGGACCAAGACGGCCGAAGAAATCCTCGACTCCCTCGCCCGCTTCTGCCGACGGATCTCTGGCGCAGGACACTAGTACTCCAGCAGCACTTTGACGTTTTCCCTGTTCAGGGGCGGTCTGGGTGAGTGTAGAGGGCTGATGACCGGCCTGTGTTCTCTTTCCCGGGCCGCCCCTCGATCGTGTGCAGCCGCCGCTGATAGTGACAGCGGCGGGCGACGGCTTGGCGTCGTCTGCGCCAGTGTGACCACCTCAACGCGCGTGCGCTGATGAGGGGCTGGTGAACGGCGGTGGATGAGTGGCCAGTTGCCAGGAGCCGCCGAATTTCTGCCACGGTGAGGGGCGCGAGGCAGGAACCGTTTCTGCTGCCCCTTTTGCCGCGGCGTCGACGGCCATGACGGCCAGAAAGGCATGCGCCAGCATGGCCAGGGTGATGTGCCGCATCCAGCCGGTGTAGCGGCGGACTTCGTACTGGTCGAGGCCGCATTCGTTCTTCGCGGCCTGGAAGGCTTCCTCGATGGCCCAGCGCGTCCCGGCGACGCGGACCAGGTGCTCGATGGTGGTGCCGAGCGGTGCGTAGGCGAGGTAGTAGGCGATCTCTTCGGGCTTGCTGATGCTGCGGCGGGCCAGTGCCCACCGCTGGTGGGTGGGCATCTCGTCGTCGAAGTCCTCGATGGGCGTGATCTGCAGGGCGGCCCAGTGGTAGACGCGCGGGCCCTTGGCACCGTCACCGCACGAATGCCTCTCCCACGCTTCGTCGGGTGCTTGGGAGAAGAGGTGGTCGATGCGTCCGAAGTGGGGCACCTGCTGGGACTTGGGAACCGCGAGTACATACCCCAGGCTGGTCTCCTCCAGCATGTGGCGCAGCCGCCATTCCTGGCCGTAGGCGGCGTCCGCGGTCACCCATGCGATCGGCAGCGGTGAGGCGATCGCCCGCAGCACCATGGCCTTGGCCAGGTCGGGTTTGGTGGCGAAAGTCCGCTCGTTGGGGATGTGGGCGGCGCGGCAGCGGTCGCGGTCGTCGGTCCAGGTCTTGGGCAGGTACAACTCCCGGTCCACCAGGGCGCGTCCACGGGTGGTGGCGTAGGCGGCGAACACGCCGATCTGGCAGTTCTCGGTGCGGCCGGCGGTGCCGGAGTACTGGCGCTGCACGCCGGCCGAGGTGGTGCCCTTCTTGAGGAAGCCGGTGTCGTCGAGGATGAGGATCCCGTCGGGCTCGCCGAGCCGTTCGGCTACGTAGTGCTGGAGGTCGTCGCGGAGCTCATCGGCGTCCCAGCGGGCGCCGTTGAGAAGCCGCTGGAGGCGGTCGGGTGTGCGGTGTCCGGCGTATTCGGCCAGCTGCCAGCCGTTTTTGCGGCCGACCGGGCCCAGTAGTCCACGGATGTAGTCACGCATCCGGCGACGCGGCTCGACACGCCTGAAGCGGTGGCCGGTACGCAGGAACAGTTCCTCGAGTTCGTCGTTCCAGATCTCAACTGCACGCTCGTCGATCACGCAGGGAGGCTGCCCGGACCGCTGTCACTATCAGCGGCGGCTGCACACGATCGAGGGGCGGCCCGGGAAAGAGAACACAGGCCGGTCATCAGCCCTCTACACTCACCCAGACCGCCCCTGAACAGGGAAAACGTCAAAGTGCTGCTGGAGTACTAGCCTGCGCCGGGTGATGACAGCTGATGACGTGTTGTTCGTCCTGGCCCTGTTGCAGCGGGCGGAGGCCGGCGTCTGGGTCGGTGGCGGATGGGGGATCGACGCTCTGATCGGCGAGCAGACCCGAGACCATCGCGACCTGGACCTGATGCACCGGCAAGACCAGGAAGCCGCCGTGCTGGCGGCCCTCTCCGCGGGAGGCTTCGTGGAGAGCCTGAACTGGAGACCCATCCGATTCGTCGTGAAGGCTCCGGACGGCCGGGAGATCGACCTTCATCCGCTGGTCTTCAGTGATGACGGCTCAGCAGTGCAGGCGTCACCCGAACCGCAACGTCCCTTCGTCTATCCCTCCTCCTGCTTCGTGACGGGCACCATCCAGGGGACGCCCATCCCGTGCTTGTCCGCCGAAGCAGCAGGTCTACTTCCATCAGGGATACGAACCAACGGAACGTGACCGGCACGACATGGCAGAACTTCGCCGCGTCTTCGGGATCGCCACGCACTTTTGACCCGCGTCGAAGCGGTGTCAAAACTCACCGACATGCTCGCGCTCACGGAGCATGAACCGATGTCAGAACTCATCGGCATGCGCTGCTGCTTGTCATCGGCATAACCACTTCTGGTCGTTCGGGGCGTGCTGACGACGTTTCGAGAGGGCCGCCCGGCGGCCGGCTGCCACCGCGCTGGCAGCCCCGCGGCCGGGCGCCACCGCCGCTGAGGCGGACCGGGCCCGGTCCGGCCCGCAGCCGCAGCGGCGGACGGGCCGCCGCCGTCCGCCGCCGGCCCGCAGTATCCCTCCCGCCGCTGCCCGCCCCCGCCGCGACTCGCTGCGGGGGCGGGGGGCGGGTCTGTCAGGCCGTGAACAGGTCGTAGGTGGAGCTGTGGCGCGGGCCCGCGAGGACGTCCAGCTGGGGGTCGACGGTCAGGACGGCCTGGTGGAGGCGTTGCAGCTGGGGGGAGGGTTCCACGCCCAGGTCCTCGATCAGCCGCACCCGCAGCCGGCGGTAGACCTCCAGCGCGGAGGCCTGCCGGCCGGAGCGGTAGAGCGCCACCATGGCCTGGGAGTGCAGTCCCTCGTGCTGGGGGTGACGGGCGGTCAGTTCGATGAGCTCGGCGATGAGTTCGGCGTGCCGGCCCAGCCGCAGGTCGGCGTCGATGCGCCGTTCCACGGTGACCAGCCGGCTCTCCTCCAGCCGCACCACCTCGATCTCCAGGACCGGCCCCAGCCGTACGTCGACCAGGGCGGGGCCCTGCCACAGGCCCAGGGCCGCCTTGAAACGGGCGGCGGACACCTCGTCGTCACCGCTCTCGAAAGCGGCCTGGCCCTCCCTCGTCAGCCGGTCGTACTGGTGCACGTCGACGCAGTCGGGCGGGATCTGCAGCAGATAGCCGCCGTGCCGGGTGGCCAGCACCTCCTTGGCGCCGCCCGGCGCACCGGGCCCCATCGCGGTGCCCAGCCGCCGGCGCAGCTGCAGGATGTAGGTCTGCAGCGTGGTCAGCGCGCTCTGCGGCGGCTGTGTCGCCCAGATCTCCTCCATGAGGGTCGGGACGGGCATCACCCGCCCGGGATACAACGCCAGCAGCGACAGGATCTGCCGCGGCTTGCCCGCGCTCGGAACGATGGATCCCCCGTTGACCTCGGCACTCAACGGACCCAGAACCTGAATCCTCACGGTCTCCTCCGTATTCCGCATTCCGTATGTCGTCGAGCTCCTTGTCCCGTTCCACTTTGTTGGCCGGAAATCCGCGCCGCCGCTCACGCTAGCCGCGGCCGTCCCCGTCCAGCGTTTTCCTGGATCCGTTCTCGAGCGGACTTCCAAGTCCGGTGCCGCGTACGGCGTTCGGCGCGCTGGAGAACGTGTGTACGGCCGCTCGAAGAGAACTCCTGATTCCGCTGTCGCCGCACTCCACACGGCTACCGTCGTCCCTCTTTCCCGCGCGCCGGCGCGGGGCCGGCCGGATCCGTAATCACCGCCACCGGCGCAGTCAAGACACCATGTCCCCGCCCCGCCGCATACGCGCCGCACCGCGCGCCGCCCGCGCCGCCACCCGGCCCCGCCGCCCCCTCCGCCCGCCCGCCCGCACGGGCGGCAGCTGGCCGAAGCGTTTCCCGTTCACCGAGTTTCTGCGAATCGGTGATTCGCCCGTTGCTGGGCGAAGGTCCCCGTCTCACTCGCTACCAGGAGGTATCAATGCGGGGTAGACGCTTCAATGCCACCGGCCCCGCAGGACGGGGTCTTACGGTCGGCTCCACGTCCGTTTTCTGTCTCCGGGCCACTCCCGGCGACGTGCCGCTTCACGAGCGCGGCGAGGTTCAGTGCCGCGTTCTCATCCCGGTCGAGGACGAGTCCGCAGTGGTCGCATGCGTACATCCGTATCCGGAGAGGCAGTTTGGGTGTCACTGCCTGGCATCCGGAACACGTCTTGCTGCTGGGGAACCAGCGGTCCGCCACTTCGAGCGTTCCGCCGTTCCACCGGGTTTTGTAGGCGAGTTGACGCCGGATCTCGCCGAATCCGGCGTCGGCCACGACGCGGGCGAGTCTGCGGTTCTTGAGCATTCCCGAGACGTTGAGGTCTTCCACCACGATCGTGCCGTACTCGCGGGCCAGGGGGGTGGTGAGCTTGTGGAGCGCGTCCCGCCGCAGGTTCGCGGTGCGGCAGTGCACCCGGTTGCGGGCCGCATCCGCGCGCTGCCAACGCTTCGAAGGCTGCTGCCCGGTGCGCCGGTCAGGGCCCAGACGGCGGGCGGCCGTACGGGACAGGCGGCCGAGCTTGCGGCGCGCGGTGTCGTAGTGTCTGGGGTTCTCGGCGGTCGGGCGGCCGTCGGAGAACACCGCGAGGTGCTTGATGCCCAGGTCGACGCCGATCACCGTATCCGCTCGGGACGGGGTACGGTCGGTGCGCTCGACTTCGCAGGTGAAGGACACGAACCAGCGGCCCGCCTCGCGGCGGACGGTCGCCGACTTCACCACCGCCGTGCCGGCCGCGATCCGGCGGTGCAGCTTGCGTGTGGACTCATGCGTCCTGATCGTTCCCAGGACCGGGAGCGTGACATGCCTGCGGTCGTCTTCCAAGCGGATCGTGCCGGTGGTGAACGAAGCCGACGGCGTGGTCTTCCGCTTCGACTTGTAGCGGGGAAAGCCCATCCGCGGGCCCTTGCGCTTGCCGCGCTTGGAACCGGACCAGTTCTCCAAGGCCCGGGCGAGCTGATCCAGCCCGGTGGCGTACGCCTCCTTCGAGCACTCCGCCCACCATGGCGCCACCTCCCTCTTCGCTGTGTTCCAGGCCTTGCGCAGGGAATACATCGACCAGCCGAACGACGGCGTCAGATCGGCCTCGGCCATGCCGTAGGACCGTTCCGCCTCCCGCTGCCCGAGGTTCGCTTTCACCTGCGTAATACCCCAGTTGAACGCCACCCGGGCCGCACCGGCATGCCGCAGCAGCGCCCCGGCCTGACCAGGCGTCGGGTCCAGTGCAAACCGGTAGGCATGCCTGACGATCACCCGGTCAGGCTACCGGCCACCACCGACAACACCCCTGCCATCAACGGAAGTTGAGAAACACTGAGATTCGACGACGAAGCCCACAGCAGTTAAGAACCCCCGCCCCCGCACACACCCCCTCACGCGCCTTTGCCCCGCCGTGTGCAGTGCTCTTCGAGCGCAGTGAGAGCGGTTCTTGAGCCCGGTGGCCGACGGTGTCCCCACGACCGGAGGAGGGGGTATGGGCACGCCGGAGCACCACGAGCCCGTCCTGCGCGTGGAGCGCGGGCAGGCCAGCGACGAGGAACTGGCCGCACTCACCGTGGTGCTGCTCGCGCTGCGCGCGGGCGGCGCGTTCCCCGGCCGGGGCAGGCCGGTCAACGGCTCCCGCTGGTGGCGGCCCCGCACCCGCCGGGCCCCGCGCAGCTGGCAGTGACACCGCCCCCGCACCCACCGGGCCCGGCGGTGATGCGGAACTACCCGCCCCAGAAAGGGACCTGACATGGCATTGACCACCGCCCCCGCCCGTACCCAGGGCCCCGCCCCCACCCCCGCCCAGGGCCCGGCCCCGGCCGACATCCGCGGGCGCGTGGCCGAACTGCACGCGATCCGCGAGGCGGCGCTGCGAGGACCCAGCGAGAAGGCGACCGAGGCGCAGCACGCCAAGGGCAAGCTGACCGCCCGGGAGCGCATCGCCCTGCTGCTGGACGAAGGCAGCTTCCAGGAGGTCGAGCAGTTGCGCCGGCACCGGGCGACCGGGTTCGGCCTGGAGGCCAGGAAGCCGTACACCGACGGTGTCGTCACCGGCTGGGGCACGGTGGAGGGCCGTACGGTCTTCGTCTACGCGCACGACTTCCGTATCTTCGGCGGTGCGCTGGGCGAGGCGCACGCCACGAAGATCCACAAGATCATGGACATGGCCATCGCGGCCGGCGCGCCGCTGGTCTCCCTCAACGACGGTGCGGGCGCCCGCATCCAGGAGGGCGTGAGTGCGCTCGCCGGCTACGGCGGCATCTTCCAGCGCAACACGAAGGCGTCGGGCGTCATCCCGCAGATCTCGGTGATGCTCGGCCCGTGCGCGGGCGGCGCCGCCTACAGTCCCGCGCTGACGGACTTCGTGTTCATGGTCCGCGAGACCTCGCAGATGTTCATCACCGGCCCCGACGTCGTCAAGGCGGTCACCGGCGAGGAGATCACCCAGAACGGGCTCGGCGGCGCCGACGTCCACGCGGAGACCTCCGGCGTGGCGCACTTCGCCTACGACGACGAGGAGACCTGCCTCGCCGAGGTCCGCTACCTCCTGTCGATGCTCCCGCAGAACAACCGCGAGAACCCCCCGCACACCACCCCCCACGACCCGCCCGGACGGCGCGGCGAGTCCCTCCTGGACCTGGTCCCCGCGGACGGCAACCGCCCCTACGACATGGCGAAGGTCATCGAGGAGATCGTCGACGACGGCGACTGCCTGGAGGTCCACGAACGCTGGGCCCGCAACATCATCTGCGCGCTGGCCCGCCTGGACGGCCAGGTGGTGGGCATCGTCGCCAACCAGCCGCAGACCCTGGCCGGCGTGCTGGACATCGAGGCCTCCGAGAAGGCCGCCCGGTTCGTGCAGATGTGCGACGCCTTCAACATCCCGATCGTCACCCTGCTGGACGTGCCCGGATTCCTGCCCGGGGTCGACCAGGAGCACGGCGGGATCATCCGGCACGGCGCCAAACTGCTGTACGCGTACTGCAACGCGACCGTGCCGCGGATCTCGCTCATCCTGCGCAAGGCCTACGGCGGCGCCTACATCGTCATGGACTCCCAGTCCATCGGCGCCGACCTCACCTACGCCTGGCCCACCAACGAGATCGCCGTGATGGGCGCGGCAGGCGCGGCAGGCGTCATCTTCCGCCGGCAGATCGCCCAGGCCGCCGACCCCGAGGCCATGCGCGCCCGCATGGTCAAGGAGTACAAGGCCGAACTCATGCACCCCTACTACGCCGCCGAACGCGGCCTGGTCGACGACGTCATCGACCCCGCCGCCACCCGCGAGGTCCTCATCCGCTCCCTGGCCATGCTGCACGCCAAACACGCCGACCTGCCCTCCCGCAAACACGGCAACCCCCCGCAGTAACCCCCGCCCCCGCCCCCGTCCCGCCCCGGACTTCCCCGCCCCGGACTTCCCCTTTCCGCCCCCCTTCCGCCCCTTCCCGTGCCGGGAGCAGACCCGGCGGTCTGCTTTGCGGGCCGCCGGGTGCGGCGGGCGGAGCCGGGGCCCGGCCCCTCCCCGGAGGGCGCGGACCGGGGGATTCCGGCGCCCCGGCGGCCTGCCGCCCGTCCGCCGCCGGTCCGTCACCCGATAGAAACAGCACGAACGGTCTAGTATTGACAGACCGGACGTGCTGTTTTGTAATCGTGGGTGCGGCACGGCACACCGACCAGGGGAGACGGCGTGGACATCGACGTACTGGGCGCACTGGCGGTGCGGGAGAACGGGGTGTCCATCACCCCGACCGCGCCGAAACCGCGGCAGGTCCTGGCTCTGCTGGCGCTCCACGCCGACCAGGTGGTGCCGGTCGCGGCCCTCACCGAGGAGCTGTGGGGCGCGGCCCCGCCGCGCAGCGCCCGCACCACGCTGCAGACGTACGTGCTGCAGCTGCGCGAGCTCCTCGCGCAGGCGCTGGGGGACGACCGGGCCGCCGCCAAGGACGTCCTGATGACCCTGCCGGGCGGCTATCTGCTCGCCTCCGGCGGCGGCAGCAGTGACGTGCGCGCCTTCGAGCGGCTCGCGGGGGAGGGCTACCGGGCCATGGACCAGGGCGCCTTCGCCGAGGCGGCCCGCACCCTGGGCCGGGCGCTGGCGCTGTGGACGGGGACCGCGTTCGCCGACGTCCAGAGGGGGGCGCAGCTGGCGATGGAGGCCCGGCGGCTGGAGGAGAGCCGGCTGTGCGCGCTGGACCAGCGCATCGAGGCCGATCTGCGGCTGGGCCGCCACCGCGAACTGCTGCCCGAACTGACCGTGCTGACCAGCCGTTACCGCACCCACGAGAATCTGCACGCGCAGTTCATGCTGGCCCTGCACCGCTCGGGGCGGCGCAGCGAGTCGCTCAGCGTCTACCACCAGCTGCGCGCCACCCTCGATGCGGACCTGGGCCTGGAGCCCTCGCCGCGGCTGCGGCGGCTGCAGCACTCCATCCAGACCGCGGCGCCGGAGGCGGCACCGGCGCCCGCCCCCGCCGACGGCGCGGGCCCGCCCGCACCCGCACCCGCGCGGGTGCGCTGACACGCCGCGGACCCGCGCAGGGCGGCCTTCGCAGGGCGGCTCATTCTTTGGGCGGAGGGCCGCGGCGGCGGCTGGTTCCCGGGAGCCAGTCACCGCCGGCGCAGATCACCACGGCCGGGGATGTGGCGGGGTGCCGGCGGCGCCCACAATGCCACAACGGCCACCCGGGATACGACCCTTGGAGACGCCCACCATGACATCCGTCCCTCAGCCGCCCGCGGCCTCGCCGACGCCCGTGGCCGACGTGCTCGCCGAGCTCACCGCGGTGCTGGCGGGCATGATGCGCATCGAGCCGCAGACGCTCGACGCGCAGGAGCCCTTCCGGCTGCTGGGCCTGGACTCGATGCTGTCGGTCGAGTTCGTCGCGGCGCTCAACGCCCGCTACGGCACCCGGATCGCGGCCACCGCACTGTATGAGCACCCGACGCCCCAGGCACTGGCCCGGCACGTCGCGGCCGAACTCGGCACCCCCCGCCCCGCCACACCCACACCCACACCCACACCCACAGACACGGACACGGACACAGCCACAGTCACGGAGGCAGACGTGGCCACGGCCACGGCCACGGCCGTGGATACGGATGTGGCTGAGGTGGCTGTGGAGGCGGTCACCGACACGCTGCGGGAGCAGCTCGCCGGGATCCTGCACTGCGGGCCGGGGGACATCGACGTGAGCGCGCCGTTCGCGGCGCTGGGGCTGGACTCGATCCTGGCCGCGGAGTTCCTGGCCGGCATCAACCGCACCTACGGGCTCAGCGAGCAGGCCGACCTGCTCTACGACCAGCCCGACCTCGGGGCCATGGCGGCGTACGTCAGCGCGCGGGCAGCGCACCACACGCCCGCGCCGGGCCGCTTCGGCGCGGCTTTTGCCGTCCCGGCCGGGCAGGCGGGGCCCTCCCCGGCGGGCCCGGCGCCGGGCGGCGCCCAGGTTCCGCCGGCGGGGGTCGATCTGGACGCGCTGCTCGACGCGGTACGTGACGAGGTGCTCAGCATCGACGAGGCGGCCGCCCTGCTGGCGGCCCGCTCCGCCTGACGGACCGTCCCAGACGAAGGGCGCACGAGGATGGACACCCGGGAGATCCTGACGCGGTTCAAGGGCGGCACCCTGCGGCGTGAGCACGCCGTGGCCCTGCTGGCCGGCACGTCGCCGGCCGTGGCCCCGCCGGTCGTGGCCCTGCCGGTCGTGGCCCTGCCGGTGGCGGCGGACCGTGAGCCGCCGCCCGTCCCCGTCCCCGGCCCTGTTCCCGGTACCGGTGTTGGTGTCGGCGACGGGGCCGGTGTGCCGTGTGCGGTCGTGGGGATCCAGGGCCGTTTCCCGCAGGCGGGGGATCTGGAGGCGTTCTGGCGCAACGGGCTGCAGGGGCGGATCGCCGAGGCCGCGCTCCCGGGCGGGCGCCGGTCGGCGTGTGCGGGCTGGCGGGGGCATTTCCTGGACGGTGTGGAGGAGTTCGACCCGGACCTGTTCGGGCTCGGTGCCCGGGAGGCGGCGGGGCTGGACCTGCAAGAGCGGCTGCTGGCGCAGAGCGCGTGGCAGACGCTGGAGAGCGCCGGATACGCCGGAGCGCGTCTGGAGCGGCTCACCGCTCCCGACGGCACGGCGCGCAGCGTGGGGGTGTATGCCGCGCTCGGCCCGGCCGGCGGTGCGCTGCCGCCCGCCGGGCACCGGCACACCGCCCCTCCGGCTTCCCGGCCCGGGCCGGCCGCGCGGCTGTCGCGGCTGCTCGACCTGCGCGGGCCCAGTCTGAGCGTGGACAGCGGTGACTCCTCCTTCCTGACCGCGCTGCACCTCGCGCTCGGTGCGCTGCGCGCGGGCGAGTGCGCCGCGGCGCTGGTCGGCGCGGTCGAGCTGCGCCTGCATCCGGCGTGCCAGCGGCCCGGCGCCGGTGAGGGGGTGGCGGCCGTGCTGCTCAAGCCGCTGGCCGCGGCCCGTGCCGACGGCGACCGCGTGCACGCCGTGATCCGCTCCAGCGCGGTCGGCCACCCGGGCCGCGCCGCCCCCGGCCCGCAGCACGGCCGGCTGGTCGGCCGGGCGCTGGCCGCGGCCGGCCTGCGGCCCCCGGACACGGGCCCGCAGGCTCCGGAGTCCGGCCCGCAAGGCCCGGACTCCGGCGCGCAGTCGGAGGTGCCGGACGCCGGCCTGGAGGCTGTGGGGGTCGCTCTGGAGGAGAGTTCCCGGACGGTGGCGGCGCTGGTGGGTGATGCCGGGGCGGTGACCGGGGCGGCGGCCCTGGTCCGCGCCGTGGGGCAGCTGCGCCATGCCGTGCTGCTGGCCGGCCCGGACCGCCCCGCGCCCGCCGCCTGGGAGCCGGCCCGCCGCGACGACGGCACCGTGCTGCCCCGCAGGGCGCTGGTCAGCGTGCCGGGACCCGCAGCCCCCGCAGCCCCCGCAGTTCCCGTAGACCCCACGGACGCCGTAGACGCCGCAGGCCCCGCAGACGCAGGGGATGCGGCAGACGCTGCGGACGGCGTGGAGGGCGTCGAGGGCACGGACGGTGTGGATGTGGGTGTGGTGCTGGTCGTGGAGGAGGCGCCCGCCGTCCCCCGCGCCCCGGCCCGCACGGGCCCGCCGCCGGGCACGCGTCCCGCAGAACTGGTGCTGCTGTCCGCCGCGACGCCCGCGCACCTGGCGGCCACCGCCGGCCGGCTCGCGGCCCGCCTGTCCGACGGCGGCGGCCGGGACGGCGCCCCGGCGGCCCCGGATCTCGCCGCACTCGCGCACGAACTGCGCCTGGGGCGGGCGGTGTTGCGCTGCCGTCTGGCGGTGACCGTCCGCACGGTCGCCGAACTGACCGACGCGCTGGCCGGCTTCGCCGCGCACCCCGGCCCGGGCACGGGCCCGGCGGGCGTGCGCAGCGCCGACCTGCGCGGCGCCGCGGGCCCGCCGCTGATCGAGGGACTCGAGGAGACCCGCGCCTATGTGGCCGCCCTGTGGCAGGGCGGCCGCCTGGAGCAGCTGACACGGCTGTGGCTGGCCGGGGCCGACGTCTGCGCCGTACTGCCCGCGCATCCCGGCCCGGCCGCCGTCGAGCTGCCCGCCACCGTGCTGCGGCCCCGCCCGCTGGAGCCCGGCCCCGGCACGGACGGAGCACCGCAGTGACCCCCCGCCCCGCACCCCCGGCCACCCCCGCCCCCGAACCTGCCCCCGGACCCGGGGCCGTCCCCGCTCCTGGTGCGGGGGGCGGGGAGCCGGTCAAGCTGTGGCTGTGTCCCAACGACGGCCTGCCGCCCGAGGTCGCGCTCCTGCTCGCCACGCACTGGCTGGACGCGCAGGAGCAGAAGACCGCGAGCCGCTTCCTGTTCGAACGCGACCGGCGCCAGTACCTCCTGGCCCACACCCTGGTGCGGCGCGCGCTGGCGCTGGAGGCGGGCCTGGCCGAGGCGGAGCTGGTCATCTGGCGTTCCGCGCGGGGACGGCCCTTCTTGCGGCCCGCCGCCGCGGGAGGGCCGCGCGGCGGCTCCCAGCTGGACTTCAACCTCTCCCACGCGGGCGGCTACAGCCTGCTGGGCATCGTGCGCCGGCACCGTATCGGCGTGGACGTGGAACGGCTGGAGGACCGGGACGAGCGGGCCATCACCACCATCGTGCGCACCTTCGCCGCCCCGGAGCGGGAATGGGTCGCGCGCGCCGCCGCCGGCCCGGCCCGCGACCGGCGCGCGCTGCGCGTGTGGACCCTCAAGGAGGCCTACTCCAAGGCCCGCGGCCTGGGACTCGGGCTGCCCTTCGACGCGTTCGCCTTCACGCTGGACGACGAACGCGGCGTACGCGCCTTCACCCCGCCGGCCGACGACACGGCCCGCCCGTGGCGGTTCGTCGAACTGGAGCCGGTGCCCGACGTGCTGGTCGCCGTCGCCGTCCCCGCCGACGAGGCCCAGGACCCGGTCCTGCACCTCGGCTACGGCTTCCCCTGGAGCCGCGCGGCACTGCGCAGCTTCCCGCTGCCCCGCCCGGTGGGCGGACACCCCTCAGCACTCCCCGCATAAGACGAGAAGGCAGAGGAGTGGGAGATAACGGTCGAAGGCCACGGCGTACGAGCTGCGGAAGACCCCTGCCGGTGCTGTAGCCGGCCGCGGGACGGACGTTTTCCTGCGGGAACGGAGCAAGTCAGGGCTGACGGAGATGATTTGTCGATCTTGTCATGTAATGGCCGCCATCATCTGTCCAACCAAAGTGATCGTGGCGACGGTGACTGGCAGAATCACAAGGACAAGGACAAGAAGCGTGGTGGCAAGACGGTCAAGGTGACCAAGAAGGAAACCATCAAAGAGGTGGAAGTCCGCCCGGATGGGACCCGCATCTTCAGGCAGACCACGAAGGAGACCACGAAGGAGACAAAGAAGGGCTTCCACAAGTCCGACAACGAGCTCCACGGTCCGGTCAACGGCCGTCAGTAACGGCCGGTTGCCGCAGCCGGTAACGGCTGAATCCGGGCCGCCGGTCACAGACCGTCGGCCCGGAGTGCTGTGTGCCGGGCAAACAGGAACCCGCTGGCCCCCGGATCCGCCGACATCCTCACCTACGCCCAGGCCTGGCACTGGACCGACCCGCGCAAGTCCGTCCCGGAAGCCGTCCGGGTGCTGCGCCCCGGCGGCGCACTCGCCCTCTGGTGGAACGACTCGGACAGCACGGTCCCCTGGATAGCCGGCCGGGACGCCCACCTGCGCCGCCTCTTCGGTGCCGGCACCGAAAAGCCCGACCCGATGGCCCGGGTCCGTGGCCTGCCGGCGCGCCCGTCTCCAGCGGGTTTCGAAGGGGTCTCGAGCCCGGGCGCCGACCGTGGGGCATCCGGACATCCGCTGTTCGTGCCGTCTGCCGCCGGGAGGTCGTGCCGTGCCCATCCTCAGGTATCTGGAGAGCCCGCTGGACGACCTGCTGCGGCGGGCCGCGGCCCGTGACGCAAACGCCCCGGCCGTCACCGTGGCAGGGGCAGGGGTGTCGTTCGCGGCCCTGGACCGGGAGGCGGACCGGGTCGCCCACTACGTGCGGCGCGCCGCGGGCCGGGCCGGCGCGGTCGTCGCCGCGGCCACCACCCTCGATGCGGTCTTCCCCGCCGTGTACTACGGCACCGTCCGCAGCGGCCACCCGCTCGCCCTGCTCGACCCGCTGATGGGGCCGGCCGCCCTGTACGAGGTGTGCTCGGCGGCCGGGGCCGAGATCGCCTTCGTACCCGCCGCGCTGGCCGGGCTGCTCGCCGGGCTCGGCGACCGGCTGCCCCTGCTGCACACCGTCGTCCTCACGGACACCCCGGCGGACACGGCAGCAGACACACCGGCGGGTGCGGGCCGGGGTGTGCCGCTGGCGCGGGCGCTGGCGTCGGTGCCCGCCGGCGTGCCCGCACGGACACCGGCGCCGGGCGTGGACGCGGTGGCGTGCCTGCAGTTCGCCCCGGACGGTGCGGGCCGGCTGAACGGGGTGCGGCTGACACACCGCAACCTCCTCGCGGGCGCCGCCCAGACCGCCCTCGCCCACCGCCTGGGCCCCTCCTCCGTCGTCCTCAACCACCTGCCGCAGTACCACGCCGTGCACCTCAACTCGGCCGTCCACGCCGGGGCCCGGCAGGTGCTGTGCCCCGGCCCGGATCCCTTCGGGGCGCTGGAAGCAGCCGCGCGGGCCGGGGCCACCCACTTCTACGCCCCGCCCGCCCGGCTGCACCGCCTCGCCGGCGACCCCCGGCTGGGCGCGGCCGGTGCCCGGACCGGCGCCCGCCGGCTGAGCGCCCTGCACGTCAGCGGCGGCGCGCTGGAACCCGACCGCGCCCGCCGGCTGCGCGACGCGCTGCGCGTGCCGGTCCTGCAGGGCTACGGCCTCACCGAGGTGTGCACCCTCTCCCACCACCAGCCGCCCGGCTCGCGGCCCGGTCTCGGCGCGGTCGGGGTCCCGCTGCCGGGCACCGAGTGCCGGGTCGTCCTGCCGGGCGGCGCTCGGCCCGCGCCGGTGTGGTCGACCGGCGAAGTGCAGATCCGCGGGCCCCAGCTGAGCCCCACCGCCCCGGCCGGGGCGGTGCCGGACGCGGACGGCTGGCTGTCCACCGGCGACACGGGCTATCTCGACGCGGACGGCGGACTGCACCTGGTCGACGCGTCCGGGTCGGTGTTCGCCTGCGACGACGCCCTGGTCGCCCCGGCCGTGGTGGAACGGGTCATCGGCCAGGACCCGCGGGTGGCCGACTGCATCGTCGCGGACTGGCCCGACCCGGCACGCGGCGCCCTGGTCTGGGCCGGCGTGGTCCTGCGCGAGCGGCCCCCCGGCGACGGCCGCGGCCTGCTCGACATCCTCGACTCGGTCGCCGAACAGGCCAACGCCCGGCTCGGCCCCGGCGAGCAGATCCGCCGCCTGGAGGCCCTCGACGCCGTCCCCCGCCGGCCGGGCGGCCGGCCCGCCCGCCGTGAACTGCGCCGCCGGCTGCACGCCCTGGCCGCCGTGGAGGCCGCCGCCTGACACCCCCGGGGGCGCGGGAGCCAGAGGGAGTAGCGGACGGATCGTGGCCCGCTGGAGCGCACCGGACACGGCCGCGCCCGCCGCCTACGGTGAGCAGGGCGGACATCCCAGGACCCGGCAGGACAACCCAGGCCCGACGGGACACCCCGGGAGAGACACAGGGAGGAGACCGCCGTGACTCCACCCACGGCTAAAGCCGCGGGCTTCCTGCGCCGGCGGCTAAGCCTCCGCGCAGAGGACCAGCCCGGCCCTCTTGAGGACGTTGAGCGCGCCGACGTGGTCGGCGTTGCCGATGTGGCCGCACTTCACGCACTCGAACTTTGCCTGGATGACGCGGTTCTCCTTCGCGGTGTGTCCGCAGTCGGGGCACTCGCGGGAGGTGTTGCGGGCGTTCACCGGGATCACGCGGCGAGCGGCACTCTCAGCCTTCTGCGCCAGGATTCCCAGGAAGAGGCCCCAACCCGCATCCAGGATGCTGCGGTTGAGCCCGGCCTTGGCGGCGGCACCGTTGGGGAGGAACGCGCCGTTGTTGTCGGGGTCGGGCTTGGATGCGGGCGTCTTGGTCATGCCCGCTGTGTTCAGCTTCTCGTGGCCGATCACGTCGTGTTCCCGGACCAGGGCGAGAGCGGTCTTGTGGTGGTGGTCGAGCCGTTGCCGTCGGATCTTCGCGTGGATCTTCGCAACCTTTCGGGCGGCGGCACGGTGTTTCTTCGTCCGGCGCCTCGTGCGCCTGGGGAAGGTGTCCAGGTGTCGCTGAGCGGTGGCCAGCTGCTCGCCCATCGAGGCGCAGAAGCGCGGGTTGTCCTTGTGCACGCCGTTGGAGTTGGTGAAGAAGTGCACCGTGCCCATGTCGATGCCGACGATGCTGCCGGTCACGGGCCAAGGCTCGAGGGGCACCTCATCACAGGAGAGCACGACGTACCAGCGGCGGCCTTCCCGTTTCACCGAGATCGTCTTGACCCTGCCTTTGACAGGCCGGTGCTGGTGCACGCGGACGTGGCCGACGCCTTGCAGCCGCATGCGGGTGACCGGATCGTGCGGGGTGGAGTCCCAGCGGCAGCCGTCCCCGTCCTTCGGGAAGGTCACTGTGTCGAAGTGCCCGGCGCCTTTGAAGCGCGGGTATCCGGGTGTCTGGCCGGCCTTCACACGCCGGAAGAAGGCTTGGAACGCCTTGTCCAGGCGGCGCAAGGTCGCCTGCTGAGAGCTGAACGACCAGCGGCCCTGGCGCTCCGGGTCGAACGCCCGGATCTCCTTGAGCTGCGCGGACTGGTCCCCGTACCTGATGCTCGTCTTCGAGCTGTGCCGGTAGGCGTCCCGGCGTTCTTGCAGCGCTCCGTTGTAGAGCGAGCAGTGATCACGCAGCATCTCGGACAGAGCCTGGGTCTGGCGGGCGGTGGGCCTCATGAGGAACTTGTAGGCGCGTATCAATCTCGCGCCTCCTTGCCCTTCTTCCAGGGGCGTTCCCACTGGGTGTTGATGTACTTCTCCACCGTGGCCGCCGACACCGCGCCGGCCGAGGCGGCGAAGTACGACGACGACCACAATGTGGGCATCCGCGACTTCAGGTGCGGGAACTCCGCCCGCAGCACGTGGGAGGTGAAGCCCTTGAACTGGTTCGCCACATACGAGGCCGACGACTTCGGGTCGTGTCTGACGAACAGGTGCACGTGATCGGGCATCACCTCAAGGGCGATGCTCTCCCACCCGCGCTCATCCGCCTTCTGGCAGATCAGTTCGTCCAGACGTTCCGCGACCCGGCCGCCGAGGACCGGACGGCGGTACTTCGGGCACCACACCACATGGAGTCCGAGGTCGTACACGCCGCCGGAAAACCGGCGAACCTTTCCGGTCACCGTCACAGGATCACTATATGGGCGCGACAGGTCTAGTGCGGCAGAGAGGCAGCATCAGGTGAACAGTGCAGATCCGTGCACCGGATTGAGGTCAGAGCAGGGTCGAGAAGCCATTCCCCGCCCCGCTGAAGCGGGGCGTCCCCTGGCTAGGTCCTGATGGACGAGCGGCACGCCACACTCCGCGTGCTCCCCGCACCGGCCCCCGGCCCCGGCCCTGATGAGGCGGCCGGCCCGGCCCCGGCCCCCCGCCCGGGCGCGCCGGCCGCCGTGCGCGTGCACGTGATCGGTGAGGACCCGCTCGCCCGCCGCGGCATCACCGCCCTCCTCGAGGGCCACCCCGGCATCCGCGTTACCGGCGAGAGCGAACCGGGACCGCCGCTGCTGCGCGCGCTGGCCGCCCGGCCCCCGCACGTCCTGGTCGCCCACGGCACGCTGGGCGGCGGACAGCTTGCCGCGCCGGCCTTCGGCGGCGGGGACCTGCCGCTGCTGACCCTCGGCGGCCCGGGCCGCACCGACGCCGCAGGCCGGGCGGCCGGCGGCCATCTGCCGGCCACCGCCACCGCCGGGCAGCTGGCCTCCGCGGTCGTCCTGGCCGCTGCCGGATACACCCTGGTGCACGGCCCCACCCCGCCCCCGCCCGGGCCCCGCCCGGCCGCCGGGCCCCTGGCGCCTATCTCGCCCGTCAGCCCCGACCGGCTCACCGACCGCGAGTGCCAGGTCCTGGATCTGCTGGCCCGCGGCCTGTCCAACGGGGAGATAGCCAGGGCGCTGACCCTGTCCGAGCACACCGTGAAGACCCACGTGCAGAACCTGCTGCACAAGCTGCGGCTGCGCAACCGCGTCCACGCCGCGATCTACGCCTTCGAATCCGGCCTGCGCGCCCCGGCCGCCCCTCTGCGCCCGGCCGCCTCCGCGGCCGACGCCCCCTTCGACTGACCTCCTCCGCCCGCACACACCACACCGTCCACATGAAAAACGGCACTCCTGACCTGACTCCGTTCCCAGGTCATTTCCCCAGCTCACGTCAACTTTTGGGCAACGGCACAGAGTGGCGTGGCGAAACGCCGTTGAGCGGTAGCGGCCGTGGAGCAGGCTGCTGCGTTCGTCGCCCCGGTCCGCGGGACGGCTATGTGGACTACATCGCCTGGACGCCGTCGTTCTCGAGGACCTGCCCCCGGGCGGGCTCGTCAGAGAACAGGTCACCCGAGGACGGGTGGCGTGTGCTGGTCACCATCCGCCGCGCTCACCCGGGTACCGCCGGCTTCCCGCTGGAGGCAGCCGCCGTCATGATGCACATCCCAGAGGGAGCGGCAGATACCGCGTCTGCGCGACCGGGGGCGGGCAGAGCGGGGATAATCGGCCGCATGGCTTCACCGTCCTCACCCGTCTCCTTGCCGTCCGCCGCCGGAGTCCTGCGGGAGCGGTACACAGGTCGCCTGCCCGCCTCGCTCGACGAGCTTTCCGGACCCGCGCAGGGCCGGGTCGAACTGCCGCTGCACGTCGCCTGGTCCGGGCTTCGCGCCTACGACCTGGACCGGCCGCGCCAGCGCATGAGCCTGTACCGCACGGTCCTTGCCGAGGGGCAGCGTGACGACCTGACCACCCTGCTCGACCGGGACCTGCTGGTCGCACAGTGGCCCGTGCTGCGCACCCTGGTCAGCAGGCACATCCGCCTGGTGTGGGAGGACGCTTTTCCCGCGCTCGCCAGGCGGACGCCGACCGCCGCGTGAACCTCAGCGAGCTCCACCGGCGGCTCTTGGCCGATGTCCTCGCGATCGGCACGCCGTACCCCTTGATCGTCACGGGCGGATACGCGGTCCAGGCCCATGGGCTGGTCGACCGGCTGAGTCAGGACCTCGACGTCGCCACCGAGAATCCGGCCCCCCTGACGGACATCGTCCACGCTGTAGAGCACGGTCTGGTCCAACGTGGCTGGGCCGTCACGGTAGTCAGCGTGGACCCGCTCTCCGCACGCCTTGTGGCCGCGGTCCCCGCAACCGGCGAGGACTGCGAAGTGGACATCCTCAAAGAGAACCTCTGGGCACCGCCCGTGGAAACGGAGTACGGCCTGGTCCTCGCTCTTCCTGACGTCATCGGCACCAAGGTCCGCGCCCTGGCTGACCGGGGCGCGGTAAGAGATCTCATCGACGTGCACGCCGCCGCCGAGCACCACACCACGAACGACCTCGAACGGCTCGGCGAGCGGCACGGCCGCGACGAGTTCCGCCTCCAGGACCTCCACGACCGTCTCGCCGGCGCCGAGTGGTACGACGACGAGGAATTCGCGCCTACGGACTCACCGAGGACGAGACCTCACGTCTACGGGCCTGGGCCCAGCATTGGGCAAGCGACCTCGACCATCGGCTCGGCGCAGACGACCACGAGGTCTGATGCTGCGGCTGCTCGTGTGCGGGCCGGTAACACGCAGCTCACCGTCGGCAGTCAGCCGTAGATCGTCATCTGATCCCTCCATGGATACTCCGCCCTTCAGGGCGGCGAGGAAACGGACTCCTGCGGAGCAGTGCAGGGAAAGACGATTCGCCGCCAGGGCGGATCGTCGATCCGGCCAACTACCCGCAGATAGTGACAAGTCGATGCGATAGTTTGTGAGCTGTGGGCACTCACGTGAAGCGGGCGTATCGGTACCGCTTCTATCCGACGGATGCACAGGCAGCGGAGCTGTCGCGCACGTTCGGGTGCGTGCGGAAGGTCTACAACATGGCGCTCGCCGCTGTCGTCCAGGGAGCCATCGGGCTGGGGCTCGCCGTTGCCGAGGTTGTGACCGAGGTCGGGTCGGGACTGAACGGGAATCGGCGCAAGCTGCACCGTGTCCTGTCGGACCCGGCCGTTGCCGTCATCGTCGTGGATCATCGCGACCGGCTGGCCCGTTTCGGTGTCGAGCATCTGGAATCGGCACGGTCGGCTTCCGGCCGGCGTCTGGTGGTGCTCGATCCGCAGGAGACGACCAGCGGCCTGGTCCGGGACATCACTGAAGTCCTCACCTCGATGTGTGCCCGGCTGTATGGGCAGCGAGCGGCGAAGAACCGGGCCGCACGCGCTATCGCCGAGGCCACCGCTCCGGCGGCGGAGACGACCGGGTGAGCGGGGCGGAGCCTGCCGGGAGCGGGAAGAAGAAGCGCCGGGGGTTCGAGGCGCGGCCCGGCTTCCACGTTGTGGGCCACAGGCTCGCCCTCGACCCCAATGCGTCCGGCCTGCAGGCTCTGGCCTCGCATTGCGGGGCGGCGCGGGTCGCCTACAACTGGGCGGTGCGGCATGTGCTGGCGAGTTGGTCGCAGCGCGCGGCGGAGGAGACCTACGGCGTTCCCGAGGCAGAGCGCGTTGCGTGGCGGTCGTGGTCGCTGCCGTCGTTGCGGAAGGTGTTCAACGAGGCCAAACACAACGACCCGTTCCTGCGGGAGTGGTGGGCGCAGAACTCGAAGGAGGCCTACAACACCGGCCTCGCGAACGCTGCCGCCGCGTTCGACAACTACGCCAAGTCCCGGCGCGGCGAGCGCAAGGGAGCCCGGATGGGCAGACCCCGTTTCAAGTCGAAGCGGAAGGCTCGTCCGGCGTGCAAGTTCACCACCGGCACCATCCGCCTCGATGACCGGCGGCATATCGTCCTGCCCCGCCTCGGCCGGATCCGCCTCCATGAGGACGTCCAGCCCCTCGTGGACGCGATCGCCGAAGGCGGGACGCGGATTCTGTCGGTGACGGTGCGGTTCGAGCGGGGCCGCTGGTTCGCGGTCCTGCAGACCGAGGAACGCCACGCCATCGCCCCTGCCACCCGCCCCGGCACGGCAGTCGGGATCGACCTCGGCGTCAAGACTCTCCTCGTCATGGCGGACTCGGCCGGCGAGGTCCGCGAGGTCGCGAACCCCAAGCACTACGACCAGGCACTCACGCAGCTCCGGAAGGCCTCCCGGACCGTCTCCCGCCGACGCGGCCCCGACCGGCGCACCGGACAGGCCCCGTCCCGTCGCTGGGAGAAAGCCAACGCGGTCCGTAACCGGGTGCACCACCGGGTGGCGAACCTGCGGGAGAACCATCTCCACCAGGCCACCGCGCGTATCCCCGCCGAGTACGGCACCGTCGTGGTCGAGGACCTCAACGTGAAAGGCATGGTCCGCAACCGGCGTCTGTCCCGCCGTATCTCCGACGCGGCGTTCGGGGAACTGCGGCGCCAGCTCACCTACAAGACCCAGCGCCACGGTGGACGTCTGATCGTCGCCGACCGCTGGATGCCCTCTTCGAAGACCTGCTCCCGCTGCGGTGTGGTGAAAGCCAAACTGCCCCTCGGCGTGCGTGTCTTCGAGTGCGACGTCTGCGGACTCGTCCTGGACCGGGATGCGAACGCAGGCCACAATCTGGCCGCCCTCGCGGCGGCCAACGGTAGAACGGGTACCGGAGTGGCCGGAGACCCGGGCCCCCTGGTGGTGGTGCCGAAGCCTCGTGGAGCCAAGCAGAAGACCCGCACCGCCCGAACCCGCAAGGGGACGGGCACGCGGGCAGCTGGCGCAACACCCCGCCAGGGGACGGAAACGAGAGATCGTCGACAGGACACCAGGCGCGAGCAACTCGCGCTCTGGTGACACCGTCACGAACCTTCCGGGCGGAAACACCCGGAATACTGAGAGTCGCTAAGACTCGAAGCAACGGGTGCAAAGGGGCACGGGGTTAACGGTTAACGAGGGTTACGGGAGTTACGGGCCGGGCGGGGCGCACCGTTTGGGCCAGCCGATGTCCTCGTCGGACGGTGCGTCCGGCGCGGGCGGGGCGGGGTGGCCGGTGTCCGCGGCCGGGGAGGGGCCGCTGCCGTGTCCCGCGGTGGCCGTCCACGCCGCCCGGGGTGGTGCGCACACCGATGGCCTCATCGTCGACTCCCGGGCGTTGACCTGCACAAGGACTCCGCGCCCGGCCGGGTGCGCCGGCCGGGTCCTGCCGAGCGTGCTCCGCCGCGCTGGAGGAACGCTGGAGGAGTCCACGAGAGGCGCGTGAGAGGCGCGTGAGAGCGGCACGAGATTCCCGGCGGGGGCCTGGCAAAGGTTTGCCCGCGTGTTGCCCGGCGCCCTACGCTCGGGGCGGCTCCCGGTGAAACTTTCTTGCCCGCTCACCCCAGGGGATTCGGTCATGCTGCGACAGCCCGCGTTCGGACACCGCCTGAAAAAGCTCCGGACGGCCCAGGGGCTGTCGCAGACGGCGCTGGCCGGCGAGGGCATGTCCACCGGCTATCTCTCCCGCCTGGAATCGGGGGCGCGCCAGCCCACCGACCGGGCCGTGGGCTATCTGGCGGGCCGGCTGGGCCTGGACGTCGCCGACTTCGAGGAGCCGGTCACCGGTTCCCTGGCGCACGCGCTGACGCTGGCGTCCTCCACCGGTTCCGCGGACGCCATCGGGGCGCTGCGCGCGGCGCTGGCCGCCGAGGGCCACGAGAGCGCGGTGCTGCGCTGGCAGGCGCTGTGGCTGCTGGCCCGGGCCGCCCGGCTGCAGGGCGATCACGCCGCCGAACGCGCGGACCTCGGCCGGCTGGTGGCGCTCGGCGACGAGGTGGGATCGGCCGAGCTGCGGGTGCGCGGCCTGACCCGGCTGGCCCGCTGCCTGCGCTCGCTCGGTGAGATCACCCCGGCCCTGGACGCGGCCGTCGCCGCCCACCGCCTCGCCCTGGGCGAGGACCTGGGCGTGGAGGACCGGGCCGCCGCGCTGCTGGCGCTGGTGTCGGTGCAGGCGGAGGCCGGGCAGGTGCCGGAGGCGCGGGTGCACGCCGACGAACTGGCCGCGCTGGTCGCCGGCCGCACCGACGCGCTGTGGGCCGAGGCCATGTGGACGGCCGCCGCCGTCCGGGTGCGCCAGGGCGACCACACCGGGGCGCAGGCCTTTTTGGATGCGGCCCTGGAGCGTTTCAGCAGCCAGGAGGACCTGGTGCTGTGGCTCAGGCTGCGGCTGGCCGCGGGCCGGCTGCACCTGCAGACCCTGCCCCCCGACCCCGCGCGGGCCGAGGCCTGCGCCGCCCAGGCCGAGGCCGCCCTCGCCTTCGTCGGCACGCCCGCCCTGCGCCAGGACCTGACCGCGCTGAAGGCCGATCTGGCGTTCGCCACCGGCCGCTACGACGATGCCCGCGCCCTGCTGGGCGACCTGGCCGGGGACGAGCCGAGGATGACCTACCGCGACCGGGTGCGGCTGGAGATCCTGCGCCAGCAGCTGCTGATCCTGGGCGGCGACGCCTCCGGCGTGGAGGGGCTGCGCACCCTGGCGCAGCAGGCCCAGGCGGACGCCAACATCGACCTCGCGGCGGAGATCTGGCGGACCCTCGCGGACGCCCTCGCCCAGTCCCGGCCCGCCCCGGCCGAACCGGCGTGACCCGCCCGCGCCCGGCCGGACCACTGCGGGAGGAAAAGGGGCAGGGAAGGGCAGCGCAGAGAAGGGGCAGGGGAAGGCGGGGGAGTGGGGGAATTCGGGCGGGGCGGGCGGCGCGCTGATTCCCGCCGACCGCGGGGGAGTGCGGTGCGGAATGCGTATTTCCTTTGCCGGATTTCTCGAGGGCGCCTCGCATTCCGGTGGACGCGGCGCAATGCGCCTTGACGCGCGGTGCGGACCTTCGTGAATCTCAGTACGGTATTGGCCGCTCACGCCCGAAGGGACACCACCGTGGTCAGCAGGAACAGCAAGAAGAAGAATCCCGCAGGAAACGAGCCGGAGCTCAGCCCCGCATTCGGCAGTGAGATCACCGACGGCCCGGACGAGGACACCGAGATGTCCGTCCTGGGCAGCATCGCCCTGCAGTAGGGGCCGCCGCGGACGGCAAGCGGGTGCGGGAGGCGGGAGGCGGGAGGCGGGAAGGGGGTGGGGCGGGAGACCCGCGGGTTTCCCTTCCTCACCCCCCGCCCGTATCCGCGGCAGCCGCCTTCCGCGGTGTCAGGACGCCACGAGTGCCACGCACATCGCGCCCAGCGCCACCGCCTGCAGCACGACCCGGGCGTTGATGACGCTGTCCCAGGTGCGCTGCAGGCCCCGCGCGTTCGGCGCGGTGCGGCAGTCGAGGGCCGCGTCGGTCAGCTCCTTGTTCACCGGCGCGCTCACCTTGTTGTAGACGGCCAGCCACACCACCAGGGCCGCCGCCGCGACGGCGGCCGCCGCGGCCGCCGTCACGCGGCCGCCGAACCCGGCCGCGACGGCCGTGGCCACCGTGGCGAGCAGGCCGAAGACGCCCGGGACGGGCATCCGGCGGTCCCCGAAACGGTGGATCTGCCCCATGGTGCTGGTCAGCACCGCGTCGTCGACGTGCGCGAGGGCCGGCCGCTGGACGATCGCGGAGAAGACGTCGGTGCCGTAGACCACCGCGTTGGCCATCGTGGCCACCACGGCCAGGGTCTGTACGAGGGTTTCCATCACAACCACCCTTGTCCGTCTGCCGGTTGCCACATGGCCTGCCGCCACGTGGATTTATCAACGCTAGATGTACTGCCGACACTATCAAGTTCAGTGCTTCGAATGCTAGCGTTGACAACTCCAGTGGTCCGCAGGGGATTCCGCAAGGACGAGGGAGCACCCCGGGCCGCAGCGGAGTGCCGTCCCCTCCCCGCGGGGACATCCGCCCGGACAGCCACGAGGAGACAGACCCATGGCCCTTGGACGTGCCCGTCGCGTACTCATCGCCGGCGGAGGGATCGGCGGCCTGGCCGCGGCCCTCGCGCTCCAGCGCGCCGGTCTTGAGCCCGTCGTCTTCGAACGGGCCGAGGCACTGCGCGACGGCGGCGCGGGCCTGCACATCTGGACCAACGGCGTGCTCGCGCTGGACTGCCTGGGCGTGGCCGGACAGGTCCTCGAGACGGCCCCGGCCCAGCAGGTCGCGCACTTCAGCACCCACCGCGGCGAGGTGCTGGGCGCCTGGCCGGTCGGCGACTTCGTCGAGCGCTACGGCGCGCCCACCATCGCCGTCGAGCGCTCCGTCCTGCACGGCGTGCTGCGCGAGGCCCTGCACGGCTCCCCGGTGCGCACCGGGGCCCACGTGACCGGCTTCGAGCAGGACCAGGACGGGGTCACCGTACGGTTCGCGGACGGCGGCAGCGAACGGGGCGACCTGCTGATCGGCGCCGACGGCATCCACGGCACGGTCCGCGACGCCCTCTTCGGCCCCGCCCGCAACCGCTACAGCGGCTACATCGCCTGGCGCGGCCGCTCCCCCCTGCAGCACCCGGACATCCCGCCGGGCACCTTCAACGCAATGTTCGGGCCCGGCACCCGCTTCACCTACTACGACGTCGCACCCGGCCTGGTCCACTGGATGAGCGTGGCCAACGGGCCCGCGGGCGGCCGGGACGCGCCCGGCGTGCGGGAGATGCTGCTGCGCCGCCACCGCGGCTGGGGCGGCCCGGTGGCCGACATCCTCGCCGCCACCCCGCAGGAGGACATCATCCGCGGCGACGTCGAGGGCCGCAGCCCCGAACGCCGGTGGGGCCAGGGCCGCGTCACCCTGCTCGGCGACGCCGCGCACCCCATCACCTTCAACATCGGGCAGGGCGCCTGCCAGGCCCTGGAGGACGCCCTGGTCCTCGCCGAGCACCTGGAGCACGCCGACGACCCCATCGCCGCGCTGCGCCGCTACGAGCGTGAACGCCGCGCCCGTACCGCGCCGCTGCAGCGCATCGCCTGGCGGATCGGGCGGATGGGCGCGGTGCGCAATCCGCTGCTGATCCGGGCGCGGGAGGCGTTCATGCGCAAGAACTGGAACACGAAGGCCTTCGCCGCCGCGGAGAAGGGCCAGGTCGCCTACGGCACCCGCTGGGCCCCGGCCCGCCGCCCGGCCGCCACCGTGGACTGACGCCCGCCCTCGCGGCCCCGGCCCCGCTCCAGAACCCCCGCCGTTCCAGGACCGGTTGCGGGCCCCGTCTCCGGCTGTCCTGCCCCCCGGCTCACGGGCCCGCAGGCGGTCTGGGGACCGGGTCCCGGGTCCCGGGACCCCGGGTCCGGCGGACCGGCCCTGGGCTTGGCGTCCCGGCCGCACCCCGCACCCCGCGGCCCCGGCCCGGATCCGGCCCCTCGGTCTTCGGGGCCGGCCCAGCCCAGTCCGGCGCGTACCGTCCCACCGGTCCCGCCCGCCCGGCGGGCGTCAGCCGGGTGCCGGCCGTCGCTGGAGGGCGCCCGGCTGCCGTGCCCCGGCCCGCGCCGCCGGATACAGCCCGTCCCAGAGCGGGTCCCCGGGCGGAAACCCCAGGCAGACCAGGACGTTGACCAGCATCCCGTACGCCATGAACGTGGTGGTCTGGCCGGTGTCCGCGCCGAGCGGCCGGTGGACGGTGTCCCACAGCCGCCGCCACTCGGCCCGCACCGCCTCCCCGAACGCCGCGTCACCGTCCGCCTCGCCCGCCGCCACCGCGACATACACCTGCATCTGCATCAGCAGCCGCTCCGGCTCCTTGACGATGACGCGGGTGTACGCGTTGGCCATGGCGCGCAGCGCCTCCTCGCCCGCCAGGCCCTCGGTGGCCTCGGTGAACAGCCGGGCGGTGTCGGCCAGGCAGCACCGCGCCGCCGCGAGGAAGAGCGCCCGCTTGCCCGCGAAGAGCCGGAAGAGGTACGGCTGCGACACCCCCGCACGCCGGGCGATGGCCTCGGTGGACGTGCCGTCGTACCCGCCCCGGGCGAATTCGCTCACGGCCGCGCGGATGACGCTGCGGCGCCGCTCGTCTGCACTCATCCTCACCATGCCAGCACGTTAGTTGCTGATTGCCGGGCGCCGTAGTGCCGGTCCAGACGCATTCAAGGAATGCGCCAGAGCCCCGTGGCAGATTCACAGAATCGAGCACCGCCAGCCGACCGCTCGATGACCTTTCTCCGGCTCTGAAAACAGCTCTTCGGACAGCTCTTCCGGCAGTTTTTCCGACGGTTCTTCCGACAACTCAGTGAGGCAGGAACGGGGATGATCGACAATCTCTTCACGATGTTTCCCGGGCAGGGCTCGCAGCGCGCGGGCATGGCCGGGCATCTGCTGCGTGACCACCCCCGCACCGCCGGACGCGTCCTGGCCCGCGCCGAGGAGGCGACCGGCCTGCCGCTGACCGCGCTGTGCAGCACCGCGCCGGAGGAGGAGCTGGCCCCGACCGAGATCGCCCAGCCCGCCATCGTCGCCACCAGCCTCGCGGTCCTTGAGGTACTGCGCGACCAGGCGGGTTTCGTGCCCGCCGTGGTGGCCGGGCACAGCCTGGGGGAGTACCCCGCGCTGGTGGCCGCCGGGGTGCTGGAGGCCGAGGCGGCGCTGCGGCTGGTACGCCGCCGGGGCGAGCTGATGGCGGGGGTCTCCCGCCGGGTCGGCGGCGCGATGACGGCCGTACTGGGCCTTGCCGCCGCCCGGATCGAGGAGATCTGCGCGGACTGCGCCCCCCTGGGCGTGGTGGAGATCGCCAACTACAACGAGCCGGGCCAGACCGTGATCTCCGGACAGCGCCCCGCGGTCGAGGAGGCCGCCCGCCGGGCACTGGCCGCGGGCGCCGAGCGGGCGGTGGCACTGAAGGTCTCCGCGCCCTTCCACTGCTCGCTGATGCGGGCGATCGAGGACGAGTTCGCCGCCGAACTGGAGCGCGTGTGCTTCAGCGCGCCCCGGCTGCCCGTGATCAGCTCGGTGACCGGCACCCTGGTGCGCGACGGCAGCCACGCCCGCGATCTGCTGCGCCGTCAGCTGGCCGGGCCGGTGCGGTGGGTGGACGTGCTGGGCGCCGCGGCCGCGCACGCCGTGGACGGCTGCCTGGAGGTCGGCCCCGGCCGGGTGCTCAGCGGCTTCGCCAACCGCACCGGCGTCCACTCCGTGGTGCGCAGCACCCACGACGCGCGCCGGATCTTTGCACTGCTGCGCGAGCTCGGGCAGGAGCCCGCCCCTGGCGCCGCCGCCTGACCCGGCGCGCGGACCCGCCCCGGCCCGCACCCACCGCCCGCCCCCTCTCTCCCCTTCCCTTCTCTCCCTCCTCTCCCTTCTCTTCCTTTTCTTTTTCCTCTCCCGTCCGTCCGGTGCGGGCCCCCGGGCCGGTACCGGCGGAACGACCCATCGAAAGGCAGCCAACGGTGTCCGAAACCCTGACCCCCACCTCGACCGACTACTTCTCCGCGGTCCAGGCCGCCATCGCCGACGCCCTGGGCATCGACGAGGCCGAGGCCGTGCCCGAGGCGACCCTGCTCGGGCAGCTGGGTGCCGAGTCGATCGACCTGCTCGACATCCTCTTCCGTATCGAGCGCGCCACCAAGGTGAAGATCACCGTGGCCGACATCGCCGCCCTGCTGCAGGGCGGCATCCCCGACGAGGAGTTCGGCGACGAGAACGAGGTCGTCAACGACACCGGCCTCACCCACCTGGAGAAGGTCCTGCCGCAGTTCGACCGCAGCCAGCTCAGCGAGCCGCTGACCGCCGAGGGCGTGCTGGGCCTGTTCACCGTGCAGAACCTCACCGACCTGCTGACCGAGCGGGCCGAGGCCCAGCACACCGCCTGAACCCGCACCCCCTCCCCCCGGGGTCGGTGGCGGTGCGGGCCAACGGCGTCCCGCACCCCCGCCACCCCTCCCGCCCCCGCCCGCGCGGGCCCCGGCCGGCCACCGCCCCCTCGTAGCAGAAACGGGAAGAGACAGATGAAGCTGAAGGACCGCACCGCCCTGGTCACCGGTGCCTCACGCGGCATCGGCCGGGCCATCGCCCTGGCCCTGGCCGAGCAGGGGGCGGCCGTCGCCGTCAACTACCGCTCCCGCCAGGAGGACGCCGCCGCGGTCGTCAAGGAGATCGAGACGGCGGGCGGCCGGGCCGCGGCCGTCGCCGCCGACGTCGCCGACCCGCAGCAGGCCGCCCGCCTGGTCCAGGAGGCCACCCGCCTCCTGGGCCCCCTCGACATCCTCGTCAACAACGCGGGCACCAGCGACGACGGCCTCATCTACGACGCGCCGCCGGACGCCTGGCTGAACGTCATGAAGACCAACTTCGGCGGCGCCTGGCACTGCACCCACGCCGTCCTGGAACAGTTCATGGCCCGCGGCGACGCCACCATCGTCAACATCTCCTCCGCGATGGGCGAACGCGGCTGGATCGGCCAGGCCAACTACTCGGCCTCCAAGGGCGCGCTGAACTCCTTCACCCGCTGCGCCGCCGTCGAACTCGCCCGCTTCGGCATACGGGTCAACGCGGTCCTGGCCGGGTTCACCCCGACCGAACTCGTGGACGGCGTGCTGCAGCGCGACGGCGGCAAGAGCATCAAGCGGCAGATCCCGCTGCGCCGGTTCGCCACCACCGGCCAGGTCGCCGCGGCCGCGGTGTTCCTGGCCGGCCCCGACTCCGGCTACACCACCGGCGAACTGCTCTGCGTGGACGGCGGGTTCTCCGCCCAACTGGGCATCGGCCGCCCGTAACGGACGCGTGAGGGAACGGGAGAAGAGACGACGATGCGATTCCATCTGATCGACCGGATCGAGACCTGCGCGCCCCGTGAGCACATCACCGCGCGCAAGGTCACCTCCGCCGGGGAGACCTACTGGCAGGACACCGGCGCCGGACCCGCGCTGCCCTTCGGGCTGGCCCTGGAGGCCCTGTGCCAGTCCGCCACCTGGCTGATCATGCTCTCCACCGACCACCAGCGGCGCGCCGCGCTGCTGGCGGTCGGCGAGGCCACCGCGCACCGCCCGGTGCGCCCCGGCGAGGTGCTGCGCATGCACGCCACCGTCGAGTCGATGACCGAGGAGGCCGCCCTGCTGGACGGCACCGTCACCGTGGACGGCGAGAACGTCCTGGAGGCGAGCGGCATCCTGTGCGCGCTCATCGACGCCGAACGCCTCGACGACCCGGCCGCCACCCGGCGCATGGCGCACCAGCTGCAGGGCGGGGGGCCGGTGGGTTGACTTCGCCCCTTCCTGAAGGGAGGGGATTCTTACGGCTCGCGCCGTGAGGGTTTCTGCTTCGTTGCCGACTGCCCGTCCGGAGTACTCCGTTGAGGTCTTACGCCAGCTCCACAGACTGTCACCGCCAGCCCGGCGGCCAGAAGGTTGTGCGCCGCGTTCACGTCGCGGTCGTGGGTCACGCCGCAGTCGCACGTCCAGGTGCGGACGTGCAGCGGCATCTTGTCCTGCAGGGTGTTGCAGGAGGAGCACAGCCTGGAGGAGGGGAACCACCGGTCCACGGCGATCACTTCGCGCCCGTACCAGGCGGTCTTGTACTCCAGCATGCTCCGGAACTCGCTCCACGCCGCGTCGCTGATGGAGCGGGCGAGCCGGTGGTTTCTGACCATGTTGCGCACGGTCAGGTCCTCGATCACGATCGTTTGGTTTTCACGAACGAGCCGAGTGGTCAGCTTGTGCAGCGTGTCGCGGCGCCGGTCAGCGATCCGGGCATGGATCTTCGCGACCTTCAGCCGGGCCTTCCTGCGGTTGGCGCCGTCGCCCCCGGCCTTGCGGGCAAGTTTGCGCTGGGCCTTGGCGAGGCGGGTGCGGTCACGGCGCTCGTGCCGGGGGTTGGCGATCTTCTCTCCGGTGGAGAGGGTCAGCAGGTGGTCCAGTCCGACATCGACACCGACAGCCTGACCGGTGGCCGGGAGCGGCTTGACGGACGGGTCGTCGCACAGCAGGGAGACGAACCAGCGGCCCGCGCTGTCCTGCGAGACCGTCACGGTGGACGGGGCCATGTCCTCGGGCAGTGGCCTCGACCACACGATGTCCAGCGGTTCGGTCATCTTCGCCAGTGTCAGTTTCCCGTCGCGGAAGCGGAATGCGCTGGAGGTGTACTCCGCACTCCTGCGCGACGTCTTGCGCGACTTGAAACGCGGGTACTTCGCCCGCTTGCCGAAGAAATGGGTGAACGCCGTCTGCAGGTGCCGCAGCGCCTGCTGGAGGGGGACCGAGGACACCTCGTTCAGGTAAGCCAGATCCTCGGTCTTCTTCCACGCCGTCAGCATCGCGGAGGTGGCGTTGTAGTTGACCCGCTCCTGCCGCGCCCACGCCTCGGTACGGGCGGCGAGCGCCATGTTGTAGACCTTCCGCACACACCCGAACGTGCGCGACAGCTCCGCTGCCTGCGCATCCGTCGGACAGAAGCGGTACTTGAACGCCCGCTTCACGTGAGTGCTCACAACTCACAAACTATCGCATCAACTCGTGACTATCCGCGGGAAGTTGGCCGCGAAGGACGATCCGCCCTGACGGCGAATCGTCCTTCCCTGCCCTGCTCCGCAGGAGTCCGTCTCCGCTCTGAAGGGCGGAGCATCCACGGAGGGATCAGATGACCCGAGTAGCCATCACCGGCGTCGGCGCCGTCACCCCGCTGGGCAACGACGCCGCCGCCACCTGGCAGGGCCTGGCCGCCGGCCGCAGCGGCGTCGGGCCGCTGACCACCTTCGACGCGGCCGGCTTCCCGGTGCGGATCGCCGCCCAGGTCAAGGACTTCGACCCGGCCGCGGCGATCCCGGCCCGCATCGGGCGCAAACACCTCTCCCGGGTGGGCCTGTTCGGTGTCGCGGCCGCCTGGGAGGCGCTGCGCTCCGCGCGGGCCGAGGACCTGGGGGAGGAGGTGTACGACTTCGGCGAGCGCGGGGTGGCGATGGGCGCGAGCGTCGGCCGCCCCGAGCTGCAGGCCCTCCTGGACGTCGGCCACCTGCGTGCCACCACCGGCCGCGCGGACGCGTTCTTGTGCCACCCGCCGGCCGTCACCCTCACCGACGACCAGAACGTGCCGCTCAGCGCGATGGCCCGGATGATGTCCGCGACCGGGCCGATGATCGGGATCTCCACCGCCTGCTCCGGCTCCGGGCACGCCATTGGGGAGGCCTACCGCGCCATCCAGGAGGGCGACGCCCGCCTGATGGTCGCCGGCGGCTACGACTCCCTGACCACTTGGCTCGACCTGCTCGGCTTCAGCCTGCTGGGCGCGCTGACCGACCGTCACAACGACGATCCCGAGCACGCCTCGCGGCCCTTCGACGCCGACCGCTCCGGCTTCGTGATCGGCGAGGGCGCCGTCGCCGTCGTCCTGGAAGACCTCGACGCCGCCCGCGAGCGCGGCGCGCCCGTCCTGGGCGAGGTCCTCGGCTACGGCTCCACCCTCAACGCCTGGCGCATCACCGACTCCCCGCCGGACGGCTCCGGCGCCGTCCAGGCCATGGAGGCGGCGATCGGCGAATCCGGGCTGGGCACCGCCGGCATCGACTACGTCGTCGCGCACGGCACCAGCACCCACGGCAACGACCAGTCCGAGACGGTCGCCATCAAGAAGGTCTTCGCCGACGACGCCCGCCGTCTGGTGGTCAGCGCCCCCAAGTCGATGGCCGGCCACCTCACCTCCGCCAGCCTGGGCCTGGGCGTGCTGGCCGCGCTCGGCGCGATCCGCCACTCCCTGGTCCCGCCCACCGTCAACCTCGAGCGGCCCGACCGCGGCCTGGACCTCGACTACGTACCGCACACCGCCCGCCCGATGCCGGTGGCGGCGGCCCTGATCAACGCGTTCGCGTTCGGCGGCAGCAACACCAGCCTCGTCGTCGGCGCCCCGCGGGAGGACACATGACCACCACCGTCCCCGCCGCGGGACCCACCCCCACCCCTGTCTCCGGCGTGGGCTCCACGACCGTCACGGCCGCCGCGGTGCCCGGCGGCGGGCTGGGCGGGTTCGACCGGCTGCTGGAGGCCGTCGTCGGCGAGCGGGCGGCGGCCGTGCGCAACGTGCCCGCCACCCTGACCTGCTTCACCGACCACTTCCCGCGCCACCCCGTGCTGCCCGGCGTGCTGCTGCTGGAGAGCATGGCCGCGCTCGCCCGTAGGGCCGCGGGCCCCGGCACCTGGCGCCTGGCCGCCGTGCGCGGCGTGCGCTTCACGCACTTCGTCGGCCCCGGCGACCAGGTCCACCTCAGCGTCGAGGTGACCGCTCACGGCCCGCACCGCACCGAGTGCCGGGCCACCGCCCGGGCCGGCGGCCGGGTGGTCGCCACCGCCCGCGTCCTGGCCCTGGTCAGCGACGAGACGACCCGGGAGGGCACAGCATGAGCGAGCAGCGCCGCCGCGTGATGGTCACCGGCATCGGCCTGATGACCGCGATCGGCCAGAGCGCCGCCGAGACCTGGCACAGCCTGCTGGAGGGCCGCTGCGGCATCGGACCGCTGCGCGCCTACGACCCCGCCCCGCTGCGCACCGGCATCGGCGCCGAGATCCCCTCCTTCACCCCCGCCCAGTGGGCCTCCCGCCGCACCCTGCGCATGCTGTGCCGCGGCGACCAGCTCGCCCTGGCCGGCGCCACCCTCGCCCTGCAAGACGCGGGCCTGGACGACGGGAGCGACCTGGGCCACCGCACGGGCCTGTTCCTGGGCAGCAACAAGGAAATGCCCCGCATGGACGAGCTCATCGCCCAGCTGCAGGCCGTCCGCGCCGACGACGGCACCCCCGACCTGCACCGGCTGGGGCAGAGCGCCTCCTCGGTGATCGCCCCGCTGTTCTTCGTCGAGGGACTGCAGCCCGCCGCCGCCTTCCACATCTCCGAGAAGTACGGCATCCGCGGCGCCAACGCCTACTTCGCCGGCACCGCCGACTCCGGCGCGATGGCGATCGGCCGGGGCATGCGCACCGTACGCCGCGGCGAGGCCGACCTCGTGCTCGCGGGCGGCTACGACGACGCCACCGGCTGGTGGGCGATGTCCAAGATGGACGGCCTGGGCGTCCTGAGCACCCGCACCGACCTGGGCGCCGAGGCCTTCAGGCCCTTCGACCGCGACCGCTCCGGCTCGGTCTTCGGCGAGGGCGCCGCCCTCCTGGTCCTGGAGGAACGCGAACACGCCCTGGCCCGCGGCGCCCGCTGCTACGCCGAGATCACCGGCTTCGGCGCCGGCAACGACTGCGTCCGCCCGCCCAGCCCCCAGCCCCGCGCCCGCGGCCTGGCCCGTGCCATCGGCCGCGCCCTCACCGATGCCGCACGGCCCTTCCCCGACGGCAGCTACATCGCCGCGCACGGCTGCGCCACCCTGCAGGGCGACGCCAGCGAGACCGTCGCCCTGCACGACGCCCTCGGCACGGCCGCCAAGTCCGCCCAGATCAGCAGCGTCAAACCGCAGACCGGACACCTCGTCGGCGGCGCCGGCGCACTGAACGCGGCCGTCGCCGCCCTCGCCCTGGACAGCGGCACCGTGCCCGCCACCCTCAACCTGCACCACCCCGCCGCCGAGTGCGACCTCGACTACGTCCCCCTCACCCCCCGCCACACCCGGCCCGACAGCGCCCTGGCCCTGGCCCGCGGCCTGGAGGGCCAGGCCGTCGCCCTCGCCCTGGGACGGACCTCATGACCGGCATACCCGCAACACCCGCCCTATCCGAAAGGAGTGCGGCCATGACCGACGTCCACGACCGCGCCGTACGGCCGGACACCGCGGCCCGGCCCCGGACCGTGGTGGTCTGCGGTGTCGGCGCCGTGACCGCCCAGGGCGAGGGCGCCGCCGCGCTGTGGGAGGGCATCCGGGCCGGGCATTCGGCCATCGGCCCGGTCACCGGCATGCCGATGGACGGCTACGGCACGGCCATCGGCGGCGAAGTGCCCCCCCTGCCCCGGCCCGCCTACGACTACCTGGCCGCCTTCGGCGGCAGCGAGCGGGAACCGGCCGCCGACTTCGCGCTGACCGCCGCCGCCGAAGCCCTCCATCAGGCGGGCCTCGCGGGCCTGCCCGCCGAACGCTGGGGGGTGGCGTTCGGCTCCTGCAACGGCGGCCTGCGCAGCGCCGAGAAACTCGCCCGCCGCAGCCGCGAGGGCACCACCCTGCCCGATGACGCCCTGCACTACCTGCTGGTCCCGCCGCAGGCCATCGCCGAGGCACTCAGCGCCGCCTTCGCCCTCAAGGGGCCCGCCCTGTCCGTCAACACCGCCTGCGCCTCGGGCGCGCACGCCATCGCGCACGCCGCCGAGGCGATCGCCGCGGGCCGCGCGGACGCGATGCTCGCCGGCGGCAGCGACGCCTTCACCGAGACCGCGTTCGCCGGCTTCACCAGCCTCCAGTCACTGTCCGCCAAACCCGCCGCCCCCTACTCCAAGGACCGCGACGGGCTGTCCCTGGGCGAGGGCGCGGGCATGCTGGTGCTGGCCGAGGAGTCGGTGGCCCGCGCCGCGGGCGCCCCCGTCCTGGCGGAGGTCCTCGGCTACGGCCTGTCCGCCGACGGCTACCACGCCACCGCCCCGCACCCCGAGGGCGAGGGCGCCGCCCGCGCCATCCGCGGCGCCCTGAAGGCCGCCGGCATCACCCCGGGGGACGTCGGCTACATCAACGGCCACGGCACCGGCACCCCCAAGAACGACTCCGCCGAGTCCAACGCGGTGCGCGCCGCGTTCGGCGAGGCCGCCCAGAAGACCGCCCTGAGCAGCTCCAAGTCGATGATCGGCCACCTGCTGGGCGCGGCCGGCGCGGTCGAGGCCATCGTCACCGTCAAGGCCCTGGTCGAACAGATCGCCCCGCCGACCGCCAACTTCACCGGCACCGACCCCAAGTGCGGCCTGGACGCGGTCCCCGACACCGGCCGCGAACTGGCCATGAACGCCGCCCTGTCCAACAACTTCGCCTTCGCCGGCGCGAATGCCTGCGTCGCCTTCGGCTGGCCCTCGGGACGGCGCTTCACCGTCCCCGCCCCGCCCGCCGCCGAGAAGGTCGTCATCACCGGGGGCGCCGCCCTGACCCCCGCCGGCGACGGCCTGAAGGCGCTGTGGGAGGCCTGGCGGCAGGGGCGGCGGCTGGGCACCGACGAGGACGGCCTGCGCGTGGCCCGCGCCGTCTTCGACCCCGCCGCCCACATCGGCGCCCGCGACCGGCGCCGCATGGACCGCCTCTCCCAGCTCGCCGTCGCCGCCTGCCGCGCCGCCCTCGCCCACGCCGGGCTGAAGGCCGACGAGCACACCGGGGTCGTCCTGGGCACCGGACTGGGCCCGATGCGCAGCATCGAGGACTTCCTGCTGCCGGTGCTGGGCGGCTGCCCCGCCCACGGCAGCCCCGCCGTCTTCCCCAACACCGTCTTCAACGCCGCCGCCGGCCAGGTCGCCATGCACGTCGGCGCCAAGGGCCCCACCTCCACCGTCACCACCGGACACGCCGCCGGCGCCTCCGCCCTGACCGTCGCCCACGACCTGCTGCTGCAGCACCGCGCCGAGGCGGTGCTGTGCCCGGCGGTCGAGGACCTCTCCCCGGGCGTGCTGGCCGCCTACCGCCAACTGCCGCTGTTCGGCGACGCCGGCTACACCCTGGCCGAGGCCGGCATCGCCCTCGTCCTGGAACGCGAATCCAGCGCCCGCGCCCGCGGCGCCCGCATCCTGGCCGAGTTCGCCGGCCATGGCGCCGCCGGCGACGCGGCCGGCATCGGCCGCTGGAATGCCCAGGGCGAGGGCGTCGAGCGCGCCATGCGCGCCGCCCTCACCCACGCCGGCCTCACCCCCGGCGAGCTGACCGGCATCTGGGCCAACGCCGCCGGCCTCACCCGCGCCGATGCCCCCGAGGCCCTTGCCACCGGCCGGCTGGCCGCCGAGGCCCGCTGCCCGGTGCACACCCCCAAACAGACCCTGGGCGAACCGGTCGGCGCGGGCGCCCAAATGGCCGCCCTCCTCGCCCTCACCGCCTGGACCACCCCGGAAAGCGGGGCGGCGGCGGGGCCGGTGCTCATCAACAGCTCCTCGCTCGGCGGCACCCACATCAGCCTCGTCCTGCGTCCCGCAACGGAGAACTGACCATGCCCCACACCACCGCCCCGCCCGCCGGACCCCCCGCACGCCATGTCTCGGTCCTGGCCACCGGCGCCCACCTGCCGGGCGAGGCCCTCGACAACGACACCCTGGCCCGCTTCTGCGGCCCGCTGCCCGCCGACGTCCTGGACGGCATCCAGGTCCAGCGCCGGCACTGGATGGTCGACCCGGCCACCGGCGCCCACACCACCAGCACCTCGCAGATGGCCACCGCCGCCGCCCGCCAGGCCCTGGAGCGGGCCGGCGTGGAGGCGGGCGAGATCGACCTGATCGTCCTGTCCACCGCCAGCCCCGACTACCTCCTGCCCGTCGCCGCCACCTACGTCCAGCAGCAGCTCGGCCTGGAGAACTGCGCGGTCATCGAGGTCCGCGCCGGCTGCGTGGGCGCCGTCCAGGCCCACGACATCGCCCGCCGCCTGCTCGCCGACGGCACCTACACCACCGCCCTGGTCATCGGCGCCGAGGCCGTCTCCCCGCTGCTGGCCCCCGTCTTTTTGGGCCGCGACCCCGAACGCGTACGGATGCGCGACCGGCTGACCGTCTACACCTTCGGCGACGGCGCCGGCGCCCTGGTGCTGCGCGCCGGCGAGGAGGGCTCCGCCCACGGCCGCCCGCGCCCCGTCTTCGCCACCCGCTCCCTGGGCGGCGCCCGCAAACCCGGCATGCTCATCGTCGGCGGCGGCACCGACGCCCCCCTCGCCGAACAGCAGCGCCGCCCCCGCCTGATGGACATCCGCCTCGACATCCCCGGCACCGCCCAGTTCGGCCCCCGCGTCTTCGTCGAGGGCATCCACGACCTGCTCACCCGCTCCCGCCTGGCCCTGGCCGACCTCGACGCGTGCGTGCTGCCCGAGGGCAACGCCGAGTACTTCGCGAGCGAGTACGCCGCCGCCGGGCTCTCGCCCGCCGACCAGGCCACCCTGAGCAAGACCATCGTGGAGAACCTCACCGACGTCGGCGCCACCGGCTCCGCCGCCGTCCCCCTCGCCCTCGACGCCGGCTGGCGCGAGGGCCGCATCCGCCCCGGCGACACGGTCCTGCTGCTGGCCATCGAGGCCAGCCGCTACCTGTACGCGGGCCTCACCCTCACCTGGGACGCCCCCTTCCCCGGCCACTGACCGCCCCGCGCCCCCCGCCCGGCCACTGACCGCCCCGGGCACCCGCCCGCCGCCCCTGTGACCCTGCGCCCCCGCACCCGCGGGGACGCCGACACCGAAGGACGAGAGGACGAGAGAACGTGTCGATACACGAGACGGAGCGCACCGCCCGCAGCGTGGAGGAACGCAACAAGCAGACCATCCGCCGGGTCTTCGACGCCTTCGTCAACCAGGGCGACTTCTCCGTCGTCGACGAGATCTACAGCCCCCACATGATCGACCACCAGCCGCTGCCCGGCGCCCCCGAAGGCCTCGAAGGCGTCCGCTACACCATCGCCGGCCTGCGCGAGGGCTTCCCCGACCTGCACGTGACCATCGAGGACATGAGCGCCCACGGCGACCACGTCGTCATCCACAACACCTGGCGCGGCACCCACCTCGGCGACTTCCTCGGCGCGCCGCCCACCGGACAGGCCATCGAGTTCACCGGCGTCGTGGTGTGGCGGCTGCTGGCCGACGGCCTGATCGCCGAACGCTGGGGCATCGGCGTGGAGTCCAACATGCTGGCCGTCCTCGGCCTGCGCCGGCTCGCCCCCGCCGCCCGCAACGGCGCCCGCACCGCGGCCCGCCGCACCGTCACGAGCGCCGGCGCCCTGCTGCCGCTGCCGCCCGGCGCCGCCGGCGCCTGGCACGCCCTCCAGACCGAGCTCGCCGGAGCGCGGCTGCGCGCCTACGAGGCCTCCCGGCGCCGCGCGGGCATCCTCCAGGAGTCCTTCGCCCTCCAGATGCTGGGCGGCCAGGACGTGCTGGTCCACCGGATCGAGGCCCGCGACCCGCAGGGCGCCGCCCGCCGCCTCGCGGCCTCCGCCGACCCCTTCGACGCCTGGCTGCGCCAGGAAGCGGCCGCGGTGCTGGGCACCGACCCGTGGACCCACCTGGCCGCCAGCGCCGCCCCGGCGGGCCACACCTGGATCTCCGTCACCAGCGAACTGACCACCGCCGGCTGACCACCGACTGATCACCGTCCGAGCACCGGGGGACCGCCGTCCGAGCACCGGGGGACCGCCGTCCGAGCACCGGGGGACCGGCACCCCACCACTTCTCTAGCAAAGACACCGACACTGTCACTGCTAGACGGCCACTGCTGGACAGCCACCGCTAGACGACAACCGCCCCGTGCACGGCTCAGGAAGGAACCGATGATGCGGCAACGAAAACTCGGCAGCCAGGGGCTGGAGGTCTCCGAGCAGGGACTCGGCTGCATGGGCATGACCTTCGCCTACGGGCCCGCCGACGACCAGGAAGCCCTGCGCACCGCGCACCGCGCCCTGGAACTGGGCGTGAACCTCCTGGACACCGCGGACTTCTACGGCCCGCACAGCAACGAGGAGTTCGTCGCCCGCGTCATCGCCGGCCGCCGCGACAGCATCACCGTCTCCTCCAAGGTCGGCAACGAGGTCACCGCCGACGGCACCATCACCGGCCGCCTCAACGGCCGCCCCGACTACATCCGCACCTCCATCGACGCCACCCTGCGCCGGCTGGGCACCGACCGCCTCGACCTGTACTACCTGCACCGCGTCGACCCCGCCGTCCCCGTCGAGGAATCCACCGGCGCACTCGCCGACCTCGTCACCGCCGGCAAGGTCCGCCACCTCGGCATCTGCGAGGCGTCCGCCGCCACCATCCGCCGCGCCCACGCCGTGCACCCGCTCACCGCCGTACAGACCGAGTACTCCCTGTCCACCCGCGACGTCGAGGCCAACGGCGTCCTTGCGGCCGTCCGCGAGCTGGGCATCGGCTTCGTCGGCTACAGCCCGCTGGGCCGCGGCCTGCTCACCGGAGCCATCCGCAGCCTCGACGCCCTCGCCGCACACGACTTCCGCCGTGTCGTGCCCCGCTTCCAGCAGGGCAACCTCGAGACGAACCTGCACGTCGTGGAGCGGCTGCAGGCGCTGGCCGCCGCCAAGAACATCACCGCCGGACAGCTCGCGCTGGCCTGGGTGCTCGCCCAGGGCGACGACGTCGTCGCCATCCCCGGCACCAAACGCGTCACCTACCTGGAGGAGAACCTCGCCGCCTGTGCCGTCGAGCTGAGCGCGGCCGACCTCGCCGCCCTCGACGAGATCGCCCCCCACGGCTCCACGGCGGGCGACCGCTACCCCGTCGGTGCCATGGCCACCCTCGACGGCTGACCCCCGACCCCGGCCCGCGGGCCTTCGAAGGCGAAGTGAGTGCGATAACCATGGCGAACATCACGATCATCGGCGGCGGACTGGCCGGCCTGACCGCGGCGATCTCCGCCGCCGAACAGGGCGCCCGCGTCACCGTCCACGAGGCCCACTCCCACACCGGCGGCCGCGCCCGCTCGGCCGCCGGCCCCTACGTCACCAACGACGGGCCGCACACCTTCTTCGACAACGGCGACGCCTGGCACTGGCTGCTGCAGCGCGGACTGGCCGGCCGCTACGTGCGGCTGTCCTTCCACGAGTGGACCCGGATGCGCTTCCGCCACCAGGGCCGGCTGCGGATGACCCTGCCGTCCGGCTACATGAAGATGACCTGGCGCCACCGCGGCATCGAGGTCCCCGTCGACCGCTCCTTCCAGGACTGGGCCAGCGAACGCTTCGCCCAGCAGACCGTGAACGAGGCCCTCGGCTTCCTCGGCCCGATCCTCTTCGACGGCGACCCCGGACGGCTGTCGGCGGCCTTCGTGTGGGAGCGGCTGCTGCGCGTGGGCACCCCCCGCTTCCCGCTGCCCAGCCGCTACTTCATCGGCGGCTGGGGCGCGCTGATCGCCCGCATGGAACGCGTCGCCCGCGCCCGCGGCGTGGTCATCGAGACCGGCTCACGGCTGAGCGAACTGCCCGCCGGCGGACCGGTGATCGTGGCGACCTCGCTGGCCTCCGCGCGCAGCCTGCTCGGCGACCCCGGCCTCGAGTGGCCCAGCGGCACCGCCGCCCTGCTGGACATGGCCGTCACCCACTCCAAGAAGGACGGCAACGTCTCCTTCGACATGGACGAGGGCGGCTTCACCTCCCAGTACTCCGACCACGACCCCTCCCTCGCCCCGCAGGGCCAGGCCCTGTTCCAGGGACAGATGCCGCTGCGGCCCGGCGAGTCGAAGGCCGACGCCCTGGCCCGGCTGGAGAAACTCTTCGACCTGACCACCCCCGGCTGGCGCACCCGCCTGCTGTGGCGCCGCGAAGGCGTCTCCCGCGGCCGCACCGGCGCCCTGGACCTGCCCGGCCTCAGCTGGCGGGACCGGCCCGCCGTCGACCGCGGGGACGGCGTGTTCCTGGCCGGCGACAGCGTCGCCGCCCCCGGCATCCTCGCCGAGACCTCCATCAACAGCGCCCTGCGGGCCGCCCGGCTCGCCGTCAACGCCCGCCCGGCGGCACACCGCTCCGCGGCGCTCGGGCGTTGAGCCCCCCTTCGCGTCCCACCCCACCCTGTCCCTGTTAGGGAGCGCAGCACACATGAGAATCACCCTGTCCGAGCGCGGCACCCCGGACTGGCAGACCGCCGCGGACCTGGCCCGGCTGGTGTTCGCCAAGCAGTACCAGGCGAGCATCTCGCCCGACCCGGACGGCTTCCTCGCCTTCTTCGAGACCGCCGCCGACGGCCAGGAGGAAGTCCTCGCCTGCGCGGGCCTGTCCTTCCCCGAGGAAGAGAGCATCCTGCTCGAGCGCTACCTCGACGCCCCCGTCGAAGACGTCATCACCCGGGCCGTGGGCGCCCCCGTCAAACGCTCCCAGGTCCTGCAGATCGGCTCCATCGCCTCGGTACGGCCCGCCGCCGGCGCCGAGATCATCAAGGCGATCCCGCTGATCATGGCCTGCCTGGGCCGCCCGTACGCGGTGATGACCATGACCGGCCGGCTCGCCGCCCTCATGCAGCGCCTGGGCTGCGTCTTCCACCCCCTCGCCGACGCCAGCGCGGAACGCCTGCCCGAAGGCGAACGGGCCGCCTGGGGCTCCTACTACGACACCCGGCCCGTCGTCGGCTACGCCGAGGCCGCCGAGCAGTCCACCCTGCTGCTGGCCGCCATCGGCCGCTACTGCTTCACCTCGGTCGACATGCGGCTGCTGAGCAACCGCCCGCAGCAGGGGGTGCTCACCCGTGCCGCCTGACACCCCCACCCGTCTTTCTCTTGCCCAGGGGCTCCTGGAGCGGGCCGGCAGCGACGCCGTCATGGTCCGCGTGCTGGCCGCCGACGGCTCGGCGCCCGCCGCCTGGAGCTACCGCGACCTGACCGGCGCCGCCCTCGCCCTGGCCGCCAGGCTTCAGGAACAGGCCCAGGCGCTGGGCCGGCCGGCCCGGGTGGGACTGCTCGCGGAGAACTCGCCCGAATGGGTCGTGGCCGACCTGGCCGCCCTGTTCGCCGGCGCCGTCGAGATCCCCGTCCCGACCGCCTTCACCGCCCAGCAGGCCGCCTCCCTCCTGCACAGCGCCGACCTGTGCCTCACCGACGCCGCGGGCGAAGCCGCCCTGGCCCGCTGGCACGCCGACACCCCCCAGCCCGTCCTGCCCGACGGCTGCCCCGCCCTGGCCCTCGACCTGCCCGCCCTGGCCCGTGCACCCCGCCCCGCCGCGCCCCCGCAGATCCCCGCACACGACCAGATCGTCAAGGTCATCCACACCTCCGGCACCACCTCCGCCCCCAAAGGCGTCCAGATCCGCCGGCACGGCCTGGACGAACTCCTCACCTCACTGCGCGCCCGCACCCGCCCGGAGATCTTCGAGCGCTATCTGTCCATCGTTCCGCTCAGCCTCCTCATCGAGCAGGTCGCCGGCCTCTACATGCCCTTCCTGGCAGGCGGTTCGGTGTCCTTCCTGCCGCCGGGCACCGCCCTGGTCGGCACCGCCGCCGACGCCGCCCCCCGCATGCTCACCCTGCTGCGGCAGGCCCGCCCCACCGCCCTGGTCGTGCCGCCCACCGTCGCCGGCCTCTTCCTTACCCTGTGCGACCAGCAGCCCGCCGAGAGCGTCGCCGAGCGCCACCGGCGGATCTTCGGACACGACGGGCCGGTCTTCATCGCCTGCGGCGGCGCCCCCGTCCCCCCGGAGATCCTCCAGCGCCTCGACGCCCACGGGCTGACCGTCCACGAGGGCTACGGGCTGAGCGAGAACTCCTCCGTGGTGTCCTGGAACTTCCCCGGCGCCGTCCGCTTCGGCACCGTCGGCCGCCCCCTGGACCACGTGCACGCCGAACTCGCCGAGGACGGCGAACTCCTCATCCGCAGCACCTCCCTGTTCGCCGGCTACACCCGCGAGGACCCCTCCAGCGTCGTCGTCGACGACCAGGGCCGCCTGCACACCGGCGACCTCGCCGAGATCGACGCCGACGGCTATCTGCGGATCACCGGACGCAAGAAGAGCCTCGTCATCACCGCGGGCGGCCGCAACGTGGCCCCCGAATGGGTCGAGGCCCGCTACCGCGAACTCGGCTTCGTCCGCGAGGCCGCCGTCGTCGCCGACGGCCTCGACCAGGTCCACGGCCTGTTCGTCATCGACGCCGGCCTCGACCCCGCCACGGCCCGCCGCGAGATCACCGACTTCGGCCGGCACAAACTCTCCGGCATCGAACGCGCCGCCGTCGTCCACCTCATGTCCGAGGACGACCCCGCCTACGCCACCTGCTTCACCGTCACCGGACGCCCCCGCCGCGACGTCGTGCGCGCGCACGTCCTCGACCAGCCCCCACCCCCACCCCCGCCGCGGCCCCTGAGACCAAGGAGAAAGCATGAGCACGGCTGTGAAGACCACCCCCTACGGCACCGGCAGCGGCCTGCTGGTCGAACCCGCAGGCCCCGGCGGCCTCGACGGCATCGACCCCAAGGAACTGCGCGACCTGCTCTCCCAGGCCGGCTTCCTGCTGCTGCGCGGCTTCGGCGCGGACATGGACGCCTTCACCGCCCTGGTGCAGCACACCTCCACCTCCACCACCCTCGACCCCGCCCGCGACTTCTACTCCGAGGTCGCCCAGAAGGTCGACGCCGGCTTCGACGAGGTGGGCCTGCACACCGAGAACGGCAACAGCCCCTTCCGCTCCCACCTCGCCTGGTTCTTCTGCGAGAAGGCCGCCTCCTCCGGCTCCCAGACCACCGTCTGCGACGGCTACCGCGTCTGGGACGCCCTCAGCCCCCAGGCCCGCACCGCGTTCGCGGCCCAGGACATCGTCTACAGCCGCTACGTCGCCGAGCCGCAGTGGCGGGCGATGGCCCACCACCTGCTGGGCCGCACCAAGCCCGCCCACGAGATCGGCGTCGAAGAACTCCTCGCGCTGGCCAGCCAGTTGCCGGGCACCGAGATCGTGCCGCAGGACGACGGCGGGGTGCGCTACTCCTTCACCACCCCCGCGGCCGGCACCACCGTGTTCGGGCCGCGCCCCTCCTTCGCCAACAGCATCCTGGGCCCCTCCTTCAACTACGAGAAGCCCACCATCACCTTCGCCGACGGCACCGCCCTGTCCCCGCAGCTGCTGGCCGAGGTCGAAGAGGTGACCGCCCGCCTCACCGAGAACCTGGACTGGCAGGACGGCGACGCCGCCGTCATCGACAACACCCGCGTCATGCACGGCCGGCGCGCCATCACCGACCCCCACCGCACCATCTACAACGCCCTCAGCTACATCGAGGCACCCGCCGCCTGACCGGGCCGCCCCCCTTGCCCCCCGGCGCAAGAAGCAGCAGCAGGAGGAGGGGCAAGAGGGGGGCGGGAGGCAGATCCATCCGAGAGGGAGCCATGACCACCGACCACACCGCCGCCCCCCGCGCGACGGACACCACACCCGCCGGCGCCGCAGCGGATCCCCGCCGCTGGCGCCTGCTCGTCTTCGTCGCCCTCGCCCAGTTCATGGTGCTCCTCGACACCACCGTGGTGAACCTCGCCCTGCCCGCCATCCAGACCGACCTCAAGGCCGGCGCCACCGCCGTCGAATGGGTGCTGACCGCCTACATCCTGTGCTTCGGCGGCCTCATGCTGCTCGGCGGCCGCACCGCCGACCGCTGGGGCAGGCGGCGCACCTTCCTGCTCGGCGCCCTGCTGTTCACCGCCGCCTCCCTGCTGTGCGGACTCGCCCAGGGCGCCGGCCTGCTGATCGCCGCCCGCGCCCTGCAGGGCTGCGGCGCCGCCTTCCTCTCACCGGCCGCGATGTCCCTGGTCACCACCACCTTCCCCAAGGGCCGCGAACGCACCACCGCGCTCGCCGTGTGGGCCGCACTGGCCGGCCTCGGCGGCACCCTCGGCGTCATCGCCGGCGGCCTGATCACCGACAGCCTCAGCTGGCGCTGGATCTTCTACATCAACCTGCCCTTCGGGATCGTCGCCGTCGCCGGCGTCCTGCTGCTGTCCCGGGGCCGCCCCGAGACCCGTATCCGCGGCTCGCGCCCCGACATCGCCGGCGCCGTCACCGTCACCGCGGGCCTGGCCGCCCTCGTCTACGCCATCGTCAACATCCAGGACCACGGCGCCGCCTCCACGCCCTACGTGCTGGCCCCGGCCGCCGCCTCCCTCGCCCTGCTGGCCGCGTTCGTCCTGGTCGAACGCCGCACCCCCGACCCGCTGATGCCGCTGCACCTGTTCGCCACCCGCTCCCTGGCCACCGCCGGCCTGGGCCGCGTCCTGACCAGCGGCGTGCAGGCGTCCGTGCTCTTCCTGTGCAGCTACTACCTGCAGCGCACCCTGGGCTACTCCACCCTCAGGTCCGGATTCGCGTTCCTGCCGCTGGGCGTCGTCGCCATCCTCGTCACCGCCCCCGCCACCCGCATCATGCACAAGGCCGGCCCCCGCCCCGTCTACCTCGCCGGCGCCGCCGGCTCCGTCCTCGGCCTGATCCTGCTCACCCAGGTCCCGCAGAACGGCACCTACCTGCTGCACCTGCTGCCCGCCCTGCTCATCCTCGGCGCGTCCATGCAGTGCTGCGGCATCCCCGTCAACGTGCACGGCGTCTCCGACATCCCCGCCCGCCAGCAGGGCATCGCCTCCGGCGTCCTGGTCGCCGCCTTCCAGGTCGGCGCCTCCCTCGGCGTGGCCACCGTCGCCACCAGCGCCCTGACCCGCACCACCCACGAACTCACCCACCACACCACCCCCGCCCTGGCCTGGCTGGACGGCCTCCACCTCGGCTTCTGGATCGCCACCGGCATCGGCGTCCTCAACCTGCTCACCGCCTACTTCGGACTGCCCCGCCACCAGCGCGCCCCCGCCCCGGCCGGCCCCCGCACCGCCTGACCACCCCCCAACCCCCCAACCCACACGGAGAGGCCCATGGCACGCCCCGGAGACACCCTCCACCTCGGCAAGGACAAGCTCACCTTCCTGACCACCGCCGCCGAAACCGACGGCGCCTTCGTCGAAGTCGAAGTCGAATACGCCCCCGCCGTCATCAAACCGCCCCAGCACTACCACCCCCGCCAGACCGAACACATGCGCCTCCAAAGCGGCCGCCTGAGCCTCCAGCTCGACGGCGTCCTGCACGAGTACGAACAAGGCGCCGACTTCTACATCCCGCCGGGCGCCGTCCACTCCATGTGGAACCCCGGCCCCGAACCCACCCGCGTCATCTGGCGCACCACCCCCGCCTACCGGACCGAAACCGTCTTCGAGACCCTCTGGGGCCTGACCAACGAAGGCCGGCTGCGCCCCGATGGCACCCCCCGCCTGCAGATGCCGCTGCTCGCCCTCGCCTTCCGCGACGAGTACCGCGTCGTCACCGGCCGCCCCTACCCCCTCGACACGGCCCTGTGCCTGCTGCTCTCCCCGCTCTCCCTGGCCTGCGGCTACCGCCCCACCTACCGCCCGCCCCAGAACACCGCGACCCTCCAGCCCACCGCCTGAACACAACGCCGCAGGCCCGGAGTTCGAGCCAGACACCAGGGCGCAGCGAGCCGTGCGCCCTAGCGTCGGCCCCAACCGACAGTCGGCCGATGCGTGGAGGAATGGTCATGGCCACCGAAGCACACGAATTCACCCTGCCCGGCGCGGATCTCCCGCAGCCCGACGCCGAACTGCGCAAGAAGCGCGAGGCGGTCGTCCTGCAGCACACGGTCGCCGAGATCGCCTGGGACATCGACGGCGTGCTGGCCACCTTCCCGCGCGGCGGTGTCTACCGCATCCAGGCCTTCGAAGAGGGCCCGCTGATCGGCGAAGAAGCCATCAAGAAGGGCTACTTCGCCGACCTCAAGGCCGCCTTCCCCGGCCTCGAGCACGAACTGCACCACGTGCACCACACACCCACCGCCGTGATCCTCGAGGCACAGGCCCGCGGCAGGCAGCAGGCCGACTGGCGCGGCATCCCCAACCGCGGCAAGTCCATCGACGCCCCCGTCGCCGTCTTCTTCCACTTCGACGGCGACGTCCTCATCGACGAGACCCTCTACTTCGACATCGCCACCTTCCAGCGCCAGCTCGCCTGACCCTCCCCCTTTTCACGGGCGCGGGCGCGGGCACGGCGGGGCCCGGATACCGGTGCGGCCGGTACCCGGGCCCCGCCATGCCCGCGCCCGGGTGCCGAGCGGGGCTCGAGGAGGACTTGAGCAGGCGTCCGTAGCGTCGACGGCGCCCTACCGGCCCGCGCGCGGGCGCGGGCACCAGGGCGCCGCGGGCCGGACCGGTCACGGCGATGAGCATCTCGCACGACCCGCCTCCAGAAAGGATGCTCGGATGAGCACCGTCAACCCCCCATCCCCGGGCGGTGACACCAGGAGGGTGGTCTTCTGGGCCATCCTCACCACCAGCCTCGCCTCGTTCATGGCGGGACTGGACAACCTCGTCATCATCACGGCGCTGCCCACCATCCGGGAGAAACTCGGCGGCAGCCTCACCGACCTGGAATGGACGGTCAACGCCTACACCCTGTCCTTCGCGGTCCTGATGATGTTCGGCGCCGCCCTCGGCGACCGTTTCGGCCGCCGCAAGGTCTTCAGCCTGGGCCTGCTGCTGTTCACCGCCGCCTCCGCGGCCGCCGCCCTCGCCCCCGGCATCAACGAACTCGTCGCCGCCCGCGCCGTCCAGGGCGTCGGCGCGGCCATCATCATGCCGCTGTCGGTGACCCTGCTGACCGCCGCCGTGCCCGCCGAGAAACGCGGCGCGGCCCTGGGCATCTGGGGCGCCGTCAACGGACTGTCCATCGCGGCCGGCCCGTTGGTGGGCGGCGCCATCGTCGAGCACCTGTCCTGGCAGTGGATCTTCTGGCTGAACGTGCCGATCGGCCTGGCGCTTGCCCCGCTGTCCTTCCGCAAGCTCGCCGAGAGCCGCATCGCCCACTCCCGCCTGGACGCCGTCGGCACCGCCCTGGCCAGCCTGGGCCTGTTCGGCATCGTGCTGGGCCTCATCAAGGGCCACGGAGACGGCTGGACATCCCCCCAGGTCCTGGGCGCACTGATCGGCGGCACCGCCGTGATGGCCCTGTTCGTGGTGTGGGAGAACCGCACCGAACACCCGATGGTGCCGATGCGGATGTTCCGCAACCGCGCCTTCACCGCGATCAACCTGGCCGGCGCCCTCATGTCGGTCGGCATGTTCGGCGCGATCTTCCTGATGACCCAGTTCCTGCAGAACATCCAGGGCTACACCGCCATGCAGGCCGGCGTACGGCTGCTGGCCTGGACCGCCATGCCGATGGTGGTCGCCCCCATCGGCGGCATGGTCTCCGACCGCATCGGCGGCAAACCCGTGGTCACCCTCGGCCTCGCCATGATGACCGCCGGCATGGTCTATTGGGCGTTCGTCCTCAAGCCGGACGTCTCCTACGCCGCCCAGCTGCCCTCCCTGATGATCTGCGGCGCCGGCATGGCCCTGTTCTACGCCCCGCTGATGAACCTCACCATGGGCTCGGTCGCCGAACACGAACAGGGCATCGCCTCCGGCGTCACCGCCGCCACCCGCGAGGTCGGCGCCGCCCTCGGCGTGGCCCTGCTCGCCTCCATCTTCAGTGCCAACGGCGGCTACGCCTCACCGCGCAACTTCGTCGACGGCCTGGTGCCCGCGATGTGGGTGGGCGCCGCCGCGGTGGCCCTCGCCACCTTCGCCATGCTGGGGGCGCCCTCCCGCCGGCGGGCCGCCGTGAGCGCCCCCGTCGCGCAGGCCGCCCCCGCGCAGGAGAGCGCACCGGCCCCCCTGCACTGACCTGGCGCCGGGCCGGCGCCACCCCACGGGTGGCGCCGGCCCGGCGCTATCCCGTGAACCGGCGCGCCAACGCCCCGACGAACCGAGGACGCGTGACTACTCCCCCTCGTGAACGAGGGGGCTTCTCATCAAGCTGGTTGGGCTTGACGACGGGCCAGCCCGGCCCGCAGTACGTTGGAAGCCCCTACGACGTCGGCGTGTGCGGTGTGGCCGCAGGCCTGGCAGTGGAACTTTTCCTGGGTAGGCCGGTTCTCCTTGGCGACGTGCCCGCAGTCGGGGCAGGTGCGGGAGGTGTTGCGGGGATCCACGGCGATCACTTCCCGTCCGGCACCTTCCGCCTTGGCGGCCAGGATCGCGAGGAACACCCCCCACCCGGCGTCGGCGATGCTTCGGTTGAGTCCGGCCTTCGCCGCGGCTCCGTTCGGGGCGTAGGTTCCGTCCCCGTTCGGGCGCGGCTCGGGGGCCTTGCTCATGTTGCGGATCTTGAGGTCTTCGTGCGCGATCAGATCGTTGTCGCGGACGAGACCGAGCGCGGTCTTGTGTGCGTGGTCGAGGCGTTGGCGGCGCACCTTGCGGTGCAGGGTGGCGACGCGTTCCACGGCCTTGCGTCGTCGCTTCGACCCGCGCTTGCTGCGGGCGAGGGCCTGTTGCGCTGCCTCCAGCTTTTTCGCGGCGTTGCGGCTGTGGCGCGGGTTGTCGACGTGCCGGCCGTCGGAGGTGGTCAGAAACGAGGCGATCCCCAGATCGATACCGACCACGGCTCCGGTCGCGGGGAGCGGTTCGGGCGGTGCCTGGTCGGCCGTGAGGATCACGTACCAGCGGCGCCCTTCACGCTTGACGGAAACGGTCTTGACCTTCCCGGCCACCGGCCGGTGCTGCTTGACCTTGACGTGCCCGACGCCCTGGAAGCGGACACGGGTCTGCGGATCGTGCGGCGTGGAGTCCCACCGGCAGCCGTCCCCGTCCTTGGGGAAGTCCACCGTGTCGAACCGGCGCACACCCCGGAACCTGGGGTAGCCGGGAGCCTCACCGGACTTGATGCGGCGGAAGAACGCGGTGAACGCCTTGTCCAGGCGGCGCAACGTCGTCTGCTGCGAGGAGAAAGACCACCGGCCCTGACGCTCCGGATCGAACGCCCGAATGTCCTTGAGCTGTCCGGACTGCTGGCCGTAGCGCACGGTCGTCCTCGACGCGTGCCGGTACGCGGACCGCCTCTCTTCAAGCGCCCCGTTGTAGAGGGAGCAGTGATCCCGCAGCATCTCGCCCAACGCCTGGGTCTGACGCATGGTCGGATACAGAAGGAACTTGTACGCGCGGATCAATGGAGTCACCCCCTCCAACTCGTGTGATCAACGTAGTGCACGCCACTGACAACGGCGGTCCGCCTAGCGGCGAATCGCCGCCCCTTGCCCCGCTCCGCGGGAGCTTCGTTTCACCCCCCGGCTGAAGCCGGGGGTACCCACGAAGGAGACAGGATGGCCATTGAGGAGATGAAGGTCCGCGACGCCTTCCGGATCACACCGTCGCAACTGCCGGACAACCGGGGCCTGTTCTTCGAGGCCTGGCGGCTGGGCGGCCTGACCGCGGCCGGCGGCCAGCCGTTCACCGTCCGGCAGGTCAACTTCTCCGTCTCCCGGCGCAACACACTGCGCGGCATCCACGGCACCACGCTGCCGCCGGGCCAGGCGAAGCTGGTGACCTGCGTGCGCGGCGCCGCCCTGGACGTGGTCGTCGACCTGCGCGTCGGCTCCCCGACGTTCGGCATGTTCGACACCACCCTGCAGGAAGCTCGCTCCGGCATCGGCGTCTACCTCGCCGACGGCCTCGGCCACGCCTTCCTCGCCCTGAGCGACGACACCTGCATGAACTACCTGTGCTCCGAGGAGTACGTGCCCGGCACCATGGTCGACATCCAGGCCCTCGACCCCGACATCGGCATCCCCTGGAACACCACCGGACAACTCATCCGCTCCGACAAGGACACCCACGCCCCCAGCCTCTCCGAGGCCGCCGCCCGCGGCCTGCTGCCCACCTACGAACAGGCCCTCGCCTCCTACCAGCCCGCGGCCCCCGCCGGCCCCCGCCCGTAACCTGACGGGTGACGCCGGCTGCGGGAGGTGCGGTGATCGAGTGTGTCCGGGCGGTACTGCTCACGCCCGCCGGCCGGCTGCTGCTGATCCGCCGCACCTGGCCGGGCGCCACGCCCTACCGGGTGTTTCCCGGCGGGCACGTCGAACCGGACGATCAGGGCCTGCGCGCGGCCCTGGTCCGTGAGATACGCGAAGAGACCGGCGCCGAGCCGCAGATCACGGGCCTGCTGCACGTACTGGCCGACGCACACCAGCGGCAGTATTTCTACCTGGCCCGCATCGGGTCCTGGTCCGAGGCGGACCGCACCGGTCCGGAGTTCGCCGACCCGGACCGCGGCGAGTACCGGCTCGAGGAAGTCCCGCTGAGCGTCCGGGCGCTCGACGCCCTCAGCCTGGAGCCGGAGGAGATCGCCGCACTGCTGCGCGCCGCGGTGACGGCCGGGACCGATCTGGCCGCCCTGGCGGATCCGGCACGGTGAATCCGGCGGCCGGCACCAGGAACCCCGCCGCCAGGAGCCTGGCCGCCGACGGCCGCCGGGGGTGAACCGGCCTGCCCTGTCCGCAGGTTGGAGCGAGCCCGGCGCAGGACTTCACGTGCTTTCTCTCGAGGCCTGGCGGATCTTTACTCACCCCGGAACCGGGGGGCGCGGAGAATCAGGTTGATCAGCATCCGGCCAGTCGATCAGGCGCGGACCCCGCACGCTGTGGCGGAGGCCATCGTTCCGCGGGCGGGAGGCGAGGGGGGCGTCAACTCCTGCCCGCCCGGGGAGTGCGGCCGTGCACGGGCACCCGCCACTTCTGTTGAAAGTGCGAACCGGTTTGCTCCGGTCGCCGATCTGGGGGCACCGACCTAACCTCGGTTGAGGCCGACAGTGACCAATGGGGCAGTTGTTCAAGATGGGAGAACATCGTGAATGACACATTCCGCAGCCACTGGGGGCGCACCTTCGCCGTAGGAACCCTGACAGCGGCCCTGCTGTCCGGGGGAGCAGCGGGCGGTATCGCGATAGCGGCCACCGGATCCCAGCATCCGGCCGCACCCGCGGCGACACCTTCGACATCGGCGCCGGAGACGTCGAAGACGACGACCACCGCGCCGTCGCCGACGACGACCGCCAAGCCGTCGCCCACGACGACCACCAAGCATTCGCCGAAACCGTCGCCGTCGAAGACGCACAAGTACACGCCGAAGCCGAAGCCGACTCCGTCGAAGACGCACAAGTACACGCCGAAGCCGAAGCCGACTCCGTCGAAGACGCACAAGTACACGCCGAAGCCGAAACCGTCGCCGACGAAGACGCACAAGTACACGCCGAAGCCGAAACCGTCGCCGACGAAGACCCACAAGTACACGCCGAAGCCGACGAAGACGGCGCACCCGACCATGACCGCCAAGCCGACCAAGACCTCCTAGCCCTGACCGCCGGGGCACGTGACACGCCCGCGCCCCTGAGGCGCGGGCGTGTCCGTCGGAGACTTCGCCCTCCCCTCCTCGCACAACCATCCGGCGTCCGGTACGTCTGATGCGGTATGAGGGCGTGGTGGGCGGACAGGAAGCGGCGGTATGCGGCCGTGGTGTGTGCAGTGGTACTGGCGGCGGCCGGGGCAGGCGCCGTCGCCCTGAAAACCCGTCACCCGGCGCAGGCGCCCGGGGCCGTGCTGACGTTCCGGTCCGTGCTGAACACGTTCTACCTGCCGCGCTACACCGCGCCCGGCCATGCCCCCTGGGCCCCCGAATACCGGATCCGCCTGGCCGCGGCCGCGGCCCCGTCCGGCGGGAGCCAGGGGTCCGCCAGGCAGGTCGAGGCGGATTTCGACCTGTCCGTCTTCAAGGGGAAGGCCGACATCTGGGGGGAGAACAAGGGCTACGGCTGCGCCCGGTCGGGCTTTCGCGTGACCTGCGCGCTGCCGGACATCAAGTACGGGGAGGGAGCTGATTTCCTTCCCTTCCAGGTGAAGCCGAAGCCCGGTACGGCCTTGGGCCCGGCCGGGTCCATCGTGGTGACCGTGCACAGCGCCGACGCGCCCACCATCCGGCACACCACCCGCGTGATGGTCGGCTCGCCGTATCTGACCACCCGGAACAGGAAACTGACGGGGGTGCGCCCCGGGGGCGAGGTGCGGCTGACACCCGCCTTCGGCAACCGGGGGGACACCGGTGTCGACGGCGGCATCACCGTCATGGTGGCGGCGGACGGCAGCACCCTGGTGCCCCGGTACGGCAACTGCCGCTACAACAAGGCGGCAGCGGCCACCGAGGCACAGTGCGACTTTCCCGGCCCGCTGCCCGCGGGGACGGCGTACGAGACGGACCATCCGGTCATCGCCGTGACCGGCCAGGACACGAGGAGCGGCAGCCTGCACTACAGCGTGTGGCCCACCGCCGATCTCGACGGTCCGTCACAACTTCCCGGGCGGGCTGTGCGCGGCACCGGTGAAGTGCTGCGGCTTCGCCCGGTGAACGGCGGCGCGTTCACCGGGAGCGAGTCGTACAGGAGCCGGGGAGCCGCCGGGGCACTGGACTTCGAGACCACGCGGGTCGACGACGTGGAGGCCGTCGGTTTCTCCATCCGGGGCAGGGTGGGCGAGGAGGTCCGGACCGAGGTGCCGTATCCGAGGGGCTACCGGGGCGACACGATGTGGGTGACGCTCCCCGACGGCGTCAGCCTCGTCACCCGGCCACCGCAAGACCTGCAGAGCGAGGACTCCTACTGCCGAAAGGGCTCGGCGAAGGGCGGTCCCGTCGCCTGCGGGCCGGGGGCCGAGCCCTACGCCGTCGTCCTGCTGGTGCGTATCGACAAGCGCGTCGAAGGGGCCCGCGGCAGCGTCACGGTCCCGCCCGGTCCCGCCGCCGACCCGGACCAGGACAACAACACAGCCCCGGTGACCGTGGAGTACGTCCCGTGACCGTCCCGTGCCGCAACGGGCGCCCGGTCAGCCGAACTGGCCGGGCTGGTAGTCGCCGGCGGGCTGCCGGACGAGGACGTTCACGCGGTTGTAGGCGTTGATGAGGGCGATGAGGGAGACCAGCGCGGCGAGCTGGTCCTCGTCGTAGTGCTTGGCGGCGTTCGCCCAGGCCTCGTCCGTGACCCCGCCGGCCGCGTCGGCGATGCGGGTGCCCTGCTCGGTCAGCTCCAGGGCGGCGCGCTCGGCGTCGGTGAAGACCGTGGCCTCCCGCCAGGCCGCGACCAGGTGGAGGCGTACCGCGGTCTCCCCGGCGTGCGCGGCGTCCTTGGTGTGCATGTCGGTGCAGAAACCGCAGCCGTTGATCTGGCTGGCGCGGATCTTCACCAGTTCCTCCGTCGCGGCCGGCAGCGCCGAGTCCGAGACCGCCTTGCCTGCCGAGTTGATGTGCCTGAGGACCTTGCCTGCGACCGGGTTGCCGAAGAGGTTCAAGCGGGCGTCCATGGTGAGCTCCTGTGCCGTTGCCGATGGTTACACCTTCCTGACGGATCAGCCCGGCAGGATGTGACAGCACCGGAAAAAAAGCGCGTCATCTCCACGCCCGGTCGCGCCCCCGGGAGCGCGCTCACCGGCTCACAGCGCGGCCTTGTGCTTCAGGGGCTCCCACCAGGCGCGGTGGTCGCGGTACCAGGCGAAGGTCTCGGCCAGGCCCTGGGCGAAGTCCTTGCGGGGGCGGTAGCCGAGCTCGCGGGAGATCTTCGTGCAGTCCACCGAGTAGCGCAGGTCGTGGCCGAGCCGGTCGGGCACGTGCTCGACGCTGTCCCAGGTCGCCCCGGCGAGGTCGAGCAGCAGGGTGGTCAGTTCCTTGTTGCTCAGCTCGGTGCCGCCGCCGATGTTGTACACCTCGCCCGGCCGGCCGCCGGTGCGCACCAGTTCCAGGCCCTGCACGTGGTCGTCGATGTGCAGCCAGTCCCGGACGTTGAGCCCCTGCCCGTACAGCGGGACGCGGTGTCCGTCGAGGAGGTTGGTGACGAACAGGGGGATGACCTTCTCGGGGAAGTGGTGGTGGCCGTAGTTGTTGGAGCAGCGGGTCACCCGGACGTCTAGGCCGTGGGTGCGGTGGTAGGAGAGGGCGACGAGGTCGGAGGAGGCCTTGGAGGCGGCATAGGGGGAGTTGGGGCGCAGCGGGTCGCTCTCGGGCCAGGAGCCCTCGGCCAGAGAGCCGTAGACCTCGTCGGTGGAGACGTGCAGGAAGCGGGCCGGGCCGCCGGGCCGGCGCAGCGCGGCGTCCAGCAGGGTCTGGGTGCCCAGCACGTTGGTGGTGATGAACTCGGCGGCGCCGAGGATGGAACGGTCGACGTGGGACTCCGCGGCGAAGTGCACGATCTGCTCGTGGCCGGCGACGAGACCGGCCACGAGGCGGGTGTCGCAGATGTCGCCGTGGACGAAGCGGAAGCCGGGGTGGGAGCGGACCGGGTCGAGGTTGGCGGGGTTGCCGGCGTAGGTGAGTTTGTCCAGGACGGTGATTTCGACGCCGCCGGGGCCTGCCGGGCCGAGCAGGGTGCGTACGTAGTGCGAGCCGATGAACCCCGCTCCGCCGGTGACGAGGATGCGTGTGGTGGTCATCTGATCCCTCCGTGGATACTCCGCTCTTCAGGGCGGAGAGGAAACGGACTCCTGCGGAGCCGGGCGAGGAGCGACGTGAACGCGGCAAAGAACCTTCTGGCTGCCGGGCCGGCAGTGTCCGGGTGCGGAGCTGGTGCAGGACCTCAACGGAGAACTCCGGGCGGGCAGTCGGCGGCGAAGCACGAACCCTCACGGCGTGAGCCGTTGGGATCCCCCTCGTTCACGAGGGGGAGAGGTCAAGATGAGATCTGCACCTTGCTGTGGTCGCCGAGGATGAGCCGGTGGGCGGCGGGGACCCGGGGTGCGGGGGTCACCTCCACATTGCGTCCGATGATCGAGGCCTCCACGCGGCGGGCGCCGCGCACCGAGGAGCCGTCCAGGACGATGGAGAACTCGATCTCGCTGTCGGTGATGCGGCAGTCGTGGGAGATGGAGGTGAACGGGCCGACGTAGGAGCCGGCGATCACGCTGCCGGTGCCGATGACGGCCGGCCCCACGATGCGCGAGCCGCTCACCCGGGCGCCCTCGTCGATCTGCACCCGCCCGATGATCTCACTGGTGTCGTCGACGTCGCCCTCGATGCGCGGCTCGGTCTGCTCCAGGACGGAGCGGTTGACCTCCAGCATGTCGCCGACGTTCCCGGTGTCCTTCCAGTAGCCGGAGATCGTCGTGGAGCGCACGTCGCACCGCTGGTCGATGAGCCACTGCAGGGCGTGGGTGATCTCCAGTTCGCCGCGCCAGGAGGGCGTGATGGCGCGGACGGCCTCGTGCACGGCCGGGGTGAACAGGTAGACGCCGACCAGCGCGAGGTCGCTCTTGGGGGCCTCGGGCTTCTCCTCCAGTCCTATGACCCGTCCGTCCGCGCCGAATTCGGCGACCCCGAACTGGCGCGGGTCGGGGACCTGGGTGAGCAGGATCTGGGCGGCGGGCCGCTGCGCGCGGAAGGCGTCGACGAGGGAGGAGATGCCGCCCACGATGAAGTTGTCGCCCAGGTACATGACGAAGTCGTCGTCGGCGAGGAAGTCCCGGGCGATGAGGACGGCGTGGGCCAGGCCCAGCGGCGCGTCCTGGGGGATGTAGGTGACGGTGAGGCCGAACTTGGAGCCGTCGCCGACGGCTTGCATGATCTCGTCGGCGGTGTCCCCGACGACGATCCCGACCTCGGTGATGCCCGCGTCCGCGATCGCTTCCAGGCCGTAGAAGAGCACCGGCTTGTTGGCCACGGGCACCAGCTGCTTGGCGGATGTGTGGGTAAGGGGGCGCAGGCGGGTTCCGGCCCCGCCGGAGAGTACGAGAGCCTTCATGAAGGTCAGGCTAGGAGCGGGCACTTGAGCCGGGATGGGGGATGAGCCGCGCCCACAGGCCCCCTCCAGGGCGGCTCGAGAGGCGGTGGGGATCCTCGGGTGACACGGCGGGGCGGGCGGCTGCGCCTGCCCGCTTCGGTGACGCGAGCCCAGGAAGGCTTGAGGCGTGACTACTCCCCCTCGTGATCGAGGGGGCTTCTCGTCAAGCTGGTTGGGCTTGACGACGGGCCAGCCCGGCCCGCAGTACGTTGGAAGCCCCTACGACGTCGGCGTGTGCGGTGTGGCCGCAGGCCTGGCAGTGGAACTTTTCCTGGGTAGGCCGGTTCTCCTTGGCGACGTGCCCGCAGTCGGGGCAGGTGCGGGAGGTGTTGCGGGGATCCACGGCGATCACTTCCCGTCCGGCACCTTCCGCCTTGGCGGCCAGGATCGCGAGGAACACCCCCCACCCGGCGTCGGCGATGCTTCGGTTGAGTCCGGCCTTCGCCGCGGCTCCGTTCGGGGCGTAGGTTCCGTCCCCGTTCGGGCGCGGCTCGGGGGCCTTGCTCATGTTGCGGATCTTGAGGTCTTCGTGCGCGATCAGATCGTTGTCGCGGACGAGACCGAGCGCGGTCTTGTGTGCGTGGTCGAGGCGTTGGCGGCGCACCTTGCGGTGCAGGGTGGCGACGCGTTCCACGGCCTTGCGTCGTCGCTTCGACCCGCGCTTGCTGCGGGCGAGGGCCTGTTGCGCTGCCTCCAGCTTTTTCGCGGCGTTGCGGCTGTGGCGCGGGTTGTCGACGTGCCGGCCGTCGGAGGTGGTCAGAAACGAGGCGATCCCCAGATCGATACCGACCACGGCTCCGGTCGCGGGGAGCGGTTCGGGCGGTGCCTGGTCGGCCGTGAGGATCACGTACCAGCGGCGCCCTTCACGCTTGACGGAAACGGTCTTGACCTTCCCGGCCACCGGCCGGTGCTGCTTGACCTTGACGTGCCCGACGCCCTGGAAGCGGACACGGGTCTGCGGATCGTGCGGCGTGGAGTCCCACCGGCAGCCGTCCCCGTCCTTGGGGAAGTCCACCGTGTCGAACCGGCGCACACCCCGGAACCTGGGGTAGCCGGGAGCCTCACCGGACTTGATGCGGCGGAAGAACGCGGTGAACGCCTTGTCCAGGCGGCGCAACGTCGTCTGCTGCGAGGAGAAAGACCACCGGCCCTGACGCTCCGGATCGAACGCCCGAATGTCCTTGAGCTGTCCGGACTGCTGGCCGTAGCGCACGGTCGTCCTCGACGCGTGCCGGTACGCGGACCGCCTCTCTTCAAGCGCCCCGTTGTAGAGGGAGCAGTGATCCCGCAGCATCTCGCCCAACGCCTGGGTCTGACGCATGGTCGGATACAGAAGGAACTTGTACGCGCGGATCAATGGAGTCACCCCCTCCAACTCGTGTGATCAACGTAGTGCACGCCACTGACAACGGCGGTCCGCCTAGCGGCGAATCGCCGCCCCTTGCCCCGCTCCGCGGGAGCTTCGTTTCACCCCCCGGCTGAAGCCGGGGGTACCCACGAAGGAGACAGGATGGCAGACAACCACCGTGAACTCGTCCAGCGCTTCGTCGACATGATCAACGCTCATGACGTGAGCACCATGAGCGAGCACACCGCACCCGGGCACATCGACCACAACCCGGTCGTGGAGGACGGCATCGAGGCGAACACGGCGTTCTGGGAGCAGATCTTCGCCGCGTTCCCCGATGTCAAGGTCGTCACCCACGACCTGGTCGTGGAGGGGGACCGCATCGCCGGGCGTTTCGAGTACTCGGGCACCCACCAGGGCACGTTCTTCGGCGTCGAGGCCACCGGGCGGCCGCTGAACTTCCAGTCGATCGACTTCTGGCGGGTCGAGGACGGGCTGCTGGCCGAGCACTGGGACCAGCTGGACATGGCGGGGCTGTTCCGCCAGCTCGGCGTCGACATCCACGCCGGCCAGGACGGCCGGTAGCCGTCCTCGGGCGCGGGCGGGCGGCCCGGCGCGCACCGTGTGCGCGCCGGGCCGCCCGTGCGTGTGCCCGTCCGTGAGCTGGTACGGGCCGGGGCGTGCGTGTGTTGTCTATACGGGGCCGGGGCGGGCCGCGGCCTGTTCGACGGCGTCGGTGAGCCGGGCGTGGGCGAGGAGGGCCTCGGTGTGCGGGGTGAAGTCCTCGCGGTCCAGGACGGCCCGGGCGAAGACGCCGGCGATGTTGGTGAAGTGGGCGTCCGGGGCGAGGCGGATCTCGCGGACGGCGCCGCCGCGCTCGACGTGCAGGACGGGGACGTGCTCGTCGGGGGTGCTGAAGGCGCGTTCCAGGCGCAGCCGTCCCTGGCTGCCCCACAGGTCGTAGCCGCTGCGGTAGGCGTGTTCGACGCCGTAGGCGAGCTGGGCGGTGGCCCCGCCGGCGGCGGTCAGCAGGGCGCCGCCGGCGGGCGCCGGCCCGTGTGCGGTGGCGGGGCTCACGTGGGCGCCGGCTACCCGCAGGTGCGGGCCGAGGAAGAGCTGGGCGGCGCGCAGCGGGTAGGCGGCGACCTCGGGCAGGGTGCTGGCCCGCCGCGGGGTGCCGTCGGCGTCGCGGCGCAGCGGGATGCCGAACTCGGAGCCGAACAGGCGCAGTTCGCCGATCAGCCCGTCGTCGAGCAGCTGCTGGATGCGGGCGTGCTGGGAGTGGTGGAGGAACATGAAGCTCTCCATCAGCAGCAGGCTGCGCTCGCGGGCGAGGGACACCGCCTTGTCCGCGTCCGTGAGGCGGGCGGCGAACGGCTTCTCGCACAGCACGTGCTTGCCGGCCTGAAGCGCCCGCAGGGTCCACTCCACGTGCAGTTCGGGCGGCAGCGGCAGGTAGACGGCGTCCACGTCGTCGCGCTCCAGCAGCCCGGCGTAGCCGGCCACCGGGGTGCCGCCGAACCGGCCGGTGAACGCCCGCGCTTTTGCGAGGCTGCGGCTGGCGATCGCGGTCACCTTGACGAGCGGCTGGCGGGCCATCGAGGGCAGCATGCGCCGCTCGGCGATGTCCGCGCAGCCCAGCACCCCGATCCGCAGTACCGGCCCGCCCGCTCCTCCTGTGCGCTCGGGCCCGTTCACCTGGCGTACGCCCCGCCGCGGGCCCAGGCTGCGCGCAGTGCGCTCAGCAGGGTCCGGGCCTCGATGTTGAGGTAGTTGCTGTGCCGCAGCAGGTCGGACAGCTGGCCGGCGGTCACCCACAGGAAGTCTCCGGGTACGTCGACGGGGAACTCGCCGCCCACTTCCATCAGGACGTAGCGGTTGCCGGCGTGGTGGAAGCGGCCGCCCTCCTCGGACTGCACGGTGTCGTACAGCAGCGTGCCGGGGTCGGCGCGCAGGACGAGGTCGAGGTAGCGGGGCCGGCGGGGGAGCGGCAGGGTCAGGGCGCGGCCGGGCTGGCACTGCACGGTGGGGCCGAGTTCGGCCACGTCCAGGACGCCGGCCTCGGAGCGGGCGTGGGCGAGCAGGTGCGGCACGCCGCCGATGCGGCGCACCAGGAACGCCGACAGGCCCTGTTCGGCTGGCGCGAGCAGGGGCTGGGTCCAGCGGGTGACCTCGCGGTTGGCGGCGGCCACGGACGCGGCGATGACGGTGAAGTGGTGGCCGCTGTCGTGGGCGATGGCGTCCTCGGTGCGCCGCCAGTTCTGCACGGCGGCCAGCGGCATGCTGGTCTGCACGAGCTCGCGGTGGGCCTTGATCTCGGTGAGCCGGTTGAGGAGGTGCTCCATGCTGTGCAGCGGGGGTCCTTCGTCGGCGTACGAGGGGATCAGCGACAGCACGGTGCGGGCGTCCATGTTGACCACGTTCGACTCGCGCAGCAGCTGGTGGATCTGGCCGAGGGTCAGCCAGACGAAGTCCTCGTGCGCGGGGACGGGGCCGAGGGCCTCGACCACCATGTTCCGGTTGCGTTTGCGCAGGAACCAGGAGCCCTGTTCGGACTGCAGGGAGTCGAACAGCACCCGGGAGCCGGTCCGCGGCGGGGCGAAGTACTCGATGTAGTTCACCCGGGCGCCCTGGTGCACGCCGGTGTAGTTGCTGCGGGTGGCCTGCACGGTGGGGGACAGCTGGACGGTCTCGAGGTTGCCGGGTTCCATCTTGGCCTGCATCAGGCAGTGCAGGACGCCGTCGAACTCCTTGACGACGATGCCCAGGATGCCGATCTCGGGCTGGTTGATGATCGGCTGCGACCAGGACGCGGCGTGCCCCTCCCACTCGGCGCGCACCTGCAGGCCCTCCACGGAGAAGAACCGGCCGCTGTCGTGCACGAGGTTGCCGGTGGAGTCCGAGAAGCGCCAGCCGACCAGGTCGCGGAAGGGGATGCGCCGCACCTCGTAGCGGTTGGTGCGGCGCTGTTCGGCGAACCATTCGCGGAAGACCGGATTGGGCGTCACCGGGCTGTCCAGGGTCTGGGCCGACAGCGTGAAGCGCCGCCCCGGAGGGGTGAGGGCGCCCGGGGGCACCGCCTGGGTGATGGTCATCTGGATTCCTCCGTGGATACCCCAGCCTTCGGGCTGGGGAGGAAACGGACTCCTGCGGAGCAGGGCAGGGGAAGACGATTCGCCGTCAGGGCGGATCGTCGTTCACCGGCAACTGCCCGCGGATGCAGTGGCGTTGCCGCGCCCGGCCGGTGACAGCCAAGCCGGCCGGGCCTACCGCCGGGCTGGCGGGATGTCAGGTCTGTGGAGCTGGCGTAAGACTGCTGGGCGTACCAGCGTCCCCCGCCGTTGATTGGGGGGCAGCTGCTGTCTGAGAAGCAGAAAGCTCAACCCGCGAGGGAAGAATCCCCCTGCTTCAGCTGGGGGAGATGTCAACAGTCGTGACTCCTTCGCCGTGTGCTGCGCGCCCGGGGCCAGGCGCCGTCCGCCGCGACGGCACGCACCGCGGGCCGCACGGCGGGTTCGGCCCGCCGCCACGACGATCCGCCAGGGCGATCGGCCGTGACTGGAGAGCGCCTCGAAACGCCCCGTACGCCCGCTCGAACCCCCGTGCCTGCCGGTGCTATGTCTCCTGTCACTGCTAGACAAAGGGTGGGGGCGTCCCTACCGTGGAGCGGTATGAGAATCCTCTTTGCCAGCGCGGGCAACTTCGGGCACGTGTATCCCCTGCTTCCCTTGGCGAAGGCCGCGCGCGCCGCGGGCCACGAGGTCGCTTTCGCCACCGGCGAGCAGCTGCACCCGGCCCTGCGGGCGGCCGGCCTTGAGCCGGTGGCGGCGGGCCGCTCGGTTCCCGAGGCGTTCATGGAAGCAGTACGCACCAGTGCCGGCCTCGAACACGGCGAGGGCGACGGCGACCTGGGCGCCCAGGACGTGCCGCCCGAGGTACTGGCCGACCTGCATGTGAAGGTGTTCGGCTCGGTGCTGCCCCGCTGGGTGGCCGCCGACCTCGCCCCCGTCCTGGCCGGCGGGAGCTTCGACCTCGTCGTCTACGAGGCGCTCAACCCCGGCGCCGCCTTCGCCGCGCACCTGGCGGGCGTGCCCGCCGTCGCGCACGGCGTGGGCGTGATGGCGATGGGCCCCGAGGAGGCCCGCATCCAGGAGGAACTGCTGGCCACCGCCGCCGACCTGGGCGTGCACGTGCCCGGCGGCCAGCTGCTGGCCCTGGCCCGCACCTACATCGACATCTGCCCGCCCTCCCTGCAGGACCGCGGCTTCCTGGCCGCCCCGCTGCCCCGTATCGAGCAGCGCCCCGTCGCCTACGGCGAGCCGGGCGAACTGCCCGCGGCCATCCGGGACGCGGACGGCCCCTTCGTCTACCTGACCCTGGGCACCGCACTGGGCTCGGTGGACGTCCTGCGCACGGTCATCGAGGGGCTGCTGCCGCTCGAGATGCCGGTCCTGGTGGCCACCGGCCCGGTGGTGGACGTCGCCGACCTGGGCGAACTGCCCGAGCGGGTGGTGGCGGCCGCGTGGGTGGCCCAGCCCGAGGCACTGAAGCGGGCGGCACTGGTCGTCCAGCACGGCGGCGCCGGCACCACCCTGGCTGCACTCGCGGCCGGACTGCCCCAGCTGATCCTCCCGCAGGGCGCCGACGGACCCGCCAACGCCGCCGCCGTACGCGACGCGGGCGCGGGCGAGCTGGTCCACGCCGCCGACCTGACGGCCGGCGCGGTCACCGCACAGGCCCGCCGCATCCTGGGCGACGAGACCTACCGCGACGCGGCCCGCAAGGTCGCCACCGAGATCGCCTCCATGCCCGCTCCCACCGAAACCGCCACCCGCCTCCCACAGTTCACACCCTGACACCGGCCACGGCCCCGGGCGCCGATCCCCGGCCCGGTGTGCCTGGCTCCGGCCTGCGGGCGTCCGGCCCCGGTCCCGGGTGCCGGATCCCCGGCCCGGTTGGGTGCCTGGTTCCCGTCCCCAGGGCGGGACTCGCCCCCGGCCGGGGCCTGCAGACCGGGCTCCCGGGAGTGGGAGGGGCAAGGTGCCCGGGGCTCCTGGCCCCGCCTCCGGGGCGCCCACCGACACCCCCCGGGGGTGTCCCGTCCGTAAAAGGAGTGACTCCCGCTCCGCCGCAGGACCGACTCCCGCACACCGGGAGGGACGGCTCCCGCTCCCGGGAGCCATCCCCGCCCCGGGACCCTGGTCCGCCCGGCCGAGTCCGCCTCGGATGCGTATCCCGCCCAACCCCCGGAGGGATACGCACCCCGCCCCCCGGGCGCCGGCCCGCCGGCCGCCCGGGCACCGGCTCCGGTGCGCGCGTGCATTCCCCCGGCACGCGCGCACCGGACGCCCCCGCCGCCGTACGGCACGACGGCGGCGGGTACGGGGGGCTAGGGCAGCGGCAGGGCAAGGCCGCGCGCGCCGGCCGGGGCGGGCAGCAGGTCCTCGACCGGGGTGTGCGGGGACGCCGCCGTCAGCGCGGCCAGCGTGGTGCGCAGCTCGCCGGCCAGCCGCACGGCCCGCGTGCGGGAGAGCACCGCGGGGGCGAACTCCAGGCGCAGCAGCGGGTCTTCGCGCCAGCGCAGCACGGTCAGGGCGGCGTCTGCGGTGACGGCGCCCGCGTGCCCGTGGTGGAAACGCGCGCTCAAGTCGCCCGCCCACGCGCGGGCGGGCAGCAGCTCGTCGCGGGCCGCGAACGTCACCGGTGTCAGGACGGGCCGGGAACGGTCCGGGCGCACCCCGAGCTCGCGCGCCAGCTCGGCGCTGTCGAGGTCCGCGCAGCCGAGGGCCTCGCTGAACGCGCAGGCGACCCCGCGCAGGAAGTAGTCGACGCCGCCCTCCAGTTCACAGCCCACCGGCACCGTCGCCGAGCACGGCGCGAGGGTGCCCAGCAGCGCCGCCGTGGCACGGCGCGGCACCTCGCAGCCCACCAGCAGCCGCTCCAGGCCCGCACGCCGGCCCACGGCCAGCGCCCACGCCGCCAGCAGCACCGTGCCGTGCGGCACCCCGGCCCGCCGGGCCGTCGCATCGGCCGCGTCCCGCAGCCGCACGTCGAGGCCGACGTGCAGCCGCTCGCCGCGGACATCGAACACGGCGGGCCGCGGCGCACCCTCCGCCAGGTCCACGGCGGCGGGAAAGCCGCGCAGCCGCTCGGCCCGCTCGGCCGCCGCCCGCAGCCCGCCCGGCCGGGCGGCCACCGTGGCGCGCCCCGCCGTATCCGGCCCGGGACGCAACCCCCGCACCAGCGGGCGCCGGTGCACGGCACGGTCGTAGTCGGCGAGCAGTTCCTGCCACAGCAGCGCCGCCGACCAGCTGTCGGCCACCGCGTCGTGGTACACGAACGACAGCAGATGCGCACCCCCGGCCAGACGGCTCAGGGCGAAGACGAGCGGCGGCCGGCCCGGCCGGCCGACCAACTGCCGTGCCCGCGCGGCCAGATACTCGTGCACCGCCGCCACCGGGTCCCCGCCCCCGCCCGCTCCCGCCGCCTCCAGAGTGACCAGCGGCGGGGTGCAGGCGGCGAGAACCCGCCGCACCGGGCCGTGCGGCGCATCCGCGAACACGGTCCGCAGGCCCTCGTGCCGCGCACCGAGAGCGGCGAGCACACGGCGCAGCGCGCCCGCGTCGAGCGGCCCGGCCAGCTCGGCACTGAGTACCCGGCACACCGCACCGGCCCCCGCCGCCCGCTCGGCGGCCAGCGCCGCCCGCTGCCCGGGCAGCAACGCCCGCACCGCGCCCGCGCCTGAGGGCGGTCCGGGCACCGCGGCCGGGACGGGCACGGCCCGCGCCAGTACGTCCGCCAGCGGGGCGGGACCCAGCAGCTGCGCCAGGTCCACGGCCAGGCCCAGCTGCCGGCCGGCACGCGCCTGCAGCCGCACGGCCTGCGCGAGGCCGCCGCCCAGCGTGATGAAGGGAGAACCCGCGGCCCCGGCCGGCAGGGTGCGCCGGTCGCGGCCGATGACGTCCGCGGCCAGGTCGAGCAGCTCCTCCAGGGGAGTCGGGCTCAGCATGGGGTGGCCCTCTCTGTGGGCAGTCGTGCCCCGATGCTGGCGCCCGTGCCTCGAAGACCGCTCGAACCCGCCCCGCACCGAGCCGCCGTTCCCGTACGACAGCAACCGATTTCAAAGGCAGGGACTCTATCACTGACAGCTGGATTTTCGCCGAAAGTGCTAAAGTTCAGTCCATGACGCCCCGAGAGCGACGCCTTCGCGAGCAGGCCCAGCGCCACCGGCTGATCCTCACCACAGCCCGCGAGATGGCCGAGTCCGAAGGCTGGGACTACGTCACCACGCGGCGCCTGGCGGACCGCATCGAATACAGCCAGCCGGTGCTCTACCAGCACTTCAAGAACAAGGACGCCATCGTCCACGCGGTCGCCCTGGAAGGCTTCGCCGAACTCGCCGCCGCACTGCGCACCGCCCGCGAGGAAGCCGGTGACCCGCAGGAGGCACTGGGCGCGGTCGCCCGCGCCTACGCCGACTTCGCCGAGCGCGGACCGGTCCTCTACGAGGCCATGCTCACCCTCGACCCGGGCGAGGACACCGGCGAGGACACCACCGGGGCGGCCGGCACGCCGGCGCCGCTCGCGGAGGTCCTCGCCGAGATCCAGCAGGCCGTCGAGCCCGTCGCGGCCGGCCGCGACAGCGGGCTGCTCGCGGAGGTCCTGTGGAGCGCCTGGCACGGCCAGGCCGCCCTCACCCGGGCGGGCCGCCTGCGCCCGGATCCGGCGCGGCAGCGGCTGGCCGCCCTGACCGACGCGCTGCTGGGCACGGCGGCCCAGCCCGTCTGACCCGGAGGGCCCAGCCCGTCCGGCCCGTCGGGACGGGCCGGACGGGCTGGGGCCGCAGCCGGTTTCGGACCGGACTCCCGGACCCGGACCGGGCTGTCATATGGGCTCTCGGAACTCTCGGGCCTGGCTGTCGGATGGGCCCTCGGACGGAACCCTCGGACGAGGCTCTCAGGCCGGGCTCTCAGACGGGGCTCTTGGCCGTCTCCTTCTCCTGCTCCGGCTCGGCAGGGCCCGCCCCGGCGGACTCGTTCAGCCGCTTGCCGAGCAGTACGAACAGCAGGATGAGTCCCACCGTGAGCAGGATGTGCCCGAGGCCCGCGGTCAGCGGTACCGCCTCGGGGACATGGTCGCCGAGCACGGTCTCGGTGCCGTGGACGAACATCATGGCGACGGTGATCGCGATGCCCGCGTTGTAGAACCAGAAGAAGTACGTGAACAGTTTCGTCCCGGACAGGGCGAACTGCTTGTCCAGGGCGAGGACGATGAGGAAACCCATCATGCCCAGCGCGAGCAGATGGGTGTGCATGAGCGCCAGCTGGGTGTCGCCGGTGAAATCGTTGGCTTTGGTGAACTCCCGGTAATACAGCCCGGAGACCACTCCCAGGATCATGTAGACGTGTGCCGCGTAGTACGACTTCCGCATCCCCGTGCTCGCTCCCTGCCGGTCAGTGCTGGTCAATTCAGGCTCTGCCGGGGGCCATTGAAGCACTCCGGAACGAACGCTTCGCCCGATTCGGGAGATCGTTCGAGCCCCTCTCGAGCAGGTCTCGAGGACCCCTGCGACGCCCCGGGCCAGGCTGGGGCGTCGAGGTTCGTCCACGCAAGGCCCACGCAGACGAAAGGCACCCCATGAGGCACTCCCGTACGGTCGCGGCCGTCGCCGCGGTCACCGGACTCTTCCTGGCCGCCGCGGGCGCGGCGAGCGCACAGGTCACACCCGGACCCGTCACCCCGCCGTCCCCCAAGGACCCGGAAGAGGCCGTATGACACCTCCGCAAGCGCCTGCGGCGGGCCGGCGTCCCGCTGCCGCCGGCGGCCCGGGGCCTGATCGTCGTCCTTCCCTCCCTGCCGTCGTGCTGAGGGAAGGTCACCGGGATTTCCGGAGGATGCCCTGGTCTTCAGGCCGGGGAGGAATCCGGTTTCCCGCGGAGCGGGGCAGGGGAAGCCGGATCGCCGCTGGGCGATCCGGCGTCCGGCCGGGGAGCGGTGAGGGCGGCCTCCAGGAGGTGCAGGATCTCGGAGTTGAGGGACCGCCGGTCCGCAGCGGCGCGGGCGGTCACCTGTTCGTGCAGGTCTGCCGGGATCCGGAGTGAGAAACGAATCATGACGCTACGGTGGCATTATGACGACGCCAAGGGAAGCCGACGGGGCCGGGCGCGCCCGGTACACCTACCGGCTTCGCGTGTCGTCGAGTGCCCGTACCGCGCTGGAGGCGGAGTGGGCACGGTGCCGGTGGATCTGGAACGAGTGCGTCGCCAAGTCCAAGGCGGTCCACCTGCACAACAGGACCACGGGAGAGAAGCGGACCTGTGGCCCGGCGCAGCTCGACAAGATGCTGACCGGGGCGCGGGAGCGTACGTCGTGGCTGCGTGAGGGCAGCTCGGTTCCTCAGCAGCAGCTGATCCGGGACTTCGGCAGGTCCCGCGCGAAGGCGCACAAGGACATCCGGGAACGCCTGCCTCAGCGGCAGCGGGCCGGTATGCCGGGGTGGAAGAAGAAGCGCGAGGCGTTGCCGACGCTGAACTACACCCGGCGCGGGTTCCGGCTGAAGGACGACCGCCTGCATGTGGCGGGTGGGATCGTGCTGAGGGTGGTGTGGTCGCGCAGCCTGCCGGGCGAACCCTCCTCGGTGCGCGTGTACCAAGACAGCGTCGGGCACTGGTACGCATCGTTCGTCGTCCGAGCCGAAGTGCAGCCGCTGCCGGAGACCGGCCGGGTGCTCGGCGTGGACTGGGGCGTGAAGGAGACCGCGACCACCACCTCCAACGCCCACGACCTGCCGCACGCCCAGCACGGCCGCAAGGCGCAGGCCCGGCTGACGCGTTACGACCGGATGATGGCCCGCCGCCGGCCGAAGAAGGGGCAGGCCGCCTCGAAGGGCTACCGCGAGGCGAAGAAGTGGCGGGCGAAGACCTACGCGAAGATCGCCCGGCAGCGGCAGGACACCGGCCGCAAGTGGGCGAAGAAGGTCGTGACCGACCACGACGCCATCGCCGTCGAGGACTTCAGGTCGAAGTTCCTCGCCAGGTCCTCGATGGCGCGCAAGGCGGCGGACGCCGCGATCGGCGCCACGAAGAAGGCCCTGATCGAGATGGGCCGCAAGCACGGACGGGACATCCGTCTCGTGCATCCCGCGCACACCACCATGGACTGCGCATCGTGCGGAGCGAGAACCAAGCACGCACTGCCGTTGTCCGAGCGCACCTACACCTGCACCGCATGCGGAGCCGTCTCCCCCAGAGACAAGAACTCCGCCCGCGTGATGCTCGTCCGGGCAGGTCTGGACCCGGCTGGTGCCGAGGGCGTAAGACCACCGGGAGCGCTGCTCCCAGAGGCAGCCTGAGCCAGGAATCCCCGCTCAGCCCTGGAGGAAGGAATCCCCTCCCTTCAGGGAGGGGAGCAGTCAACATGACGCACGCCGAGGGTCCGCTCCCGGACGGCGCCAGAGGGCAGGTGTGGGGTGCGATGCACAGCGCGCCGACCGCCGTTTCGGGCGAGGTGCCCGGTACGGCGCAAGGTGAGCGCGCGCGGCGGCCGAGGCTGACGATTCAGCCGGAGTACGGCGGCCGATCCGACTTCTACACCGGGCAGTTCAGCCTGCGATTCAGGCTGATGAGCCCACGGCTGCCGCAGGGCTGCACCATCGGCGCCGGTGCACCGGTCGACTTCCAGCTGAAGCGGTCGGGCCCTTCGCAGTGGATCTCCACGAACCCGCCGCTGATCAGGTTCTCGGCGTACGACGACACCTTCGCCGCTCCTGCCGCTGAAAACTGCGGGCCGATGACCGGACCGCTCAACCGGCGGCTCGGGCTCCCGGCGCCGAGCGGGAACCTGATGACTTACGACGCGACCTACACCTTCAGGACCTACGACCAGCTCCCCACGCGCTGACGGGCGGCACGAGACGCAGACGGTCGTCGAACACTCCGCCTGGGGACGTGCCGGAACGGCGGCCGGTGAGGCCGGCCGCCGTCTGGGCCGGGACGAGCGGCCGCCGGGGTGCGCGCCGCCCTGCGAGCCGGCTCCCTGCGTGCCCGAGAGGCGCGCGCAAAGGCGGGGAGTCACCCTGGAAACTATGGAAACCGAATCAGTTTCCCGAGTTTCCGGGACGGGCGGGCAGCGTGCCGACGTGATCGTGGAGGCGGCCGGCCGGCTGTTCCTCGCGCCGGGCTCCGCGCGGGCGAGCATGGACGATCTCGCCCGTGAGCTCGGGATGAGCAAGAAGACGATCTACCGCCATTTCCCGGACAAGCGCAGCCTGCTGGCCGCGGTGCTGGACCGGCAGTTCACGGCGGTGGAACGCACGCTGGCGGCGGCCCAGGACGCGCAAGGGCAGCCGTTCGGCGTGCGGGTCCAGCGGTTCCTGATCGCGGCGGGCAGCGAGCTCGGGCGGATCGGCGCGGTCCAGCTTGCGACGGGACGAGGCGATGCGGTGCTGCGCCAGTACGTGGAGCAGCGCGTGGACGCGGTGGTCTACCGGCGGCTGGACGAACTGCTGCGGGACGGGCACCGGCAGGGACTGCTGTCGGCACCGCCGGAGCTGCTGAGTGAGATCACCCGCGGCGCGCTGGAGCGGCTGCTCACCTCGCAGCTGCCGCGCGAACTCGACCGGACCGCGGCCGATCTGCTGCGGGCGGGCGTCGACACCGTGCTCTACGGGGCGATCCGCCCGGCACACCCCGGACACTCCGGCATCGGCGAGGAACAACTGCGCGCGGTCATGCCGAGAGCCCGCGACGAGGAGCAGGAGGTGGGCCCGTGACCGGGACAAACGGCAGGGTGGCCTTGGTGACAGGGGCCAGCAGCGGAATCGGCGCGGCCACCGCACGCCTTCTGGCCGCCCGGGGGATGCGCGTGGTGGTCAACTACCTCCGCAGCGGCACGGCGGCCGGGGAGATCGTGGCCGGCATCGAGGCCGCGGGCGGCCAGGCCATGGCCGTACAGGCCGACGTGCGCGAGGAGGCGGCCGTCGAGAACATGGTCGGGCAGGTCCAGGCGGCATGGGGCGGCGTCCACGTGCTCGTGCACAACGCGCTCATCCCGTATGCGGTCAAGTCGTTCCAGGACATGACGTGGGAAGAACTGGGCGGCAAGCTCGACGCCGAGATGCATGCGGCGTTCGCGGTCACCAAAGCCGTCCTGCCCGCCATGACCGAACAGGGCTGGGGACGCATCATCTACATCGGCACCGGCCTCAGCCGCCGGCCCCGGGAGCACATGATCGCGCTGGGCACCTCCAAGGCCGCACTGGAGCAGTTCGCCCGCTACCTCGCCCAGGAACTGGGCCCGCAGGGCATCACGGTCAACATCGTCGCGCCCGGCCCGGTGGAGGACACCCGCATGGCCCACATGACGGACGTGTTCGACAACGAGCACAAGCAGCGGCAGGTCGCCGCCACCCCCCTGGGCCGCCTGGCACACCCGGACGACGTCGCCCAGGCGGTCGCCTTCTACGCCGGCGAGGACAACGCCTTCATGACCGGCACCACGGCCGCGGTCAACGGCGGCATGTCCATGTACTGACGCCCCCTGTCCTGTGACACGACCAAGGGACACGTTCATGTACACGGTCGATCTCGCCTACGTCGGGCGGGGCCTGCACGAGGAACTGGTCGCCCACATCGCCGACCAGCAGGGCTACTACGCCGACGAGGGCGTCCACGTCGCACTGCGCGACGGCTGCTCCTGGGACGAGGAGCGGCTGCGCCACGGCGCCACCATCGGGCTCGGCCGGGCACTGCTGTCCCGGCTGACCGACGGCATCCCCTGGGTCGCACTCCACGTCAACACCACCCGCCCGCTGTTCTGGTTCCTAGCCCGCCCCGGCCCGGCCTCGCTGGCCGACCTGGCCGGCCGGCGGCTGGCGGTACACGCCCCCCGCACCGCACCCGGGTGCTTCACCCGGATCGTGCTGCGCCGGGCCGGCCTCGACCCGGACCGCGACATCCACACCGTCGTCCGCCCGCCCGGCGACTACGGCATGGACCTGCGCCGGCTGCACGACGGCAGCATCGACGCCGCTCTGGTGGGCAGCACCATGGCACCGGAGGCGATAGCCGCCGAGCACGGCTGGCAGGTACTGGCCTGGGTCGGCGACCACTTCCAGATCCCCACCGTGGGCGTGGCCGTCGACCCCACCTACATCCACCCGGACGACCCCGCGGTCCGGGCCGTCGTACGAGCCCACCGGCGCGCCCTGCGGGTGATCCACGGCGAACCCGACACCACGGTGCGGCACATGCAGACATTCCTCGGCCGGCACACCGCGGACGAGGTCCGGGCCCACTACGAGACGTTCGTCGCGCCGTATTTCACCGCCGGCGGCGAGGCCGACCTCGCCGTCGGGGCCGGCGCGATCACCGCGGTCGCCACCGAACTCGGCGTCCCCGCCACCATCACCGCGGCCGAGTTCTACCGCACCGCAGCCACCGCACCCGACTAGGAGCCCGGTGACGCCGGCGCTGCCCCGGCGCAGGGGATGCCCGGCAAGGCTTCTCGAGCCCGCCCCCCCGGAGGACCGGGGCCGGAGAGCCACCCGGGCTCACCCGGCCACCGGCACCGGCACCGCCGCGGGTGCGGGCCGGCGGGCGGGGGAGCGGGCGGCGTGTTCCCCGGTCCCGGCCGGGGCGAGCGGCGGCCTGGCCCCGCCGTTCAGCCGGCTCAGCGCGGCGGCGGGGGCGTCGAGGGCGGCCTCGAGCAGGGCGGCCAGCTGCCCGGTCAGGTGGGCGGCGGCCGTCTCGCCGACGGCGTCGTACTGGTAGGCGGCGGTGACGGCGATGCCCGCGGGCGCGCCGGCCGGCGTGTGCCGTTCGGTCAGGATCAGGCCGAGGGCCGCGGCCCGCAGCGGGAGCAGGGGCGGGGCCGCCCGCACGGTGAGCCCGGCCGCCTCGTACGCCTCGCCGCTGTCCGCCAGGACGCTCAGCGCGATGCCGCCGGGCCGGGCCAGCGCCGCGGTGCCGGCGCGGTAGGCGGCGAGGTCCGCGGCGCGTACCCGGCGCAGCAGCGCGGTGAAGGCCGGGTCGCCGGAGGTGTCCACGGACAGGGCCAGTACCCGCCCGTAGGGGCCCACGGCCCGGCGCAGGGCGGCACTGTCACGGGCCGGCACCGGCGCGGCCACGGTGATGGCGGGGCCCGCGCCGAGCCGGGTGAGCAGGGCCGCGAGCGCGGCGTGCACCACCATGAACAGGGTGGCGCCCTGCGCGGCGGCCAGCCGGGCCAGCCGCTGGTGCAGGCCGGCATCCCAGTCGAGGGCGAGGCGGCCGACGCGGGCGTCGGCCGGGGCGGGCCGGCTGCCCGGCGGCACGGTGGGCGCCAGGTCGCCGGCCCGCGCCCGGGGCGCCGCCTCGGGCACCGGGCCCTCCCAGCGCGGCGCCCGGCCCGCGGCCCGTGCCCGGTAGGCCAGGGCGAGTTCGGCGGCCAGCGGGGTGTGCGACCACAGGTCGACCAGGTCGGCCGGGAGGGTGAGCTCCAGCAGGTGGTCCCCGGCGGCCAGGGCGCGCAGCCGGGTGCCGGCCGAGCCCAGCCGGCTGTTGCGCAGCGCCCCGTGACGGTGCCCCACATCTCCCAGCGCCTCCTGCAGCGCCCCTGCGTTCAGTGCCCCGCGCAGCCGCAGCGGCAGGACCGCGCTGCCCTCCCCGTCGAATGCCCCGGCGGGCGCCCCGGCGGGCCCGGTGGCGGCGGCCGGCCGTTCGCCGGCCGCCGCGGCGAACCGGGCCGGGGTGGGCGCCTCGTGCAGGGTGCGGTCGTCCAGGCCGGCGCCCAGCACCCGGCGGGCCCGGGCCAGCAGCCGGGCCGCGGCCGCGGGGTGCCCGCCGAGGCGGAAGAAGTCGGAGTCGGCGTGGACGGTGCGCCGCGGCACGCCGATCGCCTCGGCGAACAGGTCGCGGACGATCTCCTGCAGGGGAGTGCCGGGCGGTTCGGCGCCGGACGCGGGCGGCACGGCGCGCTCGGCGCCGCCGTCGCCGCTGCCGCCCGCGCCCCGCGGCAGCGCCGTCGGTGCGGAGGGGACCAGGCGGCCGGGCGGCTTCTGACCGGAGAGTGACATCGCGGCTTGCTCCTTCGACAGCGGCTACAGAAGGAAGGCTTGGCAAAACCTTGCCAAGATCCTGGCAACGGGATCCTGAGGGGCCGTCTCGAACCACTGGAGCACCACTCGAGCTCCTGCCCCGGCGCCCCGACGACGCGACGAGGCCGTTGTTCCCCATGGGCGATGGGTCGATACCGGGCCCGGTGGAGCCGTATTGGCGTGAGGCGACAGGGCCGCAGCGGACGGAGCCGCATTTAGTTTCAAATGAGACCGTATCGAACGAATCGATGGCGTTAATGTGGCCCCATGAACGCCGACGTTCCCCACCGGACCACCCCCTCACGTGTGACCGACCGTCCCGGGGACGCCTCGCCCTTCGCTCTCGGCCTGCTGCTGCGCCGGGCGCACTGGCGCGCGGCCGCGGTGATGGAGGAGGCGCTTCGGCCGCTCGGCATCGAGCTGCGGCATTTCGCCGTGCTGATCGTGCTGGTCGACCGCGGACCCACGGTGCAGCGGGACCTGGCGGCGGCGACGGGGTCGGACAAGGCGGGAATCATGCGGGTCGTGGACGACCTGGAGCGCAGGGGACTGGCCGTGCGCAAGAACGTTCCGGGGGACCGGCGGGTGCGGGCGGTGGAGATCACGCCCGAGGGCGTGGAGCTCTTCGACGCAGCTCATGTGGCGGCGGCGCCGCTGGCCGAACATCTGGTCGCCGAACTGGGGCCCGGCGAGCCCGAGCAGCTGACGGATCTGCTGACCCGGTTTGCCCATCCCGCAGGCGGCGAGGCGTAAGCGCGCCCGCGCACCGGCCGCGTGGGCGCGTGTCGTCTCATGCGGCTGTCGCGGCGAACCCGGCCTTGAGGGCGGCAGCCGTCGTCACCGCCGGGCAGGGCGCAGGCGACGGGAACGCCGCGTGACGTACCGGGGTGAGGCGTCAGGCGGCGTCCATGGCCCGGGGGTTATGCGGCGAGGCGCTCAGCGAGTTGTCCGGCCTTGGGGCGAGGACGCCTCGCCGGGGAACACGGACGAGTCGATGTGCAGCAGCGTGGCCATGGGCTCTCTCCAGGAGCGGTGTCCGGAGCGGGGGACCAGGGGCAGAGGGTTTGTACGGGACAATCGTTAAACACGAGATGGTATCGGATGGTACTATATTGAATGAAACGAAAGTGCCTCGTCGCGCGGAGGGAGGTGGGCGACCGTGAACGTCTACGAGGCGGTCACGAGCCGGCGGGCGGTACGCGGATTCACCGACCGGCCCGTCCCGAGGGAGGTGCTGGAGCGGGTGCTGTCCGGCGCGGCCTGGACACCGTCCGGATCGAACCTCCAGCCGTGGCACACCTACGTGCTGACCGGCGGACCGCTGGCCGAACTCAAGAAGCGCGCCGGCGAGCGCCTGGCCGTGGGCGACCCCTGGGACGAGCCGGAGTACGAGCAGTACCCGCCCGCACTGAAGTCCCCGTACCGCGAACGCCGATCCGCCTTCGGCGAGCAGCGCTACGGCGCACTCGGCATTGCGCGCGAGGACATGGAGGCGCGCCAGAGGGCCGCTTCCGCGAACTGGGACTGTTTCGGCGCCCCCGCCGCCCTGTTCTGCTACATCGACCGCGACCTGGGCCCGGCCCAATGGTCCGACGTCGGCATGTATCTGCAGACCGTCATGCTGCTGCTGCGCGCCGAAGGGCTGCACAGCTGCGCGCAGATGGCATGGGCGAAGTACCGCAAGACCGTCGCGGAGGTCCTGTCACCCCCGGACGAGCTCGTCCTCTTCTGCGGCATGTCGATCGGGTTCGAGGACGTCACGGTGGGATACACCCGTACGGGCCGGGCGCCGCTCGACGAGACGGTCACGTTCGTCGGTGACTACTGACACCGCCCGTCCTCGGCCGGTCAAGGCGCCGTTTCCCGCCACGCGCACATAAGTGGTCCATATGCATCAAGGGGCCGGCATGCCGTCGGCGCTCAGGCCACGGCCCAGGGGCCCAGGTCGCGCGTGCGGCGTGCGGCCGCGGCGGGCCGGCTCTCGTCCCATGCCGGGGCCAGCGCGGCGGAGAGGATGCCCCAGAGCTGGCCGGCGCTCAGGGCGTGCACCGGGACGACGATCTGGCCGGCGAGGCTGACGCGGAACGCGGACTCCAGCGCGCTGACGATGCCGATGAGCGCCATGGAGTCCAGCCCGTAGGCCTCCATCGGGACGTCGGCGGCGGGCTCCTTGTCCTTGCCGAGCCCCGGCAGGCCCTGGCGCAGGACGTCCTCGAACTTCGCGTTCCACGGTGCGTGGGCCATTGGGCGACTTCCTTCCGGGACACGGGAGAGGCGAAGCGGTGCTCCGGGCAGCACCGTGCCGCGTCCCGCTCGAGTCGCCGTGGACGCCCGCTCAGGCCGCGGGCCCGCCCCGTGACATGACCGAAGCCCCCGCCACGGTGCTGCTGCCGGCGGGGGCCTCACGGGTTCGGCGGGTGGTCCGGTGGACGTCGTACGGGGGCGGCGGCGGGGAAGCGTTCCGCGCACGCGCGGGGACGGGGCGGCCGTGCGAGGGCGGGCGGCACCCTCAGACGGCCGCGCTGCCGCCCGCGACCGGCCAGCCGATGTCGTCGGTGGCGGAGGCGGTGGTGGCGGTGGTCTTGGGCCAGCCGATGTCGCCGTTCGCCGAGACGACGGTGACCTTGGGCCAGCCGATGTCGTCGGTGGCGGAGACGGTGGTGACGGTGCCCTTCGGCCAGCCGATGTCGTCCGTGGCCGCGGCGGTGGTGGCGGTGGTCTTGGGCCAGCCGATGTCGCCCTCCGCGGAGGCGGCGGAGACGGTGCCGGCCGTCCTCGGCCAGCCGATGGAGGAGGAGGCGGTCGTGGTGCTCGCCGCCTTGGGCCAGCCGATGCCGTCCGCGGCGGTGCTGATGCCGCCGGCGGTGAGTACGGCGGAGGCGACGGCGGCGGTGACGGCGAGGCGGGCGACGAGGTTCTTCATGACAGCTCCTCCGTGGCAATGAAGCGAATCTGCGTTGGTAACTTCTTGCCAAGAAGCTTGGCAATGCCTCCTCGGGATCTGCTCGGTATTCGCTGGAGATGGGCTGGAGGCCGGCGAGAGTCGCCGTACCGCCTGCGCGGATGCCTGGCAAAGTTTGTCAAACACCCCGCTCCGCGGGTCGCGCGGAGCCGAACCCGAGGGGGTTGAACTGCACTTTCGCGGCCCCTCCGCTAGAGCGCCGCCGGAGCCCCCGTTGCCATCACGGCCTCGCGCTTGGCAATGTATTGCCAAGCAAGTTGGCAATATTTGGCGACAGCGGGGGGAGGCCCCGGAAATGAACGCGACGCCGTCATCCACGGACCACAGGGACCACACGTACGGCACGGACCACGCGTACGGCACGGACGGCACGGACGGCACGGACCGCACGGAGCCCGCGGACCGGGAGGGCCGGACGGTCCACCTGGACACGGCGGGCTGGGGCACCATGCCCGCCGCCGTCCGCGCACTCGTCGCCGACTGCGCGAGCCGCGAGGACCGCTACGGCCCGCACGAGCTCGAGGAGGACCTCGAGGACGTCCTGCGCACCGAGGTCCACGAGCGCCTCGGCGCTCTGCTCGGCGTCCCGGCCGCCGACACCGCCGTCGTCACGGACGCCGCCGGCGCCTTCGACGCGCTGGTCTCCCGCCTCACCCCCGGCCGCGGCGAGCGCGTCTGGACGACCCCCTACGAGAGCGCCGCCCGCCTGACCGCCCTCTACGCCCTGCGCGACCGCACCCGCTGCACGGTGGAGGTCGTTCCGCTGCGCGAGGACGGGGACCTGGACCTGGAGTGGATGGCCCGGCACATCGACGACGACGTCGCCCTCGTCTCGGTCGTCCACGTCCCCTCCGGCTGCGGAATCGTCAACCCGGTCGAGGAGATCGGGCAGATCCTCGCCCCGTACCGGTGCGTGTACGCCGTCGACGCCTCCTACTCCGCCGGCCAGCTCCCCGTGGATGCCGGCCGCATCGGCTGCCAGCTGCTGACGGGGGACGGCTGGCGCTTCCTGCGCGGCCCGTACGCCGTCGGGTTCGCCTTCCTGGCGCCCCGGCTGCGTGCCGCGTTCGAGGACGCCGCCGCCCACCGCCCCCTGCCGCCGAACGCGGCCGTCGCGGGCCTGAACGCCGCCCTGGCCCACCACACCGCCACCACCGCCACCACCGCCACGGCCACCACCGACGGACCCGCCGGCCTGGCCGGGCAGGGGCTCCTGCCCGCCCTGCGCGCCGCCGTCGAGGAGTGCCCCGGCACCGAACTGATCGCCCCGGGCCGGGTCCAGTCCGCCATCCTCGCCTTCCGCCACCGCGACCTGCCCGCCGCGCTCGTCCGCCGCCGGCTGGCGGCCCGCGGTGTCGTCCTGTGGAAGACGGTCGCGCAGGAAACCCCGCTCCACCTGCCCCGTTCCGGCGCCACCACGGCCCTGCGCGCCTCCCTCGGCCCCGACACCACCCCCCAGGACATCGCCCGCTTCGGCCGCGCCCTGCGGGAAGTCGTCCGCGAGGAGACCGCCGGTGCGCAACGCCCCCGCCCCGCCCGCACCCTCCCTCCCACCCCCACCCCGACCCCCACTCCCGCCCTCGCCTCTGCCCCGGCCCCGGTCCCGCCCGCGGGGCCCCGGCCCCGGCCGTCCGCCCGCCGCCACCTGACCCTGTGCCCCACGCCCTGACCCCGCCCCCGAATCTGAAGGATGCGTCCGGGACGCCCGTCTGCGGACCGGCCGTGATCAAGCGCCCGGAGAAAGCGCTGGATAGAATTCGGGCATGGGTGAGCGGCCCGTTCACACGGCTGCGCCGGGACCCGCTCCGGGAGTCGGTTCCGGCGGCGCGGGGGGCTGTCCCGGGGCGCTCGCACGGTGGGCCGGCGGCGGTGTGTGATGGGCGCGGCGTCGGGGGGCATGGAGCTGTACTCCGGCCGGGCCTCGGGCCTGATCGGGGCCCAGATCGCGGGCTACCGGGTGGAGCGCGAGATCGGCCGCGGGGGCATGGCCGTCGTGTACTGCGCCAAGGACCTGCGTCTGGACCGTACGGTCGCGCTGAAACTGCTCGCCCCGGAACTGGCCCGCAACGACACCTTCCGGCGCCGCTTCACGCACGAGTCGCTGGTGGCCGCCGCCATCGACCACCCGCACATCGTGCCGGTCTTCGAGGCCGGTGAGACGGACGGTGTCCTGTACATCGCCATGCGGTACGTCTCGGGGCTGGATCTGCGGGCCCTGCTCGACCGGGACGGCCCGCTGCCGGTGACGACCGCGCTGCGGATCGCCGGGCAGGTGGCGTCGGCGCTGGACGCGGCCCATGAACACGACCTGGTGCACCGGGACGTCAAGCCCGGCAACATCCTGGTGGCCCGGGGCACGGACAGTGATCATCCCGAGTACGTCTACCTCACGGATTTCGGGCTGACGAAGAAGTCGCTGTCGCTGACCGGGTTCACGACCGTCGGCGAGTTCGTCGGCACGCTCGACTACGTGGCCCCGGAGCAGATCTCGGGCCGCCCGGTGGACGGCCGGTGCGATCTGTACGGCTTCGCCTGCGTCGTCTACGAAACCCTCGCGGGCGCCCCGCCCTTCCAGCGGGACGACGACATGGCGCTGCTGTGGGCGCACCAGTACGACCAGCCGCCGCCCCTGAGCGAGCAACGGCCGGGCATCCCGCCGGCGCTGGACGGCGTGCTGGCCAAGGCCCTGGCGAAGGTCCCCGAGGACCGTTACGACTCCTGCCTGGAGTTCGTGGCGGCACTGCGGGCCGCCGCGAGCGGCGCGGGCGCCGCCGCCGCTGCCGCGGTCGGCAAGGACGTGCACGCGCCGACCCAGGTGGTCCCCGCGGTCGCCGAAGCCCCGCGGGCACCCGAGCCGGTGCCGGAGCCGCCGGGGTGGGCCCGGCCGGTCTTCGGCCGTACCCCCGGATAGCCGCACGCCGTACGTCCGTCCGGCCGTGCGCCGCCCGCCCCGGTGCGGGCCCTGCCCGCTCCTGCCGGGTGTGGGCCGTCGGCTTGCGAGGTGTGCGGCACGGCCGCACACAATGGTGTGAAGAGGCACCGGCGGGCGGAGGGCGAGGGGGCGGGCGCGGGGCCGACGGCAGGAGGTTGTGTTGCGGGTTTCCTGAGGCTGTGCCGCTGGCCTGTGTGCCGCAGGCCCCGATGCCGGGAGTGGAGCTCGTGAGCATCGAACCGTCGTCGTCCCAACCGCCGTCCGGCCGTCCCAAAGGTCCTCCGTCGGGGCCGCTGGCGGGGCCTTCCCAGCCGGACCGGCCCACACCCCCGGACGCCGAAACCCGCCTCGGCGGCGGGCGGTCGGGACCGCCGGTCGGACCGCCCGGCGGATCCGGCGGCGGGGGCCCGGGCGGCGGCGAGGGCCCGCACCACCCGTGGTGGAAGTCCGCGCCCCGGGTGGCCGTGGTCGCCACCGCCATCGTGGCGGCGGTGGCCCTGATCCTCGTGTTCACCCGTTCCGACGACACCTCGAACCAGCAGCGGGGCGAGGTCTTCCTGCAGTCCGCCGGGAGCACGGGCGCGGACCCGTTCACGGAGTCGACCGCGAAGGAGAGCACCGCGCCGACGGCGACACCCTCGCTGCCCTCCACGGCCACGGGCACGGACAACGCGGTACAGAGCGTGAGCGGTGACGCCCCCGGCCTCTACGGCGGGACACGCAACGTCGCCAGCTGCGACGTGGAGAAGCAGATCACCGCCCTCAAGGCGGAACCGTCGAAGAACGCGGCCTTCGCCTCGGTGCTGGGCATCCAGCCCTCCGCCGTCCCCGGCTATCTGCGCACCCTCACCTCCGTACAGCTCCGGGCGGACACCCGGGTCACCAACCACGGCTACCGCAACGGTTCTGCCACCACCTATCAGGCCGTGCTGCAGGCGGGCACCGCCGTCCTGGTCGACGAGCGCGGGGTACCGCGGGTGCGCTGCGCCTGCGGGAACCCGCTGACACCGCCGGCCGCGCAGCAGAGTGCCGCCCCCAGGCCGGTGGGCCAGTCGTGGTCCGGCTACCGGCCCTCGCACGTGGTCGTCGTCGCGCCGGCGCCCCGCCCGGTGAAGAAGTTCGTCGTGGCGGGCCAGAAGAAGGGCGAATGGTTCACCCGGGACCAGGGAGACCACCGCGGCGAGTACGACAAGAAGACGACACCGCCACCGCCACCGCCTCCGCCGCCACCGAAGCCGTCCACGACGGGCAGGGAACAGACACCCTCGAACGGCGACACCTCGCAGGGACCGGGCAAGCCGTCCAAGCCGTCGGAGTCGGGCAAGTCGTCGAAGTCGTCGGAGTCGGGTAAGCCGTCGAAGCCGTCGAAGCCGTCGGAGTCGGACAAGTCGTCGAAGTCGTCGGAGTCGGGCAAGCCGTCGAAGCCGTCCGAGTCGGGTAAGCCGTCCGAGTCGGACAAGTCGTCGAAGTCCTCGGAGTCGGGCAAGTCGTCGGAGTCGGGCAAGCCCTCCAAGTCGTCCGAGTCAGGCAAGCCCTCCAAGTCCTCCGAGTCGTCGAAGTCCGGCAAGGAGTCGTCACCGTCGAAGGACAAGTCCTCGTCGGAGTCGGGCAAGCCGTCCTCTCCGTCGTCCGGGCCGTCCTCACCGGGCTCCTCCCAGCCGTCGTCATCGCCGCCGTCGCCGTCCGAGAAGTCCTCGAAGCCGCAGGCCCCGTCCTCCGAACCGCCCTCCTCGCAGCCCGAGCCAAAGACGTCCGCGCCCCAGACCTCCGAGCCTCCGCCCCTGTCCTCGGCACCCCTGTCCTCCGAGCCCCTGTCCTCCGCGCCCCAGAACACGGAGCCCCAGAATTCCGGCCCCCCGCCCGCCGACACAGAACAGCAGCAACAGCAGGAGCAGGAGCAGCAGCAACCGCCGGGCCCCGAGGGGTCCTAGCAGCGCTGGCGCACATACGCCGCAGGGTGTCCCAGGACCACCGTGCGGCATCTTTTTGCGCGCTTTACCCGACTCGTCCCGCTGGGTCAAGTCACGACTCCTCGGAACGTGACCGTGCGGTGCCCGTGGGGCCTACTTGAAGTGCGGGCCTCACCGGAAAGGAAATCCGGAAAATAGATGAGGCAGGACGGTAGGACGGAAATCTTCGGCAGAGGGTTTTCTCTTTCACCGAAACCGCGAATTGTCCCGGTGCGGCGGTCCCGGTAAAACGGTCCGCCGGCTGTCGTCCCGAATTTTCGGGACGGGCAGAAGAGTCCCCTGAATCGGTAGGAGAAAACCCATGACCCGTATTTTTCACACCCACAGCGACGTCCGCTCCAAGCGCCGGGGCTTCCGCCTCGCGACACTCGCCGCCTCGGCCGCGGTGATCACCGGAGGCATCGTCCTTCCGGCGTCCGCCGCGATGGCCGCCCCGATGCCCGCCGCGCATGTCGTGAGCTTCGTCCACGGCGGCGGCGCCGGCGGTGACGGCGGTGCCGGAGGCGACGGCTTCATCGGCGGCGGCGGGGGCTCCGGCGGCTCCGGCGGCGGCAGCGTCCTGGGCGTCGGCGGTGACGGAGGCAAGGGCGGCAACGGAGGCGACGGCATCCTGTCCGGCGGTGGTGGCGGTGGCGGTGGTGGCGGCGGCGACGGTGTCATCGGCGGCGACGGAGGCAGGGGCGGCGACGGCGGCACCGGCCTGTTCGGCGGCAGCGCCGGCTCCGGCGGCTCCGGCGGCGACGGTTTCATCGGCGGCAACGGAGGCAAGGGCGGCAACGGCGGCTTCGGTGTCTTCCAGGGCGGCGACGGAGGCAAGGGCGGCGCGGGCGGGCTCGGCGTCCTCTTCGGCGGCCTGGGCGGCGGCGGTGGCGCCGGCGGCGGCAGCATCTTCTGACCGTTCCGCCCCGGTGGGGCGAAGGCCCGCACGGCCTGCGCCCCACCGGACCCCTCACCCCCTCACCCCTTCCCCCCGCACCCCCATTGACCAGGACGCGGAGCCGGACGGCCGGCGCTGCGCCCCGCAGAACCACAACCTTGCTCAAGGAAAACGGAGAACCCCCATGTCCAGAACTCGCTGGCAGCGTCCGCTCGTCCTGGCGGTGGCCTCGGTGGCCCTCGCCACCGGCACCGCGTGCGCAGCCCAGGCGGCGCCGGGCGTCACCACAGGCATCAGCCAGATGGTCCCGGCCGACCCGTCCCACTGCGGCCATGGCGGGGAAGGCGGCAAGGGCGGGGAAGGCGGCAAGGGTGGTGAGCCCGGTCGGCCGGGGGAGCCCGGCGAGCCCGGCCGGCTCGGCTGCTTCAAGTTCGACGACCTGCCCGACAAGCCCAAGTCGGAGCTCACGGGCGTGGACAAGATACGGATCGTGCTGACCGTGGAGTCCGGGCAGGCGAAGAAGGCCGACGTCGCCAAGAAGTACAAGATCTCCGAGAAGGAGTTCGACACCTGGGACAAGCAGTTCCGCGACGGGGACTGGGCCGCGCTGATGGGTTTGAATTCCCTCTTCGGCTCCTGAGGGACTTCCTCCGACGCCCCGGCCCGGTGCGGGCCGGGGCGTTCCTGTCAAGCCCCGAATTCACGGGCCGTGACGGCGAGGTCCTTGGCCGGGTTTATTCGATACAGCGGAAACCGCGGTACGGAAAATAATTCTTTGGGAAGAGGAATGCCATGCGTATGCGTTCTTGGAAGGTCCGTCTCGGTCTCACGGTCTCGACCGCTCTGACCGCCGGTGTGGCGGCCGGCGCGCTGGCGCCGGCCGCGATGGCCGCGCCGGTGCCGCAGGGCCATACGGCCGTGGTGGCCGCCGCCCGGCAGCTCCCCGCCGACGGCGCCCAGCCGGGCGGCGGCAGCTGGCCGGGCGGCGGCCAGTTCGCCAGCGGTCAGTTCGTGAACGGCCAGTTCGGCAGTGGCCAGTTCGGCACCGTCAAGGTGGGCGACGGCAGCGTGCGGATCGGCGACCGGGTGTGTGCGGGCAACTGCAACGGGACCGTCAACGGGAGCAACGGCGGCCAGGGCGGGATCTGCGCCGGGCTGTGCAACGGCAGCGCCAACGGCGGCACCGGCACGACCGGCGCGCCGGGCCGCGAGGGCGGTATCGGTGGCCAGGGCGGGATCTGCGCCGGGATCTGCGGCGGCAGCGCCAACGGCGGCACCGGCGGCACGGGCGGAGCCGCGGTGGGCACCGGCGACGGCGGCCGCGGTGGCAAGGGCGGCACCGGCGGGATCTGCCTCGGGCTCGGCTGTGAGAGCGGCGGCATGGGCGGCCGCGGCGGCACCGGCGGCGCCGGCTGACGTCCGCCCGCCCCCGGGGGGCCCGGCCCGCGGTGCGGCGGGAGTGGTTGCGCCCGCGGGGTCAGGGCGCGGACAGGCCGAGCAGGTTCGCCGCGTTGGTGTCGAGGATCATCGTGGCTTCCTCCGGGGTGAGCCCCGAGTCGGCGATGTGGTCCACGGCCGCGCGAAACGACGGTCCAGATCGGCCGCGTCGCGTCGGCACCGGTCCCGCGCGGGGTACCCGTATCGAGCCCTGCGGTCCACAGGCGGGCGTGCACGTCGATACGCAAAGGAGCCGCCCTTCGATGGAACGCCCCGCCCAGCGGCGCGGTCCAGCCGGCGGCGGACTCGGGCCGGGGTTCCCGCAGCGCGGACGGCCCCGTGTCGTGGTCGAGTGGGTTCGTGGGCGGGGTGAGGACCGTGGCGTCGGGGCGGTAGGGAGCGAGTGCGGTGAGGGAGCGGATCGACTACCGGGCGCTGTTCGCCGCCACCCCCAGCCCGTACCTGGTGCTGGGCCGCGACCTGGTGATCGTGGACGTCAACCAGGCCTACCTCCTGGCGACCGCCCGCACCCGGACGGAACTGGTCGGGCGGTACCTGTTCGACGCCTTCCCCGACAATCCCGCGGACCCGGGCGCCGACGGGGTGCGGAATCTGAGCGCCTCCCTGCACTGGGTGCTGCGTTCGAAGGAACCGGACACCATGGCGGTGCAGAAGTACGACATCCCCGTCACCGGCCGTCCGGGCGAGTTCGAGGAGCGCTGGTGGTCGCCGGTCAACACCCCGGTGCTCGGGCCGGACGGACAGGTGGAGTGGATCATCCACCGGGTGGAGGACGTGACCGAGTTCGTCCTGTCCCGCCCCCGGCTCGCGCAGAGAATCAGCGTGCTGGGCGAGCGGGAGGCGATGGAGGCCGAGCTGTATGCGCGGGCGCGCGCACTGCAGCAGCTGAACGACGAACTGCGCAAGGCACACGCCCGGGAACGCCAGGTCGCCGTCACCCTGCAGGAGGCCATGCTGCACTCGCCCGACCTGGCGGGCCACCAGGACATCGCGGTGCGCTACATGCCCGCCGCCGGGTCCCTGAACGTGTGCGGCGACTGGTACGACGTGGTCGATCTGCCCGGCGGCTTCGCCGTGGCCGTCGGCGACGTCGTCGGGCACGGCCTGGAGGCCGCCGCGACGATGGGCATGCTCCGCAGCGCCCTGTCCGCGGCGGTCCGCGCCCTGCACGAGCCGGCCAGAGCGCTGGAGGTGCTGGGCCTGTATGCCCGCTCGGTGGAAGGGGCGCTGGCCACCACCGCGGCCGAGGCCGTCATCGACAACCGGGTCCACCGCATCCGCTACAGCAGCGCGGGCCATCTCCCGCCCGTCCTGGTGCATCCCGACGGCTCCTTCGGCCTGCTCGACCAGGCCACCGACCCCCCGCTGGGCGCCCGCCCCCGCCACGTGCCCCGCCCCCAGGCCGAGCTGCCCTACACCCCGGGAGACACCCTCGTGCTCTACACCGACGGGCTCATCGAACGCCGGGGAGAGGACATCGACGTCGGCCTGCGCCGGCTCACCGACACTCTCACCCGCCACACCCGTCTTGCTCCCGAACGCCTGGCCGACACGCTGCTTGCCCGCCTCGGTGTCAGCAGCGGCGGACGCGACGACGTCGCCCTGGTCGTCGTGCGCCTCTAGGCCCTGTCGTCACGTTCCCACAGGACCTGGCGGCCGCGGCCCCGTGCGGGCGGCGGTCAGCCGGGGGAGAGGGACTGCTCGGCCCAGACGGTCTTGCCGGTGAGGGCGTGCCGGGTGCCCCAGCGCCGGGCGAGCTGGCCGACCAGCAGCAGGCCCCGCCCGCCCTCGTCGAAGGTCCGGGCGCGCCGCATGTGCGGGGCGGTGCTGCTGGAGTCGAAGACCTCGCAGGTCAGCGTGGAGTCCTCGTGGATCAGCCGCAGCTGGATGGGCGGCCGGCCGTAGCGGATGGCGTTGGTGACCAGTTCACTGACCGTCAGTTCGGTGATGAAGGCGGCGTCGTCCAGCCCCCAGGCGGTCAGCTGCTCGGTGGCGTGCTTGCGGGCCCGGGCGACGACGGCCGGGTCGGAGGGCAGGTCCCAGGCGGCGACCCGGTCGGCGTGCAGGGCCCGGGTGCGGGCGACGAGCAGGGCGATGTCGTCGTCGGGACGGTGGGTCAGCATGGCGGTGAGGACTCTGTCGCAGACCGTGTCGAGGGTCTTCGCGGGGCGGGCGAGGGCGGCGAACATCTTGTCCAGCGCCTCGTCGATGTCGTGGTCGCGGGCGGCGAGCAGACCGTCGGTGTAGAGGGCCAGGAGGCTGCCCTCGGGCAGTTCGGTCTCGAAGGTCTCGAACGGCAGGCCGCCCAGGCCCAGCGGCGGGCCGGCCGGGACGTCGAGGAAGCGGACGGCGCCGTCCGGGGTGACCGCGGCGGGCGGCGGGTGGCCGGCCCGGGCGAGGGCGCAGCGGCGCGAGACCGGGTCGTAGACCGCGTACAGACAGGTGGTGCCGATGCCCCCGGCACTCTCTTCGGCGCCGTCCGTGCCGCCCTCGTCGGCGGACAGGTGCAGGACGAGGTCGTCGAGGTGGGTGAGCAGTTCGTCGGGCGGCAGGTCGACATCCGCCAGGGTGCGCACCGCGGTGCGCAGCCGGCCCATGGTGGCGGAGGCGCGGATGCCGTGGCCGACCACGTCGCCCACGACGAGCGCCACCCGCGCACCGGACAGCGGGATGACGTCGAACCAGTCGCCGCCCACGCCGGCCCGGGTGCCGGCGGGCAGATAGCGGGTGGCGATGTCCAGGGCTCCCTGGTCGGGCAGCGTCTGCGGGAGCAGGCTGCGCTGCAGGGTCATGGTGCTGGTGTGCTCGCGGCTGTCGCGGCGGGTGGTGTGGATACTGACGGCCGCCTTGGCGGTGAGTTCCTCGGCCAGCCACAGGTCGTCCGCCTCGAAGGGCTCCGCGCGCCGGTGCCGGCCGAAGAGGGCCACGCCGAGCGTGGCGCCGTGGGCCCGCATTGGCACCACCATCACCGAGTGCGTTCCGCTGCCCAGGAGCCGGGCGGCCCCCGGGTCCTGCCGCGCCCACCGCAGGAGGTCGGGGTCGGCCGCGTCGTACAGGGCGCCGTGGCCCTGGGCCAGGCACCGGGCCACCGGTGACAGGGCCGGGTAGAGGGTCTTTGTGCCCGCCGCGGAGGCGGCGGGCACGTCGTCGAGGACCGAGCGCACCGCGGTACGGGTCGTGGCGAGGGCCCTGGCCGGGGCGGCGGGGGAGGGCTCGCCGCCGTGCCGGGGGGCGTCCAGCAGATCGACGGCGGCGAAGTCCGCGAGCCGCGGGACGGCGATGTCGGCCAGTTCCTGCGCGGTGCGCCCGCTGTCTGCGGTGGTGCCGATGCGGGCCGAGGCCTCGCTCAGCAGGAGCATCCGCTGCCGGGCGAGATGCTCCTGGAGCCGCTGGTGCGCCGCCAGGCACACCGCGCGCACGCGCCCGGCGGGGTCCTTCAGCGGGACGAGGGAGGTCGACCAGCCGTCGTCCGCCCCGGTGCCCGCGGGGCCGGTGCCCGCCCGCAGATGCTGCGGGCCGCCGCCCTCCAGCACCCGGCGCATCTTCGCCTCGGTCTCGTCGCTCACCGGATGCGGCACGATCTCCGGCAGACGCCGCCCGCGCATCTGGTCCTCGGTGAGGGACAGCACCTGCTCCATACCGGCGTTGGCCCGCACCAGCCGCAGGTCCGCGTCGAAGACGGCCAGGACGCAGGGCGACTGGCGAAACGCCCATTCCCCCAGCCGACCGCTCCCGGCCGCCTCGCTCCCGTACGTCCCGCTCCCGGCTGCTTCTCCTTCGGGCGGGCCGGGGGGCGCTTGTCCCTCGGGTGTGCCGGTGACGGCGGACACCACGAGCCACTCGGTGACGGGGCCGTCCGCCGTACGGCGGTGCGCCAGCAGTTCCCGCCGCAGCCGGCGGCCGTCGCGGTGCCGCAGTGCCACGGTGCCGCTCCACCGCTCCCGTCCGGCCGCGTCCCGCAGCGCCGCCGCGTCGGCCGTGCCGGCGTCGTCGGCGAGCAGACGGGCGGCGGGCTGTCCCACGACCTCCGAGGGCAGGTAGCCGAGCAACTGCCGGGCCCCTTCGCTCCACTCCGTCACGATGCCCCGCGCGTCGACGGCGGCGGTGGCCGTGGGAGGGGGAGTGGGAGGGACCGTGCGGGCCGGACCGGGGGAGGCGTCCGACTCGTGTGGCCGCTCACCAGGATGGGTGGGAAGTCGCTCCATCGCCGCTCATCTCGCCCTTCGGGAACCTGCACGGCCGGGGGCTCTCCTGACAAGCATGATCCCGGGGGGCACGGAGCACCAACCCGGCGCCGTCACCGGGGGCGCGGCCCGCCGCCTCGTCCATGACCGCGCCGCTGCAAACCCGCGGGGATTGCCTGTGACAGGCCTGTGACAGCCGGCGGACACCGTCATGAAGTCCCCCGGCCACTCTTTATGTAAAGCGGACAAAAAGCCTTATTCGGTCATATGTCCCCTGCTTTCAAGGGTGTGAGCAGCGACGACCGAGCCGACACGTCGGAGGAAATCCCATGAGCCTCACACTCGCCACGCCGCACGCCGAAGCCCCCGTCCCCGCGCTGGCCCCCCGCGAGCAGGAGACGCTGCGACATATCGCCGCAGGGCGCACCTACCTGCAGACGGCCCGCCACATGGGGCTCTCCAAGCACACCGTCGACGCCTACCTCCGCCGTATCCGGGCCAAGCTCAACATCAACAGCACCGCCGAACTCACCCGGCTGGCCATCTCCCTGGGCCTGTGACCACCACGCTCCCGCGGCCGCGATGTGACCGCCGCGCCGCACCGCCGCTGCTCACCGGCCCGTGCCGAACTCCCCTCGGCCCGGCCCCGTCAGCAGCGGCACGCCGGCGCCGTTCCGGCACCGCCCCGGTGGCAGAAGGCCGTGCCCGGCCCGTCTCACATGCTTGGCCTGGCCCGGCCCGCTCGTGCGGCCTGGGACAGGGCGACCCCCGTAAACGCCACGAAGGCGACGCCGCACCCGAGCAGGCCGGTCCGCTCGGGTGCGAGGAGGTCGGCCTCGCTGTCGGAGTAGGTGCAGGTGAGGGAGGGCGGAAAGACCGTTCTTTCGATGTCCCGTACGTCGATCCGGATCAGCTTGGTGTCCGGGGGGATTGTCTTCGCGTGCAGGCACTCGTCGTAGAGCTCCGTCTGTGAGAGTTCCATCGAGGGGCCAATACCGGTCACCCAGATCATGACGGCCACCAACGGCGACCAGATCGCACCGGCCCGCACCCAGCGCGAGGCCCGCGACCTCCGCCCGATCAGGATGACGGAGAGGGCCACGACCAGAACCCCCGTGCCCGCCCACATGATCCACGTGCCCAGGACCGTGGGGTGCGACGGCCCATAAGCCCCCGAGTCGCTCCAGTAGCACGCGACGTCGGGCGGGAAGGCGTCCACGCGCACGCGCACCAGCGGGAAGTCGTTGTCGAGGGTCTTCTCGCCGCACACCTGCACGGGGTCGGTGAAGGCCAGCCCGTACACCACGGCACCCGCGTATCCGAGCACCGCCACACCCGCGCCGATGACGGCCCAGCGGACCTGCCGGGACGGACGGCGCAGGGCCGCCCACAGAAGGTACGCAACCGATCCGGCCGCGCACAGGAAGAGACTGATCAGCGGCACGGCGTAGAACAGCAGCATGCTCACGGCCTCCGCGCGCGCTCGTCCGCGGACCGGGCGGAGACGGACCGGGCGGACACGGCCAGGGCCACTGCGCTGACCGTGAGGCCGGCCAGCGCCGGGTTCACGTATCCGGGGACCTCCCGGTCGTAGGTGGTCCCGTCGCTTCGATGGCACACGAACCGGACCGGTACCCACCAGACGTGGTAGTCGTCGATCCAGTAGTCGCGTTCCTGCACGCCCGTGCGGCACGGCCGGATGGGCGAGGAATCCGCCCCGCCGTCGTCCGCCTCCAGCGCCGCGCCCGCGACGTACAGCATTCCCCAGGCGTACATCACGGCCGCGCCCGCCGCGACGACATACGCGAGACCGCGCAGCGAGCGCGCGAGCCCGCCTCTCCAGACGCGGGCCAGTCCCCGGCCCAGGAACACCACGCCGGAGACGACCGCGACCAGGACGACCAGCAGACAGAGCAGGAAACTCACGTCATCTCCCCCCGGCCCTCGTCCTCAAGACGTATGTGATCCCGCACCACACGATCCCCTCCCGTCACGGTTCCCCGGGGGCGGGGACGATCAAGGGAGGGCGGGCGGTTGCACGGGCCCGATCCGGTGGCCGGCAAGCGGCACCGTCCCGCACGCCGCGGGAGACCGCGGTCCCGTCCCGCCCGTTTTTCGTCCGACGCCGGGCCGGCGGCCGCGGCACACGGCCCGCCATGGCTGACGGCCCCTCACAAAGCCGTGCCCGCAGGCCGGTTGCCCGCACGCGCACGGTGGCCACCGGCGTCCTGCCCGACGGCACCACCCTGATCAGCCCGGCCACACAGAAACAGCGGCTGACCACGCCTCCCACCACGATTCCGGGCACCGGGTACGGCCTGGGCATCTTCGACGTCCAGGGCTGGATCGGGCACCACGGCTCCCTGCCCGGCTACGAATCCCTGACCGTCTACCTCCCCGCGGCGCAGGCGACCCTCGTCGTCCTGTTGAACATCGACATCGACCACAACGGCGCGGAGCCCAGCACCCTCTTCGGGGAGGCGATCACGAAGATCGTCTCCCCGGGCCACGTCTTCAACCTGCCCGCCCAGCCCGCGGCCCGCTGACCACCCCCGCGAGGCGGCACCGGCGCGCGGGGGAGAGGAACGCGTACCGCCGCAGCCCCCGCTCCGCAGGCCCACGGGCGCGACAACTCGCTAGGGCCTGTCCGGCGGATCATGCCGGAGACGCGGGGTCTGGCACGCCCTCCCCCAAGCTCTTCGAGCAGGGGGTACCCCCAGCGGCGTTGTCGTCGGTCGCCGACTCCCCCGAGCTCTCGGCTTCGCTCGAGCAGGGGGACCCCCATCGCGTCGACGCCCTTCCCTGCCTTGCAGCTGCACGCACCAGACCCCGCTCACCTGCACTTATGAGGCGCCGTTACTTTCCTCCGACCTGATCCGCCGGACAGGCCCTAGCCTGGACACCAGGGGGCGGCTCGGGCGAAGCCCAAGGAGGCTGACGTGGCTGAAGCGACTCCTGAGGCCGGAGCGAAGGACAGTGACCGGATATCCGCCGGCCCCCGCGGCACCGGCACCCCCGGCTACCTGCCCATCGCCGAGCACGGCCTGATCGGCGACCTGCGCAGCGCCGCCCTCGTCGGCACGAACGGCACCATCGACTGGTACTGCTGCCCCCGCTTCGACGCACCCAGCGTCTTCGCCTCGATCCTCGACGCCGAACGGGGCGGATCCTTCGAACTCGCCCCCGACGTCCCCACCCGCACCAAACAGTTCTACTTCCCCGACACCAACGTCCTGATCACCCGCTTCTTCGCGGACGACGGAGTCGGCGAGATCCAGGACTTCATGCCCGTCGTCGACGACTCACGCGAGGCCGACCGCCACCGCCTCATCCGCCGCGTGGTGTGCGTCCGCGGAGCACTCCCCTTCCGCGCCCGCGTCGCCCCCCGCTTCGAGTACGGCACCGCACCCCACACCGTGCACGCCGAGGCCGGCCAGGCGGTCTTCGCCTCCGCCTCGCTGCGCCTCGCCCTGACCTCCACCGTGCCCATCGAGGTCGACGGCCCGGACGTCTGGGCCCTGTTCAAACTGCACGAGGGCGAGGCGGCCGTCTTCACCATCGACAAGATCGGCGGCGACGTGGCACCCCGCTTCTGCGCCGTCGCCGAGGCGGAAAGAGAATTCAACGCGACCGTGTGCTACTGGCGCCGCTGGCTGTCCCAGTCCCGCTACCGCGGCCGCTGGCGGGAAATGGTCCACCGCTCCGCCCTCACCCTCAAACTCCTCACCTACGCCCCCACCGGCGCCATCGTCGCCGCGCCGACCACCAGCCTGCCCGAACAGATCGGCGGCGAACGCAACTGGGACTACCGCTACGTGTGGATCCGCGACGCCGCGTTCTGCGTGTACGCGATGCTCAGACTCGGCTTCACCGCCGAGGCCGAAGCCTTCATGGGCTTCGTCACCGAGCATGTCCAGCGCGCCCCCGACGGCCCGTGCGGACCCACCGGCCCCCTGCAGATCATGTACGGCATCGACGGATGCCGTGACCTGCCCGAACGCGAACTGCCCCACCTCGAGGGCTACCGCGGCTCAGCCCCCGTACGCGTCGGCAACGCCGCCGTCGACCAGCTCCAGCTCGACATCTACGGGGCACTCGTCGACTCCCTCTACCTCTACGACAAGTGGGGCAAGCCCATCTCCAGCGCCCACTGGGACAGCATCAGCGAGCTCGTCGACTGGGTGTGCGACCACTGGGACCAGCCCGACGAGGGAGTCTGGGAGACCCGCGGCGGCCGCAAGACGTTCCTCTACTCCCGCCTCATGTGCTGGGTGGCGATCGAACGCGCCATGCGGCTGGCCCGGCACCGCGGCCTGCCCGCCGACATGGTCCGCTGGGGCGCCGTCCGCGACACGATCTACCGGCGGATCATGAGCCACGGCTGGTCCGCCGAACGCCACGCCTTCACCCAGTACGAGGACAGCGACATCCTCGACGCCTCCCTGCTGATGATGCCGCTGGCGAAGTTCATCGCCCCGACCGACCCCAAATGGCTCGCCACCCTCGACGCCCTCGGCGAGGACCTGGTGTCCGACTCCCTGGTCTACCGCTACGACCCCCAGGCCAGCCCCGACGGCCTCCAGGGCGAGGAAGGCACCTTCTCGATCTGCTCCTTCTGGTACGTCGAGGCACTCACCCGCGCCGGCCGCCTGGACGAGGCCCGCCTCGCCTTCGAGAAGATGCTCACCTACGCCAACCACCTCGGCCTCTACGCGGAGGAGATCGGCCACACCGGCGAACAGCGCGGAAACTTCCCCCAGGCCTTCACCCACCTCGCCCTGATCAGCGCCGCCTTCAACCTCGACCGCATGCTCGGCTAGACGAATGAGTCCGATGCCGATGCCGGGGCCGGTGCGCGAGCGTAAGAGAGGACGCTCAAGACCATGTTGTGACGCAACCCGTCTGCCTTGCCCTGGCGCAAGCCCTGCCCCGCAGGCACAGGTCCGGGCACGCCGCTCGCGCAGCGCGACGGCGAGGTCTTCCAGGTACGTGCCCACGCCGTCCCGCCCGCCGGACTGCTCGGCATCGCCACGGCGGCCACCTGCTTCGGGGTTCTGCCCGGCAGGTTCAGGAGTAGAGGCCGGCCCGGAAGACGAACGAGACGAGTTGCGCTCGATCACGTGCGCCGACCTTCGTCATGGCCCGCACCGCATGCGTCTTCACGGTGAACGGCGACACGGACATCTGGGCCGCGATCTCGTCGTTGCCGAGACCGCTCGCGACGAGAACGACCACGTCCCGCTCCTTGGGTGTCAGAGCGTCGAAGCGTCGCAGCAGTTCCTGGTCGATCACCGGGGGCAGACTGCCGGTCATGTGACCGATGAGCGCGGCCGTCGCGGCGGCCGACAGCGCACCGCCACCGCCAACGACCTCGGTGATTCCGGCGACGAGTTCAGCGGGGCTCACGGTCTTGCTCAGGAAGCCGTTGGCGCCCGCGCGAAGGGCGGCGAGAACGATGTCGTCCTGGTCAAAGGTGGTCAGCACGATCACCCGCATCTTTTCGGGCGGGTGCTCTTTGCGGATCCGGCGGGTGGCTTCGACACCGTCGATGCCGGGCATCCGGATGTCCATCAGGACCAGGTCGACGGGGTGGTCCCGGAGGAAGGGGACGACCTGGAGCCCATCGGAGAGATCACCCGCAACAACGAGACTTGGGTCGAGCCGGAGCATCGCTTTGATGCCGGCCCTTATCTCGTCCTGGTCGTCGACGATCAGAATCCGCGTCATCGGACGACGGCTCCCAGGGGGCTGAACTCCGCATGGACCCGGAATCGCCCGTCGTCACTGTCGATCGTCAGCCGCCCGCTGGAGGACTCGACGCGTTCGCGCATCCCCACGAGCCCGAGTCCGCTGCCCGAGCCGGAGCCGCGCAGTGAGTGACCGACGCGGTTCTCCACGGTGACGCAGATCCTGCCGTCGCGCTGGCCCACATCCACCGTTGCCGCCCCCTCTCCATGCCGGTAAGCATTCGTGAGCGCTTCCTGAACGACCCGGTAGACCGTCACGCCGACGCTGGGCTCCACGAAACCGGCGGGGATGTCGATGGAGGGATGGACGTCGAGGCCGATGCTCTCGAAAGAGGCGACAAGGCCTTCCAGGCCGCTGAGCGCCGGGGTCGGCCGGAGCGCCTCGTCCTCGGAGATGTCGTCTGCGAGGCGGAGGAGCGCGAGAATCCGTTGCGTTTCGACGACGACGGCGCGGGCGCTGGACCTGGCTGAGACCAGGGCCTGCCGGGAGGACTCGGCGTCTGCAGGCAGCCCGATCTCCGCGGCACCGAGATGCAGGCTCAGCATCGCGACCTGGTGGCCGATGACGTCGTGGAGGTCCCGGGCGATGCGGAGCCGTTCCTCGGTCACCCGTCGGGTGGCTTCGATCTCGCGGGTGGCGATGGCGCTTTCGGCCCGTTCCTCCAGGGTGCGCCAGTGCTCTCGATGGATGCGCAGCGCGGCCCCTGTCGCACCTCCAGCTATGGCCGAGAAGAGTGCGGCGGCTCCCACGATCGCGCCGCCGCGGAATCCTCCCAGCGTCATGAACGCCCCCAGGAAGAACGCCGCCACGATGCCGGTTCCGGCCAGCGGCTGCTTTCCCCTGAGGGTGACCGAGAACAGCACGAGCACTGCCATCATCCACACCGACAGGGGGTCGTGGCCCACCGCTGTGACGGCGAAGGACGCCGCGCTCGTCACGACCAGTCCTGCCCACGGCCTCCACCACGAGAGGGCGACACCGCCACCGGCGAGGAGCACGGAGAGGGCCGTCGGCCAATCCGACCCTCGCAGGATCACTGCCGCGATCTGGCCGGTGAACACCAGCGCGGCCACCGAATAGGCGATGAGGTGCAGCGACTTGGGGCGGCGAACCCACAGGGGTGCCACGGGCCCGTCCTGATTGCTCTGCGCCTCGACCATGGTCCGATTCTCGTCCACGTGCGCTGCGGCCGTGTACTTCGAATGAAGTAGACGGCGAGCCCGGTCCGGGCGATGGGGACGGCAGAACTCATTCGATTCGAAGTGGATGGCAGAACTACTTCGTTCGAAGTACACGGCTCCTCCCGAGGCCGCTGAGACTCCTCACCGAGGCGACCGTCTCACACCATCACGATCACAAAACGGGACACCCGATGACTCAGACCACCATGACTTCGAGCACGCACACGACCACGACGACGTCCTCCGGGCTCCGATCGCTCTATCTGATCCGAGTCGCCTTCTCCCTGATCTGGGTGGCACTCGTCGCCGCGACCTCCACCTCGCTCGTGCCGGCGGACAAACCCACCGTGATCGCGGCCGTGCTGCTCGTCACCTACCCCCTGTGGGACGTCATCGCCACACTCCTCGAGCGCCGCATGGCTGGCACCGGCTCCACGGACCGCCTCGGTACCACCAACATGGCTCTCGGCCTCGCCACCACCGCCGGGATGACCGTTGCCGTCTTCTCCACCATCGGGACGGCCCTGCTCGTGTTCGGCATCTGGGCCCTCCTTTCCGGAGCGATCCAGCTCGTCGTGGCGATCCGGCGCCGACGCACCGTCGGCGCCCAGTGGCCCATGGTCATCAGCGGCGGACTGTCCGTCCTCGCCGGTGCCTCCTTCGCTGCCATGTCCGCCTCGGCGACGAGCAGCCTCTCCTCCGTCGCCGGATACTCAGCCTTCGGTGCCTTGTGGTTCCTTGTCTCCGTCATCGCCCTGAGCATCCGCAGCCGACGCGAAAAGCGTTGACCACCGCGGTCGGAGCCACCGCCTCTCCCGGGGCGCGGCGTCTTCCGGGGCGCGGCGTCTTCCGCAAACTCGGCGTCGAGCAGATCGACCTGCTGATCCTGCGGCCCGCGCCGGACCGCTTCGAGAAGACCATCGCCGCGTACAAGGCTCTCGAGGCGCTGCTTGCCATGGTGATCACTGGTCGTAGGCGATCAGGGATCGGTGACGCGCGTCTCCCTGCCGCAGCCCCCGCCCGCGCCGCCCCACCGCCCCGGCTGTGACGCAGCTCCTGTCGCCCCCGCGGGAGGCCGCCGTACCGTTGTCCGCCCCGCACCTCTCCGCCCGGGCGCGCCGTGCCCGCGACCGGATCACCCACACCGGAACACCCAGGACAGGCGGGCACACGCACAGGACGGTCCACCATGCTCACCGCTCTCTCGCCCGTCATCGCCGCCTCCGCACGCTGGCTGCTGGCGGCCTTCCCCCCGGCCACCGGCCCGCTGAACCAGGCCCTGGCCGAGGCCCAGGCAGGCCATGCGGCCACCATCGCCGCCGCCCTGCGCTACCCCACCGCGCTGGACGCCGAACTGCTGGACCTGCTCGGCCCCGGCGGCTCCGGCCGGCTGGACTTCGTCACCGGCGCCGACGCACCCCCGCTGACGGACGCCACCCACGCCTGGCGCACCCAGGTCGACGAGACCGTCGTCAGCTGGGCGGCCTGCCTGCTGGCCGACGCCGACCTCGCCGCCCTGGCCGCCGCCTGCCTGGCCGCCACCCACCACGGCCCCGACAGCGTGGGCGACGCGCGCCGGCTGACCATCCCCAGCCCGCGCGACCACCGCGCGGCCCCCCTGCTGCGCCACCCGGACTTCCTCGGCCCGATCGCGGACCTCCACCGCGAGACCCTCCTCAGCCTCCTCGGCGCCGCCCCGGCCGTCACCGCCCCCGAACCCAGGTGACCACCGAGCCCGTACGACCACAGGCAGCCGGCCACCGTCCGGCCGCCGCGGCCCGTCGCGCTCAGGGCGCCTTGAACAGAGCCGGGAAACGCGGAGCGAGCCAGGGCTTGCGCCCCCCGACCAGGATGCGGCCCTGAGCGAGGGGACCCCACTGGCCTTGGCGCCCGAGCGCCATCAGGAGAAACGTGACCGGCTCGATGAGGATGGTGCAGTCCGTACGCCCCGGCAGCCGCTCACCGACCGACACCGCACCGCCGGCCACCCGCACACCGAACCGGCCGCCACCCCACAGGCGGATCGCATAGCAGGCGCTCAGCCCGGCCGTGCGGGCCGTGTCGGTCACCCGTGGCATCACCGTCATCAAGAACGGCAGCGTCAGCCGTACCCGCTCCCGGTCGATCATGTGCGCACGCCCCAGCGCACGGGCGAGATCGTAACCGTGTCCCAGCATGTGCGTGAGCAGATACGACCCCAGCACATCCGGTCCCATCGGGCCCAGCGGAGTGACCACCGTCCCCTCCGCGCTCCGCTCCTCCAGCGCCTTCAGACACGCACCGGCCTGCTCCACGATCATCCCGGCCAGCGGCTCGGCCCCGCGCTCACCGAACGCGGCGAGCGCCTGCTCGTTGGCCGCGGCGAGACTCTGCGCCGTGCCGTCCCCGTAGCTGCGCGCACGGCCCGCCGCGATGTCCGCCATCAGCTCGTTGGCCAGTGCCAGATGCGCGGCCGCCTCCCCGACGCTCCACTGCGACTGCGGCACCCGGCGTTCCATGCCGGCGCCCGCCCGCAGCAGTGCGGCGATCTCCTCGGCCGTATCCCGTATCGCCGCACCGAGCCCCTCGGGCACCGCACCCCGTACGTCCGGTCCCGCCACTGGTTCCACGCCGCCTCATCCCCACTTTTCGTTCCCGTCCCGGTGCCCGGTGCCCGGTGCCCGGTGCCCGGTTCCGCCTGCAGCCGGCGGGCGAACACGCGTCACGGATCACCCGGCGTACAGAAGACCAGGTGACAGGGGCAGCGACAAGCCCCTGAACCACGCGGCCGGGACCAGACCCCGCCCGCTCCTGTCCAGCGCCTTTGCCCCCGCCAGGCCCGTCCGCCGGGCCCGTTTGCCAAGCAGGTTCGCCAAGTCCATGCGCCCCGGGCCGTGTTGAGGGGACGCCGGAGGCCGATGGCATAGTGCCCCGCATGCCGATACGGACCGCGCGCCCACAAAAGGGCAGGTGGCGGGGAGCCCTCGTCGCACTCCTCGCCGCACTTCTCCTCACGGCCGCCACACCCGCCGGGTTCGCCGTCGCCGCCGGGTCCGGTGAGACCGGGCTGCGGTTCGAGGCCCCCGGGACGTTCGTCATGTACAACGCCGACGAGGGCGCGAAGGCCGAGAACGGCGCCTTCGTCCTGCCGGTCGCCGTCGTGCCCGGGAACACCGGACCGCCCGCAACATCAAGGTCGTGTTGACATCCTCCCCCTCTTATTATTAAAAGAGGGGGATTCCAACCCGGGTGGGTTGAGGTTCACGGATGCTCGAACGGCTGGTGGCCGTTGTCATCCCTCCGGCACCGGCTGATCGCCGGGGGCGGGGAATCCCGCCCTGTCCTGCCGCGACGTTGGTTGCTGCGTTGGTATCTGCGTTGCAGGTGAAGCCGCAGAAGGAGCAGACGAACTCGGCTTGGCTCTTGCGCGAGTTCTTGTCGATCCATCCGCAGGCGGAGCAACGCAGGGAGGTGTAGGGGGCGGGGACGTCTTCGACCCGGCCGGGGGGCCTTGTGTTCGGTGCGCTGCCGCAGCAGGCCCCAGCCCTGCGCGAGGATCGCCCGGTTCAGTCCGGCTTTCTGCTTGACCTGCCTGCCGGGCTGCCCGGCGGTTCCCCTGGCCGAGCGGGTCATGTTCTTGATGTTCAGCTTCTCGAACCGCACCAGGCCGTAGGTGCGGGCCAGCATCGTGCTGGTCTTCTCGCACCAGTCCTTGCGCCGGCCGGCTTCACGGGCTTTGAGCCTGGCCACCTTGGCGTACTCGGCGGTCTTCTGCTCGCTTCCCTTCGGGGCGCGTGCGGCACGTCGCGGGTGTTTGCGGACCTGAGCGCGCTCCTTCACGGTGAGCTGCGGGCAGTTCAGCTTCCGCCCGTCCGAAAGGGCGGCCGTGATCTTCACGCCCCGGTCGATACCGATGACCTCGTCCGTACCGGGTGCCTCGGCCGGTGCGGGGATGACCGCGAACGCCACGTGCCACTGGCCGTTGCGCAAGGTGACACGGAAAGTCTTCGCCGCGGGCAGTTCGGACCGGGTGAGCCGGAAGCGGACCCAGCCGCAGCCGGGCACCTTGACCTGAGCCCACCGGCGGTTGAGCTTGTGCACCACCACGGACCGGCCCATGACCTGCCTGCCGGTCTTCGCGCTCAGCTTCGGGCCACCGTCAGTGGCGAACTCCGGGACCCGGTCGGTGCCGATGACGCGGAATCCCTCGTGCCGGTACTTCTTACGCCAGGTCGGCTCACCGAACCCGGAGGTGAACCTGGCGTTCTTGGCCTGGGCGAAGTCTTTCAGCGCTTGCTGCTGAACGTCCGCGTTCCCGCTGCCGAGCCACTCGTTGTCGCGCCGGGCTTCGGTGAGTTGCCTGCACTGCCCGGCGAAGCCCGGCGCGGCCTTGCGGCCCCGGTACCAGTGCGAGTGCTGTTCGACGGCGAGGTTCCACACGTACCGGGCATGCGCGCAGTGCAGGAGCATCTGCTGCTCCTGCTGCGGCGTCGGGTACATACGGAAACGTGACATGGGACCATTTTAGCTCAATAATGGTCCCATGAAGCATGTGAACCTGAGACTCCCTGACGATCTGCACGAGCAGGCCAAGGCCGCCGCCGACGCTGACGACCGCTCCCTGAACTCATGGCTTGTATCGCTCGTACGCCGCGCTGTCGCGGATGATGAACGCCCCTCCGCCCAGGGGGCGTAGCGACTGCCTCTGCCCCGATACGCGGGAGCGGGCATTCACCCCGGCCCTGAAAGACCGGGCGCCCCCACCCGGAACCCCTGCGGATGGCGAGCGTTCCGGCGGTTGACGGGCGGCCGGCGGAGAGGAGACGCGGGTCACATCGCGCCGCGTCACAGGAGGCCGGGCTACCTCGTCTCAGGGGATGTAGCCACGGACGGCCCCAGAGGAGCACAGCATGGACGCGCGACTGAACTACTTCGCCGACCCGACCGCCGGAAAGGCCCTCAAATACTTCATGTCGGCAGGCAAGGCGCTCAAGGACTCGCCGCTGCCGGCCGCGACGCAGGAGCTGGTGGCACTGCGCGTGAGCCAGATCAACGGATGCGCCGCCTGCATCGACATGCACACCAAGGAGGCCGCCGCTGCCGGCGAGACCTCGGTGCGCCTCAACCTGGTCGCGGTGTGGCGTGAGGCCACGGTCTTCACCGAGGCCGAGCGTGCCGCGCTGGAGCTGGCGGAGGAGGGGACCCGCATCGCGGACGCGGCCCGTGGGGTCGGCGACGAGGTGTGGGCGCATGCTGCCAAGCACTATGACGAGGACCAGCTCACCGCCCTGGTGGTCCTGGTCTCCTTCATGAACGCGGTGAACCGGCTGAACATCATCACCCGGCAGCCGGCCGGCAACTACGAGGCGGGGCAGTTCCATTGAGAGGTGGAGGGGAGATGTCGGGGGCGGGCGTTCGAGGGAAGGGGGCTCGGCGTGAGCAAGGTCGAGGAGTTCGAGGAGCTGCGGCCGCTGCTGTTTTCGATCGCCTACCGGATTCTGGGCAGCGTGGGCGAGGCCGAGGACGCGGTGCAGGAGACATGGCTGCGTTTTGACGGCTCGTCGACCCGGCCCACGTCGACCAAGGCTTTCCTGTCGGCCGCGGTGACACGGATCTCCATCGATGTGCTGCGTTCCGCACGGGTGCGGCGGGAGGAGTACGTGGGCCCGTGGTTTCCCGAGCCGCTGCTGAGCGATCCGTACCAGGATCCGGCACGGGCGGTGGAGCTGGCCGACTCGGTGTCGATGGCGGCGCTGTTGCTGCTGGAGCGGCTCAGCCCGCTGGAGCGGGCGGTGTTCGTGCTGCGGGAGGTCTTCGCCTTCGAGTTCGACGAGGTCGCCGCGGCGGTGGGGCGTTCGGCGGTGGCGTGCCGGCAGCTGCTGGTGCGGGCGCGGCGACACATGGAGGCCGGGCGGCCGCGGTTCGAAGCGGACCGGCAGGAGCGGCACGAGCTGGCGACGCGGTTCTTCGACGCGCTGAAGAGCGGCGATGTGGACGGGCTGCGGGATCTGCTGGCCGCCGACGTACAACTGGTCGGGGACGGTGGCGGCAAGGCCCCGCAGCTGGCCAAGGCCGTCATGGGCGCGCAGAACGTGGCCCGGGTGCTGGGCACGGTCTTCCCCTTGATGAGCCGGATCGACGTGACGTTCGAGCCGCACGAGGTCAACGGCCAGCCCGGCGCGATCTTCCGGGACCGGGACGGCAAGGTGCTCCACACCCTGGCCCTCGACGTGCTCGACGGGCAGATCCAGACCATCCGCACGGTGATCAATCCCGACAAGCTCGGCCACCTCGGGCCGGTCGCCGACGCCTGGGCCGTCGACCGCGAGGTGAAGCAGGCCCGCCGACAGATGAACTGACCCCGGTGCGTGGCGCGGACCGGCTCGTCCGCCGGCAGCTCATGTCAGCGGCCACAGGGCGGTCCCCGTCCGCCCTGTGCGGGCGCACGGCGGGAAGGTGACGGCAGGCCCTGGCCGATGCGGACGAACGTGATCGTGACGGGGGACCGCTCCAGGCCGGTGTTGCCGACGCTGAATCGGCGGCTGTTCCGCTTATCCGCCTAAAGCGGTCACCCGTGGCGTGCCCGGATCGACCCGAACCACGGCGCGCCTGCCCCCGCACGGCACACACACCCGCCATCACCCGCCCGCACGCGGCCACGCGGCCTGGTCATTTGAGAATGTTGACGGCCCGGGCGACCACCAGCACCACCGTCACCAAGGAGACCGAGGACTGCAGCATCATCAGCATCTTGGCCCACCGCGACAGCGGCATCACATCGGTCGGGCTGAAGGCGGTGGAGTTGGTGAACGACAGATACAGGTAGTCCAGAAACGCCGGCTCCCAGTCCGGCGGCGCGGTCTGCGGGCTCTGCATCTGTACGAAGAGGAAGTCGGCGTACTGACTCTGGCCGCGGACCCGCGCCATCGGCCCGCCGCGGTCCCACTCCCAGTACCACAGGGCGAACACGATGACGTTCGTCAGCCAGATACCGCCGCCGCTCAGCAGCAGCGGCCCGGCCTCCGTCGCCGCGGTGCCGTTGACCAGACCCGCCACCAGCCGGACCGCCGACCAGCCGTTGGCCAGACTGATCACACCGGTCAGAGCCAGCCCCCACCACCGCAGCCACCGGGTGCGGGGTTCGACCCGCCGGGGATTGGCCGCGATCAGACCGGCCAGCAGCACCAACTCCAGGGCCGGCAAAGCCCAGTACGGATGGAAGGCGAGCCGGTGCGGCAGCATCCACTGCAGAGCGACCGCCACCAGGATCACCGCGGTCACCGCCCAGCGCGGCTCACCCCGCGTCGCCCGCCGCCACGCGGGCACCACCTCACGCTCACCGCTCTCCAGCAGCCGCTCGATCCGCGCCAGGCGGCTCTCGGCATCACCCGTACCGTCACTCATGGCGACGATTGTCCTCGGCTCACCGAGTTGCTCCGAGGGTGCTCCGTCTTTTAGGGCGGGGAGGAATCGGGCTCCTGCGGGGCAGGGCAGAGGTGGCCGAATCGCCGGCAGGGCGATTCGGTGCCCACCCGCAACGGCGGTGAGGCTGTCCTCACCGGTCGGGAGCTCTCAACTGTCAGTCGTCCCGGATAGGTTGACGTCATGACGGCGATTACGCAGGAATCGGAAGGTGACGGGCACGCCCGCTCCACCTATCGCCTGCGTGTCTCTTCTGGCGCCCGCACGGCTCTGGAGGCGGAGTGGTCGCGCTGTAGGTGGTTGTGGAACGAATGCTCCGCCTGGTCGAAGAAAGCCCACCGGGACGGGGAGAAGTGCGGTCCGGCACGGCTGGACAAGATGCTGACGCAGGCCCGCACCGCAATGTTGTGGCTGCGTGAAGGCTCCTCGGTTCCTCAGCAGCAGTTGATACGCGACTTCGCGAAGTCCCGGGCCAAAGCACTCAAGGACATCAAGGCCCGGTTGCCGATGCGGCAGCGGGCCGGTATGCCCCGGTACAAGAAAAAGCACCAGGACGCCCCCAGCCTGAATTACACCCGGCGTGGCTTCCGTCTCAAAAACGGTCGTCTGCACCTGGCCGGGGGCATCGCGGTGACGGTGGTGTGGTCGCGGGACCTGCCCGAACCTCCGTCCAGCGTCCGCGTGTACCGCGAGGGCACCGGAGCGTGGTACGCGTCCTTTGTCGTCCCGGCCGTGACCGGGGCCCTGCCGGAGACCGGCGCAGTGATCGGTATCGACTGGGGTGTCAAGGAGACCGCGACCACCACCAGCGACGAGCACGACCTTCCCCACCCCCAGCACGGGAAGAACGCCGCCCAGCGCCTCGCCCGCTACCAGCGGATGATGTCCCGCCGTCGTCCCCCGGAGGGCAGGGCTGCCTCGAAGGGCTACCGCACCGCGCAGGCCCAGGCCGCGAAGCTGCACAAGAAGGTGGCACGGCAGCGTCAGGACGCTGCCCGCAAGTGGGCCAAGAAGGTCGTCCGCGACCATGACGCTGTGGCGGTCGAGGACTTCCGCCCCAAGTTCCTCGCGAAGTCGACCATGGCCCGCAAGGCCGCTGACGCCGCGATCGGAGCGACGAAGGCCGCGTTGGTCGAGATGGCCCGCAAGCACGGCCGGACCGTGCATCTGGTACACCCCGCGCGCACCACGATGGACTGTGCGCAGTGCGGAGCGAGAACCAAGCACGCACTGCCTCTTTCCGAAAGGACGTATACCTGCACCGCGTGCGGAGTCGTGAGCCCTCGGGACAAGAACTCCGCCCGCGTGATGCTGGTCCGGGCTGGTCTGCAACCCGGCTAGTGCTGATCGTGCAAGACCTGCACCCCCGCCGGGGGGCAGGCGACGTGAGCTAGGAATCCCCCTGCTTTAGCCGGGGGAGGCGTCAACACCATCGGCTTCGCAGCCTGACCCGCAGGTCCACAGGCCTGCCTGCCGGACGGGTGAAGTGCCAGGAGCGGTACCGCATTCCCGCACCGAAGGATAAGAAACCCATAAATTTCGGGTGCATGGCGGTGTGTTGCCGGGGAACTCGCTGCATCGGAGGTTGATAACTATGGTTCCCCTGCTTCTCGTTCTTCTGCTTGCGCTGGTTCTCTTCGGTGCCGGTTTCGCGCTGAAGGCTCTGTGGATCGTGGCCGTGATCGTGCTGGCCGTGTGGCTGCTCGGTTTCGTCATGCGTTCCGCCGGAACCGGCGGCGGCCGTGGCCGTTGGTACCGCTGGTAGCGAACAGCAATTCCACCCCCTGGTGCGGGGCGGCCCCGGACGTCAACGTCCGGGGCCGCCCCGCCCGCATGTGACTCTTGTGTAAAAATGCCGGCGCCGGTGCGCGGGTGGCGGGGAGCGGGGCAGGAGAACGGTGTGGCCGGGAGGCCCGCTGTGCGCGCCCGGAACCGCGCACCTCCAACACGGCGGACTTCCCGGGCACACTCGGCCGCATGCCTCGGGCAGAGCGTGGATCACCCCGGGCCGGGGCGTTCGAGGCGCTGAGGGCTCGACGCCGCCAGCTCGGCACACGGTGGCGCCGCCTTTCAGCGGACCGGCAGGGCCGTTGTCATGGTGTCGTTGAGAAGGTGTTTTCGGCCCAGTCGGCGAACGACGTCCAGCGCAGACGGGGAGGGGCGGCGTGCAGCGCCGGCAGGTCGACGCGGTAGCCGGGGCCACGCAGGAACGTCCACATCGCCCGCATGTCGTCGTTGCCGATCTCGTCGAGCTGTACTTCGTGGTGGCGGACGGTCGCACCGACTGCCGTGCTCAACGCGGCTGCCATGTCATCGGGCGTGGGGGCGTCGCCGGCCAGCTCGATGCGCTGCCCGGCGAACGCGTCGGGCGCGGCGAAGACGGCGGCAGCGAACTCGCCCAGATCGGGGCGTGCCAGTTGCTGCAGCGGACGGTCCGGTGGCAGGGGCAGATCGAGCACCCCCTGGCGGATCCGGTCCTCGCCGCCGAGGGCGTTGTCGAAGAAGTAGGTGGGCCCCAGGATCGTGTAGGGCACCTCGCCTGCGGCCAGTTCCCGCTCGATGACGGCCTTGGTCTCGAAGTGCGGTACGCCCGTGTCCTGGTCGGCACCTGCCACGGAACTGAAGACCAGGTGTGGCACACGAGCATGACGGGCGGCGGCGAGAATGGTCCGGCCCTGTGCGATCTCGGCGGCCGGTCCTGACTCGAAGGGCGTGGTCATCGCGAACACACCGGCTACGCCCCGCATGGCTGAGGCCAGGGACTCGCGGTCCATGAGATCCCCGCCCACCACCTCGACGCCGCGGGCGGCCAGGGCGCGGGCCGCAGTGGATCGAGGGTTGCGGACCAGGCCACGGACGGCGGCGCCGCGGGACAGCAACGCGCTGACGACGGCGCCGCCCTGTCCTCCGGTCGCTCCGAGAACCAGTACCGACTGGTCGACATTCATGGGGAAGGCTCCTTTCGGTCGGCCCCGGAGGGCCTCGCCGCGGGTGGGACTGAGCCGCTGGATCACTGCTTGCGATGCGGGCGCACGGCTGCTCGTGGAGCATGCAAGCGTCCCGGTCCGGTGGCCGGTGAGGCGCGCCGGGGGCCTGCCGGGTTGCCTGATTCCTCGGCTGAGGGCAGCGTGGTCGGTGTCGGCCGGTTGTCCCGGGAGGAGTGTGCTGTGGCCGTGATCTCCGATGGGGCGTCGCAGGCGACGTGGCCGCGGCTGCGCGTCGCCGACTGGACCGAGACCCGGGACACACTGCACATGTGGGCCCAGATCGTCGGCAAGATCCGGCTGGCCCACGCGCCCCTGGTCAATCACTGGTGGCAGGTCACCTTCTATGTCAGCCCGTGCGGCCTCACCACGTCGGCGATCCCCTACCGCTCAGGGGTCTTCGACATCGAGTTCGACTTCCTCGACCATCAGCTGCGTATCCGTGGCAGCGACGGCGCCCACCGCAGCGTGGCCCTGGAGCCGAGGCCGGTGGCCGACTTCTACCGCGAGACGATGCGGGCCCTGAGTGAGCTGGGAATCGAGACGAAGATCCAGGCGTCTCCCAACGAGGTGGAGCCGGCGATCCCCTTCGACGAGGACCAGCGGCACACTTCCTACGACCCGAGGGCCGCGCAGCTCTTCTGGCGGCAGTTGCTGCAGGCCAACCGGGCGCTGGGGGAGTTCCGCTCGTACTTCGTCGGCAAGGTGAGCCCGGTGCACTTCTTCTGGGGCGGCATGGACATGGCCTGCACGAGGTTCTCCGGACGGGTGGCGCCGCCGTATCCCGGCAGCGCCCCGAACTGCGGTGACTGGGTGATGGTGGAGGGCTACTCCCGCGAGTTGAGCAGCTGTGGTTTCTGGCCCGGCGGCGGTGAAGAGGGAGCCTTCTACTCGTACGCCTATCCCGAGCCGGGTGGCTTCGCCGGCCACCCGGTCACCCCGGCCGACGCGTTCTACAGCTCTGACTTCAGCCAGTTCCTTCTGCCGTACGAGGCGGTGCGCACCGCGGCCGACCCGGACCGGGCACTGGCCGGTTTCCTGCACACGACCTACGAGGCGGCCGCGGAGCACGGCGGCTGGGACCGGGCGGCCCTGGAAGAGGACCCGAACCGGTGGCGAAAGTACCGGTAGAGGGGCGGGCGTGTTGGGGGCGGGTGCGCTCTCGGTATGCGGCCGGACGGTTCGTGACGTACACGGACGGCAGCGTCATCGCCAGCAGGACCGTCCAGGGGACAGGACCGAGGGCGCCGCGCCGACCACCTCGAAGTGCCTGAGGGATGCCCGTCGCTGTCCCCCAGACGCGGGAGTTGCACCGCTACCTGCGCCGGCGCAGCCGGAATGCTCGGCACCCCGACGTCCCGGCCGCCCAGCGATGCGAGAGCGCCCGCGTCCGCGGCGAGGAATGCATCCGCTGGGGCGGACGACCACTCGCCGCCTGAACGTACGACCCGGTGTTCGCGCCCGATCACACCAGGAGCGCGGCAAGGTTGTGACGTGGTTCACAAAGAAAGGGTGACAGGGTGTTGTCGCGGGCGGCTGCGACTGTCGGCGGCATGACGATCACAGATGAGGACTGTCTCCCCGAGACCCTGGCGTTCAACGAGCACTTTGAGGCTGCCGCCGTGAGCCGTCCGGCTCGAGGGCAGGTGCCGAGCCCAGCCGTGCTGGCGCTCCTGCGGCGCAACCGGCTCGGCGGTGACACGCCACCGGTAAGACTGCCGCACGGGCGGGACCGCGTTGTTGAGGGCGGAGTGAAGGTACGGGTCTTCGTGCCGGACCATGCCGACGGCGTGTACCTGCACATCCACGGAGGCGGCTGGGCGTTCGGGTCCGCGGACGGACAGGACGAGCGGCTCTGGCGGCTCGCCGAGCAGGCGCGGCTGGCCGTGGTGAGCGTGGAGTACCGCCTCGCGCCGGAACACCCGTTCCCCGCCGGGCCCGACGACTGCGAAGCGGCTGCCCGATGGCTGGCGAAACACGCCGCGGCCGAGTTCGGTACCGAACGGCTGCTGATCGGCGGTGAATCGGCCGGTGCCCATCTCAGCGTCGTGACGCTGCTGCGCCTTCGTGACCGGTACGGCATCACCGGCGCGTTTCGGGCGGCCCACCTGCTCTTCGGCCCCTATGACCTGTCGATGACACCAAGCCAGCGGTCGTTTGGCTCCCGACAACTGCTGAGCAACACCGACGCGATCCGGGGCAGCTATGAGCTGTTCACGCCAGGGATGGGGCAGGAGCAGCGCCGCGCTCCCGAGGTGTCGCCCCTGTTCGCGAACCTGACCAGGTTGCCGCCTGCCCGGATCGTCGTCGGCACCGAGGATCCGCTGCTGGACGACTCGCTGTTCCTGGCCCAACGGTGGCAGGCGGCGGGCGCGCCTGTGCAGCTCGGCGTCGTCGCCGGCGCGATGCACGGCTTCACTCTGTTCCCCCTGACCATCACCGAGCGGGAACTGCGGCGCGAGCGGGATTTCCTGGCCGCTGCGTGACGGTAGCGTCGGCGGCATGAACCGAACTGCCCGGCTGTACGCGCTGGTGGAGGACTTGCGCGCGGTGGCGCCGCGGCCGCTGACGGTCGCGGTGCTCGCCACGCGGTTCGAGATCAGCACACGCACGGTGCAGCGTGACCTGCAATCCCTGTTGGAGACCGGTGTCCCGGTGCGCTCCATACCGGGGCGAGGCGGCGGTTGGTCGATCGACCCGGAGATGACCCTGCCCCCGGTCCGCCTCACCGCCGACGAAGCCGCGGCACTGATTACTGCGCTCGCCGCGGTTGACGCCTCCACCCCCTACGTCGGTGCGGCCCGCACGGCGGCCCAGAAGATTGCGGCCTCGATGACCGGCCCCGCCTCGGCGGCGGCGCAGGAACTCGCCGCACGGATCGTTACCCTGCCGACGCGCAGCGACTGCGCGGTCCGTACCGCGGTGGAGCAGGCCCTCGCCAACAACCTGGTGTTGCGGCTGTCCTATACCGACGCGGCCGGACACGAAAGCGACCGCGTCGTGGAACCGGCCGGATTGCTCACCGCCGACGGCCGCTGGTACCTCATCGCCTGGTGCCGTACACGCCGGGCGGGCCGGGGTTTCCGGCTGGACCGGATCGCAGCAGCGGCTCCGACCAGTGAACAGGCACAGCCGCATAGCCTGACCGAGCTACTGCTCGGCTCGGCCGCCGTCGGCGCAGTACAACCCACTGCACTGACCTCATTCAGACCTCCGTCATGAGAATCGATCAGTGGATCGTGATGCTGGCGAATGCTTCTAGCAGGGCTATGTCGACGCCGTCGGCTTTGGTGCGGGCGAGCACGGTGTCGAACGCGGCGGGAGTGTTGTCGACTAGTTTGCGTTGCAGCAAAAGGCCCTCGTGAACCGGGCAGAAGAAGTCGTTCCAGTGGGTGGGGATGACCATGGCAGGCTGAACGGTGCCGATGGTCGCGTCGAGGAAGTTCTTGCTGAAACTTTGTTCGGCGCGTCCGAGACCGCCGATGCCGAGGAACAGGGCGTCAGCGTGAACTCCGGCGAGCGCGCCGGGGATCCAGTTGGCTGAACCTTTGAACAGCATGCTCGTCTCTGGTGCCGCCACGAGGAAGTCGTAGGTGCCGCCCTCCTTGTATGCGCTGATGGGCGCGGGCTGCAGGAGGGGCTTGTCAATGGTCGCGCCCTCACCGCCCATCGGGTTGGGGGAGTGTTTGGAGGCGATGGTGCGCACCGTGAAGCTGCCCACCGTGACGGATTTCTCCGGGTCCAGAAGTGCCAAGCGGTCCTCGGGGACGTTGCCGCCCCTGGCGATGTTCAACGTGGACGGTGAGCCGTAGACGGTGGCTTCTGTGCGGTTGGCGATGTAGGCGACGTCCAGCGCGTGGTCGTGGTGGGAGTGAGAGATGAAGATGGCGCGTACGCGGTCCGCGCCCACCTTGTCGAGTGCGGTGTCCACTGCGTCGGGGTCGGTGGAGACCGGTCGGCCGAGCGCGGCATCGAGAAGGCCGGCCGGGGTGATGAAAGCGTCGATGAGGATCTGGGTGGTGCCGTCGTCGACGAGCATCATGGTGGTGCCGAATGAGGTCACCTTGACCGTGGCTCCACTTGGTCCGCCGGGGTCGTCCACGAGAAGGTCGCGGTAGTCGTTGAGGTCTCCGGAGTGGCGGATCTTGGTTTGCCACACAGCGCCCAGCGCCACGGCTGTTGTCAGTTTGAGTGCGAGGGCGATCGAGAGGATGGGGTGTTGCCGGACCGCTCCCGCCAGCCGTGCTCGTAGACCCGGGGCGAACCTGCTGGTGTCTGGCATGAAGTCTCCTCGCTCATTCTCGCAGCGCTGTTACTGACCTTGGCGTTATAGCGGCTGGGTCTTTGTCGGGCCTGGTGGCAGGGTCCGTCTTGGCTGGCAGCCCGGAAGTATGCGGTATCCGGAGGAGGGCGGCCTGACCGCCGGGCAGCGCAAGCGCCGCGAAGAGGTGTGTATGCGGGCCGCTGACCTCTTCGAGGAGGACGTAAAAGTCCCGTGCGTCGCCCGGGAGTTGCGGGTGGGCGAGAAGTCGGTCGACCAGTGGCGCCGCGCTTGGGCGTCCGGCGGGCGGGAAGCGCTGCGTTCCCAGGGGCCGGCTCCGTCGGCAGCGTCTGGGGTGCGCCCGGTGAGCGCAGCCAGGAACCGTCGCCGGTCGTCTCCGCCGCGGGAAGGCAGGGCGGGTTCAGGCGTCCGGGCGGGCCGGCTGGGTGCTGTTGTCGGCGGCGGCCTTGGCGGTGGGCCACTGCGCCAGCGAGAGCATCCCCATCACCCGGCGGATGAGGTAGAAGGCCAGCGGCAGTTCGACACACGCCGCGAGCACCGCCGACAGCCACACCCCCGAGGTGCCGAAAGCGAGCGACACGTCGAACCACGCGTCGCAGATCAACAGCACCGCCGTCGTGGTCGCCGACACGATCACAGCGCGGTGCCGCAGCCACCCGAGCAGCGCCGTGGCCGCCATCGCGACCATGAGCAGGGCGTCGAACCCGACCCATGTCACGCGCCACTGGCGGACCTCGTACACGGACGGCAGCGTCATCGCCAGCAGGACCGTCCAGGGGACAAGGCCGAGGGCGCAGACGGTGAGCAGCTCCAGCGTGTGGCGCCGGTGCCGGCGTATCCGCTCGGGCAGATCGGCCGCGGCCGCCGGTGCCGCGGCTTTTTCCTGGGTGCTGGCTTGGGCGTCGCTCACGCAGGCTGCTCCGTTCTCGTCCGTCCCGGGCGGACAGCGGCGGGGTGCTCCGCCGGCATCGGGCGGTCAGGTGCCGGTGATGATCCAGCCCGGATCTGCCAGGCTAACCCGCACCCGTCCCGCCCCGGCTCCGGGCCCCTTGATGTGCCGCTTGATGTGCCGCGCGTCCGCAGCAGAGCTGCCGTCGTCCGTCAAGTCCCGAGTTCTCCTGCCACGCATTCCAGGGGCATGACTCCTTTCGTCCGCCGGTGCCTAATGGAGATGCGGGCCCGTTCAACAGCAGCTGGCCCTCACCGAATGGCCGCGAATTTCCAGGACTGTTCGGAAACCCTGATTATTTCTCACGGAGGAGAATTCCCATGACCCGCACTTCCCGTACTCAGCGCCTTGTGATGCTTGCCGCCTCGACCGCCCTGGCGGCGGGAGGCGCGCTGGTACCCTCCAGCGCTTTCGCCGCCCCGGCGACGCCGCACACCGGGCCCGTGGCCGCGGTCACGGCAAGCCACCAGGGCCACCAGGCCGCCGAGATCACGGGGCTGGTCAAGAACAGTACGACCACCATCACCAAGACGACGGTCAAGAAGGAACTGACCACCAACGGCCTCAAGATCACCAAGATCACCAAGACGACCAAAATAACCAAGAATTCCAAGGGTGTCGTGATCAAGAAGGTCGTCACGACGACCAAGAATGTCAAGTTCATCAAAATCGCTGGAAACAACGGCAACAACAATAATGAATAGCAGCCGCTAGGACCGGGCTGAAGAACGTCGTCCGGGCGGTGCGGGGTGCGCGGTGAGAGCCGCGTACCCCGCACCGCTGTGCCGTTTTCAGACGCTGTTGCGGCCGATGCTCGCACCGCCGTCGACGCGCAGGATCTGGCCGGTGATGAAACCCGCCTTCTCGGAGAGCAGGAAGGCGATGGCGGCTGCGAGCTCGTCCGGGCGCCCGAACCTTCCCATGGGAACGGTCGCCAGGTAGCGGGCGGCTGAGGCCGACCCGGGCGGGTTGTTCTCCCGGAACAACTCGGTCTCGGTGGGGCCCGGGGCGACCGCGTTGACGGTGATCCCGTGTGCGGCAAGCTCTCCGGCCCAGCCTCGCGTCAAGAACTCCAGGGCGGCCTTGGCCGCACCGTAGGACGTTCGATCGGGCAGCCCCAGGGTGACCAGGCTGGTGACGTTCACCACGCGGCCCCAGGACCGCTCCAGCATGCCGGGCAGGACGGCCTGGACGATCTGGACCGCGGTGCGCACGTTCATGTCGAGAACCGCGTCGAGGTCGGACAGAGCGACCTCCCCGACGGGCGCGGGCCGCACCATCCCCACATTGTTGACCACGGCGTCGACCGGCCCCGCGCCCATCACTTCGCCCAGGACCTGATCGGTGGCCGCACGGTCGGCAAGGTCGGCTTCGTGGAACTCGCCGGGAAAGGACTGCGGTGCGCTGCGGGCGATGCCCACGAGGGTGTGGCCTTCTCCTGCCAGCTGCTCGGCGAGGGCGCGGCCGATGCCTTTGGACGCGCCCGTGACGAGTACTCGTCTGCGGATCACGGGTTCACTCCTTCGCTGCGCTGATCTGCGCATCGATCGTGTGTGGGGGGCGGGTGGGTTCGCCTCAGGCGGCCGATCGGAGGCCGGATGTGTGGGGGAGGTTCTGTTCGGCCCAGACGACCTTGCCGCCCGGTATCGGGCGGGAGCCCCACCTGCGGGACAGGTTGGTGACGAGGAAGAGGCCGCGGCCGTTCTCGTCCATGGTGCGTGCGCGACGCGGACGCGGGGTGCAGGGACCGGTGTCGGACACTTCGCAGGTCAGGACTTGGTGCCGGACGAGCCGTAGCTCGATCTGTCCGGTGCCGTGGCGGATGGCGTTGGTGACGAGTTCGCTGACGATCAGTTTCGTGGCGTCCTGAAGACCTTGCAGGCCCCATTCCGTCAGCTGTCGTGCGGCCAGGGTGCGGGCGCTGCTGACGGCGGACCGGTCACCGGGCAGTGTCCAGGAGGCGACCCGGGCCGGGCCGAGGGAGCGGGTGCGGACGAGCAGGAGTGTGACGTCGTCGCACGGTGCCTGGTCCGGAAGGGACTGCGTTGCGATGTCGCAGAGGTCTTCAAGAGACCGGCCCGGTTGTGCGAGGACGCTGCCCAGCCGGCGCATTCCCTCTTCGATGTCGTGGTCGCGGGTCTCGATCAGGCCGTCGGTGTACAGGGCGAGGATGCTTCCCTCGGCCAGTTCCAGTTCCACGGATTCGGGAGGGTCCCCCAGGCCGACACCCAGGGGGGCTCCGGGGGGAAGGCCGAGGTACGTGACCTGCCCCTGCGGGTCGATGATCGCGGGCGGGGGATGCCCGGCGCTCGCCATGGTGCACCGGCGGGTGGCCGGGTCGTAGACGGCGTACAGGCAGGTGGCGCCCACCACCGCGGGGGGCTGGTCCGGGGTGTCGGCGTCTTCCTCGCCCAGCCGTTGGACCGTGTCGTCGAGCTGGGCCAGCAGTTCGTCGGGAGGCAGCTCCATGGCGGCGAGGGTGTGGACGGCGGTGCGGAGCCTGCCCATGGTCGCGGCGGCGTGGAGGCCGTGTCCGATCACGTCGCCGACGACGAGCGCCACCCGTGCGCCGGACAGCGGGATCACGTCGAACCAGTCGCCGCCGACACCGTGGTCCAGGTCCGCGGGCAGGTAGCGCGACGCCGCCTCGACCGCTGTGCCGCCTGTCAACCGGCGGGGCAGCAGATGGCGTTGCAGCGTGAGGGCGGCGGTGTGTTTGCGGGCGTACTGACGGGCGTTGTGCAACGACTGCGCGGCGCGGCCGACGAGTTCTTCGGCCAGGAGGAGATCGACCTCATGGAACGGCACGGGATCCTTCGTGCGGACGAACAGCGCCACGCCCAGCAGGGAGCGCCGTACACGGATGGGTACGATCATGATCGAGTGCGCGCCGTGCTCACGGACGCTGCGCGCCAGTTCCGGCATCTCGTCGATCCATGCGCCCGAGGCGGTGTCCAGGACCGGCTCCAGGAAGGACTTCCCGGCACGCAGGACGTCGGTGAAGGGTGAGACCGGCGGCACGAACACCGGCTCGCCGCACGCCCAGGGGGATTCCGGGACCCCCTGGTGGATCGAGGCCAGACCGGCACGCCGGAGACCGGGGAGATGCTTGCCCGTCGCGCCGATGCGGACCGGGGGCCCCTCCCCGAACGAGATCGACTGCTCCAGGTCCACGGCGACGTGGTCGGCGAGCAACGGCACGGCCAGGTCGGCCAGTTCCTGGCTGGCCTGCGTCACATCCAGGGTGCTGCCCAGACGCGTACTGGCCTGGCTGAGGACGGCGAGGCGCTCACGCGTCCGCCGGCTCGCGGTGACGTCAGCGCCGATGATGCACACCCCCAGCGCTCGGCCGTCGGCGCCCTGGAGGCACTGGAACGAAACCGCGAACTGGTGCTCCGGGCCCTGACTCGTCGGCAGCCACGTCCGGTACTCGTGGATCTTGGTCGCACCGTTCTGGAGAACCTGCCGCATCACCGCCTCGATGGTTTCGGCATTGACACCGGGCAGTACCTCGGTGAATCGACGTCCGAGACGTCGGTCACGGGAAAGGCCGTCGTGGTTCTCGGCAACGTCGTTCACGTAGGTGGACCGCAGTTGCCGGTCGCGAATGCCGACACCGATCGGCGCGCGGGCGAGAAGCGGTCCCCGCACCGATCTGTCGATCGCGTCCCCGGACTGCGGGACGGCGTCGGTCACGGACGCGAGCCATCGCGCTGTCCCGTCCTGACCGTGCAGCATCGTGAGCCGTACGCTGGCGTCGAGTACGCGGCCGTCCCCGTGGCGCACTGCCGTCGCCCCTGACCACCCGTTCTCGGCACGGCACCGCTCGACAAACGCTGATGTCGTCGTCGCTTCCTTGAAAGACGGCAGCACGAGTGCGGCGGACCGGCCCACGACGTCCCCGGCACAGAATCCGACGAGCCGCTCGGCGGTGTGTGTCCATGCGGCGACCATCCCCTGCTCGTCGAGCAGCGCGATGGCCGTGTCGGATATGTCGGACGCGTTCAACTGCTTACCGAGTGTCACTGCGTCGAGGCTGGTCGTAGTCGTCAAGTGCTGTCCTCGGGAGTCTGGGAAAGCCGGCGGTGCGGGGCTCCAGCGATGTGCCCCTTTTCTCCCCTAATGACCGGATAGTGGTTGGTTTTGTGACAGCGCTGCAGCCGTGACTGGTACAGCTCCCGTCATCCAGGTCGGCGCAGGGCTGCGGAGGGCGCCGGTCCTGGGCTCAGGCCGGCCGGCCCAGCGCTGTTGCCAGCGGTTCCAGCACGGCGGCGGTGCAGGGCGGCGGCAGATAGACGATGGCAAGCTCCGCACCGGCCTCGCCGAGCTCGGCGGCGCTGGCCGCCGTCGCGGCCGGATCGCCGCTGAACCGCACCTGGCTCGACAGCAGGATCTCCGCCGGGCCCCGGCGGACGTCGGCGCAGTACTGGTGGAGTACGTCGCGCGCGGATGAACCGCCCGACCGTGCCGCTGTCGAAGTTCCAGTGCTGTGCGAAGCGGGCGGCGGTGCGCAGGGTGCGCTTCTCGCCGCTGCCGCCGATGCACAGCGACGGGTACGGCCGCTGCACGGGCTTGGGGTTGCAGCGGGCGCCGGTCAGCTCGTAGGAGCTGCCTTTGAACGTCGTGCTCTCCCGGCTGAGCAGACCGGTGATGACCTCGCACGCCTCCTCGAACCGGTCGCTGCGCTCTTTCGGGGTGCCCAGCTCGATGCCGTAGGCACTGGACTCCTCCTGGTTCCAGCCGGTCCCGAGGCCGAGCTCCAGCCGGCCGCCGGACACGATGTCGAGCGTTGCCGCCATGTGTCGTTGGCGGCCCGCCACACCTGGAGCATGGCGTCCCAAGTCGTACTCTGCGGTGACGTCTTGAAAGCAAAACGCATGCGGCCACGCTAGTGCGAGGCGCGTTCCTCCCCGGACCGGGGAGCGGTCCGGACCCCGGCTGTCGAGAGTGCTCATGCCGTCGGGCCGCCAGGACGTCCGGCACCCGTTCCCCGTTCCCCGGACGTCGCAGGGCGCCGCGAAGCGCTCGCCGCGACGGCCGTGCCGGTCAAGGCCGAAGCGGTCCGGCTGGTTCGGGAGTTCTGGCGCCTGCTGTCAGTCGCCGATGCGATGATCCCCGCACACGACAGCGAAGGAGGCCCCTCTTGGGCAGCGGGGACATCGGGCCCCTCGGCGACGACGTCAGGGCAATCGGGCTCGTGTGCAGACCGGGGCCGCCGCAATGAGCTACAACCTGAGCCTCTACCGGTTCTTGGACGGTGAGCCGGCCGAGCCGGACATGGACGTGGTCCGGGCGGTCCTTTCGCCCTGCGACGCCGCGCCCGAGAAGGCGGCCGAGGGCGATACGGAGTTCTGGATCCGTGCCGCCGACGGCAGCGAGGCCGAGGTGTTCGTCTTTGGCGGCGGCATCGGCGTCGAACGCCCGCAGACCGGCGACGTGTGGAAGATCATCATCGAGCTGGCGGACCGGCTCGGCGCGGGGATCCTCATTCCCGACGGCACGCTCTTGTGCCGTGAGGACATGCGGGGACACCTTCCCGAGGGCCTGGAGAGCGATGCTGTTTTCGTCCCGGAGATCACCCTCGAAGTCTTCGAGAGGGCCGCGGGGCCCTTCAGCCCTCCGCTGACCTGATGTTCGGCCCCGCGCAGGGAACTTCACCCCCTCCGCCGCAGCCCCGACCCGGCAGCGGGGTACAGACCGGATCGCCCCCGACTACAACTACTTCCTCTCCGACCAGGGCAGCGGGTGCGGGGGCGCGATCAGGATCACCGACATCTACGGAGAACCGCTGGTGCTCAACGGGATCGCCCTGCGGCCGGACGCCGTGCAGCCGACGCGCGTTCAGTTTGCCCAGCACTGACCCCCGCCGACCGAGCGGTCGAGCCCGGCCCCGGCCCGCGCGCCGTGACGCGGCCCGGAACGTCCTGTCAGGCGTTCTTGAACTGCGCGGTGACGGCGGCCACGCGCTTGCCCTGGTAGACGGCGGCGGCACGGGCGGTGTCGTCGACGGGGACCGCTCCCTGGCCGTTGACGTGGCTGGTGCCGTAGGGGTTGCCGTCGGCGAACTTCACGGGGTCGGTGTACCCGGGCGTGACGATGATGCCGCCGAAGTGGTGGACGGAGTTGTACAGGGCCAGCAGCGTGGACTCCTGCCCGCCGTGCGCGGTGGCGGTGGCGGTGAAGCCGCTGTAGATCTTGTCGGCCAGCTTGCCCTGGGCCCACAGGCCGCCGAGGGTGTCGATGAACTGCTTGAGCTGGCTGGCGATGTTGCCGAACCGGGTGGGGGAGCCGAAGATGACGGCGTCCGCCCACTCGATGTCGTCCGGGGTCGCCATGGGGATGTCCTCGGTGGCCACCATGTGCGCCGCCCAGGCCTCGTTGGTGGCGATGGCCTCCTTGGGGGCCAGTTCGGCGACGCGCAGAAGCCGTACCTCCGCGCCTTCCTTGCGGGCGCCCTCGGCCACCGACTCCGCCAGCTCGTGGACCGTCCCGGTGGAGGAGTAGTAGATCACTGCGACTTGGGAGACATCAGAAGGTCCCTTTCTTCTTCTGCCGGCGCGACGGCGCGAGTCGCCGTGCTGAGGGCCGGGCGCGTGGTCGCGTTCGTGATGGGGCCGGCGGTGGGACTGGTGGTGGGGTGAGCGGTGGCGGTCAGGGAGAGCCGCAGCCGGCGCGCCGCCATCCCGCGGGCGGCTGTCAGGCCGTGGCGGTGCCGGTCGACGGTCGCCGAGGCCGAGAGCCGCAGCGATCCGTCCCTGACGGTCAGTGAGTCGATCGTCAGCCGGAGGGGAGCCCGGTGCCCACGGACCGTGAGCGATCCCTCCACCGTCCAGATGCCGTCGTCGCCGCGGACCGCCCCGCTCGACTCGAAGCGGATGGCCGGGTGCCGGTCCGCGTCCAGGAACGCGGGCGAGCGCACGTGATCGTCGGCGAGCCGCACCGGTGTGGAAACTGCCCGCCGCGACGACCGCGTGCACGGCCGACCCGGGCACCGGCTCGGCGACGGAGATGCTCGCCGACTCCAGCGTGAAAGTGCCGTTCACCCTGCCGAGGCCGAACAGGTGCCGGGTGGTGAAGGTGATGGACGATCGCGCCGGATCGACCTGGTAGGTCCCGGCGGGCGGCAACTGGACACTCATGCCCTTCTGGCCTCTCACTCGTCGTCGCACACGGCGATCCCCGGCAGATTGTTCCTTGCGTAAGCAAGCATCTCTAGGGTGGTGATGCTTTGTCGAGCAAGTAAATTGAGGCTTGTCGGGCCAGTGCCCGCAGGCGTGCCATGGTCGACTGGATCCCGCGACCGCCAGCCCGTTCGCCGCGCAGGCGCAGGCGCAGGCGCAGGTGCGGTCGGCCGTCGGCCGGCCCTGTCGGCGCCGCAGGCTGCGCGGGGCCCGGGATCCGATCACCGCTTGAGCTTGCTTGCTTGAGCATGTAAGCTGCACGGATGAGTGACGTTGATCCGCTGGCCGCCGAGGAAGAGCGATTCTGGCGTGCCCTGATGCGCGTCATCATCGCGCTCCCGCGCTCGCTGGACGACGATCTGCTGCGGGCCACGGGTCTGACGCTCACCGAGTACGTCGTCCTCATGAGTCTCTCCGAAGCGGAGAACCAGGAGCTGCGGATGACGGATCTCGCCGCGGCCAGCGCCCTGTCGGCAAGCCGGATCACCCGGATCGTGGACACGCTCCAGGCCCGGGGCCAGGTGACCAAGCGGCGCCACGAAGGCGACGGGCGGGGCAATGTGGCCTCTTTGACCCCCGAGGGGCTGAAGCGTCTTCAGGCCGCCTACCCCGTTCATCTGGCGAGTGCCCGTAAGCGGGTCGTCGACCAGCTCGACGGACGCTCCCTGCCCGCTCTGGTGAGGCAGTTCGAGGCCGTTGTGAAAAAGCTGGACTGAACCAGGCCACGGACGGCCGTGTCCCGGTCCGGTCGGCCATCAGTCCGCGCTCGGCGAAGAGCCACCCGCCGTCCTGTTCGACAAATTTCGTCGCCGCCCGCGCGGTGGAGCCGACGCGGACCGCACCAGCGCCGGGCGGTCCGCGCCGCGCTCCCCGGCGCCGGGGGTTCCCCACGCCCCGTCAGGCCCGGTACACGCGACGTTCCGTCAGGCCCGGTACACGCGGCGGGCGATGTGCTCCGCGATCATGATGGTGGTCGCGTTGGTCACGGTGGACGGGACCTCCGGCATGATGGAGGCGTCCACGACGCGCAGCCGCTCGACCCCCTTGACCGCGCCCGACTCGTCGACCACGGACCATTCGTCCTCGGGCCCTCCCATGGGCACGGTCGAGGTGGGGTGACCGTAAGTGGAGATCCCGGCCTCGATCGTGTCCAGCAGTTCCTCGTCGCCCCGGACCGCGTCGCCGGGAACGAGTTCGCCGGCCAGTACCCGTGCGAACCGCGGCGTGCCCACGAGGCCGCGCACGAGCTTCACGCCCTCCAGCATGCGGCGGCGGTCCCTGGCGGTGGCGAGGTAGTTGTCGTCGATGACCGGAGCGGCGTAGGGGTCCCGGCCGGCCAGGCGGAGGGAGCCTCGTGACTCCGGCCGGGTGACGGCCGTCGCCAGGAGCAGGGCTCCGCCGGTCGGACTGAAGGAGCCGTCCAGCAGGTGCACGGCCACGATGCCGAGGTCCAGTTCGCCGGCCTGAGCCTCGGTCGAGGCGCACCACAGACCCGCCGAGAAGGCGTCCGTCATCGTCTGGTGCCCGGGCGCCAGGGCGAACAGCGAGTGGAAGAAGGGATGGTCCTGCAACCGCCGGCCGACCGGCAGGTCGGCGACCACACCGATGCCCAGTGCCCGCAGGTCCTTCGCCGGTCCGACGCCGGAGCGCAGCAGGATGGCCGGACTGCCGTAGCTGCCGGCGGCGAGTATCACCTCGGCGGCCCGGTACACGGTGCCGGAGGCACTCACCACGCCGCGCGCCGTGCCGTCCTTGATGAGTACGGTGTCGGCGGTGACCTCGCTCAGCACCCGGAGATTGGGGCGCTGGCGCACCGGTGGCGTCAGATAGGCCAGGGCGGTGTTCTGCCGCACCCCGCCGACGATGTTGACGGGATAGCCGCCGACGCCCTCCTGCTCGGCCCCGTTGAAGTCCTCGACACGCCGGAACCCGCGGTCCGCCGAGCCGTCGACGAACGCCCGCAGAGGCGACGTGAGTTGCTCGTAGGACCACTGGCGGACGGGGAAGGGGCCCAGGCGCCCGTGGTAGGCGTCGTCGCCGGCCGGTGTGTTCTCCATGCGCCTGAACGTGGGGAGGACGTCCTCGTAGGACCAGCCCTTGATGCCGTAACGGTCCGCCCAGGCGGCGAAGTCCCCGGGACGCGCCCGGATGGCCACCCCCGCGTTGACGGCGGAACTGCCCCCCATGGTCCGGCCGCGCGGAGCGGGGATGCCCGGGGCCCGGTCGGTGCCCCGCGCGGTGTAGCCCCAGTCGTGGTCCGGATCGGCCAGCAGATGCGGGGTCCGCAGCCCGTGGGGGAACTGCCCCGCGGGGTAGTCCGGGCCTGCCTCGATCAGCAGGACCTCGCGCTGCGGGTCCTCGCTGAGCCGGGCAGCGAGCACGGCGCCCGCGGATCCGCCTCCGACGACGATGACATCGGCGTCCTTGCCCGGCCGGTCGTTGCTGTCACTTCACGGACTTTCCTCCGAGGACTTGTCAGTGGATGCTCTTTGAATGCTTCTTCAAGCAAATTGATACTGCGGGGTTGGTCAGGTTCCTGCCACGTACTGAGGTCGGGGATGCGGTGCCTCAGAGGTGCGGTATCTCAGAAATGCGCTGCCTCGGGAACGACGCGTTCTCCGAGCAGCTGGAGGGCCGCCTGCTGGTCGGCTCCCCGTACCGGGCCGATGACGTGGTCGATGCCGATCCGGTGCAGCCGGCGCAGTTCGGCGAGCAGGCCCGGCACGTGCTTGCCCCGCGGCCCGGGGTCGAGGGGGAGGAGGACGGTCTTCTCGATCGTGTCGTAGTCCCGCCCGGCCCGGTCGCAGTGTCCGCGCAGCACGTCGAGTTTGTGCCGGAGGTCCGGTCCGTGGAAGAGGTTGCAGGCGTTGCCGTACTCCGCGACGAGCCGCAGCGTCTTCTGCTCGCCGGACCCGCCGATCAGGATCGGCGGGTGGGGGCGCCGTACCGTGGCGGGGGAGTTGAGGGTGCGCTCGAGCCGGTAGTGGCGGCCGTTGAAGGGCCCTTCGTCGTCGCTCCACATCTGCAGGCAGATCCGCAGCGTCTCCTCGAGGCGTTCGAACCGCTCGGCGACGGGCGGGAAGGGCAGGCCCAGTCCGCGCGCCTCGGCGACGTTGAACCCCGCGCCGACACCGATGCCCAGGGCCGCCCGGCCCTCGGACAGCACGTCGAGCGTGGTGACCATCTTGGCCAGCAGGCCGGGCTCGCGGTAGCCGGCCGAGGTCACCAGGGCGAGAAGCTCCACGCGTTCGGTGCTCGCCGCCAGGTAGCCCAGCGTGGTGTACGCCTCCAGCATTTCCTGTTCGGACGTCCCCACGATCCCGATCTGGAAGAGATGGTCCATGACGGCGATGCGTGTGAACCCGTACTCCTCCGCGGTGCGGGCGAGCCGGCCCACGTGACGTGCGATGCCTGCCGGGCCCTGGGGCTGGGTGAAGTCAGCGATGGCCATGCCGAGGTTCATGCGGGCTCCCGTGTGCCGGACCGACCGACCGAGTATGCTTAGGCATTCATCTGCTTTGTCAAGCAAGGAAATACCGGTGAGTGCCGCGCATATTGGTGCCAAGAAACCAATTTCCCGGCAAATGTGGTGTTCGTCGCCCAATGGCTCCATCCGTGCACGCTTCTAGCGTCGTCCTCACGGAAACGCTCCTTCCGGTCCCCGGACCGGAAGGACCGGAAGGACCGGAAGGACCGGTACATGAGCGCGGCAAAGGAGCGGTGCATGAACGCGGCAGACGGCACGGCGGCCGGCCCGTCGCGGGCCCCGGGACGGCGCCCGCCCGCGGCATGAGCGTGGCCCCGCGGAGCGCCGGGCTTCGGCCGGACGGAGGTCCGCTGCGGCGTCGCCCCGCCGGCCGTGGCGGCCGCCGGACGTGCCGTCACCGAACGGACCGCATTTCGCGACGAGGGCGCCGGTGTCGAGCAGGATCGGATCGGCGCTTGGTTCCGGCGTCCCACGACGCGAGGGAAGGCGCCCGGGCCTTCACCGAGAAGCGCGCACCCCACGGGCAGGGCCGCTGACCCGGCGCCCGGCTCCAGCACGAAAGTCGGTGGCAACAATGACCGAGCGATCCACCGTCCACAGCGTGACCTACGACCTGCTGCGGACCCTGAAACTCACCACGGTCTTCGGCAATCCCGGCTCGACCGAGCAGACCTTCCTGCAGGATTTCCCCGAGGACTTCACCTACGTCCTGGCGCTGCAGGAGGCGTCCGTCATCGCGATGGCCGACGCCTTCGCCCAGGTCACGCGCCGCCCGGCACTGGTCAACGTGCACTCCTCGGCCGGGGTGGGAAACGCGATGGGCAACCTGGTGGCGGCCTACCACGGAAACACGCCGCTGATCATCACCTCGGGACAGCAGCACCGTGAACTCGTGATCGGGGAGCCGTATCTCGGCAACCGCGAGGCCACCACGCTGCCGAAGCCGTGGGTGAAATGGTCCTACGAGCCGGCCCGCGCCGAAGACGTCCCCGAGGCTTTCATGCGGGCCTATGCGGAGGCACTGCAGCCGCCGGCGGGACCGGTCTACCTGTCGATTCCCATGGACGACTGGAAGCGGCCGCTGTCCGGATTCACCCGGGTCCGGACCGTCAGCGACCGGGTCGTCCCCGATGCGCAGCGCCTGCGGCTGTTCGCCGACCGCATCTCCGCAAGCCGCCGTCCCGCGCTGGTCTTCGGGCCGGAGGTGGACCGGGCCGGCGGCTGGGACGCGGCGGTGGCCCTGGCGGAGAAGCTGCGCGCTTCCGTCTACGGCGCCCCGCTGCTGGACCGCGCCTCCTTCCCCGAGGACCACCCCCTCTTCCGCGGCCCGCTCGGCATGTCGGTGAAGACCATCAGCGACCGGCTGGCCGGGCACGACCTGGTGGTCGTGATCGGCGCGGAGGCGTTCCGCTACTACCCCTACGTGCCCGGCGACTACCTCCCCGACGGCACCGAGCTCCTGCAGATCACCGGCAATCCGGGGGTTGCCGCGGCGGCGCGGGTGGGCGACAGCCTCCTGGGCGATCCCGCGACGGCGACCGAGCTGCTCCTGGACATGGTCGCCGAGGGGTCTGCGCGGACCGCTCCGGAGCCGATGGCGCGGCCCCGTGAGCTGCCGCAGGTGCCGGGCAGCCCGCTCACCCCGCCGGAGGTGTACGCCGCCCTGAGCAGGGTCCGGCCGCCGGACGCGGTCATCGTCAACGAATCGACCTCCACGATGGCGCAGCAGGTCGAGTGGCTTCCGACGGTCAGGAGCGGATCGTTCTTCGCCACGGCCAGCGGAGGGATCGGCTGGGCCACCCCGGCCGCGGTGGGCGTCGCGCTGGGCGACCGGGACCGGGGCGTCGACCGGCCGGTGGTCGGCCTGATCGGCGACGGTTCCTTCCAGTACTCCGTGCAGGCCATCTGGACGGCGGCCCGGCACAACCTCCCCATCGTGTATGTGGTCATGCGCAACCAGGAGTACTCCATCCTCAAGTCGTTCGCGGTACTGGAGGAGACGCCGGGCGTTCCGGGACTTGACCTGCCCGGGCTCGACATCGCCTCGGTGGCCCGCGGATTCGGATGCCGTGCGGTCGACGTGGAGACCACGGGGGACCTGGAGCGGGAGTTCAAGGCGGCCCTGAGCGCCGGCACCGCCACCGTCATCGTGGTGCCCACCCAGCCCCAGAAGGCGATGCTGTAGGCCGTGCGACCGGCACGGCGGGACAGGAGACAGCGGTCATGGACCTTGGACTGAAGGACCGGGTGTACATCGTCACCGGCGGCACCCGCGGTCTGGGCAGGGCCGCCGCGCGCGAACTGGTGGCGGACGGGGCGAGGGTGGTCGTCAGCGGCCGCGGCGAGAAGTCGGTGGCCGCCGCCGAGGCGGAGCTCGGCGGCCGGGGGCAGGCGGTCGGTGTCGTGGCCGACAACGCCGACCCCGCTGCCCCGGACCGGCTCATCGGCGCGGCACGCGATGCCTTCAAGCGGCTGGACGGGGTGCTCATCAGCGTCGGCGGCCCGCCGCCAGGTACGTCGGACACCATCGACGACGACCTGTGGCGCGCCGCCTTCGAGTCGGTCTTCCTCGGTGCGGTGCGGCTGTCGCGCGCCGTCGCGGCGGAGCTGGACGGGGGAGGGGTCATCGGCTTCGTCCTCTCCAGCTCCGTGTACGAGCCGATTCCCGGCCTCGCGCTCTCCAACGCCTTCCGGCCGGGCCTGGCCGGTTACGCGAAGAACCTGGCGAACGAGCTGGGTCCCCGGGGTATCCGCGTCGTCGGTCTCGTGCCCGCCCACATCGAGACCGACCGGGTCCGCGAACTCGACGCGCACACCGGCCACGCCGACGCCGCCCGCGCCCGTGCGACCGCCGGCGTCCCCCTGCGCCGCTACGGAACCCCCGAGGAGTTCGGCCGCAGCGCCGCCTTCCTGCTGTCGCCCGCCGCGTCCTACCTCACGGGCGTGATGCTGTCGGTCGACGGGGGTGTGCGCAGGAGCTTCTAGGGCCTGCCCGGCCGGTCATGCCGCAGACGCGGGGGCCCGGCACGCCCTCCCCCAAGCTCTTCGAGCAGGGGGTGCCCCCAGCGGTGCTGGGCCAGTCTCCTGGCGTACTCCGAGGCGACCGGGAGCCCCTCGACGTTGTCCAGCGGTATGTCGTTCTCGAAAATGTGCAGCAGCGTGGCGACGTTCTCCGCGACGCTCGCCTCGAGGATCTTGATGACGGTCCCGTCACCCCGGAGCTCCGGGATCTCCGCGAGCAGCTGCTCCCCGATGTCACGGCTGACGTCCGAAAGATGTGCCCCCACGCGCTCCGCGACCACGGACAGCTGCTTTGCGGCCTCGGGATACTCCGCAGCCATGCCCCGATCGTACAAAACGAGATCACCGGCTGCTCATCGGCGGACCGCGCGCGCGGGACGTGACCGGGGGCCGCGGCGGATCAATGTACGCCGGCCACAACCCCTTCAGCGCGGTCCGTACCGCTGTGGCCTGGCCGCCGTCCCGTCCCGGCCGCACGATGAAAAGCCACTGGCCCCCGATGGCCGGGGCAGGTGAGGCGAGGGCGGTGACCCCGCGGGTGAACCGGGAGCTCGACGGGCAGTTCGGTGACTACCAGAACGAGATCTACACCGGCGGGCTGTCCGGCGTGCTGCCCGCCCTGCCGATGGAGTTCCAGGAGCTGGAGGCGCGAGCGCGGGCGGCGCTGTCGCTGCTGTCGCTGCTGTCGTATGTCGCCGGTGGCGCAGGAGACGAGTCCACCCAGCGGGCCAACGTCTCGGCGTTCCTGCGGTGGGGGCTGGTGCCGCGGATGATGGCCGGTGCGGCCCGGCGCGACATGTCGGTGAACCTGTTCGGGACGCGTCTGCCGTCCCCGCTGTTCATGGCACCCGTCGGGGTGATCGGGCTGTGCGCGCAGGACGGCCGCGGCGACCTGGCCACGGCCCGCGCAGCCGCCCGTACGGGCGTGCCGATGATGGCCTCCACCCTCAGCGTCGATCCGCTGGAGGAGGTCGCGGCCGAGTTCGGGGACACCCCGGGATTCTTCTCGCTGTACACCCCCACCGACCGGGAGCTGGCCCAGAGCCTGGTGCGCCGGGCCGAAACGGCGGGCTTCAAGGGCATCGTGGTGACGCTGGACACCTGGATCACCGGATGGCGCCCCCGCGACCTGGCAACCGGCAACTTCCCGCAGCTGCGCGGCCACTGCCTTGCCGACTACACGTCCGACCCGGTCTTCAGGGCCCGGCTGGTCAAAGCCCCCGAGGAGGATGTGCGGGCCGCGGTAGGCCCGCCACGGAACAGGTGAGCTCCGTACGGGCAACCGGGCCTGTCCGACGGGCCGCTGACGGGACATCGGGTCCGCCTGCCCGGGGATCCACCTCTCCCGGTTCCCGTCCCTGGTCAGGGCGTCTTCGCCCTGCAATATGCTGACTCGGTGAGTAGCGAACCGGTACCGCCAGAGGGCACCGCCGTCGAGCTGATGCGGGCGATGACGCGGCTGCGCGCGCGGCTGCGCACCGAGGCGCCGATCGACGACCTGCCGTGGAACTGGTCGCATCTGACCACGCTGCACCGGATCGTCACGGACGGCCCGATGACCGTGAGCGAGCTCGCGCAGGCCGAGCACGTGCGGCGGCAGTCGATGGCGGAGACCGTGGCCGCGCTGCGCGCCGGCGAGCTGATCACCACCGCGAAGGACCCCAACGACGGGCGCAAGGTCCTGGTGAGTGCGACCCCGGCCGGGCGGACGCTGACCGAGCGGATCCCGGCGGCCCGTGAGGCGTGGCTGGCCGAGGTGATCGGGTCCGCGCTTCGAGCCCCCGAGCGTCGGACGCTCGACAAGGCCGCCGAGATCATGAATCGCCTGGCGGACTCCGAGACCGTCTAGGCCCGCGGGGAGGAGCGGACCGGATTTTGACGGTAGCGGTCAGCCGGTAGTGAGCTGCTTCACCCGCGCGTAGCCGATGTGGATCTCGGTGAAGGCCCTGAGGGGTGCTCAGGCAGGTCGGCAGCCGGCCTTCAGGAAACGATGGCTTGTTGAAGCCGATGTCTCTGCCGACGTGCGTCTGCAGGTGCCGGAACGAGGACTTGGCAGCCCACAGGCATCACCCGGGCATCACCGCAAGCCGGCGGGGCCGACCACGGACCGCCGGATTCTCCCGGCCTGATCTTGGAGCGCACACGGATTTCTTGCCCCAACGGGTTTGTGATGCAAAGCTGATGCCATGGCAGATGCATCGATGCCCTCTCCGGGCACTCCTCACGAAGTCCTCGCCGGCCTTGGTGACTTGACCCGCCGGGTCCGTGCCGCGCAGCGCGGCGCCTGGTTTCCCCTCCTGCTGCTGGGCGTGCTCACGCTGGGCGGGATCCTGGTCAGCCGCTTCACCTTCAAGGTCGAGACCGTGCCCTGCCCGGCGACCGCACCCGCGGCAGGCACCGGCTGCACCCAGGTCACGCAGGTCACGCAGGGCTCGCCGGTCTACTGGCCCATCGGGCTCGCCCTCGCCTACGCCGCGACGGCGTTCTTCTACATCCGCCGCTCCCGCAACCGCGGTGTCGGAACCCCGGTCCGGCCGTACATCCTCACCGGGACCGCCCTGGTCGGTCTGGTGACCGCCACCGAGATCTGGAGCATCCGTCAGGGGATGCCGCAGCCCGGCGCCCCGATCGACTTCTGGGGCCTGCACCTCGACCCCGCCTCCGGGGTGACGGCGTTCCTCCACCGACTCACCGGGAACGCCACAGCCGTCGGGCTGCCGCTGCTGGTGCTGGCCTGGGTGGAACGCAGCCGCACCCTACTGCTACTCACAGTGGTGTACCTGGCCATCGAGCTGGTGCCGCTCACCACCGGCTGGGCGGGGATCCCGTTCACCTCACCCTGGTCCGCCGTGCCCCGCTACGGCGTACCCGGTGTGCTGCTCCTGCTCGGCGCGCTCGGGTTCGCTCTGGCCGAGCTGTCCCGTCAGCGCGACGTCTCATGACCGATCAGCCCGCCCCGCACCCCGTCACCGGCCTGGACGACGTGGTCCACCAGCGTGTCCGCCTCGGCATCCTCACCGTCGCCCACCAGGCGCGCCGGGTCGAGTTCGGCTTCCTGCGCACGGCGCTCGGACTCACCGCCGGAAATCTCAGCCAGCACCTGGCCGTCCTGGAGAAGGCCGGACTGGTCGAGATCGAGAAGGGCTACGAGGGCAAACGTGCCCGCACCTGGCTCTCCCTCACCCCGGCCGGCTACCGCGCCCTGCAGGACGAGGTCACCCAGCTCAAGCGGCTCATCCATCAGATCGAGCAAGGCAGTTCAGCCCCGGAGTCCTGATCTGGGCTCCTGCAAGCCGTGGTGAGCCGTGAGCGGCTCCCGCCGACGTCCGGCGGACCCGGACAGCACGCCGAACACCGTCCAAGAAACCTGGGGAGGACACGTGAGCATCACATCGGTCACCAAGACGGACTTGACGCGCCGTCGCATGTTCGCAGCCGCGCTGGCGGCGGGGGTCGGGGCCGCCGTGCCGATCAGCGCAGCGCGCCAGGCGTGGGCAGCTCCCACCGCCCCCGGCTCGTCTCGACTCACGCTGCCCAGGCCCACCGGGCCGCACCCCGTGGGCACGGTGCCGCTCCACCTCGTCGACACCTCACGTCCCGATCCCGTGGCCGGCCCCGGGCATCACCGCGAGTTGATGGCCGGCGTCTGGTACCCCGCCCGCAGGGCGGAGGGCCTGCCGCGCGCCCCCTGGATGACCGAGGGCGCGTTGCGGGCGCTCCTCACGGACGCCGGCTTCTCCCTCGACCCCGCCCTCGGCCCGCTCACCGCCGCACACGTGGGCGCACCCGTGCACCATGCCGGCCACCGCCTGCCCGTCATCGTGTACTCGCACGGCTCGGGCAGCCACCGCGGCGACCACACCATCATGGTCCAGGAACTCGCCAGCCGCGGCTACGCCGTGGTCACCGTCGACCACACCCACGACACGTTCACCGAATTCCCCGACGGCCGGGTGCTCACCCCGGACGACGTCCCGATGTACCCGAGGGACTTCGCCGCAGACCTCCGGTTCCTGCTCGACTGCGTGGAGGGGCTCGCCGCCGGGCGCAACCCCGACGCCGACGGCAAGCCGCTGCCCCAGGGCCTTCTCGGCGCCCTCGACCCGAAGCGCATCGGCGCGTTCGGCTGGTCGAAGGGCGGCACCGCCACCGCGCTCACCATGCTCGCCGACCAGCGCGTCCGTGCCGGGCTCAGCCTCGACGGCCCGATGCAGCCGACCATCACCGCCGACCTGGACCGGCCGTTCATGATGATGACCGCCGTGTTCACCCGGGACGCCATGCCGGACGTCGCCGAGTTCTGGACACACCTTCGCGGCTGGCGGCTCGACATCCAGGCCGGCGGGGCCATCCACCCCTCATACGGCGACAACGTGACGCTGATCCCGCAAGCGGGCAAGATCCTCGGCATGACCGACCAGCAGATCCAGGACATGATCGGCACCCTCGATCCGGCCCGGGCGGTACGGATCCAACAGGCCTACCCGCTCGCGTTCTTCGACCTGCACCTGCGGCACCGCAGGGAGCGTCTGCTCGACGGCCCGAGTACGGCCTTCCCAGAGGTGAAGTTCATCCCGTGAAGCGTCGGACCGCGCGATGCGCGGTCATACCAGGGCCGCCAGAAAATGCCGTCGCCATCCGGCTGCGGCCTTCGCGAAGGCAGCCATCCGCACAGCCCTTCCCTCGCGTGATCGGCGCTCCTGCCGCTCGCCGCCGTCGACGCGGAATTGGGTACGCGTACTCATGCGTGTCAACACCAGGCTCGGCACCCTGCAGCCATGACGAATCCCCTTCCAGCGCCGAATCGCTGGCGCCCCTGGGCGCACCGAACACGCCGGGGCGCGGACCTTGCCCTCGCGGTACCGCTGTCCCTACTGGAGACCGCGTGGCTGGTGCTGGACTGGATGTTCGGCCTCGGCATGGAGGTATGGGCGGCGCAAGGCGACAAGGCGCAGGTCGACGCGGCAACCCTCGCGCACATCAATCGGGTGTGGGTGCTGTTGGTCGCCGTACTCATCGTGGCAGTACTCGCGGGACTGTTCCGTGCCCCCTGGACGGCGATCGCACACCTGCTGGTGGCTCTCCTGGCTGGCCTGATACTGGGGGCCACACAGCACCAGTGGGATACCGACCACGCCCCCTCGCCCGGGTGTATCCGCTACAGCGCCAACTGCTGAGACACCCGGGCGCGGCTCGAACCACACTGTTGCCCGATATCACTGACGGTGACAGCCGAGACTGAGCCCCGCAGAGATCTGGCGGCAGTTGAATACGAGACCCCACCAGTACCGAGGGCCGCCCGGCGTCGTGCCGGTTACGCCGCTGCCGTGCTCAGGGCGGCGAGGTCCGCGGTGCTGATGATCTCGGCCTGGTGGGGGAAGACCTTCTCCATGAGCACCCGGTGCACCTCCGGATCGGGGTCGGCGGTGGCGTCGGCCAGGAGGAACAGGCGGTAGTCCTCATCGGCCGCCTGCCGCAGGGTGGTCAGCACCACGCCGCTGGTGGACAGCCCGGCGAGGACCAGGGTGTCCACGCCGCGGGCGCGGAGTTCGGCGCGCAGGTCGGTGTCGCTGGCGAAGGCGCTGATGCGTGTCTTGCGCACGGTCAGATCGTCCTCCCCGGCCTTCAGGGACTCGTGCACGGCCGTCGCCGCGGTGCCGTCGGTGAGGTACCCGGCCGCGACGGCCTGGGAGAACGTCTTGTTGTGGGCGGGCACGGCGGCGGCGTCCTTCTCCGCGAGCGCGACGCGTACGAAGACGACGTGCGCCCCGTGGGCGCGGGCCCAGGCCAGTGCCTCGCCCGCGCGGGCGAGCACGCCCTGCGGGTCGGGCACGGCGCCGAGCACGACGGGCTGGAAGTCCATCAGCAGCAGCGCGGTGCGGGCCGGGTCGAGGGCGGGGGCGGTGTGCGTACCAGTGGTCATGTCGGCGGATCGGCTTTCTGTGCGAGGGGGTTCTGTGTGAGTGGGTTCTGTGCTGGGCGCGGGGCCCGGATTCCGGGCCCCGGCCGGGGGCTGGTTCGTGTGGTGCCGGTCGGCGCGGGCCAACTGCCGGTCGAGGACGGTCATGACGAGGACGAGAGCGGAGATCGCGACCAGCACCCACGCTATGGAGTGCAGGCCGCTGTCGCTCACGCCGCGGTGGAAGGCGGTGCCGGTGATCGCCGCCGAGGCGATGGACCCGATGTAGCCGAAGGTGCGCAGCAGTCCGGAAGCGGTGCCCAGCGCGGCGGCGGGGGCCTCCTGGTAGAGGACGGTCTGGTTGGCGACCGTCCCGGCGCCGGAGGTCAGGCCGAAGACCGCGGTGACACAGATGACCGCCGCGATCGGGGTGCCGCTGCCCACGAACAGCGTGGCCACCGCGCCGACGAGCAGCAGGACCGCGCAGGCGATCAGCGGCCACCGCACCACCGCCCGCCGCGACACCACCCGGGCGGCCAGGGCGGTCAGCACACCCATCGGCATCAGCATCAGCCCGGCCTGGTAGGCGGACAGGCCGCGGGCCACCTCCAGCCACTGGGTGAGCCCGTACAGGATCACGTAGGTGCCCATCAGGGTCAGGCCGTTGCGCAGGTAGGTGCGGGTCAGGGCGCCGTTGGCGACGAGCAGCCGTACGTCGAGGAAGGGCTGGGCGGCGCGCAGTTCCCAGCCGACCAGGGCGGCGGCGAGGACCAGGGCGGCGGCGAGCGCGGGCCACTCCAGGCGCGGCAGCGCGTCGAGGAAGACCATCAGCGCGGTGAGCGAGCCGCCGAAGCCCAGCATGCCGAGCAGGTCGATGCGGGAGGCGAGCGCGCGGGGCGAGCCGAAGCGCACCGGTTCGGGGTCCCGGGCGACCCCGGCCAGCGCCAGGACCAGGGCGACGGCGGCGACCGGGATGTTGATCCAGAAGGCGGCGCGCCAGCCCGCCCAGCCGATCAGCAGTCCGCCGATGGCGGGGCCGACGGCGACGGTGGCGGCACCGGTGATCGACAGACCGCCGAGCACCTCGCGCGGCGGGGCCGCGTGGCCGGCCTGTTCGGCGCGGCGGCGGATCAGCAGCATCGCCGCCGGGTAGCCCGCCGAGGTGCCCGCGCCGATCAGTACCCGCGCCACGATCAGTGCCGTCAGCGAGTGGGCCAGCGAGCCGACGATCCCGGCCGCGAGCACCAGCGTGATACCGGCCACGAAGATCCGCCGGGGCCCGAACTCCTCGGCGAGACGCCCGGCGGCGGGCTGGGCCAGCGCGCTGGTGAGATAGAGGCTGGAGATCAGGATCGCGGTGTCCCCGACGGGGATGTGCAGGGCCGCGGCGATGGCGACCAGCGCCGTCGCGATGATCGAGCTGTTGACCGGGTTGAGCGAGGCCCCCAGGTACAGCGGCGCCACAAAGCGCGCACCGAAGGGATTGCCACGGGGCGCTCCGGCCTCGGATATCCGCTCCGGAGTGCGGGTGTCACCGGCAGACGGCACGGCGCGGCTCCTTCCTCCGGGACCTTCCGCTACGGGGCAGGCCTGCTGGGGAGATCCCGGCGGAGATGAGCAGGCCACCTGACAAATATTAACAGGCAGCCTGCCTATCTCCACCGGGGCCGTCCACCCCGGCCGCAGAACGGTCCCGGCGCAGCCCGCCGGGCCCCGCACCCCGGACGGCGACGAACACGGCAACGCGACCGCTTCCTCTGCGCCCGCCCCCTCTGCGATCACCGCCGACGCGCACCACGGACGGCACGGCCCCACCACCACGCCCCTCACGCGGCGACGCCGGTGAACCGGGGGAGACGCAGCCCCGGCCAGAACCGGAGGACCAGAAGTCCCCGCACACGCGGGTCCCCGGACAGGCGACGACGGCCTCGCAGTTCACCCCCGGCCGGCCGAACTCCTCCACGTGCCTGTGTGTCCGTCCGGCATCGACGTGTCCGGCTCCACCCTCCGCCTGCTGACCCCCTGACGAACCACCGCTAGAGTCGCCCGGTGACCGCGGACGGCAGGGGCGTCGAGACGAGGAGCCCGGACGATGGACCTGGAGCTTCGGCATCTGCGGACCTTGTGTGCGATCGCCGACGCCGGGAGTCTGGGGCGCGCCGCGGCACTCCTGAAGTACTCGCAGCCGGCGATGAGCACCCAACTGCGCCGGATCGAGCGCCTCTTCGGCGAGGACTTGTTCGTGCGTACCGCGTCGGGAGTCGAACCGACCCAGTACGGCCTTGAGGTCCTGACCCAGGCGCGCGACATTCTGGCCCGTGCGGATGCCATCAGGCGCCGTCCGGCGGCGGGCGGCGTCAAAGCACCCCGGGTCCTGCGCCTTGCGGCGACCAACTCGCCCGTCCTGTCCGGCATGGTCGTCCGTATACGCAGCCGGAGGCCCGATCTCACGCTGACGGTGAGCAGCGTCTACCCGTCGTCGGAGATAGTCGAGCACTTGGAGAAGGGCGAGCTGGACGCCGCGATCGCCGCGGACTACCCCGGAATGGAGCTGCGGCACTCCGCGGCCGTGGCGCATCGCGAGATCGTCAACGAACCCGCCTTCGTAGCCCTGCCCGCCGGTCACCGGCTCAAGCACCGCATGGAGGTCCCCCTCGCCGAACTCGCCGACGAGGCCTGGTTCCTGACCCCCGACGACGGTGCCGGCTGGCCGGGCGTGTTCTACGCGGCCTGCGCGGCAGCCGGGTTCACGCCCGCGGCCGTCCACGAGTACCTCGGTGACCGGCTCCAGCTCCAGGACATGATCGCCGAGGGACTCGGCGTCTCCATCGTGCAGGCTACGACCCGGCCGGACCAGGGCGTGATCGTCAAACCGCTGACCGGCACACCGCTGTGGACCCGCTACCTGCTCGCATGGCGCCGCGACCAGGTCACGGAGGACATCACGGAGACACTGTTCAGCTCCGCGCACGCGTCCTACCGCGACCTCATCACGCGGTCGGCGCACTTCCAGGCGTGGGCGGCGCAGACGTTCCATCTGCCCTATTCCTAGGGCCGGTTACGGCGGCGCCCGCGCCCCGGGGCGCGGGGTCAGGCCAGGAGCTCGCCCATCCACGCCTCGATCGCCGACGCGGTGCGCGGCAGCGCCGACGACATGAGGCGGGCGCCGTCCTGGGTGACGACCAGATCGTCCTCGATGCGCACGCCGACGCCGCGCAGCTCCGGCGGCAGCGTCAGGTCGTCCGGCTGGAGATACAGGCCCGGCTCGACGGTCAGGACATGGCCCGCCTCCAGGACGCCGTCCAGGTACTGCTCGGCACGGGCCGCGGCGCAGTCGTGGACGTCCATGCCCAGCATGTGGCCGCTGCTGCACCACGTGTAGCGGCGGAACAGACCGCTCCCGGGCTCAAGGGCCTCGTCCGGCGTCACCGGGAGCAGGCCCCAGGAGTGCAGCCCCTCGGCGATGACCCGCATCGCGGCGAGGTGGAAGTCACGAAAACGCGCGCCCGGCCGGACCGCCGCGATACCGGCGTCCTGCGCGGCGAGCACGAGGTCGTAGAGGTCGCGCTGCGCGGCGGTGAAGGTGCCGCTCACCGGAAGGGTGCGCGTGATGTCGGCGGTGTAGAGCGTGTCCGACTCGACGCCGGCGTCGAGCAGCAGCAGGTCACCGGGACGGACCGGACCGTCGTTGGCGATCCAGTGCAGTACGCACGCGTGCACTCCGGCGGCGGCGATCGTCTCGTAGCCGAGGCCGTTGCCCTCGAGGCGGGCGCGCAGGCCGAAGACGCCCTCGACCCAGCGTTCGCCGCGCGGATGGCGGACGGCCTCGGGCAGTGCGCGCACGACGTCGGTGAATCCGGCCACCGTGGCGTCCACCGCGATCTGCAGCTGCTCGACCTCCCACTCGTCCTTGACCAGGCGCATCTCGGACAGGAACGAGGCGAATTCGAGGTCGGCCTCTTCGCGGCCGGTGCTGTCGAGGAGCGCGTCGATCTCCGGGTCGACGCCGCGCAGCAAGCGGGCCGGCCGCGCGCCCTTCAGCCGGGCGGGCACGTCGTCGAGACCCTGGGTCGCCACGCCGAGCAGTGCGGAGGCCTCGTCGAGGGTGGCGCGGCGGCCGACCCAGATCTCGCCGTAGCGGCGGTCGCGGTAGAACTCCCCGGTGTCGCGCGGGGATCGCGGACGGACGTGCAGCACCGCCTCGTGACCAGAGGCGGTCGGTTCGAGGATCAGGACGCTGCCCGGCTCGGTCCCACCCGTCAGGTACGAGAACGCGGTGTGCGGCCGGAACCGGTAGTCGCAGTCGTTGCTGCGCACCTTGAGGACGCCTGAGGGAACGACGAGCCGTTCGCCGGGGAAGCGCGCGGACAGCCGGTCGCGCCGCTTGGCCGCCCACGGTGCGATCGACTGCGGGGGCGGATCGGCTCGCGGCGAAGACTCCCAGTTCCCCATGAGGAACTCGGCGAGCGCTGAGGAGACCGGAAGGTCGTGCGAACCGGTGTGGAGCGGCTTCTTCGTCGTCATGCCGGGATCGTAGGGAGCAGGGGGCCGCCCCGCCCCATACCGTTTTCCCGCCGCACGCATAACACGGGGCGAAGACCTGCTCGGCGTCCCGCCTGGACCGTCAACTGCCTCTGCGGGCACGGATGTTATGGCCCGCCCCTCCATTGTCGTATCCCTCGGTCCGTTGTCATTGGCCACGGTGGGTGGGACGTTCCCCCCACGCCTCGCCGCTCGTGCTCGAAGCGACCCCCCACTCCCGAAGGAGCATTGATGCGTCGTCGACCTGCCCTGCCCCGATTCCATCCCGGAAGTCCGTCCAGATTCACGTCCAGATTCGCGCCCAGATTCCTGGCCGTCAGCCTGGCGGCCAGCGCCCTGATGGCAGGCCTGCCGGCCGCACCGGCCCTCGCAGCAGCCGGACCGAAGACCGCCGCGACAGCTGCTCCCACAACCCCCGCCGTGACCAGGCCCGAGCCGCGCGCGCTGTCGCCGCTCGGCGCGAACACCGCTGCGTCCGAGCAGGCAGACGTCCAGAGCGGGCGACTGGCCGCCGCCCATGTCCGGCCGCTCAGCCCGCAGTTGCCGCAGACCTCCTCATCCTCGAAGGCCGTACGGCCTCCCAAGGCCACGAAAGATGCGGCGGCCGCGTCGTGCACCCCGGCCGACTTCGGCACCCGCACCGGATCCGAACTGGTCGCATACATCAAGGACTCGACCACCGACTGCATCAATACGCTGTTCGGCATCACCGGCACCGACGCCCGCAACGTGTTCCGCGAGGCGCAGATGGTGACCGTCGCAGGCGCCTTCCAGGACGCGTCGCAGACGTACCCCGGCGACAACTCCACCCACGTGTGGCAGCTCGTGCTGTTCCTGCGCGCCGGCTACTACGTGCAGTACAACGACTCGGCCGACGTCGGCGACTACGGCCCGACCCTGGCCGCGGCCATCGAATGCGGACTGGACACGTTCACCGCCAACTCCCACTTCATGGACGTCAGTTCGGAACACGGCAACATCCTGGGCGACGTCATCATCCTGACGGACAGCGCCAACGAGCAGGCCCGCTACCTGGACACGTACCAGCGAGTGCTGAACGCCTACGACAGCTCCTACGACGCCTACTGGAGCATGGACACGGCCGTCAACGACGTCTTCACCCCGCTCTTCCGCGGCCACTTCAACCCCGCGTTCATCAGCGCGGTCACCGCCGACCCGAGCATCATCGACACGCTGAACTCGTTCACCCTGAACCACCTGTCGATGCTGAGCGGGACCTGGTACTTCATGGCCTCCAACGCCGGAACGGAGACGGCACGCTTCCTCGACACGGCCGGGCTCAAGGACAAGGTGCGGCCGATGGTGAAGGGCCTGCTCGGCGCCTCCTCGATCACCGGCCCGACCGCTGCGCTGTGGGTCGGCGCCGCCGAGATGACCTCCGCGCACGACGCGGCCCAATGCTCGTACTACGACACCTGCGACCTGACGTCCCAGCTCACCGCGGCGGCACTCCCCATCACCTACAGGTGCGATGACGGGCACACGTTCCTGGCCCAGTCCCTGACCGGCCCGGCGCTCGCCGAGGCCTGCAAGAGCGTGCAGGGACAGGACGCCTACTTCCACGGCATCGTCAAAGACAGCGGCCCGGTCGCCGACGACCGCAACACCACCATCCAGATCGTCGTCTTCGCGAGCCCCAGGGACTACCGGACCTACTCAGGCTGGATCTTCGGCAACAGCACCGACAACGGCGGCGAATACCTGGAGGGCAACCCCGCCGACCCCGACAACCAGGCCCGCTTCGTCGCCTACGTGAAGAGCGTGGGCGACGGCTTCCCGGCGGACATCTGGAACCTGAACCACGAGTACACCCACTACCTCGACGGCCGCTACGACACCTACGGCGACTTCTCCGCGGGCCAGACGGTCCCGGACATCTGGTGGATCGAGGGCTTCGCCGAGTACGTCTCGTACAGCTACCGGGGCATGCCCGACACCGAGGCGCTCTTCGATGCCGGGAAGCACACCTACGCCCTGAGCACCCTGTGGCAGAGCACGTACGCCAACTCCGACCTGACCCGCACCTACCCCTGGGGCTACCTGGCCGTCCGCTACATGCTTGAGAACCACCCGGACGACGTGCAGGCCATGCTCACCAAGTTCCGCACCGGCGACTACGCCGGAGCCTACGCGGTCTACAACACCGGCATCGGCACCCGTTACGACGCGGACTTCGACGCCTGGCTCGACACGTGCGCGGCCGGCGCCTGCCGGGGGAGCAGCAGCTGACCGAGCACTGACGGCCGAACCGGCCGCCGCCTGCCCCTGCCCGTGCCTCTCCCTGTCACCCCGCGGCCCGACAAGGCGGCGGGGTGAGACGGCAGCGTCGCCACGCACCCCTTCCCCGGCCCGTCCGTGATCGTTGCTACGGTTCACCGGTGTCTGACTCTTCACGCGATACCGCCGAAGGCGCCGGCTGGGGAACCCTGGAACACGGCGAGTACAAGCACCTCATGCCGCACCAGGTCGACAAGCTCTCATGGCTCAACCCGAAGACCCTGTGGGCCGCACGCAACGGCGTACTGGCCTCCTGGTTCGGGGATCCCACGGGCCGCACCCGCAGCCGCTGGGTGGCACAGCGGACGGCCGCCGGAGCACCCGCCACCAAGGTGATCCGGCGCGACGACCCGGACCACTTCTCCTTCATGGTCATCGGAGACACCGGCGAGGGCGACGATCCCCAATACGCCGTCGTCCCCGGCTTCCTGAAAGCCAGTCAGGAAACGAAATTCGCCGTCATCGCCAGCGACGTGATCTACCCCGTCGGCCGGACGGACGACTACGGCACGAAGTTCTTCCGCCCCTACCAGGACTACCAGGCACCCATATACGCGATACCCGGCAACCACGACTGGTACGAAGACCTCGGCGGCTTCATGCGCGTCTTCTGCGACGACGCCCCGCCACTCGCCCCACAGCCCGCGCCGCGCCCCCTCTCACGGGCCTGGCTGCGGTCACTGCTGTGGCACCGGCCGCACCCGGCCGACGGACAACACCTCACCGAAGCACGCAAGTTGCGCTCCTCACCGGCCCAACAGGCCGTCCAGCCGGGCCCGTACTGGGCCATCGACGCCGGTCCGGTGCGGATCATAGGCATCGACACGGGACTGCTGGGAACCATCGACGCCGAACAGGGCGCATGGCTGCGCGAGGTGTCCAAGGGCCCCCTCCCCAAGATCCTCGTCACCGGCTCGCCCCTGTACGTGGACGGCGAACACCACCCTTGCCCCATCGAAGGCGGCGGCACCGTCGACGACCTCGTCCGCGACCCGGACCACCGCTACCTCGCGGCCATAGGCGGCGACATCCACAACTACCAGCGCTACCCGGTGCAGGTCGACGGCCGCACCATCCAGTACGTGGTGTCGGGCGGCGGCGGAGCCTTCATGCACGCCACCCACACCATCCCCCGCGTCTGTGTCGCGAACGTCACCGAGCAGGAGTTCCGCTGCTACCCGCTGCGCGGCGACTCCCTCGCCTTCTACAGCAGGCTCTACGGACACCGGCTCCGCCTGCGCCGCCTGTTCACCCTCACCGAGGCCGAGGCGACAGCCGTCGTCGCCGAGCGCCTCGGCATCCCGCCGACCCGCACCCAGGGCCCGCCCGCCCGCGTCACCCGGCGCACCCGTCTCATCGCGAACCTGCTGGGCGCGGGCGGCCGCCCCGACCGCACCTCGCGCTTCCGCCTGCCCGTACGGAAGATCTACACCCAGCTCTTCTCACCGGGCTCGGCGACCTACAGCCCGCCCTTCTTCAAGTGCTTCCTGCGCCTGGACGTCACCCCGGAGGCGGTCCGGCTGCGCTGCTTCGCGGCCACCGGAAACCGCGCGCAGGAACTCGACCCACCGGTCGAGGACGAAGTCACCATTCCCCTGACCTGAACACCCGAGAACCCGGACGCTGCCCCGCCAGGCAGCCGGTCCGGTTCCTGCGCCGCCGTGTGATCCGGGACGCTGGGACTGCGCTATCATTGATCTTGAGCAAGCCGCCGAACTTCCGGCGGCCGGCCTCGCGTTGGTGGTCCAAGGAAAGACGCCCCGCTTCCTGCGGGGAGATGCAGGTGCAAGGCCTGCCCGGCGCTCCACACAGCCTCGCCTCCGGTCTCCCGGAGGCGGGGCTGCTTTTTTGAACGCCGGGGACCGCAGCGCCGCCAGGAGACCTCCCGGGCAGCCGGACGACAGCGTCGCCGACGAGTCGCCGAACCCCGGTGGCGGCACGGGCGCCCCCCCCGCTGGTCTGGTGCCAGGAACAGGACATTCGGCCGGGTCTCGTTCACCCCCTCGGCCCCGCCCCGCCCGCCTGCGCGCACCCCGGCTTCCGCGCCCGTCCGCACGGCGGGATCAACCGGGCGGCCCGGACGGAGGACCAGTGACGTTTCGCCGGTGAACTGCTTGCGCCATTGAGGTGAGCAAAGCCCTTCCAAGGAGAGAGTCCGTCGCTATAGGGATCCTCTTGTTCTGGCAAAGGGCAGTCGTGTTGCGACGGCCCTCTCCGCGCGACGTGTCCAACCCCACGAGAGGAACCGGACGTTGACCTACGGGAAGAAGCTGAGGGAACAGATCGCCGGGCCGGAGACCACTCCGCTGATCGGCGTGTATGACATGTACTCGGCGTCGAGCGCGGCCGAGCACTACGACGGGATGTTCGTCTCCGGCTTCGGTTTCGCGGCCTCGTACTACGGGCTGCCGGACATCGGCTTCATCGCCTGGCCGGACATGGTGGCGTTCGTCCAGCGGCTGCGGGGCGCATTCCCGCGCCACCACCTCCTGGTGGACATCGACGACCGATACGTCGACCCTGAGGTCGCCTGCCATGTCGTGGAGGGACTGGAGCGGATCGGGGCGTCGGGGGTGATCCTGGAGGACCAGAAGCGCCCGCGCCGGTGCGGGCACGCCGACGGCAAGCAGGTGCTGCCGCTGTCCGAGTACCTCGCCAAGCTGGAGATGGTACTGGCGACCCGGCAGGACCTGGTGGTGGCCCGTACGGACGCCACCGACGAGAACGACATCCTGCACCGGGCCGAGAAACTGGCCGCGACCGACGCGGTCGTGGTGCTGGTCGACGGAGTACGCAGCGTGGAGTGACTCCTCCCCGTCCTGAAGGACGGGGCTTCTCGCTATGCCGGGTTGGCGTTGCGACGGGCCAGCCCGGCCCGTAGAACGTTGGTGGCTGCCACTGTGTCGGCGTGCGCGTGGTGGCCGCAGGCGACGCAGTGGAATTTCTCCTGTGTGGGCCGGTTCTCCTTCGCGGTGTGCCCGCATGCGGGGCAGGTGCGGGAGGTGTTGCGGGGGTCCACGGCGATCACTTCCCGTCCGGCGCTTTCAGCCTAATTCCCGTGTAACCAGCTCACCGGCCCTCGCCGGTCGGTGAGGTGGTTCGAACGGGTTGTGACGCTTGCACCCCGCCGGGCCGCAGGTCTGCGACGAGCACGGCTGCGCAACCCAGCTGGCGGGTGGTGGTCTCGTGAGTGCCGGTGGATACCTCTCAACGTCACGGCCAAGATGCCTTCCCAGAGAGCGGCGCCATCCGGTGCTCTCGTGGCCGCCACCCACCCAGCACTGACGCTGCTGGCGGTTGTGTGGGCTCCGGACGCACGCCTTCTTTCAGCCCGGCCATCATGTCTCCGCCAAGATCGGCGGCGTTCGGCGCCTTCACGGCCACCAGCGGCGTCAACACTGTTTGCTTGATCACTCGTTGGAGTTGGTGGTGCGAGCCCGTCGCACGGTGATCTCTTGCATTCCCCGAGCCGTCTGAGCTCTGGGAACAGACCGGGGCCCGTGCGGTGAGCTGGTGCCACGAACGGCTTGTGAGGTGTCGGCCCGTTCCTTGATCGAGGCCTGGAATTAGGTCGCTGCGTGGCCCCGCATGCGCTCGTGACCAGCGCAAACACCCGCACTTCGAGGAGGGAAAGTTGATCTACTGCGGCATCGACTGGGCCGAGAAGACGCACGACGTCGCCCTGGTCGACGACGACGGCACGCTCCTGGCCAAGCGCCACATCACAGACGACGCGACCGGCTACAAGATCCTGCTGGATCTGCTCGCCGAGCACGGCGACACCGAGGACAACCCGATCCCGGTCGCCATCGAGACCTCCCGCGGTCTGCTCGTCGCGGTCCTGCGCACCGGGAAGCGCCAGGTCTACGCCATCAACCCGATGGCCGCCGCACGCTACCGCGACCGCCACGCGGTCACACGGAAGAAGTCCGACCCCGGCGACGCCCTCGTCCTGGCGAACATCCTCCGCACCGATATGCACGCCCACCGGCCATTGCCCCAGGACAGCGATCTCGCCCGCGCCATCGCCGTCCTCGCCCGCGCCCAGCAGGACGCCGTTTGGAACCGGCAGCAGCTCGCCAACCAGCTCCGCTCGCTCCTGCGCGAGTACTTCCCCGCCGCCCTCGACGCCTACCTGCACTGGCAGAACGGTCTCTGCCGCCCTGAGACCCGCGTCCTGCTGGAACTCGCCCCCACGCCCTCGCGGGCGGCCCGGCTGTCGCTCGCGCAACTGCGCTCGGCGCTCAAGCGCGCCGGCCGCCAGCGCCGGATCGATGCCGACGCCGAGCGCATCCGCGAGGTCCTGCGGGCCGAATACGCGCACCAGCCGCTACTGGTCGAGGACGCGCTCGGCAAGCAGATGCTCGCTCTGCTGCGGCAGCTCGAAGCCGCCTGCACGGCCGCCGACCAGCTCGCCGAGGCGGTTGAAGAGGTTTTCCCTCAGCATCCGGACGCCGAGATCATCCTGAGCCTCCCCGGGCTCGGCACCCAGCTCGGCGCCCGGATCCTCGCTGAGATCGGGGACGACCACGCCCGCTTCGCCACTGCCCGCGGAATGAAGGCCTACGCCGGTGCGTCCCCCATCACCAGGGCGTCCGGCAAGAAGTCCAGCATCACCAGACGCTGGGTGAAGAACGACCGGCTCAACCACACCGGCTACCTGTGGGCCTTCGCCTCACTGACCCACTCACCGGGCGCAAAGGCCCACTACGACCGCCGCCGCGAGGCCGGGGACTGGCACGCCGCCGCTCAGAGAAACCTCTTCAACAAGATGATCGGCCAGCTCTACCACTGCCTCCAGAAGCACATCCTGTTCGACGAGAACCTCGCCTTCCCCACACAACTTCTCGAAGCTGCTTGACGACTTAGCTCCGTGAGGTGTCTTGGCGTGCAGGATCGTCAGGAACACCCCCCATCCGGCATCGTTGATCGACGTGTTGAGCCCGGCCTTCGCGGCGGCCCCGTTGGGCAGGAAGGTGCCCGGCCGGCCGGGGTCGGGCTTCGGTGCGGGGGCCCTGCTCATGTTGCGGATCTTGAGGTCTTCGTGCGCGATGACGTCATGTGCGCGGACCAGACCGAGCGCGGTCTTGTGTGCGTGGTCGAGCCGCTGGCGGCGCACCTTGCCGTGGAGCCGGGCGACCTTCTCCACCGCGCGCTGGTGGTTGGCGGTGCGGTCCTTCGCCTTGCGGCGCGGGAACCGGGACAGTTCCTGCTGCGCTGCCTGGAGCTTCTGGGCTGCTCGGCGGCCGTGGCGCGGGTTGGGCACGAACCCGCCGTTCGAGTCGGCGAGGAAGTTCGCGATGCCCAGGTCGATGCCGACCACGCTGCCGGTCGCGGGCAGCGGTTCGGGCTGGTCCTGCTCGGTGGTGAGCACGACGAACCACTTACGGCCCTCCCGCTTGACCGACACGGTCTTGACCCGCCCGGCCACGGCGCGGTGCTGGTGGACCCTGACGTGGCCGACGCCCTGGAAGCGGACGCGGGTAACGGGGTCGTGCGGGGTGGAGTCCCACCGGCAGCCGTCCCCGTCCTTGGGGAACTCCACCGTGTCGAACCAGGTCACCCCGCGGAAACGCGGATAGCCGGGCGTCTCACCGGACTTGACCCGGCGGAAAAACGCCTGCATCGCCTTGTCGAGGCGGCGCAAGGTGGCCTGCTGGGAGGAGAACGACCAGCGGCCCTGACGCTCCGGGTCGAACGCCCGGATGTCCTTGAGCTGCGCGGACTGCATCCCGTATCTGACGCTCGTCTTCGAGACATGCCGGTAGGCGTCACGGCGTTCCTGCAACGCCCCGTTGTAGAGGGAGCAGTGATCCCGCAGCATCTCGGACAGCGCCTGACCCTGCCGGACGGTGGGCCGCATGAGGAACTTGTACGCACGTATCACCCCAACACCCGCCCCCTCCCGTCGATTTCACCCAATCCTAATACATTTGCACATTTGGCGTATGTCATCACGCTGGGAACCAGATCCCGATATCCGTCGGGGAAACCAGGTCATCCACAACCTCCATGCACACTTGGTGGTTCGTCACCAAGTACCGGCGTGAGATCTCCAACAGCGAGATGCTGACGCGCTGCGAGACGATCACGCGGGACGTGTGCGAGAGCTTCGGCGCACAGCTGCGGGAGTTCAACGGCGAAGGCGACCACGTCCACCTGCTCGTCCACTACCCGCCGAAAATCGCCCTGTCCAAACTCGTCAACTCCCTCAAGGGCGTCAGCTCCCGCTACCTGCGCGCGGAGTACACCGGCCGGATGAACCGAATCGGCACGGGCTCGGTGTTCTGGTCCCCGTCCTACTTCGCGGGCTCCTGCGGCGGCGCACCACTGAGCATCGTCAAGGACTACATCGACAGCCAGAAGCGGCCAGCCTGACCGTCACCACACAGACGCAGAGAACCCCGGCACTTCGCGCCTCCAGACCGAGGACCGCATTCCCGCCCGGCCTCAAGGCCGGGATTCCCTGCGAAGAGCAAGGGATGGCCAAGCCGTAGGGATTCCGCCCGCCTGGGACGGAGCGCATACAGAACATGCGTTGCCGGCCCCGGGACGCGAAAGCGGAGGACCAATGCGCCCAAGGACCGTTCGGGGCGTACCGGCGAGCCGGGACTCACTCCTGCTCACTGCCCAGGAACGGTGTGCTTGCGTGGCGGTCGGCTGGTGGGTTCGGGGAAGTCGTTGGCCAGACCCCGGTGGCCCTCGTCGACCATCACAGTGACCTGCGGAGGTGTCCGCAGCTGCTCGGCGATGCCTTCGGTGCGCAGCGCGGCCTGGTCGTGCATCCGGCCGGGCCGGTCGGCCCCGGGCCACAGCAGGCGCCCCGAACCGTCACTGACGGTGGTGGTCTTGGCGGTGTGCTGCTTCTTCTTGCCGGAGACGAACACCTTGCGGCCGGGTCGGTCGGCCTTGGGACGTCGGACCTGCGTCTGGGTGCCGTCGATACGAAGCTCGACGCCTTCGGCCCGGGCGGAGGCGAGGACGTAGTGGGCCGGCGTGTGCAGCCGGATGCCGGGCCGACCGGGGGGCAGCGAAGCCGCGGGCGGCCAGTAGCGGCCGATCTCGTGGATGGCGCGGGTGACGGTGGGCCGGGTGACCCCGTACAACTCGGTCAGTGCTGCGTGTGGCAGCTGTAGTGAAGACCAGCTTGTGGTTCGGCCCGGCTCCGGCGGCCCGCTTGCGTTCTCCGCCGCGACGCTCGCGCAGCTCGGACTCGCACCGGGCCATCCACGCGCTGGTCAACTCATCGATCTAAACGCCGAGATGTGCACGGTCAAGGCCGCAGGAGGCGCGATGGGACAAGGCCGCACGGGCCCGGTAATGCGTCACAACATCACCAACCCGTCGCGGCCACCGTCATGTCACGGTCCAGCCGCCGCTACCGCGTGCTGACTCGTTACTCGGCGGCGCCGTCGTCGCGGGTGCGCTGGTAGTGGCGCCTGGCCTTCATCCTGTTGCCGCAGACGGCCATCGAGCACCAGCGGGCCTTGTTGGCCTTGCTGCGGTCGAGGAGGAACCGCCGGCATTCCGGGTTGGCACACGGCCGCAGGCGGCCGGGCATCGTCTCCTGCAGTGTGCTCCAGGCCAGGACGGCCTCCACCGCCATCCGGCGCTCTTGCGGGGCGTCGATCTCCCAGGACACCCCGGTGGGGGAGAGGTGCGGGTGGGAGGTGACGTCCTTGAGGAGCGGGGCGAGCGACGCGGCCGGCCGGGTAGCGCGCACACCACGCTCTGCAGGGCATCGCGCGCCTGCAGGAGGTGTCGGTGCTCGTCCGGGGTGCCGCTGCCGCCGTGAACCCGCTGCCAGGGCCTGGCCGATTCCGGATCTGCCAGCTGGTCCTGGACGACCCCGCCCACCACCGGCGTGGTGTTGAGGAGCCCGCATCCGCACTGACTGCCCGTCCCGCCGGAGTGGTGCGACGTTTCGAACCCCGGATACACCGCGGCGTCGTCGCGACGACGTCGACACCCTCCGACGCCCTGGTCTCCCAGTTCCTGGCAGATCTCCGGCGCCGTGGTCTGCCAGTCGTCCATACGGCGGCCTGACGGGCCGGCCGCCTATGACGCCGGGCATGGCTGAACGAGGGGCTGCCCGCCGTCAACAGGAAGGGTGACACCGGTCATGAAGGTGTTGGTCAGGGCGAGGACGACGGCCTGGGCGACGTCCTCGGGAGTTCCGATGCGCCCTCAAGGCAGAACCCCGGAAGCCGGATGCGCCGCGAGCCAGTGCTGTAGTTCGGCGTGCCGGAACTGGTAGGCGGGACCGGAGTAGCGCATGAGGCCCGCGGAACAGGCCCAGTCCAAGAAGCGGCCCAGCCGGAAGGGCAGCCGCCGGCGCGAGCACAGCAGAAAAACCAGGTAGCGGCGCGCGGCGCTGAGGCCCGAGGCCTGGCCGGAGGCGACCGCGGTGGCCGCCCCGATGACCAGACCCGTGCTCGGATCCAGGAGCAGGGCCACCGTGCCGCCGACCGCCAGCCCGCCGAACAGTCCGGTGGAAACCGCGTAGATGAGCCCGTACACGGTGTCGTCGCGCAGCGCGATGGGAGGGCTGACGGCGGTCGTGGGCGCCCCGCGCAGGCCGGCCGCCATGCTGAACCGGAAGCCGGCGCCCAGCCCGGCCACCCAGCTCACGACCGTCCCGGCGGCAAGCGCGGCCGAGGCATGTCCTGCCGCCACAAGGGCCGCGCCGAGCGCCAGCCCGGTGGCGATGCCGACGACGGTGGCGAGGACAGGGTTGACGACGAGACCCACCACGAAGCGGCCCCGCAGGCCGGGAACGTGCCGCTTTTGCCAGTCCAGTCTGCTGGGGCTGGGGGCGAGAGCGGCGGCCAGGCTGGACGCCCCGGCCAAGGCCAGCACGCTGGACGCCACCTCGCCGACCAGAGGGGTGAGCCAGGCGCCGGGCAGGACGGCGCTGATCAGGCAGAACGTCAGCAGCGCGTCCGCCACGCGCACCGTGCGGGGCCCGGCCAGCGGCCACAGGCCGTGCACAGTGATGTCGGTGGTCGGGTACGCGGTGGCGCCGGTTCCCGCCAGGTGCCCGGCGAGGTGATGCAGCCACCGGTGGACCTGTGCCGGCCGGTAGCGGGGCGGGCCCGGGGCGCCGGCCGCCGGTTCCACGGCGGCCGGAATGTAGCGGGCCAGCAGGTGCCGGTCGAGCGCGTCGATGTCGTGCAGCACAAGCAGGTCCGCCGGGTCGCCGTGGTAGCGGTAGACGGTGGCGGTCAGCCCGAGCCGCCAGGGGGTCGACAACGCCTGGGCGTGCACGCCGAAGGGGTGGGCGGCGAGGTGGTCCAGCAGGGTCCGCCAGCGGGCCGGGTCGTGGCAGCGGTCGCGCAGATAGGTCAGCGCGGGTGCGGACGCCACGGGCGAGATGACTACCAGCGCGGAGTCGATCAGCGGCTCGTGCGCGAGGAGCGCGTCGTAGTTCGCGATCCGGCTGGTGAGGACGAGCGGGCCTGCGTTCAGGCCCTGCTGGTGGGCGTTGAGGTGCTGTACGGCGGCTCGTGCCCGGCGGGCGTCCGGGTCCGGTGAGCCGTCGGCTCGCGGCGGATCCATCTCGTCCAGGCCGTCGAGGACCGGCAGCACCATGCCGTGGGCCACCAGCCCCTCCGCCATCTCCCGGGGCCAGTCGAGGGCCTGGGTGAGGTGGTCCACCAGCAGTTCGGGCAGCGTGTGGGCCGTGTCCCACTGAGCCATGGGGATACGCACGGGCACCGGGTCGCCGTCGGCCCGGTCGGAAGCCAGGGCCAGCACGAGCTCCAGGGCCAGCACCGTCTTGCCGGAGCCGGGTACTCCCGCGATGACCAGTCGCCGGGGCCGGGTGGTCTGGAAGAACCCGGCGATGTCGGGGGCCGGGTCACAGTCCGGGCCGGGGGCGCCGATGCCGCGGAAGGTGCGTCCCGCCACGGGGGCCTCGGCCGCGCGCCCCGGCACCGCGCGCAGGGTGTAGCGCAGGTCGATGCGCCGGGTGTCGCCGCCGAGCAACTGGTGCCGCAGTTTGCGCTCGCTCTCCTGCACCTGGACGGCCAGCGTCGCCGCCCACTGCCGTACCAGTTCGGCGTCCGTGCCCTGCCAGGGGCGCCGCAGCGCAGCCACCGCGGCCACCAGTCCGGCCGCCCCGAGCGGCAGCCCCAGCAGCCCGGCGGTGTCAGCCGGACCGAGCCCACCGCGCACCAACTGGGACACCGCGTATCCGGCACTGGCCATCAGCAGGAGCGCAGCGAGCGCGACCCCCACCCGGCGCCGCTCCCGTTCCCGTCGTCCCCCGAATCCCGCCATGCCTTGCTGCATACCCGCCGGGCACGCCGAACTCCCGCCGCGGCAGCGGAGATCGAAGGCCCGTGGGCCGAAGGACGGAGGCCTGCGTGTGCCGGCGGGGCCCCAGGCAGCCGGGGCGAGACACGTTCCCCCATCGACGATGCCGGCTCACGCCGCTGCCTCGGGGCACGGCGGGGCGGACGCGGCACATTGATCGAGTGCCTGCGTGGCCACGCACAGTTGGTGCACACTTTCGGGGTGGGTCTCCAAGGGGGAGGGGGTGGCGGACCTGCCCAGCGGTGAGCGGCTGCGCGTCATCTTCGTTCACGGGACCGGAGTACGCCGGGAGCGGTTCGCGCGTCTGTCGGACTTGGTCCTCGACAACCTGGGGTCGCGCCTTCCCCAGGCCGAGGTGTCCGCCGTCTACTGGGGTGACGCGCACGGCGCTTCCCTCGGAGCGGGCGGCGTCTCGATCCCCCGCAGGGGCCGGGCCCGTGGCCCGTCGGACGCCACCCCCTTGGACGAGGAGGCCGCGGTATGGGGGCTTCTGCTCGTCGATCCGCTCTGCGAACTGCGGGTGTTGGCCGAGTGCGGCTTACAGGACGACGACATCGGGGCACCCGGCGTACTCGCCGAGGGGCGCCAAGTCGCCCGCGCCCTGGAGGCCTTACCGGCGGCTTTGTCCGCCGACCCGCCCGCGAGCGGGATCGCGCAGGCGGCGGGAGGAATGGCGAACGTCCTCGCGGCAGCGCAAGCAGTGGCGTCCGCTCCGGAGTTCGGTGACGCCTGCGATACCGCCGTGGACGCGCCGGCCGTGCGGGAACTGGTGACCTCGACGGCACGAGCGGTCGTCGCGCATGCACTGGCCGCCGTCGGCGACGAGGTGGTCTGCACGGGGGACGAACGAGACCGCCTCGTCGACCTCGTCTCCGCCCGTCTCGGCGGCACGGGACGGTTCCCGGGCGAGCGGGTCGGAGCCGTGCTGGGCACCCTGGCGCTGCGCCTGACGACACAGCCCGTGCTGGACCGCTGGCGCACGCCGCTGACCACCGGCGCGGTCCCCGCACTCGGCGACATCCTGCGCTACCAGGCCAGGGGCGGGCCGCTGCGCGACCGCCTGGAGCAGACGATCGTCTCCCAGGACGGGCCGACAGTCGTCATCGGCCACAGTCTCGGGGGCATCGCACTGGTGGACTCGTGCGCACTGGCCGCGATCGGACAGACGGCTCTGCCACAGCCCCAGTTGCTGGTCACCGTGGGCTCTCAGGCACCGTTCCTGCACGAACTCGGCGCGCTCACCGGTCTGCCGCCGTCGGCCGGTCTGCCCCCGGGGTTCCCGCGCTGGCTCAACGTCTACGACCGCAGGGACCTGCTGGCCTACCGGGCGGAACCGGTATTCACCGACGACTCCCGGGTGACCGACCACGAGGTGAGCAGCCGCCAACCGTTTCCGCTCAGCCACAGCGCCTACTGGAAACTCGACGCGGTGTACGACCGGATCGTCAAGGAGATCGAGGCATCGCGGTGAGCACGGCCGATGTCATGGAACCAGTCGATCCGCGCAGGATGTTCGCCCTGGTGGTCGGCATCGAGTCCTACGCGATCAGCCACAGGTGGGATCTGCCCGGCGCGGCGCGGGACGCCGTGCGCTTCGCGGACTGGCTGACGGCCGGCGGCGTGCCCGAGGAGCAGGTCCATGTCCTGGTGTCTCCCCTGGACCGGACCGCGGCGGGCCTGCCGGACTCCGACGGCCCGGCGCCGACACGCGATCACGTCGAGCGTCTGCTGTTCAAGGAACTGCCCGCGTGCGACGGGGACCTGCTGTGGATCTACTGGGCCGGACACGGCTACCTGGACCACGCCCACCAACTGCTCCTGCCGTACGCCGACGCCACCCGGGACTGGACGTCCCATCTCAATCTCGAGGCCGCGCTTCGCTGGTGGAAGGGATCGGGTCCCATGGCGGCCCGCTTCCGCCGGCAGATAGCGATCGGCGACGCGTGCCGAGTGGACGCCCGTCTCGCCCGGAAGCTCTCCTTCGGGGTGGCGGAGTACGGCGCCCGTCCCCCGGACCCTGACCGGCTCCAGTTCACGCTGTACGCCTCCCGGGTCGGCGAACTCGCCCAGAATCTGCCGGACAGCGGAGCCGGGCAGTTCACCGACGCGCTCATCCGCCGGCTCCGGGAGACCTCGCCGCAGACGAGCGTGCGTGAGCTCGTTCCGATCGTCCGGACCGTGCAGGCCGACCTCTTGGAGATGCGCTCCCGCGGACTGGCGTGGCAGCAGCCCCAGTTCGTCGTCGACCGGGACTGGACCGGCTCCACCTTCCTCGGCGACAGCCGGCACACGGACGACCGGCCGACGGGCGGCACGCCGACACACAGCGCAGCCTGCCTCGACCAGCGAGCGTGGGACGAATTGGCGCCGCTGCTCCACCTGCCCCGCCTTCCCTCCCACACGTACGACGCCTACCGCTGGGCGTTCGAGATCACCGACTGCGCCCATCCCGCCCGACGTGGCCTGCCGACCGCCGAGTTGGCGGGCATCACGCACGACCTCGATGCACGCCAGGGCCGACCGGGCATGCCCCTGGTGCTGCCGTTCATGAGGTATCTCGCCGCCCACTGCACGGACAGCGTGTGGGCGCAGCAGGTCCTCGTCTGGATCGAGTCGGCCCGTACGCGGCTGGGCATGTCCCCGGTCCCGGTCCCTCCCCGAGCCGACCCCGAGCAGGTCGGCCTGCATGTGCGGTTCGAGGAGGACACAGAACGGGATGGCGCCTACTGGGTGCGGATGTGGCTCTACCGCAACGAGGGTTTCGAGACGCTCTGGGAGTCGGACCAGCCACTGGACCCGGCCGGGACCCGGCGGGCGCTGGCCCGTCTCCTGGACGAGACGCACGCGTGCGACGTGCGACGTATCGAGTTCCATGTACCGCTCGGTCTGCTGGCCGAGCCGTTCGAATCCTGGCGGCTGCCCATCGGCAGGCGCCGCAAACCCGTCGAGCTCGGCCAGACGTTCGAGGTCGTGGTGCGTTGCCCGCAAGAGCGGGACGGCCTGGCCGGGGCGCTCTGGCTTCGCAAGTGGCAGTGGCTGAAGGCTCATGGCGGAACGGATCCGCAGGCGGTGAGGGAACTGCGGGACGAGGGCGTGTCCGTGGAACTCGGCACCATACTCCAGGCCGCCGAGTCCCCCGTCTGTGTACTGGCCGACGTCTCCGGGCCGCGTCTGACGGAGACGATCGAAGCAGTGCTCGACGCCGGCGTTCCGATCGCCGTGTGGCACCGGGACGGCGGTGAACCCGGTCGCATCGCCGCGATCCTCGCCGAACAGTGGGACCCGGAGGAACTGAACGTCCGACGGCTGCCCTTCCTGGTGTGGCAGTCCAGGATCCCGAACGCGGCTTCCACCGCGCGGACAGGACGTACGTCCGCCGCCCGTCTTGCGTTGATGTGGGACGACCCTGAACGTGTACCCGAAAGGCGGGCATTGTCATGACGGCGGAGGACTGGTGGATCTACCGAGGCCCTGGAGCCCGTGACGACCGGCGGGCGAAGCTCGCGGCCGAGTGTCCTCCTTGGCGCACCTTCGACGGCGAGACGGATCCCGGGTACGACTTCCCGGACCGCGACAGCGCGGCCTGGAGGGAGACCCTACGGCGGGGAGCCGACCACGTTCCGGACACGGCGGAGGCGAACGCGGTCAACACCGCTCTGTATCTGCGCCGTCCGCTGCTGGTGACCGGAAAACCGGGAGTGGGGAAGTCCTCCCTCGCCTACAGCATCGCCGCGGATCTGGGGCTCGGCCCCGTGCTGCACTGGCCCATCACCAGCCGGAGCACGCTGCGCGACGGGCTCTACCAGTACGACGCCATCGGACGGCTCCACGAGGCCAACCTGCGGCATCTGCGGGGGCAGAACCCGGACCCCGACGGCGAGGGCCCCTCGATCGCGCCCTACCTCCGCCTCGGCCCCCTGGGCACCGCCCTGCTGCCTCGCGAGCAGCCCCGGGTGCTGCTCGTGGACGAGATCGACAAGAGCGACATCGACCTGCCCGGTGACCTGCTGACCGTCTTCGAAGAAGGCACCTACGACATTCCCGAGCTGGCCCGGGTCGCCGGTCAGGAACCCGAGGTGCGGGTCGGCACGCACGACGACCCCGAGGCTCGGGTCCACGTACGGCGGGGCCTCGTACGGTGCCGGTCGTTCCCCGTCATCGTCCTCACCAGCAACGGGGAACGGGATTTCCCGCCACCGTTCCTGCGCCGCTGCATCCGGCTCTACATGGAACAGCCCGGCGAGGAGAAACTGGTGCAGATCGTCCGGCGGCGCCTGAGGCTGGACACCGCTGAGGCCGACCGCCAGCGAGGGCTCGTCGAGCAGTTCCTGCAACGGCGACTCGACGGCGATCTCGCCACCGACCAGCTCCTCAACGCCGTACAGCTGCGGCTGCGCGGGGCCTGGCCCGACACCGCCGGCGAGGGGGAGTTCCTCGACGCGGTCCTGCAACGCCTCACCGGTCCCACCACCGGTCAGGGACCCTTGTGATGCTGGCGGAACTGCGTGCGGCGCTGCTGGCAGCCGGAGTCGAGGCCGGACCAGAGGAACTGGCTGACATCCTCTGGCTCGCGAGCCGAACGGGCGCCCACCGCCGACCACGCGGGGACGAGGAGCCCGAGCGGCCGCCGCCCCTCGGCGAGCGGACGCCGACGGCTTCCCCGCCGCCGAGTGACACCCCCACGCCTTCCGCCGGCACGGTACGCCACTACGCCTCCGCCTCACCTGGCGGCCGACCCCGTGACCTACCGCGAGGCAGGCCGGTCCAGGTGCGGCGCGCGCCGGACCTCGCCGACCCGCTCGCCCTCATGCGAGCCCTGCGCCCCCTGGCCAAGCGGACCGTTCCCGGGGTGACCGGCACCGAGCTGGACGAAGAACGCACCGTGGCCGCCAGCGTCGAACAGCGCGTGGCGGTGCCGGTCCTCACCCCGCGCCGCAGCCGGTGGATCGACCTCGCCCTGGTCGTGGACACCCACCACTCGATGCTGCTCTGGCACGACCTGGTCACGGAGCTGTCCAGAACCGTCCAGCGAGCCGGGGTCTTCCGGGACGTACGCACCTGGTTCCTCAGCGGCACCGACGGCACCTCCCCTCCCCGGATCGCGTCCGCACGCGGCGGTGAGGCCCGCAGTCCCCAGGAGGTCGCCGATCCGACGGGGCACCGGCTCACCGTGGTCCTGACGGACGGAGTGGCGCCCGGCTGGGGCAGCGGTGCCCTGCACGACGTGCTGCGCCACTGGGCCGTGCACAGCCCGCTCTGCATGGTGCAGGTACTGCCACGCCGGCTGTGGGGCAGCACGTCGTTGCCGACGACCGGCATGCTGGTGCAGGCGAGTCAGCCGGCCGCCCCCAACGCGTCCTGGCGCCTGCTGCCGGCCCGCGCCCGTCGGCGGCGCTCCGAGCCCCGGCAGGGCAGCCCATGGCCACCGGAGCCGGCCGGGACGATCGCTGTTCCCGTCGTCGAAGCCACTGCGCCGGGGCTGGGTTCCCTCGCCTCGATCGTCACCGGAGGCGGGCGCTGGCACCGGACGTCCTGTCTGGCGGTCCCCCGAGCCCACGCACCCGTGGAAGAGCCACCCGCACCAGCTCCCGCCCTGTCCGGCCCCGCCGCTCTGCGACGCTTCCACGAGACCGCGTCCCCCCTGGCTCTGGAACTGGCCGGCTACCTGTCGGCGGTGCCGCTCACCCTGCCCGTGATGACCCTCGTCCGCCGGGTCATGCTGCCCCACGCGGAGCACGGACATCTCGCCGAGGTGGCGCTGGGCGGACTGCTTCTCCCCTGGGAGCAGGCGGGCGACCGGCCCGACGACATGTCCGTGTTCGCCTTCGACTTCCTGCCCGGAGTGCGCGAGGCACTGCTCGGGGCGCAGCTCCGCCATGACGTGACGGCCGTGCAGGAGCTGGTGCGCCGCAGGATGGGCCGTCATCTTGAACGCCGTGCGACGGGTCCCGGCACCGACTTCACGGCGGTGCGAGTAGGACCGGGCGAGCCGGCCAACGGCGCGGGCCGCGGCCGGGCGGTGGGGGCGGGCGCCGTACCGTTCGCCGAGTCCATCGGCGCTCCGCGGCACGTGACCCCGGTGGGGCAGACCGACGCGATGGCCCTGGGGGTCCACCCGGTCGTCTTCACGGACCGGGCCCGCCCCCTCCCGGACTACGTGGAGCGGGACCACGACGCCCGCCTGCGTACGGCCGTGCGGCGTGCCGCCTCCGGGGACCGAGCGCGTGTCGTCCTGGTCGGCGGGGCGCTGTCAGGCAAGACACGCTCCGCCTGGGAAGCGATCCGGGCCCTCCTCCCCGGCTGGCAGGTGTGCACGCCGGACGGCGGCACGAGCGGTCAGGACGCCGTGTGGCGCGTGGGTCCCGAGACCGTGCTGTGGCTCGACGGTCTGGAGCGATTCCCGGCCGTCGAAACACTTCTTCGGTCCACGGGCGCGCCACGGCTCGTGCTCGCCACCGTGCGGCCGGAGCACTGGGAGAGGACGCACCAGGACCCCGCTTGGAAGGGGGCCACGGTGATCCACGTCCCGCACGCCCTGACCGCCGCCGAGGTCGAGCGCGCGCGCTCCGCCTGGGCCGGCTCCGGCCACCCCGTTCTCGACGCCGTACTGGAACTGGCGGGGCACGGCGGTGGTTTCGAAGGACTGACGGCCGGCCCGGCGTTCCTCGACGCCTACGAGAACGCCGATGAGATGGTCCGGGTCCTGGTCGACGCAGCCGTGGGCGCGCGGTCCCTGGGCTGTCGGGCGCCGTTGCCCGCCCGGGTGCTGGTGCATGCGGCCAGGGACTACCTGTCAGGCCCGGCAGACGGCGACATCGAGCTGCTCCAGGCCCTTGAGCGCGCCACCGCCCCTGTCGTGGGAGGCATTCCCTTGCTGGCAACGCACCTGGGCCGTGACGAGATGGTCTACTTCGCGCATGACGTGGCGCTGAACATGCTGGCCGTGCACCCGACCGCGCTCCGGCGGCCCTCGCTCCTGCGGGCGCTCGGCAACCATGCGTCCCGCCTCGACCTGGCGGCCGTGATCCAGTCCGCCCGGCAACTCGGACTCACGTTGCCGCAGTGGCCCACCAAGCGATTGGGACCACCCCCCAGCAGCTCGGCCGTGTGCCTGTGGGACCAGGACCGCCCGCTGTGCTCGGGCGTGCTGCTCGGTCCTGCACTTGTCACGGCACCGGCCGGCCCCTTGGGCGAGCCGGTGTCCCGGCTGCGGGTCTCCCGCGCGGGGGACCCGGCGGTCGCCCTGTACGAGGCGGGGATCGACTGGGTCGACGAGGTCACCGGACTGGCACTCGTCTCTGTGACGGACGTGCGCTGGCCGCAGGTCTCGAGCGACATCGCCGCTCTCAGCCGGACCGACCCGGTCCCGGGGCAGCGCTTTACCGTGGTGGGCCGGCCACCGGAGCCGTCCGTCGCGCCGGCGGCCTGCGATTTCCTCGACACCACGGTGGTCGCCCCCGACACCCTCAAGCCGCAGTCCTCGGCGCCCTGGACGACCCGCACGGTGACGGGGGCTCCCGTGCTCGACGAGCGCGGATACATCGCCGGGGTGGTCACGAGCGTCACGGACGCCGGCCTGACGCTGGTGACCGGCCGGCGGATCGACGCCGCGCGGGGGAGGGCGCCCCAGCAGCCGTCCCAGGACCGGCAACCCGAAGGGGAGTCCGTGGGACGGCGCGGCACCACGCAGTGGGGGGATGACGGACTTGACGACCGAATTCCTTTCCTGGCCCGGCTCGAACAGCAGGATCGAGCCGACCTGCTCGCCCTCGGCAGCGAAATCACCTACAACGCCCGTACTCCGCTTCTCCGTCAGCACGAACCGAGCAACCACATCCTGATCATCCTTTCGGGCTGGACCAAGGTGACCGCTGCCACCGCATCCGGCTACGAGGCCCTGCTGAGCCTGCGCGGGTCGGGCGACCTGGTGGGTGAGGAAGCGGTGCTCACCGGACGCCCCAGGAGCACGACGGTCACAGCGCTGGAACCGGTCAGGGCCAGGGCCGTGCCGGGCGAGCTGTTCATGGGCTTCCTGCAGCGGCATCCCGACGTGTCCTACCACCTGCTCGGACTCACGTCCGACCGGGCACAGGCGGCGGACCGCCGCCGTCTGGAGCTGGCCTCGATGTCCGTGCGTGAGCGCTTCGCCTCGCTGCTGCTGGACCTGGCGCGGACACACGGACGCCGTACGGAGGAAGGCATCGAGCTTGCCCTGCCCCTCACGACCCAGGAACTGGCCGGGTCCGTAGGCGCGAGCAGGGAGACGACGCAGCGGCTGCTCAGAGAACTGCGCGAGCGGAACATCGTGACAACCGGCCGGCGCCGCATCGAGGTTCTCCGCCCTGATCAGCTGCGGGCCCTGGCCGGGCCGGGGGGCAGCCCTGGTGGTTCTGTGAACGCCCTGTCCCCGTCCCGGGGTCGGGAGAGCGCCGGGAGCGGTCTCTCGAAGGGAATCCAGAAGGTCGAAGTCACCATCAAGTGGGACCCGAGTCCCGCAGGACAACCGCCCACCAACCTGGACCTCGTCGCGGCGGCTTACGCGGCGGGCGATCCGTATGGTGATCCGGTGTACGCGGTGCACTTCGGCAGCCGCTCCCCGGACAGCACGATGCACTTGAACCGGACCAGCAACGACGGCGCGGGCTTCGGATGGGATGAGGTGATGACCCTGGAGCTCGGCCGGCTCGCCGACCGGTATGCGCGCGTGGTGGTCGGCGTCGTCATCCAGCAGCGTCCCGTGCACCGCACCTTCGCCGGCGTGCTCAACCCGGCCCTGCGCATCCGCGAGGGATACACGGTCCTGGACGAGGACGACTTCAGCGGCGTCCTGGAGGCGACGGCGGTCACGGTCGCGGAGTTCGTGCGCGACGAATCGGGTTCATGGACTTTCCGCGCCGGTATCCGCGGCATCGAGGCTTTCGACGGCGGCACGGCTTCCTTCACGGCAGTGATGGGCAGGATGCGCGAACGCTGACGCCGCCGGTCGCCGGAGCCGAGGGGGCGGCCACGACCGCTGCCGACGGACTTCCGCAGTCAGCAAGGCAGCAGGCCGACTGCGTCGCCGTGGGCGGCCTTCGCCGCTGCCCGCCACTTGCCGTGTCTCTCCGATGCTGAGAGATGCTGAACGCCAGCGACTGCTGCCCGCGTGCTCTCGCGCACATGCTCCACGGCTTCGGATACGTCGTGGCAGACGAACAACTCTTCACGTGAGCCACCGGTGCCTACGCCGACTCCCGGATCGACTTGGTCCCAGGCCGACGCATCCGCGGCCATCGCGTCGCTGATCCCATGAACGGGGAAGGCGCCCTCAGTCACCGGCGTCTGCGGATGCCCTGTGAGGTGGGCGGCGTGTGACGGCACGGGCCGGGGCGGCCGGAGGACGGCGGTCGGACGACCCCCTGCCGCCCGGAGCGCTGTCCCTCGTGTGGTCAGGACTGCTCGCGGCAGTCCTCTTCGGTGCACTCGAGAGTGACGAGGGTCTGGTCGACCTGCTGGCTGGTCAGAGGAGGTTCGGGCAGTTCGTGGGCGCCCTCGGTGCGGAAGGCGTCGAGCATCAGGTGGAGGTGGCGGCGCCAGGCCTGGGGGGCGATGGTGCGTGTGGCCCGGATGATCCCGGCCTGGGACCAGATCACGAAGGCGATGTCCTGCGCGGTGACGTCGCCGCGCAGGACGCCCTGTTCCTGGGCGTTGCGCATGATCTGGATGCAGAGTTCCTTGGCGCGTTCGTACATCTCGCGGCCGGCCACGTGAAGGGGCAGCCGTGCCGAGACCAGGTCGTTGAAGGCGCGGTCGCAGGCCTGCAGCTGGCAGAGTTTCTCCAGGTAGCGGCAGAACCCCTCCCAGGCGTCGTCCATGGCCGCGGCTTCTTCCGCGGTGGTGAGCAGTTCCGTGTACTTCGCGTTGAAGAGTGTTTCGACCAGGTCGAGCCGGGTGGGGAAGTGGCGGTAGAGCGTGCCGATCGCGACGCCGGCCTCGCGGGCGACGCCCTCCAGGGACGCCCCGAGGCCCTGCTCGGAGAAGGCCGCGCGGGCGGCGGCCATGATCGCGTCCCTGTTGCGCTGTGCGTCACGGCGCAGGGGTTTCGCCGGTGTCTCCCTCGCGGACGGGGCGTGCTGGTGGCTCATGACTCGAGCGTAACATGAGGCCCCCCTCGAATTCGGGTGTTGTCATGTTTCCGATCGCAATCTTGCCCTTCTGACGTGCTGTGATGAGCCTCACTGCAAACATGAGGCACCCCTCGGGTACGGTGGCAGAGCCGAACGTGAGGCACCCCTCCGGATGACCTTGCGGCAAGCCGACTGACCCGGGATTTCCGGATCTCGGTTCACACAGAAGCGGCGGCCGCCAGTTCGGCGGAACCGCGGCAGTCTCGCAAGGGAAATGACCATGAACAGCATGACCAAGCGCGTCTCGATGGCACTCGCCTCCACGGCACTGGCCGGCGGAGCCCTTCTCGGAGCCGGCGGCTCGGCGTCGGCAGCCACGGCTTCGGTGCCCGTGCAGCACACGCAGTACGTGTCCGCCACCTCCGCGACCAGCAGCGAGCAAGCCGGCCGCCACACGGACGACGACCACCGTGGGCAGGACACCGTGCGCTACGTACGGACTGCGGACCACGAGGGCGAAGCGGTCTCGTGGCGCGGCGTCAGCGCCGCCCGCTGGTACCAGGACCAGGTCGACGAAGCGGCCTCGTGGCACGGTGTCAGCGCCGCCCGCTGGTACGAGGACCAGGTCATGTGGTCCCTGAACCACAGCTGACGCGGCCCGAGCCGCCCCACTCCGGAACGCCGGCGCCTGCCCACACAGCAACACGGCCGCACCCCGGCCGGCCAGGATCCCGGATCGCGCGCCCCACGGCGGTCCGCGCCCGCATGGAGACGAACGCCACACGCAAGGCGAAGGCACTCTGGCCCTCAGCGCCCGCCACGCCGACCACGGCCAGGCCCGCACCGACACATGAACCCCGTCGACCGCCTTTCTTGCCGATCGCTTCCCCACACGCCGTGACACCCCGCCGGACCGGGCAGGTCCACTCCACGCCGGGACAGTCACCCGACGCGAACGCCCAGAACACCACCCCAGGGCGATCGACCGGCCGGGCCGGATCCGGGGCCGCAGTGGTCACAGACGTGCCCGATGAGTCTGCCGACGACGTGCAGCCGTACGCATGGCCGGCAGTTCCTTGCTCCGGTTGCAGCGAGCCGGGGGAGCCCCGGACGCCGAAGCGGTCAGCAGGACTGCTCGCGCGGCCGGCCGGATCGTTCGCGGTGATCGGCTCGCCATCGTGCGGTGCCGACGGACTCCGGGCACGTCGAGGCGCGGGCGCGCCACGCGCCCGCGGTGACCGAACCGGTCCCGTCGGTCTTGCCGCGGACCACACGTCGATCTCCACCAGGCCCTCAGCGCGGCCGCCGAACTGCTCAGCGACCGTGCCCGGCCCCGCTACCGGGGCCTTTGTACGGAGAACTCGTTGCCGTCGGGGTCGAGCATCAGCACCCGGACGCCGTCGCCCGCGCCGATGCCGGTGCGCGTCGCACCGAGCGAGATCAGGCGCTCGACCTCCGCCTCCCCGTCGGCGTCGGCGGGGAGCGCCAGCTCCAAGTACAGCCTGTTCGTGCCTGTCTTCGGCGCCACCGGAGGACCACCCCAGGTGATCTTCGTACCGCCGTCCGGCGATTGGATCGCGGTCTCCTGGTCCTGGTCCCAGACCAGCGGCCACCGCAGCGCCTTGCTCCAGAAGTAGCCGACCTCCTGCGTACCGTCGCAGGCCAGCGCTCCGATGACACCGGTGTCGGCGAGGAACTTGTTGCCCGCCTCGATCACGCAGAACTCGTTGCCGTCCGGATCGGCGAGCACCACATGTCCTTCTTCCGGGAGTTGGCCCACGTCGATGTGTGTCCCGCCGAGTTCCAGTGCCCTGGCCACCGTCTGCTGCTGGTCCTCCGGGGAGGTGCTCGTCAGGTCGAAGTGTGCCCGGTTCTGGCCGGTCTTCGGCTCCTGGCTCGGCAGGAAACGGATGCGGAACCCGTCGGCATCAGGGGGCAGGATCGCGACGCCGTCGTCCGGACCGTCGGCCAACTCCCAGCCCAGGACCCCGGACCAGAAGCGCGCCAGGCCCGACGGCCGGGTCGCGTTGAAGCAGATCGCGAACAGTTGACTGGTCATACCCCGTGCATCTCCGATCCATCGACGGTCGACACGGCGACTCGCCCTCCGCGCGGGCGCAGCCTAGGGGCGGCCGTGCGGCACCCGCATCCGAGTTTCCGGCGCGGGCACGGCGGCGCAGGCGGTCAGATCCAGGTCGAGGCGGGCAGGGGCGCAGTGTTCTGAGGGGCCGACATCCGAGGTCAACTGGTCCTGCTGAACACGTCACAGGCCGCAGCGCGTTGCTTCCGCGATGCAGCACCCGCCGTCCTTTACTCGGTCGCTGCGGCGCGCTTCTTCTTCGTCTGTGCTCCCCGGTTCACCGCCGACGGGCGGGGGAACTGCGCACGGCGGAGAGCCGCGCCGGGCGGCCGGTGGATGAGGGCGGCCGGACGCGGGAGCACCTTCCGGACCGTGATGGCCGTCGAGGACCGGGCCGGTCTGGCATCCCGCGAGGTCTACGACCTGACGGTCGACGGTATCCACACGTTCTACGTCAGCACCGAAGGTGCCCACCCGCAGAACCTCCTCGTCCACAACTGCCAGGACCTCGTCGTCGACGAGGATGTCGAAGGGGCGCACACCATCGGCGACCACGGGACCCCGGACGACGACGTCATGGAGGCGAAGGCCCTCGACCCGAGAACCGGGGCATCGCCACGCGCTGGGCCAGTCTCGACATCGCCCGAGAGGCCGTCGACAAGGCCGTCACCCAGTGGCTCGAACACGATCCGGACCACCTGCAACAGCTCGTCAAATGGCAGAACGAGCAGGCGCAGAGAAAGGCCAAGGGGAAGCTGCTGAATCTCAAGAAGATCCGCTGGGAGGTGAGGGACGTCGAAACCAGGGGCGGACCGATAGGCTACAAGTGGGTCAAGGACGGAACTACCGCCGAAAAGAGCGCGGTGACCTCCAAGTGGGTCATCGTCCATCTGAAATACATCGGCAAGGGCAACCGCGCGCACCCTCTTGGCAAATGGGTCGTGTACACCTCCTATCTGGAAGGGTGACCGTGGCCCACGAGCATGAGAGCGATGTCGAGGACGATTTCGTCGAGGCCGAATTCATCGAAGACATCTACGTGACGGACCTCGGGCTGACCTGGCTGGCCTCTCGATGGGAGGTGCTGGAAGAGTTCTACAGGGAGCACTTCCCGTCCCGTGCCGTGGACCCCGGCCCCGTCACGGTGTGGCTCATGCTGGCGGACTCATCGGTCGACCAGTTCGACCGCTCCAAGGCCGCCCAACTGGGCCAGGACGTGCAGCGACTGCTGCGCTCACCGCTGCCGGACGAGACGATCCGTACGGTGTGGCTCGCCGCCACCCACGGCATCCTCGACCCGCACGAGCACGGCATGACGGCCCGTACCTGGCTGCGGCGGATCGAGGAGGCGTGGCTGGCCCGCGTGCACCAGGACGATCCGGCGTTCGCGCCTCCGCCACCACAGCCAGTGGTCGACGAGGAGCTGCGGCGGGCGGTGATCCAGGTGATCCACACGGTCGCGGAGCCATTGCGCCTCGCCTCGGAGCAGCCCCCGTACGGGGTTCCGGTGACCGGCCTGGTCCCCGCGCTGGAGCGGGTGGTCACCGAGGCGTGCGCCGACCTCGGCTACCGGCTCTTCCTGCGCGCGGTGAAGGCCTACTTCGTGCCGGTGCCGGCCGACGGGGAGACGTACGGCAGGTTCGTCGCTCTCGGTGAGCGGTTCGGCTACCCGTACTGGGTCGTGCGCGAAGGACTCAACGACCGCCGGACCGACTGACGCCGAGGTGTGGGGCGGGCGGACAGACTCCGCCCGCCCCACGCGGCACGTCGGGGGTCCGGCATCCACATGACGCACCCCCGCACGTCGGGGGCGGGCACCCACGTGACGCACCCCACCTCCCACGCAGGCCCGACTACGGTGGCGGACACCCCATGACCCCGACCACAGCAGGCCAGCGCGCTGGCGTACCTGGCCGACCTCCCGTGCGCCCGGGGTTCTTTGAGGAAGCCCTTCGGGAGGGTGCCTTCTTCGCGGGCTTGGCCGGCACCTTGGGCGCATCCGTCTCGCCGCGCGCCGCCCGGGCCTTGTGGACCGACTCCTGCAGCGTGGCCATCAGGTTCCACCAGCTGTCCCGGCAGGGCCGTCGGCTCGGGGGCCTCCGGCGGCGGGCGGTCTGCCTGCTTGGCCTCGATCACCGCGTGCAGGACTTCGGTGTACCGGTCGGTGAACTCGGGGCCGGTGAGGTCGTCGCGGGTCATGGCCTCGATCAGCGCCATGGCCTCGTCGATCTCGTCTTCGCCCAGGGTGACCGGAGGGGGGACCACAGCGGCCGGGACGAACGCGATCAGCTCGATGGCACGCGCCTTGGGCAGCGGCAGGGCCCGCAGCTCTTCGTCCGTGACCGGGACGACCCGGCCGTCCGGCAGTTCACAGCCGCGCCCGATCTCTGCGAATGTGACCTCGCGGTCCTCCGCCTCGCACCAGTGGTGGTTGCGCACCAGGCCGTGGTCGGCGGTGTGGATCTGGCGGAAGCGCGCGGCATGGTCTTCGGTCGCGCTCAGGACCGTGATCGGGACGCTGACGAGCCCGAATGAGATAGCGCCGTTGAAGATGCTCGCGGGCATGGCACACCTCCGGGGCCCGGAGCACTACCAGCTGTGGGATCTCAGATTGGCTCCGTGCTGGGAGTACGCATGAACCTTTCTGCCGTCACGATCAGTGTCCGTCGTAGAGATGGTGAAGTTGTTAAGGATCTGGGGTGGTCAGCTGCTTCGCTCGACCTGTTGCGCTCAGCCGCTCCGCGGCGGACGTTCCGCTGGGTGGCAGTCGCTGTGTGATCCGGTCGAACAAGTCCGTCAGCGGCTCGCCGACGTCCTGACCGAACTCGGTCAGCCCGTAGGTGACTTGGGGCGGCGTCGTCGGCTCGACCTCCCGCCAGACCAGGCCGTCCTGGACCAGTGCGCGCAGTGTCTGAGCGAGCATCTTCTCGCTGATGCCCTGGATGCTGTCACGCAGCTCGTAAAACCGAAGGTCGTTGCTCCGTAAGGAGATCAGCACCCAGATACCCCACCTGCTGGTCACGTGGTCGACCACGTCGCGCGCAGGGCAGTCGGTGTGAAACACCTCATACCGATTGCCCGCCTCGGCCTGCGTCAGCTGCGCGCCTTCCCCCATGTCCGGAGCTTACCTCTGGGTATGTTCTTACGGAAAGTAAGCCCGACTCCTAGCGTCAATTGCCGCAGTGCACAACGGACTAGGAGCTGAACATGATCGTGGTGACCGGGGCTACCGGGAATGTGGGCCGGCCTTTGACGCAGGCCTTGGCCGAAGCGGGCGAGCAGGTGACAGCGGTGTCGCGGCACGCGGCGGCGGTGCCGGACGGGGTCCGGCACGTGCCGGCTGACTTGGCCGAGCCGCAGGGTCTCACTCCCGCGTTGGACGGGGCGAAGGCGCTGTTCCTCCTGCTGTCCGGCGACCTGCACGCCCCCGAAGCCAGGCCGACCGACATCATCGACCTGGCCGCGGCCAGCGGGGTCGGCCGGGTCGTCCTGCTGTCTTCGCAGGGCGTGGCGACCAGGCCGCTCGGCCCGTCGCGGATCGCGATGCGCGCGGTGGAGGACGCGTTGAGAGAGTCCGGCCTGGACTGGGCCGTCCTGCGACCGGGCGGCTTCGCCTCCAACGCCTTGGCCTGGGCGGAGTCCGTCCGCACGCAAGGGATGGTCGCCGCACCCTTCGGCGACGTCGGGGTTCCGATCGTCGACCCGGCGGACATCGCCGAGGTCGCGGCGGCCTGTCTGCTGGACGACCGGCACACCGGCGGAGTCTTCGAGCTGACCGGGCCCGAGGTGATCACGCCGCGTCAGCAGACGGAAGCCGTCGCCGCCGCGCTCGGCTCGCCAGTGCGGTTCCACGAACTCACCCGCGAGGAGGCCAAGGCCGCAATGACCCAGTTCGTGCCGCCGGAACTCGCCGACGACACCCTGGACATCATCGCCGCCCCGAACCCCGCCGAACTACGGATCAGTTCGGACGTGGAACGAGTCCTCGGCCGCGCCCCGAGCCCCTTCAGCAACTGGGTCGCCCGTAGCATCGCCGCTTTCCGCTGAGGCACAACTCAGCTGAAGCGCCCGGGCAGCTTCGTGCGACTACGGCCGCACGGGGCGACCCCGCAGCGCCACCTCCCGCCACCAGCCAGAACGACGTTCACCGGATAACCGGAGGATGCCCTGGCCTTTAGGCCGGGGAGGAATCCGGCTTCCCGCGTAGCGGGGCAGGGGTAGCCGAGTCGCCGCCGGGCGATTCGGCGTCCACTGCGGAAGTGCCGAGGACGCCTTCCAGGGGGTAGATGAGATCGGCGTTGAGTGACCGCCGCTCGCGCTTGGCGTGGGCAGTCCGGCGGGCATGAAGTGCGGTGGGGATCCTGGCAGTTATGCGTATCCCGTCGTCCATGGTCGCTACGCTGGCACACCATGACGGCACCATTGGAAGTCGGGGAGGCCGGGCACGCCCGGTACACCTACCGGCTTCGGGTGTCATCCACCGCGCTCACGGCGCTGCTGGGCGAGTGGGACCGGTGCCGGTGGATCTGGAACGAATGCTGCGCCCGGTCCAAGAAGGCCCGCCGGGACGAGGAGAAGGCGGTCCGGCGCGGCTGGACAAGATGCTGACCGAGGCCCGCACCCGCAATGCGTGGCTGCGTGAGGGCAGCAGTGTTCCGCAGCAGCAGATCATCCGGGACTTCGGCAAGTCCCGTGCCAGGGCGTTGAAGGACATCAAGGACCGGCTGCCGATGCGGCAGCGGGCGGGGATGCCGAAGTACAAGAAGAAGTCCCTGGCCGACCCGAGCCTGAACTACAACCGCAACGGTTTCCGGCTCAAGGACGGGCGCCTGCACCTCGCGGGCGGCATCGGCGTGACGGTGGTGTGGTCGCGCGACCTTCCTGGCGACCCGTCGTCCGTGCGTGTCCACCGCGACAGCCTCGGCCACTGGTACGCCTCGTTCGTCGTGGCAGCCGAGGTCCAGCCGCTGCCGGAGACCGGCAACGTGCTGGGTATCGACTGGGGGGTGAAGCAGACCGCGACCACCACCAGCGACACCCACGACCTTCCTCACGTCGAGCACGGGCGGAAGGCCGCCGCGAAACTCACCGGGTATCAGCGGATGATGGCCCGCCGTAAGCCCAAGGCCGGGCAGGCCGCCTCCAAGGGCTACCGGACAGCGAAGAAGCTGACGGCGAAGCTGTACAAGAAGGTCGCCCGGCAGCGCCAGGACACCGGCCGAAAATGGGCCAAGCAGGTCGTCCGCGATCATGACACCATCGCCGTCGAAGACTTCCGCCCGAAGTTTCTCGCCAAGTCCACCATGGCCCGCAAGGCGGCCGACGCGGCGATCTCCGCCACCAAGGCGGAGCTGATCAACATGGCGCGTAAGCACGATCGGGACCTCCGGCTCGTGCGCCCCGCGCACACCACCATGGACTGCGCGCACTGCGGAGCGAGAGCCAAGCACGCACTGCCACTGTCGGAACGCACCTACACCTGCACCGCGTGCGGAATCTCATCCCCCAGGGACAAGAACTCCGCCCGCGTGATGCTCGTCCGGGCTGGTCTCAACCCGGCTAGTGCTGATCGTAGAAGACCTGACACCCCGCCGGGGCGGCAGGCAGCGTGAGCTAGGAATCCCCCTCGCTTACGAGGGGGAGGATTCAACGTCCACCCGATGCGACCGCGCGCGGTCAGTCGAGGATGCGGAACACCGGCCCGCTTCTACGCGGCTGGCCGGCGGTGCGAAGCGCACCGTCCGTAGCGCAGCAGCGAAACGCAGGTGGGGTTCACTGGCCGGGGGCCGCCGGGCCCATGCCGCCGACGGTGGAGGGCGACGACCGGCGCGGAACGTCGGGCGCACGGCTGCAAAAGTCGGCTTCTGGACGGGCCGGGGGCTGGCCGCAGTCGGTCTCGCGGCCGGGGACGTGGTGACCGAGCGGCAGGCCGAACTGCCGCTGGGGGAAGGCCGGCACCCGGACGCCGACCGGATCGGGCGCGAGCGCCTGGACGCGGGCAAGAGCCCGGCTGAGGCGCGGCGGGCGACGGTGCTGGGCAGGCCCGTCGAGCACAACCGGTCGGAGCGCACCGAGAAGGCGAAGGAACGGTCGCCCTGGCTGGCGGGACTGACGTCCCATGGATGGTGCCCGTCACGTTCGAGCTGGTGCAGGGCCCGGGCCGGAGCGCCGGCGGTGGTGTCGTGGCCGGCGATGAGCAGGGTCATGGTGCGGCTGCGGATCTGCTCGTCGCTCTGGACGGCTTCGCTGGGGTCCGTCGGCGGCCGGGTGAGGAACGGGGTGAATAACCTTGCGCAGACCCTAGGCGTACCGACTAGTCGGTACTAGCCTCTGGCCACGCTCTCGGAGCCGGGCGCAGCGCGCTCCCGTCGCCCCGACACCAACACCCGGTTTCCGTATCCCAGGAGGAACCGTATGTCCGCCACTCCGACGGCGTTCGACGCCGGCAGACCCACGCCCGATGGGCCCGCCGTGGACGCCCGCGGCCCGCTGGCCCGGCTGTACCGCCGCGACCTGGCGGACTACCCGCCCACCGGTCGCCGTATGGCGTATCTCGCGATTGTGGTCATCACCACCGTCGTCCTGTACTACATGCTGTACATCCAGTACGCGGTGGCGACGTCGATCATCACGCACTTCGACATGACGTACCGCTACTTCGTCTGGGTCTCGGTGATCGGCAACGCGATCGGGGCCTTCGCCTCGCTCGTGGCCGGTCTTGCGGACCGCTGGGGCCGGGCGAATCTGGTGGTCTACGGACTGCTGATCGCCGCGCTGCTGGTCTTCTTCGGGCTGCCGAACGCGGCGAACAAGACCGCCTATCTGGTGCTCTTCGCGCTCGTCAGCTTCGTCGAGGGCATCGTGCTGGTCGCCACCCCAGCCCTGATCAGGGACTTCTCCCCACAGCTCGGCCGGGCCACCGCGATGGGGTACTGGACGATGGGCCCGGTCATCGGCTCCCTGGTGGTCACCACCGTCACCAGCAACACCCTCGACAGCGCCACCTGGCAGGACGAGCTGCGCTATTCGGCAATCGCCGGGTTCGTCGTCTTCGTCGTCGCGATCTTCGCGCTGCGCGAGCTGTCCCCGGCGCTGCGCGACCAGACCATGGTGTCGCTGCGGGACCGGGCACTGGTCGAGGCACGCGCCAAGGGACTGGACACCGAGGCGGTGCGCCGCGGCGAGTGGCGGCAGATGATGCGCCTGGACGTGCTGGGCTCGGCCTTCGCCATCGCCGTGTTCCTGCTGCTGTACTACGCGGCGGTCGGCAACTTCGTCGTCTACTTCGCGACCACCTTCGGCTACAGCGAGCAGCGCACCAACGCGCTGGCCAACTGGTACTGGGGGGCGAACGCCATCGCCCTGGTCCTGGTCGGCCTGCTCTCGGACCGGCTGAAGGTACGCAAGCCCTTCATGATCGTCGGCGCGGTCGGCTCCGTCGTGGTGACCGCGATCTTCGCCACCCGCGCCACCCACCTGACGACCGACTACTACACCTTCGCCTGGCTGTTCATAGGCATCGGCGTCTTCAGCGGCATCGCCTACGCGCCCTGGATGGCGAGCTTCACCGAGACCGTGGAGAAGCACAACCCGGCGGCAACCGCGGCGGGCCTGGCGGTGTGGGGCTGGACGGTGCGCATCGTGGTCGCCGTCTCCGCGGCCTTCATCCCGGTGCTGGTGACTTCCGTGACCCCGCTCGTGGAGCACGGCGCCGAGGTCAAGGCCGCCTCGGTGCAGGCTGCGCCCGCGCTGGCCATCGTCAACGCGCACCCTCAGCTCTTCGCCGAGCTGAACAAGTACACCCCGACCACGGTGCCGCCCGCGCTGGGCGCCCGCGCCGTCAAGGAGGTCGGTGCGGAGGACCTGGGTGTCGTGCAGAAGGCGGCGCCGCAGCTGAAGCTGCTGCAGGAGTACGGCCCCGAGGTCCAGAAGGCGTCGAAGGACGGGCCCGGCGAGTGGCGCAACTGGTGGTGGATCTGCGTCGGCGGCCAGGTGCTCTTCCTGCCCTTCGTCTTCGTGATGGCAGGTCGCTGGAGCCCGAAGAAGGCGCGTGAGGACGCCGAGGCGCACCAGCTGGCGGTCGACCGCGAACTGGCCGCCCTCGCCGCCGCCGAGGAGTGACCGGACGCGGAGCCGGCCGGCCGTGAACGGGCCGGCCGTCTCCGCGGTCGCGTGCATCGGGGCAGCGAAGCCCCGCACCCCGGGTGGACGGCCCCTCGAACCGGCGCCGGTGGTGAACAACAGGGTGCCGGCCCCGGCCTGCTTCCCCCGCTGCCCGAACCCCCCACCGAGACCGCCTTTGTACCGGGCGATCCGCGTCGCACCGTCCGGCAGAGGCACCTGAGCCGCGGTCACGTGCTGCCGGAGCGGCCGGTGAGGATCAGCTCGACGCTGTAGGCGAAGCGGTCGTCGTAGTGGTCGGCGCTGAGGTGCTCGGCCGCCGCGGCCAGGGTCCGTTGAGACAGACCGCGAGTGTCCTTTGACAGCGAAGTTAGTCGGTTGCGATGCCCTGACCTTGAGCGACTAGGTTCGATGGCAAACGATCGCTCTCGGTGGGTGCCTCTCATGTTCCGTCTCAGTGATCTGGTCCGAAGCCGCGGCTGTGACCTGGGGCGACCAGAACGGTTGAGACACCTGGGTGGCCGAAAAAATCTCAGTTGATCTGGAACCTGGCGTCTGAATACTGGCTGTCGTCTCAGTTGATCTGGACTGCTTCCGTCGTTTCGAACTGGATTAGTGGAAGGGCCTGCGAGATTGACCATGCACGATGACCAAGTGGACGTGACCACCGACATCGTTGCGACCTTGATCCAAGAACAGTTCCCTCAGTGGAGCGGCAAGGCGATCCAACTCCTGTCGTCGACCGGGACGGTCCACTCCATCTTCCGCATCGGGGACGACCTCTCCGCGCGTTTCCCGCTGCGTCTGACCGATGCCGCGGAGGCGCAGGCGGTTCTGGAACGGGAAGCCCAGGCGAGCGCGGAGCTGGCACAGGTGTCTCGGTTCCCCGTTCCGGAACCCGTCGCCCTGGGAAAGCCTGGAGCGGGTTACCCCATGCCGTGGTCGATCCAGACATGGCTGCCGGGAACGGTCGCCTTCGATGCCGACCCGAGTGGGTCGGACGCTTTCGCCGAGGACCTTGCGGCCTTCATCGCAGCCCTGCGGGACGCCGAGACGCGGGGGCGGCGTTTCAGCGGCGAGAACCGTGGCGGCGTTCTCGCTCACCACGACGACTGGATGGCGAAGTGCTTCGAGGAGAGCAAGGGGCTGCTCGACGTGCCCCGGCTGCGCCAAGTGTGGAGGCACCTCCGGGAGTTGCCACGCACGGCTGCCGACGTGATGAGCCATGGTGACCTGATTCCCGGCAACGTACTGGTCGCGGGAGACCGGCTCAGCGGCGTACTCGACACCGGCGGCTTCGGCCCGGCCGACCCCGCGCTGGATCTGGTCAGTGCCTGGCACCTGTTGCAGCCAGGCCCGCGGGAAGTGCTCCGGCAGACACTGGCCTGTGACGATCTGGAGTGGGAGCGCGGCAAGGCATGGGCGTTCGAACAGGCCATGGGTGTTGTCTGGTACTACGTCGAGAGCAATCCGACGATGAGCAGAATGGGGCGCCGGACACTCGACCGCATTTTGGAGTCCGACTAGACGAATAAGTCCGATGTGTTCAGTGATCGAATGCGGTCAGGGATCGAAGGACTGGCTGCCCGGTCTTGTGGTTGCGCCAGATCGCGGCGGCCATGGCGAGGACGCGCTGGGCGACGCGGACGGTGACGCCCTCGAAGGTGCGGCCGCCGTGTTGTTCCAGGTCCAACTGGCCCTTGAGTGTGTCGTTTACGGACTCGATCAGCTGGCGCACCGACTTGAGGAGGGACTCGCCTTTGCGCTTCTTCTCCCGTTTGAACGAGGGCCGCAGTAGATCGATCCCGCGCATGGCCAGGTCGATCTCGAACTCCTTGGAGGCGAAGCCCTTGTCCGCGATCAGCAGCAGGCCGGGCCGGTCTGCCACCAGGTCTTCCTCGACGTCGAGCATGGCCTGGAGCACCTCGCGTTCGTCCAGCTTCGGGTTCGCGAGCGCCCAAACGATGGGCATCCCGGTCGGGGTGCAGACCAGGTACAGGCGAAGCCCCCAGAAGAACCGCGAGTGCGAGGCGCAGTACCCGTATCCGGCCCAGCCGGCCATCTCCGACCGCTTCACCGTCGGACGCGAACGCCCGCACTCCACGGGTGTCGAGTCCACGATCCAGTGGTTGTCAAACCAGAAGTCCGTGTCCACCGCGAGCATTCGTACTTGACCAAAGGCAACGCGGCCTTGAGACGTTTGTTGTACCCGGACTGCTGCGGCAGGTACGGGAACATCGCGGTGAGGTGCTTGCGGGCGTACCGCAGCCACCGGGCCTCGGAGTGGAAGCCGAGCAGCGCCTGGGCCACGGCGAGCGTGACCAGCTCGGCATCGCTCAACTGCGGTGGACAGCCCATCCATCGCTCCACCTCCAGCTCGTCATCGATCTTCGCGTACAGCGCCGTCAGCAGGGTGTCCAGATCGTTCGTCACACAACGATCATGGACACCCCGTTCACGTTCCCGGACGCACCGCCCTCTGATACCCCCGGGGCGGACTCAATGCCTGAGCAGCCACAGAACCCGGTCCCACGACAGCAGGTGGTACACGACCAGCGCACCGGCAAGGATCACGGCGAGAGTGCGGGATCCCGCCGCGTACAACGCCGCCGCACCGCCGAAGAACACAGTCAGCTCCAGCAGGAACCGCAGCGGTCCAGGTGTCGCAATCACCGTCCCCCCGGACCGGGATGCATCGTCTGGGGTGGCAAACACTCCCCACAGCACAGCCACGGCCAGCGGAACGGCTACAACGGAGACGTACCGCAGGGAAGCAGGCGCGGCAGCCCATGCCCAGAGCCCGAAGCACACCAGTGCCACCAGCTCAAACACGAACCTCACACCAAGAGCCAACGGGCGAAAGCCATACCCGAACGACATACGCGCAATTCCCTCCGTCGCAGCCCCTCCATGATCACAGACCGGCGAACGGGAAGACCAGACATCGGACTTGCTCGTCTAGGTTTGCTGGCAAGGAAGCCGAAACGACCGGGTTCGCTGTCAAACGCCTCGGTTGGATGACAGCGGACAGCGAGTCTCGTGCCTGTCGCCTCGCGTGTTGCCCCGTCTCACTGAACCTCGACCGATCTCATCGAACTTTGATCAGCGCAGCAGCAGAACAGCAAGGCGTGAGCGGCGAAAACAGGTCGACACCTTGTGCTGCGCCAGTCGATCATGAGCTCATGCCACTGATAGACACCCTCGCCCGAGTCGACGCAGACTTGGCCGCCGGCCGGGTGCCCATGGCACGCCAGCGTCTGCGCGGACTGGTTTCGTCCTTCCCCAACGACCTGCCGCTTCGCCGGCGCTTGGCTGAGGTGTACCGGCTGTACGACGAGCCTGCGGAAGCGGGTCGCTGGATGTACCTCGAAGAGGACCAAAAGGCCGACGAGACCTCCGCTTTCCAGGCGAGATACCAGACGCCCCAACAGCGCATGGGGGCACTTGCGTGGAGCGGACCCGAGTCGCTGGCCCGTTCCGCCTTTGCCGTGAAGCAACTGGCGGCGGTAAGGACGGCCTGCTCCGACGCCCTGGGGCGCCCCATCGACTGGGACACGGTGTCCTCGGCTCAGGACGACGAGCCGGGCTCCGGGAAAAGGTCGTTCACCGGCTCCCTGGCGGGGGTCGGATGCCTGGTGGTGCTCCTTGGGATGCTGGCGATCTGGGTGAACGGGCTCATCGCCCTCTTCAACTGACCCAGCCGGCGGAGACCTTCTGGCGCGCCGGTCAAGAATCGGTGAGACCCGTCAAGGTTCCCTGCGTTGTCTGCGGGACCGTGCGGGCCCTTCGTATGGCTGGCCCATCCAGGGGCGTCGGGTGTGGCTCTCAAGGTTCTGCCGCTTGTGGCTTCCGTTGATTGGCCGCCCGACGACGACTCGGCTGCCCATGAGGAATTGCGAATGATCGCTCCGTAGGGAAATCGACAGCGAGGTCGTCCGACGGGAGGAGAGCCGGACCGGCCGGTCGCCGGACACCTGGACGGCTGGGTGCAGGGCGCCGTCGGTCTGCGGCGGGGCCGGGGCGAGGAGGCCGACGAGTTCACTCGGGCCGACAAGAAGAAGCTCATCCTGAGTGGAGTGCGAGCTGTGATCCCGCAGCCTGCCGACCAGATCGCCAACCGCAAGCGCAAGGGTCGCGGCGGCGGGCGCCCGCCCAGATTCGACCGTGATGCCTACAAGCAGCGCAATACCGTCGAAAGTTGTATCAACCGCCTCAAACAATGGCGCGGCCTGGCCACTCGCTACGAGAAGACCGCCACGGTCTACCGCGCCGGTCTCCTCATCGCGGGCATCTTCCTTTGGTTCGCCCGCTGAAGAGCAGGCAGCTCACGGCCGGAGGCACTCTCCCTGCGGATCGAAGCAGAAGAGGCCGTGCTCGCGGGCCAGTGCAGCGGCGTATTCGGATACTTCCTCACCTTTGCTGTAGGACATGAGCAGGTACACGATCGGACCCGATGCCTCATCGATGACCGGGGGCGACGCCCCCACGACACTGTGGTCGACGTCGTCCGGGTATCGCGCGACGAGAGCTTCCACGTACGCCACGATGCGCGGCGCCGGAGGCACGACGACATCGTCCGACTCCAGATAGCGCTCGTAGAGCTCGTCATACATCGAGCTCGCAGCACGGTTGTCGAATGGACGGTCGCCGTCCCACACAGCAAGGTCGTAGCTCACAGGCGCATCGTCGCAGGCAACAGTTCCGTCGCCACCAGCAGGTCCTGAGATCTCTCTGTCAGTGATCCGTAAGAGAGGTCCAAGGAGGGGCATCAACAAGCCCTTGTCAGACCCCTGACTCAATCTCGGTCGCCACCGGGTGTGAGCGCACCACACAAGTGGGACCAGAGCCCCGGCTCCGCCTCAAACATCCCGAGGTTGCGATCGCCTGGGCTGACTCCGTCAAGAAGAACTGCACCCCCGCCAGGGCCGCACTGCTCGGCCGCCGGGTGAGGCTCCGCTCAGGAGCAGTTCCACTGGCGTGCCAGGGCGACGGGCGCGAACCGCGAGCAGCCATCGGTGGCCGGATAAGCGTCGGAGCCGACGAACCACCACCCGTTGCTGGGGGTGAACCGGAAGAACTGCAGGCCCGAGCCCTCGTCCTGGAGTTGGACCCGGTCGTCGCCTGTCGCGCCGGCACCAGCTTCGAAGCGCACGGCTGCATATAGCGTGGTGCCGCAGCTGCCGTAGTAGAAGTTGCCGGGCTTCGGCTGGATGTGGCTGGCCCCCTTGGCGTGCTCCCAGGTTCGGGTCACTGCAGACTTCACGTCGGCGTGGACCGCCAGGTTCTTACACGCGGCAGAGACTGCAGCGGCGGCGCTCGGCGTTGCCGTCGGCCGGGAGGCGCCGGCTATCGCTTTGGCGGTGGGGGCCGGAGAGGTGCTCGCCACCGCGGTCGGGCTGACGGATGCCGTCACTGTCTGCGAGTCCGTCGGTGTGGGCGAGGCCGAGGACGTTGCGGATCCCGACGCACTGCGGGCAGCCGTAGCCGCGGCGCTCGCACTCGCTGCCGAGCCGGAACCGTCGTTGCAGGCCGCCAGGCCCGAACAGGCTGTGAGTGCCAGTGCGGCGGTGGCCGCGGCCCGTCCGTAGCCGAAGGTCATGAGTCCCCCACTCCCGACGCGATCTCTCGCGCTCCCGCTTCTCGCCGCAGACTATAGCCCCGGGCCTCGCCCACGGTTTGCCTCGGACCGCATGAGGACGTGCCTCACGTGTCTCAACGACCGAGACCATCGCTGAACTGCGCAGATGTCCGGCGACCACTAGGTATCGGCGGCTCCCGGCGACATCAACAGTCTTGCGCTGCCCACGACGTCGTGTACGCAGCGGCACGCTCCACACAACGAGAGCCAGAGCCCGTTCTCGTGAACAAAGCCACTCATCGAATCAGCACAGACCCGGTGGCGGGCCGTCAATCGACGGCGCTGGCTGGACTGGCGCGGGGTGCGTTTGGCGGTGCGGCTGACGATGGCCGTCTCGACGTGGGTGATGCCCAGGCCGACCATGTCGCGGGAGAGGAAGCCGTCTTTCGCCGCGTAGGCGACCGCCCTTCACGACCACGCACGTCGACAGCCCCGGCCGGGTTCCGTCCCGGCCGGGGCTGCTTGCGTATCGATCACGCGGGCATCGTGGTGCGCGGGACGTCGGCGGGGGAGAGGCCGGCGCGGGCGCGGTGCCAGCGTGCGGGGTGGCGCCACCGACCGGCAGCGTCGCGGGCGACTCCGACTTCCTCTCGGCGACGACCTCAGGCCGTCTGGCGTGGATCGTGACGTCGCTGCCGGCGTCGGCGAACACCTTCGCCAGCGTCGTCCCCCACGACCCTGCGGAGAGCACCGCAACCCGAGCCACCCGACACCCCATCCACCTCGCGAGCCCTGACCCCGGTGACCCTGTCCGCCACCCGAAGGCCTCCTCAGCGTCACGGCCAAGGCCTCGCGCGTCGCCAACCGGGGCAGGACCAGTCCGGCCTCCCGCGCCGCCTGGTCATCACCGAACTCCCGGCGCGGCTCCGCTTCGTGAGGCTGCCACAGCCGGTAGAGGCACCTCCACATCGCCGGTTCGTCCGGCCGCTCGTCGATGTACTCCACCGTGAGCCCGGCCGCGCGCGCTCCCACGTTGCCTATGGCGCTCAGGTTCCGAACGGACGTCGCGGTGGTTCAAGTGCGAGCTGTGTCGGTTTTCCTAAGCTTCGACGGCAGAGGGAACACCCGGGCTGTTCCTGGACGGGTAAACATCAAAGACGAGAAGCTCGTGAACCAAGAGAATTCCGGCCGCGTGGCCGTCATCGCAGGTACCGGCGCCGACATGGACAGCCCCAACGGGGTGATCGGCCGTGTGCGGATCGGGCGTGCCCAGGGCCGCCGGATCAAGGTGATCGTTTGTCACCGGGTCACCTCGGTGTTCGTCAGCACCAACAACGCCCAGACCAGCAGGGGCGCGTGGCGGGCCACCATCCGGACAGCCGCGCTCCACTGGAGCCCGCTCGCTGCTGATCAGCCGGTTCCACGCCTTCTGCGCACCGAGCCCGGACGCGGCTGGGCGACCCATAGGTCTGACGCAAAGACAGCCATCCTCACTTTTAGACCCCTTTAGTACAAAAGCGTAATCAGCTCCTTGATCGTCGAGGAGCTGATTTTCTGAAATCCGGTGGTCGGACAAGGCTGCCGTGGAAAGCGGAGACATGATGGGCAAGAGTCCTTATGACTATGTCGTGGTGGGAGCGGGGACAGCGGGATGCGTGATTGCCTCCCGACTTTCGGAACGCCCCGGTGTGAGGGTGTTGCTGCTGGAGGCCGGAGCCCGGGACGCAACCGAGACGATGGCATCTCCTTGGGGCTTCCTGGGGTTCGACCCGTCATCCCTCTGGCTGGGCGCCTCGACCGTGCAGGCCGGTACAGGCAGGGCCGCTGACGTGCTGCGCGGCAAAGCGCTCGGGGGATCGTCGAGCATCAACGGCCTCTACCACCTGCGGGGGCACCGCTCCGGTTACGACGAATGGCCCGGCCTCGGTGCTCAGGGCTGGGGTTTCGACGATCTGCTGCCCTATTTCCGCCGCAGCGAGAGCGCTCGCAGCCGTGATGCCTCCGTGCGGGGCACGGACGGGCCGGTCGTGGTCGCCCCGGTCCTGGAACCCCATCCCCTGGCCACGGCGGGCGTCGACGCCGCGGTGGAGGCTGGGTTCGCATGCGTCGATGACATCGGCGGCGGGCTGGAGATCGGGTTCGGGTGGAGTGACATGAATCTGCCCGGCGGTGCCCGCCAGAGCGCGGCCGACGCCTACATCCGTCCGTTCCTCGACCGGCCGAACCTGGACGTCGTCACGGACGCGACCGTGCAGCGGCTGCGCACCACCGCGGGCCGCTGCACCGGCGTCGAGTACACCATTGGTGGGGAGCACCTGTCCGTCGATGGCGCCGAGGTGGTACTGACCGCGGGGGCCATCGGTTCCGCACACCTCCTGATGCTGTCAGGGATCGGCCCGGCACAGCACCTTGAGGAACACGGTATCGACGTCGTCGCCGACCTGCCGGGAGTGGGCTCCCATCTGCAGGACCATCCGATGGCGGGCGTGGTGTACGAGGCCATCCAGCCCGTACCGTTCGTTCCTGCCAACCCGCCGGCCGAAATGATGGGCCTGCTGTACAGCGACCATGCCGCGGCCCGGCCGGACCTTCAGGTCTACATCGTCGCCGCACCGCTCCCGTCGGCATGGGGGCAGCCGCCAGCCAACGGCTACTCCATTGCTTTCTCCGCGATGGCTCCGCACAGCAGCGGCACCGTGCGCCTGGCGGACGCCGATCCCGGCAGCGCTCCCGTCGTCGACCCCGGCTACCTGAGCGACGACCGTGATCTGGAGGTCATGCGCAAGGGCTTGGCCCTGGCACGCCGCATCGGGGAGGCCGACGCGTTCGCCGACTGGCGCAAGCAGGAAGCGGTGCCGGGTTCCGGGACGAGCGGCGAATCCGTGGACGAGTTCATCCGCAAGGCCACCGGCCCCTACTTCCACTTCACCGGCACCTGCCGCATGGGAACCGACGCCGATGCCGTCGTCGACCCTGCGAACCTTCGCGTGCACGGGATAGCCGGACTGCGGGTCGCCGATGCCTCGGTGATGCCGTCCATTCCCTCGGCCAACACCAACGCGACCGTCTACGCCATCGCCGAACGGGCTGCCGAACTGATCGACTGAGCCTTCTTCAGCGCCCACGGCGCTTCCACAACGCGCTCATCCCCGACGCCTGGACCGCCGGCAGCTGGTCGGAGTCTTCGACCAGCTGCCGGCATCCTGCTTGCCGAGGCGGGCAGCAAGCACCACCCAATGGTGAGCCGCGGGGCGGTGGATCACCTCTCAGTCGCCGGGAAGCGCCGAGTTCCTGAAGTCCGAGGGCCACGCGGGCACCGCCGGCGAGGTCACCCAGATCCGCGCCCTCATCGGCAGCATCTCGCCCAGGTCACATGCCCAGGCCGCCCACAGCGCCGGCCTGCCTTGCCCGGGACACGAGTTGGCGGCATCCGCTGAACTGCGGTCGTACCTTTGGTCACGCGCTTTCGGCCGGCCCGTGGCCCGGCAGGTGCCTGTTCGGCGAGAGCGAGGCTGCTCCGGTCGAGCGGGCGTACTCGGTGGGAGTCTGACCGTAGTGGTTCTTGAAGGTCCGGGTGAAGTGGCTGCTGTCCGCGAACTGCCAGTGTGCGGCGAGTTCCGAGATACTCAGGCGACCTGACGGCGCGGTGAGGGCGAGCCGGGCCTCTTGCAGTCGCCGGTGGCGGATGTAGGTGGCCACCTGTTCTCCCACCGCGGCGAATGCCCGGTGCAGCGTACGGACGGAGATGTTGAGTTCACGCGCAAGCATCGCAGGAGAAAGTTCGGGATCAGCGAGCCGGCGGTCCGCGAGGTCCTTGGCTGCCTGGGTGAGCGCGGGAGCCAGCCGGGGTTCTACGTCGTCGAACCGGCCCTTCGCCACCGCCTTGGCCAGCTCGATCAGGGCGCCGTGGGTGGCTTCCACACCGGCTGGGCCGAGGTCGGCCACAGTTGTGTGGATCATGTCCGTGAGGGCCGTCAGCAGGCGTATCTCGGCCGAGTCCGCCGGCCCGGTGATGACCCGGTTCCCGAGCAGGGGTTTGAGCTCGCCGGGGGGCAGGACTAAGAACTTCGCCGTGAGGTGCGCCGACGTTTCGAAGGCCGTCAGGCGCCCGACGTGCCGGACGAGGAACTGCCCGGCCGATACGGTCTGCTCGCCGCGACCGGGCGGCCCGCCCAGCGTCCATGCGCCGCGCTGCACTACGTACATGGCCACCAGATCCTGATCGCCGCCTGGGGCGTCCGCGGTCCGGGTTGCCGACGCGGCGTGAAGATCGGCGATCGCCGCGCCGTGCACCTTGGCCACGTTGCCCTTGACCCGGAAGTCACCGATCGTGTCCGGGCTGAAGGCCGGCAGTTGGAAGACATCGTCGCCGATCTGCGTCTGCCACCCGCGCCGGAAGGCGTCGAGTCCCCACGGTGCGGCGTCCGGGGCGGTCGAGTCCACTGCGAGCACCCCGCGCGCGCCGTCGACCCCCGCTCCAGTACTGTGCATGACTCTCTGATCCCCTCACCGTCATTGCTTCAACGCCATCCTGTGGTGCTCGTGTTCCGCAGTACGTCGCCATGGCTCATGTGGGCACCGTGCCAATCTTCCTACAGACGACCCGCTTGGCAGCGGTCGAGGGGCAGAGCTGATGCGCTCTGATTCGGCGAGATGAGCTGATCGCCTGCGTACGTGCCGCCGTGGTCGGTTCGCCCAGTTCGGCAACGAGAGACGCGACCCCTGATGAGCAAGCTTCTCGAAACTGCGCGGACACCGATTCCCCTGCCCGGAACCGTCACAGCTCACCTGCCTGGCGGACGTGTTGGGCCGGATACCCCGGTCCCCGCCGGGTCCGGGGCCGCCGCTACCGCCTAATCCGTAGTTGAGGACGTGCCGATGGAGCGGATGCTGCTCGGGATGTTCGAGCACGGGGCTGCGATGCCTCCGGCCAGGAGATGGAGACAGCGGCAGCGTGACATCCGATCAGCGGGACCGAATGCGCTGTCAGTATCGGGTGACATGCTCTGCCATCATGAACAAACAGCAGTTCTGGCAGCTCATCGCGGCAGCACGCAACCAGGCGCTCGACCCGAATGAGAGCGGGACGGTCGCTCGCGAGGCAACCTCACTGCTTGCCACCCGTCCGGCCGAGGAGATCGTCGCCGCCCAGCAGGTGTTGTGGGACCTGATGGCCGACTCCTACACGAACCCTTTGTGGGCCGCTGCCTACGTCATCAACGGCGGCTGCTCCGACGACGGCTTCGACTACTTCCGCGGTTGGCTGATCGCACAGGGGTGTGAGGTCTTCGAGCGCATAGTCTCTGAGCCTGACGCCCTCGCACAACTGCCCATCGTGCAAGCCTCGGCGGCCGACGGCCTGGACCTGGACGGTGAGGAAGTGCTGAGCATCGCCTGGAACGCCCACAACATGGCGACTGGTGAGCAGCTCCCTGCCGACGCATTGACGATCCGATACCCGGAGCTAGACCCTGCCTGGGACTTCGACTTCGACGACCGAGGAGAGATGACCCGCCGCCTGCCACGCTTGGCCGCTCTCCATCTGGAGTAAGTCACCTGGTCGGTCACCAAACGGTGTTCGAAGGTCTCATCCCGACGACTTGACGAGTGAGCAACGTGAGGTGTCTGGGCTCCCTGCCCGCGCTGTGCATGGTCGCCGTCCTCGGCGGAGCCACGTCCCTGGCGGCCATCGCCCGCTTCGCCGCCGATACCGACTCCGACCTGCGCGGACAACTCGGACTGACCTCCAGCACGCCGAACGCCTCCACGCTGGGACGACTTCTGGCCCGCTTGGACGGCGACGCCCTGGACGACGCCGTGGGCGCCTGGCTCGCCCGGTACGCCGCCACCGGTCGACGAACCCGGTGACACCCTGGTCGGTCTGGCCGTCGACGGCAAGACCGTGCGAGGACCCCGCACCGACGGCGCAGCCGTCCACCTGCTCGCCTCCGCACTCCACGCCTGCCGGACCGTGATCGCCCAGCGCCAGATCGCCGCGAACGCGGGGGACTCACGGTCCAGCGCCGACATCAACACCATCGGGAGACCGGCAACTGCCCGCCGGTCCAGCATCAGTGAGCCGCGCCGACCCGGGGCACGTCCAGGACCTGTCCGGCCGATCGCGCACACACGCGGGGTGTGGCACGCACAGCTGCGACTTGTCGTCGGCCACCTGCCTGGACGCGGCGGGACTGTCACACCTCCCTGCCATGCTGTGACCCATGACAGCAGCCAAGGATTCGCCCGCTTCCGCCACCCCAACGGCCACCATGGACGCCCTGTTATGGCGGTGGGTGGATCACGTCAATCGGAACGGTGAGAAGGGAATGACGCGGCCGGAATGGTTCGCGTGCGTCGGAGAGTTGGAACTCGCGGAGTACGTCACCTGGTACGGGATGGCGACCACCGGTCGATGGGGTCATGGCGGCCTGCTCTCCGACCCCAGCAGGGCTCCGGTGTACGCGGGCTTCTACTGGTCTCAGGTGGGCGACGAACCGGCGGTGGCCCGGGTCAGCATGGTCGTCCTGCCGCTGGCGGATCCCGCCCGGATCGTCGCGGCCGACTGGACCGACGGATACAACGGCTACGAACCGGCGGCGCTGGACGGATACGCCGTCCTGTGCGGCGATCCGTTCGATCCGCTGCACGTCGACGGCCGCGATGCCGAGGCCGATCTCCGCGAGGCCGAGCGGATCATCGCGGCCGGCGACGGCCAGGGCCGCCGGGTCAACTACGCCGAGATCGTCACCGATCCGGACCGCGGTGGCAACGCCCTGTTCTTCCCGGTCAATGAGGAGGAACGAGACGGCTACGAGGCACTGGAGGAGGACGGAACGGTCGTCTGCCTCGCCTTCATCGCCTACGACTTCGCCTACTAGCGTGATGCGCCTGCAAATTCAGGCGCATCACACCAGCGGCCTGTGCCGGAGTCTCGTCGTCTTCGGCGCGCCCTGCGTGCGTGCTTCTGGACCACGTTCCGTCCGTACCGTGAGCACGATCACAGCCTAATTCGAGGGGTCCCTCATGTTAGTCTTGATGTATGAGTCACCAGCACGTCCTGTCCGCGCCCCAGGCGCCGGCCAAACCGCTGCGCCGCGACGCGCAGCGCAACAGGGACGCGATCGTGGCCGCTGCCCGCAAGGCTTTCGCCGAGCAGGGGCTGGACGCTTCCCTGGAGGGTGTTGCCCGCGAGGCGGGTGTCGCGATCGGCACGGTCTACCGGCACTTCCCGCGCCGGCTCGACCTGGTCGAGGAGCTCTTCACCGCGAAGTTCACGGATCTGCTCGCTGCGGCCGAAGATGCCGCGGCCATGGACGACGCCTGGGAGGGGTTCTGCTCCTACCTGGAAAAGCTCTGTGAACTGCAGGCCTGTGACCGGGCCTTCAACGACCTGGTCTCGGCCCGCCTGCCCGTCCACGCGCTCGGCAGGGGAATGTTCGAGCGCACGGAGGAATGGGTCGCTCAGATCTTCCGGAACGCCCAGGAGCAGGGCGTCCTGCGTGACGATGTCACTCCGGAGGACGTCGCTTTCGTGATCTGGTCCCAGGTCGGGATCATCCAGGCCACCCGTGCCGTCGCTCCCCACGCCTGGCGCCGCCATCTCCACCTGCTGCTCGACGCCTTCCGCGCCGAGTGTGCCCACGAACTGCCCGAACCCCCGCTGACCCCTCAGCAGTTCGCGCAGACCCTCACCACTCTCGAGTGCCCCGAAGAGGAGTGCCGCGAGTGCCGTGAGGAGGCATGAGCCGCGGCTGACGAGGTCGTGCAACACGGCATGCAGCGGGACATGCGGCGGGCCCGGTGCCGCCGTCGGCATCCGGGCCCTCAGTCCCACGGGGGCGTCACCGTCCAGGGGGATGGTGTTCAGTTTGGGGTTCCCCCGGTGTGCGGGAGGTGCTGATCAGCTGGTCAGGGCGGGTTGACGGGGTTTCAGGCTCGTTCGTTCGGCCGTTGCCTGGTCGGCGTAGTGCTTCTCCTTGAACTCGATCGGGCTGAGGTAGCCGAGCCGCTTCTGGATGCGCCGGGAGTTATAGAAGCCGTCGATGTACTCGAACAGAGCGAGATTCGCCTCGGCGCGGGTGGCGAAGACGCGCCCGCGGATGCACTCCGTCTTGATGATCATCCACAGGTTCTCCGCGAGGGCGTTGTCGTAAGAGTCCCCGACTGAGCCCATGGACGCGTGAACTCCCGCTCGCACCAAGCGAGTTGTCAGCTTCACGGACGTGTACTGACAGCCGTGGTCGGCGTGGTGGACGAGCGTGCCGGGCTCGACCTCGCGGGAGGCGAGGGCGTACTCGAGGGTGGTCAGGACCAGGTCGGCGTCCGCGCGGGCGGAGGTCTCCCAGGCGACCACCCGGCGGGAGAACGCGTCCCGGATCGCCGAGAGCCACAAGGGCCCCTCACCGGTGGTGATCATGGTGAGGTCGGTGACCCACAGCCGGTTCGGCGCGGGTGCGGTGAAGTCCCGCTCGACCAGGTCCGGGGCGAGTGTGGCCTTGGGATCGCGGCGTGTGAAGGCGCTTCGGCGTGGGCTGATGCCCGCGATCTCGGCCTCGCGCATCAGGCGCTCGACCCGTTTGCGGCCCACGTGGACGCCCTCGCGCTTGAGCAGGGCGTGCACGCGCGGCGAGCCGTAGATCCCGCCCGAGTCGGCGTGGATCTCCTTGATCTGCTCGGTGAGTTCCACGTCGCGGCGCCGGCGTTCGCACGGCTCGCGCTCGGCACGACGCCAGCGGTAGTACGTCGAGGAGGCGATGGAGAGTTCCCGGAGTACGCACTCGACTCCCAGGTGCGGGTGCTCGTCAACGAGCGCCGTCACCTGGGCCGGGTCGGGTCGAGCTGCGCCGCGAAAAAAGCCGAGGCCGTCCGCAGGACCTCGTTGGCCCGCTTGAGCTGGACGTTCTCCTTGCGCAGCGCGGCGAGCTCGGCGCGTTCATCGGTGGTCAGCCGGTCGTCGCGCTCGCCGGCGTCCGCCTCGGCCTGGCGGATCCAGCCGCGCAGGGCCTCGGGGTGGACGCCGAGGTCGACGGCGAGCTTCTTGATCTGCGGCTTGGGGTCGGAGGTGCGGTACATCCGTACCGCACGCTCACGCAACTCCAGCGAGTACTTTCTGGGAGCGGCCATGGTCGATGTTCCTCTCATGAGTCCCATCTGACCCTCTGTCAATACACTCCGCATCTCGGGGGAACCTCAGTTTTCCGCCAGCAGCTGTGCCAGTTCGGCGTCCAGGTCGAACCGGCTGGATTCGGTCCCCGGCGGCACCGCGGACCGCGTTTCGCGCAGGAAGGATTCCACGCTCTGCGCGGGGAATTCGAGCAGGGCTGATCCTGCAGGCGAACTGAGAACCATGCGCACCACATCGCGTCCCGAGTCACTGGTCGGCCACATGCGCACGTCTGCGTGCCCGGTGTGCTCGCTCAGAGCCTGAGCCACCATGTCGCGGCTGAGGAACCACTCGACCGTTCCGCTCTGGTCCAGGGGGTGGAAGACGGCACGCACGGCATAGGGGTCATCCGCGTCGTACTGCAGTGCTGCAGGTATCGACACCGACAGGTCGTGCGACAAGACGAGCCGCACGGGCAGCTCGTGTGCCACGGTTCTGACCGATCTCACTGTCCCTCACTTTCATGTCCCCGCTCGCCCGGCACTGCGATGGCTCCCTGTGTGCTTCGAGGCGCGGGGGTGGCGGTACCGCCGGCGCGATCGGAAGCGCCGGTAGGCGGGAGCAGCCCACGCGGTTCCCGCGTGTTGTCCTTGTTCGCCCGGGGGGCGATTTCACCGGCTTGCGCCCGATGTCGGCTCGGCGAGCGGTCGGTTTGACGAGTCGCAACGGCGCATCCCAAAGCCGCGTCGTTGCGGCCGGTCAAACCGACCGTGCTGGCCTGCGGCCGCATCAGCGCTGGTCCGCGTACCACGCGACCTGGTCCAGGTACCAGCGCTCGGTGCTGACGCGGTACGTCGTCGCCTCCTCCCAGCGGTACCCGTCCCAGACGTACAGGTGGCTACCGTTCCAGCGCTCTTCCCCGTAGTGGCCCTGACGGTGGTCGTTCGTGTACCAGCCGCGGGGTGCGCCCCAGCTGTCGTTCTGTGCGTCGTGGTGAGTGCTCTGGTATCCGTTCGTGCGGTCGCCGCCGGTGGTGAAGGCGGTGATCGCGGTCTGCGTGTGCGTCCCGGGCGCCGAGGCCGTCGCTGCTGACGCCGTGCCGCTGACTCCGAGAAGGGCTCCGCCTGCCAGCGCCGTGGAAGCGACAGCGGTCGAGACGCGCTTGATCCACTTGTTCATGGTCATCTCCTTGTGATGTGCCGCGATTCCGTTGACCGGGCGGCCGTCCTGTCCGTGATCCGGGGAATCCGGATCGGCCGGGTGCCGAACTGCGAGGATCATCCGGAGGGGGTCCTCATGTTCGGCGTTGCCCAGCGTACTCGAGGGGGCCCTCATGTTTACGGTGAGGCTCATCACAGCACGTCGGAGGGGTCGAATGCCACGAGCAGGGCGACGACGGCCGAGGCGGCGGGCGCCCGGCCCGACCCGCAGGAACGGGCACCCGGGACCCGGGGCGCCGACGCCAAGCGCGCGCCGGGAGCCGCCGGGATCAGGCGCCGCCTGCGCCGCGACCTGCGCATCGGGGATGTCGTCCGACATCACCGCTCGGCTCTCCCGCGGCCGACGCTGCCCTTGCCGAAAACCTCATCCGCTCAGGTGGAAGTCGGTGTGCGAGACGCTGGAAGGCCGCGTGCGCGGATGCTCGGATTGGTACTCTCGCGCGGCCTGCGATCACCCCGGCATGATCGCCGGTCGTGCTGCTGTGACTGGCTTGCCTGACCGTGGCGAAAGCGTTCGCCGTGCTGCGCCTGCTGCCCATGAGCGATCGGGACAAGCACACAGAGATCCTCGCCCTGCGCCATCAGATCACGGTGCTGGAGCGCCAACTCGGTGGCGAGAGGATCCGGTTCTCTCCAGGCGATCGCGCGTTCCTGGCAGCGTTGCTGCACGGCCTGCCCTCGGAGGTGCTGCGCAGGATTCGGCTGGTGGTGCGTCCGGACACGGTGCTGCGCCGGCACCGTGATCTGGTCGCGCGCCGCCACGCTGCGCGCTCCCGGCCCAAGCGGCCGGGGAGGCCGCGGACCGTGCGCTCCGTCCGGCTGCTGGTGCTGCGGCTCGCCCGCGAGAACTCCAACTGGGGATATCGCCGTATCCACGGCGAACTCCTCGTTCTGGGCGTCGGGGTGGCAGCCTCCACCGTCTGGGAGATCCTCCAGGAAGCCGGGATCGATCCGGCACCCGAGCGTGCTACGAGCACGGGGGCGGACTTCCGGCGCTCCCAGGCCGACGCCCTGCTGGCGTGTGACTTCCTGGAAACGGTCACCTTGCCCGGGGCGCGCATGTATGTGTTCGCGGTGATCGAGCACGCCAGCCACCGGATCCGGATCCTCGGCGCCACCGCGCACCCCACCGCCAGGTGGGTGACGCAAGCCGCGAAGAACCTTGTCATGAACCTCGAAGACGCCGGCTGCCGGGCCAGGTTGCTGATCCGGGACCGGGACGGGAAGTTTCCCGGCCTGTTCGACGCCGTCCTCAACGATGCGGGGATCGAGGTAGTACTCAGCGGAGTACGGATGCCTCGCATGAACTCGATCATGGAACGGTGGGTGCCGACCTGCCGGCGCGAGCTGTTGGACCGCACCCTGATCCGGAACCAACACCACCTGCTCCACGCGCTACGCGGGTTCGAGAGGTTGAGCTGCCACCGGGTGATCTCGCAGTCCCGCATATGTCCCTTATTGTGGCTTTTGATGTCGTGTCTCGGCGGATGGGACGGAGTTGGGCCGTGGCGTTCGCGGAGTCGGCCGGCGGTGGTGAGTCGATGCCCTCTCCCGAGCCGGCCCCGGAGTCCGAGCGACGGTTCTGGGCACCGCTGCTGGCGGTGTGCGCCGGGTATTTCATGGTGATCCTGGATGTGACGGCCATCAACGTCGCCGTGCCGGTGATCGGCCGCGAACTGTCGGCCTCGCTCACCGGCATCCAGTGGATCACCGATGGGTACACCCTGGTCTTCGCCGGGTTCCTGCTGACCGGTGGCGCGCTCGGTGACCGGCTGGGCAACCGTCGGGTCTTCTGCACGGGCGTGGCGGTGTTCACTCTGTCCTCGGCCGCGTGCGCGCTCGCGCCGGGCGCCCCGTCCCTGGTTGCGGCCCGGTTGGTGGAGGGGCTCGGTGCGGCTCTGATCGTGCCCGGTTCCCTGGCCCTGCTCCAGCAGGCCTACTCGGCGCCGGCCGCACGCTCGCGGGCTTTCGGACTGTGGGGTTCGATGGCGGGCATCGCGGCCGCTGCTGGTCCGCTGCTGGGTGGGCTGCTCGTCTCCACGATGGGCTGGCGCTGGGTGTTCCTCATCAACCTGCCCGTCGGTGTGGCCTGCCTGGTGCTGACGCTGCGGCATGTGGCACGCTCGCCCCGGCGCGCCGCCCGGGCCCTGGACTGGCCGGCGCAGTGCGCGGTGGTGGCGGCGGTGGCGCTGCTGACCGCGGCGCTCAACGAGGCCGGGCGGCGGGGCTGGTCCGATCCGGCTGTTCTCGCTGGGGTGGGCCTGGCCGTGCTGGCCGCCGCGGCGTTCGCGGTGCGCGAGCGGCTGGCCCGCTCTCCTGTCCTTCCGCCGAGCCTGCTGTGCTCTCGTACGATGAGCGGTGGAGCCGTCATCGGCCTGCTGTTCAACTTCGGCTTCTACGGCATGCTGTTCACCGCCAGTCTGGAATTCCAGCACCAGCGCGGCTTCAGCGCCCTCGGCACCGGGCTGGCGCTGTTCCCGACGGTGGCGATGACCATGTTCGCCTCCGTCCTGTCCGGGCGGCTGACCCGCCGCACCGGCGACCGTCCACTGGTGATCTCCGGCATGCTCCTGGCTGCCCTGGGGCTGGCCGGCTGGGCCGCGGCGGGAGCCGACCCCGCCTACCCGCTGCTGCTGGCCCCGATGATGGCCGCGGGATTCGGTACCTCCTTCGCCCTCACCGGTTCAACCGCCACCGTGATGGGTGCCGCGCCTTCGGCGTACTCAGGCGCCGCCTCCGCCCTGTTCAACACCACCCGCCAGATCGGCAGCGCCACCGGCGTCGCGCTCGGCGGCAGCCTGCTCGCCACAGCCACCGACTACAACACCGGGCTGCGCACCAGCATGGCCATCGGCGCGCTCGCCTACCTGGCCGCCGCAGGCCTCGCGTGGCTGTGCGTGCCGGCGATACCGAAAATGACCTAGGACGTCTTGGGGCCGTCGGGCAGGCCAGGCAGTCTGCGACTCGCCAGCAGAAGGCTGGATGCGGAATCCGGGCCCACCGATTTCCCCGTAGTGGCGGGCCTGGCCTTGTGTGTTCAGCGGGCGAGGGTGATGGTGATGGGCTGGCGGCTGGAGGCAGCGGAGACCGCGATGAGCGCGCGCGGGTCGTCCAGGTCGTCCAGGTCGTTGGCGTAGGCCTCGCGCTCCTTGGGTGTCCAGGTGGAGGCGCCGATTGGGGGGTGCCCCTATCTGTTTGGTCAAGCCGGGTGAGGATGGTCGGCATGACGGATCGGGATCGGTTGGGGCGGACGGCGGTGCACTATGCGGCTGCCGATGGGGACGCGGATGGCCTGAGGGTGCTCTTGGCCGGAGGTGCCGCCGCGGAGGCAGTCGACGATGCGGGCTGGACGCCGCTGCATTTCGCGGCTCAGGCTCAAGCCCCATCGGTTGTCGAGGTTCTCCTGGCCGCGGGTGCGGCGGTTGATACCGCGGATCGTCATGGCAATACGCCGTTGTGGAGGGCGGTGTTCTGTTCACAGGGCGAGGGCGCGACGATCCGGCTGCTGCTGGAGGCCGGTGCCGACCCTGACCGAGACAACGGCCATGGCATGAGCCCGCGGGTGTTGGCGGTACGCATCGCCAACTATGACGTGGCTGCTCACTTGCCTGCCGGAGACGCGACTTCCTCCTAGGCTCCACCGCCCGTGGTGGCGGCTCGTAGAAGGTCCCGTCGCGGAGCATCGCGAAGAGGACATCGGCCCGGCGCCTGGCGAGGCAGAGCAGGCCCGCGATGCCGGGTCACCTAGACGAATAAGTCCGATGTCTGATCTGGTGGTTCTTGAACTTCCCGTGCGGCGGTCTGTGATCCTGGAGGGACTACGACGGAGGGAACTGCGCGTATGTCGTCCGGGTATGGCTTTCACCCGTTGTCTCTCGGTGTGAGGTTCGTGTTGGAGCTGGTGGCTCTGGGGTGCTTCGGGCTCTGGGCATGGGCTGTCGTGCCTGGTTCCCTGCGGTATGTCTGCGTGGTTGCCGTTCCCCTGATCGTGGCCGTGCTGTGGGGAGTCTTCGCCACCCCAGACGATGCATCCCGGTCCGGGGGGACGGTGATTGCGACACCTGGTCCGCTGCGGTTCCTGCTGGAGCTGGCTGTGTTCTTCGGCGGTGCGGCGGCGTTGTACGCGGCGGGATCCCGCACTCTCGCCGTGATGCTCGCCGGTGTGCTGGTCGTGTACCACCTTCTGTCGTGGGACCGGGTGTTGTGGCTGGTCAGGCATTGAGTCCGCCCCAGCCGTATCAGGTTGGCGGTGCGTTCGGGAACACACAGAGGGTGTCCAAGATCGTTGCGTGACGAATGACCTGGACACTCTGCTGACCGCGCTGTACGTGAAGGTCGATGATGAGCTGGAAGCCAGCCGTTGGATGGGTAGGCCGCCGCAGCTGACCGATGCCGAGCTGGTCACCCTCGCGGTCGCGCAGGCGCTGCTCGGCTTCCATTCCGAGACGCGCTGGTTGCGGTACGCGCACACGCACTTGGCCGCGATGTTCCCGTACCTGCCGCAGCAGTCCGGGTACAACAAGCGCCTCAAGGCGGCATTGCCACTGGTGAAGAAGGCGATACGGATGCTCGCCGTGGACACGGACTTCTGGTTCGACAACCACTGGATCGTCGACTCGACACCAGTGCCGTGTGGGATGTCCCGGCCGACAGCGATACGTTCAGAGATGGTGGGCTGGGCCGGATATGGGTATTGCGCGTCCCACTCCCGGTTCTTCTGGGGCCTACGCCTGTACCTGGTTTGCACGCCGGTTGGCATGCCAATCCTGTGGGCCCTTGCGAACCCGAAGATGGATGAGCGTGAAGTACTGCAGTCCATGCTTGACGTCGAGGCCGACCTGGTCACAGACAGGCCCGGACTCCTCCTGATCTCCGACAAGGGCTTCGCCTCCAAGGAGTTCGAGAACGATCTCGCGATGCGGGGCATCGAGCTGCTGAGGCCGTCGTTCAAGCGGGAGAAGAAGCGCAAGGGCGAGAGACTGCTCAAGTCCGTACGCCAGCTGATCGAGTCTGTGAACGACACGCTCAAGGGACAGTTGGGCCTGGAACAGCACGGCGGCCGCACTCACGAGGGTGTTGCCGTCCGCGTCGCCCAGCGCATCCTCGCCATGGCCGCCACGATCTGACACAACCACAAGGCCGGAGCACCCATCATGCGCTCCCTCATCGCATTTGATCACTGAGCACATAGGACTTGCTCGTCTAGGTGTTGCGGGTCAGGAGGTTGATGACGTTTCGCTGATCAGCGGATCTCGTTGTCGGGGTGCTCGCTGTCGTAGGTCTCACGGGCGCGGGCGATGCGGGCCCGGTGTTCGAGTGACCAGTCGGCAAGTGCCTTGACGAGGTGTGTCAGGCTCGCGCCCGTCTCGGTGAGCCGGTAGTCGACCTGGGCCGGCACGGTCGGATACACGGTCCGAAGGACCAGGCCGTCTCGCTCCAGTCGGCGCACCGTAAGGGTCAGCATGCGTTGGGAGATCCCATCGATGGCGCGCTGAAGTTGCCGGAAGCGTCGCGGGCCGTTGGCGAGCTCGACGATGACGAGGACCGACCACTTGTCACCGACCCGGTCGAGGACGTCGCGGATCCCGCAGTCGGGGTGGTCCTGCTGTCCGCAGGGTTCGAGTTCAGCGGGTTCAGCGGTTACCTCGGTGTGCGTCACTGACACGAAACTGCCTCCTTGTGGGTCGACCTGGGCCGGTTGAAGATCTCACCGTAGTTACTGAAGAGAACCACGGTAGGAGACAGAACCACAATGATCATGGTGACCGGCGCGAACGGACAGCTCGCCTCTCTCACGCTCCAGGAGTTGGCTGAGCGCCACGTGCCCGCCCTGGGCGGCACTCGATCGCCCGCAGAAGGGCAGCGGCGACTCGACTTCGACGACCCCGCGAGCCTCGACCTCACCGGCGTTTCTACGCTGGTCCTCGTCTCGGCGGGGTACGCCGAGGACGATCAGGTCATCACCCGGCACCAGGCAGCTGTAGACGCTGCGGTGCGCAATGGCGTGAGCCACGTGGTGTACACCAGCCTGGCTGGCGACGGTGACCACCTTGGCTTCGCCCTCGCCCATCGGGCCACCGAGCATCTGATCAAGTCCAGTGGACTTGGGTGGACGGTCCTGCGCAACGGGCTCTACGCCGAACTCTTCGGGGCGCTCCTGACCTGGACCGCTGACGGTGTGGAATCGGCGTTCGGCGACGGAGCGCTCGTCGCTGTGGCGCGGGCGGACCTGGCCGCGGCCGCAGCCGTCGTGGCCGGCAATCCGACCGCGCACGCCGGCAAGACCTATGACCTGGTCGGCGAACCGATCACCGCCGTCGGCATCGCCGAATCCCTCGGAGTCGCGCACCGGACCATTGGGCTCGGGGAGTACCGGGCCCAACTCCTCGCTGACGACACGCTACTGCCGTTCCAGCCGCCGATGCTCGCCTCGATCGCGACCAGTGTCCGCCACGGGTTCCTCAGCACCACCGGCCCCGACCTCGCCCAACTACTCGGCCGACCGATCACCGACCCGCTCACCGTCGCCACGGACACCGCGGCCGCGATGCGCCCCGACGCCAGCTGACGCGGATGGTTCACCGCAATGCGCCACTGTCCATCGAAGGTCGCCGTCGCCTGATCGAACGCTGCCGCACCCGGCCGATCGCGCACGTCGCCGCCGAGATGGGTATCTCCCGGGCGTGCGCCTCAAAGTGGGTTAACCGCTATCGCCAACACGGGGACCTCGGATTGTTCGACCGATCCTCGACTCCGTCCCGCCAGCCGACCGCAATCAACGCAGACGTCGTTGCGCAGATCGAGGACCTGCGACGCAGGAACAAGTGGTCCGCCTCCCGAATCGCCTTTGAGCTTCAAGAAGACGGCTGGCAGATCAGCCGCCGTACCGTCTCGCGGTACCTGCACACGCTCGGGCTGAACCATCGCCGGTTCCTCGACCCGAACGGAGAATCCAACCGCGAGCCACGGCGGATCACAGCCCGCCGGCCCGGACACATGGTCCACATCGACGTGAAGAAGGTCGGGCGGATACCCGACGGCGGCGGTTGGCGAGTCCATGGCCGAGGGAGCGCTCAAGCCAAGGCTGCCGAGCGTCGGAAGCGGAAGGGCCGGCGTGCCGGATACGCCTACCTGCACTCGGCCGTCGATGGGTACAGCCGACTCGCCTACACCGAATCGCTGAGCGATGAGAAGGCCAGCACCGCCATTGCGTTCATGCACAGAGCGCGAGCCTGGTTCGCGGCGCACGGCATCACTCGCATCGAGCGGATCGTCACCGACAACGGCTCCTGCTACCGAGCCGACGCCTTCACTCGGGCTCTCCTCGGGTCACGGCACCAGCGGATCGCTCCATACACGCCCCGCCACAACGGCAAGGTAGAGCGATACAACCGGATCCTTGCCGAGGAGTTCCTCTACGCCAGGACCTGGCAATCCGAAGACCAACGAAGCCAGGCGCTCGACATGTGGAACATCCACTACAACTACCACCGGCCCCACAGCGGCGCGGGAGGGCAACCGCCAGCTGCCCGACTACGTGACGGCGTCACCAACGTCGTGGCCTCGTACACCTAGGGGTTACCGGGACTGGCAGTCAGCCGCGGTCACGGAGGCTGGCTTCTTCGAGGTCGAGTTCGTGCTGGATCCGGCGCCGGGTGGCGTTGCTGATCTTGTTCGCTTCGTAGAGGCGCTGGAGCTCGGCCGCCTCGATGGCGATGAGTGTCCGGCGTATCTCGCGGTAGGCGTCGGCAGGACGGGCGTCCGGGTCGCTGTAGTGGGCGTCTTCAACCTGGTGGATGCGCGCTTCCAGATGACGACGGGCCTGTTTCAAGGCGGCCTCGGCGGCGGCACCCAGATCAGCGAGCTGATCCAGATCGCCAAGCTGTTTGAGCTCTTCGAGAGCGGCGTTTGCAATGTGTCGGCGGGTCCGGGCCTCCTCACGGGCGGTGCGCTCCGGTTCCAGAGCGATGCCGGAGCGGCGGACGACGGGGACCAGGGTGAAACCCTGGAAGATCAGAGTGAGCGCGATGGTCCCGGTGGTGAGCGTGAGAATGAGCGCCCGGTGCGGCAGCGGCGCCCCTGTGTGGGTGACCAGGGGGATGGAGAGCGCGGCTGCCAGCGGCATGACGCCTCGGGTGCCCGCCCAGGACAGGACAGCCGGGACGCGCCAGGAGAGGCGGTTGTCGCCCTCCCCGTGCCGGTGATGGATCAGGGCGGACAGCGGGAAGATCCACAGCAGGCGGATCGCCAGCAGAGTGAAGGCGATCACCGGCACCCACAGCGGCCAGCCGTGCTCGTCGCGCGCGAGATGACGGACGGCCGAGGGGAGCTCGAGGCCGATCAGGGCGAAGACGACGCTCTCCAGCAGGAAGGTCACGGTGTCGTAGACGGCGTGGACCTGGAGGCGGACGGGGGCGTTGCTGAGCTTGTGGCCGGTGCTGCCGAGGACGACCCCGGACACGATGACGGCGGTCACGCCGGAGGTGTGCGATTGCTCCGCGATGACGTAAGAGGCGTACGGCGTGACCAATGCGATGACGGTCTCCAGCATGGGGTCCTCGGTCCGTCTGCGGATCAGGGCCACCACTGCGGCGACCGCCGCGCCGATGAGGCCTCCTCCGCCTGCAAGGATCAGGAACTGCTCAACGGTCCCGGGCACACTGATGGCGCTGCCGGACACCGCGGTGGCCACGGCGACCTTGTACAGGACCAGTGAGGTGGCATCGTTGAACAGGCTTTCCGCCTGCACCATGGCCAACACGCGCGGTGGGAGAGACAGGCGCCGGCCAAGCGCGGTCACGGCCACGGGGTCGGTGCTGGCCAGGACAGAGCCGAGGATGAACGCGGTCGCGGCCGTGAGCGGGGTGATCGCGTGGGCCACGTACCCGACGGCGATGGCCGAGGCGAGGACCAGGCCGAAGACCAGGCCGGTCACCGGCCGCCACACGGTGCGCAGGTCGCGGACGGAGATTTCTCCGGCCGCGGCGTAGAGCAGCGGTGGCAGCACCAGCACGTTGATCACGTGAGGCGGCAGGCTCACCTCTGGAACCCAGGGCATCAGCCCCACGACCAGACCGGCAACTACGAGGAGCGAGGGGGCGGGCAAGCTCCAGCGTCGGGCACCGGTCGCCACGGCGGTGGCCAGAACCACGAGCAGCAGGATGACGGTCAGGCCGGTCATGGAGTGTCCCGGGTGGGTTACGGCTTGTTACCCCCCTGTGACCAGGTGCTTTATCAACGTAACCGACCTCGGGCGGTGATGCAGCCGACATGGAGCCGCGACCGTCCAGGGCGCGGCAGTCGTTGCGGCGGCGCACCTGCCCATGGTTCAGGCCCTGCCGGCGGTGAGCGCTCCGGGCTCGCACATGCGATCGACGATCGCCTCGCGGTCGGGGTGACTGGTGGAGAGGCGGTATTCCGGAAGCGTGCTATCCGGTGCCCGTCAACTTGTCAGCCGGTCAACTGTTCAGCGAACCCAGGAATCCCAGCAGCGTCGCATTGACCTGGTCGGAGTACTCCTCGGCGATGCAGTGGCCGCAGCCGGGCAGGATGTGTGCCGGTCCGATGCCCGGGTGAAGCGTGGGCAGGGCGGGGATCAGTTGGTCCATCCCTGGGAACCCGTAGACCAGGTCACGGTCACGGTCGCCGGTGACGTAGCGGCCGGGCATCCGGTACTGCGCGCCCTCCCACGGGGCGGTCAGCTGCCAGTTGCGGTACCAGTTGAGAGCGCTGGTGAACCCAGCTTCGGTGAACTCGGTCGCGAGCGTGTCGATGTCGGCTTCGGCGAGCCAGGAGGGAAGTTCCTCAGGGTCCTCAAAGAGGTCCAGGAATCCGTTGCCCGGTGGGACGAACGGCTCGACCTGCGGGTCGCTGTGCGGATTGTCGCCGCAGAGCCCGTACATCACGCGGCGGAAGGTGCGGTGCGGGTCCTTCGCGAGCTCGGCGGTGAGCGCATTCGACCTCGACTGACGGTGCGCCAGGCGAACCACCCCAGTTCGAATCCACCGAACCCGGGGCGGTTCACGCTGCGGAGGCGGAAGTAGGAGCGGCAGCGAGGAGCGCGGCGGCGCCAACCCCGGGGGACGACGCAGCACGTCGTAGGGGAGGAGCGGTCAGGGGTGCTAGGCGTTGCTCCACCCGGTTGTGCTGGAATACGAGTCCAGCAGGTCCACCACGAAGACCAGGGTCGAGCCCGCCGGGATCAACGGCGAGGGCGACTGATTGCCGTAGCCGAGACGCGGGGGAACGATGATCTCGCGCCGACCGCCGACCTTCATCCCCCTCACCCCCCGGTCCCAGCCCTTGATGACCTTGCCACTGCCCAGGGCGAACTTGAACGGCTGGCCCCGGTCCCAGGAGGCATCGAACTCCTTCCCGGACTCGAAGGTCACCCCGACATAGTGGACCCTGACCACCATGCCCGGCTTCACCTCAGCCCCGTCCCCGACGACCAGGTCCCGGATGGTCAGCTCGGTAGGAGCGTCACCCTCCGGAACGTCGACCTCGGGCTTCGTCAGTTCACTCATTGCAGCCTCATCACTCTCCGTCGGAAGCCGTCGCACGGACCAGCCGGACACATGGACACTCCATGCAGCAGATGGTCACGCTACCGAGAATGCCGGCCCCCGGAGCACACCAGATCCAGCGGCCACACGTGATGATCTTTCGCACAGCCGATGAACGCGACCGCCACGCACAGGTCACGCAGTAATCGCCAGAACGAGACGAGGTGCAGACGGCTGTCGGCACATTGCGAGACAGGGCCCTCCACCTTGATCGTGGACACCTCGACACTGGATTTTGAGTCCAGGGAGAGGAGTCCCGGGTGGGGACCTACAAGTACTCGGCGGAGTTCAGGGCCGACGCGGTGGCGTTGGCTCGTTCGTTGGGCCGGCCTGTCTCGCTGAGGCATGATTCGCGAATCATGAATTATGCCTCAACAGGACGTGGAGCGGCTGCGTGAGGTGTCCGTGCGGGTCTTCGGCAACCGTTACCGGGCGGAGTTGATGTGGGCGCTCGCATCGGCGGACGAGCGGGGTGTGTGCCTGGGAGACCTTGCCGCCGCCCGCAACGCACCGGCGAGTGTCTACCAGGCGCCGATCCGGGCCCTGGTGGAGGCCGGGCTGGCCGAGCGGCTGACGAGGACGCCGGGGGAGCGGCGCCGCTGGTACCGGCGCAGCGACAACGACGCGCTCTGGCAGTGTCTTGAAGGCCTGTTGAGGTGTTTGGCAGAACAGTCCGTACCCATGCGGGTTGGATAGTCGGCGGGGCCGCCGCGTGCGGCCGGAGCCCGGGGTCAGTTTCCGTCCTCGTCCTGGGCGCGTTGGTAGAGCTTGGCGATGTCGTTGTCGAAATACGCGGCATAGGAGACGTCGTCCTCGTCGCCGCCGCCTTCATGGCCGCCCAGGATGCCGATGACGGTGCCGGTGCGGCTCTTGGGGTCGTAGTTGGCGAGCCAGGGGCTGCCGCTCGTGCCGCCCTCGAAGTCGGTGCACTGGATGCGCAGTTGGGTGTCGCTGTATTTCGTGGTGCGGTTCTGGCAGGAGATCGGGGTGTCACGGCTGGTGGGGTAGCCGGTGATCTTGACTTCGTTGTTGAAGCCGCGGTCTATGCCGAGGCTGTTGCCGCCCAGGACGTCCTGGATGTTCTTGCCGTCCTTCGGGTCGACCGTGAGGAAGGCGACGTCGAGGTCCTCGTCCTGCGATTTGGCCCAGCGGTCGTCGACGACGACCTTGTTGGCCTTCCACAGGCCGGTGGGTTCGTCGCCGTTGCGGTAGCCGGGGGCGAAGACCAGGTCGTCCACCGGCTTCCCGGCGTCGGCGTCGAAGGCGCAGTGGGCCGCGGTGATCAGCATGTTCCGGCCGGGGCTCTGCACCACGCTCGCGGTGCAGAAGTGGGCGCCGTGGTCGTCCTTCTCGAAGACCGTGCCGATCCGGGCGTTCTCATCGGTCCTGCGCGGGGTGTACGCGGTGCCGTCCTGGGCGGGGGCGGTCGCCGAGGGGTCCTGGTCCTGAGGGGTCTGGCCCGGCTCGCCGGACTTGCCGTAGCTGCTGCGACCGCTGTTTCTGCTCGTGTGGGTCTCCTCCGCGGCGGAACCCACCACTGCGGCTGCCCCCACGATGACCAGCGTCAGTGCTATGCCAGCCTTCATGGAGCGAAACGGTAGCCCAGTCCGGGCATGGTGATCGGCCGGGGTGGGGCAGACGGCTGACAGGTCCCCGACCCTACTCAGGGCGGCCGCCGAGCGGGCGCACCCGGCAGCGGTACTGATGATGGGTGCCGTCGGCCTGGACGGTGAGACTGGACTGGCACTCAGAGCCGGATGCAGAAGGCTGAACCGCCCAGATCATTCGAGGAGTTCCGTTGCGGACGCCCCGCGTGTTCTTGCTGCCGCGCTCATGGCCCTCGCGGCCTTCGCCGCCGTCGGGTCGCCGGCCGCCCGCTACCGGCAGCTCCTGGCCCGCAAGTACGGCATCCTCGGCCGGCTCACGCTCTTCGGCAGCAGGCTGCGCCGGGGGCTGGACGGGACGGTCGGGATCCGCGTGACCTTGTAGCGCGGGGCCCGGACAGACCGGACCCCGCGCAAGAGGGTGCCCTCGTACATCGTGCTTACGGTTTGTCTAGCACCGTCCCCGTCAGCACCGGCCTGTCGGGCAGCGGAACGGCGTTTCTGTCGGTCAGTGCGAGGCGCATCGACTCGGTCGGCTCGGCCACCTGGTCCCGCACGGTCGGCACGACGAAGTCCACGCTGGTGTTCCCGGCCGGGATGCTCAGCCACACCCACAGGTGCGCGTCGGACAGCGGCCGCTCGGGGTCGGGCACGTCACCGGACGAGTCCTTGAGCCACTGCGGGTCCACGTCCTTGGTGGACAGCTCGGTGCCCTCGGTGACCGGAAGCACCCGCACCGCTTGCCCGATGTCCACCGCCGCGGGCGCGTCCATGGACAGCCGCCAGGTCAGCGCCTCTCCCTCGGTCACCCGGCCCGCGACCTGTGACAGGGTGACCACCGGCTCGGGGTCGTCATTCTGGACGGTGAGCCCGCCCCGGGGCTTGCCGACGACGGCGTTGTGGACGGCCTTGACGGCGATGTCGTGCTCTACGTCGTCGTCGCCGTAGGCCGTGTCGCCCTTCACCTCGACTGGCACGTCGATCGCGTCGCTGCCGGGCCATACGGTCACGAGGCGGTTCTCGGCCCGGCCGCTGTCGGGGTCGAGGACGTACACGCGGACCTGCCCGCTGCCGTGCCCGGAGATCTTGACCGGGATCCGGTAGGTGCGGGTGCCCGAGTCGCCTTCCTTGACGACCGTGCGGCCCACGTCGACACGCGGCAGTGCGGCCGCGTTCACCGCCGGAGTGCCGGGCGCCCAGCCCCAGGCGTCCATCAGCCAGGCCCGCCCGGACTGCGAACGGGGCGTCAGCTCAAGGGACTTGACATGGCTGAGATCGAGGCCGGCCCGGGTCGCGGCCGACAGCGGGACGCGCAGTTCCTGAGCCCAGTAGGAGGCGGTGAGCCCGGAGCCCGGGAGCCCGTCCACCTTGACCGAGCCCAGCGTCACCCGACGGTTGGAGAAGTCGGTGACGGATACGTCGAACTTCGTGCCGGTCGTGTTCGGCGGTACGAAGACCCGGAGCGCGAGCTTCTGGGAGTCGCGGAGGGAGAGCGGCTTGGCCGGAGTGATGCGCGCGGCCGTGCCCGGCGCGGACCACTTCAGGCCCACCGCGCTGCGGCCGGTCTCCTGTTGCGTCACCCACTGCGCGAAGTGCGGTGACGATCCGAGGGTCTCCGGGTCCAGACAGGCCACGGCCGGGTCGGGGTCGACCGCCGAACACAGCCGGGCGCCGGTCACCTTCGCCCCGCCGTCCGGCAGGAAACCACCGCTGCGGCGGCCGCCGACCGCGTGGGTCAGCACCCGGGCCGGGTCCGCGGACGGGGCCCGCGTGCCGGAACCGTCGAGCAGCGGACGCACCCGGTCGTCCCCGGCGAGGAAGAGCCGGGCCGCGGCGGCGATGTACGTCGCGCCCGCCTTGTGCTGCTGGGCGGCGGTCAGCCGGGTCGCGGCACCCGGCGTGCACACCGGGTCCGGTTCCTCCTCCGGGTCGGTCCGGAAGTCGTCCCTGGCCGGTGCGACGGCCTCGCCCGGCGTCCACTCGCTGTTGAAGTAGTTGTGGTTGGCGCCGACCACGTACACCGCGCTGTGCAGTGCCGCGCCCCGGCTGATCCCGCGCGTCCCGTCGACGAAGGTCTCGCCCTGCAGGTCCGACACGTCGCCGTCGCAGCCCGGCAGCAGCGTCACGGACGGCACGTCGGCGACTGGATTCTGGCCGAAGATCGTCGGTCCGATAAGCACAGTCCCGCGCACCTTCCAGCGCACCGGGCCCCGGTAGCCGTCCTCGGCGGCCGGCGGCGGGTAGAGGCTGTCCAAGGCGGCCCGGTTGACGCCCTCGCCACCGCGCGAATGGCCGACGAGCAGGACATGGGAGAGGTCCGCCTTCGCCGCCTCGCGTACGACGGCCGGGGCGGAAGAGCGATGGGCGCTCCAGTCGGCCCAGCGGGCGAGGTGCTGCCGTACCAGCGAGGAACGCGCCTGCGCGCCGGCGTCCTCGGCCTCCCAGTCCTGGGCGTTGATGCCGTTCGCCGAGATCGACACCGTCACATAGCCCTGGGAGGCCAGCAGTTGCTGGTCGCGCAGATAGCCCAGGTAGCTCGGGATCGGCTTGTAGCCGTCCGCACAGGGCCAGTCGCCGGTCACGTCGTCCTCGGAGCCCGGCTTGTAGCAGGTGTCGTGGCGGCCGTGCAGGAACAGCGCGAGCGGCCGGCTGCCGGAGGCACCCTTCGGCGCCACCACCTCGGCGGTCATCTCCACCGGGGTGTCGAACCCGGGCAGGCGCACCAGGTCGAGGTCGTACTCCCCGGCGACCGTGCGGTACGCGCCGGGTTTGCCCGGATCAACGCCGTTCGCCGGCGCCTGCGCGGGCATCCGTGCCACGCTCGAGCCGGACCTGTGCGTGTCGTCGGCCGCCGCGTCCAGCCGACGTCCCGCGGCCGTCACTTGAAGGTCCGTCAGCTGCTCGGGCCGCGTCTCGCCGAGGGCGAGCCGGAAGGTCCGCCCATCCCTCGCCGGCTTCGGCACCCCGAGCAGCCGGTCCCCGGTACGGAACTCGACCCGCGCATCCCCCATGGGCACGGCCTTCGGCGCACGCCAGACCAGCTCACGCGCCCCGCCCTCCCCGTCGATCCGCCACCCCGGCGGAAGTGGGCTGTCGTCCGTCGCGCTCAACAGCCCTGATTCGTGCGGCTGTTCAGCCTGTGCCAGTCCGGGCGAGCCCGCCAGGACCGCCAGCACCGCCACGGCGGTCACACATATTCGCCGGGCACGGATCAATGATCCTCTCCTCAAAACCCCGTGCGCAGACGTCCCGTCGGTCCCGGGCGCCTCTCGCATCACCTAGGACGGGGGAGGGCGCTGTCACGTTGGCTGACCGGGTGGGATGATCTTCTGGTTGATCATGCTGGGAGGGCGTCGTCCGTGGGGAGCACGTCACCGTCGTACAGGGGGCACCGGTACCCGGGCCAGGTGATCTCGCACTGTATGCGGCTGTACTTCCGCTTTCCGCTCAGCTTCCGCGAGGTCGAGGAGCTGATGCTCCAGCGCGGCGTCATCGTCTCCTGCGAGACAGTGCGCCGCTGGTGCGCCAAGTTCGGCCAGGCCTACGCGAACGGACCGCGCCGCCGCCTGCCCCGGCCCGAAGACAAGTGGCAGGGGAAGGCCGGCCCCATCTCGGTGCCGCGCCTCGAGCGCAGTACCACCCGCCCCGCGTCGATAGAGACCAGGGCCTGCCACCTGTCTTGCTTCGGCTCACCCGCCCACCCCGGCAGCAGCGCAGGGTCGGACACAGGGGCGGCGAGCATCGGTTCCGGCAGTGTCCACGTCACAGCCCATGCCTTTCACCCAGCCCGCCCGTCGGCAAACCGGGTGCGCGTACGCACCCGACTACCGGCCCGGCCACGGCAGGTCAGCGCACTACAACACCTCGCCGGGGGCTGTGTGCTGAGCTCCTGGCGCACGTCCAGGCAGCGCAGCCGGACACGGGCTGCCCGGATCCCGTGTCGTACGGTCTGATGTCGCGGCCGCCCACCGTCCGCAACGGATCTCACCGAACCCGGCGGTGCCGCCGGTACGGCCGAAAGATCTGAACCAATACCGGGAATCAGGCCGCGACGAGCTCCTGCTCGCGGTCCGGCGTCTTGACCTTGGGCTTCTTGTTCGGCAGCGAGAGCCGGAAGACCTTGTGCCACGCGGAGAACACCTGCTTGGGCAGCGGCCCGGTGACGTACTCCAGCTCGTACTTTTCGAACAGCGCGCGCACCTTCACCGCGACCTCGGCGTACCGGTTGCTCGGCAGGTCCGGGAACAGGTGGTGCTCGATCTGGTGCGACAGGTTGCCGGTCATGAAGTGCATGGCCCTGCTGCCGCTGATGTTCGCCGAGCCCATCATCTGGCGCAGGTACCACTGGCCGCGCGTCTCGCCCTTGATCGACCGGCGCTCGAAGACCTGCACGCCCTCGGGGAAGTGCCCGCACATGATCACCGAGTGGGACCAGATGTTGCGGACCAGGTTCGCGGTGAACGTGGCGGCGAGCGTGGTGAGGAACGACGGGCCCGACAGCAGCGGGTGGATCACGTAGTCCTTGAGTACCTGCTTGCGGATCTTGCGGCCCACGGCCTTGGCCCGCGCGCGGAACTCCGGGTTCTTGCGGCGGCGCTTGTGCAGGTTCTTGCCGAGCTCCAGGTCGTACGCTGCGATGCCGTACTCGAAGAAGCAGGCGTTGAGGAAGTTCCACAGCGGCTGGCCGAGGTGGAAGGGGTGCCACTTCTGGTCCTCGTCGACGCGCATGATGCCGTAGCCGAGGTCGTTGTCCTTGCCGATCACGTTGGTGTACGTGTGGTGCAGCTCGTTGTGCGAGTGCTTCCACTGGTCGGCCGGCGAGACGTGATCCCACTCCCAGGTGGTGGAGTGGATCTTCGGGTCCCGCATCCAGTCCCACTGGCCGTGCAGGATGTTGTGGCCGATCTCCATGTTGTCCATGATCTTCGCCACGGACAGACCGGCGGTGCCGATCACCCACGCGGGCGGGAAGATCGAGAACAGCAGCACGCCCCTGCTGACCAGTTCGAGCTTGCGCTGCGCCGAGATGACCTTTCGGATGTAGGCGGCGTCTTTCTCGCCGCGGCCGGCGATCACCTCGTCGCGGATCGCGTCCAGCTCGCGGCCGAGCTCCTCGATCTGCTCCGCGGTCAGGTGGGCGGTGGGGTCGATGGCGGTCAAGGTGCTCCTACCGTTCGATGTCGCAGGGGCCCGCGGCGGCGGACACGCAGGTCTGGATGAGGACGCCCGGCTCGGCCTCGGTGATCTCGCCGGTGCGCAGGTCGCGGACGGCGCCCGCCTTGAGCGGCGAGACGCAGCCGAAGCAGATGCCCATGCGGCACCCGGAGGGCATGAGCACGCCGGCCTCCTCGCCGATGTCCAGCAACGGCGTGGCGCCGTCCGCGTCGACCCTCTTGCCGGTGGCGCTGAACGTGACCTCGCCGCCGTCGCCGGTGACGACGATGCTGGGGCGGAAGCGTTCGGTGTGCAGGCGCTCGTGTACGCCGTGCTGGGTCCAGTGCTCTTCGGCGGCGTCGAGCAGGCCCGCTGGCCCGCAGGCCCAGGTCTCGCGCTCGGCCCAGTCGGGCACGAGTTCGTCGAGACGGGCGATGTCGAGCATGCCGTCTGTGTCGGTGTGCACCTCGGTGAGCCGCAGCTTCTTGTCCGTGACCAGGTCGTGCAGTTCGCTGCGGAAGATCACGTCTTGCGGCTGTGGCGCGCAGTGGACCATGACGACGTCGTCGAACTCGGTGTCGCGCAGCATGCCCATCACGGGCGTGATGCCGCTGCCGGCCGTCAGGTAGAGCACCTTGGCGGGCTTGGCCTGCGGCAGCACGAAGTCACCGGTCGCCTGGTCGAGTTGGATCAGCGTGCCCGGTTTCGCCCTGCGGACCAGGTGGTTGCTGACCTTGCCGTCCGGGATCGCCTTCACGGTGATCGTGACGCGGCCGTCTGGGCGGTTGGTCGGCGAGGTGAGGGAGTAGGCACGCCACAGGCGCACCCCGTCGACGTCGACCCCGATCCGCACGTACTGACCGGCTGTGTGGCCGCGCCAGCCCCGTCCCGGCCTGATCACGATGGTCGCGGCGTCACCCGTCTCGGGGTGTACGGCCTCGATGCGCCCGCGCAGGTCGGCGCCCGCACGCAGCGGGCTGACCAGGTCGAGGTAGTCCGACGGCAGCAGCGGCGTCGTGACCATCTCCAGCAGTTTCCACGCCCTGCTGCGGAGGGCTGTGCTCGTCATGGCTCCAGCTTGCTGCGTCTCAGGGCGTAAAGTCCTGACCGCAGGACGTGAATCTGATCGGCGGAATTGTTCGCAGGGAATAAGAACGTGAGCCATGTAACCCGGAGGGCCAGCGAACTGGCCCTGGACGAGACGACGGTCACCGTGCTTCGGGCCGCGCTGAAGACCACCGCCGACGAGGTCGTCCAGGCGATCATCGACGAGGTCCCTTCCTACGCCAACGCCCTTTCGGGCAGCATGGGCGGCACCATCCGCCGAGCCGTCCGCACCGCCCTGGGGCACTACCTGGACCTCGCGAGCGGGAGCGCCGCAGGCGGCGACGGCGGTGACGCGGCCTACGAGCTGGGCCGCGGCGAGGTGCGCGACGGCCGTTCGATGGACGCCCTGCTCAGCGCCTACCGCGTCGGCGCCCGCGTGGCCTGGCGATGCCTGGCGGCGGGTGCCGTACCCGCAGGTCTGCCCGCCGCCGAGGTCGCCAAGTTCGCCGAGCTGACCTTCGCCTACATCGACGAGCTCTCCGCCGCGAGCGCCGCGGGTCACGCCGACGAACTGGCCGCCCGGGGCAGGGACCACGAGCGGCACCTGGAACACCTGGCCCGCGACCTCCTCGCCGGCGCGAGCCCGGACGTGCTGCTGGCCTCTGTTCAACGGGCCGGGTGGCAGCCCCCGGTGTCACTGACCGCGGTCCTGCTGCCCGCCGCCCAGGCCAGGCCTGCCTACCGCGCGCTCGACCCGAGCACCCTCGTCCTCGACGATCTGCCGGACGCCACCGGTGTGCTGCTCGTCCCCGATGCCGACCGGTCACATCTCCTGCGGCAGCTGACCGACCGCACCGCCGTGGTCGGCCCGGCCCGGCCATGGACTCGTGCGTCCGCCTCGTACGCACGAGCCGTACGCGCGCGCTCCCTCTCCTCTGATATTCGCGACACCGAGGACCACCTGCCCGAGCTGGTGCTGAGCGCTGACGCGGACGCGTTCGCAGATCTGCGTGCCCGGGCCCTCGCACCGTTGCGGACCTTGCCTGTCGCGACCGCACGGCGGCTGGAGGAGACGTTGCGGGCGTGGCTGCTGCACCAGGGCAGGCGGGACGAGGTGGCGGCGGCGTTGTTCGTCCATCCCCAGACGGTCCGGTACCGGATGTCGCAGCTGCGGGAGCTGTTTCCGGATCTCGCATCGCCACAGCGGGTCCTTGAACTGACGCTGGCGGTCGGTCTTCGGGTCAGCTGACGCGTACTTCGACCGTCCACGCCCGCGCCCGCGAGCGGACCAGGAATCGTGCCTCGTTCTCGGTGCCATCAGCTAGCTCATGCGGCCCGGGGAAGAGCGGTATTAGCCAGCTGAGACCGGGGGTTGATGTGAAGACCAGACAAGGCCTCAGGAAGCCCGTCGGGGGCGCTGTCTCCGAGAAGCGCGGTGGCGGATACGGCTCGACTGGATCCGGTGGACGATGCGCACCGGCCCGCTCGCCGACGCGCTCATCGAGCATCTGGTCGGTGATCTGGGCAGCTATGCCCTGGAAAACGGCTTTCATATCGTCGTGGATGGCGCTGTCCTGGCACGAGCTGACCCACGGGCGCGCGGCGGGCTGCAGCTGGGTGACCGGCGGGGCGGCCACGCCGGGTCACCAGGGGCGGGGGGCCGGGCCGCTCGCGCCGGGGACCACCGTGGTTCTGCGACGGCCCCGTGCCTCCCTTCCGACAGGTCAACCGGACGACCGACCGGGCCGGCCTGGCACACCGCGCGAGGGATGATGGGGATGGAATGACGGAACGTGAGGTCAGGAGTATCCATGGCGAAGCGGGTTCACCAACCCCGTGAGGACGCGGAGTTCGATTTCATCCTCGGGATGAGCACAGTTCCGGTCCTCGCGTACTTCACCGGGACATGGCCCAAGGCGATCGAGCCCTGCCGGGTGATGGACCTCGTCGTGGGTGGCATCGCCGACGAGTACACGGGCCGCCTGACGGCCGTCCGCGCTGACATCACGCGCTGTCCGGCTGCGACCGAGCGATACGGGATCACCGGAGCCCCGTCCTACGTCCTGCTGAAGGAGGGAGAGGCGGTGGCGCACGGCACGGGGCCCATGACCATCGCCGAGGTACGGGAGTTCCTGGACGGCCACCTGTGAGCGGCCGCTGCGGCACGTGGCCGCGACGCCCCTCACGTCTCGTCTATGGGAGCTGCGCCGCCTGAGACACCCCCACAGGTCACATAACGCCGTCCAGCGCTGTCGCGTCCGGCAGCTGCGCAGCCCCGGACACCACCTCCGGAAACGCCGGCGTCATCTGAGTGCCGCGTCTCAGAAGCGGGCCGACCGTCTGAAGCGCAAGACCGATGTACTGACCTGGGTCGGCCTCGCGGTCCCGCTACTCACCGGAGCACGGCACCGATGTGTCCTACCCGATGGTCCGGCGCTACGTCTCCGACCGGAAGCCGGAGGTCCTCGCGGCCTCGGGCAAAGTCCCGGTGGAAGCATTCGTGCTGCAGACCCATCTGCCGGGCCACGAGGCGGAAGTCGACTTCGGCAGCGTGACCGTGCGACTGGCCGGCGAGCTGTTGACCGGGGGGCCGATCTTGGCCTGGCCCCGCCAATTCGACCCCGGAGTCCTATTAGGCTCGCGGGGGACGGTCTTGGTCCTCTCGAGGTGCCCGTGCTCCGTCGACCGCGGCACTCCGACCATTACGTGACCTCGATGACGTACGGTGCCGACCACCGCCAGGTCGCCGGAGCGGCTGAGAAAGCCTCTACGATCCGGTTGATCACCGAACGGGGGAGGGGACATGGCCGAGGGCCGGGAAACGGACGCGGTCGCCGAGAGACCGGTGGAGCTGGCCTACCGGCCGACCGTCGGCGAATTGGCGTCCGCGCTGCGGGCACGCGCGAGGAGCACCGGCGCGGGACGCTTTCAGCGCGGGGCGCTGGTCTGGACGGTGGCGGTCACGAGCATCGGCTCCCTGCTGTCGGCGGCTGGCTCCGGCCACCGGGACACACCTTGGCCGCTGTATGCAGGGGTGGTGGTCTTCGTCGCCTTCATGACTGCGGTGCCGTGGTTGCAGGCGCGCCGCCTCCACCGGCTCGCCGAACGGCAGGGGGACATCCGCGGGACGGTCGACGACACCGGGGTCCGGCTCACCACCGCGCACAGCTCGGCCAGCCACAACTGGCACCTCTACTCGCGCTATGTGGAGACGCCGGAGCTGTTCGTGCTTCTCAGCGCCGACAAGTCCGCCGTCGGCTTCGCCGTCTTGCCCAAGCGGGCCGTGGCGGACCCGGAGGAGGTGGACCGGCTGCGGGCGGTCCTCGACCGGCGACTCGTGCGCGCGGACGGCGCCGAGGCGCCCGGAAGCCCGCGGAGCCGGGGCCGGGCCGTCGGCCGCGGGGTCGCCTCCGTCGGGCTGTTGCTGCTGGGGCTGCTGCTGTTCTTCTTCGCCTTCGCCGCCGTTCAACACGCCGCGCACCCAGGCCGCTTTCCCGGGATTCAGAAGAACACCGCCCCGATATCGGCCGTCATGCTGGGGCTGGGGGCGCTTGCGGTCGCCGGGGCTTGGTGGCTCGTGCGGCGGATGACCGCCATGCGGATTGTGACCGCACTGCTCGCCGTCCTTGTCCTGCTGGCCGGTGGCACCGCCCTGTACCGCGTCGGGCCAATGCTCCACTGCTGGGGCTCGGACCGGATTGCCCGCGGGCCTGAGGGCGCCTACGTCTGCTACGACTTCTGAGCGGGCCTCGGTCTCCGAGCGGGTCCGGAGATCATCTCTCGGCGGCGAGCCGCAGAAGCCGCGCAGTCAGCAGGGCGGTAAGAACCGTGTCACCGATCCTGCTGGCTTATTCGGTCACGCGGCGAGGGAGAGGTCGAGGCGGGCAAGCCGGGAGCTCGATCTCCTGCCCGGCGGCACCGAGACCGTCATGGGCGCCGACAGCACCCTCAAGGAGGCGGTCGACCGCATCATGCTCGACACCGGCTTGGTCGGCCTTCCCGCACTCGATCGCTAAGAGGGCATCTGATCTAGGTAGTTGGTAGTTAGGGATGTTTTTGTGACTGTCGGGGATGGCTGTCGTTGAGCGAGGCGTGAACGCTCGTCGCCTGTACCGCAGTGATGTCTCCGATGCCCGCTGGGCCTTGATCGAACCGGTTTTCACGGCCTGGCGAGCCGGCCGGACCGGCCCCGGTACGGCGGCCCGGGTCCACGACTTACGGGAGATCGTCAACGCGATCCTCTACGTCAACCGAACCGGCATTCCCTGGGAGTACCTGCCGCACGACTTCCCGCCGTACAAAACCGTCTATGACTACTACGCGAAGTGGGAAGCGGATGGCACGACCCAGCGGGTCCACGACCTGTTGCGTGAACGGACCCGACGTTCCCACGGCCGCAACGCGGAGCCAACCGCCGCCGTGATCGACGCGCAGAGCGTGAAGACTTCGGCAAACGTGGCCGAGACCAGCCAGGGCATCGACGCCGGCAAGAAGATCAAAGGACGCAAGAGGCACCTGATCACCGACACACTCGGCCTGGTGCTGGCCGTCCTCATCACCGCCGCCAACGTGCACGACACCGCCGGCGGCAAGCTCCTGCTCGACGACCTGGCCGCCGCCCATCCCGGCGTGACCAAGGTGTGGGCCGACGGCGGTTACCAGACCAGCATCCTCAACCACGGCGCCGGACTCGGCATCGACGTCGAGGTGGTGCAGCGGCCTCGGGCGAAGGGGTTCGAGCCCCTGCCGAAGCGATGGGTGATCGAGCGGACCTTCGGCTGGCTCATGCAGCACCGCCGCCTCGCGCGGGACTACGAAGCCCTCCCACAGAGATCCCGCACGATGATCCACTGGGCAATGGCTAACAAAATGTCCCGCGAGCTGACCGGAGAATCCACCCCAACGTGGCGAATCGAAACGGACAACACTGCCATAGCAATCTGAAAGCTGATCAGATGCTCTCTTAGTGCGTGTTTCTCAACTCGCAGCGTCGAAGACGTGGCGGGCCGGGGGCGATAGATAGAGAAGTTGACGGATGGCGACGCGGCCCACGTACGGGTGCCCGTCGATCTCCGCGCGCCGAGCGGCTTGCTCGGGGTCCTGCCGGTGAGGCTGCTGGACCGGGCGCTTGCGATGTCGGCTTGCCGCCTCCACTATTCCGTCTTGCTAAGTACCGGTAGTCAGCGTTACTGTGTACCGGTACTCAATAGCGCTGACTAGTGCAGGGAGGAGGTGTTCTGTGACCAAGCTGGAGACGGAGATGCTCAAGGGCACGCTGGAGGGCATCATCCTCGCGTCCCTGGCCGGTCGGCCTGCCTACGGCTACGAGATCACGGCGCGGCTGCGGGAGCAGGGTTTCTCCGACATCGCCGAAGGGACCATCTACGCGCTGCTTCTCAGGATGGAGAAGCGCGGTCTCGTCGACGTGGAGAAGGTTCCCTCAGAGAAGGGGCCGCCACGCAAGGTGCACTCCCTCAACGCTCAGGGACGGGAGTACCTCGAAGAGTTCTGGAGGACGTGGAGCTTCCTCACGGAACGACTGGAACAGCTCCGCGAAGGGGGAAAGTAGCCATGTCCGATGTGGAAAAGAGCGGCTTCATCTCGAAGGTGATCGGGCCCAAGAAGCGCTGGAGGGCGTACAAGGCGCGCGTCAAGGAGCTTCCCGAGAACTACCGTGCGGCGGTCGAGGCGATCGAGCGGTACCTGATGCACTTCGTGCCGACCGACGGCGAAAGCAACGCGTCGATGTTCGAAGACCTCGCCGACCTGTTCGAGCAGGCTGCGGTGAACGGAACTCCGATCCGCGAGGTTGTCGGGGAGGACCCGGTGGAGTTCGTCAACGCGTTCGCCGAGAACTACTCGGAGGGCGGCTACGTCCCCGCCCGTGCACGGAAGCAGCTGACCGACGAGATCGAGCGCGCCGCCGGCAACGAGACCGGAACAGACGACAAGACGGTCTGATCGCGCCTCAGCACATCGCCCCCCGAGGGGGGCCGAGCGCCACTTTCATCGCCTTTCTGCACAGTGCGGCCGCGGGGTCATGCCCGGCCGGCCGCCTCGCGTCGCATGCCCGCGGCGCCGTCGAGACCGACCACTGCGTGCAAGGAGATTCATGATGGGAAACGGCAACAACGGCTTGTCCGAAGCAGGGCTGCGCCGACTGCGCGAGGTACTGGAAGCGCATGTTGAGTCCAAGAAGATCCCCGGACTCGTCGCCCTGGTCGGCCGGGGCGGCGAGACCCATGTCGAGGTGATCGGGACGATGCGCCATGACGGTGGCCCGCCGATGCGCCGGGACACCATCTTCCGGATGGCCTCGACGACCAAGCCGGTCGCGGTCTCCGCGACGATGGTCCTGCTGGACGAGTGCCGGCTGCGACTTGACGACCCGATAGATCAGTGGCTACCGGAACTGGCCGACCGGCAGGTACTCAAGCGGCCCGACAGCCCGCTGGACGACACCGTGCCGGCACGGCGTCCGATCACCGTGCGGGACCTGCTCACCTCCACCTGCGGGCTCGGGCTGGACACGACGGCCATGGGCTCCCCGATGATGAGCGCGTACTTCGAGCAGAAGGTCTACGGCGAGAACGGATGGATGCTGCCGGCGGTGGAGCCGGATGAGTGGATGCGCCGCCTGGGCACGCTCCCGCTGATGTACCAGCCCGGAGAGCGGTGGCTGTACAACGTCAGCGACGACGTGCTCGGGGTGCTGGTGGCCAGGGTCACCGGCCAGTCGTTCGAGGCGTTCCTGCGCGAGCGCATCTTCGATCCGCTGGGCATGAAGGACACCGGTTTCCACGTGCCCGCCGACAAGATCGACCGGCTGCCGCCCCTGTACGCCCCCGATCCGCAGACCGGGGAGTTCACCGTGGAGGACAAGGCCGAGGGGGGACACCACAGCAGGCCTCCGGCGTTCCAGTCCGGCGGCGGCGGACTCGACTCCACCGCCGACGACTACCACGCCTACTTCCGGATGCTCCTCAACCACGGAATGCACGGCACCGAACGGATCCTGTCCCGGGCCGCCGTCGAGCTGATGACCACCAACCGCCTCACACCCGAGCAGACATCCGCCCTACAGGCCTGGGCCCGCAGCGTCATCCACCTGTCACACGGCCAGGGGCAGACCGGCGGCTGGGGCTTCGGGATGACCGTGCGCACCTACCGAGGCGACTACGCGCCCATCGGCCAGTTCGGCTGGGACGGCGGAGCCGGCACCACCACCTACGCCGACCCGCACAACCAACTCGTCGGCATCCTGCTCACCCAGACCGGGATGTCCACCCCGGACTCGGCACGGGCCATGCAGGACTTCTGGACCACCCTCTACCAGGCAATCGACAACTGACCTGCCTACCTGGTCGAGTCGGCTGGCACCGGATTCCTCGACCAGCTGGGGGTGGCGCCTTTCCGGGCCAGGCGCCTGGTCATGAGGGTGATGGCAGCCCAGGTGATCAGAGTCTCGGAGTGCTGGACGAGCCGTTCGTAGTCCCGGGCATGCCGGCGCGCGTGCATCATCCACGCAAGACTGCGTTCGACGACCCAACGACGAGGCAGCACGACGAAGCCTGAGGCGTCCTTGGGACGGCTGACCGGCTTGATCGTCAGGTTAAGGTGCTGTTTGGCCCAGTCGACGAGCTTGCCGGCATAGGCGGAGTCCGCCCACACGATCGTGATCTCGAGGTGCATCAGGCGCAGGCGGAACAGGACCTCCTTCGCCGCAGCCGAGTCGTGCAGGTCAGCGGGGGTGACCATCACCATGAGAGGCAGTCCGCGGGTATCGACGACCATATGGCGCTTGCGGCCGTTGATTTTCTTGCCCGCGTCGTAGCCGCGAGTGGCCTTGGAGACCGTCTCGGCAGCCTTCACGCTCTGGGAGTCGATCACGGTGGCGACCGCCCGGGGGCCTATGCCCATGCCCCGGCGGATCCGACCGGCGAGCTGGTCGCGGATCTGCCCGACAATCCCGGCCGCTGCCCAGCGGGCCATAAACCCCCAGACCGTGCGCCAGGGCGGGAAATCCGCAGGCAAGGCCCGCCACTTGCAGCCCGTATCGACGACATAGCGGATGGCATCGACGATCTCGCGGCGCGGATGCTTCTCCGGCCGCCCGCCGGTGGACGTCTCACAGGCCGGAGTGGGCAACAGCGGCTCGATCAGCGCCCATTCAGAGTTCGTGGTGTCCGAGGGGTAGCGGCGAGAGCGCATGACGAAGGCCTTCGAGCTGTGCGGTGGGGCCGCCCACAGGGCGGCCCCACCGCAGGTCAGGAGCTGGCGACGAGGTCGAGGGTGGATTCGATGGAGTTGAGCTGGGCGACGATGTGCTTGACCCACTTGTCACCCGGGTGGGCGGCGGCGTGCGGGGCGACCGTGCCGGTGATGAACCGGCGGAACTCGGTCAGCTTCTCCCTGACCACCGCCCGTTCGTATGCCTCCAGCACGTCCCGTTCCGCTCCGAGCTGGTAACCGCCCGCCCGGTTCCAAGTCAGCGGGGGCCATCCCTTCTCCGCGGCCTGGTCCTTCAGCGCAGCAAGTCCGGAGCGGACCTGGCTAGCGGTCAGGTCGCTGGCGCGTACCAGCTGGGGGAACTCAAGGCCGGCGGGTCTGGCCTCGAACAGCACGAACCGGAGAGTGTCCGCGTGACGTCTGGCTGCATCGCCCCGTCGCCGTGAGGGACGGGGCATCCTCATTCGCCCTTCAGAAGACGGGCGAGCTCGTCGTCGACGTCGACCCTGCCGGTGTCGACGGCCGTCTCGACCCAGTCGAGCGTCGCCCGGCAACGTGCGACGTTCTCGTGCACGATCGTGCGCTCGTCGTCGCTGAAGGTGTGGTTGCGCAGTCCGGGAACGATCCGCCCGGCCGCCGCGACGAAGGAGTGGAAGGCCGTGACCAGGTCCAGGAACTCCATGCTCCGCTCGATGTGCCGGACCGCGGGCGCGACCGGGCTGGTGCGTTCGAAGTCCTCGCGGGCTTGCCGGCTGCGTTCGTTCTGGGCATGGTTGACCTGGAACCGGGCGGTGTCGTCGCTCATCGCCCTGAACGCGACGTCCGGCCTGCGCAGCAGGCTGGTCGCGGCGTTAGCCGCGACCGACTCGTCGCGGGTGAACTCCTCCACCACCCGGGCCTTGTCCACCGTGGTCACCTTGGCGGTCACCTCGGGCCGCTTCAGGAAGTCACTCGTCACCGCCGCGGCGACCTGGTCGTCCTAGGCGAGCGAGTGAATCGCGGTGATCTTCTCCGTCGGCGTCACCGGCGTCTCGACTTGGTTGCCCACCCGCCGTTTGGCGTCGTCCGGTGTCCATCGCCCCTTGCCCTCGGGCGGCGTGAGGATCGCGGCGAACCGCTCCTCGTCGTCCTCGATGTAGGCCAGTGTCCGGTGAACCGTGTAGGAGACGCCCTTCTGCCGGCGCTCCGCCGGCCAGCGCGAGGACGTCCACCTCGCCGACTTCACTGTGCTGAACTTCAGGCCGATGTCCTCGGCAAGCCGCATCAGCGTCGCGGTCACCGACCATTCCGCATCGCCTCGGCTGTTGCCGCCGTGCTCCCGGATCGGCTCGATCTCCAGGGCGCGGTCCCCGATCGTGAACTGGCCACGAGTCTGCTGCTCCACCACGTCCCGCAGCTCGGCCACGATCTGCTCGTAACGGGACTGGCTTACGTTTCCGACGTTGTTGGTCTCCTCGGTCATGGTGTTTCACCACCAACTGCGGGCCGGGGCACGCGCCCGTCAAATCGGTACTCGGCTGGTTTTCGGCAACGGGGAGCAAGTGTCCACGGTGGCCGACCGACTGGCCTCCGGGCAGGATCCGCTCCCGGCTCTGGACGGGCTGGACTACGAACCGGACCCGCCGATCTTCACTCCCCGTCTGACCGTGATCGCGGACAACCACGAGGGCGGCGAGGCTTGGTTCGGTGCCGCGCGACGCAGCACCGCGGACCGCACCGCCACGAACAGGCTCACCCTGCACGTCAGCGACCTGGCTCCCGGCGAGGGAGTGCTCATGACGACCTATCGCTCGGATGGGCAGGAGATCGCCACCGGTGACCCATTCATGGAAATCCGCACCACCGCTGAGACGAGCAGTGATCTCCTCGACGAGCTGTGGTCGGGGCTGCCGTCCCAACTCCGCATTGCCGCGGCTGTCTTCATGCCCGGGGACTTGAAGAGTTCCGGCATGCGACAAGCCTCAGGCACTTGCGTCTGATCTTCCTCCGGTGCTGAGCCCCCGGGCTCAGCACCGAGAATCCACTCGGCAAGATCACTTCAAGAACAGACGCACGCCGACAGGCCAGAGGTTGGGGAATTACGTGACCACAGCCCCTGGGGAACTACGCGGCTCTGACCGCGATTTCGTGAACGATCTTGAGTTGGGCTGGCGCGCCAGGAGATGCTGCAGTTTGTGAGGAACGAGCGCGGAGACAAGCGGGCGGCGGTGGAGGACGAACTGCGGTTCATGCTGTCGCAGCCGCTGGCGCGGTTGGTCACCACTGAGGATCGGCCACTGTTCATCGGGGTAGCTCACGAGTGGGACATCCCCCAGGGCGACCGGATTGCCCTGAGCGAGTGGGGCCTGCCGCAACTGCCGCTCTTCACGCCCAGGCCGCAGGCCGGACCGGATCCAGTCCTGGTACCAAACGTGGCAGGCGAGCACGAGCGCCGGCTGGTCAAAGACGGCCAGCAGCTCTACGACCTGGGATTCTGGGGGCCCAGCGAGGACAGCTTCGTCGTCGGCGTGGTTCCCGGCGATGGCCGTGTCATGTGTCTTCGTCCCGCACCGATCACCGTCGACGACATCCCAGAGGTCCTCCGGCCATACCATGCAGGCCTGCACAAGCCAGCGGTCTCCTTCTTGAGCTCCTCGGTTGCCCAGTACGTCGAGACTGCCTGGCGCTGGAGCGCGGCGATCCAGATCCTCCGGAAGGTCGAGGAACCTGCATACACGGCTTCAGAAGCGGACCATGTCCGCCACTACGACCGTCTCTACGCATGCGTGGAGCTTGTCGTGGACGCCGCACGACGCCTCGACCATGCAGTCGCGGCTGAGGATCCTCAGCCGGTCTGGATCGAGCTGATTCGCGAGAACTCCATCTGACCTGGCAGTCATGAGCCTTCGCGGAACTGCGGTCAAAGCCAATTACGCCGTCGTCGACACGCCGTTACCTCCCGCTGGGCCTGGTCGTCCGGCAGCTGCGCCATGACCTCCACCGCGAGCTCCTCCACCACCACGCCGTACCGCATTCCGCACACCCCCGTGTGATCGACTTGGCCAGCAGCGTATGTAGGAACTGCCCATCACCGTCCGGCCCGTGGATAAGAGGTCATCTCAGTTGGCGAGTCAGCCGTCGCAGATCAGGGAGCGGGCGGTGGCGGCGAAGGCGAGGAGTGGTCGGCCGTGTCGCATGATCAGATATCGTGCGCGGCCATGGGTGAACTGATAGTGATCAGGCATGGCCAGACTGAATGGAGCCTGTCGGGCCAGCACGCTGGCCGTACCGACGTTCCGCTGACTGCCGCGGGCGAGGCCGCGGCGAAGGAGCTCGCTCCGAGGCTGGCACGACGCCATCTGGTGGCGGTTTTCAGCAGCCCGCTGAGCCGCGCTTTGCGGACGGCCGAGCTGGCGGGCCTGGCCGGCGTCCGGCCCGATCCCGGTCTGCTGGAGTGGGACTACGGCGGCTACGAGGGCCTGACCTCGGCGCAGATCCAGGAGATGAAGCCGGGTTGGGACCTGTGGCGGGACGGCGTCATTCCCGGCGACGACGACCATCCTGGCGAGCGGCTCCAGCAGGTGGCAGCGCGTACGGACGCGGTGCTGGACCGGATCCGGCCGCTGCTGGACGACGGCGATGTTGCCGTCGTCGCGCATGGTCATCTGGCGCGCGTGCTCACGGTGCGCTGGCTCGGCCTCGACGCCTCCGCCAGCCGGCTGCTCGGCCATCCGCATCCAGGCACGCTCAGCTTCCTGGCCACCGAGGACGGGCAGCCGTTCATCGCCGCCTGGAACGTCCCGTAGCGGCAGTGCCGCTGCCTCACGCCTGCGGCGAGAGGCGCCGGAAGCACATGAGTGCCGCGGCGAAGCCGTACAAGCTGCTGCGGATAGCACTGGAGCGGTCGTCGAAGGTGGCCATCGCCAAGTACGCCTGGTCCGGGCGGGAGCGGCTGGGCATGTTGCGGGTGCGGGACGACGTGATCGTGCTGCACGCCATGCGCTGGCCGGACGAGATCCGCGACCCCGCCGAGCTGGCTCCCGAGGCCGTCGAGCTCACCGACAACGAGATCGAAGAGGCTCAGCACCTCATCGAGCGGATGTCCCGTGACGGCCTCGAAGGAGACGAGTTCACCGACCGGTACACGGAGGCCGTGGAGAAGCTCATCGACGCGAAGCGGGAGCACAAGGAACCGCCCAAGGCGTCCGAGGAACAGGCAGCCCCAGGCGGGGTCGTCGACCTGATGGCCGCCCTCCAGGAGTCCGTGCGCAAGGCGCAGGCCTCCCGCGGCGAGGCCACCGTCAACGAGATACCCAAGAAGACGACGGCCAAGAAGACGACGAAGAGGGCGCCCACCAAGAACGCGGCTACCAAGAAGGCCACCAAGAAGCCGGCGCCGAAGAAGCCACACAGCGCCTAGTTGTCCGGGCCTGACCTTTCACCGCTTCGTGCAGTGGCTATGTTCATGAGAACGGGCTCTGGCGCAATTTCTGTGGCGTCAGCAGTCTTCCGCCACGTAGAGCATGCGGCGCCCCGGCTCGGTGCGGAATTCGTGAGCCAGGCAGCGCCCGGTCGATCCGCTTCCACCAGGTCCCCTGTAGTCGTTTTTGATCCGGTCCCAGAGTGCCGAGCGTTCGGTTTCGGTCGTGGGACGCGGTCTGATGCCGCCCATGTCCGCCCACACCACTGATGTGGCGGCGTCCTTGATGAGTCGGCGCACGATGCGGAGGTCCACCCGCCTACGGTGGAGCACCCAAGCGGTGCCCTGTTCGTCGAGGAGTGTCACAGGGTCGTGCAGGCTGTCAGGGTTCGCGGGGAAGGACTCCATCCGCCCAGCCTTCCACCGAGGCTTCCGCCGGCCTGCGGCTGGGTGACGCGGTCGACCAGCCCCTCGGCACGCAGCCTGGCCAGCCTGCGCCTCGTCTGTTCGAAGCGCGCCGAAGGGGCGATCATCCGGTGCATCTGCTCGGTGGTGGCCATCCGGTACTGCGTCAGCACGCCCAGCGCCAGCCGGTCTCCGCTGCCCGCGTCCACGCCGATCATCACGGATCTGCTCGCTTCCCGTCCGGTGCGGCACCGGCTTGTCCGGCGCCGCGCGTACCGGTCACAGCAGCAGCCAGCCCTCACCAGAACCCCGACCACGAAGGCCCGACCACGGTCACGAAGCGACAACGCCTCCGTGGACCAGGCTCACATCCCTTCCGACAACCCGGCCGACAACCGTCCGCACCCACTCCCGCACCCGCCCGGGAACGCGCAGGTCACCACGCTGGTGCGGCCGTGGTGGGGAGGCCGACATCCCCTCTACGCCCCCGGACACGCCCCACAGCAGGAAGAACAAGGAAAGTGGGTGGGTGGGACAGGTCCCGGGCGGCGGGCGAGGGGATCGGGCGCCGGCGGTGCTCCTCGCGCGTCGGCCGGGGCCGCCGCGCTGCGCCGCGTCAGAGCGGCGCCGTCAGACGGGCGACATCGGTGGGGAAGAGGTCGGGGCGGGCGCGGTGCCGGCCTGCAGGGTGGCACCACCGGCCGGCAGCGTCGCGTGCGACGTCGACTTTTATCACCAGCTCGGGTTCCACCAGCGTGACGTCCAACGTTTCCCGGCTGCCCCACCCGACGCTGAACGACCAGCCTGTCCACGGATGACCGCCCCGTCCCGGAGCGAGTAGGCCAGCGACCGCCGCACCTGCCGCCTGGGCGAGGGTGGTGGTGCGGCCCGACGTACTGAAGGCGGCCTTGGTCGTCGTACCTGCCGAGCAGCAGCGTGCGGGGAGTGGCCAGAGGGCCGGTGACTGTGCCGACGATCGCCTCGCTCGTCTCTCGGACCTTGTATTTCTGCCAGCCCCTCACCGAGGGCCGGTAGGCATCGTCCAGCCTCTTGAAGATCACCGCCTCCATCCCGACCGTCGACCCCGTCAGCCACTCGCGCACGACGTCGGCCTCTGCTGTCGACGGGCACAGCGTCCACGGCGCCGACAGTTGGCGGGCGGCGAACACGGACTCCAGCGCGGCCCTGCGCCGCCGGTACGGCCAGCCGGTCGTGTCCGCGGGGCGGCCAGGCCGGGTCACCAGGGGCGGGGGGCCGGGCCGCTCGCGCCGGGGAATGGACGTCCGGCGCCACAGCTCGCAGGACCTACCGGGACTGGATCGGGTCAGACCCGGGGCTTGCCCAACGGGACCAACTCTTCAGTTCAGGATGGCGGAGAGGGCGCCTGTCACGGCAGCAGCAAGGGTGAGGACTGCCGCGAAGGCGGCGGCGGACCGCATCAGGGCGGCCGGGTATGTGGCGCCGTCCAGACGGGCTAGCTTGCCGGTGCCGGCGGCTACCAGCAACGCGACGAGTACCACCAAGACGACGGCGAACAGTACAACAGCGACACTCGACACCACGAGCTCCCAGAGGACGGTGGGACATTGACGTGACCCAAGGTCCCGGAAGCGGTGTTCGCCGTGGTTCAGCCGGGCGAAGATGAACATCGGCGAACACACCGAGCAGGAGACGGTCGGATGCACGACGGGCGTACGAAGCGCGAGGCCGCGCACGTCGAGTTACGCCGCAGGCTGACCGACGGTCTGGCTTTGGCTGGACTGACCAAGACGGCACTCGCCCGCAGAGCAGCGTTGGGCCGTACCACTGTGCAGCTCGCGTTCCAGGCTGATGCTCCCGCACCCTCGGCTGAGACCGTCGCTGCTCTGGCTCGCGCCTTGCGGCTGCCAGAGCAGCCATTGTTGGATCTGCGCAGGACCGCGTCGGGGGACGACGACGAAACCGTCTTCGCTTCAGGTCTGGGCAAGCGAATCAGCGAGTGGGGCCCGCATCAGTTGGAGGTGCATCCGGCCGGGCCTCTTGGACGTGGGTATGCCTCCCACCCTGTGTCGGCGCTACCTCGATATGTGCCACGTGACCATGACCATCTACTGGCTGACGCAGTGCGAGATGTCCAGCAGAGCAAAAGCCGGATGGTGGTCTTGGTCGGCTCCTCGTCCACTGGCAAGACACGAGCGTGCTGGGAAGCGGTTCAACCTCTTGCCGATCAAGGATGGCGATTGTGGCACCCCTTCGACCCCACGCGCGCAGAGGCCGCTCTCGCCGATCTCGTGCGTGTAGAGCCGTTCACGGTGGTGTGGCTGAACGAAGCTCAGCACTACCTCGGCGCCATGGAAAGCGGCGAGCGGATCGCAGCCGCCCTGCACAGCCTGCTCACTGAACACGAACGCCAGCCAGTGCTCATCTTGGCCACTTTGTGGCCGGAGTACGCGAATCGGTTCACTGCCCTGCCTGGTGCCGGCGCCCCGGACCCCCATAGTCGAGTGAGGGAACTGCTCGCTGACCGCATGCTCTCCGTCCCAGAAGCCTTCAACCAAAGGGCTCTGCGGGCAGCGGCCGCTTTTGCTAGGGATGGAGACCGTCTCCTGGCTGATGCCCTCAGCCGGGCTGGCGGTGATGGGCGTGTGACACAAGACCTCGCGGGGGCGCCGGAGCTGCTGCGCCGGTTCGAGCACAGTTCGCCCGCGGCGAGAGCGGTCCTGGAGGTCGCCATGGACGCGCGTCGTCTCGGAGTGAGCTTGAACCTTCCACAGGCCTTCCTCGTGGATGCCGCGATCGACTACCTCAGTGAGAACGACCATGCCCAGCTCAGCGAGGACTGGGTACAGGCCGCATTGGCTGAACTTGCCCATCCGGTCCACGGGAAGCAGGCTCCCCTTCGCCACACTCCAGTCCGCCCCAAGCGGCGCTCGCCTGGCAGTCTTACGCAATCCGCTCTTCCGTCACCTCCGGAAGAGCCTGTGTTCCGGCTCGCCGACTATCTTGAACAGCACGGCCGGGCTACACGCGGCCTCGTCTGCCCGCTCGCATCGTTCTGGGACGCTGCGTACAGGCACCTCATGTCGGCGACGGGTGAATCGTGACCCTCTGACGGCGGATCAAAACTGACCCACTTCGTGGTCTTCTGACCAACCTGATCTTGATCGAAGGTCAGGAGAAGAGGGTGATTTCCGTGGAGGACTGGGCAGAGATCCGCAGGCTGCACCGGGCCGAGCAGATGCCGATCCGGGCGATCGCCCGGCAGCTGGGCATCTCGAAGAACACCGTGAAGCGGGCCCTGGCCACGGACCGGCCGCCGGTCTACTCGCGGCCGCCGAAGGGCTCGGCGGTCGACGCGGTCGAGCCGCAGATCCGGGAACTGCTGAAGCAGACCCCGACGATGCCGGCGACCGTGATCGCCGAGCGGATCGGCTGGGAGCGCGGGATGACCGTCCTCAAAGAACGCGTACGCGAGCTGCGGCCGGCCTATCTGCCCGTCGATCCGGTCTCGCGCACGACGTATCAGCCCGGCGAGCTGGCTCAGTGCGACCTGTGGTTCCCGCCCGTCGACATCCCGCTCGGATACGGGCAGAGCGGCCGGCCTCCGGTGCTCGTGATGGTGTCCGGCTACTCGCGGATCATCGCCGCGCGGATGCTGCCCACCCGCACCACCGGCGACCTGATCGACGGGCACTGGAAGCTTCTGACCGGCTGGGATGCAGTGCCGCGGATGCTGGTCTGGGACAACGAGGCCGGGATCGGCCGGGGCAAGGTGACCGGGGACTTCGCTGCGTTCGCGGGCCTGCTCGCCACCCGGATCTATCTCTGCCGGCCTCGCGATCCCGAAGCGAAAGGGCTGGTGGAGAGGGCGAATGGCTATCTGGAGACCAGCTTCCTTCCCGGCCGCACCTTCACCGGGGCCGATGACTTCAACACCCAGCTGACTGCCTGGCTGGCCGTCGCCAACCGGCGCCAGCACCGCACCCTGGGCGCCCGTCCGGTTGACCGGTGGGAGGCCGACCGGGCCCAGATGCTCGCCCTGCCGCCGGTCGACCCGCCACGCTGGTGGCGTTTCGCGACCCGCATCGGCCGCGACCACTACATCCGCGTCGACACCTGCGACTATTCCGTGCACCCCTTGGCCATCGGCAAGAAAGTCCAGGTCCGCACCGACACCGACGAAGTCATCGTCACTCTCACCCCCGGCGGGGCGGAAGTCGCGCGCCATCCGCGGTGCTGGGCCAAGCAGCAGACCATCACCGACCCGGACCATGCCCGCGCCGCCGCCCTCCTGCGCGGCGACTATCGCCACCACCAAGCCTCCCAGGCCCTCGCCGCCCGTGGGCAAAACGCTGCGACAGCCAGTGATCTCGTCGAGGTCGAGCAGCGCCAACTCGACTCCTATGACCGCATGTTCACCCTCATCGAGGGTGGCGGCGGACACGACGAGCCGGAGGTCTCCTGATGCCCGCCACCACCAAGACCGCCGCCGCGGACAAGCCCAGGACGGGCCGTCAGACCGCCGCCGACCTGTCCTTCCTCGCCCGGGCGATGAAGGCCCCGGCCCTGCTGGACGCTGCCGAGCGGCTGGCCGAACGCGCTTTGAAGGAGACCTGGACGCACACCGAGTTCCTCGTCGCCTGTCTCCAGCGGGAGGTCTCCGCCCGTGAGTCCCACGGCGGCGAGGCCCGCATCCGCACCGCCCGCTTCCCCGCGATCAAGACGATCGAGGAACTCGACGTCACCCATCTGCGCGGCATCACTCGCCAACAGCTCGCGCATCTGGGCACGTTGGACTTCATCGCCGCGAAGGAGAACACCGTCTTTCTGGGACCGCCGGGCACCGGGAAGACGCACCTGGCGATCGGGCTCGCGGTCCGCGCCTGCCAGGCCGGTCACCGGGTCGCGTTCGCCACTGCCGCCGAGTGGGTCGACCGCCTGGCCGCAGCCCACCACGCCGGACACCTCCAGACCGAGCTCACCAAACTGTCCCGCTATCCGCTGATCGTGGTCGACGAGGTCGGCTACATCCCCTTCGAAGCCGAGGCCGCGAACCTGTTCTTCCAGCTGGTCTCGAACCGCTATGAGAGAGCGAGCGTGATCGTCACGAGCAACAAGCCCTTCGGACGCTGGGGCGAGGTCTTCGGCGACGAGACCGTGGCCGCCGCCATGATCGACCGCCTCGTCCACCACGCCGAGGTCCACTCTCTCAAAGGCGACTCCTACCGCATGCGCGGACGCCAACTGGGACGCGTCCCCACCGCGACACACGACACCGACTGAACACCGGCAACCAGACCCGGTGGGTCAGAACTCGACCGTCCAAACTGGGTCAGGATTCAGCCGCCGCCGACACCTCACAAGGCCCGAAGACCTCAGATCGCTTGCTCAAGCAGCCAATGCGCGTGCGCGCTTCCAGTGGGCCTACTACCTCCTCTATCGCAGTGGTGAGGTCGGCAGCACGAGCGCCTTTATCCAGCTTGCGCGCCAACGTGCCGCGGTTGGGGAATCTGACGGGGCCGAGGCTCTCTATCGCAAAGCCGCTGAGGCTGGCGACATCGATGCTCTGATCACGCTTGCGCAGCATCGGGCAAGGACTGGAGACCATGAGGAGGCTCTGGAACTTGCCCAGCGAGCCGCTGATGCAGGGGACGCCACTGCATTTCATAACCTCGCACTCCTTCGCGCCAGTGCTCGGGATCATGACGCAGCCGAGGCCATCTACAGGAAGGCCGCTGATGCCGGTGACATCCAGGCTCTCGTCAAGCTCGTCTGGCTGCGCGAGGAGGCCGGAGATCATGACGAAGCTGAAGCCCTCGCCCAGCAAGCCGCCCAAGCGGGGGACACCGGCGCCTACTTCAGCATTGCCCTGCTACGGAGGCGGCTTGGAGACCGCGATGGCGCGGAGGCCGTCTACCGGCAGGCTGCCGAGATGGGAGACGTTCACGCACTGATCGCACTGGCGCGAGTCCGAGAAGAAGCCGGCGACGTTGGCGCGGTCGATACTTTGGCTGCCCGTGCTGCTCAAGTCGGCGACGCGCCGGCCCTCACTGCACTGGCGGAGGATCGGGCAGAGACTGGGGACCACGAGGCCGCCGAGGCGCTTTACGAGAACGCCGCAGATGCGGGCAGTGCCCCAGCGTTGTTCCGATTGATGCAGATCCGGGAAGTAGCCGGCGATTATGAGGGAGCGGAGGCCTACGCCCAGCGAGCCGTTGACGCCGGCGACAACAGCGCATTCTTCGACCTCATGCGAATCCGGGAAGTAGCCGGCGATTATGAGGGAGCGGAGGCGTACGCCCAGCGAGCCGTTGACGCCGGCGACAACAGCGCATTCTTCGACCTCGCGCTGTGGAGGGAAGAAGCTGAGGACTATGACCGGGCTGCGCGTCTCTTCCGTCGGGCAGCCGACGCCGGCGATGCCAGAGCGATCGCTCACCTAGTGCAGATCCGGGAGGAGGCTGAAGACCATGCCGACGCCGAAGCTCTCGCCCGAGAGGCGGCTGATGTCGGCGACGCGAGCGTCCTGGTCGTCCTCGCTCGGCTACGGGAGGAAGCCGGAGCCCACGATGATGCGGAAGCCCTCGCAGGGCAAGCCGCAGACACCGGTGACACCAGCGCCCTGTTCTACCTTGCTCTCCGTCGTGAGGACGCCAGAGACTACGACGGAGCAATGGCCTTCGCCCAACGGGCTGCTGAGGTCGGCGACACACAGGCCCTGCTGTCCCTGGCAAGAGCGCGAGGGCACTCAGGTGACCGTGACCGAGCGGAGGCGCTGTACAAGCGTGCGGCCGAGGCCGGTTCCGTCGCGGCATTGACAGCCCTCGCACGTCTACGGGAAGCGGCTGGAGCCCATGTCGAAGCCGAATCCCTCGCCCAACAGGCTGCCGACGCCGACGACACCAGCGCCCTCTTCGACCTCGCTCTGCGACGAGAGGAAAGTGGAGAGCATCTGCAGGCCGAGACCCTCGCTCGGCAGGCTGCCGACGCGGGCGACACCAGCGCCCTCGTGGACCTAGTCCGTCTTCGAGAAGCAGCCGGAGAACATGAGAGGGCTGAGTCACTCGCGCAGCAAGCCGCCGAAGCCGGTGACGCAAGTGCCGTCTTCGACTTGGCCCTTCGACGAGAAGAGTCCGGTGAGCACGACCGAGCAGATGCCCTCTACAAGTGCGCGGCCAAAGCCGGACTCGCTGCGGCCCTAACCCACCTCGCGGGTATGCGAGAAGAAGCCGGGGCCCATGCCGAAGCCGAGGCCCTCGCCCAACAGGCTGCCGACGCCGGCGACACCAACGCCCTCTTCGACCTGGCCTTGCGACGAGAGGAAACTGGCGACCGAGAGGGGGCTGAGGTTCTGGCCCAGCAAGCAGGTGCTGGGGGCGACACAAGCATATTGATCGCACTGGCACAGCTGCGTCGCGCTCAAGGCGACCAGGTGGGAGCAGACGCCCTCGACCGGCAAGCCGTCAACGCCGGCGAGCTGAACCACACTGGGCTCAAAGATCGCTGGCCGTACGGCTTGGACGCTGACGGCGAGCCAAGTCCCCCCTGGACCGCGGCAATCGCCAGCGCTGTAACCCACCCAGTGGACGCGTCGGCGGACTAGAGGGCTCCCGTGACCGCAGGAACGAACACAGCGCCCGCCCGCGCATCCAGCCCGGCACCGGCAGCAGCGGCCGGACCTCGGCCCACTCCGCGTCCGTCATGTCCGTCGGGTACCGGCGCTGCCGTTCGGGCCGGTCGGCCGCGTTGCCGTACACGTGCGCGAGGCAATCACACGTTGGAGCGGCCGAGTTGGACCGTCCGGCCATCGACACGGAAGACTGCAGCACAGGGGCCTCCTGTTGCTCTATGGATTCGACACCCACGAGCTGTTCAGGAGGCCCCGCCTTCATGCTCTGGCCACGACAGGATCACCCGACCGGGAATCCGCGTTCGACCGCCACCGCTCAAAATCGAAAAGACAACAGCTTCTACGTGGCTCCTGGGTGCGATGTGTCGGCTTCGTGTCAGTGAGAGCGTGTCAGTCACGGTTGAGTGGGAGAACTGTGTACCTGCTGGTCGTCGGCCTGTGGCTGGGGGCTTGCCACTGACACGGCGGTGGTACTTCGCGACCTCGCGGCTGTCATGGGGTGGTACATCCCCAGCTGGGTCACTGCCACGAAGCCGGCACATCGCAACCCGCCAGCGCGAACGCGCGATGAAAGGCATCCGCTCCGTCGGCGCGGCCCAGCGGTTCCTGTCCGCATTCAGCGGCATCTCACCCCCACTTCCGGCCCCACCGTCACCTGATGACCGCCTCCGACCACCGCGCCGAGATGACCATCCGCTTCGCCGTCTGGGACCACGTCACCGGAGTCGTCGCCACAGCCACCACGGCCTGACCACAGGCCGGCACCCGGGCCCCACCACGCTCCGACGCGCCATCAGGCACCCACACACACAGCAACGTGACAACGCCCTCAAAAGCCATACCCGGTGTCTCTGGGCCTCTGGACCTTACGATGGCCCGTCCAACCCACGAACAAGTTAGGACCGCTCAACTTTGAAGACCCACTTTGGCGAGGAGGTCGAGGATCAGGACTGGCTGCTCGGTGAGTTCACCCGTCGGCGCGGCGGGAAGCCGTGTCACGGGCGTGAGGCCACGTCCTGACATTGAGTGTCCCGGTCGGTGCCGCTCAGCCTGCGCTACCCTCCGCGGACGGTGGCGCCCCGGGAGACGAAGCCGCGTGCGAGCTGAGGGAGCCTGGCGGCCTCGAAAGCGCTGTACATCCCGCTCGCGACGAGTTGGAACTTGACGCCCTCGCGGCCATCGGGGCGCTCGTAGCCGTCGGGGAGGAATCGGCGGTAGTGCTCGCTGGCGCGTTGGAAGAACTGCGGGCGCTCGGCGCGGGAGAGGCACCCCTCAAGATTGAGAAGGAAGAGGTAGTGACGAATCATGCGAGTGAAGAGAAAGGGAGCCAGAGCGTCCAGGGCGGTGCGCTCCTGCAGCAGACCGAAGCTCTCTTCGTACCTGGCGAAGACGTCGAAGTGGGTGCCGCCTGGCGCGTCTGCGGGGTGTTGGGTGAGCCGGCGGCGGATTTGCACGCAGTTCCATCTCAGAACGCCGATCCGGTCAGCGGCGAGCATGGCGCGGTGGACGGCCGAGACCTCCTCGTAGAGACCGTCGGGAAATGAGAGGTGCTGCCGGATCCACATGTCGCGGCGGAACAAGCGGTCCCAGGAGTAGGCGGGGGCACCGAACAACTCAGGCAGATCGATCGGGGCGAAGGACTCACGCCCCTGCTGGGCAATCAGCTCGGCGGCGGCACCGTGCCAGGAGCGACGGTGATGCAGACGCGTATGCCCGAAGAGAAGAACGTCCGGCTCGTCTGTAGCTTGCAGCTGGTCGGCCATGGCCTGAAGTGTTGTACCCCCGACGATGTGATCGCTGTCCAGGAACAGCAGGTAATCACCGGCGGCGTGCTCCGCGCCTGCGTTACGTATCCGGCCGATGCCGACGACACCCTTCAAGCGCACGACGGACACGCGCCCGTCACGCTGAGCGTAGTCATCCACCACGTTCGCAGGGCACTCAGGCGACTGGTCCAGGACCGCGACGACCTCCAGATCCCGGAAGGACTGGTTCAGGATCGAACGCAGGCAGCTCTCCAGCTGACCCTGCAGGTCGTGAGCGGCGACTATGACGCTGATCATTGGGGATGTGCGCATGATCATCGAAACATAGGTCGGCAGCTCAAGGCATGACAAGCTATCGGACGTGAGGGTCTGGTGCACGACCGGGTGACATCTGAACTGGCTTGCCCTGTGGGGCGGGTCGGAAGGATGTCGCTGTGCCCAAGCCTTATCCCGAGGAGTTCCGCGGGGACGTCGCGCGGGTCGCGAGGAACCGCGGTCCGGACGTGACACTCGAGCAGGTGGCCGCCGACTTCGGCTGTGAGGTCTCACTGATGTTGCTGCGAGCGCCTTATCGTTGACCTGCGCCCCCGCAGGTAGATTGCGACGGGTTTTGCTACGTTGGCAGGCCGTTTGATCTGCGGTGCTGCAGGTCGGATGCGACGGCCGCATATGGATTGAGAACGGGGCGCGACCACCCGGATCCACGCACCGTTTCCCGTCGACATCGATCCCGCCGGGCTCACCCGCCAGTAGCCGGGCACCGCCGCAGTGAGAGCCAAGGCGACCGATGACCTGGAAAGGACCGCCCCGCAACGCGCGGCAGCCATACGTTGCCGCGCTATGAACTGGATCTCGAACGCACTGCTTTCACGAAGGGCGTCGTCATATGCGTCTGATGACCAGCACGGCCACGTCGTCGAGGTGGTCCACCGCGACCGCGGCGTCGAGGATTCGGTCAGCGATCGCCTCGGCGTTCAGCCCGTCGTGGAGGGCTTGGGCGGCCAGTGTTCCGGCTCGCTCCAGGCCGTCGTCCAGTGTGAGGCCCGGTCCTTCGACCACACCGTCGGTGACCATGATCAGCGCGGTGCCCTCCTCGAGCGTGAAGGTCTCCTCGAGGTAGTCGGTGCCTGACAGGACTCCCAGCACCGGACCGCCCGGCAGTTCGCGGATGTCGCTGCTGCCGTCCTCGCGTATGCAGAGCAACGGCACATGGCCTGCGCTGGTGCCGGTGACCTGTCCTTCGCGTGGGCCGATGTAGAGCATGGTGCAGCTGGCGAATCGTGCCGCGTTCATCGTGACGAGCAGTTCGTTGGTGCGCGTCAGCACGGTGGCCGGCTCCGGTTCGTGTGGGGCGATCGCGCGGATGGAGGTGCGTACTTGTCCCATGAAGGCAGCGGCATCCACGTCGTGTCCTTGGCTGTCGCCGATCTCCAGGGCCACCGCACCGCCGGGCATCACGAAGGCGTCGTACCAGTCCCCGCCGATGTCGAGCCCGTCGCGGCTGGGCCGGTAGCGGGCGGCGACCTCCAGGCCCGGGAGATGCTCGGGCAGCGTGGGCAGCATGCTCTGCTGGAGCGCCGCGGCCAGGTCGACGCGGGCCTGCTGCAATCGGATGCGTCTGAGTGCCTGGCCTGCCAGGTCGGCCAGAGTACTCATGAGGGCACGTTCGTCCGGGGGCGAGTGGTGCTCGCTGTCGTAGGTCACCGCCCAGGCCCCGAGCGGCTGGTCGCCGACCGGACTGAGCGGGGCGATCGAAATGGCGACGAAGGAGCCGAGCCACGGAATACTGGCTGTCTGCGGCCAGTCGCGTATGAGTTCTTCGTGATTGGGGATGAAGTGCGGCGTGCCGGTTCGGATCGCACAGGTCAGCGGTTGCGATTCATCCAGAGACACGCCTTCCATGGCGTCGGCCTGCCGCGGGTCGATCCTGGCATCGGAGGAGGCGTGCAGCCGCCCTGTCTCACCGTCGAGGAGCGTAAGCACGGCGCCCGTGCCGCCGAAGGTCGCGGCGACCCGTGTCAGGACGACCTGCTGGAGTTCCTGCTCCGTGGCGGCGGTGATCAGGGCGGCGGAGAAGGCGGCGATCTCGTCGGCACGCTGCCGCTCTGCCCAGAGCGTGGCCAGCGCTTTCTGTCGGCCCGCCTCGAGGAGGGTGTCGTCGCGGATCACCCCGAAGACCTGTTCAGGGCCGCCATAGCCCAGCTGGATCCGACGGGTCTGGCAGGCGATGTGGTTCCACCCGTTGTTCTCAGCACGGAACCGCAGGCTGATCCAGGAGGACTGGGCTCCGGTCGAGCGCACGAGCCGTCTCAGGGCCTCCCGGTCGCCTGGGTGAACCCGCCGGACCACCCTGGCCAAGGACGTCGAGGCATGCGGGAACAGCGAGGCCAGCGCGGGTGCGCCCCCCAGCCAGTCCAGCCGGCGCTTCCGGGGTTCGTACATCCACAGGCCGAGGTCCGCGGCTGCGGCCGCCAGCCGGAACGGGATCAGCAGGCCGCCCGGGTCGTTTCGCGCGTCCACCGAGTGCACCCACACCAGCCGCTCGCGACTTGCGGGATCCTTCACCGGCCGGGCTTCGATGAGGCTGACCACGGACGCTCTGTCCGGTCCGGAGAACTCCAGCACACGCATCGCGACCGTCTTCGTCGTGGCCCCGTGTATCAGCAGGCTCTCGGCCGAGGCTCGCTGCGTTTCGGGCAGCAAGTCGAGAAAGTCGTAACCTACGCACTGCTCCGCCGGCCTGCCCAGCGTCGCGGCCATCGGGGCGTTGAGGGAGTGGATGGTGCCATCTGGCGTCAGAAGAGCCGATGGGGTGGCCCAGCGAAGGAATTCGTCCCAGGTATCCATCTGCCGCTCCCTGACAATCCTCGAGCGATGGCCCAAACGATCCTTTTCCATCGTATTGCGGTCTTTTCGCTGAGCCGCTCGGCGTGGCGGGCAGCCCCTGCCGCGCTCACGCAGGACGCCCGGCAGCGTTCCGGCGCTCCGCTGACACCACTGCCGGTTGCTCAGCCCAGACGGTCTTTCCCCGGGCTTGATAGCGGGTGCCCCACTGTTCCGCGACGCTCGCGATGATGAACAGCCCTCGGCCTGTCTCGTCGATGGTGCGGGCATGTTTCACCTGCGGAGCGCTGGCCGCGGTGTCGCTGACCTCGCAGGTCAGCATCCGCTCCAGGACGAGGCGAAGTTGCAGGGGCGGAGCGCCGTAGCGGACAGCGTTGCCGACGAGCTCGCTGACGATGAGCTCGGTGGTGAACGCCGTTTCCTCGTCCACGCCCCAGGCTTCCAGTTGGCGGCGGGCCGCTGCGCGGGCGATCGGGGCAGCCTCGGGGTCCGCAGGCAGAGCGAGGGTCAGTACCCGGTCTTGGGGCAGCGCCTTCGTGCGGGCGAGCAGCATCTGGCTCTCGCCGGTCGGGTGGCCGGCTGTGAGCGCGTGCGCGATGTCGTCGCACACGTCCGGCAGGCGCCTTGTGCTGGCGCCGTCCAGGAGCGGGCGCAGGGGACCCGATGGTGCCAGGACCGCGTCCGCGAGCGCGGCCGTGCCCATCGCCAGAGTGCTTCCTTCGGGGAGGTCGACGGTGGTCGCGGGGAAAGGGGCGTTGCCCGTTTCGGCGAGTTGGGGGCCTGGGGGAACGGGCAAGCTGGCCGAGGTGCCGTCGGGAAAGACCGCGACCGGCTCGGGGAGGCCGGCGCGGGCGATGGTGCAGGTGAGATCGACCGGGTCGTAGATCGCGATGATGCAGCCGGCGGTGAGCGGCTCGCGGTTGAGGGGATCCGTGGGAGGAAGCGTTGCCCGCGCGGCCACGAGACGGGCTGCGGTGTCGCTGAGGCGGGCCAGCAGCTCGTCGGGCTGCAGATCCAGGGCGGCGAGCGTATGGACGGCCGTCCGCAGGAGTCCCATCGCGATGGCTGCGGCGATGCCTTGGCCTGCCACGTCGCCGACGATCAGCGCGGTCCGTGCACCGGGCAGCGCGATCGCGTCGGACCACGCGCCGCCGCCCTCCGGAGCGGGAAGGTGCAGTGGGGAGATCTCCACGGTGGAATGTGTGGCCGGTTGGTGCGGGAGAAGCCTGCGCTGGACGGTGCGCGCGATGATCCACTCGCGCATGAACTGACGGGCGTTGTCGATGCAGAGCGCAGCGTGCGTACACATCGCGGACGCCAACGCGACATCCTCCTCTTCAAAGGGGTCTTCTTGCTGGTGGCGGTAGAAGCTGACCACGCCCAGGGCATGACCGCGCAATGTCAGCGGTGCCACGATCAGGGAGTGGGCACCGGATCGCCTGATGACGTCGGCTCGGGCCGGGTCGGCGGCCAGCCACGAGCTGTCCTCCTCGATCGCCACGAGGCGCGGCCGAAGGTCGGACAGGACGTCCGAGAAGGGGGTGCCGACCGGCAGGGGCCGCACGGCTCCGAGCGGGTGACCCGCGATTGGGCCTTGGAATGCTGCTCGGCGCAGTGGGACGTCCCCGTGGACGGGTACCAGGGGAGGGTCCTCTCCGCGGACGACGTCTTCGATCACCTCGACGTCGGCGATGCCGGCGAAGGCTGGCACTACCGCCTCCACCAGTTCCCAGCAGACATCCATCACGCTCAGCCGGTGCCCCACTTGTGTGCGGACCGTGTCCAGGAGGGCCAGGCGGTTCTGTGCGTTCTCCCGCTCGGTGACGTCGACCGTGGACGCCACCAGTCCGACCACATTGCCGTGAGAGTCCTCCACACGGAAGTAGGAGACGGACTGGATACGCGCGGGCTGGCCTGGTGCCTTGATGCAATGGACGATCCGGTTCACGACCGGTTCTCCGCTCTCCAGGACCCTTTGCGCCACAGCGGTTTCTTCCTCGGAGTCCGCGAGTTCACACGCCTCGGTGAAATGCTTGCCCAGCAGGTGCCTCACTGGTGTGTCAGGCATCCCGCCGGTGGCGGTGCTCATGCGGACCACGCGCAGCTGATTGTCGAGGACGTGCAGTTCCACCGGGGAATGGGTGAACGCAGCCTTCAAGATCGCCACGTCCTGCCCCGACATGGTGTCCCCCGCTGCGAGCATCTGCCACACCACGGAAGTACCCCGCAACACCGGCTTGACCAGCACCGCGGCCGCATCCGAGAAGCTTTCCCCCCGATGTTTGCCGTCAGCGGCGAGCTCACGCATGAGTGCGGTCACGGACTGGCCGACGGCCTCTTCGGCGGACCAACCGAACAGCTCCTCGGCCGGACGCCCCCACTCGATCACCCGGCCACTCTCATCGACGAGTAGGAGCACGTCACCGGTGGGCATGCGAAAACACCTCCGCCCTCATCGTCACGCCGATCGGCTCAGCCCGCCTCTCACCAGGGATGTCGTACTGAAGGGAACCAGCGCAGCAGGTCACGGCTACGGTCGCCGTCCGCTACTACCGCAAGATCGGAAACCTTCAGACGCTGTCGAACTTCAAGGGCAACAACACCTGCAGCGAAACCACCGACATCCAGAGCAATCCGATCGTCCTCTTCACGGCATGCGTGGTCATCGACAGCGTCGACTACTGCAACTCCCCGTACGCAGACACCGGCCGGTAGCCCGCGCGCTCCCACGGGGTGCCGCACGGGCATGACCACCCCGGACAGCAGCCGTGCATTCAGGAGGGCGCCCGCCGGTCAGTCGACTGGCTGCTCGGCGGTGCGCAGCCCCGACGTCCACGCTGCCCGGTGTCTGCGGTGGCTGCGCCCGGTGCCTGAGGTGGGATCCAGTCAGGTTGCGACCGTGGCGCTGTCCCAGGAGTGCGGGCAGCCCGGACGCGCAGCTGGTCGGCACGGAGTCCAGGGTGTGGCTCCCCGCCGGTTGCGGCCCACGCGTTTGCCTTTGCCGCGTGGAACGTGGGTGAGAGGAGCGAGCAGAGCATGCCGCCTTTCGAGCTTGCGTGTTCTTCGGGTTCCCAACCCAGGCCGCGCGTCTCTGAGCGGGGTTGTTGACGTGGTGGCGTCGGCCGCCCCTGCTCTTCCCTCAGAGGTGCCTATCCGCGCTCTGCGACCGCGTGCCCCGGGCTGGGCACGCCTGAGGGGCCAGCACATCGTGCCGGCCCCTCAGGTTTCAGTAGCGGGGACAGGATTTGAACCTGCGACCTCTGGGTTATGAGCCCAGCGAGCTACCGAGCTGCTCCACCCCGCGTGAGCAACCAGAAGCGCCCAGCCTGACCGTCACCACAAAGGCGCAGAGAAATCCGGCGCTTCGCGCCTCCAGACCGAGGAGCGCATTCCCGCCCGGCCTGAAGACCGGGATTCCCTGCGTCTGATGGTGACCGCCCTCAGCGCCGGCGCGGCAGGAAACTGCTAAGCATATGGGTGAGGTCGTATCAGCAGCGCGCCTCCATCTTCGCCGGCCGCTTCCCAGCGGTCGCGGTCCGCTCCCTGGTATCGCGCGGCCCGACGCCGGCGACCTTGGCCGCCATGGCGACCTGGGCGCCGCGCCGCTCTTGCCGAGCGCGCGGGGCGAGTTCGCCGGTCTGCGTGCGTGACGATTTCAGCTGCGGGTGCTGTTCGCCGTGCTGGTCAGGATCGCGCTTGCGACCACGTCGAAGAGGTGATCGGCGCGGGGCGCGAGCGAGCGCTGATCGCCGAGCCAGGCGAGCGCCTCCACCAGCGCGAACAGATCGTCGCCGTCGATGTCGGTCCGCGCCAGGCCCGCGGCCTGGGCGCGGGCAAGGAGCCGGGCACCGGCCGCGCGCAGGGTGACGCACGAAGCGTGGAGTGCGGAATCGGGGTCCGCGATGGCGGCGGCCATCAGCACGACCGCGCCCCGGTACTCGGTTGTCCATCCGACGCATTCGCGCAGCCATGAAACGAGAGCATCGCCGGGCGAGTCGTCCGTTGCGAGGGCGTCCGCCTTGGCGGTCAGCTCGCCGAAGCTCGTGTGGAGCAGGGCATCGAGCAGCGCCTCGCGTGTCGAAAAGTGCCGCAGCAGCGTCGCGAGACCGACATCGGCTCTGCGCGCGATGTCGCGCAGTGACACGTCGACGCCGTGCTCGCTGATGGCGGCGCCCGCTACTGCGAGCAGGTGGTCGCGGTTCTTCCTGGCATCGGCCCGCATCTGTCCCCTTGAGTATCCGGATCAGTGATCCATTTATTAGGATCAGTGGTCCGATTACATGGATCACTGATCCGGATAAGGGTATCGTGTAGCGCGGGCAGGGGCGAGCCGCCTCCTGCGGCCTTTACCGCCGTCCGTGCTGATGCGTCAATTGACGCGGAGTGCGTCGTGCGGCCGAGGTCCCTGTCGAGACGGGGACGGTCCGTCCAAGCGCAGGCGCGGGTGCTTGCTCGCGGCGCGCCGGAGGATGGCTCCCTGGACGGTTCGTTGCGCGGGCGGCGGGTGGGAAAGCGAGTGTCATCCGTAGGCCCGGGATGAAGCTCATCGGCGACGTCGCCTTCAGCGCCAACGACGAGAGCCGGCCTTACCTGGAAACCTGCCATCACGGGGCAGCTTCAGGTGTGACACGAGGTCTCTGCCGGCGGTCTGGATGTCTCCTCATCAGGCCGTCCCGTGTAGCAGCCGGGACAGCTCGGCATTCAGGTCGATGCCGTCACCCTCCCGCCCGGACGGCACCAGGTGGTAGGTGCGCTCCAACCAGTGCGTCACCACTGAGAGGGAGGCTGTGAGGTGGGCGGCCCTGTGCGGAGGGGGCAGTACGTGACTCAGCACGGCATCCGGCCGTGTGTGGGTGGGCCAATGTCGCACGTCTCCTTCTCCGCTCGGCCGGAGTATGCCCTGCGCCAGCAGATCGCGGTCGAACACCCAGGCGACCGGTTCGTCGGTATCGGCATAGAAGATGATGTGCACGGCATAGGGTCGCGCGGTTCGTACAGGAGACGGGTCGGCACCTTCACCCGCTGGTCCGGCGTGAGTGTGAACTCGGCATAAAGAGATTGATCTATGCAACGCTCATGATTCCAGCTGTAGGTTGACGGGCTGACGGGTGCACCACTGCAGCCGGCAGCGGTGCACCCACACCCTCCGAAGTCGGTGCCCGCGCATGTCCGGGCACACGCACGTACCTGTCCTGTGCTCCGACGGTCAGCGGGAGGTGTGGTCGTTGAGCCCGTGTGCCTTGGCACTCACGGTGACCCACTTGTCGGCGTTCCAGTGGTGGAACTGCTGGCCGTCGTAGGAGTGTTGCTGGCCGCCGTTGTTGTGGTGCCACTTGTTGTCGTTCCGCTCCCACCTGCGGTGGCTGTCGTAGACATACAGGTCGCTGCTGTCGCGGTCGATGCGACGGTTGCTGCTCTCGCGGTCGCGGTCGCTGTCACGGTCGCCTCCGCGATTGTCGCCGTACTGGACGGTGATGCTGGAGGAGTGAGAGGCGTCCGCAGTGCGGTCGACGGACGGGTCGGACGTCGCCGATGCCCTGCCGCCTACTGCCAGCAGGGTGGTTGCTGCGACAGCGAGAGTGGCGGCCATGGTGGTGGCCCGTCGTCCAAACATGTGATTCATGATCATTTTCCTTGGTCTGCGCCCTCTGACAGAGGGTCTGGCTATGGTCCGAGAAGGTGGTAGAGGGCTGGCTATTGCCCCGAGAAGGAGGGGCGTCGGAGGTCCGTTCCTTGCCTGCGGACGGCTGGGTCGCCGGGCGCGGGCCAGGACCGCCCCGCATGCCGGCGGGAGCATGTTCAGCCGCGGTGAGTCTCGAGCAGTCGCAGCCAGATTTCGCCGAGGGTGGGGAAGGCGGGGACGGCGTGCCAGAGCCGGTCGAGGGGGACTTCGCCGGCGACGGCGATGGTGGCGGAGTGGACGAGTTCGCCGACGCCGGGGCCGGCGAAGGTGACGCCGGCGACGGTGCCCCGGTCGGTGTCGATGAGCATGCGGGCGTGGCCGCGGTAGTCCTCGCCGTACTGGTGGGCACCGGCGACGTGGGCGAGGTTGTAGTCGACGACCTTGATGCGGCGGCCGCTCTGTTCGATCTCGCGGCTGGTCAGGCCGACGGAGGCGACTTCGGGGGTGGTGAAGATGACCTGGGGGACGGCGGCCGTGTCGGCGGTGGCGACGTGCGCGCCCCAGGGGGCGTCGTCGACCTGCTCGCTGTTGGCGCGGGCGCCGATGACGGCGCCGGCGATGCGGGCCTGGTACTTGCCCTGATGCGTCATCAGGGCGCGGCGGTTGACGTCGCCGACGGCGTAGAGCCAGCCGCCGTCGACGCCGGTGACACGGAAGGTGTCGTCGACGGTGAGCCAGTCGCCGGGGGTGAGGTCGACGCTTTCCAGGCCGATGTCGCGGGTCTGTGGGGCGCGGCCGGTCGCCAGCAGGATCTCGTCCGTGGCCAGCTGTCCGCCGTCGGACAGCGTGATCCGCACTTCGCCGTCCTCGCGTGTCATGGAGGTGGCGGTGGTGTTGAAGCGGATGTCGACGCCTGCTTCGAGCAGCCCCTCGGTGACCAGGTCGCCGGCGAAGGGTTCCATACGCTCCAGGATCCCGTTTTCGAGGACGAGCATGGTGACCTGGGAGCCGAGGGCCTGCCAGGCGGTGGCCATCTCGACGGCGACGACGCCGCCGCCGACGATGGCGAGGCGGCCGGGTGCCTTGGTGGCGGTGGTGGCCTCGCGGCTGGTCCAGGGGCGGACGGTGTCGTATCCGGGGATGGGGGGCAGGGCGGCGCGGGTGCCGGTGGAGACGGCGACGGCGTGCCGGGCGGTCAGGTGGACGGTGTCGCCCTCCGGGGTCTGCACGGCGACCTGTTTGGGGCCGGTGAGGCGGCCGTGACCGCGTATGAGGTCGACGTTGACGGAGTTGAGCCAGTCGACCTGGTCCTCGTCCTTCCAGTAGGAGGACATCTTGTCGCGGTGTGCGAGGACCGCCTCGACGTCCAGGGGGCCGGCGACGGCCGGGTCGAGTCCGGGTACGCGGCTCGCGTCGGCACGTGCGACCACCGGCCGCAGCAGCGCCTTGCTGGGGTCGCAGGCCCAGAACGAGCATTCGCCGCCGATGAGGTCGCGCTCGATGATCACGGTGCTGAGTCCGGCGGAGCGGGCGCGTTCGGCCACGTTCTCGCCGACCGGCCCTGCGCCGATGACGATCACGTCGTAGGTGCGGGTGGTCTCGTTCGTCACTGCTGCGTTCGTCACTGCTGCGTTCGTCACTGCTGTGTTCCTCACTGTTTCGTTCGTCATTGCTTGCGTGCCTGGGCCGGACTCTCCACGGCCGCGGCCCCTTGCCGGCCGCGTTCGCCGTTGCCTGCCGCCGGACGGCGGGGCCGCCGCACCGCACGGGGTCGAGGGGCGGTCACGGGCTGGGTCGGCCGTGGCGGCCAGCGCGGCCCCGTGGCAGCCGGACTGCCGGGCGGCGGAGAGCACCCACCCGTGCGCTCGCCCGGCGGTCCGGTGCCGGTCTTCGGTCCGGACCGCGAGAGGTGCTGGTCCGGACTGGCTGTCGTCCGGGCCGGCGACGGCCTGTTGCAGCCCTTGGACGGTGGCTTGGCGGCTTGTGGGGGAGGTCAGCGGCCGGGGAGGCGCTCCGAGATTTCCTGGAGCACCCAGCCGTTGCCGTCCGGGTCGCTGAAGGTGGCGAAGGAGCCGTAGGAGGCGCGCTCGGGGTGCAGGCCGGCCAGCCGCTCCTGGCCGGGGCGGCGGTGGGTGACGTTCCCGTCCTCGTGGCCGTGGAAGAGGCCGCCTGCGTCGTGGAAGATCTCGCTGACCTCGATGCCGCGGCCGGTGAGCTCCGCGCGGGCTTCCTCGATGTCCGAGACGATGAGGTACAGGCCCTGGAAAGAGCCGGGCGTGATGGGGGTCATCCCCTCGCCGAAGATGATCGAGCACTCGGAGCCGGGCGGTGTGAAGTGCACGACCCGGACGTCCTCGCTGGCCTTGTAGTCGACGTCCAGGCGGAATCCGGCCTTCGCGTAGAAGGCCTTGGCCTGGTCGATGTCGGAGACGGGCAGCACGATCATTTCGAGCTTCAGTTTCATGGGGGGTGTCCTTGTTTCTTGACGTCGGTGGATTACGCCCAATGCGTCACCGGTTCAACAGGTGGTGGTCGCGGCCGGGGTCTCGTTGCCTCCGGCTGCTGCGGCGGGCGGCGTGACGCCGAAGGGGGAGTGGCTGATCCGCTGCAGTCCGACCTGAACCAATGGTCCGTTTTGCCGGACCACTGATCCGAATATATGGACCACTGATCCGAATGGTCAAGAGGGGGAGATGTGGGCTGATGCATGAGCGGGGCGTCGATGTGTCGCTGCGCGAGATCGCGCGCAAGGCGGAGGCCGGACTCGAGACGCTGCTGCGTCACGGTGCGCGACTCCTTGCCCGCGCCTGGGGCGCGGTCATGGCGCGGATTGATGGCGCCGACTTGTTTGCACTGTCGGCGACGCTTCGCTCGGCTCGGCGATCAGCGCTCGCTCGTACCATGCGCCGACCGCCTCTTCGGGGTCCCGTCGGCTCGCGGTAGCTGCTGAGTCGACCCGGGCCGGCGAGAAGCAGGGAGCGAACAAGGTGCCCTGGGTCTCGAACTGTTCGTGCGCGCCGCCATCGTCAGCCGATTCGCGGCGATCGCGGTCCGCTCCCGGGGGGGCTCGATGCCGGCACCCTTTGACCGTCTTGGCGAACGCGGCCTCGAACCGCTCCCGTCGAGCGTGCGGCCCAGTTTGTCGGTCTGCGAGCGAGACGGTTTCGTCTGCAGGCTTGAGGGTGACGCTCCCCGTCGGGCCCGGACGCTCCTTGCGGTCGTCGGAATCTCGCTCGCGCCAGGCCTCAGGCCTTCGAAGTGACGCCCACGCGTGCTGAGTTGGAGCAGCCTCGCGAGCCTGACGTCGGCCCTGCGCGCGATGTCGCGCCGTGAATGTCGACGCCCTGCTCGCTGATGGCGGTCCCCGCTGCGGCGAACAGGTGGTCGGGGTCCGTCCTGGCGTCGGCCCGCGTCTGCCCCCTCTTGACTATTCGGATCAGTGGTCCATATATTCGGATCAGTGGTCCGGAAAAGTGGATCACTGATTCACTTCATTTGTCCCCGCGAGAGACGCAGGAAGAGCGCTGTGCCAAGACAGACCATGAAAGCGATCCGGCTGCACGAGTTCGGCGGCCCTGAGGTGCTGCGCTACGAGGAGGTGCCGGTTCCTGTGCCGGGGTCGGGTGAGGTGCTCGTGCGCGTGCACGCGGTCGGCATCAACCCTCCTGACCGGTATGCACGCGAGGGGATGCCCGACATACCTCCCGAGATCAGGCCCGAGTTCCAGCTCCCCCTGATTCCGGGGACCGACGTCTCAGGCGTCGTGGAAGCCGTCGCCGCCGACGTCAACGGCTTCGCGGTCGGAGACGAGGTGATCGGCCTTCTGCGTTTTCCCACCCTTCTCCAGAGCAGCGCGTACGCCGAGTACGTCACCGCGCCGGCGTCCGACCTCGCCCGCAAGCTGACCGGCATCGACCACGTGCGCGCCGCCGCCCTGGTCATGTCGGGATTGACGGCGTGGCAGTTCCTGATCGAGCTCGGGCACGATCATCCCTCGCCGTTCCAGGAGGCCCAGCACCGCCCGATGGCACTCGGCAGCAAGAGCACGGTGCTCATCAACGGCGCTGCCGGTGGCGTGGGGCACCTCGCTCTCCAGCTGGCCAAGTGGAAGGGGGCCCGCGTCATCGCCGTGGCCTCCGGCGCTAACGAGACGTTCCTGCGCGAGCTCGGCGCCGACGAGTTCATCGACTACACCAAGGAGCGGCCCGAGGAGGTTGTTCGTGACGTCGACCTGGTCCTGGACACCGTCGGGGGTCCCGACAGCAGGCGCTTTTTGCGCACCCTTAAGCGCGGCGGGTTCCTCTACCCGGTGTACTTCGGCCAGTTCGACGACGAGGAGAACGCGAAACTGGGTGTCACGGTCACGGCCGTGTCGGTTCGCTCGAGCGGCGCGCAGCTCGCCGAACTGCAGAGCTTGGTCGACGCGGGGAAGATTCGCGTCGCGATCGACAGCATGTTCCCGCTCGCGGATGCCAGGGCGGCGCACGAGCGCGTCGCCCGGGGGCACATCCGGGGCAAGGTTGTGCTCACGGTCGCTTAGGGACGAGCCGAGAGGTGGCGGCGTTGGCGGCGCCCGCCTCGTGGAAGAGCCGGAAGGGCAGCTGTGCGACTGGCACCGGCCGCGCGATCTGCTGCCCGACGGGTTCGAGACCGTCCTCGGCGCCGACAGCGCCCTGCACGAGACCGTCGACCGCATCATGTTCGACACCGGCCTTGCCACCTGCCCGCACTGGACCGCTGAGAGGACCGGCCGGCTCCGTGTGCCGCCCGCTGATGGGCTGGCGGAGCAGGTCCGTACGGCTCCAGGCCCTGGCCCTGGTGCTGATAGCCGTCATGACAGCCCGCACGGCAGGCAGGGGACAACCTCGCCAGTGGCGGTGAGCCGGCCGCCTCGGAGAGGCTACCGGCTGGGCGGCGGGGCCCGGCTGCGGGCCAGGGCTGCACGGGATCGGCCGCACCGCGAGCGGTGCGGGGTGCGGCGCGACATGCACTGCGTGGCGGCCAGGAGGACATCATGAGGCTAATTGACAGGGCCCTGCGGCTGACGGTGTTCATCGAGGAATCCGACACCTGGGGGCACAGGCCGCTGGTTGCGGAGATCGTGCACCGGGCCCACCAGGCCGGACTGGCCGGCGCGTCCGTCTTCCGCGGGTCCGTCTTCCGCGGAGTGGAGGGCTACGGGGCATCCACGGTCATCCACGGCTACCGGCTGTGGTCGGTCAAGCAGGATCTGCCGCTCGCGATCGTCATCGTCGACGAAGAGGAACGCATCCGGTGCTTCCTGCCCACGCTGAAGGAACTGGTCACCGAGGGCCTGGTGATCGTCGAAGAGGTCGAGGTGGGCCGCATCGGCCAGACGCACGCCGACGCCGTCTGACGCGGGCGGCGCTGCCGGAGCGAACGGTGGCCCTAGCGGTGTCCGGATGGTGAGGGCGGGGCCTATCCGAACACCGCCTTGGCCACGGCCAAGCCGATGAACACCGCTCCGAGCCCGGCGATGACCGAAGCCGCCACGTTGGCGAACGCCAGGAACCTCGCGCCAGCCGCGGCCAGGCTCAGCGTTTCGTAGGAGAACGTCGAGTACGTGGTCAGCGCCCCGCACAGCCCCGTCCCCAGGAACAGCTGCACGTCCTTCGACGCGGCGCCGGACAGCGCCGCCCCCGTCAGCACGCCGAGGATCACCGAGCCGGTGATGTTGGCGGCGAAGGTGCCCCAGGGGAAGACCGTGTCGTGGCGCGCCTGGACCGCCCGGTCGGTCAGGTACCGCAGCGGGGCCCCGATGGCGCCGCCCAGCAGCACCAGCAGGAGCCTCATCGGCTCACGGCCTCCCGTCCCACGTAGTGCACCACCTGAACCTCCTCCAGGGTCACCAGGCCTTCGATGGCCAGTTCGTCCAGCTGTGGCAGGAAGGAACGGATCCGGTCTTCCTCGTCCACGATGACAACCGCGGTCGGCAGGTCGTCCGCCATCGACAGCAACCGGGTGGTGTGCACGATCGAGGACGCCCCGAACCCCTCCACCCCGCGGAAGACCGACGCCCCGGCCAGTCCCGCCGCGTGAGCACGATGCACGATCTCGGTGTAAAGCGGCTTGTGGTGCCAGGTGTCTGTGTCGTCCACGAAGACCGTCATGCGCAACGCGCGACCAGTGAGCTTCATTACTGCATCCTTCCGGCTAGGGCGCGGCGCCCGGCCGCCACGCCGATCGTCACCGCAACCATCGCGGCCACGACGGTCACCGCCAGGTAGGCCAGCGCAATACCGGCCCGCTCCTGTGCGACCAGGCGCTCGATGTCGGCGCAGTACGTGGAGAAGGTGGTGAAGCCGCCCAGCACCCCGGTGCCGAAGAACGGCCGCAACAGATGGTGCGGCGACCACACCTCGGTGACCGCCACCAGAAACACGCCGATGATCAGGCAGCCAACGGCATTGATCCCCAGCGTTGTCCACGGAAACGCGCTGCTGCCGGTGGGCCACAGCTGCCCCGCCTCGTAGCGGGCGCCCGCCCCTACCGCCCCACCGACGGCGATCACAGAGAGCACCGCGAACTCCCGGCGGCGCGCTGCACGCCGCAGCTGCGCCTCCTCGCCTGCCGTAGCCCGCTCGGCCGGCCCGGCAACCGTCCTCAGCCCTCCGGCCACACTCCTCAAACCGCTACGTCCCGCGCGCCTCTGCACACCGACCACCGTGCACCCGTCCCTGCTCCAGGTGAGCAAGGACCGTCGTCGCGTCACTGCCGCCCTTCGGGCACCATCTCCTGCGACCCCACCGATGCCGTACGACCACCCTAAACCTCGCTCCTGGGGATGCGCGGCATCATGCCCACCCGCACTCCCGTCTCGCAAACAACGAAGAGCGGGACGGTCACACCCCAAAGCTCACTCAGCGGCAACAAGACCTGGGACAGGACAGGCCGGTGATCTCACCGGGAATTACCTATCTGCTGGTCGCCCTGCCGCCCGGGAGGGAAATTCGAACGGGACGGGACACCCCCGTGGAGAGCGCGGACCGCTCCAGCCGACGTATGCGACGTCCTCGACCCGGTCGTCCAGCTCTTCGATCCGACTACGCCGGGCCGGAGTCCCGTGCCAGAAAGACCATGAGGACGGGCATCAGCGCATCTCCTCTCCGGCGGCAGGGCGAGGCACGCCGGTGAGATGGCAGACCGCCTGCAGCGGCTCCAGGGTGACCAGCGCCTCGGGGGCGACGTCGCGGACCTGTGGGAGGAAGGCACGCACGCGGTCCTCCTCGTCGATAACCACAATGGTCAGGGGGAGGTCTTCGGCGAGGTCGAGCAGGCGGGTGGTGTGCACGAGCGAGGAGGCACCGAAGCCCTCGAAGCCGCGGAAGACGCTGGCGCCGGCGAGCCCGGCGCGGTGCGCGCGGTGGAAGATTTCGGTGTAGGCCGGCTTGTGGTGGTACTGGTCCCACTCGCCGAGGTAGACGGTCATGCGCAGGACCGGGCCTTTGAGGGGCGCACGGGGCGCGCGCGGAGGGAGGTCGTCGTCCCCGTGGTGGTGCCGGGGAAGGTGCGGGGTCATCGCAAGCTTCCTTTCCGGGGAGGATCGCCGGGATGGGGCGGATGGCCGCAGGCGGGGGCGTTCACCACTCGTGCGCATCGCAGCTGGCCCCGGCGGAGATATCGACGACCTCGACGGGTTGGAGGGTCGCCAGCAGAACCGCCTGCATACGGTCCAGGCGGGTCAAGAAGGCCTGCAGGACGACCATGTCGTCGGCGAGGACGATCTCGGCTGGCAGATGCTGAACAAGCGGGAGCACACTCTGCCTGCGTACGGTGCCGGCATCGCCGAACCCTGCAATACCACGGCGCACGCTTGCCCCCCGCAGCTTGCCTTCCCACGCACGGAGCACGACCTCCTCGACCAGCGACCGACCCCGCCACTGCCGCGCTTCATCGAGGTAGATCGTCAGCCGGCCCCAGCCAGCCGATGAGGACATCACGCCTCCTCCCTTCGGCAGAGCGGGACACGCCTGTGGCTCCAGGCGCGGGAGAGGCCCACTCCCAGGGTGCACCGGGTACGTCCCGGGGTGCCATTGCGGTGGGGGAGACGTTCCTCCATGCGTCACCGCCCCCGCTCGGCTGGACCTGACTCCCAAGCCCGGCACCGGCCCGGACGCCGCGATCCTCGGCGACCTCACCGGCGCCCTGGCGGTAGAGCTGGGCCACACGCGTACTCTTGCACCGCCTCAAGCCCGAGGGCGCGAACTCATCGCCCGAGCCGAACGCGAAGGGCTCTCCTATGCGGGCTTTCTCGCCGAGTAGCTGATGGCCGAGTGCGAGGACCGCGACCGCCGCCGGGCCGAACGCCGCATCCGGGCCGCCCACTTCCCGCGCGAGAAGTCCCTGCGTGACTTCGACTACCGCGCCAACCCCAACGTCGACCCGGCGGTGATCCACTCCCTGGCCACCTGCGACTGGATCACCAAGGGCTACCCGCTGTGTCTGATCGGGGACTCCGGCACCGGCAAGTCCCACCTGCTGATCGGCCTGGGCACCGCGGCCGCGATGGCCGGCTACCGCGTCCGCTACACCACCGCCGCCGCCCTGGTGAACGAGCTGGTCGAAGCGGCCGACGACAAGCAGCTGGGCAAGACCATCGCCCGCTACGGACGCGTCGACCTCCTGGAGATCGACGAGCTCGGCTATCTCGAACTTGACCGTCGCGGCGCAGAGATGCTCTTCCAGGTTCTGACGGAGCGTGAGGAGAAGAACAGCATCGCGATTGCCTCCAACGAGGCGTTCACGGGCTGGTCCAAGACCTTTACTGATCCGCGGCTTTGCGCGGCGATCGTGGACCGGCTCACCTTCAATGCCAGCCTCATCGAGACCGGCACCGAGTCCTATCGCCTGGCTCGCACCAGGGCGAACAAAGCCGACGGGACCAAGTGATCGCCTGTGATCAGCAGGGACGAGGGGCCCTAAGCAGCCGTGATCGCGGCGAGCAGTCCCTCGGCTGCGTCGAAGGCGATCGCCCCGTCGAGCGGATTGGAGTAGATGCGCGACCAGGTGATCAGTCCGTCCCGGATGCGGGCGAACATCACCATGTCGAAGGCGAACTGCTTCCCGGTGGCCAGGACGCGGCCGTGGAGGCGGTAGTCGGCGACGACGAGTTCGGGATCGGTCGTCTCGTGCACCTGGACGTGGTCCACGGCCGTGAACTTCTGCAGCTTCGCCCCTTCGTGAAGGTGGGCCCGGAAGGCGTCCCGTCCCGGCTCCTGCACGGGTGCGCCCGGCGGCAGGTAGGGCATCTCGAAGACGGCGTCCGTGGTGAACAGGTCGGCCATCGCCTCGCTGGGGCCGTCGGCGGTCAGACGGAGGAAATGCTGGAGGACTTCACACGGTGCTGCAGTGGTCATGGGACACTCCTCTCGACGCAACCGGGGCGATGGCCCCGGTTACGTGATTGAATATACGGGGCGCAGGCCCCGCTTATCAATACTCCAAACCCCCGTCCCTGGAGGGCACTTGACCACCGAGCGACAGCGCCCCTTGCGCGCAGACGCACGCCGCAACCGGGAGCGCATCCTGCAAACGGCCCGCACAGCCTTCGCCGCCGAGGGCCTCGCGGTCCCGCTGGACGAAATCGCCCGGCGGGCCGGGGTCGGGCCGGGCACAGTCCACCGCCACTTCCCCACCAAGGAGGTGCTGTTCGAAGCGGTCGTGCGCGAGCACCTGGAGCAGCTGACGCTCGACGCCCGCGCCACCCTGGCCGAGGCAGAGGCCGGGCCGGCGTTCTTCGCCTTCCTCGCCCGGATGACCGCCGAGGCCGATGCGAAGCAGGACCTGACCGAGGCCATCACGGCGGCGGGCGCCCCCATGGGCGTCGAGGCCGAGGAACTGGCGGCACAGCTGCGCGAGTTGTTCGGCACGCTCCTCTCCCGCGCCCAGCAGGCCGGGGCGGTGCGCGACGACGTGGACGCAGCAGACGTGCAGGCCATCGTCGTGGCCGCACTGACGGCCGGCCGCCGACGCGGCACGAGTGAGAGGCCCGGGAGGCTGGCAGAGGTCGTCTTCGACTGCCTGCTCCCACGCCACACCCACGCCGACGGGAATACGGCATGACGCGCTCGCTCGACGCGCCGAAGATCACCGCCCGCGCTGAAATCCGACCAGGCGCTCGCCGCTCCGCACCTTTGTCAGCGGTGGTCCCAAATCAAGCCGCCCACCGGGGCCACCACACAGCGCCCAATCTTCACGAATCATCCGCGAACCGGGGCCAGTTCAACTCGCCTCGGTGGGGCCGATAGCGGACGCCCTAGCCAGGTCGCGGGCTGCCGCGAGCGCTCGACTCCTTCGTGGGGCGACGCCAGGAACTCTCCGTCCTGCGCACCCTGCTGAGGACATCGCGCTTGCTCACGCTGACCGGAGCCGGAGGCGTCGGCAAGACGCGGCTGGCGCTGGAGTTCGCCAAAGGGCTGCCTGGGCGCTACGCGCGGGTTGACCTGATCGAACTCGACTCGCTGCACGACGACGCTCCGCTCGCGCAGTCCGTGGCCACCGCGCTGGGCGTGGGCGAGCGAGCGGGGCGATCCGGCACCGACGCCCTGGTCCGTGCGATCGGCAACACCTCCTGGCTTGTCATCCTGGACAACTGCGAACATCTGGCAGAGCCGTGCGCTCAGCTGGCCGCGACCCTGCTGAGTCACTGCCCCCGGTTGCGGATCCTGGCCACCAGCCGGGAGGCGCTGCGGGTTCCCGGAGAGACCGTGTTCCGGGTCGGCGAGCTGTCTCTGCCGCCTACCAGCACCGGTGACGACCCTGCCGCCCTCATGCGCTCGGACGCCGTCCGCTTGTTCGTCGAACGCGCCGCCAGCCGTGTGCCCGGCTTCACCCTCTGGCGTAGCAACGCTGCGACCGTTGCCGAGATATGCCGTCGGTTGGACGGTCTGACGCTCGGCATCGAACTCGCGGCGCACCGCGTCGGCACGCTCCCACTGGGCGACATCCTCGCCGGACTGGACAACCGGCTGTTCCAGCTGTCGCTTCTGACCGACGGAAGCCGGACCGGTCCCCGTCGTCACAACGGACTGACCGCCGCGATCGACTGGAGCCATCGGCTGCTCGAGCCGACGGAACAGGCGGTTTTCCGGCGCCTCGCGGTGCTCGTCGGAGGATTCGACACAGGCGCCGCCGAGGCAGTCTGCGCCGGCGGCGGCGTCGCCCCATGCCAAATTCTCGGCATCTTGTGCGGACTTGAGGCCAAGTCGCTGATCGTACGGCTGCCGGGCAACGCGTACCCCGCGCGCTTCCGGCAGCTGAACGCCGTTCGCGCCTGCGCCATGGAGCGTCTGATCGTGTCGGGCGAGCTGGACGCCGTACGGCGGCGGTCCCTCGACTGGCTGGGCAGCCTCGCGGAACTCACCGGTGGCGAGGTGTTCGCCGACCAGGCAGGTGGGCCGCTCACCGGCGAACGGGACAATCTCGCAGCGGCCCTGGCCAGCGCCAACGGCAGCGATGGCCCCTTGAGTGACCGGCTGGCCCTGGAACTGGCCCGCGTGTACTACCAGCATGAACAGCCTTCGGCCGCTCGCTCGCTACTGGACGGACTTCTGCGGCTGCCTGCCGGGCCTGGCCTCGGCCGCGCGGTAGCGGCACTCGCCACCCGTGTCGCCTGCCAGCAGACCGACCTGGCCGCAGCGCTACGCCTTGGTGAGCAGGCGGTACGCCAGGAACGCACGCGTGACCACCCCGCTGGTCTCGCCAATGCACTGGACGCGCGGGCGGCAGCACGGCTGTGCCGTGGTGAATTCGCCGCCGCCGTCGCGGACCTGCGCTATTGCCTGCGTGTCGTCTCCGCGCTCGGCCGACGGGAGGACACAGCATGGTGCACCCATCACCTGGCTTGGGCCCTGCTTCAGGCGGGCGAGGAGGCCGAGGCCGACTTGCTCATGGCTCGCTGTCTTCCGGTGCTCAGGGCGCAGGCGCACTGGAGCCGGGCTGCCGCCGCCCTACACACCGCCGGCGCCGTACGGCTGTCCCTGGGCCGTCTGGACAACGCCGAGGCACTGTTCGGCGAGGTGCTCCGGATCGTCCCCGAAGCAAGCTTCCACGCGCTGTACCCGGTCGAGGGCCTGGCCCTCGTGGCCGCCGAGAGCGGTGACTTGCGGCGAGCCCTGCGTTTGTACGAGGCGAGCGCGCAGGCACGCCGTCGGCTGGACACCGAGCCGGAGGACCCGTGGCGCCGACGGGTGGAACTGACCGCGGCTCGTGCGCGAGCAGGGCTGTCGGCCGCTGCGCAGGACGCTGCTGTCAGCGGTGGCCGGCGACTGCGGGGAGACCGGCTCGTCGCATACGCCCTGCGGAGAGGGAGCGGCTACCCTAGCTCGGCCTCTGACGCCACGGCGGTCGTCGTGGACCAGTTCCCGCTCACGGGCCGGGAGTTCACGGTCGCCGAGCTCGTCGCCGAGGGACTGACCAACCGCCAGATCGCTGCACGGTTAGGTCTTTCAGAGCGTACTGTCGCCACCCACCTGGACAAGGTCCGCGACAAACTGGGCCTGCGCTCACGCACCCGGATCGCTCTGTGGGTGGCCGCACGAACCAGGGACAATTCCTGACGACGCAGGGCCTCAGTAATTACCCAACAAGTGCGCGTATCGGACCCGAGTTCCTGCCTCGGCAAGACGGGTCCTTCTCGGACGAGGCCGGTGCCGCTCAGGCAGTGAGCTGGACTCCCGCGAGGCAGGTCGTCTGGAATGATCATAACGTCGTTCACGGGGAGCTGGGGCACCTTGCTTCGTCCTCCGCATCGCTCTGGGTTGTTCTGGCCAGACGCGTGTACGTCTGGCCAGAACTTGCGCTACTGCCAGCCGTGTTCCACGAGAGGGCTGCTCTCGCTCAGGTAGCCGTTCAGGCCGGCTTCCGGTTACTCGATGATGTCGTCGGGCAGGTCGTGGACAGTGAACCATTCGAGTGTCATGCACTTTTCTGGCTCCTTGTTGACGGGCTGTCCCTCCCACTTCGTGGCTTCGAAGAAGAAGCCGATCCGCTCGACGTCCTGACTCTGCCGGTGGTGTACAACCTGGACCAGGCGAAGGTGCGCCGGGTCGACGGTGATGCCGGTCTCCTCGTACAGCTCGCGGGCAGCGCCGACGGGCAGGGGCTCGCCCTGGTCGAGCTTCCCGGAAGGCATGTGCCACCGGCCGTAGCCGTACGGGCCGCCCGCGTGGCTCACCCTGGGTTCGGTGAGGGCCCAGCTCAGCGGTGCATCTCGACTACAGCAAACCGCCGTTGATTGTGATTGACCGCACGATGTGTCACGGGCTATGGCACGTGCCGACAGCCGCTTCAGCCTTCGGTATCGTCCGCCGCGTCGCTCAAGACACGGACACGTTAAGAGCTAACAGTCGATCATGAGGCTGGCTTCACTACGTGCCCCAAGGCGATGAGGCCGATTCCGACCACGAGAAACGACGAATGCTCGAACCCGCTCCACGCAACGAACAGGGCACCCGCTCCCCAGAGTCTCGGCTGCCGAACATGGCGCTGTAGCCATCGGCCTGGCATACGTCCCAGGAGCAGGGCGTGGAGGCCGAGAACAGCACAAGCAAGCCAGATCGCCCCCACCATGGCAATCAGCGGCAGAAGCATGCCCGCAAACGACGTTGACATGGTCATCCCCCGGTAGACCTCGCTGGCGGCCCTGTTACCCACCCGCGAGTCTCCCACGTCCTTACAGACCGCGGTCGATGGAAGCAAGGCCAGAGGGTCCTCACCGATTCGGTAAGGACCCTCTGATCCGTCACTTCTCTACCGGGGATTTGAACCCAAGATGCCTTCGTCCCGAAGCAACTTGGGCGGGGGCTCTGCCGTGGAGTGGTGTGGCTCTCGACTTGTCGCAGATCAACTCCGCCAGCCCAGGCCAGAGCGGGGTGGGGGCGGTCGCCTGTGGGTGTCGCCTGTCGTCGCCGGTCGGCCTCGCACGGCCCAGGGACGGCCCAGCGCGGTACTCGGTCGGAGCCTCGTGGCGATGTCAGTGCCAGTGGTTACGACCGGTGGGACAAAGCGCTCTTTCAGACTAAAACTGCTTGCCCAACCACTTGCCGATGAGGATCGCGCTGACCAGCAGCAGCACACCGGCCACGACCAGCAGGATCGTCGACGTGTTGTTGTTCTTCTTCTGCCGGCGACGGTCCGGGCGCTCGTTGTAGAGGTTCATCGGCGGCAGCATCGTGGTCGGGCCGGCGCTGGAGTCCGTGCGCAGAGCCGTCGTCGGCTGATCGTCGGGGTAGCCGCCGTAGCCGACGGAGCCCATGGCCGCTGCGGCGGCGACCGGCTGGCCGTCGAGGCAGGCCTCGATGTCGGAACGCATCTCGTCGGCGGACTGGTAGCGGTAGTTCGGGTCCTTGACCAGCGCCCGCATCACGATCGCGTCCATCTCGGGCGTGATCTCGGGGTTGAAGACGCTCGGCGGCTGCGGCTCCTCGCGGACGTGCTGGTAGGCCACCGCGACCGGGGAGTCGCCCACGAAGGGCGGGCGGACTGTCAGCAGCTCGTAGAGGAGGCAGCCGGTCGAGTAGAGGTCCGAGCGCGCGTCGACCTGCTCGCCCTTCGCCTGCTCCGGGGAGAGGTACTGGGCGGTGCCGATGACTGCGGCCGTCTGCGTCATCGTCATGCCGGAGTCGCCCATGGCGCGGGCGATGCCGAAGTCCATGACCTTGACCTGGCCGTTGCGCGTCAGCATGACGTTCGCGGGCTTGATGTCGCGGTGGACGATTCCGGCGCGGTGGGAGTACTCCAGGCCCTGGAGGATGCCGATGGTCATCTCCATGGACCGCTCCGGCAGCAGCTTGCGGCCGCTGTGAAGAAGCGTGCGGAACGTCGACCCGTCGACGTACTCCATCACGATGTACGGGATCGAGACCCCGTCGATGTGGTCCTCGCCCGTGTCGTGCACCGCGACGATCGTGGGATGGTTGAGCGAGGCGGCCGACTGGGCCTCCCGGCGAAACCGGGCCTGGAAGGACGGATCGCGTGCGAGGTCCGCGCGCAGCGTCTTCACCGCCACGGAGCGGCCGAGCCTGGTGTCGTGCGCCAGGTAGACCTCGGCCATGCCGCCACGGCCGAGCACATGGCCCAGCTCGTACCGGCCGCCGAGGCGACGCGGCTCTTCCATAGCTTTCCTACCAGCCCTCTCCGTCGGTCCCGACCACACCCGCGTGTGGTCCGGCGGTGTGCTGTTCGGGCATACGGTACCCGGCTCGCTGTGCGGGGTCGCTGCGATGGCGTTTGATGCCGAGGTATTTGGATCTAGACCGGCACTCAGTCGTACACCCTCGTTTCAGGTCGCCCGAAGCCAAACGTCGCAGTCAGACCTGATTAGGCATCAGTGATCCTGCAGTCCCACGGCGGTGCGCCAAGGGCCTGTCCGACGGGTCAGTGTGCGCAGAGATGGATGTCTGCCGCTGTCAGTGGTGTAGGAGAGGATGGGCCGTGTTGATCATTTGCGTCGAGGGGACAGCATGGCTGAGAAGCTGTTGTTTCCGGACTTGAGGGCTGTGTTTCCGCTGGTCGGGCGTAGGTTCGGAGATCCCGTGGGAGTAGTCGCCTGTCGTGCAGTCGCTCCTCGGGAGGTCGTGAATGCCGTCGGTGGTTGGGCTGTTGGAACAGCGTGAGCTGGGTGCTCGCCGTCGCGTGGACGAGCTGCGAGAGGAGGCCGACCGCATCCAGGCCGAGCTGGCCGCGGCCGAGCAGGAATGGCAGGAGTGGAGGATCGCCCGCAGGCGGGTCGATACGGTGCTCGCTCCGGATGGCGGCGACACCGCCGGCACGGAGATCACCCCGGGTGCGCTGGATGCGGACGCACCGTCGGCGCCCCGGGGTGCGGTGAAGCCGAAATCGCAGGTGCCGGTGTGGCGTGAGGAGTTGCCCTGGTCGGTGCTGTCGGTGGACTACCAGCGTATCCTTCAGGCGCTCGCGGACCGTGTCCGGCTTCATCAAGGGCCGGTGACCTGCCAGGAGATGGCCGCCGTGTTTGGCATGGATGTGGTGCCGGCGCGAGTGGAGGCACTGCGGTCGAAGGCGAAACGACTGGTCGCGCGCGGCTGGCTGGCCGAACCCGCGCCGGGCCGGTTCACGCTCGCGCAGGGTGTGGCCGGGCCAGGCGGCGGGTCATGAGCAGGATCATCGACCAGTAGACCATCGCCTCGGCGCTGGTGGTGCGCCGCTCGTAGTCCCGCGTCAGGCGGCGGGTGCGCATCAGGTGGGCGAAGAGGCGCTCGACGATCCACCGCTTGGGCAGCACCACGAACCCCTTCTGGCCGTCGCTGCGCTTGACGATCGCGAGGACCAGCGCGAGCGTGGCCAGGCAGTACTCGACGAGGCTGCCGGTGTATCCGCCGTCGGCCCAGACCATGGCCAGCCGGTGGTGTGCGTCGGCGACTTGGCGCAGCAGGACCTGGGCGGCGATGCGGTCGCCGGTGTCCGCGGCGGTGACCATCACCCCCAGCAGCAGACCGAGGGTGTCGACCACGACGTGCCGCTTGCGCCCATTGATCAGCTTGCCGCCGTCGAACCCGCGGCTGTCCGATCCGACGACGGCGTCCGCCTTGACGGACTGCGAGTCGATCACGCCGGCCGTCGGCTCCGTGTCCCGCCCCTCCCTCTCGCGGATCCTCGAGCGCAGCCGGTCGTGGAACTCCTTGACCAAGGCGTGGTCGCGCCAGCGGCGGAAGAACGCGTATACCCGGTCCCATGGCGGGAAGTCGGCGGGCATGGCCCGCCACTTGATGCCGTTGTCGACGAGGTAGCGGATTGCATCGAGTATCGCCCGGTGGCAGTACCCCTCGGGCTGCCCTCCCCGGCCGCGCATCCAGCCTGGCACCGGCAGCAGCGGCCGGACCACGGCCCATTCCGCGTCCGTCATGTCCGAGGGATACCGCCGAACACGTTCCGGGTGATCGGCCGCATTCCCGAACCGGTGAGCGACACAATCACACGTCGGTGCAGCCGAGTTGAACTCCACCGGCGCGAGCGCGTACAACTGCGGCAACAGGGTCTCCTGGATCTCGGTTGGCTTCGCAACCCCGAGCTACCAAGAGGCCCTGTACTCATGCCCGCAGCCAGCTGCGATCACCCGATCGAGACTCCCGTTCGATGCGCACCCCTCAAGATCGGAACGACAACAGCTACTGAGTTTTGACTCCGTCTGGCGGCGCCGAGAAAGTGTGTAAGTGAGCCTTGACTCCACTGGAGGGCTGGCGGGTGGGACCGGGGTGGCAAACACAGCCTCGGCCGCCGGCCGTGACCCTTACGGGGGTGTCTGTGGGACGTCGTCGACGCCCCAGTAGTGAGCGCAAATGGTGAAGCCGAGGTCGCTGGTGCCTTCAGGTAGGCGGCGTTGGCCTGCCGGTACAGGCCGACGTCGAGCGCGTAGCCGTCGCGGTCGCCTGCCTTTGCCCGGCCGATTGCGCCCTGGAGGAAGGAGTTGGCGGCGAAGTAGCTCGACTTGATCGATGCTAACGAGCCGATGTCCTTTGGGGCCATGCCCGTCGGGGCGGAATAGGTGGTCCAAACGAGGCCCATCTGCTGGCGTACTTTCAGGACGTCCAGATCATCGGCGGCGACCCGGGCGAATCCGGTGTCTTTGTTCTTGTTCGGAACCTGTCCCGCGTAGGGCTTGCAAAAGGTCTCGAGCGTTTTGACGAAGCTGTCCTTGGTCAACTGGGCGGGATCCGGGGGCGGTGCGGCGATACGGTTGCGCAGATCGGACCAGGTACCGATCCCGAAGAAGAACGCCGCAAGCGCCAGATACACGGTGAACGTGCTCCACTGCTGGAACCAGCTCTTTTCCGCCTTGCGCTGGTCGTCCACGTAGGCGGCTATGCGGTCGAGCTTCTCCCTATCGGTCTCATGCGCGCTGGTGGCTCCGGACCCGTGGTCGGCGGTTGTCATGAACGATGAATATCGGCTCCGCGGTCATACGGGAACTCCGTTGCCCGCGAAGGAGGAGACCAAGCAGGCCGAGGTGCAGTCCAGCAGGAGCCTGTGGTCGGGTCAGCGCAGGCGAACCACAGTGACGACCGCGTGCCGGGTGGTGCCTGCCACGACCTCTACGACGACCTTCCCGCTCGCGGGTGTGTAGGCGTCGCCGCCCTGCGTGTACGCGCGTCCGGACTGGGGGGCCAGGCGCGGGGCGATCCGGGTGGCCAAGGCCGTGGTCAGGCGCTGGGACAGCGCGACGCGGCCGTCGGGGAGCCGTACGGCGAGTGCCCGCGGCTGGCGCGCGGTGCCGGTGAATCCGGCCACGGTCGCCTCGATCGTGTCCGCGTGGCGGATCTTCAACCACGCTCCGGCACGGCCGGCCCGGTAGGGGGAGGTGGTGCGTTTGGCGACGATGCCTTCGACGCCCTGGTCGTGGAGGGTGTCGTACCAGGTGAGTGCGGTGTCGCGGTCGGTGGTGCTAGAGACGGCCTGGATCGGGGTGTTCGCGGGCAGGCCTGCCAGGAGGCTGAGAAGAGCAGCGCGGCGCTCGCTGTACGGCTGCGCTCGTATGTCCCCGTTCGGCGGTGGCAGTTGCAGTGCGTCGAAGGCGATGTAGTGCGCGGGGCGCTGGGCGGCCAGGCGGCGGGCGCGGGTGGGGGAGGAGGCGGCTCGGGCCTGTGCGGCCTCGAAGCTGATCCGTCCGTCCTCGGTGGTGATGACGGCCTCGCCGTCGAGAACGGTCCCGGCTGGGAGGTGGTGGCCGGCGAGGGCGAGGTCTCCCCATGCGGCGGTGACGTCGCGTCCGGAGCGGGCCTGCAGGCGGACCCCGGCTTCGGTCCGCCACATGATCATTCGGTGGCCGTCGAGTTTCACCTCATAGCTCCAGTCCGTTCCGGTGGGCAGTTCCGGTACGGGCTGGGCGAGGGCGACGGAGGCGGGCCAGTCCACCCGTCCAGCCTGCGGCGGTGTCAGCTGTGGTGCGCGTCGGTGTCGTCGGGAAGCGGGCCGCTCTGGGGGCTTCTAGGCTGGTGGGGCTCGGGGTTGTCGTGGAGGTCTGTGATGCCCCGACCGCTGTGGAGCGGCGCGATCAGCTTCGGTCTGGTGACCATTCCGGTGAAGCTGATGAGCGCCACCGAGGACCGTTCGGTCCGGTTCCATCAGGTCCATACGGAAGACCTGGGCCGGGTGCGGGTGCGCAAGTACTGCGAGGCGGAGGACCGCGAGGTGTCCGCGGCCGAGATCGGCAAGGGGTTCGAGGTCTCCAAGGACACGCTGGTCGCCGTCACGGACGAAGAGCTGGAGCAGATGCCGCTGCCGACCGCGAAGGCGATCGAGATCGTCGCGTTCGTGCCGGCTGCGTCGATCGACCCGGTGCGGCTGAGCGGAGACAGCTACTTCCTGCAGTACGACGGCCCGGTCGCGGCGAAGCCGTACGTCCTGATCGCGCGGGCGCTGGCCCGCAACACGAAGGTGGCCGTGGCGAAGCTGGCGTGGCACGGGCGTGAGCGCCTGGTGCTGTTGCGGGTGCGGGACGGGGCGCTGGTCGCGCACGTGCTCAAGTGGGACGACGAGGTGCGCGACCCCTCTGAGCTCGCCCCGAAGGAAGCCAAGGTCACGGACTCCGAGATCGACGAGGCGCTGCAGTTGGTCGACTCGATGACGACGGACGACATCTCCGGCTACCGGGACGAGTACCGGAAGGCTCTGGAAGCGCTGATCGAGGCGAAGGCCGAGGGCCGGCAGCCGCCCGAACCGACCGAGGCTGAGGAGACGGGCGGCCAGGTTGTCGACCTGATGGCCGCGCTGCAGGAGAGTGTCCGCAAGGCCCAGGCTTCGCGCGGCGAGGGTGCGGGTGATGCCGAGGTCCATGAGATGCCGGCGGCCAAGAAGAAGGCAGCGGGGAAGGCGCCCGCCAAGAGGACTGCGAAGAAGGCCGCGGCGGCGAAGAAGCCGGCCCGGCGGCAGCGGGGTGCCTAGGCCGAAGTCCCGTGCAGGACGGGGGAGTAGAGACGCGGCATCGGCGGCGGGTCAGTCGAGGATGCGGAGCTGGGCGTCGGGTTTGCAGTGGGTGCAGGCGCGCACGCCCGAGGTGAGGAGGCGGCGGGCTTCGTCGCGCGGGACGGGGCGTCGTCGTTTGCCCGCGGCGTAGCAGCCGCCGACATGGACTTCGATGGGCGGGCGTCCGTTGCCGATGCCGAGTTCGATGATCCAGTCCGGCTCCTGCGGCCGGTTCTTCTGGCCGTGTTCCTGTTCGGCTTCCCGCTTCTGAAGGGCGGCGATCTTGGTGTCGATGCGCTGCAGCCACATGGCGTGCCACACCCGCAGGGTGAGCAGTCGCGCCAGGTCAGGTGGCAGGTCATCGAACATGTTTCCGATTCTAGATCTGAGGGTGACCGGTCTCTCCGTCTCGCGTGTTCGAATTCTAGTTCGATAACGTGGGGTGGAGGAGGTGGGTGTCATGGAGGCAGGGACGGAGGCACGACGGGCGGGGAGTGTGATGCATGTGCGCTGCCCGGACCGGCTGGCGGAGGACGTCTACCGGCAGGTCCTTGAGCAGCTGGCGGAGCTGTCCCCGGTTGTCCAGGCGCTGCCCCCGTCGGCGGCCCTGGTGGAGCTGAAGGGCGCGCTGCGCTACCACGGCGTGGATGGGCGTCGGCTGGGGGAGGTGCTGCGGGTGCGGACCATTTCCCGGCTGGGTGTCGACGTGCGGGTCGGGATCGGCCCGTCCATCACGGTCGCGGCCACCGCCTCCGGCCAGATCACCGAGCCGGGCGGCGTCCTCGCCGTCGGCCCCGGCCAGGTGGCCGACTGGCTCGGACCGCTGCCCGTGGAAGCTCTCCACGGCATCGGCCCCCGCCAGGCCCAGGTCCTGCGCGACTACGGCGTGCACTGCGTCGGCCTGCTCGCCGCCGTTCCGCCGGCGACGGTGCAGCGCCTCCTGGGCGGCCGGGCCGGCCGCCAGGCGGCCGACCGGGCCCGCGGCATCGACCCCCGCCCTGTGGCCCCGCGCGCCCTGCCCGCCTCCGCGAGCGTGAGCCGCACCTTCCCCCGGCACATCCTGGACGGCGCCGCCGTCCGCGCGGCCCTGCTCGACCTGGTCGTCACCCTCGCCCTCCAGCTGCGTCGCCGTGGCCAGGCGGCCCGCGGCCTGACCCTGGCGCTGCGCTTCGCCCAAGGCACCACGTGGGAGAAGACCCGCCGGCTCCCGGAGGCCTCCGCCCACGACGACGACCTCCGCACGCTCGCCTACCGGCTGATCGACGCGGCAGGACTCCAGCGCGGCTGCCTCACCGGGATCACCCTGAAAGGCGAGGACCTCATCGCCGCCGACCAGGTTGCCGAGCAGATCAGCTTCGACGGCGCGCGCGAGGCCCGGCTGGTCGCCGAAGAAGTCAGCGACCGCATCCGCGCCAAGTTCGGGCCCGGCGCGATCCGCCCCGCCACCACACTCCTGCGCGTCTCCTGACCCGCCCGACCCCACCCGTGGAGGCGAGGCCCATGCTGCTGGGGCCGCCGGTGGTGGCCCGCCGCTGGAGTGCTGAGGCGGTCAAGGCCGCGATCGCCGATCCGCTGGCCGGGCGGCTGCGGGATGTGGAGGCCACCGTGCACGAGCCGCGGACTTTCGACATCGCGGACCGGCTGCGCAGGATGGGCTGGGAGCAGGCTGAGCCTGGTGGCGAGGACGGCTTCGCCGCCGGGCAGCCGCGGTATGTATTCCAAGTTCCCTTCGCCGGGCGGTCGTTGGAGGAGGTCCAGCGGGGTTTGAACCAGCAGTGGCGCCGTAACATCAAGAAGGCGGAGAAGGCCGGCGTCGAGATCGTGCGGGGCGGATACGAGGACCTGCCCGCCTTTCATGAGATCTACATCGAGACCGCCGAGCGGGACCGGTTCATCCCGCGCCCGCTGGCCTACTTCCAGAGGATGTGGACTGCGCTGACGGCTGAGGACCCGGACCGCATGCGCCTTTACCTCGCTCACCAAGAGGGTGAGGTGCTTGCGGCGGCCACCATGCTGACCGTCGGCGAACACGTCTGGTACTCCTACGGAGCTTCCACCAGCCGCAAGCGCGAGGTCCAGCCGAACAACGCGATCCAGTGGCGGATGATGTCCGACGCCCACGAACTCGACGCGAGCATCTATGACTTCCGCGGCATCACCGACACCCTGGAGGAGGACAATCACCTGCTGGGCCTGCTCCGGTTCAAGGCCGGCACCGGCGGCGAGGCCGTGGAATACCTCGGCGAGTGGGACTTTCCGCTCAGCAAGGCCCTGCACAAGGCCCTCGACCTCTACATGTCCCGGCGCTGAGTTCACGGCAGCCTCGTGCGGATCGTCGATGACTGTGTCGTGTGCGTGGGGCGCCAGTTTGAGGGCGGGTCAATTGAATGGTCCGTTTGAACAAGGTGGTCCTCGTGCCGTGGGGCACGGCCGGCCGCGGGAAGTGCACGGTGATCTCGGGTCCCGTCTGCTCGTACGCCCGCGCCGGCCGCGGTGTTCGGACTGCGGCATCCGCACGTGCTGCTCCCGGAGACCATCTGGCCGCGGTGGGCGGATGCGGCCGAGGTGAAAAGGGGCTGGTCTGGAAACGTCCCCCGGGTTCTGGGGCCACCGCCAGGCCGCCGCCACGCATCTGGACCGGGCTGAGCGCACGGTCCGACGCTGGATCCGCCGCTTCCGCGGGCAGTCGGAGGACGATCGCCGGTACTTCACTGTCGCGCCGGTCGCGGCCGCTGATGATCCGGTGATGCCCGACCCGTCCCGGACTCCGCTGACGGACGCCGTCTCGGACACCCCGGCCGCCCATCGGGAGGCCGGGGTGAACTGGGGCCGCGTGAACACGGTGTCGCGGTGGGAGTTCGACGGCCGGTCGGCCCCGCTCCGGTGTTCCCGGATGGCACCGGCGGCCTGATCCACCTCACTAGTCACGGCCTGCCCGGCTCGGTTAACAACATCGCCTTGTAGGCGCTGATCGCTGCTTTCGCTGACGAGAGGAGCGTCGTGGAGGGCTCTTCCTCCCGCCTCGGCATCACCAAGACGTACGCGACAGCGCGGACCACGAAAGCGTCACCGGGGCCACGAAGACTGCGGCGGCCTGGCGGCCGCCGGGGCCTTCTCGTCCTGTCGGGACGGAGAGCGAGGCCAGATACGCTGGCGGGGTGATCGAGAATCTTCCTCCCTGTCCGAAGTGCTCGTGTGAGTACACCTACGAGATGAACGCCCTGGTGGTGTGCCCGGAGTGCGGCCACGAATGGGTGCCCGCCGAGGGCGGCACGGATTCCGGCGCCCCCGCGGAGCGGGTCGTCAAGGATGTCGTCGGCAATGTGCTGCAGGACGGCGACTCCGTGGTCGTGGTGAAGGCGCTCAAGGTCAAGGGCAGCCCCTCGGGGATCAAGGCCGGCACGAAGGTGCGCAGCATCCGACTGGTCGACGGAGTCGACGGACACGACATCGACTGCAAGATCGACGGTTTCGGGGCGATGCAGCTGAAGTCGAGCGTGGTCAAGAAGGGCTGACCAGCCCGCCCCAGTCGCCGGGGCGCCCCGGCAGCAGTCGGATGCCGAATTGCAAAATTTCGCAATTGATTAGATGCTGTCATAGCTATGCCTGCAGGTAGTCGCGGGCGCAGCCTTCGCTTGCCCCGGGTGGGGCGCTGCCGGGGAAGTCGAGGAGTCGTGTCCGTTCCGCTGTACCAGGCCAAGGCCGAGTTCTTCCGGATGCTGGGGCATCCCGTACGGATACGGGTGCTGGAGCTGCTGCAGGACGGGCCGATGCCGGTACGTGCGCTGCTCGCCGAGATCGAGGTGGAGCCCGCCAGCCTGTCGCAGCAGCTGGCGGTGTTGCGGCGCTCGGGCATCGTCACCTCCCGGCGCGAAGGCTCGACGGTGGTCTACGAACTGGCCAGCGGAGATGTCGCCGACCTGATGGGGGCCGCGCGCCGCATTCTGACCGAGATGCTGGCAGGGAAGAACGAGCTGCTGGCAGAGCTGCGGGAAACTCAGGTCGCCGGGCGATGAGACTCTCGTTCGGCCGGGCCGGGGCCCGGCTCACCGCGCTGCTGCCGGGCCGTACGGATCTGGCGGAGATACGCCGCGACCCGCGCCGGGACCTGCTGGCCGGCCTCACGGTGGCGATCGTCGCGCTGCCGCTCGCGCTCGGTTTCGGCGTCTCCTCCGGGCTGGGCGCGGAGGCGGGTCTGGCGACCGCGGTCATCGCCGGCGCGCTGGCCGCGGTGTTCGGTGGTTCGAATCTGCAGGTGTCCGGACCGACGGGCGCGATGACGGTCGTGCTGGTGCCGATCGTCGCCGAGCACGGGCCGTCCGGGGTTCTCACCGTCGGGCTGATGGCGGGCGTGATGCTCGTCGCGCTCGCCCTGCTCCGGGCCGGGAAATACATGCAATACGTGCCCGCGCCCGTTGTGGAGGGCTTCACGCTGGGCATCGCCTGTGTGATCGGTCTGCAGCAGATCCCGAATGCCCTCGGGGTACCCAAGCCGGAGGGCGACCGTGTCCTCGTGGTGACCTGGCGCGCCCTGGAGGCGTTCACGAAGAACCCGAACTGGACCGCCGTAGCTTTCGCCCTGGCGGTCGCCGCCGTCATGCTTGCCGGGGCTCGCTGGCGGCCCATGGTGCCCTTCTCCATCCTCGCGGTGATCGCGGCCACCGTCGTCGCCCAGGTAGCCGGTCTGGACGCGGCGAAGCCGATCGGTGCCCTGCCATCAGGCCTGCCCGCCCCCTCGCTGGCCTTCCTCGACATCGGCGCACTCGGCTCGCTGCTCGCTCCAGCGGCCGCTGTGGCGGCACTGGCCGCGCTGGAGTCGCTGCTGTCGGCCTCCGTGGCCGATGGCATGACGGTCGGCCAGAAGCACGACGCGGACCGTGAGCTGTTCGGCCAGGGCCTGGCCAACATCGCCGCCCCGCTGTTCGGCGGGGTGCCCGCGACCGGCGCGATCGCGCGGACCGCGGTCAACGTCCGTACCGGGGCGGGGTCCCGGCTGGCGGCCCTCACCCACGCCGCGATCCTCGCCGTGATCGTCTTTGCTGCCGCGCCCCTCGTCTCCAGGATCCCGCTCGCCGCGCTCGCCGGAGTGCTGCTGGCTACCGCTGTCCGCATGGTCGAGGTCGGCTCGCTCAAGGCGATGGCGAAGGCCACCCGCTCCGACGCCCTGATCCTCGTATTGACCGCCCTGGCCACCCTCGCCCTCGACCTCGTCTACGCCGTGGTCCTCGGCCTGATGGTCGCGGGCACGCTCGCCCTGCGCGCCGTGGCCAAACAGGCGCGCCTGGACCAGATACCCCTCGACCAGGGCGACCACAGCGCCGAGGAACATGCCTTGCTCGCCGAGCACATCGTCGCCTACCGGATCGACGGGCCGCTGTTCTTCGCCGCCGCCCACCGCTTCCTGCTGGAGCTGGCCGAGGTCGCCGACGTACGCGTCGTCATCCTGCGCATGTCCCGCGTGACCACCATCGACGCCACCGGCGCACTGGTCCTCAAGGACGCGGTGGAGAAACTCAACCGGCGCGGCATCGCCGTTCTGGCCTCCGGAATACGCCCCAGCCAGCGCCAGGTCCTGGACTCCGTGGGCGCATTGGAGCTGCTGCGTCTGGAGGGACGCGAATACGCCACCACGCCGGAGGCGATCCAGGGCGCGCGCAGCTACCTGGAATCCGCCGGTGTCATGCCGCCCCGCCCCGCCCAGATGTCCCGGCCCAGCAGCGAGGAAACAGAGGAAACCGTCCGATGAGCACTCCCCCCGCATCCCTGCGCATGGTCGAGGTCTCAGGTGCCGAGGCCCTGTGGCTGCTGGAGGGCAGTGCGCTGGGACGGCTGGTGTACGCGCAGCGGGACCTGACCGTCCTGCGCCCGGGCCGGCACACCTGGGAGTACGGCCGCCTGGTGGTGCGCACCCCGGCACCTGCCGCTGCGGTCCCCGCCACGGCGACCTACCACGTGGATGAGGTCCGCGCGGCGACCGGTACCGGCTGGAGCGTCACGGTCGCCGGGCCGGTCGACGTGATCACCGAGCCTGACGAGGCCGCCCACTACCAGCGCACCCTCGCAGGCTGGAGCCACGGCCCGCACGACACCCTGCTGCGCCTGCACCCCAAGACGGTGACCGGTTTCCGTCTCGCCCGCGCGGAGGCGTGATGAGCACTCAGCTCGAAACCCTGCCCTACCGGCATGTCCTCACGCTGCCGACGATGCCGTCCGCGGTCCGCATGGCCCGGGAAACCGCCGAGCAGGCGCTGGCCGAGTGGGGTATCAGCCTGCGTCACCCCAGCGTCGATCCGGCCCTGCTGATCCTCGGTGAACTGGTCACCAACACCGTCCGGCATGCCGTCGACCTCTCTCCGCAGCTGACCGTCATCTACGCGGCGGGCAAGGACTGTCTGGCCTTCGCCGTCCATGACCGTCACCCCTACCAGCCGGCGTTGTACGGCGCGGTCACCCAAACCGGTGTCGGCGGTCTGGGCACGGTCATGGAGCTCACCCTCGGCCTGGGCGGCACGGCCGTCGTACGGGGTGATGCCGACGGCCAGGGCAAAAGCATCTGGATCACCCTCCCTCTCTGAATCAACGGGCTGACCGCGCAAGGAAGTTGACGAACATGACCATCGAGTGGCGCTATACCGTCGAGCGGGACCTCGGCATCCTCTCCGTCTCCGGCTACCTGGGCCCGGACGCCGTCCACCGCTTCACCGGTGCCGTTGGCTGGGCGCTGGCCCGCGGCACCGGTCCGGTCATCGTCGACCTCACCGGACTGCGCGGCTGGTCGGCCGAGGGGCAGCTGGCGGTCACCGAGGCCGCGCGCCGTCTCGCCGCAGCGGGCCGCAGCCTGGAACTGGCCGCGATCCCCGCCGACGGATCCCTCGTCCCCGGCGGAGACTGCCCGCTCATCCCCGTGCACGCCGACCTGGCCGGCGCGCTCGCCGCACACAGCACACGGCACGGCGAGCCGCCGCAGGGCCGCCACGAGTGGCGGCCGACAGGGCGGCCGACCGGAGACCAGCAGCGGGACTGATCCTGCCCGGGCTCAGCCGGGGGAGAAGGCTCCGTCCCCGTCCCGTACGGGCACGGCAGCGCAGATGTCTCCTTCTGTGGCGATGGCCACGTCCTGGACGAAGCCCCTGGCTGCCAGCTCCCGCCCGGAGACACCGGCGGCGACCGCGCGGGTGAGGTCGGCAGTGCCCTCGTAGGCCGCTCTCGCGGCGGCTGCCTCGGCGGACAGCGGTCCCGCGCCCTGGGCGTGCAGGTCGGAGATGAGGCCGCCGGCGCCCAGCAGGTCCTCCAGCGCGGGGCGCAGGCTGCCGTCCGGCCATCGCTCGCCCGCTGCGATCACGGCGACCGGATGCGCGGGCGTGCCGTAGCCGCGGGTGGTGAGCCAGCTGCCGACCGCGGTGATGTTGCGCAGACAGGCGGCGACCACCCGCACGTGGGGTGGTGCGGCCGCGGCGATGGCCGCGCCGTTCGGGGACGGCAGCACCAGGCGCGCGACGAACGGGGCGCGGCGCATGTGGGCCGGTGAGAGGGACCAGGGACTGTCGGGCGTGACGGCGTGGCGGGCGACGGCCAGCCGTGCTCCGGATTGCTGCGCGTAGACGGCGGCGGCCTTCTCTGATGCGGCCCGCTCGACCGTGGTGGCGGGGCCGTCCGGCAGCCAGAACGGGAGAACCCGGATGCCCTTCTCGGCGGCGACGCTCACCGCCGTGGTGAAGGACAGCACGTCAACGGCGATCAGACAGGCAGCCTTTCCGGCGAGGCGCCCCGCGCCGGCGGGTCCCCACTCGAAGCGGATCCCGGTGCCGGACTGAACCGTCCAGTCACCCATGGTCCATCCCCCCCGTTGCGGAGCCGCGTGCGGGTCAGCTCCGGCCGCCGTCCGGCGCGGTGGCCCGGCCGCCGAACGACAGCTTCAGCATGCGGGCCCCGCCGCACCGCGGGCACTGTCCGTCCGGGCCGACGGCGGTGGGCCGGCACTTGAGGCGGCAGGCGGGGCACTTGAACCAGGCGACGCCCGCGCCACGCAGCGGAATGATTCTCACGCCAGCCTCCCTCACATCGCGTATAGAGTTGCTAATCTTAGCAATTGCTTAGGTCGTCACTGCTGGTTTCGGGCGGCTCGGTTCTCGTGCGCGGATTCGGCTGGGCCGCTGCCCCACGCGAGGATGGGCCACATGTGTTTGACGAGTGGGTTGATGCGATGCGCCGAGGACGGCCTGGTGCGGCCGTGTGGCCGTACCGGGGAGGCGACGACACGATGAGTACGCCGCTGTACCAACTGAAGGCCGAGTTCTTCAAGACGCTCGGCCACCCGGCGCGCATCCGGGTCCTGGAGCTGCTGAGCGAGCGCGAGCACGCGGTCGCGGAGATGCTCCCGGAGGTAGGGATCGAAGCAGCGCATCTGTCGCAGCAGCTCGCGGTGCTGCGCCGGGCGAACCTGGTGGTGACCCGCAGGGAGGGGTCGACCGTGTACTACTCGCTGACGAGCCCGCACATCGCCGAGCTGCTCAGGGTCGCCCGCACGATCCTGTCCGGCGTGCTCACCGGACAGGCCGAACTCCTCGCCGATCTGCAGGCCGCCCGGCCCCAGGCGAAACCGCCTTCGTAACGGCGGCCCTCAACCGGCGGCCGCTTCCCGGGACTGACAGCGCTCTGTGGTAGCGGGAGGCGGCCGCTTCACCCCCGAGTGACGTATGTCCGGTCGCAGGTGGCCTGTCGGGCACCTGCCGACAAGTCCTCACTGTGCCAGGGAGGGTTCATGGGCCTGCTGCGCAAGATCCGGGACACCGGGCGGGTGGCCGAGCCGGCTCCGCCGCGCCCGGAGGGCGTCCTGCCGCAGGCGCGGGAGTTCGGCGGCTCGGTGCAGGTGAGGTGCGTCGCCGCCGGTTCCTGCAACGGGTGCGAGATCGAGATCGCGGCGGCCTTCAACCCGGTGTACGACGCGGAGCGGTATGGCGCCCGGCTGGTGGCCTCGCCCCGGCACGCGGACGTGGCGCTGGTGACCGGGCCGGTGACGCGGAACATGGCCGAGCCGCTGCGCCGCACAGTCGCTGCGATGCCCGAGCCGCGGCTGGTGGTGGCGGTCGGTGACTGTGCGATCAACTGCGGGGAGTTCGCGGGCGGGTACGGCGTCGAGGGCGCCGTCTCCGACGTCGTTCCGGTGGATCTTCAAGTGCCCGGGTGCCCGCCGGAGCCAGGTGAGATTGTGGCGGCGCTGAGGAGAGTCACCGGACGGTGAGCCTGATTCCGGCCGCCCTCGCGACGGCCACCGCGTTGGGCGTGGCGGGCGCGCCGGCCGGGCTGGTCCTGCCGCAGCGGGTGCGCGGCTGGGCAGTGGGTGTGCTGACGGCGGGCGTGGGGATGGCCGGTGACGCGTCGGGTGTGGCAGCACTGGGCGGAAGCCGCTGGTCGGCCGAGATCCCCGGGCTGCTCCCGCTGGCCGGGACGCATCTGGCCGTGGACGCGCTGTCCGGACTGTTCATGGCGGTGGCCGGGGCCGTGGTGGCGGCGGTGGCGGTCTACGGCATCGGTTACGTGGCCGGGCATGTGCCGTACGGCCTCGGCTCGCGGGGCGCGCAGGCAGTGCTCCCGCTGTTCGCGCTGACCCTGCTGCTGGTGCCCGCGGCGGCCTCGGTGTCGACGTTCCTCCTGTCCTGGCCGAGCACCGCGCCCGGCCCGCCGTGCGGGAGGCCGCGGTCTGGTACGCGGTGATGACCCGCCGTCATGACGACTTCTCCCTGAGCCCCGGCACACGCTCGGCACCGTCCGGCCACAACACCTCGACGCCGATTCCGTGGCTGCGCGCATAAGCCACCAAGTGAGCGGTGGCGTCATGGCCATTGGACGCGGTGCCGTCCCAGATCGCCACCATCCGGGCACAGGAACGCAACAGCCGCTCGTCCGCGCGGACGCAGGCATCCCGGTCCGCCGGGTCGTACTCCAGCAGCCGCACCTGCTGCGACAGCAGCAGCAACTCCCCGGCCGCCAGCCAATCCCGCTCCCGCAGCAGCGCGGGAACCCGGTTCAGCGTGGGCACCACGGCCACCAGCGCCAGCCCAGCCTTCTTCGCGGCCCGCCCGAACGCCACCGGCAGCCCCTGCCCGACCCGGACCAGGCCCGTTCGGCCGGCCTCGGCACACTGGGCCAGCCGCACGCGAAGCTCCTCCTCCAGCAGCGCCAGGGTCCAGGGCGCGAGATCCGCGTGCCCCACTACAGCGATCAACCTCCGCAGTCCTTTCTCCCCGTCCACCCCGGTCACGGCCACCAGCCAACCGAAGAGGTCTTCAGCTGTGTTTCAGGGCAGTGCGCGGGGTGGGAGACAGGGGTGGCCGCGTGCGAGGAGAACGGCCGCCCGCCGGCTCCTTCGATCCACAGCTTCACTGCTGGACCGGTGTTCCCATAGGGTCGACCGGCCCCAAGGCGAGGCCGGTCGGCCCTGGTCCGTGGGGAACGCGACCTCTCTGCTTCCTGGTTACTTGTGCGCGTGCTCGCCCAGGTAGAAGAGCAGCCACACGAACCCGGCGAACAGATGGGTGCCGAAGATGTAGAAGCCCGCCCGGATCGCGACACCGCGCTCGATCTGCCACTCCCTGTTCTTGGCCTTCCGCTCGCGCCGCTTGCTCTCCGGCCGCTCGGTCGCCTCAGCATCATCACTCACAGTGTCGTCTCCCTGCTTCCCGCGATCTCCACGTTGATACGGCCTACGACGGCATGCGGAACCGGACGAGGACCACCTTGCCGTCATGGTCGGCGGCCGGTTCCGCGCTGACGTCGCCGTCGTACTCGGCGGCCAGCTCGGCCACCAGCTGCAGCCCTGCGCCCGTCGCGCCCGGTTCAAGCTCGGGCAGATGCGGCTCGGCGTCGGCGACACTGACGACCAGCCGCCCCGCCCCGACCGTCATGCCCACGTCCGCGACCGGGGACCGTGGTGCATGGCGCAGCACGTTCACGATCAGCTCACTGACCACCAGCACCACCGCGTCGGCGAACGCGGAGCCCGGTGCGACGCCGACCCCGCCGAAGCGCCCGGTCACCGCCTCACGGGCCTGCCGCACCGCGTCCGGTCCTACCGGTACGGAGACGAAGTGGCGTCGCATCTGCGCCGGCACATGCTCTATTGCTGCTGCGGGCCGGCTTCGGCGCCACGGCCGGAACGAGCGTCCGCCCATCACTGCGCCGACTCCGTGACACGCAGCTCGTCCAGCAGCTCCCGCCGGCTCGCCGCCAGTACGGACAGGATCCGGCGCGCCGCGGCCAGCAGCTCGGCCACGTCCCCGCCCGCCAGCTCGTACATCACGGTGGAGCCGGTACGGGTGGCGGTGACGATCCCGGAGCGGCGCAGCACCGCCAGCTGCTGCGAGAGGTTCGACGGCTCGACCTCGATCGCCGTCAGCAGGTCACGCACCGGCTTCGCCCCGTCCTGCAGCAGCTCCAGCACCCTGATCCGTACCGGATGCCCGAGCATCCGGAAGAACTCCGCCTTCGCCTCGTACAGCGGCACCTGCATGCCCGTCACCCCTCGTCTGCCCCTGCGGCCTCGACGTCGAGCCCGAGCCCGTGGGCCAGCCGCACCGCGTCGTCCAGCTCGTCCTGCGCCACCGCCACGGCGTACACGTCCTCGGCCGCCACGGCATCCGCCAGCTGGGCCCGGGCCGCCCGCACCCGCGCCAACAGCGCCTCGGTGACTGTGTCCACCCCGACCTCCACATCATGCAATTAACGAATTGAAGAACTCTTCAATTGTAGATCCTGCGAAGCACGAAAGTCGCGCCGTCCCGCCCTGGCCCGGTAGCTGGGCCTGGAACGTGTTGAGCGGGAGGGGTGAACGGGCGCAAAACCCTGCATCAGACGACTGCGGTACCGCCGGATCCGGCGGTACCGCAGTGTCTTACCGGGTGGCGTCCCGCCCGGCACGTCTGTGGCGGCCGGTGTCACCCGGTGGGCTGGCCTTCCCCGACTTGGCGCTGTCCGGACCGGTGTCGGCGTCTACGTTCGGTGCACGCGTACATGGGCACACGCTGGGGGAGCGAGATGAGGAACTGGGAGAGGGCACTGTCGGTGCTGGAGGCGCTGCGTGAGCGCGGGCAGGCGCCGACTTCCAGCAGACGGACGGGCCCAAGCTCACCGACGCCGGCGCCAAGTTCGGCACGGCACCGCAGCTGTAGCGCGCGGACTCACTCTGCCGGGCCCGGCCGTGCCGCTATGCGCCGGGCAATACACTTCAATTCCTGCCGCGGAGACCGCCCTTCACCTGCCAGAGAGGCGATCTAGCCCCTACCGTGGGCGATGTGTCCTCCGCACCTGCGCCCCCGCCCGGCGGGCCCCCGCCACCGGGCCGACGGCAGCGGCTGCGAGCACGCTGGGCCGACCGGCATGCCCTGCCCCGGTTCGGCTACTGGCTGCTCAGCCGGGGCGCCGTCGTGCTGACGATGTGCGGTGCCCTGTACGTGCTCAACGGGTTCCTGATCGGCTGGGCAAACGCCTACGACGTGCTGACCGGCATCACCTCGCCCGCGACCGTCCGCCCCCAGTGGTGCGCGTGGCCGCTGTCCCTGATCGGCTGGGCCGCAATCCCTGCCATCATCGGAGCTGCCGCCGGCTACGTCATCACCGAGCAGATCCAGGCCCACCACGCGCGCGAGCTGAGTGACGTCCTCGACGAACTGCGCCGCCTGGCCGACCCCCCCGGCCCGCCCCCGCCATCCGGGAGCGGCTCGTGATCACCCTGCACGAGGTGCACAAACGGGACGGCGAGGACGTCAAGGCCGCGGTCCTGGCCTTCGGCGCCCGCCACCCCTTCGACGGCGCCAGGCCGGACGCCGAACCGGACTGGAAATGGGCAGAGAAGCACTTCACCCGCTTGATCGAGGTGATCATGGGAACGGCGGCACTTGCACAGACCCGCAGCACGGACACCGTCCACCTGGCCGAAGACGAAGCCGTCCAACTCCTGCTCACGCTGAACACAGTTCCGCGCTATCGCTGCCCCATCTGCGTCAAGCAGCAACGGGATGCGCTGTGACTCCCTGGCCTACCCTGGAGACGTGGTGACGGACGCTCAACGCGCCGAGCACGCAGCCCGCCTACGCGGACTGCTCTACCTCGCCTGCCCCGACGCCCCCGCCACCGCCATCACGGCAACCGCGGAGGCCATCGCTGAGAACGCAGAGGAAACGCCCTTCCTGCAAGCCTTTCAGCTCAGTCGCACCAAGCCGCCGCTGGACGAGCTGAACCTGCGCGGCGCGGACCTGCGCGGCGCGGGCCTGGCCAACGCGGACCTGAACGGCGCGGACCTGCGCGGCACGGACCTGGCCAACGCGGACCTGCGCGGCGCGGACCTGAACGGCGCGCACCTGAACGGCGCGGACCTGCGCGGCACGGACCTGAACGGCGCGAGGCTGACCACCGCGCACCTGAACGGCGCGCACCTGACCGACGCGCAGCTGAACCGCGCGATCCTGTACCGCGCGATCCTGAACGGCGCGGACCTGAACGGCGCGGACCTGAACGGCGCGGACCTGACCGACGCGGACCTGAAGGGTGCGCGGCTCACAGGTGTTGTGAACATGCACCTGCCGGTAGGAGCAACTTGGGATTCGCGCACAAGGTGGCCTGCCGACTTGGTATCGGTTGTTATCGAGCGGTCCGACGAGGTGAGTCCAGGCGTCTACAGGGTGCGCGGCGGGCAGAGCCCAGACAGGAGCACCGTCCGGGTCTGACAAGCCCGGCGCCCGCGGCCTTCTTGCTCCCCGCGGTCGCTTGGCTGGGGCTGTCCGCCTTCCCCAGCCTCGGTCTCCCGCTGGTCAGTTGTCCCCTAGGTCGTGTCTTCAAAAGATCTTGAGTGGTGGATCATGGTGGGGTGATACGTCGCCATGAACTGTCGGACGCCGAGTGGGAGTTCGTCCGGCCGCTGCTGCCCGAGCCCTTGCGGGGGCGGAAGCGGTTGGACGACCGCACCGTGCTCAACGGGATCGTGTGGAAGTTCCGGACCGGCACCGCCTGGAGGGATGTGCCCGAGCGGTACGGTCCGTGGGCCACGCTGCACTGCGGGTGCCGATTAATTATCCGGCCTGGTCAAGCAACATGTCGGTACTCGTGAAGGGCTCCGCCGAGGCGGTCTCGGCGGTGGACCTCCAGGTGGCTGATGTGTCCTGGCGCGCTGATCGGCTCGGGTATCGGGCGGAGCGGAGCGGCGTGCTCCAACGTTCTGTGCGGTCGATGCTCGTTGTAAAAGGTCTCGAACTCGCGGAGCGCGTGTAGAAGGTGGCTCTGGTTCCAGATCAGCGTTCGGTCCAGGAGTTCGCGTCGGCAGGTCTGAATCCAGCGCTCCATGATGGAGTTCATCCGCGGCATCCGTATGCCGCTTCTGACGATCCTGAGTCCGGCGTCGGCGAGCACGGCGTCGAAGGCCTGCGTGAACTTGGAGTCGCGGTCGCGGATCAAGAACCTGGATCTGCTGCCCGCGTCCTCGAGATCCATGAGGAGATTGCGTCCGACCTGCACGACCCACTGCGCGGTGGGGTGCGCGGTTACGCCCAGGACCCGGATGCGCCGGGTGGAGTGCTCGATGACGGCAAAGACGTACAGGCGTGCCCCGGTCAGGGTGCGGGTCTCGAAGAAGTCGCACGCGAGCAGTGCGTCGGCCTGGCTGCGAAGGAAGTCGGCCCACGTCGTGCTGTGTCGTTCCGGCGCGGGCGGGATGCCGTGCTCGCGGAGGATCTCCCAGACGGTGGATGCGGCGACCTTGATGCCGAGGGTCGCGAGTTCACCGTGGATCCGGCGATACCCCCATGAGGGGCGCTGTCACGTTGACTGACTGGGTGGGATGATCTTCTGGTTGGTCGTGGTGGAGGGGGATCGTCCGTGGAGAGCGCGTCGCCGTCGTATAGGGGGCACCGTTACCCGGTCGAGGTCATATCCCACTGCGTGTGGCTGTACCACCGATTCCCGCTCAGCTTCCGCGAGGTCGAGGAGCTGCTGCTCCAGCGCGGCGTGATCGTCTCCTACGAGACCATCCGCCGCTGGTGCGCCAAGTTCGGCCAGGCCTACGCGAACGGACTGCGCCGCCGTCGGCCACGGCCCGGCGACAAGTGGCACCTGGACGAGGTCTTCATCAAGATCAACGGGGAGCACAAGTACCTGTGGCGGGCCGTCGACCAGGACGGCAACGTGCTCGACATCCTCGTGCAGAACCGGCGGGACAAGGCCGCCGCCAGGCGCTTCTTCCGCCGCCTGATGAAGAAGACCGGCACGGTGCCGCGGGTGGTCGTCACCGACAAGCTCCGCTCCTACGGCGCCGCCCACCGCGAGGTCATGCCCTCCGTCGAGCACCGCTCACACAAGGGACTGAACAACCGGGCCGAGAACTCCCACCAGCCCACCCGGCAGCGCGAACGCGCGATGAAGGGCTTCCGCAGCATCGGTGGAGCACAGCGGTTCCTGTCCGCGTTCAGCGGCATCTCACCCCACTTCCGACCTCACCGCCACCTGATGACCGCCCCCGACCACCGAGCCGAGATGACCATCCGCTTCGCCATCTGGGACCAGATCACCGACGCTGTCGGCCGACCCACCACGGTCTGACCAAAGGCCCGGAACCCAGCAACACCACACCCTGACACGCCGCCAGATCTCCACACACCCGACAACGTGACAGTGCCCCGAGGAAGGGTGTCTGGTGGGACGGAAGTCTCCATATCCCGTGGAGTTCAGGAACGACGCGGTGGCGTTGTACCGCGCGGGGGGCGGGAAGCGGACGTATGCCGCGGTCGCCGCGGACGTCGGGGTGAGCGGCGAGACGCTGCGCAGTTGGGTCCGGCAGGCCGACGAGGTCGCCGGCCGTGGGCAGGTCCGTGGTGACGAGGCGGCAGAGGATCGGGACGAGGAACTGGCGAGGCTCCGGGCCGAACTCGGCCGGTTGCGCAAGGCCGAGAAGGAGTGGGAACTCGAGCGGGAGATCCTGCGCCGGGCGGCCCAGTATTTCGCCAAGGAGATGAGGGCATGACCGGCCGCTGGGACTTCATCTCCGCCCCAACCGCGCCGACTTCGGCGTGCAGCGGATATGCCGGGTTCTTGAGGTCTCGCGCTCGGGCTACTACCGGTGGCTTGCGGGGGCGGAGGCCCGGCAGGCCCGCCGGGCGGCCGACGACGCCCTGGTCGAGGAGATCCGCGAGATCCACGCCGATCACAAGGGCACGTACGGAGTCCGCCGCATCCACGCCGAACTGCGCGGCTTCGGCCACACCGTCAACCGCAAGCGCGTCGAACGGCTGATGCGCGTCAACGGGGTCGAGGGCCGCCATCTGCGGCGGCGCAAACGCACCACGGCCCCGGACCGGCTCGCGCCGCCGGCCCCGGACCTGGTGAACCGCGTGTTCCATGCCGGGCAGCTCGACGAAAAGTGGTGCGGCGACATCACATACGTGCAGGTCGGTGGCACGTGGCTGTATCTCGCCTGTGTCCTGGACATCTGTTCACGCCGGGTGCTCGGCTGGTCGATGGCCACCTACATGCGGACCGAACTCGTCATCGACGCACTGAAGATGGCGGTGGCGACCCGGGGCGGCAGCGTGGCCGGGGTGATCTTCCACGCCGACAGGGGCTCCCAGTACACCTCGGGCGCGTTCGCCCAGGTCTGCGACCGTTTCGGGATCCGCAGGAGCATGGGCCGCGTCGGGTCGAGTTACGACAACGCCCTCGCCGAGAGCTTCTGGCAGGGGCTGAAGAGAGAGACGATGCACCAGAGGCTCTTCACGACGATCAGCCAGGCCAGGCTGGAACTCTTCCAGTGGCTGACGTACTACAACGGGCGAAGGCGCCACAGCTCGCTCGGCTACCTCTCACCCGTCGAGTTCGAACAGCAGCACCAAACAGAACGTAGACTCACACTCGCGGCATGATCCCCTGTGTCCACACTCCGGGGGGCGCCTCAGTAAGGCCTGCCCCCGGAATCGTCGTCTCAGGACTCGTCGGCGAGGAAGTGCTCGGCGAGGGGGGTGCTGGCGAACTTCTTGTTCATCTCGCGGGAGAAGAGCAGCAGCGTGTTGCGCGGCCGGTGGAGCACCGCGAGTTCCTGGGCCTGTCCGACGGCGTTGCGGGTGACCGTGACGACAACCTTCATGGGCTCGCCGAGGACTGATGCATCGTAGATCTCGAGGAAGCCGTTGTCGCCGAAGTCTCCGGTGAAGCTGAAGTCCTGGAACTCGTACAGTTCGCGGGCCTTGACCACGATGGCGCGGACCGCCTCCGCGCCACGGGCGGTGCCGTTCATGGCGGCGCCTTCCAGGGTGACGTCGTCGGCCAGGTTGTCCAGCCACCATGGGTAGTAGCTGAGTCCCTGGCGGCCGTTATCGCTGTCTTCCGCGTTCGTCATGTCATGCCTACTTCCGAGATCCGGCCCTGGCCGCTTACGCATGGACCGGCTACCAGTGATTCCAGCAGTAGATACGAGCATATGCTCTTATTTTCCTGGTAGCAAGCCTGCCGTCCGGCCGACGTGGCGCCACCAGGGGCAGGCTGGCCTCGTCACGGCCGCAAGCTGTGAGTACATGGGAGCAGAGTCTCCAGGTCGCCGAGGGCGCGGGCGGCCAGGTTGGCCAGGCACCGCTTGATGTGCGCCCACGCGCCCACTCCGGTGTGACGCCGCTCCCCGGATCGGCCCCGTCGGGCGCCGTCCGCAAGGTTCCTCGCTGGCCTGGGCGGCTTGGCCTGGACGAGCTCCTTGACGTCGGCCTTCGCCGGATGGTGGTCCACGCCTGCGAAGGGGCCGGGGCGGCGTTCATTGAGCCCGCAGACCCTGAGGAGCGGGAGGCACCGGTGCCGGTGCCGGCGGCCTCCAGGCCTTGTCCGGCGGTCAGAAGACCTGGGCGAAGCAGCCCAGGGTGACAGCTATCGAGAGCACCGCCAGCGAGACTGCCATGAGGGGCTTGGGTACGTGCATGGGAATCCTCCATTGTTTGGGCTGATGTGGCTTACGGGCAGTACCGAACGAGCCACTTGTCGGCGTTGTGTGTATTCGGCGCCGGGTTCGGCATCGTGGTCGCCCGTTCTTCGATCATCTCCTCGGGGAGGATTCGCTTCGGCAGCTCGCCAAACCGGGCGGGCGGCGGGCGGTGAGGTGGAGCCTCGGGAAGAGTTCGGCCGCTGCGGAGAGTGTCGGCCCACGCACGGGAGCAGATCCGATGGGGGTTTCTGCAAGGCTTTCGGGTGGAGGGGTGCGAGGCTCGCTGGAGGGGTCAGGAGGGGGCATCGCGCCACAGCTATGAGCATATGCTCATATTTGCCTTGATGGCAAGAGCGAGTGGTTCGGGGTGGACCCGCCGGCCCGTCGCCGACCGTTGGCGGCAGGGTGACTGTCGCATTTGAGAGCACCTGCTCGTATCATGGGTGGGTGAAGCTCTGGAGGAGACAATGACCACTGCGCCGACGGATCCCGCCGACTCGTGCAACAACCTGGCCCTGCGCAAGGCGGCCCGGTACCTCGGTGCGACCTACGACAAGGCCCTGGCCCCCGTCGGTCTTCGTGCGACGCAGCTCAGCATCCTGCAGAAGCTGAGTGGGCACGGAGAAATGACGATCACCAGCCTTGCCGACGTGATCGCCATGGACCGCACGACGATGGCCTCAAACCTCAAGCCGCTTGCCCGCGAGGGTCTGGTAACCGTCGAGTCATCGGCAGCCGACCGCCGCGCACGGATCGCCGCCATCACGCCGGACGGCCTCACCCGACTGAAGGCGGCGCTACCACTGTGGAATGCCGTGCAGGCCCAGTTCGAGGAGAACTTCGGCGCCGACGAGGCAGCCCATCTGCGCGCGTACCTCGACGCCGTCCTTCACACCGGATTCGAGCCCTGGGCCGAGTAGGACACGACGCTTCTGGCGCTACTGAGGGCTGGCGTCGGCCGCCCTGACGTCACCGAAGTGCCCGTGAACACGCCGGGCGTGACGGACCCCTTGACGCGGCTGCTTCCAAGGAGCGAGCGCATGGGGGGAGTCGTCGAGGGTGTGTGAGATCGGGCGTCGACGGCAGGGACTCGCTGCGCAGCCTGACAGGCAAGGTCATCACGGAGTCGACTCTGTCGGCCGCGACGCAGGAACTGATGAAGATCCGGGCCGGCCAGATCAACGGCTGAGGGCACGGTGTTCACCGAGGCCGAGCGGGCGCCCTTGGAACTGGCGGAACAGGGCACGCGCATCGTCCGGTGGCGTCACCGACGAGGCCTGGGCGAACGCGGCCAACCGCTACGACGAGGACCAGTTGGCCGGGTTGGTGTCCCTCATCGCCCTGATCAGCGCTTACAACCGCACTGCATGAACGTCATCATCCAGCGGCCGGTCCAGCTTCGACGACGCCTCCACCGTTAGCTTCCCAGTCGGCGGCAGCCACGGCATCACGCCCTGCAGCGCGGCCTTCGCTTCCTTCTTCCCCAACCCCATCCACACTCGATGACGGAGTCGATCTGAACGCCGAGGGCAAGGTCCGCCGTTCCGCAGGTCTCGCGGTCACGCCCTCGGTACCCGGCGCCCCGGAACCGGCGTGTCACTACGAACAAGTGCGCCGTGGCGTTCTACGACCGCTCGCGCAGTAAAGCGGGATCTGGCACGACGTACGCAACTGCGGCAACGCCGTCAATCTGCGGGCCTCCCGGGCTCGTCGCAAGCAACTGCCTTGACCACCGGCGGCGGGCCGCTCCTTGAGAAGGGGCTTGTCAGGGTCGGCTGACGGAGATGTCGAGGGGGGCCGGGGTGAGGTCGATGGGGGATGCCTCGGTGTCCGGGCTTCCGCCTGGCCGGGTGGTGCCGGTGCGCTGCCGGCGGCGATCGTTGTGCCAGGAGATGGCGCACGCCGCCAGGTACAGCAGGCTGATGGGGGTGGCGAGCAGCAGCATGCTGAGCGGGTCGGTGCTGGGGGTGGCGAGCGCCGCGAAGGCGGCGATGGCCATGAACATGCCGCGCCACCAGTCGGCCATCCGGCGTGCGCTGATCACGCCGCCGAGGTTCAGCAGCACGAGAAGGACGGGGAGTTCGAAGGAGAGTCCGAAGACGAGGACCATGCGGGTGGCGAGGTTGAGGAAGTCGTCGACGGGCAGGAGGTTGGTGGCGTTGTCCGGGGTGAAGGAGATAAGTACCCGTGCCGTGGTGGGCAGGGTCCAGTACGCCACGGCGGCACCGGTCAGGAACAGGGGGATGCCGGCCCCGAGGAAGGTCAGGGTGTATTTCTTCTCGTTGCGGTGCAGTCCTGGTGCGACGAAGGCCCACAGCTGATACAGCCACAGCGGGCTCGCGGCGACGACCCCCGCGGTGATGGACACCTTCAGCGCGAGGGTGAAGGGTGACAGAAGGCCGTTGAGGGAGATCACGCCGCAGCGGCCCGCGTCGTCCGTGCCGGCCGGTTGGCCCGGAGCGCAGCCGGGCAGGGGATCGATGAGGAATCCGATCAGCTGCTTGTAGAACAGGGCCGCAACGACGGTGATGAGCAGGATCGCTCCGACGGCCTTGAGTAGGCGGTTGCGCAGCTCGCGCAGGTGCTCCCGCAGGGGCATAGGCGCGGCGTCATGTGCTGGTTGGGTCGGCATGGGCGGTCCCGGTCCCTTCAAGTGCGGCACCGGCCGGGTGCTGGTCGGTGGCTTCGGTGTTTCAGCGCCGGGGGGAGGTGTCTGCCTCGGTCGCCTCCGGGGCCGTGTGCCGGCTCTCGGCCGCGAGCTGGTGGGCTGCGGTGGCGTGAACGGTCGGGGGTTCGTCCGCGTCGTCCTTCTGCATGGCCTTGGTCTCGCTCTTGAGGATCCGCAGCGACTGCCCGAAGGAGCGGGCCATTTCGGGGAGCCGCTTGGCGCCGAACAGGAGCACGACGACGAGGAGGATGAGGATGATCTCGGGTGCTCCGAGCCTGCCGAACATGGGCGTTTCCTTTCCGAGGGTCTGAAAGCGCAGGGGCGGTGCTCCTGCGCGGTGGCCTGGCTGCGGACGGATGCGGCAGCCAGGCCCTGCGTGCCGGTCAGTGCATTGACGGGGCGGGCCGACGGCGAGGCGGCCGTGGTCCTTCCCGGTTACGGGCCGTTCTTGTCGAGGCTGTAGCGCCCCGTGCCGGTGGCTTCCCGAGGCCCGTGGCCGGTGGCCGCGGGAAGCGGGTCGGGTGCGGTGGTCTTGCCGAGGCCCTTTGAGGTGTTGGTTCCGGCGCTGTCAAGCGGTTCGTCCCCTAGGCCGAGGTCGGCGGTCAGGTCGCCCAGGCCCAGGCTCTGGTCACCCAAGAGGTTCTTGGCCACGAAGGTCTTCGGGTTGAGGTCCTCGAGATTCAGGTCCTTGAGCTCGGTGGGGAGTTCGTCTCGAATGCTCGCCTGAGCGCTCTGCGAGAACTCGCGGAGCTTGCGCAGGGTCCGCATGGTGTCGGACACCATCTTGGGGAGCTTGTCGGGCCCGACAAGAATGACGGCCAGCACGATCAGCGTCACAACTTCGAGTGGGCCGATGTCGGAAAACATCCATGCCTCCCGTCGGGGATGGTGAAGGCTCCGCCGCTCCTGGAAGGGGGCGAAGCGTGGCGTGCCAGTCGTCCGAAGGGGCGCCTGCCGAACGCAGGCCAGCCGCACGACGGCGTGCGGCTCCCCGGGGGCTGACCACCCCGGGTACAACTGCGCAAGAGCGTTCGCTCCGGTCCTGCCCGCCGGGACACCCGGCGGGCAGGACGACCTCGGTCGAGGGCCCCTGCGGTGGGATTAGCGCAGGAGCCGGGCGAACATACCGGGCTCTTCGGTGAGGAGCTCCGGCTGCTCGAAAGCGGCGACACTGCCGCCTGGTCGAGCGCGTGCCGTCACGCCCGGGGCATGCCCGGACGTCTGGCCGTCCGCTAGCGGGACGGGCCGGCGGCGCGGCGGTACGGGGCCAGGAAGCGCGTCAGTTCCGACAGCAGCTGCCTGGGGGCCTGCTCAGCGACCCAGTGGCCGGCACCGGGGATGACCACACCTTGTACGTCGTTCGCGAGGGGAATCATCGCCTTTCCGACCAGGTCACCCCAGCTTTCCGATCCGCCGATCGCCAGGACGGGCATCGTCAGCTTGTTCTCGGCGCGCGTCGCGTTCTGCGCGGTGGTGGTGTCCCATGCGCGGTAGAGACCGAAGCTGCCGCGCAGGGTCTCGGGGTCGGAGAGGAGACGGAAGTAGTACTCGCGCGCGTAGTTGGGCAGCTTCTGCCCGCCCTGGATGTCGAACTCGTAGCCGAAGAAGATCTCCTCCCGGCCGCTGACCAGCTTCTCGGTCAGCTTGTGGTTGACCCGGTTGAAGGGGATGTGCCAGAGCCTGTTGTTGTGGTCCTCATCGATGAACAGGGGCGGCGAGGCCTTCAGCGTCGGGGGTCCGGGAACCTCCAGGAGGGCCACGCGGGCGACACGCTGTGGATGGTCCGCCGCCAGCGCGTAGCTGACGATCAGGCCGGTGTCATGGCCGGCCACGGCGAACCGTTGGTGACCGAGGGCGTTCATAAGGGCGACCAGGTCGTTGGCGAGGGTAGCGGTGTCGTACCCGCTCTTGGGCTTCTCGGTCAGACCGATGCCGCGCTGGTCGACGGCGATGACCGTGTAGTGCCGGGCGAGCTCCGGCATCACCATGCGCCAGGCGTACCAGTTCTGCGGCCAGCCGTGTACCAGCAGCAGCGGCGGCCCGTCGCCTCCGATGACCGCGTGCTGGCGCAGTCCGCCGGCCTGGATGAACCGGCTGGTGAACGTCTTGGTGAACCCGGCCGGAAGCCCCGGAGCCGTGGAGACCGAACCCAAACCCCTCGGCCTGCGCACGGCGGGGGAGGCAGCGGCGACGGTGGTCAATCCGCCTACCAGCGAGATACCGGCTGCGGCAGCAGCAGAAGCAGCCGCGCCGCCGACGAAGCCGCGTCGGGACAGCCCGCGCCGGGCACGGTGTGACACCGGCTTTGATCCGGGGCCTTCCTGCGTGGGCGGCTCCATGGGAGACATGGTCATGAAAATTTTCCCTTCGAACGTTGCTCGAGCGTCAGGGCGAAGCCAGGACCTCGAGACTAAGGAGCATATGCTCGTATTTGTGTCGGCTTCGGAATCCGACTGATGGTGCGCCGGGGCTGTGTTCAGGGGCTGATCGGGGCCGGCCGTCCTGCAGGCTGGTCGTCGCCCGTCATTCCCGGGTGGCTGATGAGATGTCAGCGGCCGGGGAACCGCTGCGTGATCTCCTGGAGCACCCAGCCGTTGCCGTCCGGGTCGCTGAAGGTGGCGAAGGAGCCGTAGGAAGCGCGGCCGGGGTGCAGGCCGGCAAGCCGCCCCTGTCCCTCGACCCGGTGGGTGACCTCTCCGGCCTCATGGCCGTGGTAGAGCAGTCCTGCGGCGTCGTGGAAGACTTCGCCCACCTCGATGCCGCGACCGACGAGTTCCGCGCGGGCCTCCTCGATGTCGGAGACGGCGAGGTACAGGCCCTGGGCCGAGCCGGGCGCGGCGGAGGTGATCCCCGTGCCGAACATGATCGAGCACTCGGAACCGGGCGGCGTGAAGTGCACCGCGCGCCAGTTCTCGCTGGCGGCCATGTCGATGTCCAGACGGAATCCCACCTGCTCGTAGAAGGCCTTGGCCCGATCGACATCGGAAACAGCCAGCACGGTGACTTCGAGCTTCATGTACATGTAGGGGTCTTTCTCTCTTGATGTCGGTGAATCTCACACCTGCGAGTCACCGGTCGATGGGGGCCGGGGGCGGCGGAGCAGTACGAGCTGCCCACCGGCTCGGGGATTGCGATCCGGAGGGCGGACGATCGCGTCCCAGGTGGCGCACGCCTGCTCGATGCCGCCGCTCTTGAGGTGCATCTCGGCGCCGGCCACCAGGTCGAGCGCGACGACCCGACCTGCACAGGTGTCAGATGGGCGGGCTGTGGCGGCGAGGGCGTACGACAGCCAACCGTCAGCGCTTCAGGTGGACGGTGAAGTGCCTCTCGGTGTCACCGGCAGGAACGGTGCGAACAAAGCCTCGGGCGTTGCGGTAGTCGCCTGATCCGCCGGTGATGCCGACGTCGACGTAGGACGGGGCGGGCAGGTGGAGCAGCGCCTGCGCGGCGAACTGTCCCTCAGGCAGAGAGAAGGTGCCCAGGCACTGGAGCGCGGCCGGATCGACGTGGGTGTAGGTACAGACGACGCTGTGATCGCCGACCTTCTCGCCGTCGCGGTAGAGGTCTTCGTGGATGACGCGCTGGTCACCCGGGCTGATTCCTGCCCGGCCCAGATCGAGGTCTTCGAGCGAGGTCTGTTTGCCGACCAGCTCGAAAGTTTTCGCGCGCTGGTCAACGACGTGCGCACTGGCAGAAGTTGACGTGCCGGCCGACGCCAGCGGGGCGATGGCGACGCCACCGGCGACGACAGTGGCGATGCCGGCGGCTGCACTCAGGTAACGCAGCTTGTTGATCTTCAATGTAGTCGGCAACTTGCCGCTCCGTTCTGTGGTGTCGATTCGGTGGCGGCAGAACCTCGGCCCGGATGCACGGGGGCCGACGCCTGCTCCGATCGACTTGTGAACAACCTCTGTTGGGGTGGCATTTCGACACTCACACAACCTACGTCACCTGCCATAGGGGTGACGGATAATCAGGTGATGACCGCCCTGGATGCCGAGCCATGCTCTTGCTGGTGCGGACCTTGCGCAGTGTCAGGTTGTTGCATGCGTCGACGAGGTCCACCCGCGTCGGGGCCATGTCGTCGCGACGTGACTTACCGGCAATAGGAGCATATGCGCCTATTATCGAAATGGCAAGGGGCGGGTCTTGGGCGACACCTACCGTGACCCCCGGTCCATCGCCGGATGGTCGAGTCGCCCCCCGGCTGATTTCGGTCGGACGGTGATCCATCCGCGACCCGGACGTCCTCATCGCTGCGGACGCCGGATGCGACGCGCACCCCGCCGCGCCTTCCCTGTTGCCCATTTGGAGGCGGTCGCGGTGGTACCGGTATGTCACCGGCGTCAGGCGTCGCAGATGCGACATGCCGCCAAAGGTGATGGCCGTGTGAGGGGTGGGCGCGGCCACCCCTTCGGGGCGCGGCGATGGGTGCCCGGGCGACTCGGCGTCGCCGAGTCGAAAGGGTTCGGGAGGATCTGCTCCTTGCTGTCGAGCCGATAGGAGCATATGCTCCTATCGGCTCGACAGTCACGTAGCGGAGCTGAAGTTGTCCGCTCGGCCGGGCCCCATCCCTCCCGGACCGCCTTGGCTGCCTTTTTATCGCGTGCCCGTCCGGGCTCGCGCAGCATCGCGAGGTCTTACCGACCGTACATTTGCAAGGAGTATCACCATGACTGTCGTAAAAGCCGCTGCAGTCCAGATCAGTCCCGTGCTTTACAGCCGCGCGGGCACCGTAGAGAAGGTCGTGAAAAAGATCCGCGACCTGGGTGAGCAGGGTGTCCAGTTCGCGGTCTTCCCTGAGACCATCGTTCCCTACTACCCCTACTTCTCCTTCGTGCAGCCGCCCTACACCATGGCCGAGGGGCACCTGCGCCTGCTCGATCAGGCGGTGACCGTACCGTCCGCCGAGACCGAGGCGATCGCCGAAGCCGTCCGGGAAGCCCACATGGTCGTCTCGATCGGCGTCAACGAGCGTGACGGCGGCACCATCTACAACACGCAGCTGCTGTTCGACGCGGACGGCACACTGATCCAGCGCCGCCGCAAGATCACGCCGACCTATCACGAGCGGATGATCTGGGGCCAGGGCGACGGTTCGGGCCTGCGCGCGGTAGATAGCGCCGTCGGCCGCATCGGACAGCTCGCATGCTGGGAGCACTACCTGCCGCTAGCACGCTATGCCTTGATCGCCGACGGCGAGCAGATCCACGCCGCGATGTACCCCGGTTCCTTCGGCGGCCAGCAGTTCGCCGACCAGATCGAGGTCAACATCCGCCAGCATGCGCTGGAATCGGCCTGCTTCGTGGTCAACGCCACCGCCTGGCTCGAGGCCGACCAGCAGGCGCAGATCGCCAAGGACACCGGCGGCCCCGTTGGCGCGATCTCCGGTGGCTTCTTCACCGCCATTATCGATCCCGAGGGCCGCATCATCGGCGAGCCGCTCACATCCGGCGAAGGCGAAGTGATCGCCGACCTGGACTTCGCGCAGATCGACCTGCGCAAGCGCCTGATGGATGCGCGCGGCCACTACAGCCGCCCGGAACTGGTCAGCCTGCAGATCGAACGAACGCCGGCGCCCCACGTCCGTGAGCGCAGCACTCTCCTGCCGGTCCAGACTGGCCGGGCGGCTGAAGAAGGCCGCCCCGTCGAAGCCCAGTGAGCTGTTTGCCGAGCCTGGAGGCCCTCCCGGGGGCTCGAACCGGACAGGAGGAGTTGATGCTCGTAAGTTCGGCGCGCGGTCTCATGTCGCCCATGCGCCTGATGCGTCGTGGCGTCGCGAATCCGCTTCTTGTTTTTCCCACCTCGCCTGGGAAGTGCCCGGGTGAACGGCTGAGCGACAAGTGTCGGATCAAAGCCGAAGGGATATGGCCCCGGTCGACGACGCCGATGCCATCCTCAAGCTCGCCGACTACCAGGACTGCTGGTCTTGTGGAGGAGTTCCACTTTGACCGGATTCCGGAGGCCGACCGAAAGATGCCCCACGCACCGGATGGGACCGGGTACCTGATCGGCGCCAGACGGGAACAAAAGCGCGGCGAGAAGGTTTAAGTCGCAATTCCCATTGCGTATCACCCGCCGCTAGTAACAATGCCACAGATTAGGTGAGGCTGAGGATGCCCCTGCGGGGTGCGTCCGGCCACGCGAAGAGGAGGAACCCATGACTGATTCAGAGACTGAGAAGCAGCGCGTTAACATCGGAAAGCAGCACCCGGCCAATTACAAGGCTCTTATCACCCTGTCCTCGGCAGTGGAAGACACCACCACCGCGGCAGGTCTTGACCCGCTTCTGGTCGAGCTTTTGAAGATCCGCACGTCCCAGATCAACGGCTGCGCGTTCTGTCTCAAAATGCACACCCGCGACGCGCTCAAGAAGGGCGAGAACCCGGACCGGATCGCAGTGTTGCCCGCGTGGGAAGAAACCGATTACTTCTCCGAGACCGACCGCGCGGCCCTACGCCTTACAGAGGCCATCGCGCACGTGTCCGAGGGGCACGTGAGCGACGACGACTACAACGCGGCAGCAGCCGTGCTCTCCGCAGATCAGGTCTCGGCGGTGGCCTGGCTGTCAACGTTGATGAACGCCTTCAACCGCGTCGCGATTACAAGTCGATACCCGGTCACCGGCAACTGAACCAGCTTGTAGTCCGTGCGGGCATGCGAGTGCTGTCGTCCCAGGACGAGTTCTTCGAGGTCGCCCCGATGCGTTGATGGCGTTGGGTATGCAGGACACTCCCAGCACCCATGTATACGGAGGGCCCGCTCCATCCGTGACCGGACCGTGTCGAAGATGTCGATATCGGCGGGATCGCTGTGCCACTTGGCCTCGATCAAATACCAGGTATCCCCGTAGCGGGCCACCAGGTCCGTCTGCCGGGGTTTCGCGATGGACGCGTTGCGGACGACGCGGAAGTGCGCCCGCCTGTACCGCTGCTCCAGCAGCGCCTCCAGCTGGTAGCCACACTTGTGCGCAGACGGCAGCGCGCTGAGCTGTTTGAAGTCCGCCAGCAGCGATAGCCCGCCTGACCTCACACCATTCCTCTCACCGGCCACCATGGAATCCTCTCTCTTCGATGACGGACGCGTCCGGCTCCCACCACAAGGTCAACGGCTGCCCCTCGACAGGAGGGCACGTGGCCTTCGTTCTGTCGAAGGTGATGTCGCAAGCGGTCAGCGCGGTTTTCCACGTGCGACAGGTGACCGGCTGGCTGACCCGGCATCCCACGACCCTGACCGAGGAAGACCGGGCTGGCCTGAAGGATGTCCTGGCACGCTGCCCCGAACTGGAGACGGCCGCCGGGCATGTCCGTGACTTCGGCGAGATACTCACGAGCCGCCTCGGAGCGGTGCTCCCTGCCTGGATCGACGCAGTCGACGCCAGCCAACTGCCCGGCCTCACCGGCTTCGCACTCCACCTGCTCCGGGACCTCGACGCCGTGATAGCTGGCCTCACCTTGGACTGGAGTTCCGGCAGTATCGAAGGCGCCGTGAACCGCATCAAGAAGATCAAAAGGCAGCTCTACGGGCGAGCCGGATTCGAACTCCTACGCAAGATGATCCTGCTTCAGTGACCCTCAGCAGCGACGCCCCGGGATCTTTACAACGTCGGGTCAGGCCAGCTCGACAAATCGGTGGACGCGAAAGGACGTCAGCTGGTCGGGTTCGATGCTTGCCGAGTCCACCCGGTAGCGGCCAGCGGCGAGTTCGAGAGCGGTGCTGTCCGTGAGTGTCCCGACCTCGGTGCCGAAGTAGGCGGCATCGAACATCACGAGCTCGCCAGTGGTGCTCAGTACAGGTCCTTCCTCCCACTCGGCGGTGGGAAGCCCAGCCCGGATGAAGTCGGCGACACCATCCTCGCTCTCCGCATAGCACCAGCGGACGAGGACTCGGTACTCAGGAAGGTAGGCGGTGGAGAGAGGTTCGTCCCCCAGGACCAGCGCCTCAGCTCCGTCAGGCAGTGCGAGGACTCCAACGAAATCCCTCACCTCGCAAGCCCGGTCGTAGTCGCCCTCCGTTCCCGACCAGTGCGCCAGCGCGGTGCGTGGAACCACGATGAACGGGCCGCCCTCCGTCTCCAGCCACGTCAAAGACATGCCGCCTCCACCTTCAGGATCTCAGTTCCGTCGCGACAGCGTATGTGCCAGGTTGGACAGGGCTCATGGTGGTCGAGGTGCGCGGTGACGGGCCCAGGGTCGTGACCATCCCCTGCATTCGAACGCCACCGTCACCCTCCGCGACCGCTCCCCAAGATCTGTGCCAGAACCCAAAAGTCACTGACATTGATCACGCCGCTCCCCGAGAAACGTCATTGATCCGGTGACACCGGCCTCACTACCCTCCTGATCGACGTCAGCGTGGGCGGCGCCCCGTGGTTACCCGCGGAGCAGCTCGGCCAGCACCTCGGCTTCGCTGATCTCGGGCTGCTTGGTCGCGGTGAGGAGCGTCAAAGTCCGGTCTTTGGCGAGGGCGCGCAGGTGAGCCAGCGCGTCTGCATGCTCGGGATCTTCGAGTTCGGCCCGGTAGCGATGGCTGAACTCCGTGAAGCGTTCCGGGTCGTGGCTGTACCACTTGCGCAGTTCCGTGGACGGGGCAACCTGCTTGCACCACTCGTCGAGATGGGCCTTCTCTTTGGTCATTCCCCGTGGCCAGATGCGGTCGACCAGCACTCTGGTGCCGTCGGCCTGCTCCGGAGCCTCGTAGACCCTGCGGACGTGCACGGTCTTCTTGCGTGCCATGGGGAACCTCCTGGTGAGCTGGGTACTCCGCTTCTTTCGGCATCACACGTGGTAGCGGGCGATGATCTCAAGCCGTGCCACCTCGTCCGGCCCCGGATAGGCCACCAGCACCGGCAGACCGCTGGGGTCCATGCCCTCGAGAAGGTGAATCCCTCAGCCTGCCTTGTGTACACATGGCCGGACCGGGCGCTGAGCACGCGCTCGCACCGCTGGAAGTCGTCTGGGCCGTCCGCCGTCCAGATCACGTACTGCGCGCCGACATGGCCCGCCGGGTAGTCCGGGGGCGCCGGCCCAGCAGCGTTCCCGACTCCGCTCAGGCGGCCGCCGGTGCCTGGCCGCGCTGGGCGATCATCATGGCCATGTCGTCGTCGAGTAGACCGCCCGCATAGGCCCGCAGGTCGGCGGTGATCTGCTTCAGGAGCGGCCCGGGGGCGTGGTCGACCCACCTCGCGAGGCGTTCGGCGAGCGGGTAGAAGATGCCCGCGCCGTCGCGGGTCTCGGTGACGCCGTCGGTGTAGAGCAGGATCCTGTCCCCCTCGTGGAAGGGGAAGGTCGCCACCGTATACGTGTCGTCGGACATGGCGCCGAGGCCGAGCGGCGGGGCGGGTTCGCTCACCTGGAGCGCGGTGACGGTCCCGGTCGCCCGGCGCAGCAGCAGGGGCGGCGGATGGCCGCAGCTGATCATGTGCACCACCGGCTCGTCGTCCGGGATGTCGAGCACCACGGCGGTCACGAAACGTTCGGCGGCGTCGGGCTCGCATTCCGAGAACTCCGCGAGGCCCCAGCGGACGGCGTCCTCGAGGTAGGCGACCAGCTCCGTCAGCGGGATCTGCCGATGGGCCGCGGCGCGGAAGGCACCCAGCACGATCGCCGTGTCGCTGATCGAGGCGAGGCCCTTGCCCCGGACGTCGCCCATGATCAGTCGGGTGGAGTCGGAGGTACGGGCCGCGGCGTAGAGGTCGCCGCCTAGGTAGGTGTCGGCCTCGGCGCTGTGGTACTCCGCTGCGAGGGACATCGGCCCGGCCCGCCGGGGGAGCGGGCGCAGGACGACCCGCTGTGCGGTGTCGGAAACGGTGCGCGCTCTGCTCAGTTCCCGTTGATGCCGGTCCCGCAGGTGGGTGAAGGCGAACAGCAGGGCGGAGAGCACGGTGAGCGAAGCGAGTTCGACCAGCACACTCTCGGTGCCCAGGGTCCGACGCTCCGCCCCCGCGGCGATCAGCGCGAGTATCGCGAGGCCACCGATCAGGGCCGTGGGGCGTGGGCCCGCGCCCATGGCGGTCACCGCCGTGGCGACGACCAGGAGGTGGGCGAGGTGGATGTCCGGAGGCAGGAACGCGTCGGCCGCCGGGATGGAGACGATCAGGGCCAGGGGGACGACCAGGAAGAGCGGGTGCAGCGCCGCCCGGCTCCAGACTTTGAGGACCCTGGTCACGGAAGTCGTGGTTGTCGCAACGCTCATCCCTGCTCCCATCATGCCGGCCTGGTGAGTGGCCGCGGTGCGCGAGAGACGCCCTCGCGGGGAGGGGGCCGACCGGCACATCCCTCACCTTTGTGAACAGATCGGTGGTGTGCAGTATGCCGGGCGTCGAACAGCCTGCCGGCGCTCCAGACGGCACCTGCGACTTGCTCAATCAGGGCAGCGACCCTCCGCTGGCGCCCGCCCCAAACACGTCCCCCGCCCCCAGGCCGACCTGACCTTCACTCCCGGCGATACCTTCGTGCTCTACACCGACGGCCTCATCGAACGCCGCGGCGAGGACATCGACGCCGACCTCCAACGCCTCGCTGACGCGCTCGCCCGCTATGCCCGCCACAGCCCCGAACACCTCGCCGACTGCTCCGCGCTGGCGCATGCCGCGCGCTTGCTCGTGCAGCTTCGAGGCGTACAGCGATGCGGTCCGGTGCCATGGCTCCGATGGCGCAGAGGTTGGTGGCCAGGGAGGTCGGGCAGGTCGAGGTCGGCCCGCGGGGCGGGCTCTGGTGAGCAGGCCAGTTCGTACTCGCTGAGCCCGCCTGGGAAGGCTGTGCTGTCGCGGATGTGGTGGACGAACCCGTCGTGGAACAAAACGCACACGGGCAGCGCAACCGTCTGTAACGCGCAGCGACAGCTTCGTCTTACTGCCCCTCGTCGGCTCGGCGCGCCGTGCTGAAGCGTCGCTGATGGGCGGCAGGGCTGAGCGACAATTCCCTCACGAAAACTCTCCGCATGCTCTCGTAATTCGGGAATCCGGCAAGGGATGCCGTCTGCGTTGCGGTATGCCCTTGGTCGAGGAGAGCTTTCGCCATGTCGAACCGGATCATCTCCACGTACCGGGCCGGCGTCGTGGACAGCTCGTCATGGAAGAGCCGAGTGAGATGCCGAGGGCTCACATTGAGGTGCTTGGCGAGTTCGCCGAGTGAGTGGTTTCCCCCGGGATTCGCCGTGATCAAGTCGGTGAGTTTACGGAGGGCCGGAGACCGGGGCGGCGGTCCTTGCAGTGGGGCGGAGAACTGCGACTGGCCGCCCGAACGCTGCAGATAGACCACCAGGGCGCGGGCGACGTCGCGGGTGAGATCAGGGCCGTGATCCTCCTCGACTAGTGCCAGTGCCAGGTCGATGCCGGCGGTCACGCCCGCCGAGGTGTAGATGGTGCCGTCACGGACGTAGATCGCGTCGGGTTCGACGCGGCTGGCCCGGCAGCGGGCGGCGAGCTCGTGCGCGACCTTCCAGTGCGTGGTCGCGCGCTTGCCGTCCAGGAGGCCGGCGGCGCCGAGGATGAATGCTCCGGTGCAGATGGACGCGACCCGGCCGGCCCGGCCCGCCAGCGTTCGCGTGGCCTCGATCAGATCACGGGGGACCGGTGTGCGCGGGTAGATGTCCGCGCCGGCCACCAGGAACGTGTCGGGAGCGGGCTCCGTGGCGGCGGCGTCGACCGCGATCCGGATCCCGATGGACGAGGTGACATCGGCACCGGTCGGCGACACCAGAACGATCTTGTAGTCGGCACCGAGCCGGTTCGCTTCCCCGAACACCTCCGCGGGGCCGACGACGTCCAGGAGTTTGACCCCGTCATAGACGAGGATCGCGACCCGATGCGTGGCGGAGCCCACAACCCCGCTGCCCGCCTGTCCGGATTCGGGTGACTCATGGCCGGACCGAGGGAGCGCCGGACGCCGGGTGGTTGGCAGTGTGGAAGACGGACGCACCGTCCATTCGTAACACACCGATATCGGAAGGAGCAGAGGTCATGAGCGAGATCATCGCGGGGGTAGAGATTCCTGAAACGGCGGCGGTCGCCGAGGCCACCCGCCTCATGCAGGAGATGACCAGCCCCCTCCTCTACCACCACTCCCGGCGCGTTTTCGTCTTCGGCGCCATGCATGCTCACAGGCTCGGCCTGGAGCCCGACCCGGAGCTTCTCTACCTGTCCGCCATGTTTCACGACACGGGCCTCTTGACGCCGTTTTCCGACGTGGAGCAGCGCTTCGAGGTCGATGGAGCCGACCATGCACGTAAGTTCATGCTCGACCGTGGTTTCCCGGCCGGGGCTGCCGACGTGGTGTGGACGGCGATCGCGCTGCACACGACCCCGGGAATTCCCGGGCGGATGGGCCCGGAGATCGCTATCACGAATCTGGGGGTTCTGACCGACGTGCTCGGCCTGGGCCTGAACGAGCTGGATCGCAGCCAGGTGGACGAGATCACCGCCGTCCATCCGCGGGGTGACTTCAAGAACGAGTTTTTGCAGGCTTTCGTCGAGGGACTCAAGCACCGCCCGGAGACCACGAACGGAACCGTGAATTCGGATGTGCTGGAGCATTTCATTCCCGGCTTCCAGCGCACGACCACGGTCGAGCGCATCATGGGCGCTCCGTGGCCGAGCTGATCAAAGGCGCCATAAAACGTGATGAGACGTGTGAGTGGCCCTCCCGACGGGCGTCGTCTCGGGCGAGGTGCGGCCTTCGCCGTGCTGGCCTGCGCCACTGTGGTGATGATGGCCACGGCAAGCGCACCGTCACCGATCTATCCGCTGTACCGGGAGCGTTGGGGCCTGTCGGTCACGATGCTGACAGTGATCTTCGCGGTGTATGTCGTGGGTCTGCTCGGCGCCCTGCTGACGGTCGGATCGCTGAGCGACCAGCTGGGTCGCCGCCCGGTGCTGGTCGCCGCCCTTCTGGTGGCGGCGACCAGCACGGCGGTCTTCTGGACGGCCGACGGCGTCGTCTCCCTCCTGATCGCCCGGGTGGTGCAAGGCATCGCTACGGGGACGGCCACGGGCGCTCTTGCCGCCGGACTGGTCGAGCTCTCACCCAAGAGACATCCGCAACTGGGGCCCACCACGACAGCGGTGGGCACGAGTATCGGCATGGCCGCCGGTGCCGGAGTGGTGGGGCTGCTGGTTCAGTCGACCTCACGCCCCGATGCGTATGTCTTTCCCGTCCTGATGCTGACCTTCGTCGTTCTGGCCGCGGTCGTCCTCACGATCCCAGAGACCCTCGCCCCGCACGCGACGGGACTTGCGTCGTTGCGACCGAGCGTCCGGGTTCCTCGGGAAGCCCGGCCGGAGTTCTTCGCCTCCGTTCCCGCCCTGGTCGCGGGGTGGTCCGTCACGGGTCTGTTCCTCGCGCTCACTCCGTCCCTGGTGAGCAATGTCCTGCATGTGCGGTCCGGCGCTGCGGGCGGGCTCAGCATCGCGGCGCTGTTTCTGGCCAACAGCGTGGGCGGGTTGTGGTCCGTTCGGCATACGGCACGGCTCGCCACCTTGCTGGGGGCGGTTCTCCTGGCTCTGGGTGCGTCCGGACTGGCGGTGGCCATCGCTGTTGCGTCGCCGGCCATATACGTGGGCGGATCGGTCATTGCGGGGCTGGGCGTCGGCCTGACGTTCAACGGCAACCTCCGCGCCATCAGCGCGGTCACCACCGCGAAGTCGCGGTCGGAGGTCTTCTCGGCCGTCTACGTGATCAGCTATGCGGCGTTGAGTCTTCCGGCCCTCGCGGCCGGGCTCGCGGCGCCCTCATGGGGGCTGGAGACCACGGGCTATCTGTACGTCGGCTTCGTCGGGGCGCTGTCCTTGGGTGCAGCCCTGCACGCCGGACGATCACGTGCTCGCAGGCCCAGCGGCGATCCGATACGCACGGGCTGGGAAAGCGGACCTCGCAGCGAACGGTCCCGCTGCTGAGCACGCCGTACGTCCCACGCCGACACCATCCCCGAAGCAGCTTGATCAGGACTTACGGCTGCCGTGTCGGAGCGGGTCGGCTCGCTTCCGCGGAGCTGTCTTCGAAGATCCTGAGATCGAAATAGCTACGCTGCATCCGCAAGCTGGAGGAGGTTGCGATCTGTATGGGTGGCCGAGACGGGCCCGGAGGGTCTGAGCTGGAGGACGAGCTCGGAGCCGAATGGGAGACGCACCGGCCCGCGGTCTTCGGCGTGGCCTACCGGCTGCTGGGGACTGTGGCCGATGCCGAGGATGTCACCCAGGACGTGTGGCTGCGGGCGGCCGGAGCGGATCTGCAGGACATCGGTGATCTGCGGGCCTGGCTGGTGACGGTGGCCGCGCGACGGTCGTACGACATTCTCAAGAGCGCCCGTGTCCGCCGGGAGACCTATGTCGGGCCGTGGCTGCCGGAGCCGCTGCTGACAGGGCCGGACGCGTCGCAGCCGGTACTCGTTGACGAGTCCGTCAGTTCGGCGATGCTCCTGATCATGGAGGAGCTGAGTCCGCCGGAGCGGGTGGCCTTCGTCCTGCACGATGTCTTCGGTCTTGGGTTCGGCCGGATCGCCGAGGTGCTGGACGTCTCCGTGCCGGGTGCCCGGCAGCTCGCCTCGCGGGCACGACGGCGGGTGGCCAAGGCGAAGCACTCCACGCCGCAGGCGTCGAAGGCGGAGCGCGAACGGGTCCTCACGGTCTTCCGCGCCGCCTACGAGGCCGGGGACCTGGTCGGCCTGGTCAGGCTCCTGCATCCGGACGCCGTGTATGTCACCGACGGCGGCGGCAAGATCTTGGCGGCACGCAAGCTCATTCACGGCGGCGAGCGCGTCGCCGAGGTCATGGTGCGTACGGGACGCCAGTGGCACCCGGACCGCATCGACTTCGCCGAGGTCGGCGGCGAGCTGGCCCTCGTGTTCCACCGGGAAGGCCGGGTCTACTCCGTCGACACGGTCCAGATCACAGACGGCCTGATCACCGCGTACCGCAGGGTCATGAACCCCGACAAACTCGTGCGCGTCTGAGCTGTCACACGCGGAGGGGCTATCTCGTCTCCCTGCTGAGAACGCACAACGGGCGACGAAGGAATACGCGCGAGCAGGTGAGATCGATCATGCGGCACGGCATACATCCATCTGCAGCCGCTATGAGCCCTGCGCGTGAGTGCGCTGTGCGCTCGGGTCGCCCCTCCCAGTAAGGATCTGTATGCAAGCCATCACTGTGCGAGACCGTGACGCTGGTCTTGCCGGGATGTCCCTGACGGACATTCCCTACCCTCACGCGGCCGAGAACGACGTCATCGTGAGGGTGCACGCCGCCGGCTTCACCCCTGGCGAGCTGGACTGGCCCGCCACGTGGACCGATCGCGCCGGCCGTGACCGGACGCCGAGCGTGCCCGGGCACGAGCTGTCCGGTGTCGTCGTGGAGCTGGGGTACGGCACCACCGGCCTGAGTGTCGGACAGCGGGTGTTCGGCCTGGCCGACTGGACCCGTGACGGCACTCTCGCCGAGTACACCGCGGTGGAGGCCCGCAACCTCGCCCCGCTGCCGGCGGACGTCGACCACACCGTGGCCGTCGCACTGCCCATTTCGGGGCTGACCGCCTGGCAGGGCCTGTTCGACCACGGCCGCCTCACCACAGGCCAGACCGTTCTGATCCATGGTGCCGCGGGCGGCGTCGGCTCGATCGCGGTACAGCTCGCCCGGGAGGCCGGCGCCCGCGTCATCGGCACCGGCCGCGCCTCAGGCCGGGACAGCGCACTCGCACTCGGCGTCGACACCTTCATCGACCTGCAGGCCGAGAAGCTGGAGGACGCCGGCGAGGCCGACGTCGTGTTCGACGTGATCGGCGGCGACATCCTCGACCGCTCGGCCGCCCTCGTCCGGGCCGGTGGCACGCTCGTCTCCATCGTCATGCCGCCCAAGGTCCAGCCCAAGGACGGGCGGGCGGTCTTCTTCGTCGTCGAACCCGACCGCGCCCGGCTCGCCGACCTCGCCACGCGGCTGAGGGACGGCCGGCTCAAGCCGGTCGTCGGTGCTGTGCGGCCCCTCGCCGAGGCAGCCGCCGCGTTCGCCCCCGGCAAGCGCACCCCGGGCAAGACGATCATCCGCGTCACGGAAGACTGAATCAGGAGACCCATCGTGATCGGAATGCGAATCGCCACCGGCTTCCTGGCCGTCGGCACGCTGACGGCGGCCACGGCCTGCTCGACCTCGGACCAGCCCATCCACGCCACGGGCACGACCGCGGCCATGGCATCGCCTGCGGCCATGGCATCGACACGTCCCACCGAAACCCTCAAGCCGCTGCTCCAGCAGGCCCTTCCGAATGTGAAGGGCAAGACGTTCACCTCGGCGATCGTGGACTTCCCGCCTAACGCAAGCGCGATGCCGCACCGGCACGGCCAGGCGTTCGTCTACGCCTACGTCCTCGAAGGCACCGTGCGCAGCCAGCTCGAAGGCAAGCCCGCGACTACCTACCACCAAGGCGAGAACTGGGTCGAGCAGCCGGGCGCCCACCACCTCCTCACCGAGAACACCAGCCGGACCAAACGGGCCAAGCTCCTGGTCGTCTTCGTCTCCAACACCGGAGACAAGCTCAAGATCGACGATCCGAAGTCGTAGCCCCCGGGGCATGCGCGGGGCGGCATCACCCTGTACCACCCCGCCAAAGCACGCCCACTCTCCACCAACGTGCCCAAAGCGCGGCTTATACCACACGAAGGAATCATAGGAACAATTACCGACCCCCAGCGCGTCCACATCGGCGAGCAGCCCCGGCCGCCTACAAGAGCCTCATCGCCCTGTCCTCGGAGGTGGGAGAGACCACCACCGCCGCGGGCCTCGACCCGCTCCTGGTCGAGCTGCTGAGGATCCGCACCTCCCAGATCAACGGCTGCGTCTTCTGCCTGCGCATGCACACCGGCGACGCCCTCAAGAAGGGCGAGAGCCGACCGGATCGCCGGGCAAGCGGCAGTCGGTCCGAGGGGCGCTGCTGCGGTCTCGGCATCCGCTCCGGCGGCCTGCCGCAGTACCTGCAGTGGTTCTGAAGTGATCAACCACTATAAACGCCTTGGCAGAGATCTAGGTCCTCGTACCCGGCAGCGGCCACAGACGCCAGTCGAACAGCAAGTGAAAGACTCCCTGATGGAATACCAGCACACTCGCCCCCTTCATAACCGCGTCGTCATCGTCACCGGAGCCGGTACCGGGATCGGCCGGGCAACGGCGGTCGCGATGGCCGAGGCGGGGGCGCACGTCCTCGGTGTCGGCCGACGCCAGGTGGCCCTGGACGAGACTGCCGCCATGCACCCAGGCATCGCGACTCTCGCTACTGACATTCGCTTGGAGCATGCCCCTGAGCTGATCATCAGTACGGCGATCGACCGATGGAAGCAGCTTGACGTGGTGGTGAACAACGCTGGCGCGACTGCACGTGTCTCGTTCGACGAGGTGACACGCTCGCGCATCACCGACCTGTTCGACCTCAACGTCATTGCCCCTACCATGCTCGCCCAGGCAGCGTTGCCTCACCTGCGCCGCAGCAAGGGCTCGATCATCAACGTCTCCAGCACCTACGGCCATCGCCCCCACCCGGGCGGTGCCCACTACGGGGCGACCAAGGCCGCCCTGGAACAGCTGACGCGTACCTGGGCGGTCGAGCTGGCCAAGGACGGGATCAGAGTCAATGCCATTGCCCCCGGTCCGACCGAGAGCGAGGCTCTGTCCGTCAGCGGGCTCACGGAGGAGGAAGTGATGGCGGTCAAGAAAGAGCAGGCATCCCGGATCCCTCTGGGAAGGAGGGGACACCCGAAGGAAGTAGCGACCTGGCTCGTCCGCTTCGCAGATCCCACCGCGACGTGGCTGACGGGCCAGATTCTCACAATCGACGGAGGCCTCGAACTCATATGAATACGCTCTTTCGGTGGTCCACCGGGCATCAGGCCTCAACAGATATGGGAAAGCTGCGGCGATCTCGTCCACCTCGCCCGTGAGTGACAGCGTGTGTGCTGGTACGGCCCAGACGGTCGTGTGGCTGACCAGGTTGCCCTCACCGTCCCAGGACCACTCCTCACAGGTGCCGTCGGGCAGTTCCCACCAGGCGGGCTCGCCCTCGACCGTCCAGCCCTGCCGAAGAGTCCCGCCCAGGGCATCGGTGGCCTCGGTGATGCGGCCGAAGGCGTCCCGTACGAAGATCACACGGACACCGTCCGGTGCCGTGAGGGAAACCGGCAGACCGACGGATTTCGTCCCTGTCCCCGTGGCTCCTCCGGCAGCGTCGCGGATAGCCGACACATGACCGTATTCGTCAGTTTCGTACTCGGTGCGGAAGCCGTCGGGTTCGGTGACAGCGGTCAGATTGCCACGCGCGTCGTACTCGTAGCGACGCGTACGACCGCCGCGTGGACTTTCCCGTGCGGTGGGCGGCACGGGAAGCCCGTACGGCCACGACACCCTCACCTACGGCCAGTCCCGTCCCCAGGCCGAGCCCCGCCCGGGGGGAAGCAGACCGGCAGGCGGTGGAGCTGATCCCGTCGCAGATGGCTGCGCCGGCCCCGATCGAGGCGGCCCGTGTCCGTCGTCGCCGCGAATCAGAGGCCGCCCGGGCTCTTGCGGTGCGGCGGGCCCGGCACGTCGGCTGTTGCTGCCGAGCCTGCCCCGCTGCGTACGACGGCGTGAGCACATCGATCATCTGTGAGACCAACGGCCCGGGTGGCAGGATGAGTTGGGACGAAAGGCGGGGTTTCGTGCGTGGTGACAGGCGGCAGATTCAAACGGCGGTCCTGGGCGGAGCGGACTCGGAGGAGCCGCTGATCCTGCTGCTGGAGGCGATCGAGCTGGACGCCTTCCGCCGCCGTCACGAGCTCGACACGTTCTGGTGCGGGCTGCTACTCGGCGGCTGCGGCCTTCAGCTGACCACCAAGCTGTACACCGACCGGGTCTGCCACTTTGCCCACCACCCGGGCCCTGACGGGCACCCTCACCTGTGCGGCCGTCGCGCCCGTGGGGTGAACAGCGCCGACCACCTGTACGTGAAGTCCGCGGCCGCGGCTTGGCTTCACGGCCGGGGCGAGCAGGCCCGTTTCGACTTCGCCCAGCCCGACGGAGCGCCGATCGGCTCCGTGGTGGACATTCAGTTACGACGCGGCGGGCTGCGCGTGCATCTGGACCAGGCGGTGATGCCGGAGTGGGACGCGGACAGCGAGCCGGTGCTGGGCATGCCGGTGCCCGTGGACCGGGACATGCTGATCCGCCGCTGGTACGTCCACCGCATCCGTCTGGACAGCGAGAGCACTGTGATTCCGAGGTTCGTAGTTGGTGTGGTGTGGGTGGCCTGAGCTGTGGTGTTGGGACTTCCTTGAGAAGGGAGCGGGCGCTTGCGGGATGCTCCGGCGGGTGGTGACGAGGCTTCTGACCTGCGGTTGTTGGGGGTCTGTTGATAAGGGTGGTGTGGTGTTGGTGGTGGTTTCTAGTACCTAATGGACCGATGCGTGTTCATGCTGCTCAGGGGCTTGCTGTGTGGTCGGGATGGGCGGGTGGGGCCGTGGAGCAGGTCGGTCAGCGAGGCCGCGAGGACGGGGACGTCGTGCACGAAGCGGAACGACCTTAGGCCCCTGGCGGCCGCGCGCAGGGCACTGATCCGGTTCTCGATGCCGGTGGGGTCGGTGCCGTCCAGCCGGAATCGGGTGGTGGACCTCGCAGATCCAGTTCAGCGGTCGGCACGGGGCGCCGTGGCGGCGGGCATCGGTGAGGAAGGCGAGCGCGGTCTCGGTCACGGCCAGCGTGTGAGCGGCCTGGAGGCGTATGGCGGTCGGATCGGACACCCCCCCGTGAGAGGCCGGCGCCCGCGTATCTCGGGCCATTCGGCAACGAGTTGCACGTCGTACTGGGTGGGGAACCATACCCGGATGCGTCCGGCCTGCAGCAGGGTGATGCGGTTCGACCAGATCTTCTTCCCGCAGCCGGGCCAGTCGTCGGCGGGTCGCTCGATGTGCATCCCCGAGGCGATCATCCAGTGCAACTGCTCCGGTACGGCCATCCGGTACTGCGTCAATTCTGGGTGGCTGTGGAACGATCAGGGTGTAGTCCGGCGTGTCCTTGGGACGGTCAGCTCTCCGGTGGGGGCGCTGGCCTGGGCCGGCCGATAGGGGGGTGGCACCGGTGCCACAGGCGCAGGACCGTGAGGTTCCTCTGGAGCGGTTGTCCGGGCAACACTCCGACCCGGCCGACCTTGACAGGCGGCAGCGGATTTTGAGCCGCCTGCGCCGGTTCGGCCCCGGGCCCGCGGGCTGGTACGCCGATATCTGCACCCTGCTGGATGAGGATCTGCCGCTGCGTTCGACCGGGATGCTGGTCTCGCACCTGTTCCGGGAGCTGGAGAGCGCCCTCCGCGAGGTCCTTCTGCCCGATGCCACCCGGAATGACCCGACCAAGGAGCGACGGCACCTGTTCGAAGTGAAGGGTGTGCTGGACTGGCTGGGCATCCCGACCGACAGCCCCGCGGGCGTCGTCTGGTTGGCAGAGGCGACGAAACTGCACGGTTACGCGCACCGGGTCCGTATGGAACAGACGCCGATGGACTCAGCGGTCCGTGTGCGCCTGGCCGATCTGGAGGACATGCTCGATGTGGTGCTCGACCGCTTCGAGACCCGCTACGTCGCCGTGCTGCAGCGTTTGGAGACCCTGGCTGCCGTCCGCGAGCCGGCCAAGGCCCATGTGAAGCTGCTCCTGAATGCCTTCCCCCAGGACTACTTGACCCAGGAACGCTTTTTCGGACTGCTGGACGCCCCCCGGTGGCTGCCGCACCTGCGCGAGTACGGATTCTTCAGTACGCCGCCGGCACCGGAAACTGACGATGAAGCGCGCACGGTGGTCTTTCCCGCCTGGCCGGCCTCAACGTATCTGGTGCGGATGACCAGTGTTGCCCCAGCAGGCGCGGCAGCAATTGCCGAGCAGATCCCGTCGACGGATAACCCGCGGGTCAACCTCGATCTTGTGGAGGTGGCACTCCTGCTGCCCCCCGCGGACGCGGCGCGTCTGGTGCCGCGGGCGGTGGAAGCGATCCGTGGCCCCTACCTGATCGCCCCGGACCGTTACGCCCAACTCGCAGTCCACTGCGCTCAGGGCGGCCACACCGAGCAGGCTCTGGCGGTGATGGCCGCGCTCCTGCAGGCCGCTCAGCACGGTGGCCGGATCGACGACTACGATCTCCAGGAGATTCTGCGTACGCACAATGTCGCCTTGGCCCGTCACCTGGGGGCGGCTTGGTTGGAGGCGTTGACCGGCAGCCTGGCAAGCACGCTCCTTGCCACCGGAATGGACCCTGACCGCGCCGGCGGGGAGGACCTGTCCAGGGTGTGGTACCCGGTGCTGGACCCGGGCCACGGGGGGATGCGCTCTGATGACCGTGCCCTGTTCACCGAGGCGGTCCGCGACACGGCCGACCATCTTGCGGCCACGGACATCCGCCGGGTCCTTTCCATCCTGGAGTCTCAGCCGTGGCTGGTCTTCCGCAGGCTCCGCCTGCATATTCTCCAGCGTCACGGTGCCAACGCCCCGGACGTGGTGGAGAGCATTCTGACGGATCTTGACCAGATTGCTGCCGCCCGGTCGCAGCGTGAGTGGGCACTCTTGGCGCGCGCCTGCGCCAGCTCGCTGGGCCCGGCCGCGCTCGAAGGGGTACTGGCCGTCATCGACGCCGGGCCGGACACCGAACGGTTCGTAGAGCGGTTCCGCAGCACTTCCGGTGGTGCGGAACCGCCGGAGCAGTACGTCGAGCAGTGGGCGGGCGCCTGGCAGCGAGACCGCTATGCCGCACTGGCCGATGCCCTGCCCGAGCAGCAGCTGCGGCGCTACCGAGAGTTGTGCGACAGCCTCGGTCCGGCACCGTCGCTGGACACGATTCCCCAGCCTCTGGCCTGGTCGGCGGCCGAAGAGGAGGGTTCGCCGGAGAACCTGGCTGCGATGACGGCCACCGGCCTGATCAGCCACGCCCGGAAGTTCCAGCCCACACCGACCCGGTTCGGCACGAACGCCGAGGCCTTCTGCAGTCAGCTGCAAGCTGCCGTGACCAGCCAGGCCCTCGTCTACCAGGAGGACGCCCCGCAGTTCGCCGAGTTGGCTGATGATCACCTCGCCGCCGTCCTCGACGGATTCCGTACGGCTGTTCAGGCTGGCCAGCAACTCAGCTGGGACACCATCCTCCCGCTCGTACAGTCGGCTACCGGCCGCCCTCATACCTCCGACACCGGCGCCCTGCACCTGGCCGTCGCCCGGTTTGTGCTGGCGGGACTGGCGCTGCAGAACACCCAGCAGATCCCCACCCTGCTCGGCGACGCACTGTGGGACGTACTCGAGTCGGTCTGGAGCGCCGCCAGGTCACCACAAGACGACCTTGACGACGACCAGCAGTCTGTTTGGGACGAGAGTTTGGAAACAGCCTTGCGAGCCGCCGTCGCGTGGGCACTGTGGCGTCGCGAACACGGCGCTGCCTTCCAGGTGCTGTTCACCGCCTTGGACACCCTGCTGCTGGACGCGGCTGGCACGCCCGCTGCCCCGGGCGCCAGCTCCGTCGGTCGGACCGTCGGATCCTTGATCACCCGACTCGATGCTCTCGACCCGGCGTGGATGCGACGCCGAATCGAGGTCCTGTTCAACCTCGACACCGCACTGGGCCGTGCCAGCTGGATGGCCCACCTGAGCACCTCATCGCTCACCGAGTCCGTCGTGAGCCTCCTCATGGATATCTACCGCACCGCAGCACGCACACCCGCAGTGGACGGTCAGGATCACCGGGACTTGAACCGGCGGCTGGGTGATCACCTCATGGCCATCTATCTGGCAGGTCTGCTCGGACTGGACGACGAGAGCACCATGGCCGACTACCTGTACTCCTCACCCGTGGTTGCTGTTCAGCTCGCTTCGTTCTTGAGCGAGGTCGTCCATGACCGCGACCTGCCACCAGATACCCGCGACCGCATCATGCAGTGGTGGACCTGGCGCCTGACCGCTCGGGACGACAACGCGCATGGACCTGCACCGCAACCCGACGAGATCCACGCCCTGATCGGCCCGCTGGCCCGCAATGACGCCTTCCCGGTCACCTGGCGCCTGCAGCAGCTGAGCGTTGCCCTCGAGACGACCGGAAGCCTCGGCCGTGACCGACGCGTCTACTCTTTCCTGGCCGAAGCGGCCACCGGCTACCTGGGACCAGTCCTGGACCTGGTGCACAGATGGGTCGCCACGCTGGACATGTACGACTACGCCCCACGGATCAGGGAGAGCGACATCCGCGCCGTTCTGCTGGCCGGACTTGCCTCTCCTGAGTACCAGGAACTGGCCCGCGACATCATCAACCGAGCCACCTACCGCGGGCACTACCAATTCGCACCCCTGCTCACGGACACCGATGACCAGCCCGGCCCGTCCTGAACCAACCCACCAGCAGAGCGGTCCCTGCCGCGCCGAGGGCTTCCGGCGTCTAAAGGACCGGTGCGGGTTTGTGCTGGTCAGCGGCTTGGCGCGGGGTCGGGTCTGCCGGTCCAGTACAGGGCGGTGTCGATGTCGCGTGCGGTCCAGCTGTCGGCGTGTGGTCCGCGGTGTTGGAGGAGGTCGTCGAGGAGTTGCAGGTAGCGGCCGTAGCGTCCCGGCGAGGGGGTGAGGGTGAGACCGAGGGTGTCGAGGGCGTGTTGGACACGGCTGTCGTAGACGGCCATCCGCTGTGGTGCTGCTGCGGTGAGGATGGCTGAGGCGAGGGCGTCGCCGGTGCGGAAGCCGGGCAGTTCCCAGATGATGCCGCGCCCTGTGCGGGCGGCCTCGCTGCGCGGGAGGGTGGTGTCGCGGACTGCGGTGACGGCCCGCTCGGTGACTGCTCGCACGTGGATGTCGGGCAGGGACATCAGTTCTGTCACCCAACGGGTTTGTGCGGAGAGCCGTTTCCAGACCACCAGGGCTGCGATGTCCGTCTTGCCGAGGCTGCCTGCGCGCTCGGTTCGCTGCGCGACGTCGTGGAAGACCTCGTCGTAGTGCGGTGAGACGTCTGCCAGGTAGCTGGCGCGGGCGGGGATCAGGACGTCCCATGCCCGGCTGCGGACAGCAGCGGACTCTTCCTGGGCCGGTGTGCCCGTCGTCTTCTTCACGTCCGCATCATGCCGTTGTCGCTGTTCGTCGGGTGTGGGGTCGGTTTGCTTCTTCGGCGAGGTGGTCGAGCTGGATGGCTTCGAGGGCTTTCTTGGTGATGCGTTCGGTGCCGTCGCAGATGGCGGTGATGGCGGCTTGGCGGATGAGGCGGGCGAGGCTGCCGATGCGGCCGGCGGTGCGCTGGTGGAGGTAGGAGGCGTGGCGGGGGAGTGTGCCGGGTGGGTGCCGGTTCAGGTCGAGGGCGTTCTCCATGTCGGTGATGAGGTCGGTGAAGGGCCGGGTCTGGCCGTGGCGGGCGGGGAGGGGGCCGCAGGTGATGAGGCTGGCGCGGCCGGCGAGTTGGGCGCCGCGGACTCCGGCGAACAGCGGGGTTGAGGCGACGTCAATGCCGGTGTAGACGAAGGTCGCTCTGATGCGTTCGGTGAGGTCTTTGAGCAGGTCGGCGGCTTCCGCGCCGGTGGTCGTGCGCGGGTTGAGGCGGTGGATCTCGTCGATGAGGACCAGGCGGACGCCGGCGGCGGTGTAGGTGTGGCAGACGGCCTCGGTGATCTGGGTCTGGGTCATGCGGGTGGTGACGGGGATGCCGAGGTAGTGGGCGAATTCGGTGGCGAGGGTCTTGGCGGTGGCGCCGGGCGGCACCAGCAGGTATGCGACCGGTATCTGCTGGTGGGTGCGTCCGGGCGGGGCGGGGTGTTTGCGGGTGTGGGCGAGGTGGCAGGTGCGCCCGACTTCGAGGAGGGCGGTCGTTTTTCCGGCCGCGGCGGGGCCGGTGACGATCAGTGAGGGGCGGGCGGTGGTCTGCTGGTGGCGGCCGAGGATCATCAGGGTGCGGACCTGGGTGGCGAGGGTGTCGATGGCGGGGGTGCGGACGGTGACGAACGCGGAGTGGTAGGCGAGGCGTTCTTCCGTGCTGCGGGGCGCATCGCCGGGCTTGGGCGGGGTTTGGGGCGGGGTGCTGGCGAAGTGCTGCCAGCCCTGCCAGGTGGTGATCGGCCACTGCGGTTCGGCCTCGTGGACGTCGGGCCACGGGGCGTCGGCGGTGCGGACAGGCTGGCCTGCCGAGCTGGGGGTGTGGCTGGCGGTGGTGATGTGCGGGCGGGTGGTCACCAGTTGAGGGCTTCCTGGGCGGGGTCGTAGAGGCCGAGTCCGGTGTACGGGACGGGGGTGCCGCCGGGTTCGTCCTCGCCGTCGGCCTGCTCCTGGCCGTCGTCCAGGTCGTCGAGGCTGTCGTCGTCCGAGCCGTCGGCCTGCGGGTCCGGGGCGTAGGGAGGGCGGGGGCCGGCCGTGGGCGGGGGTGTTTTCAGCGGTGCGGTGCGGGTGAGGAGGCGTTGCTCGCCGGGGGTGGCGGTGCCGGTGTGAGCGCGGCGCATGAGCTGGTCGAGGGCGTCGGCGAGGTCGGCTTCGTGGGTGTTGCGGTCGCCGTGGCGGGTGGTGATGGTTTTGATGTGCTGCCAGGTGGCGCTGTTGAACGGCTGGTGGATGTGGTCGCGGTGGATCCACGGGATCTCTGTCAGGTGTCCGTCGGGCAGGCGGATCCATACCTGGCGGGCGTCGTGGGGGTTGGTGTGGATCTCCCATTTGCCGCCGCGCGCCGTGACGGGGGAGGGCTGGCCGCGGTAGGGGGCGAGGACATCGTGGTCGTAGGTGCGGTGGTCGATGCGGATGCCGCGTTCGATGATGGCCTGCCAGCGCACCGGCAGCAGTTCGAGGTAGTCGCTGCCGCTCAGCGGGAGGGGCACGTGGCCGGCGACGGCGATGAGGGCGGCCCACATCTGGTTCGGGGTCAGGGCCTTCTTGGGCAGGGTGGGGTGGCGCAGGCCTTCATGGGGGCGGTGATGGTAGTGGATCAGCCATTCGTCCAGCAGGTCCTGCAACTGGGCGACGCTGAAGCAGGCCTCGGTTTCGGCAGCGGGTCCGCGGCGGGTGACGTCGGAGCCGGTGTAGCCGGGCAGGTGCTGGCAGAGCAGGGCGTTGATGGTGCCGAAGGTGCGCTCGACGATGCCTTTGGCGGCGGGGGCGTGGGGCGGGGTGGGCTGGACGCTGATGCCGAGGGTCTCGCAGGCGGCGGTGAACGCCGTGGACAGGTAGACCTTGCCCCGGTCCACGACGATCGTCTCGGGCACCACGACCGGCCGGGCGGCTGCGCCCTGAAGGCGTTCGTCCAGACTCATCAGCCGCTGGAGCTGGGGGAGTGGGGCGTGGGCGAGGCGCAGGGCGTCGGGCCAGGTGGGGCGGGCCGGGTGCGGGACGGCCATCTCCGCCAGCAGTAGGGCGGCGTCGACGGCCTTGGTGCCGGCGGGGCGCAGGACGGCGGCGAGGATGGCGCGGGTGGCGACGTCGACGGCGATCGTGAGTTCGGGCCGGCCGGTGGTGCCGTCGTCGAAGACGGCCAGGACGTCCAGCCGCGTGGTGTCGACCTGTACCTGCTCGCCCGGCCGCAGCGCCACGGTCGGGGTGAATGCCCGTCTGCCGGCCGGGGCCGGAAGGGCGCGGGCGGGGCGGTGAGGGTGTTCGGCGGGGTGGGCGAGCTGGTGGACGAGCTGGTAGAAGGTGGCCTGGGAGGGCATCGGCACGGCGCCGCAGCCGTACCGGTCCTCCAGGATCTGCGCGACCAGGGGTGTCAGGCCTTTGACGGTGCCTTTGGAACGGCCGCGCTGGCGGCGCAGCGCTTCCTCGATCGCGGCGATGACGCGTTCGTCGGTGCGCCCGGTAGGGCTGGGGCGGCGGGTGGTGCGGTGGTCGACCAGCCCCCAAAGGCCCTGCTTGCGGTAGGCCAGGCGCATGCGCTGCACCGTGGTCCGGGAGACGGGCCCGAAGCCGATCGCGGTCAGCTCCGCCGCCTTGGCCTTCTCGCGCTGCGCGAGTGTGAACCGGTCGGGGTCGTACTCGGCCCGGGGCACCCCGCCGCTGTCCGTCCCGCCGGGCAGGCCGGACTCCACCTCGCGGATGTGCCGCTGCCAGGCCAGCGCCTTGCGCCGCGCGTCCTCGGGTGCGGTTTCGAACAGCCCCCACCGCGTCACGGCCTGCGGCATCTCGGCGCCCACGATGGCGAAGGACGGGTCGGCGAACAGATGCCCGGCCACGACCGTCTCGTCTCCTCCTGTCTCACCGGCCAGGTGGACCTGCTGCCCCGCCAGAGCGACCACCTGCCAGGTGCGGTCTCGGAAGCGGACGTGCGCTCCGACCTGCAGCACCGGCCGTCCGCTACGCCGCACGCTCACCGTCCATCCCTGCTGCCCGGGCCGCCGGTACCGCCGTGGCCGTTCGCACCATCGGCGCCGGGGCTGACGAGGACCCGCTCGTTCAGCGGTACGTCCAGGGGCGCGGCGAGGTGTCCGTGCCACAGGGCGTGGAAGACGGCGGGCAGGACTTCGATCGGGTCGCCCACCGTCTCGGCGCCCTCGATCAGCGGCCGCGGCTGTGCGAACGCCTCATGGACGGCGGCCGCGAGATGGGGACGGCCGGCGTTGCGGGGGTGGCGGTAGCCGGCCAACCATTTCAGGTTTGCCGCCAGCGTTTTCTCCAGCGGCTCAAGGCGCAGATAGCTCCAGCCGGCCTGCGCGCACGCCGCCTCGAGAACCACCGCGGCCCTCTGGGCCCGTTCACCGCCGGCCTCCGGGTGGCTGGGACAGTCGGCCAGCAGAGCGGCGCCGTCGCGGTAGCGGGCGAAGAGCTGCGGCACCCACGAGCGCACCTGGCCGCGGCCCTCCCGCCACAGCAGACGGACCGGCCTCCCGGCGAGGCCGACCACCTCAGGGTCGCGGTCCAGCACCATCAGCTGCGCCCGCATCGCGGCTGACCCGCAGGCCACATGCCGGCCGGTCGTGGCCGACCACCACTGCCCGGGCCCCCACCGCCGCCCCGGCACCACCGGGAACGCCGACACCGGCTCGAGTTCCTCGAAAGCCACCGCGAGAGCTGCGTCCGCCCACCGCTGCTGCACCACCTGCCCGACGGGGTCGACGAAGACCGCCTCCCACCCGGATCCGGTATCCGCCCGCATGTGCTGTGAGCGGCCGCCCGATGCGGCCGCTGCGTCCGTGCCGCCCACGCGCCCCAGTCAAGCCCTTCCTGCCCGGGTGGCGGGCGGCTTCACGGATTTTGATCACGTAGCCGCGGGCGATGAGGTACGGCCGCGGGGATGGCGGGCCGTGCATGCCTGCCGCCTCCTGGATACGTACTCACCGCTGTTTTCCGGGCCGCTCGTTACGGTGGGCCGCGAGCGCTTCGGCCAGGGCCCCGGCTGGCAGACGGGCCCAGCGCGCCAGATCCTCCAGTGCCACCCCGACCGTGAGGGCCGCTGCTGCGGTCTCCCGTATGGCCTGGTCAATCAGCGTGGCGGCATGGCCGAGGTTGCCCAGCAACTGCTGTGCGGCGTCGGCGGTCTTGCCGTACTGGGCGCCGCGCAACTGGGTCAGCTGCTCTTCGGCGTCGTTGACCAGGCTGGTGATCAGTGCCCGCTGCTCGGCCGGCACCGTAGAGCGCCACGTGGTGCCCGAGCCGGGCGAGCTGCGTTTCTTGGACAGGACGCGCAGCTGGGTGGCCATGGACGCGGGCTGGTGCTCCTGCCTCAGCCACCAGGGGTCGTTGCCGTAGCCGGGCGGTCCTCCAGCACCACGGCGCAGGCGGATGACCGCGCCCATCCACGAGGTCAGCGGGCCGCCGTAGTCGGTGGCGGCCAGCGGCCCCAGCCACCCCCGCCCGACCCGCTCGCCCAGCCGACGGCAGAACGCCCCGTCGGCGGGCAGCAGCCGCGGCTGCCCGGCCCCGCTGTCCCTCCACGCCAGCTCGGCCATAGCCGGATCCAGCAGCGCGTCGGCCACGGCCACTATGTCGGGGAAGATGGCCGCGTCCCGGCCCACGATCCGCCACCGCTCCAGATCCGTTCCGGCGTTGCCGTCGGCGACCTGGTGCAGCCGCCGCGGCCAGATCGTCTCCCGCTCCCAGTGCAGGGCCTGCTCCCACCACCGGGCCACCACCGCGTGCGCCAGCGCGAACACCCTCTCCGGCTCCGCCCCGGCCCGTACCGCCCGCCGTGCTACACCCGCCCACCGCCGCTGCGCCACGGCCACTTCCGGCAGATGCCGCACGTCCAGATACTCGTGCGGCTGGTCGGCGTCCGCGTCCAGGAGCCACCGCCCGTGTCGGACACACACCCGGGACCAGAGCGGCGCGTACCGCACCACCCGCACGGCCGTCCCCGTACGCCGGGCCGTGCACAGGCGGCAGCCGAATGCCACCGGCCCGGCGACCGCGCCGCCGATCCGCCATGCTGCAGCCGGAACTCCGTCTTCTTCGGCGGGCAGCTTGGCGTCCTCCCGTTCCCAGGACGGCAACGCCCGCGCCAGCACGTCTTCCTTGACGCCGCACAGGCCCGCCAGGAGCTGCCGTCCGGCTGCGTTCAGCAGTACCTCGGCGTCGGCCCGCGCGCCCCCGCCGTCGTGCCCGGGTTGGTAGTTGCGCCAGTGCCAGCAGGACCGCAACACCTTCGCTTCCATCCCGTAGCGGTTCGCGATGCGGCAGATCAGCGACGAGGTCGTCTCTCCCCGCAGGGGAGCGGTCCGCAGTACGCCAGGGCGATGGATCACTCCACCACGGTCTCGTGCCCGCTGTCCCGGGCGGGCGCTTTTGCAGAGGATGCCCAGGCGCCCCGTCCTCCCCGGGGCCGTCACTCCCACTCGACGGGGCCCTTCAGACCGTTTTTCCTGTCCCCCTGCTACCTCTGTGACCTGCGAAGACGATGCGACAGGCGGGGAATCAGGGGGAGTTGGGAAAAGATCTTGGTCTCCGGCATCCGGATCTGGCCTCCGGCGGCGTGTAAGGGAGTGAAGGCCCTTGGGCCTTCACCAACGAGTTCGTTTCTACTGGGAGGCCTGGTCGATGACTTGGTCGTACTGGGCAGGAGCGGGCGGGGTTCCCCTGCTGCTCCTGCTGTTCTTCGCGATGCGCCGCGCCAAGGGCGTCGTGGAGATGCTTGTGAAGGCGTACATCGAGACCCGGATGGAGCGCGAGGAGCGCGCCACCATGGTCGCGATGGCGCAGTCCCTGCCCGACGGCGGCGCCGCGGCCCGCTTCGAGGAGGGACGGCCGGCTTGGCTGTTCCGCAAGGACGCAGCCGATCCGGCAGGCCATCGGGCCATCGCCACGCGGGAGGCTGCGTGAGCGAGGCCGCCCCGGGAGCGGACTTTGAGTCCTTCGTCCTCGAGACCATTGAGGCGTTCTCCCGACTGGCCCGGGTCGAGGCGGGCGACCTGCACAGCGCAGAAGATGCTGTGCAGGACGTCTACCTGAACATGTACCGGCGGTGGGCGACGATCTCTGCGCAAGAGGGGTCGCTCACCGCATACGGCCGCACCGCGGTGAAACGGGCGGTCATCGACCAGTTCCGTCGGAACAAGCGGATGGTCGCGGTACCGGTTCATGAACTGCCCGAAACGGAATCAGGCATCGGAATCCCCGAGGCCGCCTACGAAATGATTAAGGAAGGTATCGGCGAACTCGTCGCCAGTCTTCCTGAACGGCAGCGCGAGGTCATCACCCTGTGTGTTCTGCAGGACCTCAGCCCTGCAGTGGTTGCGCAGCGCCTCCAGATAAAGGAGGAGTCGGTGAAGCGCTACATCAAAGCCGCCGCCAACAACCTGAAGAAATCCATCAACGAGTACAGCGAGGAGGCCACCGCATGACATACCTGTCCGCTTGGACGCACCAGCCCGAGGAGCGGGGAACCATCCGGCTCCTCGCCCTGTGGCTCCTGCTTGAAGGCTCTGAGCAGGCATTTTCAAAGGGTTCTCGGATCGGCGAGGACCCCGTCCAGGCGGAGGGGGGCCAGCCTTCGGGCTGGCCCCCGGCCCCCGCCCCTGCCTGGAAGACCACGGAAACGGAAACCATCGAATCGGTGCGTTCCGTGAACTACACGGTCTCCTGAAAAAGGAAATCGATGATTCCGCGACACCGCAGGAAACGCGGCGCGTAGCAGAAATCCTTGAGTTCCTGGACAGGGATAATGTGGCGCGAAGCTGGTGGGAAAGAGCAGCTCTCAAGGGTGACGAAGATGCGCGGGACTATCTTCATATCCTCGATGTCGAAAGAGAAGAAGAGCTATCGACATGCTGTGGGCACGGGAAAGAACACGCTGAGGAAGCTTTCAGATCATTCGTGAGTGGCTTTGTATGCCGGTCGGCCGGTATTCGCGTAGCTACAGACAGGGTCGATTGGGCTTTGGGGGAAGCCGGAGTCGGGCTGTCTGAAGCAACGCAAGCTCTCGTGCGTGAGATTGAGGACTTCCTGGTGCACCTGGACCACACCACCGGCGGGCCACGGTGCTGACACGACAGCGCGTCGCGCGCCCACAGATGGGAGAGTCTTTGTAGACCAGCCTCCATGAGGCCTTCACGTGGAAGGCCGGACGACTCGTTGAAGTGGCGGCCCATCCCCGCGCCCGCGGGGATGGGCCGCCACCATTACCCATAGCTCCGTAAGTCGACTCACGGAGTCCTTTCGCCAGCCACGACTGGATCGAGCACTCGCCACTGAATACGGGACCGCCGACCCAGTCCCCGGTTGGTGCGACGTCAGTTGGGGAGACGCTACTGCGGACGCGGTACGACTTACCCCCAGCAGCATCGAAGCGTGCTCGCCGACTGCTCGAGCCTCGCCCACTCCGGTTTCTACGCTGCTGCCAAGCCAGGGGCTCACCAAGCACCAACCACCGCCGGGCTCTTGCCGGGCTATGGGTTCGCTTTGTTGCTGCTTGCGGTCCCGCCCCAGTAGGCGCGGTGAAGATTCTCGGCTCCCGCCTGGGACTGTGCAGTTTGGCTGGCTGATGTGTAAATGGTCTGAGGCGCTGCTGGAGTGGCGGCACGGATGGTCGGGGGCAGTGTCCTTTTTGAGTGCGGGATGTCCGTGCCAGCAGTGATGATGGAGGCTGTTGTGTCACCAGGGTTGTTAGGGGGATCCGTTGTATCTGAGCCGTGTGAAGGTCTCTGGGCTGAGAGCGAGCGCTGAGGGAGAGATCGAGTGCCAGCTGCCGGGACGCTTCAGCGTTCTGATCGGGGCGAACGGAGCCGGTAAGACCACGATCACCGATTCCCTGTACCTGGCGCACACCAGCCGTTTCCCCCTGCTGCCCAGGCAGAGCGCGGCCGTTCTGGGCACAGGCGATGCACCGGGCGTTGAGGTGCAGTACAGCCTGGAGCATGCCGCGGATGCCGAAGGTCCTCTGGGGCAGCAGATTCAGGGCTCTTTGCACCGCTCCGCCAGCGGCGTCGCACAGCAATGGTTCAGCGGATTCCAGCGCAACCTGGGCACGGTCCGTGCTCAGGTCGACCGACACCGAATACTGCAACCGGGTCTGGGGACGGATCCGTTCAAGTTCATCTACCTGCCAGCCTGGCGCCACCCCCTGGATGAGCTGGCTCGTCGGGAGACCCGGATTCTCATCGAGCTGCTGCGCGCTCAGCAGGAACGCCTCGACGGCAGCCGCAGCCTGGTGCCGCTGCGGGTGAAGGCCTCCCGGCTCCTGGAGAACCTCGCCAAGGACGGGCTCATCGAAGCCGTCGAAGAACGCATCAGCAACCATCTCGCCTCTCTCACATCGGGCGTGCAGCGCCAGTGGTCCTACGTGCGAGGACAGGTGATAGACGACTCCTACCTTGCGCGTGTTTTGGAACTGATGCTGGCCGTCATCGAAGGCCGCACAGCGGCCCGTCCGCTGGAGGTCTCGGGTCTGGGCTACGTCAACCTGCTTCACATGGCCGTCACGCTGGCCGCGATACCCGACTCCGCCGCGCGCGCCGCAGCCGCAGCCGCAGGAGAGGCGTCCGAAACCAGCGGCGAACCCGGGGAACTGACGCAAGCGGAGGAGGAGCAACTGGCGCGGGAGCGCCGCACGCAGGCAGTGGCGGAAGCCGAATCCGAGGCGGACTCCTTCTTTCCTCGCACCCCGTTCCACGCCACCGTGGTCATCGAGGAGCCCGAAGCCCACCTCCACCCCCAGCTGCAGCACGCCCTCGTGCGCTACCTGCGCAAGACCGTGCGCGAGCGTCCGGAACTGCAGATCGTGCTCTCCAGTCACGCCACCGACATCATCACCTCCTGCGACCCCGAACAACTGGTCGTGCTGCGGCGCACGCCGGACGGTCAGCGCGTCTGCCGACCGATCACCATGATCCCGATGGTCGAGCGCGACAAGACACTGCGCATGGCCCGCCTGCACATGGACGCCAGCCGCTCGGCCGCACTGTTTGCCGAACGGCTCGTCGTGGTCGAAGGCGTGACCGAAGCCGCCATCCTCCGCGACTTCGGCAGGGCCTGGGCTGGTCCGGACGAGGCGAAGCGGGCCTTCGTCGAGGCACTCAGCATCCTGTACGTCGGGACGAAGGTTGGGCCGTGGACCTCACGGCTCCTGGCGACAAAGGACGCGGAAATATGCGCCCGGCTGGCCGTTCTGCGCGACAGCGACAAGCCCTTCGAAGAAGAGCCCACCTCGCCCGCCTGGCTGGCCGACCACGATCCGGCCGTGGTGCAGGCCTTCATCAGCCATCCGACACTGGAGCCGTCTATTACCCAGGGCAACGAGCAGCTCATCGAGGCCGCGCTGACCGACATCGGCGCAGCACCCATCGGGCCGATCACCCCGCAGACGGTGCACGACCTGTTCAAGAGCGCCCGTAAAGGCAAGAAGGGCGCTCCCGACGTGCCGGCGGGCCCGCACGCCAGGGACAAGGCGGCTTTCGCCGACGCACTGGCCTTTCTCCTGGCCGATGCAGTCGAACACGGCAAACCGGTCCAGGTTCCCAGCCATCTCAGGAACCTGTTCGACTTCCTCTTCCCACACCCCGCAGAGCCCCAGGACGGAGACGGCGCCGAGGAGGAAGCAGAGGAGAGAGACGCCCCGCCCGCTTTGCCGCCCACTGTCCCTGGCCTGTCTCCGGCCGACCCTGGCAGCCCTGCTACGCCGCCGGCGCCCGTGCCCGCCGGAGCTTGGCCCACCGCCCCGGCGCAGCCCGCTGACACCGACCAGTGGGCAGCCAGTACCTGGGGATCTGAGCCGTGGGCAGCGGACCCATGGGGGGACACGGACCGTGACCCCAGCTGACACCGCCAGCACTCTCACCCGTGAACAAGTGACCGCGGCCGGAACACCCCGCCGCCGCCTCTACATCGAAGCGGCCCCGGGATCCGGCAAGACCACCGTGGCGGCTCAACGCTTCGGTATCCAGCGCTTCCACGGCAATGACCAGCGCGCCGTCATCGCGGTCAGTTTCACCCGCTCCGCGACCGCCGAACTCCGCGATCGTGTGCTCAGCCAATGGGGCCCGGACGCTCTCGCCTGGCCGCATCGCATCATCACACTCGACACCATTGTGTGCGACCTGCTCACCCACCTCTTGCACACCGGGCACGTGCGGTGGCCCGCAGGCCACCGCCACCTCACCGTCATCGACCACTGGCGGGTGCTGCTATCCACTCAATGGACCGACAGAGAGCCCACCGTGGTCCTGGAAACAAGCCAGGTCGTCACCCAGGTCGTGCGACGGGCCGGGAAAGCGAACAGACCCAGCACCGTGGACGTTGGCGAGGCCCTGGCCGCGGGGTACTGCACACACCAGGATGCACGCCATCTCCTCGAATCAGCCCTGGGGGCCCACGGCGTTCGCGACGTCCTGCTCGCACGCCTCGCCCAGACTGCCCGGGCGCTGATCGTCGACGAGATCTTCGACGCCAATGCCCTTGACCTGTCTCTGGTCCGCCTCGCCGTCGACGCAGGCTTGGAAGTCACCGTGGTCGGTGATCCGTGGCAGGCGCTGTACGGCTTCCGTGGCGCCCGCCCGGAACAAGTGCCCTGCCTGGTCCAGGACGCTCACTTTGTCCGGCGTGACCTGCGCGCTTCCTTCCGGTGGAAGAGTGCCCAACAAGCCCTACTGGCTGACCGACTGCGCGCAGGACAGGGTGTGGCCCTTCCCGAAGGACAGGCCGAGAACATGGACGTCCTCCTCGCCCTGCGATGGAAACCCCTGTGGGAGGCCGGCCCCCATGTCCTGCCCCTTGCCTACGGATCGACCACAGGCCAAATCCACGAAGCAGCCTGCACCCTGCTGCTCAGCGAAGTCACCCAGCGGACGTTCGGGGAAAACGCCACCTTCCACAGCGACGCCCTCATCACCCTCGGCATCGACCACGAGGCGGCGCAGCGCCTGCGCTCCCCCCTCCAGGCCATCGCCGCTGACCTCGCGGGCACGACTGGCATCGCCGAGATCTGGACCTCCCTCAACACAGTCGTCGCCAGCGAAACCGACCGTCCCCTGCCCAGACGCCGCAACCACACTCACACCGCACGCCTGGAGAACCTGAGAGCCCGCCTCCACACCTCTGCATCCCGAATTATCCCCGGCCTCACCGCCCACCAGGCCAAGGGCCGCGAGTGGGACGCCGTCGGCGTGTGCCTCACCGGCCCGGAGCGCGAAACCCTGCGACAAGGCCTCAGCTCCGACAGCGAAGACCACCGCAAGCTCTACGTGGCCCTCACCCGGGCCAAGCGGATGACCACTGCCGTCTCGGGAGACGTACAGTGACGGTTTCTTTTGTAAGGCAGTGAACGACGGCCTTCCCACGGCCGCGTCCGTCAATGCGTGCGTACAGGCGTGCCAGGCTGCTAGTCGACAGGTCCGGCGTGCTGCTCTCCTGCTTCGAAGCGGACCCCAGCTCGTCCGGACGCACACAATCGCAACGTATGTGCTTGTTTGTCTCAGCCTTCGGAAGGCTGATGTCAGTGGGATGGGGAAGAATCTGTGGCAGTGGAGGGAGGCTTTGATGTCCGCAGCGGACAGTGGTTCTGACCTGCATATACCTTTGCCGAGTGGGTGTCGCTGGTGTGGGGTGGACGAGCGTGAGCACATGCAGCGGTACAAGCCGCCGGTGGGCTGGCACAAGTGGGAGCCACCTACGCTGGAGCAGCGCAAGGACAGGATGCTGGCCCGGCGCCGTCGTGCGTCCGGTAACCGGCTTCTGCGTTTTGCGGCTATGCCGCTAGCTTCCTGAGCTGGCTGAAGACGAGACGCAACTGCTCCGGGACGTCCTGAGGGTCCTCGAGCGCCGAAGCGAGCTGATACATCATGTCGGGCTTGCCTCCGGGGCCACTTTCGCTCTGCTCCCGCAACGTCTGCTTGACCGCGTCACTGAACTTGCCCCCGCGCAGCTGCAAGAAGTCCTCGGGCGCCCAGAGTCCTTCGGTCCTGGGCCAGATCTTGTTGGCGACACGGGCCCAGACCTCGTCGGTGAAGGCCTCCTCGAGCTCGTTGAACTTCTCCCCGCCGGGGAGGCTCAGGTCGGGCTCACCGATGAACTTGACGTAGTCAGCCGCGCGCGGACCGAAGAACTGGGTCAGCTTAGCGGGCTTGAAGATGCTCTTGGGCAGGTTGCGGCTGTCGGCGTCGACCACCAGCATGAAGGACCGCTCGTGTTCGGCGAGGTAGCGGGCCAGATGCAGCGCTCCCTCATTGTTGAAGCATGCCCACAGGGCGATGCCGGCTGCCTGAAGCGACAGCCTCTCGCAGAGCTTGAATAGCAGGGGGAAGGCGCGCTGTTCGGTGTCGCCCTCTACAGCGAGGAAGCAGCGTTCGTGCAGCAGAACGGAGTTCCGCAGGCCGAGCCCGGCGGCGATCTTCCAGAGGTGCTGCTCGAGCTCGTCTCCGACCACCCCGGCCCCGATCCGCTCGATGACGGTGCGGTGGTTCTCCAGCTTGAGGTGGACGACGTCGGAGATCTCGACGCCGTCGATGAGGTTCATCGAGTGGGTGGCGACGATGACGCCGACGTGTGACAGCGCGCTCTGGTCCTGGATGAGCTGCATGACGCGTCGCTGGTGGTGATAGTCCAGGTGCGTGTCAGGCTCGTCGTAGATGACGATCGTCTGCACCGCGGGAGGCTTGGCGTCCTCTTCTTCGGCCGGGACCGCAGGCTGGTCCTCTTCCTCCTCGGCCAGCAACTCGCTGGTCCACTCCCACACGGCCAAGGCGACTCGTCTGCTGCGGCCGAGCCCCGAGCCCTCCAGCCCGACGGACTCCCCGGCAGCACGGGCCACCCGCAGCGGGGCGCCGCGAAAGCCATGCTCGAAGGAGACGTCCGGATCCACGTATACGTCAGCCAGGTCCGGGCAGCGCAGCTGAATGTGATCACAGAGGGACTTGGCTTCGGTCCGAAGACGATCCTTGACCTCGTCTTCCAGCTCACTCAGCTTGCCCCTGAGCTGCGGATCCTCCATGTACTGCTTGAACCGGCCGCTCAGGGCACTTTTGATCTCCGCATCAGGGTGAGCGGTCTTGCCGTCAAAGGGCAACAGTCGTGGCATCCGCTTATCCAGCAACGAGGGCGCGGGGAGCCATGTCTCGCCGCTGGAGTGCTCGCGCGCGTAGGCGCGCAGTGCCTTCTGCAGGTCTTCCTTCTTGCCGCTCGCCGAGTCGAGCCCGTACTCCTTGACCAATGCCTTCAGCGCCGGGACCAGAAGCGACGACAAATCACGCAGTCGCTCGTCATCCGGAAACGAGCTCCAGTACTCAAGGTGCCCTACACGGTCTTGACCGGCCCGGCGGCGAATCCGTACCAGTGCGGGCAACTCAAGCTCCGCCTGCTCCCACTCGTCGAGCTGAAACTCCCCGACCACCACGGTCTCTTCGCACCGCTGAGGGGGAGAGCCAGCCGCCAGCTCCTGTCCGCCGGGCTGCGCCACGAACGTACGGTCGTCTTCCTTGAGCTTCTGCGATCCGGTGAGAAAGTGCAGCGAGTCGAGCACAGCGCTCTTGCCGCCGTCGTTGTGACCGGCCAAGATCGTCGGTTTGCGGACCGGGATCTCACGGACATCGGTCAGCGAACGGAACCCGCTGACGGAGAAGCTGTTGAGGTACAACGCGCCTGCTCACTTTCCTGACGTACACGCCACCGCAGGTAGCCCGCCAGCAAATGACTGCGGTATGCCGCCCGGCGCCCCTCACGCCATCCTAGAACGAAGACCCCAACCGCCACGTCCGTCCCATTCAATTCAGACAACTCAGCACCACTCCAGGGCTGTCGGCTCTGATTCGCATCTTCTGCACCTGCTCTCCTCCTACTGAGTGGGACACCGAACGATTTACAGTCCCAGCTCGACTTCAGGTATCCCGTTGGCAGCAGGCCTGAGACCCTGCTGGGCGAAGGCGAGAAGTGTGACGGTCCGTGCTTGGGGGGCGTGGTGGGTGTTGCGGCGTTGGTGGTGTCGGTGGTGGCGCTGGGGGTGTCCGGGTGGGCGTCGCTGCGGCAGTTGAGGTTGGCGCAGCATGCCAACACCCTGCCGGTGCTGGTGGATCTCTTCCGTGAGCATCGCAGCGCCCGTCTGGCGGGTGCGCGGCAGTTCGTGCATGAGCGGCTGCCGGGCTGTGATCTGTCGGCAGGTCTGGACGGGGTACCGGAAGCCCAGCGGGAGTTGGTGCGCGAGCTGGCCTGGTTCTACGACAACTTGGGTGCTCTGGTCGCGCATGGTGTGGTGGACATCGAGCCTGTCTCCGGATATCTGGGCGGGTCGGTGGTCTCGGTGTGGGAAGGGATGCGGCCGCTGGTGGAAGCAGAGCGGGCCAAGCGGGCCAGGAACGCCATGCCGGATCCGAACCGCTGGCAGGAGTACTTCGAGAACCTCTACCACCTGGTCCGTGAGATCCCCGCGGACCAGGCCCGTGCGCGGACCGAGCTGTGGCGGCTTCCGCGCCCATGATGCCCGACGCGGAGTGACGGCCAGCAGATCTGGTACCTGATCCCTGACGCGGTCGACTGGAACACCGTGATCGACTGGATCGTCCAGCGGGCCCTGCCCGCGCACGTCCCTGCCGCCCTGCGCCGAGTCCGCTCCCCGCACAGCATAGACGCCGACCTGGAGACACCCGCAGAGACGCAAGCCCGCGTCGCCCTCGAGGACCTGGAGCGGCGCTACATCGACGACAAGGCCCGCTTCCAGACCGACCTCGCACGGACGCGGCAGGAAGCCGAACCCGTACGGTCCGGACTCCTGTACGGCAGCGGCGGCGAACTTGCCGACGCGGTCGACGTCGTGCTGCGCGCCGCCGGATTCACCGTCACCGACCTGGATGCGGAACTGTGCACCACCAAGTTGGCCGACCTGCTCGCCGTGCTGGACGGCGACGCGTGCTTGATCGAGGTGAAATCCACATCCGGCGCAGCACCAGAGAAACTGGTCTCCCACCTTCAACGGCACCTGGAAACCTGGCCACAGCTACGCCCCAACCAGCCGGTCACCTGCGCCGCCTTGATCGTCAACCATCAGCACCGGCTCGACCCAGCCCAGCGCCCACCCGAGGCGTACCAGCGCAAAGAGTTCGTCGACGCCCTCAACTCTCCGGTGCTCACCACCGGCCAGCTCTTCGACTGGTGGCGCGCTCAAGACTGGTCGGCAGTGCGGACGTCCGCGCTCGGACGTCCCCACTCCGGCCGGACAAGCAAGCCAAGCACGGCACAGAGCACGGCGAGCTCCCCCCGGCAGCGCAGGTTCTGGTCCCGCTCAGGTGGTGCCAACCCCGCGTAGCGGAGGATCCGCCGACGATCCCGACGCCGTCCCGCTTGGGCTGAGTCCTCATCTAAGGGGTGAGGCGGGGGAGTCCCGCAGGGATGGAGGTACTGCTGTGATCGTCCGACTCCTGGGCGGCCCGCTCACCGGTCGCGTGCTTGAGACCACCGATGTTCCGTGGGCCGGGGAATGGCTCATGGCCGGTGACGCCGACTGGGGCCTGTACGTCGCCGTGCACCGCGACCCGGTGTGCGACCGCCCCACGCGGCGGTCTCAAGCCCATTCGATGCCGAGCTCCCGGAGTGCGTCGCGCTGTTCCTGGGTGAGTTTGTCGCGTCTCGTTTTGGTGTTCGAGATCCACACGCCCAGCCGGACTGTTACGGGCTCCGGTTCGCCGTCGACCGCGATCTCCTCAGCGTGTCCGCGCGGCGTGGGCCGGTCCGCGCCTTCCCGTTCGACCCATTGTGCGAGGGCTGTCAGGCCCCGCTGGAACGCCTGTTGTGCCTTGCTCGGGCCCTTCGTCGACCGCGGGGCCGCCGGGGCGGGGGACGGGGCTTCAAGGGGTTGTACGCCCAGCGCGGTCAGCCTCTCCTGCTGCTCGGTGGACAGCTGCGCCCAGGTGCTCGCTTCCCGTTGCCGTGCGAGCCATTTGCCGAGGTCGTCGCCTTCGAAGGTCACGCCGGGCTGGATGTCGGGGAGGATGCCGCCGGCCTCGGTGTCTGCGAGGTCGGCGAGGACGCGGTAGTGGCGTTGCCAGTCGAGGGGCCACGGGCAGTCCCAGTCGGGGTCGATGGCGGTCAGCTGCGCGGCCCGTGCCGCGGCTCGTTCGGGGTCCTTCCCGGGGCCGCCTTTGCGGCGGAGGTTGGCGAGGTGCTGGCCGATGGGTACGAGGCCTTCGGTGTCGCTTTCGCCCCATACGGCGTCCTGCCGTGGGGCGAGGTGGCCGTGGGCGCGCCGGTACGAGCGCAGGGCGGCGAGCTTGTTTTCCCAGGCTTCGTCGCCGGGTTCCCACACCATCCCGGCTTCTTCGGCGTCGAGGAGCTCCTTGCGGTGGTCGTCGAGTTCGCCCGCGCGCAGGGCTTTTCGTTGCTGGTGGACCCACCGGCCGAGGGGGAACGCCTGGGTGACGCCGACTTCGGTCTCGGTGTCGTAGGGCACGGCGTGCAGGCCGGTGATGTGGTGTTTCTTCCGCCAGCGGAGCAGGGCTTGGTAGCCCTCGAGCCAGACCAGTGATTCGGGCCGGTACACCCTTGTGCGCAGGAAGGCGGCGATGGTGGCGGCGTCGCGGGGGGTGGAGAAGTGCAGCAGCGCGGATTCGACCGCGCCCTGTGTGTCGTCCTGCTCCTGGTCCTCGCCACGCGTCCCGTCGGCGCCGGTGATCTGTCCGTCCTGGTCGCGGACGAGGTGGTGCAGCTTGGTCTGCGGCTGCCTCGACAGTGCCCGCGAGGCGAGCTGCTCGACGAGTCGTTCCGAGTGTGAGCGCAGGCCTTGGAGTACGGCTACGAGGGGGCGGAACGAGGCGGAGGCGACCATGTCGGCCGGGTCCTCGTTGGGCTCCAGGAAGACGGGCACGATGATGCGCGCGACCTTGGTCGTGCCGTCCGGGTTCGGGCGGAGGGCGCGGCCGATGTTCTGCACGATCTCGACCTGGGAGCCGCGGGTGTCGGCGAAGCAGATGGCTTCGACTCCCCGCTCTCCGACGATGTCCACGCCCTCGCCCAGGACCCGCACCGAGGCGAGGAAGGCGCGGTGTACCCGTCGGCCCGCCGCGTCGATGCCGTTGGCGAACTGCCGGAGGACTTTGCGCCGTTCGGCGACGAGGTGGTCGCCGCACAGCCACGCCGACCACACGCGGTCCGGGGGTACGTGGCGGCCGGCCTCGAGCTCGTAGAGCTCCGCGTCGATCGACGACTTCGGCAGCGCGTCCGCGTCGGCCAGGGCCTCGTCGGATGCCTCGGTCACGTACAGCTCCGCGGCCGTCTGCGGCATCTTCTCCGCGAACGCGGCGGCTTCCTCGACCCGCTGGTGGAACGTCATGACCGTACGCAGGTTGTGGCGCGCGGCGTGCTCGAGGAGGGCGGTTTGCAGCAGCGCGAGCCGCCGGCCCCGCAGCGCTTCCTCCGACAGCCCGAGGACGGGGGAGGGGTCGCGGATCTCCAGCACGTCGATCTCGAACCCTGCGAGGATGTTCCGCTCGATCGCCTCGGACAGCCCGAGCTCGTAGATCCACTCGCCGTACGTCCCGTCCGGGTCGCTGGTCATGGAGGCGATCTCCAGTTCCTGGCCGTCCGCGCCTTTCTGCGGGCGGGGGGAGGCGAGGATGCGCGGTGTGGCGGTGAGGTAGAGCCGGAAGTTGGCGGGGATGCGGGTGTTGTCGTGGATGGCTGCCCAGGGCCGGGCGGTGTCCCCGGCGAGTCCGTGGGCTTCGTCCAGGATGGCGAGGTCGAAGCCGTCCATCGACTGTCCGTACAACCGTTCCCCGCCCGCCAGGGCGGCCTCCAGCGGCCCGCGGACCTTCCGCTGGCCCATCGGTGCGTCGATGTCCTCGCGGTCCACGAGGGAGGCGTACGTGGCGAACACGACCACGGGCCCCTGCCCGGCCCACAGGGCGAGCTGGATCGCGTTCGTGGTCGTACGGACCCCGAGCTGCTCCAGGACGTCGTCCTTCTCCAGCGAGCACACGGCGACCATGGGGGAGTTGTGGCCGACCCGGCGCCACGCCTGCGCGGTCTGCACCAGAAGATCCAGGGTGGGGACCATGACGAGGACCCGCCCGCCCCGGAAGCATTCCAGCGCGGCCGTAGCGGCCGTGATCGTCTTCCCGGAGCCGGTGGCGGACACGACTGTGGCGCGCGCTCCCAGCGAGGGCACAGGTGATCTTGCAGGGAATCCCACCCATTTGTGGATACGCGTATTCGCGTCCATCTGGTGTTCTCGAAGCTGGATCACAGCAATTCTCCGGGTTGGGGAAGGACCTGCTCGACCGAGGCAATCCGGTATGCGCCCTGCTGATAGAGACCGCCTGGCCGCCCGTAGACGGTCCAGGCCCGGTGGGCGGCTTCACTGAGGGAGGAGGCCATCATGTGGACGGTGAGCCGTGGTTCGCCTCCGCCCGGAGGGCCGGCCCGCTGGGCGACGATCCGGTAGACCCGATGACGCAGCATCTCGGCCGGTGCCCCGCCGTGCCGCTCTGCAGCGGCTACGTCAAGGGCTACACGCTGCATCCGCTGCTCCTCACGACGGCCTACACGCGGATCCTGCCCCGGTACGTAGACAGGCATCTGCTGCTCCGTCATCACGTAGGCGATCCGCTCCCATTCAGCGCACTCCCACATGGCGATCATCAGCTCACTCAAGTTGAGGATCTCTGCTGGTCCTTGGCGTGCACGTTCCTCGCGCTCCCGGGAGTGCCGTGCATGCGCGTGTACCTGGCCGAGGACGAGCCCGGCGGCCTTTCTCGTCACACCGAGCCGGGCTATTTCAGCCGGAAGATATTCGTAGACCGACATGAACCCGGCTCCCTCGCTGCCAGAGTGTGTCTCCTGTTTCCACCAACTCTACATGCTGCATCAAATCGACGATGCGTTACACGGAAACCAGAACACGAACGAGCGACCCACCACCCCGGCAGCCAGCCCAGCCCGCGGCAGCGGGCTAACGGCCCGTAAGGCGCAGCCTGAAGGGCCGTCAGGGCGGGGAGCGCAGCGGACCCGCCCCAGGAGTGCGAAGCACTCCCCAACTCCCTTGCTAAAAACGCAAATAGCCGCACCTGACACACCGTCAACCCCGGGCAGCGCGCGGCGCGGCCACCGGCCGCGAAGCGGCGGCCTCCCTCAACTCCCGAAGCGAAGCGGAGGGAGTTACCCGGCGAAGCCGGGCGCGGTGAGCGAAGCGAACCGCCGGCACCGCGAAGCGGGTGCCTTCGCTTGCACATCGCGCAGCGATGTGGT